>CAWBHF010000001.1:0-178993 GCA_963788645.1 uncultured Acidobacteriota bacterium
TCCTCAGGTAGGACTCGAACCTACAACCCTCCGGTTAACAGCCGGATGCTCTGCCATTGAGCTACTGAGGAGTGTTTTTTGGGCTTGCCCGGGAGGGCAGGCCCTTTTTGTTGTCGTTATTCATAATATCATTGGCGGGGGGTTGTGGCTCTTGAAAGTTGATTGGGTCTGGCATCTTTGATATTGGTTGGAACGGCCGGCTTGAGGTGATCATGGCGGGAGGTCGCGTTTTGGTCTCGGGTCTTTCTTTTTTATTTTTCTTTTTCTGGGTGGGAGTGATTTTGGCGGCGGATGGTTCTGCCGACACGCCTGCTGCGGCTCCTAAGGCTCGGGTGGCGGTTGTGGAGGAGACTGTGAACGGGCACACGATCGCCGATCCTTACCGGTGGCTGGAGGACGCGAATAGCGCGGAGACGCAGGAATTTGTTCGGGCGGAACTGGCTTATACTCGCGGGCTTCTTGATCCTTTGCCGGGGCGCGACCGGATTCATCAAGAGCTGACCGACCTACTCTCAATTGGAAGCATTGGGACGCCGCAGGTTGGGGGGAGGTTTTATTTTTACGTTCGCCGCGAGGGGACGCAGAACCAGGCTGTGCTTCTGGTGCGGGAGGGCGTTCACGGCAAAGACCGGGTGCTGGTCGATGTGAACCACATGTCCGCGGACGGCACAGTCGCGCTCGATTGGTGGTCGCCTTCCGACGATGGCAAGTATGTGGCGTACGGCATTTCTTCCGGCGGCTCGGAGGAGAGCACGCTGCATATTGTTGAGACCGCCAGCGGGAAGTTGTTGCCCGACACAATCGACCGGGCTCGCCATGCCAATCCGGCATGGAAGAAAGACAATTCAGGCTTCTACTACGGGCGCACACCGAAAAAAGGTGACGTGCCTGCGGGGGAAGAGGTTTACCACGTCAAGATTTTCTATCACGCTTTGAGAAGCGATCCGGCGAAAGATCCGCCGATTTTTGGCGATCGCCTGGGAGCCCAGGATGTGCCGGTGGCGCAACTGGCAGACGATGACGATCGCTGGCTGCTCTTCACCGTGTTTGAAGGCTACACCAAGACGGAAATGTTTCTGCAGGACTTGAAAGCGGGAACGGCGCCGGTCGCCGTCACCAGCGGAAAAGATTTTACTTACAGCGGCGAAATTCTAAAGGGGCAGCTTTACATCTTCACCAACGAAGACGCGCCTCACTACCGCGTCCTGCGCGTGGATGCGGAGAAGCCGGCGCGCCCGGGCTGGCGCGAAATTATTCCGGCATCGGACGCTGTTCTCAGCAACGTGCTGATCATTCACGGTAGCCTGTTTTGCAAGTACGAGAAAAATGCTACGTCTCTGCTGAAGATTTTCAGCAAGGATGGGCAGTTGGTGTCTGAGGTGAAGCTGCCAGGATTAGGATCGGTTACTGAGATCGGGGGCCAGTGGAATAGCGACGAGGCCTTCTTCGGATTCCAGTCGTTCACGGTTCCGCCGAGCATCTACAGCATGACTTTCAAAGAGGGCGAGACGCCGAGCCTCTGGGCGCGAGTGGATGCGCCATCGATTGATCCTTTGGCTTACGAAGTCAAGCAGGTTTGGTTTTCATCGAAAGATGGAACCAAGGTTCCGATGTTCGTTTTCTACAAGAAGGGAATCGTGCTGAACGGCAAGAATCCGACGGTGCTGACCGGGTACGGAGGATTCAATATCAGCCTGACGCCGAGTTTTGTGGGCGATCGTTATCTGTGGCTCGAGCATGGCGGCGTTTTCGCCGTGGCCAACCTGCGCGGCGGGGCGGAGTTTGGCGAAGAGTGGCACCGCGCCGGGATGCTCGAAAAAAAACAGAACGTTTTCGATGATTTCATTGCGGCGGCCGAGTACTTGATTGCGCAGAAGTACACGGATAAAGAGCATCTGGCGATTCGTGGCGGATCAAATGGCGGGTTGCTGGTGGGGGTGGCGCTTACGCAGCGTCCTGAACTGTTCCGCGCGGTTGTTTGCCAGGTGCCGTTGCTCGACATGCTGCGCTACCAGCACTTTCAGATTGCCAAGCTTTGGATTCCGGAGTACGGGTCGGCGGATGATCCCAAACAGTTCGATTTCATTTATGCTTACTCGCCCTATCAGCACGTGAAGGCGGGGAGGGAATATCCGTCGGTGTTGTTTATGACCGCCGATAGCGATAGCCGCGTCGATCCCATGCACGCCAAGAAAATGGCAGCTTTGATGCAGGCAGAGGCGGCGAATGGGCAGAGCCGGGAGCGTCCCATCTTGTTGCGAATCGAGTCCAGGGCCGGGCATGGGGTGGGGAAGCCGATTACCAAGCAGATTGAAGAGCTGACGGATGTTTATTCGTTTCTGTTTTGGCAGTTGGGAGTGAGGGAGTGAGCGTGGAGGGGTATGCGAGATTCGCGCCGCCCCACGAGTGTTCGTCAGCGCCAGGTTAGCGCTCAAAGAACGGACGCGAGGCGGGGGCGTCGGGTTACAGCGCTCGACACACCTCAATGAGCGTAATGGAGGCCGTTACACTCCGTCGAAAGTCACGGGTAACCTGTTTGGAATCAATGAAGCTTAGAAATGGACTTTCATTCCTATAAGTGGGTCACAGACCCATCGGAACTCAAAACCCCTGGTGGCGGGGATCAATCAGTCAAAAGCGATGTTACAACAGCAAACTACGGCGTGATCTCAAACACCGACCCGTGGGTCGTGGTGCCGTCGCCGAGAGTCGTCCCATAAAGATTCCCTGCTGCGTCGAAGATCGGGACAGCAAGGGGACGGGCTCCCGGATGGTCGACGAAATGATGTAGCACGGTTTCGGTCCAGGCCCCGTTCGAGTTTGGCGTCAGCTCGAAGACCACGCCACAGCCGGCACGGCCGGCAAACTTGCAAAGACTGACAGCGCCTCCGAGTTCCGCCGCACCGTAGAGATTTCCTGCCTGATCGAAGATTAACCCGGCACGGGGTTCGCCTCCTTGCGCGCCGCCCGTAAAACGATGGATTACTTTCTCTTTCCAGTGTCCTCCCGAGTTCGGCGTCAGCTCGAAGACCACGCCACAGCCACTGCCGCTATCGGGGCAGCTACCGCGGCTGCCGCCAACCCAGGTCGTGCCATAAAGATTTCCCCCTTTGTCGAAGATCAGGCCAGCAAACGGTTCGGCTCCATCTCCGCAATTCGTGACAGAACAAAAGCTGTGCAGAACGCTCTCTTTCCATCCTCCATCCGCGTTTGGGGTTAGCTTGAAGACGTTGCCACTGCCAGAACTGCCACGGAACATCGTCGTGCTGTAAAGATTCCCTGTTGCGTCGAAGATTAGGCTGGCAGAGGGAGAGGCTCCGTCCTTGCCACCTGTGAAATGGTGGAGCACCTTCTCCTTCCATCTGTTGTCCGCGGTTGGGGTCAACTGGAAAACAATGCCGAAGTCATGAGCGCCGCCCAAAACGGTCGTGCCGAAGAGATTTCCTGTCTGATCGAAGATCAGGCGAGCAGCCGGAAATGCTCCGTCGGCGCATTTCGTAACGGAGCAGAAGTTATAGAGCACACTCTCTGTCCAAGTTCCGTCGGCGTTTGGGGCTAGCTTGAAGACGACACCGCCTCCTGAGGCACCGCCGTTCAACGTTGTGCCGTACAGATTTCCTGCCGCGTCGAAGATCAGGCCCGCATAGGAGCTAGCTCCGTCGGCGCATTTCGTAAGGGAGCAGAAGCTGTAGAGCACGCTCTCCGTCCAACTCCCGTCCGAACTTGGGGTTAGCTCGAAAACGGTCCCGGCAGTGTCGGCACCGCCGTTGGTGCCGTATAGGTTTCCTGATTGGTCGAAGATCAGGTCAGAGACGGGATACTCTCCGTCCTTGCTGCCGCTGAAGTCGTACAGCGTTTTGAATTTGGCTTCTGCTAACGCGCCCGGCAACAACGCCGGAGCTAGAATTGAGGCGACCAGCAAAACTGTGCCCCGCATTCCCAAAGTCTTATTGAGCTTCATCAAAGCTTCCTTCGGAGGATCATCGCCAGAGAACGCATTCACAGCCCGTGCGTGCCTGACTTGAGGACGGCACATTATAGACCGCAAATCGGGGACAAGCGCGGCTAAATGACAAAACCAGGCCGTTACACTTATCCTATGAAAGAGGATGTCAAGAAAAAAGACTTCTCCCCGCCCCTCGGAGAGATGCGGGTGTCGTGACTTACGTCCAGCCCCGTCTCATTCTCGCAAGGGTGATTGGTCCGGCCGCTTCGGCTCGTCGCAGATTGCAGCGGCGATGCCAGCCCCAGTTGCTTGTCCCTACTCCACGGTTTCATGAAGTCGTGGTGCTCGACGCCATTCGGTTCCGAAGCTACGCAAGCGAAGGGTTGGCTCAAGTGCCAACCATGATCCTATGTGAGACTCGAGGCCTACAGCTTTTTTGGGTTATCCGAGGGGGCATAGGATTGACCCGGAGACGCGGTGCGAAACTGCAGCACACGGAGCGCCTAATAAGTGTATCGATACTCTCCCTCGAACCCGAGCATCGCAAGAACCGCTTGGCCACCACCGAGGCATGAAAACCTGGGAGATCACCTGGGGTCTGTTCGATGCTCAAGCTGCTTGCGTCTTCAGTTGTTCTGCGTCGAAACCTTCTCCTCTCTTCCAAAGGGTCAAAGTAATGGCCGCGATCTTGCGCGCCAGCGTCAGCCGAGCCATCTCCGGCTTCATCCCCTTGCCCAGCAAAGCCGCGTAAAAATCGTGGAACGGTCCCGTGCTACAGCTGGCCCGGGTAGCCGTACTCTTGAAGATCTCTTTCATCTCATGGTTGTGGTTTTGATTGAGACCACGCAGCTGCTGGGGTTTCTTGGAGCATTGCAATTGTCCGCGGACAAAGCGGTATTGCGCGCTGTCGTGGGTCTCAATCCCCAGACCACTGTAGGTCCACAGTTGCCGCTTGCTACGGAACCGGTGCGGGGTTTGCATCAGCGCGATCAAGCGGGCGGCTCGAATCGGACCGATGCAGGGAATCTGGCGCAGCAGTTTCGCGGCCTTATGTTTCCGGCTCTCGGCCAAAAACTCCGGCCGCAGGGTGCGCCGCAAGGCCTGCAAGCCATCCAGTTGCTGATAGAGCAACTCCGCGCGACGGCGCACGCCGGCTTGCGCAATCTTGCTCAACCATTCCTCGCGATAGCGCGGAGCATAGACCTGGGTGCCGGCACAGGCGATGCCCCACCCTCGATACAGTGCCTTCAGCCGGTTCATCACTCGGGTCAAATCTTTGCTGATGGTCTGATAACTGCGCCCCAACTCACGCAAGGTTCGTAGTCCGTTTTCTCCGTGGTAGACCGGTCGCAGCATTCCCGTGCGCAGCAGTTCGGCCAGCTTGCGCGCATCCACCTTGTCGCTCTTACTGCCCTCCTTTAATAAGGCATTGCGCCGCGGATTGCAGACCAGAACCTGCTTCACCTGCGGCTGCAGCAGATCGTACAGCCAGGCCGCCCAGGTTCCTTCTTCCCAGGTCACATGCAGCTCGCCCCGGAGACCGTGAATGAACTGCAGAATGCTGCTGGCTTTGGTCTCCAGGATGGTCTCCATGACCAGCTTCCCACTGCCATTCAGGACAGCGATCACAATCGCTTCCTTGTGCACGTCCATGCCGATATACTTGATGTCGCGACTCATTTCCGTTGCCTCCTTGGGGGAAAGATCATTCGTGCCAACGCTTATCTTTCCCCTAAGGTAAAGTGCCATTCTCCCGCCGATTTGCCTATGCCTTGCTGCACTTCTTTCCCACCACGCATAAACTCTCTAGCCGCCGTAGCGGAGCGAAGCCCTGCATAGCGTAGCGGAGCGCAGGCGGCCGCCATCCATCCAACCTTCTCAATCGGGGCGCTCTTTCATAATGCATTGACCATCGGGTTCCGCGTCCGGTTCAGTCCTTCCATGCGGTGCTTAGGCGACCGTCGGCCGCAGCAGGTGGGGAACTAACTTGGTTCCTTTCTCTCCCCCGATGACAATTACAGCGATTCTGCGCTTGCCCAGACTAGGTTCAGTACCATGCCGCGCGCGAGCGACTCCGCTTCCTCAGGATGACAGCGGTTTTTGGGGAAGCTTATCGCGAACTTTAACGCGAACGATTAGATCATGGTTCCCTGCGGAGCCTGCATTTGGTTTCGTTTACCAGGGCTTACGCCCTAGTTCGTTGGATTCTCGGTGGTATGATTTTCGGTCATTGTCACATACATCTGGCGAATGTTCATTTGGGATTCCGGCTCCCACCTTTTGCAAAGAGCGTAAAGAGTGGGGCACCCCGAACAAGCGAAGCTTGGGCTGGATGATCCTCCTCATAGCAATTCTCTATGCGGCATCCCGTTCGGGGAAGCAGAGCGAGGGCTGTAGGTCGAGTTTGTTTACTGCCGGCTTCACATTGATGTGGAATGACGCTCGGTCCAGTGCGAGCCTCGGGCCAATCACACTGGTCAACCTCTCAACGGTAGTGCTCAAGCTCTTAGCGAGCAGCTGCTGCAACTCAATCGTAATGGTGATGTCGAACAACCCACCTTCGCGCTTGTGAACGTGTTGGGCCTTATGCGCGAGCAAACTGCCCTCGAGCATCCGAGCCAGACTCATAAGTGAGCGGCTGTTGCACGCGGCGCATTCGCCACCTCGACGGCTGCTGATGACCTCGCAATCGAGGCAGAGGACTGCATTCCAGAGCGGGAGAACTCCTGGGTTCAGATGGTTGCTTGTTTCGGCGAACATATTTACCAACCTATCGCTGAGATGTGGGCAGCTATTTCCAATAAGAATACGCCGTTTCTCATTGGCGGACTCGGAGTCAATAAGTGAAATAGGGATTTATCGGCTGTTTGCCGAGACGGATACGACCCGGATTGCCATTCCTTGCGGGGCTTTGGATCTGGCTTTTGGGCTTACCCAGGGCGCTTCCGCCCTGGGCCAATTTATTCCGCCCCTTTGGGGCTGGATTCGGGTTGTGCTGTCCTCACGCTTTTTACCCCGACACTTGGGATCCCGTTTCCTCAGGATGACAATAGTTTTCGGGGGGGGTGCCGCGAGCTTTGGCGGCCTTGCGCTCTGCGTTTTCGGGTTGCGTTGGGGGTGGTTTGTGTTAAAATATAGCTATCCGAAAATATTGTTAGTGCTACATAGCTGTTGGCCCCTGGGTCAACGGGTGGGTTTTTGTGTCTTTGATTCGCGGTTGGATGGTTGATAAGCGGGGAGGGGAGAAGCAGATTCCTCGACGGCTTACGCCGTCTCGGAATGACAAGTCAAGGGTCGAGAACGGCTTACGCCGTCTCGGAACGACAAATGGACAGAGATCTTAAACGGACGGGGATGGGCTCTTAAATGGGGAATGGGGGAACTGGTATGGGAGTTTCGATTGTTTTGCCTGAGTTGAAGGGTGTGATCGAGAGTCCGAAGAGGATGCAACAGGGGAAGAACCCTAAGCGTGCTGGGGAGCTTTCGGAGGCGGCGTTTTTGTTGAAGGCGAAGAGTCTGGGCTTTGAGGTCTCCAAGCCTTGGGGCGACAGCGAGCGTTACGATTTTGTTTTGGGTTCCGGGAGTCGGCTATGGCGGGTACAGCTTAAGTCGACCGGGGTGGTGCATGCGCGCGGCTATGAAGTTCAGCCGGTCTACGGAGTGTACGGGCGGGGGAAGGTGAAGTACACGGCTGACGATATTGATGTTCTAGTGGTGCATATTCCGCCGCGCAATGTTTGGTATGTGCTTCCGGTGGAAGTGGTCGCGTTCGAGAAGAACCTGCGATTCTATCCCGACATCGCCTGCCGGTGCGCGCGGTGGGAGAGTTATCGGGAGGCTTGGTCGGCGCTGAGCGGAGTGTAGGAACTGGGCTCACGCAAGGGGTTGCTTGCTGAAGAAAATCCCCGCTCAAGCGGAAGCTTGGACGGGGCACCCTTGAGCGCGTCGCCAAACACTGTCCTATTGTTTCGTCTTCCATCTTTTTCTCCAAATGGCGTGCTGGGAGCGGTTTTACGGGTAGAATGCTTGCTGTAGTTTATCCACGGAACGGGGGAGAGATGACGAGAAAAACGCTGTTGGGAGTGGTGGTTTTTGTGAGTATGTCTGCACTAATGAATGTCGCTGCCTGGGGTCAGGCGAACGACGAAGTAATTAAGCTAAACGGTGGACGAAATGTAGTTTCGATGACTCCCTCGCAACCAATTACACCCGCGGTCAATCGGTCGCCGGGGTTGGTTGTGATCTACAGTAACCTGGGAAAAGGTCGCAAGGTCTACAACCAGAATGCTGGTGTCGGTGTTCTTGGAAATGATGCGGGGCAGATGTTGCCGGAGATGGTGGGGACTGCTTTCCGGCCGAAGGCCGATCACGTTGTGACCGAGATCCAGGTGGGTGCGACGCATGTCCAAGGCACGAATGTTCTGGTGGTGAGTCTGAATGAAGACAACAAGGGCGTCCCGGGAAAGGTGCTTCATACCTGGCATTTCTCCAACCTGCCAGTTTTCGGAAGTTGCTGTACGCTGCAGACGGCAAAGTACGCCAAGGGGATTCCGGTCAAGAAGGGTAAATTGTATTGGGTAGTTCTACGTCCCCAAGTGAAATTTCAAGATACGTACGACGTTTGGGACGACAACTACGCCGAGAAGCAGGGAACGTGGGCAAACAACACGGGCACGGGTTGGAATGCCAGCTATCAGGTGCTGGGATCCCTCGGGGTGTTTGGCAAGTAGGTGAGGTAGTTCAAGCGGGTGACCATCGGTTTGACCTGCTGCTTCTAACATGTTATAAAAATTGGTCTTGTGCCTTAGATTTTGGGGAGGTCGCACTTCTCTGTCTGGGGCGCAGTGAACATCCGACGCGGCCAAACTCAGCATCCCTGTTCAAGTCTTGCAGTGGAAGCGTGTTCGGAACTCCGGCCATGCGCTCCGCGCTCTGGTTACAAGGGCGTGGAGAAACTTTGCGCCGGTTCGAGGACCTGAATCCGTAGTCATCCTTAATATTGTTCTCAGAGAGTGGAGGATTTCCCTATGCGCACCTGGCTCACTGATCTTGTGTCCCGAGGATGCCATGTCGCCCGGAGACGGGCGACTGCAGCAGCGGCATTTGTGACTCTGGCGGCGTCCGCGGCTTTGGCCCAGCCGGCATCGGAGGCGGGCGGTGAGGCGGGTTTGAAGCTGCCTGACCTTTCTTCAGTTTCGTTTCTTGGCATCGACGGCCACAAGTTGCTGATGATCGGAATCTTATTCTGTATTGCAGGGCTGGGTTTTGGGCTGGCAATTTATATGCGGCTCAAGAACCTTCCGGTGCACCGGGCGATGCTCGAGATCTCTGAGCTGATTTATGAGACTTGCAAGACCTACCTGATCACGCAGGGTAAATTCCTGCTGCTGCTTTGGGTTTTCATTGCAGTGGTGATTGTTCTCTACTTTGGCGTCCTGTCGCCGGTGCCGGGGAAGCCGGTGACGACGACCCTGCCGATCATTCTGGCGTTCAGCCTGGTTGGGATTGCGGGCAGTTTCGGCGTGGCTTGGTTTGGTATTCGGGTCAATACATTTGCCAATTCGCGAACCGCGTTTGCGGGGTTGCGGGGGAAGCCTTATCCGATTTACGCCATTCCGCTGCAGGCTGGGATGAGTATTGGAATGATGCTGATCAGCGTGGAGTTGCTGATCATGCTCTTCATTTTGCTGTTTGTTCCCGGCGATTACGCGGGGCCCTGCTTCATCGGATTCGCTATCGGGGAGTCACTTGGAGCCGCGGCCCTCAGAATTGCGGGCGGGATCTTTACCAAAATCGCCGACATTGGGTCGGATCTGATGAAGATCGTTTTCAAGATTAAGGAAGATGATGCTCGCAATCCGGGCGTAATCGCCGATTGCACAGGCGACAACGCGGGCGACTCGGTTGGGCCTTCGGCGGATGGATTCGAGACCTATGGCGTGACTGGCGTGGCTCTGATCACATTCATTTTGCTGGGAGTGAAGAACCCGACGGTGCAGGTGCAGTTGCTGGTTTGGATTTTTGTGATGCGCATCATGATGCTGGTTTCCAGCGCGGCGGCTTACTTCCTGAATAGCGCCGTGGCACGGGCACGCTTTGCCGATGCGGATGTGATGAACTTCGAGGCTCCGCTGACTTCGCTGGTTTGGGTGACTTCGATCGTTTCGATCGTTCTGACTTACATTGTTTCGGCGGTGATTGTTCCCGATATTGGCGGCGATACGACGCAATGGTGGAAGCTGGCAACGATTATCTCTTGCGGGACGCTGGCGGGGGCTTTGATTCCTGAGCTGGTGAAAGTGTTTACTTCGACTGAGTCTCGCCATGTGAGAGAGATCGTGGCATCGGCAGAAGAAGGCGGGGCGTCGTTGGGGATTTTGGCTGGCTTCGTGGCAGGAAATTTCTCGGGCTACTACTTGGGCTTGTCGATGGTGTTCTTGATGTCGGTTGGCTATTACATGAGCACCATGGGTTTGGCGACGGCTGCGACCATGATTGCGGCTCCGGTGTTTGCCTTTGGATTGGTGGCCTTCGGCTTTTTGGGGATGGGTCCGGTGACGATCGCGGTCGACTCTTATGGCCCGGTGACGGACAACGCGCAGTCAGTCTATGAGCTGTCGCTGATCGAGCAAGTGCCCAATATCGCGAACGAGCTCAAGAAAGATTACAACTTCAACGTAAACTTTGAGCGGGCGAAGGACATGCTAGAGGAGAACGATGGAGCTGGCAACACGTTCAAGGCGACCGCGAAGCCGGTGCTGATTGGCACCGCCGTGGTGGGCGCGACCACGATGACGTTCTCCATCATCATGGCGCTGACTAACGGATTGACTGCGAACGTCGAGAAGTTGTCTCTGCTGCATGCGCCGTTTCTTCTTGGACTGATCAGCGGAGGGGCCATTATTTATTGGTTTACCGGGGCTTCCACGCAGGCCGTGAGCACGGGAGCGTATCGCGCGGTGGAGTTCATCAAGGCGAACATCAAGCTGGAAGGCGTTACGAAGGCTTCAGTGGCCGACAGCAAGAAGGTCGTCGAGATTTGCACGAAATATGCGCAGAAGGGGATGCTCAACATCTTCATTGCGGTGTTCTTCGCCACGCTGTCGTTTGCGTTTATGGAGCCGTTCCTGTTTATCGGTTATCTAATCTCGATTGCGATATTTGGCTTATATCAGGCAATCTTCATGGCCAACGCGGGCGGGGCGTGGGACAATGCCAAGAAGATCGTGGAAGTGGAGTACAAACAGAAGGGGACGCCTTTGCACGACGCCACGGTAATCGGCGATACGGTGGGCGATCCGTTCAAGGATACGTCGTCTGTGGCCTTGAACCCGGTGATCAAGTTCACCACACTGTTTGGGTTGCTGGCGGTGGAGTTGGCGGTGAAACTGACGGAGACGAATGCCGGGCTTACGAATCTACTGGCAGCTGTATTCTTCGTGATCTCGTTCTTTTTCGTCTACCGCTCGTTCTACGGAATGCGGATAGGGACGGAGAGCGCGGCAGCCAAGGCCCATGCGGCCGGAGACTGAGCTGGCAATTGATTTCAGGTTAAGATCTTTACTCCACCAACGGTCACTGGCATCGTAGAATGGCCTCCAGGAGGGTCTATGGATCGCAAGAAGAGTTTCATCGCCATGGCCGGATTTTTGCTGATCTCGTTAGGTGCACTTGCGCAACAACCATCCGCCCCGCCGGCGACCGGGAATGCCAGCGCAACGGCGTCCAACATCAGCACGGTGCGTGGCTGCCTGGATGGCCAGCGCGGGAATTACATCGTAGTCGAGGACAAGACTGGCCTGGTGTACGTATTGAAGGGAGTTGGGAACAAGCTCGATTCGCAACTTCGCCATGAAGTCGAAGTGAAAGGGCAGTTGCGGTCGGGAATCATCAAGACGGGAGTCAACCCATCGAAAGCGGGGAGCAATCCCAGCGATACCACACACGGCGTTGATGGTGTGCCGCTCGAGGTTGCGAACGTGCAAACCGACATCCGCACGATCTCTAAGAAGTGCAAAGCGGCGGATCAGGACTAAGTCTGCCGCAACCTACCCTAGCCCCGGACGAGGGGTCCGGGCTTACACGGGCTTTGCCGTATCGCGACGTTTCAGCATCGCAGTCAGGGCTGCGCCAGCCAATGTGATCGCGCCTAAGTATGTAAATCCTGCCAGGAAGTTCCCTGTCCTTTTGTTGAGATATCCGACGATCAAGGGAGCAAAGTAAGCGCCCAGGTTGCCGATGGCGTTGACTAAGCCCATCGCCGACCCGACGATTCGCGGTGGCAGGGTTTCTGTTGGGATCGCCCAGAAGGCGCCCATCGGGCCGTACGCGCCCACGCCGCTCAGTGCGATGAGCGTGAAAGCAATTGCGAGGGAATGAGGGATTGCGGCAACGGCAAGCAGGATACAGCATCCTCCAAACAGCATGGCCCCAGCGGCGTGATGCCGGCGTTCATGCACCTTGTCCGAGTCGCGCGAGATGATCAGCAAAGACAATGCGCCGACAATAAAGGGAATGGTGTAGAGAATGCCGGTGGAAAGACTGCTGAGCCTCCGAAACGTGCCCATCGCGCTCGGTAGCCAAAAAAGCAGTCCCATCTGGCCGCTCACGAAACAAAAATAGATTGCCGCCAACAGAAAAACCTGAGGCTGTAACAACGCGCGAAGGAATGGCTCCCTTTCTGATGCTTCCAGTCCGAGGGACTCTTCACGCAATATCTCCATCAGAGAGCGACGCTCGTCTTCCGGCAGCCAGGTCGAATCCCGCGGATGATCATCGATGAATGCCAGCCAGATGGCGAGCCACAAAAACGGCAGGGAACCCTCGATGACCAGCATTACGCGCCAACTCCAATGGTCCAACATCCATCCCGAGACGGGCGAGGAGACGATGACAGCGCCCGGCAAACAGAGTAACCAGAGCGCGTTGGCACGGGCACGTTCTGAACGGGAGAACCAGTGAGAAAGCAATATTAACGTGGCTGGATAAACCCCGCTCTCGGCCACCCCCAGCAGCAGGCGCAGGAGCAAAAGTTCGTGATAGGTGCGAGCCAGACCGCAGCCCACCGCAAAGATCGCCCATGCCATCAATAGAATGCTGATGAATTTTTTCGCGCTCCAATGCTTGGCCAGGTGCCCGCCGGGAATCTGCAACGCAAAGTAACCCCAAAAGAAGATACCCGCGACGGTGCCGGCCTGTTGGGGATCGAGATGAAGATCTTGGCTGATTCGCGGCAGAGCGAGGGATATGTTGGTGCGATCGATAAAGGCGATCGTGTACATGATGAGGGCGACCGGAATGACACGCAGCCAGCGAATTGAAATCCCGGATGGTTTGACATCCATCCCTGAATTATCTAGCGCGGCGATCATGAGAAATAGCGGAGCTCCCACAGTGCGATCGACTCTGGCTCGGCATAGGAAAATGTGTGTCTGACCAGGCGGATGTTACGGTATCACACTCGCGAGTGAATAGACGTCTCACAGCCGGAGGCTCCCGTCTGCGACAGGGATGTGGATCGGGCGCTTTTGGTCTCCGCTAATGAAGTGACTTCACGTAGGTGATCACCTGCCAGAGTTGCGGGTCGGGTAGCTTGGACCAGGAGGGCATGCCTTTTTTCATGTTGCCGTTGACCAGCAGCCAGTGGATGTCTCCGACCGTCGCTTGTTGTTGAACGCGGTGGCTGGTGAGGGGCGGCCGCTTCTTCGTTCCCTCTGCGTCTTCTCCATGACACTTGGCGCAGTGGTCGAGGAAGATTCTTCGTCCGGCGGCAATCGCGTCCGGCTGATCCTGGTAAGGATTGGTTCTCTGGTGGTCGCGAGCTGGAACTCTCGTAAGCCATGCCCCGTCGGCGACGGCGAAGACAAGCGTTGTCATAAACAGAAATAAGAGTATTTTGCGGATCATTCGTTCCCCCCGTGATGGAAGCGGCCTAGAAACTGTTCGATCTCATAGGAAATGCCGAAGCGGTACAAGCAGGGAACGCTGTAGTCGTTCAAACCAAACTGCGGGGAGAACGACAACGTCAGTCCGTTGGGGGAAGTCCAATTAGCGGTGGGCCCGAGGTATTGCGAGGTCAGATGGGTTCCGAAGGAGTAGCGGTCTCCCAGTCCGCCATACATTTCGACTCCGCCCTGGAATTTTTCCAGGCAGAAGGTGCAATTATGCGCACTGGCCGCCAGCTTGAGAGAACGACTGGCCGCGACGGCATATCCAAACTCCCAGGGGGCGTTAGAGAGGTTCTTCTCGGCGATGATATTTTCGCTGACATTCCAGCCGTGGAAATTGCTGCCCAGAATCAACTTGGTCTCAATCTCGCGTGCTTTATCTTGTCGGGCAAGCCAATTTGGATCGACGAAGTCGGGAAGACCGTCGTGACCAACGATTTCTCGCAGAGATTTATCGGCGCTGATGTTTTCGAATTCAACGTAAATGACCGGATTGATCCAGTACTCCCGCAATAAGGGCCGAAAGCGATTCTCCCAGCGGTACCCAGTGAAAATTGTGCTGTCGTGCTGGGTGGTCTGGCCGTCGAGGTAGAACTCCGAGGTCCACCAGGCCTTGACGCCGTATTCGAATTCGATATTTGAACCCCAAAAGCTGTTCGTGTCGGGAGGGCTGCCGATGACGGAAAAGAGTTCAATGTCGAGATTTCCCGGCTCTTCCATGTGCTGGGAGTAAGTCACGAAATAAGGAAGTTCCTGAGCGCTGGAACATACCACTCCCGCAGAAAACAGAAGCAGCCAAATTGCGAAGCTTTGCTTCATCATTGGTTTGATATTAGTTGCAACTGAGTTGCATTACATAAGAACGCGATCTAATCGTAGAGACCTGCCGGCTGCCGGTCAAGGCTCTGGCGAATTTTCTGTTTCAGGATTGTTGCAACCAGTTGCAACGGGTGGGGAACCCTAAGCGGGTGAAGCAGTGCGGCACTTCGCGCAATATCCCCCAACTTCGAGCCTGCTTACGACGATGTGGAACCGGCAGTCACGCTGGATCTGTCCCTTAAGCCGTTCGAACAGATCGCTCTCGAATTCCATAATGCTGCCACAGCGCAGACAAGCCATATGGATGTGGTCACGCTGCGGACGGCGCTCGTAATAATGCTTTTCTCCCTGCAGGTGCATAAGATCAAGTTCATCGACGAGGCCATGTCTTTTGAGCAATCCCAGGGTGCGGTAGACGGTTACGCGGTCAATGCGCGGATCAAGGCGGCGCGCATGCCGCAGGATCTGGCTGGCATCGAGATGCTGTTTAGCGGTCTCGACTACGCTGAGAATGGTGCGACGCTGGCGGGTCATGCGCAGGCCGCGCGACATCAATTCTGCTTGCAATCGTCCCGGGGCTTCGGTTTGCGGCAGGGGCATGATCGTTTATTGTTGATACCAAGTTGCAATTATACAGTAGCCGAATACAGCGGGCAGTCTTGTCTGATTGTTTGATCTGAAATCTTAACGTGCGAGGAAGGTAACATCTCAAAGGCGGCGGACAGGAGTGTCCGCCCTACACGGGGGTGATCGGCGTCAGTTGGCTTTCATTTTTTCTTTCACGCTGTGGGCTAGCTTCTCGATCTCTTCTGCTTTCTTTAGGACGTCCAGCGACAGAGTGTTCTCGTTGGACTTGTCCACCTCTTGCTTCAGTTCGTTTGCAAGCTTCAGCAAGTTATCGGTGTCGCGCTGGAGTTGGGCCTGGCGCTGCTTATTCGCCTTTTTGGCCATGTCCTTCTCGATTTTGGCCCGTTGTTCATCTTCGTGTGCGTCGGAAGGAAACCCCGCATTCGGGGCTAGAGGAGCATTCGGATTCCTGGAGCCATCCTGACCGAACAGCGGTCGCGCAGACTGCCGTGAAAAAAGCAAGAACAAGACTGCAAGAGCAACCAGCTTGAATCGCACAATGACCTCGTGAATAGGGGATCGAAGAAATTATACGAGTTCAACAAATTAGAAGGCCAGACGCCATAAGAAAGGAACCACGTAGCGAGGTTAGACGCCGTCAGGGCCTGTTTTTTCTGGACTCACCACAGCAGGCGGGCGAGGGCGCCCGCCCCACACGATTTCCCGTTACAACGAACTCATATTGGCCAGGAACTCACCATTCGACTTAGCCTTGTTCAGCTTGTCGATAAGCAGTTCCATGGCCTCCACCGGCGACAGCGGATTCAATACGCGGCGCAGTACCCAGATTCGGGTCAAGTCTTCCTTCGGGATCAGCAACTCTTCCTTACGCGTGCCGGAGCGCTGGATATCGATGGCCGGGAAGGTGCGCTTGTCGACCAGTTTGCGGTCGAGGATGATTTCGGAATTGCCGGTGCCCTTGAATTCTTCGAAGATCACGTCGTCCATGCGGGAGCCGGTATCGATCAGTGCCGTCGCGATAATGGTCAGCGATCCGCCTTCTTCGATGTTGCGGGCCGCGCCGAAGAATCGCTTCGGGCGTTGCAGTGCGTTCGAGTCCACACCGCCGGAGAGCACTTTGCCGCTGGGAGGAACGATGGTGTTGTAGGCACGGGCTAGACGCGTAATGGAGTCAAGCAAAATCACTACGTCGCGTTTGTGTTCAACCAGGCGCTTAGCTTTTTCGATCACCATTTCGGCGACTTGCACGTGGCGGGCAGCGGGTTCGTCGAAGGTGGAGGAGATCACCTCGCCCTTTACCGAGCGCTGCATGTCCGTGACTTCTTCGGGACGCTCGTCGATCAGCAGCACCATCAGCACTACTTCTGGATGATTCGTTGTGATCGAGTTGGCGACGTTCTGCAGCAGCATCGTTTTGCCAGCGCGAGGCGGCGAAACGATGAGGCCGCGCTGTCCCTTGCCGAGGGGCGTGAGCAGATCCATGACCCGGGCGCTGACGTTTTCCCGCGTGGTTTCGAGCTTGATGCGTTCCTGCGGATAGAGCGGCGTCAAGTTGTCGAAGAGAATCTTATTGCGCGCCTCGTCCGGTGACTCGAAGTTGACGGCTTCAATCTTGACCAGCGCGAAATACTTTTCGCCCTCGTGCGGGGGACGGACTTGGCCGCTGATGGTGTCGCCGGTCTTGAGGTCGAACTTGCGGATTTGCGACGGCGAAACATAGATGTCGTCGGGGCCGGGCAGATAGTTGTAATCGGGGGAGCGCAGGAATCCGTAGCCGTCGGGCAGGATTTCGAGCACGCCCTCGGCGAAGATGTGTCCTTCTTTTTCGCTCTGTGCCTGGAGAATTTTGAAGATTAGGTCTTGCTTGCGCAATCCACTGGCGCCGGGGAGATCCAAGGATCGGGCGATCTTGGTAAGCTCCGTAATATTTTTTTCTTTCAGTTCTGCGATGGTCATTATTCGATTCACCTGCGAAGGGAAATTTTCAAAGGGGGGTTACTCAGAAAAGACTTGGTCAATCGCGGGGCAGGCGGCGGGGCTGGTTACGCAGCCCGCCGTTGTGCCTCGGCAAAATTTTCAGGTTCCGACAGCACCGTCTGCCGTTCCGAGCTTGCAATCTTGTCCAGAACCTCGTTCATGGTTTCCTGGATTCTGGTGTTCGGCTTGTGAAACTTACGGGTAGCCTTGGACGCAAGCTGGCAAAGCATATAACGGTTCCGCAAAGTATGTAAAGCGTCAAAAACGCGATCAGACCGCATGATAATTCACTCTCCTCACCCAGCAAAGTGACCGCACGTTCATCTATCGGGCAGACGAAAACCTGACCAGAGTGTCTAACTTACTGAATTCAGATGGGTTGTGCGGGAAATCTCTGGTTACTCGTATAGATGCTCCGTCTGGCCCGAAAGTTTCTCGGTTTCTTGGATTATGTCCTATTGCCGGCGGAGGCTCGTCAGACTACTGAACTAAGTAAGTCTTCGGAACGTTCTACCCTACGTCAGATTGAACGCAGAGTCAAGTATTTCTTGCGTTGCATTTCGGGACCGGTTGAGGTGCGTCGGGGGCCGCACCCCTTTTGGTTCTGTTCCCTTACTGCCTGCTCACGCCCGTAAGAGCAACCTTTTCGGTATGTTGGAGGCTCTCATCCCCGAATGTGACTTTGAGGGTGGCGTGCGCGCTTTCCAGTTCGGAACTCGGATCAAACTCGACGTTGATTGTGCAGCGGGCGCCGTTCTTCAAGCTCGAGCCGCAACCGTGGGATACGACATGAAACTGCGCGCCGCAGTTTGACGGCGACGAGCATGTGCTGTCGATCTCAATGTTGCTGATGTTCAGGGTCAACCCGGAGTTGTTGGTCAACACCGCTGGCGCCGTGGCGGAGTGTCCCGGGCTCACGTTGAAGAAGAGGCTCTCGGGGGTCAAGCTAACGCTCGGGCGGAGGTTGGGACTCTGTGCGACGGCGGTCCCGGCACTGATGGCCAGACCTGCGAATAAACAGAGCATGGAAAGAACACTTACGGTGAATTTACGCATTACATTTCTCCTATTTAGGTTAAGGTTTTGAGGGCTCAATTTGCCCGTGAGGACAACTTACGTCAGCGAGGAGGACAGGTTGTCGCGGTGCTGTCAGCGGATCATCAAATGATTGTCAAACTTTGGTGGGGCTTAGGTCAGTGAGAAACGAGTCCAGTGCGGGCAGGAAAACCCGCTTTCAACGTTCAAGCCCAGAAAGTTCGATCCAGGGTGCGGTACTGAATGGCCTCGGCGATGTGCTTGGGCTCGATTGCCTTTCCGCCTTCCAGATCGGCAATCGTTCTCGCGACTTTGAGGATTCGGTCATGGGCGCGAGCGGTCAGGCCTTGTTGAGCCATGGCGCGTTCTAGCAGTTTCTCGCAGTCTGCTGAAAGCTCGCAGAATGCGCGAATGTGCCGCGGCCCCATTTGGGCGTTGCAGTAGAGTTTCTCGCGCGGTGAGGACGAGAATCTTTCTAACTGCGCTCCACGGGCTCGCATTACGCGTTCACGAATCCTGGCGGAGCTTTCCGGTTCGGCACCCGAGCGCATCTCCTTATAGTTCACTGCAGGAACGTCGATATGGATATCGATGCGATCCAGCAACGGCCCCGAAATCTTCGACATGTAGCGCTGAATCAAGGGAGGCGTGCAATGGCACTCGCGTGAACGATCATTGAAATAGCCGCAAGGGCAAGGATTCATGGCGGCCGCAAGCATGAAGCGGGCGGGAAAGGTGAGCGACATGGAGGCGCGGGCGATGCAGACAGTTCCATCTTCGAGAGGCTGGCGCATGACCTCCAGAACATTTCGCGGGAACTCGGGTAGTTCGTCCAAAAACAAGACGCCGTTGTGAGCCAGCGAGACCTCGCCGGGACGGGGAACGGCTCCGCCTCCGATTAGTCCCGCATCGGAAATGGTGTGGTGAGGCGAGCGAAATGGGCGCACGCCAACCAGTCCGGCGCCGGGGTCGAGCACGCCGGCGACGCTGTGGATCTTGGTAGTCTCAAGGGCTTCTTCAAACGTGAAGGGCGGCAGGATGGTAGGCATGCGCTTGGCCAGCATAGTCTTGCCGGAACCTGGAGGGCCGATCATCAGTATGTTATGGCCGCCGGCGCACGCCACCTCCAACGCGCGCTTGGCGGAATGCTGACCACGTACGTCCTTGAAGTCAACGAGAAATTGCTGAGCCTCGCTGAGTAAGGTTTCGCTGTCCACCTTGAGCGGCTGGATTCCGTTGCCCGTGTTCACGAAACGGATCACATCCAGCAGCGATTTCACCGGATAGATTTCCACCCCGCCAACCATCGCCGCTTCTTTGGCGTTGAGTTCCGGCACCACCAGGCGCGAGATCTTTCTTCCGCGTGCTTCGATAGCGATTGGGAGAGCTCCGCGAACCCCACGAACTCCACCGTCGAGTGACAGCTCGCCAACGAAAAGGCAATCCGGCACCTCCTTCTTATTCAGGCCACCGTAAGCCCCCAGGATTCCAAGGGCCATGGGCAGGTCGAAGCCGGAGCCTTCTTTGCGAATGTCCGCCGGAGCAAGGTTGATTGTGATGTGAGTGGGGGGAATGTCATAGCCGCAGTTCTTCAAGGCCGCCCGCACTCGATCCCTGCTTTCGCGGACGGCGGCATCGGGAAGTCCGACGGTGTGGAAGTGATCCTCCATTGTCTTAATTCCAGACACGTCAACCTCGACCTCGATGATGTTGGCATCGATGCCATAGACTGCGGCGCTCAGCGTCTTATAGAGCATAGAGCTTCATATGAAACATGCAATTGTGCGCTGACAAAGAGATCGTGCAACCCAGTCGTGACCCGCGACAAGTAACCCCAAGCTCGACCCTACGCTCAGCGGTGGTGAATGAATGGTGATGGATGTCACAGAAAAGTTGTGACGAGTGAACAGCGGCCCCTAGTTTTGCCTGTGAACCAAATTACCCAACACGCTTTCGGTTGTTTGCACCGGCACGGTGAACTAGGATTCGCCTAGACCCGGGCCCTTGTCAACCAGCGGGAGGCTGGCAGCTGTGGGTGAATCCTCTATGTCGGAGCCAGAAAAACAACCGGCGCGTCCTACCGGCGCACCCACCAATCTGGAACAGGAAGAAGCCTGGCTGTGGCGCGTTGCACTTCTGTTCGTGGTTCTGCTAGCCACGGGCTTGGCTGTGGAATCCTGGGAGCGGCTGCAAAATCTTCCCTATCATCTCGGTTTCCTTTCGCTCGGCTTGTTGTGCGTTGCGATTGCCTTTGCCGGCTTCGCTTACGGACGAAGGAAGAGGGTCACGGAACTGAGGAATCTGGTCCGCGGCCTGCAGGAGCGTGCGGCCACACCCACGGATGAGCAACTCGATCAACTCGGGGAGCTCATTGCGCGTTCGCAGCGCAGCTTCAAAGAACTGATCGATTCCTTCGACGACGTTGCCTTTGCCGCTTCACTGGAGGGGAAAATAAAGACCGTAAACCGGCGCGTAACTGAGTTGCTTGGGATTCCTTACTCCGAAGTCGTCGGTCATCGGCTAGACGAGTTTCTGGACGAACCGAAGCGCAATGATGTTGATAGGGGGGTGGCGCGGTTCCTCGAAAAACGCCGCTGGTCCGGCATGGTTCCGGTCCGGTTGAAAGCAAATTCACGCAGGCTCTATTTTGATTGTGCCCTCAACGCGATTGTGAAAGGTGACGAGGTTGTGGGCGTGAGTGCGCTGGCCCGTGACGTTACGGAAGAACGCGAGAAGGAGCGGCGGTTTACTGAGTTGTTCGAAACTCTTCAGGAAGGGGTGTACTTCAGCACACCGGAAGGCAAGTTGCTCGACGGCAACGCAGCTCTGGTGCAGGTTTTGGGATATGACAGCAAAGACGAACTTCTCTCCCTCGATCCGAGAGCGCTGAACTCCGATCCCGATCAAAGTTCCGTGCTGGGGCGGACTGCTGACGATCAAGGCGGTGTGCGCGCCCGGGAAATCCCGTTGCGTCGAAAGAATGGAACGCTCGGCGTCTTCCTGGACACTTCACGCGCGGTTTGGGATGCGGGCGGCAAGATCGTCCGTTACCAAGGCACACTGGTTGACGTAACCGAGCGTCGCGAGATGGAAAAGGCATTGCGCCGTCAGGAAGAATTCCAGCGTTACCTTCTGGAGAGCTTTCCTGACCTGATCCTGGTAATCGATTTGAATGGACGTTACAACTTTGTGAGTTCGCGAATCTATGACTTGCGCGGTTACAAGCCAGAAGACCTGCTGGGGAAGAAAGTTGAAGAAGAGCAGGACTATTCTCCCGAACTGGTGGCGCTGTATCGCGACTTGACCACGGGCAAGAGAATGTTCGGCTGCTGTGACTATAACGCGCGCCATCGCGACGGAAGCTGGCGCACCATGCGGGCGTCAGCCAGCCCCCTGTTCGACGCGGAGAACAAACTGAGCGGCGCAATCGTTTCGGTCCGCGACATTACTGTAGAGAAAAAACTGGAGCAGCAGATCATTCAGAGCGAACGGCTAGCCGCGATGGGACAAATGATCGGCGGATTCGCGCACGAATTGAATAATCCGCTGACCAGTATCCTGGGAATGTCGGAACTGGTGCAGGACAGCGAAGCCCCAGAGCCGGTCCGGAAACAAATGCTGGTTCTGCAGCAGCAGGCGCGCCGAGCCGCTGAAATTGTTCAAAACCTGATGTATTTTTCCCGTCCTCCAGCGCCCGGCAGGACTCCGATCGACCTGGGGGAGTTGGTCCAGAGGACTTTGCATCTCCACGCGTATTCTTTGCGTAAGAGCAACATCACGGTCGATTTCTTGAAGGAGCCAGTTCCTGCTGTCAGCGGGGACGCCCATCAATTGATGCAAGTCTTTCTGAATCTGATCTTGAACTCGGAGCAGGCGATGCGCGAAGTGCGCGATCGAGGCACTTTGCGAATTCGCATAGAGAAACAGGAAAAATTGGTCTCCGTCATTTTTCAAGACGACGGCCCTGGCATTTCGCCGGAAATCCTGCCTAATATTTTCGATCCCTTCTACACTACCAAGCGCCCGGGCCGCGGGACTGGACTCGGCCTGAGCATCTCCAAAGCCATCCTGCGGGAACACAACGGAAACGTTGAGGCCACTTCTGGGCCGGGCGGCGGCGCCGTGTTTACAGTTACTTTGCCCGTGGCAAGTGCGCCTTCTGTTTGAGTTGAGTCGCACCAAGGCTGGCCGCATTTACGATTTCTTCTTGGTCGGCTTAACCTTTAATGCTTTCGCGTATTCGTAGCTGAATTCCAGATATTTCCGCAGCTCTTTTGTGTTCTTCAGCAACGAGTCAGGAACGGCGACATACTCTGGCATGACCGTGCCGTATGCCTCAAAGAGCTTGCTCTTGTATTTCTTGAGAAATTCCTCGCGCTTCTGCTCCGGGAGCCGGATCGCCAACCTGGCGGACTGGTGCAGCAGCGTGAACATATTGCCATTCAACGCGGTATACGGATTGGCCGCGCCCTTGCGTTCGATCTCGGGGATGGTCGCGATCAGCCGTTCGTACAGTTTCAGGGTCGGGGTTTCCCTTGTGCTCTTCTTTTTGCTTGCTGGCAAGGCTCTTACCTCGAAGGTAATGGCAGAAACGAGGTTCCAGGTGCGTTGTTTAGACACGCATGCGACACCCCGGACCTATCGCTCAACTGCCATCGCGACCGCATTGCCGCCGCCCAGGCAGAGGGCCGCAATGCCACGGTGTACATCGCGGCGGATCATCTCATAGATGAGAGTAACCAGGACGCGCGCTCCGCTGGCTCCGATGGGATGCCCGATGGCGACGGCGCCACCATTCACGTTCACTTTGTTAGGATCAAGTCCGAGTTCGCGCATCACGCCTAGAGCCTGTACGGAGAAGGCTTCGTTCAGTTCATAGAGATCGACATCTTCATTCTTCCAGCCGGTTTTCTCCCAAATCGTGCGCACCGCGCCCACTGGAGCCATCATGACCCATTTGGGTTCGACTCCGCTGGTGGCCTGCGCCACGATGCGCACCATGGGTTTGGCGCCAAGCTCTTTCGCTTGCTTGGCACTTGTGACCACCAGAGCAGCAGCGCCGTCGTTTACTCCAGGAGCGTTGCCTGCAGTGACTGTGCCATCTTTCTTAAATGCTGGTTTCAGGGAGCGCAAAACTTCGATCGTCGTGTCTTCGCGGGGGGATTCATCTTTATCGAAGACGACCGGTGCTTCACCTTTCTTTTTCGAGGGTAGCTCAACTGGTACGATCTGCGACTTGAAACGGCATTCTTTGATGGCGGCAACCGCTTTGCGATGCGAGTTTACTGCGAACTGGTCCTGCTCCTCCCGGGTGATGCCGTATTTTTCCGCGACGTTCTCCCCCGTGATGCCCATGTGGTAGTTGTTGTAGATGTCCCACAGCCCGTCGTTCACCATCGAGTCAACGATCTGCGCGTTGCC
Organism: uncultured Acidobacteriota bacterium; assembly: GCA_963788645.1. Taxonomy (GTDB): domain Bacteria; phylum Acidobacteriota; class Terriglobia; order Terriglobales; family Acidobacteriaceae; genus JABDBE01. Next base: position 23,734 of record CAWBHF010000001.1, read on the forward strand.
GAGGCGATATCCTTTTCGCGCCTGCGGCAGCAGGTAGGGAGCGTTGGTCATCGATTCCATTCCGCCGGCGACTACTACGGAACTGTTCTCAGTCTGTATTGCTTGTGCCGCTAGCGCCACGGCTTTGAGTCCCGAGCCGCAGACTTTGTTTACGGTCATGGCACCTACCTCAGGAGCGAGACCACCGAAGATTGCGGCTTGCCGCGCGGGGTTTTGACCGAGTCCCGCAGAGACAACGTTGCCCATAATGCACTCGTCGATTTGCTTGGGATCGAGGTTAGCGCGCTTCACGGCTTCACGAACCACGATTGCTCCTAGTTGCGTGGCGCTCAAATCTGAAAGACTCCCCTGAAACTTCCCTACCGGAGTGCGACAGCCGGAAATAATGACGACATCGTCGAAAGCAGCCATTCATGTGCTCCTGCGATTATTTCTTGCCTGTTAATTATAGATGTGTCGTGCTGGAAAAGGATGAATTCAGTTGGAGCACGGCGCTGTTTCGCTTTCCGGATTGTGTTTGAGAACGGACGTCGGCCAGAACTGCCGGTGAGTCGGATTCGGTCGAGTGTCGCGCAAGAATTGTCATTGATAGACGTGGTCGACAGGCGCCCGGCCAATAAATTTTCTACTTGAGTATCGCTTCGGTGACTTTGGTGTATGGGTCGCATGCTCATCCAACATCATTTTTTTCTTGACTTCACTTTTTATAGACTCTATACATCAATGAGTTGCAACAAACGACCGTTGCATTTCAAGTCCATGAAAAATGGAAAGGGAGAATAGATCAAATGGCAACCAAAAAGAAAGCAAAGAAGGCCGCAAAGAAGAAACACTAAGAGCCTTCACCAAAGTAAAACCGCGGGGACGCTAAATGCGTCCCCTAAGTTTTTGTACGGTAGATACCAAGGAACCTTCCACAGCGCTGCTGACCCTGAACGCGGCCGACAAACCCGTCCATTGTCATTCCGAGGAGCAAAGCGACGAGGAATCTGTTTTCGCCGGTCCGGCGAAGAATCTACGTCTCGCATGACGATGCGAGTTTCCCGGCGACAGTCAACTTTCGTGCGCTAATTTCTTCCTGCGGATTTCTTATCGACGGTTAACGTGTGCAGACACTTCTCGGTAGCGGGGCACAGACTCCGGTAAGCGCAGAATGTGCAGTAGAAACCGGGCTTCGCATCAAACTCTTCGGCGGCAATCTTTCCTGCAACCTCTTCTACCTCGCGTTTGCAATCCTGAAGTTGGCTTTCACTGCGGCGCGTAACCACCGAACTGTTCTCCTCAAGGTTGTAAAACACAATCTGATCGGCGTGGTATCCCCACTTTTCGCGTGCGGCCAAAGCATAGATCGAAAGTTGGAGGCTCCTGTCGGCATCTTCCTGTGAGCGAGGCCTGCCCGTCTTGTAATCCGTAATCACCACCCGCCCGTTGCTCAGTCCATCGATCCGGTCGATGCGCCCGACGACCTTTGCCTGGCCGATCTGCATTTCAAACCACTCTTCGGTGTGCAGTACCTGGGGCGCGGGAACTTGTTTGCAGCGGGTAAGAAACGCGTGCAATTGCTCGATCCCCTGACGCTCGTAGAGTTCCTGCTGATATTGTTCTTCAATGCCCGCTGACCTCAGGTCGGTCTTGAAAAGGTCGATCAATAGGTCATCCCCGATTGTCCTTCCGAGGCGAACCGATTCATAGTAGGCGAGCAGGATCCGGTGAATGGTGGCGCCGTACTCCATAGCCGCCGGAACTTCGCCGGGAATCCTCCACTCGCGCTCCAGCTTGAATTGCAGCGGACACATCTCGTAGGTCTGCAACGCGCTGGCGCTGAGTCTGGCGCCGAGGTCCATGGCTGGGGGTAGCTTGAGCCATTCAGTTACAGGCGAACCGGGCAGTGCTGGAGCCGCTTCGGCAAACAAGTCGGTTTGGAACTCGAGGGCGTGACGTTGCCGGAGCCAAGGCTCCAGACTGGTGTCTTTGAGCAGATCTCGCAGAAAACCGTCTGGCGTAGGGTCTTTGCCTCGCCCCTTGCGAGCGTAGATGGTGAGCGAATCCCGGGCGCGAGTCATTGCAACGTAGAACAACCTGCGTTCTTCCTGCCGGCAAAATTCCTTGTCATCGAACGCCGGTATCGATCCTCCGCCTTGCAACTCGCGGGGGAAGTCGACCAAGGGCTCCTTGTAAGACGACGGAAACGAATTTGAATTCGCTCGGATGATGAAAACGTGATTGAACTCCAATCCCTTGGCGACGTGCGCTGTCATAAGCCGGACGGCGTTCTCAGTACCCGTCGATATCGGGATCACACCGCCCGCCGTCCGGAAGTACTGGAGGTAGTCGATGAATTCGCCGATGTCGCCAGTCTTGGTGATTGCCTTGGGTTTCTCCTCCCACCGCTTGACGAATTCGAGCACAGCCGCGATCGCAGGCGAACTTCGATTCAATCCGAACTGCCGAATGATTATGTTCAATACCCCTCTGCTGGTGGTCGGCGAGCCGGTCACTTCATCGCGGACTTGCCGCAAGGCATTCAGCACCGCGTCGCCGTTTTCCATTTTGGCGAGAACCGAAGCCATGCCGGATTTCCGTTCCTCCCGCGGAATCGCCTTGATCCCGGCCCGCAGCTTCTCCGGATCGATGGCGAATTGAGGGAAAGACGCTACTCGGAAGAGGCTGGCGCTGTCGTTCATCGAGACAACCGCTCCCAGGCAGGCAAACAAGTCGCGCGCCTCGGGCGTATCCATGACATCCATGTTTTCGATCGCGAACGGTATGCCCTGCTCAACCAACTCCGCCACAATTTGTTCGCGATGAAAATGCTGCCGGTAGAGTACCGCGAAGTCGCTCCACTTGCAGCGCAGCTTGCGTTGCCGGTCGCGGATGGTCGCCACCACGTCGGCAGACTCGAACTCCTTGGCAGCCAATACGACCGCGTCGACAGCGGAACTGGGCAACGCTCTCCCCTCGCGAGATGCTTCTTCTTCGCGGGCGGAGATCAACGGAGAACGCTCGTAGGTCGAGGTTGGACCTCGCCCTGGAAGGAAGACTGGCGGGTTCTTCGAAATCAGTGCAAATGCCGATTTCAAAATAGTGGTGGTGGAACGTCGGTTCTTTTCCAGGACCACCATGTTCGCCTCGGGAAAACATTCCTGAAAAAGTCCGAATGCGGCGCTGGAAGCCCCACGAAAACGATAGATAGCCTGATCCGGATCACCCACCGCGAAGACATTGCGTTCTGCTCCGGCCAACTTCTCGAGAACCTTGACCTGGGCGAAATTCACATCCTGGAATTCGTCCGCCAGGATGAAGCGCGTTCGCTGGCGCTCGCCAGCAAGCAGTTCAGCGTTTTCCTCCAACAACGCGTGCGCGTGGGTAATCATATGGCCGAAGGTGCCGAGGTTGTCTTCCCGCAGCATGTGCTCGACGGTTGCGAATACGCTCGCGATTGCCTGGCAGCGTCCGATGACCTCTTCGTCCGACAAAGCATCGACATCTTTTGACTTGCTCACCCGCGGAATCGCAACCTCGCCTCGCTCAAGCTGGCGAACGTAGGCCGCGTATTGCTTGGGGCCAACCAGATCGTCCTGGCAGCGTCGCATGAAGCTGAGGAGGTCATGAAGAAACTGACTGACATTGGCTGCGCGGACGAAGTAGTTCAGCCGCAACTCGCGGATACGCTTCCGCAGATAAATCCAGAGATCCTGATCATCAAGCACTCCGAACTGCTTGCCGTTGCGGGCCAGGAGTTCATTGCAATACTCATGAAACGTAGCAACCTGAAGCCCGGATACACTCGTGCCGCGCAGTTCCTCCCGCACTCGTTCGCGCATCTCCTGCGCCGCATTTTTTGTGTAAGTAACCGCCAAAAGTTCGGAGGCTCGAGCGTAGCCATCGCGCACTAACCGCGCAACCCGTCGGGTGAGAACCGTGGTTTTACCCGTGCCCGCGCCGGCGATGACCAGTAAGGGTCCACGAACGTGTTCGATGGCCTCACGCTGGCGTTCGTCGGGTTCAAAAGCTCGCACAGCCGGGATGGGTTTCGCAACAGCCACTGGGCAGGAGAATATCAGAGATGGTTGAGGATATTTCTGACGGCAGTTCGTGTCTAAGCCTGCAGTTCCGCAAGAACCAGAGCCAGACTGGCGATCGCCGCAGTCTCAGCCCGGAGGATGGTGCTTCCGAGTGATGCCGAAATCCAGCCCGTGTCCTGAAACAATTTCAATTCCTCCTCCGTCCATCCGCCCTCCGGCCCGAGAGCGAGAATCACGCCGTCGTCGCCAGAGTAAGATTGCAGAACATCCTTCAGCATCGTCGCGCTTTCGGTTTCGGAAAGAACTATGCGCAACCCTCCCGGCACAGCAACGGCCTGCTTCATCTTCAGGGGCAGAGAGATCTCGGGGGGAGAGGTTCGGCGAGACTGCTCCGCAGCTTGCAGCGCAATCCGTCGCCAGCGTTCGACGCGTTTGACGGCTGCAGCGGCAAGATGCGCTTCGGTTCGCCGCGCAATCACCGGAATAATGCGCGAGACACCCAGTTCAGCGCATTTCTCGATCGCCCATTCCATGCGATCGAACTTGAAAATAGAAAGCACGAGCGTCACCTGAACCGATGTTGATGTGGAAACCTCGTCGCCCAGTTCGAATTCAACCCGGTCCGAATCGATGGACGTGATGTGTCCACGCCGAACTATTTCTCCAGTGGTGATATCGAATTCCTGGCCGACGCGGGCGCGAAGCACTTGAGATAAGTGCCGGGCATGGTCGCCGACAAGAAACGCGCGCGTACCGGAGATTTCGTCGGCGATCCAGCGTCGGCGGGTCATGGAAAGTAAAGTACGGAGAAGAGCTTAAACCATAAACGACACACCGGCACATAAAGGAGATCGCAGAAGAGAAAACTATAAGCGCCAATCCCGCGCTATCCGAAGATATCTTTCACCTTGCCCAACAACGTCCGCCGCTGCGGCTTGTTTTCCACCTGAGTCATGCCGTCCAGCTCTTGTAACAACTCGCGTTGACGCTTGTTGAGCTTGCCCGGAGTTTGGACCCGGACCTCAACGAACAGGTCGCCCTTCCCGTGACCATTCAACACCGGCACGCCTTTGCCTCGGATGCGTATTGTCGTTCCCGATTGCGTCCCGTCCGGTACTTTCAGGGTGTGGTCGCCATCGAGCGTCGGTACTCGAATCTCAGTTCCCAACGCGGCCTGGGAAAATGAAACAGGAATTACACAGTGCAAATCGTTACCTTCGCGCTCGAAGAATGGATGCTCTTTAACGTGCAACACAACATAGAGGTCGCCGGCCGGTCCGCCGTGAGCCCCGGCTTCGCCCAGCCCGGAAAAACGTATCCGCGTACCGTCTTCGACACCGGCAGGGACTTTGGCGTCCACCGTTCTCTGCCGCAGAACGCGGCCTTCCCCTTTGCACTTCAGGCACGGATCGGTAATTACGCTTCCCGCGCCCTGACACGTGGGACAAGTACGCGCCATGCTGAAGAATCCCTGCTGGTAGCGCACCTGGCCACGCCCTCCACAGGATCGACAGGGAACGGGAGCTTTGCCGGCAGCGGCGCCCGAGCCTCGGCACTCTTCGCAAGTCTCGTGGCGCCGAACCGTAACGCTGGTTTCCGTGCCGAACACTGCCTCTTCGAATTCCAGCGTGACGTCCTCACGCAGATCGGGACCACGCTGGGCGCGGCTGCCCCGGCGCGAACCCCCGCCGAAGAGATCGCCGAAGCCGAAAAAGTCTCCGAATATCTCGCTGACATCCTGAAAGACCGTGGGATCGAATCCACCCGCTCCCGCACCGCCCACGGCCGCATGTCCAAAGCGGTCGTATGCCGCCCGCTTGTCCGCGTCCGCCAGGATGGCGTAGGCTTCGCTGCATTCTTTGAATTTCTCTTCGGCGTCCGGATTATTCGGATTGCGATCAGGATGAAACTGCAGTGCCAGTTTGCGATAGGCGCTCTTGATCTCCTGATCATTGGCTTCGCGGGCAATCCCAAGAACTTCGTAGTAGTCGCGTTTTACGTTGCTGGCCAGAATAGTTCCAAGTCCTTTCGAGTTTCTTGATCGCTAGTGTTTCGGATTGCGCGCAACTTTGACCATCGCGGGGCGTAGCAGGCGGTCCTTCAACTTGTAGCCTCGTTGCAGCTCTTCAATAATTTGATGATCTTCCGCATCTTTGGTATCCACCATCTCGATGGCCTCGTGAAGGTGAGGATCGAAAGGCTCGCCTGTTGCAGGGATAGGACGCAGACCCAGTTTCTGCAGCGCGTCCTGCAGCTGCTTGTAGATGAGCTCAATTCCGCTGCGGAATTCGGACTTCTCCTTGTTCGTTTGCAGCGCCCGTTCAAAGCTGTCGAGCGTGGGCAGCATTGCCTTAAGCGCATCCGACACGGCATATTCGCGGAAGTCCTGCTGCTCGCGGGCGGTGCGCTTGCGGGCGTTCTCAAACTCAGCTTGGAGACGGGCCAGCCGATCGATCAGCGTGTCCCTCTCCACCCTGAGTTTCTGCAACTCGCCGCCTTCCGACACGCGCGACGACGAAGCATCGATCGACACACCTTCGTCTTCGGAACTCTCTGATGCGGGCAACTCGTGCGCCGCATCTAGTTCCTCAGGATCTACTTCTGATTTTCCGTTTGTTCTCGCCATAACTTGTTACTTATTCCGATTCGTTCAAGATTTTGTCAAACAGGCGGGCAATATAAGAAACCGCCGTCATCGTGTGTTCATAGTCAATCCGGGTCGGCCCTATCACCGCCAGCGATCCCATGACTTCGCCGCCCACGCGCGCGGGCGCGCCAATCAGCACGAAATTTCGCATCGAAGGCAGCGTCTGGTCGAGTCCTATGACCACGCGCACCGCTTCCTGCTTGGCATCGAGATACGCGCCCAACAACCCGACGATTTTCTGTTTCTCTTCCAGGGTCTTCAACAATTCCTGCAAACGCTGCCGATCTTGCTCTCCCGCTACGAGATTGGCGGCGCCTTCAACGTAAACCGATTGAGTTCCTTCGTCGGCCGTCAACGCGCCCTGTTTATAAAGTTGCTCGACCGAAGTCATAAGCCGGTCGTATTCACTACGCTCCTGGTCGAGGCGCCGAGCCAACTCAACCCTCATGGCTTCCATCGTCCAGCCGCGGAAGTTTTCGTTCAGGAATCGGGCGGCCTCATCCAGATCAGCCTGCGGAAGATCTAGCCGCAGCACACGATCTCGAACCAGACCCGACCGCGTCACCAGAACCGCCAGAACTTTCTGGTCGCCCAGCCGGGAAAAGTAAACATGCTCCAACGCGTTCTTCGGCCCGCCAATCGCTACCGCCACTCCGACGTTGCGCGAGATCAGAGAAAGCACATGCGAGGTGCGTTCCATGAACTCCTGCACATCCGACACTCCGTGAAATGACTCCTGAATAATGTTCTCGTCGCTATTCGAAAGCCGCGCCTTGCCGGTAAGTTGCTCGACGTAATAACGGTAGGCTTCCGTACTGGGCACACGGCCGGCGGAAGTATGAGGCTGCTCGAGGTACCCCGAGTCCGCCAGATCCGACATGACGTTGCGAATCGTCGCCGGGCTCAACCCTTCCCGGTTGCCGCGCGCCAGCGTACGCGACCCCACCGGCTCGCCCGTGGCAATAAAGGTCTCCACAATCGCGGTTAGGATTTCGCGTTCCCGTTCGCCGATAGACGGTCCCGGAGGCATACACTCCTTGTATCACATTGAGCCGGCGGGGCCAGCCGACTTCTACGCCACTTATAGCTAACCTACTTAGATGCAACACTTACATCGCAGGATGCAAGAATGGCCAGTCCAGATTCTAGGAACCACAGTGAGCCCCTGTCAAGCCTTGGCAGGATCCGCGATAGCGCGATCCAAAGTTGCATCCCTCAGCTGAGCGGGAGAATTATTTTCAAAACGGGGTTTTGAGTGATCATGGAGAAGCCCACGTACACCGTAGGCGAGGTAGGCGATATTGCGGGCCCGAGAAATAGCAGTCCCGGGCGCTGGATCAGCTTTTGCGAATTGAAAATAGCGCTCCCTATTGAAGACGACAGAATCGTAGCCGGGCTGTTGGATTTTTCAGCCAGAGAGGTGACATCCAAGGCATGAATCCGGTGGTACCAGGCGGTTGGTGTGGCCGGGTAAGCAGGGCTCTGCGATTCCGCCACTACGTGGAGCGTGCCGCTGGTGGTGTCAATGACGGGCGTGCCCAAGATTCCGACGGAGGGGCTAAGGATTCCGCAGCCTCCTCCGGCAAGGTGGTGGCAGTCCGCGGCGCTCTCGTTCGGGTTGCCGTCAAGAAGATTCCTCGACGCGGTCCCCACCGTTGCGCAGTTCCCATTCCAATTCGCCGGAATACCGAACGCATATATTTTGTCCTGCATGGTGGCGACGTAGACAGTCATACTGCCGTTACTGTTTCCGATGACCAATGGCTGGGCGTATGCCTGCTCCTGCAGCGGAGCCGAGGAAAACACCGCCATCTTGCAAAGCAGGCCAAAGTTGTTCCGGTTGATTCCTGTAGTCAGATGGCTTTCGTTGGTGTTCTGCCCCGTGCGCCAATTGTCGTTGTGCTGGGTGGTCACGCTCACTTGTCCACGCCTGGCTGCGGGGCAGAGCATAAGTGCGAGAACGATGGTTAGCAGAACCCTGTGCCTGTTACGGTGAACTGTATGCATGTGCCTCTTCTCCTTGAGCATGGCAAACCGCCGAATGCCATGGATTTTGTCCTACATTTTGTTAACGCCGTTCTTGAAGGTCACCGCCACCCACATGTTGGCGCCGTCGAAGGCCGCGCCCGTAGAGGTCGGGCTGCCGACATCGAACAAGCCGAGTTGAACGCCATCAGAAGCGCGCAGCTCAACCACATACGTGCCAGTGACCCAGATATTCGCACCGTCGAAGGCCACGCCATAGGGCGAGCCTGGTGCACTAAACGTTCCCAGGCTGACGCCGTCGCGGGCACGCAGCTTGCTTACCGTCCCGTCTCCATTGTTCGCCACCCAGATATTCGCACCGTCAAACGCTACCCCAATAGGATCACCACCCACCTTATAGACCCCTACGACTTTGCCGTCCCTGCGCAGCTTGGTTACCGTCCCAAGGCCCAAGTAGCTGCTAACCCAAACATCTTCTCCGTCAAAGGCTGCTCCGATGGCCCCGCCGGTTACGGCAAACGTCCCCAGGTTCTTACCGTCGCTGGCCCGCAACTTGGTCACGCCGTCGTTGGTCGGCACCCATATATTCTCCCCGTCAAAGGTTGGCCACCAGGGCGCGCTTCCCACCGTGAAGCTGCCTAGGATTTTGCCATCGCTGGCGCGCAGCTTGCTCACCGTGTTCAGGCTCAAGGTCACCCATACGTTGGCTCCGTCGAAAACCACGAAATTAGGCTGCCCGCCCACGGTGAATGTGCCGAGGGGCGCTCCGTCGCTGGCCCGCAACTTGCTCACCGTACCCTCGCCGTCGTTCGCGGTCCAGATGTTGGCCCCGTCGAAAGCGATACCGTAAGGATTGCTGTTCTGAGTCTTGCCCACGGTGAAACTGGTATGCAAGTTGGCCTGATACCACTTCAACAACGCCACCTTCAGCGGATTGCCAGCCGCCCAGTTCTTGGTCGGTGCTTGGGCATCATTGCTCGTGGCTTGTTCCGCTAACCTGCCAGCGTCCTGCGCCCGGACGGAAATTAGGTTTGAAATCGCGACCACAACCATCCCGAAACAAATTTCGAGCACTGCGCGTTTCATACTCAGTTACCTCCCCGGGTTCAGCCTACATTTTGTTAGCACTATCCTTGAAAGCAACCCCTACCCAGATGTTGGCGCCATCGAAGGCCACGCCAGTAGACGTCGGGCTTCCGACATCGAACAGGCCGAGCTGGACGCCATCCGAAGCGCGTAGCTCAACGACGTATGTACCAGTGACCCAGATGTTGGCACCGTCGAAGGCCACGCCGTAGGGCGAGCCGGGTGCACTAAACGTTCCCAGGTTGACGCCGTCGCGGGCACGTAGCTTGCTTACCGTTCCGTCTCCGTTGTTGGCCACCCAGATATTCGCACCGTCAAACGCTACCCCAATGGGGTTCCCACCTACCTTGTACATCGAAAGCCGGCCACCAGGGTGCTCCTCCAACTGTGAAGCTGCCCAGGGTCTTGCCATCACTGGCCCGCAGCTTCGTCACCGTGTTCGGACTCACTGTGACCCAGACGTTGGCTCCATCAAACACCACGCCGTTGGGCTGACCGCCGACCGCGAAGGTACCCAGAGTTGCTCCGTCGCTGGCACGCAGCTTGCTCACCGTCCCTTCGCCGCTGTTGGCGGTCCAGATGCTTTGCCCGTCGAAGGCAACGCCGTAGGGGTGGCTGTTCTTTTTCTTTCCCACGGCAAAGCTTGTGGTGGTATTGGCCTGATACCACTTCAGTAGCGCGATCTTTAGCGGGTTACCTGCCGCCCAATTCTTGGTTGTGGCTTGACCACTATTGCTTGCGCCTTCTTCTGCTGGCCTGCTGGCGTCCTGCGCCCGGACGGAAACTAAGCTGGAAACCGCAACCACCACCAGCACGAAACAAATTCCGACCACTACGCGTTTCATACTCACTTACCTCCCTGGGTTCGGCCCCGAACTGCGGACACAGATGTAAACCAAAACGGGGACGGACTACCAAATTCCAAATCGCGGAAACCTCAGCCAGCGCCTGGGACCAGGCTAGGGCCAGCCTCCATCATGTGGAGGCAGACTGTATCACGGTTTCCCTAAAATTCAAGAACTGAATAAGTAACTGGCGATAAATCCCGATTACGCTCAAAACCCTCAATGAGCGAAATGGCCCACCCTTTCCGCGTTCTTTGCGGAAGGAGACGAGCATGCAGAAGGCGTAAAACGACCGTTACTCCGTGAGGTTGTAGATCAGCCCGTAGGGGTCCTGCACGTAACAACGTGGAAAATCAGGCTCGTCCTTAACTACCTTGCAACCCTTTTTCGTTAGTCTCGCTCTGGCCTCTTTAACACTCTCGACCGTAACTTCGAAAACGGGTCCGAGGGCAGGCCCCCGCTCGATGAAGAAATTGATGTTCTTTCCGTGCAGGCTGACCATGTTTGGTTTGTTATCCGTGATCTCGAAGCCAAGTTCCTTGACATAGAAGTCAGCCGCCTTCATCGGATCTTCAGCTTGAATCAAAACATCCGTGTCAAATGCATTCGCCATAAGTCTCCTGGTGGAGCATTTAATTTGTAGTCCCCGCCTGAGCCGAAGTGTGCGCCCGGGCAATGTTTAATGTCCACAAAAAAGCAGAATAGAATCGAGTGCATCAACCAAGAAGCGATCAAGAATACAGCCCGCGGGCCTGTTGGTAAAAAGGGTGGGCAACCCTGTCTTCGCGTGCGAAAGAAGCACTTAAGCGTCCGCAACACGCTCCTCAAGCCTTGAAGCCGCGACTCGACCGGACAAATAAATCAATGAACTGTTGACGCCGCACGTTATCCTTGACAACTAATAACATGCGCACAAAATCCCACGTCGCCGTGATCGGAGCCGGCGCGTTCGGCGGATGGACCGCCTTGTATCTTCTACGCCGGTGCGCGCGCGTGACGTTACTGGACGCATGGGGACCAGGCAACTCGCGGTCTTCCTCTGGCGGCGAGACTCGCATCATCCGCGGCACCTACGGACCAAACCAGCCTTACACAAAAATGGCCGCTCACGCCTTACGCCTGTGGACAGAGCACGAGCTTCGCTGGCGCCGCCACCTTCTACATCGTTCCGGCGTTTTATGGATGGCAACGTCCATCGACGACGAGTTCGAGCGCTCTTCGCTCCCAACGCTACGCGAGGCTGGCATCGCGTACGAAAAACTGTCCGCAAAGGAAGTGGAGAAACGCTGGCCCCAGATCAACGTTGAAGATGTGCGTTGGGCGATCCACGAACCGGAGAGCGGATTCTTAATGGCGCGTTCTGCGTGCAAGGCAGTGCTGGAAGGTTTTCTCGCCGAAGGCGGCGAGTACAAGCAAGTCGCCATCTTACCGTTTGACCTTGAAACCGGCCTGCATGATGGCCTCACACTTTCAGATGGCTCCAGGTTGTCAGCAGACCAGTATGTCTTTGCCTGTGGTCCATGGCTGGGAAAGCTTTTCCCCGAGGCGATCGGCGATAGCATCCGCCCTACGAAGCAGGATGTATTTTTCGTCGGCACGCCCGCCGGGGACGATCGCTTCTCTGAAACAAAGCTGCCCGTTTGGGCCGACCATCGCGACCGCTTCATCTACGGCATTCCGGCCGCAGACGGACGAGGTTTCAAGCTTGCGGACGATACTCGAGGACCAGACTTCGATCCAACGTCGGATGAGCGAACCGTAAGCCTGGAAGGATTACAGCGAGCGAGAGACTACATCGCATTCCGGTTTCCGGGCATGAAAGATGCGCCTCTCATAGAGACGCGCGTCTGCCAATACGAAAACACTCCCGATAGTCATCTGATCATCGATCGCCATCCCGCAGCGAAGAACATTTGGCTGGTAGGAGGCGGCTCAGGTCACGGCTTCAAGCATGGGCCGGTGGTGGGCGAGATGCTGGCGGAGTGGGTGATGGAACACAAGCAGCCCGATCCGATATTTCAGCTGGCGCGGCTCAGGACGTAGCGGATTGCGCTAACTTCAACAAAACAGTACAGCGAAATGTTCCACGTGGAACACTTCTTGCTATTGAATCTGAATTACGCTCTGGCCAGCGCTGGACTTGATATCATCCACCCGCGCGACGACCTTGCGGGCAAAGTCGTAGAGCGACTTGGCGTGGGGCGAGTTTTCTCCTTCGAGCACGGTGGGCTTGCCGCTGTCTCCGGATTTGCGAATGTCAGGGTCGAGTTGGATGTTTCCGAGAAAGGAAACTTCGAAGCGCTTCGCCGTCTTTTCTGCGCCGCCGCGAGAAAAGATATCAATTTCGTGATTGCAATTTGGACAAACGAAGTAGCTCATGTTCTCGACCATGCCGACGATGTCCACCTTCATCTGGCGGAACATTTCGATGGCTTTGCGAGCGTCCTGCAGCGAGACATCCGACGGAGTAGAAACCACGATCGCCCCGGTGAGCGGCACGGTCTGAATAAGTGAGAGCGAAACGTCGCCAGTGCCTGGCGGAAGGTCCACGACGAGATAATCAAGTTGTCCCCACACTACCGACCCAAGAAATTGTTTGATGATGGAATGTAGCATCGGGCCGCGCCAGATCAGCGGTTTGTCTCCAGGATTGAGCAGGCCGACTGAGATTACTTTGAGTCCGTGCGCTTCGATGGGCTCAATGCGATTGTCTCCGAGCACCTTGGGCTGCGTGTTGATCCCCAGCATAAGCGGCACGTTGGGACCGTAAACGTCAGCATCGAGCAGGCCGACTTTGTGTCCTAGTTTGGCCAGCGCGAGCGCGAGATTCACCGCCAAGGTAGTTTTCCCGACGCCACCCTTTCCAGAACCGACGGCAATAATTGTTTCTACGCCGGGAAGAGGTTGCGGCCCTTGCGGTGGTTGTCCGGGATGCGGATTCATGGGTGTGCTCAAGGAATCACCTTCCAGGTCGATACTGTGATGGAGAACTACCTTTAATTATACAGGCGGCTCGGAGATCGGAAAGGCGCGGACCGTTGTCAGCTTACCGCGCCGTAATGATCTCAGTGAGCACATCTGGCTTCGATTCGTCTCGCACCAGGTGCGGATATTTTTCTCCATCGTGGTAGTCGAGTTTGTAGATCTTGTAGTAATCGGTGTTTTCGACCAGCAACTCGAGCGGGTCGGTTGTGTTCTTCCCGGCCTTGAGCGCATCGCTCAACCTGTCTGCGGTGAAGCGTTGTCCATTTACTGCCACAACCTTCATTCCGGGTCCGATACCGGCCTTTGCAGCCACCATTCCTTCCACCGTGTCGACGATCGTTCCGCTTTCGTCCAGCAGCAGGCCAATCGAGTATTCTGCGTTGACCTCTTTGAGTTCGCGTTTGCGCGCCTCTACAAGTGCCGAGGGAGTCGCGTCATAAACTAACTTCCAGCCGCTTCTGTCGATGCCAGTAAGCGGCGCGCCGGGCCCGTGGTTGGTCAGGCGCTCGGTCCAGAATCCACGCCAGTCGTAGGGTGCAACCTGATTCAGAGTGTTCACCACGTCATCAAACGTGTAGGTCTTCACTTCCGGAGGGCCGCTCTGGCCGCCATGGAAGAGATGGCAGAAGTCATCCATCGACTTCTGGCCATGGGTCTGCTCGCGGATGATGGTGTCAACCCAAAGCCAGTTCAAAACATCTTCGTCGTAATAATCAACCGTGCGCCGCCAGGATTCCCACTGGGGTGGGGCACCCTGCATGGAGGGCACTCCGTCCGCCGTATCCTGCAGATTGCGCCAGGTACGGCCTGGAACGTGATCCAGCCGAGCCGCCATCAGTGCGAGATTATCGCGAAACTGATCCGGGGTGCGGATACCGCTGCGAGCGCTCAGATTGTCTCCCAGATACGAGGTCAACCCTTCGTACACCCAAAGCAGATCGTCCTGCATGGGCTTTTCGTAATCGGGTGTGGTCAGGTCTGCGGGACGCCGGTACTTTCCGTTCCAGGAATGAACGTATTCATGCGACAACAGCCCCGAGGCGAGAAGGCGCGGGTCGGCGTCAACCAGAGAGCGTTCCGAACTGCGGCTGTCATTCGACTCGTGGTGCTCCAAACCGAAATGCGCGACATGATTGCTCAGGCTGTAAACGAAATGGTAATCGCGGAAGTGCTGCGCGCCGAAGAGCTTCAGGGCTTGATCGGTCAGGGTCTTGTAGTGGTCGAGCACTTCTTGCGAAGCAGTCAGATCGCCGGCGCTGTCGGCGGCAATGTCCATCTCCTGACGTGGATTCTCGCTCAGCGGTACGACACGGAAATACTGGCCAGCGATCACGGGAGAATCTACCAGGGTGGTCAGGGATGAAGGATTGAATTTAATTTCCGTTCCTGACTGTGAAGCAATGGGCAGCGGTGTGCCAAACTTCCAACCTTCCGGCAGGCGCAGCGTAGCCTGGTAGGTGAGGTCATTGGTGGCCCACCCCGCGGGATACAGCACCACCGTGTTCCAACTCAAGACGGTCATCTTGTCGGTCGCGGATTGGCCCGCGGTGAAGATACCTTCCTCCTCGGATGCCGGTGAAATAAAGTCCAACGAGGCGTTCACGGCGGAGACTCCAGCGGGGACTTCGACGTGGAAGGTCCATCCGTCGAGTAGATCTCTTCGCCATTTCAGGGTTTGTCCGTTCGCGGTAAACCTTAGTCCCGCCAGGTTTTGGATCGGGCCGGTCGGTCCGTGCTCGCCGGGAATCCACTTAGGATAGTAGAGAGTGAGCGTGCCCGGAGCGGCCGGGATCGTCAATTGGGCGTGAAAGATCTTGCGCGGAGCATCGCTGGCATCGACGGCGAGGGTAATAGTGGGCGCCGATGGTTTCGGTACGGCTTTATTTTTTTGTGCTCCAACTGGCAGTGCGACGGTGCAAACTGCAATCATCCACAACCCGAGTTGACGGAAAGGCATGTAGCTCCTTGAGTCCAAGGTTAACGAAACACCCGAAGAACTAATGACTATAACAGTCGGGTGTGAGTGTCGTCACGCATGGTGCAGGGTGTTGCACTCGTAAAACAGCCTCAAAATAGTCAACGAGTGAGATCGCGATTTCACGGTTCTAGGGATTTCCCTAGTTGCAAGGTGCCGATCATCGCCTTTGAATAATTGTGTGAGGTAGTTTGCTAGCTCGTCTTTTGGTGGCGCAGCCCTCTCTCTGTGGGTTGTTCGCTGCGCCCCATTTTTCGCAGGCAGGCAAGGAGGAAATGTGAGCCCGATGGGCCTGATGTTGGCAGGAGGCCAAGGTTGATCCCAGTTCATAACGCCCCGCAAAAGCTCATCCTGTGTATCGATGACGACCCGGCGATCTTGTCCTATGAACACGCCCTGCTCGAAAGGTCTGGATACTCTGTCATCACAGCAACATCCTCACAGCAGGGCCTCAGGCTTGTGACCGCGTGGCAATTCGACGCAGTGCTCCTCGACTACGAGATGCCGGGCATGAACGGCTGCGACGTTGCTCTCGAAATAAAACGTGTGCGGCCGGAACTGGTGGTTATACTGCTTTCCGGTTCCGCGGTGCCAACATACGCCCTAGCCTTAGTCGACGCTTTTCTACCGAAGCTTGACGCCAGCCGAGAGTTGCTACCGATGATCGCCGCACTTTGTGGTGGGATTCGCTACCCACAACAGAAAGAGGATGGGGTTCAGCCATAAACTGCCTGCCCACGAAGTCGTTGTTGCGTGACGCGCGACCAACCCAGGGGCAGCGAGTGAAATGGCTATGTCCGGAAAAATAATATGCCATTCAGCTATGTCGTTTACAGTGAGCATCGGCTGGTAATCAGCACTGGGTCAGATCGTGTGACGTGGGAGGAAATCAAAACGCGCCAAGACCAAACCAAGACCGATCCCGACTTCAACCCTGAGTTTAACCAAATCGTTGATTTGCGGGCAGTGACCGGTCTCGATATGAAAGTCGACCATGTCAGGCTTCTGGCCCGCCGTAAGATCTTCTCTGCCTCATCTAAACGGGCTTTTGTTGCCATTAGCCCGGCGGTGTTCGGCGTGGGCCGAATGTGGGAAATCCTTACCGAAATGTCGGATAATAAGTCACAAATCCGCGTATTTTACGACCTACCTTCTGCCCTGAAATGGTTAAATCTCGAGAGCCTTCCGCAATAACTGCTGCAATCAGGCAATCGCACATTTTGGTCACTGTCGATGAGCGATGTGGCGTTGCTTCGCCTGACAACAAGACTCTCTGCTCTCGCCCACGTTTCCTCAGTGAGCGATAGGGCAATGCTTAGCCGACTGTCATCAAGCGCTCGTTTCAAGAGCAGGACTGGCCGTGCGATCAGCCCGCAACGCTCACGACCGAGTCACTGAGTGAGAACTCGCTTTGCTATGACCCTTCCCTTGAACTCCCCTTGTTTCATCGGCCGCGTGGGCCTAGAATCTGCCCCAAGTATTCCAGGGGGGCCTTCGTGAACCGGATTGAGATTTCAGCCTTGTTCCTTGTTTGCCTAGCGGCAACAGCAGTCATCGCTCAAACGAAGGCGGTGAATCCGATAGAGGAGCCCAAGGCAACGAAAGTTGCTCGTGCAATCTCCGCAGCACCCGCAAACATTGCAAAGGCGGCCAAGGTGGCCGATTTCGATGATAAGGGAAACGAGGTCTCTCTGAGGGAAGGCACCAACGGTTTTACCTGCTATCCGGGACATCCGGGAGTGGTCGGGGGCCAGCCTTACTGTGCCAACGAAGCAGCCGTGCAATAGGAGCGAGATTTTGCCGCGCACAAGCCCAAGCCGACAAGCACCGAGCCAGGAATTGAGTATATGCTGCTGGGCGGAACGGATTGGAGTGGCAGCGATCCCAACGCTACTTCGGGTACACCGATCAAAGAACCTCCTCATTGGATGATCATGTGGCCGTTCGATCCGAAGTCGACGGGGCTGCCGGTCGAGCCGAAGCAGACCGGAACCTGGATCATGTGGGCCGGCACACCTTATGCCCATCTAATGATTAACCAGCGACCCTAGTCCACACACCTGAAACCGAGCGCTTCAGCCAGTCGAGCCGTCATCGTATCGAGATCGAGAAGGTTTCGAGTAATGGGCAGACTGGAAGTAACTCTTGTAAACAGTCGATAGGCCGCAGCCAAACCGGTACTCGGGTCGCAGCCCCAAGGCGCTTTGTTATGATGCTTGCCGTGCCCTCCCACACTGCGCGCGGCAGATTCATTACCTTTGAAGGGCTCGACGGGTGCGGCAAAAGTACGCAGCTGGCGAAGTTGGCTGCGGTGCTGACCGCGCAGGGATTGTCGGTGGTGGTCACGCGGGAGCCGGGTGGGACGCCTACGGGAGAAAAAATTCGCCAGCTCTTGCTGGATACAAAGACTTCCTCGCTTGCTCCAATGGCTGAGTTGGCCCTGATGTTCGCGGCCCGGGCACAGCACATTGCGGAAGTCATTCAGCCGGCGCTGGCTGAAGGAAAGATCGTTCTCTGTGATCGCTTTACTGATTCGACGGAGGCATATCAAGGGGGCGGACGCAAGCTGGGCAGCGAGCCTGTACTGGCGCTGCATCGCATTTTGTGCGGCGGCTTGTGGCCTGAGCTTACCATCCTTATGGATTCGGACTTGGCGAAGAGTGTGGAGCGTGCCCGGCGACGCAACAAGACTCAAGCCGGCAAGAATAGCCGGGGAAAGAGCGATGAGAACCGATTCGAGCAGGAGAGTCGCGCGTTTTTCGGGCGAGTGCGAAGCGCATATCTCGGCATCGCGCAGCGCGAACCGCAACGTATGGTCGTGGTGGATGCTCGCGGTACTCCCAACGAGACGCACAGGCAGATTGTAGAACTGGTGCGGCGGAAGTTGAAGTTGCCCGCAAAGATCGCATGAGGTCGCCACAGAGTCACAGAAAAACCCGTCAAAATTGCAAACCTGAACTCTCTGCCGAGGCCAGTAGTATCCTCGACTGGTTGATTTTTCTCCGTGGTTTCTGGTGAATAGGTCGTATGGGTTTCTCTGATTTTTACGGTAATTCGGAGGCTGTCCGGCAGTTGCGGGATATGCTGGCGCGCAATCGCTTTCCCCAAGCCGTGATCCTGGCCGGCCCTGCCGGTTCTGGCAAGTACACCCTCGCCTTGATGCTGGCCAAAGCCATGAATTGCCTGGCGCCGATTACCTCCGACGGGCTGCCTGATTTTTGTGGAACGTGTTCGAATTGTGTCCGCATTGCGCAGGCGGAAGATCTCGACGCCCGCTTTGCCGAGGCGGTCGAAGCCCGCGAAGGTATGCGCGATGCCGACAAGAAAGACACGCGGCTGTTCGTCCAGACTCACCCCGATGTTCTTGTGATTCCGCCTGATCCGCCGCAGATGATGATCAAAGTGGATCAGGTGCGACGGGTGATTGAAACCATCTACTACCGGCCGGGGGATGCCAAGGAGCGGGTTTACATTTTTACCGACTCTGCGTTCATGAAAGAGGCGGCCAATTCTTTGCTCAAGGTGCTCGAAGAACCGCCCGAGTTCGCGACGATTTTCCTGCTGACGGAGAATGCGGGCGAGTTGCTGCCGACGATCCGGTCGCGGTCGATGGTGGTCACGCTGGGAGCACTACCCGCTGCCGAAATTGAACAATACCTGGCAAAGCATCGTCCCGATTGGAATCCGAAACAGCGGGCGTTGCTGGCTCGCCTTTCGGAGGGCGCGGTGGGACGCGCCCGCGGCTTCGACCTTGCCGGCTATACTGCGGCCCGCGCGCACGCGCTCGCTGTGCTGAGTTCCGCTTTGCGGGCCAGCGATCACAGCGAACTTTTCAAGATTACGGAAACCTATCGCGCCGGAGCCGAGGGTCGAGAGAAGACGGAAAAGTTGCTGCGGGCAATTTATTCGTTGCTGCAGGATCTGACCTTCCTGAACTCGGGGACTCCGGAGCTTATTCGCAACACTGATATTCAGACTGAGCTGAAGGCGCTTGCCGAATCTGCGGACTTTGCCTGGATTGCGCTGGCTTCTGATCGTTTGGCTGAGGTTGAGCGGGGAATGCGGAGAAATCTCTTGCGTTCGCTTTCATTGGATGCGTTTGCGGTGGCGCTGGAGCGCGGATGACGGCAGCAACTGGCTGGTGAAAATGTTTGCGGAATAGCGGCAAAACCAGATCACTCCTCACGCTGCGACAATGGAACAACTACACCCCCTCGTGGTTTCGTTTTTCCTGATGAGCCTCGAACGCGACTGTGCTAGCATTGCGGGCCTGCGTTTCATCTCTCGGCACTGTAGCCTTCAATAAAGGGGACCTATCTTGTCAAAGAAACTTTCTCTCGTC
Organism: uncultured Acidobacteriota bacterium; assembly: GCA_963788645.1. Taxonomy (GTDB): domain Bacteria; phylum Acidobacteriota; class Terriglobia; order Terriglobales; family Acidobacteriaceae; genus JABDBE01. The sequence continues at coordinate 43,625 of CAWBHF010000001.1, forward strand.
GCAACCATTGTTCTGTTTGCTCTCTCGAACATTTCGTTGGCACAAAAAGTGACGCAACTTCTGCACCCAGCACCGAACGGCGCCTTTGTCGAGTATCTGTTAACCGACGGTACGGTGATGGTGCAAGGGGGCAGCTGCTCCGATTGGTGGAAGCTCACGCCCACCAGCTCCGGCAGCTACGTCAAGGGCACGTGGAAGCAACTAGCCAACCTGCCCTCCGGATACGCTCCTTATGCCACGGCTGGCGCTGTGCTGGCGGACGGCCGGCTGCTGGTAAGCGGCGGTGAATACAGCAACTGCGGCGGCAACTTTACCCTGACCAACCAGAGTGCGATTTACGATCCCAAGACAAACAAGTGGACGATGGTTGCGCCGCCGAAGGGATGGTATGACATTGGAGACTCGCCGTCGACGGTGCTTCCGAATGGCTTGTTCCTGCTCGGGCGGAAGACGAATAAGGACATGGCGACGCTCGATCCCGCGACTCTCAAGTGGACGATTATAAACGCCACGGGAAAGAGCGATTTCAATGCCGAGGAGGGCTGGACCCTGATGCCCAATGGCACTGTCCTGACTTATGACGTGAAACACAATCCCAACTCCGAGATTTACGATCCTGCATCTAAGACTTGGAAAAGCGCTGGCAGCACAAAGGCGAATCTGCAGGGACCTCCTGCGGAAGGGTGTCTCCACTACGGAAACAATCACGTATATTGTCCTCCGGGAGAGGTGGGGCCGGGCATCCTGCGTCCGGACGGCACGGTTTTCGCGACTGGAGCTTTCCACACGGGAGCCACGGCAGGGCATACTGCGATTTATGATCCGGCAAAATCCGGATGGACTGCTGGCCCCGACTTCCCGAACGGCGATGCCGCCGGGGATTCTTTTGCTGCGCTTCTGCCAAACGGGCACGTGCTAGTGGTAGGGAATACCGGAACTTTGTATGAATTCGATGGATCGAAGCTGAGCCCCACTGCGGAGGATTCTGGCAGTTTACTGGTACTGCCGACCGGCGAGGTGCTCATCGGCGGCTATACGGCCTATACTTCCTCAGGGAAATACAACAGCGCGTGGGCCCCGAAAATTACGGCTTTTCCCGCCACTCTCACGCGCGGCTCCACTTACAAGATCTCCGGGCAGCAGTTCAACGGGTTATCGCAAGCTCTGGCGTTCGGAGACGAATTTGAAAGCGCAACCAATTACCCCTTGGTACGGATCACCAATCAAGGCACTGGGCACGTTTTCTATGCCAAGACGCACGATCACAGCACCATGGGCGTTGCTACAGGCAAAGCTACAGTGTCGACCAACTTCGATGTGCCGGCACGAATGGAGACCGGGGCAAGTTCACTTGTGGTGGTAGCGAACGGTATCCCCTCCAAGGCAGTGAGTGTGGCTGTCGAGTAGAGCAGGAAGATCCAAGGGACGGTAGCCGACACTCCGCGTGATGTCGGCTACCGTCCCCACTTCGGCCAGTTCGATCCATTGCTGGCCCGTCTCGACAGCTTCTAATTAGCTGCCGCCGGCTTCTTCGCAGGAGCCGGTGGCGGCGGAACTGGCTTCTTGACAGCGGCAGGCGGTGGCGCTGCGGCTGTCTTGACGGTAGCTGGCGGTGCGGCTGTCCTGACGGTCGCTGGTGGTGCGGATGCTTTGACCGTAGTCGGCGGCGCGGCCGTTTTCACGCTGCCTGCAGGTTGAACGGTTGAGGTCGCGACTGCTTTGGTCACGGGTGCGGCGGTGTTGCCTGCGGCAGTCGCTGCGCCGTTGGTGGTCGAATACATCGTTCCGGTCGCGGGAGAAGTTAGGGCGGTGGTCGGCTGGGCTGATCCGCTGACAGGCATCAAGGTGCTCGCACTGCTGCCATCGGTGGTTGTCGCCGGGGCGCATGGAGCGGCACTGGCGGTGGTCGGGGCTGCTGTCGGGGCGGCGGCCGCCGTTTTCTTCTTGAAGAGCGATCCGAGAGTGGAGTACGCGGCGCTGGCGTTCGAGACCGCGTTATTGGCGCTCGCGGGTACTTGAACGCCGGATGAGGTCGCCGCATTCGCGACCGAAGTTGCCGTTGTGCCACATGGAGGCAAGGCGGAAGCTGAGGTTGCGGTTCCTTGTCCCTGGGATGAATAGGCAGACGATTGTCCTTGCGCGGCTCCGGTGACTCCGTTGGAAAGGCCCCGGTAGTGCAGCGGGAATTCTCCACCCAGAACGTGCTGGTTGCCTTCCACTATATTCATCTCGTCAACGGTCAGATTGAGCTCGAAGGTCAAGCCGTAGACTTGCTGACCCGGGTTCCAAGCCAACTCGAACTGGGCATCACCGAATCCCCCAGGGGGAATGTTGAATTTGGGATCAAAGTTATTGGGCCCGTACACTTGTCCGATGCCGCGGAAACCGTTGGCGCCCCAAACTCCGTAGCGATTTCCCCGGTCATCCATGGCAGTTCCAGAATTAGCCACGTATCCGAGAATGAGCGGACGATTGGTCTTGTTTTGGAAGCGTACGATGACATCGATAATTTTCAGGTAACTTTGCGTGCTGGTGCGGAAGTCGGTGATGGTGGCGGCAAAGTCATTGGTTTCATAGCAGAGCGGCTGGCTGCCGCAGAATGAGTTCTGCGCGGGCATGGTGGCAGGCGCGGTTATTTGAGTTTGAGAAACCTGCGCCGGACCATAGGTAACGATCGCAAACAGGATCGTCGCGACAGCAAGACTCGGAAAAAGCGATCGAATTGACCTCATGGAGGGTTCTCCTTTGGTGAAAGTGGCGCGTAAAGCTTTCTTGCGCTCTAACTTCGCCCAGCTCCTGGAGGCCGATTCGTATCGAGCCTCCACTACGCATTGCGCAAACCGAAGGGGAAAACCGTCATTGTCGGTGAGGATTTTGATGGGGACGGCTGTCCGCAGGAGCGGACTTGGTTCGCTCTGCTTTCGCGTTCCCGCCACTGCGGTCCCGGACTCTTGCATTCCGGCGGCCACGCGCCTCCGACGGAATTGTCCGGTATCGCGGCGTTCGTTGTACTGCACGCGAGATCCTTCGGGACTGGAGTCCCTCAGGATGACCTCTGGGAGGAGCTACTTCGCGGACATCACCAGTTTGGCAATGGTGGCCAGTTGCATGTTCGAGGTGCCTTCGTAGATTTTGCCGATCTTGGAATCTCGCCAGTATTTTTCGACGGGATAGTCTTTGGTGAATCCGTAGCCGCCATAGATCTCGATGGCCAGCGACGTGACTCGCTCAGCCACTTGGGAGCAGAAAAGCTTGGTCATGGCAGCTTCTTTGACGAACGGAATGCCCGCGTCTTTCATGCGAGCGGCGTTGTAGACCATTAGCCTGGCGGCTTCGATTTCTGTCGCCATTTGTGCGATCTGAAACTGGATGCCCTGGAAGTCGGCGATGGACTTGCCGAACTGTTTGCGCTCTTGCGCGTACTTCGCGGCATATTCCCAGGCGCCGCGAGCGACGCCGGCCATCTGCGCGCCGATTCCTATGCGGCCTTCGTTCAAAGTTTCGATCGCGATTTTGTATCCCTTGCCGACTTCGCCCAGGACGTTCAACTTGGGGACGCGGCAATCTTCGAGAATGAGCTCACAGGTCGAGGATGCTCGAATGCCGAGCTTATCTTCTTTCTTGCCGACGGTAAATCCTGGAAATTCTTTCTCGATGATGAAGGCGGTGATGCCTTTGTATCCCGCTGCGGGATCGACGGTGGCGAATAGAATAAAGACGCTGGCTTCCTTGCCATTCGTGATCCACAACTTGCGGCCGTTGAGGACGTAATCGCCGCCTTTCAATTCGGCTTTGGTCTGCAGAGCAAACGCGTCTGATCCCGATCCGGCCTCACTCAATGCATACGCGCCACACAGGTCTGCAACCATTCGCGGCAGATACCGCTTCTTCTGTTCCTCGGTCGTCCAGCGCAGCAGAGCATTGTTGACCAGGGTGTTTTGTACATCAACGATTACACCCGCAGAGGCATCGACACGCGAAAGCTCCTCAACTGCGAGAATCGCTTCGAAGAACTTGCCGCCCGCGCCACCGTATTGCTCCGGCACCTCGATTCCCATTAGCCCGAGCTGGAAGAACTGGTGGATGAGGTCTTTGTCGAAAACACCTTTCTCGTCCATCTCCTTCACCAGTGGCCGAACCTTCTCCTCTGCGAACTGGCGAATGTTATCGCGGAAAAGAATCTCATCTTCGGTGAAGCTGGTCAGCGGAGTCGGCGAGGCGAGCTGCATAACATCAGGCATGAAAGCACCTTCACATGAGCATTACGAACCGAGAATTTTATCATCTTTGAGGACTGGGGTTCTGTAGCGCTACATCGAAGGTGTAGCAGGGAACTATGTTTGCTTATACACCAGTTTGAGGCCATCGGCCTGCAGAATGCGCTGGATCTGATTGCGCGCGTGCACCGCCCACGGGCCGCTGGTATCCAACTTCACATATGCCCGCCAGTGCTTCAAGGCCTTGCGGGGTTCCCGGACTTTCTCGTAGGCGAGCGCAACGTTGTAATGGGCGTCGCCGTAGGTGGGCGCGAGTTGCAACGCGGCGTTATAAGCCTGGATCGCCTCGGCGACGCGGCCAGTCTCATCCAAGACATTGCCGAGATCGAAATAGGCCAGGGCATAACGCGGATCAATTTGGATGGCGGCGCGGTAGTGCTTTTCGGACAGCGTGTAGTCCTGACGGTTGTAATGGAGCGTGCCCAGGTTGATGTGCGCTGCAGCGTGGTCAGGATCAAGTTCGAGCACCCGTTGATAAGCGGTGATCGCCTGTGCCTGGGTATTGGGATCTTCCTCGAGCGCAATGCCCTGAGCGAAGAGCCCAGCTACATCGCAAGGGATCGGCCCCGGTTTCGTCATCGGGGTCGTGGTCCTGGAGACTACATTGTCTCGCGTCGAGAAATCGAATATGAATTGGCCTGCGATTGGTTCGACCACCCTACCTTCGTGGCGGAACGCAATGCGGCTTCCCGTACTAAAGGTACCGGCCTCGAGCAACGGATTCTCCATCCCCGCGGCTTGTTTCTGCATTGCCTGGAGAGACTGCCGGATGACCGCAGGCCGCACTTTGTGAGCGCAGAGGTCGCGTACTTTCTTGATTTGGAGTAGATCAAAAAACGAATAGCTCTCGGCGGCGGCTACCAGTTCGGCCTTCTCCCAAGCCGCCAACTGACGCGCCGTGAGCCGAAGAATTCGGAGCAAGTCTGCTCGACTGTAGCGGTACACGGTTATAGGAACGTTCAGCTTTCATTATCCGGAAGTTGGGGTGATGTTGGCAAGTGGAAATGAGGCTCCAAGGGAATCCGAAACAGCAACTTTGCATCGTAGCTGGTGCAACTCTGGCGCGGGCAGGCCCCGACGCCCCTCTGCAGCTGTGCGAGCGAAGCTCGGCGAGCGGCTTATGTGCGATTTACGTATGAGCCTGTCACAAACTTTTAATATTGCCCAGGCACAAAACTTTGGCGTTCCAGCGCTATCATTATCCGTTCTGCTCAACCGATCGAACGATCTCTTATGAGACGGAAGACTGTTCAAGATCTCGAATCCACGAAAGAAATGACCGGCCTCGTGGAGCAGGCCTGCCTGGTCGCCAAGGATGCCGCGTTTAATCTGCGGGACTTTCTGGAGAATTCCTCCAACATGGCGTTTATTGCGGTGCAGGACTGCGAGAAAGAACTGGACCGCGCGGAGCGCAAGATCGACGACGGGATTACCACCGCTATTACGCAAGTCTCCGAGGCAGAGGCACGCGAACTACTGGCCTGCCTGAAGTTCATCATCGATCTGGAACGCATTGGGGACTTGGCCTGGTCGGTGACGCAACGCCTGCAGCGCCTGACCCCGAAGATTCTGCGCGACGATCGCCGCGATTTGATTGCGATGGCGGACATTCTGGAAAGAATGCTGGAAGTTGTCCATAAGGGCTTCGTCAACCGCGATCTGGAATCGGCAAACTGGATATTGAAGACCGACTCCCAGATCGACCATGTCTGCCGGGCGGTTTTTCAGCGTCACCTGGAAAGCAAGAGCAAAGACCGGGCCCGCGACTACAGCACTAATCTGCTGTTGATGGCGCAAGCCTTTGAGCGCGCCGGAGATCACACCAAGAACCTGGGTGAAGAGTTGGTTCATCTGGTGGAAGGCCGCAGCGTACGCCACGAGCCGAAGCGGTCCCGCTCACGCGTGGCGCATGAAACATAGGAAACGATCAACCTACGCGAGCCGCACGCTCAGATTCTTGCCTTCTCCATCCTCTCACGCAAGTGCGCTTTCCAACTTTCAGGCAAGGCTTCAACTCGCAATGCACGCTGCAGAGAAGCCACGTCAGCGTCCTCGTACCTCTTAGCTACATACAGTCGGGTGATTTCTGATACGGGGACGGCGTTCGGGTCACGAGCGACCACCTTAACCTCGTCGCCAGCGCCGACTTCACCTTCGCGCACGACGGCGAGATAAAACCCGGTCCGTCCGCTCGCCATAAATCGCTTCACCATGTCATCGGATTGGAATCTCAGACCCAGTTTGTAGCAGGGAAGACGAGGCTGGCTTACGACGACTTCCGCAGAACCGACAGAGAACCGATCGCCCAGATGGACTGAATCCTCAAGCGGGCAGTCCATGGTGAAGTTTTCTCCAAATGCGCCCATCGGCAGCTTCTGGTCGGGCAACTCTCTTTCCCAGTATTCGTAATGCGCGAGCGGGTAGCAGTATACGGCCTTGTGTTCGCCGCCATGTACCGTGAGGTCGGCTTGACGATCGCCATCCAAATTAAGTTTGCGCAGGGCGATGCGACCTGCGACTGGTTGCTTGTAGATCGCCGTATTGACATTGATTCCGCGCCAGGGCACATCGCGAGGCAGTCCTGTGTTCAGCGAGACCAGCTTCATTTCACTTTCGCCCTTGCCTGTTGAAGTGTCGTAACTCAGTCGGCCTGAAAGCTGCTGAAGAGATTGTTCAGAGATTCGGCGAGCGTTGGGTGCGCCAGAATCGCGTTCTGCAGCGCCGTGTATTTCAGCTTGCCCATCATCGCGATTTGGATCATTGACATCAGCTCACCGCCGCTTTCGCCCAGGATTGCAGCACCCAGAATCTCCTCGGTCTGCGGATCGACCAGAACCTTCATGAACCCGCGCGTCCGTCCGGTTTCGATAGCCCGCGCAACTGAACTCATGGGCAGCTTCGCCACGCGAACTTTTTTCCCTTGCTGTGCGGCTTCCTTTTCACTCAAGCCAATTCGACCTAGTTGAGGATCGATAAATACACAAGATGGAACCAGTCGTCCGTCGGTGCTGCGATTGCCGCCCTCCAGGAGATTGGTTTTCAAAACGCGATAGTCATCGTAAGAAAGATGGGTGAAGGCGGGGCCGCCTTTTACGTCTCCAACGGCATAGACGCCAGGCGCCGTCGTCGCGAGCTGATGGTCCACCCGAATATAACCGTGGGCGTCGGTAGCGATCCCAGCCGCCTGCAGGTTTAGCTTCTCAGTATTTGGCCGGCGCCCGGTTGCGACCAGCAAATGCGTTCCCTCCAGATTCAGGCTCGCGCTTTTGACAGTGACCGTGAGGCGTACGCGCTGCTTTACAATCGCCGCGGACGCGGTCCTGGCTTCCAGGAGCACCTCGATTCCATCCTCTTTGAGAATGGCAGCGACTTCATCCGCGATGTCAATATCCTCCATCGTCAGCAATTGTTTTCCGCTCTGAATCACCGTCACTTGACTGCCGAAGCGCCGAAACATTTGAGCAAACTCAAGTCCGACATAGCCGCCTCCGAGCACCAGGAGATGCTCAGGCACCTCGCCCAGTTCCATCACACTGGCGTTATCAAGATACGGCACGCTCTCAAGTCCGGGGAGCGGCGGCGCGGTTGCCCTGAGTCCGGTATCAATGACGATCAGATCGGCGGTCAGCATCCGCTCTCCACCCTCTTTCAGTCGCACTTGCAATTGCTTAGGTCCGACGAACGACCCTTCCCCGTAAATCAGATCGACAAGTTCAGTCTGCCTCAGACCTTGCTCTCTCCTTTTGCGCCAAGCTTCAACCATGCCGCGCTTTCGTTCCCGCACTGCGAGCATATCCACAGAGACCTGACCGACGTTCACACCATATTCGGACGCACGTCGTGCCAGATGGGCAATCTCGGCGCTCGCCACCATCGTCTTGGTGGGAGTACATCCGTAGTTGACGCATGTCCCGCCCACGGCTGACCGTTCGATCATTGCTGTCCTTTTGCCTCTGCCGGCCAGGGCGGTCGTCAAAGGATTGCCAGCCTGCCCCGAACCAAGAACAATTGCGTCGTAGTGTGTCATTTCAGCCATGGCGCTCCTCAAAAGCGGTGCTTGAGCGGATCCGGCAAGCCTGTGACAAGCTGGTTTACAGGCGATAGACGATCAGAAAGCCGCCTGCGATCGCGACCAGATCTTCAACCAATGCCACGGCCAAGTCAGGCAAATGCACTCGCGCGACGAGGGCATGGCGGAGGTTGTAACCGGCGAACGTCCCGACGAGGGCACCGACAACCCCGACGATCGCGGCAACGATCGGGCTCCCGCCGGTGCTAATCGCAAGCGCGACACCGCAGAGGCCGCCGAAAACAATGCGTGCGATCAGTCCTGGAGGTGCGGTGCGCGCCGGAGTCTTCGGTAGCTTATCCGCAATCAGCTCGACGGCAGCCAGCAGCGTAAAAAAGGCCAACGCACCGGGATGGCCCATGAACGCCAACTTGCCTCCTGCAAGATTTAACCAGCCGAGATGAGCGCCCCAACAGACCACTGCAGGTGCTGTTAGCGAGCGTAATCCCGCTACGCAGCCAAGAAGGAAGCAGAGAAGAAGTACCGTCATGAGCGTCGCCTTTCCGCAAGCCGAATGCGTCGCGTTTTTGTTTTGACAAAGGTTAACAGTTTTCGCTAAGGGGTGTTTTGCCTGAGCTAGCGTAACACCTTCCACTCGGAAACAACTGATCGTTGCCGGGGCATTGCAAGCCCCGAGCAAATCGATCGACTGAATGCAAATTGACGCCGTAGTGGGAATGGCGATCTGCAGCGGCCAGATGAAATTAACTAGTCCTAAGATGTGACCGGGTTTTCTGCGTGGCTGAGGTAATAGTGCACTGCGGGCGTGATGATGAGCGACAGCACAATAGAAATTGTGATACCGCCGATTACTGCGATGGCGAGTGGCTGGAGCATCTGTGATCCGGCGCCGATCGCAAGAGCGAGGGGCAGCATGCCGGCAGCAGCGGCCAGGGCCGTCATCATAATCGGACGCAAGCGTCGGCGCCCGGCTTGAATCATGGCATCGCGAACTGACATGCCATCTGAGCGAAACTTCTGTTCGGCATCCAGTAAAAGGATTCCGTTCTTGGCCACGATGCCGATCACCATAATCAATCCCATGAACGACGCGATGTTGAATGTGGTGCGGGTCACCAGTAATGCAAGCAATACTCCCGATGTAGAGAGAACCGCCGACGCCAAAATCGCGAGCGGCGCTGCGATCGTACGGAACTCGAACAGGAGGACGATGAATACCAGAACGATTGCGAGCGCCAGAACCAGCATCAGGTCGTGAAACGCTTTCTGCTGCTCTTCATATTTACCGCCGTACTGGAGACGGATCGACGAGGGAATCTTCAGGCCGGAGACGGTTTTCCGCACCGCGGTCATGGCACTCCCAAGGTCTCGTCCTTCGAGACGAGCTGTGACCGAGACCACGCGCTGCAGGTTTTCCCGCCGTATCTCAGTCTGGCCGGGCAGCTCCGTGACTGCCGCCAGAGAGCCGATTGTGGCGGTGTGTCCGCTTGCGCTAACTAGAAGAGTATTTTTCATCGCATCCAGCGAAGACCGGTTGAAGTCGGGGAACCGAACCCGGACAACGTAGGTCCGGTCATTGGCAACCACTGGGTTTTCAGCCGGCATGCCCTCAAGGATGGCCTGCGCATCGGTTGAGACCTCCTCAGGAGTAAAACCAGCCCGCGCAGTAAGCATTGGATCGACCGTAAAGAGCGTGGCGGGTCCGCTGATCGTATTGTCGATACCGTTCCGAAGATCGACGATTCCATCGATCTTGCTGATCGCATCGGCGATTCGTGGCGCCCACGAACGCAACAACGCGCCATCGTTCGAATACAACTTGATGAAAACGTCCTCCGGTTCGTTCGACAGATCGCCGATCATGTCTTGTAAAACCTGAACGAATTCCACATCGATGCCAGGTTCTTCCCGCGCGATGCGGGCTCGAAGTTCGGCGATGACCTCATCGGTTCCACGGCTCCGGTCTTGCTTGAGCTTGACCGCAATGTCTCCTCGATTCACCTCGGTGACCGCAGCCAAGCCGAGCTCAAGACCAGTACGCCGGGATTCACCCTCGACCTCCGGCACTTCCAAAATCATCTTCTCGATGTGCCCCACCACCCGCTGGGTCTCGGCTAGCGAAGTGCCGGCTGGAGTCAGATAATCGAGAATGAATCCCCCCTCATCCATTTCCGGCAGAAGATCGTTCCCCATGAACCCGTAGCACACGACCGAAGCGGCGATCAGAACGAAGCTAAAGATTGCGATCCATTTCGGACGCCCGAGAGCGAATCGGAGGCACTTTTCGTAAACCTCAATAATGCGCTGGAATCGGCCTGTGAGCGCAGCTTCTTCAGCGGCAAGCAACTGCTCTTTAGTCGCTGGCTGCGAGGACGGTTCCCCGGCTTGATTGAGCCCGATGAAATATTGGCTCAGGGTTGGAGTCCAGGATAAGGCCAAGAGCAGAGACGTAAGCAGGGAGACTGACACCGTGATCGCAAGAGCGCGGAAGAAAATCCCGGTTACACCGGTAATTGCGATCAGAGGGAGAAAGACCACAATCGGAGTGATCGTCGAACCAACCAGAGGAACAGAGATCTCCGAGAGTGCACTGCGGATCGCTTCCAACCTGCGCTGACCTGCGTTGCGATGAAGTGCAACATTTTCAACGACAACAATAGCGTCGTCGATCACCAATCCGACAGCTGCGGCTAGTCCGCCCAGCGTCATCAGGTTAAAACTCTGCCCCAGAAGCTTGAGGACAATAAACGTGATCAGCACGGTAGCCGGGATCACGAGAGCGGCAACAATCGAGGCTCCCCAGTCGCGAAGAAATAGCACCATGATTAGCGACGCTAACACCAGGCCGATGAGAATCGCATCCCGGACGCTTTTGATGGACTCGGTCACAATTTCGGACTGATCATAGAACGGCTGGAGATGAACTCCGGGCGGAAGTGAGCGCTGTAGACTGGCGACTTCGGCATGAACCAAGTTGGCAACGTCGACTGTATTGCTGTCGGGCTGACGAGTGATGTTGAGCAGCACAGCGGGCTTGCCGTTGGCGGTCACCGCAGTGTGAAGCGGCTTCACACTGCGCTCAACCAGCGCCACGTCGCCGATCTTGACCGGAAGACCGGCTGATGTCGTCTTGACCACGACTTGGGCGAGCTGCTCTGGGCTTGTCACCTGGCCGCTCACCAGCGTCAGGTAAACCTGATGGTTCTGGTCCAAGAGTCCAGGAGAGTCAATGAGATTTGTTCGCCGGACCGAATCAAGAATGTCCGTCACCGTCACATTGCTTGCAAGGAGTTTGGCTGGGCTGGGTGTGATGTGAAATTCGGGCTGTTGTCCACCCTGCACTACGACGGTCGCGACTCCGTTTAGTCGGTTGAGTCGCGGTTTTAGATCGTAAACGGCCGTTTCCCAGAGTTGCGTTTGCGGCATCGAGTCTGAGGTCAGGCTGTAGCCAATAATCGGAAAGGATGCAAACGTTAGCCGATGCGTGCTGATCACCACCGTTGCCGGCAGCTCCGATCGCACCCGAGACAGTGCGGCGTCTACGTACTGCAAGGTTAGAACCATGTTCACGTGCCAATCAAAAAAGAGGTCGATTTCCGCCGAGCCCCGGCTTGTAATCGATCGCACTGCGGTAAGCCCCGGCACACTGTTCACCGATTCCTCGATAGGGCGTGTGATGGTCACCGTCATTTGATCGATGGGCATCACGCCGTTGTCGATGCCGATCACGACGCGCGGAAAGTCTGTCGTTGGAAAGACCGAGATTGGAATGGTAAAAGCAAGATAAACGCCGATTAAGGTGAGAACAATCGTCAGGAATATGAGCGGCTTCGCGAATCGAGTGAACCAATAGCGCTCGGCGGATGGATCTGTCGTGCGCAGACGCTCAAGGAATGCCCGCAGGCGCATGCCTCAGTCCTTCCCTGCGTCTGGTTTGGCTTCGGGTGGTGAGCTTTCCTGCTTTTCGGGCTGGACGGGTTTCACCTGGGTGTTGTCGGGCAGGCCGTAAGCGCCAACCGTGACTACCGTCTGGCCGGGGGCTAGACCCTTAGTGATTTGAACTAGATCTGCAGTGCGAATTCCAACTTGTACCTTCGTCTGGTGCGCATGTTTATCTGCGCCGACGACCATCACGGTGGTAGCACCTTCGGGATCCTTCAGGAGAGCTGCAGCAGGAATCGTGATCGCGTCTGGCAATTGCTGCGCAACAATTTCAACTTGAACCATTGAGCCGGGGCGAAGCAAGCCTTTCGCGTTTTCAGTTTCCACCCATACTTCGACCGTCGTGCTATTTGGGTCGACAGCGGGGCTGACGATCGTGACCTTTCCCTCCGTGGCGGGAAGGTCGCGTCCAGAGATCGTCGCGGCATCACCAACCTTCAGCTGTACCGCCTGCTCCTGTGGGATATGCACCTTGGCGATCACAGATGAGGTATCCATTATCGTGAGAATGGGAACTCCTTGGGGAGGAGTTTCGCCAGGATACCCGGGCCGCTCGGTCACGACTCCGTCGATCGGACTGCGAATTTCGGTGTAGCCCAATTGCGCCGCCGCGCCTTCGTACTTGCCGCGCGCAGAGGTCAACTGCCCTGCCGCCGACTTTGTGGTTTGCGGCTTTCCGACCGATTGCAACGCTGCGAGGTGCTGGTCCGCGATCTGGAACTGGGCTTTGGCTTGTATCAGCGAAACTCCGGCCTGATCGAGTTCCTTCCTTGGCAGGGCACCTTCTTTGTACAGGTACTGCCGGCTGTCGTAGAGTTTTTGCTCTGCGTCCAAGGCTTCGCGCGCGGACGCGACATCCAGTTCGGCCTTTTTGAGATCTTCAGGCAGGCTTGCAGCTGTGGTGGTTTCGTATGCTGCCTGAGCTTGCTGCAAAACACCTTCGTTATCCGTCACTGCGGCGGCAAGGTCCCGATTTTCAAGCTCAGCGAGCACTTGCCCGCTGTGCACACGCGAGCCGCGATTCACGTAGAACCGGCGCACTGGCGCCGTAATCTTGGGTGTAATCGCAGCCTGGTTCTTCGGATACAGAACCGCCTCGGCGCGAATAGTCTCCTGGATTGGACCCTGTTGTGCCACTGCGGTTTGGACCGATACTACCGGCGCCTCCTCGGGAGCCTGTTTCGAGCAAGCTGTGAGGCCGGCCAGGCTAATTAGCAATGAGGCAGCAAGTTTATTTCTTGAGCGACCGATCGGCATGAGCTCAAAAGCTCCCGGTAAGAGTTTGGAGGTTGGCAATCGCCAGCCGATATCTTACCTGCCCATCGTCGTAGTTGTTGCGGGCCTGAACGAGCACATTCTGAGCGTCGACGGCCTCCAGTGCGGTAGCCTCTCCGCCCTGATAGCGAATATTGGTCAATCGTAGACTTTCCTGTGCGAGGTCCACCGATTGATGCAGCAGGTCAAGTTGGTTTCTCGCCAACTGCGCTTCCGAATAAAGCGTTTGCAGATCTGAGATAGCTTGACGTTGCGCCGCACTTAGCTCGAGTTTCGATTGATTACGCTGCAGCTGCGCCTGCTTCACTTTGCTTTGTGTCGCACCCCAGTTCCAGATAGGTAGATTCAGGGTCGCGGAAACCTGGTAGCCAAGATTGTTAACGCCATCTGTCTTCGTCGCATATTGGGTTGCGTCGATCCCGTAAAAGTAGTTGATCGAAACTGAGGGCAGATGTCCACCGATGGCCGAAGTCACTTCTTGCTCGGACGCTCGCAATGCCGCCACAGCAGCCTTTAATTCGGGATTGTTTCTCGCGGCCAGATCTTGCGCAACACGAAGTTCGGGTAGAGATAGCACATCGCCCAGATCGTCCAAGACCTGATAGTCGCTTGTGAAGTTTGGGAAGATGAGCACCGCCAGGGCTAACCGGGCTCTTTCTTCGGCCAGAGTGGCCTCCTGTAGGTCGCGGTGCCGGTCGTTGGCTTCGAGTTGTGCTTTCACAACGTCGGAATGCGCTACCTCACCACCCTGTTCCAATTGCCGGCTGATCCTCAGAAAGTGTTGTGCTTCGTCGTCGGCCCGCTGCGTGTTGGTGATCTTTCGCTTGGCCGCTATGGCTCCGTAGAAACTTTGAACTACAGTCACCACCAATCCGCGAGTCGCGATCTCGGCTTTCGCATTTGCCAATGCTTCCAGAGCGCGCGCCCGGCGGTAGTCGGCGATGGGTGACAAGCCAATTCCTTCATGCACAGCGCCTTGGCTAATGTATTCCCGAACTGCATTCGCCGAGATGAATCTTCCCGGTGTCGTTCCGTTAGGCTCGGTATAGATTGCCCCAGTTGTGTAACCGACATCTGGCAAAAGAGCCGCACGGGCCTGAACCCGATCTTCACGTGCCAGGCCGGCTTCTGTCAGCGCCGCGTGAAACTGCGGAGCATTGGCCTTGGCCCGCTGGATCGCATCCGCCAGGCTTATCGCAAGAGGCGGGTTAGGCGTTCCCGCGGGACCCTGCGGCACGACCACGCCGGTCTGAGCGCAGACGCGCGCGCACGCGATCACCACCAGCGCCAGAATATATCGAGACACGCTCACCTCTTTGCCACCATAAGAAATATGGCAAAAAGAAGGTGAAGCGAACCTTAATCAAGCTTGGAGAGGCAGCCGCACCGTCATGACCGTACCTGCCCCAATCTGGCTGTCGACGGCAATCGTGCCTCCGTAAGCATCGACCATCGCCTTTGTGATTGCTAGTCCCAGGCCGTAGCCGCCAGTCTCGCGAGTGCGCGAGGCATCCGCACGATGAAAGCGATCAAAAATCTGCGCGAGTTCGCTCTTGGCGATCCCACTTCCCCAGTCTTGCACTTTTACCTGCGCACTGTGATCCACTTGCGAAACGGTCACCAACACACGCGAACTTTTCCGGCTGTACCTGACGGCATTTTCCAGCAGGTTGTTCCAGATCAGCTCCAGATCCTCAGGATCGGCTTTGATGGTGGGGCGATTTTCTGCACGGACTTCAATCGCTACCCCGCCGGCAGCAGCCAAGGCCCCAAGTCGATCAGCGCTCTGTTCGCAGGAAACCACTAGGTCGATAGACACGAGATCCTTTCTGCGATGCCCTGCCGCCGACTGTTCCGCACGCGCCAGACGCAGCATGGAATGAATCAGCTTCTCAATGCGGGCAACATCTTCCAGTGCGATATCGATACGCGCCCGGTATTCCTCCGCGGTTCTTGGTACTTGCACCATGGATTGCAGGGTGGACTTGAGAATCGCCACCGGGGTTTTCAGTTCGTGCGCCGCGTTTGCGAGAAACTCCTGCTGCGAGGTGAAAGCGCGGTACAAAGTCGCAAGCATCGTCTCCATCGCACGCGTCAACGGTGCCAATTCTTCAGTCGCGGTTGCGTCCTTCGGAAGGTTAAGACTCCAGTCCGAGGCTGAAACTTTCCCCGCGCTCGTGGCCAAAGTCGCCAGCGGGGAAAGCCCCTGGCGAATCGCCCACGCCGCCACCACTGTCGCAATTGCGAGCAAAATAAGGCTTCCGACCAGAGTCAGAATGGCAGCGCGCCACAAGTCTTCCCGAAATTCATCGGTTGGTGCCGCATAGATCACCCTGATGGTTGCGGTGGATTTTGTGTCCGGCCCTTCGCGATCCAGAACCGGAAGGTGATCCAGTCGAACCGCCCGGAAATGAACTCCGCCCACAGTGACGTTCCAGTATTGCCGGTCCGGTTTTCGTGGACCCGCAGGATTTCCAGGCCAGTTCGCGGATGCTCCGATTACATGCCCGCTCTCGTCGACAATCTGATAAAAGTCGGGGCGATGAGGGTCGAGCGGAGGCGGCGAGAGCTCTTGATCGAAGATCAGTTCATGGTTGCCTTCTTCGGAATAACGGATGAGCGCCGCAACGCTCATGGCTCGCCCGTGAAGCGCGGCATCGAACGCTGCCAGGAGTTGCCTGCGGGTGAAGTACGTGGCCAGTGAAACGAGTGCAATGGTGAGGATCAGTTGCGTTGCGAAAACTGAAGCGATCAGCCGGCGCCGGATGGAAGGGTTAGGCATGTTCATTCCGCAGCATGTATCCCTGACCGCGCGAGGTTTGTATCAGGTCGCCATTCCGGTCGTCCAACTTGCGGCGCAGTCCGGAAATATACACTTCAATCACGTTGCTGAAGCGCTCCCAATTAAAGTCGTAAAGATGTTCGAGCAACTCGGTCTTCGAAATGATTGCACCTGAACGGTGCGCCAGATATTCAAGCACACGATATTCCATCCCCGACAGCACAATCAGTTTGCTATTGCGACGAACCGTACGATCCGCAGTGTTTATTTCCAAATCCTGCACTTTCAAGACAGGCGCGCCGTGACCTTTGCCGCGACGTATGAGAGCTTTGGAGCGCGCAACCAGTTCGCCGAGATCAAACGGCTTGGTCACGTAGTCGTCGGCTCCGGAATTCAGTACAGCCACGATCGATTCTTTCTCGTCTCTGGCGGTCAGCACCAGCACCGGCGTTGTGATTCCTGCAGTCCGCATTCGTTGTAATACCGTCATTCCGTCGATTCGCGGAAGCATAAGGTCGAGGAGCACGAGATCGTAGGGATTTGACTCCGCCATGTAGAAACCTTCCTCACCGTCGAAAGCAAAATCAACAGCGTATCCTGCACCCTCTCGCATGCTGCGCCCAATGTTGTCCGCAAGGCGCCGCTCGTCCTCAATGATGAGAACCCGCATGGCCTGAGATTACGCTTCGCGGGCATTTCTTGAAAAGTAAAAGTAGTTGGAGGAGCACGGATTCTAGTTGGCGGAGAATGGACTTGATCAGGTCGAGCCAGGGTTAAGCCTGGCGGGCTAGGTGTTCTCTCAAGGTTTTGCCGTCCAACTCTCCATCCCATCGCGCGAGAACAAGGGTCGCTACTCCGTTTCCAATCATGTTAACCAGGGCGCGGAACATACTAAGAAAACGGTCAATTCCGAGAATCAATGCCATGCCTGCAACTGGGATAGTCGGGATCACGGAGAGTGTGGCCACTAGCGCGATGAAAGACGCGCCCTGCACGCCGCTGGCACCCTTGGAGGTGAGAACTGCGACGGCGAGAATAGTGAGTTGCTGGGTCAGCGTCAGATGCGTATTGGTGGCCTGCGCCACGAACAGTGCGGCTAGGGTCATGTACAGGCTGGTTCCGTCGGTGTTGAACGTGAATCCGGTCGGAACAACTAAGCCAACCAGAGACTTGGAGCAACCAAGTTTCTCAAGCTTTTCCATCAAGGTGGGGATCGCGACCTCGGACGAACTTACCGCCAGCACCAGGAGGATCTCTTCCTTGATGTAGGCCAGAAAACGAAATATGTTAAAGCTTGCGGCCCAGGCGATGGCACCGAGGACGATTACCACAAAAAGCACTGAGGTGAGCCAGAAAGTTCCGATTAATTTGGCAAGCGGACCCAGAGAAGCAAGGCCGAACCTGCCAACCGTATACGCCATGGCGCCAAAAGCTCCAACGGGCGCGAATTTCATCAACAGTCGCGTAACTTCGAATATGACATAGGTGAACGTGTTGACCAGGTCGACCAACTGTTTGGCCTGCGAACCCATAGCTGACAAGGCAAAACCAAACAACAGGGCCACAAACACCACCTCGAGGATATCGCCTTTGGCAAAGGCATCGACCACAGTGGTTGGGATGATGTGCATCAGGAAATCGGTGGCGTTCTGCGCCTTCGCCTGTCCCGCATAATCGGCGACTGCTTTTGCGTCGAGTGTGGCGGCGTTCACATTAAAACCGCTGCCTGGCCTTACTACGTTGCCCACTACCAACCTGATGAGAAGAGCGATAGTGGAGACGACTTCAAAGTAAAGCAGGGCCATGCCACCGACACGCCCGACTTTTTTTAAGCTTTCCATGCCGGCAATTCCGGTGACCACCGTGCAGAAGATGATCAGCGTGATGATCATCGTAATCAAGCGGATGAACGCGTCGCCCAGCGGCTTCATGGCAACCGCACGAACCGGGTCAACGTAGCCGAGCACGATGGCCAACCCCATAGCGACCAGGACCTGCACCCACAAGACCCGGTAGAACGGCGGTTTGTGGGACGTCGGCGTTGCTGTTATGACATCAGTTTGCAATGGTGGAAGAGGTGCCATTAATTGGTTCGTTGCCTTTGCCGGTCGTCGTTACGCCACTGAGAGCGGAGCCTCATTTTGCGGGTTCGGATTGAAGCGTGCGCACTTGCCAAGGAATAATTACCTCTTTGAAAATGCGAGGATCAGGCCACACCTTTACCTGCCGCCCGAGGTGACCACCCTGGGGATTGATCCATGCCGTCTTTGGTACGTCGCCTTTATCCATGAGCAGGTAGATATCGGAGATCGGCACCTGGGTATCGAGCACTCCCGCCAGAATAAGCATGGGCGCCATTGGCTTGCCCAGCAGTCCTTGTTTGACGAGGGACATTTTCGGCAAAACTTCCGCCATTTGATCGATGGTCGCCACGTTGTCGAAGATCGCCATCAGGGCCGGAACCTGATCGAAAAGGTATTCACGATTGCCGATCAGGGAATTCATCAGAAAATCTTTTTGAAAAAACGTATCAACGGGCGGCGATTGGGCGCTTGCTCCCCGTAGGCGATTGTGCTCAACGATGGCCATCTTCGTCGCCCAGTAGGCGCCCCAACTCACGCCGTGCATGGTGACGCGATTCTTGTCGATCTCGGGTCGGGTTGCGATGTAATCGAGAATGCGCGAGAACATGCGGTCCGAAGTTTCACTGACTTTGATTGGACACTGCCCTGTGCCCGGGCCATCCACGGCCAGGAAGCCGATCCCTGAGGGCAGGATTGCGCTGAAGCTCTCGGATAAATCCTCCTTGCGGCTGTCCAGGCCATTAACAGCAAGCACCAGAGGCGCGGGCCCATTCGTGCCCTTCGGCAGACGAAGGTAGCCGATGATCTCTTTGCCCTCGAATGGAATTTCCACGATTTCGAGTGGTGGATCCCAGAAGCGCGCGTGTGCCAGAAATGCTTCAATCGCTTTTTCGTACGAGCGCTGTTTGCGGGGCGAGGCGGGTATGGGCCACCGCCCAAAGGAATAGAGTCGCCACGCCCTGATGTAGTCTGCGTTCGCCTTTGAGGGATCAGTTTTCTCCACCGCCTTGGCCTCGTTCATGTAGCGATCCCCGACTGCCATGAAGGCCGCCGCCCACTCGTTTTTAT
This sequence comes from uncultured Acidobacteriota bacterium, assembly GCA_963788645.1. Lineage (GTDB taxonomy): Bacteria > Acidobacteriota > Terriglobia > Terriglobales > Acidobacteriaceae > JABDBE01. The sequence goes on from CAWBHF010000001.1 coordinate 63,083, forward strand.
CGGGCGTATGAATCGAATCGAAAGCTTCTTTCACGTCGCCCGGATCGAGTCCGATTAACGGATACTGCCCAACTTCGGCGCGATGAATGGCCTCAGCTTTGATCTCGGCGATAGTTCGTTCAGGGCGCTGTTGAGAGAAGGTAAAGACGCTAAGCGAACAAATCAGAGCCAGCAGAATTGCCGACGCTCTCGCCAGGAACATGGTTGGTCTATCGGACTGAATTCGACGCCCTAACAGTGTTGACACAGGATGGTTTCCTTTCCACTTGAAAAAAGATGGGGCCGGCGGGAGCTCCGGCCCCACTTACAAAAAAACAGGCAATCAGAAAAGAAGCTTCAGGCCCAGTTGTACCGCCCGCGGTCCACCGGAGCCGATGACGGGGTTAGCCGCGGCGACATCCGGAGTGGCGCAGCCGCAACCGAAGTTCGCGGCGGAAGGATCATTGAGGCCGAAACCATTCTGTCCGCCGTAGGGATTGGCAAAGTTCGGATGGTTGAAAATGTTGAAGAACTCAGCCCGGAACTGGGCGTGAAGCCGCTCGCCGAACTGCCAATTCTTCGCGATCGAGAAGTCCAGGTTGCGAAAACCAGAATCGGGGAAAATGTTGCGGCTCATGTTGCCGAACTGCCCGAGCGCCGGTGGAATCATTACGGACTTGCCTTTAGCATAACAACCGAACAGGTTGAGGGCCGTGGTTGCTGGTCCCGCGGTGTTGCCTCCATCGAGAGCCAGGGCCTTCGCATTGCACGCCGCATCGTCGGTGGGATTTGTCTGACTGTGGTTGCCAGGGAAAAACGGAATCGCTGTTGGCCCCGACTTGAAATCATTCGGGTTGCCAAAGAAATTCCAGCGGATGGGACTGTTCGCCGGAGGACTGACGGGCAGCGGGCCCACTCCGGCGGCGTCCGTTCCCTCGTCCATCGCCCCCCAGTGTTGCGGGCTCTGCAGGTTGATGATGGAGTTGATTTCCCAACCTTCCAACATCTGCCCGTAACCCTTTTTGCCCGGGATCGCGTAGGTCAGCGAAACCGTGAAGCGATGACGAATATCGAAGTCGCTGCTCCCATATTCGCTAGCGAGGTTGTAAGAGTCTTGCGGAAGTCCCGACCCGTAACCGAAATCCCAGTTTGCAGCCACGTCATCTTGAGCGTGCGAGTAGGTGTAACCGGCAACCATGCTCAAGCCATGGAAATTCCTAGCGTTCAGCGTGAATTGCAGGCCGTTGTAATTTGACCGGTAAACATTACCCATCTGAAAGATGTTGCTCAGGTAAGGAAACTTCGCAGCGTACGGCCGGTTTGCTTCTTCGCCTCCCGTGCTGTCAGGGGCGCAGAATGTCGGATCGGTATAGCCGGAAGCGACGCACGTAGCGATACTGCTGGCGGGCCAGCCCGATCCCACCGGCGGCTGATTGATATCGCGAATTCCAGTTAGATTCTCCCCATTGTTGCCGACATAGGCCACGTCAAGCGAGAGGTTGGGAGTAAATGCATGTTGCACACTCAAGGTCCAGTTCCAGACGTAGGGAGTCGTCAGGTTTTGGGCGACGCCCATGATCGCGCATGGAGCGGCGAAGCAGTTAATTTTCTGATTAAGGTTTCCGTAAATCGGACCGTTGTCCCAGGGGAAACTAGAAAGCTGTGCCAGGTTGCCAGTGTTGATCGTACCTCCGGCTGTGTCTCCCGCGGCATCGATAATCGCTCCGGTAGGAACGCTGGGAAGGCCGAAGCTGTTGTTGAACGCGAGGAACGATTCCCAATTCACCGTTTCGTAAACCAACCCGCCGCCGGCCCGCACCACGGTCGTTCCTTTGCCATTCGTGTCCCAAGCAAATCCAAGACGCGGAGCGAAGTTGGTGTGGTCTGAGTTATAGGGAGAACTGATCTGTTTGCCCACCTGCACCATCCCCAGATTGGGATCAAAGTTACCGAGCAGGTTGTTGGCTTCCTTTGGCGGCGTACTGATTTCATACCGCAGTCCAAGATTTAGGGTCACATTCCGCGTGACCCGCCAATCATCCTGAATGAACGCGGCGTAGCCCCAATTGTGAATTTGCCTGGTTGGATTTCCTGTCAGTACGGAGGTCTTGAAGGGTGCACCAGAAAAGAAATCCTCTAAGGTCGTAGTGTTCAGGAGATTCGCGGGATTTTTCGGGTCGGGCGTATTGGCGCCCAGGAAAGTGATGCTGCCACGCGCATTTCCCCATGCGCCTCCGGTTACATAGTCCCTGTGAATCTCACCGCCGAATTTGAGAGAGTGATTGCCGCGAGTGTAAGAAACATGATCGAGGATTTGCGTGATGCTATCCGGCCCTTGGAACTTCGGCCATTTGAAGCCACCCAGACCGGGAAAGAAGTATCCGCCGAATCCGATGCGGGGCAATCCACCCGTGTTCGGACCCGAGACTCCGGTGTCAAGCCCATAAGCCGACGCAGGCGTGTTGAGATCGCCCGGCAATGTCGGTTGGTAAAGGCGATTGTATCCAAAACGCACTTCGTTCACCCAGCGAGAACTGGGCGTTGACACCCAGCTTGCACCGAATACCTGCGCCCGAGTGTGAATGTCCGACCGCCATTTCGACTGCAGTTCGGGAAAGTCTTCGACCGTGCCGGTGTTGTTCCCGAAGAAGTACATCCCACTGATGCGGTTTTTTTGATTGACGTTGTAATCCACTTTGCCGACCGCGTTGTAGATCGTGACGTTGTTGGGGAAGCCGTTTGGGATGTTGATGTCTGGATTGTTGTTCGTCGGAAATCCGGTTCCGTTGCACGTAACCGTAGTGCCGGAGAGTGCGCACCCCGCAACTTGCAAACTGGCAGGACTGACCACGATTCCGCCCGCGTGCAGATCTGCGACTGCGTCCGGAATGCTGTTTGCGCAATCACCGCTGGTGAGGAAAAGGCAATTACCCGCGGCGGGCATCGCAACCATCGATGGGCTAGTGATGCCCCCGAAAGAGTTCCCCACGTTATACATTTGGCCCTCGTAGGCGCCAAAGAAAAAGAGTTTGTCTTTGACAATCGCCCCGCCGACGCTGCCCCCGTACTGCTCCAGTGAGGTGCCGAGCTTGGGATTCGGGACGGCGTTGAAATAATTTCGCGCATCCAGTGAGCCGGTGCGACCGAACGCGAATGCAGAGCCGTGAATCTGGTTAGTGCCTGATTTAAGGCCAACGTTCACGACTGCCCCCGGCTTCCAGCCGAATTCTGCGGGCGCGTTCTCTTCCACATTAAATTCCTGGATTGAATCGATCGGCAGAATCGTCGCTGAGTCGCCAGCGATTCCAGCGCCGTTGATGATGGCTTGTCCGGAAAATGGTTCGCTATTGAAAAGTCCCTCAACGAAGTACGCGTTGTCTTCCGCTCGCAAGCCGTTGGTACTGGTTGTCGAAAATCCGCCTCCGGGATATCGCATGACACCCGGACGCAGTTGAAGCAGGTTCTCGTAGTTGCGACCGTTCAATGGCAAATCATTGATCTGCGCATTGCTCAGAGTACCGCCTAAGGTTGAAGAGGTCGTGTTGATAAGGGGAACCTCGGACGTGACCACCACCGTTTCGGAGAGCGATCCGGCTGGGAGCAGAATGTCAACCCGCAAGTCCTGCGCAACTTCGACCATGATGTTGACGCGCTCCACGGTCTTGAAGCCCTTTGCTTCTGCGCGTACTTTGTAAACTCCGGGTTGCAATTCGGGAGCTGAATAGTTCCCGGAATCATCGGTGACGACCGTTCGAGCCGAGCCCCGCTGAACATCGGTGATGATTACTGAAGCTCCAGCCACAGCGGCACCAGACTGGTCCGTGACCGTTCCAAGGATGCGACCGGTGATCGATTGCGAAAACGCGGGAACGGAGACGGCGAGCAGCAGGCACGCGATGCCTAGAAACCGAATGCCATTCGACGGAGAATGCATACGACCTCCAAATCCTAAAGAGGATGGAATAGCTCTGGGTCGCTTCTACGCGACCGCTTCGATCTAGAGTTGAAAAAGATCTGGCGATTTGAAGGTATAGCCTTGACGCGGCCCACCCGTCAAGTAGTATTGTGGTTCGACCACAAGACCGCTCCTTGACGGGCCCGCCGCTTGAGTCCTCATAAGGTTGGGGCGTAGCCTACCAAGCTGAAGGGGCAGAATAAGCATGGCGATAGCAACCATTAATCCCGCGACTGGTGAAGTCGTGAAGACTTTTGAGCCTCTTAGCGCGGCACAAATCGAGCAAAGGTTACAACTGGCGGTCGCTGCATTCCGAAAACATCGACAGACGAAGTTCGCGGAACGGGCGATAAGGATGATCCGCGCAGCCGAGATTTTGGAGAAGGAAAAGGACGAGTGCGCTCGCTTGATGACGCTCGAGATGGGCAAGCCTCTGAAGGCTGCAGTGGCCGAGGCGATGAAATGCGCGACCGGATGCCGCTACTATGCGGAAAACGCCGAGAAATTTCTGGCCGATGAAGTTGTGGAAACGGGAGCGAAACGCAGCTTTATTCGCTATCTACCAGTTGGCCCCATCCTGGCGGTGATGCCTTGGAACTTCCCCTTCTGGCAAGTTTTTCGCTTTGCGGCCCCGGCGCTTATGGCGGGCAACGTCGGCTTGTTGAAGCATGCTTCCAACGTTCCACAGTGCGCGCTCAAGATAGAAGATATTCTCCGCCGCGCCGGCTTTGCCGAGGGCGTCTTTCAGACCCTGCTCATTGGCTCCGGGCCAGTCGATGGCATCCTGAATGATTCTCGTGTGGTTGCCGCGACTCTGACGGGCAGCGAGCAGGCGGGCATTCAAGTTGGCGTGTCGGCCGCGAAACGAATCAAGAAAGTCGTGCTGGAACTGGGCGGCAGCGATCCCTTCATCGTCATGCCTAGTGCCGATCTCGACGCTGCGGTTTCGACCGCAGTCGATGCGCGCATTCAGAACAACGGCCAATCATGCATCGCGGCCAAGCGCTTCATCGTGTCGGAGAGAATCGCCGATGAGTTCGAGCGCAAGTTTGTCAAACGCATGCAGGACCTGCGCGTGGGTGATCCGTTCGAGGACAGCACGCAACTTGGTCCGTTGTCCAGCGCCGACGCCGTTGCCTCTCTGGATGCCGATGTAAAGAAGAGCGTCGCTGCAGGTGCGCGCGTCTTGACCGGTGGCCATCCCTTGAATCTTCCTGGTAACTTCTACGCGCCCACGGTTCTCACCGACATTCCGAAGGATTCGCCAGCTTACAAAGAAGAGTTCTTCGGTCCGGTGGCATCGCTCTTTCGCGTGAAGGATGTGGACCAGGCCATCCAAATCGCCAATGACAGCCGCTTCGGCCTTGGCGCCAGCGCTTGGACGAACGATCCAATGGAAACTGAAAGGTTCATTAACGAGCTCGATGCCGGTATGGTCTTCCTGAACAAGATGGTGGCGTCGGACCCGCGTCTGCCTTTCGGAGGCGTGAAGTACTCGGGCCACGGGCGCGAGCTCGCAGTCCAAGGAATTCGTGAGTTTGTAAATATCAAGACGGTGTGGATTCAATAGTCAGAAAGGAAGTCGGCTGACTTGCTGCGGTATGGTACAGTGGTCATACCACTGGACCTATATGGCAATATATCGCACCGCGCCGACACTGGACCTGATGACAGACGAAGCGCCCGACTCGCCCGAAGCCAAGCCAATGTACCGGGCAGTAAAGACTTCTCGCCTTTACGAGCAGATTGTCCAGCAGGTGGAAGATTCCATTTTGAAAGGGCAGCTCAAGCCTGGGGATCAGCTGCCTGCAGAGCGAGATCTGGCCCAGCGCTTTGGAGTAAGCCGCACCGCTGTGCGTGAGGCGGTCAAGACTTTGCGTGAAAAGGGTCTGGTCGAAGCCTATTCCGGCCGCGGCACCTTCGTGACTAACGGAACTTCCCAAGCGATTCGGCAGTCGCTTGATTTGATGATTCGCATTAACCAGCAGGAAGGCTTGGCGAACCTGGCCGAGTTACGCTTGGTGCTCGAACCAGAAATTGCGGGCTTGGCCGCTACCCGCATAGAGGAACAGCTGTTGAGCACCATGCGCGAAGCCGTCGCGGTGATGGATCGCAACTTGCATGACCCAGACGCCTACGTCGAAGCGGATCTGGATTTTCATCTGGCGCTGGCCGAAGCGGCGGGGAACCCGTTGATCCTCTCTCTCTTGGATTCCATTGTGGGACTCTTGCGCGAGCAGCGCAGCCGCATTTTCGATGTGGACGGAGGACCGGAGCGCGGCCAGTTCCATCACAAGTGCATTCTGGCGACCGTCGAAAAACGCGATCCCGAAGCGGCGCGAGCAGCCATGCGGGCTCATCTCCAGCAGGTGCTCGCGGATTCGTCCTCGTTAGGCAAGAAGTAATTTGCAGCTCAATACCGCATTAAGCGAAGGAAATTGTTGAATGGCGAAGCTTGGATTCATCGGTCTCGGGGTGATGGGCGGCAACATGGTTGCCCGCCTGCTCGAAAAAGGGCACAGCGTGACCGGCTACAACCGGACGCGAGCGAAGGCGCAGTGGTTGATCGACAAGGGCATGAAGTTCGCCGAGTCTTCCAAGGCGGTCGCGGCGGCATCAGACGTGACCTTCACCATGGTGACGAACGCGTCGGCCCTAGCGGCGGTGACGGATGGCCTCGACGGATTGCTCGCGGGCCTCGGCCATGGCAAGTTCCACATTGACATGAGCACCGTGAGCCCCGAAGTGAGCCGGACACTGGCTGCGAAGGTTCGTGAGAGGGGCGCCGACATGATCGATGCACCAGTTTCGGGTAGCGTGATCACCCTGCAGCAAGGCAAGCTTTCCGTGATGGTCGGTGGACGCAAAGAGACATTCGAACAGCTGAAGCCGCTTCTCCTTGATATCGGACCAAAGGTCACGTACGTCGGCGACAACGGCGTTGCGTTGTCGATGAAGATCGCAGTGAACCTGAGCCTCGCCGTGCAGATGCTGGCATTTTCTGAGGGCGTGCTGTTAGCGGAGAAAAGCGGAATACCACGAGAAGTCGCGGTCGACGTTCTGGTGCACAGCGCGATCGCCTCCCCCATGATTCAGTACCGCGGCCCATTCGTTTTGCAACAACCGGAGGAAGCGTGGTTCGACGTCAACATGATGCAGAAAGACATGCTTCTCGCCATGGAGTTGGGTCGCAAGCTGAACGTCCCGGTCCCCACCACCGCCGTCAGCAACGAATTCCTCACCGCCGCGCGCGGCATGGGTTGGGAGAAGTTGGACTTTGCTGTCATGTTTGACGTTCTGGCGCGCATGTCGGGTGTGCAAAAATGACGACCGCCACACAACCAAGAGGAGCCCTGGAAAAAGTCGATTTGTGGCTTCGGATGTACCGCCAGATGGTCGCCATCCGGCAATTTGAAACCCAGGTCAACGAACTCTACACTCGGGCGCTGATGCCCGGTCTGGCGCATCTCTACATCGGTGAAGAAGCGGTCGCTGTCGGCGTATGCGAAACGCTCGAGCGCACTGACTACGTCACAAGCACGCATCGTGGTCATGGACATTGTTTGGCGAAAGGCGCCTCCCCCGATCAAATGTTCGCCGAACTGCTGGGTAAGAAGGCCGGGTACTGCAAGGGTAAGGGCGGTTCAATGCACATTGCAGACCCGGCGACCGGCAATCTGGGAGCGAATGCAATTGTGTGCGGCAGCGCCGGCATCGCAACGGGAGCTGCGTTTTCAGCCCAACGCTTGCGCAACGGCCGCGTGGCGGTATGTTTTTTCGGCGAGGGCGCGCTCGGCCAGGGTGTGCTTTATGAAGTGATGAACCTTGCGCAGCTTTTCAAGCTGCCAGTGATTTACGTCTGCGAGAACAATCTCTACACGGAATACACGCATTATTCGGAAACCACAGCGGGAGATATCCTGACGCGAGCAAGTGCCTTTGGCCTCGAAGCGGCTGGCGTTGACGGTCAGGACGTGCGCGCTGTTCACGCCACCGCACAGCGGTTTGTGGATCGCGCCCGCCGCGGTGAAGGTCCCGCCTTCCTGCTCTGCAACACCTATCGCTACCACGGACATCACGTGGGCGACATCAACCGCGAATACTATCGCTCCAAGAAGGAAGAGCTGACCTGGAAAACAGAGCGAGATCCGATCATGAATTTCGGCAAGTGGCTGACTGAGCAGAAGCTCACTGACGCAGCGGGCCTCGAATGGATGCAGACGGAACTCGAATCTGAGATGAAGAAGGCAGTCGAGTTTGCAGTCAGCGCGCCGTATCCGTCCGCTGATGAAGTGGACGAGGATGTGTATGCCTGAAGCCGCCGATCGTGAACTAACTTTCGCGCAAGCGATTCGCGAAGCGCTCGCCGAAGAGATGCGACGCGATGACACCGTCTGCGTCATGGGCGAAGACGTAGCCGAGGCGGGCACGCCGTTCAAGGTTCTCTCCGGTTTGCTGGAGGAATTCGGCAAAGACCGCGTCCTCGATACACCAATCTCCGAAGCAGGCTTCACAGGGCTCGCTGTGGGCGCAGCCATGACCGGCATGCGTCCTGTGGTCGACATTATGTTCGGCGATTTCATTACTTTGACCATGGACCAGATGGTCAATCAGGCGGCCAAGGTCCATTACATGTCGGGCGGAAAATGGCGAGTGCCGATGGTGATGCGTACCACCATGGGAGCGACGCGCCGCTCGGCGGCCCAACACTCGCAGTCGCTGCATGCGTGGTTTTGCCACGTGCCGGGATTGAAAGTTGTGTTGCCATCGACGCCGTATGACGCCAAAGGTTTGCTGAAAGCGGCGATTCGCGATGAGAACCCTGTTGTTTTTTTTGAAGACAAAATGATGTACAAGCTCAAAGGCCCCGTACCTCGGGGCGACTACACCGTTCCGTTGGGCGTTGCCGACGTGAAGCGCGTTGGCGAGGACATCACCCTGGTCGCGACCAGCAGCATGGTGCAAGTGGCGTTGGGTGCGGCCGCGCTGCTCGCTGAAATCGGAATCAGCGCCGAAGTGGTCGATCCGCGCACGATGTGGCCGCTCGACGAAAAAACTCTGATCGAATCGGCGAAGAAAACGTCGCGAGCGATCGTGCTCGACGAAGGTTACGAACGCTATGGAGTGACCGCCGAGCTTGCATCCGTGATTGCCGCGGGCGCATTCTACGACATGGACGCTCCGGTCAAGCGAATGGGCGCGATGCATGTCCCGATTCCGTTTTCGCCGCCTTTGGAAGATGTAACCGTGCCGACCGAGCAGACCGTGTTTGATGCGGCCCGCAAACTCTGCGGCCGATCCTGATCTCAACTGGCAAAGGAGAATTCTGATGGCTCTGCCCACATACGGAACGATGGCGGTGGATTGGGAAAATCGGGTGGACTTCGATCGCCTGCGCCGTGAACGCTTGGCGCGCGCCAAGGAATTGTTAGCCAAGTCTGAGATGGGCGCGTTGCTGTGTTTCGACATGAATAATGTGCGGTACCTCACGGCGACACACATAGGAACGTGGGCTCAGGACAAAGCGAATCGCTTCACCCTCCTCGCCCAAAATGACGAGCCGATTCTTTGGGATTTCGGATCGGCGGCAAAGCACCACCAATTATACTGCCCATGGCTCGGCGAGCGTTCGCGAGCGGGCATCTCGGTGTTACGTGGCGCGATGACGCCAGAAATGGGACGCGCGGAAGATGTCGCAAAGAAGATCCGCATCGAGCTGGAAATGCGCGGCCTGCACAAAGAGCCGGTGGGCGTCGACATTGTTGAGTTGCCAGTCCTTTTCGCCTTGCAAAAAGAAGGAATCAAAGTCGTCGATGGCCAGGCGCTCATGTCGGAAGCGCGCCTCATCAAGACACGTGACGAGATCACGTTGCTCAACACGTCGGCGATGATGGTCGATGTTGCTTACGACGAACTCTACCGCGCCATGAAACCGGGCCTGAGTGAAAACGAGGCGGTCGGTCTCGTGAGCAAAGTTCTCTACGATCTCGGCTCCGAATATGTGGAAGCCGTGAATGCGATTTCAGGGGAGCGCTGCAATCCGCATCCCCACGTTTTCTCTGACCGCGTGCTGCGTCCGGGCGATCCCGTCTACTACGACATTCTCCACTCCTACATGGGATACCGCACCTGTTACTACCGATGCTTCACCATCGGCTACGCCTCGCACGCAATGAACGACGCTTACAAGCGGTGCCGGGAATACCTCGACGCGGCGATTGAACTTGTGCGCCCGGGACGCACCACCGCCGAGATTGCCTCTGTGTGGCCGAAGGCGCAGGAGTTTGGTTTCGCCAATGAGGAGGCGGCCTTCGCGCTCCAATATGGCCACGGCATCGGTCTCGCAATATGGGAAAAGCCGGTGATCAGCCGCCTGGTCTCCCTAGAGCACTCCTGCGAGATCAAACCGGGCATGGTTTTTGCGCTGGAAACCTTCTGGCCCTCGACGGATGGCTGGAGTGCCGCTCGCATCGAAGAAGAAATCGTAGTTACTGAAACTGGTCACGAAGTCATTACTCGCTTTCCGGCCGAGGAACTTCTGGTTGCCGGCCGCCACTATTTCACGGTGGATGGTCCGCTGCCCGCAATCCGCGAGACCGAATCCAAACCGACCACTCGGGTACGCGAGATGATAGAAGCAAGCTCTAAGCGCGAAAGAGTGGGCGTCGGAGACTGACAGGTCACTGCAACCAGAACTCAACCATTGTCATTCCGAGGAGCGTGAGCGACGAGGGATCTGGTTTCTCTGGCTGCGCGAAGAAACTGAGAGATGGCAAGCGTCGGTTCCGCAAATACATTCATGGCGATCAGTGTCGTAATGCCGGCTCTCGAAATGGCTCAAGAAACGGGCAAGCTCATTTCGTGGCTGAAAAAAGAGGGCGATTCTGTCGCCAAAGGCGAACCCCTTCTCGAGATCGAGACCGATAAGGCCGTGATGGAGATTGAATCGCCCGGCGACGGCGTTCTTGCCGGAGTGAGAGTCCAGCCTGGAGCCGAAGTGCCAGTAGGGCGAACCATCGCCTGGATCGTGCGCCCCGGTGAAGTTCCTCCGGCGGATGAAGTCGCAACCGCGTCAGGAAGAAAAACTACTGCCGTTGCACCGTCCGGGGTTTCGAGTCTGGCGCACGCAAATCAAGGTGCGGAGTCTTCTGCACAGGCCGTCAGGATTTCTCCGAAAGCGAGGCGGCTCGCCAACGAACGCGGTATCAATCTGGCGGATGTGCGCGGATCGGGAGCCAACGGAGAAATTCTAGCGTCTGACATTCTAGCCGCCACGGAATCTAACGCTGTTGCGTCGCCCACGATCGTTAACAGCGGCAGCCCCATTGCCCGGTTGATGGCGGAACGCACGACCCAGAGCTGGACGACCGTCCCGCATTTCTTCGTCGTCCGGGAAGTGGATGCTGGCGATTTGAACGAAGCCCGAAAGAAGCTGGGCGCAGAGATTGAAACATCGCATGGAATAAAGCTGACGCACACTGATCTACTGGCAGCGTTGGTTGCTCGTATCCTCCTAAGGCACCCTCGCATGAACGCAAGCTGGACTGGCGAGGGCGTTCGCGCCAACGCGGAGATCAATATTGGTCTGGCGATGGCGGTAGAAGATGGAGTGGTAGCACCGGTCATTCACAGCGCCGACAAGGCCACGTTAATCGAAATTGCGACTCAGCGACGCAATCTTACAGAACGCGCCCGCAGCGGCAAGTTGCGCCCATCCGACCTCGCGGGCGGCACTTTCACCATCAGCAATCTAGGAATGTTTGGCGTAGACGCCTTCACCGCAATCATTATTCCGCCCCAGGCCGCCATCCTTGCGGTGGGGCGTATCGCGGATCGAGTCGTACCCATAGAAGGTCGTGTTGAAGTCCGTTCCATGATGACCCTGACGCTCTCGAGCGATCATCGTGTAGTGGACGGCGTGCGCGCGGCGGAATTTCTGCGGGACTTGGTCGAGGCCATTGGCAGTCCGCATCAATGGCTGGGTTGACTGCCGGTCCACTCAATAATTCCTCAGCCGGCGTTCTTCAACATTTTGCTCAGTTGGTCCAAGTCCTGACCGCTGGCATCGCCGATTACGAAATAGCGAAGGCCATTCTGCACCCAGCTCCGAACCTGAAACGAAAGAATTGTCCCACTCGACTGTGCCCCTTGCGTCGCCCGCTCTTGGAAAATAAAAACCGAAATCTGATGATTGCGAATGCGAAAAACAAGCTCCGCCCCGGGAGACTGATCGAGATAGCTAACCTTGCCCCCGAGCAGAACGAACGGTGAATCCTGCAGCTCAGGCAGGTTGAACGTAAAAGGAATCTTGCCCGCAAACCACGGTTTCACGGTATGCCGGTCGGTGGAAACTACATCAACGGGATTGGCGCTGGCGAGCGTTGCCACGTGCAAGTCAGCCAGTTCGCTAACAAGTTGCTGTTCCCGTCGGTCACGTTTCAGAGTCAAAAGAGATGCAATGACAACTACCGCGCAGGCGGCGGCCAGGATCGGGAGCCAGCCTCGCGTCCACAGAGAAGGGCGCCGGGTCGCCACGCTCTCTTGAATACGCAAACGAAACGCTGGGTCCGGCGCAAACCTCTGGCCGGCAACCTGAACTGCGCGCTTCAGTTGGAGCCTCCGCAAACTCTCTGCGGTGCACGCGGGGCATTGGCGCACATGTTCATCCAGCTCGCGCGCCTCCTCGGCAGAGAGTTCTCCGTCGAAGTAAGCATCGAGTTTTTCAGTCCACGACTCGCAGTTCATAAATTAACTGATCTTGTCCAGCCCCCTTGCAATTCCTGCACGGTGTCCCGCAAAGCCCGACGCGCTCGCGACAAACGTGACATCACCGTGCCAATCGGAATAGCCAGAGTTGCGGAAATCTCCTGGTATGACATCTCTTCGAATTCGCAAAGTAACAGCACTTCGCGATGGGGTACCGGCAAGCGGCTCAGAGCTTCCTGCACCAGCTCCCGATCGGAACGCTGCAGCAGCACACTCTCTGGCGTGTCTAGAGCGGTGGGCAGCACGTCTTGATCGTTCTCCAAATCTAACGGGACCGTTGCGGCCGCCTTCAGGCCGGTGCGGGAAGTAAAGAACGCATTACGCAGGATCCGGTAGATCCAGGCACGGAAGTTGGTGCCAGGTTGGAAAGAGGAAAAGCCCTTCAGCGCCTTGACATAGGTTTCCTGCACCAGGTCTTCGGCCTCCTCCCGATTCTGCGTCAGCCAATGGGCAAAGTTGTAGAGCCGTTCAAAAAGGGGCATAGCTAGCTCCTCGAACGACGCCGATGACAAGCGCTGCTCCACCACGTACACAAGAGTAAACTAGGAGGCCGCCATTTTATTCCGTTGCACGTGAAATAAGTGTTGGTCTGAAAACAAGCATCGGTGCCTGGGGCCTTTACCGAAATTAGGCGGGCTAATAGAAGTTCGGGGCGAAACGGTATGGAGTTGCGGGACCTGCGGTTTGTTTCTTTAGCGTCTTCTTCAAATCCTAAGCTGCAACCGCCAGTCACAACTGACCTCGTTGGAACTGTTTGCGCCATAGCTGGCGTATCTGTCATCCAGGCAGCCGCTGTTCGGGCTCCGATGTAAATAGAGCCAGGTATTGAGGGCTACTTGATTGCTGATCTGCCACGCCGACGGCGCGGAGGGTCTAATCCCGCTGCCAATCCTCTTAGCCACAACGTCTTTCAGGGCATGGCCCTGCCTTTTCAATTGTGGCGCGTCCGCAATCCGTTTCAAGGGTCTGCGAGTCGTACTCAATTTCGAACCGGTAACCGCTTGGCTTGTCGATGGGAAACTCGCGCCAAGAACGCGAGGTTTACCGAGAAGCGCCAGTCCTTCCGAACAGATGCTACTCGGACTTGTGCCGGCAAGCACCGCAGCAAAGCTCGACGAGGCAAATGTTAACACGAAACACGCGAACAACTTTAGCCACAAATGACCGCCCGGTTTCACGATTCCTTCCCCGTAATTGCCTAGACGCTTTCCGGCTTCCCGGGGTTGCTCCGGGAATTGCTCAACCTGATCGAGTAAAAAGTGGAGGTAACCCGAGAGGTCTATGCGTTGGTAATCTCTTTGAGCGATGCGAAGAAAGTCACCAAACGTCGGGGCATTGGACTCATCGGTCGTCAGGCCGACCAACTCGTGCAGCAGTTCACCACGCTACTGTGAGCCTTGCGGTGCGGCGCGTGAGGTCACGTCCAGGGCATGAGCGATTAGGTTGCGGACACTCTTTGCCAGTTCGACGACTTCGCCTTCGCCTTTTAATTCGAAATCGATCAGGTAGTTTCCAGACGCAGCGTGATCTACCGCCTCTTTCAGATCCAGCAGAGGTTTGACCACCTGCCGAGGCAGCACAAAGCTGATCCAGACACTGAGCAGAAGTGTGAGCCCGGAAACGATGCCAAGCACCCATTCCGCACGATGGAGCAGATTTCGAGCTTCACGATGGTCTCGTTCAACCCGCGCCCATCCCCGATTTTCCAGTTCGGACGTTCGCTGCAGAACCTGCTGGCTTGAAGCCTGAAGGCCGGGACTTACGCGGCGCAGCGTCGGATCTCCCGACTCCAGCGTTCTCACGATTTGGAGGTCGAGCGAATCAGCCTGATTGCGAAGGTCCTCGATCAGCTGCGCGCGAGTCTTGTGCCTGGCCTGCCTCAGCAGCTCATTCAAGTCTTTTTCATACGCTTGCACGACTTCGCTAGCTCTGCCCGTGGGAGTGCCTTCTGGTGTTTCCGTCAGCGACACCGCCTCGCTGAATTGTTGGCCATAAAGATTCAGACTTTCCCGCGCCTGCTGTGTCACCGGCTGTTCGCTGGGCGCAAGATTGCTGATCTCCCCCAAAGCCTGCTTGACGCGTGCGATTGATTCCTCGGTTGCCTTAAGGTATTCCGGATCACGAAGCAGGAAGTAATTTCGCTCGGCGCGGCGGGCATCAAGTACATCCACCGACGCCTGCTCTGCCAGCCTTGCCACCGGAGCGTCTACATTGACGATGCGGTCCACGATCGAGCGCATGCCGAACAAGTAGTAGACCGCGAGAAAAATAACCGGCACCAGAATCAATCGGACAATGGCGAGGCTATAGGCGATTCTTCGGCGCAAGGATCTCCCAGGAGCGACGATTTTGAACGATTTGCGTAATCCTAGTTCCACAAGCCCTCCACTTGAAGATTCTCCCACAACGGACTCTGCGTCTTCGATGCTCTCCGGCGTTTCCTATTACGAGAACACATGCTCCGAAGTCCTTATTCCTCATCAATCCGGCTCCAACCCTATCATTCCAAACTCCAGCGAAATCCGGGTAAGTTGCACTTCCCAAAGAACATCAAGTACCTTTTCCGACGGGACCGTCTAATCACAAGGAGCTAGCGCCCATGAGAAGAATAGTCATCAGACTGCTGTTTCTGCTGAGCCTGCTCGCGGTTGCGGCCTTCGGGCAAACTCAGACTCGGCCGAGCACCAGGCCCGCGCAGTATTTCTTCGTTCTATTGAATCGCCCTGCCGATGCGCCGCAATTGAGCAAAGATGACGGCGAAAAACTGCAGGAAGAACATATGGCCAACATCCGGAAGATGGCTGCCGAACATAAGCTGGTAGTTGCCGGACCATTCATGGACGACACAACCTTGCGCGGCATCTTCGTGTTCCAAGCGGATTCGGCGGCGCGGGTGCAAGATTGGGCCAACAGTGATCCGGCGGTCAGAGCCGGACGTCTGGCTTTTGAGGTGCACGGACCATGGCTCATCGACCCGAATGCCCTTCACCAACCGCCAGCTACTCCCCAGGGGATGGAGCAGTACTCGCTTGTACTGATGAAGCGCGGCGACAAATGGAACCCGGACGCACCGGGGTTTGCGGATGTGCTGAAGCAGCATCGTTTATTCATTGAAAAACTTACGGCGCAGGCATCCATCGCGGTCTCCGGTCCCTTCCCATTAAGTGCTTCAGGCGAGTTGCGGGCCGTTGCCATTTTCCGTGAGGAGGCAGAGCAGACTGCTGCCCTGTTGAAAGAAGATCCGGCCGAAAAAGCGGGTTTGCTAAAGCCCGAAATCCATGCCTGGGCCACAGGCAAAGGAGTGCTGGCGCCGGGACAGCCGCTCCAATAGGAGTGCCCGAGCATCTTCGTCCCTTCATGATGAAAAGGTATAATGTTAAAGCACTGATACGACTGGAGGAAGTTCTATGGATCCGCTTGCCAGCGGTTTCTGGGCACGGCTGAAAGCTAATCGCCCAGCATACATGCTCACGATTTTGGCCACTTTGACGGTCGGCATTCTTATCGGAACGGTTATTTCCAAGGGAGTGAAGGGCCAGGAAAAGAAAAGCTCTGACGCAACCCCCTTGAGCATCCCCTCGCCACAACAGCTCTCGAACCAGTTCTCGCAAATTTCCAAGCAACTGGAACCGACCGTGGTCAACATCAATACCGAATCGACGATCAAGAACCCGCATCGTCGGCGCGGTGGCAATCCGGACCAGCCGGACGAGCAGGATCCCTTTGGCGATTTCTTTGATAAGTTTTTCGGCGGCCAGCAGGGCAACGGACCGATTCGCGAGCGCTCTCTGGGCTCGGGCGTCATCGTCGATGCCAAGGGCTACATCGTCACCAATCGTCATGTGGTTGAGAAAGCTGATCGCATCCGCGTGAAGCTCATGGACGATCCGCCGGGAACGTTCCACGATGCCAAGGTCATCGGTTCCGATCAGGAAACCGATCTGGCCGTGATCAAGATCGACTCCGAGAAAGGTCTGCCCGTCGCCAAGTTGGGTAACTCCGACAGTATGGAAGTGGGGGATTGGGTGCTCGCCGTCGGCAGTCCTTTTGGTCTGTCCTCCACGGTGACCGCAGGGATTGTTTCGGCCAAGGGCCGCAATATCGTGCCTAACCGGCAATTCCAATCATTCATTCAGACCGACGCAGCGATTAATCCCGGCAACTCCGGAGGCCCGCTGGTCAACATGGCTGGCGAAGTGATCGGCATCAACACCGCGATTCTCACCGACACGAATGCTTACGCGGGCGTCGGCTTCGCGATGCCATCGAACACGGTCGTGAACGTCTACAACCAGCTGATCGCTCCCGAGCATCGAGTCGCGCGGGGCTCCATTGGCATCATGTTCAACGCTGCGGAAAATCCGGCGATTTCGCGTGTCTACGGAGCGGGCGCTGGCGGAGTAACCATCTCAGCGGTGACTGCCGGGAGTCCTGCCGAGCAGGCCGGCCTCAAAGTCGGCGACACCATCGTCTCCGTCGACGGCAAGCCGGTAAAGAACGGCGACGAACTGGTTTCTGATATCGCGAGTCGCAAGCCCGGCACCAAAGTAAACCTCGGTTTCGTTCGCAACGGCAAGAAGCAGGAAGCTGCGGTCACCGTCACCGATCGCGCCAAGCTGTTTGCCGCTCGCCTGGGTGACGACGAAGAAAGCGGCGAAGAGGCAGCGCCCAAAGAAAGCAAGTTGGGGCTGACGGTGCGTGCCGTGACTTCCGAGATGGCTGAGCGCCTGGACATTCCCGCCGGCAAGGGCGTGATCGTGCAGGATATCAAGCCCTCGTCCTTCGCCGATGACGTCGGTCTGACGCGCGGCGACGTCATCCTCGAGATCAATAAGCAACCAGTAAACTCCGAGGATGAGTTTAACCGTATCTCTTCCTCCCTGAAGAGCGGACAGGATGTCGTGTTCCTGGTACGCCAGCGGGGCTCGGGCCGACAGGATGGCACCATCTTCCTGGCCGGTACACTTCCGTAACCTGGATTCAAACCATTGAGACTGGCACAGAGCACCCTGATCGGGGATGATTACTCGGTGCCCGCCTCTGGTTTGCGAGGATATTATTTGCGTTTGTTCGATTCCTGGATGACAAGGCTCCCGTTGCTGCTCTGCGCCGCGTTGCTGGTGGCGACGGTGTCGTCCGCCCAAGACAGCCAGACCGAAAGCAAGCCCGCGAACCCGCCGTCGAGCAACCAATCTCAGCCGTCCACGAGTCACCCGAAAAGCAGTTCCAGGTCAAAGAGCTCTTCGACGCACTCGACCAGCAAAAGCAAGAAGTCGAAGAAATCTACCGCCAGCCATCGTACTCATGGACAGCAAAAAATTGACTCGCAGCGTACTCTGCAAATTCAGGAAGCCCTGATTCGCGAACACTACCTCGACGGGAAACCTACTGGCATGTGGAACGAAGCCACGGAACAGGCAATGCAGCGTTATCAGGCGGACAACAACTGGCAGTCCAAGACAACTCCTGATGCTCGCGCACTGATCAAACTAGGATTAGGACCAGATCACGAGCATCTCTTGAATCCAGAAAGCGCCATGACCAGCCAACCGCAAACTTCGACCAGCGCCTCAAGTCCAGCCCGTCCAGATCCCGACAAGCAACAAAGATAAGCGTCCGTCCTACACAACGGGATTAGGGAAATAAGGCAGGGGTTGCCCGCTGATAATGGCGCGTGGGTTACCGTCAACCAGCGCCCGTGCTACTTCTTCTCCACAAATCTCCGCAGCCGCATCGCGCCCCGAAGAAAGCACTGGCGGACGACTCTTGGTGTCATGCGCATCCGTGGCCAACACGTGTACAGCGTCTCGTTTGAGCAGCCATTCAGCCGTGTGCCACGCGGCCTGTCCCCAACGGCCGGTGAGCGCCGATCCGGTTACCTGGATCACGCAGCCCAGTTCCACCCACTGCAGAATCCGCTGCGGAGTGCGTTGCATGATCGGATTCCGCTCCGGATGCGTGATCACTGGGATCAGTCCCTTCTCGATCAGCTTGCTAAAGTGCTCTTCGATCTGAACCGGAACACTATAATTGCTGAGTTCGGCCAGCAAGTAGCGGCTGCCTTCGATGGCATAGCGATCGGGAAACAGCATCACGTCCTGCAAATTTTCGTACGAGAGATGGAAGTCACAACCCAGACTCAGACTCGGCTCTTGGCCAACGCGTTGCCGTAGATAGTCGAGAACCCGTGACAGGAAGTCGCGGTCATAACGATAGCGGTGGTTGGCGTGCGGCGTGGCGACAATATGCTCGATGCCGTCCGCAACCGCCATGCGGCACATTTCCTCGGCCACGTCCCAGGATTTAGGCCCGTCGTCCACCTCGGCGAGGATGTGGCAGTGGATGTCGATCACGTCAGGTTCCCCAAGCTTTCATGCGATTTAAGCAGATTTCGTGACAAACACCAAGCTCGCGGCGACCATGCAGTAGCCATCAGAGCCGATTGATTTGTAGCGGGATGCGCTGATATTTCGAGGGTGCGTCGGCGCATATCGACGGCCATGGGCGCTGGGGAGACTACACGGCTACCGCACCCAATCTCACCATCGCCAACCTGCCGTCTATGTAGTTCTCCGGTTAGTACGCCAACGGCAGCGGAAACTGGGGCACGGCCATCGGTGCTGCGCGCTAGGTCTTACCGTCCGATCAGTAGTCACAGCTATGCTGCCCTATACCGGCCCCAGGCAATCCAATCCTGGGGTCGCTTCTTGGCCTCGATGTATCGTAGGCAGGCTGAAAACTTAGTCACTGTAACGGTTCTTCATGAACTCCGCGATCGCCGCATAGGCGCTTGTCAGCGTCTTCTCATCGGGCAGGAAGACAATCCGAAAATGCTTCGTTCCGGGCTTCTGCCCAAAGCCTGAGCCGTGGACGACCATCACATGCTTCTGCAGAATTAGTTCCTTCACGAAGACATCATCGCCTTCGGGAATATCGATTCGCGGATAGGCGTAGAACGCGCCCCGCGGCGAGACGCAACTCACGCGTGGCGTCGAATTGCACCACTGCACGGTCAGATCGCGACGGGTGCGCAGTTTCTTTCGGACTTCGGGCAGATGATCCTGTGGACCCTCAAGCGCCGGCTTGATGGCATATTGCTCGGGATGATTCGCACACAACCGCGAACGTAGCAGGCGTTGAACGCCCTCGTCGTATGGCTTCACCGCGGCGGCATCGCCACTGACGATGCCCCACCCTATGCGCCACCCCGGAGCCAGATAATTCTTCGACAGTCCACCGAACGTCACCACTGGAACATCCGGCGCGACCGACGCCATTGCGATATGTTCGTCATCTTCGAGAATCAGCTTGTCGTAAATTTCATCCGCGAAGATCACCAGATTGTGCTCCCGCGCTAGTTCGGCGATCTGTTCGAGCATCGCGCGCGAACAAACCGAACCCGTCGGATTGTTGGGATTGATCAGCACAATGCCGCGAGTGCGCGGCGTAATCTTGCGCTTAATGTCGTCGAGATCCGGTTGCCAGGCGTCTTCCTCGTTGAGGTAGTAGGTGTTGAGTCCGACCCCAAGTTTCGCCAGCACGGCTGAGTAAAGCGGGTAATCCGGACAAGGGGTCAGGAGATCGTCTCCGGGATTGAGCAGGGCGGTCAGGCACAGGTCAACGGTCTCGCTAACTCCGGTCGTGACGAACACGTCGTGCACCGTAGAAATTCCCTTGCGCGTAGCTTCTCCGCGGATGGCATCCAGTGCCTGTCTGATTCCCGATGACGGCGCATAGCCATTCTTGCCATCGCGCATGGCCTTGTATACGGCTTCGATCAGATGAGCGGGAGTCTGGAAATCAAAAACGTTGGGATCGCCCACGTTGAGCGGCAGAACTTTGTGGCCTTGCTTGATTACCTCGTCTGCGACGCAAGCCAAGTCGCGAATGGCATAGCGAACATTGTCGAGGCGGGATGCAGCGGCTATTTCACGGCTCTGCGTGATGGGCATGAATGGCTCCAGAAATCTACACCACAGAGACACAGAGTCACAGAGAAAGAACCAAAATCAGAGGTTTCTCTGTGGCTCTGTGGCCCGGTGGCAAAAAATCCTCAATCCGTCCTATCAATCTGAGCCTTTTGCAAGCGATCGGAATAATCCACGTAGATCGACTTCCACTCGCTGAAGAAGTCGATCGCGCCCAGACCGCCCTCGCGATGCCCGTTGCCGGTAGCCTTTACTCCGCCGAAGGGCAGATGCACTTCCGCGCCAATCGTTGGCGCGTTGATGTAGGTGATTCCAGCATCAAGGTCGCGCATGGCGGTAAACGCTCGATTCACGTCCTTGGTATAGAGCGCGGAAGACAATCCGTAGTCGATGCCGTTCGCGATCTCGATCGCATCTTCGAGGCCGTCGCAAGGAATAATCGAAACCACCGGCCCGAAAATTTCCTCCTGCGCAATGCGCATCTTGGGGTCGACATCCACGAACACCGTAGGCTCCATGAAATAGCCATTCTGATATTCGCCTTTGTCGAGCCGGTTGCCACCGCACTTCAGGCGAGCGCCCTCGGCCTTGCCGATGTCGACGTAGCTGAGATCGGTCTTGAGCTGATTCTCGTTGATCGCCGGACCCATCTCGACGGTTTCATCCAAACCGTTCCCGACCTTAAGCGCTTTCGCACGCTCGACGTAGCGCTCGATGAAATCGCTATAGATGCCCTTCTGGACAATGATCCGACTAGTCGCCGTGCAACGTTGTCCAGTGGTTCCGAAGCCGCCCCACAGGCCGCCTTCGATTGCGAGATCAAGATTGGCGTCGTCCAGCACAATCATGGGATTCTTGCCGCCGAGTTCGAGCGAACAATGCTTGAAGCTCTTGGCCGCTGTCGTGCCCACGATGCGTCCTACGGCGCTCGAACCAGTGAGCGATATAGCTTTTACATCAGCGTGCTCGGTGATCGGCGTGCCCACCTCGGAGCCGAATCCGGTCACGATGTTCACCACGCCCCGGGGAAGGCCAGCATCGGAAAGCGCGCGCACCAGGTTGAAAGTAGAGAGCGGAGTATCCTGTGCCGGCTTGATCACACAAGTGTTGCCGCACACGAGCGCCGGCAAAAGCTTCCATGACGGAATCGCCATGGGGAAGTTCCAAGGAGTAATCATTCCACAAACACCAATAGGTTGGCGGACTGCCATAGCAAACTTGTTGGGCAACTCTGAAGGCGTTGTGGGTCCGAACATGCGGCGGCCTTCGCCGGCCATGTAGTAGGCAGTGTCCACGGCCTCCTGCACGTCGCCGCGGGTTTCTTTGAGGATCTTGCCCATTTCGCGTGTCATATCGCGCGCACAATCTTCCTTGCGCTCCATCAGCATCTCAGCGGCGCGGTAGATGATTTCAGCTCGACGCGGAGCGGGAACCAGACGCCACTTGGCGAAGGCCCGTTTCGCGGCCGCGATCGCTGCATCAACGTCGGCTTTGCCCGATCGCTGGAAGATGCCAACCACGTCTCGAGTGTCGGCTGGATTACGGTTCTCAAAAGTCTGTCCGGTTGAAGCTTCGACCCATTCGCCGTCGATAAAGTTCTTGTAAACCCTGGTCCGGGTGGCCGTGCCCAAAATCGTCGGGCCGGTTAAGACATCGGTTGCCATAAAAGCCTCCTGGGATGAATGCTCGGGAAGAATGACTGTCTCTATGCTACAGGCCGGGGTCGGGCGCGGCAAGCGAAGCGACAGAGGACGGCCCGTCTCGCTCATCCCGCCGGCAAGACACCCGTCCTCCAACAGAACTGCTGAAAATGCTAACTACTCCACCTCGAAATCAGCGCTGCGTGGCTTGGCCGTATTGTTCAGCGAGTCCACGGCTCGTAACTCGACTCGATAAGACCCCGAGGCAAGCGACGCCACCGGCAGCTTTAGCCCCATCGGCGCGATGGCACTCCCAGGCTGAGTTGAAGCGCGGCTTGCAACGTCAACCTTTTTTTCCCCCGTCTTGCGGTCGACTACCACCAACTCAACTCCCACCTGGGGAGGATTGGGCCCGGCCAGAAGCGGCGCGTAGACTTCCAGGTAGACGGCGGCATTGTCGGTTTTCTTGAACCGATTGGAGTCGGATGGAATAACCTGAATGCCTTGCACCACGAGCGGCGTCCGGTCAGCCAGCAACTCCGAGTCAAGCCCGGTGGACAGGTCGGAAACCCGTCGCACCTCATTGCTGAGCGCAACGCCGCTCATGCTGAATTGCTTGCCGTCATACGGATCGATAACGAGCGGCAGTTGCAGTTTACCGAAGGTTTCATTCCCCGAGTTGAACACTACCTTGAGAGTGTATTGACCGGAAGCAACGTCGAACTGGTTTTCATAGTGGAAGGGCTGCTTCTGGAACTCCTCCAATTCCTTCTTGCCGTCAAAATTCAGCTCGACCGTATCGCTGAACCGGGCTGCAATCGTGCCATCCGACTTGTACGCGATGCCCAGTACATTGACCGAAGAATGCTGTTTGCCCTTCACCTTCTCGAACTTCAGCGCATTTGATGGGATGCCGATGGCCAGATTCACTCGCGCCGTATTCGGCGAAGTATAGAAGAATGGAGCCTGCATTGAACCGCTGACATCTCCGGTTATCTCGCCGGCTGCGTGCGTCTCCATTGTCTTTTCGATCGGATTTCCCGCAAGCAGGTCCTTAGGCCGCTCGTTGCAGTATCCACTGCGGGCGCGGACGATCGTGCCACCGCGATCGACCTTCACGCGCAGCGTATGGCAACTGCCTTCTGGCGACTCCGGAGGCGTATAGCTCAGGACGTAATATTGGGACTGATCATTGGCAATTCTTTGCAGGCCGCCCACCAGGTCGTTGGAATTAACGATCACCAACCCGCCTGTACCTTCGGCAAGTTGATACAGAATCTGTTGTTTGTCGGAAACGTTCTGAATTTCAGGGACGATCAATCGGGGTTGCTGGTATTGCGGCGCCACATACATTTGGCCTGGGCTCATCGTACCCGAGCTTCCGCCAGTGCGAGCACCACCTGTTCCACTGCCGGTCCCACCGCGGCTGCCACCACCTGTTCCGCCGCCGCCAGTTCCTCCGTGGCCGCCGCCCCCGGTTGTACCTCCACCTCCACCCGTCCCGCCATGACCGCCGCCCCCACCTCCCCCTCCGGTACCGCCGCGCTGTCCGGGATCAAAATAGGCGAGCTTGAACGGATAGAGCTCGGCCGCACTTCCTGAGTAAGTGAGAGTTGCAGATCTCAGATGACCGGACCCGGGCCGCGATGGAGATCTCAGCAGCGATTGCGGTCCTGCAATGGTCCCGGCAACCAACCCACGGGCGTCTAGAGGATAGACGGCCACATTATAACGGTTGCACGTCGAGATGACTGCGGTCAGCTCCGACTGAAGTTCCGGCGTGATGGAGAAACCGGAGGTCAAGAACACCAGGGTCTTACGCCCAGGCACAGTGCCGAGACTTTTCGCCAGGCTTCGCAGAGCCAGCATCACGCTGCGCGCTCCAAAGTCCGCTTCCGCGTTGCCCAAGTAAGGCATACCAAGCGGCGCGGCGCTGATCGGCGGCGCGCCGATAGACGCAACTTCCACCGGCGGGGCGTTCGGCGAGACTGCTGAAGTTTTCAACCCGGCGACGACCTGTTTCAAGCGAGCCGCATCTGCGGTAAAGTTCTGCGCGATGCGTACCGTCCCGCCGAAATCAACCACTGCGATCAACCGGTTGGGCGCGGCATTAGCATCGATGAACTTGCCCGCCGCTTCACGCGCTCTCATCTGGTCGCCCATGTCCATGGTCGAGTTGTCGAAGAACAGAACAATATATTGTTTCTGCTCTTTCCCCGACGCATTTCCTTCTTCGAAGGAAAAATTCTTGATGGGCTGTTCCTTGTTGTCCTCCCAGACCTTGAAATCCTTGGCGGCAAGATCGCGGATGTAGTTTCCCTTCTTGTCGGTCACTACCGTGTCTACGAGCACGAGCCGTGTCTCAGCGTGGATCGTGGCACTGTCCCCTGCGGGCGCTGCAGGACCCGGCTGTTGAGCTTGTGTCAAGAGAGCCAACTGGCAAACGGCAACGCAAATCATTCCCATTGCAAGAATCACCCGGCGAGCTTGCATATCCTACCCTCCCTTATTTGCGCGACCATTACGGAATCTCGATAGCGCCGTTTTCCGCGGACATCAACTGTCCTTCTGTGTCTCGAACCACCAACCGGACCAAGTAACTTCCCGGCTTCACATCAAAACTCGTCTTCAAAGTAATTCCCGAATTAAGCTTGGCCAGGGTCGCATCCTTCCAACGCATAGTCACGTTCTTCTGCGTACCCTGCATCAGAACCCCATTCTGATTGAAGACCGCGGCAACCACGGTCAGCTCATTCGTGTTTCGACCATCGACCTTGCGATAGTGAATGTCTTTTACATCGACGTGAGCCAGTACAGAAAGTTTGGCCTCGGCATCGTTGGACTTGAAGAACTGAGTGTGCAGTTCCACCGGCAGGTCGTGCATTTCTTCCTGCGAGAATACAGCGTCCTGAATCTCCTGCTTCGCCTCTTCAGCCGGATCAGTCGCATGCTTCGGAGCATAGTAGCCCCGGCGTGTCTGCAGGGTAAGCTTACCCGGGTCTCTGAGCGAGACTTTTATTTTGTGGTAGCTGCCGTCCAGCTTCATATTCTGGGGCGAGAAACCCAGCGTGTAGAAATATTCCGGGGTGGCGGAAACCTGTTTGAATCCTTCATTAAGGTCGTTGTTGTTATGAAAGAAAGCCCCGCCGGTTGCGTTCGCCAGGTCCGACAATATGTCGCCTTCCGCCCGGGCGCTGTCGGTTTGATACTGAACTTCTACGGCCGCCGAGACGGGATTCATGGGTTGATCTCGGCTGATGTCGCCCCCGGGAAGCACCGTGTAAAGACCACGCGCATCTAGGGCGCTGATCATCACATCGGAGTGCAGCGCTCGTTCTACAACCTCCATGTAGTCGTTCAGCATATCGGTCTCGGGAGTGAGAAATCCGGGCGAAACGATCACCATGCTGCGCTGCCCCGGCATCACCGACAGCCTCCGGACCACGTCCTTGAGAACCGACAGCGAGACGCGGCTTTCCTGACCTCCGATACCCAGTTGTCGGTAGGCCTCTGACTGCACTGCCACAAACGCAGTCTGTCGCTGCGCCTGCGCCCCGGTATTACCGGGTGGACCCATTGGTAGCGCGAGACACTGCATCGCGTCGAGAATCGCAGCCTCTTGAGCCTGGTCATCGTGCTGGTTCACGATCAGGTCCGCCATGTAGTAACTGATGTCCGGACACTCGGTGGTTCCGACGTTGGCAATCGGCCGCGGCTGAATGCGAAGCAGAGTGTCGTGCAACTTCGCACGGTCGTCGGTGAAATCGAGCACGGTTTGCCCGGACGTGGTGAAGATAGCCGCCCGATCGGTAGGCAACAAAGTGGCAAGGTGGCGATCCGCAGCGTTTCGCGCCAGCACCAGATCGCCAAACTTTATATGGATGTCATCGAATACGAAGGCCACGTAGTGCTCGGGAACTGAAGGCAGTTTTTGGCCAGCCTTCTCATCCGACGTCTGCCGGTCCTTGGCCGCCTGCGATCCCGGCTGTTCGACAGAAAAATGGGTGATGACCTGCGGCTTGCGATCGTCAAAAAGTTGGAAGTCTTCCTTCTTGAGATTCCCGATGGCGTGGCCTTGAGGATCGCGCACCACGACCCGCACCGTCACCAGCTTGACGTTGACCTTGAACGTAGTCGCTTCTTCGTGCGAAGCAATCTCTGCTGCAGTCTGATCGGGATGAGCTTGCGCGGCAGGCGTATCCTGCGTGGGTGCCGGCTGTGCGGGTTGGGATTGTGCGGTTGCGACGATTGAGAAAAGCAACAACAACACGACGAAAAATATCTCAAGCGCGGAGAAGGTTCGTTTCCATCCGCCGTGGCAACGATTCGTTCGTGACCGGTCCGACCCTGCAGCGGCCATCTTGGATGCGCAAAAAACCAGGCGAGAAAAGCGATACATCGTGCCACAACCTTGCCCCAACCGGTCGTTCCCCCTCCCGCCCGTTGGGCAGCTAAATGTTAGCCCGTTCCCGCAGAAAGCGCTAGAGCCAATTCACCAGCCATCGACTTCAACGTCGACGCGCATCCCATATTCTAGAGGCCTTCCCGGGCGGCGAAAATGCTTGGTGCTATACTGCCCGTCCGGCACAATGTTTATGCGGCCAAAAGGAGCCAACAAGGCGGAATGATCCCCACAAATGTTAGGTGTTCTTATTGGAGGCTGGCAGCTTTCTTCTTTATTCTCCGCATCGCGACCTTCGCTTTAACCCAGGAAATGCCGCCCCCCCTTTTGCAGGCTATGCAGTGGCGTCTGATCGGTCCGCACCGAGGAGGCCGGGTCACGGCGGTTTCCGGCGTGCCGAGTGAGCCGGCCACCTATTACATCGGAACCCCCGGCGGAGGTGTCTGGAAGACTGAGGACGGCGGGCAAGTCTGGAAGCCGATTTTCGATCACGAGCCCGTGGCGTCGATCGGAGCGGTCGCGGTTGCGCCCTCCGATTCCAAAGTTATCTACGTGGGAACCGGCGAGCAGGCCCAGGGAAATGGAATCTACAAGTCAACCGACTCAGGATTGAGTTGGACCAACATCGGCTTGCGCGAAACCCACGTCATCACCGGCATCATCGTTGATCCTCGGAATCCCGAGGTTGTGCTGGTCGCGGCCGCCGGAGATCACTGGTCCGGCGCCGAGCGCGGCGTCTATAAGACAAGCGACGGCGGCAAGAGCTGGAAGAAGGTGTTGTACAAGGACGTGGAAACCGGCGTCGCAAACATCGAAACCGATCCCGACAATCCGAGCGTCGTCTACGCCGCCCTGTGGACTCGTCCCGACGATCCTTTCAGCGTCGACGCGCCTGAGCAAAAGAAGAAGCAGGACGCGGCAATTTACAAATCGACGGATGAAGGGTCGATGTGGAATGCGGTTGAAGGTAAAGGCCTGCCGACCGAACCGATGGGGCGCACCGGCGTTGCCGTCGCGCCTGGCACCAATGGCATGCGGGTGTACGCCATTTTCACGCAAGGACTATTCCGCTCAGAAGACGGCGGCGCCAGCTGGCAACGCAGTACAACCGACCCTCGC
Source organism: uncultured Acidobacteriota bacterium (assembly GCA_963788645.1). Lineage (GTDB taxonomy): Bacteria > Acidobacteriota > Terriglobia > Terriglobales > Acidobacteriaceae > JABDBE01. Next base: position 90,872 of record CAWBHF010000001.1, read on the forward strand.
ATTGTGGGCAATGGATATTTCAGCCGCGTGTTCGTCGATCCGAAAAACGCAAGCCGCGTTTACGTGGCGCAAACTTCTATGTATCGCTCGACTGACGGAGGGCGCACGTTCGAAGCCTGGGCAGGCGCGCCAAGCGGAGACGATTACCATGTCCTCTGGATCAACCCGGCGAATACGCAGAATATGATCCTTGGCGTCGATCAGGGCGCGGTCATCAGCCAGGATGGTGGGAACACGTGGAGCTCGTGGTACAACCAGGCGACAGGCCAGTTTTACCACGTCAGCACTGACAACCATTTTCCCTACTACGTTTACGCCGCCCAACAGGACAGCGGTACTGCCGCAGTCCCGAGCCGCAGCGACTATGGCGAGATCACGTACCGCGATTGGGCGCCAACCGGAGGATTCGAGTTCTCTTACATTGCTGCTGATCCGGTGAATCCAAACTATGTCTACGCCGGAGGCTGGTACGGCACAGTGCTGCGCTACGACAAGACCACGGGACAGATCGTGCATCTTCTGGTCCGGAGTTCGAGGTACCGCACATCGCAGATGGCGCCCATCGCATTCTCGCCTCAGGACCCGCACACGCTCTATGCGGCGGCACAGTACGTTCTGAAAAGCAATGATGGCGGCTTCAACTGGCAGGAGGTCAGTCCCGACCTCACGCAAAAAGCAGGGGCCGACAAGAAGAAACCTGATCCACGCAGAGCCGTGATCACCACGATTGCACTGTCGACGGTCAAAGCCGGCGTGATCTGGGCGGGTACTGGCAACGGACTCATTCAGGTCACGAAGGACGGCAGCACCTGGCAAAACGTGACCATTCCCGGATTGCACGAGCGCAGTGCCGTTACCCTGGTCGAAGCATCGCACCACGACGCCGCGTCAGCGTATGCGGTAATTAGCGGGTTCCGCGAACTGCGTCCGCTGATCTATCGCACCCGTGACTACGGACAGAGCTGGCAACTGATTAATACCGGTTTGCCTGAATCCGGAAGTGCGCGTGTGGTTCGCGAAGATCCGGTGCGCAAAGGATTGCTCTACGCCGGCACCTGGAACGCAATTTACGTTTCGCTCGATGACGGCGATCACTGGCAGACCCTGCAACTGAATCTGCCCACCGCGGCCGTCACTGACCTCGATATTCATGGCGACGATCTGGTCGCATCGACCTATGGACGGTCGCTGTGGATTCTTGACGACATCACGCCGCTGCGCCAGTACGACGCCAAATGGCCGCAGTCGGACGCATACTTGCTGCGCCCTCGCGATGTTGTGCGCGTGCGCTGGGACATGTATCAGGACACGCCGCTGCCGCCCGAAACGCCGGCCGGCAACAATCCGCCGGACGGTGCGACCATTTATTACTTTCTGAAGTCGGCGCCTGCAGGCGACATCAAGCTCTCTATCTACGATGCGCAAAACCGCCTGGTGCGCGAGTACACCAACGTTGCTCCCGAATACGACAAGGTGCCGGCTAACGTCCCCGACTACTGGTTCGCTTCTCCGTCGGCGTTGTCGAAGAATGCCGGACTTAACCGCTTTACCTGGGACCTTCGCTATCCCGCGATGAAGACGATACGCTATAGCTACTACGGCAACACTCTGGACTACATCGAGTACACGCTCGCCGATCACGCCATCCCGGACGAATTTCCCCGGGAGTTGCAGCCCGGTCCGTTCGTCGTGCCGGGTCAGTATTCGCTGGTGCTGACGGCAAACGGCCAAACCTATCGTCAGCCGCTCACGGTCACGATCGATCCGCGTGTGTCGGCCTCGCAATCCGACCTAGTGAAGCAACTCGACGCCGAGACCAGCATCTCCGATCAAATGGCAGCCACTTACGCCGGCTACGCTCAGGTGGAAGCCTTGCGAGCGGCGATTGCCGACCGGCAAAAATTGATGGGAACCGATCCAGCGAAGAAAGATGCCGCCGATGCGCTGAAGGCGTTGGATGACCAGGCCGCCGATATTGGCAACGGCAAACCGGATCAACTCGGGCTTGGTCCCCTGAACCGCGAACTGGCGCGTCTGGCCTTTATGATCGAGAGCGGAGATGCGCGGCCTGCAACCCTGCTGCAGGCTGGGGTCGATCAATACTGCCAGGAGTTGGGCAATCGCGTGACTCAATGGCGCGATCTCAATCAACAGAAGATTGGCCAAGTGAACACTCTTCTGCAGAAGCAGAACTTCGCGCTGTTGCCGACGGCGGCCAACATTCCAGTGGCTCCGAGCTGCGGGAAATAGGGTCGAGCATTTCGTACTGGAGATGTTTGCCCGATTCGAACCGCCGGAGGCCTGGGCCCTGCCCCAGAATTGCACACATTTCGGTGCAGAATTCGCTCAAAAAAACTCTCATTTTTGCCTAAAATCCAGAAAACAAAGGACCGGTTTTTTTCTTGCCTCCTAGATCTATGGTTCTTAAGGTAGTTAGAGGCAAAATCTTGGAAACATGGGAGTTATCGCATTCACTATGACCGGCGAGACCATAAGACTGGCAACCCGGTGGGTTCTGGGTCGCTTTCGATTATTCAGTTGTCAAAGATCCAATATTATCTTGTAGATAACATCTACGCTTATATGTTATCGGTATGGCGTGAGAAGTGCAAGTGGAAAGTGAGCGAAGTGAGAAGCTCGTTCCCAAAATGGGAACGGAAGCTGTGGAGATGGAAAAAACTGCGCGCCGTCTCGCTTAGGAATACGATTGAACTCCGGGTTATTTCGCCGAACACCCCCGCTCAAGCTAGTTTGGACGGGGTATTCTTGAGGGTAAATTGGCAGTCTTCGGCGCCAGTGCCGCCTTCCTTTTTGTAATGGCTGATCCCGCCTCTGCTGTTCAGATCCCAAAGACTGTGGAGGCCGCTTTGTTCTTGACAATCTTCCAGACTGAGTACAGCATCAGCGCATCTTTGTTGGGGTCGCTTGTCTAGTTCCCCGGTTGCGGCCCTTGGAATCATTTAGGTCATCCCTCAGTTGTTGCTCTCGGGCCGAACCCCAGGAGGTAAATCATGAAGCGGACAGTGATTGGAATGTGTCTGGCGCTGGTGATTATCGCGGCTGTGAGCTTAATGCCTGCACGGGCGCGGGACGGGGCTACGTGGGAGCAGCAATCGATGGACAATGGCGCGCCAAACCCGCCACGGTTCCGCTTCCACTGGTACCCGGTTGGCCAGAACCCGCTGGGGATGGCTTTCGATGGGGCCAATATCTGGACAGCAAACTTTAGCGATGGCACCGTGAGCAAGCTCCGTGCCAGTGACGGAAAGAAACTGGGCACATTCGAGGTGGGCGTTTCGCCGACTGGCGTGACCTCCGATGGGGCCAACGTCTGGGTATCGGATAGCGATAAGGGCACGGTGACCAAGCTGCGAGCCGGCGACGGGAAGAATCTGGGAACCTTCAACGTGGGACCGGCTCCGGCGTTCATGGCCTTTGACGGTGCCAACATCTGGGTGCCAACCACGCCAACTTCCGGCAACGGATCCGTACACAAAATTCGTGCTAGTGACGGCAAGAACTTGGGGAACTTCCCCGCTGGCGTGGGTGCCAACGCAGTCGGCTTTGACGGCCACAACATCTGGGTGACGAACGGCGGCGAGTTCTCGGTGACCAAGCTGCGGGCCAGCGACGGTAAGTTTTTGGGGACCTTTCAGGTAGGCGGAGCACCAATCGGCATTACATTCGATGGCGCCAACATTTGGATAGCCAATAGGGGCTATGGAACCGTGACCAAACTGCACGCCCGCGACGGAAAACTTCTCGGCACCTTTTCGGTGCCGGGCGCCCCCTATGGGGTCGCGTTTGACGGCTCCCATGTTTGGGTGACCGGCGACTCGGCAGTGACAGAACTGCGCGCCAAGGATGGCAAGACTTTACACTATTACAACGTCTCGGGTCCACAAACGACCGGGGTGGTTTTTACTGGGACAAATGTTTGGGTGAGCGGCTGGAACAACAACGCAGCCGGTAAGCTCGCCAATTTTTGAAGAAGGTCAGCGAGATCCCTTAGGCGGCTTTCCGCCGGCCAAAGCAAGTAGGGAAAAGCGCGATTCGCTTACCGAAGCGGATCAGTACGACGGAATTCGAGAAAGGGAGGGACTATGAGGAAATGTTTTGGGCCTTCGAGGTTCTTTGTTCCGGCTGTCCTGGCAGTTGTCTTCTTTGCCGCCGCAACCGCGCTGTCGAGCAACCCGACGCTGTGCCCCACCGGTACGGTGTGTGTGACAACGTGGCAGAACGATACGTACCGCACCGGCGATAACCTGAGCGAGAGCAAGATCACTGCCAGCTCGATTCAGACCGACAATTCCGGCCAACTCTGCGCGGCCCAGTTGGACGGGCAAGTCTACGCGCAGCCGCTAGTCGTGACCAAAGTGACGATACTCGGCACGACCTACGACAACGTCGTTTATGTAGTGACGGAAAACGACAGTGTGTACGCCATCAACGGCACTCCACCTGCCCAGGGCGGCGGATGTCAGGTGCTTTTGGGACCGGTGAGTTTGCTCCTGCACAACTTCGCCAATCAGCCGATGTCCGCAGCAGCATGCGGCAACATCGGCGGCAAGGATTGCCTGGCCATCAAACCCATAGTCGGCATCCCATTTTAGTTCTTCCCTCAGGCTGTCGTTCTCGGGCCGAACCCCAGGAGGTAAATCATGAAACGTGCGGTGATTGGAATGTGTGTGGCGCTGGTGATTGTCGCGGGTGTGAGTCTAATGCCTGGACGAGCGCAGTCGGGTACGGCGCAGCAACCAAGCGGCGTACCGCCCGCGAACCCGTGAAAGTGGCATTGCTCCGCTGGTACAGAGCCAACACGACGACCAGCTTCAGCGTGGGTAGTCAGCCTTACGGCGTGGCGTTCGATGGGGCCAGCATCTGGACTGCAAACTTTGGTGATGGCACGCTGAGCAAACTGAGGGCCAGTGATGGCGAAGTGTTAGGCACCTTCAAGGTGGGCGGCGCTCCTTATGGCGTGACCTTCGACGGGGCGAACGTTTGGGTCTCGGGCGTGGGCAAGGGCGTAGCCAAGCTGCGGGCGAGCGACGGAAAGCTGCTGGGCACCTTCACGGTCGGATTGGGTACTGGCTGGATGACGTTTGATGGCGCTCACATCTGGGTGCCGACGGTTGCCGTGGTTGGCAATGGTAGCGTGAGTAAGGTGCGGACAGGCGATGGGAACATTCTGGGTACCTTCCCCGTGGGAGTCAATCCTATAGCGGCTGCCTTTGACGGCGCAAACGTCTGGGTGGTGAACCAGGGGGGAACAACGTCGGAAGTGTGACCAAGCTGCGGCCCAGCGATGGCAAGGTGCTCGGTACATTTAATGTCGGCACCGCTCCGATTGGAATTGCCTTTGACGGCGCAAACATGTGGGTGGCCAACCGAGGCGACGGGACGGTGAGCAAGCTGCGGGCCAGCGATGGGAGGGTTCTGGGGACTTTTACGGTCGGAGGACTGCCGTATGGCGTGGCATTTGACGGAGCGAACGTCTGGGTCTCGGGTGCTCCGGATATCGTCGAATTGCGAGCCGTTGATGGCAAGATTTTGAGCCGTTTTGGCCCACCTAATACAAATACGATTGGTGTTGCTTTCGACGGTGCCAACATTTGGGCGGCAGGGTTGGACGACGGAACCGTTTTGAAGATGTGAAGGCAAAACCTGGGAGTTACTCGAAAATTAAGGAGAAGTTGTATGGTCACGCGTCTTGGAGAGCTGCCTAGCTGTGCACTGCGGGCTGTTGCGCTCATTCTCTTCGTGGCTGGCCCACCTTTACGCTTTTTGTAAGGGTGGGGACGTCAAGGTCGGATGTCACAGCTTTTCTTTGCCTGCACCGGTAGGCTGGCCTTGTGGCCAACCATCCCCGACGCTATTACGGCACGAATGAGCTGCATTTCATCACCTACAGTCGTTATCATCGACAAGCCTGGCTGGCGAGCCGGCAGCGGCGCGATCTGTTTCTTACGGTGTTCGAATCAGTCCGCCGGCGTTATGGTTTTGTGGTTGTAGGCTACGTCGCCATGCCCGATCACATTCATCTCCTGATCGGCGAGCCGGAGAAGGGCGACCCGTCGCGGGTCATGCAGGCGATCAAACAGGGCTTCTCGCGTCGCGTTTTGAAGGCGGCGCGCGGGCGCCGAGTGGCCGCCCAGCAGGAATTATTTGCCCTCGGCTCCGAGCACGTGTGGCAGCGGCGCTTCTATGATTTCAACGTGTGGACGGCGCGCAAGCGGATCGAGAAGCTGCGCTACATGCACCGCAATCCCGTGGCGCGGGGGTTGGTGCAGGAACCGGAGCAGTGGCCCTGGAGCAGCTATCGCAGTTATGCTTTCGGGGAAGCGGGCGCGGTGCGAATCAATCACTGGGCTGAGGCCAAGATGAGGATCGCGACGCCGGCAGCATGAGTCCCCACCTTTACAAAGAACGTAAAGGTGGGCCAGCCACCTCTATGGTACGGCAGGCCAGGGAGGTCGGATCCACTGCAGCGGAAGAAATCGAGTGGGCTGCGGAGTAGTCTTCAAGCTCACGCCTTGATTGCGATGGGGCTGTCCTACTCTTATTGGTGACCCACCCTTTCGCTGTTTTCTGTGCGAAGGGTGGGCCTTTCTTAGCTCAGCTCTTCGCCAAAGTGCGGCACCACTCCGTGGGCCGTCGCAGTGGTTTTCCCGGGTAGTCAAAAACGTGAGATGTCGGTTAACAACATCTAAAATTCACGCTACGGCCTGATCTCGAAGACCGTGCCTTCGCACCCTTCTCCCTTGCCGCAAGCATAGGTTGTGCCATAGAGGTGGCCGCCCTTGGCGCGAACCAAAGTACCCCAAGGATGCATAGCCGGTGTGCCATGGAAGCGGTGGAGCTCAGTGAACGTCCCTACACCCCCCGGTTGGATCGTTAATTTGAAGATGACTCCGCCCCCGCCATCCAGCGGTCCGGTAGAAACAGAATTGCCGTAAAGGGTGTGAGCTGGCCCGACGACGAGGCCGGCGCGCACGTCACTCCCCGGATGGTTGGGAAACACTTTCAGATGACCTTTGGTATCAACCTTGAACACTGCTCCGGTGCCGTCATTGTTGCCTCCAGATAGGTTCGTGCCGTAGAGGTTCGCCCCATCGAAAACCAGCCCGCCTGAGGGATTTTGTCCGTCGCCACGCCCGGTGAAGCTATGCAACACGCTTTGTGCCCAGGTCCCGTCTGATTGTGGAACCAGCTTGAAGATCGTTCCCTGACTCCTGGCGCCGCCCTGGGTGGTCGTACCGTAGAGGTTCCCCGCTCCATCAAAAACCAGGGGCGCAGTCGGACCATATCCGTCGCTATTCTCGAATTTATGAATCACGCTCTCGGTCCAGCCTCCCTGACCGTTCGGCGTCAACTTGAAGACGGTTCCGCAGCCCCTGTTGGCCCGGTCACAGGAGATGTCGCCTCCCCATGCGGTAGTGCCGTAAAGATTCCCTGTCGTGTCGAAGATGAGCCTTGAATAGGGATGCAGCCCGTCGGCGCCACTAAAGCGATGCAGCACGCTCTCCGTCCACGTGCCGTCTGAATTCGGAGTCAGCTGAAAGACCGTGCCGCATCCACCGCAACTAACATCTCCGCCGTCAACGGTGGTACCGTAAAGATTGCCGGCCCCATCGAAGACCAGCTCGGCTTCAGGCTCGTCTCCGTCGCTGCCCCCGGCGAAGCTGTACAGCACACTTTCGGTCCAGCTCCCGTCCGAATTGCGGGTCAACTTGAATACCGTTCCCATTCCGGCGATTCCGCCCTTACTCGTCGTGCCATAAAGATTGCCGGTCGAGTCCAAAATTACGCCCGCGAACGGACCCGCACCGTCAGGCGTATCCTTGAAGCTGTACAGAATCTTCGTTGTGCCGGAGGCTCCCAGGCCGGTTGGTAGTATTAAGGCCATCGTCAGCACCGCCAGAGTTCCAATCAGCGTAAAACTAGGTTTCTTGGGTTGCATGGGAGATAAAACCTCCTGGCCAATAGGCCGTGGAACAGGGTTAAGGAATAGAACTCTCTCTGCAGGAGTTCAAGGGTAACTGCGCGCTGTGCGATTGAAGGAACATCCGAGAGCATTCAACAGGAACCTACGCCTGCCCTCCGAGGCTGAGAACCAGATTATATTACAACCTTCTGCATCGCACACGAGCGGCAGTCAAGCTATGGTGCAGATCGTTCAATCACAGCCCCTCGTCTAGCTGTCGCAACATTGCGGATTACACTCAATGATCAGCGGTCAAAAACCTGCCTGTTAGCGAACACTTAAGAAATCCCACCATTGACCATCGACCCTATGTGACTGATAATGAGCCAACATCGGAGGAGGACCTATGACCCGCGCTCCCCGGCCCCGCAGGACAGTCAATTTTTCCCATTCAGTTCATCATCGGCTCAACATGTACGCGCTCGCCGCGAGTGCCGCCGGAGTGGGAGTGCTTGCATTAGCGCAGGCAGCCGAGGCCAAGATCGTGTATACCCCCGCTTATCACGTAATTGGCAAGAATAGCTCGTTCCGCATTGACTTGAATCACGACGGGATTGCTGATCTCATTGTCCACAACGATCAGTTCGTTTCTAAGTCGCGCCGCTCCAACTTCATCGGTGCCGATCCGCAAGCACCGAGTGGAGGAATAGTACAGACGGATACCATAATGTATTTCGCTTCCTTTGCGGCCCTGAAGCGAGGAGCGCGGGTTGGTTACGGTGCAGACTTCGTTCTTCCGCAAAAAGGACACGGAATTCTTGTTGCTCAATGCACGAGTGCTCGTGGCTCGAATAGTGCTCCTCCTTGCTATGGGAAAACGTACAATGTGCTGGGTGACTGGCCCAACGTCAAGAACCGTTATCTCGGTGTGAAATTCCTTATCAATGGGTTGTTGACCCATTACGGCTGGGTCAGGCTCAGTGTTGTGGTGTCGCGCAAGCCATTCAAGACTACAGCAGTCCTGACCGGCTGCGCCTACGAAACCATCCCAGGGAAAGCGATCATCGCTGGCGCGACTAAAGGACCAGACGAAGCTGAACCAACCGCTCTCAACACGCCCGCACCTGAAGCGGCCACGCTGGGCATGTTGGCGCTAGGCGCGCCGGGACTGCCGATCTGGCGGCGCAAGGAGTATATGTCCGCCGCGCTCGAAGGCATCTGACAGAAAAAATGATGGTTGGCGTAACATCTCACTTACACTCGAAATTCCCCCGCGCATTCCGTTCGTGAGTGCAATTCCTTTCGACAATTGTCATTCCGAACCGGCTTCGACCGGTGAGGAATCTGTTTGATGCGTCCGCCGACAGAAAGCAGATTCCTCGCTTCGCTCGGAATGACAAAGATGAGGGATGTCTGGAATGACGAGGATGAGGGATGTCTGGAATGACAAGGAGAGGGATGGTCCGAATGACAATGAGTAGGGAATGTTCGGAATGGCAAAAGAGGGGGATACTCGGAATTCTGTCTGCTGTGCAAGCTGGTTCACTCGGCGCGTCGGCTCGGGTTCCGTTGCTTTGCCCCGGGGGGACGGACGCGGCTGCCGTCTCCACTTGGTTGTTGCTAGGATTCGTCGAGAGTTCTATGGCTTGCAGATCACACGGATCAGTTGCCAGCTGCTCGCTCCGGCCAGGAGCACGCTGAGACGAGAGACCGCTCGGTGGAAAATGGCACCAACGTAACCTCTGAAGTTCATTACCTGTTTTGCGTCCCCAGGCCTTGTGGTACTCTCGAAAGTACCCCATATTCTTTGGAGTTTGGCTAGGTTTCTCTGTGCCCTCAGTGTCTTCAGACAGCAAGCCGGGAATCCACATTGCGTGGAAGACAGTCACTTACCGCAGCGTCGCGCTGCTGGTGCTGGCGGTCTTGCTGGTGATGTTTGTCGGCATGCGCTTTGCCTTTCCGCAGTTCACCGAGAACACGATCAAGGCGGCGGACGGGCTCGGGACAAAAATGCTGGAGGCCGTGGCTGGAGCGGCGGGGAATCCTGCGAAGTTGGGCGGCGCGGGAGCGCAGCAGGCGCACTTCACCGCACTCGACGGTACGGTGCGGGTGAAGAAGGCGAATGGCAACAGCTGGGGGACGGCGGACTACAGCATTCCACTGGAAAAAGGCGACGTGGTTCAGACCAGTTCCGAAGGCATGGCCAAAATCGTCTTCAATGATGGAACCAACTACACAGTAAAACAGGATTCGCTGATCGTGATCGAAGAGAACTCGACCAACGATCAGCAGCAGACCAACGTTTCGGTGGCGGTGAGTACAGGCACGGTGGATCTGGCGACAGCCACGTATGTTCAGGGTTCGAGATCGCAAGTGGTGGTTGCGGGGGCGACCGCGTCGTTGGCTCCGGATAGCGCGGCCATGGTGCGCAACGATCCCAAGGGCGATCAGCATGAGATTCTGGTGAAGAAGGGAACTGGCGACATTACGCGCAACGGCGAGACGGTCCGCCTGGCTGACTGGGAAAAGGTGAGCTTTCAAGCACAAGCGCCGCACATGGATAAGTTGAAAGAGATTGGTCCTCCGACGCCGATTTCTCCGGCGAACATGATGCCGATGTTCGTGACGAGCGATCCCAAGCCGATCGAATTCTCATGGACGCCCATGGTCAATGCCAAAGGCTACCGGTTGCGTATTTCGCGAAACCCGTACTTTTCTTCTACGATCGTCGATCGCAAGGTAAATACCGCTGACGTCCTGGTTTCAGGCCTCGAGCAAGGGGCATATTACTGGGTGGTGCAATCGCAGGATGCCGCAGGCAAAGAGTCGGTGGAGAGCGAAAAGAATCGGTTTACGATTATTCCGAAGGGTGGGGACACGGCGGCGATCAATCTGGATCTGGATCCGCTGATTCAGCATGGTCACGTGATCGAGTTGACGGGGAAGACCGAGGTGGGCGCCCGGGTTATGGTGAACGGCCGTGAGGTGCCTGTGGTGGGTACGGATGGCGCTTTCCATTACTTCACTCCTCCGCTGGCGACGGGGGAAAGCACGATCACCATTACAGCCCAGAACGCCAAGGGCGGAGTGAATACTCTGCAGAAGAAAGTCGTGATTCAGTGAGCGAGGCTCGCCGAAGGTTGAGGCCTCCTAAGGACAGTTACTTTGGTTTGCTGAAACTTGCGGCAATCCCTCATAGAATTAAGGATAGAGATTAGATTCCCAGAATAACCGGGTAAAAACCGGAAGAAGACCGACTCCATCAGAGAGAAAGTTTCGCATGTCATCGAACAACGGCTTTCATTCGAGCGCATCACGCTGGCACAATCTGCGGTCGCTGTTCAGTGTTTTTTCGAGCGACCTCGCAATCGACCTGGGCACGGCCAACACGCTGGTGTATGCGCGCGGCAAAGGCATCGTGGTGAACGAGCCTTCCATCGTGGCCATCAACAAAAATAACGGTGAAGTCGAAGCCGTGGGCAAGGAAGCCAAGGAGATGTTGGGGCGCACGCCCGGCAACATCGTGGCCATCAAGCCGATGAAAGATGGCGTGATCGCCGACTTCAAAGTCACCGAGAAGATGTTGAATTACTTCATCCAGAAGGCGCACAACCGGAAGATGCTGGTGCATCCGCGCATTGTGATTGGCGTGCCTTCAGAAATTACGCAGGTGGAAAAGCGCGCGGTCATGGACTCTGCCTATCGGGCGAAGGCCAGCGAAGTCCATCTGGTGGAGCAAGCCATGGTGGCGGCCATCGGCGCCGGGCTTCCGATCACCGAACCCAGCGGCAACATGGTTGTGGACATTGGCGGCGGCACTACCGATATCGCGGTGATTTCTCTCAGCGGCATCGTCTATTCGCGTTCCGTGCGAATGGCGGGTAATCAGATGGACGAAGCCGTCATGAATTATCTGAAGCGGAAATATAACCTGCTGATTGGCGAGCGCACTGCCGAGCAGATCAAGATCGAAATTGGTTCCGCTTACCCTCTGGACAAGCCGCTCACCATGGAAATCAAGGGACGCAACCTGATTGAAGGCGTGCCCAAGACCATCACTGTGGACGACAGCGAAGTTCGGGAAGCGCTAAGCGAGTGCGTTTCGACCATCATGAATGCCATCCGCGTGGCACTCGAGCGCACGCCTCCCGAGCTTTCGGCGGACATCAGCGATCGCGGCATTGTGCTTACGGGCGGCGGCGCACTGCTGAAGAATCTGGACAAGCGCATCCGCGAAGAAACCGGGCTTCCGGTTTCGATCGCCGACGATCCGCTGTGCAGCGTGGTGCTGGGCACCGGGAAAATGCTCAGCGACTTCAAACTCTTGCGCAAGATTTCGATCGAGTAGCGCGATCGCCTTCGTGCACCCTCGTGTTGTTCGTGGTTAAGAAATCAAAAGCATATAACCACGAAGGACGCGAGGGTACACTAAGGGAAGCCCGCCATGGAAAACCTCATCAGCCGCTACCGCAACGTCACCATCCTGGTGGTCGTATTGTTTGTCCAGGTGCTCGGGCTGGCGGTGCAGGTCAAGCGCTCCACGCAGGACGAATCCACCCGCCTGATTCGCGTGTGGGCGGTGGATGCCGTCACTCCTCTCGAAAAGTGCATTGTTTGGTTTCAAACCGGGGTCAGCAATCTGTGGCACAACTACTTTTATCTGCGTGGCGTGAGGCAGGAGAATCGCGACCTGAAACAGCAGATCGAAAAGCTGCGGATTGAGCAGGTGCGTCTTAACGAAGACGCGGAGCAGGCGCGGCGGCTGCAGATACTGCTTGGCTTCAGAGAACAATTCATCTCAAAGACGGTGGCTGCGCAGGTCATTGGATCGAGCGGGAGCGAGCAGTCGCGGTCGATTTACATCGACAAAGGCACGCGAGATGGAATCAAGTCGGACATGGCAGTGATTACCGCCGACGGAGTGGTCGGCAAAATATTGCGCGTCTTCAAGAACACTTCGCAGGTGTTGCTAATTAATGATCAGACCAGCGGAGTGGGATCGATTCTCGAGAAATCGCGGTTGCAGGGAGTGTTGCGGGGTACGCCGGTGGGTGAAGTCGTGCTGGAAAAAGTGATGTCCGATGAAACCGTGCAGCCCGGGGAAAAGGTTGTGACCAGCGGTGGCGACCAGATCTTTCCCAAGGGCTTGCCGGTGGGGACGGTCACGAAAGTTTCGCCGGGCCCGGAGCTCTTTCTTAATATCCGGGTGAAGCCCTCCGCTGACTTGAGCCGACTCGAAGAAGTGCTGGTGATCACGCAGCAGGAAGAGAAGCAGCCTGCGCTGGCGGAAGGCGCCACGCCGTTACGCGCCGCCGACATTCTGGCACAGCGTTTGCCTTCGGTTCCCGACCGGCCTCCGGATGATCCCAATAAGCCTCCGCCTCCGACCAGTGGGTTGAAGATACTTCCGGCTCCGACTACGCAAGCAGCGCCAGGCATACCGGGAAGCCCCAAGCCAGGCGGAACGGGCGCCGCTGGCAGTCAATTGAGCACAGGTCAATCGACGCCGGGCCAGTTAAGGCCAGGACAAACCTCAACGACTGTTGTGACCCCGAAACCGCATGTGGATTCTGGCGGGAGCGCTGGCGCTCCCGGAAGCGTTTCTTCGGCGCCGAGGCAGACTGGCAATCCCCCTGCGACCAAGCCCCTAACCACACCGAAGCCTGCCTCCCCAACGGTGAACAGTCCGGAAGCCGCTGGTGTGGACCCAGATGGCCAGTCCCAGTCAGTCTCTCCGAAGCCTGACGCGCAACCAAAGCAGCCGGTGACTGAGCCTCCGGCCCAGGAACCGCATCAATAGCGTGCCGATCACTTACACATCGAATGAGCAGGTTGAGGTTTACCGGTTCAGTCTTCCGGCAGCGATTCTCATCCCACTGGCCGCCGTGTTTCTCCAGGCATTTATCCCCTGGCGATTTCATTTCTTTTCCATCTTCGATTTGCCGTTGCTGGTAGTGATTTTCTTTGCCGTGGCGCGCCGGAGCCCGGTCGCAGGACTGCTCACTGGTGCTGCGATCGGCCTGCTGCAGGATTCTCTGACCGGCCATCCGCTGGGGCTGTACGGCATCGCGAAGACCGTGGTGGGATACGGGGCGTCGTCCCTCGGAGTGAAGCTGGACGTGGAGAACGCCGGCTCGCGGTTTCTCGTTGTTCTCTTCTTCTACGTAGCGCACGAAATCGTCTACTTCACGGTTGCTCGCGGGCTGGTCGGACTGACCCTGCAATGGAGCTGGCCACGCGAAATGGGCTCGGCCCTGGCTAATGCGCTGCTGGCGGTCGCGCTGTTCGCGCTGCTGGATCGATTCAAGCAGAGAACGTGAAAGGCCGCCCGCGGTTCGATCTGGAACCCTGTGGGTTTCGACAGTGTCGAAGTAACTATGCGATCGTTCTTGGCGGATTGCGGAAGGTTACGTTGTGCCATCGTGTTCGTTGCGATCGCCATCCGACCTGGACTCACGGTAAATTGTGAAGAACAACCTGCCGCCGGCCACGCCGGATCGGCAGAAGCATCTCTCACCTCAACCCCAATGGAGGATGCGCTCAATGAACTCCGCCTACGTTTTCCAAATCGTGTCGTGCTCGGGTTTGAAGAACTTTTCGACCCGCGTCAGGGAAGCGAGGCACAAACTGATCTTTGCCCGAATGGCACGTCGCTTGAGGAGGTTCTCAACTGTATTCGCAAGGTTGATCCGAGATACAGCATCAAGCTATTGAAAGGTGGGATGGTTCACGTGTATCCGGCAAAGCAGACGGCCGATCCCGTTGGCCTGCTCGACATCCGTCTCAGGGAATTCTCCATGCCGCAAGACTCATGTCTTGGGCAAGCGATTCGGAGCATTGGCGAGCGCGGGTATGCACCTGAGCTTGGCAGGTATCTAGCCGAGCGCAAGACACGCTGGTATCGCAGTCATCGGCGCCAGATCCCCGGAAGCGTAGGCGACATCCTTGGAGATTGTTATGGTTTAGCAGCACCTGGGCCCGCTTACCGTGATATCACCGTTCGGGAAGCACTGGATCTGATGGCCGAACGAAGTTTGCAAGTGAGCCGTGGAGAGTTGACTTCCAATTCCCCGGTCCACCCAACTCACAAGCCGATTTCGTGGAGGTTTCGCTTTCGTCGTGACCCCGACTCCGATACAGGTCTTGGGGGCATTCCAGTTTTCGAGACCTTCTAATGGCTTCCACCGCCGTCTATGCCCTTCCGTTACCCGAAACTACAGCGCAATCTTGTGCCTGGCGGATTACAATAAACTTATCTACCCGAAAGGACTAAAGTCAGCGCGGAATCCAGTCTGGCAGGGGCCTGCAAAAGCTCAATGCCTGATACCCAAAGCCTGACACCAGATGTTCGGTCGTGACGAAAAAGTATCGCCCCTCCGCCTCACTGCGGTGCAGTACATAGTCCTAGCCATTTTCATGATACTGGCCTATGGATTGTGGCGGCTGCAGGTGGTGCAAAGCGACATGTACGCCTCGCTGGCGGAAAAAAATCGCGTTCGCAATGTACCGATATTGGCGCCTCGCGGCAAGATCCTGGATCGCGAAGGACGCATCATCGTCGACAATTATCCTTCGTTTACCGCATTGCTGTTGCGCGATTCCTCGCGCGATCTACTCGCTGATGCGGCTTTGATTTCTCAGGGGCTGCACCTCGATCCGAAGGAGACGAAAGACCGCATCCGGCATTTTGCCTCAATGCCGCAGTACCAGCCGATTTTCCTGAAAGACGACATCACGCCCGACGAACTGGCCTTCGTCGAGTCCCACCGCAACGAGTTGCCGGAACTCGATACCATCGTGGCGCACCGTCGCCTTTATCCGCGCAACGGCTTCATGGCTCACCTGATCGGCTATGTCGGCGAAGTCAGCGAAGAGATGCTGAACCAGCCGCGCTGGGAGTTCTATAATCCCGGCGACGTGGTGGGAAAGTCGGGAGTAGAGCTGCAATACAACCAGATTTTGATGGGCAAGAACGGATCGCGACGCGCGATGGTGAACAGTCGTGGACGAGAAGTTCAGCGCCTGGATGAGACTCCGGCGGAAGCGGGTAAACAACTCAAGCTGACTGTGGATCTCGATCTGCAGATCGCAGCAGAACAAGCCTTGGGCGACAAGAATGGCGCGATCGTCGCCATGGATCCACGCAACGGAGAAATCCTGGCGATGGTGAGCCGTCCGACGTTTGATCCTAACGATTTTGCGGTGCGGGTCTCGCGGGACGAATGGAGCAAGCTGGTCAACGATGACGATCACCCTCTGTTGAACAAAGCCATCCAGGCTCAACTCGCCCCCGGTTCGACTTTCAAGATCATTATGGCCACGGCGGGCATGCAGGAAGGCATCGCGCAGGATATGCACGTCATCTGCAACGGCGGCGCCACATTTTATGGACGCTATTTCAAATGCTGGGTCACGGCCGAGCACCGCAGCCATGGCGTCGTCGAAATCAGCAAGGCGATTTACCAATCTTGCGACGTTTTCTTTTACACGCTGGCGGAGAAGCTTGGCATCGACCGCATTGCGAAATACGCGACCATGTTTGGCCTGGGGCAGAAGACCGGTATCGACCTGCCGCAGGAAGCCAGCGGAGTGATGCCGTCGGAAGAATGGAAAATCCGCAACTTCAAGCAGAAGTGGTATGCGGGCGAAACCATTTCGGTTGGTATTGGCCAGGGAGCTGTGGCGGTAACGCCGATTCAATTGGCCCGCGCCATCGGTGGGATCGCGAGCGGCGGCCTGCTGGTGCGGCCTCACGTTACCAATCCAAGCGACCTGCCGGCGAATGTCGTTCCGGCTACGGATTCTCCGGGCCAGGTGAAAATTCCGATTGATCCTGCGAATTGGGAGATCATCACCGACGCCATGTCGAACGTGCCTACGCCAATGGGCACGGCGGGCAGCGCGCATCTGCAGGGAATCGATTTTGCCGGAAAGACGGGAAGCGCGCAGACGGTCAGCAACACTCTCAAGGCCAAGACCGCGAATGGCAAGTCGAAATACAAGGACAATGCCTGGTTCGTGGGCGTAACTCCGCGGAGGAATCCGGAGATTGTCGTAGCTGTGTTGTTCGAAGGCGGAGAGCACGGCCAGTTTGCCGCTCGCATTGCTGCGCAAGTGGTCAAGGCCTATGTAGAGAAGCAGCGCCGTCAGCCGACGAAAGTTGCTTCTGAGAATAAGAAAGTGGAGATTGGAGCGGTGTGGAATTCCGCCAGCCCGGACGGCACGGACGGGGACACCTTGCACGGGGGAAGGTTCGTGGTTGGGGTGCCGAAGAAGCGTGTGCCACTAGCGGCAGCAGCGCCGGGAGTGAAAAATTGAAGGGTGGGTTTGGGAGAATTCTCTGGAACATTGAAATGCGATTGGCAGACGCGGGGTCTTTCGACTTCGCGTGATCGGTCGCGAGCGACCGATCGTGCTCCGCTCAATATGACAGTTTTGTTTTGAAGCGAGCGGCCATTGCGCTTCGCTTAAGATGACAGTTTTGTTTTGCGGCTCACGACGAATGACCAACGACTGACTCATGTCACGCTACATTTCATTTCGCGATTTTGACTGGCTGTTGCTGGTCTTTGTTTTGCTGATCTGCGGCCTTGGCGTGCTCGAGATCCGCAGCGCCACCGCGCACACCAAGTTTGCCGGGGCGCACATCAGGCAGCTTTACTGGATCAGTGGTGGAATCGCCGGCATGTTTCTGATGAGTTTCATCAACTATCAGAAGCTGCTTGATGGAGTTCATTGGATGTACATCGCTTCCATCGCGTCTTTACTGACGGTAACCATCTTTGGGCAAAAATATCTGGGAGCGCGGCGCTGGATCAAAATGCCCGGCGGAGGGCACTTCCAGCCGTCCGAGTGGGTCAAGCTCATCCTGATTCTTGCGGTGGCTAAATACTTTGCCGACTTGCACCAACGCGAACTCTCCTGGCCTGACTTCATGAAGGCGGGCGCAATCGTGGGTATTCCTATGCTTCTGGTGCTGGCTCAGCCCGATCTTGGCACCGCCCTGACCTATATTCCGATTGCGGTCATGGGTCTATTCCTGGGTGGGGTTCGCTGGAAGCAGGCTCTGACCGTTGTCGTGCTGGCGGGGCTGATGATGCCGCTCGCCTTCCACGTGCTGAAACCTTATCAGCGCGACCGGCTCACCAGCTTTATGCAACCCGAGGCGGACAGCCAGGGATCGGGGTATCAAGTTATTCAATCTCTCATTGCGGTAGGTTCAGGTGGACTTTGGGGGAGCAGCGCCGGCTCCCAGACCCACCTGGCGTTCTTGCCTGTCCCACAAACCGACTTCATCTTTGCGGCTTTTGCCGAGGAGCATGGATTTGTGGGCGCACTGACGGTAATGCTGTTATACTTCATTCTGCTGATGCGTTTGACGCAGAACGCGCAAACGGCGCCCGACCGCGCTGGCACGTTCGTGGTGATGGGTGTGGTGGCTGTGCTTAGCTTTCATATCCTGGTCAACGTCGGCATGGTGGTCGGTTTTATGCCGGTCACCGGAATACCCTTGCCCTTAATGAGTTATGGCGGGTCTTCCGTCCTGTTTATGTTTCTGGCGCTGGGTATTGTGATGAATGTAAGGATGCGCCGCTTCGTGAACTGAGCAGGGGAAGAAGGCAAGGAGAGTTTGCCGCGCTTGCCATTTGCGGCTCAAAACAAGATCACGATCGCCCTCGCGTAAAGAGGGCACTCACCGGCCAGAACAGCAGTGATCGGCCGGACAGGATTGAAGCTAAGGCGCTGCCAGGCGGGTAACGGCCCCCCCAAGGACCTGAGAGGGTTTTTGTGAGAGCGGTCACAAACCTTGGGCAAGCGCAATGCGATAAGTGCAAAAGATTTCCCAGCTTGTGCCACGAGTCCGGCCTCGGAGAAAGCTCCGTAGCCCCAGCCGTCCCCTGTCCGGGACGGATATCGCATCGCTCCATCCGCCCGGCCTTTCCTTGTGTATGTTCCGGTGAATTCTGCAGCCGCTTGACGGCGCAGAACCGGAGTCCGTATGACAAAAGAACTATTTGTGTCTTCTACCCCACACGAAACCAAGGTGGGGCTCGTGGAAGACGACCTGCTCGCCGAAATCTACCTCGAGCGCGAGAATGAATACACCCTTGCTGGATCCATTTACAAAGGTCGCGTAACCCGTGTGCTGCCAGGCATGCAATCCGCATTCGTCGATATCGGCCTGGAGCGCGACGCGTTTCTCTATGTTTCCGACTTCATGGAGTTGCAAGACGAAGATGAAGTCGAGGAAATCCCCACCAACCTGGCTCCATCGCAACCCTATCAATCGCCGGCACGGGCAGAAGCTCAAGCCTCGGTACCGGATGCTTCGAGCCTTCCGCCCGTCGAGTCGAACGCTGTGACGCAGGATTCTGAACTGACCACTCAGCCGGGTGAAAATCGTGAACGCAGTAACGGCGGTGACAGTCGTGGTGGGCGAGGCGACTGGCGCAGCCGTCGCCGCCGCGGGCGCCGTGGCGAACGCATGCCCGAATCCAAGTTTGCCCGGCCCGCGTCCGAGGCGCCGCGCACTGATCGACCAGAAAAAGATCGTTCCGACAGTGATCGTCCGGAAAGATCAAATCGTCCCGAAAGAACCGATCGCCCCGAGCGCAGCGAGCGCTCAGAATATGGTCCGCCCCCGGGATACCAGCCAATCCTGCTGCCGGGCGAGTCGATCTCGAAGTATCAGCGACTGGCGCAGAGTCAGCCGCGGCCGGAATCGAAGCCAACCGCTCAGAATCCCGATGCACCAGCGCCCATCACGGCTGCTTTTCCCGAAGATGAGCCACTGTTCGCCAAGCCGGAAGGCGACCGGCCAGCGGCGAGTTCCGAACCTCAAGACCGGGCCAAAGGAGCGGCCGCGAACGCTCAAGTCGGATCATCTGAATGGGATCGCGAACAAAAGCGTTTGCATGAAATGAACGTTGCGGCGGTGTTTGGAGCAGTTGCCGAACAAACCAAGGCTCACGAAGAAAGCCACCAGTCGGTTTCCGTTCCCCAGCATTCGGATGAGATTCGGGTCGCTGCGGCGGCCGAGGGCACAATCGAGGAAGAGGTGATCGAGGAGGAAGAAGCCGATCTCGCCTCCTACGTCGAAGATCTCGAGGAAGACGCAGCTTTCGAAGAACTGGAAGAAGAAACTCGATCTGCCGAACAATATCGTGAGCCGGAGGCGCAGGAAATCGCAGCCTCAAGCGAGCCCGCGCAAACGACACATGAGAGCAGGGCGGCCGAGCCGTTTGTTATCGAAGGCGGCATGGACGAACCTGCTTCTGGCGAAGTCGAAGTCGACGAAGCCGTCGCGGAGCAGGAAGAAAAGGAAGCGGAAGAAGCGGAACTTGAGGAAGCCCAGGCACAGGCCGAAGCTCTCCTCGATGCCGAGGCCCGGGGCGACGGTACCGTCGATGCTCGGGTGGAAGTCCGCGCTCCTGCGGGAACCGCGGCTTATACGCAACGCACGCCACGTCCGGCATTTGACCCCCGGCGCGGTCAGCGTGGACGTCGCGGAGGAGGTGGCCGGGGACGCTTTCGCCGTCACGAACCGCAGAACGTTCCATTGATCACCGAGCTTCTCAAGGAAGGCCAGGAGATCCTGGTTCAAATTGCCAAGGAGCCGATTGGCAAGAAGGGAGCCCGCATTACCAGTCACATCGCGCTGCCCGGACGCTTCCTGGTTTACATGCCAACCGTGAATCACACTGGCGTGTCGCGCAAGATTGCATCGGAAGAAGAGCGCCAGCGCCTGAAGCGCATCATCATCAGCGAGCGCGAAAACGGGCATGGCGGCTTCATCGTGCGCACCGCCGCGCAAGGCGCATCCGAAGAGGAATTGCGCGCCGACATTCGCTTCCTGAAGAATCTGTGGTCCGAGATCAAAACTCGCGCTGACGACAACAAAGGCCCAACGCTGATCTATCACGACTTGAACGTGGTCGAGCGCGTGCTCCGCGATCAGGTGACGTCCGACTTCACTGCCATCTGGGTCGACACCGAACAGGAATACGAACGAGTCCTGCGGTTCGCCAACCGCTTCCAGCCCGCGCTGGTGCGTCGGGTAAAGCTCTACAGCAAAGAAGTTCCACTGTTCGAACAGTTCGGCTTGAACGATGAAATCAACAAAGCCCTGAAGTCGAAGGTCTGGCTGAAGAGCGGCGGATACATCGTGATCAATCAGACCGAAGCGCTGGTTGCGATCGACGTCAACACCGGCAAGTACGTCGGCAAGACCGCACGCCTCGAAGACACCATCGTCAAGACCAACGTCGACGCCATCAAGGAAATCGTGCGCCAGATCCGGCTGCGCGATCTCGGCGGCATCATCATCATCGACTTCATTGACATGGACGAGCGCCGCAACCGGCAGAAAGTGATGCAGGCGTTAGAAGAAGCGCTGCGCAGCGACCGCGCTCCGTCGAAGGTTTTGCAGTTCAACGATTTTGGATTGGTCGCCATCACTCGCAAACGCGTAAAGCAGTCGCTCGAACGCACCATCGGCTCGCCGTGCCCGTATTGCGAGTCGACTGGCTACGTGAAATCGGTGACCACGGTCTGCAACGACATCTACGTAGAAATGCGCAAGATGGCCAAGCACCTCGACCACGCCGACGTGATGCTCCGCGTAAATCCCGAAGTCGCCAAGGCGCTGAAGAGCAACAACGGCCGTGCCCTAACCGAAATGGAAGAGCTAACCAAGCGGACGGTAATCGTAAAAAGCGACCCCGCCCTGCACCAGGAGCAGTTCGACATCAACTGAAGTTGTCAGCTGTCAGCTTTGAGAAAGACGGGCATCCTAGCCCGTCTTTTTTCATCGGGCGTGTATGACCAACATTCCCGCCCTTGATCGAAGTCATCCTGAGGCCGGTGTCAGCCGGATGAAGGATTTCGCGGGTACTGCCCACCAGTAGGTTATCGAGGCTAGGACCGACAGCCGTAATCTACGCGCTGTCGACCCCGCTCCCCGCCCTTGACATTTGTCCCGACCGGCGTCAGGATACGGATCGCGGAATGGACCGCCCTCGGACTCAGTTCGCCTCTTAAGGCGATCCGGAGGTTCCCAATGAAGAAAGTTCCTCTTGCGCTGATGCTGCTGGCAGCGCTGATTCCCATAGTCCTCGCTCAGGACAGCCGTGTGCCCCAAGCCAGCTTGGATCGCGAGGTGCCCGTCCAAACGCTATCTCACTCCGCCCGCCTCGGCAGCGCTCCACAGGAAACGACTCCGCCCGAATATTGCAAACCCTGCTTGTTTTACGCGGGCGACTTCGATTCGAACGCCAGCGACGCCAACGGTTTCGCCAACGAAGTCGATCTCATCGTCAGCACCGGCGCAGCCACCTATACTCCCTTCATCGTTCCCAAGGGGAAGACTTGGACGGTAACCGGCCTGTTCACCAATAACTTTCTGTTCTACGCTACTCTTGATCCCGCGACCAGCCCTTACGAGATCCGCCAAGGTATTCCTAAAGCTGGCGGTAATGGCGGAGCGCTGGTCTGCCATGGCCGGAAACCTGCCACGCTTACGCCGACCCCTGCAAACTGGTTCGGCATCTACATTTACGTAACAAAAGTAGCTCACATTAAGGGCTGCCACTTAGCCTCCGGCAAATATTGGATGACTGTTATTCCATACTGTACCAACCCGAACAACAGTCGCTGCACCACCAATCGTGGCTTTCTGTCCAACGATGACGGAGCGATGGCTTACAGGTCCGGACCACTCGAGCCGGTGAACAATTCGTTCTTCAACTCTAAGTTCTACGGGGCGCACTGGGACCCCAGTTCAAAATGGCAGACCAGCGCCCGCTTCAGCGTCGGCGTCGAAGGAACATCAAGCAGCAGATGATTCCAATGAAGATGATATTTTTGGCGGCGAGTCTGATGGCCGCATTGATGCCGGTTGCCGCCGCACAGGATAACTTCCGTCTCCCTCAGGCCAGCCTGGATCGCGACCTTGATCTCCGGCTTGGCGGCGTGGCGAATCTCACGGACTATTCGCACAGGGCGCCCGGACCACCCAGCTACTGCAAGCCCTGCCTGTTCTACGCTGGCGATTGGGATTCCAACGCCAGCGACGCCAACGGCCTCGCCAACGAAGTCGATCTGATCGACAGCGCGGGCTCGGCTGTGTACACGCCTTTCATTGTTCCCCAGGGGAAGACTTGGACGGTCACCGGCCTATTCACCAATAACTTTATGTCGGCCGGTACGCTTGATCCTCGGATGATCCCTTATGAAATCAGAAAGAACATTCCCAAGTCGGGGGGCAATGGGGGTGAGCTAGTTTGCCACGGAAGAAAACCATGCACTCTGATTGCAATCTTAGGAATAACCTGCGATTTTTTTGAGTGCTTTGCAACAAAAGTAAGCAACATCAAGGGTTGCCGCTTACCCTCCGGCAAATATTGGATGAGCGTTGTTCCCTACTGCACGAACAAGAATGACAGCGTTTGCGAGAACCAGTATCGTGCTTTTCTGCAAAACGATGACGGCGCAATGGCTCACAGGTACGGTCGACTCGAACCACCGAATAACTCATTCTTCAACTCTAAGTTCTATGGAGCGCACTGGGACCCGAGTTCAAAATGGCAGTCCAGCACCCGCTTCAGCGTCGGCGTAGAAGGAACTGCAAAGTAGAGACAAAAGGAGGCTCGGCTTATGGCGAAGAGAGTGCTTTTTGCAGCAGCTCTGATGGTGGCCCTGATCTCCATCGCCGCGGCCCAGGACAGTTATTTGCCCGAGGCCAGCCTGGATCGCGAATTTGGCATGCAGTGGCCAGCCAGAGTGGCTTTCAATACCTCACCTCAACAAGCCCCCGGACCACCCAAGTTCTGCAAGCCCTGCTTGTTCTATGCCGGTGACTTTGATTCCAACGCCAGCGACGCTAACGGCCTTGCCAACGAGGTCGATCTCATCGTCAGCACAGGCGCGGCCGTCTATGCTCCTTTCATCGTCCCCAAGGGCAAGATCTGGACGGTTACCGGCCTGTTCACCAACAACTTTATGCAGTCCGCGCTAGTTGATCCAGTGACCATTCCCTATGAAATCCGCAAAGGAATCCCAGCGGCGGGCGGCAATGGCGGGACGCTGGTTTGCCATGGCAGAAAGCATGCCAGCCTCACAGATACCCACTTGAACGGCGAATTTCCCATCCTGATTGTGGCCACCAAGGTAGAACACATCAAGGGCTGTAAGTTGACTCCCGGCAAGTATTGGATGTCCGTCGTTCCATACTGCACTAATCCTAACGACAGCGTTTGCCAGAACAGCTATCGCGCTTTTGAGGCCAATGATGATGGCGCGATGGCGCACAGGTTCGGACCCCTCGAGCCGGCGAACAACTCGTTCTTGAACTCGGCCTTCTTCGGCGCAGTCTGGGCCCCGAGTTCAAAGTTCCAGTCCAGTTCCCGCTTCGACGACGGTGTAGAAGGAACCTCGGCGAATCAGTAGCCAGACGCCGCGACCAAGTAGGCCGCCCCCCGCCGTCATCCTGAGCAACGCGAAGGATCCGTGCATTTTGCCAGTGTAGGGCGGACACTCCTGTCGCCGCCACTGACTTTGCTGTTGAGCAAGAACACTGAGCGCTTCCTAGCCCTTTCCCCAATGCCATCACCACGAACGGTGATGCCGGTCACCGCAAGCGCAGCCCAAACATCGTAGCTTGAGTGCGAGGCTCCGAGTTTTTGCCTCACACGCAAGTCGGCCCCGCAAGACCCAAATCAAGGCAACTCGGAGAACATCGGATTTCCCCTGACCCGAGTTCCCGCACTCACCAGCGCTCTCCCGGGCCGCCGCGAAACCCAAACCGTAACGTATTCTGGCCAGCCACGAGATGGCGGGAAGACAACTTACAGGAGGACGCTATGAACTATAAGAAATTCTTGGGAGCCGCGAGCGCGGCTCTGTTGATTGTCATCGCACTTCTCATATTTGTGCCCTGCGCCCTGGCAGCCACCAAGTACAAAACGCTTTACAAGTTCAAGGGCGACAAGGACGGAAACGGGCCCTTGGCCGACTTGATCTTTGATGCAGCTGGCAATCTTTATGGCACAACGAACAACGGCGGCGCATACGATGCGGGTACGGTCTTCGAGTTGACCCCGAACGGAAGCGGCGGTTGGACGGAAAGCGTGCTCTACAGTTTCACCGGCGGCGCGGACGGAGCAAACCCTCAAGCTGGTCTGATTATCGATCAGTCCGGAAATCTCTACGGCACGACCAGCGTCGGGGGAGCACACGGGTGGGGCGCGGTCTTTGAACTCACGCCGAAATCCGGCGGATGGACAGAAAGCGTGCTCTACAGCTTCACTGGCGGCGCTGACGGAAAAGCCGCCTTCGCCAGCCTTATCTTCGATGGGTCCGGCAATCTCTATAGCACGACGTGGAACGGCGGACGCAGTGACTGTGGCGGAGGCTGTGGGGTGGTCTTTAAGCTCGCGCCGACGTCAAACGGTTGGAACGAAAGCGTGCTCTACAGCTTTGGGCCGAATGGACAAAACTCCGACGCCGGCCTGATCTTCGACGGCGCAGGCAATCTCTATGGCGTCACGTGGTACGCCGGTGCTTATGGTTGGGGTGTCGTTTTCAAACTATCCCCCAACTCTGATGGTAGTTGGACCGAGAGTGTGCTGTATCCGTTCAAGGGCTACAAAGATGGTGCCCATCCTCGGGCCCGCCTGAACCTTGACTCCGCCGGTAATCTCTATGGCACGACGGCAAATGAATACGCTTCCGGATCCGGCACCGTGTTCCAGCTCGTGCCCAACTCCGATGGAACCTGGACGAAGCATACCTTGCACCAGTTCACTGGAGGAAATGACGGAGCCAGTCCCCGCACCGATTTGACTTTTGATTCGGCCGGAAATCTTTACGGGGTCGCGTACGATGGGGGTGCCTACGGGTCCGGCACCGTCTTCAAGTTAGCGCCAACATCGACGGGGGGGTGGACCTTCCGCGTACTCCACACCTTCAAAGACATGCCGGGTGCTTATCCCTGGGGTGGCTTGGTCGTGGACCGGTCGGGAAATCTCTACGGCACGACCTACGGCGACGGCAGCAAGACCTTCGGCTCGGTGTTTGAAATCACGCCGTAACTGGCTCCTCCGGCTACTCGGAGTTTCAGTGCCGAGTGGCCGGAGACCAAGTCCCGCATCCTGTCCAGCCGCGATTTGTGGCGGGACGCAAACATGAGAGGCGTCAGGATCGCGCTTCGCATCGAGGGAATTCGTGGTTCAACTTGGCATTCATTCGATGTGCAGGATCTTAAGAAGGAGGAAACATCATGAACCATAAGAAATTTTTGGGAGCCGCAAGCGCGGCTCTGATGATCGTCATCGTAATCACGCTATTAGCGCCCGGAGCCTGGGCGCAAAGTAAATACAAAACGCTGTACAAGTTCAAGGGCGGCAAGAACGGAAACGCGCCCATGTCTGGCCTGGTCTTTGACACAGCCGGAAATCTTTACGGAACAACCTACCAAGGCGGCGATAGCCGGTGTTCGAGGCAGCCTTATTCTCAAGGCTGCGGTGTCATTTTCAGGCTAACGCCGAACGCAAACGGAAGCTGGACACAGCGAGTCATTCACACATTCAACGGCAAGGACGGATCGAATCCCGGAGGCGGTGCCGGTGATGTCCTCATCCTGGACGGACAAGGCAATTTATACGGCACGACATGGCTAGGCGGTAAGGGAAATTGTGACGGCTATGGCTGCGGAGTTGCTTTCGAGCTAATCCCGAACGCGGACGGAAGCTGGAAGGAAAAGGTGCTGCACTGGTTCACCGGCGACGTCGGAGTAAGTCCTAACGCGCCCTTAATCTTCGACACGGCGGGAAATCTCTATGGCACAACCTGCGACTTGCCCTGGACCAAATCTGGACCGGGCGTAGTTTTTAAACTCGCGCCGAACACGGACGGAAGCTGGACCGAGAGCGTGCTCCATACTTTCGACACCACGGATGGCGCCTGCTCCGCTGCTGGCGTGATCTTCGACCCCGCCGGCAATCTGTACAGCACTACGCTGCATGGCGGCGCCTATGAAGGAGGCGTGGTCTACCAAATGACGCCGAACTGCGATGGAACCTGGACCGAGAACGTCCTCTACAGCTTCACCGGAGGCCAGGACGGATATCGTCCCCAGCCCGGGGTGATTCGTGACGCAGCAGGCAATCTCTATGGCGTTACCCTTTTCGGTAGCAACTCAGGCTGCTTCGATGGCTTTGGTTGCGGTAATGTCTTCAAACTGACACCGAACCAGGACGGAACTTGGACGCACAGCATACTCTACGCCTTCAAAGGCGGGAACGACGGCGGGAATGCCTGGGCCAATTTAACCTTTGACGGAGCAGGCAACCTCTACGGCACAACGAACCAAGCAGGAGCATATGGCTGCGGCGTAGTGTTCAAGCTCACCCACACGTCGAACGGCCCCTGGAAAGAAACAGTGCTCCATCCCTTCATGGACAAGCCCGGATGCGGATCCTACGGTACCCTGATCCTTGACTCGGTGGGAAATCTCTATGGAACAACCCCCGGGGACGGCAGCAATACGTTTGGGTCGGTTTACGAGATCACGCCGTAGCTGACTTCTCCGGCTGCTCAGGCTTGAGCGGCCGGAGAGCACCTTTGGCTCCTAGCTGTCGCAAAATCCCTGTAACGCTCATGGAGGTTTTTGAGCGCTATTACCGACAGCTACGCCGAGCGGTGCGGTGCTATCAGCGGTCGTTGCGTCTGCCAGATTTCGTACAGGTACCCGTCCGGCCCGCGGAAATACGCCCATGCCTCTTTATCGTCACCCAACACGTCAGTCATGAACTCGACGCCCTTGGATTCCATTTCCTGCTTGGCGGCACGCACGTCCTCGACCTGGAAGCCAACGACGGGACAATTGTGGAATTGGTAGTAGCGACTCTCGGAGCCGAATACCTCGAACAGTTGCCCCGATGGCAGCTCAAACTGCACCAACCCTGTGCCATCGTGAACGCACCGAAGCCCGAGGATGTCGGAAAAGAAATGCGAGGATGAGTTCAGATCGCTGGTTCGCACGCCTGCCCACGTATACCCAAGCACACGCACTGGCATCCTCCTGATCGCACGGTTGCGTCCAAATGGCAGTTGGTGCATCAGAATACCATCTGCATCCGAGTGCTATCGGAACAACCGGAGGATCACGATGTCAGAGGCTGCTTCCAGCCGACCGCAGGTAAACGGAATCCTTGAAACGTCGCTCTACGTCGAACGCCCGACACGATCGGTCGAATTCTATCGGCGCGTATTCGGCTTTGAGCCGATCGACCTCGATCAGAAGGAAGGCATCACCGATCAGACGCGACTGTGTGCGATGCGTGCCGGTGACCGCAGCATCTTGCTGCTGTTCAAAAAAGGGACCACTGCGGACACCGACGCCAGTGGCGCAATCCATGTCGCCTTCGGAATTGCCCGGCCGGAACTACCCGCTTGGGAAGCCTGGCTGTCGCAACAGGGAATTCCGATTGAGTTCAGGAAGACGTGGAAATACGGCGGCGAGGCGCTTTACTTCCGCGACCCCGATGGTCATCTGCTGGAGGTGGTCACACCGGGTGTATGGAGCATCTACTGACCCAGTCCCTCCGATTAACTGTTGAAATATCCATGGCGCTCATCGAGGGGTGCGCTATGGCTGGTTGCGACAGTTATTCCTGTAAGCCTCAGAGACTCCGTGCCTGCCAGTGTTGCGACCGGCTCGACAACTTGAAGTTGAAGTCGGATGAAGCATCTTCCGGGACGTTGGAAGCTGCCATCGCTTGCTCCTGAGCCTCCCTTACTTTAGGCCGAACGCGTAAAGCTTGTCGTCCTCCAAGCCGACATAAACCACCCCATTCGCCACGGCGGGCGAAGACCAGAACACCGGATTGCGGAAGGTATGGATCCACTTCACGACTAGTTAGGCAGGGTGGTTCGCCTGAACACTGGCAGAACTGCCAGACAAACAGATACACATCCGGCATCCAGGAACACGGGCATTCGTCCAAGTTCAAGGTGTCGAGACCCGTCTAACTTGAAGCCTGCCTGCCATTCGGAACAAAACTCGCGATCCGCTCGTACCACGGGAGGGCAATTTGATCCCTAATTACTCGCAGTTGTTCGTAACTTCGGTTTAATGTACCGGACGTGGCAGTCGCACAAATGAATCTTGGGGATTGCAGATGAACTTTCTGAAAGACGTCTCGGTCGGGACTAGAGGTTTGCGCAAGGACTACGCCTTTACCCTGATAGCTGTCTTTACACTGGCAATCGCTATCGGAGCCAATACCTCTATTTGCAGCCTGATCAACGCCATTCTGCTTCGCCCGCTCCCCTACAAGAATTCCGAGCGCATTGCACGCCTCTGGGAGGCGAGGAACGCCTTCACGGGCAGCGTATCGTGGCCGAACTTGCAGGACTGGCGCCAGCAAAATACAAGCTTTGAAGCGCTGGCAGCTATTTCATATGTAAACCTCACGCTCCGGAGCGACGCAAATCCTCAGCATTTGTCGGGCGTCGCCGTCTCGGTGGAGTTTTTTAAAGTTTTGGGAGTTCAACCTCTCTTGGGACGCGTTTTCTTGCCCGGAGAAGATCGACCCGGCACCGGAAACCTGGTGATTCTCAGCGAGGGGCTCTGGCGGGGTCAATTCGGCTCGGATCCGAATGTAATTGGGCGGACAGTTACGCTCAACGCCGAGCCGCACACGGTCGTCGCGGTGATGCCTGCTTACGTTCAATACCCTTCGCCTGAAATACAGGCCTGGATTCCGCTGGTGGTCCCACCCACGCTGGCAAATGATCGCGGCAGTCATATGTACGAAGTCATCGGTCGGCTGAAACCGCAAGTGTCCCTTGCCGACGCCCAGCGGGATATCGCGCTCATCGCTCACCGCATCGCCCAACAATATCCCGACATACAAGCCACCCGATCGGCTCTCGTCCTCAGCTTGCAGGAACAACTGGTTCGTAAAACCCGGCCAGCTCTGCTGGCGCTGTTCGGCGCGGTGGGGTTTGTCCTGCTGATCGCATGCGCAAACGTCGCTAATCTCTTGCTGGCCCGAGCCACGGTCCGGCGGCGGGAAACTGCAATACGCACCGCGCTCGGGGCGTCGCGCGCTGATTTGTTGCGCCAATTCCTGACCGAAAGCGTACTCGTCGCCTTGCTCGGCGGCATCGTCGGTATCATTTTCTCGGTGATCGGGATGAGAGCGCTGGTCGCATGGGCTGGCCCGTATCTGCCAAGGGCGCAGGAAGTAACGCTGGATTGGCGAGTACTGCTGTTCTCCTTCGTTGTTTCCATTCTCACTGGATTGCTGTGCGGGCTTGTGCCCGGCCTGCAGGCATCCAAGAGCGACATCCAGCTGGCGTTAAAACAGGGAGGCACGTCTGCGGGCAGCCCGCAATCCAATTGGACCACCGGCCTGCTCGCGACGGGTGAGATTGCGGCGGCGATTGTATTGCTGATTGGGGCTGGCCTGCTCATGAAGACGGTTCTGCGGTTGCAGCAGGTGGATCCCGGGTTTCAGGTACAGAATGTTGTGACCATGAAGTTGTCGCTGGCGCAAGACGCCTATAAGCCGGACGCGGCAGCCCGTTTCTACAATGATTTGCGACACCGTGTCGAGCAGTTGCCGGGAGTGCAAGCGGCTGGCCTGATCAATTTGTTGCCTGTGGAAACATGGGGCTTCAACGGGCCCGTCAATATTGAGGGCTTACCTCACTTTGTCAACGATCCCTTGTGGGCGATTGAGGTCCGGTTCGTCAGCCCGGGCTATTTTCACGCGCTCAATATTCCGATGCAACGGGGGCGTGAACTCTCCGAAGGCGATCTTGGCCACAACGGCCTGTACGCGATGATTAATGACAAGTTCGCGCAAATGATCTCTCCATACGGAGATCCGTTAGGCAAGCGCATAGTGGACGAACTCGTCGACGGCCAGGTGATCACCATCGTTGGAGTGGTTGGAAACATCCGCCAGGCGGGATTGGACGCCCCTCCCCGTCCCGAAGTTTATTTCCTGAACGACGCATCCGGAGCAGTCGCAAACAGCATGAGCCTCGTGGTTCGAACCGTGGGTGATCCGGACGCACTGGTCGGAGCCATTCGCCACGAAGTCGTTTCCCTGGACGCCAATCAGACCGTCTACGATGTGAAGACCATGCAGACGGTCATGGATAATTCCATCGCCAGCCGCCGGTTCACAAGGAATGTGACGGTGATTTTCGCCCTGCTCGGAACCATCCTGGCGGTCGTCGGCGTGTACAGCGTGCTCTCGTATCTAGCTACGCAGCATACTCGCGAGATTGGAATCCGGCTGGCTTTGGGAGCGCAGCGTTTCGATGTCATCAAGTTGGTTCTGAACCAGGGTGCGGTCGTGGGTGTGCTGGGCTTGGTGACCGGAATCATCGGTGCATGCGCTCTAACCCGGTTGCTGTCAACTTTGTTGTTTGATGTGAACAGTTACGATGCGCTGACTTTTGCTGGTGCGTCGGTTTTACTGTTTTCGGTCGTGCTGGTTGCTTCCTATGTTCCGGCACGAAGAACTGCGCGCGTGGATCCGATGGTTGCTTTGCGTCAGGATTAAAAGTGAGGATTTTTCCCAAAATAAAGATAAAGTCTCTCCGTCATCCACCCAAGGCGCCGGACGCAGGTCGTGCCTCCCGGCGTCGTTCGACTGGGCGAACGGAGGGCGCTGTCCGACTGCTCGACCTCTCTTCCGCCGTGCGCGGGGCGAGTTCCGTCGAGACCCTCTACGAATCTCTGGTCGACGTTGTCGCTCGAGCCTTTTCGATTCCGGCGATCTCTCTTTTCATTCGCGACGACGATTCCGGGGACTTCTCTTGCCGTGTCTCCACTGCGATTCCTCTGGAATCGATCTCAGGCAGCCATGCGAAACTCGCGCTTTCATCCGACTCCTTTGTCATCCGGCGATTGAAAAGCTTGTCCTCGCCACTGCAACTGGACGCGGCCGAATTGAGCGCGTGGCAACTGGCACTAACCGACGCGCCTCCTCAGGTTCTGGAGAAACGCATGCGGGAAAGGGACGTGCTGCTGCAGACGCGGTCGTCTCTGCTGGTGCAACTCAGGACAAAGGGTGATTTGCTGGGCGTCCTCGCTCTGGCGAAGCGCGAGTCCGATCGATTCAGTCCAGAACAGCGCGAGATGCTGGACAGTGTCGCCGGGCAGTTGGCCCTGGTGATCGAGAACACAAAACTCTTGCAGCGTCTGGTGGAGCATGAACGCTTGCGGGCAGAGTTGACCGTGGCCGCCGAGGTACAGCGGAACTTGCTGCCGGCCACCGGACTGAAATTGGCGGGAATCGATCTCTGCGGTTTCTGCCAGCCCGCCTCGCAGGTGGGCGGAGACTACTTTGACTACGTGCCGCTCGGAGACAGCCGCGTCGGTATCTGCGTTGCGGACGTCGCCGGCAAAGGGATTTCCGCCGCTCTGATGATGTCGGTTGTACAGGCTTCGTTGCGCGGCCAGTTGTTTAATTCCCAGAAGCAGGTTCCGGTAAAGAGCGTAGTCGCGATGTTGAATCGGCTCATCTGCGCCTCTGTTACCACAGCACGATATGTGACTTGCTTTTACGGCCAACTCGACGCGGCCGATGGTTCGTTCCTCTTCGTCAACGCCGGACACAATCCACCCTTGTTGCTTCGCGGATCCGATCCGGAAGCGGAGAAGTCAGGCGCAGTTTTTGAGCACTTGTCCCGCGGCGGCCTCGTGCTCGGCTTGTTTCCCGACGGCAACTTCGACGAAGGCGAAGTGCAACTGCGGCCCGGCGACGTTCTGGTGACCTATACGGACGGCGTAACCGAAGCCATGAACGTGCAGCAGGAAGAGTTTTCCGAGGACCGTTTGCGCGCTGCGATTGCGGAAGTGTGTCAGCGGAGCGCCAAGGAAATCCTGAACCACATCATCGCCGTCGTATCTCAATGGTCGAAAGGCGCACCCCAACACGACGACATCACCGTCGTTGTTTTGAAAATGGATTGAGAAAACTCCGCTCCCGGCCAACGATATCGTGTGACCGGCCCACCCTTGACGCTCTAGGTTTTCCGGGACACAACCAGTTCTGGGGGTGCCTCATTCTTGTCGCGCACTTTTCGACAAGGGTGGGAGGCGACCGTTCGCAGTTTTCCGTTGACTTAGCCCCTCTATGCGGATAACATATTGACAAGTGGATTAGCTGTTTGATAACAGCGGGTCGCATCCTGCTCTTTGACAATTTCCAAGGCTTCCCCGTCGTAAAGACGCCCATGTCCTGTCGACCGTACAGTTTTCCACGGAAAACACCTCAGCTAAGTCTTTTAGAAGAAATGCTTTAGAGGTATATCTGAACTCCCATAATCTTTTCATAGACTTAGGGAGGTCAAATGCCCCTCCGCTAAGTCCTTTAGAAGGGATATTTTGCGCGGGTATCTCCAAAACTTAGCCTTTGTTTTCATAGATCTGGGAAGAAAACGCTTTTTTTGGGTATATCCTGTTACTCCGGAGTAAATAAGCGCTCCGCGACATGATGGCAGGCAGGAAATGCTAAAGAGCCTGCCAGACTCAACTGGCATTGCTGGCGCCCAGGCTTTTTTCTTGAGGAACTCCGGTCAGAGTCTTCTCGACCAACTCAGAGCAGTCGTGCAACTTTTGCAGCGGGGCGCGGATCTTGTCGGCCTCAACCTTAGCTCCGCGCTGCTCGGCTAGCTTGATCACGCGTTCGGAGTTCTGGTTCACGGAGCGGCCGACCTCGAGCAGCACCACCAGCGCGTCGGCATGCAGCTTCCACAGCGACGCCGAATTTTCGGAGCGCTTCATCTCCTCGAGTTCCGTGGTCATGCGAGCGACGACCGCGACCAGTCTGAGCATCACGCGAGCAACTCCGGCGCGAAGGCTTTTCTCCTCCAGATAGTCCGCGCAATACGCGTCGGCTTCTGCCGACGTCAGCAGCAGATTGAAGAAGCGCATGGGCACGACCTGGCGAAATTTCGGGTCGGCCACACGCACGAAGATGCGAATCGACTCCTCGATCCTGAGGAGTTTGCTCTCTTCGGTCGAAATCTGTTGCGGAGTCACGGCCGAGCGCATGGCCGGAACATCGAGCGCAGGCCGGCGGCTTGGGAACGAGGCTATTTTCGCTGGCTTGTTGGCCGGCGCTTTCGCCGCCGGGCGCACCAGCCGCGGGCTGCGGCGGATAGGTGGCCGCTGGTCCAGAGTCTTCTTCAGTTTCGAGATGCGTCGGAACTTGTCGAGGGCGGCACCGTAGTCGATGCGAAGCAGGTCGCTTTCATGCAGCGCCGCAACATGCTCTACCGTGACGTCCACGCCGTCGACGTTGCCTAGAATGCTGCCGCCCTGCTCTTCGACTACCTCGGCGAAGTTCTTGATCTCCGCCGTTGACTGGTGGAAGAGCGCGTCGAACTTCTTGCCAAATGCGGTGTTATAAGGCGCGAGCGTAGCCAGCACTCCGGGATGGTAGAACGAAGTATCGAACGACTGCTTGAGTTCGCGCACGCGAGGAATGATTCCAGATTCGAGCAGCGCGTTGAGATCGCGAAAGTTCTCCGCTTCCTGCTGCAGGTGATCGAAGAGTCGCAAGGTCTGCACGTGCTCATCGCTTAGCGATGGAACGTCGGCATCGGCGAGAATTTCCAGCAGCGCGATCTCGAACGGAGAAAGCGGAAGCGCGCCATCGAGTCCGTAGCCGCGCTGCTCCCACTGTCCGGGCACGCGCGGATGACGGTAAAGGAAAGTCGTGACCAGGTCCGTCTTGTCGCGATGAACTTCGCTGGCTTCCTTGTTGCGCGTGAAGTAACGGAGCATCGCTTCGGCGATCTCCGGATCGGTGTCGGGCGTAAAGGCCCGTCGCAGCATGGCGGGCGTGATCGCCAGATCGAGCAAACGCAACCAGCGATGCATGCTGGATAAAGTTTCGAGGACGTTGTCGTCGCTCTGCAGGGAGATCGCTTCGAGTCCGGCCGGGACCGGCACTTCCCCGCGAACACACTCCTGCAAGAGCTTCTCATAGAAGCCCTGGACAGTTGCCAGAATAGCCAACTCCCACTTCGGGTCGTCTACCACAGTCGCTCCAGCACACTAATCCCTTTGGATTCAGGGGAGGGCCAACGTTAGTTAAAACTAAGGTAGGTCTAGGCGCAAGCCTGCCGTAAGGACATGACACCAACTAGATAAGGGACATGTCCCGAAGTAACCTTGCGTTAAGTCATTGACAGGGAACGTGTTCCGCGTGACGAGAATTTCCTCGGCAAAAGTCTGGGGCGAATTGTATACTGTGCGGGCAGTTAGCATTGTTTGAGAGGATAGAGATCATGGAATGGACGGCACCGAAGTTCGAAGAAGTCGCTTTGAATTGCGAAATTAATTCTTACGTCTCCGCCACACTTTAATCTCCGGCAGGGATGCGCATAAAAATCCTGGGCTCGGCTGCGGGTGGTGGCTTTCCGCAATGGAATTGCAACTGCCGCAACTGTGAGTTGTCACGCAACGGAACTTTCATAGGTAAGAGCCGGACCCAGACCCAGGTGGCGGTGAGCAACGATGACCGCACTTGGTTTTTGTTGAATGCGTCTCCCGATTTGCGTTTGCAGATCGAAGCTGCCCCATCTCTCCATCCGCGAAGGGGGGGACGGGACTCTCCCATCAGTGGAGTCCTGCTGACCAGTGGCGATATCGATCAAATCGCGGGATTGTTGTCTCTCCGCGAATTGCAACCCTTCCCCGTATATTGCACCGCTTCGATCCGGCGTATTCTGCAGGAGGATAACAGTGTGTTCGCAATGCTGAATCGAGTGCCCGAGCAAGTATCGTGGGAGGAGGTCGTTTCTGACGAAACCTTCCCCCTGATGACGACGGACGGGAATGATTCTGGGATCAGTTGCACCGTGTTTTCGCTGGGGAGCCGGTACCCGGCATACGTTTCGCGGGAGAGAGCCGCGAGCCTGAAGGCTGAAGAAGCTTTACTCGGACTGATCGCGACATCGTCAACGGGCAAGCGGTTCGCGTATGTGCCTGCGGTTCCGGAGGTGGACGATTCCCTGCTGCAGCGGCTTGAGGAATCCGACCTGCTTTTGTTCGACGGAACCTTCTGGAGCGATGACGAATTGATTCGGGTGCAGGGGAGCGGCTCGACGGCACGCGAAATGGGGCACATTCCCGTGTCGGGTGCGGAAGGCAGCTTGCGCAAATTGGCGGCATTGCGACATCCGCGAAAAGTTTTTGTGCACATTAACAACACCAATCCCATGCTGGATGAATCTGGCCATGAGTATTGCGAAGTGCGCGATGCAGGCTGGGAAGTGGCGGAGGACGGGTGGAATTTTGAGGTATAGAGCGGATCGCGACCTTTACGTGCAAAACTGTGTCATCCTGAGCGCAGTGGATGTCGCGCGAAGCGCGGCGTCCACGGAGTCGAAGGACCCCACGAACGCAGAGATGATCAGAAACGTATCAAGGCATTCTCGCGATGCCGTTACGGCGAGAACTCCCTGAGGCGTCGATGGTGGAACCAGCATGCGCGGGGTCCTTCGACTGCGTTGCCGTCGCTTCGCGCCGGCAACTTCGCTCAGGATGACAGGATGCGGAGGACAGCGTTGAAAGTGGCAGCAGAAATGTTGAGCGACTCTTCGATACTTTCTACTGAGGAGTTGAAGGCTCGCTTGCGGCAGGTGGGAGAAGAGCGCTATCACCATCGGCATCCCTTGCATCTTATGATGCATGAGGGCCAGTTGAGCCGTGGGCAGCTGCAGGCCTGGGCCTTGAACCGCTACTACTACCAGAGCATCATTCCGATCAAAGATTCCGTCGTTCTATCGCGCAGCGACGACCCGGATTTTAGGAGGGCGTGGCGGAAGCGCGTGGTCGATCATGATGGGGATTCCAATCAGACGGGCGGCATTGAGCGCTGGATCAAGCTGGCCGAGGCGACCGGCCTCGAACGCCAACGTGTGCTGCGCGGCGACGAGGTATTGCCGGCGACACGATACGCCGTGGATGCTTACCTGAGTCTTGTCCGGAACCGGAGTTTTCTGGAGGCTGTTGCTTCGTCGCTGACGGAGATGTTTTCGCGCGACCTGATTACGCTGCGCATGGATCGTTTGCGGCAGCACTATCCGTGGCTTTCGGGTGGGCTGGACTATTTTACGGCGCGTCTCGACCAGGCTCCTGAGGACGCGCGATTCGCGCTGCAGTGGGTGATCGAGAATGCCCATACGCGGCCGGAGCAGGAACTGGCGATCGCGGCCTTGCGGGCGAAGTGCGACATTCTTTGGGCGCAGCTGGACGCGCTATATTTTGCCTACGTGCAACCGGGATGGCCGCCGCCCGGCGCCTTTCGGATTCAAGGGGTCTGAGCGTGACTCGTCCTGCTGATTCCAGCCAGCCTCGTTTCGCTTCCGGTTGCCGATGGGGAACGCAGGGCGAGGAACAAGTCGTGCTTTTTCCTGAGGGCATGATTCGTGTTCAAGGGACTGGGCGGAGCATCCTGGAACTATGCGACGGGAAACGTACGGTCCAGGAGATTGCGGCCGCACTTTCGGAGGCATACAGCGGCGGCGATCCGGCGAAGATTCGGGAAGATGTTGGCAGCTTTCTCGAGGCTCTGCAGCAGAAGCGCATCGTGGATTACTAGAACTGACCGCCATATCAGGTTATTCAATGATTCCGAACCCGCTTGCATTGATTGCCGAAGTCACTCATCGCTGCCCACTTCATTGCGTGTACTGCTCGAATCCCTTGCAGATGATTGGGGCCAAGGCCGAACTCTCGACCGAGGATTGGGTTCGCGTGTTTCGGGAAGCGCGTGCCTTGGGAGTTCTCCATCTGCACTTGACTGGCGGTGAGCCGGTGGCGCGGGCTGACCTGAGAGAGTTGGTCGAAGCCGCGCATTCTGCCGGGCTCTATACAAACTTGATCACGTCGGGGATTGGCTTGCCCGAAGAGCGACTGAAGACATTGGTGGACGCGGGGCTCGATCACATTCAACTGAGTTTTCAGGATTCCCGAGACGAACCCGCAAACTGGATAGCGGGCACAAAGGCGCACGCGCACAAGGTCGTTTTGGCAGAGGTCATTCGCCGGTTCCCAGTTGCATTCACCGTGAACCTGGTAGTGCATCGCCAGAATCTCGATCATCTCGAGGAGATGATTCGATTTGCGGAACATCTCAAACCCGATCGCCTGGAAATTGCCCACGCCCAGTACTACGGTTGGGCGCTAAAGAATCGGGATGCGCTGCTTCCTACTCGCACGCAATTGGAAGACTGCATGCAAATTGTCGGGGCTGCGCAGGAACGGCTTTCGGGTTGCATGAGGATTGATTGCGTCGTTCCAGATTATTATGCGCGCTACCCCAAGGCATGCATGGGAGGATGGGGCCAGCGACTGGTTTTGATTGACCCGTCAGGGCAAGTGCTTCCTTGTCACGCGGCGGGAGTAATCCCGGGCATGACTTTTGACAATGTGCGCGAGCATCCCCTGGACTGGATATGGCGAGAGTCCGCGGCCTTCCAGCGATTTCGCGGAGAACAATGGATGCCCGAACCATGTCGAAGCTGCGAACGCCGAGCAGAAGACTTCGGAGGTTGCCGCTGCCAGGCGTTCCTGCTCACTGGCGATGCCACTGCGACCGATCCAGTATGCACGCTCGCTCCCGCGCATCATTTGATTGAGAGTGTGCGAGGGACAAACCATGATCTCGGGCAAGTCGCATGGTCCTACAGAACACATCCGGAATAGAGTTTCCCTTCCAAAAACGAGGGTGAAACCGCTGTAAATGTCTAGAGATTGTAAAAACATTGTCAACAATTCGTTCGCGGCGCGGGTTAGCGCCGTGGGGATAGTAAGCTTGTTCAGATT
Source organism: uncultured Acidobacteriota bacterium (assembly GCA_963788645.1). Lineage (GTDB taxonomy): Bacteria > Acidobacteriota > Terriglobia > Terriglobales > Acidobacteriaceae > JABDBE01. The sequence goes on from CAWBHF010000001.1 coordinate 129,661, forward strand.
CGAGCGAAAAACTTGGATATTCCGGAGCAGCTATGATTCGAGTAGAAACAACCCGCGATGCGACTTTCCAGCGTGCCCCAGGCACCCTGCATAAGACTCTTCCGTACATTAGTTCGGGGGCGAACACGATGGAGCGAATCCTGGTCGTTGAGGATGATCACGCCGTACAGAAAGCTCTGAGGCGTTTGTTTGAGACGGAAGGATTCGAAATTGAAATCAGCGCCGACGGCCAGTCGGCGTTGGAGGCTTTCCGAAGGACGGCGCCGGCCGCGATCGTGCTGGACCTGCGCCTGCCTCTACTATCTGGGCGCGACGTGTGCCGCGAAATCAAACAGCAGGCTCCGTCAGTTCCGATTATCGTCTTGAGCGCTGCCAGCGATGTCTCAGACAAGGTATTGCTTTTGGAACTCGGAGCGGACGATTATGTGACGAAGCCTTTCAGTCCGCGGGAGCTTTTGGCTCGAGTACGAGCTGCGTTGCGACGTACGGTTCGGACTGGAACCGGGGATGTGGTTACTTTTGACGGAATCTCGGTGGACTTCACCAAGATGGAAGTCAATCGCAACGGGGAGCAGGTCGTGCTCACAGCGCAGGAATTTAAGACTTTGAAGTTCCTGATCCAGAATGCGGAGCGCGTGATCTCGCGCGATGAGTTGCTAAATGAGGTATGGGGGTATCAGAATTATCCATCCACCCGCACGGTGGATAATCATATTCTGAAGCTTCGGCAGAAGCTGGAGAAAGATCCGACTAATCCGATCCATTTCCGGACGGTTCATGGCATGGGCTACAAGTTTGTGCGTTAGCTCCCAGGGCTGCGCACAATTTTGGCGCCGGGAGAAGCGAGCATGATGAAACTTCGGATGCGGACCAAGTTTCTGCTCTCCATGCTATTGATCACGGCCGGTCTTACCTGGACCAGCCTGTTGCTGGTGCGCCGGACGGTTCAGGCGCAAGTCAAGAAGGGCATCTTCGCGGATCTTCGTAACTCAGTCACCACCTACCAGAATTTTCACCGCGAACGCGAGCTTACCCTTACCCATCTTGCTGAGTTGCTTGCCGACCTGCCAAATCTGCGGGCGCTGATGACCACTCAGCACGAAGCGACCATTCAGGATGCTTCCACCGATTTGTGGCGGCTTGCGGGCAGCGATCTGTTTGTGCTGGCCGACCGCACGGGCAAAGTCGTGGCCCTGCATACGGCGACGCCAGGGTTTTCCCGATCGATGGCACAGCAGTCGCTGAATCGTCCGTCCCGCCAGGAAGGTTCCAGCCAGTGGTGGTTTGGCGCCCAGCATCTGTATCAGGTCTTTTTGAAACCAATCTATGCCGGTCCGGCGGCGGACAACAAGCTCCTGGGATTTCTGGTAATCGGCTACGAGATTGACGATACTTTGGTGTCGCAGGTGAGCCGGATCGCCGCCAGCCAAGTGGCGTTCTATTACGGCGATACGATTGTGCGGAGCACATTCGATCCCACGCACGAAGCTGAGCTTTCGCGTCATCCCATGGCGTATTCGGCTCCGGGCACTCCCGAGCCGGAGCAGGTCCAACTCGGTGACGAACGATTCCTGGCAACCTCTCTGGAACTTGCGGCTGACAAGGCGCCGTCGGTTCGCTTGAGCGTGTTCAAATCTTACGATCAGGCCACTGCTTTTCTAGACAGTCTAAATCGCCTCCTTCTGGCTCTGGGGCTGACTGCGGTGCTGGGGGGAAGCGCGCTGGTGTTCTTCATCTCACATACTTTTACCCGGCCGCTCGGAAACCTGGTGGCTGGCGTCAGGGCTTTAGGAAGAGGGGATTTCCACTATCACCTGGACGCTCGCGGCGGTGACGAAGTTGCGGAGGTAACGGGAGCGTTCAACCGGATGCGGGACAGCCTGCTGAAAACACAACAGGAGCTGATCGACGCAGAACGGTTGGCGACCATCGGGCGAATGGCTAGTTCGGTCTCACATGACTTGCGCCATTCACTGGCAGCGGTGGTTGCGAATGCCGAATTCCTCTGCGAAAGCCGGTTGTCGACCGATCAGCGAGAGGAGCTTTATCAGGAAATTCGGATTGCCGTCAATCAAATGACGGAATTGATCGATTCATTGCTAGAGTTCTCGCGAACCCGGGAATCGTTGCGGCGAACGTACGGGAGCGTGAAAGAATCGGTCGACCGCGTAGTGCAAGCAGTACGCACCCATCCGCGCGTGCAGTCGGTACGGATTACGGTCCGTCAGGAAGGCAACAGCACGGGCTGGTTCGATACCAAGAAACTGGAGCGCGCGCTTTACAACCTGCTCTTGAACGCGTGTGAGGCGATTACAGGACAAGACGGACGAATAGACATCGATCTGCGTGAAATATCGGGCGGGCTGCAGATTCGTCTGTCGGACAATGGTCGCGGAATCCCGGAGTCGATTCGCGGCAAGCTTTTTGAGCCCTTTATCAGTTACGGTAAAGAAAACGGGACGGGATTGGGGTTGACGGTCGTCCAGAAAATTATCCAAGATCACGGAGGAGATGTTGTCGTAGAGGAGACGTCGGTAGAAGGTACGGTTTTTCGCATAACCCTACCCATGGTTTCGTCGTCGAGTGCTGACAGCGGTGGCGAAGGGAAACCCGAGCTCCCACCATTGGCCCGGGCGAAAAGGGGAGAGTCGGAGTAAGATTTCCGGTTCGGGAAGTACGCGCAACTAGTCCAAGATAGTCTCGCGGTTCACTACATATCGTTCACGGACTTCCACAGTCTTCCTCGGGAGGCGATTTGTGAAGCAGGGGAATAGTTTGCCTGATTGGATGCGGAAAGCGAGCCTGGCCGGAGCAATCCTGTTGCTGGGTAGCGTTTTCGGGTGGTCACAGGAATCGAGCCCGGCCGTACCATCGTCCCAGAACGATTCGACAGCGGCCGCGATTCACGAACTACAACAGCAAGTTAACGAACTGCGATCGGCGATGGCAGAAGTGCGTTCAGAAAGCGAGCAGTACCGGGCTGAAAACGCAGAACTGCGACATGAGTTGCAGGCGGCGCGCAGCCCGTCGGCATCGACGGCTGGGCCGGCGTCGAGGGATGCGTACCAGTTGGCGTCGCCGGCAAACGCAGATCCGCCACGCGCACAATCCGACTCGTCGAAAGCAAGTCAGAGTTCATCGGTGGAAGATCGAGTAGCCTCGCTCGAAGAGTCGACCCAGCTGCTGAACAGTAAGGTGAATGACCAGTACCAGACCAAGGTTGAAAGCGCGTCGAAATATCGCGTGCGACTCTCGGGCATAGTCCTGTTGAATTTTTTTAACAGTCACGGAGACACGGACAACCTGGATTTCCCGAGCCTTGTGCGAGGGCCGGGCACCGGCACGGGAAGCTTTGGTGCAACCCTGCGGCAGTCCCAGATCGGCCTGGAAGTGTTCGGGCCTACCTGGGCGGGTGCCAAAGTGTCCGGAAGCTTGCAGGCTGACTTTGCCGGCGGATTTCCCAGCACGTGGAATGGGGTGAACTCCGGAATTTTTCGGTTGCGTACTGCCAGCATGCGCATGGATTGGAAAGACACCTCGATCGTGGCGGGTCAGGACAATACATTCTTTTCGCCACTCTCGCCAACCTCTTTTGCGTCTCTCGCCATTCCCGCGCTTAACTATGCCGGGAATCTGTGGGCATGGACACCGCAGTTGCGCGTGGAGCATCGATTCGAACTTTCCGGGGATCAGAACATATTGCTCCAGGGTGGAATTCTCGACAATCTTACCGGCGGATTTCCTCCGAACGAGTACTTTCGCGTGCCCGGACCCGGTGAGCTCACTCGCCAGCCCGCCTACGCGCTTCGGACAGCATGGACGCGCACGGCATTTGGCCAGCCAATGACTTTCGGCGTGGCTGGCTACTACAGCCGCCAGAACTGGTCCTACGATCACTACGTTGACGGGTGGTCGGGTATGGCGGACTGGCAGATTCCGCTGGGTTCGCGAGTGTTGTTTACTGGTGAGTTCTATCGCGGGGAGGCCGTTGGCGGGATCGGCGGCGATATAAGCCAGACCGTCGTATTCGACGGCGATCCGAACAATCCGGCTACGCCGGTGAAGGGACTCAACGCGATCGGCGGCTGGTCACAGTTAAAATTTAAGGCCACCCATACGCTAGAGTTCAACGCGGCTTTCGGAATCGACAATCCGACGACCTCGGAGGTGCGGGGAGCGGCTGCCAGCCAGCCTTACCTGTTTAATCCCCTGCTGGTTCAAAATCGCGGAGCGCTGGTGAACTTTGTCTTTCGGCCGCGCTCGAACCTGCTGTTCTCCGGTGAGTACGGGCATTTGCGAACCGCCCAGCTGAACGATGCCAATAGCGCTGATCAGTTCAACCTGGTCATGGGAATTTTGTTTTGAATATGAAAACAGCTACCGCGTGCTGTCTTTGTGCGCTCTTAATTTTCGGCGGTTTGGCGTGTGCGCAGGAGGTAACCGTAACCGCGGATGTGGCGTTAGTGACCAGCGGAAAGAATATCAAGGCACGCAAAACGGGCAATGTTGTGCTCTGGCTTACTCCCGTTGGGAGTTCGCAGCTTACGAGTGTGCCCCCGCCTCAGGCCTCGAATCGTCTGCGTCTGGTTCAGAGGAACAAGAGTTTCGAGCCGCATGTGCTGGTTGTGCCCGTGGGTTCGGTGGTCGAGTTCCCCAACCGGGATCCATTTTTTCACAACGTGTTCTCGCTCTTCGAAGGCAAGCGTTTTGATCTTGGGCTGTACGAGGCCGGCAGCACGCGCGATGTGGTTTTTGACAAACCGGGCGTTTCTTACATCTTCTGTAACATCCATTCCGAGATGAGCGCGGTCATAATCGCCGTGAGCAGCCCTTACTATGGGATTTCAGATCCCCATGGCCGAGTCGCAATTCCTAACGTGCCTCCGGGTCGGTATACGCTACGAATCTGGTATGAAGAGGCCTTGCCCGAGGAACTGAACAGCTTGACTCGCGAGGTGTCCATTTCGGAGGATGCTTCAAGTCTGGGCGCGATGCGTTTGCCAGCAACTAACGTCCCTCCCAGTCACCAGAACATGTACGGCCACGATTACCCACCGCCCCTTCCGGATAATCCGAGTTACGAGCGACACTAGCGCAAGGCGGGGCTTTTTTGTTGACGCAACCAGGCCTGCCTGCAAGTAACAAGAAAATGACAATTTCATGATGCTTCTTTGACAAGTGCCCGTGTGCCCCGGCGTTAGCATCTGACAAACGCGAACGGGTGATCCGCTGCTGGCCCGTTCCCGGTCGGAGGTCCCGCGGGACCTCCAATTATTTACTTCTCTGAAAGACCAATCCTCGGTCATTTCTTTTCTCTCCCCGACAGGATTCCATTCACCTTTCCAGCTTCTTTCTTGCGCTGATTTGTGCTGGGTAAGCACTTGAGGAAGAGCGGCGACCTGTGGTCACGGGCGGTTAGCGGATCTGAGCAGAGCAGCGTCTGATGCCCAGAAGAATAGAGTTGAATTCCGCACATTTATTGGGTACATTGCCATGACTTGAGGTCAAACTATGAGCGGGATCAGCAGCAGCCTTATTTCTCCGCCGAGATATCGAAATCTGCCTCCGCGGCCACGCTCCGAAGATAAGCGCGCGAAGATTATCGACGCGGCTATGCGTCATTTTGCGGAGCAGGGCTACCACGCGGCGCGGGTGGGGGACATCGCTGCCGGGTTGGGCATAGCCAAAGGATCGATTTTCCAGCACTTCGGCAGCAAGGATGGCCTGTTTTTCGAAGCCTACAAGAGAGCGGTGTATTCGTTCTCGCCATACTTGAAAGTACCGGCGGAGGTCCAGGAGCTTGGTTTTTTTGGGGTGCTGCACTACTGGCTGGTGCGAACCGAGCACATGGTGCGGGAAGATTGGATTCCCTACCGCGTTTATCTCCTGGGACAGTACGGAACCGACCTGGTGCTCAGGCGAGAGATTAACCGCTTCCTGATCGCCGAAGATCCTTACGGACGAGTGGAGTTTGTACGCTTTGGCCTGGAACGCGGTGAACTCCGCAGAGATCTGGATATCGAGATGGTCGTTTCCATCCTTGATTGGGTCGTGGAACGATTTCAGGACGCTCTGTTGATCGAAGAACTTGATCCCGGATTGTTTCGGCGGCAGGGCGATGCCGCGGAGAAGAAAGAAGCACGGATCACGCAGTTCCTGGATGTGTTGCAAAGAGCGGTTGGCACTGAACAGAAGAGATAAAAAGCTTCGTTGAACGCGAAAGCTGGTGCGACGCCGGATGATGGTGGCAAAGTCAGTACGTGACATTCTCGGGACTTACGACGCAAACGCGCCGCTGGCGGAGGCCTCGACCATCCCAGCACCTTGGTATGTGGATTCGCGTGTCGCCGAACTCGAAGCTCGGACGGTCTTTGGCAAGACCTGGCAGATGGTTGGACGCGTCGAGCAGGTGGAGCAGTCGGGGCAATTCGTTACTGCGAATGTGGCTGGAGAACCGATCGTCGTGGTGCGTGGCAGTGATGGCGTATTGCGGGGCTTCTACAACGTGTGCCGCCACCATGCCGCTGCCGTAGTTACGGAAGCTTGCGGGCAAGCTTCGATCTTGCATTGTCCCTACCACGGTTGGAATTATGGGCTCGATGGATCGTTGAAGGGCATGCCCGAGTTCGACGGGGTGAAGAACTTCGAGCGCCAGCAGAACGGTTTGGTTCCCGTGAAGGCTGAGGTTTGGGAGAAATTTGTATTCGTAAGTCTCGATCCGGCGGCGGCACCTTTGCAGGATTTTTTGGGCGGATTGGTGAAGCGCGTAGCGCCCCTCGGCGCTAGCAAGCTGCATTATTTTGACTCGCGCACCTACGACATTCATTGCAACTGGAAGGTGTTTGTCGACAATTATCTCGACGGCGGATATCACGTGCCCCACCTGCACAAGGGCTTGAACTCAGTGCTCGATTACAAGGAATACACCATCGAACACGAGGACCGGTATTGCCTGCAGTCGAGCCCGATGGTGGCTTCGAGCGAGGACGCGGCGACAGGAGCAACCCGCAAGGGCGATCGCGCGTGGTACTTCTGGCAGTATCCCAATCTGATGATTAATTGCTACGAAGGCTACATGGATACGAATCTGGTGTTGCCGGTGGACGTCGATCACTGCCGCGTGATTTTCGATTTTTATTTTGGTGACATAAGTGAGTCACATCGGGAATACAATCAAGCTAGCGTTGCTGTCGGCGCGAGAGTGCAGGATGAAGACTTGGGAATCTGCGAAGCGGTCCAGCGCGGATTAAAGTCGCGGTCCTATGGCGCGGGAAGGCTCTCAGTACGCCGCGAGGCGGGTGAGCATTTGTTCCATCGACTGCTGGCGGCCGATCTGAAAGCTGGGTTGCGAGAAATGGCAGCCGCCGCGGATTGAATCCTGCAAAGACGCTGCAAGGAAAGTCTCTATTGATGGTCTCGTGGAATTGTTTCCTGCCAAGTTTTCTGCTTTACCATTTGCCCATCTTTTAATAGCTCCCGCGTGTATTTGTAAATGAAGTTCTTTTGATCGGTTCTCACAGACAACAGTCCTTGCCAGGTCAACACTCGGCCTTTCAACTCAAAAACGCTTTTCGCCTCGCCTTGCACGGCACTGATTTCGGGGTGGGCGTCATCGGCGTCATAGACGAGACTCTCGTAGTCCGTCTCTTTGCCCCACGGATAGGTGGTTTCGGTCTCTCCGTGCCAACGAACCGTGGTTTTGCGGTTGACTTCATCGCGAGTTGTTGTCCACTTCCCAGGGAAAAGCTCGCCCGTGCTGTGGATCTCGCTTCGTTCCTCGGACGGTTGCGGTGGCTGAAAAACTGGGGGAACCGCACCATGGACCGGGACCACGGGAAGAACCAGGCGCGATCCGCTGTTCCCTCCAAGTTCGAGCGACGTAGTCATTCCGTACGGCGTCGGCAAGACCATGGGCCACAGCGCATTCGAAATTGCGACGCGAATGCGATGACCCTTGGGAAAAACCCACGAGGTCAGATGCATTTCAATATCAATGGGATAAACTTTTCCGGGCTCAAGGTCGTGCGGGTCGGTCATCGACTCGCGTAGCGCGCCGTTTAATCCAGCGCCAGTAATTTGTGTAACGGTGCCGTCGGGGGCCACGTCGGAGAGTCGCGCAAACCAATCGGCCAATGGCGCGGTAGCCGAAGCCCGAAGAAACGTATGCGGTCTCCCCAGGATCGCGAGCTCGTTCGGTAACGGTGCCGAATCATAGACCAGGCTGAAGGCGTCCACCGGACGCGGATCGACTAGCAATTCACCCCACCAGAAACCCGATTCGACGCCACTCGATGGAACGTACTTGAGCTGATGGGTTTCTTTCTCGGGAATCGCGCTGGCGAGCGTGTGATTCGGTTGCAAAAACAACGTAGTCGGTGCGACATCACGCGGGGGCCATCCTTCTTCGCGCCGCCATTCGCCGGGGACGGTCTCGAGATTCGGATCGGGCGGACGCCAATGCTGCATGTAAATCACCAGCCTGGGGTCTAGAAGGACGCCTGTGTCGCGTCCTTTGAGCCAATAGTCCCACCAGCGCACAGCCTGGTCGCGCCATTCGACGCGGGGTCCAAAATCAGCATCGTCAGGGAAGCTGTGGTTCCATGGTCCGATGATCGCTTTAATCGTGGCTTTGGTTTGTTCGAGCATGGCCGGGACGCTATCGCGATAACCGTCCTGCAAACCACCGATTAGAAAACTCGGAGTCGTGATCTCGCTCAGCGGACGAACCGGGCTCCGCCAGAACGGCCCATCTTGCTGATGTTTCAGGTAGAGCAACGACCAAGGGGCAGCCTCGAAGCGTGGCCCTAGAGTTTTCTCATCCAAAGTATAGTCAGGCGCTCCGGTCATCCCGGGAGCCATGTCCATATTCAGTTCAAATTCGTCGATGTGGACCATTCCATCGATGTAGTGAATGTCGTCGTGAAACAACTCCGCCGTTGCATCCACTGCGAGAATTGCTTTTAGTTCTGGAGCGTGAAGCATGGCCATTTGCAGCGCGTTAAACCCGCTCCACGAAATTCCCATCATTCCGACATTGCCATTCGACCACGCCTGCCGCGCGAGCCAGGAGATTATCTGCAAACCATCAGCTTGCTCTTGCTCCGAATATTCGCGATCGGTCGGAGCGCCCTCACTTGTGCCGAAACCGCGAATGTCCACCCGAGCGCACACGTAGCCGCGGCGGGCGAAGTATGTATAGACGCTGTAGTCGCGCGCGGCCATGGCGTCATCTTTTCTGTAAGGCTGATACTCGAGGATGGCGGGGAACTTCTCGGTTGGTTCGGCGCCATTCGGGACGTACAGCGTGGCAGAGAGACGAACGCCGTCTTTCATTGGGATCCACGCTTGTTCCATGCGGACACCGTACGTCGGGGCAGAGGGAGCTTCAACGGCAAAACTCGGCACGGCACTCGCGACGGCCAGCAGCAGTACACTCCCGATCCCCCGCATCATATTTTGATCACGCTGCACCGAACGGATTTTCCAATGACGGACTTTGCGGCGTAAACAATTCCGCACCGTCCTCAGTGATGCGCATGTCATCTTCCAGGCGGATGCCAAACTCTCCCCGAATGTAGATTCCCGGCTCATCACTGAACGTCATGTTTGGCGCCAGCGGAGTCGTGCTGCCTCGCACCAGGTACGGCCACTCGTGGCCATCCATGCCGATGCCGTGCCCTAGGCGATGCGTGAAATATTTGTAATCCGGGCCGTATCCGGCATCGGTAATTACTTTTCGGGCTACCGTATCGACGGCCTGGCACTGCACGCCCGGTCGTGTAGCTTTAAGCGCCGCGGTTTGCGCCTGATGAACAATGTCAAAAACATTTTTCATTTTGTCCGAGGCTTTGCCCAGAACAAATGTACGCGTGATGTCAGATTGATAACCTTCGACGGTGCAGCCATCATCGACCATCACGATTGCTCCCTCGCGAATCACCTGCGGCGCAGCCGAACCGTGCGGCAATGCAGAGTATCCGCCCACTTGCACGCTGGCTTCTCCGGGGAAGCCCAAGTGCGTGTAGGCAGCGCCGATCAAATCCGCAACTTCAGTCTGCGTCATGCCCTCCCTGAGGGCGTGATAAGTGGCTTCATAGGCCGTGAGCGTAACTTTGTTCGCTAAGCGCATCAGCTCAATCTCGTGATCGCTCTTGATCATGCGGCATCCAGCAGTCACGGGCGTGCCGCTGACGATGTTGGCGTGCAGCGCTGCCTGGGCAATTCCATTGCTGAAAGCGAAGCGCATCGTTTCTTCCATGCCCAGCGTTCCGGTGGAAATCCGGCGATCTCTCAGTCCCTGCGTCAGCCGCTGATATGCACTCTCGTCTTCCTGCCATATACGCACATCGGCGCGTTCGCCGTCCGGAGACTTCGCAATTTGCTCCCGCGCCCGCCCTTCTTCAAACGCCGGACACACATAAAATGCTGCCTCTTTGGCAGGCAGAACCATCGCGAACAACCGCTCCCCGCCCCACCAGTCGATTCCGGTGAAGTACTTCAGCGAGGTTCCTTCCATGAGCAATAGAGCATCGATGCGATTCGATTCCATCAGACGGCGCGCTTTTGCCTGCCGCTCACGCCGCTCCTCAAGAGTGATGGGCGTAGCCTGATCCTTCATCGATTTCAGAGCCGCAATCGACCGGGGGAGCGCGGATTCCTGGACGCCGCCATGCGCGAACGAACTCATGCCAAGCACGGTACCGGACATCGAGCCCAGCTGCACAAAATGACGGCGGGAGATCATTCGGCCTCCAAGAAATAGGAAGCGACATTATAGAGGGAAATCGAGAATTGCCACCTTTACTGGAACGGTCGACCTTAATCACAGTGTGTGGCGACAAAAAAGCGGGGAGCTTGCGCGCTCCCCGCCAGCGTTGCAAGATTGTTACGGTTGTTTCTTTCCGCCAAAAATTCCCGGCAACACTTCAGTCCCTTGTATTTGAACTGCTTGCAAGCTCTCAGGTTTAAACCCGAGCGCCTTCAGAATGGTTGGAGCGACTTGCGCCGTCTGTACCGGAGTGGTTAGGGTCTTGGCTTTGAAGCTCGGGTTCGACACCAAAATCATTACGTTCGTGTCGTCATGCGAGAAGCCGCCATGTTCGGCCTGCTTCGCGGTGCTCCCTGAGTAGGTTACGCCCACATTCGGGGCAACCGCGATGTCCGGACTTCGCGGGTCGCCGTTTGGCGGGATGCCTGGGGGGTTGAAAAGTTGGTTAATAGATTGCCCCCAGAAGATCTCGCCGATGCCGGCAACGTTATTCGATGCCGGAGATTGGGTTTCCAGTATCCCGACCTCGGTGGCCGCGTTGCAGGAAGATTTCAGCCACAGGAGCGAAACGTCGTCTTCCGTGGGGCCGATTTGCCCACCTGCGTTTGACTCGGAAGGCGGCAGGCAGTCGTCGATCAGCCGGCTCGGCGAGGTCGTCACTGGCCCGGACGAGGTAATCCCGATATAGCGTTGAGAATCGATTGGACTCTGACCGTGCTTGGCAGTGATGATGATGAGCGTCGAGTCCAGTAAACCCTGCTTTTGTAGCTCCGCGGTCCATTCTCCGATCGCGGCGTCAACAAACTGAATCTCCTGGAGCAAGAAGGCGCTGGGAGTGCCCATTCCGTCAAGGTAACCGCCCTTGCCCATCGTGGCTTCGATCAACTTTTGTCCTACGCTCACGGTCTGGAAATTCATGCCGAAGATTGTGGGAACTTGGGTTTTTTTCTTACCGTTATGGCTGAGGCCATCGATTTCGTTGAGAATGGCGTTCACCTTGAGAGTGTCATAGCACTGGATGTTTAGAAAGCTGTTGGTCCAGGCGCTAAGATCTGCCCCCGGGTCCGGAATGGGATCGCAGGCCAGCCCAAGCGGGGTTGTGACCCCCTTCAAGGCAACCACTTCCGAATTGATTTCGGGCGAATAGAAATCGTCCAGGTTCGTGCCGTCACCGGGGCCGGCAACCGAGGAGTATGCTGGGTGCTTGTCGGACCAGGCAGTGTAACCGCCAGCGGCGTGAATCACGCCGAAAACTGTGTTCGTCCGGACGAAGTTCCAGGGGTAGACCGGAAGGCAGTTGTTAAACGGATCGCGTTCCAGCCTTGCCGGATCAATCGAGGTGATTCCGCCATCCCCGTTCTTGGTACTGATGCCGTCGACTCCATTCAAGAACTTCTGGTTGATGTCGATGCCCTCTTCATACTCGGTGGTGGTGCCGTTAGCCCGGCCCGCCGTACAAGGTCCACCCTTGAGGCCGTTGCCTGTAGTTTTGATCGGAGGAGCGAAGACCCGGTCGTAGGCAACATCGTAAAACACGCCCATGAGGCGCGGCGTGCCCCCGGTTACAATTGCCATCAAGCCGGGGAATGAATCGGAGGGTCGCGATGTGCTGGTATCCAGATAGTTCACGGCAGTTGCACCCAGTTTGGCCAGGTTCGAGCAGTACGGCTGTCCGCCGTTTATTCCTTTGACTCCTTGCGAACAGTTCAGGTAGTCGACGGCATGCATGCCGTCGATGCTGACCAGCAGAACGCGCTGGAATGGTCCGCTGGGAGATTGAGTTGGTGATACTGCATTGAGCAGTGGCGTTGATACCGCCAGCAGAAGAACTGCGGAGAAAGCCGTCGCTTTCCAGTTCGTAACTCTTGACATAGATTTCCTCCTGGAAGACTTGCAAGAACAGTTGAGTTGCATGCAGGATCACAGGTTAACCAGAACTTCGTGAACGACTGGCGACAGTAGTATTAACAAACTGTAAAAAGGCGGCTGCGGCATGCAAATCGCCAATTCGCCGACCAGGCCGAGCGGCGAACCCTACAATGGTGTGGTGGACGCCAGATTCCAATGCGCAGGTTGCGGCCAGTCGAATAGGACAACCGTCGATGAGTCGGCTGGGACTCGGCAGTCCTACATTGAAGACTGCCAGGTCTGCTGTAAGCCGAACCTGCTCCGCGTGGAATATGATCGGAGCGAGCAGGCATTTGTGATTAGGTCGGAATTGGAATAGCGTATTGCGTGACGGCCGAGGTCCAGAGCTTCAGCTACCGTAGAAACGTACGTTTCGACAACCCTGCAAGAGAGGACGAACCTAATGGGCATGAGCTACAGCGCGCCGGGGCGAATGGTCGCTCACAATATGGTGACTACGCAGTTTGAACTGGATGGATTTCGCGTGACTCGCAGTCTGGGCGTGGTACGCGGCATCGTGGTTCGCTCGCGGTCCATCTTCGGCACGATTGGCGCGGGATTGCAGACTATTCTGGGCGGTAATATCACGCTTCTAACCAATCTGTGCGAGAAGACCCGCTCCGAAGCATTTGATCTGATGCTGCAGCACGCCGCTGAACTCGGTGGGAACGCGGTTGTGGGCGCCCGCTACGACGCCACCGAGATCATGCAGGGTGTCACCGAGGTGCTGGCCTACGGTACCGCTGTCGTTGTAGAGCCGATGAAATAGCCGGGAGCTTCCAAGCTGCACGTGCGCTCGCTTTCAGGCAAACAGCTTTTCCAGCATCCTCTGCCGGTATTCAAATGTTTGCTTAAGGTTGGGTGCAATGAAAAACTTTTGACCCAGATCGCCCAACGCGCCGAATCCGGGATCGTATTCAATTGAATCGTGGACCCTCGTTCCATGCGCTCCGTTTCGCGTCTCCGCGGAGAATTCATGACGATGTTGGAATTGCTTGAACGGTCCTTTTTTCTGGATGTCGGCGAAGTGATGGTTCCATTCGAACTCGGTGATCAAGGCAGTCCATTGCGCGCAGAGAGGAAGAAACGGGAGAGGACGAAAAAACGTCACGATCTCCGAACCAACGCCTGCCAGCGAATCGGTGATTGCCATAGCAGATTGCCCGTTGGGAGCGGCCGGAGGCGCCACGAGTCTCAGACCAGCCAACTTGGTTTCAGTCTCTGGCGGCATGATGCGAGGCAGATTGTTGGGATTAGCGAAGAACCGGAAGACCAGATCGGTCACGACCGGCACCCACTGCTCGAACTGAACGCGGTAGATCATTGCTGAACGGATGACGAGATATCCACCGGAACTGCTCGTTATTAGACTATTTCGTCTAGGGATCGGCCGATTTCCACAAGTTCGGCACGGCTAGAGAAATCGTCTAAAGCGAAGAAATAACGAAGGTTAGAAATCCGAACCATAGTTCTAAACCCCATCCCTTGGGGTCACCTTGTCAGTTAGCCACAATTTCTGGTGCTTTCTTGATTGGGGCTTGTCTCACTCTGACTACCTACAACTTTGTTGTTGACAACAAACAGCTTAGGCGTAAGATGTGGACAAAAGTGGTAAGAAATGGTCGTGGCGGTAGAGGTCATGGGCAGGATTGGAAACTGAGAGGCGCCAGTGGAATTTGAAGCTGACACCCCCATAAAAGGCCCGAACGAACCGCAATCGACCAGCATTTTGACTGCTTTTACCTCCCTCGTTCTTGCGGCGATAGCTGCCAAGAGATTTTGGCCCCCGGTAAAGGGCAGAACACATGTTTCGCGGCAATCACCCAACTCGCGTCGACGAAAAAGGACGGCTCAAGGTCCCCGCGGAATTCAAGCGCGTGATCGACGAGAAGTACGGCACGCAATTCTACATCACCAGCCTCGATGGCAAGGTTGCTCAAGTATATCCCTTCGAGGAATGGGAGCGGATCGAACAGAAGTTGGCAGGGCTGTCGACCTTCAACCCGACGAAGAAAAAGTTCTTGAGCAAGGTGAATTATTGGGGCCAGGTAGTCGAGATGGACGGACAGGGGCGGCTACTGATGCCGCAACTGTTGCGCGATGCGGCGCAGATCAAGGGCGAAGTGGCGGTGAGCGGATACCAGACGTATCTGGAAGTCCGCAACCTCCAAGCGTACAGGCAGCAGATGGAAGAAGAGAAGTTCACGGCTGAGGATGAGAAGACGCTCGACGAATTGGGCATCTAGTGGCCGAGGGTTCAACAGACACCCCTCAGGGGGTTGGGCATGGCGGTGGAAGCAAGACGGACCATGTTCCGGTTCTTTTAAAAGAAGCGATCGACTTTTTAGCTATCAAGCGCGGCGGGACGTATATCGACGCTACGGTGGGCCTGGGCGGGCACAGTTTCGAAATCGCAAAACGCCTCGGCGCACCGGGTCATTTGATTGGGCTCGATAAAGATCCTGCGGCGCTCGCAACCGCGCGCGCCAAGCTGCAAGGGGATGCCGATTGGCCGATGGTTACGTTGTTGCACAGATCGTTCGCCGAACTTGCCAACGACCAACGACCAGCGACCATCGACGGTTTGCTGGCCGACATAGGTGTAAGCAGCTTGCAACTCAACGACGCAGCGCGAGGCTTTAGTTTTCAGGCGGAAGGACCGCTCGACATGCGAATGAATCCGCAAGCCGAGCGCACCGCCGAACAAGTGGTAAACCAGGTCGACGAGGTCACACTCGCCAATCTGATTTACGAATTCGGTGAGGAAAGGAGGTCGCGGAGAATCGCCAGAGCCATTGTCCGGTCGCGGCCGATACGATCTACCGCACAACTTGCGGATGTCATATCAGCCGCGGCCCGGCCAATGAATCAGGCAGAAAGAAGGATTCATCCGGCGACCAGAACTTTCCAGGCACTCCGAATCTTCGTAAACAACGAGTTGAACGACCTGCGGGCGCTGCTCGATGCAGCCCCGAGGGTGCTCAAACCGGGCGGACGGCTGGTGATCATCAGCTTCCACTCGCTCGAGGACCGCGTTGTAAAAGATGCTCTTCGCGATGGCGTGAAGCAGGGTTACTACGAGCTTTTGACCAAGAAGCCGGTAACCGCCACGGAAGAAGAGATAGAACGCAATCCGCGTTCGCGCAGCGCAAAATTGCGCGCCGCAGAAAGAGTTTAGTTCTTTAAAGGTTGTCATTCCGAGCGAAGCGAGGAATCAGCTGTCGGCTCGCACGGACAAATTGCACATCCATCGTTTCACAAGGGATGACAAGCTTGCAAGAGTTTCCGGGACGGCATCGCCTCTCACAAACAGGGCGAAAAACCGAATCTCTACCTTCTCTCGATGCCGCCCCGGAGAGACTGAGTGGGGAGAGCAAAGCAAAACGGAGGCTGGTCATGTTTACGGGCACTTTGATTGACGAATTGATTTCAACGGTCGAGCGTGCGGAGAAGCATGCTCGCAAGACCACCGACTCTCAGGAGACGAGGCCGGGGTATTGGTACACACCCACGGAATGCGAACGAGCATTTGACTCGAAATTACTTGGGGTGGCGTAAATGGCCGCAGCAGCCGTAGCGATGCAGGGCGCCGTTCGGGGTCGGCGGAGGAAACCGTGTTGGACCGGCACTCCGGAAATCTACTTCGCCAAGCCGATCGACAATTCGCGACTGGTAAAAGTTGAAGATCCTCGGCGCAGTCGTGAGATGAGGCAGTTCGGCGTAGCGCTCAGTTGCCTTTTCCTGCTGGTCATGACTTACACCTGGCAACACTTCAAGGCCATCGAGTACGGCTACAAGATCGAGTTCATGAAGAACGAACGCAACGGGCTGTCGGAGCTGAATCGTACCCTCCGGCTGGAAGAAGCATCGCTGCGCTCTCCGGATCGCATCGACAAGCTGGCGCGGCAGTATGGAATGCAACCGCCCCAGGCGGGCCAGGTGATCCGCATGGATTCCACCCCGCTGGATGCCGGCGCGCCGGTGATGGCCAGCAATACGGTATCTGTAGTTTCAGTTCCGTAAGGGCGTGGAGGACGGGCGTCTCGCCCATCCACGGAAAGAGTTGGCCACGGATTTACACGGATGAACACGGATTCAGGCAAGAAATAAAAAAGAAATCCGTGGATATCGGTGCAAACTCGTGGCCCAGGTTTCTGGCGGCTTCCCTTATGTGGCGGGCCGCCATGTTTTGTCTAGCGAGCGCGATCCGTGGCTGCCAACACACCCCGCATCAGCACCAATCTCCGGCTTTACTTGCTGGCCTCGATTCTCGTGTTATGGTGCGGTGGAATCTGCCTGCGTCTGGTCTATCTACAAATCTTTCGGTACGGCAGCTTTGAAAAGCGGGCCATTCACGAGCGCGAGCGCACGGAAGAAGTATCAGCCAGGCGCGGAATCATCTATGACCGCACTGGCCGCGAACTGGCGATGTCGATCTCAGTTGATTCCGCTTTCGCAGTGCCCACCGAAATTCCCGATTTAGCCGGGACGGTCTCGCTGATTTCGAAAATCACCAATACCGATCCTCGTGAGACCCTGGCCAAATGCAAAGCCGCAAGGACGTTTTGCTGGGTCGCGCGCAAGGCAGATGTGGAGACCGCGGATCGCATTCGGGCGCTGAACCTGCGCGGCATTTACTTCCAGAAAGAATCCAAGCGGTTTTATCCCAAGCGTGAACTGGCGGCCCAGGTCTTAGGTTACGTCGGCATGGACGACGAAGGCCTGAGCGGAATTGAGCGCCAATACGATAACGAGCTGCGTGGCAGTCCGGGTCGCATGCTGATCTCGGTCGACGCTCACAAGAAGTGGTTCGGCAGCGTGGAGAAACAGCCGGAGCCGGGCGAAAATGTTGTGCTCACCATCGACGAGCAAATCCAATACATTGCCGAACGCGAACTCGCGACCGCAATGCAGGAGACCCACGCGGTGACCGGCACGGTCATTGTACAAAATCCGCACACAGGCGAAATCCTGGCGCTGGCCAACCAGCCCACGTTCAACCCGAACCTAACGAAGGAAATTACCCCCGAGCGGTTGAAGAACCACGCTGTCAGCGACGTCTACGAGCCCGGCTCGACTTTCAAAGTCGTCACCATTTCCGCGGCACTGGAAGAAAAGTTAACCCGTCCTGACGAAGTGTTCGACTGCCAGATGGGATCGATTGTCATCAATGGCATGCGCATTCGCGATAGCCGGCCGCATGGACTGCTACCGGTTTGGGGCGTTCTGGCCGAATCGAGCGACGTGGGAGCCATCAAGATCGCGCTTCGCCTGGGCGAAGATCGATTTTACAAATATATTCGTGCGTTCGGCTTCGGCCAGCAAACGGGAATCGAGCTGCCGGGTGAAACGCGGGGCTTGACCAAGCCGGTGAGCCGCTGGTCGAAAGTTTCGATTGGTGCGATCTCCATGGGTCAGGAGATCGGAATCTCACCCCTGCAGCTGGCACTGTTGGTGTCGACGATTGCCAACGACGGGGTACAAGTGCCCCCACGGATTGTCGCGGGGACGACTGATCCACAACCCACCCCGCAGACCGTTGCCTTTCATCCCGCTGACGACCGGCGCGTCATTTCATCGATGACGGCGGCGGAAATGAAGCAGATGATGCAAAAGGTCGTGCTTGAAGGTACGGGAAAAAAAGCAGTCCTTGAAGGCTACTCTTCCGCCGGCAAAACAGGAACCGCACAAAAAGTAGACCCGGCAACACACGCTTATTCAAAGACCAAGTACGTGGCTTCGTTCGCAGGGTTTGCGCCCTTGAATAACCCCGCGATTGTGGTTGCGGTGATTCTGGATTCTGCCGTCGGCCTCCATCAGGGCGGACAGGTTTCAGCGCCAGTGTTCCATCGAATCACGCAACAGGTTTTGGAATATCTGCACGTTCCGCACGATGTAGAACTTCCGAGGAGCCGGCAGATGCTGTTGGCTTCAAGTCATGTGAAAGCGCAGGAACTCGCGGAGGGATCTCCCGACCATTTAGGAGAGACCTTGGAGGTGGCGGAATCCTCAAACCCGAGTCCACCTCCGACCCCGCCGAACACGGTAACGAGTGCCCCGGCAGACCCGAGTGAAAGCCCGGTGCACCCGGCCGCACTGCACGAGCGAGAAACTCTGCAAACAGCGACTGCCGAATCAAAACAACCTCCCGTGGTGGAAAACTCGCCGCCCGGCTCGACGGCCCTTCTCGATCGTCTCCCATCGAGCGGAACGGTTGTGCTGGACGCGGAGAAGGGTGGAATTGTGGTGCCGTCATTTGCCGGCAAAAGCGTGCGGGGCGCGATCGAACTGGCCGAGGACAACGGTCTCGATCTGGACGCCGTGGGCAGCGGTTTGGCCCGGGAGCAGTCTCCCGCGGCGGGATCGCACGTCGCCACAGGATCGCGGGTGACGGTGAAATTCAGCCGCTAGCGCACATGTAGACCCGGACGCCTCCTGACGGCCGCGACAGTGCCCACGTCCACGAGGCTGATTTGGAGTAAGCTCAAACTAGAATCCCGATGAATTTCCTTCAGTTTCTGCATGGCGCGGAGATCCTCGCCCAGAGCGGCAATCCGAGTGTGAGCGGCCTGGAGTACGACTCACGCCGGATAAAGCCGGGCGACGTGTTTGTCGCAATGCGAGGCGAAGCCAGCGATGGGAACCTATTCATCGACCGAGCGATCGCCGCCGGCGCCGTGGCAATCGTCAGCGACTCAGCTGGTGAACCGCCTCGGGAGGGCGTAGCTTGGGCACAAGTGCCTCACGGACGCCGTGCTCTGGCGCGATTGAGCGCGAACTTTTATAGACGCCCCGCTGAGCGACTAACAATCACAGGCATCACTGGCACAAACGGTAAAAGCACAACTGCGTTCATTGTCGAATCAATCTTGTCCACCGCTAATCGCAAGAGCGCATTGGTGGGGACAATCGAATATCATGTGGCTGGGAAAGCCCTGCCCGCCCCGCATACCACGCCAGAAAGTTTGGATTTGAACCGCATCCTGGCCAATGCTCTGGGCGACGGTGCAACAGAAGCGGTGATGGAGGTTTCCTCGCACGCTCTGGTTCAGCAACGCGTTTACGGGATCCCATTCGACGTAGCTCTATTCACGAATCTCACGCGAGACCACCTCGACTATCATCAGAGCATGGAAGAATACTTCGCTGCGAAGCGGATGCTGTTCGAAGGTTGCGGTACGGATCCGCCACGCGTTGCCGTGCTGAATGCCGAGGACGAATACGGCGAGAAGCTGGCAAGAATCAGCAAGAAGCACGGTTCTGCAGTATTGACTTATGGTTTGACGAGCGGTGACATGCGCGCGGAGAGAGTCGACATCACGCCCCGAGGCACGCGTTTCGACCTGGTCACGCCGGACGAAGTTCTGCCTGTTTTCTCGCCACTGATCGGCAAAGTGAACGTGTACAACATTCTCGCCGCGGCAGGAGCAGCCTACGCGCGTTCGTGCAAGCCGGATGCGATCGCCGGAGGAATTGCCAATCTATCGCGCGTGCCTGGCCGCTTCGAGCGTGTCGATTGCCAACAACCGTTTACAGTCGTTGTGGACTATGCCCACACTGACGACGCGCTGCGCAATCTGACCGCGCTGGCGAGAGAGTTCGTTCAACAGGCAAAACAGAAGGGGAGAGTTATCACCGTTTTCGGCTGCGGCGGCGATCGCGACCGTGCCAAGCGGCCTCTGATGGGAGAAGCTGCGGGTCGGGGCAGCGATTTCGTGGTGTTGACTTCAGACAATCCGCGTAGTGAGGATCCGCTGGACATTATCAACGACGCGATGGTCGGGTTGCAGCGCGCCGAAGCGAAATACAAAGTGGAACCGGACCGAAAAATGGCAATTGCTCTGGCCATCCGCGAAGCCCGGCCGGGCGATATTGTTCTGATCGCAGGTAAGGGTCACGAAAAGGTGCAGGTCACTCGAGAAGGCTCGCACCCTTTCGACGACGTCGAAGTGGCCCGCCAGATCTTGCGCGAGTCCGGATATAGTTGTGAAGCTGCGAACGCTGCTGCCGGAAAGAACTCATGAAGCTGCCGCTCTCACGCCTTGCCGAGTTTCTTTCTGCCGCTGACGACTTTGACCCGAAAGCTGTGGCGCAAGGATATTCCATTGACTCCCGCACCATTCAACCGGGGGAGCTTTTCCTTGCGGTCAAGGGCGAACGCACGGACGGCCACGATTTCGTGAACGACGCGCTGGAAAAAGGCGCCGTGGCCGCGGTCATTCGTAAAGACCAGTTGACTCGATACTCCGGGAAAACTCAACTGATAACGGTGGACGACACTCTGTCTGCGTTGCAGACCCTGGCCAGCGCGGTTCGGCGGTTGTGGGGAAAGCCACTGATCGGAGTGACTGGATCGACGGGAAAGACCACCACCAAAGAAGCTGTTGCGCATGTGCTCTCGACTCGCTTTCGGGTACTGAAATCCGAAGGCAATTTCAACAATCATTTTGGCCTTCCGTTGATGCTGTTGAAGATCGAGCCGGAACACGATATCGCGGCCATCGAAATGGGCATGTCGCATGCGGGCGAAATTGCCGCCCTTGCGAAAATAGCGCAACCCGAAATTGGAGTGGTGACGAATGTAGCGCCCGTCCACCTGGAGTTTTTCGACTCGGTAGCGGGAATCGCCCGCGCGAAGTACGAATTGATTGAAGCCTTGCCGGCGGTTGGCACCGCAGTGCTCAACGCTGATGACGAGTATGTTTCACAGTTCGGCCGAGAGTTTCGCGGCAAGGTAGTTCTGTACGGTATGCGCGCGACCGCAGATGTGCGTGCTGAAAACATTCAACCGCTGGGATCGGAGGGATCTGCTTTCGACCTAGTAGTCGGGAGTTGCCGGGAGAAGGCCGTTTTGCACCTGGTTGGCACGCACAACATCTACAATGCGCTGGCCGCAACCGCGGTTGGATTGGAGCGGGGCATAAGCCCTTCCGAGACCGTTGCGGCCTTGGCCTCCCTGGAGCCGGCGGACAAGCGAGGGCAGGTCGTCAAGCTGGGTAACATCGTAGTCATTAACGATTGCTACAATTGCAATCCGAAAGCCTTGGACGCTATGGTTGATGCGCTCGCAGCGATGCCCGCAAAACGCCGGATCGTTGTAGTGGGCGAGATGCTCGAACTTGGCCCCGCGGGCGATGACCTTCACCGTCAGGCTGGCGAGCACATTGCGACAAACAAAATTGATTTGTTGCTGGGAGTGCGAGGTCAGGCGAAGCAAATGGTCGAAGCCGCTGCCCGGGCCGGGATGCAGGCAGAGTTCGTCGCCACGCCGGAAGAAGCAGGCCAATGGCTGGCCCGCGAAGCCCGCGACGGAGATGTGGTCTTGCTGAAGGCATCGCGCGGTGTGAAGCTGGAACGGGCGCTCGAGAAGTGGCAGTCGCAACAGTCATCAGTCCGCCGTCCTTAGTCGAGGTGGCGCCGCGACTAACGACCAACGACCAACGACGAAAACGGAGGCTGATTGCTCTATTGGCTGTTGTACGAAAAGCTGTTTCATTACTTCCCACCGTTTCGCATCTTCCGCTACCTGACCTTTCGGACTGCGTTCGCAAGCCTGACCGCTCTGTTTACCGGACTCATCGTCGGCCCCCTGGTTATCAATCGCCTCCGTGAATTTCAGATTGGCCAGTACATCCGCGAGGAAGGACCAAAAGCTCACCAGAAAAAAGCAGGCACCCCGACTATGGGCGGCTTGTTAATCGCCATCTCCATTGTGATTCCAACCTTGTTATGGGCTGATCTGACCAATCGCTTCGTGTGGATTGCCGTTTTCGCCACTTCCGCTTTTGCCGCTATCGGATTCAGTGACGATTACATCAAGGTGGTGCATCGCAGGAACCTGGGATTGACCGGTAAAGCAAAAATTGGATACCAGATCGCCACCAGCATTCTGATCGCGGTCGCGCTGATTGCCATGCAGACGCGAGGACTTTATTCCACTAAGCTGCTGGTTCCTTTCTTCAAACAATTCCGTCCTGACCTCGTGATCGGAACTCTGGAGCACTATCCCCATTTGTGGCCCTTGGCATTTCTGCCATTTATCGCCTTCGTCGTGCTGGTGATCGTAGGATCCAGCAACGCGGTGAACCTGACCGACGGATTGGACGGACTGGCCATCGGTTGTACCGTGATCGCCGCCGGAGCTTTGGCAGTGCTTACTTACGTCAGCGGCCATGCGACATTCGCTTCGTACCTTGAACTGGAGCGCATGCCACAGGTCGGCGAATTGACCATTTTTTGCGGCGCCATGGTGGGAGCGGCAATCGGCTTCCTCTGGTACAACGCCCATCCCGCCGAGGTATTCATGGGAGACGTGGGTTCACTCGCGCTAGGCGGCGCAATCGGGACGGTCGCGGTGATGATCAAGCAGGAATTGCTCCTGCCTTTCATCGGTGGCATATTCGTGATCGAAGCGGTTTCCGTTATTCTGCAAGTGGGATCCTACAAACTTCGCAAAAAGCGTATCTTCAAGATGGCGCCCATTCATCACCACTTTGAGTTGCTAGGTTGGTCCGAGTCTAAAATCATTGTGCGCTTCTGGATTGCATCGCTGGTATTCGCGTTATTCGCGCTGACGACCTTGAAATTAAGATAAGAATTCACCATAGAAACACTGAGACACTGAGAAGACGAAGAAAAGAATAATCAGACTTTCGCGAGTGGGAACGCCGAGCCATTAAGGATACTTCTTGGTTTTTCTGTAAGTCTGTGACTCTGTGATGAAATAGGATCTTGTGAATGTACTCGACAAACGCGTGCTGGTCGTCGGACTCGGAAAGTCCGGTGTCGCCTCGGCACTTTTTCTGAAAGCCAAGGGCGCGCGCGTGACGGTTTCGGACACCAAGCCTCAGGATCAATTGAAGGACGAGATTCCGGTGTTGCTCGATCAGGGCATCGCGGTGGAGACGGGCGGGCATGGGGAGCGATCTTTCGGCGGCCAGGACCTCATTGTAGTGAGCCCAGGCGTTCCCACAGATGCGCCGCCGCTGGTTCAAGCGCGGGCCCTGGGAGAAAACGTCATCGGAGAAATCGAGCTGGCCTCTCAGTTTTTCCCGGGACGCATCGTTGCCATCACGGGATCGAACGGCAAGACCACCACGACGACTTTGGCCGGCGAAATTGTAAATGCGGGTGGATACCGGGCCGCAGTCGGGGGCAATATTGGCACGCCTGCGATTTCACTGGTCGAAGGCGCGACCGCTGACACCATCGCCGTGTTGGAGGTCTCAAGTTTTCAGCTCGAAACCATCCAGACATTCCGCCCGCGAATCGCCGTAGTTCTCAATGTCACTCCCGATCATCTCGACCGCCATCGCACCTTCGCTGCTTACACTGACGCCAAGGCGCGCATCTTCGAAAATCAGCTGGCGGAAGACTTTGCCGTGCTCAACGCCGACGATTTGACCTGCGTTGAAATGGCAGCACGGACTCAGGCTCAAGTGTTCTGGTTCAGTCGGACCAGGGAAGTCAAGCAGGGCGCGTTTGCACACGACGGCCGGGTCTTTTTCCGCGAGCGCAGTGGCCAGCGGGAGATGATGCTGATTTCCGAGATTCCATTGAAAGGCGCGCACAATGTAGAAAATGTTTTGGCCGCAGTTTGCGTTGGCGCCCTCTTAGGCTGTGAGCCCGACCGGATTCGGAAAGCTGTGCACGATTTCAAAGCGGTTGAGCACCGCCTGGAACATGTTGCGACGGTTCGCGGGGTGGACTATTACAACGATTCCAAAGCCACCAACGTCGACGCGACCATCAAGGCGCTCGAATCCTTCCCCTCCAACATTCACCTCATTCTCGGGGGGAAGGACAAAGGCAGTGATTACACCGTCCTCAACAACTTGCTCCGGCAACGCGTCAAGCGGGTTTACACCATTGGGGCGGCGGCCGCGAAGATCGAATCCCAAATCAAGGGGGCGGCTCAGATCGATCATGTCGAAACTCTCGAGACCGCGATCCGGCATGCCGCCGCGGATGCCAAGCCTGGGGACATTGTGTTGCTCGCTCCCGCCTGCGCCAGCTTCGACCAGTTTCGCAACTACGAACACCGTGGAAAGGTCTTCAAGGAAGTCGTGGGAGCCTTGTCTACATTGTGAGAAAGACAAAACGCTCATATCTCGCGGGAACACTCGAAGACAACTCCAACGATTTCGAAAAGTGATATGAATTAGTCTTCCTCCGTATTCTCGGTGTCTCTGTGGTGAAAAGGCTCTGAACCGTGGCGAAGCGCGTTAGCGTCGATGGATGGCTGTTTACCGTGACCCTGCTCCTGATCTTTATTGGGCTGGTCATGGTTTTCAGTGCTTCTGCTGTCATGGCAAAAGAGCGCTACGGCTCTGGTTATTTTTTCCTGATCCGGCAGCTGGGTTGGGCGGCAGGTGGGATTCTGGCGATGGTGCTGGCGATGAAAATCGACTATCGCTGCTACAAGCATCCTGCGGTGGTTTTTTCGCTGCTCGGAATGACCACCCTGCTTCTGATCTCGGTATTTTTCCTGGATCGCGCGCACCATACGCACCGTTGGTTTCATATGGGGCCGCTCTCTTTTCAGCCGTCTGAAATGGCGAAACCGGCGCTCATTCTTTTCCTCGCATTCTTTCTGGAGAGCCGCACGAAATCCATGAAAGACTGGCGGAACACGGTTCTGCCCGCCGTCGTCCCGACCCTGATCTTTATTGCCTTGATCGTATTCCAGCCCGACCTCGGAACGGCGATTGCCTGCGCCGCAATTACAGGCTGCGTTTTGTTCGTGGCGGGGCTGGACTTACGCGTCCTCGGGTATGCATTTCTGGCGTCTCTGCTGCCGCTGTATTTCCTGATCTTCCATGTTGCCTATCGCCGTGACCGCATCCTCGCATTCCTTAACCCGTACTCGGACCCGCAGGGCCGCGGCTTTCATATTATTCAATCCCTGATCGCGGTGAGCACCGGGGGGATTACCGGCGTTGGTTTGATGGAGGGCAAGCAGAAACTGTTCTATCTACCCGAGCCCCACACCGACTTCATTTTCGCCGTAACTGCCGAGGAGTTGGGTTTGGTGGGCGCGCTGGTAATCGTCCTGCTGTTCGCTATCTTTCTCTGGCGCGGCGTTCGCACTGCCTTGCGAACCGAGGACATGTTCGGCCGCTTTCTCGCCGTTGGAATCACCAGCATGATCGTGGTGCAGGCCTTCATCAACATCAGCGTGGTACTCGGGCTGATGCCCACTAAAGGCATACCGCTGCCTCTGGTTTCCTATGGCGGCTCGTCGTTGCTGGTCACGCTCGGTTGCATCGGAGTCCTGCTCAATATTTCAAAGCAAGCCGAATAAATCACGTGGGGAAGCCGCCACCGGCTGTCCAGCCGAGCAAAGCTCGGCCATAAGCCACGGAAGACCACGGAGCTAGAGGGTTAACTTCCAGCGCATTTCAATAGGCTAATCCAGTTTATAGTCACTGCATGCGGGCCATTCTAGCGGGAGGCGGGACCGGCGGGCACGTGATCCCCGCGCTCGCCATTGCCCAACGACTCGAGAAAGATTATGCCGCCGAAGTCCTGTTCATCGGCACGGCGCGCGGCATCGAGAACCGATTGGTCCCCGCTGCAGGATTCACACTAAAGCTAGTCCAGGTTGGCGCCTTGAACCGGGTCGACGTGAAAACTCGGGTGAAGACAATCTTCGATCTACCCCGAGCCGTGTGGGACGCGCGCCGTATTCTCGCCGAGTTTCGGCCCGACGTGGTGATCGGTGTCGGCGGCTATGCCTCGGGCCCTGCGATGCTGGCTGCGATACTGACCCGAGTGCCCACGCTGGTCTTTGAGCCCAATTTTGTGCCCGGATTCGCCAATCGACTGGTGGCCCCGCTGGTTTCCGGAGCCGCAGTGCATTTCGCTGAAACCGGACGCTACTTCCGCCACTGCGAAGTAACCGGAGTGCCCGTCCGCGAGGCTTTTTTTCAGATCGGCAATCCAGGGAACACCAAAACCCTACTCGTCTTCGGCGGAAGCCAGGGCGCGCACGCGATCAATCAGGTCGTGATGGATTCGGTTTCGTCATTGCGCCAGCGCGTCCCCGGAATTCACATTGTCCATCAAACCGGCGAACGTGACTATAATGACGCTCAAGCGGCCTATGCGAATTTTGGCGACTCCGTTGAGATCTATCGTTTCATCGACGATATGCCCGGCCTATTTGCCCGGGCTGGCCTGCTAGTCTGTCGCTCCGGAGCAAGCACTGTGGCAGAAGTGACCGCCGGCGGCAAGCCCGCGGTTTTTGTGCCTTTTCCGCGCGCGGCCGACGACCATCAAAAACGCAACGCGGAAGCGTTGGAGCGTGCTGGGGCGGCGGTAATGCTGGAAGAATCCAAGCTGAACCCTGAGAGCTTTGTAGAAGTTGTCGGCAAGCTGTTCAGTGATCCGTCGCAGCTGGAAAAAATGGGTGATGCCGCCCGCAACTTATCGCATCCAAACGCCGCGCGCGACATAGCGGTCATGGCTGCCCGGCTCGCAGGAATCGAATAACATGTTTAAGAGCTTGAACGAATTGGAATGCGAGGTCGGCGGAGAACGAAGATCACTGTGGAAAAGAAGTCCTCTTCCGCTCAAGTTCTTCATCTTATTCGGGGTCGTTAGTTACATCGTTCAGATGTGGCTCACATATCGTCCCCTGTCAATGGTGGCGTACGCCCCCCCGGGTAGCCCTGCGACTTTCGTTCTAGCCTATTCACTTTGTCCACTTTGCATCTTTACACCTACGGTCGATCTTTCCTCGTCCACTATGGCGTATTTCGTCGGTCCGATTGATGCAATGCTTCACGGCGCAGTCGGTGCTATGGTCGGGTATGTAATTGAGTCGTTCTTGTAGCGTAGAGCTTGACTTAAATGTTCGCTAAAATTCAACGCATTCATTTCGTCGGCATCGGCGGTATCGGCATGAGCGGCATCGCCGAGGTACTGCTGAACCTCGGCTACAAAGTCTCCGGTTCCGACCTCAAGAGTTCCCCGGTGACGCAGCGTTTAGCGGGCCTTGGCGCCACAATTTTCGACGGACACCGCGCCGAAAATATCGCCGGCTCTGAAGTCGTCGTAGCCAGCTCCGCGATTGCATCGGACAACCCGGAAATCTCCCAGGCGCACGCTCTGCACGTTCCCGTCATTCAACGCGCCGAAATGTTGGCCGAGCTGATGCGCCTGAAGTACGGCATTGCCATCGCCGGGATGCATGGCAAGACCACAACGACGTCCATGGTCGCGGCCGTGCTGGCCGCCGGCGAACTCGATCCTACCGTGGTCGTAGGCGGCCGCGTTGACGCCATGGGATCGAACGCCCGCCTCGGCAAATCGCACTATCTCGTCGCCGAGGCCGATGAGAGCGACCGTTCCTTCCTCAAGCTTTCGCCTATTCTCGCCGTCGTCACCAACATCGATCGCGAACACATGGACTGCTATCGCAACATGCGCGACGTCAGGCGCGCATTTCTGGACTTCATGGATCGCGTCCCGTTCTACGGAATGGTCGTCCTCTGCAATGACGACCCCTTGCTGCGCCGCATGCTTCCGCAAATTCAGCGCCGCACTGTGACCTACGGCACGCGTCGTGGTTCTGATTTCTACATCAAGCCGGCCGAGTCCGTGCTCAACCCCGGCGAGTACCGCCCGATCAGCCGCTTCCACGTTACGTTCAAGCAGAAAGCTCTAGGCGAGTTTCGTCTGCACGTCCCCGGAGTGCACAACGTGCTGAACGCCACAGCGGCAATTGCCGTAGGCATCGGGCTCGACATCAACGTAGAGCACATCCGCTCAGCACTCGAAAACTTCCGTGGCGTCGATCGTCGCTTCCAGTTGCGAGGCACCGCCGCCGGTGTAAGCGTGATCGACGACTACGGCCATCACCCTACTGAAGTTCGCGCTACCCTCGCCGCCGCCCGCCAGTGCGGATTCTGCAAGATCCATGTCGTATTCCAGCCGCATCGTTACACCCGCACCCAGTTGCTGATGGACGAGTTCGTCAATGCATTTCACGATGCCGACTCCCTAGTCATTCTCGACATCTACGCCGCCAGCGAACCGCCGATCGAAGGCGTAACCGGAGAAGCTTTAGCCCGCCGCATCCAGGATAAAGCCGAACAAGACGCCTGCTACGCCGCCTCGTTCGCCGAAGCCGCAGAAGCGGTCGCCGCCCGAGCGCAAGACCGTGACATGATCCTGACCCTCGGCGCCGGCAGTGTCTCGCAACTAGGTCCCATGATTCTGGAAAAGCTTCAAGCCCGACAGGAGACGACACCCGTCACACCAAAGTTGGTCGCCACAACCTCCCGGGAATAACCTTCGACCAGCCGCGTAGCGGCGGCATATGAAAGCCCGGCACGTCAGTCCCGGGTAAGGGCGGGAACCCAGAGCGAGTCCCGCAGGGACGGCACCGGCAGTTGAATCAAAGCCTACGTCCCCTAGTGCTGTTCCAATTTCCGAACAATTCAACGAAACCTGCCGATGATCCCTTTGAAGTGTGAAAATAAGTCTTACCCCGATGAATGATCCTCGCCAACCCGTGCTGAACGGTCGCCGTTATCAACGATACGAACTCGAAACCGAACTGAAGGTAGCTATTCTCGGAGTCGAACACCGCGAAGTGCGTGGGCGCTCTCTGAACATCAACGAGGGCGGAATGGCCGGGATCTTTGTCGATGGCTGGGACGTCGGCACGTCCGTCGCCCTGCAATTCTCCGTTCCGATCGCCGCCAAACCGGTCAAAATCAATGGCGTTGTACGCAACCGCACTGGCTACCGCTACGGATTCGAGTTCGCAGGCCTCACCCCCGAAGAACGCGAAACCATAACCCGAACCTGCCGAACCCTGGACATCCTGCAATAACTTAAAAAATGTAGGCGCGGGCGTCCCGCCGGGTCCCTCCGCTGTCATCCTGAGGCAGGGGAGTCCTTGGCGAAGCCAAGGACTCCCAACGAAGGATCTCTGCACCACAAGCCCAATCCCGCCGTAAAAGCTGACGGCCGGGGAGCTGACAGCTGGAGGCTTAATTCTCCACCAGAATAATCGAACTCTGCTGGCCGCTGCAGTTCTTCGCCGGATCGTAAGTCGCCGACCCATCCCGTTTCCCCTGCGAAGCGCGGAACATCAATATCCCGCCTTTGACTTTCTCCGGAAGTCCCTTGAATTGCGTCTTGCCATCGACATTGGTGGCTGCTTCAAGATCAAGCCGTCGAACCCCCGCGAATCCGTAAACAATGTGTACTTGAACACGCGCGTCGTAAACCGGCGTGCCCTTGGCATCGGTGACGGTGAAGGCAACCGAACAGGGGCCGGCCTCCCCATCCATCACCGGCACCTGATGCGGATCGGGAGCCTGCTGGGAGGCAGCGGTCGCCGCGAAGAGAACAGAGATAAGAAAGTATTTCCCGAACCTAGATATTCCGGTCATGCGTCATCCTCTCCACAATTACACCATAAACACCGGGTGCCCAAGGTCTCGAGGTTTTTCGGGATCTAAGAGACAAGCACATCAGATTGTCATTCCGAGCGAAGCGAGGAATCTGCTGTCGCCGGGAGCCGTGAAAATGCAGGTTCCGCCGGACAAACAGAGTTGCAGAGAAATCGATCAACCCGCAAAATGAGCTATGTTCAGAACCAGATTCAACAAAGAAATCCTGGCCGAGTTCGTGCCCCCGACGCGCCCCGGCAAGAAGCAGAAAGCCATCATCCTCTGCGATGGAATGCCGTCCATCCCGCGTAAGCAGAACCTGATGACATTCCTTTCTACCAAAGGATATTGGGTTTTCTATCCCAGATATCGCGGCGCCTGGGAAAGCGGTGGACAATTCCTAGCCCGCTCGCCTCACGAAGATATTCGCGACGTCATCGACGAAATGGCAAAAGGCGTGCAGGACATCGCATTCGGCGAGCGCTTCAAGCTTACCCCTGATGAGATCTTTGTGATTGGCGGAAGCTTCGGTGGCGCAGCCGCCATCCTCACCTCACTCAATCCCCGCGTGAAGAAGGTGATCGCCAATTGTCCAGTCGTAGACTGGGCAATTCTGCGCAAGGCGGAAAAAGCCGAAACCTCCAACCCCAACTACGCTGCCTACATTCGAGAAGCATTTGGCCACGGATACCGCCTCTCCGACAGGAACTGGGCAAAGCTCTACACCGGCAAGTTCTACAATCCCGCCCATCACATTGACGAAATCACGCCGTCCAAGGTCATGATGTTCCACGCCAAAGACGACCCGCACATCCCCTACCGGGTAGTAAAGAACTTTGCGGATCGCACCGGAGTGAAGTTGAACTCATTGAACCGCGGCGGCCACGTGAGCACGGAATACATCGTCCAGAAATACTGGCCGCGAATAAAGAAATTCTTCGACGCAGACTCGCGTTAACCGAAAAGTGCGACGTTTAACTCGATACAAGCCGGTAATATCCTAAGCGGTTAGGATATGTTATTATGTTAGCGTGCCCTCGGTGCTTAGGTTCAAGGGACTACGCGTCGTGATTTATCCGAATGACCACCGGCCGGCTCATGTGCATGTGATCGGACGCGGGTGTGAGGCGGTGCTCGATCTCAATTGCTCTTCTGGTCCGGTTGAGGTTCGCGAGAATTACGGCTTCAGTAGAAGGGAATTCGCAGACATCCGGCGAGTGATGACTGATCGTCTCGTCGAGCTTTGTCGATCATGGGAGAAAATTCATGGCATCACATGACGATTTTGAATTAGCGGGTAAAAGGGCGCAGCGATTAAAGGAAGAGTTCCCGCGGGCGGTCTCGGCATATTACGACCCATCGAGCGGCAATATCGTTGTGCAACTCAGCTCCAGACTCAACCTCAGCTTCTCGCCGCGCGATGCTCAGGGCCTGCGGCAAGCAAAACCATCAGAGCTCGAGGAGATTGAGATTTCACCGTCCGGCTTCGGACTCCATTTCCCAAAACTCGACGCCGACCTCTATCTGCCAGGGCTGCTGCAAGGTTTTCTCGGCTCGAAAAGATGGATGGCCTCGCAACTCGGCCAGATCGGTGGCCAATCGCGCAGCAGAGCCAAGAAGGCTTCCTCGCGAGCAAACGGCAAGTTGGGAGGCAGGCCCAGGAAAGCGGCTAGGGGCTAAGACATCGCTAAGACATCGCGCCAACGAGAATGCGAAGACCGACAAGCTACTTTAGCGCGTGTCTCAGAATGGTCGCCAAGCAGTACATGAAAACCGCAAACTCCACGACTTGCAAAGCAATGCCCTTAACCGCCGAAAGACTTTCAGCCAACTCACTCTCAGCCTGCCGAATCGGATTTCTTCTGGTGGCCACAGATAAAGCCTCACCTTTCCTCTGCGCGCCGCTATATCCAGTCCATCTCGCTATGAAGGAACTCTATCCTCAGTTGGCACTGCTTGCACGTCGTCAGGTGCTTTTGCAATTCGTGAGAATTCAGCGACATCGCGTCTGCCTGCTCGCAGGCCTCTGGAGACTCACCAGGATGGACAAAGTAGTAAAGCAACTCGAGGAGTCTGAGGTGTTCAGGCAGCGGTGTACTTGCGCCGCTCTCCCACCGACACCACGTCGCGATTGCTACTCCGAGGGCAGTGGCGGCTGATTGCTGCGTGAGACCTAGTTCCTCGCGCTTTGCCTTGAATCGGTTTGCTCGCGTCTTGGCCATGACACACTATATCACATGACTATCCGCATGACTAGTCACGTTATATATCATCAGAAATCAAAAGCCGCCAGCTCGTGGCTGGCGGCTGTAGAAACATAGCGAGCTGTGTTTCTACGAGTTCTCGTATAACAACACGCCTTCGGTTTCCTTCGAATCCACCGGACGGTAGAACAGCTTGTTGTCCCCGAGGAAGACCTCGATGAACGCCGGCCGGGTTGCAATCGTGCCCTGAATCAGTGCCTCTGACAGCGGGTCCTCGATGTATTTCTGCAGAGCCCTGCGCAGGGGACGCGCGCCATAGCTGCGGTCGACCAGCGTCTGACTGAGGATCCATTTCTTGGCCTCGTCGGTTACTGTGACGGTAATCGCCTTCTGTGCCAGGTTCTGGTTCAACTGGCTGACCATGAGCTCCAGAATCTGGATCAGATCGCCTTCGCTCAGGGCGCTGAACAGGATGATTTCGTCCAGGCGGTTCAGGAACTCTGGGTTGAAGGTGCGTTTGACTTCGTTCTTCACCAGGTCCTCGACCTTTTCCGAGATCATGTCTTCCTTGCTTGACTGGAAGCCCAGACCCTCGCGGCGTTGCAAGTGCCGCGCACCAATGTTCGAGGTCATGATGAGAATCGTGTTCTTGAAGTCGACGGTGTTACCCAAGCCGTCGGTGAGTTGTCCGTCTTCAAACACCTGCAGCAGAATGTTGAAGACATCCGGGTGGGCCTTCTCGATTTCGTCCAGCAGGACAACCGAATAAGGCGCTCGCTTCACACGCTCCGTGAGTTGACCACCCTCTTCGTAACCAACGTATCCCGGAGGCGAGCCGATCAGCTTCGATACCGAATGCTTCTCCATGAATTCCGACATGTCGAAGCGGACCAGGGCCTTTTCCGTGCCGAACATGAACTGCGCTAGAGTGCGGGCAACTTCGGTTTTGCCAACGCCCGTGGGACCAAGGAACAAAAACGACCCGATGGGCCGATTCGGGTTTTTCAACCCCGCACGGCTGCGTCGGATGGCCCGCGCCAAAGCGCTGATCGCCTTGTCTTGCGAAATGATGCGCTTGTGCAGCTCTTCCTCGATGCGGAGGAGCTTCTGGGTCTCTTCTTCCTTGATCGAAGTGACAGGCACCCCGGTCCAGCGCGAGACTACGTCTTCGATGTCTTCGCGGCCAACGACGCCAGTCGAAGACTCGTCCAGATGATATTTTTCGCGAAGAGCGCGCAGGTTCTCGCGCTCTTTGCGTTCCTCATCACTGTAGAAACGCGCCTTCTCGAACTCGTGGTTCGCGATGGCGTTTTCCATGCGGTGAACGATGAACTTGATGCGCTTCTGCACCTCGGTAAGTTCCTCGGGCAGCGAAGTCTGGCGCAGCTTTACGCGGGCGCCAGCTTCGTCGACAAGATCAATTGCCTTGTCGGGCAGGAAGCGGTCGGGAATGTAACGGTTCGAGTGCGATACGGCGAAGTTGATGGCGTCGTCGGTATAGGTGACGGCGTGAAACTTCTCGTAGCGGTCTTTGATCCCGAACAAAATCTTGGTGGCGTCAGCCTCATTCGGCGGTGGAACTTTCACCGCCTGGAAGCGGCGTTCAAGCGACCGATCCTTTTCGATCGACTTGCGATATTCGCCGGGCGTAGTCGCGCCGATACATTGGATTTCCCCGCGCGATAACGCGGGCTTCAGAATGTTGGCTGCATCCAGTGAGCCTTCTGCCGAGCCTGCGCCGACCAGAGTATGCAGCTCGTCAATAAAGATGATGGAATTCTGTGACTCCATCAGTTCTTTCATGATGGTCTTCAGCCGCTCTTCAAACTGTCCGCGGTATTTGGTGCCCGCGACGATCAACGAAAGATCAAGCGCCAGGATACGTTTGTCAGCGAGGAACGACGGCACTTCGCCATCGGCAATGCGCTGCGCCAGACCTTCAACAATGGCGGTCTTGCCCACACCAGGTTCGCCGATCAGCACCGGATTGTTCTTGGTGCGGCGGCACAGGATCTGCACCACACGCTCCAACTCGCCGTCGCGTCCGACCAGCGGATCGAGTTGCGAATCCATGGCCGCCTGGGTCAGGTCGCGCGAAAACTCGCTCAGCAGGGAAGATTCACGCTGCCGTTGGGGCTGAGCTTTTTCCTGGCTGGTGCGAGCTAGTTCCTCTCGAATAGTCGAAAGTCTCAAGCCGCGCTCGTGCAGAATCTCAGCGGCGAAGCACTTTTCTTCCCGCAACAAACCCAACAGCAGATGCTCAGTTCCGATGTGCTTGTGGGAAAGGCGTTCTGCCTCCTCTGCCGCATAGGCAAGCACCCGCTTGCACTCGTTGCTCAACGGCAGGTCCACGGAGGTCGAAACCTTCTCGCGAATCGTCGTGTGTCCCTCAATCTGTTTGCGGATCGATTCCACCGACGCGTGCGAACGCAGAAAGCGATTGGTCAGGGCTTTATCTTCTCGCAGTAATCCCAGCAGAAGATGTTCCGTCTCAATATAAGGAGAGCCGAACTGGCTGGCTTCATAGCGCGCAAAGAAGATAACGCGCCGCGCTTTCTCCGTATAACGTTCAAACATATGGCCCTTTCCCCTGATCTCTCGGGGAGTTTCCCAGGGTCAATCTGGCGGCCCTGCTCCTCGGATCTCCCTCACCCTAAGTTAAATGGTGCAATCAACATGCCAACCGCTACACTCTTTATATCGCAGGTTTCGCCCGCGCCTATCAGTTACCAAAGACACCTTACTTGTCGTTTCTCCGCAAGTGGTTGCAACTTTTCATTCCCGAGTTCGCGGACTGGCTACCCTTGCTCCTCCGCAACCTTCGCTCAAGACGGCTCACGTATCATTCCGACACGTCGCGACAGAAAAGTCAATCGCCGTGACGTGCTATACCGGTAGCGTTTCCGGTGCCACCTCTTCGATCCTCCCCTGCTGCAGCCGCAAGACGCGCTGGCAACGCCGGGCAAACGCGAAGTTGTGGGTGGCGATCAGGGAAGTGAGCTGATAGTCGCGATGCAGCCTGGCAATCAGCTCGAAAACTGAATCCGCCGTACGGCTGTCGAGGTCCCCGGTCGGCTCATCCGCCAGTAGCAGCTTCGGCTTGGTAATCAGCGCTCGAGCCAAAGCCACGCGCTGTTGCTCACCACCCGAAAGCTCTCCCGAACGATGATGCGAGCGCTGATCCAATCCGACCTCACGGAGCCACTGGGAAGCTTCTCCTTGTGCCTCCTGCCAGGGACGACCCCGAAGCAAGAGCGGCATAGCCACATTTTCCAGCGCCGTAAACTCGGGCAGGAGGTAGTGGAATTGCCAAACAAAGCCGACTTCGCAGTTACGAAACTCGGCTGCAGCGTTCTCCGAAAGCGAACTCAATTGCAAGTGCGCGAAGTATACGTCACCCGCGGAACCTCGATCAAGCGCGCCTACGATGTGCAGCAACGTACTCTTTCCCGCTCCCGACTCTCCGACGATCGCGAGCATTTCGCCTTTCTCCACCTGAAACGCCAAATTTTCAAAGAGCACTAAATCTGTCTTGCCGGACCGGAAAACCTTCTTGAGGCCCTCGATCCTTAATATAGCCTGCTGAATTAGATGCACCCGCAGTGCTCCTCGTCTCACGAATACAGCCCACCGAGCGATTCCCTACTCGACTCACCCTATTCATCAACTCGCGGCAGGTTGCCATACCATTAAAACACGGGTGAAACAGAAACGTTCCTGCCCACGTCGGGGACATCTCCTACAAACTGTACTTCAGAAGTCATAGCGCTGGATGTGACCTCGGTCACCGCTGTGCGAACCTCGGAGTTGAGTCCAAAGTCACATCGTCGGCACCCTAACGCATGGTGGCAGAATGACATAAACGGTCGTAGCAGATGTCACAGAAGGGTAAAGGATTGTGTTGATTCCCGGGCCGCCATGAGGCGGTTCCGCGATTGAAGGAGCGTTCTGTTCCGAGCCCGAATCTCGTTGCCAGAGGAATCCTTTTACAAATTCATGACGCATGCGTGACATCACGACTCCGCGTCAGTTGTAGCGTATCAGCAACTTCAATTGATGAAGCCCTTCAACTGAATACGAAATACCAAATCGAGGGGAAACAAACAGCCTATGAAGAACCGGAACTTTCCATCGACTTCGTCACGCGGAGTCCTGTATCTCGCGGCCGTTCTTTCGCTGTCGCTGGCGACATTCGGTGCGACGGCGCATCGGGCATCTGAAAGGAATAGAGCGTCGCGGGTAAGCCAGGCGCAGGCGGACGAATCTCAAGTTGCTCCGGCCACTACCCTGGTGCGCAGCAAGTTCGGCGGCGACATTCTCGGCTACGACATCGATCACAACGGCACCGAAGGCATTCTGAGTGAAGGTGTGACGTTGTCCGATGGAAAGTTTCTGGTCGCGACGGAGACCTTCGATCAGAAAACTGGCAAGATCGTTAAAGTCGTTACAAAATTGAATGAGACTTTCAACGATTTCGTTACCATCGGCGTCTTCGGAAAAGGCGTTGGCCTGGTCGAGGAGGAGCACTCGAAAGATGGTTTCGTCGACAGCCGCACCTACAGCACGCTGAACCCTGTCGAGGCCAACAAATTCACTGGCGTATGGACGCCACCTTTGAAAAAGGACGAGATTCTCGAGAGCGCAAGCGGAATCCCGAACACGCCTGCCAGCGTAATCCTTGCCTTCGAAAACGGTGGCAACTTCAATACGATTGTGTTCAGCTCAGATGTTGCCGCGAACACGTTTGGACCGCGCATCCGCCTGAAGGATCCGAATTTCATCTTCAATCATTCCCCCATCGCAGTGATGGATGGCAAGAAGAATCAGGCCATGATTGCTACCGGAGGCTCGGACCCGTTCGGCCCGCCCACCATTGGATTAATCGACCTTAGCACCAAGGCTTTCAGTGAATTTCAAGGCCTGGGAATTGGCCAGGTCAATGGCGTCGCCATCGATCCGGAGACCGGCATCGCTTGCACCGCAACCTCAATTGATTTCAGCGTGGAGTTTTATAACGTCCGAAAGAAACAAGGAATCCTCATCGAAACCCTTCCGGGAGCGGATAACCAGATCGAGAGCGGCGGCGACGTCGAGTTCGACCCCATCCATAAACTGTTCTTCGTCGAGCAATATACTTCGAACGGTGATATCAACGACACTCAACCCCGCATTTACGTCTACGACGAAAAAGGAAACCTGAAAGAAACGATCGGTGGTCTGGTACGCATCCCGGTCAGCCCTGTCAACATTGCCCTAAACCCAAACACGCGGACCGGCTTTATCCTTGACGATACTTTGACCGAGCTTCGATCGTTTAAGTATTAGGACGGCTGTCGGGATGAATTTCGGTGCGCGCCATAGCGAGCAGGTCTTGGGAAGGGCCCGACTTCAGTCGGGCCACTCGGTCGTTGAAAGTCATTCATAGCGCAGCGCCTCAGCGGGGAGAATTCTAGCTGCTGACCACGACGGATAGATGGTCGCGATCAGCGAGATGCCAATCGCGACCAGCGCGACCAGCACCCCGTCCATTGCCCTCGGCGCGAACGGGACATAGTCGATCGAATACACCTCGGGCGCCAGCGACAACAGATGATAGTGTCCGCCGGTCCAGGACAGCGCGTACCCGAGAACCAGGCCAATCGCGGTTCCGACCACTCCAATCAACACGCCCTGCGCAATGAAGATGCGTCGCACCTGCGACTTGCGCGTTCCCATCGAAATGAGCACCGCGATGTCGCGGGTCTTTTCCATGACCATCATAGTGAGCGAGATCAGAATGTTGAGGGCTGCCACGAAGACGATCAGACCGATGGTAATGAACGTGACCAAACGCTCCAGGCGCAAAGCGCGAAAGAGAGCCTTGTTCTGCTCCATCCAGTTCGTGGCCATGAAACCCTTGCCGGCCGACTGCTCGAGTTGCCGCGAAATCTGTTCGGCCTGGTAAATGTCATCCACCTTGAACTCGATTACGGAAACCAGATCACCAAGGCCGAAGAGCTGCTGCGCATCGCTGAGGCGGACGAAGGCCCAGGAGCTGTCATAGTCATAGAAGCCAGAGTTGAAAATCCCCACGACGCGGAAGCGATCGTACTTAGGAACCATGCCAAACGGAGTGAGTTCGCCTTGCGGGCTGGTTACGAGCACAACTGAGCCGACGGTGGCGCCGAGTTCGTCGGCCATATCTTTGCCCAGAATGATCGGTGGCATAGCGGCAACGCGGTTCTCCAATCCCTGAAGGTCTGTGGGTGATGCTTGCTGTGTGGCGCGGGCGCCCTCGCCCGGGTTCGCATCCGTGCGATTGGGCAGATCGGTAGCATTCATTGTGCCGCTGCCGAGCGGTTCGGCTGATCCAATCGTGACCGTTTTCAGCAGATCGCTGACTTTTCTTTCTTCGCTCGGGATCATTCCCTTCAACACCGCGCCGCGAGCCCTCGGCCCACGCGAGATCAGAACCTGTTCATAGATCGCAGGAGCCGCGGCAACAATATGTGGCTCTTTCGACAGCCGGTCCATGAGCGCATGCCAATCTTTGATTCCATCGCTCTGAACGCGCAGCAGATTAATGTGAGAGGTTGAGCCGAGCAGCCGGTCCTGTAGATCCTGGCGAAATCCGTTGTTGATGGCGAGCGCTACGACGAGCGAAGCGACGCCGGCCGCAACGCCGGCAATGGAAATGCCTGTAATCACGCCGATGACAGCCTGACGCCGTTTGGCACGGAGATAACGCGAGGCGACAAAGAGTTCAAAGCGCATGAATGCAGCAATTAGCACTTAGCCACATCGGATTATAGCCTTCCCTCAGACCACGTCCCTCGAAGTGAGAACTGATATCATCCTCCCGCATGCATCCCATTCTCCTTAGTCTTCTGCTCGGCCTTACGGCTGCTGCCGCCAATGTGTTCGGCGGCGCCATTATCGTGCAGAAGAACTGGGATCGCTCCTACCTCAGATATTTCGTCGCCCTGGGCGCGGGTTTCATGCTGGCTACGGCCATCGTCGAAGTTTTCCCAGCCGCCATCGAGCTAAGTGGCAAGAGCGCCGCGTTCCTGGTTCTGGTGGGTTATCTCATCATTCATTTCTTCGAGCATACGGTAACCACGCATTTTCATTTCGGAGAGGAAACTCATAAAGACCAGTTTGTTCACACCCACAAGGGATACTCGATCCTGATCGGTCTCACCATTCACACCTTTTTTGATGGCATCGCGATCACCGCTGGCTTTCTGGTTTCGAACTGGCTGGGCTGGATTATTTTCCTAGCGATTTTCCTGCACAAGATTCCCGAAGGATTCACCATCACCTCAGTGATGCTGGCGAGTGGC
Organism: uncultured Acidobacteriota bacterium; assembly: GCA_963788645.1. GTDB lineage: Bacteria > Acidobacteriota > Terriglobia > Terriglobales > Acidobacteriaceae > JABDBE01. The sequence continues at coordinate 169,271 of CAWBHF010000001.1, forward strand.
CAAAGCCGTCGTATCGCATGGGGAGCGTCCGCGCTGCTCGGCGCCGCGACCTTCGCGGGAGTGCTGGCCATGGCGGTCTTCCACCACCAGGTGAGCTACGGATTGCCGCTGTCGGCAGGAGTAACGATCTACGTCGCAGCGTCCGACCTCATCCCGGAAGTAAACCGCGAGCCGGGTGCGAAAATGGCTCTAGTCGTTTTTCTCGGGGTTGGATTCCTATTCCTGCTGGATCACTTCGTCCATGTTCACTAGTGTGTCCACTAGCTAATCCACGGTGTGCTTCGCCGTGTAACCTTCCCGTGCGATGACCATGTACTTCAGATCTTTTCCTTTCTGATCCTTAATCTTCAAAGGACCTCCGTCAGGCGCGACCACTTCGACCTTCAATTTGCGGTAGCTGCCATCGAGCTTGGGATTGGTCGGGTGATAGGCAATGCTGTACTGATTCCGAATGTCCCCGCCGATCTGCTGAAAGATCTCAGGGAACTCCGCCTGAAATCGCGGGAAGTAGGCGCGGCCGCCGGTCAAGCGGGCGAAGGTGTTCATCTCGTTGTCGGCCTGGAGATAGTCGATCGGCGTAACCGGGATGCCCATGCCGTGCGGGGCCGCCATCCCGCGCGACTCGAAATACTCCCGCGATTGCCAGCCTACGCTGATGGGGAAAATCGTTACATCCTTCGTGGTCTTGATCTTCTTCGTGATCTGATCGAGATTCAACTTGCTGAACGTATCGATTCCCGTGGTAACCAGAATGATGTACTTATGTCCATCGATCCGATCCACTCGGTCCAACGTGTCATAAAGAGCGTCAAACAAGTTGCTCTCAGTGAAACCCGGAATCCGCAACTGGTTCAGCGCTCCGTACCCCTCCTGCTTGTTCTGGGTGAAGTCCGCCAGGATGTAAGGCTTGATATCGTAGGAAATCACTGCTAGCCAATCGCTTTTCTTCAACGTGCTCACGAACGAGTAAGACGCATGCAGGATGTCGCCCATGAAGACATAATCGCCCGCAGAAAATTCGACGAGCAGGACAGCGGTAATCGGCGCTTCCGAGATGGTGAAGTTGCTTATCTTTTGCGGCGTGCCGTCTTCCGAAATCCGGAAATTGTCCTCCTTCAGGCTGGAGATGAACTGCCCATCTTTAGTCGTAACCATCACCGGCACTTCCACTACCGGCACGTCCACGTGAATGGAGTAGTCCGGCATGCCTTCAATCTTTTTTGGCCTTTCGGGTGGTGGAGGCGGCGGTGGTTCGTCCTTCTTCTTGGGAACGGCATACGGGCTGATGTCGCTCTGTGGGCCGCCATCTGCTGGAGGCGGTTCTTGCCCCTTGGACGGCGCCGACGACCCCTGATCCTGCGCCCCGCTCAGCCCGGTAAAGCATCCCAAGGCCAAAATCAACAAAGAGATACAGCAATGCCGGGGCAGCGGAATACCGCCAAAGCGCTTGCCAAAACGGCCGGAAACCTGCCCTAATCGATAAGAAATCATTTGAAGCCTCGGAAAATCCCTGTGCTAGTATAGACGCAGAGCTTCGCGATTGGGATGTTTTGCTCGGCTTTCAAAACCCCTCCTCCCAGCAAATCGCGTACAAAGCGCGGAGTGTAGTTCTGTGGTTAGAGAACCAGGTTGGCGGTTCTCGGGGAAAATTTGTGGGTGAACCTGTGGGTAAAGCGGTTGGTACGTCTGCTAAGGCACGAGTGGTTCTCCTCGCTGTAGCTATCTGCTTTCTTCTGTCTCTCGCAACCCACGCGCAGACTCCTAAGCCCGTCGAAACGATCCCCATCGACCAAATCCATGCCGGCATGAAAGGCGTGGCCTACACCGTGTTTCAGGGAACCAAGCCGGAGCCCATGGACGTCGAGGTGCTCGGCATACTGCGAAATGCAAACGGTCCCAAGGGCGATGTCATCTTGGTTCGCCTGGGCGGAGCGAAAGCGGAATACACCGGCGTGGTCGCTGGCATGAGCGGCAGCCCCGTGTACTTGAACGGCAAACTCGCCGGCGCGCTTGCTTTCCGCATCGGCGAATTCTCGAAAGAACCAATCGCCGGTGTCACTCCGATCGCCGAGATGCTCGAAATCAGCGCGCTCGATCGAACCCTGACCTCAGCGCCAATCGAAGCCACCTCCACCGCTCGCTCCCCGAACAAGACTGCGAGCCCGGGCGACGCCAACGCGCCCTCGGTCTCTGCCAATCGAGATTTCACGAATTACCTGAAGCCCATCGAAACCCCGCTGGTCTTCAACGGCTTCTCCGAAGACACGGTTCAGCGCTTCGCATCCCAATTCTCCGCTGCCGGAATTGTGCCGGTGATGGGCGCTGGCTCGGTCAGCGATGCCAAGCAGCCTGAGCCCATGGAGCCCGGCTCCGCCGTGAGCGCGATTCTCGTGCGCGGCGACATGAACATCGCCGCGACTTGCACCGTCACTTACATGGACGCGCAACACCTCCTGGCTTGCGGCCATCCGCTGATGCAGTTCGGCATGGTCGATCTGCCTATGACCAAGGCGACCGTGCTTGCGACTCTACCCTCGCCTCTGAATGCCTTCAAAATCGTGAATGCAACCGAGCCCGTGGGCGCGTTCGTACAAGATCGCCACAACGGCATCTTGGGAGAATTCGACAAGAAGCCGGAAATGATTCCGGTCACCCTGACGATCCGCGGCGAGTCTGCCGACAAACAGTTTCACTACGAAATTCTGAACAACGCTCGCCTCAGCCCGATCGCGATGTCGGCAACGGTGTTCAACGCGCTGCACGGAGTAAACGAGTACGGCGAAGAAACTACTTACCGCATGAACGGCCGCATCAGCGTGGATGGCTATCCCGACGTCGCCATGCAAGACATGTTCGCCGCCGATGGCGGCCAGCCCGGAGCCATGCTCGCCGCCATCTCGCTGGGCGAACGTTTCAGCCGCATCTTTGACAATCCTTACAGCGTGCCCGCAATCCACGGCGTCCAGCTTGATTTCGACATTGTCCGCGAGCGCCGCTGGGCTCGCCTCGAAAGCGCTCGCACCGATATCACCGAAGCCCGTCCCGGCGACGATATTACGATTGAAGCCATGCTGCGCCCCTACCGCGGCGAAGGCGTGGTGCAACACATTCCTATCCACATTCCGACGTCGACTTCGAAGGGCGCGCTGCGCATTCTGGTCAGCGACGGCGAAACCCTCGACCACTTCCGTCGCGGCTCGTCGCTTCTCGGACGCAAGTTAGATCTCGCCGCCACGATTGCATTCCTGAATAAAGAACACGTCAACAACCGTGTCTACGTCTCGCTGCTCGAAGCCGACCCCGAAGCCATGATCGCGGATAAAGTAATGCCCACGCTCCCACTCTCCATCATGAACGTGATGGAGGGCATGCGCGGCACCCAGGACATGGTCGTTTCAAGCGAATCCTCAGTAAACGAAGCCGCCACCGCCCCGCTAGACTACGTGGTAGCCGGCGCCCAAGTGCTCACCATCAACATTAAGTGAAATAACCTGAAAAGCGACCCGTGCAGAGCGGACATTGCTGTCCGCTGCTTTTGACGTTGATCGTTGGTCCGGTTTGCGGTTTTCGACAATTTCGCGCGCAGGAAGGGATTCCGCCATATCGCTCATTGACCTCGCGTAAGGAATCTGTCCCACAAACAAAGCAGGGGTCTGAGGAGCTAAAAATCAGCCCGGGGGCAGGACGTCATCCTGAGGCCCGCTCCAGCGGGCCGAAGGATCTCGCGCGCAGTCTTTCGCACTCCCCATCGCGAGCGGCCCCAGCCGGCTTTTCTGCTTGACCGGCGGCTTAAACCCGGCTAACATAGAAATGTAGGACATTAGCTGCTTGATAACAGCGGTGAACTCTTCCAGTTCTTTGACAACTGATCTGGCACCACCAGCCGAGAGGCTGCTCGTTCTACCTGTTTTCATATGTTTGCAAGGAAAGGGATCGCGCGAGGGAAAGATATCCCCCGCCGTAAGTCCTTTAGAAGGGATATTTTAGATGGGTATCTCCAAAATACACCCTTTGTTTTCATAGATCTAGCCCGAAAAATGCAAAATTAAGGTATATATCCTGTACGAGAGAGTAAACAAGATCCCAGTTATGTTTACTCGTAAGTAATCACTCGCACATCGAGTCGAACCTCGACATGGTAACCTGAACTCTCCTCCTATAACTTTACTGAGGTATCCGACTTGATCCGTTCGCGCTGGCTGTTGGCTGTCTTTTCCGTCCTCCTTCCACTTTCTCTCGGCTTCGCCGAAGGCACGCGTGCCTGGGAACAATCGAAATTCGAGGAGCTGATCAAGGGCACGACCAAAGGCGTGGCCGTACGAAGCACCGGCGGCCTTGAACTGGCTCCGGCGTTTACCGCGCTGTCGACGACTCCCTCGACGTATATCTGGTCGATCGCCGCAGACCGCGAGGGAAATCTCTACGCAGCCGCGGGTTCCCCGGCGCGAGTGTATCGGATCACGCCCGACGGCAAGTCGACGGTGATTTTCGAGCCGCAAGAGCTTCAAGTTCAGGCGCTGGTCGTGGATAAGACCGGTGTTCTCTACGCGGCAACCAACCCCGACGGCAAGGTCTACAAAATCGAGCATCGAGCCCTTTCGGCGGACAAGGATTCCAAGGATAAGAAATCCGCGAGCAAGACGACGGATTCCTCTTGGAGTTCATCAGTCTATTTCGAGCCGGGTACAAAATACATTTGGGATCTTGTCCTCGACGAAGGCGGCAATCTGTACGTGGCCACCGGCGATCACGGAGAGATATTCCGGGTCACACCAAAGGGTGAGCACGCAGTTTTCTTCAAGAGTGATGAGGCCCATATCCGGGTAATGGCCTTCGACACGAAAGGCAACCTGATCGCGGGTTCTGACGGCAGCGGACTGGTCTATCGAATCTCGCCGACTGGAGATGGCTTCGTCCTCTACAGCGCACCGAAAAAGGAAATCACCGCGCTGGCCATCGATAAGGCCGGAAATATTTATGCGGCTGGCGTTGGAGAAAAACGCGGGGGAACAGCTGTTCCGAGTTTCTCATCAACACCGATCTCGATTCCACCGTCTCCTTCGCCTTCGAGCACCGGGCCACAGGGCGGCATCGTGATCACGGCCGCTCCCGCCAGCACGCCGGCATCTTCGATAGCCTTCCCCATCCCCGGGGCAGGAGCCGCCGGCGGCTCGGAGGTTTACCGTATTGCACTCGACGGCTCTCCCAGCCGAGTTTGGAATTCGCGGGAGGACATCGTATACGCGCTCGCTTTCGATCAGCGAGGCCGGCTCCTTGCGGGCACGGGAAATCGCGGACACGTTTTCGCCATCACTGGAGATGACGAATTCACCGACCTGCTCAAAGCCAGCGCGACCCAGGTGACGGCCTTTGTCAACGCGCCTCAGGGCGGGATCTATGCCTCGACCAGCAACCTCGGCAAGGTGTTTCTGCTCAGCGCGACGCCCGAATCCGAAGGCAGTTACGAGAGCGACGTCTTCGACGCCCATAACTTTTCACGCTGGGGACGTGCCGAGTTTCGCGGTTCCGGTAACGTCGAACTCTTTGCCCGCAGCGGCAACGTCGACAACCCCGACCGCAACTGGAGTCCGTGGGCGAAAATTGATTTGCGCAAGGATGGACTTGTCAGCGTTCCTCCGGCCCGCTTCATTCAGTGGAAAGCAGTTTTACGCTCGGGCGATCCTGCGCCGCGCGTGGAGAGCGTCACGCTCAACTACCTGCCCAAAAATGTGGCTCCCGACTTTGATGAAGTCACGGTGCAACCCGGAGTGCGTTACCAGTCGCTGCCGAAGCCTTCTGGTGTAGAACTGAATGTTGGGACAGCGCAACAGCCGCACTTCGACACTCCTCCTCCGACCACGCATGACCGGGAATCCATTGGCGTGAAGTGGACGGTTCACGACGACAACGACGACCAGATGGTGTACTCGGTCTACTACCGCGGCGATGGCGACACGCGATGGCTTCTGCTCAAAGATAATTTGACGGACAAGTTCTACTCGTTCGACGCGTCGCTTCTGCCCGATGGCGGCTATACCATCAAAGTCGTCGCCTCGGACGCTCCTTCGCACTCGCCTGCGCAAGCGCTGACGGCGGAAAAAGAAAGTTTGCGGTTCGAAGTAGACACAACCCCACCCCAGATCGAGAATCTCGCAGCATCCGTCGACGGGGACAAGATTCACGTAACCTTTCGCGCCGTCGATAGCTTCTCGAACATCAAGCGTGCCGAATATTCCGTGGATGCGGGCGAGTGGCAATTTGTTGAACCGATCGGCCAGTTGTCTGATTCAAAGACGGAGAACTATGACCTTCGAGTCGCGCAGCGGCCCGACCGTTTGGGCTCGGCGGCCGGCGAAGCTCCCGCTAAGGGAGGGCTGGAGCACGTAGTTGTAGTGCGCGTCTACGACCGTTACGACAACATGAGTTCAGCGAAAACGGTAATCTGGGGAAAGTAGCGGGACATGAGTCTGATGGACGCGGGTGTCTCGCCCATCCTCCAGTGATCACGCGACGGCTTGATTGCTGGTGGTGAGCTGATCGGCGTTCCGCAACTCCGGGAAGCGCCAGGCCCATATCGCGATCACCACCAACGTTCCAACGCCGCCGAGCACTACGGCGGGAATTGTTCCAAACCAGTGAGCCGTCAGGCCGGACTCGAACTGTCCCAGTTCGTTGGACACACCAATGAAAAGCATGTCCACGGCATTGACTCGTCCGCGCATTTCGTCCGGCGTACCCAACTGAATCAAGGTGCCGCGTATGATCACGCTGACCATGTCGGTCGCGCCGATCAGCAGCAACGAAATCAGGGACAGAACGATACTTCTCGATATCCCGAAAAGGATGGTACACACTCCAAAGCCGGCCACGCACCAGAGCATCGTCGGTCCGGCACGGCGGCGCAACGGACGATGAGCCATCAGGATCGCCATCAATGCCGCACCTACTCCGGGCGCGCTGCGCAACAATCCCAAACCCCACGGTCCAGTCTTGAGGATTTCGCGGGCGTAAACCGGCAGCAGCGCGACCGCGCCTCCGAGCAAGACGGCGAACATGTCCAGTGAGATTGAGCCTAGGATCAGCTTCTGCCGCCAGATGTAGCGGAATCCTGCAAGGACCGTGGTCAGGCTCACGCCTTCCTGAGTCTGCAGCTTCGTCTGCGGTTTGATACGAAATGTTGACAGCAGCGCCACCAGCGACGTCAGCATCGCGATTAAGTACACTGCCGAAGCGCCGCGAAAGAATGCGTAGAGAAGTCCGCCCACGGCCGGGCCGAGAATTGTCCCGCCTTGCATGACGCTCGCGTTCCACGCCACGGCGTTAGGGAAGTGTTCTTCCGGAACCAACTGCGGCAGCAGCGCCCGGCTCACCGGGCCGCTAAGCGAGTTCGCTGCGCCGACCAGCACCAACACCGCATAGATCGGATAGACCTCCGGATGTCCACGGTGCGCGCCTCGCAACGCAATCTGCCACAACAGGCCCGAGCAGACGGCAAAGCCGCCGTAACACAACATCAGCAGCTTGCGACGATCAAAGCGATCGGCCACATGCCCGGTTACCAGAAACAGCAGAATTCCCGGAAGGAATTGCGCGAGACCCACCAGACCCAGGTCCAGCGGACGTTTGGTGATCTCGTAGACTTGCCATCCAACAGCAACGGACTGCATTTCGAGCGAAACTTCGATGAGGAATCGCGCCAGTTCGTAAACGGCGAAATCCGGATAGGTAAAGGCAATGCCGCCTGCGAGTCTGGGATCCCCGGTTGTTGCCATTGCCCAATACTGTGCCACAAAACCAGCCAGTGAGGGCGGGCGTCCTCGTCCGTGCCTGATCAAGTCTGCGTCTTCGCAGGCAACAGCAGATTCCTCGTCGCTTGCGCTTCTCGGAATGACAACAGGTTTGTGAGCAGTAGAGCCGAGCAGTAGAGCTAGCCAAAGCTCCGATTAGCCGCTGTGCCGGATGTGCATCACGTCGCCGTCTTGCACGATGTAATCTTTGCCTTCGAGACGCAGGGTGCCGAGCGCACGGGCTTTGGCCTCTGATCCGGCTTCAAGCAATTGATCCCAGCGGATGGTTTCGGCGCGGATGAAATGTTTCTGCAAATCAGAATGGATCGCGCCGGCTGCGTCTTGCGCGCGAGTATTCACGGGAATGGTCCAGGCGCGGCACTCATCTTCCCCAGCGGTAAAGAATGACATCAACCCGAGCAAAACATATGTGGTGCGGATCAGGCGGACCAGGCCGCTCTCGGTGAGGCCATAGCTGGAGAGGAATTCAGCGGCGTCGGCGTCGCTCATCTCTGCCAGTTCGGCCTCAACCTTTCCGCAGATCGCCGCTGCGCCTGCATTCGGGCGCGACGCGACTTCCGTGAGTTTGTACTTACTGGCTGCCGCTTCGAGATCTTTTCCGAGTTCGGTGCTTTCGTTTACGTTGAGCACGTAAAGAATAGGTTTCTCGCTGAGGAACATGAAGCCACGCAAACGCTTCTTGTCCTCGGGCGTCATCTCCATTTCGCGCAGCGGACGTTCCGATCCCAGATGAGCATTGGCGCGCTTGAGCAGATCAAATTCCTTTTCGAGATCCGGTGTGCGCATCTTCTTCAGATCTTTTTCGAGGCGCTCGAGCCGTTTTTCAATTTGGCCGAGGTCGCTGACCATGAGGTCAAACTCGACGTTCTTGATATCGCGCAGAGGGTCAATGCCGCCAACATGCGGGATCGCTGGATCATCGAAGGCTCGCAGCACGTGAGCGAGTGCGTCGACGCCACGCAAATGGGTGAGATAAGCGGTTTCTTTGAGCGCATCCTGGCCGACGGCGCCCACGTCCACATACTCCACAGACGCGTGGGTCAATTTCTTGGGATCGTAGAGCGCGGCCAGACGGTCCAGACGGTCATCCGGCACCTTGGCTACGCCGATGTGCGCTTCGCGCGGGTTGGCGAAAGCCTGCTCGGACAGACGCGCCTTGGTCAGAATGCCGAAGAGAGATGTCTTGCCTACCTGAGGCAGGCCAATGATTCCAGTTTTCATAAGATAATTTTTTCGGTAGAAACGTTGCTAGCAACGTCTCTACGGCAACTGCTAGCTGGTCTCTGTGAGGATAAATGATGAAGCGAACGTTACAAAAACCGATTGCCGCAGTTATTGCGGTGAACGCTAGGAGTCAGGAGCTAGAAACTTGCAGCTGTCAAATACACAACCACTAATCCCAGCAACAGCACTCCACCTTCAACTCGCGTCGACCAGACATGCAAGGCGTCAAACTGCATTCTGGCCGGGTTATCGGGAGGAACAGAGTCAATTTCGCCGATCGAAGCTCGCAGGGTATCCATGCGCGGAATGATGCCGCACTGTGAGATCAGCGTGAGCGCGAGCATCAGGCAAATGAGCAAGTGGCGCGCGGCGAAGACCCGCGGGGTGCCTTTCGTGAACCGATTGTAGAGCATCGAACTGGCAAGGAAAATGATGCCCGAGACGATGCCCATCCAATGCAGCGTGCCGAGGGACCGTCCGACGACCGTTCCCGCCAGGTGCCGGGTGGGTAGAGTGGAAAATGCCGCCTGAGCGACGACAGGAAAGAAGATAAGCCCGCCCAGCCAAACGACCAGTGACAGGAGCATGAGATAACGAAGAAAGGACATCGCAGAAGATTATCGCTTTGCGTCGCCATCTTGGAAAAAAAGGAAATCTGGTAGCGCTACCGGGAATCGAACCCGGGTTTGAA
>CAWBHF010000002.1:0-93947 GCA_963788645.1 uncultured Acidobacteriota bacterium
CGAGCTTGGTGCCGTCCGCCGAGTATTGAAATCTGTAGGCGACATCGCCGAAGGCGCCGGTTTCGCCGAGGACCCGGGCAGCTTTTCTAAAATCGTCTTCGCCAACGGTCTGTCCAATCTGCAAACCGCTGGCGGCGATGACTTCTTCCGGCTTGTAGCGTTTCGTCCCAACGACCTTCACAGAAATGAGTTTGAAGGCCGCGGGTGGTAGTTCCTTAGGGGATTGTTTGCGCTGAGCCTGCCCGAACCCAGAGGAAATGCCAAGACAAACGAACAACAAAACCCACGGAGTAATTGAGAGTCGCACGTGGAAAGATTCTAACCCAAGCCGTCGGAGCGTGAGCACAAATCCTAACCGCTACTACTGCTTTCGTCGACATACCTTATGAAGAGGGTGCCCCATCCTTCCGCGTTCTTGGCGGAAGCGTGGGAGGCGAGAACGCCAGACTGGCATTTGAGACGATTCGCGCACGCCGGGACCGTCCCACCTATGGAACGAAGCGCTTGCCATGAAGGTCCGAGCTGCGGGTTCGGCGCAGGATCCGCGATTGGGGCAAGTCCGTCCCCGGCGCCATCAAATGCCAGGCTTCACGAAAAATCTCTAGGCGACCGCTGCCCCGTTCGCGCCCAGAAGGATAGAAAGCCAGAACGGCCGAGGCCGGTATACAACCAACCGGGATCACGTAAAAAACGTTCTCCGCAGCAATATAGGCGACCAGAAAATCAATTTCCTGAGCGGTGTAAGGTATCTTGTCGCCGTGCGTACCTCGCAGCCGATACATCCCATCGACTAAGCCGAAAATCGATTTCACCTGCACCCGCCAGAAGCGCTCGCCGGAGTCAAGGATAAAGTCGTAGCGTTCGCTGTCTCCGTGAGGCCTGGCCACGCCAAAACCCAGGCTCGCTGCTTTGTGCAGAAACGCAAGTTCAGCCAACTCGCCCTTCTCTTTGGTCTTGAGAGGTCCGCGGACCAGGGGCGCGATCGGGCGAGTCCGCGCGCAAAATTTGCTCGATTTCTTCCTCATTACGACTCCAATAAAAAAGGCGCGAGCCGGAATTCCGGTCGCGCCTGCTTGTTTTTGCTCCTATTTCCAGAATAGCAAACTGGAGGGGGTAAACATGACATGATTTCCAGATTTATTTTCCGAGCCGAATCAGTGGCTTAGAAGAAAATGGGCGGCTTAGGGGGCTTGACAAGTTTTCGGCGGCAAGGCGTTTTTTGGGTTTTTCCGAGTCGGGAGGTGCGTGAGGCGGCGTTTAGTAATCTAAAAGATCAAGACACCTCGGTGACGTGGCCTCAACCAGGCTTGCCGGGTACGCTACACTGTATGAGCAACAAGGGCACAGGCTCCGGGAAAGGTTCTGACGTGGCGACATCGGCTGAGAAACCAAAGTCCGCAATGGAAACGCTTGTGGAGAGCTTCGGGGATTTATTTGAATCCCAGCGCAAGAAGCTCAGCAAAGAGGAATTCAAGAAGGCCGAACAAAATTTCGATCGGATTATCAGTAAAGCCCGCGCTTCTCGCGCACGGCGGCGCGAAACAGCATAATCCACTTTTGCAGTTCTTCCTTCGTGACATCCGGCTTGTAACCCTTCACCGCCGATACAAAATCATCCTCCCCGAGATATTCCGCGATCAGTTCTAGCTTGTCACTGAGAGCCCGGCCTCTCGCCTTTAGATCTGCACGACAGCCTGCTAACATTGCGACATGAATGACGCGGAGCTTCAAGAATTATTGGCGGATCTCGAATCAGACAGAGTCGAGCGTAAAACGTCGATGGCAGATCCGGAAAGGGTATGCCAAGCTATCTGCGCGTTCGCTAATGACATGCCGGATCACCAAGCGCCCGGTGTTGTTTTCATCGGTGCGAATGATGACGGAACCTGCGCGGGAATTCAGGTATCGGATGAATTGCTACTCAATCTCGCACACATGAGATCAGACGGGAATATCGTGCCTCTGCCGTCGATGACGGTTCAGAAGAGAAATCTCAGCGGATGCGATAAAGCTGTGGTGGTCGTTCAGCCATCATTTGCTCCACCTGTCCGCTTCAAGGGCCGGGTGTGGATACGTGTCGGCCCACGCCGCGCTGTTGCATCTGTTGATGAAGAGCGACAGTTAAGCGAGAAGCGCCGATCCAGGGATCTGCCGTTCGACATCACGTCAGTCCCTTCGGCGTCCCTAGACGATTTGGACCTTGATCTGTTTACAAAGCTATACCTTCCTGCCGCATTGGCCCCTGATGTCCTCGCGAGCAACAACAGGACGGTCGAACAGCAGCTCTCAGCACTTAGATTCGCCACAACGGTGGCTACGCAACCGCAGAGGCCGACTGTCCTGGGAATACTAGTCGTCGGCAAAGATGTGATCGGCTATGTCGCGGGCGCGTACGTTCAGTTCCGAAGAATTGAAGGCACTGAGCTGACAGACACGATTAGGGATCAGAAGGAGATTAGCGGACCTCTTCCGGAGGTCCTTAAAGGGTTGGACGACGTCATCCAAGCCCACATTTCGGTTGCCACCGACATTACGTCAGGGCCAATCGAGGCGCGATCTCCGGACTATCCCCTGGTCGCACTTCAGCAGATAACTAGAAACGCGATCATGCACAGGAACTATGACGGAACGAATGCCCCGGTTAGGGTTACTTGGTTCAGCGACCGAATTGAAATCCAGAATCCCGGTGGCCCGTTTGGCCAGGTAACTCGAGACAATTTTGGCCAGCCAGGCATCACCGACTATCGAAACCCCCATTTGGCAGAGGCACTGAAGAACCTCGGGTATGTACAACGATTTGGCGTTGGCATAGCCTTGGCGAAACAAGCTCTCAGCACAAACGGAAATCCGGAACTAGAATACGAAATCGAGGACGGACACGTCCTCGCAGTCCTGAGGAGGCGGCCTTGAGTGCGAGCATATTGGCCTTTTTCAATAACAAGGGTGGAGTCGGCAAAACCACGATCGTTTACCATCTGGCCTGGATGTATGCTGACCTCGGGATGAGCGCTGTCGCTGTGGATCTCGATCCCCAGGCAAATCTAACCGCAGCCTTTCTGTCCGACGAACGGATGACGCAGCTTTGGCCGGAGGGAGACCACCCTGACACCGTATACGGCTCAGTTCAACCCCTCATTCGCGGCATCGGCGATGTATACGCGCCGCATCTTGAGAGAATCTCGCATCGCCTTGTGCTGGTGCCCGGCGATCTGGCGCTCTCAAATTTTGAGGATCAACTATCAGAAGTGTGGCCAAAATGTCTGGATGGAGACGAACGGGCCTTTCGCGTGACGTCAGCTTTCTGGCGGATAATGCAGTTCGCCGCCGCAGAGCGCAATGCTCAGATCATACTCGTGGACCTTGGCCCAAATCTAGGAGCCATAAATCGGGCGGCCCTTATATCCTGCGATTACGTAGTCGTGCCCTTGTCGCCCGACCTGTTCTCTTTGCAGGGGCTCAGAAACCTCGGTCCAAGACTGCGCACGTGGCGGGCGGATTGGAGGAGGCGTCTCGAGGTCAACCCCGTTCCGGAACTTCGGTTACCTAGCGGGGCCATGCAACCGGTCGGCTATCTGATCCAGCAACACTCGGTGCGTTTAGACCGCCCAGTTCAAGCATACGACAGATGGATTGCACAAATACCCTCCACGTACAGGGATGCGGTACTCAACGAATATCAAACAGAACCGTTGTCGTTTGAAACGGATCCTGAGTGCCTCGGTCTTCTCAAGCACTATCGCAGTCTTATGCCGATGGCACAGCAGGCCAGAAAACCCATGTTCCACTTGAGACCGGCAGACGGCGCATTAGGCTCCCATTTTCAAGCAGCGCAGTCGGCACGGAAGGACTTTTCGAAACTTGCTACGAAGATTGCCGCGAGGGTCAACGTGACGATGCCCGAGGATCAACCGACACTTCAGTTTTGAAGGAATCCTGCCGGCGGTAGTTCGCGTCCGTAGCTTACTTAGGCGGGCCTGATGCATTAATTCCGCGTCCTCGCTTTGGATGTTTACTTGGGTCACGACTTACCGTTAGCCCCTACTAGCAGCGGCGTCTACCCCTTTGATCTTTACTGCGATCTCGATGAACGCGAGTGCGGCGCGGCTTAGGGCTTTGTCTTTGCGGAAGACCAGCGCGAGATCGCGGCGAATTGTGGCGTCGGAGATGGGGATGGCAACCAGCGCGTTGGCGCGCATATCTTCCAGAACGTTGGAGCGGGCGATGAAGCCTACGCCGGCGTCGGCGGCTACGAAACGCTTTAGCAGTTCACTGGAATCGAGTTCCATGGTGTAGCGCGGCTTGAGCTTGCGTTCATAGAAAAGATTTTCCAGCGCGTCGCGGGTATGTCCGATCTTGGGTACGACCAACGGAAACTTCGCCGCTTGGGCAATGGTGGCAGATTTCATCTTGGCCAAGGGATGCTGCGGCGGGGCAACGATTACGAGTTCGTCGCGATGGATCAGTACAACCGTCAGGCGCGTGTCGGTTACAGGAAGGGAAACGACGCCGAAGTCCACTGAGTTGTCGACCACAGATTCCAGAATCTTGGCATAGTCCGCGCGCTTGATGTTCACGCTTACACTGGGATGCTGCTTCTTGAACTCGGCGAAAACTTCGGGCAGGATGTGCAGGCATGTGCCCTCGTTGGCGCCGACCACGATCTCGCCGCGGGGTACGCGCTCGGTTTCGGCGATGGCGGTGAGCATGGTCTTGCGGGATCCGACCATTTGCTCGGCGAATTTCTGGAAGACTTTGCCGGATGCTGTGACCGAGACCTTCCCGCCGGAGCGGTCTAGCAACTTCGCGCCCACCTCTTCTTCTAAAGACCGAATCTGGGAGGAGATGGCAGGCTGGGTACGGAAGCGCCTCTCCGCGGCACGGGAGAAGGAGTTGAGCCGCGCAACTTCGAGAAAGGTTTCGAGCTGGTCGAAGTCCATAGCAGCAGTTTTGGGTGGCTCGGGGCGCGGGGGAATTGTAGCAGGATTGTCGGGCGCGCTATTTGTGAGTCAGAAACGAGGATCGAGTTTCGCGTGGCCGGGGAAAGCAGATTCCTCGTCGCTTTGCTCCTCGGAATGACAAAGGACAATTTTGAGGAATGACACCTCGGAATGACAATGATGGTTGGTTGTAGAGACGTAGCTAGCTACGTCTCCCCAACAATAGTTATTTATTTATTGCTTCAGCAGTCTTTCGATTGCGGACGTTACTTCCGGGGAATCCGGGGTCACGGCGGGTTCGAAGCGTTGGACTACGTTGCCGTTACGGTCTACCAGAAACTTGGTGAAGTTCCACTTGATGTCTCCGGTGTGGGATGGGTCAGCGTCTTTGGTGAGGTATTGATACAGCGGCGCCTGATCCGCTCCCTTGACCGAAATCTTGGAATACAGAGGGAAAGTGACGCTGTACTTTCTCGAGCAAAAGGTCTTGATCTCGGCATTCGTTCCCGGCTCCTGCTGCCCAAAGTTGTTCGCAGGAAAACCAAGAATCACAAATCCCTGATCTTTATACTTGTTATAAATCGCCTCAAGACCCGAATATTGGGGCGTAAATCCGCACTGGCTGGCTACGTTGACCATCAGAATTACTTTTCCTTTGAAATCGACCAGGGGCATGGGTTTCCCGTCGATGCTGGGTAGGGTGAAATTGTAGAGGTTCGAGGCAGCGAAGGTTGAAGTAGCCATAAGAATCACGAGTCCTGACAAGAGATATTTGCAAAGGTTTGCATTGCGCACAACGGTCATTCTTTCTCCTTGGCGCTGCTGATGATTGATGACGCGATTTCGATCAGAATACCGGAGGGAGTTGGGATGCACAACTTTCGTTCCGGAATCAAGCTCCACGTACTGCGCGCGAGATCCCTCGTCCAGCTGCGCTGGACTCGGGATGACGGCCGTTGGGGGCCTGCGCTGGTCCCGTTGACGGCCGGCGGGGGTGGTTCCGGTGTAATTGGCGTTAAGTATTATTGTGTTCGTATTCGGACACTTGCTTCCCACGAATGGACAGAACGGGCTCATTGAATCGTGCTTTGATTGGTGGTAAGCATATGGGGAGATGCGACTTACGCGACTGGAACAGTGGTCGTGCGCGTGCCATTCTTTAGACAAATGGATATTGCTCGACCATCGGCTGCGGGAGAACGTCGCCGCCGTCGAATCATATACGCCGGCGTCGGAATTGTGCTGGTTGCTTTGGTGACGATGGGGTTGTCGCGCTTGAAGCCGGCGGCTCCTACCGTTGAGCGGTCCACAGTTTGGGTGGATACGGTCAAGCGGGGTTCCGTCCTGCGGCAGGTGCGCGGTCTGGGAACCCTGGCTCCGATGGAGGGTTCGATCCAGTTTCTCCCGGCGATCACCGAAGGGCGAGTGGACAAAATTCTTGAGCTTCCCGGAGCTCAGGTAAAGGCCGACACCGTACTGCTCGAGCTCAGCAATCCTCAGCTGACGCAGGAGGCGCTCGATGCCCAGTGGAAGCTGAAGGCGTCCGAAGCCGACTACAAGAACCTGGAAGTGGCGCTGGCCAGCCAGGTGCTGGCGCAAAAATCGTTGTCGGCACAGGCACAGTCGGAATACAGCCAGGCCAAGATGCAGGCTGACATCGACTCTGAATTGGCGAAGCTCGGGGTGATCTCGCAATTGAGCATGAAGGTTTCCAACCAGAAAGCGGAGCAGCTTTCTACGCAGAACGACATCGAGAAGCAGAGGCTGGTGAATAGCAGCGAAGTGCTCAAAGCGCAGCTTCAGGCCAAACAGGCCGAAGTCGAAGAATTTCGCGCCCTGGCACAGCTGAAGCAGAACCAGTTGGACCATCTGCGAGTGCGAGCGGGGATCGATGGTGTTCTGCAGGAACAGACTTTGAAGATTGGGCAGTTTGTGACGCCGGGGACGACGCTCGCTAAAGTGGTGCAGCCGCAGCGGCTGAAGGCAGAATTAAAGATTGCCGAGACCCAGGCGAAAGACATTCAGATTGGACAGCCGGCGTCGGTGGATACACATAACGGCGTAATTCCTGGTCACGTTGTGCGCATTGATCCGTCTGTAGTGAATGGGACGGTGACCGTGGATGTGACCCTGGACGCCAAGCTTCCGCAAGGGGCACGGCCGGATCTCAGCGTGGATGGAACCATTGATCTCGAGAAGATGGATAACGTGCTGTATGTGGGACGTCCGGCGTTCGGGCAGGAGCAGAGCACGGTGGGAATGTTCAGGCTGGAGCCCGATGGAAGTAACGCGGTGCGGGCGCAAGTGAAGCTGGGCCGCAGCTCGGTGAATACGGTTGAGATTCTGCAGGGGCTGAAAGAGGGCGACCAGGTCATTCTTTCAGATATGTCTCGCTGGGATTCTTACGATCGCGTTCGCCTGGAATAGGGCTGGGCGCTGAAAAGGGAAAGGAACTTCGATGGCCGACGCAGGCACGATTATCAGTATGGAGAACATCACCAAGGTGTTCTTCACCGATGAGGTAGAGACCCATGCGCTATCCGGGATCCACATGGAGATTCGCAAGGGAGAGTATGTGGCGATCGCGGGGCCGTCCGGCTCGGGCAAATCGACGCTGCTGGCGCTGATTGGACTGCTTGATTCGCCGACGGATGGGACTTATGTGCTGAATGGACACGCCGCCGCGAATCTCAACATCAGCGAGCGTTCGCGCATCCGCAATCGCGAGATCGGATTTATCTTTCAGAGCTTCAACCTGATCGGCGATTTGACGGTATACGAAAACGTGGAGCTGCCACTGACTTATCGCGGCATGCCCGCCAACGAGCGAAAAGAGCGGGTCCACAACGCCCTTGAGCGCGTCGGAATGAACCACAGAACCAAGCACTATCCTTCGCAGCTTTCTGGCGGCCAGCAGCAGCGCGTTGCGGTGGCTCGCGCATTGGCAGGGTCTCCTGCGATTCTTCTGGCTGACGAGCCTACCGGAAACCTGGATTCCCGCAACGCGGAAGCAGTGATGGACCTGTTGCGCGATCTGCACCGCGAAGGCGCGACCATCTGCATGGTCACGCACGATCCTCGCTTCTCGCGGCACGCTGAGCGCACCATTCACATGTTTGACGGACGCGTGGTCGAGGAGAGCGTCGAGGTGAATTGACGGACTCGCCACACGTGCTCGGCAGCATGCTGGTCAAGGGCTTTCTTTTCCGGGAGAAGAAATGATCCAGCTCCGCAATATTGAACGCACTTACAAAACCGGCGCTGGGGTCACCTATGTTCTGCGCCGAATTAACCTCGATATCCGGGAGGGTGAGTTCCTTACAGTCATGGGGCCTTCCGGGTCGGGGAAGTCCACGCTCATGAGCATCATCGGAATGCTCGACGATAGTTGGGCAGGCGAGTACTACCTTTTCGAGCACGCGGTGCACAAACTTGACCGGAAAAAGCGTTCGGAGCTGAACCGGAAATATATCGGATTCGTTTTCCAAAGCTATCACCTGCTGGACAACCTCACTGTGTACGAAAATCTGGATGTTCCGCTTTCCTACCGCAATATCTCCCGTTCGCAGCGGGCCGGCATGGTGGCCGAGATTCTGGATCGATTTCAAATCGTGGGCAAAAAAGATTTGTTTCCCAATCAGCTTTCGGGCGGACAACAACAACTGGTGGGAGTTGCACGGGCGGTGGTGGGGAATCCGAAACTGATTCTTGCGGACGAGCCCACAGGCAATCTGCATTCCAGCCAGGCAAAAGAAATTATGGAGTTGTTTAAGAAGCTGAATGATCAGGGAACGACCATCATTCAGGTGACCCACTCCGAGGCCAACGCGGCTTACAGCGACCGAACGATCCAATTGTTCGATGGCTGGATTGCAAAGGATCCTGCAAATCCAGAAACAACGCCAGCAGTGGCCGCCCCGCAATCGAGATAACCAATGGACAATCTGCTGCAAGACATCCGATACGGCTGGCGCATGCTGGCGAGGAATCCCGGGTTCACCACGATTGCGGTGCTGACCTTGGCCATCGGTATTGGCACCGGTACGGCGATATTCAGCGTGGTGGATGCTGTTCTTTTACGGCCGTTGCCCTATCAAGATCCGGACAAGCTGGTGATCGTTTCGGAGACTTTGCCGGGAATGTCAATGGACGAAATCGGAGTCGCGGCAGGAGAGTATCAGGACTATCGAGACCGCAATCACTCGTTCTCGCAAGTTGCAGCATATGAAAGTGCGGGCTTCAATCTGACGGGTGCGGGTCAGCCTTTGCGTGTGAATGCGGCGGCCCTGTCGGCATCGGTCTTACCTCTGCTCGGCGTGTCGCCGGAGTTGGGACGGGGCTTTACGGAGGACGAGGAAAGATATGGTTCTGGCAACGTCGTCGTTCTATCGGACGCACTTTGGGAGCATCAGTACAGCCGCGATCCGAACATTCTCGGCAAAACGGTAAAGCTCGATGAGAAACCGTTTACCGTCGTCGGCGTAATGCCAGCGTCGTTCCGCTTTCCATTCGATGGAACGCCGCTCTCGGAGATGGCTGATTTATGGGTTCCGCTCACGTTTCCGCCGAACCTTCTCAGTCCGGAAAATCGCACCCAGGAATTTGGTGTAGGACTGATTGCCCGCCTGAAGCCTGGGGTTAGCAGGGAACTGGCGCAAAAAGATGTCGAAGGTATCGCCAAAGAGTTCATGAAGCAGTATGGATATTCGGGGACGGTGCAAGTTTCGCCCCGGGCATATGCGTTTGCGGCGCAGGCTGTGAAGAAAGGCAGACCGCTCATCATCCTGCTGATATTGGCAGTCGCCTGCGTGCTAATCATCGCATGCGCGAATGTCGCCAACCTGCTGCTGGCGCGCGCCACTCACCGCAGCCGGGAAATGGCGGTGCGAAGCGCAATTGGAGCGAATCCGGCCCGTGTGATCCGGCAATGCCTGGTGGAGAGTGTTTTGCTTTCAATGTGCGGAGCGGTTGCCGGTATCGCCGTGGCGGCAGCGCTGGTTAGCGGGCTCAGGCGGTTTGGGCCGGCGGACGTTCCCCGTTTGCATGATGTGACGCTGCATCCGGTTGTTCTTTTGTTCGCGCTGGGACTGGCGGTGTTGACTGCGATTGTTTTTGGTTTTGTGCCGGCCTGGCGGCTGGCGCATGTTTCGCCGCAAGCGTGCTTGAAGGAAGCGACGCAGGCTGGCCCGGCGCGCGGAACCCAGCGCTTGCAGAATTGCGTGGCGACGATCGAGATTGCTGCGGCGTTGGTGTTACTAATCGCCGGGGGATTACTGCTAAGAAGTTTCGTGCGGCTGCTGAATTCTCCTTTTGGATTCGATCCGAAGGGCGTATTTGTGGTGCGCACGCTGTTCGATCAGGCGCGCTATCCCGATCCAACCAAGCGACAGGCCGCTCAGAAAGAGCTGCTCGATCGCCTTTCGCGTCTTCCGGGAGTGACTGCGGTCGCGGCCGCGAGCCATCTTCCATTGAGCGATGTGCGGCAGATTGGTTTTCGCCTGGAGCATGCGGCTGCGGATGACTTCCACTGGGCGGAAACGTCGCTGGTTAGCCCAGGTTATTTTCATGCGATGGGAATTACGCTGCTCCAAGGCAGAGATTTCAATCTCCTAGATACTACGGACACCCCAAACGCCGCCATCATCAGCCGGACGCTGGCGAAGCAATATTTTCCCGGCCAGAATCCGATCGGGCAACGCTACTACTGGGGCGATCGGGCGATCTTCACGATTGTGGGCATTGCTGCTGATGTTCACATAGCAGCGCTGGATGCGGATCCGCCTCCAATGATTTACACCTCCATGTTCCAAGTGGAAAGCGGGGCTAGTGGCCGGAATGCGTTTGTGTTACGCAGTCGTGGGGGTAAGGCGGGTCTTTTCGAGGAAGTCCAGCAGCAGGTCTGGTCCGTCGACAAAGATCTGCCCATCTACAACACCACGACTCTGGAAAACCTGGTTTCAGAGTCGCTCGCACAGCGTCGTTTTACTGTGTTGCTCCTCGGAAGTTTTGCGGTGATCGCCATGCTTATGGCCGCGATTGGCCTCTTCGGAGTGATTTCGTATCTCGTTGCCGAGCGGACGCGGGAGTTCGGCGTGCGGATGGCGCTGGGGGCCGACCGGGGCAGTATCTATTGGCACGTGCTGAAACGCGCCGCTCTGCTGGCGGCCGGAGGCTGCGCAATCGGCCTCATGCTGTCATTCTTTGCCTCGAGACTGCTGCGGGCAAGCCTTTACCAAGTCAACCAATTCGATTGGCCGACCATTCTCGCGGTTCTGATTTTGCTGATTAGCGTTGCGCTGTTTGCCGCGTACTGGCCGGCGCGGCGGGCTACGAGAGTCGATCCGATGGTGGCCTTGAGGTATGAGTGAGGATCGTGTTTAGGACGGGAGAGTCATGAGGAAGCACTGCGCGATACGGACAGTTGTTCAAGTAATACTTGCGGTTGGAATTCTTTTCGCAACGCTTGCAGCGACGGCGCAGAATCTGGTCGATTATTCGAAACCAGCATCGCATTTTCCTTACTTTGTTGGTCCTTACGTCGCCCATCAGGTGCCGCCACCGACGTTCGGGAATACTCTGCGGATTGAGTCGCTGCTCAAAGAGGGCAAACTGAGGCTGTCGTTGCCTGATGCAGTTGCGTTGGCGCTCGAGAACAACCTTGACCTTGCGATCGCTCGTTTCAATCTGTCGATTGCCGATACCGATATCATGCGCGCCAAGTCTGGCGAGAGTGTGCGCGGTGTGGCGACGGGGCTGGTGCAGGGTACACCCGGCGGTGGCATTGGCGGCTTTGGCACTGGAGCCCCCGGAGCGGGAGCTGGCGGAACATCAGGCGGCGCCGGCGGCGCGGGTTCTGGCGCGCTGGGTTTGGTGCAGTCGACTCTGGGTACGGGTACTCCGATCGACTCGTATGATCCCATCATCAATGCGGGCATGAGTATTGCTCACGCTACTTTTCCGCAATCGAGCACCATCCTGAACGGGGTCCAGTCCCTGCAACAGAATAGTGGGATTGGCAACTTCAGCTATGGGCAAGGCTTTGCCACCGGCACTTTGATGACGGTCGAGTTTGATAATGACCGCATAACCAGCAATAGTCTTTTCGGCATTCTTTCTCCCGAAGTCGATACCCACTTCCGCTTTACCTTGCGTCAACACTTGCTCGCTGGCTTCGGCTTCGGTCCGAACTTGCGTTATGTCCACATCGCTCGCAATAACCGCGAGATTTCCGATGTGGCATTTCGCGGCCAGGTGATCGCGACGGTTTCTCAGATTCAGAATATCTACTGGGATCTGGTGAACGCTTACGAGGACGTTAAGGTCAAAGAACGCTCGCTGGAACTGGCGGAAAAGACGCTCTCTGACGATCGGGAGCAGGTGAAGATGGGCGCGATCGCTCCCATGGAGGTGATGAAAGCGGAGAGTGAAGAATCCGCCCGCAGTCAAGATCTATTGCTCTCGCAAAACGGGCTGCAGCTGCAGGAACTGCTGATCAAGAATGCGATCACGCGAGACCTGAGCGATCCGGTTCTGGCATCAGCCTCGGTGATTCCGACTGACACCATGAGCATTCAAGAGAAAGAGCCGGTTACGCCACTGCAGGACTTGATTAGCGATGCCCAGGCACACCGGCCAGAATTGGCGGAGTCGCGCATAGACCTGACTAACAGGGAGATCACACGCAAGTCTACCGCCAACGCTATGAAACCGACGGTAGATTTTGTTGCGTGGTACGGAGCTTATGGTCTGGCGGGGCTGGAGAATGCCGGTTACAACGGCCCTCCAGTCGGTCCGATTCCTCCTACAGGGCTCTCTGACGCGCTTTCTGCTTTGTTCAAGAACAATTCTCCCGACTACGCTGTGGGATTAAGCGTTAACATCCCGCTGCGAAACCGAGGGGCGCAAGCCGACCAAATTCGCTCTCAGTTGGAATATCGTCAGGCCCAGCTGCATTTGCAGCAACTGCAGAATCAGATCGGAATTGAAGTGCGCAACGCTCAATTTGCGCTGCTGCAGAACCGATCACTAGTGGAGGCGGCTCGGAAAGCGCGCGACTTGGCGCTGCAGACTTTTGACGTTGAACAGAAGAAGAAGGCATTGGGCGCCTCCACCAGCAACCTGGTGCTGCAGACAAACCGTGACCTGGCCCAGGCCGAATCGAATTTCGTGGCGGCAATGTCTACTTATGAAAAATCGATTGTAGAACTGGACCGCGCTACGGGCCTGACGCTGGCGCATGCCGGCATCGAAATCGAGCAGGCGGTGCGGGGCGAGGTGCAGCAGATGCCCCACTTCGCGGGAGTCGCTCCGAGGAAGGAAGCGGCAGTTGACGAGTCGCGACCACAAATTAATTGAGGAACGGATTGAGCGACGCGATTAAACCGCGGTTGCGAGCGTTCGGGATTGAGACGACATGACCACTACAGCGTTATCCTCTATGACTATGCCTGCGAGTTCCAATTCCGGTGCGCGGCTGCTGATTGCCGACGACCAGCGGGATGTGCTGGAAGCCCTGCGCCTGCTGTTGAAACCGGAAGGTTTTGCCATCGAAGCTGTCACCTCGCCGTCCGGCGTGCTTGATGCGCTTGAATCGCGGGAATTCGATGCCGTGCTGATCGATCTGAATTACACTCGCGACACTACTTCGGGTCAAGAGGGACTCGACCTGCTTTCCAGAATTCAGGCAAATGACAGCACGCTGCCGGTGATCGTTATGACGGCCTGGGGAAGCGTCGATGTTGCAGTCGAGGCTATGCGCCGGGGTGCGCGCGACTTCATCCAGAAGCCATGGGAGAATGCGCGATTGCTAGCCGTACTGCGGACGCAAGTTGAGTTGAGCGGTGCCCTGCGGCGCGGCCAGCGGCTCGAAGCCGAAAACCGGCTGCTGCGCGCCGAAGGCCTTCCCAAGTTCATTGCCAACTCCGAAGCGATGCAACCCGTGCTGCGACTGATCACTAACGTTGGTCCGTCCGATGCCAACATTCTAATCACCGGAGAGCACGGAAGCGGGAAGGAAGTCGTGGCTCGCACTCTGCACGCGCTCTCGAGCCGAGCTTCTCGACCCCTGGTCGCGGTAAACACAGGCGGCTTGCCGGAAGGAATTTTTGAGAGTGAACTCTTTGGCCATGTGAAAGGCGCTTTCACGGACGCGCGGACAGACCGAATCGGTCGCTTCGAGTTGGCCCACGGCGGCACACTCTTTCTGGACGAGATTGCAAATGTTCCCCTGTCCCAGCAAGCCAAGCTGTTGCGAGTCCTGGAAAGCGGCGAGATGGAAAGAGTGGGCTCCTCCCAAACTCGCCGTGTGGATGTGCGAATCATCTCTGCGACCAACGCCGACCTGAATGCGGAAGTTGACGCTGGGCGATTTCGACAAGACCTTCTTTTCCGCCTGAACACGGTCGAGGTTCATGTGCCTCCGTTGCGCGAACGCCGCCAGGACATTTCGCAGCTCGCCATGTACTTCCTGAACCGCTATGCTGAGCGCTATCGCAAGCCGGCAAAAACCCTCGATCCATCGGCGATGCAGGCGATGTTGGAGTATTCTTGGCCGGGGAACGTCCGCGAACTGGATCACGCGGTGGAGCGCGCGGTACTGTTGTCCAGTGGAGACCTGGTTCGGGTCAGCGACTTGAGCCTGCGGAATCCGCGAGAGACAGCACAGCGGATGGAGGACCTCAGCTTGGAAGAGGTCGAGTCCTTGTTGATTCGCAAAGCCATCGACCGCTACGGTGGAAACATCAGCCAAGCAGCGGACGCGCTGGGCCTTAGCCGCAGCGCGCTTTACAGGCGGCTGCAGAAATATGGGATCGGAAGCAGCTAACCATGCTCGGGACTCGACCGCGGCCGCAAGTACGCCTCGGCCGGAGCCTCGATCCCGTCTTCCGCGAAAAGCCAAACGTCACTTGAGCCATGAGAACCGGATTCTGCTGCTGACATTAGCGTCCGGTGCCGCCGGCATTGCACTCGCACTGGTATTGCTCTGGACCGGCGATCACGAACTGAGCACGCGCTGGAGCCTTACCTTTTTCGTCGTGATGATCTGGTTGGGCTTTGCCTTCGCCTTGCGATCAGCGGTAATCCGTCCTTTACAGACCCTCTCCAACATGCAGTCCGCGCTGCGAGAAGGGGATTTTTCTTTCCGAGTGCGGGGCGCAAAGATGGGAGATGCGTTGGGCGAGTTGATGATCGAGGTAAATACGCTTTCGGAAATGCTGCGCGAGCAGCGCCTTGGCGCCATGGAAGCCAGCGCACTGCTTACCTCAGTGATGACCGAAATCGACGTTGCCGTATTCGCCTTTGATGGTGATCGCAGATTGCGGCTGGTGAACCGCGCGGGCGAACGCGTGATGGCTCAAAATGCGGAGCGCTTGTTGGGAAAGAGTGCTGAAGAACTGGGTCTCCTGGAGTGCCTGGAGGGTGAGTCGGCGCGCACGCTAGAAAAGAGTTTTCCTGGGCATTCAGGTCGTTGGGGTGTTCGCCGTTCGGTGTTTCGCCAAGGAGGCAAGCCGCACTACCTGGTAGTGATTGCCGACCTTAGCCGCGCGTTGCGCGAGGAAGAGCGGCAAGCCTGGCAGCGCCTGGTGCGGGTGCTTGGGCATGAATTGAATAATTCCCTGGCGCCAATCTGCTCCATTGCGGGCAGTCTCGAAGACATCATGAAACGCGAGGTTCGCGCGGCTGATTGGGAAGACGATTTGCGGCGTGGACTCCGTGTGATTGTCGATCGCTCAGACGCTCTCAGTCGCTTCATGCGCGACTACTCTCGTCTAACTCGCCTACCAAAACCTCAACTGCGGCCCGCAAATGTAGATACCCTCGTCAGGGTGGCGGCGGGCCTGGAAAGGCGCACCCCCGTGGTTATCGAGCCTGGACCGGAAGTTACTCTGAACGCTGATCCTGATCAACTGCAACAACTGCTGATTAACCTAATCCGCAACGCCGTTGACGCGTCGCTTGAAAACGGGGGAAAAGTTAGAGTGGGCTGGTCCCGAAACGGTAACTGGCTGCACTTGTTTGTGCAGGACGAAGGTTCCGGAATTGCCAATCCCTCGAACTTGTTCGTACCTTTCTTCACCACCAAACCCGGCGGATCGGGCATCGGACTGGCGTTGTGCCGGCAAATCGCTGAGGCTCACGGCGGCAGTATCTCGCTGCACAATCGCGCCGAAGGCAAGGGTTGCGAAGCGGTCGTCCAGTTGCCGCTTGAAATAAGCAGCGAATAGGACCCCGGAGTCCGTGAGGTACAATGTCTCTCTTCCAAAGGTAGGCTCATGGCAGGCTGGGCAGGAAGCTCCGATTACGTTTGCGATATTCGGAGGTCCAGCTAATAGTTAAATCGACTTTCCCCGAAACGTACGCAAAAATTCTTCCCGGAGGCTACATGAAACGCCTGCTACTGTGGACAGTCCTATGTCTAAGCTTACCCATCGCGTCACAGGCACAGACGGAATCGGTGACCAGCAAGTCGGACCGCATGTTCTTTCCTCACGATACGTTTTACGGTTGGGCACAGTTTGAAATCGCTCCTCCGCACAATGAGATCGATCCGAACCTGTGCGCTGGAAACGCCGGCAGCTATGGGGGCGTGAACGCTCCCTGCAGCATGTTCGCCCGCTACATGATTTCCGGACTCTTGGAAGTGCGTCCTTTCGGCAAGGGCCAATTCCGTCGGATCATGTTTTTCGGGGAGCCTTCGTTCCTGTTCGGCAAGAACATTCCCCAGACGCTCTACACCTGGTCATGGGATGCGATCGGGATCGAACATTCGTGGGGTTTGGGAGTTTATATCGCCAAGGGATTCGAATTGCGCGTGACCCAGCACTTCCTATTCGACCGGTTAGGTGCGCGCGACCGCAATCTCGGGCCTGCCGATTTGGGGAACAACGGTCCATGGGGAAGATATAACGCGATTGGAGTGAGGAAGTATTTCGGTACGCGAAGGTGGTAGGTCGCCAGAGTCGCTGAACGCTCAAATCCTGCGGCAAAATTTCCCTAGGGACTTAGAGAACGAACCTGATCGCAACAATCGAGACACGCGAACCGCGTGACGGCAATTCCGGCGGCCTAGGCGGCGACGGCGGTAGGCCTTCGCGTTCGAGACACTAGCCAGACGATCAACGCGATGAATCCACCCAGCACGGCGAGCGGTAGCAAAACGGCCAGCAGAGCCCATCCGGCTCCTTCCAGATCGGTAATACTGCCGGCGACGGTGGCCTGCGGGTCACGACGAAGCGCTCCTCCCACAACGGCTATGTCACCAGCAACCTGTGTAGAACCTTGGATACGGACATCGCCGAGCACTGTGGTGATGCTGCCTGCTACTTGCCCTCCCGCCTCGATGACCACGTTTCCATGAACCGCGACCACGTCTCCGGCCACTTCACCACGGACAAAGATGGAACAGCTTACACATACCAGATCACCTGACTTCTGTCCCGGCTCGACTGAGATGTTATGGTTAATCTGGACGCGATCAGAACTCTGCTCTGCCAAAGCTGGGACAGCCAAGAGTACAGCCGCTGCGAGCAAGGGGAGAATAGTGCGAACCGCCATTTGACGCATACACGTCTCCTTAAGCACGAAACCGTGCTTGATGATGGTACGCCACCGATAGTCAACAAGTTCCATATGTCTTCGTTTATCCGGTTGTGGGTGAGACCTCACTGGGCAGGATGCCTGGACTCTAGCGCGTAGTTACGGACATCTCCGAATCCAGTGACACTAATGTGGCCGATCGAGAGCCAGCGCTCGACGCTGTGATGGCCAGTACGATGAAGCAGGTAAGAGATGCCGACGGAGGTCATGGTTGCAGCCGCTTCCAGACTGGCGAATCCCGCTGAATTGTTTACCACGTCGTCCGGTAGCAGTATCTCCTCTCTCCCACGCGCCTGGAAATTGCGGGTAGACGCATAATCCATTCCCCGGGTCACAGCAATTCCGGAAAAAAGGGCGATATTTGTCCGGTCCCAGAAAGCGTGCTCCCGAGGCGGAGCCGGCGGGGCGGGAAGAGCCGCAGCGGTTGCTTTCGACGCATCCGCCGCGCGCGTAGTCCCGCGCGGAGACTCTTCAGCAGAAAGCCGCTGTGCAGTTGCCGGTTGGTTGACAACAAGGCAGATTTCCCAGACCACCATCGCGATCCTAAGAGAGATACAAAGAGGCTTGATCGCGACTTCTGGACGCATCTCCATATTGTAATGGTGAAGCCGGAAGGTGGCCGAGCGTCGAGAATCGCTCAACGGGACGGTCCATTTCTCGCCCATCCCCTGGAACCTTTATAATTGTTGGTTCCCTAACACTCCCTGGAGGACATGTAATGGTGGTGTCATACAACGGCCTTCCGGTGCCACCGAATGGCGCCCGGGTCACCTACAGCAACGGGCGCTATCAGGTGCCTGATAATCCGATCATTCCATTTATTGAAGGTGATGGCACTGGCCGTGACATTTGGAAAGCGTCCGTGCGCGTGTTCGATGCCGCGGTGCAGAAGGCATATCACGGTAAGCGTAGTGTGGTTTGGTACGAAGTGTTTGCGGGCGAGAAGGCCAAAGCCGAGTTCAACAACTGGCTGCCGGACGACACGGTGAATGCGATCCGCGAGTTTCGCGTTGCCATTAAAGGTCCCTTGACTACGCCCGTGGGCGGCGGTATGCGCTCGCTGAACGTGGCTCTAAGGCAGACTCTCGATCTCTATGCCTGCGTGCGGCCGGTGAAATATTACAAAGGGACGCCCTCGCCAGTGAAGCATCCCGAACGCATGGACCTTGTGATCTATCGCGAGAATACCGAAGACGTGTACGCCGGAATCGAGTGGGAAGAAGGCACACCGGAAGCCGCCCGGCTCATCGAGTTTCTGAATAAAGAAATGCTGAAGAGTGGCAAGAAACAGATCCGGCTGGATTCAGGGGTTGGCATCAAGCCGATATCCGTGACTGGTACCAGACGCCTGGTGCGCATGGCAATCCAGTTCGCGCTGGACAATGGCCGCAAGATTGTCACCTTGATGCACAAAGGCAACATTCAGAAATTTACTGAAGGCGCCTTCCGCAAGTGGGGATATGAAGTGGCTACGCAGGAATTCCGCGACAAAATCGTGACTGAGCGTGAGAGTTGGATCCTCGACAATAAAGACAAGAACCCGAATCTCACCATTGAAGAAAATGCCAGCCTAACCGAGCCCGGATTGGAGTTCGCACCGGAAGAATTTCGCCAGTCGGTTTATCAGGAAGTGCGAGACGTACTCAACACTATCTATGCTACTCACGGGAAAGGTGCGTGGAAGAAAAGGCTGATGATTAACGACCGCATCGCCGACTCGATCTTCCAACAGGTCGTGACGCGAGCGGACGAATACTCCGTGTTGGCAACCTCTAATCTCAACGGCGACTATATTTCCGACGCCTGTGCCGCGCAGGTCGGAGGTTTGGGCATCGCGCCGGGAGCGAACGTGGGCGATGGCTATGCGATTTTTGAGGCCACCCACGGCACCGCTCCAAAGTATGCCGACAAAGACGTCATTAACCCAGGCTCGGTGATTCTCTCGGGCGTGATGATGTTTCGTCTGATGGGCTGGAATGAGGCGGCGGACCTGATTGAACGCGGCATGGAGCGCACGATCGAACGAAAGCAGGTCACGTACGATTTCGAGCGGCTGATGGAAGGCGCGACCAAGGTATCGACAAGCGGGTTCGCCAGCCACATCATCGAAAACATGGACGCGGCTGTGTTGAGTGCTTCACGGTAACATGTAGCCCCGGACGCCCTCGTGCGGGACAACGTGATTCTTCTCAGACTCAATTTTCTTGCTTAGGAAGGAAATCATGCGTAAGAAAGTTACGGTTGTAGGATCTGGAAACGTGGGCGCAACGGCGGCTCACTGGATTGCAGCCAAGGAACTGGCGGATGTAGTTCTCATCGACATCGTCGAAGGCGTTCCTCAAGGCAAGGGCCTGGACTTGCTGGAGGCAATGCCCATTGAGAAACGAGACTCCCACGTCGTGGGTACACAGGATTACGCGGACACTGCCAATTCGGACATTGTCGTGATCACGGCCGGCATCCCGCGCAAGCCCGGCATGAGCCGCGACGATCTGCTGAACACCAATCACAAAATCATGAAAGATGTTGTGGGTAAAGCTGTTCAGCACTCGCCCAACTGCATTCTGATTATCGTGTCGAATCCGCTCGACGCAATGGCACAGGCCGCATACAAGATGAGTGGCTTCCCCCGCGAGCGCGTGATCGGCATGGCCGGCGTGCTCGATTCCGCCCGCTTTCGTGCCTTTATTTCGGAAGAATTGAAAGTCAGCGTCGAGAACGTGACCGCGTTCGTCCTCGGCGGCCACGGCGATACCATGGTTCCCCTTCCGCGTTATTCCACCGTGGCGGGAATTCCGATTACCGAGCTGATGGATGCCGCGACAGTCGCCCGCCTGGTCCAGCGCACGCGCGACGGCGGAGCCGAGATCGTGAAGTATCTGAAGACCGGCAGCGCCTACTACGCCCCTTCAGCCGCGGTGGCGGAGATGGTCGAAGCGATCTTGAAAGACAAGAAGAAGATCCTCCCCTGTGCGGCCTATTTGGAGGGCGAATACGGTATCAAGGGGCTCTACGTGGGCGTACCCGTGAAATTGGGCTCGAAGGGAATCGAGCAGATCATTCAAATCAAGCTTACGCCGGAAGAAAAAGCAGCCCTGGATAAGAGCGCGGAGGCGGTGAAGGACTTGGTCGGCGTGATTGGAGTTTAGGTCGCCCGGATCCAAGGAGAGAGTTTTGTCACTTATTGCCCCTCTCGTTACCCGCCCGCTTTTTGCTGTATCATCGGCGTGTTTGCAGAGCGGCACATATGCACAAGTTCATCTTGGCTCTCATCATCTTCATAGGCCTCAGTTGCATCTGGCTTGCAACCCGGAAGGCACCGGCCCACGACCAGAATCTGAAGTCCTACTTTCAGAACGGTTCGATTCTGAGAGCTGGGGCGCCGGTTTGCGTCGATGGTGTTAAGCTGGGCGTTGTTCAGAGTGTGCGCGTCCGCCCTGAATTGGGATTTCGCCCTGTCGAAGTTCTTATGTTGATAAGCACGCCTTACGAACTTAGGATTCCAAATGATTCGACGGTTGTACTGTCACGGGAGGGCTTATTGGGGGAGACTTTTGCCGACATCGACACCCGCAATGCCCACGGGCCGGCGATTGGCAATGATGGCGTGCTCAAGAGCTCGGAAATAACGGCGGCAGATGGTGCCAGGCTGTAAAACGCCTCCACGATGCTCTCGTCCAAGCGACCGAAGGCAGTTCCGCCACCGCAGCCCAAGAGTTCCGGCAAACCAGCGGATTCTGCCGCCAAGTGAACCCCGGAAAGCGCCTATCAGACTCGCTCGATCGTCACCGACTTCATCACCACATCTTCATTCGGCTCGCCCTCCGGCTCTTCCTGGCAGTCATGAAACCTAGTTGACCATAGTCATTGACCATGGTAAGATACTAACCAATGAAGGAAGTCGCCATCTCCGAATTCAAGGCCAAGTGTCTCGGCATGTTGGAAGAAGTCCGCAAGACCCGCAAGCCCATCCGCGTCACTCGCTTCGGCGAGCCTGTGGCTGAGATCGTACCCCCCACTCCGAAACCCCGCTCAAAAAGCTGGCTAGGTTCGATGGCAGGCTCGGTCAAGATTCTCGGAGACATCGTAGGCCCGACCGGAAGTTTTGACGACTGGGACGCGTTCCGCGAATGAAACTGCTTCTCGACACCCACATTTGGATTTGGTCTGTCAGTGAGCCGGAGAGACTGAGCCGACGCGTGGCCCGGGAACTAGACAATTCCCAGAATCAACTCTGGCTCTCTCCCGTCAGCATCTGGGAAGCGATGCTTCTCCATCGCAAAGGGCGCATTGGGATACCGGAAGGCTTTTCCACATGGCTTTCGAGAGCGCTGACCATCGCTTCTTTTACCGAGGCCTCTTTTACTTTTGAAGTAGCGGAAGCGCTTTCGACCATCCACTTGCCGCATGCGGATCCGGCCGACCTGTTCCTCGCAGCATCCGCAAAAGCATTTGGGCTGACTCTGGTTACGTCAGACCGTAATCTACTTCGGACGAAGGAGATTTCGGTTCTGGAAAATTGAAAATTTCTATACCCGCTCGATCACCACCGACTTCACCACCACATCCTTATTCGGCTTGTCCTGGTGATTGCGTGGGACGCCGACAATCTTCTCCGCTACACTTTGGCCTTCGACTACTTCGCCGAAAATCGTGTGCTTGCCCGTCAGCCACGTCGTGGGCGCTAAAGTGATGAAGAACTGTGAACCGTTTGTGTTCGGTCCAGCATTTGCCATGGCCAGCTTTCCCGGCTTGTCGAACTTGTGCGGCGAGCCTTTGGTTTCATCCTCGAACTGATAGCCGGGGCCGCCCATGCCGGTGCCCGCCGGATCGCCTCCCTGGATCATGAAGTCGGGAATCACGCGGTGGAAGATCGTTCCATCGTAGAGGCGATCTTTGCTCTTCTTGCGGCTGACGGGATGTGTCCACTCACGCTTGCCCTCGGCTAACTCTACAAAGTTGGCAACGGTTTTCGGAGCATCCTTTTCAAACAAGCGGCAGACGATGCTGCCTTCCGATGTTTCGAAAATAGCATAGGTGCCGGGCTGGCGGGTCATATGGATTCCTTTCGTTTATAAGGTCGATGTTGAGATGCGAGGGCAAGATGCCTTCGCGACAGCCGGCGGGACGCCGGCGCTACAAAAAGTTTTGCGCTAATTCGCGCCGGTGATAGTGATGTGGTTGATCTTCACCGGCTTGTAGGGCTTGTCGTTCGAGTCGCGTCCCATCCGCGCGATCTGCTTCACCAGCGTCACGCTGGCTTCATCGCACTGCCCAAAGATGGTGTAGCCGCCGTTCAAGCTAGGATAGGCAATCTCGGTGATAAAAAACTGTGAGCCATTCGTATCCGGTCCGGAATTGGCATATGCCAGGCGGCCCGGGCGATCGAACTTCAAGTCATTTGAAGTTTCATTCTTGAAGGCATATCCGGGATCTCCCATTCCGGTGCCAGTCGGATCGCCGCCTTGAATCATGAAGTCGGGGATGACGCGATGGAAGATGGTTCCGTCGTAAAGCGGAACGCCATGTTTTTTCTGATGAGTGATGGGGCTGGTCCAGTCTTTGGTCCCTGTAGCTAAGTCGATAAAGTTGGCTACGCCGATCGGGGCTTTATCCTGAAAGAGCGTGCAGGTTAGTTTGCCTGCGGTGGTGTCGATCACAGCCGTGGGATGACCTGAAGCCGCCGCTGGTTTGGCCTGCGCCCATAGCGTCACAGAAGACAAAAAGATGACTAAGACAACAATCAAGCCTTTGCGCATGGATGGCTCTCCTTGAGTTATGTAAATCTGAACCTTGAATTGTACGACAGCGTGGTCGGAATTACTTGCCAGGCAGGGCTTTTTGGGCCTGCATTTCTCGGCTTACGCGTTCTACCTCTCGAAAAACCCGCAGCACATTGCCGCCGAGAATCTTATGAATATCTTCGGCACTGTACCCCCGATCGAGTAGCGCCTGGGTAATCTTGGGCAGGTCAGCGGCGGAATCCATCCCCGCGGGCAACGCCCCGCTTACACCATCGAAGTCGGAGCCCAGCCCCACGTGATCCACTCCAGCGACTTTTGCGATGTGATCAATGTGGTCGATCAAGACGGTGAAGGGCGGGCGTGGAATTTTGGCCATCCATTCTCGGGTGATTCGATCTTCATCGTCGAACGTTACCTGCTTTCCTTCAGCCTTCAGTTTTTCAAGATAGGCGCGAGTCGCGGCTTCTTGTTCCTTCTGTTGCGCCTGGACCGCATTCCAATAGTTTTGATCCAAGAAGCCAGCAAAGAAATTCACGTCCACTAAGCCGCCGTTCTTAGCGACAGCTCTGAGCATGTCATCGGTCATATTTCGCGGCGCATTGCACAGGGCCCGCGCCGAGGAATGGGACGCGATCACTGGGGCCTTGCTGGTAGCAATCGTGTCCCAAAAGGTTTTATCCGCGACGTGGGAGATGTCGACCATCATCCCTAGACGGTTCATCTCCAGCACGACTTGCTTGCCGAAGTCGGTGAGTCCATTGTGATGTTGGACCTTTGGGTCGTCGATGTCGCCTGAAGAGTCAGCCCACTCGTTGGTGTTCGACCACGAAAGGGTCATGTAGCGCACGCCGAGGCGATAGAAATCGCGCAGAAGATGAATATCGTTTTCGATGGAGTGTCCGCCTTCGATTCCCATCAACGCGGCCAGTTTTTTCTGCTTGTGGGCACGCTCGATGTCCTCTACGGAAAACGCCATCATCATTCGGTCCGGATGCCGGGCTGCCTGCTGGTATACGGAATCGATGAGATCGAGAGTGTTTTGCGCGAAGTGGCCACGATTGATTTCCGGCTCTACCCAGATAGAGAAAAACTCCGCGCCAAGGTTGCCGGCTCGGGCTTTGTCGAGACTGATGTTGCCCACGTCTTTCGGATCGGTCGAGCCGATATCGAAGCCTCCGTTGAGAAAACGCTGCGGTGTGTCAGCGTGAGTGTCTATGACAATCGCCGAGTCGTGGATGGCGCGAGCTTTGGGGCTGATGGAGGATGGGTTGTTGTTCTGGGCGAAGGCGATGGTCGAGATCAGGATCGCCAACCCGCAGAGAAACAGGAAATTTGGCGAAAGCAAGCGCTTGAGTGTTTGCATGAGTCGTGGGAAAGCCGATTTTATACGGTTGCGCGCGCCAGACGAAGTGAAAAGTGGATTCTCACGCGACGACCGAGTGTGCAGAAAGAATTCTTTGAAATATTAGTGTAGCGCGAGAGGTTGCAGAGGTCCCTCGACTTTGTAGCTGCTTCACTTCGCGAAGCAACTACTGCGCTTAGGACATTTAGGTGCAACTGAAAGACAGCTGGAGGTTACTGTTGCGGGTTGCTATCGGCCAAGAAACTCGGCGGTGGCGAGAGAGGGTCGAACTGGGCGTCATCCTGCGGCTCTCCGGCTAGTTCCTTCGATTCGCGCAAGTCGGCATAGCGGCCGGATACCGCGACGTGGAATACCCATTGATGACGTTCTTCTTCCGGCTCAACCAGGCCCTGGTCCCTCAGCGGCACCAGGTATTGCTCCATCCATGCCACCTGCTGCCGGGTCATGCCCCGGCGTTGGATGTCGACCGTGATGCCAGCCAAGTGAGACGAAGCGGTTTCGCCTTTTTCAGGCGCGGCGTTGCGATTGTGGCGGCGAAGTTTCTTCTGGACCTGCACGGTCCGCACCGCGGAATTCACCTGGATCGGACTATGAAACTGTTCGTAATAAGCTTCGCTTAGATCGTCAAGAAAATCGCGCGTCCACGGACGGCAATAACGCCGATCAGGGTCAAGCCGCGGATCGAAACGCAGAGTTTGACCGGCAACGATCGGAACCAGATCCTGGCTGGCGATCAGTTGCTCGAGTTCGGCTTGATTTTGAATTCGCGGCAATTCGAGGCGGTCGATTTCTTCGTTCTGGCGCAGCAACGATTCGTGGGAAGGACGGAATACCGGGTTCCAAAGCACGCGGCGGAGTCTGCCATGGTGTTTGCTGGCCCGATGTGTGTTTTGGCTGGGCACAACCTGATGCAGCCCAAAAGCCTGTCCGCACACGGCGGCGGCCAGAAATACCAACAAGAAAGCTCGATCTCGTTTACTCTTCACGAAGTGTGCCTCAAATTCTCAGTACTACGGCGCTCACGCAGGCGGCTATTTTAAATCACCGCGACTTGATGCCAAGCCAGCTTTCAGCTGCGAGGTTACTAAAGAGTGCTTTGGCCAGATTACTGATCATTACTTCAACCTCGCGAGCATCGCCCGCTCCCATTTACCCTTGCAGCTAAGATGCCGTTTCCGGCCGCCGGATTGCCCCTGCCTATGTGCCCAAGAAAACAGAGCTTACGGTTTTGAGGCTTGGAAACGAAGTGCGCACTATATCACTGTTTGACGGCAAAAGTCCCGGAAAACGTCACCGCTGGGCCATTTTGGCCCTACTTCCGGTTCTTGCCGAACCCGTCATCTGTGGAAGAGGTCGCCGATGGCTTGTTTCATGACATCGCCGCTGACCTCGGAAATCGAGCGGGTCAAGGGTATGTCCTTGGGGCAGACCTCAATGCAGTTTTGGGCGTAGCCGCATTCCTGAATGCCACCGTCGCCCATGAGCGCCGCCAGGCGTTCGCGTTTCAGCGCCGCGCCAGTGGGATGGGTGTTGAAAAGCCGAACCTGCGAAATAGTTGCCGCACCCACGAAGCCCGTTCCTTCGTTGAATTGCGGACAAGCTTCCATACAACAGCAGCAAGAAATGCAACGCGAGAGCGGATAAGCGGCCTCTTGCACTTCGGGACTCATACGAGGCCCTGGCCCCAAGTCATAGCTGCCGTCAACCGGAACCCAGGCCTTAACCGTCTTCAGGTTTTCAAACAGAACGCTGCGGTCGACTGTTAGATCGCGAATCACTGGGAACTTCGTGAAAGGCTCAAGCCGGATCGGTTGCTCGAGTTTATCCACCAAAGCAGAGCAAGCCATGCGGGCGCGGCCGTTGATGAGCATGGCGCAAGAGCCGCAGACTTCCTCCAGGCAATTGGAGTCGTAGGTTATCGGCGTGGTCGGCTTGCCGTCGCGAGTAACGGGATTCCGGGCAATTTCCATCAACGAGGAAATCACATTCATGCCCGGTTGCCAGGCAAGCTCGAATTCTTCCCAATGGGATTTAGTGTTGGGATTGTCCTGCCGTTTGATCTTGATTATGACCGATTTGTGATCAGGCATTCGTTAAGCCTTATTCCTTAAACTCGTCAATACTGATATTCATTCAACGTTGTCATTCTGAGCGAAGCGAAGAATCTCTGCAGTTTGCGACGCCGGCCAGAATCCACAGATCCTTCTCTTCGCTCAGATGACAGGCGCAAAAGAGACCCTACTTCGCTGCGTCATACTTTCTCGGACGCGGCGGAATCAGTGAAACATCAACTGTCTCGAACTCAAACTTCGGCTCGTCCGCATCCGGGGCGAAGTACGCTTTCGTTGTTTTCAGCCAATTCTTGTCATCGCGCTCCGGAAAATCTGGTTTGTAATGGGCACCGCGAGATTCGTCCCGCATCGCGGCACCCTGCGTGACTACGCGGGCGAGTTGCAGCATGTTGTAGAGCTGGCGGGCAAATACGATGCTGGTGTTGGCCCACTCCGACCGGTCGCTAAGATTAATGCGCCGGAAGCGCTCCAGCATCTCACATAGCTTGGCGTCGGTCTCCTTTAGATTCTTGTTGTACCGGAT
This sequence comes from uncultured Acidobacteriota bacterium, assembly GCA_963788645.1. GTDB lineage: Bacteria > Acidobacteriota > Terriglobia > Terriglobales > Acidobacteriaceae > JABDBE01. The sequence continues at coordinate 27,237 of CAWBHF010000002.1, forward strand.
GACCGTGCAGTTGGCGGTCATCAATTCGCCAAGTTCTCGCCACAGCCGGAATGGATTCTCCTGGCCGTCCGACTTCATCAACATCGAATTATTTTCTTCCTGATGCTTGCGCTCCACCTCGAAGTGCCCATTGCCCGACGCGGCCTTCTGATTGCGCGTGTACTGCACTGCCGCGGGACCTGCAATGAATCCGCCAAAGATGCAGGAGACCAGCGAATTCGCGCCCAGACGGTTGGCTCCATGATATTGATACTCGCACTCTCCCGCGGCATAAACGCCGGGAATGTTCGTCGCCTGGTCGAAATCGACCCACAGCCCGCCCATGGTGTAGTGCATGCCGGGGAAAATCTTCATGGGAACCTTGCGCGGGTCATCACCTACAAACTTCTCGTAGATTTCAAGAATGCCTTCCAGCTTGTGGTCGAGAATCTTGGGATCGATGTGGGTCAGGTCCAGGTAGACCATCGGCTTGCCATCGATGCCGAGATTAAGTTCGTAGACGACCTTGAAAATAGCACGCGTAGCAACATCGCGCGGCACCAGATTGCCATACTTCGGATACCATTCTTCCAGGAAGTACCAGCGCTCGCCTTGCGGGATCGACAGCGGATCACGTTTGTCGCCCGGCGTCTTCGGGACCCAAACGCGTCCCCCTTCTCCACGCGCCGACTCCGACATCAGGCGCAACTTGTCTTCGCCAGGGATCGAAGTGGGATGAACCTGGATGAACTCCCCGTTGGCGTAGAAACATCCTTGCTGATACAGGGCCGACTGCGCCGAGCCCGTACAGACTACGGAGTTCGTGGATTTGCCAAAGATCGCCCCAATGCCACCGGTCGCGATGATGATTGCGTCCGCGGGGAAAGTGCGAACCTCCATGGAACGCAGATCCATGGCGCAGATGCCACGGCAGACTTTGTTCGAATCGAGCACGGCCGAGAGAAATTCCCAGTGCTCGTACTTTTTAACTTTGCCTTCAGACTCGTAACGGCGCACTTGCTCATCCAGCGCGTAGAGGAGTTGCTGACCGGTCGTGGCTCCGGCGAATGCGGTGCGGTTGTAGAGCGTCCCGCCGAAGCGGCGAAAATCCAGCAAGCCTTCGGGAGTGCGGTTAAAAGGGACGCCCATGCGATCGAGCAGATCGATGATGCCAGGCGCGGCTTCGCACATGGCTTTCACGGGAAGTTGATTGGCGAGGAAGTCGCCTCCGTAAATAGTGTCGTCGAAATGCTTCCAGGTGGAATCGCCTTCACCCTTGAGGTTCTTGGCCGCGTTAATGCCGCCCTGCGCACAGACGGAATGCGATCGCTTTACGGGGACAATCGAGAACAGATCCACCTGCCCGCCCATTTCCGCGATCTTAATGACCGCAGAAAGCCCCGCGAGGCCACCGCCGATAACAATGATTTTCGGACTTGATGCCATCTTCGAATGCACCGCTTTCAGTGAACTTTAATTCGTCGTGCCCGGTCCCGCCTCGATCATGCTTGCCCCCGCGGGATCGGTTGGTTGCTGGGCATGGGACCGAAATGACGTCAGGCTGGCTAAGCCCGCTGCCGCCAGGACAAAGAAAAACGCCAAACACACAGTCAGGAACCGTTTACGCGCCTTGTCCCCTGAAACGACGCCCCACTTCGCGCAAAAAAGCCAGATGCCATAGGCAAAGTGCCACGACGCAGCGATCAGCCCAACGACATAAAACAGGAACAGCGGCGTCTGAAATATTTCGCCTTGCACTTTGCCGAATGAAGCTCCTGGAAATTCATGCAAGTCGACACCGGTAAAGCGCATTGTCCAGGTATGCCAGAGGATGTAGGCGAACGCGATTCCGCCGGTCCAACGCTGCACTGTGTACATCCAGTTTCCGGTCCACGGATATTCTCCGACGTTCGTCTCTCCCCGGTACCAGATGTAGAAACCGTAGAGCGCGTGAAACAGGATGGGCAACCAAATGCCAAACAATTCAAGTATCAGAACCAGCGGGAGGCTCGCGAGAAAACGTACCTGGCGGGCATACGCGGCCGGACCACCAATCGCGGACGCGTTTGAAATGAGGATGTGTTCAAATAGAAATGCGCCCACCGGGATAATTCCGGTCAGCGAGTGCACCCGGCGCAGCCAAAACGAATATCCCTGGCCGGCCCGCAACGGAGCCACTCCACCTTTCACCGGCATCGGAGCTGCAGGACTGGCGGTTGCTGCCACAGAATGCTCCTTATGAGTTCGAGTATGAGAACGGAACCTTTTATTATCTTGTTGCGGGAGAATGGAAGTCAAGGATCGATGAAGACCATTGGAATCATCGGAGGCATCGGGCCGGAGTCAACTATCGAATATTACCGCTTGATCATCGCGTCTTATGCGGAGCGAATGTCGGACGGAAGCTATCCCCGAGTCACCATCAACAGCATCGACTTAAAGGGGCTGCTAGGTATGTTGGAAGCCAACGATCGAGCCGGGATAACGGAGTTTCTAGTCCACGAGATCCAGAGGTTGGCAAAAGCGGGAGCGGAGTGCGGGTTGGTAGCCGCGAACTCGCCACACATTGTGTTCGACGAAGTACGCCGACAGTCGCCGATTCATTTGATCAGCATTGTCGAGGCAACGTGCGTGACAGCCAAGACGCTGGGATTGAGAAAGCTGGGTCTGTTCGGTGCAAGCTTTACCATGCGAGCGCGATTCTATCCCGATGTTTTCTCTGCCGACAAAATTGCAATCGCCACGCCCAACAACACCGACCAAGCTTTCATTCATGGCGTGTACTTTCATGAGCTTGTGAAGGGAACGGTTCTGCCTGAAACGCGAGAGCGATTGTTGGCCATCGTAGAGCGTTTAAAGGAGGAAGAAGGGATTGAAGGGTTAATTTTAGGCGGCACGGAACTCTCATTGATCTTGCGGGACCCTGTGGTTCGTGGCATTCCCGTTCTTGATACGACAAAAATTCATGCACAGGCGATCGTCGCATATGCCCTTCAGTAAGCGCATGTCATTTCGGCTTCCCGGTTGCGGGTTGTTGCCGGTTTTCGGCTAACTCGGCCGCTTCTTTCTTCAACAACCCTACTCCCTGCGCAAAGGTCAGGTTCGAAGGAACCCGACGAAAGTCGCTGAAGATCTCGTCCGACTTGATATTGATGCTTTTGAAGAGCAGGGCTCTCCCGGTAAAGCTCAGGCTCATTCGAGTCGTCTCCCACTCTCCTTTGGCTACTTCCGCCTGTTGCACCAGAAAATGTCCACCCTGATCCAGGTGCCCCAGAATTCCCCAGCCGAAGCCCACTTCTTTATTAAGGGTCCCGTCGATCTTAGCAATGCGATGTTCGTCGGCATCGATCAGGAGATAACCTTGCATGCCGGTAAGCACCTGTTCCACATGGCTGGGCGCGGAGTATTGCGGATTCGGGCGAAACTTTAGCCGAACCAATGTCGCGCCCGCCCGGCCGATTTCTGGTGTTCCAACCTCGGTTCCGTCGGATTCGTAAATGAAAGCGTCAGGCAGCGCCTTCATGATTCGCGTAACCCGCTCTGCGTCTTCCTTTTCTGACTTCTGCTTTTTCTTTAGTTGCCCGGGATTATTCACCAGCTCCGCCAGATGATCTTCCTCAGCCTGGCGCTGCTCCGGCGTCAAGGGTTGATCGTCGAAGGCAACAGCCATTGCCACCGTTCCCTCGCGGGTTTCAACCATCAGCCTGGTTTGTGAACCGTGCGGCGTTTTTTTCAAATCTGTAAACATCAGTCTCGTTTTGCCACTGCTAGCCGTAACCTCGTTCTGGACGGTCTGCCGCACGAGATCGACCGGAGCTTCAGAAGATCCGGCCATCGCCGTCCGCGCGCTCACGGTCGAGAGCAGAATTATGGCCGTGGCCGCCATTTTCGCCCCAATGTTAGCGAGTCTCATGCGTCCTCACCCCTAGCTTAGACGAAACTATGGCGCATCGCCGTTGTAAAGGGAATGAAGAATTGACAATCGAAAAAAGGCCCTGCTGCCTGCAGGGCCTGTAGAAATGCGAGTAAAAACGGGAGTTTATTTCCCTTTGTATGTGATCGGCGAGCCGACGCCGGCACAAAGATCCCAACCCTTCTTGCAGCGGGAATCCCCGCTTGTGATGTCGCGGAAGTCCGCCTTGTATTCTGTCTTGTTCGCGTACTCCTTGTAGATCGCCATCAGTTCGTCGTTCGTCGACTTCATCTTTTCGCCGGCGGCATTCACGATTCCGGCAAATGTCGGCGAGGACCAACTGGTGCCGCCTACTCCGTTCCAGCCACCGTAAGCAGATATGTAGATGGCGGCGCAACAAAAGTCGGAAGCGACATCCGGATATCCACGCTTGCTTCCCACGATATTCTTGATCACATTCTGGTAGCTCGGTCTGGGCTCATACGGGCTGATGTCGCCGCCACCGCCGCCGTACCATTCGCTCACAAAGTCCCCATTTGAATCCCGGTTGAACACCGTACCGCCAACGGATACCACGTTCGGAGAGGATCCCGGATAGATGCTCACACCGATCCCCGAATCTCCGCTGGCAGCAAAGTAGACCACTCCAGGCTGCTTGAAATACTTCTCAAACTCCGCTTCGTTGGCAACCTCTGGGTCGCCCCAGCTCATGCTGATCACGCCGCCACCATTCTGGGCCACCAGCTTGCTTGCCACAGTCACCGCTTGCCAGGTGGGATCCGTGTTGCAACGGCTGGTCGTGCACAACTTCGACTCCACCAGGAAAAGCTTGGCTTTGGGCGCCATAGCATGAGCCCACTCAATATCCAGCGACTCTTCAACGTCCCAACCCGAATAGACCGGAGGCTTGTGGCCGTCGGCATAAACCACCTGGAAGTCGGCATCGGGTATGCCAAAGTACTTTGAAAATGTGTGCAGATCCTGCTCCGCTGTCGGGAAGTCTCCCGCATCGACTATGGCGATAGCCCCCCAGCCCCCGGTCGGGACGGTCGTGCTGGTGGCAACCGGACAGCCCTTGGGTCCCTTGACCAATTTGTACACGCAGGCCAAAGAGCCTGGCGTCTCCGTACCCGGAGGAGGCCCACCGGTCGTGTTCGGGACATCTGGAACGGCGAAAAAGTAGTTTGTGTGTGTGCGGCCCGGGCGCGGAATGCTGGACGCGGGAGCGACAAGGGTAAATCCGTTGATTTTTGCTTCGTCAGCCGCTTGAACACGGCCAGGCAAAAGATAAGCGGCCAAGGACAATACAACACCGGCAACCATGGAAACCACGACCGAATGTTTCATGCACTCACTCTTTCTGCGACCGGGACCCCGGTTCTTGAATTGCGGACCGACGGGCATTGTACATCGGCTTCGGCCGCGATGGTTAAGGGATCCGGCGTTTTTCAAACGCAAATCTTTTTGCTGAGATCTCGCTCCGCAGCCCCCAGAATCCTCGGAATAGTTTAGAATCCGTTATTCCCGCTTGCACCCCGCGGTTGTGCTGCCAAGAGGAGAGCTAACTATGGATATGCCAAAGACCGGAGAGTTTGCACACATTGGTAAATCGGTCGTGATCAAGGGAGAGCTTTCCGGCAGCGAGGATCTGTACATCGACGGCACGGTCGAGGGCACGATTCAACTGCAAGGCAACAACCTGACGATCGGACCGAACGGTCACGTGCATGCCGACGTCACTGCCAAGGCCGTAGTAATCCAGGGCAAGCTGGAAGGCAACATCAGGGCCAATGATCGAGCCGAGTTGCGGAAATCTGCCGTCATCGTGGGCGATATTGTTACCCAACGTATTGCCATCGAGGAGGGTGCTTACTTCAAGGGCAAAGTGGAGATCCAAAGGGAAGCCGCCAAGCCAAATTCAGCCCCGGCAGCCAAACCTGAACCTCAGATTGAGGCGAAGAGCACGGCAGCGGGAAGTACTCCAGTAACCAAGCAATAGAATTTTTCGCCGGTCCAACCGCACGCGCCGCGATATATTTAGATTGCGGAACTCTGTTGAGCCGGACGCCAGGGAAGTTAACGAATGGCATCCGTAACGCACAGCTTCATGAAACTTTTTCGTGGTTCATCCGCCATCCCCGGTCAAGGGATCGGGCCCGTGTCCACTTCGCAGCGGCTCACCCGCCGCTCCAGCGGGCTGGGCGAAATTTCGCGCACGCTGCAATCCGAGGAACCAATCTGCGTCCTGGATATTGGTTCGACCTCTGCCGCCAACATCCGCTACCTGACTACGAGGGGACACAAAATCTATAGCGAAGATTTACTTGAGGCCTCGACCGATCCCGCTCTGATCACTAAGGACGAACAGGGACAGACCATTCTGGATAGCCGGCGCTTTCTTGCCGACAACCTCGTTTACCCTGCCGCCCAATTCGACATCGTTCTGTGCTGGAATCTCGCCGACTACATGCCTGAAAGCCTGGTCAAGCCGGTCGTAGCCCGCCTCTGGTCCACGATTAAGCCTGGTGGCATGCTTTTAGCCTTCTTCCATACTCACGAAGCCGGACCGGACGCTCCCTGTTACCGCTATCACATCGTGGATAACGACATTCTTGAGATGCAACACGTCCAGGCTCGACGGGATCTGCGCAAGGGGCCCACGGGCGCGCTGCATACTTCAATCGAGAAGAGTTTCCGCCTGCAGCGGGTTTTCAACAACCGCCACGTCGAAAACCTGTTTCGCGATTTCGGTTCCATCAAATTCTTCCTGACCCGTGACAACATCCGCGAAGTCCTCGTCGTCAGGTGACCGCTCATCAGCCAAATGTTAGGAAGGGCAACTCGCCCGTCCCGGCGGAGCAAAGGTCGGACTACCTCGTGCTTTGCACTAAATATCGTGTGATCGCGGGCATCTTTTCGAGCAAACGAAAAATTGGAATCCGCACGCCCTGCGGCAAACTCAGCATCCGACGGATCCTCGACGCAGTGCGGAACACGGGTGTGAGCCGCTTCTCATACTCCGAGCGATAGTCGCGCGCAGCTTGCCGCAGCGAGATTCTTCCGGCGAAGAACGGAATCAGGCACTTGGCCGCCAGCGTGCCGCTCCGCAGGGCGAGGGAAACGCCATCGCCGACGAAGGGATCGACAAAACCGGCGGCGTCGCCCGCCATCAGAATATCGTCTCGCTCCGGGCGCGGTTCGCGAAAGACAAGGGGCGAGGTTGTTACTGGCTCGCTGAGCGGCCTCCATCTACGACTCCGTTCCTGCAGTGTGGGATGGCGAGCAAATACTTCCGCTAGGGTGCTGGCCACATCAGCCCGCACCATGGCGCACACGTTGACCCTTTCGGTTGCTTCGTCCCCGTCCCTGAGGATGACCCGTTGTACTCCGCAATAACCGGCATCTAGGAAATAGAGATCCACGGAAGGCAGCGTGGGAGACTCGGCGAAATGTCCTTTCAGCCCAAGCCATTTCACTGGAGTTTTTGCTGGGTCCGTCGTTCCAAGGTTCAGGTTCGACCAACGGCCCGAGGCGTTGATCAGGGCTCGACCTTCAAATTCTCCCACCGCAGTTGTGACCAGAAATGGACCCGCTCCGGAGATAGCCTGTGCGACAACCTGCTGTCGGCAATCAACCCCACTTCCTTCTGCTGAATCCCAAAGAGCACTGTCGAGGTCCATGCGCGTGATGCTGGCTGCAGAGGGATCGACCGGCGTTTCAATCAGGCTACCGTCGAGAAAAAGGCGAGCTCGAGCAATTCGAACAGCATCGGCCACCAACCTCGTGTGTTGCGGAGCAAGCAGGCCGGAGAGAAGCTCGAGGGATTCGGCGGAAACGAATTCGCCACAAACCTTGTCACGGGGAAACTGTCCGCGCTCGAGTAATAGCACGCGAGCGCCACAGCGAGCACCAATGATGGCAGCGGAACTTCCCGCTGGCCCGCCGCCGACTACAATCAAGTCATACACGTGCTATCTTTTCCACGCGATGGCTCCCATACGAAACACCGGACGGCGTTCAATCTCCACTCTCGCCGCCGTAGTCCGCCCCAGCATCTCATTCATTTCCCGGACGGTGTATGCGCGACGCACCGAAGCGGGTGCATCATTTCGGTTGATTCGACTTCGAAAGAGCACCAGGCTTACATAAACCAGGGCGAGATGAATTGGGTCGCGGATCAGATCGTTGATGATCACCGCTCGACGGCTCACCCGTAAACTCTCATTGACGAACTGAACGAAATCCCGCGGTTCCAGATGGTGAGCAAACAGGCAGCAACTTACCAAATCAAAGCTTCCGTCCGCGAAAGGAAGCGCCAGCGCATCCCCCGCGACGGCCGAACTTCCGTTTCCAGAGCCATTTTTCAGATGCGAGACAGCGCGGTCAAGTAGCGTGACCTGAAGCCGGATTCCTGACTTCTGCATCCGTGCGCTGACAGCGTGAGGCACGTGCCCGGAGCCAGCGGCGACCTCTAACAACGAAAGTGATCTGGCGCCATGTTTCCCTACCAACCGCCCGATCATCGACTGGGTCGTGGCAACCCCCCCGAACCAACGATTGATTTGACGGAGGTTGGAGAGGGCAGCGGCGATCTCGACAAGTGTGCCGGAATCGGAGTCGAGCATTTCGGGAGTGACCACGCGCTTCATCATCAGACCGCAATCTAACCTGGCGCCGCCGTTTCGGCGGTCGTCGCTGGTGCATCCGTGCCCCACTCGCGAGAACCATATCCTCTCGCAACCGCCGGCAAGGCGCCGGCGCTACACCTCGGCCAATTCTTCTTCCAGCAATTGCTTGTTATACAGATCGGTATAGTAACCGTCCTTGGCCACCAGTTCGTCGTGAGTGCCCAACTCCACGATTCGCCCGGCGTGCAGAACGGCAATGCGGTCGGCGTTGCGCACTGTAGAAACCCGGTGGGAGATGAAAATCGTGGTGCGGCCCTGCATGATTTCGCGCAGGTGATTGAGTATTTTGTCTTCCGTATGAGTATCAACGCTCGAAAGCGCGTCGTCCAGAATCAGAATTCGAGGATTACGAATGATGGCGCGTGCGATCGCCGCTCGCTGCTTCTGGCCGCCAGATAGAGTGATGCCGCGCTCACCCACTAGCGTCCGATACTGCTCGGGGAAACTCTCGATCTCCTCGGCGATACTGGCTGCCTGCGCTGCCGAGCGTACTTCTTCATCCGTGGCATCGGCTTTTCCGAAGGCAATGTTCTCCCGTACCGTCTCGCTGAACAGGAAAGTCTCTTGCGGCACAAAACCGAGGTTGCGGCGGAGTTCCGCAATCGGATATTCGCGGATGGGAACGCCATCGATCAGTACGCTTCCCGGTTCAGCATCGTAAATACGTGGGATCAGGCTGACTAGCGTTGTCTTGCCCGAGCCCGTAGGCCCCACGATCGCCAGACTGCTCCCGGCTGGAACGCGGAGATTGATGTCATGCAAAACCGGTGTTGAGTTGTAAGAGAAGTTCAAATGCCGGAACTCGATCTCACCCTGTATCCGTTCAGAAACCGGCGACTCTCCAGTTTTGCTTTTGACTCGGATCGCTTCACTGTCCTCAATCTCCGGCTTCTCGACCAGAATCTCATTGATCCGTCCCATCGAGGCCGTCCCCCGCTGGAAAATATTGATTACCCATCCCAACGCAATAATGGGCCAGGTAAGCTGCACCATGTAGGTGTTGAAGGCAACGAAACCGCCGACCGTGATCCGTCCGGAAATCACTTCGCGTCCGCCGAGCCAGAGCACCAGCACAATGGCGAGCCCGAGCATGGTTTCAAGCGTCGGCCAAAGCATTCCCATCAAACGCACCAGCTTCAGACTGCGCTTGATGTACTCCTGATTCGCGGTCTCGAAGGCCGCAATCTCAGCTTCTTCCTGTACGTAGGCGCGAATCACTCGAACACCCGAGAAATTCTCTTGCGTCCGGGCCGAGATATCCGAAAACATCGCTTGTATTCTCTCGAAGCGTTCATGAATTTTGCGGCCAAAGTACTGGATAGTGATGCTGACAATCGGCAAAGGCAAGAAAGCGTACAGAGTCAGCTTGGGACTGATCGAGAGCATGAAAGCCAGCGCACCAGCCGTAAACACAATCGTGTTCGCCGAATACATAATCGCCGGCCCCAGCAGCATGCGAACCGCATTGAGGTCATTGGTGGCGCGGGCCATAATGTCGCCGGTTCGCGTCCGCTGATAATAAGAGTAGGAAAGACTTTCGAGGTGCCGGAACAGATCATTCCGCAGGTCGAATTCGATTTCGCGGGAAACCCCGATTACGATCCAGCGGGTCAGAAACTGGAAGATTCCCTTGGTGGCGGCTACCGCCAGCAAAGCCAGCGCGTAGTAGCCCAGTTTGTATCGGGTGACCCCTTGGTGAAGATCATCCACGGCGCGTCGGATTACCAGCGGAAAGAGAATCCAGATGCCATTTGTTAGGAAGACGCAAATCGTCCCCACCGCATAGCTGCGGTGGTACTTCTTAAAGTAGGGAAGCAGGGGACGAAGACTTTTCGGCAGCATCGGCTCGTTTAGATGCGATTCTACCAGTACGAGCTTCAGTTTTGCCGGTACGTCCCCATCGGCGGCGAGATTCGCGGCTGCACTAACCGGTCAGCAAATGCGACCACGCCAGCCGTTAGCAGCAGCACCACCCAACTCCCGAGGAAGAACCAGGTGGAATCAATTAGGTAGGAATAAGAAGATCAACATCCACGGTCGTACCTCCCACAGAAACAATCGTCCTAGCAGGCTTTTCGCAGCAGGTCCTTTTCGGCGGACCTTCGCCCTTGCAGTTGCACTTTGCCGGTCAAGAGCTTGTAGTTGTCGAGAACTTCGCGGACAGCATTGAGCCGGCCGAGCGACGTGAGATTCACATCCGTAAGCGCCTGCTCGATCTGCGACATCCAGCATTCGACGGCCCGATCCACGCCCGCCGCCATTTCGTCGGCGATAACATCGACAAGATCCGTTGCCATCACTGCAGTAGCCAATGCCTTACCCGCCTTCCTTGGTCTGTACTTCGAAATACCACCTACCGGGGGAGGGAACCCCTCAGTCCTCTCCCCCGGTCCCCCTCGTATTCCGTTACTGGTTGGGTGCGTCTTGCGTCTGCGATCTCTGCTCACGTTCTTGCATGTGTTGCTCGAAGCGCTGCTCCCGTTTGGATATGAACTGCGCCAACTTAGTCTTCTGGTCCGCAGTCAGAACCTGATACGCTTCGGAGGCGACCCGCGCGTGCTGCACTTCCAGTTGCGCATGAACCTGCGCTCCCTGGGTTGCAATGGCCTGAGCCTTGGCCTCATCGAAAGTGCCACTCTGGATGAGTTGCATCATCTGTTCGTGAGTCTGCATTTCCTGCTTGAACAAAGGCTCCATCGCTGGTTTCTCTTTCTCCATGATCTGTTTGATCTGCGCCCGTTGCGCATCGCTGAGATCCAGATAGTCGGTGAAGAAGCCCAACATTGGTCCGCCAAAGAAATCACCACCACCACGACCGCCGTGGGGTTCTGCTATCGCAATCCCCGCCACCAGCACGATAGCCAAAGCTGCCAACGAAATCTTGCTGCGAAATTTCATAACCTCTCCTGTGAGCATTCCCCGTCTACCGGAAAACCTCAGATTGCATTCAAGTATAGAAACACTTTTCCGGTTCTTCGGTGGTAAAGAGTCGGTCAACCGGAGTAAAGTTTTGTAAAGCGCGATAACCGCTGGTTTGACAATTCTTTACCTCCTTTATCCGCGCCCCTAACTAAAATGAGAAAAGTGGATCGCATCCTGGTCATTGACGACGACGTGGAGCTTTGCAGCCTGGTGGCGGAGTATCTCGAGCCCGAGGGCTTTCAGATCGAATCTGTCCACGACGGCAATCGCGGTCTGGATCGCGCCCTGAACGGAGACTATCTGCTGGTCGTGCTCGACGTGATGCTGCCCGGCATGAACGGCTTCGATGTGCTGCGGCGCATACGAAACACGTCTCGCATCCCGGTTCTGCTGCTGACCGCCCGCGGCGAAGATGTCGACAGGATTGTCGGACTGGAAATCGGCGCCGACGACTATCTGCCCAAACCCTTTAATCCTCGAGAACTGGTAGCCCGCATCCGCGCCGTCCTGCGTCGTACTCAGGTGGCAGAGAAAGAATCGGAAAGATCGGGCGACGATCAAATTCCTGAAGTTGTGAGAGTGGGTGACATTGAGCTTGATCCGGCTACTCGAATCGTTCGCCAGAATGGCAAGCCGGTCGAGCTGACTTCGGTCGAATTCAATTTGCTGCATGTCCTGATGCGCGAGGCGGGACGCGTCGTAACCCGCGAGCATCTGGTGGATGCTGTCCTTAGCCGCAAGTTTTCACCCTTCGACCGCAGTATCGATATGCACGTCAGCAAAGTTCGCAAGAAGTTGGGCGATTCTGACAACGGCAGCGATCACATCAAAACCGTGCGTGGCGTGGGATACATCTTCGCTCATCCCCGGGAGCAAACCGCAACTAAAGCGGCCAGAGGTGAGGAAGCATGAGAAGCCTGTTTGTCAGGATTTTTCTTTCCTACTGGATCGCGACCGCGCTTTTTCTGGTGCTTGCAATCATCGTGACTTTGGCAATTCGACCTTCGGGCGAGATTGCCAGCGTGCAATCGCAACAGGCCAGGTTCCTCAACGAGTCGGTGCAGGCATATCAGGCCGGCGGGGAGGAAGGCGCTCGCAAGTATCTGCGGGGTATTCGCGACTCCCAGCACGTCCGGCTCTATTTGTTCGATGAGCACGGGCGAGAACTGCTCGGAAGGCAGCCGCCGGAGTGGATCGAGCGCGTGGAGCGCGGCCAGATTCGGACCGCGGATACATTCTGGGGACGCCTTAAGCCCATGCAGTTCCTGCGCGCGTCAATGGATTCGCCGGACGGGCATCGCTATACATTGGTTACCGAACTGCCTCCCGAGCAGCGTACAGTGCTTGGCCCGCACGGAATTCCTGGGCTCGGCATCCTGATCGCGGTCATTTCGTCCGGGCTGGTCTGCTATATCCTCGCACGCTATCTGACTTCGCCAATCGTCCAGCTGCGGGCCGCGACTCAGAAACTCGCCTCGGGTGATCTCAGCGCGCGCGCCGGCAAGCCCGGGTCCCGGCGGCATGACGAAATGGCCGAACTGATGCGGGATTTCGATCGCATGGCCGAGCGCCTGGAAAATCTGGTGAACGCGCAGAGCCGCTTGTTGACCGACATCTCTCACGAACTGCGATCCCCGCTGGCCCGGCTCAACGTGGCGCTGGAACTGGCTCGCCAACGCAGTGGCGCCGAGGCTCGAAGTGCACTGGATCGCATCGATCGGGAAACCAACCGCCTCAACCAACTCATCCAGCGGCTGCTGACGATCGCCCGCCTTGAAGCTGGGGACGAATCCATCGAGAAGGTTCCGGTGCACCTCGAACAGATCGTCCATGAAATTGCCAAGGATGCTGCCTTCGAAGCGCAAAGCCGGGGTTGCCAAGTCGAGGCCACCGTGGTGGACGACTGCGTCGTCATCGGAAGCCCGAGCCTGCTGCACAGCGCGATCGAGAACGTAGTGCGCAATGCCATCCGCTATACCCAGGAAGGCACGGGTGTGGAAGTGCGACTGGAGCAGGGAGTGGGAACCGCTGGTGCGCGCCCTGAGGCGGTGGTGCGGGTCACCGACTCCGGGCCGGGTGTTCCTGAGGAGGCGCTGGACAAACTGTTTCGCCCGTTCTACCGCATCGACGATGCCCGCGGCCGGCAGACTGGCGGCGTGGGCTTAGGCTTGGCCATCACCGATCGCGCCGTGCGGCTTCACGGCGGGACGATACGCGTGTCGAATCGTCCGCAAGGGGGCTTGATGGTCGAGATTCGGCTGCCGCTTTCGTCAGTGGAAGCGAGTGGGAAGGACAGTCCGCAGACCGTCACCATTCTGTCGCGCGAGCTGTAGGCCAGGCTCGCCTCACTCTCCTATTTACTGATTAGTAATATATTGGTTGCTGTGTTAATCGCCTTATAAAGGGTATATACCCGAAATTTTGCGTTTTCGCGCTAGATCTATGAAAACACAAGGCGTTTTTTCGAGATACCCTCGTAAAATATCCCTTCTAAAGGACTTACGGAAGGGGATATCTCAAGCATTGTTGCTCTGTAAGTTATTGAAAACAGGTATCGTGTTGGCCCCGCGCTCTAAGGTAATATCTTTTAAAGGCCGGGGCAGCCTGCTTGGAACAGGCCAGATTGTCAAAGAACGGCACTTGCGCACTGCTGTTATCGAACAGCTAATGTAATCTCCTATATGTTATCTGAGTAGAAATGATGGGTCAAGCGAAAAAGTCGGCCGGGCGGGTTATGGCGCAGTCAGTGGAAAATATTGCGCGCGAGATCCTTCGGCCCGCTGGAAAGCGCGGGCCTTCAGGATGACCTTGAGTTCACGAATCAAGTGCAACACCGTACAAAGGTGTTGCGATGGGAAAAAGAAGTTATGAGCAGTTGGACCTTAGAGAGCGGATTGAGATTTACCGTCTGCATTTGGACGGTAAATCTCTGCGGTTCATCGCCCGATCTCTGGAGCGAAACGTGGCGACCATCAGTCGTGAGCTGAAGCGCAACAGCAAGCCGTCCAAGAAGTGGAGCGGGGGCTACGATCCGCAGCGCGCCCAGCAGCTAATGCTGCGCCGGCATGCGCGCGGGCGAGCCCATAAGCTCGAACGGCAACCGGATCTTCGTAAGGAAGTTTTGCTGCGCCTGGCCGAGGGATGGTCGCCCGAGCAAATTGCCGGACGCATGCCCAAGGACCCGGCAACGACCGCATCAGCTACGAATCGATCTATCGCTACATTTATTGGCGCAGTTGGTCTTTTAAGGAAACCCTGCATCGCTGGTTGCCTCGCCAGAAGTACCGTCGTGGAAAGCGTCTGCCCAACGGCCGCTGGTCGCGGGCGTCCATCGTGGACAGGGTTTCCATTCATGAGCGCCCGCCCGTGGTGGATGCGCGCACCCGCTCCGGCGATTGGGAAGCCGACCTCATGAGCTTCAGCAAGCCCGGACAGTTCTTGCTGGTGGCGCAGGAGCGCCGATCGCGGCGCGCGCTGCTGCTACGACAAGAGGCAAAAACGGCGCTGTCGGTTGCCGATAATCTCAGTGCCATGGTGGAAGGGATGCCGCCACGCGCCTGTCAATCCATGACCTTCGATAACGGAACCGAGTTCAGCATGCACTATCTACTGCAGCGAAGGTTCGGCATCCAGACCTGGTTCTGCGATACGCATTCTCCCTGGCAGAAGGGCGGCATCGAAAACGCCATTGGTCGGTTGCGCCGTCAGTTGCCCAGAAAGACCGACCTCAATGCGCTACCCACACCCCGCCTCGCTGGCCTCCTGGAACGCTACAACAACACCCCCAGAAAGTGCCTCGGCTTCAAAACCCCCAACGAGGTATTCTTGGAGCACGCTGTTGCACTTCAAACGTGAATTCACCGACGTCCTAGACCGGGGATGATTGGGGGAGTCAGGCCCGCCCTTTTTGCAAAAGGCGCGGAAAAGGGTGGCCACTCAGCCAAGTAATGTCGGAGGGGCATTGGTAGCCGGATTCGCTTTTCAATCTTGTATGGTGAAGATCCACACTTCTGCGCCGTGATCGGCGCGCGCCGGGATTGCGAGATAGAAACGGTCGAATCCCTTTTTGCCTTTTCCAAAGTACCCAGCGGTACGCGCGCCAATGGCGGAATGGACTTTGGCAAGAAGGCGGTAGTGGTCGGCATCGTCCTGCTGAAACACGTTGATGTATCCTTCTCCGCCAGAAATATAGACTCGTTTGCGGGCGGAATCGAAATACAGATCGTCCGCATCCTGAACAGCCGCAAGCGCTGCGACCATGTGGCCCGATTTCGTGTCAAACACGGCGAGTCGAGGTGGCGTCCGCGTGGCGACAAATAGCCGGTGGCCGGCCTCATCCAATGCCATGGGGAAATTGCTCTCGAAAGTTAACGGCCAGCGGATGATCGAATGCGTGCTGCGATTCACGACCGCGATCTGCTTCAAATCGGGCAGATTCACATAAATGTTTGGGTCTGAGGCTGCCAACTGGAAGGATTCCGGATGCGCTCCCAGTTTAAACTCCTGATCGAGCCGCTTGTTAGTCGCGGCATCCACCATCGCGATCGCGCCGGTCTTTTCGCCTCCGTAGCCGACGTAAACGCGCTTCTCTTGCGCTTCATAGCGCAGGTTGTCCACGTCATCTCCGAAGTCGATGGAGGTGATGAGATCGAATGTGCTCCCATCGTAGATATACAGTTTGCCTTTGTCGCTTCCCACAAATAGCTTGTTGGTGTCGGGCGAGTAAACGACGCCTTGCGGGACGGGCACTCCGGAGATCGTACGCACCACTGCCTGTGCGCTGATATCGATGACCTCTACTGTGTTGTTCCCCAGTGCAGAGAGGAACAACCGATTGTGGGTAAGATCGATACCGAGATGATCGATGCGCCCTTTCACATTCGACAGCGGGATGGCGCCGGTCAAGACAAGCGGAACCGTGGCCGCAGTTGCGGAATTCTCTTGACTGCTCGGCGCTATCGTCAAGGCCGCCAACACGGTCAACACAAGAGCAAGACCACGCATTTTCATCAATGGTTTCTCCAACCTGAGAAAACTCCGCGCCGGTTTCACGGATGCCGCAAAACCAGTCCGGCTACAGCCGCGAATGCTATCAGTACGGGCTCAGGCACCTTCCAGAGGAAGAGTACGGCAAGACTCACGGCGGAAATCAAGGCGGTGGGCAGATCGTAAACCGAGCGGCGCGCTAGAACCACGACCGCGCCGGCAATTGCGCCGGTTGCTGCGGCGGTTACGCCTTGCACGAAGGCATTGAGCTGCGGATTTTTCGCCCACCGCTTGTATGAAGGCGCCAGCAGCACAACCACGAGATAAACAGGCAAGAATATTCCCAGGGCCGCGGCTGTCGCTCCTGGCACACCCGCGACCAGATAGCCGATAAACGCAACCGTGATGACGACCGGACCAGGAGTAATCATTGCCACTGCGACTGCGTCGACGAACTGAGGCTCGGTCAGCCAATGATGTCCTTGCACCACTCCGCCGTAGAGAAACGGCACCACGGCGAGTCCACTTCCGAATACGAACAATCCTGCCTTGGCAAAGTATAGAAAAAGCTGGAGCAGCGAATTGTTCGTGCCGAGGGTTAAGACGGGAAACAGCAATGATGCGCTCGTTCTGGGCGGCTGGCGAGCCGGCAGAGCCTTAACCATCACGGCGACAACCCCGCCCGCCAGGAAGAGCCATATGATTTCTCGCGAGGTCCATGCGGTTGACCCCGCGAGAACCGCGAATATCCCCCACAGGAGCTTGTCTTTGCCGAGCGTAAGCTTCGTCAGTTTGTATGCCGAACGCGCGATGATCCCGATCACCGCGGCGCCGATTCCGTAAAACATCCCCTGCATCCAGGGGAGTCCTCCGAATCGAACATAGGCCGCGGAAAGCCCCAGCACCATGAGGAACGAGGGCAGGACAAAGGCCACCCCCACGGCTGTGGCTCCCAGAGCCCCAGCGCGAACGTACCCAAGGTAGATGGCGAGTTGGGCGGCGAGTGGGCCGGGAGCGAGTTGTGCCAGTGCAAGACCTTCCAGGTAATCCTCTTTGCGAATCCAGCCGCGTACCTCGACAAGATCCTGTTGCATATGTCCGGCAAGCGCAATCGGCCCACCGAATCCGACGGTTCCGAGCCACAGAAAATAGCCAACAAACTTCGCCAGAGACACTTTCGTTGGCTCATACCCCGTCGAGTTCGATTGCGGGTTCATTTGGTTGAGTTCGTGGAGTCTCGATCCGTCCGTTTTTCCCGTTTCCAGCTTGTCGGCTTTGACTTCACATTGGCAGCGCGGGTCGCCTCGCCCGAGCAACTTTCAGCCTCGAAGGTGGTTCCAATCAGAGGGTGCGAGGTTTGCGCTTGCCTTATAATCCTGATACACAGATGAGGGTAACCCTTGATCTCCTAGCGTATGCCGGGGAGGTTTGTGCCCGGTGCAGACGAGATCTTGAATCGACGACACGGAGAAAGAATAGGGATGAAGTTCCGTTTCCTGCGGCATGTGCTGCTTCCGGTTTTGCTTCTCTGCCTGCTGGGTTGCAGTAGCAATAGCAGCTTAGTCAGTAACAGCTCAGGGCTTCTGTTTGTAACGGCGCAGGCCAACACGACGATTTCGGTTTACGGCGTGAATCTTACCAACGGCTCACTGAGTACGGTCGGGGCGAGTGCCGGTACTGGAACCGCTCCGGCGGGCGTGGTGACGGTCCTGACCGCGGATGCGCTGTTCGTCTCGAACAGCGGTTCCAATAGCGTTTCCGGGTACACGGTTAATTCGGACGGCTCGCTTACGGCAGCCAGCGGGACCACGGCGACGGGAAAAACCCCCATGGGGCTTGCGGTCGATCCCGGTGGGAAGTTTCTGTTCGTGGCGAACCAGGGATCGAGCGACATTTCGGTCTTTTCGATCAACGGCACCACGCTGAAAGCAGTGCCCGGGTCGCCGTTTACGACGATTCCGGTTGGCTACTCGTATCAGAACGGAACCTTGCCGGTTTCGCTGGCAGTCAGCTTCTCGGGAAATTATTTATACGTGGCCAACCAGTTGGCGAATTTCGTTTCGGTATTTGCGATTAATTCGAGTTCTGGCGCGCTCACTCCGCTGGGGGTGCCGTTTTACACCGTGGGAACCTCACCTTCGGGAGTCGGCCTCAGTCCCAAAGGAGGCTTTCTTTACGTTATGAATGCCGGAGCCGACTCTAACAACGTCTCCGCTTTCGCGATTTGTGATGTTGTAGTGACCAGTTGCAGCGTCCCGACGAAGCCCGATGGCACTCTGACGCCGGTGGCAGGTTCACCGTTTTCGGCTGGCCTCGGGCCGGTCAGCATTGCGTTCGATCCGAATTTTAATTTCGCCTACGTCGTGGATCAGGGATCGAATACGATTTCGCAGTATGCGTGGGGACCGGGAAACGGAAGCTTGACGCCGCTTTCCCCCACGACGATTTCCACGGGTTTGACTCCGGTGGGGATGGTTATTTTCGCGGGGACCACGGGAACGACCACCAACGGGGTAACGAATCCTACCGATTACGCCTACGTCGCGAATAACGGCGCCGGGACAATCTCGATGTACACGCTGACCACGAGCACAGGACTGCTGAACGTCCTAGGCATGCCCGTGGTCGGGTTCGGGCAACTTTCCGCCATGACCGCACGATGAGGAAGATCAGGTCGGAACCTTCAAAACGAGATATCCACCCACCAGGGCGAAGATGAGATCGGGCGACCAGGCTGCCAGCACCGGCGGCAGTTGGCTGATGTTTCCCATTGCCTCGAATAGCCCGGCCACGGTCCAGTAGACGACCGCGATGCCCACCGCCACGGCTACGCCGGTGATCGCGCCGCGACGTCCCGCTGATAGAGAAAAAGGAATGGCAAGCACCGCCATCACGAGGGTGATGATTGGGAAGGCCAGCTTCTTTTGCAGTTGAACCCTTAGTCGCACTACGTCGAAACCGCTTTGCTGCAGGTCGCGGATGTAGCGGCGCAGCTCCTCATAATTCATTTCCGAAGACTGCTTCACTTCTTTCTTGAAGTAGGTAGGCGGTTCGCTGACTGTGGGGAATGTGGCGACGTCGAAGGTGCGATAGTTCTCGATGGCGGGGCCGCGCAGATCGCGCTCCCATCCCTGGGTGCAGACCCAGCGCTGCAGGCTGTCTTCCCAGTGAGCGCGGTCGGCGTAGATTCGCTTAGTCAGCTGGAAGGTTGCGGGATCGAATTGGAAGACGGCGAGCCGTCCGAACTGATCGCGATCGGAATCGAAGAGTTCGTAATAGTAAATATCGGAGTGCTGGCCGAAAATCCACTTGCGGTCGGGGTTCAGATAGGTCTGGGCGGGCTTGCCCTTGATCATGTTGCGGAGCGCGTCCTGACGCTTGTTGGCGTGCGGCAAATAAAACTGGTCGGCAAAGAAAAGTCCGGCAGCGAGTACGGCCGACGCGACCAGCAGCGGCGTAATGATGCGATAAATGCTGATGCCGGTGGTCTTGATGGCGGTGATTTCGTTGGAGCGCTGCATCACGCCGAGAGTAATCAGAACGGCCAGCAGCATGCTCAGGGGCGTGATGTTGTAAACGAAATAGGGAGAGACGTTCAGGAGGTAGGCTCCGACAACGAGGGGCGAGATCTGATTGCGGAGGATGTCTCCCAGCAGTTCGAAGAGGGTGAAGACCAGGAGCAGCATGAGGAATGCAGCTACGACCATGGCCAGATTCATGCCGAAGTCGCGCAGCACGTAATCGTCGAGGATCATGGGGAACCTGGCGCTGAACACGCGGCGGCGAGTAGAGGCGCGCTGGAAGACGTCTTCGGCGCGGTGGCTGCGGAAGGGTAATCCGCCGTTTTCTGGTATGGCTCCGAAGGGACGCCACAGGCGGCGCAGGGAGGCGACCTCAAACGGGCGGTGCTCGGCGCGCCACAACAGGAAGGCGCCGCCGAGAAAGAATACGATATCGGCCAGCCACACGCCGAAGCCCGGGGACAACCTTCCCTGGCGGGCTAATGAAACTCCGACCAGCGACGCGGAGTAATACGCGAATACCAGCAGAATGGTCAGGACGAATCCGGTGGACTTGCCGCCTTTCTTCGACGACAGGCCGAGCGGAATTCCTACAAGCGCCAACACGAGGCACGACGTAGGCAGAGCGAGTCGGCGGTGGAATTCGATCAGGTACCAACGGGCCAGAGACTTGTCTTTTTGAGCGTTCGCTTGACGCCACAGATCCCAGGTTCCCATTTGCGAGACGGGTACGAGTTCCTGCTCTTTGGCGGTGTCGGCCTGGGGCACGGGAATCGGGATATCCGTTTGATCGAAAGTGGAGATCTGATAGCGATCGGGAATCTTGGGATCGATCTCATGTGTCGAGCCATCGGTCAGGTGCAGATGGAGTGTCTCCGGGCCTTCGCTGACCAGGATTCCCTGGCGGGCAAGCGTGATTCTCGGGGACGCGGGCACGCTGGTGTCGGCGATGAAGACCCCCTTCCAGATGGCCGCGCCCTGGGCCGCTTTGACGTTCTGAACGTAGAGCACGAGTCCGGGGAAGCCTTCGTAGAAAACGCGCGGCTGAACTTCGAACGAGACCTGCGAGGACTTCAGGCGGTCCTGCAGGTGAACCATGGCGGCTTGGGACTGGGGAGCGAGATAGACTCCGTTGGCCAAGGCGAGAAGCCAGGCCGCTACGGCGAAGATCGATACGATGCGGAGGAAGCTCCAGACGCCGATGCCGCTGGCTCGCATGGCGGTGATTTCGCTGTCGGCGGCGAGGCGGCTGAGGCCGATCAGAATGCCTACCAGCACGCCCGCAGGAATGCTGATGGTGAGCGTTACCGGAATGATGAAGAAGAAGACTTCGGCAACACTCGGCAGAGGAGCGCTGTTGCGAACTACCAGTTCGAGGATTTGTCCAAGGTCGCGAGTGAATAATACGAAAGTGAAGACTGCCACGCCGATCAGGGCATGAGCCGTGACTTCGCGGAGGATGTAGCGGGTGAGGATCCGCATGGCCGGGGGCTAAAGCGAGTCTAGCATGGGGGATCGAGGCGCGTCGGGAGGTGCACCATTAGCAAGGCGCGGCATGGCACGATACGTGCTAGCCATTTAAGCGATGGCCTCGTCTTAGATCCCTCTAAGGCGGGGTAAGAAGGGCAGTCCTCCCCCGGGTGAAATCTATGACCGTGATGTGCGTGGACGACGATGCGGGGATTCGGGAACTCTACGGAGCCCTGCTGGGACAGAATGGCTACGAGGTCATTGCCGCCAGCGATGGCCGCCACGCACTGCACGTGTTCGAGTCCAAAGAAAAGGAAATCGACGCTGTTATTCTGGACTACGAAATGCCCGGAATGAATGGGTTAGAGCTGGCTACATGGCTTAAACAGCGGCATCCGACGCTGCCGGTGATTATGATTTCGGGGTCGCATCCGGACCTGGAGCAGATGGCGCCGTTTGTTGATGCGGCGATGGGAAAGGGCGTTCCATTACGGCACATTTTGGAGCGGCTTCAACTTCTTCTGGCGGCCTGACGCAGCCACGCTGGTCAACGTCTCTTTAATTAGAGGGCCACGCGAAAGCCGCCGAGGATTCGGCAAAAATGCCGACTAATCGGCTTTCAGGAAAAGTGCGGCCAGTGGCGGCAGGGTCAGATTTAACGAGTATGGGCGTCCGTGGACTGGCTCTTTCTCCGCCTGGACGCCGCCGAGATTTCCCATGCCGCTGCCGCCGTACTCCTTGGCATCGCTGTTCAGCAGTTCCCGCCAGAAGCCTTCTTTAGGAACACCTAAGCGATAACCGATGCGGGGAACGGGGGTGAAGTTGCACACGACAACAATTTGCTGGCGGGAAGACTTTCCCTTGCGCACCAATGAGAGCGTACTGGCAACGCTGTCGTTGCAGTCGATCCATTCGAATCCTTGGGGATCGGTGTCGAGTTGGTGCAGGGCAGGCTCGCTGGCGTAAAGCCGGTTCAACTGCTCCACCCACTTCATCAATCCCTGGTGAACGGGATATTGCAACACTTGCCATTCCAGGCTGCTGTCGTGCGCCCACTCGCGCACTTGGCCGAATTCGTCTCCCATGAAGAGCAGTTTTTTGCCGGGCTGGGCGAACATGTAACCGAAGAGCAACCGCAGGTTGGCGAACTTCTGCCACTCGTCGCCAGCCATTTTTCCGAAGAGCGAGCCTTTGCCGTGGACGACCTCATCGTGCGAGAGGGGAAGAACGAAATTTTCGGTGAAGCCGTAGAGCATGCGGAAGGTGAGCTGGTTGTGATGGTATTTGCGATGGATGGGATCCAGGGCAAAATACTTCAGCGTGTCGTGCATCCAGCCCATATCCCACTTCATGCCGAAGCCCAGGCCTCCGAGATAGATGGGCCGAGAAACCATGGGCCATGAGGTCGACTCTTCCGCGATGGTCTGAATGCCGGGATATTCCTTGTAGACTTCCTGATTCAACTGGCGCAGAAACTCGATAGCTTCGAGGTTTTCGCGTCCGCCATACTGGTTGGGGAGCCACTCGCCTTCTTTGCGCGAGTAGTCGCGGTAGAGCATGGAAGCGACGGCATCGACTCGCAGGCCATCGGCGTGATACTTGTCCAGCCAGAACATTGCGCTCGAAAGCAGAAAACTGCGGACCTCATTGCGCCCATAGTTGAAGATGTGGGTCTTCCAGTCAGGATGAAAGCCCATGCGACTGTCGGCGTGCTCGAACAGGTGCGTGCCGTCGAAATAGGCGAGGCCGTGTTCATCGGAAGGGAAGTGCGAGGGCACCCAGTCCAGAATTACCGCGATGCCATGCTGATGCAGGTAGTCGACCAGATACATGAAGTCCTGCGGCGTGCCGTAGCGGGCGGTAGGCGCGAAATAGCCGGTGGTCTGGTATCCCCAGGAACCGTAGAACGGGTGCTCCATCACCGGCAGAAGCTGGACGTGAGTGAAATGCATGTGGCGAACATAGTCGGCGAGGCGGGGCGCAATCTCGCGATAGGTCAGCGGGCGATTGTGTTCCTCCGGGACACGCATCCATGAACCGAGATGGATTTCGTAGATGGAAATTGGAGCTTGCAGGGAATTCCTGGCTTGCCGGTTTTTCATCCAGTCTTGATCGGACCATTGGTATTCGAGATCCCAGACGACCGAGGCGGTGCGGGGTGGTTTCTCATGCAATAGACCGAATGGATCAGCTTTGTCGACAACGTGGCCGTGATGATGAGAAACGATATGAAACTTGTAAACGGAACCCTTGCCAACTCCGGGGATGAAGCCTTCCCAAATGCCTGAACTTCCTCTGGCGCTTAATCGATTGGAACGTGGATTCCATCCGTTAAAGTTGCCGATGACCGTTACCTCGCGTGCGTTTGGAGCCCACACGCTGAAGGATGTGCCAGACTCGCCGTTTTGAGAGGTGAGGTGAGCGCCCAGCTTTTCATAGGTGCGGTAATTGCGGCCTTCGTTGAAAAGGTAAAGGTCTTGCTCGGTCAGGAGGCCGGTTTCGGAACGGGGGGGCGTCGGTGAGGTGGTTTGCGTCATTAATTAGGCTGCCCGCCTTAGTGTACCGGAATTGGTTTTTCGGCGAGTGGGCAGCACGGCTGTGGACAGCCGGCGATGGTTTGGTTCGAAATACTGCGCGCGAGATCCCTCGCCCCGCTGAAGAGCGCGGGTCTCAGGATGACGGCGGTTTAGAAGATCGCGGGTCTCGGGATGACGGCGGTTAAAGTAGAGTGCTGGACTCAGAGAAACGTCCTTTCGTGCGAGCCAGGCTGATCCGCCCAGCATCGCCTGCATGCTAGACTTTCAGGCACGGTTCTTGTTCTTGCAGAGAGCCGTCATATTCAATGCCTGCGCTTCGTGTCATCATTCTTTGGCATCAGCATCAGCCCTTCTATAAAGATCTGGTCACGGGTGAGTACCGTCTTCCATGGGTTCGGCTGCATGCGCTCAAAGACTACTATGGGATGGTTAAACTGCTGGATGAGTTTCCCGACGTTCACCAAACCTTCAATCTCGTCCCCTCGCTAATCACGCAAATCCAAGACTATGTTGCCGGGACGGCGAACGACCCGTTCCTGAAGGTTGCAGCCACGCCGGCGAAAGAACTCACTGCCGACGAATGCTGCTTCGCGCTGCAATACCTGTTTCAAGCGAACCCGGTGAACATGATTGGCCGCTATCCCCGTTACCATGAGCTTTGGGAGCGATATCGCGGTGCGGGCGATTCCGCCGAGCGAGCGGACAAATATTTCCAGCCGCAAGACTTCACTGATTTGCAGGTGCTCTCGCAGATTGCATGGTTCGATGAGTTCTTTTTGGAAGACCCGGGTGTCGCGGCGCTCATCAAGAAGGGTCACGGGTTCTCGCTCGAGGATCAGTCTTTGGTGATCGCCCGCCAACGCGCTTTGCTCGGGGACGTGCTGCCAGCCCATGCCGCGGCGGCGCAGCAGGGACGAATCGAAATCTCGACTTCGCCTTTTTATCACCCCATCCTGCCGCTGGTCTGCGACACCAACACCGGTTCGGTTTCGACGCCGGGACTGCCGTTGCCGCAGAACCGTTTTCGCCATCCCGAAGACGCGCGTGAGCAGTTGCGGCGCGGACTAGATCTGCATCAGGAAGTATTCGGAGTTCGGCCGGTCGGCGTTTGGCCTTCCGAGGGAAGCGTGTCGGAGGAAGTTTTTGCGATCGCGCAGAGCCTGGGTGTGAAATGGATGGCCACCGATGAAGGCGTCCTGGGACGAAGTCTCGGAGTCAACTTTGCGCGGGACGGCGAAGGGCGTCTTTCTTCGGAAAACGCCGGAAAGCTGTATACCATCTATCGCTTCGAAAGTGGCTCGACCGAGATGCATTTGATCTTTCGCGACCACACGATGTCGGACCTGGTCGGATTCGTGTACTCGGGAATGCCGGCGCAGGACGCTGCGAATCATCTCATCCACAACATCAAACGAGCTGCACAACCTGTACTCGAGCAAGGACGAGATGCCGTGCTGTCGATTATCCTCGACGGCGAAAATGCATGGGAATATTACCCGCGGTCGGGGCGCGAGTTCCTGAGACGCTTCTACGACGCCCTGCAGCATGACCCAGGCGTCGAGGCGGTCACGGTTTCCGAGGCGATCGCCCGTCAACATGATTTCGGCAAGCTGCCTTCGCTGGTTCCCGGAAGTTGGATCAACGCCAACTTCAATGTGTGGATCGGCGCTCCTGAGGACAATCGATCATGGGACTATCTTTACCATGCTCGCAACTTCTACGCCGCGAACGCGCCGCGGGCGAGCGAGGTGCAGCGCAAACTGGCCTTCGAAGAACTGCTGATCGCCGAGGGCAGTGATTGGAACTGGTGGTACGGCCCGGAGCATCATTCGGCCAACGATCGCGAATTCGATCAGCTTTACCGCAAGCATCTCTCGAACGTGTATCAGGCGCTAGGCGCGACTCCGCCCGATTACCTTGCCCAGCCAATCAGCGGTGTCGAGATCCGGCCGGAGTTCACGCCTCAGACTCACTACATCCATCCGCGGATTACTGGGGACATGGTGCGGTATTTCGAGTGGATGGGCGCGGCGGTGTACACGGCTGATCGGCGTGCGGGCGCGATGCATGGCAAACAGTTTCTGGTTGACTCTGTGTACGCGGGAATCGATGAGACCAATGCTTATGGGCGCCTGGACTTTGTGGGCAAGCCACCAGAAATGGATTTTGACCTGGTGGTGAATCTTGAATCCTGGGCAGCAGACTCGCAACGGCCGCGGCGCGCGCTGCGATTGGACATGCGAGTCGAAGCGGGCAAGACTTCATCGTGGCAGGTGACTTCTTTGGAGGAGGAGAAGCCCTTGGCGACGTCGGGGAATCCCTCAGAAGAAGTAAAAGTTGCTCTGCTACGAAACTTCGAGTTTACGCTGCCACTGGCATGGCTGCTGGCAAAACCCGTGGCTTCCGCCCTCGGCGCTGACGGGAAGGTAACTGCCCCGGTCACGACTTTGTTGCGCCTGCGTTTCAGCCTATGGCAAAACCGGCTGCCCGTTGATGCCCTGCCGCTTGAGGGATGGATTGAGCTGCGGCTTCTGAGCGAAGAAGACCTGATGGCTGTGGCATTCTAGCCGCCATTAATTCAAGTCGTCCGCCTGCAATTGTGGTCGAGAGGAAAGAGAATCAACACCGGCAATCGAGTTTGTTGCCGATGGGTCTTTTCTTTCCCCTCCCCAAGGGGCACCATTGGTTTCAGAGGCCTGTTGGTGTGGAAAGGAGAACGGCCATGACCGAGCAGCCTCAGGAGACGCCACAGAAAGAACGAAGAAAGTATCCGCGCACTAAAGCCACAATTCCAATCGAGTTCAAACCAGAAGGGGCAGCCGTTGCCAGCCATGCCGAGACCGCCGATCTCAGCCTTAGCGGGTGTTACGTGGAGATGAGTTTTACCCTGCCACTGGGAAGCAATCTGGATGTTGTTCTTTGGGTTGAAGACTCGCGGTTGGCCACGAAGGCAATGGTCGTAACCCACCATCCGCAATTCGGCAACGGTATTAAGTTTCTGGATATGCCCACGGAAGACCTGGCCAAGCTGGATCACTTTCTGAAGAGTTGCGAGACGCCGTCAGAATAAAGGCCGGAAGCGATGCTTCCGGCCAATGCAAAGAACAGAAAAGAACAGACAAGTGGAGATTAGTTTCCGGCTGCGGTGGGTACGGCAGTCATGGCCAGCGGACGGCTTAATTCCATGGTTAACTCCGTCCCTGCGGGCAGCGTGGCCGAGTTCTTTTTGACCAGCCAGTGAGTAACCGTGGCTGTTGCGCCAACGGCTCCGCCAATGAGAACGCCTTTGCCTCCGCCGATTAGCCCTCCCACGAGCATGCCTCCGCCGGTGCCCGCCCCCATCTCGATCAGGTCTTTGTTGTCGTAGCCTTTGCCCTTGAACTGGCCTTCGTTGTTGACGCTGGTACCGTTGTACAGATCGGTGTTCGCCAATGTGGCGCTGAGAGTAAAGTAGTCGCCGTTCGGCATTACCAGGGTGTCAGGGAAGATTGTGATCGTCGGCTTGCCCGAAATCCGGCGCGGCTCACTTGCGTTGATGACGCGTCCTTGCACGGTGCAGCCGATCGGAACTACAGGTTTGCCATCGAGCATGACCGCTTCTGTGACTCTGCCGGAAAATGGGTCTCCGCTCTTGCTCGAAGTGGTCAAAGTTTGAATCAGTTTTACTTTCAGCGTTGTGCCCGCAGGCAATGAGATATTGTTTTGTGCCACTGCCGTCACGGCCAGCAGCACGACGCTAAGCAGTGCAAGTTTCTTCATTTCGCCTCCTGAAGTGATCGCAATTTTTCGAACTCTTGTTTTTCCGTTGTAACCAGTCAACTGGAGGCCGACACTTTTCGGACTGCCTCCATCAAGCCTTCCGCCGGCGCTCGATCCGTCTGATTGTCGCCGCGGTAGATGTACCGCACCGTTCCTGCTCCATCGACGAGCAGAGTGGCCGGATGCGCGATGTTGATGGCGTCGGTTGCCAGCCAGTGATAAAGCCCGTACGCCTTGGTTACCGTGCGGTCCTCATCCAAGAGAAACGGAAAGGACACCGGGTGCTTTGCCAACGACTTCGCGGGCTTGAACATTCCGTCGCGCTTCTCGGCCGCGATAAGAATCACTTGCACCCCAGATTGCTCGAATTCGGCTTTCATTAGCTCAAACTGGGCCATGCGTTTTACGCAGTTCGGTCACCAAGTGCCGCGCAGGAACTCCAGAATCACCGGCCCACGGACTCGCAGGCTTGAAAGCGAAAAGCTCCCCTCCTGGTTTGCTGCCGCAAGCGAAAAATCCGGCGCACGCGACCCGATGCCCAATGTTTCCGTGCGATTCTGCATCTGGAATCGACTGTAAGGTACCTGCGAGAGCAGAACAAGAGCGGATGCGGTAAACGAACCAGCGGAGGCACTGGGATTTTAGTGAGGTGCGAACAACCGTGTCGGCGGGCATTGCGCAAGGAGCGCTTTCCGACTGAGGAGCGTCACCGCTCAACGTTTATGTGTCACAGAACCAACAGTCCGCGTGATTTATAATCGCCGTTCCCGGTTCAACCAATGGGGAGAACCTATACTGGCACCGGCTACTTTACTGGACGCAAGCTTACGTTCGATCCTGACCATCCCAATGTCCGAGAGAACGACGATTCAAAGATCACCTCCGCAGGCAAGGATGCACTTATGCACATGATGAATATTGGCGATATCCATGCCCGTGAAGTTCTCGATTCACGCGGCAATCCTACGGTCGAAGCCGAAGTCACGCTTGCCGACGGAACCAAGGGACGGGCCATCGTTCCCAGCGGCGCATCGACCGGTGAGCACGAAGCGGTCGAACTGCGCGACGGCGACAACCAACGCTTCCTGGGCAAGGGTGTGCTCAAGGCGGTGGAAAACGTGAACGGCGAAATTGCCGAGGCTCTGGCCAATTTCGATGCCTCCGACCAGCGCGCGCTCGATCAGAAGATGATCGAACTCGATGGCACGGAAAATAAAGGGCGGCTCGGTGCGAACGCTATTCTCTCCGTTTCGATGGCAGCGAGTCGTGCGTCGGCTGCGGCTATTGGCCTGCCGTTGTATCGATATCTCGGCGGCGCTGGCGCTAACATCCTGCCTACGCCGATGATGAATATTCTGAATGGCGGCGCGCATGCCGACAATAACGTCGACTTCCAGGAATTCATGGTCATGCCCGTCGGAGCCGAGTCGTTCTCTGAAGCGCTGCGCTGGGGCGTCGAAGTGTTTCACACGCTCAAAGGCGTGCTCAAGAAACGCGGCTACAATACCGCCGTCGGCGACGAAGGCGGATTCGCGCCTTCGGTCAAATCGAATGTCGAAGCCATCGAAGTTGTACTCGAAGCCATCCAGCAAGCCGGGTACAAGCCGGGCGAGGAAATCGCGATTGCCCTGGATCCCGCAGCCAGCGAGTTCTATCAGGATGGCAAGTATGTTTTCAAGAAGTCCGATAAGTCCGCGAAAAGCTCGGATGACATGGTGCGGTTCTGGGCCAAGTGGGTGAACGACTATCCCATTGTTTCGCTCGAAGATGGTTTGTCCGAGGGAGACTGGGACGGCTGGGAGAACCTGACCAAAGAGCTGGGCGGGAAGATTCAGCTCGTCGGCGACGATCTGTTTGTGACCAACGTCCAATTCCTGCAGGAGGGTATCGACAAGAACGTAGCGAATTCGATTCTCGTCAAAGTGAATCAGATCGGTACGGTGAGCGAAACTCTGGACGCAATCGACTTGGCGCGGCGCAACGGATACACGTCAGTGATTTCACATCGGTCTGGCGAAACCGAGGACACATTCATTGCCGACCTGGCAGTCGCGACGGGAGCAGGGCAGATCAAAACGGGCTCTGCCTCGCGCACCGACCGCATCGCAAAGTACAACCAGTTGCTGAGAATTGAAGAAGAGTTGGGAGGTGCGGCGAGATTTCTGGGGCTGAAGGCGCTGAACTACAGAAAATAGTGTGCAAATGCTGCCCGAACTTCAGGTTTTCGTACTTAGTACGTGGATAGGCGCCGATGATGTGCCGGTAGTTGCTTTCATCGCGGGCTTCTTGGTGTTTACTACCATCGGCGTCGTTCAGATGATTCGAGTACGAACAAAATGGACGTGGCGCCATATTGCCAAAGACTCTGCCGAGTTGCTGCTGGCAGTCTCCGTCACAATCGCAATCGCCGGCGTGACCTTATATGTCACCACTCGCATTGCTGGCCGGTTCGGATTAAACGATCTAGAGGCTAATTATCTAAATCGAGCGGTCGGATCGACGGCAATCCTCGGCGCCTGGTATGCGTGGACGCTTCGCCGCATTCAGGGGCATCGCCGGGAGCGCCATTCGGCGAGCGTTAAGAGCATATCGTAAGATTGACTTAGTTCATGACTTAGCTATAATAACTTGATGGAAGTCAATATCCACGAGGCCAAAACCCATCTGTCCCGCCTCCTCGAACGCGTCGCCATGGGCGAGGAAGTCATCATTGCTAAGGCCGGAGAGCCGGTGGCAAAGCTAGTCCCGATAACGCCAAGCGCTCGCAAATTCAAGCTGGGCTCCGCTAAGGGAGAGTTTGTTGTTCCCGATGACTTCAACGATCCTTTGCCTAAGGAAATCGAAGACCTTTTCTGGCAATGAAAGTTCTCTTGGACACGCACGTGTTCCTTTGGGGAATTGCCGAGGAATCGAGATTGTCCCAAAGAGTGCGCTCACTGCTGCCGTCCGCGCAAACATGGTTTAGTGTCGCCAGCGTCTGGGAGATCTTGACCAAGGTACGAATTGGCAAACTTTCGCTGCCCCACCCAACCGGAGCTTTCTTAACCTCAAGGCTGGCTGCGAATGGAGTTCGTATCCTACCAATCACCCTGGATCACACGCTGCGGATCGAGAGTTTGGAACTCCACCACCGCGACCCCTTCGACCGCATCCTGATCGCGCAAAGTATCGAGGAGAAGCTTCCCCTGGTCACTTCCGACCCGCATTTTGAGCGCTATCCTATCGAGGTAATCTGGTAGTTTGTTTTGGGAGAGGCTTGATGAAACATCCTTTTCGTTTCTTCGTAGTTATTCTTTTCGCGACCTCAACCCTCCTCGCACAACAGCCCGCGCCGAACGACGCCCCCGCTTCAAAAGAAGAAGTCGAGAAGCTGTTCGAGGTTATGCAGGTGCATCAGCAAATGCGTCAGGTCATGGACGTCATGCTGAAACAGCAGACCGCCATCATCAACGAGACTTTGAAAAAGCGCTATCCGCAGACTTCCGCGGACAGGATTGCGCGCGCCGACCAAATGATCGCAGATACCATGAAAAACATGCCTGTGGATGCGATGCTGGACGACATGGTCCCCATCTATCAGAAGCACTTTTCAAAGACGGATATCGAGGCCATGACCAACTTCTACGGGTCTCCTACGGGACAAAAGATGATGCAGGAGATGCCGGCGCTGACCAGCGAGGCGATGCAGGCTTCCTATGCTCGCATGCAGAAGCAAATGGATGCGATGATGCAAAGAGCCGAGCAAGTCGTAAAAGAAGATCAGGAAAAACCGAAAAGCGTGCCAGCAACTCCCGCGCCTCAGCAGAGGAATTAGACCGTTGTTTTGAAGGTGGTGCTTAGGCGCTAGAGTGTAGTGCCAGAATATAATGATCGCCGAATATGCCGGAAACTGAGATCATTTTCTCCGTACAAGAATCGTCGGAAGGCGGCTACAAAGCTAGTGCCCTTGGCTATTCTATTGTCGTGGTCACGCACACCACTTAACGATCCCCGCACATGGGAGTTTACGAATTGGAACTCTGAACGCTATTCTCTCCGATGTGGCGGCTTACCTGAACATTGAACGCTCGGAGTTGGAACTGGAACTTTTCCAAAAATGACCCGTCCCAAACCTCTCGTCCTCATCATCCTCGACGGCTGGGGTTATCGCGCCGAGACCAAGGCCAATGCCATCGCGCTTGCCCGAAAGCCGACTTACGACCGGCTTCTGCGCGAGTATCCGAACACTTTGATTTACACTAGCGGTCCCTACGTTGGGCTGCCCGACGGTCAAATGGGCAACAGCGAAGTCGGCCACCTTAATATCGGCGCGGGACGCATCGTGCACATGGACAGCACGCGCATCGAGTTGATGATCCAGAATGGCGAGTTCTTCTCAGACCCGGTTCTGCTTGCGGCCATGAAGAATGCCCGCAACGACGGACGCCGTTTGCATTTGTTTGGATTGCTCTCTGATGGCGGCGTGCACTCCTACCAGACGCATCTTTACGCGCTGCTGCTAATGGCGAAAGAGAACGGCGTTGATCGCGTATTCGTCCACGCATTCATGGACGGCCGCGATACTCTGCCCACCAACGGAGCCGGCTACCTCGAACAGGTCCAGCAGAAGATGCGAGAGTACAACACCGGCAAGGTCGCGACCGTCAGTGGCCGCTACTACGCTATGGATCGCGACCGGCGGTGGGAGCGCATTGCCAAGGCGTTCAATGCCATGGTCTACGGCAATGGCGAAGCTGCGAAGTACGTCGACGCTGTACAAGGCGTCAAAGAGTCGTATAACAAGGGAGTCACCGACGAATTCATTGTTCCTTTCGTTTGCGTCGATAACAAAGGTGAGCCGCTTGCCACGATTCGTGACGAAGACTCGTGCATCTGTTTCAATTTCCGCGCTGACCGTGTTCGGCAGATCACTCGCGCGCTCACCCGCAACAGCGGTCTCAACGAGAAAGCCGGACGCGACCTCCCCGGGGCTGACGATCTTGACGCCGCTATTCCCCGCGACCGCGTCCCCAGAAATCTGCACTATGTCTGCATGACCCGGTATGACAAACAGTTCAGCCTGCCCGTCGTCATCCCACCAGAGTCGATGAACAACATTCTCGCCAACGTGATGGGGCGGATGAATCTTCGCAATCTGCGCGTGGCCGAAACGGAAAAATATGCGCACGTTACCTACTTCTTCAATGGAGGCGTGGAACAGCCATTCCCCGGCGAAGACCGACTGCTCGTGCCCTCACCCAAGGTCGCCACCTATGATCTGAAGCCAGAGATGAGCGCCGGCGGGATCGCCGATGCCGTGGTGAAGGCAGTCGAAGACGGAACCTTCGACGTCATTATCGTAAACTTTGCCAACGCAGACATGGTGGGACACTCCGGCAAAATCGAACCTACAGTGAAAGCTGTAGAAACCGTGGACGCCTGTCTCGGGCGCATTGAGCCGGCGGTTCGCGCCAAAGGTGGCGCAATGCTGATCACCGCCGACCACGGCAACGCGGAAATGTTGATCGATCCCGCAACCGGGGGCCCGCATACCGCGCACACCACGAATCCCGTCCCGTTCATCGTGATTTCACAAAACAGCCAGCGGTTTACGCTCAGGGCTGGAGGGTCGCTGCGTGACATTTCTCCGACAATCTTGGGCATGCTGGGAATCGAGCAACCAAAAGAGATGACGGGACACGATTTGCGGTTACAGAAGCAGAGTTAGCCAAAGAGCCTCTAAGAACCAAAGCGGGGGTAATTCCTGGAAGTGCAAAACCTTTCATCTTGACCGCCACCCCCAAGGGAATGATAATGGGCGGCCTCGACCGCATCGCGACTTTCCGCCACGGTCGCGGGGTTTGGAAACGTTCTTCGCGTGGGCTTGTCTACGATTGAGTGTTGCCGGTGTAATGTTTCGGGCGGCGCGCGGTCCGTACGCATGCCGGCCGGA
Source organism: uncultured Acidobacteriota bacterium (assembly GCA_963788645.1). Taxonomy (GTDB): domain Bacteria; phylum Acidobacteriota; class Terriglobia; order Terriglobales; family Acidobacteriaceae; genus JABDBE01. The sequence goes on from CAWBHF010000002.1 coordinate 60,944, forward strand.
TGCAGCGAAGCTCGATTTTTTTGACGTGGAAAGATGCCGTTCGCGTCAATTACCTGTCCTGGTTTGGTGCCGGCGGCGGGAACGAATCACAACAACTTTCTCTCAGGAGGAGAAAATCAGTGAAAAGGTCCATGCTTGGTGTATTGCTCGTTCTAACGTTCGTCGCAGTGGGAATCGCAGCGGCGCCCCCGTTAACCTTCACCTTTTCGGATGTTCATGCCAACAAAACGGCAACGGAGACCGACTCTTATGGAGTCAACAACTCTGGAGTTATCGCCGGAGATTACATCGACACTGCGGGCGTCCAGCACGGTATGATCCTGGCCGGGAAAACGCTAACCACCGTCGACAATAAGAAATGTTCGACAGCTATGGCCTTCTACGCGATCAATTCAGCCGGTACAGCGGTCGGCTGGTGCAACGGCGCTACCGGCGCCATCGCGTTTACCTGGACGAAAGGAAAATTCACCACCGTCGCTTACCCAAAAGCAACGCAGACCGAAGCAACCGGAATCAATGACAAGGGACACGTTGTGGGTTTTTACCTTGACTCCGCGAGCGTCCAGCATGGCTTTGTAAAGAAGGGTGCCAAGTACACGACCATCGACGTGAAAGGGGACACCTTAACCGACGCCTACGGCATCAACAACACGGACCAGATCTGCGTATATGCCATCAACACAGCCGGTGGCTACTCCTCTTTCCTCTACAACGGCAAGACCTTCAAAAAGGTTGCCGCCCCCAAGGCGGGTACAACCGGCACCGTTGCCCACGCTCCGAATAATAAGGGCGACATCGCCGGCACGTATTTCGATAGCAACGGTGCCGCGCAAGGCTTCCTATTACACGGCGGAAAATACTACGATGTCAAAGACCCGAAGGCTAACAACAGCACTCGGAACGACGGCATCAATGACAAGCTCGAAATGGTTGGACGCTACACTCCAACCGCGGGCGGCAACTTCGGCTACAAAGCGACCACCAAGTAACACCGCTGCGTCTCGGCCGCCTCAATCTCAGCGAATTGGGCTTGGGGCGGCTGGGGCTGCGCAACTTCAAACAAGGTTCATGGTAGTGGACTGGCTGACAAGGGGAGTTGCAACGACTTTCTCTAGGAGGAGAAGCCCATGAAAAGGATCATTCTGGGGGTATCGCTAGTTCTAACCTTCGTCGCCGTAGGTATCGCGGCGGCGCCACCCTTAACCTTCACGTATACCGACGTACATGCCAACAAGACGGCCATCGAGACTGACTCCTACGGGGTGAACAACTCTGGAACTATCGCCGGAGATTACGTAGATGCCAGCAGTGTTCAGCACGCCATGCTGATGGGAAAGAAAGGCGCGTTTGCGACTGTCGACAACAACAAATGTCAGTCGATTTCTGGAACTGGTGGCATCGCTTTCTACGGCGTCAATAAGACTTGCACGGCCGTGGGCTGGTGCACTAACACTAGCGGTGTGGATATCGGCTTTTCCTGGACCAATGGAAAATTCACAGACATCAATTTTCCCAAAGCAAGTGGGACTCAGGTTACAGGAATTAACGACAAGGGAGACGTTGTGGGGCTGTACTTCGACTCGACCGGTGCCTCGCACGGCTTTTCAAAGATAGGTACGAAGTACACCACCCTAGACGTGAAGGGCGAAACCAATTCGGTCGCCTGGGGAATCAATAATGCTGACCAGATCACTGTATACGCCACGAACTCCGCCGGCGAGTTCGATGGTTATCTCGTAACCGGAAAGACCTTCAAGAAAATGAACAACCCGAAAGCGAAGGGCGGACTGGGCACGATTATGCACGCGCCTGCGCCAACCATCAAGGGCGAGATCGATGGCACCTACTACGATTCGACTGGCGCGGAAAAAGGCTGGCTGCTTCACGCTGGCAAGTATTACGACGTCGTCGATCCAGGCGGCACGACTCGCGCTGACGGTCTCAACGACAAGGGCGTAATCGTAGGACGATACGGAACCGGTTCGTTCGGCGGCATCGGTTTCAAAGCAACCTACAAATAATACCTTTGCAGCTCGCCGCCTCAACGCTCGTTAGCGGGCTTGAGGCGGGGCTGCTGAGGCACGCCATCCGAGAGGCTCCTATCACCGATCCGCTATCTTTTGTTTCGTCAAGTAATCGTTAATCGCTGTACCCCACTCTTTTCCGTTCTCGCGATCCGACGCTCCTAATTCCTTCACGTGCTCGTTGCCATCTTGAGTTAAAGCGGTCCGTTCATATGCAACGTTGACCTTCGTGTTGGTCGGATCAAGCTCTAAGAAACGGACATCGATGACGGTGATCATTGCTTCGGGAATGAAGTACACGTATTGGAAGTGCCGGGCGTCCATGTCAAAAGATGTATTGACCCAATAAGCGTGATGGTGGCCATGGCGGACGGTAAACACGGCGCCTTGAGTATCCACAGCAGGTTGCGGATACAGGAAGTGCGGATCCCAATCGCCGTTTGCCCAGACGCGTTCTCCCTCCGGTCCGAACAGGGGCGCGGTGATCCGGTAAGGAGCGTGGACCGTGAATTCGACTTCGTTACGGACATGCGCCACCGGACCGGTCGAGGCGGCGCGGTAGTGGCGGTGATAAAGAAATGCCAGCAACGCCAGCACTCCCAATGCGAGAACGATCAGTATTCCCGGCTTCATCGCCTTTTCTCCTTTAATTGATGGCTGTCGGAGGCCTTCAACGTCATGCCGTAAATCTTCTTGAACTGGTCGATCTCCTTCAGAGTTTCCGTGGAAAAGGGCGTTTTCCCCTCGAAAGCGTGCAAGACCACTCCTTCCATCAGATCGCCCAGCGTCATGTCTTTCAGTTCGGCAACCGCTTTCAACACTTTCAACATGCATTTTTCGAGCCGCACTCCGGTTTGTACGCGTTCGACCTCGACGAATGCGGGTGATGCTTTATCGTGAGCCATGCAATGATAGTACCAAGATACATTGGTACACACAAGAGATCAAAATAGCCACAGATAGAGCGAGAGGACTTTCCTCAATAGGAACGTGTGCGCCCTCGCACATAGGCGTGTGCGCTTCGTCACATACTGGAGAGCCGGAGGTCGTCGATCATGACGTTCATTGATTGTGGGGCCTTGGCAGACTGCAACGCGGTCCAATAAAGCCGGCTCCTTAAGGAGACATCTCATGCCAAAGACTATGAAAGCGGCCTTCGTTGAGAAGTTTGGCGAACCGCTAAAGATCGAGGAAGTGGTTGTTCCAACTCCCGGGCCGGGACAGGTGTTGGTCGAGGTTGCTGCCAGCGGCGTCTGTCACACTGACTTGCATGCAGCTGAGGGCGATTGGCCGGTCAAGCCGACGTTGCCTTTCACCCCGGGCCACGAAGGCGCGGGTTTCGTTGCCGCAGTGGGCCCTGGCGTAAAGCACCTGAAGGAAGGGGATCGAGTTGGGATCGCGTGGTTGCACAGCGCCTGCGGGTATTGTGAGTTTTGCCTGACCGGCTGGGAGACATTGTGCCAAGGGCAGGAAATGTCAGGGTACTCCGTGAATGGCAGCTTCGCTCAGTATGCTTTGGGTCGGGCGGACTATCTAGGCCGAATTCCCGACAAGCTGTCCTTCGTGGATGCGGCACCGATTCTCTGTGCCGGCGTCACTACGTACAAAGGCCTGAAACAAACCCAGGCGCGCCCCGGAGAGTGGGTGGTCATTTCGGGCGTGGGCGGACTCGGCCACGTTGCCGTCCAATATGCAAAAGCCATGGGATTGCATGTTGCCGCCATCGACATTGGACCTGAAAAAATGCAGTTAGCGCGGAGCCTCGGCGCCGAAATCACCGTCGATGTGAAGCAGGAAGACCCAGTCCAGGCAATTCAAAAGAAGATTGGCGGCGCTCACGGTGTGCTGGTGACGGCCGTATCGCTGCCGGCGTTCAAACAGGCGATTGGCATGCTCCGTCGCGGTGGAACCTGCGTTCTGAATGGTCTGCCTCCGGGCGAATTCCCAATCTCCATTTTCGATCTGGTGTTGAATGGCCAGACCGTCCGGGGCTCGATCGTCGGTACTCGCAAAGACCTTGAGGAAGCACTGCAGTTTGCCGCTGATGGCAAGGTGAAAGCCACCATCGAACAGCAGCCGCTGGCCTCAATCAACGAAATATTTGACCGGCTCAAGGCGGGAAAGGTTAATGGCCGCATCGTGCTCGACATCGCCCGCGAGGCGGGAGCGAATAAATCAAACAGCGCGGCAGCGTAGCGGTGCAGGGACCGCGCGCCAGTTCCGGACGCGGTTCCGCACGCTGTGACACCTGGTCTAGAATCGCTTGGCTGGATCAAACCCAGCCTAATGATGATGAATGAACTGAACGCCACTCAGGAGAAGAAAGAACAAGGACGAGACGAAGGCGATGAGAAGCAAGAACGCCAGGTTAGTAAGGCCTTTCTTCAGCCACTGCGTCTGAATCTTGCCCGACCTGAATAGGATCTCGCGGAAGTAAAGAATCCAGAAAGTGATGGCGACGCAGAACAGGCTTATGCGGACAATTTTGTACGTAGGGTACAAAGCCACGTCATAATACAAGATGGCCTCAGTTGTCTTAAGATCTATCGGTCGTCCAAAAACGTATCCGCGCGTCTGACCCGATAGTGCGACGATTCGAGCTAAGCCACGCGCCCCGGCTTGCTCGACTTTCCCCACCAGACGGCAGTGTCGTCCGGACGGTTGAGCATCTTCGACAACTCCTGCTTGATCTGCACCAAACGGCTTTCTCGCACACCCGACGCTGTTCGCTCAATCAGTGTGTGCTCGGGCTGTTGTGAATACAGAACATTCATGTTGCTCAGATCGGTGATTTCGTGACGAAGGCTGGAGAGGTGTTCCGAGAGATAAGCCATGATTCCAGCATACGCTTGAAGTGAGCCTCCGTTGGAATTTCCGCGGAGTATTGCAAATGCACGGGTTAAAGCCGGTACTCTCGATCATTTCGAGGTTGCACGGATGTAATCGAAAAACGGTTCCAGTGACAGATCCGAAAGCGAGCCTACTTTGGATTCCAGACATGGTAGTCAGAAGTGTGTGCGCACTCTTTGCAGGAAACCCCTGCGGTGCGAGATCGAAGCTCACCTCCTGCGTTTGTGCACACTGGGTCAAGCCTCCTGCATTGTAATAGCGGGCATGGAAGGGCGGGACGCTCGTCCTCCATTTGATTTGGCAGAGATGGTACCCCTTACTTCGGTTTGTTGAGCGGCTTGCTGGGCTTGTGTAGAGTCAGAGTATCCGCAACATGAGCCACAATTCGCTCCTCCGATGGTGCTTCCAGGGATTTTCCGCGATTGTCTTTGTTCTCGGTGGGCCATCCGTGCTTGCCTCCGCGCAGGCGATCGCTACGCAGCCTGCCCGCCTCGGCGTGCTCGATCGCATTGTGCAGCAGGCCATCCTCGATGAGCAGATTCCGGGTGCAGTAGTGCTCGTCGGGCACGATGGACAGCTAATTTATCGGAAGGCGTTTGGCGAACGGGCGCTCGAACCCCAGCGCGAGGCCATGACGTTGGACACGATTTTCGATGTGGCTTCGCTCACCAAAGTGGTCGCGACCACTCCGGCGGTTATGCAATTGGTGGAAAAAGGTCAAATTCGCCTCAACGATCCAGTGGCGAAATATCTTCCACAGTTCGCGGTGAACGGCAAAGAGGAAATTACGGTTCGCGAGCTGCTCACGCACTACTCGGGACTGTCCGAAGATCTCGAACTGGCGCAGTCGTGGGAAGGTTGGGAAACGGCTGTGCACATGGCGTACGAGCTGAAGCCAATCTATCCCCCGGGATCGCGATTTCTTTACAGCGATGTAAATTTTATTGTGCTGGGTGCGTTGGTTGAGCGCGTGTCAGAAATGTCGCTCGACTCATATTGCCTGAAGAATATTTTTGCTCCATTGAAGATGACGCATACCCGCTTTCTGCCGCCGACATCCTGGAACCCAAAGATTGCCCCCACGCAGTATGACGAGCACGACAAGATGCTGCGCGGAGCGGTGCACGATCCTACGGCACGGCGGATGAGTGGAGTTGCGGGACACGCGGGCGTGTTCTCGACGGCAGACGACTTGGCGATATTTGCGGAGGCCCTGTTGAATGGCAGTTCAGTTTTATCTCCTCTGATGGTCGAGAAAATGACCACGCCGCAGCAACCGCCGACGGCACAGGTTCTGCGCGGCTTTGGCTGGGACATTGATTCGCCGTTCTCCAGCAATCGCGGAGACCTTTTGCCGGTAGGTTCGTTTGGGCACACGGGGTTCACGGGGACTTCATTGTGGGTCGATCCCACGACGCGGACCTTCATCATCATTCTGACCAATGCGGTCCATCCGCGCGGGAAGGGAAGTGCGATTGCCCTGCGTTCGAAGATCGCTACCGCAGTTGCAGCGGCGTTGCCGCTGTCCGTGGCAGAAAAGGACAAACTGCGATGGGAGAGCATTACCGGATACAACGAGGCACAGACAGCAGCGCGCCGGGTCGCGACGCGTAATGGAACGGTGCTGACGGGAATCGATGTATTGGAGGCCCACGGTTTCAACCTTATCCGCGCGACCACGGGAAAGAAAAAGATTGGATTGCTGACCAATCAGACGGGAGTGGATTCGCAGGGACGCCGCACCATTGACGTGTTGTCTCAGGCCCCGGGGGTTTCGTTGCAGGCGATCTTTAGCCCTGAGCACGGAGTGACGGGCAGCCTGGATACGACCGACATTGGCAATTCAAAAGACGCGGCAACGGGAATTCCGGTTTACAGCGTGTACGGTGGAACGGATGCGGCGCGGCGGCCACCGCTCGACGTATTGAAAACGCTCGATGCGGTGGTAGTCGATATTCAGGATGCCGGGGCGCGCTTCTACACCTACGAAACTACACTGGGATATTTTCTGGAAGGCGCGGCCAAGGCGGGAATTGATGTTATCGTGCTGGACCGGCCGAATCCTATCACTGGATCCTTTGTGCAGGGGCCTATCTCTGAGCCGGGGCATGAGAGCTTTACCAATTATGATTCGGTGCCCATTCGTCATGGCATGACAATCGGCGAGCTGGCGAAAATGTTTAATAGTGAACGCAGCATCAATGCGCGCTTGCAGGTCGTTCCGTTGCAGGGGTGGATGCGGGGCGACTGGTACGATTCGACTGGGTTGGCTTGGGTCAATCCCTCGCCGAACCTTCGCAGCCTTACCGAAGCCACGTTGTATCCCGGAGTGGCGCTGGTCGAGGGCACTAATGTTTCCGTTGGACGAGGTACGGACACTCCCTTTGAATTGCTTGGCGCGCCCTGGATCAACGGTCGGGAACTGGCGCAGTATTTGAATGCGCGGAACATTTCCGGCGTGCGCTTCCTGCCCGTGAGCTTTACTCCGAGCGCAAGCACGCATGCAGGACAGAAATGTCAGGGGATCAACATTATTCTGATCGAACGCAATGCCTTCGATGCGCCGGAATTGGGGATGGAGCTTGCGTCGGCGTTGCGCAAACTCTATCCCGAACAGTTTCAGATGGAGCGCATGATCGAACTGCTGGCGAATCAGTCGGTCTACGATGCGATCGCCAAAGGGGAAAATCCGCAGCGCATCGCAGAGGACTGGCGCGAGCCGCTGGAAACGTTTCAGCAACTGCGGCAGAAGTATCTGATCTACAAGTAAACCTCAGCCCAAATCACAGCCTAAGCTGTGCCGCCAGAAACGTTACATGCAACGTTTCTACAGTATGGCCGGAACGCTGCATGCCACGTTTCAACCGTAGAAAACGTAGCCTGCGTTTTCGAGGGTGCGTCATGTCCGTATATTGGCTAGAATAGGTGCGCCTAATTCGCACCCTGTCGCCCAGGATGAGGTTCCCTGTGATGCATGCTGCCAGCTCCAAGTTCCCAATCGCCAATAACTTCTATCGCTGTGCCGGGCCCAACTGCGGAATGCTTAAGCACTCGACCGACCGCTGGTGGCTTATGTGGACATCCTTCGGCGAGTACAACCGGCCGCTTCTTTACTTGTGTCCGTGGGATGAAGAAATAGCGGCTCGCGAAGGCACTCTACATGTTTGTGGCGAGCTTTGCGCCCAGAAGCTGCAGTCTCAATACATGGGCAATGTGAGAGAGAATGAACTCAGGCGGCTGGCGCGGTAACGCCTCACTCTCGACGCCGCGACTAACTTTCTCCATTGTTCTTGCATCGTATTTGCATCGGGCGTATGTCTTAGGAGAGGTTCTTTATGCGGATCATACTGGCAGTGCTGGTTTTGGCGGCTTCAGTCTCGGCTCAGTCCGATCCCGCGCCTAAGGCCGACCCCGGCGCTCCCACTGCCGCCACCGCCGCACCCGCCAGCCTCTCCACTGCCACGACGACTGCTAATCCCACGGCCGGATTGACAATTCCCGCAGGAACCAAGTTCCCGGTTGAGCTGAAGCATGCCGTTTCGAGTAAGGGAACGCACGAGGGGGATGGAGTGTACGCGGAGACCACATTCCCGGTTGTGATCAACGGTCGGGTGATGATTCCGGCGGGCACCTATGTGCAAGGGAGGATCAGCCACATCCAGCGTGGAGGGCGGGTCAAAGGTCGCGCGGAAGTGCAGATGCATTTCACGACGCTGATCTATCCCAGCGGTTACACCGTTCTTCTGCCGGGCGCGGTGGAGAATGCTCCGGGAGTAGATAAGACATCGGTGACAGATGAGGAAGGTACGATTCGCGCCGACAGCCAGACCGGCCAGAAAGTTGGGACGGTGGCAACCACGGCGGGTGCGGGCGCCGTGGCCGGCGGACTGAGCAACGGGGGCAAAGGAGCATTGATCGGCGCGGGCGTTGGTGGCGCGGTCGGAACTGCGATCGCGTTGTTGACTCGCGGAAACGATGTGAGGATGGACGCCGGCACTACCATGGAGATCGTCATCCAGCGCGATGTCCCGCTCGATGCCAGCCGCGTGCCAGCTACCACGCGGGCGTACTCGACGTCGCAGCCGTGAGCGACCACCCAAGCCTCAACGGGCGTAATCGCCTTTACGACGGTAGTCCGTAAAGTAGCAAGTTGATTCTGGTTATCAAAAGCGTCAGCTCTATCCCGGTGGGTTGCGAAATGATTAGGTTGTAGCCTGCTTGTTCGCGGCAACGCCCGCGGTTACATCCTGGGCAAATTCCCGTCGCCGTTCCGGTCCTTTGCGGTTTTCGAGCACGCGTACCCGTCGAGCGGGGACGTTCGTTGGGTTCACGCGAATGATGCGTCCGTCGTCAACTTCGATATAAAAGCGGAACCAGTCAGTGCGGAACATGCGGCCCGATGCATAGAACGTCACCGAGGCCGCGATCAGGCCCTGAAAATCCGGGCCCGTACAGACCACAAGGCGCTTCCCGATGTCCTGTGTCCAGCTCATTCCGCCGACCAGGGGATCATTCAGGAAACAACGCTCAAACGGTACGGCGTGGGAGATCTTCCGCAACTGCATGAGTTGCAGCAGAACCGAAATCTTAGCCAGATTCGTGACAACGATTCGAGTCTCGGTAGAGGAAAGCCGCTCCAGCTTGATGTGCAGCTCCGGCGACCATTCGCGCTCAAATTCCTCGCGGGCTAGGGCCAGGCCCTTGTCGGCGGCTTCGGCATAGCGTAGGGTGGCGCGGGCCAGAATAACGCTGAGAAAACACGTAACCACCGTCGCCGCCAGCGGAATGTAGTTGACCAGGTTGAAGAGTGGACTAGTGTGTGAGTTGATCGACTGCATTTGCATAGAACCGATTGGCTCCTCGCCCGTGCAACCCGATCGTGGTTACTGAAGTAGGCCCGTGAAGAACCGCACGCTGCGGTTCCTATCTGTGAGAGTCTAAAGAGCCTGCCGCGCGGGCTCCAGATGCGGTTAGTACAGAGGCTAGATCGATGCTGAAGCCGAGTCTTTGGTAATGGTGGGCGCCCCGCTCGGACTGTTGACCGCTTACTTCAATACAAACATCGCATTTACATGAGCCGTCACTGACGTGGTTTGCGGGCTGAATTCTTCAGTCGGCGCGGGAGTCGCTGCCATCGCAGACATCTTCATCATCGGCTGCATGGGCATTGGGCGGACGTTTTCAAATGTATCCACGGCTGCATACGACAACTCACCCAGAGTCCGTCCACTGGCGTGAGCCAGCGCTTCGCCCGATGCACGGGCGCGGCGGTAGGCGTCCTCCACGGCTTTTGCCTTGGCGGCGTCGATGTCGTCCAGCATGTAACTGATGGACTGAGTGTCGCTAACATCGGCATCGGACAGTTGCTGGATGATCGGCGCAATCTTGGTGAAATCCTTCAGCATCAGAGATACGCTCACATTCACCCGGTAGGCGACCAGTTTGCGTTTCGCCTTGGCGTAATCGTAGACGGGCTCAATGGAGAAATAGCCGATCTGCGCTGCCGTCGGTTCAAGGCTATTGGAGCGCAGAATCTGGCGCACCTGCTCGGCTGCTTTCGAAGCCTTGTCGTAGGCAGCGCGGGACGTGTCCTCCTGCGCCGAGATGTTGAATTGCACCAGCGCGGTGTCGGGGGTTGCCTCAAATTTTCCGTCCGCTCCAACAAAGACGGTATTGGGTTGCGGCGTTATCGTGGGACGATCTTGTCCAAGCGCGAGTCCGGCAGAAAAAAGCAAAACCACGAGCAAACTGACAGCCTTCATAGCGTGCCTCCTGCAAAACGCCAAGAAAAGTTATACGCCAATGTATCAACCAATAGAAGAACGTAAGACTCCGACTACCTTGCAGAGAACGGAGGTATTGCGCGGGGTTTCACGCGTGAAACATATGCCACGAGCTAGCCTGACGAAGATGAAGTCTTGGCAGCGGTGTACGCGAAGCGACTGGTCTGAGTATCAATATCTTTACGCAGATCGGCCCAGATGTTCTCCGGCATCTCGAGAAATGTTTTTACAACTTCGGGGTCGAACTGACGTCCGGACCAGATCTTGATTTCTTCCCGCGCCTCGGCAATCGTCCGCGCTTTGCGATAAGGACGGTCGGATGTGATGGCATCCAGCGTGTCAGCGACTGCGAAAATGCGGGCTCCGAGCGGAATGTCTTCGCCCTTTAATTTTCGTGGGTAGCCGGTGCCATCGAAGAACTCCTGATGCGAATACACGATCGCCGCTGCCTCGGTAAGGAAGGGAATTTTTTTAAGCATTTGGTAACCGCGGTAGGGGTGTTCCCGCATCTCGGTGACTTCATCGGGGTCCAACTTGGCAGGTTTGCGCAGGATGGCGTCGGGGATGGCCATCTTCCCGATGTCGTGAAGAAAGGCACCACGCGCGATCACCGCGATCTGATCTCTGGGCAATCCCATGGCGCGAGCGATGGCAATGGTGAACGCGGTGACGCGCTTCGAGTGGCCCTCGGTCTCAGCGTCTTTCAAATCCAGAGCATCGCCCAGAGCCTCAAGCGTGATGTCATAAGAGCGCTCCAGGTTTGCCATGGCATTCTGCAATTGCTCGGTGCGCGCATCGACCAGGCTTTCGAGCTCGGTCTGATATTTGCGGTTTTCCATCTTGAGGCGGCGATTCTCCAACGCTCGCCGCACCGTTGCCAGGAGTTGTTCGCGCTCGAAAGGTTTTAGCAGGTAGTCGTAGGCGCCGTTGCGAATCGCGGCCAGGGCAACCGAAATATCGTGAACCGCGGTCACCATGACCACGGGCATATCCGGATAACCCTCCTTGGTGCGTTCGAGCAGGCCAATTCCATCCAGATCAGCCATCATGAGATCGGAGAGCATCAGTTCGAATTCCTCGCCGGCATCGAGGATGGCTAGCGCTTTGAGGCCGGAAGAAGCCTGCCGGGTCTTATAGTTGGCGGCCGCGAGCATGGAACAGACGATTTCGCGGATAGGGTCTTCGTCGTCGACGACCAGGATGCGCTCAGATGGCATGGTTTTGCTAGTGTACCGCGAAATCCATCTGGATTTGGGGTTCCTTGAATTAGGCGTTTCTAAAGTTGAAGTTCCCAAAGTAACAATCGGGAGCGGGAAAGCTCATCGGCTGCGGGGATCGCCATGTTATTAAGAAAGGTGCGCTCTGCTCCTTTTCGCGATGAATAACTCTGCCTTATTTGCCTGGTATGCCCTCGCGGACCTCGCGGTTCCGAAGTTCGTGGCGGTGGAATCGGCCGCGCTGGTCATCCTGGCGGCCGGTCTGCTGGTATTTCGTACCTTTCGCGAGCGTTACCTGCTGATCTGGATTCTGGGCTGGCTGGCGTACTTCGTTTCCAATTGGACCATTCACCACCCCGGTGTCGACCCGAACTCACGCTACGCAATAGCCATCTCTCAATCCCAGTTCGTACTGGCTCTGTGCATGTTCTCCGCGGCGGTTTTTGTCTACAGCCACGCCCGCAAAGTCTTGGTGCCGCTGCTGGCATTTTCTATCGCAGTCGTCGCCTACGCGGCGGTAAGAGCCTTGTGGTGGCCGGATTCGTTCGCTCTGCGCGTAGTGCTAGAGGTTTCCTACCGGGTCGTTACTTTCGGCGCTGCACTTCAACTAATACGCTTTCGCTGGGCGCGCTGGGAGATTGGCCCCTGGCTCTTGAGTCTCACTTTGCTGGCGATGCACCTCGATTGGGCTCCTGTGAATACGCACTTGCCGCCCGGGTTCAGCCTCGCCGCCGATCTGCTCCTCGGCCTGAGCATGTTGCTCATGGTCTTCGATGACTCCAGAATGCGTGTTCGCCGTCTGGGCGTGCTCAATGCCCTGACTACAACGATAACCCGTTCGCAGCAGCACGGACCGATGACCGAGACCGCGCTCGGCGAATTGAAGACCCTGATGGGAGCCAAAGCCGCCTGGTTCCGTTTGCTCGAAGGCGAGAAATTGGTGCTCACCACGCAGATTGGCCTTTCCCCGGACTATGTGCGCGATCGCTTTTCTGTTCCGGTGGATGAATCCTTAAAGGGCATGATCGCCGAAACCGTGCCCATGGTTATTGAAACCGCCAGTGCGGCGGACAGCACTCGTCCGCATCTGAAGCGGGAACGCTTTCACCATGTAGTCATGCTGCCAGTACTGGGGAAGAAGTCGGTGATTGGAACTCTGTCGTTGGGCAGTGCTCACCGGTTCTCCTACACTCCCGATGATATGGAGTTCCTGGTCACCAGCGCCCATCAATTGGGGCTAGCGGTTGAGAACCTCCGGTTGGTAGAACAGATTTTGCGTTCGCATCGCCAATGGGCGAACACCTTTGATTCCATTCAAGACCTGGTACTCGTCCACGACGCCAACTTCATCGTCATGAAGGCGAATATGGCGCTGCTGCAACGCCTGGGGCAAGCTCCGGCGGATGTGATCGGTCAGGCGTGCGAGGTTGTGCTCCCGGGCAAAGGGGAGTGGACGGGATGCCCGTACTGCGTGGCGGCCGAAGAAGGCATTCAGGAAGCCCAGGACCCGTGCTTCGGCGGCAATTGCATGATTTCCACCTCGTCCTACAGCGAGCACGGAAGCCACCAGAAGGGCACCATCCATGTAGTGCACGACACCACCGACCGCCACGACGCGGAAGAAAAGTACCGCATGATTTTCGAGCAGGCCCAGGAAGGCGTCTTCGTCGCCACGCCCGGCGGTAAGTTGCTCGATTGCAATGACGCCTTTGTGCGCATGCTGGGCTACGACTCCCGCGGCGAGTTGATGGCCATGGACCTCGACACCGAACTCTCCGCGTCCGCGGAACAAACAGACGCGTTTCATCGCGAGATCGAGACCCACAACTACGTTCGTAACTTCGAAATGACACTGCGCCGCAAAGACGGCGTGTCAATCACGGTCCTCGAGAGCAGCTTCGCCACACGTAACTCCCTCGGTAAGATTGAGCGCTACCAAGGCTTCCTGCTCGACATTACCGAAAAGAAGCGCGCCGAAGATGAAATCCGCAAACGCAATCGCGAACTGAACGCTCTGAACGCGATGGCCGTAATCGCGACTCAGTCTTTCGATCTCGATGAAATCCTGAATCTGACCCTGCGCCAGGTCATTTCGCTCCTGGGCGCGGAGACCGGATCGATCTATCTAGGTGACGCTGATCAAACCACTTTCCGTCGCCGCGCCGGCTGGGGACAGCGCAGCGCCGATCGCGCCCGCCTATCCGAAGTTCAGTTCCAGGGCGGCTTCGGTGATCTTGTAACCCGATCCCGCACCGAGGTCATCACTCCGGAATACCTTCCGCATCTCCCGCCGTTGGTAGCCGAGTTCATCCGGGCCGACGGCCTGAGTTCCTGGATCTGGGTGCTGCTGTGGAGCAAGGACAACCCAATCGGCATGATGGGAATCAGCAGCCGCGAGAATCGTGTCTACACCAGCAACGATGAAAATCTGTTAGTAGCGATCGGCCGCCAGTTGGCGACCACGATCGAGAAAGTCCGGCTCTACGAAGAAACCTGCCGCGCCTACGAAGATCTCCGCAAGACTCAGGAGCAGTTGCTGCAAAGCGAAAAGATGTCAGCCGTGGGTCAATTGATCGCGGGCGTCGCGCACGAACTGAACAACCCTCTAACCGCGATTCTCGGGTACGCACAACTTCTCGAAAGCGAAGGGCTGAGCGACCACGCCGCCGAGTTCGTCAGCAAACTCTTCAAACAGGCGCAGCGGACGCACCGCGTAGTGCAAAGCCTGTTGTCATTCGCGCGGCAGCGTAAGCCAGTGAAGGAACATGTAGACATCGGCAAGGTGCTGGATGAAACCCTGGCCTTGCGCGACTACGACCTGAAAGTGAACGACATTCGATTGCAGCGTGAGTTCGAGGCTCCGGCGCCTGCGGTCACCGCCGACCCCCATCAACTGGAGCAGGTGTTTCTGAACATCATCAACAACGCCGTGGACGCGATGCTCGAAGCTGGCAGGGGCGGAACCTTGAACGTGCATATCTTCACCAAGGAAGGCAATGTCCACATCGAATTCAACGACTCGGGGCCCGGCATCAAGGAACCCCACCGCATCTTCGAGCCGTTCTACACCACCAAAGGTGTGGGCAAAGGCACTGGCCTCGGCCTGAGCATCTGCTACGGAATCATCCAAGAGCACGGCGGGCAAATCCACGCTAGGAACCAGGCTGGCGGCGGAGGCGTTATCGAAGTGGTCCTCCCATCAGCGGGCGAGAGTGTTGCCCCCGAGAAGCCGGCCCCGACCGCACGGCGCGAAGCCGCACTCGCAGGGCGCGTCTTACTGATCGAGAGCGAAGAAGCAGTGCTCGAATTCGAGCGCGATGTCCTGACCGGAGCCGGAGCCGAGGTTGTCACCGCAGCGAACGCCGAAGAGATGAAATCTGTCCTGCCGAAGCAATCATTCGACGCCGTCATCATCGACGGCAAGGCCCAAGGGAATGGCAGCGCTCAAGAGGTTTATGGCTGGCTTGCAGGAAACTGTCCCGGCATGGAAAAGCATCTCTTATTCACCTTCTCCAGCGTCGCCGAGCCGGAAGTCCGCAGCTTCTTGCAAGAAAAAAACGTCCCCAGTCTGGTAAAGCCCTTCGAAGTCGCCGACCTGATCAGCCACGCCCGCCGCCTGATGCAAAAAGCAAAAGCTGCCAGCGCCAACTAGCCAATCACAATCATACGGGCTGCTGGTAGAGGCCGATCACGTTTCCTCCCGGATCGCGGAATCGCGCGGTAATTTCGGGAGCGTCCGCACCGATGGGTTGCACGATCTCACATCCATTAGCAATGATGGCCTCAATCGTCACAGCCACGCTGTCCACCATCACGTAAAAAGAAGGCCCGGGCTTGAGGCAGGCGGCGTCCGAGCACCCACGTGCCGCTCACTTGCCCGGTGGTGTCGTCAAACGCGATGCTGCCATTGTCGCGTCTCCGAATGTTCCGGCCGAAGCTTGTTTATAAATAGTCGCAGAAACGCGCAATGTCGGTGGCCGGCATCTCCATGTAGCAAATCTTGCAATTCGCCAGCGTGGGAGACATCCCGATACCTCAAGGCTAACCAACGTAGGCTCGATCGTCCTCGCTCCTGCAACCCTATCCTAAGCGGAGAACCAGTTTCGCACCATCGGCAGACCCCAATGGCTGCCGTGTAGATCGGGCACTCCTGTCCGCTGCCCTTGACTCCGAGCTGCCAACGCAAACGCAGTATCCTCGCTCGTTCACGGAGATGCACTTTTCTCCTTCCCCCACGGCATCTCGGGCTGGCATGGCCCGCATCAGACGATCATTGAGGCGCAGATTCCGGTCGCGCATCTTGACAGGCTATCCGTCAGATGTTTAAGTAGTTAGTTATCTTTTGCACTTAATTTTGGGTGACAAGTAGGCAAGCCGCTTCGCGGGCGCGAGTCGGGGTGCTGTATGTGCGCCGTTTCTTCTTCCTCTCCCTGAAATCGGGAAAAAGACATCGCGGAAATCGGAGGAGTTCAGTGAGATTGAATCGCCATCGGTCGGGAAAGATTTGTTTGCGAACCCGCGTGTTTTTGGCAATCACGTTCTTGATGTTGCTTGGCACACTCGCTCTGAAAGTGGGTTCGGGTGCGTCGAAGCTCGGGATTGCTGGCACCGCAGATTCCCGACGGTTTTTTCCGGTTCGCTCAGCGCAATCTCCTTCGCAAGTTCTGGCCACCTACAACCATCTGCCACTAATGTTTGAGCCGAACCGCGGACAGACCGATCCGCGCGTGCGATTCCTCGCACGCGGCAGCGGCTACAGCCTGTACTTCACCGCAGATGAGGCGGTTCTCGCCCTGCAGCATTCGGCTGCGGACGCTCGACATCTGAACACTTCCGCAGTCAGCATGAAACTTCTAAGAGCCGCTTCTCCCGCAGAGCCAGTTGGCGACGTCGAACTTCCAGGGAGGAGCAATTACTTCATCGGCAATGATCCCGCGAAATGGCATCGCAATATTCCCCAGTTTGCGCGTGTGCGCTACGGCAACGTGTATCCCGGAATTGATCTGGTGTACTACGGCAACCAGGGACGCTTGGAATATGACTTCGAAGTTGCGCCCGGCAGTGATCCAAGGCAGGTCGTTTTCAGCTTTCAGAATCTCCAGAACGACAGTCCACAAGACCCAAAAATCGCAGCCAACGGAGATCTCGTTCTCAGCGTCGACCGAAGTGCCGTGCGGTTGCAGGCACCGCGGGTATATCAGAAGTTTGGAGCCGAGGAACGAAGCGTCGACGGCCGCTTCGAACTGCGCGGCCACAATAAAGACGAAGTCGGTTTTGAGCTGGGCCCATACGATCCCAGCCGGACGTTGATTATTGACCCGGTTCTCGCGTACTCGACCTACTTGGGCGGGAGTGGAGTGGAGAGTTGCTCGCTCATAACGGGACTTCCTTTCACCCCGGGCTGCCCTGCGGTCGCGGTAGATCCGGCTTTCAACGCCTACGTCGCGGGATCGACCACGTCAACCGATTTCCCCCAGACGTCCGGAAAATTCCAGCCCACGCTCGCGACCGGGGCACTCGCCAATGCCTTCATCGCCAAGTTCAATCCCGTGGGCACTCTTCTTTTTTCGACCTACTTGGGCGGAGATGGGGTTACTTACACAGCTGGGGTCAGTGTGGATTCCGGACTCGATGTGATCGTCGCCGGAACAACCACCTCCGGAAATTTCCCCACCAAGGGCACCAATGCAGCTTTTCAGGCGACGCCGGTTACTGGCGGCAAGCATATATTTGTAAGCAAGCTCGATCCCACGGGAACGACGCTGTTGTACTCCACTTATCTTTCCGGCCACGGCGTCGATATTGCCTCAGGCTTGGCGCTCGATCCTGGAGGCAACGCCTACATAACGGGTACCACGACGTCCACAGACTTTGGCACGGGATTTCCTTCGACGCTGGGGTCCTATCAACTGAGGTCGGCGGCGACGAATCAATTCTTTTTGACCAAGGTGGATCCGAACGCCGGTGGCGCCGCCAGCATGCTCTATTCCACTTACTTCGGTGGCAGCAGTCCCAGTGACGGCCAGGTTGTCGGCGGCGGAGTCGCCGTGGACACTAACTCGAATGCCTACATTACCGGGGGCACGAACTTCACCAACATGCCCCTGCTCAATGCCTTTCAAGGACTCAACGAGGGCGGCTTCGATGCATTCGTGGCCAAGCTCAACCCCGGCCAGAACGTCGCCCAGGGGCAGCAGTTGATCTATTCGACGTATCTCGGCGGCTCCAACGACGATGTCGGTTTAGCCATCGCTGTGGATTCGAGCCCTAACGCCTACATCACCGGTTCAACGACCTCCACCAATTTCAACATCGGTTCCCTTGGGACGACGGCTTTACAGCCCGCGAACGGCGGTGGAATCGACGCGTTCGTTGCCAAGCTTGGAATACTTTGTACCGGTTCGACGTGCGGCACCGTGCCTCTTCCTCTGAACTACTTTACTTATCTGGGCGGGGCGGGCACCGATGTGGGCACCGCCATCGGCGTCGACAACAATTCCGCCGCACGCATCACCGGCTGGACGAGTTCTCCAAACTTCCCCATTGTCGGCAATCCCATCCAAGTTACGTACGGCGGAGGCGCCAGCGACGCGTTCTATGCCAGCGTGGACACCCTCGCCACTTGCAGTCCGATTACGACGCCCACCTGCGTTCCAACCAGCACCACCAGCTATTTTGGAGGAACCGGCGCGGATCTCGGCACTGGCCTGGCGCTCGATCCCCAAGGATCCAGTTATCTAGCGGGAGAAACTGCTTCGTCCAGCGGTTTCCCCTTGAGGAATTCTTCGCAGGGCGCCCTCGATGGACCAAGCGATGCATTTGTTTCCAAACTTGCGCCCCTCCTGAACTTGACCATGCCGACGCCCGTGGCCACTCCGACAGTGGTTGGTATGGGGAGCCAGGTCACTTTCGCGTACACGATTACCAACAGCGGCGAGTTTACCAATAACGTGACTTTCACCGATAACTTGCCCGCTTCAGGCGCCACCTTTGTTTCTGCGACGGCCAGCCCGGGCACTTGCGGCTCAGCCGTCAACCTGACGGTGTTGTGCAGTATCGGTTCTCTGAACGCCGCTGCCACCGCGACCATCACTGTGATTCTGACGCCTGTGGCTCCGCCCATCGCCGGCGGGACAGTGAATTTGGGGAACAGTGCCTCCGCAGGTGTCGGAGGCTTGACCTTAGCCACTTCGAGCAACAGCGTCACCGTAAATGATTTCGATATCAAGGTTGCCCCGGCCGCCGCAACGGTTCCCGCCGGTGTGCCTGCGATCTACACCGCGACGATTACGCCCAGCTCGAACACCGGATTTCCCGATAGCGTCTCGATCTCCTGCGGCAGCGGCCTTCCTACGGGCGCAACCTGTTTGCCCGGAAACAACAATCCCATCCCGAATCTCAATACCGGCGCGGAGAGTTCACAGCTGATTATCAACTCCACAGCTCGCGTGACCACCACCACCGAGTTGCGCCATCGCACCGGTCCGGGGCTTCCGTTCTACGCTACGTTGTTGCCGGTGTCCGGGCTGGCGCTCCTTGGTGTTGGACTGGGCGGCAAACGCTCTCGCCAGCGGCGCTTCCTGATGGGGATATTGCTGGGCGGACTCTTCGCCCTGATCATGTTCCTGCCAGCCTGCGGCTCAAGTTCGACAACAACGACCACGACCGGCACTCCGGCGGGCACCTATGCGGTGACGGTCAACGCTGTGTCAGGCAACGCGACGCGAAGCACCGTGGTTGCCCTCGTCGTGCAATAGCAGAGTTTCTTTGTGTACCTTCGTGTCCTTTGTGGTTGCTGAATTGAAAATGCCAGAACCTCGAAGGAAGTAGTAGGACCGCGAGGAACCCATCAAGTACGACTCTGCCAGACTGCTCTTAACTATCGATTTGCTGGGCACCTTTGTCTTTGCTGTCGAAGGTGCCATGGCTGCCATTCAAGGCAACCTCGATCTGCTCGGGCTCATGGTGCTGGCTTTTGCCACCGCGCTGGGCGGCGGAATTATTCGCGACCTCCTGATCGGAGCAGTTCCTCCGGGTTCCATTCGCGATTGGCGCTATCCGACGGCAGCGTTTTTTGGCGGCGGGATTGTATTTTGCTTTTATCCCTTCGTCAGCCAGCTTCCCCCGTGGGTGATTATCATTTTCGACGCCGCCGGATTGGGGTTGTTTGCCGTCGCCGGCGCAGCCAAAGCGCTCGACTTCGGCATCAATCCCTTCATGGCGGTCTTGATGGGAGGGGTAACCGGCGTTGGCGGCGGGACGATACGCGACGTCTTGCTAGCCCGAATCCCCAACGTTCTTCGCGCCGATGTCTACGCGACCGCCGCCCTGGCGGGAGCCTCCGTACTGGTCCTCGGCCTCCGGCTCAAGATGAGCCCCAAGCTGACGACCATCCTCGGCGCCGTTACGTGCTTTGCCTTGCGGGTGGTAAGCGTCTGGCGCCATTGGAACCTGCCCAAGTTACTGCAGTAAAGTAAATCCAATGGTCATTGCGCCAACCCTCTCCCAATTGTCATTCCGAGGAGCGAAGCGACGAGGAATCTGCTGTTCGCCCGCGGTGGCAAGAATGCGGATCATTCGCTTGGCACGCGCTGACAATCGTCGAGTAGCCCCCGGCAAGCGATCAATACCGCGAATCTACGCGCCAGCAGAAAGCTTGTGACTCTTGGATTGGGCAATACCGTACTGCCGAATCTTATAAAGCAGCGCCTTATAGCTGATCTTCAACAGCGCCGCCGCCTGCTTGCGATTCCAGTTGGTCTCATCCAGAGCCTTGCTGATCGCTTCGGCCTCCGCTCCGTCCTTGGCCGTGCGCGCCAGAGACTTCAAGCCTCCGGCGCCATCTCCCGAACCGCTCACAGCTGGATCAAACTGGGCCCCGTTGCTATCGGTCTTCGGGCTTAATTCCTGGATGGCCAACTTCTCATCTCCAAGAACCAGATAGCGTTTCACGAAATTGTTGAGCTCCCGCAGATTGCCCGGCCAGGCATAATCCTGGCAGGCCTGCAGCAACTCGGTGGAAAGGGGCAATGGAGGCCGCGCATAACGCTCCGACATGTTGGCCATGAAGTGCTTGAGCAGGATGGGAATCTCTTCCTTGCGTTCTCGCAGCGGAGGCACCTGCAAGGTGAAAGCGTTCAGCCGGTAATACAGATCCTCACGCAGGCGCTTATTGGCCAGCGCTTCGGGAATATTGATGTTCGTCGCGGCCAAGATACGCACATCCACTTTGATCATGGATCGGCTGCCCAGCCGCGAAAACTGCTGGTCCTGCAACACGTGCAGCAGCTTCGCTTGCAAGCTAGGGGGCATCTCTCCGATTTCGTCGAGCAGGATCGTTCCCTTGTTGCATAGTTCGAACTTGCCGGGTTTGGCGTGATTCGCGCCGGTGAAAGCTCCCGCTTCATAACCGAACAATTCGCTCTCCAGCAAGTCAGCGGGCACGGCAGCGCAGTTTACCTTGAGAAACGTCCGATGTGCACGCGGTGACAACTTGTGAATCAGCCGCGCCATGACTTCCTTGCCCGTGCCGCTCTCGCCCAGCATGAGCACCGGGATATCGACATTGGCCACCAGCGCAGCCTGAGAACGAAGCTTGCGCATGACGGGGCTCGCGGCAACGAAGAACACTTCGTCTCCGACCTCTTCCACTTCTCCCGGGTAGTTCTGTTGATTAGTCCCCAGACACTGATCGATGACGTTGTCCAGTTCGCTCTTCTGAAAAGGCTTGGTCAGGTAATCGTGCGCGCCCAGGCGAATTGCTTGAACGACCTTGCGCGTATCGCTGACGCAGGAGAGCATCACAACCTTAACCCCGGGCTGGAGCTTCCGCAGTTGATCGAGCGTTTCAAGGCCGTCAATCCCGGGCATGAGAAGATCCAGGAGCACCAGGTCGGGACGCAGGCCTTTCTGCACCCGCTCGAGCGCCTCTTCGCCGGTGCTGGCGGTCTCGACTCTGTAATCGTCCACTTCGAGCAGAGTTTTAATGTAGCGCAGCATTCCAGGTTCGTCGTCGACGAGCAGAATGTTGTTGGCCGCAGCTTTCATTTATTTTTTCCCTGGGTCAAGTACGTTGTTGGTTGCTGTCGATGGAGGCAGAAGCGGAAGAATGAAAGAAAACTTGCAACCCGCGCCTGGGTCGCTCTCCACCCAGATCTTGCCGCCCATACCCCCGATCAGGCGGCGCGCGATCGCCAGCCCTAGCCCCATCCCCGACTGACTCTCACTCTGTGGCAGACGAAAGAAATCGTCGAACACTTCAATATGGTACTCCGCGGGAATGCCCTGGCCGGTATCGGATACGCTCACCTTCACGGAATTCGGATGCGAGATCATTTGCCGCCGGCGTTCCATGGGGTTGTCGGGATTGGCGGCGCTTCGCCGTTCCCACATGTAGGGCTCGGCATGTAACCAGACGGTTCCTCCCGCGGGCGTGAACTTGGATGCATTTTCGAGAAGATTGGAAACCACGCGCTGAACCTTCGCCACGTCGAAAGCAAACTCAGTCAGTTTCTCATTCGCCAGGAAGTACAGCGCCAGTCCTTTTTCCTGGAAGGAATGCGACCACAATCGGCAAACCTCGGACAGACATCCGTTGAGGTCGGCAGGCTCGAAGTGCATCTTCATCTCGCCAATTTCGAGAACACTGAAGCTGAGAAAGTCCTGGATGAAGTGCTCCAGGCGCTGCCCACTGGTGCGCATGTCGCCCAGGATCTCGCGTTGCCGCTCGTTCAGTCCACCCAGTTTTTCGCTCTGCAATAACTCGACATAGCCATTCAGAATAGCCAAAGGTGTCTTGAGGTCATGTGCCGCCGAGGCCAAAGCGTTGGTAGTTCGCTGGAACCGCTCCTGAAGCTGGTTGAATTGCTGCAGCAGATCCTGGCTGCAATCCGGATTGGGACAGGGCGCTTCGGCAGAGGTCTTAGCGGGGCACAGCTCCTCGTAGCCCCCTTTAGACTCTTTCGCTTGCGGCAGACACGTCTTTTCAGGCGTTGCGGCCATTCTCGGTAGCTCAGTGATTTGTACGGCGAGGGAGGGCGGCACTCAACTCGCTGAGGTGAATGCTAACTCAGGCGATGCTAAGACATGGCCTTGCCCCTGTCAACGGAAAACGCAAGGAAGTAGTCACGGAAGGGAAAAAGCTTGCATTCCGAAGTACTCAGAGACTTCCAGGAACCTTGAAAAAAGGGCGAACACATGGCGAAGTCTGCTGCGTGGAACTGCTGTTTTTGCAGGCCCGTTTCCGTGAGAAGGCATGCTTTTGCCCCGTTTTGCTCGGCTCCCCGTCCAGATTACAGACTCGGTTTGGCCCCCAAGGTGCGGTAAAGAATGAGTTAAGTTCACCTCGAGGGATGCGGTTGAAGCGACGAAGGCCGGAAACGGAAAGCCGGAAGTGGCCCCGACTGCCACTGGCCATTCCCATTTTTGTGCGCAGCCGCGACGAGGATGGAAAAGAGCTGTTGGAGTTTGCCACAGCGTTAAATATCTCCGCAGGAGGCGCCCTCGTCGCCGTGCGCCGCTCCTTGCCGCTGTCGGCGCAGGTTTTACTCGAGATTCCGAGCGCTCCTCTGGTTTCCGGAAACTCTTTCCCCAAAGCTTCTAGAATCTTGCGCGCCCGTACCGTCCGGGTAACTCACGTCGATGGTTACCATCTTCTCGGCCTCAAGTTCGCCCACCCGTTGGTCAATGGCAAGTCCATCAGCCAATCGACTCGAAGGAAACTTACTTCTTCTGTGTGAAAAGTTTTTCCTACCAAAAAATGGCGATATGAGCCCTACTTCCACGGTCTTTTGCGCTCCACGGCAGCCCTCAGAAAATTCTGTAAGTCATTGACAAAACAATGTTAAACTAATACTCACATCCGTGAGCACAGCCCTCCCCACTTTGGCTCTCCGGATGCACACTGGACGGTGGGTAGAGGAGTTCCACGCAAAAAGATGCCTATTCCAACGACGAATTCTGTCAGTTCTCTAGTCCATCCTCTAGGCGAATTTCCACCCGACGCGGTCGTGTTTGGCAAGTCCGAAGCCATGCAGTCCCTCCGCGCCCGCATGGACAAGGTTGCAAGCGCGAACGTCCCTGTGCTGATAAACGGCGAAAGCGGTACCGGCAAGGACATCATCGCTCGGATGATCCACGGGCTATCGCCCTGGAAGACCGGACCCTTCGTCAAGGTAAACTGCCCCGCGATTCCGGGAACTCTGCTCGAGAGCGAGCTGTTCGGCTACGAACGAGGAGCCTTCACCGGCGCATATGGTACCAAGCCGGGGCGGGTGGAAATGGCTCACCGCGGCACCCTCTTCCTGGATGAGATTTCAGAACTCGATCTGGCCCTCCAATCGAAGCTGCTCCAGCTCCTGCAGGACGGTCAGTTCTGCCGCATCGGCGCCCAGGAAGACAAGAAAGTGGAAGTGCGCATCGTCTGCGCCACCAACCGCCAACTGGACATCGAAATCGAGAACGGGACCTTCCGCCAGGATTTGTACTACCGCATTAACGTCGTGAATCTGCGCATGCCGCCGTTGCGCGAGCGCCGCGGCGATATCGAAGCCCTGGTCCAGTATTTCCTCGAATACTACAACCGCAAATACAACTGCCGCGCCCGCATGCTCTCGCTCGATCTCATGGGCGTGCTGCAGAAATACCATTGGCCGGGAAACATCCGCGAGCTCGAAAACCTGATTAAGCGCTATGTGATCCTGGGCAGCGAAGATGTAATCAGCAATGACCTTGTCGCGCGCGACGAGCAGGAATTTTTCAATCCCGAGATCAACCTTGACGGCCCCATCTCTCTAAAGAGCCTCACCCGCAAAGCCACCCGCGAACTGGAACGCAAGATTATTTTGAAAGTCTTGCAGGCCCATCACTGGAATCGCAAGCAGGCCGCCCGCGCATTGTCCATCAGCTACCGCGCCCTGCTCTACAAGATTCGCGATGCCGGCCTCCCACCCAACCGCTCCACGCGACGCCGCGAAGCCGTGGTAGGCGCAGGCGTAGCCGCCGACTAAAGCGTCCCTCGCATTTCTCGCGTGGGGACGGGCGCATCGTGAGCCTGCCCTGAGCAAAGTCGAAAGGTCCATGCGGAGCAAAACTCCGCAGGTCTTTTTTCGGGGCGACTAAAACTAAGGGAAGGGCACGGCTTCAGCCGTGCCGCCAGGCCCCGAAATTCGATCGAGGCCCCGCAGGGAAGCAACACCCTTACCTCGGCCGCTCCTGACTGATTGCCCGCTTCCAATTTAAGAGTGTCCCGCCCACCCTTTTCGCACAGAACGCGAAAAAGGGTGGGGCACCTAGGCCCTTGTGCGAGTGGAAACGGAACCCTGAACTGGGTTACTCGCGTGCATGACCCACCGTAACCAGCGTTAGGAGCCCACGAAGGTGCAGAATTTACTACGTGCGGAAAACCACGACCGAGCGTAGAACCAACCACCTGACTCGCCGCTTCGTAGCCGAGATGTCACAAAAAGCCCAAGCGGCAGGCCGGACTGGCTCCCGGCAAACAGAGGTTCCTTCGAAACCTCAGAAAAGACTACGTGTTTCAGAGCTAGCAAAGCGCGCCGCTCAGAAAATCGAAGCGTCTATTCCTCTTTACATTGGTGTTGATCAAACTGAGCCTTGAGCGCCGCTTGCGCGTCCGCCACCCGCTTGATCGCGGTCACCGGGACCTTGAACTCACAACTGCAAAGCGTGCACACGCCCACAGCCGGGACGGTCCCGAGCCACTTGAGCACCCGCAGTCTCCTCTTTTCCATTCCTAGAGTTTCTCACAGCAATCGCAGGGTTCGATGACCAGAAGAGGCCGCAGGGGATGGGACGCACGCGGTACCTTCATTCTATCTATATATCGTTTTGCGATAGAGCGTGCATCTTGCGCAACGGTTACGGCATCTCTTCTATTAGGTAGCCAAGGAGGCTGGCAAGTGTTGGCGATAAAGCTGGTGCGCCTGATCGAGGGGCACTCCGACCAATTAGCGATGGGGTTGACTGACAAACTGCGGCGGTCGGAGCGGACTAGCGACTTCTCTAAGGTTTCTCCCGCGGAACTGTCCCTCGCAGCGGCCGAGATTTACCACAACCTGGGAGAGTGGTTGCTGCAGAAAACAGAAACCGATATTGCAGAGCGCTTCATAAGGCTCGGCGAACGCCGGGCCGCTGCAGGAGTCGGCCTGCATCAATTCGTGTGGGCCCTGGTCATCAGCCGCAGCCATCTGTGGCAGTTCCTTCAAAGGGAGGCTTTCGCCGACAACGTCATACAACTTTCCGGCAAACTCGAACTGCAGCAGATGCTAAATCAGTTCTACGATCGGGCAACCTACTACGGCGTACTGGGGTACACCGAATCAAAAGAACAAGAACAGGACGCCGAGGGGATTGGCGCTTACATGGAAGGAGTCCGCGAAAATGCCCGTTGTGGTTCGGACTCTCGGAGCGAAACGACGAAAGCAATAACGGTCTGAATGTCTCCCGTCTTTCTTGCGTCCACTCTAGCCGGGTTCACGTGGGGCGTCTGCAAGCGATGTCGAACGCAATTACCCACGCCTGGGAATAGGAGGTGCATGATGACCGTATCTGCCGTTACTCTGACACTCAGCGATGAGGAGAGAGAACTGTTGTTCGAGATTCTTGAGGAGCGTCATGACGCGCTGCTCCGGGAAATCTGGCACACCGATCACCGCGACTTCAAGCTTTCCCTCCAGAAAAAAGAGAGAGTTCTGGACTCGCTGTTGAGCCGGTTTATGGAGCACTCCTAGCGTGCCCATTTTCGCCCCAAGTGCCGGGGACCCAGATTCGCGTCCGCTCTTTGGACGCCAGCCTGGGAGTGCGGAAACGACGAGGATTGGCAAAAGACTTTTGCCGATTAGAGGCCGGTATCGGCAAAACGCTTTTGCCGATCTGCGCCCCACCGCCTTGAAAACCGCAAGACCTCGCGCCCTTCCAAATCTCCCTTGACTCGCCGAAAACCCCGACGTACAGTTCTCCTTCCCCCAGATGTAGGGCCCCGCAGTCTTCCCCAAGGAAATTGTTTCGCGTCGCAAGAATCAAGGCTGCGACAGAGCCTTCTTTTGCTGATTGTCATCCTGAGGCAGCGGAGTCGCGCGCGCAAGCGAGCGACTCCCAACGAAGGATCTCTGTACTCATTGCGGAGCACGAGGGACTGACCGAGGCCGAGACAAAAAACCGGGTGCCCCATTTCTCGCGCCCTGTGCGAGAAGTGGGATTCACTGCGATAAGAACGACTACCGCGGCATCTTCGCCGGACTGGAAACGTATCCGGCAAGAAAGCCTTCGATTCCGAAACCATGACCGTCAAGAATTAGAATAAAGGGCGTAAATTTGGGAAGAGATGCCTCTTGCGAAGTGAGTTGGTACTCGAGAACTTCCGGTGTTTCAGGCATCACGTAATACCGCTCCGCGAGAAAACCGTCATCGTGGGGCGCAACAATGCAGGCAAGTCCACGATCGCGGAAGCTCTTCGTTTGGTATCGCTGGTTGTCGATCGATACCGCTCACTCGCATATAAGCCCCCGCCGCACTGGCTGGAAATACACAAGAACGCCAGGGGTGTCGCGCCTTCACTGGACAACCAAGACTTTAATTTTGAGAAAATATTCCACCGCTACAATCCCCCTCCGGCGACAGTCGTAGCGAAGTTTAGCAACAGAGCCTGCGTTACTGTCTATGTAGGTCCCGAGAGTGCGATCCACGCCGTATTGAGGACGCCAAGCGGAAAAATTGTAGATGGCAAATCAGCGGCGGAACGATTAGTTCTTCCTACTCTTGGCATCCTCCCCCAGGTTGGACCCGTGCCGGCGAAGGAGACCATCCTAAGCCCTGACTATGTGCTCAAAACCCTTTCCTCAACGCTGAGTTCGCTTCACTTCCGAAATGAGATCAACCTCTTATACAAGCCATTCTTCAGCGAGTTCAAGAGGATCTCTGACTCCACTTGGTCTGGGCTCGCAATTCGAGAACTCGTCGGCCAAGGCAAAGAGCGAGGCGAGCCTCTTCAGCTGATGGTGAGAAACGATGACTTCGTTGCAGACGTGAGTTGGATGGGGCACGGTCTTCAAATGTGGCTTCAGACAATGTGGTTCCTGTCTCGCTGCAAGGGCTACGAAACCATAATTCTGGATGAGCCAGACGTGTACATGCACGCGGACCTTCAGCGGAAGCTCATCAGGTTCGTACGAAATCGCCACCCTCAGGTCATAATCGCGACTCACTCGGTTGAAATCATGGCGGAAGTTGAACCGGAAGATGTCCTCATCGTTGATAAGGACAGGCAGCAAGCTAGGTTTGCCACCGATATGCCGGAACTGCAGCGCATAATAAACGGAATCGGAGGCGTTCATAACCTCCAACTAGCGCGTTTCGCAAACGCGCGCAAGTGTCTGTTTGTTGAGGGCGACGACCTTGTCTTACTCAAGAGGCTCCACAACACACTGTTTCCTGACAGCCATCACCCCATCGACGCCGTGGCTAACATTTCTATAGGAGGCTGGAGCGGCTGGAAAAGCGTGATAGGGTCGAGCTGGCTCGTGGAGCAAACAGGCGTCGAAGTTTCAACCTATTGCCTCTTGGATTCGGACTACCACCTGGAGGAAGAAATAGAAAGCAGGGTCAAGGAAGCCGAGAACAACCAAATTCGCCTCCATATTTGGAAGAGAAAGGAACTGGAGAATTACCTCCTGGTTCCCGAGGCGGTTCAGCGACTGATTGTGAAATTTTCAAACAAGAGAAAGAACCTTCCCGGAGTACAACAGGTTCGGGACGCCATGGTCGGAATTGCAGAGAGGATGAAGCAAGAAGCGATCGACTCGTTTGCTCAAGAGTTCAGGCTCGCGCAACCACGACTAGCTGTCCAAAACTGGAACGAGTCAGCACGGAAATTAATCGAGCGTTCATGGGACTCCCTTGCGGGTAAAATGTCAGTCGTCGGCGGGAAATCCGTGCTCACGGAACTGAACAAATGGTCCCAGGCAGAGTTCGCGGCGTCCTTCACCAACGCCAAGCTAGCCGCAGAACTGGCGCGAGCGGAGATTGACGGCGAAGTAGTGCAGTTTCTTCAAGCCTTCGAAGAAAATGAGCCTCTTTAGCCTCGCGGGTGGCCCATCCTAACGTCGTGCTTTTCGACGTTAGGGTGGGGAAGTCGCGGATGCGCTCAGCCGAGGGAGAGCCCGCCCAAGCAGAGCTTGGACGGGGCACCCTTGAGGTTTAAACGGACGCGAAAGGCTCGGCTATCGCGCCAAGGCGTTTGCGTGATTTGGAAACTTGGGCCTGCTCATTCAGCGCCGAACAGACACAGGGTCCCTCGACTGCGCTCGGGATGACAGAGTATCGGGACGACAGAGTAAAGGTAAAACGCCCACGTCTCAAACGCGAGACGTGGGGCACCCGGCGTTGCATTTCCTCGGGATGACATTCTTCCCCGGTCATCATCATGCGGGTCTTGGTGGGTTGGCGTCTTCGGCTGATCTTAGGGGGGAGAAGACGCCGCAGTTGGGGCACATTCCGCCGTACCTGTTGGTTTGTCCGTCCCAGGCCAGGAGCATTGCTTCGCCGCATCCCCGGCAGGCGCAGCAGTGGAGTTCGGGTAGTGGGCTTTGTCGGCATGGTGGCTTCTTGGTTGACTCGGTTCGTATCGTCATAGTTCTAGTCCTCGTTGTCGGTTGATTGTGGTGCGTGGCTGTTTGAAGATTGGCAAAAGGCCTTTGCCGATTTGGGGGTGATATCGGCAAAAGGCTTTTGCCGGTCTGCGTCTCTTTCGCGTCTGCCCACGTCTCGAAACGCGCGAGACGTGGGGCACCCGGTTTTTTCATCCGGTTCCTGTGGAGACGTAATCCATCACGTCCTACTTCTCGGTCGGACGGGCCGCTCCTCGACGGAGCAGGTCCCAGGCTTCGCGGTATTTCTCGAAGCGCCCGCCATCGTATCTTTTTGTGCCCTCGGGATAGAGGCGGATGTGCGCCAGACTCCCAATCTCCGCGATCGGGATGATGTACCAGGCATCGTGAGCAACCACGTAGGCGGCGATGAAGTCGATCTCATCCGCCGAATATCGAACAATGGGTTTGTGCCGTCTCGTCCGAGACACGGCGATGCTGTATCCCCAGCGCTGGGTAGTGAAAACCGATTTCACCTGAATACGAAACACGCGGCCGTTTTCCTCGATGACCACGTCGTAGGGCTCGCAGTCGCCGTAGGGCTTGCTCACCGCGAATCCCATGCTGGTGGCTTTGACCACGAAGATCAATTCCGCCATCATGCCCTTGCGTTTGGTATAGCGTGCCGAGCGCCCGATTGATCGGAGCTTGCGCCGTGGCTTTGTCGAAGCAGCAGAAGTTTCTTTCATAAACGTTGCGCGCGCAGGCGTTTGCCCAAGCGCACATTTCTCCCTTGGCGTTGAATTTGGTTGAGATTTCGCGGGCGAGGGCCCCTTCGACTGCGCTCAGGGCAGGTCCGCGCCACGCAAAAACAAAAGGCGCGGGCTGGATGCCGCGCCTCTTTCTTGCCTCTATATCTAGGCTATCAGATTCACTGGGGTAAACAGGACATGCTTTTCAACTTTATTTTCTGTTTGTAATGAGGCACTTGAGAAGAATTGGGGGCCCGAGGGGGCTTGACAAGATTTCTCCCGAATCGGGAAACAGCAAATTTCTCCGGAGAGGCCTCGTCGCTCGACGTGCATTACGATTTCAGTTGCGCTAACTGCTTTTTCACGTCGGCGGCTTCGCTGTAGTTGGGATTGATCTTCAGCACCCGCTCCAGATGCTGGCGGGCGAGATCGTTCTTGCCCGTTTTCTCATACGCCAGCCCCAGGTGATAGTGGACAGTCGGGTCGTCGGCGGCTTTGCTTTTTTCCCCCAGCTTAAGCGCCTCCTGGAAAAGATCGACGGCGGACTGGTAGGCGCCCTTCTGGTAGAGGATCCAGCCCAGAGTGTCGGCGGCGTTCGGTGAATCGGGCATGCCCCGGCGCGCGGTTTGGGCGAGCGAGAGCGCCATGTCCACGTTGCCGCCGGATTGCAGCATGACGTAAGCCAGATTGTTCGAGGCCAGCGGATTCTCGGGCTTGATCTCGAGTGCCTTCTGATACGCGTCTTTGGCCTTTGCCCAATCCTGCTTGCGCTCGTAAAGTTCACCCATGAGGATGTAAAACATGGCCTCATGAGGATTGTCCTGAAGCGCGTGCTGATAAGTGAGAATGGCCTGGTCGATTGAGCCCTTGGCGACCTGCGCCTGGCCGAGCTTGAGCAGGGAATCGGAATTGTTTTTGTCGAGCTGAGCGGATTTTGTGAATGCGGCCTCGGCCCCATCGTAATCTTTTTTGCTGTTGTACAACGCGGTGCCCAGCAGGTTGTAGAAACCGCTGTTGTTCGGCGCCCTGGCGTTCTGGGCGTTCGCCGCGGCGATCGCTTTGTCGGCTTGGTTCTGCGCGAGATCGGTGTTCATCAGGCCGCTGAGCGCGTCGTTGGAGTTGGGATCGCGGTCGAGTGCGTCCTGATAGGCTTTGCTGGCTTCGCCGTATTGCCTTTGGACCAGCTTCAGATTTCCCAGCTGGATATAGCCCACGGCACTCTGCGGAGCGACTTCTATAGCTTTGGCGACGTCCTGTTCGGCGGCGGCGAATTGTTTGCGATTGATCTTCGAGAGCGCGCGCATGGCGTAGCCGTCGGGCGAAGCGGGCTGCAGCTTGATGATCGCGGTGGCCGCCTCCTCGAGCGCAAGCATGTCGGGCTTGTGGATGGCAGCGGTCGCTAGGGCGCGTTGGGCCTCGATGAGATCAGGACGCAGGCGCACGGCGGCGCGCCATTCTTCGAGAGCACGCTCGGAATTGCCCATCTGATCAAGAGCCAGACCAAGGTGGTACCGAGCGACGGCGTTGTCGGGGTCGTTCTTCAGCACGTTTTGCAGGGTTTGGGCGGCGTCGCTAGGGTGGCCGTTGCGAAGTTGAATCTGTCCGCGGTAGATCAGGGCGTCGTTGTCATTTGCGTTGGCGGCGAGAAGCGCGTCATCCAGCTTGCTGGCTTCGTCGAGGCGGTTCTTAAGAATCAGCAACTGAATGTAATTCTTCTCGACCTGCAGGTCCTTGGGGTGATCGTGGTAGACGAGGCCGTATTCGGCGGTAGCCTTGTCGAGATCGCCGGCGGCGAAGTAGAAGTCGCCGAGCATGCGATAGCCGGTGGAGTTATCGGGGAACTTGGTCTTGACTTGCTTCAGGAACGCTTCCGCCTCGGCCTTCTTTCCCTGCGCCATGTAGAGGCGCGCGATTGCGGCAGGCGGATCGGGGTTCCTGGGATCGAGATCCATGGCGTGCCGGAATTGCTGTTCCGCCTCAGGGAAGCGGTTGCGAGACTGGTAATAGCCTCCGAGCGCCAGTTGAGCCTGCACTGCCTGGGGATTTACTTCGACGGCCTTCTTGAAGTTAACTTCGGCGGCGTCGAGTTGATTGGCTTGGGTCTGGACCAGCGCGAGATCGAGGTATGGTTCCCACTCTCCGGGGTTGAGGGCGATGGCTTTCTGCATTTCCTGGATGGCAGCGAGATAGTTCTCCTGACCAACCAGCAGGTTCGCGATCGCCATGTGAACCTTGGGATTGTTGGGCTGGTCTTTCATGAGCAGGTCGGCCTGCTCCTGCGCCTGCTTGAAGTCACGTCCGGCGATGAGGAGATTGGTCAGCTCAATGCGGGCCTGATAATTATTTGGCTGCAGTTCGATGGTGCGACCGAGTTCCTGAAAGGCGGGGTTCCACTGCTGCAGCTTGAGAAGCGACAGGGCTAATTGGTAATGGGCATTGGCGTAGGTGGAATCGATCTGGACCGCGTTCTTAAATTGAATCGCCGCCTCGCGATACTGACCTTTCTCGAAGTAGCGCTGCCCACTCTCGAAGTATTTCTGCTTACGAACATTGGGATCGCGGGAACATCCGACGAAGATAGCTGAGATGAATGCGAGAGCCAGGATCAGACGAAACGTGGACGAATGCCTCATTACAAATCTCCAGAAACGGGCGCGACCGGCGCCGGGTGGTTGTCTCTTAAGTCTTGGTACTTTCTTAGGTTAAGCATTAAAGGTACTGCAAATTGAGCGCTGGATAAAGTTACTCATGGTGCAAGTCCGGATTTATTGCGGG
>CAWBHF010000003.1:0-38443 GCA_963788645.1 uncultured Acidobacteriota bacterium
TGGTTACTGGTGGGCGCTATAGGATTCGAACCTATGACTTCCACCGTGTGAAGATGGCACTCTACCGCTGAGTTAAGCGCCCAGCCTGAATCAGCCGCTATCTGTAGCAAAGAAACAGTTTTTTCGCGGACCTTGTCCATGATAGCCTAATCCGGCAGTCCGGAATCCCGCCAAGGCGACGGGACCCTCAGACGCCTTGCGCGCTACCAGGATGCCTAGCCGGGATCATACCCGCGAGGTGCCGCAAGACCCCTTTTCCGAGGAGATTTTCCAGCCTTTCCCCGGCGCCGAAGTAGGCGCAACTTTCAGACCCAGGGCGGGTTCAATCCAGTGTGAGCAGCTTAGCCATGAATCGCGGGTTGCTTTCGATGGCAGCCGTACCGCGGCATGTCGAGGCGGAGGCTGCGGTCGATCAATCCAGTGAAGGACTGAGCGACGCGCAGGTCATGCTGCGAGTGAAGGCGGGCGATCAGTCGGCTTTCGAGTATCTGGTGCAAAAGTATCGCCGGCCGATGCTGAGCTTCATGTATCGCATGGCCCACAATACCGCGGTGGCGGAGGATCTGGCGCAGGAGGTTTTTCTGCGAGTATATCGCTCTCGCGAGACTTACGAAGCGAGCGCAAAGTTTACAACCTGGCTGTACCGTATCGCGAGCAATCTGGCGGTGAATCACGCGCGCGATACACGGCACCAACGTCCGGAAACTACGGTCAGCCTGGATGAGCCCGATCAGGAAACCGGGTTGACCATGGATGTGCCCGACAGCTCGCTGACCGCAGAGGAAGCGATCGTCCGGCGTGAGCGATTAGCAGCCATTCGGCAACGCGTGCAGGCGCTGCCGGAACGGCAAAGGATCGCAGTCGTTATGCACAAGTATCAGCAGATGGATTACCGCCAGATCGCGGAAGTTCTGAAGCTGAGCGAGTCCGCCATCAAGTCTCTGTTGTTTCGCGCATACGAAACCTTGCGCGTGCAACTGAAAGAATTTGTATGAAGGGTGTAGTCATGAAATGCAAGGATATTTGCGAAACGATGCCGGACGTGGCCGCCGGCTTTGGCGCGGTTCCGCCCGAAGTGAATCAACATCTCGAAAGCTGCGCGGACTGCGCCGCCAAGTTGAGTGAGTTCCGCCGAACCATGGCGCTGCTCGATGAGTGGCAAGCGCCGGAGCCGTCTCCATATTTCGACGTGCGGCTCCAGGCGCGTGTACGCGAGGAAGTAGCGCGGCCGCCGGCTGGTTGGTGGCAGTGGATGCGCAAGCCTGCGCTTGCGGCATCGCTGGCTGTGCTCATGGTGATGAGCGTAACTCTGTTCCGCACCGATGCTGGCCGCAATCCTACGGCGGAAGGACCAAGGGCCATGATGGCTGAACCAGGGACGGCCGTGGGCGACCTGCAGGCACTGGACAAGAATCATGAGTTGTATTCTGAT
Organism: uncultured Acidobacteriota bacterium; assembly: GCA_963788645.1. GTDB lineage: Bacteria > Acidobacteriota > Terriglobia > Terriglobales > Acidobacteriaceae > JABDBE01. The sequence goes on from CAWBHF010000003.1 coordinate 1,433, forward strand.
TTTGAACTGCTCGACGATCTGCAAGTGCAGAACGATGTGGACGCCAATCCGTAAGTTCGCATTCGTAGCCGAGGTTGCTTCACGAGAATTGAATAAGGAACTGGAAAATAGACCGGGGGATAAGAGTGCGGGTAAGGTCCATGACGGCACGGGTGGAAGCGGCCATCCTCGTGTTGGCGCTGGCAAGCGCCGTGCCTTCGATGGCACAGAAGAATCAGCATCCCCCCAAAAAACAACAGCAGCAGCAGCCGGGGCACCACGCTGGAGAATGGCTCCGCCAGCACCAGAATCTCCCTCCCGAGCAACAGCGTAAGGCGCTGGAAAACGATCCCCAATTCCGCAACCTTCCGCCTCAGCGGCAGCAACAATTACGTGGCCAGTTGCAGCGTTTTAACAGCGCATCGCCTGAGAAGCAAAAGCAAATGCTGAACCGGATGGAAACTTGGGAGCACCTGACTCCGGAGCAGAAGCAGCAAGCGCGCCAACTCCACGAACAGATGCAGCAGCTTCCGCCAGAACGCCGCCAGGCGGTGCGAAATGCTGTTCAGGCGTTGCGCGGAATGCCGCCAGAGGCGCGGCAGCGTGAGATCGACTCTGAAAGCTACAAGAAGCAGTTCTCACCGCAAGAACGAGACGTGCTAAGCGGCGCTTCTAAGTTGCCCCTCGCGCCGGCTGAGCCCAACGAACCGGAACCACCGGAAGAGTAGGCGCGATTCTCGCCATGCCGCTGTTCGCCGAAGGCATCCGTCAAGGTCGCCATCCTGGAAAATCCCTGTAGGGCTACCGCTCGACCCCAGCGGGTCGTGACCCCTTCTACACGATTTCGCATTCCGGCAAAACTCTAGCGTTTCCGACTCAAAAGAAAATCGCCGCCGGGCTTCACAGCACGGCGGCGAGAAGTGAAAAGTAAAGCGGAACTGCAGTGCAGCCCTAACTACGGTGCAACCTCATATACGACGCCCCCTCCATGGAGTCCCCCGGCATAGGTCGTGCCATAGAGCTTTCCACCGACGAGGATCGCTTGGTGTTGTGGATAGGCTCCGTCGCCAGTGGTGCCGAAGCTCCAAAGCACACTTTCCTTATAGGTGGTCGCTGCCAGCTTGTACACAGTGCCATAATTCAGGTTGTTGGCTGCGCTTGATCCGCCCTGATAGGTGGTGCCGTAGAGATTCCCTGCTGAATCCACAGTGACGCCTGCATAATACGGGTATGCGCCGTCCTTTTTGGTATAACTCTTGAAGCTGTAGATGATCTTCTCCGTCCACTTGTTGTTCGAGCCTGGCGTCAGCTTGAAAACCGCTCCGAAGTTAAAGTCGCCACCTGTATAGTTCGTGCCATAGAGGTTGCCGGCCGTATCCACGGTCAAACCGGATTCGGTATTTAGTCCGAGTGAATCTCCAAGGAAATTGTAAATTACCGCAAAGATCCACACGCCGCTAACTTCACGCAGTTGGTAAACCGCGCCAACATTCCAGACAAGACCACCGTAATACGTGGTGCCGTAAAGATAACCGTTCTTGGGGTCGACAACTACTCCGCCGTAGGGAACATACGCGAGGCTGGCACTCGTGGCAAAATAGTGAATCGTCTTGTAAGTGAACTTGCCGTTTGACGCCTTTAACTGGAAAACCGAGCCGCCGCCGAACTTCCCACCGTGTCCCGCAGTGCCGTACAGGTTGCCGCCCGCGTCAAAGCTCAAGGCGCCGTACGGGTTGTACCCGTCGTTGCCGTTAATGTCGTCGAAGCTATGGAGCACTGTCTCCTTCCATGAGCCCCCGGATTTAGCCAGCTCAAACACCGTACCCTGGTTGGCTGGGCCGCCATTAACAGTCGAGCCATAGAGGTTTCCGTTCGAATCGAAGGCCATACCGCCAAATGGGTTCGCACCATCGCTGTTGCTGGGACCGAGAAAGCTATAGATTACCGTTTCGGTCCACGTGCCACCGGAATTCACCAGCTCGAAGACCTCGCCATAGTTGTTGGTACCGCCATAATAGGTCGTTCCGAAAAGATGACCTGAGGCGTCGGCAATCAAGGCGCCATAGGGCTGGTTGCCGTCCACGCAGCTGGTCTGAGTGCAAAAGTTGTAGATAACGGTGTCGGAACTCCACGCGGTTGCTCCGAGGATTAGGGTCACTGCCACTAGCACAAGCGCTTTTACGCGCATAAATCCCTCCTAAATTTTGTCAGCAAAGGTTCGAAAATCGTGACCATCAAACATCCGAGAATGAGGAAGGCCCTTGCCAGGGGGAGCGGCAAAAGGGGAGAGCGGGCTTCCCACAAACAACTATCCGGACGCCTAAAAAAATGTCGAGACATTGTGGGACAGCCGCGAAGGTCTGTCAAGATGAAAAAGTTTGCAGTTCATCCGTCACATAACAGCACGCCAGCGTCCACAGGCTGTGAATATCTACCTTTAGGGTCGAAACGCACTGAGGGCCGTCCGCGAACATCTAGTTCATCGATGAATTAATTCATCAACGCGAGCATTCGGCGGATAGAGAGAGCGGTCTGGCGGATTTCGTCGGCGTCGGAAGCGTCTGGCGACATCTTCAAATATTGTTCCAGATCTTCTGCCGCACCCGAGGTCTGGCCCAGGCTGTAGCGCAGCAGCGCACGCTGTTTTACATCTTCAGGAGAGCGCGGATAGATCACCAGCACCAGTTCGACCAGCGGAAGCGCCTTGCGGAAATTGCGCGTCGAAAGGTGAACCGTCTTGAGATTGTTCAGGATACGGGTCAGTATTTGCCGGCGGCTGACGGCGAAAAGGAACTCGGGCCGCAGCGTCATCTGGCCGGAATAGATTTCGTCAAGACGGCGCTGGCAATCCTGGGGACTGAGGATATCGCCTCCGTTAAAACAATCAACCAGGGTTTCGCGGCCGTCAATGTCGTAGTGCTTGAGCAGAAAATGACCGGGCATGCCTACGCCGAACAAAGGAAAGCCGAGGCGGCGGCCGACCTCCATGTAAATCAGGGCGAGCGTGATCGGAATTCCCAGACCACGGTCGAGCACGTCATTTAGAAAGGAATTTCTGGGATCGTAGTACTTCTCTCGATTGCCACGCAGCCCCGCTTCGCCGAACAAGGTGTGATTAAGAGCGGCGATGGTCTGGCCAGCGTCGCCCACATCCGAGATTCGCGCCTCCGCCATGTGCGCAAGTTCGTCAATGCGTGCGACGTAGGATTCGATGTCGAGGTCGGGATACTCGGTCCGAGCGATGGTCAGGGAAGCCCGTACCAGATCGATATCTTCGTCCCCGACTTGAGGGCCGACCAACGCGGCGAAGGCCTCGGCCAGCGCGGGTTGGTCATGGATCCCCACGACGGTATGCTAGCAGATTGCGGGTCGAAATCGCTGCTCTCGGACGGCTCGGGCGGACGGCTCGGGCAGAAGGCTCACCACACCCCTATTGTCATTCCGAGGAGCTGCCCCACTTCCGTTGTCATTCCGAGGAGCGGAGCGACGAGGAATCTGCTTTTACTACTAGGGGAAGAAGCCGCTCCACTCCCGTTGGAAACTGCAGGAGAGTGTTGTGGAATTACAGAAGCCTTGGCCTATTATCGCCGCAGCAGATTCTTGGCGATGAACAGTGCGTTCGCCGGGCGTTCGGCAAGCCGTCTCATAAAGTAGGGATACCATTCAGTTCCAAACGGTATGTAGACCCGCATCCGCCAGCCGTCGTGCACCAGGCTTTGCTGCAGATCGCGGCGGATGCCGTGCAGCATCTGGAACTCGAACGCATCTCGTGAAATCCGTTCGCTGGTGGCGAAAGCCTTAGCTTGATCGATGATGCTTTCGTCATGCGTGGCCAATCCGTGATAGACCTTGCTCTTCATCAGGATCTTCATCAGCTTGACATAATTGGCATCGACCGCAGATTTTTCCTGGAATGCAATCTCAGGCGGTTCTTTGTAAGCGCCCTTGCACAGGCGAATGCGAATGCCCTCTGCCAGCAACTTTTCGATATCGCCTTCTGACCGCCGCATATACGACTGAATAACCGCGCCGACGCATCCCTGGTTGCCCGGGACGTGGTGCAGTTCATGCACGAAATCGAGCGTGCGTTGCGTGTAAGGCGAACCCTCCATATCCACGCGGACAAAATTCCGCGGGTTCATGGCGGCCGCCTTGGCCACGAGCCCGGTCACGAGATCACGGGCCAATTTCTCGTCGACATCGAGGCCCATATGAGTCAACTTCATGCTGATGTTGGCGTCCAGCTTTTGAGCGGCAATGTCGTCCAGCAACCGGTGATAGAGTTGAGCGCTAGCGCGGGCTTGATCGGCGTTGGTGACGTTCTCGCCGAGATTGTCGATGGAGACACTCGATCCGGATTGGTTTACGGTGCGAGTGGCCCGGAGCGCGTCTTCGACTTGAGTGCCGGCAACAAAACGGCTGGAAAAGTTCTGGCCGATCGAGGAACGCTCGGCGACGGCGCGCAGCCAGTGGCTCTCCGATAGAGAGATGAAGAGCGCCCTCAGCACCGCACGCCTACGCAGGTAGAGAAGATGGGGGTATGACTACCTAGCACGTACATGAAGATCACAGGAATTTGTATCACAACCGGGCTGAGCTGCGGTGTGAGTGCGATCACAGGGACGTGTGAATGATCAAGTCAGAAACACTTCGTCCACATAGCACCACCGCCAGTTTTCACCGGGCTCGAAAGACTGCATGATCGGATGCTTGGTCGCGTGAAAGTGTTTGGTGGCATGCTTGTTCTTGGACGAATCGCAGCAGCCGACGTGACCGCAAATCAGACATTCCCGCAGGTGGACCCAGGTATCGCCCATCTCCAGGCATTCTTTACAACCTTTGCCACTCGGCTTGACCTGGCGAATTTCTTTTACGTGAGGGCAGGTTGCTTGTGCGTTCGGCATTTGTCACCTCTGGAATGAGTATCAAAAACCGGCGTTCGCGCCACACTCTAGTGTCCCTGTTCCTCTAAAAATTTTTCCACTTCCAGTGCGGCCATGCAGCCCGTGCCAGCCGCGGTAATTGCCTGCCGATAGCGCCGGTCTTGCACGTCCCCGCAGGCATAGACCCCGCGAACCCGGGTTAAGACGTTGCTCGTCGTCTTCAGGTAGCCATCCTGATCCATGTCGAGCTGGCCCTCGAATACCTTCGCGTTGGGGATGTGTCCTATGCCCAGAAACATGGCACTCGTGGGGAAGTCCCAGACCTTGCCGGTCTTTAGATTTCGCAGCGTCAGACTAGTGACTTCCTTTTTTTGAAAGTCGTGTACATCTTCGACGACCGTATCGAGAAGGAACGAAATTTTCTCGTTGCGCTGCGCGCGTTCCAGCATGATTTTCGAAGCCCGGAAATGCTCGCGGCGATGAATAACGGTAACCTTGGTGGCGAAGCGGGACAGAAAAATCGCCTCTTCCATGGCGGAATCGCCGCCTCCGATGACGGTAATCTCCTTGCCCGAAAAGAAGAAGCCGTCGCAAGTGGCGCAGGAAGAAACGCCGTGTCCGATCAATTGCTGTTCGTGAGGCAACCCCAGCCAGCGCGCCGAGGCGCCACTGGCGATGATCAGCGTGAGGGTGTGGATGACTTCATGGCCGACATGAAGCTTGAAAGGACTCTGGCTGAGATCGACGCTGGTCACGTGGCCGTGCCGGTATTCGGCGCCGAAGCGCGACGCCTGCTTGCGCATATTTTCGATCAACTCCGGCCCCTGAATGCCTTCGGGAAAGCCAGGGAAGTTTTCCACCAGCGTGGTGAGTGAAAGCTGGCCTCCGGGTTCGTGCCCTTCCAGCACCAGCGGTTTCAAGTTAGCCCGTGCCGTGTAGAGCGCAGCCGTGTGTCCGGCACAACCCGATCCCATGACAACAACGTTGCGAATATTGTCCATAGAGTACGTTCTTAGATTGCAAATTTCAGATTTGGGTTCAGCACGCGAAATATCCGGCAAGCATCACTTGTTTTCGGATGCGGACTTTTCCGGCGCAGTCTTCTTAGCCGCCGGTTTCGCCGCCGGCTTCGCTTTGGTTCCTTCTACGGCACTGACCCGCACCAACTCCGCGGGCACGGTGTTCCTGGCCGCCAGAAGATTGCGATAGTTGGTCACGATTGCGGTCGCACTCCGAAACAGCGGCTCGTACGCGCTCTGATCAGGCGCTGGAGTTCCCTCCGTTCCGGGACACCGCGCCAGCACGACCGACGACTTTCCGAAGCGCTCCAGCTTGATCCGGCTGGCCGGCGTGCTGGTGGACAGCATAGCCGCCGGCGTGGTCACGGCAGATGCGTTGTCCTCGATTGCGACCTGCATCAAATCCTTTGGGTCGCGCACGTGGAAGATCAACGTCTCTACCATATTTTTCGGGTCGTGGCTGAAGGAATACTGCACCGTCGAAAAGGCGGCCTGCACCGAGAACTCCCGCCGAATGCGCACCCAATCGGCGGTGCCGGAATCGGATGAGAATTGCGCGCTCGATCCCGTTTTGAGGAAGTCAGGGCGCTCCTCGAGCGTCGACCTTCCCCGATCAACCTCAAAATCCGGGCTGAAGAGCGGTTGTTTGGGAATGCGAGCCAGCGCGGAGGCAATTTCCTGTTGCTCCTCCGGCGATGGCGCGCAGACGTTTAACATGTTCACCTTGACCTGCGGTTGCGAGGAGGGTTGTTGGGCACTCGCAATTTGCGCCATACCAATGCCGACTAGAACTACCAAAATGTTTCGGAGCACGATCGCATTCTAAACGAAGATCGTGAAAATTCTTAAATCGCAGAATCCGCGGAGGGACTCATAGCATACTGTAGAGAAGTAGCTTCGCTACGTCTGCCAGCAGAGTGGTGGCAAGCAACCTCTGCACAAAAGGGAGAATGCACTTCATGGCAAACTTAACCCTCATCTATGGATTGCGGCTGCTGCCCTCGGACGAAATTGCGGAAGTTGGGGACGCGACCGTCAAACTCAAGAGCGGCCGGGAAGCTCACGTCACCATGCACGTGCTCGAGGGCAGTAAGGATGAGATTGAAAAACAACTGAAGACAAGCCTCGAGGCATTTTTCGACTTCTATCCGGAGATTTGATGGAACGGCTTCAGACCTAGGCAACTGATCTTGAGTCCGAAGCCCGGAGCCGCGTTCCCATCTATAATTTGGTTTTAAGTCATGACCCTGTCTTACCGTTATCTGCGCATGCGGCTCGGCGAAATGGGATTGCTGCCCAGGAGCAAGGTAGGCCTGGCCGCATCGTACCTGCTCGGCCTTGACCTGCTGTTGTATGCGCTACAGAAGACGTTTGGGCTGCTCAAACTATCTTACGGCGACAGCCTTGGCGGATGGGTCAGCTTCCTGAGCTTCCTGGTCATCGTTCTTTTCTCGATTCTGGCATTCCGCTGGATCAAGGCGAAGGCACTCTGGCGGCTGAGAAACCGCCTGATCGTCACCTACGTATTCATTGGCGTCATTCCAGTTGTCATGCTGCTCGTGTTGGCTCTGCTTTCCGCTTACTTATTCGCGGGACAGTTTGCTACGTTTATCGTGACCACCGGTCTGAACACGGAGTTGAAGAGTCTGGAGGCCGCGAATGCCGCCATCGCGCACCAGTTTGCTTCCCAGATACAGCGTGGCGGGGGGACAAGTACGGCCGCGATCGAAAGTTTGCGCCAAACTGACAAAGGTTGGGCAAATCGACAGATTTGTGTTTGGTTAAACCAGAAGCTGGTTCTGAATAGCACTCCCGCGGGAATGACACTCGAGCCTCCCGCGATTGCCGCTCACTTAAAGAATTCTTTCGGCGGCGTCGTTCGAGATCGAGATCAACTTTACCTGCGCGCTTTGGAGACGGCTCCCGTGGGCGGAGGGAACCTGACTGTACTTTCGAGCGAACCCTTCGACCAGAAAATGTTGGGAGATTTGGCGATGAACCTGGGCGAAGTCACTCTTTACGCCACGGGGCTCTCCCTCCGCAAGGTCGAGCAGTCGCAGACCAAGCCGGTTGTGCGGATCGGCGAGGAAAATTCCTCGAACACAATCTCGGTAAAGAAACCGGAAGGAGAATTCGTCCTCGATGCGGGCAAAGGACGCCCGCCAACCTTCATCGCGGGGACCGTGCCTCCAGCGGCAGCAAGTGTGGACCGTCAAGTCACATTTCCCACCACTGTGTTTGTGGTGGATTGGGACAGCGGAGACACATCCAGCCCTGCGGCGATCATTGTGCAGACCCGCGTCTCCAAGCTTTACGAGCGGTTGTTTGGTGCACTCGGAGACTTCGCCCCCACCGTGGAATTTGTGCTTCTCTTCGTAGCAATCATTTTCGGAATCATCGAGCTCATCGCGCTGGTCATCTCTTACCATCTCACGCGCACGGTGACCGGCGCCGTGGCGCAACTCTACGAAGGCACCCAACTCGTCAATCGCGGAGACTTCAGCCACCGCATTCCGGTAAGGTCCGACGATCAGGTCGCTACTCTCGCCACCTCGTTCAATTCGATGACCGCATCACTCGAGAAGCTGATCGAGGAGCAGAAGCAAAAGCAGCGGCTGGAGAACGAGTTGGCAATCGCCCAGGAAGTGCAGGCGCAGTTATTTCCTCAGGACAGCGTTCAGCTCCCATCTCTCGAAGTGCACGGATTTTTCCGCCCGGCGCGGACGGTCAGCGGCGACTATTACGATTTCCTGACGCTCGATTCCGATCGGCTGATCCTCGCCGTAGGCGACATCAGCGGTAAAGGAATCTCGGCCGCGCTGTTGATGGCAACCATCCACTCCGCAGTGCGAGCTCTTAGCATGCAAGATATCCCGGTCTTGCGCGAGCCCGCAGCCGTCGGTGCGGCGCTTGGTTCGGATGTAATGTTGGCGTCGGGTGTACGCAGTGTCGACGTCTCTCCGGGTGCGTTGCTTTCACTGCTGAACCACCAGCTCTTTGAAAGCACTCCCGCAGAGAAGTACGCAACGTTATTTCTCGGCATCTACAACGGCGCCGAGCGCAAGCTTACCTACAGCAACGGAGGTCATCTGCCGCCCATAATCATGAGCGAAGACGGCTCCATACGTCGGTTGGAATGCGGCGGAACCGTAGTCGGCCTGTTCGACCAAAGAAGCTATGACGAAGAATCAGTCGAGTTACGCCGCGGCGAGATTTTCCTCGGCTACACGGACGGTGTCACCGAACCGGAAAATGATTTCGGAGAATTTGGCGAGCAGCGATTAATTGAACTATTGCGCGAGAACCGCGAATTACCCTTACCCCGAATCAGCGAAATTATCACCGCTGCCGTCGATGACTGGATCGGCGCCAACGAGCAACCGGACGACGTAACCCTGGTCCTCGCCCGCGCAAGATAGGCCTTCGCAAACCTGCAAGAAACTGTCATCCCGAGCGGAGCGAAGCGAAGTAGAGGGACCTTGTGTTTCAAATTCGCGCATCAATCAACGGTGAGCAAAGCTGTAAGCCACCCCATACGCCGAATCACCGCTGGCATAAATCGGAAAAGCGCGCTCCAGTTTGTGATGTCCCGTCTTGTGCAACAGATAACTGACCGCAACCACTCCAGCCGTTCTCCCTCCGAAAAAGACCAACTGGCCAGCCGTTCCACTCTCGCAAAGCGTCTTGGCCATGGGATCAAGTTCCCGTCCACCATCGCTCAGGTTGTGGTGCGTTATGCCAAAATCTACAGCCTCCAACGCAGCATGGCTGGCAAAAAGCACCCAGTTGGCGGCGTCCCAAAATCGATGTTTGGGCAGATCGGGCAAAACTTGAGCAGTAGCCGAGCCAGAGACCAACATCGCCATGAGAACAAGCCGAAGTCTTACGCCCCATCCCATGAGCCCAATCTAAAAGTCGCAAGACGACCCATCCAGATCACGTAGGTATGCAAGAGCTTTATCGCGACCGAATCGGGAAAAATGCGAACCGACTTCTCTTCGGGGAGACTCTTTTGGTACATCCGATAATTCTGTTGACGTTCATTTTGCCTTCCACGATAATCGCCCTCATTCGCTGCAACCCTTCCCTCGCAGCGGCAGCTCTATCCCTGTCGCAATTTATTTGGAGTCATTGGAGGAATTGATGCTCCCTGCAACAGCGAACCGCAACGCTCGTCCCGGCCGCTCAGTAACAGCTTTCCAAACGCTCTGTCTCTCTCTGATACTGTCCACATTCGCGTTAGCGCAGACGCAGAACGCCGATCTCGTGCGCACACGTGTCGACCCCGCCAATCGCGTTCCCCTAAGAGGACATCACCCCGCATGGGCGAGTGCTCAGAACGACGTCGGCGCCGTTCCCGCCGAACTGCCGATTGATAGACTGACCATGGTTCTCGACCGTGCGCCCCAACGGGAACAGGCATACACCCAATTCTTGCAGGACCAGCAAAACCCAGCGTCGCCTGATTACCACCATTGGCTAACGCCGGTTGAGATCGGCAAGCGCTTCGGGGCCTCCTCGCATGACATCCATGCGGTCACGGTCTGGCTGCAGTCACAAAACCTCCATGTCGACTCCGTTTCCAACAGCCGAGTGAGAATTGTTTTCAGTGGCCCGGCATCCGCCGTTGCCAATGCCTTTGGAGTGGAGATGCACTACTTCAAGGTAGGCGGCGAAACGCGCATCTCCATCAATGCCGAGCCCCGGGTACCTGCGGCGCTGGCTGCCGTAATTAAGTCCATCAGCGGACTCCACACGATCAAGATTTACCCGCAACATGGGGTGTCTCGTGTGCAAGCGCCGGGGGATAGCCTCTCGTGGGGCGCTGGTAGCGTCTCGTCCGACGGCAGCGGATTCACTTGCGGCGGCACGCCCTGCTACGTCATCTTTCCCGCGGACTTCGCCACGATCTATAACGTCAAAGGGATCACAGGTGGCATCAATGGCGCAGGTCAAACAATCGCCGTCGTTGGCCGTTCTGGCGTGTGCGATTCAGACATTTCGAACTTTGCCAGCGCCGCGGCGGTGACTCCGAACATTCCTACCGTCATCGTTCCCCCGCTCGGCTTTACTCCACCTGCCCCGGTCTGCACTGGGAGCGCGTCGGGGGATCAGGGCGAGGCTACCCTCGATGTGACCCGCTCTGGCAGCATTGCGCAAGGCGCGACGATCGATCTTGTCGTCAGCCAAAGTAACCCCACACACACGAAGGACGGTATCCAATTCGCCACCGAATATGTTGTCGATACCACACCGGTCGCTGCCCGGATCATGAACATTAGCTTCTCGCAGTGCGAGGCCGATGCTCTCCAACCGGGCGTCGCGTATTGGGACAGCTTATTCGCGCAGGCCGCCGGGGAAGGTATATCGGTTTTCGTCTCGTCGGACGATTCCGCGGCAGCCGGTTGTGATCAGTCTTTTGCGACCCCGCCCGCGACCCAAATACTCAGTCCGAATTCAATCTGCTCATCAAGCTACGCGACTTGCGTCGGCGGCACTGAGTTCGCGGACTTTGCTAACCCTAGTCAATATTGGAGCTCAACCAATGGCCCGGGCTTCGAATCCGCCCTCGGCTATATCCCGGAGGGCGCCTGGAACGAGCCGATGAACGCTCAGAATCAGCTTCAGGTTGCCGGGACCGGAGGTGGAGTCAGTGCGTACATCGCAACACCGTCCTGGCAGAAGGGTACTGGCGTGCCAAGCACGAGATCGGGGCGCTACACTCCCGATGTTGCCTTCAGCGCTTCACAACACGATGCCTACTTCGCCTGCTTGGCAGCTAACAATCAGTGCCCAAGCAACGGCTTTGTAATATTCGCGGGTACCTCCGCATCCGCCCCGGACATGGCCGGGATCGCTGCCCTTCTAAATCAGAAGCAAGGCTCTGCTCAAGGATTGCTCAATCCCAACCTCTACACTCTCGCAGCGACTCCGAACAACGGCGTATTCCACGATGTTACGGTTGCCACTAGCGGCGTCACGAACTGCGCCGTCACCACGCCCAGCATGTGCAACAACAGTACGGCCGGACCTACTACTCTTACCGGCGGCCTCAGCGGCTACCTGGTTAATACCGGCTACGACGAAGCCACCGGCCTCGGTTCCATCAACGTCGCGAACCTGCTCACAAACTGGGCGTCCACCACCGTCGCCACCACCACTACCCTGACCATTTCACCCGCGGCCCCGGTGAATTTTGGAACGAGCGTGACTCTCACCGCCACAGTGAAGCCCTCTGCCAGTTCCACGAAAACGCCAACCGGAACTGTGACTTTCTCCGATGCGGTAATCGGCAAGCTAGGTACGGGAGCATTAAATAGCTCAGGCGTGGCCACGCTTACCAGCACCACGCTGGCTGCAGCATCGTACTCGATCACTGCGACCTACGCCGGAGATACGAACTTCTCCGGATCCCTTTCTTCCGCAGTACCCTACAACGTGCAGGACTTCAAAATCACGCCCAGCCCCACCACCGTTACCGTGACCGCGCCCGGACAGAGCGGCATGTCGACGCTGACCATCACTCCGCTCGGCGGCTTCAGCCAGGCCTTGACTTACAGTTGCACCGGGCTGCCTTCGGAAGCGACCTGCACCTTCGCCGCTGCATCCGCCACGAGTGAAACCCTGACCATCGCGACCATGGCTCCCTCCGCTAAGCTAGATAAAGACCCCTTCGGCCCCCGCCGCAGGATCTTCTACGCGCTGCTGATCCCCGGCTTTCTGGGATTTGTCTCAATGACAAGAAACAAAAAGCTCAAACTGGGTGGAGTCCACCTCCTAAGCCTCATCGCAGTCCTGGCACTTTCCACTCTGTGGATGCCGGCTTGCGGAGGCGGCGGAAGCAGCGCACCCAGCAACCCCGGCACTCCAACGGGGACCAGCACAATCACAGTCACAGCGACCACCGGAGGCACGACTCCTCTCACCCATCCGACAGCAGTTACGCTGACGGTGCAATAAAATAGCGCCCGGGGTTATTCTTAGAGAGTGTCGACCGAACTCGTCACCCTGCAGCATTTCCGCGACATCCCAGAAGCCCTGCTAGCCAAGGGAAAACTGGAGTCGGCGGGAATTGCCTGCCAACTGGCCGATGGCAACCTGGTTCGAATGGACTGGCTGCTGTCCAACGCCATCGGCGGCATTCGTCTCCAAGTTCACAAGCAGGAGGCGGAGTCTGCCCGCGCGATTCTCGACGAGCCCATCCCCCCGGAGTTCAGCGAAGACGAAGTAGGCGAGCCCTATCCTCAGCCGCGCTGTCCTCGCTGCTATTCGCTCGACATCGGATTCGAAAAGATCAATCGCTTCTGGACCTACGGCCTATGGCTGCTACTGTCCTTTCCCATTCTCGTCCGCAAGAACAACTGGAAGTGCTACACCTGCGGTAGCGAATGGGTCGAGGAGTGAAAGCCCGAATCACATCCAGAAGCGTCTAATCTCCTGCCCGGTTCTGCCGATACATAAAGAGTGACCGCTCCCTCTTCCGCTCTCAGCCCCGGCGAAAGCAAACCGGCGCACAAACCCGGGACCCACTTTGTCGCCCGCCAGCCCATTCTCACCACGGACGAGAAGGTCTTCGGCTACGAACTCCTGTTTCGCGACGGAGTTGAAGATTTCTTCCGCCACACAGATTCCGACGCCGCCTCGCGCAGCACATTGAACACCGCGACGTTGCTCGGGCTCGACGTTCTTTGTGACGGCCGCCGCGCCTTCGTCAACTGCACCCGGGACATCCTGCTGAAGGATTACATCACCCTCCTGCCTTCGGAACAGGCGGTAGTCGAGATTCTCGAGACCGTTCCCGCCGATGACCTGGTGATCGCGGCCTGCCACCGTCTGAAAGAGGCCGGATACACCATCGCCTTGGACGACTTTGGAGTAAACGATCCGCGCGAGGCCCTGACCGATATCGCCGACATCATCAAGGTCGATCTGCGCGAGACATCCCCGGTTGACGCCGCCGTCATGGTCAAACGTTACGGACCCTGGCGCTGCCGCATGCTGGCGGAAAAAGTTGAAACCCGCGAGGAATTCCTCGCCGCGAAGAAAGTCGGCTTCCTCTACTTCCAGGGATACTTCTTCCGCCGCCCCGAAGTACTCACCGCCCATGAAATCCCCACCAACCGGGTCAACTACCTGCGCATGCTGACTGCGGTTTCACAGCCCGAACTGGATGTGCGCGAGATCGAGAACGTCGTCAAAGGCGAAGCCTCGCTGTGCTACCGCCTGCTGCGCTATCTGAACTCCGCCGCCTTCGGATTCGCCAACGAAATTCATTCCGTGCGGCACGCCTTAGCCATTTTGGGAGAAAGAGAAGTCCGCCGCTGGATCCGACTGGTTGCGACCCTCGGCGCTGGCCAAGGAAAAAGCAGCGAACTCGTACTCTCCGCTCTCGTCCGCGCCCGCTTTTGCGAATTGCTCTCGCCCAAAATTCCCCACGGAGACTCCGACCTCTTCCTCATGGGTTTGCTTTCCTTGATGGACGTGATTCTCGAGCTTCCCATGTCCCAGGTGCTCGACCACATTCCCATCGATCAGGAAACCAAGTCGGTGCTGCTCGGCGGCGCCAGCCGTCTCCGGCCGTTCTACCAACTGATGCTGGCCCAGGAATCCGGCGAATGGCAAACCGCAACTGAATTGACCAAACAACTTCATCTCAGCGAGAGCGAGGTCGCCGAGTGTCACTGGCAAGCCATGCAGTGGGCGCGCGAGGTAAGCGCCGGTTAGACTCCGGGGAAACTCGGGCGTCGGATGTCGGCAAGGGCGGCTTCCACCCGTGCCGTCGAATTCTATAAATTACCTCCGGCACGGCTCAAAACCACGCCCTATCGAAGCTCCAACCGCCGATTCTCCAGTTCACTCCCGCTCATAAAAGCACCCTACGGTTACTTCTGTGCAAAACTACATTGACTTGGGACTTGCGCTTTGTCCGCTGTGAGAGATACCATCAGAGTGTTCCCAAGCGGCCATGCTCCCTAGCTGGCCTCCCGCGCCCATAAGCTCCAGGCGCCTTAGACGGATAAAGATCATTCAAGGATGAACTCCAACCGATTGGGTTTCCACGCACGCTCGGTGCATGTGCGCGAGGCGAGGCACCACCCGGAAAGCGGTTGCACCTAGGCAGCAAAAAGGTCCACCTTGAGTGGACTCATAAAACTACACAACGAGAAACAATATGAATGTTGGACCCGGAAATCCCTCCGGTGGTGGAGGCAGAGGCAGAAGGCGGCGGGGACGCCGTCCGTCGAATCGCGCGGGACAGCCCGGCGGTCGCGATCGCCAGCAACACGGCGGTATCTACAGCGCTCCCATGGATCACAGCTATCGCGGCGCGCTCGGCGGAGACAAAGGCTCCCGCGGCCGCGGACGTCCCGGCTTTGCTCCCGCCTACGCTCCGCTCGAACCCGAGCCGCTTCCGCCCAATGAGGACGCCAATTCTCGCATCTTCGCCTTCGTCGACGATCTGTTTTTTCAGGCCAAGATTCAGGAGACAGCCCGCAAGCTGAACGTCAAAGTGGAATTCGTCAAGAACGAAAAAGATATGCTGGAGCGGATCAAGCTGAACGGCGAAGAGAAACCCTCGCTGGTCATCTTCGATATGAATAACGTCAACGCCAAGCCCCTGACTTTGATTCCAAAACTCAAGAGCAAACTAAAGAAGACTTCGATTATCGGATTCCTCTCGCACGTGCAGGGCGACCTGAAGCAGAAGGCGCACGAAGTGGGATGCGACATGGTCCTGCCGCGCTCCGCCTTCTCCCAGAACTTGCCCCAGTTACTACGCCGCCACGGCGCCCCAGAAGAGGAAGCCGCGTCCGAATAGTCAATGTAGGCGCGAGCGTCCGGCACCGCTGTCATCCTGAGGCGGCGGAGTCCTTGGCAAAGGCAAGGACTCCCAACGAAGGACCTATGCACTCCGCCAAGCGGCCCGTTGCGCCAACCCCCCAAACTCATCCGTCATCCTGAGCGGACGCAAGTCCGCGAAGGATCTCGCGCGCACAACGTCAACCCTCTTCCGTCCACCCAATGTAAAGCAGATACTCCGGTCCGCTGGGGTTGATTTACCCAGGGTGCCCCACCCTTTCCGCGTACTCTGCGGAAAGGGTGGGATGGCAAGAATGCAACCATCACGAATCCCGCGCCCGAAGAGCGGACACAAACGCCGTCAGCAGCCTCGCCTCCCGTCAAGGACGGATTAGCCGTCCAAGTAATTGACTCTAACCAGAAAGCCCCGGAAGCATCAGCAGCATCCAATCCTCCCGAGGCAGACATGTTCCCGCCCGAACTCTACGGAAAGCGCGTCCTCAATAACACAGAGCGAAGAGTGGTTGAGCTGGTTGCCCAGGGCCTCAAGAACAGTGAGATCGCCGAGATCATTAGCACCACCGAACATGTCGTCAAGAACTACCTGCGTCTCATCTACGACAAACTCGGCTTCCACAATCGAGTTGAAATCGCTCTATGGTACGAGGCGCGACAGCACAGCGAGGAAAGCAACTGACTCGCACGAGTGGCCCTAGAACCACAATAAAACCGGGTGCCCCACCCTTTTCCGCGTACTGTGCGGAAAGGGTGGGAGACGAAACCCTCAACCAGAAATGCCGGTCCCCACAAAAGCACTCGTTGCTGTGTACCAATGCGCCCAACCTCCCAATCTCATCCGTCATCCTGAGCGGACGCAAGTCCGCGAAGGATCTCGCGCGCACCGCGTCAACCCCATTTCTGCCCACCCAACGTACAGTAGACACTCCGGTCCGCTGGGGTTGACTTACACCGGGTGCCCCACTCTGTCCGCGTACTCGAGACCTGGGACCGCCCGGAGCCTTACCAATCCGCCTTCCGCTGTCATCCTAAGGCAGTGGAGTCCCTGGCAAGCCAGGGAGTCCCAACGAAGGACCTCTGCACCACGAGGCCCATCCAAAAAAAGCGTTGGTCATCGCCAAAAAACAGAGGTCATCCTGAAACCGGCGCAAGCCGGGTGAAGGATCTCGCGCGCAGCACCCAAACTCTATGCGATGCAAGGCTTTCTATTCGATCTCAGCTTCTTGCAGAGAGACAGAGCAGGTTAGGCACCCGGCTTACCGCCGTGGGCGCGGCTGAAGTAGTCTGCAAAAAAACCGGAAGCCATCGCCGGGTGCCCCACTCTTTCCGCGCACTCTGCGGAAAGGCTGGGAAGCGTAAGTCCCAATCGAAAACGCCTACCGCCATCATGAAAGCAGCTGACGGTCAAGCAATGCAGTTGCCCGGATTGCGAAAGTGCTTTAGACCCCAGAGCATGGGACCAGCTTGGTTGCCGATGACGACGGGTTCTATGACAACCGAATATCCCCGCCCAAGAAAAGCTGGAGCGGGCGACCATGAAGCGCGGAGCTTGGCTTTCGGTTGGGGCCAACCCCTGTAGCGGATTGACGAAGAAGAAGCTGCGCCGGGTGTACAATGTTCCCCGTCGAAAGGCAGTTCCCCCTGCCGGTTGTCCGCCCGCAAAGGAAGCCTCTATGAAACAACTCACATGGGTGTGTATCTGCGTGCTTTGGATTAGCGGCGAGGTTGCCGCCCAGTCCAATCCTGTGCCTTTTATCAACCAGCCTCTGGTGCCAGCATCGGCCGCGCCTGGCAGCGGTGCATTCACGCTTACCGTGAATGGCTCTGGATTCGCGCCTACGGCGGTTGTGAGTTGGAACGAATCGTTCCGCCCGACCACGGTACTTTCGAGCACGCGTTTACAGGCCAGCATCATGGCTTCGGATGTGGCCGGTTTGGGCACGGCAAGGGTCAGAGTGGTGAATGTGGATGCTCACAACGAGACTTCAGACATTGCTTACTTCCCGACGCGGACACCCTCACCGGGTGTCGCCTTCGCGCAAGACGCAAATTTCTCAGTCCCAGGAGTGCCCGGTGACTTTAACAACGATGGCAAGTTGGACTTGGTGAACGTGTACGCGGCCAACAAGACAACGTTGGAAGCCGATGTTTACTTGAGCAAGGGAAACGTCAAGTTCCAGCCCCCGATCCAGACTCAGTTCACGGGCTACGTTGGGTTAAGTGTCGGCCAGGTGATCGTTGGGGACTTTAATGGCGATCACAATCTTGACCTGGTGGTTTCTGTTTTCCAGTTCAACAGGAGTCAACTGACAGTGCTGTTTGGCGACGGCAAGGGAAGGTTTACCTTGGGACCGAGTTTTGCCTCCTATGATTTGTATTCGCTTTCTTCATACGACATTGATGGAGATGGCAACCTTGATCTCGTGGGTATCGTTGATCGTTACCGGAACTCCCGTGTAGTAGTGCTGTTCGGCAATGGCGACGGCACTTTTCCCCACAGCGTCTCCCCCAATGCCGGTGGGTTTCCTGGCTCGGTTATTGTCGGAGACTTCAACGAGGACGGCAAGCTTGATCTGGCCGTCTACAATGCAGCGACACAACCTTCCATTAGCGTTCTTCTCAACAAAGGTAATCGGACCTTCCGAGCGCCAGTTCGATATAGCACGCCAACTGGATCTGGTATGGCGACTGCAGATGTGAACTCTGATAACCACTTAGATTTGGTCGCCGATAGCGGAGCACTTCTTTTGGGGAAAGGCGACGGGACGTTCGCCAACGGCGTAAACTTGGGCTCCGTTGGCTATGGCATAGTCGCTGGTGACTTCAATGGCGATGGCAAACTGGATTTAGTTGAGGGGTCGGGATCGGGTCTGTCAGTCTTGCTGGGCAATGGCGACGGAACCTTCCAATCGCCTATTGAGACGAGAGGAGGTGGAGGTTACCTTAGCGACTACAACCACGACGGTCGATTGGACTTTGTCGGATTTGGATTGTTCTGGCAAGTTCCGGCTAATCTCTATCCGGCGCTACTCGCATTTGGCCAACAGGTGGTGGGAACAACAAGCGCATCCCAAACTGCTACCCTGTCTAATTCTGACGCGCAACCTCTTACTGGAATACAAATTGCGCTTGGTGGAACGAACGCCAACCAGTTTTCAGAAAATAACAATTGCCCTCCGAGTCTTCCAGTTGGTGGGAGTTGCCAAATCCAAGTCACATTTGCACCGACAACCGTGGGTAACAAGTCAGCCTCGTTGAATGTGGCTTACGCTGGACTTGGCAGTCCGCAATCCGTGGCCCTCACCGGCACCGGAGAGCAAAAGCAGATGACGAGTGTGTCTCTGCAGCCTTCGAGCCTGACCTTTGCCACACAAAACTTGAAAACAACGAGTACGCCGCAAACTGCCACTCTGACCAATAACGGGAACACAGACGTTACCATCTCGAGCATTTCAACCACCGCCCCCTTCCACCAATCCAACAACTGTCCTTCCACTCTGCGAGTGGGACAGAGCTGCCAGATTAAAGTTACATTTCGGCCGACCACGATCGGCCAAGCGAATGGCACCCTGTCGGTGACCGACAATGCTCCCGACAGTCCTCAGACGGTGGCTCTGGCGGGCCAGGGAACGCTGATCACACTTTCTCCAATCGGGATAAACTTTGGAGACCAGAAGGTGGGCACTTCCAGCAATCCCGTGCCTGTCTCGTTGAGCAACCAAGGTACGTTGACGCTGAACATTTCCCAGATCACAATCGGCGGAGCCAACCCGAACGATTTCTCGCAGACTAACAATTGCGGCAACAGCCTGCCGGGAGGAAGTCAGTGCACGATCCAGGTAACCTTCACACCCACACAAACGGGTACGCGGTCGGCGAAGCTGCAGGTACTGGACGATGTTAATCCCAGTCCACAAGAGGTTGCTCTCGGCGGCAACGGAACCTAGTGAGGCCCCAAGTCATTTTTCGAAGATGTATTCGTAGGAACGCATAGTCGAGAACATTTTTCGTTCCGTTTTCCACACGAATTTGGACCATCCTTATTTTCCGCAATTCCACAAGAAATGGTTGGATGAAGGAAACCGTGCCAGTTGGCTAGGGAGTAGTTTGATGGAAACCTTGCCCTAGGCGCGTAGAAGAGTGGAAATGGCGGATGCTCAGGGGGATTAATTGCTCCTCGGGGGCTGGCCCAGCCTTTCTCGGCTCCGCAATGTGGGGTGCCCCATCCTTTTCCGCGTACTCTGCGGAAAGGGTGGGCTGCGAAACTCTCAACCGGAAACGCCCACCGACAATTTCATTTCGTATTGAGCAGGATGGCGACTTTTCCCTCGAATTCGATGGAGACGGCCAAGTCGCGAGCTTTGTCGTGGTTGAAATCTCCGGATACGATGGAGTAGGGGGCCCGCCCGGTGACTGCGATTTTACCCACAAGAGTGTCGCGTCCAAGCTCTTTGCTTGAGCGGGAGTGTCCGGCGATGACCGGAGTTCAATAATATTCCGGCGGGAGACTGCGCGGAGTCTTCTTCATCCCCACAGCTCGCATTTACCGATTTCCCATTTTGGGAACGAGCTTCTCACTTCGCTCACTTTCCACTTGCACTTCTCCCGCCATACCGATAACATATAAGCGTAGATGTTATCTACAAGATAATCTTCGATCTTTGACAACTGAATAGTCGAAAGCGACTCAGAACCCACCGGGTTGCCAGTCTTATGGTTTCGCCGGTCATACTGAAGGCGATAACTCCAATGTTTCCAAGATTTTGCCTCTAACTACCTTAAGAACCATAGATCTAGGAGGCAAGAAAAAATCCGGTCCTTTGTTTTCTGGATTTTAGGCAAAAATGAGAGTTTTTTTTGCGAAATTCTGCACCGAAATGTGTGCAGTGGACCAAGCAGCCAAAGTGACGGCGCACCCCCTATCCCGGAGGCCACTGCAGATTTCGGCCTCCGAGCAAATGCACGTGCAGGTGAAAGACCGACTGCCCGGCGCCCGGGCCCACGTTGAGCACGGTTCGGTAGCCATCCTCGATGCTGCGCTGCCGAGCGATCTTCGCAGCCGCGAGTTGGCAGTACCCGATCAACTCAGCGTCTTCGGCCACGGCTTCTTTCAACCCGTGAACGTGCTTCTTGGGAACGACCAGCACATGGGTTGGAGCCTGTGGGTTGATATCGTCGAACGCGAAGGTATGCTCGTCTTCGTAGACTTTTTTGGAGGGGATTTCCCCGCGAATGATGCGGCAAAACAAACAGTCGTTCATGACACCGTCCACAGTTCGGGATTTGGAGACACGCCGCGCTGCAAGCACGGAAGTCGCCAGGACGGGGAAGGCGCGTGCCTAATATATCCGATCGGAGAAAGTTTTGCAGTGCGAGCTCTGGTTCGGAGCGAGTCGATTTCCGAGGGTTTAATTCAGATTTAGCGCAAGTTGCGGCCTTTTAGTCGAGTCTTACCAGGAAAATCGCATTAGTCGAGTCTTACCAGGAAAATCGCACCCTGCGGAGTCTGGGTGTTGTGCGCGACCTCTTCGGCGCGTTTACGATCGTCATCCTGCACCCGCACTCGCACCCACCAGTCGCCAACCGGACTGCTGAAGCATTGCACCTTCGCCGTCTGGTACCGATGGGAAAGATGATCGGCCAACTTGTCCGCAGAATGCTGTTGCTCGAAGGCGCCGATCTGAACCGCCCATCGCCCCCCAGTTTCCAGCGGGGATGGCGAGCGCAGCACCTCGATGCGAACCATGGCAACGCCCGGCTGCAACACGTCCACCTTGCCGGCCGCAGCCTGCGAGAGATCGAGGATGCGGCCTTCAACAAATGGCCCGCGATCGGTAATCTTCACGATTCCCGAGTGTCCGGTCTTTACGTTGGTCACGCGCACGATCGAGCCCAGCGGCAACGTCCGATGGGCCGCGGTCATGGCGTGCATGTTGTAGATCTCGCCGTTAGAACCGCGGCGATTGTGATAGGGACCTCCGTACCAGCTCGCGAGGCCAGTCTCAACCGAGATCGCCTTGGCATTCGCAAGAGTCTGAAACGCATCGTCCTCCGATTGTGAAGGGACGATCACTTTGGCCGGTGGCTGCGTCGTGGCAGTTGTCGGTGAAGCAGGCTCGCTGATTGGCGGCGGTGGAGGGTTGACGCGCGCTTGTTTGTGGCTGCTACAGCCGGTCAGCAGAAAAGATGAAAGGAGAATGGCAAAAGAGATCGCGGCGAAACGCTGATGATTGCCGGCTCTCAGGTAATCTCCGCGACCAGCGCGAGAGCTACTCACTTCTGAGGCGGCTGGTGCTTTTCCATGTAGTCCGCGAGGTGAGCCAGTTTCTCCGACGCGATTCGCAACGCCTTGGTGGAGTGCTGGCGGACCGCCGGCACCACCTCGTCGTTCAGATGAGCAATCAACTCCGCCGTCTCCTTCTCGACTGTGGCGGCGACCTCGGCCACGGACTTGTTGATACGCGCGGAAGCTTCCTCGACCTTGCGGTTGAAGTCGTTCATGGAACTCCTTCGGTTTCGTGAGCGCGTGAACTGGCACTCGTAGATTGCGGACACCAGGCTCAGTCATTATTTCCTGCCGGGAACCGAAGGTCAACGGGGAGGCATCCCGGGTCACACTGCCGTGAGGAACAAGTGCGGCGCGACCAACGTCTTCCGACAGCGCAGTGCCTTTGCGGTAGAATCGCGCCATAATGCGAAATCCTCCGGATGTAACCCATAGTTTGTAGTGTTAGAGTGCGCAAAGGTTGTACCGCGCGATCGATGACTTTAGAAAACCACACTTCGAACGGGAAAGAGTCGGCTGCAAGCAAATGCTTCCAGGAGCGTCTGCTGCAATGGTTTGACCAGCATAAGCGCGATTTGCCCTGGCGGCGAGATCGCGATCCTTATCGCGTCTGGCTCTCGGAAGTAATGCTGCAACAGACTCGGGTAGCTGCCGTCATCGATCACTACGAGAGATTCCTGCGGCGCTTTCCGACCGTTGAGAAATTGGCCTCCGCTCGGGAGGCGTCCGTATTAGCGGCCTGGAGCGGTCTCGGCTACTACCGCCGCGCCCGCATGCTGCACGCCGCCGCAAGGAAGATTACCAAACAGCATGGCGGAAAGGTTCCGGGGAGTACAGAAGGGTTACAGACCTTGCCGGGGATTGGCCGTTACACGGCGGCAGCGATTGCCAGCATCGCCTTCAATCAACCCGTCGCAGTGGTCGATGGAAACGTCGAGCGAGTGCTACAGCGCGTGAATGGGAAGAGTCTCGCCGGCGAAAAGTTGTGGAGCGCCGCGGGAGAACTGCTCAGTTGCCAGCGTCCAGGCGACTTCAACCAGGCCATGATGGAATTGGGTGCAACCGTTTGTCTGCCGCGGCAGCCCCAATGTCTGTTATGCCCAGTGTCGGATCTGTGCACAACACGCGGAGAGCTACGCCTACAACGGAAAGGAACTCGGCAGACAAAGCGAGACATTCATTACAGGCTAGCCTGCCGCGACGGTTCGATATTCCTGGTGCAGCGCTCAAAGACTGCCACGCTAATGCCCGGCATGTGGGAACTTCCGGAGATTGCCAGCGTCAGCGCCAAGAGTACGACGCCGTCATTCGCTCTCCGGCATTCCATCACTGTGACCGACTATGCGGTCCGAGTGAAGCGAGGTCCAGCCCCCAAGGGCTTGGACGGTCGCTGGGTGCGAAAGGCCCGGGTTACGACCTTGCCCTTGACCGGTCTGACGCAGAAGATCCTGCGCGCGGCGAAGATCATCTAAACTCCCCCAGGCCTTCGGGCAGACGATACGTTCCACAATCCGCAATGACTCGAATAGGGAGTGCATTTTAATCCGGCATGGTGCCAAGTTAAGATAGATACAGGTGAAGTGGCTTCATAACATTTTTGGAGGAAAGAGTATGGCGGCTCTGACGGCGGGAACATCCGCGCCGGATTTCACGCTGCAAAGCATGGACGGTAAGCAGTTCTCGTTGCATGACGCGCTGAAGCGTGGCCCCGTGGTTCTGGCTTTCTTCAAGATCTCCTGCCCGGTATGCCAATACGCGTTTCCGTTTCTTGAGCGGATTTACAAATCTCACGGTGGAAAGAATGTGACCATTGTTGGCGTCTCGCAGAACTCGAAGAAAGACACGGCTGCGTTTGTCAAAGAGCACGGAGTGACTTTCCCTGTGCTGTTGGATGACACGGATAGCTATCCCGCGTCGAACGCCTATGGCCTGACCAACGTGCCCAGCATCTTCTGGATTGCCGAGGATGGAGAGATTGAAATCTCCAGCGTGGGATGGGAGCGGAAGGAAATCGAGGAGATCAATCGCAGGGCGGCCAAGATAAACGGCGAAGGGCCAAAGCCAGTGTTCCACTCCGGCGAGCAGATCCCCGATTTTCGCGCTGGTTGAGGATCGAAGAACTAGCCCGCGGTCGCGGGCAGAGCGAGCAACGCTACTTGGAGCTCGACCCGAACATTGGTGCGCGCTCCAGGCAGGCCGGGAACCGAAGGGTCACTCCACTGGTAACAATGGCATCCCCCTGCTTTCCCGTACAATAAAAACCTCATCATCCCATTTTCCTACGGAGCCTCTGAGGATGCGCACTGGCGTCATTGTGCTTTTCGTGCTTCTTGTCTTCTCGAACATTTCCGCGGCGCAGTCGTCGCATAAACACACCAGATCGTCGCTGGAATCTGTGCGGTTGCCAGGCGCTGCTTTCACGGCCATGCAGAAAATCGATCCCGAGCGTATCCGGGCGCACGTCCGCTTCCTCTCGCACGACCTACTCGAGGGGCGTGGAACGGGACAACGCGGCGGTGACATTGCGGCAGAATACATCGCGACGCAATTTGCTCTCTACGGTCTGAAGCCTGTGGGCGACAACGGGACTTATATGCAGAGGGTTCCGATGGTGGGCATCACGCCCGAGCCTGCAACCACATTTTCTCTGGTTGGTTCCCGCGGTGATGCCCGGAACCTCATGCCGCTCGACGACTACGTCGCCTACGACCAGACGCAGCAGCCGCAATCCGACGTAGACGCTGAGATTGTCTACGTGGGCTATGGAATCGAAGCTCCCGAATATAAGTGGGACGACTACAAGGGCGTCGACGTGCGCGGCAAAGTTCTACTGATGCTGGTTAACGAACCCCCCTCCGACGATGTGAATTTCTTCAAGGGAAAGGCGCTCACTTATTACGGGCGCTGGACCTACAAGTATGAAGAAGCCGCCCGCAAAGGCGCGGTAGGCGCGATTCTCATTCATCAGACCGAGATGGCGAGTTATCCCTGGGATGTCGTCCGCAACTCGAATTCTGGCGAGAAGTCATATCTGAAGCTCGACGGCTCGCCCAAGTTGAAAGTCGCATCGTGGATTCGGTTCGATGTTGCCAAACAATTGGGTACTGCCGCGGGCATGGATGTGGACAAGATGATGGCGGATGCGCGGTCGCGAGATTTTCATCCCACAACACTGCCAGTCAAGTTGAAAGCGCACATGGTGAGCAAAGTGCGCCCCTTTGAATCGAAAAACGTGCTGGCTATGCTGCCGGGGGCGGATTCCAAGCTGAAAAGCGAGGCGGTGTTATATACCGCTCACTACGATCACCTCGGCATTCGTCCGGACATGCCGGGCGACAACATCTACAACGGCGCCAACGATAACGCGACCGGTTGTGGCATCTTGTTGGAACTCGCGCATGTGTACTCGGACGCAGCGCAGAGGCCGCGACGGTCTATTGTGTTCGCGTCAGTCACGGCGGAGGAGCAGGGTTTGTTGGGCTCGGAGTATCTGGGCAAGCATCCGCCGGTTCCGGCAGGGAAGATCAGCCTTGATTTGAACTATGACGACGTGCCGCCCCTCGGATCGCCCGAGGAAGTGGAAGTTTCAGGGGCCGAGCGCACAACCTTTTACCCTGAGATCGAGACGATGGCAAAAACATTTCGCCTAACGATTCGTCCCGACTCGCGCCCCGAGGCCGGACATTATTACCGCTCCGACCACTTCAGCCTGGCACGCGTGGGCATTCCTTCGTTCTCCATCAACGAGGGCACGAAATATAAAGGACACGATGCGGCCTGGGGCATGCAGCAGGCCGAGGAATACACGTCGAAGCACTATCATCAACCGAGCGATGAATACCATTCCAGCATGGATTTCACCGGCGATGCGGCGATGGCGCGATTCGGATTCGCGCTGGGATGGGAAGCGGCGTCTATGAACAGTTTAGTGGGCTGGCAGAAGGGCGACGAGTTTGATGCGGCGCGGTTGCGAAGCTACTCTAGCAGAGAGTAGGGCTTTTCAGCTTGCCATCGTCTTAATATTTGGACTCAGGATGAGCGTGGGTTCAGTGACTCGCTGGACGTCGTCTGCCGTCAAGCCAGGCGCAACCTCTGCCAGCACGAGACCTTTAGGCGTCACCTGAATGACCGCCATTTCCGTGACAATTGTATTCACCACTTTCACGCCCGTCAGCGGCAGCGTGCAGTTCTTCAGAATCTTCGGTTGAAGATCCTTGGTCGTGTGCTCCATTGCAATAATCACGCGCCGCGCGCCGGCGACCAGGTCCATAGCGCCGCCCATGCCTTTCACCATTTTCCCGGGAATCATCCAGTTGGCAAGATTGCCTTTCTCGTCGACTTCCATCGCCCCCAAAACGCTCAGATCGATGTGACCGCCGCGGATCATGCCGAATGAGTCCGCGCTTGAGAAATAGGCAGTGCCTGCCATTTCGCTTACTGTTTCCTTACCCGCGTTAATCAGATCGCAATGTTCCTCTCCCTCGATTGGATACGGGCCAATGCCTAACATGCCGTTCTCACTTTGAAGAATTACATCCATCCCAGGCGGAACGTGGTTCGCCACAAGAGTCGGCATGCCAATGCCGAGGTTCACGTAGAATCCATCACGAAGTTCCTGCGCGATCCGTCTGACGATGCGCTCGCGCTTATCGATGTCTTTGCCGAGTTTGAGTAGGGTGGACATTATCATTCTCGCGTTTCGGTGCCGAGCTTTGCTCGGCCTGGCCAGCCGGGGGCGGCTGTCCCCGCGTGGGTTAGCTCGTCTTTCTCGTCGTTCGCTTCTCGATTCTTCCTTCGTACAACTCGCCCTCGAAAATGCGATTCACGTAGACGCTGGGCGTGTGGATCAGGTCGGGTTCCAACTCTCCTACCTCGACCAGGTGTTCAACCTCCGCGATGGTTACCTTGGCCGCAGTGGCCATCATCGGATTGAAGTTGCGTGCTGTCTTTCGATAAACCAGATTGCCCCACTTGTCGCCCTTCCAGGCTTTGATCAGGGCGAAGTCTGCTTTCAGGGCTCGTTCCATCACGCACATGCGACCGTCGAATTCGCGCGTTTCTTTATTCTCAGCGACGATGGTGCCGAAGCCCGTGGGCGTGAAGAATGCGGGAATCCCGGCGCCAGCGGCTCGCATGCGCTCGGAAAATGTTCCCTGCGGTACCAAATCCAGTTCAACCTTGCCTTGCAGAACCATTTGTTCCAGCTGCTTGTTTTCACCAACGTAGGTTCCGATGTGTTTGCGAATTTGCCCCGCGGAGAGCAGAAGGCCCATGCCGAAACCGTCGACACCGACGTTGTTGCTGATGGTGGTCAGATTCTTTACGCCCTTGCGGACGAGAGCGCGGATCAGGTTCTCGGGAATACCGCAGAGTCCAAAGCCGCCAAACATGATAGTAGCGCCGTCTGGGATATCGCGGACAGCCTCGTCGGCATTGGCCACTACTTTGTTCATGTGGAAAGATTCTAAATGAGAAATGAGTCAGCGAGCCATCGTTCATCCAAGTTGCTTCTTCTTTGCGGGCCCACCTTTCTTCAATTGATGAGCCTTCTCGAATTCCATTGCCAACTCGCGGGTGTCGAGATTCTCGCGAATGTGCGACAGATGCTGTTCCAGTTTTAGAAGCGCGGTTCGAATGTTCGTTTTGTTGGTCAGAGCGATGTCACGCCACATAGAGTAAGGACTACCTGAAATGCGCGTCATCTCTCGCAAGGCTCGGCCACCAGCTTCGAGCAGGGGCGCATCGGCGCCGTATTCATCGACCAACGAGGCTGCGAGCGCGGTAGAAATCATTTGCGGCAGATGACTGATCCAGGCGCAGAGCTGGTCGTGCTCGCCGGCGTCCATACTTGCGATGCGCGCCCCGATTTTTTCCAGCCACTCCAGATACTCTCCGCTCAAATCGTCATAAACATTCTGTCCTGGAACCGGAGTCACAAACCAGGCAGCACCCTGAAACAGATCGGGGTCCGCAAACTCGACGCCGGATTGTTCCTTCCCGGCCATGGGATGCCCGGCGAGAAAGCGGCTTCCCGTGTTCTTGCGAAAAACTGTTTTGGCTCGCTCCATGACCTCCGCTTTCGTGCTGCCGACATCCGTAAGCAATGTCTTCGGGGGCAGAGCCGGGCCCAGCCGCTCGATTAGGTCGATGATGCCGCTGACCGGTGTTGCGAGCACCGTGACCTGGCTGCCGCGAACGGCGTCGGCGGGATTCGTGTGGCCGGCATCAATCGCGGCCTTACTACGCGCTCGTTCTAGAACCGGCGCGCGATCGCATCCGATGATTCGTCCTGCAAACCGATGCTTCTTGAGAGCCAGCGCAAGCGATCCGCCAATCAGGCCAGTGCCGATGATCGTGATTTGGCGAATGGGCATCGGCTACTTCACCACAGAGACACGGAGGCACAGAGAAGCAATCAAGCGATCTTGCGGCCAACCGCTGGCGCAATCATTCGCAGCTGATCCATCAGCTCGGAAAATTGATCGGGATAGAGCGACTGAGCACCGTCCGACAACGCCTTGTCCGGATCGTGATGCACCTCGATCAAAAGGACGTCCGCGCCAGCGGCGACCGATGCCCGCGCCATGGGAGCAACTTTGTCGCGAATCCCGATGCCGTGAGAGGGATCGGAAGCCATGGGCAAATGCGAAAGCTTGTGGATGACCGGGATCGCCGAAATGTCCAGCGTATTGCGAGTGTAGGTTTCGAACGTACGAATGCCCCGCTCACACAGAATAACTTCGTAGTTCCCCCCGGCCATAATGTATTCGGCGGAGAGCAGGAGTTCCTCCAAGGTCGCGGCAATGCCGCGCTTGAGCAGAACCGGCTTCTTGATTTTGCCCAACTCGCGCAGCAAGTTGAAATTCTGCATATTGCGCGCGCCCACCTGCAGGATGTCCACGAAAGGCAGCATGATCGCTATTTGCGAAATCTCCATGACCTCGCTGATCACGAGCAGACCGAAGCGGTCCCCGGCCTCGCGCAAGAGTTTTAAGGCTTCCAAGCCGAGACCCTGAAAAGAATAAGGAGAAGATCGGGGCTTGAAGGCGCCCCCGCGCAGGGTACGCGCTCCTGCTTTGGCTACGCGCTCGGCGGTAGCGAATAACTGTTCGCGCGATTCCACCGAGCACGGGCCGGCCATCACCACCACATGCTCGCTACCGATCTTCAATCCATTCGCAAACTCAACCACTGTGCCCTGAGGGCGGAAACTTCGTCCTGCCAATTTGTAAGGCGCGCTGATGCGGTGAACGTGCTCGACGCCGGACAAGACCTCGAGATTGCGAATATCGAAATCGACACGTGCGCCCACCGCCGCGACTACAGTCTGCCGCGCACCGGTAGAGCGATGCACGGAGAAGCCCATCTCGATCAGGTGTTCCACCACCTGCTGGATCTGCTCCTCGGTTGCCGATTCTTGCATTGCGACGATCATGAGAAAGCTTCTAGCCGCCAGTTCCCGGCTCTTTAGCTAAGGGCTAGAGGCTAGGAGCTAGAAGCTGCATTTTCAATCATTCACTTCAGAATCCAATTCCGTGTCGCCGGCACCTTTCGGTGTTGACGGCTTGGGAGCGATTTCTTCCTGCTGGATCTGGCGCATGATGTCCATGATGCGTTCATAGATACACAGCAGATCGCGATCCGGCAACGGCCCCGGATTCACGCCGCGCACGTTGTCAAACACGGCACGCTCACGATCGGGTTCATAGATCGGCATGCCGACACCGCGTTTCAGTTTGCCGATCTCGTGGGCAGCCTGCGCTCGCTGGCTCAGCAAGTCCACCAGTTTGCGGTCAAGGTCGTCGATTTTCTTGCGCCAGTCGGAGATGTCCATAGAAAGCCATTTAGCTATCGGCTGTCAGCTCTCAGCCTGACTCGTAAACCGAGAATGTCAACTTCAGCCTGCCAGTGATTTGAATATGAAATCAATGTTGTTGAGCTGAAAGCTGAGAGCTGACGGCTGAGAGCTGTTTTATGAATTCTGCCACAGACTCGGCTTCTTTGCCCGGATTGCGCTCTATGGTTTCGACAATGGCGCTCCCAATGACGGCGGCGTCAGCAAATTCTCCGACCGCCGCGAATTGATTGGCGGTCGAAATACCGAAGCCAACAGCAATCGGCAGTTTGGTGTATTTGCGGAGACGGCGAACGAGTTTCCGAGCATCGTCGGTCAATTGTTGGCGAACTCCGGTCACTCCCGTGCGTGAAACCGCGTAAACAAATCCATTCGAAGCTTGTGCGATGCGCTTCAGTCGCTTGTCGGTGCTGGTGGGCGCCGCGAGGAAGACGCTGGCCAATTCGTTTCGCTGCATCTCCCGCAGATAATCGTCCGCTTCTTCCACGGGTAAATCGGTTAGCAGTGCTCCATCAACTCCCGCATGGCGCGCCACCTTGCAGAATTTCTCGAGTCCCATGCGAAGGATCGGATTCAAGTACGAGAAGATGATCAGCCCGGTTGACTGAGCATGCTGGCGCACTTCTGCCGCCACTTTCAACACGTCGGCCAGCGTCGTACCGTGCTGTAGCGCTCGCTGGCTGGCACGCTGGATCACCGGGCCGTCGGCCACCGGATCACTAAACGGCACCCCGAGTTCGATCACATCGGCACCCGCTTCGATCGCGGCCAGCACCACATCTCTCGTCGTCGCTAGATCGGGATCGCCGCAAGTGACATAAGCCACCAGAGAAGGACGATTTGAGAAAGCAAGAGGCATGGTTTAGTGGACGCTTGTGAACCGTGGACCAATCGAATTACCCGTCCAGTTTCAAGTTCTCTCTCAAAATTCCAATATCTTTGTCTCCCCGGCCGGAAACATTCACGATTACGATTTCTGATTTTTTCATCGCTGGTGCGCGTTTGATCGTCTCCGCCACCGCATGCGCCGACTCGAGTGCGGGAATAATTCCTTCCGTCCGAGCCAACAGAGTGCACGCATCGAGGGCCTCCGCGTCGGATGCCGAAACGTACTCGGCGCGGCCCGAGTCATAAAGAGCGGCATGCTCCGGTCCGATCGAGGGATAATCCAGACCAGCTGATACTGAATGTGTATTTGCTACCTGCCCAGCCGCGTTCTGCAGCAAATAGGAAAAAGTTCCCTGCAGGACGCCCGGCGAACCGCCGTGAAAGCGCGCGGCATGCTCGCCCAAGCGGTCGCCGCGTCCACCGGCCTCTACGCCGATGAGCTTCACTCGCTTGTCCTTAATGAATTCATGGAAGATGCCAATGGAATTCGAGCCGCCGCCCACGCACGCAATAATCGCAGCCGGCAGCTTGTCCTCAACCTTGAGCATTTGCGCTCGTGCTTCGCGGCCAATGACTCGGTGGAAATCGCGAACCATCGTGGGATAGGGATGTGCGCCCAATACGCTGCCCAAAAGATAATGCGTGGTGCGAACGTTGGTTACCCAATCGCGCATGGCCTCATTGATGGCATCTTTCAAAGTGCGCGAACCTGAGTCTACGCCACGGACTTCAGCGCCGAGCAAGCGCATGCGGAAAACGTTGAGTTCCTGACGGCGCATGTCTTCGGTGCCCATGTAAACTACGCACTCGAATCCAAGCAAGGCACAGACGGTTGCGGTCGCGACGCCATGCTGTCCGGCGCCGGTTTCCGCGATGATGCGGCGCTTGCCCATGCGCTCGGCCAGCAAGCCCTGCCCCAGACAGTTGTTGATTTTGTGTGCGCCCGTGTGGAGCAGGTCTTCGCGCTTCAGATAGATCTTCGCGCCGCGAAGCTTTTGCGTAAGCCGACGAGCGAAAAACAAAGGCGTTGGACGTCCCGCGTATGTCCGAAGGAGTTCGTCGAGTCGGAGCTGGAATGCTCGATCGCGTTTCGCTTTCTCGTACGCACGTTCGAGCTCCTCCAGCGCAGCCATCAACGTTTCGGGCACGTAGCGACCTCCGTAAGCACCGAAACGGCCCTTGGACGGTGTAGCTTTGCTGCCCTTCATGACGGTTGCAGTTGCCATCTGCTAGGCGATCCTCTCAGCCTCACGAACGGCTGCGACAAACGCTTGAACCTTTTCAGGATCCTTCTTTCCGGGTTTTGATTCGACACCCGAAGAAACATCCACGCCCCATGGATGTAAAAGTGTCAACGCCTTCGCCACATTCTCGGGAGTCAGTCCGCCTGCAACAATCGTTGGAATTCTCAGCCTCAACATCTGGCACATTCCTCCGGCCTTCTCCCAATCGAATTGCTCCCCGGTGCCTCCGGGTTGTGTAGCCGAACCGGAATCAATCAGGAGGGCATACAAGGCGTTCTTCAATTCAGAGGCAATGAAAAAGCCGCCTTCGGATAGGTGTTTACCAGGGATCACAGAAATGACTCTTGGTGGATGATTCATCTGCTGCCGAACTTGTAAATACTTGATGAACTCCATAGCAGAATCCGGCCTGTAAAGCTGCACAGCCGTCAATCCGGCCCGCTCCACCGATTGATCAATTCCTTGCGCCGATTCGTCCACAAAAACGCCAACCTTCTCCATTTTCACGGGAAGCTTTGCCGTGATTTCGCGTACCGTTTCCGGCGCAACATTCCGGGGGCTCTTTTCGTAAAACACGAAGCCCAGCGCATCCGCGCCAGCCTCGACCGCGGTCATCGCATCCTCGCGATTCGTAATCCCGCAAATCTTTACCCAGGTCATAAAACTCGTGTGCCGCTACTGGCGCAGGAGATTCGCCGTCGCTTCCGCCAGAATCTCTTTCAGCGCCTCACCCGGCGATTTTGCCTTCATCAACGACTCACCGATCAAAAATGCCTGATATCCCACCGCGCGCAGACGAGCAATGTCTCCTCCGTTGTGAATCCCGCTTTCCGCCACGCGCAGCACGTTTTTGGGAATCAAGTCCGCTAACCTAAACACCGCTTCGAGATCAACCTTGAAGGTACGCAGGTCGCGACTGTTCACGCCGATCAAAGTGCACCCAGCATCTACGGCACGTTGCAATTCCTCTTGGTCGTGCACCTCGCACAAGACATCGAGCTTATAATCGGCCGCTCGGCCAGCCAGCATCTTCAGTTCCGACTGAGACAACGCAGCCACAATCAACAAAACCGCGTCGGCGCAACTGGCTCGGGCCTCCAAAAGCTGGAATTCATCGACGATGAAATCCTTGCGCAGGCAAGGCAACTTCGTCCTAGCCGATGCCCGCTGCAGGTTCTCCAGCGATCCTTGAAAGAACTCAGCGTCCGTTAGTACCGACAACGCAGCCGCGCCCGCGCTCTCAAGTTCTTCCGCCAGGCTCTCGGGATCGAAATCAGGGCGAATGAGGCCGCGTGAGGGCGAAGCTCGCTTGAGTTCGGCGATGACGGCTACGCCATCCTCACTCGCCGACTCCAAAGAGCGCCGAAACCCGCGAGGAGCATGCATTTCAGCCTGTTGTTCAAGCTGGCGCAGATCGGCTGACGACTTGGTCTCGGCGACGTTACGCCGAGCAGCGGCAACGATCTCATCCAGGCTGGCAGGCATGACGAACCGCCACAATTATACGGGAGGGATCTCGAATCCCTTGTCACCAGCTCGTCAAGAAAGAGCAGGCGTCGGAAGGATGAAGAGCAGAAAAGAAAACCCTTGGTGCCATCGAAGGGACTCGAACCCCCACACCCTTGCGGGTACATGGACCTGAACCATGCGCGTCTGCCAATTCCGCCACGATGGCAAAAAGTGATTCGTTAAGGGGCAACCCTCACGGGCCGCCGTTCAGGAGAGAACCACAGCTAATATTCTACAGGGGCATCGCTGGCTGTCAAACCGCGTACAGCGCGAGCGCTCACTGACCATCGACGAAGGGCTCAACCCAGAAGCTATCCTTCTAGCCGAGCTGTCATTGTGATGTCCGCCTTCAGGACTTTTGACACGGGACAGCCACTCTTGGCATTTTCTGCGGCCTTCTGGAAAGCGGCCTGATCAGCGTTCGGCACGCTCCCGACTACGTCAAGGTGAACCGCGGTGATTGTCCAGCCGGAATCAAGTTTTTCCATGGTAAGAGTTGCGGTCGTCTCGATGCTGGATGCCGTTAAATTGGCTCCGCCGAGCTGCCCGGAAAGCGCCATGGAGAAGCAGCCCGCGTGCGCCGCCGCAATCAATTCTTCAGGGTTCGTGCCCGGAGTGTTCTCAAACCGCGTGCTGAAGGAATATGGAGTGTTATTCAGAACACCGCTGGCTGACGAAACCGCGCCTTTGCCATCCTTCAGTCCACCCTTCCAGACTGCGCTTGCCTTGCGTTGCATTTCTTTCTCCTTAGTTATGAAGTCGCATGCCCAGCTATTGTAGATGGAAGCGGGGGAAGCTGTCAGGTGCGAGTCCTTCGCATTTGGCATATGGCATTCTCTACTTGGGGTTAAGCCAAAGGTCTTAACTGAGGGCAGAAGGTTTCGAGGATTTGGGCGCAAGGGGCCGTGGTTACTCAGTAGAAATCCGAACAACTAAGATAGAAACCGCAGCGTGGACAACTCAACTTGCAGCCACGCTCTTGCAGTTGCGCCGAGCAATTCGGGCAGAAACGCGATGAAGCGGCACAATCAACAGAAGCCAGTTCATGAGACGGCCTCGGATCTTCGGAAGCCATTAGGCGGGATGCCGATTCAATCATCGAAATCGAAATTAGCAGGAGAGATATGCACCGCGCAATTGCGCGTCGCGATTCCCCTAAGCGACCTTGGCGTCGCCGCCAAGGTTGGCGTTCTGCTCCTTGATCTCACCGGCGACAGGCAGGCTACTGCTCCACGAGTCGCCGACAATCCGCCAGGCGCCGAGACGACGCCACGCGCGCAGGAATTTGCCCGCGTCAGCAACGGATGTGTTTCGCAATTCCATCGACACCGTATAGCGACCCATTTCGATGGCCATGTCGCCTGAATAATCTACGCGCGTAGTCTCAAAGCGAAGATTTTGGTATCCCGAGTCACCGTATTGCCGCAGCAAGCGCTCAATCGCCTTCGGTCCTTGGGACGACTCGCGGTGTGACAGCATCAACACGCCGTCGGCGGCAAACAAAGCAGCCACCAGGTCATAGTTCCCGGTGTTGAATGAGGTACAAAAATCCTGGGTAAGTCCACGAATCGTTGATTCGACGTCGAGTAAAGGGCTGGAGCCAGCAACACCGCTGCTGAGGGGCCGGTACATCAAACTACCTCCTGGGGGGAACAGGATACTACGTACTTAGAACCAGAATTGTAGCGCAAATCGCCGTGGAAAACTGTCAAGTTTTTACTTTAAGCAACCGCCCAATCCTTGATGCCCGGGGTTATCATGATGCGGGCGACTTTCGTCTAGTCCTGCGAACTCTCGGGGAGGCAACGATCATGTACTTTGAACAGTTTTACCTGGGTTGTTTGGCGCATGCTTCCTACTTATTGGCGTCAAACGGGGAAGCGGTCGTGGTCGACCCTCAGCGAGACGTTGACATTTACCTGAAAGCCACCGAAGAACACGGCGCCAAGATCCGCCATATCTTCGAGACCCATCTGCACGCCGATTTTGTTTCCGGACACAAAGAACTAGCCGCTCGTACCGGCGCGAAAATCTATATTGGAGCCCGCGCTGGCGCACGATTTCTGCATGTTCCTGT
The DNA here is from genome assembly GCA_963788645.1 of uncultured Acidobacteriota bacterium. Lineage (GTDB taxonomy): Bacteria > Acidobacteriota > Terriglobia > Terriglobales > Acidobacteriaceae > JABDBE01. The sequence continues at coordinate 36,992 of CAWBHF010000003.1, forward strand.
GCAAGATGGCTTTGAGTTGCGAGTCGGAAGGATTCTTCTCAGGGTTCTGGACACGCCGGGTCACACGCCCGAGAGCATCTGTCTTTTGATTACGGATGAAGAAAAATCTCCCAAGCCGTATGCGGTTCTGACCGGTGACACGCTGTTCCTTGGCGATGTAGGACGGCCAGACCTCTCGAAGGCGCACACCCCGGCCGAACTGGCAGGTCTGCTCTACGACAGCCTGCATCAAAAGCTGCTTCCGCTCGCGGATGAAGTGCTCGTCTATCCGGCCCACGGCGCCGGTTCGCTTTGCGGACGCAACATGCGGGCCGAGCGGTTTTCTACCATCGGCACCGAGCGGCTCACCAATTATGCGCTGCAGATCAAAAGCAGAGACCAATTCGTCAAGGAGTTGACCGCCAACTTGCCCGCGCGTCCCCAGTACTTTCTGCAGGACGCCGAAATCAACCGCGAGGGCGCCTCTGCTCTCTCCGACCTTCCCGAGCTACCGCCGATTCTCGCTCTTGAATTGAAGTCGATGCTGGACGATGGAGTACTCGCGCTCGACGTTCGTCCCGGCGACGAGTTTGGTCAGGCGCACGTACCCGGCTCGATCAACATCGCCTTGTCAGGACAGTTCGCCACGTGGGCAGGGACCGTCCTTGGCTTGTCCGCTCGTCCCGTGCTCATCGCAAGTTCTCCCGAACAACTATCCGAAGCGCGGCTTCGATTGGCGCGAGTGGGAATTGAAGATGCGCGTGGATATTTGAATGGTGGCATCGAAGCGTGGAAACAAGCTGGACTCGCGGTCGCCGAGTTGCCTCAGATCACCGTGCAATCGCTCCACGATCGCGTGCAGGCCAACGCCTCCCAGGTGCTCGATGTTCGTCGGGAACCCGAGTGGAACGCAGGACACATCGAAGGCGCGGTCTGGTGGCCGCTGGATAATTTCAAAGTTTCTCCCCCCGAGATCGATCACGACCGGCCCATCGCCGTTCATTGCAAAAGCGGATATCGCAGCATGATCGCCTGCAGCCTTCTGCAACGAGCCGGCTTCCGCAACGTAAGCAACGTGATCGGCGGTTTCGACGCGTGGCAACAGACAGACCTTCCGATCCAGACAGAGGCCACAGTCGAAGCGTAGGGCCAGCGCGGTTGCAAAGGCCCACCCGGTCAATTAAGCTAAACTTCTCCGCACGAGAAATCCCGTGCCGGGATGGCGGAACTGGCAGACGCAGCGGACTCAAAATCCCTTTTTGAGTATTTGCACCGGAATGCGCCCTTCTGCACAGCGTTCGAAAAGGGTAGTGTCGATGCACCTATCCCGTTACCCCTTGGCCGCACCGGCACGCACGATCCTGCGCCAACTTCCGAAACCAACTGACACCAGAAGTGACACTAGAAAATTGGGGCCCGAGAACGTGACCCCCACGCCGGGTTCCCTTTTTTTACGATCAACGGGACTCCGGC
>CAWBHF010000004.1:0-265832 GCA_963788645.1 uncultured Acidobacteriota bacterium
TGTGATCGCCATTAAAGTCCCCAACGATCACCTGGCCGACACTTAACCCAACGTAGCCCGTGAACTGAGTCTGGATCGGGGGCTGGAACTTGACGTTTCCTTGCTTAAGTAAACATCGACTTCCAACGTTGTCTTGTTGGCTCGCGTACACGTTCACCAAGTCCAACTTGCGCGTCGTTGTTAAAGTCTCCGGGGACGCCTGGGACTGAGAGCGCCGGTCACCGGAAAATTTAGATCTTGCGCAAAGGCCACACCCGGTGAGGGTGTCCGCGTCGGGAAATAAGCAATGCTGGAAGTCTCGTTGTGAGCATCGACATTCACCACTCTGACCCGTGCCGTGCCCAAACCGGCCACATCCGAAGCCAGGATGCTGGCCTGTAAGCGGGTGCTCGAAAGTACCGTGGTCGGGCGGAACGATTCGTTCCAACTCACAACCGCCGGTAGGCGGCGAATCCAGAGCCATTCACGGTAGGCGTGAACGCACTGCTGCCAGGCGCGGCCGATGCTGGCACCAGAGGCTGGTTGATAAAAGGCACAGGATTGGACTTGCTAAACCTCGCCGCTAATCCAAAGCACGCTGATACACACCCATGTGAGTTGTTTCATAGAGGCTTCCTTTGCGGGCGGACAACCGGCAGGGGGAACTGCCTTTCGACGGGGAACATTGTACACCCGGCGCAGCTTCTTCTTCGTCAATCCGCTACAGGGGTTGGCCCCAACCGAAAGCCAAGCTCCGCGCTTCATGGTCGCCCGCTCCAGCTTTTCTTGGGCGGGGATATTCGGTTGTCATAGAACCCGTCGTCATCGGCAACCAAGCTGGTCCCATGCTCTGGGGTCTAAAGCACTTTCGCAATCCGGCAACTGCATTGCTTGACCGTCAGCTGCTTTCATGATGGCGGTAGGCGTTTTCGATTGGGACTTACGCTTCCCAGCCTTTCCGGCAGAGTGCGCGGAAAGAGTGGGGCACCCGGCGATGGCTTCCGGTTTTTTTGCAGACTACTTCAGCCGCGCCCACGGCGGTAAGCCGGGTGCCTAACCTGCTCTGCTGCAAGAAGCTGAGATCGAATAGAAAGCCTTGCATCGCATAGAGTTTGGGTGCTGCGCGCGAGATCCTTCACCCGGCTTGCGCCGGTTTGAGGATCACCTCTGTTTTTTGGCGATGACCAACGCTTTTTTTGGATGGGCCTCGTGGTGCAGAGGTCCTTCGTTGGGACTCCCTGGCTTGCCAGGTATCCACCGCCTTAGGATGACAGCGGAAGGCGGATTGGTAAGGCTCCGGGCGGTCCCAGGTCTCGAGTACGCGGACAGAGTGGGGCACCCGGTGTAAGTCAACCCCAGCGGACCGGAGTGTCTACTGTACGTTGGGTGGGCAGAAATGGGGTTGACGCGGTGCGCGCGAGATCCTTCGCGGACTTGCGTCCGCTCAGGATGACGGATGAGATTGGGAGGTTGGGCGCATTGGTACACAGCAACGAGTGCTTTTGTGGGGACCGGCATTTCTGGTTGAGGGTTTCGTCTCCCACTCTTTCCGCACAGTACGCGGAAAAGGGTGGGGCACCCGGTTTTATTGTGGTTCTAGGGCCACTCGTGCGAGTCAGTTGCTTTCCTCGCTGTGCTGTCGCGCCTCGTACCATAGAGCGATTTCAACTCGATTGTGGAAGCCGAGTTTGTCGTAGATGAGACGCAGGTAGTTCTTGACGACATGTTCGGTGGTGCTAATGATCTCGGCGATCTCACTGTTCTTGAGGCCCTGGGCAACCAGCTCAACCACTCTTCGCTCTGTGTTATTGAGGACGCGCTTTCCGTAGAGTTCGGGCGGGAACATGTCTGCCTCGGGAGGATTGGATGCTGCTGATGCTTCCGGGGCTTTCTGGTTAGAGTCAATTACTTGGACGGCTAATCCGTCCTTGACGGGAGGCGAGGCTGCTGACGGCGTTTGTGTCTGCTCTTCGGGCGCGGTATTTGTGATGGTTGCATTCTTGCCATCCCACCCTTTCCGCAGAGTACGCGGAAGGTGGGGCACCCTGGGTAAATCAACCCCAGCGGACCGGAGTATCTGCTTTACATTGGGTGGACGGAAGAGGGTTGACGTTGTGCGCGCGAGATCCTTCGCGGACTTGCGTCCGCTCAGGATGACGGATGAGTTTGGGGGGTTGGCGCAACGGGCCGCTTGGCGGAGTGCATAGGTCCTTCGTTGGGAGTCCTTGCCTTTGCCAAGGACTCCGCCGCCTCAGGATGACAGCGGTGCCGGACGCTCGCGCCTACATTGACTATTCGGACGCGGCTTCTTCTTCTGGGGCGCCGTGGCGGCGTAGTAACTGGGGCAAAAGTTCTGGAGAACGCCGACCGCGGCAGGACCATGTCGCATCCGACTTCGTGCGCCTTCTGCTTCAGGTCGCCCTGCACGTGCGAGAGGAATCCAATAATCGAAGTCTTCTTTAGCTTGCTCTTGAGTTTTGGGATCAGGGTTAGCGGCTTGGCGTTCACGTTGTTCATGTCGAAGATGACCAGCGAGGGCTTCTCTTCGCCGTTCAGTTTGATCTTCTCGTTCATATCTTTGTCGGTCTTGACGAATTCCACTTTGACGTTCAGCTTGCGCGCCGTCTCCTGGATCTTGGCCTGAAAGAACAGCTCGTCGACGAAGGCGAAAATGCGCGAGGTGGCGTCGTCACTCGGCGGAAACGGCTCGGGTTCGAGCGGGAGCGTCGACGGAGCAAAACCGGACGTCCGCGGCCGCGGGGGCCTTTGTCGCCGCCGAGGGCGCCTCGGTAGTTGTGGTCCATGGGCGCGGTGTAGATGCCACTGTGTTGCTGCCGGTCGCGCCCGCCGGGCTGTCCCACGCGATTCGACGGACGGCGTCCCCGCCGTCGTCTGCCTCTTCCTCCGCCGCCGGAGGGCTTTCCGGGTCCAGCATTCATATTGTTTCTCGTTGTGTAGTGTTCTGCGTCCATCAAGGTGGACTCGGTTGCTGCCTAGTTGCAACCGCTTTCGGGTGGTGTTTGGCCTCGTGCACCTGCACGGGGCGTGTGGGAACCCAATCGGTTGGAGTTCCTTGGTGAATGATCTTTGTCCGTTTAAGGCGCCTGGAGCTTATGGGCGCGGGAGGCCCGCTAGGGAGCACGGCCACTTGGGAACACTTGATGGTATCTTTCACGGTGGATATAGCGCAAGTCCAAAGTGGCGTAAGTTTTGCACAGAAGTAACGGTAGGGTGCTTTTATGAGCGGGAGTGAACTGGAGAATCGGCGGTTGGAGCTTCGATAGGGCGTGGTTTTGAGCCGTGCCGGAGGTAATTTATAGAATTCGACGGCACAGGTGGAAGCCGCCCTTGCGGACGATCCGACGCCCGAGTTTACCTGGCGTCAACCCCCACTTACCTCCCGCGCCCACTGCATCGCTTCCCAATGATTTCTCCGCCACCTCATTTTCACCGAGGTGCAACTGCCGCGCCAGGTCGCCGGCAGTTTGCCACTCGCCGGACTCCTGCGCCAGCATCAGCTGATAAAACGGACGCAACCGGCTGGCCCCGCCGAGTAGCACCGCCTTGCTCTCCTGATCGACTGGAACGTTTTCGAGGACGCGAGTCATCGGGATTTCTAGAATTGCATCCATCAAGGACAGCAACCCCATCAGGAACAAGTCTGACTCTCCGGCTCTGAACCCAGGGGAAAGCAGCTCGCAGAAGCGTCCTCTCACCAGAGCAGAGAGTACGAGGTCGCTGGTCTTATCCTGCCCGGCGCCGAGCGTGGCCACCAGCCGGATCCAGCGGCGCACTTCGCGCTCACCCAAAAAGAGAAGCGCGTGCCGGACGGAGTGAATTTCATTGCCGAATCCAAAGGCCGCGGAATTCATGTACCGCAACAGGCGATAGCACAGCGATGCTTCACCTTTGATCACCTGTTCCACTTCACGTATGTCCAGCTCCGGCCGGGCCACGGCCTGCCACATGCGCAGGTAGTTGACCTGGTTGGTGGGGATCTCATGGGTGTTGAACATTTCCGGGCGGCGGAAGAAGTATCCCTGGAAATAGACGAAGCCGGCTTTCTTAGCGGTCAGAAATTCTTCCCGGGTTTCCACTTTTTCAGCCAGCATGCGACAACGCCAGGGTCCGTGCCGTTTTACCAACTCCGCTGCTTTCTCCGGCGGCGTGGTTCTCAAGTCAACCTTGATAATGTCCGCCAGGTCGGTGAGCGGCTGGCGGGGATCGTCAGTTGCGAAGTCATCGAGCGCGATCAAATACCCGGCTTCCTTCAGCCGCTGGCAAGCCGCCATGACCACGTCGTCCGGCGGAACGCTTTCCAGAATCTCCACCACGGTTTGCGACGAAGGCAGCAGAGTGATGTAGTCCTTGAGCAGCACGTCGCGGGTGACATTGATGAAGGCCCGGCGTCCGTCGCACAAAACATCGAGGCCCATCAACATCGACGTGCTCAAGGTGCTGCGCGAAGCCACATCAGGATCGGGGTTACGGAAGTAGTCATCCACGCCATCCCGAAACAGCAGCTCGTAGCCAAAGACTTTTTCGTCTCCGGTCAGGATCGGTTGGCGGGCCACGAAGCCGGGCTCCGGGCTTGGGCAGAGCGGGAGAGGGTGCGATAGCCACACTTTGGATATCGGCAAACCGGGCAAGAGATTAGACTCCTCCACCCATTCGACGTTGCAGGTGTAGCACTTCCAATGGCCCTTCCGGATGGGAATCGGAAAAGACAGCAGCAACCACAGGCCAAAGGTCCAGAAGCGGTCGAGAGTTTCAAAACCGATGTCGAGCGAGTAACACCGTGGACAGCGCGGTTGAGCAAATGGTTCGCCAACTTCCTCTTCGCTGAATTCGGGCGGGATCGGTTCCTCAAGCACCGCGCGGGCCGACTCGGGGTCCGCTCCACGCACCTGCAAACGAATGCCGCCGATCGCGTTCGACAGCAGCCAATCCATACGCACCAGGTTGCCGTCGGCGAGCCAGCATTCGATGCCCGCCCACTCCAGTTTTCCCTTCGCCAGAAGGGCTTCTGGGGATATCACGAAAGTGCTCCAGGGTCACGAGTGCCGTCGACACTCTCTAAGAATAACCCCGGGCGCTATTTTATTGCACCGTCAGCGTAACTGCTGTCGGATGGGTGAGGAGTCGTGCCTCCGGTGGTCGCTGTGACTGTGATTGTGCTGGTCCCCGTTGGAGTGCCGGGGTTGCTGGGTGCGCTGCTTCCGCCGCCTCCGCAAGCCGGCATCCACAGAGTGGAAAGTGCCAGGACTGCGATGAGGCTTAGGAGGTGGACTCCACCCAGTTTGAGCTTTTTGTTTCTTGTCATTGAGACAAATCCCAGAAAGCCGGGGATCAGCAGCGCGTAGAAGATCCTGCGGCGGGGGCCGAAGGGGTCTTTATCTAGCTTAGCGGAGGGAGCCATGGTCGCGATGGTCAGGGTTTCACTCGTGGCGGATGCAGCGGCGAAGGTGCAGGTCGCTTCCGAAGGCAGCCCGGTGCAACTGTAAGTCAAGGCCTGGCTGAAGCCGCCGAGCGGAGTGATGGTCAGCGTCGACATGCCGCTCTGTCCGGGCGCGGTCACGGTAACGGTGGTGGGGCTGGGCGTGATTTTGAAGTCCTGCACGTTGTAGGGTACTGCGGAAGAAAGGGATCCGGAGAAGTTCGTATCTCCGGCGTAGGTCGCAGTGATCGAGTACGATGCTGCAGCCAGCGTGGTGCTGGTAAGCGTGGCCACGCCTGAGCTATTTAATGCTCCCGTACCTAGCTTGCCGATTACCGCATCGGAGAAAGTCACAGTTCCGGTTGGCGTTTTCGTGGAACTGGCAGAGGGCTTCACTGTGGCGGTGAGAGTCACGCTCGTTCCAAAATTCACCGGGGCCGCGGGTGAAATGGTCAGGGTAGTGGTGGTGGCGACGGTGGTGGACGCCCAGTTTGTGAGCAGGTTCGCGACGTTGATGGAACCGAGGCCGGTGGCTTCGTCGTAGCCGGTATTAACCAGGTAGCCGCTGAGGCCGCCGGTAAGAGTAGTAGGTCCGGCCGTACTGTTGTTGCACATGCTGGGCGTGGTGACGGCGCAGTTCGTGACGCCGCTAGTGGCAACCGTAACATCGTGGAATACGCCGTTGTTCGGAGTCGCTGCGAGAGTGTAGAGGTTGGGATTGAGCAATCCTTGAGCAGAGCCTTGCTTCTGATTTAGAAGGGCAGCGATCCCGGCCATGTCCGGGGCGGATGCGGAGGTACCCGCGAATATTACAAAGCCGTTGCTTGGGCACTGATTGTTAGCTGCCAAGCAGGCGAAGTAGGCATCGTGTTGTGAAGCGCTGAAGGCAACATCGGGAGTGTAGCGCCCCGATCTCGTGCTTGGCACGCCAGTACCCTTCTGCCAGGACGGTGTTGCGATGTACGCACTGACTCCACCTCCGGTCCCGGCAACCTGAAGCTGATTCTGAGCGTTCATCGGCGCGAAGTTCCAGGCGCCCTCCGGGATATAGCCGAGGGCGGATTCGAAGCCCCGGCGATTGGTTGAGCCCAATATTGACCAGGGTTAGCAAAGTCCGCGAACTCAGTGCCGCCGACGCAAGTCGCGTAGCTTGATGAGCAGATTCGAATTCGGACTGAGTATTTGGGTGCGGGCGGGGTCGCAAAAGACTGATCACAACCGGCTGCCGCGGAATCGTCGGACGAGACGAAAACCGATATACCTTCCCCGGCGGCCTGCGCGAAATTAAGCTGTCCCCGAATACGCGACGCCCGGTTGGAGAGCATCGGCCTCGCACTGCGAGAAGCTAATGTTCATGATCCGGGCAGCGACCGGTGTGGTATCGACAACATATTCGGTGGCAAATTGGATACCGTCCTTCGTGCTGTGTGGGGTTGCTGGCTGACGACACAAGATCGATCGTCGCGCCTTGCGCAATGCTGCCAGAGCGGGTCACATCGAGGGTAGCCTCGCCCTGATCCCCCGACGCGCTCCCAGTGCAGACCGGGGCAGGTGGAGTAAAGCCGAGCGGGGGAACGATGACGGTAGGAATGTTGCAATGACTGCCGCGGCGCTGGCAAAGTTCGAAATGTCTGAATCGCACACGCCAGAACGGCCAACGACGGCGATTGTTTGACCTGCGCCATTGATGCCACCTGTGATCCCTTTGACGTTATAGATCGTGGCGAAGTCCGCGGGAAAGATGACGTAGCAGGGCGTGCCGCCGCAAGTGAATCCGCTGCCGTCGGACGAGACGCTACCAGCGCCCCACGAGAGGCTATCCCCCGGCGCTTGCACACGAGACACCCCATGTTGCGGGTAAATCTTGATCGTGTGGAGTCCGCTGATGGACTTAATTACGGCAGCCAGCGCCGCAGGTACCCGGGGCTCGGCATTGATGGAGATGCGCGTTTCGCCGCCTACCTTGAAGTAGTGCATCTCCACTCCAAAGGCATTGGCAACGGCGGATGCCGGGCCACTGAAAACAATTCTCACTCGGCTGTTGGAAACGGAGTCGACATGGAGGTTTTGTGACTGCAGCCAGACCGTGACCGCATGGATGTCATGCGAGGAGGCCCCGAAGCGCTTGCCGATCTCAACCGGCGTTAGCCAATGGTGGTAATCAGGCGACGCTGGGTTTTGCTGGTCCTGCAAGAATTGGGTGTATGCCTGTTCCCGTTGGGGCGCACGGTCGAGAACCATGGTCAGTCTATCAATCGGCAGTTCGGCGGGAACGGCGCCGACGTCGTTCTGAGCACTCGCCCATGCGGGGTGATGTCCTCTTAGGGGAACGCGATTGGCGGGGTCGACACGTGTGCGCACGAGATCGGCGTTCTGCGTCTGCGCTAACGCGAATGTGGAAGTATCAGAGAGAGACAGAGCGTTTGGAAGCTGTTACTGAGCGGCCGGGACGAGCGTTGCGGTTCGCTGTTGCAGGGAGCATCAATTCCTCCAATGACTCCAAATAAATTGCGACAGGGATAGAGTTGCCGCTGCGAGGGAAGGGTTGCAGCGAATGAGGGCGATGTATCGTGGAAGGCAAAATGAACGTCAACAGAATTATCGGATGTACCAAAAGAGTCTCCCCGAAGAGAAGTCGGTTCGCATTTTTCCCGATTCGGTCGCGATAAAGCTCTTGCATACCTACGTGATCTGGATGGGTCGTCTTGCGACTTTTAGATTGGGCTCATGGGATGGGGCGTAAGACTTCGGCTTGTTCTCATGGCGATGTTGGTCTCTGGCTCGGCTACTGCTCAAAGTTTTGCCCGATCTGCCCAAACATCGATTTTGGGACGCCGCCAACTGGGTGCTTTTTGCCAGCCATGCTGCGTTGGAGGCTGTAGATTTTGGCATAACGCACCACAACCTGAGCGATGGTGGACGGGAACTCGATCCCATGGCCAAGACGCTTTGCGAGAGTGGAACGGCTGGCCAGTTGGTCTTTTTCGGGAGGGAGAACGGCTGGAGTGGTTGCGGTCAGTTATCTGTTGCACAAGACGGGACATCACAAACTGGAGCGCGCTTTTCCGATTTATGCCAGCGGTGATTCGGCGTATGGGGTGGCTTACAGCTTTGCTCACCGTTGATTGATGCGCGAATTTGAAACACAAGGTCCCTCGACTTCGCTTCGCTCCGCTCGGGATGACAGTTTCTTGCAGGTTTGCGAAGGCCTATCTTGCGCGGGCGAGGACCAGGGTTACGTCGTCCGGTTGCTCGTTGGCGCCGATCCAGTCATCGACGGCAGCGGTGATAATTTCGCTGATTCGGGGTAAGGGTAATTCGCGGTTCTCGCGCAATAGTTCAATTAATCGCTGCTCGCCAAATTCTCCGAAATCATTTTCCGGTTCGGTGACACCGTCCGTGTAGCCGAGGAAAATCTCGCCGCGGCGTAACTCGACTGATTCTTCGTCATAGCTTCTTTGGTCGAACAGGCCGACTACGGTTCCGCCGCATTCCAACCGACGTATGGAGCCGTCTTCGCTCATGATTATGGGCGGCAGATGACCTCCGTTGCTGTAGGTAAGCTTGCGCTCGGCGCCGTTGTAGATGCCGAGAAATAACGTTGCGTACTTCTCTGCGGGAGTGCTTTCAAAGAGCTGGTGGTTCAGCAGTGAAAGCAACGCACCCGGAGAGACGTCGACACTGCGTACACCCGACGCCAACATTACATCCGAACCAAGCGCCGCACCGACGGCTGCGGGCTCGCGCAAGACCGGGATATCTTGCATGCTAAGAGCTCGCACTGCGGAGTGGATGGTTGCCATCAACAGCGCGGCCGAGATTCCTTTACCGCTGATGTCGCCTACGGCGAGGATCAGCCGATCGGAATCGAGCGTCAGGAAATCGTAATAGTCGCCGCTGACCGTCCGCGCCGGGCGGAATTCTGTGCACTTCGAGAGATGGGAGCTGAACGCTGTCCTGAGGAAATAACTGCGCCTGCACTTCCTGGGCGATTGCCAACTCGTTCTCCAGCCGCTGCTTTTGCTTCTGCTCCTCGATCAGCTTCTCGAGTGATGCGGTCATCGAATTGAACGAGGTGGCGAGAGTAGCGACCTGATCGTCGGACCTTACCGGAATGCGGTGGCTGAAGTCTCCGCGATTGACGAGTTGGGTGCCTTCGTAGAGTTGCGCCACGGCGCCGGTCACCGTGCGCGAGACGGTAAGAGATGACCAGCGCGATGAGCTCGATGATTCCGAAAATGATTGCTACGAAGAGAAGCACAAATTCCACGGTGGGGGCGAAGTCTCCGAGTGCACCAAACAACCGCTCGTAAAGCTTGGAGACGCGGGTCTGCACAATGATCGCCGCAGGGCTGGATGTGTCTCCGCTGTCCCAATCCACCACAAACACAGTGGTGGGAAATGTGACTTGACGGTCCACACTTGCTGCCGCTGGAGGCACGGTCCCCGCGATGAAGGTTGGCGGGCGTCCTTTGCCCGCATCGAGGACGAATTCTCCTTCCGGTTTCTTTACCGAGATTGTGTTCGAGGAATTTTCCTCGCCGATCCGCACAACCGGCTTGGTCTGCGACTGCTCGACCTTGCGGAGGGAGAGCCCCGTGGCGTAAAGAGTGACTTCGCCCAGGTTCATCGCCAAATCTCCCAACATTTTCTGGTCGAAGGGTTCGCTCGAAAGTACAGTCAGGTTCCCTCCGCCCACGGGAGCCGTCTCCAAAGCGCGCAGGTAAAGTTGATCTCGATCTCGAACGACGCCGCCGAAAGAATTCTTTAAGTGAGCGGCAATCGCGGGAGGCTCGAGTGTCATTCCCGCGGGAGTGCTATTCAGAACCAGCTTCTGGTTTAACCAAACACAAATCTGTCGATTTGCCCAACCTTTGTCAGTTTGGCGCAAACTTTCGATCGCGGCCGTACTTGTCCCCCCGCCACGCTGTATCTGGGAAGCAAACTGGTGCGCGATGGCGGCATTCGCGGCCTCCAGACTCTTCAACTCCGTGTTCAGACCGGTGGTCACGATAAACGTAGCAAACTGTCCCGCGAATAAGTAAGCGGAAAGCAGAGCCAACACGAGCAGCATGACAACTGGAATGACGCCAATGAATACGTAGGTGACGATCAGGCGGTTTCTCAGCCGCCAGAGTGCCTTCGCCTTGATCCAGCGGAATGCCAGAATCGAGAAAAGAACGATGACCAGGAAGCTCAGGAAGCTGACCCATCCGCCAAGGCTGTCGCCGTAAGATAGTTTGAGCAGCCCCAAACGTCTTCTGTAGCGCATACAACAGCAGGTCAAGGCCGAGCAGGTACGATGCGCCAGGCATGCTGCTCCTGGGCAGCAATCCCATTTCGCCGAGCCGCATGCGCAGATAACGGTAAGACAGGGTCATGACTTAAAACCAAATTATAGATGGGAACGCGGCTCCGGGCTTCGGACTCAAGATCAGTTGCCTAGGTCTGAAGCCGTTCCATCAAATCTCCGGATAGAAGTCGAAAAATGCCTCGAGGCTTGTCTTCAGTTGTTTTTCAATCTCATCCTTACTGCCCTCGAGCACGTGCATGGTGACGTGAGCTTCCCGGCCGCTCTTGAGTTTGACGGTCGCGTCCCCAACTTCCGCAATTTCGTCCGAGGGCAGCAGCCGCAATCCATAGATGAGGGTTAAGTTTGCCATGAAGTGCATTCTCCCTTTTGTGCAGAGGTTGCTTGCCACCACTCTGCTGGCAGACGTAGCGAAGCTACTTCTCTACAGTATGCTATGAGTCCCTCCGCGGATTCTGCGATTTAAGAATTTTCACGATCTTCGTTTAGAATGCGATCGTGCTCCGAAACATTTTGGTAGTTCTAGTCGGCATTGGTATGGCGCAAATTGCGAGTGCCCAACAACCCTCCTCGCAACCGCAGGTCAAGGTGAACATGTTAAACGTCTGCGCGCCATCGCCGGAGGAGCAACAGGAAATTGCCTCCGCGCTGGCTCGCATTCCCAAACAACCGCTCTTCAGCCCGGATTTTGAGGTTGATCGGGGAAGGTCGACGCTCGAGGAGCGCCCTGACTTCCTCAAAACGGGATCGAGCGCGCAATTCTCATCCGATTCCGGCACCGCCGATTGGGTGCGCATTCGGCGGGAGTTCTCGGTGCAGGCCGCCTTTTCGACGGTGCAGTATTCCTTCAGCCACGACCCGAAAAATATGGTAGAGACGTTGATCTTCCACGTGCGCGACCCAAAGGATTTGATGCAGGTCGCAATCGAGGACAACGCATCTGCCGTGACCACGCCGGCGGCTATGCTGTCCACCAGCACGCCGGCCAGCCGGATCAAGCTGGAGCGCTTCGGAAAGTCGTCGGTCGTGCTGGCGCGGTGTCCCGGAACGGAGGGAACTCCAGCGCCTGATCAGAGCGCGTACGAGCCGCTGTTTCGGAGTGCGACCGCAATCGTGACCAACTATCGCAATCTTCTGGCGGCCAGGAACACCGTGCCCGCGGAGTTGGTGCGGGTCAGTGCCGTAGAAGGAACCAAAGCGAAGCCGGCGGCGAAACCGGCGGCTAAGAAGACTGCGCCGGAAAAGTCCGCATCCGAAAACAAGTGATGCTTGCCGGATATTTCGCGTGCTGAACCCAAATCTGAAATTTGCAATCTAAGAACGTACTCTATGGACAATATTCGCAACGTTGTTGTCATGGGATCGGGTTGTGCCGGACACACGGCTGCGCTCTACACGGCACGGGCTAACTTGAAACCGCTGGTGCTGGAAGGGCACGAACCCGGAGGCCAGCTTTCACTCACCACGCTGGTGGAAAACTTCCCTGGCTTTCCCGAAGGCATTCAGGGGCCGGAGTTGATCGAAAATATGCGCAAGCAGGCGTCGCGCTTCGGCGCCGAATACCGGCACGGCCACGTGACCAGCGTCGATCTCAGCCAGAGTCCTTTCAAGCTTCATGTCGGCCATGAAGTCATCCACACCCTCACGCTGATCATCGCCAGTGGCGCCTCGGCGCGCTGGCTGGGGTTGCCTCACGAACAGCAATTGATCGGACACGGCGTTTCTTCCTGCGCCACTTGCGACGGCTTCTTCTTTTCGGGCAAGGAGATTACCGTCATCGGAGGCGGCGATTCCGCCATGGAAGAGGCGATTTTTCTGTCCCGCTTCGCCACCAAGGTTACCGTTATTCATCGCCGCGAGCATTTCCGGGCTTCGAAAATCATGCTGGAACGCGCGCAGCGCAACGAGAAAATTTCGTTCCTTCTCGATACGGTCGTCGAAGATGTACACGACTTTCAAAAAAAGGAAGTCACTAGTCTGACGCTGCGAAATCTAAAGACCGGCAAGGTCTGGGACTTCCCCACGAGTGCCATGTTTCTGGGCATAGGACACATCCCCAACGCGAAGGTATTCGAGGGCCAGCTCGACATGGATCAGGATGGCTACCTGAAGACGACGAGCAACGTCTTAACCCGGGTTCGCGGGGTCTATGCCTGCGGGGACGTGCAAGACCGGCGCTATCGGCAGGCAATTACCGCGGCTGGCACGGGCTGCATGGCCGCACTGGAAGTGGAAAAATTTTTAGAGGAACAGGGACACTAGAGTGTGGCGCGAACGCCGGTTTTTGATACTCATTCCAGAGGTGACAAATGCCGAACGCACAAGCAACCTGCCCTCACGTAAAAGAAATTCGCCAGGTCAAGCCGAGTGGCAAAGGTTGTAAAGAATGCCTGGAGATGGGCGATACCTGGGTCCACCTGCGGGAATGTCTGATTTGCGGTCACGTCGGCTGCTGCGATTCGTCCAAGAACAAGCATGCCACCAAACACTTTCACGCGACCAAGCATCCGATCATGCAGTCTTTCGAGCCCGGTGAAAACTGGCGGTGGTGCTATGTGGACGAAGTGTTTCTGACTTGATCATTCACACGTCCCTGTGATCGCACTCACACCGCAGCTCAGCCCGGTTGTGATACAAATTCCTGTGATCTTCATGTACGTGCTAGGTAGTCATACCCCCATCTTCTCTACCTGCGTAGGCGTGCGGTGCTGAGGGCGCTCTTCATCTCTCTATCGGAGAGCCACTGGCTGCGCGCCGTCGCCGAGCGTTCCTCGATCGGCCAGAACTTTTCCAGCCGTTTTGTTGCCGGCACTCAAGTCGAAGACGCGCTCCGGGCCACTCGCACCGTAAACCAATCCGGATCGAGTGTCTCCATCGACAATCTCGGCGAGAACGTCACCAACGCCGATCAAGCCCGCGCTAGCGCTCAACTCTATCACCGGTTGCTGGACGACATTGCCGCTCAAAAGCTGGACGCGAACATCAGCATGAAGTTGACTCATATGGGCCTCGATGTCGACGAGAAATTGGCCCGTGATCTCGTGACCGGGCTCGTGGCCAAGGCGGCCGCCATGAACCCGCGGAATTTTGTCCGCGTGGATATGGAGGGTTCGCCTTACACGCAACGCACGCTCGATTTCGTGCATGAACTGCACCACGTCCCGGGCAACCAGGGATGCGTCGGCGCGGTTATTCAGTCGTATATGCGGCGGTCAGAAGGCGATATCGAAAAGTTGCTGGCAGAGGGCATTCGCATTCGCCTGTGCAAGGGCGCTTACAAAGAACCGCCTGAGATTGCGTTCCAGGAAAAATCTGCGGTCGATGCCAATTATGTCAAGCTGATGAAGATCCTGATGAAGAGCAAGGTCTATCACGGATTGGCCACGCATGACGAAAGCATCATCGATCAAGCTAAGGCTTTCGCCACCAGCGAACGGATTTCACGAGATGCGTTCGAGTTCCAGATGCTGCACGGCATCCGCCGCGATCTGCAGCAAAGCCTGGTGCACGACGGCTGGCGGATGCGGGTCTACATACCGTTTGGAACTGAATGGTATCCCTACTTTATGAGACGGCTTGCCGAACGCCCGGCGAACGCACTGTTCATCGCCAAGAATCTGCTGCGGCGATAATAGGCCAAGGCTTCTGTAATTCCACAACACTCTCCTGCAGTTTCCAACGGGAGTGGAGCGGCTTCTTCCCCTAGTAGTAAAAGCAGATTCCTCGTCGCTCCGCTCCTCGGAATGACAACGGAAGTGGGGCAGCTCCTCGGAATGACAATAGGGGTGTGGTGAGCCTTCTGCCCGAGCCGTCCGCCCGAGCCGTCCGAGAGCAGCGATTTCGACCCGCAATCTGCTAGCATACCGTCGTGGGGATCCATGACCAACCCGCGCTGGCCGAGGCCTTCGCCGCGTTGGTCGGCCCTCAAGTCGGGGACGAAGATATCGATCTGGTACGGGCTTCCCTGACCATCGCTCGGACCGAGTATCCCGACCTCGACATCGAATCCTACGTCGCACGCATTGACGAACTTGCGCACATGGCGGAGGCGCGAATCTCGGATGTGGGCGACGCTGGCCAGACCATCGCCGCTCTTAATCACACCTTGTTCGGCGAAGCGGGGCTGCGTGGCAATCGAGAGAAGTACTACGATCCCAGAAATTCCTTTCTAAATGACGTGCTCGACCGTGGTCTGGGAATTCCGATCACGCTCGCCCTGATTTACATGGAGGTCGGCCGCCGCCTCGGCTTTCCTTTGTTCGGCGTAGGCATGCCCGGTCATTTTCTGCTCAAGCACTACGACATTGACGGCCGCGAAACCCTGGTTGATTGTTTTAACGGAGGCGATATCCTCAGTCCCCAGGATTGCCAGCGCCGTCTTGACGAAATCTATTCCGGCCAGATGACGCTGCGGCCCGAGTTCCTTTTCGCCGTCAGCCGCCGGCAAATACTGACCCGTATCCTGAACAATCTCAAGACGGTTCACCTTTCGACGCGCAATTTCCGCAAGGCGCTTCCGCTGGTCGAACTGGTGCTGGTGATCTATCCGCGCTCTCCTGAAGATGTAAAACAGCGTGCGCTGCTGCGCTACAGCCTGGGCCAGACCTCGGGTGCGGCAGAAGATCTGGAACAATATTTGAAGATGTCGCCAGACGCTTCCGACGCCGACGAAATCCGCCAGACCGCTCTCTCTATCCGCCGAATGCTCGCGTTGATGAATTAATTCATCGATGAACTAGATGTTCGCGGACGGCCCTCAGTGCGTTTCGACCCTAAAGGTAGATATTCACAGCCTGTGGACGCTGGCGTGCTGTTATGTGACGGATGAACTGCAAACTTTTTCATCTTGACAGACCTTCGCGGCTGTCCCACAATGTCTCGACATTTTTTTAGGCGTCCGGATAGTTGTTTGTGGGAAGCCCGCTCTCCCCTTTTGCCGCTCCCCCTGGCAAGGGCCTTCCTCATTCTCGGATGTTTGATGGTCACGATTTTCGAACCTTTGCTGACAAAATTTAGGAGGGATTTATGCGCGTAAAAGCGCTTGTGCTAGTGGCAGTGACCCTAATCCTCGGAGCAACCGCGTGGAGTTCCGACACCGTTATCTACAACTTTTGCACTCAGACCAGCTGCGTGGACGGCAACCAGCCCTATGGCGCCTTGATTGCCGACGCCTCAGGTCATCTTTTCGGAACGACCTATTATGGCGGTACCAACAACTATGGCGAGGTCTTCGAGCTGGTGAATTCCGGTGGCACGTGGACCGAAACGGTAATCTATAGCTTTCTCGGTCCCAGCAACAGCGATGGTGCGAACCCATTTGGCGGTATGGCCTTCGATTCGAACGGAAACCTCTATGGCTCGACTGTTAATGGCGGCCCAGCCAACCAGGGTACGGTGTTTGAGCTGGCTAAATCCGGGGGCTCATGGAAGGAGACAGTGCTCCATAGCTTCGACGACATTAACGGCAACGACGGGTACAACCCGTACGGCGCCTTGAGCTTTGACGCGGGCGGCAACCTGTACGGCACTGCGGGACACGGTGGGAAGTTCGGCGGCGGCTCGGTTTTCCAGTTAAAGGCGTCAAACGGCAAGTTCACTTACAAGACGATTCACTATTTTGCCACGAGTGCCAGCCTCGCGTATGTTCCCTACGGCGGAGTAGTTGTCGACCCCAAGAACGGTTATCTTTACGGCACCACGTATTACGGTGGTCTTGTCTGGAATGTTGGCGCGGTTTACCAACTGCGTGAAGTTAGCGGCGTGTGGATCTTTGCGGTAATTTACAATTTCCTTGGAGATTCACTCGGACTAAATACCGAATCCGGTTTGACCGTGGATACGGCCGGCAACCTCTATGGCACGAACTATACAGGTGGCGACTTTAACTTCGGAGCGGTTTTCAAGCTGACGCCAGGCTCGAACAACAAGTGGACGGAGAAGATCATCTACAGCTTCAAGAGTTATACCAAAAAGGACGGCGCATACCCGTATTATGCAGGCGTCACTGTGGATTCAGCAGGGAATCTCTACGGCACCACCTATCAGGGCGGATCAAGCGCAGCCAACAACCTGAATTATGGCACTGTGTACAAGCTGGCAGCGACCACCTATAAGGAAAGTGTGCTTTGGAGCTTCGGCACCACTGGCGACGGAGCCTATCCACAACACCAAGCGATCCTCGTCGGTGGAAAGCTCTATGGCACGACCTATGCCGGGGGACTCCATGGAGGGGGCGTCGTATATGAGGTTGCACCGTAGTTAGGGCTGCACTGCAGTTCCGCTTTACTTTTCACTTCTCGCCGCCGTGCTGTGAAGCCCGGCGGCGATTTTCTTTTGAGTCGGAAACGCTAGAGTTTTGCCGGAATGCGAAATCGTGTAGAAGGGGTCACGACCCGCTGGGGTCGAGCGGTAGCCCTACAGGGATTTTCCAGGATGGCGACCTTGACGGATGCCTTCGGCGAACAGCGGCATGGCGAGAA
This sequence comes from uncultured Acidobacteriota bacterium, assembly GCA_963788645.1. GTDB lineage: Bacteria > Acidobacteriota > Terriglobia > Terriglobales > Acidobacteriaceae > JABDBE01. The sequence goes on from CAWBHF010000004.1 coordinate 17,207, forward strand.
TCGCGCCTACTCTTCCGGTGGTTCCGGTTCGTTGGGCTCAGCCGGCGCGAGGGGCAACTTAGAAGCGCCGCTTAGCACGTCTCGTTCTTGCGGTGAGAACTGCTTCTTGTAGCTTTCAGAGTCGATCTCACGCTGCCGCGCCTCTGGCGGCATTCCGCGCAACGCCTGAACAGCATTTCGCACCGCCTGGCGGCGTTCTGGCGGAAGCTGCTGCATCTGTTCGTGGAGTTGGCGCGCTTGCTGCTTCTGCTCCGGAGTCAGGTGCTCCCAAGTTTCCATCCGGTTCAGCATTTGCTTTTGCTTCTCAGGCGATGCGCTGTTAAAACGCTGCAACTGGCCACGTAATTGTTGCTGCCGCTGAGGCGGAAGGTTGCGGAATTGGGGATCGTTTTCCAGCGCCTTACGCTGTTGCTCGGGAGGGAGATTCTGGTGCTGGCGGAGCCATTCTCCAGCGTGGTGCCCCGGCTGCTGCTGCTGTTGTTTTTTGGGGGGATGCTGATTCTTCTGTGCCATCGAAGGCACGGCGCTTGCCAGCGCCAACACGAGGATGGCCGCTTCCACCCGTGCCGTCATGGACCTTACCCGCACTCTTATCCCCCGGTCTATTTTCCAGTTCCTTATTCAATTCTCGTGAAGCAACCTCGGCTACGAATGCGAACTTACGGATTGGCGTCCACATCGTTCTGCACTTGCAGATCGTCGAGCAGTTCAAAATCAGAATACAACTCATGATTCTTGTCCAGTGCCTGCAGGTCGCCCACGGCCGTCCCTGGTTCAGCCATCATGGCCCTTGGTCCTTCCGCCGTAGGATTGCGGCCAGCATCGGTGCGGAACAGAGTTACGCTCATCACCATGAGCACAGCCAGCGATGCCGCAAGCGCAGGCTTGCGCATCCACTGCCACCAACCAGCCGGCGGCCGCGCTACTTCCTCGCGTACACGCGCCTGGAGCCGCACGTCGAAATATGGAGACGGCTCCGGCGCTTGCCACTCATCGAGCAGCGCCATGGTTCGGCGGAACTCACTCAACTTGGCGGCGCAGTCCGCGCAGCTTTCGAGATGTTGATTCACTTCGGGCGGAACCGCGCCAAAGCCGGCGGCCACGTCCGGCATCGTTTCGCAAATATCCTTGCATTTCATGACTACACCCTTCATACAAATTCTTTCAGTTGCACGCGCAAGGTTTCGTATGCGCGAAACAACAGAGACTTGATGGCGGACTCGCTCAGCTTCAGAACTTCCGCGATCTGGCGGTAATCCATCTGCTGATACTTGTGCATAACGACTGCGATCCTTTGCCGTTCCGGCAGCGCCTGCACGCGTTGCCGAATGGCTGCTAATCGCTCACGCCGGACGATCGCTTCCTCTGCGGTCAGCGAGCTGTCGGGCACATCCATGGTCAACCCGGTTTCCTGATCGGGCTCATCCAGGCTGACCGTAGTTTCCGGACGTTGGTGCCGTGTATCGCGCGCGTGATTCACCGCCAGATTGCTCGCGATACGGTACAGCCAGGTTGTAAACTTTGCGCTCGCTTCGTAAGTCTCGCGAGAGCGATATACTCGCAGAAAAACCTCCTGCGCCAGATCCTCCGCCACCGCGGTATTGTGGGCCATGCGATACATGAAGCTCAGCATCGGCCGGCGATACTTTTGCACCAGATACTCGAAAGCCGACTGATCGCCCGCCTTCACTCGCAGCATGACCTGCGCGTCGCTCAGTCCTTCACTGGATTGATCGACCGCAGCCTCCGCCTCGACATGCCGCGGTACGGCTGCCATCGAAAGCAACCCGCGATTCATGGCTAAGCTGCTCACACTGGATTGAACCCGCCCTGGGTCTGAAAGTTGCGCCTCTTCGGCGCCGGGGAAAGGCTGGGAAGTCTCCTCGGAAGAGGGGTTTTGCGGCACCTTCGCGGGTATGATTCGGCTAGGCATCCTGGTAGCGCGCAAGGCGTCTGAGGGTCCCGTCGCCTTGGCGGGATTCCGGACTGCCGGATTAGGCTATCATGGACAAGGTCCGCGAAAAAACTGTTTCTTTGCTACAATATAGCGGCTGATTCAGGCTGGGCGCTTAACTCAGCGGTAGAGTGCCATCTTCACACGGTGGAAGTCATAGGTTCGAATCCTATAGCGCCCACCAGTAACCATTTGGTGTTACTGAGGTTATCCCCGCCCCGGGCCCAGACTCGCCATGCAGTCTTCGGCAGACGGTTCTATCGATCCATCCGCAACTTTCAGGGGGTCGCAGGTTTTATACATCGTGACTCCGACAACAGGAAACAAGAAGGCTTTGGCAATGCTACGGTCGATCTGCGCCACAAATCGCCTGAATTCTATTTTTCGGGCAGTCGTTATTTGCTCCATCCTAGTGGGTGCTGAGACTTTCTCGGCGTTCGCGCAGGAGCCCGGCATCAGCGCCGGTGGGAAATGGACGGAATTTGACTCGCAGAACGAGATGACGCTGGTTAAGTCGGCTAGGTTCGAGCTCCCGGCCGACAATTCATTACCGGGAAGCGACTCCAGCCCGAAAATTCTGCTGTTCTGCACCGGCGGGGAGCTTAAACTAAGCGACTTTCGTCCCAATGCGGCCATTGCGCCCCCCAACCGTCCCGGTTTCTGGGGACAGCCGCAAATGGAGGTTACCGTCCGAGTGGACAACTCCCATAGCAATCACGGCTGGAACTGGGTAAACGGCCACTTCCTCTCCATGGACAAGGGGACCACTCGCGAGATGCTCGGCGCACAGATTTTCAAAATAGAAGTCCAGACCCCTCAGGGTCCACAGATTGCGACCTTCTCTCCCGCGGGCATAGATCTGGGTCGAGTGAAGAAAGCCTGCGGCCTGACTCCAAAGAAGCCGTGACAATTCAGCGTGATTAACCCTGTGTCAATGTAGGCGCGGGCGTGCCCGCCCGAGCGGTCGACGCTGATGTCCCAGACAATGTTGCCCAACCGCGTCGCGAAAGATCCCAAAAAATCAGATAGCCCGCAACCGCCGCGAGCAGCAACAGCACAATTCCCCATGCCCATTGCTGGAAGACAAGCTTTCCAATCCCGAACAAGCATCCGTAAACCAGGACCACTCCCATGACCCAGTTGAATGCGTTGCCGGCCAAATCCCGGACCTCGGGCATTTCTGGCACCAGCTGCGCGATGTGCTTCCATCCGTATACCGTCGGATGCACTCGTTTGTAGAACGCGATCAACGTCTGCTGTGATTCGGGCTTAGTGATGAAGGTCGCGATCAACCAGGCAATCGTTGTGACCAGCCCGGTGATGAGGGCGGTCTTCGCATACACCAGCGCCGTATTGCCGGTGAACTGAATCCGGCTGAGCCCGATCGTCATGGCCGCAGCGACCGCCATCGCCGAAATCTCGCTCCATGCGTTGATCCGCCACCAATACCAGCGCAGAATGTAGACCGCGCCCGTCCCAAATCCGATGTTCAAAACCAAATCCCAGCCTTGATTGATGGAAGTCAACTGCATCGCCGTGTAGCCGCTGCCCAACACCAGCAGCACGGTGAAAACCTTGCTGATCAACACATAGTGCCGTTCATCCGCGCCGCGCACAAAAAAGCGCTTGTAAAGATCATTCACCAGATACGAGCTCCCCCAATTCAACTGCGTTCCAATCGTAGACATGAACGCAGCCAGAAATGCCGCGACCATCAGCCCACGCAAAGCCGGAGGAAGATAGTCGCGCAACACCATCACGTAGCCCTGTTCCGGGTTCTGTACAAACGCAGCGCTCGGATGAAGCCCGCCATTCGGCGAGTAAACCACCACCGCGACCAACCCGGTAATTACCCATGGCCAGGGTCGCAAAGCGTAATGCGCAATGTTGAACCACAGAGTCGCGCCCAGTGAATTCTTCTCATCCTTGGCACTGAACATTCGTTGCGCCACATATCCGCCGCCACCCGGCTCGGCCCCGGGATACCACGCCAGCCACCACTGCATGCCCAGATAAACGATGAAGGTCAGCACCGGCAAAGTCCAAAGGGCGTTTGTCGTCAGGCCGCGATGAAAGTCCGGCAAGAATGCAACCGGATTCGCAGTTTCGACCCCTGTCGCGCGCACATTGTTCTCGATCACCTGCAGATGCATCTGCAGCGCCTGCATTCCTCCAATCTTCGCCACTGCGACCCAGGCCAGCACGATAATCATGGTCATCTTCAGGGCAAACTGAAACAGGTCGGTGACCAGCACTCCCCAAAGCCCTCCGATGAACGTATAGAGTCCGGTAAACGGAATCAGCACGAAGATACAAAGCAGCAACGACGTGTAGCGGGGATCGCCCAGCGTCTGCTGAAAAACATGGCCGCCGATCGTCAACCGCAACACACGCCCCTCCGCAATCGCCGGACCGAGCAGTACCGTGATAATGCTGACCATCGCCTGGGTCACCCATCCCAGAATGAAGCAGTTCATAAACAGTCCAAGATAGATCGCCTTGAACCCGCGCAGGAATGCCGCCGGCTTTCCCCCATAGCGAAGCTCGACCAACTGCACATCTGTCAACACCTCAGCCCGGCGCCAGTAGCGCGCGAAGAAGAAAACCGTCATCATCCCGCCCACGCACGATCCCCACCAGATCCAATTCCCGGCAATGCCCTGCCGCGCGACCAACCCGCAGACCAGCAGCGGCGTATCAGCAGCAAAAGTCGTCGCCACCATCGAAGTCCCCGCCAGCCACCACGAAACATCGCGTCCCGAGATGAAAAACTCCTCCGTGTTCCCACTAGCGCGACGCCGGTAGTAAAGACCAATCATCAGGTTAACCAGCAAATACCCGACGATGACAATCCAGTCCGTGGACGTAAGGGGCATGAGTTCTCCGTTTAAGGGGACATTCTATATGGTCAGGCTTTGGGCGTCAGAGGAATCACAATCAACCAGAGCTTCTCGCTTAAAAACTGCGCCTTGTGAAATAGGCTTTCGTCCGGTCGCCCAGAACCCTGGAGAAGCTCAGCAAAACACTAGAACATGGCGGCGGATCGCCTGCGATAGATCGCGATCCCAGAAACACTACTCAGCGGCAAGTAATTAGCGTTAATGATGTCGTGAAACAACTGGAGATCACCGGGAGACAAATTATTCTCATATTCTCCGAGCCAAGGCGACAGAACCAGCAGGGGTATTTCCCGTCGGGAGATCGCGCTCAAGACCTGGTCGTGCGAAACAACGTGATATCGGGCTCTTTCTGCAGAACTGATCTTATTCATGATCCGGTAAACGAAGTGGTTCTCGATCCCCGGAAAGTATCGCCTTCCGGATGCAAAAACATATCCCGGCCAAAAGGAAAGTACGGTCTCGTCAGGACGGCTGTTAGCTTCGATGACCCGAGTCATCTCGTCGTAATTCGCAAGTCGCCAAACCGCAACCTCCGATTGACTGGCGGTCTCCCTGCCGATTTCAACTATGAAGAGAACCACGGCCAGCAGGGCCAGCGTAACCAGGCGCTTCTGCCCTGCTCTCCAGGCAATGCGCAAGCCTTCACCGAGAAAAGGCACGAGAAATGGAACCAGTGGTCCATCGAAATACTGGTCATATGGAGGGAAAGGGACGAGCGCCACAATGGTGTAGGTGGCGAGCATCAGGAGTGCGAGCTCGAAGTAGAGGTAATCGTGCTCGTCGTAAGGACCCTCCTGGCTTTTCCGAAGCTTCCAAAGACTTATGCCCCCGACGATTGAGAACACGATTCCCATCGTGAAATAAGGATGGGACCCAAGTAGACGGACCACGACAGCCTCGAAGTACACACCCGTCGCATGCTGGACGTTCTGATAGCCTTCCACGAGTTTGCCGCTCCACATGTATCCGGCGTCTAATTGATGGTATCGAATATTGTTGAACAGGAATGCGCGCGGATCACGCAAGAAGCTGGCGATCAAGGGCAACAGCCCGCACACAGAACCTCCAAGAAAGGTAAGAGTTCTCGGATAACTTAGCGTCGATGATCGGTGCTCCTGGTAGAGCGACCACAGAAGGACGACAACCAGCACCGGCCCGTAAAATGAACGAACCGATGTGCAAGCTCCCAGCGCCAGCCCTCCTACGAAGTACCAGCGCAACCCCGTTGAATGTAAGGCAGCATAAAGACAGATTGACGCAATGGTCATGAAGAGATTTGCGAACGCGAATGTCTTCACTACTACATTCCAAGAAACCCAGTAAGGGTTCAAAAGAACCGCCGCAAAGGTTGCGAGGGCAATGTTTGTCGGCAGTCGTTTCTGGGAAACCAGGGAGATGCCCCATAGGAAAACCGCAACGCCCCCGCAGGCAGCGGAGATGAGTCGCATGGCGATGAGCGACTGTGGATGGATCGCCCACATCCAACTGTATAGGTACGGGAGCAACGGAGTCTGCTGGTAGAAGAAGTCCCGGTATGGAGTCTTCCCCTCCCAGACTAGCCTGGCCGCGGTGGCGTAGAAACCTTCATCGCCATCAATCGGCCTTGTCTCCGCGTAGTACGCAAGCCCGGCGCAATAGAGGGTGGACGCCAGCACGACGCTGACAAGGGCCCGACGCTCTCTCGCTCTCTTATCGCACTTGCGCAAGTCTGCGTTCTCAGAAATAAGCGGCCTCGACTGCTACCAGCGTGGTTCGCGAGGCTGGTGGGCATGGCCCTGATAATCGTCGGGGCCGCCACCGCCCGACCTCGTTCATGTTTAGTGCGCGTCCGGCTAATTCTTTCCCGTTCAGTGCCGCAATCGCTTTCTCGGCTTCAGCCGCGTCGGCCATTTCCACGACTGCAAACCCGCGGGAACGTCCGGTGTCACGGTCGGTAACCAGGCTTACCTCATCGACTTTGTCATGGGGCTCAAACAAAGTGCGCAGTTCCGATTCGGTGGCGCTGTGAGGGAAGGTGCCCACAAAAAGCTTCTTCACGGATTTCCTTCTTCTGTGAGCCAATCGAGACTTCAGGTTTCGTCGGCGGGTTTGGTTGAGTGAGTCCCAGTCCGTGGACCTAAGGGGCATGCGTTCTCCGTTTACCGAAATGTTTTAACGTATCTGCACATTCAGGATTCGATCAGTTTGTTCCTAGCCTGTCCCGGCTGAATTGTCGCACCCAGTTCTTTCCGATTCCGGGAGATAACGTACAGTCCTGTCGCTACCGACCCCATTGCGAACGCACACACCGCATATCCAGCCCAGGCTGGGTAGCCCGGCGACGTAAACGCGGATCGCCCCGAGAGAGCCAGGAGCAAAATCGTGAGCAGGCAGGCTCCCGCTATTCCTCCGGCAAGAGCGGAACTGAAGGGCTGGCGGAAGGTCCTCTTCGGGTTTTCGTTTACAACAAAAGGCAGCAAGAACAAGAGCCATCCCAGAACAGTCATTAGAGCGAAACAAAATGCGTGGAAAGCAAACGAAAATGCGAAGAGGCCAAGAGGCCATAAACGGAGAATCCGCAGAGACTCCAGCACAACTAAACCACTCAGGTATCCGAAAAGCAGCGATCTCAGAGAGAGCACAACCCGTGTCGTGATAGACAATCCCATGAATGCCTTTGGTTTGCTCTTGATTATAGGCACCAAATGTGCCGTGTGCACGCCGCGTCCATAGTGGATAACGAAATGCCTCGCCTGCGCTTTGCAAAAAGTCCGAAGTCCGCTGCCATCGCGCGCCTAGAACGTCCTACACCCTCACCAATGGTTTGAGATCACAAATAGTTGTCACGCATGACACGGACGACCAACCTGCCCAGCCTGATCCTGATGGCACGGCGGGCCGAGGCTAGCACCGCGACCGGAATATTCCGAAATCGGCAAATCCTCGAGCACCGAGAAAAGGTCCACGATAAGTGCGTGATCTGGCTCAGGTCGATCTGTCTCCCTTTCCGGTGCAAGCCGGAGCCCGGCGTTCCTATCACGCCATGATCAAACCGGTCGGTCCCATCTGTAATCTCGACTGTAGTTACTGTTATTACTTGCACAAGCAGGATCTGCTGGGAAGCCCGAGCAAATTCCGCATAAGCGACGAGATTCTCGAAGCCCATATTCAGCAATACATCGAGGGACAGGATCGTGACGAAGTCGTCTTCTCCTGGCAGGGCGGGGAGCCAACCCTGCTCGGACTGGATTTCTTCCACAAGGTGGTTGCTCTCGAGCAGCAGTACAAGAAGCCCAATCAACGGATCGAGAACGACCTGCAGACCAACGGCACGCTGCTTAACGACGATTGGGGAGCGTTTCTCAAGCAGCATCGCTTCCTGGTAGGTCTTAGCATCGACGGCCCCAAGGAGCTGCATGATCGTTATCGAGTGGCGAAAGATGGAAGGCCGACCTTTGACAAGGTCTCTGCCGCTGCTCAGATGTTGCACCGGCATCGTGTGCCATTTAACACGCTTAGCGTTGTGAATCGGGTCAATGCCAGACGGCCGCTCGACGTCTACCGCTTTCTGAAAAATGAAATCCGCCCGCGGCAGATGCAGTTCATACCCTGTGTAGAACCAAAAGTATTCAGGAACACGGCGCCTCAAATGTGGGATCCGGCTAGCCTCCCGCTGCAAGATTCTCCCGCCGCTCATCCCGGCCATCCGGATTCTGTGGTCACGGATTGGTCGGTCGACCCCGACGATTGGGGGTACTTCCTCTGCAAGGTTTGGGACGACTGGTATCGCCGCGACATTGGCAAAGTCTTCGTCAACCACTTCGAAACCGCCGTAGCGCAGTGGATGGGCCAGGACTCGCAGCTCTGCGTCTATCACGAGTTTTGCGGCAAGGGCGTGGCCCTGGAACACGAGGCAATCTCTACACCTGCGACCACTACGTGTATCCCGAATACAGGCTGGGCAACATCCTTGAGACTTCCAGTTCGCGGATGGTTTTCTCGGAGCGGCAACGCACGTTCGCTCTCAACAAGTTCAATTCCTTGCCAACCCAATGTCGTCAATGCAGGTACCTGTTCGCCTGCAACGGAGAATGCCCGAAGAACCGCGTGATCCGCACTCGCAACGGCGAGCCTGGACTGAACTATCTGTGCAGCGGCCTGCAGAAGTACTGGAACCACATCGACAACGACATGAACCCGAATTCGATGTGGTCGCTACGGTGGGGGACGGACGCTCACTGGTGCACATCGCTGCTACCCTGAGACCGCAGGTCGTCATCGTCGACATTGGCATGCCACTGTTGAATGGCCTCGACGCTGGCCACCAAGTGAAGGAACTGCTGAGTTCGGTAAAGTTGGTATTCCTGACCATGAATACAGATCCCGCTCTGGCCGCCGAGGCCTTTCGGCGCGGAGCTTCTGGTTATCTCCTGAAGACGAGTACGGCTGCGGAATTGACAACTGCCGTCCGGGAGGTTCTGCAGTGCAGATCCTATCTCTCGCCGGCAATCGGCAAAGAAGCCGTCGACTTCTTGTTGCACCAGGACAAAGAATTTATCGCCGAAGAAGACCGGCTCACCGAGCGCCAGCGCGAAGTATTGCAGTTGCTGACGGAAGGCAAGTCAATGAAGCAAGTCGCGGAAATCTTGAACGTATCCACTTCCACGGTGGCTTTCCATAAGATCCGGATCAAGGAGGCATTGCACGCGCGGAACGACTCCGACCTCGTGCAATACGCGATCAGGAGTCACGTGATTACTGCCTGAGCATAACGGTAGCCTAGCGATCAGGCGTGGCCGCGATCCGCAAGCCCCCTTCTCAAAATCAACCTTTGCGCTCTACCAGCGTGGTTCGCGAGGCTGGCGGGCATGGCCTTGATAATCGTCGCGTCCGCCACCACCACCCGATCGTCCACCACTCCCGGGACGCCCGCCGCCGCGGGGTCCGCCGAAACCGCCGCGGTCCGTCTTTGGCCGTGCCTCGTTGATGTTCAACGCGCGACCGCCTAATTCTTTTCCGTTCAGAGCCGCAATCGCTTTCTCGGCTTCAGCGGCATCGGCCATTTCTACGAATGCAAACCCACGGGAACGTCCGGTGTCACGATCGGTAACCAGGCTGACTTGATCGACTTTACCGTGAGGCTCAAACAAGGTCCGTAGTTCCGCTTCTGTGGTGCTGTGAGGGAGGTTGCCAACAAAAAGCTTCTTCATGGATTTCCTTTTTCTGTGAGCCAAGCGAGACTTCAGGTTTCGTCGGCGGGTTTGGTTGAGTGAGTCGCGACGGAATGCAGGGCGCGCGGTTCAAGTGGAAAGCGTGCTTTCTTGCAGTTCGATTGCGCAAGCTGGCTCTTTCAATCGCGAAGGCACACGGCATAACATTAGCCCGTTTCGTCGCGGCTGAAATACGAACTGATTATACCTGCTCGCCTCCCGTAGCAAGGGAAAATATAAAATGTGGGCATCCGCGAAGTAGGGCTGCGAGGTCCGTTTCGGTGCTGCGGATGGGGGTTCTCAAGAATGTCCGGGTTACTTTGGACAGCGCCTGTCCTGCCGGCTGTGTTGACTGATCTGTTATACTGTATCTGCGTTAGAACGAAATCGGTTGTTGAGCAGCTTCTTGCATACCAGCTAGTCCTGCCCTCAGTACCTCCGACTCGCACCAACGTAAATAATCTGAAAAGGATACAAGCAACAAAATGGCAGAACAAGGAACAGTAAAGTGGTTTAACGACGCCAAGGGCTACGGCTTTATCAGCCGTCAGACTGGCGAGGATGTATTTGTGCATTTCTCGGCCATCCAGGCGGGCGGCTTCCGCAGCCTGCAGGAAGGCCAGAGCGTTGAGTTCGAGGTCACCAAAGGACCAAAGGGCTGGCAAGCTGAGAATGTTCGCCCTCTGTAATCGGCGACGAACAACTTAGACCTCGTGCCCGCTAGCCGCAACAAGGGGCGGGCACGTTCCACAAAGCGACGATCCGTACTCCGGGGTGGAGTTTTCTGAATGCAAGCTGAATCCAAGGGTTCCTTCGCTGTTATCCGCTACAACTTGCGCACTTATGAATCAGGCGGCGTGATGGCCGTCATTAAAGGCCGGGAAAGCGCCGAGGCCATCCTGAAGCAGTTCGAACAGAGCCAAACCTCCGAAGACCGGCACATCGGTTGGCGCTACTTTCTCGAAAAGACTGATTTGAAGGCCGGAATGGATCCTGTCGAAGCCACCGCACTTCGCCAATCCCGTCTGGAAATCCGCGAAGCCGAAGCCTAGGATTTGAAGCGTTTTCGACTCTCTTCTCGCACCTCCCAGTGAAGTTTCAACCTAAAGCCGGCGTGCACCTGTCCTCGCCCGTTCCCCGAGGGAACCGCAGGATTCAGGGCTCTGCACCAACCTCATATTGGCCCGGGCGAGTGCTCACGAGCGTCGCTCCGGTTGATGCGCGAAGCATCCCCATGTTAGGGTAATGAGTTTCACCATCCCAGCAGCCCAGCCACTGCTCTGATCGAGGGACCTTTGCCCGCTGTTTCAGCGCCGACCGCCCGCAAGACCGCGCTCAACCCCGTCCATCGCCAGATGGGCGCAAGGATGGTCGATTTCAATGGCTGGGACATGCCGGTTGAGTATCCCTCGGCGGGCGGGATTATTGCCGAGCACAACGCGGTTCGCACCGGCGTTGGCATTTTCGACGTTTCGCATATGGGGGATATTCGGCTGCAAGGACCCGGGGCCCTGGCCGCGGTTCAGCATATCTCCATGAATGATGCTTCGCGTCTCGCCATTGGCCAGGCGCAATATTCGGCGCTGCTCTATCCGCAGGGAACGTTTGTCGATGACGTGATTGTGCATCGTCTGGGCGAAGACGATTACCTGCTGGTGATTAACGCAGGGACGCGGGAGAAAGATTTTAACTGGGTGCGCGACAACACCCGCCAGTTTAACTGCAAGGTCGAAAATCTCTCCGACGACTTCACTCAGATTGCGATTCAGGGCCCGAAGGGCGCGAACTTGCTGCAGAAGCTCACCGATGCCGATCTTTTCGCAGTGAAGTTTTATTGGGTCACCCGTGGGACAGTTTGCGGGCTCAGGGACATTTTGATCGCGCGTACGGGCTACACCGCCGAGGACGGATTTGAAATCTACGTGCCTGCAGACGAGGCTAGTAGTGCCATGGTCTGGAATAAAGTGCTCGAAGCGGGGAAGGAGTTCGGTGTCGTCCCCTGTGGCTTGGGCGCTCGCAACACATTGCGGCTCGAAGGCAGCCTCTCGCTCTACGGACATGAGATTTCAGATACGATCAATGTATGGGAAGCGGGGCTGGATCGTTTCTGCAAGATGGAAAAACCAGACTTCATCGGTCGTGCCGCACTGGAACAGGCTAAGTCCGCAGGCTTGAAGCGGACACTCATTGGACTCGAAATGGTTGAGCGCGGCATCGCACGGGATGGATATAAGGTTCAGGATGACACTTGCCGTGAGATTGGCTACGTGACCAGCGGATCCTACGCCCCATTTTTGAAAAAGAATATTGCGCTGGCTTATGTGCCCCCCGAGTTCGCCGCGGTCGGATCGACTGTGAAAGTGGAGTGCCGCAGTCAGGGTGTCAAGGCACAGGTTGTGCCCACACCGTTTTATAAGCGTCCGAAGAAGAATTAAAACGCCGGCTTGGTAGTACTTCTCGGGCATTGTCATCCCGAGCAAAAGCGAGGGATCTGCATTTCCTCGAGGACAATAAACTACAGATTCCTCGCGCCCAAACCCGGCGCTCGGAATGACAAGGTTTTTTGATGTAGCTAAGAGCCAGGAGCCGAGAGCGAGAATCATGCCCTATCCAATCGATTTCAAGTACACCAAAGAGCACGAGTGGATTAAATCCGATGGCAAGGCCGCGACGATCGGCATTACCGATCACGCCCAGGAATCTCTCGGCGACATTGTTTTCGTCGAACTGCCCAAGCCGGGCGCTGAGATTACCGCTGGAAAGACATTTGGCTCGGTCGAGTCGGTCAAGGCTGTGTCCGATCTTTATGCCCCGGCTTCGGGTACTGTAAGCGAGGTGAATGGCGAACTGGCGACCGCCCCGGAGAAAATCAACAAAGATGCGCACGGCTCCTGGATGATCAAACTCACTTTGAAGGACCCGAGTGAGCTGAACGGCTTGCTCTCTGCTGCCGACTACGAGAAGTTCGTCGCGGAAGAAGGCGGGCAGTGAGTTCTTCGCCGCGACGATCAAGCTGACTTCGATTAACATCTAATTCCTATGCGCTATCTTCCCAAATCTCCTGCCGACCGCGAAGCCATGCTGAAAGCCATTGGCGTGCGTTCGATCGACGACTTGTTCGCACCCATACCCGCCGAGTACCGACTCAATCGCGATCTCAAGGTTCCCCGCCAGATGGCCGAGTCCGAAATCGTGGACTGGTTCCGAGAGCGCTCGCGCGAAAACGGCGATGGCTATGCCACATTTCTCGGGGCCGGCGCCTACTATCACTATCGCCCGGTGATTATCGATTCGCTGATTTCGCGGGGCGAATTTCTAACCGCCTACACACCCTATCAAGCGGAAATTTCCCAAGGCACGCTGCAATCCATCTTCGAGTTCCAGACCATGATCTGCGAACTAACCGGTATGGGGGTAGCCAACGCGAGCATGTATGACGGTTCGACCGCCGCGGCGGAGGCCGTGATGATGGCGACGCGGCTTACGGGACGCCATGCGGTGGCGATTGCGCGTAGCGTTCATCCTGAGTATCGGGAAGTTTTGGCTACTTATGCTCATCATCAGGGGATGCCGCTTGTCACTGTGCCATTCGCCGATAGTGCGCGCGTCGACTTGGGCCTGCTGGAAAAATCTATTACGCCGGATACGGCGTGCGTTTTGATTCAGTCGCCAAATTTCTTTGGAACGATTGAAGACGTCGAAGCCATCGCCGAGATCGCGCACAAGCATGGGGTGATGCTGGTGGTTTCGATTGCCGAGGCGGTTTCGCTTGGCATCGTCGAGCCTCCGCGGCAAGCCGACATTGTTGCGATGGAAGCGCAGTCGTTTGGCGTGCCGCTTAGTTTCGGCGGACCTTATTGCGGAGTGATTGCTACCCGCGAGCAGTTTGTTCGGCAGATGCCCGGCCGCCTCGTCGGTCAGACCACGGACAGGAACGGCAAACGCGGATTTGTACTGACTTTGGCTACGCGGGAGCAGCACATCCGGCGCGAGAAGGCGACCTCGAACATCTGTACCAACCAGGCGCTGATTGCGTTGATGGCCAACATCTTCATGACGATTTACGGGAAAGTTGGCCTCCGAGAGCTGGCAAAACAGAACCTGGCTAAAGCCGCATACGCTTCTCAGCAGTTCGGCAAGCACGCGAAAGTACTGTTCTCCGGCGCGCCCCGCTTCAACGAGTTCGTGGTGCAGACGAGTGAAGATCCGCACACGATCAACGGGCGAATTCTAGAACACAGGATCGTCGGTGGACTTCCTTTAAAGAGGTTTTACCCCGAACTCGGCAACGCCGCGCTGTGGTGTTGCACCGAGATGACGACGCGTGCGGCAATTGATACCGCGGTCGAATCCGTCGCCGAGAGTGAACGTCTGGCGAAATCTGCCAGAGAGCATGCCGATGTGCAGGAGGTGGCGCGATGAAGCACGCCACTCGCAAGGCTACTCGGCATATCAACCAGAACGAAGGACTGATTTTCGAGAAGTCTTCGCCCGGCAAGGCGGCATGGAAGCTGCCTCCGCTCGACGTGCCCGAAGTGGATACGACGAAGCTTCTTGGGTCTAGCGAAAGAAAGCACCTCGGCAATATGCCCGAGGTGAGCGAGATCGAAATCATCCGCCACTTCACCCGGCTTTCGACCTGGAACTACGCTATCGATCTCGGCATGTATCCGCTGGGTTCCTGCACCATGAAGTACAACCCACGGGTCAACGAAGTGGTCTCGCGTTTGGATGGGCTGGCCAACGGGCATCCCTATCAGCCGGAGAGAGTATCGCAAGGCGCGTTGCGCATTCTCCAAACGCTTAGCGAATACCTGATCGACATCACCGGCATGGACGCGATCACGCTACAGCCCGCCGCTGGTGCGCACGGTGAGTTGACTGGCCTCCTGATGGTGCGCGCTTACCATGAGTCGAAGGGCGGACCCCGCAAGAAGATTCTGATTCCTGACTCTGCCCACGGCACTAACCCGGCAACCGCCGCAATGGTCGGCTATGCGGTGGAGAATCTGAAGTCGAATGCGCAGGGCATGGTGGACGTGGCTGCGCTTGCATCCCAGATGAACGAAGAAGTAGCCGCGCTGATGCTGACCAATCCCAATACGCTCGGTGTCTTTGAGCAGGAGATTCACAAGATCGCCGACATTATGCACACCAAGGGTGGTCTACTCTATATGGACGGCGCGAACATGAATGCACTGGTGGGCAAGGTACGCCCCGGCGACTTCGGCGTCGACCTGATGCACCTGAATCTGCACAAGACATTTTCGACGCCACATGGCGGCGGTGGACCCGGATCCGGGCCTGTTGCGATCAAGATGATCCTTGAGCCGTTTCTGCCGACGCCCATCGTTATCACAAAGCCCGACGGCACTCTGGGGTTCGAATACAACCGTCCGCAGTCGGTGGGGCGTGTGCGTGCCTTCTACGGCAATTTCGGAATGTTTGTTCGCGCCCTGGCCTACACCCTGGCCAACGGCCCAGACGGTTTGCGCCAGACTACCGAAGACGCCGTCTTGAACGCCAACTACATTCGCAAAGGCCTCGAAGGTGTTTACGATCTGCCCTATTCGACGCCCACCATGCACGAAGTGGTCTTCAGCGATAAAGTGCAGGCGAAAAAAGGCGTAAAGACGATGGACATCGCCAAGCGGCTGATCGACTACGGCTTCCATCCCTACACGACGGCGTTTCCGCTGATCGTGCCGGGGGCGCTCATGATCGAGCCCACTGAGAGTGAACCGAAGGAAGAATTGGATTTATTCATCGAAGCCATGAAGTCGATCGCCGAGGAAGTGGAAGAAGATCCGCAGATGGTGCTGGCCGCGCCCCACACCACACGCGTATCGCGGTTGGATGAAACGGCTGCCGCGCGGAAACCCGTCCTGCGCTGGAAACCGTAAATTCATCAACCACAAAGGGCACGAAGGTACACAAAGGTTCCAACGCGCTCTTTCCTTTTTGTACCTTCGTGCCCTTTGTGGTTACGTTTGTTGACTCTACTTTTTCTCGCTGATGCTCGCCGAGGCTTGGGTGTTCTCCCAACTGATGCTCAGGGTGCAACTGCCGCCCATTGAGGCGAGGGCAATCGTAAAGTTCTCGACCGGCGATGGTGTGGAGGAGACTTTCATGTCTACCCGTGCGAGTTCGTCCGCTTCGTACTTATAAGGAATGCCCCACTCACCGGTTTTCTTGTTGATGATCAGCGTCCACTTGTCTGCGTTGGGCACGGTGAAAATCGTATAGCTGCCTGCGGGAACATCCTTTCCGCCCACAGTCAGGTTTGCATCCGTTACAAACGTCGTGGCTTCGTTCGCACCGGTGCGCCACACTTCGCCATACGGCACAAGGTCGCCAAAAATCTTGCGGCCTTTGGCCCGCGGGCTGGAGTAGTTGATGGTAAGGGTTTTGCCATCCGAGAACTTGCACTGCGCTTGCGCGGGTGGACTGGGGCGCTTACCTTTGTCCTGGCATGAGGCCAGGGCTGTGAACGCGAGCAACAGAGAGGTCAGAAATACAATTTGCTTTCTCATTAAGTTTCTCCCTTTGGGCATTTCGCAATTGAGCAAATAGCGTTCAGCACTCAGAATCCGGCAGCCAGGTTCGCATATTGCGACCCCGCCTGCTCAAATGCCAAGTGCTGATTTCTATGTGCTTTGACGTAAGAATAAATACATTGGACAGCAAGGCATCACAATTATGCGCCACGGCAGCCTGCCGTTACAATCTCACCATGCCGGTATTCGACGAGAAGCAGGAAGAACTGGAACACTACGAAACCATGCTGGGCGTGCCTCGCGGACGCCTGGCCGTCACCATGGACATGATCACCGACGCCATGGCGCTGGTTGGACAACACGGTGTTTACTGCCAGAGCCAACGTTGGCCGGGCAAGCCAGTGATGGATATCCAGATGGTGATGAAGAATTTGACCGACGCGAAGGAGTTAATTCAGAGCGTGATGGAGAAGCTGAAGACAAGCTAAGTCGAACTGCGCGGGCCGCCACCAAAGGAGAAATAATGCCAACAAAGATAAATTGGGCGGGAATTGAAAAGATTGGAGAGAAGCGCATTCTTGAGGCTCTTGGCCTTGCGCTAAGAGGTAAGTCTGTACAAGAAGTCGCACGCGAAACTGGAATTCCGCTCTCGTCTTTGTATTCAATTCGTAAGAACGGCCCTTACGCGCACCGAAAGGGACGCATCGGGGCTGGCGCCACAGCTGCAGAATGAATGGAAATTTACGCCAGCGTGTACTTCCCCCGCTCAATGACCTTCTGTGCGATTTGCTGCCGCAACTCGATCGTGTTGAAAGGCTCATGCTTCGCCAGTCGACGGAGAATCGCCAATTGAGTCCGCAGCATGTCCCCGTCGGCCACGGCCGCAATCACTTTCTTAGTTGCGGCCTCGATCTTATCCATCGCCTGTGAGAGATACACGCGAGTCATGGCAACGGGCAAAGAAGCCGCAGCTTCGCCGTTACGTTCCGCAATCTTCTGCGCCCTCAACACTGCAGATTCCATCGCGTAGGTCTCGATCACCATGTCAGCGATCGCTCCCATGACCTCCTGCTGATCCTGAATCGCCTGCATGTATTTTTGAGTCGCCGCTCCGGCCACGAACAAGCCAAGCTTCTTGGCCGCCGTTACCAGTTTGCGTTCTTCGGCAAGCGGGCCTTCGAGGTCCTCGCCAACCGAAGGGCCCGACAACACTTCATCCATCAGCTTCTTGATGGCCGGCATCAGCGGTAACTGGCCCGACATCGCACGCTTCAGCAAAAAGCCCGTAATGATGAGCCGATTGATCTCATTGGTGCCTTCGAAAATGCGGTTGATGCGGGCATCGCGGTAGGCGCGTTCGGCGGGATACTCCTCGACGAAGCCGTAGCCGCCGTAGATCTGCACCGTCTCATCGACAACGAAGTCGACCATCTCCGAGCCCCAGACTTTGATAATGGAGCATTCGACGGCATACTCCTCGATGGCTTTGCGCGTTTCCTTCGCAGCATCGGGGCTGGACTTATCGACCTCGGAGAGCGCCACATCCATCATTCCGACCGTGCGGTAGACAAGAGATTCTCCTGTGTACACGCCCACCGCCATATTGGCGATCTTTTCGCGAACCAGACCGAAGTCGGCGATCACTTTGCCGAACGCCTTGCGTTGCTTCGCATAGCCAATGGCGTTTTCGAGAGACAAGCGCGCCCCGCCGACGCACATCGCACCCAGCTTGAAGCGGCCGACGTTCAGAATGTTGAAGGCGATGACATGCCCCTTGCCGATTTCACCCAACATGTTTTCTGCTGGAACTTTGCAGTCGTTGAGAATGATCGGGCAGGTGGACGATCCGCGGATGCCCATCTTGTGCTCTTCGGCGCCGATGGAAAATCCGGGAAAAGATTTCTCGACCAGAAACGCCGTAAACTTCTCCCCGTCCACCTTGGCGAACACGGTGAACAGGTCGGCAAACCCGGCATTGGTGATCCACATCTTTTCGCCGCTGAGAATGTAATGCCTGCCATCCTTGGAAAGCTCGGCGCGGGCGCGGCAATTCAGAGCATCCGATCCGGAAGAGGCTTCCGACAACGCATAAGCTCCGATAATTTCTCCCGCCGCCAGCCTGGGAAGGTATTTCTTCTTCTGTTCTTCAGTACCAAAATACACGATGGGCAGCGTGCCAATGCCGGTGTGTCCGCCCCAGGTGGTCGCAAAGCCGGCGTATTTCGCAATATGGTCGGCAATAACCGCCGCTGTCACTTTATCCATTTCGAGGCCGCCGTACGCTTCGGGAATCTCGGCAGAGCTGAGGCCAAGTTCGCCAGCTTTTTTGAGCAGGTCTCGTGTGATGGAAAAGTCCTTGTGCTCCATCTTCTCAATGTTGGGAACGATCTCGTTCACGGCGAACTCCTCAGCCGTCTGCCCGATGAGCATGTGCTGCTCGGTGAAGTCCTCGGGCGTGAAGACTTGGTCGGTCTCGCGTTCTTCGAGAAGAAATCCGCCGCCAGAGATCCTGGTCTGCGGAACTGCCGTCGTCGTCGCCATATTTAATCGAAGTCCTTAAGAAAGAATTCCACCACAGAGACACGGAGAACATCTTTAATTCTATAGCCAGAGAATCAATAAATCTCTGCGCCTCTGTGTCTCCGCCGTGAATCGAAGGCCCTGTACTTTCGTGCTTTTCTGGGGTGGTCCGGCCATAGGTTAAGTCAAATTCTCGAAAATCCCGGCTGCTCCCATGCCCCCGCCCACGCACATGGTCACAAGCCCGTATTTGGCGTTGCGCCGTGTCATCTCGCGGATGATTGTTGCCGTCAGCTTCGCTCCGGTGCAGCCTAAAGGATGACCCAGGGCAATCGCCCCTCCGTTCAGATTCACCCGCTCCGGATCGAGACCGGCCTCTTTAATCACCGCCAAGGACTGCGCCGCAAAAGCTTCGTTCAGTTCAATTACGTCGATGTCTGCGAGCTTCAGCCCGCCCATCTTGAGCGCTTTCGGAATAGCGAAAACCGGGCCCAGACCCATCTCTTCCGGCTTGTATCCAGCGGTGGCGAATGAAACATATCGCGCCAGCGGCTTGATACCTAACTGTTGGGCGCGTTCCGCGGACATCACAACCGACGCTGCCGCGCCATCGGACATTTGTGACGAGTTGCCCGCAGTGACTGTACCCTTCACGTGGAAGGCCGGCTTTAGAGCGAGCAGAGCCTCGAGCGAAGTGTCGGCGCGCGGGCCCTCGTCCACTTTGAAGATAACCTCTTGTCGCTTCGGTTTCGAACCATTGGGCGTCGTGAAACTCACAGGCACGGAAACCGTTTCTTCTGCGAACTTGCCGGCCTGAATGGCAGCCAGAGCCTTCTGATGGCTGCGATACGAGAATTCGTCCGCCGCCTCCCGCGTGATGACAAAGCGTTGTGCCAGCCTCTCCGCAGTCAAACCCATAGAAAGATACGCGTCGGGATAGTGATCGACGAGCCAGGGGTTCGGCGAAATTTTGTGGCCACCCATTGGGATCATAGACATCGATTCCGTTCCCCCAGCCACGATGATCTCGGCCCCTCCGCTCATGATCCTCTCGGCCGCCATGGCAATCGCCTGCAGTCCGGAAGAGCAGAAGCGGTTGATGGTCAGCGCCGAGACTTCGACGGGCAAACCAGCACGCAGCGATGCGATGCGCGCCACGTTCATACCCTGTTCAGCTTCGGGCATGGCACAACCCAGGATGACGTCTTCGATTTCCTTGGGGTCGATCTGGGGCACGCGTTCGAGCGCGCCTTTTATAGCCACAGTGGCAAGTTCATCCGGACGAGTTGCGCGAAGCGTGCCTTTGAAGGCGCGTCCCACCGGCGTGCGGACTGACGAAGCGATGACGACTTCACGCATAAAAACTCCTCAAATCACCTTAGATTGTCGGTTCATGATTTTCGATTGATTATCGTTCAAGGGAAAAGTGAACACCTTCAATTCCTCAGCGTCTTCCCCGTCTTCAGCGTGTACTGAATGCGCTCCTGTGTCTTCTTCTCGCCGCACAGCGACTTGAATCCCTCGCGTTCGAGATCGAGAATGTATTGCTCAGTCACGGGCGTACCTGCGGTCACGTTACCGCCGCAAAGCACTTCGGCAATCTTGGTGGCCAGCTTGACCTCGTACTCGGTAATGTATTCCCCCTGCCGCATGAGGTGAACGCCCATCTTGAGCGCGGCCAGGATATTTTCTCCCGGGGCAGGGATGTCGGTGCGTGGCTGCGGAGGTTCGTATCCGGCACGTACGAGCTCCAGAGCGCGGGCCTTGGCGTCGGCGAGCACGCGTTCGCGGTTCATGCTGATGCTGTCAGAGTCCCGCAGAAAGCCGAGGCCACGAGCCTCATGGGCCGACGTCGCAACCTTGGCAGTGGCGATGGTCTCGAAGATTTTCTTCATCGCCTCCATCAGCTCGACAGATTCGCCCCGTCCGCCGGGCCGGATCGACTCCGCGCTGTCCACCGCGCGCAGCAGCATCTCCTTGCATCCGCCGGCTCCGGGAAGCAATCCCACCCCAACCTCCACCAACCCCATGTAAAGCTCGGCGTGCGGCTGAAGCGCAGGAGCGTGCAGGGAGATCTCTGTCCCACCACCGAGAGTCAGCCCGAAAGGCGCGACCACAACTGGCTTTGGCGAGAACTTGATCGCCTGTGTCATGCCCTGAAAAGTCCGGATCGCCAGATCGACTTCGTCCCACTCTTCTTCCTGGATCGACATCAGCAACAGCATGAGGTTGGCGCCGACGGAGAAATTCGTAGCATCGTTAGTGATCACGAATGCGTCAAACGCGTCGCCTGGCCCGCCGGGCTTCAAGCTTTGTGAAATGAGCTGCACGATGTCGCTGCCGATCGTGTTCATCTTGGAATGGAACTCGATGCAGGCCACACCGCCAGCCAAATCCACGAGCGACGCCCCAGAGTTCTTCTTCACCACGCCATTTGACTTCTTCGCGACTTCAACCGACCACACGCCACTCGGAACCGTCACCGGCTTAAAAGCCATCGTGCCGAGATCAAAATATTCCTGCCCAGATGCGGCTTTAGGATCGTCTAGATACCAGGCTTTCTTTCCAGAAGCCAGCAACTGCTCGACATGGGCCGCGACCGGCTTGTTCTCTTTCTTCATGCGCTCGACTGTAGCTTCGACGCCGGCCGCATCCCAAAGCTCGAACGGGCCCATCTCCCAATTGAACCCGAGACGCATGGCGCGATCGATTTCTACGACCGAATCGGAAATCTCCGGAATGCGGTTGGCGGAGTAAGTCCACAGATCGGCCAGAGCCGGCCACAGGAACGCGCCTGCGCGATCGTTCTTCTGCGGACCACCACCATCGAGGCCGAGCAGCATCTTCACCCGCGCGCCCACCTGCTCGACATTCTTCGCCATATCTAGCGCAGGGAACTTGGGCTTCTGCCGCGGATGATATTCCAGCGTCTTCCAATCAAGGGCAAGACGCTCATCCTCTTCACCTTTGCTCTTCACTTTCTTGTAGAAGCCGCCCTTGGTCTTGTCGCCGAGCCATTTCCGTTCGAGCATCTTCCCGTAAAAATCCGGCAATCTGAGGTCGCTACGCTCATCAAGTGGAGCAGACGAGTCGCCGCCCACACGCGTCATGTTCGAAACCACGTGTCCCAAAATATCTAGGCCAACCAGATCAATGGTGCGAAACGTCGCCGACCTCGGCCAGCCCACGGCCTGCCCCGTGAGCGCATCCACGTCTTCGATGCTTAGGTCCATCTCCTGCATAAGCCGGATGACGTTCAACACGGAGAAGGTCCCGATACGATTGCCGATGAAATTCGGCGTGTCCTTGGCAAGGACAATTCCCTTGCCGAGATGAATGTCGCAGAACTGCGAAACCAAGTCGATCGCGGCGCGATCAGTTTCTTCAGTCGGAATGAGCTCCAGCAGCCGCATGTAGCGCGGCGGATTAAAAAAGTGCGTCCCAAACCACGACCGCCGAAAGTCGTCGGAAAATCCCTCGGCAATCTTTCCCACCGGCAGCCCGCTGGTATTGGTCGTGATAATTGTCCCGGGCTTACGGATGGCCTCAACCTTCTTAAGTAGAGCTCGCTTAAGGTCTAGATTCTCGACGACCGCTTCAATGACCCAGTCCACGTCGGCCAACCGCGTGAGGTCATCGTCGAAGTTTCCAATGGTGATCAGGCGGGCCAGCGACGGCTCCATAAAAGCTGCCGGCTTAGACTTCTTTGCCGCCTCGAGTCCGGTAGCGGCAATCTTGTTGCGCGCGGGACCGTCCGCATCAGGCGGCACAATATCGAACAAATAACTGGGAACACCTGCGTTCGCGAACTGGGCAGCGATCCGCGCACCCATCGTTCCAGCACCCAAGACCGCAACTTTATGAATACGTTTCATCAATCAAGCACTCCGATCTTGACGAACCAGCAGGCGCACCACCTTCTGGCGCTCGACGCCGGCGTTTCATTACAAACGATTCGTATCAGGATATGGCTTCAGCCATATCATAAACGCACTCCACTCATCTCCACTTCAGTTCCGGTCTTACTGAAGCTCGAGAAAACGGCAAGCGAACGTAAAGAAAACAGATTGATTCACGACAAAATGACTTGAACGCAGTTTATCTGTCCTCCGATTGTGTTTACCAGCCTTCATCGCATGAATGTGGAGGAGAAAGCAGAGATGTGATGCTCCCAAAAACACCGCAAGGCGCGTGCCGCATTAGATGTGGGGTGAGGATGGCAGCGGCACGCGCCTCAATCAAGTTGAATTCAAAATAGACCTCGCAAGACATGGCGTCAAGGTTGTAGATCACAGGTCTGCGTGACGTATGGACGGGTCTGTCTTCCCTAAAAGCTCGGGGTGCTCCTTTACATAATCTTGCGCCCGCCGAACCATATCCTTTTCCCCTCGGTACGCGAGCTTGCGCACCGCTTCTGCCAGCGGAATCCACAGCGCACGCTTCACCTCGATGCGCATCTCCGGAGCGATTTCGCCGATCTCGCCGGACTGGTACTGAAACAGGTAAAAGCTGACGATCTTGAAAACCCGCTCTTTGTCACCCCAACTGCGCACGTAAACGTACTTAATGTCCCCAAGTTTCGCGACTCGGAGAGCCCTCAACCCCGTCTCTTCGACTACTTCGCGCACGGCCGTTTCCTCGGGCTTTTCGCCCGGATCGACCAGTCCCTTGGGAAGAGCCAGTAACATTTTTTGCGATCTTTTCTGCCTGCCCGCGCCCCCGACCGCCGCGGCGGACTCTTGCTGCGGCTCGATGGCAGCCATTTGCCATCCTTCCGGAGTGTGCCGCACCACCACGCCACCTGCAGAAATCTCACGAACCATACGCCCAAACTAACAGAAACACAGGGGTTGGTCACGCGACGTGGGTCGCGCCAGTAACCTCGAGTAACCCGCAGCAGTCATCTGGCGCGGCCAGCCCCGCCATGAAACGATTACTCCTGAACTGGCATCTTACTTGCAGCTTTGGGCACGGTATAGGGCTTGGGGTAAAAGTTAAGAGTAACCGGGCAAAGCCGGGATTGGTGAGGTCCCCGTGAAGAGTCTGGACAAAATTATTCGTTCGGTGCAAGCCTTTGGACGCGGTCTGTCCGGGCACCCTTCGGCCCAGGGTTCACAGCCAGGCAGCGTCGGCATCGGCCTCGCGCTTGGTGGAGGCTTCGCCCGCGGCATCGCCCACGTCGGCGTCCTCAAAGTTCTCGAAGAAGAAAACATTCCCGTCAGTTACATTGCTGGAACCAGCGTCGGCGCACTGATTGGCGCCGCCTACTGCAGCGGAATCTCCGCCGCCGAACTGGAACAAGTCGCCGCCCGTGTTCGCTTCAAACACATTGCCAGTTGGACGCTCTCCCGCTACGGCTTCGCCAGCAACTCCCGCATGATCGGATTTCTCAGCCACCTCCTCAAGGTCAAGACTTTCGAAGAGTTGCGCATTCCCTTAGCCGTAACCGCGACGGACTTCTCCACTGGCGAAGGCGTGGTCTTTCATTCCGGCCCGCTGATCGATCCCGTACGCGCCAGCTGTGCCTATCCGGGAATGTTCCTGCCGGTCAAGATTCGCGGACGCCTTCTCATCGACGGCATGCTCTCGCACACCGTGCCCACTCGCCCGCTCGTTCAAATGGGAGCGGATCGCGTCCTGGCCGTGCATCTGAAAGGCAGATGGGCAGGAAGCGAAGGCCCTCGGCACTTATTCGACGTGATCGGACAATGTTTCGCGATCGCCCAGGAGATGAATAGCAGCCAGTGGAAGCAGGCCGCCGACATGGTGATTGAACCCGACGTCAACGGCTACAAATACGACGCCTTCGAACACAGCGCCGCCCTGGTGAAAGCCGGAGAGCTAGCCACCAGAGCCGCACTCCCAGAAATCCGCAAGTGGCTGCAGCCAGAACCCCAGCGCACAGCCGTCAAAATCGCAACTCCCATCGCCACCGCAACACCGATCACCCTCTCACGAGAGCTGTCATCCTAAGCACGCTTTGTCATCCTGAATACGTGTCATCCTGAGGACGAGGATTCCTTCGCGAGCGAGCAATCCCAACGAAGGATCTGCACTCTTGCCAGCGAAACTCAAATTGTCATTCCGAGCAAAGCGAGGAATCTGCTGTCGCTCGAAGTCACGAAGATGCAGATTCCTCGCTTTCGCTCGGAATGACAATATCTATGGGTCGCCGCGAGCCAGCGGCTATCACAGCTACTTCATCACCCCGCGCTGAGCAATCCCAATATTATCCCGCGAGGTATTCTTCACCAGATACATCATCTCGTCCGCCTGCCGAATAATGTCATGCGGCGTCTTGGCATCGTGAGGATACGTAGCCACTCCCATTGAAGCCCGCACATTCAGATTGAGGCCTTCCTCTTTACAGAACATGCTGGTCCGCAAGCTGTCGCGTAAACGTTTCGCGACGACTAAAGCCGCGTCTTTACCGGTCTGCGGCAATAGCACGACAAACTCATCGCCGCCATACCGGAAAGCATAGTCAATTAACCGTAACTGCGCCTTGATCAGATACCCAATCTCCGCCAGCAGCTTGCTTCCCACCAAATGCCCGTTAGTGTCGTTGACTTGCTTGAAGTGATCCAGATCGATGAATAAAACCGTAAACTCATAAGCGAAACGCGACGACCGGTAAACCTCAGTCTCCAACGTCTTATAAAGGTGCCGCGCATTGTAAAGCCCGGTGCAATCGTCGGTGATCGTGAGTTCCTGAATTTTCTCCACTGCCCGGGCATTCTCAATCGCGATCGCCGCGTAATCGCAAAGTGATTGCAAGAAGAAAATCTCCTGATCTCCAAAGTGATTCATATCCACATTCACCAGCTGAATCACGCCCAGCACACGCAACCGCGAGCTGACCGGGAAACAAACAATCGATCGCGTCTCCCACTTCGTCATCTCATCAATACGCTTGGCAAACCGCGGATCCGTCATCACATCCGGAACAACTAACCGCTCGCCATGCTTGGCCACATAACCGGCAATGCCCTCGCCGACCTTCAGCCGGATATTCTTCAATGCTTCCGAAGCGCTCCCCACCGCAATCGCGAAGTAAAGCTCTTCGCGCTCATCATCCACCATGAGCAACGACCACGTATCTGGACGGAAATATTCCGCCATTTTTTCCATGATGGTCTGCAGAATGGAGTCGAGATCCAGCGACGAGGTCAAAGCCTTGGCCACATCGTGAAAAATGGTCAATTCCTGACTCTGCCGATTGTGATCGGCTTCGGTGGCCCTGGTCATGAACCGCAACCTCGAATCTACAGCGGGAGTAACAAAATTATATGCGGCCCCCGGAACTCGCGGCAAAGAACCAAGGTAACTGGAACCCATAAAGACACGTGGCACAAGGACATCAAGGCCTGTGCAGGGACGGGCAGGGACGGACGCCTCGTCCGTTCAGACGCATCATCGCTCCGCAGAGTCTCGATTCTGCTGAACACCGGCCAATAGCGATATAGGGGGATGTCATCCTGAGGCAGCGGAGTCCTCGGCAATGCCGAGGACTCCCCAACGAAGGATCTGTGCACTTCCGGCGCAACACTCCTACTGCGTAACCGTAAAGACACCCGAGCTAGTAGCAACCCCGCCCGGAGTAGTAATCCCAATCTTTCCGGTCTTCGCGCCTGTGGGCACGTTCGCCGTCACCTGCGTATCCGAATTCACAGTAAAAGTGGTCGCCTTCACGCCGCCGAATGTCACCTTGGTCGCCTGGGTCAGGCTCACCCCTGTAATCGTCACCGGAGTCCCCACGCCGCCGCTCGTCGGAGTAAAGCTCTTGATGCTTGGCGTCACCCGAAAGTTGACCTTGCTCTTTAAATTGCCGCTCGGAATCGCAACCGTAACCAACCCCGTAGTTGCGCCCGCAGGAACTGTAGCCGTTAGAAAGGTATCCGCCGAAACCTTGACCTTCGTCGCCGCCGTCCCGTTGAAGGATACGCCCGTGGCGCTGTTGAATCCCTGCCCAAGGATCCCAACCGACTTCCCTACTTTGCCGGAAGTCGGCAGCAGCGCCGCGTAAGCCGCCAGGCTGGCCTTCAGGCTATAGAACACGCCCGTATTGTGCGCGCCGCCCGTATTCGTGTTGCCGTACA
This sequence comes from uncultured Acidobacteriota bacterium, assembly GCA_963788645.1. Lineage (GTDB taxonomy): Bacteria > Acidobacteriota > Terriglobia > Terriglobales > Acidobacteriaceae > JABDBE01. The sequence continues at coordinate 44,366 of CAWBHF010000004.1, forward strand.
GGATGCCATTCGTGTGCTGCAGCAACGTCACCTCCGGCGACCCACCCTTGGTGCCATCAAAACTGTAACGCGCCGCAAAAGTCCCGCCCGGAGTAATTCGAAAGATCGTTCCGTGGTTCGTCGCCCCGCCCAGGTAGCCCACCCCATAAAAATTCCCGTCCGTCGCCTGCACCAGCCCGCCGTACGGACTCCCTCCATCCGAGGCTGGCGTAAACGAGTGCAACACCGTGAGCGTTCCTCCCGGCGTGATTTTGATTACATCCCCGTATCCCACGCTGCCGCCGTTCGAAGTCGTTCCGTACAGGTTGCCATCCTTCCCCAGAACCAGCCCGGGATAAGGATTCCCGCCATCCGTCAGATCGAAAGCGTGCAGGATGGTAAACGTTCCTTTGCCCGTAACCTTGAACACCATGCCATACCGGTTGTTCCCCACGCCACCAAATGCCATGCCGTAGAAGTTGCCATCATTCGCCTGCACCAGCGGACCATACGGCCTCGAACCATTCGTCAAATCAAAGGAATGCAAAACCGTGTAGCCGCCAGCCGGCGTCATTTTGTACACCGTTCCGTACGCCGACGCCCCGCCATAAACCGTGGTCCCGTAGAAGTTTCCATCCGCAGCTTGAATCGGAGGCGCCGCCGGAGAATATCCATCGCCCATCGCAAAGGTATGCAGAACCGTCAGCGTGCCCGTCGGCGTGATGTTGAATATGACGCCCAGATTAGTCGAGCCGCCTATCGAAGTTGTGCCATAAAGGTTGCCATCCGTCCCGAGCGTCAGTCCGCCCGACGGCACCTTGCCATGCGTTCCATCAAAGTTGTACAGCACGGTCACGGCTCCCGCAGGTGTAACCTGGACTACCGTCCCCAGCCCCCCGCTTCCGCCCGCTGGAGTCGTGCTGTAAAGATTGCCATCACGGCCTTGTGCGACGATCCCTGAATATTGCGGGCTCAACGGATCGCCAGCCTTGCTGCCAAGATCGTAAAGATCAGTGTAGGTTTGAGCATGCGCCGCAGCCATAGCCAGGCTGAGCATAAGAGTGGCAACCACAAAAAAACCGCGGACCTTGATTCTGCGCACAGGATTCCCTCCCTCAATTTATTTGCTACCCGCATTCCGACACACGCATCCGATTCTGTTCGACCGGGGGACTGCAGGCTTTGCCGCGGAAGGGAGCCCTGCAAAACTACACGCGGCGCGCCGTTAAATCCGTCCCCGCCATTCCATCCACTGGGGGATCGGATTCAACAAAAGTGGACTAAATCGCAGACACAACCAACCCCAAGTTGCCCGCGAGTATCCTCCCGATTTCCCGCTGTTGTCAATAGGCAAACTCTTGCACACATAGCCAGGAACCGGGTGCCCCAGGTCTCGCGCCCTTCGAGACCTGGGTTCGATCTGTCGGGAAACGCTATCAGGGTTCGCACGAGAACTAGAGACTTGGCATTTCAGCGGAACAAATCCTTCGCAGTTCAGCCGCGAAGCGGCACAAGAATACAGCCCGCGGCGAAACCGGGGGTAAAGACTCGCTTCCCTAACAGGCTGCCCGCGCCATTCTCACTCCGTGCGCGGCGTTGCGCTGGCCAGCGCCAGAATCGCACCGGCAAACAGCAGCGTGTCAAAGAAATAGTTGATCCCCTCAACTTTGACCTCGGTGCTCGGATCGCTCAGCGCCGCGATCAGGATCGGTCCGTAGATGAACACAACCACCAACAGAATCCAGGTACCAAGATAAGTTGCCGCCATCCGTGTCTTCTTGTTGAGCACAATGCATACCCCGGCAACGAAAAGAATTGCGCCTGTCAGCCAGCCAATGAGCAGGTGTGCCGGAATCCACGCCGGCATCAGTTTTTCCAGCGGGACTGCGGGAACGTTCGCGGTGTGCAGAGAATTCTCAATGCCATAAAAGATAGCCGCGATCCCGATGATCACCCGGCCCACGGTAATGAGCCTGCTTCCGGCTTTCCCGCCCATGGCGTTTCCCGCAAGAATCCAGCCTCCTCCACCAAATAACATTTCGCGGAGCGTCAATGTCCATCCAAACCGGTCTCTGGGGGTGGCGAGAGTTCCGGGGATATCCAACATCGCCACAAAACAAAACATCGCGATCCCGAACAGCAGGCCGGACCAGCGCACCTGAATTTTTGTGGCAATGCTTAAAGACGCGGCCAGCAGCGCAAAGCCGAAGAAATACGCCCAAAACAACCGCCACGGCATATACGAAGGCACCATGGTCATGAGGGATTTGGCTGCCGCGAGATGCAGGGCGCCGAAGACCGCCAGGGGGGCTGCGAAACACAGATTGCTCAAGGCTACGACCTTGTCGAGGCCGCGGGCCCCCGCGATATCGGTCTTCGCAGCCCACAGCGCAATCAGGACAAGCACGATGCCGGCCGTGCACATCGAAAACACCGTGCGAGAGAACTCAAAGAAAGCGGTGAGAATGGTTGTGTGCATGTAGATGTGATGCGACGTGTAAGCTCGCAGAGATTGTCCGGCACACGTTTTTCCGGGTCGCTGCAGCATCAAATTGTACAACCAAGGTGAGGAAATTCCCCGCGCGGTGCTGGGGGCTTTCCTGTCAGTTGTCGCGACCGCATTACACTCGAAAACCACGCCAATGAGTGATATTGGCGATGTTTCGCCAGCAACTCGTAACCCAGTGCAAAATCACGCAGCAAGAGCACGTTGCTGAGGCTACTTTGGGTCAGACATTCTATTCACAAGAATTAGAAGAGGACTTACATTCCTAAGTGAGCAGTTGTGGGGGAGGGCTGCCCGGGCGTCCCATGACTCGAAGAGAGTCGGACCCCGTTTTTTCTTGCTCACTATAGATGAACCGTTGACTAGGGGCTGGACTCACGATGTCCGAAATCCTCCGTTACGTAAAACATATTTCCGCTGCGAACGACCGCGAATCCCGCCACATTGTAATCGGGATTGAGCAGGTTTTCGCGGTGATGCGGAGAATTCATGAAGCCCCGGTGGACCTCTGCTGCGCCCGGAGCGAGACCGACGTTTTCTCCCTCCGCGCTGAACTGCAGGCTGCTGGCAGCCGCCAAGCGTTGTGGCAACGCGTGCTCACCGGGCAACTCATGCGAAAGCCGCTTCTGCGAAGCCATGAGCGCCGAGTGCTTCCGTGCAGCCATGGTCAGCCCTTCATCGCTTTGCAGTGGCGCTAGACCGGCTTCAGCCCTGGCATGATTCGCAAGGTCAAGAAGTTGGCGCTCAGCCTGCGGATCGTATGGCGCTGAAACCGCGTGCGGCGGTCGCGGAATCGTAGCCCATGGATTTGTCGACTGCTGGAATGCAGACGCTGAGGCTGCCAGGCAAACGGTCCACACAATGATAAAGAGAAACGGACGCATACCTTTGCACTCTACTAAGACGTAAACCCCAAACCTCCCGCTTTGTTTCCCTCCAAACTTCAGCTTTAGCTTTTGCTGCGCACTCGCGTGCGTAAAAGGAAAATGGTGAAAGGCGTCTACTGTTGAAGTTGCCCTCTGGTGGAACGCTAAGGTTGATAAATCTGCAGGTCGTTGTAGACAGTTCCTTGGAACAAGCGACCGTCGTTAGAGCCCCCAAAGCAATAAAGGCGATTGCCAACGTCGGCTGACCCTGGATTTGCGACTGCCTGTGGGATCGAAGCGAGGGTCATCCAGGTCTTGTTTTGTTGACTGTAGGCTTCTAGAACGTTGACTGGATTCCCACTCACGCCGCCAATGCCGCTGGCAAAATACAGCTGCCCCTGTATTCCCCAAGCGCAGCCACCTTGTCGGGCCGTCGGAACCGGAGGCAGCGTTTTCCACTTGTTGTGGAGAGCGTTGTAGCCTTCGTTGTCCGCCACGATGCCGGAGTTTGCCAAACCTCCCGCAGCCAGGATTGTGGATCCGAGTAACCCCGTCGCCGGAAGAGATTTCCCTACCTTGAGAGGAGCCCTCTTGGTCCACTTATTCGAAACCGGGTTGTAGCTTTCGACAGTTGTCAGCCTTCCGCCGTTAGGGGAATATCCTCCAATGACGTAAATGATGCCATTCTCCGCCACCGCATAAATGCTGTCTCTGGGAGTCGGCATGGAGGCTTTCTTCGACCAGGTGTGGCGCACCGTGTCGTAGGCTTCGACGACGTTCAATACTCCGCTCCCGCTCTGACCGCCGAAGACATACAGAATCGTATTGACGACGGCAGATGCAGGCACAAAACGCGGCGTGGGCATGGATGGGCCAGTCGTCCACCTGTTTTTCGCGGTGTTGTAGATTTCCATGACACTGACTACGGCTTTGTTAGTTGCTCCACCGACGACGTACACCTTTGTGCCGACTGCGCCGATGGCGACACCTTGGCGGGGAGTCGGCATGGGCGCTCCGCTGGTCCATGAATCGTGTGCTACGGGAGCGTCCACGGAGCCGCCCATTTGTGCCATTGCCACCATCTGGAATACGGTCGCAATCGCTGTTAGGACCAGAATCTGGTTGATTCGAGTTTTCATCATTGTTTTCCTCGCTTGTTAAGAGTTGCGTTGACTGCCCGTTGCCTGCAGAAGGCGGAGCAGCGACTTAAGACAAATAACGAGTCCGTCCTTGGCTTCTTCCAGATGGAACCTGCCCTGGTGTTGCCCCTGTAATCGTTCTTGTGCCACGTGCAGGAGGTGGCCGGCGTGAGACGACGGAAGTAATTCCACCTCTGCTCCGCATCTTTAACAGGAGTCCTCGGAATCCGTATCGCCGTGGGTCGGCTAGGATTGTGTCCCGCGGCATGGTCGGCCTGATCTGCAAGATCAACTTTGCTCAGCAACTCGACCATGCGCTTGCGATTGCGTGATTGTACGGCTGTGTCCCAATCCATAAGTAGTCCAGCCGAAAACAAGCGTTCATTTAGCGTCATTCCGCTGTAGTCAGGTTGCCGTTCCATCCCGCTCGTCTCCGCGAAACCGCGCTTAATGAGTGTAATGGCGAGTCGCTGTTGAAAACTCACCATCTCGAAATTCGCAGAAATTTCATCGCGCCAGGATGCCCTATAAACGACGTTCTCGATTTTGGCGGACATTTTCTATCCCTCCGCCGGGAGAGTTTTTTCAAAAGAGGGACTTTTTCAACACCCACGCGAGTTTTCGCCAACAACCAAGAAGGAGGTTGAGTGATGGCGTAGGCGTCAGAGCGCTTCCCGCAGCCGTCGCGATATCATTCTAGTGACTTCTATCAGTTTCATTCTAGTGACTTCTATCAGTTTCATTGCAGCTTGCCTCCCTTGCCGCGCTCTTCTGCATCCTCTACCTTCATCCATGTGGTAATGGAAGTAAGTTCGGATTCGCTTTCTACCTTTATGCCGAGAGCCCGTCTAATGCGAGGACGCATCCGCACTTTTAATATCCATGCGGATATCGCTGTCACAATGACAGCGACCGGCGAGATAAAATACAAGGACCCCATGTGGCTCACAGTTTACGCTTGAAGACGTTCTGCGTCAGTCGTTTGCGCTCACGATCCAGGGTCAATGAGTGAAATGGTTTATCGGCAACCATCGCCAGAGAAGTCTCTGCTGATGCTAGACGTGTATACTTCGTAGCGCGCCGAGGTAAGAAGATGAAAAACTGGATTTTGGCTCTGTTAACGATCTTATCTATGGTGCTTTTGGCGGATCTCAATACCAGAGCTGGAAGTTCGGAAGCATCGCGCTACATTTTTGTCTGGTCAGGGGACGCCGCCCATAAATCAAGTGATTTTCTCGCGGTCGTCGACACAGAACGCTCCTCTGCCACCTATGCCCGAATCGTAGCGACTCTCCCCGTAGATGTCACCGGGACCATGCCACACCACACCGAGTACGAATTTCCGCAAGGAAATGTGCTGTTCGCGAACGGATGGATGGGGAATCGAACGTTTCTTTTTGATCTAAACCGCCCGTTGCAGCCGCGCCTCATTGGCCAGTTTCAGGATCGCAGTGGCTATACTTTCGCGCACAGTTTTGTGCGATTGCCGAACAGGCATGTTCTCGCAACCTTCCAGTCGCATGGTGAGGGTTATGCACCAGGTGGCGGACTGGTCGAACTAGACGAAACCGGTGCTGTGGTCCGCGCAGGATCGGCGATCGATTCGACGGTGGACAAAGATCTGATCTGGCCATATAGCTTGGTCGCCCTGCCGCAAGCGGACCGGGTGGTCAGCACCAGCACGCCGATGGGTTGGGCAGATTGGGCAACGCTGCCACCCAATTCCTGGCCTCAAAAAAAGATCGACACGCAAGACACCGAGCAGCTGCAGGTATGGCGCCTTTCAGACTTGCACCTGCTCAAGACCATCTCACTCGTGGATCCTGGCGGTGGCAAACACAATCTGCTTCCTGCGGAACCCAGGCTTTTGTCTGATGGTTCGGTGTTGGTTGCCACGTTTACGTGTGGGCTCTTTCGGGTCAGAGACGTTGACACCGCTAATCCGTCGGCAAAGATGGTCTACACGTTTCCAGGCGGCGATTCAGAGCACACGATGTGTGCAGTTCCCGTAGTGGTCGGCCACTACTGGATTCAAACGGTTCCTGCGCTGCCGGGGTTAATTGTTTTGGATGTGAGCAATCCGGAGAAGCCGGTCGAAGTTTCTCGCTTGCGATTTGATTCCAGCTTTATCATGACACACTGGCTTGCAGCCGATCGCAATAGCGACCGCCTGGTGATTACTGGACATGAGCAGAGTTGGCTGCTAATGGCGCACTTCGATCAGCAAACCGGTGCCATCAGCCTAGATCAGAGTTTTCGAGAACCCGGATCTAAGCAGATGGGAATCAATTTTGATCGACAAGACTGGCCACATGGAAAGACTGGACCGGCGGTAGTTCATGGGGCACTCTTTGGACCCAATTAGCAGGTTGCTGCAATGTGACGGATATTCTAGCGGATGATTTACGTTAACATTTCACGTTTTGAGGAAATTGGCCGGACGGGTCATTGAGTGTAATGCGATGTTACGACACCTAGTTCTAAGCCTTAGCAGGTCGGCTGACACCGTAAGAATCTAGAACGTCGCGCAGGGTCACAATGCCTTCCAGCTTGTGAATGTTCGCACGGCTCACTACGGGCAGGATTTCGATCTGGTTTGCTCCCATTCGATCGAGTGCCAAGTCAAGTCCTTGATCGGAGTGGGCGTGCGGAAAGGCAAACCCATCCACGAGGTCAGCCAGCTTCTTGTCGGCACTTTCCACTAGCTCCCGCTCCAGTTTTGAAAGGTTGATGACGCCAACCACTCCACGTCGATCAATAACCAGCCAGCTTCGGAATTCGCTGGAGTGGACCCGTTCCAAGGCCTCCCGAACCGTAATCTCCGCGGGAAGATACTCGGTCGCGGGGCGCAAGATCCGGATTATCTGTCGCGGGGTATGCCGTTGCCGCGACTCTGCCGAAGGCAAATGGATGCCATCTTGTATTGCGAGGGCTTCATAGATTGGTTGCTTCTGGAGCCGTGAAGCAATGAAAAGGCTGACCAGGTTTGCAATCATTAATGGAACAATGACTGCATAGTCCTGGGTCATTTCAAAAATCATGACGACCGACGTCATGGGGGCCCGTACGATGCCAGCGAAGGCCGCGCCCATTCCGACCAGCGCGTAAGCTCCTGGCGTTGCCGTATAGGCAGGGAATAAATCATGGGCCAAAGTCCCGACACAGCCTCCCAACATCGCGCCGATGAACAATGCAGGGCCGAAGATGCCACCCGCGTTGCCGGAAGCGTAGCTCGTTGTTACCGTTAGTAGTTTTAGAACTACCAGCAGGGCCATCAGTTTCACAGCCATGTTTCCATTTAAGGCGTAGCCGACATATCCATAACCCACGCCTAGAACCTGGGGCACAAACCATCCCAAGCAACCCACTAGTAAGCCTCCGGCCGCAGGTTGGAACCACACTGTTTTTTGCGAGAAGCGCAGAAAACGTCCCCGCATGATCAGCAAAAGTTGCGTAAACGCAACCGAGACCAGTCCGCCTGCCACGCCCAGCACGGCATAGATCGCAAATTCCCCAGGATGGACTAATTCATATTGCGGGACCTTGAATAGAGGGCTGTTGCCGAGCAGGAGGCGGAGCACTCCCCAGGAAGTAGCCGAGGCCAACACGACCGAGCCAAGCACCGGCGCATGCAGGTCTCCCACGATCTCTTCGAGCGCAAACAATACCGCTGCCAAAGGTGTGTTGAACGCAGCCGCGATGGCGGCCGCTGCGCCGACCGGCAGAAGAGCCTTCACTTTTTCGGGACGCAGTCCCAATAGGCGTCCGAGCACGGAAGCAATACCCGCACCCACTTGAACGGAAGGGCCTTCGCGTCCGAGAGGGATTCCACTCGCTAGGGTTGCGGATGTGCAGAAAAACTTTCCCAACACGGTGCGCAGGGTAATTCGGCCTTCACGGGCATAGAGCGCAGCCTTGGTCTGCGGCACTCCGCTGCCTCGCGCGTCGGGGAAATAGCGGAACAGCAGGTAGCCGACGCTCAGCGAACCCGCGACTGGGAACAGCAGACGCCGCCACCGAGCGCCGCCCACTGGGTACAACCGCATCCCCGTTCGTTCCGTAAGCAAGATGAAGGCGACAACCGCCAAGCCCGTCAGCGCGCCGATCACCAGTGACAAAACTAGAAATATCTGATCTTCACGGGGTTGCAGCTTGCCCAAGCGATGCAACAGTGGAGTTTTCCACGAATTCCCGCTTGTCCCCTGGTCGCTTTCACTCATCTCAGGAATGCCCTCTCCAGAGCATATCTCAAAACGGATTTACTTTGAGCAGCTGAGCCCGCCGTCGGCAGATGACAGGTGACGTAGACAGGTGATTTACGCTCATTGACGTGAAGATGAGGGTCCTGGAGAGCTGCGCTATCGGCTCGCTTCTTCAACATCTCAATTCATTCGTTGTTTGGATCCTGCAAGCAGTTGGCCATAGGCCATCCGGGAGCTGGCTTGGCCAGCTGCAGAAGCGCCGGCCAAACTAAGCCGAATGCGTCATTATCGCCAAGAGAAAATCCCTCGCCAGTCGCTTTCAGCTCTGAAATCGATCCCCGTCGATCCGTGCAAATCCGCGGCTGCCCTTACTCCCAACTTCACGACCGGCACTCGCATAACATATATTTAATGTGAATAGCGCGAGGGAACCTTCACGTGTCATCGTTCGGTGCCCAACTGAGACAGGAGCGCGAGAGGCAGGGCATTTCCCTCGAGGACATCTCCCTTACCACGAAAATCGGCACTCGCATGCTTCGCGCGCTCGAAGAAGAACACTTCGACCAACTCCCCGGCGGCATCTTCAACAAAGGTTTCATCCGCGCCTACGCCCGTTGCCTGCATATGGACGAAGACCAGGCCGTCGCCGACTATCTCGTCGCCACCGGAGCCGGCCCGCTCGCCAGGAAATCCGAAAACGACGATCAAGCCCCGATTCTCGATCCCCCATCGCGAGACGAGAATCCCACCGCCCCCGGCGTTCCTTGGGGCACGTTCGCCATCGTGCTGTTGGTCGTCGCGCTGGGCTTCGCTGCCTGGGGCTTCTACTCCCGCGAATCGGAAAATCCGACTCACGATTCCGCCCCCGCGGCCAACTCGACTCCAGCCAATCCGCCCACCGCTTCACCGTCCGCGAACGCCGAACAATCTTCCGCAGAACAGAAGCCAACTGAGTCGGCTGATTCTTCCCCCGCCACTTCAAGGCCAGCTGAAAAGCCGACCGAGCAACCGCCCGCAAAGAAAGCACAGAGCGAGTCGACTCCATCCCAGGTCGTCTCCCCTCCGCCTGAACCGCCCGCCGCGACCCCACCTCAATCCGCAGCCCCTGCGAGCGGAACATTTCTGGTGGTGGTCAAGGCCCGTGAGGATTCCTGGCTCTCCATTTCCGTCGATGGCGAAATCGTTACGCGTGCTCTCTTAACCGCTCCCGCACAAAGGTCAGTGCGTGCGCAAAGCGAAATCGTAATCCGCGCTGGCAACGCGGGCGCCCTCGATTTCGAATTCAACGGCCAGAAATTACCCACCCAGGGCGACTACGGCGAAGCCAAAACCCTGATCTTCACCGCCCACGGTCTCCAACCACCCAACCCCAAACCCCAAACCCCAGGCCCATTGCCGTAGGGCTTTACCGGTAGCTTGAAAAACACCGACGACCTTAACCTATGGGACTTGGCGTTTCTCCCGCGCTGCTTCTGCGTCTGTGGGGTTTTCCTCTGGTTCTGTTTGGGCTTTGTTCCGTTTTATCGGTGGAACCATCCAATGATCTCCCATTGAACCCTGGTTCCCAGCCCTCCGCCTCCCATGAAACCCCGCTCACTGCCGGTACCCGCAAGTCAGCCCAAAAAGATTGCGCCCCCTGCGGGTTCTCTGTTAGCCTTTTACCGACCGCAAAGAAACGTATTTTCATGTGGCCGTTGTGCGCCTGATTAACCCCGCCAGACGTTAACGCCCATTGCTTTCAAGGAGAACACGCTTGTCGAAGAATCGCCATCTGTTTACCTCTGAATCCGTAACCGAAGGACACCCCGACAAAATCGCCGACCAGGTCTCCGACGCCATTCTCGACGCCTGCCTCACCGACGATCCCTCCAGCCGCGTAGCCTGTGAGACCTTAACCGCAACCGGCTTGGTAGTAATCGCCGGCGAAATCACCACCAAAGCCTACGTAGATTTCCAAAACCTGGTCCGCGGCACTATTGCCGCCATCGGCTACGACAATGCCCTCTACGGCTTCGACTCCAACACCTGCGCCGTGATCTCCAGCATCAACAAACAATCCGGCGATATCGCCATGGGCGTAGACACCGGCGGCGCCGGCGACCAGGGAATGATGTTCGGGTTTGCTTGTAATGAGACGGCGGAATTGATGCCGGCGCCTATTTCTTTTGCGCATAAGCTTTGCATGCGGCTTTCGGAGGTTCGGAAGCATGGGAAGCTTCCTTATTTGCGGCCGGATGGGAAGTCTCAGGTTACGGTTGAGTACGACGCTCATCACAAGCCGGTTCGCGTTGATGCGGTTGTGATTTCTACTCAGCACTCCGAGACTGTGGGTAATGACGAGCTTCGCAGTGACATTCTCAAGCATGTGATTCAGGCTACGATTCCGGCTCATCTCCTCGACGAAGACACCAAGTACCACATCAATCCAACGGGGCGGTTTGTGATTGGCGGGCCGATGGGCGATACGGGACTGACCGGGCGCAAGATCATTGTGGACAGCTACGGCGGCATGGGGCGGCACGGTGGGGGCGCTTTCAGCGGGAAGGATCCGACCAAGGTTGATCGCTCGGCGGCTTATATGGCGCGGCACATTGCGAAGAACATCGTTGCGGCTGGCTTGGCGGATCGTTGCGAGGTGCAACTGGCGTATGCGATCGGCGTAGCCGATCCGGTTAGCGTGTTGGTGGAGACATTCGGGACGGGCAAAGTCGATACGACGATCATTTCGGATCTGGTGCGGGCTCACTTCAAGCTGACGCCTAAGGGGATTATCGAGTCGCTCGATTTGCGGCGGCCGATTTACTGCAAGACGGCGGCTTATGGACATTTTGGGCGCAGCGATCCCGACTTTACGTGGGAAGCGACCGATAAGGCGGTGAAGCTGGCTAGCGATGCCGGGTTGCGCGAGCCGGTGGCGGCGCGCAAGTAGATTTTCGCTGGTCCGACGAACAGCAGATTCCTCGCTTCGCTCGGAATGACAAGGGTTGGGGGTGGGTGGTGCAATCGTTGTGCGAGGTCAGCAGATTCCTCGCTTCGCTCGGAATGACAAGGGTTGGGGGTGGGTGGGTGGTGCGATCGTTGTGCGAGGTCAGCAGATTCCTCGCTTTGCTCGGAATGACAAGGGTTGGGGGTGGGTGGTGCAATCGTTGTGCGAGGTCAGCAGATTCCTCGCTTTGCTCGGAATGACAAGGGTTGGGGGTGGGTGGTGCAATCGTTGTGCGAGGTCAGCAGATTCCTCGCTTTGCTCGGAATGACAAGGGTTGGGGGTGGGTGGTGCAATCGTTGTGCGAGGTCAGCAGATTCCTCGCTTCGCTCGGAATGACAAGGGTTGTGGGTGGGTGGTGCAATTGTTGTGCGAGGACGGCAGATTCCTCGCTTCGCTCGGAATGACAAGGGCTGTGGGTGGGTGGTGCAATTGTTGTGGGAGGACGGCAGATTCCTCGCTTCGCTCGGAATGACAAGGGTTGTGGGTGGGTGGTGCAGTCGTTGTGCGAGGACGGCAGATTCCTCGCTTCGCTCGGAATGACAAGGGCTGTGGGTGGGTGGTGCAGTCGTTGTGCGAGGACGGCAGATTCCTCGCTTCGCTCGGAATGACAAGGGTCGGTAAAAATCGGAGTGACAACAGTTAATAAAATAGTAATTTTTAATTCAGCGCCACAGGAGAAGTATGTCGACGACACCAACGCAAGCGCAGTCCGATATTAAGGGCCTTGATTTTGCCGATCTGGGCAAGAAACGCATCGAGTGGGCGAACCAGTCGATGAAAGTCTTGCAGATCATTCGCAAGGAATTCATCAAGAACCAGCCGCTGCAAGGCATCCGCATTTCGGCCTGCCTGCACGTCACCGCGGAGACGGCGAATCTGGCCATCACGCTTCGCGATGGCGGAGCGGACGTGGTGCTATGCGCCTCGAACCCGCTGTCCACGCAGGACGATGTTGCCGCCAGCCTGGTGCGCGACCATAACATTGCGGTTTTCGCGATCAAGGGCGAGGACAACGACACCTACTACAGCCATATCCTCGCGGCCATCGATCACCGGCCGCACATCACCATGGACGACGGCGCTGACCTCGTCACCATTCTGCACACCAAGCGGCAGGACGCGCTCGAGGAAGTGATTGGCGGGACGGAGGAGACCACAACCGGTGTGATCCGTTTACGGGCCATGGCGAAGGAAGGCGTGCTGCGCTTCCCCATCGTCGCGGTAAACGATGCCGATACGAAACATCTGTTTGACAACCGTTACGGCACCGGGCAGTCGACGATTGATGGCATCATTCGTGCCACCAACTTCCTGCTGGCGGGATCGAAGTTCGTGGTCGCCGGCTACGGCTGGTGCGGACGCGGGCTGGCCAGCCGCGCTCGCGGCAACGGAGCGGAGGTCATTATCACGGAAGTCGATCCCACGAAAGCCCTGGAAGCGGTGATGGATGGTTTCCGGGTGATGTCGATGACGGAAGCGGCCAAGATTGGCGACGTATTCTGCACCGTTACCGGAAACAAGAGCGTCCTCACCAAAGACCACTTCGAGCTGATGAAAGACGGGGCTATCATTTCGAACTCGGGACACTTTAATGTTGAGATCGATATTCCCGCGCTCGAAAAGCTGTCTTCGTCGAAGCGCACCACACGGACTTCGGTCGAAGAGTATTCGCTGAAAGATGGGCGCAAGATCAATCTGCTGGGCGAAGGGCGGCTGATCAATCTGGCTTCGGCTGAGGGGCATCCTGCGTCGGTGATGGACATGAGCTTTGCCGATCAGGCGCTCTCGGTCGATTACATGGTGAAGAACCACAAGTCGCTCGAAAAGAAGGTTTATCGGGTGCCTGATGATTTGGATAAGCGCGTGGCTAAGTTGAAGCTGGAATCGATGGGGATCAAGATCGACAAGCTTACGCCGGAGCAGGAGGAGTATCTGGCGGGTTGGAGTGAGGGGACGTAGATTTTGCTTTCGGTCAAACGGGGCGGCGCTTGCCGCCCCGTTTGCTTTTGGAGTTTACTCATCCACCGGGGAAAGCAGATTCCTCTCCGCTGGCGCGGTTCGGAATGACAAGGGTGGGGGCGCGGTTCGGGATGACAGGGTGAGGTGGGGTTCGGAATGACACGGGTGGGGTGGGGTGGGGTTTCGAATGATTAGTGTGGGGTCGGGATCGGATTACCCCAATCGGATGCGAGGTCTTCCCAGGTGGGGTTTGAGGGCTCTATTAGTGCGATCTTTTTTGCGCGGCGCCACTTTTTGATCTCGGTTTCACGGGCTATGGCGTCGTTCACGTATTGAAAGGCTTCGTAGTAGACAAGGCGGTTGACGTTGTATCGCTTGGTAAAGCCGTCGACTTCTCTGCTTTTGTGCTGGAGTACGCGCGGCAGCAGGAAGCCGGTTACGCCGACGTAGAGCACGCGGCTTTTGCTGGCCAGGATGTAGACGTAGTATCGCTTTTCGCGGGGCATGAAGCAGATTCCTCCCTTCGGTCGGAATGACAAGAATTAAGATTGTCGGAATGACAAAGATTAAGTTTTCGGAATGACAGGAATAGATTGTCGGAATGACAAGGAATAAGTCTTCGTAATGACAAGAATTTCAGCAGATTCCTCCCTTCGGTCGGAATGACAAAGAATAAATTTTCGGAATGACAAGACTTCTTATGGTTACAGCGTCGAGGACTGCCGTCTGTGATGGGTGAACAGGTGCGCGCTTGTTATTCCCCATTTTGGGTTGGGGGGCAGGCCTTCGATTTGCGAAGGCCTGCGAATGCTTGAGATTACAGCGCGGTCTTTCTGGATCAGGGCTTTAGTTTAAAGACGGTTCCGTAGGTCGTGGGAGGGTTTCCCAGGGTTACGCCGTAGAAGTTGCCGGTTGGGTCCTGGATCAGGCCGGCTACTGGGAAGCCTTCGTCTGTGCCTCCGGTGAAGGTGTAGAGGATGGTCTCTTTGCCTTTGCTGGTTAGCTTGAAGACGACTCCCATGTCGTCAGTTCCTCCCGCGTAGGTGGTGCCGTAGAGGTTGCCCGCGGTGTCGCGCACCAAGGTTCCGAAGTCTGGATAGTGTCCGTCGGATAGCGCGAAGGCGTGCAGCACGGTAGTCTTGCCGGTTGGAGTTGTTTTAAATACGGTGCCGCAGTCGTAGCCCTGGCATCCCGCGCCGCCGTAGTAGGTGGTGCCGTAGAAATTTCCCTTGGTGTCCTGGACCAGACCTGCGTAGGGATTTGCGCCGTCTGTGCCATCGGCAAAGCTGTGCAGGACAGTCACCTTGCCTTTCGGGGAGAGCTTGAAAACCGTTCCCTTGCCGGAAGCGCCACCGGAGGAAGCGGTACCGTAGAGGTTGCCGGCGGGGTCGCGAAGCAAAGTTGAGAAAGGATATTGCCCGTCGGTTCCGGTGAAACTGTGCAGTATGGTTTCCTTGCCGGTCTTGCTGATCTTGAACACGGTGCCGTTGCCGGACTTGCCACCATAGCCGGTGGTGCCGCAGAGGTTGCCGGCGGCGTCCTGGATGAGGCCCGATCCCGGATACTCTCCATCGGTGCCGGATCCGAAGCTGTACAGTAGAGATTCTTTCCCGGACTTGCTCACCTTGAAGATGGCTCCGAAACCGGAAGCGCCGCCTTCGTAATTTGCCCCGTAGAGATTGCCGGCTTTGTCCATGAGCAGATCGGAGGTTGGATGTTCTCCATCCGGCTTACCGGCGAAGCTATAAAGCACGCTTTCCTTGCCGGTCTTACTGATCTTGAATACAGCTCCCATGTTGGCAGAACCGCCAGCGAAAGTAGCGCCGTAGAGGTTGCCGGCGGCGTCACGGATCAAGCCTGCATAGGGACTGCCTCCGTCGGTTCCGCCGGTAAAGGTGTGGAGGGTGGTGACCTTAGGCTTCTGCACAACTTGGCCGTGGGCCGATCGAGCTCCCAGGCATGCCAGAAGAGAGACGAGTAGGGCAGCGATCATCGGGTGGTGTATCTGGAGAGTCGAGATTGGAAGTTTTGTGTGGGTCATGGCGCCTCCGTTGGCAACAGTTGTGGGCTTCGCTGGGATGACAATCTACCCCCTGGGCATTCTCGTCTCCCACCCTCCGCACAGAACGCGGAAGGGTGGGGCACCCGGGATCATCACCCGGGCTAACTCGCGTTTCGACGGGAGATTTTTATCACGGACTCGCCTTCCCGCGAATGCAGTTATATTTACGTCCACGATAACGGGGCTTAATCAGCCGCGGGACGCCGGCCTCGTCTGCGCTGGCGCTGGGGGGAAATTGGGAAGGCGGGAGCGGCTTTCGCGTCGCCTGTGTATAAGGCTTTCGATTCTGACTTGATGACCTTCATGAAGGCGCGGCAGGCAGGGGAAAGCGTAGTGCGCCGGCATACCATCCAGAGCATGCGTTCCTCGCGAAATTCTTCCACTGGTTTGACGACCAGATCGCCCCTCGCCTCTTCTTCGAGCACACACATTCGAGGCACCAGGCCGACGCCCATATCGCGAGCCACCATTTTCTTGATCGACTCCAGGGTGCCGGTCTCGATCTGCACGTTCAGAGGGGTATGGAAGCGCTGGAAGGTCGCCGCGATTCGCTCGCGCAATTCGGACTTCGCCGTCAGGACGATTAGAGGTCCTTCGACCAGTTGGCGGAGTGGAATGGAATCGCGCGTCGCCCAAGGATGAGTGGAATTCATAACCGCAACCAGGCGGTCGCGCATCAGGAGGTGGCCGCGAAGGTCTTTATCCTGGGGCTGGCCGGCCACTAGCGCGATATCGAGTTCCCAGTGTTTGAGGGAGGAAAGGATTGCGTCCGAATAGCCGATGGCTAGTTTCAGCTTCACGCCGGGATAGAGTTTCTGAAACGAGCGGGTGAGTTGGGGCAGCAGATATTCGCCGATACTCTGATTGGCGCCGATTCTCAGTTGGCCAGACTTGATGTTGCGGATGCCTTCGACGGCGGCGATGGCTTCGTCGCGAATTGAAATTAGGCGTCGGGCGTAGTCGACAAGAGCTTCTCCGGCTGCGGTCGGGCGAATTGCGTGGCCTCGGGTGCGATCGAGCAACTGAGTGCCGAACTCGTCTTCGAGTTTGTTAATTGCGATGCTGACGGCGGGGGCGGTTCGGTAGACGCGGGCCGCCGCTTTCTGAATGCTGCCTTCGTCGGTGACTGCTATCAACATTTGGAGTTGCATCAGTTCCATAGGTTGGTGGGCCGGTTTCATCTTACGCTGAGGTCTGCTTGGTTGTGAGGATTGGCTTGCCGCGGGTTTGCTGCTGCAGAGCCGAGCGTGGGCGAAGGGTTAGTCATCCGCCGGGGAAAGCAGATTCCTCTCCGCTGCGCGGTTCGGAATGACAAGGGTAGGGGGCGCGGTTCGGAATGACAAAGGTGAGGTATGGTTCGGATTGGCGGTGCCTACTGTTCCCATTTTGGGTTGGGGGGTGTGATTTTCTTGCTTATCTGATTGGTTTAGGCGCGGGGGTGTGGCATAGTTAGAATTAAGTCTCTAGGAGTTTGGAGCGCGGCCTTTCTGGGGCCGCGTTTTTATTTGCACGGGGAAGGGTTGGTGGCGCTTAGCGAATATTTTATGAAAAATTACGGGATGAAGATCAAGCACCCCAAGTTGCGGGGTGAATGGGCGGAGATGTGCTTTATGGCGCGGGCGGCGGAGCATGGTTTGTCGGTGACGCGGCCCTGGGGCGAGATGTCGCGGTATGACTTTGCGGTGGAATACAAAGGACATTTCGTGCGGGTGCAGGTGAAGTCGACGATGTTTCTGGATCGGGGAGGGTATGTGGTTTCGGTGCGCGGGTGGCGGGGGAAGTACACGGGCGATCCGTTTGATTTTGTGGCGGCGTATGTGATTCCTCTGGATGTCTGGTACATCCTTCCGGGCGAGAGTTTCAGGATGCAGGGGAGCGTTGGGCTGTATCCGAAATTGAAGAAGTCGAAGTATGGACGTTATAAGGAAGCCTGGCATTTGCTGCGCGGCGGGGAGGAGACGGTAGATGGGATTCAGGCCTGCGCGGCAGAGTCGCTCTCGGTGAGCCACGACGGTTACTAAAGTCCCAAAATGGGCGAGAAAAATCGGCTTCGGCGTTTGACGCTGCTCTCCTTCTGTCTTTACACTCAGACTGTACGCCGGTGGCTTGGGGGCTGACCCAATTGGGCATGGGCTCCGACCGCGGCGGACAGACCGAAAGGTAAACGTGAGCCCCACTGAGACTAGCAGCAGCACCAAACGGGAAATCCAAGTGGAGATCCCGGCCGCCGATGTTGCCCGCGAGACCGAGACCCTGATCCAGAAGTACCAGAAGCTGGCCCGCATCCCGGGATTCCGTACTGGGCATGCGCCCGCCTCCGTTATTAAGCAGCGCTTTGCCGAAGGCATCAAGAGCGATGTGGTGGACGCTCTCGTGCCGCGCTATTTCCGCAAAGAGGCCGACAAACTGGGGCTGACGCCGGTGTCGCAGCCGCGGGTGAGCGACCTGCATGTGCACGACGGCGAGCCGATGCGCTTTAAGGCCAGTTTTGAAGTGATGCCGACGATTCGGGTCGATGACTATAAGGAGCTGCGGGCGGATAAGCCGGATGTTTCGGTGACGGACGAGGAAGTGGAGCAGTCGCTGAAAAACCTGCACGAGCAGAAGGCGACGTTCACGACAATTGAAGGAAGTCCGCTGGGCGATGGGGATTTTGCGCAGGTTTCGCTCGACGGGAAACCGAAGGATGCTGAAAGCGAAGCTGCGAGCCCGGCGAAGCCTGGTCCGGCGGGATCGAACCCGGTACACATGGATGACATTCTGGTCGAGATTGGCGGCCAGGGGACGATGCCGGAGTTCACGGAGAATTTGCGCGGGGCGTCGGCGGGAGATGAGCGGACGTTCGATGTGCATTATCCGCAAGACTTTTCGGATCAGCGGCTGGCGGGGAAAACGTTCAGCTACACGGTGCAGGTGAAGGCTGTGAAGCAAAAGACCTTGCCGGAGTTGAACGACCAGTTTGCGAAAGATCTGGGAGAGTTCGCCGATCTTGGGGAAGTGCGGAAACGAATCCGCGAAGGCATGGAAGCGGAGAAAAAGCATAATGCGGAGCGCGAAGGCAAAGACAAGCTGGTAGCCGAGTTGGTGAAGCGCAACGATTTTGAAGTGCCGGAAGCGCTGGTCGAGCACCAGATTGACGTGCGTCTCGATCGCGGACTGCGCGCGCTGGCGGCGCAGGGCATGAAGACGGAAGACATGAAGAAGATGGATCTCAACCGCTTGCGAGCGGGACAACGGGATCAGGCGGTGCAGGAAGTGAAGGCTGCGCTGCTGCTGGAAAAAATTGCCGAGGAGGAAAAGATCGAGGTCGTGGATGCGGAAATCGATCGCGAGGTTGAGGCTCTGGCTGAGCAGTCGAAACAGACTGCGGAAGCGATCCGGGCACGTTTGACACGCGATGGAGCGCTGGATAGAATCCGGAATAGAATCCGCAACGAAAAGACCCTCGATTTTCTGTATCGTCAGTCCGCGTAAGCCGCTTCCGATCCCCGCAGAAGCCCAAAGCTAAAAGGGGCAGGAGTGTAAGGTGAAAGTGAGAGACCCACAACAAATGTTAGTTCCGATGGTAATAGAACAGACCGGGCGAGGAGAGCGGGCGTATGACATTTATTCGCGCCTGCTGCGGGATAACATTATTTTTATCGGGACGCCGATTGACGACAACATTGCCAATCTGGTGATCGCGCAGATGCTGTTTCTGGCGCAGGAAGATCCGGAGAAGGACATTCAGTTGTATGTGAATTCGCCGGGCGGGTCGATCACGGCGGGCATGGCGATCTACGACACCATGCAGTACGTGAAGAACGATGTGACGACGATTTGCATTGGGCAGGCGGCGTCGATGGCGGCGCTTTTGCTGGCGGCGGGAGAGAACAAGAAACGGCTGGCGCTGCCGAATTCGAGAATTCTGATTCATCAGCCTTCGATGGGAGGCCTATCGGGCCAGGCTACGGATATTGACATTCACGCCCGGGAAATCCTGCGTATGCGGGAGATTACAAACCAGTTGCTGGCCAAGCATACGGGGCAGAAGCTGGAAAAAGTGGAGAAGGACGTGGAGCGCGACTTCATCATGAACGCGCAGCAGGCTAAGGAATACGGAATCATAGACGATATCATCTATAAGACCAGATAAGGGTATGATCGGCATTCGCCGATTCGGTTTGGGAGGTTTCGGCGCGAAAAGTCGCTTCCCGGTTGCCCGTGGGCAATGATTGCAAAAGAGCTGGGAGGTAAAGTGAGGCAAGACCAGGGAACACGAGGTAGGGGAACAGGAGTCAAGCGGAGTGAAAAATAGAACAGGCACTGAGGAGATCCTACGCTGTTCGTTCTGCCATAAGTCGCAGGACGCGGTAGCCAAGTTGATTTCATCGCCAAGCGATTATCCAAGGGCCTACATTTGCGACGAGTGTGTGGCAGTCTGCAATTCGATCCTGGAAGATGACCGCGCCGCAACCCCGGCGGCAGCGACCCCCAATACGCTTCCCAAACCGCAAGAAGTGAAGACCTTCCTCGATGAGTACGTAATCGGACAGGAACAGACGAAGAAGAAGTTGGCGGTCGCGGTCTACAACCACTACAAGCGGATTTACATGAACCGTCAGCGGACCAGCGATGGAATCGAGTTGACCAAGTCGAACATCATGCTGATCGGGCCAACCGGCACGGGAAAGACCCTGCTGGCGCAGACTTTGGCGCGCATGCTCGATGTGCCTTTCGCGATCGTGGATGCGACGACTCTGACCGAGGCCGGGTATGTCGGCGAGGACGTGGAGAACATCATTCTGAAGCTGCTGCAGGCGGCGGATGGGGATGTGGGGCGGGCGCAAACGGGCATTATCTATATTGATGAAGTCGACAAGATTGGGCGCAAGGATGAGAACCCGTCGATCACTCGTGACGTTTCGGGCGAGGGCGTGCAGCAGGCGCTGCTGAAGATTCTTGAAGGCACGATTGCCAATGTTCCGCCACAGGGTGGGCGGAAGCATCCGCATCAGGAATTCACGCCAGTGGATACGACGAACATTCTGTTTATCTGTGGCGGGGCTTTCGTTGGACTGGAGAAGATTATTGGGCGGCGGGCGGGGAAAAAGTCGCTGGGCTTTAAAGTTGGAGAAGAGGGTGAGCCCGAAGAGCCGACGGTGGCGCGCAAGCGGAATTTCGAGTTGCTGAGCGACGTGCAGCCGGAGGACTTGATCAAGTTTGGGCTGATTCCGGAATTCGTCGGACGCTTGCCGGTGGTGGGCGTGCTGGAGGATCTGGATGAGTTTGCGCTGATAGAGATTCTGACCCGGCCGAAGAACGCTATCGTGAAGCAATATCAGCGGTTGTTTGAGTTTGAAAATGTACGGCTGAAATTCAGCGAGGAGGCTCTGCGGGCGGTTTCGCGCCAGGCTATGGCGCGGAAAGTGGGGGCGCGCGGCCTGCGCATGATTTTGGAAGAACTGATGCTCGATTTGATGTACCATTTGCCGAGTCAGAAGAAGGTGAAGGAATTTGAAGTGACGCAGCAGATGGTGGAGAAGCATAGTGCGTCGTTTGCGATGATGGAGAAGGCCGGGTAGGCTGGCTGGGCCAGTCGCGAAACGCTTTGTCGGGTGTTTCGGCTTAGAACGGGGTGCAGAGGTCCTTCGCTTCGCTCAGGATGACATTGGGTGGCGTGGGTTGATGACGGCGGGTTTGAGATGGTTAGCTGTGAGCTGACAGCTTGATGCGATTTTGGGAGAATTCGTGACCACATCCAAGGAAAAATTCGAGACTAAGAAGTTGCCCATGATGCCCATTCGGGATGTGGTCATCTTTCCTCACATGATGACACCGTTCGTGGTGGGACGGGAGTCGAGCGTGCATGCGCTCGAAGAGGCGCTGGCCGCGGACAAGAAGATCTTTCTGGCCACGCAGCACGATGCCAGCATCGACGAACCCAAGCCGAATGAGATTTATCAGGTGGGCACGGTGGTCAACATCGTGCAGAGCCTCAAACTGCCCGATGGCAACATCAAGGTGCTGGTCGAAGGCATCGAGCGCGGCAAGATTTTGCAGGTCACCGAGACTGAGGGATTCATGCAGGCCTCGGTTCGGCTGGCGCGCTATGCCACCGAGACCAATCCACAGATTGAAGCCGGGATGCAGCGGGTCACTGGCTTGTTCGAGCAATACGTCAAGCTTTGCCAGTCGTTGAATTACGAGACCATGATCGCGGCTGTGCGCATGGAGGATCCGGCGAAGCTCACGGATACCATCGCCGCCAACCTGCAGCTTTCGATTGAAGAGAAGCAGGAACTGCTGGAGATTTTTGATCCGGCCGAGCGCCTGAACCGCATTGGGGATGTGCTCGACATCGAGATTGAGAAACTGAATATGGATCGCACTATCCAGTCGCGAGTGAAGCGACAGATGGAGCGGGCGCAGAAGGAATATTACCTCAACGAGAAAATCAAGGCCATTCAGAAGGAGCTGGGACGCGGCGAAAAGAGCGAGTTCGACGAACTGAAAAAGAAGATTGACGCTGCCGGCATGCCGAAAGATGTGCGCGACAAGGCAATCCAGGAACTGAAGAAGCTCGAGGCCATGCCGCCGATGTCGGCGGAGTCTACGGTTTCGCGGAATTATCTGGATTGGCTGCTGGCGGTGCCGTGGAAAAAGAGATCGAAGGAAATCCGCAATATCTCTCGCGCGGAAAAGGTTCTCAACGAAGATCATTATGGCCTGGAGAAGATCAAGGAACGCATTCTTGAATTTCTCGCAGTCCGGCAGTTAGTCAAGAATCCCAAAGGGTCGATTCTTTGCTTTGTTGGGCCTCCGGGCGTAGGCAAGACCTCGCTGGGAATGTCGATTGCGAAGGCCACTGGACGGAAGTTTGTGCGGATGTCTTTAGGCGGAGTTCGGGACGAGGCCGAGATTCGTGGCCATCGCCGCACCTATATCGGTGCGTTGCCGGGGCAGATTATTCAGATGATGAAGAAAGCCGGGACAAAGAATCCCGTCTTCATGTTGGATGAAGTCGACAAAATGTCGATGGATTTTCGTGGCGATCCATCCGCCGCGCTGCTCGAAGTCCTCGACCCCGAACAGAATTTCATGTTTGTGGATCATTACCTCGACGTTGAGTACGACCTCTCGCAGGTATTTTTCATCGCGACCGCAAACGTCATCCACACCATCCCTCCGGCGCTGCAGGACCGCATGGAAGTTTTGCGTCTGCATGGATACACCGAACAGGAGAAGGTTGAGATCGCCAAGCAGTTCCTGGTCAAGAAGCAGATGGCGCAAGCGGGGCTCACTGACAAGAACATCAAGTTCTCTGACGATGCGATATCCGGGCTGATCCGCTCTTACACGCGCGAGGCGGGTGTGCGGAATCTGGAACGCGAGATTGGCAACATCTGCCGGAAGATTGCGCGCAAGGTGGTCAAGGAAGGCGTGGATTACAACATCGCGATCGCACAGGATAACGTCAACGATTACCTGGGCGTGATCAAGTTCCGCGATACGCTGGCGCACGAGCGCAGTGAAGTTGGCCTAGTTACGGGCTTGGCCTGGACCGAAGTCGGCGGGTCGATTCTCAGCACGGAAGCTACCGTTGTCGACGGCAAAGGCAAGCTCACCCTGACCGGTAAACTTGGCGACGTGATGCAGGAATCAGCCCAAGCCGCGATGTCGTATGTGCGTTCGCGGGCACAGAGACTGGGCTTAGCCCGCGATTTCTATCGCAATATCGATATTCACGTGCATGTACCGGAAGGCGCCATTCCGAAGGACGGGCCTTCTGCTGGCATCACCATCGCTACGGCGATTTCGAGCGCCTTGAGCAAGATTCCGGTTCGTCGCGATCTCGCCATGACTGGCGAGATTACACTTCGCGGCAAGGTCTTACCAATTGGCGGATTGAAGGAAAAGCTTCTGGCGGCCCATCGGGCCGGGTTATTCGAGGTCATCCTGCCGCAGGATAACGAGAAGGATCTCGCCGAAGTACCGGAGAACCTCCGCACCGCGATGAAAATGCACTTTGTGGATACGATGGATCAGGTGCTGGCTGTGGCCTTGGAGCGGCCGCTGCCCGAGCCCGTGCCTCAAGTCGAGGGAGCACAGACGATTACGCCTTTGGCGACTCCGGTGGAAGGATCTACCGCACATCAGTAAATAAAGGGTGCGGCAAGAATCCTTTCGGATTCAAACAGCACCCTCGAACGCACTACCCAACGTTGTCTTTCCTTCTAGTTACTCCTTGCAGAACTTCCACCCGCCAGCCTATGGGGTGTTCAGCGGTTGCTGCCGTGCCGCGCGCTGATCGTTGTTCTGCTCCTCAGCCGTATCAACTGTGGAAACAAAAGTATCGCCAGCCGAGGTTTTCGTGATGGCTTTGAAGCCGACGTTTGCGCCGGAAGTCGGCGTGTAACGTCCTACAATTTCGAGCGTGTCGTTGAGTCCATCCGGGCGGGTGTTGTTGTTGGCCTTCGGATCTTTGACGTCAAAATACTTGCCGCCGTGAAGCAGGAAGCCGACCTCGAAACCGTTGGTGTCGAAATAGGCGCCGGCTACGTCGCCCTTATCGTTCACGCTGCGGGCAATTGTACCCGTGGTGCCCGCATTGGGGTCGCTGATTTGCTTAAAGGTCTTCCCGTTGTAGACGAAACTTTCGTAGCCACCAGTTGAGCTAAGGGCAAAGACGGCGATCTGGCCGTTGTTGTTGATTCCCCAGGCTTCGGTGCTGGTACCACCCGGCACGTCGATACTCGTGTACTTCGCACCTACTCTTAAGAAACCGTGCTGAACGCCGCTGGAGTCCAGGTACAAACCGACGACATCTCCATGGTCATTGATGCCGATAGCTTGTGTTCCGATGGATTTCGGAAAGTTGACCGTTGTGAATTTCCCGCCAGCGTACACGAAACCCGTGTACTGACCGGTCTTGGTGCTGGTGCACCAGCCCGCAGCGGCGCACGTTTTGTTGAGTCCGTAGAACGCTATTGCGCCCGAGGTGAAGCCGCCGGTCGTCGTGCAATTCGGATGATCGACTGTCTTTAGATATTTGTTGCCCAGGATCATCGCGTGCTGGATGCCATTGGCGTCGACATAATCTCCGGCGATCGTCCCGAACGTGTTGACTGCGAAAGTGTCTGTCTCCGTAGCTGTCTTGCTGGCGTGAACGTCCGAGAAAGTAAAGGTTAAGGGGGGCGCCGCCGCGATACCGACGGCGACGAACATGAGAACTAGCAACGCGCCGAGAATGGATTTTTTCATTGATTTCTCCTGGAAAAGGTGTGGTTGACCGTTCCCGTCCGTGGTGGAGAATCGCGAGGCGGTTCAGGCCGACAAATTATCGAGTGCGTAGCACTTGCGGTCAAGATGAAAGGTTTTGCACTTCTAAAAGCGCGCGGGTGAGGTCAGCGGCGTATGCCAGTACTCCTACGAGCCGTGGGCTTGAAAATGAAACCAATCCTCTGCTTTCTTCACGCAGCGCCAAAGGGATTTCGTCAGTCACGCCCTATCCGGACAGATTTTGGCCGAGCTATTCGAAGGTGTCCAAGGTCCGATTCGGAGCATTTCTTGCGCAGTTTCTTGCGCATTGACTAATCGCCGGAGCGGGAGGGATAATGTCGTCCTTCGAGGATGGCGTCATTCCAACTCGGGGTCATCCTGGGAATCTCGGCTCAAACAATCTCAGACAAAAAGGAGTTTCACATGAAGAAGACCCTCATCTGCAAGATCGTCGCCTTGGCCGTCGCCGGCATATCGCTATCCTCCACGTGTGCCTTGGCCGGCTCGGACGATTTCAACCGTGCGCACCTCACAACGAGGTGGACTGTAAAGGCGGGCAGTCTCTCCATCTCGAAAGACGAACTGGTCGGCGCATCCGGGTCGCTCGGCTACTTAAAGGGTTCGAACAGCGACACGGCTGCCTCTGCCGTTGTGTTCCTGCATAGTACTGACACGGAATACGGCGCCATCGCGCTGGGCAACATAGGCGGAGGCAACAACGCCTTTGTGAAGATCCAGGCACAGGATGCTGCCGGCACGTTCGACCACGCCGCTTTCTACACCGGCAATAATGGCAGCGGTACTTTCTTCGCGCTCTCGACCCCCGTGCCCAGCCCGGCCATCTTGGATGTGTTTTTCTGCGGTACCACCGCGACGATGAGGATCACGAGTGCGGCCGGTGTCCAGACCTACACCAATAACTACGGTACCACGTACGGCCCTGGCGGCGGCCTCGGAACGTATGGTTCGGTCGGACTTGATAACTATGTCAGCAACCCGGGCGGCTGCGGCGGTGCGCCGGCGGACGCGATTCCCGCCTCTGAAATGCCTCCTGCCAGGGACCTGTCTCTCGTGAAATAAGTGAGACATCCTAAGCGCCCCCATATTCCGGGGAGACTGTCAACGGGGGAGTAAAAATGCGTCGTCTTGCCGGAGCAAGAGTATATGAGTAAGCTGGCCAGAAGGCCCCCGACCGGGGCCTTCTGGCGTTTTGGGTCAGCTTTTAAGGGACTATCGTCGGCCGCCGTTGTCCGCCCCTGACCTAGAAAGTGAGATTCCCCTAGACGCTGTGTGGGACTTTGCAAGAGGCAGAAGGATAGTCGTCAGCAGTGCAGGACTAAGCACGTTGCATGAGCTCCTCGCCTGATTGATGGACGTAATGTGCGGTCAGGAACAGTTACTGCCGAATTGTCTATGAAGCGCCCGTGATCCAAGGCGAACTCCCGGTAAAGCTCCGTCCTGATATCATCGCTGGTCCGAACGGAGCAACCATGCACGAGGTGATTTTCTGGTTCTTTCTTCTGGCATTATCCATTACCAAGGTTTCAGCGGAGCAGTTCTATCTGGTGCTAGAGGGTGGAAGTGTGGTGGATCCCGAGACCGGTCCGGGTGCCGTGTGTAGCATTGGCATACGCGACGGAAAGATTTTCCGTATGTCTCCCCAGACCTTGACCGGAAGGCGGGTCCTTGATGCTCACCCATCCTGGGCTATCTCGAAACCGGATAGAATGGAAGGTACGGCCATACCGGATTTCATCACTGCCAAGCAACGCCAGGAGTCTTGAACTATGTCCAGTTCCGAGGTGAGGAACGGAGAAGTTGGGTTGTTTCCGGAGTTGCGGGAGACGGGGAACGAAGAGCGCACCACCGGCATACTTCCGTCGCAGGCGATTCGGGAGTTGATTGCAAAGGGGCGCGTGATTGGCGATCGCCCTATCACCGAAGAACAGATTCAGCCGGCAAGCCTTGATCTGCGGCTGGGAGACATTGCGCATCGGGTGCAGGCCAGTTTTTTGCCCGGCCCCAGGGTAAAGGTGGAGTCGAAGGTCAAAGACCTTCGAATGGCGCGAGTGGACCTTACCAGCGCGGCGGTTTTCGAGAAGGGATGCGTCTACATCGTTCCACTGCTGGAGGAGCTCGACTTGCCGCGAGACATTTCCGGGAAGGCGAATCCGAAAAGCACGACGGGACGGCTGGACGTTTTTATTCGCCTGATAACCGACGATGGAGTGGAATTCGAGCGAGTGCCACCCGGATACAAAGGAAGACTCTACGCCGAGATTGTTTCGCGGACTTTTACGGTCGCGGTGCGAGCGGGGATGCGGCTGAATCAGTTGCGATTTGTGCGCGGGAATCCGGTTTCGTCCGACAATCGGATTCGGCGATTGGATGAGGAACAGCAACTCATTTACATGGACGAGGAAAGTCCGGTGAAGGCGTCGATTGATCGCGGGCTGAGAATCACAGTCAATCTTGAAGGCTCGACGCCCGATGAAGTGATCGCCTACAAGGCGCGGAAGCATGCGCCGGCGATCGAACTGGATCGCATTAATTACTATGCGCCTGAGGAATTCTGGGAGGCTCGTCATCACGGATCGAATCAGCGGGTAATTCTGGAGCCGGGGGATTTTTATATTCTGGCTTCGAAGGAAAGAGTCCGCGTGCCTCCCGAGTTCGCGGCGGAGATGGTACCGTTTGATCCTTCGGTCGGCGAGTTTCGCATTCACTACGCGGGATTTTTTGATCCAGGATTCGGATATGGCGCAAGCGATATCAAGGGAACACGAGCGGTGTTGGAAGTGAGGGCGCATGAGGTGCCGTTCCTGATTGAGCACGAGCAGTTCGTGGGAAGGCTGACTTACATGCCGCTGCTGGCGAAGCCGGAAAAGATTTATGGGTTGCAGATTGGCTCGTCGTACCAGCAGCAGGCGCTCACTCTGAGCAAACAGTTCCGGCGCCGGGCGTAGCTTGAAACATCGAACAGCAAATCCCTCGCTTCGCTGAGGATGACAAGCATGCTCGATGACTACGACTGAGGTCGTCGTTTTACAAGGGAGACCTCGGCGGGGTGGCGCGATGGAACCCAACTTTAAGCGTGGCGAGTCCAAGGCCTCGTTCAGCGGGACGACTGCATTGATTGTTGCCGTCGGCGTGATTGTGATTCTTCTGATCGCGCTTCCTGCTTACCGCTGGTTTTTTCTGATCAGCGTGGGAATCGGGCTGGTCGTGGCGGGGATTCTTTTCCTCTGGTACCGGTTCCGGCCAGTCAGGGAAGAGGATATCGAAAACAACAAACGCCCGCTGGGATTAGGATAGGTTCGTCCTCCGCTTGCAACTTTGGCCGTCCAAACTGCACACTGTGGCATGCGCGTCTTGGCTCGATTCATGATGTCGGCGATGGACGCCAGCCACTTCCCTGCTCCCACCCTTCCTGAAGTCGCATTCCTCGGGCGATCGAATGTGGGCAAATCGAGTGTGATTAATTCGCTCGTGGGAGCGAAGCTGGCAAAGACCAGTTCTACGCCGGGGCGGACGCGAAGCATCAATTTCTTCGAACTTCGCTGGGCGGGAAAGCCGCGGCCGGAGCTGATTTTCACCGATTTGCCGGGCTACGGATATGCGAAGATTTCGCGGGAGATTTCCAGCCAGTGGCCCAGTTTTATCGAGCCTTATCTGGAGCATCGTCCTTCGCTGGCTCTCTGCCTGGTCTTGGTCGATGTGAACGTGCCTCCACAGGAGAGCGACCAACACTTGCTGAATTTTCTCAGTTCTGCCGGCCGGCCTTTCCTGATTGTCGGTACGAAAAGCGACCGGCTGTCGGGGAACCAGTTGCGTAATTCTCTGCAAGGCCTTGCCCGGGAGTATCCTCAAGCGCGGATTGTTCCTTTCTCCGCCAAGAGCGCGGCCGGGCGCGAGGAGTTGTGGCAAGAGATTCGAGCGGCCGCGGAGAGTCATCGTGCCTGAGTGTTACCGCGGACGGATATCTCCCAAAGATTTCCTGGATCAGATGACGACCCCTCAGGGGCTTAAGCCCAGTGTCGCAGGTCCCGATTGGCATGACTGAAATCGAGCCCTTCTCCAACCAATTGCATTTGTCAATCGACAGTCATCCGCTATGATTTAGCAGTCTATGGCCATCTATTTGATTACGGGAATTGCCGGGTTTATCGGATCGTCACTGGCGCGGGCGGTTTTGGCGCAAGGAGACGACGTGCGTGGGGTCGATAACTTTTCTACGGGGAAGCGCAACAACATTGTGGAGCTGCTGGATCGGGTCGATGTGCGTGAGGCTGACTTGCTGGATCTCGCAGCCATGAAGTCGGTCTGCCAGGGGATGGACTATGTTTTGCATGAGGCTGCGATTCCGTCGGTGCCAAGATCGGTTCTCAACCCACTGGAGAGCAATGGGGCCAACATCGATGGAACTGTCAATCTGCTGGTTGCGGCTCGCGATGCGAAGGTGAAGCGGGTGGTCTATGCGGCTTCTTCTTCGGCGTACGGAGATACTCCGACGCTGCCCAAGCATGAACACATGCCGCCCAATCCGATTTCTCCGTATGCTGTGGCGAAACTTGCGAGCGAGTATTACATGGCATCGTTTTTTCGCTGCTACGGAGTGGAGACGGTAGCGCTGCGGTATTTCAACATCTTCGGCCCGCGGCAGGATCCGACCTCTCCGTACTCGGGAGTGCTCGCGAAATTCATTACCCAGATGCTGAAGGGAGAACAGCCGACCATTTATGGCACCGGCGATCAGAGCCGCGACTTCACGTATGTGGACAACGTGATCCATGCGAATTTGCTGGCTTGCAAAGCTCCCGCGACCGAAGTGGCCGGGAAAGTATTTAATGTGGCCACCGGCACCCGCATCGATCTGAACGAAATGTTTCGCGTGCTCAAGAAACTGACCGGGTATCCGGGCGAAGTGAAGCATGGCCCGGAGCGGGCGGGAGATGTGAAACATTCGTTGGCCGATCTGACGCGGGCGGAACAACATTTGGGATACAAGCCGCAGGTGAATTTCGAAGAAGGACTGCGGCGTACGGTCGATTGGTATCGCGCGCAGGAAAAATCAGCACGAGCGTAAAGATGTCTACGCGGACTTCCGTGTGGCATCCGCCAGAGAGATTAGGAACGCTTGTTCATTCCGCGCGGTGACGCAGCGCTTGAAGCGCCGCGTCACCCAAACCAGAGTTTTTCCGCACCCGCCAAAGTCGTGCCCTTCCCGCTCCATTACCTTCGTTATCTATAGCCGGTTTACGGACCGGACTACAGTTGCCATATGACACTCTCGTCTATGGTGGTCTCTCGCGATTGGGCTGAAGTCAGTGTATTGGAGTGCATTCTTGGTAGCTTGCATATCGGCGTCGATGTGGAGCCGGAACCGAAGCGGGCGCGCGCTAAGCTCGCCAAATCGAAAATCGACGCCCTGATTGTAGATTGCGACCTGGATGGGACGACCAACTTCCTGAGCACACTGGGAACAGGACTGAACGCGGTGCCGCTTGTCATTGTGAGTGGCTCGAACGGGCACACTCACCTGCAGAATTCAGTCGCAACGTTTGTATTCAAGAAGCCGATCTCTGTCGAGCAGGCGGTGCGCACGCTCTCAGCTGCGCGCAACATGATTCTCGACGGCCGGCTGCGCTACAACCGGCACACGCTCGATCTTCCCGTATCGATCGCCTGCGGCTCACGAAAGAAGGTCGAGGCTCATCTCATGAACCTCAGCCGGGGAGGGATTGGCATTCGCGTGTCTCGTCCGCTCGCGTTTCCTGGTGCGGTGCGGGTCAGCTTTCAGCTTCCCGAGAGTAAGGTTCAAATGAAGGCTCAAGGCGAAGTTGCCTGGACCGATAAAATGGGCAACGCCGGGATTCGCTTCCTCGACCTGAGCCCGGAAGTGAAGCGCGACTTGAAACTTTGGCTAGCCCAGCAGTACCTGACGCAGTAAGCCAGGCACTGCAAAACCAGCTAAGACCTTGATCAACATTACTCTCATCGCGGAAATTCGTGACAGCGTAGCAGCCTGGTAATTTCTGTGTTCAACCGCATTTGGTGTCAGTGTCGCGCCCGGGTTGGTATTCTTACAAGCGAAAGATTCTGTGAAGCTCGAAGATTTGTGACTCGGCATCGCGCGGAATTCGCGCTGCCCGCTCATCGTCGATGCAATACAAAGACTGGTCTTTCTGTGCCACACCGCGAGACAACGCTTGCGCTTGAGCAACTTCGTCGGGATCGAATCCCCAAACAGCCTTAAATCCCACATCGACTCCTTCATCGATTAACTATTGTCTGGTTTTCGGGAGCGAGAGACGTCCTCCCCCGAGTTGCGTCTCTCGCCTTCCGCGGTTGGTTCAGCCCATGGCTACGGGTTGCAGGTGCCGTCGCTATTGGGGTTGGTGCACAGCGGGCCGAGGTTGGTATTGGCATCGGGCACGCTGATCATTGCTACAGGACCCGCCTTGTGTTCGCCGTTGAACGGAGTGGGCTTGTTCGGGTCGAAACCGCAACTCTTCGCCGACTTGGGATTGTTGAACCAGAAGCCCACATGGAAGGTGTTGAGCGGGGCAAGGGCAACGTCTGGATCAAAACCAAAGATCTGGTCCAGCAGAATGGTTTTGATGGTTGCGGTGAACTGGCCGTACTGGTCGGCCTGCAGGTCAGACTGATACCAGGCAAGCCCGAAGTTGGTGAAGTTGGGGTCAACGCTGCCATCGGGCAGGAGAAAGCTGCGCTGGACGGTGAACATGTCGAAGGCAAGGTTGGGCTTGATGTTCTTTCCTTTGATGACGAGGGTATCGTTCAAGGGACCCCGAGTTACAGTCACATGGGCGCTTGGTGCGGGCCCGTTCTTAGTGCCCAGACAAGCTTCCACACCGGGATTGGGCTGGAGGTCAAACTCGATTTTCTTGCTCTGCGCCGACATCGGCTGTATTGCAACCGTCCATGCGACAAAGGCGAAAGCTCCCATCAGAATGAGACGCTTGGCGTTTTCAGCGGTTTTACCTGAGAGGTTCATTGCTGCGATTCTCCTTTAATTAGTATGTTTTGTTCGTGCGAGGCGGATCATTTCGTTTAGGCCGGCGAACTTTCATACGGGCAACCTGTCGGACCCGAACCGCGCCACGCAATGCATCCTGCGGCAGACCATGCCGGAACGTCCTGAGAGCGTTCTAAAAGTTGCCTAAAGGAGTTCTAAAAAACCTAGGAAACGTGTATCTCCAAGAAAATAACAGGTATTGGAGAGTGGTGCCCGC
This sequence comes from uncultured Acidobacteriota bacterium, assembly GCA_963788645.1. Taxonomy (GTDB): domain Bacteria; phylum Acidobacteriota; class Terriglobia; order Terriglobales; family Acidobacteriaceae; genus JABDBE01. The sequence continues at coordinate 76,582 of CAWBHF010000004.1, forward strand.
GGTACGGCCACAGTTTTCCGCGCTTCGGCCGGCTGTAGTTGTCGTAGAATTAACCCAATCACCTTGTCTGCGCTTTGCTCGACCAGACGAAGTCCTAACCTGACTTTGCTCGATGGAACAGAAAGCAGGGACGCCTCCCTCCCAGCAGGTCTGCGCCCGAGTGGAAGCGCGTCATAGTAGGCCTATGAAAGCCGTTAAAGGATTCGCGGAAGCCCGAATGCCAGAGAACCAATTCTACGAGTTCGGGCCATTCGTTCTTGACACGGTTCAGCATCTCCTACTCAAGGAGCAGGAGCCTGTGACGCTGACTCCGAAGACCTATGACGCGTTGCTGGTGCTGGTCCGTAACAGTGGCCGAATGCTTCCCAAAGAAGAGCTGATGGCGGCCTTGTGGCCAGACAGCTTCGTGGAGGAGTCGAATCTAACCCAGCAAGTCTCCATGATTCGTAAGGCCTTGGGAGAAAGTCCTGGTCAAGATCGCTACATCGTAACGGTTCCCGGGAGAGGGTATCGTTTTGCAGCTCAAGTGCGGGCGTGGTCGAAGGAAAAGCCGCCCGCGACCGCTGACCGTCCCGAATTGATAGCAAGGGTCGAGGGAACCGGAAAGCAAGAAGAGCGTCCGTCGCTCACGCTCGCCGCTTCGGAGAAACTGCTCCGCATGGAATCGCGCGTCGCGACCAAGTTGAGCGCCGCACCAGAGCTCGATACAAGCAAGACCACGACGGACCCGGAATCAGTTTCGATTGCACACCAAGCGGGAGAGGAGGCGAAAAAGCGCCGAGCCCGCATTGCAATGGCTGGGCTCGTGCTGGTGATTGCCCTTGTCCTCGGCTACTTCATGTACCGGAGGCAGCCGATCGCCCGGCCGACATTGGCGGGACCGCGAAGTCTGGCCATTCTTCCGTTTCAGAATCTCCGGCCAGACCCTGACAGCGACTTCCTCGGATTTTCGCTGGCCGACGCGGTGATTACCAAGCTCGACTATGTGCAATCGCTGACCGTGCGGCCCTCGACCGCAGTTCAAAAATATCGTAATCAAGTGATTGATATTCCGAAAGTTGCGGCCGACTTGAATGTGGATACGCTGCTGACCGGCACCTTCATTCGCGAGGGCGATGAACTGAGGATTACCTATCAACTGATTGAAGCCAAAACGGACAAGATTCTCGGTCGAGGAACAATCGATCTCAGGTATGAAAAGCTGTTGACCGTCCAGGACAATGTAGCTCAGCAAATCATCAAGGAGCTTGCGATAAAACTGTCTCCTTCAGAAGCCCAAAGCATCGGACCTGGAGAACCGGTCATCCCGCTCGCCTATGAGAATTATCTGCGAGGATTGGACCTCTACTCACGTCATGATTTTCCGCCCGCGATCAAGATGCTGGAAAAGTCGACGGCTATCGATCCGAATTATGCCCTCGCCTGGGCCTATCTTGGAGCAGCCTATACGTCCGATGCAGCCTTTGAATTTGGAGGACGCGATCAGTATGGCAAGGCTCGGGCTGCCTACGAACGCGCCCTTTCCCTGCAGCCAGGACAACTGGAAGCCAAGATATTCCTGGCTAACCTTCTCATCGATACTGGCAAGGTTGAGCAAGCCGTACCTCTGTTGCGAGAGGCGTTGAAAACCAACCCCAACCATGCCGAGGCCCATTGGGAACTGGGATACGCCTACCGCTTCGCTGGCATGCTGGAAGCATCGGTCGTGGAGTGCGAGCGAGCGCGCCAACTCGATCCCCTGGTCAAGGCCAACGGCTCAGCATTTAACACGTACCTGTACCTTGGACAGTACGACAAGTTTCTTCGCAGCTTGCCTGATCTTAACGACTCGGCTTTTGTTGTTTTCTATCGCGGTTTTGGAGAGTACTACCAGAAGAATTGGGAACAGGCTGCCAAAGATCTTGATCGCGCCTTCATGCTCGATTCTACGTTGTACACGCAAATCGGCAAGGCTCTGAGTGCTTCGATCGCGCATCGCGATGCGGAAGGGCTGGAAATCCTGCGCAGTTTGGAGACGAAGATCGAAGAACGCGGAGTCGGCGATCCTGAGGCGATGTACAAGATTGCGCAGGCGTACACTGCCCTCGGGGACAAGGCATCAGCACTGCGGACCTTGCGGCTGAGCATTGAGAATGGATTTTTCTGTTATCCGTATTTCACAACTGATCCGCTCTTGAATGGATTGCGCAATGAGCCTGAATTCGCCACGCTGTTGAACATGGCTCACCAGCGGCACGAAGCATTCAAGAACAGCTTCTTTTGATTCTGGCCCGTTAGCGAAATCGCGCCTGGTACTCTTCCCCACCGTACATTCCGTCTCCTGATTCCAAGCATGCCATTCGGGCCAGATGCTCGCCCGGGGTGCGTCGGAACCAGTACACAAACAGGAACCAGTACACGCCCACGAAGAGAGCAGTGACTGCAATCGCGAGGGGTAGCGTGACCCACCACGTGGGAAGAACATCGGTGATCGCCATCGACATTACGGCAAAGAGCAGAACGGCGCACAACAGAATCAGGCCATCCACCAGTTTCGCAAGCGCTTGCAGCGAAATTGGGACCGGGCACCACAGAAGCCGGAAGCGTTGCGTGCGCGCCTCCCGATCCGGCATCGCAACCGGACTTATGGGTTGCGGCTCGATCTGAATGGCTGGCCGGGGAGCTGCGGAAAAGAGCAGTTCCGCGGCACCTTCCGCATGATTGCCCGAAACCGCCGCCGACTCGCACGGCGCAAACAAATACGCAGCGGAAAGAATCTGGATGAAAACCCACTCTTTCAACAAACGTTGTGAACGCTCGGGCAGATCGACGAACTGGACTCCGGCTTGTCCCCAGGAATCGGTCCATGCAATTCGGCCGGCTGCTTCAATGCGCAGCCGTGGCGACGGCAAGTCAAAGCGAACCTGAACCTGTTGGTCTTGAGCCAGAGGAGTGACGGTTTGCATGGCGATCCCGAATTCGCTGAGGTCGCGAAGAATCGCTCCGTTGGCGGCATCCAGATTAACGTGGGCGAGAGTACGAATCTTCTGGCGATAGGGGCGCCGGGAATTGCGAGCAACTCCCGCCAACTCCGTCCCTCCAGATGCTACGAGATTCGAACTGGACTCCATGACTAAATTCTAGCCCTGACCTCGGACGGACTGAGTAACCGTGGTGGTTCCAAGTCTCAGGAACTGAGCCAATCAGGAAGCAGTGCGGTGAACGCTGGGCTCGACTTCAGGCTGAATCTCGTCCCTTCGCGCACGATCCCGGGCGATCAAACGATTGAGGTCGTAACTGTAGGGTCCGTATGCGCGGAAGGCTTGCTCATCGAACAGACGCTTGATGCCGCAGCCCAGGCAAACCTGGTATGAGTGATTCTGGGAGCGAACCGGCCAACTCATCTTGCCATGCCAGCAACCTCGGAAGATCACCACTCCCGCGGCTCCCAACCCAGTAGCAACCACACCCAGCGGCCACAACCAACCCGACTTCTTTTTCTGTTCACTCACCTGCCACAACCTGTAAGTCGTTCCAACGCCTAAGGATATGCTGAATTCCACAGCCGCGCAACGGTTTTCGGAAAGCTATGAATCGGCAAGGTTTCCGCAGCTTACGAAAGAGCTGGAGGCCGGTCCTTACCTTCGTGCGCCGAAAAGATTGCGATTACTCCCAAACCCCTGTAACTTACGAGTAATGCCACGGCCGAAGGCAAGGGACTCCGCAGAAACCGTTTGCGAGAGTACAAATGATGAATTGAGTACGATTTCTCCCCCTAATCGCAGAACGATTTAATCGTAGAAAGATCGATCGTCAGGTTGACTGTCGGGCCAACCCGTCCAACCTTGACCATCTGTCGCTACTTCCATGAGCGCAAGTCTGAACAATGCGGGCCTGGAGTTGATCAAAGAGGAAACCGCCCCAGCTCCGGCACTCGAAGCCCGAAGTCCATCAACAACCGAGACTTTGGGTCACGAAGCTCTGCAGGCCCTTCTCGCTTTCTCTGCGCTGCACGAACAAATCCGTAGACGCCGCGCGAAGCAGATGCGCGATGGAGTGCACTCGGCCCCCGACAGTGACTGGCAACTCGAGCATTTCGTACTGGACGAAGTGCTGCAACTGGTGGCCGAACGCGCCCTCGCAATTACTGGCGCCGATGGTGTTGCGATCGCATTGGCAGAAGGCAATGCCATCGTCTGCCGCGCTTCGGCGGGAAGCATCGCGCCGGATCCGGGAATACGTCTCGATCCGAACTCTGGGTTTTCCGGAGAATGTCTGGTGTCCGGGCGCATCGTGCGCTGCGACGATGCCGACACCGACTCACGTGTAAACCTGGCCGCGTGCCGCCGCCTTGGCGTCCGTTCCATGCTGGCCGTGCCCCTTTCGGCGAAACAAAGCATCATTGGTTTGATCGAGGCCTTCTCTCGCGAGCCTTATGGGTTCAATGACAGCGACGTTCGCGGCCTGGGCCTGCTAGCCGAATTGATTCTTTCGGCGATGAAGCCGGAAGAAGAAGATCGACTGAGGGAGATTTCGCGACGAGTCGTCCCCTCGGCAACGCCCGCAGAAATTGCCTTTGTCGTGCTGGAAGAGAGTGGTGACAAAGGCGATTCGTCGGCCGCAGAGCCTGAAACCGGCATCGAAAAGAAGAATCTCGATGTAGCGCTTCCAAGCACCACTCAAGATCAAAGTTCTTCCGCAATCGTTGAAGTCGCAAATGTGAAGTTGGAAGTGGCCGGGGAGCACCTCGACCACGTCGCGAACCTCCCCATTGCCCAAGAGAGCTCGGCACAAGTCTCATTAACAAATCCTGAGTCCGCATCACCGCAGAGTTCCACACCAACTGTCCATCCTGTCCTCGTTGCAGAGTCGGATGAACTGGACCGTTCCCGGCCGGGCCTCATAGTGGTGGCTGCCGTCGTTCTGTTCGCTGCGGCTTTGGGGGCGGGAGTGTGGTGGACGCTCGGCCATCGCGCTAGCCCGGTAAGAGCAGGCACTGGGTCAGTTGCGACAGCAACCGCGCCGAAACCTGCGGCGCCCGCACCGGCGGCGCCCGTTGCGGCTGCACCGTTGGCCGTCGCGGAAACGACGACAGAAGACGACAACAATTCTTCGCCTGCGCCTCCGGAAGAGGCGGGCGTGTTGCCTGAGGTTACCGGCATCCGGCACTGGTCGTCGGGAGAATCCAGCTCGGTCGTGATCGACCTCCAAGATCAGATTCAGTACGAGGCGCATCGACTTCCCAAGCCCGAGCGAATTTACTTCGACCTGCACGACACCAGACTGGCGGCAGCGCTTTCGAATCTGATAATTCCTGTAAACGATGCCCTGCTGCAACGAATTCGTGTTGCCCAACCGCTCGCCGGAGTAACCCGCGTCGTGCTCGAAACCAACGGCGCAACCGATTTCTCGGTGAGCCTCGAACCGAATCCGTATCGTCTGGTGGTCGAAATTCGCAAGCTCGGAACCAAGCCGCGCCCCCGGGCGAAGATCGATCTTTTTGCTCCCGTGAATCCCGCTCCCGCGGAGCAGGCAGCAACGAAGCAAGCCCCGGCAAACCTACCTCCGGCAGCTCAGGTCGCCGGGAATCAAAAGCCGCTCAACGCCACCCCATCCCTCTCCGCCCCCAAGCTTCGCATTGTGCTCGATGCCGGCCACGGCGGCTGGGATCTGGGAACGGTTGGCCGCAAGGGTCTCCTCGAAAAAGACTTGGTGCTCGATATCGTGCAACGCCTCGGCCAGTTGATCGAGAGCCGCCTGGGAGCTGAGGTCATCTATACGCGCAAAGACGACAGCTATCTGGCTCTCGAAAAGCGCGCAGAAATTGCCAACCTGGCGCAGGCTGGCCTCTTCCTTTCCGTCCATGCCAATTACAGCGATTATCCTTCAGCCCGCGGCGTAGAAACCTATTACACAAACACCTATTCATCGGTAAAGGCGAGAACCGAAGAAGCGGATGAAGCGGCGGCAGCAGGAGTGAAGGCGGTCGATTGGACGAATGTCGATATTCGCGCCAAGGTGCATGAGTCGCGACGGGTCGCGGCCAGCATCCAGCGCTCATTGTATGCGATGCTGTCGGCGAAGAATCCCGGCCTTCCCAACCGCGGCGTCAAGGAGGCCCATTACGTAGTCCTGACCGGGACCTCCATGCCCGCGATCCTGGCCGAAGTCTCCTTCGTCAGCAGTCCCACCGACGAGAACAACCTGCAGAGCTCAACCTACCGCCAGCAGATTGCGGAAGCGCTCTATGGCGGCATCGCCCGCTACCAGGCGTCCAGTCGCGAGGTCAAGATGGCGAGCGCCTCAGCGAAACCCACCGGAAAATAGAATTCGCCCGACATTGTCAACGCTGCTGACTGACAGATTCCTCACGGCGCCAGACAGAGAGCCCAGGCGCGCCTAGGGCCAGAGCCGCCAGAGTGGCGTGTTCAGGAGAAGGCACGATCAGCGATGCACTTGTTTCGTCCGAGATCGTTGTATCGTCAGAACCCTTAGTCTGACCCGCGGTGATCGCCTTGTTGGGAATCGTCTCGTAAGCGTAACCGGTCAGCGTGGCTTTAATGGCGATCGGTCGCGCAACCGTAACGGTCAAGCGTGCCCAGCCGTAGTGATACCTGCCCTCGATTTTGAACTTCACGCCCAGGTAGCGATTCTTGACGTTGATCCAGCTTCCCCGAAAACTATTGTTTCCAAACGCCATCGTCTGGTGTCCCCCGGCGAACGCGTTTCCTGGCCCGATGCGCATTCCGGGTTTCATGGCTACCGCTCCAAAAACGTTGTATACAACCTTATTGCTTCCTGGCATGTTGACGGCGAGCGATTCCCACGTGTAGCAAGTGTAAGTGTTGCACTGGTGGATGTACTTGTTCTTTATGGTCAGGTCAATGTTTTTGTTGCCGGTGAGATGGACCGCGTAACCGCTACGATCATCGATAACGCGATGGGTTGGCGTGTAAACGATCTTCGCCTCTGATGACCCGGCCAACGAGAAGACGCTCACTCCAGTTGCGGCCGCCGCAATTGCGTAAGAGTTTAGCTGCTGTTGATACTGTGAGGAGAGCTTTCGCGTTTCCTTGGCACCCTGAACCGGTCGCTTCATATTCGTCTCCTTAACCTGCGGTGTCACCGGCTCAGCTTGTAGATTGTCCCGCAGCCAGAACCGCCGCCGCAGTTTAAATCGCCGCCCGAGGCGGTCGTACCGTAGATGTTCCCGGCCGAATCCATGATCACTCCTGTCTGGGGATCTGCTCCATCCACCCCTCCGGTGAATTCGTGCACAATCGTGTCTTTGCCAGTGGGCTCCAGCATGAAGATGGCGCCACAGCCGGAATTGCAATTTTGACTTCCTCCATTGGGAGTGGTTCCGTAGATATTTCCCATTGCGTCCACAGCCAGAGTTGCATAGATGGGGGCGCCATCTCCTGCATTGCCGGTAAAACTGTGCAGGACCGTCTCCTTGCCGTTTTTATCAACTTTGAACACCGTCCCGCAGCCATTCCCCTCGGATGTGCAGTTCGGACCCGTTCCTCCGTCAACCGTCGAGCCATAAAGATTGCCCTCTCTGTCGCGGATCAGGCCCGACCACGCCTGCGCTCCATCACCTCCCGCCCCGGTAAAGCGGTGCAGCACGGTTTCCTTGCCGCTCGGAGTCAACTTGAAGACCGTTCCACAGCCGTTAGGCGGAAAGCAGGTCAGGTCGCCTCCATATGCAGTCTCGCCGTACAAATTCCCGGCCACATCGCGCACAATCGGTCCCGAAGGATAGCCCCCGTCCCGCCCTCCCTTGAAGGTGTACAAGACGGTCTCCTTGCCGGCCGAATCAAGCTTGAAGACAACCCCACAGCCGTATCCGAAACATGCCCCACCCTTGCCGCCTAATACGGTTGTGCCGTACAAATTATCCTGCTCGTCCCGGATCACAGCATTGGGAACGTATCCGAAATATTGGACACCTCCCCGGAAGCTGTAGAGAACGGTTTCGTTCCTCTTGGTATCGACCTTAAACACCGCACCCTGGTTGTAGGCGCCGCCATCGCTCGTAGTGCCGTAGAGATTGCCTTTGGCGTCCTGGATTATCGCTGAGTCAGGATAGGCGCCGTAGCCTGCAAGAAAACTGTACAACGCGCGCTCTTTGCCGGAAGCGCCAAGTTCGAACGCAGTTCCCTCGAAGGAGGCACCCCCGCCATACGTAACCCCGAAGATGTTTCCCCAGTGATCGCGGACGATACCGCCTGTAGGACTCTCGCCATCCGGCGTACCCTTGAATGAATAAAGGACCGTGTAGGTCCGCGATTGCGCGGGGAGCATCGTAGGTAACACAATGCACGCCGCAAGGAGGACGAGAAAACCGAAGTGTTTTTGGAGTGACCCGGGGAAAAATGCGTTCGAGTGCATGCCTGGCCTCCGCAGGCGCATGTTCCTGCCGCCTGTTGCCATTTCTCCGGCCGAACGCCAGCCATTATAACGCTCTGTCGTCTGATGTGAGAACCGCGGCTGGAAAGGCCACTCCGAAGCGTGTCAAGGAGTCGCGGCGTCGCAGTTCGGGCGTTATGAGGGAAGCCCAAGACAGACAGGATACCCGCTGAGGTGCTCGTTGACCCGTCGTGATCGTTTTGGCGACATGACGTCAACCAGCGCCAAGCTCTGTTGTCTAATGCTTCGACCATGTCCAGGCGGTGATGCGCCAGCCCGCCGCTGTCCGCCTCAGCGCTGCCGTAAAGACAGCATTGGATTCCTTCACGGCCTTCCCATGTTGCTTGTAATCGTAAGTCGCCGGAGTCACTAAATACGCGCGGTCTCCGGTGACATCAACGGTCCACGCCGTGCCTAGGGCGGCGACCCCGTCCGTGATCCCTTCTTTTTCGTCATAGGCATTCAATGCCTTCCACCAATCCGCGCACGCGGTCCGGCCATCCCATTCGTGTGGCGGAAATTCGTCGAGAATCGACACGTGTGAGTCACACATTGTCAGCGCCGTTTGCAGTTTGTCCTTATCCAGATTATCGAAATACCGATGCACCGCTGCCTCTACGTCGGCCTTCTCGGAAGCAACGGCCAATCTTGAGCTGATGACAAGGGTGAATACGATGGTCAAAGTCGCGGCAGCAACGCGCCTGAAGTCCACAGTTTCCTCCGTTGGAAATAAAGTGACTGTCTTGGAGCAGGTGGCGAGTTTACGCCGTTGAGAGGCCATGAATCAACATCATCTCGACGAATGGCGAGAACACCAACCCACCATTCCTCACTCGGCGCGTCCCTCAGGTTATCCGCAAGATCTCTGGCAGTTCATTACCGGGCGGACGATACTCCGCCATACTTCTCCAGCCACTTCAACTCTTCCCGCACCTTGATCTTCCCGTGCCACGGATTCTTGTCGAGTTCGTGACCCTCGCCTGCACCTGACCCCGGAAAAATCAGCAGCGTGCTGGGAACGCCGAGGGAATATAACGCGTGATCAAGCAGGTAGGCTTCCGCCACTGCGACCCGCACATCAGCGGCCCCGGCGACAATGTGTGTCGGAGTGCGCACTTTATTGATCTGGAAAATTGCCGCTTCATCCCGATAGCGCTGCGGTGCCTCCCATGGCCGTCCGCCCAGATCGTAAGCGTCATCGAATGTCGTATCGTCGTTGCCCCAGTTGGCGACGTTCTCCACCGCGCCCGCACCGGTGACTGCGGCCTTGAAGCGAGTCGTCTGCGTGATCAGCCAGTTGGTCATGTAGCCGCCGTAGCTGTAGCCGCCCACAGCAAGGTGATCGGGGTCGGCGATTCCCTCTTTCACCAGCGCATCGACGCCCTCCAGAATATCTTTACCCGGACGCGAAACAATTTCAGGAACCATCGCCTCGAGAAACTTGTCGCCGTATCCCTCCGACCCGCGATAGTTTGGCTCGAACACCAGCCACCCCTGGGTCGCCGCCAAACGGTCCCATACGTACCAGTCACCTTCGAAGTGATTGCCATCGGCATCGTCCGGGCCTCCGTGGATGAACACAAACATGGGCAAATGTTTGGCTTCGAATTTCCCCGGCGGATACATCAGCATGCCTTCGATCGATGTTCCGTCGTCCGCTGTCCAGCGGTAAGGCTTGGCTTTCGGCAGATCGCGCTCCGTAAACAGTTTGTTGAAAGCAGTGATGGGCCGGGCAGACTTGAGCGCCTCGGGGCTGTCCGCCAAATACACTTCCAGCGGCTCCTGGATCGCAGAGTGTGTGAACGCAAGTCGTCGCGAGTTTGAACCGAGCATCAGACTCGCATAAGTCCCGGCCCGGCCCGGCAGCTGTGAGAAAGGCGCAGAAACCTTCGGCTGGAAATAGACCTGGACTTCGGTTCCAATGCGTCCCGTCGCGAGCACACCCCCATCGGGAGTAACCGTATATTCCTGCACTGCCCCTTCGAAATCAGATGCCCACCGCTGCACTTCACCGGCGTTCGCACCAACGCAGTACAGCCGGATCTGCGTATCTTTGTACTTGCCTTCGACCGAACCGTATTGCACCTGGAAGAAAACATGTTTGCCGTCTCGAGCCCACTCAATGTGTTGCTCTTCGGCCAGATTATGCGTCAACTGCCGCGGCGGACGATCGGGGGAGGCATTTGCCAGCTCGACGGAATAAATTTCGTAGTCTTCGATTTTCTCCTCGCGTCCAGACACTGACTGCGTGACGAAGGCCAGCGTGCGCCCATCCGGCGAAGCTTTGAGCTCAGCCACATGCCATGGCGTCTTTGCCAGCGCGCGCGAGCCGGGAGTTTCATCCGACTCCTCGTCAGAATCGTCGGAGGGCTTGGTTCCCTCCGCCGCCCGACGCGCAACCACGCCTGCCACATCAATACCGAAGATCACGTCGCCACGTTCCGCCGCCCGATACCGCACCACGTCCTTCCACTCTTTGTTGTAAGCATCTTTCTGGGCTTTGGTCCACGGAGCGCGGGTGGCAAAATACAGAGTGCGCGAATCTGGAGACCAATCGAACGCGTGTACTTCCTCTTCTCCGCGGGTCACGGGGAACGCTTCCCCGCCCGCCATCGACATCAGATAGAGCTGTGCGGCCGTTTCGTCTTTCGACTCGCCATCGTCCGCCTTCGTGTCCTTGCGTTCGGAGAAGAAGGCGATCCATCGCCCGTCCGGCGACCACTTCGGCCCAGTGTTATCGCCCAATTGGGTGAGCTGTGTGAGCCCACCTCCGTGACCGTCGTCGCGGTAAAGCCAGAGGTCGCGGCGATAGATGCCCTGGTCCCAGTCAGCCCGCTCGGTGCTCACGACCACGGCATTTCCGTCGGGAGAAATCGCGATTGCCAGCACATCGATATAGTTGAAGAACTCGTCGAAGCCAAGTTTGGGCTTATCAGCGGCGCGGGCAAAGTTAATAGTGAAAAAAGCAATAAAAGAGATGAGCAGGAGTCTTCTATTTGTCATGGGTCGAAACAGAGGTATACCGTGAGAACGCAGACCTTGTAAACTCGAATCGCACTGTTGAACCGCGAGTCACATCAGGGTGCAGGTTCGGAGCTTTTCAGCGCATCGTCGAGGCCCTGATCGCTTTTAGGGGCGCTGCCTTCGATGATTCGCCAGCCATCGTCGTAGCGGCGGAATCCGACCGTGGATCTGAATTCTACGCCGCCTGCGTATAGCGCGGCTCCAACTTCATTCAACGGAACCCACTTCCATAGGAAGTCCACATCGGCGGCGTTGCCGTTCTTGCTGATCCCGCTTATTCCGGTCAGTTGTCTTCGCGCTGCCGGAACGCTGAAGGAATGTGCATCAGCCGCGCCCGCCGGAATCAGGTCGTGGAAGGTCTCAACTCCAATGGGAGTGAGCGCGACGTCCCAACACGGTGGAGGTGCAACGTTCGGCAGACAATTACTGGATGCGCCCGTGATCCAGCCACGGCGTTGCAAGACCAGATATTCGGGTGAGATGTAGTCTTTGTTCGAAATGACGCCGGTATGCAACCAGAACTGTTGCGTGCTCTTGAACGTCTCGGAACTGGCAATCAGATCGGAAGCAAGACGTCGGGTAAGAAAGTCGCGAGGCGTGCAACCAGTTGCGATGAACAGGAGTCCGAGCGCGAGCGCGATTCGCAGTTTCCGCATGATGTTGAGTCTTGAGTCTAGTTGAGGATTGTAACCAAACGCGAGCCGCGGCGCGGCAAGAAAGGACGGTCGGTAATCTGCCCTTCAAACTTGGGAGCCCAGCGGCCCGGAATTGCCGTGTTGCAGGATGGACAACGGCCACTTGGAGTTACGCTGTACTCCTCGACGAAGTAGCTGCGCCGCCGGATCAGCGTGTCGCCGCAGTTGTGGCAGCGGGTGTTCTCGTGGTCTCCTACCATCCCCGGCAAGTTGCCGGCGTACACGTAGCGCAAGCCGGCTTGCTTCCCGATCTCGACTGCGCGCAGCAAGTCTTTCGGGCGCGTGTTGTCGGGATCTTCCATTTTGTAATCCTTGTGGAAGGCGGTCACGTGCCACGGAATGTCGGGCGAGACATCGGCTAGAAACTCGGTTAATCCGCGCAATTCGTGTTCAGAATCGTTGAAGCCGGGGATTAGCAACGTGACAATCTCGAGCCAAACGCCCATCTTGTGCAGACTGCGAATCGTCTCCAGGATGGGGCCGATGCGTCCGCCTAGTTCGTGATAGTGGCGATCGTCGAAGCTCTTCAGATCAACCTTGTACAGATCAATCCAAGGACGCAGGTATTCGAGCACCTGCGGCGTGCCGTTTCCGTTCGACACAAATCCGGTGATCAAACCCGCGGCTCTGGCCTCTTTGAATACGGCGACCGCCCACTCACTCGTGATCAGCGGCTCGTTATACGTGCTGACCAGAACCCTCGCGCCTTGGCGAAGCGCGTCGCGCACCAGCGCCTCCGGAGAGGCTTCGAGCGGCGGCGAAACCGCATTGGGGTCGCGCAACGCTTGCGACGTAACCCAGTTCTGGCAGTAGCCGCAGTGCAGATCGCAGCCGAGCATTCCGAAGCTGTAAGCCAGCGCGCCCGGGTAGGCATGAAAGAACGGCTTCTTCTCGATGGGATCACACTGCACCCCACCGACGTATCCCCAGGGCACATATAGAGTGCCACCACGGTTGTAGCGCACCTTGCAGACGCCGGGCTGGCCTTCCGGGATCGGACAGCAATGACCGCACGCGTAACAGCGCACCCGATCGCGGTCGAGCTTTTCGTAGAGCTCGCCTTCGCGTACCTGCTGATTGACGATATCGCGAAGGGTGGCCACGGGGAGAACTCTAACTTACATTCTAACCCCCCGTATCAAGCGCCTCCTTGTTCCGTTCCGCGATGCCGGTGAATTCGAAGACGGTGCGGAGATCGCGCCAGTTTCCGGCCATCGCGCCGGGGATCGCGGCTTGCACTCGCTTGAGTTCGTTCTCTTCCTCCTGCGTCGCGCGCTGGGGTTTCTTTCGCTCCTGCGGAGCTGGGTTTGCGGTAGCGCTTTGCTGGGATACGTTTGGTTGTGCGGCTTGTGGCGCGGCTTGGGCTTCGATCTGGATTCCCGCTTTTGTCGCGGCCTCGCGGGCGGGGGCGCCCGCGCTACACGGGCTTTGGCTTAGCGGGGGGCCGAACTCGGGGTGCTCGATCAGGTATTGTTTCGCATAGTCAGGGACCTCGCGCACCATCGGTTGCTCGTGGGAGAAGTAGCGGTCTTGGTCGAAGCGGACGTTCTTGGCATTTCTGGCGGCGATGCGCAGGGCTTGAATGATCAGCCGGGCGCGGGTGGCGTCGAGCGTGCCTTTCAGCAGACCGTCGACTACGTGCATGATGGAAAGCTGGATGGACTCGCAGTCTTCCAGCAGGGCCATGGAATGAAGCTGCATATCGACGCGCTGTTGCACACCTTTGATGACGCGGGTGTGGAAGTAGCAGAAGAACTCGCCGCGCAGGGCGGGCGATCCGCAGCGCTGTCCGGTGACTTTGATGTGAGTGCAATTGCGAACGTTGGGACGGGTGGGAATGGGAATGGCCATGAACTACTCCTGAAAAAGTATCGCGTTTCCGCGTAAATTCTTGAATTGATTGGGGCGGGGCGATGGGGTGCCCGCCAGATCCATGAAAAGAAAGGGGTTGGAGGCAAAATCTTGGGAACAAAGGAGTTGCGGGGTGGTCGAAGCTGCCTGACAGGTGGATCCGGAAGGGAGGGACAACTTAGAGGCTCCTGGGTTGGTGTGGTATATCACTACTCTATATTATATCTTATAGTAAAGTCAAGAAAATAGTGAAGAAAATTGAGGCCTAGTTCCAAAATGGGAATTGTGAAGTTGGGGTTCGGTGGAGGCTCAGTGTTCCGGAAAATAAGCGGCCAATTGAAGCGGCTTGATCAAAATGAGAGCCGCTGAAAACACAAGGTCCCTCCACTCCGCTTCGCTCCGGTCGGGATGACAGAGTTGTTTCGCAAAGTCGGGATGACAGAGTTGTTTTGCGAATTTGTGGGACGGCGCACTCGGTGGTGCTGGCACCCGGCTAAAGGCCCCGCCCTCTCGCAACGGACGCGAGAAGGGCGGGGCACCCGCCTTTTGTGTGCGGTAAGAGCATGAGCCAGTCCACATTCGATTTTGTGGTGCGGTGAAAGCATGGGCCAGCCCGCCGCGTTAGTCATGGAATCCATTCTGGAGACCAAAGCGGCAACCATTCTTCAGTTCTTTTCTTCAGTTCTTTGCCGGCTTGCGCGGAACTTTGTCGGTGCGTAGCCAAGGTGGCTTCGTGAGCGTACAATTCGTGTGCTCAGGAATCTAACACGACAAACCGCGGTTAGATGCGCACTCTCCAGACATCCAGCCGACAACGGAAAACGAAAATCCAGCCGATTCCTCAAGGAGAAAATCGTGATTCAAAGACTCAGCGTAGTTTCGCTCGCAATTGTTGCGATGGTGTTCGGCGCGAATCTCGTTTGTCTCGCCCAGCCGCAGTCGCTGTTGACACGTCATGTGCGTGAAGTAACCCTGAATGGGGAAGCGCCATCGGTCGGCCGGCTCCCCGCGAACCAGTCCCTGCGAGTCGACATTGTTCTGCAGATGCGGGATCCGGCGGGGTTGGATCGTTTCCTGAAAGAAGTCTACGATCCCTCCAGCGCCTCCTACCGGCAGTTCCTCAGCGTCGAGCAGTTTACCGAGAGGTTCGGCCCCAGCCAGCAGGATTTCGACGCCCTGATCCGCTTCGCGAAAACCACCGGCTTTACTGTGACCGGCGGCTCCCGCGATGCCATGGACGTTCAGCTCAAGGGCACGGTGGCGGCGATCGAGACCGCCTTCAACGTAAGAATGGGTCTGTATCACGATCCTCTTGAGAACCGCGATTTCTACGCTCCGGACCGCGAGCCCACGGTGGACCTGCCTTTCCAGCTGTGGCACATCACAGGTCTGGACAACTATTCGATCCCGCGCCGCGCACTATCGCAGAGACCTGCGGGGGTGAAGCCCCCGGCCTCAACCGGTTCCTGCCCGGGAGCATCCTTCTGCGGCAGCGACATGCGAGCGGCTTATTACCAGGGAACTGCGCTTACCGGCAAGGGCCAGAACATCGGCCTGCTGGAGTTCCTGGGGTTTGACATAGCCGACGTGAATACCTACTACAAAAACGCCAAGCAAAAACGAACCGCCAAAGTCATCGGCGTTTCCACGGATGGAAGTTCCATTTCATGCCTCCATTCGAAAGGCTGTGACGATACCGAACAGACCATTGACATCACCCAGGCTCTGGGGATGGCTCCGGGAGTAACCGCAGTCTACCTGTACGTGAGTAACAACAGCGATACGGCGATGTTGAGCAGCATGTCATCGCGTAAACCGCTGCCTTTGAATTTGAGCTCGTCGTGGTCGTGGACTCCGGTAGACCACAAGAGTGTCGACCCGTTCCTTAAGAAGTTCGCTGCGCAGGGCCAGAGCTTCTTTGAAGCAGCCGGCGACAGTGGCTCATGGAAGACGGGCCAGTTCGTCTGGCCGCAGGAGTCTGAGTATGTCATCTCTGTCGGTGGCACGGACTTAGTGACCAAGGGCGCAGGGAAAGGCTGGGCGTCGGAAACCGTCTGGGTCGACGGTGGCGGCGGCATTTCTCCCGACAAGTTTGCGATTCCGAGTTGGCAGAAACTTAAGGGCGTGATCACCACAACGAACAAGGGCTCAACCAAGTATCGTAACGGCCCCGACGTCGCAGCGAACTCGAATTGGAGCTTCTACGTGTGCGCTAACCAGACCACCTGCAGCGAAAACGTCTACGGCGGGACCAGCTTTGCCGCTCCCATGTGGGCGGCCTACCTGGCGCTGGCCAATCAGCAGGCGGCTGCCCATGGCGATAAACCGCCAGGGTTTATTAACCCAGCCATTTATCCGTTGGGCTTGGGGAAAAGTTATGCGACCGACTTCCATGACGTCACGGTCGGAGGCAACGGCTTTCCTGCGACCAAGGGGTTCGATCTGGCGACCGGCTGGGGCAGTCCGAACCAGTCCGGGCTGATCAACGCACTCGCGAAATAGTGACCGGGTACTGTTTCGGTGATTGCTGATGGTGCGGGGTGGGAAAGATTCCCACCCCGCAAGTCTTTTCGCGCGCCATCGTGCGAAATCAGGCGTAAGCCAAGTCGTGACCACACTTGGCGAACGGAGGCCAGCGCAGTTTATAGACCGACCAGCCGATAGAAGAAAGCTATGGTCAAGATCGTAACGGCGATGGTCGCACGCCAGCAATGGTTTTACCAATAATTGTGTTCCTGGCTTTTTCCATATGTGCTCTCCTTCGGTGTGATTGGGAGAACACTTAAGCCTAGTCTGAAGGAAGAATTGCGGCGGTGACGGAGCTCACTGAATGCTGTGACCGAATCACGGCGATCCGCAAAGACCGGATCGAAGCGCGATCCTGACGCCTCTGATGTTTCGTCCCGCCACTCGGCACTTCAACTCCGGGCGACCGGAGAACCAGCTACGGCGTGATCTCATATACCGACCCGAAGGTCTTGCCGCCGTCCCCAAAGGTCGTGCCGTAAAGATTTCCCGCTCCGTCGACGACCAAGGCACCCTGCGGATTAGATCCGGGGGCATCCTTGAAGGAGTGGAGCACGCGGTAGGTCCAACCGCCCGTCGATGTTGGCGTCAGCTTGAAGACGACGCCATATCCGTCAGCGCCACCGGATATCGTGGTGCCGTACAAGTCTCCCGCCTTGTCGGAAGTCAGGCCAGCGAAAGGATTTGCTCCGTCTTTGCCGCCCGTGAACTGATGCAGGGTATGCTTCGTCCACGTTCCGTCGCTGTTGGGCGTCAGCTTAAACACGATGCCATATCCGGACCAGTAGTCCCGTGTCACGCCGTAGAGCTGACCGGCGGCGTCAAAGATCAAGCCGCCTTGGGGTTCGGCTCCGTCTTTGCCACCCTGGAACTGATGCAGTACATCCTCTGTCCATGTTCCATCACCGTTTGGCGTCAGCTTGAAAGCGTTGCCATACCCATACTTGCCGCCATTCCACGCCTCCCCATAGAGGTTCCCGACGCTGTCGAAGATCAGCGGAGCAGCCCAGGAGCTTGATCCATCCAATTTGTTCGTGAAGGTGTGGAGCACGCTCTCGGTCCAGCCTGCTGATCCCGGTGTCAACTCAAAGACGACGCCGCACCCGCCATAACAGAGCTTGTAATCAGCCCCTTCCCACGTCGTGCCATAGAGATTACCGGTTGCATCGAAGATCAGGCCGGCAAGGGGGGCCCCGCCGTCCGGGCCGCCCGTGAAGCTGTGGAGCACACTCTCTGTCCAGCCGCCGCCCGACGTCGGCGTCAACTCGAAGACGACACCGCAATATACGTTGTAACAGTTGCTGCTATCGACACCATCTCCGCTTGTCGTGCCGTAGAGATTACCAACCGCGTCGAAGATCAGGCCAGCTACGGGGTTCTTGCCGTCCGTGCAGTTCGATTGGCCACAAAAGCTGTAAAGGACGCTCTCCGTCCAACCGCCGCCCGAGCTGGGCGTTAGCTTAAAGACGGTACCTGCTTGATTAGCGCCGCCGTATTCGGTCGTCCCGTAGAGATTTCCGGTTGTGTCGAACACCAGATCGGTTACGGGCTGGCTTCCGTCCTTGGCGCCCTTGAACTTGTACAGTGTTTTATAGGTACTCTGCGCCCACGCGGCGGGTGCCAACGCTAGGGAGACTCTGAATAAGGTCTCCCCTTTCCACAGGGATATAGAGTAAGTTGCGCCAGATGAGATCGAGGAACAAAAAACAGAGGAGTCTGGCGACGATGAATGGTTTTGAGCGGTACACGAAAAAGACACGACGGCAGGTATTTCTGGAAGAAATGGGACAAGTGGTCCCGTGGCGAGAGTTGTGCGCGCTAATCGAACCCCATTATCCCAAGCCGGGGAATGGGCGCCCGCCGGTGGGAGTGGAGCGGATGCTGCGGATTTATTTTCTGCAGCAGTGGTTTAACCTGTCGGACCCAGCCGTGGAAGAGGCCCTGTATGACTCGCCGGTGATGCGGCAGTTCGTGGGGATCGATCTGGGGCAGGAGCCGGCGCCGGACGAAACCACGGTGTGCAAGTTTCGGCATTTGCTGGAAGAACATCGACTTGGAGAAAAGATTCTGGGCACGGTCAATCTGCACTTGCAGGCCCGGGGAGTGCGCATCACCACCGGCACGATCGTGGACGCAACCATCCTGCACGCGCCCACGTCGACCAAGAACCGAGAGCAGCAGCGCGATCCGGAGATGCACCAGACCAAGAAAGGCAACCAGTGGTACTTCGGGATGAAGGCCCATGTAGGAGTGGACAGCAAGACCAAGATCATCCATACGGCGGTAGCCACGCCCGCCCATGTGGCCGACTCGCGAGTGCTGCCCGATCTGTTGCATGGGGAAGAAACTCGGGTATGGGGTGATCAGGCTTATCGCGGACAAACGGAGGTTATCCAGGAATGCGCACCCCGGGCGCAGGACCACACGCACCGTCGCTACCGCTACAAGAACGGGATTGACGAGGAGGAGCGGGCGAAGAATCGGACGAAATCGAGCGTGCGGTCCAAGGTCGAGCACGTATTTCAGGTGATGAAGTTGAAATTTGGATTTGTGAAGCTGCGCTACCGAGGACTGAAGAAGAACGCGCATCAGCTGTTCGTGATCTGCGGGTTGATCAATCTGTTTCTCAGTCGTCAGAAGCTGCTGACAGCGAGCGCATAGATGAAGGCCGGCCCGACGGACGAAGGCGGAGGCAAGAAATCTAAGTGGAAGGCTAGGTCATCGACCCACCATTGCTGAGGTACTAGACTTGCGCCGTCAGAAACTTACTTATTCAGAGATTCCCTAGAGTGATTACGATGACCATCATCAGAGCCGCGCTCGCGGTTCGCAAGAATTTCTTATAGTTCATGACTTCTTCTCCTGCTCTTAATCGAAATGAAAACAAGTCGAGGAAATGAATTTTCTCGACAGAGGCTCAATGCTGTCCCAGGTTCCAGACCTTTACCTCGACGCCTGTGGAGTCACTGTGGAAGTCTCCATCCTTTCCCCAGTCGACAATGAAATCGACAGTGTCTCCAGCGGAAAGAGTCCAAGCTCTGGGGTGGAAGGAAAGCGGCCATTGATAGCTGTTGATCGGCGCTTTCAGAAACGATCTTGTTGAATTGAGCAGAACATGAAAGTACGTGCTGGTGGTGCAGCAATCCAAGCCTTGGGAGTTCACCTGCATCAAGAATGTTCCCGAGGACGGGGCGGTCCAGCGCAAGATGCTCAACTCGCCCTTCGGTCCAGGATGTGACAAGAGATACGTAGTCGGATCGCACCAGGTGGTGCGACAGATCTGCTTGTCCGTGTCATTGTGGGCAAGGTATTGGGGAGACAAAGGGAACGTCCCGGACCTAAGCCATGCGCTCATGCCCGGGACCGACGTAGTGTCGGTCACGGTGTACAGATTAAGTGTGCTGCCAAGAGTTGATTCCCATCCATACGACCAGACTCCGTTCGGGTTGGATTGGATTGAGAAATCTTTCACGGCGTCGTAGGTGGGAGTAGAAGTTTTGCCCATCTGGGCCAAAGCAACCGGCGGGATAAGCAGCAGGAGTGCGATTGCGATAGGGAACATCTTCTGAATTCTCATTGCCTCTCCCCTTTCTGTCCCAGGGTCCAGATCTTGACCTCGACGCCCGTGGAATCGTAGTGCCAGTCTCCATCTTTCCCCTCGTCGACGATGAAATCGACCGTGTCTCCAGCCGAAAGCCGCCAGGCTCTGGGGTGGAAAGAAAGTGGCCACTGGTAGCTGTTGATCGGCGCTTTCAGAAACGATCTTTTTGAATTGAGCAGAACATGAAAGTACGTGCTGGTGGTGCAGCAATCCAAGCCTTCTGCGTTTACCTGCAGCAAGAACGTTCCAGAGGACGGAGCGGTCCAGCGCAAGACGCTCAACTGGCTACGAACATCAAAGTCGAGGTAGTCAGGGGGGACGCATATGGTCCCGAAGCAATTCGTCTTATCTGTGTCATTGTGGGCAACCGTCGGTACGTCACCGCACTGGGAGGTAAGCCACCAACTCATGCCCGGATATTGGTCGCAAGTCCCTCCCCAGACGTAGAGAGTTAGCGGAGCGCCCCAGGAGGTCAAGTAACCATACGACCAGACTCCGTTCGGGTTGGATTGGGTTGAGAAATCTTTTACGGCGTCGTAAGTCGGAGCCGTCTTCTGTGATTGCGCTGAGGCAATTTGCGAGATGGCCAGCAGCAGCGTAATGGTGATACCAAACACTTTCAGCAGTTTCATCTTGGTTCTCCTTTTTTCGCCACCCGTTGTGGGTTGCGAAGCGCGATCTGCGCATTTCCGAAATGTTGCCCTCCCGCCACTCTCGTGGCTGTCAGAATTGGTTACGGTTTGGGTTTCGCGGCGGCCCGGGAGAGCGCGGGTGAGTGCGGGAACTCGGGTCAGGGGAAATCCGATGTTCTCCGAGTTGCCTTGATTTGGGTCTTGCGGGGCCGACTTGCGTGTGAGGCAAAAACTCGGAGCCTCGAAACCAAGCTACGATGGCTCGATTGCGTCTGCAGTGACGGGCATCACGGTTCCAGGTGATGGCATTGGGGAAAGGCACAGGACGATTGACGGCGACCGGCCTTTTCTTTTAAAGGGTGAACCAGCAAGAGTCAACCAGCAAAGACTCAACCAGCAAAGAGTCAACGCGTGCGATGGCGATGCCTCAACGGCGATAGTTGACCGT
Organism: uncultured Acidobacteriota bacterium; assembly: GCA_963788645.1. Taxonomy (GTDB): domain Bacteria; phylum Acidobacteriota; class Terriglobia; order Terriglobales; family Acidobacteriaceae; genus JABDBE01. The sequence goes on from CAWBHF010000004.1 coordinate 97,750, forward strand.
TACAGATAGCTTAGCCAGGTCCAATCGCGATGGCGGGCGCGGAGTTCCATGAACCAGCGGCAGGGCGGATAGAGCATGGCAACCGCGAGAATCCACATGGCGTACACAAAAGGCAGACTGTGACCATAACCGATCGGCCGCTGCGCGAAGTCTGCGATGACGGTGCCGTGCCAGACCGGCTGGTGAAAGGCTAGCGCAACCACGATCGCCATGAGGTGAATCAGGTAGAGGTGCAGGATGTAGTAAAAGAGCGGCACGCGACCATAGACCAGCAGGATGCGGCTTAACCCGCGCTCCGCCTTGGCTCGGTCAAACAATCCCAGGAGGATGAGCGAGGGCCCGAGGGTCATGAGAAGGTAGTCGAGAGAAGGCGGGTACTTCAGGGTGTTGAAAAACGAAATTACGGTCAACGAGAGCGTGGGCTGAATCGTCCATGGGCCGGCAGAACGCGGGTATCCGAAGGGCAGCCCGGCGATACTGTTTCCGTAGAGATTCAATCCACGGAGCAGGAAGAATAGTGCGGTGGCGGAGATGCCGATTGTCAGACACCATTTGCGGCGGTCGGGGCGCTGCAGTAGCGATCCGAAAGCAAAGCCCGCAGCCATGACTCCGACCCATGGAATGAGGACGTACCGCGTGGAGAATGAAAAATTGTGGGTGATGGCAATGCGCCCGTGGGTGTGCAGCAGAATCCACAACCAATAGAACTTTCCAAACACTGCAGGATTGATGCGATCAAGGAGATTGTGGGTGGCGATCATGCCCAGGCCGAGCGCTGCGATCCAACGCACGGGAAGGTACACGATCAGCGCCATCGCAACCATGCTCCAACCTAAGACCCAGATCACGCCTCCTTGCGCCCAAGGCACGAATCCCCAGGCGAAATCGACGATCGTGAGTTCGAGGAGCACCAGCCATAAACCGCGAGTCAGGAAGAACCGCGAGACTTGCTGAATTGACTTTCCGCGGCGAGTGGAGAGATATGCGCCGGTTCCAGCTAAAAAAGAGAATACGGGTGCACAGTAATGGGTGATGAAGCGGGTAAAGAAAAGCGCCCCGTAGGTGTGTGCCAAATCCTCAGGGGGGAATCGCAAGTTAGACATAAAGTCGCGTGTGTGATCCAACGCCATAATGACCAGGACGAGTCCACGCAAGACATCCACAGAAACCAAGCGAGAAGTTTGAGCGGGGAGAACAAAGGGTCTCGTGGCAACGGTGGCATCTATGGGAGAACCGGCGGCGGTTACCATGCCCCGGTTCTCGGGGCCAGGTTAGATTTCATCGTTTCATGGTAACGACGGAAGGATTCTTGCTTGTCTCCGGGAGGTCAAGAATTTGTAATCAAGAATTCGGGAAGGTTTTTGCGCCGGGCTTTCACCCTTCGCAGAGTGCACGAAAGGGTGGGGCATCCTATGTCTGGTTTATCGGGTTATCGGTGGGAGTTGTCTAGCTTCCAGGGGTGGCGGGAATGCATGGATCCTTCGTTGGGAGTCCTTGGCTTCGCCAAGGACTCCGCTGCCTCAGGATGACACGGGGACAGTGTAGGCTTGGCTCGGAACGGCGTTGGCTGGGCCATAGACTTCCGGATGACTCGGGCTTGGGCTTCAAATTGGAAGGCCATCCCCTAGTAGTTTTGCTATTGATTTCTGGGCGGCGAAAGAGGACAGTAGAGCCCGTCGCGCGGCAGGTTCTATCGCCCGATGGTGCCGCCTGATGGCACGGGGGAGCCATTTTGCATATCCGCACGGGAGCCTAGTCTAGGTCCACATCGCTGTTCGCTCAGGTGGTGGGCATGTCCGCAATCCGCGTTCTTGTGGTTGATGATCTGGAACCCTGGCGCCGATTTGTCTCTTCGTCGCTGGATAAGGAGCCGGATTTGCAAGTCATCTCTGGCGCCGCCGACGGGTTGGAGGCTGTTCGCAAGGCCGAGGAATTGCAGCCGGACTTGATCGTGCTGGACATCGGGCTGCCGAAAATGAATGGCATTGAGGCGGCTCGGCGGATCCGCACGCTGGCTCCTAAGTCCAAGATACTCTTCCTCACTCAAGAATCTTCTGACGATGTGGTGCGCGAAGCCTTCAATGTGGGGGCGCGGGGATACGTGGTTAAAATCCATGCCGGAAGCGAGCTGCTGCCGGCCGTCGAAATGGTTCTTCGGGGTAAGCATTTTGTCAGCGATGGACTGGAGGCGCAGGACTTCGTCGAGGCCATGGACAAACCGCGCGAAGGCCAGGAAAGTTATCGCTTGTTTGTGAACGAAGCTTGCGACGGCATCTTCTGCGTGGAGATGGACGCTCCCATGCCTGTGAATCTGCCGGAGGAAGAGCAAATCCAGCGCATCATCTTTGATTCCTATGTGGCGGACTGCAACGATTCCCAGGCGAGGATGTATGGTCTGAGTTCGGCGCAGGATCTGATTGGCAAGCGCATGACGGATATGGTGCCTCCCGATGATCCGAAGAACATAGAGCTGACACGGGAGTTTATTCGTGGCGGCTATCGTGTATTACAGAGGAAGTCGTATGAACTGGATGCCCAGGGAAACCCCAAAGTGTTCCTGAACAGCATGACCGGGGTGGTGGTGGATGGCAGGTTGGTATTGACCTGGGGCGTGCAGTCCGACGTGACCGAACACGCTTGAAGCCGGAGGCTAGGCTGCGGCGCCTCTCGCCAGGCGTCGCAATTCGCTTTCCGGAATGGTGAACTCCGTATATCCGCAATCCAGGCAGACCGAGAGGTTGGGGAATGCCCAGACGGCGGGCTTGTCGATACCCTTCATTCCGGGAAAATGGATATTGATCTCCGCGCCAAAGTCCGTTTGGTTCTCTGACGCGCACGACTTGCAAGCCATGACTGCCTTTTAGTTAGACTGAATTTCCTACTGTAATGGTCGGGGGACTAGAGTGGGTTAATTTTTGATGAAAAGCATGGGGATGCGCTTTTCACGGGAATATCGACCTCCAGCCTTATGGTATGCCTGAACAGGCTGCCGAAAGACCCTTGTTCGTTACAAGCCGGGTTAGCACCTCTCGTTTATTCGGGAGCGATTACCGCAGCGCCGGAAAACGCTGCACCACCCAAAAGCAGGTGGTGGCACAACGGAAGTGGCGCCCTAACCCGGACTCAAGTGCAGAGATCCTTCGTTGGGCGCCTTCGCTTTGCGAAGGTGCCGCTTCCTCAGGATGACAGAGGGGTGGGTAGGTGCTCCACCCAAAATTGGGCCAGCAACACTTTCATCGTCCGTAGCCCACTTCTGTTACCTAAATGTGCATCGGGTTGCACCATCTAGCGCCGAGATGGGCCGGGCAATTCGGCTTAAGTGCTGCCATTCCAGTGATTTGCTAAAGCCTGGGGCGATGGTGTTCAAGCTGCATTTCCCCGGATGCCCGCTGCCCTGGGGCGCAGATCGGGGTCTCAATTGATCAGCTGGACGCAAGACGTTGCTGTCACAGTTCCGCAGGCGTTGCCCGAGCCGAAGCCCAAGCGCAAGCATACGATGCTCCCGATTTTGATCGTCTTGTTCCTGGTTTCCTACGGATTGATGTCTTTGCTAACGGTTGAACAAGACCGAACGATCAGTGCGCAACGTGCGCTGATCCGGTCTTTGCTCGGTGACAGTTCGGAATTGACCAGTCTCAAAGGCAAGTTGATACAGAAGCAGTATGCCGACGCCCAGGCCCAGGCGAAGGCAGGAAGTCGCTCCCAGGCGCAAAGCCCGTCGACCCAGATTCCGTCAGCCCAGGTCCCGTTAACTCAGGTTCCCATGACGCAGGACAAACCGGGAAGCAACGCCCAGAGCAGCCACAATGCAGGCAAGTCGAAAAAGCTAGTGCCGCCGAAACCGCCGTTGGGGATTTCGGACATTGTGGACGGACGCAGGATCGTAAAGACGATCTGAATTTCAGGGCCAGGCGAAGTGGATGAAGACCCTGGCGTTACTTCTAGCTCTCTCTCTGCCCGGTTCCAGATTTGCGGCTGCGCCCCCAGCCCTTGAGCATGCTTCGAACCAGCATGCTCGCGAACGTGGGACCTGGTACATGGCGGAAACTGGACACGCCGTGTTCTGCTACGGTCCGGTGAAGCTGCTGAAACAGCCGAACGGCGGCCTGCAACGGGTCGCGACGTTTTGCCGGGGTGATCAGACGATCGTGCCGTTGAAAGACTGAATCGGCTTCTACCGCAATTCTATAAGCCAATTTCCTTTCCGGACTGCGCGCGAATTTCTGTCCTCCCTCCTGTAAAGTGTTTTCATGGCAAAGTTCGAGAAGCATATTTTCATCTGCGGAAACCAGCGGCCGCCGGGGCATCCGCGGGGGTGCTGCGATCCGGCGGCGAAAGCGGAGTTGCAGAAAGTATTCAAGCAGAAGCTGGCGGAGCGAGGGCTTAAGGGAAAGGTGCGGGCGAATCAATCCGGGTGTTTGGACCAGTGTGAGCATGGTCCGAATCTGGTGGTTTATCCGGAAGGGGTTTGGTATGGCTGGGTGACGCTGGCTGATGTCGATGAGATTGTCGAGTCCCACATTGTGGGAGGGAGGCCGGTCGAGCGGTTACGGATGCGGGATGAGTGCATTAATACGGCGAGTTGTGAACACAAGCCGGGGGGCAGCGTGGCGAGAAAGAGCGGCTGAAGGCGGCGAGAAAATGACACCCCCAGCGGCTAAAGCCGAGCCGGTCTTAGCGATTTACGGTGTGCCTGAAGGCATACCCTGATACGAACCAGAGGATCTGTCGCGGCCTCTGAACGCCGTTGGCGTGCTTACCGTGGCGCTGCTAGTTGCGGGTTAGTTCTCCTTCTTTTTTCCCGGTGATGGTGACGAAGCGAATCACGCCTTCGCTATCTTCGAAGATCAGGCCGGTTCCTTCGGGGTTCACGACGGCGGTTACCAGGCGCCCGTAGGACTTGGGAATTCCGCCCTGAGTGGGGGTTTGGTCGTAACGCGCGAGCTCGCCTTCTTTCATGCCGGTTATGCTGACGAAGCGAATCACACCATCGCTGCCCTCAAAGATCAGGCCAGTGCCTATCTGGTCCGCGATCGCGGTAACCAGGCGGCCGTACGACTTCGGGACGCTGCCCTTGCCGGGAGCTCCGGCATAAGCGACGGTTGTATTCTTATTTCCGGCCAGGAATCCGGCGACAAACAAAAGCACGCTGCCTACGATAAACACACTTCGTCTTCGCATCTTTCCCGTTCCTCCTGATGGCTGTTCCGGACTATTTTGGCAGGACCAGAATTTTGTGCATCATGCCAAGATCCTCATGCAACAGGATATGACAGTGGAACACAAAAGTGCCCGCAATCGTAGGATCGCGGAAATCCATGCGCATCTTCACGCTGTGGTAAGGATGCCCGGGTCCTTCCCAGAAGGGAATTTCAAGGGTGTCCCGCAGATCTTTATCGGCGACTGGCTTTCCGTCGACTTCCAAGACCTTGAAATGGATCTGGTGTATGTGGAAGGCGTGGGTCTCAAGGGCGCGATTTTCCACGGTCCAGTCCTCGACCGCTCCCACCTTAGTTGTGATCACCGGCTTCTCGTTGGGTTCGAAAACCTTTTGCTTTTGCCCGTCGACGGTGATGTAAAACTGGATCGGGCCGTTAGTCCCGCCAAACTCCTCGGAGAAGTAAAGTTTGCGCTGCGCGGTCGGCTTTTGCTTTTCCAAGTTGGCGAATTTAATGGTGTTCATCGACGCCCGCGGCGCGGGTTCCGCTTTTATCGACGGCGCTTCATTCTCATCGGCGCTGACCTGGATCTTAGCCAGTTGCTGTTCGAGATCCGGGTTGCCGGTTGGGCCCGTTGAATAACCCTGCGCAATGAAAATCGCCTCATTGTCTCGCGGAGGAGCCTGCACGATAAATTCGGCGCGGCCCGCGGGAGGAACCAGAATCGTGTCTACCAATCGAGACTTGGGCAGGGGATAACCGTCGAGAGCGATCAACTGCAGTTTCTGCGGAATGCCGTTAAACCAAACTTGCAATGGCATGAAATCCTGAATGGTCGCATTAGCTACGCGCCAGAACTGCTTCTCGTTGGGCTTCATTTTGATGATGGGAGAAGGAAAGCTCGGAGAAGCCGCGACCTGGTAGTTAATGGTTAGCTGGTAGGGTCCGGGCACCCAGGGAACCAGGTACTGCTGGCGGATGACGAACACGCGCTCTGTAAGTCCGGCTACCTCGGGATGAAACTTCTCCATCCCCTCGACAATGAGCGCCCCGGCAGCGCCGCCATTGACCTGGAATTCGGTGAAGCCGTGCACATGCGGGTGGTACCAATACAGCCCCGGCGGCTCGTTTTTCGGGATCTGAATGTTGAACTGGAAGGCCGGTTTGCCCGGTTGCAGCAGAGTCGTAAGCACGTCATCTTGACCGCAGACCGGCGGAACATTCAGGCCGTGAAAGTGAACATTGGTCGAAGACAACATCATCATTCCGCCGTCGCCGCAGACCTTGGGCGAGGCGGGCATTTCCATGACTCCAGCTGATTCGTCAAGTTCAATGCGATCTTTGACGTCGAGGAGCAACTGATCGCCCTGATTCAGACGCAAAGTGGGGGCTTCCGCTTCGCCGGTGCTCGTCTGATAGTTGTAACAGTAGTGCGTATATCCAAACTCGTCGACCGAGTGCTTCATGGTCAATTCGGCGTTAAGAACGCCATTTGCACTGCTGAGGCTCAGGGCATCGTTGACCACATTTCCGGGGGCGGGACGCTTGGGACACTGAGCCTCGAGGCTTAGAAAGGAAACTCCACACACCACGATTGCAAGCAAATATCTCGACACTGAGCGCATGTTCAACTCCTCATCTCTTTATCTCTATCAAAGACTTTATCTTTTATTAATTGTTATCTTCGCTAGAACGGGCGAGGCGGAAAAGCTCCGATCGATAAAAGTCCCGGACTATTTGGGTCCGAGGCCGGCGAGTTGGCCGATTCTTTTAGCGTGCACTTCCCGGCCGCCGATGTGACATTAATTTCGGCGATCGAAGAAGGCGCGCCAAACTCGGCCACGTAGACCGTGCCACCCGTCCCCGTAGTATTTTTCAGAGCCAAGGATCCCAGATACGACCAGTTATCCACGAAACCCTTGAGAAAGCCCGAGACGCAGCCTTTGGAGAGTTTGCCTGTGGTCTTATCGAAAAATGCCGCGCTAATCTTGTCGCCTTGAGTGTTGCTAATGTAGAGGAGGGTCTCATCCGGGCTCAGGAGGATGTTGCTGGAACTGATTGCGCTGCCCAGGCGATAGACCACGGTTGGGGTCAACTTGCCTGAGGAAATATCTGAAACCTCGATTACGGTGGATACGGCGGTATCGCCAAAGATGGCGAAATGTCCATCCTGGGTGATATCGATGCCATTGGGATAGGTGTTGCCGCCCTTCGAACCAGTAGAATTCTGTTCGTCGCCGTTCGATACGGGCACGCCGCCTGAAATGTTGAAGGATTCGATCGAGCCATCTCCATAGGTCGCAACCAGTATGCTCCCATGGAGGGCCATTCCATCGATGACACCGCCCTGCAGCCCGCCAACCGTGATGTCACCCACAAACTTAATTTTGCAGCCTGGCTGCACCTTGAAGGTTCCGATATTGTTTGAGTCGGTGAAGCTGGCGTATAGGTATTGGCTGTTCATCGCCAAGCCGACGCCATTGGAGGCGCCCGTGTCGTTCTTGGAGCCAACTGCGTGGCCGCCAATTTTCAGAGCCTTAACAGAGATTCCCTCGACCTCGCCGCCGGCGGCCTGGGCAGCGTAAACGCACTCCTGGTTGCCGCTGTTGAGCACGTTCACACGGTTGGCCGCAAAGTAGCCGCCCCCGATGCCGCCCCGGCCGGTCAGCACTTTTGCTTTCAGCTTCAGCGAACCGTTCGTTCCCACGGTGAAAAAAGAGACGCTGGTAGCAAGGGGTGAGGGCACGTCGTCGTTGGTAACCACGTAATGGGGGTTGCCTGCGCCGACCGCAAGACCACTCGCGACGCAGATTCCGGTCAGCGCCGTAGTCGCTTTCGATAGCCAAGTCCTAAGGGAGATATGCATAGCCGTTTTCTTATGCCTCGACCTTCCAAAATTCGCCCATCCAGCTAAACACAGGCGATCTGTTCGTTCAACAACAATCAGTCAGGCGTTCGAGTGCAGCCACCTCAGCTGAAAATGCTTGCGGAAAAAGTGGAAAACTTTGCTACCGCCGCGCTTTCGATTGTGGTGCCGACTAGCTGAATTCGGTCCCTGGCTCTTCAGCGTTTGCCGGGAGCAAGCTTATCCCTTATTCCTCCGGGATTTGTCAGCGGAACGCCCACGCTGGTCAGCCCTTATGCGGCTTTCCTGATAGCCTGCGGCGCAAACTGGGAGTTGCACAGGCACTGCTCTTGCAATCCGAACTCCGGCAGAACAGCTTCCTTGCGACCGCAAAGATCCGGCAAAAAGGTACTCCTAAAAAGACATTACTACTAGGCTTCGTTTTCGTTTGTTGCGCTGATCAGGTCCTGGCCACATCTGCCCGGCAGATGAGGATTGTCATATCTCCTGCGTCTGTGCTACGGTATTGGAAAGTTCACGCCTTCGTAATCCACAATCATAGTCGCGCTCGGGTTGTGGCCCACGTAAGAAAAAGCGTGTCGAACAGGTGGTGCTATGGCCATAAAAGATGCGATTGATTCCATGCCGGACGAACGAACAATGGAAACAGAAGGCTTTGCCAACCGGAAACTGATTCGTCCTTCGCTGAATCGCAACGACCACAACCATTCGTCCTCAGCCGCGGGAGAGCGCCGCGACCGCCCTGAGCGCTCGGGCGACCGCAGCGACCGCAATGACCGGAACGGCGGCGGCCGTAAGACAGCCCCGCCGGAGCAGACTAATGCGGAGAATTTTTATTACCAGAAGCAGATGCAGTCGAGAACTCCGATGGTAATTGTGCTTCGCAATGGCGAGGAGATCCACGGCGTGATCGAGTGGTACGACAAGAGCTGCCTCAAAGTGAATTGCAACGGCTCACCCAACCTGATGATCTACAAACCCTCGATCAAGTATATGTATAAGGAAGGCGAGAACGCGCGGAAGTAGGCGATGACGCTCAGCTCATCGCATGACCAACTTAACTGGCGAGATAACCTCCCGTTGACAATCTCCAATATCTCCCTTAGCATCAAGCACTTGGTGCTATCGTAATGACTCCATCGCTTGGGGGAGCCACCTGTGATCAAGCTTGACATCATCAATGAAGTGGTCAACAAGACCGGAATCACCAAAACCAAGGCTGAGTTGGCCGTGGAAACGGTTTTCGGGAGCATGAAGCGGTCGCTGGCGAAAGGCGATCGCATTGAGCTGCGCGGGTTTGGCGTCTTCAACGTCAGGCCGCGCAAGACTGGCATCGGGCGCAACCCGCGCACAGGCGCCGAGGTTTCCATTCCTCCCGGCAAAGCGGTGCGGTTCAAGCCGGGTAAGGAATTGCAGGCCATCGACTGAAACTGGTTCTCTCGCGTAGGATGAAGGTGCGGTGTTTCCGTCCGCATTGCTCGAACCCCGACTGCGCAGAATTTTGATGCCCGAATTTCTTCCCCCAGTTTCTTCGACCACTGATTACTACCGTCCCGTCGAAGTTTTTGTTGTAAAGCCTAAGAAGCCGCGCTACTGGCTGCCCATTGCTTTATTTCTAGTCACGATTTTCACGACCCTGGTGGTGGGTGCGCGGATGGAATTTAACTTCCAGCACAACCTGCCCGCTTTTTCGTTAAATGACGACGCGGTGCCTTTCTTCCCGTGGAGCTGGATCAAGGCTGAGCCGTCGCGCCTTCTTTTGGGGGTGCCGTTCTCATTTACGCTGATGCTGATTCTGCTGGCGCACGAGATGGGACATTATCTCTGCTGCCGCTACTATGGCGTGGATGCGACGTTGCCCTTCTTCATTCCCGCGCCCACTTTAATCGGCACGCTCGGCGCATTCATTCGCATTCGCTCTCCGATACGTTCGCGCGCCGCGCTTTTTGACATTGGAATCGCAGGGCCGATCGCGGGATTCGCCGTGGCTCTGACGGTGCTGATCTTTGCTTTGCCGCTATCCAAAGTGATGTCGCCAGCCATGGCCAGCCCCGACATTCAGCTGGGATATCCGCTGATTTTTCGATTGGCGTGGTTCGTTCTGCCACTCGCTAACCTCAAAGCCAGCTCGGCGCCCGGTTTGCAGTCGATCTATTTTCATCCGACCGCGATCGCGGGGTGGGTTGGAATGTTTGCCACGGCGCTCAATCTTTTGCCTGGCGGCCAGTTGGATGGAGGACATATCGTCTTCTCTCTCGCGCCGCGCGCGCACAAGATAGTTTCGCGCCTGACCATCCTCGCGCTTATCCCGATGGCGCTTTATTGTTGGGCAGGCTGGCTGATCTGGGCAATTTTGTTGCGGATCAGCGGCATGCGGCATCCCATGGTCGCGGAGTGGCCGGGAGTGACAGGGAGGCGCCGATGGATTGCGGCGTTTGGTTTGGCTATGCTGATTCTCACTTTGGCGCCGGCGCCTTTTGCTCACAGCTCGTTGGTGCAGGTCTTCCGCGAGTTGCGGGGGCAGTAGGGGCACGTCCGGATGCTTTCCGCTCTGCCTGAACAGCATGCGCCCACAACAGCCACCAAGATGCCGGCGCTACGCTTGATCTTTCACTCCCGCGAATAAGTCTGTTTCCAGCTCGATCATTCCTAAGGTCATTCTGGCTACGAGGTGAAACATTTCCTGACGCCCGCGCTGGCGCACGTGGGATTCGAACATGGGCCATAGGGGGGCTTGACTGGTATGGGCTTTGAAGGCGGCAATTTTGGTTTCGAGGTAATCGCCGATTTCAATGACTGCGGTCGCTGGCGGAAGTGAGACGGGCTGGCGATCGGCCAAGTTGAAGGTCGCGGTGCTGTAGTAAAGCTTGTCACCCCGGTGTGGAGTAATTCCGCCGGTAAGCTGGTCGGGATAGCGGTTGGTGCGTCCGGCCCAGTGAAACGCCAGCGTGGCGAAAACCGAAGCCATGGAATGGTCGGTATGCCCGGTGACGGATCCGTCGGGACTGAAGGTGAGCACGACGTGAGGGCGAAATTGTCGCACGTGCAGCGTCAGGTCGCAGACTGCCTTGTAAAGATCCTGGCGGTGGAGTTGGCCGTCAGGATAATCGAGGACGAGTCCCTGCGAAACTTTCAGAATTTCGCAAGCTGCGGCAAACTCCTTCCGCCGCAGAGCCGCGAGTTCCTGGTCGCTGGCAGCGCCGCCGCGATGAGTGGCGGCCTGTCCCGGAGTGAGACAGACTACGCAGGTCTCGACGCCGCGATCGCGGTAGAGGCGCAGCGAACCTCCGAAGCCTCCCGCTTCATCGTCGGGATGAGCGGTGATGCACATCAGGCGAAGCATGTTTTCATTGTAACTTGAACGTTGCGGCTCAGTTGGTTGCGAGGAGTTGCAGGATTTTGCACTCCCGACTCAGCGCCTCGCGCAAAAGAAGTGCTTCAATCCTTTGCCATTCCGAAATAGAATAGGTCGGCTTGGTCATAGGGGTTTGGGAATGCGCGGGCGAGTCACCCGCGACCAAGTTTGCAGGAGACGCTTGTGCATGTTCTTGTGACGACCGATACGTTGAGCGGCGTGTGGACTTACGCACAGGAACTGGTCACAGGCCTAGTGAGTCGCGGAGTGCGAGTCACGCTGGTCAGCTTTGGCGACATTCCGCTGCCGCAGCAGACGGCGTGGATGGATGAGCTGCAGGGTCTGGAATATCGTCCGACTGCATTTCGATTGGACTGGATGCAGGAGGCCGAACAGGATCTGAAGGAATCTTCGGCGTATCTTGTTGCGCTGGTCAAGGAACTCAGGCCCGATTTGCTCCACCTGAACCAACTGTGCTATGGAAACCTTCCCGTGGACACGCCGCGCGTGGTCGTCGCTCATGGCGATTTGATCAGCTGGTCGAAAGAGGTGCATGGGCACGAACCCAAAGACGGCCGCTGGTTGCGCTGGTACCGGGAGGCGGTGACGCGCGGCTTGTGGCATGCCGACGCGGTGGTCGCGCCTTCGGTATGGATGCTGGATATGATTCGCGCCTGCTACACGCGATCCAGGCGCGATGCTGTGATCTATAACGGACGCAATCCGGTCTCGTTTAATCCGTATGTGAGCAAGGACGATTCGGTGCTGGCGGTGGGACGTCTGTGCGATGCGGGGAAGCAAGTCAACCTGCTGACGCAACACGTCCATCCTCTGCCGGTGTGCATCGTGGGCTCGGAGCCGGCGGTTGCCGATCCTGGGATTTCGATCCGTACTGATGTGAAAGTCGCAATCGATCGAGTATCGGTCGCGATCAAAGGACCGCAGACGCAAGCCCAACTCCGCACGCTGTACAGCCGAGCGTCAATCTATGCGGCAACATCTCGATACGAGGCCTTTGGCATGGCGCCGCTCGAAGCCGCGTTCTCGCGTTGCGCCATTATTGCGAATGACATTCCCTGCTTCCGCGAAATTTGGGGCGATGCCGCGATCTACTTTCAAACCAATGATGCGGAGAGCCTGGCGGACGTGATTCGAAGGCTGCATGAGCATCGCGATTTATGCCACGGTTATGCGACTCGGGCGTATCAGCGGGCGCGGGAGTGCTTTACCGCCAAGCGCATGATTGATGAGTATGTGCGGCTTTATCACAGTTTGATTGGGGCGCGGTTGGCGGTGGCGTGAAAAGCGTTCTGGGCTTTAGGCTCTAGCTCCGAGCTTCTAGCTTTCTCGTTTCTTGATGTTTCTCCCTGGCGGCGACCACTCCCTTTAATCTTGTCATTCCGAGGGGGCTTATCCCCGAGGAATCTGCTGCTTACTTCGCGGGAATGCCTGACAGCGCCAGTTCTGAACTAGCCGCCAAAAGCCCGAAGCTGTTATCTTCGTACTTCAGAGTTATTTAATGGGAGGCCTCATGGCTACAGTCAAAATCACCGTTCGACCGAACGGTCCTTATCGCGTAGAAGCTCCTGAAGGTTCGATCGAACTGGTGGACGTCAACGGCACCGCGTACGATCTGACCGGTAAACCTGCGTTCTCGCTCTGCCGTTGCGGGGGGTCGGTGAACAAGCCGTTTTGCGACGGAACGCATAGCAAGATCGGTTTTCAGGGCGCGGAGTTGGCGGTGAAGAAGGCGGAGAGCTAGGACATAGCTTGCTCAGTGGATGGTCTTGGTTTTTCGCGACATGTAATCCATTAGCAAATATTGGCCCAACGTATACGGGGTGGTGAAGTAGGCTTTGCCGCGGCACATTTCTGTGACCTTCTGGACGAACTGTACCAGTCCGTAATCCGAGGCGAGCATGAAAGTATTGATCATGACGCCGGCGCGTTTGCACTTAGAAACTTCTTCCAGAGTCTGGCTCACGACCAAGGGGTCGAGGCCGAAGGCGTTTTTGTAGATGCGTCCGTCTTCTAGCGTGAGCGCGGACGGCTTGCCGTCGGTGATCATGACAATCTGCTTCATGTCTTTGCGCTGGCGCTGCAGAATGCGTTGTGCCAAGCGCAGGCCCTCGCGCGTGTTGGTGTAATAGGGGCCTACTTTTACGCGCGCCAGTTGCGACAGCGGCACTTCTTCTGCCGAGTCGTGGAACAGAATCAACGACAGGGAATCCCCCGGATACTGCGTGCGGATCAGGTGCGATAGCGCCATGGCGACTTTCTTCGCCGGCGTGAAGCGGTCTTCTCCGTAAAGAATCATCGAGTGCGAGCAGTCCAGCATGAGTACCGTCGCACACGACGACTGGTATTCACACTGGTGCACCTGCAGGTCGGAGTATTCGATATTCAACGGCAGCTTCATGCCCTCGCGCTGGATAGCACTCGACAAAGTCGCGGTGATGTCGAGATTGAGCGTGTCGCCAAATTCATATTGCCGGGATGCGCCGCTCGCTTCGATGCCGGTGGCCATATCGCGAGTATCGTGGCGGCCGAAGCTTGACTTGCCGAGCGAACCCATGAGATCACGTAGCGTTTTGAAGCCGAGAAAATCGAGGCTCTTGTCGGTGATTTCGAACTTTACCTGCTGTTGAGCATCGCCCACCTGGCCACCTACGCTTGACTGGCGCGAAGGATCGTGGGGTTGGTCGATGCTGATGTAATCCTCCTGCTGCATGCGCTGAATCAGTTGCTCGATGAGTTCGTCCAGCGTGCCTTCCATCTGCATTTGCTGGAGTTGCTCGCGCATTTGTTCATCCAATAGATCGCTGTCGAGCAACGCCTGCTCGATGGCGCGGCGCAGGTCGTCGAGGGTTTTCTCGCCATCGCCGAAGTCGTCATACATGTAGTTCTGGAAGCCGCTCTGCAGGAGGTAATCGGAGAGCGCGCTGAGCAGGTCTTCCATGCTCATTTCGCCGGCTGGGTCGGGGACGTACTTGGTGTAGCGGATGCGCTTCATGGAAACAGTCGTTGGTCGTTCGTCGTTGGCCCTTGGCCCTGGAACAGCAGATTCCTCGCTTCGCTCGGAATGACAATTTTTGTTTAACGGTTGGGCCGACGACCAACTACTAATTAAACGGCCTTCTGCCGCGAAATGGCATGTCCTCGCGCTCGAAGGGCTTCTCGGCAACTTTCGGCGGCTTCTCTCCGGCGCTGAATAGACGCTCTTCGTTCCGTCCTATGCGTTTGTGGGCGTGCAGGCCCTCGAGCACAAACTCGGCTGCTGAGACTTGCGATTCCGGAGTTTCCTTCGGTCCGACGTTCAGCTTGACCAATTTTTCCATCAGGCCTTGAATGCCGCGTAGCGCCTGCAGAGCTTCGGTCGCACCGGCGGTATCGGCTAATTGAATTTCGCCGCCTAGATCGAACCACTGCACAATCTGGTTCATGTCGGTGCCTTTGAAATATCCGTCGTAGGTCTTGGCGATGGCGGTTCGGATCAGTTCTCGCCCCACGTGATCTGCGCCCTTCATTTCGCCTTCGTACTCCAGTTCGAGCTTGCCGGTGATCGCGGGCAAGGCCGCATAAACGTCTCCGATGCGCGGCACCACGAGCTTCTCCTCGTGCCGGATGGCTCTTCGTTCGGCGTTTGAGATCACATTCTCCATGCACGAAATCGGCAGACGCTGGCTTACTCCCGAGCGCTTGTCGACCTTCTTGTCCTCACGGGCGGCAAAGGCAATTCGCTCGATGACTTCCTGAACGTATTTCGGGATGTGGAGCTTGTATCCGTCACGCTTGGTCCAGGCTTCCTGTGTCGTAATGGCGATGCCTTCTTCGATGGAAACCGGATAGTGCGTGCGAATCTCAGAACCGATGCGATCTTTTAAAGGCGTAATGATTTTGCCGCGAGCGGTGTAGTCCTCCGGATTTGCGCTGAACACGAGCGCTACATCCAGCGGCAGGCGAATGGGATAACCCTTAATCTGCACGTCGCCTTCCTGCATGATGTTGAACAGACCGACCTGAATTTTGCCGGCGAGGTCTGGCAGTTCATTGATGGCGAAGATGCCGCGATTGGCGCGCGGCAGCAATCCGTAGTGGACGGTCATCTCGCTACCCAGTTCATGGCCGCCCCGCGCCGCCTTGATGGGATCGATGTCGCCGATGAGATCGGCAATAGTCACATCGGGCGTCGCCAGCTTTTCCACATAACGGTCTTCCTGCGTAAGATAGGCGATCGGCGTGCTGTCACCGTGCTTCGCAACTTCATCCCGGCAGCGGCGGCAGATGGGCGAATAAGGATTGTCGTGAATCTCGCAGCCCGCGATATAAGGCGTCTCTGGATCGAGCAACGTGGTCAGAGCGCGCAGGATGCGGCTCTTGGCCTGGCCGCGAAGGCCCAGCAGAATAAAGTTATGTCGCGAAAGAATGGCATTGATGATTTGCGGCACAACGGTGTCGTCATAGCCGACAATTCCGGCAAATATTGGTCCGCCCTGGCGAAGTTTCGCCATCAGGTTGTCGCGCAATTCGTCCTTCACGCGGCGGGTTCGCAGTTGTTCTTCAGAAAATGGACTGTGGCGTAACTCGCCGAGTGTCCGAGGAAGACTCATGATAAGAAAACCCCCACTGCCTCTGGCCCGATTATACGCCCGCCTCCAACGTTAGCCGGCGTGCCCATTGCCACCGGCTTTGCGGCGGACATGGATGGTGCGGCGCATCGCCGGCAGGATGGTTTCGAAGAAAGAAATAACGGCGCGAAGGCGTTCGGACTCTGATTTCATGCCGAGCAAGGCTTGTTTGAAGTCGAGATCCAGGGGTAGCGATCCCGCGAGATGAAACGAGACTAACGCCTCGCTCATTTCCGAGGTCTTCTCCGGCTCCGCTCCGGCCAGGGTCATAATTTCGCCGTGCAGGTTCATAGCCTGGGCGATTTCGTCCTGTGAGGGGATATCCGGGCCGTCGTTCAAGTAAAGCACCTCGGCCTGCAAGAACGATCGCTCCTGGTTCAGTTGCATGACCTCAAAACGCGCGCGGCCCTCAGTGACGATATCCATGCGCCCGTCGTCATACTTCTTGGTGACGGTAAGAATTTCCGCCGTGCAGCCGACGTCGGCTAGCTCCTGCTCTTTGCCTCGAATCACGCCGAAGTGCTGGCTGCGCTCGAGGCATTCGGAAATCATCTCGCGGTAGCGTGGTTCAAATATGTGCAGTGGCAAGGGGGTGCCCGGAAGCAGAACCAGATCCAAAGGAAACAGCGGCAGCAGCGTCAAGAACAGCCTCCGGGAATCTTCGCGGCGCGATTCTAAAGATTGTACGCCTGAGTTTGAGCGCACCAGCTTGACTTGGGAGCGCGAGGAGAATAGAAGCTCACAATGGGATCGAACCAAACGCAAGTCTCAGGAAAAGTAGTGGTGATAACCGGCGCCTCCATGGGCATTGGTGAAGCTATTACCAGGATTTTCGTCGACAACGGCGCGAGCGTGGTTCTTTTGTCGCGCGATGCCGAACGCGCCGAGGCGGCGCGAGGCCGAGTCGGCCAGACGGAACGCACTTTGGCGCTCGCATGCGACGTCCGCAATCGCGAAGAGATTGATCGGGTGGTTGGTCTTACCCTCCATCACTTCAAGCGCATCGACGTGTGGATTAACAACGCCGGCCACGGAATATTGGATTCGGTTGCTAATGTGGATATGCCGGCCGTCCGGGAAACATTTGAAACAAATTTCTTTGGCGCGGTTGAGGCGATGCAGGCGGTGATTCCGGTGATGCGGCAGCAGCGCTCGGGCGCGATCATCAATGTATCGAGCGTTGCGGGGCATATCCCTCTGCCGTTTCATGCCGTCTATAGCGCTACCAAGTTTGCCCTGAACGCGATCGGCAAGGGCGCGCGCATCGAACTGAAGAGTTCCGGCATTAACGTGTTGACGGTGTGTCCGGGCTATGTGCGCACTGAGTTCAGCGCGAATGCGGTTAAAGGCAAAGAGCAAAAACAGGTGCGGCCTGCGCGAGTCCGAGGGATCACTGTCGAGCGCGTCGCCAGGGCCGTGCTTCGGGGTTATCTGAAGCAAAAGCGGGAAGTGGTTGTGCCCTGGACTATGCATCCGGTGATTAAGGTGTATCAACTGTTTCCGGGATTGGTGGACTGGTCGATGGTCAAGCTGGCGCGAGAGCGGGTTTAGGCTGGGATTGTCACGCTTGCAAAGAACAGCAGGTTCCTCGTCGCTTTCGCTCCTCGGAATGACAAGAGTGAGGAGTTGGAAGGACCAGAGTGGGTCGGAATGATCAGAGCAGAGTTGAGATGTTATGAAGATTTCAGTTCATCGAGCATGGCGGTCATCTCCGACTGGGCGTGAGTATTGCCGGTGCGGGTTGCGGAGGAGATTCCGTCCACCAGCATCCTTTTTGCTTCATCCACGCGATTCGCGGTCGCTAGGGCCTGCGCGGCCATGAAATATCCGGCCGTGTAATCGGGATGCGTGGAAAGCAACTTCCCGAATTCCTCCAGCGCACGTTCCACTTCGCCGGTTTTCGAGTATTCCATGGCGAGGCCATAACGCGCAAAGGCGTCGTTAGGGTTCTGGGAGAGAATTTCGTTGAGCATTGCTAAGCGATCCATGAAAGAGCGGCCCTCAGCTTTTGGCTATCAGCTTTTAGCCAAAGAGTCGTTTATGAGGTTACTACAGCCGACCGCATCTCGTTTCCGACGGAATTGTTTTGAATACTAGCGATCCACTTCGCTGCTGAGTACAATGCCCTCATCCTTACAACGGGAGTTCACCGAGTGGCCTGTCCATTTTTCATGCCGATCAGCAAACTGGAAGATGGCGGGTGGCTTCATCCTGCGCGGCTCCCTTTGGGCGCAGGTTGGACCGGCCATTGTTCCGCGCCTGGACATGAAGGCGCAGAGCCGTCGAGTGAGGAACTACGAGAGCTTTGCAATCTTGGGTACGCAGCGGGCTGTCCTCGGTTGCCTGCGAACCGCACTTCCGATGCGGTGAGGTTCTCGATGGCCCGCGACCTTGGCGCACAGCTGAGCCTGTGGTTCGTTTGCGAATCCGGACATCTTCCGGCGGCGTACGGAACCTTGGAATACGATCTCTTGCTCGGCCGATGGATCTCTTCTCACGCCGATCCGCGCATTCAGAAGATGGCAGAATGCTACTTGCAATCCTATTTGCTGCGTAGAATCCAGCCCGCCCCTGCGGGCGTTAACTCGAGCACAAGTCCATGAACCAGAACAACGACCTTACGCTGCCCCGACCCGTTCGGGATTCGCAGTCCGAGATGGCCGAGATTGTTCTACCCAACGACGCCAACCCGCTAGGCGCATTGCTTGGCGGACGCCTCATGCATTGGATCGACCTTGCCGGCGCCATGGCCGCGCACCGCCATGCTCGAAACTACGTCGTCACCGCAGCGATTGATCACATGGATTTCCTGGTGCCGGTGCACGTGGGCGACCTGGTCATTCTCCGATCCTCAGTTAACCGCGTCTTCCGCAGTTCGATGGAAGTTGGGGTAAAGGTCTGGGTAGAGAACTACATTCTGGACGACTGCAAACACGTAGGCTCGGCCTATTTGACATTCGTTGCCGTCGATGCCGGTGGGCGCCGTGTTGGGGTGCCAGCCGTCATACCTGAGACCGATGATCAGCGCCGCCGTTACGATGAAGCCGGCAAGCGCCGCCAATTGCGGCGCGAGCATCTCGAACGCCGGGCCAATCTGCGCTAGTGTGACGGCCGTCACAGCCGGAGGGTCGGTTGATTTGAGATATTTTCCTTCACGTACTCAAATGAGACCTCCCCATGGATAGCGCGCTGCTGGTCCACCGCCTGCACTTTGCCTTCACCGTCACCTTTCATTACCTGTTTCCCCAACTGACGATGGGGCTCGCGCCGTTGATTGTTGTGCTGAAGACGCTTGGATTGCGGCGCAATGATGAAATCTACAACCAGGCAGCCCGGTTTTGGGCACGCATTTTTGGCATCAACTTTGTGATCGGTGTGGTTACTGGCATTCCCATGGAATTTCAGTTCGGCACCAACTGGTCACATTTCTCGCGCTTCGCCGGAGGCGTGATCGGCCAGTCCCTGGCCATGGAAGGCATGTTCGCGTTCTTCCTGGAGTCGGCCTTTCTTGGCCTGTTCCTCTACGGAGAGAAACGCTTGAGCCCACGGGCACATTGGTGGTCAGCGGTCGCCGTATTTCTCGGTTCGTGGCTTTCCGGATACTTCATCATCGTCACCGACGCCTGGATGCAGAATCCTGTGGGCTACGAACGAGCCGCCGACGGCTCCTTGCAACTCAGCAGCTTCTGGGAGTTGGTGCTGAACCCGTGGGCCTGGTGGCAGTACGCGCACAACATGAGCGGGGCCGGCATCACCGGCGCTTTCGTAATGGCTTCGGTCGGAGCCTTCTATTTGCTATCCGGCAAGCACCGGGAGCACGGGCAGATTTTCCTGCGCACTGGCGTGGTTGCAGGATGCATCTTCAGCGTCCTGCAGCTCTTTCCTACTGGTGACGGGCAAGGCCGGATGGTAGCCCGCAATCAGCCCGTCACATTGGCTGCGATGGAAGCGCTGTTCACCAGCCAACCCGGAGCACCCCTGGTCATCATTGGCCAGCCTGACGTGGCCGCACGAAAGATCGACAACCCGGTGCTCGTTCCCAAAGCACTCAGCTTTCTGACCTATCGCCGATGGGAGGCGCAGGTGGAAGGCCTCGACTCCTTCCCTGAGCGGATGTGGCCGCAAAACATTCCCCTGCTTTATTTCAGCTATCACATCATGGTTGGGCTAGGCACGATCTTCATCGCGATCATGGTGGTGGCGGTGTTCCTGCTGTGGCGGGGCAAGCTTTTCGATGCGCGCTGGATGCTGTGGATTTTGTTGCTGAGTTTGCCATTCCCGTATATCGCGAACACGGCCGGATGGATGACCGCGGAGTTGGGCCGTCAACCTTGGCTTGTCTATGGCTTGATGCTCACCGCAGATGGATATTCCAAGACCGTGTCCGCCGGGAATGGGATGTTCACGCTGCTCGGATTTATGGGCATGTATGTGATTCTCGGAATTCTTTTCCTGTTCCTGGTCCATCGCGAGATCGAACTCGGACCGGCAGCGGAACCGTCTTCTGCTCACTAAAGGATTTATGGAAACTCTTTGGTTCATGATTGTCGCGGTGATGGTGGCCGCTTACGTGGTACTCGACGGCTTCGACCTTGGCGCGGGCGCAATCTATCTATTTGTGGCTAAGACCAGCGTCGAGCGTCGCACGATCCTACGCGCGATTGGCCCGGTGTGGGATGGAAATGAGGTGTGGCTGCTGGCTGCCGGCGGCACACTCTACTTTGCATTCCCGCAGCTGTACGCCTCCAGCTTCAGCGGCTTTTATCTTCCCTTGATGATGGTGCTTTGGCTCATCATGCTGCGCGGCATTGGCATAGAGTTTCGGTCGCACATGGAGAATCCCGTGTGGCAGGGCTTCTTCGACGTGATTTTCTTTGCCTCGAGCGCTCTCCTGGCCATATTCCTCGGCGCCGCTTTGGGTAATGTGATCCGCGGAGTTCCACTCGGGCCAGATGGATATTTCTTCGAGCCGCTCTGGACCGATTTCCAAGTGGGCGAGCATCCCGGTATTTTGGACTGGTACACGGTCCTGGCGGGTGTGATCGCTTTAGTGACTTTGACGGCGCACGGATCGCTTTACGTTGTAACCAAGACCGAAGGTGAATTGAGCCTTCGCGCCCGCAGGGTGGCAGTGATCATGTGGCCGATACAGGCGCTGCTGACCATCGTCAGCCTAATTGCGACGTACTCAATAAAACCCCAGGTTATGGATAACTACCACGAGCATCCTATCGGCATGCTGATACCGCTGGCTGTGGCCGCGAGTCTCGGGGTGATGTTTTGGGCGACCTCTCAACGCAAGGAGAAGCCCGCGTTTTTGGCATCCAGTCTTTATATAGTCAGCATGCTGGTGGGTGCCGCTTTTGCCCTTTACCCAGTTGTACTGCCCGCCAGCACCGATCCCAGTTACAGCTTGACGATTTACAATTCCGCCGCGGGACATCACGGCCTGACCGTTGGCATAACCTGGTGGTGCATCGGGTTTGTGCTGGCGATCGGCTACTTCGTTTTTATCTTCCGGATGTTTCGTGGCAAGGTGCGCCTTGAGGGTGGAGGCTACTGAGGTTTAGGTTTTCGAGCTTATCCGCGCTGATTCTCTTTGCCAATCGTCTACACTAGTTTCTGCCCATGGGCGCCAGACTAGGAAAGAAACTTGCCATCGTCACCGGCGCTGGCAGCGGTATCGGCCGTGCGTGTGCGGTCGCGCTGGCGCGCGAAGGCGCTCGGGTTGCCCTGGTCGGTCGCCGGAAAGAGCGCCTCGAAGAGACCGCGCATCAGATCGGCGACTCCGCCTTTGTTCTCGCGGCGGATGTTTCGCAGAATAACGATATTAGCCGCGTCCTCGAGCTCACCCTGAAACATTTTGGCGAGCTCAACGTTCTGCTGAACAATGCAGGAGTCCTTCACGTTGGAACTGCCGAGCAAATCACCGAAGAGCAATGGGACGAAACCTTCAACGTCAACGTTCGCGGCCTTTGGCTTATCTCGCGCGCAGTTTTGCCTGCAATGCGCAAGGCTGGAAGCGGGTCAATTATCAATATGGCTTCCGTCCTCGGAATCAACGGAGCCCGCAACCGGGCCTCGTATGCGGCCTCGAAAGGCGCTGTGGTCCTGCTCACCAAGTGCATGGCCATCGACCATGGGAACGAACACATACGGGTCAATGCCATTTGCCCGTCGTTCGTCGAAACTGATCTCACGGCTGCCGTGATCAGCAAGGCTCCTGACCCGAACTCGGTTCGTGCGGAACGAGTTGCTGTACACCCCATCGGCCGTCTGGGCCAGCCAGAAGATATCGCAGGACTTGCAGTCTATCTGGCCAGCGATGAGTCTACCTGGGTCACAGGGGCGGTATTCCCGGTTGACGGAGGATACCTTGCCGTCTGAGTCGAGCGCGGACCTCCGCGCTGGAAACTTTCCCGGCTCCCCGGTAGTCTAATTAACAGGGGATTGCTTCCTATTCTGTCTTCATGAAGCGCTTTAAGCTGATTTCCGTCCTTGTCCTTGTGATATGGCTGGCTGGCTTCGCCTTGGCGAAAGAGGCCGCTCCGTCCGCCTCCATTCTTCCCAAACAGTTCGGCGGATGGCAGATTTCGGGTTCATCACAGACCAGTGTTGATCCTGCAATTGCGGATCCGGTAAATGCGGCGGTTCTCAAGGAGTACGGGTTCACCGGATTCGAGTCTGCAACTTACACCCGTGATGACGGCCGCAAGCTGGCGATCAAAGCGGCCCGCTTCGCCGATGCCAGCGGAGCCTATGGTGCCTACACTTACTACAAAACGAGGGACATGCTGAGTGAGCAAATCGGCGATGGGGCGGCGTCGATGAACAAACGCGTCCTGTTTTATCGGGGCAATATCGTGGTGGATGCCGTTTTTCAGGAGCTCTCCGCGATGTCTGCTGGCGAGTTGCGAGAACTGGCGGAGGGATTTCCGCTGCCCGAGGGAAACACTCGCAATTTGCCCGACTTGCCCGTCTACCTGCCAACCCAGTCCTACGTCAAGAACACCGCGAAGTACGTGGTTGGACCCGAAGCGCTGAAGAAGATAAATCCTCCCATTTCCGCCGAACTGGTCGACTTCAACCTCGGAGCTGAGGTCGTTGTTGGAAATTACAGCAGCCCGGGCGGCGAAGCTATGTTGATGTTGATTTCCTATCCGACGCCGCAGATCGCCGCCGATCATCTGCGACGGATTGAAGCTGCCCGTCAGGGCAGTTCGGAACAAGGCAACAACGCGCCGACTGCGAATTCGGGGATCCTTCAAGGATCAATTTTCAATAAGCGTACGGGTCCAATGGTCGTGATTGCAGCCGGTCCGCTCTCGCCCGACGAAGCCAAGTCGCTGCTGGCCTCCGTAAATTACGACGCCAAGGTTACTTGGAACGAGAACACGTCTTTCGGGAAAGGCGCGAGCATGGCGAAGCTGGTGATGAACGGAATTATTCTTAGCCTCATCATTGCTGGCTTGGCGCTGGTGGCCGGCGTGGCATTCGGGGGCATTCGCATTCTTGCCCAGCGGTGGTTTCCGGGCCGCGGATTCGATCGGGTTGAAAGTCGCGAATTCATCTCCCTGCACCTCTCGGAAACCCCTTCCGAAAGCCTTGGCGATCCTGTAAGCCCATCAATTAAGGCTGGTTAGGCCTATTTTGGCGCCGGATTGTCTCACAATGAATCTCCCACAGGGACTATTAACCTATTTTCTAAGTTATTGAAACTAAAGACGTTTATTTCTGAGATATTCCTTGACACCCCCCTTTTTCGGCTCTTAAGATTTCGCCAGAAAGTTTTGACGGTTTGATCTCCGTTAGAACTATTCTCCCTTGAAAGAAAAGGCTGCCCAAGTTGCCGGGCGGCCTTTTCATTTTGTGTTCGCACAGGTGTGGGGCGTCCCAGCGCCCGCCTCTTTTGATCAGGTAGTCGACCTCATTCCAATCGATCGGCTGTTTTGTTGGAACGCTCCTGCGCTATAGTTCGTATTCCAATTTGTAATTACAGCAGTTCAAGCCAGGAGAAGAAAATGTTCTGCGATAAGTGCGGCGCCTCGTTACAAGCGGGTCAGCGTTTCTGTAGTCGGTGCGGAAAGGAATTCGCGGAACCGATGCTGGGATATCCGCAGCGCAACCGGGTTCGAGAGCATGTTCGCCTTCTTGGAATTTTCTGGCTGGCGTTGTCAGCACTCGATGGCCTGATGGCCGTCGGCTCCTATGTTGTCGCCAATACGATCTTCGACATGGGAGCACATCCCGACCGTCCGGCTTTCCTGCACCCGTTTCTGAGCCTCATAGCAACGTTCGTGATGGTAAAAGCGTTTGCCGGATTCGTTGCAGGCTGGGGCTTGCTGCATCGGGAGCCCTGGGCGCGCACGGTCGCCGTGGTGCTCGCATTTGTTTCGCTCTTCTTCAACGTTCCGTTCGGCACCGCGCTCGGCATCTACACACTCTGGGTCCTGCTGCCAGCCGCGTCTGACGCCGAATACGAGAGAGAGGTAAGAAGCGCCAACGCAGCGTGAGGGCTAGGCCGTGCAGGAGATGCTTGCAGAGTCAATGCGCGCGCAGGGACGGACGCCTCGCAAGCCTGCCCCTGAGCGAAGTCGAAGGATCCAGGCGGAGCAAAGCTCCGCAGCGCATTAGACGCCGCGAACGAGTCAGTCTCGTAAGCCGCCAACCCTTTACGCTGACTCCGCCCCCATTTAGAATCGAAGTCGGGCCGACGTAGCTCAGTTGGTAGAGCAGCCGATTCGTAATCGGCAGGTCACCAGTTCAACTCTGGTCGTCGGCTCCAGCTTTTACCCTGTCCGGACCGAGTCCGCCTCGTCGAAACTCCTTCCGTCGCTTGCCGACCAGCGTTCTATGCCGTCGCAGCCGTTGCCTTGCGAACCGTCAGTGACAACATCACTCGGGTGATCCCGCTGATGATCATGCTCACACCGACCAACGTGCCGATCGCCCAGATGGAACTCGATGGCCAATGGGCGTAAATGAGCAAACCCAACACCACGGTGACAATCCCGTCAATCAGCACCCAACTCGACCCCTGCGTCGAGCGCATCTTGAAAAACAGAATGATGTCCAGTATGCCCTCGATCAGAAAAAGCGATGCCAGCACCAGCGTGAGCGAGGCGACGCCCAGCAGCGGATGCATGATCAGGTAGATACCGAAGAACAAGTAGGCGATTCCGACCAGCAGCTTCCAGATCAGGCTGCCGGCTCCATGGGCGTGGAAAGCGAGGATCAGGTGGACAACGCCGGCCAAAATGATGAGCCATGCAACGATCGCGCTGACCGCAACGGCGGCGAGAAGTGGCGAACCAATCGCCAACATCCCGAAGATAATCAGTAAAACACCCCACACGATCGACCACGTCGAAGCATGCCGCACCAAATCGGCCGGGGTTTGCAGTGCCATAAGGCCTCCTCATACGGGCGGACTAAGCCTACCGCAAAAAGGCAATTCGGTGAAGTCTGGCATTACAGCGCCAGGCAATCAGGGCTTGCTGATTTGCGACACTATTCGGTAAGAGTCCCGGCAAGGCTGAAGACATTTCCGCAGAACCAGCATCAGATACCAATCGAGTGGTTCCCAGTGCTCGCTCGAATTTGAACCGTTGAGGGCGTCCAGTTGCGCGTAAGAATTGCCGTATTTCTCTTGATCTTTCAGTCGATCCTCGGCCTAGCCCATTGGTTTATTTACAGAACCTGGACAGACTTTCGGGCCATCCCTGACCCGCGCGGCATTACTGGCACGCAAGCTGCACTGGCATTGTTGGCGGTAAGCTTCGTCGCCGCTTCCCTGCTTGCGTTCCGCTATTTCAATGGATTCGTCCGCCTCTTTTATACGATTGCTGCCATCTGGCTGGGCATGGTGAACTTTCTTTTTCTCGCAGCCTGCTTCAGTTGGATCGTCTACTTCGCGGCTCGCGCGGCTGGCCTGCAACCCGGACGTCCTGCCATCGCTGCCGTGGTGTTCGGGGTCGCCATCGTCTGCGGTATCTACGCCTTGATCAACGCGCATTGGGTCCGCGTCAATCGGATCACTGTCAAGTTGCCGAACCTGCCTCAGTCCTGGCAGGGACGAGTGGCGGCGCTGGTTTCTGACGTTCATCTCGGTCACGTTAACGGTGTCGCATTCATGCGGCGAATCGTGGGCAGGCTCGCAAGAATAGCTCCCGACGTGGTATTTCTCACCGGCGATCTATATGACGGTACCAAGGTCAATGCCACCCCCCTTGCCGCTCCTTGGAAAGAATTGTCGCCGCCGCTTGGGGCCTATTTCGTCACGGGAAATCACGAGGAGTTTTCTCATCCCGCGAAGTATCTTGAAGCAGTGAGTGGCGCCGGAATCCGCGTTCTCAACAACGAGAAGATAATGATCGACGGCGTGCAATTAGTTGGTGTCAACCACCACGATTCGGCAAACGTAGATCGCTTCCGTTCCATTCTCGAGCGAGCTTCGATCAAGCGCGAAGACCCCAGCATTCTCCTCTCTCACGCGCCCCATGCTCTTCCGACCCCGGAACAGGCTGGCATCAATCTCCAACTCTCCGGCCACACCCACGGAGGTCAGTTCTTCCCCTTCACCTGGTTCACGCGGCGTATCTTCGGGGAATATACGTACGGGTTGAAGCGATTCGGCAACATGCTGGTCTACACCACAACCGGCGCCGGAACCTGGGGTCCACCCATGCGACTGGGTACCCAACCCGAGATTGTATTAATCCAATTCGATTGAAGGGGTTCTCGGATCGCTTCAGAGGACAGTGTTGCGAGAAACTGTCTTACGGCGAAGGTGACTTCCTCAACGTGAGTTTCGAGCGCGGGTAGGCTTCCGCACACGCAGGGACAAAAAAGGGATCGTGCTTTCCCCAGATCGCGAGCAACGGTGGTTTCGATTTCCGGAAATATTCTCGGAACGGAGGGTAAAGTTTCACGTTTGATAGCGGAACACAGCGCAAAACCTGCACTTCCATGCCCTATCCTGCTTGTTGTCCCTTTCGAGAATCATTTCGCGCGCATTTCAGCTCTGAAAGCGTGCGCGTCCTAGCTTCGATCCGCCGGGGTTCCAACTTCTAGATTGGCCAAGGCGTCCACAACATGCGAGTGAATTGTCCGGGACGAGATGGGACCAACTTGGTGATTCCCGCTTAACTATTCCCCCACTCAGCAGCCTGGAAAAACCGGAGTTTTCGCTGATGTGCCACCACCCACCTACGAAGCGCCTTTTGCGAAAGCGAGCGTGGTTGTTGGCATAGAGACAGTCACTTCCCCGATGATCACCTTCCTGGCGTGGAGGTTTTTGAGCTTCAGTATGAGCGGCGGAGTGGCCTCCTGCCCTTTGGAAATCAGCAACACTCCCTCATTGTTGCGGATTTCTTGCTGAACGATCATGCCAGGCGAAAGTAGTTCGATGCGGCACTTTCGAATTCCGCCTTCTTCGGCATTCGGGTCCAATTCCACCAGGGCGCGGAAGAACTCCGGACTGAAATTCTTGTTTTGCAGAGCTAGAGTGTGTGCAGCCTCGTTTCGCGAAACCCCCTTGTGAATCAGTTCTTCATAAGCCAGGATCAGGCGGAGGATTCCTGCTCCGCGGCGCATTTCTGCCGTCTCGAAGTCTCCGGGGCCTGGCTCCAGGAGTGGCTTGTTCTGATGCTCAATCATCCATGCGACGGGTTCCAAGCGCGGGATCTTCGAAAGCAGATCATAGGCCACACGAGGATGAGCATCATATTGTGCCTGCTCGGTCGGTGAGAGCTGTTCGCCATTGAATACCGCCTCGACTGTTTCCGGGGCGAGTGTGACGCAACCCAATTGTGACATCATGGCGGCGACCTCGTATTGCCAGGGATTTCCAAGGTTCATTGCAGTGACGATGTGGTGGATGTAACGGCGGGCGCGCTCGGCGCGGCTGAAGGCGGCGGGATTGACCAGGCTCAGTACTTCCGTCAGAACCTGCATGCTGCCGCTCAGTGTTTTTTCCAACAATTGCTTTTCAGCGTTGACCAAACGATACTGCACCAGCGCCGAAGTCAGGGTTTTCGCCATCACCTCTTTGCTGCAGGGCTTGTTAAGGAAACGGAAAATGCTGCCTTCGTTGATGGCGTTAATAGCCGTCTCGGTGTCGGCGTTTCCCGTAAGCATGACGCGGATGGTATCAGGCGACAGAGCCTTGATTCTGCTCAAGAGCTGGATACCGTCCATTCCGGGCATTCGCATATCGGAGACTACGACTGCGTAGCGTCCGTTCTCTGTGGCAAGTTTCAGCGCTTGCTCCCCACCCAGGGCGGTTTCCATCGAAAACTCGCGGCCCAGACTACGCCGATAACCATCCAGGATGCTATTGTCATCGTCTACTAGCAGGATCTTTTCAGTCACGGTGTTCCTCTTTTCTCTTTGACTCTTGCCGTTTTGTTTCTCATCATTCCTCTTCTGCTATTGCCCATCGGCATCGAGCTTGCTCCGCCATACCTCGTACCTTTCCGCGCAGCCGATTCTGGCCAGGAAGGCAGAGTCGATCGGGGTGCGGTCCCGCAGCCGCGAGCTGCTTTTTTCGTCGTGATATGTGCTTGCCACATGTACCGCGGCGAGCGGCGAAAAACTCATGCTCAAGCTTTCCGCAGGCTGGTGATGCCCGGCAACGGCTTCAACAATCGTGCCCGGCAACCCCCACGCGCCCAGCAAGTAAGCCGCTACCTGGGCATGGCTGCAGCCGAGCAACTCGTGCTCTGCCGCAAACAGCCCGACGTTGTTCTTCTCGCTATACTCAAGCACCTCTCCGTACTGCTGTCCCAGGGTGGCAGCCAGGATCAGCTTACCGGCATCATGTAAGAGGCCCGCGGTGAACGACTCGTCTTGAGTGCGCTGATCGGCGTGTTCGAAAAGCGCAATCTTCCTGGCACTATTGCTGACCGCCAGAGAGTGGTCCGAAATCTGTTGGACATCTTCGGCGCTCAGCAACGGACTTTCAAATTGCTCGAAAACATGAGCCGTTAATACCAGGGCTTGTAAGGTGTCCAGACCCAGCAGTTTGACGGCGTGGGAAGCGCGGGAAATCTCGCAGGGCAAGCAAAAGAAAGCCGAATTCACCAGTTTTAGAATCTTCGCGGTCATGGCCATGTCGGCTTCAATCAATTGGTCAATCCTTTGCAGTGCGGGTTCTGGGCGGCGCAGCTCCTGGTTCAGTTGCAGATAAACCTGGGGCAGGCTGGGCAGGTTATCGAGTTTCGCGACTAGCTCGCGCAGGCCCGAATTTTGCAAAAGATCTTTGAGGGCAAAGGCGCGGATCAGCCTGCGCTTCAACTCTTCACCTTCGCAAGGCTTGGAGATAAACTGATGAGCCGGATTGACGGAGCGCAGAATGGTTTCCCGATCCGATTGACCCGATAGCACCATACGCAAGGTTTGCGGTGATCTTTTCTGCACTTCTTCCAGCAACTGGGCTCCGTCCATTCCCGGCATTCGCATATCAGTGACGATGATGTCGAAAGGCTGCAGGTCCATCGCTGCCAAGGCCTCATTGCCCCCGGCCGCAAAGACCATTTCCCACTCCGAGCGCATGGGGCGCAGACTGCGCTGTAACCCGCTTAGCACCATGGGTTCGTCATCGACAAATAAAATTCGTTTGGCCATGATTATATTTTCGCTGGTTGTGCCAACGGCATCCGAATATAGAATGTGGTTCCTTTTCCCAGTTCGGAGTCGAACCATATCTTCCCGCCGTGCCGCCGCACGATGGCTGTGTGGGCCAACGCCAAGCCTTGTCCTGTCCCTTTCCCCACCGGTTTGGTGGTGAAGAAGGGTTCAAACACGCGCGAGCGCACGGCCTCTGGTATTCCCGCCCCGGTGTCGGAGATCGAGATCTCAGCCCAGTCCTGGTCGCGCATGGTGGAGATCACGATTTTTCCCTTGGCCTGAGAATCACCTTCCAGGGCCTGCGCAATCGCCTGCGCCGCATTGATCACTAGGTTGAGGATGACCTGGTTGAACTCGCCAGCGTGGCAGGACACCAAGGGTAGATTGGAGTCAAAGTGTGTTTCCACATCAGAAACATACTTCCATTCATTGCGCGCAACGGTGATGGTGGTCTCGATCGCCCGGTTAATGTCGATGGATCGCTTTTCTTCCGATCCCGGATGCGAAAAGTCTTTCATCGCACGTACGATCTTGGCCACACGCTCGATGCCGTCCAGGGACTGCTCAATCGCGCGGGGAATCTCAGTCTGCAGGTACTCGAAGTCCGCTGCCTGAGCCAGGGTATCGAATCGCTGCAGCGTCTGTGGCGGAATCGGTCCGGCGGCAGCTAGCTGCCGCATTTCTCGCGCAATGGCGAGCAACTCATTGAACGAGGGCCATGATTCTTGCAAGAACCGCGTGTTATCGCCCACGTACTGCGTGGGAGTGTTGATTTCGTGCGCGATTCCCGCAGCCAATTGCCCGATCGCCTCCAGTTTCTGTGCCTGTCGCAACTGTTGTCCCAGGATCTCGCGGTCGGTCACATCTGAGCCGATAATCAGCAACTCATCGACTCTTTCCTCGGGTGCACAAATCCAATTCAAGGTAAGACCCGCGAATCGCGTCTCACCATCGATTACAAAAGGGAGGGCCTCGACCCGCCGCATCTCCCGGCCCGCACACCAGGAATCAATCTCAGCTTGCATGTCCGGGCGCACCCAATGAACGCCACACGCCGCTAAACGCTTTCCAACCACGTCGGCCTTGACAAGACCAAACACCTTCGCTGCCTCAAAATTCCAGCGTTTGATCCGTGAATCTCTGCTGATTCCTATCAGGATGGACGGCACCGCGTTGATAAATAGCTCCGCTTCTTCATGCGCCCGGCGTAGTGCCTCTTGAGCCGATTTCCTTTCTGTGATATCGACGAGTGTCACTATGCGGCCCCTTCCAGTTCAGGCAAGCTCACCAGCCGCGGTCAATCGAACGAAGACTTTGATCACCACTGGGTCAAATTGTGTTCCCGAGTTCTTTGTCAGAATTTCAAGCGCCTCTCGTTTTGGAAGTCCTTTTCGATACGGTCGATCCGAGACCATCGCGTCATAGCAGTCTGCAACTGTAAGAATGCGTGCCTTCAAACTGATATTCTCCCCAGCCAGACCCGCAGGATAGCCGGAGCCATCGAACCATTCGTGATGTTAGGCAACGATAGGCAGAGCTTCCCGGAAGCAGGGGATGGGTTCGAGAATGTGAACTCCGGTGTTCACGTGGTCTCGCATAATCTGCAATTCCCCAGGTTCGAGTTTGCCGGGCTTGTCCAGAATGGTCAGAGGCGTACCAATCTTCCCGATGTCGTGCAACAACCCTCCCCGATGGATGATCTGCAAATCCTTTACAGGCAGCCCCATGGCATGCCCGATCTTTAGCGCCAGATTCGTGACCCGCTCGGAGTGGCCCGCCGTCCATTTTGACTTCGCGTCAATGGCGCGTGCCAAGGCAGTGAGAGTCCCCAAGTCCAGCTGTTCTAGTGCCGTGATTGTGATCTTTAGTTGTTCTTTCTCGATGCGCGCCGCGTGGTACTGTACGACGCATTCCCGCAGCGTGACCAGGAGTTTCCTCGAGGTGACAGGCTTGGTGAGAAAGCGGAAGACCATTCCTTCGTTCACAGCTCTCGCGGCTGCTTCCATGTCGCTGTGGCCTGTCAGCATTACACGGATGGAATCGGGTGAAATAGTGCGAACGGTCGCCAGAAACTCCGCCCCGTCCATGCCAGGCATGCGCATATCTGAGACCACAACTGGATAGGGTCCGTCCTTTCTTAGTTTCTCAAGGCCTGCCTCGGGCCCGTCTGCCAGGTCGGCGACAAACTCCGCGTAGATCGAACGCCGCAACCCTTCGAGCACCAATGGCTCGTCATCCACCAGGAGAACTCGTTCTCCGCTGCAACTGCCGCTCTCAAAACCAGTGTCCTGGTTCACTCTGGATCTCCTGGGATCATTCATCACCGGCAATCACAGCGACAAGTAATGCGCGTTCCTACATCCGCGTCGCAACCAGAACCCACGATCTTTCCTCATGTTTTCTGAATAACTTATCGGCAACGATAGCAATTACTTTAGAGAGTCGGGCTTGGAGCCAGCCGAGAGGCCATGCCGAGGTAATGTCCTGCCACGTCATACCGACAGATATCCTAGAGCGATCGTGCAAGGAGAAACAGACAGGCATTTCTCTCCAGTGGAGAATGAGCACAGCCGTATGCCCATTACCGCTGTCATCATCGACGATTCCTCGGTCATGAGGGAGATCGTAGAGCGTTCGCTGCGCCAGGCGGGTGTCGATCTTCTCCATGACCTCATCGCCCAGTACAAAAATTGCGAGCAGAAGTTGCATCCGAGATCAGAGCAGAGTGTGCCCGCGGACCTCGGGCGAGGGTCCCAGGTCCATAAACCGCGAATCGCATGCCTCGTTGTGTACTGAACTGAGAGCCACCACAACTTCGCGGATGTAGTAGAAGGTTCCCGCCAGCAAGCAGATCATCGCTAGAACAAAGACGACGACCGCCGCCGCCGCGGCTTCTTTCCAGTAAAGACCGACACCCAGAAGCAGGCAAGCCACGATCGTCCCGGCAAGAGAAATAAGCACCAGAAGGAAGCAACGCCGGATCATTTCCGCCCGCCGCTCGATCAAGCCGATCTGCGCTGTGTAGGCCTCGGCTTCTTGCACGCGGTTATTCCTGGCAGCGTCATGCTTGGCGTGCACAAACTGCCGCAATCGACTGACGATACCCATCAGCCTGAC
This sequence comes from uncultured Acidobacteriota bacterium, assembly GCA_963788645.1. Taxonomy (GTDB): domain Bacteria; phylum Acidobacteriota; class Terriglobia; order Terriglobales; family Acidobacteriaceae; genus JABDBE01. The sequence goes on from CAWBHF010000004.1 coordinate 130,504, forward strand.
GTTGATTGAGAGGATTAGCAAGGCGGTTGCGGAAACAAAGAGAACGGGAGCCAGGAACGCTTGAAACAGACGGACGATGTCGGTCATAACGGAGCTTTTCGTATCGCGAGTGCACTCTCGCGCGGCGTACAAAAAAGCACACTCTTTTCAACATAATTGAATGGGTGTGCTATCGAGACCTACTTCTGGTGTTTCGGGCCAGATTCCGTGATTTCTTAGGCATCACCGGCGCTCTCCCTGAAGTTGTTCTCGAACATGATGGCCAACTCGCGCGCCTTGCGGTCATAGGCAGCTTTGTCCTTCCAAGTGTCGCGTGGGTTCATGATTTCGTCGGGCACACCCGGACATGACAATGGCACGGCAATTGCAAAAATCGGATCAGGTTTCGTAACCACATCTTTAAGCGCGCCGGAGAGGACGGCTTTGACCATGGCGCGTGTGAATCCAAGTTTGATTCTTTGACCTTGCCCGTAAGCCCCGCCGCTCCAACCAGTGTTGATCAGCCATACATCCACCTTGTGCTGGGCGATTTTGTCGCCGAGTAATTTGGCATAAACCGTTGGCGGCAACGCCATGAACGGCGCACCGAAGCAGGGACTGAACGTCGCCTGCGGTTCTTTGACTCCAGCTTCCGTGCCCGCAACTTTCGCAGTGTACCCGGCAAGGAAATGATACATCGCTTGTGCGGGCGTCAGACGCGCCACGGGCGGGAGAACGCCAAACGCATCGCAAGTAAGCATAATAATGTGCTTCGGATGGCCAGCCTTGCCAGTGCGCGCCATATTCGGAATGTGCGTAATAGGATAAGCCGCTCGGGTATTTTCGGTGAGCGAGGAGTCATCCAGATTGACGTGCCGCGTGCGCATATCCATGGTGACGTTTTCCAGAATCGTGCCGAAACGTCGGGTAGTTTCGTAAATCTCTGGCTCGCCTTCACGCGACAGTTTGATGACTTTGGCGTAGCAGCCCCCTTCAAAATTGAATGCGCCGTTATCGCTCCAGCCGTGTTCGTCATCCCCGATCAAGGTGCGGTCGGGATCGGCCGACAGCGTGGTTTTTCCAGTGCCCGACAAACCGAAGAAAATGGCCACGTCATTTTCATCGCGCCCGTAGTTCGCGGAACAGTGCATTGCCATGATGCCCTTTTGCGGCAGCAGATAATTCATCACCGTGAAAATCGATTTCTTGATTTCACCGGCGTAGGCCGTCCCACCAATGAGAATCAACTTCTTTCCGAAGTGCATCACCACAAACGCTTCCGAGTGCGTGCCGTCAATTTCCGGGTCGGCATGAAAATTCGGTGCGTGCAGCACTGTGAATTCCGGGATGTGTAGCGCCAGTTTTTCCAAGTCCAGTTCACGGATAAACATGGTGCGGGCAAACAAGGCGGCTGTGGCCCGCTCGCTGATGATGCGAATAGGCAGACGATAATGCTCGTCTGCTCCCGCGTAGCAGTTCTGAATGAAAACATCTTTGCCCTGTAGATACGCGCAGAGCCTGAACTTGAGGCCGTCAAATTTGTCCGGATCCAGAGGGCGATTGATTTTGCCCCAGGAGATTTTGTTTTCGCTCGATGGTTCACGGACCAGAAATTTGTCGTGCGGCAAACGACCGGTGTGTTGCCCGGTGCGTAAGACAAGCGGCCCAAGGTGACTCAAAACCGCTTCGTAGCGGCGAATGGCCTCCTCGTAAAGAGCGGACGTGGGCAGATCCCAATAGACCTGCCCGAGATTGGCCAGACCAAGATGTTTAAGACTCTCTTGTTGCGACTCGAGTTTAAATGCAAATGCGTTCATAGCTCGATTCTCCAGCAGGCAACGCCCACTTACAATCGCGAAATGGAGCGCTGATCGAAGCTCATCCCAAAAGGGAACGCTGGGCGCAATTTAACTCCTAAGTGGGTGGGTTACGAGACGGCGGCGCTCAGGCTGCGACCGCGTGTTCAACGTGAGCCGTTACAAACACGATAGACGGCAACGGAAGGTTTCGTTCCCTAAGCTGATCTATCAGTTCAGTGCCCGACAGGTCCAGCATATTGATGCCGAGAAGCAAAACATCGTAAGAGTTCCGCAGCCATTTTGGGGAAACGAGAAATGCCGCAGCCCCAACCTTTCCATGAACCCCCGAATGCTGCTGCACAAGATCGTGAATGGTGTATTTCCAAGTTGCTGAATATCGATCCTTTCTTGATCCGATAACTCCAGGCAGGCAACGGCGTCTCCTATAGTCTTCGCGAATGCTTCGCAGGGGACCGGGATTGGTGCGAATCCCGCATCAGCATGTCAGCTTTGTCTAGTGTTTGACAGCGATCCGCCGCAATTTCAATCTTTGTGCCGCCAATCAACCCAGCGACCTGAAGAGCAACTCGTGCTGGACATCCTGGCGAACGTTCTACTTACGCAGTTTTCCCGATGACAATTTGGAGGAGTTTTTGGTCGGTTACGGAGCCAGGAACTTCGATGCCCCTATCTTCAGCCGAACCGGGAACCCAAAGGCCTTGGCCGACTAGAAATCATCTCCCTTGAGCACGACGCGATTCCTGTCGATAGCATCAGTATGTCGCCCTCCTGTTCTAGAGCGAATTGGACGCTTCCCGAGTCCAGGAGTGAGCTGCATCTAGATTCAGGGCACTTCCCGAAGAGAAGATCCAGCCCTGAACGTCCAGCCTTGCTGCGAATCGTCCGATCGATCGCTGTGGTGAGCCGCAACTCGAGGGTGCTTTCTTATAGATTTCTAAGCTTCAGCAAGCTTCTCACCTCTGGAGCGGTGTTGGCTCCGTTCCTAGTGCAGACATCGCCTTGTTACGCCGCATTGAGCACTGGTACCTGCGACCAATCTCAGGCTGGTGCGCTTGGCAGCCGAGTCCGCGCCGTCATTGCGGATCCCCCAACAATATCGCCTCACAATAGTTCTCCCAAGTCGCAACCATCACCGCCTCCAACCTATCGCGAGCCGCGGTTTTCCGTCGGCGTTCGCGGTGGACTGAGCCTCGGTGAACATGACCTGAAACTAACGACCAATCGGTTCCCGAACTACTACGCGGGGGCGCATGGACAGTTTCGCATCGGCGAGTCGCATTTTCTGAGACCGGTGGGTGAATGGTGGAACTTCCGTACCGGCGTGCAAAGATTTCAAAACTCTTCCCAGATTCAGATAATCGACACTCATGTTCGGGCCGTGGTGGCCGGAGGCGAATATCTCTATCTCCTGGGCGGACCATTCAAGAGAATCTCTCTCGGCTTCGGTGGATATGTTGCGCGGTGGTCCGTCGATAGTGTGAATACGGTGACATTCTTCGCGTTGGGTACCGTCCAGGCTTCTGGAAACAGCCACTGGACGCGCCCCGCAGGAGGCGTGATCGCTACCTATCGCCTTTCTCATCGGTTCGAACTGATGGGCCGATGGGTCTACAGTACCTATGGTTTTGAACGAGTCCCGGTCAGCGTCGTCACCTTCGGAGCAGGGTGGAGCTTTTAGATGGTCCGGGGACACATCAATGGTGAACCATCAGAATGTCGGGCCTTGCCGCGAAATGTATTCTTCGCGTTTGGTAGTGCAGCCTCCGTTTTGTTTATGCTGCTGCTCAGTGGTTGCTCCGCGTTCCAAAGCGGCGACCACACCGACAAGAATAACTATGCACTGAAGATCACTCCCGCTGCCTCGGTTGTGACGGTGGGGCACACCATTCATCTCAGCGCAACCAGTCCGTGGGGCGACAGCGCGCGCTGGTCAGTACTTCCGGCCTCTCTCGGCACCATCGATCAAAACGGCAACTTCACCGCGTCCAACACGCCTGACTCCGGCACGATCATCGCGATGTGGGATCGCGACATTCGCTACACCGCCACCGCAACAACGACAGTTGTTGCGGTGCCCCAGGCGAGCATTACGGTCGTGGCGCCGGTGGGCAACGTATCCGGAACCGCGTCCGTCAGTACCCAACCTGACTCCACCTACGTCTGGACCATCCAGGGCGGCACCATCCTTTCTGGCCAAGGCACGCCCCAGATTCGATTTACCGATTCCGGCACAGGTGCCACACAGGTGAACTGTGGCGTAACCGACGGCGCCGGTGACACCACTAACAATTCGGCCACAGTTCCTCCCACCATCGGGTACGACCCAACCATCTACACGCTCATTCGCGGTGCCGACATCGGGCGCATAAACCCCACGCGTGCCGACGCTAACGCCCTGATGTGGCAAGTATCGCCCGATCTGCCGTTAGGTCTCGCGTTCAATGCAAGTACGGGCGTGATCAGCGGCACTCCAGCCTCGCCTACGCCAGCGGCTACTTACACAGTGACGGCCAGCAACACCGGAGGTCTCAGCAACGCCGCGCCCCTTACGATTACGGTGATCGATTCGGCACCAATCTTCTCTTACGTTCCCAATGCCTACGTCTGGACGGTTAATTCACCGATCACACCCATTTCGCCGACGCTGACCCACGGCACAGTGACTTTGTGGAGAATTAGCCCCGCAGTGCCCGCAGGCCTGGTGTTTGATTCCGCGACTGGCCAGATCTCTGGAGCGTCTACCGTCCTCAGTCCCAACACGTCCTACACGGTGACAGCGAGCAATAACTGGGGATCGGTTACTGCGGAGCCACTGTTTATTAATGTCGTCGATGTTCCTCCGGCGATTCACTATGCTCCTTCGACCTTCACTTTTACGAGAGGGACCACCCTGTCGCCGATAGTTCCGACCAACTTCGGAGGTCGCGGAACTTCCTGGTCAATAGCGCCGCCACTCACTGCCGGTTTGTCCTTTAACACGGCGACCGGTTCCATCTCTGGAAATCCCAGCATGATCGCGCCCGTTGTGTCGTATTCCGTTACGGCAACGAACAGCGGTGGAATGAGTGCGCCAGATAGTTTCAATGTTACGGTGGTTGACATTGTTCCAACGATTCAGTACCCGTCGGCAACCCTTGCAATCACGATCAACTCAGCGCTGGCTCCCTTTTCGCCCACGAACTCCGGCGGGCCGGCAACCAGTTGGAACATCCTGCCGGCGCTTCCCTACGGCCTCAGCTTTGATCCCGCAACCGGAACTCTCAGCGGAACACCGGATACGGCCATTCCGCCTGTTCTCTATAGCGTCACCGCGACGAACACCGGAGGTAGCAGTCAGCCCGTTACGATCACAATGGCCATTGTTGTTCGGCCGACTTCCTCGATCAGCGCATCTTCGACTGGTCCGCTTCGGGGAGCAACAGTCGACCTGACGCCGACTTTTGCCAACGCAGTCTCGGCCTCGGTGGGGTCAACTCAAGGCGGCAACGACATTTCCAGTTCCCCCACAACCGGAATATCAATTCCGACTGCGGCCATAACGACTAGCAAAACTTATTGGTTGCGCGCCGCGAATGCTGCTGGGGATTACAGCGACAGTTCCCTAACAGTATCTCCACAGACCGTGGTCATGAACGCAATCAGTCCGTCCGGGCCAACACGGACCGTCAACAGCACCACCCTTTTTACGGCGACCTCTACGGGCGGAGTGACCAACAGCATCGCCTGGTCCGCCAGCGCAGGGACGATAAATCCGAGCACGGGAACATGGACCGCTCCTGCTCTTCCCGGCAACGTCACGATCACGGCGACGTCGAATGACGACAGTAGCAAGACCGCAACTGCGAATGTCACCGTAGTGCCGACTTCGACGGATTCAATCACCGTCTCAACTAGCACACCGCTCTATGGGGCGCCGGTCAACTTGACGCCGACTTTTGCCAACGCAGTCTCGGCCTCGGTAGGCACGACGCAAGGCAGCAGCGATATCTCCAGTTCCCCAATAAGCGGATTGCCGATTACGACTGTGGCCATCATCACAGCAAGAACTTACTGGTTACGGGCCACTAACGCCGCCGGCGACTTCGTCGATAGCTCCGTCTCCGTCGCACCGCAAACGGTGGTTGTGAACCCTATCAACCCGAGTGCTCCCACGCGCACCGTGAACAGCGCAACCACGTTCAGTACAACCGCAACCGGTGGCGCAACCAATGGCATTGCCTGGTCTGCAAGTGCAGGCACGATGAATGCTGCCAACGGGACCTGGACAGCTCCAGCCGTAGCTGGAAATGTGACCATCGCTGCCACATCGATTGACGACGGCAGCAAATCGGCCACAACCACCGCAATCGCGACATCGGCTCCGGTGGCCTCGATCGCCGCTTCATCGCTCACTCCACTATATGGCGCGAGCGTCAACTTGACGCCGACTTTTGCCAACGCAGTCTCAGCTTCGGTGGGCACGACGCAGGGCGGGAGCGACATCTCCAGTTCGCCTACTACCGGAGCAGCAATTCCAACTGCCGCCATTGCCGCAACCAAAACCTACTGGCTGCGGGCCACTAATGCTGCCGGAGACTACACCGACAGTTCCATCACGGTCACGCCGCAGACCGTTGCAATAAATGCCATCAGCCCGGCTGCACCTACACGCACAGTCAACAGCACGACTACCTTCAACACAACTGCCACCGGCGGCGTGACCAATGGCATCTCGTGGTCCGCCAGCTCCGGCTCCATGAACGCCGCCACCGGCGCCTGGACCGCTCCCGCCACCGCCGGCAACGTCACCATCATCGCCGCCTCGAACGATGACAGTAGCAAAACCGCCACGACTCAAACGAACGTCGTGGCAGCGCCGAGCGCATCAATCACAGCTTCTTCCACCAATCCCTTGTTTGGCGCGACGATTAATCTGACACCAACTTTCAGCAACGCGGTCTCGGTCTCGGTCGGTACGACGCAAGGCGGCAGCGACATCTCCAGTTCGCCAACAAGCGGAACGGCCATCGGCACAACGGCCATCACCTCAGCTAGGACTTACTGGCTGCGCGCCACCAACGCAACAGCCGACTACGTCGATAGCTCCGTCATAGTGACGCCAAAGACCGTCGTGGTAGGCGCAATCACTCCAGCCGCACCCACACGCACGGTCACCAGGTCGACCACATTCTCCACCACCGCCACGGGTGGAGTGACCAACAGCATCAACTGGTCGGCCAGCGCAGGCACCATGAATGCCAGCACGGGAGTTTGGACCGCTCCCGCCACGGCGGGCAATGTCACCATCACGGCGACATCGAGTGATGACAACAGCAAAACGGCGACGACCGCAGTGAGCGTGGTCCTGGCCAGCACAGCCTCGATCGCCGCCTCGTCAACTGGCCCACCCTACGGCGCAACAGTCAATCTGACGCCAACCTTTGCCAACGCGGTCTCGGCGTCGGTAGGCACGACGCAGGGCGGGAGCGACATCTCCGGTTCGCCGACGACCGGAACAGCAATTCCAACTGCCGCCATTACCGCAACCAAAACCTACTGGCTCCGGGCCACTAATGCTGCCGGAGACTACACCGACAGTTCCATCACGGTCACACCGCAGACTGTTGTAGTGAATGCCATCAGCCCGGCCGCGCCCACACGGACCGTTAACACTTCGACTACCTTCACCACCACCGCCACCGGCGGCGTGACCAATGGCATCTCGTGGACTGCCAGCGCGGGCACGATGAACGCGAGCACGGGAGGCTGGACCGCTCCCGGCACCGCCGGCACTATCACGATCACCGCGACCTCGAATGACGACACCACTAAGTCAGCCACAACATCAGTGACTGTCGTCCTGGCTCCGACTGCCTCACTTTCCGCGTCCGCGACAAATCCGCTCTACGGGGCTGCGATCAATCTGACCCCGACATTTGCCAACGCGGTCTCGGCCTCGGTCGGAACAACGCAGGGCGACAGCGATATCTCCGGCTCGCCCACTAGCGGCACAGCCATTCCCACCGCGGGGATCACGTCATCCGAGACCTACTGGTTGCATGCGACGAACGCCGCCGGGGATCACGTCGATAGCTCCGTCTCTGTTACGCCGCAGACCGTGGTGGTAAACGCAATCAGTCCGGCCGCGCCCACACGCACGATCAACACCGGCACTACCTTCAGCACAACCGCCACAGGTGGAGTGACCAACGGCATCACCTGGTCGGCGAGCGCAGGGACCATGAATTCGAGCACCGGAGCCTGGACCGCTCCCGCGACTGCCGGAAGCGCCACTATCACCGCAACGTCGCAGGACAATCCCGCAAAGACCGTTACGACCACTGTGACTGTGGCCCTGGTCAGCACCGCTTCTATTACGGCTTCCTCGACTACGCCTCTGCGCGGGGCGACAGTCAATCTCACTCCGACCTTTGCGAACGCAGTCTCGGCCTCGGTGGGCACCACGCAGGGCGGAAACGATATCTCGAACGCACCCACCAGTGGAACGCAGATTACGACTGCGGCCATTACCACGACCAAGACTTACTGGCTACGCGCGACGAATGCCGCGGGAGATTTCGTAGACAGCTCCGTCACGGTGACGCCGCAGACGGTGGCAGTAAATGCCATCAGCCCGACCTCTCCCACGAAGACGGTCAGCACGGCGACTACCTTTACCACCACGGCCACGGGCGGCGTAACCAATGGCATCACATGGTCGGCGAGCGCGGGCACGATGAACGCCAGTACCGGCGCGTGGACTGCGCCAGCCACCGCTGGGAACGTAACCATCACTGCCACTGCGAATGACGACAACAGCAAGACGGCTACAACCACGGTCACCGTGGTGCTGGCCGCTACCGCGTCGATCAGCGCGTCGACCACGACGCCGTTATACGGCGCGACCGTCAACCTCACTCCGACCTTCTCCAATGCCGTCTCGGCCGCAGTGGGTACTGCGCAAGGCGGCAGCGATATCTCGAACTCGCCCACGAGTGGAACACAAATTACAACCGCAGCCCTCACTGCCTCGACCACTTTCTGGCTGCGCGCCACCAATGCGGCGGGAGACTTTGCGGACAATTCTGTCGCGGTGGTGCCGAAGACGGTCACCATTGGCGCCATCACCAAGAGCGCCAGCAACGTCAGCGTAGGGTACACGGCGACGGCGAAAGCCACCGTTTCCAATGCCGTGGACACAACGGTTGACTGGACTGCCACTTGCGGCTCGTTCAGTCCGACCAATACGGCGAGCGGTGTGAATACAACCTGGACAGCCCCGGGCAGCCCCGGATCCTGTACGCTGACCGCAAAAAGTCATGCCAAGCCATCTGTCAGCATCACTACCACCATCACGGTGGTTGCGCTTCCGATTGCCACCAGCCTTACGCCGAGCACGACCAGCCCGCTCTACGGCGCTGCCGTCAGCCTTCTTCCTCTGTTCAACGCATTCGCGGGCGGAAACGGCAGTGTCAACAACGGTGTGGGAACGGTCACCAACAACGTTGCCAAATCGTCGCTCGCAATCACCACGCCGACCACGTTCACCCTGACGGTCACCAACGCGGGGGGACAGCAGGCAACGGTAGATTCTGCGCTGGTCACGCCGCAAACAGTCGTGGTCAATCCGGTCAGCCCGGCTTCGCCCACCCGCACAGTGAACAGTTCTACTACCTTCAGTACGACAACCAGCGGCGGAAACTTGGGAACAGTCGCCTGGACTGCAAGCGGAGGCGCGATCAATGGCAGCACGGGAGCGTGGACCGCGCCCGGCACCGCTGGCAGCGTTACGATTACTGCGACATCGAATGACGACGCCAGCAAGAAGGCCACCACCACAGTCACCGTTGTACTCGCGCCCACGGCTTCGATCAACGCTTCAACCAGCACGCCGCTTTACGGCGCGACGGTAAATCTGACACCGACATTCGCAACTCTGTCTCTGCCTCGGTTGGCACCACGCAAGGCGGCAGCGACATCTCCAGTTCACCGACGAGCGGCACGCCGATCCCAACCAGTGCAATTACTTCGGCCATTACTTACTATCTGCGCGCAACCAACGCGGCGGGAACCTACGCAGACAGTTCGGTCGTGGTGACGCCGCAGACGGTGGCGATCGGCTCCATCACCAAAGGACAGAGCACGGTGAGCGTGGCCTATACCACGACCGCACAAACAACCGTCACCAATGCGGTTGATACAACCGTCAATTGGACTTCCAGTTGCGGCTCTTTCAGTCCCGGCAGCACCGCGAGCGGAGTGAACACCACATGGACCGCACCGGCATCGGTGCAGATGTGCACGCTTACCGCAACCAGCGACGCCAATCCGGCCGTGACCACGAATGCGACGATTATGGTTGTGGCTTTGCCGGTTGCGACCAGCCTCACGCCGAGCACGACCAGTCCGCTATTCGGCGCCACCATCAATCTGACGCCACAGTTTTCGAATGGCGCCGGCGCAGTAGACCAAAGCCTCGGGGCGGTCACCAATAACGTCAGCAAGTCTTCTTCCGCAATAACCACACCCACAACATTCACTCTGACGGTTACAAACGCGGCCGGTCAGACCGCCACTACAACATCGGGTTTAATCACGCCACAGACGATCGCGGTGACCGTGCCCTCGCCGGCCGCGAGTTATGTGACAGCAAGCGGCGCGCAGGCTTTCACCGCCTCCGCGCAAAATGCGGTCAACACCGCCGTCACCTGGAGTGCGGCCGGGGCGGGCTCATGGTCTGGTACTACCTGGACCGCGCCATCAACTCCGGGCGTATACACAATCACGGCAACCTCGGTTGCGGATCCCACCAAGTCAACTTCCACGAGCGTGAACGTCGTGAGTCCGCCGGTCATCAGTTCTTTCACCGCGGCCGTTCCTCTTGTCAGCGAGAACTTTGGAACCACTTTGACGGGAGTTTTCACCAACGGAGGCGGAAACGCATTCGTTGGCACCAGCGGCGCCGGCAGTTCAGATATTACAAATTCTGCCCAATCGAACGTCGGTCTTCCTACCGGCAATCTCGCTTCCAGCACCACGTTCACGCTCACGGTTTATAACCTGGCAGGAAGCAGCACCTCTGCAACGCTTGCGGTTCCAGTGGTCGTGGGTTCTTCCACGGCGACGGTTTCGCTCTCCGGCGCGAGATATGACCACACCAGCACCTTGCTGCCAGATGGCACGGACTTGATCATCGGCGGGCAGAGCGATAGTGGATCGCTGAATACATCCGAAATTTACGATCCGGTGGCGGTGGCTGTTGCCGAGGGCGGCACAATGCTTTCGGCGCGCTACAACCACACCGCTACTCTTCTTCCCAATGGCACGGTGCTCGTGGCCGGCGGCAACAACGGCGGAACCATCGCCGCCAGCGAAGTCTGGAATAGCGGCAGCTTTGCCGCGACTGGTTCACTTAAGACGCCCCGCGAGAAGCACACAGCCACACTGCTGCAAAACGGACTGGTGCTGATCGTCGGAGGACTGAACGGAAGTTCTCCCGTGGTCTCGGCGGAATTGTACAACCCGCTGACGGGGACATTCACCTACACGGCGGGCAATCTGAACACGGCGCGCTACAGCCAGACCGCTACGCTACTCGCCAGCGGTCAAGTGCTCATTGCGGGCGGATACAACGGAAGCGTACCTCTGGCCAGCGCGGAGATCTATAACCCGGCGACGGGCGCATTCACGGTCGTTGGAAGCATGTCGACCGCCCGGCAGCGTCACGCCGCGGTCTTGCTGAATGACGGACGCGTCGCCATGTTCGGCGGCAAAGGCGCAAGCGCTCCACTGGCCAGCGCGGAAATCTTCAGCTCTTCGAACAATACATTCAGCACGACGGGCGCGATGGCCAATGCGCGCGACGGCCTGACTGCAACGCTGATCACCAGCGGCAAAGTGGTTGTGGCAGGAGGAGTGAATGCATCTGGCGTTCCTGTCGATGGCGCCGAGATATTCGATCCGACCGCCGGCACATTCAACCTTACTGCGCTGCTTGCCACTGCCCGTTCTCAGCACACGGCAACGCTTCTGCAAGATGGGCAAATACTCATCGCCGGCGGACTAGCCCAGAGTGCAGCAACGGCAACCGAGGAACTGCTCGACCCGCAAGATGGTCTAACACCCACGATTCCGAACTCGACCATCACTGCTCCCGTAGGCGCGATCACGGCGCAGACCGGGCTCGCGGGAAGCGTACCGTCGCAGACGCACATTCAATATTTCTGGATGATCACCGGCGGTGCTATCACAGCCGGCCAGGGGACGAGGTCTATCACATTCTCAATGCCAGCCTCGGGCACCGCCACACTCGACGCGCTGGTGGCGAGCGATCGCATTATCCCCTCGCACACACAGTTTGTGGTAACGCCGATCCCCATCATCTCCAGCTTCTCGGCGCAGAATCCTACCGTCACTGTAGGTGGAAGCACGACGCTGAATTGGACCGTGCAAGGGGCTACCAGTCTTTCCCTTGACCAGAGTGTTGGGGCGGTAGCAGGAACTTCTGTACCCGTCACAGTCGGCTCTTTGGGTACGACAACCTATACGCTGACGGCCACGAATACGGGCGGCAGCGCAACCGCCACGGCGCAAATTCTTGCTGTGCCGCCACCGGCCGCGACATCTCTGACCGCCGCAGCGAGCACGGTGCCTATGGGCGGCAACACCAACCTCACACCTATCTTTTCTCAGGGCACGGGATCGATCTCGCCGGGCATTGGGGCAGTTTCGAGCGGCCCCGCCTATCCGACTGCGGCCATTTCTACACCAACCACCTTCACTCTTACGGTGACCAATGCGGCCGGAGACACCGCGCAGCAGTCCACCACAGTTGGATTACAACCGGTGTCAGTCACCGGGGTTTCGGGGCCGACGTATGTCACCGAAGGCCGTACCGCGACTTACTCCGCAACGGTTTCCGGATCGGTGAACACAGCCGTTACGTGGCACGCTTCGGCGGGAAGTTTCAGCGGCGCGAATTTTACCGCTCCCACCGGACCTCCGTACGATACGACCCAGACAGCCGTTACCGTTACCGCGACATCGGTCAACGGTGGGACGGCGGCCAACTTTACCGTGCAGGTGGTACCGCTGCCCGGGATCACCAGCTTCGTGTCGAATCCAGTGACGGCGAACTACGGAGGCTCGACCACGATTACACCGGTCTTCTCCCTGGGATCTGGGCAGATCGTCGGACTGGGTTCGGTGACCAGCGGGCAGGGAGTTTCGAGCGGCGCGCTAACCACATCGAAGACATTTACGCTCACGATCACCGATGTTGCCGGTGATTCTGTTTCACAGAATCTAACCGTCAATCAGAGCGCGGTTTCAGTCAGCACTCCGACACCCACGGCGAGCACGGCCTCGGTGGGCGATCAGGTACATTTCACAGCCACCACGAACGGTTCCGCGAACAGCGCCGTCACTTGGAGCGCAACCGGAGGCAGCTTCTCCGGCAGCAACTGGACTGCGCCTTCAGCAGGCACGTACACCATTACCGCCAGTTCGGTTTCGCCTTCCGGGTACTCCGCGAACACAACCACCACCGTGGTTAATCTTCCGGTAATCTCATCGTTCACGGCATCCCTAGTGGCGATTTCTCCGGGAGACAGCTCGAACCTGCAGGCCACCTATTCCGGCGGTACTGCGCTGGTCACACCTGGGAACGTGTCGCCGGTGAGCGGTGTTCCCTTCTCCACGGGATCACTTGCTTCGACCACGACCTACACGCTAACCGTGGTCAGTTCGGCGGGAAAGAGCGCCAACAAAACCGTGACCGTGAATGTTGTCCAGGGGAGCACGAACTCGGGGTCGAGCCTGGGCACCAACCGTGTCGGACACAGCGTGACGCTCCTAGCGGATGGCAGGGTGCTGATCGCAGGCGGAAGCTCGACGGCCAGCGCCGACATTTCTGATTCGACGGGACAGAACATCAGCGCGATAGTGTCGGGGATGCAATTGGCGCGTTACTACCACACAGCAACTCTGCTCACGAACGGTGAGGTTCTTATCGCAGGTGGGGCTGACACTAACGGCACGGCGCAGAACACGGCCGAGCTATTCAATCCATCCAACAACACGTTTACTGCAACCGGCTCGATGACGAAGGGCCGGCAGAAGCATTCGGCTGCGTTGATGGATGACGGAAGAGTGCTGATCTCGGGAGGAGTCGATGCGAGTGGCACTGCTCTCTCAAGCACCGAGATCTACGATCCTGTCGCCGGAACTTTCTCAGCCGCGCCGAGCATGGCGGCGGCAAGCGAATCGGGCAGCGCAACCCCGCTCGAAAACGGCACGGTGCTCGTGGCCGGAGGAGACAACACCAGCGCTGCCAGCGCCTCCGCTCAGACTTTCGACGGCGCAAGCTTTAGCGGCACGCTACCGATGGCGGATGCACGCTCTCAGTACACCGCAACCTTGCTGCAAGCTGGAAACGTCCTTTTCGCCGGCGGCACCGACCTGACAAATGCGCTGGACACAGTCGAAACATTCTCCGGCAGCAGTTTCTCGCAAAACTCGACAGCCATGCCGGAGGCGCGTTACGGTCACTCGGCGAATCTGCTAGCCAGCGGCCTGGTGCTTTTGACTGGCGGAAGTTCCGACGGCTCTACGCCACTATCGGGCTCGATGCTTTTCGATCCGTTCGACGCCTCGACTCCTTATTGGTCAATCAGCGGTCTCAACACGGCTCGCTTCGAGCCGGCATCGACCATTCTGCGCAATGGACATGTGCTGATCACGGGCGGCAGCTCCGATCCGGCCAATATCTCTGCCAACGCTTTAGGCACGACTGAGATCTATGATCCGCAGGATAGTCTCACTCCGGTTCTGCCGAGCGCAACACTCACAGCACCTGCAGCCGCCATCAATGGCGCATCTGGGCTGACCGCGTCCGTTCCAACGGGCCAGAGCAACGTCCTTTATATATGGTCTTTAGCTAACGGAACGATCACCGCGGGATTGAACACTCGCTCCATCACCTTCACCGTGAACACAACCCCCGCGATCGTGAATGTTCTGGTGATCAGCGACCGCCAAGTCCCGGTGCAGAGTTCGGCGACGATTGCCTCGGCCAACCCGGGGCCGTCGATTTCTTCTTTTACCGCAACTCCATCCACCAATACTACCGGGGTGGCAACGACTCTCGCATGGTCGGCCAGCGGAGCCGCGGGCATGACGCTCACCATCGATCATGGCGTTGGCAACGTTACCGGCTCCAGTTCGACGACGGTCACCACTCCGGCCAGCACCACAACTTACATGCTGACCGCAACCGACAGCAACGGCACGACGAACAGGACCGTAACTCTCACTGCCGTGCCCATGCCGATTGCGACCAGCCTCACCGCGGCAGTGAATCCGGTGCCCAAGGGAAGCTCCACCACCATCGTTCCGATTTTCACGACCAACGGATCGGCGTCCATCAATAACGGAGTCGGAACCGTCACCAACGGAGTTGCCTATCCCACGGGCGTGCTGAACACCGCCACCACATTCACGCTGACCGCGACCAACACGGTGGGCACCAGCGCCACCGCCAACGCGACGATCAACATCATGCCGGTCGTGGTGACGTCGATTACCGGGCCTTCCAACGTGACTGTCAACAGCACTGCAGCGCAGTTCACGGCTGCGGTCACGGGCGCGGTAAACACCGGAGTCACCTGGTCCGTCTCCGCAGGTTCCATCAATGCAGCCGGACAACTGACTGCACCATCAGCGCCGCAGGACATCACGGTGACGGCTACTTCAATCGCAGACCCTGCGCAGTCCAATCAAGTGACGGTGCACGTGGTGCCGGTGGCGATCGCGCTCAGCATTACGGCAGCTACCAACCCTGTACTCTACGGAAGCTCGACCACGGTCACGCCTGTCTTTTCGCAAGGCACCGGCGTCGTTGATCAGGGGATTGGGAGCGTGACCACGGGCGTGGCATACACGACCGGCACGGTCACGGGCAACAAGAGCTTTACGCTCACCGTAACCAACATCTCCGGGGATAGCGCCAGTGCGTCGGTCACGGTGCAACCGACAGACGTTATCGTGAGCGCCATCACCGGTCCCCCTTCCGGGAATGTGACGCAAGGTCACACCGCCACTTTCAGCGCAACCGTCAGCGGCGCGGTCAATACGTCGCTCACCTGGAGTTCGGCGGGCGCCGGCTCGTGGTCCGGCGCGACCTGGACAGCCCCCGGGACTCCGGGCAACTACACCATTACAGCGACTGCCGTAAACGGATCAACCAATACTCTGCCAATCACGGTCGTTGCCGCTCCGGCGATTGCATCATTCACGGCTGCGCCGCCGGGCATAAACAAGAACCAGAGTTCTACTCTCACCGCGACCTTCTCCGGCGCGAGCAGTGGCAGCAACTCCAGCGGAGTTATCACTCCCGGCAACCTCACGCTGACGAGCGGTTCGGCCGGCGTAAGCACCGGCGCGCTCACCGCATCGCAGACTTACACGCTGACGGTCACCAACGACGCGGGTGACACAGCCACGGCGCAAACAACGGTTCAGGTTTTCCTCGGCGCGTTCAGCGCGGTTTCGAATAGTCTGGCAACGCCTCGCAATCTGCCCACTGCAACTTTACGCGTGGACGGAAATGTTGTGGTTGCCGGCGGCGGGAGCGGCAGTGCGAGCGTTGACCTCTTCAACAGTACTTCTCTGTCGTTCTCTTCAGCGACTCCGCTGCTGACCGGGCGAAACGGACACACGGCGACACTTTTGCCCAATGGCCTCATCCTCGTGGCAGGCGGTTCGAACGGATCGACCGCGCTTGCGACGGCGGAACTTTACAATCCGGCTGACGGCAGTTTCACCTCGACCGGATCGCTGGTACACGCGCGGCAGAATCATCGCGCGATCCTGCTTGACTCTGGGCAGGTGCTCCTTGCCGGCGGCACCGGCCTCGCGAGCGCCGAACTTTACAATCCTTCCACCAGGACCTTCTCGTCCACAAATTCGATGGCATCGGTGCGTGAATCCGCCACATTCTCGCGCCTACCCGATGGCCGCATTCTGGTGGCCGGGGGAAGCAACGGCAGCGCGCGTCTGGCTACGTCCGAAATCTACGATCCTGCAACAAATTCCTTCTCTACGGGCGCTGCCATGCTCGCGGCGCGCGCGCTGCACACCGCCACTACGCTCCCCAGCGGACAAATTCTCATCGCGGGCGGCACCGGCTCTACGGGAAGTGGAAGCGCAGAGATCTTCAATCCTTCCCTTATGCGCTTCGTGAGCACAGGAAATATGATCCAGCCGCGCCAGGAACACGTTGCAGCATTGCTGGCGGGTGGAATGGTGCTGGTGGGGGGCGGAAACAATGGCACATCTTCAAATGCGATTGACCAGGCTGAACTTTTTGATCCGTCAGGCGGCGCCTTCCAGAAATCCGATTTCATGAGTTCGGTCGGTTCGCCCACGACCGGAGCCGCGGGCACGATTCTCCCGAGCGGCCAAGTGCTCGTGACCGGGGGCACCAGCGATGGCACGAATGCTGTCGCAGGATCGGAGTTGTACACGCCGACTGACGGAATCACCGCAGCCGCGGCGAACGCGACGATCACAGTTCCTGCGTATGTCTCACAGGGAGCTACAGCCGTTGCGGCACACGTAACTGCTGCAGCTGGCGCGCGCTACATCTGGATGGTCACCGGTGGCACTCTTGTCTCAGGGCAGGGCACCGCCAGCATCACCTTTAATATGCCAGCGACCGGCAATGCCACCCTGGATGTTTTGATAATCACAAGCACACTTGTTCCTGCCCATGGACAGTCAGTGGTAGTGGGAGAACCGGCGCCGGTGATAAGCAGTTTCACGGCGGCGCCAAGTCCGGTTGCATATGGTAGCTCGACGACACTCACACCGGTATTCAGCAACGCAACGGCCAGCGCTGTTATCGGCACCGGCGCCGCCGGCAGCTCCGATGTAACCCCCGCGGCGGTCAGTGGTACTCCAGTCGTGGCGGCCTCAATTACCAGTACAACCCAATACCGACTTACAGTCACAAATCGCGCCGGCGTCAGTCTCAGTCAGACCGTTACAGTCGGCGTGCAGAGCGTGATCGTCTCCGCTATCAGCCCCGCTAATCCGATCATATCTGCGGACGGCATGCAGAGCTTCAGCGCTACTGTCAGCCAGGCTGCCAACACCGCGATCGTATGGAGCGCCAACGGCGGCGTGATGAATACGGCGACGGGAGCATGGATCGCCCCATCGACGCCGGGGCCATACACCATTGCCGCAACTGCGGCGGCAGATAGCATTACTTCATCCTCGACGACGGCGACCGTGGTTGCATTACCAGTCGTCCAGAGCTTCACTGCCTCGGCGGCCACGGTGAACTATGGACAGGCATCTTCGTTAACTGCGGTGTTCACCGGGGGCGTGGGAAATCAGGCATCGATAGGGACGAGCGGCGCGGGTTCATCGCAGATGACGTCCGCTGCGACCAGCAGCAACGCCGTCTCCACCGGACCTTTAGTCGCCGATACCACTTTTACTCTTACCGTCACAAATGCGGCTGGGTCATCTACCACCGCGACAGTTCAGGTCTCGGTGCACCAACCGTTCTCGTCGACTGGCTCGATGAACTATGCCCGATTGGGTCAAACTACCACCGTTCTTCCAGGCGGCACTGTCCTCGTCGCTGGCGGAACGGGAGCAGCCGACCCGGCTGAACTCTACAGCAACGGCAGCTTCGCTACGACTGTGGGGTCGATGACTGCGGCGCGCGCCCATCACACCGCGACGCTTCTCGCCAACGGACAAGTGCTTTTCGCCGGCGGTGTAGACGCCTCCGGGAACGCCCAGAACACAGCCGAGATTTACGATCCAATCCTTGGTACTTTCACTGCGACCGCGGGAAATATGGGCCGTCCGCGTCAAGACCACGTTGCGGCTCTCCTACCGGATGGAACCGTCCTGATCGCCGGCGGCTACAACGCAACCAATCAGCAACTCTCCGATGCGGAAATTTTCAATCCCGTCACCGGCACATTTACCGCAACGCCAACATCTCTTGCCACGGCGCGCCAGTTTGCCACGGCGACCGCACTTCAAGATGGCCGCGTTCTGATCGCGGGCGGATTCAACGGCACAACGCATCTCGCAACCGCACAGATTCTTGTCAATGGCAGCTTCGTCACCCCCGAGATTTCCATGGGGAGCGCGAGATCGCACCACGCAGCGCAGTTGCTTCCTTCCGGGCAGGTCCTGCTTGCGGGCGGCTACGATGGCGCCTCAAGACTTGCGTCGAGCGTGCTGTTTACGCCAGGAACTCCGGACACTTTCAGCGCTTCGGGTTCCCTGGCAACAGCTCGACAGGATGCAACCTCAGTCTTGCTTGCGGACGGGAATGTCCTGGTCGCCGGAGGCGGCAATGGGACCACCAGTCTCGCAAGTGCCGAGTTGTTCCATCCGACCGGCGGCACATTCGCCGGCACGGGAAATATGATCACCGCCAGGTCCGGTCCAAATTCCGCACTTCTGCTCGATGGAACCGTATTGGTGGACGCAGGTACGAGCAATGGCACAACTGCCCTGGCGTCTGCGGAGCTATTCAATCCGGAAGACGGACAGACGCCGGCCGTGCCCGATGCAACAATCACTCCATCCGCGACCCGCGCATATGCGGAAACAACCGGCCTGACCGCCACGGCCGCGGCACAAAACGGAAATCGTTATGAATGGGTAATTCAAAATGGCGCCATCACTGCCGGGCAAGGAACGAACAGCATCACTTTCAGCATGGCCGGTTCGGGCGATGCCTCGATCGACCTCCTGGTGCTCAGCGATCATCTTGTGCCCGCGCATGGACAGGTCACGGTTACTTCCGATCCACCGCCACAGCTGATCAGCTTCAGCGCTTCACCCACCACAGTGCCGTACGGCGGATCGACCACGCTGACTGCGGTCTTCAGTAATGCAAATCCGGTCTTACTTGGGACGTCGGGATCGGACAGCTCCGACATTTCCACCTCGGTCACCAGCGGACAGGGCATCGTCGTCGGCCCGCTCGCGGCAACCATGACGTATACCCTGACCTTGCCCACTGTGAATGGCACCCATACAAGCGCCTCCCAAACCGTCACAGTGCAATCGGTACAAGTTTCCTCGCTTGCCCCTGTCTCTCCAATTGTGACGGCCAGCAATACTGTGGCATTTAATGCCGTCGTCACCGGAGCGGTTAATCCCGGAGTGGTTTGGACTGCGAGCGGTGGAACGATATCCGGGGCTGGCACATGGACTGCGCCCTCTACTCCCGGCGTTTATACGATCACCGCAACGGCCGCTGCGGACGCTTCGATCTATGCATCCACTACCGCGACTGTAGTTGCTCTGCCCGCGATCCAGAGTTTCACTGCCGCGGCGGGCACCGTGAGCTATGGTCAATCCTCTACGCTCACCCCCGTCTTCACTGCTGGAAGCAGCGCGCTGATTGGAACGAGCGGCGCGGGTTCGTCTGATATCAGCTCGAACGCAACCAGCGGTGTAGGAACTGCAACGGGCGCGCTGACCGCGAACACAACCTTCACCCTAACTGTTATCAACAGCGCAGGCGACGCCGTCAGTCAGAACGTACAAGTCACGGTCTCTTCGCCTTTCACCGCCACTGGACCTATGGTACTTGCGCGCACCGGACAAACCAGCACACCCCTCGCCGATGGTTCGGTGTTGATCGCCGGAGGCACAGGAACCGCCGACGTGGCCGAGATTTACTCTGCCGGAGCCGGAACGTTTACTTCCACGTCAGCCATGCTGGCAGCGCGGAAGTACCACACCGCCACGTTGCTGGCGGACGGTCGAGTGCTGATCACTGGCGGGTTTGATGGTTCGAATGTGTTGTTCTCTGCAGAAATATTCGATCGTTCCACGAGCACTTTCACTCCAACAACCGGCAACATGCTTCACGCCCGGCAGCATCACGCAGCAGCGTTACTCGCGGATGGCCGGGTTCTGGTCGTCGGCGGATCGAATCCAACGGAAAATCAGCTCGCCAGCGCAGAGATTTTCGACCCCACGACTGGCGTATTCGCCGATGCGGGATCTTCCCTCCAGCAGGCCCGCGAATTTGCCACCGCAACAGGAACGCCAAATGGCGATGTTCTTGTAGCCGGAGGAAACGGGACGAATGCCACGGTGTTGTCCACCGCCGAACTTTTCACCGCAGGCGCATTTTTGCCACAAAGCTTCCCGATGCTCAGCGCCAGAACCCACCATACGGCCACTCTGCTGCCTTCGGGCCAGGTTTTGATTGCGGGTGGCTTTGATGGATTCAATGTTCTGCAAAGCGCCGAACTCTATTCCAGCGGAGGCGGCAATCCCTCTTTCACCGCAATTACCGGATCCATGATTGCTGCCCGCGAGCAGCACACCGCCACTGTGCTCGCCAGTGGCAAGGTTTTGCTGGCCGGTGGGACGAACGGAAGTTCACCCATCGGCTCCGGCGAATTGTTCGATCCTGTGCAGCAGACCTTCTCAGCGAGCGGCGCCATGGTTACACCACGGTTCAACGCCGGCGCCGCGCTGCTTCAGAATGGCTCGGTCCTAATCGCCGGCGGTACCGGCGCAAACTCCACGCCACTGGCAAACGCAGAACTCTTCAACGCGCAAGATGGTCAAACCCCGGATCTTCCTGACCTGGGCTTAACCGCTCCCGATTCGGCTGCCGCTGGTTCGAGCCAAAGCGCTTCCATCACTGTTCCTTCGGGCGCGCTGTGTATCTGGTGGGTTGAGAATGGCACATTGACCAACACCCAGAATAGCTCGATGACGTTCACCATGGGAGCAAGCGGCAACACCACGGTTCACGTTCTGGTCTATACGAGCAGTGGCCTGCCGATCATAACGAACAAGGTCGTCGCTGGCGATTAAGGCCAGGCAATAAACTTCGACTTGATGTTAGCGGTTAAGAATACAAGGCAGATGATTAAACGCAATTGAGTTGGTGGCCATGCGAACAGTCGCATCACGCTGGATTTTTACGCTCAGGCGGGTATGCCGAACCAGAGGCTTGCACAAAGCAAGCTGGTTCGGTTGGTACTCAACAAGCGAGAGGCACAGGCCTAACTGGACCAAATTGGACCATGATCAAAATTGCCAATTCCTTGGAAGCGCTTGAAAGGAATGGCGGGGACGACGGGACTCGAACCCGCGGCCTCTGCCGTGACAGGGCAGCGTTCTAACCAACTGAACTACGTCCCCGGTATTGACCGGAATTTCCGAACTGGTGGGCAGTGCAGGACTCGAACCTGCGACCTCCTGCTTGTAAGGCAGGCGCTCTAACCAGCTGAGCTAACCGCCCCTCGCCCCCTGCGGTTTCATCACGACGCCACATCATGATGCCACCGTCACGTGATAGGGCCTCGCGGAGAGGAGGGGCATCCACACGAAGAACTTTTTCAGTATACGGGAGCGTGGAGAGAGCGGTCAATGTGAGGGCAGCGCTGAGCTGTCAGGTTTCAGCATTCAACTCGGGGAATCCATCATGTCTTTTCACATCGTGGCTAAACTGCCGAAATGCTAACCACCAGCTCTGACTGCTGAGCGCTTTCTACTGCTAGACTGTCGCGTGCGGCGGTTGATCGTCAATGCGGATGACTTTGGACTCACTCGCGGCATAAATCGCGCTATTTTGGAGGCCCATTGTCACGGTGTTGTCACCTCCTCCACATTGATGGCCAATGGCCGGGCGTTCGAGGATGCGATCCAGAGGGCAAAATCTGCGCCGGGGCTGAGCCTGGGTTGCCATGTTGTGCTCGTCGACGGAACACCTGTGGCGGGCGAACCACAAAATTCCACTCTCGCGGACAAGAACGCTCGCGACGGGCACTTCTACGAAAATTTAGGCGGCTTCGCTCTTCGCGCGGTCATGGGCAGAGTCGACGCTGGTGAGATCGAGGCGGAAGTCACGGCGCAGATTCGCAAACTGCAAACGGCTGGTGTTGCTGTATCGCACCTGGACACGCATAAGCACACTCATATTTTTCCGCAGGTGCTGCGGCCTTTATTGCGGGCGGCTCGCGCGTGCGGTGTACCGGCGGTACGTAATCCTTTCGGTCCGGTTCATATATCGATCGTCGCCAAACGACCGAGTCTGTGGAAGCGGTACGTTCAAATCAAAGCTCTGGGCCGGCTGGGTGGAGTGTTCCGGAGCTCCGTCGCCGGCGCGGGCATGCTCACGCCCGATGGAACCATAGGCGTTGTGAGCACCGGTGCAATGGACGATGGCATCTTCAAAAGCGCCGTGGAGAACCTCCCCGAAGGGAATTGGGAATTCGTCTGCCATCCCGGATATAACGATGCTGAACTGGGGAGCATTCGAACCCGCCTGCGGGAGTCCCGTGCCGACGAACTGCGACTTCTAACTTCACCCGAAGCGCGCGCGATATTGGCTCGAAGCGGAGTGAAACTCATCTCGTATCGTGACCTTGGCTAAGAGCCCCCGCCATCTAACCCCAGACGGACACGGCCTTTGGATAGGCATAGGCCACCAATTTGCTGCAACAAGGGACGTAGGGCCAAGGTATGATATGCCAGCCGCTGAGAATACGGCGGAAGCGACGGACAAACATGGACAAAAGACCGGAAATTCGGGTCCCGACCGTAATCCTGGTACGAGTGTGGGGTATGGATGCGGATGGCCGTCCGTTCTTTCAGAACGCCAACGCCAACAACCTCAGCAGTGAGGGCGCCCGGCTGTCAGGCATCAGTCATCCGCTGAAGGCGGGGGACGTTATCGGCGTTCAACACGTCGAGAAGAAGGCCCGCTTCAAAGTGGTGTGGGTGATTGATGGAGGCGTAGCCAGGCAGATTGAGGCGGGCGTGCAGATTCTACCCAACCAGCACATCCCCTGGCATGAATTGGCTAAGCCGGGGAAAACTGAAGTTGCTCCTTCGAAAAACAAACGACGGTATGTCCGCCACAAGGTGTTGTTCCCTCTTGAGATTGGTTTTGAGGATGCCCGGCGCACTCACATGCAAACCAACGCCACTGACATTGGCGGCCGCGGCTGTTATGTTGAGACCCTACTTCCCTTGCCGCTGGGCACGAAGGTCAAGATCACTTTCTGGATGGACTCGGAAAAGATTCAAACCAGCGGCGTGGTGCGGGCCAGCGACGGAGGCGTGGGGATGGGCATTGAATTTACCCAACTTGACAATCAAGTCCAGGACCGGCTGCAGAAGCACCTCGATAAGCTGGACGAGGGAATCAAAGGCCGCCGCGACGCTGCAAAGAGCGCCAGCAACGCAGAATCTTAGCGCCGATTCGCAATTTCCACAGCCCTGTCCAGCACAACATCCTTTCCGGCTTTCAAATCCTGTACGGTGTTTTCGATCTCAACATCCGGAGCGATTCCAATGCCTTCAAATCGTGATCCGTCAGGAAAGGTGTGTCTAACGGAAGCGATGTTCAACATCATGCCGTTCTCGAATTGAGTGAAGTTGGTGAATGAGAACGTCCCCGCTGTGGTTTCGCCCACCAGTTGCGCCCTGCGTGTAACTTTGAACGGCATGACGAAATCCTCGCAGGCACAGGTGCATCCGCGATCAATCAGCACAATCAGCCTCCCAGTGTAGACGGGGTCACGCGGGCGAGCAACAGCTTCACTGCTGGTGACATGGGAGATCTCGGGGTAAGCAACATTGTACTCCCGCAGCAGAAACCCTCCCTTCATCGAACTGGTTTCGCTCCACAACGGGTAAGGCTTGTCCATCAGACTTCTTTGCAGCGGGCCACCATCCCCCAACCCCGGATTTTTTCTGACGTCGAGAATTACAGTCTTGGCATCATGGAACTGTTTGAGATAGTCCAAAGCTGCGGCCTGTGTTTCAATGCCATGGAAAGTTGGAACTTTGATATAGCCGACCGAACCGGAAGCGAGCCAGCGACCCTCGGTTTTTGAAGAAGGCTCTTGTTTCTGGTCGTGTTCCCGATCGACGGTAGCCTTTCGCCTTCCGTCGAGCGTTAGAGTGAAACGTGCGGGAAAAATGACGGGGGTGTCAAAGAAACTCAACCCTGCATCGCGGTCGCTTGAAGCCGAGATGTATTTACGGTTGTGTTCGAAATACTGCTGAGTCGGCGTGTCATCAATGGCCACAATGATGTCGCCAGCTTTGACCGACATCAGCCCACTTTGGACAACCACCCATTCCTGGCCTAAAGGATACACAGCAAAACCAACTGGATGCCCGTAGGCTTGATCGAACCATCGGTCGTAGAACCAGGTATGGCCATCGTGCAAATTGGCTACCAGCGCCATTGAGGCAAGATCAAACTCGCGGCGGTCGTCGGACGCATCCAGGACCTGCTTGATATAGTCGCTGTACTGCTGATCGAAAGTCTTCGCTTGCAGAGCGGGGAAGAACGTGCCGATTTGGTAGTAGATCTTTGATGCGATCGTTACACGCTCAGCTACGGAAATTTTGTCTGGGGATTGTGCCAAAGAAGAAAAACTGAAGATGCTGATCGCCAGAATGACCAGTGCTGGTCTGCCCATCGCACCACAGGCGAGTTTCTTCCTGGAAATTCCGGTTGATCTCATTGAGCAGGCACGACAGTCCGTGCTGATTGACGAAAAAATGTCCGGCTGGTTAGCACTGATCCCGGAGAAATTGGCTCTTGTCGGCAGAATCAATGCGCCCGAGGTCAGTTCTCAAAATCTGAATCCAAGCGTACCCGTCGCCATCGAATCAAAAAGCCGAACAGGCCGGCCCTGAAAGGACTGGGATGAAGATCGGGATTACCTGCTATCCGACTTACGGTGGCAGCGGAGTCGTAGCTACGGAACTCGGCGTCGAATTAGCCGAGCGTGGGCACGAGATTCATTTCATCTCTTATGCTCAGCCCATCCGCTTGACTGAACTTCATCCTAATATTCACTATCACGAAGTCGACGTTTCTCGGTACCCGCTATTTGAATACCCTCCCTACGATCTGGCCTTGGCCACGCGCATGGCGGAAGTCTCGGAGCTCTACGCTCTCGACCTGCTGCACGTGCACTACGCGATCCCGCATTCCGTCAGCGCTTTATTGGCCCGCCAGATGCTGGCTGCCAAGCCCAGAGGACAGAAGCTTCCTTTTGTGACCACGCTGCATGGCACCGACATTACCCTGGTTGGTCTGGATCGCTCTTACCTGCCGATTACGCGCTTCTCGATCGAGCAGAGTGATGGCGTGACCGCGATTTCGCAATACTTGCGGGAGCGCACGCTGCGGGAGTTTGACGTCAAGAACAACATTCAGGTGATTTACAACTTCGTGAATTGCGACGTCTATGTTCGTGACGCGGAGGCATCGCAGCGACGGCTTGAGTATGCTCCGAACGGTGAGCGCATCCTGGTCCACCTGTCTAACTTTCGGCCGGTGAAGCGTATTACCGATACCATCGAGATCCTGGATCGCATCCGCAAGAAAATCCCTGCAAAGCTGTTGCTGATCGGTGACGGACCCGACCGCTCGCGCGCCGAATGGCTGGCGGTGCAAAAGGGAATTCATGACGATGTTTTATTCTTGGGTAAGCAGGACAATGTGCATGAAAAGCTCGCTCTTGCTGACCTCATTCTCATGCCTAGCGAATTGGAATCGTTCGGACTGGCTGCGCTGGAAGCGATGGCCTGCGAGGTTGTGCCGATTGCAACACGCGTAGGCGGTGTGCCGGAAGTGATTGAGCACGGCAAGAGCGGTTACCTGGCCGACGTAGGCGATGTGGACACGATGGCGCGCTACGCAATCGAACTGTTAAGCGATGAGAACCGACTGAGGGAAATGGGAAAGGCCTGCCGCGCAGTCGCTAAATCCAGATTCTGTTCATCCAAAATCATTCCGCAATACGAGGAGTTCTACCGGCGTGTGCTGGAGCGTTCTTCGTAGAGTACGGCTGGAAGCGGACCTTCGCTCTGCAACACGGGCAGGCGCAGCCGAATAAGCGTGCCCTTTCCTTCATGGCTATCGATGGTCATGCGAGCTGTATCCCCATACAACACTTTCAAGCGCTCGGCAACGTTGGCCATGCCAATCCCGGTTCCACCGAGCCCGGTGGGCCTTTCCAAAAGATTCGCGGCGCCCATACCGACGCCATCGTCCTCTACTTCAATGATCAACTGGGAGTTGGTCAACCGGCTGCGCAAGAAAATACTTCCTCCTTCTATCTTGGAGGAGAGCCCATGCTTGATGGAATTTTCAACCAGTGGCTGGAGCAGCATGCTCGGCACCATGATATCGAGTGACACGGGCTGCAGTTCCTTCACGACCCGCAGTTTGTCGCGACCGAATCGGACGACTTCGATGTCAAGGTAATTGTCGATGAACTCCAGCTCTTCACGCAGGGGCACGAAGGCGTCGCCGCTGCTCAACAGCCGTCGAAGAATCGTGGCCAGCTTGATGATCAGTTCGCGAGCCGTATCGGGATCGAAACGCACCAGCGAAGAAACTGAATTCAGGGTATTAAACAGGAAGTGCGGATTGATCTGGTTTTGCAGCGCTTCCATTCGGGATTGCAGCAGCAGGCGTTCCTGTTCTTCTAGCTTGATCTGAATGCGAACGCTGTTCCAGATCTTCAGTTCGATACCGATCACCATGACCGAGGTAGCGTAGATCAACGCTTCGACCCATAGATTCGGGCTCTCCAGGCTGAACGTAGCATTTGGCAGAAAATGGGAAATCTCCGTCTGCACGAAACGCAACGCGACGACGGTTACAAAGAACATGATCTGCCAGTCGAACAAACGGGGAGTCGGCAGGTTACGGCGGATCATGCGATAAATGCTGAGATCGATAAAGGGCGAGAACGACCAGATATCTTCGCGGTCGGGGGTAAGCGCGCGGAGTTGTCCGGCAACAAAACCTACCAGCAGATTGAAAGGAAGAGTGGCCCACTCCCCGTGTAACAGAGCCGGAAGTGCCAGCAGCGCGCCTCCCACCATGCCCGTGAAGCGACCGCCGATAACGCCCAGCAGGACGGTCGTTTCAAAAGACAGATCACCGGCGAGAAAGCTTGTTTGAATAAAGCGAACCCACACGCCCAACGCCATGGGAACGCCGATCCACAGGATCAGGTAGATCCGTTGCTTGAGAGCGCGGCTTTCGCGGAACAGCAGAGACTTGAACTCGACGGAACGCACCAGCACACTGGCCACGGCAGCGGCCACGCCGAGCTTGATGAGCAAATTAATGAGGATGAGGCGTTGTTCCATGGTTCGCCGTTGAAGATATCCGCTGAGGAGAATGTAGCACGGCGCCAGACGTTGCAAGCAACGTCTCTACAGAAAGAGTTGATCCGTAGAAACGTACCTTGCTACGTTTCCGCTTGCAGCCGCGCAGCCAGTTCGGCGAGTGCCGATTCCATCCCATCCACGCGTCCAGGTCCGCCTTGTGCCATGTCTTTGCTTCCGCCGCCGCGCCCGCCGAGGCGCATGAGCACCTCTTTCATCAGCGCATTCATGTCGAACACTTGGCCCGCAGATTGGGCAAATACCAGTGCAGAATCGGATGTCACGCCGAGGAGAGCGACCACTCCCGCGCTTTGACGAGTCAGCCTCTGGGCCAGCAACTTGATGAACGTGAGATCGCGATCGGGAAAGATCCGAACTACGATTTTGCGCCCGTTGCACTCCTCAGTTTCGGCGAGCAAGCGGCTGGCCTGCGCGTCCGCCAACTCCTCCAGCAACTGTTCGCGTGATTTTCGCGACGCTCGCGATTCCTCCAGCAGCTTCCGTATTTGCTGAGGAATATCCCAGATATGGCTCGACAGCAGGCTTCCAGACTCCGCTAGAACAGCGTAATCACGCCGAGCAGTGGCGATGGCGCGTTTGCCGCAAACGAATTCCACTCGCCATCCCTGGCGAGTCTTTTCTGTCTTACGAAGCAAGATGCCGCCGACCTGTCCAGTAGTTGAGACGTGCGTGCCGCCACAGGCGGTCAGATCGAAGTCATATACGTCGATCAGCCTGAGCTTATCTCGTTCGACCGGCGGGATTTTGCGGAGTCCTAAGCCGCGGGCTTCCTCGTTGGTCACGAAACGCACGCTGACGGAACGGTTCTCGGTTACGACATCATTCGCCAGAACCTCGGCAGCTTCGACTTGTCCGGAGGTCAGGTTCTTCGTGTCCAAGTCAATGGAACACGCCTCCGCACCCATGTGAAAAGAAACGGTGGGCAGATTGAAGAGGCGCACAAATGCGGCTGAGAGAACATGCTGGCCAGAATGCTGCTGCATGTGATCACGGCGGCGGTCGATGTCAATCAGACCGTGAACACGATTGCCCTTGTGAATCGATCCTGCATCTTCAAGGATGTGGAAAACTGTGCCATCGTTTGATTCGACGACTTCCGCGACGCGCAGTCTGTTGGCCCCGTCGGCAGAAACAATCCAGCCGGTGTCGAAAACTTGTCCGCCGCTTGTGGGATAAAAGGCTGTTCGATCCAGTATCACGCCCACACGAGGATCGGAGCTCGAAGCAGAAACTAAACCTGACACTTCCGCGTCGAATTCGTATTGAAAGGAATCGTGGTAGTAGAGGCGTTCAGTCATAGTTGAGAAACACCGCGGCCCCGGAATTACTTCACGCAGGCTAATGTCTTCTTTCAATAAGGCCCTATAATTCCACCGATTTGCCGCGAGGCGGGAGCCAGTTGATGCTGGGACTTCTTCTGCTCTTCGATCACATCCAAATACTTCAAGCCAGAGCCTGTGTTAAAGAGCACCACGGTGTCATCGGGACCGAAGAAAGCGCTGGCCCGTAATTTTCTATACGCTGCCAGCGATGCCGCTCCTTCCGGCGCTGCAAAGA
This sequence comes from uncultured Acidobacteriota bacterium, assembly GCA_963788645.1. Taxonomy (GTDB): domain Bacteria; phylum Acidobacteriota; class Terriglobia; order Terriglobales; family Acidobacteriaceae; genus JABDBE01. The sequence goes on from CAWBHF010000004.1 coordinate 160,077, forward strand.
CGCCTTCCACACGCGCCCATTGCCGCAACGCGTCCATAATTTCGTCGTCAGTCACGACCAGGGCGACGCCGCCGCTCTTCTTTAAAATATCGAGAATCAGATAATCCCCGTAGGCTTTGGGCACACGAAGACCAGCAGCTAGAGTCGATGCGTTCGGCCAGAATTCTGCAGTGGACTTCGCCTCATCCCACGCCCTGGCGATCGGGGCACAGCCCGCAGCTTGAACCGCGATCATCTGCGGGCGCTCTGCGCCGATCCAGCCCAGGTCTTGCATTTCTTGAAACGCCTTCCACATTCCGATCAACCCGACTCCACCGCCCGTGGGATAGATGATGCCTTGCGGCATCCGCCATCCAAGTTGTTCCGCCACTTCGTAGCCCATGGTCTTCTTGCCTTCCACGCGAAACGGTTCCTTGAGGGTGGATACGTCGAACCAGCCTTCTTTGTCTTTTCGCTCGGCAACCATGCGCGCGCAATCGCTGATCAGGCCGTCGACCAAGGTCATGTGTGCTCCATAGCTCTCGCATTCCACGCGATTCGCGAGCGGCACGTCTTTCGGCATGAAGATATGAGCCTCAAGTCCGGCGGCGGCGGCGTAGGCTGCCAATGCGCTCGCGGCATTCCCCGCCGAAGGAGCAGCCAATTTTTTCAGGCCATAAGCCTTCGCCATTGTGACAGCAGCCGACATGCCTCGGGCTTTGAACGAACCCGTCGGATTTAATCCTTCATCTTTTATATAGACGTTGGGAAATTCGCGGGACGGCAGCATGGGCGTAAAACCTTCGCCCAGCGACACGGGTTCGGCGTCCGGCAGAACCTCGGCGTACCGCCACATGGTAGGCGCGCGTCCGGCGAGAGAAGCAGTCGTAAATTTTGATTTTAGCGGGGCGAGTTTGTAGCGGACGTAAAGAACGCCCCCGTCCTTCGGGCAAACGGTTTGGGGACGGACGGCATCAATCGATGCCCCACACTTTGTGCATTCCAGATGATCGATGCGAGCCACGATTGAAAGTTTAGCATTCGAAGCGCATACCGAATGAAAGCGGGACGAGAATCCCGTCCTCTATCAGCTTGTCGCGTTACTTCGATGGAAACTTGCTATCCAGATCGAGATTCAACTCAAGGACGTTGACGCGGGGCTCTCCAAGGAAGCCCAGTTGTCGTGGCTGTGTGTGCTCCTGAACTAACTGCTTGAGTTGATCGTCTGAAATTCCTCGTTGCCTCGCAACTCGGGCAACTTGAAAGTCAGCCGCTGCGGGAGAAATATCGGGATCGAGTCCGGAAGCCGACGCTGTTACTAAATCGACCGGTACCGGTTGACCCGGATTGTCCGCTTGGTTGCTGGCCACATCTGTTTTCACCCTGTCGATCAAGTGTTGATTAGTAGGGCCGAGTTGGGAGCCGTTGGAATTCGCCGCGTCGTATCCATTGCCCGCCGCCGAGGGCCGCGAATGAAAATAGCCGGGTCCAACGAATGCCTGGCCGATGATGTGCGAACCTATGACTTTGCCATTTTGCACAATCAGCTGGCCGTTGGCCTTGTCTTTGAAAAACAATTGCGCCAGCCCCGTGACCACCAATGGATAAACGATTCCCAGCAGAACCGTGGTCACGATCGTCATCAGCACCGAAGTAATCAAATTCTTTTTCATATTGGTCCTTTCAGGCCATCCCCACGCGCGTAATGAGCATATCGATCAGCTTGATCCCGACGAACGGCACAATGATGCCGCCAACACCGTAGATCCAGAGATTGCGTCGGAGAAGAACGGCAGCTCCCATCGGCCGATACTTCACCCCGCCCAGCGCCAGCGGGATCAAGGCAACAATAATCAGCGCATTAAAAATGACCGCCGACAAAATCGCCGACTGCGGGGTCTTGAGCTGCATGATGTTCAGCGTGTTCAGCACCGGGAAGGTAGCGGCAAACATCGCCGGAATAATGGCAAAATATTTGGCGACGTCATTGGCGATGGAAAACGTGGTCAGCGCCCCGCGGGTCATGAGCAATTGCTTGCCGATTTCCACGATCTCAATGAGCTTGGTCGGATTGGAATCGAGATCGACCATGTTTCCTGCTTCTTTTGCCGCCTGCGTGCCGGTGTTCATGGCTACGCCAACGTCGGCCTGCGCCAGGGCAGGAGCGTCATTCGTGCCATCGCCGGTCATTGCTACCAGTTTCCCCTGCTTCTGCTCACCGCGGATCAAGTCCATCTTGTCTTTGGGAGTTGCCTCGGCAAGGAAGTCGTCGACGCCGGCCTCTCGCGCGATCGCGGCCGCGGTCAGAGGATTGTCTCCGGTGATCATCACGGTCTTGATGCCCATGGCACGAAGCTGATCGAAGCGCTCGCGCATCCCCCCTTTGACAATGTCCTTGAGGTGAATCACTCCGAGAGCGCGGCGATTTTCGGCGACCACTAGCGGCGTTCCGCCCGAACGCGCGATGCTCTCCACGGCAGCTTGGATTTCTTTCGGAAGAGCGGTTCCGTGCTGCGTGAGGTATTTGTTGATCGCGTCCACCGCGCCCTTGCGAATCTCGCGGCCATCCATGTCCACGCCTGACATGCGGGTTTGCGCGGTGAACGGAATGAACGTGGCTTCCTGTGAGGCCAGTTCCCTGCCTCGCAGCCCGTATCGTTCCTTTGCCAACACGACGATCGAGCGGCCCTCGGGTGTTTCATCCGCCAGAGAAGAAAGCTGCGCTGCATCAGCCATTTGCGCTTCGGTGATCCCGGGTGCCGGAACGAATTCCGAGGCTTGCCGGTTTCCCAGCGTGATGGTTCCAGTCTTGTCGAGCAGCAGCGTGTTTACGTCGCCTGCGGCCTCGACTGCTCGCCCAGACATCGCCAACACGTTGTGTTGCACCAGGCGGTCCATGCCCGCGATTCCAATCGCAGAGAGCAACCCGCCGATCGTTGTCGGAATCAGGCAAACCAGCAAGGAGACCAACACGAAAACGGTTTGAGGAGAGCCGGAATAAATCGCGAACGGCTGCAAAGTCACCACCGCGAGCAAGAAGATAATCGTCAATCCTGCCAACAGAATGTTCAACGCGATTTCGTTCGGCGTTTTCTGGCGCTCGGCTCCCTCTACTAACGCGATCATGCGATCCAGAAAGGTCTCGCCAGGGTTCGACGTAATCTTGATCTTCAGCCAATCAGAAAGCACTCGCGTGCCTCCGGTCACCGCCGAGCGATCGCCCCCGGCTTCACGGATTACCGGAGCGGACTCCCCGGTGATTGCAGACTCGTCCACCGAAGCGACACCTTCGAGAATCTCGCCGTCACTTGGGATGAACTCGCTAGCGGTAACTTTGACCAGGTCGCCTGCACGCAGTTTGGAACTGGCGATCTGTTCCGTTTTGCCATCGGGAAGCAGACGATTGGCGATCGTCTCTGCCCGGGCTTTCCGCAGCGAGTCGGCTTGCGCTTTTCCCCGGCCTTCAGCCATGGCCTCAGCAAAATTCGCGAACAAGACTGTAAACCAGAGCCAGAGCGTGATCTGAAGGTTGAAGCCGAACGCTCCCTGGTGCCTCACCACATCGCGGATTAATAAAATAGTTGTGGCCACGCTGCCGACTTCGACCACGAACATCACCGGATTCTTCATCATGTTCCGCGGGTCCAGCTTCACCAGCGAATCCCAAAGCGCGCGGCGCACGATCTTCATGTCCCAGATAGATTTTGATTTTTTTTCTGCCATGGTTCCTCAGAAAGTCTTTCCAACTGACATCAGCAGGTGCTCGAGAATCGGTCCCAGGCTCAGTGCCGGGAAAAAGGTCAGCGCGCCCACGATGAGAATCACTCCCACCAGCAAAACACTGAACAGAGGCGTGGTCACGGGAAACGTACCCAGCGACGGCGGAACATATTTCTTTTTGGCCAAATTACCGGCGATGGCCAGCATGGGAATGATCATGAAAAATCGGCCGACCAGCATGGTCATTCCACCCGAGGTGTTGTACCAGGGCGTATTCCCGTTCAGCCCTCCGAAGGCGGAACCGTTATTGCCTGCCTGAGATGTGAAGGCGTACAGAATCTGGGTTAAGCCGTGCGGACCAGGGTTGCTGATGCTGGATGTGCCAAATCCTTGGACGGACGAGATAGCAGTAAGCACCAGGATCACGAGAGGAAAAACCAACGTGACCAGCATTGCCATCTTCACGTCATACGCTTCGATCTTCTTGCCTAAATACTCTGGCGTGCGGCCGACCATGAGCCCGGCGATGAACACTGCCAGGACAACGTAAATCAGGATGCCGTAGAGCCCGGCACCGACACCTCCAAACACGGTTTCGCTGAGCATGATGTTAGCCAGCGGCACCATTCCGCCAAGCGGCGTGTAGGAATCGTGCCAACCGTTAATCGCTCCACAACTGGCATCGGTGGTGACCGTGGCAAATAGAGTGGAGTCGGCGATGCCGAAGCGGACTTCCTTGCCTTCCATGTTGCCGCCGGGCTGCAACGCGCTCACGCTTTGATCCGCTCCCTTTAGCAGCGGATTGCCTCGCGCCTCCGCCCAATAAGCGGTTGTCACTCCGGATAGGAACAAGAAAGCCATCGCCGCCCATACCGCCCATCCATGGCGTTGCGATCCAGTCATGCGACCAAGCGTGTAGGTCAAGCCTGCCGGGATGACGAAAATGGAAAGCATCTGCAGATAATTACTGAGCGGGGTGGGATTCTCGAAGGGATGGGAACTATTGGCGTTAAAGAAACCACCGCCATTGGTGCCCAGCATCTTGATGGCTTCCTGTGATGCCACCGGGCCTTGCGCCACGGTTTGATCCGTTACCGTATCCGTCGCCGGTTTGCCGTCCTGGCCAATCATCGGCTTGCCATCCGCTCCGCTCTTCTGCACTTGCTGCGGCTCAACCAGCTTTACCGTGTCATACGGTTTCAGGTTCTGCACGACTCCTTGGGAAACCAGAGCCAGAGCGTAGACGATGCACATCGGCAGCAGCAGCCAGAGCGTGGCGCGCGTCATATCCACCCAGAAGTTGCCGATGGTCTCCTTCTCCCGCCGTGCAATGCCGCGGACGAAAGCGATGGCTAGCGCGATTCCGACGGCCGCCGAAACAAAGTTGTGATACGCGAGTCCGGCCATCTGGGTGAGATAACTCATCGTGGCCTCACCCGCATAGTTCTGCCAGTTGGTGTTGGTGGTGAAGGACGCGGCGGTATTGAAGGCCAGGTCCTGAGCCACGGCACCGAACTTCTGCGGATTCCACGGCAGCCACTGCTGAACCCGCTCGATCAAGTACAGCAAGACCATAGACATGCCACTGAACAGGAGCATGGAAACGGCATACTCTCTCCAGCTCATTTCGTGGTTTTCGTCGACTCCGGTCACACGGTAGAGCAAACGCTCAACTGGGCGCGCAAGCGGATCAAGGAACGTGCGCTCGCGGTTGAAAACCCGAGCCATAAAAATGCCCAACGGCTTTGTCACCGCGAAGATCAGCCCCAGGAATACGAATATCTGAATCCAGCCATTCACCGTCATCAGAACTTCTCCGGCATCAATAGCGCATAAAGCAGGTAGACCATCAACAAAACGCTGACGGCCAGCATGAGGATTGATTCAATAGTCATTTACCGTTCACCTCAACGAATCCGATCACAGAATCGTACGTAGCCGATGGCAAGTGCGAAAAATGCCAGCGTTACGGCGATGAAGATGATGTCTTTCATGAACATTCTCCGGTGCGTATCTTGCCCGCGATTAAATTCACCATGCGCCCTCCTTGCGGCCCCACCACCAAATCAGCCCGAGCGTGACCGTATTTTGTTGTTTGCTTAGCACGCCTTGCGTATCGGTGAGGAATGAAGGTTGATTCGAGAAATCACGACGCCATTCGTAACGCATCAGGAAGCCGTTCGCGACGTCGTAGTCAAACGTTGCCGTCGTTTCCTTTAACGCCTGATTCAGGCCGCTGAATAAGCCGCCGCGATCGGAAAGATATTCGGCGCGGCCCGCCAGCGCGAACTTGGAATTCAGTTGATACTTCAAATAAGCTGCGCCCCCATCGGCATGAGACGGTGCTGACGACTCTCCCGGCGCGGAATTTATCCACAGCCGCTCGATGACGTAATCGCCCTCGAGGGCCAGGGTGAGTTTCGGCGTGGTTTGCCAGCTCACATAGCTGTCAAAAATATGAAGTCGGCCATCGGGAGCGGGAATAATCGGCACGAAACTGAGGCCGGGCTGCACCGGAATCAGCGACGGCGGCGGCACGCTGACGCGATCGGGATGGTCCTGGCCGAAGTAATAATTCATAGTCCAGGTGATCGTTTTGCGTGGCGTCGCGGTAAAACCAAACAACTCATCCTTGAAGCTGTTGGTGGGTTCGACCTGATTCGTGCCATTGATCAGCCAGTAGTTCAGGGTAAAGTGATCGTTGACCGGGTAACTGGTTCGGAAGCCCATGTGGTAGAAGGGCAGGAAGTTGAACCAGTATGATCGCGAATAGTTCATCTGATCCTTGGTGTAATTGCCTTCGATTCCAAGCGAGCTGGCAAACTTCCCGAAATCCACATTCAAGCCGCGGCCCACCGGCACAATATAGGTTCCATAAGCCTGGAAAATGTTCCGATAGATGTCCGGCCGCGGTTCGTTGGACGGATTTCCCTGCAGCGTATCCGTCGCCTGACCGAATTGGAGATCCAGACGGCCTCCAAACCGCCGCCCAGCCGCAAGGTCCGGAGGGTGATCAAAGATCACACTCGCCTGGTTCAAGCTGAAACTGTTGCTGAGCACGTCATAAGCTCGCAATAGATTGACTCGCCCGACGGGAGCGTTGAAGTTGTAGGCGTAATACCCGTCCACCCCAATGTTGATGGTGGTGTCGCGCAAGAAATCGAGACTGGCCCTGTCCCTGGTGGTCAGCGTTGATGGTTCCACTGGGGCGGACTGCGATTGCGCACTGGACGTCAACTGCACGGTCGGTGGTTCTTGCGAACCGCCTGTCGGCTGCGAATTTGATTGTAGCTCTTTCACAATGCGCTTCAACTCGGCCACTTCGCCTTCAAGTTCCCCCACTCGCTGTTGCAAACCTTCACTTGATTCGGCTCTGCCAGGAACATTCATCGAGGCAGGCCCTGTTTGACTCTGTGCACGTACCACCATCGAGCAGGGGAACGCGATCATCAGTACCATTAAGACGCGTCCACCACACCCGCGCACCCTAAACAAACCCGCAACAACCATTTCCGAAAATGAACGAGTCATGGTTCCAGGCTCCTGTCGAAGAATCGCCGCTAGAAGCCATCAATACTAGAACTTGACCAATATCGCCAGATTCAGGCGGTTTTCGTCCCTCACCAGATCAGGCGTGAAGCCTGGCACCACCGAGCCTGGGGCGCCAGTATTGCCACCCGGAGGCGTGATGCCGCCTCGACCGGAGAAATACGGTACGTTCGCCGCGCGATGATCGAACTCCCAGCGGAAGGTAATGTACTGGCTGGGCATGTAGTCGAAAGTCGCGGACGCGTCCCAAGCCTTGTAGGGATCGCCAGGATTCTGTGTAAAGTACGGCGTTCCCGAAGCTGCGGTTGCGCCATTGATAGGCGGTAACAACACCAGGTACCGTCCCGGATTGTTGATTTTTCCGCCGCCCAGCGTGAAGCCATAAAGGTTCCGATGGAACCACAGGCGGTTGTAGATCATGAATCCCAAGAAATCCTGCTTGGGCCCTTTTGCCGAATCGCCCGCGCAGCTGACACCGCCGCCGTGCTCGCATCCCATATCGCCGGTCAGAGAGAAGGCAGCCTGGCTCAGGAAATTCTGAGGGTTCTCGTAATACTTGTACTCGATGCTGTCGTCGGTGTGATAGCGCACCCGGCCGGGAACGTTCAGCGTATCCTCTCCCAGCATGTATTGGTTGCCCAGGAGTTCAAACTTGCCATTCGGCCGCCACAGGATCTGAGCCCCAATGCCCGGCCGGTTATTGAACCGGCCGTACGATTGCCATCCGTTAATAAACCAAGGCTCAAGCTTCAAGTGTTCGCTGGGGAAAATTTGTACCCTCACGCCATTGAAAAACCACGGCGTGTTCGAAGAGACATACGAGGGCTGATACGCCCAATTATCAGCGTTGTAGTAGCTGAAAAGGCCGACGTAAGACATGAAAATTCCGGCGTCAACATTGATCCCGTGCAACGCGTTAAAGTGATATCCGCCGTAGGCTTCGGAAACGTAGCGATAAGCATCGTTAAGTTGCCATTGTCCACGCGCCGGGCTGGCATCGTTGCGCGGTGTGGTCGTCGAATACATGCCAAACTGCGTCATTAACCTGCCGCGCACGTTGTCAAAGTGAAAATCGCCGCCGACCCCGAGCTGGGTCAGCTGGACTTCATACGCTCGAAATACTTCGCTCGATCCGCCGATGGTGTCGTCTTTCGGATGGTTGAGATCGATAATGTAATCGACGTCGGCCTGGACTTCCGGCGTAAAGAACTTTGTATCGAACGGCGGCTCCTTCACGCGACTATTGCCGTTAAGCCAGGTCCAATCGGCGAAGGCGAACGGTTCCGCCTTTTCTGGTTTCGCGGGCGCAGTCGTTTGAGACAATACGGCCTGGGCCTCGGGAGGAGCCGCGCTCGTAATTGCGATGCTCGGAGGAGCGCCGACGGGTGCACTCGCTTTCGCGGAATGAACGACCGTCGTCGGTTGCTCCGCTGACTCATGCTGCTTCAGCGCGAGTTCAAGCTGTTCGATGCGTTTTTTCATGGCCGCAAGCTCGTCCACGATCTCCTGCTCGCTTTGCGGAGCTGCGGCGCTCGCCTGCGGTTGGGGCTGCGTGGAAACGGTTGGGGCATCATTGGGAGTATGTTGAGCGTGGAGCGGCAATGCCAGAAACACCGCGGCGACTACGATGAAGGCCGCCCGCTTGCCAGTTTCGACAGCAGACTTGTGAACATGATTTTTGGAATTCATAAATATGACTTCTCCACGTCGCTTCGCTGGATTGAACTTCGCGAAATAGACTCGCATCGATTTTGTAGACCGCCTGTTCCCTTCGCTCAGAATGGCGGCAAGAAAGCGCAGCATGAAAAGCACCGCGCCTGCACACAGTGATGTGAAGACCAGTTTCATTCTGACCATCCGGCACAATTGTCAGGAAGTCGCCGCGAGAGTCATTTCACAACTTCGGGCGTAAAAGTGAGCTAAACGGTTCGTAAGGAATTCATAAAGGTTACTCACCAAGGTATGAGACCCGAACTAGCAGCCCCAGTCCGCTTCGCCAGGCTTGGCGAAATATTGCCGGTTGGACTGCTCTCCTTCAGAGTTCGCCGCCAGCTCTAACAGCGTGAGCCGTGCCGCCGCAATCATCAACTTGCGCTCATTTTGGGGAGCCTCTTCCCATGAAACATCCGCTTGCCGGGTCGCATGACCGTGGAAGTCATGGGCGAGAGCTTCGTGGTAATGATGAAAAAGTTTCGCCAAATCTTCCGCGCATACATTCTGAATCGATGACATAAACTCCTAACCTTTCTATATGAGCTCATTGAATTGCCGGATGCGTGCGTGACTTGCCGTCGAATCCTGCGTCGCTTCTCGTGCAGTGCCCGGGCTTTTCCTGCGCCACGGGGTCACGAACCCGAGCAGCATCAGCAGCATGTTTACGATCGGAAGCACGACCATCTATTCCGTTCGCTCAATTCAACTGATTGGATAGCGAAACCCATAAGGATTGAATAAAGACTTCGTAGAATGTTCGTTAAAGTGAATCGGGATTGAAAACAGATAATTTACAGACCGGGCTCGAAGCGATACCCAACCCAAGGCTCGGTGACGATGTATCGCGGAGAGGAGTTTTCCGGTTCCAGCTTCTTGCGCAATTGCCCGACAAACACACGAAGATACTCGACCTGCTCCGTGCTCTGGCCACCCCAGATTGCGCTGAGGAGGGTGCGGTGCGTTACAACCTTGCCAGCATGTCGAGCCAGATAAACCAGCAGATCGAATTCCTTGGGCGTGAGGTGGATATCCTGATGACGGACCGTGACTTTGTGGGCTGCCAGATCGATCCGGAAATCACCGATCTGAATCAGCGCTGACTGTCCATCGTCGGCCGCCGGAGCGCGGCGCAGATTGGCGCGCACCCGCGCCAGCAACTCTTCGATCCCAAATGGCTTGGTGACGTAGTCGTCCGCACCAGCGTCCAGAGCCTGAACTTTGGTTCTTTCCTCACCTTTAACCGAGAGCACGATAATGGGAGTCTTCGTCGTCAGCCGCAATCGGCGGCATAACTCCAGCCCATCCATATTCGGCATGGAAAGATCAGTGATCACGAGATCCGGCATCCAGTCTTTCATGATTTCGAGCGCGGTCTCGCCGTCGTTGGCCACGCGAATGTCGTAGCCATGGCTGGAGAGGCTGGTCCGCAGCACGCGCGTGATCTGGGACTCATCGTCGACTACGAGGATGCGGCGATGTTCGGTCATGACGAATCAGCGAGACTCCTGCGTAACAATGTGCACGTCGACCGGAGGCGCATCCCGCAGGAATTTGTTGATGGCGGTGAGGTACAGGTATTTTCTCCATCCCCCCGTCGCCGAACGCCCGAATACGACTTGGGTGACGTGTTTTTCACGAACGAAGTCAGCCACCACCTCGGCTACGCTGCTACCTTTCAGTTTGGTGATTTGCGCGCCAACGTTTTCGGCAAACTGGAGATTTGCAGCCAGGGTTTTCTGATTGGGCTCGTTGTCATCCTGCCCTAGATCCACATACACAATGTGCAACTCGCCGCCCATGGCCTGGGCCATGCGGGCGCCACGGGCAATCAAGTACTGCGCGGCAGGATTTGAGCTGATGCAAACCGCGATTCTTTCTCGGACGGCAACTGTTCCGCTGGCTTCGTCCTTTTCACGATAGGATTCCAGACTCTGATCCACAGCCTGTGCGACTTGACGAAGCGCAAGCTCACGGAGCGCGATGAGATTTCCCGGACGAAAGAAATTTCCCAGCGCACGGCCAACCCGGTCCAGCGGATAAATATCGCCGCGCCGCATGCGGCTCTGCAACGCCTCGGGAGTAAGGTCCGACATGACCACTTCGTTGACGCGCTTGAGCACCCAGTCTGGCACCGTCTCACGTACCGTGATGCCCGTCAGGCTCTGCACCGTGGGCGTCACGCTCTCCAGATGCTGAATGTTCATGGTCGAAAGCACATCAATGCCGGCATCGAGCAACTCGATCACATCCTGATATCGTTTAGCGTGTTTGCTGCCCTCCACGTTGGTGTGTGCCAACTCGTCAACCAACGCGACCACCGGCTTTCGCGCCACGATGGCATCCACGTCCATTTCCTCGAAAATCGTGCCTTTGTACTCCAGCTTTTTTCGGGGAACGGCTTCGAGTTGCGCCGCCAGTTCAGCGGTCGCCTTACGCCCGTGGGTTTCAATCACTCCGATGACAACATCCTCGCCGCGGCTGTGGCGGCGGATGGCTTCGCTCAGCATGCTGAAAGTTTTACCGACACCCGGGGCGTAACCGAGGAAGAGCTTGAACACGCCGCCCTTTTTCGTCGGATCGGCCTCTTCCAGCCATTGCTCAGGAGTTTTAGGCATCGCGGTTATTGTCGTCGAGCAAATGAGAATTGTCGATGATGCATTGTGCTTCGACCCTCCGCGTCAGCAAGATCAGCTACAATCGGCGGCGTGGACCAACCACTGCTCAAGCCGGCCTTGCGCTACGCTGCAGCCGCCGCCGTTGTTGTGATCATCGTCTTCGCCTACGTCAAGATCGGAGTGAATCCCACCACTGTCGCACTCACTTTCCTGATCGGTGTTCTCATCGTGTCGGCGAACTGGGGCCTGCGGCCCGCGGTTTTCATGGCATTGCTTGCCACCCTGGCTTTTAACTATTACTTCCTTCCCCCTGTGCGAACGCTAACCATTTCGGATCCTCAGAATTGGATTGCCCTTTTTGCTTTCCTGGTCACTGCCATAATTGCCAGTCAACTGGCAGAGCGGGCCCGCCGGGAGGCGCAGGGAGCCAACGAGCGCCGCGGCGAAGCCGAGCGCCTCTACAAATTCAGCCAGCAACTCCTGTCCAGCGATAACGTGGTGGAACTCCTGAATGCGATTCCGCGATACATCGTGGAAAACTTTGGAGTCAAAGCTGCCGCGATCGCCTTGCCCAACCGGCCCGATGTGTATCGCTCCAGCTCCGCCATCCACGACCTGGAAATCCACGATCTGCAGTTAGTCTGCATGCGGGGCGAACCCACAACCCACCCCGAGAAACAGGCCGTGTTCATGCCTCTCCGGATGGGTGTCCGCGTGGTCGGCAGCATGGGCGTCTCCGGCGCGCTGCTTTCCCGTGAGACGCTCGACGCCATGAGCAGTCTGATCGCGATCGCGATCGAGCGTGCCGGAGCGATCGAAAAACTGGGACGCGCCGAGGCCGCCCGCGAAAGCGAACAACTGCGTTCCGCCTTGCTGGACTCGGTCACCCACGAGTTTCGTACCCCGCTCACCGCCATCAAGGCGTCCGCCACCTCGCTACTCTCCAACCCAAGTCTGGACCCGGCTCAACGCCTCGAACTGCTCACCGTGATTAACGAAGAAAGTGACCGCCTGAATCGTCTGGTGGGCGAGGCTGCCGAGATGGCGCAACTCGACGCCAACCAGTTCGAACTTCAATTGCAGGCGCGTCCCATCCAGCAAGCCGTCGAGGCTGCGATCGAGAAAGCGAAACCCGCATTGGGACAGCATCCCGTCGATGTGCGGCTCCCCGCCAACCTGCCCCTGATCCGGATGGACGAAGGCCGGATCACAGAAGTCATAACTCAATTGCTGGAGAACGCAGCCAAGTACTCGTCCCCAGAATCTCCGATCCAGATCACAGCGGAGCTCGGCCACCGCACCGTTATGACCAGCGTCGCCGACCGTGGACCGGGAATCGACGACTTCGAACAGTCCTTGATATTCGAAAAGTTCTATCGCGGTCGAGATCAGCGTCTGCAGGTGCAGGGCACAGGCATGGGCCTTGCCATTGCCAAAGCAATCGTCGAAGCCCATGGCGGCAAGATCGGTGTAACCAGCCAACCCGGCAACGGATCGGTGTTCTATTTCACTCTGCCCGTAGCCTAGTCTGCAGGGCAAGAAAATCTCCTCGCCTCCGTCCGGGGGATTGATCGACGAAGGCGAGGAGTTGCTGTTTACGGCAAATAGTAGCGGAACGACGTGAAGAACATATTTTCCGTCGCCGAAGGATTACCGCCCTTGCCACTCCAGGTATTGCGAACTACATAGGAGTATTGCGGTCCCCATTGAACTCTGCCTTTCGGGCCATTGTAAAAGCGATACCAGAACCCGATAGTGCCTTCAATGATGTTGCGCGTGTCTCCGTTGCAGTTAGACAATCCCCCAGGATTGAACCCGTTGGTCAAAGGAGTGCCCACAGCGCCGGGAACAGGAATACTCGCGGTGCCCCCGGTCGGGGTGGCAACGCTGACCGAAGTAGCCGCCGGAGGCGTCTCGGTGTAGCAACCCGAGTTATTGAACAGCGGCGATCCGTACCCTACGCCCTTTCCGGCACCATTGACGAACGCGGCTCGGTCTTCGTATTCGCCGCCGACGTTGGTGTAGACATCCAACCTCGGACTATGCCATTCCAGGGTACCGAGCGTTTGATAGTTGCGAACGGGAACCAGCACACCATCAGGACGGGCGATCGCATCCACAAGCCCGGCCGTGCCGTAGCGACCAATGCCATTGCCACCCAGGAAATGCAGCCCGACATCCCAGTTCCTGTGGATGGTTCCGCGCATATTGGCGCCGATACCCCCGCCGACTGCCGAGTTGTTATAAGCTCCCGTAGCTGAGGGTGTGGTTGCCGCGCCAAGAGGATAAATGCGGTCGCGAAAGTCGGTTAGCACGCCGAAGACTTCGTAGTGCCCCCAGCCGGGCTGGAAGGCCGCCTTGAGCACGAAATCAGGCGAGGGGTTGTAAGAGTAGTTTGCAGTGGGATTGTAAAGTCCGCCAGCCGCCCCTTGCTGGCCGAGCACGAAGTTGGTGGTGCTGCCATGGCCGCCCAGAGTTTCCTGCGAATTCTCCACCGAGGCCGCCACCCAGAGCTTATCGTTGATGTCCTTTGAAACCCGGAAAGCGTACTGCCGAGCCCAGCTAAAGCCCACGGTATATTGCGGGTCGATGGTCATGGGCAACGCTTCGCTGCGGTTGTCGACACCCTTCTTGGTCTCCGTCACCAGGCTCCACATTTGACCGCCGGTGAACGTCCAGCCGTTATTCAAGGCAGCCTGCGCGTACGCCTGTCTCACACGAAACGTGTAGCTGTTGCTCTCGTTGTTGTTCGAGGTAACACCTGCGGACAAGAAGTCCGACTCGAAGTAGCCGCCCACTTTGGCCGAACTCAACTTGCCCTCAGCCAGCATCGAAAGACGCGATTGGCGGCCGGATCCGAAAAACTCCGCCATATGACTTTGCGCTGCGCCCGGAAACGTAATCGAGTTAAACGGTGTGTTGATGTCGGCGCCCAGCCCATGCTGGCGCCACACCGTTTCTGCCGCCAGGAAGCCTCCAGGAGTAATCGTGATTCCTTTGTAATGAATCGCCAGCGGGCTCTCCAGACTCGATTGGATGTTCTTCTGCGTCTCCTGCAACGAGAGCGCAGCATTCGTGGCATTCTGTTTCAGGTCGGCGACGTCGGTTTTCATCGCCGCAAAATCCTGCTGCTGCGCCGCACCTCCCGCGGCAGCTTCCGATGCAGCCGCGTCAGCCTTTTGCGCCGCCTGGCCCGCCGCGCTCTGGGCTTGCCCCACCTGTTGCTGCAACTGCTGGATGGCCGCATCCCGGCTCTGTACTTGCTGCATGAGTTGTTGAATCTGTCGTTGCTGCGCGTCGATCGCCTGCTTCATGTCACTGAGCTGGCTCGAAACGCTGGGCGCAGACGTTTTGGCAACCGCCTTCTTCTTCGTGCTGCCGCTCGAGGTCGAATCTTGCGGTGGTGGCGCCGCGAAAGCGCCACTTACCAGCGCGAACACCAACGCCAAAGCCATTGCGTGCTTCATTTCTCCTCCCGAATCTTTCAAGATGGATAACCGGCAAAAAACATACTGGTGCAACTTTCCCGTGCTGCTGTACAGGGTTTCGTGAGACCGTTGATGCTATCTGCCCTTTATTAATAATTGATGAATATTTGGTGAATCCTGAATGAATCGGTGCTCCGCCGCGATCCCAAGACGCATAGCTCCGGACGCTTCGTCCGGGCACCGATCGGAATTCACCGGATCGCGTACACTTCTAACTCACCCGATGTGGCACACTCTTGGTTCGGGGGCGGGATGAATATTCTCGAATTCACAATTCTGGTAGCGGCCGGGTCCTTTGTGGCCGGTTTCCTCGGATCGCTTACCGGCCTCGGCGGCGGCGTCGTCCTTGTCCCGTTGCTTACCCTCTTCTTCAAAGTGGACATCCGCTATGCCATCGGCGCCTCGCTGGTTTCCGTGATCGCGACTTCATCAGGCGCGGCCGCCGCCTATGTGAAAGAGGGATTCTCGAACATCCGTATCGGTATGTTCCTCGAAATCGCCACCACATTCGGCGCTTTGGTGGGAGCATTTCTTGCCGCTCTCATCTCGACCAAAGCCCTGGCCGTGATCTTCGGCGTCATGCTGCTCTATTCCGCGTATCTTTCCAGAAAGCCGCGGCCGCGGGCAGAACGCAATTTGCCACCCGATCCCCTGGCAACCCGCCTGCGGATGAATGGCGACTTTCCCTCGGAAGAAGGAGGCATGCGGCACTACAATGTGCAGCGTGTACCGCAGGGTTTCGGCTTGATGTTCGGAGCGGGCGCGCTCTCCGGCCTGCTCGGCATCGGCTCGGGAGCGGTGAAAGTCCTTGCCATGGACCAGGCTATGAAGATCCCCTTCAAGGTCTCGACCACGACCAGCAACTTCATGATTGGCGTGACCGCCGCCGCCAGCGCGGGCGTCTACCTCAGCCGTGGCTACGTCGATCCCGGCCTCTCCATGCCGGTGATGCTTGGGGTTCTGGCGGGATCGATGATGGGCGCGCACATATTGATGAAGGCAGAAACCAAGGTGTTGCGGGTGGTCTTCAGCGTTGTGATCGCCGTGCTTGGCCTGCAGATGCTCTTCAAGGGATTGACCGGAGGAATCTAAGTGTCCACAACCGGCAAATGGACGGACAAGACCATCGAAGAAATCGTTGGGAACCTGCTTCGTACGGGAGTCTCACTCTCGGCTTTCGTGGTCGCGGTCGGCGGCGCAATTTACCTGGCCCGACACGGCCGCGAGCCTGCAAGCTACCACGTCTTCCGCGGCGAACCGACTGATCTCAGGACCCTGACGGGAATCGTCCACGACGCCTTCGGATGGCACGGCCGAGGCATCATCCAGCTAGGACTGCTTCTGCTCATCGCCACCCCAGTCGCCCGCGTAGCCTTCTCCATCTGGGGCTTCGCCGAAGAGCACGACCGCCTCTACATGATCTTCACCGGCATCGTCCTGATCGTCCTGCTGTACAGCCTGCTCGGCTCAGGGTCGGCGTTCTAGGGGATCGTTACTCTTGGGTAATCGTTCTCGCGAATTGATTACCATTCAGTACAGGGTATATACCCCAAAAAATGCGCTTTCTTGCCAGATCTATGAAAACAAAGGATCTGTTTTCGAGATACCCTCGTAAAATATCCCTTCTAAAGGACTTACGGGAGGGAATATCTCAGCTTTTTTCGCTCCGTAAGTCTATGAAAACAGGGCGCGAGTTGGAGATACCCTCTAAAATATCTCTTCTAAAGGACTTAGCTGGGGCATTTTGGAGGGGCCAGGGTCGTTTTCATGGCTGCGAACGCCTGTTGGCTGATGTCGGAAGTTGTCAAAGAACTGAAAAATCAGGGCCGTTATCAAACAGCTAATATGGCTGTCATCATGTTATCCGGATTGAGGTGACTGGTCAAGGGGAAAATTGGCTGGTCCACGGCGCGGAGGAAACAGCTTCGCGGCGTTGGTCAATGCGAAAGAGTGCGCGCGAGATCCTTCGGCCCGCTGGAGAGAGCGCGGGCCTTCAGGATGACGTCCTGGAGTTGTTTGATTTGTTCCTTATAAGTAAGAAGCGGCACCCAGACAATTCAATTGGATCGCGCTGACTTTAAAACAAACTGCGATGAGACTCCCCGAATGCCCACCACTTCATCGGGAGCTTCGCGAAGATCGAGAAGACGCAAGGAGCGGGGTACCCGGCAAGGTTATCTAATCAGGGCTATCTTTTCATTCCTGCCCATCCTTTGTCATTCCGAGCGAAGCGAGGAATCTGCTTTCTGCGGCCGGACCGGACAGCAGATTCCTCACAGGCTGAAGCCGGTTCGGAATGACAATTGTCAGGGAGCATGCGCTGACGAAGTGTAATGACAATTGTGAGGGAGCATGCGCTGACGAAGTGTCCGGGGCTGCGTGACTTTTGTTGGGCCTTTTTCGCCGAAAAAAGCCCGGCCTTCGCAGACTTTCCGAAGGCCGGGCACTTTTTTCGACGTTCTTGTTTGGCTACTCTTACGAACCTTGAGGCGCGTGCAGGACGCGGAAGGTGTTGCCGCCGTTCGACCAGACCAGGATTAAGGCGTCTTTGCCTTTGGGCACGCTTCCCAGTGCTTGCTGAACGTCCGAGGCGCTTTGGACATCGTGCCGGTTGACCTGCACGATGACGTCGCCGCGCTGCAGGCCGGCGTTGTCGGCCGAGCTGCCGGGTTGCACCTGTTCGATGACGGCTCCGCGAAGATCTTTGGGAGCCTGCAGTTGCTCACGGATATCGGGAGTGATGTCGCCGAGACCAACGCCCCAGTGCATCTTTCCGTGATCGGCTTCGGAGGTTTCGACGCCCTGCTTGTCACGGCTGCCCATGGCTTCGAGCGTGACGGGAACGTTTACGGTCTTGCCGTCGCGAACGACTCCGAGTTTGATGGCCGTGCCGGGAGTCTGCTGGCCGACTTCGACCTGAAGCTCACCGGCATCGCTCACCTTCTTGCCGTTGAGTTCGGTGATCACGTCGCCAACCTTCAAGCCGCCCTTGGCTGCGGGCGAACCGGGTTCGACCTGAGTCACGACCGCACCGCTGGCGTCGCTCACGTCAAAGAACCTGGAGTTCTCGGGCGTAACGTCGCTGATGCCGATTCCCATGTAGCCGTGGGTAACTTTGCCGTCGCGGATCAACGTGTCCACAGTGGGCTTGACGATCTGCGTGGGGATGGCAAAACCCATTCCGGAAAAGGCGCCGGTAGAAGAGACCAGGAAGGTGTTGATGCCGATCACTTCGCCGTGCGCATTCACCAGCGGGCCGCCGGAGTTTCCGGGATTGATGGCGGCGTCCGTCTGGATGAATTCGCCGGGCTTGCGCGCGTTATCCGAGAATGGGTTGGGGCGGTTGAGGGCGCTCACGATGCCGCGGGTTACGGTGAAGCGGAAGCCCATGGGGTTTCCGAAGGCGAGCACGGTCTGTCCGGGATGAAGCGCGGTTGAGTCGCCCCACGGAATGCTCGGCAGGCTGCCCCCGTCGACTTTGATCACGGCGAGGTCGGTCAAGGGATCGGCGCCGACCAGCTTGGCGTTCATGGTTTTGCGGTTGCTCATGGTGACGCGGATATCGACGGCGCCGTCGATGACGTGATTGTTGGTCACGATGTAGCCATCGGGCGAAATAATGACTCCGCTGCCGATACCGTGTTCGATCTGCGGCTGCGGCCGGCCGTGCGGGCCGAAGCCCTGACCAAACCCAGGGCCGAAGAATTGCTGCATGTCGTCGGGAATCTGCTGCTGTTCGGCCATGTCGGCTTTGGCTTTTGATGTGACCGCAACGTTGACGATGGCTGGGGTCACTCGCGCGGCCAGGGTTTCCATGGCCTGGTCGAGCGAGAGCAACGCGCTGACGCTGTTGTCGTCGAGCGGCGCCGCAGCCGCGGCAGCCGAGGAGGCGCGAGCGGCCATGGGTTTGGCGGTTTCGTAGGTTACGAGAGACGCAAGGGCAGCGATCGCAGCTGCCGAAAGAGCCATGCGCCCGATGGTTGTTTTCCAGTTTGTCCACTTACTCATTTGTTTCACCTTCTCCTTTGTGCAACTAATTATTTAGTTTTACGAGTTGAACCGATACTTGCCTGAATGCTTGAACCTTTCTTAAATCTTTTTCGGGATTCTGGTTTCCGCCGGGTTTGAATCAACGACGGTTACGCGGTAGATGGAGATGCTCCAAAGCATGGGCCCTGCTTCGTTGTACTGCGTTTGCATGACTACGAAGATGGCCTGAGGAGCTTGAATGCCGATTCGCTCGGATTGAGTGAAGCGCGTGTCCAGGATTTTCGGGGCGACGCGTTCTGCAGAAGCGAGCGCCGTCCCTGCGGGACTTTCAGCTTCGGCATATTGCTCCCCGGCACTGCCGCGCCGGGCTTTCTCATACCGCCGCTCCGCGGCTGGGTTCTTGCCTTCTGTTGCGAGTGAGGCCGCATTCTGACGTTTATCGATTTGCGGCACGGCTGAAGCCGCGCCCTTGCGGGCTGGCTGATCTGTTAATGCGTAAGACGTTGCTTCGTCCGATCGGACGTGGAAGGTTGCCGGGGTTACTATTGCTTGCTTTGCATAGGAATTGAACTCGGTCGCGGAGGTCAGGTTTACACCGGGCGTGCTGGCTGACGCCATCGTGTCGGGAACCTGGTCTTTGAATGCGACGAGTTCGGGAGCGTGCGACAACGAAGCCAGACAACCTATGGAAAACGCAGCTACGGAATATAAGGCCGGCTTCCAGACCGGGATCGCTTTCGAGCGATTTACATCGAGAATCTGGGAGACACGGAGCGACGTCTGGCGCATACGGTTGACGGCGGCTTGGGCCAGCGCTAAGCCACGGCGCATGAAGCTCTTCTCAGCCACTGAAATCAGGCATTGCGCGTAGCCTCTGGGATTCGCAGTCTCAGCCAGGACGGCGTCGTCGCAGGCCATCTCGCGTTCGAGAGCGAGTTTGCTCTCGATCCACCACACGGCGGGATGGAAGAACAAGAGCGCCTTCAGGATTTGCTGGGCGAGGTTGGTCCAATCGTCACGGCGGCGCAAATGCGTCAACTCGTGGATGAGAATCGAGTTCAGCTCGGCTGCGGAAAGTTCCTGCAAGGCCCACGCCGGCATCACCACTACCGGTTTCAGGAAGCCGATGGCAGTCGGGACTTTCACCCGGTCGGACTGGCACAACGTAACCGGCCTGACAGCTTGAAACGATTGCAAGGTTTCGCAAACCGCAGAATCCAGAGTTGTGACATCAACTGCCGGGCAACTTGCGCGAAGTTTTCGAAGCTGCCAAAGACCAACGCCGACCCTGAGCAGAGCGAGGCCTGCAATTACGGCCCAAGCCAAGAAAATGTCGAGCGCCCACGAACTGGGAATCGTGATGGCAGAACCCGCGCTCCCGGCGCGGGCGCTCGCTGCGGCAACGCCGAGGACTGGCAGCGCTGCTATCGCAAGTAAAGTCGAGAACCAAACTGCAAAACGCGTACTTGAATTTCGGCGACCTACAACCTGAAGCAGAATCCAGGCAAAGAGTCCGATGACGATGCCCTCAAGAACGCAGTTCAGCATGCTCTCGGCGGACATCCGGGCTAGCTGATTCAGATTGGGGGCGGTAATCATTGTTATTCCCGTTTATTACTCCCGTCCGGCCGGGTTTCTTCGAGGAGCTGGCGGAGCCGATTTAACTCCTCGGCATCGACCCCACGGTCCTCGAGAATGTTCAGAACCAGCATCTCGCGTGAATTCTGGAAAAAACGATGGGCGAGGTGACGGATTTCAGACCGCGAAGCCTCTTCGCGCTCGATCAAAGCCCTGTAAATGTATGCACGGCCGTCCTTTATATGGCGGACATAGCCCTTCTTTTCGAGGATGCGGATGGTGGTCAACACCGAGTTGTAGGCCAACGGCGACTCGCCGGGGAGCGCTTCCAAGACCTGCTGGACGGTCGCCGGCCCTTGCTCCCAGAGTACGTCCATAAGCCGGAGTTCAGCTTCAGTCAGGGTTGCGGATTTCGTGGGGGGCAAAGAACCATCCTCCGTTTCTTAAATTATTAGACGCGCTGGTGGCCCAAAGGTCAACTAATTATTTAGTTGCTTAATCCAGGCAAAAAGGTTGCTCCGATCAGGGCTGATTGCAGATCGATGAAAATAAGGGAGCGGGTGGCCGTCACAAAGAGGTTATGTTAGTTGGGTCCCCGGTATGGTGGTCCTCGATCTGGAACCGAAGAAAGGCTTGGATTGCATTTAGCGCGTCAGGATCCGTCGTCTTGATCCGGATCCTGCCGCCGGCGGAAAGTTCTTCGAAACTGTAGGAAACCTGAGCACGTTTTTCCTTCATCACAGGAACACCTGGCGGAACCTGGTCATGGACGAACATGGGGACGGAAAAGTCGCCGTTCGAGAACATTGCAGCAACATGCTTCAGATGGGATCGGATCGCCTGCACGTTCTGCGAATCTTTCCCGTCGTTGACAGTGAGCTCAATCGCTCCGCCGTCTGCGTAGAGAAGGAAATGATGAGTGGTCTTGTCATGGGGAAATCCCATGGCCTCATCGCCGTGCTTTTCCACGTTCGACTGATGCTGCGCCGCCTCCGTATGCTCTTTGTGCATGGGACAAGACTGCATGTCTTGCGCTGCCATTTGCAGGCCACCGAAAAGTAGAAATGTGATTAGCGTTCTCATGGTTTCTTCTTCCTCCGGAACTGATTTGCCGGGGCGCTGGAATTCCTTGCTGCATCACTGAGCGAGTGCAGCAAATGCGATTTCTGCCCCGGAGCAGTTTCCTGAATTCTTTGCTCCCAATCGGCTAACACCCTCTTGAGATATCGTTTGGTGCGCTTCAAGGCCTCAATGTCTGCTTCGATACCGTCGAGTTTTTTCTGGGCAAGTTGGTGCACGCGGCGGCATGGAGTGCCTCCGGCATCACGAGTCTTCAGGACTTCCGCAAGCTCGGCAAGAGTGAATCCGATGCTCAGGGCCCGTTGAACGACGTGCACTCTTTCGAGAGCGCTCGCGGGATAGACCCGGTAACCGGACTCTGTGCGCAGGGCTGGCGGAAGCACGCCGATCCTCTCATAGTGCCGGACCGTGTCTGCGCTCACTCCCGCGGCATGAGCCAGGTTTCCCGAGCGAAGAACCTTGGAACCGTTGCTTTGCACCATGAGAAGTATCAACCCTCGAATGCATTCCAGAGTCAAGTGGTTTTTGTAAATGAGGGCTCACGACTGGTCAGAATCGGCGAATCAGGATCGAGGGATGGACTTGGAAAGCGAGGGTTTCCACCTCTGCTCAGCCGTTATCGGCCACGGTCGCCCAACTCGCTCCAAGAGCCCGGTTCACCTGCACGGCAGGGGCATGGTCAGCGGGGAGCGGGCGAGCAAAGTGGCTCGATCGTGACCGGTTGCGGGTTGGCGAAAAAGCGACGTTGAAAGTACAGGGCAGCGTTGACCAGTGCGATCATCACCGGCACTTCCACCAGCGGCCCTATGACCGCGGTGAATGCGGCTCCGGAGTTGATGCCAAAGACCGAAACTGCAACTGCGATCGCCAGTTCGAAATTATTGGAGGCGGCCGTAAATGCAAGGGTGGTGGTCTTGGAATAGTCCGCGCCCACTTTCTTACCCATATAAAAGGAAACCAGAAACATCAGTAAGAAGTAAATCAATAGCGGCACGGCGATGCGCAGGACGTCCAAGGGCAGGCGAACAATGTATCCACCCTTCAGGGAAAACATCACCACAATCGTAAACAGCAGAGCAAGGAGGGTCAGTGGGCTTACGCGGGGAACGAAGTTGTGGTTGTACCAATCTGGTCCTTTGGCACGAATCAATACTACGCGAGTTACAAATCCGGCTAGAAACGGAATTCCGAGATAAATGAAAACGCTTTTTGCAATTTCCGCGATGGACACATTGACGACCGTACTCCGAAGGCCGAGTTTGGCGGGGAGGACGGTAATGAAAACCCACGCGTAGACGGAATAGAAGAAGACCTGGAAGAGAGAATTGAATGCGACCAAACCAGCCGCGTAGTCCGTGTCCCCCCGGGCCAGTTCGTTCCAGACAATGACCATGGCGATGCAGCGTGCCAGGCCGATCATGATCAGCCCAGCCATGTATTCTGGATATCCGCGCAGGAATACTATCGCCAGAATAAACATCAGAATCGGCCCGACAATCCAGTTCTGAACCAGCGAAAGGCCGAGCACGCGCTTGTTGCGAAAGACCTCGTGCAACTGTTCGTATCGCACCTTGGTGAACGGTGGATACATCATCAAGATCAACCCGGCCGCAATCGGAATGGAAGTCGTGCCGATAGCGAAGTGATTCAGGAGCGGCACAACCCCGGGTACAAGCCAGCCCAGGAGCACTCCCGCGACCATCGCGGCGAAGATCCACGCGGTCAGATAACGGTCCAGAAAACTGAGACGACGGGTTGTGTTCATCGATGAATACCTATGCCAAGCAGGTTCTTGCAGAAGGCCGCTGCTATGGTTGACTGACGGGCGCCATGGTTTGGCCGATGCCGTCGAGTTCGCGCTTGAGCGCGAGACTGTCGAGACTCTTAAGCGGAAGGCAGAGAAATAGACTGATCCTGCGATCCAGCATAAAAAACGCCTCCCGAAACGCTCTTTCGACCTCTGCTTCGCTTCCGCGAACTGCCGCTGGGTCCGGAACGCCCCAGTGAGCCGTCATGGGCTGCCCGGGCCAAACGGGACAGACTTCCTTCGCGGCGTTGTCGCAAACCGTAAAAACAAAATCGAGCTTCGGGGAGCCGGGCAGAGAGAATTCGTCCCACGCCTTGCTGCGTAGCTCATTTGTTGGTATGTGCGCCGTTTGGAGCCGGGTGAGGGCTTCCGGTCGAATTGTTCCCGAGGGATGGCTTCCGGCACTGTATCCGGTGAAATTAGGCTTGCCTTTGAAATTCAGGATTGCCTCTGCCATGATGGAGCGCGCTGAGTTGCCCGTGCACAGAAATAAGACGTTGTAATGTGCTTTCATACTTGTGACCTCCTAAGTGCAGCACGCCGGCCCGCAGCATGGTTTTGCGCCAGCCACCGGCTTGACGGCACGAACGAAGGCGCTCATGAACTTGCCGTCCACTTGTGGCGCAAGCGAATCGACATCGATGTTTTGAGCGGAGAAAAACTCGCGAGCATCTTCGGCGCGATAAATTCTAGTTGGTTCAATCTCAATTTTCTCGAAGCCGGCGGACGCCAGCTTTGCGCGATACTCGTTTTCGTCGAGTGCACCGGCAACGCAACCCACCCAGAGAAGAACACTTTGGCGAATCTCAGGCGGGATCTCGCCATGAGTAACTACATCGGATACGGCGAAGCGTCCGCCGGGCCTCAGGACACGAATGGCCTCCCGAAGAACCTGATCTTTGTCGGCCGACAGGTTGATCACACAATTGGAAATAATCACATCCACGGAGTTGTCGGGCAGCGGGATGTGTTCAATCTCGCCTTTCAAGAACTCCACATTTTCAATGCCCGCTTTCCGCTTGTTCTGATCAGCTAGCGCGAGCATTTCATCGGTCATATCCAGACCGTAGGCTTTGCCGGTGGGGCCGACGCGTTTGGCGGAGAGCAATACATCGATACCGCCGCCGGAGCCAAGGTCCAAAACAGTTTCGCCCACGCGCAGTTGTGCCAGAGCAGTTGGATTGCCGCAGCCGAGCGATGCCAGCAGAGCCTTTTCGGGAATCTGTTGTGCCTGGGACGGGTCGTAGAGGTTGGAGGTGATCGGGTCGGTACATCCGGTGCCGGGGATCGCTCCGCAACACGAACTGCCGCCCTGGCTCACACGCAGAGCCGCTTGGCCATACTTCTCTTTGACAACTTCTTTAATACTGGCGGTACTCATGGCATTCCTCCTACTTGCAGAATTGAACGATCTGTTCGGACTTGACGGCCCGGTTGCGGGTACAACACTCGGCATAGAGAAATTGGAGCAACTCCTGGAGCGCCTCGGTGTTTGCTGAGTAGCGGAGAAAAGTGCTTTCTCTTCGCACGTGCACGAGGTCTTCCGCCTTCAGTTTGTCGAGATGATGCGAGAGTGTCGAATTGGGGATATCAAGCTCTTCCTGAATCTCACCGACGACGAGGCCATCGGGATGGGCAGTGAGCAAGGCTTGCATGATCCGAAGCCGGGGCTCGGTTCCCATAGCAGAAAACATGTCGGCGTACTTGGCGACTTGCTCGGACGATTTTCTTGATTTGGCGATCGCCATATTTCTATATTTGCAGAAATATGGATTATTGTCAAGACGGCCGAACACGAGACAAGGTGTCATGGAACCAACTCCTCTCTCACCACGTAAGAATAATTACGAGCGGGGCATCGATTCAGGAACGGATAAACTGGTTCCTGCGTTATGATTCAGCTCTGTTCTCATACATAGTTGAGGAGTTACCAATAATGCCGCTGCGACATGGGGTCGTGGTCTGTCTGGTTGTCGCTTTGCTTGCGCTGCCCGTATTGGCTCAGACTGGGAATCCGGTGGAGCCGTCTATTCCGGCCACCACGTCGGCCATCAACTCTCCAACGCCGCTGTCGCAGCGGGTGGTGGCTTACGACATGGATGCCAAGTACAACGCCAAAAATCATACTCTCGATGCCACGGAGACGCTCACCTATCACAATGTCACCGGGCAGGCGCTGGACACGTTTCCCTTCCATCTTTATTTGAACGGTTTTCAGCCGACGTCCACCTGGATACGGGAAGGAAAGCGAGAAGGGACTCGCGATCTGGGATTTGAAAAGTGGGAGAGCAAAAGTTACGGAGCGGAGGAGATCAAAAGCTTTGAAGTTGTAGGCCAGGGCGACTTGACCTCGCAACTGCAATACATTCATCCGGATGACGACAATAAAGACAACCGCACTGTCGTCCAGGTGCATTTGCCGCAGCCGATCCCGTCGGATGGGTACGTTCAATTCAAAATCAAGTTTCACGACCAATTTCCGGAGACTGTGGCGCGGACGGGTTGGAATCACGACTTTGTTCTGGGCGGGCAATGGTTCCCGAAGGTGGGCGTGTGGTGGCACGGCGCGTGGAATTGCCACCAGTTTCACGCGTACACGGAATTCTTCGGCGACTTCGGGGTCTACGATGTCAGGCTGACGGTTCCTCAGTATGAAGTAGTTGGAGCCAGCGGGATCGAAGTGAGCAGCGTGAATAATGCTGACGGAACGAAGACCGTCGCCTACCACGGCGACGACATTCACGATTTTGCGTGGACGGTGAGCCCGCACTATTTGATCTACAACGACACCTTCAACGGCAGCATGGGCCCGGTCAAGTTGCGACTCTTGATGCAACCGGCCCACTGGGGGCAGGCTGAGCGGCATGCGCGAATTGCAAAACAGACGATGGAACGCTTCGATCATTGGTATGGTCCGTATCCTTACAAGACTCTGACGATCGTAGACCCGGAGGCGGGTTCAGCGGCAACAGGCATGGAATATCCAACGTTCATAACGGGTGGAACCAGTTGGATCATGCCCAAAGGCCTGATGATTCCTGAAAGCGTGGTCGAACATGAATTCGGACACCAGTACTGGTACGGCATGGTGGCGACCAATGAATTTGAGGATGCCTGGATGGACGAGGGCATCAACCAGTACACCGAAGCCAAAGTGATGGATTCGATTTTTGGGCCATCGATTTCAGTTCTTGGTCTGTGGGGAATAACGGCCGGAGAAATAGACCAGGACAGATTCTTCTACGAGGCTTTCGCGGCGTACGATGCCATGGCGCAAAATGGATGGCAATATCTTGATTTCAATTCCTATGGTGGAATCACCTATGGTAAGACGGCGCTCATCCTGCTGACTCTTGAGGGTGTGATTGGCGAAGATACCATGCGCCAAGCCATGCACACCTATTTCATGCGGTATCGCTTCACCCATCCCACCAAAGAAGACTTCCTCAAGACGATAGAAGAGGTTTCCGGCAAGGATCTGCGCTGGTATTTCAATCAGGCGGTGTACGGCACGCAGGTTCTGGACTACACAGTGTTGAAGATCGACTCCTTGCCGGTGGACTGGTACAAAGAAAACCTGCAAGAGAAAAAGGGACAAACGGAATACATCTCGAATGTCTGGATTCACCGCAAGGGCGAGTTTGTCATGCCGATCGATGTCGAGGTTAAGTTCGATAACGGCGAGAAGGTCAGGGAGCACTGGGACGGACAGAACCGCTGGGTGCGATATGCGTACCAAAAGAAGGCGAAAGTAGAATCGGCCGAAGTTGATCCCGACCACAAGATTTACTTCGACCGCGACAACTTCAATAACAGCCACACGGCGGAAGCGAATGGCGCGGCTTCGCGCAAGCTGATGAACTACTGGACCTGCATTAGTCAGTTCTTCGCGCAATTTCTAGCCTGGTGGCTGGTATAGGAATGATCTCAATGGACAAGAAGAAGAGTCTGATTTCGGCAGGTGGGGACATCACGCGCCGCGACAAGCGCTACGTGATCTGGTTTTTCCTGCTCAATCTGGTGTTCGCTCACTTCGGCGCGTCCGCCTTCCACGATAACGCGCGCGCCATTCTCGACCACAGCCTGTACGCTGACAAGCTGCTTCATGGCTTCAACCTGATGGTATTCATCGAGTTGCTAGCGCGTCCAGAATTTGGGTCGCTGCCTGGTTCCTCAGCGCCCGCGATGATGCTGGCATTTCTATTCTTGCTGGCAAGCTTGCTGTTCATGCCGGGCGTACTGCTGGGTTATGCCTCTGACCACAGGATGCCACGCGATGAGTTCTTTCGCGCCTGTGGGCGGAATGTCTGGCGATTTGTGCGCCTGTTCTTGTTTTTTATGATTATCGCCGGCATCGTTGGTGGGTTGCTGTATTGGGGGTCGAACGCGCTGGTGGAAGCGGCGGAAAACACGTCGAATGAAAGGCTGCCGTTTTTTGTGCAGCTTCTGGGGGCGGTGGTCATTCTGCTGATGTTGACGGTCATCCGCATCTGGTTCGACCTTGCCCAGACTGACGTGGTGCTGCGCGACCAGCCTGCGACCCGCAAGTCGGTTGCGGCCGGGTTCCGTAAACTGCGGCACAATTTCTGGCGGCTTCTGGGCAGCTACGTGGCCATTGCAATTGTCGCACTCGCCATTCTGGCGGCCGGAGTCTGGCTGTGGCATGCGATTGTCCCGCCCAGCAGTGTTCTGGGTGCATTTATCATCGGTGAGGCGACGTTGCTTCTGCTGTTGGCTACCCGGTTTTGGCAGCGGGCTACGGCCGTCGCTTTTTATGTAGAAGAGATGGCCGGGCCGATTGTGGAAGAGCCACGGCCGGTCCCTGCTTTCGCCACGCCGGTGGTTCCCTAAGAAACGCGTTTATACCTGATTCGGTCATAGCTCCCTCGGCCGGCATGTGTCCATGCGAACACAATGTCGGTGACTAAACACCGTCCACCCCGCCCTAATCCCACTAACTCTTTCACCATCAACACTTCGGCATTGGTCTGCAGGCTGCTATTTCGTTTGGCGCAGCCGTAACGCAGGAATGGAGTTCCGATGGAAAACCTGATGACAGCAATCACAGTGACTGCGGGGATGGCCTTCTCACTCGCGGTCGCAATTCTGGTGGAAGAGTGGATCTTCGGAAAAGTGTTTGGCCTGTTCTTTTCACGGCAGGCGGTGCAGATCAAATCGAGGCAAGAACGCTAAAAGGCGCGAGGGGAGGTTTTATGTTGTTCTTGAAATATTTGCTCATGCTAGGCGGCATTGGGATGATCGTAGCCGCCGCTGGAATCCTGGCTTATGACGTTTATCTCGAGATGAAATATCGGCGGTCGTTAGCGACGGCCAATGCCGGGCCGTTGCCTCCGGCGCCCCAGATACGCTGGCGCAGTTCCCTGGCGCTGTTGTTGCTGGCTTGGGGTCCAATTTTATTGGCGCTTGGCATCGTGGTTGTGCCCACCGGCATGGCTGCAGTTCGAGTCAGCCAGACGAGCGGAACTTTGCCGGGCACGTTGTATCCGGGCGTGCACTTCGTCGTGCCACTCGCCGAAAGTATCGTGCTCTTCGATACCAGAGACCAATTGTTTACGACCGGCGCCATGGAGGATGCGAGGAATGCCAGTTCCGCCAAGAGCACGAAATCTGAGCCATTGAATGTGCAGGCAAAAGAGGGGCTCACCCTTGGCCTGTCGATCACAGTGCGATACCGGCTCGATCCGAAACGCTTGGATTACATTCAGAGCAACATGCCTCAGCCAGTGGAAAGAGAAATCGTGCCGGCAGTGGTTGCGAGCGCATGGCGTGAACTCGTGCCGAACTACACCGTCCGGGATGTGTTTGCCGCGAAGCGTGAGGAGGTGCGGAAGCGGGCGTCCGACATTATCAGTCAGAAACTTGCGGCTGACGGAATCATCGTGAAAGAAGTGATGCTACGCGATATCCAATTGCCGCCCGAATACGCAAAAGGGTCGGAGACGCTGTTGCTCAAGGAACAAGAGAGTGACCGCATGGCGGTGCAGACCGACATTCAGCAAAAACAGGTGAGAATTGCGGAACTTGAAGCCGAGGCCACGAAGGCCCGGCAGGTAAAACAGGCAGAAGGAGAGGCGCAGGTTCGAGTACTGCAGGCGAAGAGCGAAGCCGACGCCATGCAATACACATTGCCGCTGAAACAAAAACAGATCGAGCAATCAAAGCTCGAAGCCGAGGCCCGCAAGGAGACCACGGTGAAGAACGCCGAGGCGCAGGCGGAAGCCAAGGTGATCGACAGCAAAGCTGAGATGGAGCGGCGCAAGTTGCTGGCCGAGGCCGAAGCGGACCGTATTCGCGTGACTGCCGCGGCGGACGCGGTGCGGATGCAGAGCGAAGGCGCGATTTTGAAACAGAACCCTTTGCTGATCAACAAAATCGTGGCAGAGCGACTCTCCGACAAGTTGCAGATCATGATGGTGCCGGCAGACGGGAAATTCTTCTTCGCCAACGACGTGCTGCGTAGCATGAGCGTGGCCAACCATGCCAGCCAGGCGGAAGAACCACTGGAGCAGCAGCCGAAGTAATTCGTGCAGCGCCGGTCTTGAGCCAAAGGGATGCCGGCGCTACGCCTCCTGAGATCGGTGTCTACAAACAGTACAGGCCTCTATGCCGAGCACCAGCGACAACGCGGTTTATAATGCGCCCAACCTAGACATGCTGGCCCTGCCATCACGGTTTTGTCGTGCTGCCTGCTTTCTCGCGCTGACGTTGATGTACGTTCCGTTGATCCTGGCCGGTGATTGGCACGGATCCGAGGAGCAACTTGCACGAAAACTTGCAGGCGCGACGGGCCCGGGAGCGATCGCGCTGGAAGTGACGAATCGATCTTCGCTCGCTCGTCCAGAGGTAGACGAAATCCGCCGCGGACTCTTAACTGAGCTGGCGGCCCTTGGAGTGCGAGCTGTCAACGCGGACCAGGCCGCCGCCACGGTCGAGGTTACCCTCTCCGAAAATCTGCGGAGCTATGTTTGGGTCGCCGAGATTCATCAGGGGAATAACGAAGCTTCCGTCGTGATGGTTACCGCACCGAGGTCGGGTCCGGTCGCGGTCGAGCGACCGGCGGCCGCGCTCGCGATACGCAAGACGCCGCTTTGGACCGACGAGAATCGGATTCTTGATATTGGTCTGATAAACAGCACTCCGCAGCAAATGATTGTTCTCGAACCGGAGAGCATCGTGCTCGCTAAGTTCCAAGACGGCCGGTGGCAGCAGGAACGATCGCTGCCGCTATCGCACTCACGTCCGTGGCCGCGCGATCTGCGGGGCCGATTGAGTTTGAGGAAAGATCACCTCTTCGATGCCTACCTGCCGGGGGTTTTCTGCCGAAGCACGTCGACTCCTCCTCTGGGTTTGAATTGCTATGAAAGTGACGACCCCTGGCCATTGGGGACGGCTGACTCTGGACTGAGTGCGTTTTTCGCTCCCTCTAGAAATTTCTTCACTGGGGCCCTCGCGCCCGGAATTCAAAAGCAGACCACACTGAAACCTTTTTATTCAGCTGCGGTGCTGCCGAGAGATACCTACAAGCTCTGGATTTTTGCCACCGTCGATGGACAGGTCCACCTGCTGGATGGAGTGACAGACCAGACATTGGGAAAGCTAGGGTGGGGCAGCGACATCGCGAGTGTGCGGAGCGGTTGCGGGCTCGGCTGGCAAGTCTTGGTCACAGGCAATGATGCTGCGGGTGCCGACAACGTCAGAGCTTTTGAGATCGCGGACCGCGAACCCATCGCAGTGAGCCAGACTGGGGAGTTCAAAGGTGTCGTCACAGCCCTTTGGGCTGATTGGGATGGAACCGGGGCCATCGCAGTTTCGAAGAATCCGGAAACGGGGAAATATGAGGCTTACCGGCTTTCCATTGCTTGTGGCCAGTAGTTTGATCTGTGCTGTGAGTGTTGGCGCCGCCACGCGACCACACTATGGCGGGACACTGCACGTTGAAACCCGGGCTGCGCTCACATCTCTCGATCCCGCCGATCTCAATCAGCCAGACTGGTTCGGATGCCGCAATCTGTTTGCGCTTGTGTTTGACACTCTGGTTTCGATGGATGAACAGGGCAATCCTCAACCAGCGTTAGCGAGCTCATGGCCGGCGGAGCCAGGCAACCAGCGTTGGCAGTTTCATCTGAGGCAGGGAGTTACTTTCCAGGACGGAACGCCCGTTACTGCGGACGCGGTCGCGGCTTCGTTGCGAAAAACGAATCCGAGCTGGAAGGTATTCTCCGAAAGAGAAAATGTCATCATCGAGCGCGATTCTCCGGCTCCCAATCTGCCTGCTGAGCTGGCTCTGCCACGCAACAGCATCGTCAAACGCGCAGGCGGAAAACTTTCCGGCAGCGGACCCTTCGCGATCTCACAATGGGATCCAGGCAAGAAACTTTCGCTGATAGCCCGCGACGACTATTGGGGCGGTCGGGCTTTTCTCGATGCACTCGAAATCGATATTGGCAGAAACCCTCGTGAGCAGCTGCTCTCGCTCGATCTCGGGAAAGCGCAGGTGATCGACATCGAACCGGAACAAGCGCGCCGCGAGATCGCACAAGGTCGTCGTGTCGAGAGTTCATCTCCGATAGAACTGATGGCGCTCGTTTTTGGCCGTGACCCGCGGTCGCCGGAGGATGCACGGCAACGCCAGGCTCTTGCCCTTAGCATCGATCGCGAGTCGCTGAATACGGTTGTGCTGCAAGGTGGAGGAGAGCCTGCCGGCGGCCTTCTGCCGAATTGGATGACGGGCTACGAGTTTGTTTTTTCGTCATCGACTGACCTGGCGCTGGCGCGGCAGGTGCGTAGCGAGATTCCACATACGTCTGCCTGGACTTTGAGCTACGATCCCGCCGATCCTGTGGCCCGCGTAGTCGCCGAGAGAATCACGCTCAACGCACGCGATGCAGGGCTGGGTATACAGATCACCAGCGCGAACGTGGCTGACGTGCGCCTTGTCCGAGTTCCACTCGTCTCACTCGACGGCCAGATCGCTCTTGGCGAAGTAGCGACGACGCTAGGACTTTCGCAACCCAAAATCGCTTCCAGGTCAGTGGACGACCTTTACGGTGCAGAGAGCAAACTGCTGCAATCGCAGCGCGTGATTCCTTTGTTGCACCTGCGGACGGCGTACGGGGTGTCTAATACCGTGAAGAATTGGAAGACGGCTCACGACGGCAGTTGGCGTGTACCCAATGTCTGGCTGGCGGAAAGACCATGATTTTCCGGCGCAAACTTCTGGCAGTCTTCGCACTCACCGTCCTCGTCTCGGTGGTTGGGGTTGCTTGGAGCATTTCGTCGCTTACTCGCAGAGCTTTCGAAAAACTAAATGAGGAACGAACGGCAGCGTTGGTCGCCCAATTCCGCCGCGAATTCAATCGTCGAGGCGAGGAAGTCGTTAGTCGCGTGGAGGCAATTGCAGCGAGCGAAGACTCCAGTCGCATGGCTCTGGCCTTGAACCATGGTTCTCCGGAATACGGTGCGTACCTCAACCAGGCCAGGACGGTTGCCGACAATCAACAACTGGACTTTCTGGAGTTCCTCGATAGCCAGGGCACCATCATTTCCTCCGCACAATGGCCGGGGAGGTTTGGCTACAAGGAAACGCTCTCTCTTGTGTCCGCCGTTCCGAAGGATGCGTTCTTAAAGCAGGAAGAAACTCCGGAAGGTGCGGCGTTGGGCCTGTTCGCAGTGAGACAAGTGAACCTGGGGGGAAAGCCGCTTTTCGTGGTCGGAGGCCGCCGAATTGATAAGAACTTCCTTGCAAGCCTCGAGCTTCCTCCAGGTATGCGGGCGATGTTTTACCAGAATTTGGGAACCGGCTTTTTCCCGCAATTCCTGATTGACCGTTCAGGCGCGGTGCGGCAGTCCGACCAAATTGCGCAGATTATCCAGCAACTCCGGCAGCAACGACGGGAGACGGCTACGCTGATGCATTGGTCGGACGACGCTGCGGACGACGAGACCATCGACGCCATCCCGCTCACCGGACAGGACGATCAATTGCTTGGCATACTGCTGATCGGCAATTCGCGGCGCCCTTATGTTGACCTCCGGCAGCACATCCGCTCGGCGGCACTGTTGTGTGGGACAGCGGGTATCTTGCTGGCGATCCTGCTCAGTGGATGGGCGGCGGCTCGGGTTACGCGTCCGGTCGAACAGCTTGCGCGCGCCGCCCGCGATGTCGCTTCCGGCAACTGGAATACGCAGGTTGCCGTGACTTCGTCGGACGAGGTTGGCGAGTTGGCGGAGTCATTCAACCGCATGACACGCGAACTCCTGGCGCAGAAAGAGCATCTGGTGCAGGCGGAACGCGTGGCCGCATGGCGCGAGTTGGCGCGTCGC
This sequence comes from uncultured Acidobacteriota bacterium, assembly GCA_963788645.1. Classification (GTDB taxonomy): domain Bacteria; phylum Acidobacteriota; class Terriglobia; order Terriglobales; family Acidobacteriaceae; genus JABDBE01. The sequence continues at coordinate 193,940 of CAWBHF010000004.1, forward strand.
CTGGCACACGAGCTCAAGAACCCTCTTTTCCCGCTGCAGTTGACAGTCGAGAATTTGTTGCGAGCGCGGCAGCAGAGTCCTCAGCAGTTCGAAGAAATCTTTCAGGAAAGTTCCTCGACGCTGCTGGCTGAGATCGCAAATCTAAAGGCGATCATTTCGCGCTTTAGCGAGTTTTCTCAGATGCCTCAGCCACAGTTCCAGCAAATACAGCTGAATGACGTTGTCCGCAATGTGGCTCGGGTGTTTCAGGCACAACTCCGTGCGCCGGAGCGCGCGTCCATTGAATGTAGACTGGAATTGGCTGAACCCATGGAGCCGACCGCTGCCGACCCCGACTTATTGCATCGAGCACTCTCGAATCTTGTTTTGAACGCGATGTACGCCATGCCTCAGGGTGGGACACTTACGCTACGCACACTCCAGGATAGCGGCCTCAGCTACATCGAAGTTTCGGATAGTGGAAGCGGGCTTACGCCCGAAGAGTGCGAGCGCATTTTCACTCCTTATTACACCAGCAAGCCACATGGCACAGGACTGGGGCTCGCAATCGTTCAGTCGGTAATCAGCGATCACGGTGGCAGAATCAGCGTTCGCAGCGCGTCTGGCCGCGGAACGACATTCGTGATTGAACTGCCGCGCAACGCGGACAAGTTGCAAACAACCGATCAAACACTTGATGCCGCTGCGAGGAGCCGCTAGTGGCGCAGAAAGCGAATCTTCTTGTCCTGGATGACGATCCCAATACTCTGGCCTCGCTTTCACGCGCATTCCGGCTGGCAGGCCACGAAGCTACGGTTTGCGATAACGCGAACAAGGCGCTGGAATTTGCCAAATCACAGACTTTTGATTTGATCTTTTCCGACGTGGTCATGCCAGGAAAAGACGGTCTCTCCTTTCTCGAAGACCTCAGATCGCAGGGAGTCACGGTACCGGTGATCATGATGTCGGGACAGGCGCACATTGAAATGGCCGTGCGAGCCACGCGCCTTGGCGCTCTCGACTTTCTGGAAAAACCAGTCTCTACGGAAAAGCTCCTGCTTACTGTTGAGAACGTGCTCAAACTGCGGCATCTGGAACTGGAAAACCGCCAACTCCGCCAACGCCTGGGAAAGCACGAGATTGTTTGGACCTCGGAGGTCATGCGCAAGGTCATGGCTCAGGTAGAGCGTGTGGCGACAAGCGAGTCCCGAGTTTGCATTCTGGGAGAAACTGGCACGGGAAAAGAGTTGGTTGCTCGCACACTACATGAACGGAGTCCACGATCCGCGGGTCCTTTCGTTACTCTCAACTGCGCCGCGGTGCCAGCTGAACTCATTGAGTCGGAACTCTTCGGACATGAGAAGGGCTCATTTACCGGTGCCTCCACACGCCACACGGGAAAGTTCGAACAGGCCGAAAACGGGACGATCTTCCTGGACGAAATCGGCGACATGCCTCTCTCCATGCAAGCCAAACTACTGCGGGTACTCGAAGAAGGGGAAGTCGAACGAATCGGCGGAGACAAACCAATTTCCGTGGACGTTCGAGTTCTGGTCGCAACTCATCGAAACCTGGAGACTCTCGTACGCGACGGCAAATTTCGTCAGGATCTTTTTCATCGAGTCTATGTGTTCCCTCTGGCGCTGCCCCCTCTGCGCGAGCGTCGGGAGGACATTCCGATGCTAGTAGAACACTTTGCCCGGCAGGTTTGCGTTCAGAATGGCTGGAAGCCGATCCCGTTTACTGCACAAGCGACTGAAGCGCTTGCGGCCTATCTGTGGCCGGGCAACGTCCGTGAGTTGCGCAATGTGGTGGAGCGGTTGATGCTGCTGGTGACCGAAGGCGAGGTTACGTTGGAAACGGTTCACTCTGTATTGCCTTCGACCCCGACTCACGCGCCCGCATCAGGAGCGAACTCGGGACCGCTGGCCGAACGCGTGCAACATTTCGAGCGCGAGGCAATTCTCACGGAGCTTAAGCGCAGCAACTACCACATCACGAATGCGGCCAAGTCGCTTGGCCTTGAGCGTAGCCACCTCTACAAGAAAGCGGAACAGCTCGGAATCGACATTCAGAAACAGCGTCGGGAAGAAGAGTCAGACCCTGCCTGAACCCGATCGAATCTGCCATTCTCACAATGCTGCATTTGATTTATGCTGTCCCACTCAGACAATTTTTGGAGGATTGATGACTCGACTTCCTCGCCTCGTCCTGATTCTGCTTGCTGGCAGCTTGATTGTTGCACTGTTGGGGATTGCTCAGGCACAACAGTATCCCGAGAGCATGTACCAAGAAATGCGCTGGAGAATGATTGGGCCGTTTCGTGGCGGACGAACCCGGGCAGTCGCCGGCGTGCCGAGCCGGCCGAATCTTTTTTATATCGGGGCGGTGAATGGCGGAGTGTGGAAGTCGGAGGACTATGGGCGTACATGGGCGCCGATCTTTGATCAGGAACCCAGCCAATCGATAGGCGCTATCGCAGTGTCTCTGTACGATCCTAGAATTATTTATGTTGCGAGCGGGGAAGGGCTTCACCGTCCCGACCTTTCGGTGGGCAACGGAATCTACAAATCCACCGACGCGGGCAAAACCTGGACGCATCTCGGGCTCCGCGATGGCCAGCAGATTCCGGCGTTGGTCGTCGACCCGCGAAATCCGAACAAATTGTTCGCGGCCGTTCTCGGACACCCCTACGGCGCGAACGATGAGCGCGGTATCTTTCGCTCTACCGACGGCGGAAATACTTGGCTGAAAGTACTTTCCGTCGACGAAAACACGGGCGGTTCCGACATTGAGATGGATCCCTCGAACTCCGACGTGCTTTACGCCTCCCTGTGGGAAGCGCGGGAGGGGCCGTGGGAAGACAACAACGAATTTCAGGGAACCAGTGGAGGGCTTTTCAAGTCTACGGACGGCGGAAACACTTGGCGTCCGCTGACTCAAGGTCTTCCCAATAATCTCACCCAAATTAATGTTGCCATCGCAGCCAGTCAACCGACTCGGCTCTATGCGACTGTAGCAACGACTGAGCGTGGAGAATATGGCTCCGCCGCAGGCCTGGGCGTGTACCGCTCCGATGACGCCGGCGAGACCTGGCATGAAGCCACAAGCGATCCTCGTCCTGCCATGCGAATTGGCGGCGGCGACCTTTCAATTCCGAGAGTTGATCCGAAGAATCCCGATGTCGTCTACAGCGTCAGCATCGTGACCCTGCGCTCTACCGATGGAGGCAAAACATGGTCAAGCATTCGTGGCGCACCCGGTGGCGACGACTATCAGAACCTATGGATCAATCCCAATGACCCGAGGATCATTCTTGTGGTCAGCGATCAAGGCGCTATTGTCACGGTGAACGGCGGGCAAACGTGGAGTTCGTGGTACAATCAGCCGATTGCGCAACTTTATCACGTGGGAGTGACCAATACTTTTCCTTACCGGGTTTGCGCCGGGCAACAGGAGAGTGGCTCAGTCTGTATCTTGAGCCGCGGCAACGATGGCGAAATCACGTTTCGCGACTGGAATCCCGTGGCTGCCATCGAGTACGGGTACGTTGCGCCTGATCCACTCGATCCCGATATTATTTATGGCGGCGGCAGGAACGAGGTTTCGAAATATCACTGGTCGACCGGGCAGGTGCAAAACGTAACTCCGATCCCAGTCCGCGGTGCAAAGTATCGTACAGACCGCACCGAGCCTACTCTCTTCTCGCCAATCGATCCTCACACTCTGTACTTTTCGTCCAACGTGCTATTCAAGACGACCGATGGCGGAGAGACGTGGCAAACAATCAGCCCGGACCTCACGCGGGAGAATCCGGGAGTTCCGCCGAGCGTGGGTAAGTTTGCCTCGATGAATCCTGATGCTGGCAAACAGCGTGGCGTCATCTATGCGCTGGCGCCGTCGTTCAACGACATCAACACCATATGGGCGGGGACCGACGACGGCCTGATCTGGATAACGCGGGATGGTGGCAAGAACTGGGACAATATCACGCCCCCGGAGTTGACTCCTTGGAGCAAGGTTACGCAGATCGAAGCGTCGCATTTCGACGATCAGTCTGCGTACGCGTCTGTAAGCCGCTTCCGCATTGACGATTTGCGTCCCTACATCTACCGCACCCACGATGGTGGGAAGACGTGGAAGCTGATCACAAGCGGGCTTCCCGATGAGGCTCCAGTCGACACCGTCCGCGAAGACCCGGTCCGCAAGGGTTTGCTGTTTGCGGGGACTGAGACCAGCGTCTGGGTTTCGTTTGATGACGGCGATCACTGGCAATCCCTCCAATTAAATCTGCCCCACACTTCGATGCGAGACCTTGGGATTCACGAGAATGATCTGATCGTTGCCACCCACGGCCGATCGTTCTGGATTCTTGATGACATCACGCCCTTGCGGCAACTCTCGGAATCCATGGAGAAATTGGACACCTATCTTTTCAAACCCGAACCGGCCTACCGCGTGAGGCGCAGCACCTACCCTGACACTCCGATGCCACCCGACGAACCCGCCGGCAAGAATCCTCCGGATGGCGCGATTCTCGATTACTTCCTGCCGCAGCCGGCTTCCAGGGCTGTGACCCTGGACGTCGTCGACGCCAAAGGAAATCTCGTCCGCCGCTTTTCCAGCACTGACAAGCCGGAAGTTACTCAGACGGAACTGGAGAAGCAATTGATTCCGCTCTACTGGATACGTATGCCGAAGATTCTTTCGCAGAGCGCCGGCATGCACAGGTGGGTGTGGGATCTGCACTATCCTTCGCCGGCCTCGATGCAACATCAGTATCCGATTTCGGCCGTGCCGTACGATACGCCTAGATCGCCACTCGGTCCGCTCGCGCTGCCCGGCGAATACACGGTGCGACTTACCGCGAACGGGCACACTTCAACCGCTGCACTCACCCTAAAGATGGACCCTCGTGTACATACTTCGCCCGCCGGTCTCGAACAACAATTCAGCCTGCAAACTCGCTTGGCCTCGGCGTTGACCGCGAACACGGAAGCGATCTTGCAGGCGCGTTCAGCTCTCGACCAGCTTCACAAACTTGGAATTCAATCCGGCGCGTTGGCGGAATCGATTAAATCGTTTGATCAGAAAGTGGGATCAATTCTAAAAGGGTCTGGCCCGGCCGCCCCGGGAGAGCCAACTCTGACGCATGCGAATGCTGCTCTGGACGCGCTTTACGGCAGTGTAGGACAAGCTGACGCTGCCCCCACTCTGGCCCAGGTTAATGCTGCAGCAGATGCTGAACGTGATCTTTCAGCGGTGATGAAAAGATGGGAGGAAATCACAAAGTCTGATCTGCCAGCGCTCAATCGCCAACTTAAGAGCGCTAACTTAGCCGAGATTCGCCTCGAAGCCAAGGCTCCGGCCGACGAAGCCCAGACCGACATCGAGTAATAGCTCACTCTGCGATCAAAAGGTTTTCCGCAAATGGCCATTCCTCATCGATCCATTGCGCATCGCAACGGAAGCCTGCTTCGCCGGCAATGCGAAATACTTCGGCAAGGGAGTACTTGTGGCTGCTCTCTGTCCAGATAGTTTCGCCTTCTTGGAACGTAACCGACAACCCAGCAGAGGGAATAGTGACCGTCTGCTTTTTCAAAGACCGAAGATGCATCTCGATGCTGCCCACGTTCTGGTTGAACCTGGCCACGTGCTCGAATTGCTCGAGGACAAAGTCGGCCTCAAGTTCGCGGTTGATTCTTGCCAGCAGATTCAGATTGAACGCTGCCGTCACGCCCAGCGGGTCGTCATAGGCGTCGAGTAACCGATGGATGGGCTTTGCCAAGTCCGTGCCCAGCAATAGCGCATCACCCGCTTGGAGAATCTCGCGCATCTCACGCAGAAACTTTACGTCCGCCGGATGCTCAAAGTTGCCAATCGTGCTCCCTAAGAACAGCACGAGCAACTGCTTTCCGGCCTCGCGTCGAGCCGCCACCTCAAGCAGACCATCCAGATACCCGCGCTCGAATCCCACGATGCTGACCGAATCAATGTCGCCAAGTTCGCGTTCGCACATGGTCAGTGCAGCCCGCGATATTTCAATTGGGCAATATGAAATGTGTTGATGCCGGCTGAGCGCTTCGAGCATCCAACGCGTCTTCTTTCCGCTACCGCTGCCGAGCTCGGCGACCACGGTCGGAGGTGTGAGCCTCGCCACGATGTCCTCCGAGTGCCGGCGTAGAAGACGTTCGTCCGCGCGCGTCAAACCGTATTCAGGAAGCACGCTGATGACTTCGAAGAGCGCGGATCCAACGCTGTCGTATAGATATTTCGAAGGGAGTTCCTTCTGCCCGGTCTTGGTCAAACCCAGGCGCACATCGGTGACTAGATCGGAATGCGTATCGGTGGTAAAGGCCTGCGTTAGCATGCTGTCCTCCGAATTTCAATCAGTTGCTCACGCAGCGAAATCCTGCGTAAACATACTGGTAGTGGGGCTGAAACCAGTTGCGAAACGAGCGTCGCAGCATGCACGCTCCAGTACGCGCTGAGGCCCCTTTCATCACGTAGTGTTTGCCATCGAAGAAGTCTGCGGAGTAGCCGGGATAAAAAGAAAAACGCCGGAAGCCCGGAAAAGGCTCGAACTGGCTCGATGTCCACTCCCACCCATTACCCAGCAGATCAGCAACGCCAAAGGCACTCTCGCCCTCGGGAAAGGCTCCCACTGAAGTCGGGTCCCAACTATGAAAATCGAAATTACCCTTGCTCGCATTCGGAGGCGTTGTGCCCCACGGAAAAGGCCTCTCGTGGCCACTCTGTGTTCCATAAGCCGCTCGATGCCACTGTGCTTCAGTGGGCAACGACTTGCCTGCCCAGCGAGCGTACGCCTTCGCCTCCGCTTGGCTCACGTAAACGGGCCAATCCAGCGGCAAAGGAATCTCATCGAACATTGTCCGCAGATACCAGCGGTCGTGATTCCGGTTCCAGAACACAGGATGGCGGACATCCTCCGCCGATCGCCATGCCCAACCCTGTTCCGTCCAACATGCCGGATTGTCGTAGCCTCCTGCAGCGACGAAATCAAGATACTGACCATTCGTGACTTTGTATTTGTCGATGGAAAACGCCCGGACGTCAACGGTTCGAGCTTCAAACTCGTTATCCCAACCGAATGTGTCGCTGTCACTCCGCGAGAGCCCAAGCGTGGCCCTCCCCGCAGGAATGTCAATCATCCTAGGCGCGATTGGGGGAACAATCAGTTCGGGCTTGCGCGACCTTGCAACTTTTCGATCAAGCGGCAACTGATGGAACATGTACGCCAAAGTTTCCGCGTGCATGAGCCGGTGCTCGATTGCCACATTCAGCAACATCTCGGCCGAAAAATCTGCCCCGACCGGACCGGAGTCCCAATCAGCTGGGGTTAATGTCGCCAGGCCTTCATCGATACTCCGTCGCGTTCGATTGACGTAGTGGCGCGCGTCAGCCATCGAAGGCCAATCAATCGGTTGATCGGATGGGAGCGCACCGTTGACCGGATCAATCCCGAAGGCAAACAACCTGTCGAAGTCAGCGTGGAAAGGCTTCAGCCCGAGCACCCGATCCCGCAAAAGGTTCCAATCGAATGCTTCCAGATGACCGATATAGAAGATGATCCGATGTCTCTCCGGGATCGGCCGATCGTAAAGAGAATCTGGCCGCACAACGCTGAAAAGTTCATCGGTTCGACCGCGAGCTTCGGATAATCTTTCAAGCAGTTGGTGACGAACTTCGACTCTCTTCTGCGCAACGAGCATCTTCGCCTCCAAAGTCGCCGACGGCTGCTGGGTTCACGCGCCTTTCAGTCCCGCGCGCCACGCATGATTGCAATCCGGGCAACGGGCATAGTCTCCCCAGTCGTTTCTCTCTGGGTGGTGTAGCAGAAATCCTTGTCCACCAGGCGTGTTGAAGCACCAGGCGAAGTCACCCTCGTGCCGCCCGGCACAGTCATTTTCCCTTAGATGCTTCGCATCGCAGGTTGGTACATTGATTTTGCAAGAATCGCCATTCTTTTCCAAATCAGCGAGATACGGGCCTGATCTGTCGCTCAACGTGACTCAGAGTGCAGTAAAATAGGCCCTGCATTCCGCACCGGTTTTGTCGCGAGGCGCATATGAACGTCGAGATCATCAACTCTGAACTCTGGCCGGAGTTGCCGTTGAGCGCATGGAAGGATACCTACGCGACACTCCACATGTGGACGCAGATCGTCGGTAAAATCCGGTTGGCGCTCAGCCCGAGATTAAATCATTGGTGGGAAGTTCCGCTCTACGTCAGTTCTGCCGGACTCACAACTTCTCCGATTCCCTATAGCGGTGGAATCTTTGAAGTTCAATTCGACTTCATTCACCACAAGCTGCTGATTCGGACTAGCCAGGATATGGAAAGAGTAATCGCGCTGGCACCGCGCTCCGTCGCCGATTTTTATCGGGAGTTCATGGAGTGCCTGGCGTCACTCGATGTTCACGTGAAAATTTGGAATATGCCCTGCGAAGTTCCTGACCCGATCGCTTTTGACCTGGATACGAAACATGCTTCGTACGACCCTGAATACGCGAACCGCTTCTGGCGGATCCTCGTGGCCACGGACGAAATCTTCAAGGAATTTCGGTCGCGCTTTATCGGCAAGAGCAGCCCTGTGCATTTCTTCTGGGGCAGCTTCGATCTCGCTGTTACGCGCTTCTCTGGCCGCCGCGCTCCGGCGCGAGAGGGCGCCGACCCGATCACCCGCGAGGCGTATTCCCACGAAGTAATCAGCGCCGGATTCTGGCCCGGTGGCGGCGATATAAAGGATGCGGCCTTCTACGCCTATGCCGTTCCCGAACCCGCAGGATTCGCGCAAGCGCAGGTCGGCCCGGCGAAGGCTTTCTATCATCCCCAGATGCACGAGTTCCTTCTGATGTACGACGATGTTCGCCGCGCGGCATCGCCAAAGGTCACGCTTATGGAATTCCTGCAGAGCACTTACGACGTTGGAGCAAACCTGGGGAACTGGAATCGCGAAGAACTGGAGAGGCCCGCGGCGTGATGTTCTACGGAAACGTTTGCGTTGGATGAATGCTGGCCCCGCTTCTCGTAAACTCGAAGGGCAGCATCCATTCACTCGGAACACCTTGCCCATCGACTTGGGGCGGCCTGAACGTCCAACGCTGCGCCGCCTGTAGTGACCGATCCGCAAAATATTTACTGGGGCCGCGAGAATCGAACTTCGCCGTGACTACCTTGCCAGATGAGTCTACCGTAACTTTCACTCTGACCTTGACCTTGCCTTGAATCGTTCTTAAAGCACTCTTGGAAACGTCAGGTGAGACTTGCTGAACCACAGCGCCGGAAGTCCGCGGGCCAGTCGAGTTCTTCGCCGCAGCAGGTGGAACCCGAGCATTGGATTGATGCTTTTTCTCTGTCGCCGTCTGCACGGGAGCTGTCTGAGCAGGCGTGGTCTCGGCGGGTGAGGGTTCGGCCTTCTGCTGCTGCGTCGAAGATTCGGCCGCACTCGAGGGCTCGCCGGCCGGTGCGCGGCGAAGCAACCTCGCGCCAACAATAGCGAGCAGTAACACTCCGACGGCGACAGCTGGACCCAAGTATCCCCGTTTTCGAAATGTGCCTTCGGGCTCGACTATTTTGTCTTCTCGTTTCACTTGCGGCGGGGGTGAGGGTTGCCGCAACCTGGCTGCGATGTCAGTGACCGTCCATCGGTGCTGCGGATCCCGCCGCAGGCAGTGACTGGCGATATCGAAAAATGGCTCCGGCAATGTCGTCGGAAGCAGCGGTTCGGTCGGTTCGGTTCCATGCCAAGCCGGCGGACTCTGAGTGAGAGCTTCGACCAGCGTCATCCCCAGTGACCAAACGTCAGATGCCGGCGTCATCCCTCCGCCGTCCGCGATTTCGGGCGCAGCGTAGACACTGGGCGCACCCAGCACGCGGCTGGACTCGCCGACTCCGCAAAGGACGTCACTCGATATCTTTATTTGTTCGCCGACCGCCATGATGTTCGTGGGCTTGATGTGACCATGAACGAAACCCTTGGCGTGAACGTAGGCCAGCGCCTCGGCAACACTCTGCAACATGTCTCGTGTTTCTGCAGACGTGAGCGCCCGATAAGGAAGAATCTGCGACAAGCTCTCTTCCGCGTATTCGGTGACAGCGTAAAGCAGTTCCATACCATCTAACTGGCAGCGGCCACGCTGAAAGAGTCGAAGCAAATGAGGATGAGATAGTTTTGCCGAGAGCTCCCACCAGGAAAGCTGGAGCTCAGGGTTCTCCGCATTGGCGAGGATAAGTTTGATCGCGACATCCTGAGGTTCACGATCAGCGCGCTTGGTCAGAAAGACTGCGCTGTGGTCTGAGCCGCCCAGATACCTGAGCAACGGGAACTCCTCGTTAACGAGTTGGCCCTCCCATTTTTTCCAAGCCTCAGCCATTCTTCTCCACCGCCTGATCGCTTATGCGAGTCAGAGTATTGTACCCGAGCGCAGAGTTGCCGATGTGGCTCGCGCATTCGGACATTTGCCGCGCCCATTTTTAAGCTCACGTTCACTCGGACTTTTCCGAGCGCGCCGGCGTCATCTAATTGGCGGTGAATACCGGGCTTCATAGGCGCTGATCTCAGATTCATGCTGTAGTGTGAGCCCGATATCGTCCAGCCCCTCGAGCAGGCAATGGCGGGTAAACTCGTCGATTTCGAACGAAGCGGATAATCCATGCCCGTCGTGGACCTTACACTGCTCGAGATCGACTGTGATCTCATAGTCGTCAACATCCGTTGCCCGGCGCATGATGTCCGCTACCTCATTTTTACTGAGGACCACCGTAAGTACGCCGTTCTTTACGCAATTGTTGGCGAAGATATCGGCAAACGATGGAGCGATGAGAACGCGGAAGCCGAAATCCTCCAGCGCCCAGACGGCATGTTCTCGCGAAGATCCGCAGCCGAAATTCTTTCCCACAACCAGAACACTCGCGCCCGCGTGGCGGGGATGGTTGAGAACAAATGAGGGGTCGAGTTTGCCGTCGCTAGTACGGCGCCAATCGTATAGCAGAAACTCACCAAATCCGGTGCGTTCGATTCGTTTCAGGAACTGCTTGGGGATAATCTGGTCCGTGTCCACGTTCGCTCGATGCAGCGGCGCGACACGACCCTTGTGTGTGCGAAAGGGTTGCATTCTTATCTCACTCCGGGATCTTTGCACCAGAGGCAAATTGCAGAGATCCTTCGCTTTGCTCAGGATGACAACGCTCGAGCTGCGAACTTGCGATGTTTAAGGTTAACGAAAACGCCAGTTGCGGATATCGGTGAAATGCCCGGAAATGGCGGCTGCCGCAGCCATCATGGGACTTACCAAGTGTGTCCGTCCCCCGCGTCCTTGGCGGCCTTCAAAATTGCGGTTGCTAGTCGAGGCGCAGCGTTCACCAGGCTGCAGGATATCGGGATTCATACCCAAACACATCGAGCACCCGGACTCGCGCCACTCGAAGCCGGACTCGCGGAAAATCCTGTCCAGGCCCTCCTGCTCGGCGGCTCGTTTTACGGCCTGTGAGCCGGGAACAACCATGGCCCGCACTTTCGGCGCAACGCGATGTCCCTTCGCAACGCGAGCCGCGGCCCGCAAATCTTCAAGCCGCGAGTTGGTACAGGAGCCGATGAAAACGCGATCGACGGAGATATCCTCGATCCGAGTTCCCGGCTCAAGGCCCATATATTCGAGCATGCGCCCGAACGCGGCACGATCGGTCTGCGATTCTCCCAATTCTGGAATCCGCCCGTCGACTGGCGCGATCATTCCTGGATTCGTTCCCCAGGTAACAAATGGCGCCAGCCGCGACGCGTCAATTTCGACGACCGCGTCATATTGTGCTCCCTGGTCGGAAGTTAGTGCGCGCCAGCGCAGGAGGGCTTGGTCCCAATCGCTTGGGACAAATCGTCGGCCTTTCATATAAGCAAAAGTAATCTCGTCGGGCGCGATCATCGCGGCTCGCGCTCCAGCTTCGATGCTCATGTTGCAGAGAGTCATGCGGCCTTCCATCGAAAGCCCGCTAACCGCGTCGCCGGTGTACTCGATCACGTGACCCGTGGCGCCGTCGATGCCGATCTGCCCAATTACCCCCAGCGCGAGATCCTTCGCGCTCACTCCTTCGCCAAGTTTGCCGCGCACATTAATCTGCATGCTCTTCGGCTTGCGTTGCGGCAGGCACTGCGTGGCCAGCACATGCTCCACTTCTGAAGTTCCGATGCCAAAGGCCAGTGCCCCAAACGCGCCGTGCGTGCTGGTATGGCTGTCGCCGCAGACGACGGTCATGCCCGGCTGAGTCAGTCCCAGCTCCGGACCGATCACGTGCACGATTCCCTGGTCGGACGAATCCATATCAAACAGAGGCACACCGAAATCCTTGCAGTTCTGCTGCAAAGCCTGAATCTGCCGCGCCGCAATGGGATCGGCAATGGGTGTGCCGCGAGGCTCGGTCGGAATATTGTGGTCTACCGTCGCAATTGTGCGTTGAGGCTGGCGCACCTTCCGGCCAGCTACGCGCAAGCCCTCGAACGCCTGCGGCGAAGTGACCTCATGGACCAGATGCAGATCGATGTAGAGCAGCGGCAGCTGTCCCGAGGGCACACAAACCACGTGCTCGTTCCAGATCTTGTCAAAGAGTGTGAGCTTCTCGGCCATGGCTTTTTGGGTTAATCCAATCTAACTCGGGAGGAGTCACCTTTCAAAGAGCGGGTCAGCCGCCATTTTGGGAATTTACCTCTGCGACGGGGTACCCCCCTCCCCCCTGGTCCTTTGGAATGATGGGGTTACAGCCAGACTACCAGCAAAATCTTTGAAGAATAAGGACTTATACGTAAAATATTCCGGAATAAGGAGTTATGACATCTTCAACTTATCATTATCATATAGATAATCACAAGTTGATTTATATTAACTGATCAGGCGCTATAGGTCCAGACAAAAGTTTGCTAGTCGAAAAGGGAAACCGAGGGTACGTCCCCGCATTAAGCACGCTGATACCGAGGCGATCTCCAGGCAGTTGACGAAACCCAAGCGATTTCGCTTATTCAGGGGTTTGGGCGTAATAGATTAACCAACGAAGCCAGCTTGCGCCAAGATATCCTCCCGTGGGAGGCGAGAATCGGGCCTTTTGGAGGGAAGGGTAATCTCGCCAAACTGATTTCACCACGTACTTGCCCCGCACACTCGGACTCTTAGCAAAAGATGGTGCGATGGCCATCGCCTTGAGCGTCGTCGTTGCCGACAGTGAAATGGGGGCAGTGTAGCGTTCAGACTTGAGTGTCGATAACAGTCTTCCACTCACTACTCTCCTTTCTTGCATCCGCAGAGATCGCGCCTCACCAGACCCTGCACCGATTCGCGGGCGCCATCGGCTGTCCCGTCTTGCAGCTGAACGCGTCCTGGAACTCCGGCATATTCACGGTTGGGCCCATCAGCCGGAACTTGCCCGGAGAGTGTGGATCCACCAGAATCAGCACTCTCGAGAATTCCGCCGAGACATTTTCGCAACGGCTGATGGCGTAGCCCAGAAACACTCTTTGTGCAGGAGTGAATCCGTCAACGATTTCCGGCGTCTGGCCTTCGTGCGCTTTCAGGTAGGCGCGGTAAGCCATTCTCAAGCCACCGTTGTCCGCCACATTCTCGCCCAGTGTCAGCTTGCCATTGAGGTAGAGCGGCTTTCCATTCGCGTCATCGACGGGGGAATATTGCGAGTATTGCTTCTCAATGCAGGACGCCCGCTCATCAAAGGCCTTGCTATCCGCGGCCGTCCACCAGTCGGTCAGATTGCCATCGGCGTCGTACTTCCGGCCTTCATCGTCGAAGCCATGAGTCAACTCATGGCCGATCACCCGTCCAATTGCACCATAGCTGTAGGCCTCGTCTGCGCCGAGATCGAACATCGGCGGTTGCAGGATGCCCGCGGGCAAAACAATTTCCGAGATCTCCGGCGAATAGTAAGCATTGACCGTGGGCGGAGTCATGTCCCATTCCGATTTGTCCACCGGTTTTCCAATTTTGTCCTTTTGCCGCTTCGCTTCAAAGTGGCTGGAGCGGACGTAGTTTCCCGCGTAGTCGTCGCGCTTGATCTGAACGCTCGAATAATCGCGATAGTGATCCGGGAAACCAAGCTTCGTGCGATTGATTTTTGCCAGCTTCACCAACGCCTTCTGTTTGGTCGCCTCGGACATCCAATCGGATTCCGCAATGCTGAGTCGAAGTTGCTCCAGTACGTTGGCTACAATCTCTCGAACCTTTTGCCTGCCTTCAGCGCCAAAATATTTGTCCACAAACATTTGCCCGGAGGCCTCGCCCAGCTGCTGATCGACTGATCTCACGCAACGCTTCCACCGCGCCGGAATCACCTTGGCGCCCCGCAGATATTGCACGTTGAACCGGTAGTTCTCATTTTCAAAATCGTCGGACAGCATTGGCGCCATTGCATGCACAACTCGCCATTGCAGGTAGACCTTCCATTCATTCAAGGGCACCGAGTCCACCAACCCGTTCAACGCCCGGAAGAAGCCTGGGGTGGCCACATTGAGCGAGTCGAAACCCGGTGCGGTGGCAGCTTTCGCAAAATCCGTGAAATACAAATTGGGAGTGAGCGCATTAAACTCCGCAAGCGACATTTTGTGGTCGAGATTTTCGGGGCTGCGGCGCGCCGTACGATCCATCGATCCCCTCGCCAGTTCTGTTTCGAGCTTTAGCACGACCTCGGCATCGCTTTTACTGGCGCTCTCCGAAACACCGGCGAAAGAAAACATTTTCCCGACGTGGCGTTTGTACTCTTCCCGCTGCTCGGCCGACTGGGCGTCAGTTTTCAAATAGTAATCCCGATCCGGCAGGCTCAGCCCTCCTTGATCTAGCGCCGCGATGTCCATGGAAGAGTTGTGCAGATCGGGAGCGGACCCAAAAGTAAACATCATGGGCAAGCCGTCGTCCTCGAGCTGAGCTGCCAGGGTCAGCATCGCGCGTTTGTCCTGTAGCGACGCAATGCGCGAGAAGTAGGCCGCCAGCGGCTTCGCCTTCCTCCGCTCTACCTCGCTTTCGTCCATGCACGCGGCGTAGTAGTCGCCGACTTGTTGCTCGACAGCGCCGTGCTTTCCCCCGGGTTGCGCGGCCGCATCCAGGAGCAAGCGCAGCTTTGTCAAATTAAGTTCCGCCATCTCTTCGTAGCGGTTGTAACGAGCTTTGTCCGCAGGAAGGGGATTCTTGGCCCGCCAGCCCCCACAGGCAAACTGGTAGAAGTCCATGCAAGGGTCGGCCGAGCGATCAAGCTGCGAGAGATCCAACCCGGAACCAGACTGACTCCAACCCAGGGAGCAACCAAACAGGATCCCAAATGCAATGACGAAGCCTGATTTTGTCCAACGTTCGAGAGAAAGCACGTTATGAACCCCCAGGAATTGACTCCCAATGTTTATAAACGTTAGCCACGGGGACCGACGTGGACACGTGGACCTCGCGGCCTTGCGCTGTGCGCCGACAAGGAAAGAAGGTGGAAGCTTTATTCGCGGAATTCAAGAATCAGACCAGGCTGCGCCGTGGTTATGTTAACGCTCTGGGCAGCTGATCGGAGAAGGCTAGATCCCAACAGGAAAAGTGACAGAAAACAGTAGAGTGCCGTGGCGCGCCACTTTGCATAGTTTCCTCCTCATCGAGTTTTTCGTTTGTTGATTTCCTAGAACTTGTGCACAAAATTTCTGTTGGTTTCCGCGATCCAGACGTACGCTCCGTCAAAAGCCACTCCAGTGGTTTGTAGGTTCCTGTGTCCTACGACTGCTCCGTCGCTGGCCCGCAAAACATATATGAGGACATCACCCGAGAGCCACATGTATGTCCCGTCGAAGGCGACGCCGTAACCCCCCCCAGGGATGGAGAACGTGCCGACAACCGAGCCATCGCTAGCGCGCAGCTTGCTCACGGTCCCATCATCTCGGTTGGCCACCCACATATAGGCTCCATCAAAGGCGATGCCGAGCGGGCCATTTCCGACTGGGAAGGTCCCTAGGGCCTTGCCGTCGCTGGCCCGCAGCTTGGTGACTGTGCTGGCCCCTCCATTCGTCACCCACACATTGGCTCCATCAAATGCAGAGGCGTTAGCACCGAGGCCCACTGGGAAGGTCCCAAGGGTTTTGCCGTCGCTAGCCCGCAGCTTGGTCACTGTGCTGGTCGGACTGCATGGCACCCAGATGTCTTGCCCGTCAAAGGTCATCCAACCCGGACCCCTAGCCACTCCGAAGGTCCCTAGGTTCTTGCCATCGCTAGCCCGCAGCTTGGTGACCGAACTGCCCTGCAGGTTGGAAACCCAGATATTGCCGCCATCGAAAGTGATGCCATAAGGTTCAACCCCGGTTCCGATCTGGAATGTCCCCAAAACCTCACCGTCGTTGGCTCGCACTTTCGAGACCGTGCCGTCGCCAAAGTTAGCGCTCCAGATGTTAGCTCCATCGAACGCCAGACCGTAGGGCTGGCTGCCCACCGTAAAAAACGGCCGCACTGTCAGCCAGGTACCAGTGCAGCAGCCCAATCTTCAGCGGGTTCGAGGCGGCCGGGTTCCCCGGCGATTGCGGCACCGGCGCGCCGGTTTCCTGCGCCCGCCCCGGAAACCAATTCGCGGTCGCAACAATCACCAGCGCCAGACACATTCCAATCCTTACACGTTTCATACTTAGTTACCTCCCGTGGGTTCGGTCCGGAAATGCCAATTCAACATGCGAACCAAAATCGGAGGTGGGCCCTCAAAAATCCAGCCAAGGGTCTGGCGGACCCATCTGAATCGTCCCTCTCGTCAGAAGCTAGAACTTGTGCACAAAATTTCTATTGGTTTCCGCGATCCAGACGTATGCTCCGTCAAAGGCCACTCCGGTGGTTTGTAGCTCTCTCGCCCACACCTCGACCCCATCGCTGGCTCGCAAAACCCGTGTGTAGAGATCCCCTGTTACCCAGATATAAGTGCCATCGAAGGCGACTCCGTACGGCCCGTCCGGTGCCGGGAATGTGCCAAGAACCTTGCCATCGGTGGCGCGCAGCTTGCTCACGGTCCCGTCATCGCGGTTGGCCACCCACATATTGCCTCCATCAAAGGCAATGCCGAGCGGGCCGTTGCCCACGGTGAAGGTACCTAAGACCTTGCCATCACTGGCGCGCAGCTTGGTAACGGTATTAGCGCCCCCGTTCGTTACCCACACATTCGAGCCGTCAAAAGCGGTCGCAATGGGACTGTTGCCTACGGTGAACGTTCCCAGCGTCTTGCCGTCGAAGGCCCGCAGCTTACTGACTGTGTTGTCCGGCCCGTTCGGAACCCAGATGTCTGCACCGTCAAACGTCATCCAGGACGGTCCCCTCCCTACGCGGAAGGTTCCCAGGTTCTTACCGTCGCTCGAACGCAGCTTAGTGACCGAGCTTGCCTGCAGGTTGGACACCCAGATGTCGGCACCATCGAAGGTGATGCCGTAGGGTTCAACCCCGGTTCCGACCTGAAATGTCCCTAAGACCTCCCCGTCGTTGGCTCGCACCTTCGAGACCGTGCCGTCGCCAAAGTTCGCGCTCCAGATGTTGGCTCCATCGAACGCCAGGCCGTAGGGCTGGCTGCCCACCGTGAAAACGGCCGCACTGTCAGCCAGGTACCAGTGCAGCAGCCCAATCTTCAGCGGATTCGAGGCAGCCGGGTTCCCAGGCGATTGCGGCACTGGCGCGCCGGTCTCCTGCGCCCGCCCCGGAAACCAATTCGCGGTCGCAACCATCACCAGCGCCAAACAGATCCCAATCCAAATACGTTTCATACTTAGTTACCTCCCCTGGCTCCGGTCCGAAAATGCCAATTCAACATGTAAACCAAAATCGGAGACGGGCTCTCAAAATCCAGCCCAAGCGATCAAAATTGCGGGGTCCTTTCCAGCGCCTGGGGATAAGTCGGCTGGAACTCAAAATCGGTTGACACTCTATCACAAGCTCACCGCCTGGCAAGCCGTTGCTAACCCACACGAGGCACGGATTCCCTGTGCTCATACTTGCACCTCGCTCGCCAAAAAATCATCGGGGCAACTGTATTCCAGGATAGTGTCGTCGGGGCTTGGAATCCTTGCGGAACGTAATCCGGTTTCGCCGTTACTCAGTTGGTATGTCGATTGGAGAGTGCTTCGGGATTAGAAAGGCTGCGAGTTTCCTGTTGCCAGTCAGTCACGCAGCCTACCACAGAAAACAATCACCGATGGCCTTGCACCTCCCAGCATCTATCGTGCAGAAGCTCCGGTGTTTTATGGCTGTTCTAGGTTTAAAGGCATTCGGCAGGTTCGGCAGTGATTTTAGTTGCTGCCCTAGGTGATCGGCGTCACAAACATCGAAATGTCTGCAGTCGCTTCTGACTCAATGAGAAAAAGGCCGGTCGAGCATAGCGCTCGACCGGCCTCTGTTCGTTGGCTTAACCCGGGCTGCTTACTGAGCTGCGGGCTTCGCTGCCTTCTTCTTGGGCGCAGCGTGGGGATGATCCGGAACCGCTTTCACCACCGATTCATCCACTGGCTGCGTGCCTTCTTCTGTGAACGTTCCACCAGCAGGAACGATCCAGTATTCGGCGGTCATGGTTCCAGCGCTGCCAGTGCGGCACTCGATCCGGCTTGGATCGATGCCCAGCTTGGCTTCGCCGCTGGTGAGATAGGCCTTCGAATTGACGGCGCGTTCAGCCGCCAGGTTCGGACGCTTCTCGGTAGGTTCGGCATTGCCGACGATGACCAGTTTGTTGTCTGCGTTCTGCTGCAGGTTCTTGGCCACGTCGTCCAGTTTGCCTTTGCACTCGTTGTCCACGCGCCACGGCTTCTTGATCTTGGCCATATTTTCGAAGCCGCAATCCGTAAGCTTGCTGGCTTGCGGAGGTGCTGGTGGCGGATTTTCAACGTTGACCTGGGTAGAGCCTTGCGAGTTCAGGCCACGTGAATCGGTACAAGTCGCGCTCACCGTGATCGGACCGGCGGACGCTCCCGTAGTGTTCAAGGTCGCAGTGTTGCCGCTGCCTGAAACGCTTCCGCCGCTGGCGGTCCAACCGGCCACCGTGACAGGAACGTTGTCGGGACTCGTGCAAGTGCAAGTGATGGTCGAGCTTCCACCCGTCTGCAACGAGCTTGGGCTAGCCGAGCAAGACATGGTCGGCGGATTCTTTGGCGGCTCTTTGACTGTGTAGTTCGCGGTGCAAGTCGCTTCGCCGCCGGTCTTCATCTTGGGATCGGTGATGTGGGCGCTGACGGTATAGCTGCCGCCAGCCACTCCGGTCGTGTCGATGCTGGCGGTGTTGTCCTTGCCGGTAACCTTTCCGCCAGTTCCGCTCCAAGCGTAGTTCAGAGTGTGCTTGGGATTGAAGTTGGCGCCGGAGGCGGTGGCCGTGATCGGCTCGCCCTGCATGACTTCACTCGGCTGTACCGAGCAGCTTGCGCTCGGCGTCACAGCGGGAGGATAGCCAAAGTTGAAAACCAAGCCAGTGCGCAGCCGGACTCCCTCGAGCGAGACTCGACGCAGATCAGGGAAGGCTGAAGACACGACTTGCGAATAGTTCTGACGGGCCCACACGTAATCCGCTTCGAACAAACGCAGATAGAACATATGAGTGATCTTCAGATCCATACCGCCGCCAAGAATCGCGCCAATGCCATTCCCGTTGGGTAGACCATTCACCCCGAGCCGGTTGTAGCTCAGCAACGTATTCAAGAAGAAGTTGGCGTTCTCGGTCCGGTAGGTCGCCTTGGGACCCACCGACACCGTGGTTTCGTAGTCATCCCAGTTGTGTCCGAAGTCGCCTTCCAATCCGAAATATTTCTGGAAATTCCAAGTGAACGAGGTGCCAAAGCCCGCCGGCATATCTGGAATTTTCATGCCGACGGGGGCGTTGTAGTTCCCGAATGGGGTTGGAACAGTCCCGCCTGGATGCAGCCACTGGTAGCCGGCGAAGATTTCGTACTTCGGTGTCTCCACGTCCTGCGCCAGAGTGACGGCCGCGAGCAGAACCACAGTTAACATCAGCAAGAAACTCGTAAGCAGTACACGCACGCTTCTTGTCCTGGGATGAAACGACATATCTTCCTCCGAAACTTATTTAGTCAGCTTATATACCATGCCCGACGTGCAAGACTGGGAATCCACGCATGGCAACCGCTAGAACGTCACTACTTCATCAACGTCTCGTGACAATTCTAAAAGAAGTACAGGTTTCATAATAAGAAATTCAGAGCAAACATTCTACTTGAACGTTTTGGCGGCGTCCAGCGATTAACTGTTAGAGTGTGTCTTGATTTGAGATTCGAGCGTCGGCTGATTCCGGCAGACTATTAAGGCCGGGTCCTTGCGAAACCCCGTACGACTGGAGAAGCAAGTCTCTCGAATGTCGCCCATCGGCCATACTATCGGCATTTTCACGCATCGAGGGATCGCATCCACCTTGCAGCAAGGGCGGCAAGCTTGAATAATGACTGCGGTACTTCTTCTGCGAGCCAGGAATGAATTGAGGTTTATGAGTCAAGAAAAAGTGCTGATTGTTGAAGACGAAGAGAACGAGCGAACCGGGCTTGCGGAACTAGTCTCGGCGTGGGGGTATCGCGCCGAAACAGCCCGAGACGGGGCCGAGGGTTTCGAAAAGGTTTCCACCTGGGCGCCCTCCCTTGTCGTGACCGACCTCAAGATGCCGCGGATGGGAGGTCTGGAACTGCTGGAACGGATCGCCAGCGACAGCAAGACCATCGCGGTAATTGTGGTCACAGCTCAAGGAACAATTGATAGCGCGGTGCAAGCCATGCGCATGGGCGCCTACGACTACATCACCAAGCCCATCGATACGGAAAGGCTGCGGACGATTCTGCAGAACGCGTCAGCGCTGCTCGGGACACGGGTCGAACTTGAGGTTACGCGACGAAAGCTGCGCGACGCGGGTTCACTTGGGAGTCTGGTCGGGGCGTCGAAGAAGATGCAGGAGATCTTCCGCCTGATTGAAATGGTGGCGCCCAGTACGGCGTCGGTTTTGATCACCGGCGCCAGTGGCACGGGCAAGGAACTGGTGGCTCGCACGATTCACGAGCTCAGTCCCCGCCGCAACAAGCCGTTCGTTCCCATCAACTGCGCGGCGATTCCCGAAACCCTGATTGAGAGCGAGATCTTTGGACACGAGCGAGGAGCATTCACGGGTGCGCTCGAGCGCCGCACGGGCTGCTTTGAGCTGGCGGAGGGGGGAACATTATTGCTGGATGAGATCGGCGAGATGCCGGTCGGCACGCAGGCCAAGCTGCTGCGCGTATTGGAAGATCACAAACTGCGGCGCTTAGGAAGCAAGGTGGAAACCACAGTAGACGTTCGCGTCCTTGCGGCAACCAATAAGGTTCCCGAGGAGGCAGTGGCCCGCGGCGAGTTGCGCAACGATCTTTATTACAGGCTGAATGTTTTTAACATTCACATGCCGCCTTTGCGCGATCACAAAGACGATGCTCCTGCATTAGTGGACTTACTTCTGAAGGATATGAGCGCTAAACATGGACGCAAAGTGGCGGCAGTGAGCGAGGCCGTGCTGAATTTGTTTCACAATTACTCATGGCCCGGCAATGTCCGCGAGTTGCGCAACACGCTGGAGCGCGCGGTGATCGTCTGCGAGGGTGCGGTGATTGAAACCAAACATCTGCCGCCAGGGTTTGGTCAAGCCACGATTCATACGTCATCGGAGGATCCGGATGCGATTCATCTCGGTGTGGGGACCACGGTGGAAGAGGCGGAGCGCCGGCTGATTCTGAAGACCATCGAATCGACCAGCAACAATAAGACCCGGGCTGCTGAGATTCTCGGCATCAGCTTGAAAACCCTGCATAATAAGCTGAAGGAATACGGGAACGCGACGGCAGATGCCGCCTTGGCCAAGGAGGACTAGCCGGGCGGGTTTGAACGAGGGCTAACGAGGTATGCGCCGAAAGACCCAAATCGTGCTCGCCATTACCTTCATGGTGGCTGCGGTGGCGTGTTCTCTTTCCTATGTTTTTCTTTCGGAGATACTGCGCCAGCGGGTTGCATACGCGCGTGACACCGCGAACTATCTGGGCGAGCAACTCGCTCATATTGCGGACACTGAGACCCCAGACTTCACTAGCACCCGCGTTGATACCAGTAACCCCGCTAAGCTCCGACAAGCGATTGCCGAATACTTTGCGACCAATCTTGATCTGAACGCGATGATAGAATCGGCCGCCGGCGATTGGCCAATGATCCAGGACGCCGCCATCCTGGACGGGGATGGCAAGGCAATTCTCCACAGCGTTCCTTCGCTGATCAACAAGACTATCCCGAATCGTCCTGACTTCGGCATCGTGCAGGGTGCCAAATTCCGGCGGCAGCTCCGTCTGATCTACAATCCGCCCATTGTTTACGATGTCAGCAAACCCCTGCTTTTCGACGGAAAGCCGTTCGGCAGTATCCGCTTGGGCGTTTCGACCGTGTTTCTCAAAAGCGAACTCACTCAGCGGCTACAGCAGGCCGTAACGTTCTGCGGCATCTCGATCTTCCTCTCTCTGTTGATCGCGGCAGGACTCTCGCACATCGCGCTCGGCCCGCTCGAACAAATCAGCCGACGGCTGGATAATGTCACCGCTGGGGAAGCCGAGCCCATCACGGAAAAAGAAGGGAGACGCGATGAATATGGGCTTGTGACCCAGAAGATCGACAACCTGGGCCGCCAGATGCGCGATGCCAGGGAAATCTTCTCTGCGTTGAAAGATAACGTGGATCAGATCATGGGGAACCTGCAGGACGGTTTGATGTTGTTTACCAGCGATTCGCGAGTGGTTCTGGTGAGCGCTTCAGTAGAACGGTTTCTGGGCCGTCCTAGAAGGGAGTTGCTGGGTCGAACGGTGAAAGAGATTTTCACGCGAGACTCCGTACTTGGCGCGCTGGTGCTTGACGGTTTTGAAATGCGGCAGCCCGTCGCCCAGCGGGAAGTGGAGTCTTCAAACACCAAGCGGGTGCAGGTTTCTCTGGATTTCATTCAGGAACGGGGCTCCGCGATCGGGGCCCTGTTGACGCTGCGGGATGCCGAGTCGGTGCGGCGTATTCAGGATGAGATCGAAATATCGCGTCAGATGTCAGCCAGCGGCCGTACCACCCGCGGCGTCGCCCATGAAGTTAAGAACCCCATTAATGCGATCGTGCTGCATCTGCAGTTGCTTCAATCCAAGCTCAAACAGACCGACCCCGATACGCGCCGCCACATGGACATTATCGGAAGCGAGATTCATCGACTGGATCGCGTCGTCCAGATCCTGGTGGACTTCACCCGGCCTCGCGATCTGCATCTCGAAGAAATCGATATGCGCCGCCTGCTGGAGGATGTGATCCTGCTGTCGACGCCCGACACTGAGCAGCACGGTGTGACGGTAAAGCGCAGGTTTGGGTCTGAACCGCTAGGAGTGAAGGTCGACGTCGACGTAATGAAACAAGCCATCCTGAACGTGATCATCAACGGCATGCAGGCGATGCCAGGAGGGGGGACCTTGACCATCTCAGTTCGGCGGGATGAGGATAGCGTCCTTACTGAGATTCGTGACGAGGGAATGGGGATCCCCCACGATCTGCAGGAAAAGATTTTCGAACTGTACTTCAGCACTAGAAAAGGCGGCAGCGGGATCGGCCTGGCACAAACCTATCAAGCGCTGCAGTGGCACTACGGCTCGATTGATTTTGAGACGGTTGAAGGGATGGGCACGACATTCCGACTTCGCTTGCCTTTGGCGGACATCCGGGCTGGGACGAACGGCGAAAATGGCCAAGCCGTTGCCCAGGGCCTGACGGTTCCGAATTCCTGAAAGTGCGGCCACCCAGGTTCGGCGGTAAAATTCTCGCATGCTTAACTCGCGGCTGTCGTTTGCCGCGAGCATCGAATCACTGGAAAATGCCTCTGGCCACCATTGTCGGAATGTGTCTCCTGTTGCCTTGGGCGCAGGGCGCAGTCGAACCCTCGATCGCGGCGATGATTGTTTCGCAGCCGCAGGATAAGCCAGCGGCCAATTCATCTGGGGAAAACCCTGCTTCGCCATCACAGTCGAATCAGCAAAAAGCTCCCGACCAATCAACCGCTGCGCAACAGCCACCAGCAGCAACTGCCCACCCCTGTCCTGAGAGTTCGGGATCTGGTTCGCAGCCGAAATCGGACTGTAAGTCTCCGCAGCCTGCAGTCACCAAAGCCAAGAAGCCTCGGGCCCGCAGTACCATGACCACAGAGGGAGCCTCGGGGACAGATACCCAAAAGACGCCGTCGGGGACAGTTCCGCAAAAAAGGGTTGTGCCTGATGGGGGCAGGGACGATTCTCAACCGGATATGTCGTCGGCAGTGAGTCCGGAACAGGCTTCCCACCAGGCCGAGAGTACGAAGCAATTATTGGCCAGCAGCGACGCGAATCTGAAGAAAATCTCAGGACGCAAACTCACCGCGAGCGAACAGGCCACGGTTGAGCAAGTCCAGAGCTACATGGATCAAGCCAACGCGGCGACGAAGGAAGGAGACGTGCAGCGCGCCTATAATCTCGCAGTCAAAGCCAACCTGCTCTCGGCGGAATTGGCGAAACATTGAGAAGGGTAAGCCCCTACTCCGATCCGCAGAAACAATAGCCGAGCCGGCTACTTGCCCTTCGCGCGGGCCGCGTTCACCTTGGCCAAAAGATCCTGCGCCGGTTGTTGCACTGGTCCTGAAATCTTCACCGCTTCCTGCAGGACGTCCCGCGCTTCCGTAGTCTTGTTCAACTTTGCATAAGCGAAGCCGAGACGGTACAGGGCAATGGCATACTGCTGATCGTCTTGCCCTTTCAAAAGCGCCGTAGCAGTTTTCAACTCTGGAATCGCTGCCGCCGTCTTGTCCTGTTTCATGTAAGCGTAGCCGAGCGTGGAATGGGCTACTCCTGCCGAAACCTTGCGAGTGCGATCGGAATCGGGAGCGTCAGCCTTGGCCACCGCGATCGCTTTCTGCGAATAGCTAACGGCCTTGGCTACGCTGCCGGGTTTGGGGTCGTCGGCATAAGTACCGGCAAGCAGGAGCAGGGCCGGCAAGTTGTTCGGATCGGCAGCCAGCGTTTTTTCGGCATAGGCGATCAACTGCGAGGTGTCCTTCAGATCCGACAGCGACATCATTGCGTAGGACGTTACCTGTTCCTGAAAACGCGAATTGGGGAAGGTGGGCGTGAAGCGTTCGATGTAAGCCATGCGCTTCTTGGCGTCAGCTTCCCCCACAATGACATTAAACGCGGCGGTCTCCAGGAATTCGTCGGAGTTCTTGGCAGCAGTTTTTTCGTCTTCGATGCGCTGGGCAAATTCTGAGTCACTCATTCCTTCTGGCTTAGCTTGCTTGCCCAGGGAGTTGTAGAGTTCGCCGCCCCGGATGGCATAGTCAAAGGTCTTGGAGTTATCTTTCATTTGTTGAGCGATGCCGGCTTGCGAAACCAGAATGTCGAGGTTGCGCGGAGAACCCGCCAAGGCCTTGTCGCCGTACTCGAGAGCTTTCTGCAGATCTCCCGCCGCCTGGTAAGTCTGTGAGAGTTGCCAGTTGCCATAAGCCACAGCCGCCGGATTCACCGAGAACTTCTGCAGAAAATCCTGGTACATTGCCAGCTTCTTTTGCGGGTCTTGCTCATTCGCAATGGCGGTTAGCGCCTGATCATCCGGTGTGCCCGCCGGGATCACGATCTTGTCCAGCTGCGCGTGCCCGATAACAGAGAAGACCAACTGAAACACAACCGTCACGACGAACTGACAATGACTGCGCTTCATAGTCACCTCCAAGCTTCGCGCGGGAATCGTAGCTCCGAATGGACGAGCGTGCAAGTGTTCCGACGAAGGATGCGTTTCCCGCGTCCAACTGGATGGTGACGCCCGCATCCTTCTATCCCTTTTACCCCGCCCGGAGCCGTGGCACGGGAAGAGTCAATGCTGTAGTCTGAGCCGATGCGAGGCGTAGATCGCGAGGGAACAAACGCGCTCACGAATCCCGAGGCAAACCGGCCGGAGGGATCCGCGCGTGAGCCACTCTATCGTTCAATCCTCTTCATCGTTCTAGTGGCCTTATGGCTACGTCTGGCGGTGATTACGATTGGCCACACTTACCAGATCACGCCTCGCCGGGATCACTTTCAATATGGATGGGAGATGGGCCGTCTTGCCCGATCGATCGCCACCGGCCAGGGATTCAGTTCGCCCACGGACCTGCCAACCGGCGCTAGCGCTTGGGCGCCGCCTCTTTATCCTTACATTCTGGGTGGAGTCTTCAAGTTGTTCGGGGTGTACAGCGCACTTTCCGCTTGGGTAATTCTCGCTTTCAATAGCGTCTTTGCCGCGCTCACCTGCCTTACGCTGTACAGAATTGCAGAGCGAATCTATGGGATTCCCGTGGCACGCGCTACCGCCTGGACCTGGGCGGTTTTCCCTTACGCAATCTATTGGCCGGTGCGGGTGGTCTGGGAGACCAGCCTTACCGCGTTCTTATTGAGCCTGGCTCTGTTGCTTACGTTGCGAATGGCTGACGAGCCTCCGCGTCGCCGCACTTGGCTTTTGTTCGGCCTGCTCTGGGGCATAATCGCGCTGACCAATACCGCAGTTCTCAGCATGATGCCATTCTGTTTGCTCTGGCTGTTGTACCGATTGCCGCGTCATTCCCAACAATTTGCTGGAGCCACGCTATCTATGTTGGCTACGGTTCTACTGATGAGCCCGTGGCTCGTTCGCAACTACCAGGCCTTCGGCAAATTCATCTTCATTCGCGACAACCTTCCGCTCGAAATGTACGAGGCCAACAACGATCAATCCTCGGGCCTTTGGACGCGAAACGAGCATCCCGGAAACAATCCCGAAGCCATGCGGAGGTTCCAGGAATTGGGCGAACTTGGTTTCATGGCCGAGAAGCAACAAGAAGTCCGGCAGTTCATTCGCGAGCATCCCGGACGATTTCTTTGGTACACGATAGAACGAGCGGTTTACTTCTGGATTGCTCCCCCCCAGGCGGCCATTGTCGCGGGATACGATTTGAGGATCTCCCGCCACACCAATTTCTTGCTGGGAGCCGTATTTGCGTTCGCGGGATTGTGGCTAACGATTCGCGATCGAAAGCGCGGCGCCTTCCTGCTCGCCTGCTTTTTGCTCATCTATCCGCTTCCGTATTACCTGGTGATGCCATTCCCTCGATACAAACATCCCATCGAGCCCGAGATGATCATGCTGGCCGTGTATCTGTTCTGGGAGGCTAGCAAGATTCAAGTCCGATGGCCGAGATACAAAACGTCTTAGCGATCCCCGGGTTGGCGACTTCCTCCTCTTCATTTAAATTAGATTATGCGGTCCATTCTGCAGAAGCCGGCGCTCCGCTTTGTCTTTGCTGCGAACGTGATCTCCATGCTGGGCAGCGGCATGAATGCGGCCGCGGTTGCCTGGTACATTCTGCAGGCCACGCATTCTGAAATTGCGCTGGGGATGTTCGCCGTCTTGCAGACGATTCCAGCCATGTTGATGCTGCCCTTCACGGGCGTCATCATCGACCGCGAAGACCGCCGGCGGCTGGTTATGTGGCTCGACGCCTTGCGCGCCGTCATTATTCTCACCGTTGCCATTCTCGCTTTCATGGGCAAAGCGAAAATTTGGGAACTGTATCTGATGAACACGCTGGTGGCAGCTGGCTTCTGGATGTTCTGGCCGACCATCACCGCATTGATTCAAGAGTTGACTCCCGGCGAAGAGTTCGTCCACGCGAACACTTTTCTACTGGCAGGAGTGCAGGGAGGCTGGTTAATCGCGGGCTCGATCGTGGGGTTTGTCTACAACCGCATCGGGCTCGGCGGGGTGTTGCTGATCGACTTCTTCACCTACCTGGTTTCGTTTCTTTGTTACTTCGCCGTGCGCAAGGGAAGGCACGTTGTGCCGCGTCCGGCGGAGTTGCGAGCTGACTTAGTGGCCGCCGAGACCGCGCTCGAACGCTTTGTGCGCGAGATGCGCGAAGGGATCGCATTTCTTCGCGGCAAACGCGCGCTGGTTTTGTTGGGACTTAGTTGGGCGCTCTTTTTGGCCGCCATGATGACCGGAGTTGTGGTCACGCCTCCGTTGAGCGAGATGTTTCACAAGGGAGCGGTGGGTTATGGCTGGCTGAATGCGGGATGGGGGACAGGTGCCTTCGTGAGTGTGCTATATGCTCCCTTTTTTATCGCGCAACTGGGCAATCGACGGGCGATTGCGATCTCCATGGGCCTGCTCACCATCAGCATGATTTTGGCTCCGCTTTCTCCCATGTTCGTGATCGCCGTTCTGCTTTACGCTGCGATGGGATCGGCACGCGGGGTCAGCGGCGTCGCCATGAACACGAGCATCATGGAACAGGTGCCGCAGCACTTCATGGGACGAGTGCAGAACGCATTTTATTTCGCCGGAACGGCGCTGCAGATCTGCCTGGCGTTGTTAGTGGGAGCAGTGGCGCAGATTAGTTTGGTCGCCGGATTTTCCATCATCGGACTGGTTTATGCGGTTGCGTTCATCAGCGCCAGCTGGCCTGTCCCGGTAGCGGAGCCGACACCCGTGGAATAAGAAACGTTTCACCACAGAGACAGCTTCAGTTGGGTAGATTTTGCGCGCACATTTTCTCGGTGACTCTGTGGGTCTGTGGTAAATAAGCCTTCCCCGCTGTTATTCTTTTGCTTCAAATTTAAAAGGAGCCCTGCATGTCCTCCAGCCTTGAAGGTCGGATCGCCGTCGTCTTCGGAGTCGCCAATAAGCGCAGTATCGCCTGGTCCATCGCGCAAGGGCTGCACAGTGCCGGAGCCAGGCTGGCAATCACTTATCAGAACGAGCGCATGGCGCTCGAGGCCAAAGACCTGATTCTTTCGCTGCCGGGTGCGGAAGCATTCCAATGCGACGTTTCGAATGACGCTGAAATCGATCGGCTTTTTGCTCAACTGAAAGAGCGCTATGGCAAGCTGCATGTTCTGGTACATAGCATTGCTTTTGCGCCGGCTGATGAGCTCAAGGGAGACTTCATCAACACTTCCCGCGAGGGTTTCCGGGTAGCTCTTGATGTCAGCGTCTACTCACTCATCGCAGTCGCCCGCGCCGCCGCTCCGCTCATAGACGATGGTGGATCAATCATGACTATGACCTACTACGCCTCCGAAAAAGTCGTGCCCCGTTACAACGTGATGGCCGTAGCTAAAGCTGGTCTGGAATGCACAGTACGCTATTTAGCGTTTGAACTGGGCAAGAAGAACATTCGCGTGAATGCCATCTCCGCTGGCCCGATCAAGACTTTGGCGGCGCGCGGCATCGCGGGCTTCGGCGACATGCACAAGACTCACGCCGAGCGCGCACCTCTCGGCCGCAACGTAGATGTGAACGAAGTCGGGGCTACGGGAGTGTTCCTGGCGTCGGATGCCAGCAGCGGAATTACTGGCGAAGTTATCTACGTTGATTGCGGTTATAACATCATGGGATTTTGATCGCTTTCACCACAGAGTCACAGAGACACAGAGGAATCTTCGGCGTTCCTCTGTGACTCTGTGGTAAAGGCCTTAGCTGATCCGCACTCGTCGCTCGTTCTCTCCCGCTCGTTCCAAGGCGATCTCCACATCGCGTTCCCGCTCGAATCGCGCGAACTTTTCTCCCCACTCGATCAACAGCACACTGTTTTCCGCTATCAGGTCGTCGAGTCCAAGAGTCTCAAGTTGGCGCGGCGTATCCACGCGATACAAGTCGATGTGATAAAGAATGATTTCAGGTCCGCGGTATTCGTGGATCAGAGTAAAGGTGGGGCTGGTCACATCTTCTTCCGAAGCCGCGTGAAATCCTTCCGCGATGCCTTTGACCAGCGTAGTCTTGCCCGCTCCCAAGTCGCCGCGAAGCACAACGATCTTCGGCGGAACAAGGATCGCAGTCAATGTACGCCCAAGGGCAACCGTCTCCTCCGGCGATTGGGTGATGAATTCTCGTGTCTCCATGGGGCGTCTGGACACCAGTATAGCGAGTGTTCAGCCCTGGCCGTGGGGACAGCAAACGACGGACCAGCCACACTTCTTGTCATTCCGAGCGAAGCCGAGGAACCTGCTGTTTGCCGGTGCCCATGAAAAAGCAGGTTTCTCGACTCCGCAGGATCATCCGCATTCGCGGCCGATCCCGCTGCGCTCGAAATGACAATGGAAAATTGAGTGTCGCAGAAGTTGAGTTGCGCTACTGGGGACGCTGCCGCTCTACGATCTTTTCGGAGCAACCCACTGGGGAGAACGAAGCCCGAGGAAGTCCTTGTCCACGCGCGTGTCCAGGGCGTTGCGCAGCGTAAGGTGATCACCGTCCTCCAACGCAATGAAGCGGAACGGCTGCATAATTCCGTCTTTGGATTTGAGCGTCGGTTCGAGGATTTCCGCCATGCCTTTCACTGCGCCGGATTCGGTTTCGATAGTGACCTCGACCAGATTGCCTTGCTCAAGGGCCCCGGCCAATCGCAGCATGCCGCCAGTCTCGGAGATAGTTTGCAGCTTGGCGCGCGCGCTTCGCCCGTCATTGAGCTTAATAACCACGGGGATTGTGCTTCCGAATTGGACTCGCTGCGCCCGGTTTTGAGGGTGAGTCTGAGGGAAGTGTGTCATAGCCAGCATCACTATGCCATGGCGCCGGATTGCACGGCAGATTACGGAAGCAGTAGTCCGGATTCCAGCTACCTCGGACGACTTAAGTGCCCAAGCAGCAATCAGATAGCTATGCTGACTGCCTAATGCACGCGAAGATCTTTGGGGGAACGGGCCAAGTCGTTGGTTTGCTTTAGCCTCCACCATCAGAGAGTTCCGAATGGCCAACCAATTCTTCTGAAATCGTGCTGCCCGTTGGCAAAGCCCGGGATTGAATGACCTAGACGGACACTCCCTTAGCGATCTTCTCGATCTGAGAACTCATTTCCTTGGTAATCGCTTCACGGTCCGCGAAAAGATCCCACATCGGGCCAGAAGGAGCCTGCGCGTGTTGGCAGATCACGCGACTTACCAGTCGGAACCGCTCTTCGGGGCTTGGGTGCGTGTCGTCTTCAGACGTCTGGCGATTGATGGCGTGATCAATCTCCTCTTCGAGTAGTTTTTCGGGTTGCATTTCGAGGGCGTAGATGTTTTGCAAAGCTCTGCCGGATTCTACAGCTTCCTGAATTTCCTTGCCCGCGAAGTGGTGGAATTCAATCTGGCGGCGGATCACATGTCGCAGGCCCTCCTGAAATGGTTGGGATCCGTAGAGCCGGGCAGCGGCCCGGTCGGCGAGGACTTCCTGCAACCGCGTTGCGCCATGACTGATGCGACGGAACAGAAAGTGATAGATGCGCAAGAACTGAAATGCGATGTTCCACCAAACAGCCTGACCCGCGCGAGCCATCGCGTAAGCAAACTTCATCATGTCATGGTTGACACGCAAAGCCACGTCACCTCCCGCCGTGTCCCTATGCGAAAGATGTCCATACTCATGCGCTAACACCGCACGGAATGGAGTCTGGTCAAAGCCGGGAAGCAGGCCAAGTCCCACTACAAGCGTGCGTCGCCCGAGATCCTTTCGGCGATCACGGTAGCTTCCGCGTTCGTAAACGGCCATCTCGGTTCCGGGAGAGATACGGATATCGTCAAGCGCGCGTGTCCCAAGATTGTCCGCGACTTCGCGGGTCAGACTCCACAGGCCCGGCGCTTCCTCCGGACTCAAGCTGCGTCCTGGCTCCTTGGAATTCACTCGAACGAAAAGGGAGTGGAGCATTTTGTAGGCCGTAACGATCGCACCGATCACGAAAATTGCCACCAGTTTGATCGGCACTTGGCCAATCGCAAGGAACCCGTAGACGATTGATCCAGCTACCGCGAGTACCAGAAAAATCACAAACGGGATGGAAACGTAGTAGTACGTGCCTGCGACGTTGATGAGCCCCCGATAGTATTTGCGCAAGACGGCTTCCGCGCCGCTTACTGAGGAGTCGTGTTCCGCGTTCTCGATAAAACGCAGGGTCATTTTCGAAAAGACTT
The DNA here is from genome assembly GCA_963788645.1 of uncultured Acidobacteriota bacterium. GTDB lineage: Bacteria > Acidobacteriota > Terriglobia > Terriglobales > Acidobacteriaceae > JABDBE01. The sequence continues at coordinate 225,918 of CAWBHF010000004.1, forward strand.
TGCCCGCGACGAACAATGTGAAAAGACCGCACACCCAAGCCGCAAGGAGGTAGAGTCCGTAGTGTACCCAGCGCCACGCGGTGGCACGGGTATGAATGCCGGAGGCTAAGAAAGCTTCGGTCGTCTGCGCCGGCAGCCCAAGTCGCTGCGCGCTCCTCATTTCGTCTTCGGCTGCGATCCAGCTTTCATCCATGGCCAGACGGATGGCATTGAAGTAGTGCGTGGCCATCTGGTTAGGGTACTTGCGCACCAATATTTCCGTTGCTTGCCGAAGCTCTTCCTCGTTCTTGAGGCTCAGCGCAATCTGCGCAGTCAGTACAGCATAGTCGGGATCGGCAGAGTTCTGGTTCCGCCCATTCGCTTCTTTCGCCAGCGCGAGGGCCCTCTCTCTTTGCGTTATGCTGCCTTCTTTCTTTTCGCCCGGATAGGTCAACAGTTCGGCCAGGCCCATGAGGTTGTCTGGCGATCGCTCGATCTTCACAGCATTTTCAAGCAGTGCGAGTGCCTCATCGGTCTGCCCCAAACCTGCCAGGGAAAACCCCAAGCGCCGAATTGCGGGTGAAAATGCCGGAGCCTGCTTCAACACCTCGCGGTATAACTGAGCCGCTTGCGAATAGTCTCGGCTGTCCATCGCGGCCGTAGCACGCTGAAACGTTTCCACGACAGCCGGATCCACCACGGCTAACTGTTCGCAAATCGCATGTTCTTTCCTCGGGTCGCGAACAGGCTGCTGACCCACGACGACGACGGCGGCAAATAGAACTGCTGCAACGACTGCGAAGCACAACCGTTTGTGCATGTCTGGCTCCCGTCGGGCGGATACGATGCCCAGCCGACGGCATTGTACAGCTTCTCGCTCGGTTCGTAGCAGTAACGATAACTCGTAAGGACTGGCGCGTCAGGGCTCCCTAGAGAGTCCGGGGAAACCGGACTACCGACGAATTTCCACCCTAGAACTCGCGGCAGCTGACTTTTGCACCCGGCGGAAGGCCTCTGGCAAGGCCGTCACCAGGTCGGTCGCGACCAGCGAATGTTCGCCCATGCTTTCGCGCGCGACGTCACCGGCAAGACCGTGTAGATAAACCGCGGCAATCACTGCATCCACGATGTGCTCACGATTTTGCGACATCAAACCGGCGACCATGCCGGTGAGGATATCGCCCGTGCCTCCGGTTGCCATGCCCGGATTTCCCGTGGTGTTCACCCAAACCGATCCGTCGGGCTGCGCGATTAGCGTGCGATGTCCCTTCAACACCACGATCAATTCGTGTTCGCGGGCGAAGGTACGAGCAACGTTGAGTCGATCTCGTTGCACTGCTGCGACGGTCGATCCAGTGAGACGAGCCATCTCGCCCGGATGAGGCGTGATCACCAGGGTTCGACCCTTCCCATTGAGTTCGCCCGCTCGGCCTTCGAATGCATTGAGGCCGTCGGCATCGAGGACCATGGGAGTTTGGGTCTTCACGACCAGGCTGCGAACGAACTCAGAGGTTTCCTGATTGCGCGAGATTCCCGGCCCCACGGCGAGAACCGTCATACCTTTGCTTAGCGCGTCCAAGCGTTCGCCGGCGCGAGTCGAGATCGTGCCGGCATTGGTTTCATCGAGTGGCTCCGTCATAACTTCGGGGTGAAATCCCGCGACGGTAGCGAGCACCGACTTTGGCGTCGCAACCGTGGACAATCCGGCGCCGCTTCGAAGCGCTGCCATTCCCGCCATCGCGACCGAGCCTGCCTTGCCGACCGAACCGCCAATGACCAGCACATGGCCAAAGGTTCCTTTATTGGCGTCGAGCGGACGTGGGCCGACGAGGGGTGCAATCTCGCCGGGAGTAATCAGATTGAGTTGCAAGGACGAAACAATGGCTTCGTCGGGCGAGCCAATCGGAGCAATCAAAGTCGGCCCGTCCGTCAATCTTCCAAAGACGTGGACGGGACGCGGAGCTGTGAAAGTAACCACACCGTCGGCGCGCGCAACCGTCCCCGCCTGTTCGCCCATGACGTCGGCATCTGCACCAGAAGGAATGTCGACCGCAACCACCGGCGCAGAACTCGCGTTCAGCAGCCGGATGGCTTCCCCATACAACTCGCTCACGGGCGGTCGAAAGCCGGTACCGAGAATCGCATCAAGCAGAACCTCGGATTCGAACACTACCCGCGCCGACTCCTGCTTCAACTCTTCGGCGGATCGCACAATCACAGGCGCTACCGGAAGTTTTGCGAACATCTCTGCCGCATCGCCGCGCAACTCCGACGGCTCGGCCAGCAAGACAATTCGCACTTCCCTGCCGGCTGCCTTCAATTTGCGGGCAGCCACAAAACCGTCGCCGCCATTGTTGCCCTTGCCGCAAATCACCCCAATCCGCGCGGCCGATGGATATTCGGACACGACAAAATCGGCGACAGCAGCTCCAGCGTTTTCCATCAGCGTCAGCGAAGGCACGCCGAAGCGCTGGGTGGTGACGCGGTCGATCTCACGCATCTCGCCAGCAGTAACGATTTTCATGCAATCGGTCTTTCGTCGTTCGTCGTTGGTCCGTGATCGTTGGTCGAAAGCCGGTGAGAACGACCGAGGACCAAGCGCCAGAAAACGACTATAAAGCAAAAAAGCCTTCCGCGTGAGCGGAAGGCTCGATAAACTCACCCGTGAGTCAGCGCAATGACGGCTCGCCCTTGCCAGCTTGCAAAGCCTGCACCCGGCTGTGCTTCACGCTGTACGTAAAGTAGACGATCAAGCCGATGGCGAGCCACGCAACCAAGCGGATCCAATTCCACATGCCCAGCTTGAGCATCATGTAACCGTTCGAGATAACGCCGAGGATTGGAATCAACGGCACCCACGGTGTTCGGAAAGGCCGAGGCTGGTTGGGATTCGTATAGCGCAACACAGCCACGGAGATTGACACGATCACAAAAGCCAGCAGCGTGCCGATGTTCACCATTCTTCCGATGTCTTCGATGGGGGTCACGCTGCCGACAATTGCTGCCAGCAGGCCCACCAGGATGGTGTTTTTCCACGGCGTGCGGAATTTGGGATGGACTGCGGCGAAGAATTTCTTTGGCAAAAGACCGTCATTTGCCATGGCGTACAGCACGCGCGTTTGGCCGAGAAGCATTACCAGCATCACGCTTGTCAGCCCGGCGAGAGCGCCCAAGGTAATGATGTGGGAGGCCGTCGTCAAACCACGGTCGAGAAATGCGCGCGCTACCGGAGCCTCGATATTAATCTGCTGCCAGCGCACCATGCCCGTCAGAACGCCAGCCACGGCAATATACAAGACGGTGCAAATTGCCAGCGAAGCGATCATGCCGATCGGTAAATCGCGCTGCGGATTCTTGGCTTCCTGAGCCGTAGTCGAAACTGCATCGAAGCCGATGTAGGCGAAGAATATGTACGCCGCCCCAGCCCCGATTCCCGCGAAGCCATGGGGGGCGAACGAACTCCAGTCGGTTCCCCAGTTGCTCGGGTGAATGTAATGTGCGCCCAGCACGATAACGAAAAGCACGACGGAAACTTTTACCACGACGATGCCGGTATTGAAGCCGGCGCTTTCCTGGATCCCGATCACCAGAATCGCCGTAATGACCAAGGCAATGATAAATGCGGGCAGGTTGAACCCGATTTCCATGCCAAACAAGTGCGGCGCGCCCAGCAGATCGTGTGCGCGCTGCAACAACTCAGGAGACTGCGCACTGATGATCGCCGATACCTTGTCGAGAAATGCTTGGCTACCCGGCACCAGGGAAGAATCGGAAACCTGCGCCATTTGACGCGCGATAGCGTTTTCCGCGGTCTTCAGTGCGGTCCAGTGATCGTAAGCCAGCCAGAGCGGCATCTGGATATTGAAGATCTTTAGCAGTTCAATGAAATGGTTTGACCAACCGGAAGAAACGGTGCTCGCGCCCATCGCGTATTCGAGCGTCAGATCCCAGCCGATGACCCAAGCCAGCAATTCGCCCAGCGTAGCGTAAGCGTAGGTATAAGCGCTGCCGGCCAGAGGAATCATGGCGGCAAATTCGGCATAGCAGAGTCCGGCGAATGCGCATCCCAACCCGGATAGAACGAACGATAACGTGAGTCCTGGACCAGCGTACTGTGCTCCCAGGCCGACCATCACAAAAATGCCTGCGCCAATAATCGCGCCCACGCCCAGCGCTGTAAGTTGGAAAACTCCGAGCGTTCGCTTCAGGCTGTGCTCGCCCGTCTCACGGGATTCTTCCATCAGCAGATTCAGTGGCTTGGTAGCCAGCAGGTTCGCCATCCTATTTGGTTTCTCCTTCGTTCTTAAGCTGACGTAAGTGTTCCCGCCCGCCGCGACCACAAAAAGTACACCGGAACTCCCAGCAACACGATGATCAATCCTGGCCACGTGTACTGCGGTTTATAGCGCAATAGTACGACATCGATGAACAGAGCCATCACAATATACACTGCGGGCAGTAACGGATAGCCGATGGCGCGGTATGGCCGTTCGGCTTGGGGATGGGTGCGTCGCAGCACGAATAATCCGAAGATGGTCAGAATGTAAAAGACCAGTACCGCGAAGACAATGTAATCCAAGAGTTGCCCATAGCTCCCGGACACACACAGCACGCACGTCCAGACCATCTGCACCATGAGCGAAACCGAGGGCGTCTTGTAAGTAGGATGCAATTTCGCAACGCTACGGAAGAACAACCCATCCTTGGCCATGGCGTAGTAGACACGCGCGCCAGCCAGAATCAATCCGTTCACGCACCCGAAGCCGGAAATCATGATTGCCGCGGCCATTAGCAAGCCCCCGGCCGAGCCAAACATTTGCGTCATGACAGCGGTACCGACGCGTTCCTCGGTGGCGTATTTGATTCCGCGTTCGAGGATGGTCGTGCCATTGGGGATGCCATCGAGTGGCAATACGTTCAGATAAACGAAATTGCAAATGATGTAAAGGCTGATAACGACGCCAGTACCGAGGGCGAGCGAAAGCGGGAGATTGCGATTGGGATTCTTGACTTCACCAGCGGTGAAGGTCACGTTATTCCAGGCATCGGCCGAGAACAACGACCCGACCTGCGCCACCGCCAGTATGGTCAGCGTTCCTACCATGACGATGGGTCCGCCTACTCCGACCTGCACGGCATGTTGAGCGGTCAGTCCGGCATTGCTCCAGAAGTTCCCGTGGAAGTTGGCCGCTAACGCCTGCGCGTTACGTCCAATGAACAAGCCCAGGAAGCCCAGCCCTAACAGCGCCGAGACCTTGGCGAACGTGAAAACATTCTGAATTATCGCCCCAGTCTTCAGACCGAAAATGTTGATCACCGAGAGCGCAATCACCACCAGAATCGCCACCAGGTTCTGCGTGTTCAATCCCACGTCCATATTGCCCAGAACCATGGGCCCAATCCGAATGGGTGGAACCTTCCAGAAATGCAGAATCCAGTTCGAAGAAGAAATAGAGGGAACGAAAATACCCAGGAACTTGCCGAATGCCACTCCCACTGCGGCGATCGTTCCCGTTTGAATAACGAGGAACAGCGTCCACCCGTACAAAAATCCCCACAAAGGACCAAGCGCCTCGCGCAGGTAAACGTACTGGCCGCCGGCTCGCGGCATCATCGCTGCCAGTTCGCCGTAGCACAAGGCCCCGACAATGGTCATGAAACCAGTGACCAGCCAGGCCGCAATCAGCAGAGCTGGAGAATTCACTTCGCGGGATATTTCGGAGGAAACAATAAAGATGCCCGAACCGATCATCGAGCCCATCACCAGCATAGTCGCGCTGGTCAGACCGAGGCCTTTCACCAACTCCCTGTCCTGGTGGCTGTGGATCTCCCAGTCGCTGGCGATCTGTACGGGTGACTTCGCGTCGATGCTCAATAGGCTCCTGAGAATTCGCGTGGCGCGGGCGCCATCGCCCGCGATTAGTGCCGCTACTCTATCCTAAGACGCGCAAGATTTCCTCTGCTGATTTTCGGGGCTCCTGTATCAGGTCGGATATTACCGCCACCGAGTCCGCGCCGGCCTCGATAACTGACCGGCAGTTGGCACGATTAATTCCCCCGATTGCGACCAATGGCTTTCGTGTCAGAGCCCGCGCTTTGCGGACGCCTTCGAGGCCGACAACCGGATCGGGGTTGGCTTTGCTCGTAGTCGAAAACACCGGCCCTATAGCAATGTAATCCGCGGAGGTCGCATCCGCTTCCGTGATCTGCTCAGGGTTATGTGTCGACACCCCCAGCCAGAGTCTTGCGCCGATCACCTTCCTCACGCCTTCGGGTGACAAATCCTCCTGTCCCACGTGGACGCCATCAAACCCCGCGGCTAAACAGAGATCGGCACGGTCGTTCATGATCAGTTTGACGGAAGTGCCCAGCCTATGTTCCAGCTCCTGCGCTTGCTCCAGCATCTGACGGGCGTTGCCGCTCTTATTGCGATATTGCAGCAAGGTCACGCCACCAGCGAACAGCTCTTCGGTGGTCGAAAACAAAATCCGGCTGTTAGAGAAGTATGATGCGTCGAGAATGGCGTAAAGGCGAGGCAGATGGATCATGGATACCCAAAATCGTCGCGGATCTGTGCATCGCATCAGCGGTGCAAGAGTTATGCCACTCCGAGCGAGATCCTTCGCCCGGCTGAGGCCGGGACTCAGGATGGCATCTAGGCACTGCTATTTGGCCGTCAACTTTCCATTTTTTACCAGGAAGCGCTCAATAAAGGTCGTATCAAACTTGCCCGCGCGAAAATCCGGATCAGCCAGAATTCGCCGATGAAGTGGAATGGTCGTGAAGATTCCCTCCACGATAAACATTTCAAGCGCGCGCGCCATGCGAGAAACGGCTTCCGTGCGGTCTTTGCCGCGCACGATCAGCTTGGCAATAAGCGAGTCGTAATAGGGCGGAATCACGCCTTCGGCATACGCCGCCGTGTCGATCCGCACTCCGGTGCCTCCGGGCGGGTTAAATGCAGTGATCTTCCCCGCCGATGGCGTGAACTTTTCCGGGTGCTCAGCGTTGATGCGGCACTCGATGGCATGGCCGCGATGCACGATCGGACCAAGCAGAACCTTTTCCATGCGCTCGCCTGCCGCCAGCAAAATCTGGCTCTTCACGAGGTCAACGTCAGTGACCATTTCCGTGACCGGGTGCTCCACCTGAATGCGCGTGTTCATCTCGATGAAGTACAGCCGCCGGTCTTCGTCCATCAGGAACTCGATCGTTCCGGCGTTCACGTAGCCGATTTCCGAGAGCGTCTTCGACAACACCTTGCCGATCTCGTCCCGCAACTCCGGTGACACTTGCGTGGACGGCGACTCTTCGAGCAACTTTTGGTGACGCCGTTGAATCGAGCACTCGCGTTCTCCCAGGCTCACGACATTGCCGTACTGATCGGCGAGAATCTGGAACTCGATGTGGCGCGGCCGCTCGATAAATTTCTCCATGTAGAGATCGCCGTTGCCAAAGGCCGCTGCCGCCTCGGATTGCGCCGCTTTGAACAAGCCAGGTAGCTCCTCTTCATTGCGCACGATGCGCATGCCGCGGCCACCGCCGCCCGCCGATGCTTTGATGATCACCGGAAAGCCGACTTGCCGCGCCCATTCCATGGCTTCGCCATCGCTGGCGAGAATACCCTCGGACCCCGGCAAAATAGGCACGCCCGCTTTCTTCATGGCAGCACGAGCTTTTTCCTTCTCACCCATCAACCGTGTGATCTCGGGAGGAGGCCCGATGAACTTGATATTGCTGGTCTCGGAAACCTCAGCGAAGTTCGCGTTCTCCGCCAGCAGTCCATATCCGGGATGGATGGCATCAACGTTCGTGATCTCAGCCGCGCTGATCACCGCCGGAATGTTGAGGTAGCTTTGCGACAGTTGAGGCGGACCGATGCAGATCGCCTCGTCGGCAAACTTGACGTGCAATGAATGGCGGTCGGCCTCGCTGTAAATCGCCACGGTGCGGATGCCTAGCTCTTTGCAGGCGCAAATCACGCGCAGGGCAATCTCGCCGCGGTTCGCAATAAGAATTTTATTGAACATGTATTAAACGAGTGTAGTGCGGACACTCTTGGACGCTGTTTTTGACGTTGGTTGCCACAGTGTAAGAAATCGAAAACGCCCCACCTAACATCAAAGGCGGCGGACAGGAGTGTCCGCCCCTCACGCTTAACTTCGCGGCCGGATCACAAACAGTTCCTGTCCGTACTCAATCGGCTGACCATTAGCCACCAGCTTTTTCACAATTTCGCCGGCGACATCGGCTTCGATTTCGTTCATCAACTTCATGGCCTCGACAATGCACAGCACCTGCCCGACCTCGACAGTGTCGCCCGGCTTGACGAACGGCGGCGACCCGGGCGACGGACACTCGTAGAACGTCCCGACAATGGGCGAGCGCACAGTGTGCAATCCCGCTTCTTCAGCCGGCGCCGCTAGGGCGCGTTCGACGAGAGCAGACGACGGTGCCGAGACAGCAGGCGCAGCCACCTCTGAACCCGAGGTTGGAGCCGTGTGCACTGCAACGTGGGTTACCGGCGGCGCGGCTGCGACATGCTCGACGCCACGCCTGATCCGCACTTTCACATCGCCGCGCTCCAATTCGAACTCGGCGATATCTTTTTCAATTAAGAACTCAATGAGTTCTTTCAGTTCTTTCTGGTTCATGGTTTGCTGGTGGGACCGCTTCCTGCTTCTCTCGCGCCAACCTGAGAGGCCCGGCCATATCTCCGATGCCCGGCTGAGAACTAAGAAAGCTCGCCTTCAAATCGTGATAAGTTCCTTGCTTGTGGGCGTTAGGACCTCGCACCCTTGCTCAGTTACTACGACCATATCTTCAATTCGCACGCCGCCGCTACCAGCGATGTAGACCCCGGGCTCGACCGTAATCACCATTCCCGGACGCAGAATTTCACTCTGTCCTGCCGCGATGCGTGGGGGTTCATGAATCTCCAAGCCTACACCATGCCCGGTCGAGTGTGTAAAATGTCTCACTAAACCTCTTTTTTTCAGTATGTTACGCCCTGCTTGGTCGACCTCGCTGACGCTCACCCCAGCCCGGACAGCCTCGATCGCGGCGACCTGCGCCTCCCGCACCGCCTCGTAAATGCGTCGGTCGTCCGCGGCAGGACGGCCCACGTATACCGTGCGCGTCCGGTCCGAACAGTAGCCCGTGAGTATAACACCGAAGTCGCAGACCACGAACCCCTGCGATGGAATCACGGCCGTCGACGCGCGGCCATGCGGCAAGGCCGACCGCTTCCCTGCCGCGATGATCGTGGGGAACGACATCTGCTCCGCCCCCGCCCGCCGCGCGGCATATTCCATCTCCGCTGCCACTTCGTTCTCCTTCACCCCCGGGCGGATTGCTTCAAGCGCCCGGTCGAATAAGCTCGCTCCCAAAGCTACCGCTGCCCGTAAGAGCGCGATCTCGTCGGCATCCTTCACCATGCGAGCCTGTTCCACCAGCCCTCGCGTCTCGCGCAGCCGAACCTCAGACTGAAGCAACCTCGCCAGCTGAGTTCGCGCCGCGACGGTTAAATGCTCACACTCAATTCCCAGCCGCCGCGGCTTCCTGCGTCCAAGTTTGCCCTTGTTCTCGAGCAACCATTCAGCGGCAGCCGCGACCGGCGGCTTGCGAGCAATCACCACCCGCGCACCTTGCACTTGGGCTCGTGCCTGTTCGGTGTACCGCCCATCGGTAAAGAACACGCTTTTCGCTTCGCTAACCACAAGCACGCCGGACGTCCCGGTAAAGCCGCAAAGATAACGGATGTTGGAAAGGTGTGTAACCAGCAGCGCATCCAGATGCTCTCGCTCAAACCGATCCGCTAACTGCTTCAGCCGCCCTCGATGATCCATCCTGAAAGTTTAACAAGCCGCTGCGATCGTGTAGAGCGGACACTCCTGTCCGCTGCCGCGATCGTGTAGAGCTCCCGCTGCTGTCGATCTCACATGGCAAGGGGTTCTAAAAACCGGGTGGCCCACGTCTGCGTTGCGAGCGGGCGCATGCTTTCACCACGCACCCCTGCGGGCCCCCTGCCCCCCAAGAGTTTCGAAGGGCAGGTCATCTGTTCTTTGAGCATAGGCCAGCCCCCAACAGCCTTGGCTTCGTGAAATTCAATTCTGACCTAATGGGCGTTCTCCTGGTCGCGATTGACCAGCATCACGGACCATTGCGCCGGCCGTAGCGACGCGTAGGCCGTCACCAGCGCGTGGCCCGCATCGTCAAGGAAATCTCCCGAAGCAGAAAGCCTTGTGCATTCCGGCTCAGCGGAAAATGCTAGAATCCCGGCCATGCGGCTTCGCTCTCTGCTGTGTATTATGATTTCCCTCTTCCCTCCAGCTCTAACAGCTCAATCCGATGGAGGTGGTGCCTCTTTTGCTGTGTCACCTCAAACTCGCGATGCGGTGCAACGGCTAATCGGTGACAGCCTCCTGAATGGCAAAGCGTACGAATACGACGGCCACCTGGCGGATATGATAGGCCCGCGCCTGACCGGCTCGTCTAATTACATGCATGCCGTGGACTGGGCCGAACAGCAATTTAGAGAGCTTGGTCTCGTGAATGTTCATACCGAGGAATGGACGATTCCCGCTACCTGGGAGCCCGAGGGAAACGCCGTAGGACGTATTGTCAGCCCCGTAGATCACCAACTCCATATCTATTCGGCAAGCTGGAGCCCTTCGACTCCGAAGCAAGGGATCGCGGGCGAAATTGTGTATATCGCAAGTTTGCGAATCGAAGCGCTGGAAGCCGAGAAGGCCCAGATTGCCGGGAAAATCGCGCTCGTGGATCGCGCAAGCTACCGCGATAGCCCGGATCTCGTCGCGATCTTTAAGGGCCGTGACTATCTGCGCTCGTTGTCGCCCGCTGCGATTGTGAACACGGGAATCGCGAACGGCGCCCAATCGCTTGGCCTGGTGAATCTAACCGGCACGATTGCTCCCCTGCCAGAGGCGCAGGTCGGCCTGGAAGATTCGTTATTGATCCAGCGTCTCCTTCAGGCAGGTCCGGTGTCCGTGAGCTTTTCCTTCACGAACAAAATTCGCAAGGATGTGAAGATTCCCAACGTGTTCGGCGAAATTCGGGGCAGCGAACTCCCTGACGAAGTCGTTATCGTTGGGGCGCATCTCGATTCCTGGCAACCTGGCACGGGAGCGCAAGATAACGGCACCGGAGTTGCGAGCGTGCTCGAGGCTGCGCGCGCGATTCAGGCGCTTCATCGAGCTCCCCGCCGCACGGTTCGCTTCGCTCTGTTTGGCGGCGAAGAGCAGGCTTCGCTTGGATCTACCGCATATGCCCGCCAGCATATTAGCGAGTTATCGAAGATTGACGCCGTCGTGATCACAGATACCGGCGCAGAGCCGGCGAAAGGCTGGTATCTCATGGGACGCGAGGACGAGCGGGGTGCGGTCGAAGCGCTCAAACCGCTGCTCAGCGGACTCCGCGCTGATGGCATCAACTCCCAAACCGACCTTATGTTTCAGACGGACCATGCAGCGCTGAACGTCCTCGGCGTGCCTTCGCTTGTTCTCTGGAACGACATGGATAAGTACGATACGCTGGCCCACCGGGCTTCGGACACCTTCGACGCTGTGGTCGAGAAAGACTTAACACAGGGAGCTACGGTAGTAGGCATGACCGTCTACGCCGTCGCCGATAGCGAGCGGCGCTTTGCGGCGCACCTCTCGCCCGCCGAGGTGCGGTCGATGCTCGAAAAGGCCGGCACGCTCTCCGAATATGATTACCTCAAGACGATCGGAACGCTTCCATAACATGAAGCAGCATCAATCAAGATAATCCATGTTTGATAGTGCTATCTCATAGATAATGACACGATCTTTGACAATCTGACCCCGAAGAAAGCCGATGGCGGCCCTTTTCCCTCATGGGCGAAGTTCCCAAGACGGTAAGGGCGACCGTCTTGATCGTGCTCGCCCTAAAAACAAAACCGCCGGTCCCTGACAGGTACTTCAGGAAACCGACGGCTGTCTTTACTGCTAACTTGTGACTACGTCTGGATGATCCGCGGAGTGATGAAGAAAATCAGCTCCTGGTTTGAGGTGCTGACGGTGGTGTGCTTGAACAGTTCGCCCAGCCATGGAATGCTGCCGAGCAACGGAACCTGCGCGACGTTGATCGAGTTGTTGGTCTGAATCACGCCGCCGATGACCACGGTGCCGCCATCGGTGACCAGGACTTGCGTGGTCGCTTGCTGCGTGATCAAGGTGGGGTTGCCATTGATCGTACGGCCGAAGTCAGGCGTCGTATTCTCGACGTCCACGTTCAGGAAGATCGTGCCTTCGGAAGTAATCTGCGGAACCACGGTCAGCCGCAGGAAGGCATCGACGTACGTTACGGTTGGCGGCCCGCCCAACTGCGCCAGAGTCACGATGGGCACCCGCACGCCCTGGCGAACCAGAGCCTGGATGTTGTTCTGCGTGACCACGCGCGGACGGGACAGAATCTTCAGCAGCCCGCGTGACTCTGCCATGGTCAGGATGGCATCGATCCGCACATTGGAGCTGGCATTGATAAATGAAAAGCCGCTGGTCGGCCCAGTCGCGCCCAGGTTCGAGAACAACGGAATCTGCACGCCCGTGCTTCCCGTCGGCTGGGTGGTTCCAACAATCGGGTAATGCGGAGTGATGCCGAAGGTCGAAAGCGGCGAGGTGCCTACAGCGGTCGCGCCACCGACGCCAGTCGGGTTGTTGCCCCAGCCAAACCCCAGCTGGGTACCAATTTCTCGCGCGTAGCTGCGGGTTGCGGCCACCACGCGAGCTTCGATTTCGACTTCCTGCGTCTTTCGATCGAGTTGAGTGAGTAAGCGGTCGATGTTCGGCATCACCGAGGGAATATCCGAGATGATGACCGCATTAGTGCGTTCATCGGCAACCGCGTCGCCACGCTGCGACAGGAACTTTTTCAGCGTCAGCAGAACATCTTTGGAGTGGGCATAGCTGAGGAACCGCGTCACCGTCTGCTTATCAACGGCCAGGGCCTCGGCTTCCTGCTCCGCCCGGCGGGACTCGGCTTCGTGGCGCAGCGTTTCTACGGTCGCGATGCGGAGCACATTTCCGTCGAGCTGACGGGCCAGATCGTTGTTCTTGAGCACGATGTCAAGCGCCTGATCCCACGGCACGTCGTCGAGCACGATGGTGAGAGCGCCCTTGACGTTGGGATCGAGTACCACGTTCAGGCCGCTGATCTCGTGAATCAGGCGGAAGAAATCTTTCAGATCCACATCCTTCAGGTTCACGGAAATCGGTTCGCCCGTGTACTTGGGAGCGGAGATTGGGTTGACCATGTGGCTCTGGCCTTTGTCCTCCGCAGCCAGATTCACTGCCGGTTGGATGGCTTGCGTGGCCGGAGCCTGAGCCGCCTGGGGCTGCATGGCAGCACTGGTCCCCGCAAGTAAATCGCCTTCGGGCTTGTCTACGAATTTCGCCGCCGCGCCGGCCGCACGGTCGGTGGGAGCGGATTCGTCTGCAGCCGCAGTCTTTTCAGCCGCACTCTTTTGCTGGTAAGACGGCTCGACAAAGACAAAGTTGTTGGCCGAGGCAGTCTGCTTCGAAGACTTATCGTTGGCCGGAACCGCAACCTGTGACGCCGCCGTGGGAGCTGGTTTGCTCGTCGCGACTACAGTCTTGACCGGGACGGGCGCAGCTGCCGCGATGGTCTGCGGCTTTGCCGGAGCCGGGGTCGCCGCCTTCGCGGAGACTTTCACCGCCACGGGGTGCAACTTGACGATAATGCGGTTGTCGCCGCCGGGAAGCAATTCGTACTGACAAGCCTGCACCAGATCAATCACGACGCTGGTGGTGGGAGGCACGTGGCCGTCAGAGCCGATGCGCACACCCTTCACGCCATCGCTGCCCACGCTGATGTGATTCTGCGCGGTGGCCGCCACGGTGTTGGGTAGAGTGACCAGCACACGAGCGGGCGAGTCCAACGTTGTCAGCTTGGGCGTCACCTGTCCGTGGGCGGTGATCTCCACGCTGATTCCGTCATCCGCGTGCATCACGTCCACCTTCTGTATGGTGGCACGCGTGTCCGCGCCTGTGCTCGTGCCCTGGGTCTCAGCGCCTGCCACCAGGGCCAAGATCAGCAGCGGTAGCAAAACAGCCAGCAATTGCTTTCGCATTTCCCTTCTCCCCACGGGCTCGCGTTTTGCTCGCCGCGTGATCTGTCTCTCAAATTTCGTTGCCGCATCTGCCGGATCGAGCCGGCAGCTTTCCACCCGCAGTTACACTGCCGGGGTCGAAATCTTCTTGGTCACTTCCCGCGTGAACGACTTGCCTAACTTGTCCTGCATCGTCTCTTTGAAAATGATCGAGTCCCCCGTGATTTTCACCACGTATCCGTTGAAGACGGGATCGTTCTCGCGCAGGAAATATGCCTTGTTCATGGCGTTGACGACGACCGCGATCATGCCCGCGTCCGACTTCACAATTCCGGTGAGCGCAATCTGGTCAACTGCCAGGCAGCGCTTGCCAGTGCTGCAGCCCGAACCGCCCATACTGTGGTTGACTACCGGGCTCAGGAACGGATCGCGGCGTCCGCCCGCCATGCTGATCTTGTGGTCATCTTTCTTGGGGTCGACCGGATTCTTCTTATCTTCGACCGCCACCGCCGGTTCTTTCGCCTTCGGCTGATTCACTGACACCGTGGTTGTCTTCTTCGCCGTGGCCTTCGGCGTCGTCTTTGTAGCCGCCTTAGCCGCGGTTGCTGGAGCGGTGGTTGCCGCTTGCGGCTTGGAAGTCTGAGGTGTCGCCGTCTGAGCCTGGACCGCGTTCGCCTGTTTGGCGGCAGCCGGTTTTGCGGCTGCGGGTTGAGGGTTCACCTTCTGCCCTTGCGACGCTGCCAGCGCGGCGTTCGTATCCGCCGTCTTCTGCTGCTGCACCGCATTCAGCTTGGCCTTGGTGTTGTCGACGATGCTCGGGTTCTGCGCCGCCGCAGTTCCCAGCCCCATTCCCAGGATTAAGATTCCAGTCGCCAGCTTCATAGGCCTCCCTTGCCCTTGACCGGTGCGCCCGCAGGCGGCGTCAGGTCATGACTGAAGAACGTCGTCGCGTCGCAGGTGGCCACGATGCTCTCGTTGGGCGCGTATTGATACGTGTGCTTCACTTTGGCGTCGTTCGGCTTTCTGGTGCTCGCAATCAGCAAGCCGGACATGTTCACGATGCGCTCCAGTTTTCCCACCCGGTCGAAGAAGTTGAGCACCGAGTAGTACGGCCCATCCAGTTCGACTTCAAACGGCATTTCGGTATAGAACTCGCGAGTCGAGACTGGCTTGGCGGTGTAGCGTCGAATTTCGATTCCCGCTTTCAGCGCCTCCGCATCCAGCATCTTGATGAAACCGTCGACTTCTTTCTCGTCGGGCACGATGCGCCGCTCGATTTCCAGCTGTTGTTTCAGGTTCGCCAGTTGCCGTTCCATGTCCTTAAGCTTGGGGGCGTAGGACTCGAGCTCGGCATTCTCGCGAAGTTTAAGTTCCAGGGCGGCTTGCGCCTGATCATTCGCCGTCCGCTGGGACTTGAACAAGGTGAAATGCAATGCGGCGGTGATCAGCGCTGCCCCTAACACCAGGGCTGCCCACTGCTTGAGACCCGACAATTCGCCAAAGTTCCCCATATTCTTCCGCCTTTAGGACTTCCCTTTTTCGCAGGTCAGCACAAATTGGAATGCCTGCATTTCCTTGAACGACTCATCCTGATAAGTCTCTTTGATCTCGATGTTCTTGAAATAGCCCGTCTTCTGCAGGTTCTCAATCAGTGCGGCGACGGCATCGGTGCTCAATGCCATGCCTTCGATATCGACACTGCCGCCCTGATCCTTCATGGTGTTGAGCCACACCGCTTCGGTGCCGTTGATGGTGTCACCGATGGTGTTCAGCAGGTTCACCGGCCCGGACTGGCTGGCCCGAAGCTGATCGATCACATCGACCCGGCGCTTGTAGCTCTCCGCCTGGCGTTGCCGCTCAAGGTAACGTGCCTTGACGTCGGCCAGTTCGCGGTTTCTCTGCTCCGCTGTCGCCATTTTGGCGGCAATGTGCTGTTTTTCTTTGTCAAGCCGGTACCAATACATCACGTTGAGCGATCCCGCGAGCAGCAGCACCAGCAACACTTTCAGCTTTGGTGAGCCAACTTCGCCCATCTCCATGACCGCCGCAGCCGAAGCAGCGGCACGTTTGTTCTTCGGTCTGGCTTGTCCCAACAGGTTGATTCGGATCATAAGTTTTCAAAACTCCTTAAGGCCAAACCCACCGCAACTGCCAACTGGCCGGCGTTTTGCTCGATCAATTCCACTCCCGGTCCTTCGGCTGGCGGCGCGATTTTCTGGAATGGATTGAAAATCTCCACCGGCAGCGAGAACTCCTGACGCAGCGCCTCAATCAATCCCGGGACCTTTGAGGATCCCCCCGCCAGATAAATCTTCTCGATGTGCTCGCCCGCCGCGCTGGCGCGGAAGAAGTCGAATGTCTTCTGAATTTCGAGCACGATAATCTCGGTAACCTGCTGCAGGATCGGTGTTTTGGCGTCCTCGCTCACCGTGCCCACTTTGTTGCCTAGCTTCAGCGATTCTGCGTCATCAAAGCTCAAATCCAGTTCCTTCTGCAGCGAGTCCGTGTACTGGTGTCCGCCCACGCTAACGTCACGGGGGAACAGCGGCGTGGTGCCTTTCACGATGTTGATGTTCATCACGCTCGCGCCGAGGTTCAAGAGCGCGACCACCTGGCCAGGCGCCGGCTCATAGTTGTATTCGTAGCAATTCTGTAGAGCGAGGGCATCGATGTCCACAATAGCCGGAGTCTTGCCGGCCATCGAGAGTACGTTGGTGTAGTTCAGGATCTTGTCCTTCTTGACGGCGACCAGCAAAACGTCCATCTGCGGGTTGCCGGCGTCTTCCGAAAGAATCTGATAGTCGAGGTTCACATCGGCCAGATCAAAGGGAATGTGTTGCGCTGCTTCTTTCTGGATGGTTTCGGCCAGTTCCTGATCGCTCATCGAAGGCAGCGAGATCTTCTTCACGATCACCGAGTGCCCGCTCACCGCCGTTGCCACACTCTTGGTCTTGATCTGATTATCCGTAAACAGCTTGGAGATCGCGCTCGACACCGTGCCCGAGTCCACGATCATCGAATCCACAACGATATCCGGAGCCAGCGGCTCGAGACCCAGGTGCGCGACTTCAATTCCATTGCGACCCTTCCTCAGCTCAACCGCCTTAATGCTCGAGGACCCCACATCCAGACCAACAATCGTTTTCGATCCGAATCCAAACATGTGCCCGCCTTTACTGTTGCCCGGCAGCTTTGGCAGCCGCCTTCGGTTTCTTTCTGCTCTTCGCTTCCACCAGGCTGGATTTCTCTTCCATCCACTGGTCGAGCTTCGATTTCTTGAAGCGCCAGCGGTTGCCCAGCTTGAAAGCCGGAATCTTCTGCTCGCCTACATACTTGTAGAGCGTGTCGGGACTGACTCCCAGGTACTGAGACGCCTGGCGAATATTCATGACTTCCCGCGAGTCGGCCATAGTTTCAAAACCCTTTCCTCAGACTTGAGGCCCGTTGCCGCTTGCCGCGACCGGCCTAAGTTGGGGAGAATTCCTCGTACAAAATGCCTTCGAGTGAATTCAGGTGTCCCGAGCATATATCAGCCCTGAAAGCACAAGAGCTGAAGGCCAATCTCCGAGAATTACCGGGTTTTATGCCTGTTTCTTGGAAAGTAACCAACCGAGGCCTGATGCGAATGTCTACATATAGTAGCTATGTACCGCGTGCATACAATAGGAAGTATTGCCCACGGACAGGAAGCAGCGGTGTCACTGGAACCGTAACCAAAGTACTAGAGACCTTACTAAGGTCGCGGCACAGGCGGAGAAGCCGCGATGGCTGGGCAATCTGGCCAGAAACAGCAAGACGACTATGAGTACGCCCAAACATTGCCGGTTCGATCAGCATGACTTCCGCAACTCCCAAGCAATGCGGTAATCTATTCAGCGCTTACCGGGAGGAAAACCCTTTGCGCTACCTCGATCGTCTGCAACCGCTCGCGCTTCTCGTCTTGCGCGTCGTGCTGGGCGCCATCATGATTGGCCACGGATACAGCAAAGTTTTCGGCGGACTTTCGCATCACGCGCAATTTGTCAGCAGTCTGGGGTTGCCGGGATGGCTGGCCTACGGTTCAGCAGCGGCGGAATTCTTCGGCGGCATCCTGGTCATTGCCGGATTCTTCACCCGCTTTGCTGCTCTGGCCATCCTCATCGACATGGGTGTTGCCATCGCCAAGGTGCACTGGAAGCACGGGCTGCTGGGGGAAGGCGGATATCAGTTTCCTCTGGCGCTCGCCGCGATCGCCTTCGCACTGGTATTTTTCGGGGGTGGCCCTATGGCATTTGATAGCATCCGCCGGGGCGGCGGGAGGATAAAATCCAAACCGGCTAAGGCAGCGTAATTCAATCTCGGAGGCGAAATCATGAGTCTCGGCAAACGTGCGGCGGCGGAATTCTTCGGAACCTTCTGGTTGGTATTCGGCGGATGCGGCGCAGCCGTTCTGGCCGCAGGCTTTCCGACTGTCGGAATCGGCTTTCTCGGTGTGGCTTTTGCTTTCGGCCTTACCGTCCTCACCATGGCCTTCGCCATCGGACACATTTCAGGCTGCCATTTGAATCCCGCCATCAGCGCGGGGTTGGTGGTGGGCAAACGGTTTCCCGTTTCCGACTTGCTTCCCTATGTGGTCGCTCAGGTCCTGGGCGCAATCGCGGCTGCAGGCGTTTTGTACGTGATCGCCAGCGGACAGCCCAGCTTCGACGTGAACAACGGATTCGCCTCGAACGGATACGGCGTGCACTCTCCCGGCGGCTATTCTTTGCTCGCAGGTTTCGTGGCGGAGGTTGTCCTGACCGCCTTCTTCCTGATCGTCATCATGGGCGCAACCGACAGCCGCGCGCCCAAGGGCTTTGCGCCCATCGCCATCGGCCTTTGCCTGACCCTGATTCACCTCGTCTGCATTCCCGTAACAAATACTTCAGTCAATCCGGCACGCAGCACCGGCCCAGCCCTCTTCGTCGGCGGATGGGCCTTGCAACAGTTATGGATGTTCTGGGTAGCCCCGCTAATCGGCGGAGCCCTCGGCGGCGGAATCTATCGGGCTCTGTTCGAGGGCCCACAGTTCACGACGGACCTTTAACGGAGGGGTGACCCATCATAACCTCGCGCTTTCGACTTATGGTGGAAATCGCGGATGCGCCCTGCCAACGAAAATCCCCGCCCAAGCGGACTTGGGCGGGGCACCCTCATGTGTAAAAGGATTGCAATGGCCTGGGCCAGCCAGCCCCCGAAAAATCTCTATTACGCTCAAAACCCTCAATGAGCGAAATGGCTGTTTTCGACAGCTGGAGTTGCAGCATTACGAAGGGACGTGCGAAGACTCCCTGGTTGGTTCTTAAATGATGCCTTTCACCAAGTAGAGGTCGGAGAGGGTGCGTCCGTATTCGTAGACGTAGGCGCTGGCGTCGGGCGTGATGAGGATCGGTCCCACGTCGGTGACGCCTGCCGCGTCAGGAGGCATTAGGGTCTTCCATGGCTGGCGTTGTCCTGTGGCCAGATTCAAGCGTTCAACCTTGGCGGGAAGTTCACCCGGGTTATAGATGAAAATCCATTTTCCATCATCGGACCAACTGACGGGAATGAAGCCTTCGGGAAAACCGGTAATCGGCTTTGGATCTCCACCAGCGACAGAAAACAGATAACCCTTTCGGTCCGACAGAACGGCGGCGACTTCGTTCCCATCCGGCGAGATCACCCACTGCGTGGCGCGAACGCCTTCGGGAGCAATCGGCGTGGGCTTATCGCTGTCGACGTTCTGCACCCACAAGCGCAGGGCCCGATCTTTTTCATTGCCAATGAAGACGTAACGCTTGCCGTCGGCCATCCAGTGCGCCCTGAGCAGCAAGACGCCGTTGTGGTTCAGCCTGCGGCTTTCACCAGCCCCGGTGGGCAGAAGAACACTCTGAAGCGGGACACCTGGCTGGCTGGCCAGCACCCATTTCTTGTCCGCAGAAAGGGCATCGGCGGAGCCGCTGCCGAGGCGAACCGCTGGTGCACCATCCGTGGTTCTGGAGTAGACGCTGTAGTGTTCGCCGCCTCCCTCGCCCGATTCGGTGAAGAGCAAGGTCTTACCATCCGCGGAAAGGTCCTGGGGAGCAGACCAATCCAACCAGGAGAGGTCGGTTTCTTTGGTTCCGCCCGGGGGAACACCCACCATGCCGACTCGTTCCACGTCGCGGGTGAGAAGCACGCGGCCATCGCGGGTAACGTCCTGGAGGGTCAGAGTCCCGGGTTCGCGCGCGAGGAGACGTTTTGTTCCTTTAAGGGTGACCGCATTTAGAAATCGGTCACTGCTGATATATGCGCTCGAGAACCACACTTCTTCGCCGCTGGGCGACCAGGCTAGCCCTTGTGCCGATTCCCATCCTTCTGACAGTGTCTTCTTGACGCCGTTCATGTCGATCACGGCTATAACGCCCGCATCGTCTCGGCGTTCCGGGTGATCGATGAAGGCAATGTATTTCCCGTTCGGGGAGAAGCGAGGACTACTGATCCAGCCTGCGGTCTGGTAGAGGACCTTGCCGCTAGGGTACTCGAGGCGATTCTGTCCATTAAGGTCGCGGACCACGAGGAAATTATCGCCATCTGGAGACCAGTCGGCCCACTGCACACCTTCGAGCACTTCGCGCGGAGCGCCACCCTGCAGCGGCACGCGCGCTAATGTTCCGGAGTTGATAAAAGGCTCAATGTTGTGGCTGTGCAACAGCACAGCCATTTCTCCGCCTTGCGGCGAAACCGCCAATATCTCGGCTCCTTCCAGTCCCATGGATCGGGACTCGGGGCTTTCCGTGCGGGTGGCGTAGATTTCCATGGGTCGATCTTCCCACGCCGCGCTGTAGATCATGGTTTTGCCATCGGGTGCGAAACGCGCCATGCGGATGCCGCCGTGGCGGAACGTCACCTGTTGATATTCGGGCAACGACAGCGGAGCCGGCTTGGCGGTCACGCGCCCCAGCAGAAAACCGGCAGCCAGCGTCGCCATGGCAATCGATGCCATCATCCACCGCGGCTTGCTTGAGGATCCAGCTTCCACCGCCGGAAGAGACTTCGCGCTCACCGGGGCGACTTTTCCGGATTCGTTGTCGCGCTTCAGCCGTTTCAGGTCGCCGCGCAGCTCGGCCGCAGATTGGCAGCGGAGCTCGCGGTCCTTCTCCAAGGTCTTATCGACGATGTCTTCCAAACGCGCGGGCAGGCGCGGGTTGAGAGTCGCAATTCTCGGGGGACGATGCTCAAGGATCTGGTTGAAGATGACGGCCGATGTGCTTCCTGAAAACGGCTGCCGTCCGGTGGCCATCTCGAACAGGACCACTCCAAAGGAGAACAAGTCGGTCCGAACATCCAGGGCTTCGCCGCGGGCCTGTTCCGGTGACATGTAGGCCACGGTGCCGACGGCCATCCCAGGATTGGTGAGATTCATCTCGTTTCGCAGCGTGGATTGCGTGTTTCCCGCGTTGCGGGAAAGAGCGTTCACCTTCGCCAGGCCGAAGTCGAGGATCTTCACCGCGCCGCGGTCGCTCACGAAGATGTTTGCCGGCTTGATGTCGCGGTGGACGATGCCCTTCGAATGCGCCGCGTCCAGCGCATCAGCGATCTGTCCGCCAATGTCGCAGATGGTTTCCAGCCGGAGTGCTTGGGTCTCGATCTTGTGCTTGAGCGTTGCGCCCTCGAGATACTCCATGGCGATAAAGGACTGGTCGCCGGCCTTGCCGATCTCGTACACGGTGCAGATGTTCGGATGGTTCAAGGCCGAGGCGGCACGGGCCTCGCGGCGAAATCGCTCGAGCGCTTGCGCATCCTGGGATACATCGTCGGGCAGGAATTTGAGGGCGACGAAACGCCCGAGTTCCGTGTCTTCGGCCTTATATACCACGCCCATCCCACCACCTCCAAGCTTGTCGACAATTCGGTAGTGAGAGACGGTTTGGCCGATCATGGGGGCGCGCTGTGGCATGTTAACGCCGCAACGAAGGTTCGTCAATGCAATGTACTCGTCCAGTGGATGAGTGACACTTTTTCATTCCTTTCGAGGGGATGCGATTTGCCGCAGGAATTGCTGCGGAGTTAAGTAGCCAAGGGCCTGGTGAGGACGGACGGTGTTGTAGATCTTTTCCCACTGGCGGAGTTCGCGATTGAGTTTTTTCATTTCCAGGGAACAAGCCGTGACCTGGTAGAACTCCTCGGTATGGGTACGATTGGCGCGTTCGACGGCGCCGTTGAGTTTGGGAGAACGCGGGGGCAGCACGAACAGATGGAGGCGGCGCTGCTTACAGGCGAGTTCGAATTCGGCGGCGAACTCGGAACCGCCGTCGACTTGTACCGCACGGATGGGGAAGGGCATGCGATGCTGCAGGGTGTCGAGGAACTGGGTGGCGGTTTGAGCGGTGGCGCGGGTGTGAGCTTGAATCACGTCCCAGCGGGAGATGACGTCGCGGGCGGTGAACTGTTTAAAGATCACGCCGGGCACGGGACGTACGTCCAAGGTATCGACTTCGACCAGGTCGCCGGGCTGGGACACAGCGTACTGCTTGGGTTTGCGCACGGCGTAGGGCCGGGGCCGCAGGGCGCGGCGCGATCCCGGAACCCCGGAACGGGGCGGTTCCAGCAAGCGTGCCTGGCGTTTCAGTTGGGCGAGAATGCGGCCTACCATGGAAGTAGAAACCTGCAACTGCTGACGGCGCAGCAGTACGGCGAGCTTATCCTTTCCCCAGCGGGGAAACTGCAAGCGTAAAGTCAAAACCTTTTCCTCTAAAGGAAAAGTCCAAGTCGGCTGGCGTTGGCGATGGGGACGATGGGAGCGAGATTCCAGCCTGCTCAGCCCATAGGGATCATAGCGGCTCTGCCAGCGATAGAAAGTCTGGCGGCTAATGCCGAAGTGACGGCAAGTACGGGCCACGTTCTGGCTTGCACGATAAAAATCCATCCAGGCTAAGCGAACCCGGGCTTCCCGGCTGAGCTCCACGCAGGTTCGAGCCAGTCGGCTCGAACCACGTGCTTTCCCACTGTGAATTTGCATATCGACACTCTATGCGAGTGTCACTAATCATTCTGAACGGGAACATGCAAGGCCCGGAGGCACTGTAGATGCTCCAAGGTAAGGTCACCCCCTAACTGCAACCAGAACTTTGTCACCCTAGAGGGATGGTGACGATGAGTTAGAATCATCCCTTTTTCACCAACAATCTGTCCGTCTTGCGCGTCACTGTCGCAAAATCTCTGTTTTCGTCAGTTGACCGTGGCGGCGGTACACTTGATGGTCATGAATGCTGTCGATTCGGCTGTCTGCTGGCTTACCGAGAGAATATGACCGCTTCGAAAATTAGTGCTGTCGATATTCCCCGTAGCACCGAACTGCTGCGGGGTTTAGAACGACAGGAAATTGATTTGATCTTAGCGGCGGCAAAACTCCGTCGCTTCCGCGCGTCGTCTGTGATAACTCATCAAGGCGACCCTTCCGACCAACTGTTTTTGCTGTGGAAGGGCCGGGCGCGTTATTTCGTTGACACACCCAATGGGAAAAAGCTCATTCTGATATGGATTACCCCAGGCCACATCTTCGGTGTAGCTGCGCTGGCACCCCCGCGGTCCACTTATCTCGCCAGCACCGAAGCAGTGCGGAACAGTATTGTGCTCGTTTGGGATGGCTCAACAATTCGCGCCCTTGCCCGACGGTTCCCTCGGCTAATGATAAATGCATTTCACACCAGCATCGATTATCTCTCTTGGTATATTGGCACCCACGCCGCCTTGACTTCCCAGAGTGCACGGGAGAGGCTCGCCCATGTCCTTTTGGGATACGCCCCCAGCATCGGCCAAAAAGTCTCGGGAGGCATCGAACTCGATGTGACCAACGAAGAGTTGGCCCACGCAGCCAACATCACTCCCTACACGACGAGTCGCGTAATCAGCGAATGGCACAGAACCGGTGCGGTTCGCAAACACCGAGGGAGAATCCTTTTGCGCTCACTTGAACGACTCTTCCTTCGCTCCGTTTAAACGGAACATTCTTTTCTGCCTATCGCCTCCTGGATCGTTTTCCAGATCAACTCATTGCTTCGCACAAGCGCGAGATTGCGCTTGAGCAACGAAGGATGTGCCATCCTCTCCAGTTTTGAATTTAGCAACCTCTCAATGAGTTCGAGGGTTCAACTAGATTTGACGGAGGCTTCTTGGCCACTCCTTTAATCCGTGTTCTTGTGGTGGACGACTTCGAACCATTTCGGCGTTTTGTCGTGAAGGTACTGCAGCGACAGCCAGAGTTGCAGATCATCTGCGAAGTCTCAGATGGCTTAGAAGCGGTTCAGAAGGCGGAAGAAATGCAGCCGGACTTAGTTTTGCTGGACATCGGGCTTCCAAGTCTGAATGGGATCGAAGCCGCCCAGCGAATCCGCAAGCTTTCTCCCAAAAGCAAAATACTCTTCGTGAGCCAAGAAACTTCCAGCGATCTTGTGCAGGGAGCCCTTGCCTCGGGAGGAAGTGGCTACGTCCTCAAAATGAATGCTCGAAACCAGCTACTGACCGCTGTAAACGCGGTCCTTGGGGGCAAGCGGTTTGTTGGTGCCATTTTGGGTGGTAACAAGTTCACCGACCCCAAGGATGAGCAAACCGCCGATCGCACTCGCAGCGAGGTTGTCCCGCCGCTCCTACCACAGAACGCGAGGATGACCTGCCGACACGAGGCAGGGTTTTATTCCGATGATCGTTTTGCCCTAGATGACCTTACGCAGTTCATCGGGGCTGCTCTCAAAGCCGGGAACGCACCTATAGTGGTGGCGACAAAGTCGCACCGGGACAGTCTTCTTCCACGATTGCAGGTGTACGGCTTGGATATCGGTACTGCTATCGAGCAGGGCAGATATATCGCGTTAGATGCTGCTGACACGCTCTCGACGTTCATGCTCAATGGCATGCCTGATGTAGTTCGATTCTTGAAACTCTTCGATGATCTAGTTGTGACAGCGTCAAAGGCTGTGAAGGCAGACCAAGCCCGCGTTGCAATCTTCGGAGAAATGTGCCATCTCCTGTGGGCGCAAGGTAACGTGGAGGCGGCGATTCAGGTCGAAAAACTCGGCAACCAGCTGGTCCAGACATACGATCTAGACATACTGTGTGGGTATTCTCTGGGTAGCGTTCGGGGAATGGACAGCCACGTCTTCCAGCGAATCTGTGCGGAGCATTCAGCCGTTCATTCCCGGTGAAGAAGACTATAAAAAGTCCGGTTTGGACCATGGCCGCGTAGTAATTGAGACCTGAGTGCGCACAGCTCGCTGCCGTGGAAATGCACCTTCTGCCATGCACGCCTTCATGAACTGCTCTTCTGGGTGGATCGTCAGGAACACTATTTTGGCTGATGAAGCGGACTCGCGCAATTGATGGGCGGCATCGATTCCGCTCAAAACTGGCATGGTAATATCGGTCACAATTACGTCGGGAAGAAGGCGGAGGGCCTCCGACACCAGGGTTGCGCCATCCATTGCGGTTCCCACTACGTCAAACTGAGGCTTCAAAAGCCCCAGCTGTGGCTTCACGTAAGGCTGGATAGTCATCCGCCAGCAGTACCCGTGGTCGGATCAAGGTCGGCTCCATTCAGAGCAGAGGGATACACGTTGTCGTCGCGCTGTACTCCATTACTGAAGCTTTCAAAGCTCAGAAATTCTTGGTTGAGGGTGCGGAGTTCCGCTACTGGGGAAACCCCTAGGACGGGGATAAGGTTAACCGTCGCAATCTGATCTATAAAAGGGGATGTCAAGAACATTTTTCTCCCTCCACCGGGGGCGCGGGTATAGTTCGCGCCATCCAGACCTCTACTCCAAAAGGACGCCCTTTTGTAATGCGATACTTCCACCTCCGCCGGGACGACATGGTCCGCGAAGTCCCCAACTACGCCGAACAATACCTGACCGAACATCCCGAACAAAATTCTCCCGCACCGACTCCAACAAACCCAACCCAAGAAGAACGTCATCCCGAACAAGCTTGTCATCCTGAGGAAGCGCAGGCCTGCGCGCAGCGAAGGCCTGCCAACGAAGGACCTCTGCACTCTGCGGCTAACGAGCGCACACCGAAAAAATCCTGTCATCCTGAGCGAGCGCAAAAGCGCGAGTCGAAGGACCCCCACAAGGCCGATGACAACAAAAACGCCGCAGGGAATTCGAACCACTCACCAGAAAGGACCCGCGAAAATCTCGGAACCGACACCACCCCACCCCTAACCACGCATCAATCCCAGCAATGGCACCAAATCAAAAAGCTCGAAGCCTGCATCGAAGGCGCCAGACGCGGCAACTGGCGCGACCTCCGCACCGTCTTCAACGCCGTAGGCCTAACCCCACCCAAACCTCCACGACCATAAAAACAGAATTGTCATTCCGAGCGAAGCGAGGAATCTGCTGTTGCCTTGAGCTGCAAAAACTAAGTAAGCAAGCCCCGCGATGGACGCCGACATCAAATTGCCATGAAGGGTGGCCCATCCTAACGTCGTTGCTCTTCGACGTTAGGGCGGGAAGGTCATGAAGACTCAGCCGAGAGCAAGGCCCCGCCCAAGCGGAGCTTGGACAGGCCACCCTCGGAAGTAAAATGAATGCGATAGCTGGGCCAGCCCCCACGCCGGCGGTACGCTGTTAGGACGAAATCGAATTGCTCATAGAAATCGGACATATAGAAGCGATCTTCAGGTATCCCGTGAAGTCCATGGGCGGCGAACGGCTTGAGGCCGCCGAGTTGGGCTGGCACGGCCTCGAGGCTGACAGGCGCCTGGCATTTCGGCGGATGCGGATTGACGACCGAAGCGGCTTCCCTTGGCTAACCGCGAGCCAGCTTCCCGACCTGATCTTGTTTACTCCGCAACGCCGCGAAGGCGATGCTGAAGGAAACCTTCCCACGCATATCCGCACGCCGGATGGCGAAGAGCTGCCTGTCCTCGGGGAGCAATTGGCCGAGGAGGTCGGGCGCCGGCACGGGGCCCCTGTGCAGATGATGCAGTTGAGGCATGGAATCTTCGATGAAGCAAGCATCTCGGTGATTGCCTCCGATACGGTGGGCGAGATCTGCCGGCTCGCAGGGCAGAGCCCGGACGTGCGACGATTTCGCCCGAATGTTGTGGTTCGTTTGCTGCGGCCGGTTCCCTTCCAGGAGGACGAGTGGTTGGGCGGTGTGCTCTCATTCGGCGAGGGGGACGACGCTCCCACCATCGCGGTCACGATGCGCGACGTTCGCTGCTCAATGGTCAATTTTGATCCCGACTCAGCAAAACCGTCGCCAGAAATGATGAAGGCGGTGGTTCGTGTGCACCAGAACACCGCGGGAATCTACGGCGCAGTCACGCGCACCGGTCGACTGGCGGTCGGACAGACGATATTCCTCCGTGCGGCGGGCGAGAGAAGGGAACGTGGATGATCGAAACACTGCCTTGCGGAACTGCCGTCTCGGCGAGTTTTGACGATCATACGGTTCGGATCGCGCAGTGGAATTTACGGGCCTCTATTCGGAGAACCCTGATGCGATGAAAATGTCGGACGGCTCTCCGGTCGCTGCATTCGAAATGACGCAGCGACCGGAGCAATCGATCTACGGCGTGATCTCAAACACAACTCCGTTGCCACTCCCGCCGATGGCGGTTGTGCCAAAAAGATGGCCCGCCTTATCGCTGACCAGGCCATAATAAGGATTCCGTCCATCGGACCCTTTGCCGAACCGATGCACGGTGCTTTCGCTCCACTTCCCTCCGGCCTTAGGCGTGAGCTTAAACACGACTCCATCCCCGTTACTGTCGCCTCCGGCCGAGGTCGTGCCGTACAGATTGCCTTTCGCGTCAAACATGAGAGTCGTTGTCGGCGAGCCACCGTCAGACCCGCCGGTAAAGCTGTACAGCACGCTCTCCGCATATTTGCCAGCCGACTTTGCGAGCTTGAACACCGATCCTTGGCCACCGGCGCCGCCGTAATAAGTGCTCCCATAGAGATTCCCCTTGCCGTCCTCGATTACACCGCCGTAAGGAAATCCTGCTCCCGGAAGCCCGGTGAAGGCATGCAGCGTTTTGAACTTCCACTGCCCACTCACGAGCGTTAGCTTGTACACAGTGCCGCACTGGCACGAAGAGTCGCCGCCCAACTCTGCGATTCCGAATATGTTTCCGGTTTTGTCGATCAACAGCGGGCCCAGCGAGCCCACGGCGCCATCCGCGCCGCCGGTGAAGGTGTGCAGCACGGTCTGCTTCCAGCCGCCGCCGCGGATCGGCGAGATCTGATAGACCACCCCGCAGCCTCCCCCGTTGCACTTGTGCAGGTTGCCTCCGTCGGGCGTGGTTCCGTAGAGATTGCCCACGCTGTCAAAGACCAGAGCGCCGCCGGGGCCAAAGCCGTCCTTGCCGCCAGTAAAGTTGTACATCACAGTCTCGACCCAATGATTGCCGGATTTCGAGAGCAGGAATACGACCCCGCAACCGTCGCCGCTGCAAGTCCCGCCCGATCCTCCGGACACGGTTGTGCCGTAGAGGTCTCCCTTGCTGTCTAGAATGACTCCGCCGTAAGGATTCCTGCCATCACTGCCGCCGGTGAAACTGTAAAGCACCTTTTCCTTCCACTTGCCCCCGGCGAGTGGCGACAACTCGAACACGGTTCCGCATCCGTTCGTGCATAGCGTGCCCGTTCCGCCGCTGACCGTCGTCCCGTAAAAGTTGCCGGCGGCATCCTGCGCCAAGGTCGCTGCGGGATCGCTCCCATCCGGAACTCCATTAAAGCTATGGACGACTTTTTCCGCAGCCGCCGCCCGAGCCCCACTCACGAGAAACACAGTAATGGTGATCAACGCAAGACCCCGGCCGACGAAATACGAAATTGGTTTTCTCCCCATGCTCACACCCCCCGATTCAGATTGTTCGTTCGATTTGAATACAGATCTTCCAGTGACTCGGTAGCGGGCTGAAACTATACCATCGAATGGCTGGTAAAATACGCGCCCCGTGCGGTTTTTGACAGTTTCTTACAAACAAGGATTGGACAATGTGAAGTTGTCAGCCGGGACGCGTTCGAGGCACGACTTTGGTGGCCGGATCTTCGGAGTCCTTCAGTACTCCGCCAATTCCTTCATCGCGCGCAACAGATCCTCAGCCTGGGGCAGGATCGCGTCTTCCAAAATCGGCTGGTAAGCGACAAACACGTCTTTCGCCGCCACGCGACGCACCGGCGCGTCCAGATGATCGAACAGTTGGTCGGCGATCCGCGCGGCGATCTCCGCGCCGTAGCCCCAGCTCAGAGTATCTTCGTAAGCCACGATCGCCCGATTGGTCTTGGTCACCGAGGCAGCAATCGTCTCCCAGTCAAACGGGTTCAGGCAGCGTAAGTCGATCAATTCGACTTTGACTCCTTGTTCACGTTCCAGCTTCTGCGCCGCTTGCAACGCGCGCGGGACAACCGCTCCATAGGTGATGACCGTCAGGTCCGTTCCCGCCTGCACGACCTTCGCCTTGCCGAACGGGATCGTGTAGTCCGGCCCGGGATAAGGCGCGCGGCCGAAGGTCTCGCGATAAAGCCGCTTGTGCTCGAGAAATAAAACCGGATCGTCACAGCGAATCGCAGTTCGCAGAAGGCCAGCAGCGTCCAAAGCATTCGACGGGAACACAACTCGCATGCCGGGTGTGTGCGTAAAGATGCTCTCGCCACACTGCGAGTGATAAATCGCGCCACCAGTCAAATATCCGCCGATCGCAACCCGAATGACGCAGGGAGAAGCAAATCCGTTATTGGAACGCCAACGGATCAGCGGCAGCTCATCCCGAAGTTGCATCATCGCCGGCCAGATGTAATCGAAGAACTGAATTTCGACCACGGGCTTCATGCCACGCGTGGCCATACCAACTGCCCTGCCCACAATGTTCGCTTCCGCCAGCGGCGAGTTGAAGACGCGGTCGGAGCCGAAGTCGCGTTGCAAGCCATAAGTCAGCTTAAAGACGCCGCCCTTTCCTTTGATCGTTTTCTCTTCCAGATACTGTTCCCGGCTGGCATCGGCCACGTCTTCGCCGAAGATCACGATGCGCTCATCCCGCCGCATCTCATCACGCAGCGTGGCATTGATCAGATCAGCCATGGTTTTCGGAGCGGCCTTCTTGCCGTCCGCTCCCGCAGCAGCCGATGCCGGCTCAGTTTGCAACGCCGGAGAAGTAGGATCCAGATCTGGCGAGTAGACGTACTGCATAATCGTGTCGGGTGTGGGCGGAGCCGCATCCAGCGCCTGATCCACGGCAATCTGGAGGTCGTCATCAACCTGTTTTTCCAGCTTGTTAATTCCCTTTTCGTCCAGGATGCCTTCGCGAATCAGGAACATCTGCATGCGCGTGATGGGATCGCGCGTCGCATCGCGCTCGCGTTCCGCGTCCGGCCGGTAAAGCCGCTCGTCATCGGAGAGCGAATGCGAATACGGCCGGATTACATGCGCATGAACAAACCCCGGTCCTTCGCCGGCCCGGCAATATGCCACAGCGCGAGCGAAGGCAGCATAAGATCCAACCGGATCGGTGCCGTCGATTTCTTCAAAATGGAAATTCGGAAAGCCCGCAACCAGCCGTGAAATGTTTCCTCCCGCAGTCTGAACCTCGACAGGCACGGAGATGGCATATCCGTTGTCTTGCACCACGAACAAAACCGGCAACTTGCGATTGGACGCAGTGTTCATCGCCTCCCAGAACTCGCCTTCGCTACTGGCGCCTTCGCCGAGTGAAACGTATGTGACTTCATCGCTATGGAACTTGACGTCCTTGAATTGACGGTAGTCTCCCTCGCTTTTCTTGGCGGCTTGCGGACGCGTCGCGAAGTAACGTCCACCTTCCGCGCAACCCACCGCTTGCAAAATCTGCGATCCGGTCGGAGACGACTGCGTGACCACGTTGAGTTTCGGGAAGCTCCAGTGCGAAGGCATCTGCCGCCCGCCCGATTGCGGATCAGCCGCCGCACCCACGGCCATCAGCAGCATATCGAGTGGTGTTGCCCCCAGAGCCAGGCACAGCGACCGATCGCGATAGTAGGGATAAAACCAGTCGTAGCCCGACTTCAAGGCAAAGCCCGCGGCCAGACCAACCGCCTCATGGCCCGCCCCCGAAATTTGGAAGAAGATTTTCTGCTGGCGCTTCAGCAGGATCTCCCGGTCGTCTAACCGCCGGGAGGTATACATGATCCGGTAGGCTTCAATCAATTGCTCGCGGGAAAGACCCTCGTAAGTCTTGCCCGCGCTCTTAATTTTCTCGTCCGCCCCAGCCGGTTTAGGATCGGTCTTGGTCGCCATCGTGCCCTCAATTGTAAATCGAGACTGGCGGTTGAGAATAGCCATCAGTAATCAGCGCCTAGCAATTAGCGCCTGGCCCTAGCCGAATGTCGATTGCTGACCGCTAACTGCTTCCTCTATCCTGAAACTACATGATCAAATTCCACCGCAAATTCGATCCCCACAAGATCAAGCTCCTCATCTTCGACCTCGACGGAACCCTCATCGACTCTCGCCTCGACCTCATCCACTCGGTAAATGCCATGCTCAAGCACTTTGGCCGCCCCGCGCTTCCCGGCGACGTGATTGCCTCCTACGTAGGCGACGGCGCTCCGACCCTCGTGCGTCGCGCCCTCGGCGATCCCCGGAATGAAGCCGTAATAAAAGAAGGCCTGGAGCACTTCCTCGGCTACTACCGTGTTCACAAGCTCGATCACACCCACGTATACGACGGCATCAAAGAAATGCTCCGCGCAATTCGTAATGCCAACGGCATGCCCCGTAAGATGGCCGTGCTCTCGAACAAACCCGTAATTCCCTCCCGCGCGATCGTGGAAGCCCTCGGCCTCGCCGAGTTCTTCCTCCACATCCACGGTGGCAACAGCTTCTCCACCAAAAAGCCCGACCCTAAAGGCGCGCAATCCATCCTGCACGACACCAAAACTCGCCCCGAAGAAACGCTGATGGTCGGCGACTCCTCCGTAGACGTAATCACCGGACGCAACGCCAACCTCTGGACCTGCGGCGTAACCTACGGCTTCGCCCCGCACACCCTCTGTGAAGCCCCGCCAGATGTAACGGTAGATAAGCCCCACGAACTCGCGGAGCTGTTCAAGTAATCCTTTGTGAACCTTAGTGTCCTCTATGGTTAACGCCTTTCGCCCGTTGTACGCGATAAACTGCATCAGACAATGAGCAACTTCACTCCCGCCGAACTACGCAAACTCCGCAGCCTGAAAACTCCCCACGGCATCCAGCGCTTCCTCGACGACATGCCCTACCACCTCGCCGACACTGCCTGGTCCCCTCGCCGCGTCCTCGAACAAAACACTGCCCACTGTTTCGAAGGCGCAACCCTCGCCGCCGCCGCCCTCCGCGCCAACGGATACCCTCCGCTGGTCTTCGACCTCGAAGCCGAACACGACACCGATCACGTCATCGCCATCTATCGCATCAAAGGCCATTGGGGAGCCATCGCCAAATCCAACTACACCGGATGCCGCTACCGTGAGCCCGTCTATCGCACTCTCCGCGAACTGGCCCTCAGTTACTTCGACGTCTATTTCAACCTCCGTCGGGAGCGTTCCCTGCGAACGTTCTCACGTCCGGTCAATCTCTCCCGCTTCGATCGTCGCGACTGGATGACCACTGACCAGCATCTCTGGTTCATCGCCGACTACCTCTTCACCATCCGCCACCACCCGCTCCTCCGCCCCGGCATGGCCAAACGACTCCATCGACTGGACGATCGCTCCTTCCGCGCCGGATGCCTAGGTAGAGCAGAGAAGTAGGATTCGTCGCAGAGGCAAAGCTTGATTTTGGTGGCGCAGTGCTTCCAGCACTGCGGTCAACCACGCCCGAACGATTGAGAGTCTTAACCCGGCTCCGGCGAACAAGAGTTTTTCCCGCTACTTCACAACCCGTGGAACTCGCCCCTGCAATCCATGCGCTAGAATCAGCGAAGGCCGGAACTCAATTCGTCGTCGGCGAATAAACTCCCCGGAACCATCCGGGTTCTAACCTCGTAACATGATCATGCCTGTAAAGCCCGCGCTGATCTTCCTTATTCTTGCCAGCATCGCTCTGGCACAGGACAAGACGCAACCCTCCCTCTCCGAGGACCAGATCCGCCAACTCATCCGTCAGACCGCCGAAAACGACATGGCCAACGACAAGCGCCAGCGCGACTACACCTACATCCAGCGCGAGGAAGAAAGCAAACTTAACGGCAAGGGTGAAGCAAAATCCACCGAAACCAAAACCTCCGAGATCATGGAAATCTACGGCGAGCAAGTCGAACGCCTGATCGCGAAAGACGACAAACCTCTCTCCGACAAAGACGCCAAGAAAGAGGAAGAAAAAATTCAGAAGGTGATCGACAAACGCAAGAACGAATCCGAAGAAGACCGCAAGAAGCGCGAAGCCAAAGAGGAAAAGGAGCGTGAACAAAACCGCCAGTTCGTGCGCGAAGTAGCCGACGCGTACAACTTCCGCTTCGCCGGTATCGACTCTCTAGCCGGACGCGACACCTACGTCATCGACGGCGAACCGCGCCCTGGCTACGAGCCTCACCTGAAGGAGGCCAAAATCCTGCCCAAATTCCGCTTCCGCGCCTGGATCGACAAAGACGAATCGCAATGGAAGAAGCTCGACATCCAGTGCATCGACACCGTCTCCTTCGGCCTCTTCCTCGCCCGCATCCACAAAGGCTCGCGCATCGTCATCGAACAAACCCGCATCAACGACGAAGTCTGGCTGCCCCAGCACGTCAATGTAAAAGTCGACGTCCGCCTGGCCCTGCTCAAAGACTTCAACGTCGAAGACGACATCACTTACCGCGACTACAAAAAATTTCGCACCGACACAAAAATCGTCCCCATAGGCGAACTCCAACCCCAACCCTGAAGCCACGGCCAGGCACCGAATCGCGCCCCTGCCCCGAAAAAAGGGCGAAAGATTAGTTCCGCCACGCAGACTACGCCACCGTCTGCACTCCGGCCGAAGCCGGTGCACTTGATGAAGACCCGCTGTTTGACGCCGCCTGGAAATCCTGCTGCAGCGTCGTATAAGCCTGCTGCGCCGCCGACAAATTTCCCGATTGCAGCGCCTGGCCTAATTCATTGAACAGTTCGGCAATCGGATTCTGCTGCGCCCCGCTCGAATCCTGCGCGTGCGCGTGATGATGGTGCCCGCCGCCCTGGCTCTGAATATCCTGCTGAATGGCCGAAAAGTCCTGCTGCGCGCCGGAAAGATTCCCCGCCGACAAATCCTTGCCCAGTTGTTGAATTTCCTGCTGCAACTGCTGCTTCTGACTCTGCACGCCTCCCGAATCCAGAAGCTCGAAAAGATTGCTGCTCGAAATACCCGATACCGACATAACCAATCTCCCTTTCGCAACGGGACCCAATGCCCGAAATTCAACTCATTCGAACCTATCGGCCGTCCGGGCCGGGAACTTCAGTGTGGCCCGCCGATCGGTTCGCAATGGAATCCAAGCAAGATCCCAGCCAAACAAGCAAGACAGGGCCCTTCGTGCGATGTAGCCGCGGGCGTCCACGCCCGTGCGGCCCGCAACTGAAATGTCAAAGTGCAAGAGAACCGGCTGAGAAATAGGTGTCCGTTCGACAGCAGGCAAATCTGGACATCAAGCTATGCAAGTCCATCCAAACCGGGGATAATCTGCCTACAGAAGATTTCGGGTTCGAGGGTATGCAGGGCTGGTCCTGCGGTAAAATTGCACTAACCACCAGACGAGGC
Organism: uncultured Acidobacteriota bacterium; assembly: GCA_963788645.1. Taxonomy (GTDB): domain Bacteria; phylum Acidobacteriota; class Terriglobia; order Terriglobales; family Acidobacteriaceae; genus JABDBE01. The sequence goes on from CAWBHF010000004.1 coordinate 260,722, forward strand.
CGCCATGCGAGATTCCACCGCGTGTCGAATGTTTTTCGCGCTATTAATCTGCACCCTCGCCGCCGGCCATCTCGCAGCCCAGCAATTCGATCCTCGCGAACGCGTCGAAGTACCCGATCACCTCCAACTGAGCCAACCGGTATTGCGGAGCCTGATGAAGAATCAGGTCACGCCAAGTTACCCTGAGGAAGCCAGAAGCAAAGAAATTCAAGGCGTCGTGGTAACGCTTCTGTTTGTCGATGCCGAAGGACGCGTCTCCAGAGCTAAGGTAATTTCCGGCGACCCGCTCCTGGCTAGAGTCACCGTGCAAGCAGTCCGGAGGCTCCGCTTTCGACCCTACTACCAACTCGGCGAAGCTGTGCCGTTCGAAGGGCAAGTCAGTTACCTGTTCCAATGCTCTCCGCACGGCAGCGCGGCTGTGAGTCTCGCGCCCATCAAGCAGGACTCGGTGACTCCGCCATAAGCTGTACTCTCGAAACTGATCCCACTGTACCCAATCTCGTGCGAGAATGATGCCTCTCCAAATCCTGAGGGATTTTTCATGAGCCTCAATCGCACTCTTCTCTCTCTCCTCATCACCGTACTCGCGATCACGCCCCTGACCGCCCAATCCAAACCCCAATACCAGATCTACGCCATCCGCTACGCCACCCTCCCCGATTTCCCCGTCGCCGAACTCGTCGCCGGCGCCGACCCCGCCCGCAAACTCGATATCGCCATGATGATCTGGCTCGTCCGCGGCAACGGCCACAACATCCTCGTCGACTCCGGCTTCTATCACGACCGTTTCTTCAAAGACTGGCACGTCACCGATTTCATCAAACCCTCCGACGCGCTCAAGCCCCTCGGCCTCAAGCCCGACGACATCACCGACGTCATAATCAGCCACATGCACTGGGATCACTCCGACGGTATGGACCTCTTCCCCAACGCCCGCATCTGGATTCAGAAGGATGAACTCCAGTACTACGCCGGAGAAGCCTGGCAATCGAAAGAAGCCCACGACGGCATCGACGCCGATGACGTGTCAACGCTGGTGAAGTTGAACACGCAAGGCCGGGTGGGCCTGGTCAACGGCGACGCCCAGGAAATTCTCCTCGGCATCACCTGCTACACCGGAGGCCGCCACACCTACGCCTCAGAATACGTCGGCGTCAACACCAGCGCCGGAACCGTCATCCTCGCCAGCGACAACATGTATCTCTACGAGAATCTCGAAAAGCACGTCCCGATCGCCGCCACGCTGGATGCCGCCTCCAACCTACGCGCCCAGGATCGCATGAAACAACTAGCCGTCACGCCCAACCTGATAATTCCCGGCCACGATCCCGCCGTAATGACCAAGTTCTCCACCGTAGCCCCAGGAATAGTCAAGATCGAATAACTCAAGAGATGGCCCAGCCACGCCCCCGTACTCCGCGGGCGATCCCTGGCCAATGCCAGCAACAGCCGACGCTTCCCAACACTGCGACTTTCCTGCTATAACCGCATCTACATTCCACCATGCAACTGACGGTCTACTCCGCCTACTGGTGTCCCGAATGCCGCGAAGCCAAACGCTTCCTGCAAAGCCACAACATCGCCTTCCACGACATCGACATCGAAACCACTCCCGGCGCCGCCGACGAAGTCATCAAACAAACCGGCAAGCGCGCCATCCCCCAATTCGTCATCGACGGCGAATGGTTCCAGCCCTACCGCCAAGGCGAAGGCTTCCTCTACGAAGAAACCGCCAAACGCCTCGGCGTAAAAGAACCGTAGCTCACGTAGGGACAGCCGCCCCCGGCTCCCCGGTCGAGCGCAGCTCGACTCTTGCGACAACCACTAAATTGCGATAGCTAAGACTTGACCTTGCAGACCATCCTGTCGGAGTCGCTACTGTCAGGCAGACCCCTTGCGCCGAAGTTCAGCGCAATGGCTGCGAGAGGGCAAAGAAACGGCGCAAGCTTGCGATAAGGCCTGGTTATATCAGTTATGGGGTAGACTGCTCTAACTCGGAACAGCAGCGCAACCAAAGGGAGACCAATGAACGCTCAGGCACCCCCGATCAGGCAGCCATTGGGGCTTATTCGGGGTCTTGGACTGTGGGCCGCCACGGCGATTGTGGTGGGAGGCATGATTGGGCAGTCGGTCTTCTTGGTTGCTAGCGACATGTCCCGTGAAGTCGGCTCTCTAACCAAAGTTCTAGTGGCTTGGATAGTTGGAGGAGTGATCGTGCTCTTTGGGACTTTTTGCTATGCCGAACTGGGTGCGGCGATGCCGGAGGCAGGAGGCGACTACGTTTATCAAAGCCGAGGGCTGAGTCCGCTTTGTGGGTTTCTCTACGGCTGGACGAGCTCGATGATCATGAAGCCAGGTTCAGCCGCTATTATCGCGGCCGGACTCCTGCGCTTCGTCGGTTTTCTGTTGCCGTCAGTGGCGAGGCCGATCTTCAGTTGGAATCTTCGGCTTCCTTTTCAACCGCAACCGTACCAGTTTGCTTTTACATATGCACAGCCCCTGGCCGCACTGGCGATTGTGCTTGTTGCGGCGATGAACTACCTTGGCGTCCGTACCGTCGGACGTTTCCAGATACTTCTTACAGCTCTGAAACTCGCCGCGGTTGCGTTGATTCTGGGTCTCGGTTTTGCGGCGAAGAATGCGATTGCAGTGGACAGGTCTGCCTTTACCTTATCCCACGGAGCTCTGGTCGCTTTTCTCACGGCCCTGGTGCCGGTCATGGCAGCCTACAACGGTTTTCAAGGCTTAGGACCGTTGGGCGGTGAGGTACTCAATCCAGGACGAAATCTTCCAAGAGCCGCGATTCTTGGAACATCCCTCGTGATCTTTGTCTATCTCTTGATCAATTGGATGTACTTCCACCTGCTCAGCTTCTCCCAGGTAGCGCACTCTCAACACATTGCTTCCGACGTGGTTGCTGTGCTGATCGGACAGGCCGGCGCCAAATGGTTCACGATCGCAATGATCGTTTCCGCCTTCGGCGCTCTCCACGCCAACTTTCTGATCGGACCTAGAGTCCCGTATGCCATGTCTCGCGACGGCAACTTCTTCGCCTTCGCAAGCCGTATCCAGCCCACTTTCCGTTCCCCGAGCGGCGCCCTGATTTTTCAGGGATGTGTCGCCGCTGCACTGGTGCTGACCGGAACCCATCAGGAGCTGTATTCCTACACGATGTTTGCCACATGGGTGTTCCTTGGATTAACCGCAGTTGCTCTTATCCGATTGCGCTCGACTGAACCTGATCTGCCTCGCCCATTTCATGTCTGGGGATATCCATGGGGGCCACTGGTGTTCGGTATTTCAGCTTTCGCAATCTCTGTAAATCTATGGCTGGTCAGGCCGGTGCGATCATCTGTCGGATTGACGATTATCCTGGTGGGCGTCCCCTTCTTTTACTATTGGCGCGGGCGCAGAGTAGACAAGGACGAATCGAGCTTCCACTAGAGGAAGTAAATGCAGCTACTGCACCTTCGTATAACTGCACCTTGGCTTCTTTCAAAATGAGGATGTCGGATCCGAACTGTGGGCAGCCCTCTTCTTTACTGCCAACAAATAGACCGGGTAGCTGATCGCGAGCAAGACCAATGTAAACAAGCAGTGCTTGATGTCGCTGATCACGGATGCAATCAGGAATCCAACCGACGCCATCAGCACTCCCAAGGTCGTCCAGGGATAGCCCCACACTTTGAAAGGACGGGTAAGTTCCGACTGCCGCGCCCTCAGCCTGAACAAGGCAGCGAATCCCGATATGTAGACGGACACGAACAGAAAAGAGGCAATCGCGATCAGGGTCTCAAAACTCCCGGTAAGAACCAGCGCAATAATTGCGAGCGCGCCTATCAGCAGGGCCAACGATGGAGTGCCTCCGGAATTGACCGACGCCATCCGGCGGGGAAGTAAACCATCACGGCCCATGGCAAAAAGAATTCTTGGAGAAATCAAGAGCAAAGCGTTGATCGTGCTAACCACCGCGACCAAGGAAATGACGAGGATAATTTGTTTGCCGTGGCTGCCGAAAACCAGCATCGCAGCGTCCGCGGCTGGCATTTGGGAAGCAGCCAGTTGAGCCATCGGCAGGACGTGGAGCAAGGCTGCGTTCACTAACAGGTAGACTGCGATGGAAGCCACGATCCCGCCGATTGCCGAGCGCGGCAGGTTTCTCGCCGGATCCCGGTCCTCCTCCATGAAGTAGATCGCGCCGTACCAGCCGTCGTAAGTCACGATGACAGCCTGCAACGCAACCACCAGAGCCAGGAGAATGTTTCCGCTCGATGCCGGGAAGCTGACGAACGCGGACGGATCGGCTGCTCCACTTCTCGGCGAGACCACGAAACATGCCACCACAAATGCGATCAAGGCGAGTGCTTTGAACAGGCTGGTAAATTCCTGCGCCCGGCTGCCAGCGCGCAGGCCGAGCCAGTTCAGAAGTATCAGAATAACCACGGCAGCTACGGCAATCAGCTTGATGTGTGGCCCCAGACTAGGTTGAAGTCCGGCTGCGAATTCGCCGAATGCAACGGCCAAGTATGCAATAGCCGCCGTTTGCATCATCCAATCGCAGCAGCCCACCACAAAACCGGCATACTCGCCAAAGGCTTTACTCGAATATACGTACCATCCGCCCTCTTGCGGAAGCATCGTGGCAAGCTCAGTCACGGAAGCGGTGCAGAAAAACGCGTAAATCCCACCCAAGACCCAAACCGCGACGACGAGCCATGGACTTCGGAGTTGAGCTGCGACTTCACCGGGGGTGCGCAGGATGCCCGCGCCGATTGTGCCTCCAATGCCCACAGCAAGCCCAAAACCGACGCCCACGATGCGTAGCAGATGTCCTTTGGTGATGATCGGCTGAGAGATGGTTGTAGGTGTGAAGTGTGCCGTGCTGCCTCCGTGCTGTGATCTGGTGTGTAGTAGGCCAAGCAGAAAGTCGATGGTCTGCGAGTCTAGGCTGCAGTCCGATCCAAGTCAATCAGCCGACACAAATTCGCAAGTTGGCGTCAGAGCGCGAAAGCACTCACAACCCTGGAGTCGGCTCGCCACTGGGCGGCTAGTCGGCAAACGGGAAGTACTCCGAGCCGCCAACCGGTAGGCAATCGCGTCAACTGGCGATA
>CAWBHF010000005.1:0-66537 GCA_963788645.1 uncultured Acidobacteriota bacterium
TTGAACCCGTGTTACCGCCGTGAAAGGGCGATGTCCTAGGCCAGGCTAGACGACGGGGACCATGAAGGCGGGAGTCCGACTGCTAATCTTTGATGGTAGCAGTGCATCTACGTGGTGTCAAAAAGATTTCTGTTTGATAGAGCCGGCCCACATGCGGTTCACTTATCGACGTTTTGAAACGCGCGAGTGCGTTAAGGCTAATCGGACAGTTATTCCGCCAGATGACATCGGCCAATGGCTACGCCCACGTGCCGGTTCGCTGTCCCATGATTGCGGCGGACACCGATAAACACTGTATCGATTTCAAGTCCGCTCCGACGGCTCTTACGATTTTTAAGGATGTTCTAGAATCGAATGAGTACGGAGGAGTGATTTGTGGCCGATGCCCTTTTTCTCAGCCTGTGGTTCCCGAGTTTTGAATTGGACGAGATGTTGCCGCGCGCATTGGCAGTGATGAAGCAGTTTCCATTTTCTACCGCTCAGTCTGGCATAAGCTATGTGGCCATGCATCCTGTCTCATGGAATGAGCCCACGGTTTTCGAGCAGCGATTCAGACCTGGAGGCCCTCCTGAGGAGGCGATAGTCCTCGCTGCTGACTTGCTTCATGAAGACTATGCCTATGTCTTCGAAGCATTCTGGGATCTTTGGATCCTTTCACCCGAAGAACAGGACTGGGTTCTGCAGCCCTCACTGGTGAAATTCCTCGTCCACGGCGTGCAGTTTGAAGAAGGAGTTTACCAGCACGAAGGCCATGTGGAGATAGATTTCGGGATCGATTCTCCTTTTCTTCAAGACGACGTGCAACTGACCAGCGAAGCTGAAACACGGGTTCGCGCCAATGTACAAAAGCTCGTCGATTTCACCAACAAGGCGGAGAAAAGTTCCGGAGCAAGCGGGCGACTGTTGTGGTCAGAATCCGAGGAGAATTTCGCTCAGAAATTGATCGCCCGCCTGCAGAGAGTGCAGTAATACACTGCCGGCGTCGGCAAATGGTGGTCAGCGCCCTCGGTCTGGCGCTCAGTGCTACGGTCCGCTTATTTCGTCCTTCCTGCTTCGACCTTCAACTTGTCGCTGGCTCCGGCTTGTGCAGCGGCGAGACGCGCGGTCAGCACGCGAAACGGCGAACAGGCGACGTAATCCATGCCCACTTTGTGGCAGAACTCTACCGAGGACGGGTCGCCGCCGTGCTCTCCACAAATTCCGACTTCAAGGCCGGGTCGAGTTTTGCGACCGCGTTCGATTCCGATCTTCACCAGTTCCCCGACACCTTCTTGATCAATCACCGCGAAGGGGTCCTGCTTGAGGATGCCTTCCGCGAGATAGGTCGGCAGCACTTTGTTCACGTCATCACGCGAAAAGCCGAATGTAGTCTGGGTGAGGTCATTAGTGCCGAAGCTGAAGAACTCCGCTTCCTTGGCGATCTCACCTGCGAGCAACGCGGCTCGCGGCAACTCGATCATGGTTCCGACGAGGTAATGGACTTTTTTGCCTTTCTCGCGGAAAACTTCCTCAGCCACGCGCCGCACGATGGCTGCCTGGTTCTCCATTTCCTTCACGGTTGCGATGAGCGGAATCATGACCTCTGCGTGGGTCTTGATTCCCTGCTTCTCTACCGCAACCGCCGCTTCGAAGATGGCGCGGGCTTGCATCTCGGTAATTTCAGGGTAGGTGATGCCCAGTCGGCAGCCTCGATGTCCGAGCATGGGGTTGAACTCGTGTAGCTCTTCGACCCGGCGAAGCAGAGTTCGCAATTCTTTCAGTTTCGAGGATTTCGGCTTCGTAGCCTCAAGCACTGCGATCTCGACCATCAGTTCTTCACGCTTCGGCAGGAACTCGTGCAGCGGCGGATCCAGGAGGCGGATGGTGACTGGCAGGCCGTCCATTACGCGTAGCAGTCCGATGAAATCGGCGCGCTGCATGGGTAGCAGTTTTTTCAGCGCTGCACGGCGATCCTTCTCGTTGTCTACAAGAATCATCTCGCGCATGTGCTCGATGCGCTTCTCGGCGAAGAACATATGCTCGGTGCGACACAACCCAATGCCCTCCGCCCCAAACGCACGCGCCTGTTTCGCGTCGCGCGGAATGTCAGCGTTGGCTCGTACGCCTATCTTGCGGAACGGCTCGGCCCAGCCCAAGAACTTCATCAGTTCCGGATCGTCAGGCGCTGCGTCGAGAGTATCGAGCTTGCCCTTGATCACACGACCGGTGGTACCGTCGAGTGAAATCCAGTCGCCCTGCTTGAATACCTGACCTTTTACCCTCATCTCGCCGGCGCGCTCATCTACGCCAATGTCACCCGCGCCTGCGACGCAGCACTTCCCCATACCGCGAGTGACGACAGCCGCGTGACTCGTCATGCCGCCGCGTGAGGTAAGAATGCCCACGGCCACTTCCATCCCATGAATGTCTTCCGGAGTAGTTTCCGCCCGCACCAGGATTACGGGATTTTTCTTGCTGCCGTGACCAGCCTTTTCCACGGCCTCATCCGCAGTGAATACAATTTGCCCAACAGCCGCACCTGGGGACGCCGGCAGACCGGTTGCGAGAACTTCGATCTTGGCCTTCTTCTCGTCGAGGCGCGGAACCAGAAAGTCATAAAGCTGGTTGGGCTCGACGCGGAAAATTGCTTCCTCTTTCGTGATCAAGCCCTCTTCCACCATCTGAATCGCCACTCGCACCGCAGCAAGGCCGGTGCGCTTGCCGTTGCGCGTCTGCAGCATGTAGAGCTTGCCTTCCTGGACGGTGAACTCAAAATCCTGCATATCGCGATAGTGTTGTTCCAGGCGAGTAGTGATTTCGCGGAGCTGCCGGTAAACGTCCGGCATGATCTTTCCCAGTTCGAGGATGTCCACTGGGGTACGTACACCTGAGACCACATCCTCACCTTGGGCGTTGAGCAGGAACTCGCCGTAAAATTCCTTGTTGCCAATCGCCGGATTGCGGGTGAAGCCGACGCCGGTGGCACTGGTGTCGCCGAGATTGCCGAAGACCATCGCTTGCACGTTCACCGCCGTGCCCAGATCGTCTGAGATATTGTTAATGCGGCGATAGTGCTTGGCGCGATCGTTCTGCCACGAACGGAATACAGCGTCGCGCGCCATAACCAGTTGCTCGTGCGCATCCTGAGGAAAGTCGCGCTTCGTATGTTTCTTCACGACCTTCTTGTACTCCGCGATCACTTCTTCCAAAGCCTTCGCATCAAGTTCGGTATCGAGCTTCGCCTTTTTCTGCTTCTTCTTGGCGTCGAAGACTTCGTCGAACGCCGCTTTCGGAATCTCCAGCACCACGTTGCCGAACATCTGAATCAAACGGCGGTAGGAATCGTAGGCAAAGCGCGGGTTATTGCTGCGCTTCGCGAGCGCTTCGACGCTCTGATCGTTTAAGCCGAGATTGAGAATCGTGTCCATCATGCCCGGCATGGAAAACTTCGCGCCCGAGCGGACGCTTACCAGCAGCGGATTCTCGCCCTTGCCGAGTTTCTGACCCTGCAATCGCTCCAGATTGGACAGCGCCTCTTCCATCTCCCGGTCAACCTCTTTTGAAACACCTCCGTGACGCATGTATTCGCGGCAGGCTTCTGTTTGAATCGTGAAGCCCGGAGGCACGGGTAGGCCCGCGTTGGTCATTTCGGCCAAACCGGCACCCTTTCCGCCGAGCTCGTCTTTCATTGTGCCGTTGCCGTCGGCTTTGCCAGCACCGAAGAAGTAGACGTATTGGATGGTTGGCTTCTTGCTGGTTATCACTATTTCTGCTTCGGGGAGAGTTTGTGTCGCCATAAATGAGTCCTTTAGCCTTTCGGAGATTCCTTGGAGTCCTTGCCTTCAGTCACGATCTCTGAGAAATCGGCAATATTGGAGAACTCCTTTAATAAGGTTTGCAAGAGTGCCAGCCGGTTCGCCCGAATCCGTTCATCGTCGACCATGACCATTACTTTATCGAAGAACCGGTCCACTGGCTCCCTGAGAGTTGAGAGCATCAGCAGAGCGCTTACATAATCTTTTTCTCGTGTATTCTTTTCGACCGTAGACGCCATTTGCTCAACTTTAGCTTTGAGCAGCTTTGCCTCTTCTGCCTCAGTGGAAAGGAACTCGAACGCATTCGCTGGCCGCATGCCTTTCTCGCTCGCTTGTCGGAGGATGTTGCGGATTCGCTTGCACGCAATTGCAATAGATTGAAAATCCGGGTGCTCTCGAACCTCTTTGACCGCGTAAGCACGCGCGACGGCACTCACAACGTCATCACAGTCCACTGCCAGAACGGCCTTCACAACGTCGTAGGCAAAGCCGAGCACGTCGCGAAGGTAAAACTCCAAACGCTCGTGGAAGAACGTTTGAATAGCACTCGTGTAATCAATCTCGGCTGAGAACTTTCGTTCTGCCGGTGATGCGCGATAGACTTCGCGTGCGTCAGAAAATAATTGTTTCAGGCTGAGGCGCAATTTCTTCTCAGCAATCGTCTTCACGATCCCGTTGGCCTGCCGACGGAGGGCAAACGGATCTTTTGATCCCGATGGCTGCAAACCGAGCGCAAACATTCCGGCAATGCTATCGGCTTTGTCGGAAACGGAAAGGACTGCGCCCTCAATCGAGCACGGAACCGAATCCTCCATCGACTCCGGCCTGTATTGATCGTAGATCGACTGCGCGATCGCCAGACGGGTCGCTTCCGGCAGGTCGGGATCGAGTTGCTGGACCTTGGCGTACAATCCGCCGACGACGCCCTGTAATTCAGTAAACTCTTTTACCAGTTCAGTGGTAAGGTCAGTTTTCGCCAGCGACGCCGCCTTGTGCACGATCCCGGGACGAATTTGTATTCCTTTCTGGCGGATACTCTCACAAATCCAACTGCACAGGCGCTGGACCCGTCTGCTTTTTTCGTGATAATTTCCCAGGTCTTTCTGAAAGGTGACATGTTTGAGCCATGCCGTGCGCTCGCGAAGCGGATGCTTCTGATCCGTCTGCCAGAAGAAACGTGCATCATTGAACCGCGCTCGAAGCACGCGTTCATGCCCATGGCGAATAATTCCCGTCGGGTCGCCATCAGTGTTCAGGACTGCCAGAAAATGTGGCAGAAGCTTCCCGTTTGCGTCCTCTACTGCGAAATACTTCTGGTGATCGCGCATCACCGTCACCAATACTTCCTCAGGCAACTCCAGGAATTCACGGTCGAAACTTCCCAGCACTACTGAAGGAAACTCAGTTAGGTTGACGACAGTATCCAAGAGATTCTTGTCTTCACGCCAACGTGCGCAGGGAATGGTGCGAGTGGCGGTGTCGAGATCTTTGCGAATCTGCTGCTCACGCTCGCCCCGCCCAAGGACTCGCGCAGAGCGCAAAGCATCAATGTAGCCGGAAGCCGCGCTCGGAATCTGAACCGGGCGATCAGCCAGGATTCTGTGACCTCGCGATTGATTTCCGGCACGAATGCCGTCAAATTCCAGTGGGAGCACTTCCCCGTCGAGCAAGGCCACAAGCCAGCGCACCGGCCGCACGAATTTTTCGCTCGGCCGGCGCCAGTACATATTCTTTGGCCAGTAAATCGAATTGATCTCTTTGGGAAGCAACTCGGATAAGACCTCGGTTGCGGCGCGGCCTTTCTTGGTAATCTTCGCGGTTAGATATTCTCCCTTCGAAGTTGTCACTCTCTCCAATTGGGAAAAGTCCACACCTGCTTTGCGCGCGAACGCGTGGGCGGCGGGAGTGGGCTCTCCGTCTTTGAAGGCCTTGCTTGCCGGAGGCCCTGTAACTTGCTCTGTGACATCTGGCTGGGCATTTTGAATCCCGGGGGCGAGAACGGCGAGTCGGCGATGAGAATCGAAGGTCGAGATTGCACCCGTTCCGGAGAGACGCTCTCGCTGTAGCAATTTGTACAGTCGCTCACGCAACTCGAGCGAAGCGGCATCGATCATCCGCGCCGGGATTTCTTCGCAACCGATCTCAAGTAGAAAGTCTGGCATTTTACGACCTACCAATGGCTCGTCAGTCTGATCAGACAAGATTCGCTATGAAACTGCCGTCACCGGTTCCTTTTTTCTCATCGCCTGCCTGACGGCAGGTTGTTCGTCGGAATTCTCCGATCCTTCACTTCCCTGCTGATCCACATGCGCCTTCGCTATTCCGACCGCTAGCGCGCGCACTCGTGCGATCACTCCAACACGCTCGGTCACCGAAATAGCGCCGCGAGCATCGAGAATGTTGAACAGGTGCGAACACTTCAGACAAAGATCGTAGCCTGCGAGAATCGGAAAACGCTGTTTGCTCCGTCCCCATCCGTCACCCTCAATTTTCTCTTTACTCAGCGCGGCATATCGATCCAGCAGTGACTTGCACTCAGCTTCATAGAGCTCAAAGTGTTTCCATGCTTTTTCAACATCGGCCAATTCGAAGTTGTAACCGGAAAACTGTTGCTCCTCCGCGAGCCGCACATCGCCGTAGGTCGTTACTCGGCCGGTTTCAGGGTCGCTCGCCCAGACGATGTCGTAAACCGAATCCACATCCTGGAGGAACGCCGCAAAGCGTTCCAAGCCGTACGTTAGCTCCGCGGATATCGGATCAAGATCTACTCCACCACACTGTTGGAAATATGTGAACTGAGTGATTTCCAACCCGTCCAGCATGACCTGCCAGCCGACGCCCCAGGCGCTTAGCGTCGGGGCTTCCCAATTGTCCTCTTCGAACTTGATATCGTGCTGGCGGAGATCGATCCCCATCGCCCCCAGCGATTCCAGATAGAGTTCCTGAACGTTCTCGGGCGGCGGCTTGAGGATCACCTGCAATTGCGTATGCTTATACAGACGATTTGGATTCTCTCCGTATCGCCCATCGGCGGGCCTGCGAGACGGTTGCACATAGGCCACTTTGTACGGATCAGGCCCCAACACGCGGAGAAACGTCTCGGGAGCCATGGTCCCCGCGCCAACTTCGACGTCATAGGGCTGTTGTAGCACGCATCCTCGCTCAGCCCAGAAAGTCTGGAGTCTCAGAATCAATTCCTGGAACGTCAACGGATTGGGGTTGGTACGAGTCACAGTATGGTTATCGAACTCTTAGTAGTTGCATACCTGCCGGTACTCGCGAGAATCTCTAACATGCGAAACTAATTGCCGATTTTTTCCAGCATTGCTGCTGTCATCAGCCTTTTCTCCAGGTGCCGCTGGAGAGCCTGGACTAGAAATTTACGCAGATCGGCGGCCTGCATCTTATATCCTGGCGTCACCGTAAGACTCTCAACGGGAGATCGCAACATTCGCGCCGCCAGCGCGCGGGACTCGGCAGAAATCTCGGATGAGGCCAGCCGCTTATCGTCGGCACACATCAACCCGTCGCTCAATGCGTGAAAGAACGCCCGACTTCCATTCAGCATCCGCCCGCAGACAACGCACTCGGAAAGCTCAGGCAGATAACCCATCAGCCGTGTCATCCACAGCTCGAAATAAGTGATGGGTGTCCATACTTCGGTTCCACGTAAACCAGCCATCACCGCGAGCGCAAGCCGGAAAACGTCATCGTTGGCTTCACGATCGGGCAGCAATTCATCCAGTAACTCAGCGACATGAGCCAAGGCGACGGCTCTCGGGTAACTCACTTCATGTGCGAGAGGCGATTCCAGAACTTCGCAGGAATCCAACCGCGCCAACTCCTGCCGCTCGCGATCCTCGTAGTAAGCCCGGACGTACGTCAGCGGCTCAAGCGCTCCACCGAACCGTCGCCTAGACTTCATTGCCGAGCGGGCCACGCCGCGCACTTTCCCTTCCAAGCGGGTAAATAGCGTGACCAGCAGGTCGGCCTCGCGCAACGGGTACGTCCGCAACACAATCGCTTCCGACTCCTTCAGCGCCATGGAAGCTCAGCAGGTAATCTCTGATTGTAATGGAGCAGTGGTGAGATGGAAAGCGACAGTCCTCCGACGGGTCGACGGCTTTGGAACATTCTCGGTAAGGCCCACTCGACGAAGGCTTAAGGTCGCACTTTGCGACCTCTATCGAATATCCGAAAACACTAATTTTACCCGCGGATACACGGGGAAAAGGAAAGGCGCGCGTCCATGAACAAGAAACGCGCGCCTGACTCAAAGTGGGAAACTTAACTCTAGCGACCGAAATACTTGGCGTTCCGCTCGGTGAACGCTTTCCACTTCTCCGGCAGGTCATCTAGCGCAAAAATTGCGGACACAGGGCACACGGGCACACAGGCGCCGCAATCAATACACTCAACAGGATCGATGTACAACATTTCCTCTTCCGCGTACGCGGGCGAATCCTTCTTGGGATGAATGCAATCCACCGGGCAAGCGTCCACGCAGGCGGTGTCCTTGGTGCCGATGCACGGTTCTGCAATTACGTAGGCCATAAAGTCTGTGTCTCCCTGAGATATGCGGATCTTAACGGAACCGCCAATTCTAGCAAGAATGCCGCCAGCGGTACAGCATTCAGCAATGAACGTGGTCCGCGTGTCTTCTACGCGCCCACTAACTCCCTCTCCGGGCTTGGTTCGTATTCAACGATATGCCCCGCCACCGCACTCGCCGCCACGGTCAGCGGACTCGCCAGGTACATCTGTCCTGGGCCGCTACGGCCTGGAAAATTCCGGTTCTGCGCGCTGATCACGACCTGCTCCGGCCGCGTTGTTACTCCCGGCCCCGCATTAATGCACGCTCCGCAGCTGGGTTCGATCACATGCGCTCCAGCCTTTTGGAAAACTTCGAGATAGCCTTTGCGGATGCAGTAATTGCGCGTATCCTGCGATCCGAATTGGATGTAGAACTGCACTGAATCCGCTACGCGTTTGCCATGTTTGAGGGCGTCGGCGAGGACGAGCGCATACATGTCCATGTCCTCGTTCTTGCCGGCAGTGCAGGTGCCGCCGTAAGCAAGCTCTACTAGCACAGGAGTGTTCAGGTCGCGGATGTACTTGCCATTTCCCGGATCGCCCGGGGTAGCCACCATCGGCGTAATCTCCGCGGCGCCGAGCTCAATTACTTCTGCATATTGCGCTTCAGCATCACTGTAAAGTCCTTCAATCATCGCCTTGGCTTTATTGCGTTGCATTCCGCGGCGCTCCATCAGAAAATCTACGGCCTTGCCGTCTGGTGCCACAATCCCGGTGAAGCCGCCGATCTCTGCCGCCATGTTGGTCATGGTCGCGCGTTCGTCGACGCTCAGTTCCTCGATTGCCTCGCCAGCGTATTCCATTACCTTGGCCAGCGCTTTGCCACTCCGAACATAGTCCAGGCTCAGAATCTTCAGAATGAAATCCTTCGCCGTGACATTGGGATTCTTGTTGCCGCGAATGACGATTTTCACTGACTCCGGCACCTTCACTCGAACGTCTTTCGTAATCCAAGAATTGAAAACATCGGTTGTGCCAATGCCGAAGGCTACGCATCCCATTGCACCCACATGAGGCGTGTGCGAGTCCGAGCCAATATTCAATTGTCCCGGCAAGGCATAGCTTTCTAACACAATCGAATGGCAGATTCCTTCCGAACCCTTGCGGTCTTTCAATTCGCCATGCAACCTGATTCCCTGCTTCGCGGCGAAGTCCTGCTGCTTTAGCTTAAGTTGAGTTGCCAGGTCGAGAAGCCCGAGCTTCTTTTTCTCTTCCGAGATTACTTCGTCGAGAAAAGTGAGGTGGTCGCGGAAAAACAGAATGCTTGCAGGATCGTTCACTTTCGCGTCTTTGCCCACGTAACGCTCGAAGAAAATTGCGGCCATGGGAGTGACATATTCGTGACTGAAACGAAGATCAGCACGTGCGAACCCCGTGTCACCAGGTTTCACGCTGGACACGCCAACTTCGCCGTTTTCGTCGACCATGTGCCGCGCGAAGATCTTCTCAGCCAAAGTCATCGGCCGTTTTTCCGTCTTGATCGCAGGAAGAAACACTTTCTTTTGCATTCGAGCTACATTAAAAGGAAACAAACCGCCATATTCGATCACCTGCCGGGTGATGTCATCTTCTCCGGCGGTGAATTCGTCGAGAGCGATCTCCTGGCCGGCACGAATTTGGTCAATCAGGAAGAAATTGGTCGAGGTCAGCAACCCGAGGTTCTGGCAGTTCTGCTTGTAAATGCGCTCGATGTTCTCTGCGATGACGACGCGAATGCCCGCGCACATCTCGGCGTAGGGAGACTGCTCCCGGCTCGAACCTTTGCCTCTTCGTTTGCCGCTGACGGCGCAGACAAAGCCACCCTTCTTCACGTCGGAACGCCCTATCGGAAACGTGTTCTCGCACTTGAGGCCGAGATATGGAATTTCGCCTAGGGTCTCGTCAAAATAAAAGCAGTAGTGCGCCGGAGTGATTTCGTCGGTGGAGATGTCGTCGCGCAGCTTGGGATTGTTGGCCGGGTTCTTTGTGTCCCAAGGCAAGTCCTCTCCTGCAATCTGACGCTTGATCAGTTCGGGATCCTGGGTCAGGAAAAGAATCCGGCCCTGCAGACGAACCTCATCCGCTCGTTTGTCGATTTTGCGTTCCAGTAAGGAGCTGATCAAAATTGAGACCTTGCACTAAAAGTAATGAGCAACATTACTTCTATTGTAACTCGGGGAACTCTTGTCTTCACGCCGCGACTAGTGGTGGCCGTGTGTCCGATCGTATTTCTCCCCCGCCGGAATCGGGACTGCTAGACGATTCTCCTTAGGAGCAAGCGGGCACGTGGCGTAAGGCGTTACTGCACAGGGTGGATTGTAAGCGCGGTTAAAGTCTATGACTACGGTCCCATTGACCACAGGGTCGGTTTCTAGAAAGCGGCCTCCGGGGTAGGTATCCGTTTTACCAGTCAGATCATTGAAAACGAAAGAAAGCCCCTTCGAAGGATTGCCTCCCAAATCTGTCAACCGTACCTCCTGTCCGTTGATCTTGAACACGACCGTACCCGCAACTGGAGTTGGCGTCGTATCGCCCAACACATTTGGCACATCGACTGTTCTTTTTCCATCCGAAGGAACCCAGGTTGCGGCTACCCGGTAGGACAGGTCGAGCGGGAAGAAGACCGGTCCGCGATAATTCTTGGCTTCCTCGCTGTCGAGGTCTTTGAGCCGAATACCAATCCGCTGACCTCTCACAATCGCTTTTATGCGCAGAGTTCCCAATTCGACAACCGTCGGATTGCCTGAAATATCGGGTTGCAGCTTGGCCATGGTGACCGGTTTGCCGTCGATGGTGGCGTGCGTGTCCGTAGAGAATTTAACCGTCACATCTGTGCCCTGTAATTCAAATACGCCCGCATGCGCCGGTCCCTTAGGAAATACGACGGCATTGCCCGGATCGCTTCCGAACGCGTTCTCACCTGGCTTCAGCCAGAACAAGCCGGCCAGGGGCAACCAGTTTTTCTTGAGGTCGTCGACCAGTTCGGCTTTCCATTTGTCGAATGATTGGACGTACGCTGCATCGGGCACTGGCGATGACGGGTTCTTGTCGGCCGCAGCCGGACAGGCAAACAGCGTCACTGCGATCGCCAGCAGTATTCCTAAGTGCCATTTCTGCTTCATAGACAGTTTCTCGTTATTCCCCACGACTATCTTCTGAACTCATGCACCTCGGGTAGCGGCTCCAAATCACGTCCCTTGAAAATCTGTTCGAACTCGCTGAGCATCGCCGGATGAACCAGGCCATTTGAGGCCACGATTTCGCGGCTCTCCAGCTGAAATGGTTCTCCCCTGAAGTCGGTTACGCGTCCTCCAGCTTCCTCAACTATAAGGACACCCGCCGCCGTATCCCATGAATTAAGGTTAAATTCCCAGAAGCCATCAAAACGTCCGCAAGCCACGCAACACAGGTCGAGCGCGGCTGAGCCAGCGCGCCTTACGCCGTGAGTGCGAAGCGTAATCTGGTGATAGAAAAAGATATTGGGATTCTTGTGACGCTTCTGACTGGGAAATCCCGTGGCTAGCAGACACTCAGCCAAGTTCGCGGTCGCCGAAACATGAACTCGCTCTTGATTCAGGTATGCCCCACTTCCCTGTTCGGCCGCGAACAATTCGTCGCGCGTGGGATCGTAGATCACGGCGGCGACCCGGCTCCCCTTATAGTCCAGCCCCATCGAGACGCAAAACACCGGATAGCCGTGCGCGAAGTTCGTGGTTCCATCCAATGGATCGACATACCAGCGATAGTCACTGCCGGTATCGCGCAACCCGCCTTCTTCACCCAGGATGTCATGGGCAGGCCAGTAGTTTCCGATGCGTTCGCGGATTAGCGCCTCCGACTTCCGATCTGCAATCGTAACCAGGTCCGCCTCGCCTTTGTATTCCACTTTGACGTTCCGGCGAAAGTAACCCATCAGCAGTGCGCCGGCCTCACGGGCGATGTCCGCCATGGCCGGCAAGAAGTCGTGGCTATTTGAGGAAGGTGTCATTCAATGTGAGTAGTTCTTCTTGCACGTCGTTCTGGACAGATCACCTGTGCCTGGCGCCGTCCTCGGCGATGTACATGATTTCGTGTTTAAAGATGAAGAGATTGGGTCCGTCCTCGCGAGTAAGCCGGACCATATTCTTATCGTAATATTCGATCCAGCCGTGGACAACTTCGCCGTCGGCCAGCTTGATGCTGACCGGCTTCTGCTTTTCACCCAACGACTTCAAGTACGCCGCCTCCTGCGAGGTTTCTTCAGGGGGGGTAGCCTTTGCCTTTCGAGGAGCAGCGGGACCAGTCTGTCCGTTGAACGCCATGGTTAGCATTTTACACGTGGCAACAAATGGCCGCTGTGGATCGTGCAAACACACAAAAACCGGGGCTGCACAGCGATGGACTGTGCTAGGATGCGGGCAATCGTCTGTTGGGAGGTTCCACCATGAGAATCTCATTCCTCGTGTTCACTCTCCTGCTTTCGGCGTCATTGTCCTGAGCACAATTCTACGGGCCAACGGGACAGCAGCGAGCTGACAACTTCCAGAACGAGTTCGATAAAACAGTGCCTCCTCCGATTCCGGCGTCGACAGTGTGGGCAAAGACATGCTCCCCAAGGATTTCATCGACAAACTAAAGCAACTGGACAAGCTTTCCAAGCGTCTTCGCAGCGAACTTGCTCCTTGGCTTGAGGTTTCGCGCTTTTTCTCCCCAGCTTCTTTGCGCGCGTTCATACACTGCCCCGCAAGTAACGGTCGACCGCGCTCCTCCTTGTCAAGGCGAGGAATCCGAAACCAATTACCATCTAGGCTAAACGGCGAAGCACAATTCAGCCGGTGTAAAATTGCCTTCTGGGCGGTCCAAAAGATGGAAGGTGGGGATTGGATGTTTTTGTGTCGATGGCTTCTGTGTCTTTTTCTCCCGGCAATTAGCTGTGTCTCGAGTTTCGCGAAACCGCTCAACATTATCCTCATCACGCTTGATACGACGCGAGCTGACCGCATGGGATTTCTTGGCTCCAAGCGTGGTCTAACGCCGAACCTCGACTCCCTGGCCCAGCAAGGTACGGTTTTCTCCCGGGCATACTCGCAGGTCCCGCTGACGACGCCTTCGCACGCAACCATTCTTACGGGCACCTATCCTCAGTTCAATCATGTGACCGACTTGGGGTCACCTCTCGGAAAGGACTTGCCGTATCTTCCCGACCTTTTGCGTCAGCACGGGTATCGCACAGCGGCCTTTGTTGGATCCGAGGTGCTGGATCCAAAGAGCGGGGCCGCGCCAGGGTTTGACCGAGGGTTTGAGACCTACGACGCGCCCTTCCACATTCGCGCCCAAGGTGAGGATCGTTATCACAGCGTCGAACGAAGGGGAATAGCGGTTACGGACTCCGCATTGGCATGGCTCAACCAACATCCGCAATCTCCTTTTTTTCTTTGGCTGCATTTTTACGATCCGCATGACCCCTATGATCCACCGCCACCCTTCAAGGCCCAATACTCGGCGTCGCCTTACAATGGTGAAATTGCCTATGTGGACTCCGCTGTCGGCAAGTTGTTGACATCGCTCCGGTCGCTGGGTCTGTACGATCAAAGTTTGATTGTGGTCGTTGCCGATCATGGTGAGGCCTTTGGGGAGCACGGAGAATGGAGCCACGGTCTATTCCTTTACGATGAAACCATCCATGTACCGCTACTGATTAAGCTGCCGGCTGCGGGTTCTGCTCGCCAGACGATCGAAAGTCGTGTTGGCCTGGTAGATATAGCGCCGACGATTCTGCAGGAGGTGGGAATTGCGGCGCCGGCAACCATACAGGGTCAATCCTTGCTGGAACTGATGAAGTCAAAATCGCGCTCGTCCGCACAGGATCGCCCGGAATATTCCGAGACTGACTATCCCTATCATGCATTCGGCTGGAGTTCATTGCGCGCCTGGCGGGCGGGAAAGTACCTGTACGTTGATGCGCCGCAACGCGAACTCTATGATCAACCCCAGGATCCCGAGGCGTCACACAATCTGGCGAAGAGCGCCCCCAGCGTGACGAACACGATGGCCTTGCAGCTCGATGAATTCCGAGGCAAAACGAGCCGAGCGGGGCAAACAGAAGCTGCCCTCACTCCGCGCCAGGCTGAACAACTTCAAGCGTTGGGCTATGTGAGCTCCGGATCGAACAAGCTCGAGAGCGCTGAAAAGGAAAGAGGGCCTGACCCGAAGGACAAGGTCGAGATCGCCAATTTACTGCACAAGGGATTGCTGGAGGCGGATGAAGGAAATTACCGCGAGGCCATTTCACTTTTTGAGCAAATAGTAAAAGCGGATCCGAAAATGGCGCTGGCCAACTTGCAACTGGGTCGCGCCTGGAACAGTTTGGGAGAGTACGACAAGGCGGTGCCCTGGCTGCAGAAGGCAGTAGAGCTCACGCCAGACTCAGCGGAGGCGCACTACGAACTGGGAGCGGCGCTAGGGGAAATGGGCGACAATGCGGGATCGGCGAAACAACTGGAAGCTGCCGTGGCGCAGGACCCGGGTTCGGACGAGATGCACTTCTACCTGGGCTCTGCTTATGAGGAAATCGACCGCATCGGCGATGCTATGAAGCAATACCAGGCTGCCCTCGACCTCAACCCGGATAACTACAGAGCGAATCTGTTGTTGGGGCGCCTCCTTGCCATGCAAGACCGCCCAAAGGAGGCTGAGCCGCTTCTGCAGAGAGCCGTCAAGTTGGACCCACAATCGTCAGATGCGCACAAATTTCTGGGCAATGTGTACACGGTGTTGGGAGACGAAGAGAATGCGCACCGCGAATTAGCCGAGGCACAGCGGCTAAGAGCTATGGATGTACCTTGAACTAGGCACTCCGATTGCGGTACAGCGAAGAATCCACCGCAAGAGCCATTGCTTCCACATTCAAGTCAATATTCAGGAAATCCCGGACCGCCTTTGCGGAGTCCGCAGGGTCATTCAGCACTTTTCGGTATCCCACACGGCAAACCTGGATGTCCGTCCTATGCTCGAGCCAGTCGACGACTTCTCTCATGTGATCGCGAAAGGCGGAAGTCAGCAGCGCGGTATCGACTCTCTCGGATGATCCCCGGCGCTTGAGCATTTCATCCTGCGAGGCGAGCACTTCGGGAAGAGGTCGCTCCATGAAAATCAGCTTGTAATTTCTGCCCTCAGGAAGCGAAAGAAGAAGCTGAGAAATAACTTTCACCGCCTTTCCTTCCGCCTCGTCGATGCGATTTGGCTTTCTGGGCAGGAGTTTGATGGGCTCCCATTCGCAATAGCCGCGAGGGTTGTCAATATCCGGCTTGCGTTCCAGATCAGTCAGCAGAGGCATGCCACCGGCCGCCAGCATTTGCATCATCAGCGAAGTACCGGAACGCGGTAAGCCCGAGACGATCGTTATCACGATTCGACCATAGTAATAGGCTACGGCACTGTAGATGGCGCAACAGTCCACGGCTTCCCGTCAAGGTGCCCGGGGAGTGCCAGCCCAAACAGTTGCAGGATTGTCGGAGCAACGTCGACAATAGCGGGCTTCTCATCGCTGATCTTGCGATTACAGAAAAGAACGCCCGGAACCAGCCGCGGGTCGATACAATGGTCGCCACTCCACGCCTTCACATTATCCTCGAAAATCTGGCCAGTTACCTTGCCCATCACGGAATCCCAGGAGGCGCGGAACCCGTCGCCGTAACCGACAATCAAATCGGGCGCGTTGTCCACGTAGGGGCCCGCGTACACCGAGTCGCAATCGAAAACACCGGTAATGCCAGCGCGACCAGAGGCGAGGTCTACGAGCCCGTCAAGCTTGCGCCGCAGTTCGTCTTTCAGAGCCTCAGCGTTGGCGCCTGGTTCAATAATGCCTTCGCGCTCGCGGCCCTTGAGGTTCAAGTACAGTCCATTCAGGCCCATGGTGTAGGCGCGCGTGCGGGACCAGTCGACGTCGTCGAACCAGTCGCCACTTTCGGCCTTTCCCGGTTTCAGCGCCAAATATCCGTTCTGGTGTAGCCAGGCGTTCAGATTGACGCAGCGCGCAAAAGACTTGAAACCGTGGTCTGAGACGATCATCAGCAGAGTCTTGTCGTCAACTTGCTCCAAGACGCGGCCGATCAGTTTGTCCATCCGGGAATAAAGGTCCTGGATCACTCTGGGACGTTGATCCCGAGGCACATCGCGGGCGGCGGGATGGTCTTCCTCGAGGTAGCGCCAGAACATGTGTTGCACACGGTCGGTCGTGTCGAACACGCAGGCGCACAGGCCCTGCTGCGTTTTTTCCAGAGCGTCGAACAACATGCGCTCGCGATCGTCGTGATTGGCGTAACACTGCGCAAGGAAAGCTTGATCGTCCAGCACTTCTTCGTTCAAAGCCCACGTGTCTTCGGCCAGTCCCAGGGTCGCATAAGGGCCAAACAGTTTTGCCAGGTAGATGGAATACGTCACCGGGTGAGAAATGGGTAGGTCGGGCCTGCCGGGATCGATGTTCACCGGCGTGACGTATACTTCGACCTCGGGCGACAGTTCCTTCAGATAAAACCGGCAGATCCCGTGTGCGGTGAATCCCACGCCAGCTCTGAATTTCACCGGAATCCATTCGGAGTAGGCGCCAACCTTTAACGTGAAGGTTTGCGAGTCCACTGTGAAATGGGCTTGATGGCTGCCGTCCGGACGGATCTCAAAGTTCACGCGCAGTTCGTCGGCAGAATCACCTTTGAGCGGATCGTCGGGGCCAGGGACGTAGGACTTGTACGATGAGCCCTTTCGCCCGATCGGAACGCGGACCCCGCCTTCACGAAATTTGTCGCCGCGGACGCGAGTTGTGCATAAACAGAAGGTTCCCTGGCTCCCTTTCAGGTCAGGCACGCACATGCCGGAAAGCAGAACTCCAGGGAATTTCTCGGGCGGAAAAGTCACCGGCACGCGAATCACCGAACAGAAAATACCAGCTTCACCCAGCCAGTGCCAGAAAGGCGTGCCGCGACGCATGCCTTTAATTCTCGGACCTCCGAGCGGAATTTTGTATTTGCCGATTTCCCAACTGCGCTTCGGCCCTTTAATCTCAGCCGAGGACAGGTAGGGAAGGTAGTTGCTGAGATCCCGCGCTAGAAAATCGTAGATGTTGTGCTTGCCGGGGTTTACGCCCGTCATGAACGTTGACCACGCCACCGGAGAAATGGGAGGGAATGTGGTTTGTAATTTGCGGAAGGTCCCTTGGTCGCGCAACTTCGCGAGATTCGGCAGCTTACCTTCGGCAATGAATCGTTCGGTCAATTCCGGATCCATGCCATCGAAGCCAAGAATGATGGCGCGTTTGATCTGTGCTTTCCCGTAGGCCTTGCGTCGCCGCAACAGGCGAAACAACTGTCGGAACGGCCAGGCAAAAAAAGCGTACACCGAATAAAAGAAGGCAACGAACAGCGTCCAGAAAGATGAAAGAACCGCAAAGCCCGCGCCCGGCCCTGCGTACGCGTGGCTACGTAAGGGGTGGAGCAATACGATCCCGAGAACCCCAAGACACGCGAGAACCCGCCTACGTTCAATCGGGAAACTTGTCTCGCTCCACTTCATATTTCAATCCCCAGGATACTCTTGAACAGAAAACCCGCAGCCAGAGACAAAACAAAGAACAGCCAGATCCAGTTCCATTCAAAACCGGCGAAAGCGATGTCTCTTTCTGGATACTGCACATCAATTGCCTCGATAGGACCGTTAGGGGGCAGCGCAGGTTCTCCAGACACAAAAATACGCTCCCAGAATTTTCCCCGAAGGCGGGCAAGCGACAAGCGCGATAAGCCGCGCCCAACCACTACTCGCTTCGAAAAAGTCTGATCACCGGCTTGAACATTGACAACGTATTCTCCTGGCTTTTCGGCAACAACTCTCCACGCAACCTCGCCTTCCGAAGGCACGTGCACGGCCGGAGCCGTGCTCGCCAGTCCATCCGGCAATTGGAGCGACGTCTCATTCAGCGCGTTCGGCTTGTCTATCCGCACTTTTATCAAAAATGGGTGCCCCACCTCCGCTGGTATCGAACCCAAATAGCGATCGAGTTGTGCAATCAAAAAAATCAGAGGCAGAATCACAAAAAACAAAGGCTTAAATGCCAGCCGGAGATACCGCCCGGTCGCCAGCACAATGCGACCATACGATCTCAAGACAACGGGAATCTGATCCTGAAAAAGCCTGAGCGCCAGCAAGTGGGCCTTGAGTCGATCTTTCGCGGCATGGATTGCCTTCTGGTCGGATGTGTAGCGAAACACAACCACCATCAACAGGCCGATGACCAGTGAGATTCCAAGAACGATCACGGCTGGGAGGTTGACTCCAAGAGAGGCCATAGGCGCGGAAACGGGTGGGGCCACGTTACTCGATATATCCAAGCCCCTGGAGCCGCTTCTTTACGATTTCCTTGGACGTGGAACCGCCTTCGCTCGGAGGCAGCACCTTGTTCACTTCTTTTTCGAGAGCGTGCACTACAAACTCGTCGACCGACGCGTAACCGCAGGCCTCCGCGCACTGCTTCACTTTATCCAATAATTCCCCTTCTAGCTTCACTTTGTGAGAGCCGAACATCCTCCTCCTGCCATGGCCAAACAAAATCAACGGGCCGCGCTGCCGGATTGAAACACGGATTCCCCAATCATACCCTTTGCCTTGGTGATTCCAAACTCCGCCAGAATCGTCGGCGCAATGTCGGTCAACGCGGGCGTCGCGGCTGCGATTTGCCGATTGCTGAGCAAAACTCCTGGGACAAGCGAGTAGTCCATACAATGGTCGCCACTCCACGGATTGCTATTGTCTTCGATTTCCTCGGGTGGGAGTGCGCCCAGAATCGTTTGCCATCCCGCCCGATAACCGCGGTTATATCCGACAATCAAATCCGGCCCATCCCCTGCATACGCGCCTTGGTATGCCTCACTGGAAAGGTCTACGCGGGTGATCACCGGCTCTTTCGATTTCGGATCTTGCACTGCCAGCAGTTTCGACCGGATTTCCCTCATTAAATTCCTGGCAGCAATTCCTGGTTCGACGATTCCGCGGCTCTCGCGACCCTTCAAGTTGATGTAGAGACTATTCAGTCCGAGGCCGTAGGCGCGGGTCCGGCTCCAATCAACATTCGCAAACGGCTCGCTGGAATTGCGGCTCGCGTCATTTTTCACTTTGATGTATCCATTGTCCAGCAACCACGTATTCAGGTTGAAAGACCGGTAGTACGGCGCAAATCCATGGTCGGAGAGGACGAGCAGGGTGGTGTGGTCATCTAGTCGGGGCAGTACTTCGCCTAACACTTGATCCATCTGCTCGTAAAAGTCCTCGATCGCCGAACCATTCTGCGCCGCAAGGGTTACGTCGTATTCAGGATGCTTGGGGTCCATCAATCGCCAAAACATGTGTGAATTAAGGTCGAGGCTCGAAAAATAAAAGAAGAATACTCCCCGATGGAACTTGGGAAACTCAGCGTCGAAGATGCGGCGATGCTCAGCCAGAACGGTTCGTGCCTGCTGGAGATACTCGGTGTCATCTAGCACGCCATCCGATAGCGCTTTGGTGTCTTCGGCGATTCCCTGAGTATGGAACTCTCCTGCCTCGTCCGTAAGAAAGCGCGAATAACTGGAAGGCGTAGAAATCGGCAATGCGGGCGCTGCGGGATCTATGTTGATCGGCGATACGTAGAGCTGAAAGCGGGGATGCGCCTGCTTGAGATAAAAACGGCACATGCCTTTTACGTTTGCAAAGACAGGAACCAGTCGGAACTCAACATGGATCCACCCGCTCCACTCTCCTTCGCGCAGCACAAATTCCCTGCCCTGCACCACCACTTTGGCCACAGACTCCAACGGGTCAACCGCAACGGAGAATGGTTCCACGGCGGCTGGAGAACCCTTTCGAAACGAATTGTCGGGTCCGATCAGGTTGGCGGTTACTCGTGAGTTCTCAACCTGCACAGGAATTATCTGTCCCCCTTCAACCGCTCCGGCTACAGCCGCAGGATCATCGGTATAAAAAGAAAACGTGCCGTACGTCCCCCGCAGATCTGGCGTGCCCATGCCTGAGAGCGTTTTCCCTCTGGCCGCTACAGGCGGAAAATTCGAAGGAATCCGAAAGATTGTGTTTGGAATGCCGTGTTCATCAAGCAGTTGCCAGAATGCCATGCCCTTTCGCAGTTGTTCGGCGCTGCCGCCACCCAAAGGTATCTCCCAGCTCCCAAGGTGGATCGCGTGCTTCGGTCCCTCAACTCGCGAGGCCGAAAAATAGAGCTCTAAAGTTTTCGGGTCACGATGGATGAAATCGAAGATCCCATGGCCCCCTGCGTTCATGCCTGTAATAAGGTTCGACCATGCCACCGGACTCTGCGGTGGAATGCTGGTTGTGAGCGGGCGAAAACTCCCCAGAGCTTCCAGTTTCGCGAAGTTGGGCATCTTCCTTTCGCCCATGAACCGATGCAGAAGCTGAGGATCCATTCCGTCGATGCCGAGAATGATCAACCGCTGATCACGATACGAACTCGCTGGGGCGGACTGGCAGGAAGGCGTCATCGCCGCTGCAATTGAAAGCAGCGAACAGCTTAGCGCCCGGGATATTTTCTTCAGAGACTCAATCCTCAAAGATCCTGGTTCCGCGTTGTGACACGTCTCGGAACGTTGTTAGACTGCTAACCATGCTGCGGCGTTTCGGCTCGTGGGTCCTTCTTTGCATTCTAACCCTGGTCGTTTTTCCGGTCGACTCCGCTGCCGCAGCCAAGCCCAACATTGTCCTCATCACCCTTGATTCGACTCGTGTTGACCGTATGGGGTTTCTGGGGGCGCACGGCGGCCTGACTTCCAACCTGGATGGAGTTGCACGTCAGGGAATGGTCTTCGCTCAGGCCTATGCGCAGGCGCCCGTCACAGTGGCCTCAGACGCGACTGTCCTTACAGGCACCTATCCCCAAATCCACCGGGCGAGCGAATTTGCCGTTCCCCTACCCGCGACCCTACCTTATTTACCGGAGCTGCTTCATTCGAAGGGATACCGGACCGGCGCCTTTGTTGGATCGATTCTACTGGATCCACGAAATGGCCCCTTCCAAGGCTATGATCGAGGCTTCGATGTATACGACGCCGGCTTCCATCCACCGCAGCGTGGTGAAAGCCGCTTCCAGTCAGTCGAACGCCACGGGAACGAGGTCGTTGCCCAAGCCACAAACTGGCTGGCCGGCAACAAGTCTCAGCCTTGGTTTCTTTGGGTGCATTTGCAGGATCCTCACGCCCCTTACAGCACCTCCTACGATCATGCAGTCGCGGCTATCGATGTTGTGATCGGAAAGCTGGTCAGCTTTCTGCGCCGCCAGGCGTTGTATGACGATGCCCTCATCGTAATCGCTTCGTCCCAGGGAGAGAGTCTCGGAGCGCACGGAGAGGAAACGCACGGCATTTTCCTTTATGACGAGACCATCCACGTACCGCTGGTTCTGAAATTACCGAAAAACCAGATGGCGGGGAGACAGATCAAAAATCGTGCACGCCTGCTGGACATTGCGCCAACCGTGCTAGCGGTAGCAGGCATCCCTATTCCAGTGCAGATGCAGGGCCAGTCGCTGATGCGAGTCGCTGATGCAAGCTCGCAGAACGACCAACCGGCGTATTCGCGAAGCGACCTTCCACAACAGGGCTTCGGGTGCAGCGTGCTCGAGTCGTGGCGGGCGGGAAAATATCTCTACATTCGCGCGCCCAAGCCAGAACTGTACGATCTTTCGCTTGATTCGACCGCGACTCACAACCTGGCCCAGAATTCGAAAGCCACCCTCGACACCATTGCCTCACAACTTCAAGCCCTCGATAGCCACCTCGCAAACGAACCCGCCAAATCAACTGGCCCGGAGCTAACACCGAGCGAGATTCAGAAGTTGGCTTCCTTGGGATACGTTGGCCTGCAGAAGGGCAACGCGGGCGTAAATGCCGCAACCGGGGGAACCGATCCTAAGGAAGTCATCGCCGCCATCAACAAGACGCTCGCGGCAATGCTTGAATTGGACGATGGCAAGCCCGAAAAGGCAATTCCGCCGCTACGGCAGGTCCTCACTGCGCAACCTTCGCTCTATCTTGCGCAGTATGCAATGGGCTTTGCATTCGTTCAACAGGGGCAATATTCAGAGGCCATCGGATACTTCCACAAAGCCATCGAACTGCAGCCCGATTCCGCGTTTGCCCACTATGCGATGGGTCTCAGCCTGATGAAGACCGGCGATTTCAAAACTTCCGCCATTCATCTGGAGGTCGCTTCAGAACGCTTGCCGGCATTCTCCGCCGTGCATTCCCTGCTGGCTCAAGTATACGAGCACCTCGGACGAGGCCAGGACGCCACCCGAGAACGAGCTAAGGCAACTCCGACAAGCAACTGAGCGCCGCCCGTCCGCGCCACAAAGAACAGCATCATTTGTGCTAGCCTGATGAAACCGGTGAAGGTTCTTCGCGCGCTCAGTATATTAATCATTCTCTCTACCGCGGCGTCATCCGCGCCCATCAAGACGTCACCTCCAGACATCTTTCTCATAACCATTGACACTCTTCGTGCCGATCACGTTCACTGCTACGGGTATACAGATGTGGCAACACCCGCCTTGGACGCTTTAGCCAAGGAGGGGCTACGGTTCACCCAGGCTTTTACGCCCAGCCCGATCACCAATACATCCCATGCCAGCATCCTCACCGGACTCCTGCCGGGCTCGCACGGTGTGACCGATTTCGGAGTTCCGTTGTCCGCGGACCATCCAACCGTCGCGGAGTTGCTGAAACCGCAGGGTTATCACACCGCAGCTTTTATCGGGGCGGTGATCCTCGACAGCAAGAGCCTCGCTCCGGGATTCGACCGAGGCTTCGATTATTACGATAACTTTTCCGAGCATGCCTCGACTAAGTCGCGCTGGGGACGCCTCGAACGCCGTGGCATCGACGTCGTGGAACGCGCGGAGAATTGGTTGAGCAAACACCCTGCCGGCCCACGCTTCGTGTGGGTTCACCTCTACGATCCGCACGATCCCTACGAACCGCCGCTACCTTATTCACACATATACAAAGATCATTTGTACGATGGCGAAATCGCATATGCGGACTCCGCCTTAGCGCACTTCCTTACGTATCTCAAGAGAAATGGCAAGTACAGCAATTCGCTCATCGTTGTGGTCGGTGATCACGGCGAAGGCTTGGGAGAGCATCACGAAGACACGCACGGAATCTTCCTGTACGACTCGACTACCCATGTGCCCTTGATCCTGAAGCTGCCCCGCGGAGCGAGCGCGGGCACCGTCATCACCGCTCAGGTGCGGACCCTCGACATTCTGCCAACTCTACTGGAATTGGCGGGTGCTCCCGCCGCTCAACACAAAGACGGAGAGTCGTTGGAACCGTATTTCGTCGGCAAGGCTGAAGCCTCCCGTCCGGCTTACGGAGAAACTGATTATCCCTTGCGTTTCGGCTGGGCTCCGCTGCGCTCGGTGCGTACCGACGGGTTCAAGTTTATCGAGGCGCCACGGCCCGAGCTTTATGATTTGCAGCTCGATGCCGGCGAGTTGAGCAATAAATACCAACCTCTAGATGGACGTGTGCAAGAATCGCGGGCCATGCTGGCAGAAGTAAGGGCCAAAGAGGCTCAACTCCAAGGCTCCACAACCGGCACTCCGAACACGACCTCTCTGCCTGACCCGAAAGACAAGATCGACGAGCAGAACCTGCTGCACACGGCGATGCTTGCTTCCGAAGACAATCGCTTGACCGATGCTCGCAAAACTCTTGAAAAGGCACTCGCGCTCGATCCCAAGTCGCCTACCGCGCTGCGCCAGCTCGGCGAGTTGGAGTTGCAGGCACGAGATTATGTTCAAGCCGCACACTATTTAAAGCGCGCTATCGAGGTCCACCCGGATGACGCAACAGCGCTGTTTCACGAGGGGCAAGCGCTGGAGAAGGCGCACGATCTAGGGGGTGCGAGGGATGCGCTCGAAGCCAGCTTGAAGCTGATGCCCGGACAGTTCGAGGCTCGGGCATTACTCGGCCAGGTATATCTGGGACTGAAAAACCCGGTAGCTGCCGAGGATCAATTCGAAGCAGCGTTGCTGCTCCAATCGGGCAATGTGGAAGCGCAACTCGGGTTGGCTGATGCGCAAATCACCAAAGGTAACTTCGCGGAGGCGGCGCGATCGCTGGAAGCCGTATCGAAGATGCAACCGAAGAATGCGCAAGTCTTCGATCTGCTGGCGAAAGCATTCTCCGGCTTGGGGAAGAAGACGGAAGCTCATCAGGCTGCAGCGAGAGCCAAGCTACTCGGCAGCAACAGGTGATCCTTGACAATGTCAAAACATCATGCAAGTCGAAGGTACGTTGGAGTTGTGCCGGGCAGTCGAGGGATTACAGGAAGACTTACTGCCGCTTGGAGTCGCGATTATGTCGTCGAAACAGGGTAGATCTTGGGTTCGTTTCGCAAACCACTGGGAGCGACCAAGTAGCACTTACGATGACAGCGCTATGTTTAAATATATCGTAATCCGTAAACCAATAGCGGAACAGACACCTGGCACGATTTGAGGAAGCATAGAACGAGTTGGCTACTGATTGATCAGTAGAGCCTTGGCGGCATTCTTTAAACCAGGGCCAAAGGTTCTCATGGGCCACCAAACATTTCGAGCGGTAGAGTTACCCAATCTGACCGGCAAATTGGCCAAAGCAGCATGGGGGCGCGCGACGCGCCCCCACGAGCCAGGAAAGCGACGACTTCCCTTTAGCCGATCCAAACGACTGCAACCGCACGAAGTTGACAGCTTTCTTCTTTGCCGAGCTCAGGCAATGTCGTAGCGATCAAGGTTCATCACCTTGTTCCACGCCGCCGCGAAGTCCTTCACAAACGCCTCCTTCGCGTCGTCACACGCATAGACTTCTGCGAGTGCCCGGAGCTGGGAGTTTGAACCGAAGACAAGATCGACGCGCGTGGCGGTCCACTTGACTTTGCCTGTCGCCCGATCGCGCCCCTCATACACCCCTTCGGATGTAGAGGGCTCCCACTTCGTATTCATGTCGAGCAGGTTGACGAAGAAATCATTCGTCAACGTCTCGGGCCGGTTGGTGAAGACGCCGTGTTTGGCCTGTCCGAAGTTCATATTCAGGGCGCGCAGGCCACCGATGAGTACCGTCATCTCGGGGGCAGT
The DNA here is from genome assembly GCA_963788645.1 of uncultured Acidobacteriota bacterium. GTDB lineage: Bacteria > Acidobacteriota > Terriglobia > Terriglobales > Acidobacteriaceae > JABDBE01. The sequence continues at coordinate 25,519 of CAWBHF010000005.1, forward strand.
CAGTGTCAGCAACTGCGCCCGATCCACCAGCAACTCCTCAGCCGACATGACCTGCCCGCGGCGGAGATAGTTGCGGAACCCGTCAGCGATCGGCTCCATTACGGCGAACGAGTGCACGTCGGTTTGCTCCTGCGAAGCATCCGTGCGCCCCGGCGAGAAGCAGATTTTCACCTCGTGCCCGGCCTCTTTCGCGGCTTTCTCGATCGCCGCATCGCCGCCAAGAACGATCAGGTCCGCCAGCGAGACCTTCTTTCCCTTGCTGCCATTGGTCTGGGCGCTGTTGAACTCCTTTTGGATCGCCTCAAGCTTCTGCAAAACCTTCGCCAGTTCGGCCGGCTGGTTCACTTCCCAATCTCTCTGTGGCGTAAGGCGAATGCGCGCTCCGTTCGCCCCACCCCGCTTGTCGGAGCCGCGGAACGACGCCGCCGATGCCCAGGCAGTCGTGACCAGTTGGGAGATCGACAGTTCAGACTTGAGAATTTTCGCCTTGAGGGCAGCAATGTCCTTTTCCCCGATCAATTTATGATTCACTGCGGGAACAGGGTCTTGCCACACCAGAGACTCCTTCGGGACGAGCGGGCCAAGGTAGCGCGAGATCGGCCCCATGTCGCGGTGGGTCAGCTTGAACCACGCCCGCGCGAACGCGTCTGCGAACTGATCCGGATGCTCGAAAAAGCGCCGTGAAATCTTTTCGTAGGCGGGGTCGAAGCGCAAGGCGAGGTCCGTGGTCAGCATGGATGGCGCATGACGCTTCGACGGATCGTGCGCATCCGGCACCGTACCGTTGCCCGCGCCATTTTTCGGTGTCCACTGATGCGCACCGGCCGGACTCTTCGTCAGTTCCCATTCGTAGCTGAACAGGTTCTTGAAGAAGTTGTTGCTCCACTTTGTCGGCGTCGTCGTCCAAGTGACTTCCAAGCCGCTGCCAATGGTGTCCCCACTGTGACCTTTGCCAAGTTTATTCTTCCATCCGAGTCCTTGATCCTCGATGTCGGCACCTTCTGGTTCGTTGCCCACATATTGAGCGGGAACGCCAGCGCCGTGCGTTTTGCCGAAGGTGTGACCGCCGGCAATGAGCGCGACCGTTTCTTCGTCATTCATCGCCATGCGGGCGAATGTCTCCCGGATATCCCGTGCCGCAGCAATCGGATCCGGCTTTCCATTGGGCCCTTCCGGATTCACATAGATCAGGCCCATCTGCACGGCACCGAGCGGATTCTGCAGATCACGATCGCCGCTGTAGCGCTCATCCGCCAGCCACGTGCCCTCAGGTCCCCAGTAAATCTCCTCTTCGGGCTCCCACACGTCCGCGCGACCGCCGCCAAAACCAAACGTCTTGAAGCCCATGGATTCGAGACCAACGTTGCCGGCAAGAATCATGAGGTCGGCCCAGGAGATTTTTCGGCCATACTTCTGCTTGATCGGCCACAGCAGCCGGCGCGCCTTGTCCAGGTTCACGTTGTCGGGCCAGCTATTGAGTGGGGCGAAGCGCTGCTGCCCGGCTCCGGCACCACCGCGGCCATCGCCGATGCGGTACGTGCCCGCGCTGTGCCACGCCATTCGAATGAACAGCGGTCCGTAATGGCCAAAGTCGGCCGGCCACCACGCCTGCGAATCCGTCATCAAGGCATGCAGGTCCTTGATCACGGCATTCAGGTCGAGCGTCTTGAACTCTTCCGCGTAATTGAACTCCTTGCCCATCGGATCGGACTTTGGGGAATGCTGGTGGAGGATGTTCACGTTCACCTGATTTGGCCACCAATCAACATTCGTGTGGGATTTGCGAGCGCCGTGCGCTACTGGGCATTTCGATTCAGCTAAGGTGCTTTTTTCTTTAGTTTCGGGGACAACGCTCCCCGATGAAGTTGCGAGTGTATTTTCCATATGATTTCCTCCTTCGAATCTTGACTTGATACTGCGTTAAAGCAATTACTTCTTGGCGCTACAGCGGCGACAGAGGCCAAAGACCTCGATCAAGGGCTGCGTCAGATCAAAGCCGTCCGGCAGTTGCCGGGATAGTTGTTTGAAATCGATGAATTCTCCTTCGATGTCCTGCACCGATTTGCAGCGTGAGCAAACCAGGTGGTGATGAGGTTTGAGATTGCCGTCCACGCGCAACGTGGCCGCATGAGGACTGACCTCTCGCAGCATCCCACACTCGATGAAAAGCCGCAGATTGTTGTAGACGGTGGCGAGAGAAATGGATGGAACGCGGCGCCGGACCGTTGCGTAAATGTCTTCCGGAGAATAGTGTCCGTGGGAAGCGACGACGGCTTCATAGACTACCTGACGCTGGTGCGTGACCGCCAAACCATGCTTCGCGGCCAGCTCACGGAACTGCTCATGAGTAAGATGCATGATTATCGGATAAGAATGATTATAAAACGATAGATAGCAGTGTCAACCGAAATCTTTTCTGTGACCGCGAAGAGGAGGCCGCAAGATCAGACTGAGGGTCAGCTACCACGACCGGCATCGGGACCCGCTTCCGCGTGGCGCATTACCGAGGAGCGCCGTCAGTTCCCCATTAGGAGTCACAGACGTTAAAAGGCCATTGCGCCCGAGATTCCGCTCTTATGAGGGTAGAGAAATAACGCGCCGCCGAAAGGTCATTGGAAGCACGTTGTCCAACGCTACGGTGAATCAAAAGCAGCGGGTCAGACCTCCCATTGCGGGAGGCCCTCACTCCCTGGCTTGCACATATTCCGGTGCAAAAGTTGCCTTAAAAAAAACGCTCTCTTTTGCCTAAAATCTAGAAAACAAAGGACCGGAATTTTTCTTGCCTCCCAGATCTATGGTTCTTAAGGTAGTTACGGGCAAAATCTTGGAAACATTGGGGTTACCGCGATGTCCGACCGCCTCCGGAGCTGTGCCTGTGATTCGGTTGTCAAAGATCGTAGATTATCTTCTAGATAATCTATGTGATCTTATGTTATCGAATATGGCGGCACGAAGTCAAGCAGAAAGCGGTAGGGGCAGAAGCCCGGTTCCAAATTGGAATATCCACCCGCCCTAGTTGGTGGCGGAGCGGCGAAGGCTGGGCCAGCCCCCTTCAAAATTGACTTTTGTACAAAACCGACAACTACGCGATTCGGGTCTGCTTTTATGGGCTGATCTCGAACACTGCTCCGCAACCTCCTTGACATGCCTGCCCGGTGCCGCCGTTCTGGGTGCTGCTGTAAATATTGCCAGCCTTGTCGAAAATCAGGCGTGCGGCGGGAAATTCGGCGTCCGGCGGACCCATGAAGCTGCAGAGAAGGCCAAAGCCCCACTTGTCCCCACGTACCTTCGGGGGCTTCAGCTGGAAAAACGTGCCGCCGAAGTAGAGCCCTTCGGCATTAGTTAGTGCCGTAAATGTTTCCAGATGCGTCAAACGCTATCGGACCTGACGGATCCCTTCCGTCCTTGCCTCCCTGGAAGTCGATCACCACACCGCCTGCAGGAGTTGCGCCGTCGTTGCTGGTGTTGCCTTTGAACACGTACAGCACGGTTTCTCTCCAGCGACCGCCTTGCTTGAGCGGTGGGGCAAGCTGAAGCACCGTACCGCATTGCGCCACCGAATGACAGGTAGAGGAACCGCCGTTTGTGGTTGCCCCGTACAGGTTGCCTGTCTGGTCAAACACGACTCCGCCGGCTGGTGTCGCTCCATCGGGAATGCCCTGGAAGCTGTAGAGCACTTTCTCCTTCCAACTGGCGGACGCGACCGATGCGAATGCCCGGACGACCACGAACGACAGCGATAGACGGATTACCACGTGGGGACAGCTCTTGCGATTCAAACCAAACTCCCAGCTATCGAAACTTCCGGCTGGCCAGGACAAGGCAGGCACAGCGCGGGTTTTCGCGATAGTACCGCCAATCTCCGGCGGCGTCCACAAGCTTCAGCTACTCTCTCTGGCATTCTTACCGCTAGAGTCTTTGGACTATTGGACCTTGTGGGTGGGTGGAGCGGACTTTCGCCCGTTGTTAACCTTAGTTAATTAATACTAGGGGTGCCCTACTCTTGTCGGGCACCTTGCGACAAGGCTGGGATGCAAAATCTCCATCCGGAATGTCTCGGCTCCATCTTCACTCGCTATTCAGCACGGCAGAAAGCAGATTCCTCGCTTCGCTCGGAATGACAAACAGGGGAAATGCTCTTCAAGCTCTTATAGCTATCCCATCCATGCGTTCATTGACTTGCCGTTTTTGCGGACGTAAGATTTCGAGAATCGCCGGTAAGACCATCGGACCTCCGAGAAGGATTTTCCGAGTTGACGTTTCTTCCGGCCTCGAAGCTTTGCCAAGTCGTGCTCCGGTGAGCATGCGACGCATCACGATTAACATGGCCACCACTAACACCGTCGGCGCCCGACACCCACCGAAGATGGTTTATGGCGAGATCATCAACTTCGCCTACGACACGTTCTGCAGCGACAAAGTGAGGTTCGCTCTTACCGCATTAGGCATGGTCGTTGGAACTGCTTCGCTTATTCTGGTGGTCACGATCGCCATGACAGGGAAAAAGTACGTTTTGGAACAGATTCAAGGCATCGGCGTGAACATGATCGTAGTTGAATACCAAGGCGGAGATCACGGCCACGATTTCCTGACGATTGATGACCTGCACGCTGTACTGCGGCAAGTTCCGAGCGTAGCAACTGCGTCTCCGGTGGTTCCGCTTACCGACCAGATCCCGGTTGGCCTTGGCCAGGAACGGGCTCTCCAGATCCTGGGGGTATTCCCCGAATACATTGCGGTGCGGAATCTGGTGGTGGTTACGGGAAGGTTTTTCGATGGGCAAGACGAGCGGGCGAGCAACAAAGTTGGCGTGATTACGCAACAACTCGCCAAGCAACTCTACGGGTCGGCTGATAACGCGGTAGGGAAGGTTGTGAAACTGAGCGGTTTGCCGTTCACGATTATTGGAACTTTCAGAGAGCGGGTGAACACCTTCGGGCGGTCAGAAGTGACCAACGACACCATGGTGATTCCCTACACTGTTACTCGATATTTCACGGATTCGCCTGAGGTGCGGCAACTCTATTTCTCAGCTGCCGAGCCGTCCATCGTGATTCCGGTCACCGGGCAAATCCAAAAAGTTATACGGTCCCGCCATCGGCCAGAGTCGGCTTATTTCGTGCAGAATCTCACGGAGGTAGTGGCAATGGCGGAGCGGACCGCGAATGCACTAACCTATGTACTGCTGCTTATTGCTGCAGTGACACTTCTCGTGAGTGGCATAGGAATCATGAATATAATGTTGGCGACCGTAAGTTCACGGATTAGCGAGATCGGCATACTCAAAGCGATCGGCGCGACCAATCGCGATATCCGTTTTCAATTCTTGTCAGAAGCGACATTAATCTCTCTTATTGGAGGCTCGGCTGGTGTAGTCTTCGGACTGGCATTACCGGTATCGGCGCGTATATTTACCGAATACCGCATCCCCATTTCGGCTCTGTCTGTGGTAGTGGCCATCGTCGTCTCTTGCTCAGTGGGCATTCTTTTTGGAACAGCTCCAGCCACGTTTGCCGCGAGGTTGGATCCGGTGGAAAGCATGCGGCATGAATAGTCCTGCTGCCTAAACATTTCCAGAGGGGAAGATTGATTTGGAGCAATGCAACAAGAGAACATCTGAGGAAAATCCATTGATCGAGAGTGCTCGAGCCATCATACTTTCGCTGGCTCTTCTCGTGCTTCTTGCTCCTCTGCCAGCGTGGTCTCAGGAGCAACACTCACCAGACCAACACTCCGGTATGTCTATGTCTATGCCTATGCCAGCCGAAGGACCAACACAAGCCGAGTTGCTAAGTTGGAAACGGGAGAGCGAGGGCAATCACCACCTCATTGGCTTCTTCGTGGCTCTGGGTGGCATGTTCATGCTGGCTCAAGACTCTATGAGGAAGAGGTTTCCGGCCGTGCGTTATGCTTGGCCCGTCTGCTTTTTGCTTTCCGGTTTGTTCATTCTGGTGTACAGCGATACTGAGCTCTGGCCTTTTGGGCCGAAGCCATGGATCCAGGGAACCATAACGAACCCTGAGGTTATTCAGCACAAGCTCTTTGCTGTCTTGCTTCTTGGCGTCGGCCTGATCGAACTAGCGAGGGCTCGTGAGCGTCTCACGGCGGTATGGGCGGCTTGGGTTTTTCCGGTCCTTGCAGTGGCAGGTTCTCTTTTGTTGCTCTTCCATTCTCACCATTCGGGAATGCGGGGCGAGAACCATATGGCAATTATGGCGCACATTCAGGCGCAGCATCTCAGCTACGCCGCAACTGGCTTCGGTATTGGCTTGACGAAGGGTTTGTCGGAAGTCAGGACCCGATGGCGCACTCTGTTCGCGAAACTCTGGCCTACGTTAATGATTGTTCTAGGTGTTCTTCTGATGTTTTACACGGAGTAGCGGCTACTATTGTCACCCAGCGGCAGCGTCGGGGTAAGGACGAAAGGAATCAATCGCGTCCTCTGTAGAATCGTAAACCGCAAATAGCTGATCCACGTTTGTGCTCATCAACGTCCGCCGGGCTCTGGGAGATAAAGCCGCAAACTTGATTTCAGCTCCACGGTGACGCGCAGAGATGAACGACGCGACCAGCGTGCCCAGACCACTACTGTCAATGTGTTCGATCCAGGCGAAATTCAGAACGATTCGCTGGGTTTCGTTCAGCAGGCCGAGAACTACCCGCCTTAGCTCATCCGCCTCCTCCCCAAAGACAATCCGGCCGCGGCCCCGAACGACCGCAATGTCTTTAGTTCTGGAGACGTCTAGGTTTAGAGCCATAGCACCCTCCATCCGTCGGGTCGCGGGTATCTCGCGACAACGGCAATCACAAGTATAAATCTAAACTCGTCGTAGAGATTGGAGTAGAAGAGTCTCCGTTACATTCTTTGAGAACCGCCGTGAGAGTAATTTCCAATAAAGATGATACGCACAGTTACTCTTTTTGATTTCCTTTGTTGCTGACCTGCGCCGGTTTCACGGGAGTGCTCGGGATGGCGGCCCAGTCGCAGATCGATTTAACATCTTGTTTTGAAAGCTTCGCGTTGCGATGCATCACTGTGTACTCTGGCAACGGCATTCTGCCGTCAGACACGGCATCGCAGATCAGCATGCGTTCGCCTTCTGACTCGGGCTGATTCGTCCATTCGGAGAAGTCCAGCATTTCGCGGCCTTCCTTGATGTGTTTGGAGACGATCCACGAAACCGGTGCGACTCGGCCATACCATGGCCATGTCGTGTGGCTGGAATGGCAGTCCTGGCATGAACGATCCAGAATTGCACCCACTTGCGGATTGATCATCTCCGCCATGCGGCCCGCAGGGAGCGCTGAGGTCTTGGGCGTTGTGGCATTTGGAACGAACTGCATTCCGAGGAAGACAATGGTAAATAAGATCGAAGTAAGTTTTGCTAGCTTACGCATGATTTCGCTCCTCTTGCATGCAGACTAAAATGACCGCCCAAGTCGCTTGTCACCACGCGGTCAAGCTGGAGTCATTTTTTATCGGGCGAAATGTAAAGTAATCGCAGGACTTAGGCTGCCACGTTACGAGCATGAAGATGACCGGAAATGGATTACGCTGATCGTAGTTGTCGCTCGCATGGCTGTTCGATGGACTATCTGAGTGGCTGAAGTGTCCCTGTCAGAGACTTGCGAGAATGGGGGGCCAAATCTGCGCCTGATCCGAGCGCTTCGCGTCCTTGTTACACTATTCCCGGTTCACGGCGTATGAGCACACTTGCACAGGATCTCCGTTACGCTTTACGAGTGTTTGCCAAGAATCCCGGTTTCACCTTGGCTGCGGTCTTGTCCATTGCTATCGGCATTGGCGCGAACACATCCATTTTTAGCATCGTGAACGCTCTGTTGCTCCGTCCTCTGCCCTACAAAGATGCGGACCGGCTCGTGATTCTGTGGAACCGGTCACCCGGCCTGGACATCACTGAAGATTGGTTTTCCACCGCCCAATATTTTGACATCAAATCCGAACACCACGGTCTTGAGCAGGTGGCGATTGCCATCGGGGGAAACGAGAATTTGACAGGCCAGGGCGAGCCGGAACGCGTCGGGACCATCCGCGTTTCCTCCAATCTCTTGCCTATGCTTGGCGTGCGGGCGGCTTTGGGCCGATTGTTCGTGGCGGATGAGGACTCGCCGGAGCATGCTGCAACAGCTGTGCTCAGCCACGGGATGTGGGCGCGGCACTACGGTTCCGATCCGCACATGATCGGCAAATCGATCACGGTGAACGGGACACCCTATGAGGTCGTGGGCATCATGCCGGAAGACTTTTCCCTGCCGCGGGAAGTTATGCCCACGCTCGACGGCGCTGAGCAGGCCGATATCCTTCTGCCATTGCCCCTCCCCGCCGACGCTTCCCGCAATCGGGACCACGAGGATTACAACATCATCGGCAAACTCAAATCTGGAGTCTCGATAAAACAGGCCCAAGCCGAGATGGACACAATCACCGCCCATCTGCGCCGTGATTATCCGGAAACCTATCCACCCAATGGTGGCTTGACGTTCGGCATCGTTCCCCTCCTCGAACAAGTGGTTGGCGATGTCCGACGGACTCTCTACGTCTTACTGGGCGCGGTGGCGTTCGTGTTGCTGATTGCGTGTGCTAACGTGGCCAATCTTCTGCTCTCTCGTGCGGTCGCCCGGCAGAAGGAGATTGCCATTCGCACCGCCATGGGTGCGAACCGCATTCGGATTGCACGCCAGCTACTGACCGAAAGCATTTTGCTGGCTCTGTCGGGAGGCGTGCTCGGTGTCTTTTTCTCCTATTGGAGCTTGCACTGGATCCATATTCTCGGGCCTAAGAGCGTTCCACGCTTGAATGCGATCAGCATTAATCGAGAGACCCTCATCTTTACGTTTCTGCTTTCACTTCTATCTGGGATTCTGTTCGGCCTCGCGCCCGCGCTGCGCGCATCGCTCCTCAATCTGCACGCCACTCTCAAAGATGCCGACCGTGGTTCCGCGGGCACCAGCTCCATGTGGGGCCACGGCAATAACCTGCGCCGGCTGCTGGTGGTTTCCGAGTTGGCATTGTGCGTGATGCTGCTGATCGGGGCTGGACTTCTCATCCGCAGCTTCGCGCGTCTACAAGACGTTCAACCTGGCTTCAATCCCAGGAACGTTCTTACGCTCGAGTTGACGATGAGCGGCCGTAAGTACGATGAGAAGCAGACCATGCTGGCCACCTATCACCAGCTTTTTGAACGGCTCGAACGTCTGCCGGGGGTAACCGCAGCCGGAGCTGTAACCGCGCTCCCCCTGAGTGAAATGTTCGCTTGGGGACCCATCACCGTCGAAGGCCGGGTTCTCCCGCCGGGCGAGAATTTCATCAATGCGGATGAGCGCATGGTCAACGGACATTATTTTCAAGCCATGGAAATTCCGCTTCTGGAAGGGCGGCTGTTCAACGACCAAGACACTGCCACCAGCCCCCCCGTGCTCATCGTCGACGACTACATGGCCCAGCAACTCTGGCCCAATCAGGATCCGGTCGGCAAGCGCATCCACTTCGGCGGTGTCACTGCCAAGGCGCCATGGGTAACGGTCGTTGGCGTCGTTGGACGGATCAAACAGTACACGCTCGATTCCGACTCGCGCATCGCGTTCTACCTTCCACAAACCCAGCATGCTACGCGCGCCATGAACGTCGTCGTGCGCAGCGGAGTTGATTCGGCGGCCTTGACGTCGGCCGTCAAGCAGGGAATTCACGGGCTGGATGGCGACCTTCCCCTATACAACGTGCGAACCATGACCCAGCGCGTCAACGAGTCCTTGGCGCGAAGGCGATTCTCAATGCTGTTGCTCGTCCTATTTGCCGGTCTGGCTCTGGTGCTGGCCACCATCGGTGTTTACGGCGTTATGGCGTATCTGGTCAGTCAAGGTACGCGCGAGATTGGAATTCGAATGGCGCTGGGTGCAACGCCAGTTGGCATTCTGAGTCTAGTCGTCCGCAAGGGCATGATTCTGGCACTCTCGGGCGTGGCGGTTGGTTTGGCCGGTGCCTTCGCCTTTACCCGATTGATGCAAAGTCTTCTGTTTGGTGTGGACGCAGCTGATCCGTTCACCTTTGTTATGATTTCCGGGTTGCTGACTCTCATCGCGTTGATCGCCAGTTACATTCCGGCTCAACGCGCAGCCCGAATTGATCCGGCAGTTTCTCTTCGATACGAATAGCCGCGTCGCGGTGCGGGTTGTTCGCTTTAGTCGTCGTGTGCTGGCTGGGTTGATCGCGCACAGTTTCGATGCGGCTAGCCGAGGGCGTCCGGCACCTTCTCCTTGGACCTGCTCGTGATCTCCTGAGAAATGCGGGAAGATTGTCGTTGGCCGGTCCCATCCTCTAACGTAAACGAGAAATGACGCGCCCGTGACAAGAAGTTGACAAATTGCTGCTCACCAGCCGATATGCTGATTCTTGTACATACTTTTCGCGGAACATTGGGGCAGATGATTTAACAATTAAGGGTCACCGCCTGCTTTCTGGTGCCACTTCCATTTTTCCTGTCCCCGCGACGCCTTTCATTCGGCGCCCGACGTTTCGTCAGCAGGAAGGTACTGAGTGGCCTCGGCAAATTCGTTCAGCGGCAGCGCCGTAGGCGGCGCCCCTGCATCCACCGATGCTCTATTCAGCACTTTATATTCCGAACTGCACCGGATGGCATATCGGGAACTGGCACGGCAATGGCCTCCGGCGACCTTGAGCGTCACCACGCTACTGCACGAGGCCTATCTTGACATGGCCGTACGCGACGGCGCTTTATTTCCCGACCGGGCACGATTCATGGGGTATGCAGCGCGCGTGATGCGCGGGCTCATCATCGATCATGCCCGGAGCCGCCACGCCATTAAACGCGGGGGGGAGTTCGAGATTACCTCGCTCGATACCGAGGGTTTCGAGAATCCTGCCGACGCAAAGGAACTCTCGTCGATCAGTGACGCCGTGGATGAACTGGCGAAGGTCGAGCCTGAGCTGGCGGAGTTGGTCGACTTGAAATTTTTCTGCGGATTCTCCTTCGCAGAGATTGCCGCCTTGCAGAAGCTGTCGGAACGTACAGCACAAAGAAGGTGGGAAAAGGCGCGCATTTATCTCCACCGCAGTCTTCGCACAGATCTACCACTCTGAGAATCCATGCCCACTATGAGTCCCGATGAATGGAAGGCGCTGAGTCCTTACCTGGACAACGCGCTTGGTATGACAGACGAAGAATGCTCGATCTGGCTATCCTCGCTGCGGGTCCAGAGTCCGGACCTGGTGCAGCAACTGGAAATGCTGCTGACTGAGCACCGGGCATTATCCGAGGAAGAATTCCTCGAGGAGCGTTGTGTTGCATTGCCGAAGGTGCAGGGTTTGGCGGGCCAAACTGTAGGCGTCTACACGCTGGTATCGCAGATCGGTCAGGGTGGCATGGGCAGCGTCTGGCTGGCGGAACGAAATGACGGACGATTCGAGCGGCAGGTTGCGGTAAAGTTCCTGAATGTTGCGCTGATGGGTAAAGGCGGCGAGGAGCGATTCAAGCGCGAGGGCAGCATTCTCGGGCGCCTGGCACATCCGCACATCGCGGAACTAATTGATGCGGGGGTCTCGCAAACCGGACAGCCCTATCTCGTTCTCGAACACATCGAGGGACACCACATCGATCGCTACTGCGACCAGCGCAAGCTAAATGTCGAGGCGCGCATCCGACTCTTCCTCAATGTGCTGGGAGCCGTGGCTAAGGCGCACTCCAACCTGATCGTGCACCGTGACCTCAAGCCGGCGAATGTACTGGTCCGAAATAACGGGCAAGTAAAGCTGCTGGACTTTGGTATTGCCAAGCTGTTGGAAGGCGATGGGGAGGCCGGGGGCGCAGGGCCGCTCACGGCCGAAGGCGCGCGAGCAATGACGCCCGAGTACGCAGCTCCCGAGCAATTGCTCGGTGGGACAATCACAACCGCTACCGATGTCTACGCGTTGGGCGTGCTGCTTTTTGCCTTGTTGACTGGGCAACATCCGGCTGGCGAGGGCCCACACACACCCGCGAATCTGGTCAAAGCTATCGTCGATACCGAACCTGTGCGTCCTTCGGACACCGTGGCTCCAATTCGCACAAACGCAAAAATCGTTGCAGCCATTGCCGCCAGACGCGACACCACACCAGATAAACTTCGCCGCCTGCTGCGCGGAGATCTCGACACAATCGTCGCCAAGGCGATGAAGAAAGAACCGGGGGAGCGCTATTCCTCGGTCACGGCCCTGGCCGACGATCTGCGCCGGTACCTGCGAAACGAGCCTATTACCGCTCGGCCCGACACGCTTTCCTATCGGGCGATCAAGTTCGTTCGCCGAAATCGTACAGCGGTTGTGCTGGCGACTCTGGCACTTGCAACCACGGCTGCCGGTCTCGTGGGCACGTTGATGCAGGCGCGAACGGCTCGCGTTCAACGCGACTTCGCCCTTCGGCAATTGGTTCGCGCACAAGCTACGATTGAGTTCAATGAGTTCCTGCTTTCTGACGCAGCGCCCTCCGGCAAGCCATTCACGGTCAATGAGCTACTAGGACGCGCGGAAGACGTCCTCGCGCGACAACAGGCAGCCGATGACACTTCGCGCGTGGAACTCATGGTTGTCATCGGTGACCAATACTCCACCCAGGACGAAGATGCAAAAGCTCGGCGCGTCTTGGAACAAGCCTATATCCTGTCGCGACGAGGGCACGAAACCATTGCTCGAGCCGAATCGGCGTGCTCCCTGGCGGGCGCTCTGGCTCGAGACGGTGAGCTAACACGCGCAGAGGCTCTCATCCAGGAAGGACTGGGCGAACTTCCCGCCGGGTCACAATACGACCTAGACCGAATTTTCTGCCTTCGGCGCGGGAGTGAGGTTGCTCAGGAACGCGGGGACCCGCAACAAGGGATCACGCGAATGGAAGTAGTAAAGGAGATATTGAGACACTCGCCCTTTGACTCCGACATCCTGGATTTGCATGCATCGATCGAATTGGCAGAGGCGTACCGTGTAGCTGGACAGAATGAACTGGCCAGCTCCACTTTCGAACAAGCAGCCGCGCTGTTGACGCCCCTGGGCCGCAGCGACACCCAAACCGCCGTCGTGATTTTCAATGACTGGGCTCTAGCACTGGACAAGCTCGGACAGCCGATGGAAGCGGAAAGACTTTTTCGTCGTGCGATTGAAATCAGTCGGGCCGGACAAACGGAAGAAACCGTCTCCCCAATACTCCTCAACAACTACGCTAAAACTCTGTATCAGCTAGGTCGTCTCGAAGAATCGGCCGATTACGCTGGACGGGCATATAACAAAGCGCTGCAAACCCGCGATCAGATGGCGATTTATCAATCGTTATACGTGCGTGCGTTGATCGACATTGAACAGCATGATTTCAACCATGCGGCGGCCATGCTCGGGAAGGTGGAACCGGTAATACGCCGCAGCCTCCCATCCGATAGTTTTTGGTTCGGGTTGCTAGCGTCTGCGCAAGCACTGCTTGCGTCCGGGAGAGGTGATTTTCAAACCGCCTTGCCGCTCGCGGATCAGGCTGTGACCATCGTCGAAGCCGCGAAAAAAAACGGTCGGTCAGGCAGTGACTTTTTGCCCATCGTGCTGGTTCGCCGGTCTACGGTAGAGCTTGAGGCCGGACAACCTGCTCGAGCTGCTGACGATGCGGAGCGAGCCCTGACGCAGTTAAAAGCGGCTAGCGCGCCAGGGGCGTTCTCGAGCCATATAGGTCGCGCATACCTGAACCAGGGACGGGCTCTGCAGTCTCAAGGCAAATTCGACCAGGCCAACGCGGCATTTCGCTCGGCCGTGGAGAATCTGCAGAACACCGTTCCAAACCATCCCGACACTCGTAGCGCCCAGCGGTTCATACAACTCGATCCTCAGCCTCGATAGCTGCTGGCAATTTCGGAGCTCTTCTCCCGAAGAATAAGAAATGCGAACTCCCAAGGTATTGCGCTTAGGCGTGTCAGTCGTTTTGTTCCCGCCTTGGTTCATTTGCTCTTCGCCATAATGTTGAAACCCGAGTGACGGGATCGATCACTCGGGTATTCCTTCCGCAGGGCACAACAGTAGGTTAATTTGCCCCCGCGGCAGAGATGGCATCGTACTGTTTTCCTCTGGCTACAGTGTTCGCCGCCCTGGGCACGGACAGGGTAAACGCGCCGGCTGACGTCGCGACCCGGTATAGATAGTATGCGTCCCCAACACGTTCCAGGCTAAGCCCTGCATGGTCAATTGCGCCATCCAAAAAAAGGGGCTGCAAGAGCGCGCTTTCCCTCGGGGTTACAGTGTTACGGATCTCCCAGGGACGATCTCTGTCCGAAGAGATGCGCGTTATGATGTATGTGCCTGCGGGTAAAGTTTTGCCTCCTGCCACAAACTCGTACGGAATCTTCGCGACAACTCTGCCTTCCTCCTGAGCCTGGGCCCCGGCACCCAATCCAAAAAGGCAAATAAGTGCAAGCAAGATGGTCAAATACTGCTTCTTCATGGTTCTCCTTTAGACGTTTTAGGCTTGTGGCCAAAAAAGGCGCTGGAGTTCTCGATTCCCGAGATTGCTGCTTGGCAGCGCTCTGCGCTTTTTCAAAACGTATGCCAATTAGACTTTGGGAAACACCGACAGGTTCGTGCTCGGTTGTCATTTGATTGTCAAGAAATTGTCCTAGGAAACTTTGTCGCAGGGGACAGCAACACTCCGACACGAATGCGACTGTGACGTTCGGTGTGAGTGGTCAGAGGGTCTGGCACATCCGGGGAACGAACGGGCGCTGCTGGCGGCCGACACGGGAGGGGGCCAAACTTGAGAAATGCGAGCCCAATGTTGTGGGCTTAGCCTATTCTCGCGCGGCCGAGGGTCGCTTCGTTTCTCCCGATGGGGGAATGGCTGAGAATCCGGCGAACAGGCTCCGCTGCGGCAAGGAAAACGTCACGCAGTGGTTCGTCATCTGGAAACGAATCGGCCAGCGCGAGAATTTCTGCCTCTGCCAGCCCGCGATATCTTTCGGCTGATTCGTCATTTTTCTGAAGGCGATAGAATTCCCACGCAGCGTCATGCACACGCCATGACGAGATTGGCACCGGGTGCTTCTCCAGGATCGCTAGGGCGGCTCCGATTGACTGGCCGGCAGCCATCCAATCCTTTTCAGCAATTGCAATCCGCGTCTTTAGCTCCCACGCGAGTGCTTGCACATTAGGATCGGCCGTTGACAGCGCGCACTCGAGAAAGCTTTCAGCTGCAATGCGGGCATTGGTAATATTCTCCAGTGCAAGCCAGGTCCTTGCCAGCCCAAGCTTGGCCTGCATCCGCCACCACCAGTACATATAAAACGGTTCGTTGGTCATCCTTTCAACTTCACTGAAGCAACGTATCGCTTCTTGATGGTTTCCAAGCCCAAGTCCCGCGCGGCCCGCGCTGAGTAGAGTGAGCGCCCTCGGCGTTCGCCCGGGATTACCGGTGCACAGGGGCAGGACGTTATCACACAACTTCCGTGCACCCGGATAATCAAACGCCATTATCCGCATCCATGCCTCGAGCCCACTGAAAGCACAAAACCACAGCTTGTTCCCATTTTTTGCGGCAGTATCTATTTGGGTACGCAAGGTCGCAAGAAGTGCGCCAAGCTGCCCCGTGTGCGCGAGTGCGAGCGATTTACCCCAGGCACCTAAGTACCCGATCAACGCGCTGTTGCCAGCGACGTTTCGGAGCTTATTTTCGGCATTGAGCGCGAAGCTGTACTCGCCCTGGACAATCCGAGCTTGGGCCAGGTACAGGATCTCGTGGGCGACCTGAACGTCTTGGGCGCTTAATTGTTCAATGATTGGCATGGCTGCTGTGCAAATTTCGGCATCCTCGTTTCGCCAACGATCGTGCAGGAGGCGAAAGGCAGCCGCCAGGACTTGCGTCCGAGCTAGTAATATTGGATCGCCTAGGCTTTTACTCATCTCGACGGCGCGCTCGCAGGTGGCTATTCCGCGACGCGAGTCAGTGGGTGATGATGTGTACGCCAGTCGGGTTAGCGCGCTCACCTGTTCTTTGGTAAGTCCGGCCTGGGCGGCTCGATCCGCTTCGATCTGGTAGGCCTGGGTAGCCTCGATCACTTGTCCGAGGGCGTAGTGCGCATCCCCGATGCACTTTAGAATCTGGATCTCGACTTCCGCCCGAATATTGGGAGCCATCTTGTGCACAAGCTCAAGCGCATGTTGCAGGACACGTATCGCATCTCCATGAGCGAAACGGTGCTGTGCATTCTCAGCGCTGAGCATCGAGTAACGAATGGCTTGCTCGTACTCGTGCCCTTCTTCAAAATGCAATGCCAATTCTGAGGCAATTTCAGGCCTGTCTTGTGTATGCAGCAATCTGAGTTGCTCTCCAATTCGACGATGCAGCTTGGCTCGGCTTACGCTCGACAGACGGCGGTAGAGAACCTGCCGGAACAAAGCATGCTTAAATTCATAGTTAGCCGAAACAGACCCGTCCGGGAGTTCCTGAATTCCCGCGGACCGGACGAACTGTTGCTTTTCGGCTAGCCCCTCGAGCAAACCTTCGATGCGATCTGTCTCGAGATCGAGAGTTGGCCGAACCGCCCAGACGGAGAATCGCTCCCCCACAACACTTCCACTGCTCAGAATTCGCTGTTCCTCGGCACTAAGTTGAGCGAATTGAACCTCCAGCATTTGTTGCAGAGTCTCCGGTACGCCCGGATCGATATCTTCCAAGCGCTTGGTTAGGACCCATCCTCGCCCCGTCTGCGCTATGAAACCTTTCTTCACCATATCCCGCACAATTGCTGCCATGAACAGAGGGTTTCCGCCCGAGTGTCGATAAACAAGACTCGAAAGACCCAGGGGCAGGCTTGCTTTGGGGAACTCCACCGCCAGGTACTCAGCAATGGTGGGTTCTTCAAGGCGCTCGAGTGCGATCTCCGTACACAAATGATGCACCTGCAAATCCTGCTTAAGACCCTTTAAGGGCGTTTGAGAAAGCGCCACATCGGCTGGCCGATAGGTCCCGAGCAGCATAAGTTTGGCTGGCTCGCGACGGCGGGCTAAAGCAGAGATGAGGTCAAGCGTCGAAGGATCTACCCAGTGGAGATCTTCAAAGATTAGGACGAGAGGATTATCCGCTGTGACAGCCTCCAACGTTTCGCAAATCTCCCGGACCATCCGCTCGCGCGTTGCTCCGAGGATTTCTCGCTGCAGAGCTTCTCTTTTCTCGGTCTTCACCAGTGAAGGAAACTGAATCCACCATGTCGGAGCTCGCTTCGCTAGCGCCTGGGCAACAGGACTGGTTTCCGTATCGCGAATCAGCTGGCCGAGTGCTTCAAGCATCGGATAGTACGCCTCTTTTCCGCCGAAGCCCTCAACGCATTGCCCTCGAGCCACGCGCACATTCTGGCGGCGTGTGACCTGTTGATGAAACGCATCAACCAGCATAGTCTTGCCGATGCCTGCTTCACCGGTCACAAATATCAACTGTCGTCGGCCTCTCAACGCCATGTTGAGATGACTCTCAAGTTCCGCAAGGGCTGTCTCCCGGCCCACCATCTTCTTCGTCGAATGTGAGAACAAGTCTGACGACTCGCCAGACCGATCGTCGCTGACCGGGGCTACGAACTGGTATCCGCGCCTGGGGAAGGTCTCAATGAAGACCGGCTTGTTGGGGCTGTCACCTAAGACCTTGCGGATCCCTAAGATGTACTTCTTGATCAGTTCGGGGTTCACGTTGGTTTCCGGCCACAACGCCTCGAGCATCTCATTCTGGGTGACGAGCCTTCCCGGATGCTCGACCAGATAACGCAGGACATCAAAGGCCTTGGGCGTGAGAGACACACGTTCGTCCACGTGCCAGAGGCAGTGGTTTACAGCATCCAGCCGGAATGATTGGAATAACTTCATCTGCCGAAACCTTTCGGTCCGCGAAGACGAAGGCCCCGAGGAACGCCCTCCGTATTCTACGGCAGGGTCCAGGAGATTTCACTCGTGTGCTCGCTTTCATCATTCATTCTGCAAAAATGGACGCGCGTGTTCCATCTGTGAAGCCTGCGGGAACAGAGAAAATGGCAAGTGCACAAGGGCGGTCCCGTCAGATGGCATGTGTTCTTCCGCGCTCTCGGCGCTTACTAATGAGTGGAATCTGATTGGCAATAGAGCTCAACACGCTTGAGCAGGTTCTCGCGGCGATGCTGCGTTCATTGCTTGTCTGGTGCAGGTCCTCCGTCGGGTGTTCTGAAATACTTGCTCAGCTTTTCGCGAAGCTGCAACCGGGCTCGAAACAAGCGTGATCTCACGGCAGCTTCGTTCAGGCCCAAAATTTCCGCTGTTTGGTTGGTCGAAAATCCTTCCACGTTGCGAAGAACGAAGACCGTTCTCAATCCCGGCCCCAGTTCCTGCAAGCTCCCGATCAGGATCTTCCGCAGTTCTGATGCCCCGTAGAGTTGCTCAGGATTCGGAGCCCAATCGGCCACATCGCGTGGAAGGTCGCGGTCTTCGGCTTGAGCATTTTCGTCGAGAGATAACTCTCTGGCTTTGCGCCGTTTTCGCAGCTTTGTAAGCGATTCGTTTATCGCAATGCGAATCAGCCAGGTGGAAAATTTTGCATTTTCCTGAAACTGGTGTAGCTTTCGATATCCCTTGAAAAATGCCTCTTGCACCGCTTCTTCAGCATCTTCCAGGTTATCCGTCACATGTTGGGCGATACGGAGTAGTTTGCGATCATATCGTCTGACCAGTTCCTCGAACGCGGCGGCATCTCCGCTTTGGCTCGCGTGAACAAGAGCTAAGTCATCGTCGGGCGTACACATGGTGGCGAATTCTGCCGAACTGGACATCACGCCACCTTCCAAAGGTCACTTCGTTTTCTTGAGTCAGGCATCATCCGACTCAGGGAACAAATTTGTAGCCGGCGCTATGTACGGTGAGAAAATGGACCGGGTTCGCCGGATCATGTTCCAGTTTCTGACGCAGGCGCAAGATGTGGTTATCTACGGTGCGGGTGTTGGGATAATTGTCGTAACCCCAGACCTCATTTAGCAATTCATCTCGTGAAATCACCTGCCCTGGCCGCTGAACTAGAAATCTAAGCATCTTGAACTCCATGGAAGTCAGTGCGACCAACTTGCCTGCTCGGGTAACATTCATTCCACCAAAGTCGACGCCCACTTGGCCGAACCGAAATACTCTGTTCGCGTCCGTAGAATTCGAATTAGCGTCGGCCCGCATGAGCACTGCGAGGTCTCTCCAAGTCAGGGGCAGAACAAGGACGTGAGCCGGGCGGGGCGGCGCAGGAGCGCTCGAATCGACATGGTTCATGTGGCTTTCTGGGGCGATGAGGGCAACCTGATAGCCATCCCACTCGAGGGAGTCCGCTCGCATGTCTCGTTGCGAAAGGCCGTTGCCAATCGGGGGAAGATTTTGCCGCCATAGCTTCTCATCCGGCGATGGCCACGTCTCCGCATTCTTTCTGAGCTGGACATCGGGCACCGCATTCGCCCGCGATCCCGTCTTGCTTTCAAGGACTGCTGAATTCTTGTACATAACGCTCCTTCTGTGCCAAAAAACTGTTTCGCTGTTAAGACCAACCGGACTCAGGCGGCGTCATCCGGCATCACTGCGAACGCGACCATTTTGCCGGTACTGCGCACTGCATAATGCGCCAAACTCATCCCCGTGATTGTCTTGAGCCGGCATTCGGTCTCCAGCGGTATAACGAATTACCCTAATTTCTAAAGCCATAACTCCCCTGCTACAGGCTGCAAAGAACCATGCCCCCGATCAACTGGAGAAGCTCAAGACTCGTCTCCGTCACAGGGGCGACTCGCACGCCGTTCCGGTTTCGTACCGGTCAATCCGAAGGCTGCCTGGTACCGTTCGCCCAGGAACTTGAGTAGTTCATCGGCCGAATGGAATCTCAATTCGTCGCAGGAATCTACTTCCTCTACCCAGCCTTCGAACAAGCCTTGTTTCGGCTTTGTATCTGGCCCAAGTCGAATTACGAAAGCGCCTCTCATGACGATGCCAGAGTACGAGAACGGACAAACCGACGTGTGGCCGTCTCGGTCTCGTTTTGGTCCAAATTTGGTACCGAACGGGGGCGCTCGCAACACCGGTGGCAGTGAATAGCGTCGAGCAGATCAGCCATCGGATCGCCGGAGGTTTAGCTGTGCGCATGAGGCAATGCATTGTCTGCGAAGGACTTACGCAGAGACCCACATGCGCGGCCCGCAGTTGTCAGTGCCGATGTAAACGGTGGGTCGTCGGCTGCGGTTCCGGGCCTTCGCGATCAACGGTGTGCGCACACTCGGACTTGAGGGAACCTATCCTAAGGATCCAGCAGATCGAATACTGGACCAACTGACCTGGTTCGAGGAACAGTCTTTGCTTACTGGGAACCGCGAGATCCGACGATCACGGGACCTTCACACTGTTTAATCAAAACGGTTGAGTTCGCACGCCGCTAGCGCTCTGGAATTAGGAGAAAGCCGGTATCGTCCTGGCCCTTATAGTCGCCGCGACCCACGATTTCCCCGTGGTCATTGATGCTGGTTGCTGATTCCAGTGTCCATCCCGAATCAGACGCAATGCGGGTGTTCAAGTCACGAAATCCCAGGGATTTGTCCCAGATGAAAGCTCGCTCCGCGTCAGCAAACGGCCCGAACGATCCGACGATGACGTCGCATTTGTTGATCGAACGCGGCTGACTTGGATATCGCGTGGATAGCTCCAAGCGAGTGAGACTTCTATCTGCGTAAAGGAAAACTTCGGAAAACGCCTGGACCACGACGTGACCCTGAGCATTGATCGCAATGGAGGAGCTATAACGATCAGGCGGCCCAATGACCTGGAGACCGCGACTCGCGCCCCAGAGAAACGCCTGATACCGCCCATCCTTGTCGTAAACGTCGCCGGTCACTTCGCCAACGCTGTTGACACTCTTGGCGGACCCGCCGCAGCAGCCGCCTAATGATCGAATCGTGGCGCCGCTCCAGAGCACCGGTGCAGTCGTGGTTTTTCCCGGAAGCAGGGATTCTCCGACAACTTGGTCGGAATCACTGATGTCGTAGGGGTGAGACTGCTCACCGGGAAGTAAGGTCACTGCGCCATTCGCGAAGGTAAAAGCTCGATGTTGGCTGAAAGCGCGGTCGTAAACGACTCCAGCAACATGACCAGAATTATTTACCGCACTGGCTTCGGAATTGTAGAAACCCCCGGGCAGAGGCAGCTCGCGAAGCCCGGATTGCTCGGTCCATAAGGCCGCCCGATGACCGCTGGTCGTGCCCGCAACTTGCATGGCCTCGTTGACGTGGGATGGACGCAGGGGCAAGGCAACCACCTTGTAGCGATCCGCGATACAGTTCGCGTTAGTTTGCCCCATCAGAAAGCAACCCGAAAGCGCCATGATTGCAATGATGAACCACGCGGCCTTCATCTTATACACGATTTTTGCAATCGTCCCACGACGTTTTCGGATGCTTATTGTGGCGTAAGCTTAATGTAGTCGAAGCATACCGTATATCCGCTACTGCCGGAGTTACGCCCGGTTACAGTGAACTTGAACGAGTAGTTCCCTGCGGAAGGGAACGTCAGGTTGCCGAGATCGTATTCATGGAATACGCCGTTGCCGTTAGCGTTGTATTCGTCCTCCGTTGGGCCAAGGTTGCTACCGTTGACAGAAAGCTGAAAGATTCCACGAGTGGGGAACTGTTTTGTAGCGGCCTTGACGTCATAAGTTCCCGGCGTTGCCACGTTCACTGTGAAATTCAGGTAGGCGCCAGCAGCGGTGCCATCGGCAATCTCGCCAGCGCCGTCTGGGAACCCAGTCCAGGCGAATGAACGCGCGTTAGGCGACCCGGTCACTGGAATCTTTGTGGCTTCATATTGAATAGTGCCGGGCGCACCGGATGTGAACGTCCAGCTCAGGATATCCTGGGTTGCGGTCTGGCCGCCGGTGCCGCCCGTAAAGCCTGCATAGGCAGTATTTGCACCCACTGTGCTGGGAATATTCACCGTCCAATTCGTCGTGAAAGTATTGGCTGGTATGGTGGCATCCGTGATCGTCATGGTTAAGGTGGTACCGCTGTAGGTGATGTGGACATTGAATACATCGCCGCTGTGCAAGTTCACGTTACCACCGAGGGTCGTGGCCGGCGTGGTCGGCGACCCTCCATTCGTGTAGAGGCCCGTCGAATTGGTACCTTCGCCGGCGTTGCTGTAAAGATCGAATTTCACAGCAACACTGGAAGCAAGGCCTCCGGAACCTCCTGGAGTGTCGGGCCCATAACCCAAGCCTCCACCCGTGGGCCCGAGGGCAGTGGTGCCAGTGTTTTGGATCACAAAAGCGATGCCGTCCGCGTTGGGGTTGGTCAACTGGAAGCTGAAATCGGTGCTAAACGACTGGATATTCAGAGGTGTTGTGTAGAAGCCGCTTCCGGCCTCGGTTGCTCCGCCGTCAGTCAGGCGTAGCCGCGTTCCGTTCAGCTTGGCGAAACCGTTCGCGGCCAGACCTGTTGAACTGAATCCAGACGAGTAGTTGACGTACGAGTTCCCGGTCGAACCGATCGTGTAGGTTCCCGATGCCACCGCGCTGTTGTTGTATCCGGTCGCCACCGCAATCGCCTTGACCGTCGTGGTCGTGTTCAGCGTCAACGTCGTGCATACCGGAGAGCTTGCCGTCGGCGTGCTACCGTCCGTGGTGCAGTGGATCACGGCGCCGGTCGTGGTGTCGGACAGCGTCACCACTTGACCGGGATTGTAAGAGCCTGGCGCCGGACTGAATGTTGGTGTCGCCGCCGTGGGGAAACTGATGGTGTAGGTCCCGCTAGCAATGGCGCTGTTGTTATATCCGCTTGCCACCGCAATCGCCTTGATCGTTGTCGTTGTGTTCAGGGTTAACGTCGTGCATACCGGCGAACCCGTCGTCGGCGTGCTCCCGTCCGTGGTGCAGTGGATCACGGCCCCGGTCGTGGTGTCGGAGAGCGTCACCACTTGACCCGGATTATAAGAGCCCGGCGCAGGGCTGAACGTCGGTGTCGCTGCTGTGGGCAAGCTGATGGTGTAGGTCCCGCTCGCCACTGCACTGTTGTTGTACCCGGTTGCCAGCGCAATTGCCTTGATCGTTGTCGTTGTATTTAGCGTCAATGTCGTGCAGATCGGAGAGCCTGCCGTCGGTGTGCTTCCATCCGTCGTGCAATGAATGACTGCCCCGGTGGTCGTGTCCGACAAGGTCACCACTTGACCTGGATTGTACGAGCCGGGCGCAGGGCTGAACGTCGGAGTCGCGACTGTAGGTTGACCGGTCGCGATATACGTCCAATCCAAGATTTCTTGAATCGCTGTCAGCCCGCCGGCGCCGCCGGTAAATCCCAAATAGGCGCTATTCGATCCGACAGTTCCCGGTATGTTGATCGGCCAATTAGCCGTAAAGGTTTGAGAGGAGTTCGTGGCGTCGGTGATCGTCATGGTCAACGTCGTGCCATCGTACGTCGCGTGCACGTTGAACACATCGCCGCTGAGCAGAGATACTCCCGAACTGGTCATGTCCAAAGCGGGAGTAGTCGGAGAAACGCCGTTAGTATAAAGACCAGTCGAATCTGTGCCTTCGCCCGCGTTGCTATAGATATCGAACTTTACCGCCACGCTGTTCGCAATTCCAGGCGTTCCGCCGGGGGTATCGGGACCATAGCCCAGCCCACCACCTGAAGGCCCCAGAGCAGTCGCACCGACTCCTTGGATTGTGAAAGTAAATCCATCCGCACTTGCATTGCTCAGTTGAAAGCTGTAATCAGTGGTGAAAGATTGAATATTAATGGGCGTACTGATGAACGTGCTTCCAGCTTCCGTTCCTCCGCCATCAGTGAGCCGCAAGCGCGTGCCGTTGAGTTTGGCACTCCCATTAAATGTTAATCCTGTCGCTGTAAATCCGGCGCCATAATTGATTCCGGTTGCGCCAGGGTCGATGGTGTAGATGGCGCTGGCAACAGCACTAGGGTTGTATCCGCTCGCAGTTGCGATTGCTTTCAGGGTTGTGGTCGAACTGATGGCTACGCTATTGCATACCGGTGAACCTGCCGTAGGCGTACTGCCATCGGTCGTGCAGTGAATCGTCGCTCCCGAAGTGTTGTCGGAGAGGGTCACGTTTGTAGTGCTCGTGTAATCGCCGGGCGCCGGACTGAAAGTTGGTGTCGCCGCGGTTGGAGTGGAACTGATCGCGCCATAGGCTGACACTTTCAACTGGCTGCCAACGTACACCTTGCCGTTTGCGACGATCGGGGTGGCAAACTTCACCGCTCCGCCGGGGACATCGCGGTTATTCGCCGCCTGGCTGCTGTTGTAGAGCATGTTCGCAAGATTGGTCGCGTCATAGGCGTACAGCACCTGGCAGTTCGAGCCGCCGCTGCAGCTCGATCCGAAGGCGCTGTCGTCCAAGCCCCATAGAATTCCGTTGGTGTTGCCGTTGGCCGAAATGATTGGCGAAGGCGCGGCAAAACTGAATTGCTTCGCACTCTCTGATGTCGGAGAAGTCGAAATCAGTCCACTATTATTGGCGTTGAACGAAAATGCCTTCAAATTATCCGGCCCACCGCCGTCGCTGCCTCCGCCCCAGTACACGCTGCCATTCCAATACGCGGGCGTGCCCCAGACTCCAGCGGTTGCCCCTGGAATCTCCTGCACAATGTTCGTATCGCTGCCGTTGCACGGAGGAGTCTTATTGACGCAGTACTTCCCCATATTGTTGCGATCAATCAGATACATCTTGCCTTCTTTGCCCATCTGCGCCAGCAGTTGCTGTCCAGAAGCAAGGGTGGGCAACAATACCAGTCCGCCCGATGCGACGTCGGTATCGCCGCCGGACAAACTGCTCTGGTTGTAAGGCGTGAAGTAATCCACAACCGGAAAGCTTCCGCCACTCGGCGGTCCGAGTTTGACGATGCTGTCGCCGTAATCCGTGGTGCCATTCCAACTGCCATTTCCGGTCGCGAAGAAGATGTTTCCACTTGAATCCGCGGCCAATCCGCCGCCGCTCATCCAAACGCCGTTGGCGCTGCCGTCGGCTGAAGTGTTAAAGGCCCCTTCCTGCGCAAGCGTGCTCGCGTTATACGACATGATCCAGCCGTGCCAGGGACTGATGTCGCAATGCGAGGACCAGCCAATTACCACATGACCATTTTCCAACAACAAACCCGCACGCTGATTTTCGAAGTGAGGGCTAAAGCTAACGGTGGTGCCGTTGCCGTCCGATGCGGTTCCGGGCACGGTGGCCTGTATCAATACCGGACCGCCGAATTTCTCAGCTTTGGTAGTGACATCAATGGCGTGCAAATACTGCACCAGGCTGCCGGTGACCTTTGACTTCGCCACCAAGTAGATCGTCCCCGTGCTGGTATCGATGACCGGAGTTCCAGTGATCCCGACTTCGGGAACCAAGTCTCCGCAACCCAAATCGGAACTGCTGCTGACTGTGTTACCGCCGGGAGCGATCAAGGTGGCCTGCCAGTAAATGGTCCCACTGTCGGCGTCAATGGCGTACAAACTGTCGTGTTCAGTGGCGACGTACAGTACGTTGTGGGTGCCACCAGCGATCGTCACATTGGAGAGATACAAGGGCTGGGCATACGCCCACCCATCGAGGGTCACGGAAAACAGCTTGCCAAATTGGCTGCTGTTCACATTAGCCGGGGTCAGGATGGTTTCCTGCGTGTTCTGTCCTGTCCGAGCATTGTCATTGTGATAGGTGGTGACGTTCACTTGCGCCTGGAGCGCGGAGGAGAAAATGCAGAACAGGGCAACAGCGAAGATCCCGATATGACCACTAGCCAATCTCTTCACGTGGTTTGCTCCGGAAAGCGTGATTCAGAACTGAGAAAGCGACAACAATAGCGAGGCAGCCGTTTTACCCCAACCGAAGACAGAAAGCAATATCTAAATAGGGGAAAGCCTTGTCCAGCGCGGTTTTTGGGAGTTTCGGACCAAAAGCTAAGATCTCGAGGGAGCCGCAGCCTGGATACCCAGGCCGAAATAGGCCGGATTCAAAAGCAGGGCAGGATGCGAGCCGCCCGCGTGCGGTTCGGCGGATTGCGAGAGCGGAGTGACGCCAGTCACACCTAGATGTGACGAGAGCCACGGCAGCGCGAGCACGGTTCGTGTCACACTGAGTTTCGCTCGAAAGTGTGGCAGGCTGATAGGAATGTCGGACGAGAGGCTTGCCGCCTGCGAGGTGAAATATGAGTGGAACCCTTTGGATCGCTATCCTCATTCTGGGGATTGCAGCGGCCCTGTTCGTAACCCGCGCTATCCTTGGCATGCAGGCTTATTTGGGATACCGAGGCAAGCGCCTTGTTACCTGCCCAGAGACCAACAAAGCTGAAGGTGTTAACTTAGCGGCCGGAAAAGCTGCAGTTTACGCGTTTCTATCCGAACCCACACTGCGCCTGAACCAATGCTCACGGTGGCCAGAGCGGGAGGACTGTGGCCAGGAATGCTTGCAGCAGATCGAAGCAGATCCGGAGAGCTGCCTGGTCTGGAATGTTGTTTCGCAGTGGTATGAAGGAAAGAAGTGCGTGATCTGCCACAAGACTATCGGCAAGCTTCACCACCTGGATCACGCGCCAGGGCTGCTTGGTCCAGACCACAAGACGGTTGAGTGGAGAGAGTTGCGGCCTGAACAACTTCCTGAGGTGTTCGCCACCCACCGCCCAGTTTGCTGGGATTGCCATGTGACCGAAATGTTTCGACGCCTCTATCCCGAACTGGTTGTGGACCGGGAACCGGAACCAAGACGTATGCGGTCTTAAGTTGTTGGGCAACCTCGGCTGAGTCTCCATGCGGCGGACGATCTGGCCGGTAAAGCACTGCCTACTGCCTCGCCTTTCGTTCCGCGGCGAAAGCTTTCTTGGGCACTTCACACAACATCTTTTCATGAGTGGTAATTAACCACTCATGATTACGGTCACGACAACACTTGGGCAGTAGCGTGAACGTTCGATTCGACGATGCTGAACATCACACCGATGTGAGGCATTTGCACTTGTGCTAGCCAAGTGAGCCCGAGTACGATGCCTACGAGGGAGGTGTGACGTGACCCAGGTTGAGATGGGGTCACAGATCCGTCTTCGTAGCTTCTGCCCCTCGAGAGCGCGGCCTGGCTGCGCAGTTGAACCGACCCACACCGGAGGGGCCATTCTTTCTTCCCTGAAGAGTCAACTTTCCCAATTTCAGGTGCTGCCTTGGGGTAGCAACGGGGGTTTCTCCGCATCTTCCGGCCCGTGGGCGTAAACGTCCCTCGCCGAGGGGAGCGGCAGCGCCTCTTCTGGGAGTGATAAGCGTTTCCTCAGGCGGCGGCCTACCCTAGCTCGCCTATCAAGTTAGAGCTCTAAAAGGAGAAGCTTATGACGCGCCTCCGTCTGTATGTGTCATTGATTCTTGCCGTTCTCTTGCTGCCAATTCTGACTGAGTCCTCGGGCGCACAAGCTCGCACTGCTGTATTCAACGGCCGGAAGGCGGCGGAGGGAGAGATACTGGTACGGTTTCGCCAGACGCCCTCGGCCTCCCTGGCTGCGATCTCGCAAACCTATGATTTGAGTTTGAACCGACCTTTGGGAGGCGTGCAACATCTTTATCGGCTTCGGTCACGATCGAAGAAAGTCGCCGAACTGGTGAAGATGTTGTCGGCTCGTCCGGATGTTCTCTATGCCGAACCCAACTTCGAGTTGCACGTGATCGAAGTACCCAACGATTCGCAGTTCGTCGACCAGTGGGGCCTGCAAAACACTGGCCAATCGTCGGCCGGCTTCTCTGCAGGAACTCCCGGCGCGGACGTCAGCGCAGTTTCCGCGTGGGACATTTCCACCGGTGGGGCTGCGCATGTGGTTGGAATCGTGGACACGGGGATCGACTACAAGCATCCCGACCTCCAGCCGAACATCTGGTCGGCGCCCAACTCCTTTACCATCGCACTGAACGGTTCTCCCGTAACCTGTGCGTCAGGAACTCACGGTTTCAACGCCATCACTGGTACCTGCGATCCGATGGACGATTACATGCATGGCACTCATGTGGCCGGAATCATCGGAGCGGCCGGGAATAACAATCTGGGCGTAGTGGGAGTGAACTGGACTACCTCGATGATGGGACTGAAGTTTCTGGATTCACAGGGATCCGGCTATGTTTCGGATGCGATGACGGCAATGGAATTCGCTGTTCAGGTCAAGGCATTCTTCGCAACCACTTCCGCCGCCGACATCCGTATCCTCTCGAATAGTTGGGGTGGCACCGGGTTCTCCCAGGCCCTACAGGACGAGATCGACGAAGCAGCCCGCAATGACATGCTATTCGTCGCTGCTGCTGGCAACAGTAACTCGAATAATGATTTGCAGCCCACTTATCCTGCGAGCTTCAATCGGCCAAACATGATTGCCGTGGCCGCTACAGACAATAATGATGCTTTGGCGTCTTTCTCCAACTACGGGCCGACGTCCGTGCATCTTGGCGCTCCGGGGGTCGCGGTGCTCTCTACTTTGCCGGGAGGAACCTACGGATACCTCAGCGGAACTTCGATGGCGACTCCGTATGTGTCCGGAGCCGTAGCATTAATGCTTTCTGTCTGCACTCTTGCCACGTCCGACGTGAAGAAAAACTTGCTCGACAACGTCGATCTTATACCCTCTTTGGCCAGCCAGACCCTTACGGGAGGACGCTTGAACATCAACCGCGCGATCCGTAGTTGCAGCGGTCCTGTGGGCCTGTCCCCCTCGTCTGTTTCCTTTGGGACAGCTTTGGTGGGGAAAGCCAGCAATCCAAAAGTCGTAACCCTCACCAACTATCAGACGTCAACGTTGAACCTATCCAGCATCATCACCAACGGAGACTTTACCCAGACAAACAACTGCGGCAATTCTCTGGCTGCGAAGGCGGCTTGCACGATTACGGTGACGCTCACCGCGTCCTCCGTTGGCACAGAGAATGGTCAGCTCCAGGTTTTCGATGACGCTACCAACAGCCCGCAATCAGCAGCTTTGAACGGAATGGGCGCGCTTGACATCGACTTGGTTGCCAGTACTTCGATTACCGCGCAGTCGACCTCACCGGGAGCCGTGATCACGGTTAACTCCACGGTGCTGAATCAGGGTACGGTAGGCGCGGGTGCATCCCTCGCTGGAATCTATCTATCCCAGACGGGCCTTAAGGACAACAGCGCGACTGCCGTCGGAAACTTCAACGTACCCGCATTGCCCGGCGGCAACAACTTCACGACGCAAACATCAGTGACGATCCCGTCCAACATCTTCCTGGGTTCCTATTACGTACTTACTTGTGCTGACGACACAAACCTGGTTGTTGAATCGAATGAAACCAACAATTGTGGCGCGGCCCCGACGATGCTGCAGGTTCAATCGCCCCCCATGCCAGACCTCATCGAAAGTTCCCTTGGCTTCGTTCAGATAAACTCACAAACCCTTCAGGTTACGGACACGGTTATCAATCAAGGCACGGCAAATGCAATCGCCTCCGTGGCTCAGTATTATTTCTCCGCATCCACTGTGAAAGATGCCAGTGCGCAGCCTCTTACGGGGAAGCGACTCATTCCCGCGTTGGCGGCAGGAGCTAGTTCTCAGGGTACGGCGAATGCCGGGATACCTCAGAACATGCCAGCTGGCACTTACTTCCTGCTAGCATGCGCCGATGACACCAACCTGATTCAGGAAAGCAATGAAAACAACAACTGCACCGCCCTTGCGGCGAGGATTCAGTTCCTACCAGACTTGATTGAATCGGGCGTCAGCAGTCAGACGATGGTGAGCGGAGCGGGAGCAACGATCACGGTGAACGATGCCGCCCGCAATCAAGGTGGTGCAAATGCAACCGCATCGTTGACTCAGTACTACCTGTCTCCTTTCACCACCAAGGCCAATACCGCACGCCTGTTGAGCGGGAACCGTTCGGTTCCGGCGCTGGCGTCTGGCGGAACTTCGGCGGGTGGGGCCAATGTCACGATTCCTCAGGACATGGCAACGGGAAGCTTTTACCTTCTGGCCTGTGCTGACGACACCAACCTCGTCTTTGAAACCAACGAGAGCAACAACTGTGCTGCATCGTCGGCCAAGATTCAAGTGGGGCCGGACCTGATTGAATCCGCCGTCAGCACTCAGACACCGGTCGCCGGAGCAGGAGTGATGATCACGGTCAGCGATACCGCCAGTAATCAGGCTGGAGGCGACGCAGCCCCGTCGTTTACGCAGTACTATCTTTCTACTTTCACCACCAAGGTTGCCACTTCACGGCTGCTAAGCGGAAATCGTTCAGTGCCAGCACTGGCGTCTGGCGGAGGTTCGATGGGCGGGGCCAACGTCACGATTCCTCAGGACATGGCAACGGGCAGCTTTTTCCTTCTGGCCTGTGCTGACGACACCAACCTCGTCTTCGAAACCAACGAGAACAACAACTGCGCGGCTTCAACGGCCAAGGTTCAAGTGGGACCGGACCTGATTGAATCCGCCGTCAGCAGCCAAGCACTGGCGACCGGCGCTGGAGCGATGATCATGGTGAGCGATACCGCCACCAATCAGGGCGGAGGGAATGCAGCCGCCTCGTTCACGCAGTACTATCTCTCCACGTTCACCACCAAGGTCGTCACTGCGCGACTATTGAACGGGAATCGCTCGGTTCCGGCGCTGGCCTCTGGGGGAATTTCGATGGGCGGGGCCAACGTCACGGTTCCTCAGGACATGGCAACGGGAAGCTACTATTTGTTGGCCTGTGCTGACGACACCAACCTCGTCTCCGAAACCAACGAGAACAACGACTGTGCTGCATCATCGGCCAAGATTCAAGTCGGACCGGACTTGATTGAATCCGCTGTCAGCAGCCAGACGATGCTGGTCAGCCCGGGGGGAAGCCTTACGGTGAGCGACACCGCTGGCAATCAGGGCGGCGGCAACGCCGCGGCATCGTCCACGCAGTATTATCTGTCGGCTTTCACCACCAAGGTTGCAAGTTCACGCTTGCTCAGCGGAAACCGTCCAGTTCCGGCGCTGGTTTCTGGCGGAATTTCGATGGGCGGAGCTAACGTAACGATTCCTCAGGACATGGTAACGGGAAGCTACTATTTGTTGGCCTGTGCTGACGATACCAACCTCGTCCCTGAGACCAACGAGAACAACAACTGTGCAGCTTTCACAAATCGGATCCAAGTGCATTAGTCTCGGAGCGGGCCGGTGCATCCCTCGGCGGGCCGGTCCACCCTGCGTAGACCGGCGGCAGCTTCACAGTGTTGCATCTGGGCGAAGGCTTATGTTTCGGATCGCTTTACTCACTTGAGCATGTGCGTTAGATCACTGAAAGCTGTTTGATTCGAGGCTATAAATAGATATAGCGACCGGGCGATCCGAAATAGACTGCCGCCGTTGGAGGTACGTATGCCCGGATACAACGTCGTCGATACTCTTAGGCTCGAACTCAAGTTGCTTGAGCTGGGTCTATGCCGCCCTGCAACTCCGGCCCGACCACTTCTCATATTTCAAGATTCGCCAACCTGCCTGCGATATGGAGACGCCCCTTGCCCGAATTGTGCACTCACCCAGTTTGTGCCCTCAGAATGCCGCTCCGAGGTGGCGCCTTGCCAGCAAATCCAGTTGAATGACGCGAGAGAAACGGTAGACAGCCTTTATCGAACCGGGACACAGGAGGAACTGGAAGAGACTGTGGGCGAGTGGTTGAAGGCAACCATCAGGAGACTCGAGGCAAATCCAAAGGGGAGATGGCCGCGATGTTGAGACATCTGCACGAGAGCTAGCGACTTAGTGCGTTGGAAGGAGAACTCCTATGGCTACTCTGGCTGAAGTTCCGCAACAACAAATCCCGCGTCAGGAGGCGACTCTTTCATTCAAGAACATTCTCCTGGCAACTGACTTTTCTAACGCTTCCGAAAAAGCGCTCAATTACGCCACCGCGATTGCTCGCCTGCACGGTTCGAAGATCTATCTGGTCCACGTGCTGCGTCCGGACTTTACTTCCGTTATGCCCGCCCCCCCCAGCGACTGGGTACGACACGAGGCAGAGCGCGAGATGGAAGCCTTGGCTAACCGAAGTGAGCTCGTACCAATCGCGCATGAATCTGTGGTTCGGATGGGCTCAGTGTGGAATGTGCTTTCTGCCGTGGTCCATCAGGAGAACATTGACCTGATAATGCTTGGGACACACGGGCGTGGAGGCCTCAAGAAGCTTCTGCTAGGATCGGTGGCCGAAGAAGTCGTGCGCAAGGTGAGTTGTCCCGTGATCACGGTTGGACCGCGCATCGACATTTCTTTGAGCGCCGCTGGAGAATTTCACAGAATTCTCTTTGCGACCGACTTTCATCCAGCCTCCGCGAAGGCTCTTGAGTACGCCCTCCTTCTCGCCAACCAGTTTCGAGCGAAGCTGATTCTTCTACACCTGATGCCGCCAGCAGTCTTACCTAGCCCCGGAGTCACTTTCTACAACGAAAAGGCAGTGGATAAGTGGCAAGCAAAGGAAAGGGCAAGCACCGAGCACCGGCTGGAGGAGATGCTTCCGGTGAGCATCAAGTTGTGGTCAGAACCGGAGTATGTCGTGAGTTTTGACTTCGTGGCCGACGGAATTCTGAAGGTTGCCGCCGAACAAAAAGCTGACCTGATCATAATGGGAGCAAATCGATCCATTTCCGCGAAGGTTTCCGCTCACGCTCTCAAGGCAACGTCCTACGAAGTCATTTGTCGATCGAAGTGTCCGGTGCTGACGGTTAGCACTAGAACGGGGCGACTACGCGAGGAATGAATGCTCGCTTCGTGACGGTAAGGAGATGCGTCGTGAATCACGGCATCCGTTCAGGAGCTGAGCGAGTGGCTGCACAGGCACAGGCGGTTCTGACGCTCCAGCAACTCGAAAGGTTAATCCCAGCTCTCCAACATCGTGGCTACCAGGTCATTGGTCCGGCAGTGCGCGACGGAGCAATCGTCTATGACGTCGTGGAAAGGCTCTCTGATCTCCCAGTAGGTTGGACGGATGAACAGGAAGCCGGACGCTACCGCTTGCGACGCCGTAACGATGATGCGTTATTCGGTTACGTGGTCGGTCCTCAAAGCTGGAAAAAATATCTACACCCTGCCGAGGTTCGTCTATTTGCTGCAGAGCGCAGCGGCCAAACTTTTCGGATCCTGAATAATGAATCGGCTCCGCCTCGGCGAGCATTCCTGGGAGTGCGAGCATGTGAACTCGCGGCCATCGCAGTGCAAGATCGCGTGTTGCAGGGGGATCAGTATCGAGATTCCATCTATGCAGGACGACGCGAGGGCATCTTCATCGTGGCGGTTAATTGCACCCAGGCTGCGTCGACCTGCTTTTGCACTTCAATGGGTACCGGCCCGCGTGTGCAGCGAAGCTACGATCTAGCTCTCACGGAACTGGTGGGTCCGGACCGGCATGAGTTTGTAATCGAAGTAGGTAGCGAGACAGGCGCTGAGATATTGGCGGAATTGATGCCATCCGCAGCGTCTGATGCAGTTTGTCAGGAGGCCGAAGCTGCGGTCGAGCATGCCGCTTCCCA
Organism: uncultured Acidobacteriota bacterium; assembly: GCA_963788645.1. Taxonomy (GTDB): domain Bacteria; phylum Acidobacteriota; class Terriglobia; order Terriglobales; family Acidobacteriaceae; genus JABDBE01. Next base: position 59,061 of record CAWBHF010000005.1, read on the forward strand.
GATCCACCGCCGCATGGACACAACCGGCATTCGAGAATTGCTCTACGCCAACTTCGATCATCCTCGCTGGGACAACGTTGCGCAGCGCTGCCTCACGTGCGCGAATTGCACCATGGTTTGTCCGACCTGTTTCTGCACCACAGTGGAGGATGTTAGCGATGTGACCGGCATGCACGCCGAGCGCTGGCGCAAATGGGATTCCTGTTTCACGCAGAATTTTTCCTACATCCACGGTGGCAGTGTTCGCAGTTCCGCCAAGTCCCGATACCGGCAGTGGATGACGCACAAGCTGGCCTCCTGGATCGACCAGTTTGGCAGTTCGGGTTGCGTGGGCTGCGGACGCTGCATTACCTGGTGCCCGGTTGGCATTGATATCACAGAGGAGGTCCGAGCCATTCGGGAATCGTCGCCCTCTTCTTCACCTGTCTCCGAGAAGGAAAGTAGCCATGGAAACTCTTGAGCGCATTATTGCAGAGCATCCTTTCTTTGCCGGTCTCGAGTCGCGTTATCCGAACCTGCTGACAGGCTGCGCCTCGAACGCGCGATATGATGAGGGCAGCTACATCTTTAAGGAGGGCGAACAGGCCAACGAGTTCTACCTGATCCGAGCGGGCAAGGTGGCGGTGGAGATCTTTGCGCCCCAACGCAAGCCGATCATGGTGGCGACCCTGGGCGAGGGAGAGATTCTGGGCTGGTCTTGGTTGCTGCCCCCCTACCAGCGAAAATTTCACGCGCACGCCCTTGAACCCGTCCGCGCGATTGCCCTGGATGGCAAGTGTTTGCGTACGAAATGCGAACAGAACCACGATCTCGGTTATGAGATGTTGAAACGCTTCGCCCAGATTCTAGAGGAACGGTTGGAGGCGACGCGTCTCCAATTGCTCGATGTCTACGCGGTTCGGTGATGATGATGGCCATCGCAGCCACAATCGATCCCATGCTCCCGCAGTCGTATTCTGTTCGGCAAGTGCTCAAGGAAACTGCCGATACTTTTACTTTGACGTTGGAACCATCGAATGGAACCGGAGCTGACCGGTTCCAGCCAGGGCAGTTCAGCATGCTGTGGGTGTTTGGCGTTGGCGAGTTACCAATTTCTATCAGCGGCCATCCTGCACAGCACGACCGCTTGGTGTACACCGTGCGCTCCGTCGGCCAGGCAACTCACGCGCTGGTAAGTCGCGAAGTGGGTGAGGGCGTCGGCGTCCGAGGCCCATTTGGGACTGGGTGGCCGGTGGATCTGGCTCAGGGTCGAGACGTACTTGTCATCGCAGGTGGAATCGGATTAGCCCCGCTTCGTCCAGTGATCTATGAGGTTCTGCATAACCGCGAAAAGTATGGGCGACTTGTGATTCTCTACGGAGCGCGCAGTCCTCGCGACCTGCTTTATCGCAAGGAACTGGCTGCCTGGGCCCGTCACCGTGACACCCAGGTTTTGGTCACGGTTGATTACGGTGGCTTGAGTTGGCGCGGTCATGTGGGTGTGGTTACAACGCTGTTCAAGTACGCGCGGCTGCAACCGGCGCGCTCGGTGGCCATGGCTTGCGGCCCCGAAATCATGATGCGGTTCGTTGCGCGCGATTTGGAGACTCGCGGACTTGCTCGCGAGAATATTTACCTGTCAATGGAACGAAACATGAAGTGCGCAGTCGGTGTCTGCGGACACTGTCAATATGGCCCGCACTTCATTTGCAAAGACGGCCCCATCTTTTCTTATGACCGGTTGCGGCCGCTACTGGAAAAATATGAGCTCTAAAGTCAGACGCAAGCCACGGATTGGAGTCTTCAAATTCGCCTCCTGCGATGGTTGTCAGTTAAGTTTGCTGGACGCGGAAGACGAACTGCTGGGCGTCGCTGGAGCGCTCGACATTGCATATTTTCCCGAAGCCTCCAGCGCAATGGTCGCCGGCCCTTATGACATCGGATTGGTGGAAGGATCGATTACCACTCACCACGATGCGCAACGGATCCAGCAAGTTCGGCGGGAGTGCAAGACTTTGATCACCATTGGAGCCTGCGCCACGGCAGGTGGCATCCAGGCTTTGCGAAACTGGAAGGATGTGGACGAATTTATTCGCGTGGTGTATGCGACCCCGAAATTTATCAATACGCTAAAACTGTCAACACCTATCGCCGAACATGTTCCAGTAGATTTCGAACTGCGCGGCTGTCCCATCAACAAGCATCAGCTTATCGAGCTGATTACGGCCACGCTAGCCGGGCGCAAACCGAATGTCCCGACCTACAGTGTGTGCCTGGAGTGCAAGCGCAAGGGCAACGTCTGTATAGCGGTGGCGCAGGGAGTAGCATGCATGGGACCTGTCACCCAAGCGGGTTGCGGCGCGCTGTGCCCGAGCTTTGACCGTGGATGTTACGGCTGCTACGGTCCCATGGAGAGCACCAACACTGAATCGCTCAGCAATCAGTTTCGCATTTTAGGCCAGGACAACGCTGAGATCATGCGCGCTTTCCGCGGCTTCAATGCCTGGTCCTGGCAGTTCCGCAAGGCAAGCGAGGAGAGTGAGCGGACGTGAGCAAACAGCCTACCAGAACGATTAAGGTTGATATTTTGGCGCGAGTCGAAGGTGAAGGTGCACTGTACGTCAAGCTCAAAGGCGATCAGGTTCAGGATGTAAAGCTGAAGATCTACGAACCCCCGCGTTTCTTCGAAGCCTTTCTGCGGGGAAGGCATTTCTCCGAAGTCACGGACATCGTGGCCCGCATTTGCGGAATTTGTCCCATCGCGTATCAGATGAGCGCGGTACACGCCATCGAGCGCGCCCTGGGCGTGGGAATCGATCCATCCGTGCGGATGCTGCGACGGCTGTTCTACTGTGGAGAATGGATTGAGAGCCACGCGCTGCACGTGTACATGCTGCATGCGCCCGATTTCCTTGGATATCCCGACGCCATCGCGATGGCGCGTGATCATCAGGCGATCGTGCAGCAGGGGCTGCGATTGAAAAAGGCCGGCAACCGGATCGTGGCCCTGATGGGCGGCCGGGAAATTCATCCCGTGTCCGCCGCCGTCGGCGGCTTTTATAAAGCGCCCTCTAAGAGCGCACTCAAGGAGTTGGTGGATGAGCTCACATGGGCTCTCGACGCATCGCTGGCCACAGCACGCTGGGTCGCGGGTTTCGACTTTCCAGACTTCGAGCAGGATTATGAATTTGTCTCATTGTCCCATCGGGACGAGTATCCGTTCAACGAAGGCCGGATCGTATCCAATCGCGGGCTTGATATTGATGCGTCTGAATACGAGGACAATTTCACCGAGCAGCATGTGGAACACTCGAATGCGCTGCACTCTGTCCTGCGGGGTCGCGGTGCCTACATGGTCGGGCCCATGGCGCGCTTTAATCTGAACTTCGACAAACTGCCGGACGTGGCCCGGCAGGCCGCGCACGATTGTGGACTTCAGACGCCCTGCCGCAATCCGTTTCGCAGTATCGTGGTGAGAGCCATCGAGTTGGTATTTGCCTGCCACGAGGCGCTGCGCGTGATCCGCGAATACGAACCGCCTTCGATGCCTCGCGCACCGGTAGCCGCGCGCGCCTCAACCGGGCAGGCTGCCACGGAGGCGCCACGGGGCCTGCTTTATCATCGCTACGCGATCGATCCGGACGGACTCATCACCTCGGCAAAAATTGTCCCTCCGACCTCGCAGAATCAGAAGCGCATCGAGGAGGACCTTTGGCACTTTGTCAGCCAGGTTGCGACCCGTCCGACGGAAGAGATCACCTGGAAGTGCGAGCAAGCAGTGCGCAACTACGATCCCTGCATTTCTTGCGCAACCCATTTCCTCCGGCTGCATCTGGAGCACGATTAGGCGTGATCCTACGCGTCATTGGCTGCGGCAACTTGGATCGCGGGGACGATGCGGCTGGTCTGCTGGTCGCGCGCCGCCTGTATGTGCTTGGGATCAAAATCCCCGGGGTCGAAATCATAGAGCACACCGGCGATAGCTTGTCTTTGATGGACTGCTGGCTTGGGTGTGAGCACATCGTTCTCGTGGACGCTACTGCTCCGAGCGGAACGGCCGGTCGAATTCGGGTATGGGATACCGAGGCCAAGCCGTGGCCTGAAGACATCTTTTGCTGTTCCACGCATGCTTTCGGCGTGCGCCAAGCGGTTGAACTGGCGCGCGTCCTGAATTGTTTGCCGCGGACGCTGCTGATTTACGGCATCGAAGGCAAGCAGTTTTCGTTTGGTGCGACACTCTCCCCGGAGGTCGAACGCTCCGTGGAATCCGTGGCGCAGCAAATCCTTGAGCTGTCCCGACCCGCTTTGGCACAACCAGGCCGACATTTTGAGACCGGGACGGTGGGTTAACTGCACGAGGTTCTCATAGGCCCGGTCTCCGCCCATCACCGTCCCAGGTGATGCCGGTCACGGCAAAGTGAAACGCCAACATTCCATAATCAAGTACTTCTCGGAGGCGATTCGGTCCAAGCCTCACGCCGCCTCGACATCGTCATAGGCGCGCGGCAAGTCCGGCACGGAGTAAGTTCTTTTAAGTTCGCCACACAAGGGGGAAATAATGGCCTACTCATACCTGGTAATAGGGGCAGGACGGCAAGGCATCGCTGCAGCATACGATCTGGCGCGTTTTGGCGACGCCTCCCAAGTCACACTTGCCGACGCCAACCAACAACGAGCGCAGGCAGGTGCGGAAAGAGTGAACCACCTTGCCGGCAACCGGATCACCGATGCAATCGGGCTCGATGTGCGCGATGAGAATGCTTTTCGCCGGGCGTTGAAGGGTTATAACGTTGTGCTGAGTGCAGTACCGTACTTCTACAACCTTGCCCTGACGCGCGTAGCGATTGAAGCCGGCGTGTCGTTCTGCGATCTGGGCGGCAACACCGAGATCGTCCGTCAGCAGCACGCGCTTGATCGGGAGGCGCAGCGTGCCGGCGTGTGTGTAATTCCTGACTGCGGCATGGGGCCCGGCATGGGCAACAACCTCGCAGTGTATGCCATGGAGCTGGTGGGTGACCCCGAAGAGGTGTATCTCTACGATGGTGGCCTGCCACAGAAGCCGCAACCACCGTGGAACTACGCGTTGACATTCGCTATCGAGGGTTTAACCAATGAGTATTTTGGAGGGATGACCATCCTGCGCGATGGCAAACTGTTCCATGCCCCTTGCTTTACCGAATTCGAGATCGCTGATATCCCACCGCTCGGCCGGTTGGAAGCGTTTCTGATCGCAGGCGGGGCTTCGACAGCACCCTGGAGCTTTCAAGGCAGGCTTCGTACCTACCAACTCAAGGTTTTGCGCTATCCAGGCACCTTTGCGCAATTGAAGGCCTTCTCTGACCTTGGCTTATTCGATCCCAAACCAGTTCGGGTGAGCGGAAAGGAAATCGTTCCGCGCGAGCTCTTCAATGCTTTGTTCGAGCCGCAAGTGCGAGTGGATGACGTGGAAGATGTGTGTATCGTTCGCGCCCACGCGAGGGGAAAGCAAGCTGGGCAACCCACCGAGGCGGTCGTCGAGGTCATTGACTACTACGACAGGAGTACGGGATTTACTGCCATGCAACGCATGACCGGTTGGCACATCTCAATTGTTGCTGCGATGGTGGCCAAGCAGGAAATTCCGTTGGGCGCAATGCCTTTGGAGTTGGCGGTGCCGGGCAGGGCTTTTGTGCGCGAAGCCAAAAGGCGGGGATTTAAGATTACGGAACGCTGTGGACCTGCCGGAATAGCCGAAGAGGCCTACGCTGTGATGGGCTAACCTGTAATATCCAAGACTGGACCTTGCAGGCCATCCTGTCGAATGGAGTCGCTGCTGTCATGCAGGCCCTTAGGCCGATGTTCAGCGCAATGGCTCAGCTCGATGCCTGTGAGAGGGCGAAGGAACGGCGCACGCTTGTGCTAAGGCCTGTGGCTGTTGAAAAAGTCACAGATTGCGCGGCTGTGTTGCGGCGTGATGTAGGGGACTGGCAGGTTCTTCACGGGTTTCTAGTTGCTGGCAGCCAGCGGTGCTGCTTGCTGGCTGAGGAAGCGGACCAGTCGCTTGATGTTCTGGGCCACGGCTGCCAGGAAGAACTGCTCTCGCGCGAACTTCAGTCTGCGCAGGCGTAAGCGCCGCAATCCGATCTGATTCTTGAGTTGCGCGAAGAGGGCTTCCACCTTCTTTCTCTGTCGTTGTGCCTTCGCGAACTCGGGCGTTTGCGCCAACTCCCGCGCCCGTTGTCGTACCGACTCATGCATGTGAATGGCGAGATACTTGTATCGTCCAGTCGTGCATTGTGCTTTTTGTGAGCATGCCCCGCAGCGTTTCGCGCTGCCGATATAGGCATGGGCTCGATTGCGAACGTTGAGCCCCACGTAGTTCAGTTGCTCTCCTGCAGGACAACGGTAGGTATTGCTCTCGGGCTGATAAGTAAATCGCTCCGGGCCATAGCCGGGATTGTTCTTTCTCAGAGCACTGTCGCGGGTTCGCATATAGGGAGTGATGCTTCGATCGGCCAACCATTGCAAGAACTCCCCGTTCCCGTAGGTCGTGTCGGCTGCTACCGATTCTGGCTCTCGTCCTTGCCATTGCGTGAAGCGAGTGAGCATGTCTTGTGCAGCGACGGTCTCCTGGCTCATGCGCGCCGCCGTTGCTTGTACCCCCACGATCACGCAACTGTGATTGTCCACCAGATAGTTGTCGTAGTACCCCAGTCGGGCTGGAGTCCCGCCCTTGGTGGCGTAGGTGGAATCGGGATCCGTGGTCGACACTTGGTCTTGCTGATGCACCGGCTCTTCGGTGGGGTTCTGCTGCTCCAGTTCCACCAAGTACTGGCACGCAGTTTGGTTCACTTGCGCCGCTTCCCTGAGTTGCTCACGCGGGATGCGGCTCTCTTTGGCCGCATTCGCTTCGATGAAGCTGCCGTCTACTGATAAATGCGTCCCTTGCACCAGCCCCACTTCCACACACTGCCGCACGATCTGCTCAAACAACTGCTCAAACAGCTTCGACTCTTGAAACCGTCCGTGCCGGTTCTTGGAGAACGTGGAGTGATGTGGAATCTCCTGATCGAAGCCCAGACCGGTGAACCAGCGCCACGCCAAGTGCATGCGCAGTTCCTCCACCAGCTTCCGTTCGCTGGTGATGCCATATAAGTAGCCGATCAATAGGATGCGCAGCAGAAGCTCGGGATCAATCGACGGACGACCGGTCTCGCTGTAACTCTGCTTCAACCTCTCGCGCACAAAGGCAAAGCTGATGTGCTTTTCAATGAGCCGCAGCAGATGAGTCTCTGGAACCTGATCTTCCAGGCGGAAGTAGTAGAACAGCGCTTCGGAGCGGTCGTGTTGCCCCATCATGATCAGCAGTCCTCCGACGATGAGAATCCAACAGAGCATGGTCAGGATCACTTCCTTCTAACATGCTTCTGCTGAATCTCATCCTGCTAATCGAAGTGACTTTTTCAACACCCACGCCTGTTCTCGACAGTTGACATTAACTTCCGGTTTGCCCGTAAGA
>CAWBHF010000006.1:0-156236 GCA_963788645.1 uncultured Acidobacteriota bacterium
TCCTCGATCATCCGAACTGCAGATCATGGAAGTAAGTGAGATCAATTCTCGGATTCACTCGGAGTGCATCGCTGCAAGAATCGCCGCAACCCACAATGCAACCCATAATAAGGATCACCTGCACATTGCTTGAAGGACTTACGCAGCCGTCCGTGACCTGCCAAGTTGTTGAATGTATAGGGATAGCCACACTCTGAAAAGGCTGGCGTCGGCGGTTCGACTCCGTCCCTGGCCACCATCCTTCAACAAGTTACTTCCATCGTCCCACCCGCTTTGGCTCCAATTGGCTCCAAAATCCTTTTCGACTGGCTAATTCACCATCCGTGATTGCGGCGGCATAGCCAATACTGCCCGTTTTCGCCGCGACCGGCTTCGACTTGCGGGACTCCGACCATCGCCGACATTTTCGCCAGGGCGCGCCGCTGTGACTTCGGCACGAACTGCGCGTCGAAATGTCCATCGTGGTCGAGATTCAGGAGTGGCCGCATCTGTGCCCTGTACATCCAATTGAATGTTGGCGTCTCGCCTCGACCATTCGTGACAGGGGGACTCAGACCCTTGCTGCAAATGGCACGAAGTTTGCCACAAATTTGGTGCTTTATCGTCAACCCACAACTCAACCCACAACCACTGTTTCTTGAGGTTCCTTACGACGACTTTGGCGGCTCCCGGAGATTGTAAGTCGCTGAAACTACGTTTAAGCTCACGCTTTTAAGGCATGGGTCGATGGTTCGAATCCATCCGCGCTCACCAAAACACTCTTCTTGGTTCATTGGATAGCATACCTCCCGGCGTTTTCTGCCAAGAGATTCTGGCCCACATCCAACCCGATCACGACTAGTAGACCGATAACGAGCCCGAGCAGACCACCTAAGGCGAAGAAAGAGGCCAGCCCAGAGTCGCACCAGAAAGGCATGCACCATTTCGATGATGCCGCTGAAAACGAGCAACCATCCTGTCACTACCGCCGTGCCAATAGTGGCAGCCCGGCACAATCAACAGAGCAATCGTTCCCAGCCGCGACCAAGATGCCGACAAACAGCAATTATCCCCATCTTGGGCCTGTTGCGCACCTGAAGAGCGCTGGTCAATAGTTGCCACACGTGTAAGGACGACCCCTCGAAGGAGCGTCCCTGACGTGATCAAGCTGCGGGGGAAGTGACAGAGTCCGGCGAACGTGCAGAGCGAAGCTTGGTTGCCATTTTCACTAGCGAGGCAAGAGAGTCGGCTTTCATCTTCTGCATCACCTGCCCGCGATGAGCCTTTACCGTGATCTCGCTGATGCCGAGTTCCCCGCCGACCTGTTTGTTCAAGAGGCCGGAGACGACCAACGTTATAACCTGCCGTTCGCGAGGAGTAAGCGAGGCGTAGCGGTCCCGGAGTTCGTGCATCTCCATGTCATGGGAGAGAATGAGGCGACTTCGTTCAAGGGCTTGCCGAACGGCACCCAACAATACCTCGTCATTAAAGGGCTTCGTTAGAAATTCGACGGCCCCCGCCTTCATGGCCTGGACTGTCTTAGGTATATCGCCGTAGCCCGTGATAAATGATCGGCATGTCCGTCCGTTCAACGGCAACGCGCTTCTGCACTCGAGGCCGTTGCGGCCGGGGAGAGAAATGTCGAGCACAAGACAGCTCGGAACAAAATCTCGCCGTCTATCGAGGAATTCCTGCAGCTGGTTGCTAGAGTTGGGGCTTTGCGGGCAGCGGCCGCCAGAGCTCAATCTTATTCCCATCCGAGTCATAGATCCAGGCAAAGCGGCCGTAGGATTCATCCATTCGTTTGGGGTCAATCTTTACGCCCTCTTGTTTTAAGCGGTCGAGCAAAGCATCCATATCGTCCACGATGTAGTTGATCATGAACGGTTGGCTCGGAGGGAAATAGTCAGAGGAGGCGGAAAAAACCGTCCAAACGGTAACGTTTTCCTTTTGTGGGTCGTCGTGTTCGCGCCACGGAAGCATCGCGCCGTGGCCGGTGTCCGTGAGTCCGAGATGCTTCGAATACCATTCGCGCATCTGATCACGATTCGCGGACTTGAAGAAGACCCCGCCGATTCCAATGACGCGCCCGCGCTGCTCCACTTTGACCGGCGGCTTCGACTTTTCAGCTTCCGGAGATCTCACTTCCTGTCCTCCTATTGAGTAGGCCGAGATGAGCAACAGCGCACCGAGCGCGGTTGTGCTCCAGGGTATTCCTCGCATCGGCGGATTATACATAAATAAGTTTCGATTCGAATGGAGAAATCGGTTCGCTCTTCGATCTTCAATCAAGGTTCGCCGCGATTTACACTAAGCCGCGCAGATTGTTGCTGCTACGGCTGCTCGATCTGCAGCACGATCTTGCCCGACTTGTGTGGTGCGCCCGCAAGCATGCGCTGCGCCTGGCGCGCCTCTGAAAGCGGCAGGATTGAGCCCACACGCGTTGTGATTTTGCCCGCGTCAAATAATGTTGTGAGTGTCTGCAGTCGCGCGGTGGTCACCTCAGCGTAGAAGAAAATGGCCTCTGCTGGGAGCGGCTGCGTCGAGACCGAGGTGACGAGTTTGCCCCCCGGTTTCAAGGCAGCGACGCAGCGTTGAAGCGTACTCCCCCCGACCGTGTCGAGGATGGCGTCCACTTGTGGGAGGTCCTGCTCGAATGCGGGCTTGCTCGAGTCGATAATGGATTTCACGCCCAATGATCGGAGCAGGTCCTCGTCGTCGAGGTGGGCGATGGCAACGACGTGGATTCCGGCGTCAACGGCCATTTGTACGGCATAGGCCCCGACGTTCCCCGCGGCTCCGACGACTATTACCGTTTGTCCGCGCATCGCCTGTGCATACTGGAACAGCATTTGCCAGGCGGTTACCGCAATGACGGGAGCCGATGCTGCTTCTACGTGATTCAGCGATTGCGGTTTTGGGGCAACCATCCCGGACGTGGCCACGGCGAACTCGGCCTGGGCGCCACAGAACTGCGGATTGGTGACGCCATAGACTTCGTCGGCCGGCGCGAGGCTCGTAACGCCGGGGCCGACCTTCTCGACGACACCGGAGAAGTCCGAACCGAGCGTGAGGGGAGGTTGCGGGCTAACCTTGCTCTTGCCCTCACGGATGATCGCGTCCCAGGGAGCGACGCCCGCGGCCATCACGCGCACCAGAACTTCGTTTGGGCCCGGCGACGGCATCGGCACATCCTCGACCACCACGACGTCGGGCGGCCCGAAGCTATGAATCCTGGCTGCTTTCACGGCCAATTCCTCCCCGCCTTGAAGACGCTCGAAAGCCGATTCATCCGGAGCCAAAAGACGACCGCGATAGCAAGATCTGCACCATTTGATCCTCGCTAGGGTTGGTTAATTACTGCCGCCCCTGCCTTGCTGACGATTTCGTCCTGGGAATCGGTGCCTCCCGAACAACCGATTGCGCCGATAATATCGCCCTGGTCGATCAGTGGAATACCGCCTCGAGACGCAATGACTCCGCGTCCCATCCGGGCCGAGCGTTAACCGTACGTGAGGTCGGTGCTCTGTCCGACTTCGATGATATAGCCGTCAGGATCGCGGAGTATCTCGCCGTACTTGGGGATGGGCTCCGTGATGAACTCGGCTCCTCGACTTTTCCATAAGTTGTAGCACGCTTGAATGTCCGCAACGCGGAAATTCATAAAGCTGTTGATGTGATTCGGGTCGGGGACGCTGAGCGTTACCGTCGGCTTATCCGGGGTCGGCCCGCCCCCGACGTTCAGAATCATCCAGATATTCGCAAGCAGAAGGTACGCAGGCGCGTTACCGTCACCCATGGTCAGAACGCGAGCGCCGAAGACCTTTTCGTAGCAGCGAGCCGATCGCTCGACGTCGGCAACGGTGAGAAATTGCGCGATGCTGATCCCCTCGCGCGGAGGCATCTCATAGTTCTTCTGCTCGATTTGTACGCTGCTCATCGACGACTCCTTTCCGATAAACAGTGTTCATCCGTTGATTCTGGTTTCGTATTCTACCTGCTACCGATTAAGCCTGACGAGGAAAGGAAAAACAATTGGACCAAGGTATTGCGCGATACTTCGGCATCGTTTGCGACCAGTTGTCCCAGCGTATCGCAGGCTCGGCAGGACAGGCTCAGGAATCGACCAAGGAGGGCCGCGAGGTTGTCTTAAGACTCATGCAACGTAAGACTCACGCAACGTAGCTGAGACACGCGTCCACACGCCCTCCAATAGCGCAGGCACCCACTTTTCGGCGGGACAACGGCTCCAACTCTGATTGAGGAAGACGAGGTCACGATTCGCTGCGCCTTGGCTCGCACTACCCAGCTCAAGGATGAAGAGCGAGCCTTTTTTAAAGGGACAACCGCCGACCTCGCCGGAGGTTTTCGCCTGGCGTACAACGGTGGGCGGTGCAAAGAGGCATTCGTCCACCGCAGCATCCGTCGTTATCGAAGATCGACGTACTGGCTCGGCAGCAAGTTGGCGCATTTTATGCAGGCCATCCACAATGAGCTGCCGAGCTGCAATTAGCGCGATAACGCCAGCCAGATCGCCATTCACCATGGAAGCAAGAAGCGTTTTGGCCCGCTCCAGCCTGCCGCTGATGCGCCACTCCAGCATTTTCAGGACATTGGAAGAGCCTGCAGCCTCAAGCACCATATGGGCCGCTGCCAAGCTCTCCTCAGTGGCCGTGAAGGTTTCCACGAACAATCTTCCTATGCTCTGCTGCACAAGCAGATCGAGCTTCTCCGCAGTTCCGATCCCTCTGACCCATTCGGCCAGGGGCTCCAATTCTGCGGGTCCGTGTTTCACCACGTCGGCCTTGACGTTTAGTCTCAACCACAGTTCGTCTTGCGCGGCGGCGCGGCTGGGGTTGGTGCGCGGCAGCATAGTTGGGAATAATCTGCCGTTGAGCGAGAAAATGCGGAGCATTTTCCGGAGAAGCTGCACGTTGCGAACAGGACCACGTGCTACGAAGTCCCGGCCGAACCTTGAATCGTTTGAAATTGTCCGGACCTCTGCCGGATCCGTGACTTCGACGATGTCAGCGATACCGGGAACATACGTGCGCTTCATACTGTGATCAGTTACTCCGGTTTCATTATTTTGTCAATCTGGGGGCTGGCCCTGAGTCGGCGGGTTTGCCCTTAGCCCCGCTTCTAGCTGGCGAAGGTCTTTCAGTTCGGGCGGTAGCTCTCCGATGGACAAAAACTGGGAAAACTGAGGAAAAACTGAAAGCTGAAAACTGGGGACAGGAACATGTGAAAAAATTGATTCTGCCGATTTTGTGAAATTGTTTGGCTGATCGAAAATGTATAGCCGATCACCAAAGATCGCTTGTAGGGCGTTTAATCGCAAAGTCTTAGCGCGCACGAATTCCTCATCTTTCGAAAGTTGATTTTTTCACAGGCTTCCTGTCCCCGAATTATTCTTAAGGGCGGTGCAACGAGTGGCACAGCCTCACGGCGGCTGTGGAAACCGTCGTAACAGGCGCGCGTTGCTAAGTTTGGCATGTCGGCCTCGATCAGATATTGGCGTTGGCTGGGTTGCTACGCGTTGGTCCTCAGCATCTGCTCCGCATGCTTGCGCGACGTCTCGGTAAGTTTCGCCCCGCTGAGCATGCGGGCAACTTCTTCGGTGCGCTCCTCGCCGCTGATGAGGCGGACCGAGGTCCGAGTGCGATCGGCGGAGGTTCTCTTTTCGATCACGTAATGATGGTCGGCGAAAGTCGCGATCTGCGGCAGGTGAGTCACGCAGAGCACCTGATTAGCCCGCGACAAAGCCTTCAGCTTTTTACCCACGGCTTCGGCGGCGCGTCCGCCGATGCCGGTATCGATTTCGTCAAACACAAGCGTGCGTTGAGCACTCGTTTTCTTCTTGCTCTGTCCCGCCTCCACGCTCGCCTTCAGCGCCAGCATCACTCGCGACAGTTCGCCGCCGGAGGCGATGTGCTCCAACCGTCGCAGCGGCTCGCCAGGGTTGGTCGTAATCAAATAGACGACTTCGTCGAAGCCGGATGCGGTCCAGTTCCCTGCTTCGTCGGTTCCGCCGACCTCGATGTGAAAGTTGGACTTCATCGCCAGATCGTTGATCTCCGCTTCGACCAACTTCTCGAGCCTGCGGGCGGCCTCGTAGCGCTTCTTTGAAACGGCGCGAGCCGCGCGCAAATACTCCTCGGCCGCTTGCGCCAGCTCTATGCGAAGCTGGGCCAGAATTTCGTCTTTGTTTTCCATCTCTGAAAGTTTGCGGCTGACTTCTTCTCCGTGTTGAATTACATCGTCGAGCGTGGGGCCATATTTGCGCTTCAGTCGATCAAGCAGCGCAAGGCGATCTTCGACTTCGGCCAGGTGCTCGGGCGAAGCCTGAATACCGCCGGCGTAATCGCGCAGGGTGGCGCCCACGTCCTCCACGCTGATGCGGGCGCTGTCGATCGCCGCCAGCGCCTCGCGGAACTTCGGCTCGTAGCGCGACAGTTCCTCGATGTGCTTCTGCGCGGTGCGCAACGAAGACGAGGTCGAAGCGCTGCCCTCGTAAAGCAAGTCGAAGGCATTCATGGCCGCGCTGTAAATCTTTTCGGCATTCGCCAGAACGCGCTTCTCGGTTTCGAGGCATTCGTCTTCCCCGGGCTGCAGCTTGGCATCTTCAATCTCTCGCTTTTGAAAAGTCCATAGGTCGAGCAGCCGCAGGCGGTCTTGCTCGCCGTGTTCGAGTTCTTCGATGCGATGGGCAGTGCTCTTCCAGTTGGCGAAGGCCGCGCCGACCGCATCGAGCTGAGTGCCGGCAAATGCATCGAGAAGTTCCAGCCGCGCCGCGGCATCGAACGACAGGATGGATTCGTTTTGTGCGTGGATAGTCGCGAGATACGGGGCAAGCTGCCGCAACACCCCGACAGTAGCTGGCTGATTGTTGATGAAGACGCGGCCCTTGCCACCCGCAGCGATCTCACGCCGCAAAATGACGGATTCGCCTTCGTCGTTGGGATCGATCCCGTTGGCCTCGAGAATTCGAGCGACGATCTTTTCTGTTTTCTCGTCAATCTCGAATACTGCTGACATCACGGCTCGATCCGCACCGGTGCGAATCACGTCCGCGGAAGCCTTCTCGCCGAGGAGAAGCGCGAGAGCATCAATCAGAATGGATTTGCCCGCTCCGGTTTCGCCGGTCAACAGATTCAATCCAGCAGAGAATTCCACCACCAGATTGTCGATGACCGCGTAATTTTCAAGCCGCAGTTCCGAGAGCACAAGCTGTCCTGGGATGCCGGGGTTGAGCGCAGCATAGCATGAAAGCCAACTGTCAGCGATTTTGACTGAGTGGTCCAATCCTTGTCCCGACATCAAAACCTCACCTTGTCATTCCGAGAAGCGAAGCGACGAGGAATCTGCTGTTTCTCGGCAATGCGAAGAACTAAAGGTCCCCGTCGCGCTTAACTGGAAAGCGTCTACAGTGAAAACCGGTTAATGCATGCGATACGTCTCCTCAGGAAGCCGCTGATGTTCGTCTATAATTGCAAGAGCCTCTAATAAAATGCATTTTCCCTTACTGCTGGCAGCGGTGGTTGGCGGAGAGATCGTTGATCTGGTTGGAGAAACCGGTCCCGTCGCCAAGGTCGTTCTTCTCATCCTCCTGATCTTCAGCGTGATCTCCTGGGCCATCATTCTTTCCAAATGGAGTCTGGTGCGCCGAGCGCGAGTGCAAAGCGGACGCTTCGTACGCGCCTTCCGCAAAGCCCAGCGCCTGCAGGACGTCTCGGCCGTAGCCGAACAATTCAAGCCCAGCCCCCTGGTAGCGGTGTTTGAAGGCGGCTTCGCCGAACATCGTCGGCAGGGCAGCCCTATCGCGGTTCAACGCTCCATGCAAATCGCCTGCTCCGAAGAAGTAAGCCGCCTCGAACGCAACATGCCCTGGCTGGCAATAACCGGCGCCGTAACCCCATTCGTAGGCCTCTTCGGCACCGTTTGGGGAGTCATGGATGCTTTTCATGGGTTGGGGACTGCGGGGGCGGCTACTTTGCGGGCGGTTGCGCCGGGGATTTCGGAGGCTTTGATTACTACTGCGGCGGGGTTGGCGGCGGCGATTCCGGCGGTGATTGCTTACAACTTGCTTGGTAGTTCCATTCGCGAGTTCGCGGCGCGCGGCGACGACTTTGCGCTGGAGATGCTGAACGCGGTGGAGCGGTCGCAGCCCGCGGTTCCGGAGGTGCGGAGGTAATGGCCTTCACGGCTTCTAACGGACGCACTCAAACTTCTCTCGCCGACATCAACATCACGCCGCTGGTGGACGTTGTTCTGGTTCTTCTCATCATCTTCATGGTCACGGCTCCGGTCCTGCAATCGGGGATCGAGGTCAGCGTACCCAAGACTCGAACCGTCAAAGAGATCACCGAAGAGCGACTGGTGATCAGCGTGGACAAACAGCAGCGCGTGTTTCTGGGGAACGATCCCATCAACATCAACGAGATTGCCACGAAGCTCCATCAGAAGATTCGCGATCCGCAGCATCAGTCCATTTTCATCCGCGCGGACGAAAATGTTCCATTCGGCGCCTTCGCCACAGTCATGGATGCGGTGAAGCAGTCAGGGATTACGAACGTGAGCATTGTGACGCAGCCGCTCGACAGTCATGGAAGCAAACGCTGAGATATTTTTCGAGCATGATAACTGGCCTCGCAATCTGGCGTGGTCGGTTGGGCTGCACATTGCGATTGCAGGCTCGATCATCTTGTATGCGGTTATCGGGCCTGGCCGCGGCGGTGGGACCTGGGGAGCGGGCGGCGGTGGGGATGCGATGGGAGTAACCCTGGTCAGTTCGGTTCCGTTGCCGGCAAACCCTAGCCAAACGCAGAATGTTTTAGCCAACGAATCGAAGGGACTCACGCAGTCATTACCGAAGACTGAGGAAAAGGAACCGGAAGCGATCCCGATTCCTGACAAGAATGCGAAGACGAAACCGAAACCGCGGATCAGCGAGAGTCAGCAGAAGGCTAAGCCGGAGCCGGACGAAGCCAGCAATGTAGTTCCATTCGGCGAAGGTGGACCTGTGAGCGGCCCTTATGGAACGTTCAATGCAGGCGGGGCCAAAGGCGGATTTGGTTTCACGGGCGGCGGAGGGGATTTCGGTTCGCGTTATGCCTGGTACGTGCGCGTGGTGCAGCAGAAAGTTTCGGAAAACTGGCTGAAGTATGAAGTGGATCCGCGCATCGGCGAAGCGCAGAGGGTTTACGTGACCTTTGACATCGGGCGGGATGGGCATCCGACGAATGTGCAGGTTGAGCAGTCCAGCGGCGTGCCCTCGCTCGATCAATCAGCAGTGCGGGCTTTGCAGCGCATTGATACTTTTGGTCCCTTGCCACCGGATTATGCGGGGAATAAGGTTTCAGTGGAGTTCTGGTTCGATTACAAAAGATAGAGGGTCGGCTTTTGGCTTCGAGCTTGTGGCTCTTTAGCTTTGTGATGCTTTATCGACGGGAACTCAGGTCGAGAATGGATGTGGGAATGCTCGGGAGCAACTTGCACTTGGATGTTGGTCATCTTACGATTGGTAGAGGTCTGAAGGCTGGTATCGGCAAGAGGACGACCGGCACGCACTACTACAGAACCAAATCTCGCAGAGTCGCGGCGATATTCCTTCTCCTATTGACTACGGCTTTTGGTGTGATTCCTTGCACGGCCCAAGACTGGATCAAAACGGGGACGGGCCTGGGGATGGAGAAAGTTCGTCTCGCAGTTCCCGACTTTAAACCTTCCACCTCCGACGCCAAGAACGCCGACCTGCTCAAAGTTTTCAACGATACTCTTTGGAATGATCTGGAGAATGCCGGCATCTTCGACATGGCGTCAAAGAGCTTCTACCCTCTGGCGATTCCGGGCACTCCGACTGAGGTGAAGTTTGACGCCTGGAATGCTCCGCCTCCGAATGCGGCTATGCTGGCCTTCGGCAATCTGGGCGTGACTGGCAACAACGTGACCGTGCAAGGGTGGCTCTACGACGTGAAGAACATCACGTCACCGCAAGTTTTGGGCAAGCAGTATCAGGACACGGCGACGACCGATGCCGCGCGTACCATCGCGCACAAGTTCGCCGACGAGATCATCTTCCGCCTGGGCGGCGGCATTCCCGGCATTGCAGAGAGCCAGATTTACTTTGTGAGCAGCCGCAGCGGGCACAAGGAAATCTGGGTGATGGACTACGACGGAGCGAACCAGCGGCAGATCACGCATCTGGGTTCGATTTCGTTGTCTCCGCGGATTTCTCCCGACGGCTCGCGGCTGGCTTTCAGTTCCATGACGAAGTCAGGCTGGGAGATCCTGATGTATTCCATGGATCTCAACCGGCTGGTTAAGTTTCCTTCGTTTGGCGGCACGAACCTTTCGCCCGCATGGTCGGCCGACGGCACCAAGTTGGCATTCTCGTCTTCGCGCTCCGGAGACCCCGAGATTTACGTCGTGGATCAATCGGGTGGCAATCTGAAGCGGGTTACGTCTTTCAAGGGCCCGGATGTCTCGCCCGTATGGAATCGCAAGACGGGTGCGCAAATCGCATGGGTAAGCGGGCGCACCGGCTTGCCGCAGATCTACACCATGGAAGCGGACGGCACCAATGTGCAGCGGATTACTGACCAGGGTTACGCGGTCTCGCCAGCGTGGTCGCCCAATGGGCAATTTCTCGCGTTCGCGTGGACTCGACATTACGGACCTGGTGCTCCGGGGGCGTCGGACATTTACCTCATGGACGCAGCCAGCAAGCAGTGGGTGCAGTTGACCCATGACGGTGGACGAAATGATTTTCCTTCGTGGTCGCCGGATGGGCGGCACATTGTTTTTCAGTCCAGCCGTGCTGGTGGGGAGCAGATATGGTCGATGCTGGCGGATGGGAGTAATCAAAAGCAGTTGACGTTTACGGGCGGGAATACGCAGCCGAATTGGAGTTGGAAGTAGGGGGATTCGAAATACTGCGCGCGAGATTCCTCGCCCCGCTGGGGCCTCGGAATGACGACTTTTAGTTGTAAGAAGTGATGACTGTTCGCGAAGGATAGCGAACAAACAGACAAAGATCGGTCTTTGATCAACTGCCCGGACGTGGCGGAGAAGTGAACCCGCCCCGTTCTGGATTCTGAAGCGCGTTGAAGGGCAACGGCGCGCGATTACGCAGGAGGAAAAGTGAAGCAGCAGAAAATGAAGTGGATCACGCTTATATTCGCGTTGAGTGCAATCCTGTTCCTCGGTGCCTGCAAGAAGAAGGTAGCACCGCCACCACCGCCGCCACCACCACCGCCACCCGCGCCGACGGCCTCGCTCACGGCGAATCCCAACACCATCCAGCAAGGACAGTCCACCGCGCTCACGTGGCAGACCACGAATGCTACTGACGTGAGCATCGACGGCGTGGGAGCCGTGCAGGCGAACGGCTCGCAGTCGGTTACCCCGTCGGACTCGACCACTTACACTTTGACGGCGAAAGGAGCCGGTGGAACGCAGCAGGCAACGGCACGGGTGACGGTCACTCAACCGCCACCGCCACCTGCGCCAGCGGCCGGGCCGAGCGAGGAGCAGCTGTTCGCGCAGAACATCAAGGACATCTACTTCGAATACGACAAATCGGATATTCGCTCGGACCAGCAGAGTTCGCTGCAGGCGGATATCGCGTTCCTCGCGGCGCATCCCAGCATCCACTTTATTGTCGAGGGACATTGCGATGAGCGCGGGTCCACCGAGTACAACCTGGCATTGGGCGACAGCCGAGCGGGCTCCGTTCAGAGCGCATTGACACAGGGTGGCGTCAGTGCCAGCAACATCAAGACGATCAGCTATGGCAAGGAGAAGCCGTTCTGCACGGAATCCAACGAGGCTTGCTGGCAGCAGAACCGGCGTGGCCATTTCGTTTATCAGAAATAGTCACTTGAGGTGCGGGGCGTGAGCGGCTCCGCACCTCAGTTTTTCCGGCAAAGCCGCACGCGCAGCGGAACCTCCGAGACAACTGTGTCTGGAGCGCGCTATTCTTCACAATAGAGCGTTGCTGAGGCCGGACTGGCGATTCGGATTGTGCACCACTGTTCTCCAGAACCGCGAAAACCGGGCTGTGTGCGTAAAGCCTCAAAGGCGTAAAACGTCCCTCGACTATAGAAACGTAGCTAGCTGCGTTTCTGCGGCGGAATTTGTAGTTCAAGTTTTGCAACTCAAGGAACACGCTATGAAAATTTATCGATATTCGACCATGGTTGTGCTGTTGATCGGTTTCTGGGCAAACGGGACGCCGGCTTGGGGCGTCAGCAAAGAAATGGTTCAGTTAATGACACAGGTGCAGAACCTGCAGGACCAGATGACTAAGATGCAGCAGTCGTTCAACGAACGCATGGGCGTCATGCAGCACTTGATGGACCAGAACACCGACAGCATGAATAAGGTGGCGGCGTCGATCACCGCGGTGCAGAGCGGCCTGGAAAAGTTGCAAACGGATAACGGCGGGAAGGTGGACCAGCTTTCGGGCCAGATCCAGGCGCTCAACGATTCTCTGGATGAACTGAAAGCGCGACTGGCGAAGGTCAGCAAGCAACTGGAAGATATGCAAGCCGCGCAGCAGAGCGTGGCCGCGGGACAGGCGGCACAACAGGCGCAACAGCAGGCGCTGGCGCAGGCTCCGCCGCCGGATGTGCTGTATAACAACGCCTTGCGCGACTACAACGCAGCGAAGAATGACCTGGCGAAACAGGAGTTTTCAGATTACGTAAAGTTCTATCCCAACACGGATCTCGCGGGAAATGCGTATTTCTATCTGGCGGAACTCGCCTACAAAACGGGAAACTTTCAGGAAGCCGTTACCTATTATGACCAGGTGCTGCAGAATTTTCCTACCGGCAATAAGGCTCCCTCATCCGATTTGAAGAAGGGCTTGGCGCTCATTGAATTGGGGAAAACGGACGATGGAATTGCCCAGCTTCGGCATGTGATTCAGCGTTATCCGCGTTCGAATGAGGCGTTGCAGGCCAAAGAGCGGTTGCGTAAGTTGGGGGCGTCAAGTACCGCGGCGCGGGCACCGGGGGTGTAGGTGTTCTGCCGTAGAAACATAGCAAGCTACGCTTCTACAGTCGAGAGATGTCTCAGTGCTGGTTGTGATGGTGGTGCGAGTGTTCTGACTTTTGCTTGTTGTGTTGTTTATTGTGGTGGTGCTTGTGCGATTTGGCGGACGCGGGCATCGACACAACTGGGGTTTCCGTTTGCGCGCACACGGTCAGGGCCAAGATTAGAACTGCGGCGGCGGTTAGAATGATTCGCTTCATGCGTCGTCCCATTTTATTCAGGATTTTTCTTGCGTGCATCAGAAAAACCCATGCCGGGAGTGGAAGTTTCGGAGTAGGCTAATTATAGGTGTGGTTCACTACGAGGTGGGGGGAGAGTTATCGTGACCGAAACAAGGGACCAGGATCGCTCAAAAGGCGCCGTGGAACAGGACGAGAATAGTCCAGCCGACTACACTTCGATGCAGGGCCAACTGGGACACCGCGACCAGGATCCGCTGATTAAATCCGCCGACACGGATTTCCCCGAACCGGGTGGAAGCCCAGAGCA
Organism: uncultured Acidobacteriota bacterium; assembly: GCA_963788645.1. GTDB lineage: Bacteria > Acidobacteriota > Terriglobia > Terriglobales > Acidobacteriaceae > JABDBE01. The sequence continues at coordinate 13,528 of CAWBHF010000006.1, forward strand.
TTCGGGCGAGCCGCAAGTTGAAGACAAGCGCGGCCGGACCGATGCGGCGTAAGCGTTAACCGTAGACGTTGCCAAGCAACATCTCTCTCGGCATCAGCTCGCTCCTACTGCCAGTTCGAGCTTGACGTTTCGCAGAAACTCCGCGGCCGCTTCCGGCAGCACCGTGTTGATGAACATTCCGGAGCCGAGCTCGAAACCCGCGACTCGGGTCAGCCGGGGAATCACGCTCACGTACCAGTGGAAATAACGTACGCCGACCCATTCGGCGGGCGCGCTGCGAATGGTGTAGTTGAAATCAGGGTTCTCGAGCCCGTGATAAAGCTTGGCCAGTACCGTGCGCAGAGTGTGCGCCAGATCCTGAATTTCGTTGGCGCTGATGTCGCCGAAGCTGGCCATGTGGCGCCGGGGATAGATGTGAGTGCAGAATGGCGTTGGGGAAGCGAAGGGCTCGAGCGCCACAAAGTGCTCGGTTGCTAAAACGATTCGCTCGGGATCGTTCAACTCCTGCTGGACTACTTCGCAAAACATGCATTCGCCGTACTCGTCGAAGTGCCGCAGCGCTTCTTCCAACCGGTCGCGCACCTGATTCGAGATGACCGGTGTGGCGACGAGTTGCGAATGGGGATGCTCGAGGCTCGCGCCTCCTTCGAGGCCGTGATTCTTAAAGATCGTGATGTGAGCGATGCGCGGGTCGTGGCTGAGGGCGTCATAGCGCGACTTGTAGGCGCGAAGAACGTTGGCGACGTGCGCGTCGGGCATCAGCGCGGTGATTTGCGCGTGATCGGGAGTGTCGATAATGACATCGTGGATACCGAATCCATCCATGGTGCGGTGAGAACGGCGGACGACACGAGTGGGCGTGGCGTCGCGAGAGAGCGCGCCGAATTTGTTGGGCACGATCCGGACCTGCCAACTGTTCTGGCTGTCGCTCGGGAGGCGCAGGATTTCCGGCGGAGTCTTGGCTTCGTTGCCCGGGCAGAACACGCAGGTTTCCACGAATGAGGGCGTGGTCTTCGGCGGGCGGTGCGTGGCCAGTTCTTCGGGACGCTTGGCCCGCTCCTTAGCGATGATGACCCACTCCTTGGTGAAGTAGTTCTGGCGTAGCTCGGGCATATTGATTCCTCAAGTTCTTCTATCGGCGGCAGGGGGATTTTCTGTAGTGCGGTTGCATTTGGCTTGAAACGAGCGTGCTTCTGGGGATTCGTGCGGGCGGGTGAGTCGGGACCGTCAGCCGTGTCGCGCGGATGGCTGTTGTAAAATGCAGATCAAGTATGCAGACGAAGACTCCTGTAGGAATCCTGGGCGCAACCGGAATGGTAGGGCAGCGCTTTGTGCAATTGCTGGAACATCATCCCTGGTTTGAGGTCGCGTGGTTGGCGGCTTCCGACCGTTCGGAAGGCCGAGCCTACGGCGAAGCGGCGCGCTGGAAGATGAAGACGCCTTTGCCGGATCGAGTGGCGGAGATGCGCGTTTCTCCGGCTACGCCGGACGGCGCTCCGAAGATTATTTTCGCTGCCCTCGACGCTTCGATTGCGGCTGAAATGGAACCTCGCTTTGCCGCCGCTGGGTGCGCGGTGGTTACGAACTCGAGTGCTCTGAGGATGAAGAGCGACGTGCCGCTGGTGATTCCGGAAGTCAATCCTGATCACATCCAGATGATCGAATGTCAAGGCTGGCGCAAGACGTCGGGCGGGTTTGTGGTGACGAATCCGAACTGCTCGGCCATCGGGCTGGTCATGGCGCTGAAACCTTTGCAGGATTTATTTGGGCTCGAGACGGTCATGGTGGTCACTATGCAAGCGGTGAGCGGCGCGGGATATCCGGGCGTGGCTTCGCTCGACATTCTGGGCAATGTGATTCCCTATATTTCGAAAGAAGAAGAAAAAATGGAGGAGGAGACGCGCAAGCTCCTCGGCGGCATGAATGGCTCCGGTTTCGTATCAGCCGAATTCGGCATGAGCGCGCACTGCAATCGCGTTGCGGTGGAGGACGGGCATACGGAATCCGTCTCGGTGAAGTTGAAGAAGAGGGGGCGGCCGGAAGAGATCGTCAAAGCATGGAACGAATTTCGCAGCGTTCCCCAGGAACTGGAGCTACCCAGTGCCCCGGCGCAACCGGTGCGCTATACCCCATCGGCAGATCGCCCGCAACCCCGGCTCGACGTTGACTCGGGTAATGGAATGACGGCTACAGTCGGCCGTTTGCGGCCGTGCGGCGTGCTGGACTGGAAGTTCACGGTCCTTTCTCACAACACGATTCGAGGAGCGGCAGGCGCGGCGCTGCTGAATGCTGAGTTGCTCAAAGTGCGGGGATACTTGGGGTGAAGAGCCGCACGCGCCCATCCGAACCTGCACTTGACCGCGAGAATCCTCATCCGAGGTCCGTCCGCCAATGCTGGTAATGAAATTTGGCGGGACCTCGGTGCAGGATGCCAGCGCCATCGAACGGGCTGGCGCTATCGTGAAAGGACGGTTGGCGCAAAAGCCAGTGGTCGTGGTCAGCGCCATGGCCAAGGTCACCGACCAGTTGCTGGCGATGGCGCGCGCAGCCGGAAACGGTGATCGCAAGACCGCACTCAGCCTTTCGCGCGCACTGCGGGAGCGGCACTACAACACGGCGGGCGAGCTCCTGGGCACAGCGCTCTTCACCGAGTTTCACGGCGATTTGGGCGTTTACTTCGAAGCCCTGGACGAACTCTTGCGCGGCATCGCCGCGGTTGGCGAACTGACCCCGCGCACCACCGATCATGTCGCGGCTTTCGGTGAAATTCTCTCCAGCAGAATTGTCGCGGCAGCTTTCTCCTCCCAAGGCCTTCCTTCGACAATGGTGGATTCCCGGGAGTGCGTCATCACCGACAACGAGCACATGCGCGCTGCTCCCCTGATGGAAGAAACCAACCAGCGGCTGAAGTCGAAAGTGCAGCCCGTGCTGGACAAAGGCCGAGTGCCGGTCATGGGCGGATTTATCGGCGCCACCAAAGCGGGGATCACGACGACCATTGGCCGCGGGGGATCGGATTACTCGGCGGCGATTGTCGGGGCCGGGCTGGGCGCTGAGCGCATCGAAATCTGGACCGATGTTGACGGTATGATGACGACCGATCCCAACTTGTGTCCCGAGGCGCGGCGGATCAAGGTCATCAGCTTCGATGAAGCTGCGGAGTTGGCTTACTTCGGGGCCAAAGTCTTGCATCCGGCTACGGTGCTGCCCGCAATTCAACGGAACATTCCGGTTTATGTGCTGAACTCGCGAAATCCAGATTGCGAAGGAACCCGCATCTCCGCCCGCGTTCCTCATTGCAGGAATTCCTTCAAGGCGATTGCCGCCAAGAAGCGCATCACAATTATTGATGTCGCCGCTCCGAGGATGCTCTTGGCCCACGGCTTTCTGCGCGCGATCTTTGAAGCATTTGACCGCCATCGAGTCCCCGTGGATGTGGTTTCCACCTCGGAGGTGAGCGTTTCGCTGACGGTGGATTCGAATGAGTCGATTCCAGCTCTCGCGGCTGACTTGGCGAAGCTGGCGGACGTAAAATATGAGGGGCGTAAGGCGATCGTCTGTTTGGTGGGAGAAAATCTCAGGGAGACGCCGGGCATTGCCGCACGGGTGTTCGGGGAGCTCTCTGACGTGAAGATCCGTATGATTTCGCAGGGAGCCTCGGAAATTAATCTTACGTTCGTGATCGAAGAGGACGAAGTGCCGCAGGTCATACGCCGGTTGCATAAGACATTTTTCTCGGACCTTGATCCAGAGGTATTTGCGTGAGCGACAAACCTTAAAACGCAGAGTACGCTGAAGATTGTAGATTGTCGCGGAGTTCGCAGAGAGACTTTTGCTTTCATGAATATTCTCATCTTAGGCCGGGGCAAGACGGGTTCGCTGGTCGCGGAAGTGGCGCGAGAGCGACACCACCAGATCAACGTGCTTGGCGGTAGCGATAACCCCCTTTCCTCCGCTCTTACGGTCGAAAAGTTGTCTGCGGTCGACATGGTCATTGAGTTCACCACTCCGGGCGCAGTGCTTGGCAACATCGAAGCTTGCGTCCGTGCCAAGAAAAGCATTGTGGTGGGAACTACGGGCTGGTACGCCGAACACCCGCGAATCCGGCGTATCGTGGAGGACCCCGGATGTGGAATTGGTTTACTCTACGGCGCGAACTTCTCGATCGGAGTCAATCTGTTTTTTGAGGTTGCGCGAAGCGCCGCCGCCGCTTTGCAGCACCAGTATTTCGGACAAATCTTCGAACGCCATCACGCGCAGAAGAAAGATGCGCCTTCGGGAACAGCCGCGACCCTGCAAAGAATCATTCAGGACGCGGCGGGAACCGAACTGGAAATCACTTCGTTCCGCGAAGGCGATGTGGTCGGCCTGCACGAACTCGTGCTCGACTCGCCGAGCGACCGGATTTATCTCTGCCACGACGCAAAATCCCGCCGCGGATTCGCGGAAGGTGCAGTGCGTGCCGCCGAGTGGCTGTCGGGGAAAAAGGGCTTCTTTGACTTCAAGGATGTGTGGCGAGAGCTGTAGGTTCTCACCGTCGGCATCCACCTTGAAACGACTTAAAGTAAAGGCACTGGAGTCCCCGGAAGCATAGCCGTAACCGCAGTACTCTTGCTACCGAAGTCCAAACAAAATACGTCAAATACACGTATCCTTAGATTATGCGGATGCTGCTGGACATTTTCGCGCAAATCTTCCGCACCCTGTGGGCGCACAAGCTGCGTTCATTCCTGACGATGTTTGGCATCGCCTGGGGCGTAGGCTCTTTGCTGCTCCTGGTCGGTCTTGGGGAAGGTTTCCGCTCGGGTAATAAGCGCGAGATGGCGCAGTACGGCAAAGACATTATGTTCATCTTTCCCGGGCGCGCCCCCGTCGTGCAGGGCAGCATGAATTCGGCGCGTAATTATTTGCTCACCTACCAGGACTACCTCGATGTCCGCAAGGAAGCTCCGCACGTGCGCAATGCTTCTCCGGTGCTCATTCGTACCGATGTGCGGGCGGTGAGCGAGTTCGCCAGCGCGAGTGGAGAGCTTGCGGGAGTCGAACCCCAGTTCAGCGAAATTCGTTATCTGCCGCTCAATTCAGGACGCTGGCTCAATGGCCTGGACGAAACTCAGAGGCGCAACGTCATCGTGCTGGGCGATGAACTGGTCAAGAACCTGTTTCCCGGACGTCCCGCCGTGGGCGCAAGCATCATTCTGAACGACATCACTTTTGAAGTCATCGGCACGGTGCAGCGGGTCGGCCGCGGTGACGACAACTCCACCAACATGCGCGGCTACATTCCGTTCCGGGTGATGGCGACCTTGTTCCCGCTGAAGGGCGAGAATCATGAGAATTCCATCTCCTTCATTAACTATCAACCACGCGTCACCGATGAGCACCTGATCGCGCAGGATGAAGTTCGCAAGCTGATTGCTCGCAATCATGGCTTTGACTATCGCGACAAGAATGCCTTCGAAGGATGGGACACGATTCAGAACTCCAAAGCAGTCGGGTTGATTTTCGACGCCATGAACATGTTTCTCGGCGCGGTCGGATTGGTCACGCTGGCGCTGGGCGGCATCGGCGTGATCAACATCATGCTGGTAACAGTCAGCGAGCGAACGCGGGAGATCGGTTTGCGTAAGGCACTCGGCGCCACCAACCGCAGCATTCTGCTGCAATTTTTTCTGGAAGGAATACTGCTCACCCTGGGCAGCGGGCTGATCGGCATGGGATTTGCCGCAGCTTTGATGGCGGTTCTGGGCACGCAGCAAGGGCCGGGAGGATTCGATCCGCCAAAGATCGTACCCATGTCCGCGTTTCTCGCGATCGCCAGCCTGACGATCGCGGGCGTGATTGCGGGGCTTTATCCGGCGCGCAAGGCCGCGATGCTGCAGCCGGTAGACGCGCTGAGGTCGGAGTAACCGGATGTTCAGTGATCTCTTTCATGAGGCCTACGGCGCCATGCGGCACAATCGCCGCCGCACTGCGCTCACGATGCTGGGCATGGCCTGGGGCATTGCCACGGTGGTCATGCTGCTGGCTTACGGTGACGGCTTTGGCCGGGCCTGCTCGAACATTTTTGCTAACTTTGGCACCAAGCTGATGATCCTGGTCCCCGGCCGCACTTCCATGCAGGCAGGGGGGCAGAAGGCAGGCGTTCCGATCCGTTTCACGATGGACGATGTGGATACACTTACCACCAATCTTCCGCAGATCACTCACATCACTCCCGAGGTCAGCAAGCAGTGCAACATTCAGTTCGACACACGCACTTTCAACTTCGGCGTCACGGGAAACTACCCTAACGTCGATTCAGTCCGCGCTCTTAAGCTGGGCCAGGGGCGCTTCTACAACATGCAGGACGAGATGCAGCGCGCCCGCGTCGCAGTCATCGGCTCCGAGGCCAAGGAAAAACTCTTCTCCGGACGAAACGCTTTGGGGGAGAAGATTCGCATTGATGGTCTCAGCTTTGAGGTCGTCGGCATCCTGAGCGCCAAGATGCAGGAAGGCGACGACGACATCAACCGGGCAATCTACGTACCCTTCACCACCATGAGTGATCTGAAGGACACGCACTACCTCGATTCCATCTGGTTCAATTACGAAACCCCGGAGTATCAGAGGTTAGAGCAGGCGGCGCGCAGTGTATTAGCTGTGCAGCACAAGTTCAGCGTGACCGATCGTCGCGCGGTGCGTGTCTTTAACCTGATGGAACAGGTTCACCAGTTTGAAGTCATTACCATTGGCCTGAAAATCCTGCTGGGCTTCATCGGCACGCTGACGTTGGGCATTGGTGGCGTCGGCCTGATGAACATCATGCTGGTCTCCGTGACCCAGAGGACGCGGGAGATTGGAGTCGAGAAAGCACTGGGCGCGCGCCGCGGACACATCCTGATGCAGTTCCTCGCGGAAGCCCTCACCATTACCTTCATCGGTGGGGCGCTCGGAATCATGCTGGCTTATGTCGTGTCACTCTCAGTGGGACGACTCACTCTCTACAGCGCCATGGCCAAGAACGCCGAGGGCGGCGACATCCGCCTGCTCATCGCGCCCGGGACTCTGCTTGTCGCCACCATCATTCTTACCGCAGTGGGACTGATCAGCGGCATGGTTCCGGCGGTTCGCGCTTCGCGATTGGATCCGATCGAGGCTCTGCGGTACGAGTGAACTAGACCCGCCCTCCACTATCTACGATTGCCGAGTTCCGCTTTGGTACGTTGGCTTGCTAGTTCTTGTTTGCTTCCAAGACAGACTGTTGATCGGTAGTAGTCTGGAGGCGGACTGCTATGCGCGTCAGTCACACGATCCGAAAAGTCACCTGTGGTTTGCTGTCGTTCTTCCTGCTCGCGCCTGCCGGGGCAACCCCGCTCTCCTCGGCTCAGAATTCCGCGACGTCAACCTTGCGCTGGGAGGAAGGTCAGCCGGGTTGTACCTTCAGCCGGGATGACGACGGTAAATATCGTTACGGTTTCTGGACGGGCGATTTCGGTGTCATCCTCGCTGTGGATTCCCAGGAGTTGGACAAAGCGCGTCGGCGTGCCCAGCCCATACTCGGCTTACACTTAACCCTGCATTTCCGTGGCAAAGATTCGCTTGCAATCGAGCCAGGGAAAATCACATTGGAATTCATAAAGCACTATCACGACGTGCACGCCGCGCTCGACCCTGACGAACTCGCAATCAAGGAGCAGAAGTATGCCGACAGCCTGGTAGAGGAAACTGCGCGCGAGATCCGCAAGCATCCAGAAAAGAAGGATGCGAAAGAAGCCACGCTAGCGGCTCGTCAAAAGGATGCGGCGGATACGATCGAGTTCCTCAAAACCCGCAGCCTGCGCCCATTGACATTAGACCCAAACCATCCCGAAGCCAGTGGATGGGTCCTGTTCAGCGTCAAGAGCAAATGGATCGACGCATTGCAGAAACAGGAGGAATTCGTGCTGCGGGTTCCGTTGGGAAATCGCGTGACCGAATTCCAGTTCTCGCTGCCGCCCAGTGAGGGCGATCTGATTCTGCGACGAAGGCCGGAGGACTAGCTAGATCCCTTCGCCTGCGCCGATCCGGAGGACTTGGACAGTAATGTTATCGGGGCCGCCTCGGTCCTTCGTCAGCTTGATCAGGGCGCGGCACGCTGCGGGCGGATCGAGGTTCGTGACGATGGCCTGGATTTCGTTTTCTCCCAGTAGACTCCACAGGCCGTCGGTGCAGAGAACCAGCAAGTCGTCCTTCTGCAACGCAATGGGTTGCTCCGGGGTTTCGGGCGAGATCTCTGCGCCTGCCCCGAGAGCGGCGGTGAGGATGTGCCTCTGGGGATGAGTTTCCGCCTCTTCCGCACTAATGACTCCATTCTGAACCAGTCGGCCGACATAGGAATGGTCGTGGGTCAGGCGGGAGATGGTCGCTCCGCGCACCAGATACAACCGGCTATCTCCGACATGTGCGTAGAAGAGCTCGGTGCCCCGGAGGACAATTGCCGTGGCTGTGGTTCCCATGCCATGCAGTTCGGGATGCCCGGCAGCATATTCCAGAATGCGCTCGTGCGCGATCTGAAAGCCAGCCAGCAACAGAGCCCGCAAATCAGCTCCCGGAGTTTCAGAAAACACTTCCTCGATGGAGTCGACGGCAATTCGGCTGGCTTCCTGGCCGCCTTCGTGGCCGCCCATTCCGTCCGCCACGATCGCTAATCTGCCCTTGCGGGCGAATTCTTCGTCGCTGGTCGGCTCCCAATAAGCGTATTGGTCCTCGTTATTGTCCCGCTGGCAGCCGATGTCGCTCAGACTGGCCAACTCAACTCCGGGCCGTATTTGCATTACACCTCGCGGGTACTCCTCGACCAAGCCGAGAACCGTTCGCCGGTCACGTAAAGCCAAAGCGTAGTCCAATCTAAGACGGAGCGGCTACCGCTCCAACCCGAACCGCGCCGTGCTGCAGCCTGCGAACCCGGGAAAGCGATACGCCGATCTCTAGCAAACTTGGGATTATACCGAACCTTGGCGATTTGTTTGTCCCCCCAAGGATGTTTGTTACGGTAAACGGACAGAACCTGTTCGAGGATGACATTTGTCAGGGCCAGAGAATGATGATCTCCACTGGCAGACTCCAGTCGATTGCCCGATGATGTGTTTGCCGCTGGATCTTGCGGTAAGGAACACAACGACTTGCACAGGAGAGCGTTATGAACATTGGCTGGATCCTGGTTCTTAGCTCGATTCTCTTGCTCATCACTATCGACAAAGTCAACTTGCTCGTTGTCCTCATTCCGCTGGCGCTGCTGCTGGCCATGGTAGTCGGCTGCCCCAGACACGATAAAAGCGGGCTGACGGATAACCTGCGAAAGGGGTAGCCTAGAGCTGCGCTCATGCAAGTTCCCACAAAATCGGAGCATGGCTGGGCCTTTTATACCCCGGTCGCGTACTTCGTATTCTTTTTCCTGCAGCCGATCCTGGATCATGCGGGCTGGAAAGAATGGTTGCTCACAGGCCTGGGCACCATAATTTTCCTGATCCTGTACTTTGGTATTTTGTGGATCGAACGAAAGCCGTGGCCCCTGGTCGGGTTGGGCGTCATGGTGCTTGCGGGAACCCTGTATGTGCCGTTCAATCAGGGGGCGACCTGCTTCTTCATTTTTGCCGCCGCCCTGGTGCCTTTCATCGTTGAGACCGAACTGGGCGCGATTAAACTGTTGGCCGTCATCCTGGCGGTGGCCGGAGTTGAATGGCGGGTGCTGCATTTGTCTGGCTGGTTTCTCTTCTACGCGGGCGGGCTCTCCGTGATCGTGGGGGGAACCAACATTTATTTTGCGCAGCGGACCCGGATGTTTCACAAGCTCAAAGCGGCCAACGCGGAGATCGAGCATCTGGCCAAGGTGGCGGAACGCGAGCGGATTGCGCGCGATCTTCACGACGTGCTGGGGCATACGCTGTCGGTGATTATTTTGAAATCTGAATTGGCCGGGAAACTGATTGACCATGATCCGGGGCGCGCCAAAGCGGAGATTGCCGATGTCGAACAAACTTCGCGCGCGGCTTTGGCCGACGTGCGCAGCACCATCCGGGGATATCGGGCGGATAGTCTTGAGGCGGAACTTAAGCAGGCTAAGGCGACGCTCGAAACCGCGGGCGTAAGCGTGAAATCTGAGTCGCAAGAAGTTCACCTGACGCCGGCGCAGGAGAGCGTGGTTGCGCTGGTGGTGCGCGAAGCCGTGACCAACGTGGTGCGCCACGCACGGGCGCGCAATTGCCATTTGCGGCTGATGCCGGTGAATGGGAACTGCCGGGTGGAAATTCAGGATGACGGGCGCGGCGGCGGCGCGGTTGAAGGCAACGGCCTGCGCGGCATGCGGGAACGAATTGAGGCGCTGGGCGGCACGCTTGCGCGCGAGAACAGCGTGGGCACGCGGCTCAGTATTGAGTTTCCGTTGACGCCGAAAGCGAAAGTTGATCATTGAATTCTTCACCTAAAAACGGACGCAAGGCGATCCGGGTTGTGATCGCCGAGGACCAGGGCATGGTGTTGGGAGCGCTGGCCGCTCTGCTCGAGATCGAAGGCGACATTTCCGTTGTAGCTCGCTCCCGCAACGGTAAAGAAGCTTTGCAAGCCGTGCTTGAGCACAAGCCCGATGTATTTATTACTGACATCGAAATGCCGGAGATGACCGGACTTGACGTGGCCGGCGAACTCAAACGGCGGCGGACCGGAACCCGAGTCATTATTCTGACTACCTTCGCACGCGCCGGCTATTTGCGACGCGCGCTCGAAGCGGGAGCGTCTGGCTACCTGTTGAAAGACATGCGCTCCGAAGAACTGGCGGAAGCCGTGAGGCGGGTGCAGCAGGGCTTGCGCGTAATCGATCCGGAACTTGCAACCGAAGCCTGGGCGGAACCGGATCCGCTGACCGACCGCGAGCGGCAGGTGCTCCGGCTTGCGGGCGACGGCGTGACCAGTGGCGACATTGCGGCCAAGCTCAGCCTATCGGAGGGCACGGTTCGTAATTACCTTTCTGAAGCCATCAGCAAGCTGGGCGCGGGCAACCGGGTTGAGGCGGCGCGAATTGCGCGGACCAAAGGCTGGCTGTGAAGGGTATATACCTCGAAATTTGCGTTTTCCTCCTAAATCTATGAATCGATTGGGTCGGGGAACGAGATACCCTCGCAAAATATCCCTTTTAAAGGACTTACTGGAGGGGATACTCCGACATATCCTGACTCTCAAAACCTGCGTTTTCTCTTAAGTCTATGAATCGATTGGGCCGGCACCGAAGAGACATCCCTGGAGTTGGCTGCCCAGCAACCAGCTACTTGCAAAATATCTCTTCTAAAGGACTTACTAGATGGGACGCTTTCGCCGCCATAGGCAGGATGCCTGAGGTATTAAAGCCTCTACTTCTATGATAACTGATTGCATAGGGTAAACATGACACGTTTTCGAAAAATATATTTCGTGTAAAGAGAGTGGTTTACGGGGAATTGGATGGTCCGGGGGGCTTGACAAGAATTTTGAGTCTTAGCAGGCCGCTGGGCAGGAATTGCGGAGTCTTGCAAATCCGATGGGAGATTCCTAAACTGGAGGCAATCTCGCCGTGAGGAATACGGTATGAGAAATGCGTTTGCCGCTTTGCTTGTTGTGTTCGCGCTGCTGGCTGCGGCCCAGGTGAGCGCGCCGGCGGCTTCAGAGGGTCGAATCGCGGGGATTCTCGTTTATCCAAATGGAACGCCGGTAGTCAAGGGTAAGGTTGTTTTGATGGGAGCGCGGCTCAACGGAAATCCCACTGAGGTGAGCGCCGAGACCGATCAAGAGGGTAGATTTGAATTCGGACATTTGAGGCTTACACGCTACTGGTTCCAGCCTTCCAAAGAAGACGAAGCGTACGGAGATGGGGAGGCGGTTTCCGTGCGAGGCGGAGTCAGGCTCACGAATCCTACCGGAGTCGAACTCACTTCTGCCGAACCCATAGCCCATGTGGTGCTGAAGCTGGGGCCCAAGTGGGGAATGGTGACCGGTTTGGTCGAAGATCGGACAACTCACAGGCCGGTGGTGGCCCGTTTGAGTTTCGCAGAACGTGTGGGCCCGAGCACCAGCAACGAACCCAGCTACCTGCATGGCTTCTTTGATAGAGATGCGTCGGGCAGTTTCCGGGTGCTCATTCCACCGGGGATGGATCTGTTTCTGCAAGTGGACGCCGATGGTTATGAGCCGTGGTTCTATCCTGACGGGGTCGGAACAGTGTGTTTCTTGAAAACCATCTTCTTCAACAGCCGTTGCCCCTACGGCTGCAATCGGGCGAGCAGAAGTCGCTGAACATTGAAATGGAAAGAAGAGAACCTTAGAGGTCGGCTGAAAAGGCTGCTCGTGTTTCGCCTCGCCGGGTCTTGTCGGGCTTCGCATTTTCACCCGCGGGTCTGCGGAAAAAGTCGTCGCGGACGAAAAAACTCACCTCAGACGCTAAAGCGCCGAAACATTTTCGGACTTAGCGGCCCGACTGAAGTCGGGCCCTTCCCAGGACCTCCGTGGGTCATATTTTTCGCAGCCTCCTGCGCAGTGGGTTTGCACTTACGCCGCTTCGCGGCTGTTCGTGGAGTGAATCGTCGGATCCGGCTAGGACGCGGTCTGGGTCATTTCTCACGGCGCTGCGGCCGACATTGCGCTGAACTCAAGCACGCAATGTGGTAGAGCAGGTCACTTCACAGCATGCCGCCGGTTTTTACGGTCAGCAGGCTCAAGGCGGTTTCCACTTTCGTGATCGCTTCGGCGAGTTCGGGGTGCTCTCCGATTCGTTTTCGCAGGGCGTTCAGGAGTTCATGGGCGCCTGAAAGATGTTCGACGACGGGTGGGTGTTCCGGACTTGGCTTTGGCTCGGGCGTGCTTTGTGCTGGCATGGGGTAACACCTCGGGTTTGGCTGCTTGTGCGGCAGCGACACTCCAGTTTGGTTGCGGACTGAGATTCCTGTCAAGCTAACGCGACTAACGACGTTTGGTTTTCCGGTACTGCGCGCGAGATCCCTCGGCCCGATGGGCCTTCGGGATGACGGCAATTAAGGTGGGGCCTTTGGGATGAGGGCAATTCCCTCTGCGCCCTCCCGGGTGGGGGCGATTCCCGCTTGGCCTTCGGGATGACGGCAATTAAGGTGAGGTGCTGAATGAAACGGTTTGTATTGACCGGGGCGCCGGGCGCGGGGAAGACCGCCCTGCTGCGTCAGTTGGAACTGGATGGGTTCGGCGTGGTGGAAGAGGCGGCTACTGACGTCATCGCGCTGGCGCAGGCGCAAGGTGTTGCTGAGCCTTGGATGCATCCTTCATTTATTGATTCGGTGGTTGAGCTGCAGAGACTGCGGCTGCTTCGTGGGTCTTGTGAGCCGGATGGGATAGAGTTCCACGATCGCTCGGCCATCTGCACGGCGGCCCTTGCCGAGTACCTTGGGCATCCTGTGTCGGATGGGCTTGCGCGGGAGCTTGAGCGGATTAAGGCGGAGGCGATTTTTCAGCGGCGAGTTTTCTTTATTCGGAACCTTGGCTTTATCGCGCCGACCGAGGCGCGGCGGATCAGTTTTGAGGAGACGCTGCGTTTTGAGCGGATCCATGAGAAGACTTATCGCGAGTTCGGGTGTGAGATTTTCTACGTTGAACCGGGGAGTGTCTTGGACCGAGTGGCTGTTATCAAGGCTGGGATTTATTAGTCACGGTGACGTATGGCGTGGGTGAGGACAGCAGATTTCTCGCTTCGCTCGAAATGACAATGGAGAAATATGGAAATGACGATGGGGAGAAATATGGAAATGACGATGGGGAGTGGGCGAATGTCCTGCCGCGACAATGACCCAGTGGGGTCCGACGGGATGACTGCGATTGGCTTCAGGGTTTGGCAGTTGCTTGATCGGTTGATCGAGGCACGGTCGACCAGGCGTGTCCATCGAATGTCCATGTGGTGTCGGGATAGACCCAATTTTTCTCCAGCGGGCCCTGGCGGCTCTCTCCTCCGAAGAAGAGTGTGACTTTGCGGATGGGGTCGAAGGCCATGGCAAAAAAACCGTTTGGGGCTGGCGTCGGCGAGTTTGTTGAGTGAAGTTGCTGCCACCCGTTTTGCAGCGCCCAGGTCTCCATGCGAGTGGTCAGCAGAAGCGTCTGGTGATGCAGGCTGTCGAATGCGATTCCGCCCCAGGCCGCCTTCGCAGGCTGAATGCCTTTTACTTGCGACCAGTCGATTCCATCCCAAAGCCAGGTCTGGGTTCCGGTGCCGCCATCTGCGCCCCATTCGTGCCCGTCCCAACTGAGCAGGTCGTTTCCCGTCCGATCCTCTCCTACCAAGACAGTCTTGTGCTGGGCTTCGTCGTATTGGAGCAAGGCGCCGTCGTCGCAACGTACTGGCTGGTGCGCGGGCTTGATCTGTTGCCAGGTCTTTCCGTCGTACTCCCAGGTTTCGGTGGATCCCTTGGTACGCGCGGCGTAGAGAACGAGGCGATTGCGGGGAGCATCGAATGCGATCTTGATATCTCCCTGGGCGGAGGTGCCGATGGGAATATCCGATTTCTGAAGCCAGCGGGAGCCGTCATACTCCCACATTTGATAACTGCCTCGCTGCGGAGTTTCGCGGCCACACACCACCAGCACGTTTCGTTTGGAGTCGAAAGCCATGGAGTGATGCGCGAACTTGGGGGCACCGCCGGTCTCCCAACGCGACCAGCTTTGTCCGTCCCATTTCCAGGCTTCCGAGATGGGTATCCATCTCGGGGAAGACCAGCCGCCCTGCATCACGACTGCATGCAGGAAAGGGACGTAGGTCATGGCGTAATCGATTCGCGGGCTGGGAACATCCGCAGCGACCACGGAACAGCTGATGCCGAGCATGGCAATTAGCGCGATCCTGCGCCAACCGTTTGCAGTCATGCTGATTTGACGGTGGTGCAGCGGTTTGTGTAGCAGCGAACGATCAGGTTTCGCTGGTCATAATGAAAAGAGGCTTCATCTCGAAGCTGCTGAAATGGGGGCGGAGGCGGGTGGTGTTGTAGTGCTCTTTTACATTCACAATTTTCTTCGAGGCGATTACGGCATCGACCGGCATGTTGTCGTAGCGGCCGTTTTTCAGAACAACCAGGCGTCCGTGGATCTTGTTGAGCAGCAGGTCGAGGGCGAGATTGCCGTAGGCCATAGGGACGATCGAGTCGATGGCATCGGGATCGCCACAGCGGACGAGGTATCCGAGCTTCTGGTTGATTACTTCGATGACTTTGCCGTTGTTGTACTTCGGGGAAAGTTCCTTCAGTTTCTCCGAAACCAGATCGCCGATGCCACCCAGCTTTTTGTGGCCGAAGGCGTCGGTACTGTGGTCCTCGAAAACCATGTCACCGCCTTCGAACATGGCTCCTTCAGAAACCAGAACCACGGAGTAGCGGCTGGGGTTCTTGCGGCGGTCGGCGACGAGCAATTCCGTCAACTGTTCGATGTCGAAGCGATGCTCGGGGATCACACAACGATTGGCAGCTCCGGCCATGGTCGGAAGCATGGCGGTGAATCCGGCGTAGCGACCGAAGACTTCGAGAACGAGGAAGCGCTCGTGCGAACCGGCTGAAGTGCGCAGATCGTTGGTCATCTGGATAGTGCGGGTGACGGCGGTGCTGAAACCGACGCAGTAGTCAGTTCCTGGGACGTCGTTGTCCATGGTTTTGGGAATCGCGACTACTTTGACGCCTTCCTGATAGAGGCGGACGCCATAACTTAAAGTGTCATCGCCGCCGATGGGAATGAGGTAATCGATTCCGAGCCAAGCGAGATTCTTCAGAACTTCAGGCGTGAGGTCGTTGACATCGGCGTTGTAGGCGCTCTGGAGGTGGTGGGGAACCGCGGATTTCTTGACTTTGCCGGGATTGGTGCGCGAGCTGTGGAGGAAGGTGCCGCCGGTGCGGCCGGCGCGGTTGACGATTTCTTCGGTCAGAGTCTGAAAGTTGTCGCTGTTGTCGTAATCCTTTTCGCGGACGATGTCGACAAGGCCCGCCCATCCACGGCGCAGGCCGATCACCTGGCAGCCTTCGCGAATGGCGCGGAAGGTGACGGCGCGGATGGCTGGGTTCAAACCGGGGACGTCGCCGCCTCCGGTGAGGATTCCGATGACTCCCTTTTTCGTGTTTACGTTTGCCATTTTGGGTTGTTTCTAAAGTAAAGCATGTGGAGAGGTTCGAGGCAACTCTGCGCGGTGGGGCTTCTGTGATCCGGGGGACGAATGGAAGCGTCGCTTGGGCTCAATCCCAAGGACTGCAGATCCCTCGCTTTGCTCGGGATGACAACTCTAAGATTTCTGTCGAACATCAGTTCGAGGTTGTTGTTGTGTTGAGGCGGCTTGCTGATGCCTTAGGCAGGGCGTTCAGCAGCTCCACAAATACTCCGTTGGTCCAGCCGAAACCTATGACGTTTTCGCGGTAGCCCTCTGCGACCTTCAGACTGAAGAATCAGAGACCACGTTGTACTTCTCACGAATATTTTCGTTGCGCATGAAGTTGGGCAGGACCATGGAAAGAAATTTGAGGTGCGGTCGGCCTCTGTATTGTAGCCGTATCGCCGCAACCCCTCGACGGCAAGCAACTGGATCAGCGCCAGCCGCGACCGATGCCGTTTTCGTTCCGCCTGAGTGATGCCGTCAGAAAAACTTGGCCTTGAATTCTTCGTGTCTCTGGCGAGCCTGGTTCATTAGAGTCAGAAATTCAGGTTCATTCCGTAGATTCTGCAACAGCGGATCGCGCACAAAATAGGGATAACAAAAGAATCCACCTCCTATGCTATGCCGCAGCATGTGCAAGGCAGAAGTCTTGTCGCCCAACACCGCATAGGCCTGAGCGACCTTGTAAATGCCCTCGGCATCCGTGACCCCTTGCTCTTCGATCCTAGCTTCGGTTTCATGAAGAAGTTTCAGGCCGCGCGCATCTTCATGCTTGATGGAGTAACTGAGCGCCTTTCCCACATCCGCGGGCAGCAAAGAGGGTTCCATCTCGAAGGCCCGATCAAAATTTTTGGCCGCCTGCGCATAGTTGTTCAGGTAGTACTCACCGAAGCCGTGGTAGAAGAGGATGTAGGTCGAATCGTTGACCGGCAGGCTCTGCATAAATTTTTGATAATCGCCCAGATACAAATAGCTGTTCAATGCCGAGCTGTTGATCTTGACCTGCGGATTGTTCTGCCGCGCTTTTTCACACTCCGCCACCGATTCCTCAAGCATTCCGCCGAAACGGTAAGCGTAGCCAAGCTCCCAATGTGCCTCTGCATTGTTGGGACTGATCTGCAATGCCGACCTGAGCAAGGGTACAGCCTCTTCCACTCTTCCGGTATCGGTCAGCAGGTTGGCCATATAAACTCGCGGTTCAACCAACGAAGGATTCAGCGCGATCGCTTTCTCGTAAGCAGCTTGAGCCTTGGCGTAGTCCTCGCGCCCGCCAAACCGGAGAGACGCGTTGGTCGTATATGCCCGGCCGAGGTGTGCCCAGGTGAGTGCATAGTTGGGCTCAATGGCGGCCGATTTCTCCAGCATCTGGATTGCCTCGGCGAACTGATTCAGCGAATAGAGATCAACGCCACGCAAGTAGTATTCGTAAGCCACCGAATTGATCGCGCTCTCCGGCTTGAGATTCGCGGCTTCGGCGGGCGAGAGGTTCAACTCCAATCCCTTGATGATCTGTTGTGCGACACGGTCTTGCACAGTTAACAGTTTGTCGTACTTCAGATCGATCGCGTCCTGCCAAAGCATTTTGTCGAGCCTCACGTCGACCAGTTGCGTGGTGATTCTCAGATCATCGCCATCTTTAATGAAGCTGCCGGTCAGCAGCGTGTCCACGTTCAAATCTGCGGCAACCTTCTTGGCATCGATAATCTGATTGCGATACTTGTCGACCGAGGAAGACGGACGCACCGTAAGCGCGTTGATGTAGCCGAGCTTCGTGATGACCGCATCCGCTAATGAGAATCCAAGGAAATCGGTTTCCGGATCCTGCTTGAGGTTTCGAAAGGGAAGAATCGCTAGGCTGCGTGGCTGAGTCGATGTCGGGGGCGTGTTCCGTTTTCGCACCGCAAGGTAGCCAACCACCAACAGTGCGGACAAAACGACCGCGAGCGCGAGCCCCCGCACATGCGTCGACGCAAGACCTGAAGCTTCAGGCTCAACGCCGATCGCGACACGGCTCCCCGATCCTCGCGTTAAAGGTTCAAGGCCAAACCCGACCGCTTTCTTGGCTGCGCCGCTCGATCGACTAGCAGGACGCGCAGACCGCTGGAGTTGGGCCTGAAACTCCGTTTCCTTCCTAAAGTCCTGGAGGTCGATGAGCAAGTCCTTCACGGTTTGATACCGGCTCTCGCGATCCTTGCGCAGCGCCTTACAAATGATGCGCTCGAGTTCATGCGAGATTTCCGGGGCAAACTCGACTGGCGGCGGAGGTTCAACCTTCAGGATTTCGGCGATGATGTCGCTGGCCGTGCTCCCTTCAAATGCCGACCTTCCAGTGACCATTTCATAGAGAACCGCTCCCAGGCTGAAAATGTCGCTGCGGGCGTCAACCTCAATTCCTCGCGCCTGCTCCGGAGACATATACTTCGCCGTGCCTAAGACCATTCCAGGCTCACTGGTCGAAGATCCAACTGTCGTAGCCATGCGGCGAATTGTCTGCACTCTCCGCTCGCCGAGTTTGGCGATCCCGAAGTCGAGCACCTTGACGATTCCGTCGGTTCGCACAATCACATTGTCCGGCTTGATGTCACGATGAACAATTCCGCCCGCGTGCGCCGCAGCCAGAGCGCTGGCGATCTGAATTGCAAGCTCGATAGCGTCATTCAGCTCAAGTCTGCCATTCGCCAGACGCTGCCGGAGGGTTACGCCATCAATGAACTCGGAAGCGATAAAGTGCATCCCATTCGCCTGCCCGAATTCGTGAATGGTCAGAATGTTGGGATGGTTCAGCGCCGAAGCCGCGTGCGCTTCGTGTTCAAAGCGACGCAACCCGCGTTCGTCGCGAGTTAGCTCCGGCGCGAGCATCTTGATTGCGACCTTGCGCCTGAGCTGCATGTCCTCAGCAAGATAGACCTCACCCATCCCGCCTGCACCGAGCATGGAAATAATTTCGTAATGAGCCAACCGGCTGCCCGGGCCAATACTCGCGGGCGGAGGCTCGCCTACCATGCGGCTGGCCGCTTCAAGTACACGCTTTTCCAGAAAATCTAAAGGCTTCTCAGCGGAGTCCAGCAAGGTCTCCACTTCTTTTCGCAGTTCCGTGTCTCCATTGCATTTCTTGTCGAGGAACTCTGCGCGCGCTTCGGGCTTCAGCTCGAGAGCCTCATAAAACAAGGCCTCAAGCCGTTGCCAGCGGCCAGGACTGTCAGAAGCGGAAGAGGAAGCCATCACCACTCGTTCCTAGGAGACGTTGTGCGTTAGTTCGCGGTGCAGCCAGGCTTTGGCCATTTTCAGCTCGCGATGCACTGTGGCCGGAGAAATATTGAGCGCGGCTGCGGTTTCGTCATACGTGAGCCCGCCAAAAAAAAGCAGCTCGATGAGTTCGCTCTTGCGTTGGTCATGGGCAGCCAGTCGCTGCAGCGCCTCGTCCAACTCTACAATCCCTCCGGTTGCTTGCGGACCAACCAATATGGCCTCATCGAACGTAATCTTTTCAGCCCCGCCGCCCCGCTTATCGCGGTTATGTGCCTTGGCATGGTCGACCAGAATGCGGCGCAACAGACGTGCGGAAACTGCGAAGAAATGAACCCGGTCCTGCCACGCTACATCGGCATCGACCAGGCGCAAGTAAGCTTCATTCACCAATGCAGTCGCCCGAAGGGTGTGATCCGGCCGCTCGGCACGCAGGCAGCGAGATGCCAACTTGCGCAGCTGCTCGTAGACAACCGGCATCAGTTCGTCAAGAGCCGCTTTATCCCCGCTGCCCCATTGTTGCAGAAGCTGCGTCACCAACTGCTGCTCTGGAAGCATCTGCTCAAATTCCCTATGTCTGACTCGTTACGCCTCTGGATTCACGGAGAAGGAAAAGCCAGAGCGCGTGCTCGCCCTCTCCCCAGGCGCGAGGAAGTTGGCCGATGTCGCGTGATGGAGGTGTGCCCATGGAGCTTGCTACGTTCAAGCGGGCTCTATTGCGCAACAGAGTAGCACAATTTCCCGGAGTGCCCAAGAGCTACTCTGGATGAGAGCTATTCGGATAAGAAGCTCCAGGGCGGCGCATTTCGTAACTGCACCCCGATCATCCGCTGGAAATGGCTTTGCGCCACGTGGATCGTTGGCCTACCGTTCCAGTTGTGAACTGCGCCGATCTTCGCAAACTCGAAGGCGTGGTTTCGCAGCAAAATATTCCCGACCGGTATCAGGATTTTGGCGAAGCATGAAGTTTAGGCAGCCCCTCCTCCTTACTCTTCATCCAGATATTCGCTGGGAACGTCATCCTCCGGAACTTCGTGGGTGTGAACTTCCTGCTCGTCAGCGTCGTCGGCACTCTGGACTCCGGCAACTACGTCGGCCTCAAACGCGTTTCCTTCCTCGATCAACTCGTCAACACTTTCCGAGTCCGCCGCTTCGCTGTTCGATAATCCCTGCAAATCTCCGGATTCCTCGCCTGAACGCGATCGAGGCCGCTCTCGAGGAAATGCCGCGCTGCGCCGGCTTCTCTGCTGAGTTCGCTTATTACTCGCGATTACCGTTTTTCTTGCGATCTTCTGCTTGCCGGACTTGCTTTTCGCCGGGAATTTTTTCGCAGCGGCGCTCTTCTTGGCCGATTCCTTGGCAGGTGTCCGCCTTTTTGCTCGTTTTTTCGTCGACGTCACTTTTTTACTGGTAGTTTTCTTCGACGTCGCCGCTTTCTTTTTGGTCTTCTTTTTGGTAGCCATTCGCGCAGTCTAGCACCGCCGCAGGGGTCGCGACAAACCATGCGACGCCAGCAATTCTTGCGGGAAACTCGCCTTTCGAAATCCTTTTTACCGGCCGTCTTCGATCCGATCTGCTGATGAATTGGGGAAGCAGGGGTAGGACTTAAGGTGATGGGCAATACACCATCGCACCTCGCTTCAAGGAGTTCTAAGATGAGTACCTTGGCGGAGACGGGATGGCAACATCATATGAATACAACGATTGGGTTGAAGCTACGCTGTAGAACTTGGCGTTCAACATGCTCCAGCGAACAAATATCTGCTAGCTGCGTTAAAGGACTACGCTTGTCCATCCATTTGCCCATTCAACGGGCCTGCTCAACACCTTCAGGAGTTGCACTTGATTGCCCTTATAACATTGCTAGAAGGAAGTCTCCGCCAACCTGCACGGCGATGATCCCGACCGCCAATCTCCATCCCCAGAGGCGGGGTTTGAACCAACCCATTGCAGCAGCCGTCAAAGCGGCACTCAGCAGGAGGAACAAAGGACCGACTCCTTTACCCATCGGGACAAACTGGTCATAGGCGAGCTTATTCAAAGCCCAGAGTCTGTCGAGAATCCATGTGTCAACTACACCGTCTTCGATACCACGCAAATCAGAATGACAGTCATCGAAGTTCAACCCGAGGGAGGGTACAATCGCACCGAGGGGGGATCAATGGGAAACCTAAAGGGACTAGTGTCGATAGTGTCGGAGTTGAGGGTAGAAAGAATGAATCTGGTTAACCAACTGAAGCACGTGGATGCTGCTTTATCAGTGCTGGGCAAGTTGGATGGTGGAAGCTCTTATACAAAACCGAGACGGAATCTCTCGGCGGCGGCGCGGAAAAAGATGAGTCTCGCTCAAAAAGCACGATGGGCAAAGAGAACATCCACGACCAGTCAGGCAGGCGCGGTGAAACCTAGGCGCACAATGTCAGCTGCAGCTCGCAGAAAGATCGCCGCGTTCCAGAGAGCAAGGTGGGCAAAGTTGAAATCTCAGCCGAAGAAGTCTGCCTGATTGGGTGGCTTTCGGTGGCTGGCCAGCCTTAGAAGTGGCGGCGAAGCGCCGCGTCGTTAGGCTCGTCAGCTCGTTGCAGGAACGAAGTCATGGGCAGGTAAGAGGAGTTTGACAGTGTCCAGTCCGGCTGTAAATCTGGCACAAGTTGCGATGGGAGGCACACTGGTCCCCGGTGGCGCTACTTTCCGTGTGTGGGCGCCACGGGCCAATGCAGTTTACGTTTGCGGAGGTTTCAACTCTTGGCCAAAGAATGCAGGTGTCTCGCTCGGGCAAATTGGGGGTGGCCACTGGGCGGGCTTCGTGCCTGGCTTGAAGGAGGGCGACCAATATCTGTTCTATGTGAACGGCATCGGCAGTCAGGGGTACAAGCGCGATCCACGGGCCCGCGAACTCAGTTTTGCGCCGTCTTTTCCCCAAAGCAATTGTGTGCTGCGCGATCCCTTTTTATTCCCCTGGCACAACATCGGATTCCGAGCGCACGCCTTCAATGACCTGGTGGTCTATCAGCTTCACGTCGGAACGTTCTCGATCGCGAGCGGAAATCCGAATGGCCGTTTTCTGGATGTGGTGAGTAAGCTTCCCTACCTGGCAAGGCTTGGCATCAATGCCATTGAACCACTGCCCGTGACAGAAGCCGCGAATTACCCCAGCCTTGGCTACAACGGAACCGATGTCTACAGTCCTGAACAAGAATACGGCGACGCCGACAGTTCCGGTCTGGAGCGATGTTTCTCTGCCGTGAACTCTCTACTCGCCCAGCGAGGTCAGGCTGCCTATCCGTCCAGCGCCGTGCTGAACGGCTCGGGGAACCAACTGCGCGTGTTGGTTGACCTTTGCCACGTGTATGGTATTGCGGTTCTGTTCGACGTGGTCTATGGCCACGCGGGCGGCGGCTTTGACGACAACAGTCTTTGGTTCATGGATCGAATGCCGCAGGGAAACCTGAATGATAGCCTCTACTTCACAGATCAAGCAGTTTCTGCGGGCCAAGCCTTCGCCTACTGGAATAACGACGTAAAGCAATTTCTGATCGACAACGCCACCTTGTTTTACCAGGAATACCGGGCAGATGGATTTCGCTTCGACCAAGTGAGCGATATGCATAGTCACGGCGGCTGGCCCACCTGCCAGAATATGACCGACATGCTTCATTTCCTGCAACCTGGTGGTCCATTGATCTCAGAGTACTGGCCGGTGGATGGAGCGGTCTTGAATCCCACGGCCAGCGGTGGCGCAGGGTTCAACGCAACGTGGAATGATCGATTGCGGGATGCGGTGCGTGGCAGTATTGGGCAGAGCTCCGGCGGCGCTGAGGCATCAGTGAGCATGGATTCGATCGATTCTGCGCTGCAATTCACCCCAACTTCAGAACGATGGCAGTGCGTGCAGTACGTCGAGGATCACGACATCCTGTGGGTCGGCCACGCATGGCAGCCGAGAATTCCTGCACTGGCGGATTCCAGCGATCACCGCTCCTGGTACGCACGCAGCCGAAGCCGCGTCGCAACCGGATTGGTACTGACCGCGCCGGGTATCCCCATGATCTTCATGGGGCAGGAGTTTCTAGAAGATAAGCCGTGGAGTGATAACGCCAGTGTGGGGGACAATATCTGGTGGGACGGAGTGAATGGCGCGGATCAGAGCATGGTGAATCATCTCCGATTCACGAGCGATGTGATCGCGTTGCGGCATCGCCAACCCGCTCTCCGGGGCGAGGGCCTTAATGTGTTCCATGTCCACAATCAGAATCGTATTATCGCGTTTCAACGGTGGGTCGAAAGTGCAGGCCGCGACGTTGTTGTGGTGGCCAGCCTAAACGAAAGCACATTCTGGTCATATGACATCGGATTTCCCGGTTCGGGACGTTGGCTAGAAGTGTTTAACAGCGACGTTTACGACAACTGGGTGAATCCCTGGGTCGCAGGGAATAGAGGAGAAATTTTGGCAGACGGTAGTCCGATGCATGGCTTGCCTGCGTCCGGCACGATCGTAATCCCTGCAAACGGGATGCTCGTGTTCGCGCGAGATGGCGGCGACACGTAGGCTGGAAGCAAAAGTTTCTTCCTCGCCAAGTGCAGATTTACCAGTGCGCACACCGCAAACAGCGCAAGATCAGAACGCATGACTGGACTCCTCCTGTTTCTCTCAAAGATCTTCCCTTAAAGATCCAGAGTGACACCCGCGTTTGGCTGGGAACAGCATACGAGCACGTTCCCGGGAGCGGGCCTCTCCAGCGGCTCAGGGTTGTAAGTGATCGATCCGCTAATCAGACCGGTCATGCAGGTATGACAGACTCCAGTCCGGCACGACCACCTGACCGGAACATCGCACGCTTCCGCCAGTTCAAGCAAGCTCGCGAATTTCGGATCCCACGCGACCGTAATCCCGCTACGCGCAAATGAAACTGG
Organism: uncultured Acidobacteriota bacterium; assembly: GCA_963788645.1. Classification (GTDB taxonomy): domain Bacteria; phylum Acidobacteriota; class Terriglobia; order Terriglobales; family Acidobacteriaceae; genus JABDBE01. Next base: position 37,814 of record CAWBHF010000006.1, read on the forward strand.
GGGGCCAGATCCGAGCGGCCCTGGTGGCAGGTGAGGAGTGTGATCAACCTGCGCCATGCCAGGGGTAATGCTCTCAAGCGCACCGAAGATTTCCGTGTGCACATTCTCGGCGGGCACACCCCAGTTTCGCAGCCCATCGCGCATGTTCTGCAAAAATGAAGTGGGGCCACACAGATAGAAGTCACTATTCCGTGGCACTCCGATTCTCTCCAGCAAAGCTGCGTCAATGTGCCCTGGAGAATCGAAGTCTGTCCCGACTTCGTCGGTTGCAGAGGGCCTGCTGTACACAATGTATCCTCGTCCGCGAGAGAGCTGGTTCAGTAATGAGCGCGATTCTTCTGCAAATGGATGGTCGACGCGATTGCGGGCTCCATAGATCCACCAAGTCTCTTGTTGCGATCGTTCAGCGGCGAGTGAGTGCAACATCGACATCACAGGCGTTGCTCCTACCCCGGCGCTCAGCAGAACCACCGGGCTCTGGCCGGGACGCAGAGTAAAGCTACCGCGCGGCGCACTAACATCCAAGAGATCGCCTTCTCGCGCCCGGTTGCACAGAAATGAACTTCCAATCCCGTTCAATTCGCTCTTGACGCTGATGCGAAAATGGTCGGCTGCCGGAAGATCAGACAGCGAATAGCTGCGAAGAACCGGCGGTTCGCCCAAATCGATGAGCAGTCGCAAAACAACAAATTGTCCTGCCTGGAACGCAGGAAGAGGTTGCCCATCGATCGGCGCAAGAACGAAGGAAGTCACGCTATCGCTTTCCTTACGAATATTCGCGATTCGCATCTGTCGAAAGCCGGGCCATGCTGGAGCTTGCTCCTCATATGAGAGTCCCGGATTGCCTGCGCTAGCGTCCTTGGGGCTCAAGTCTTGTTGCAGCATTGCCTGGAACGAATTCTGCCAACCCTGGCTAAGTGCAGGAATCCGCAGCGCGCGTTGCAGCTGCTCGCGAGAGTGTCCTGGCAAATACAGGAGGGCGTCAGTGTCGGCCACCGTGACCTTTTCTGGACCATCGGCGATTTTTACAATGTCGTCGCCTGCACCGACTTCTCCTTCCTGCAACACGCGAAAGTAGAATCCTGGTCTGTGATGCGCTACGAGCAGGGCTGGCATCCGAGATTCATTCATGCGGATGCCGACGCGGTAGCACGTCACGCGTGGCTGCGTTACTTCAAATTCAGCACCACCGATGCGGTATCGATCGCCGATGCACACCTCGTTATCAGAAAGTCCCTCGACGGTGAAGTTTTCTCCGAACTGGCCGAAAGTAAAATCGTTGCGGCCCAGAAAGGCCTCCCAGTAATGGTACGAGTCCATCTGGTAGACAAATACGGCGCGGTGTTCCCCGCCATGACCGGCGAGATCGGCTTGCGCATCGCCATCGATATCGAGGTTGCGCACCATTCGCCGTCCCGTGACCGGAGATTTCCAGACTGACGTTCGGACCGTTTTGCCGTTCCATGGCACGTCGCGGGGAAGGCCGACGTTTACTGAAAGCAATCGGGGCATAAGTACCTCGTCGAAGTCCATCGTCTGGTTAGCATCCTTTTATTTCGGTGCAGCGGGCAGCCTAAAACTTCTGGCAATGACCATCAAGCTCTTGCCTCAGCAACAAGCTGTTTCGTCGATCGATCACATCCGTAACTTGCCGGCGAGCCAGTAATCGACACTGAACTTTCCCGGGCCAGAGCAGATCAGCCAGATAAAGAAGAGCACGTACAGGACTTCCGGAAGGTAGAGGAAATCGTCGAGCCAGCGAAGAGGCGAAAGTCCTTTAGGCAGGGTGGAAATCGCGCTGGTCAGGATGGCGACAGTCATATCGATCAATAAGGCCGCGCTGGCCGGGCTCGAAAGAAACCCCACGGTAACCAAGGACCCGGCAACGAACTCGACGCCCGCCACGAAATAAGCCGTCTGGTGGGGAAACGGTACTTTGGCCTGAACCAGCGTGTCGTAAACAGGTTTCGTGCCGCCGGCGACAAACAATTTGTTTCCCCCGGAGATGGCGAAGAACAGCCCAATCGAAACGCGTACCAGCAGGATGGCATATGGTTCCCAATCACTGCTACCCAGCAGCGCAAACTGGACCAGCCGTTTCCAATCCATCTATTGTCCCTCCATCGGGCGAATTCTCGCGCCTCGAGATTGTGTATCCATCCGTTCGACCCATTGAGCACGCGACGCGGGAGCCGGAAACGGATCCGCAAAGTACTGTGTTTCCCGCGCAACCTTGTCGCCCTTGAACTCCATGATGCTCACGGTGCAGGACGGCTTGCCGTCATAGGTCAGGATAAATTCGGTGACCCAAAGATCACCGCCGCCAACGATTCGTTGGACAGTAAACCGCTTTTTGCTCGGCTGACTAGCGCGTTGGCCCTGTATGTTGCGTCGACCGCGGGTTCGCTCGCCCGACTGCGGGTAGTCCAGCACCGCGTCCTGGTGATAGATCCGGTGCTCCGTTTCAAAATCGTTGGCATCGGACGCCGCCCAATGCTGATCCAGTGCCGCACGGATCTCTTGATCTCGCACTCCGGAATACTGCTCCTTCTTTTTTTGATCGTTCATCTTGAGCCCTCGACTTGAGAAGAAACAATTCTTGCGCCTACCAACGACGAGCCGGAGCGGCACCATCTACGTGGAGTATCTCTCCGCTCACATGACCTGCCTCTGTCAGGTAAAGAACGGCATCGACAACATCTTTCACCGCCGCCTTTTTCATAATCGGCTGCAACGTCGACTCGTTGGGATCATTCCGATGCATCGGTGTGTCCACAACGCCGGGGGCCACGGCATTAAAGCGAATACCATCTTTTGCATACTCGATTGCAAGATTTTGGGTTGCCGAATTCAAGCCACCCTTCGTAATCATCGAAATCGACCCATTTTCGCCGGCGATCGGACGGTCGGCAAGGGCCGCAGTGATGCTCACAACGCATCCCGATTTCTGTTTCAACATCTGTTTCACCGCGCGCTGAGTGATGTAGAAGAATCCAAGCAGATTAGTGGAGACAAGGGCGTCGAAGTCCTCGGTAGTGAAATCAGTGAAAGGCTTAGTTAGGAAAATGCCAGCGTTATTTACCAAGACGTCGATGGCTCCGAAGTTATTGATTGCTGCTTCGACAGCCGAGGCAGCAGTTTGCTGCTTGCCGATATCGCCATCGAGCAGAACCAGGCTGCTTGAACTAGTCAACTCTCGATTGGAGTGACGGGACGTAGCGACGACGTTATAGCCTTCTCTCAAAAACCCTTCGACTAAACCCGCGCCAATGCCTCCCGATGCTCCAGTTACAATTGCTGTTTTCTTGCGCGACATAAATGACCTTTCGTTTTAAGGGTTCGAACCAACACACAGCTGGGTCACTGGCCCTCTCAAAGAGATTCGTCCCACCTGCCACGCCGCGAACCCCTGGCGTGAAGAGCCGACGATTCCTTGCACCAACGCGTCGATCTGATCTGCACTGCTGCGACGGCTAGCCGATTTGCCAGTCTTGGCCGAGGCCGCGATCGTGACCGCCCGCCAATTTCGGCTTGTCGCTAGAGGCGGGCTATCCATTAACTCCGACTCGTCGAGCCAGTCCTCCGCCGAGAGTTCGGCCTCCTCGAAACCAAACAGTTGCATCACGGCGCGAATGAACGCAGATAACTCACGCTCCGCAAATTGCATGTGGTCAGCATAAGTCGAATTGCAAAACTGTTCCTCGGAGTTCATGGAATCCGCCTCTCTTTACTCTACAGTCTGCGGCGACAGATCCTAACGTTGATCAAAATGCTGACCGTTGCGGAGCAAGCATTGCAGCTCCTGCAGAAGCCCGGGCGTGGCCAAGAGACGACGTGACATCCCGATCGATTTTGTATACTCCATGATCGATCTCTCTTTTGCTGCGCTACGGGAGCGCGGGATTCTGCCGGCCAAGAGGCACATGGGGCACCTTGGCCGGCAGAACAGACTCCGATGACTAGCCGATGCCGGCGTCGATTGAAGCAGACGCCTAGGCGGCTTTCTTCGCGGCCAAGTTCACAAGGTTTTGGGCTGCGACGGTCGAAGACCCGGGGTTCTGTCCGGTAATGAGACGGCCATCAACGACTGAAAGCGGCTGCCAATCGGCGACCTTCTCAAACGTGGCTCCGAGCCGCATCAACTCGTCCTCGACAAGAAACGGGACAACTTTGGTGAGGTGCATCTCTTCCTCTTCACCATTGGTAAAATCGGTCACGTGCTTTCCTTTCACAAGCGGTGCGCCCTTGGTAGGCCACGTGACGAAGCACGCCTGGCGAGTGGCAGACCAAAGCGATCGGCTTGCCGGAATTATAGAAGGACTCTAGCAAAGCGATGGAAACCGGGCTCTCCGCGAGGTCCCACATAAGGCCATGCCCACCAACGTAGAAGACCGTATCGTAATCTTCCGATTTTACGTCGGCAAGCTTGATCGTCTGGGAAAGTGCCTTCTGTGCCGTCTGGTCTTGCTTGAACCGGCTCATGGCGGGCGTTTGACTTTCTGGTAAGTCGCTCTTCGGATCGAGGGGTGGTTGCCAACCTTTTGGTGAGGCGAGCGTCAGCTGTACGCCCGCGTCCCTGAAAACAAAGTAAGGAGCTGCGAATTTTTCAAGCCAGAAGCCCGTCTTGCGCCCGGTGTTGCCGAGTATGTCGTGGGGTGTTAGCACCATCAGTATTTTCACGATCCTTCTCGTTTGTTGTTCATAGTGTGGAGTCCGATTGAATCGGACAACACAACGCAATCAGACCAGAAGTCTGGGAGGCAAACAATTGGACGGGGGCATTGGCGATACCTCGGTATCAGTCGACTGTTTTACGTACCGCAGGGGAGGTGGCCCTCGATGTTGCGCTCGAAGTGGTATCCTGATCTCCATTTTTTTGTCTTACCGGTTGTCGATCGCGATTGCCGAATCATCAGAAGCACTACCGGAGGCACGCTTAGAGGCGGGCTTGGACTTCGCGACACCTGGTACGATGGTATCGATCATTACCATTGTCCAATAGATTTCCCCCTCCGCCTGTGGCGTGATGCCTGTTGCGCACGGGCCGAAACACTGCACTCGCCCTCTAGCCAAATATTTAAAGAAAGGACGACAAAGACATACCAGAAGCGACTTGGAAACCTCACGAGAAACACGGACGGCTGACGATGCAGAGCGACTTACCAGACCGCGTCTACGCGTTTCCGAAGCAGCGTAAAGAACCACTGACCGACGCACAACATGTGCGTAACGCGGTCGCGCGTTTCGATCAAGTTATCGACGTCTCCGATGCCGACCGTGCTTTGGCGTTCGCGAACATCGAGAAAGCTGCAAAATACTACGACGTCAACCTCGCGGAAACGTCATGGCACGACCTGGGCATTCGTCCTCAAAAGAACAAAACAGAGACTGCTCCCAGAGGCGCTATAACGCGCGAACGCCGAGTGCGGAGCTAACAGTCCACCGTCTGATTATTCGTAGTCCATCGGGTCGGCGACCAATTCTAGCTTCGCTCATCTAAGTTTTGTTAGTGACTGTTTGCAGCACCTTATAAGGAGCTGAAATATGAAAGCAGTTGTTGTCCACCAATATGGCGGTCCTGAAGTGCTCAAGTTCGAAGACTATCCTGATCCGGTGGCGGGTCCGGGCGAAGTGCTGGTGCGGGTCGCCGCCACGAGTGTGAATCCGATCGACTACAAACGACGCGCCGGGTTAACGAAAGACTTCTATCCCCTCAATTTTCCGGGACTGATCGGAGTTGACATGGCGGGGACCGTGGTGAAGATTGGGCCTGGAGTGGAAGGCTTTTCCTTCGGCGACCAGGTGTTCGCTATGGCGGACAATACTTACGCCGAGCTTTGCGTTGTGAAAGCGGCGGTCCTGGCGAAAGTTCCCAAAGGACTCGATTTGATCCAGGCGGCGGCGCTGCCGCTGGTGACGGTGACCGGCAACCAGCTCATGGCCGCTACGGGAATCAAAGCGGGCCAAACGGTGCTCGTCGTAGGTGCTGCTGGAAATGTTGGGCGTGCGGCGGTATTCACTGCCAAGGACCGCGGGGCGAGTGTGATCGCGGGGGTCCTGAAGAGGCAGATGGATGAGGCGAAGACTGTAGGCGCAGATCAATTGGTCGCAACCGATGACGACAACGCGATTGCTAATCTTCCTGCGCTCGATGCGGTTGCGGATGCGGTCGGCGGAAGAACCGCCGAGAAGCTGATCGCGAAGGTCAAGCCGGGAGGAGTGTACGCTTCGGTTGTCGGGGCACCGCGGAACGCCGCGAAGTACCCATCTGTAAAGGTGGTGCCAGTATTCTCGAAATTCGACAGGGAAACGCTCGAGTTCATGGCCGAAGCTGTGCGTGATGGCAAGCTAGTAATCCCGATTAGCCAGAAGCTGCCACTCAGTGAAGCGGCCGAGGCTCAAGCAGCGGCAGAAAAGGGTGGTGTCGGGAAGATCTTGCTAGTGGCTTGAACTCTTTGCTGGACATGCAACGTCTAAAGGAAAAATCGAAATGAAGAAAGATCACCGCGGAATTAATCCCGCTTCGAAGCCAAGCGGCAACGGCTGTGTGGAATGCCTGGCGTCACCGAAAGGTTGGTGGTTTCATCTCCGTCGGTGTGCGGAGTGTGGGCACATCGGATGCTGTGACAGTTCTCCGGGTCAGCATGCATCCAAGCATGCGGCGGCAACAGGGCATCCGATCATTGCCAGCTTCGAGCCGGGTGAGGATTGGTTCTACGATTACGAGAAGCAGGGGATGATCAAAAGTGTGGAGTTGTTGTCGCCACATTCGCATCCCCAAAACCAGCCCGCACCTGGACCCGCAGGAAGGGTGCCAGCCGACTGGGAATCGCTGCTGCACTAGCGGACGTCGATCGATTTTTGTGAATGGGAGCGGGACTCGGGACACCGTATTTGTAATGAGGACCATATCGAAAGGAGCCATCAATGAACGCGGTACAAATTGAACAGAAGAGTTATGAGATGCCCCCGCGAGAGGGGATCAGCATCGCGCATTTTCTCACCGTCGCCGACGTCGAGCGATCAGCTCGCTACTACGAAAAGGTCTTCGGCGCTCGTATTCTGACCATGGGTGACGGCAACGCGCCTCCGTACCTTCAGCTGGCAAATATCTGGATGATTCTGAACGTTGGAGGCGGGCCGACCCCGGATAAACCGACGGTAACGCTCAGCGTCCCCGACCCGAATCACATCAACAGCTTTATGAATTTCCGCGTTGCGGATATTCAAGCGTGCTACAAATTATGGAAAAGTCGGGGAGCCGAATTCATCACGCCGCCGATACCGAAGTACGGCGAGATACGCTGTTACATCCGCGATCCTGACGGTTACATCATCGAAGTCGGACAGAGCACCGAACTCAAGTACGGTTAACGTTCGGGCCGAATGGGGTGCGGATTTCAAAGGGTTGTGGGTGTTCGCTTGAAGCCCTCCGGGCTGCAGTTGTCGAGCCAGTACCTTGGTTTTGCGCGATACGTTCGTCCAATGGATTCGTCGTCGCGCTTCTCCCAATATTGCCTTGAACATTCACTCGCTCTGAGATGGAAAGGAGTACCAAATGGCCGGCACAAATGGACTGAAAGAGACCACGCGCGTGACCGCGCCAGTCGCGTCGAACACGCCTGAGTCGACGACACTAAGCGTGAACGTTTTTACGGCCCCGGGAAAGACTATGGTCGGCGAGCGGCCAAAGCCCTTCGGCGAGGCGCTCGGCTTTGACCCGATCACGTCGACTTTAGTTTTTGGCGAGTACGACGCGGTGCTGGTGGATGCGATGTGCACGGTGGCTGAGGCCGAGGCCCTCGCCGATTGGGTCGCTCTGCACAACCGCAACTTGGAGACCATCTATATAACGCACGCCCATTTCGACCACTTCTACGGTCTGAGCATTCTCCTCGACCGTTTCCCGCGCGCTCGGGCGATAGCAACGCCCAAGACCCTGAACGCCATGCAGTCGTCGTTCACCCCCACTGCGGAGCGGCTAGCCCGCCGGATGTTTCCTGGGCAAGTGCCCACCAAGTTGGTTCCACCTGAGCCTTACGAGCCGGACACGTTCACTCTCGAGGGCCACGAATTGCGCATCATCGAGCAGGGCCGCACCGATAGTCCCGATTCGACGTCGCTATACGTTCCATCGATTGGACTGATCGTCGCCGGCGACGTTGTATACAACCAATGCCGCATGTACGTCGGCGACACCACCCCCGAGAGCCGAAAGAAGTGGATCGCGGCGCTAGACCGGCTAGCGACGCTCAATCCGACGATGGTTGTAGCCGGTCACAAGAAAACTGGCGCGCCCGACTCTCCTTCGACGATCCAGGACACCAAGCGTTACCTCGAGGACTTTGATCGGCTGCAGAAAACCGCGAAGTCCGACCATGAGCTGTTCGATCAGATGACGGAGCTGTACCCGCATTGGGTAGCAAATCAGTCGTGGTTGATGTTCGGATTCCCAGGGGCATAACTTACAACAACCGAATTGAAAGGACTGGCCCGAAAACTTGCTCAAGCTTCCCAAGGGTTGAGGACACCGACGCCCGTACGCTCAAAGTCGGCTACGTTCCTGGTCGCGACGGTCAGACCGTGCACCAGGGCGGTGGCTGCGATGAGGGCGTCGCGATCACAGCGAGGGTTCGGTACGTGAAGCATCGCGCATCGCTGGGCGACGGCGGTGTCAATCGCAAGGATACGGCCTGAGAATGTAGGCAACACGTGACGATCCATCCACGCGCGAAGGATCGCGCCTTGCTGGTTGTCGCGACGGTCGACAAGAAGAATTCCGATCTCCAATTCAAGTACCGAAATGACAGAGATGTAGAGACTCGCCGAGGGTAGGCGCTCGGCCCATTTCTTGACGTTTGGATGCGCCTTCCTGGCTTTTCTTAATTCTGAAATCACATTGGTATCAAGGATGTACATCAGGTCAGGTCCGCCGGCTCGTGCAGGTTGCCCCGCAGACGAGGCGGCTCAAATTCAATCTCAGCGGCGGCCGGCATCGCCAATAAGTCCATAATGTTCTTCTGCCCCCCAGTAATCCTTTGATACTCCTCCACCGTGAGCAGCACGTGGGACGGACGACCTCGATCGGTGATAAAAACAGGGCCTCGCTTAGCGGCTCTCTTTGCCCTGCCTGTGTCCTGATTAAAGTCTCGACTCGAAAGTTTTGTAATAGCCATGGTTCCCGGTCCTTCAAATGTAGCAACGTACCTACATTATACCAGAAAGGATGACGGAGCTGTATCCGCATTGGGTAGCCAAATCAGTCGTGGCTGATGTTCGGATTCCCGCAGCCATGGCCTGCATCAACCGCTAATGCGAGAAGAGTTACAATTCGGGTAGAGGCCCAGCCGATGACCTAAGGCAGACAGCTGTTCCAGGATCTCGCTTTACTCCTACCATCAAATCTTCGCGCCTCTTGGTTGCTGGAAACCGTGTCTACAAAACGGAGGAAATCTATGAAACGAGAAATCATTCGGGTCGAGCCGTTGGCGACCTACCTCGAAAAGTACAAGGCGCCCGCTTCGATGGTGACAAAACACGGCGACACTATTTATGTCTCAGGCTGTCCGCCGTTCGATCCGAAAACCGGAGAGATTGTCCGAGGTCCTATTGAGCGCCAGACCGAGATCGTTTTAGACCAGCTTAAGCTCTGTGTCGAAACGGCGGGTTCGTCCTTGGAAAACATCCTGAAACTGAATGTCTACGTGACTTCAGTAGATATGTTTCCTTCTGTTAACGAGGTCTACAGGCGTTACTTCCCGGAGAATCCTCCAGCTCGAATCTTTATCAACGTTCCTGCTTGGAATGGCGGCTTCGACATCGAGGTGGACTGTATCGCCGCGGTTCTTTAGATCTATCGATTGTCACTTTGATTGCCAATCTCCCGCTGCTCTTGTGGGCAGTGGTGAGACGGCTACGAATACAGACGAAACAGTGGGGACAGGAAGCTGTGAAGAAATTGTCGCCCGAGCCAATAATGCCATTGCGAAGTTAGCCGGCATGGGTAGACTGCGGATGTGAGCGACCACGGCGTGCCGGCTGAACCGCGACTTGCCTCAATCAATCGACAGACGGGACGTCCCATTTCAACCGTCCGGTCTGTCCCCAGTTTTAGTTCCTTAAGGTTCCCAGCTTTAAGGTTAAGATCTCTGGAAACAGATTCGATTTCAAAAAGGAGAACGAAATGACAACCAAAGGAAAAGTCTTGGTACTGGTCTCGAGCGGTCACGGCTTGCCCTTGAAAGATGGCAAGGTTTATGCCGGCGCTGGCTACTATCTCAACGAGCTGACGGTTCCGGTTCGCGCCCTGATGAAGGAGGGCTACGAAATCACTTTCGCCAACCCCAAAGGCAACACGCCGCAACTGGATGTCAATTCAGCGATAGCTCAGTTCTTCGGCGGGGACGAGGCTAAGCTTCAGGACTATCTAGAATTCAAGGACAGCCTGGCTGGGCTCAAGAATCCAACTCGTATCTCGGATGTCGTCGCATCCGGCCTGGATCAGTATGACGCCGTTTTCGTCCCCGGCGGCCATGGCCCGATGATGGATCTTCTCGATGATCCCGACGCCGGCACCGTGATGAGACACTTCCATAAAACCTCCAAGCCTACGGCGGTGCTCTGCCATGGCCCGATCTCACTTCTCTCGGCTCTTCCGAATTCGACGGAGGTGGTCGCCGCGCTGTCGGCGGGCGATGCCGCTGGAGCGCACGCGAAGGCTCAAGGTTGGATCTATTCTGGATATAAGATGACCATCTTTTCGACAGCGGAGGAGCAGCAGCGCGAGCCGCTTGAGATTGGTGGCAAGGTTCTCTTCTACCCGGACTTCGCCTTGCGTACGGCGGGCGGTGAGGTAAGTGTGCTCGCTCCATGGACAAGCTATGTCGTTCAAGATCGCGAGCTGATCTCAGGTCAGAACCCGTTCTCTGATGAAGCGCTGCTGAAACTTCTTCTACCGGCCCTCAATCGGAGGAAGGAGTCGGTTTCAGCAGCATAAGAATCGGAGGGAAACCGGGGTCTGGAAGATGTGAAGAAATCAACTTTCGAAAGATGAGGAATTCGTGCTCGCTAAGACTTTGCGATTAGACGCCCAACAGGCGATCTTTGGAGCCCGGGTATACATTTTCGGTCACCCAAAAAAGTCTACAAAATTGGCAGAATCAATTTTTTCACATCTTCCTGTCCCCGGTTTTATTCCCGGTTTTATTATCACTGGCGAGGAGCGCACGGAAGAAGTTGCCCGGATGTTGAGCGGAGCGAAGCTGACCGAGACCTCGCGCAAGCACGCCGAGCAGATGTTGAAGACCAATGCTTAAGTAGCCTTCGCGAAGTGCCGAAAGCTCGGCCAGCCGCCTGATGGTTTGTCAGGAGAGAGACATCTAGATGCCTCTGTGTAAGCTCTGCAAAGAGAATCGAGACCTTCGGGAGAGCCATTTTCTCCCCGCGGCGGTCTATGCACAGCTGAGAGATGTTGATGAGCAAAAAACCGAACCCAGTTTTGGTCACGAGCTGCATTTCGCTGACTACGTCTGGGCAGATCACTGGTCGTGTCCTTTGTGCTGAATGCGAAGAGCGATTTAGCAAATTGGGTGAAGCGTGGGTGTTGGCAGACATGGCTCGTCCCGAGGGGTTTCGGATACAGGAAGCGGTGGCTGCAACCAAGCCGATCGGAGCGAGTGAAGAGTTCGCGTACTACTCGTCGGCTGCGATACCGGAGGTCAAGATGGATGCTCTCGTTTACTTTGCGCTGAGTGTTTTTTGGAGAGCATCGGCCCACACATGGAGGAATGTGTAGGGCCTGACGGAAGGCATCGATCTTGGACCTTTTGAAGAGCGAATTCGACGCTTCTTGCTGGGGATACGTTTCCTGCGGACATTGTCATTTTGGTTTCTGTTTGGCCTACAAAGGATGTGTTGCCAGCAGCCTACACGCCGCGACGGGGCAGGGCCCCTGGTTTTCATGCGTTCAACTGTCTTATTCCCGGCTTGGAATTCAGGCTTCTAGCGGGGAGGCAGATACCGGAGGGACTTCGCGCAATCTGTTCACATACTTCTGCCGAGAAGCTGATATTCTCCGCGATGTCGATCGTGTCGGACACAGTGGACGCTTTTGGGAAATTAGTAAGCACCAGTCGTGTGTCCAAGGGTCTCCAAGCGATTGTGAAATCTTAAGCGCGTCCTCCAGCCAACGCCGGGCGCATGCCCCGTTTTTCGATCAAAGCGAATTAGCTCGAAAATCAACCGCAACCTTAAAAGCGCCCGCCCTAGACGAGCGGATCATGCCTGCACGTCGTCTGATCTACGGCGTCTTTCGCTTCCTGACACCCACATCTCGAAATGCGCGAGATGTGGGGCACCCGATTCGCTCTTGCGTAGAGCCTGGAGAGTGCAGAGATCCTTCGTTGGCGGGCCTTCGCGGTGCGAAGGCCTGCGCTGCCTCAGGATGACGGCGGATTGGGGGTGGCTGAGTTCCGACGCCCACATCTCGAAAAGCGCGAGATGTCGGGCACCCGCGACCCGACCGCCAAAATCCCTACCCTAACGTCGAAGAGAACGACGTTAGGATGGGCCACCCGCGAGGCACCGGACGCCTTCGTGTAACGGTGAGGACTGCAGATCCCTCGCTTTGCTCGGGATGACAACAAGAGGGTTTGGGGGCTTAGAGTGCAGACATCCTTCGTTGGCAGGCCTTCGCATTGCGAAGGCCTGCGCTTCCTCAGGATGACAGTGTGGCGAAGTTGTGTCCGCTTCGTACACCCACATCTCGAAAAGCGCGAGATGTGGGGCACCCTGCGAGATCTGGGGCGTCCGCAAACGAAAAGTCAAAGTTCCCACCCTAACGTCGAAGAGCACGACGTTAAGGGTGGGGCACCCATTTTATTTTCGTGGTTAGCGCGGGGTTGGCTTCAATAGCCACCAGGCTTCGCGGTACTTTTCGTATTTGTAGCAGGCGCGGACGGGGACGTTGGGATGGAGGCACAGACGCTTGCGGCCCCGCGTGGCTTCGATGGGGATCGCGTACCAGGCGTTCTCGGGGACGACGTAGGCGACGATGAAATCGATTTCGTCCTTGGTGTAAATGTCGCGTCCCCCCAGCAACCGTGTGCGCTTATCTCGTAGACGCCGCGCTTGGCGGTGCGAGTGGACTTTACTTGCACGCGCCAGAGATGGCGGTTCCAGCTCAGGATGAAGTCGAAGCGTTCGCTGTCTCCGTAGGGCTTGGCGACTCCGAAGCCGAGGCTGGCTGCCTTGCTCATGAAGGCCAGTTCGGCGAGTTCTCCCTGGCGTTTGCGGTTACGAGCGCGGGGTGGTCGGCGGTTGCTGGGCGGGCGTCGGCGAATCGTGAGCGAGCCTGGCAGTGCTTTTTCATGGGCAAATCAAGAAAGGCATCAGCGGTCAGGCTGTGCCAGTCTTTTCTCCTATCAGATTTCTTGTGGGATTTTGGAGCGGCTGCGGACAAAGAAAAAGGCGCGGGGGTTGAAGCCCGCGCCTCCACAAAGCCTACTCTTCTAGAATAGCAGGTTGACCAGGGTAAACATGACATGGTTTTTAAGTTTATTTTCGCCATGGAATGAGTGGGTTGGGTGAAAAATGGGGGTCTGGGGGGCTTGACAAGATTTTGGCCAAAGGGCGGATTCGACGGTTTTGAGGTTGATGGGTTTAATCATCCTCAAAAGCCGCGGACAGGAGTGTCCGCGCCACCCAAGCGACCGTTCGCTGCTGGATATCGCCGATTACTGCTAATCCTATGTTCTTGTTGGGCTTACGTTGACCAAAATGGTTCTTTCAGGTAGCTTAAATAGATAAAACCATAGTGGGGAAGTGTACCCTTACAGGAACCTATCGTGCCGAATAGCAATGGCAAGACGCTGCTTTTATTGAAGCCCCGGGGCTTTTGCGCGGGGGTGGTGCGGGCGATTGACATCGTCCGGATTGCGCTGGAGGCTTTTGGGCCGCCCATCTACGTCCGAAAGGAGATCGTGCACAACCGCTTTGTGGTCGAGGAGCTGCAGGGCAAGGGTGCGATCTTTGTGGACAGCGTGGATGAGGTTCCTCCCGGTGAGCGGGTGATTTACAGCGCGCATGGCGTTTCGCCGGAGGTGCGCGAAGCCAGTGCGGCGCGCAATTTGCGGGTGATTGATGCGACCTGTCCGCTGGTTACGAAGGTTCACGTGGAGGCGGTCAAGTTTGCCAAGGAAGGCTATTCGCTGATTCTGATCGGACATCACGACCACGATGAGGTGATTGGAACTTTGGGCGAGGCGCCGGTGGTGACGCAAGTGGTTGGGTCGCCCGAGCAGGTGAAGTCACTGACCGTGCCGAATCCCGATCGCGTGGCTTACTTGACGCAAACAACATTGAGTCTAGACGAGACCAAGGACATTATTGCTGCCCTGCGCGAGCGGTTTCCGAATATCAAGGGGCCGGCGGCGCAGGACATTTGCTATGCCACGGAAAACCGGCAGGTTGCGGTGAAGCATGTGGCTTCGGATGCGGATCTGCTGCTGGTGGTGGGCTCGGATAACAGCTCAAATTCGAATCGTTTGGTAGAAGTTGCGCGCAACCTGGGCACGGGTTCGCATCTAATTGACAGCTACCAGAACATCCGGCCGGAGTGGCTGGAAGGCGTGAAGACGATTGCTTTAACCGCGGGCGCTTCAGCGCCGGAGTGTCTGGTCGAAGAAGTGGTGAAGTTTTTGAGCAGCAAAGGCTTCGGCAACGTGCAGGAAGTTGAAGTCATGCCCGAGAACGTGCGCTTTGGCTTGCCTCCCGAGATTGTGGAAGCGATCGCCAGCGCCCCCAGCGCGGTTAGTGCGGAGTAAAAGAAATAAATGGACGAAACCTCCCCTTCATCTTCGGCGTCGAGTGCACCGCAGTTAAGATTCGGAAAAATAGACGACCTGTCGAGCCGGGTTGCGGCCGCCGTCGACGGCGCGCGCAAGTTCTTATTCTCCCAGCAGCATGAAGAAGGCTACTGGTGCGGCGAACTGATCGCCGACACGACCCTCGAATCAGACTACATTTTGCTGCACACGTTGCTTTGCACGGGCGATCCTGCGCGCTTTCAAAAGTGCTGCAACTGGATCCTCAAGTATCAAAACGAGGACGGCGGCTGGGGCATTTACGTCGACGCCCCGTCGAATATTTCTGCCAGCGTAAAGGCTTATTTTGCTTTGAAGCTTAGCGGTTATACTCCGGAGCATCCGGCTTTGGTGCGGGCGCGGAAGAGAATTCTTGAGATGGGTGGGGTGACGGAGGTCAACACCTTCACCAAGATTTATTTGTGTTTTCTTGGGCAGTTCGATTACGACGCCGTGCCTGCGATTCCGCCGGAGATTGTGCTGTTTCCTAATTGGTTCTGGTTCAACATCTACGAGATTTCTTCGTGGTCGCGGGCGATTCTGGTGCCGCTTTCGATCTGCTACGCGAAAAAGCCTTTCAAGAAGATTCCCGACGAAATGGGAGTCGACGAACTATTCGTAGGTGGCCGCGACAAGTCGCGTATGCGACTGCACTGGTCAAAGAAGCTGATCTCCTGGCGCAACTTCTTTTTGGTGTTTGACCGCGTAACCCATTGGTTCGAGTTGGTTCACATTCGCCCGCTGCGCTGGCTTGCGCTGAAGCGAGCGGAGAAGTGGATGCTGGAACGCTTTGAAATGAGCGATGGGCTGGGGGCGATCTATCCATCGATGCTGAATGCGATTATCGCGCTGCGTTGTCTAGGATATTCGCTCGATGATCCGCAGGTGATTCGCGCGCTGGATGAATTCGAGAAGCTGGGAATCGAAGAAGGGGATACCTTCCGGATGCAGCCCTGCATGTCGCCGATCTGGGACACGGCCTATGCGATGTTTGCATTGGGCGAAGCCGGTGTTCCGAGCAATGATCTGCGCATGGTGAAGTGCGCCGACTGGATTCTGCAGAAGCAGGTCCGCACTGTCGGCGACTGGAAAGTGAAGAACAAGGAAGGGCAGCCGGGAGGCTGGTACTTCGAGTTCAACAATGAGTTTTATCCGGACGTCGATGACAGCGCAATGGTCTGTCTCGGACTGGGTCAGGTGGAGCATCCCAATGGCCGCTACCAGCGGGAGTCGGTGCAGCGGGCCATTGAGTGGATCTTTTCCATGCAATGTAAAAACGGCGGATGGGCGTCGTTCGACAAAGACAACACCCGCATGGTGTTTGAGCACATTCCGTTCGCCGACCATAACGCCATGCTTGATCCGCCGACAGTCGACATCACCGGGCGAATCCTCGAGATGCTCGCGGCTTATGGATATGACAAGAATGATGCGCGAGTGAAGAAGGCGCTGAAGTTCATCCGTGAAGAGCAGGAGCCGGACGGTTCGTGGTTCGGCCGCTGGGGCGTGAATTACATTTACGGGACGATGCAGGTGTTGCGCGGGCTGGAAGCGATGGGCATCGATCATCACGAGCCCTATGTGCAGCAAGGCGCGGAGTGGTTGCGCATGGTGCAGAATCCGGATGGGGGCTGGGGCGAGTCGTGCGGCTCGTACGATGATCCCAGCACACGTGGAGTAGGCCCAAGCACACCCTCCCAGACCGCCTGGGGAGTGATGGGATTGCTGGCGGCGAATGATACGCGCAGCGATTCTGTGGCGCGAGGGGTCGCGTATTTGCTGAAGACGCAGAAGAAGAATGGTGGTTGGGATGAGCCGCAGACTACGGGCACGGGTTTCCCGCGGGTGTTTTATCTGACTTATACGTTGTACCGGCAGTATTTCCCGTTGATCGCGTTGACGACGTATGCCAAGGCTATGGCCGGGGCTGGGCAGGGAACTGGCGTGCGGCGGATTGGGTAGCGCGAGGATCGTGTTCCTGGCGCCAGCCGGCGAGAAAACAGATTCCTTGTCGCTTCGCTCCCCGGAATGACAAAGTGGGGGAGACGGAATGACAAAGGTGGGTAGGTTAGAGCGGTAACGGAGAGGCTGACTGATGGCGCTGCCGATTTCTCAGATGTGGACGGTTGCTACTTATGTCCTCAAGCAGAAGCTTAAGGGACGCAAGCGGTATCCGCTGGTGTTGATGCTGGAGCCGCTGTTCCGGTGCAATCTGGCTTGCGCGGGTTGCGGGAAGATTCAGTATCCGGCGCATGTGTTGAAGTCGCAGCTTACGCCTGAGGAATGTTTCCGGGCGGTCGATGAGTGTGGTGCGCCCACGATCTCGATTCCTGGTGGCGAACCCCTCCTGCATCCGCAAATTGGCGAGATTGTGGAAGGCTTGGTGGCACGCAAGAAATATATTTATCTGTGCACCAATGCGCTTCTGCTGAAAGACAAAATTCATCTTTTCAAGCCCAGCAAGTACCTGACTTTTTCCGTTCACATGGATGGGCAGAGAGAGCATCACGACTTTTCAGTTTGCCTCGAGGGCGGGTACGACAAGGCCGTCGAAGGGATCAGAGCTGCGCTGGCTGGCGGTTTCCGCGTGACCACCAACACCACGCTATTTGATGGGGCGGATCCGAAGAGCGTGCGTGTTTTCTTCGACGAGATGATGGATTTGGGTGTCGAGGGCATGATGCTCTCACCGGCTTACTCGTACGACAAGGCGCCGGATCAGCAGCACTTTCTGGGGCGGGCTCGCACGCGGCGATTGTTTCGCGCCATGCTTTCCAATCGCAATAAGAAGTGGCGCTTCAACCAATCGGCGTTGTTTCTCGAGTTCCTGATGGGGAAACGGGAGTACGCCTGTACGCCCTGGGGTATGCCTACCTTCAATGTTTTCGGATGGCAGAAGCCTTGTTACCTGCTGCAAGACGGGTACGCGGATTCGTTTGCTGAATTGCTGGAGACGACGGCTTGGGACAATTACGGGACGGAGTCGGGCAATCCGAAGTGCGCGAATTGCATGGTACATAGCGGATACGAAGCTTCCGCGGTAAATGAACTGTTCGGATCAGTGCAGGGAATGTGGCAGGAAGTGAAGGCACGCATGTTCGGCGAATATCAAGACGCTTCTGCGCTCCGGTTGCTGGATGAGCCGACCAAGCCGGTGCATGCCTTCAATCCTCTGGTGCAGATCGACGCGCCGATGGGCGAGGAGACGCGGGTTTGAACGGGCGCGAGTCCGGGCACGGGCCTTCTGTGTCCGCGGATCCGGAGTTGCTGGAAGTTGCACCGGGAACGGCTCACGAAAAGCTTGAGGGATCGGTTCCGTCGCTGGCGAACGAAGGAGAGCTTCGCGAGGCGCTGGAGCAGGCGTTCGATTACCGCGGCGACGTTTCCATAACGCGGAAAGACGGCACGATAGTTGAAGGCTACATTTTCGATCGCAACAGTGGCGCAGGCCTGGCCGACAGCTTCGTGCGATTGTTGCCGAAGGACGGCTCTTCCAAGATAAAAATTCCTTACGCAGAGATTGGCGCGCTGGCTTTTACCGGCCGCGATATGGCTGCGGGAAAGAGTTGGGAAACCTGGGTGCGACAGTATTGGGAGAAGAAGGCGGCGGGCGAGAAAGATATTTCGCTGGCGCCGGAGAAGCTGGAGTAGCTCTCAGCTGTCAGCTGACAGCTCTGATGAAAGCTTTCGTCACTGGCGCAACGGGTTTCGTGGGCAGTCACGTGGCGCGTGTACTGGCCGGACAGGGTGCCGATCTGCGGTTGCTGGTTCGGGCCAGCAGCGATCCGAAAAATATCCAGGGGTTGAATGCGGATCGCGTAATCGGCGATCTGCGCGATCCGGCTTCCGTTGAGACGGCGATGGCGGGCTGTGACGTCGTGTTTCACGTTGCGGCTGACTACCGGCTGTGGGTGCGCGATCCAGGACAGATGTTTCGCGCCAATGTGGACGGTACGCGGGCGATTCTCGACGCGGCGCGTAAAAACGGTGTACGGCGGGTGGTTTACACCTCGAGCGTCGCGACCATGGGGTTCACCTCGAACGGGCGTCCGGCGGACGAGGACTCTCCGGTTTCGCTCGACAGTATGATTGGCCCGTACAAGCGGTCCAAGTTCATGGCCGAGGAAGTTGCGCTCGAGGCGGGACGCAGCGGAATGGATGTGGTGGTGGTCAATCCCAGCACGCCGGTTGGCGAGCGCGACATCAAGCCCACTCCCACGGGGCGAATCATCGTGGACTTTCTGAAGAGGAAGTTCCCCGCTTATGTGGATACGGGTTTGAATCTGGTGGACGTCGCGGAATGCGCTCGCGGACATGTGGCGGCGCTCGAGAACGGAAGAAGCGGGCAGCGGTATATTCTGGGCGGAGAGAATCTGACGTTGAAGCAGATTCTCGACAAGCTGGAGGCGATCACCGGATTGCCCTCGCCCACGGTGAAAGTTCCTTATGTGCTGGCGCTCGCAACCGGCGTTGTGGACGAAGTGGTGACGGGACGTATTTTGGGCAGGGAGCCGCGGGCAACCATTGACGCAGTGCGCATGGGGCGAAAGAAGATGTTTGTTTCGTGCGCGAAAGCGGAGCGTGACCTGGGATGGAATGTGGTTCCGGTGGATGGGGCTTTGCGTAGGGCCGTGGAGTGGTTTCAGGCAAACGGGTATGCGGGGAGAGGGTAATGTATCCGGCGTGTCGTCGCGAAGCTTGGGGGCTGGGTTCGTTTTGGGGCTGAGGACAGCGGATTCCTCGTCGCGTCGCTCCTCGGAATGACAAAATGGGGTCGACGCTCCTTGGATTGATAATTGAGAACGGGTAGATGGCATTCTCGGTCAAGGTCGCGATGGTTGCTGCGCTTGAGCGCGAGGTTCGTGCGCTGGTCCGGAACTGGGGTCGAGTTGAGCGGGAGCACGAGGGGCGGCGGTTTGCGTTTTTTGAGAGTGGCGAGACGGTGCTGGTGTGTGGCGGCATCGGGGGCGAGGCTGCACGGCGGGCTACCGAGGCTGCCATCGCCTTGTATCAACCTGAGCTTGTGTTGTCGGTGGGTTTCGCCGGCGGGCTCGATCCGGAATTGAAGGTGGGAGAGATTTTTTCACCTGGCCGGGTCGTTGACGCGCGAGATGGCAGCAGCGTAGAAATAGCCGCGGGCTTTGGCGTGTTGGTGAGCGGTGCCGGCATTGCTGGAGTGGAGCAAAAGGCGAAGTTGGCTGAGTTTTACGGTGCGCAGACGGTTGACATGGAAGCTGCGGAGGTGGCCCGGGGCGCGCAGGCCCGGGGTGTGCGGTTCATGGCGGTGAAGGCGATTTCGGACGAGAGCAGTTTTGCCATGCCGGCGATGGATCGGTTCGTGATTGCAGACGGCCAATTTCAGGTTGGAAGGTTTGTGGTGTTTGCCGTGTTGCGGCCGTGGCTCTGGCTGCGAGTGTTACGCCTTGCGAGGAATAGCGCGAAGGCATCGATGGCGCTCTGCGCTGAACTGGGGAGATACATTCGGGAGCAAGAGAGATCCGGGGCTTCACGGACGGAGCTGCCTCCAATATCGAGGACCGCGACGCAGAGATTTTGATCGAGGTGAACAAGTTGCGGAGTCTGTGTGGGATTCGTGGCAGAAATTCCATGGGACGCTGTTGGTGACGAGGGCGCGCGGGATCCCTCACTCCGTTCGGGATGACACGGATTCTGGGATGACACGATAAAGATTCATGGCAATCGCTGGACAATTTACGGTCGAGGAAACCAGGCCGTCGATTCCGGCTACGATGCAGGCTGCGGTTTACCGGGGCGTGAACGACGTTCGGGTGGAAAGCGTGCCTGTGCCGGAGATCGGGCCGGGCGAGTTGCTGGTCCGTGTGCATACCTGTGGTATTTGCGGAACGGATTTGAAGAAGATCGCCAGCGGTTCGCACGCCGGGCCGCGCATCTTTGGACATGAAACATCGGGGGTGGTGGCGGCGACAGGGCAGGGCGTCAGCCAGTTCAAGCCGGGTGATCGAGTCGTGGTGTTCCATCACATTCCCTGCGGTGATTGCTACTACTGCTGGCACAAGACTTTTGCACAGTGCGAGACTTACAAGAAAGTTGGGTGCACGGCAGGCTTCGAGCCGTCGGGGGGCGGCTTCGCGGAATATGTGCGGGTGATGGATTGGATCGTCAACCAAGGTACGGTTCGCATCCCGGATGGCGTGTCGTTTCAGCAGGCGTGTTTTGTCGAACCCGTGAACACCTGCATGAAGGGTATCGAAACTCTGCAACTTTTGCCGGGGGAAAGTGTTCTCGTAATTGGACAAGGGCCGATTGGCATCATATTGAGTACATTGGCCAAACGATCGGGGGCAACGGTAGTAACTTCCGATTTGTATCCCCAAAGGCTTACAATATCCAAAAGGTACGGTTTAACCAATGTGATTGACGCGTCGAGCGCCGACACGGTGAAAACGGTGCGGGCGTTGACGGATGGACGTGGAGCCGACGCAGCGATTGTAGCGGTCGGAGGGAACGGCCTGATTCGGACGGCGATGGATGCAGTGCGTCCGGGAGGCCGGGTTTTGCTATTTGCGCAGACGGTTCGCGGGGAAGCTACCATTGATCCCGCCGCCATCTGCGTGGACGAAAAGAGATTGTTGGGCTCGTATAGCGCGTCGGTTGAGTTGCAGCAGGATTCGGTGCGCTTCGTGATGAGCCGTGAGATGGACCTGGAGGGTTTGATCAGTCACCGCTTCTCTTTGTCACAGAGTGTGGAAGCCTTGAAGGTGGCGGCCAGTCCGCAGCCTGACTCGATGAAGATCGTGATTCAAGCGGGCAGTTGGTAGGAAGGAAATAAAGAGTGAACGGAAAGATGACAGCTGCGGTCCTCTATGGCAAAGAGGACGTGAAAATCGAAAGAGTTCCTATTCCTCGAGTAGGCGACGGCGAGGTTTTGGTGAAGGTGCAAGTCGCCCTGACTTGCGGCACTGACCTCAAGGTGTACCAGCGAGGCTACCACGCGCGCATGATTGTTCCTCCGGCGCTGTTCGGGCACGAACTGGCCGGGGTGATCGAGGAAGTCGGGCCGGGGGTGCGCGGGTTTAAGAGGGGAATGCGGGTGGTGGCGTTGAATTCCGCGCCCTGCCAGATGTGCTTTTACTGTTCCAAACACCAAGCCAATCTTTGCGAAGACCTTTTGTTCAACAATGGAGCTTATGCCGAATACATTCGGATTCCGCGGCGCATTGTTGAGATCAACATGCTGGCGATCCCGCCAGATGTGAGCTACGAGGAAGCGGCGATGGTTGAGCCTCTGGCCTGCGTGCTCCGCGGCTTGCATGAGACCGGGGTGGAGATTGGCGATACGGTTACCGTGATTGGCGGCGGCCCCATCGGGTTGATGTTCGTGCAGGTTGCCAAGGCGGTTGGCTGCAACGTGATTTCTGTGGTGAAACGCGACTCGCAGGTGCAGGCGGCAAAGCACATGGGCGCGCATGAGGTGGTGCAGATCACCAAGGTGAAAGATCCGGTGGAAGCGGTACGAAGAATTTCTCCTGAGATGCGTGGGAGCGATGTGGTGGTCGAGGCCGTGGGACGTCCGGAAGCGTGGGAGATGGCCATCGACATGGTGCGCAAGGGTGGGACGGTGAACTTCTTTGGCGGATGCGCCAGCGGCACCAAGGTGGAGCTCGATACTAACCGGCTGCATTATTCGGAGGTCACGCTGAAAGCGACCTTCCATCATACGCCGGAGACGGTGCGCCGGGCTTTTGCCTTGATCGCTGAGAAGAAGATTCGTTCCACTGATTACATTACTGGCGAAGCTCCGCTTTCCCGGCTGCAGCAGGTTTTCCATCATATGCTCGACCGCAACGGAGATATCAAGACCGCGATTATTCCCGGGCACTGACGCGGGAGTTTTTCTGACCGCGCTAGGGCACTCGCGCCCATGTTGACGAATTGAACCATGTCATCTATCGCCAGTGACTCCCGCGCTGAGATTTCCTCCACCTTGCCGGGGTGGGGCAGGCTTCCGGCTGAGTACGCCTTCCCTGCGGAACCACCGACACAATCTGAGGCTCAAGCGTACTGTCGTCGTCTGGCGCGATCGCACTATGAGAATTTTTCAGTTGCGACCTGGTTTCTTCCGCAGAGGCTGCGTCAGGATTTTTTCAATATCTATGCCTATTGCCGCATCTCGGATGATCTGGGGGATGAAGTTGGCGATGCTAATTCGTCTTTGCAATTGCTGGATCAGTGGGAAGCCGAACTGGATGCTTGCTATGCCGGAAGTCCGCGGCATCCTGTGTTTGTAGCCTTGGCAGAAACGATTCGCAAGTGTGATATTCCGAAGCAGACCTTTGTCGATCTGCTGACCGCGTTTCGACAGGATCAGCGGGTTTCGCGCTACTCCACGTTCGAAGATGTGGTGCGCTATTGCCACTACTCGGCGAACCCCGTGGGACATCTGGTGCTGTACGTCTGCGGATATCGGGATGCGGAACGGCAGGCGCTTTCGGATTGTACTTGCACAGCTCTGCAGTTGGCGAACTTTTGGCAGGATGTGAGCGTCGACTATGCCAACGGACGGATTTATCTTCCTCAGGAAAACCTGCGCCGATTCGGCGTCACGGAAGATGACATCGCGGCCCGGCGGAACACGGCGGCTTTCTGCGACATGATGCAGTTCGAAGTGGAGCGCGCTCGCGATTGGTTCCGTCGTGGTTTGCCGTTGGTTGAGAAAGTGGATCGCGAACTCGCGCTTGATATTGAGTTGTTCAGCCGGGGTGGACAGGAGATTTTGAATGCTATCGAGGCCCAGGGATACAACGTGCTGGGTAGGCGTCCGGCGATTTCGAAACCGCGTAAACTGGCGCTGGTGGCGCGAGTGGCCTGGGGAAAGCTGCTGTGGAGAAATCGGACATGAGCGCAGCGGTTCAGCCCGCTCCTACACCGTTCGCGCCGACCGAATCGCAGCTTGCGGTTGCGTATTCGGTCTGCCGGCACATTACGCGGGCGGCCGCCAAGAACTTCTACTATGCGTTCCTGGTGTTGCCACGGGCCAAGCGTCAGGCGCTATGTGCCGTGTATGCCTTCATGCGGCGCTGTGACGATATAGCCGACGATGAATCTCTCTCGCAGTACGATCGGCGGCAGAAACTTACGGCTTGGCTCGACGCATTTCATCGCGCCCAGTCGGGGCATCCGACCGACGAGCCTGTGCTTCTGGCTCTGACCGACGTGCAGCGGCGTTACAACATTCGCGTGGGGCTGCTCGATCAGTTGGCTTATGGCACTGCGATGGATGTTGAGGGCGGCCCAGGCGCGGACCAGAGTCGAACCGGCGCGCCTCCTGTGCCGTTAGCGCTCAGCGTGCACTACCGGACTTTCGACGATCTCTACCAGTACTGTTACCGGGTGGCTTCGGTTGTGGGTCTGGTTTGCATTCACGTGTTCGGGTATCGTGATCCCGCCGCCGAGCCTTTGGCCGAGCGCCTGGGGCTCGCTTTTCAGCTCACCAACATTATTCGCGACGTCAAAGAAGACGCCAGCGTGGGCCGCGTTTATCTGCCGGAAGAGGATCTGAACAAGTTTGGAATTTCACTCTCTGGGTTGGAATCAGTCTCGGATCCTGCAATCTTTCGCCCGCTCCTGGCCATGGAGGCCGACCGGGCTCGCGAGTATTACCGTGCGGGAGAGGAACTCATTCCGCTGATCGACGAGGACAGCCAGCCCGCGCTCTGGGTGCTGATGACAATCTATCAGAGGTTGCTCGACAAGATTGCGCAACGCGGATACGACGTCTTCACTGGAAATGAAAAGGTCAGCCTTACCGTACGCGAGAAGCTCGGCATTCTGGCCAAAGGCTTCCTGAAACGCTTGTCCTGATGAGCGAGCATCACGCACAAAATTCCCGAGTTGCCGTGGTGGGGGGGGGATTGGCGGGACTGGCCGCTGGTTGCGCGCTTGCGGTCAGCGGCTTTCGCGTGACCCTGTTCGAACGTCGCCCTTATCTCGGCGGGCGCGCTTCTTCTTATCAGCATCCCGGCACGGGCGAGGTGGTGGACAACTGCCAGCACGTGTTGCTCGGCTGCTGCACCAACCTCATCCAGTTCTATGAGCGATTGGGCGTCGAAGGCAAGATCCGTTGGTACGATCGGCTGACTTTCCTGGAGCCCGGCGGACGTGCCTCCTTGATCGAGCCAACGAAGATGCCTGCGCCGCTCCACAATGCTGCTGCGTTCTTGCGCGCGGATTGTCTGAACTTTTTGGACAAGACCTCGATTGCCGTTGCCATGGCAGCTCTTGCACCGGCAACTCCGCGAGAGTCTGGCGAATCATTTTTGACATGGTTGCATCGCCACCGACAAACGGGGCAAGCGATCGAGCGCTTCTGGAAGCCGGTGCTGGTGAGCGCATTGAACGAAGAGCTTAACCGAATGTCTGTGCCCTACGCAGCGCAGGTGGTGCGGGAGTCTTTTTTGAAGTCGGTGGCGGCTGGTCGAATGGGCGTGCCAACTGTTCCTCTGACTGATCTTTATGGCGTGGCTGGAGACTACATCACGGCCCGCGGCGGTGAGATTCGAGTGCGCAGCGGTGTGGAATCGTTTTCGAGCGGGCCGGATACCGTGACGCTGCTCGCATCAGGCGAAGAATCGACCTTCGACTTCGTTGTCTTTGCAGTTTCCTTCGACGTGATGTCTCGCATACTGCCCCAGACCGCCGCTGCGGAGCCGCTTCGACAAACTCTGGGGCGATTTGAAACTTCGCCCATCACCGGAATTCATCTTTGGTTCGACCGCCAGATCACCGACCTTGATCATGCTGTATTGCTCGACAGAACCATTCAGTGGATGTTTCACAAATCGAAACTGCTGGGACGCAACGAGAACGGCAGCTATGTGGAACTGGTCGTGAGCTCATCGAAGACGCTGGTCGAGAAGTCGCGAGCCGAAATCGTCGAGTTGGCGCTCGCCGAACTGCGCGAGTTTTTCCCCGGCGCACGGGAAGCGAACCTGGTGAAATCGACAGTCATCAAGGAAGTCCATGCGACCTATTCGCCTCGGCCCGGGGTGGATGTCTTTCGTCCCCGCGCGGAGACGGTCTGGCCAAGAGTATTTCTCGCCGGAGATTGGACCGCGACGGGATGGCCCGCCACCATGGAAGGCGCAGTACGCAGCGGCTACCTGGCTGCGGAATCGTTGGCCCGAGTTGCGGGCATACAAGATGCGTCATTCCTGGTGCCGAATCTGCCCGCGACCGGATTCATGCGGCTATTCGGATAGCCTGCGGGATTGACGAGACAACAGATGACGGCGTCCGTCGCTAAGTGAGTTTTACTTGAGTGATACTAGCTTCTCCACCAGCTGCGAATAGTCTTTCTTTTCGAGGCCGTGAACCTGTTTGTTGTACTCATCCACCTTGCTCGAATAATTCATCGAGCAGAATTTGGGGCCGCACATGGAGCAGAACGCAGCTTCTTTGTAGTAGTCATCGGGCAGGGTTTCGTCGTGCATGGAGCGGGCGGTCTCGGGATCGAGTGACAGGGCGAATTGCTTCTCCCAGTCGAACTTGTAGCGGGCATAGCTCAGGGCGTCGTCACGGTCCTGAACGCCGGGGCGATGCCGCGCCAAGTCCGCGGCGTGGGCTGCGATCTTATAGGCGATGATTCCATCCTTCACATCTTTCTCGTTCGGCAGTCCGAGATGCTCTTTAGGGGTGACGTAGCAAAGCATCGCCGCCCCGTGCCAGCCAATCATGGCCGCGCCAATAGCCGACGTGATGTGGTCGTATCCGGGGGCGATATCGGTGACCAGCGGGCCCAGCGTGTAGAACGGCGCCTCGTGACAAAGCTCTTTTTCTTTGTCGACCTGCTCTTTGATCTTGTCGAGCGGCACGTGGCCGGGGCCTTCGATCATCACCTGCACATCATGTTCCCAGGCTTTTTTGGTCAGTTCACCGAGGGTCTTCAGTTCGGCGAATTGGGCTTCATCGCTGGCGTCGGCGATGCAGCCGGGACGCAGGCCATCGCCCAGCGAGAACGAAACGTCGTGCTTGGCGAAAATCTTGCAGATGTCGCCGAAGCGGTCATAAAGAAAATTCTGTTTGTGATGGTGGGCCATCCATTGCGCTAGAATCGCGCCCCCGCGGCTCACGATTCCGGTAATGCGCTTGGAAACCATCGGCAGATACTGAATCAGCACGCCGGCGTGAATGGTCATGTAATCCACGCCCTGCTCGGCCTGCTCTTCGATCACTTCGAGCATTACCTCGGCATTCAAGTCTTCGATGCGTTTCACACGCGAGATCGCCTCATATATCGGCACTGTCCCGATCGGAACCGGGGAGTGACGCAGAATGGCTTCGCGAATCTCGTGAATGTTGCCGCCGGTCGAAAGATCCATGACAGTGTCGGCGCCGTAATGAACGGACGTGTGCAACTTTTTGAGCTCCTCGTCAATGTTCGAGGTAACGGCGGAATTGCCAATATTGGAGTTGATCTTGCACAGCGACGCCACGCCGATGCACATGGGCTCAAGTTCCGGGTGATTGACGTTCGCTGGAACAATCATGCGGCCGCGGGCCACTTCGTCGCGAACGAGTTCCGGCGAAAGCTTTTCTCGCTCCGCTACATAGGTCATTTCTTCTGTGATCACACCCTTGCGGGCATAGTGCATCTGGGAGAAATTGCCGTCGCGATTCTCGGTCTTGCGGCGAGCGATCCACTCGACCCGTGGCCGGGGAACACTGTGTCCGTTGTCACTGTGATTACCGTTGCCGGAATTGCCGTTCGAGGGAGCCATGACTTTCCACCTTTTCGGGATTCTTCAAAAAGCGATTATACGCTGCCAAATGAGATTGAAGCCCGCAAACTCCGCAACTCGCTTTCGGTGCGCTTCCGGATGGGTCCCATCTCGTACCCCGCGTGAGACATATCCTTTTCTTTGCTTGTCCGTCCAAAAGCTTGAGCTTTAGAATCTTCCTTCGACTGAAAACGAGGCCACATGCGCTTACTGCGTTCTTTGCCGTTGTTCCTATTATTCATGACTGTGGGGGTCCCTGCCCAAACCGATTCAACTGCGAAACTGGGACCGGGTTTCAGCATCGACAACATCGATAAAACCCTGGACCCCTGCGTCGATTTTTATCAATACGCATGCGGTAACTGGCTCAAGAAGGCGGAAATTCCAGCAGACCAGAGCGCATGGGTCAGCTTTGTCGAACTGGACGAACGGAATCTGGTGACGCTGCGGGAGATTCTCGAAAAGGCCTCAGCCAACGATCCCAGCCGAACTCAAGTCGAGCAAAAGATCGGCGATTTCTACAGCTCCTGCATGGATGAGAAGACGGTGGACGCCAAAGGTCTGGGATCCCTGAAGGTTGAACTTGACCGCATCTCGACGGTGAACGATAAAGCCGCGCTCATTGATGCCGTCGCGCGCGTGCATCTTATGGGCCCGAGTCCGCTGTTCAATTTCTATTCCAACTCTGACCTGCATAACGCGGATCAAGTCATCGCGTACATTGACCAGGGCGGTTTGTCACTGCCAGACCGCGACTACTACATCAAAGATGACGCACGGATGATAGAAATGCGCAAGCACCTGGTGGAATACGTCACCCAGGTCTTCATCCTTGCTGGCCAGTCCCCAACGCAGGCGGCGGAGTCGGCGCAGACCGTTTTGCGCATCGAGACGGGATTGGCGAAAGATTCCATGGACCGCACTCTCCGCCGTGATCCCAAGTCGCGAGACCATAAGATGACCAAAGATGCGGCCGTCGCGCTGGCTTCGAATTTTTATCTCGACCGCTTCTTCGCCTCGGCGGATGCACCCAGTTTTTCAGAGTTGAATGTCAGCAACCCGGAGTTCTTCAAGCAGGTAAACGGCGTGCTGGAGTCCGAGTCGCTGGACAACCTGAAGATCTATGTGAGCTGGCATTTGCTGCGAGGGGCTGCGCCGTGGCTTTCTCAGCCTTACGTGGATGCGAGCTTCAAGATGCGGCAAGCGTTGACCGGGCAGAAGGAAATCCAGGCCAGATGGAAGCGCTGTGTCGACCTTACCGACAATTCGCTGGGTGAGGCGTTGGGGCAGAAATACGTGGAGGTCACTTTCGGCCCGGACGGTAAACAGCGGATGTTGAAAATGGTCGACGCGCTCGAACAGTCGCTGGACGAAGATATACAAAATCTCTCTTGGATGACCGCCGATACAAAGAAACAGGCGAAAATCAAGCTGCAGGCCATTCGCAACAAGATCGGCTATCCCGATGCTTGGCGAGATTACAGCTCTCTTGCCGTGGTGCGGGGTGACCTGCTGGGAAATTTCCTGCGCGCCAACGAATTCGAGTCCAAGCGCGAAATCGCCAAGATTGGCAAACCGCTCGATCGGCTGGAATGGGGCATGACGCCGCCGACGGTCAACGCCTATTACAGCAGTTCCTACAACGAAATCGTATTTCCGGCAGGCATTCTGCAACCGCCGTTCTTTGAGAGGAAGATGGACGACGCCGTGAACTTCGGTGGAATCGGACTGGTGATCGGCCACGAGTTGACTCACGGCTTCGACGATCAGGGACGCAAGTTCGATCCGCAGGGCAATTTGCACGACTGGTGGACGCCTGAGGACGGCAAGGAGTTTGAAAAGCGGGCGAGCTGCGTCGCCGATGAGTACAGTAGCTTTGTTGCGGTTGACGATCTTAAGCTCAATGGCCGGCTCACGCTCGGCGAGAACACCGCCGACAACGGCGGCGCACGCATCGCGTTGATGGCGCTCGAGCGCATGATCGCAGAAGACAAAACCGGAAAAGAGGGCCAGAAGATCGATGGTTACACGCCGGAGCAGCGTTTTTTCCTCGGCTTCGCGCGGGTGTGGTGCGAGAAGCGGCGACCGGAATCCGCGCGGGTGAATGTAACCACGAATCCGCACTCTCCAGGAAAATGGCGGGTGAACGGTGTCGTCCAGAACATGCCCGAGTTCCAACAGGCCTGGGGATGCAAGGCGGGGCAACCCATGGTGAGCGCCAACGCCTGCCACGTTTGGTGACGCCCTCAGAGTCAGATGTGGCGGACAGGAGTGTCCGCCCTACACTTTTCTTGACCGGGTCAGGGCGGAGGAATAGAGTTTGTATTGGTGGTGAAGTTTTCTCATGTCCAGTGAAACCAGCAGATACCTTAAATTTGGCGGCGCGACGCTAGTCATCCTGCTAGCGCTCGGATACCTGGCATATACCGGCGTTCAGGAAAGTAAGAGTTATTACGTGACCATCAAGGAACTGCGCGGAATGGGAGACTCCGCCCACACTAAGCGTCTGCGGGTTGCGGGCAATGTGCAGCCCGGTTCCATCAAGCGGAACGGCACCAAAGTTGAGTTTGTTCTGATCGAGAACGACCAGTCACTTGCCGTCTCATACAGCGGCACCGAGCCACCTCCTGACACCTTTAAGGACAATTCTCAGGCGTTGGCTGACGGCAGTTTCGGACGCGACGGCGTCTTCCACGCCAAACAACTGCAAGCCAAGTGCGCCTCGAAGTACGCGCCGCAGCAACCTGGAACTCCCGCTGGCGGAACGACGCCGAATGCTCCCGCGAAGAGCATGACGCAGGTCGAGACCCAAGGCTCGGGTACGATGTCGAACTAGCCTATCCGAGCTGCGGGGCGGCGACAGCTTTTCTCAACGTACAATCAACTCGGAGGGCGGATTATGCGTAAGGGTAATGCGATAGCGCTCTTAATAATCTCCATAACAATGACGGCCACCGCGGGATCGAAGATCCAGGGCACGACCACGCTGAAGGACTTCCAGCCAGCGGGAACCACTGGCAAAGACCACAAGAATCTGCAATACGACCTTACGTTCGTGGCTGCAGGCAAGGAGTACACCTGCCGTTCGAACGAAAAGAAATCTCTGAACGCGACCGAGTACGTTGTCGGCAGCGAGTTGAAATACCAAGTCGATGGCAACAAGGGCAAGGTGAAGAACGCCAGCGGCAAGCAGATCGACTGCACGATCGTTCGGGTTGCAGACTCGTCAGTCCCCCAGCCATGAAGATCGCTTCGTCCCAGGCTATGCGTCCGTGAATGGATGTTCGGTTACATCTGCGATTGAAAGGCTATAATGATTCGCACGCATGGCCGTGACCTCTGGCACGAAACTTGGCCCGTATGAAATTCAAGCGCCGCTCGGCGCAGGCGGAATGGGCGAGGTGTACCGCGCTCGAGACGCCCGCCTCAACCGCGACGTCGCGATCAAGATTCTTCCTGCATCATTCTCCTCCGATCCCGACCGCCTGCAACGTTTCGCGCAGGAAGCCCGGGCCGCCGCGGCGCTGAATCACCCCAACATTCTTTCGATCCACGATATTGGAGATGATCGCGGCGCGCCCTACGTGGTTTCCGAACTGTTAGAAGGCGAGACGCTCCGCGACCGCCTGCGCAACGGCCCGCTCTCTTCTCGCAAAGTCATCGACTATGCCCAGCAGATCGCTCGCGGTCTCGCCGCTGCCCACGAGAAGGGAATCGTGCATCGCGACTTGAAGCCCGAAAACATCTTCCTGACGAACGATGGACGGGTGAAGATTCTTGACTTTGGCCTTGCTAAGCTTACCCGACCCGAAGGCAGCGAGACCCTTGGCGACGCACCCACGCAGCAAGTTGGCACCGACGCTGGCACAGTTATGGGCACGGTAGGTTACATGGCGCCTGAGCAAGTTCGCGGTAAATCCGCCGATTCGCGCTCTGACATTTTTGCCTTCGGCGCAATCCTCTACGAGATGCTCTCGGGCAAGCGCGCTTTTCACGGCGATTCTTCGGCTGACGTCATGAGCGCGATCCTCAAAGAGGATCCGCCCGAACTCGCCGAGACTAACCGCAACATCTCGCCCGCGCTGCAACGCATCGTCCATCACTGCCTGGAAAAGAATCCCGCTGAGCGCTTCCAGTCATCTCGCGACGTAGCTTTCAACCTCGAAGCCCTGACCGACATTTCGACTTCCAGCCACGTCGGGGTCCGCGCCATGCCGGAAGAGCGGACCACGCGTCGCTGGTTATTTCCGTTGCTTGCAGGCTTGCTTTTACTCGCGTCGTGGGCCGCCGTTTATCACTTCGCTCATCGCGGAGCCGCTGCCAACCCGACCTTCCATGAGGTGACCTTCCGCAACGGCACCATTTGGGCCGCGCGCTTTGCGCCGGATGGCCAAACCATCGTGTATGGTGCGGCCTGGGATGGACAGCCCCAGGAGGTCTTCTCCACGCGCTTCGATAGTAGCGATTCCCGGGCGATCGGCTTGCCGTCCGCGCAGGTTCTGTCGGTTTCCTCCAAGGGCGAGATTGCAATCTCCCTGCACCCGACCGACACGGCTGCGTTTCTCCAGTCCGGCACTCTGGCGCGCGTTCCGCTGGCTGGAGGCGCACCGCGCGAGGTGCTTGACAATGTGTTTTGGGCGGACTGGACGCCCGATGGCCAGTCCTTAGCAGTCGTTCGCCGTAGCTCTAGCGGAGTTGCTCATCTGGACTTCCCCGCTGGCCAAACGATCTATGAGCCGCAAGGTTGGGTCAGCCATGTGCGTTTTTCTCCGGTCGGTGATTGGCTTGCGATCGCGGACCATCTCCCCGGCGGCGACGACGGTCGCGTCGTAATCCTGGACCGGCATGGAAGTCGCAAGTCTAGTTCTTCCTTTTACTCAAGCGTCGAGGGACTGGCTTGGACTCCGAATGGCAAGGAAGTCTGGTTCTCCGCGGTGCCTGCCGGATCCGCTCGCTCCATTTACGCGCTGGACCTCTCTGGCAAGGAGCGTCTGATCTACCGTTCGCCCGGAGGGCTGACGATCCACGACATCAGTCGAACGGGCCTCGTCCTCATGACGGCGGATAAATCTCGCATCAGCATGTCGGCGCTTCCGCCCGGCGAAACCCGCGAACGAAGCTTGTCCTGGTTTGACTGGTCTCTACTGACCGATATGTCTGCCGACGGCAAAATCGTTGTGTTCTCCGAAACGGGCGAAGCTGTGGGCACGAACTACAGCATTTTTCTGCGGAAGTCGGATGGCTCTGCTGCAATACGTCTCGGCGAAGGTGGCCAGGCGGTTCTTTCTCCTGACGGTCAATGGGTGCTCGACCACTCCGGTTCCCCGCGCAAGCTGGTACTTTTACCTACCGGGGTCGGCGAACCGAGACAACTCACCGATAACAAAACCGATCACTTCGGGGGCGCCTGGTTGCCGGACAGCAAAGCGATTATCTTCTCTACCGCCGAACCCGGTCACGCGGCTCGTACCTACCTGCTTGATCTGCAAGCTGGCACTTCGCGTGCTCTCACTCCCGAGGGTATTGCAGGAGGTCTGATTGCTCCCGGCGGCAAATTTCTTCTGGCCTTGGATGCCAAACGCGAGCGCTGGCTTTACCCGATTGCCGGAGGGGAGCCACAAAAACTCAACATAACCCTAACCTCCGACGAACGCCCTATGAGCTTCTTCGCCGACGGCAAAAGTCTGCTGGTGCGCAATCGCTCGCTTCCCGTCCAGGTAACGCGCGTCGATCTTGCGACCGGTCGGCGCGAGCCCTGGAAGGAAATTTCTCCCTCAGATCCTGCGGGAGTGCAGAGCATTCCCAGCCTTAAGTTCAGCGCCGATGGCAAGTCTTACGCTTATTCGACGTTCCGCGTGCTCTCCGACCTCTACGTGGTCGATGGGTTGAAATAGAACGGTTACTTTCCTATCCGAAGGTGTTCCCTAAGAGAAAGTCAGCGAATCAACGCTCGGCCCATGTACCACGCTTGTGCTGCTTGTCACTGACAATCTGAACGAAAGGGTGTTCAATGAAATTAGGATAGTTTGCGTTAACACCGTCAGCCGGCGGAGGGACTTATGAAAACGCTACTACATTTCCGCACTCACCAAGACGGCCACTTCCACGGCCATCCGTTTCAGTCGACCTTCTCCGTGATCGCAAGCCTTACGTTGGCGCTGCTGCTGGTGCTGCTGTTCGCAGCCACTCTGAGGTAGGCGCCGACACTGGATCCCTGCGATCGGCGGCTCGCGCGGGGCGACTTGCCAAGGTGTCACAATCGACTGTGCGCGCCGTCCTATCGCGCGCACCTCCGAGCTGATAAACATAACGTAGACGTGTACCCGAGAAACAGAAGGGGGTGTTCTATGCGTCTCCCAGCTTTTCTGTTCATACTGTGTCTCGCCGCAGTGCTCGCGTTTGGGGCAGCCGTATCTTCCCGAGAACCCACTAATGCTTCTTCGGCTGCGGTCGCGTTTGGGCGCGACGCGACGGCCATTCCGATTGACGACGACAGCTCTCGCATGTGGCGCCGCGCAGAAATTCGCGTCATACCGGAGGAGCAAGTGAACCGGGACCGAGCGGCGTTCGAATCCTTGCGCAACCGCGTCGCTGCGGCGGAACGAGAAAGCGCCAACCTCTGGTTGTTGGACGCCGACGTTCGTCAGCAGTTGTCATCGCAAGTTCAACTAATGAAGGAACTGCTCACGCTGGCTGATCGGCAACAATCGAACCGGGGAAAAGGTCCCACTGCGCTTGCGGTAGAACGCCGGCTCAACCAACTGCAGGGTCAGACAATGTGCGAAGCGTGCCACAGCGGTATCGTGGCGCAAAATCACAATGTCGGAGCTCGCGCCGCTCAATAAACCGGCGCGGCGATCCGCTCAGATCGGTCTGAGAGCAAGCGTTCGCGGCAGGCTCGAGACCGCCAGTGCAAAGAGTTAACCATAAGGAGACGTCTATGTCGCTTCTCAGGCTCCGACAATTCCTTGATAGCTATAACATCAAGTACGTCATAATTTCTCACTCGGTGGCATACACCGCGGAAGCAATCGCGGTGCTCACACATATTCCGGGGCAGGAGGTCGCCAAAACCGTCATCGTCAAGATCGACGATGCCTTAGCGATGGCCGTGGTGTCCGCATCCCAGCATGTGGATTTGGAACTCTTGAAGCTGGCGACGAAAGCCCAGACTGTGGCGTTGGCGGCGGAGCATGAATTCCGAGGCAGGTTCCCTGATTGCGAAACTGGCGCCATGCCCCCGTTCGGCAATCTTTATGGAATGAGAGTGTTTGCCGACGAAAGCTTGTCACGCGACAAGGAGATCGCTTTCAATGCTGGTTCCCACCGCGAATTGGTCCGGCTGGCATGGGAGGATTTTGAAAGGATGGTTGAACCTAAACTGCTTAAGCTGGCGGCGGTCAAACGCGCCGCCGAGGCAGCTTGAAGCAGCTTTCGGCTCATGTCTTTCCAAGGAGGCGTCAGGAGGAATATATGGAAATGACGCTAACCTCAGCGGAACGGGAAGTGTTGCTGGAAATCCTAAAGGAACACCATCACGAACTGTTCAGAGAGATTTCCCGAACGGATCACCGCAAGTTCAAGTCGGTCTTGAAGAACAGAGAAAGGCTTCTTGAGTCGATCATCAATAAGTTAGAAGTCGTGCCAGGCGAAGCGACGGTGCGCTCGGCGTGAATTGTGTGGCTTTCGTATTGCGTGTTCTTCCGGCCAGGACATCGGGGAGCGACCGCAGGTCGGAATAGGGAAGGTATGGGTTGGGGCGGAGCTGGAAGCATTTTTCTGCATGCCGTGACGTAATCACACCAAGACACTTCGGAACGGAGCAAATGAAGGTTTCCGAATGGTCATCATCGAATGCAGAGCCTGAAGCGCAATTTGACCCGACAGTAGTGATAATCCTCACTGACAGACAAGGCCTGAATGGACTAATAATAAGCAGGAGGAACTAAAAACTGAATACCTCAAAGTGGGCCCGGCCACGTCAAGAGTGAGGACACTCGCTCAGCCGCCGCTCGACGGCGAATGGTCGGGCCTTCTGCTTTGCCTGCACGAATTTCTCTTCAATTATGTCCACCTGTCGACTGCGTTCTGTATGTTCGTCGGCAGGAACGACTCGATGAACTAAGACCAGAGCGGCGGTGGTCTTGAAGCCCGCTTCTGGATTACTCTGCTAGCCGAAGGACGGAAAATCAGGGCGCCAGACAAGGTATGCTCCTCGTACCCGTCGGGAGAGTAAACTTTGTCCAATCCCTGCTCGTCAATGTCAATTGCGGTTTGAGCAGTGGGATCTCGGTTCGCCTGAGGAGGGAAGTTGGGAGGAATCTTTGTCAGTTATCGACGAAGCGACTCGCAAGGAGAGGCTGGTCGTATGTTCGACGATCTGGTCAAGCACTTCGACGAACACACGGTATTCATGGATGTGTCGGCCATTGAGGCGGGACGCGACTTCCGCAAAGCGATAGAAGAAGGTGTAACAAAATGCGGCGTGTTGCTGGTAGTGATGGGCCCGGAGTGGCTCAACGCGAAAGACGAACGAGGCACACGCCGTCTTGACAATCCCGCCGATTTCGTTCGTATCGAGACCTCTGCCGCATTGAGACGGGACATCCCTGTGATTCCGGTCCTGGTGCGGGCCGCCAAAATGCCGTCTGCCGAACATCTGCCAGACGATCTCAAAGAGCTGGCTTTTCGCAACTGTATGGAGTTGACGCATGCCCGATGGAAATCGGATATCCAGTTGCTGATTGAGGCTCTGCGTCGCTTGCTGGGAGATTCGGTTCAAGCCGGAACCGTAGTCCGAGCCAACGCAGCAGCGGCCTCGGCCCAAACCACTCAGCAAGAAACGATGGAGACGTCGACGCGAGCGGATGGAAGTCCCGCGCGAATCGATCCTGCGACTCTCCAGCAAATCAGCCGGGAACTCGCGCTCCGTATCGGTCCTATTGCCGGGATCGTTGTAAAACGCGCCGCAGCGCAATGTGCCTCGGTCGAAGATGTGTATCTCAAGGTTGCTGAGGAAATCGACTCGCAGGAGGAGCGCAAGAAATTCCTTCGAGGACAAGGTACGATCCCGTCGTCGGCGCCCTCAAATGTCGCCGGTCGCGAAAGCGGGTCAAGTAATAAAGCAGAAGCTTTGGGTTTGCCTCCACCCTCGGGAGCGAATGAGGCAGCGTTGAAGACACGGCCTCCTAGTAGGGAAATACGACCGTCGAGCCGACTCAAAATATTGGGTTCTCATAGGCGGTGGAGCGATTGTCCTGACTCTGGCGGTCGTCGTCGCAGCGCATTTCGCGTCATTGAGGAAGCAAGCCGCGACGCCGGCAGCGCAGACCCCGCCCCAGGAGACGCACGAAGAACCTGCGGTAAAACCCGACACGCCTCTAGCAGCTGCAGAAGTGTCAGCACCTGCGAAAACCGTTGCTCACGAAACCGAGCCGAAACCTCATCAAAGGGTGCGCGTGCCACAAGAAGTGTCGCGGGAACTCTTGTTGACGAAAGTCTTGCCCATCTATCCACCTCTGGCGCGGCAGGCACACGTTCAGGGCACAGTAATTCTCGACGCCGATATCTCGAAAGATGGCGCGGTTGAGAGTCTCAAAAAGGTCAGTGGGCATCCCATGCTGATTCCGGCAGCGATCGATGCTGTTAAGCAATGGCGATACAAGCCTTATCTTCTGAACGGTGAGCCGGTAGCGATGGCCACGCAGGTCGTCGTCAACTTCACTCTTTCGATCCGATAGGACGCTTCGCAGTTCGGAAAAGTGGCCTACCCCAGCATCTTGAGTGCTTTGACCAAGCTAAGTTGCATGCGATTGAACGACGCCGTCACGCTTGCGATCTCGTCGCTGCCCTTCACCGGTATGGAAGGCAGGTTCATCTCTCCTTTACTAACGCGATCCGCCGTATCCGACACCAGCCTCAGCGGCCGAATCACGATAAAGTAAACTGCCGCATCCAGCACACCAATGGTTGCAATCAACGCAATAACCAGGCAAATGAGAAGAACACGAAACGCCTTTCTGGCGTTCTCCACTGCCAAGGACATCGGGACGGAGACGATCTGTGCAGCTACGATCGAGCTTGGTTTCCAGCCAAAGCCGTTGTCGGATCCGTAGCTGGCGAGCATGGCCGGCGGAGCCACCGCCGGACGACTGTGACACTCGAGGCACTGCTGGTTCGCCTCGATCGGCGTGGCCAGGTACATCGCAGGTCCAACCGGGGAGTCGCGCTCTCCGGTAATTTGGTTCTGGTCGCGGTGCTCACGCAGAAAGCGAATGATATCGGCTTCCCAATCAGCGGCACGGTGCTCAGGATTCGTCGGGTTTAGCGTGGCTTCTCGGTAGGTATAGTCGGGATATTTTTGCCTCAGCCTGTTGAA
Organism: uncultured Acidobacteriota bacterium; assembly: GCA_963788645.1. Classification (GTDB taxonomy): domain Bacteria; phylum Acidobacteriota; class Terriglobia; order Terriglobales; family Acidobacteriaceae; genus JABDBE01. The sequence goes on from CAWBHF010000006.1 coordinate 75,811, forward strand.
GATGCTGATCGCCCCGAATGCCGGAACGGTCTCCGGCAGGAACTTCGTCTTGTGTTCTGGATTCTGTTCGAGCAAAGGCGCGAGATCGGAGGCAGTGTAGTCCCGCACAGCTGTGGCACTGGCCATCATCAACTCCGCTTCGTGGAGAACTTCGCTGCGGGCATTGTTGATGAGGAATCGATACGTGATTTGCGAAAGAATCAGCCCGCCGATTCCGAATAACAACAGCAAGATGAGATTGAATTTCGTTAGTAACTTCATTGTGGGGCTCCTCCGAGGCAACAGGATCCTCGTCAACGGGTACAATCTGTCCGATTACGTGTAGCGAAAGAAATGTTAGTGCCGTGCCGGTGCGCACTGAAGGAACCTTTTTGAGTCAGGGAGCACCGCGCGTGATAGTGGGCGGTCGTTTCCTCGCGAGTTCACGCTTTATTGATGTCACCCGCGACGGAAAGCGCATCTTGCTGGGGGCTGCCACAGGAAAATGCCAGTACGCCGCTGACCCTGCTGTTAAATTGGACGGAAAATCTAAAGCGCTGACCGCTCCTCTCCACGCAAGTCAGACACGCCTCATTCGGTGATGATTCGATCCGCCCATTCAACCATTGAGACAAAGATCGCCGGGCTGCCAAATTTCGCCCCCCATTGGTTCAAGTCTGCTTCCGTGACCTCCCGGGCCCGGGAACAGGCTCCTCAAGAAAAGATAGGAATGTGTTTGGCAACAACTTTCGCGAGTGTCTCGCTTAGCGGGGGCCACCCCACTGGCACGATTGCGTTTACCGTTGCCTTGCGCATGAGATAGGTAGCTTCGCCAGTCAGGAAAATCTGCACGTCGTGACCGGCCTCTGCCAGCACGAGCCCATGAACAAACGGAAATGAAGCGCGAGTCGGATCATCCGAGCCCCACGCACTCTTCATCATAATCTTTAACTTTTTAGTTGTTGGCGACTCTTGCCCGCGGACCGAGCTCAGTGCGAAAAGGGGCAATCCAGCGAGCCATGAGAAAAGGAGTCTGCGCTCCATGTTTGCGTCCTCCAGAGCAATTCCATATTCACCCTCGATCCGGGGTCGCACAGAGTCTACACCCCGCGGTTGGGAGGAGCAATTGCTTGAGCCTCAATCGCCAAGTTTTTCGAGGCGCCGTGATCTCCCGATTCTTAACGCGACCGCTCCAGCACGGTTACGCCGGACGCTTGCTTCGGGCCGGCTTGCGGCTCTTGGGTTTCCGCACCCCGGAGTTCGTGATGAGCTTGTTGAGTTCCCGAGTAAGCTGCGAGAGTTCGTCTTCGAGAGCGACATAGGCGCCTTCAGCGGCGTCGAAATTGCCGGTTTTGCCCAGCGCCTCCAACTGGCTGGCGATTGCGATGGCTCTCTTGGCGGCGAAGTTGCCGACTGAGCCCTTCAAAGCGTGCGCGGCTCTGCGCAAACGCTCCGCGTTTCCCATGTCGATCGCAGATTTGATCTCAGCAAGTTGTTTGGGGCAATCGGCCAAAAAGATCCGCGTCAAATCCCGAAGCAGCTTGCGATTTCCATCCATGCCGTCGAGGATGGCAGCCTCATCAATGATGTTCTTCTTACTTGTGCTTCCTGTGTCGCTCGATTTCTTCCCTGCCATTGCCCGGTCAACGGCGTTCTCAACGTCGCCGATACGGATCGGTTTCGAAACATAGCCGTCCATGCCGGCCGCGAGGCAGCGCTCGCGGTCGCCCTTCATGGCGTGTGCCGTCATAGCAATGATCGGAATATGCTTGCCGCTCGATTTTTCCAACTCCCGAATCTCTGCCGTCGCTTCAAAGCCATCCATCTCGGGCATCTGCACGTCCATGACGATGAGATCAAAATCGCCAGCGCCCACAGCCGCAAGCGCCTCGCGTCCATTGCTTACGACTGTTGCGTGGTGGCCAAGGCTTTCAAGAATGCGTGAAGCCAGCAACTGATTTACGGCGTTGTCCTCTGCCAGCAGAACCTTCAGACGATGTCGCGTAGACCGCGATCCTCGGCGCGGCTGTGGCCCAAGAGATGGCTGCTGCTGCCGACCGAGCACGCTGACGATCAGGTCAAACAATTCCGATTGCTTCACTGGCTTCGTGAGATACGCGAAAATCCCCAGCGTTCGGCAGCGCGACACATCCTCTGGTTGGCCCGCCGAGGTCAGCATGATGAGCTTAATCCCATGGCATCGAGGATCATGTTGAATCCGTTCTGCCAATCCGAATCCGTCCATCGTTGGCATGTGCGCATCCAGCAAAATGACCTTAAAAGGATGATTCCCCGCGACCGATTTTTCCAGCGCAGCCAGCGCCATGGTACTGCCATCGGCTACAACCGGGTGCATACGCCAGTTGGTCAGCACTTCTTCGAGGATTCGCCGGTTGGTGTCATTGTCGTCGACAATCAGCACCGGTAAACCAGTCAGATCGAGCCCGGGAGATTCCGGTTGCAACGAAACGGGGCTCTGCACCTCGAACACCGCCGTAAAGTGAAACGTGCTGCCTTGACCAACGTGGCTCTCCACCCAGATCCTGCCTCCCATAAGCTCGACGAGCTGCTGCGAAATTGCTAACCCCAACCCCGTACCTCCGAAACGGCGGGTGGTGGAGCTGTCGGCTTGCGAAAATGCCTCAAAGATCAGGTCCTGTTTTTCTGGCGGAATGCCAATGCCGGTATCAGTAACCGAAAAGTGGAGACGAACTTTACCGCCGACCTGGGACCCAGGCACGACACGCAGCACGACCTCGCCTCGGTCTGTAAACTTGATTGCATTTCCAACCAGATTCACCACAACCTGGCGAAGGCGCAGCGGGTCTCCAGCCAGCGCCTCGGGCACTTTCGGGCGAATGTGGCATGCCAACTCCACACCTTTGTGATAGGCACGCAGCGCGAGCATCCGGATGGCGTCTTCGACTGTGTCGCGGAAGTTGAACCCAACATGGTCGAGTTGCAGTTTCCGGGCCTCGATCTTTGAAAAGTCCAGTAGGTCATTGACCAGCGTGAGCAGAGCATCAGCTGATGTTTTGGTGGCATCGAGGTACTCGCGTTGTTCCCGAGTGATTTTCGTCTGCAATGCGAGCTCAGTCATGCCGATGATGGCGTTCATCGGCGTGCGGATCTCGTGGCTCATGTTTGCCAGGAATTCACTCTTGGTCCGGGTAGCCTCTTCCGCGATCTGCTTCGCGGTTTCGAGATCGCGCGCGTAAACTCGCAACGCCTCTTCCGCCTGGCAACGCTCGATGAACTGTCCGATTTGGCTTCCGATAGCGCCCATCATTTCGAGCAGTCGGATATCGGGTGTCTGAATTTGGCGACTGAAGAATTCGAGCACTCCGAGGACTTCGCTACCCACCAGAATCGGAAAACCTATGGCGCCGTGCAAGCCTTCCTGTACGGCAATATCTTTTCGCGGAAAGTTGTCGTCTAAAGCCACATCTTCGATGCAAACGGGTTCAGCTTTCGCCCAAACGCGGCCGGGGAGACCAACATCGTGAGCGAAAGTGCGTATCCGAGTGACGCGATCGAAGTCTGACAATTTGTGCGATGGAAGTTGCCATGCCTCCACACAGCGCAGCAGTTCTTCTTTTTTGTCCACCCTCCAGATCGCACCCACCTCCCAGCCGAGACTCTCGCAAACTGCTTGGAGGATTCGTGGAGTCGCGCTGGCCAGCGTGGGTGCTTCCGCAAGCACGCGAGTGACGGCATGCTGACCTGCCACGCGAGCCTCCTCGCGCTTGCGTGGCGAGATATCGCGGGCGCTGGCGTAGATGACTCCCTTTTCCGCCCGGACCGCTCCGGTCCAACGGAGCCACTTGTAGGAGCCGTCTTTGCATCGGTAACGATTCTCGAAGATGAAGGTGTCCTGACCTGCGGCCAGATTATTAGCTTCCGCGATGGTCGCGTCGCGATCTTCGGGGTGAACGAAATCGACATATGGATGCGATAGCAACTCATCCTTGCTATAGCCGAGTGTCTTCTCCCATGCCGGGTTGAGGTGCTTGAAGTAGCCGTCAATGCCGGCAATACACAGCATGTCGATCGACAAGTCAAGAAACTCTCGCAAGTCGTCTTCGGTTGGCGGATTGAAACGCGGCGCGGTACTCATGCAGACCTGGGCCTTGTGCAAAGTCCAGCTCTTCCAATTGTGGTGCAAAGAAGACATCCATGCAACCAGGCAGGCGGAGCACTCCCTGGCGAGGTTGACCCTGCTTTCCGGGGGGCGTAGCATGGCGGCCAATCGTTGACTGCGATTCGCCAGCCCGAGGTGGGATCGATGAGCCACAGCCCCGAGACAAAACAAAAAGTATTGGTCGCCGACGATGACCGCACTACTCGGCACGCGATCACCCGGATGCTGCGCGATGCAAACTACGCGGTCACCGCTGCCAAGGATGGTATTGACGCGCTGCGTAAGGTCCAGCAGGCGGAATTTGATTTGGTGTTTCTTGACATCTGGATGCCGGGAATGAGCGGTCTTGAAGTTCTGGCCTGCATTCGCTCGGGGAAGTCTCATCCCAAGGTCATTATTATGACCTCAGACACTACGCCGCAGTCGTTGCTGCGTGCGGTTCGCGAACAGGCCTACGAGTACATCACCAAGCCGTTTCCGCCCAAGGAAGCTGTCGAGTTGGCACAGCGAGCTCTTGAAGAAGACTCTTCGCCGCCAATCGAAGTGGTGTCGGCTCTTCCGCACTGGGTCGAACTGCTCATCCCGTGCACGCGAGACGCGGCCGAGCGAATTCAAGCCTTTCTACTCAAACTGGAGGCCGACCTGCCCGACGACCTGCGGCATGGAATCGCCATGGCTTTTCGTGAGTTGCTGCTCAACGCCGTGGAGTGGGGCGGCAAGCTGGACCCCAATCGCAAGGTTCGCATTGCCCAGGTTCGTTCGTCGCGAATGTTAATGTATCGCATTGCCGATCCCGGTCCCGGTTTCAGCTTTGAGGGGCTGAGCCACGCTGCCATCGGCCAGTCAACCGACGAACCGGTGGCCCACATGGCTCTCCGGGATCAGATGGGGATTCGCCCAGGAGGCTTCGGCATCCTTATGACCCGGGCGCTGGGCGATGAGCTGATCTACAACGAAGCGCAAAACGAAGTGATCTTCATTAAGTACCTGGGCCCGTAGCCCGTTGACTTCGACAATCTGTTTGGGGTGGACACTTCATCCCTTTCCGTCCTCTGCGACGGTCTATCCGATCGACTTGTTATCTCTCCAGAAGTCGGTGCATCGCACGCCGGCATTCGCCGCGCCGACTGTAAACCTAATGCCTGGGCTATAATAGCGCGCACGCATGGCCCTTGCCGCTGGCACCAAACTCGGTCCGTATGAAATCCATTCGCAACTGGGAGCGGGGGGCATGGGTGAGGTGTATCGAGCCCGTGACACTCGGCTCGAACGCATCGTAGCCATCAAGGTCCTTCCCGCCTCGTTCTCAGCCGACCCTGACCGGCTCCGGCGCTTCGAGCAGGAGGCGCGTTCCGTTGCCGCTCTTAACCACCCCAACATTCTCGCCGTCCACGACATCGGAACTTACAACTCAGCTCCGTACATGGTTTCCGAACTACTGGAAGGGGAGACCCTGCGTGAGCGCTTGCTGGGCGGACCTTTATCGTCAAAGAAGGCCGTTGAAATCGCCACACAGATTGCCCTAGGCCTGGCTGCGGCGCATGAGAAGGGTATTGTCCATCGTGATCTGAAACCTGAAAACATCTTCCTGACCAAAGATGGACGGGTGAAGATTCTTGACTTTGGTTTGGCCAAGATTGCCAAGGGCTCGGAGGCCAACGGTTCAGTGCAGACGCTTACATCCGCAGCCGTCTCCCTAACCGAGGACGGGCATGTTCTAGGCACGGCAGGCTACATGTCGCCCGAGCAGGTGCGCGGTGCTGCTGTGGATCATCGTTCTGACTTCTTCACGTTCGGGGCGATCTTGTTCGAGATGTTGAGCGGTAAGCGTGCCTTCCGGCGGGACACCGCGGCCGAGACCATGACGGCGATTCTGAAGGAAGACCCACCAGAATTGACGGAGACCAATCGCAGTGTTTCTCCTGCGCTTGAGAGAATTGTGCGTCACTGCCTGGAAAAGAATCCTGACCAGCGCTTTCAGTCGGCCCGCGATCTTGCTTTCAATCTTGAGGCGTTGTCCCAGTGTTCCAGTTCTTCCGTGGGTGCGATTGCGAAACCCACTGCAGTCCAGCAAGTGCGTCGCTTCCAATGGCTCATCGTTCTCATACTTTTGGCACTGGCTGCGGGTTTGGGCTACGCATTCGGCCACAGAACGAAGACATCGTCTGAAGTGACGTATCACCAACTGACATTCCGCAAGGGGACGGTTTTGAGCGCGCGTTTTTCGCCCGACAGCCGCACGATTATTTACAGCGCGGCGTGGAGTGGAAAGGATCCGGAGCTCTTCTCCACGCGCCAGGACAGCATAGAATCGAGGCCGGTTGGACTTAGTCAGGTGGATCTGCTCGGCATCTCGTCCACGGGAGAGATCGCGATTTCACTGAAGCCGACATCACTCCCGGGATTCTTCGGCACGTTGGGCACGTTGGGCCGCACGCCGCTGACCGGTGGAACGGCGCCTCGCGAAATGCTCGAGGCCGTGGAATGGGCCGATTGGTCGCCCGATGGATCTAATGTGCTGGTGGTGCGGACAGTTGGCAATGAGAACCGTATCGAGTATCCGCCGGGCAAAGTCATCTTTAAGGTGACCGGTCCGGCCTGGATTAGTCATCCCCGAATTTCCCGCGATGGCAAGCGAATCGCGTTCTGTCAGCATATACAAAGGGGCGATGACCGTGGCTCAGTTACTGTTATTGATTCAGACAGAGGGAGCAACGTGAAATCATTCGGAGACTTTGCCAGCCTGTACGGACTAGCCTGGTCGCCGAAGGATGACGAAGTGTGGTTCACTGCAGACCCCACTGCGACGACCATCGCTCGGCGACTGATGGGCGTTACCTTGTCCGGCAAGTTCCGTCTCCTCGCCGCTGCCCCGGGAGACTTGACACTGCACGATGTCTCCGCCGATGGCACTGCCATCATTACTATCGACGATCGCGAGCGCAAGATCTTTTTCTCTGATTCCAAGAGTACGCAGGAGAAAGAGCTCACATGGCTCGACCGCGCCGTGCTATCCGGCCTGTCCGCCGATGGCAAACAAGTGACGTTTCACGAAGGCGGAAAGGGAGGAGGATCGCGGGGAACGATTTTCCTGCGAGCAACTGACGGCAGCGCTGCGGTGCGTCTGGGCGAGGGTTATTCCATTGCTCTATCGCCGGACCAGAAATGGGTGCTCGCCTACACTCCGGGCACGCCGCCTAGTCACTGGCTGATTCCCACTGGAGCGGGAGAACTTACTGAACTGAAGACGACAGGAATCGAGAACGTTTTTGCAGTGGGTTTCGCAGCCGATAGCCATCGAATTGTTTTTCTTGCCAATGAACCTGGGCACAAGGTGCGTGATTATTTGTTCGACGTCACTTCGAGCAAGCTGCAGCCGCTAACGTCCGAAGGCGTCCGCGGGTTTCTTTCCCCCGATGGAAAGTTCCTGGCGGTACGTAACAGCGAGTCGTCCGCCGCAATCCTCGCGGTCGAAACAGGGTCGCCTGTCCGAGAAATTAAAGGATTGCAGGAGCCGGATCGACTGATTCAAATGACAGCTGACGGAGCCGATGCCTTTGTCGCCAACTACAACGGCTTGACCGCCACCGTCTATCGCGTTCACCTGAACACCGGAGATCGGCAACTCATTAAGACGCTGGAAATGCGCGACCCCACTGGCGGATACGGCGTCACCCGCGTGCTAACAACCCCGGACGGGCAGTACTTTGCTTACAACACGCTGCGACAACTCTCCGAACTCTACTTGTTGCAGGGGCTGCGGTGATATAGCCGTAACAGGAAGGCCGGCATTTCCCCCGGGCCGTTCGTTGTGTTCGCCGTTTGCGAGGTAATGAGCGAGCGCCGCGGGCCAACCATTCGGAAGAGCGCCAGCACAAACGGGAGGTATTTGGCATCATGTCCAACAAGCTCCGCTGGGGAGTTCTCAGTAGCGCGGCCATCGGTCTCAAGAAGGTCATCCCTGCAATGCAGCATGGCCAATACACTAGCGTTGTCGCCATCGCATCTCGTGATCTCGCGAAGGCTCAGCAGGCCGCAAGGGCGGCCGGCATTCCCACGGCTTACGGCTCATATGAGGAACTTCTCGCTGACCCTAACATCGACGCCATCTACAATCCGCTTCCCAATCAGTTGCACGTGGCCTGGACCATGAAAGCCGCCGAAGCAGGCAAGCATGTTCTCTGCGAGAAGCCTCTCAGCATGACAGTCGCGGAGGCAGAATCTCTTCTCGCTGTCCGCTCGCATACCGGGGTGAAGATTGGCGAAGCTTTCATGGTCCGCAGTTATCCCCAATGGCTGCGGGTCCGGGAATTGATCAACCAAGGCCGCATCGGCGAACTCCGATCGGTCCTCGGCTTCTTCAGCTACTTCAACATTGACCCGGCCAACATTCGCAACCGGATCGAATGCGGCGGCGGCGCCCTCATGGATATCGGCTGCTACCTGATTCACACATCACGGTACGCGTTCGCGCAGGAACCCACCCGCGTCATCGCTCTGGTCGACCGCGATCCCCAGATGCGTACCGACCGGCTCACATCGGCGATTCTCGACTTCCCCGGCGGTCAGTCCATTTTTACTTGCAGCACGCAACTCGTCCCTTACCAGCGCGTTCAATTTCTCGGCACGCGCGGGCGCATCGAGCTGGAAATCCCCTTCAATGCGCCGAAGGACCTTCCCACCCGCCTCTTCATCGACGAAGGCGGCGACCTCTTCGGCAAAAATATCATCACCGAGACTTTTCCTGTTTGCGATCAGTACACCCTGCAGGGCGACGCCTTCTCAAGAGCCGTTCTCGATAACACGGAAGTTCCCGTCCCGCTCGAGGACGCCATTAAAAACATGGCCGTAATCGAAGCAGTCTTCAAGTCCGCCAGCTCGGGGCGATGGGAATCCCCACAGCGGTGAAGGCTCTTGAAATTTACCGTCCAGCGCCGGTGAGCACAAGGAGCCGCGGGCTAGCTGGGTCCGAAGTAGAAACTATGATGGTCCCGAGCCGGGGACCGTCGATGGCTGGTTTGAAAGTGACTTCGATCGCGCAGCTTCCCCCCGCGGGCAAACTTGATGGGCAGGTGTTGGTCTCGGAGAAGTCGATGCCTGAGGCGCTGATGTCACGAACAGTCACGGCTGAATTGCTGATATTACTGAGCGTAGCAGTTTTAGGCGGGCTAGCTGTGCCAACCGGCAGGGAATCGAAGTCCAGTTTCGCAGGCGTGAGCTCGAGCACGCTCACAGCATTCGTGTTCAATACGAGAAGGACGCAGAGCATCCCAGTGTGCCATGAGTTCACTGTGTCACATTGACAACCCAACCCGGGTGACGAAGTTACCGGCTTCCTCTACGTTACCACTCATTGGCTCGACATCTTACGCCGGCATTCCAACGCGGAAACACAAGACGGTGTGGATGAATCGGGCATAGATAAACAATCCAATCACCGCAGCTGTGCGCTTGACCTCTGCGGGCGCTCTTTCAGGCGAAAGACGAAGTTAACCGTTAAGCGAAGATTGTTCTGCGCTTGCACAGTCCCGGTAGCGTCATAAAAATCTGTGCGTACGTAATCGCCGATGACGCGAAGCGCTAATTGCGTCGAAACTGGATGCTCAACGCCTCCGCCAAACGCGTAGGATGGCCGGAACAGCCAGCCATGAAAGAGCTCGTTCTCAGCGATCGGCACCGCTCCGTCCACCAGGGCCGCTCCGCCGAGCGCGTGAACGAACACGCGGGTGTTTCCATGAGCAACCGGGTAGAACACTGGACCGGTGTAGGCGCTCAATACATAGCCCTGGTGGTGGGTGCCGAGAACTTCGGGTGTATAAAGATAATTGGAGTCGAGCGTTGCACCCCAGCGCGAGTTGAGACCGACGTTCCCATTAAAATCCAAACCGTTGAAATGTGCGCTACCACCGGCACCGGGAATCGGCATTGAGAGATAGGCATAGCCGACGCCCAAATTATAGGATGGTCCGGTGACCGCTGGAGCTGGCGCCGATTGCAGGTTTTGTGCGACCGCGGGCGCTATCGTCAAGAGCCCAAAAAAGCAGATCTTCCCGATGATGCTCATTGTGTTTCTCATTACGTCCTTTCTGATCGGCAGTACAAGTGTAGAAAGAGCTTTTTAATTCAAACGGCCAACGTACCGGTCGACTGGCTTAGGGCGCTATCGAACCTTGGGCCACAAGCTTTCTGTCGGCTTGGCTGTAGGTTAGAAAGGGGAAAAATGGCGTGACCTCGAACGGCATCTTCTCCCTCGGGGACACCAGCGTAAGCGGCTTCGCATTCATCATCGCCAGTTGATTGCTCCACGGATCCAACTTGATCCGGCTGCCGATGGGAAGAGCGGCAATCTGATCAAGGCGTTGTTTCTGCAAAGCTGGCGCGGAGTTGAAAAGCGCAGCCATTCGGGTGGTGTTTCCGCTCGCCATGGTGTCTCCCAGTCGGGGCTTGATCAGGTTAGTGAGCACGGGCGCGCGATCGTGTAATGCTTTGAGGAACAGTCCGGCGTTGCTCAGTTTGTCTTTGTATGGTGAATTTCCCAGCAACTCCACAGCCTTGTTGTCGGCTGCTTGTTCGTCTGCGGGATCCAATTGGAAATTCAGATGTTGGAAGGTAGTCGTGTCGGCGAAGAAGAAGCGGTCATTGAAGGCCATCTGGGTATCAATGTGATGGCCCAAGACAAGATGGCTGAGCTCGTGAGCCAGAACCATCGCCAAAGACGCTTCATCCGGCAGAACATCAAGCAGGCCACGACTGACTACAATCGTGTGCCCGATGGTGAAAGACTCCAGAGGCAGCGTCAGCAGCACCCGGCAGCGCACCTCAGGCTCGATTTGAAGCTTGTTGGTAATGATAAGGTTGTCGACCACAGTCTGCAGGACCTTGTCCACATCGCCTGGAGGCGCCATCAGGCCAATTTTCTGTACATGATCGACCGCATTGTCTTCTGCCATCCGTTCCCACATACGCTGGGCTTCCACAGGGCTATTGTCTTTGGCAACTGGACGATCATCCACCGAGTTGTCGACTTTAATTTGGGTAAACTCTTCCTCGTGATTCAGCTGTTCCGGATCGTAGGCCCACAGACGCGTCTGAGCCTTGAGATACAAATCGTGGAATAGCGCGCTGTTGGGTTTTGTGCCGGACTCTTCGACGTAAACGTACGAAGGCAGCCACACATCGGCCTGCAGATTAAAGCGCCAGCTGTCGAAGTGCAGGTAATGCGTGTCAGGATGGCCGGAATAGGTCCCATTAAAGCGGACGATGTTGAAGTCGCGGTCTTCGACCCAGATTCTTCCGGTGAACAGCCCTTCTTTTGCTTTCTTCCCAGGTTGGACATCGATCACAATGCAGCGCGTTTCGCCAAGAAACTCGCGCCGCACAAAAGTGAAACGATAATTGCTCTTCTGGAGGTCTCCATCGAGAATCACCATCTGCGCGAAGCCTTGCGGCAAGAACTTGTACTCCAGGGCAGAAGAAAAGGGATTCACCACGTGATGCATGAATCCCTGGTGCTGCTTCTGGAAGGTTGCATCGCGGATGCCATCATTCAAGTCAAGCCGTCCCAGGAAATACTGATCGCTGACCGGGTTGACATTGTGGTCGTTGTCTTCATGAAGATTCTGGATATAAGTCTCGGCCAGTGGGTGCATGCGTTTCATGGTTCCAACAAACCCGCGCTCACGCGCCACGACCCGGTCGACGGTTTGGTCGAAGGAGAGTGTCGCCGTGGGCTTCTGGTTATCGGCCGCGACTCCTGCGGTCGCGGATATCAGCAACAACAGGACGATTTTTGTGAAGCTGCGCATAGCTCTCCTCACGAAATAAGTTCGAAAATGATGTGGACCTGAGCCGTCGAATCGATCGGCTGGCCTTCGTGCAATGCCGGCTTGAACTTGATTTGCTCGGCGGCCTTTACGGCTTGTTCGTCGAGGCCGTACCCCAACCCTTCAACCACGCGTATCACGCGCACTTGCCCGTCGGACTTGAACAACACTTCCAGACGAACTTCGCCGTTAACCTTTTGTTTTCGTCCCTCGTCCGTGTAATCCGGTTTGGGCTTGAAGGTGATTTCGACGGGAACATTGGCTCCGCTGCTCGACTGGTGCGATGCTGTCTTCGGACGGATACCGGCGCTGCCGAGAGTGTCGATCGCCCCGTTGCCGAATCCGGAACTCACCACCACGCCCGGGTTTGAGCCTCCACTTCCATTGCCGCGTCCCGATCCGCTGGGTAAGTCGAATCCACCCTTGGCGCTGATGTTGGCGACCCCGCGGTGCTCCGATGACGGAATGCCGTTCGGATCGCCGAAGCCTCCGGTCTGCACTGCTGCAGCAGGTTTGGTGACCGTCGGTGCGAGCGATGTGCTGGTAGAAAATGTGCCCACGGCCACGATCTTCGACGGCGGGGTTGCGGGAATCGCTGGTATCTTACTTTCGAGTTTCAACTCCGGCGCAGGGCGATCCGGTTCCGGTCGATTGGGCTCTGCCATGGTGTGTATCTGCCGGGCGACCACAAGCGGAGCGACGGTCGGCTTAGTTTCCGGTACCGGTCTGCTCTCCACTGGCTTAGGCCGTGCCAATGCGGGCCGGACAAAGGGCTGCTGCTCTTCGTGAAGCACGACGGGTTCGTAAGACACGAGATTCGTTACCCGATCGTCCTCAGGCAAGACCAGGTTCTGGTGATAGCGCACACCCAAGAAGAGAAGACCTGTCATGGAGAAAGCTTGCACGCTCCAGCCGGCCATGAATGACTTCCAGCGTGACTGCGGCGATGGCAATAATGTAAACAGAAAGCCCCCGAAGGTCTCCCCACTCGGCAGGGTATGAGGCAATCGCGATGCCACCGCTGATCATGGAATATGTCAATTGCGAAGTGTGTGCTACCTGTGCGCCTGGAACGTCAGAATTCGTACCAGTCAAGGCATTTAGCGCACATGTAGCTTCCCGGACACGGCGAGCTTTGAGAGGTTTCTCTGGCACGATAGTAACCTTTGCGGATGGTTACGCGTCACGATTAAGTACTCAGAACCCGTGAGCAACAATGAAAGCGAATTCACATAGGAAAAGACTTTCCCACACGATCTCTAGGTCCACACCAGGTTTTCGATCAATGGAGTCTGGAGTATTCCGCTTTGGCTTCCTGCAGGATGGGCACGTCAGGGTCGGCATTTTTCCATAGCGCCAGGAAGGTTTCGTACGCGTTCTTGGCTTTGATAGTGTCTCCCGACAAAACGTAGGCTCTGCCCATTTGGAGATGCGCCAGCGCTCCGATGGGCTCACTTCTGACGATGCCGGGGTGATCGATAATTTTTTGAAACTCGGCGGCGGCCGCAGCACCATTTTTCGCCGCCAGATAAGCTTCGCCGCGGACGTAGACCGGATAAAGAGTGAAATTCAAAGTCAAAAGGTTGCCTCCAAGTTCGTAAGGCGTTACGGCTGTTAACGAATCGGCGGACACGTTGCTGATGCTACCCCGAAGTAGAGTTGCAGCGTGAATCGTAGGCAAGTAGTTGAACTGCACAATCGTGTCTTCGGGAAAGCGCTTTTTCAAATCGTCCGCCAGCCGTATAGCGTGCGCGGAAGCACCTGCCATGCCCAGCGCGATCGCCGACAAAGCCTCCACATCCCGGCTGTTTGGGGAAGCAAGTGCGCTTCGGGCCTGTTGCTTCGCCAGGTCCGAATAGCCGGCCAGCGCCTCGCGCACCGCAGCCTGCGCCTCGTAGACCGCCGCCGCTTCTTTGTCATCATCTTTCTTAGCGGACTCGACTGCCCTTCGCGTCAAGACCCGCGCCTTGGCGAGCTCCCCGCCATACAGAGCTGTGTCCGATTCGTAGTTCAGCATTTGGTCTTCGTATCCTGGCTTGCTCTCAACAAACGCAGCTTCCCGTTCCATCCCCGCGGCGTCATGCTGAAGGAAGTCAGCCCAATAGAGGTTCACGTGAATCTCGGGAGAATCAATATTGTTGGCTTTCGCCTCTCGCACCGCGGCTTCGGCTTCATTCAGGCGGTTGAGCTGTAGGTATCCGTTGACCAGATTCGCATAGCGGTTTCCGGTAGCAGGACCGACTCTGACGGCCTTTTCGAACGCGGCGATGGCTTTGTCGTCGTCGCCCAGTTGGCTATAGATGATGCCCAGATTGGTGTACGGAGCTTCGCGCGGGTAAGTTTGCGCTAACAACTCAAAAACCTTGCGGGCTGCTTCCAAGTTTCCGGTTACGACAATTTCATAATGCGAGGCAATGTAGAGTCTTTCCCGCTCGCTCAGGTGCTCACGCAATTCATAGGCTTGGCGAACACTCTCAGTCGCACGGACCGTCTGGTTGAGGTTGAAGTAGCAGGTGCCCATCCGGGCGTACGCCATGGCAAAATTCGGATCGAGGCTGATCGCCTGCTGGAACAGCGGGACCGCCGCATCGTAATCACTGCTTATGACCATGGCTTGATACCCGAGGCTATAGGCTTTGAGGGCTTCCAGCGATGAGGTCGTCACGTTCTCGGCTGGCGCGTCATACTTCTCAACCGACGCCAACGATTCGCCCAGTTGACTGCGGAGCTCGGAAGCCACCTTTCCCAACGCGCCGAGAACATGATTCTTGTCGGATGCCTGCGCCTCCGCGCTCCCGAGCGAGTCACCGGTTGAGCAGGTGGCCGCTTTCAGGGTGAGAAGGTACTGCGTGCCAACTTGCGCAATTGTTCCGTACAGAACTGCGGCGCTAGCGGTTCGCTGACACACTTCGCGAGCCAGGTCATGGGTCAGGCGGGAGTTCTTGGGTTGGGTCATCAAAGAAAGCGTCTGCGCGATGCGGTCGTCGGAGAGCAGATTCAAAAACGGGGACTGCTCCAGTTGCGAGGAAAGCCCCTGACGCAACGCATCGTCGAACACCGGATCTCCCGTCGAATTGGCAAAATCTGCCAGCACGACACTGTCTGCATCGGTGAGTTTAGTCGGCCGCCGGGGCACCAGCACTGAGGCTAAGACGGCGACAAAGAGGAGCCCGGCCGCCAGCCACCATCCACCCGAGCGGACCACCCACGCGGGTAGAGTGGAAACCCTGGACAACCGCTTACCCGGTTCGACACGAGCAATCTCTAATGGTGGATTACGTTTGCCGTCGTCCCAGTGTTCTGTGACTGGCGCGACAAACCGGTATCCCAGCTTCGGTACGGTCTCGATATATTGCTGTGCTGCGGAAGGTCCGCCGAGCGCTTTACGCAGAGCGGAGATATTGACCGTCAGGTTGGCCTCTTCCACAAAGCTGTCAGGCCATACCTGCTGCATGAGTTCGTCCTTCGTGAGCAAGCGGCTGTTGCTCTGAATCAGGGCTACCAGAATCTCAAAAGCCTTCGGCGACAAGGAAATCGGTCTGCCATCGCGCAACAACAGGCGCTCGCGAGGGTCGCAGCGGAATTCCCCAAAATCGTACAAGACTTTTGCTTCTGCGGACATGACTGTCTTTGGAATTTCCTTGGAAATTCTTAGCAAGCCGTTAAGGACAATTTCGAATCGCGCCGCTTAACTTGCACTTAGGCCGGCGGTCTGGCTGCGATTAGGCGAGATTCTAGCGGATGCTATGGCAGCGTTGCAACGACATGGCGCTGAACCTTTACAGATTTGGGACACGCTTGTGACAAGTGTGTTGGGCGACTCAGGCATTTTGACAACAGGCCTTCTCGCTCGACCAAGCAGTGGCAGTGCTGGATGCCGATCGGCTCATCCACGGTTTTTCTGGGAAATGACTTATACGAAATCAAAATTACGGAGATCTGTTTATGAAGAAGTTTGTTCTAGCAGCAACCGTCCTGGCTCTCTGTGCCCTCAGCCTCGCTGAGACGCCGAGCGCCGCGAATAGTAAGAATCAACCTGAAACAGCGGCGGCGTTGACGCAAGGGAGCGCCGCCCAAACCGCGTCCAACAACTTCGCTGCACAGCCCGTCTGCGCGTTCACCTTCACCTCAGGTCATGATGAGACCTTTTTCAAATATTGCGTAACCGCCAACGGCAACATCGTACAGCTGGAGACCCCCCGGGGTCGGGAGCACCTAGCCGTCGCCGACAAAATCGGCGAAGGGTATGGCCTCTGTGACACCGGTGGCATTGAATACTTCGATTACGCTGGATTCGGCGACAGCGGGAATTGGAACCCAGCAACCGTGGTAAGCCAGGACGCAACCTCCGTCAAAATTGCGCGCACCACCGGAGACGGCATCTGGACCCTAACTCAAACCATCACCCAAGTGGCCGGCACTTCGCCGTCCGCAAAGATTGCCATGACAATCAGGAACAACGACCCTGCCGGGCAGAGAGATGTAGTGATCTTTCGCTACGCGAATGTGAATGCCGATAGCTTCTTCCAGAACAACTTTGACGCCACCCGTGACAGCGCGTTCGGATGGAATTCAACCGACGGACGCGACTCGCACCCCCTGGGGTTCGGCTTGATGTTGCAAAATGTCGGCGCCACGCCCTTTCACCACTTTGCTTTCATTCTGAATGTTCCCGACCCTCCGGAGCCGTGCAACGCCTTTCGGCACGCCGTCGTCGGGCCGATCATCAATACTGACGGGTCATTCTTCTTGGACTATGCAATCGGACTTGGCGGGGGTCAATCGAGAACCGTGACGGTCGCCTACAAAGGTATGTAAGCGCTCAGCCAACTGTTCACCGGCCTCGCAAGAGGCCGGATTCGGCCAAGTAGTAGTGAAGCCAGACCTGCCCAATAGGGGCACATGCTTTTCTGGTAGTGAGGTTATAAGAAATCAAACTAAGGAGAATTTATGAAGAAAATTGTTCTGACAATTATGGTCCTGGCGATGGCGGCAGTAGTCGCCCTGCCAGCAGCAGCGCAAACTTTCAAAACGTTGCACCTGTTTGACACTCGAGTCAGCGGAGAAGGGGCGATTCCCCATGGGGCACTCCTCCGGGATGCCGCCGGCAATCTTTACGGAACGACCCTTGCCGGCGGTAGTGGCGATGGAACTGTGTTCAAGCTCGACAGCACGGGCAAGGAGACGATCCTATTTACTTTTAATCTGCAGGTAAGTGGTTCCTCTCCCGATACGCCCTTGATTCAAGATCAGGCGGGAAACCTGTATGGCATCGCCCAAGAAGGGGGGCCGCGTGGCGGCGGCGTCGTGTACAAACTTTCCCCTCAAGGTGAGCAAACCATTCTGCACGCCTTTCAGCTAGATCCTCAGGGTGGCCCGGTAATTCCCACCGGCGGCCTTTTCATGGATAAATCCGGGAATCTGTTTGGAACGACGCTCTCTGGCGGCAAGTGCCCATCTGGATGCGGAACCATATTCCGGCTAGATCCGGCTGGCAAGCTGCACCTGCTCTATAAGTTCACGGGCGGTTCGGATGGCAGCGAACCGTTCGGACCACTGGTGCAAGATGCGAAGGGAAACCTGTATGGCGTGGCCCGAGCCGGAGGAAACCTGTCTTGCTCGGATCCAGACTTTCCGGGTGACGGTTGCGGCACGGTGTTCAAGCTGGCTAAGAATGGTGCGCTTACCGTCTTGCACACCTTTGCGGGCAGGAAAGATGGCTCAATTCCACAAGGTGGCCTTGCCATGGACGCAGCCGGCAACCTGTACGGCGTTACCCGCGTTGGCGGCAACCGTGAATTCGGAACCGTCTTCAAAATCTCCAAAGACGGCAACTACACGATCCTTCACCTCTTTGCCAGAAAAGATGGGACGAGCCCCAACGGGGGCTTGGTCCTGGACGCAGCCGGCAACCTCTATGGCACCGCCAACTTTAATGGCGGCCATAGCCTCGGGTCTGTGTTTCAGCTGAGTCCAGACGGCGTACTGACAGTCTTGCATCGCTTCAAGGGAGACGACGATGGAGCGGTCCCGTCCGCTGGCCTGATCCGTGACGCCGCTGGTCACCTTTATGGGACCACCACTATGGACCTCTCGAACCAAAAGATACAGGGAACTGCGTTTGAGATAACGCCCTAACTTGCAACACGCTCGGAGCAGATTTCCGTTGCTCGTGATCTCTGCTCCGAACTGGCCTCGCGTCTTGTTGCGAGTCTGCGTACACAGCATTGTTGAACACAAACTTAGACCAGGAGATTTTCTTATGAAGAAATTTGTTCTTGCAATCATGGTGCTGGCAATGGCGGCAGCGATGCCGTCCGCGCAAGCCCAACACTTTCACGTACTGCACGAGTTCCAGGATGGACCCTTCGATGGCGCATCTCCCGGAGGAGCGCTAGTCCGCGACCAGGCCGGCAATCTCTACGGAACGACCGGCCACGGTGGCCTGAACGAAAAGGGAGCGGTGTACAAGATCGATCCCGCAGGCGCTGAAAGCGTTCTGTTTAGTTTTGATGGCACGAATGGAGCTGGCCCTTTTGCGGGCTTGGTCCTTGATCAGGCGGGGAACTTGTATGGCACCGCGGGTGTGGGGGCAAACGACGAAGGTGTAATCTTCCGGGTCTCGCCGTCGGGCGAAGAAACAGTGTTATTCGATTTTCCCGCCAAGCGTCCCATCGGCCCGATCTTCCCCATCGGAGGCCTCCTCCTAGACAAGGCTGGAAACCTCTACGGCGCCACCACACTGGGTGGCAATGGCAACTGCATTGATGGCTGCGGGACTATTTATCGGCTGGATACCACCGGCAAGGCTCACATGCTCCATCAGTTCAGCGGCGGTGCCGACGGTTTCAGCCCGTTGGGATCGTTGATTGCCGATGCGAACGGGAATCTGTATGGGGTGGCTCAGGTGGGTGGAGACTTCAATTGCTCGGCAGATCCGTTCGAAGGCGAGGGCTGCGGCACCGTGTTCCGAATCGCAAAAAACGGAAAGTTCACGGTCTTGCATGCGTTCCATGGTCGAGCCGATGGCGAGATTCCTCAGGCGGGACTTGTGCTCGACCAAGCCACCGGTAACGTGTACGGCTCCGCCACGGGTGGTAACAAGGCCGGCAACGGGCTTGTCTTTCAGATTTCTCCCAAAGGCAAGTACAAGGTCGTGCACCAATTTACAGGAACGGATGGGTCAAGCCCCAATGGCGGCCTGATTCTTGACGAGGCTGGAAACATCTACGGCACCACTCAGGGTGGTGGGGCCAACGGGATTGGGACAGCGTTTGCAATGAACCCCGCTTTCCAATTGAAGGTGTTGCACCACTTTACCGGAGGCCGGGATGGCTTCGCCCCGCTCACAGGCCTCACCCTTGACCCAGCTGGCAACCTGTTTGGAACCGCCTTTAAGAACCTGCGGACTAAACACGACGTGGGCGATGTTTTTGAGATCACGCCCTAACACAGCGGCACCGCCCGGGGCACCTTCGCACTGTGCTCATGATAGCTGCTCCGGGCAATCCCACTTTTCAGCATACGCAACGGCGATGTGGGAGGCGACGTTGTTTCCTAACTAATTCCCTTAGGGTTGTCGTCTTTTCGCTTCAGTTTTCGATATTTCAGGTAGACAGATGTTGCGGCGGTGCCGCGGACTGTTGGGCGGAGTCACTGCAATGTTGGTACGTGGAACTACCACTATGAACGGTTGCGTAAACCGCAGGTTTTCGGAATAGGAGATTTGTTTATGAAGGCATTTATTCTTACATTCACCGTGGTGGCGCTCTGCTTCTTCAGCTTGGCTGAGACTCCGGGCGCAACCGGTCTTAACCATCAACGGGAAGCCGGAGCCTTATTGGCGCAAAAGAGTGCCGCGCAATCCGCGCCCAACCGTCCACCTTCCAGCGCCGATTGCGCCTTCACCTTCACCTCCGGTGCCGACAACACTTTCTTGAAGTTTTGCGTGACTGCGACGGGGAACGTCACTGTCTTTGAGAGCCCGGCAGGCCAGGAGCACATCGCCGTCGGTGCCGATGGCGAGGGATACGGCCTTTGCGACTTCAAGTCAAAGGTTGGTTACTTTGACTACGCTGAACGCGGAGATGGCATGACCTGGGGTTCTCCCACCTTGGTAAGCCAGAATGCCACATCCGTCACGATTGCCCGCACCACGACCGATGGCTTCTGGACGCTGACCCAAACCTTCACCCAGGTCGCCGGGGCGTCTCCGTCCGCAAAAATTGCCATGACGCTCACCAACAACACGGCCAAGAATAAACTAGCCGTCCTCCTGCGTTACGCGGACGTGGATGCCGCTGGCGTTTCCCTGAACAACCTGGATTCAACCCTCCAAAGTGCATTCGGATGGAATTCAGAGGGGACGACCACCACCCCGTACGGATTGGTATTGCAAAACCTGGGCAACCCACCCGCCGATGCTCTCTCCGGGGTAGCGCAGGGCATTCCGGATGGCCCCGACCCATGTAACCCCGGTGCGAACGGAGTCTCGGGGCCGGTCACCGCAACCGATGGATCGATTGTTATGGTTTACGAACTCAAGGTTCCGGCGGGGAAGTCAAGAACCGTGACCGTCAGGTACCGGGGTTTCTAGCGTAAATCGGCGACCCTCGCAAGGCCACAACCTTTGACCGTCCAGAAAGAAAAAGGAGACCTTCTTATGAATAAGCTTGTTCTTGCAGTCACTGTCGTAGTTTTCGGCGCTCTCAGCTTCGCTGAAACGCCGAATTTCGTGGGCCTCAAAACGCAACACGAAGCAACCGCAAGGTCGAACACAAAATCAGCTTCGCCAGCGGTTACCCACAGTCGAATGCCGAACCCTCAGTGTTCCTTCACCTTCACGTCCGGCAACTTCCTCACTTTTCTGCAGTATTGCGTGACTGCTAACGGCAACATCATCCAATTTGAGACACCTGAAGACACCATGCTCATCGCGGCCAAGGATCTCGGCGAAGGCTATGGCATCTGTGACGCAACTACCAATGTTTCGTACAGCGACTTCGGTGGTCTTGGCGACAGCGGGAACTGGGAGCCTGCGCGCGTTGTGAACCACACCGCTACCTCCGTGAAGATTGCCCGCACTACGGCTGACGGCATCTGGACTCTGACCCAGACCATCACTCAAGTGACAGGGCCACCCTCGGCAAAGATCGTGATGGCACTCAAGAACAACAGCTCCAATTCCAGAGAAGCTTTCCTTCTACGCTACGCGGACGCGGATGCCAACGGCGAAGTCACCAATAGCTTCGATGCAACTTTGAACAGCGCATTTGGATGGAATTCAGTTTCTGCGGACAATCCTTTTGGATTGGTGTTGCAAAATCTGGGTACGGTGACCTTTGGATATGACGCGTTTGTACAGGGCGTCCCCGACGCCCCGGACCCGTGTAATCCGTTTGCACGGGCCATCGAAGGACCGGCATCCCCAATCGACGGGTCCTTAATCATGTTTTACGACATACCCGGCATCCCCCAGGCTGCTAGCGCAACCGTGACCGTGGCTTACAAGGGTTGGTAACTGACAAATCGCACGCCTAACCGCAAGCGAACAACAATTAGGAGACAGAAAATGAAGCTAAACATAAATGCACAAATCCTTTCAGGTTTTATAACAGCACTACTTCTGACCAGTGGCGCCGGGGCACAAACCAAGAATCTTGAGGCAATTGCAACTCTAAAGTTTTACCCCGCCGCCCAGGGCAATTCGTTTGGTGTGGGAACCAATCCGGGCAGCGTCCTCTTTGACGGTAGCAGCGTCTGGGTCGCAAACACCCCCGTCCGCTCGCTCACCAAACTCCGAGCCAGCGACGGAGCCAAGCTGGGGACTTTCACCACTCCAGACTTCGCGGCCGCGATGGCATTTGATGGAGCCAACATCTGGGTGGCCAATCCGCACCAGCACAGCGTCACCAAGATGCGCGCCAGCGATGGGGCGATCCGGGGCACGTTCCAGGTAGGACTCAGTCCCGGCGGAGGCTTGGCATTCGATGGCGCGAACATCTGGGTTTCGAATTCCTTTGACAATACCATCACCAAGCTGCGCGCCAGCGATGGAACCAACGAGGGGACCTTCTCGACTGGTGTGGACCCGCAAGGCGTGGCGTTCGACGGAACCAATATATGGGTAGCCAACAATACCGACAGCACCGTCACTAAACTGCGGGCCAGCGATGGAGCGAACCTCGGCGCTTTCCCGACCGGGCATGGGCCGAGAAAAGTTGCCTTCGATGGCTCCAGCGTCTGGGTCGTCAACTCATTCGTCAGTACCGTGACGAAGTTGAGAGCGAGCGACGGACTGAACCAGGGCACGTTCTCTGTCGGACGCAATCCGGTGGCTCTCGCCTTCGACGGCGTCAGCGTTTGGGTGGCAAATTTTAGCGATAACACCGTGACGCGGCTGCGTTCGACAGATGGTCTGAATATGGGAACCTTTCCGACCGGACGGTTGCCCGATGGTGTGGCTTTCGATGGCGCGAATATCTGGGTCGCCAATCAGGAGGACGGCACCGTTTCAAAGTTGTAGCCACGGACCAATGTTCGGACTCACCCAACCGATGAGTGAATCCGCGCACGCGACAAAGTGGACCAGTCGCCGAGCAAAACAAAACCGAGGAATGAAAAGATGAAAATGCTAGGGAAGCGAACCAGACGAAAGATGCTGAGTGTTGCTGCCTTCGCCTGCCTGCTTGTGGGAACTACGACAGCTGCCCAGCAACCATCAGCGACAACTAACGTGATCCAGCCTCCGGCGGTCACTATCTTTAGCTGCGTCAACAATACGACCGGCGTCATCAGGATTGTAAGTAACACCACCGTGTGCATGTCCAGTGAGCACAAAATTCACTGGAACCAGAAGGGACCCCAAGGGCTTCAGGGGGCGCAAGGTCCGCAAGGCCTTCAAGGTTCAGAAGGACCCCAAGGGCAAAAAGGGCTTCAAGGGCCCCAGGGACTTCAAGGACAGCAGGACTCCAAGGACAACAAGGCCCCCCGGGACTTGCCGTGGGCTACTCCAGCGTAACTAGTGAGGGGCAGACCTTGTCCGTTTTTCCGGGCACGCTGCTTTTGCAAACTAATCCGGTTACGACGTCGGGCACCTACTTTATTTCTGCGTCGGCGTTTGTGCAGAACGATCCCTCCGACAAAAGCGGTGTTCGCTGCTACGACACTACGGCAAGGAGCGGGGTTCCTTTCCAGTTTGGTGGATCCGATGCACTCCTTAACCAACAGGTAAGCATTACCGACGTGGTCAGTGTTGGCGCTGGCGATTCGTTCCAGTTGTTTTGCTTCGGGTCGGTCGACCTTACGGACGAGTTCAACAACGGTGCCCTTACAGCAATTTTGATCACTAACGCTTCCGACACCAGCAAGAAACCTCGGCATTCGGGGAAGGTTCATCTACCAGCCGCGCCGGCTGCGCGGAGGTAACGACGGGAAACGCGTTGGTTCGCAACCGGCTCCAACCCCGCTTCGTCAGGGAGCGGGGTTGGGTCTACTATCCCGGATAGTGTCCCACGCGGGGCGCGGAGTTCCGAACGCCACCCGATAGTCTGCCAACTGTCTCGATTTTTTTCTCCCATTTGTCGTCTTTTCTCTCCGGTTTCCGATTTCCAAAGCAGAGCGCAATAGACCCCAACCAGTAGCGCCGGCATGGGACGCGCAAGCTGGGGGGGCGCTAGTCAGTTTCGACGATCGGGAATCGCAACCATCCGGATCGGGAAAGGAGTGAGGCGGTACCTTGCCGTTGGGCGCAATTGCATTGGGCGGCGACCGGATTGGCCAACTGATCGGGCAATCAATAACTGAAGCGAATCGCATTTAACCTTGGGGTGGGGCGCCTAGTCCGTGTTTTGGGCTTCTCATCCCGATAAGTAAAACCTGACGTAAGTAAGCAAACTGAAAAGGAGAGTTCATGTTCCGTAGCAACATTTGTGGATGTACTGTTCTTTTGCTCATTTTGTCGGTTCTGCCTGTCTCTGCCCAGCAAGCGGAACGATCGACTAGCGCAATCCAGCCAGCGGCGGTTACCTTTTTTGGCTGCGTCAACAACGCCACCGGCATCGTCAGGGTTGTAGATAGCAATACCGTCTGTAAGGCAACCGAGCACAAGATTCACTGGAACCAGGTGGGACCTCGCGGTCCGCAGGGAACGCAGGGAAATCAAGGGGCGCGCGGTCCACAAGGTCCTCAAGGCCCACAGGGTCCTCAAGGTCAACAGGGACTGCAGGGGCAACAGGGACCCCCGGGAATGTCGGTGGGCAACAACGCCGTTTTGAGCGGTGGCAGTGACGTCCCGTTAAGTGTCTTTCCCGGCACCGTGGTCGCGCAAACCGACCCCATTGTGACGTCGGGCGTATATTACATCAACGCGTCAGCGCTGCTAAACATCGACGCCGCCGATTTCGCCGCCTACTGTTACGTCACCCCTGCTAGTCAGGGTTTTGATGATAGCATCGACAGTGGATCCAGCGCAGTAGGCCACTACCAGACCGCAAGTGTGACCGATACTTGGTTTATTGCCGCGGGCGACACTTTCCAGCTTGTGTGCTACAAGAAGAATAGTGACGCGAGCACGTTCGCTTTCGACGCGGGCCTCACAGCGGTTCTGATCAATAGCCCGGAAAACCACAAGAAGGTCCATAAATCAAGGAAACACCCTTTGGGTGGGCCGACAGACCCCATGTAAGACTAGATTTGTTCTCTGGTTCGACTAATCCCAACCCCGCTGCTCTGGATCAGCAGGGTTGGGGAATTTTTGACACGCGCAATTGCGACGGGGGTTGGTACAGCATCGGAAGCTCTGAGTAGACGCTGCGGCAGCTGACAAGCCAACCAAGAGCTAGCTATTTCCCGCGCTCTTCAAGTCCAGGAGATACCGATGGGAAAACAAACGTCGAACCGAGCACATGTTGAAAAACAGAAAGTGCTTCCTTCTCTTAGAGTGATCGAAAAGCCGGACGACGGAGAATATCCCGCTTATGCCCACATTTACATCGACCTGCTGCCTGACGACGGGCTCATCCTGAAGCATCTCGATGATCACCTTACGTCTACGAAAAAATTCATTGCCTCCATTCCCGAAGCTCGCTTACGGCATCGCTATGCGGCAGGGAAGTGGACCATCAAAGAAATCCTTGGGCACCTTGTGGATGATGAGCGTATCTACGTTTACCGGGCGCTGCGATTTGCGCGGAACGATTCGACGGAACTTCCGGGGTTCGACCAAGACCACTATGCCCGATATTCCGAAGCGAACCAACGGGACATCGAGGATCTTCTGGACGAATTCACTTTGGTGCGCCAATCAACCATCGCTTTCTTCAACAGCCTGAACGACGCGGCCTTGATACGGACCGGCCTCGCAGATGGCAATCGTGCCAGTGTACGCGCCCTGGCCTATCACATCGCAGGTCATGAATTGCGTCACATGAACATTATTAAGGAGCGCTACCTGGTGTGATTTTGATCTTTATGAATTAAGAATCAGCGCAACCCAAGATGGCATTTGGAGCGGAACATCCCCGAAGACTTTTCTGAATCATGGAAGTCGTGACGTAACCGAGGCGGCTGGCTTCGATGTTAGAATTTTGAATATGCCGCAATTCGTGATCGAGCGGGAAATCCCTGGTGCCGGAGCAATGACAGAAACCCAGATCCGGGACATGTCATTGCGGTCTTTGCAGACGTTGAAGGAAATGGGGCCGCAGATTCAGTGGCTCCATAGTTACGTCACCGAAGACAAGGTTTATTGTGTTTACCTGGCGCCAGACGAGAACAGCATCCGGGAGCACGCCCGCAGGACAGGTATTCCCGCTGATCGCGTTTCCGCAGTGCGCCGACTAATTGATCCGGCTAACCTGAAATAGCGGACTGCGGCTCCTCCAGAGAGTATCGGATCGCTTTTTCCATGCTCATCGCGGAACCTTCTAACCAAGCACTCTTCCCCTCGGACTCACCGAGTGACTCCCAGGCCGGTAGAAGCGTCTGATCGAACTTAGATTGTTCCGCTTGATTCAGAGGAGCCTTGATTTCCTGACGCAGGTGCGCTGCTGCTGCTGCCAGCTTCAATGCGCGCTCGGCGTATCCTTCGGCTAAGGCCAGACACGCGGAACCCTCCAGCGCCCGGGCCGTACCGCGCCGGTGTCCCAAACCAGCAAAGATCTGCAAAGCTTCACGGTATGCGGCGTGTGCAGCCAGATGATCGCCCTGCTCGCAGTCGATGGAGGCCAAGTCAGTCAGGGATCGGGCCGAACCCCACGGGTCTCCGTCTTCGCGAAAGGCGGAAAGGGCACGTTGATACAGTTCGCGAGCTGCAGCCCCGTTACCCTCTTCGCGGGCAATATCGCCCTGTTGGTTAATCGACCAGGCGGCGCCGCTGCGATCGCCGAGTTCTTCAAAGATGCTCGTTGCCTCACGCAGTGCCCACTGAGCTCGCGAATAGTCGCCACGAACCTTTACCACGTTAGCGAGGTTATGAAGGCAACGCGCGATTGCCAACCGGTCCGGCAGCAGGCGCCAGCACGCAAGGCTGCGCTCAAAATTGCTCTGTGCTGCCGAGTAGTCACCCTGATCTCGCGCCGACACCGCCAAAGCATTCAAGGATGCGGCAATGCCCGATTGATCCCCCAATTCTTCATAAAGAGAGAGGCTTTGTTGGAGAAAATGCTCGGCAGTTGGATGATCGCCCTGAGTCGCCGCCAAGGCGCCAATAAAAGTCGACACCCTGGCCCGTTCTTTTGAGCGATTAGCGCCAGCCAGGCGCAGGACAGTTTCCAGCCGGGCGCGGCCTTCTGCCAGGTGTTCGCGCATATCCCAGAATCGAAACAAGGCGACGCAGAGGCGCAGACCCCAGTCCAGATCCACGGTCTGAAACAACCAGTCGAGGGCGAAGCGGAAATTGTCAATCTCAACGTCGCACTGGGCCAGCCAACGAGCCCGGTCGGCGGGGTTCAGCTCTGGATTTCCTTCTTCGGCGATGACCAGACAGTACGCCGCATGTGCTCGCCGCGCAGCAGATTGCTCGCCGCTATCGGTGAGACGCTCGAGAGCATACTCGCGAATTGTTTCCAGCATTGCGAAACGCGGCTCGGCCTCGGCCCGGTCCACACGCAGAACCAGGTTCTTATCCACTAACGATGAAAGCGCTTCGAAGAGATCAATCCCGAGGTCGCGGCTCGTATTGCAGATCGCTTCCACTGCCTCGATCGTGCATCCGCCGACAAACACCGAAAGCCGCCGAAACAGTTTCTGCTCGGCCTCATTCAAGAGACCGTGACTCCAATCAATAGTCTTACGGAGCGTCTGTTGCCGTTCCGGGAGGTCGAGTGCACCGCCGGTCAGCAATTGCAACCGGCTCTGCAGGCGATCGAGGATGGCACTGGGCGACAGTACCTTGGTCCGGGCCGCTGCCAATTCAATCGCTAATGGGAGTCCATCCAGCCTTGAACAGATTTCCTGAATCGCAACTGCGTTTTCCGGGGTCATCGCAAAATCGGGCCAGACGGCTGTGGCGCGCTGCACGAACAACTCGACTGCGGAATCCTGCGCGAGCGAGGTTACTGGAAATTCCTGTTCGCCGTAAACACGCAAGCACTCCCGCGTGGTGACCAGGACCTTAAGAGATGGGCACGCTTCTAATGTTTCAGCCACCACCGTCGCCGCCGGGAGAACTTGTTCGAAGTTGTCCAGGATGAGTAGGAATGGTCCGGACTTCTGCAGATGATCGCCGATAAGTTGAGGGACACTGCGGCCAGCGACCTGCGGAATATCGAGTGCCTTCGCGAGGGCAGCCGCCACCAGTTCGGGGTTCGTGATCGAAGCCAAGCTAACAAATTGAACACCCGCCATAAACCGGTCCACAATCGAGGCCGCCACTGCAACCCCCAGACGCGTTTTACCAGCACCCCCGGGACCGGTGAGGCTCAACAACCGAACATCACTACGCAGTAGCAACTCACCGGCCTCCGCTACTTGTTGTTCCCGTCCGATGAGCGACGTGCGCGGTATTGGTAGATCGTGCCGCTTCCTGGCGGCCTTCGCCGACGACAGCTCACGACCAGCAGATAAATCAAACGAATCGGCTATGGGGAAATGATCTGCCTTCGTTGCGCTTCGGATGACTTCGGCCGTGAACAAATACCCGCGCCGAGGCACGGTCTTGAGTAATTGCTGACCGCGATCATCCAGCGCGCGACGTAACTCGAGAGTGCACTGCACCAACGAATCGTCGGTAACGAAGGCGTCAGGCCACACCGCCTTCATCAACTCTTGCTTGCCGATCAGCCGTCCCGGATTTTCCACCAGATACTTGAGGGTTTCATAGACCTTAGGGCGGAGCTTGATCTCCTCTCCCGCTTTGAGGACACACCCTCTGGCGACGTCCAGCGTGAATTCGGCGAATTGATAGTTCAGGGGACTCTTCTCCAACTTTGCTTCCGTTTCCGAAAAGCCAAGTAGCTGATTGGTCTCGACTTTCGGCTTTTTTTTGGCGTTGTTTCGTTACTTCTCGTTCTGACGCTTGATACCTTGCACTTGCTGGGCGGGGCTTAACCCTCCGCTGTGCGCGTTCATCGAGAGCAACCGGGCGAGAAGAAGCTCTACAAAGCGGATTCTAGCAAAGGGCCGGTTGCCAGAGAAGGCGGCAGCAAATCGAGGCCGAGCACCGATCCACAAAAAAGGGGATAAATCCAATGAGCACAGCACAGATTTCCGTCACTAACCCGAGAGTCAGAAAATTCGTGACGCGATGGCAGTATTGCATGATCGCTCTCATACTCATGAGCGTTTGTTGCTTGCGTGCCTTGGCGCAAGAGGGCCACTCGCACAGCATGACATCACAACATCACGAACTAACCCCGGACCAGCAGAACAAGCAGGGCGCCCTTCTCAAGAAAGTCCGGGAAGTGACCGCGCGTTTCAAGGATGTGAAGGTAGCTGAGGCTGAAGGCTATGCCCTCACGTTCGGCTGCGTCAGCGGATCCGATCAGTGAGCTATGGGGCTCCACTATATCAATTTCGACTTGGTGAAGGGCGGCGTCATTGACGCCACGCATCCCCAAGCCATTGTCTACGAGCCAACGCCAAACGGAGGTGCGAAACTAACCGGCGCTGACTATCTGGTTCTCGCGGATACTTGGAATAAAAGCCATTCATCTCCTCCCGAGCTCATGGGACAGCTTTTTCATTTGTTCGACAGTCCTAATCGCTTCGGGCTTCCGGCCTTCTACACCCTGCATGTCTGGGCGTGGAAAGATAATCCCAACGGCGCCTTTGTGAACTGGCACCCAACGTTTCGTGCGAGTCATTCGTGCCCTCAAACCTCCCAGGAGAATTGCAATGAACCGGAATAAAAGCTTTTCTACGATCCAACTCTTGATGCTCGGCCTACTGATCTCTTTTCTCTGGGCTGGTGTGGCCAACGCGGCTCCTCTTTACAAGGGCAGATTCACGTTGCCGAACGAAGTGCGATGGGGTCAGACAGTGCTCTCGGTGGGCGACTATCAGCTCAAATTCCAGGACATCGGAACGCGTGCGTTCGTAGTGATTCAGAACGCAAGAAGCGGTAACGAAGTCGCGTTTCCAGCGTCCTTGTCCAACGGCGATGAGAAAGGCACGAGTGCGCTGTTTATCGCTGGTGAAGGCAATCACCGGGTCGTTCACTCACTCAGGCTGGCAGAGTTCGGTGAAGTCTTCGTTTATGAGCCGTCGCCCGTGGCTGCTGCCAGAGATGTCCAGAAGTCGGAAGCGATGCAGACCTTAACGATACAGGTCCGAAGTAATAGGAACTGACATCCGAAACCGCTGGCTCGAAGTGGTACTCGGACCAACCATAGCAGCCTTTTCAGTCCTCGTCGAGCCGAAGAGGCTGCATAACGAAAAAAGTGCACAGAGCACCGACTGATAATAAAAAGGAGACAAATCCAATGAGTGCAGCACAGACTCCCGTTCTTGACATGAATAAACTGAATGCTTTCATCGGTCAATTCGTGACCGATCTGGGTGCCGCCGTTCATGCCGGCATGGTCGTCATCGGGGAAAAGTTGGGTCTCTACAAAGCCCTTGTCGACGGCCCACTGAGTTCCGCACAACTTGCCGTCAAGACGAAGACTGATGAGCGTTATTTGCGCGAGTGGCTGGCTTCGCAGGCCGCCGGCGGCTACATCACCTACGACGAGAAAACTGGCAAGTTCAGCTTGAGTGAAGAGCAGGCCTTCGCACTGGCCACGGAAGACAGTCCTGCATATCTGCCCGGTGCATTTGAGCTGGCTTTAGGCTCGCTCGCCGCGGTTCCGCGGATCGCGGAATCGTTTCGCACCGGCGCCGGCATGGGCTGGCATG
This sequence comes from uncultured Acidobacteriota bacterium, assembly GCA_963788645.1. GTDB lineage: Bacteria > Acidobacteriota > Terriglobia > Terriglobales > Acidobacteriaceae > JABDBE01. The sequence goes on from CAWBHF010000006.1 coordinate 106,090, forward strand.
AACACGCTGACGGCGTTTTTCATGGATGCGAAAAGTTCTTCCGTCCAGGCTATGCCGCTAATCTTGTGAGTGCATGGATTCCTGCCCTGCATGACGTAAAAGAGAAATTGGAGGCGGGGGCTCGCGTGGCCGATGTCGGTTGCGGAAAAGGAGCCTCCACCATATTGATGGCAAAAGCATTTCCCAAGTCTCGATTCTTCGGCTTCGATTATCACGACAAGTCGATCGAAGCGGCCCGCGAGTCCGCCAAACGAAATGGTGTCGCCGACCGCGTTACCTTCGAAGTGTCGAAAGCAAAAGATTTTCCGGGCAGAGACTACGACTTCGTGGCCGTCTTCGATTGCCTGCATGACATGGGGGATCCGATCGGGGCTGCGGCACATGTCCGGCAGTCCTTGGCCAAGGATGGCACGTGGATGATTGTCGAACCCTTTGCTAATGACCAGTTGAAAGACAATCTGAATCCCGTTGGGCGGGTCTATTATTCGTTCTCGACGCTGCTGTGTACGCCTTGCTCACGATCGCAGGAAGTCGGATTATGCTTAGGTGCGCAGGCCGGCGAGACACGTATTCGGGAAGTTGTGACCTCCGCCGGGTTCAGCCGTTTCCGCCGAGCCACGGAAACACCGTTCAACATAGTGTACGAAGCTCGGCCGTAAGTTGGCCTCGTGCGCGAGCGTGACGGATCTCGACAAAGAAATCGCGCCGTCGCGCTCGCACGATCTTGAGTCAACAAGAGCCTGATCGTTACCGGGCTTCAGCTCTAGCCGATATCCAGCGCATGGAATAAGCGGGAAATTCGACTTCAGGAAAATCAAAATGAATCCAACCACTAACGCAACCGTTTCCAAAGAACACTCAAGCGGTAATGGCACGTCGCATGATAGAAACAGGAGTACGTCCTCGTCGCGGCCTGTTGAGCCCGTGCTGACCGAAGAGATGCTCGCGCGTTTTGAGGCGCGTGCTGCCTCCTACGACCGAGAGAACCGCTTCTTTAAGGAAGATTTCGAGGAACTCCGCGCGACGAAGTATCTGCTGCTGCCGCTGCCCCCGAAATTCGGTGGCTCCGGGTTGACCTTGGCCGAAGTGTGCCGAGAGCAACGTCGATTGGCATATTACGCGCCCGCAACTGCCCTTGCCGTGAACATGCATCTATATTGGCTCGGTGTTGCCGCTGATCTTTGTCGCCGTGGAGACGCCTCGCTGGAATGGATCCTGCGTGAGGCGGCCGCTGGCGAAATTTTTGCAGCCGGCCACGCGGAGAGTGGCAACGATATACCCGTTCTGCTCTCGACCTCGAAAGCGGAACGCGTGGATGGCGGGTACCGCTTCACCGGCCGGAAGCACTTCGGCAGTCTCACGCCTGTGTGGACCCGCTTTGGCTTGCATGGGATGGACACCAGCGATCCTGGCCAGCCAAGGATCGTTCACGCATTCATGTCCCGCGATACCGCAGGGTACACAATCAAGGAAACCTGGGACGTAATGGGTATGCGCGCCACCCGCAGCGATGACACTGTGGTGGAGAACGCATTTATTCCCGATCGCTACGTTGCCCGGGTCGTACCTGCTGGCGGAGCGGGAGTCGACTCTTTCGTACTTTCAGTTCTTGCTTGGGCGCTGATGGGCTTTGGAAACATTTACTACGGATTGGCCAAGCGCGCCCTGGACCAGAGTATTGCCGCCGTAAAGGGCAAAGGTTCACTCGCGCTCTCCCGTTCGCTGGCGTATCACCCCGAAGTGCAGCACGCGATTGCAGACATGGTGATTGAACTTGAATCCATCGAACCCCATCTGGAGGCGGTCGCCGAGGATTGGTCGAACGGCGTAGATCACGGCGCCCAGTGGCCTGCAAAGATCTTTGCGGCCAAATACCGGGCGGTCGAGGGCTCGTGGCGAGTTGTGGATCTGGGGCTGGATGTGACCGGAGGCACTGGGATCTTTCGTTCAGCGGGTTACGAGCGATTGGTTCGCGATGCGCGACTGGGACGAATTCATCCCGCCAATTCTTTCCTCACGCACGAAGTGGTGGCGAAAACCGCCTTGGGAATCAGCCTGGATGAACAGCCTCGTTGGGGCTAGCCGAATTGGCAAATCCGAAGCAGCGTCAGCGATTTTCGGACGGTTGGCACGCGGCCGCCAAATCTTGTCAAGCAGGTAACCGAGCATCTTCCGCGCGCCTCGCGGTCGAGAAACGAGCTCGAAGAAGTTCGGCGGATTCATACCGCGAAGTCAGATTCTCAACCCTAAGTTACGTTTCGCACGTCACCCACGAAGAATAGTAGGAATGCCGGATCGCGCGACGTCTTCCGGCGCGGGCAACGGACGGCTTTCGAGTTAGTTCTGCAATGCGCCGATCGGGTCGCGAGCCCTTAAACTAAGGATCAGGCCTCCCGCCACAACATAGGCGAGCGCTATGAACACGAAGCTGGCAGCAAGTGAGTGTGTTCGATCGTTGAGAAAACCGATCACGTAGTTTCCAGCAAATCCGCCGAGTTGCCCGAGTGAGTTGATCAGTCCGAACGTAGCGGCGGCCGCACCTTCACTGAGCATCATTGTCGGTATCGCCCAAAAAGCGGGATAGTACGAATACAGGAACCCGCTGCCCAGAAGCAAGCAGGCAATCGCCAAGGGGACTTCGTGGCGGGAGACAGTCAGGAGCCCGAACATCAATCCAGCGGCAACCAGCGGAATAGCACCGTGCCAGTGCCGTTCGCCCGTTCTGTCGGAATGCCAACCGTTGATGAGCATGCCGGCAATTCCTATCACAGCTGGAATCAACAGCAGTGAAGTTACCGTCTGATTAGAAAACCCCGAAAGGCGCTTCAGGAAAGTCGGTATCCAGTAGATGGTTCCAAGAGCGCCTGTGAGGGCCAGGAAGTATGCGAAAATCAGGCGTATAATTCGCGGGTCGCCGAACGCTTCCGTGATTGTGTAATCTCGGATCTTCTTTTTTGCTTGAAGCTCCGCTTGCAATTCGTTAACCAACCAGTCGCGTTCTTTCTGAGGAAGCCAGCCCGCCTGCGCTGGTCGGTCGGTCATGTAGAAGTAGGTGATGACTCCCACGACGACGGCAGGAATGCCCTCCAGAATAAAGAGCCAGCGCCAGCCAGCTAGTGAGCGCCAATGTACCCCGAGGAGCCAGCCAGCCAATGGCGAGCCGATCAAAGCTGCGGCGGGGTTAGCTGCATATAAGCAAGCAATGGCTCGGCTGCGGTCGCGCGCGCAAAACCAATGGGTCAAGTAAACAATCATGCCGGGGAAAAAGCTGGATTCAGCAGCTCCCAACAAGAAGCGGGCGACGTAGAACTGTGTCGCAGTGTGCACAAAGCCGTTCAGAATCGTAACGATGCCCCACGAGATCATAATTCGCGTGATCCATTTTCTCGCGCTCCAGCGTTCGACGATGATGGCTCCGGGTATCTCGAACAAGACGTACGTCAGGTAGAACATGCCAACTCCCAAACCGTAAACGCGGTCGCTGAATCCGAGGTCACCACTCATCCTGAGATTGGCAAACGACACATTGACCCGGTCAATGTAGTTGACGATATAAAGAAGGAAGACAAAAGGAAGCAGTCGGTAAGCGACTCGGCGTCTGGCTCTCTGACCGACATCACTCGATTCCGTTGTCGTGCGAGCTGCACTTCGATGCGAGTTCATGGACACCTTCGGCCTCTTCGGCCGAGCATTCGATGCTCAGCTCGACTTCTTTGCAACATAGACGAAGCGAGAAAGCCGGCCTTCTCGGGCGACACCAGCAGCAATGGTAAGGAAGTCCTGCTGGCCCTTATACGCCTGATCACCTTCGATTTCACTCAGGACCACGCTTCTCAATGCACGAGCCGCACGTCTTGCCTCGGCGACCCTGGCCATGTTCGCCGTTACGTCTTCGCAAACCAGCAATTGCAGTCCGCACTCCTTAATTACGCTTTCGTCGTAGCCATGCGGAACGAACAGATAGAAACCAGCCGAACTCCTTAACACGATCTCTGCATTCGTGAGCGGCCCAGTCAGAGTGATGGGGTCGGTGAACAATAATCGTCCGCCCACCTTCAACAACCGGGCCCACTCCGCAACGATGCGTGGACGGTCGGAGAAGTGATTGATGGCGTCAATACAGGTGGCGGCGTCGAAGCTGGCGTCAGAAAATGGCAGCGGCCCGGTTGCATCGATAGACTGAAATTTGGCGCGATCGGCCAAGCCGCGCTGCGCCGCAAGTGAATTCGCCGTCGTAACCGCCTGTTCGTGAACGTCAAGACCGACGACAGAACAGCCAGTCGTGGCGGCGATCCGCAGCGCCGGGCCTCCCGCTCCACAAGCAATATCGAGCAGTGTCTTCCCTGGGGAAAGGTCGAGCCATTCCAAGAATCTGTCCTGCTCGTCCGCGGTGAGCCAACTGTTTTGTCCAATATCCTCGCCAAAAGCTTCCTGCCGGATCTGTGCGTACAGTTCCGTTTGGAAATTCCCGTAGTTCGCGCTGTAGTGACCGGCAGGAGAGAGCGAGTTGGATTTGCCCATCTGGACCTCAGCTCAAACCGACTAAGGTGCCCTGTTTTGTGCAACGCGAAAGAATGGTATCACCCCTATTGCCTGGCATGGTAAGTCCTTGCGCTAGGGTTTCGGCGACTCGGCTTGCCATAACCCACCGTTGAATCTGTGAGCGCCAGGTCGATAATAGGCGGCCGATCCGCCCACAAAGAGCAGGATGAATGAGCAGCACGCTTACTGCGAAAGTGAGAAGCTGAAAACGTCACTGCCTGCCGAGACCGCGACGTATTGGACCCCATCGACTGAGTAACTCATCGGTGAAGCATGCAGTGTCTGGCCCGTGTTGAAGTGCCAAAGCACACTGCCGGTGCGGGCTTCAACCGCTTCCAGCGATCCGGCATCATCGCCAAAGAACACTAATCCGCCCGCGGTGGTGAGCGTCCCTCCCCAGGAATCGCCCCGCCCGACTTGCGGATAACGCCAGATTACGCTGTTTTCTGACACCGAGTACGCCAGCAGAATTTTCTGCGCGCGCTCACCCGGCGGGAGCTTCGTGCCCGTGTTGTAGTAAGTCTCGCCCAGAGTAAATGGCCTTGGTTTGCTGAAGAATAGATTGCAACTCTCAAGCGCCATAACGTAGAAGAGTCCGGTGTCAGGATTGTAAGAAGGCGAAAACCAATTGGTGGCCCCGTCGATGCCGGGGCAGATGTAGGTACCTTGCTCGGTTGGCACTCGACCTGACAACATGGGTCGCCCGGATGAATCCACATTTTCGGCCCAGTTCAGTTTCTGCACGAAGGGTGCGGCGCTGAGGAACTTGCCGTTGGTGCGGTCGAGAACATATAGAAAGCCGTTACGGTTGGCCTGAACAAGCAGGTGGCGTTTCGCGCCCCTATTTTCGACATCCACAAGTACGGGCGTTTGATTGGCGTCGTAGTCATAAACATCGTGAGGGGTAAACTGAAAGTACCACTTCAACTCTCCCGTGTCGGCATCGAGCGCCAAGACGCAAGCTGTATACAGGTCATCGCCGGGGCGGGAATCTCCCACGAAATCAGGTGCGGCATTGCCGGTTGTCCAGTAAAGAGTATTGAGTTCTGCATCGTAGGTACCGGGCATCCATGTCGTACCACCGCCATACAAATATGAATCTCCGGGCCAACTGGCGGAGCCGAACTCTCCTGGCTCGGGAATTGTCCAGAAACGCCACTTCAGCTTCCCGGTCAGTGCGTCGTAGGCTGCCAAGAAGCCGCGGACCCCAGAGTCGCCACCGGATGTCCCGACGATCACTTCGTCTCTCACAACGAGTGGAGCACTGGTGGCGCCGTATTGCTTTGCCTTGTCCGCATAGGCGACGTCCCAGAGCAGGTTTCCTGAGCGCGCGTCGAGGGCGAGCAGGTGAGCATCATCTGTCTCCATATAAACGAAGTCATGCCAGACTCCAACACCACGGCTGTGATGATACGCGGCATCATCCAGCAGCCCGGAGCTCACTGGTCGCTGGTAATGCCACACTACACGCCCCGTGCGCGCATCCAGAGCAAACGCATCGTTCGCCGAAGTAATGTACATGATGCCGTTGACAACCACCGGAGTCGCCTCGAGCATTTCGGAATTGCCAGGATGGAAAACCCACGCCGTGCGCAACTGAGCGACGTTTTCCGCTTTGATCTCGCGCAGGCTGCTGTAGCGGCGTCCGGAGTAGTCCCCGTTGTAGGAAATCCAGTTTGCGCCGACCGGATTTGTGAGCAAGTCCGCTGCACCGACGTTCACGATAGCGGTTACAGGAGATGCTTCTTGGTATGCCCCGGTTGATGAGCTGGCCGGTAGAAGCGGAGCGAGCAAGGCCAGCGCACAAGCTTTGGTATACAAACTCACTTCAGTGATTCTCCTCTGCGCCCATTTGAACTTCCTGGAGAGAACCCCGGTCCAGTCCATTCCAATCTTCGAGGTGAAGCGAGACGCGAGCCGGCTGCTCGGGTCGCGCGATGTCCGTTTCGAGCGTGATCAGTTCGGCAGGATCCACGTCTGCCACGGGCACGCTTGGCAACTCTAAGCCACGCTCATCGTAGAAATGTGCCACTAGCCGTCCGGCGAAGAACGCTCCAAAGGCCCCAGAAAGCCCGATCTTGCCGTTTTTCAAACGAGAGGCCCTAAGCGGGCGTACCACGATGCCGGCATCGGTCACGACGTGAAATTTGCTTCCGACACGAGTAGGGAACCATTCCGTGTCGAGATTGCATGTCTCACCGGGTCGCAGGCGACAGAGAGGCGAATTGATCTCCGCCTCGAGATAGTAGGGAACTCCGTCTCCTCCCGAACTCATGGTTGCCTCCCCATTCGCATTCAGCTTCGCCTCAGGACCGTTCGTCCAGAAAATGATAGACGCCTTGCCCGGATAGGTTCGGGATTGTTCAAACTGAAAGCGTTCCACCATGCCGTACTGGCTGCCGCCATCGATCACCGCCAGCCAGCCCGCCGTCGAGTCCAGCCACAACTCGGCCGCCATATGGACATAGCGCAGCATAAATAGACCGTCTTCCCTGATCGAGGCGGCGGGATTTTCTGCCGGACCGAAGCGGACGTGGTAGCGGTTGAGATAGCTGCTATCAGGATTCGCCGGGGCAAACGTCCGGAAATTCTGGTTCACTTGCGATGGAGCGTCCGGGTCGGCCGTGTCGTATTGCGAGACAGATTGCATCGACCATTCCACGGTGTGCCCGGTCGTGTTCTTCATGGTGGCGTGGAAACGAATGCGCGGGGAGTCGGCATCCAGGCGAATCGTACGCTCGAACTGAATCCCGGTTCTTGGATCGGCTGGTCCCGTGAGTTCCACTTCACAGTGCTCCCCTTCCGAGATCTTTCGAAAGGAATACGGCCCGTCGTCGAGAACGTCGGAATTCCCTACCCAATGCTGTTCGTCATCGTTCCCCTCGGGCAAGAGCCAGAGCTTATCGCCTCCATAGTTGAACCATTGGCTCTGGGTTGGCGGCAGATATTTGCCCTCATATTTCGGATTGACGAAGAGATAGGAGTGTCCGGCGAAAACCACCTGTATTAATCGTCCGCCATTCTGCGGCAGAACAATGAGCTGGACCCAGTGATTAGAGATTCGCTGCGCGAGCCAACCTTTATAGTCGGCGGGTTCAATGCGACACGTTGAACTCATGGGCTGATGCGCTTCACTCTTGGTCTGGGCAAGAACAAGGTCTATTCCCAGACTCGCGAGAATCAGGAGGAGAGAAAAGCGCCCAAGACCGTCAGGTTTTCGCAGCCGCAGTGTCATCGTTGCCGCCTTCGTAACGAAAGGAAACATAATAAAACGCAATAAAGTGATGTGCGTAGTCCAGTAAGTCTAACATAATATTTGTAAAATGCGCCATTTATTTGCTTGTAAGTCATTGAAAACAAAGCAAATAAATTACTTGCCAAAAACGCGCAAAATATTTAATATTTAAATATGGTAAAGGAATACAAACCGGAAAGGACGCCAGAGGCGCCTGCCGCTTCCTTTAACCAATGGAGATAAGATAATGACACACCAAGAAGCAAAATCGGGTTTTGAAAGTTTCAAAGCTACCACTTGGACGAATGAGAAGGGTGAGAAGCTGACGGCCGGACAGATTGCCTCCAAGTACACCCTGCTAGGCGACCGAGAGAGGCAGCTGCGGAAGGCCGGGGAAGCCCAGAAGAAAGTGGAGGAGCAGGCGGCAGAGATTGCCCGTCTCAAGGCGCTGCTGGAAGGAAAAAAGGCGACTGGCAAAGCCGCCTAACTGCTTACAAAGTAAAGGTGGAAATAGGAGGTTTCTATTTCCATGAATATCAAATCTTAGGTTTTGACGAGCTAATCAATGCGAAAAGCTATTAGACAGATGATGCAGGAAAGAAGCAGCAGACAGGGTGCCGTCTGGATGAACACGGGAGAGGCCATAGAAAAACTAATACAAGGAGGCATGCGAATGTCTCTACCAACGTTAATCAAGCTAATCCGCACTGAGCAGCTGGAAGGAAAGAAAGTAGGTGTCAGATACTTTGTTACTACGGAGGCCATAGAAAATCTTCTACGTGTTAAGAGTAGTTAAGAGTTTTAAGAGGACTAAATCTTAAAAGTTTTAACTGCTTCTCTAAGAAGTGGTTAAGCAGCACTTAACAGCTATGAGGTGGCACTACCAATCCGGGTTTGAATCGGCGCTAGGCTGCTTGTATGGTGTAAACCTAGCAAGGCATGACCAAACCGATTGGCTGGTAGAGGCAAGGTCAAGAGGGATAAGACAACGATCCCGAACATTAGCCAGAAAGATGCTAGCGGAAGGAAAGAGCAGAGGGATGGCGAAATCGTACGGATCGGACCCATATACTATGATAGATAAGCTCTTTAGCGGTTGTGACAGTGTTGATCACATAGGCATGGCACTATCCGGGTAGACCTGCGGATCGACCTTATATCTGATTTTTTCCCGCCTGTCTCAATGAGCAAAAATCCCACCAAGAGAATAATCCCATAGAACACAAGCAGTTCCTGGACATCATCTGTTATTTTCAAGAGTATGTGTCAGAGCGGGACCGAGCGGGGTCAAGCTCATTCTGTGGTATACCAAATTCGCCGTGCGACGAGCGACCCGCATCGTCAGCACGCCGCTCCGGCAGATTCATCATCGGCGGAGAATTCGCCTGCGACGATTCATTAAGGAGGATTGGAATGAGTGCTCGGAATTCCAGTCGGCGGTCATTCATGAAACTCGTGGCCGCTGCGCCGCTTTTGAGCCAGATCGCGGTCCGGAATCTCTACGCTCAGGCGGCGACCGCGATCGGCAAGGATCCCCGTCAGAATGTATACGCACGGTTGGGTGTGAGAACGGTAATCAACTGTCGCGGAACATGGACTTACCTGAGTGGTTCTCTCGAATTCCCGGAAGTTCGGCAAGCCCAGGTGGAAGCGGCGCAATATTTCGTCAATATGCTGGAGCTACAGCGTGGCGTGGGGCGTCGCCTTGCGGAGTTGACCGGCGCTGAGTCAGGAATGGTCACTTCAGGAGCGGCAGGTGCAATGGCGGCCGCAACCGCAGCGTGCATGGCTGGCGCCGATGACAAGCATGTCTGGCAACTGCCCGATACGACCGGTCTCAAGCATGAAGTGATCATGGTGGGTGGGAGGAGCGCTTTTGATAGCGCCATCCGTTTGACTGGAGCTAAGCTGGTTCTGGTGTTTTCTCCCGAGGAACTGGCCAACGCAATCAACGAAAACACAGCCATGATTTACACCACGGACCTCGGGGAGAAACTCGATCGCCAACTCGCGATCGCGAAAGATCGTAAGGTGCCGATGTTGCTGGACGACGCGGCAGGTATTCCCCCGGCCGACACTGCCAAGCTCTACGCGCGGATGAAGATTGACCTTTACGCTTTCTCTGGGGGCAAAGGTTTGTGCGGACCTCAATGCAGCGGTTTGCTCCTGGGTCGGAAGGACCTGATCGACGCTGCTCTCATGAACTGCAGTCCGCGTGAAGGTTCCGTGTGTCGTGCGATGAAAGTTGGCAAGGAAGAGATAATCGGCTGCCTGACGGCGCTCGAGACCTGGCTCAATCTGGATGAGAAGAAAGCCTACCGCGAGTGGAATGATCGGGTGGATCGCATTCGAAAGCTGGTCGATACGGTGCCGGGCGTGAAGACGGAAACCTATATTCCGGATGATGGAAACCGCTTCCCAACCCTGAAAGTCTCATGGGATCAAGCAGCATGGGCATTCACCACGTCGGACTGCGTTCAGAGGTTGCGCGAGAACGATCCCGTCATCGAAGTGCTCGGCTCGGATAATCCAAGCTTGGTGACGGCGGTTCACGAAGGCAACCCGAACCGGAAAGAACATAAGGAAGCTGACCATATCGAACTGGTTTCCATGACCATACAGCCGGGACAGGAAATCATTGTGGGACAAAGATTGCGCGCGATTCTAAGCGGCGCGCAAAAAGGGAAAGCTTAATCGCGTCGCACAAATCGGTGGATGATTCGAATGCGAATACTGCTAGTCGGATTGTTGCTCTTTTCGACTCCCGCGGTCCAGGCTCAGATCCGCGCGATAGTTCCCGCGCCGCCATCTGCCGCGGCTAATCGTATCTACTCACCCGGTGTAGACGCGGGCGACTACCTGTACGTCTCCGGACAGGGGCCTCGCCGCCCGGACGGCAGCTTGCCGGCAACTTTTGAAGCACAGGTCCGGCAAGCTCTGGATAACGTCAAGTCGGTTGTCCGGACCGCGGGTTTGACCATGGAGCACGTGGTCTACACCCAGGTCTACCTTGAGGACATCAGCAAGTATCGAGAAGTAAACCAAGTCTTTGCCGAAGTCTTTGCCAAGGTTCCGCCCGCCCGTGCGGTGCTCGGTGTGGCCAAACTTCCCGAGCCAGCGGTGCAGATCAATACCGTCGCCGTGCGCAGTCTCGCTGACCGGCGTGCCATTTTTCCGCCGAACTATAAGTCGGACGAGTCGGCGTCGCCCGCCATCCTCACCCACGACCGGTTGTTTATTTCCGCCATGCCCGGCAGCGATCCTTCCAGCGGCAAAGTTCCGGCGGACGCGGCTGCCCAGGTGGACTTCGCGCTCGACCGCATGAAAGCCGTCCTGGAAGCCGCCGGTCTCGACCTCCGCAACATGGTTTTCGTCAATCCTTACCTCACAGCTGACATCCCGATGCAGGTCATGAATCAACGTTATGCACGGCGGTTCGAATTCGGCAATACCCCCGCACGGGCCACTATAGAGGTGTCGAGTCTTCCCAGCGGGACTCACATCGAGTACACCGGCGTCGCAGTGCGTGATCTGAAGCAAAGACGAGCCATTCGACCCAGGAACATGCCTCCCAGCCCGACTGCGAGTCCGTGCGTTTTTGCGGGGGAGACCTTATATTGCTCCGCCAAGAGTGGTTTTATTCCCGGACCACACGGCGGCGTCTATGCCTCCACCACGGCCCACCAACTCCGGCAAACCATGCGAAATCTACTCGATAACCTTGAAGAAGCTGGGATGAATTTCGACGAAGTTGTCGCCACGAATGTTTACATGGATGATTTGGCGGACGTCCGAGAGTTTGACCAAGTGTATGTCCAATACTTCGACCGCGTGCTGCCAGCGCGAACTACGATTGAGCAGATTGTGCCTGCCGGACGAGCTCCCGATAAAGAAGACCAGTACCCGGACTTGGAACAGGTTTCGTTCATTGCGATCCGAAGTTCCTCGATCCCGTGACGAACGAGAAATCTGGATGTTCAGTACTTGCAGCGGCTCGGCCCATCGGGGAGTGTGGACTGGCGAAATAGGGGCACCGCTTGATTATCCCGAGTGACTTCGGCGGCGAAAGCGCCGGACTTTGGCTCGGTTTCCGCATGCCTTCATATCGCACCAACGTCGCAGTCCGTTGCGGCTGGTATCGACGAACAACCAAGAACAGGATTCACCCGAGCATTGCCGGACGCGTGTCAACGCCTCCGACGTTAGAAGGTTCGCTGCGGAACGGACGATCTCTTGGAATACACGTTCCAGAGGAGGGATCGTCGCCGGCCACGTCAGCCGATAGTGATTGGCCACCCGGTGAAATTCGGCGTGCCGGATCGCATTACGGTAGATGCTCTGAAAGTCCTGGAGGGCATCCGGCTGAGGCTTTTTTCCCTTTGCTGTGCGGCTGAAGATTTCGTAGAGCAACTCGCGCAGCTCTAAGGCACGCTGGAATCGCGTCTCGTCAGCGGAAACCCTCCGCATGATCTCCACGTCCCGAAGCAGTCCAGCCTGGGCTGCCCAAGCCACTAGATCGGCGGTGGTCTTGAGATCGTCACCGGGATCAGGCGTGCCATGGCTGTGGACAGTGTTAGTGAAATCGAGCGCCAGATTGCCACCCAGAAATTCGTAGTCCATCCCGAATATTGTAACTCGTTTGCCGACATTGACAGGTTACTGTAATGCAATTATATTGTAACCATTATAATGTAATATACAGGTTACATAAAATTGATCGCGGGGTGAGATTCCATGTCAATCCGGACTTTCCAACTGCCCTATTCCGAAACTGCCGTTCAGGACTTGCGTGAACGCCTCGCGCGCACGCGCTGGCCGGAGACAGTGCCCGGCTCAGGCTGGGAGTACGGATTCGATCTCGCATATCTGCAACGCATTTGCCGCTACTGGCGAGAGGAGTTCGACTGGAAAGCGGAAATCGAGGGGCTGGGGCGTCTTCATCATCTGCAATACATGGCGGGCGAGCAGTCTATCCATTTAGTTCACGAGAGAGGACGAGGGCCAGCCCCAATTCCGATCCTCTTGCTGCATGGCTGGCCCGGATCTTTTCTTGAAATGCGGAAGCTACTTCCGCGGCTTACCGATCCAGCAGCGCACGGTGGGGAGCCCTCGGACTCGTTCGACGTAGTCGTGCCGTCTCTCCCTGGTTTTGGATTTTCCAGCCGGCCGACAAAATCTGGGATGAACACCGCCCGAATGGCGGACCTATTTGCCGAGTTAATGACGGAGCTTGGATACGAACGTTTCGCCTGCCACGGGGGCGACTTTGGAGCCGAAGTAACCAGTCGGCTGGGACGTCGTCATGCCGCACGCATCATCGGGCTGCACTTGAATTACAGTCCGGGGTCCTATCAGCCCGGCCTTCTACCCGGAGCAGTCCTAAGTCGAGAAGAGCAGCGGTTTCTCGCAGACTCGGAACGCTGGTTAGAAGAATCTGGGGCGTACGACCACGTTCAGTCTCGCACGCCGCAAACCGTCGCCTACGGACTCAACGACTCTCCTGCCGCTCTGGCTGCCTGGATTCTGGAAAAATTTAGAGACTGGGCCGACTGCGACGGCGACCTTGAAAAACGGTTCACGTGGGACGAGTTGCTGGCGAACGTCACGCTTTACTGGATGACCGAAACCATTCGCTCGTCGTGCCATTTGTACTTCGAAACGAGGATGGCCCCGCTTCATCTCGCACCGGGTGAGCGGATCGAAGTGCCTTGCGGTATCGCGCACCTTCCCAAGGAAGCGCCATTTCCGCCTCGGTCTTGGATCGAGCGTGGCTACAACGTCCAGCACTGGACCGAAATCGCTAGCGGCGGACACTTCGCGGCGATGGAGGAACCAGAAGCATTGGCAGCAGACATCAGGACGTTCTTTCGGAGGTTCCGGAGCGACTCACGAACCTGATCCGGCACGGGACGCTGAAGTAACCTGCGCCTCATTGTGGACGTCCGGCTGATAGCAAAATGTCCGCAACCTCGCAGGGACGCTCGACATGGCAGTCGTGGCCAGTCTCCAGTTCGACCACCTCCCAGCCGAAAGCACGAGCTTTTTCGGCAAACGGCTGGAAGAAGGGCCTCGCCGGATATCCTTCCGCAACGCCCGCGACGAAGGTAGCCGGGACGCTAGCCCTGCGATTGGCGCGTAGACGAAGCGGCTCCTCGAAGCAACGTAGACTGAAATCACAGAGTCTCGCGCGCACGAAATCACGCGCTTCGCCTGGCTTCAGCCCCCACAGGTCAAGTTGGGCCTCCCCTCCCGGTAACCGCCAGCCATCTCCGTGCTCGCGCGCGATGTCGCGAAAATGCTTGCCAACCTGAGGCGGAAGCAGATCCAGTACGCTTTGCCCATCTTCCGGGATAAAAGCATCCAGGAATACCAATCGTTCCACTTGATTTGCATTTGTCTCTGTCACACCACTGATGATCATGCCTGCATAACTGTGACCGACAAGAATCACCCGGTCGGCAAACCGTGAAAGTTGCAGAGAAACATCCGCTATATGTTGCCGCAGCGCAATGTCGGGAGATAGACGACTTTGATCCGTTCCAAGGCCAGTGAGAACCGGCGTTATCACGCGATGGCCGTGCTCTTGCAACAAAGGGACTAGAAGGTCCCACGTACCTGTCGACTGCCACGCGCCGTGGACGAGGAAGAACGTCGACATGCGGGAAAGTCTAACAGGTTGCGACAAATTAGGAGTGAGCTCCCGCGGGCTGTGGTACTTCATCACACGAGCGTGGGTAAAGTGAAGCGCAGCAGGAATCTAATCGTGTGATGCTGACCGCTTTCCTGGCCCCACCAGCGCACGGCCGGGGAACACATCTGCCACGATCTTACCTTCGTCAACGACCACGGTTCCTTCGACCAGCAAATAGCGCACGCCGACACTCGGCTCCATGGGCTTTTCGAAGGTGGCGCGGTCGCTGATCGTGCGCGCGTCAAGTACCACAACGTCGGCGTCAGCTCCTTCCTGCAGTCTGCCTTTTTGCCTTGCGGCGGAAGTGGACCGCTCCAGCATTTGAGCCGGCATAAGGCTCATCTTCCGCAGAGCATCCATGAGCGTGAGGGTCCCCTTTTCGCGGACGTATTGCTCCAACACGCGCGAATAAGTTCCGGCATTGCGGGGATGGCCTTCGGCGCCATCGCTGGCAATCATCACCAAGGGGTGGGAAATCACTTTGTCCACCACTTCCTGCGTATTGGCAAAAATCAGCACCCAGTGCGTCGTCCTGGAAGCATGGAGTTCGTCGAAACGCTCTTTGGTGAGACGTTCACCGGTATCCGGAAGCACGAGGTCGCCATAGCCGATGCCCAACTTCTCGCGCCAGCCGGGATTGAATAGCGCCGAGTTCACTGCAGTCATTCCGGCGATGTAGGGGTACGCCTCGGTCGTTACATCGAGGCCGCGGGCGCGCGCTCCTTCGATCATAGACAGACACTCCAGCGAGTCGCGCAGGCAACTGCTATTGATGTGTACGATGTGCAGTGGTGCGCCAGTGATCGAGGCGGCTCCAACTACTTCGCTGACCGCTTCAATACTGGATCCCGGTTCCATCTGCCCGGCACTACGTATATGGGTGTAGACCGGAACCCGCCGCTCGGCGGCTAGGCGGAATATATCAATCACCTCGAGCCGAGTAGCTCCCGGTGTGTATTGAATACCCATCCCAATTGCCAAGCCACCGGCGTCAAGCTCAGATCGCAGCCGGCGCAGAATCTCCGCGATTTGTTCCGGCGTGGCCGCCTGATCGGTCGCTGGCCCGCTCTTAGGCAAGATCTCCGGGATACCGGCGTGGGTTGTGATGGCCTCAGCCGCTAGCGGCGCGCCGAACGCCTGCGCACGTGCCGCCACGTGGCTGGCCGCAGTCCCATAGTGAATCAGCGAGTGGCCTTCTTTGGCTCTCAGGAACACGGTGACATTGGGAACACCGATTTCCATTTCGAGCGCCGTGGTTACACCATCAAGTGCTTTGACGCGTTGACTATCGAGATCCTGGCTGTGCTGGTGCAGATCAATAAAACCGGGAGCAACCACCAGTCCGCTGGCATGGAGCACCCGCCGCCCGTTCAAGGCCTGGGGTGAGATGCTGACAATCTTTCCGTCGCGGATGCCGACGTTGCGTATCGCATCCAGACTGGTCTCGGGGTCCATAACGCGTCCCCCTTCCAGCACTAGATCGAACCGCTGCGCTGACGCGATGGTGGTCGATAGCGTCAGAAGAAAGAGCGAGAAAATAACTCTGCGCATGGTGGCTCCGTTTGGACGAGCATGATATCAGGGCGAAGGTCCGTTCGGCAGTACTCCACTCGCACCGCTCCGCGCAACAGTTCTTTTTCGTGTAGTCCCGGCAGATTGACAGTGCAGGTTGAGCATCGGGAGATTCGGTTGCAGGCGGAGAAACTGCACATTCTGGCGATGGTGCAGCATCGAATCACCAATTGACGAACCGCATGCACGGGAGCAGACTTGCCGGGTTCCTACGAGGAACCAGCATGGACAAACTCCGCTTTGCGGTCTTGGTTGGGATTTTTGCAGTTTGCGTATTGCCTGGGCTGCTGGGCCAGGAGCAGTTGCCCGCGCCTTTAGCTTCTCAGCTTCCTTCCGCCGCAACTGCAACTGATGCGGCGCCGACAACATTCGAGAAAAGAATTGTTGCTTATACGCTCCCACCTGACCTATACAAGAAGGCGCATGACCGGAGCCGCATCCGTTTTCACTTGGCGTTGATCGGCTTCGTTTATGGCCTGGCGGTCTTGTGGTTGATCTTACGCTGGAAAATAGCAGCGAAATACCGCGATTGGGCCGAGCGCTCAAGCTCCGGGCGCTTTGTACAGAGCCTTGTGTTCTGCCCCTTACTGCTGCTGACAATAGCAGTTTTCACCCTGCCACTGGACATCTACGGTGAAGTGGTCGAGAAGCGTTATGGGATATCGGTGCAGGGATGGGGCTCGTGGGTCTGCGATTGGATCAAGGCGGAATTGATCGCACTGGTGCTAGGGACGATCCTGATCTGGCTGCTCTACATGGTGGTTCGACGTAGCCCGCGCCGCGCGTGGTTTTATTTCTGGCTGATGGCGGTGCCCATCGGCGTGTTTATCTTTTTCCTCGGGCCCTGGGTGATCGATCCGATGTTTCACAAGTTCGAACCCTTGCAACAGAAAGACCCGGCACTTACAGTCAGTCTGGAGAGAATGGTGAAACGGGCCGGTGAGAACATTCCATCCGAACGCATGTTCTGGATGGGAGCCGGCGAAAAAACCACCGGCTTGAACGCCTACGTCACGGGCATCGGTGCCTCTAAGCGGATGGTGGTTTATGACACGACCATTGCCAAGATGAACAATCGCCAGATTGTCTATGTGGCAGGGCACGAAACCGGACACTACGCGTTGCGGCACATTCCTAAGGGGCTTACCTTGTTCGCCGGATTGCTGCTGCTTTTCTTCTATCTGGTCCATCGCTTGATCGGATGGGTTTTGACGGGATGGGGCGCGGCTTGGGAAGTTCGAGGCTTGGACGATTGGGCGTCCTTGCCCGCTCTGTTGTTCCTGCTGTCGCTGTTGTTCTTCGCGGCAAATCCGGTCGCGAGCGCCTTCAGCAGATATCTTGAACATCAGGCCGATCAGTTTGGACTGGAGGTCACCCACGGTCTTACCCCCGATTCAGCGCAGGTGGCGGCGCAAGCTTTTCAGGTCTTGGGCGAGGTGGATCTGGCGGATCCAGATCCGAACCCAGTAAGCGTCTTCCTTTATTACGACCATCCACCGATTTCCGACCGGGTGAAGTTCTGCTTAACTTATAACCCGTGGGAACAAGGCGGCGAAGGAGCGTTCGTGAAGTAGAACCGGTTTCTCCTGTCGGCTACATCTGCCGGATCCGCATCGACGACTCCCACAACGTCGCTGCGGAATGTTTTCCCGAGTTTTGCAACTCGTCAGACCCTAAAAGAGTGCGGTCGTCGGACACGTGCCGCAAAGAAACTAGTGTGCGGCCTGTGGGTGTGAGACCTTGTAGCCGTCGGTCAGGGTTTTGAGGAAAGAGACGAGTGCATCTTCCTCTTGATTCGTCAGTTTAAGGTTGCCGAGTTGCCGTTTGTTGATGTTGGTTGCGTCCTCGGGCGCTGGCCAGCAGGTGACTTTTTCGCCTGGATCACCCGTCTCGCACCTGGGCAGAACATCCCGCGTATTGTAAAAGTGCACCACCTCTTTCAGGCTTTTGAAGTAGCCGTTGTGCATGTAGGCCTTCACAAACTCCGACGTTGGACGCATGTCCACATTGCGTAGAGTGGCTACTTGAAACTTCGCCTCGAACTGCGGCGCGAGTGCGATCCACGCAGAATCAGGATTCGCTTGACCGCTATCGCTTTGCAACGTGCGCAGGAAGGATCCGACACCCGTATCGACGTACGCCGCTCCGGCAGGGTTGGGACTGTAGCCGCGCCGGTCGGGTGGGCCCTCGTAGTAGAGTTGTAATCCCGGATTTCTGGGGACGCCGAGATTACTTGCCGTGAAGTCGGTAAAAAGAGGCTCTTCCCCGGGCCCTCCATCGCGATGACAGCTCATACCCCAATTTCTCCTGTGGCGTGAACTGGTCTTTTCCTGCCTGCACGTAGTCATACTTCGATGTAAACGGACTCACCTCTGGGGAAAACTCGTATGCGGAGACCGCAAGTCCGAAGTCGTCATAGACGTGATCGGAGCGAGTTCGGTCGGCCACGCTGAGATGCACCGGGTACGGATCATTCGCGCTTGGCGGCCCCGGAGTTGCACAGATCTTCTCCACGTCATGAGGCCATTGAATCGTGAACGAGTCCGTCCCCCACACCGTCTCAAAGAGCTTGCGATAAGGGGCGTGGGAGAGGCGATACGCAACACAGGCCGAATCCGGCAAGCCCATTTCTACAGGATTCGTGGGTGGCCCCTGTGCCTGCTCGGCGCTCGGGTTTTGCAGGCGGTAGCCGCTGGCGCGCATATCCCAGAAATTCCCGCCAACGAAGTCACCCTGAAGTGCGTTGTAGTGGAGCACAGGCGCAAAGGGCGCGTACATGTAGCTCTGCGGCTTTCGATTGCTGAACCGGGTTCTCACCGATCCGGGATACGACACGGTGGTCAGATTCAAAGACTCGATCGGCCCGGTGAATCCTGTCTCTGGCGTGTGGCAGAAGCTGCACGCTTCGTTCTGGTTGACTGAGAGATGCTTGTCAAAGAGCAGTAACTTTCCGAGTGTGCGGATCTGACCTTGGCGATCGAGCGTGGTGCGTGTCATTTGGCTAAGAGCGTCCGCCTCAATCCGATCGATCTCAGCGACCACCTTCGCCACATCCTGATCGAACGAGGAAGGCATCTGGCCGCCAAGATCAGTTGACTGTGTTTTGCCGGAACCCGCGGCAACAGCCTGCGGTTTACTGGTGGCCGAGATAAAGAACGCGCCAAACGTAAGAAGACCGAATAGCGATATGGCGAGATTTCTTTTGCCCACGGGCTGCTCCTTTGGTGTCGGTTGAGCCTATGGCGAACGCGAACGGATGTCAGGTTAACACAATCATGACAGCTTGAAGGACCGTGTGCGTAGTCTCAGTGGTCTCAGAAAATGCTGGGCCGTTAATCGCGCTCCCAACTGCCGCTGCAGCGCAGGCGGTAGACTATTCTCTGCGATTTAATATATGCCTCTCCGTCCTCCCGGCCCTAAAGCGCACTTCCTGATCGGCAATTTGCCGTTAGCGAGTCCCGACCCTCTCGCGGTGTACGCTCGCTGGGCTCGAGAATACGGCGACATCTTTTATTACCGCGCAGGATGGATCCAGATTTATTTCCTGAACCATCCGGAGCTGATCGAATCCGTTCTGGTTCGCAATCACCAGAATTTTCAGAAGGGTCGGGTCATCCAAAACAGCCGCTGGTTTTTCGGTGATGGGCTGCTGACGAGCGAGGGCGAGCACTGGAAGAGGCAGCGGAGGCTCGCCCAGCCGGCGTTTCATCGCGACAGAATCGTCTCGTACGCCAACGTCATGACGAACTACGCAGAGCAGATGCTGTCGCATTGGCAAGACGGCGCAATTATCGACGTTCATCAGGAGATGATGAGATTGACGCTGCGAATTGTTGTGCGCGCTCTATTTGATGTGGAGGCCGAAGAAACAGAAGAAATCTCTCGATCTTTGAATGTCATGATGCGAAACAGCACCGGTGCCCGACTGATTCTTCCGCCGTTCTTTCGGCAGTTGCCACTTCCCGGAATGTTCGAGTTGCGCCGCGCTGTGAGCAAGTTGAAAGACACCGTTAACAGAATCATCGAGCTGCATCGGAGGAACGAAGGAGACTCTGGAGATCTGCTTTCTGTGTTAATGGAAGCCCGGGATGAAGACGGCAGCCGCATGGATGATCAGCAACTTCGCGATGAGGTGATGACGTTTCTTCTCGCCGGCCACGAAACAACCGCCCTGGCGCTGTCGTGGACATGGTACCTGCTCAGCCAGAATCAACAGGTCGAGCACAAACTTCATCAAGAGTTAGACCGTGTCCTCGGAGGGCGCGTACCCACTGTTTCTGATTTGTCGTCGTTGACCTACACCGAAGGAGTGATCAAGGAGTCCATGCGGCTCTACCCGCCGGCGTGGAGCGTGGCCCGTACAGTGATCTATGACTTCGAACTCGGCGGATACCGCATTCCCGCGGGCGCGAACGTTGTAATGAGCCAGTGGATCATGCATCGTGACCCCAGGTTCTTCTCGGATCCGGAAAAGTTTGATCCGGACCGGTGGAGCAATGACAACTTACAGAAACTGCCGAAATTCGCGTATTTTCCCTTCGGTGGTGGTCCAAGACAATGTATCGGATCGTCATTTGCGATGATGGAATCCGTGCTCCTGCTCGCCACGATCGCGGCGCGTTTTCAGTTGGGCCAAGTGGAGGGAAAATCGGTGGTGCCTGTGCCGAGCTTCACCCTCCGACCAAAAGAAGGCATTTGCGTGACGTTGAGGAAAAGAAGGTAAGGCATGATTTGAATGTCTTTGGCAACTGCACAGCCTCCTCATCTTGTATCGTGAAACGAGATCCCACGTGATTGGTGATTACTTGCCCGTGCTCCGCATGGCCTGACCTTTTCTTGCATAGTGGAATCCGTGGCTATCAAGAGATACTCCGCTGACGAAGCTGGACGCGCATTGTCCAGCGCGTCCAATAGTAGCCCGCTCGATGAAAGCCAAATCGGGCATCGTTTCCACCGGTCCGGTGCAACTATTCTCCAGGCCTTTGAACTACACCAGGAAGAGGCTCGGTTCCAAAATGGTTTGAGGCGGGCGTGCCAAAAGTCAATGTGACATTGGAAAATTTGACGTTTGTGCCACCTACAATGTCCACCTCCAACGGTGATGGCGAAACAAGCGGGTTGTTAGTTCCATTGCCGGTAATCGTGGCCGTACCGTTTACCTTAAATCCGCCCGTAATCGCGGTAACAACGGCGTTGTGCAGAGTGATATGGTGAGTGTGGGCGCCTCTGGCGCTCGGATCGAAGTTCCCATTTCCTAACGTTAAGACCCAACCGTCCGACAGCACCATGTTCAAGTTCGCGGAGAAATCCGCCTTGCCTGAGTTTCCCTTTAACTGCAGCTCCCACGTTCCCCGAACCTCATAGGGACCTGTAGTGGATTGGGGCGTATAGGCGTTAATTAGCCCGCTAAAGTTACGTCTTTCGGGTGCCCGATTTTGGGCCAGGGCGCCGATGCTTGCCACCAGCAAGAGAATCCCGATCTGTGCCACGCAGCGCAAGTGCTTGTTCTTCATGCCAGACCTCCAAGTCTGAGTTGTTGCCAGCCCGCTTATCGCTCAAAGGCTGTGTAGTATGCAATGCAGGTCCCATGAAGAAGAGATGAAGTTTCGATAAACCTCTAAGTTGCTGGTGCAGTTGCTTCTTATCGAATTATGGGGCATCATTTCTCGCAACACGCGGCAGGAAATGTCTGGAGGATTTACGCCCCAAGAGTTCCATTTCGGCGATTTCACGCTCGATCAGTCGCGTTATCGGCTGCAACGAGGTACACGCTCACTGCGGCTGGAAAAACTCCCCATGGAATTGCTGATCTTGTTGGTCCAACGGCGCGGGGAGTTAGTGTCGCGCGAGGAGATTGCCGGACACCTTTGGAGCAAGGACGTCTTCGTTGATGTCGATCAAAGCATCAATACCGCTGTCCGCAAGATCCGCATGGTGCTGCGGGACGATCCTGAGAAGCCTCAATTCGTAGAAACCGTAGTCGGGAAGGGATACCGGTTTGCCGGCCCGGTGATTTGCAACAACGGGGATTCGGCTCCGCATGTGCAACCGCCACCGCTGCTAGCCCAGGCACTTTCGGGGCCTGTGGTTCTGTCGACCCAACACAGAGCTTTTTCTTTCCGCTGGGGGCTGCTGCTCATGGGAGTAGCTGTGCTGGCGGTAGGCGCAACCCTCTGGCTTCGCAGGACTGAGTACTTCTGGCGGAACGTTATTGCTCACGCACGATTTCAAACAGTGACGGACTTCGATGGGGTCGAACAGGCAGCGGCGGTGTCACGTGATGGTCAGTTCGTGGCGTTTTTGTCGGACCGGGACGGACAGATGGATGTGTGGGTCACGCAGGTGGGTTCGGGGCAGTTCCACAACCTGACCCACGGGACCCAGCCGGGGCTTGTCAATCCATCCATCCGGACGCTGGGATTTTCGCCCGATGGCTCGCTGGTTACATTTTGGATTCGCAGGAAAGGTGTCTCGAGCGAAGGTGACATCAGCACTTGGGCCGTTCCAACGCTGGGAGGGCAGCCGACCCCTTACCTTGAAGGCGTGGCCGAGTTCGACTGGTCGCACGACGGCTCGCGACTTGCGTATCACACGCCCGAACCCGGCGACCCGTTATTCGTACTGGACGGCAGCCCGCAAGCCAAGGCGCGACGCATCTTCACCGCGCCGGCTGGGATCCACGAGCACTTTCCGTCGTGGTCGCCGGACAATGCATTTATCTACTTCGTTCAGGGTACCCTCCCAGACAAATTGGACATCTGGCGCATCCCTCCATCCGGTGGAACGCCTGAACGGATCACTTCGCACAGTGGGCGCGTGATTTATCCGGTCCTGTTGGATCGGCGAACGCTGCTGTACCTGGCTAGCGATCCGGATGGTGCGGGGCCGTGGCTTTACGGCGTGGACGTCGAGCGCCGCATTCCTCACAGACTGACATCTGGCCCGGACCGTTACACATCGCTCGCGGCCAGTTCTGATGGTCGCCGACTGGTTGCCACGCTCGCAAGTCCGAAGAAATCGCTCTGGCGGTTGCGGATCGCTGATTCACCAACGGAGGTATCGGCGCCTGCACAAGTTCCATTGACGACGAGCACAGGGTTCTCCCCACGACTTGGCCCAAGCTATCTTTTATATGTTTCTGCGACCAGCACGAGCGAGAGTATTTGGAAGCTTGTCAATGGCACCGCCGCGGACTTGTGGAGTGGCCAGGGAGCGCAAGTCTTTGGCGGCCCGGCAATCGCCTCGGATGGACTCCGTGTTGCATTCTCAGTCCGGCAACACGGGCAAACGTCTCTGTACGTGATGCAGGCCGACGGCACGAGCGCGCGGATCGTAACCAATTCGCTTGAGCTGCAGGGTGACCCCGCGTGGGCGCCCGACGGTTTGTCGATAATCTCGGCGGCAGAAGATCACGGTGTCACGCACCTCTTCCGCGTGCCGCTCGATGGCGGCTCTCCTGCGGTTTTTGTCCATGAGTACTCGATCGATCCCGCGTGGGCACCCGACGGCCTCTTCGTTGTCTACTCGGGATCTGACGTCGGCACCACGTTTTCCGTCAAGGCAGTCACGGCACAAGCAGCAGCGCATTCCCTGCCGTCACTGACCTTGACTCGGGGAGCTCGACACTTGGCGTTCTTGCCTGGAGGACGTGCTCTCGTGTTCCTGCGAGGGGACATTCAACACAAGGATCTCTGGCTCATCGAACTGGAGACGGGCGCCGAGCGGCAGCTGACCAACCTCCCTCCTGATTTCAACATTCGCGACTTCGACCTCTCGCCCGATGGCCACGAGGTTGTCCTCGAACGGGTGCAGGAGCGTTCGGATGTGGTACTGATGGATCTGTCCCGACCATAATCCGGCCGAGGCAGACGCCGCTCTCGCGGTGAAGTGACTCGTTTACGGGAAACAAAACTGGAAGAGCGTAACGTCGCCGCCGCCGTGGAGGCGAAATTCCAGCTGGTATTCTTCCCCGTCCGTAGCCCATTCGGAGTAGAATCCTCCTGCCTTAGCGGCCACGAGTCGACCCCGAAAGGAGCCATCGCATGAAGGGAACGATGATGCAGTTTCCTCTCACGCTTAGGCCGCTCCTGGATCGGGCGGAAAGGCTTTTCCCCAATGTAGAAATTGTCTCCAGCCGCCCCGACGACTCGATTCACCGTTATACGTACGGCGAAATGTCCCAGCGCGCACGGTCGCTTGCCGCAGTTCTCCAAGCGGCGGGTCTTAAGCGTGGCGACCGGGTGGCGAGCCTGATGTGGAACCACAATGCCCACCTCGAAGCCTACTTCGGCGTGCCCTGCGCCGGCGGCGTGCTGCACACCCTGAACCTTCGGCTCCATCCCGACGAACTGGCGTACATCGTCAACCATGCCGAAGACCGCTTCCTGATTGTGGACGATGTGCTCTTGCACCTTTTTGAAAAGTTCAAAGACAAAGTGAAGTTCGAGCGTGTCTTTGTGGTCCCCTTCTGCGGCGAGGCCCTGCCACCAGCTTCGGAGAACTACGAAACCTTGTTGCGCGACAACCTCAGTGCTCCGATTTATCCGGATCTGGACGAGGACGATGCCGCCGCCATGTGTTACACCTCTGGCACGACGGGAAAACCCAAGGGTGTGGCCTACTCTCATCGGGCGATCATCCTTCATTCTTATTCCATTTCGCTGCCGGACAATTTTTGCCTGTCCCGACACGATTGCATTTTGCCGGCGATGTCCATGTTTCACGCCAATGCCTGGGGATTGCCCCACGCGGCTGTCATGAATGGCAGCCGCCTGGTGTTGCCCGGACCCAATCTACAGTCGGAAAGATTGCTGGACCTTTTGTCGGACGAGCACGTGACCTTCACCGGAGGGGTGCCTACGGTCTGGCTCGCCGTTCTCGAAACCCTGGAACGCGAACCCGGGCGCTGGAAACTCACTCCTGGCATGAGAATCGCGGTCGCAGGGTCGGCGGCTCCGGAACGCCTCTTCCGGGGCTTCGAGAAATTTGGAGTGCGAGTAATTCAGCCCTGGGGAATGACCGAGACCACGCCGATTGCAACCGTTTGCACCCTCAAACCCGGAATGGAGAACTGGCCTGACGACCGGCAGTTCGAGCTCCGCGCCAAGCAAGGCCTACCTTCTCCGTTTGTTGAAATCCGGGCTGTGGGAGATCACGGCGAGGTGCCATGGGACGGCGAAACTCCGGGTGAACTCGAAATCCGCGGCCCCTTCGTCGCTGCCAGCTATTACAACCTGCCCGAGGAATGCAACCGCTGGACGAGCGACGGATGGTTCCGCACCGGTGACGTCGTCACTCTCGACGCCGACGGCTTCATGAAAATCACCGACCGCACGAAAGACCTAATTAAATCCGGAGGGGAATGGATCAGCTCGGTCGATGTGGAGAATGCTCTTGTGGCTCACCCCGCCGTGAAAGAAGCAGCTGTGGTCGCCGCGCCGCATCCCAAGTGGCAGGAGAGACCGCTCGCGGCTGTCGTCCTTAAGGAAGGTTGCCTGGTCACCCCCGAGGAGCTACGTGCGTTCTTAACATGCAAGTTCGCCAAGTGGCAGCTGCCCGATGAGTTCATCTTTGTTCCCGCATTGCCCCATACCTCGACCGGTAAACTCTTCAAGTCCGAATTGCGGAAGAAGTTCCAGCATTGGCAGTGGTCTTCAGGGAAAGCGGACTAATTCCTGCTCGATAACGTTGATCGCGAGCCAATTCCGTCAGCGATGAGTCGGAACCCCAGAATCGATCGCAATCGTAGACAGAGCAGTTTGACCGCAAGGTACGGATAGCGTGAGACGCACGACTCCACTTATCGTGTGTCTATGCACAAGACGATCGAACCTACTATCCTCTACTTCGGAACTCCCGTAGCGTTCATAAGCTCGTTGAATCCAGACGGCTCGCCGAACTTGGCGCCGATGTCGTCGGCATGGTGGCTGGGCTGGAGCTGCATGCTCGGCCTGGGCCAGATGGGACAAACCTCTGACAACCTCATCCGCACACGCGAATGTGTAATCAATCTGCCCTCGGAAGATCTGGTCACGCATGTTGATCAGCTGGCACTCACGACCGCCAAGAATCCCGTGCCGGAGAAGAAACGTCAGTGGGGTTATCGCTATGAACGAGACAAATTCGGCATCGCCGGATTTACTGCGGTCGAGTCGGAGTCGGTGGCGGCACCGCGGGTAGGCGAGTGTCCCGTACAAATGGAGGGCGTCGTGCACGATTTCCGTCCCTTCGGCAAGAACGTGAGCGCCAACATGTTCGAGGTGCATATCGTGAAGTTGCACGTCGACGAAAAGCTACTGGTGGGCGACGGCCCACGTCCGCATATCGATCCGCTGCGCTGGCGTCCGCTGATCATGAGCTTTTGTCGATTCTTTGGGGTTGGCGGCGAGGTGCATCCATCGCGGCTTGCAGAATCAGACTTCACGAAATTCATGGCGCAAGGAGTGAAGGCGCAACCAGCGAATTCTTCTGACGAGCACGAACAAAGGTAAGGCTGTACTGTCCTTCTGCTTCGATCGTCACATGCGGTGGCTAAAAATCACCCAGCATCTCAGGGGTAATTTTATGAGCCAAGACCTCGAGCGTCGAGCTATTTGTCTGATCGAAGTACGTTGAGCCTTGCGCTGCGTGTTCAATACGGTTCAGGGGAGGCGCAACTTCGCTAACTAACCGATAGGATGACGCCATTAACCGTTCGGCTAAAAAGAACTGTGACTGACGCCTCATTCTGATAATCCGCTTACCGACATCTTCCGGCTGAAGTACTAGCAGCGTCAGCGAATTACGGTCACTGGAGAGCATGTTCGCGACCGGTATACCTTCTGGCCCGCAACCTGCAATCAAGAAAAGCGCTGACGGCTTCAAGCCGTTGAACAATCGAAAACGGCAGGCAGCAAAGCCCGGCTTGCGCTTCGACCGTCCGCAACATGAGGAGGATTTATGAAAAAGCAACTGTTTGCGCTGCTTGGCTTGGGAGTGCTGCTGGCCACTGTATCTGCGTACGCTCAGAGCGCCAAGTTGAAGGCGGATGTTCCTTTCGAATTTGTCGTTGCGGGGAGAACGATGCCTAACGGCGAATACACAATTCAAACCTTGGACGCAGTCGACCACGCGTTATCCATCAGCGGTGAGAGTCAGAAGCCAAGCATCTTTCTGGCACACTCGTGCGTGTCAACGAAGCCCGTCCAGACCAAGCTCGTCTTCAGACGTTATGGTGATCAGTATTTCCTTTCGGAGATCTGGACGGCTGGAAATGAGGCAGGGTATCAACTCTCCAAGAGTCGCCGAGAAGCAGAGGCAGAGATGGCGCGAAAGGACACTGCTGAGAAGGTGATGGTTCTGGCAGAACGGCGTTAGAGGCCGCACTTGAGGCCACAAGCCAATAGAGGGCACACACTGTGTGCCCTTTCTCTTCTTCCGACGACGGACGTTTCAGATATTACTTATCTCCACTCACCTTCTATCCGCAGAGAGCGCGCGATGGCGACGCAGTAGGCTACGGATCGCCTGGGCGGTGTTGCGTTTCAGCGGTTGTTGCCTTCAGATCCAAATTGCGGATAAGTCGCAGTAATGAGTTCGGATGCAGACCAAGTATTTTCGCGGCTTCAACGTAATTTCCATTCGCCTGCTGCAGCGCCTTCTGTATGAGCTGTTTCTTTTGTTCCTTGATAACGCTCTGATATTTAGACGTCGAAGCCGGAGCAGAGGTACTGGCCTGGAATATTTCCTCCGGAAAGTCCTCAGGCAAAATGGATTCGGCAGCCCCCAGCACCATCGCTCGCTCAATGGCATGCTCCAGTTCGCGGACATTTCCGGGCCAACCGTAACTCATCAGACAAGCACGTGCCTCTGGCGAGATGGGCTTGGCGCGGAGTCGGCACTTGCGGCTGGCTTTAGCGATGAGATGGTCAGCGAGCCGCGGAATGTCTTCAACTCGGTCGCGCAACGGAGGAATGGTGACGGCAACTACGTTAAGGCGATGATATAGATCCCGGCGAAATGTTCCCTCCTCCACGGCTTGCAGCAGGGCGCGGTTAGATGCTGCGATCACGCGAATGTCTACCTTCAGCGGACGTGTCCCTCCCACGCGCTCAAACTCTCGCTCCTGCAGAACACGCAACAGTTTGGCCTGAAGTGCGGGAGCAAACTCGCCGATCTCATCCAAAAACAGAGTCCCTCCGTTGGCTAGTTCCAGCTTTCCCTTTTTCTGCGACGTAGCCCCCGTAAAAGCACCCTTCTCATGGCCAAACAGTTCGCTTTCTAGCAGTGTTTCCGTTATGGCAGCACAGTTGATCGCAACGAACGGCCCATCCGATCGCAAACTAGAGGCGTGGATTGCGCGGGCTACAAGTTCTTTCCCGGTGCCGCTTTCGCCTTGGATCAAGACCGTCGAGTCGGTAGCAGCGACGCGGCGAATTAGTTCATATACCGCGCGCATGCTCGGGCTTTCGCCAACCATCTCGTGGTTTAGATTGACTTCTGCTTGCAGTTGCCGATTTTCTTCTCGCAGCCATTCCACATGCTGAACCGCGTCCAAAGCCAGGCTCGCAATGCCAGCAACTGCAGTGATCAGATGCAGATGCTCTTCATCGAAATGCTCCGACGCGCTTGAAGTGTCGAGATAAATTACGCCGATAGTCTTCTCCGAGACATGCAGCGGTACACAAAGCACTGACTTTACCCCGAATTCGCCCAGACTCGCATCGCTACTGAGCGACCCCTGCTTGGAAATGTCGTTTACCCGCAGGCCGACACGTTCTTGCACTACCCGGCTCAGCAAAGTTCTGCTGACTTGCACGGGGTTTCCCGGACCCCGCACACGGTCCCAACCGACGCTCGCGCCAATCTCTCCGACGCTGTCCAGGAGCAGGATGGCACCGCGCTCTGCCGGCACGGCTTCGAGGATCATGCCCAACAGCTGCCACAGCAGCCCTTCCCGATCGCGAATACCTCCGATCCCGGTAGCAATCTTAAGCAGAACATTCAGGTCCCGTGCCATTCGTTCGGTTTGTGGCAAGGCAGCGACTTTTTGGGGATGCAGGTACAGCGCATCTTCAGAACGAAGCTGCGAAATTGCGCCCGATGGATCGGCTGTGTCCCTTGTCGCGTCATCCAATTGGACGGGATTTCTCTCCGCCATTACTGCATCATCGCGCACCAGGAAAACCAGCATCGAATCGCCCAGACTGATGTAATCCTGATGATGCAACTCGAACTGCTCGACAGGCACGCCATTAACGCGTGTACCATTTCGGCTGCCGAGGTCTCGGATCACGAACTGATCGTTTCTCCCCGTGATGACGCAGTGCCGTCTTGATAGGGCAGGATCTGGCACCCAAAGATGGTTAGACGGCTCTCGTCCGATCGACAGCTCTTCGCCCGGCAGAGCGAAATTAGTCCCCTTAAGCGGTCCGGTAATGCCAACGACTCTCGGATTCATCGCATGCTCCGATTGCGACTGTTTAGCACATTTGCGCTCGCAATGCACGCGCTTCGACTTCTGTAGCGGACAGCGTGACCGAGACAGCCATGTTTTCCAGCACAGCGGAGGACGGATTTGTATGGCGGACCCATGGCAACGCCGACGAGGATCCACTGAACAAGGCAACTGGCAGTGGCTTCAACGCCGAGGCGCGTTAGATCGTGGGCGTGGCTATTGAAAAGCACACCAATCGATGGATGCTCCGTTTGATGTCAAATCTGGCGTAGTACCACTGATGCGAAATGATTTGGCTGACTGCAAAATGCAGTGGCTTGAATGGCGCCCGCCACTGGATCCTTCGCGCAAGTCCATACCCTGCAACAAATCTCGTAACAACTCGAATTTGCCCGCCACGTGCACTGAGTAATGATGCAAGCCGGCGTGAGAGAGGCGCCGGACAAGCGAGTGACGGGATCGAACCCGAGAGGAGGGCCTATGTCAATCCTGTTTGTTCTGCTGATGTTCCTGCTGATCATCAGTGTCAGATATTTCATCGAACCAAAAGTTCAACCGGGGCTGGAGCCACAGATCGTTGCCAAACCCCAACCACCGATTGTGAAGCGTGAGTACGGCTTCGAGATCCCGCAGGATTACTGCTTTCATCTCGGACACACGTGGGTCATGAAAGAGAGCATGGATGATGCGCGGGTTGGGGTGGACAAGTTCGTCACCAATCTGATGGGAAAGATCGATCACATCGAAGTGCGCGGACTGGACCGTTGGGTTCGTCAAGGGCAGAAACTCATAACGCTTAGCAGCAATGGCACCCACGTCGATTTGCTGTCTCCCATCGAGGGCGTGGTCACGGCAATCAACAACGATGCGTTGCGCGAGCCGAGCCTGGTTGCAAATGATCCTTACGCAAATGGCTGGATCGCGATCGTGAAATCTCCCGACCTCAAAGTCAATCAGAAAAATCTGATCCAGGGTTCGATGGTCGCCCCGTGGATGCAGAACAATCTTAGCCGGCTGAACGCGATGGTATCACCCACGCCTGCATTGGCCCAGGATGGCGGCGGACCGATCAGTGGCCTGCTTCCGCAGCTCACGCCGGAAGTGCGGCAGGAAGTGGTGCACGAGTTCTTTTTGACATAACCGGACTCAGCCATGGAAAGGAGAAATGTCATGGCAACCACTGAAGCAATCCTGGTAGACATCACGAAGTGCATCGGAT
Source organism: uncultured Acidobacteriota bacterium (assembly GCA_963788645.1). Classification (GTDB taxonomy): domain Bacteria; phylum Acidobacteriota; class Terriglobia; order Terriglobales; family Acidobacteriaceae; genus JABDBE01. The sequence goes on from CAWBHF010000006.1 coordinate 136,784, forward strand.
GCCGGAGTTGCGAGCAAGCCTGCAAACAGATCCATGGATTTCCAGCGGATAGCGAGACCAAACTTTCGCCTACTGCGCTCACGATCGTGGAAGAGCGGAGCGATCGCTTCGTGCGGCGGATGTGCATGCATTGTCAGGATCCGGCCTGCGCGTCGGCTTGCCTGGTAGGTGCGCTCAACAAGAGCGCGGCCGGCCCGGTCACTTATGACGCGGCGAAATGCATCGGTTGCCGCTACTGCCTGGTGGCGTGTCCCTTCAGCGTGCCCCGTTACCAATGGAGCAAGCTCGTGCCCTACGTGACGAAATGCGACCTGTGTGCTGCGCGTCTAGCCAAAGGGCAACCACCAGCGTGCGTCGAGGCCTGTCCAGTCCAAGCTTCGATTGCAGGTAATCGCGAAGACATCCTCGAAGAAGCGCAACGTCGCATCCTCGGTGATTCGAAATACGTGAAGCATATTTATGGCAGCGACGAAGCAGGCGGAACATCGGTATTCTTCATCTCCGATGTGCCTTTCGAGAAGCTGGGCTTTGTCGCCGCACCGAGACAGCCGCTGCCGTTGTTGACGGCGAGTGCGCTAGGCGACGGACCTACCGTGATCCTAGTCGGTGGCGCCTTGCTTTCTGGCCTCTATTGGATCACGCAACGCCGGGCCGAAGTCGCTTTAGCTGAAGCCCGCGAGAAGTCTGCGAAAGAAAGGAACTGAGCCATGACTCCCAAAGAAAAGACTGCCTCAGGATTTCCAAAGATCAGTTTCTGGCGCACCGTCGTCGCGCTGATTTTCGCCGCCGGTCTTTACTCGATGTATGCGCGTTTTGCGCTCGGCTTCCAAGCCGCTACCAACCTTACCGATCCCCAGCCTTGGGGCCTATGGGTCGGCTTAGGGACACTGTGCGGCGTCGGCTTATCGGCTGGCGGATTTGCCATCGCGGCGTCTGTATACATTTTGGGTTTCGAGCGCTACCGGCCGATCCTGCGCACATCCGTGCTCATCTCCTTCCTGGGATATTGCACGGTGTGCATCGGGATGATGTACGAACTCGGGATTCCCTGGAGGATTTGGCATCCCATCGTGATGTGGAACCGGCGCTCGGTGCTGTTCGAGGTGTCATGGTGCGTCATTCTCTACACCACGGTGCTGGCACTCGAGTTTTCACCGGCTCTGGTGGAGAAAATCCCGTGGGTGCGAGTGCGCGAGCTTTATCTACGCTGGCACCACAGCATTCTGATCGCCCTGGTGCTTGCTGGTACATTGCTTTCGTCGATGCATCAATCGTTTCTTGGCGGGCTGTACTTGATCACCGAGGGCCGACTGGATCCGCTCTGGTACACGCCGTACCTCACCACGCTGTTCTATCTATCCGCGATCCCGTCCGGATTGGCAGTGACGATTATGGCTATTTACCTCTGCGTTCGCTCACTCAATGCTCGCGTGGATATGAATATTCTGAGTGACGTAAGCCGTGTCATTGCGCCGCTGCTGGCGATTTATGGCGTATTCCGCGCGGTGGATCTGATCAACCGCGGCGCGACGCAATATTTGTGGATGTGGCGAGAAGAAACGGGTTTGTTCTGGCTTGAGATCGGGTTGTTGGTGATTGCGCCGCTGGTGCTGCTGAATCTGGAGAAAGTTCGGAATACTCCTCAAAACCTGTATTGGACCTGCGCCATAATCGTGATGGGTTTTATGACTAACAGGTTGAACGTATCCATCACCGGACTGCAGGCCAGTTCAGGGACATATTATGTACCCAAGTGGACAGAGTTCGCGGCTACGCTGGCGACCATCGCGGCGGCGGTCGTGGCTTTTCGTTACGCCGTAATCTATCTGGACATTTTGCCCAAGAACCCGCCACAAAAACGGGTGATGCTTTTAAGCGCTCCTGGAGAAGCATAAACTGCGGTGCGGGACAAACTGGGGCCCCGGGGCGACGAGCCCGGGGCCTCTCATTCGTTGCGGAATTAATTCACTCCTGACCTGTCTTTACCAAACCTAGTCTAAAGCCATTGCTTTGAGCCGCCGCTGCAACGACGTCGGATGAATGCCAAGAATGCGGGCTGCCTGGGTTTTGTTGTTGCCGGTAGCTGCCAGAACCTGCTCGATGTAGTTGTCTTCCAGCGTATGCAGACTCAGGAACTGATCTCCGGTCGGTGAAATGTCCTCCGCGGAAAATGTTCCATTGGTCTTCTTGGCAGGATGTTGATCCCGAATCTCTTCCGGAAGATCGGAAGTGTCGATCTCGCCTTGCGCGCTGAGAATCATGGTGCGCTCAATCACATTTCTCAATTCGCGGATGTTGCCCGGCCAGGGATACTGCTCCAGCAGCTCCGCAGCCGCCGGAGTGAACCCTGTAAAACTCTTCTTCAATTCGCGGTTGAGGTGCTGCAGGATTTCGAGCGCTAGAGGAACGATATCCTCATTGCGTTCACGCAGGGGAGGGATGTACAGCTGGACCACATTCATGCGGTAGTAAAGGTCTTCCCGAAATCGCCCCTGGTTGATGGCGTTCTTCAAGTTCTCGTTGGTGGCCGCGATCAATCGGATATTGACCTTGATCGTGCTCGTCCCGCCCAGCCGCATGAACGTTCCTTCTTCGAGCACCCGCAGCATCTTTGCCTGCACGCTGGCCGACATGTTGGCAATTTCATCCAGAAACACGGTGCCGCCGCTGGCGCGCTCCAGCAGGCCTTCCTTGCGGCGGCGGGCGTCGGTGAAGGCTCCTTGCTCATACCCGAAAAGCTCGCTCTCCAACAAAGCATCGGGAAGGGCAGCGCAATTGATCTCCAGCAATGGCATCGAAGTGCGAGGACTGGCGTAGTGAATCGCTCTCGCAAGCACGCCCTTGCCGGTACCACTCTCACCCTGGATCAGAATCGTGGTGTGGTCGGTTTCGGCGGCCTTACGAGCCACCTCCAACATCTTGATTGTGGTCGGATTGTGAGTGATCACTCGTCCAAAGTTGTAACGTCCCTTTTCCGATTCCACCGAATCACGAACTCGCACTCGTAGAGTAAGGACCTCGGTCGCACGATGCAGGGTGGCCATCAGGTCGTCCAGAGGAAAAGGTTTAACCAGGTAATCAAGGGCACCTAGCTTCATGGCTTCTACGGCTCGTTCCACAAGATGATAGGCACTCATCATGATCACGATGGCATTTGGATTCGCCTGTTTGATTTGGCGCAGCACTTCGACTCCGTCTATGCCTGGAAGGACGATGTCCAGCAAGACAAGGTCGGGCTCCTCGTCTTGAAAGAGTTTCAAACCGTCCTCGCCAGAGAGGGCGGTGAATACCTCAAACCCATCCTGCCGCAAGCTGCGCGAGATGGTATGAAGCGTGAGTTCTTCGTCATCGATGATCAGGGCGGAGTAGGGCATTGGTTCCTTCAAGATACGACTTCGAGTTGCTCTTTGACTTGATGCGACTCTTCCTGCCGGATTGGCAGGGTTATGGTGACCGTGGTTCCGTGGTTCAGTACACTATCGATTCGAATCTCACCCTTGTTTCTTCGCACGTACGTATGACTTATGCTGAGGCCAAGGCCGGTGCCTTTGTCGCGCTTGGTGGTGAAAAAAGGTTCGAAGACGTGCGGCAGGATGTCTGGCGGAATACCGTAGCCGGTGTCGCTGACTCGTATTTCGATGCTGTCTGCCAAGCTCAGCTTGTTGGCGGAAATCGTGATCTGTCCGCCATCGGGTGTCGCTTCGGCCGCATTGATCAGTAGATTCATCAGCACTTGCGAAAGCTGGTTGGAATCAACCAGGATGTGGGGCAAGTCTTCGGGAACCTGGTTTTGCACTCGTTTCCCGCGGAGGACCGGCTGGCCTTCGAGAAAACTGAGCGTATCGGTAACCAGGCGATGCAAGCTGAGATTGCTCAAAACCAGCGGGCCGGGGCGGGCGTAATTCACCAGTCCGCGCAGAGTTGCGGAAATGCGTTTGGTGCCGGCGATGCACTGTTCGATTTCCCAACGGCGGTCGGGATCGTCGGCGGTCTTCAACTCGAGTTCCAGGTGTGACAGGATGCCGAGCAGAGGATTGTTGATCCCGTGCGCTGCGCCCAGTGCCAACTGTGCGAGTGTCGAGTATTTCTCGTACTCGGCGAGCTGAGCCTGGAACTGGAACTTTTCCTTGTGCAATTCACGATCTTCGTAGAGACGCCGAAAGAGTTCTTCCTGTGCCAGATTGCGCTCGCGCTCCAACTGTGTCTTCACTTCTGCCGCCTGCTTCAGGGCTTCGCAGGCTCGCTGCCATTCACGTCGCTGCAGCCGCCAAACGATAAACATCACAACCAGCACAACGAAAGTGAGCGGAAATATGTAGTGTGCAATGAGCAATTCGAAGCTCTTTCTTAGCACTCCCAAGGCGCGGAAAAAGCTCCCTGAAGCCGCCCAAAAACCTTGCACCTCGGCCCAGTGCGGTTGCGTCTTCATCTTCACCCAAGATGCAGCGAATCGTCCGAAGTAGCAGTGATGCAGGTCACTAGAGGGGGTGCGGGAAGGCGTTGCAGATCCATTACGGCGGGGATTTTGAAGTGCCATTACGGCTGTCCTGGCAGACCACCGTGGCATAATGGTGAGACATCCATCGGCCCCGTAGCTCAGTTGGATAGAGCAGCGGTTTCCTAATCTGATGAGAACTCGTCCTCTTATCGTACATTCAACACTTTAACCTTCACAAACCCTCCAGCTATTTCCGAAAAATCCACCTATTCCCGAGTTAACAGACCCGCTAACAGACCGAGGTTACCTCAAGTGGTGACCGTAACCAACCGTTCGTGCCGTTCCTCCGTGTAAGGAAACTCGATAGGCTGTCGGACATGGACAGCGCACAGGATGTAATGAAACCCACCCGGCGACACCGTGGTGGCCGACCCCGGAAGTACCATCCCGACCGTCCAGCAAGCTCGGCGGAGCTGGTGAGAGCGCACAGAGAGCGAGCCACGAGGTTGGGATTACCGTTACGGCTGATCGTGTTCCTCCTGAACTGTGGCTGGAGATCGCGGTCGATTCGGGAAGTCATGTCGCGACTCGAACTCATCAGCAAGAGCAAGCGCGAGGAGCTGGAAGAGGATCGTCCTCGCGTTGCGATTCCCGAGGCATGGCGCGGCCTGTGCGGTCCTGCAAGAAAGCCGGGTTCGTCGGTCGCACTGCCTCCGGCGCGTCAGCCGTTCTGCGAGTTCTTTCGGGACCTCGACCTCCTCCCACCTCGTTACCGAAGAAAGACTCGCTATGATCTGAATGATCTGAAGGTCGTCTTCACCTCGCGGTGGACCTTCAAGACAGACCTGTGGGAGCTTTGGAACCGCGTCGTTCCGGTGACGAAACTCCGGAACGCCGGACTGCCAATCGAGTTGATCGAGAACGAACTTGGTTGGACGAAGGTATTTGGCCCGAACTGGAAAGAACAGGGAGCCGAAAGGGGTCGGCTGTGGGTGTTCAGTCCGGGTCGGAAGCGCGAGATCGGCGCGAATCGGGAAGAAGCCTTCGAGCGTCAACCGACACGCTTCCCGCCGATTTTCTACAAGATGACCGGCACGTCACCAGCCGGTGAACGACCTGCTGAACTACCGGAAGGAGCTGGGATACCCGTCTTGTGGGACTTCCCTCAAGTCACCATCACGGCTTCCTCGAACCTGAAGCCTGTGGAGCCTCAGAAGCGTCTCTCGCCTCACTGGTATTCTGACGTGCTTTATCCGAAGGAGTTCTACGTCCCGCAGACGAAAGACCGCGACGACGTTGTTCTCCCGAGCACTGTCGGACATCCCGGTCGCGTTTTTCCCGCTGGAGGGTTGAGTCCTCAACGCTGTCCGGGTCTTGAGTGCAACAAGCTCCTCGTCAATTGGATACCCGAGACGGAGAGGACCGAGGAGGACCGCTGGAGCGAGTACGAACGTGTCCGGCACGTCTGCAAGGAGCCGGATGTTTTGCCGGAGATCGCGGCGACCGACGAGGACGACTGGAGGTCGGAACTGAAGTCGTCGCTTCGGCCTTGGGTTTCCAGACATCCTCCGAAGGAGCTGGAGGTCAGTCTCGCAACGAGCGCGGGAAGTTGAAGGTCAAGGTCCGTCACAAATAAGCCAATGGCCCCGGTGGTGAGCGTGGTTTCGCCAGTGTTCTGCCCGGTACGCCAATTGTCGTTGTGCTGCGTGGTCACGCTCACCTGGCCGTCCAACTGTGAAGATGCGAGAGCGGTCAATAGTACGACCCAAACGATACTTGATGTTTTCATGCCTCAATCCTCTCCTCGAATATCTGTCTCGCTGAGATCCCTTACGGAAAAAGTCTTCGACTTGCGTTTATCCGGCTAGAATTTGAGCACGATGTGATCCAGACCAATAGCCACCCAGATGTTGGCTCCGTCAAACGCCACGCCCGTGGAACCGCCGTTGGCGTTGAAATAGCCCAAGAGCTTGCCATCACGAGCCTGTAGTTCGGCTAGCGCCACGCCATTAGTTACCCATATGTTCATTCCATCAAACGCTACGCCATAGGGTGAGGCCCCTGCCTTGAATGTGCCGAGCGTTGTACCATCGCTGACCCGCAGCTTGCTTACCGTCCCGTCGCCGTCGTTCGCCACCCAGATGCTCGCCCCGTCAAATGCCACCCCAATCGGATTCCCACCCACCTTGTAGACCGCTAGGACATTTCCTCCCTTACTCATCTTGGTGACCGTATCTGCGCCATAGCCCGTGACCCAAATATTCTCCCCGTCAAAAGCGACCGCAATCGCCCCGGGCACAGAAAACGTTCCCAGGTTCTTGCCATCGCTAGCTCGCAGCTTGGTTACTCCGCCCTGGGTTGGCACCCAGATGTTTTCCCCGTCAAATGCAGGCCACCAGGGCGCTCCCCCAACCGTGAAGCTGCCCAGGATCTTGCCATCACTAGTCCGCAGTTTAGTCACGCTGCGTGGACTCACCGTTACCCAGACGTTGGCTCCGTCGAAAACGACGCCATTGGGTTGGCCGCCCACCGTGAACGTGCCAAGGTTCGCACCGTCGCTGGTGCGTAGCTTAGTGACAGTCCCGTCGCCGCTGTTGGCCGTCCAGATGTTCGCCCCGTCGAAGGCTACACCATAAGGATCGCTATTCTGTGTTTTACCAACGGTGAAACTAGTGGGGACCAAGTTCGCCTGATACCACTTCAACAGCCCGATCTTCAGCGGATTCCCGGCCGCCCAGTTCTTGGTCGGTGCTTGTGCTTCCTGCGCCCGGCTAGGGATTAAGCTCACACCCGCGATAATCACCAGTGCGCCCAGACACATTCCAATCACTATACGTTTCATGATTCACCTCCTAGGGTTCGGCTCGGAACACGCATGGCGTCAGCCATTTTACGCCGGTGTGCAAGCGGATGGACTGGAAAATATCGCGTCAGGATCGTTTATAGGACGACTTCTCGGAAAGGGTGATACCTCCCAGCATCACCCGTTTTACCTCACAAGAGAAAATTGCCGCGCATCGCACCGGCGCGGCTCGGTGTTGGACCGTTTACATGACGCCACCCACGGACAAGGCGTCTGGAATCCCCTCACGAGGCCGTCCAGCACGGCGTGAACAACAACGGGCATCTCACCCGCTGGTTGTGCAAAGTCTGCTCGGTCTTTTGGTCAGCTCCGAGCGTAGCTGTCGCGAACGCTGGTTAGCGTCCACCAAACTCGCTATGCGTGTCCCTGCCGTAATCTTTCGGATAGCGGTCGAACTTTTGCTCAAGATGCCAATCACCGATGATTCGTTTCGACAGCGTGAGCTTCGGCGTGATCTGTGGTCGAAGAGGCCGCTCCGCGAATCGCGGCTTCTTGTCGGTGTCACTTCGGAAGAAGGGTTTCATGCTGTTAACTTCTCCCACCTCTTCGCCTCAGCGAGTTCCGCCTGAAGCGTTGGGATGATCGCGTCACAGTGTGCTTGCTGATTCGGGACCGCGTCCGACAATTGCTTGATCTTCCGGTCGAGGATCACGAGTTCGTTCTGAAGCTGTTGGAGGATGCCGTCCTTGTAGACGATGTCCCCGGCCTTGTTTGAGAACCGGAAGCCGGTGAGCTTCTGAAGGTTCTGATGGTTGGCGGGAACCCCGGCCTCGCGCATCGAGCCGATGCGGCCTTGCACCGAGCCAATGGCCTCCATGATCTTCTCGCGGCGATCTGTCTTCTCGGACAGCTCGCGAGTGAAGCGTTGCAAGGGTTCAAGGTTCCTGTCGATCTCGGCCTGAATCGTTGCCGAGGTTCTGTGTTGTGGGTTTGAGGGTCGAACCCGCGCCATTTTCGCGGCGACGGCCTTCGACCCGGCGTGGAATGCGTCAAACTCTGCTTGACTGACTACGTTGACTGACATGTTCTCTCCTTATCGTTGTGGAAACTTTCCGCGCTTCACCAGCTCCGTGAGATCGGCATCACTCACGAACGGTGTGTACCGTCGCCACGCCTCCGCGAGCTTCGCGCTTTCGGAGCCGGGTTCGCCGAACTTGTAGAGGTCTTTTCCGGTTAGGAACAGCGCGGACTCGCGAAGGCTCTTGCCGGACTTCTTCGCGTGCTGAGCGATTCGCGCCGACTCGTTCAACACAGTGTTAGCGAGCCGCTGTTCTGGTGAAGTCTCTGTGATGCCCCACATCACGTATTCCGATTCGGGAATCTCCCGATCCACAGGCGTGGACTCGTTCATCTCAAAATATCTTTTTGCCACTTTGTTTCCTCCTTTGAAGGTTTTGCCGGGATGACCTCATATTCGGTCCTAACGACGTTCCCGGCGACATCGGCTGACCTTCTGTTGTTGTCGGAGTTTGGTTTGCCTGTTGCTCTCCGTGGAGGGTGTCGTCAATGACTGACAGTGACCTCAAACTTTGTCGGTCCGGCTTGCTTCAGCGACCAACCGAGGTGAAAGCCGGACCGTGGTCGCCTTGATTCAATTACCTCACGACATCAGGAATTGTGCGGAACTCCTCCTTTAATTTTTTAGCTGCCTTTCGATGAACATCCGCCCACCTCGCGATCTGATCTGGCGTGACGACGACGCCGTACCAGAACTCGCACAACTGGCCGATGCGTTCACAGGTCCAACCCTCTTCAGTCGCGACGCTGCAAAAGTAGAGCGCGGCCATCTTGTGCCGGAGCTTCGCGTTCTTTTTGGGACCCGGTTTTAAGCGTTTTGGTTTTTCCATCATGTGTAGCTCCTTTGAGAGTCTGAAGTCATCCGAGGTCCCCCAAGAAACTCGGGTACTCGTCCGGCTCGCTGGAGCCGAGCGCGGCGATGGTCGCCAACAACATGTGATGCCGGTGAAGTTCTCGCTCGCGCCGGTATCGGACATATTGTTGATCGGAAAGGGTGGGACACTCTTCGTGAGACTTGATTGGAAAGCTCAGCGCGATCCGGTCCGCGATCTGATCGACCCGCCTTCGAGCTTCGCTCTCCGCGTCGTGTGCCTGACGTTTCTGAACCGCGTCCTGTCGCCGCGCTTCGTGAAACGCTAAGGCGATACGGTTTATGATTCGATCCAGTCTGTCCATCAAAATTCTCCAATCTTCGGTTCATCCCGAAAGAACTCGCCGATAGCACTCTCGTAGTGATCGTCTACGGCTGACAGATCACCGCTTCCCAAGCTCCAGAATCCCGGTGGGGTGTCGTCGGGATCACCTAGCTGATGGAGTTTCATCTTCGGTGCTTTGAAGTCCTCTCCCGTCGTCGTCATTGCTCGCATCGCGTGAACGAAAGCGTCCACGCTGTGATCTCGCGGCGAGACGGGAAAGTTCGCCATGTCCGTGATGAACTGCTCGTTCCACGCGCCTTTCAGAAGGAACACAGATCGCGCCGCTGTGTACGGCTGAACGGACATGGCGCGAATCGGCTTCGACTTCACCGCTTTGGCGCGTCCTACCGGAACGTTTTGTCGCTCCAAAAATTGAATCAGGCCGATACCGGACCCGGCGTCTTCGATCACGATCAGCGGGACGTTCCTATAAAGCGACGACTGCATCCGATGCCGCTCCACCACCACAGCCGGTAAGAGGTCCATCCCGAGCTTGACTTCGTAACAGTCCGTCACGAGGTAAGAGCCATCGGCCATCGACGCGACGACAACGTTCGCGCTCGGGTCATTCATCGCGCCGGTCTTTGACCCGGTGTCCCATGCCGAGACGACGAACATGATCTGGTCGATGTTCAGCACGTCGATGACTTGAAAGTCTCGCGGCGGGAACAGTTGGTGATCGCGGTCAAGCGGGTTCTGCTGATAGAGCGGCGAGAAGTGCATCCCGAGGTCCGCTCGCTTGCCTTCAAATTGCTCCGCGCTGAACGACCACTGCTGATCGGGAATCGTGAACAGGCTCGGATACGGATCGAAGTAGGTAATCATATTCTGGTGTCCTCCACGTAGCTCGATCTCCCATCTGTGTTGATAGCAGCGAGACACAGATAGCGGAACTGTCGCGACTTCTTGTTGCTGCGAGCACGAGCGAGCAAGCGTCCGATCAGATCGTCGAGATGCCATCTGGTATGAATCACCACGATCCTTCCGTTCGGAAGAAGCCGCGTCTCAGCAGCCGCAAGAAAGTTTTGCCACACGCGCTCGCGGATCGTCTCGCTGTAAGCCTCGGTGATGTTCTTCAAGGGATCATCGACGAGAAGAAAGTTCGCTCGTTGGCCGGTGACCTGTCCCATGATTCCCGCCGCGTGTAAGCTCGGTCGTCCATCTCCCCCGGCGATGGTGAACTGACTCTCGGTTTCCTTCGTGAACTCCAATCTCGGGAGGTCAGGATGTTGCAGCGTTCGCAAAACGTTTCCCGAAGACAGCCGAGCGAGCGAGTCACTGTTCGCGAGTTCGATGATGTGAAGCCGCGAGTTCTCATGCAGCAACCACGCGGCGAAGTCGATCATCACCATCTGTGTCTTCCCGGTTCCGGGTGGGACCGCAATCGCCGCGTCGTACTCGCCGCGAGCGACGCCTTCGAGTTCCCACGCTATCGTTCTGTGCGGGAAGTCGAATACGAACTCGGGATGAACGGTCGAACAAAAGTCCAAGAACTTCATTCCGGTAGCTCCTTCACGACGGGATGCCACAGTGGGGAATCCTTCGGTGGTTGTGGCATCGGTTCCGGTTCCTTCCCGGCGCGAAGCCGGTCGCACACTTCCGCGATGGGACCTTTGATCTCCTCGAAGCTCAGGTCGCGGGAGATGTAGCAGAACCACCGATACGGACCGAGTTTCTGTGGATCGGCCTCGACGTTGACGTTCACCGATTCCGACCGGCGAGGCGCGTTCAATCCGAACAGCTCGGAGAAGTCGGACATGATCCCACGCCAAGCATTCGCCTTATCTGGAGCGAGATCGCCGGTGAGAACGTTGTCGGCTGATTCGAGCAAGGCGTGACCGACCCGTCGCTTCAGCTCTTTGACCTCCGTCGAGTTCTCCGTCGTGAAGAGAGTGTCGAGAGCTTGCAAGTCACGCCACAGAGTCCAGCGGGAAACCTGTAGCTTCCCGGCGATCTCGCCTTTCGGCGTTCCGTTTTTTATTTCCTCGACGACCTGTCGGCGTCGAGCGGTGCGTTTCGGTTCCTTCATCGTGCCTCCTGCATCTGTTCGATCCATCGTTCGATAGCGACGCGGCTGAAACGGAATCGCTTCTGGTTCAGGCGGATGACCGGGATCGGATTTTTCTGTTGTTCTCGCGTGCTGACCATCCGGTAGACAGAGGCTTTGCTCGTCTTCAGCATCGCGGCCAGTTCGACGGGTGTGAGTAGTTCGTTGTTCATGCTGCTTTTCTCCTTTGTGTTTTGAAACTTCAAAATCTTGGTGAATCATCATCCGGCTCGGGTAATTCGATCTGCGCGATCTCCGGCAGGTCCGCCGTTAACTTCTGAGCGTCTGCCTTCTCGTTCTTGTACTGGTTCAACACATCGCGAACGCGCCGGTCAGTCGCATCTTTGTGACCACGTTCGATGAGAATCTCGGAGATTTTCGGACGGCCATATCCCTTACCGAAAAGTTCGACCGCGACGGCTCTCCAAGCATCAGCCGGAGATGACCGGCGACCCGGCTTCTTCTTCGGTCTGTGTGCCGCTAACTTCCCGGCGTTGGGGTTGCTCACGCGCCATCCGGTAATCTGTTTGTCGTCATTCACCACCGGCTGAATCTGGAAGTCGGGAACGTGACTTTCCAGATCGCGACCACCGAGGCAACTTACGTGTACCGTCTTCGTGTCCTCGTTGATCTTGCAAAGGCCGTAAGCGTTCGAGAGCGCGGCACTATATTCACCACTGCCGCGAAACATGTTCTGCATCGTCATCGTCTCGGCATTCTCGAACCCCTTTGGAGCGTGATGAGCGCACCAGATGGATCGCGCCTTTCGGATCAGGAGATTCATGATGTTCGTCGTGAGAATCTTCGTGTCCTTCGAGCTGTTCTCGTCTCCCTCCAACCATCGAATCGCGGTGTCGAGAAAAACGTCCGCTCCTTCGACGACCGAGAGCAGAAGTTCGTCGATGAGTTCCACCTTCTTTCCTTTCGAGAGTGTGCGAACGAACAAACGTCCTTCGGGATTCGTGTCCCGGTCGTAAAGGTGTTGATCGAGTCCCATCCCCTTCAGCCGTTTGTAGAAGGAGCGAGCACCGGCTTCGGGAATCAGGTAGATGATTCGCCTCGCCGGATGCGGAACCTTGAAGCGTTCGTCTCCGAACAACGGCTCACCGCTTCAGGAGTGCCTTCACGATGCACAACAGAAGCCGAGTCTTCATGTGCTTCGGCAACGCACCAAGCCAAGTGATCTCGTCTTCCTGTGCGATCAGCTCGATCAACCACTTCATCGGCGGGAGTCCCTCGAAGAAGGACTTCGGCTCGAACAGGTCGTAAGGATCGCCGGTCGTCTTCTCGTCCGTTCGGTCATAGAGCGCGAGCAGCTTCTCTTTCGGGAGCTTCCCGGCCTTGATAGCCTTGTCGATGTACGACAATGTTTGCGCTTCGGTCATCGTGTCATTCCTCGTTTCTCACACTCGTCCCAAATCCAGTCGTCGAAGTCGAACAGGACACGGAGCGGGTCATAGTAGGAGCGAAAATCGTTGATGGTTTTCTTCGGAGTGCCACACCCGCCGTCACAGTGGGCGTGAACACAGCGGAACTTCGGCCATCCGTTCTTCAGGAAGACGAGGGTTTCGTGTGAGAGGGTGCGCGTCCTTGGTCGTGTGTCTCGCGCCATCCGACCATCCTTCTTCGTTGCCGGGACAAGGGACGGCGTATCCGTTGCGACACGGACGGAACCCGAAGCCGGGAATGTTCTCTTCGTAGGCGGTGAGCATCGCGAGGAGGCCGCTATCATCCCAATAGCCGGAGTCGTCATCGCCTCCTGACGTTTTGGACACGCTGTCCAAAACGATAGGGGTGGGCCACTCTTCGACGGGGACGGTGTAATACTCCGGTGTGAAGTTCTCGAATCCCTCGCGGTCACCAAAGAAGGGAAGGTTCACGCCATTGCCGACAGTCGCGGTATCTTGCTTCGGGAATATCTCGCAGTCAGGGAAGCCGAGCCGGGTCAGCTCATGCCGGAGGAGATCACGAACTCTTGAAGCCGGACGCGGACGGCGGAAGAAGGTGAACGGACGGTCACCACCGGATTTTGTTTTGAACCATTGCTGGAAGACGGGACTCGCCGCTTGCTGAACACTGCCGTCGAAGATGTCGATGTCACCCGCTCCGTAGAGGGAGTTTCCATCTTCGAGCAACGGGATCGCGACGATAGAGACTTCACCGGCGAGGTGACGTTCAACATCACGCTCATTGAAAGCGCGACGTTCGGTGTGATAGGAGTATTCGACCTTCAGGCCGGTGGGAGTCGGCTTTGTGCGGCCTGTCGGAAGACCGAAGGCACACGCCGACTGACGGGAGTGGAATAGTTCACGGAAACGACGATTGATCTGTTCAGACAAAGCAGCTCACCTCTGAAAGCAGTCAGACGACTGCCGATGTGAGCTACTGACATCGAGTGTTGGACTAGCTTCCCGTTACTCCTGCTTGCCGGTCGAGGCCGGTGCTTCGCGGGACCAAGAACTCGTGTCGGGTAGTTTTTGCTCCTGCCCGGGAGCGTCGGGGTATCTAAACCCTGACATTGGTTTCGCTCTGAACCCATTATAAATTGACCCCTGAATCCCTCCTAGCGAAAACAGCACACAAGTCTCTGTAAGTGCATGAAAATACGTTACGCGCCGACGAAGTGTGAGGTTTCCTTACAGAACGTGTCGAGCTTCGAGCTGGACACATTGGACGTATTAGCTGGACGTATTCAATTGGTCCAATTATGTCCAACCCTAGAGACTGGAGAGGGGGGGTGAAACACACCAAAGGTGTTTCATCCCCTCCAGACTAGGCTGGACGGAATGCAAAACCCTAGGGTATACGTCCAATGTCCAGCGCACCTGCACCAACCTGCACCGTGTGTCAAATGTGACACACTCGTCGGCGGTTCCACGACCCATCGAGTTTCGCGCTATCGTGTTGAAAACACAAGTAGTGAGTCTGTAAGGCTAGTCCGGTAACGAGGTAACCATTCCATTATCAATCACTTAGGAGGGTTTTTCCATCTCGGCTTTGATTCGAGTCTCCAGAGCCACCAACCCGGCGTCGCCTGAATCGGTCGATGGTTTGACGTAAGTCTTGGTCGTCACGTCCAGCGTGTTGCCGAGCGTCTGGTAAGTCGCTCGAACGTCGCCTTGCTGATCGTACAGTGCCGTACCGACGCCGTGTCGTCCCGCATAGAGGCCGCACCAGCGCGAGCAAACCTTCTTCGCGTCTGGAGCGATCCAACGCTTCACGAACGTGCTGTGGTCGATGGGTTGACCGTTCGGACGTGGGAACAACCAGCCCTTCTTAGGATCGCCGCTCTCGCGCCTCCAGTCGATCAGCAGACTCTTCACCGGCGCGATCAGCCGGAGCTGACGTTGTCCGCGCTCTGACTTCGTCGAGTCCTGTGGGATGCCGTAAGGCGCGGCACGGAGAACATGCACGACCTCACCGGCTACGTCTTCCCACCGCAAGCCGCAAGCCTCAGAAGGCCGCATCCCGAGTATCGCTGTCAGCGCGAACAAGAGCTTCGCATCGACGCGCTGAATCGCGTTCAGGATCGCGACCGTCTCGGCGATGGTGTAAGCAACCTTCGGCTTCGGTGCTCGCGGCCTGAGTTCAGGAGCCGCGTTGTGGATTGGATTGACCGCGATCATGCCGCGAGCAGCGGCTCGCTTGAAGATGCCGGACATGAGCGAGCGAACATGCTGGACTGACCGGCGACCGTGACCCTTCTTGACGAGTGCCGTCAGCAGATCGCTCGCGTCAACCGTGCTGAACGATGCGAGCGGGTGAGTGCCGATAGCCGGTTCGAGCACACCAGCCCACAGTTTCTCGTAGCCGCGAAGCGTGCTCGGCTTCCAGGTTCGCCGGGTCACCACTCATGGCCCACGGTAGGTACGTCGTCGTCCAGAAGGAGGCGATGGTCTGTTCCGCTGCCAAGACCGGCTTGGTGCGCTCGACCTGAGCCGCGTTGACTTCGAGCATCCGGCGACGCCGGTTAGATTTCGACGACGGTCGCCTTCTCACCAGCGTGACAAAGCCACTCGGTGACCTTCACTCTTTCGCCGTCGCGGTCGATGTAGTAGCGTAGATAGAAGCCGGGGTGTTGGCCTCGGCGTTCGATGATGGTCCCACTCTGTGTACGAAAGCGACGAGTCCGATTGGCGCGGAGCAGCTCTGCGAGGTTCATACCCTCGATTATCGCTTATCAGACTGATCGGACTCAACGGCACTTTCGTAACATACTTTGTTTTCAACGTGGCCCCGTAGCTCAGTTGGATAGAGCAGCGGTTTCCTAAACCGGTGGTTGGCGGCTTCGACTCCGCCCCGGGGCCTCCATAGTTTTCAATCACTTGTATCATTTCCCCTAACTCTTCCTCGGTTTCTTGTTGCGCGGGGGTTGCGTTTTGTTGCTGACTTGTTTTTTGAGTCCACCAGATCTACCCAGGCGATGTTCTCACTGGGTTGCAGATGCCCATAGAGATCGGCGGTAACCGAGATCGAACTGTGTCCAAGCTGGTCACGCACATAGGCCAAGCTGGCCCCGTCCTGTAACAACTGGGAAGCGAACGTGTGCCGCAGATCGTGAATGCGGAAGTGCCGCAGACCGGCCCGTTCAATCGCAGGCAGGAAGTAGCGGGAATAGACATTCGAGTGGTCGAGAACCGTACCGGCTTCAGAAGGGAAGACCAGATCCTCCGTGATGCTGGTACGGTCAGCCATCATGGCAGCCAGCAACCGTTTATCGCGTAGTTCAAGCAGTGTCCGTCGCAATTGTCGGGAAAGGTCCACGCGACGTGTCTTTCTACTTTTCGGGGTGGTAAATCGCCCGTGTACCCAGTTGCGGCGTACCCAGAGAAAGCGATTCTTATCCTGTTCACTCGCACCAAACTGGATATCGCCCCAGCGCAAGGCCACGGCTTCGCCATAGCGCAAGCCAGTTCGCAACAAAGTTAAAAAGAACAAGTGAAAATCCGGGTTTACGGCTTCTAGAAAGGCTTCTGTTTCCTTCCGGGTTAATGCGATTGCTTCAAACTCTTCCTGGTTGGCAGGCAGGAACGCGCCCATTCTGCTAGCTGGGTTGACCGCGATAAGCCCATCTTCAACCGCACCGCTGAGAATCGCTCGCAAGACGATCAAAGCATTTTTCAACACACCGGCACTTAAGCCCTTAGCTGCTAGGTCAGCGAAAAGCTACTTTACGCTGATGCGACTGATGCGGTCGAGTGGAACCCTGCCGAAGGTCGGACGCACATGCAGCCGGAGTACGGCAGTATAACCGAGCACGGTTGACAGTTTGCACTTCTGTTCCGCGTGCTGCTTTAACCAGCGGTCGGCATAATCGCCAAAAGTGACTTTCTCTTCAACGTTGTTCTCGAGGAATCCCAATTCGCCCTGGGCGAGCTGGCTTCAGTTGCGTACGCACCTGCTCCGCTGCAGCGCGAGTGCCAACACATTTCGCCTTCCGGCGTCCCTGATAGTTGACGAAGACGTACCATTTGCCGCCGCGTTTCTTTGATCTTTACGCCCATTTGTTTTCTCCTCGCACGCTACCGAGCACTTCGTCCACGATTGCGGACAGGTTAGCAGGTTTTAGCTGATGACTCTGCAGCCAATGATCGAAGGTACTCCGGCGAATTAACAGCTTGGTGCCGACACGGCAGGCGGGCAGGGGATTCACTGGCAGATGAATCCATTCTCGGAGAGTGCGCTCCGAGACACAGGCGTAACCTCGCAGGGCTTTAAGGTCCAGCCACTCCTTTCCGGAGGCGGGGGCCAGCTGTTCAATTGGTGTGTTCATTTGCGCCGGCCCCCCTTTCGTGGTGTGGCTGGAAATCGTTTCAGGCTCCGTGATCGACTCTCAAGTCGTCTTCGTCGCGGTGACCATCGCCGTCCCAAAACTCATTGACCCACTTAATCGCCACATCCGCCTCGAACACGTAACCCTTGCGTCTTCCGGTGCTATCGTCAATCACGGCAAAGCCGTCCATCTGCTGGGCGTTATGGATTTGGCCGTAGCGGCCAAGGTGTTTCCAACTACTACTGTTGCCGTAACCAACATTCCACGCAATTTTGTGTTTGGTGCAATACATCCAGTCCGACTTTCCTAAGGTCGTCAGGAATTCATAATTTTCCTCTGACTCCTCCGACCTGCATAAGACACACGCTCCGAAGATAGTGTTCTCGTCATTGACAACCCAGCCGCCGTTTAGCGCTGCTTCCACTTCTGCAATCCTCTCTTCATCAGTCACGGTTCACATTCCTCCTCCCGCTCGGGTTGCGTTCCTAGTTCCATCTGCGTCACAGTGGAAATCGTTTTCTTCCTGCATGTCTTCCGTGGTGGTTTCGGTGGTGCTGGAGGCCAGCCTGGGCATGTGCATCTGATTTGGACCGTGGGATCATCGGTCGGCTGGTACAAATACCTGCAGCCATCGGGCGTTCCCCATCGGGGATCGTTCCAAACGCTTTCGGGGTGCATGCCAGAGGCGCGTAATATCGTTCGCATGCCGATGTAGTGACACTGGCAACTGTGGCCGCAGTTTGGACAAGTTAGCTCTTGAGGCGCATGACGTTTGCGACAGCCCGAACCACCTCTGCATATTTCGCACTTTTTGCGCTTGGGCCGAGATCGGGTTGGTGGTGGGAAGAGGATTTCGTCAATGCGCACCGCGTGCTCGAGGATTTGATTTTCAAAAGATGACTTGATCGCATCATTCGGAAACTCAATTTCAAAATAGCCGCGTTCGCGAGTGAACACACCGCCTGCGTTTTGCACTTCGCAAATTAGCTTCTTGACTCTTCGCGTATAGGATGAAGCAGCGGATTTCTTGCTTTGCACAGGCGACGGTGCCACCCCTGGGGGCATGATGCCCGCTGCCTGCAGGACTTTCTGTGTCCAGCGTTCGCTGCGACCGCAGGCGTAAGCCAAATCTGCGAGGCTTGCGCCTGGGTTCGCTCTGGCCACTTCAACGATGCGTGTGGCACGTTCAGCGGGAGTCATTGGTCCTCCTATGCGACGAAAAATAGTTGTGTGCTTGTGCGTCTGACCGACAGGTCGAATCTCGGAAGTCCGATGGAGTGCATTCATCGCGCGGTTAAAAGTTTCGTGGGAGCCGTCGCGATACACATTGACCGCATTCTTGAGTTGCACCTCGGTAGCCGGACCCTTTTCCAACCGGCGCTGTATCGTCTGGATCATGGCTTCAATCCGGTTGCCGCTGTCGGCAGTCCATTGTCCCAGGCGCAACTTAAGCTGGTGCTCCGCCCAGGCAATAGAACGATTCACGGCATCGAGCGTGATGCTGGGTTGCAAGGTGCTCGAGCAATAGACCGCACGATGCAACAAATCAACTTTGGTCAAGGCATCCAATCGCTGGACATACTCCGCATGCGGGTGTGTAGGACTCCGTAGCTCAATCAGAAATTCATTCATCCGGGTGCGGGCGTCTGACTCAATTGCGGGAATCAGAACTTGGCTGGGGAGACGAGAAAGCAGAAGCTTGCCCAGCCGGTCTTCCTCGGGATAGTTGCGAGGCTTCCACTCGGGCACCGGCACTGTCGCTAAAGGAGCGTAGGTCAAGACAAAGCGAGAGAGCATTCCATCCCCGACTGACCCCTTGCCGCTGAAGGCCTTGGTGAAGCTAGGGCGCGTGCAATGCAGGAGAACCGACAGGTGTACTTCGTCGGAACCATGCTTTTTGTTGGTGAATGAACCGGACCAGTGTGCGTTGCTCTCGAACAGTTTTTTCAACGAGGAAAATAGGGTGGAAGATTGCTGCGAGGATTTCTCAATCAGTTCGCTGAGTTCGTCCCAGAAAATGATCAAATTGGGACTTTCCTCGACCACCCGCGCGAGGTACTGACAGAACCGACTAGACCGCCATCGAACAATTTGATGCCGGACTCCAGAAAAACCTTGC
>CAWBHF010000007.1:0-210901 GCA_963788645.1 uncultured Acidobacteriota bacterium
TTCTTATCCAATGCTTGTCTCTAGAAGCGCTGCGTGCTAGGATTTCGGTGAGTGAGGACTTACTTACCATGAAGAAGCGAACCACACAGACCACGAACGGGAACGCGCAGCGGGCTTGCTGCGCGCGATCGCCAAGCCAGCCTCATCGTGGCCGCCGCTTCGCTCTTCGCCGCGAAGGGATTCAACGGCACCACCACAAAAGAAATTGCCAAAGCGGCTGGCGTAAGCGAAGCCTTGGTCTTCAAATACTTTCCAACCAAACGTACGCTCTACGCCGCAATCCTGGCAGAAAAAGTGACCGTCAACGAACTGCTCGAAACGGTGGAGACGGCGGCCCAAAAACACGACGACCATCGTGTGTTTACGATGATCGCGGGCTACCGCATTCGCCCCGGCGTCGATTCGACGCTCTTACGGCTCCTCTTGTTCAGTGCGCTGGAAGGGCATGAACTATCTGAGATGTTCTTCGGCAAACACCACAAAGTATTCTACGATCACCTCGCCACATACATTCGCACAAGGATTGCAGATGGCGCGTTTCGCCCGGTCGATCCCCTTCTGGCAGCCCGTGCGTTCATCGGCATGGTCGTCCATCACCGTCTACTCCATGAGATCTTCGGAGTCCCGATGCACCAATCCCATGAGGACACAGTGGCAACCTATGTCGATCTCTTCCTCACTGGGCTGATCAAGCAACCGGCCAGCCGTAAGACCCCGGGGAGACGTTCGCGATGAATCCTCTGAAACAACATCCGATCGTCACGCTCGGGGTGATCATTTTCTTTGCGATCACGGCTCTCGTCGTATTTCGCCTCAGCAGCGGCGCCAAGACCGACATTCGCAAAGCTCGCGTCGTCACCGTCGCCACCTCGGCACCGCTGAAACAGGACCTCGACATTCGACTCACCTATACCGCCGACATCAGCCCCAACCAAGCGGTCAATCTGTTCTCACGAGTCGACGGCTACATAGCAAAGGTCTACGTCGATAAAGGCGACCTGGTCAAAGCGAACCAGCTCCTGATCGAGATCGATCACTCGGATTATCGGCACGCCGTCGATCAGGCCAAGGCAAACCTGGGCCGGAGCCAGGGCGAGAGTCGCGCAGCAGGACGCCAGCGTCCGCAACACTACCCTTACGCTCAATCGGATGCAGGCGTTGATCAAAGACCAGTTTGTCTCGCAGCAAGATCTGGATAATGCCCAGGTCGCATACGACGCGGCGGCGGCGGCGCTCGACTCGCTCCGCGCACAGGTCCAGCAAATGGAAGTCGCCCTGGCACAGGCCGAGACGAACCTGGCCTACTCATATATCCGTGCGCCCTTCGCAGGCTATGTGGCCGAGCGTAACCTCGACCTCGGCGCCTATGTCAGCGGGACAACCGCCGGCACCTCTACCATCTCGCGCGGGATTCTCACCCTCCATGAAATTCAGACGGTCCGCATTCTGATCGAGGTCGTCGAGAAGATGTCCCGCTCATCCATGTGGGTCAAAGGGCAGAAGTTCGCGCCGAGGCTTATCCCGATCGCGTCTTCGAAGGCACGGTTACCCGTGTCGTCCAAGCATTGAACCGGGCCACCCGCACGATGACGATCGAGGTGGATCTCCCCAACAAAGATCATGTCTTGAAAGGCGGCATGTTCGCCCGCGTAGAGGTCCTGGTTGGCACACATCGAAACGCGATTCAGATCCCCATCGATGCAGTGAGTCGATTGGAGGATTCTCAATATGTCTACATCGTGCGCGAAGGAATGGCCCAGCGGGTGCCAGTGGAAATCGGAGCCCGCGACGAGAACCGGGTGGAGATCACCAAGGGCCTAGACGGCTCGGAGCAGGTGATCGTCTCCGGGAAGGACCTTGTACACGAAGGCACCCCGGTGCAGACTCAGCCGAACTAATGCCGTAAAAGGTGAAACGTGAAACGTAAGGATAGCCGGACTTTCAGCCATCCAATGCCTCAGATGCTGACCCCGCTTGACTTTATTCTTGTCGCCTTACGCCTCACTCCTCACGTTTCACGTTTCACATCTTCATCATGTGGCTGACCCTCCTCGCACTTCGCAACGGCATCGGCATCTTGATGCTGTCCCTGGCCATGGTGGTCCTGGGAGCCACCTCCGTCCTAGCTTTTGCAATACGTTCTGGGGCGAATTGGCCATCTCCTGAGCAAGCGCCGATAGCGCGCGGCTCTCTGCTTGGTAGTCCGGCGATCGCGATGGGCGTTTTTTCAGCTCGGGCGTACTAATCACCGACTCCAGCGGCACGCGGAAGTTATGGCCTAATGAAGACTCCGTCGTCACCCCTGACGACATCCGCTTCTCGGAACTTTGACGCTCAACCACTCTGTTCATAACGGTCACCAAATTAAGAGCGAGATCGGCCTTGGCGAAATATCCGCTCGCTCCGCTTTCCGCCGCTCGCCTAGCTACGATTATCGGATCATTCTGACTGATCAGGATAACCGCAGACTCAGGAACTTCTCGGCGAATGATTCGGGTTGCCTCGATCCCATTCATTTGAGGCATGGAGATGTCCATGAGAATGAGATCAGGGCGGCAGGGATCTTGCCTTCTCAACGGCTTCAACTCCGTTTATCCCCTCCCCACACACAAGCCACCCGGGATTTAGCGACAATAGGGAGCGGAGTTCGCGCACGACGGCTTTACTGTCGTCGATGAGGAGAACACGTACCGACACAGAACACCGCCCCAGCATGACCCTTGCTGAATCAGAAGTATACGCTCGTATCGTAGAGCAAATACATGATTAGCAAAGGTAAAGAGCATACAGCGCTCACCTTAGCGCGCCTACATGATTTACCTGATTGATTCCGCGCGCCTGGGTTCTGCCCTTCGGCTCAGTTTCATGGGGAAGAATCGTTCTTACCTATGATGCCTTGAAGCATTTCTGGAAGGGTTTGTTTTGGAATCGTTTCAGAATACGCGTTGAGATAACTGGAATAGAACATCGGTTCTCCAAGGTCTCGTCGGAGGATGCGTCTGGCGGCGACGTAAGCAATGCGTGGCGGTCTCAACATCGTGTTGCTTAGCGAAACAAACTCTGCCACTAACTGCTGAACTTGCACTCGCGTACGTCGCTTGAGCGCCGACAAGTTCATCTTCTCTCCCTCCCTACCTTACTTTCATTCCGGAAACGCCTCTCCCCGAAGACGAGGTGTTGCTCACCGCTCACGGATCAAGCGAAGGCCCCCCCGAAAGAGTAAAAACGCAATTCCTTAAGTTAGCGCTTATGGGGCTTCACCCCATGGAAAGGAGTACAGCGGAACAAATCGGGGACAGACGGGACGTTCCCCCAATTTCTGGGGAAGACTAGGCAACGAAAGAGAGGCCGGGCTGAGGGGAATCAGCTGTAGGCTTTCGAGGACGCCCTCCTTTTTGGGGAGTAAGTCGCCGCGAAGTGAGCTGTTCGAGGGCAGCGATGAATTCGGTGGTCCCCAGCGGTCGACCCGTGTGCGTGCACTGGCGTAGTGCGCAAGCATCGCTTTGCGATTCTGCGGCGGCCAGATACTCAACCCACTGGGCCGCCGTCCAGCGCTTTTGCCAGCGCTCCATTTCCAGAATTCCCTGAGCGACGTGAGGATTGCAGTGGGCTACGGCGCTCGACCACGGCCACTCCTCGGGCGCTGACACCATGCCGGCGCGCACCGGATTCAACTCCACATAACGCAACCCTGCCCACAGGTGCGAATCGTCCAGCGGACAGGAATAGAACCGTCCCTGCCATACATGCCCACCCGACGATTGCCGGGCGTTCCAATACGATGCGTAGCGTCCGTGGGTATGCTTGAGAGTTTCCGACAAGGCTGCGGAGTTCCGGGGAACAACGATCAAATGCACATGATTGGACATCAAGCAGTAGCCCAGCAGGTAGAGATGGTAAAGCTGGGAATATTGTCGCAATAATTCCAGGTAAGCGACGCGATCCTGGTCGTTCGCCAGAATCACTTGCCGGGCATTGCCGCGCTGGGTAACGTGATGAGCAACGTCCACAACAACCACGCGAGGCAGTCGAGCCATGCACAGAAAATATCAGAAGGGAGCGCGTCTGTGACTGGGTGGCGTTCATTATTGGCTTGCGATTGGTCCCAGATTCCCATATTGGTCGCAACAAAAACTAGGGAACGTCCCGTCTGTCCCCAGTTTCCCCCGTCCCAGTTTCCCCCGTCGAGGCCGCTTGAAAGTAGCTATGGAAGCAACTTGGGCTTGTCTAAGTTACAACCTGGCGAGATGGTTCGGCTTAAAGCGGACACTGCAAGTACTCCCAGCGTAGGACCTTCAACGGGGGCCGGAAAGGGTGTGGACGCGAGTGATGTCGGAAGGCAGAAGCACTTCAGCTAACTGGCGTCGGTCGGTTGCCCGAAAAGACAATTTCTTCACAGCTTCCTGTCCCCGGTTTCAGCAACAACCCTCCGAGTGTGATCGAGATATCTCGATAGCTAAACAGCTCGAAGCGAGAGACGCGGCATTCCGTGCGCTAAAATGTGTTGGCAGACTGGACCCCAAGAGGTTTTCAGGAGAGAGAATCATTTCCACTCAGAAAGTTCCTTTGGAGGGAGTTCTTTATGGTTACGCTAAGTGTGAATGGAGTCCGGCACGAGATCCAGGCGCCTGATGACACTCCGCTACTCTACGTGTTACGCAACGATCTCCATTTGATCGGTCCGCAGTTCGGTTGCGGACTTGCACAGTGTGGAGCTTGTGCCGTTCTGATCGACGGAAAGGAAGCGCGCTCCTGCATTATCCAGGTCGCGAGCGCTGCCAATCAGGAAATCACTACGCTCGAGGGTCTGCCTGCGAGGTGGGCAAAGCAAAAGGGTCTCTCGGCGGACGAGGGAAAAAACACGCTTCACCCAGTGCAGCAAGCCTGGATCGAGGAACAAACTCCGCAGTGCGGCTTTTGTCAGAGCGGGATGATGATTAAGGCGACCGAACTGCTCGAAAGTAATCCGAATCCGAACCTCGCACAAATCAAAGCGGCCTTCACGACATCCGGGCCGTCGCCCAATCTCTGCCGCTGCGGGACCTACGGCGCGATCATTGAAGCCGTGCAGCATGCCGCGACGATCATGGCGAAGGGGAGATAAGCGATGGCAATCATGAGCGAAAAACCGGGCAGCGTTTTCGGGCCGACGCTGTCGCGCCGTCAATTCATCAAGACCAGCGGCGTGCTCGTCGTGGGATTCAGTCTGGTTGGCCCGGAGCTTCTGAAGGGCGATGCCGCGAAGCCCGCTGTGTTGAAGAACTCACTCGATCCCACAAGCCTCAGCTCCTGGATCGAAATTCACGCGGACAATACGGTCCTCATTCGCACCGGCAAGAGCGATTTCGGCCAGGGCTCAACCTTTACCGCCTACCGGCAAATTGTTGCCGAAGAACTGAGCGTGCCATTCGAGGCGATCACCACGGTCATACAAGGAGACACCGATCGCACGCCGGACGGCAGTGGTGCCTTCGATTTTCTCGGTCGTGGAGTACCGAACATCCGGAAAGCCGCAGCCTATACTCACCAGGCTCTGCTCGATCTCGCGTCCGAGCGACTCGGCGTACCGAAGGATAAGCTCTCCGTTAAAGACGGCATCGTCATGGGAAGCGGCAAGAGCATCTCCTACGGCGATTTGGTCAAGAACCAGCAGTTGAAGCTCACGATTCCCGTGAAGGGAGACCTCACCGGCATCCTTGGTTTGACCATCGAAGGCGATCCGCCGATGAAACCGGTCAGCGAATATACGGTTATCGGGAAGTCGTTCAAGAATTCCGTCATCAGTTCGAAAGTTGCGGCGAAGGAAACTTGGGCAACCGATGTGCGCCTGCCGGGCATGTTGCACGCGCGCGTGGTGCATCCGAAGACGCTCGGGTCAACTCTTGTGTCTGCCGGCCAAGTGGACAAGACCAAGTTTCCGAATTCGCAGGTCATCGTAAAGGGCAATCTCGTCGGGGTAGTCGCTCCCACAGAGTGGGAGGCGATCCAGGCGGCCGATCAGGTAGCCGGCGGCACGAAATGGACAGAATGGAAGGGGCTACCGGGCAGCGCAAAACTCTACCGGCACCTTCGAGAAGAGTCTGACTGGGCCGCTGCGCCTGTTGCGAAGGGCGATGCGAACAAAGGTAACGTCGGCCCCGTGCTCGCGTCGGCTCACAAAAAGCTTTCCGCCACATATCAACTCTCGTACATGAAGCATGCACCGATTGGCCCAACCATGGCCGTCGCTGATGTCAAATCCGATGGCACCGTGCACATCTACACGCATAATCAGAATCCACAGGAGCTTCGAGGCGAAATTGCGATGATGCTCCGCACCACGCCCGATCACGTGATCGTGCATGCGTATCCCGGACCCGGCCACTATGGAAGGTCAAACGGTGGAAACGCTGGTGCTGAAGACGAGGCGGTGCTCTTGTCCCAAGCCCTTGGCAAACCGGTGCGCGTGCAGTGGATGCGCGCCGACGATATGCAGTGGTCGACACAATCGCCCGTAGCCTTTTCCGATGTTCAGCTTGCCATCGACGAGAAAGGCAAAATGGCTGCCTACCAGATCGACCACTTCATGCCTGCCATGCAGGATGATCGACCGATCGGCGCAATCCTGGCCGGTCTGCCCACCATGCCGGCTCCCGACGTCCACTCTGATTTCATCACGACCACGGTTAACAACATTTCCGATCCGTGGGTTTACGCTCCGGTGCCGAATGTGGCGGAGCGTGGCCACGGCACATTCCAGGTGGGGCAGAAAGCATCGCCGCTGGCCGTCGGCCTACGCGATCACAGTATGCGTACGCCGGTGCAGTTCCAGCAGAACTATCCGCGCGAACTGGCGATCAGCGAGGCGGCAGCGCTGGCAGGCGCGGACGCGATCCAGTTCCGCATTGATCACGCCAGCGAAGAGCGGGTCGTCGGCGTGCTGAAAGCGGTCCGGGATGCGTCTAGTTGGGACACGCGGCCGTCACCACGTCCTGATGCTATATCCGCCGGGTCAACGCCCGTGCGCGGTCGTGGCGTCTCCTTGATGTTCCGCAACCTGACCTACTGGGCGTGCGTTTGCCAGGTCGCCGTCACTCCCAGTACAGGCGCAATCGTGGTGGAGAAGTGCACGATTGCGGTGGATCCCGGCATCGTCGTGAACCCAGCGCAATTGAAGCGGCAGGTCGAAGGCGGCGCGGTCATGGGAATCAGCCATGCGCTGATCGAAGAGGTGATCTTCGACGAGAGCGGCATCACGCAGGATGACTGGATCAGCTATCCCATCTTGACCATGGCGGACATGCCCGAGATCAAAGTCGTGCTGCTCAACAATCCCAAAGTGGGCACTTACGGCGGAGGTTCGGAAGCGCCGAACGCACTTGATGCTCCGGCGATAGCTGCGGCCCTCCACGACGCAACTGGAAAGATGATGCGGCGGCTTCCGATGAAAGCGGCGTATGTTCAGGCTCTCTTTAAGAGCTGACCGATCCGCGCGCCCTCAGTGACGGGGCAAACCCAGAGGTAATTGTCGAAACCTTGCGATAGCGCAGGTTTGCGCCATCTGTTCGCCGGGGGTTCGGGAAGAGATCCCAGGTCTCGAAAGCGCGAGACCTGGGGCACCCGGTTACTGATTGCTGGTCTGTGCGTGGTGGAAATGCCTGGCGGCGTCATCGTGGCGCTGGCGGAGGGAGGTCCCTCGACTCCGTAGCAGATTCGCTTCGCGAATCCGCTACTGCGCTCGGGATGACAGCGGTTGGGGGTGGGATGACAGCGGTTGGGTCGGCTGGCGGGTTGAAGAGAGAAGTCGTTGCGACCGATTTCTTGTCCCACAGTTCGGAATCGATCAGCGATGCGACCTGGCTCCATACGCGGGGGTCGTTTTCGATTTCGTGATGAGGTTTGTTGAAGGTGCGGGCAAGCCAGGGATAATTGTCGCAATTGATAGGGTGGTTCTTGTAGGTCATGCGAAAATTTCCGATGATCCTGGTACTCGCGGGGTCGGCCGCGGCGATTTCCCGGCGCCCGTGCAGCAGACCTCCGGGCTGGTAGAAATTGACGGCATTGGCTACGTTGGGAGGAATTGTGGAATCTCGTTGCCCGGGTTTCGCGATGCTATCCAACTGGATGGTGAGCACGACCGGGATGCCCCTCTGCCCTAACTCCTTGGCGAATGCAACCGTCTCCGAAGCGCCCCAACTGTGTCCGTAAAGGATGATTTTCGCCTGCTCTTTTTCGGCAGGCGTGAGTGAGCCGTCATGATCGGCGTCGAGCAGACGAGTGACCTGGCGAAGCGCCTGTTGCCCCTGGTGGTTTGAAAACACTTCGGCGTGAACCTGCGACGGGTAGCGATCACGAAGGTGCGCGGCGAACTGTACCTCGGGATGCTTGACGTCGTCGCGTCTGGCAAAGCCTCCCACAAATCCGATAACGATTACTCTGGGGATGGTTGGGTCAGACACTACGGCTGGTTTTGGCAGATGGACTGGTTGTGAAGTGTCTCGGCTGCGATGGATTGGATCCGCTTCTGAAAGCATTGCCGACTGGCCGCGCGCGGCAGTCGGTGCTACAAGGCATAGTGCGAGGCAGACAGACAACACCGTGTTAATCGTCCTTTGACTACGCTCTCCGTTGCGAGTCCGCGGTGCCACGTGTAGCCGTCTTCCGTGTCTGGGTTTCTACAAATCCAAGTATTCGATGCAAGATGCTTGCCGCGGCTCCCGGGATGCAGTTCGTCGCGGATTTTTCAACCGGCCAGACCTGGCAAAGACATAACGTATTGATAAATCGCGGTGTTTTGGTGACTCAGAGGCTGGGCTGCGGAGTGCGACTAGCCGTCGCACCAGGTCCGGTGCCGCCTCACAGGGCGTGGGAAAGCACGGCCATGTGCAATCCTTTACACCTACGAGGAAACTACTCTTCCGGCGGGGTTTGAATTGCGCTGGCGGTCTGAATGCCAGTGGCGATCTCAGGGATAATGCCTAGAGTTCTGTAGATGGGATGGACGTGCTCCCGGATCGCTCCCAGCCGCGAAGCGAACCAGGCGGCGCCGGCAATGCAGATGGTGCCGCTGATCATGACGGTCCGCGGCGCGCCGATTTGGTGAGCCAGCGCGCCGGCCAGCAGGCTTCCGAATGGCGCCATTCCAAGGAAAGCCATGGAATAGAAGCTCATCACCCGGCCGCGTTTGTCGTCCTCGACGATGGTCTGCAGAATTGTGTTGCTGGCCGCCATTTGGGTCATCATGGCGCCGCCGATGAATAGCATCAGGGCCAGCGAGAGCCAGAGAGAGCGAGAGAGGCCTAACGAGATCAGCCCGGCTCCGAAGGTGGCTGCCGCCAACGGCACAAGTCGGCCCAGTCCGAGTACGCTTTTTCTGGTTGCCAGAAACATACCGCCAGCGATGGCTCCTACGCCCGACGCGCCCATCAGGAAGCCCAAGGTGTGGGGACCTCCGTGAAGCACTTGTCCGGCAAAAATTGGCATCAGCACTGTGTACTGCATCCCCACCAGGCTGATCAGGGCCAGGAGCATAAGGATCGAACGGATAGGAACGAAACTGGTGACGTAGTTCCAACCTTCTTCTAATTCGTGCCAGATCGCTTTTTCGGAGGCCCTCGGCTCGACCGCGGCGATTCTCATGGCAAGCAGAGAAGCGATGACCGCAAGATAGCTGAAGCCATCGATCAGGAAGCAATAACCTTCGCCCACCGCCGCGATGATAATTCCGGCGATCGACGGGCCAAGAAGGCGGGCCACGTTCACCATAGAAGAGTTCAGCGCGATGGCGTTGCCGAGGTCAGCACGATCCTCGACCATCTGAATGACGAATGCCTGGCGGGCGGGCATATCGAAGGCGTTGATGATGCCCTGAGCCAGGCCCAGCCAGATGATTTCGCGGATGGTGATGATTCCGGCCAGCGCCAACCCGGCCAGCGCAAAAGATTGCAGCATGGAAAGAATCTGAGTGACCACCAGAGTGCGATGACGATTCCATCGGTCGACCCATACTCCGGCGAATGGTCCGAGGACGAAAGTTGGTATTCGGGAGGCGAAGCCGACGATGCCTAAAAGCCAGGCCGAGCCGGTTAATCGGTAGACCAGCCAACTCGTAGCTACCTGCGTCATCCAAGTGCCGATCAGGGAGACCGTCTGGCCGGTGAAGAACAGACGATAGTTCCGGTGGCGAAGCGCGCGCAGTGCGAACTTCCAGCTGCCGCCCTCGGCGGTGGAGACGGACTTCGAATTCAACTGCCGATTTCCTGATTCAGGTCTGGCCATGCACGAAGTCCCGAAGACCTAGCATAACCGCTAGCTTGGCTGTGAGAGAATCGAGTTCCACGCACTCATGATCGAGTCTAATTATTTTTCGGCGCGAAACTGATGCCCGACAGTTCTGTTTCCAAAGAGATTAATCCCTGGTTGATTGCCATTGCTGTCATGTCCAGCACCTTCATGGAGGTGCTGGATACGACAGTAGTCAACGTTTCACTGCCCCACATTGCCGGTAACCTTTCGGCCAGCACCGACGAAGCCACCTGGACGCTCACCTCGTATCTCGTAGCCAACGCCATTATTCTGCCAATGACGGGATGGCTCGCGACTAAGTTCGGGCGCAAACGACTGCTGATGCTTTCTGTCACCGGTTTCACCACGGCATCTTTTTTCTGCGGCCTGGCGCCCTCGCTGCCGTTTCTGATTTTCTTTCGCGTGATTCAAGGGGCGTGTGGCGGCGGGTTGCAGCCCTTGTCGCAGGCCATCTTGTTGGAATCGTTTCCTCCGGAAAAGCGCGGCCAGGCGATGGCATTCTGGGCCCTTGGAATTGTGGTTGCTCCGATGCTGGGCCCTGTCGCCGGCGGATGGCTTACCGACAACTACAGTTGGCGCTGGGTTTTCTACATTAACGTTCCGATCGGCGTGCTGGCGATCTTCCTGACCCAGGCTTTTATTTTTGATCCTCCTTATTTGCGTAAGGAGTCGAAGGGAATCGACTACTGGGGGATTGGCCTGCTGGTGCTCGGAATCGGCTCGCTCCAGATCATGCTAGACAAGGGTCAGGAAGATGATTGGTTCAGCTCTCAGTTTATCGTTACTTTAGCGGTGCTCGCGGCGGTCGGATTGGGCGGACTGCTCATCCGCGAATTGAAGGCGGAGCATCCGATCATCGATCTCAGTGTTTTTCGCTACCGTTCCTATGCCATTGGCACGTTCATCATGACGGTCGTCGGATTCGTGCTCTACGGGAGCACGGTTTTGCTGCCGCTTCTGATGCAGGAATTGCTGGGCTACACGGCGACGCATGCGGGCGTTACCAATCTGCCGCGTGGAATGGCCTCATTCCTCTTCATGCCGCTGGTTGGTTATCTCACGGGCAAGGTCGACGCTCGCAAGCTGCTGGCGGCGGGTTTCCTGGCGACGGCGTTTGCGATGTACCGGATTTCGATGTTTAGCCTCGGAGTGGCTTCACGGGATTTCTGGTTTCCGCTCATGGTGCAAGGCGCCGGGCTGGGCCTGATTTTTGTGCCTTTGACTACCGTGACGAACGATCCCATCCCCAGGGAAAGGATGGGCAATGCCACCAGCCTGTTCAACCTGATGCGCAATATCGGCGCCAGCATCGGCATTTCCATGGTCGAGACCATGCAGGTTCGCAAGACGCAAATGCACATCAACATTCTGGACAAGTACGTCAACCCGGCGAGTCCGATGGCGCGGCAGACCATTAATGGCATGCGAGGACTTTTCACGTCTCAGGGTAAAGATGCGGCAACCGCAAACCGGCAGGCTTATGGCGCGGTATGGGGGATGGTGCAGCAGCAGGCCGCCATGCTCGCTTACAACGACACGTTCCGTTTTCTGGCGCTGATGTTCGTTGTAATGTTGCCGCTGATTTTCCTGATGCGGAAGCCGAAGAAGGGCAAAGCGGTGATGGCGCATTGAGGATCCAATTGCGCGGGGGAGATTACTGGCGGGTCAATTCTTTGCCGTTACGCGATCCTTAATTTGTTCATATTCCTGGTGCGAGATAACGCGTCGGCTGACCAGTTCAGAAGAACTGGTGTAAGGTCGCCCCGCAACTATCCGATCCGCTCGTTCAGCATTGATCCCCGGCAAGCTCAGCAATTGCTCCTTCGTGGCCTGGTTCACGTCCAGAGGCTGATCACGATTCCATCCTTCCTTTACGCCCTGGGCCAATGCTCGTGCGTTGCGCTTGATGTCGGACGTGGCTTGTGCGGTCCTCTCTCTCACCTCATCAGGGCTGGGCTTTTGCGAAGTGCACGCGGCTGCCAAGAGAAGCGAAACGACTGCGAACGAGAGAATTGTTTTCACCACCCTACGATGCGGGCGGGGTCCATGAGGTTGGTTTGGCTGAGATCGAGCGATTGTCGTCCAGGAAAAGCTGCAATCCGGCCCGCGAGTTTTTGTGGTCTACGGAAATTGATTTGCAATCATCGACAATCCAGTCCGCGCCCGCGTGCATGAGGTCTGACTCGGGCGCCGTGGTTCTGCAGGCGATCACACGAGCGCCGGCGGCCTTGCCTGCGCGAATGCCAGCGGGGGCATCTTCGACCACGACGCAGTCCTTGCCCGGAATTCCCAGCAGAGCCGCGCCTTTCAGGTAGGGCTCGGGATTCGGTTTTCCGTTTTTGATGTCGTCGCAGGTGACGATCCGTTTCGGGCTTGGCAGGCCGGCTGCACGCAAACGGGCAGCTGCGAGATTGCGCGTGCACGAGGTAACGATGGCCCAGCGATCGGGAGGAAGAGCGGTCAGAAGTTCACGCGCTCCCGGCAGAAATACCACGCCCTCCAAATCTGCAATCTCGCCGCGTTCCACTACGGAGTTCTCGGCTTCATAGTCGGAATCGGGCAAATAATCGCGTATGGTTTCGATACTGGGGCGCCCATGCGCTTTGCGGACAACATCGTCGGGATCAAAACCATGCGTGATCGCCCATCGGGACCAAACACGAGTGACTGCCGGCGTGGAATCAACCAGCACACCATCCAGGTCAAACAGAAGTGCGCCGCAAGTGATCGGAGTCATGTACCACGATAACAAAAGAGATCTGCACCGTCGGCTACCGCGGCTCCTGCGTAAGCTCGGGGTTTGGCATTGGTCCTGATTCGAGCTCCTGATGCCGCTTTTCGCGGGCCGCGTTTGAAAGTTGGGTGAACGTCTGCATCTCAGACTTTGCCTCCTGAGTCTGTCCCAGATGCTGCAAGACTTGTCCCCTTAAGTAATGAATCCCGGGGCTGTCAGGATCGAGCTTGAGCGCTGCGTCCACTTCAGTAAGCGCTTCCGCGTATCGGTTCTCGCGCTGGTACACGCGGGCAAGTTGAAAATGAGAGCTGGCCAGTTGAGGGTCGAGACGTAGCGCCTCGTGAAACATCTTTTCGGCTTGCTGGTCTTGCTGCTGAAGGTAATCGATCTCTCCCAGTTGGTCGTAGTCGTAAGGAACGTCGGGCTCGAGGGCGATGTCCTTCAGGAACTCTGCCTTGGCTCGCTCCAGATCCTGTTTCTTCAGGTAAGCCATTCCGAGATTGAAGTGAACGAAGGGAAGATTGGGATCTCCCTTGGCCGCGAGCTCGAGCTCGGTGATGGCTTCGTCGTATTCTTCGCGGTTGAGATGAGCTTTGCCCATCAAAAGATGAAACTCGGAAGAGTTTTGCCCGATCTCGACCAGGCGGCTTAAAGCTCGCTGCTCGAGACCCGCCCGTCCTGCCTTATCGGCTGCGATGCCGAGCACGTAAAGATAGTTCAATTGCCCGGAAGCCTGCGACCAGAGCGGTTCGAGTGTGGTTGCGGCGTCACCATAACGCTCGACGAAGAAATAGCACAGCCCTAGCAAATAATGTGCCTGGAATGAATCCGGCACATCCCGCACCACCGATTCGAATGGAGGAATCGCGTCTCGGAAATCGTTCTGCCGATAGTAAACCAGGCCGATGTTCAGCCGAACTCCTGCAATCTGCGGCGCAAGCTGTTCCGCCTTGCGCAACATCTCCAAAGCGCTCGACCACTGTTTGCGACGCATGTAGATCACGCCCAGGTTCGCGTAGGCGCCAGCGGCCTGGGGATCAACCGCAAGGACAGCTCGAAAAGCATGTTCCGCGTCGTCCAGGTCGCCGCGCTTCAAGGCCGCTTCGCCTTGTTGAAAAAGTTGTTGAGGATCGGCGGTTTGCGCAGCGGCCGCGG
Source organism: uncultured Acidobacteriota bacterium (assembly GCA_963788645.1). Taxonomy (GTDB): domain Bacteria; phylum Acidobacteriota; class Terriglobia; order Terriglobales; family Acidobacteriaceae; genus JABDBE01. The sequence continues at coordinate 14,174 of CAWBHF010000007.1, forward strand.
CATGCGCTTTCTCCGTTTCAGCCTGAAGCATCGCCAGTGTGTAGGCCGTTTGCCGCGACGCAAACAGCACGAAAACCAGCAAAAATCGCATATTCGAGCTTGACACTAGTTTCACTCTCTGCTGTAGTGTCCGCCAGCAGCAGCATGAATTCAAGCCACGATGATTCACGGCAATGCGCGCCAAGGATGACAAACTCGCAATGAAAGTTGAAACCGTCACGATTCGGGACGTGGCCAAGGAGAGTGGTTTTTCGTCAACCACGGTCTCTATCGTCCTAAACGACGCGCCCCTGGCGCGCTACATTCCAGACGTCACCAAAAAGCGGATCGAGCAAGCGGCCAAAAAGCTGGGTTATCGCCCCAACCTGTTCGCCCGTTCGTTGCGCAGTAAGCGCAGTCACACCGTGGGCGTCATGGTCTTCGACATGACCGACCCGTATTGCACGCTCGTGCTGCGCGGCATCGAAAACACTCTGTATCAGTCTTCGTACCTTCCAATTCTCACCGATGTGCACAACGAGCGCAGCCGCTTCGAGCGTTATCTTGAGATGTTGCTCGACCGCCGGGTGGAAGCGCTGATCGTGCTGGCCAACTGGCTGTTCGTTGATATTGACGTGCTGGCCGATCTGGAAAAGAGCAGCATTCCAACAGCGATGATCGGACGCGAGCTACGAACCGACTCGATTAGTTCGGTTATTGTCGACAATGAACTCGGGGCTCACGCCGCGCTCGAACATTTGCATTCACTTGGGCATCGCAAGATAGCATTCATCCGTGGACCCAAGACTCTGGCGGACAGTGCTCCACGCTGGAAAGGAATTCGATCCTTCGCCAAGTCCAGTGGTCTGGAACTCGATTCCCGGCTGATCGTCGATCTCCCTGAATCTCGCGATCCGATCTCCAGTTTTGAAGCGGGTTATAAGCTCACTGAGGATTTGCTCAAACAGAAGCGTCCGTTTACCGCGTTGATGGCCTTCGACGATATGACCGCATTCGGCGCGATACGTGCGCTGGCAAAATCCGGCCTGCGCGTCCCGGAGCATTGCTCCGTCATTGGTTTCGATGACGTTGCCGCTTCCAGTCTGTATTCGCCCTCACTGACCACCATTCGTCAGCCCATGGAAGTGATGGGCACAATGGCGGTCAGCATTGTTGTCGACGGAATCAACGCCGTTCAGGAGAAGCGAGAAGTTTCCGCAGTGCATAGGAAGGTGGCGCCGGAGCTCGCCGTTAGGGAATCGACGCGAAGCCTGTTGTGACATACGTCCGGGCATTTCGGAAAGACGTAATCGTGAGCCCACGCCTCTCATTCAAATACTCCTGAAAGACGTCATCCTGAGCCCCGCGCTCTTCAGCGGGGTGAAGGATCTCGCGCGCACCATTTCAACCTGACCACCCCCAACCCGGCCTCCTCATTAACAGCTCCCGCCCCGCGACGGCATTCCTATTTGCTTTCGATTCGGCCCGGTTTCGGGTAGTCTGTCTGATTCTGGCCGGAGGGGAGACGCGTTTGAGAGTTCGGGTGTTCTATCACGACAAGTGCTTTGACGGGGCTTCATCAGCAGCGCTCTTCTCCCGTTTCTACCGCGAACGGATTCGCAACGATGTACAGTTCGTGTACTCCGGCTTGCTGCACCGCGCGGGAGCTTTGTTCGATGAAAATAATTTCGACGGCGATGAAAATGCCATCGTGGACTTCAAATATTCCAGTTCTCCCAAAATCACCTGGTGGTTCGATCATCACGAATCAGCGTTTCTTTCGCCCGCCGATGCGGCGCACTTCGAGCAGGATCAGAGCAACCGCAAGTTCTACGATCCCGACTTCAAATCCTGTACCAGCTTCATCGCGACCATCGCCGAGCAACGCTTTGGCTTCGATCCGAAATCGGTAGCCGATCTCGTTCACTGGACGGACATCGTGGATGGCGCCATGTATCCCGACGCCCGCACTGCGGTAGAAATGCAAGCTCCGGCAATGAAACTCACCATGGTGATCGAATCGAATCAGACGCACGATTTTGTTCCTCGGCTGATCCCGCTTCTCGCCAGCAGGCCTCTAGCCGAGATCATCGAAGAGCCTTTCGTCGCATCGCTCTTGCCGCCGCTTCTGGAACGTCATCAACGATCGATCGCCATTCTCAACGAGCGCACGGAATCAAAAGATGGCACGCTTTTCTTCGATGTCACCGATCACGAGCTCGAGGGCTATAACAAATTCGTTCCGTACTATCTACATCCCGAATCGATCTACAGCGTGGGTCTGAGCAAAAGCAGTTTCCGAGTGAAAGTCTCGGTAGGATCGAATCCGTGGGCGCCATCGGACCCGGTCGTGAACCTGGCGAAGATCTGTGAGCGCTACGGTGGCGGCGGCCACGCCCGCGTCGGTGCCATTTCGTTCGACGTGCACAAACAGGAAGCCGCCCGAAAAGCCGCCCACGAAATTGTCGAAGAGTTGCGAGCCGCCGTCCGTGCTCAAGGATAATGAAGTAGCACTGTCATTCTGAGCGGAGTGAGCCGCAGGCTCACGGAGTCGAAGAACCCCGAGACCGCCGTTACTCTGATTAACCTCGACCAGGTATTCTGACGATGCGTTCGCCGAGCGAACCGAAGCAAGCTGAGAGCGCAATATCCCCGTGACCCCAACTTCTGACCCAATCGTGCGAACCGAGCATTTGGGCCGCGTCGTCAAGGACAAGGTCTTGGTTGAGGACGCTACCTTCGAAGTGCGAACCGGCGAGGTTCTCGCCATCGTTGGCCCTAGTGGCTCGGGCAAGAGTTCCTTGCTCCGGCTGTTGAATCGCCTCGACGAACCCACCAGCGGCACAGTCTACGTCGAAGGAATCGATTACCGGCAAATCCAGCCCCGCGAACTGCGAAGGAAACTGGGCATGGTAACGCAGCGTCCCTATCTTTTTCCCGGGACGGTCGAAGAGAACCTGCAATTCGGCCCTTCGCAGCGCGGAGAGACTTTAACCCGCGAGTCTATCGAGCAACTTCTGGCCCGAGTCGGCCTGAAAGGTTACACCAGCCGCAACGTCGCCAATCTCTCAGGAGGCGAGGCGCAGCGCGTCTCCGTTGCCCGCACGCTGGCCAACTCGCCGCTGGTCTTGCTGCTCGACGAACCTACCTCCGCGCTCGATGAGACATCCAAGCGGGAGGTTGAATCGTCCCTCGAAAACGTGGTGCACGATCAGGGGCTGACATGCATTCTGGTTACGCATGACACAGCGCAAGCGACGCGTCTAGCGGAGCGGGCATTGGTGATCGAAAGTGGACGCATCGTGCGCAGTGGCCTAACAAATGAGGTGCTTCATGCTTAAATTCTTCACCAGCAATCAGCTCTATCTAGGATTAGCCCAAGCTCTCATCGCGGCGTTGGCGGCAATGCTGGTGGTGTTGCTAGCCCGCAAACGCGGCATCCATCTGGAGCGCGAAACGCTCATCGCCATGGTCCGCGGCCTTGTCCAAATCGTTGCCGTCGGTTCCATTCTTCTCCTGTTGCTCCGCGGACCGCGCTGGACCAGCGGCTTTCTCCTCGCCTCGATGATCGTGGCCGCTGGCGCAACCTCGGCTGGTCGCGCCAAGGGCATGCCCGGTGCATTTCGGGTTTCGGCCTGGTCGATAGCCTTCGGAGCCGGTTCGGTGATAGCTTTGATGACCTGGTTCGGCGTGATTGACACTGCCATTACGTCGTTAGTCCCGGTGGGAAGCATGCTCATTGCCAATGCGATGAACACGAACAGCCTGGCGCTCAACCGTCTGCGGGCAGATGTGCTGGCCCACGTCGGAGAAATTGAAACCGCGCTGGCCCTCGGAGCCGAGGCCAAGAACAGCGTTTCGCCATACGTCCAGGCATCGTTCGAAGCCAGCCTGATTCCGGCCATCGATTCTATCCGCTCCCTGGGCATCGTATGGATTCCCGGCTTGATGGCAGGAATGCTGCTTTCCGGGGCTCGGCCCGTGTATGCTGCCATCTACCAGTTCGTGGTGCTGGCCATGATCTTTGCTGCCTCTGGCCTAACCTCGCTAGTCAGTACATTGCTGATTCGGGACCGAATTTTTACCCCCGCGCAACAATTGAGTTTGCAGCCCGGGAGATAATGTTGTAATGAGTTCTATCGTGCATACCGAAGTCGCAATGGCGAAGGGAAAGCACCGGGGCAGCCTCCAGGTCCTTCGGACGGTGGCCACGTTCGAACTATTCAAGGGATTGGCGGTTGGCTTGGCTGCCTGCGGCGTCGTTTTGCTCGTGCATCGCGAAGATCCATGGGACATCGCCGATAGCTTACTCAAGATTTTGCACATCAGTCCCGATCATCACTTTGCCCAAGTCTTCCTCGACTGGGCCGATTCCCTGACCGAAGCCAAAGTGTGGGCGGTTGCCGCCGTCGCCGCCACATATTCAGTTTTGCGTTTCGTCGAAGCCTATGGGCTGTGGTACGCCAAAGCCTGGGCCGAGTGGATCGCCCTAGTTTCCGGCACTATATATTTACCCTTCGAAATCTACAATCTGATTCACCGCCCCGGCCCTTTCCATATCTCAATTTTTCTCGTCAATGTGGCCATCGTCCTGTATATGGTCTATGAGCTGAAGACCGGCGAAAGCCTGCACCGCATTCGCGAGTCCACCTGACAGTCACAGAACCATTCGTCATCAGCGGAAGAAAAATCCTTCATCCTGAACCCGGCCCCCCAAAAAACCGTCATCCTGACCGGCGTAGCCGGGTGAAGGATCTCGCGCGCAGTAGCAAAACCCTGTGTAAGAGCGGCTGGCCTCCCTGAGAATTTACGGGTTCCACACCTCACTGGAGCGAATTTCTTCAGATCAATTCAGCCTGCTTCAGACCGACTCCATGGACGTTCCCAGAGATCGGGAGCATGATCGCACTCGCTCCCCGGATTTCCTCCGGTGAGCCCAGTAACTGGAGGTTCGGATCACGGAAAAATTTCCGACTCCGCAATAGAAATACCAATGAAGACGGCTAGCGGAGAACAAGAATCCCGGTCGGGATAGGCTGTCAACCAACAGACGGATGTAGTCCGAGGGGTGTGCTTGTGAACACAGACTCCGGGACAAACGCCAAGAAGCCGCCGAAAGCGCTGCGGTACGTGCTCGCCCTGCTTGCATTCTCCGTTTTCATCAACTACATCGATCGCGGCAACCTCTCGATCGCCGCGCCTATGTTGAAAGATGAACTGGGGATGTCCGCTACCCAACTCGGCGTTCTCCTCTCGTCGTTTTTTTGGACTTACTCGATCTTCCTGGTTCTATCGGGGTGGCTCGTCGACAGAGTGAGTGTGAGCTGGGTGATGGCCATTGGTTTCTTTCTCTGGTCAGCCGCTACGAGCGCCACTGGATTCTTGCATGGATTCACGGCCCTGCTGGTGGTACGGCTGGTTCTCGGCATCGGCGAGTCGGTCGCTTATCCGGCGTACTCGAAAATACTGGCGAAGTATTTCCCAGCCTCCCAACGCGCTTCCGCCAATTCAATCATCGCTTCGGGGCTGGCCTGCGGCCCCGCCTTCGGCATGTTGCTGGGCGGTGTACTCATGTCGCGGTTTGGTTGGCGGTCCTTTTTTGTGGTCCTCGGGGCCGTCAGTCTGGTATGGCTTTTGCCCTGGTTCCGGTGGATGCCGCGCGGACCGGGGATCGCTGCAGAAATCCAACCAGGGCCTGAACCAAGCACCTTAGAAATCTTGAAGCAGCGGTCGGCTCGGGGAACATTCCTGGGTCTGTTCTGTGCCGCCTACTCACTCTACTTCCTGACCGCATGGCTGCCTTTCTACCTGGTTCGCGAGAGGCATTTCTCGATGGACACAATGGCGAAAATTGGCGGCGCCGTGTTCCTCATGCAAGCCCTATCTTCGTTTGTATCCGGACGGATCGGCGATCGCTGGATTGCCGCTGGGGGCAGTCGAACCAGAGTCCACATGACTTTCATGATTGCCGGATTGCTTGGCACCGGCGGATGCCTCCTCGCGATTTCGCTCGTCGGCCCCGCTCTCTCCGTGGGGTTGTTGTTGCTGGTGGGGGCGTCGGTCGGGTCGACCGCCGCGAGTATTTGGCCGATAAGCCAGACCCTGGCGGGCCCTCGCGCCTCGGGACGATGGACCGGACTGCAGTGCGCCTTTGGCAACACCTCCGGCGCTCTCGCCTCTGCTGTCACTGGTTTCATACTAGACCGGACTGGCGAGTTCTTCTGGGCCTTCGCGGTCGCCGCTGCACTCTGTGTCGTCGGGGTGCTGACGTGGTTGTTCCTGGTATGCCCCGTGGAGCCGGTCATCTGGACGCAACGAACCTCGGTTGCTTTGGGCAAGGCTAGAGTCAAGCTAGCGTGAGCCTCCAAGATCCGCGGCTCGAAGCAGTATTAGTAGGGTTGGGCTAACCTGGATCCATTCTCGCTTCAGGGTCCCCGTTCGGGCTGTCCGCTGGGCGGGGATGTCCTTTGTCACAGAACCATCCGTCCTCGCCAGAAAAAGCCGTCACCCCGAACCCAGTCCCAGAAGAAAACCGTCATCCTGAACCGGCGTAAGCCGGGGAAGGATCCCGCGCGCAGTACCAAACTCTATACGAAGGCAGCGACTCATTGACTCCCGACCCGAGCCGGACGGATAATGGCCTGCCTTTCCACACAGGAGTGACCTATGCCAGTCGAAGAAAATGTGAAGTTGATGCGCCGTTGGTTCCAGGAAGTATGGAACGAGGGTAAGCTCCAAACGATCCATGAGCTTCTCGCTCCCAATGCGGTGGCCGTCGGCGAACTTGAGGGTGGGGCCAAACTTCGCGGACCCGCTGAGTTCGCAGCATTTGCCCAACGCATCCGTGGCGCGTTTCCCGACATGAACGTTGTCGTTGAAGATGTCTTCGGTACAGACGACAAGGTCGTGCTGCGGTGGTCGGGCACCATGACCCATCTCGGAGATCATCTGGGAATGCCTGCCACTCGCAAGCGCGTGCAAGTCACGGGAATCACCATCGCTCGCATCGCAAACCAACAGATCGTCGAAGGATGGGACAACTGGGATCAGTTAGGGATGCTCAAGCAGATCGGACTCTACGAAGCTCCCCAAGCCGCATAGTTGAAGAGTGCAAAATCAAAACCGGGGACTGGTCCCCGAATTACCTTCCCAGAACTATTTGTCATGAGCAGAAGAAAAAGCCGTCATCCTGAACCGGCGTAGCCGGGTGAAGGATCTCGCGCGCAGCACCCGAACCCTACGCGAAGGCAGGCTTTCTTTCTGAACTCGCTCCGAGTTGCCCTTGTCGGTGTCGTAGTAGCGCCAAAGATAAGTGGACACAAACCCAGCTTGCTCGTGCCGCTAAAAAGGGAAACAGAGGAAACAGCTTTCAGACGGGCCGTTCGCCCATTTTATTGCGCGCAGAAAAGGGAAACGCCCGCCTGTCCGCGAATTACCAGCGCTCATCGACCCCGGACGCGGGTCGGCCAATTCTCAAAGAGTGCAAAGGCCTGCTTTCGACAGCTCAGAGTTGGCATCTCTCCACACACGACCGGTTAAGAACATCGAGTAAAAACCTCCACAGCAAGGGAAAGTCGCTTCTCGGGGAAGCGGCTTCATATTCGCATTGCACGCTCCACTACTGTGTGACAGTGAAGACTGCTGCGCTAATGGCAGTGCCTCCCAGAGTTGTAACCGCAATCTTTCCTGTTTTTGCCCCTGTGGGAACGTTGGCGGTGACTTGGGTATCCGAGTTCACGGTAAATGTTGTTGCCTTCACGCCGCCGAACGTCACTTTGGTTGTCTGCGTCAGGCTCACTCCGGTAATCGTCACTGGTGAACCGACCTTGCCACTCGTCGGGGTAAAGGTCAGCTTCTGCGGTGTCACGCGGAATGGCTTGTTGCTCGTCAGGGTGGTCGAGCCAGTGGTCACTGTGACCGATCCGGTAAGCGCTCCGGCTGGGACTGTCGCGGAGATGAAAGTAGTACCGGTCAACTTAATAGATGTGGCCTGTACCCCACCGAACTCCACGACGGACGAAGCGCTGAACTTCTGCCCGAGAATCCCGATCGTATTGCCGACCTTACCCGACGTAGACACCAAACTTGCGAACGGTACCGCTCCAATGTTCAGGCTGTAGAAGACCCCGCAAACGCCCACACTGCAGGGGTTCACGTTGCCGGTGCCGCCTTCCTGCGTATCCCCGTACAGAATTCCATTGGTGTTTTGGATGAGCGTAACCTGTGGAAGCTCACCCGTGGTGCCGTCGAAGTCGTAAAGGACTTTGTAAGGATAAGGCTTTATCGGGCTGATCCTGAAAATCGTCCCGCAGCCACCCGTGCAGTTCGTGCTGTTTCCACCTTGGTTTGCAGTGCCGTAGAAGTTGCCATCGGTTGCCTGTACTAGACCGGCAATAGGTTCATATCCGTCGGTGGTGCCATTGAGTCCATGGAGGACGGTAAGCTTGCCAGCTGTCGTGATCTTGAAGACCACTCCGTAGCCGGGGGTGCCGCCTTGCGATGTCGTTCCATAGAAGTTGCCATCGCTCCCTTGAACGAGAGGACTAAATGGCTGCCCGCCATGGGTCAGGTCAAAATTGTAGATCACGGTCAGCTTGCCAGAGGCCGTGATCTTGTACACCACCCCCCACTGGCCGCTAGTGCCCCCGGAGGGTGTCGTTCCATAAAAATTGCCATCAGTTCCCTGTACTAACGCGGCATAGGGGAAGTCGCCGTGGGTATTATCGAACGAATAAAGTGTCGTGAGCGTGCCGGAGGGCGTAATCTTGTACACCGTGCCGAGACTGTTCGTGCCCCCTAGGGCCGTTGTTCCGTAAAAGTTGCCATCCGTGCCTTGGATTGGGGGCCCATACGGTTGGGACCCATCGCTGACCGAAAAGCTGTGTAGCAACTTCACCGTCCCGCTCGGCGTGATCTTGAATACGGTGCCCACTCCGGACGTGCCACCTGCGGCAGTAGCGCCATAGAAGTTACCATCAGTTCCCAGCGTCAGTCCGCTATAGGGGCCCGCGTCAGTGGAGTCAAAGCTGTAAGGCACAGTCAGCATTCCGCCTGGCAGCGTGATCTTGAACATTGCGCCCGCTCCGATTGCGCCACCCAATGCCGTGCTATATAGGTTCGCGTCCCGGCCCTGCGCGATGGCACCATACTGAGGGTTCGTCGGGTCACCAGCGTTGGTTCCAAAGTTATACAGCACGGAAAAGCTTTGGGCCTGCGCGACGGTAGTGGCGGCAAAGAGGGCGAGCGCGAGCAGTGTTAGGGTAATGCGAGCACGGGATGGCATTTTCCTCACAGTGACTCCCTTCCGGCGAAGTGTCGAAAAAAGCTCAAAAAGGGAAACGGGTACCGACCCGGATGGGACCGCTGGGGAGGCGATGCGACCGAGGACGACATTCTGTGCTCGGGTGGACCGATTGTCAAGCGACGATTAGTGCGTCCCTGGATGGTTGGCGCAAGCATCTCAATTACGCTCAAAACCCCACCTGACGGGCGAGCAGACGGCGCAAGCTTGTGCTAAGGCCTGATAGCGACGGTTAATTGCCGAATAGCCGTTACCCGCCCGAATCTCCACGTCCCCACGCGCAACTCTCACGTTGGCCCTGTCATCTGATTGCGATTACTCTTTCGAGTGGAGCGAAACGGTGAGCCGGGAAGAGATCCGGCCACCGGCGCTCGACCTGATTTGCGCAAGGATACTTTATGACTTCGAAGCCGAAAAATACGATCTGCCTCTGGTTCGATAAGGAGGCACATGATGCGGCGCGCTTCTACGCTGCGACATTCCCGAATAGTGAGGTGACTGCTGTTCACAAAGCGCCCGGCGACTACCCGGGCGGCAAGCAGGGCGATGCGTTGACGGTAGAGTTCACGGTTTTTGGCATTCCGTGTCTGGGTCTCAACGGCGGCCCGGCATTCCCGCACAATGAGGCCTTTTCCTTCCAGATCGCGACCGACACTCAGGAAGAGACGGACCGCTACTGGAACGCGATCATCGGCAATGGCGGTGAGGAGAGTCAGTGCGGTTGGTGCAAGGACCGCTGGGGCATCTCTTGGCAGATTACCCCGCGCGCCCTGACAGAGGCGCTTGCGGCCGGTGGAGGTGAGGCAAAGCGTGCCTTCGAGGCGATGATGTCAATGAAAAAGATCAACATCGCCACCATCGAGGCAGCGCGGCGGGGATGATGTGGGTACCACGGGTTGCGCGATAGTCCGGATGCCGCGCGCAAGGGGCGGGTACATGTCTGGCTTTTTCGGGTCACGCGATGCCAGAGGCGCAAGCACTAAATTCCCAATTTGGAACTGAGGCTCGCGGCCACTCCGCTTTTCTATTGACCTCCCTGCATTATCTACGATAATATAGAACCCTAATTGATTATCTATAAGATAATCTTGGATCTTTGACAACCTGCCAAATGTTCAGCTTAAGAAAGAAGCTGGTAACTCCAATGTTTCCAAGATTTTGCCTGTAACTACCTTAAGAACCATAGATCTAGGAGGCAAGAAAAATTCCAGCCCTTTGTTTTCTAGATTTTGCGCGAAAACGAGAGTTTTTTTAGGCGAGGCTTGCACCAGAAATGTGCAACCCGGGTCCTTAGGAGCCGACCACGCTCTTATTGGATCGTGACCGTCACTTTCTTCTTCGAGCGATTGTATTGATTGGTCGCGTCGAGGATATAGGTGGTCGTCACTGTGGGATAAACGGTGAAGCTGTTGCCGCGCACCGCGCCTACCTGAGGCGTCACGACGAAGTAGGAGGCCCCGGTCGCAGTCCAGTTCAGAACAACCGGTTGTCCCGTGTGGCTGACAGGAGGAGTTGCGGTAAAGCTCGAGATCGCGGGCGCCTTGCCTTGCGGAAGATTGTTTGGCGTGTAGACGGGATTCATCAGGATCACTTCAAACGCCGAGGCTGGCACCTGCTTCAAACTTCCAAGATCGTCGTTGCTCCAGCGATTGTCCGGGTCGCCGCTTACGTACATCGAGCTGCCATTGTCGGCCATGATCATCCCATATTGTTTCAGGGCCGCGAGGATCACTTTGGCTTGAGGCGGAAACGAAGAGATGTCGTAGCTGGCTTTGAGCCGCAGTCGCATACCCATGGGTGCCGCCGAAGAGTTGGTCGAGTTGGGCGCCCAATGCGACGCCGGTGGCGTGAACGCTTCGCGGCTGTACTGCAGAGTGAAGCGCAAGGCGTGCTGGATTTGGCCGCTCGCGACTTCATCATAACGGGCCAATCCCGGGAAGACCGGCAAACCCGCCGCATCGGCGGAAGTCCAGGTATAAGGACGCTGTTCGTCGTTGAGCAGGTCCCATACTGAGGCCGACGCTGCTTTCCAACTTCCATCGGAGCGCGGGAAAGAATAATAGAGCTCGTACAGCCAGCAATTATCGCGGTCGAGCACCAGCACGTGGCGGTCGCCGTTGCCAGGGTGCGGATAACCCTCGATCGGCGCATTGCGGGGAACGGGCATGGGCCCGGGATCGCTCTCACTGCCATAGGCGGTGAAGTGGATGTCCACGAAAGCAGAGCCGCTCACGACAACATAGGGAATGCCGATGGTCGATCCCCCATAGAGGCCCGCGCCAAAATCCGGATGCATGGGCGTGCTGGCGCCGATGAAATTGATGATTGCGTCCGAGTTGGGATCGACTGAGGCGTTGGAGACGTCCTGGTTCCACGCGTTGTCAGCGGGGAAAGGAATGAAACCGTTAAGGCTCGCGCGGCGACCCAGACTCATGCCACTGCAAGAGTTCTGGGCATAAATCGGTGAGCACAGAAACGCTAAGCAGAGGGTAAAGAACAATACAAGACGTCGCATGAAAACCTCCGGCAGGCGAGTGGCGACATTGGCAACTTACCACAGCCTTCACGCCCGGATTGACACGAAGGGGCAGTCGCCTCGCCTATTTATATTCGCCACAGAAGCTGGGCTGGTTCAGCTGCAGTAACCCGCAACTTCGTTTGATCTCATCGATGATCAACTCGCATGAGTTCTGGCTGTTGCAGGGTGGATGAGTGGCCGGCGAAACCTGCAGGCATTCGTCGACCAGTTTCTTGGAGCGGTCTGCGCCCACGGCCTGCACACAAGGGATTGAGTTGGACTGCGAGCCGCTGGCCGCAGCAGGCGGGGTGATTCCTAAGGCGCTCGACACCTGATTAAGATCGGCTCGAATCTTCTCCCAACCAAGCGTTCGCGGATCCAGCTTGAGATCGTTAATGAGTTTTTCGATCTGATCGGCAGTGCTCAGCACAGACGGAACTGAACTAGCTTTGTTGGTTTGCTCATACTCGTTCACCAATGCAGCTGTCTGCTGCTGAAAACTTGTGGCCAAGTTGCGAGCGTCTCCGGCCTGGCTGGTTTTGCGAATCGCGCTCTTCTTAATTGCCGAATTGAAGCGCGGGCGAAAGGCTTTCGCTTCATCGTTCAAGTTGTTCATCAGGGCCTCGAGGTCCTTGTCGCTAGGCTGACTCTGGGCGACCGCTGCCTGCATAAGCACGAGGAAAGTGAGGATTATTGCCGCGCCCAGCGAGTGCAAAGATTTTCGATTCATGCCTATACTTTCTCCGGATAGAGCGCAGGATTTTAGCAGTGCGTGCAGCGATCAGAGCGCCTGACCTCGACTCCATTCGGTCGAATTTGTTGCGCGCTGGTCATCCGGAATTCGTCCGACGCTGTCCGGCAGAAAAATAGAAAATACTGTGCCGCTGGAGCCAGCGGTGGTACGGCTACGGACGCGGATCGATCCCTCATGCTTCTGCACAATGCCATGCGAGAGCCAGAGCCCCAAGCCTGTCCCTAAGTCTCCCTTGGTGGAATAGAAAGGCTCGAAGATATGCGTCAGGTCAGTCTGCTCGATTCCGCTGCCGCTATCTGCGATGGTGATGCGTGCTCCAGTCCTGCGGGCGCCGGTTCCGCCGGACCACTCACGGCCGTGGGCTACGTGCAGGGTGAGCTGGCCTCCGTTTTCTAGCGCATCGAGGGCGTTGAGAATCAGGTTGGAGAACAGTTGGCGGAGCTCGCCAGCAAAGCCGCGGATTTCGACGGCCCGGTCATACTGTTTCTCGACCTGGATGCGTTTTTCGTTCAATTGACGCAAGTAGAGTTGCAGAACGTCGTCGAGGGTCGCCGCGACGTTCAACGGCGAGGCCGACGAACTCTCACGAACGAACCCCAGCATCTGCTGGGCAATGGCACCGACGCGCAGAACCTCCCGCTCGGCCATCTCCAGGTATTGATCCTGGCTGTCAGGGCGGTGGCGGGCGAGGTAGATCAAATTGAGGACCGCCTCGAGAGGATTGTTGATCTCGTGCGCAACGGCGGCGGCGAGGCGTCCGGCGGTCGCGAGCTTTTCGTTGCGGCGCAGGGCTTCCTCGGACCGCCGCTGCGAAGTAATGTCGTGCGCGATGCTGGACGCACCGATCACTTCTCCGCGTTGGTTGCGAATCGGCGAAAGCGAAATATCCACGGCGATGCGCGCGCCGTCTTTGCGAATGCGTTCGGAGGTGTGGTGCTGGATCGACTCGCCCCCCATCACTTTCGTTGTAATTCCGGGAACTTCCTCGGGGCGCTCCGGAGGTCCCAGCACATTAACCGACATACCGATCGCCTCGGCAGCAGCGTATCCGTAAAGGCGTTCTGCGCCTCGATTCCAGCTGGTGATGATTCCGTTTACATCGCCGGTGAGGATGGCATCATCGGAGGATTCGACCATGGCGGCCATCTGCCGCTGGATCTGCTCTGCGCGCGTCTGCGCGTGCGAGCGCTGGCGGGCGAGACCGGCAGCAAGAACCGAGACCGCAACAAATACGAACAAGCGTCCATAGTCGTTAGAAGAAATGGCAAAACTGAAACGAGGTTCAAGGGCGAAATAATCGATGGCAATGCTTGATACGGCCGTACAAAGCAAGGCTGGCCCAAAGCCCAGAAACCGTGCGCTCACAATCACTGCGGCGATGAAGATATCGAATGCATCCTCGCGCATTACCGGCCACAGAAACCAGATGCAGAAGGCGACGCCCGTCGCCATGATCGAAGCGGCGTAGCGGAAGCTCCAATGACTCCAGTGTGGGCCATTCTTCGGATACGGAATGTCGATCGGCTTCATGGGAAACAAGAGAGCCGGCGAAAAGACGGAGCGGTATGTGCAAAGTTCGCCCGTCCGGAAAACAACTTACTGTAGGCGATCAATTTAGCAGCATAGGACGCATCGCGCAATTCGAATATGCAAATCCGTGAATATCCCAAAGAGACCAAAGAAAGAAAAGGCGCGGATATTTCCGCGCCTCATCATTAATTGACGATCCTGACCTACGGTTGCGTGGTGAGGGTCGGGCGTCCTGCGTCTGGTCCCTGGGTGGTCGGAATCACGGTCAAAGGCGCTTGCAGGGTGAAGTTCAGCACGGTTTCCGGGGGCAATTTGATTTGCTGGCTGTGGGTAACGGCTTGCGTGCCGGCTCCTAATCCGCCGCCCGCTGCGGCGCCGATGGCGGCTCCTTTGCCTCCACCCGCGATGGCACCGATGATGGCTCCAATGCCCGCGCCGGCTCCTACCTTCTCGACCGTGTTCTTGCCGCGCGAACTACCCTGCTTCTTATATTGATCGGTTTGAATGTTGTAGAACTTCCCATTCGCTGAAATGCGATCTAGCTGAAGTACCAATAAAGATTGTCCGGCAAACTTGCCAGCACTCTGCACAGTCACGACATGGCCTTCAACGTTGTAGCCGGCAGGAATCACGGTGTCGCCATCTACGGCGAACGGCGAATTCAACGTGGCATGGAAGGTCTGGCCCTGAGTGGCTGTCTCGGAGTCTACCGTGTCCACCAACCTCACGGCGAAGGTTGTGCCGGAGGGAATCGTGACTTTCTGCGGCGGTGGGGGTGGCGGTGGTGGTGCAGGAGCGGCCGGCGCAGGAGCAGGAGCAGATGGCGGGGTAGCTTGCGCGACTTGGGCTGCAGCGCTCGAAGAATCATCCTCGTCTTTGGATACTTTGTGGTGACGCTTCGGGGCGGGGCTCGGTTTAGGCTGCTCTGGCGGCGGGGCCTGAGCTGCGACCGGCGCCGGCGGAGGCGCAACCTGTAAGTTGTTCACGACCTGCTTTACACCCGGTTCACTGGACGCGTAACGGGCGGCTGCATCGCGCTGCGCATCATTATCAACCTGGCCGGAGAGGGTCACGCTTCCATGGGCGGCTTGTACCGCGAGTTGCTTGCCCTGGAGACCGGAGTCAGTGTTCAGCTTATTCTGGATATCGCTGGCAATCTGAGCATCGTTCGGAGCCTTGGAGCAGCCGATGGCGATTGCCATTATCGCGAGCAAAATGATGAGGTAGAGAGAAAACCTCGCCTTCATAAGATCAACTCCTGGTGATATAAGTCTGATCTAAATAGCTTAGATGCACGGATCGGCCGAGTCCTGTTGAAAAAGTTGGCGGAAGCTCGTATGTCACCAAAAAGGTGCAACGCTGCGGCAGCAGAGAATTTATGCCTCTCGAACAATTTGCGCGGCGAGAAGGACGATTACGGTAAAGCTGGCTAACTCTGGTGCAGAAATTTGTAATCGAGGATGCTGGCCGCGAGCTTCGTATCTTCTGTCTTTTCTTGCACGTCTTTCGTCCGCGTAATTCGTCCCTGGCAAAGGACCGTGCTATTTTTCTGGCCCGAGATTTCTTCCGGCATCTCAAAAACCATCTCGACCAATGTGTTGTCCGGAAAGCGTTGCGGGCCTTGCAAAAGTACCCCGGACTGGCTCAGATTGGCGATCGTGCCTTCATACCAGCTGCCCAGATTCTTCACCCGGTAACGCACTGGCGTATCGAGTTTGAGGCGCCGGGCGCGAGGAACCCATGTCGGCTTGCGAGCACGGGTGCGACTGCGGCGCGCGCTGGTGCTCTCTGCTTCCGCGGTGGATTGGCTGCGATCCACCCGCTCGGTACGGCGCATGGTCGTCCAGTCATAGCTGTATTCGACGGCGCAGAGGAGGCAAACCTGGTAGAACTGGCCGTCAGCAGCCCGCCGCGGCCAGGAAAATTCGTGGGAGCAACGGCCTAACATAAGAACGTCCATTAACTTCTGAGGCATGTTCGTCTTTCCGGGCGAATTCGCCGGAAGAGACATCATCTAACGGCGGGGTTATTTTGTGTAGGTTACTTTCGTGTCATGTGCAAAGCGCTGCTTCCAGAAGCACTTAGAACAGGAGCGTCCAAATTTCATGGTTCCCGCCTTCCGCAGGCCGGGGCGTAAAGTGATACAAGACGCGCATGCATCCGGAGGCGGAAGGGCGTTGTGCCTGGAAGAGTACGGATTATCAATCTCGAAGACGGATTCCCGACTCGCGATCAGGCTTGCCAGAAGCTCGAAGCGGCCCTCACACGCGCGCGAAAAGATGGCATCGGCGCATTGAAACTGATTCATGGCTACGGTTCGACCGGTGCAGGCGGAGTGCTGCGCTTTGCCATTCGGGGCTTCCTGCGCCAGCGAAAAGAAAACGGCGAGATTGCAGCGTTCGTCAATGGCGAGAGCTGGTCCAGTTTCGACGAACGAAGCAAGTTGCTGTTTGCGAAAGTGCCAGAGTTAGTGTTGGACAGCGATGTTGGGCGTGGCAACAAGGGAATCACGTTGGTGCTTCTGTGAGCCATTTGTTTGGATCATGTAGGGCTGCGCCCACGTGTATGATCAGCGCGTGAAGGATAGGATGAAGTTCGATGTCACAGCATTCGTTCTGGCGGGCGGCAAGAGCTCTCGGATGGGAATCGACAAGGCTTTTCTACAGTTCGGGGACGAGACTCTTCTCGCGCGAGCATTGAACGTGGCCTGCGCGGTTGCGGCAGAGGTGCGCATTGTTGGAGACGCCAAGAAGTTCGCACGCTCTGGCCATGTGGTCGAGGATGTTTATCGCGACCGAGGACCTCTGGGCGGAATTCATGCGGCACTCTTGAATTCGACCACAGGGTTAAACCTGATGCTCGCCGTCGATCTGCCCTTCGTAGGGCCGAAGTTTCTGGAATATCTGCTTTTGCGGGCGCAAGAATCACATGGTATGGTTACGGTTCCGCGCGCTGGTCGGGGGTTGCAGCCGCTTTGCGCGGCCTATCGGCGTGGATTTGTAGAGCTAGCCGAGAGGTCATTGAGGGAAGGGAAGAACAAGATTGATCGGTTGTTCGCTGGGATCGAAACTTGCGTGCTCGAGGAGAATGAGCTGGAACGCGCGGGTTTCTCGGTGGAAATGTTTCGGAACGTGAATACGCCGGAGGCGTTCGAGAGGGCGAAGGGAGAGCGTTCCTTGCTTGGGATCTGAAGCGGGCTATTCCTATGCTCGACTATGCGGGCAGGGGTGTTCGTCCTGATGGGATTTGATTTAGCATTTTCAGAGGACTGAAAACAGCTCATGGCGAGCAACGAACAACTCGGGCCGTATATTGAATTTAAGGACGTCTCCAAGGCTTTTGGCGAGAACCGCGTTCTCGATCACGTCAGCTTCGACGTCATGGCGGGAGAGACGGTGTGCATCCTGGGACGAAGTGGCGTAGGCAAATCAGTCACGCTGCAGAATATTATGGGTTTCCTCAAGCCAGACTCTGGTCGGGTGATCGTGGCCAGAGAGGACATTACTGACTATTCCGAACCGGAATTGCAGCGCATCCGCAAGAAGGTCACAATGGTATTTCAAAACGGTGCGCTGTTTGACTCGTTGACCGTGGGTGAGAATGTGGCATTCCCGCTGCGTGAACGCCGCGATCTCAAGGAAGACCAGATCTACCAGATCGTCGATGGGTTGTTGGAGATGGTGGGGGTGAAGGAGATGCGCGACTTGCTCCCATCGGATTTATCCACGGGAATGAAGCGGTCGGTCGCGATCGCACGAGCCTTGGCCGCACAGCCGGAGTGCGTTCTTTACGATGAACCGACGACCATGGTCGATCCGCTGATGGCGCAGCTGCTGGGCGATTTGATCAAGCGGCTTAAAACGCAGTTGCATCTGACCAGCGTCGTCGTGACCCACGACATGCGTCTGGCCGAAAAATTGGCGAACCGGATCGTATTTCTCCACGAAGCCAAAGTGCTTTTCTTCGGCACCTATCAAGACATGGAGAAATGCGAAGAACCGATCGTGCAGGAGTTCCTGGAATTGGACAAGATGACTCTGGAAGCGTAGAGGGTGCCGGGGCGCTTTCCTAGAACCCTTCCTGCACCAATCGTTGAATCGTAATGGAACTGGCCGAGTCCCCTCGAATCATCTTCTCAACGTACTTTGCGATCATGTCCACTTCCAGGTTGACGGGATCGCCGGGCTTGAGCGACTTCAGATTGGTCATCTCCGTGGTATGCGGAATAATGGCGACTGTCACTTGTGTTCCTTCCACCTTCGCGACCGTGAGGCTGATGCCTTCGATCGAGAGTGACCCTTTAAAGATGACATAGCGCGCCAGGTCTGGCGGGATCTCAATGCGCAGCCAATAGTTGTCGGCGTCGGGGATTTCGTCGAGTGCGACGAACTTACCAGTGCCATCCACGTGGCCTTGGACGATGTGTCCGCCAAAGCGTCCGTCGGCCCGCATGGGGAGTTCAAGATTGACCAGCGCGCCTGGCTTGATGCGGGAGAACGATGTGCGGTTCCAGGTTTCCTGAGCCAGATCGGCACCGAAGGAATTGGCGGTGATTTCGACGGCGGTGAGGCAGACACCGCTGACCGCGATGCTGTCGCCCTTCTTTAGTTCCTTGACGAGCTGGGAAGCCGAGACGGTGAGACGCCGATTGTCGTTTTGGTGGCCGATATGGGTGACGCTTCCGACTTCTTCGATGATGCCGGTGAACATGGGAGCTCCTTCACTTCAACACAGAGGTACAGAGACACAGAGAAGGCAAGCAAGGGAAATCATGTGAGAGCTCTGTGAAATGCGTCCGTCAATCTGCATATGGATCCTTCAAGTATCCTTCAACTGCGAAGTCCTCGCCAAAACGATGCAAGCGCATCGACTTCATGTATGGCGCGTCGCTAATGCTCGCGAATCCTGCGCCGCCGGCGAACGGGACGGATGTTGTGCCAGCGAGAATTCTGGGGGCGTAGTAGAGAAAGACCTTGTCTACGATTCCCGAGGCCAGCGCCGCCGCGTTGACCATAGCGCCACCTTCGATCATGAGGCTGGTGATCTCTTCGCCAAGGAAGCGGATGACGCCGGCCATGTCAGGATGGCCCTCCGAAGTGGCCGTGGGCAACTGCTGTACCCGAACGCCAAGATTCAGTAGGTCTTTTTTCTTTTTCTCTTGGGCGAATGAGCACAGCACCAGAACATCGTCTTGGGCGGTCTTGACTACGCGGGAGTCCAGCGGTAGACGCAGATGTGAGTCGAGAATCACGCGGAGTAGCGGGCGACGGCGTGGTCGGCCGCTGCGGTCGGTGAGAAGTGGGTCGTCAGCGACCACGGTACCAACTCCGACGAGAATCGCGTCATGCTGATGACGAAGTTCCTGCACATGAGCACGTGCGGATTCACCGGTGATCCAGTCGGCACGAGTTGAATTTTCTGGCGCGCCCTTTGGAGGCGCGGCGATCTTGCCGTCGAGGGTCATCGCAGCCTTCAAAGTCACGAGCGGAATACGCTGGCGAATGTATTTGGCGAAAGACTCGTTCAGAACTTTTGCCTGTTCTTCAAGCACGCCAGACGTGACACTGATCCCGGCGCTACGAAGTTTGGCAAATCCCTGGCCGGCGATGATCGGATTCGGATCCTGCATGGATGCCACAACGCGAGAGATTCCGGCGGCGATCAGCGCGTCGGCGCACGGTCCAGTTCGACCTTGGTGGGAGCATGGTTCCAGATTGATATAGAGAGTCGCGCCGCGAGCGTTTTCTCCGGCTTGCTCCAGGGCAAGGATTTCTGCATGCTTCACGCCATCGTAGGTGTGACTGCCTTTGCCGACGATTGTGCCCTTGCCGTCCACAATGATGGCTCCCACGCAGGGATTAGGGGAGGTCAGACCGATACCTTGCCGCGCCAGATCGAGTGCTTGGCCGAGGAAGCGTTCGTCAGTGTCGTTGGCTGTAGTCACGGAAGAAGCATTATTTCACTACGGAGATACGGAGGCACGGATAAGGCACGCCGCCTTAAATTTCTCGCGATGAAAATGTTCCGTAGCGGTCGTCCTCGGGCTCAGCGACTGCCGCGCCGCTGCGGCCCTTCGGACCACGCCGGACGGGAACTAATCTGTCTGCAAACGGATCCGTCGGCGGCGTGGCTCGAAGGTACATGGAATATACGGCCGGTGCCTTGTGGCAGAAGCGGCGCCATAGGTTTGGTATCACTTGCAATACAATCCACCGTCGTTTTGAATCGACCATTAACAGTCCTTGGTTCTATGCCCATCGAGAGAATCATGCAAATAATGAATCCACAAAATCCTTGGCATTGAAAGGCAACAGATCGCCGGCCTTCTCGCCGACGCCGACGTAGCGCACCGGCAGACCTAGCTCTCGCGAAATGGCAACCACCACTCCGCCCTTGGCGGTGCCGTCGAGCTTGGTCAGGACAATGCCGGTCACGCCGGCCGCATCCGTGAACTGGCGCGCCTGTTGCAAACCATTCTGGCCGGTGGTGGCGTCCATCACCAGCAAGGTTTCGTGGGGAGCGCCGGGAATGATTCGCTGGGCGGTGCGTCGCATCTTCTCTAGCTCTGCCATGAGATTGGTCTTGGTATGCAGGCGCCCAGCGGTGTCGACGATGACGTAATCGCTGTGGCGCGCGGTTGCGGCTTGCAGAGCGTCGAACAGCACGGCTGCCGGATCGCCGCCAGCTTTGGTTCGGATGACTTCGGTCCCAGTGCGCTGTCCCCAAATCTCAAGTTGTTCGATGGCAGCAGCCCGGAAAGTATCGGCCGCGCACAACAGAACAGTTTTGCCCTGCGAACGAAAAACCTGCGACAGCTTGCCAATGGTCGTCGTCTTTCCCGTACCGTTGACGCCGACCACAAGGATGACTTCGGGCGCGCCGTCAACTCTCTGGACAGGGCGGGTGTTGGCGGCGTTCAGGATGTTGAGCAGTTCGTCTTTCAAAAGGCGTTTGAGCTCGTCGGTGTTCTTAATCTGTTTTCTATCTGCCTTCTCGCGAAGCTTGTCCAGAACTTCCCGCGTGGTCGTGTTCCCCAAGTCAGCGCCAATGAGGGTGGCTTCCAGGTCGTCCAGTGTGGCGCGGTCGATTTCCTTGCCGAAGGAAACGACCTCTTCAATGCGCTGGCTGAGGTTTTCGCGGGTACGCGTCACCGCCTCTTTCATGCGATCAAAGAGGCCCGGCTTCTGTTCTTCGTCCAGGCTGCCAAATAGGGTTTGAATCATAGATGTTGGGAGTCGCGCACCAAACTTCAATTATAGCGGCAGGCTGTGATCGACGGGACGAGGTCTGTTCGAAGTCTGCTGTACTCGAGAACGGCTTGAGCTCCGCAACGACGGTCGTTCGCCCGCTGAAGTAAACTACGGAAACATGAATTACATTTATGGCATCAATGCCGTGGCCGAGGCGCTGAAGGCGCGCGGACGCACCTTTGCGTGGGTGGGAGTCGCGAAAGAACGTCATGACCTACGGCTCAAACATGTGGTCGACGAATGCCGGCGGCAAGGGGTTGCGGTGCGCTTTGTGCCGCGTGACGAACTCGATCGCATGGCCGGCAACAATGCTCACCAGGGTGTGGTCGCCGTTACGTCAGCGAAGCAGTACAACGATCTAGAAGACGTCGTCGCCGCCAAGCGCGGCCAGCATTCACTCATCGTCGTCCTCGATGGAGTGGAGGACCCACACAATCTGGGCGCGATTCTCCGCACTGCGGATGCCGCCGGCGCGGACGGAGTAGTGATTCCCGAGCGCCGGGCGGCGGGAGTGACTGCGACCGTAACCAAGGCCTCGGCCGGAGCCAGCGAGCACCTGCCCATCGCGAAGGTCACCAACATCGCCCGGACGCTGGAGGAATTGAAGGCGCAGAATCTGTGGATGGTTGGCCTGGACGAACGTGGCGAGCAATCCTACGACTCGCTCGATTACAACATGGACTGCGCTATCGTGCTCGGTGCAGAGGGGAAGGGTCTTCACGACCTCGTGGCCAGAAAATGCGATTTCCTGGTTTCGATCCCTATGCTGGGAAAGGTGCCGTCGCTGAATGTCTCCGTCGCGGCGGGCGTCATGCTGTATGAGATCGTGAGGCAGCGGAGAAAGAAGTCGGCATGAAGGTTCTCCGTGTTGTTTGTATTCTCTGTGGTTTGGTTATTCCGGGTCTTGCCCTTGATCGCGAGGCGTTCACCTTTATCAAGTACGATCTGACTGTGCGTGTCGAACCTGAACAGCAGCGCTTGGGTGTGCGCGGAAGACTTACGCTGCGCAACGATTCGAATGTGCCACAGAAAAATATTGCGCTGCAGATCTCTTCGACGTTGGATTGGAGCTCGATTCAGACTGGCGGGGAAGCTCTAGAATTTGTCACTCACGAATACTCCTCCGACATTGATCACACCGGCGCGCTGTCTGAAGCGATTGTGACCTTGCCGCACGAAGTCCTACCGAAAGGCACGATCGAGTTGGAGATCGGATATGAAGGCGTGATTCCACTCGATGTGACACGTCTGAAGCGAATTGGCGTCCCGGAAGATAAAGCCAGGCACACGGACTGGGACCAGATCAGCAAATCGTTTACCGCCGTGCGCGGAATTGGATACGTCGCGTGGTACCCGGTGGCGATGGAGTCGGCGGATTTGGCGGAAGGGAACAGCGTGTTTGAAACGCTTGGACGCTGGAAGGCGCGGGAGGCAGAGGCGCATCTAAAGATCAAGCTGACTAATTCTGGCGAGAGTTCTGCGGAGCCGCCGAAATTGTTCTGCAATGGCAAGAGTGGCGCGCCGGCTTACGAGCGGATGGGCTCGGCATACTCTATGCATAATGAGTACTCGTTCGAACCGCTGGGTACGGCCGTGCCTCTTTTTGTGATCGGCAGCTATGGCGTCCTTGAGCAACCGAGCTTGAATATCTCATTTCTGCCCGAACACAAGTCTGGGGCTGAAAGCTATACGCTTGCGGCGGAGTTGGCCGTACCGCTCGTCACCGAATGGTTTGGTACGCCGGGACACAAAGCGGAAACCGTAGAGCTAGCCGACCCGGAAGCTGCGCCTTTCGACGCAGGCAGCATGTTGCTGACGCCTCTAAACACAACAAATTCGACCGTCTACCAGCTTGCTGCAGTTCACCAATTGACTCATGCGGCTTTCTTCTCGCCGCGTCCGTGGATTTATGAGGGGCTGGCACACTTTGCGCAGGTGCTTGAACGTGAACAGCAGAGTGGCCGCCCGGCCGCGCTGGAATTTATGGGCCAACATAGGACTGCAATCGTTAATGCCGAGAAAGCGATCGCGTCGGCACATCTCCAAAACGCGGCGGCCAATGAATCTTTGATCAATACCAGCATCGAAGAGTTCTATCGCAGTAAAGCTATGTACGTATGGTGGATGTTGCGCGACATGGTCGGCGACGTGGCGCTGAAAAAGGCGCTGGCAGCATATCATCCGGATCAGGATAAAGAAGCTTCTTATATGCAGCATCTCATCGAGGCGCAAACGCACCGTGACCTGGAATGGTTCTTCGACGACTGGGTGTATCGTGACCGGGGCTTGCCCGACTTTCGGGTTGAGTCCGTATATCCACGTCCAAAGGTTGACGGCGGTTCCATGGTGACCGTGACGATCGAGAATCTTGGAGACGCAGGAGCTGAAGTACCGGTGATCCTGCATATGGAAGACGGCGAAATCACTCGGCGCCTGGAAGTGCGGGCGAAGGCTAAGGCGGCGGTTCGGGTCGACGTAGCCACTTTGCCGTTGGAGGTCGTGGTGAACGATGGCAGCGTGCCGGAAAGCGACTTGAGCAACAACGTCTTCAAGGTCACGCCGCCAGACGCCGCGAAGTAATTTCCAATTGCCAATCGAAGTTGAGAATGGCGACGAAGGAGGAGTCTTGGCCTACATCCAATTTCTCGGGGCTGCCGGAACTGTTACGGGATCCAAGCACCTAGTTAAGACCAGTCGCGACTCCAGTGGAGACAAGGGTTTCCAGGCGCTCATTGATTGCGGCATGTTCCAGGGCCCGAAAGAATGGCGCGACCGCAACTGGCAGGAGATGCCGATCCCCGCGCGGCAGATTGACGCCGTCGTGCTGACCCACGCGCACATCGACCATTCCGGATGGATTCCACGCCTGGTGAAGGGAGGGTTCCGCGGGCCGATCTACGCCACGCCGGCGACGATCGACTTATGCGGAATTCTGCTGCCGGATTCCGGTCACCTGCAGGAAGAAGACGCGGCGTTTTACAACAAGCACAAGAAATCAAAACATGACCCCGCCCTGCCGCTGTACACGCTAGCGGAAGCGGAAGCGTCTCTTCAATATTTTCGCGCGGTGCAGTTCGAGGATGTCCAACAACTTTGCACCGGAGCCTCGTTTCGCTTCGTACGGGCGGCGCACATTCTGGGTTCGTCGATGGTTGAGCTTACGCTGGTCAACAACGGACAGACTCGCCGGTTGTTGTTCACTGGCGACATCGGACGTGTACGCGATCGAAATGTGGCGCCGGGCAAAGTAGTGCGCTCGGGTCCCGTCGAAGGCGAGACGGCTGACGTCTTGGTTATGGAATCGACTTACGGCAACCGCCAGCACCCGACGTCGGATCCACTCCCGGAATTAGCCTCGCTAGTTCGCCAGACGGTTGAACGCGGGGGAAGCGTCATCGTGCCTGCCTTTGCCGTGGAGCGCACGCAGAAATTTCTTTTCATGTTGAAAGAGTTGATGCAATCGGGGCAACTTCCAGCCGTTCCCGTCTACTGCGACAGTCCTATGGCCATCAAGGCGGTCGAGATTTTCATGAAGCACAAGGAAGAGTACAGCGAAGACACTCGGCACCTGATTGCAGAGCACGGGTCGCCGCTCGAGTGGCGCGGTTTCACTTTTGCCTCGACCGCGGAACAGTCGAAGGCTATTAACCGGGTGAGAAGCCCTTCGATCATCATTTCGTCCAGTGGTATGGTGACGGGTGGACGCATCCTGCACCACCTCGAACAAAGGTTGCCGGATCCGAAAAACACAGTCTTGTTTATCGGTTTCCAGGCGCCAGGGACGCGCGGGTTCACCATCAAGAGTGGAGCTCGGGAAGTGAAGATCTTCGGTGATATTGTGCCGATTCGAGCTCATGTTACGGCGCTTGAGCAATTCAGTGATCATGCTGATACGCCAGAATTGTTGCAGTGGCTGCGCACGTTCTCCAAGAAGCCCGCGGCGACCTTCCTGGTGCACGGCGAGCCTGCGGCATCCTCGCAGCTGCGCGACACGATCATCAAGGAACTGGGTTGGAAGGTCCAGGTGGCGCAGTGGATGCAGAAAGTACAGATCAGTTAGAAATTGCAGTTGAACGAATTGGAAACGTATTTTCAAATTGCTCAATTACGAAATGTATCAATTACAAAATTAGAGGTTTCCATGACAGAAGCTGAATTGAAGAAGCATCTCGACGCGGCCGAGGCAAGCCCCAAGCATATTGCGGCGGCAGTTTCGGGGCTGCCTGACAAAACTCTGCGCTACAAACCGGCGCCGGATAAATGGTGCATTCTCGAGGTTCTCGGGCATCTCGCAGACATTGAGATCGTGTACGCGCACCGCTTCCGGCAAATGCTCGGCGACGAGAAGCCGGTAATTGCGCCTATGAATCAGGACGCGTGGGCTCGAAATCTCGGGTACATCGATACACCTGCACCGGAACTGGTTGCACTTTACGGACTGAACCGGCATCACAATTTACGATTGCTTCGCCGGCTAAAGCCGGAGGATATGGAGAAGTCCGCGTACCATCCTGAGCTCAAGCAGGACGTTACTGTGGCGGAATACGTGGAGAGGATCGGAACTCACGGCGCGAACCATCTAACTCAGATTGAGCGTCTGAAAAAGCAGGTGGCGTCAACTTAGCTGTAGTGGGTGGTCCAACTACGTTTTGTCTTATCGATCAGTGGTTTGCGTTAGTGAACCGTGCCAGTTCCTTTAGTCTTGCGTCGGCGGCACCGGAGTCGATCGACGTTGACGCCAGCGGGAGAGCGTCTGCCAAGCGATCCGCCTTACCCGCCGCGACCAGGGCGGCAGCGGCATTCAGCAAAACCACATCTCGTCGTGGCGACTTCTTGCCGGCGAGAATCTCCCGAATAATGGCGGCATTCGCGGCGGCATCTCCGCCAGAAATTTCCTCGAGCCCGGCGCGGTTCATGCCAAATTCTTCCGGCGTAACTTCGTAGGTGCGGACCGTTCCCTCGCGCACTTCAGCAATCCGGGTTGGACCACCGATGGTGATTTCGTCTAGCCCGTCCATTCCATGCACGACCAGAGCCCGATACAATCCCAACATGCTGAGCGCTTCGGCCAACGTTTCCACTAACGCGGCCGAATATACTCCGACGACTTGAGCCGAAGCGCGGGCGGGATTGGTCAGTGGCCCAAGCAGATTGAAAACCGTCCGCAGGCGCAGTTCGCGGCGCGCAGATTGCACATGCTTCATCGCCGAATGCATGGCGGGAGCATACAGAAACGCGATTCCGATTTCTTCCAGGCAGGCAGCCAGCCCGGCCGGAGGCAGATTAATGTTGACGCCCAGAGCTTCCATCACGTCGGCCGAGCCGCACTTTGAAGTTACGCTGCGATTGCCGTGCTTGGCTACGCGCACCCCCGCTCCTGCGACCACAAGCGCGGTAGCCGTCGAAATATTGAATGTGCCGCTGGCGTCACCGCCGGTGCCGCAGGTATCCACAAGGGCATCGCGTCCCGTGCCGCTAACATCGACCGTATGATTCGGGTGCAGGGCCACTGGAACCGCGGCTACGCGGATGGCTTCGGCGAATCCAACGATTTCCTCGACCGTCTCTCCCTTCATGTGCAGCGCAACCAGCAAAGCTGCAATCTGCGCGTCGGTGAATTTGCCTGTAAGCATCTGAGACATGACTGCGCGCGCCTCGTCGCGGCTGAGCGACTGGCGATGATTTGCAATGCGATGAAGTACGTCGATGATCATGGGCGGATTACGTTGGCGCCAATAAAGAGTAGCACTGCCAAGGTCTGATCGCGGCCAGTTCCGAAACGACCCCAAACACCGTCAAATTTTGGCGCCTTGCGTTTGCCCTATGTGGCACCCTTCTATAGAATCAAATGTTTGCTGCCCGCGGTTCTAAGCGCAAGCACGCCCTGCCCAAAATCATAGTGAATCTGGAACTGTTATGAAAATTCATGAGTATCAGGCCAAGGCAATCCTGAAGAAGTACGGAGTCGCGGTGCCACGCGGCGAAATGGCCGAAACCCGCGAGCAAGCTGAAGCTGCCGCGAAAAGGCTGTTTGAAGCGGGCTCTAACGGAGTTGTGGTCAAAGCGCAGATCCACGCCGGAGGCCGCGGTAAGGGTGGCGGGGTGAAGATCGCGAAGTCGGTGGATGAAGCCGCTGAGCTGGCCTCGAAAATCCTGGGAATGACACTGGTCACGCACCAGACCGGACCCGAAGGTCGGGTGGTGCACCGGCTGCTTATCGAAGAAACCTTACCAATCGAGAAAGAACTCTACCTGGGAATCGTGATCGACCGCGTCGAAGCGAGGCCGGTATTCATGGCCTCTGCCGCTGGGGGCATGGAAATCGAGCAGGTCGCGGCAGAGAATCCCGATGCCATCCTCAAAGAGTACGTCGAGCCGGGAATGGGTCTGGAGGCGTTCCAGGCGCGCAAGATCGCGTTCAAGCTGGGTCTGAAGCCCACGCAGATCAATGAAGCTGTGCGTTTGATGACCGGACTTTTCCGTGCCTTCCAGGAAACGGATTCTTCATTGATGGAGATCAACCCGTTCATCAGTTGCACCGACGGCCGATTATTTGCGCTAGATGCCAAGATGAATTTTGACGACAACGCCTTGTTTCGTCATCCCGATCTTCGCGAGCTGCGCGACGTCACCGAGGAAGATCCGCTCGAAGTGGAGGCTTCGAAGTACAGTCTGAACTACATCAAGCTCGATGGAAACGTAGGCTGCATGGTGAACGGCGCTGGCCTTGCCATGGCGACCATGGACATCATCAAATATGCTGGCGGAATGCCGGCGAATTTTCTCGATGTAGGTGGCGGTGCCAATGCCGAGCAGGTCACCCACGCCTTCGAGATCCTACTCAGCGACAAGAACGTAAAGGCGGTGCTGATTAATATTTTCGGCGGAATCCTTCGCGTCGACACACTGGCCACAGGGGTCGTGGAGGCAGCGCAGAAAACTCACATTCAGTTACCGATCGTGCTAAGGCTCGAGGGGACAAACGTCGAGGCGGGCCGAGAGATTCTGAAGCAGTCGGGATTGAACTTTATCGTCGCAGAAACCATGAGGGATGCGGCCGAGAAGGTGGTAGCTGCAGCGGCTGCGGCATAATTGACGGCCGTAGAGGCGCAGCTTTCCGCTGACTACGCGAAGAGAAACCGAGACGTAGCAAGCTACGTCTCTGCAAAAAGAGCAATTTTATGAGCATTCTGGTAGATAAATCGACGCGAGTGATCGTGCAGGGACTGACTGGCCGGGAAGGCACATTCCACGCCAAAGCCTGTGCGGAGTACGGAACCAAGATCGTCGGTGGCGTGACGCCGGGCAAAGGTGGCACAACTCACGAGAGCTGGCCGATCTTCAATACCGTTCAGGAAGCGGTTGATGAGACCGGGGCCGATGCCTCAATGATTTTCGTCCCTCCGCCATTTGCGGCCGACGCGATTATGGAAGCTGCCGACGCTGAGGTCGAACTCATCGTCTGCATCACGGAAGGCATTCCGACATTGGATATGGTACGAGCGTGGGAATACCTGCAAAACCGCCGTTCCCGGTTGATCGGACCTAATTGTCCCGGAATCATTTCTCCGGGCAAGTGCAAGATCGGAATCATGCCGGCGCGGATCCATCTCGAGGGCTCGGTGGGAATCGTTTCGCGTTCTGGCACGCTGACTTATGAAGCCGTTTATCAACTCACAACGCGGGGAATTGGGCAGTCGACGGCCATTGGCATCGGTGGCGATCCAATCATCGGCACCAACTTCCTCGATGCGCTGGAACTGTTCAACAAAGACCCCCAGACCGAAGTGGTAGTGATGATCGGTGAAATCGGCGGTAATGCCGAGGAAGCCGCGGCGGAATATGTGAAGTCTCGCATGAAAAAGCCTGTCGTGGGATTCATTGCGGGGCAAACCGCGCCTCCGGGGCGCCGCATGGGCCACGCGGGCGCCATTATCTCAGGCGGGAAGGGAACTGCCGCTGAGAAGATCAAGGCGATGGAAGCTGCTGGAATTCGCGTCGCCAAATCGCCGGCTGAAATTGGCGAGTCCGTTGTAGCGGCCATGGCTGTAGCAGCGAAAGCTTGAGAGTTGAAGATAAACGACCAAGGACACACCACACAACTATGAAGACCCTGCAACGCACTTTTACTATCATCAAACCCGACGCAGTTGCCAAGAATGCCGTGGGCGACATCATCGAGCAGTTTGAGAAAAACGGCTTCCGCATCCTGGCCATGAAGATGCTTGAGATCTCAAAGCATCAGGCTGAGCAGTTTTATGCTGTGCATGCCAGTCGCCCCTTTTTCCGCTCTTTGACTGATTTCATGTCAAGTGGGCCAATCGTTGTATTGGCCCTCGAAAAGGAAAATGCCATCGCCGATTTGCGCAAGCTGATGGGCGCGACGAATCCCGCCAGCGCGGAGGAGGGCACGATTCGTAAGAAATGGGCGAGCGACATCGAGCACAACGCAATCCACGGGTCAGATGCCGACGAAACCGCTCGCTTCGAGTTGAGCTATTTCTTCGCCGGATACGAACTGGCGAAGTGACGGCGATTGCGCGGCGTCCGAGCCGCGCGCCGTCATCCTGAACCCAGTGAAGGATCTCGGTGGTCGGAGCTTGGAGCTAATCCTTATGCCTCTAGTCCAAATCACGATGTTGACTGGCCGCACCGTCGATCAGAAACGCAAGTTGGCCCAACGCATCACCGATGTCATGGTGGAAGAAGCCAAGGCTCAACGCGAAGCCGTAGTGGTGGTTTTCAACGAAGTCCCGAGGGAGAGTTACGCTTCAGCCGGGACGTTGGTCGCCGACAAGGGAAAGTGACGCATAGCTTGGTCTGTGTTGGCCAACGCTGGCGTACGATTTAAGGCTCAGGAGTCGCCTAAGCTCCGCGATTCACCCCAGCGGTTCGTATAGGTGGCCTTCCACGCGATCGCCAAACTTCGGCAGTTCCTTCTTCGCGTACTGCAAAAAGTGAGGTGCGGCGCGGTGCGCTTCGAGCGCTGCATCGTCTTTGTATTGCTCGTAAATGAAGAACCGCCGCGGCTCGGTCTTATGCCGATGAACCTGGTACACCAGACAACCCGGCTCCTTGCGCGACTCCTCGGTCAGCCTTGAAAACACACCAACAACGTCGGCCTCACGACCGGCCTTCGCCATCCACGTCACAGCCAGAACGACCATCTTTAGCTCCGTTCTTAGTTTCGTGCCTGCGCCCTGGTTTTTGATCCCGTCAATTCTTGAAGTTTTACCGCAAATTCATCGAGGAATATTGTCTCCTCGCGCCCCGGACCGGTGGAAACCATGCCAATGCGTGCTCCGGTTCCCGTCTCGACAAAAGCCAGATACTCGCGCGCTGCCTTCGGCAGTTTCTCCAGTTTTGTAATCCCCTGGGTCGAAGTGCGCCAGCCTGCCATTTTCTTATATATGCACTCGATCTGCCCGTAGCCGCTGTCCTGCGCCGGCGCCTCGTCGGTTTCCTTGCCGTTGATTTTATAGCCTACACACACCGGAATCTCCGCCAGCTCATCCAGCACATCCAACTTCGTCACCACCAGCCAGGAGATGCCATTAATCATGCCAGCGTAACGCAAGAGTGGCAAATCGAGCCAGCCGCAGCGACGCGGACGCCCGGTCACGGCGCCAAATTCGTTGCCCCGTTTGCGCAGCATGTCTCCGTTTGCGTCGAGCGCCTCGGTGGGAAATGGCCCGCCGCCAACCCGCGTGCAATAAGCCTTGGTAACGCCGATCACGGTATCGATCGCCGTAGGAGCGACGCCGGTTCCGGTAACGGCTCCTCCAGAAGTGGCGCTTGAAGAAGTCACAAACGGATAGGTACCGTGGTCGATGTCCAGCATCGTGCCCTGCGCACCCTCGAACACCACCGACTCGCCATGCGCCAGCGCTTTGTTCAGCAAGGCGGCTGTGTCACAGACAAATGGCGCAACCTTTGCCGATGCGGCGGCGTATTCCTCGTACATTTTGTCGGCGTCGAGCGGTTCCGAGTTGAATAGCGCATGCGCGATCATGTTCTTCTCGTGGCATGCATTTTGAATGTGCGTCTTCAGCAGTTTCAAATCCAGCAGATCCGCGACCCGCAGACCGCGGCGTCCCATCTTGTCTTCGTACGCCGGACCGATGCCACGAGAAGTTGTACCGATCTTGACCCGTCCCGGCGCATTTTCCGACGCCAGCTCGATCATGCGGTGATAAGGCAGAATCACGTGCGCCCGGTTGCTGACGAACAGGCTGCCGTCGACCTTCACTCCGGTCTCGCGCAGAGCCGCAACCTCCTTGAGGAACGCTACAGGATCGAGCACAACGCCGTTTCCGATGACGCTACGACAGCCGGCGCGCAGAACGCCGCACGGCACCAGCTGCAAAACGAACTTCCTGCCATTGATGATGACGGTGTGGCCGGCGTTATGCCCGCCCGCATAACGCGCCACAACTGAGAAGTCCTCGGAGAGTACATCGACAATCTTGCCCTTGCCCTCGTCGCCCCACTGGGCGCCGACGATGACCGCAGCCTTACCTTTCTTCAATGCGAACTCCTTGGAACATGAATGGCGCGGCCAACCCCAGCCGCGATGCAGGGTCGCACACACTCGTTACCCGCAGAGAACCGACGAATCGCTGAATTACAAAGGATATAAGCGGAGCAGAGGTGTACTTGCAATGATAACCCTCCCGGGGAAAGATGGCAATTCGAGAAGTCTGCAGTCCGCACTCGGAGGCCTGTAAACTAGTTTCATGCCTGAACTACCCGAAGTTGAGACCATCGCCCGTGGCTTGGCCAGCCGCGTCACCGGCGATGTCATCGAGTCGGTGTGGCTCGGATCCAAGCCCGAGCCGCTAAAATCTCCGGCATCGGAGATCGTTGAGGCTCTCGAAGACAGGCGTATTGCTGCGGTGCGCCGCGTAGGAAAGCACATCGTGTTCGATCTGGAAAATGGAGGCCGGGCCGTCCCAGGAAAGCCTAGCCGGAAATCCTCAAAAGTTCCTCTGACTGCGCCGACCAAGGCGCAGTGGATCGTACATCTCGGGATGACCGGACGGATGCTGGTCTGCAAGCCAGACCAGGCAACCGAGAAGCACACACATGCCGTTGCGAGACTTGCCTCCGGCAGGGAGCTTAGGTTCGTAGACCCGCGTCGCTTCGGGCGTCTCAGCGTTGCGCATGGATTTGACGCTGCCGGCTTCGAACCGCTTGAAGTCGGGCTGGATGCTTTTATTGATCTTTTCCGTGGCCGCAAAACGCCGATCAAAAGCGCGTTGTTAAACCAGAAGCTGCTGAGCGGAGTGGGCAACATTTACGCGGACGAATCGCTGTTCCGTGCCGCCATTCGGCCTCGCCGCAGGGCAGCCTCGCTAACTCGCAAGGAGTTGGTCCTGCTTTATGCCGCGGTGCAGGAAGTACTTAAAGAAGCCATAGCGCTCGGCGGTTCTTCCGTCTCCGACTACGTGGATGCCGACGGTGAAGAGGGATTCTTTCAACTGCAGCACCGGGTCTACGGACGCGAGGGAGAACCGTGCCTAGTTTGCCGGATGCCGGTTAAGCGCATCGTCATCGCCGGACGCAGCAGTCACTATTGTCCCAAGTGCCAGAAATAAGATCCCTATGTCTCTTTTCCTCACCCTGGAATCTGATTTGCCACCCCGAGACGCTGCACGCAACGTCTCTACCGCGCGGTTGCCCGCTCCATTACCCTCTTGAACGCTTTCAGGAAAATGTCATTGTGTTCCGGAGTGCCGATGGTAATTCTGATCGCGGTTGGCGCTCCCCAAGGCCCTAACGGTCGCACAATCACTCCTTCGGCCTGGAAGCGTTTGGCGACGGCGGTGGCGTCGTCGCCTAATTCGCAATACAGAAAGTTAGTCCAGGTTGGAATCGGTCGGTAGTTCAGTTCTATAAGAGCTGCAGTGAGCCGTTCCGCTTGATCTGCGTTATTGTCGAGCGTTTTCCGGGTGTGGGCCTCGTCATCAAGAGCGGCCAGCGCCGCCGCCTGGGCTACCGTAGAAACGGAGAACGTAGTGCGCATGCGCGCAAAATAGGACATCAGCTCGGCGGGGCCAATCCCATAGCCCACCCGGACTCCCGCCAGCCCGTGCGCTTTCGAAAATGTGCGCAGTACCACGACTTTGCGGCCCTGGTTCACATAGTCGAGGGCATGCGAATAATCTACATTTCGCCGAGCCGCAAAATGTTGCGCAAAATCGTAATAAGCCTCATCGAGAATGACGATCACATGCTCGGGAACTTTATCCAGAAAGCGATCAAGTTCCGGCGCGGAGGCAAGAGTGCCAGTTGGATTGTTGGGATTCGAAACGTAGATGATGCGGGTATCCTTATCGATCGCCGCAGCGATCGCATTTAGATCGAACCCATCGTCTCGCGTTGCAACCTGGATCAATCGACCGCCTGCTGCCTGCGTCGCAATGGGGTAGACAATAAATGAACGTTCACTGGTGATGGCGTTGAGCCCCGGTCTCAGCAAGGTACGCGCAATAATGCCCAGCAATGCGGTCGAACCGGCCGTGGGAACAATTTGCTCCGGTTGAACCTTATGAAATGCGGCCAGCCTTTGGCGCAGCTCGGATGCGTCGTTGTCGGGATAGTAATTACTCTCGGCGAGCGCTGCCTGCATCGCCCGCACTGCCTTCGGCGAAGGTCCAAAGGGGTTCTCGTTCGAGGCCATTTTGATGCAGTTCACATGGCTCTCCTGTTGCGCTTGGCGCAGCGACTTGCCCGGCGTGTACCCGGCGAGGTTTCGTACGTGATCGGGCACACACTGGCTGAAGTCACTCATCTTTGCGCTATCTAATCTTTACATGGCGTTGGGTGAAGTGTCATCTGCAGGCGAGTTTCGTGTGGTACGGATACTGCGGTGAGCGTTCTCTGCGGGCGTAGACGTTTACTTAGCAAGAGACTTCAATTTAGTCACTTCCTCGGACGTAAGCTTGCGGAACTTCCCCGGATGGACATCCAATTCGAGCGGACCATAGCGCACTCGTTTGATCTTTTCCACATGGTGTCCGATCTCTTCGAACATGCGCCGGATCTGCCGATTCTTGCCTTCAATCAGCGTGACTTCGTACCAGGGGTTCGCAGACTCTCGAATCACACGGATCTTGGCAGGGGCCGTCCGTATTCTCTTTCCTCGATCGGATGGAATAAAAATGCCTTCGCGCAGCCGGGACAGGCCCTCGCCTGATGGGTTGCCCGCAACTTTCACCATATAAGTCTTGGGTACATGGGATGCTGCTTTCATCAGACGATTGGCGAACTCGCCGTCGTTGGTGAGCAACAGCAGGCCTTCGCTCGCATAATCGAGTCGTCCCACTGGATAAACTCGCGCCCCCGCGCCATGAAGGAGGTCCATGACCGTGGGCCGGCGTTCGGGATCGCGCAGCGTGGTGACGTACCCCTTGGGCTTGTTCATCAGCAGGTAGATGTGCCGCTCCGGGCCGTGCAGAAGTTTTCCATTTACCCGAATGTGATCGTGCTCAGGGTCGGCCTTGCTGCCCAGTTCCGTAACCGTCTGCCCGTTTACCGACACCAGCCCGCCGGTAATCAGTTCTTCGGCTTTGCGGCGGGAAGCGATTCCAGCGGCGGCAATAATTTTCTGTAGACGTTCAGCGGGCATAACACTTCGCACTCGGGAACGGGTGGAGTTGTTGGGTAAGTTGCTGCCTCAAGCGGCCGGATCGCTCTCGCCCGCACGCTTTTCTGCCATAGCGAGTTCGGAATCGTCGTGAATTTCAGTCGGTTCGGCGTCTTGAGCGCTTTCGTCCCTGACGACTTCAGTTGTTTGCTCAATCTCCGCCGGCAACAAATCGCTTTGGAACGACTCCGCAACCAGCTTCTCGAACTCCTCCATGCTGGGCAGCTCGCCGACATCCTTCAGCCCGAAGCGCATCAGGAATTCCTTGGTGGTCTTGTAAAGAATGGGTCTTCCAATCACCGCCTTGCGGCCTGCAGTCGTGATCAGCTTGCGGTCAAGCAAAGTCGCAATCACACCGTTCGAATCGACCCCGCGAATCTCGCTGATCTCGGGCACGGTCACCGGCTGCTTGTACGCGATTACCGCTAGCGTCTCGAGCGCGGGAAGCGAAAGGCGAACCGGCGGCTTCAAGCTCTTGGCAAAGGCTCGCACTACATCGTGATGCTCGGGTTTCGTGGACATCCGATATCCGCCGGCAACCTGGCGAATCTCAATACCACGATCCGGAGAATAAGAATCCGCGATCAGTTC
The DNA here is from genome assembly GCA_963788645.1 of uncultured Acidobacteriota bacterium. Lineage (GTDB taxonomy): Bacteria > Acidobacteriota > Terriglobia > Terriglobales > Acidobacteriaceae > JABDBE01. The sequence continues at coordinate 49,745 of CAWBHF010000007.1, forward strand.
CTCCAGTGCGAGACGAACGCGCGACTTGACTTCGGTGCCGTTGCCAGCGCCTTCGCTGATGACCGATTCCTTCACCAGTTCGATCAGCTGATCCAGGGTGACTGGCGTTTCCGCGGCGTAAATGATGGCTTCGAGTTTCGCTTTAAGACTCATGGTGTTTGATTGTTCCGACTGCTCCTACCCCTCAATAAACTGTCATCCTGAGCGGAGGCATCGTTCGCGAAGCGAACAATGCCGCAGTCGAAGGACCCCGTCGCCGCTAATCCGGCCAAGCGGGATCAGGGAGTTCTCACCGCGGCGTCCTCTCAAAAATCTCGTGCGAATGCCTTTCCACTTCAACGTCGGTGAACCAGTTGTGAGGTCCCTCGACTCCGCAGCTTCTCCGCTTCGCGGAGAAGCTCCTGCGCTCAGGATGACACAGTTAAGTGCGTACCAACCGCTCAATCATCTCCAATCATCGCGCACCGCCGCTTGCTCCGCCATGACTGCCTCAAATCCTACATGCTTGCGCAGCAGGATTTCGCCGAACAAGCGATCTTGCCGCAGTTGGATGGCTTGCAGGCGCACCATCTCCAGCAGCGCCAGAAACATGCAGACCAGCGCCTGTCTCGACTCAACATTGCGCAACATGTGCTTCAGCCGGATTGGCCGGTCTTCGAGTGCCAGGCGCCGCCGCAAATACTCGATCATCTGCCCGACCGTGACCGTTTCTTCGTCGACCTGAATCATTGGCCGGTTGCGGGCACGATCGAGGATCTGTTGAAAGGTTTTCACCAGATCGATAACGTCGGCCGCCATCTCTGGCTCCGTGCCTTCGGCATCCCGAAACTCTTTCAGCGCAGGGTTCGACCACACCGCGTCTTCAATCTGCTGCTTCTGCATCAGCATCTGCGCCGCCGACTTGAATTTCTCATGCTCAATCAGCCGATTCACCAGCTCGGCACGGGGATCATCTTGAGCCTCGGAAGCTACGGCAGGATCGCGGGGCAGCAGCATCTTTGATTTGATGTGAATCAGAACCGCAGCCATGTAAATGAACTCCGCCGCCAGGTTCACATCCAACTCGCGCAGCTTTTCCACATACGCCAGATACTGCGCCGTGATTCTCCCGATTGGAATATCGTAAATGTCGATGTCCTGCTTGCGAATTAAGTGCAGGAGTAAGTCGAGGGGTCCTTCGTAGACATTCCCCACGGTAACCGCAAAAGGGAAGTCGCTTTCCTCGTGACGCGACTTTTCTTGCTCGCGAGAGGCAACACTCGCCACCAAAGTGGGACCGAGGTCCAACGCTGCCGTACCATCGAAAGCTGCTTTTACTTCATCGCTCATCGTGTTCATCTGCTCGCCGTCTACTTTGCCGCCTGAGGAGCCCGGGGGGCCTCGTATTCAAGCGACATCCCCATGGCCTCGCGCACTTCGCTCATCGTAGAATCAGCAACCTTGCTGGCCCGCGCCGAGCCAGCTTCAAGAATATCCCACGCCAGTCGCGGATTGTCTTCATATTTCTTCCGCCGCTCCTGCATGGGATTCAAGATGCTAACCAGCGCATCCGCCGCCCACCCCTTGCACTCGATGCAGCCAATCCCCGCCGAGCGGCAGCCCTCGTTCACTCTGGCCATGGTTTCGGGCTTGCTAAATATCTTGTGCAAGTCGCCTACGGGGCAAACATCCGGGTTCCCGGGATCTGTCCGTCGCACACGCGCAGGATCGGTCACCATGGTCTTCAGCTTCTGCCGCACAACTGGCTCGGGATCAGTGAGCATAATCGTGTTCCCGTACGACTTCGACATCTTCCGGCCATCGGTTCCGGGAAGCTTCGGAGTCGGCGTCAATAACGGCCGCGGCTCGGGAAATACGAACTGTAGCCCTGTCGTTGGAAGACCCGTTCCGAATGGGTTAGGATAATGCGCCACGCGGCTGTAGAACCCGTTAAACCGCCGCGCAATCTCACGCGTCAACTCCACATGCGCAACCTGGTCCGCTCCAACCGGGACGAAGTCTCCCTTGTACATAAGAATGTCCGCCGCCTGTAGCACCGGATAACCGAGAAAGCCATAAGTCGTCAGATCTTTCTCGGTAATGTTCGCCTGCTGCTCCTTGTAAGTGGGCACGCGTTCCAGCCAGCCCAAGGGCGTGATCATCGAAAACAGGAGGTGCAATTCCGCATGCTGCGGCACGTGCGATTGGATGAACATGGTGCACCGCTCCGGATCGAGCCCAGCTGCCAGCCAGTCGAGCAGCACTTCGATTGAGTTTTCTTTCACTCGCGACGTGTCGGCATAATCAGTTGTGAGCGCGTGCCAGTCCGCCACGAAAAAAAAACATTCGTACTGATTCTGCATGCCCACCCAGTTCTGCAGCGCGCCGACATAATTGCCCAAATGCAATTTGCCAGTAGACCGCATACCGCTCAGCACACGTTTACGTTGGTTCGATCCAGAAGCCATCAGATTCTCAAGAGGATGTAGTTAAACACCCCGATCACAGGAAAGATCAGCCTGCCCAAGAGTCCCCCACCCAGAAACACAAGCGCCATCAGGGCAAACATTCCGAACGTGTCGTAGACGCGAAGCACATTGGGTGACAGAAAGTGGCGCAATACATGGCTACCGTCGAGCGGTGGCACCGGAATAAGATTGAAAACTCCAAGAATGATATTGATCACCATCAGCTCATAGAAAAGTACGCTGATCGGCATCAGGAACGAATCCGTCTGGCTTGCCAGGACGTCCAGATGGCTGGGATACACCAGAGGAATCATGTGGACAATCGCTGCCCCCAACTGCGAGGTCAGCGAAACAAAAATCAACGCCAGGACCGCCGCGGTCGCGACTATGAAATTGCTTATCGGTCCGACCACAGATGTCAGAATGTCATCGAGTACCGGGTCCTTGAAATTTCTCGGATCCACCGGAGTCGGCTTCGCCCAGCCAATCACAGGAAGATGACTCACCATCGCAATCAACGGCAATAGAACGGTTCCGACCGGGTCGATATGCTTGATGGGATTCAGCGTCACTCGGCCCAGCATGCGCGCAGTCGGATCGCCACGGCGGTTCGCCATCCAGGCGTGCGCCGACTCGTGGACGCTGATCGCGAACAGGAAAACGATCAACTGAAACAGGATGTCAACATGCTGCAGGGTCATCAGACGTTGGCTTCGATACTAACACGCGAGCCCCGAAAATCCGGTCAGATCGTGGCATTTAAGCGCCCGTGATTGCCGCGCGTTGAGTCGCAATGCTTTATAATTCGCGCCGCGTGATCACCCTGGCCCGCAAACTCCGCGTGGTGGATTACTTCGCCCTGGGCTGGGGCACGATGGTGGGCGTGGGATGGCTGGTCGTCATGGATGACTGGCTGCTGCGCGGCGGCGTGCTGGGCGCAGTTCTTGGTTTCGCAATTGGCGGCGCGCTCCTGCTGCCCATCGGCTACGTCTACGGTCGACTGGTCACGGCCATGCCCGACGCTGCCGGTGAAGTCGCATACACCGCCAAAGTATTCCCGCAATCAGTCAGCTTTGCCACCGGCTGGATCATGATCCTTGCTTATTTCATCGTGTGTCCGTGGGAAGCCGTGGCGGTCGGCCGGATTGCGGGCTACATCTTCCCCGCGCTCGATTCAATGGAGCTTTACCGCATCGCCGGCCGGCCAGTCTACTTGCCGCACCTCATCATCGGTCTCGCCCTGACTGGGCTGCTGACTCTTCTGAACTATCGTGGCATCCGGTTGAGCGCCACGTTTCAGAACTGGACAGCTTTCGGCACGCTGGCGTTATTCGTTCTGTTCGTCGGCTTCGGAGTCAGCAAAGGCTCACCGCGAAATTTCCCACCGCTCTTTACCCATAGTCCGTTCATATCCGTGATCCTGGTGATGCAGATCGTGCCCTATTTTATGACCGGGTTTGAATCAGTCGTGAAGGGTGCGGAAGAAGCTAGCCCGGAATTCCGCGCCCGGGGTTTCTTCAAGGCCATCTGGATGGCGATTGTCGTCGGCATTTGTTTTTACACTATCGTGATTGCAGCCGTTGGCTACGTCGCCCCATGGAAGCAACTCACCCATGAAAAATTCATGACAGCGGTCGCCTTTGAGCGCGCCGTGGGTTCACGTTGGATTGTAAGCGTCATCCTCACCACTGCGATGCTTTCTCTCTTCAAAGTGTTCAACGGGAATTTCGTGGCTGCGAGCCGGCTGCTTTTCGCGGTCGGACGACGGGGGTTAGTGGATCAGCGTCTGGGCCATGTGCATACCCGCAATCGGACGCCTTCGGTCGCCGTCCTTTGTATCGGGCTTGCCACCGGTGCATGCATGTTTCTGGGAGATGCCATTCTTGTGCCCATTTCCGAAGTCGGCTCGGTGGCTTCCGCAATCGGATGGCTGGCAGCTTGTGCGGCCTACTATCGGATGGGTCCAGCGCCGCTCGAGCGTTTTGTTGCGATGGTGGGAGTGATTGTCGGAACCCTGATGATCCTGATGAAGATTGTGCCCGCTATTCCAGGGCATTTCACCAGGTACGAATGGCTGGCGCTAGGGATCTGGAGCCTGATTGGGCTCGGCTTGAGACTTCTCGCCTTTGAGGGCGGCTCGCGTTTCCGGGGTTAAGATGGGCGATGCGTGAGGTGCCGTCAGCGTGCCCGTGACGTCGAAGCCCTGGCCACCTTCGCGCGCCAGTTTCAGCTTCAGCACACGAGTTAAAGTCGCCGTTCCACTTACCCGGTAAATGCCCATCGAACTTTCCAGCTTGCCTTCCTGAACTTCAAACTCGCCGTCTTTCAGCAACAGGTGGGCTGCTAAACGATGCATCTGCAGCGGCCCCGTGCCCTCACCCAAAACGAAATGGCGCAACAATCCGTCACGAGCGTCAATCGTCACGGTGCTGGTGGCAGAACCAAATAATTCAGCCGCCTGCAAACCCGCTGTTTTCACGCGATAAGTTGCCGTTGCCGTTCCCGTGATCCAATCGTCGTCCATAATCGCGGAAAGCTGGTTCAGCGCGATCCCATCCAGCGTTCCACTTCCGCTGTACTCGGGCGGTTTTGCCGTGAAGTCGGCTTCCCAGTCGCCGGCATGCTTGCCGCCGAGAACATCGCCACGCAAATCGGACAGTCGCACCTTGCCTTTGTTCAACTCCACGTTCGCCGACAGTCGGCTAGCGACAAGTTTACGAACCACAACTTGATTGGCCGTGAGCTTGCCAACCGCATGCACCGTCAGCAAGTAGGGAACTCCGGTTGCTGGCGAAGAAAGAAAGCGGTACCAGGGCTGCTTGCGAACGTGAGGATTGATCAGCAGATTCAGTTGATCCGTGTTGATCTCGTCAGCATGCAGATCAAAGCGGACAGGGCAAGAGTCGGGCACGGCGCACTGTCGCGGAATTGCCAGAGAGCCCCGCCACCAAGTGTCGGCAACCGAAGCCGTCAGGCCCTGCACCCCAACTTGGTCAGGCGTCAAGAGAAGGATTGCGGAATTGATCTCCACCGTCGCGTTTAATCCCCGGACTTCCGCACGAATGGAATGCAGTTGAGCCTTCCCCATAATTCTCGGGGCTGGGAATCCTTCCCAGGCGCCGCCGATTTGCAAATCGACCTTGGCCGAGCCTTCGGCGGTCGGTTGGGGGGCGGGAATCCCCATCATCCGCGCCGCTTGCAGCAGGCGCTGCACTTGGGCGTCGCCCTGGGCCTCGAAGCTGTATCCCGAACGCGAGGCCCAGCCTCGAACGATTACAGGTCCCGGCTTGCCCAAGCCAAGATTGAAAGGACCAAGCTCAAGGCGCGCGTCAGCCGGAACAGCGATCCCTCGTGGGGCCTCTCGTGACTTCCGCCCCATTGCAGAAGACACCACAAACGGAACCGTACCCGGCGCCAATTCCGTTTTGTTGAGCTTCGATCCGACCTCGAAATCAGAAGCCTCGCCCCGGCCTTCCCATTCCACGTTAGTCGCTGGCGCAACGCCATCGCGCTTGAACTTCACATTCCCATTCAGACGACCAGTCGCAACCAAATCGTCTGGCATACCCTGTTTGGTGTGGCGCGCGAATGCAATCAGCGATTGAATCGGTAGATCCTGCGCGTTCAAAGTGAGGTCATAATTGCGGGACGAAAACGGGCCGTCGACACTGCCAGCCACGCTGATTGTGCCATCGCCAACCGGAACGCTGCAGGCAACTTCGGAAAGCTTGTGATTCAGCGAACTGTAACGACCGCTGCATTGGGCCGCCAGTTGCAAATTTCCACCGCCGAGAATGTCATAGCGACGGAAATCCTGCACCGCGGCCGCGGCCACGACGGCAAGATTCGCCGGCGCACCCGTAAGCGTTGCGGAAACCTTCAGTCCGCCCCGCCAGCCCTTGTCGTTACCGTAAGCAAGCTTGGTGACTTGACCGAGTTGCGCGCGTTCCCATGCCAAGCTGAACTGCAGAGGCGTATCGCGCAAAGTCGCCGCTCTCGACCATGATCCGTTCACACTGACCAGGCCGGTGTCGGTAAGATTGAAATCCGTCCGCACCGGCTGCGCCTCCAGCCGTACGCCCCAGGCATTTTCCGAGTCTTGCCACAAGGCGAAATCTGCCTCGGTAAGCGCGTATGGCTTTTTCTCCGCGCCGAACTTGAAGTTAATGCGCCCATGATCACCCTCTATGTAGGGAAAGCCCGGACGTCGCTCGGTCTTTGCTTTGCTGGTGGGAGCAACGGTTATTTGAGCGGTCCGTTCGATGAGATTCTCGAGATTCCAATGTCCCTCCGCGTTGCGCGCCAGGTTAAGGCTGGGCTCTCTCAGATTCAGCCGCGCAATCTCCAATCGTCCGCGCAGAAGCGAAACCACGCGCAAAGACGCCGTTACTTCCTGAGCTCGAAGCATGGGCTCGGCACTGAAGGCGGGATCGTCGTGGATTACGAAATTTTCTAGATCGAATCCTGGCCGAGGGAGCAGACGCAGTCGCACTTCCGCGACATCTACCTGGCGTCCTAAGGCGAGACTGATGGAATTGACAATCCGAGTCCGCAGGCGATTCGCTCCCGGCCGCAAGAGAAAGAGCGCCAGGAGCGCGATAAGGCAAACCGTGAGAATTCCTCCACGCCTGGACCGCCAAAAGCTCACTGAATCACCCTAAACGTTCGCCGCCAGCGAGTCTCGTCGAAAAAGTGGAGCACGACGTGCGCCAGGAAACCGATTCGCTGGCTGAATTCTCTTTGCAGATATTGTCCCGGCGGCGTCTCAAACGACCAGTAAATAAACATCGGCCGCCCAATCACATTCTCCTGAGGAATGAAACCCCAGTACCGGCTGTCGAGACTGACGTCGCGGTTGTCGCCCATTCCAAAATAACTGTTGGGCGGAACCACCAAATCATCACCCTCGATGTGTTGCGGCAACGCCAGTTCCCAATCCGGAGTCACGTTGTTCAACTCGGACGGAGCAACCGCAGGGAAGTTGTCGCGGTAAAGATTGACGTTCTCCTCTCCGGTTTGGTGGATCACGTAGGGCTCATCCAGTTTTTCCCCGTTCCGGTAGACCACGCCGTCGCGCAAATGAATGCGGTCTCCCGGAATACCGATGATCCGCTTGACTACGTAAAGGCCCGGCTCCGCCGGAGAGAGGAACACGACAATGTCCCCGTGCCGTATTAGCCGATAGGGAATGATGGGACCGGCCCAACGGGTTCGCGGTGCGAATTGCTCGCGGTTCACAAATACGTGGTCCCCGATGAGCAGCGTGTTCTCCATCGAACTCGAGGGAATCTCGAAGGCCTGCACGATGAAGGTAATGATGAAAAGGCCGGTTACCAGCACAGCTGCCAAAGACGCAAGAAACTCGACTGTGGTTTCTCGCGGTTTTTCCGCCTGTATGCTTTCTTTCTTGGTCACCAAGCTTTGTCCCTTGATAGGCGATGTCCGCCTTAGTTGACTACTCGAAATGTCCGATCCCAGCGCGTGACCTGAAACAAATGACTCACCGCGTAGGCGAAGTGGTAAAGTTTATCACCCGGCGTCAAAGAAACTGGAAGGTCATCGTCCACGCTCTTCACCGACCAATAGATTAGCAGCGGCCGCCCGACGATGTTTTCGCGCGGCACGAAGCCCCAGTAGCGGCTGTCGTCGCTGTCGTCTCGATTATCGCCGAGCACGAAATAGTCCCCCTCCGGGATAATCAGTTCGCCGTCCTCGACGAGTTTCCTCATCTGCAACCACCATGCTCCCTCCATGCCCGGAGCTGAAATGTCCAACCGCGGAAACTCGTCCCGAAACATGTCGTGGTTGGATGAAAGATGCTGCACATAAGGTTCTCGGAGTCGGACGCCATTCACATAAACTTCTCGATTGATCAGGCGCAAGCGATCGCCAGGAACGCCCACCACGCGCTTTACGAAGTGTTCACTGGGATGAACCGGATAATGAAAAACTACGATATCCCCGCGATGCACAGCACGGTAGGGCAAGACGCGATCCAGGAATCTGCCGCCACCATAGCACAACTTGTCCACCAGCAAGTAGTCGCCGATCAGCAACGTATTTTCCATGGACTCGGAGGGAATCTGAAAAGCCTGGATAATAAATGTGACGACAAAGATGGCAATCACCACCGTGGTCAGCAGCGACTGCAGTGAAATCAACCAATCCGGGTGTGGCGTTTTCCCCATCAAATCCGGCTAGGGGCGTCCTTTGCCGGGCACTTTAACGCCCGAGTCCACAGGGTGCGAAGCCAGATGCTCGAGCACCTGGTGCGCCGCGCCCTGCTCCGCATTCTTCTTGGTGGACCCCTCGGCTCGGCCCACGAATTCAGTTTCACCGTGATTGCCGACTGCCTGCAATCGAACTTCGACCGTGAATGTCTTACTGTGCTCGGGCCCCAGCTCTTTTACCAATACATAAGATGCCTGCGAACGCCCGGTGGCTTGCAGCTTTTCCTGCAAAGCTGACTTGTAATCGGTGAGCTGTAAAGTGCTGCCGTTTCGCGCCAGGTGTTCGACCTCGGGAGCTACGATATGCTGCAACACAACCCGCCGGACCGTCTCCAGCCCGCTGTCTACATACATCGCTCCCAGAACCGCTTCCAGCCCGTCCACCAGCAGAGCAGTCTTGTTGCGGCCCCCGCTTTTCTCCTCGCCGCGGCCGAGTCGCAAGTAATGCCCCAGTTCCAATTGCCGCGCCACTTGGATCAAATGCTTTTCGCTGACCAAGTGGGCCCGCAGTTTGGACAACTCGCCTTCCCGAAAATGTGGAAAGTGATGAAACAGCTCCTCCGTTGTGATCAGTCCCAGGACGGCGTCGCCCAGAAACTCGAGCTGCTCGTTGTCTCCCACTCGGTCCCCCACCCGCGTCGCAGTCTGACCCTGAGTGGATTCGAGTTCGCGAGCGTGTGAGCTGTGCGTGAGCGCCTGCTCCAGCAGTTCCGGCCGGGAGAATTCATACTCCAGAGCTTGCTCCAACTCCGAATTGTTTCGCGGTTTCATGATCCGGTTGAATTAGGAGGATGCGTCCCACATGTCTCCCCTTGTTCTAATGAGGGGTAGTCGGTGAAGTTGCGTTCGGAGCCGTGCTGGCCGGCGGTTTGGCCGCAGGCGCCGGAGTGCTGGCCGCCGGAATGGTGCTACCCGTCAGCTGCATCAACCGGTCACGTTCATGACGCGCCGTGGTCCCGGCAGGCGTTCCCTCTTGAGTCAATTCAACCGCTCGGTTGGCCTCTTTTAATGCATCCTGGTATTTGTTCTGCTTATCGAGAGCCAAAGCCAGGCGCAGCACGACCACCGGATCAGGCTGGGAGGGATAGGCATCGATGGATTTCTGAAAATAATTCTGCGCGTCCGCGTATTTTTCCTGGTCATACTGGATCGTACCCAGAATCGAATACGCACTGGATCGTAACAAACCCTTGTAGGCATCGATCTGAGCTTGAGGTGTATTCGCTGGGATTGGAACATCGGTATCGATCGTCTCCAACGCGCGTTGTGCGTCTTTGGTGGCTTGGGCAAAGCGCTGGTCCTTATCGAGATCGGTATCCCGCGTGTGCTCCGCGATCACTTCGGCGGAAGCGATAAGCGCCTCTGGATCATCCGGATCGACTTTCAGTAATTTCTGCGCCGTCTCCAGCATCTTGTCGCCGTTATTCGCACTCTGGTAGCCGCGCATGGCTGCCTTGAAGAGCAGGCCGCGCAATTCGCTGTCAGGAAACTTGGTCGCGAAGTCGTCCGCTGCCTTCTCCATGGCCGCCGGATCCTTCTGATTCGCGATCGCCGCGTTATAAGCGTCGAACTCTGGCTGCGTCTTGGCTTGTGGGGGTCGCTTACCCAGCGGTGGCGTCGTCGCGGCCGCGCCTTGCTGCGTTGCGCCCGCGGTTCCCGCAGGTTGCTTCTGTTGTGTAGGCGCCTGCTGTTGCTGGGCAAAGGCTAAACCCGCTACCGCCAGCATCCCCAATACCATGGCTGCTCGCTTCATGCTTTCTCCTTAGTTTGAGACTCCAGCGTCCTGGTCAAGGTCGCTGGTAGTGTCACGTCACTGTGCACGTTACTGCGGATGGCTCGGCGGCTCATAAGGCTGCGCAATGCCGCGCTCAGCTGCCGCTTTCGCCTCCGGCAGCGATTCGCCGGCGCTCAGCGCTGCCCGGTACTGGACAAGGGCCGCTGCCCGATCTTCCTGCAGATCACAGATTCTTCCCAGATAAATATGAGACCACGCAACTACCGACGGTTCCTTCGCAACCCCGATTGCACGCTCAAAGTAGCTGCGCGCCCCCTGAATATCGCGATTCATCGTCGCCACCTGCGCCAGAATGAAAAGCGCCCGCCCTGAATCTTCGCTCTTCTCATCCAGCGCTTGCTGCGCCAGCTTCTTTGCGCCCTCGGGATCTCCGGTCGCCAGACGTTGCTGTGCCGTCAACAGCAGCTTCCCTCGGGTATGCCGCGACAGATGCAAGAGTTCCTCATCCGCCGTACTGGCAAACTTTACCTGCGCTGCATTCTTTTCTTCCTTGCCTACGTTGATGTTGTTCATCAAATCGGGGTACGCAGTTTTCAGTCCAAGCGGGCTCTTTTCAAACTGCGCCAGCGCATCATAAAAATAAGGCGTAAGAATAAAGCCCTGTTCCACCGATTGCTGTACCAGTTGTTGCATTTGGGCTTCAGGCGTCTTACCGGTCCAGGTGGTTCGCGCTTCGATCGCCCGGATCAGGCACTCCGTAGCCAGAAGCGAAACATCATTCCTGAAGCTCTCGTCCATGGGCGAGCCCTTCACGCTTGCCAGTAACGGTTTCAAGCGCTCCATGGCTGCGGGATATTTCAGTGCCAGCGGGTCGAGCAGATAATGCAGATAAGTGTGCCGGATCTGTTCAATCTTGAGCCCCGATTCGGCTCCCGCGCCCGGAGAAATGACCACGTAATAATCGGTTCCGTAATTACGCGCATTCGCCTCGCCAGGCGTACCCATGGGTTCAAGATAAACCGTAAATGTCCGGCCCAGATAGGCCGCCGACGGCAATTTGAGATAAACCTCGGTATCGAACAGCACTTTCGAGAGCGGCTCGTGGTAACGCTCAGTCAGCGCGTTATAGGCCGGCTGATGACGCATCCAGATTGCGTGCAGCCCCCCTTCTACATAGAACTTCTGAATAATCGGCACTAACCCGGATACATAGCTGGCATCCGGCGGAAGATCGGCCTCTTTCACTTTCAACGTGAGTGCGGGTGGAGGACTGAGATTCAGCGCCAACGACACGTACTGCGCCAGCGTTCGCGCCGGTTCGGCCTGCTGATGCTCTGTATAGAACTGGCACAGAACCTGCCCGGACTCTTTCGCCTCAGGGGAAGCATCAATGCCCTTCGCTACTTCGGCCCGAATCTGCGAGCGCAAGGGATCGGAAGTTCCTAGCCCCACATCGTACCCACAATAGTTGATCGCAGTCAGAACTGTAAATAGTGCTTCGTTGTCATCCAACGCCACTCTCGGCGGAGCATCCACTGCCCACACTTGTACCGCCAGCCCAAGCAAAGCCACAAACAACGAACTTCGAAACCGATGATTCAGGAACCCTCCTGGCAGAACAGAAAAATGTGCGGATACACAGTCAGTTTATGAGGTTCTGCTCGGAGGGTCAATAAAGGCAAGCCGTTAGCTCTTGGCAGGTTTGTTGTTAATCACCAACCCGAAGCTAATGAGGCACGGTTTAAACTAAAGGCCAGGAGCTAGAAGCCAGAAGCTGACTCTCACCCCTTCACACTGATCTTCGAGAACGACAAAACCGCCCGCCCGGATGTTGGTTGCCCCATCGAAGTCGCTGGGCGGAACGTGGTGAAGATGAGCATGTTCTTGACTTGGGGCGGCAACCCTTTCGCATCCGGACTCGACAACACTCGATAGTCCTGGACTCGCCCGTTCGAATCCACATACGCTTCAATCACCAGCGAATCATCTGAGATCGAATCAAGAGGCGTTCCAAAGGCAGACTGCTGCAACTGCGGTGCGGTGTTCATCATTAACGGGACATCCGGATTACCCGCTTGCAACGGCAAAGCGAAAAACCCCATCAGAAACCCGAAAATCACAACTGCCGTTACCAATCCCGCCGTGGCCGGAACCATCAATCCCTGGACAGCATTTTCCAATCGAATGCGAAGGCAGTGGAAGTAAGGACGCCGTGATCGCGCCGCCTCTCTGGAAATAGCCAGGCGCAGCTTCAAGGAAAGGTCAGCGGACGCTTTGCGACGCCCCACACTGCCAAGCAACTGCTGCGTCCGATGAAGGGAAACATACTGCTGGTGACAAGGCGCGCAGGCGTCGAAATGCCGGGTGAGCGCAAGCATCTCGGTCCCCGTTACCGCGCCGTCAAGATAAGGTGAGAACATCGATTTAGCTTCGCCGCAGTTCATGACGCCACCTCGAATTCCCGTCCGTTGCAGTGGTGGCGTTTCTTTTCCCGCTCGCCAGTCTGCAAACCCAGCTCCGCTCCCGCCTCTTGCACATACGCCGTCAACCGCTGCCGGAGTGCTTCTCGGCCCCGTGTCAATCGCGATTTCACCGTTCCCAGCGAAACCTGCGTGACTTCCGCAATCTCCTCGTACGACATTCCTTCCAGATCGCGAAGAATCAACGTGCTGCGGTAAGGTTCTGACACCTGCCGCAATTCCGCTTCAACCCGCGCCCGAACCTCCTCGTGAGCCACGCGATCGAAAGGCGAGTCACTGCCGTCCACCAACGAATCCTTAATGGCCAGTGCCACGCCTGACTCCGTGAACCCACCCGCTGGCTCAATCGACGTTTCCTTCGCTTTGTGTCGAAACCACCAGCGCCGGCGGTTCGACGCCTCATGCACCGCAATCCGGTAGATCCAGGTCTTCAAACTGGACTCCCCGTGGAATTGCTTGATTCCGCGGAAAACCTTCAGGAACACGTCCTGGGTCGTGTCAGCGGCGTCGGCCGAGTCGGCCACCATGCGATAGACCAAACTGTAAATCGGCTGGTGGAATTCCCCGATAAGCCAGTTGTATGCTTCCTCTGATCCAGACTTCAGTTCAGCCACGATCGCAGCTTCCTGAGTCCGGACCCCGATTGCTCCCGCTAAATCACCCACAGTGGTTGCTCCCGCCATAGCGCTCACGGCGCAACCTCCATTATAGGAGCTTTTCCGTCGCAATCCCCCGCCAAAATTCGACCCATCCAGCCCTCACCAAGCCCAACGAAAACCCCTGCTCTACCCTGCACTTATAGACCCCGCAGACCCCAGGTAAGTTCCAGGCCAAGCTCGTGTTGGGATGGGCGCCTCGCCCGTCCAGGCGGATTCGGCCCAGATCAGTGATGACGTCATCCTGAGGCCCGCCCGGGCCGAAGGATCTCGCGCGCACTCTTTCGCACTGACAGTCAGTCCCGGCTAGTCCAGGGTGCCCGCGAAATCTTCTCGCACGTAGTGGAAGAAAATCGAAGTAGAAGTATGCCCTTTGGGCAGAGCCTCGCGGGAATGAGGAAGCTGGCAGCCGCGGTAGAGCAGGGCATCACCGATAGCTTGAAAGACCGTAACCTTCCCTGACTTCTTGTGCAGATAGAGCGGCCACGGAGTTGCGTGGCGAGGCTCAGGTGCATAGTCGAGGCACAGGGTCACGCTGAATTCACACTGTTCGCGGTCGGTGTGTTTAGGAAGGGTGGCCCCCTCTTGATACGAAGCCAAATAAACATAGGAGGGCTTGACCGCCTCGCCCGCAAATGCGGAAACGGCCGGGGTTAGCAGCTGATGAAAGAAGCGGGCCACCGGGTCGTTGTAGGAGACATAGCGGCGCGGGCTCTGGCTGTCTCCCAGCCGAAGTTTTCCGGTGCGCAGCTGATGACGGTAATGGCGCCGGAGCGCGGCGACGTGAAAAGGATGAAGCAGCCGGCCCACGGGAGCGTATCCCTCCGCCTGAAACTGATGACCGACAACCGAAACCATCTCGGCCCATCGTTGGCGCCGCTGGAAGTCGTGGTCGTCCGGAACGAGAAGGTTCGCCGCAATCAAAACGCGCCGCGCTTGCGCCGAAAGCGCCACAGGCGCGGGATCGCCCGGTTGAGCTCCAGATAGGATGGCGCTGAGGTCGGGACCCAGCCAGAAAGGGAGCAAAGCCTCACTTCCCGGATCTCTGATCCAAACCATTTCGCCCGTCGCGAAGCCGACGGTCGTGCCCCTTGGAGGCGGTTCGCTGTCGCCGGTGAAGAGGCAAGTGGGGTTCAAGAAAAACGGACGATCAGTCAGACCCTCCCAGTACTCTGGCCGGAGGAGGCGTGCTGGCACCAGATGGTCCGGCTGATCGTCCAGGCGGCAGTGGAAGAGCGATCGGGGAACCTCGTTTTCCCGATCACGACTCGCGGGTGCCACAGCGAGCTGCTCAATCCATGCCAGCCAAGCTTCGTCTCTTATCTGTGAATCCATCCATTCACCGTGAAGCGGCTGTCGGCGAAAGTCCGTGAGGGACACTCAACCGGGGTGATTTCGTGGGAAAGACCACTGGCGAACAGGACCAGTTGGTTCTGCTCCGGCACAATGGTGCGGTAGTTGGCAGTGGGGACGTAATTATCGTTTTCCCGTCGCGAGTCGTAGATTCGCAGTTCGCCGCCGCTGAACTGCTTTGGTTCGCGATGGAAGAAGTACACAAAGGTGATCTCCCGAGCCGCGACTGCCTCCGCCCCGTTGTCACTGTGGCAGTGGAAGAAGTCGCCGTGGTTGCTGGCCGTAGTTTGAGTCTCGACGCGGGAGATGGGGAAGGGATCGCGCCCCCATTTCTGAAGAACCCGAGGCAAGAAGGTCAGAAGGCGATCGGTAATCATCCTTTCGTGCCCACCCAGATCCATGAGTACATGCGAGCGCCGGTGCTCGTAGTCAACGGCGCCTCCCGTGAACCCGGGCGAAAGCACCTCGCTCGTCTCAAAGCGCATTTCCTGTTCGAGGACATACTGCCTCAGTCGGTTCAGCTCAACCGACGTCAGGAACTCGTCGAGAACGACGCATTCAGCGGGCAAGTAATCGTCGGCTTCGAGAACGGCGACTCCGCCCGTCTTCGTCCGCAAGGCGGCAGTCGCGAATGAGATCGGAGGCGGACTTGTGCCCGGCGGACGTCCCGGGTCCGAAGGAGCAGGCCCCGGCGGACTAATCGGCGGAGAGCCGGCACTGATTGGCGGTGGACTTGTGCCGGTCGGGCGTGACGGGTCGGGTGGCGGACTCGGCGGCGAAGTCGGCGGAGAGCCAAGGCTGATCGGTGGCGGGCTGGTCCCGGGTGGGCGCGACCCAGGCGAAGGCGGGGGTGGAGTTGTTGGCGGCGATCCAACGCGGATCACCGGTTGATTGCGGGTTAGATTCGATGGCGACGCCAACTGCTGCTGGAGCAGTTGTCGGGTCATGCTCTCCCCCAAAACTCCGAGGGCTCGTTCGGCGATGATTTCTCCGACGGTGCGAGTGATTGTCTCGGCCACGCCATTATCCGAGGCGCTCACCTGCATCCGCGTACGCTGCAGCAAATTGGCAAGCAGTTCTCTCTCGGGCACGCTGAGAATGCGCTCATCGCACAACAGGGTACCGGAGAGATTGTCGATCATCTCTCGTGCTGTCATCGGACTCCTCCCGGCGAATAGACACACTACTCCTGGGACCGGGCAGTCCGGTAAGCGAAAGGGGACTTCAACCTAGCAAAAAAAAATGGGGAAGGGAAGCATAAATTGAACGCGCACAATCGAATCTTGAGGAAAACCAGTTCGATTTACTGCTTGGGCTACTTTTCCGCCATCGCGCCGACCAGAGACTCGAAGATCTTGAAGCCATCGGTACCGCCAAGTTCCGGCTCGCTCGAACGCTCCGGGTGCGGCATCATGCCGAGCACATTTCGGCCGGGGTTGCAGATGCCTGCGATATTGTCCAGCGAACCGTTCGGATTTGCGTCTAATGTGATCTCACCTTCCGGGCTCGAATAACGGAACACAATTCGATTATTCCTCTGCAACTCGGCCAGAGTGGCTTCATCGCAGAAGTAGTTGCCCTCCATGTGACCGATGGGGATGGTCAGGACTTCTCCTTGCCGGCAGGCGTGGGTGAATGGAGTATCGGCGTTTTCTACCCTTACGCGGACTGGCTTGCAGACATACTTCAGGCCTACATTGCGCATCAGCGCGCCAGGCAGCAATCCAGATTCGCAGAGAATCTGAAAGCCGTTGCAGATGCCCAGCACCAGCCCGCCGCCGTCGGCGAATTTTCGTACCGATTCCATCACTGGCGAGAACTTGGCGATGGCGCCGGTGCGCAAGTAGTCGCCAAAAGCGAAGCCACCGGGAACGATGACAGCGTCGCAGTTTTCGAGGTCGTGCGACTCGTGCCACAGGAAGGTGACCGGCTGCTTGGCTACCTGTTGAATAGTCCAGAACGCGTCGTGATCGCAGTTCGATCCGGGAAAGATGATGACGCCGAATTTCACCCGCGTCTCCTCGCTGAAGGGATTATGTCCCCAGTTTAGCATGGAGGAAAAGTCAGGCTGCCTGCGTCTTGTGGGCACGAGGCAGCCAAGTTAGTACGAACTTCTCCTTAAAATAAATCATCAGGAGGTGGCAGGGGTGGAGCAGGCATGAGTTCGGCTCCGGGTCCAGGGGGCGGACCGCCGGGCGGCAGTTTCTTGTAGAAGAAGTGATCGGACGGAGCGCCTCGCTCCTCGCGGATGGACTTGAGTTGGCGCCATTGCTCCACAGACAGCACTTTGCGCAAATCGAGATTCATCATTGTGTACTCGCGCTCCAATTTGCCCCGCGCCGTCAAGACCTGGTCCACCTGGGTCCCTACCTGGCCCTCGTTGGGTAGGTCAGCGTCGAGAAGATTTTGCAGCTTCAGATCCTCTTTTTCCATTTCCCCGCCATAGTCGACCAGCTTCATCTTGTGATCGAAGAAGGTCTGATCCAACTGCGCGATCTGGCCGTCGGTGAGTTGCAATTTCTTGGCGATGTTCGAATCCTTCCACCATTTGCCCATTTCAGTGTGGATGATCATCTTTCCGCCACTTTGCCGCACGAAGATCTGATTCTGCAGAGGGGCAACCGGCGGTGGCGATTGCGCCAGAGTTGAAACGGAGAATAGGAATACAAATGGGAAGTAGAATCTATGGATCTTCATTTGCGCGATAGTCATTTCGGTTCTCCTTGGAAACGGGAAGGGATGGGGACTGGTTGATCGCTGCCGCTGATCTCATCGGCAAGCATGGCGGCGGGTTCCAGGGCTTGAGGAACTCCGCTTTGGACGGTTTGCTCGACCGCTATCAGCAATTCCTGGTCGGGATCAATCTGCGATCTCGACGGACGCGGCGCGGGGCTGGTTTGAAGAAGCAAGATCGCGAGCAGGACGAGGGCGAACGCGCTTGCCCACCCGCTTACGATTCGAGCGGACGGGCGTTCTGGCATGGTCGCGACGCGCGTCCGTATTTCTGTCCGCTGCCGTTCCCAGAAAGCGTCGGGATGTTCCGTGCAGGCACGAGCCCATTCTCGCAAGGCGCCGAGAGTCTGGCGCAAGTCCTGCTGATCACTCTCGAGGATCATGTCGCTCAATTCCTGATTGCTCAGATGGTCTGTTACCTTCATGACTTCTCCTTCACTGTTTCGCGAACCTTTGCGGTGGCGCGGAACAGATGCGCTTTCACCGTTCCGATGCTCAGCCCTAATATGGCGGCGATTTCCGCTAACGACATCTCTTCGGCGAAGCGAAGCAGAAAAATGGTTCGCTGTTGTTGCGAGATGGATGCGACCGCAGCCCAAACCGCATCCAATTGCTCGCGTGCCAGCAGCGCGCGTTCGGGGGAAGGCTCTGATCCCCGGAACTGGCGGGATGTGGCCTCGTTTCCTTCGACCTCCTGCAGACGGGTGAGCCTTCTCCAGAAAGAAGCACGGCGGCTCTTGCCGTGATCTCTGGCCAGATTCACCGCGATTCGCAAGAGCCAGGTCTCGATCCGGCACTCGCCGCGGAAACTTCCCAGTTTCTTGTACGCGCGGAGGAAGCACTCCTGGGTGAGCGTATCGGCTGCGTCTGCATCCTTCAGTAGCAGGTACAACACGCGGTACACTCGCCGCTGGTGCTGCCGGATGATCTCGTCGAAACTTTTCGACGGGACGGCTTCTTCTTCTTTTGTGACCGCTGGGTTCAACGCCGTCGTGAGTGCTGTTTCCACGCGCTGCTCTTTCAGAGACGACTGAGTGCTATGAGTATGGACGAATCCTGGACCTCGAGGTTTACAGGACGGGGCTGTTCCAGTACGTTATGAGGCGTCGGGTTGGTCCAACGCATCAGACATCGTATGAATCTGGGCGAAAATTTTCGGATCACCGGCGACGCGCTCAGGAACTGGGTCGTCGCGCAGATCCAGGATTCGATTGCGGTCGGCCTGTTGTGGCTGATCGGGCTTTATCTGCTCAAGGTGCCCTGGGCTCCGCTGTGGGCGTTGCTGGCGGCAACCCTGCAGGTGATTCCCCACCTGGGTCCGGTGCTGGGATTGATTGGCCCCGTCCTTGCCGCCGCGTTGCGCTGGGGAGATTGGGAACATCCGCTCTATGTGCTGATGCTTTACGCCGTGATCGTGGTGGTGGATGGCTTCCTGTTGCAGCCTTACATCATGAAGCGCGTGGCCAGGGTACCGATGTGGGCTTCCATCCTTACGCCGATCGTGCTGGGCATTGTGATTCCATTCTGGGGCGTGCTGCTGGCCCCCCCGCTGCTGGCGGTGTTGTATGCCTACAAAGCCTGGCACAAGAAGCAGAAGCTGCCGGTGGAGGGTGGCATTTAGGCCGGGTGGCTCATTCGAGCCGCTTTCTGGTTTGAGTGGGTGAGAGTACAACCCGGATGGAATATGCACCCCAGCCGTGCGCTCGGGCTCACCCGCCAGTTCTCAATGAGCGCTGTGGCCTCAAGTGGCGATACATCATATTTCAACAGTCATCGCAAAGCCACAAGACGGAGAATCGGGTGGCTGTTCGATTTTGCCGACCGATCCCAGTTAACGACGATCCCCACCGGTCACCCCGGTGGTACGGAAAGTATCAGTATTCAGCGTGAGATAGACGATGGACTCGGGGGGAGGCGCTGGTACTTCCCGTAACTGTATCGACGAGGAGCTGCTCCTTATAGTTGCCGCAGGATGGTGCGTTGAACAAGAAGTCGGGCAAAACAAAATGCCCCGTAGTTGGCGTAAGCGCAATTTTTCGCCAATTGCTAACCGGCCAGACGCTCAGTTCACCGTGAATGTCCCTTTGCTTCCAGTACCCCCGATTGTGGTGACAGCGATCGGGCCAGTTATGGCCCCGGTGGGAACGGTGGTCGTGATCTTTGTGGCTGATTTTACAGTGAACGTTGTAGCTTTAACACCGCCGAATGTAACCTTCGATGCCCCGGTGAAGCCTGTTCCCACAATCGTCACCGGTGTGCCGACCGAACCGGACGTCGGGTTAAACGAGGTAACTGCGGGCCGGACCTTGAAATTGGTCTGCGTGCTTACCTTGCCACCTGGCGTGGTCACCGTAACCAAACCTGTTTCTGAAGCGGGGGAAACGACGGCGGTGATGAAGTTGCCGCTGATCACTTTGAAGCTGGTTGCCGCAATGCCATCGAAGTCGACCGCGGTCGCGCGGGTGAAACCGTTGCCAAGAATATCGACCGTCTGGCCGGATTTGGCCGAGTAGTTCTGAACGATGATGAACGGAGGGAAACTGGGACTACTCACTGTATAGACACCCCCGTTGGCGCCGGGAGATCCGCCCGTTCCCACTCCGTAGAGAGTCCCTTCGGTGCGCTGGGCCATCGGCACCCAGTTGTTGCACGGATCGGTCACACAGTTGAAGTCCCGCAATTTCGTGAAAGTGCCGCTACGGGTGACCTGGAAAAGCACGCCATCGTTGTTGGCGCCTCCGCCTGTTGTGACGCCGTAGAGATTGCCGTCGCTCGCAGCCACCAGGCCGGTTTGAATGTTGGTGCCTTCCGACCCGTCGGTGTTGAAGGTATGCAATACAGTGAGCTTACCGGTAGGAGTTATTTTGAAGATCTCGCCGGTAGATGTACTTGCGGAGGTCTGTTGTGTCACGCCGTAAAAGTTGCCGTCCGTGGCCTGCACCAGGTTTCCGACCGGAACTTCACCGTCGGTGCCGTTAAAGCTGTGGATGACCGTAATCTTCCCCGCCGTGGTTACGTTGTACACCTCACCCTTATTGTTGGCGCCACCAATAGGCACGTTTCCGTAGAATTTTCCGTCCACCCCGAGTTTTAACCCGTAATAGGAAGTGTTGGGGTTCGGACAAGTTTGGGACACATTGGAGAACATTCCCGTTTTGACTGTGATTTTGAAGAAGTAACAGTTGTACCAGTCGTGGCCGTACAGATTTCCGTCCGGCCCCTGAGTCAGCGGTTCGCCATCGATTCCTCCGTCCGGGCCGGACGCAAAGTCGTAGATATGGGTCAGCACTCGCGCAGGAGTGAGTTTGAAAATATAGCCTTCGTTGTTTGTATCTAGAAATACCGTCGTTCCATAAAAGTTCCCGTCGAGCCCGAGAGCCAAGCCGTTGATGGCGTTATTATTAAAGCTCCCGATTGGGAACTCATAGAGCGTGGTATAGGATCCGGTCGGACCAATTCTCCAGGCCGTGCCACCATTGTTGGTCCCGCCAGCGTAGCTCATCCCGTATAGACTGCCGTCCCGCCCCTGGGTCAGGGGGATCGGCTGCTGCAGGCCACAGGCGTCAGTCGAACAGTTGAGATTGTAGAGATCCTTATAGGTATAGGTCTGCGCCGACACTTTGAAGAACGGGACGATTAGGCACAAAGCGATCACCGGCAAGAAAATGACACGAGTCGTGCGTTGCATCGAAACCTCCAGAATTCCGGGACGTAGCGAGACTTCACTTGTTCGCCGATCTGGGGGATGCCGGCAAGGTAGTTTTGCCGGCGAGGGAGCTTGGCAAACCGGTGAAATATACACCAACAGGAACCACGAATCAACCCACACATTGTCAAAGCTTGTCGCGGCAAACTGCACAACAGAAAAGCGTAACGCAGGAAAAACTAATTGTCATTAAACCACACCATTACGCAAGTTTGCGCCGTCTGTTCGCCCCTCTGCGATTGGGCCTTTTGTGTAATCGAGATATTTCATCAGCAATCGCACTACTTGCCTGGCTTGGGAAGGATTTCGAGTTTCTCCAATTCTTTTACTACTAGCTCTACGAGGCCGTTGATTACCCGGTGGGCGGAGCTGGGGTCGAAGGTGTCGCTGGTTCCGGTCCAGATGAGTTGGCCGTCGTCGGTCGGGGTGATGGCGTAGACATTGGTTTCAACCTGAACGGTTTTCTCCTGCATCAGATAGTCGGGGGAGTAGACGATGGGATAGACGGCTCCGTAGTAGCCATAGAAAGAGTTGTAGTAGGGAAGAAAGTAGGGTTGGCCGGGGATATCCACGGTGTCGGTCTTTACCTTGATCAGGCGGCAGACGACGACGGCATCGATTTTGTAGGCGGCGATCTGCTCTTTGAGGTACGTCATGTTGATGGGGCCGGCGGTGGGACGCAGCAAGATGTCCGTGCCGGCGATGGTGGTGATTCCGGGCCGGGCCATTTTGTCGGCGAGGGCAACTTCGAAGTCGGCGCGGTTTTCGAGATTGTTGCTCATTCCCAGGGCGAGGATGGTTTTTAAGGGGCGGGACGAATAGTTGGGATTCTTCCAGCTTACTTTTAGTTTGGTGGAGGCGTGGAGGTTGGCGGTTGCTAGTAGGAGTGTGGCGAGGAGCAGTATCCGTTTCAAGTAGGTTCTCCGGGGTGAGTTGGCTTGGCAAGTTTACACGGGTTTCGGGGTGATGCGAGGTAGTGCAGAGGTCCTTCGTTGGGAGATCCCGGCTTCGCCGGGAACTCCGCTCCCTCAGGATGACAGTGGAGATTGGCTAAATGGGTTTCTTGAGTTGACGTAGCTGTTCTACGAGTGTCAGGATCTGGGCGCGGCGCGCGTCGTATTGCTTCGCATCGTCCGGGCTCATTCCCAGGTACGTTGCAGATTGCAGGGCCTCGGCCTGTTGTTTGGTGAGGCGGTCGATTTCTTGCTTGAGGCGATGAATGGCATCCTCGTGATCAGAGGGTTCGATCGAATGCATGTCTGCCTAGCCTTTTCGCGATCTAAGACAAGTACCAGCCGGAGAGTCGCTGGAAGCTTGCCATAGCCTGGCAAACTGTACGATACCGTACACAACGTATTTTCCCTGGCCCGATACATTACTGGGTAAGGCGGTCGGACGCTTTCTCTTTGACAATAGTATGGTCTAGCGTTCGAGCAGCGGCTCGAAGCGCGTCCATGGGTGAAGTGTCAAAGTGGGTTGATGGCCATGGTTACTGTGATGGTGTGAGTTTCTGAGGGAGCCAACTCGATGGCGTTGTCCAGAATGTTGCTGGCTTCGACACAGACCATATGTTCCCATTCATCTTCACCTAGATCGGACAATGCCCGTGCTCCCTCGGCCCAGGGATTCCAGGTCACGGTGGTGTGTGAATTCTGTTTGGCGATTTGAACTTGACGATTGAGCACGGGGTCGAGCAGTTGCAGGCCCGCTGCGGTATTCATGTAGGCATTGTCGGTTGGCGCACCGATGACGGCGTCGCCTTGTTGATTTTTTCGCCGATTTCCGTCGGTATTGTCGAGATAAGTAACGCCATCGAGGCCGCGAATGCGAACCTGGCGCACGTCTCCAACTTTGTAATAGGTGTGGAGGGCTTCTTCAAAGCGGAATGGCGACGTGCCAGTATTGCTTACTGTGAACTCCAACTTTAGTTCCTTGCCAAAAGTTGCCCGTTGAAGCAAACGGAATTCGCCGGGCCACAGCCTCCGGCTGTCCGGGTCGCTTGCGGTTGACATGCTGACGGAGACGGCGTCGGCGTCTTGCTCGATGGATTCCAAGTCCCACATTTTAGTGCGAACGACGCCGTGGGCGGGTGCGTGAAGATTGTCGGCTTTGCCTCGAAACCAGGGAAAGCAAATCGGTATGCCCCCACGGATTGCTTTGCCTTGCTCCCAGTGAGTGTGATGGCTGAGGAAGATTACTTCCTCGGCGCCCGCAGGCGCCCAAGAAGTGACTTGAGCGCCATGCAGATGCATCTCTGCTCTGCATTGTGGTGAGGCTACTTGCACTTTGGGCAGTCCCCCGGCATCGGTCAATACCTGTGCGCGGCCTGCGAGTCCAAAACGGCGATCCAGTTCTTCAGCTGTAAGGGGCAATGACATAGAAGGGCGAGAATCTTATCGTCTTTTCGGCTGCGAGTTTAAGGGGGGCGGCGGAGGGGGACAACTGGGATTTTTCCTAGTTGTCTGCTCCCTGGCAGGTTGGTAGTTTTCCGGGACGGAAAGTCCGGCGTCAACGGCTCCTAGTTTTGCTAGTGGTAAAGTTACGCCCTATCAAATATAAAGTCGGGAAAATCGGCTGGACCAGTGGGGCCAGCCATCTTTGCGTCTATCCGTGATCGTGTGCGTCGAGGAGGGCATGGAACCTTCGTCATCCAAGAAACGCATTCTAATCCTGGGCGGCGGCTTCGCCGGCGCTTACGCTGCGTTGCAACTGCAGAAGGAGTTGCGCGGCGCGCCGGATATTGAAGTGCTGCTGGTGGCACAGGAAAACTTCGTTCTGTTTACTCCGATGCTCCACGAGGTGGCCGGGAGTGACGCCGCCGCCACCGACGTGGTTCAGCCGCTGCGGAAAATGCTGCGGCATACGAATATTTTGATCGGAGACATCGAATCGATTGATCTTGAAAAGAAGCAGGTGAACGTTCGCCAGACCGACGCCGTACACCATCGTGAGCTGGGCTACGACCATCTCGTTCTCGCGTTGGGTTCGGTGTCGAATTTCTACCACACGCCGGGTATCGAAGAGCATGCGTTGACGATGAAGACGCTGGGCGATGCTTTGGCGATACGGAATCGCGCCATTGACGCGCTGGAGCTGGCCGACGGCGAGCCCGACGAAAACCTCCGCAAGGCCATGATGACTGTGGTAGCGGTGGGGGGTGGTTTTGCCGGAGTCGAGACGGTAGGCGCGGTGAACGATTTGATGCGGTCCGCGTTGAAGTTTTACAACAACCTGAGCGAGGACATGCTGCGGATCGTGCTCGTCGACGCCGGCAAAATGATCCTTCCGGAGCTGGGCGAGGGCCTCGGCCGTTACTCTGAAACGCAGCTGAGCCGTCGCGGCGTGGAAATTCATCTGAACACCGCGGTCAAGGGTTACGACGGCAAGGAAGTGGTTCTGGGAGACGGCACCAGAATCGCCACCAATATGATCATTTGGACTGCGGGTATCACGCCGGTGCCCATACTGGCGAATCTCCCTTGCGCCCAGTCGCACGGGCATGTGGTCGCGAACGAATATCTCCAGGTGCCAAGCTGGCCGGGGCTTTGGGCACTAGGGGATTGTGCCCAAGTGCCGGATTTAACCAACCCGGGAAAGTTTTGTCCGCCCACCGCGCAGCACGCCACGCGGCAGGCGCCCATCGTCGCGCAGAATGTCGTAGCTACGATTCGGGGGCGGGCGCTGAAGCCGTTCAAGTTTAAAACTCTGGGATTGCTCGCCACCGTTGGCAGCCACACTGGCGTGGCGGAAATTATGGGCTTCCATTTCTCAGGCCTGATTGCGTGGGCGATGTGGCGGGCCATCTACCTGAGCAAACTTCCGGGCCTGCAAAAGAAAGTTCGCGTAGCACTCGACTGGACGCTTGATCTCTTTTTCTCGAAGGATATCGTCCAACTGAGGGCATTGCCGTCGCCATCGCAGCTCGGGGTGGGGCACCGTCCGGCTGTGCTGGCCAATGAGAAACCGTCGCCAACAGCGGAGCCCAGGGGGAAGATCGCGTGATTTTTGCCCTGATGCATGATCGTCTAACGAATTGAAGTTGCGCAAGAACACCACGAGCTGCGAACCATGTACGGTCAACCGGTGCTCAAAGCGATTGTCGTCCTGTCTTCGCTGGGGACTGCGTTCGCCAGGGCTGGCGATCCGCCGCTGAGTCCGACGAATATCTTTTCGCCAGCTTCCACCCCGGCGAACACAATCTTTGGCCTTTCGCTTTTCGTACTCGCGGTTACGGGGATCATTTTTGTTGTTGTGTTCAGCCTGCTGGCTTATGCCGTCGTGCGATTCAGAAAGCCTGCGAACGACGATGGCCGCGAGCCTCCGCAGGTTTACGGCAGCAATCAAGTGGAGCTGGCGTGGACCGTCATTCCGGTTCTTATTGTGGTGGCGTTATTTATGGCAACAGCACGGGTGATCGGCAGCGTTCAGAAGGCGGCGCGGCCAAGCAATGCGATCGAAGTGATTGCGATTGGGCACCAGTTCTGGTGGGAATATCGTTATCCTGGGTTGCATGTGGTGACCGCTAACGAACTGCATGTTCCGGTGAGCGATCCCTCGCATCCGACGCCAACTTTCATCCGGCTGCTTTCGGTGGATACCGATCACAGCTTTTGGGTTCCGCGGCTGAATGGCAAAACTGATTTGATTCCCAATCATCCGAACAGTATGTGGATCGATCCGCATGAAACTGGGCTTTACCTTGGCCAGTGCGCGCAGTATTGCGGAACCCAGCACGCGAAAATGTTGTTGCGGGTTTATGTTCAGACGCGCGATGAGTTCGACCGCTGGATTCAGGAACAAAGCCAGCCCGCGCATGTGAGCGACGCGGCCGCCCAAGGAGAACACATTTTTGAAACGACGGCCTGCATCAATTGCCATGCGGTTGCGGGCACAGTGGCGGATGGACGCTTCGGGCCTGATCTTTCGCACTTGATGAGCCGGGACACGATTGCCGCGGGAGCGGCGCCCAACACGGCGGAAAATCTTCGGCGCTGGATTCAAAACCCCGATGCGATCAAGCCTGGTTCACGAATGCCGGCAATGGAGTTGAGCGAACGCGACCTGGATTCCGTGACCGCGTATTTGATGACTCTTCGCTAACCGGCTGGAGGAGAAGATAGTTCGATGTCGACTGATTCCATCGCATTACCCAGGCCGCGAGAGGAGTCTCGTCCTTTTGTCGACCGGCTTCACGAATGGGTGACGACCGTCGATCACAAGCGACTGGGCATTCTTTACATCCTTTTTGCGTTGTTCTTCCTGGTGGTCGGCGGAATCGAAGCGACGATCATGCGGATTCAGCTCATCCGGCCGCAGAACGATTTTGTTTCACCCGAGGTCTTCAATCGCATGTTCACCATGCATGGCACCACAATGATCTTTTTCGTGGCCATGCCGGTGGTATTCGGATTTGCGAATTATCTTGTGCCGCTGATGATTGGTGCAAGAGATATGGCTTTCCCGCGGCTTAATGCGTTCAGTTTTTGGCTGTCGGCATTTGGCGGCATCCTGCTTTACTTCAGTCTGGTGGGAGCGAATGGGCTGTACGGGGCAGGGAACGCACCTGATGTGGGGTGGTTTGCCTACGCTCCCCTTACAGCGCAGACGTTTTCTCGCGGACACAGCACTGATTTTTGGACGCTGGCAGTTCTGGTTTCCGGCTTTGGAAGCATTGGCACGGCGATCAACATTTTGACCACGATTTTGTGTCTGCGCTGCCCGGGCATGAAGCTGGGAAAGATGCCCCTGCT
Organism: uncultured Acidobacteriota bacterium; assembly: GCA_963788645.1. Classification (GTDB taxonomy): domain Bacteria; phylum Acidobacteriota; class Terriglobia; order Terriglobales; family Acidobacteriaceae; genus JABDBE01. The sequence continues at coordinate 76,835 of CAWBHF010000007.1, forward strand.
CGCCTGGCTGAATCTGGTGATGGCCGGACTGGTGCTGCTTGCGATTGGCCCACTCACGGCCGCGCAGATCATGCTGACTCTCGATCGCTACCTGGGATCACATTTCTTCGACACCCAGGCCGGCGGTTCGGCCGTGGTGTGGATGCACTTCTTTTGGATCTTCGGCCATCCTGAAGTGTACATTCTCGTGATCCCAGCTTTTGCTTTCGTGTCCGAAATTGTTCCAGTATTTTCGCGGAAGGCGATGTTTGGCTATCCGATCATGGTGGCTGCGACCGTGGCCATCGGCTTTCTGAGCATGGCGGTGTGGGCGCATCACATGTTCACTGTGGGCATGAGCTCGAATGCGAATACATTCTTTGTTCTGTCCACTATGGCGATTGGAGTTCCCACCGGGATCAAGATTTTTAACTGGCTGGCGACCATGTGGGGCGGGAAGATTCACTTCGAGACGCCGATGTTGTTCTGCATCGCGTTTCTGTTTCAATTTCTAATTGCCGGTCTTACCGGAATCATGTTGAGCGCGGCGCCCTTCGATTGGCAGCTCGGCAATTCCTATTTTGTAGTAGCTCACTTTCACTACGTCATCGTTGGTGGAATCCTCTTCGCGCTCTTTGGAGCGTTCTACTACTGGTTCCCGAAGATGGCCGGGAAGATGTACAACGAATCGCTGGGCAAGCTGCACTTCTGGCTTTTCGTGATCGGGTTCCATCTAACGTTCGACTTCATGCATGTTCCCGGTCTCTTGGGTATGCCGCGCAGAATTTATACCTACGAGCCGGGGCGTGGCTGGGATACATGGAATTTAATTGTGACCATCGGCGTGTTTTTTCAAGGGCTCGGTGTTCTGGTATTTGTTGGCAACCTGCTGTGGTCGCGCATTAAGGGCAAAGACGCGGGGAGCGATCCATGGGACGCATGGACGCTGGAATGGACGACGAGTTCGCCGCCTCCGGCCTATAACTTTGCCACGATTCCCACAGTAAGGAGCCGGCGTCCACTTTGGGACCTGAAGCATCCGGAAGATCCTGACTGGAAGTACGAATGACGAAGGAACCCGTATGAGCGCGAACGTAGTGACGATGCCACAAAGAGAACGCAGCTGGGAACTTCCTTCGCGCGGCCACGTGGCCATGTTTGCGCTTATCGTGGCGGAATCGTCGATCTTCGTTATTTTCGTAGTGGCCTATCTTTTTTACTTGGGCAAGAGTCTGAGCGGCCCGACGCCGAAAGAAGTCCTCGAAGTTCCGATCTTTTACACGGTTTGCTTGCTTTCGAGCAGCATTACCATTCACTTCGCGGTCAGCGGGTTGCGCCGAGGCAACATTGGCGGCTTCAGAATGTGGTGGTTCGCAACCATCGTGCTGGGAGCCGCTTTTCTTTATGGCACGGCGCACGAGTGGCATCGGCTTATTTATCAGGATGGCCTGACTATCAGCACGAACCTGTTCGGCACGACCTATTATTCGTTGGTTGGCCTGCATGGATTTCACGTGATTGTTGGCCTAATTTGTCTCTCCACGGTGATGGCCTTTGCACTGCTGGGCGATGTGCGGCAAGAGCACACCTATCGCGTGGATGTGTTGTCTCTTTACTGGCATTTTGTGGATGTGGTTTGGATCGTGGTTTTCACGGTCGTGTACATCGTTGGACGGTGAGGGAAGGATCGCAGGATGAGTTCGCAGCCGGTGAATGCGCGAGGGCCGAGCAAGATCGAGTTGCCGGCGCCTACGGCGTGGCCGATTATCGCAGCCTTTGGTGTCGCCTTGCTTTTCGCCGGGCTAGTCACGAGCCCGGCGGTCAGCATTTTGGGCGCGATATTGACTGTTAGTGGGTGGGTCGGGTGGTTTCGCGATGTCCTGCCGCATGAGAAGCACGAATCCTTACCGGTTTCAGCGGAGGCGATTCCCGTGGTCACGAAACGCCCCGAAGTGACTCGAGTGGATCTGATTACACGCGAGCCGCATAGGGCGCGCCTGCCGCTTGAGATCTATCCGATCTCCGCGGGAGTGAAAGGTGGGCTGGCGGGAAGTGTGGTGATGGCGGTTCTGGCAGTGATTTATGGGGTCGTGGCTTATCACAGCATCTGGTATCCCATTAACATTTTGGCAGCCGGGTTTTTTCCTGCGCTGGAGACCACCGAGCAGATCTCTGCGTTTCACCTAGACGCCTTTATCATCGCTTGTATCGTCCACTTGGTTACGTCGTTACTGGTTGGCCTGCTTTACGGTGCAATGCTTCCAATGTTTCCGCGGCGGCCAATTTTGTTAGGCGGGGTGATCGCTCCTATTTTGTGGTCTGGACTGCTGCACAGCGCTCTCCAACTTCTGAATCCCGCGCTCAGCGACCGGATTAACTGGGCGTGGTTCGTGATCACCCAAATGGGATTCGGCATTGTGGCCGGCATCGTAGTTTCAAAACAAGAGCGCGTGCGGACATGGCAGCACCTTCCTTTCGCGATTCGCGCCGGCGTGGAGACGCCGGGAGCGATGGACGAGAGGGGCGAAGAGGGCCGGCGGCAATGAGGGTTCGATTCATTTATTTGGCGCTCGCGATCGGCGCTTGCCTCGGGTGCAGCAGCTCTCCGGGACGGCCGGGACCGGATTCTGAGGTTGTTCCGCCGGCCGAGATTCTGGATTTCAACGTTCTCTTTGCTAGCAACTGCTCCGGCTGTCATGGCGAAAATGGCAAGGGAGGAGCGGCGGTTCCCCTCAGCGATCCTGTTTTTCTCGCGATTGCCGATGACGATGCGATTCGCCGCACTGGGTCCAAAGGAGTCACCGGCACTTCGATGCCCGCGTTCGCACAAAGTGCGGGCGGCATGCTCACTGACAAGCAGATTGACGCCATCGTGAACGGAATCCGATCGTGGGCGAAGCCCGATGGCTTGCGGGGCGTCAGCCTTCCTCCCTATACGGCTGAGCAGGGCGGTGATCCGAACAAAGGCGCCGATGTATACGCGACGTACTGTTTATCGTGTCACGGTGTGGGCGGCAAGGGAGGCGCAAAAGCGAGTTCGATCGTGAACGGATCGTACCTTGCGTTGGTGAGTGATCAGGATCTGCGAACGAATGTGATTATCGGCCGGCCTGAGATGGGAGCTCCGGATTGGCGAGATGATGTTCCGGGCCACCCCATGTCGGCGCAAGAAATTTCCGACGTGGTCGCGTGGCTGACTGCGCAGCGGCCTCGGTTGCCGGGCCAACCCTATCCGAAAACGTCTGTGGAACGCGCTGCGGGAGGGCTTCCATGACTGCTGCAACCAATGGAGTGTCGCGGCGGGCGATGCTCTTGAAACTTGGATTATTTTTGAACGGCATTGTCGGTGTGATCCTGGCGATTCCGATTGTGCGTTACATCCTTTCCCCGGTCGCTCACGCACGGAAAATTGGATACGAATCGTGGTTGTCTCTCGGCGAACTGAGACAGTTTCCTGCGGGACAGACGCGGTTGGCGACCTATCGAAATCCCGTCGTGAATCCATGGGATGGAGAAACGGCAGACATAGCCTGCTGGGTCCGAAACATAGATGGACAGAATTTTCAGGTTTTTGCGATTAACTGCGCCCACCTGGGATGTCCGGTTCGATGGTTTCCGCAATCGAACCTGTTTATGTGTCCGTGCCACGGCGGCGCCTACTACCAGGATGGATCGCGGGCTTCCGGACCTCCTCCGCGGGGACTATTCACTTACCACTACAAAGTTGGCGAAGGGAAATTGTTTATCAAGGCGGGCGAAATGCCGACCACAGGGAGCCCAACTGCGAGAACGACGGACACGAGGCCACCATGCGCGTGATCAGGCAAGTGTGGGAGTGGCTTGATCAACGGCTGCAGCTCGGCGCGGAGATTCGCGAAACGGCCAGGCATCGTGTCCCTCGCGAGACCGCTAGCTGGTTTTATGTTTTCGGTAGTGCTGCTCTGACCTGCTTTATCCTCCAAATCGTTACCGGGATTCTGCTCGCTCTCATTTATGTGCCTTCCGCCGGGGAGGCGTGGAACAGCCTGCAGATTCTGAATCATGGCATCTCGCTCGGTTGGTTCATTCGAGGCTTGCACGGATGGGGCTCGAATTTCATGGTCGCGATTGTTCTGATTCACATGGTGCAGGTTTTTCTCTTTGGAGCCTACAAGTTTCCGCGGGAATTGACCTGGATGGTGGGAGTTTTCCTGCTTCTGATGACGCTGGCCATGGCTTTTACCGGACAGGTATTGCGATTCGATCAGGATGCTTATTGGGGATTGGGAATCGGAGCTTCGATTGCGAGCCGGGTTCCGGTAATTGGCCCGTGGGCGGTAAATTTGATGTTGGGCGGGCCGATTATTGCGGGACCCACGCTCTCGCGGTTTTTCGCGGTGCATGTTTTTCTGGTTCCGGGCTTGCTGATCGCGCTCATTGGCGTGCATCTGCTGATGGTGTTGAAGTTGGGTGTGAATGAGTGGCCCATGCCGGGGCGGATTGTGCGACGTGCAACCTATTTGCAGGAATATCACGAGCTCACGCATAAGGAAGGAGTTCCATTCGTTCCCTACGCGATTTGGAAGGATGTTTTCTTTTCGGGTTTCATTCTTCTTTCGATCGCAGCGTGCGCGGTTCTGCTTGGGCCATTTGGTCCGAGCGGTCAGCCCGACCCCACGATTATTCAGACCGCGCCGCGGCCGGATTTCTTTTTTCTCTGGCTTTATGCGGTGTTGTCTTTCCTGCCGCCGTCGGCTGAAACCCCGATACTTATGATTGGGCCGGTGATCGGGATTGTCGGACTCCTGTTACTGCCTTTTATCGCTGGCGAAGGTGAGAAGAGTTGGAAGCGCAGGCCGATTGCCGTGCTCACGATTCTGCTGGTTGCCGTAATGCTTGGCAGTTTGACCCAGTTGGGGCTGCATACTCCATGGAGTCCGATCATGGACGCTTGGAGCAGCGTGACGATTCCGCCTGAATATCTGCAAGGACGCACCGCTCTCGAGCGCCGGGGCGCCCTGGTTTTTCAGGCCAAGCAGTGTCATAACTGCCACTCACTGGATGATATGGGAGGCAAACGCGGGCCCGCGCTCGACCGTGTCGCCCTCCGGCTTACGCGGGACCAGCTTATTCGACAAGTAATCCAGGGCGGCGGCAACATGCCGGCCTACGGGAAAAACTTGAGTCCGGCGGAAACGACGGCTCTGGTAGCTTTCCTTGAAACTCTGCATCCAGTCGGACAAGCTCCAGCCAGTAACGCCGTCCGCGAGGTTGTGCTGGGAGCAGGGACGACGGGATCATCCTCAACGGGCCAGTAAAGCGACTGATGTCTTCCGCAATCCAAACCGTATTGCAATCGTGGGTGCTTCCGGTACCAGTTACGCTGGCTCTCGTGATCACGGCGCTCATCTACTTGCGAGGCTGGTACCGGCTGCGGAGCCTTTTCCCGATTTTTGTTTCAACGTGGCAGCTGGCGTGTTTTATGAGTGGAGTGCTTGCTCTTTGGATTGCCGTCGGATCTCCTCTTGCGGTCTTTGATGACGACCTGCTTTCGATCCATATGGTGCAGCATATTCTTCTTATGGCAGTTGCTCCGCCCTTGATTTTGTTGGGTGCACCGGCTCTCCCGGTCTTGCACGGGCTCCCGCAGCGATTGGTTCGTGTTGTGTTGGGTCCGTTCTTGCGCTGGCCGCCAGTGCAATGGGTGGGGCGCACGTTGACACATCCGGTATTCTGCTGGCTTGCCGCTGCTGTCACTCTGATTGGCTGGCACTCTCCAAAAGCATTTGAGTTTGCGCTTCGTTCGGATTGTTGGCACGAGATTGAGCACACGTGTTTCTTTGCCACTTCGATTTTGTTCTGGTGGCCCGTGGTGCAGCCGTGGCCGAGCGTCGCGAAGTGGCCACGGTGGTCGATTCCTCTATATCTTTTTCTCGGAATGCTGGCGAACGATGCGCTTTCGGCATTTCTGGCATTCTGTGATCGGGTTCTGTATCCGTCGTATGCTGGAGCGTCTCGCCTCTTCCCGATTTCACCGCTCGACGATCAGGCACTGGCGGGCGCTTTGATGTGGGTCTTTGGGAGCTTTGTTTATCTTCTGCCGGCGGTTGTCATCACGGTGAGGATGCTGTCGCCTTACGGCTCATATCTCCCGCGTTTGTACGATCCGAGGCCAGAGTCGCCTACAACCGCTTAATGACCACAGCGGTGAGGTCATCCTGTTGCTTGGTTCCCTGGGAGAATTTCGTGACCGCATTGTAGAGTTGTGCGATGATGTCAGGCGGAGCCAGCTTTTGCGAGGCGCGAATCACTTCTTCCATCCGCTCGACACCGAATTGCTCACCCTGTTCGTTTTCCCATTCAAAGAAGCCGTCTGTCGGCAGGATCACTAGATCGCCGGACCCGAGATGGAGTTGTGCCGGAGGGTCCGAGCGGAAGAAGGGAAGGATGCCAAACGGGACGGCCTGGGGGTTCACATCGACGAACTGATCTTCCGAACGAGAATAAATGAAGAGTGGACCGTGGCCAGCGGAGAGCAGTTGGAGTTCCGGGCTGTCCGGCCTACAGAGGGCAGCGACGAAAGTCACGAAGCGCCCGGTCTGGAGATCGGCGCCGAGAGCCTGGTTGATGTGCTCGAAAGCTTCCATCAGGTCGAGTGTCACGCTGAAACTGGAACGCGCATAGGCGTGGCACACAGCCGCCACCAGAGCGGGACCGATGCCGTGGCCAGTGACGTCAGCGAGGCTTACAACCACCTTGCCGTCAGGCTGGGTTTTCCAATCAAAGTAGTCGCCTCCGGTATCGTCGGCGGGCTGGTTCCACCCGGCGATTTCGAAGCCTGGAATCTGCGGAGTCTCTTTCGGTAAGAGAGATTGCTGGATGGAGCGTGCGACTTGTAGATCGTGTTGGACCGCTTCCAGCCTGCGTTTGGTTTCCGCCTCGCGAAGCGCTGCCTCGACGTGCTTGCGGATCTGAGCAGCAACCGCGGCGGCGACGAGGCCACCCGTCAACAGAATAACGGCGGCCAGGCTGACGCTCGTTTGCGTGACTGGGGCCGGGATGCCGGGAACCGGAGGGCGCCAGCCGAGGTACAGAGCAGCAGAGAAGTAGGTAGCGCATGCGACCACTCCGGAAAGCAGGCAGATTCCGGGATTCAACCGCAGCGTCGAAAGAATAATGAAAATAAAGAAAACCAGCACTGCGGGACTCGCCAGCGGCCGATAGGCGGGCTCGAACTGTTCACTGGTAAGAAAGGCGATCGCGAACGCGGGGATGGAAGTTTCCAAGATTGTGCTGAGAATCCAGAATCCAAGCGGAAGTCTGTGCTCCGATCTTAAAGCGAGGTTGACGCGCCACAGCATCCATACTTCGTAGATTATGATCGCAGCTGCCAATCCAAATTGCCAGGCCCATGGAGTGGTAGTGGAAACCGTGCGGATAACGAACACGCGCACGACTGTGACCGTGATGAAAATCGCGACGACGCCCAGTACACCGAAAATGCGCAGACGTTCGCTCTGTAGCTCAGCGTGGTGGAACGCGACGGATTCAATCTTATGGACGGGGTTGCTCGGCTGGTCTTTCGTCGCCACCGGACATCTCCAAGTGTCTAGAACGGTTAAGTAGAGCACAGAAGCCCGCGTTTCGCGACTCGATTCGGTACGTGTGAACTAGTGCACTGATGCGAAGTATGCCGAGCTTAGCTCGGCAGCACGGGCGGGGGCGGCCGGGCCTACGTAGTTTCTGGGTCGGTATTGGCGTAAAGCACGACGACGGAGCGCGGACCGACCCGATAAGAGTAGCCGGGAACCGAAGTGGCTTCTGGCCATGAGACGATGTCCTGCGGGGAGTCGAGCGTGGTGTCGATCCACCGGTGCCATGGATCTCGACGGCCGTTATTCACCGCGGGGAGTTCAAAAGTGAGCGGTTCCCAATAGGCGTTTGCGATTAGATGAAATAGCAAGTTCTCCTTTGGCAACACCGCACCGAAGGCAAAGCTGTGGGAATCATCGCTCCAATCGGGCTGGTTGAGGTTTACGCCGTGCCAGGCTTTCGTCGCCGCCTGCAGCATTTGGTGAAGGGTTTTTCGATGGAGCTCAGCTTCTAAGTCGCGCAAGACTCGGCGTTCGATGAGCAGTCGGAGAAAGCGATGCACGTCGGCATGCTTCTCCAATAGGCTCCAATCAAACCAACTAATTTTATTGTCCTGGCTGTATGCGTTGTTATTGCCGTATTGCGTATGCCGCACTTCGTCGCCCATTAGAACCATAGGGACACCGAGCGAGAGCAGGGTGATGGTCAGAAAATTCTTCACCTGCCGATTTCGCAGCTTCTCGATAGTGGGATCATCGGTCGGACCCTCGACGCCGCAATTCCAGCTTCGATTATCGTCGGTGCCGTCCCGATTGCCTTCGCCGTTCTCTAGGTTGTGCTTCTGGTCGTATGAGACGAGATCATTAAGCGTGAAACCGTCGTGACAAGTCACGAAATTGACGCTCTGCTCGGCTTCTCGCTCTTTGTGGCTGTAGATTTCAGGGCTGCCGAGAAACCGGTCGGCGACACGTCCCACCGAACCTCTCTCACCGCGAACGAAACTGCGAACATCGTCACGGAAGCGGCCATTCCACTCCTTCCAGCTGTCTCCGATAAAGCTGCCAACCTGGTACAGACCGGCTGCGTCCCAGGCTTCGGCGATGATCTTGGTGTCGGCGAGCGCGGGGTCCGAGTCAATGTCCCAAAGCACCGGTGGGCTGGACATCAACTGGCCTGCCGAATCGCGCGCCAGGATAGATGCGAGATCGAACCGGAAGCCATCCACGTGCATTTCCTCAACCCAGTAACACAAGCTGTCGACGATCATTCGCCGGACGATGGGATTGTTTGCATTGAGAGTATTCCCAGTGCCGCTGTAGTTGGCGTAACGAGAGCGATCCTTTTCCAGAATGTAGTAGACGTCGTTAGCGAGGCCGCGGAAACTAAGCGTCGGTCCGGTGTGGTCGCCCTCCGCGGTGTGGTTGAATACTACGTCGAGAATGACCTCGATACCGGCACGATGGAGAGCTTTGACCATGTCACGAAATTCATCCACTGGGCCGAGATGGTCTTGACGCGAGCTATACGTCTGGTGGGGCGCAAAGAATGAAACCGGCGCATACCCCCAATAGTTGACGTGGCCCGGCGGACAGTCCTGGGGGTCAAATTGAAAGATCGGAAGGAGTTCAACCGCCGTGATGCCAAGTTGCTGGAGGTAAGGAATCTTCTCGATTAATCCGGCGTACGTCCCCCGTATCTCATCAGAGACACCTGAGTTCGGATCGCGGGTGAAGCCGCGTACATGCATTTCGTACACGATGGTCTGTGACGACGGGCATCGCAGCGGCGCATCGCCTTCCCAATCGTATGTGCTGGTATCAACCACTACGCTCTTCATAGCCGTGGCGGCATCGCCGCCTTCCTGGCGGGCAGCTTCGCGATCGTAGTTCCTGGGAACCGCAACACCCTTTGCGTAGGGATCGAGCAGGACTTTGCTCGAATCAAACCGCATCCCGTTTTCAGGGTCGTGGGGACCGTGCACTCGATAGCCGTAAATCTGGCCCGGTTGCACGCCCGGCACAAACACGTGCCAGTAGTGATAGGTTCGATTCGTAAACGAATCAATCGCAATCACGCGGATCGGCCGGGCATCGTCTTCACGGTCGAAGAGCAGCAACTCTACAGCCGACGCAGCTCGGGAGAAGATGCTGAAGTTCACCCCTCCATCACGGACAGTGCTTCCGAGCGGAGAGCTCATGCCTCTCGTGTCGATCGCCATTGGCCTCGAGGGGTCCGACTGTGCGGCAGGGTGCTCCAGCAGAACGCTCATGGTTCCCTTCGTCAGCTGATTCTTAAAATTCGCTTTACGCCGCCAGTTGGCCTGCGGCGGCTTTGTCCGCGAACAGCACCGCCTGATCCTGCCGAACCCGGCCGGCCGGAATAGACGCATCGCCCTTGCGCAGTCGGTCAAGCATCTCGACCTTTTCACTTCCAGTTACAAGCCACAGAATGCGACGGGATCGATTGATAATCGGGTAGGTCAACGTCATCCGGCGCTTCTTCTGATAGATGCCGGTGAGGGCAACGTCTGCGGTGGTCACTTCGAGTACCGGATCCCCCGGGACCAGCGAAGCAGTGTGGCCATCGGGGCCGAGACCCAAGTGGACCAGATCGAGCACGGGAGGCGTGCCTGCGATCGCGCCGAGAGTTGCGGCATACCGTGCCGCTGCAGCTTCAAGATCAGGAGATTCAACCGGCATGGCCAGGATCTGATCGGGACGCAGCGGCGCATGCAGGCTTTCGTTCAGGTGAGTAAGGTTTCGATCCGGATCTCCCGCGGGCGCGATACGTTCGTCGACCTGCGCCAAGTGCACGTTTTTCCAGGGAACATCCTCCCCACTGAGAGCACGCAGCATTAGCCACGGAGTGTGGCCGCCACTGACTGCCATAGTGAAACGTCCACGGGCGGCCACGGCGGCTCGAGCTTCCAGGGCGATGAGTGCAGCTGCTTGCTGGGCGACGGATTCCGGATCAGGAAATATTTCGACTTTCATCTTCACCACTCCAACTACTCACGCGGCTTGGGCAGCACCAGGTTTCGCGGGAGGCGCAACTGTCGGGTTGTGCCAGCCGCCGGTGGGCGGCGCGACTCGCTGTGCTTCATTCGGCCCCCATGTCTTGGGATCGTACTGAAAAACCGGCGTCGTCTCTTTCAACACCGGATCGACTATGCGCCATGCTTCTTCTACATAGTCTTGGCGCGCAAAGAGCGTGGTGTCTCCTTCCATCGCGTCTCCGAGTACTCGCTCGTAAGCATCCATTTCTTCTGCGGTGGGATGGCGGCTCGCCAGCATTTCCGCGGTCAGGCCGGTCATATCGTCTCCCGGAGCCATCACCGTCATGCCTATCGCTATGGCTACATCCGGACTAATGCGGAAACGCATATGGTTCTCCTTCAGAGCGCTGGCTGGGAGTATCGCGGGAGGTTTGCGGAACCGGCCAAGGATTTCCGTGCACGTTACGGGCAAACTCTTGCCGGCTCGGATGTAGAAAGGGACGCCTTGCCAGCGCCATGAGTTGATTTCCAATCGCAGCGCCGCGAATGTTTCGGTGTGCGAACTCGGGGCTACTCCTTTTTCGTTGAGGTAGCCTTTGAATTGTCCGCGCACGAGATTGTTCGCATCTAGTGGTGGCATTGCTCTCAGAACTTTGACTTTCTCATCGCGAACGGCTTCGCTGTCGGTCCGGACCGGAGGTTCCATAGCCAGGTTACAGAGAACCTGAAACAGATGATTCTGGATGACGTCGCGAATGGTGCCAGTTTCATCGTAGAAGGCGCCGCGGCCCTGGACTCCGAAATCTTCCGCCATCGTGATCTGGACGCTCTCGATGTAGTTGCGATTCCAGAATGACTCCATGAAAGCGTTGGCGAAGCGGAACATGAACATGTTGCGAACCGGCCGTTTTCCGAGGTAGTGATCGATGCGAAAGATGTTGCTCTCGGCAAAGGTCGCATGCAGAATCCGGTTGAGTGCCTGAGCAGACTGCAGATCGCTTCCAAACGGTTTTTCAACAATTACGCGAGCTCCCTTGGCCGATCCGGAGTTTGCCAGATGTTCGACGACGATTCCAAACAGCTGTGGCGGAATAGCCAGGTAATGTGCCGGATGCTGAGACCCATCTAGTTCTTTGCGAAGCGCGTCGAAGGTGGCGCGATCCGAGTAATCGCCATCAACATAGCGCAGCAGTCCACTCAGCTTCTCGAAAGCTGCGGCGTCGATTCCACCGTGTTTTTCCAAGCTGTCCTTGGCTCTCGCGCGGAGTTGATTAACGTTCCATCCCGCCTTCGCGACTCCAATCACCGGCACATCGAGATGACCGCGCTTGATCATCGCCTGCAGTGCGGGAAAGATTTTCTTGTAGGCGAGATCGCCGGTGGCACCGAAAAAGACCAGCGCATCTGAGTCAACTGCGTTATTCATAGATTGTCTCCCTTAAGCGGCCTGCGATTTATCGGCTGGTTTTTCATGGTGCCCACCAAACTGGAAACGCATGGCGGACAGCAATTTGTTGGCGAAATCAGCTTCGCCGCGCGAACTGAATCGCTCATAGAGCGCGGTTGTCAGAACCGGTGCGGGCACGGCCTCGTCGATAGCGGCTTTAATGGTCCAGCGACCCTCACCGGAATCGGAGACTCGTCCGGCGAACTGAGAAAGACCAGGATCCTGAAGCAGCGCAGATGCCGTGAGATCAAGCAACCACGAAGCGATCACGCTGCCGCGTCGCCACACTTCAGCGACATCCGGCAGGTTCAGGTCGTACTGATAGTGGTCGGGATCGCGCAGGGGCGTGGTCTCGGCGTCGATCGCGTGTTGCTGCTTGCCTACATTGGCGGAGCGCAATATGCCTAAGCCTTCAGCATAGGCCGCCATAATTCCGTACTCGATTCCATTGTGCACCATTTTCACGAAGTGGCCGGCGCCGTTCGGCCCGCAGTGCAGGTAGCCCTGTTCAGAGGTGCCAGAGGCCTTTTCGCGTCCCGGAGTCCGCGGGATATCGCCAATGCCTGGCGCCAGCGTCGCGAAGATGGGATCAAGATGTTTGACGACATCATTCTCGCCGCCAATCATCATGCAATAGCCGCGCTCCAGGCCCCACACGCCGCCGCTCGTCCCCACATCTACATAGTGAATGCCCTTGGGCGCGAGTTCCTTCGCACGACGAATGTCGTCGACGTAATAGGAATTGCCGCCATCAATGAGGATGTCTCCCGATTCCAGATGCGGCAGAAGGCCAGCGATGGTCTCATCGACGGCTGCAGCCGGGACCATCAGCCACACTGCCCGCGGCTTTTCCAGTTTCTTCGCGAACTCCTGCAGCGTTCCAGAACCAGTCGCCTTCTGTTGAACCAATTCCTCAACCGCCTTCGCTGACCTGTCGAAGACCACGGAACTGTGGCCGTTCTTGAGAAGACGCAGTACCATATTTGCTCCCATTCTTCCGAGACCAACCATTCCGAGTTGCATGTGTAACTCCTTTATAGAAAAGTTTGTTCGATCGCTGTCTCGCAGCGGTGATTTTGTCTTGCCTGGACATTCTCAAGAAACGTCCGTCACGCCGCCTCCCTGAGTTTCCGGTAGCGGCGGATCAAGGTGTTCGTCGAACTGTCGTGGCTGAGCGCGGGTTCTGTTTTGCTTTCGAGTTCCGGGATGATGCGTTGTGCCAGCGCTTTGCCAAGCTCGACACCCCATTGGTCGAAGGAATTGATGTTCCAGATCGTTCCTTGCGTGAACACGGAATGCTCGTACAGCGCGACCAGTTTGCCCAATACTTCGGGCGTAAGCCGATCGGCAAGGATCGTGTTCGAGGGACGATTGCCTTCGAAAACTCGGTGGGGCACAAGCCAATCCGGCGTTCCTTCGGCCTTGACCTGCTCCGGAGTCTTACCGAAAGCCAGCGCCTCGGTCTGGGCGAAGACATTCGCCAGGAGCATGTCGTGATGGCGGCCGAGCGGATTCAGCGACTTGGCAAAGCCGATAAAGTCGCACGGGATCAGCCTCGTTCCCTGATGGATCAACTGATAGAACGAGTGCTGACCGTTGGTTCCTGGCTCGCCCCAGTAGATCGGGCCGGTATCGTAGTTTACCGGTGTTCCGTCGAGCGTGACATATTTACCATTGCTCTCCATGGTCAACTGTTGCAGGTAAGCAGGGAATCGCTTCAGGTATTGCTCATAAGGCAGAACGGCTACTGTTTGAGCGCCGAAGAAGTTGTTGTACCAGACGGCGAGAAGCCCCATCAGTACTGGCAGGTTGCGCTCGAACGGAGTGCTGCGGAAATGTTCGTCTATCTGATGAAAGCCATCCAGCATAGAGCGAAAATTGTCCGGACCGATGGCCAGCATCGTGGACAAGCCGATCGCCGAGTCCATGGAGTAGCGGCCGCCGACCCAATCCCAAAATCCGAACATGTTCGCAGTATCGATACCGAACTTCTCTACTTCTTTGGTGTTGGTCGACACCGCGACAAAATGTTTTGCTACCGATTTCTCGTCTCCTGCCAGACCTGCCATTGACCAGTCGCGCGCGGAATGTGCGTTGGTCATCGTCTCCAGCGTCGTGAAGGTCTTTGAAGAGATGATGAAAAGCGTCTCGGATGGGTCGAGATCGCGGACCGCTTCCGCAAAATCAGTGCCATCCACGTTGGAAACGAACCGGAAGGTCATATTCCGATCGCTGTAATGCTTGAGCGCCTCGTACGCCATCACCGGACCGAGATCCGATCCACCGATACCGACGTTAATGACGTTGCGAATGCGCTTGCCGGTATGACCTTTCCAGGCGCCGCTCCGGAGACGATTGCTGAAATCCGTCATCTTGTCGAGCACAGCGTGGACGGCGGGCACGACGTCTTCACCGTCTACCACGATTGACGTTCCGCGCGGGGCACGCAAAGCGACATGCAGAACCGCCCGCTTTTCCGTGACATTGATCTTCTCGCCGCGGAACATTGCGTCGATTCTCGCCTGCAGGCCGGACTCTTCGGCAAGTTGAACCAGAAGCTTGAGAGTTTCATCCGTGACTATGTTCTTCGAATAATCCAGATAAATGCCCAGAGCTTCCAATGCCAGACGCTCGCCGCGCTTGGGATCATCTGCAAAGAGGTTCCGGAGATGTGTTTTCCGGATATCCTTAGAGTGATCTTCGAGGCCTTTCCAGGCTGGGCGTTTGACGGCTGACTTTCCGGTGATTGGTTCCACGCGCGCTGCCATTTCCTTTTTCCTTTCGTTTTTTCTGGTTGTTCGAAACGCTTTGGGGACGAAGAGCAGTCTGCGAATCTCCAGGTTGCTCCCAGAGTCGAAACCCTCCGACGAAGGCGTTAGCGTTGTTTCCGGCTCGGCAGTGTGGAGGCAACTGTTTCAATTCCTTAACATTGCCTCCGCCCAAGACGACGTCGTCGGGCTCAAGCGCCGCGATCAGGCGCGCAACCACATCCGCTACATCGCGACGCCACTTCTTCTTGCCTCGTTCTTCGAATCCCTCGCGGCCCACGTAGTCCTCGTACGTGCCTTTTTTGTACGGGAGATGGCCAAGTTCCATGGGTTCCACGATGCCATTCACCACCAGCGCGGAACCGAGGCCGGTGCCGAGGCCCAGGAAGAGCATTTTGCCGTCTTTGTAACTTCCCAAAGCCTGCATGGCTGCATCATTAGTGATTTTAATCGGGCACCCGAATGCAACTTCAAAATCAAACCCGATCCACCCGGGCGCCAGGTTATGAGGGTCGGCGACCGGCCTGTTTTGCAGAACCGGGCCGGGATATCCCATCGAGACGGCGTTATATTTCCACGTTCCCGCGAGTCTTTTGACGCCGGCGACCATCTGTTGTGGCGTCATTTTTGGCCCAGAGGGAAACTTCCGAGGCGTGTTTTGTCCGGTGACAAGGATCTTCACGTGAGTTCCGCCCACATCAATCACCAGCACCTTCATGAAGAAGTCCTCTAACGCGTGAGCCCTTCCGCGCGCTGAATCTGTCAACGAATCAAAAAGCCTCTTAGGCGACCTTGGATTTCAAGTCGGCTTCCTTGGACTTGATCACCGCCATCAATTCGTTCCACGACTTGACGAATGATTTCGCGCCGTCATCCTGAAGTTGGGCGGCCAATGCATCAATGTCAACTCCCGCCTTGGCAAACTGCGCCAGTACTTCTTCACAATCACCGCCGTCGGCGGGCAGGATCGGGCCGAGGTCCGTGTGTTCGGCGAGGGCCTTCAATGTGGCTTCAGGCATGGTGTTTACCGTGAACGGTGCAGCGAGCGACTTGACGTACAGGATGTCGGAAGCTGCCGGATCTTTTGTGCCCGTACTAGCCCACAGGAGACGCTGCGGGCGAGCGCCGAGATTGTACACGCGCTGCCAGCGTGGCGAACTCAGCAGAGTGCGATATGCCTTGTAGGTGCGCTTGGCGATCGCGATGCCGATACGGTTGTGCAGCGCCTCCGGCACTTTACTTGCAACCGCGACGTCCCAACGGCTGATGAACACCGAGGCAACCGAGCCGACATTCGGGTCGAGCCCTGCCTCAATACGCCGCTCGATGCCACGCAAGAATGCTTCGGCCGATGCGACATATTGCTCACGGGAAAACAATAGTGTGACGTTGATCGGGAGCCCGGCGAAGATAGCTTCCTCAATCGCAGGCAGCCCTTCTTTTGTTCCTGGAATCTTGATGAAGAGATTGGGTCGCCCAGCCCGGGAATTGAGGTCTTTGGCGGCGGCAATTGTGCTGGCCGTATCGTAAGCGAGCAATGGAGAAACTTCTAATGACACCCATCCATCGACTCGGTTGGTTCGGTCATGGATGGGTCGAAAAAGATCGGCGGCACGAGTAAGGTCGTCGAGCGCAAGGTCGAAGAAAAGCGCCTCGCCCGACTTGCCCTTCTTCAGATCTTCGTGGATCGCTGTGTCATAAGCGGTACTGTTCTTGATGGCATGATCAAAAATCGTGGGATTCGAAGTGAGGCCGGTTACCGATAGGTCTTTGATATAGCGCTCTAGTGTGCCCGTCTCCAGAAGATCACGTGTGATGTTGTCCAGCCAAAGACTCTGGCCGATATCGTAAAGCAGTTGTGTCGCTTTCATGATTCCACCTCGGTAAATTGAAAACTCATTCGTGACTTCTCGGAGAATCAGTTGCCTGCAAGCGCGTGGCCCACAATCGTCTGCGCCTCGCTCACGATGGCGTTCAAGTGAGCCTTATCCTTGAAGCTTTCCGCGTAAATCTTGTAGATGTTCTCGGTGCCCGATGGGCGGGCTGCAAACCATCCGCTTCCGGCTACGACTTTCAGACCGCCGATCGGGGCATTGTTACCGGGAGCGCGAGTCAGCTTGGCAGTGATCGGCTCGCCCGCCAGGCTAGACTCTTTAACCGCCTCGGGCGACAACTTCTGCAGGCTCGCCTTCTGCTCGGGACTGGCGGGCGCATCGATGCGAGTGTAATACGGCGTGCCGAACTCCGCAGTCAATTCCCGGTAGTGTTCGCCCGGATCCTTGCCGGTGCGAGCCGTGATCTCGGCCGCCAGCAAATCCATGATCGGGCCGTCTTTATCGGTCGTCCACACCGTGCCATCGAGCCGCAGGAAACTTGCGCCGGCGCTTTCTTCTCCTCCGAAGCACTGCGACCCATCGACTAAGCCTGGAACAAACCATTTAAACCCGACCGGCACTTCGCAGAGCTTGCGGCCAAGCTTGTTTACTACCCGGTCTATCATGCTGCTGCTAACCAGCGTTTTGCCCACTGAAACGTGCGCGCTCCATCGTGGACGGTGCGTAAGCAGATAGTCGATGGATACTGCAAGATAGTGATTCGGGTTCAGCAGCCCTGACGAGGGCGTGACGATGCCGTGCCGGTCCGAGTCCGGATCGTTGGCGAAGGCGACCTGATACTGATCCTTCAGTCCGACGAGCCGGGCCATCGCGTACGGGCTCGAACAGTCCATACGGATCTTGCCGTCGTGGTCGACTGTCATGAATGAGAAGGTCGGATCGACTACAGGATTTACGACCACCACGTTCAAGCCATAGATCGAGTTGATTGGCTCCCAGTAAATCCGCGCCGCGCCGCCGAGCGGGTCGACCGCAAGCTTCAGGCCGGCGCCACGGATAACGTCGATGTCAACGACGTTCTTCAGATCATGAACGTAAGGCAGAACGAAATCCTCCTGATGCGTGGTTTCAGCCTTGATGGCTGCGGGGAAGGGAATTCGTTTGACGCCGGCATTGTGGCCTCGCAGTAAATCATTGGCGCGATCTTCGACCCACTGGGTCACGTGGGTGTCGGCTGGTCCGCCGTTAGTCGGGTTGTACTTGAAGCCTCCGTCTTCTGGCGGATTGTGCGATGGGGTGATCACGATGCCATCTGAGAGATGGTCTTTGCGGCCGCGGTTGTAGACGAGGATAGCTCGTGAGATGACCGGCGTGGGAGTGACCTTGTCATTCTCCTGGATGATGGTTTCCACGTTATTCGCGGCCAGCACCTCGAGCGCGGTGCGTTGTGCCGGCCCGGATACTGCGTGGGTGTCTTTGCCCATATAGAGTGGGCCATCCGTACCCTGAGTGCGCCGGTAGTCGCAGATGGCCTGCGTCATGGCGAGAATGTGAGCTTCGGTGAAGCTACCGTGGAACGGCGAACCGCGATGTCCACTGGTGCCAAAGATGACCATCTGATTGGGATCTTCAAGGTCTGGCTTGCGTTCAAAATATTCGCGTTCAAGCTTGGCCACATCTACCAGCATTTCTTTTGGCGCGGGTTTGCCTGCAAGTGGGGAGATCGCCATCTCATTATTATTACCCTGGCCGGTGGGTGCTGGACGGGTTTCTAGAGCACTGGACACGGTTCCACCTTCCATATCTCCGTAGCGTATTCGCGGATGGTGCGGTCACTGGAGAACTTTCCCGAGCCTGCCACATTCAGAATTGCCTTGCGCGCCCAGGCATCGGGGTCCGCGTACAACTTGAGAAGCCGCTGGTCTGCCTCGAGATACGACTTAAGGTCCGCGAGATGCATGTAGTGGTCCCCGTGAGTCAGAAGAGTGGCGCGCAAGGGTTCGAAAACACCCGGCTCATTGCGGCTGAAATAGTCGGAGAATATCAAATCCAGCGCGGCGCGGGTCTCCGGCTCGTGCTCGTAATGCCAGAAAGGATTGTACCAACTACTGCTGTCCTCCACTTGCTTTGCAGTAAGGCCGAAGAGGAAGAAGTTGTCCTCCCCTGCCTCCTCCGCCATCTCAATGGTCGCGCCGTCGCGCGTGCCGATGGTCAGGGCTCCATTCATCATGAATTTCATGTTGCTGGTGCCGCTCGCCTCATATCCCGCGGTCGAAATCTGGTTAGAGACGTCACTGGCGGGGATGAGCTTCTCGGCCAGGGACACGTTGTACTCGGGTACGAATAGTACTTTGAGCCGCCCGCGCACAATAGGATCGCCGTCGACCGTGCCTGCAAGATTGTTGATGAACTTGATAATGAGCTTCGCCAACTGGTAAGCTGGCGCGGCCTTGCCCGAAAAGAGAAACGTCCGTGGCGGCATTTCTAGATTCGGGTTTTCTCGAAGCCGATTGTAAAGGACCACAATCCGGAGTGCATTCAGCAGTTGCCGTTTGTATTCGTGAATACGCTTGACCTGGGCATCGAGGACCGTATCGGGATCCACGGTCTGGCCTGACGTCATCTTAAGCCAACTGGCGAACTGGCACTTGGCCTCGCGCTTGGCTTTCAGAAAGGCGGCGTGAAGGCTCTTGTCGTCTGCAAGGGGCTTGAGTTTGCTAAGTTGACTCAGGTCCGTGATCCATCCATCACCGATCGCTTCGGTAATGGTCTGCGCGAGTGGTGGGTTTGCCAACAACAGCCAGCGCCGGGGGGTGACGCCGTTCGTCTTATTACTGAAGCGGTCGGGAAACACTTCCGCCAGGTCCTTGACCGTCATGGTGCGCAGCAACTGGGAGTGGATCGCAGCCACGCCGTTGGTGCTGTGGGAGCCGACGATCGCGAGGTTAGCCATGCGGACCTGCTTGGCCGGGCCTTCCTCGATCAGGCTGACGCGTTGGATTCGGCCTTCATCTCCGGGAAAACGTTTCCGTACAGCATCGAGCAGGCGCCGATTGATCTCGTAGATGATTTCCAAATGACGCGGCACGATCGTTTCAAACCACGCGACCGGCCACTTCTCTAAAGCCTCGGGTAGCAGCGTGTGATTCGTATACGCCAAGGTTTTGTTGGTGATGTCCCACGCCTGATCCCATCCGAGGTGTGCTTCGTCCAGCAGGAATCGCATCAACTCGGGAACTGCCATGGTAGGATGCGTGTCATTGAGCTGGATAGCTACCTTCTCAGGCAGCGTATTCCAGTCGGAGTTACTGCGCCTGAAGCGCCGCAGGAGATCGCCAATCGAGCAGGCGACAAGAAAATATTCCTGCACGAAGCGCAGACCTTTCCCTAGTGTCGTCGAATCGTCGGGATAGAGCACGCGTGTGAGTGACTCGGCGCTCAGAGTCTGCGCCAGCGCCGCGACGAAATCGCCGCTGCTGAACTCCTGGAAATCGAAGTAATCAGGCGCGGCCGCTGCCCAAAGCCGCAGCGTATTGATGGTTTTGTCCCCGTAGCCGACGACAGGACGGTCATATGGCATACCGATCAGAGTAGACGGGTGACCCGGTACTGCGCGCAGGCTGCCTCCGTGCAGCTCGAAGGAGCAATTCAGCTTGACTTCGACATTCTCGTGCCGGCGGCAAACCTCCCATGGATCGGGACGGCGCAGCCAATTGTCTGGCTGCTCGTGCTGCCAGCCATCCTGTATGGTTTGCTTGAAGATGCCGTATTCGTAACGCAGCCCGTAACCCATTGCTGGCAGTTGCATCGTGGCCATCGAGTCGAGGAAACATGCCGCCAATCGGCCGAGGCCGCCGTTCCCTAATCCGGCATCAGGTTCCTGCTCGAGCAGCGAGGGCCAGTCAAGGTTCTTCGTTTTGATGGCTTGCTTCATGATGGGATCGAGCAGAAGGTTGGCGACATTGTTGGAGAGCGAACGGCCAATAAGAAACTCCATCGAGAGATAGTAAGCACGCTTGGGGTTGGCGCGTTCGTATGTTTCATCCGTATAGATCCATCGCTGGGAGAGGATATCGCGGACGGAGTGGGCGACAGCCTCGAAACGCTCGCGCGCGTCGGCGACTGTAATATCGACGACGTTGTCGAACAAAAGGTGTCGCTCGTAAAGCGCGCTCTCCGTCCCCGTTAAATGAATCGGACCGACTCCATATTGTTTGCGTAGTTTCGCAAGGTCCTCGGATGCTGGTGGCATCGGGACGACCGATGCCCCTTTTTCGCTCAGTGGGCTTTGGCTGACAGGCTTTGTGCTCATCAAAATACCTTTCGGCTGAGATTGGCGCTACGTCCTCAAATGTTTCGGCGCAGGAGACAGCTACGGTAGCGGTTCAAGCTGCGACGTGATGAGTGTCATTCCACAATCGGATCACAGGTCTGGAAATACTGTCCTCATAGCCCAACGCACTCAGGCTCGCAGTAGTGAGCATGAAGTGAGCACCGTTAGTCAATGGCTCGATATCGGCCCAACGCGCGGCCAGCACCCGAATGAAGTGTCCGCTGGAAAAAAGCAACACGTTTCCCTTGATGGGGCGCACGCGACTTACTACGCGGTCGGCTCGTGCGGCGACTTGTTCCGGAGATTCTCCTCCCGGACAGCCGTCACGAAAAAGGTTCCAATCTGGGCGTTTCTTATGAATATCGACGCTACGGAGGCCCTCATAGTCGCCGTAATCCCATTCCACCAGGTCAGGATCGATTGCAGCCGCCGATCCGAATCCCGCCAATTCGCAGGTCCGGACGGCACGCTGCAAGGGGCTGGTGAAGACCTTGGCGAAAACTAATCCCTGGAGTCGCTGTGCAAGACCGCGAGCATTTTGTTCGCCGTGTTTTGTCAGGGGTAGATCGGTAAGTCCAGTGTGCTGACCCGTGAGGCTCCACGCGGTCTCTCCGTGCCGGGCTACGTAAACGATGGGAAGGTCGTCGTTCATGCGGCTTTGTTCCTCGTTATTACGATTTGAAGCGGTGATGATCGGCCATGCACGAACTCGCTTTTCTACTGTCGGACACCCTTGTCGTGGCAGACGCCTTCGCCCTGAAATGCAAGGTTGGGGGGCAGAACCTGGCCCTTGCAGGGTAGAAGGAAAGAGAAATATTGACCACTAGCAGAAGTCGTAGCTATCCTTCAAAATTGTACGCCTTCGGCCCCCGGCCTCGCGAGGGGAACGCCAGGCGCCCGGATCGATCGGCTTGGGCCTTCCTGTTACTGCTGCCACCCTCCCCCTAGTGACTGATAGAGCCCAACGTAGTTATTCAATTCCGCAAACCACGCCTGCGCCAAGCTCAGCTCTGAAGTGAAGTACTGCTGCTGCGTGACCAGGACTTCCAGGAAGCTGGTGTATCCACCCTCAAAACGCACATTGGCGAGACGCGCAGTTTCTTTGTAAGTCGCTGTTTGTTCCTGCAGCTTCATGCGGAACTGTCGCGATTGGCTGTAGCCAACCAGCGCATTTGAGACATCCTCGAACGCCTGTTGCACGGTCTGCTTGTAAAGCAATTCCGCTTCATCATGCTGGGCCTGGGCTAAGCGGTAGTTGGACTTGATCCGCCCGCCCTCGAAAATTGGCTGTGTGACTAGTCCCGCGACGTTCCAGGCGCCAGTGGTAGGGCCTCCAAGGAAGCTGGTCAGTGAGGCGCTTTGCACTCCAAACGCGCCGGTCAAGGCGATCTGCGGAAAAAAGGCTGCCTTGGCCACGCCTATATTTGCGTTGGCCGCGACCAGCGATTCCTCCGCTCGCCGCACATCCGGACGTTGCTCAAGGATGGAGGAGGGAAGTCCGGTCGGCACCTCGGGCTCGTGAGGTTGCACGGTAAGCGCGAGCCCACGCGTTACCGGTCCGGGGTTCCGGCCGAGCAGGATGCTGATCTGATTCTCGGTCTGCTCAATCGACTGCTGCAAACTGATGACCTGCGCTTCGGATTGTTGTAAAAGTATCTCCGCCTGCAACACATCCGTTATTGCGGCGTCTCCGCCCTGGAATTTTATGGTGTTGAGCTTCACCATATCCTTATCTGCAGCCACGGTCTCCTTCGAAACCTCGAGCTGGGAATCGAATTCGCGCAATTCAAAATAGGCGTTTGCCACCGCGGCCACCAAAGTGAGCCGAACGACCTTTTGCCCGTACTCGCTGGCTACAAGGTTGGCGCGTGCCGCCTCGGTCGCCCGTCGATACTGTCCCCAGAAGTCGAGTATCCACGAAGCCTGGATACGCGCCGTACCCGATCGTCGAATTTCCCGGGAAAGGGTTGGGTACGGGTGTTTCCGAGCGATCCACCTACATCCACCGACGGAAACTGATTGGCCCGAGTAATCCCCAGAACCGCGCCCGCCTCGAGGATCCGTGCTGCGGCGATTCGTATGTCGTAGTTATTGGTGAGCGCTTCCTTGATCAGGCTCTGAAGTACTTCATCTTGGAATACTGCGGACCATTGCAATTCGGCAAATGGTTTGCCTGTTGGTTGCGTCGAAGTGTCGGGCGCGAGCCCTCGATACTGCCCGGGCACGTCCACCGCGGGACGTTTGTAGTTCGGACCCACAGTGCAGGCGTAGAGAGGAAGAAGCAGCAGAAGGGCAGAGAGTTTTTTCCGGATCATGCCTTTCCTCCTTCCGTGATCGATCCCGGCTCGGTTCTTGCCGTTTCCTTCTTTTCGAAGTACTGACCGAAACGCTCGACCACGTCGAACGAGACTGGAATGAAGAAGATCGCCAGCACCGAGGCGGCTAGCATACCGCCGATCACCACGGTGCCGAGCACCTGCCTCGAAATAGCGCCCGCGCCAGAGGCCCTCCACAACGGCACGCAGCCGAGAATGAAGGCAAACGCAGTCATAAGAATGGGGCGCAGACGCAGCCTGGCGCCAGTAAGAGCGGCGTCGATGAGAGTTTTGCCGCCGTCGTATTCCATCTTGGCAAACTCGACAATCAGAATGGCATTCTTGGCTGACAGTCCAATCAGCATCACCAGTCCGATTTGGGCATAAACATCGTTGTCAAGGCGCCGGAAGTAGAGTGCGATGAAAGCGCCGAAAACTGCGATCGGGACGCCAAGCAACACGCTGAAGGGAAGCGTCCAACTCTCGTATTGCGCCGCCATGATCAGGAAGACGACAAAGAATGCCAGTCCAAAAACTACGCTAGGGGAAACGCCCTGCGCGGCCTTCTGCTCCTGATAGGACATGCCGCTGTAGTCGAAGCCCATCTGGCTGGGCATGGTTTTGTGGAAGACGTCCTCGAGAGCGGCCATCACCTGGCCTGAGCTGTAGCCGGGCGCCGCCGAGGCGTTGATTTGCACGCAGTTGAACAAGTTGTAACGCATGACGAACTCCGCGCCGCTACGCGGATACGTGCTGGTCAAAGTACTCAGCGGAACCATATCGCCCGCGGCGTTGCGGACATAGAACTTGCCGAGATTCGAGGCCTTGGTACGGAAGTCACCGTCCGCCTGGACATACACCTGCCATTGCAGGCCAAAGCGGTTGAAGTAATTGACCAACGCGCCGCCCATAAACGTCTGTATGGTTTCGTACAGACCGCTCAATTGGATCTGCTGCGTCATTGCCTTGGCGTTGTCAACCTTTACTCCGACTTGCGGAACACCAAACAGGGCTGTGGTCATCACGCCCTGGAGTTCGGGACGTTTGCGGAGTTCCGCCATGAAAATTTGCGTATTCTTCCCGAGAAACTCGATGCCACTGCCGGACCGGTCTTCGAGAATGAATGTGGCGCCCCCCGAAGTTCCAACGCCGGGAATGGCGGGCGGCGGGAATGAGAACGCGATTCCAGAAGGTACCCTGGAGAGCGCTTTCTGGAGATGGGCCTTGATTCCTGCGTAGCTGGTCTCTGGGGTCTTGCGTTCGTCCCACGGCTTCAATGACACGAAGAAGAACGAACTGTAGGTAGCGTTGACGCCGCTCAGCATGCTGTAGCCCATGACCGAGCTCACGTAGTCAACCCCGGGCGTCTCCATAATCACTTTTTCCACTTCGCGGGCGGCCTGGGACGAGCGTTGCAGCGACGACGCATCGGGCAGCTGCAGGCCAGCGTACAGATATCCCTGATCCTCGTCGGGAAGGAAACTGCCGGGTATCTTCTTGCCAAAGAAACCGGCACCTACGGTCAGCACGCCAAGCATCAGGAAAGCAAGTCCAGATTTGCGGATCAGATGATGACACGCGCCGACATAACCGTCCGTCGCCTTGCCGAAAACGCGATTGAACCAGCGAAAGAAAGCGCCGAGCGGTCCCCGTGCCTCTTTCTTCGGCCGTAGCAGCATGGCAGAGAGTGCTGGGCTGAGTGTCAGCGCATTGAAAGCTGAGAAGAGCACTGAAATGGCGATGGTAACGGCGAACTGCTTATAGAGTTGTCCGGTGATGCCGGGAACAAACGCTGTGGGGATGAAAACCGCTGCCAGGATCAGGGCGATGGCAATCACAGGTCCGGAGACTTCATCCATTGCCTTGACGGTTGCATCGTGAGGAGACAGGCCGTGCTCGATGTGGTGCTCCACCGCCTCCACCACAACAATGGCATCGTCCACCACCAATCCGATTGCCAGCACCAGGCCGAACAGTGAAAGCGTATTGATGGAAAACCCCAGCATGGGAAAAACGACGAAGGTCCCAACCAGCGAAACCGGAACTGCGAGCAACGGAATCAGCGTTGCTCTCCAGCCCTGTAGGAAGATGTAGACCACCAGAATGACGAGGAGCAAAGCTTCAATCAAAGTCTTTTTGATTTCATCGATGCCGGCACTGACAGCGAGTGTCGTATCAAGGGCAACAATGTAGTCCAGCCCTTGCGGGAACCTCCCTTGCGCTTCCTGCATCATCTTGAGGACCTTCCCCCGGGTTTCCAACGCGTTGCTTCCTGGGGTTAGGTAGATGGCGATAAGCGCGGCGGGCTGAGCAGGCTTGTTCGTTCCCGCAGCGCCCAAGCGTGCCAGGTAGGAATAGTATTGCGATCCCAGTTCCACGCGAGCCACATCTTTCAGGCGCAGAATTGAGCCGTCGGGTTGAGCGCGGACGATGATTTCATTGAACTCCTCCGCCGTCGGCAGGCGTCCGGGGGCGCGCACGTTATAGGTAAACTGCTGGCCATTGGGAACTGGCTCGCCGCCGACTTGGCCCGCGGGATTTACCCGGTTTTGCGCCTGCACTGCGTTTGTTATGTCAGGCACGGTCACCCCAAGGCTAGCCAGCTTGTCTGGATTGACCCAAATTCGCATCGCGTACGGACCAGCGCCGAAAATCTGAACCTGCCCGACGCCCGAAACGCGCGTTAACGCATACTGCAGGTTGATGGTGGCGTAGTTGGCGAGGAATACACTGTCGTATAGGCCGTTGGCAGAATAGAGGTCGAGCAGCATGAAAGGCGCGGTTGTGCCTGGCTGCACGATCACTCCCTGCTGAGTCACCTGGCTAGGCAGTTGCGAGTTCGCTTGCCCGCTCCTCATCTGCGCCAGGATCTGGTCGGTGTTGGAATCGGTTCCCAGTTGGAAATCGATGTACAACGTCATCCCGCCGCCTGAACTCGCGCTCAACGAATACATGTAATTCATTCCGCTGACGCCCGACATCTGCTGCTCAATCGGAGTCGCGACAGATTCCGCAATCGTTTGGGCGTCGGCGCCGGGATAAGTCGCCTTCACCTGGATCATCGGATCGGCGATGTTGGGAAACTGCGCCGTCGGCAGGCCGAGCATCGCGACCACGCCGACCAGGACCATCAGGATTGCGATTACGATGGCGACGATGGGTCGATTAATAAAGAACTTCGACATGGTCAGTTCCCGCCCTCAGCTGGCTTTGCCGGGGCATATGGCTTGGGACTGACCGGCACCCCTTCGCGTACCTTCATGAATCCTTCGACAATCACTTTTTCACCGGGCTTCAGGCCTTCACTGATCACCCAATTCGGGCCGACGCGTTCCCCGACTTTCACCGGACGGAAGCTGGCCTTGTTATCTGGCGTCAGCACCACGACCTGGTACATTGACTGAACTTCGATAACGGCGGCCTGAGGAATTAACAGCGCATCCTTGTTCATGCCGGTCTGGATTCGGACCTGCCCATAGCCTCCCGGACGAAGCGTGGCGCCTTCATTCGAAAACTGCGCTGCCATCTGAATGGTGCCGGTTTGAGTTCCGATCTGGCGGTTGACGTAGATAATCTGGCCGCGCTCTGGATAAGGAAGACCGTTGGCTTGAATGAATTCGACTGGTGGAAGATCGGAGTTCTTCAGGCTCCCGGCACCGCGGATGATCCGGGCAACCCGCGGAGCAACGCCGAGAAACGCACTCTCGCTGACGTTGAAGTATGCCCAGATTGGATTCACCTGGGAGATCGTGGTCATCTTGGTGCTCGTTCCGACCAGATCGCCAATCTGCGAAGTCGAGACGCCCGCAATACCATCGACGGGCGAATAAACCTTGGTCCAAGCAAGATTCAAGTCTGCTTGCTGCACCTGCGCCTGCTTGGCCTGCAGCTGCGCCTTCCATGAGGCTAAATTTGCCACGTCGTTGTCGAGTTGCTTCTTGGGGATTGCATTTTGTGCGGCCAAGGGGGTGTCGCGATCGACGTCCGCTTGTGTCCGCGATACATTCGCTTCTGCGACCGCCACTTCGGCCTTGGCCTGGTCGAGTTGCGCCTCGAAAGGTCGAGGATCGATGGTATATAGAAGTTGGCCTTTCTTGACGAAGTAGCCGTTCTCGTAATTCTGAGTGAGCAGATAGCCTTGAACTTTGGGGGTGATTTCAGCGTTAGTCGGCCCGTTCAGTTGCGCAACCCATTCCTCAAAGATAGGAACATCCTGTTGCACGACCTCCGTGAACTCGACTTCGGGCGGGGCCATCTGGGGGCGTTCTTCTTTATTTTCACAACCTGCGACAAGAAGAAGCACGAGGCACAAGCATGTAATCATCAGCCTGATCTGGAACCGCTCCAAAGCCAGTGGTTGCCTTGATCTCAGCTTGCTTATCGGAGACCCAAAATGGTTGTACTCAGGCTCAGTTCGCATTGGTATGCTCCCGGGTGAATGACGTCCCGTATGTGACGCGCTCTCGTACAGGTCGAAGTCCAAGTGCACGGAGGAAGATTAGAGCGTGCACTGCGGGTAGCGAACTAGCAGAAGTTATAGTTCGGTGTGAAAGTCATTAATGATATGAAAGACTTAGTGTTGACGGATAACCCAGCTTCGAGGACCGTCCTGCCCATTGAAGCGATCAAGAGTCCATTCGTACGCTTTGTGAGGATGGAGGCCGCTGGCGGCATCTTGCTTCTGGTCAGTACCTTTGCAGCACTTGTCTGGGCGAACTCACCTTGGGAACAGAACTACCACTTGATCTGGAGAACCAGGGTCGATATCGGCTTCGGACGCTTCTTCCTCTCCGAAACCCGTCATGAGTGGATCAACGACGGGCTGATGGCCGTTTTCTTTTTCATGGTGGGTCTCGAAATCAAACGCGAGGTCCTGATCGGCGAGCTGTCCTCGTTGAAGCAAGCCGCCTTTCCGTTGATCGCGGCTCTGGGTGGGACAATCGTCCCGGCCCTCATTTATATATCGCTAAATCACACCGGAATTGCCCAAAGGGGATGGGGTATTCCTATGGCGACTGATATAGCGTTTGCCTTAGGTGTGCTCGCTCTGCTCGGGGACCGGGTTCCCGTTTCCCTCAAAGTTTTTGTGACCGCTCTTGCGATCGTCGATGACATCATCGCGGTGCTGGTAATCGCAATTTTTTATACCGCGGAAATCCACTTGCTTAGCCTCGCCGCGGGTCTTGCCGGAGTGGCGCTGTCGTTCGGTTTAAATCTGCTGGGCGTTCGTAAGCCGGCGATCTACGCATTTTTGGGGATTTGCGTCTGGGCAGCTGTGCTCAAGTCTGGGGTCCACGCTACCGTGGCCGGAGTTCTGTTCGCATTCACGATTCCGGCGCACACTTACATTGATCGGGCTCACTTCGTGAAGCAGGGCCGCTGGCTTCTGGACCGATTCGAAGCCGCACGCCATGACTCTTTTGAGGAGCATGCGGCGATTCATACCCTCGAGACCCAGTGTGAGCTGGTTCAATCGCCGTTGCATCGCATCGAGCATAGCCTTCAGCCCTGGGTCAGTTTTTTCGTGATGCCGGTATTTGCCTTCTCAAACGCAGGCGTACACATTCTCGGAAATGTTAGGGCAGCAGTAACGAATCTGGTCAGTCTGGGCGTGGCACTGGGACTCTTTGTGGGGAAGCCCATTGGAATCTCGTTGTTTGCCTGGTTCGCTGCGAAGGCGAAGCTGGCAACCCAACCGAGCGCAGTTTCATGGGGCCAGATCTTCGGTGCCAGTTGGCTGTGCGGAATCGGATTCACCATGTCCCTATTCATTGCAGGCTTGGCTTTCGGAGAGGGGAGTCTTCTCGATCTTTCAAAGATTGGCACTCTTGCGGCTTCCGTTGCCGCAGCCACCTGCGGAAGCTTGTTTTTATTGGGTAAGTTCGGGTACGTTCCTCGGGCACTATCAAATGATAGCGCCCGAGTCGCACCCATGGGCCTCGAACAGTAAACTCGTTCACCGTAACAGTGTCCTGACAACGACACCTCCGCCAAAGGGCTCGAAGTCAACGATTAACAGAAAGGAGCACTACCATGACCCCAGAAAGCAAGCGCCTGCAGGAAGCCAGCGAGGGCAAGGCCTGGAAGAAATGGGGACCCTACCTGAGCGAGCGACAATGGGGAACAGTTCGCGAGGACTACAGCCCAGACGGCAACGCGTGGGATTATTTTTCTCACGATCAAGCCCGCTCCCGTGCTTACCGTTGGGGCGAAGACGGGCTCGCGGGATTTTCCGATGACAAACAGCAACTCTGTTTTGCTCTGGCGCTGTGGAACGGACACGATCCGATTCTGAAGGAGCGCCTCTTCGGTTTGACGAACAGCGAGGGTAATCATGGCGAGGATGTGAAGGAATACTACTTCTACCTCGATAGCACCCCCACGCACTCCTACATGAAGTATCTCTACAAGTACCCGCAAGCCGCGTATCCCTACGACAATATTGTGACCACCAACCGCGGGCGAAGCCGGAATCAGCCTGAGTATGAGCTTCTCGACACTGGCGTGTTCGAGGGCGACCGCTACTTCGATGTGTTCGTCGAGTATGCCAAGGAAACGCCTGAAGATATTCTGATCAAGTTCACAGTATGGAACCGCGGTCCGGAACCGGCCACGCTACACCTCCTGCCCACGCTATGGTTCCGCAACACTTGGTCGTGGAGGAATGATGTAGTGAAACCTTCCCTGCGCTTGGGGGAGGGTTTCACAAGCACTAAGACGGTTCGCTTTTCTCACCCGCTCCTGGGAGAGAACATGCTCTACTGCGAGGGCGCGCCAGCATTGCTCTTCACTGAAAACGAAACAAACAATGAGCGGATATTCCGCAGCCCTAACCCGGGTCCCTATGTGAAAGATGCATTCCATCGATACCTGGTCGAGGGACAGTCCGGCGCGATCAACCCCGCGGGAGAAGGCACCAAGGTTGCCGCTCATTACACGGTGACCGTACCTGCAAACCAGTCAGTGGCAGTTCGGCTGCGCCTGACTCCCGTTGCGTCGGTGCCCTCAAAAGGACAGTCTGCCCCGAAAGCGATGAGCCCGTTCGACGCCCGCTTCGACGAAACCGTCGCCCGCCGCCTCGCGGAAGCGGACGAATTTTACAGCTCTGTCACTCCGCCCTCCACCTCGCCCGACGCAGCCAACGTAATGCGCCAAGCGCTCGCAGGCATGCTCTGGACCAAACAATATTATGGCTTCAGTGGACACCGCTGGCTGGTGGAGCACGGCGCGAACCCACTGCTTCCTGACAGTCGTTACTCGCGAAATCAGGACTGGTTTCACATGTTCAACGACGACGTCATTTCGATGCCCGACAAGTGGGAATATCCCTGGTATGCGGCTTGGGATCTGGCCTTTCACACGGTGCCGATAGCCATGGTAGACCCCGACTTCGCCAAGCAGCAGCTCAACTTGATCCTGAACGGACGGTATCTTCATCCCAGCGGCCAGGTCCCAGCATATGAATGGAATTTCAGCGATGTAAACCCTCCCGTCCACGCTTGGGCAACTCTATTCTTGCACCGCACTCTACAGGCCTCGGGTTCGCCTGATTTCGAGTTTCTCCGAGCCGCGTTCAACAAGCTCTTGCTGAACTTCACCTGGTGGGTGAACCGGAAAGACAGGTTCGGGAAGAATGTTTTCGATGGCGGATTCCTTGGACTCGACAACATTGGCGTGTTCGATCGCAGCGCTCCCCTCCCTACCGGGGGCTATCTCGAGCAGGCGGATGGCACCTCATGGATGGCTCTTTTCACGCAGAATATGGCGGAGATCGCGGTGGAGCTTACGGCTCGGGATTCCATTTATGCAGATATGGCCTATAAGTTCACCGAACACTTCTGTTTTATCGCCGCGGCCATGAACCGCCCCGGCCAAGAAGGCATGTGGGACGAAGAGGACGGCTTTTACTACGATTTGTTGCGTCTCCCCGACGGCAGTGCCGAGCGGCTGAAGGTGCGCTCCATGGTGGGGTTGCTTCCGCTTTGCGCGACCACGGTCGTGGAAAAATGGCAGAGGGAGAGGGTCCCGCAGGGGGTAGAGGCTTTTCAACTTCGCATGCGCCAGATGCCTGAACTGGCGGACTCGATTCATCCGACGGGGCCGGGTCACTACGGCGTGGCCGACCGAGGGATTATTTCGTTGATCAACCCTACGCGTCTTCGCCGCATCCTTTCGAAGATGCTCGACGAGAACGAATTCCTAAGCCCGCACGGTATCCGGTCTCTGTCGAAGTTTCACGAGAAACATCCCTACGTCATGCAGGCGGGCGGAAAGGAATACCGCGTGGACTACCTTCCGGCCGAATCCGACACCGGCATGTTTGGAGGGAACTCAAATTGGCGCGGCCCGATCTGGTTCCCGGTGAACGCGCTGATCATTCGAGCCCTGCAGAACTTTTACCTGTTTTACGGCGATAACTTCAAAATCGAGTGCCCCACCGGTTCGGGAAAAATGATGAACCTCTTCGAGGTAGCAAACGAGATCTCGAAACGGCTGATCGGAATCTTCCTGCGGGATGAGAAGGGACGCCGCCCCGTCTATGGAGGCACGGAGAAGTTCCAATCCGATCCCCATTGGCGCGACTACATCCTCTTCTACGAATACTTCCACGGGGATAACGGCGCGGGTCTCGGAGCCAGCCACCAGACAGGTTGGACGGGAGTTGTGGCCAAGGCTATTCAACTCTACGGCTATCTCGACCCGCAGCGAATCCTTGAGGTCGGCAAGGAAGCTGCGTTCGGGACACGCGAGTCTCCGGAAGGGAAGGTCGCCGCCTGAGAAAATCGTTAACCAAGCATTCGGGCATCAATGAAAATCCCCGCCCAAGTCTCTAAGAACGCGGGAGACTTGAGCGGGGCAATTTCGAAGGACTAGATCCCTCTAAACAGATTGTCGTCCTAGTGGCGCTGAACCATGCCCGCCGATGCTCGCGCCGGGATGGTCCCGGCCGGCTGGCTTGGGTCCATTTGAGTAATTGGAACCGCCTGAATTTGGTCTCGTCCACATACCAGCGATATCGAAGTGTAACGCTGGTCCACGTTGTCGTATTCGATAATGAATCGCGCCGGCTTCTGAGCGGTGAGGTATGCCGTGGAGAACTGGCTGCCGTCATCGCCTACGAAAAAGGCGTTGTGGCGGGTGGTTATTTTGCCTCCGTCATCGACCAAGTTGACGGGACGCCAAATTTCGCTGTTGGCGCCTGTATTGCTTTGATTGGTAGTGTCGAAGTCGCAGAAGAGCCGCGTTCCTGAGCGCAAACAATCGTGGCTGTTGAAAAAGTCACAGATTGCGCGGCTGTGTTGCGGCGTGATGTAGGGGACTGGCAGGTTCTTCACGGGTTTCTAGTTGCTGGCAGCCAGCGGTGCTGCTTGCTGGCTGAGGAAGCGGACCAGTCGCTTGATGTTCTGGGCCACGGCTGCCAGGAAGAACTGCTCTCGCGCGAACTT
Organism: uncultured Acidobacteriota bacterium; assembly: GCA_963788645.1. Taxonomy (GTDB): domain Bacteria; phylum Acidobacteriota; class Terriglobia; order Terriglobales; family Acidobacteriaceae; genus JABDBE01. The sequence continues at coordinate 109,525 of CAWBHF010000007.1, forward strand.
CAGTCTGCGCAGGCGTAAGCGCCGCAATCCGATCTGATTCTTGAGTTGCGCGAAGAGGGCTTCCACCTTCTTTCTCTGTCGTTGTGCCTTCGCGAACTCGGGCGTTTGCGCCAACTCCCGCGCCCGTTGTCGTACCGACTCATGCATGTGAATGGCGAGATACTTGTATCGTCCAGTCGTGCATTGTGCTTTTTGTGAGCATGCCCCGCAGCGTTTCGCGCTGCCGATATAGGCATGGGCTCGATTGCGAACGTTGAGCCCCACGTAGTTCAGTTGCTCTCCTGCAGGACAACGGTAGGTATTGCTCTCGGGCTGATAAGTAAATCGCTCCGGGCCATAGCCGGGATTGTTCTTTCTCAGAGCACTGTCGCGGGTTCGCATATAGGGAGTGATGCTTCGATCGGCCAACCATTGCAAGAACTCCCCGTTCCCGTAGGTCGTGTCGGCTGCTACCGATTCTGGCTCTCGTCCTTGCCATTGCGTGAAGCGAGTGAGCATGTCTTGTGCAGCGACGGTCTCCTGGCTCATGCGCGCCGCCGTTGCTTGTACCCCCACGATCACGCAACTGTGATTGTCCACCAGATAGTTGTCGTAGTACCCCAGTCGGGCTGGAGTCCCGCCCTTGGTGGCGTAGGTGGAATCGGGATCCGTGGTCGACACTTGGTCTTGCTGATGCACCGGCTCTTCGGTGGGGTTCTGCTGCTCCAGTTCCACCAAGTACTGGCGCGCAGTTTGGTTCACTTGCGCCGCTTCCCTGAGTTGCTCACGCGGGATGCGGCTCTCTTTGGCCGCATTCGCTTCGATGAAGCTGCCGTCTACTGATAAATGCGTCCCTTGCACCAGCCCCACTTCCACACACTGCCGCACGATCTGCTCAAACAACTGCTCAAACAGCTTCGACTCTTGAAACCGTCCGTGCCGGTTCTTGGAGAACGTGGAGTGATGTGGAATCTCCTGATCGAAGCCCAGACCGGTGAACCAGCGCCACGCCAAGTGCATGCGCAGTTCCTCCACCAGCTTCCGTTCGCTGGTGATGCCATATAAGTAGCCGATCAATAGGATGCGCAGCAGAAGCTCGGGATCAATCGACGGACGACCGGTCTCGCTGTAACTCTGCTTCAACCTCTCGCGCACAAAGGCAAAGCTGATGTGCTTTTCAATGAGCCGCAGCAGATGAGTCTCTGGAACCTGATCTTCCAGGCGGAAGTAGTAGAACAGCGCTTCGGAGCGGTCGTGTTGCCCCATCATGATCAGCAGTCCTCCGACGATGAGAATCCAACAGAGCATGGTCAGGATCACTTCCTTCTAACATGCTTCTGCTGAATCTCATCCTGCTAATCGAAGTGACTTTTTCAACACCCACAATCGTATGCAATCAGGGTCCATGGTCCAGCCACAAACGTCCCCACACCTTGACCTGAGACGGGCGCGCGAGAGTCCGCCGGGGCGGACACATTGCCGTTCGCACCATTCGCTTGAGTCGCAGCGTTGGTGGCGCTCGAAGGCGCGGCGGTGGAAAGAGGGGTTGCTGACAGGACGTTCGAGACAGGAGCCGACGACATCACACTAGAGACCGGAGCGGACGACATGACATTGGAAACCGGAGTCGACGACAAGACGTTGGATACAGGGTTCGCGGGCGTGAGAACTGTTTGGGACGACGCCGGCGTGACAGCGCTGGCCGCCGATTGCGACTGCGGGATTGCGGTCGTTGTCGTGGTCGCCGTTTTTGCAACGGGCACAGTGCTGGTTGTGGTCGTCGTCGTTGCTGCCTTCGTAGCCGGTGCCGGAGTCGTCGCCTTCGCAGCAGGTGGAGGTGTCGTCACCTTCTTTGCTGGCGTGGTCTTTTTTGCGGGCACGGCGGTCGTCTGGGCCCCGGCTGCAAAACAAAACGAAAGAGTGATTGCCACCGTGACTAAAGCGATCACGTTCAGAGGTTGCCTGAGGTTGAAGCGGCTCATTGGTTACTCCTTCTTGAGATAAGTGGCACTTGGGGAGCCCAGGTTGGCAGCGATTCTAACATGCCGGACCTAATTTCGGCCTTGAAGGGCGTGGTGACGCGACCGCATCGGAGTGGAGAGACTCTCGACCCGAGTGAATTTCGCACTATGGGCTTGCGCGGCGCTCGCTATTCGGCTTCGAACCGCTGACAGCGAAGAACAGGATGTAGAGATAGCAGACTGCCGGAATAATCAGCGCGTAATGGATTCCTTGGCCCCAACTGGTTTCCCCCTGCGTCATAGCAGGATAGTAACTGTGGTTAATGAAGTCGGCAGTTTGCCCAACCAGCCACGGAATTACCGCGCCACCCACGATAGCCATGTTCATGATGCCCGAGCCGTCACCCGTGAGCGGCCCGAGTTCGGCGATTCCCATGGTGAAGATGCAAGGGAACATGATCGAGTTGAAGAGCCCGACCGCAAGAATCGACCACATGGCGAAATGCCCGCCACTAAGTACTGAAACGGTAACGAGCAGAGTAGCAACAATCGCACAAAGGGCGAGCAGTCTTCCCGATTTTATTTTTTGCAAGAGCGCCGAGCCGATAAATCGGCCGACCATCGCACCCAGCCAATAAAGAGAAATAAAGCGAGCCGCTTCTCCCAGGGCCGCATGATAACGGGTGGCGGGGTCCGGGATGGTTGAAGGCGAGATCAGATGGCCGATGTTATCCAGCGCCAGATAATTCGAAATAGAGCTGCCAATCGCTACTTCGGCACCCACATAAACGAAAATTCCCAAGGCGCCAAAAATGAGATTGGGATGTTTCCACAAAGAATCGTTAACCTGCTGGCCAATGTGGTGCCCCGCCGCTTCCATTTTCGGCAGCTTGAAAAATGCGATGCAAATCGCCAGGACCAGCAATGCGACGGCAAAGAAATGTACGTAGAGTTTTACAACCGCGTCGGCTTCCCGGGATGCGCTTTGAGTTATTGCTGCAGCCGTGGTTCCGAGAATCAGGTGAGCACCGATCCAGGGGAAAATCGCCGTGCCAAAAGAATTGAACGCCTGCACCAAGTTCAAACGGCTTGATGCAGTCTGCGGCCGTCCCAGGACCGCGACGTAGGGGTTGGCTGCAACCTGAAGAATGGTGATTCCCGTCGCCAGAACAATCAGCGCAGAGAGGAAGAACGGAAACGATGGAATCTTCGCCGCGGGATAGAAGAAAAGGCACGCCGCGACCATCGTCAGAAGTCCGACAAGGATGGCGCGCTTGTACCCGATCCAGTCAATGATCTTGGCGGCGGGAATAGAGAAAATGAAGTAGGCCGAGAAGAATGCTGTCTGAATCAACATGCTCGCGGCCAACCGTATGTTGAACACGTGCTGGACGTACGGAATCAGCACATCGTTCAGCGAGGTAAGTGAGCCCCACATAAAGAATAGCGTGGTGAGCACCACGAGGGCGCTGGTGTAGGTGGCTGGTGCTGCGGTCGTCTTGGCGGGTGTACTTGGAATGTTGGTTGTCATAGGGATCGAATTATGTGGTTGCCAACTCTTTCTGCATCTCCTCCAACGTTAGGCCCTTGGTTTCCGGGTACACAAGCAAAACCACAAAGAATTGCAGCACCATCATTGCCGCAAAGAAGACGAACGGGTATGCGCCCGAAGTCGCCGCCATCAGCGGAAATATCGCAGAGATCAACGCGTTCATAAACCAATGCGAGAACGTGCCCAGGCTTTGACCCTTTGCCCGAACCGAGTTGGGGAAGACTTCTGAGAGATAAACCCAGATTACAGCGCCTTGCGAGAATGCGAAAAAGGCGATGTAGCCGACTAACAGCCACACCAGAAGACTCTCGTGGCTGTGGGTGAAAAAGATTGCGGAAACACCAGCCAGGCAGGCGGCGGTGCCCACCGAACCGACCAGCAATAGCGTCTTGCGGCCGAGCTTGTCGATCACGGACACGGCAATGATCGTAAAAAGGAGATTGGTGGCGCCGATGGCAACGGCTTGAATGTTACCGGAAATTCGGCTGAATCCGGCATGAGCAAAAATGTCGTTGAGATAATAGAGGATAGCGTTGATGCCCGACAGTTGATTGAACAGGCCAATGCTCACTGCCAGGAAAATCGGAAATGCGTGCTTTCGGGTCAACAATTTTTCCGCTGATTGCTTCTGCTCCGTCTCAATGGATTCGATAATCTCTTGCAGATCCCGCTCGTAGTTCTCGTCCCCGGTCACCTGGAGGACCGTTCTTGCCTCGTCCACGCGGCCTTTCTTAACCAGCCATCGCGGGCTTCGCGGAATGGTGAACAGCATGACAAAAAATAACGCCGCTGGAAACGCGGCCACGCCAAGATCCCAGCGCCATTCAATCGGGCCCAGATGAGTGAGGGCAATGATGTAGTTGGAGAAGTATGCCACGAGAATGCCGAACACTACATTGAATTGAAACAGTCCCACCAACCTTCCCCTCCATTTCGCGGGTGCAATTTCGGCGATGTACATCGGGGCGAGCACGGACGAGCCGCCAATACCCAGGCCTCCGATGAAACGAAAGAGAATGAGAGACCACCAGTTCCAGGCCAGCGCGCAGCCCAGCGCAGAAACCAAATAAAAGAGCGCCATGACTCGCAAGCTGTCGCGCCGCCCGAAGCGTTCCCCCATGAACCCGGCGAGCATAGCGCCCACAACCGTGCCCCAAATGGCCATGGAAACCGTGATTCCCAGGCTTTTTGAAGTCAATCCATAGACCTGCGTCAATGCGCTGGTAGTGCCCGAAATGACGGCCGTATCGAACCCAAATAACAGCCCACCCAAGGCGGCGACCCCGGTGCTCTTCAACAACACTGAGTTCAACTTCATGCGGTCTCCAGGCGTCCGATTTTTGTTTCGAGGGCATTCGCTTCAGCGATCGTCCAATCGGGGATTGCTCCCCGGCGACCGGCGACCAGCGCTCCTACGCGATTGGCGAAGTCTGCGATTTGCGGGGTGGGCCACCCGCTGCCCAACCCGTGCAGAAATGCAGCCGCGAAAGCATCGCCAGCGCCGACCGTATCGACAACTCGAACGGGATAGCCGTGCGCTTCGATGTATTGTTCGTTCATCAGAACCGTGCATCCAAGCGACCCGCGGGTTATGCACACGCCCGACCATTTATAGCGGTCCGCGTAGTTACGACAGAACTCCTCAAGTGAACCATGTCGGGTGCCAAGCATTCGAGCAATGGCATCGACCTCTTCATGATTCAGCTTCACGATGGTTGCCCGCGACATAAGCATCTGGATCAACTCCGGCGTGTAACTGTCAGCGCGCAGGTTCACGTCGTAGAAGCGGCGCGCTCCCGATGAACGATTGAGTAGGTTTTCGGTCAATTGCCGGGTCTGCGGGTAGATTTGATGAAGGGTTCCAAAATAAATCCAATCCACCGGGAGCGAAAACAAGTGGTCGAATTGAGTCGACGTGAGCTGCGGGAAATCGTATGCGGCCGGCCGGTGAAGAACGAATTTCGGTTGTCCGTCGGTGGCCAGCGCAACCGAAACGGTGCCGGTGGGATGATCTTTTTCTGTACGCAGATAATCAGTGGCCATGCCGAGCCGAGACATATTGTCGATGACTTTGTAGCCCAGTTCGTCGTCGCCAACCGCACTGATGAATGAAACCCGGTGCCCCAGTCTGCTCAGGTGAGCTGAGAAGTTAAACGTCGCGCCGCCTAAATGTTCTTCTTGTCCAACGATGTCCCAAAGTACCTCACCGATGCTGATGACGTTCACGCGTAATCCTCGAAGTCCACGTCTGGCGTGCGCATGGCGGCTTGAAATTCTGGCACAGTATACACTCCTGCCTTAATCACACCGGACACGGTCGGAGGTTGCGTGAATTCAGGCTCAATTAGCTGCGTACGCCTCCGTCAAAGACATGGTTTTCAGGGCACCCTTAAGTTGATCGAGCGTGGCGGCGGACTTGAGTGTGATGGCGACCGACTCTCCGGGAAGGAGATCAAAATAGTTGTCTGAGGCATCGACATCGAGATCTCCGAAAGATACGTAGACCCCGCGAGCGAGTTGCGCCGACTGCAGCGTGACGGTGTAATCTGTACCGGTCTTGCTGAGAGTGGTTTCAATCTTGGGCATGACCGGCAGTTCCAGAGCATGCATAACGTCGAAGAAGACAAGGTTGCGTGACACTTTCTTCCCCGCCACCTCAAGGTCGAACACCAGAAAGCTGCGGTGGGGATCACCCTTGGCCACGAGGTCTGTTTTGTCGAACGTCAGATAGATCGCGCTGGACTGCGCAGGAATCTGAACGTCTTTGGTTTGATCGAGCAAGACTTTGCCAGAGAAATCGAGAAGCCGCGTGTGAATGGTTCCCGCCAGCGGTTGCAGCTTGTCGGAGACAACGTACACGTCCACCTTTTCGTCGTGCAAGAACGGCGAGACGAGCAAATCGTCGTAGAAGCGCCGAGCATAGTAGTGCAGAGCCTTCCAACGCCCGTAGTAATCGATGCTCGCCCATGATGCCACAGGCCAGCAATCATTCAACTGCCAATACAGGGAGCCCATGACGCGCGGCTTCTGTCGGCGCAAATGCTCAGCGCCAATTTTGATAATCTCCGCCTGCTGCACCTGGCTCAGATACACGAACGAAGCGAAATCCTTGGGCTGGCGGTATTCGCGCAACATGTACGTCAGAATGCGTTCATTGCCTCCCTTGTTTTTCTGATGCGCCTGCATGACGGTGGAACGAATGTCGAAGTCTTCCGGCTTGTTGGCAAATGTCCGGATGGTTCTCATCTCGGGAAAAGACTGAAATCCATATTCCGTCATGAAGCGGGGAAATTGCTTGGTGTAATCCTCCGCGGGCGCCTGAGCATGCCACACCTGCCAATAGTGCATATCGCCGTTGTGCTGATTGTCGGGAATTTCCTCGAAGTTCGCGCTGGGAGAGCTCGGCCAATACGGCACGGGAGCGGCATATTCATCGACCGCGCTTTTGAGGATGTCGGCAAACATGATCACGTAATCCTGCCAGACGCGATCACGGGCTTCGGGCGAGATAGATTCCTTGAATTCCTGGCGATCGCCCCAGTGATACCAGCCGGTTTCGACTTCGTTGTTTCCGCACCAGATGACGATGCTGGGATGGTCGCGCAACCGCTTGATCTGATCGATCGCCTCTTGCCGAACGTTGTCCTGGAAGGCTACATCGCCGGGGATCATGTCGCCGCCAAACGCGAACTCCTGCCAGACCATAATCCCAAGTTCATCGCAGATATCGTAGAAATCGTCGGACTCATAGTAGCCGCCGCCCCACTCGCGAACCATATTCATATTCGCGTCGCGGGCGGCCTGAAGAATCTTGCGATGAATCTCGGGAGTGACACGATTGGGAAAACTGTCGAAAGGAATGACGTCCGCGCCCTTGCCGAAGACGGCAATGCCGTTTACGACGAAGTCAAAACTCTTTCCCCATTGATCCGGCGCGCGTCGCAGTTCAAGCGAACGTAGTCCGGTTTTCACTTCGGTTCGCGCCGCAACATCGCGCCCGGTGCGGATTACGGCAGAGAACCGATAGCGGCTTTGCGCTCCGTAGCCAACCGGATACCACAACTTTGGCTTAGCAATCCGGATAGGAAATGAAACATGATTCATGCCGGCATCGAGTTGCAGCGTCTGGTTGCCATCGGCAGTCTGCGCACCAGCGAGTTCATCGTGAGCCAAAGCAAGAGTCGCCGTCGTTGCCCTGCCGGCTTCGATATCGAGTTCGGCCGCGACGCTGGCCGTATCGGTGCCAACTTTCTGCTGGTGGATGTGGAAATTGTCGATGCGCAGCGCATCCCAGGTTTCCAGACGCACCGGCTGCCAAATGCCTTCAGTCATGAAACGCGGTCCCCAATCCCAGCCATATTGATAGGGCGCCTTACGCGTGTAAGGCGCGGTCGCGATGTTCTCCTCGTTGCCAAAATTATGAGTGGAGATCGATGGTAAAACGTATGGCAGAGATTTGACGTAGGGAAGCATTTTCGTGATGGCGGAATGAAAAACGATGCGCAGCGAATTCTGACCTGACTTCAGCACCGCCTTCGCAGGATATCGCCAGCGGCGGAACATATTGTCCGTGCGCAAAATAACCTGATCGTTCAGATAGACGTCGGCAAAAGTGTCCAGGCCATCAAATACCAAATCAACATGCTCGCGGCCTAGCGTGGCCGAATCGACTTGAAACGTCGTTTGGTACTCCCAATCGGTTAGGCCGATCCACTGCAGGCGGAATTCGTTGTCCCGATCGAATGGGTCGGGGATGAGTTTGTTCTGCAGCAAATCGGTGTGGACAACGCCCGGAACCTGCGCCGGATGCCATTGTTTGACGTCGGCATTGTCGGTGTTTCCAATGGCGCGAAACTGCCAACCCGAGTCCAGAGATCGGGAAGCGGGTTCGGCAGCCTCAAGCGGGAGTGCTGCTATCAGGAAAGAGAGGGACAGGAAAGACACGACAGCACAGAAGCGGCTAAAGAATTGCGGCCGAGTCAGTCTCATGTAAGGGCTCCTAATTTGAGTTGTTAGAAATCTACGCCGAACAATCCGGTTCAGCCGGACGTCAGCAAACTTGATTCGTCAGAGCAAAGAGCTGCACCGCCAGCTATGCCCGCATCCGCGCCATAGTGTGCTTTTAGTAAAGGAATCTCCCGGCAGCGTGAAATGATGCAGTACTTCGCAATTCCGTCGGAGATTTCGCCAAAGAATGGAGCAAGCATGCTCGCCACTCCGCCGCCGAGGATCACTACATCCGGCTCCAGCAGATCAACAATATTACTCAACCACAGAGAAAGCAGGTCTACTGTTTCCTGCAGAACTTCCTGCGCCAGCGCATCGCCAGCAGCATAGGCTTGGCCCACCATCTCGCTCGATACGGCGTCAACATTTCCCCTGGCGAGATCAAGAATCGTTGAGCGCGGGCCCTGCGGCGACGCCAACTTGGCACGCGCTCTGCGGGCGATCGCCGGCCCCGCAGCCAGAATTTCGATGCAGCCGGGTTTGCCGCATCCACATGGCGGGCCATGGTAGTCGATGCTCATATGCCCGCCTTCGGCGGCAGCGCCCGTGCGGCCGTTGTAAATGCGGCTGTCACAGACAATGCCCGTGCCAATTCCAGTTCCGACTCCGGCGTAGAAGATGTTGCGAAAGCCGCGCCCCGCACCCCAATAAGCCTCGGCCAAGGCCGCTGCGTTGGCATCGTTCTCCACCTTCACGGGCACACCATAGACTTTGCGCATCTCGTCCGCGAGTGGAAAATTGCGCCAGCAGGTAACGTTGGGAGGATTAATGACAACGCCGGTATTCGGATCCAGGGGCCCGGGCGCGCAAATGCCAATTCCACGGATCAAACTCCGCGCTTTCGCATCACGGGCGAACAGCAGATCGATTGCCGATACTACCGCTGTGAGTCCTTCGTCGGGCCCGCGGTTTGCCACCATCGGGGTGCGGACCTGAGTTTTGATTTCGCCATTGGGATTCACCAGACCGGCGGCAACTTTGGTGCCCCCGATATCCACGCCGACCACGAGACTATTGTTAGGTTCTGTCATCGCGGGCTATCTCGGCGAAACTCATGGCGCGAGGCTTTCGGTCCGATGTGGTGCAGTTGGATTTGTACTACGCCTTCGCCTGTCCCGCAACGGTGCGCGCAAGCCATGTTCGGAATTCGCAGTATACGCCGCCCAAGTGTGATGTCACGGAAAGTTCTCGCTGCTCCCCACCGCCCGCATTGTAGAGATAAATTCATTGGACGAAGACTGCGAAAGGGAGAATATTAAAGAATGGAGCAGGCTTCTGTATCCGCCGATTGTCCCAACGGCTGCCGTGCCATCAACGCGGTCATTCTCGACTACGGTCAGGTCTTGGCTGGCTGCCCCACGGCGGAAGAATTCGGGCGCATGGCGGAAATGTTTAATTTGGGCATCGATTCGTTCTGCGAGTTATGGGAAACCAGCCGGGGTCCGTATGACCGGGGAGACTTTTCCGCCGAGGAATATTGGTTGAGGTTGGCAGCACGAAACAATATCGCGCTTGATAGCGAGCAAATCCAGATTCTCCGCAAAGTGGAGGTTGAAATTTGGGCCCATCCGAATCCCGGCATGTTCGAGTGGGTTAGCCAGCTCCGCGCCGCGGGATTCAAGACCGGCCTGTTGTCCAATATGCCTTGGGACCTCGTGAAACACGTGCGAACAAATTGCCCGTGGATGGAGAAATTTTCCTTCACGACTTTGTCGGCCGAAGTGGGAATGATTAAGCCGGACTCAGGCATCTATGAGCACACGCTTCGCGGCCTTGGCGCGTCCGCCACGGAAGCGTTATTCATCGACGACCGTGAGCTCAACATCCGGGCTGCGCGCGCGCTGGGGATGCGCGCGATTCAATTCCGATCTATCGAACAGCTCAAGGACGAATTGGAAGCGATCGGTTTTCCTGTGTTGCCAGGCACGGGGCCAGTCTCCACCGGGTCAGAGAAGCCAATTGATGGGCCGGATCCGGAGGCAAAACTCTCGGCTTTACTGTAGGGGGATGAACCACTGACTAATGCGGTGGTTCTTGCTTAGCCGGTCCCTGCGGCGGACTCGTACTACTCTGCAACCGTTGGAATTCCTGCATTTCGTGCTGTGCGACCGCCGTCTTTCCCTGTTTTCTATAGAGACTTGCCAAGCCGAAATGCGCTTGTGCCGCCAGTGACGTTTCCTTCTCGATGGAAAGCAGCTTGGTCCACTCTTTCTCAGCCGTGGCGGTGTCTCCTTCGAGCGAAGCTGCTTTCCCCAGCGAATAGAGAGTCTCTGGCATGTCAGGCATCAACTTGTCTGCGCGGACGAGTTCGGCTCGAGCCTCGGGCGCTTTGCCCTGTTCTAATAAGGCCGTTCCCAGACGGTAAGCAGCCTCGGCATTGCCGGGTTGCAGCTTGGTCTGCGCCCGAAACTCTTCTTCCGCTTTAGGCCATTGAAAAGCGCCCGCGTACACCTCTCCGAGTTCCAGATGAAGTTCTGGAATATCCGGTCGCTGTTTTAGAGCTTCGCGGTATTCCTTCTCGGCATCGGGCATTTGACGAAGCACGAAGTAATTTTCCGCCATGGCCTGATGTGCACGTGCAGAGTCAGGATAAGCGGCCAGTAAGGTATCAATCGACTGTTTCGATAGCAAACCGCTGGCACGGCCGAGGTAATAGAGAAGGTCAGGATCATTCGGGCGCTCGGTCAAGGCTGCTTGAAGACTGGCGACTGCCTCCGGCAGTTGCCCGGTCTGAATCTCGGCAATCCCCAGCCCGGTCTTATCATTCACTCGTTGCAGGTGTGGAATGGCTTCGGCGGCGTAACCTTGTGCGAGCAGTGCGTAACCCAGCAACTGATGAGCTGCGTCCAGACTTGGGTCGATTTCCAACGCGTGCTTCAGCGCTGCAATCGCAGCACCGAAATCACGCTTCTCCATATAGGTCTGGCCGAGACCGAGAAACCCATCCGCAAAGGTCGGCTCAAGTTCGGTGACTTTGCGGAATTCGGTGATGGCAACGTCGAATTTCTGTTGTTTGTCCGCCGCAATTCCCGCCTGCATGTGCTGGGTCGCCTCGGGCGAGAGCGTTTGCGCTGCAAACCATAAGAGTAATAGTGCGCGAATCACGGCTTCTCCGGTTCGCGGACTTCTAAGAATTGATCGGCGTGAATGTCATCTAAGGTTTGGTGAATGCCGGATGGCCACGCGATTTCCACCTTGGCTTTCTCCGCGCTAGCGAGTCCAAAATGAAGGCGTTTGTCGCTCGCCGAAGCATAGCTTCCGGCGGAGGTCGCGAACCGCGTTTGTCCGTTCACTTTGACCCGGGCGCCAAATCCGTCGCGGTTGCTGCGCGTACCGCGCAGCGAAATCACCAGCCAATGCAGCTTGCCACCACGGTTGAGGAACACTTGCGGGTGGCCGCCGAGATAAGTCATGACCACATCTTCCCAGCCGTCATTGTTGAGATCGCCGAACGCAGCGCCGCGCCCGGCGACGGGTGTTGTACTGCCGGAATCGACACGTTCGAACCTGCCATTATGATTCATGGCTAGCAGCGGCAGCTCTCGATAATGCAGGGATGGGTCGATCTGTTCCACATTGTCCAGCACATGGCCTTGGGCGACGAATAAATCTTTCCAGCCGTCGTTGTCGAAATCCTCCAGACCCACGCCCCAGCCGGAGCTTCCGCTCGAGAGCACGCCGAGCCCGGTTTCAAGACTTCGATAACTGAAGGAACCGCCGCCGTCGTTGTGATAGACGCCGTAAATTTCCCTAGGCAGTTCAGTCACCACAATGTCAGGCCGCCCGTCGTTGTCATAGTCTTGAAAAACTACGCCCATGCCCGATAACCGCCGGCCGTCTTCCGAGAGCGCCGCGCCAGCCTCAAGACCGAGTTCGGTGAATGTTCCATTCCCATTGTTGTGGAACAGATATTGCTGCATGCCATCATTGGCCACGAATATGTCCGTGTAACCGTCTTCATCATAGTCGGCAAAGGCGACGCCCAAGGCTCGGCCCTTTTTCGCGGCGATTCCAGTGCGTTGGCTGACGTCGGTGAAGGTTCCATCTCCGTTGTTGTGATACAAAATGCTGGTGGTAGCAGGAAATTCTTCTGGCGGACAATAGGTATGGTAGTTTCCCCCGCAGTCTTTGCTGTGCTTAGTGTCCCAATCCATGTATCGGGTAACGAAGAGGTCTAGCTTTCCGTCGTTATCGTAGTCGAAAAACCCAGCGGAGACCGACCAGCCTCCCGCAGCGACTCCTGCTTTCGCAGTTACGTCGGTGAAGGTTCCGTTGCCATTGTTGTGATAGAGAATGTTCTTCCCGTAGTTGGTGACGTACAGATCCGGGTAGCCATCGTTGTCGAAGTCGCCAACCGCTACGCCCATGCCGTAATTTCCATCGCCGGCGTTCGCCAAACCTGCCTGCTCGGTGACATCGGTGAAGCTTCCATCTTTGTTCTGACGATAGAGCCGATTCCAATAACGTGGATCATGACGATCGAAGTTCTCGGGCGTCTGCATCGGGCTGGTCACCCGACCCCCGTTGACGAGAAAAATATCCAGCAGGCCGTCATTGTCGTAATCGAGCAGCGCCACTCCTCCGGGCATGGTTTCGATGAGATATTTCTGCGGGGTGGGCGAATTCTGCAGCGTGAAATCCAATCCGTGTGGCTGATTGACCTCGAACACGGGCCCTGTAAGAGCTGCAACCGACAGCACCGCTACCATCCCGAACGATATGCGTAAGACCGTGTTCCGCAACTTTTGGGATTCCTTCAGACACCTAGCATATCGCGCCCGTGATGCTATTGCACTCCTGGTTGCTAACAACGCTGTCATCAGATTTCTTGTAATTAACAGGTGGCTTGCTGTTAACTTCCGTGGTTACCGGCGGGTCGACTCGCGTTCCACTAGTTTTGGCGAAATCAGGATTTTCTTGGGTCGCGCCGTCCGCTTCAGCAAAATTCGTTCAATCAAGAGTTCCGCGGCCCGCGCCCCGATTTGGCAGGTGCCCTGATCGACAGTAGTCAACGGCACCGCCAACTTGTCAGAGTAGTGGACATTGCCAGCTCCGACCACAGAAATATCGCGGGGAACTCTAAGTCCGGCGTCCAGGATTGCTTGGATCGCCCCGATTGCAACCGGGTCGCTGTAACAGAACACTCCGTCCAGAACTGGACGCACCTGTAGCAACCGGCGCATCCCCTCATACCCCGACTTATCTCCGTGCCCACCCGCAACGACGTAACGTGCGTGCACGCGCAGACCACGTCTTACCAGTGCGCGGCGGTAGCCCTCAAAGCGTTCCGCGGCGATTCCCATTTCGGGACCGCGCAGGTGGCCAATGCGGCAGCATCCTCGCTCGATCAAATGCTCTGTCGCCAATCGGCCGATCGCGTAGTTATCAACCCCAACGAAGGACGCCTGCAGCCCAGCAATAGGGCGGTCAATCAACACGAAGGGGACGTTGCGCTTTTGAATACGCTGGAACAGTTCAAGACACCGCGCTGGCTGCGCCGAAGCGATAATCAGCCCGTCCACTTGCCGGGCTAACAGGGAATCAGCTTCGCTCATTTCCAATTCAGGATCTTCCTCGAAATAAGAAATGATCACGTGATACCCGTGCGGGCGCACGGTTTGCGCCACTGCACGCGCAATCTCGGCAAAGAAGGAATGGGTGAATTCCGGTAGAAGTAAGCCGATGGTGTAGGTGCGTCTCGTGACCAGGCTGCGAGCCACCCAGTTCATCTGATAGTTCAATTCTTTCGCGCGTCGCAGCACGCGCTTGCGAGTAGCGGTACTAATCCGGCCTTGGTTGCGCAGAACCTTGGACACCGTCACTACCGAGACCTTGAGGTCTCTCGCGATGTCCATCATGGTCGCGCCCATGGCAGGACGGATCATAACACTACACCCAGCGGAAGTAATCGATTACCCAAATTTAACGATTACCCAATATGAAAAAAACGATTACCCATCGAATCCAAAAAACCGATTGCCTAATGCAAAAAGATTACTTTTTGCTTGACAATGAAGCTCATCTGTTTCAAACTTTCGCGGTTCCTCAAAACATGGTGTGGGGGTGTGTATGCCGTCTCGTAGGTTGTGGTCGCTGCTTTTCTCGGCGGTTCTGGTCATCACGACTTCTCTTTCGCTTTACGGTCAAAGCACTTACGGCACCGTCGACGGCTCCGTCTTGGATTCCTCCGGAGCGGCCATTCCCGACGCTCAAGTCACACTCACCAATAAGGGGACGCAGGACAAGCGCGTTCAGAACACGAGCGCTGAGGGCCTATTCCAATTTGTCAACGTGAACTCTGGTCAATATCGCCTAGACGTTGAAAAGGCAGGCTTCAAGCATTTCGCCCGCGATCCCGTCGTGGTCGAAGTTCAGCAGGACAGTCACATTGTCGCCACTTTGCCGGTTGGCCAGGTCAGCGAGACGGTGGAAGTAACGGCCGAAACTCCGTTGCTGCAAGTGGAGTCTGCCTCCCTGGGCCAAGTTGTAGAACAGCGCAAAGCCAATGAACTTCCTTTGAATGGCCGCAATATCTTTAACCTGATTACGATTTCCCCCGCCGCGGTCGCCCAGGGTGGTTCGGGCGGCACTCCGGTTGGCCAAAACCCGTTTAGCTGGGGCAATTACCAGGTAGGAGGCTCGTTCGCGAACCAGAGTGCTGAATATCTCGACGGTCAGCCTTTAAATATCGGTTATATCAACCTCCCCATCGTGATTCCGACGCAGGACTCCATCGGCGAATTCAAGGTCCAGTACAACAATCTGGGAGCGGAGTGGGGCAAGTTTTCCGGTGGCATCATGAATTTCAGTACGAAATCGGGAACTAACGCCTTTCACGGCGAAGCTTACGAATTTCTCCGCAACAAGGTCTTGAATTCGAACGAGTATTTCTATAAGCAGAGCGAACTGGCGAGCGGCGCATCCAACACACCTCCTCCTTATGTTCAGAATCAGTATGGAGTCAACGGAGGCGGTCCCATCATCAAGGACAAGTTATTCTTTTTCGCGAGCTGGGAGCAGTTCCGCCTGCGCACCGGCGCGGTCACAACCACCACTGTGCCGTTGCCTGCGTTCCGGCAAGGCGATTTTGCTGCGTTATGTAATTCTGGCTTCACGGCTGGGATCTGTAATGATCGTGCCAATGGAAAGGTTATCGATCAGCTTTACGACCCTTACACCGTGAACACTCAGGGGACACCTCAGACGAATCCACTTTACGGGACTCGGACGGCGTACCCAAATAACCAAATTCCGGTTTCAGAGTTCAGCAAGGCTGGAACCGCTTTGTGGGACAAATATTTCATTGCTCCCACTGATCCCACTGCGATTACCAATAACTTTACGACGGCGAGCAGCAGCGGCGGGAATAACACTGAGTTTGTGACCCGTGTCGACTATGCCATCAATGAAAAAACGCGTCTCTTTGGGCGCTTTTCCTACTTTGGCCTGCTAGATCTTCCAACCAATCCCTTTGGCACAGGTCTGTGCCAGGACCGTTGCGCAGAAGACTATCACACCAAAGCTCTTGCAATTGATCTCAACCACGCTTTTAGCCCGAACATCGTCGGCGATTTGAATATTTCAGCCAGCCGCTTCGTTTACCTCCGTTCGCCGATTCTGGCCGGTTACGATCTGACAGGGCTCGGATGGCCATCGACCTACAACGGCGAAGTTCCTGACAGTATGCGGACGCCGCCCACGCCGGCATTCCCGTTTCCCAACGATGTTGGTAGAAGCCAGGGTAACAGCGCAATTGGCGACCATAACACCCAATACAACATTTCGCCTTCGGTGACCATCATTCACGGCAAGCACACATTCCAAGGCGGTGTTCAATGGGAATTGGGTCTGGACAATTACTACCAGACCAATATCGCGAGCGGCGCGTTCGGTTTCTCGGGGGCCTGGACGGCAGACCTTGCGTCCAATCCGACTCCGAACACCGGTTTTGCGTTTTCAGATTTCTTGCTGGGGTTAGGTCAGCCCGGACCCCAGTCCTTCGTTAACCAGACCGAAGGTTCTGCCCAGGTTCCTGCCCAGACCGCTGGCCGTCAGACCTATCGCGCTTTTTACGGAGCTGACACCTGGCACGTCACTCCGAAACTAACCTTGGACCTTGGACTGCGCTATGAACTTCAGGGCCCCTGGTCCGACCGTTACAACCGCTTGAGTTTTTGGAATCCAACCTTGACCAATGCGACCGTTACAGGTTGCAACGGTACTAAAGGATCTCCGTGTATCGGTGATGTCTCGTTGGTCGGTACCCCTCCAAACACCGGCAGAAATAACCTGCCGCTGGACAAGCATGAATTTTCTCCACGCATTGGAGCAGCTTACAGCTGGGATCAGAAGACTGTGATCCGTGCGGGTTACGGCATCTTCTGGATCCCGAACTACATCTCTTTTGGCCTCAATCCGGATAACGACGTAATCAATCTTGCGACTACGCCCTTCGTGGCTACCACAAACCAAGGCTTGACGCCCTCTGCTACTCTCGACGGAAGCAATTGCACCTTGGCCGGCCAGACGTTTGGCAGCTTTACTTGTGCGACGCCAGGTCCCTTCGGCGCGCCTGGAATTTTGCCGCCGCCGGGCAGGTTTGCGCAGCCGAACACTTCGGCTTTTGTTGCCACTAACGGTGCGCCTTCTACCTTGGCTCCTTATACCAACCCGAAGCCAGGATATGTGCAACAGTTCAATCTCGATATTCAACGGCAGTTGCCAGATGGTTTCTTTGTGGACATCGCCTACGCTGGTGCGCACGGCGTCCACCTCCAGCAGTACAATACCAACATCAATCAGATTCCGGATTCGTTCGTTGCCACAGCGGCCGCTCAATTCGCGGCTAACCAACCGGTGACGATCGCCCAGCCGCTCGGCGCGGCGAATCCTCTCTCAACTCCGAATCCCACGCTTAGCGCCCCCACCCTTGCCTCAGGGCAGCTTAATCGGCCGTATCCCCAGTACTCCGGGTTGAGTCTGGCCGGATATGGATGCTGCGGCAGCACTTACAATTCGCTGCAGGCTACCGTGACTCGCAGATTCCAGGGCGGCGGTACGCTGCTGGTGGCTTACACCAACGCAAAACTGCTGACGAACACCGATACGCTCACCAGTTGGCTCGAAGGGCCAACCGGCGGGGTCGGGCAGGTGCAAGACTGGAACAATCTGAATGGAGAAAGGTCGCTCTCTTCTCAGGATGTTTCGCAGCGGCTAGTCGTGAGTTACGTGCTCGATCTTCCTTTCGGCCACGGCAAGAAGTTCGCCGGCGACGCCACGGGAGCGAAAGACAAACTTGTTTCCGGTTGGGGACTCGACGGCGTAACCACCTTCCAGCGTGGTTTTCCGCTCAAGATTAGCTGGGCTGGAGCCTCCACTCCTCTGGAGAACGCCGGTCTTGGCATAAGCAACATTCGTCCTGACGTTACCGCCGGGTGTAGCAAGGGAGGCGCCCACACGCTGCAAAGTTGGTTCAATACGTCTTGCTTTTCATCGCCGCCAGCGTGGGGATATGGCACCGAATCGCGTGTGGACGCTTCACTGCGGGCGAAGGGAGTCAACAACTGGGATTTCGCCGTGTTCAAGAACACGAATATCACCGAAAGATTCGTGCTTCAATTCAGAACCGAATTCTTCGATCTGTGGAATCACCCGCAGTGGGGATTCCCAGGGCAGGGCTACAATGGCACGCCTACGGGCAACGGATTCGGAACCGTGACTTCGACGGTCAACAACCCGCGCCTGATTCAGTTTGCCCTGAAGCTTAAGTTCTAAGCTTCACGAATTTAGTCGGGCTGGGCAACGTGCCCAGCCCATTTTCTTGTTTCTTGCACGGCATGATCTCACTCAAGCAACACGGGTCTCAAGTCCCTGTGCGTTTAAAATTTCCTCTGACCGCATGCGCAACGTTCCCGTCATTGACTATTCCGAGGCCAAGAAGATCATCGACTTGATCGTCGGCAAAGCTGCCGCCATGCAAAAATCGGTGGTCGCCGCCGTTGCCGATTCGCATGGTGAACTTATCGCGTTTGCCCGCATGGATGGCGCTCCTATCTCCTCCATCCGAATTGCAGCAAACAAGGCGTGGACCGCCGCCCGGGAACGAAAACCGACAAAAGAAATCGGAGAAAAGGTGCGCCATCCGGAAAAAGGCCATGACATCGCCTATTACGGCGATACCAGATTTGTGGGCTGGGGCGGCGGTATCCCTATCTGGAAGGACGGCGTGGTTGCTGGCGCAGTCGCCGTGAGCGGGCTTTCGTCGCGCGAAGACGTTGAATTAGCCACGCTAGCGCTTGAATTTCTGTCTGCGCAGAAAACTCCGTGAAGTCGTGGCCGGATACTAGAAATCGTCCACGCCACCGATCAAGTCGACCTTTTCTTCGAGAGCTAATTTCTTAAGAAAGGAGTCGACGCGGGCTTCAACATCTGGCGAGGACGACGTGACGAATACCGGTACTCGCGACGAGGCGGATGTTGCGAGGTATACGTTGGCGATCGTCATGCTCCGGTCCTTCGTCCGGTGAAGGAGTTGAAGGGTTTCAAGCGCGTGAGCCTAAACCCAGGTGAGACCCGGAACGTCACCGTCAAACTCGACCGTCGAGCATTCTCCTATTACGAGTGAAAAGCCACACTTGGACGGTTGCGCCGGGATACTTCGATTTATTTGTTGCCCGCTCGGCGGCCGACATCGAACTGACCGGCAAAGTATGCTTGCATTAATCAGCCGCAGACCCATAGCCGACATTGCGGCCACCATAACGACGCACCCGGATATTGGCCTGCTCGGCGTGAGCGAAGAAGCCTTCAAGCACGCACAGGCGCGAGCAGTACTCGCCAATCATGGCGGAGGCTTCGTCGGTAAGCACCTTTTGGTAAGTGCAAGTTTTGATGAACTTGCCTACCCAGAGGCCGCCCGTGTAGCGTGCTGCCTTGCCGGTTGGCAGTGTGTGGTTGGTGCCAATCACTTTGTCGCCATACGCTACATTGGTGCGCGGACCGAGGAACAGAGCACCGTAGTTTTTCATGTTGTTGAAAAAGTAGTCCGGGTTGCGCGTCATTACCTGCACGTGTTCGGAGGCAATGCGGTCGGCTTCCCGCAACATTTCCTCGTCCGAGTCACACACGATCACCTCGCCATAGTCGCGCCAGGAAATCGAGGCGAGCTCCGCAGTGGGCAGGACGCGCAGCAGGCGCTCGACCTCGGCCATAGTCTCACGCGCAAGCTTCTCGGACGTTGTGAGGAGAATGGCTGGTGTATTGACCCCGTGCTCCGCCTGACCCAGCAGGTCCGTGGCACACATTTCGCCGTCAACGCTGTCATCCGCGATGACCAAAGTTTCGGTCGGACCGGCAATCAGGTCGACGCCGACACGCCCGAAGAGTTGACGCTTAGCCTCGGCCACATAGGCATTGCCGGGACCCACAATCATCGAGACAGGAGCGATGCTCTTGGTGCCGAGCGCCATCGCGGCGATTGCCTGAACGCCACCCATGCAATAAATCTCGTCCGCTCCACCGAAGTGCATGGCGGCGACCACCGCCGGATTCGGCTTGCCGTGATAAGGAGGCGATGCTGAGATCACGCGCGGCACGCCCGCGACTTTCGCCGTCACCACGCTCATGTGAGCGGAGGCGACCAAGGGATATTTCCCGCCCGGAACGTAACAACCGACGGAGTCAACCGGCATGTTCTTGTGACCGAGAACGACTCCCGGCAGCGTTTCCACCTCAATGTCTTTTATCGAGGCTCGCTGCGCCTGGGCGAAGTTGCGGACCTGGGCCTGGGCGAACTTGATGTCTTCAATGTTTCGCGTGGAGAGTTGAGAGAGACAATCGTCAATCTCCTCCTGCGACAGTCGGAAGGTCGGCGGATTCCATTTGTCAAACTTCTCCGAGATTTCCCGGAGAGCCGTTTCGCCCCGACTCTCGATGTCCTCGAGAATGCCGGAGACGATGTCGCGGACCTTCGTCGCCTCGGAGGTGGTTTGCTCGGGCGTACGGCCGGTTTTCAGATGGCGCACCATTGTTCCCTCCTCAATTCTTCGCGGGACAGCCGCCGAGATGGCGGTGCTACAGCCCCGTTAGCCTGTTGCCGAAACCGGCTCCTTTAGTTCAACATCGCTGGTGGACCGGCGATGCTGTTCGGCCGCGTAACCCGCTTTGTAATCGGCTTTGACTGCGTCCGATGCGGTCGGCAATATGGGGAAGTCCCACCAGCCGACAACTTCCGCCGCCGCCACGGAGACGTCTCGGGTAATCGGCACCTCGACGAGCGCCGGTGCGTTCGAGTCAAGCGCTCGCTTGATGGTCGAACCGATGTCATCCGTTGCTTGCACTTTGGCTGCAACCTCGAAGCCGTATGATTTTGCCAACGCCACGAAATCGACGGAGTACGGTCGCCCGTCGCCGTTGTGATGATGGTTGAACTCCGACCCAATCTGCCGGCCCATGAGATAGTTTTGGCCGTCGCGGATCGAGATATATCCCGAGTTGTTGAGAACCAGGAATACGACGGGAATGTTGTACATCGCGCAGACGGCAAGCTCTTGGACACCCATCATGAAGTCGCCATCGCCAATAATGCACACGACCGGCGCATCCGGTTTGGCGAGCTTGGCGCCGATAGCAGCGGGAAGCGCGAAGCCCATCGAGGAAAACGACCCCGAAGTAATATGCGTACGCGGTTCGTAGACTGGGAACGCTTGCTTGGTGGTGCTCTGCGGGTGCCCCGATCCTACAGTTACGATGCCGTGGCGGGGCAGGACCTTGCGCAGCTCTCGCAGAGTTCGCAGCATGGTCGTTGGCATGCCATTGTAGGAGCGGCGGCGCTCGATCTTGTCTTCCCACTCCTTCTTTAGCGCTGCAACGCCGTTCAGATAAGAGGCTCTGGCTTCGCGCACCTTGCGGGCCTGCTCCTCGGAGATCCCGGCGAGAATATCAGCGAGCACGAGCTTGCAATCAGCCGCAATGCCAACCTCAGTGGGATAGTTTTTGCCAATCTCACGGGGATCAATGTCCACCTGAATCAGCTTCGCCTCCGGGATCGAGAAGGTGACACCCTTGCGGTAGGATGAGGCCGACCAGTCGGTAAAGCGGCAGCCGAGCGACATCACAACGTCGGCGTTCGCGGCTGTCTTGTTGCCGGGCAGTGATCCCGGCCATCCGGCGGTGCCGGCGCACATTGGGTTGTCCTCGGCAATAGCGCCTTTTCCATTCCAGGTGAAGACCACCGGAATGCCGAGCTTCTCGACTAGCATCGTCAGCTCTGGAGTCGCGTTCGCACTGATGGCGCCGCCCCCGACCACGATGCAGGGGCGCTTGGTCGTGAGGAGAAGATTAATCGCTGCCTCAATGGCCTGCGCATCCGCCCGAGGTTTGCCCACTGGCAATCGTTTGCTGAGCTCGGCAACATCGACATCGGTGGTCTCGACCTGGACGTCAAGCGGCAGCTCCATATGCACAGGGCCCGGGCGGCCCGTCAGCATCGCATTCCATGCCCGATGCAGCACGAAGGGAACTTGATCCGCACGAATTACATCAAAGCTGCGCTTGGTGACCGGTGCCACGATGTGCGGAAAATCAGGCGAAGCGAAGCGATCGAGCTCTTGCATCACGCCATGACCTCGCATGTGAGTGGCGGCGCTTCCAGTAATAAGGAGCAGTGCAGTCGAATCGCAGTGTGCAGTCGCAAGGCCAATGATGGTGTTCGTCGCTCCCGGCCCGATCGACGTACAAGCAACGATGGGCTCGCCCGTGACCCGATAATGCGCGTCAGCAATATGGACCGCGCTCTGTTCGTGCATCACCTGGACGAAGGGCAGTTTGGACACGGGATCGTTGAAGGCGTCGATTAAGCTCCAATTGCCATGTCCCGGAAGTCCGGTGACATAAGGAACTCCATACGCTTTGAGAGCCTTTCCGATAAGCTGCCCAACCGTGAGCTTCATAGATGGCCTCCTGCTTCTGCCTCTGCTTTGCCGCACAATTCTACTCTCGGTCACAGCATGGAGCGAACCTACTTTGCGGCATGAAGCAACCTGCGCAGTTGTATAATCCTGCTCACCTTCACAGGAGCTGGAACATGAATCGGCGCGGGTTTCTGTCGCACATCGGCCAGCTCTTCGTGCTGGCGCAGTTCACTCCGAGAATGTTTGCCGATAATCCTATGCCCCAAAACAACCAACGCCATTCACTGTCTTTTTCCAACGACTGGATCGAGAGCTTCCTGGTGAATGCAGTGCATGAAATGCCTATAGAGGAAGCAATCGTTGTGAACCTCTCAACTAGTGACTTGCAATACCGGGCGGGAGGAGATCACGGAACCATTGCTCCGTGGAAGTCGGTCCTGCTGCGGCAGTGCACCATAGAAGGTGGCGAAAGGGCAGCATTGCTTCACGTTCGTCAGCTTACAAATCTTGGAGGGGTCGCGCTCAGCTGGGATTGGTACGGCAAGCGCAACCCGCAGTTTTCCCGCACCACGCCACTTTACATCTCGAACCAGGATGACATCGGCGATGTGCAGCTCGATCCGGTCGTAGCCTTTACCCGGGAGACTTCCATCTCACCTTCGCCACGGCGCTACCGGCTCAAGCTGAATCTCTGGTACACGCCAGAACAGACAGATTGCGGAATTCATACCGCGCATCAGTTTCTGGAGGTGCACACCCAGATCCTCGGCACCGGGCGCATGCAAAAGTTTCGCGAGAACAACGCCGAAACTCTCTACGAAGACGTTACGATGCCCCCGGGATATACCCATGACCCATTTTTCACAGTGGGAAACGATCGCAGCTTCAGCTACCCGTGGCACCGCTACTACGCGGATACCGATTGCGTCTGGATGGCGGTAGAACTGCACCCGCTGTGAGCAGCGCCTTATGTGCCGTTACAGTTGACACTCACCCAACCCCCCGAGGAGGAAGATTGTTCAATTGCATGGAGGACTCTTTGCACCGCGAGCGCATCTTCAAAGTTCACGTGGAACGGTTCCTGCGTCTTAATTGAGTTGAGAAAATCTCCCAGCGTCGCGATGAACGGATGTTCGTATCCCAAAACATGGCCCGGTTTCCAGAAGTTTCTTCCGTAGGGATGGTCTAGCGCCGTGACGCCTATACTGCGCCGGCCTCGCAAATTGGCCGGTTCAGTGGCATCGAAGAAATCAAGCTGGTTCATCTCATCGAGGGTGAAGCCTAGCATTCCCTTGGACCCATTCACTTCGAACGTATTACGATTCTGGCAACCAACCCCATAGCGAGTTGCCTCGAAGGTGCCAATGCTGCCGTTTGCAAACCTCGCCATCAGCAACGTGGCGTCGTCCACATCGCGGCCGGGAGCAAACGTGTGCATCAACGCGGACAATTCTTTGATCGGTCCATTGAGATAAAGTGCAATGTCGATGGAGTGCGAGAGCAAGTCTCCTGCAGCGCCCATTCCCGCCTCGCTCCGCTTGTATCGCCACGTGTTCGCCTTGTTCGGATCGTTCCCAGACTGATTCAGGTAGAGCGCACGATAGTGAAACGTCTGACCGACGCGTCCTTCGCTGATGAGTTGTTTCGCAAAAACCACCGCAGGTACGCGGCGGAAGTTGAACCAGACCATATTTGGGGTGCGTTGCACCGCCTTGGTCATCCGCTCAGCTTCCTCAAGGGATGACGCAAGCGGCTTTTCGCAGAGTACGATTTTCCCCGCTTCAGCCGCAGCGATCGCGATCGTGGAGTGCAACGCGTTTGGAACGGCAATGTCAATTGCGTCAATGTCTTTTCTAAGGATGATCTTCTGCCAGTCGGTCTCGGTCTCACTCCATCCCCACTGCGAGGCTGCCGACTCCAGCTTTGCACGATTGCGCCCGCAGAGGACCTTACAACGAACCTCACAAGGAGTTTCAAAGAAATGCCCGACCTGACGAAACGCATTGGAATGCACTTTACCGATGAAGCCAGACCCGACCATGGCCACGTTCAATTTTGCCTTGGACATTCAGGACCCCGCTCAATTT
Organism: uncultured Acidobacteriota bacterium; assembly: GCA_963788645.1. Classification (GTDB taxonomy): domain Bacteria; phylum Acidobacteriota; class Terriglobia; order Terriglobales; family Acidobacteriaceae; genus JABDBE01. The sequence goes on from CAWBHF010000007.1 coordinate 134,021, forward strand.
TCGCACGAATATCACTTGTTAATCGTGTTGTATTCCTGAACGTCCTCGTCGACGACGGGTTCACCGCAGGCCCTGCCTCCGGATAGCAGAATCTTACGAATGGGCACCGATGATGAATTTGCCTCTAACCGCGATCCAGGTTGATCGTCTAAATCATTGTCTCGTAGACTGCGCGGAGAGTTCAGGTATGAGACGGGCGCGGCCTTATCAAGGGAAGTCCTATGGAAGTTCTGCTACAGGATCTTCGCTACGGTGTTCGTATGCTGCGCAAAAGTCCAAGCTTTAGCGTGGTGGTAATTGTCACTCTAGCGCTCGGTATCGGTGCCAACACAGCGTTATTTTCCGTGGTCGACGCAATTCTCTTGCAGCCTCTTCCTTACACACAGCCGGAGCAACTTGTGTCGGTGAAGGAGGACATCCCGGGAGCTAGCCTGACCGACGCAGGCATGTCGCAGCCCGAGTTGGACGACTTGCAACAGCGCTCCGGCGTGTTCGATCAAGTCTCGGCAGTTTGGGCCATCAATGCAAATATTACCGGGCGAGAGAAACCTCAGCGCGTAGAAGCCAATGCGGTGAGCACGAACTACTTCACACTGCTGGGCGTCCGGCCCGCGATTGGCCGGGTCTGGAATGCCGGCGACTCCCGCGAAGGCTTTTCCGAAGGCGCAGTCATCAGCGACAGCTTGTGGCATACCATGTTCGGGGCGGACCCGAACGTCTTGGGTCAGGCCGTGCGACTCGACACTGACCTCTACACCATCATCGGAGTGATGCCGCCGGCCTTTCGCCATCCGGGAAAAACTCTCGGGCGCGACGTAGAGATCTGGGTCGCCGCTGGTTACGCCGCACCACCGTTCCCGAAGCCTCCTGTGCGTGCCCAAAGATTCATTCCCGGCGCCATCGCACGATTGAAGCCCGGATTGTCGGTCGCGCAAGCGCAGGTCAGGCTCGACGCATTCGCCGCGCATTTGAGCGAGCAATATCCCACCGATTATCCTGCGTCAGCCCGTTGGAGAGCGCGGATCGTGCCGTTGCAACAGGATGTGGTCGGGAATGTGAGTTTAATGCTTGTGCTGCTGCTGGCAGCCGTTGGGGCCGTGTTGATGATTGCCTGCGTAAACATTGCCAGTCTGCTGCTGGCGCGGTCTTCGTCGCGCTACCGTGAAATCGCGGTTCGGCAAGCGCTTGGTGCGAGTAGCTGGAGATTGGTCCGCCAGACCCTGACTGAGAGTGTCGTTCTCTCGCTCTGCGGCGGAGCGCTCGCTGTGCCCCTATCCTTCTGGCTCAAAGACGTGCTGCTCACGCAGGTGCCATCGACGCTTCCCAGACTTGGAGAAGTGTCCTTGAATGGACGAGCCCTCGTGTTTGCGCTCGCGGTTTCGGTAATGACCGGCTTGCTGTTCGGGCTAGCACCAGCGGTGCAAATGTCCGACCGTCGGTTGGTGAACAAACTCAGTCAAGGATCGCGCGGCGTTGGCACCGGCTCGAGTCAGCACCGCTTTCTGAGTGCTCTGGTAGCGTGTGAGTTTGCGCTCTCGCTCGTGCTGATGGTCGGCGCCGGCCTTTTGTTGCGGAGCTTCTGGAAAGTGCTGGAGGTCCAGCCCGGCTTCAACTCCGAGCACCTCGTGACCGCTCAGTTGTGGCTTCCCGTGCCGAACGATCCCAAGAACAATGCTTATCCGACCCAGGAGAACCGGAACGTCTTCCTGAGCGAAGTAATACGTCGGGTCAGCGCTCTGCCGGGTGTGAACGAGGTCGCCGTTGGGGGAGGGAACACGCCCTTTGCCGGACGCCGCAACTCGACTGCCTTCGACATCGAAGGCCGGATTGCCACGGCGGGCGAAGCGCCAACCGCTGAACTCGGAGTGGTGAGTTCAGGCCTTTTTCACGTCTTGGGCACACCGCTCATTGGAGGGCGGACATTTTCCGATGCGGACAACGACAAGGGCGAGCCAGTTGTCGTCATCGATCAAACTGCTGCAGAACGCTTTTGGCCGCATGAAGATCCAATAGGAAAACAAATTCACCTGCAGTTCGGCATCAAGCAACCGCTGCGGAGGATTGTCGGAGTGGTGGGGCGAAGCAGAAGTGACGGGCTCGACGCTCCCTACACGCCGCACGTGTACCTTCCCACCGCGCAAATTCCTCTGAACGCGATGACCGTCTATATCCGGACGGCGGCCAGTCCAGAAATCCTGGAAGAGCCGGTCCGTCGCGAGATTCAGGCGGTAAATCCGGACTTGCCGGTGTTCGGCGTGCGCTCGCTCCGCAGCATTATTTCTGACTCGTTGGCTTCGCGCAGGTTTGCGATGCAGATCCTCGGTCTTTTCGCAGCGACGGCCATGCTGCTCTCTGCGATTGGAATTTATGGAGTCATGGCCTACTTCGTGAGTCAGCGGGTGCGGGAAATCGGAGTGCGCATGGCGCTCGGCGCCCAGCGTGCGGACGTGATGAAACTCATCGTGTGGAAGGGAATGTCACTCGCCTTTGTTGGGGTGACCGCGGGCCTGATCACTGCTTTTGTGCTGACCCGGCTGATTTCCGGCTTGCTGTTTGGCGTCAGCGCCACCGATCCTCTTACGCTCGGAGCTTTCACCCTGCTGCTGGCCTTAGTGGCATTTATGGCAAACTACATTCCGGCCAGCCGCGCCGCCAAGGTCGACCCTATGGTCGCGCTGCGCTATGAATGATTTCTTGGATTCAGGGCGCGCGCGGTTTGGTCAGCGCAGCATGCCTTTCCATGACTGACGCCGGAACCTCGGGAAATCCCTGCAGAGGTTTCCCCATCGTAATCGCCCAGTGGTCGAGCCAACTGGTTCCTTCTTCTCCGACGTAAGTGTCGGGCAGGCTATAGGCCTGGTCGCTCAGCGCGTCTTCTAGCGTGATGAAGCGATATCCCCTTTTCCGCATTAGGTCTGCGAGTTCCCCAATATGATCGGCTTCCAGCCAATTTCCGTGCAGCAGCAAAATTTGCTTGGGCTCATAGCCCACGATCTGCTTTGAAAGCTGCTCGTAGTAAGCGAACACCGCATCGCTGTGCGCGAGGTAAGCGCTGAGCATTTCCTGTTGTAACGCGGTGTCGCCTCGCTTCTTCGCGTCTTCGTAGATGCTGCCGTACATCCAATCCCATGCATCGAGCGTGATCGGAGCGATACGGTATCCCCGACTGACCAGAAAAGCTTCAGCATCCCGTCGCGTCTGCAGGTCGCGTCCGGTATCCAGATAAGGATGGCGGAAATATCGCAGCGTCATCTTATGCTGAGCCATCAAAATTCGGGTCACGCTCTCGCCCTGGATGACATCGTCCTCCCATACCTTTAGTCCGGCCTTATTCAGAGAGGTGTGACTGAAAGTATGATTGCCCAGCTCCATGCCAGCCTCGAGCCACATATCGAGAACCTTGATGCGCTCATCCACTTCTCCCGTGCGATACAGCTTCTTTTCATTCACGAATCCAATCGCGGGAATGTTCTGCTGGCGGAGGGCCGCGAGAAGCTTCGCAGTCATCTGGGTAATGTCATCGGCCGACATGTTATAGGCGTTACCCGCAGGCAAATCGTCAATGGTGATCGCGACCTGGCGATCGGACGGAGCGGCGGCAATGCAGGTCAAAGCCGTGTACACGCACGCCGCCAGGATTATTCGTTTCCGTGTCTTGCTCATGAAAGGGCACTCCTCCTGATTGGCGCGAATACCGCCGCGACGAAATCAGACGTCTTGAACCACAGAGGACACAAAGGTACACGAACTAACTCTTTTCACAAACTTTCATGCACCTTCGTGTCCCCATGGTTAATGGCTTAAACAATTCACCGAGACCGAAGGTTCTGATCTTCGGAAAAACGCTGTTAGGATTGTAAAGAGTCGATCGACAAATGTTATCCCGCGCCTATGCTTGCGGTCCGCGACAATCTGGCCGAATGCTTCGACGCCCTGCGCGCCCACAAGCTCCGTGCCTCGCTCACCATGCTGGGACTGACCATGGGTGTGGCCACCTTGATCACAGTAATGACCCTGGTTCAGGGCGCGAATGTTTATGTTGAACAGAAGATCGCCAATCTGGGCACCAACGTCTTCCAGGTCGCACGCACTCCCTTCGCGGTAACCGACTTCAACATTGTCATCAAGGCTCTAAAGTACCGGAAGATTGAGCTCGACGACATGCAAGCCATCGCCGACCGATGCACGGCATGCGAGGAGGTTGGCGCCAGCGCCAGCAGTACCATCCGCGTGCGCTACGGTAACAAAGAAGTGACGGATGTGAACCTCGCCGGCCAAACTGCAAATATGGTGGACATAGACACCCGCACCGTAGAGCGCGGCCGCTACTTCACGCCCTCCGAGGCCGAGCACCGTGCCAATGTCTGCCTGATTGGCGACACCCTGGTCCAGCAGTTGTTCCTCGGCGTAGATCCCATGGGAAAGATCCTGCGCATTGGCAGCGAGGAATTCACGGTGATCGGCACCATGGAGAAAATCGGCAGCGTGCTTGGCCAGGATCAGGATAATTTCGTGATGATTCCGCTTTCGAATTTTCTGCGCATGCAGGGCGCACATACCAGCCTCACGATCAACGTGAAGACGAGTACTCAAGAATTTGAACCGGCCCAAGACCAGGCACAGCTCACGCTGCGGGGACGACACCACCTTACACCGGGGATGGAGGATGACTTCTTCGTCGGCACCAAGGAAAGTTACATGGCATTGTGGCGCAGCATCAGTTCGGCGTTTTTCGCGGTCTTTATTATGGTGAGCGTGATCTCAGTCGTGGTCGGCGGAATCGTAATCATGAACGTCATGCTGGTCAGCGTCACCGCCCGACGTCGGGAAATCGGTGTGCGCTTGGCAGTAGGCGCGACCAAACTGGACATCGTCCGGCAGTTCATCGCCGAAAGCGTCACCATGTGCATTGCCGGAGGGGTGGTTGGCATCGGGCTGGGATTTCTGGTCGCACTGCTCTTGCGAACTTTCACTCCTTTCCCGGCGTCAGTGCAGAGTTGGGTCGCGGTGCTGGGAGTGTTTCTCAGTTCCGCGGTCGGACTATTTTTTGGAATCTATCCCGCATTCCGTGCCTCCCGCTTGGACCCCGTCGTCGCCATGAGGGCTGATTGATGGCGATCATGACGGCTTCGCAGGCACGGGAGAACTGCCTGGCAGCGCTCGAAACGCTGCGCTCCTCCAAGGTCCGCTCCACGCTAACCGTCCTCGGCATCGTGATCGGCGTTTCCTCGGTCATTTCGATGGCCAGCATCATTCAAGGCCTGAACAAGTTCGTGCAGGACAAAGTCGAGTCTCTAGGCTCGCGGACATACTTCGTCTCACGCTTCCCGCCCGGGTCGGACCCATCGCGCTGGCCGCAGAGCATCCGCACCCGCCGGTACTTTGAATATGACTACGCCGACTTCATCCGGCAGGCTGCTCCTGACGTGCAGATCGTGACCACCTTCGGCACGCGCGGCTTTTTCTTCGGCGACAGCAACCTCATTACGAACGGCGATCGCAGCGTCGAGAAAGTCATTGTCCGCGGGGTCGAGCCCCAGTATACGGACGCGATCCCATTGTTCTCGGTGGGGCGTGGCCGCTTTATCAGCGCCTTCGATCAGGAACATGCGCGGCCGGTTGTGGTGCTGGGAGCCGCCATCAACGAATCACTTTTTCCCTACACTGATGCCGTCGGAAAAACGGTGCGGCTTAACGGCGATCTGTACGAGGTGATCGGCGTCTTTGAACACGATGCCGGCCTGTTTATTGGCCCCAGCGTGGACGCCTTCGCCGTAATCCCGCTCAGCAATTTCAAGAAAACGTACCCCGAGGCCAAAGAGCTGATCATGGCCTTCACCGTACCGGAGAACGTCAGCCTGCAAACCGCGCAGGACGAGGTGATTCAGGCCATGCGCCGGTTGCGGCACATTCCCGCCAGCAAGGAAAATGATTTCGAGCTGAGTTCGCCGGACTTCCTCAGCAATCTGTGGAATCAACTTACAGGGGCGCTGGTGATTCTGACCAGCGTAATCAGTTCTATTGGATTGCTCGTAGGCGGCATCGGCGTGATGAACATCATGCTGATCTCCGTGACCGAGCGCACCCAGGAAATTGGCTTGCGCAAAGCCATCGGCGCACGCCGCGTGGATATCCGTCTGCAGTTTCTGGTGGAAGCCGTGGTCCTCACTCTGGTCGGTGGCACCATCGGCATTTTGATTGGGGCCGGCGTATCGACCCTGGTCCGAACTTTCGTGCCTTCGATTCCGGCGTCCCTGTCGTATTTGTGGGTGTCGATCGGCTTCACCATCTCCGTGGCCGTGGGCTTGTTCTTCGGCTTCTATCCCGCCAATCTGGCGGCAAACCTCGATCCCATCGTCTGCCTGCGCTACGAATAGCGCAATAAAAGAACTCTACTTCTGGCTCTTCTGATATTCCGAAGCCACCTTGGTGTAACCTGCAGGAACGTTGAACAGTGTTGGGTCCACTGACGCGGAAGAGAAGTTTGTCATCTCCACGGTTGATTCCATCAACACTGCGGCGTTTTGCGGAGCGCCGTTGGCCGCAGCCCCGTTCGCCGCAGCCGTCTGATCTGCAGGTCGCTGTTGCTGCTGCTGCTGGGGCTTCTTCTTATGGAATCCTCCAAAGCCGCCTAGGTTTCCCAGACTTGAAGGCACTCCACCGAAGCTGCCCATGTGACTGCCAACGCTGTTCTCCGCGTTTGACGCCGCTGTATTGGCAGCAGAATTTGCGGCGTTGGTTGCGGCCTGGTTGGCTACGGCGCCTGCGCTTGGCCCGTTCGACGCTGGTAGCGGCGCCTCGGAAGCGGCCGGAAGCGGGCTGCCGTCGGCAGTCGTGCCCATGCGCAAGACTTGCGATACCGGCACACCTTTCAGCTTCGACATCTCCTTCGCCATGTCGGCCATGCCCGAATACATGCCCGGTTGCGCCGAAAGCATTTGGGGAGACATCGAGGGCATCGCTCCACCAAACACCGTCCCCATCTTGATCGCCATCCGGTTGTTGAAGTCCTTGACTTCGCTATAGCCAGGGATCTCCGGAACCATCCACATATCGTTGGTGATCGCCAAGCTGCCGGTTTGCCCGGACTGCTGGTCTTTGGCTTCAGCCGACATCTTCAGAATCGACTCCGCCGCCGACAAGCCCGCAACCTGCTTGGTCGCGCCCGTATTCGTAACCGTCACTTTGAACTTCAAGTCCGGAGGCGGCGTAGTGCTGGCGGGCTGTGGCGTGGGGGCCTGCTGCGGCTGAGCCTGGGCCTTCCGCATCGCCTCTTCCATCGCCGCCTTCATCTCCTGGAAGGTGACGACCGTGTACTGCTTTTTGGCATGATCCATCCTGGTAATGGTTTCCTGGTCGAGATCAATGACCTCCGTCGAATCTGGATTGATGTGAGCCATACGATTGCCCTTGACCAGAATCGTGGAATTGACCGGGTCCGTCATCTGATGCGCCGACTTGCTGAAGGCCCCAGCGAATTTTGCCATGCTCACGAGCGAGCCGCCGGTGACCTTGGTGGTCTCGTCGTAGCGAAAGTCAGCGAAGCACGAGGACGGCAGCGCGACGCACAAGGCAAACACCAAGCTGGTTCGAAAATGCATGAGTTCTCCTCTTTGGGTTATGCCTGGGTTAGAGAAAGCTCGAGATCCGAACCCAGATTTCGATCCGAAGAAGTGTACCGCAGAATCGAGCAATTGAGGCCACCAAGGCCAATACTTGAGGCGGCCTTGTATCAGGGCACGACTTCAGTCGTGCCGCAAATGTCGCTCTATAAATACGCCTTCAGACGCTGAGGCCTCGTGATCAAAAAATTACGAATCGCTCAAGCAGCAGGAACCGGCATGCTTCTATAAACCTGATATCCGCGAGGCGTAAGCCTGACCACGCCTCTGATTTGTTCCTCAACGTAGCCTTCGTTGCGCAACTCGGCCACCGCCACCCGCGCGAAAGACGAATCAACGGTCTGCTGAGGCAGCCTCACAAATTCACGAGGATCCTGCTCGTAGTGCTGCACGAGGGTGACGAAAAGCTCGGTTTGAATCGATTCTGGCTGCATCTGATTGTCTCTGCATCCAGTGTGCCCCCGCCCCGCATTTCAAGGAATGGCCCGTCCGTGCCACACTCGGTAACCTTAGTCGAATGCACTAACGCGGCAGAGCTTCACCAGCATTGGAGTTAACCAATCACTTGCCACAGTTCGGCTCAGCCGCAAGCATCGGATAATCGGGAATCGCACCCGGCTTCTGCGAGTCAACGAGCTTGCGGAAATCCGCTCCCTCTTTCGCCTTGAGCTGCTGCCACTCACCCAGAGTGTCGTTCATGGCCGTACATACTTTTTGCAAGGCCATGAAAGATGCCTCCGAAGGCCCAAAATCAGCCCCATCCACCAGCGCGATCAACGAGACCAGACTGTCGTTCACGATTGTGAAATTGCTTCCCTTCGGAGTATCGAACACCGAGAGCGACTCCCCCTGGAGTGCCCCGGCCTTCGCGTCCAGTTGAGTGGCCGCGGTTGCGACGGGATCTCCCGAAGGTCGTTTGGTGAACTCCGCCAGACGTGACCGCAAGTCTTTCACCTGTTGATAGCCCGCAAGGTTCCGCCCAAGAACGGCGGAAATTTTGAGTTCCAGAGTCAGTGCGTTCTCCAACTGGTTCCGTGCGAAATTCACCCTCGGATCCATCTTTACCTCGAGAGCCTGGCGATACGTTGTCCCGCCTACCGTGAGCCGGACTTCATATTTTCCCGGCAGGACCAGCGGCCCCTCCGGCGGCAGCGGAGTCTCTCCGGCGATCGCACCCATCGGATAGTTGTACGGCGTCTGCCCGTGCACGGCCTCGGGGTCGCGGTATCGCAGATTCCAGACAAAGCGATGCATGCCCGGCGTTCCAGCAAGCGGCTCGGGATGAGCAATCCAATACTCGGCGACGTGCAGGGGCTGCTCAGGGACTTGAGGCAGGGGCACGCTCGAAAAGGCGCGAACTAGTTTTTGGTCCTGGTCATAGATCTCCAACTGAATATCGGCCGAAGCCGACGGAAGAAAGTAATTAAGAATGGCCCCATCAGGAGGATTTTTCCCGGCCGGAATCTCCGGTGGCGGCGGCGTATCTTGATTTTCATCCCGGCGCACGCGAACTGCCGCCCGCGGCGCAAAGAGCGTAGCCTGTGTCGGCGGTGATGTTGGCTCAATCTGGCGAAGCGGCGAAATATCATCGAGAATCCAGAATGAGCGTCCGTAGGTCGCCGCGATCAGGTCGTCCTGCTCGATCGCCAGATCGTGCACCGCCACAATCGGCATATTCAGGCGCAGGGATTGCCAATGACCGCCGCCGTCGAAAGAGACGTACACACCTTCCTCAGTTCCAGCGTAGAGCAAGTCCTTGCGCACGGGATCTTCGCGCACCGTTCGAACGAAATCATTCTCGCGAATGCCATTCACGGTTTCTTTCCAGCTCTGTCCGAAATCGTGAGTGTGAAAAATGTGTGGACGCAAATCGTCCAGCGGATTTCGATTGACCGCGATGTAGGCCGTCCCGGCATCGAAATGTGATGCCTCAATCAGCGGAATCGCGCTCCACTCCGAAACCGCGGGCGGTGTAACGTTTTGCCAGGTCGCGCCGCCGTCGCGCGTCAGTTGAACCGCGCCGTCGTCACTGCCAGTCCAGATAACTCCTTCCTTCACCGGTGACGGCGCAATCGTCATCACTGAGCCCAGCGGCTTTTTCGGATTCTTCGCATCCACCTGCGTACGCGTCAGGTCAGGACTGATCGCCTCCCAATTCGTCCCTCCGTTCACGGTCTTCAGCACAGATTGCGTGCCCAGATAAAGAACGTGCGGGTCCTGCGGCGAAAACACCATGGGAATATTCCAGTGGAATCGGAACTTGCTCCCGAAAGCAATCGGCGCAGGAGAAACATCCCGCACCTGCCCGGTTCGTTTAGACATTCGAACCACACTCCCGAAGGGACCGGCGTTGTAAACAACATCAGGATTGATGGGATCGGGAATCGTGTAGCCGCTCTCACCCGGTCCAACCGTGAACCAGTCACGCTCCGTGATTTGCCCATTGTTACCGCGGCTCGAAGTGGCGACCGTTCCGCTGTCCTGCTGGGGTCCATACACCCAGTAGGGAAAGCCATGATCCGTAGCCACACGATAGAACTGCCCTGTGGGCTGGTTGTACCAGGTGCTCCAGGACTGCCCGCCGTTCAGGCTGATGGTCGCCCCCTGGTCCACTCCCAGCAGCATGCGCTGCGAGTTCGTCGGGTCGATCCACATCGTGTGGTAATCGTCTCCACCCGGCGCACCCTTGATGACTGTGAACGTCTTCCCGCCATCGGTCGAGCGATACAGCGACTGCTTGGGGACGTACACCACGTCCGCATTGCGGGGATCGACGAAGATTTCACTCATGTACCAGAATCCGGCAATGCGATCATCCGTCGTTGCCCGCTGCCAAGTTGCGCCGCCGTCATCCGACCGGTAAAGCCCGTTGTTCTTGTCTTTGGCTTCAATCAGCGCAAAGACACGCTTGCCGTGCGTGCCCGGTGCAACCGCCACTCCGATGCGGCCCCAATCCTTGGGCGGAAGGCCGGTACCGGTAATCTCTTTCCAGGTAACGCCTTCATCCGTCGATTTGTAGATGCCGCTGCCGGGGCCGAATGACGTCCCTGTTTCTCCGGGCTTGCGAATAGCGTGCCAGAAAGCCGCATAGACGATCCGCGGCTCACCTGGAGCGAAACAGAGATCGATGGCGCCGGTGACATCGTCCTTGTACAGAACTTTTTTCCACGTATGGCCGCCGTCAGTCGAGCGAAAAACGCCTCGGTCCGCGCTCGGTCCGAAACTGTGGCCCATGGCCGCGAGCAAAACAATATCGGGATTGCGAGGATCTACAAGAATACGGGCAATATGCCGAGTGTCCTCCAGTCCAAGATGCTGCCACGTCGCTCCATCATCCATGGACTTGTAAACCCCATTGCCATAGGTGATGTCGGCATAGACGTTATTTTCCCCGCTGCCGACATAAATGATGTTCGGGTTCGAGGGCGCGAGCGCCAGCGCCCCGATCGAAGCCACCGGTTGGCTGTCAAAGATGGGTTTCCATGTGGTGCCGCCGTCGGTCGTCTTCCACACACCACCGCCATTCGCGCCAAAGTAATAAATGGCTGGATCACCCGGAATTCCCGCCACGGCATTTACTTTACCGCCTCGAAAAGGGCCAATCATCCGCCACTTCATCCCGGAATACAGATTGGGATCGACCTGCAGCGCCGGCGAGTTCGCAACCGAGTGCGCGACGAAGAGAAGAAAGATTGAGACAAAAAGCACGCTGGAAAGGCGCAGGGGACCGAAGGTTCGTGTCATCAAGAGCTATGCTCCAGGGAAGCGAGAGCATATCCTTTTTCAGCCGTTGTGGCAAACGTTGGGTGAAGCGAAGCCTATCTACTGCAGGCCCGATTGGGTGAGCTTGACAGCACAATAATTCCCGGCCCCGCAGGGGCCGGTTCCACCGCCAGGAGGTTGCAGCGTGCCGAAGTAGATGCTCGTCGTCTGGGGCGCGGTGCTGACGTTATCGACGGTGAATGCGCTGCTTCCACCCCATTCATTCGGAGCCGTATTATTTGGTGTGACAGCATTAGAGGCAATCCGCGTATTCACGTTCCACTCGCTCACGAGGTTCGCTCCGGTGGTCGCACCAAAATTTCCCGTACCCACAAAGAGCCGGTCGGTTGTGCCATCGAAGAAATCCAGCAAGGGAGAGCACGTGCCTACCGGATTGCTGGCTCCGTTAATATTCCGGTTGTCCGACATGGCTGGTGTGCTGTTCATCAAACCGTTCGGCGCCGAAAACGACAGCGCATATAGACTCGGCTTGGTTGAACTGGTAGCTTGCGTACCGCAGGCATACAGCGTCCCCGCGCCGGTCTTAGGGCCGATCGTGAAATATGCGTTGTCGAAGTCGCCATCCAGAATGAATTCATTGGTAGCCGTGGCATCCATGCCAATCGCTGCGGTCACCTGCGAGGTAAGGGCCAGGTTCATCTGCGATACGATTGCATTCGTATTGCCCACGTTAGTCGCAGAAAACACATAAACGAATCCATTGGTCGAATCCACAATGGGCGAAAGCACGATTGGATCCGCGCTGGCATTGCCCGCAACCGCAATCGACCCCCCGGCCGTGAACCCGCTGGCGCCGGGAGTGAACGAGTACACGGAGAAACCGTCTGACACAAACACTTGATTGCTGACTTGATCGTAAACCGGAGAAGTCAATTGCACATTGGCCTTGACCGTGACGCAATACTGTACGGTCGGCGTTCCTTTGAATACCCCGGTAATCCGGTAGAGGACCCCGTTGTCGGCGCCAATATAAGCGACGTCGTCGGTGTAATCGATGTACGGCGACGAATTGCTGTTAGGCTTATTGCTCGTGCTGCATCCCGCCAGCCCGCTGTTCGCATAATTCAATCGGACGACGGAAGAGCCACCGCTACCGGGCTTGACTGGATGGGTCGCGTCGGTTCCCTGGCCAGCCACCCACGTAAGCACGTCAAACGTTGGAGGAGTAGAGTTTTCGATGAAGGCTACTTTGGTTCCGTCCAAAGAAAGCGTCGGAGAAAGATACGAAGCCGCGGTTCCCACTTCATACGACCACATAAACGTGGGCTGTTTATAGTCCGTGGTCGGCGGTGTCTGCGGCCCATTCGGGCAGGAAGACGAGGCCGTGCCGGTATAAAGATTATTGAAGGCAACAATATTGGCCTGGGTTGCGCTCGGCGTCGCTCCAATCGTGTAAACGACGAAGTCGTTCGTGCAACTATAATTTCCGGTTACGGTGAAGCTGTACTTAGCCGGGCTTTCGCCAATAGGCATCCCGCCGGACGGCCCCAGCGACATCGCCCAATCGATCTTCGCCCGTCGTCCCAATTGAACTGAACGCGGGTGCTCCATAGGTCCTCGTGCCCGATACTTTGCAAGGTACGCACTCCGCTGATTCCAGTTGATCCAGCTCCGTGGATCACGGGCCGCGCGAGCGGCGACCTCCGGGGAAGCCCCGTTAGTAAAGAGGATGTGCCGGGTACTCCAATCGAGAGGCACGCCGACGTGGCCTTCGCGGGTTTCCTGAGCCAACAAGGGTTGGGCCGCAGACAGCAAAATCACCACCAGCCACGCGAGGACTAGAACCTCGGTCGGATGGTTTGTCCGCAGAACGCTTCTTTCTGTCACACGTTTCATCGTGATCGGCGAAGTCCGCCCCAAGCCCGTCGAGGCAGGGGCCTTCCTCCCATTTCTATCTTCGCCTACGTTTCGGGAATCCAGAGCCTTACTTTCGTAACCCGTCGTGACCCTCCGGAATACAGCATGGTGACTGACGTGCGGTGGGGCCGCCTACGCTGGAACTAGCTCCCGAACTATAGCGCCGCGGCTTGAATCTGAATCAATGGGATGGCGGAGCTACCTCGGCTCCGCAGCAGCATGTTCGCCGACGGAATGCCCGTCCTCTGAAACGACTTCTCGCAATCGGCCGTGGATGGCCCACGCATATTTCCTTCCATATACGCCAGACCGGGGCAACGCGTGCACGTTCCCACGTGAGCGCAAGTCGAACAGGTCGGAAGGTCCCGCGCCCGGATCGAGCGGACTTCCTTCAACTGCGTAGAATTTTGCCAGATATCGAGGAACTTCTGCCGCCGCAAATTGCCGCTCGGAAGAGGGAACTGCACGCAAGGGAAGACATCTCCGTACGGCGTAATGTAGCAGGCCGTATGCCCGGCGCTGCACGGGAAACCATCCATAATATCTTCGCCCGGCGCAGGCGGAGGCGCGCAAAACTCTTCCACGTTGCCGACCAGTTCCTCGCTGCGGAAGACTTGCTGCAGCTCAGATCCAGGAATACGCAGCGCGAGCACGGACGTGTCTCCATCCATCTTCGGCGTGATGGTGGGATCAATCGTATAGGAAACTCCCAACTCTTTCGCCAGCGCCATCACTCCCGCGTTGTCGAACAAATTGCTGGCCATAAGGACGTTAGCAATCACGACCTTAAGGCCTTGTGACTTCAAAAACCGAATCGCCTCGATCGTCCGCTTCAGCGACCCAGGCAATTTGGTGATGGCGTCGTGAACCTCCGGACGGTGCGAGTAAACGCTGATCTGCACCTGTTCTACGCCCAGCTCGCGAAGTCGCCGGGCCTCCGGCTCGCGAATCATCACTCCGTTGGTCTTGACTTTGACGTTGAACAGCAAACGGCGCGCATGCTCCACGATTTCGAAGAAGTCGCGGCGCATCAGAACTTCACCGCCGCTTAGAGTAAGAAAGAACACCCCGGCGTCCGAGAGTTGGTCAAGCACATCTGTGATCTCGGCCGTCGTCATCTCGCCGTGATCGTCGTGATCCAGGTAACAGTGAACGCAACGCTCGTTGCAGCGATAAGTGATGTCGAGGTGGACACTAATTGGAATGCCGAGTCCCAGAGCCTTCTGATTCATCTCCGCCAGCAGGCTCATCGCACCTCCGGCTGCGGTGGCGAGGGAATGGGTTGTTCTGAGACCACCAGAATTCCATGCTGAGAAAGATCATTCACAAACCGCTCAGCATCGTGCCAAGCCTGGCTCGGATCGACATCGAACCCGGGGCAGATCCTGCTGGTCACGATATCCGATAGGGGCGTGTGCCCATCGGCTGCCTGCCATATCACTGTAGCTACTTCGTTGAGCGTGAAAAAAGTCGAGTCCACCGCCGACATAATCATCATTTCGCCGCCGATCAGGCGAGCAGCGATGGCGGAACTCCGCGCGATGTATTTTTCAGCGATAGCCTCTCTCCGGCGCTGCACGGGCGCGAACGCCCGCGCCTCAACGAGCCTAGCCTATCATTTCCCAGACGCGTTCATCGGGAACAAATGTCAATCGGCGCACGGGTACCCGCTCTGCAAACTCGCACGCCGAGCGGAATACCAGGTTCACCAGTTCGGTGTCCTCAGCGAAGAAAAGTATATTTCTCAACAGCAGCCGAATGGCCTCCGGCGTGGCAACCGGTTCGATCCTGTTCTCGGGTCCCTTCTCCAGCAGAAAGAACGCGCTCAGCGGAGCCGACACGTTTTCGCCCACCTTGGCTAACTCGCCTGCGAATGGAGTCCCGCAAGCACGGTAATCGTTCCCTTCACGTCGCACGTAGGAAATTTCATCGGTCAGCAACCTGACATCCGACGGTGCCAAACGGGAGATCGTTGTTTTGCCCGCGCCCGATACGCCCGCGAACAGGAACGCGCGTCCCCCGCGAATAGCGCTGGCAGCGTGAACCAGGAATCCGCCTTGCTTCGCCAAAATCAGGGTATGAACAATGCGCAGTACAGAGTCGATGGCATACGGATTGCGCGACTGACGAATGTGACCGCGGCAAGCCCTCGAGTCCCATCGAGCGTGAAAGTCACCGCGCCGAAGCAACCACTCCCCATCCAGCAGCCTCACCTGCACATCGTCGTCAGCCTGCGTTGTTTCGGAAGGCTCGAAAAGATCAACCTCAAACTCGCATCGAGGCGTGTCAGAAGATTTGGTGAATCCCGCGTAGCGATCCTCGAGGAGTTGGCGGAATCGAGAGTCCTGACTGTGTAGCGCGATTGTTATCCCGCCGATCTCAATGACCACCGCGTCACTCGCCGCAATCCGGCTCATCGCAGTTCGTGTAGCGCCGGCATCTTGCCGGCTGTCGCGATGGCATCCTGCCCTCGCAGGTGAGAGCGAAGAGGCCACGGCACTACTAGGATGTCAAACGAGACGCTCCACAACGAATGAACCCGCAAAGCAAAGCTGCGGAACAAATCCGACGAGCACAAGAGAGAAACGAATACCCGGCCAAGAACCGACAGTCGCGGCTGAGGAACGATGACTCGATTCCTCCGATGAATCCGAGAAACTCTGCCCAATACCTGTGCCTCGCCAACAGCAGGATCATTCTGGGGCAGGGAATCGCCGCGAGTGATCCACTGGCAATCGCGCTTCTCAATCAGGCGATGAACAAAAAACCGTTCATCGCGTGCTACCAGAACAATGTCGCCGGGAACCATGTCGTTGGCAGCCGCCCGCTCGATGCTGAGAACATCGCCCGGCCAGATCGCGGGAAGCATGCTGGTTCCCAAGGCCTGCAGGCGTATGGTGCCGCTCGCGCCGAGTACCTCGGCTGCCAGTTCAAGCTTTTGAACTTCGCGAGCCTCTGTAGTGACGGGCATGGGCGGCTGAAAACTAGGAAGTCTTCCGGTTGAATCGGCACTGAAATTCTGTGGGGCTTACCTTGCCGCAGGATAGAGCCATGGTCTCGAAGACCCGCTCGTAGCGGAATTCAGGTTTTTGGTACGGCTTTTTCCCCGTTGGACGGTTCGTGCTTTCCTTGTCCTTTTCAGCGTTCGGGTCTCTCTGCATAAAGTCTGCGCGTCCTCGACCAGCGGTGGGGGCAGCTCGCGTGACCGCCTGAGGAATACGTTTGCCGTCAGTCTACAACAAGATAGCGAAGAAGTGGTTACAATTGTTGGTTCCGAACTGAGGCAACAAAACCAGCGTGATTCCGTGCCGTCATCTCGAGCCAGCGCACGGCACTACCCGTCCCTGCCGCCATCCTGAGGTCCACGATAGCACTCTCCTGTCATCCTGAGGTCCGCGTGAGCGGGCCGAAGGATCTCGCGCGCGATACGTCAAACCAACCAGCGTATCGTCTCGGTCCCCTCCACAACCGCCGACCCAGCGAAAAATTGCACCAAAAACGGTGCAATTAGAAACAGGCACACGGTCACAAATACCGTACTCTTAGTCTATTTTCCCTTCGGTTGCTTGGACAATAGCGTCACCCGATTGGTAACCTTCTGTTCCTTCTCCATGCCGCCAATGAGAACCATGCCCTCGTGGGTGACCAGCAATCCGCGATGATCCATGGTGGGATCGGGCGTGTTCTGGTCGATGGTCTCCCATTTCCCAGTGCGCAGATTGAAGGCGAAACTGACGGGAGACGGCTCCGCGGGCTTGCCGTCGTAGCCAATGCCGGTGTAGTCGTAGGGATTGTCGGTTCCGCCCGCGAAATAGATCTTCTGGTCCTTGTCCGAACCGCCGGCCGCGATGCGGTAACGCGCCGTGCCGGGGTGGTTAGGCAGCTTGGTCCATTGAATCCTGGTGGGATCGTGGTGGTCGATCTTCCCCATCCAGCATTCATCTGAGGCCACATATCCCGGCGAGTTGCCGGAGGGATTCTTGCGGGCGCCGTCGACGTAAATAATAGTTCCGTCGACCAGAGCCCCGGCGTGCCCGTAGACCGGTGGTCCGGCGATAGGCGTGGCTTGCGACCATTTGTCTTTATCCGCGTCGTAAACCTGAACGTCATTCACTACGCCACGGTTCGAGCGGCCGCCAATCAAATAGACATAACGATCACGGTATACACCGACGACCGAATCACCTACTGGTGTCGGCAGATCAGCGCCGCGCAACCAGCGGTCCGAAGGTGGCTCGTACATGCCAACGTCAGGGACGGCCATTGCGCCGCCCTGCCCGTCTACCACGTAGCCGCCGAATACGAACAACTGATCGCGGACACCAGCGGCTACGGCGCCGATACGCCCCGCCGTTCCCGGAACAGCGTGAACCGCCGACCACTTGCCTTCCTTCGCGTCCAGCGAAAAGGCAGTATTGGTGATGGCATCCGGTGTCTTCTTGGCCCCGATTCCCATGAAAGAAAAGAGCAAAAGCTCCCCATGGACCTTAAGCATAGCGACCGCGTTGTTGGACACGGGATCGGGCAAAGGATCAACAACGGCGTCGGTCGCAGCGCACCGCAAGCCGCTCAGAAGCAGCAATAGAATGGGCAGGGAAATCTTTCTCATGGCTTACACTGATTTTACCGCGACTGGTGGAGAAAGTGACGAACAGGATTCCAGCTGCAGTCGCATGGTGCCGTCCCGCCTGTTCAAGCTTTAAACCGAGCGCTGACGAAGTTGGTCGATCTCGTATCAAAGAGCAGGAAAGAAAACGTCTTCGAGCCGGCGTTCCTCGCCGAATCGAACCTCCACCGTCAGCGCCAAAATCAAAAACACGATGACGGGAAAAACCAAATAGATCCGGCTGTTCCACCAATAGTGCCCGCCGAAAGCCAGCAGCAAGATTGGCCACAGGAATTGGAGCCCGCAGGCAAATGCGACCCAGACCGCGCGAATGCCTCTGATTCCGGTGTCGGCCAGCCGGTTCATGGCTAGCAGGATGGGGAGCAATAGTACTGTCATATCGGGGAAGTGAGCGTAGGGCGCTGTGGTCAGGGCCACTCCAATATATACGGCAAAGACCAAGCCGTTCTTTCGCATAACCGGCTCGGTTCTCACACATACAACCGCCAATGCGAGAAGCAGCGCGGTTCCTGCGAATGCATAAACCGATGAATGTGTGGCCCAGCCCATTCCAGCCAGGAATCCCCGCACGTTTACCATCAGGGCCGGGTTCGGGGCCCCGGACCCTGGTCGCACATCTATCGTGTGTACGAATCCGAAGTAGTTCGGGAATCCACGCCAGCCGATCACAGAGGCGGAGACGCAAGCCAGCCCTGCGCAACCCAGGCCGAAACCGCTAACCATTCGAAACTTTCGCGATATCAGCAACAGCGGGATCAAAACGATCAGATACTGAAACTTGATGGACGCCATCGTAAGAATCAGTCCGGCCGCCAGATCCATTTTCTTGTGCATCAATAGATACGATAGGCTGATGAAAAACAGCAATAATATGGAATCCTGTCCCAAGGTAAGTGCGATAAGCGCCGGCAGAAAGAAGAACCCGAGTAGCCCGAAATATGGTCTGCGGGCGACCAGCGGAATGCATGGCATCAAGACTAGCGGCAACAACCCCAGCACGGCAACATTGATCACCATCCACACAACAAAGGCTTGCTCGAAACTAAGAGACGCCAGTAGAGCAAATGCAGCCGCTTCAAACGGAGGGTGCAAAAAGTATTGGATTGAGTTGCGCCCCAGAGTTGACCGCAACATAGCTCGCTGGGTGCCCAGCTCGTAAAGCTGCGCACCGTTTCCGCTGTGCACGATCGACCCGCCCACGTAGAAGTTTACGAAATCACTATTCTCAATCTGAGCACGGTTCGTAAATGACCCCACGGCCGCTCCCACCGCACCAGCTAGAAACAGGGCACCTGCGATAACACTCAGCTTTTGCATAGGCGAATGGTACAGCCACATCCTTGAACACGCACTCTGCGTAATTTTTCCTGCTCAGAATATCCCGCAGGGAAAATGGGCCCCTGAATTATCATGCGGATTGTCAGTGCAAAGGAGCTGCGTGTGCTTCGCACGAAGACCTTCGGCAAACACTTAGGCACGATCTTGGCTTTTGCCCTCGCCCTCGTGATGTGGGGATATTACGCTCATTCGCGTCAATTGATAGAACAACGTCTGACCGCGAGTGGATTCCCAGCGCGGAACTTCTCCGATTTGTTCCCCCGTTGGCTTGGCACGCGGGAACTGCTGCTCAATGGCCGCGATCCTTATTCCCCCGAGATGACTAACGAGATTCAGCGAGGCTATTATGGACGGCCGATAGACAACCGCTTAGCGACTGATCCCGTTGATGAACAGCGCTTTGCCTACCCGCTCTTTGTAGTGTTTCTGCTGGCTCCCACTATCACTCTGCCTTTCATGGTGGTGAAAGCACTGTTTACGGTGATTCTGTTTGCGGCAGCTGTTTGGACCGTTCTCATCTGGGTTCAAGTTATCGGACCGCAAGCGGAACCGAGCAGCGCGGTCCCATATGTTCTGCTCACGCTCGCGACTATCCCCTATGCCCAGGCAATACAACTCCAACAATTTAGCGTGCTGGTTGCATTTTTCTTAGCCGCCACGGTTTACGGCCTGGCAACGGAAAAATTCCTTGTCGCAGGAATATCGCTGGCCATTACAACCATTAAACCGCAACTCTCCGCATTTTTAATCGCCTCTGTCCTGTTCTGGTCGGTATGGTGGTGGAAGTCAAGAAAGTCTGTCGCGATCAGCTTCTGCGCTCTCTTGGGCGCGTCCATACTAGCCTCAGAGTGGTTGCTGCCGGGATGGCCCGCTCAATTTTTCGCGGGGATTCGGCCATACCTTCGGTATACCCAGGCGACCACGAGCCTCTATGAACTGTTTGGTAAGGTGGGGGGAACCGTTGTCCTCTTTTTACTAGGCACCGTGACAGCATTGGCAATGTGGCGGGCGAAATCCCAGCCGGTCGATTCCGATGATTTCAAAATCGCAATTTCACTGGTCCTTGTCTTTACCTGCATCAGCTTGCCCAGCCTGGCGCCGCACAATCAGGTCTTGATGGTTCCAGCGTATCTGCTACTGATAAAAGAGCGAAAGCCCCTAAGGACGAGCGGACGCATCGCCCGCTCGCTCTGGTGGGCCGCCTGGCTCACACTCGTGTGGCCTTGGGTCGCAGGGACTTTTCTTGTGGCAACACTCTTGTCCGATCACGCGAGTCCTCGCATGTGGGATCTGCCTCTTGCCACGAACCCGCTAATCCCGATCACCGTTTTTGCTGCTTTGGTGCCCCTACTGCTCCGGCAGCTAGGCCGAGTGGGTCATTCCATTCACGAACCCCTGTGAGACCAGGGACAGGCGCTGCCAGAACCAGAGCAGAAGGCGTGACGCAAGAAGCACTTCGCCATTCCTCTTGCAACTAGTTCTACCGTGTCTATTCCACCAATCCCTGCCGGACGGCGTGAATGAAGTCGGTGTATGCAGGGTTGAAACCGCCGGCTCTCATATCGGCTGCGATCTGGCCGCGATGATAGACCGAATGCATCACCACGTGCAGCAGGATATCCTGCTTCTGGCTGCTGAAGGGTTCGCCTTTTGTGTTCTTGTAACTCAGCGACCGGGTAAGGCCTGCCTCGCCAAGCGAAGTCAAATAGCTCTTCCAAAGACCGGGCAGTTGATCGATTTCCAGTTTGCACTGCTCGATCGTGAATACCGGCCACACCGGCAAGCTCTGCTTCTGAACCAGCAGCCGTTCGAGCCATAGCCTTTCGGCGGAAAGGATGTGCCCCAGCAATTTGACCGAGCGCACCGGCGGAGCACTCAGGGTTTGCAGTGATCGCAGAACTTCACGATTCGCCCAGTCATCATAGGAAAAGAGGTTACGGATATGTTCGAGCATGGTCACGGCATTGCTCCGTTCTGTTCACCCGCAGCAAATACTTTAAGTCGGAGAGCGTACTTGGGACAACTTCCCGGCCCCCAAGGTCGCGCGTGGTGTGCTGATTTCCTATACGACCCATATGCGCCTTGTTTTACTTTTCATTCTCTCTGCTGTATCGGCGGGCACAGGAGCCTCTCCGGCAACAGATTCGCGCCATTGCTGGTGAGGCGCACGGCAAGGTGTCGGTGGCCTGCTCCTTGCCCGGTTCAGCACTGAATTGCGACGTCCCGCTGCCGGCCAGCGACCTTAAATAGCCGCGGGCCCGGCGCGGGACTCACCCCCTCCTGGTTACTAACGGCACTTTTCCTCTTCCCGCTCGCCGCGTTACAGTTCGCCCATGGCCACCACCACTGCCCGGAAGTATCGCTGCATGCAATGCGAGATGACGGAGGAGCGCTGCGACTGCGAAAAATACTGCTGCCTCTGCCAATCGCTGATGGAAGTCCGCCTGTGCGAAGATGGCTTGTATTATTGCAAGCCCTGCCGGGAAGCTTGTGATTACAAAGTCTCTGATTCGGGGTCAAGTACTAGTTTCTAGCTCCTGGCCTTTGGCTTCTGGCGCTTCGGATCATCCGCTAACTTTTCCTTGTCTACTTACGTCTCACCGAAGAATTGGGAGTAGTATTTCCGTCGAGGGAAAACGGCGGTGTCGTCGACACTATCGTCACGGACGGTCACGGTTGCGGGTTCGCCCCAGCCTAGTGCACGGGAGGCGGCGGCAGGAGCCGGCCCAGGCCGGATCGTTTCGCTCGATATCATGCGCGGCCTGGTTATGGTCATCATGGCGCTCGACCATACCCGTGACTTCTTTACCAATCTTCGCTTCGCACCCGAAGACCTGCTCAGACGTATTACGCTCTGTTCTTCACCCGCTGGATCACGCATTTCTGCGCGCCCCTGTTTTTCTTTCTGGCGGGCACCGGGGCGTTTTTCTATGGCAGGCGGAGAACTCCGCAGGCGCTGAGCCGCTTTTTGTGGACTCGCGGACTTTGGCTGATTGCGCTCGAGTTCACAGTAGTCGGAACGGGCTGGACGTTCTTGTTTCCGTGGGGATTCTTTGGGGTGATCTGGGCCTTAGGCGCATGCATGGTGCTGATGGCTGCAGTTGTGCGTATGCCAGTTCGCTGGGTCGCGGCTTTCTCCGGATTGTTGATTCTGGGCCGCGATCTACTCGATCCCCTGCGTCCACGCCAGTTCGGCGCATTCGCTCCCCTGTGGACGATCCTGCACGTCAGAGGAGGAGTGTTACTGCCCTTTGGCATACGGAGTTTTGTGCTGTTCCCGCTGGTCCCGTGGGTCGGAGTGATGGCCGCAGGTTACGTTTTTGGGTCAGTCTATCTGCTGGACAAAGAGCGGCGACGAAAGCTCATCGCGCGAATCGGGCTTGGGTTGACGATAGCGTTTGTCGTTCTGCGTTTGACCAACCTGTACGGCAACCCTCCCATCGGATTGGGCGGGGTTTCGCAGGGTCCATGGCACATGCAGCCGACGATTGAGAAGACGGTGATTCTTTTCTTTGATGTCGAGAAGTATCCGCCGTCTTTGCAATTCCTTCTGATGACGCTTGGCCCATCTTTGCTGCTGCTCGCCTGGCTCGATAAAAGGCTCGATCAGACAGATGGGAAGAGTACGCCGTGGGCGCTGTCCCCATTGCTTACGTTCGGGCGCGTGCCCATGTTCTTCTACATCCTGCATCTGTATCTAATTCACTTGTTGGCGATCCTGGTCGGGGTACTGTTTCGTCAGCCGATCGACTGGCTTTTCCATGGAGGGTTCATCTTCGGGGCTCCCGATGGCTGGGGATACGGTCTGCCGTTCGTCTACCTGATGTGGATCACAGCGGTCGTTATTCTGTATTTTCCCTGCCGTTGGTTCGAGGGGGTAAAGCAGCGCCGCAAGGATTGGTGGTTGAGCTACACCTGAGGGTCACATCGTCACGGAACCAATAGCAGATTCCTCGGCGATAAAGCTGCCTCGGAATGACAAGGGGAGTTGTCAGATCACCACTGCTTCCTTGTACTCTCCGAACACTCTTCGCATGCTATCTGAGATTTCGCCCACTGTGGCGTGGGCTTCCACGGCAGCGACGATGTGTGGCATTAGATTGGCGCCGGAGCGGGCCGCGTCATCGACTTTCTGCAGAGAGTCTTTCCAGGGTTGAGCGTCGCGGCGTGCGCGCAGGGCGCGCAGTCGCTCCACTTGCTTGCGTTCCAGAGATTCGTCGATGTGCAAGGTGGGGATCGGTTTTTCTTCCTCGACCGTGAAGCGATTCACTCCCACCACGACGGACTCGGCGCGATCCACCTGCTGCTGATATTCGTAGGCGGCGTTTTGAATCTCCTGCTGCACGTAGCCGCGCTCGATGGCCTTCAGCATTCCGCCAAGAGCTTCGATCTTGTCGAGATATTCCTGCGCGCGCCTCTCGATCTCCTTGGTCAAGCTCTCGATGTAGTAGGAGCCCGCTAGCGGGTCGACGGTCTGCGGCACTCCGGACTCGTAAGCCACGATCTGCTGCGTGCGCAACGCGGTGCGTGCCGCTTGCTCGGTTGGCAAGGCCAATGCTTCGTCGTAGGAATTGGTGTGCAGCGATTGCGTGCCACCGAGAACTGCGGCCATGGCCTGAATGGCGGTGCGAACAATATTGTTTTCCGGTTGCTGCGCCGTTAGCGTGGAGCCGGCCGTCTGCGTATGAAAGCGCATCATCCAGGATCGCGGATTCCTGGCCTTGAAATGCTCCCGCATGATGCGGGCCCACATGCGACGGGCGGCGCGGAACTTGGCGACCTCTTCCAGAAAATTGCTGTGAGCATTGAAGAAAAACGACACACGCGGCGCAAACTTGTCTACATCGAGGCCGGCATCGATGGCGGCCTGCACGTACGCAATGCCATTGCCCAGGGTGAAAGCGACCTCCTGCACCGCAGTCGATCCGGCTTCACGCATGTGGTATCCCGAGATGGAGATCGTGTTCCACTCGGGGACATTTTCGTTGGTCCATGCGAACAGGTCAGTGATGATGCGCATCGCTTGCTGGGGCGGGTAGATGTAAGTTCCGCGCGCGATGAATTCCTTGAGGACGTCGTTCTGCACTGTGCCCGAGAGCTTGCGGATGTCCGCGCCCTGACGGCGAGCGACGCCGACGTAGAGCGCGAGCAGGATCGAGGCCGTCGCGTTGATGGTCATCGAAGTGGAAATTTTCGTCAGATCGATGCCGTCGAAGAGGCGCTGCATGTCCTCGATGGAGTCGATGGCCACTCCAACTTTCCCGACTTCCCCCATCGCCAGGGGATGGTCGGAGTCCAGGCCAATCTGCGTGGGCAGGTCGAAAGCAACGGACAGTCCGGTGGTGCCGTTGGCCAGCAGATATTTGTAGCGCTTGTTGGACTCCTCCGCGTCGCCCATGCCTGCGTACTGGCGCATGGTCCAGAGGCGTCCGCGGTGCATGGTCGCCTGCACGCCACGAGTGAAGGGATACTGGCCGGGGTAGCCGACCTGCCGATCGTAGTCCCAGGCTTCAAGATCGGCTGGGGTGTACAGCGGACGGATCGAAATGTGGGATTCGTTCTGTGGGTCTAGCTTTGTTTTCTCGGCCATAGCGAAAACCGTTGACCACGAAGTACACGAAGCTACACAAGGGACGGCGGAGACGAAAACACTTGCTTATGAGCCGACAAGGCGGTTAATGATTTTGCGCCCTCTTCCGCACTCTCCAAAACGAACTTACGCCGAACCATGCGAACAACCCAGTAAAGCACACCGCCAGCGCCATGCGGCTGGATGTCGCCTGGCCAGCCTGATATTTTGCGTATTCGCGAAAAAAGGCAATGACGCCGATCCCGGCTAAGGCCAAGAAAACAAATCCTGTCACCTCGAGCCAAAGCTGCCCCAGGACGCGCCCAAAGTGGGATGCGGTCGCTCGTGCCGCTTTCGTGATTGCGCCCAAGGTTCGGCCGCGGCGGGCGCGTTGCGAAATCATCCGGCCTGCGACCCGCGCCGCGACGCCCAACTTCCGGCTCGTAGAGAGGTCCGACATTGCCGTGATTTTACCAATATTTGGCGAAGTCGGTTTTGTTTGCAGGGCAATGGGGGTTACAATATCGCGGGCACCAGCAGTTCAGGCGAAACATTAGGACACGGGACGGCATCTAAAGGGTTAATGGTTAGAGGGGCTGAGTGATTTTTACTTTGTCCCCGGAGTACACTCAGGTCGTGGCGGTGGAAGCCTGCAAGGGGGTTGCGTGGACCAGCAATTGAAGCAGTTGATGAAGGAACTGGGTGAGGCGATCAATGAATCGCTGGCTGACTCGGAGCCCATTGCCGACGTCGTTTCCCGAATCAAGGAGGGCGGCTACGATATTTTCTTGGTGCTAGAAGCGACCATCGGAGTCAGCAAGCCGGGTGAGAAGTCGAGCGAAAAGCCGGCCCTGATGACCACTGAATTCAAGATCAACGACCAGGACTTAAAGTTCCTGAAGTCGTTGCGCATTAAGGTCGAGGACGACGCCGCGTAAGGATAGCGGCGAGCCATTCCTGCTTTAAGCCATTCACGATTCCACTGAAAGCATAAGGCTCTAGAAACGTAGCTAGCCACGTTTCTACCGTCATCGCCTGAGATATTATTGATAAAACATGTATAAGCCAGTGCCAAGGGTGCCTGATTTTCCCGCCATGGAGCGCGAGATGCTGCGCTTCTGGGAGGAAAATCGTGTTTTCGACAAGTTGCGCGAGCAGAACGCGCAGGGCCCCCGCTGGTCTTTCCTCGACGGTCCGATCACCGCGAATAATCCCATGGGCGTGCATCACGCGTGGGGCCGGTCGTTGAAAGACATGTACCAGCGCTATCACGCCATGAACGGACAGGCAGAGCGCTACCAGAACGGCTTCGACTGCCAGGGATTATGGGTTGAGGTCGAGGTAGAAAAGAGCCTCGGACTCAAGACCAAGCGTGAAATTCGCGACTACGGCATTGAGAAATTCGTTCGCGCCTGCAAAGAGCGTGTGCTGACATACGCGGCTCGGCAGACCGAGCAGTCGATCCGTTTGGGCTATTGGTGCGATTGGGACGATCCCTCAGTTCTACTCGCCTTGCGCGACGCGCTGGCCGACGGAGATCGGGTTGTCACCGTGAAGCTCCCCAGCGGGCTCGTCGAGACCGCACGTGCCAGCGAAATTGTGCGCAAGCTGGGCTCGGCCGAGTACGGCGGCAGTTACTTCACTTTCTCCGACGAAAACAACTACACCATCTGGGGCTTTCTGAAGAAATGCCACGACGAGGGTTTTATCTATCGCGGCCACGACGTAATGCCATGGTGCGGACGCTGCGGTACCGGGCTGTCTCAAATGGAAGTGGCCGAAGGCCGCCGCATCACTGAGCATACTTCGGTCTTTGTGCGCTTCCCGATCGTTGCTCCAGAAAACCAGGGTCAGGAAAAGACCGCGCTGCTGGTATGGACGACGACTCCGTGGACGCTCTCGTCCAACGTGGCGGTCGCGGTGAATCCGGAGATGACTTACCTGAAAGTCCGGCACGGAGACTGGACGTATTACGTTGCCAAGGCAAACTTCGAGCGCGACCGCCTGCAGGAGTTGCAAGTCGAAGGCAAGCACGAGGTTCACAAACTGCCCTCGATCCGCACCATCCTCAAGGGCAGCGGTGGGGTCGAGGTGCTCGAAGAGTTTCCGGGGCGCAACCTGCTCGGGCTCACCTACAACGGCCCATTTGATGATCTTCCGGCTCAAAACACGCCGGGCGGAGTTTTTCCCTACGGTCAAACCGGAAGCGGCAAGACTGCCGCCGAAGCGCATCGCGTGATCGCATGGAAAGAAATCAGCGAAGCCGAAGGCACCGGACTGGTTCACATCGCTCCCGGCTGCGGCGCGGAGGACCAGGAACTCGGCAGGGAAAATAATCTTCCGTTCATCGCCCCGCTCGATGAGAGCTCCGTCTTTGAGGAAGGATTCGGACCGCTCACCGGCCGCAACGCCAATGAAGTGTCGGACGAAGTAATCGCTTTGCTGAAAGCCAAAGGGTTGCTGGTCGCTCGCGAACGCTATCCCCACGTTTATCCGCACTGCTGGCGCTGCAAGTCGGAGCTGGTCTTCCGCCCCGTGGACGAGTGGTTCATCCGCATGGACTGGCGCGATCGCATCGAGCGCACCGTCCCGACCATCCGCTGGATTCCCGAAGAAGGCGAAGCCCGCGAACTGGACTGGCTGCACAACATGCGTGACTGGATGATCTCGAAGAAACGCTTCTGGGGCCTCGCGCTGCCCATCTGGGTCTGCGGAGAATGCGAACACTTCACCGTGATTGGCAGTCGCGAGGAGTTGAAAGATCGCGCAGTCGAGGGCTGGGACACATTCGAGGGCAATTCACCGCACCGTCCTTACATCGATGCGGTCAAGATCCGCTGCGAAAAGTGCGGCGCGTTGTCCACGCGTGTGGCGGACGTAGGCAATCCATGGTTGGACGCGGGCATTGTCCCCTTCAGCACCATGCGCTATTCCACCGACCGGGCGTACTGGGAAAAGTGGTTCCCCGCCGATCTCGTGCTGGAAAGTTTTCCCGGCCAGTTCCGCAACTGGTTTTACTCGATGCTGGCGATGAGCGCGATGATCGACGGCCGCGCTCCCTTCAAAGCTTTGCTTGGACACGCTCTCGTCCGCGACGCCCGCGGCGAAGAGATGCACAAGTCGAAAGGCAACTCCATCGCCTTCGACGAAGCCGCGGAAGCACTCGGCGCGGAAGTCATGCGCTATATCTACGCCGAACAAAAGACCGCGCAGAACCTCAACTTCCCCGACTTGCATCCTGCCGGCAATGTGGGTCAAACGATCGATGGCGAGGCCCGCCGCAAGCTGTTGACCTTCTGGAATTGCTACAGCTTCTTTGTCAGCAATGCCATGTCTGATGGTTGGAAGCCCGGCCCCGCGGTTCCGGTCAGCAATCAACTGGACCGCTGGGTCTTGAGCCGGCTGCAACGACTGGTGGACGCAGCGCGCAACGCCTTCGATAACTACGAACACTATCGCCTGATCGAAGCGTTTCAAACTTTCGACGAGGAGTTTTCGAACTGGTATCTCCGCCGCTCCCGCCGCCGCTTCTGGGCCAACGAGCGAGACGCATATCAGACGATCTACACCGTGCTCACCACCGTGACCAGGGTGATGGCGCCCGCGTTGCCGTTTCTGACCGAAGAGATTTACCAGAACCTGGTGTGCTCGGTCGATCCGTCCGCACCCCAGTCCGTTCACTTGACCCGTTATCCGCATGTCGACGCTGCGCTGATCGACGAAGAGTTGGAGCGCAGCATCGATACCGTCATCCGCATCAAGAATCTTGCCTTGAGCCTGCGCACGCAGAGCAAAACCAAGATCCGCCAGCCGTTGAGCACGCTGTATGTGCGTCCGAAAGACGCTGTTGATCGTCGCGTGCTGGAAAATCCAGAATACGCGGCGCAAATCCTCGACGAAGCCAACATCAAGAACCTGGCGTTGATCGACGACGAGACCAAACTGGTCAAGGTAAGTTTCAAACCCGACGCCAAGAAACTAGGCCCACGCGCCGGAAAGCATCTGAAGGCGATCGGGCGCGCACTGAGTCAGGCCGATGCCAAATCATTGCTGAAGGGTGGCCCATACACGGTGCAAGTCGAAGATCAAACCTTCGAACTGGCGCCCGAAGAAGTCCTCACGACGTACGAAGGCCCGGAGAACCTCAAGGCCCTCCAGGAACAAGGCACGTTCCTGGCGCTCGACACCACACTCACGCCCGAACTGCTGCAGGAAGGCCTGGCTCGCGACTTCAACCGCCTGGTCCAAGATCAGCGCAAAGCCATGAACCTGAACATCTCCGACCGCATCGCGGTCAGCTATTCCGCCTCGCCAAGAATCGCCGAAGCCATCGCCGCGCACGAATCCTACCTGCGCCATGAACTGCTCGCGGAGAGACTGGAGAAGAGCGCCACCCAGAACGGCGGCGCCAAGCTCTCGCTAAGCGGCGAAGAGATCTTGGTTACTATCTCTCGCGTCTGATCGATGGTGGCCCCATCCTGCCAAGTTCACCCATTTTAGGTTCACGCTGTCATCCTGAGGCAGCGGAGTCTTTGGCGAAGCCAAAGACTTCCCACGAAGGATCTATGCAGGCCCCTCGCTTCCCATCACGAAGTTGCCGGGTGCCCCAGGTCTCGCGGTTTTCGAGACCTGGGACTGCTTCCCGAGCCTCACTTTCGCTCCGCGATATATTTTGGACCGCCGAGGCATCCGGCTCATTCCGTGGGGCTACCCAATATGGTATAACTGTTATACTCATGCGATTCCGCTTCGATGAGCGCAAGAGCAGGCGGCTAAGAGCCAATACGAAGAGAGGCATCGGGTTCGAGGGGCGCAGGAAATCTTTTCGCACCCATACTACGTGGACCAGCGGGTTGGATAACACCGAGCAGTACCGGGCGATCGGTTGGGCGGAAGGGCGCTTGTACGCCATCATTTTTGAGGTGCGGGAGGATGAGGAAGGCGAATATTACCACCTCGTCACTCTCTGGAAAGCGACGAAGCAGGAGCGCAAACTCTATGAAGAACACTCGTAAGCCGCGTAAGCCAGTGCCTGCAGAAGGGATCGCCCGTCTGGCCGACCAGGGCAAAGACGTGTCCCGCTTCTTCACCAATACCGGCCAAATGATGGGCCCGATCCAGCGGGTAAATGTTGACCTGGCGTCGGGCATGCTGGAAGAACTCGACCGCGCCGCCAAGGAGTTGAATATCAGCCGCCAGGCGGTGATCAAGACGCTTATACGCCAAGCGCTCGATCAGCAGTATCTGGCAAGGGGAACCCGCCCATCGGTTCGGCGCAGGTAAAAACGCGGTCCCAATTCAGAACTCGATCCCCGGGCAACGCGCTTTATCATTGACGACGCGCTTCATATCAGATAAAGTTATGTTAAATAATATTATCTGTAAGATAATATCGATCTTTGACAATCTGAGCCCAGTCCGATCAGGCTACTCGGGCCCGGCCGTTCCGAAAAGGGACAAACCGCCCCGTGGCGGCCTAGCTAACTCCCATGTTCTCTAGATTTTGCGCGTAACTTCTGTAAACTCAAAGATCTAGCACATGGTCGAAATCTAAGTCGCTTCCTCTCTAGATTTTGCAGCCAAAGGGGGGAGGGGGGTACCCAGTACCAAACAGTAAACTCCGCTCCAATGTGGGAAAGATGGCGGAATCACCGCCCCAGTTTTCCGCTGTGCTAGTATTTAGCGTTTCCCGGTGCGCTGTTGGTTTCGGTTGGCCCAACAAAACCCACAGTGCATCTGCTGAGCCCCGAACGGCCATCCAAACGCGGGAGCCCGGTTTCGATGCGATGCCGATGAGAGATACCCTCGGAGTCTTATTAGCGGGAGGTGCGGGCGAACGCCTATACCCCCTTACCCGCGATCGGGCCAAGCCCGCCGTGACCTTTGGCGGAATCTATCGCATTATCGATATCACACTCTCCAACTGCCTCAACTCCGAACTGCGCAGGGTTTACATTTTGACCCAGTACAAGGCGCTCTCGCTCAACCGGCACATCCGCGAAGGCTGGAACATTCTGGGCCGCGAAGTCGGCGAGTTCATCGAAGTCCTGCCACCGATGAAAAGAGTCAGTGAGGAGTGGTACCAGGGCACCGCCGATGCGGTTTACCAGAACATTTATTCCATCGGCTCGGAGCAGCCGCAGCATGTGCTCATTCTCTCCGGCGATCACATCTACAAGATGAATTACGGGAGGATGCTGCAGCAACACACCGATTCCGGCGCCGACGTTACTCTGGCAACCATCCAGATCGATCCCGCCGAGGTTGCCCGCTTTGGCGTGGTGGACATCGACCGCGATCACCGCGTAAATGGGTTCCAGGAGAAACCGAAGCAGACGGATTTGCGCTCGCCCTACAATCCGGAGAAAGTCTCGGCTTCGATGGGCATTTATCTGTTCAACACCGATGTGCTCATTCCAGCGCTCCTCAAGGATGCCGAGGACCCGCAGTCGAGTCACGATTTCGGCAAAGACATTCTGCCCAGAATGATGGATGAGTACCGCGTATACTCCTTCGATTTCGTCGATGAGAACAAGAAGGAAGCGCTCTACTGGCGCGATGTCGGAACGCTCGAGGCCTATTACGAAGCCAACATGGATATCGTCTCGGTCTCCCCAGTGTTCAATTTGTATGACTCCGAGTGGCCCATTCGCACCCACCAGCGGCAATATCCGCCGGCCAAGTTCGTGTTCGCCGAAGAAGGGCGCACCGGAACTGCGCTCGATTCCATTGTCTCCGCTGGCTGCATCGTTTCCGGCAGCGTGGTAAAGAACAGCGTGCTCTCTCCGGATGTTCGCATAAATTCCTACAGCGAAATAGAAGACGGCATTCTTTTTTCGCACGTGAACGTAGGCCGCCATTGCCGCATCCGCAAAGCCATCATCGACCGCGACGTACACATCCCCGAAGGCACCACCATCGGCTACGACCCCGAGGCCGACCGGCAACGCTACTTTGTCACTGAAAGTGGAATCACCGTGGTCACGCGGGATTATTCGTTATTCGAAAATCCGGTCACGGTCGATTACTTCACCAGCGAATAAGAATGCAACTCTCAGTCGCTATTTCTTACGATCACATTTTGGGAATGGAAGCACATTGGCCCCAGACCGGTTACTCAAGTAACTTTAGCCTCCATTATCAGTAAGGAATAATGGCTCCCGAGGGGTCCGCCAGGTTCCAGACGAAGGCAAAGCACAAGGATAATTTCTGGCCGACCTCCCTCAGCGAGTTCTGCTGGGACCAAGAGTAGGAGTCGCATGTCCACGGGTGTTCAGAGGGCCGCGAACGACGACAAGCTGGAATTGTCAG
This sequence comes from uncultured Acidobacteriota bacterium, assembly GCA_963788645.1. Lineage (GTDB taxonomy): Bacteria > Acidobacteriota > Terriglobia > Terriglobales > Acidobacteriaceae > JABDBE01. The sequence continues at coordinate 166,128 of CAWBHF010000007.1, forward strand.
AAGCCCTGTCTCGGCTCAACGAAAAAGTATTGGGAATGATCAGGACTCAGGCTCCGCTCGCGAAGGTTCTTGAAGTCCTGTGCGAGCACATCGAGAAACAGCATTCCGACATGCTCTGCTCCGTCCTTCTGCTTGATGCCGATGGTACAACGCTGCGGCCCGGTGCGGCGCCCAGCCTTCCCAGCGAATACACCACCTTGATCAACGGCGTCCAGATCGGCCCATGCGTTGGGTCGTGTGGCACCGCTGCGTATCGAAAGGAGCGGGTGATCGTCTCCGATATCGCTACGGATCCGCTATGGGCAGGCATTCGCGAGGTGGCTTTGCTGCACGGCTTGCGTGCTTGTTGGTCAACCCCCATCGCTTCGCAGGGCGGCGCAATTCTCGGTACTTTCGCGGTCTATTACCGCGAGCCGCGCACTCCAGACCCACGACATTTGCAGCTTATCGGACACGCGACCCATCTGGCAGGCATTGCGGTCGAACACGACCGCGCGAAAGCTGAACTCCGTGCGGCGGAAGCACGCTATCGCACGCTGGTCGAGCGCCTACCCGCCATAACATACGTCGCGGAACTCGGCGCCGGCGGCCCTTGGCATTATGTGAGCCCACAGATCGAAAGCATGCTTGGGTTCTCGCCTGCGGAATGGCTCTCCGATCCCATGAACTGGATGAACCACATCCATCCTGAAGATCGGGAAATTGCATTGGCAGCGGAGAAACTGTTTCAGGAAACCCACGAATTATTCCAGGCTGAATACCGGATGTGCGCCCGCGATGGCAGGCTGCTGTGGTTTCGCGACGAAGGTGTGCTGCTGGACCAGACCGACGGGCAAGCGCCGCTCATGCAGGGAGTGCTGTACGACATCACTGAGCGCAAGCGGCTGGAAGAGCAGCTGCGGCACTCACAGAAAATGGAGGCCGTCGGGCAGTTGGCCGGAGGGGTGGCCCACGATTTCAACAATCTGTTGATGCTGATTCAGGCTCATAATGAACATCTTCGCGATCAGCTGGCTACGGACGATCCTGCGCAAAAAGATGCTCAGGAAATTGAAACTGCGGTGACGCGGGCTGCTTCGCTGACTGGACAGCTTTTGGCTTTCAGCCGCAAGCAGGTACTCCGGCCCAAAATCCTCGATTTGAATCTGGTTCTGGCCGATGTGGCGAAGATGCTGCATCGCCTGATCGGAAAAGACCTTGAGCTAAGAGTCCGGCCTGGCGCTTCGCTCGGGCGGGTCAAAGCCGATCCTGGCCAGATCGAGCAAGTGATCCTGAATCTTGCGGTCAACTCGCGCGATGCCATGCCGAATGGCGGAAGCCTGAGCATCGAGACTCGCAACGTTGAGTTAAACGAAAATGATTCGCGGATTCATGACGGCGCGCCCGCGGGCAAGTACGTTGTGCTATCGGTCAGCGATACCGGCGACGGCATGGACAGCGAAACTCAAGCCCATATGTTTGAACCTTTCTTCACAACCAAGGCTCCAGGGAAGGGAACTGGCCTAGGCTTGGCCACCGTGTATGGAGTGGTCAAACATAGTGATGGCTGGATCTGGGTGGACAGTGCACCGGGGCGTGGAACTACTTTCAAGATCCATCTTCCGCGGGTCGAAGAACCGGGCGGCGAAACGTGTGGGATCGAGCCATCCGATGTTGCGACGCCGAACGCCCAGACGCAATCCGTCCAGACTGTCCCGATTCCCGCGACGATGACAAAGGGTACCGAGACAGTTCTAGTGGTGGAAGATCAGGACGGCATTCGCGATATCGTGAGGGAATCGCTCCGCCGCAACGGCTACAAAGTGCTGATCGCGGTCGACGGCAATCAAGCTTTGGAAATGGCGAATGCATATCCCGATCCGATTCACCTGCTGGTAACCGATCTGGTAATGCCAAACATTGGGGGCCGCGAACTGGCGCAACGCCTGACGCCGCTGCGGCCGCAGATGAAAGTGCTCTTCATGTCGGGTTACTCGGAACACTCTTCTTTGGACAGTGAAGAGCCCGACGCGTCAGCAACCATCCTGCAAAAGCCCTTTTCGCTGGACGCTCTGGCTCGCAATGTCCGGCGCGTTCTGGACGAAGCGCAGTCTAGCTCCTAACGAAAACGGCGCAAGCAACGTTTCTACCCGCGGCGCGGACCTGTAGCCACGTAGCTTGCTACGTCTCGGGCGCCACACCTGACCCGCATGGCGAAGGCTGGAAAATCTTCCGAATTGCATCTAATATGACGGGCAACAGTTGATGGAGCGCCGCATGTTTCCGGTTCGATTTCTGCTTGCTTACCTGCTCGTCACGTTCAGCGTACCTGGCTTTGCTCAAACTGCGGCCGCCGTCGCTTTGCCAGCGGACCCGCTGGAACTGGCAACCGGAGCCACGGTGAAGGTCGCGAACCCGGAAAACCGGGCTTTGGTCTTGAATCTGCTGGAACGGGCTCGGCAAAATGGAGGTGAGTTGTACGCTGCAGGCGGGCCTGCATTCCATCTTAAGGTTTCATTCACTTCGAGCGGACAAACTCGCTACACAGGTTCCGGCGAGATGGATGAGACTTTCTATTCCCGGCAGACGTATTGGCGATGGACGGCGCGGCTCGGCGACTACTCCCAGGTTCGGGTGTTCCGGTCTGGCGTCCCTTACGACGAGAAGACAGCGGGCCCAATTCCGCTTCGTCTACAGATGGTCCGCGGAGCCGTCATGTGGCCGATGGCGAATGTTCGGCCTGGCACGATGATCCGAATGGCTAGCGCACAATGGCATGGCATGGAAGTGATGTGTGCTCTGCTCTCCGGCGATGGGGCCGCAGCCGCTGTCCACGGACGAGCCTGGGAAGAGCGGGAATATTGCGTGGACACCAAGTCGGCGCTGCTGCGCATCTATTCCGATGCGCCCGGAATCTACACAGTTTACGATTACGACGCTGCTTTACATTTTCACGGACACACGGTCGCCCGCCAGATTTCGATTCTGGAGAGCGGGGACAACGTACTCCAGATCCACGTGGATGCTCTCGAGGACGCCGGTGCTCCCGAGCCCACTTTGTTTACGCCCACTAAGGAGATGCTGTCTCGCGGCCCCGGAATTGTTTTGGTGCCATCGGCCCGTTTTCCAGCATTTGCCGCATCTCCTGCTGGATCCGCTCAAAAAGGTGGGGCTGTCATTGTGCATGCCAGCGCGGACGAACAGGGCAAGGTGAACGAAGCGGAGGCGCTGCAAAATTCGGATCCTGCCCTGAGCAATGCCGCGCTTGCTGTAGTCAAGGGCTCGGTTTATCCGCCGTCAAGACGGGCAACGGGGCCGGTGCAGACTGAGATCTTCGTCAACGTGGCATTCGGCGCCACGCCCTAGTGTCCTAAACGGTAAGGCGTTGGCCTTCGCGAATCTGCGCACGTAAGACATCGCGGATCAGGCGGCAGGCGCTTTTTACTTCGGGAAACGCCAGTGAGCAATAGACCTGCTTGCCTTCACGGCGGGTAGAAATAACTCCTGCTGCCCTTAGGACCGCCAGATGCTGGGATAAGTTCGGTTTTGAGATCAACAGTTCTTGCTGCAGTTCTGACGCTGGCCAGTCGCGCTGGCCCAGTAGATCGAGCATTTGCAGGCGAGTCGAGTTGGCAAATGCCTTGCAAATACGCACTTGCTTTTCCAGCACCTGCTCATCCAAGCTTGCGAGCTTGCTGCTTTTGTGAGGGACCAAGCCAGAGAACTCCGCCCATTCGACAATCGTCGGAACGTTCACATCATACCAGCCCCGGTCGGCGCTCGAAGTTTAAGTCGGCTCCTCCTTAATAAATGAAAACGGGGATGGTGGCGTAGCCACCGTCCCCGGATCTGATATCGCGCTATCCTCCACCGTTCGGGCCGTTGTGGCAGTCGTAGCAATTGAATTGATGGCCAGGGGGGAAAGTTTTCCCGTTCAAGACACGCTGTACCTTGGCTTGAGATAAGAACGTACCTCGGTAGGTTTTCCCGTGGCAATAGGCGCAGGCCTGATGGCCGTGCTGGTCTACGTAGTCGGGATGGCCATTTACCCAGGTTTGGCCGATGACGTGGATGCCGTGCGGCCCACCATTTGCAGTTGCGGTCAGTTTGGTGTGGCACACGGTGCACTCGGTGATCTTCGCAGCATAACCCTGCAACGTGGTGGGATACACGTTGTCGTTGGGTTGGAGCGTGGGGAACTCCGCATGGGGCGAGCCATGGCAGGCCGAGCAGAACACAGATCCGTGACCTGAGCTGTAGCGGTAGAGATCCGCCCCCTGCACCGGCACGTTGGGGTTGGTGGCGAAGGTTTGATCCTTGGTCTGGCGCCACACTCCGTTCTTGGTAAAGGTAGTTTTGTAGCGCAGGCTGTTGGTATGGCACATCTGGCAGGCGGGCTCTATCAGCCAACCGGTACGAGTTGTGTCTCCGACATGGCTGACGTTGCCGTGGCAGCTCGAGCAATTGACCTTGTTCATAGCCCCGCGTTTGCACAGAGTCTTCGGACCGGGATGGCAAACGTAGCAGGTGGTCAAGTCGGTTTTTCCCTGGTCGAGGGTTGTTGTGCTCGGATAGTTCGCCAGCGGTCCATGCAAGGTGTGCATATCCGTAGTGAGGGGCTTGATGCCGGCGAGGCCCTTAAGGCCCAGCGCATTGTCACTATGACAGGCGGCGCAGAGCACTGGCGTTCCAGAGACGGCAGTTTGGTAGAGGGTCGACTGGTAGGTCCAGCCTTCGGACTGCAACTGGCCGAGATACTGCGAAATGGGCCACCGGTCGTCGTGCTTCTTCAAGATGTTCAGCTTCTGATCCTTGTTAGGATCAGAGTTCTTCACCCAACCGGCGGCAGGCATGGCGGCCGGGTCACTCCCGGAAGCATGGCAGTTCTTGCAGCTCATTTCGTCGCTTACCGAGAGCACGATCTTGGCGGTCGCCAGCACCGTTCCTGCGCTGTCCTTGGCAACCAGTTGGGCCATTGGGTAGGGATTGAATGCGCCCTTGTCGTCATACGGGATGGTCGGGATTCCAACCGCTTCCCAATACCCTTCGGTTGAGTTGTAGGTCAGCTGATAGGGAGCCTTGCTTTGGGTGTGGTAGCCCGCCAAGCCGATCTCGGGCGGAGGGCTGGTTAGGAACAGCAACTGGACGTATTTCCAGAAGTTGGATTTGCTGGCACTGCGGCTGTTTACCGAGCCGGTGGTGTCGGCTGTGGCTAGGTATGAGATGGTGACGCCGCTGGTGATCGCAACCGGGGGTTCACCTTTTTTGAGGAGCTGAGCGTGGATGATGTTGTAGGGCGGTAGCACGGAAAAGATGGAATAGTCTTTGCCGTCGATACAGTGCATGCCGAGTTCGCTCCAGGCCACTAAGGCGTAAGCCGGGGTAGCGGGTGCTCCAGTTGGGGCAGCGAGATTGATGGTGTTTCCTGTTCCCCTGTCGGCCCCCGAGGGACTAGCTTTCCCGGATCCCAGGGAGAGCACGGGCAGGGTAAGGGCAGCGATAAGAATCAGTAACTGTTTCATCGTTCCGACTCCCTTCTTAACAATTCGGTCAATTCATGCGTGGCGAAACCGATCGGAAGTGGCGTGGGTGGTAGACGAAATGAACCTTTCAAAATCTCAATAACAGTTGCGCAATATTGCAAATGTTGACAAGAACGAAAGGCCTTGTCAGTGACCTTTGTCACCCAATCGTGTGAGTCTCGGGGCGCAGTCCTGCGGCCATGGCCGGAAGCCAATTTTAAGGAGCAATAGGAGAGAGCCAAACACGCTTGTTTCGTCTGTTATTCGCCCCTCTTTACAGCGCTGTTACAATGCCTAGTCTCATAGAATTCAAGAACTTTTGGGATCGTAGACACGTATCAGTTGTGCAGTGTTAAGGCTGGTCTACCGGACGGGTCGAGAAGCCAGGAGTTCCAGGAGTGCAAGTTGGAAGACGCGCAAGTCGCCGCCATGCTGGTCCGCCGCTGTATTGCGGGCGATGCGGCTGCGTGGGAGGAGATCGTGCAGCGCTACCATCGGCGGATTTACAACATCTGCTACCGGTTTGCGGGCTCGGGCGACGATGCCCAGGACCTTACCCAGGAGGTCTTCATTAAGATGTACCGGACGCTGCAATCCTACGATCTGGAGCGCGGTGCTTTTATGACGTGGGTAACCACCATCACGCGCAATCTGCTGGTGGACCACTTCCGCAAGAGCAAGCAGGATCGCATGACGGATTCAATGGATTCCGCGCCATCGGAGCACGAAGATGCGATGCCGCTGAGCGAGCAAATTCACGATACCGCCCTGACCCCGGATGCCCGAGCACAGAGCGTCGAAGTCAAGGAAACGGTCCACAAGGCGCTACAGAAGCTGTCTCCCGACCTGCGCGAGGCGGTCATCCTGCGCGACCTGCAAGATATGGATTACAAGGAAATTGCCACCGTCCTCAAGGTTCCGGAAGGAACCGTGAAGTCAAGAATAAATCGCGGTCGCGCGGAACTTGCGCGCCTGCTACAACGTACATATAAACAGGTGATGTAATGGCAGCGGAACCCAAGAACGGAATGCAGTGCAGCGAGTTCGACGCACTTCTCACCGCAGCGCTCGACCAGCGTTTGAGCGGGGAAGAGTTGGAGCGCTTCCAGGCTCACGCTCGGATCTGTCCGACCTGCGGCCCGCTGCTGGCGGAAGCCGATGCCGGACTGCGCTGGCTGCACGAACTGGTCGAAGTCGACCCTCCGGTCAATTTGGTGGACAACATCTTGGCTGCCACCACGGGAATCGACACCGTGCGCATGCACGCGGACGCGAGGGCTCAAGCGCAGATTTCCTGGTTCGACCGTGTGCAGGATTGGACGAGGACGCTGGTCAGCCCGATCCTGGGCGTTGCCAAGCAGCCGCGTTTCGCCATGTCGTTTGGCATGGCATTCTTTTCCCTCTCCATTACGATGAGCCTGACCGGGGTCAAGCTGGCCGACCTTCGTCACGCTGATCTGCGGCCCAGTGCCATCAAACGCAACTACTACGAGACTTCCGGAAAAGTTGTGAAGTATTACGAGAATATCCGCTTCGTCTATGAGATCGAATCCCGCGTGCGGGAGTTCAAGCGAGCCACCATGCCCGCCGAGCCCGCGCCGCAGGAAGAACACAAAGACCGGCATCAGAGGAACGACAACACCAGTGGACAGCCCGAACCCAGACAGGATCGCAACTACAGCCAAGAAGGGAGCCAGGCGATACTTGCCTCCCTTACCGATGACCCACCTGTAGTGATACTGGCCCCACACAGGAGGTTTTCATGAACTGCGCCAATCATCCCGATATTGCGCCGTCGGCGTACTGCCGCACCTGCGGCAAGCCACTCTGCGCTAACTGCACCCGCGATGTGAAGGGTGTGATCTACTGCGAGAACTGCCTGGCCGACCGGCTGCAAGGCGTCCAGCCCTCTGGCGCGACGCCGGCAGCGGGATTCGTTTCGGCCGCTCCCGCGCCCATTGCGCCGAGCTCCGGACCGAATCCGGCGCTGGCCGGTATTCTGGCCGGATTCTTTCCCTTCGGCGTAGGTGCGGTTTACTGCGGCCAATATGCCAAGGGGCTTGCGCACCTGGTGACTTTTACCTTACTGGTGTGGGGCGAGTCGGTCGTCGACAACGCCGGCCTGAATACAATTCTCGGCTTCGCCATCGCATTCTTTTACGTGTGGCAGATTATCGACTCCGTGCGTACCGCCAAAGCGATCCAGATGGGGCAGCCCGCACCCGACCCGTTCGGGCTAGCGCAGGCTTTCGGAGCAGATCCGGTGCAACCCGGACAAGCGATGGCAGCAACAACCGAGATGACCGATCATGCCCGGATTCCCACGGCAGCCGTGGTGCTGATTGGTCTCGGTGTCCTGTTCCTGCTGCAGACAGCGGGCGTCTTTGATTTCGGATGGGACCGGCTCTGGCCGTTCTTTCTGATTGGCTTGGGATTCTGGATGTTTGCCGTTCGCTGGGGATTGGTCAGTTCCCGGCGCGGCTACCGGATTGGCCGGAGAAGCAGCTTTGTCGGCCCCGTCGTATTGGTCACTGTAGGTGTTCTTTCGCTACTCGAAGATATGCACGGCCCGCGCTGGCATCGTACCTGGCCGGTCCTGCTGCTGGCGATCGGCATAACCAAATTGTTGGAGAGCAAGACGCCACCGCCGCCGTCTGTGCCGCCACTCGGCCCGGGGCCGACGGGCAGCGTAACTAACGACGTCCCAGCGCCGCCCAGTGAGGTGAGAAATGGTTAGCCCGGTGCAAGTTCCTCCGCCTCGCTACCGGCGGTCATTCTCCGGCCCGATCGTCTTGATTGCCATTGGCACTGTGTTTTTGCTAGGCACCCTGGGCGTGCTCGACTGGCACAATCTCGGGCGCTGGTTTGCCCACTACTGGCCGGTGCTGCTGATCATCTCGGGCGTCATCAAGCTGATCGAATACCAGCAGGCGCAAAGGCAGGGCACCCGGGCTTCTGGGTTAGGCGCCGGCGGAATTTTCCTGATGATCGCGATCATCGTCGTCGGGCTGATCGCGACCCAGGCGTCCCATTTCAACTGGGGACAAATTAAAGACCAGATTGACATTAACGATGACGGCGATTTTCCTATGTTCGGATCGAAGTACAACTTTGATGACCAGCTTGCTCAAGCTTTCCCCGCAGGAGCGAGCTTGCACGTCACCGACACTCGCGGCGCGGTGAACATCGTGTCCTCCGAGGACGATCAGATTCGCGTAGTTGTGCATAAGCGCATCAGCGCCGAAAGTCAGGCAGAAGCCGACAAGTGGAACGCAAACACAAAGCCGCAGATCACGGTGAGCGGGAGCGTTGTGACCCTGAACGCGAACAATCAGGGCGCTGGCGATCACTGGGTGGCGCAGGATCTGGACGTCACTCTTCCGCGCAAAGCCTCGGTCGTCATTTCGACGCACTACGGCGATGTCAGCGTCATCGGCCGCGAAGGCGACCTCGACATCACCAGTCAGAAGGGTGACGTCACCACCACGGACATTACCGGCAAGGTTGGTCTCAAGCTGGATCACAGCTCCGCGCGGATTACCCAGGTGAGTTCCGATGTCTCCATCGACGGCCGCTCCAACGATGTTTCAATCGAAGACGTCAAGGGGGCCGTGCACCTCGATGGCGAATTCATGGAGAGTGTGAAGCTGGCAAAGATCAGCCAGCCCGTGACCTTCAAGTCATCCCGCACTGACATGGATTTCTCGCGACTGGACGGCGATCTTGATCTGGACTCAGGCGATTTGCAGGCCTCTGACGTAGTCGGTCCCTTGCGCCTCAGCACCAGGTCGAAAGACATTCGCCTGACCGGCGTCTCCGGCGACGTGCGCCTGCAGGATGAAAACGGCTCCGTCGAACTCCGCATGAACAAGCTCGGCAGCATGCAGGTCGATAACCGCAAAGGCGACATCCAGATTTATGTTCCCGACAAGGCAGGTTTTCAGTTGGATGCTCGCGCCCGCAACGGAGAAGTCGAGACCGACTTCGACCAACTGAAGATTGACAACTCGAACGATCAAGCGATTGCCACCGGCACGGTAGGCGGAGGCGGACCGCGCCTCGTCGTCAACAACGAGCACGGCACGATTGAAATCCGCAAAGCTTCGTCAATGCCAGAAGCGCCAGAACCACCCCCAGCCCCGAAGGCTCCGAAAGCCCCCCGCGCCCCAGCGCCGCCAAAGACCCCGCAAGTCACCGAGAACTGATTTGATGGAGGACGGGCGTTTCGCTCGTCCGCGGGAGGCTCTGACCCAAAACTACTTCCTAACTTGTATTCCCAAGTCTTTCAGTTGCGACTCGCTCACCGGAGTTGGCGCATCCACCATCAAGTCCACGGCCCGGGCGGTCTTCGGGAACGGAATGACCTCGCGCAAACTGTCCGCCCCCGCGAGAATCATCACAATGCGATCCAATCCCAACGCAATTCCGCCATGCGGAGGCGTCCCATACTCCAGCGCTTCCAGAAAGAAGCCGAAGCGGGCGCGGGCTTCATCATCAGTCATGCCGAGGGCGTGGAAGATCTTGCTCTGAATATCCTGGCGATGAATACGAATCGATCCTGACCCCAACTCAGTGCCATTGAGCACGACGTCGTAGGCTAGCGCCCGCACCGAAGCCGGATCGGACTCAAGCTTGTCCATGTCATGCTCATGCGGCGAAGTAAAAGGATGATGCGCCGCCGCCCAGCGCTTGCCCTCTTCATCCCACTCAAACATAGGAAAATCCGTAACCCAGAGGAAGCGGAAATCTTTGGCGGGATCACCGCTCTTCTTGAATACGCCGTGGCGGTCGGCATACTTCTGCGCCAGCGCGAGCCGCAGCAGGCCCGCCGCCGTGTAAACCGCATGGTCGTGCTGCTTGACCTCGGGCTTCACTCCGCCTTCAGACTTATGCTCTGCCGGTTTACCATCGCCAGCAACCACCACGATCAGGTCGTCCGCTTCAGCCCCCGTCTCTTTGCGAATCGCAGCCGCAGCCTCAGGAAAATTCTTTTCCAGCCGTTTAAAGTCTTCAAACAGCTTGGCGCCGCCTTTCGCAATGAATAACGGCTTGATCTCGTCTCGCTCTTTGCGGGAGAGCTCACCAACCTTCGGAATACGGATGGCAACGACAGGAAGCTTCGGGCTCACGGCCAGTGTCGCGAGGTTTTCTTCTGTGAATGTCGCGCGCACATCTGTCAGCGCGGGCAAACGCATATCCGGCTTGTCGCTTCCATAGAGCCGTATCGCTTGGTCGTAGCTCATGCGCGGGAACGGAGGCTTTATCTCCTGCCCAGCAGCTTTAAATGCCGCAGTCAGAAATCCCTCAACCACCTCCCACACCCGCTCCGGTTGCGGATACGACATCTCCAAATCAATCTGCGTGAACTCCGGCTGCCGGTCGGCGCGCAGGTCTTCGTCGCGGAAACAGCGCACGATCTGGAAATAACGGTCGAAGCCCGAGATCATCAGAATTTGTTTGAACAGCTGAGGTGACTGCGGCAAAGCGTAAAAGCTTCCCGGCTGCACCCGGCTGGGCACAAGATAATCGCGCGCACCTTCGGGCGTGGACCGGGTCATGAACGGCGTCTCAATTTCGAAGAATCCCTGCCCCGAAAGATAGCTCCGAATCGCGATCGCAACTTTGTGCCGCAGTTCGATGTTGTGCTGCATGGCATCGCGCCGCAGATCGATGTAGCGATACTTGAGCCGCATTTCTTCGTTCGGCAGAACGGAGTCTCCGGGCAAGAATGGTGGCTGCTTCGACTCATTGAGGATGCGCAACTCCTCAGCGATCAACTCGACTTCGCCCGTCGGGATGTTCTTGTTCACCGTATCGGCAGTCCGCTGCTTGACCTTGCCAATCACTGCGACAACAAACTCGCTGCGTAGTTGGCTGGCCTTCTCATGAATCGCCGGATCGCGCTCTTTATTGAACACGACTTGCGTCACGCCAGTCCGGTCACGAACATCGACAAAGATGAGATTGCCGAGATCGCGCCGCCGGTTTACCCATCCCATGAGCACGGCGCGCTGGCCGGAATCCGAAGCGCGCAGAGCGCCACATCGATGGGTGCGTTGCAGGTCGCCTAGGAAGTCAAGCAAAGTGTGCCTTTCACGTGAAAGAGGAATCCTAAATTATAAATGCGGGCCTTCGATTTTGTCCGTTGCGGCGGGATGCATTCCTTTGCATTGTCAGTTCGAGCGTAGCAGGATCGTCCGCGAATGTGGATGATCCCTGCGGAGTCGAGAAACCTGCTTTTCCGCTCGCGTCGGCTAAACACAGGGTTCCTCGACTACGCTCGGAATGACAGGAGTGGGGCTTCAGGCGTTCGATTGAATCGTCTGCACCAGTTTGGCGCGAGGTACGGACACCTGCTCTCCGCTTTCCAGATTTTTCAGCGCGAAGGTATCGGCTTTGACTTCGTTCTCGCCCACAATCAGGATGAGACGCGCGCCTAACTTGCTTGCCGTCTCAAAAGATTTCTTCAGGCGGAAGGTTTCGTCGCCCAAATCGGCGACGAGATCGTGGCGCCGCAATTCGCGTGCCAGGCGGGCCGCCTCTTTATTCATGCCCTCGCCCAGAGGAGCGATATATACGTCGGGCTTGCGCTGCACCGCTTCCGCCGATTCCTTCAGCGCCAGCACCAGCCGGTCTTCGCCGATGGCAAAGCCAATCCCGGGAGCGCTCGGTCCACCAAGCGATTCCGAAAGCCCATCGTAGCGCCCGCCGCCAAGAATCGCATTCTGCGCCCCCAAAGCCCCGTGCGTAAACTCAAACGCTGTGCGTGTGTAGTAATCCAGGCCGCGCACCAGGCGGTCGTTGAGTGTAAACTCGACTCCGACTGATCTCAATATCTCTTGCACCTGCTCGAAATGCCTGCGGCAAGGCTCGTCGAGAAACTGGCTGATGCGCGGCAGAGTTTCGATGATGGGCTGATCCGCGGGAACTTTGCAATCAAACACGCGCAACGGATTCGTGACGGCCCGACGCTGGCAGTCCGCACACATTTGTCCGACGACCGGTGCGAGCGCCTTGCGCAGCGCCTCGTTGTAGGCGGCGCGATCGTTCGGGCAACCTACGGAGTTCAACTGCAATGTCCAGCTTTCGATGCCGAGCCGGTCAAGCAGCGTCGCAAGAAGCTCGAGAACCTCGGCATCGCGCGCCGGGGATTCGCTGCCCGAACTCGCCGGTCCGATGACCTCAGCACCGATCTGATAGAACTGCCGATACCGCCCCTTCTGCGGACGCTCCCGCCGGAACTGCGGCCCAATGTAGAAAAGCTTGTTCAGCCCGCGATCCCAGAGTTTGTGTTCGATGTACGCGCGGACTACTCCAGCGGTGTTCTCAGGGCGCAAAGTCAGCGACTGGCCTTTTTCGCTCTCTGCCCGGGCCCGATCCTCCCAGGTGTACATTTCCTTCGCGACAACATCAGTCTCTTCGCCGACCGCGCGGGCAAAGAGTTGTGTCTCTTCGAAGATCGGCGTGCGGATCTCATGAAAGTTGTAGTCGCGGAACACATCCCGCACCGCAGCTTCGACGAAGTTCCACAGCGCCGTTTCCGGCGGGAGAAGATCGCGCGTTCCTCGGACGGCCTTGATCATTGATTTTGGTCCTTAGCTTAAACCTGTCATCCTGAGCGGAGTTTGCGTCGCGGCGCCGCCAACGCAGTCGAAGCACCCCACCACGCCAGTCCATCATTAGTCTGGCAGGGAGTTTTCACATGGAACCCTGCGGAGAATGCCTCGAAGCAGCTTCGGCGAATCCGCGTTACAGGGGTCCTTCGACTCCGCAGCTGATTCGCTTCGCGAACCAGCCACTTCGCTCAGGATGACAATTCTGTTTGCAAAGCGATAACTACTTATCACTAAACCGACGCGTCGAAAACCGGCGTAATGCTAACTGCTACTTTCTTTCCGCAAGTACGACTCTTTGTATCCCAAGTAATTATTCGCATAGCGCAAAATGCTTTCCTGATCTCTTGGCTCCAGTTTGCGTCGAAACTTTCCGGGTGATCCCATCCAAAGCGAGCCGGGCTCGACAATCGTCTTCTCGGGAATCAAAGTTCCCGCAGCGATGATCGACCCGGCACCAATACGTGCTCCGTTCAAAATGATCGATCCCATCCCAATCAGGCAACGATCTTCGATCACGCAACCGTGCAGCGTCACGGAATGGCCAACCGTCACGTATTCGCCTACGAAGACTCCATACTGCTCCTTCATTCCATGCAGCACACTGCAGTCCTGCACATTCGAGTGCGCACCCACGCGTATGGAATGGACGTCCCCGCGAAGCACGGCGTTCATCCACACGCTCGCGTGTTCGCCAAGAACTACGTCGCCGATGATTTGCGCCGAATCGTCGACGTAACACGACGCCGGAATTGTCGGCGTAACGCCCTTATAAGAACGGATCATGTTTCAGACTGTCCCTTTGCAATGCGCAAGTGAAATTGGGAAGAAATTAAACATAACACGGGCGCAGGTTTTCGGCGCGGCGTTCGCTCGTGTTCATCCGTGGAGTTTTTCATCCAGCGGAATCCAAGGCCGCCTTTGCTTTGTCCGCTCCCATCTGCGAAACTGGCCATTGACCGCCAACCATGGGACGCATCCACGTTCTTTCTGAATCCGTAGCCAACAAGATCGCCGCTGGCGAGGTGGTTGAGCGTCCGGCCTCCGTCGTAAAAGAACTTCTCGAGAACTCTCTCGACGCCGGTTCCACTCGCATCAAGATTCAGGTCGAAGCCGGCGGCAAGAAGCTCATTCAGATCACCGACAACGGATGCGGGATGGTTCGCGATGATGCTTTGCTTGCCTTCGAGCGTCACGCAACCTCTAAGATCAAGGATGCTGACGACCTGCTCAGTGTGGCCACCCTGGGATTTCGGGGCGAGGCTTTGCCCTCGATCGCTTCAGTGTCGCGCTTGCATCTGGAGACCCGCGCGCCCGAGGAGAACTCCGGGACCGTAATCGAAATCAATGGCGGCAAGATCTTCAAAGTCGAAGAAGCTGGCCTGCCGGCGGGAACGTCGATCACCATCCGCGATCTGTTTTTCAATACGCCGGCGCGCAAGAAGTTCCTGAAGGCAGAGTCGACTGAGCTCTCGCATATAGCGTCGCTTGTCACGCATTATGCTCTGGCGCATCCCGACAAGCACTTCGAATTGCACTCGGCAACCAATGCAATCCTGGTAGCTCCGCCTGTGGCAGGATCGAGCGAGCGCGTGTATCAGGTGTTTGGCAAAGACGTGCTCGATCAACTCATTCCCGTGGCTGCGGTGCAACCTCTGGAGCGCGTCGGCTTGCCACAGCCGCCGCCATGGCGTCGGCAGGAGCAAGAAGAAGACGCGCCAGGCGCCGATCTCTCCACGCCCGGCGAGATGCGAGTGCATGGCTTCGTCTCGAAGCCCGAGATTCAGAAACTCAATCGCAATTCGATTTACGTGTTCGTGAATGGACGCCTGATCCGCGACCGGCTCATCCAGCACGCGCTCACAGAGGCTTACCGCAACATTCTGCCACCGACCGTCTATCCCGTCGTGCTGCTGTTCCTCGAGTTGCCCAGCGGCGAAGTCGATGTAAATGTGCACCCGTCAAAAACAGAGGTGCGATTCCGCCAGCAATCGGTCATGCACGACTTTGTTCGAGACTCCGTGCGGGCGGCGCTGATGAAGGCGCGACCCGTCCCGCAATTCATGACCGAGATCAAGGCGCATCCCACGGCCAGTCCGTCGCTGACCCCTGGCTCTCGTTCCGGTCCCGTGGATCCGTCGGCATGGCCCACCCTTTCGGCGCAAGCCGAATCGAAGACGTTGACGCTGCAAGCGCCAGTGCCTCCGCCCATCACTGAGCGATTCCATTTTGGGGTTGATGGAATCGGAGTTGACGGCAACGCCGCGCTGTCGCTGGTACGGGCCCCCGAAGTCGTTTCCGAAGTGGTCGAAGGCGATAGTTGCGCTCCGCCGCTGCCCGAAGATCCCGAACCTCCCGGCAATCTCACGCCATCCCTGGCATCGCTCAAGCCGCTGGGACAGATTCGCGAATCGTTCATCCTCGCAGTGAATCACGAGGGCCTGTGGATCGTCGACCAGCACGTTGCTCACGAACGGGTGCTGTTTGAAAAGGTCCTGAAGCAGCGGGCGGCGCAGAAAGTAGAAAGCCAACGCCTTCTGATGCCGCTGGTACTCGAACTCACGCCGGCTCAGCAGGCCGTCTTTGTCGAGATCTCCGCGGAGCTCAATCAGAACGGCTTTGAAGCGGAACCGTTCGGGGCCCGCAGCGTCGCCATCAAAGTCGCCCCTGCGGGGGTCGACGCCGCGCAGATCGAGCACATGCTGCACGAGTTGCTCGATCAGTTCTCGCGCGAAGAGCAGGCGCTGAATCTGGAGAAGATTCGGGCGCGAATTGCCGCATCGATCGCGTGCCATGCCGCCATCAAGGTCAACACGCCGCTCGAGCAAAATAAAATGGAGTGGCTGTTGGCAGAGCTCGCCAAGACCGAGTGCCCGATGTCATGCCCGCATGGGCGGCCGGTGGTTCTGCGCTACTCCATGAAGGACATTCAGAGGGCGTTTAAAAGGATCTAGGATCGCGAAAGTATCGGCTAATCGAGCGAAAACCTGGGTAAAAGCTTCCTCTTCCGCGATTCGATCCAACGTCTGCGCGCCGGGGGCTCCAAAAAAAGATCTCCTAATTTGCGCAAAATCTAGAAAACAAAGGGACGAAATTTTTCTTGCCTCCTAGATCTATGGTTCTTAAGGTAGTTATAGGCAAAATCCAGAAAACATGGAAGTTACGGTGATCCTGGACTGCCCACAGACTCCGTTTTGAAGAACGGCCCCACGTCAGATTGTCAAAGACCGTAGATTATCTGGCAGATAACCTTTGAGCTCTCATGTTATCGGATTGAAAGGATGAGGTCAAGTAGAAAATCGGGGTGGGCCGGTCACGGCGGAGAGGAACTGGGGTCTACCCACTTGCTCTCCACCCGCCAGCCTACGGCGAGACCATCAATGCACGACGATACCAACAACAGTCCCGCGCCCGCACCACCGCCCGGCTCAAGGCCCAAGCCAGTGCCTTGGGCTTCCAGTTGCTGCCACTTCGCACCCCATCCCTGAACCGGACCTGACTTGTTCCTCAGAAGGACAAGAACCGCGTGCGACCGGCATGGGTCAATGCGTAAGACTCCCGCAATGCGTTATGGCGATGCTACGTCAACAACCTTCCTGTGCTACTGCCCCCACGGGTTTCATTGACTTGCCCCGTTCTCACAGAGGTGAGATTCCCACCAGTGAGCAAGCCGTACGACCTCGCATTGCAGCATCAGGTGAAGCTCGGTGGCGGCGGGGGATGGGTGTCGTGTACGACTCTGGGGGACGCGCCTACATCGGTTTCTTCGACAACTGGCATTATTGCCAGTATGCGTTGAAGAGTTGCCATCTTATCGTTGGGTGTGGCTGAAGCCCATCCCACGAGCGGGCAAACCATCTCGCACTATCGTGTCTCAGAGAAGCTTGGCGGCGGCGGGATGGGTGTGGTCTACAAAGCCGAAGACCTAACTCTCCACCGATTTGTTGCCCTGAAGTTTCTGCCCGAAGAGGTCGCCAAAGACGCCCAAGCATTGGCTCGCTTCCAGCGAGAGGCACACTCAGCGTCGGCTCTTAACCATCCCAATATCTCGACGATCTATGAAATCGGGCAGCAAGACAGCCATCCGTTCATCGTCATGGAGTTTCTGGACGGCATGACGCTGAAACATCGCATCGGCGAAAAACCGATCGAGATGGAAGTGTTGCTGAGTTTAGCGATTGAGATTGCCGACGCACTCGATGCTGCGCACTCTGAGGGAATCATCCACCGCGACATCAAGCCTGCGAACATTTTTGTCACCAAGCGGGGACACGCGAAGATTCTCGACTTCGGTCTGGCCAAGGTCACTCTTCCGCGCAGTACTGGCACCCAGATTGCCGCTCAGGAAACGCAAACAGCCTCCGATATCGGTGCGGTAAATCTGACCAGCCCAGGAACGGCGATGGGAACGGTAGCTTACATGTCACCGGAACAGGCGCGGGCAAGGGAGTTGGATGCCCGCACCGACCTATTCTCGTTTGGTGCGGTGTTATATGAGATGGCGACCGGGGCTTTGCCCTTTCGGGGAGAGAGCACCGCAATTCTTTTCGAGGCCATTCTGAACCGCGCTCCAGTCGCTCCTGTGCGCTTGAATCCGGATCTGCCACTCGAACTGGAAAGGATCATCAACAAGGCTCTGGAGAAAGATCGCAATCTGCGCTACCAGCACGCATCCGAGATCTGTTCCGATCTAAAGCGACTGAAGCGGGATACGGAATCCCACAAGCACCCTGTGGTGGCGACTGAAATCGAAGAACCGGAATCAGTACCACTGACTGCAGCTGTGCCTGCAGCGCGCGCGGGTGGGCTGTCCACAGGAAAGAGCGCGCTCGAAGGAGCGCCTACCCGTGGCATCTCCGGAATCAAGCGGCACATGTTCCCTTTGACCATTGCCATCGGTCTGCTTGTGCTCGCTTACGCCGGAGTCGGCATCTATCTGAAAACGTCCAAGACGGGCGGTATTGATTCCATCGCCGTTCTACCTCTCGAGAATCGGAGCAACGATCCCGACGCAGACTATATTTCCGATGGGATCACAGAGAGCATCAACAACAGCTTGGCGCGGTTGCCCGGCCTGAAGGTGACTCCCCATAGCGTTGCGTCCCATTACAAGGGGAAGTCGACGGATGTCCAAAAGGTCGGCGACGCACTTGGCGTGCAATCCGCACTCACGGGCCGGGTTTCGCTGCGAGGAGACGATCTCACCATTGGCGTCGAACTCGACGACGTTCGTGACGGCAAGCAGTTATGGGGCGAGCAATACAACCGCAAGGTGGCTGATCTCCTGGAAGTGCAAACCGACATCGCCAGAGAGGTATCTCGGCGGTTGCGCTCGGAACTCTCGGCGGCGGATCAGCAAAAGCTGACGAAAGGCTCAACGGACAATCCGGAAGCCTATCAGCTTTATCTCAAGGGTAAGTACTTCACGAATAAATTTACCAAAGACGGGTTTGGTAAAGGCATTGATTACTTCAATCAAGCCATCGCCTTCGACCCGAATTATGGTTTGGCGTACAACGGTTTGGCGTACAACTACATTAATCAGGACGATTGGTTCATACCTCCCAACGAAGCAGGACCGAAAGCCAGAGACGCCGCTAACAAGGCCTTGGCGATCGACGAGAGTGATGCTGACGCGCATGTTTCACGCGCAATCGTCGCCCACTGGTACGAGTGGGACTGGGCCGCCGCGGAACGAGAGTTCAAAAGGGCCATAGAGTTGAATCCCGACGACTCGGAAGCTCGTGGATATTACTCCTGGTTTCTGGCACCGATGGGACGAAAGGACGAGGCAATTGCGGAAGCTAAGCGATCTCAGCAACTCGATCCATTCTCCTCGTTGGCGAACTTTATTGTGGGATCGGCTTTGGTCTTTACACGCCAGTGGGACCCGGCGATCGAGCAACTGCGTAGTGCTAAGGAACTTGATCCAAGTTTCTGGTTTGCTCCCTGTTTCCTGGGCCGGGCTTATGAACATAAAGGAAGACTGCCGGAAGCGATTGCCGAGTTTCAGCGCGCACTCGAACTGGAGAAAGAGAATCCCGAAATTTGGTCAGGCCTGGGACACGCCTATGCGTTGTCGGGAAACAGAATCGAAGCACAAAGAGTGCTGGATTATTTGAAAGAGTTGTCGGTGCACAGCTATGTTGCGCCATACGATTTTGCTGTCATTTATGCGGGTCTGGGAGAAAAGGACCAGGCAGTCGCGTGGCTCAATCGAGCTTACGCGGAACGCTCATATTACATGCCGGTTTATCTGACTACGGACGCTCGTCTGGATGGTCTCCGCTCAGATCCGCGCTTTGCAGACCTCCTGCGGCGCGTCGGACTACCACAGTAGATTTTTCACCAATTGACCTGAGGCACTCGTGCCCTGCGAGAAGTACCAGTTGTCACGCAACTGAATGCATGTTCTACTGGCGCGTTTTCGTGAGGCTGGAGAGGGCCACCCCTATGAAAAGAAAATCGAATCTCCTCAAGTTAGCTACCTGCGTAGTCGGCATCGTCTTGGCAATGTTGGCGGGAAATGTTCACGCGCAGAAGGCGTCGGCCCCTGCCGCATTCTCGTTTGATGTATACGGCGACTCGCGATCCATGATGTACCTCCCATACAAACAGGATCAGGAAGCGGAAGCTCGCCAGCTCATGGTGGACATGTTTGAACTTGTGCTTCCTGTGAAGGTCGCGGATGCGGTAGTCCAGAAGGATGTCAAGCTGACCTATGATCCGTCCAACAACGAGTTGGTGCAGGTGATCATGCCGTTCATGACGAGCAGTGAAGTGACCACGCTGACGTTTGACAAGGGCTGGGTCACCGAAGCCTCGGTTGAGGACGTGAAGCTGATGCCGGGTGTGCGCCACACCATGTTTCGGCTGCAAGGCGGCGATTGGGTTGCTCGCGAAGTGGTCAAAGATGTAAAGAGCGGGAACGCCGATTTTATTCTTAGTACGGGGGACTTGGTTTGGTGGGGCAAGCAGGGCGGCAAGCCCTCTGACAACCCCTACTGGAAGCTGGTGAATGAGGACGTATTAAAGCAGTTGCCGGGCCCGGACAAGCATATGAAGGAAGCTGGCCTGGATGGTCGCGTTTTTCCCGCCGTCGGCAATCACGAAGTGTGGGACGACTCCGACGTGGAAGGTCTGTTGGCCTCGTTCCCGTATCTCAAGAAGTTCGGGGTTTCCGACAAACAACTGATCTACAAGTTCGACTACGACGACGTTCGCTTCATCTTCCTGTGGACTGGCAAGTACGACTATCGTGATCCTACGGGTTGGGGGGCTACGCGCCCCGCTTACGAAGGACAGATGACGCAACTCAAGCAGTGGCTGGATGAGGCCAAGGCTAAGGGGACCAAGAAGGTTTTCATCTCGTTTCATGCTCCAGCCTTCTGCCGATCTGGCATGGGCGCCATTCCCGAAGCCCAGAATCCACACAAAACGATCGCCGCATACGCGAAGGACCTCGACATCACGGTCTTCAACGGGCACGTGCATACGACCGAACTCTATCAAGTGGACGGCGTGAAGTATCTGGTACTGGGCGGCGGGGGGGCGGAACAAGACCCGATCCTTCCTGGCAGGACACACATCAAGGTTCCCGAAGGCTACCCGCCAGATCAATATTGGAAGGGCGAGGCTCCCAAGGAGGATTACAACTTCGTCCACGTGGACGTGACACCGGGACAGCCAACGAAGTTCACGCTCAATCGCTTTCGACCGTGGTCGGCTGAGCCGTTCGCGACCGTGGAGTTGTTCAAATGAAAGCGCAGAACGTCCAGCCTCTCCGGCTCCCGTTGCCCGCCTTCGTGTTACACCCATTCACAGCGTTGGTCATCGCCCTCATGCACGTTTATCTTGCCGCTGAACATCTCTTGAAACTGTTCGGCGGCGAGATCACATGGACGAACATCTGGAAAGGGTTCGGCGCATTGGGAGGAGCATATGTATTCGCAGAGTTGGTGTCTCGTGGGTTGGTCCGACCTAAGGAGCAACAGCTGCAGACAGCGCCCTAACTGGACGAGGCCGACACTGGACTTTGGTCTTTACGGTCCGAAACATTCCCTCGGCTAGACCCATCGTTCGACCAGAACAAGTCCGCAGGCTCTCGCCACGCTTGGCGCAACCAACGATTTCGCTCATTTAGGGGGTTTTGAGCGTAATAGGGATGTAGAAATACTGAGCCACTTTTATTGCGAGATAAAACCTACGGGTTGCCCTCAAGGGTCTGGTGCCGTGAACTCGCGATCCTCCAGACCACTATCGCAAAACTCTGCATCTTGACGGTCGTTTACTATCGCGCGTAGTATTCCTTCACTTCTCGGCAACTTGGGGCACATGCTCTTTGAATCTCCCTTCTGTGGCATTTTCCCAGCCGATTGTCTGCTTCTGAAACTGGCTCGTTGTCAGAAAATCTTAATCCGGCAGGAGATCAAGCAATGAAAGAAACAGTTTCACGGGTACTCTGCATACTAAGTCTTCTGGCTCTCGGCCTTTTGTGCATCAGCGCGACGACCTCAGACGCCAGCGCACAGACTCCCCAGGCGGGCCCGTTCAACACCGTTCCAATCAGAACTCAACAACTGCCTCAGCAAGTGGGAGGCGGCTCGATCAAAGTGGGCAAGAACGTCAATGTCAGCAATGAAGCCGGCGCACAGAGCGAGACCAGCGTGGCGGTCGATCCCACCAACCCGAAGCATATACTGACCAGCGTCAATGATCTCACCGGCAATTTCACCGCCTCTCTTTACGAATCCACCGACGGAGGTCTAACCTTCACAAACACCTACCGCTCTCCCTCCACCGACTTCTGCTACGACACATGGGACGCTTTTAACTCAAAAGGTGACGCGTTCTTTTCCTACGAGTGCGGCGATGAGCGCATCGCTTATCGGAAAAAAGGTCAGACGAAATGGACCGAGATCAAGCTCACCATGGCAGGCGGCGCTCCTGACCGCGATATGGTCACCGTCGATAACTCTGCTACCAGCAAGTTCAAAGGCAGTGTTTACGTCGGATATGACGACAACGGCGCGGGCAACACCCCCTACGTCCTCTATTCGCGCGACGGCATCCACAACTGGACACGCAGTGCGGCGACCGGCGCAGCTCCTACTATAGGCGTCAATGTCGCCACCGCCGCAGACGGCACCGTCTATGCGACTTGGGAAGACTACCAGGGCAAAAAGCTTTGGGTGGCGAAGTCGACCAACGGCGCCAAGACCTTCGGCACACCACACGTCGTGACCAACTTCCGCATCAATACGACGACCTTCTTCATTTCGATTCCGCCCCAGGATGTACGTGGCGTATTGCCTTTCCCATTCACGATGGTGGCGCCAGCAGGCAGCGCGAACGCTGGACGCCTCTACGTGAGCTATTTCGATCAGGACCCGAACGGCAACAATACCAACATCTATGTCCGCTTCTCCGACAACGGTGGCAAAACCTGGTCGAAGGAAACCAAAGTCGACGACGACAAAAACCACGCTTATCACTTCCACAACTCGATCTCGGTCGCCAAGGATGGCACCGTCGGTGTATCGTTCTACGACACCCGCCGCGATTCCTCTTCACGCAAGACCGACCGCTTTGTCGCCCTTTCAACCGATGGCGGAAACAGCTGGAGCGTGAACAAGCGGGTTACCACACAACAGTCCGATGAAACCACAGGCAACGAGGATGGCAACCAGTATGGTGACTATCAGGGAATGTGTGTAGGGGCAAATAGCGCATACCATCTCTCTTGGACAGATTCCCGCTCTGGGACCAAGAACGAAGACCTATTCGACGGTAGCGCCAAGTAACTGTGTTCCGCGGCGCTTGCCGAGAGAATATCAGCGATTGCGGCGAGGCTTCGCCCCACATAGGGCAAGACTCGCCGCCGTTGTTTTGGCGTAACCCATGGATCCGTATGTTCAGAGGAACTTGTACGCTATTTCGACACAATTTAGAGGCAGGTGACGTTATCAGCCATATCGCTCAAATCCCCATTAGTGGAATGGCGATCCGCAACAGCCTAGGTGGGTCTCGCTTGGTGAGCAGTTGACCTCTCTTCGTAGACGTTCTGGATTCAGGCAGTTAGCGGATGAGCTTTGATTTACCTGCGGTGCATTGCCAAGGGCGAGGAGGCTGTACTAGAAGTGAATTGCAATGCATCTCGTCTCCCCAATGAGGCATTCCATGAGGTTGTTCCGCGTTGTTCTTGTGGCCCTGATCGCCATTTCTGCAGCCAAGTTAACCGAAGCGCAGCCGCACGACGGGATTCCTCAGGGTATTGAGGCCTTGCGGCAAAGCGCGTCGTCGAAAACCGAGTTCACGCTCGACCACTCCATGCTGGTATTTGCCGCCAAGCTCGACCCGGACAACGAGGACCTGCGGCGCGTGATCGCGGGGGTGAGCGGAGTCTCGGTTCACGACTACCGGTTTCCCCAACGTTGGGCGTATGATCCGGAGGCTCTGAACTCGGTGAAAGAGGAGTACCACGCGGCCGGCTGGAAACAACTCGTGAACAACCACGAGAAAGGCGGAGGCCCAGGTGTGACCGATCTGTGGATCCGCTTTGAGAATAAAGCGATCAGCAACGTTGCGATTCTCCTGGCCAGGTCGAACGAGGTCAACTTTATCGTGGTCTCCGGGTCTATCAGTCCGCTTGACCTCACGCATCTCGGCGGGCACTTCGGTATTCCAAAGATCGAAGGCGGGGTCCTTGTGCCAAATACTGAACGACGCCCGTAACTGCGCGAAGACCGCTGCGAGCCAGTCTGGCGAAGAGTTGCGCGGCAGGCTTCGAGGCGTTACCTTCGTTCCAGCCGTCCGAGACTGTTCTCATGATGGCGAAAATCCACGTCATTGCTGGACTTTACCCGAGTGCACTCTTACAGATGTTCCAGCGGAAGGGAAGCACACAAATGCCCGAGAGCGTTAAGATTGAGGGAGGGCAGATGATATGACGGAAAAGCCTCAAAATCCAAGTGAGAAGTCGCAGACCGGCGACGGAGGAAAACGGCGCAGGCCGACTACCGTCATGCGAAAACTGCGACGCAAGTTATCGCGGACAGCGCTGCGTTTCCCCATCATTTGGTACCGGCATCATGGCTTCCGTCCCGAGGACGTCTTTATTGCGTGCTATCCCCGATCAGGGATAACTTGGTCGCGGCACACTTTGTTCGAAATTCTTACCGGGGAGAAGTCAGGATTCAGGGTAGTGGATGCCACATTGCGGGGACTCGACAAACACCATCTGGGAAAGCCAGTTTTGCCAGGAGGGGGAAAACTCATCTCGACTCACGAGCAGTACCGGGATTGGAAACACTATCACAAGGCAATTTACCTAGTACGCGATGCCAGAGATGTCGTGCTCTCCGAGTTTGTTTATTTGACGAACTTGGAGTTCTTCTACGGTGACCAGGATGAATTCGTGAAGCACTTCCTCACCACAGCGGTGAGCGGTTTCGGACCGTGGCAGCGCAATGTAAGTAGCTGGCTGGATTCTTCCCTTGCCGCCACTCCCAACTTCCTGCTGGTGCGATTTGAAGAGTTGAAGCAGGATCCGGTAGCGGGGTTTACTCGCATGGCCAACTTTCTGGAGGTCAACCCGAGTCCCGACCTCATACAACGGGCTGTGGCCAATAGCTCTTTAGAGAAAATGCGCGAGAAAGAACAGCGAGAACCGGTAAAGGCATCGGTGAAGGGCCGTTTCGTGGGCGATGGTTTGGTGCAGGGGTGGCGTTCGAAGTTGTCGCTCGCTCAGGTGCGCCTGATCGAGCAGTATGCCGGGCCGGCTCTCGTGCGCCTGGGCTATTCGTTGTCAGACGAGCTCCGAACGACAGAGGGCCAAGCGAATCTGGAGTAAAGCCGACACCGGTTTTCTGTCTTGACACCCGGGCCTACCTACCTCGGATGTAGGATCAACAGGCCACAACGCTCGAGACCCCGTCAACGTGTGCAATCGCGATTAACATTTGCGTTGCCGATTGCCAGGTTTGTGTGGGTGACAAATGACGTTGCTTCGTTCGCACGCGCGCCACACCTGACCATAGGGAACAACGAATCCGATAACTTCACGCGGATCACTCTCCGGGGTTTCGGATTGTCGGCCTGCTCTGACAGGGAAGAAGTACAAGTAGTCCCAGCGACAAAAATCTCACGATCCAGTGGATGCATTTTCCTTTTATCTGAGCGCACGTCATATGCGAACGAACGAGGCGGTTACACTCTTTGAGAATTGGTTAGGCAGGTCAATGAGCGCTATTGACGAATTTAGTGGTGAGTTCGGGCTTCTCGGTATTTGCTAGACTGGGTTGGCCATGAGCGTCATCGACGAAGTTCTGGAAGCCAACGAAATTTACTCGCGCACGCACGAGTTGCGCCGCCTTACTCCGCGCCCGGCTCGGCAGCTTGCCATCCTCACTTGCATGGACACCCGGCTTTCCATCCGCACCTTGGGGCTGACCACTGGGGACGCGCACATCATCCGCAACGCGGGCGGTATTGTGACCGACGATAGCCTGCGTTCGCTGCTGGTATCGCACTACCTCCTCGATACCAAGGAAATCATGGTCATCAACCACACCGATTGCGGCCTGATGCACACCAGCGAGCAGGACCTACGCACGCGCATCCAGAACCGTACCGGGACCGCAGCCATCGCTCCGGCATTCTTCTTTGCCTTTCAGAATATTGAGGAGAACGTGCGTCACCAGTTACAGAAACTGCATACCCATCCCTGGATTCCGAAAGAGGTCTCGGTGCGGGGATTTGTCTACGACGTGAGCAACGGCCGCTTGCGCGAAATCAAGTAAGCTTGAGCGGGCTGAACCTAGCCGGATTCGGAAATACTCGTGCGCATTTCAAAATCACACGTTGTGGCGATGGCACTCTAAACTGCCGCGAAGAGCTACGACCCTTGGTCCGCCCCAGCCAGGGTTGTGCGGGTTAATGGCGACCTTTGCTTCAATGGGCAGAAAAATGGAGGCGCAGTCAGGCTTGATTGATGGGGATGCAGAAGCTTCCGCGCGTAGGGCCAAAGCGGAACCGCGCTTGCCGAACTGATGCCAGCGAAGCTTACAGATGGACCAGCCTATAAAAGAAAACAATGGTCAAGATCGTAATGGCGATGGTCGCAGCCCCGGCAAGGGTTTCGCTAATAATTGCGCTCGTGGCTTTTTCCATATGTGCTCTCCTTGGGTATCGTTGGGAGAACACTTAAGCCTACCGTCAACGAAGAATTGCGGCGGTGACGAAGCTCACTCAAGGCTGTGACCGAGTCAGGGCGATCCGCAACGCATCCACGCAAATCAAAAGAAGCGGATGCCGCTTGCCAGCAAGCGAGTCCTGTTACGAAAGCGCGGGGTCTTCAGAATGATGTCTGTAGTGAGTCTGACTTGTTCCTGAGAAAGATGCTTCGTCGCAGGGAAGTGAAGAGATCCTTCGTTGGGAGTCGCCCGCGAGCGAGCGACTCCGCAGCCTCAGGATGACACGGTCCAAAGTGTTTTCCGGCCATGGAGATATGGTGAACCCGGGTTAGCGTCCACAGAACGGGCGTGACCTGGTGCAACGGGTCCGAGAATCAGGCCGATCTCTGTTCTGTGTGGTCTAATACTTTTATGATCGATCTCGATCAGTTGCGGCGCGAAAGGTGGCGACTGGACGGACGTGGGGTGCGCACTTTTGAGGAGGCACGCTCTTTTCTCGAGTCGGTCGGATTCTGCATGATGTATCCCATGCGGCAGCAGGTGTTGGTGCCCACATTCATCGGCGCGTGGGTTGGTTCGGATCAGCAACTGCCCGATTGGCAGCACGCTTTCGCCGATCCCCGCGCGCAAGAAGCGACCGAGATGATGGTTCGGCTTTTGCGGGAACGTGCGGCTTATGAGGCCAACCGGTTCGACGAGAACAATGCGTTCCTGATTGCGCCTTCCGTGTTTCCTTATTTCTATGCGCTGGTGGGGGAGCGCAATCCCAAGCAGGCCCCGCGGCCGAAGCCACACTCGGATTACTCCCAACTGGCGTGCGACGCGTTTGAGTTGATCCGGCGCGACGGTCCGATCTCCAAGCAGAAGATGCGCGACGTGCTGGGGGGCAGTGTGTCTTTCGTGGCCCTCGATCATGCGCTGGGAGAACTGTGGTCCCGGCTGCGCATCACTCGTGTCGACTACAATCCGACGGAAGGTGCGTTCTGGGATGTGCTCTATCGCTGGTCTCCGGATGCGGTGCGGGCCGGGGTGAACCTTTCGGTGGGAGAGTCGCTCTCGGCGTTGATTTCAAAATATCTGGATTGCGTGGTAGCGGCCGATCAGCAGGAACTAGAATTATTTTTCGGCAACTTCGTTCCCCGCTCGCGGGTGAAGGAGGCGGTGAATGCGCTGCTGGCTGCGCGCGAGTTGAGTTTTCTTCGCGTGGGTAACCGGTCGCTGATTCAAATTACGCCGGCGAAAGTGGAGGCGGTGACGCGAGCTTCGGGACCACGCGAAAGAGCTGGCCCGCGGAAATCCTCAACAGTGCCGCGAGCTTGATGCGATTGGCTGGCAGGCGACCCACAGTTTCCTTACTAAGTGCATGCTGCGGGCCAGGTGCATAGATCCTTCGCTGCCCTCAGGATTGGCAATGTTTTTGAATGGAGGCCACATGCCAGGTTCCAGTTGGAGGAAAACTTGCATCCCTTTACCATAGCGTGGCGTTGCTTGACTCTATCCCAGGAGCTAAGTCCAAGGTGAATATGAAAAGAACTTGTTCGGTCTGTGTATGTCTGTTTTCGTTGGTGGTGTTGCCCGCGTTTGCTCAGACGGGTTCGGCTCAGGCTTCGAAGCAACCGGCGTTGCCATACATTCCGAGCCTTGACGTGAGCGCGATGGACAAGTCTGTCGATCCTTGCGTGGATCTGTATCACTACGCTTGCGGAGGGTGGCAAAAGAAGAACCCCATTCCGCCGGATGAGACTTCGTGGAGCGTGTACGGCAAACTCTACCAGGACAATCTGCTGTTCTTGCGCGGGATTCTGGAGCAGTCAGGGCCGAGCGCACCACAACGCGACGCCGTCACGCAAAAAATCGGTGATTTCTACGCATCCTGCATGGACGAGGCCACTGCGGACAAGCGCGGCGTGGCGGCGATTCAGCCGCAACTGGACGCGATTGCCGCTCTCAAGTCCGCGCACGACATGGCTCCGCTGGTCGCCCGTTTGCCTCTTCCCTTTGGCCGCACGATTCTGTTTGCCGCTGGATCGACCCAGGATCCGGACAACTCTGAGGTGGTGATTGCCGATCTCGACCAAGGTGGGCTTGGACTGCCGGATCGCGATTACTACACAAAAGACGACGCCAAATCGAAAGAGACTCGCGAGCGTTACGTCCAGCACGTGCAGAAGATTTTTGAGTTGCTCGGCGACAATCCCCAAGCGGCGAAGCAGAATGCGGAAACGATCTTGCGCATGGAAACGGCACTCGCGAGGGCTTCCTGGACTCGCGTAGAGCGGCGCGATCCCTACAAGCTGAAGAACAAGATGAAGCTTGCGGAGTTAAATCAGCTAGCGCCTAATTTCGACTGGGCTGCTTATTACCGTGAGCTGCAGTATCCGAAGGTTGACATCCTCAATGTCGATGCTCCCGCATTCTA
This sequence comes from uncultured Acidobacteriota bacterium, assembly GCA_963788645.1. GTDB lineage: Bacteria > Acidobacteriota > Terriglobia > Terriglobales > Acidobacteriaceae > JABDBE01. The sequence continues at coordinate 194,854 of CAWBHF010000007.1, forward strand.
CAAACAAATGAACGCCGAACTAGCCAGCGAGCCGCTGGAGAACTGGAAGATCTATCTCCGTTTCCACGTGGCGGATCAGTATTCTCCGTTTCTCTCGGCAAGTTTTGCGCAGGAGAACTTTGAGTTTTACCGCAAGTATCTTCGGGGGGCCAAAGAGATGCAGCCACGCTGGAGGCGCTGCGTCCAGCACACCGACTACAGCCTGGGTGAGGCACTGGGGCAGGTGTACGTGCGCCAGGTGTTCTCACCCGAATTGAAGGCAAGCACGCTCGACATGGTGAATCGCATCGAAGCGGCGATGGGAGAGCGCATTCGCGGGCTCGACTGGATGAGTCCGGAGACGAAGCACCAGGCGTTAGCCAAGCTGGCGGGGATCCGCAACAAGATTGGCTATCCTGATAAGTGGCGCAACTATAGTTCGGTAACAATCGTCGCTGACGACCTGGCCGGGAACATTCAGCGTACGGCCGAGTTCGAGCAGCATCGCGACATCAACAAGATTGGTCAGCCCGTTGACCATGGCGAGTGGGACATTTCGCCGGCAACGGTTGACGCCTACTACAACCCGCAGATGAATGACATCAACTTTCCCGCTGGAGTACTGCAGCCGCCGCTCTACGATCCCAGAATGGATGACGCTCCCAACTACGGCGACACCGGAGGCACCATCGGCCACGAATTGACCCACGGCTTCGACGATCAGGGCAGCCAGTTCGACGCCAAAGGCAATCTGAAAAACTGGTGGACCAAAGACGATCGCGAAAAGTTCGACACGCGCACCAAGTGTGTAGCCGATCAATACTCGAAATACATCACGGTTGATGACGTTCACCTGAACGGGGAACTTACCTTGGGCGAAAATGTGGCTGACTTGGGCGGCGAGATCCTGGCTTTCATGGCTTGGAAAGATGCCACCAAAGACAAGACGCTGCGCCCACTCGACGGTCTCACGCCGGAGCAGCGTTTCTTCGTTGGCTTTGCGCAATGGGATTGCGCCAACATGCGTGACGAAGACCTGCGGGTACGCGCCATGACGGATCCGCATTCGAGCGCGCAATACCGCATCAACGGCGTTGTCGTGAACATGCCAGAGTTCGCGCACGCGTTCTCGTGCAAGGCGGGTCAGCCCATGGTGAACCCCCCGGATAATGTTTGCAAAGTCTGGTGAAGGCGGGGCATCAACAGCGGCGGGACCGGAGCGTCCAGCCCCTACGCTGACTACCAGCCTTGGACTTGGACGTTCACTTGATAAGTGAGGTTGTCGGGATTCGTGACAGGGATGGTGAGTGTGAGGTGGCTGTTGGCCTGCACGCGCACGGAAAAAGTGACCACAACCGGGCCTGCATTGGTTTGGGTGCCGCCCGTCCCTCCGTAAACCTGCAGGGGCGGAAGCCAGGGGCCGTAGGTTTGAGGGAAAGAGCATTTCTTCGGCAAACCATTCTCACTCCACGGACAGAGGCCGTTGCCTAACTGTTCGGTGCCGATGTTGTCCGTCCAGGTGAAGTAGGGGCTGACAGTATTTTTCACGCCTGCCGACGAAGTGCCAGAAATCGAGTAATAAACGGTGATCAGGTAGCTTCTGTCCGTGGTTGGCGGGGTCAGGAGGTCGGTGGTGCTGAGAGCTGCAGTGCCGGTGTATGTCTGGCTGAAGACTTCATGGATGGTTCCGGCCTGCAGTGGGGGCATGGCTAGGGTGAGGCCGGCGAGCAGTAAAGCGCATCTGCGAAACATGGGGGTTCCTTTCGAATTGTGTGTGAGTGGGATCGAAGCTATAGCCGAAAACCCAGCGACGCAAGTCTTCTAAAGTGGCCTCTTCTTTTGCGGGGCGTTGCGGCTGACGCTATGCCCGAGCTAGGGTCGAGGCGCCAGCCGAGGACCGTGTACAATTCATAGCTTCGCAATGAGCCACAATTCCGGACGCAAACTCATCATCGCCATCGACGGGCCTGCGGGTGTGGGCAAGAGCACGATCGCGTTGCGCCTGGCTCGCAAGCTGGGCTATGCCAATCTGGACAGCGGAGCCATGTATCGTGCGCTGGCGCTGAAGGCGATCGAATGGGATATCTCTTTCGACGATGAGGCGGCGCTGACCAAACTGGCCCACGATTCGCAGATCCAGTTGGAGCCGACCTCAACTGGTACCCGGGTTCTGCTCGACGGAAAAGACGTGACCCAGCGTGTCCGCGAGACCGATGTCACCGCCGGAGCCTCGCGCGTTTCGGTCCACCCCGAAGTGCGTGAGTGGATGGTCGCCCGCCAGCAGGAACTGGGCGCGGAAGGGGGCGTGGTGATGGAAGGCCGCGACATTGGGACTAAAGTCTTTCCCCACGCGGATGTGAAGATCTTTCTCGATGCGGATCCCGTGGTCCGCGAACAGCGGCGATTGCAACAACAGAATCTAAGGGGCACCGCAGCCGAAGCCACCGCCGCCGAGTTGCGCGAACGCGACCGCCGCGACCGCACCCGCGCAGCCTCGCCGCTAAAGCCAGCGGCGGATGCGCTGATGCTCGATTCCACCACATTGTCGGAAGATGAAGTTTTGCGGCGTGTAGAAGAGTTGGTGCAGCAGAAGCTGGCGCTCTGACGGATAGAGGACGGGCGTCTCGCCCGTCCCAAGCGCAGCCAAGACCTGCAGTTCCCGTCTCGGGAGCTCCTTCAAGAAAAATGCTCAGCTAGCACAGACGAGCCGCCTCCGCGGTGCTATACAGAAACTGTCTCCCGTCGATTCTGGACTCACCTGAAAGTCATTGTTCGCAGGTGAAAGTCCTATGTTGAGCTATTTGTTTCGTTCGCTTCCGCTCGGCGTTGCCGCCTTTTTCTCGCCGGAAGTTCCTTCAGCCCGCACAACCTTGCGCCGCGCGTGGACTTGAGCCTCCCTCAGGCGGGCGCCCGGATGGCTCATCAAACGCCTCTCACGCAAGTAGCACGAAAACTCTATCTCCATTGCAATTTAAGACGGAAAGGATAAGGAAAATACCATGAAACTCGCAGTCGCTGTTCTCTTAGTCACTGTGTTCCCTGCGTTGCTCTCGGCCCAGGCTCCGCAGGCGTACCGTACTGTGCACACATCCGCCACCAATGGACTCAGCATTCATACTAAGTTCTTCGATGCCATTGAAGGGAATCGCTTGCAAGCAAGTGTCTCCTGCAACTTCGTCAACTATCCCTGCCTCGCAGGACCGCCGGTTTATTGGGACGGAGTTCACCGAACCTACCATCAGTTGGTAGAAATTGTCAGCTTGCATCAACTGAACGTGCTCTCCGGAACCCAACAGCAATTCTTCGCCCTTACGATAAAACCGCTGACCACCAAACAGATTCAGGTGATCGTGCCGGGCACCAAACTTTTCGCGGATTACACCTTGCTGGTGCAGGAGGACACCAGCATCGAAACCAAGTAATTGAGGCCCTACCTTCGTGATCTCGGTTGGAGCGTACCTGCGGGAGTGCCTGTACGCTCCTTCATTTTTCCCAACTCGGGACAGATTGAAAAAAGAAGTCGCTTGCCCACAGACAGTGTACGCTGCGGAATGTTATACAGGGACTGTCTCCCGTCTGGTCTGGACTCACCTCCGTGTATTGCAGGTGACGTCCGATGTTGCGTTTCTCGTTTTGGTGCGTCCACATTGAGTGGTGGATTCTCGTCTCTTTATTATTAGTTGCGATTCCTGTCTTCTCACAGGACGGCTCCACGGGCGCGGTCCGCGGCACGGTTGCTGATTCTCATGGCCGTCCCATTGTCGACGCCTCGGTCGCTCTGGTCGACTCAGCCCAGGGCTTCCGTTACTTCGTCACCACCGATGCGGCTGGGCAATTTGTCTTTGAGTTCTTGCCGTCGGGAGAATACGCGGCACGCGCCGTCGCCCCGGACATGTCGCCGCAGATCATGCCCAAGCTGGATGTGGAAGTCGGCGCAACTACCCAACTTGATTTCAAACTACGGGTAGGTGGAGCAAAAGAGATGGTGACGGTCTCAGGCGACCCGCCAGTGGTGGAGACGCAAACCCACGCAGTGTCATCGCTGGTCGACAAGCGAGCGATCGAGGAGCTTCCACTCGACGGCCGCCGTTTCACTGATCTCGCCTTGCTCACTCCCGGCGTCACACAAGATCCACGGGGCCTCACGTCGTCGTCGAATGGCGATTTGGCATTTGGCGGGATCCGCGGGTACCAATCCAGCTATCTGGTCGACGGAGGTGACAACAACAATGCCTTTTTCGCTCAGGCTCGTGGCCGCTACCGCGCTCCCTACCAGTTCTCCGAGGAAGTAGTGCAGGAGTTTCGCGTTTCTTCGAATACGTATGGCGCGGAACTGGGACGAGCCGGGGGAGCGGTGATCAACGTGGTCACGAAATCCGGATCGAATCAGCTTCACGGAACTGGCTTTTATTTCATTCGTGACAGCGCTTTCGGAGCTACGCAACCCTTGCTCGACTTCAAACCGCACGCACGGCAGCAGCAATTCGGTTTCACCGTGGGTGGTCCGATCCATCGCAACCGAGCATTTTTCTTCGGCGGATTCGATCAGCACATCTTCAACGTTCCTACAGTCGTTCGGTTTGTGGATGGAAGCTCGCAAGTCGTCCCGCAAGCCGGACAAGAACCGTTGCACGATGGCGACTATGAATCCAGTGATCAGGCGGTGGTGTTCGCGGCTACCGCGCGACTGTCTACGCTTGCTGGCGAATATCCGTCCAAAATGGTGGGGAACGCCGGCTTCTTCAAGCTTGATTTCAGCCTCACGCCGCATGAGGCACTGGCCATGCGTATCAGCACCTCGCGCTATTCGGGGCTGAACAATGTCTTCCTCGATCCGTCCAGCCCGCTCACTACCAATGCCATCAGTGAAAACGGTGAGGAACAGGTGTTTACGGAAACGGCAGCGATCTCCTTAACAAGTACATTTTCTTGGCGACTGATCAGCCATTTGCGTGCCCAGTTTTCGCGGGACCTGCAGCAATCCAGCACCAACACGACGGACCCGCTTACAGTGGTCCGCAGCATCGTCGATGGCTTCGGGCGTTCCAACATCCTGCCGCGCCAAACCCGCGAACATCGTCTGAACCTGGCCGAGACGATCAGCCTGGAAGGGCGGCGAAACTCCTGGAAACTCGGCGGCGACATTCTTCAAACCTGGATCTATAACTATTTCCCGGCACAGTCAGGCGGAGAATACATCTTCGATCTCGTCAAGGTGAATCCGTTCACCTTCGAACCTCAGGAAGCGGGCTTGCTTCTGACGCCTCTGCGGGCCTACGCACATGACGTCCCGAAATATTACATCCAGAATTTCGGTTCTCAGTCGAGCCATCCCGACACCAACGAATACGCTGCTTTCCTGCAGGATACGATCCGCGCCACTAGCCACCTTGCGGTCAGTCTCGGTGCCCGCTATGACTTGCAGACCTTTAGCAAGAAGGGACTGCTCACCAACCCTCTGTGGCCAGATTCCGGCAAGATTCCGTACAACCCAAACAACTTTGCCCCGCGAATCGGTCTCGCGTATTCGTTCGGCAGCGTGCGCCCGCTGGTGGTTCGAGCGGGATACGGCTGGTTCTACACCCGTATTCCGCAGATTTACACGTCCACTATCGCTACCGATAACGGATATACTTCCACCAATCTCTTCCTGAATAATTCCAACTACTACGATCATCAGGTCTTTCCGCAATATCCGAATCCGCTGGTGAATTGCCCGCTCAACGCGACCTCTTGTACGTTGCCCCAAAACCTCGAGCAATATTCGCAAGCGGGCGTTTCAGCGTTCTCCCCAGGCTTCAAGACGCCAAAGGTCGAGCAGGCCAGCCTGGGCATCGAGCAGGAAGTGGCTCAACGCCTGGCGGTGGGTGTTTCATACATGTACGTTCACGGAGTGGACCTGATCCGCGCCCGCGACGTAAACCTGCCACCTCCCGTCAATCTCGAATATCCCGTGTATGACGCCTCAGGTCTCAACTTTCTAGGCACCTTCTACAATGTGGCCTCGTTTTCCACCTGGCAGATGACGCCGTCGTTTACCTGCCCGTTCCCGCCGTGCATCAATCCTCTTGCGAGGCCTATCCCGCAACTGGGCGCCATTGATGTTTTCGAGAGCGCGGCGTCGAGCACGTATAACGGAATGACTGTGTCCATACATCGACAAATGACACACGGTCTCTATTTCCGGCTCGCCTATACCTTCGCGAAAGCTATCGACGATGGACAGGACGCGCTCGTCGCCGGCCAACCCGCGCTGGTGCAAAATTCCTACAACACCGCCGCCGAACGAGGTCTCAGCGTGACTGACCAACGACAGCGTCTGATGTTTGCCTGGATCGCCGATCCCACACCGTTCGGCCGCGATCAACCTTTCCTGGCCAAAGTGTTCAACGACTGGAAACTTGCCGGAGTGCTGACTTACGGAAGCGGGCGCCCGGAGAATGTAACGGTCTCGGGAGATCCCAATCAGGACGGCAACGGCACCAATGACCGCCTACCGGGAGCCGGCCGCGATTCGTTTATCGGACCTGATTACTCGACCACCGATGTGCGCCTGACTCGCCGCCTGTATCTTCACGAGCGGCTAAAGCTCGACTTGATTCTGGAATCCTTCAATCTGCTGAACCGCGACAACCGGCGCGTCCTGATCACCGAAAACGGCCTGCGAGCGGATTCGGCATACTTCGTGAAGATCAGCGACGAACTCGGGATCAATTACTATCCGGGACACTTCCAGATTCCGCGAAATCCGCTGCAAGCCACGAATTCTTATGCTCCGAGGCAAGTCCAACTGGCTCTGAAAATGATGTTCTGAAACCCGGCAAACCCTCCGCTCAAGCACCGCTTTGCATTGCCTCCGCACCTCCATGTTAGATTTGATGAAGCGCCATGAAAGACATTGCTTCCTGGGCTCTGAATATCGCCGCGCAGCGGGGCGCCTCTTACGCCGATGCGCGCATTGCCGACGACCGCAGTCGTGCACTCTCGACCAAGAACGGTAAAGTCAGCGGTGCGCTGGATTCCGAATCATCGGGCATCGGCATTCGCGTTATTGCCGACGGAGCCTGGGGATTTGCCGCGTCTGACGATTTGAGCCGTGTCGCCGTCGAAGCCACGGCTTCTCGGGCTGTCGATATCGCCAAGGCATCTTCGCGGGTGAAACAGCGCGATGTCGAGCTTGCTCCGGAAAAGCCCGTTTCTGCGGAGTGGACCACCCCTTTTCAGATCGATCCTTTTACCACCTCAGTCGAACAGAACATCGATCTGCTTCTGAAGATCGACTCCGAGCTACGTGCCGTTGCGGGCGTGACGCTTGCCGAAACCAACATGAATTTTCGACGCGAGGAGCAATGGTTTGTGTCCTCGGAAGGCGCCAACATTCATCAGACAAAATACACCACAGGGGTGGGCTACGCGGCCTACGCTTTTGCCGGCAGCGAGATTCAAAAGCGCTCTTATCCCAATTCCTACGGCGGACAGTGGCAGAATAAAGGATACGAATTGATTGGCGACCTGAAACTCCTGGAAAACGCCCGCCGCGTTGGAGAAGAAGCGGTTGCACTCCTCAAAGCGGAGCAGTGTCCGGAGGGCGCGTTCAACATCGTTCTTGACGGCTCACAACTCGGCCTGCAAATCCACGAATCGGTGGGGCATCCTATTGAGCTGGACCGCGTGTTGGGGATGGAGGCGAATTTCGCGGGAACATCTTTTCTAACGCTCGACAAACTCCGCAACCTGCGTTACGGCAGCGAGCTGGTGAACATCGTTGCTGACGCGCGCCAGGAGCACGGGCCGGGTCTGGGAACGTTCGCCTTCGACGAAGAAGGCGTACCGGCCCAATGCACGCCAATTATTACGAAGGGCTTGTTCACCGGATACCTGAGTTCTCGCGAGACTGCCCACGCCATCGGCATGAATCGGTCCGGTGGAACCCTGCGCGCCGAATGCTGGAACCGGTTGCCGCTCATCCGCATGACTAACATCAGCATTCTGCCCGGGGAGAAGCCGTTGACCCGCGAGCAACTGATTGCGGATACCGCCGACGGCATCTATATGGAGACGAACAAGTCGTGGTCGATCGATGACAAGCGTTACAACTTCCAGTTCAGCTGCGAAATGGGATGGGAGATCAAGAACGGCAGGCGCACGCGAATGCTGAAAAACCCTTCATACTCGGGAATCACGACGGAATTCTGGAACGCGATGGACGCCATCTGCTCGCCTGACGAGTGGGTGGTGTGGGGCACCCCGCATTGTGGCAAAGGGCAGCCTCAGCAGGTGATGGGAACGGGACACGGCGCCGCGCCGGCGCGGTTTCGCAATATTAAGGTTGGGAGTGCGTACAAGGGGACGTGAGCAGCACTTAGGACTTACTTTAGGGGCCAAGCGCTGAGCGCCGATTGCTAATCGCTGAATTCTGAATGCTGAATCAAAACCAAGCCGCCGACATTTTCGAGCGCATCAAGAAACATTCGACCGCCGACGAGATTGAGGTTCTCTTCTCCGGCGGAACGAGCGCGCTTACTCGCTTTGCCAACAACGTCATTCATCAGAATGTCGCCGAGGAGAATTACGTCGTTTCGGTGCGAACCGTGTTTGGTGGACGAACCGCGAGGTCGACCACGAACAAACTCAACGACGAAAGCCTGAAGCGAGTCGTGCAATCGTCGGAGAGGCTGACCAAGCTTCAACATCCTGATCCGGACCTGCTGCCGGTACCGGATTCGTGTGGTGCGGGCGCCCTCGCCCGCAAAGCACAACCGATCCGACACTTCGCGGCAACTGCTTCTGTGACGCCCCAACAGCGCGCCGAGACGGTCAAGAAAATTGTTGCGATCGCCGGGAACCACAAACTAACTACGGCCGGCATCGTCTCATCTTCGGAATCAGTCGAAGGTATTTTCAATTCGGGTGGCCTTTCGGACTGGCACACCCAGACCTCATCAGAAATTTCGATCACCATGCTGGCATCGGATTCCTCGGGATGGCAGAAAGCCAATTCGCCTGACGTCGCGAACCTGGATGCGGCCGCGCTTGCAGAGACTGCGGCCCGCAAGGCTTTCGACTCGGCCAAACCGCGCGAGCTTCCGCCCGGGAAGTACAGCGTAATCCTCGAGCCGGCGGCCGTGCTCGATATTGTTGGCTTCATGTTCTTTGACTTTGGCGGTCTGTCCATACTGGACCAGCGATCTTTCCTCAATAACCGTATCGGTACGCCACTCTTCGGCGCGAACATCAATATCTGCGATGACGTGACTCATCCACTGCAATCTGGGACTCCGTTCGACGGCGAAGGAGTATGCCGTCAAAAGGTGCAACTGGTCGAAAACGGAGTGGTAAAACGCCTGGTGTATGCGCGGGCGACTGCCGACAAGATGAAGCGATCAGAGTACAAAGATAAAGTCGGCCCCATCGAACCGACTGGCCATGGCTTCCCAGTCCCCAACGAAATGGGCGAAGCTCCTATGAACATCGTCTTCGGCGCTCCCGCAAAGCCAGTTTCGGTTGAGCAGATGATTGCTTCTACCGAACGTGGCGTGCTGGTAACGCGGCTCTGGTACATCCGCGAAGTCGATCCTTACGAGAAAATTCTTACCGGCATGACTCGGGACGGCACGTTCTATGTTGAGGACGGAAAGATCCGCCACGGCGTGCGCAATTTCCGCTTCAATCAGAGCCTCATTCATATGTTGTCGAACGTGGAAGCCATGGGAACTCCAGTGCGCGCCAGCGGCGAAGAGTCGTTTGACATGGTCGTGCCATCGATGAAAGTGCGAGACTTTAACTTCACCGAAGTCACGAAATTCTGAGGGCAGAATTCAACGCTCCGCAATTGGTATTCAGGCCGACGTCGCTCCCGGCGTATCTGGATAGTCAATCCATACGTTTCAACCTTAGAAATTCTCGGTGATCGGCAAGAAACGGCGACAATGAGTGCGCCCTTTGCCATGCTGCCAAATCTCTAAAGTCCGTTCATTTCGGTTAGCGCACTGCGGGCCAGCTGAATGTTGACCGTTGATCGCTAACCGACGAATCCTGAAATGCGTCGCCGACCGACATCATACAGCGGCTTAATGACCCGCAAGTTCATGACCCGTAAGAATTTAGCTCTAACAGGTCCATGACTTCGGTAACTTTGCACGTTTGGTTCCGGGGTGTACTCTTCGCTCGTAATGTCCAACATTGGCCCATTCGTGAAGAACGGCGACTCGAATCGATTCCCGGAAGAAAAAGACCCCTCGCCCAAGGCGCAGGCGTCGGCCAACGAAGGAACGGCTGATGCCAATGCCAGCCGCGCGCGCTATTCCGAAGTGCAGGGTGCGATGCGCTTTCCGATCAAGCTGCCGATTTCTGTAAAATCCAAGACAGGCGAGAGTCATACTGAAAGCCAGAACATTTCCGCCAATGGCGTTTTGTTTCAGATGGTCGATTCCGAGATGCCAGTTGGGTCCATGGTCGATTTCACCATTTCACTTCCCGCCGACGTGGTCGGCGCGGAGGCCGATGTACGGCTGGATTGCCGCGGCCGCGTAGTGCGCAGTTTCGAAGACAGCGGCCGCCGCGGTGTGGGCGTAGTCATTGATGAGTACCGTTTCGACCGGCGAGGAGACTGATGGCGAGCACTCCGGTTACCGCGAGAGTCGATGTCGACCGCCTGCCTGAGGGCGACGGCAACGGCCAGTTTATTCGCGTGATCGTGGCTGACACGCAGGCGATCTTTCGCGCCGGACTTCGCAAGATTTTTGCTCTGGAAGACGACGTTCGAGTGGTTGGACAAGCCGAAACCCTGGCCCAAACCTTAACCGCCGCCAAGAAGTTTTCCGCCGATGTTCTGCTCTTTGAAGCTGCCATCGCGTCGAATCCCATCGAAGCGGTCGCCGACCTGCTGCGACAAAACCCGTTGCTGAGGCTCGTGGTCGTGACCACGGAGCCCGATCAGGATCTTACTCTCGAACTCTTTCGCCGGGGCGTGCACGCGATAGTCTCCCGCGAGGTCGAGCCGGAGTTGCTGGTCGACTGTTTGCGTAAAGTATCCAAGGGTGAGCCATGGTTAGACGGTCGCGCAACTCAGTGGGTGCTGGAGGCCTATCGCACGCAAGGCTCGCGCGCGGGCGCTCCACGGCCCAAGGTCCAGCTGACCCCAAAAGAAACTCTGATTGTTTCCTGCGTGACCCAGGGTATGAAAAACAAAGAAATTGCCCTGCGCGTCGGAACCACGGAACAGGTTGTGAAAAATTATCTGCGCAAGGTGTATGACAAGCTCGGCGTAGCCGATCGCCTGGAGTTGGCACTCTATTGCCTGAATAGCCGCATCCTCGATGGTTCTGCCAAGGACACAGCAGTCCACCCACCAGCAGTCCCCGAAGCTTCACCCCACAATGGAAGCGCGGCGGGGATATTGCCGGCGAATCCTGATACCTCGGAAAACATCTCCTAATCAAACAAGCGTTCTTGCTCCTGCCCGCGGTCAAGCTTCATTTCGAGGAGCAAAGATTCGCGCAAGACGAGATCACTCTCCGGCACATCGCCTTGCGGTTTCAGCGGCTCCGGCCATAGAATCAAAGAGGACTCGACAGGCGGCGTGGCTGCCGTCAATCGACAGATTCCTGCAAATCGCATCCCCTCAACGCGCAACCTGCAGCAGAATCGTCGCGGGAGAGATGGCCGAGTGGCTGAAGGCGCACGCTTGGAAAGCGTGTTTACTCGAAAGGGTAACGTGGGTTCGAATCCCACTCTCTCCGCCAGATTTTCAACAGCTTAGAAAGAATGAAACCCGCGTGAAACCTGTCGACCATAACTAAGTGATTAACGCCTGTTTGGGTAGAGCCATAGCCACGACTTTGCTGTGCGCCTGTGACTCTTCGTTGGTCACTACGTCTCCGTAGACGTTCATCGTTGTCCGAATATCCGAGTGCCGCATCAGCTTCTGTTGCACGGCCATCGGAGTTCCGGCTGCGTCCAACCAGGAACGGTAGCTGTGACGCATGGTGTGAGTAGCCAGCTTGCCGATGCCAGCCACCATAGCGGCCTGCTGGAAAGACTTCCATACCCAAGGATAGGAGATTGGCAAGCGGCCAAGCTTTACCGGGCTGGCAAAGATCCAATCGCCAGCCGCAGCAAATTCAGTCTGTTGTCTCCAAGCTTTGAGAACGGCTAGCATAGCTGCATCGATGGCCATCAGCCGGCTGGAGTAGATGGTCTTTACGTCGTCCACGACTTGCCGGACGATGCCGCGCTCTACGCTGAGCTTGCGGTTGAGCCAATTGACATCCGACCACTTCAGAGCAAGACATTCACTGATTCTCAAACCGAACGAGACGCATACCAGCGCCAGCGTGCGTAGCGGCTCCTCCAACTGTGGTAGGAATTTTTGGAACTCCTCCACGGTTAAGCTGCGTGGCTTGCGGATTCGCTTGCTGGCTCCCTTGATGACTACCAGTTCCATCGGATTACGTTCCACAGGAACGTACCTGCAAAACATGGCGTAATCCCACAGCTGATGTAGCAGCCCGCGAATGTGCACTCGCGTCTTCGGGGATAGCTGCAGCGACTTCAGCCACAGTTCCACGGGACGAGGTTGCAACCTAGTGATCTCCATCTTGCCCCATTGCGGGAGCACATGGTTATCCAGTCGCGAATTGCAAGCCAGGCGCGTGCTGTGTCGTTCGGACATACGCTCTCGTTGGAACTCTCGGACAAGATCTTCGACTAGCGGAATTCCGGTAGCCGGTTGCTGTAATCGCTTGTGGAGGTTTTCAGCGGCCTTCTCCGCGTCTACCCGGGTAGGGTAATCGTGGATGGTGCCGATTTGCTTGCGTCGGGGCTTGCCATCTGTATCGGTGTACTTCAGATGCCATGTACCCCGGGTTTTCGATTCCACAACATGTGCGCTCATTAGATCCCCCTTTCTTCGGAGCGCACAGACGACGATGGCACCGAACTTAACACACGATGGGACATAAGGGTAGCGTCTAGATCCTCACGACGGAACCTCCATACACGCCGCTTGGTGCCGGAGAGAGCGTAGGCCGGCACTTTCTTTTGTCGAACCCACAGCAACAGGGAGCGCGGCTTCACCTTGAGGTAGGTGGCAGCTTCCGTCGCGGTCATCCAATCGGATTGTGGAAGGGTACTCATGGTTTCTGTTCGGACCACGTAGGACGCGTTCCTTGTGGAACGGTTTCATATCTCACGCAAGGGCAGGAGACGCAATGTCCGTCCTGCTTGATCAACTCCAAACAATGTGAATCGGCGCACCGGTACTGCGATGCGTCAGGGCGAAAGTGTATGCTGCCACGTTCGCAATGGCTTGTTCGAGCGTGGCCACAGTTCCTACACGCAAGTGCCGATAAGAGCGTCATTTGGGCTCCAGTTGTCAGGTGGTTTTGGCGTGACCGGCTGCGGATGTTCCGCTTCATGTTCCGCGATTTCAAGAGCCTTGATCATCTTGTCCCATACGATGATCGCCATCGGCTTATCGTCCGGGATAAACCCGTCGGGATACCATGTCACAAGCATCTCAATGGGAACCGCGACGCCAATCAAATCCCGAGACGCACGGTCCATACATGCCCGCAGGTCTCGTCCGTGTCAGTAACGGTTACCGCGCGGCCTTAGTTCGGGCTATGGTCGAAATTTCTGGCATTCGCACCCTGCAACCAGACAATGGGCGCTGCTGCAGGTATAGCGCTGCGGGTTCGACCAGTGCCCGTGCTGCACGTTGCCGGTACAGTGTGCGGGCAATTTAAACGCCCGGGCGCGTGCTCCGCCAAAAGGGTGACCGCATGCAGCACAAAGAGTGCTAGCCCGAACCTGTACTTTTTTTCGACGTTTGGCTCGAGGTAAAGCGATGCCCGCCGCCCGCAAAGTGTTATGCACCCATGTTTGACTGCGTCCGGCGGCGGCAGCCATTTCCTCAATACTCAGGTTCGCGATTCCCGGGTTCTTCTTGCACTGCGCGAATCAGGATCTGCTCCGGGTGAGGTGTTCGCGTCCGTATTTTTCCTGCAGCGCCCAAATCTCTTCTTCCGGAATCAGAAATGACATGGCAATTTCACTCCTCTTCTAAAGTTCGCAGTTTGCCTGCGGACGAATGTAGAACCTAACGTTTCTGTTTGATCCCACCCGAAGTATTCGCAAACGATGTCCCAAATCTCAGCCCCGTCCGCATCTCGGTAATGGTCGGGGTAGTAGACGACTTCAGCGTGAACTCGCAGTGGAAACTCTGGCAATCCCATAACGATATGGCCGGCTTCGATGAATGCATCTTCGACTGCCGCCTTGCACTCTTCGGCCCTTTCGGCTTCAACGTGGAGGTAAAGAGCGTCATGATGAGGGGCTGCCATCGCGTAGCCCCATCCGGCATCGACTAGCAGGATGCAGGCACACCGAAGCAGTTCCGAACAGCCAGCCTGCTGAGGAAAATTCATGATGCTGTTGAAGCTCATGTGTTCAATCGATTGACGCCACCCGAAATCGGTTTCAACATAGCCGCGGTTTTCGGCGAGTTTGGCTTGGTCTTCAACCCACTGCCAGTAGACCGCGTACTTCTGCTTATGGCAGTTGATGATGTGCTGTGCTTTCCAGAGTGGCACGTTAAGTTGTTGGCGTAGTGTTTCGCCGCCGACACCGTATTGGATCGCGAGTTTTGCGGTCTTGTGCTGCGCTCGGATGACTTCCAGTTCCTTGCTGGCTTTGTCACGCTTGGTTCCGGGTGGAATTGCGCCGGTAACAGCAGCGAATTCCATGTAGCTGTCTGCGCCGGACGAATAAATCCGGATCAACTCAGGGTCGCCGGAGAATCCAGCTGCAAGCCAGTCTTCGGCACCCGTAATGTCACACGCGATCAGTGCCATGTCTTTCCGTGGTGCAATCAGGTTGCGAACCCAGTGCGGCCGGCTGAGTACGAAGTTTCTTGCCTGGGGATTATTGCGTGATGTCACCGTCCCGAACATCCAGAGCGGCGCCCGGTTGAATCCATCTTCGCCGAGCACGGTTCCGAAGCGGCTGAGGTTGTTCAGTGATTTCCGGCACTGACGCAGCGGTTGCAGTTCTGGGTAGGCATTACACATGGCGCCGAAATAATCGTCTTCGAGCATTGGAGCACCCGACGGGGTCGCTTGCCACGTGGCACCTTTGCCACCGACCTTTATGCCTTTGGACGCCAATAGGTCGGCAAACTTGTTCATCTTGAATACCGGATGTGGCTCGGTCGCGGTCATTTTCCTACCTTTCAATCACGTACACGCCGTAACCGTGTGCCTTTTCGATCTTGTTCGCGATGCTGAGCTTGAGCTTCAGCGACTCACGCTCGATGGCACGGAAGCGTTCGGCATTCACGGGGACGCCATTATGCTCAAAGAATGCGCTCGCCCTGCAGTATCGGCCTCGCCAGAGCGCCTGGTCGATGTCCAGTTCGGGAAGCATCTGGCGGCCCAACCAAACGGTCGCATTGACGTCCTGCCCGCAGTAGGTGAGGATTCGATTCCGGTGCGCCTCCATCGTGACACCTTCCGGCGGCGTAGTGCCGTTTTCAATGATGTACTTCTGCTCCTCCTCTTTGCAGCTCTTCCAAAAGTCCATCGGGTTGCCACCGAAGTACTTCACTGCATCCGCCAAACCTGTTCCCAAATCCTTCAAGCTGTCTTTGCCACGCCACCTACCGTTAATCATGTTCAGGAACTCGGCGTACAGATCGATGCAATGCTCCGGCAATTCCCAACCTAGCGGCAACATGGTCTTGAATTCCGCAGGCAGGTTGAAGCCAAGGAAGAGTGTCTTCTTTGGATCTGGGGAATGGGCTGGCGGCCGGCGTATCGAAGAACAACTCGATTCGCCGGCCTTTGTTGAAGCCCTCAGCCACCATGCAGACAGGCTTCTGCTGTTCTCCGTCTACGTGCTGGTATTCCGTGTCCGGTACGTAGACGTATGGGAATCGGTCCGCAGGCAGCCTACTCGCCATTGTCCCCGTCCTCCCGGGCAGCAACGCCACCGGACATGTAGTCAGTTATGACTTTGTCGTCCGCTGCATGGATGACTGAGTCGAAGGCATCAGTGAGTAGTTGGTCGA
>CAWBHF010000008.1:0-326032 GCA_963788645.1 uncultured Acidobacteriota bacterium
GTGAGGATCCGAGAGCATTGGGCCGGAGAAGAATGCGGTGCTCCGCTCGCAAACTTCCATGTCCTCCAGATGTTTGCTAGGTGGGAGACGAGTGCTTCGGGAGAATCCTTTGGCACGTCATAATCGAAGTTCCGCGCGTGGTTCAGGAGATGAACAGCAGCAGGCAATTTTGCCAGATGGTCGAGCAAAGCTGGATCACCAGATCGCAGGTATTGCGACGCCAACCGCGCGAAACTCGCGTCGAAGTCTAGATCTTGGAGAGCTAAGCGGTCGCCAAGACTTACTAAGTTCCTGAGTGCTATCGTTTCCGGTTCGGTTCGAGGATGCTCGGCAAAAGACCAAGCCAAAAGGAGAAGACCCACGATTCCGACTGCACGTCGCATCAGGTTGTTCCCGATTGTTCAGCGTGGTAGACACTCGATTTTACGCTCACGCAAATGCTGCTCGAAACCACGCCACCTCTAGAATCAAGCCCGATGTTGGTTCAGGATTAGAAAGTCCGGACCTTCTTTGCACGCGATGCAGAACGCTTGATCCCCACGTAGAATGCAAGGCGGCTCATCCCGGCTACTAAATAGTATTGGCCGACCTTGTCGCTAACCCTCGAACTGTTTGTAGTTAGATACATTTTAACGTTTGCAGAACCGTAGGTTCCATAGTTCTTGGAAAGCAGGGTCATCGATCACATCCTCCAAGAGACATCGCCGCCCAGGATGTGACGTGGCTCAGGAGCCTAACGTAGAGCCTGTCCTTTGCGATTCTGTAAGCCTATATAATGGGCGTCTCCGATCGAGTTGAGAGCGTATGTCTTCTGCGCGCATCCCGTGGTGGATTTGGTTGCTCGCAGCATCTTTCATTGCCTGCTTCGTGGTGGGCTTTCTCTATTTACCTTTTAAACTTCCTGAGGCAACTGGAATCAACCCCAGCTTTCGTGAAAACCGCGTGGCGAGCGTAACGCCGGGTAGCCCGGCCGATGCGGCCGGAGTGAAGCAGGATGACAGAATCA
The DNA here is from genome assembly GCA_963788645.1 of uncultured Acidobacteriota bacterium. Taxonomy (GTDB): domain Bacteria; phylum Acidobacteriota; class Terriglobia; order Terriglobales; family Acidobacteriaceae; genus JABDBE01. The sequence continues at coordinate 1,007 of CAWBHF010000008.1, forward strand.
TCAAGGTCGATGGCCGAGCTGTACAAAACGTAATCGAGCTCGGTGGCGCATTAAGCAGTACGGTATTCGACCATCCGGTTTCTATCGTTGTGTTGCGCGAGCGCCACGAAGTTCGTTTGCAATTGATCCTCAATCGGAAGCTGACGCAAGCTTGGACCTCGAAACAATACCTGGGCTGGTGGGTGGAACTCGCCGTTAGCCTGATTCAGTTGCTGGTAGGACTGGTCGTTCTCTTTAAAAGGCCGCGCGACCTCACCGCCGTTGCCGCCGGCATATTCCTCTGCAGCCTAGGTACAGGCAATTCTTATTTTTTGTCCCCGAGCGCGGCAGTTATATGGAGAAGTCTGCCACTGGCCGTCCAGTGGCTAATCTTCCCAGTGGTGATACTCGGCTCGAACGCCTTTCCCCTTTTCCCCATGTTGTTGTTTTCGCTTTCATTCCCCAAACCGCTGCTGCATCGCCGATGGGCATGGATGATGCTGGCGGTGCTCGCGGCGCCTGGCCTGGGCTCCGCAACCATCGTCGATTACACCTTGCTGTTTGCCCCAGAGCACCCTGTGGGCGCCGTCCCAGCCTGGCTGGGTACGGTCATCGGCATTGATTTCTTGGTTGCTTTTCTGGCCTCCGTGGTGATTCTGCCAGTGAATTATTTCAAGCTCCGGGAGGTGAATGAAAGGCGCCGGATAAGGCTGGTGATCTTTGGGTTGCTGCTGTTCATCGTCGATTTTCTTGTATTTTTCCTGTTCTCCTTATCTCGGAAGACATACTGGATCGCGGAGATTGCTATCTCACCGCTAATGTTTGGGCTTTCTCAGGTTCCGTTTACCCTTTGTGTGGCTTACGCGGTTCTTAAGCAGCGGCTGTTTCAAGTAAGTTTCATCGTCCGCCAAAGCCTGCAATATGCTGTGGCGCGTGGCGCCCTGCTCATTCCAATCCCGATCCTGGCGGGAATTCTCGTCTTCGACTTGGCAGTGCACAAAGACCAGCCGTTCGGGGCCCTGCTCTCCGCGCATGGCTGGGCATATGTGCTTATCGGAGCGGCGGGAATAATTGCCCACAGAAAACAGTCGCAATGGATGGAGATCCTGGACCGACGCTTTTATCGTGAGCACTACAACGCGCAGCTACTTCTACGCCAAACGGTAGATGAGATTCGCTCCTCCTCTAACCTCGCAGAGGTTGCGCCCAAAGCGGCTGCCCGCATAGAGCAGGCCCTACATCCAGAGTTTGTGGCAATTCTGATGCGCGAGTCCAACGAGCCAACCTATCGTTGCGTCGCTTCGGCGCCTCCGGATATCTATCCCCGCGGGTTGAGTGCCGCGAGCAAGCTCATGTCCGCTTTTCGCCTGTTTGCCAAGCCGTTGCAGATATCGCTGGCCGAAAGCGGATGGCTCAAGCAGCAGCTTCCTTCAGAAGACACGAACTTCCTACGGGATGCGCACATTGACCTGATGGTACCCATTGCGGCTGCGCCCCACGGTCGCGAGGCGCTTATGGTTTTGGGCCCGAAGAAATCAGAGGAGCCCTATGGCAGCGAGGACCAGGAATTACTCTCCGGTATTGGCAGCGCGCTGGCGCTGCTTTTGGAGCGTCCCGTCACCAGTGCACTCGGCGGATTTGAAGAGTGTCCCCGCTGCGGTTTGTGTTACGAGAGCGGCATGGGCCGCTGTGCCAACGAAGGTGCGCAACTGACGCGAATGCCTTTTAAGCGGCTGTTGGCCTCGCGCTACCAGCTGGAGCGCAGGCTGGGGAGGGGCGGAATGGGTACTGTCTACAAAGCCACGGATACATCCTTAGAACGAGCGGTTGCAGTCAAGCTGATACGCGAAGATCTCGTCACCAGTAGCGACGCGGCTGAACGCTTCCGACGTGAAGCCAAGGCGGCTGCGTCGTTCGCGCACCCAAATCTGGTCACCGTGCACGACTTTGGTGTGGATTCGGACACACGCGTGTTTCTTGTGATGGAGTTGCTCGAAGGCTCCACGCTGCGCCAAAGATTCGAGCGGCAAAAGAAGTTTGCAACCGAACAAGTCCTGCAAATTCTTGGAGGCGTGTGCGCTGGTCTTGAAGCTGCCCACGAACATGGCTTAATTCATCGCGATCTGAAGCCGGAGAACATTTTCCTGGCGCAAAGCGGCGGCGGTGAAATGGCCAAGATCCTGGACTTCGGTCTAGCGAAGTTTCTGGCTTCTCCGACCAACTCGGCCGCGGCTACAGTTGACACTGTTCCAGGTGTTCTGCTGGGTACGCCGCAGTATATGTCACCGGATCAACTGAGCGGCGAGGTCCCTTCTGTACCGTGGGATATCTGGGCCTTGGCAGTGATTGCTTACGAGATGCTAACTGGGGCACACCCTTTTCCTGCAAACTCCGTGGGCCAGATGCATTATTCCATCGTGAATGGTAGGTTCACCCCGCTTTCCGCTCATTTGCCTGATGCACCCGCTGAATGGCAGCAGTTTTTTGAGCAGGCCTTTAATCCCAAAACCGCGGTACGGCCGCAGTCCGCAAAAGAGTTTGTTTTTGCCTTAGCGGATGCATTTGGCCATGAAGCAACGTCTCGAAGCAGAACAAAGAGCCGCTGAGTGGATGAGAAGGGGCAAGAAGATTCCGCCTTCGTCGATCGAGAATCCTCCCAACGCATCTACTGCCTAATTTGGAGGAAAGATCTCGCACTAAAGCGAGCTACCGAAGCAGAGCCTGCCCCTCATCCGACTGGAACCGGTGCCGACGACGCCCCAAGTCGCTGTAACTCCGCCTGTTCGGCATTTCTGGACAACGGACAACGCCAGATAGGTGCCCACCCGGAAACCGGACAAGTGGATTCACCCAGTTTCTCACTTCGCGAAGAAGCCGTGGATGACACCACGAGTGTCGGTGTACCGGCCAACGATCTCCTCAAAATCATTGATGCCAAGGCAACGCGTGTCAGTAGCGTTGGGAAATCCACGTTTTGGAGTGTCCCGAATGTGCGACCGAAGTGGCCATGGAAAGGACCGATTGCGCTGGCGCCGTGGAATCCAACAATTTCTAAGCCAGAGAGAGTGATTTTCTGGTTCGCAGTGATCGTAGGCGCCGGGGAAGTCGAGGCGGGTGGGCTGACCGCGCGGTTTTAATTAAGCCGTGCTCGACGCCCGACGAGTCACGATAGGTCTCGACCTCGTATCCTAAGCCGGTGACACCCAAGAGTTCGGCGTGCCTCGAACCAGGGAAATCGATAATCGTAAAGCTCTTGGTCACAAGAGAGTAGTGGAAGCCGGGCAGGACCCCTTCGCTGTCCCTAAACGCACCGACAATTCTAACGAAGTCGTAAATGGAGAACGCATTAGTACGGATCGCGCCGGGGACATCGATTGTGGAGAATTGTCCCCGGCTGAGGATGAAGCCATGCTGCATCCCGTTCGAATCTGTGTACCAGCCTACGATGTTATTGAATTGTGGGCTAATGCCGTAGACCAGTGTCCCAGTCGACTCCGAAACATCGATGGCGTTGATCGTTCCGTTGACGTCAACAAATCTGTGATGAACGCCGGCCGAATCGACGTAGAAGCCGACAATGTCGTCAGCATCATCGATGTCAGTGGCGACGGTTCCGAGCGCGCCTGACACGTCGACTGTGATGAAGGTCTGCAACGTTTGAGCTTCAGTTTGCTGCACCGCCAGACTGACCGGAACGGCCAGCGAAAAGTAAACAAGCGACAGCGTGCTGAGTGTCCAGTTTGGCATGGCTTTCTTCCGAATTCGGCCGACCAACCCATGTGTAGTGAAACCTGCTGTCCGAGATGTCATCCTGACGTAAATACCTTGTTCATGTTTTGTCAGAAGGGCGATTCTGAGAAACTGGCAGGCCAGGCTACCAAACGGAAGTAGAAGAACGCCTTGGTGCTCCGGCGGGTTCATCGAGCGAGGCTTGCGAACGCCGTGACAGGCAGTTCCGGACAGTGACGCACAAGATTCCGGATCAATTGTCGGCAAACCTCACCTTACCGGGTTAGGTGAGGGTAGCCCGTCAACCGGGAGCAGTCCGGTGGCTTGCTACAAGCCGAGTTATCATTACCAACCGTAATATCTGAATTACTTCTGGACGGAGGACCAACAGGGAATTTTATGGTTTAGTGCTTGGAATCCAGCTGCACACCAGCGACTCTCCAAAGGGATGGCCTTTTAAAGTCGGAGCTCCGCAATTCTTGCCGAACGCTCGGCGGTGGTGGCAATCGATTGGAGCATTCCGTTGAAAATCCATCGATGAATGGGATAAAGTGCGTACCAGTAAACAAGTCCCCCCAACCCGGCAGGATCGAAAATCGCGGTCTGCCTGATCACTGAGCCTCGGATATTTGGTTCAACCTCGAATTGAAGCCACGCGCGGCCGGGGGCTTTCATTTCCGCGACAAGATTCAGACGACGGTCCGATTGAAAGCTCTCGACTCGCCAGAAATCCAGAGTATCGCCCGCGGCCAGGGTGTGAGGATCGCGTCGCCCCCGGCGCAGGCCGACTCCGCCTGCCAGCAGGTCCAAAGCCCCCCGAAGCCACCAAAGAATATTTGCGAAGTACCAACCATTCGCACCTCCGATCTTCTCGACAGGAGCAAAAGCTAAATGCGGCGAAACCGAGACTTGTGCGGTTCTGTAGTCGACGAGTCTTGTCCCGAATTGCACACCACCCCAAGACTGTGACTTTCCGGTGGAAGACAGTGCATCGGACCAGCGGGTTAGCGCAAACTGGCGGTCCTCGTTTCGAAGTCCTCTCTCGATCGCTTCTTTCAAACCTTTCGGCTTGACATTGAACACGGTTAGTGCCGATTTGTCCCTTACTAGCGTTGAATGGCGCATGCTATCGACGAGCTTACGCCCCACACGGGCATAAATGGGCGTGACCAGGCCCAACCATAAACTCGAAAGGCGAGGGGTAAGTACCGGAACCGGGATCATCCATCGGCGAAGGCCGCATTGCCGTGCATATTCCTGCATGATGTCGCCGTAGCTGACTTGGTCGGAGCCACCAATCTCGAATGTAGAGCTCTGTTCCCCGGGCAACTCGAGTGCGGCTGTTAAGTACGCGATCACATCTTCGACTGCAATCGGCTGGGCTTTTACATTGACCCAACGGGGACAGATCATCACCGGCAGCCGCTGAACCAGAGCCCGAATCATTTCGAAAGAAAGACTTCCGGAACCGATTACGATCGAAGCGCGAAATTCAATGGTGGGAATTTCAGAAGAACGCAGCATATCTGCGACTTCTTGACGACTCCGGAGGTGGGGGGACAACGGCTGCTCGTCGGCCCCGAGGCCGCCTAAATATATGATGCGGCGTACGCCTTGTTGGCGCGACGCCGTGGCGAAATTACGTGCCGCTCTGCGGTCCTCCTCTTCAAATTTTCCTGAGGAGCCCATCGAGTGAACCAGATAATAAGATGTGTGGACTCCAGCCAAAGCCGGCAGGAGTGAAGCTTGGTCAAGGCAATCGCCCTTCACAACTTCGATTCCTGCGGAGACACGCGACTTCAGGAATTCCGGGCGTCGAGCCAAACAACGAACTCGCACATTGGCGTTTTCAAGGGCGTCGAGAAGACGCCCTCCGATGTACCCGGTGGCTCCGGTCAGCAAGACCAGCGGATTGCCCTGCACAAATCCACACTCCTCTATGGCTTAACCTGGTCGTAGGGTTTTAAGGTTCGGGATGATTCTTTATCCCTTCCGGATTCCAGCATTCACTAGATGTGATCGCCGGCCCACTCTTTGCCCGGTTCACTGCAATTCCCGTAGATTTGCTTGATTTTCTGAACATCGACGGTGAGATAACCTACGCCAGTAGTCGTCCCTTCGTTGTAAATTCCATTCTGATTAGCCGAGGCATCGTTCTTGCTGACAATACCGACAACTTCAATCGTATGACCAATCTTGCCTTTGAGAGATGACACATCTCCAGATACGAGACGGAATTGTTTGGGACCTGGCGCGCCGCCGGTGATGACGTAAGTTTTATCAGTTTTGGAGAGACAGCCCATAACAGTTCGCAAACCGGTAGCCTGATCCACGGCGCCTGAACTTTTGTCGGTGATATCTTTCTGCGCCAGCGCGCTCCCACCCAGGGCTAGCATTGCAAAGCAAATCAAAGCAAAAGACTTCATAATCTCCTCATTCTCCTCGCAGTAACGTAAAAAGTTTTGGACCGGATGGGGGAGAAGAAGAAATTTCTCTCCCCCTTTGGTTTTGGTTCCCATTAGCGGGCTCGAACTGCCACTGCCTGCCCCCATCGGTGCTGGATTCCCTTGAACGATACCGCCTGATACAGAGCCGAAAGTCCAACGAGAGCGTAGACGATCGAGCTGAAAGTTGAAGTTTCGCCGAATTTCATTCCAAAAATGGCGGCGACAAGGTCGAAGTGCGCAACGCTTACCAGACCCCAATTTAGACCGCCAACCACCAGAAGCACTGCTGCGATTACATCTAAGGTTTTCATTTTTCCTCCGTTACTTAGTTTTTGGGTATCAGCACGGTGTCGATCACGTGGATCACACCGTTGGACGCCATCACATCCGCCTTAATGACCTTGGCGTCGTTGACCATTACCGTCCCATCGTTGACCATAACGTTCAGGTTTTGGCCATCGAGGGTCTTCGCCGACGACATCTTCATCACTTTGGTCGCAGTCACATCGCCGGCGACCACGTGGTAGAGAAGAATCGATCTCAGCTTTTCTTTGTTTTCCGGTTTCAGAAGGGTGTCAACAGTGCCGGCCGGCAGTTTGTTGAAGGCCTCGTCGGTTGGAGCAAACACTGTAAACGGACCTTTGCCCTCTAGTGTTTCCGCCAATCCGGCAGCTTGGATTGCCGCAACCAGGGTTTTAAAGTTGCCGTCGGACACCGCAATGTCGACGATGTTTTTTCCGGAGCCGGCGGTCGCCGGCAACGCGCTCGCAAGAACACCCAACATCAATACAAAACTTGCTGCTCTCACTTTGTTGTTCCTCCAGTGCTGTTGTTTTTGATTTCTTGTAATAGCGAATCTTTTGCTGTATTAACTATAGAGAATATTTCTTTTCTTCATATGATAATAATCTCGAGCAATGCAACTCGTGTGAGCAACGTGAAAATTTTCGCGCGCGTTTGTACTGGCGGGAAAACAGGAGAGGTGAATGGTCAACAAGACGATTGAGGACGGCCTAAAACCCTATGCCCTGGGTGAAAAACTTAGAACCTTGCGCCTCCGGAAGAGTATGGGATTAGTGGAATTGGGAAAGCATACCGGCCTCTCGGCGGCCATGCTATCAAAACTGGAGCGCGGCAAGCTGTTCCCTACACTCCCAACTCTGTTGAGAATTGCACTGGTTTTTGGAGTTGGATTGGAATATTTCTTCACGGACGAGCGCAAGCGTCATGTGGTGGCGATCGCGCGCAAGAAAGAACGCATGCGGTTTCCTGACAGTCCAGGAGGAGGCAGCATCGCATACAACTTCGAAAGCCTGGACTTTAAGGCAACCGAGCGCAAGCTGAATGCTTTCTATGCCGAATTCCAACCCGTAGCGCCCGAAAGGTCGCGGCCTCACCAGCATCCGGGTGTCGAATTACTTTATCTGATCTCCGGCAAGCTAGAACTTACCATCGGCTCTGAGCAGGTCTGTCTGGAGGAGGGGGACGCCATTTATTTTGATTCCGCCGTGCGTCATAGCTATCACCGTACGAGTAAAAACCGGTGCACCGGTGTCATTGTAACGGCGTAAATTGATCCGCAATTCGGTCTTCAGGATCGGAAGAGGATTCCGGAGGTCATTTAGAAAGCACTGTCAATCCTGATGTGCGTATGGAAAGGTCACCAGGGTCAGTACTCCTCTATCATTTATTGCTGGTTGGTCGGCAACTCTTCCCTTACAAGATTAGGGAAGAGTTGCCCGTCACTCGCCCACAAACGTGCCGGCAGAGAGACTCTTCCTAGAGACCAAGTGTGGGGGACTATGAATGTCACGGTCTGCGTGCTAAGTTATTCGGCCATGCGAGTTCCTGGATTGATTCTGACAATTGTTCTCATCGGTTTTACATGCCCGGCGGAATCTCAAAACACGGTTGTACACGAGCGCCGGCAGCGAGCCGCCGCTGCGTTCCGCGACGGGATTCTTTTGTTTCACGCCAGTTCCGAGCTAGATCTCACCGCTGATGGTTTCCGCCAGGATCCTTTCTTCTATTACTTCACGGGCTTGGGAAACACGGTGGGGGCCGTGCTCGCCATCGACGGAATATCGGGCGAAAGTTGGCTTTTCTTGCCGTCCAAACCACCGTTCTTGAGAATCGGTCTACAGCCGGAAGTTCAGCCCGAACCGGAAGCGACGAAACGCTTGGGGATGGAACATGTCGTTGACTGGTCCGAACTGGGAAGGTTTCTAGCCTCACACACCGGCGAGGCGGAGCTCCTGTACTATGGCGAGGATCTGTCAACATTTTCTGAACTGCCAGCCAACCTTCTCAGCCCGAAGTCACCGGAGGCTCCGACCTGGCTGCAGATCATCCTGCAAAGGTGGCCCGCCCTTGAAGCCAAAGAGTCGGGGGAACGAATCGAGGCCCTTATGGCGGTTCAGAGTGCGGAGGAGACTGCTGCTCTGCGCTCGGCTGCGAAGGCGACTGTGGCTGCCGTAATGGCCGGAATGCGTGCCATTCGACCAGGCGTATCCCAACGGAGCGTCGAAGCGGTGGTCGAAAACACATGCTGGAGCGTGGGCGCACATGGTTCCTCTTTCTGGCCGTGGGCAATGGCAGGAGACAATGCGGTCTTCCCGCGGCCTTTTACATCCCTCGCGCGTTACGATCACCTGAACCAAAATATGCGATCCGGCGACCTTGTGCGCCTTGATGTGGGATGCGAACAGGACCACTACATAGGAGATTTGGGGCGGACAGTTCCGGTCTCCGGCCACTATGACGAAGATCAGAGAGAGACCTGGCAGATATTCGTGGCGGCATATCATGCTGGTGTCCTCGGGCTGCACGACGGGGCCACTGTCGACCAGGTCTTCGACGCCTGGCGTGCAGAACTGCTTCGTCATCGAGCATCCGCAAAGACTCCGCTTGCGCAGCACGCGATCGATTCCTGGTCAGATCGCAAGAATGTTCCGTACTGGCAAGTGCATACGACGAACCTGATGGCCGGTCGCCCGGTGGGGCCACTCAGGCAGGGAACGACGATCAACTTTGAGCCGATCGCCTCGGTCGATGGCCAGGGATTTTTCCTGGAAGACATGTACCTCATTACTAGGGATGGCGCCGAGCTGCTCACCCCGGGAGTTCCCTATTCGGCTGAGGACATCGAAGCCGCGATGAGGTAGATAGTGTTGAGACACCTGGGGCGGTTCTGGATGAGTGGTCTCGGCTAACCTTCCACAGTCGGGCCCCCAACTCAAAGATCGGGCTCGATGCCAATGCGATCATTGACGGCGGATCGAATTCGCTGCTTGCAGCCCAGGTAGCGTTCGGTCGTCTGCACCGAAACGTGCCCCAAGAGAAATTGGATCTGCTCCAACTCCCCTCCCGAAGCATGGCAGAGCCGAGCACAGGTCCGCCGCAGATCGTGCGGCGCCAGTTTGGACACTCCAATGCTTCTGGCGGATTCCTTCACGATGTGCCAAACCGCCTTTACCGTCATACCATCTCCCCAGGTCCTGCCTACTTTGTTGACCCGGCGGAACAGTCTTCCGCGATCAATGGCGGCCGCAGCGAGCCAATCGTCGAGTTCGGCTCTCACCCAATCGGGAACCGGGACCGTCCGAATGTGGCCTCCCTTGCCAACCAAATCGACAATAGCCCAATGCTCTTCGCGCTGCTGGAGATGATCCAATGTCAAAGCCACGGCTTCATGCCTCCTCAACCCACACGCGAGTAGCAATGCGAGCAAGGCTCGGTCACGTTTTCCTTTCAGTCGCTGACGATCGGGAGCTTGCCAAAGCGCATTGCCTTGCTCTGCCGTTAACCAGTTGCCGAGGCGAATGCCCAGCTTCTTCACACCTTTGACTCGACGAATACCCGCAGCCAAATCGGCGCTGAGAAGACCGCAGTCGGCTGCTTCGTAAGCGAGCCGGCGCACAGCCCCAAGACGCAAATTGATGGTTCCGGGAGCGAGTTGACGGGATTCGAGATGAGAGCGGTAACGCAAGACGACGATCCTGTTGAAGGCCAAGCGCGGTTCCGAACAATACCAGTCAACGAACTCATCGATGGCGTGACGATACCCCCGCTTTGCGTCTGTCGAGTTGAGGCTATTCAATACCGCGGCCTTGGCGTGTTCCAGGTCGGGCAAGCGCAGGACGGACTTGGTACCGATGCGTCTACTCTTGGAGATTGGCTTCTGCTTCATGACTGGTGGCCTCCGTGCCACCGGTCAATCATCAGAGTAGCGCCGCGACTGTGAGGTGAGAATTGCCCGTTACTCGGGTGGAACCGTGACGTTCGGGGCTCGCTATACGCGTGGCTTCATCAGAGATGAAGGTCTCAAACGTGAGCTTTCGGAGGAAAGCGATTTGTGCGTGGGCCGAGATTGTGCATAATTGCGGGCTATGAAACTGCGGGGTTCCTTCCTCTCTCTACTGCTCCTGATTTGCCCAACGTTGGCAATTTCACAATCCGAGCCGGTTCCTCGAGTCCCACCCTCCGTCCTTGTAAAGGCCGGAAGGTTGCTCGACATCCACAAGGGCACCTACATCGAGAACGCTGGCATTTGGATCGAGGGCGAACGAATTAAGGAAGTGGGCGGATTTTCCGACGTCCGGTCACACGCGCCTAAGGTCAAGGTAATCGACTTGGGACGCGCGACAGTCTTACCCGGGCTGATTGATTGCCATACGCATCTTATGGCCCGTATAGTGGATTCCGACGACGGCTACGCTTTGACGCTGGTCACAAAGTCGCAAGCCTTTCGCGCGCTCGAGGGTGCTTTCGATGCGCGTCTGACTCTGAACGCCGGGTTCACCAGTGTCCGCGACGTTGAGAGCGAAGGTTCCGGATACGCCGACGTTGCGCTTCGCGACGCAATCAGCCAGGGACTTGCGGAAGGTCCGCGCATGCAGGTGGCGACCCGCGGGATTGCGGCGGTTGGTCAATACGAACCCTTTGGCATATCGCCGGATCTTCCTGATTTTCCCACCGGAGCGCAGATGGTGAGCGGGATCGAGGATGCGCGCCGCGCTGTGCGCGAACAGATTGGCCATGGCGCCGATCTGATTAAGGTCTACGCGGACTGGCAGCATCCGACTCTTACCGTCGACGAGATGCGGGTCATCGTGGAAGAAGCTCACAAACAGAAACTAAAGGTGGCGGCTCACGCTACCACGGCGGCAGGCATCAAGAATGCCATCACGGCGGGCGTGGACTCCATCGAGCACGGCTTCGGCGCTGACCGTGAAAGCCTCGAAATGATGAAAGCCCATGGAATTTTTCTGGTCCCGACCGTCGGTGTCGTGGACGCCCAGCTCGAACTCCATAAGAACGATCCCATCAGTCCGGAAGGGCGCAAAAAGCGCGATGCATTTCTGCAAGGCATACAGCAGTCCCTGCAGCAAGCCTTGAGCCTAGGCGTGAAGATGGCATCTGGCTTCGACGCCAGTAATCCCACTGGACAGGGCCACAATGCAGATCAACTCGTGGCAATGGCCAAGCGTGGAATCCCTCCACTGGAAGTGATCCGCGCCGCAACCCTGAATGCGGCCGAATTGATGGGCTGGCAGGAGGATGTGGGCTCCGTCGAAGTGGGGAAATATGCGGACTTGATTGCGGTGGAAGGCAACCCGCTCACCGACATCGCAATTCTGCAACATGCAGAGTTTGTGATGAAGGGCGGAACGATCGTGAAAGATGCCGTAATTCGCTAAATCGATTCTCGTGAGTTGTCGACTAACCTTCCCTTATCGGATTATGTAACGGTTGCCCGTGATCCAGACACGATCGCCGAGGCCATTCGGATTCTTCTGGGTCGTCATTCCATGTGAGGGTCTCGCAGTGGAGTAACCTCCGCTAAATCCTTGCGGGATACACGCTCGATCTGATTCTGAAGTGCAGAACGAATCTCGGGGTCTTCCGGCGCGTACCTCAGTGCTTCGGAATACGCGCGCACACACTTCTCGCGAGATCGGCCTTTAAGGTAGAGATTTCCGAGCTGAATGTGAACGAAGTAGGCCATCGGGTCGAGGTCGACGGAGCGGCGAAACGCTTTTTCTGCCTCTGCATCATCAGGGTTTCCGCCATAAAGCCTGTAGATTCCACGCCAATAAAACTCCGACGCCGCCTGTGCGGGCAGGTTGAACGTGCCCTCGAAGATGAACAGATTCCCCAAGCGTTTTGCGGGCTTGGCTTCGCGCAAGGCCGAACTATCCCAATACCTGGTTGCAATCAAGTCGGATGGCGCGGCAAAGATGGTTCCCGACCTCTCCGGGAGTTCGATGAGCGCAGCGTCACGTTTCTCGTCGCTGCCAAGACAGTCGAGGCCTCTCGCCACCTTTTCTTCGTCCCAAACCCAATAAATACAGACAGGCCGGGGGCCATTTGGTTTGAGTTCCCGCTTGCAGTATTCCGCTAGTTCTTTTGATCTCTGTCCGAGGTCCACACCTTCATCGCTAAAGAGGTTATAGGCGTTCGAGGTGCCCCCGACGAACTCATTGAAATATTCCCAGGGACGCACCTGGGGCACCGCTGATGCGACGGCAGCAACGAAAGCGGTTGCTACGAAAACTTTGAGTTGCCACGTTTTGGAGGATACTGCCATCTCAATACTGATCCCCGCGAAAACGGAAAGCAGCACGACCACAGGCAAAGCGTGACGAATTCCTGCATAGGTCGCGCCCCTCGAAAGCACGAGCAAAAACAAGATCGCGACGGTAAGCACCGTCCCACATGGCGATATCCAATCCAGCGGGATGCGGCGGCTGAAAAAGAGAAACAGTCCGATCAGCATCAGTACGATCAGCCCGATGGGCACTTTGACAGCAATCATTCCGGGGAAGAAATATCTGGGCCCTCTAAAGTCGTATACCTTGCCAAAGATCAATTGGAGTTTATCGCGGCCCTCCATTCCGGCACGGATCGTGTCTGCAAAACCCCAGAGGTAGGCGCGGGGCACTATGTGAGTCGTAGCCATCGCTTCTAGCACGGCGTGATAGGTTGGCGACGCAACGTCGTTGATCTTGTCAATCAGCGGGCGGTTGAACGACTCCTGCCCTGAGGGAGACTCCGAATAGCGGAACAGATAGGAAGCCCATAGCACCAGCATCGCTCCGCCCAGCAGCGCGCCAAGTTTCAAAACTCTAAGCCAGCGCGAGTGGCTTGGCGATTCAAGCGGCAGGACGAAAGCAACGACGCCACCGATGAGAGCTATGGCTAACGCAACAACGGGTGCTGAATGCTTGGCGGTCAAAGCAAGCCCAAGAAATGCGGAGCAAGCGGCAAGGTCGGTCCAGATCCAATCACGAAATGCTCTTGCGGCGAGGACAACAGCCGTAGTCGAGAGGATCGCCACCGGCAGATCGGTCATGACAACGGGCAGGTGCGCCGCGACCGTCGGGTCGATAGCGAGGAAAAGGAGAGTACCGACAGAAACACCTGCGTTAAAGACGCGTCGCAGCGCGAAAGCCAAAGCGAGCAACAAAAGGCCGTTCAACCCGTACATTGCCGCTCTTGCGCGCCGCTGAACCGAGTCGGGATCATTTTGTCGGAAAACGGCAAGATTCGCAAAGGTCCGCTCTCCCGGCTTGTCGTGGAATTGGCGAAGCGAATCCAGTCGAAATCCGGTTGCATACATGACGATCCCCACCCAAAGTTTCACCAGAGGCGGGTGCTCGGGATTGATTCGGAAATCGTGGTACTTCACGTATGAGACGCCAGCGGCGATGTGGTAGGCCTCATCGATGGTGAATCCATCCAGGCGGGTTGAAATGGCCGAACGCAGGATTGCCAGCGTAACCAGAAGAAGTGCAAGCCATACAAAAGTGCCGCGTCTTGTGATGAACAGATTCGCAGGGGTTGCCAGCGCCGGGGCAACGCGCGGTACGTCGGGTATCTGTTGAGCCATCTAGCCAGCCGAAATTTCGTATGGTGTTGCTTGAATGAGTGTTTATACCACTAGCAAACGGAGGTTGGTACCTCACGCTGGGCTGCATTGATCTGCCACAAAGCTGCGGTTTCCTTGGCGTCAGAGCGGACAGCCGAGTCCACCGCTCGGCGTGAAAAGTCCCGCGCTTGGCTCAGCCGCCCGTAGTAGGCTTCTGTATCAGATTGCATTGACAGCAGCCAGTCGTCGTCGTTTCCGGGTTTGTCCCTAGCCCAAGCTACCTGCTGCTCCATCTGCGCAGAATCTCCCCGCAGAAAAGCAAGTTCGTACATGGCAACCGCAGGTATCCACTCTCCAGCTTGTGCGCGAATGCCTGATCGAAGGTGACTTTGGCTTCATCTAAGCGGTTCAAGCACATCATCGCTCAACTCCTCTGACCTGTGCAACGCACGCTGATGGAGGGGTTCCAGCTATTGTCCACCAATCCGGGCTCTGAGCGCCAAGCGGATTTAATGTCAGCGCGTCAACGAGCCTTTCGAGATGCGCGCCCAAACCTCTGGCTTTGATTGACTTGCCTGTCGCGCGACGCCTACCATACTTCGACTCAATGATTGGCAAAGCCATCTCGCACTACCGCATCGCCGAGAAGCTCGGCGGCGGGGGCATGGGCATCGTCTACAAAGCTGAGGATACTCAACTCGGACGCTTCGTGGCGCTCAAGTTCTTGCCGGACGGTGCGGCCCAGGATCCGCAGGGGCTGGAGCGTTTCCGGCGCGAGGCGCGCGCTGCCTCCGCCCTCAATCATCCGAACATTTGCACGATCTACGAAATCGACGACCAGCACGGTGACATCTTCATCGCCATGGAATTTCTGGATGGCGTGACCCTGAAGCATCGTATAGCAGGCCGACCGATGGACACTGAATTGATCCTGTCGCTCGCCATCGAGATTGCGGACGCGCTCGAGGCAGCCCACGCAGAAGGGATTATCCATCGAGACATCAAACCTGCGAACATCTTTGTCACAAAGCGAGGACATGCCAAAATTCTGGATTTTGGGTTGGCGAAAATGAGCGGTCCCGGCTCTGCGAACCAGACTCAAGCTGAGCGTACCGCTACTTTGGAAGCGCAGAACCTTACCAGCCCTGGAGCCGCGCTAGGAACGGTAGCCTACATGGCTCCGGAACAGGTACGCGGCAAAGAGTTGGACCGGCGCACCGATCTATTTTCCTTTGGCGTCGTCCTTTACGAGATGGCGACTGGCGCATTGCCGTTTCGTGGGGATACTTCAGGAATAGTTTTTGACGGCATCCTGAATCGGGCGCCCGTCCCCCCCTTGCGACTGAATCCTGATTTGCCGCCACGGCTGGAAGATCTCATCAACAAAGCGCTGGAAAAAGATGTGAATCTGCGCTGCCAGAGCGCGGCTGAGATGCGGGCAGATCTGGAACGGCTCAAGCGCGACAGCAGCTCAACCCAAGTCGCGTCCGTTGGACCCCCGGGATCGCAAAATGCCGGTAGTGCTTCCGATACCGCCGTCTTGCAGTCAGCGTTGACGTCGGGTACGAACACGGTCGCTGCACCCAAACACCACCGAAAGTATTGGCTGGCAGCCCTCTCACTCTTGATCGTGGGAGTCGTCGCAATTCTCGTATTTCGCAATAGTCTCTGGAACAACGGCTTGGCGAAGACTGGCTTCAATAAGTTCGAGATTTCGAGCATTACATCGAGCGGCGACGTAACGATGGCCCGCATTTCGCCGGATGGACGCTATCTCGCTTACGTGGCGCAGAACAAAGGGCATTCGAGTCTCTGGGTCCGACAGGTCGCCGCTCCCAGTGCCATCCAGGTGGTACTACCCACGCTGGACACTATTGGGGACATGACCTTCTCGCACGATGGCGACTCTATCTACTACTACGTCAGTGCAAGCGCTGCGCAGCATGGAATGGTTTTTCGGGTGGCATCGTTGGGCGGAGCGGCACGGACCGTGATTGCCAGCGCCGACTCCGGGGTGTCTTTTGCTCCCGACGGGAATCACATGGTGTACGCACTGATTGGCAAGCCTGACGAGGTCGATCTAGAAATAGCTGACGACAATGGCAGCGGCGTTCGTGCCTTAGCGTCGTATAAGCAGAGCCTGGTGGTCAACTTGTATGCGCCGGCGGTGGCCTGGTCGCCCGATGGACGGAACATTGCGGTTCCCAAGATTGACCCCAGCCCCGACGGGAAGTCCGCAGGCCTCTACCTCGTAGACGCCGCAAGTGGGCAAGGAATGGTTCCGGTAGGGCCGCGCTGGCGAGTCATAAATGATTACCAATGGCTGCCGGACAGCAGCGGCTTGCTGCTGGCAGCCCAGGATGAAATCGGCTCCCCGGCGCAAGTCTGGATTGTGAACCGGACGGACAGAACGCCCCGCCGGATTTCGAGTGACCTGAATGAGTATTTGTCGGTGAGTATCTCTGCCGATGGCAAGAAGATCGCCAGCGCGCAACAAAACCAGTCCACTCAAGTTTGGGCTGGGTCTGCATCCACTCCCGACCGGTTGGGCCAAATCACAAACAGCCGCAAGGACATTCGCGTGGCTTTCACCCCTGACGACCGTATCGTGTACCTGAGCAATACTCCCAACGGCTGGGATCTGTTCGTAACGGATACAAGTGGCGCGAATGTACGGCAGGTAAGCTATGACGGCCAATATCGCAGCGCTCCGACTGTTTGCGAGAAGGACACCAGTATCTATTACAGCTCCGATCAGGATGGCACGGAGCACATCTGGCGGACCGATTTGCAGAGTGGCGCTTCCCGGCGAGTAACCAGCGGATCCGGTGAACTGAGTCCCAAGTGCGCGGCATCATCCGACTGGGTTTATTACATGGGGCAGGTTCCGGACGAAGGAACTTACATCTTCAAGATGCTACCCAACGGAGAAAACGCAACGCGATTGAGCGATCGCATATCGATTAGCCCGCCGTTCCTGTCATTGGACGGGCGCTGGATCGTTTTCGCGGGGCCTGACAAAAAAGGCGCAATCGTCGCTACAACGATTTCAGCCGAGGATGGTTCTGTTCACGCGGTCGACATTGTTGGCAATACCCTGGACCCAAATGTGCGGACCGGCGCGTGGCTGCCCGACGGCCGCCGAATTGCCCTCGTTGACATTCGTACCGGCGTACCAAATCTGTGGGCGACTTCAATTTTCAGGAAAGCTCCAGATGAGCAGCTGACCCACTTTACATCCGGCATAATTGTGTCGCTGGCCTATTCTCCGGACGGCAAGTGGCTGGCCATGATTCGAGGCACGCAGCAAAGTGACGCTGTCTTGTTTAGCGCCCCGAAATAATGATCGCGAATCGCGGTGGAGCGTTGTTGTCGAGACCAGGCTGATAGCGTCAGTTGATGGAAAGGCGGGCCCTCTTGGGTTAGAGTGCTAGGGATGGGCAGCCTCTATCGCCGGATCTCTTTGCCGCTGGAGTCCCCACTGAACTAGCTTCAGCAACCTTCGTCGCCTCTAACGAAGCGAGATGGCGACCTGACTACCTGACTCGCGGCACGCTCGGTCGAATGGGTCGGCACGCAAGGTTATGCGGTTCTCACTGCAACTGGCAGCGCTGATAATCACAGGATCTACAGGGTCTTGAGGAATGCGATAAGAGCTCTGCGATCTTCCGCGGACAGATCCAATCCGAAAGGGTGTCCCTTAACAGCATACGTCTTCATGCCGTAGGGTTTAAATCCGGTTGGCACATAGTCATCTCGCAGACGGCGGGGATCAAACCAGTCCTCCAGCGTCGCACACCACCCGCTGTGTCCAAACATCCCCCGATACCAGACCCCTCGCAACGATGGGACCTTGTAATAGCCGGTCCCGCGCCTGGTTTTCAGCGCGAGTTTAGGGTCAGTGCCGACTGAGAAAGACAAAATATCGTATTTTTCTTCTGCGTCAGCCGATGGAGTGAAACCTGTCGCAATTGTCAATTTGTTGTTGGTGTACATCGGCGGGGTGTGACACATGATGCAGCTCTTACTCTTGAAAAGTTCCTGGCCGCGTTCGGCTAGCGCGTCAAACTTGTTGGGATTCGGAGGGGGCTTCAGCGAGTAGACATACAGGGCCAGGGCATAGAGTTGCTCGTCGCTGTAACGGTCCCGATCGAGATTTTCAATCTTTGGCAATTGCTTGAAGTCGGGGAAGTCGACCGGAACGAAGCCATTGAAGTTCGCAAGATCATCGCCGCCCTGATTGAGTGCGGCATACCGCATCAAATCCACAATCGAGTGTTGCTGTTGAAGACCCGTGCGATCCAAATACTTGCGATCCTTGACTCCGATCAAATCCGGTACTTGAGCCGGAGCGAAGGGACTCGTTCTATTGCGAGCAACGACTCCCGGCGGAATCGTCCGGTGAACTTCGGCAATTTGTTCAAGGGGCATGCTGCTGGTCGAAGGAAGAGGATCAGAGGTGATCCACGGGGTCGCGTACAGGCTTCGTTCGAGCAATGCGGCCATTTTTGCGCCGGAACGGAGATAGTCGAGCGCGAAGTAACGATCAAACGGGAAATTTCCCTGCGCGCCCTTCAAAACAGTTCCGTCTGGCATAACCCGAGTGTGGCACATCCCACACGCCAGGACCCCGATCTCGACCTCACCTTTTTTCTTCACCACATAACGGAAATACGGCAGCGTACCGTCTCTCGTGATCGGTGCGCCGGTCATCTCCAGGAACTTCGGATCACGAACGTATAGATCGGTCGGTTCCGATCCTCCAATCCCTCCATCGCTGATCGGAGCGTCAAATACTGCTTCACCCGCATTTATCCAGTCGGCCTCTGTTTCGAGCGCTGGCGCGTGACCTTTGTCGTCCCAATAAATGATCGGGTCCTTATGTTTGAGCGATTCCAAGTAGCCAGTTGGTTCGTGACCCGCGGCATATACGGGGTAGCTTTTGTAGATGGGCCGGACCGGTACCCGGTAGTAGTAGTCGGCGGAGACCTGGTTCGGAGACCCCACGGGATTGGCCAAAGGAATTTCGAGGGCAGCCATTTCGGCATCATCCCAAGTCTTGGGAATGGCAGATTTACTCGCTTTGGGACTCGGCGTTTGCGGTTGGATGATGTCCACCCGGATTCCCGGAAAAAGAAAAACGAGAGCAAACAGCCATCCTAGTCTTTTCAACTCGGGCCTCCAGGATTGTGATTCAGAATGAAGAAAGCGTTCGGCAGCGAGTCTAGTTTAGTCAACTTGTCACGTCGAGGAAAAAGAATCGGCATCACAATGGGCAGGAAGAGGCGTTCCGATGTTTACCATTGTCGGTGTGGTGTTTTTGGTTGTGGTGCAACGCGACCCAACTCCCGATTAGTCGGCAAACGGGAACTAATGAGGCAAGCCGTGTCGAACTGCTGTTTATGACGCTGAGCCAACCCAGTCATGGACGATCGCTGCTCGCTGCTCTGTTTGCGAATCCCGCTAACGGCGCTCGCCACGATAAGGCGACGCTCGCCGTCTGTGAAAAAGCTGCCGAGCAAGGTCTGCCCACTGGGCAATTGGCGCTGGCTCAACTCTACGCCGCGCGTTCCGCTGGACCGAAGGACCTAGTCCAGGCGTATATGTGGTTTCTCATCGCCGGTGAACAGATCACCCAGGCCAAGAATCATGTCAACCAGTCGATGACCATGGAGCAACTGCTCGAAGCCGAACAACGTGCCGCCGAATGGATCAGAAAAACAGACAGAAAGATTCCGCCTTCATCGATCGAAAATCTCCCCATGAGTCGTGCTATGTAGAACGGGTAACGCCCCAAAGGATAAGAGGGGAACACCTGACCACAAGCTTGCCAGAACTTCGCTGCCATCGCGCCTAGCTTTCTTTTATGCAGCCGGGTGCAGGTAGCGTAGCTGGCCGCACAGTTCGTCAATGCGGATCTGCCTTTCCTCGTATTCGCGACGTTCCCTCTCGGTCACACCTTCGGATGTTTCTTTTTCTAGGCTCTCGATTTGCTTCTCCATGAGGTGGACGATTTCGCGTGGTTTTTGGGGATCATGACATTGCATCAACGCACGTCCTTAAAGGACGAAGTAGCGTGGTTTGATGAGATTGGCGCTGTAAAGCTCTACTATGTGTTTCAGGATTTCCTCGACTCATCGGTGCCGGTTTCCCTTCTTTTTCTTAATATTTCGTTGTCACGAATCATGACACGCATCGAGGAATTGTCCATACCCTTGATACCGTATTGCTCATACTCGATTCTATTATTCTTATCACCGTTCCCCGTGATTCCAATGAGATCCGTCGTGGGGGCTAAGCATCTCGAAGTAGGTTGAGTTTCTGTTATGCGAGCTTACCGCTACCCCGGAAATGATGGAACCACAGGAGGACCTGCTGTCCTGTGGCCGCATCCACTGGATCGGCCCGAAGGTGATGAAGCAAGCGGCTGCCAAGCTTGGGATTGTGCTCGAGAGGCTTGTCCATCCAAACAACGGAGGCACACGAACCTATTGGAGACTTCCGGGGAAAGCAGCGTAGCAATCAGGTGCGAAGAAAGCCGCCCTGGATTCACCGTATCTTCCCCCAACCGTGCGGGACTCTACATATCTGTGCCATTTACAACTTCCAGCGGCGAATCAATTGTAGCGCGAGCAGGCGGGGAGAGCTGCTAGATAGCGTCCTTGACCGAGACGGGGTCTGGGGCTGTTTTTTTGCGCGGGAGCAGTCGTACCGGAACTGTCCTCTCAATCTGCCGTTCGGTCGCGCTTCATTCCCAGTGTCGCGCAAGACAAAAGCGGTAATGGAGCAGCAGGTTTCAGCATGTCGGGTATTGGAAGTCACCCCGGCATCAGGATGGCGTGGTGGAATCTGCGGGCACAGACGAGCCCGAAGAATCTTCTGATCTGGCAAGGAAAGGGAGATGAGGAAAACTTGGGCCGCTGGGGCGATTACACCTCTATGATAGTTGATCCGGTGGACGACTGCACTTTCTGGTATGTGAACGAGTATTTTGCTTCGAACCGGACGGGGAGTTCAATTAAATGGAAAACCGGGATCGCAAATTTCAAAGTATCAACCTGCCAATAAAGCACGCTTGAGGTTGATGGCCAGAGGTCCTACAATGCTATTAGGTAGCTAATTGAAATTAGAAGCATAGCAGTCGCCGCTTCGCATGCCACGCATTAGGCCGGTATCCAAATGCACCTCGTACGGCTGTTCTTGACGGCATGGTTTGAACTCGGAACTGTAACGGTCTTCTTCCTGTTCTGGCTATGTAAGCGGACCGCCCAACGCATCCATACGCTCGACAAGCCTGCTCTGGACCCGGATACGTTCCAGCAACTCCTGGCTGCTGCTTATACGCTGCAGGAGCAAAATCGCCACCCAATCAAGAAAACTGAAGCAGACTCCTCTAAGACAGTATCGCTACCGCCAGAATCGTTCGGGATAGCTCAATGTGATGTTGAGCTATTGCCGTCGGTCAATGATTCGGCTGTTCCAAGTTCCCGTGAGAGACGAATCCCTCGCAGAGACGAATTCTTCGAGAGGATTGCGGCAGTGACAGGTATCGCAGCGGTTCTCGGTCTACTGCTGATCGGTTGGACCGATCACTTCTCGCCCTTACCTACCGGGCCGGTGGTCCAGCAACGAGGGACGTTGCGAATCGTAGTCGCCACGAAGTCGATCGTGATGGAACCACAGGCGACGAAGGCCGGACCGAACCAACGGACAGTTGATGCTGGCAAATCTGGAAAAAGCACACCTTCCCCGAGCCACAAGACGAACCCGACCCGGCATTCCATTTATGAGAGCGAAGCCGACATGGTCGCTCCGGACACCGTGATGCGTTACGGCAAGGCCCTTCGGTAGCTCGTTGAGAATGAAACGACTCGCAGTACCCGCAAAAGAATCGCTACTAGGACGCACATCTCATCGAGCGTTGTCGTCAGAAATGTCTACAGTGGTTACTGTATCTCGTACGCTTCTCCTTGATTTCTCAGCGAAACGCAGCAAACTATCGAAGGTATTCGTGAGAGGAACGCTGTAACACAAAAAATACAAGGGCGTTCGCCACGCAGGCTTCCTCGCTTGTTGGGGAGCCGTGTAAATTGTCATCAGTGATGACAAAACTATTACCAAGCAATCCACATGCACCCTTGACTTTCGCAGCGATCCCTTTTTAGGGTGGGGTAGATCAACGAATCGACACCAAAATGAAGGCACCCGATCAAACACTCGGCTTCGACAAGCGGGATCTCCAGATGCACGTTGAGATCAATCCTTGGCCGTTCCTCTGGACGGTGGTCGGCGCATGGATGTGGTTCGGGGTTCTACATCTTGCGCACGTAGTGTGAAACTGGCCTACGCAGCCTTCCTCAGCTGTCTCACCTTTGCCCACCTGGCCCGCTGAAACGCACGGAGCCCAGCATATTCGATGGCCATGCCAATGAGCGTGCATTCGTTCTCTTGATAGTCACCAGCAAACGCGTCTTGATGAAGTAAGATCCGTGTCATCCGCGCATGTTTTCGCGAAACTCATGAAGGTTCTTTCTGACGGTCGCGATCAGGCCAGACTCTCGTTACATCCGTTCGTCATCGATCATGCTATGAGAATAGCCGATTCTGAGTCGGTGCGAATTATCCAGGTCTAGAACATTCCTCGTCGTCATTATCACCGTGACTGATCCGGGTGCTCATCGGATATTCGGTTCACCAGAATATCTTAACTAATGCATCATGCTTACACTTTTTCTCGCACTTGTTTGGTTGTTCTCACAGCGCGACTCGTTCCGTCGATTCATAACCTGCTTTTTGCAGGTACCCTGGAGTTTTCGGACGAGACCGAGAAAATCTGCGCTACAGCGAATGCTGTACCTGTCGAAGGAGGGACTAAGGATTCACCTGAAGAAAGAAGGAGGCAGACCTGAGGGAAGGCTCAGCTACTATGGCGCTGGGAATACGATTACAGCTCACCCGTGCCAAAGTCTTCCCGGTAACTCCAAAGAACTGAGGGCTATGCGTATTGGAGACACTCGATAAGCTATGACTTGGCTCTCGCCATGGGCTGTCCTAGTTCGCGACCATCGATTATTTGGTACGCGACGTGCATTGCAAATAACAGTCGGCTTAGACGAACTTAGGAGCGATGAATATGACATACGTGATGACCAAACCTTGCCCGGTCTGCAGACAGCAACTCACCAAGCCACGGCCTACCGAGACCATCCATTGCACCTGCGGCAAACATGTTTGGCAGGGTTAACACCGAGGGTGTGCACCACAGTGTTCAAGCCTCCGAAGCAGAAGTATCAATCTTTTACGACAGCGCAAGCTATTGTTTTCAGACTGCGAACGAACTGTGTCACAGTTGTATATGCGCAAACGCTTGATTTCTCCGACTCCGCACGTCCGCGAACCTTTTGATCGGGGCTGGCTAGACCTGGCCAAATTAGGCATGGTAGAGATCACATCGGAAGATGAAGCCCATCCTATTGAATGTGCGCTGCAGCTCGGCGAAACACGGAGCTGGCGCGCTGCCGAGGCGGGACCTCAGATTATCCGATTCCTGTTCGACCAGCCACAAAAGCTCAAACGTATTTGGCTGGTTTTCGAGGAAACCGAAACCAAACGCACACAGGAGTTCGCCCTGCGATGGTCGCTGGATCACGGGCGTTCCTTCCGAGAAATTGTTCGCCAGCAGTGGAATTTTAGCCCGCCAGGGACCACACGGGAGATTGAAAAGTACGATGTGGACCTGCGCGACGTGACGCTGCTTGAGTTGAGGATTTTGCCTGACCAAGATGGCGGCACAGCCCGCGCATCGCTCGCCAGTTTGCGTTTGGCCTGAGAAGCGGCGAATCGCGGAGCCAAAGAGGAAGCAGAAAGGGTACCAGTAATAATGGCTGACGAGATCGTTAGTTGTCCGTACTGCACGCTAGGCAATGAGCACAAGCCGATGTTACAGCGGCCGGGCTGGTATGTTTGCGAGCAGTGCGGCCACACGGTGATTCCTGAAGATGAAGATTTCAAATGCTCCTGCCGCAACTGCTCGATGGTGGGGCGGGTAGCTTGATTGCAGAGTCATGATGGGTTTGAGAATGACGAGCGCATAAGGAGCGGACTTTCAACTTCGTCAATAAGCGTTATCGAGAGTGGGTGTTGAATGACTCCTCTCGCCCACAATTCGATTCCCCTGGCGGAGACCTCACAATTAGAATTCCCCTTGTTTTCTCATTTTGAAGGCGGATACAGTAAACACTGTCGACCCAACGCGTGAATGGCAGCAATGGCGCAAAAGGAAAGCAGAAAAAGAAGAAAAAGAAAGATCGGCAGCTGGCGCAGGCTTAGCGACCGGAGGAAAAAATCGCTTCCAGCTCCTGCGGCGGAACGACTTCGAGCTGGGCGTATGTGCAGTCGCTGGGTTTTTTGTCCGGCCGCCATCTGCGGAACTGCGCCGTATGACGGAAGCGGCTTCCTTGCATGTGGTCGTAAGCGACCTCCACCACGAGTTCGGGTCGTAGTGGTTCCCACGATAAGTCCTTGCCTTGACTCCAGCGGCTCTGACCTCCCGGTATTCGTTTGACGTCTTCATCGGTCGCGTTTCCTTGGTCCGCCCAATGCTTCCACGGGTGACTGGCGAGCGCGTCTGTGCGGTAAGGCCTGATGAATTCTGCGACCTCCTGGCGCTTCTCTGTGCTGAAGCTCGCAGAAACTCCGACGTGTTGCAAAGCACCGGCGTTGTCGAAGAGGCCTAGCAACAATGAGCCGACGAGGGTGCGCTCACCTTTCTTGTGCCAACGAAATCCTGCAACCACACAGTCGCAGTCGCGCTCATGCTTGACCTTGAGCATCACCCGTTTGTTCGGCTCGTAGGTTCCTGAGATGGGCTTGGCGATGACGCCGTCAAGACCTGCGCCCTCAAAGCGGCGAAACCAGTCGGAGGCAACGCTGCGGTCCTCAGTTGCGGGTGTTAGATGGATGGGTGGCGGCGCCGATGAAATCAGTAATTCCAACTCGCGGCGCCGGATTTGGAATGGCTTGCCGCGAAGATCCCGATCTTCCCGACAAAGCAGGTCGAAGAAAACGAATGACGATGGAGTTTGTCGGGACAGAAGATTAACGCGCGATGCAGCTGGATGCAGGCGCAGCTGCAATGCGTCGAAGTCCAATTCGTTATTCTTAACGATGACAATCTCTCCGTCGAGGACGCAGCGGGGAGGCAATGCTGAGCGTAACGGCTCCAGCAGCTCAGGAAAGTAGCGGTTTAGCGACTTTTCGTCGCGGCTTTGGATCAGGATTTCATCGCCATCGCGAAAGACGAGAGCGCGAAACCCATCCCACTTCGGTTCGAAAAGCCAATCCCCATCGGCTGGTAATTCACCGACTCGCTTGGCGAGCATCGGCAATAGCGGCGGGTTCACGGGAAGTTGCACCCTTCATGGTATACCGCACACTTCATTTGTGATTGCCAGTACGCGTTTTTACTCGAACGTACGGGCAACGAGCCGCGCATAAACAGAAGAGCCAAACCAGGAGAAAGGGGGTTCGGCTCTTCCAACTTCGGCCCTTCAAAGAAAGAGGATCGTCATCACTCAACGTCCTTTTATACCAGTCTGGTCGGTCTTGTCTGTGACGCACATCACGCTCGACGTGCGGCAACGGTCACGCCAAGCAGAAAAAGCCGAACCGGGTCGGACGGTTCGGCATTTGCGGTCGGGATCAACTGGCAACTCGCCGAGAGGCAGGCCGGGCGGTGTGGGGTGGCGGAGAGGTCCGTAGTACCGAGGAAGCCGGGTAATGCCGGTGGAGGGAAGGGGCGGAGACGGAATACTCGACTTGGCAGGAACCGTCCCTTGCTCTCCACATTTTTGCGAGTTCGGCATCCTGTTGGGAAATGGCGACGGTACATTCTCCAGGTACTTCAGCGCATTGTTGGAAATCCCCGCCAACCAGGGTGTTCTTCAAGTCGTAACTGGAGATTTCAGGGCCAACACCGCTTAGGAGGACAGGAGAGGGGAAAAGGCGCGCGGGGCGCGCCTTTCAGCGTTACAATTGGGATGCCCGTAATAAGGTAGGCTAGAATGCCTTCTTGCCTCTTTAATCCCTGTAAGCCTCTTCTCCTGGTTCGCATTGCCTTCATGGCAGCCCTGACGTTCCTCTTATCTGGTTGGACTACTTGCAATGCGCTGTTCGTTTTCAACAGCTGTCAAGGCTTGGCTCCGCAACCGCAAGTTACTTCTCTTTCGCCGGGCGCAATTCCAAGCGATGCAGAATCAGTTCTGTTAGTAGTGAATGGAAGCGGCTTCGTTCCCCAGTCGCAGGTCATGTGGAACGGAGGCGCATTGCAAACCACGTTCATGGATTCACACCACATTCAAACCACGATTACCCAGCAGACCTTTGTCTCATTTGGCGGCTCAGCGGGAAGCACTGTGCAGATTTCGGTAAAGTCTCTGGGTTCGGCCGCTCACGTGGGGTGTCCTATCGCCGGGAACTCAGCTACATTGGTTCTGGTTATCAACTAGACGGTTTCTCTTAATTATCTGCGCAGAAGGCTGCAGGCACCATCGAGAGGAATAGTAGGGAGTTGGTCGCAAGAACAGACGGGCGGGAAATTTATCACCTTGGCACCCTAGGACACTGGGATCCTGCCGTTCTATGCTCGTCTGCAGCTGGGGAATGGCTACCCGCGGGAGGATTTAGCTCACTCGCGAACCTCGCAGAAGCGGCTTACCTTCCAAGCTTCCTTTGGTCTTCGCGATGCCAGGATCCACCTTCGCCAATTCATCTTAACTTGCGAATTGTCCCACACGCCCGAAAATCCAGCCACGACATTTTCGGCGTTGCATTCCTCTCTGCAGAAGGAACTGGGGCATACAGCGACGTATTCTATGATTCAGTGGAACAACTGGATCGAGATTGGCATGTAGGGATAGCACGAGTGCTGGGCCATGTGATGGCGCATGAACTCGGACACCT
Source organism: uncultured Acidobacteriota bacterium (assembly GCA_963788645.1). GTDB lineage: Bacteria > Acidobacteriota > Terriglobia > Terriglobales > Acidobacteriaceae > JABDBE01. The sequence continues at coordinate 27,992 of CAWBHF010000008.1, forward strand.
GGTTCTGGGTTCGAATGCGCACTCACGCCAGGGCATAATGTGCCCAAGCTGGCATGTGGATGAGTTGCATCGCGCGAGCATGGGAGCTTTATTATTCTCAGAGGAACAAGGTCGATTCATGCGGGGGATTCTAGCTCGCGAGTAGAGACCTTAGATGAACTGGTGAAATATTCCTAATTGCAACTGGGTGCCGGCCGTTACCGCGCTGTTACATAGATAATTCTTGATCCCACCTATTTCTGAATTGGTATTTTACGAAGCCCCGCCCTGAACGGATGACTCGAAGCTCCGGAAATGGACTGAGCAGAGCAGGACGCGTTCGGGCCCGTTTGTCGGCAAGCCGGAGGAATCGGCGACTTCCTGTGTACCCGTAGCCTGGCAAGAGCAGATCTTGGTTATTGCAGAGGATTCGCGGTCTTTGGCGCTTGTATCGCGCGATTGTATTCTGCAAGTGTTTCCGCGATTATTTCCGTCCGGCCGTCCTCCCCCGGCTGTTCGATGATGCTGATTACGTCCTGATTGCCCATCCACACGGCACGATGCGCGTCGTACTTTACGCCATAAACGTTTCGCACGGGTTCGCTCTCGCTTTTCGATGGCGGCCCATAGGCTTCCCGCAATCCGGCGAAGAGTTCGCCAAAGGACTTTGGACGATATCCTTCAAGGTGCACGGTCGAGGCAAGATAGACCATGTCTATCTTAACCAGATGGCCGCCGTCGAAGCTGAACGAATCTGTCCTCATCGTCTCCTCGTCGCCGCGGCCATTGTATTCGACTCGTGTCCCGTTCGTTGCTTGCTGCCTGGCGAGCTTCTCTTTCGCGCAATAATCCTTTGCGTTGGTTTTAGAGGCATGGCCCATGTGCTTGGACACCTGGCTCACACTCTTCCAGTCCTTTTTTTCGCATGCTCGTAGCACATCCCCAACAAATCCTTCGGAGAAGAACTGCCCAGCAGTCTCGCCGAGCAAGTGGCCGCCACCCCTCAATTCCCGTGGCTGCTCCTGCGGGGATACCGAGGCGCATAACATCAAGCACCCGACCACAGTCATGATTGTGTTTTCCATCTTCTCTCCGTCACTGTTTGAGAATACACGCACCGCCAATCTGGAAGGAACCTTCTCGGGATAGGGATGCAGAAGGCGGGTCGCGGAATCCATCGCTGCAAGAGAGGGTAAAGACGATCCCATCACGCCTGTGCGCGTTGACGGCGGCGGACTAGGACACTCCGCGACAACCATCCGACGCGACGGATAAAGATGCGCAACTTTTTGCGGGCCATTCATTGCAGCAGTTCAGGCCAATGCAACACCTCCCACGTTCCTGTCGTGCTGCTATACCATCATCCAATGCAGTGCGCAGTTTCCTTCCGACGATCCCGCTTTCCATGTTGGAACGGCGTCCGCATTCTTTTGCTCTTCCTTGCCTTCATCTGCCTCACGACATTAACGCTTGCCGGCACCAGCCGCATTTCCGGGGTCATCTTCACGATCGACAGCAATCGCATCCGGGTCCTCTCGCCTAACGCTCGCATCACCCTCAAAAATCTTATTTCTGGCCGGGAGCTCTCCACCGTCTCCAATGACCTCGGCCAATACTCGTATGTGGGGATACTTCCCGGCAAGTATGAACTCACCGTTACTCTCGCCGGCTTTGCACCTGCCACTAAGCAAATCACGGCCAGCGCAGGCACTCCTGCCAGTGTCGATTTTCAACTTGTACTGGAAAAGCAGTCCACCTCTATAACAGTTAGCGCCAATCCTACCGGCGTCGACACTTCCTCTAGCTCCGGGGGAACACAGGTCCTTACGACTGCTACCCTCAAATCTCTGGTCCGGCTTAATGACGATTTTCAGGAAGCCCTTCCTCTGCTTCCCGGAGTACTGCGCGGTCCGGATGGTCTCATCCACGTCAAGGGAGGCAACGCCAACCAAAGCACAGCTCTCCTCAACAATGCTTCGATCGGCGATCCCTTCACAGGTCAGCCCGCACTTCGCCTTCCAACGGCCGCTGTCGAATCGATGCGAGTCCTCTCCAATCCTTTCTCTGCTGAATACGGTGGTTTCTCGAGCGGCGTCATTGAAGTCACGACCCGCGGCGGTGGTGATGAATGGAAGTGGCTGTTCGAAGATCCTATCCCCCGCCTCCGCTGGATCAACGGCAGCACTCACGGCATCGAGAGCCTCACTCCTCATCTTGCCTTTTCCGGCCCTCTTATTCCCGGCAAACTCTACCTTTTCCAATCTCTGTACTATGGCTACGACACCATCCGCACGCCTTCCCTTCCGAACCCCAATAACGTCCGCGTCGATCAGCGCGCTAACACGCAGACTCAGGTCGACTGGGACATCAACCGCAGTCAGCGCCTGACCAGTATTCTCACTCTCGACCCGCAGAATACTAAATACGCCAACATCAATACCTTCAACCCCCAGCCCGTCACCGCCGATTATCGCCAGCGCGGCTTTTTCAGCTCCGTTTCCGATCGCTGGATTCTCTCCGAAGGCGGCTTTGTCCAATCTCTCTTCTCCATTAAGCGGCTTAAGGTCCGAACCTATCCTGCTGATTCCAACTCTAGCCTGATGATTCTTTACCCCGAACAAAATTCCGGCAGCTTCTCCGAAGGCCAAAACCGCGACACGTGGCTGTACCAGTGGGCACAGGCTCTACATCTGCATCCACTCGAATTCTCGGGCCGCCATCTCTTAACGGTCGGATATTCCTTCTCGCGCTCCACCTATGGTGGCACCGTCGCCAACCTTCCCGTGTCTGTCCTCCGCGAAGATCACACCCTCGCCACCGAAATCACGTACACGTCTCAACTCTCCTCCTCCGCTGCAGAAAACAGCTACGTATTCTTCGCACAGGACAACTGGCAGCTCCATCCCCGCTTCTCCCTGGATCTCGGCGTCCGCATTGAGCACGACAGCCTCTCCTCAGATACCCTTTACGCCGCGCCCCGCATCGGCTTTGTGTTCGCCCCCACCAGGGACAATCGCACCGCCATTCGCGGAGGGATTGGCCTTTTCTACGACAAAATTCCTCTTAACGTCGCAGTCTTCCCCGAAATTCCTGCGCAGACAATCACGCAATTTGCCTCCGACGGCATCACCATCGTCCAGCCCCCCACAACTTACACCCACATCATCGCCACTCAAAACCGAACGCTCCACCTCCCATATAGCCTCGGCGCTACGCTCCAGTTCGATCGTGAACTCCGCCGCAATCTTCTGCTCCGCATCGGGTACGAGCACCGCGAAGGGAGTCGTGAGTTCTATGTCAATCCGGTATCGCCGGAAGCACAACAAATCGCCGAACTCCAACTGCTCAATTCGGGACACCAAACTTACGACGAATTGCTCGCCATGCTTCGCTGGCAACCGACCGAGCGTATGACCATCATCGGTAGCTACGTTCGTTCTCGAGCTTTTGGTGAACTCAACGACTACAACCAATTCTTCGGCAATTTTTCCTATCCCCTCATCCGTCCCAACCAGTACGGACCTCTCCCCAGCGACGCCCCGAATCGTGCCCTGTTGTGGGGCATCATCGGCCTGCCCTACAAGCTCCAGTTCGTCCCCCTTCTCGACGCCCATACCGGTTTCCCGTACTCTAAGCTGGATGCAAATTGGAACTACGTGGGACTGCGAGACGAAGCCGGGCGCTTTCCCACTTTCATGAGTTTCGATGTTAAGCTCCAATATCCTTTCGATTTCAAATTCCGCGGCCATCGTATCCAATTTCTCGGCGGTCTCAAGGTCATTGATGTCACCAATCACGACAATCCTCGCGACGTCCAGCAATACCTTGGCTCCCCGAATTACGGCGCCTTCTACGACTCCATAGGTCGCCTCTGGCGCATCGATGGCGATTTCGACTTTTGATTTACGCCCTCGAGAACTAATCACGCTCTCACACAAACACACCAAGCTTGAACCTCCCATCTCATTCCAAATACGACTTCAAGAATTTCGCGGCTGGGAGGGCGATAGCCCGCGCCTGGTTGATGCCGTGTGCGAAAGGTTGAAGCGAATACGCACTGCCAGAATGATTCGGCAGCTCCGAGTCCATTCCGCTGCAAGGTACATCACAAAAGCGAGAATTTGGTTAAGACCTCGGCGTGTTTTGTCTTCACTTCTGTGGCAATCGGACTAAGGTGACCTCCGATTACGACTATCAAAGTTGCTACCAGCTATTTGAAGCGTTACATATCTTCAGCACCTTGTTTTTCTCTTTGCTTAGGAATGGTTTTTGCCATCGCAAGCGACCTTGGTGTTCAGTGTGCTGTCGATCTGCTGGAAAGACTCGCAATTGTTCCTCGGATAACCGTGATGGAGGCTTTCTGAAGTTCATAGATAGTGTCCTCGCCGGCGTTTACTGTGGCCTTCACCGCTGGACCGTCCGGATCAGGGAAGCCACCCTCTTTCGTTGGGTGCCATTGGTATTGCCCGCTGCCAAACGTGATCATCGTCACCGGGCCGGTGAAGAAACTCCTGCCACCTGTAGCTTTACCATTAAGTTGAATGTGCACCTTGTGTGCGTTCTCCTGGTCTCGATTCACCAGCATCAGCGACCATTGGGCATCTGGCCGCAATAGTGCATAAGCGGTTACAAGGGAGTGTCCTGCCGCATCTGAGATATCTCCAGAAGCCGAAAATGTCTTGTGCACACCGCTGCCCGGCTGCACCCATTCTGTGTTGATGATCTGGCTGGCAAAAAACTGTGATGTCGGCTGCTGAATTTCATAGTCCTTTGTGGTAGTAAACATCCCAAACGTGCCCATTGAGTCGTTACAACCCTCATGTACACCCAGAGGAAGATAGTGGAAATAATAGAGAGCCTTTCCTCCGGCATTGAAAAAAGCTCCCACGTAGTCTGCCAGCCAGAGGGCGCCGAAAATATCCACCGAGGATTCACCGCCATTCCAAGTGATATTTGACTCGGTGATGAACATCGGGACGTCTGGGGGCAGGCCGTCGTCACGCCAGACTTGGAGAATGTGGCTCACCAGCATCGGTTCGTCGTACAGACTGCTCCAACTGACCTTGCAAGGCTCGTAGGGGTAATGCTCAAAGGGGAAGAAGGCCAGGTCTTGAATACGGCCGTGAGATTTCAGGTAATCGAGGAAACGTCCCGTCCATGAAGCCTTTCCTTGGGCGTCCGGCCACACCACGATATCTTCATTCTGACCGGTATAAACTGGTCCCCCTAACCTCAGATTCGGATCAATGCGATGAAGCGCTGTTGCCCACTGCAGGTAGAGTGCAGCGTAGTCTTCGGGCAGCGTGTACTGTCCGTCAGGTTCTTCTCCCATTTCGACGTAGGAGATTGGATACCCGCGCTTCTCCAGATAAGCGATCTCTGCTGCGGAATCTTCCGGTGTGCCGTAAAGCATCGCAATCGGCACCATTGCCGGCAATCCGCGTGTGTATCCGCTGTTGTAAAAAAGGTCGAATCCAACTTGTTCATGCTGGGTCGAGCCTAAATCCTTGGGCTCATGCCAGGGGTCGATGGAGGAACAGAAGGTGGTGGTCTGGTCTTGATCCGGAGTGTGCCGGGCCGCATCGTGAAATCCATTCTGATCTTTGGTTCCAACGTAGAGTTCGCGAATGGAGTATCCGAGGCAGTTGCGCGGGTCTGCAGACCCATGCGAGTCACAGCTGTTCGACGACTCAGTCATCCAAATCCGGATAAATCGCACTACCTTGGCTACCTGCGTAAGTTGGAGCGTGGCGGTGCCGCCCCGGCCATTCGAGATCACGCCCGACGGAAATGCTACCCAGACACCTTTAGTGGGAAATTTGATCGCCTCATCATCTGTCCAATACTGCACCACGTACTGCTTGGCGTATGGATCGCCCCAGGCGATCCGAAGAGCGTTGATCGGCTGCGGAGTCGCCAGATCCATTACCACCCATTGCGGATGCAGCGAATCCTCTTCCCCGGTGAAAGCCTTGCTCAGATAAGGATTGCTCTTCCAATAGGTGTTCAGGTCGCCATCGGTCATGCGCGAAAAACCGTGGGTTTCGGTGCCTTCATTGCGGGTGAAACCTCGATGTGGCAGCGGGTAACCGTAAGAATGCTCGATGGTTTCTGTGGGAGTCACGCCGCCGGTGAAATATCCCTTGCCGCTTGGATCACTCCACGTGCCTTGTGGATTCCAGTGCCACGCCTCCACTGCAAGTTCCGTGTTCTGGCGATAGGTCACCGGTTGCCATCCCGCGGCGAGCACAGCCGGCAACGCCGGTTGGTCGAAGTACTTCGCAACCGCGGCAGCAGGCATTCGATCAATCCCGGCGCCGAGAGACTGGTTAGGAATGAAGGAATTCGTGGCATGATCGGTATCCACCCGGACGGTTTGGCTGTACGCCGTGGTAGAGACTATGGAAGCGACAATGAGGATTGCGTAAGCGAGATTCGTGCCACGGTGGGACATTGGTTTTCACCCTCCAATCTGTGCTCGTCAGAGCAATGCAACTTTGTCGGGAGTCCGAAGCTTGAGTGCAGCAACGTGTCGGTGGCGCGATACCGGTTCACCCATGCCGCCAGCGCCCAGCGGTGACTGGATTTCATAAAGGCCCGAGTTTGGTGCCAGCAGCGAGCGCCATCCGTGCGCGCAATCATAGTGTGCAGCATGTTGCACAGCATGGGAGGATTCTAGGTGCGCTGTCGGCAATCCAGAAGCCGTTTCCATCTTCTTGGCACGTTCCCCCAACCACGCTGGGATTTCGTCCGATGGCTAGGAACACCAATAGTCTTTGCCAGGACTGTCCTTGCGGAGCTTTGCCTTCTCTCCTCGTTGACATAGCCTATTCGTCAAGCGACTTACTGGTGCGAAGGTTACCATGGTGTTTACACAATCTGCCAATTGGACATTGGCCCGGTTGACGGGTTCCATGGGACGATGGTTCGCAGCCTCTTCGTGGTGGCGTTACTGCCGACGCTGCTCGGATGTGGCGGCCAATCCGCGACGCCAACCTCTGGATCAAAACCCCCACCAACGAAATCCGGCTACTTCAGTACCGATCCTTCGCACGCCACTTACCTGCCCCGAACGGACTCTTACTGCGCATCGGCCGTCAAACCCAATTCATGGGAACCGAGGCCAGATAATGACCAGGCTAACCACACGATTGTCTCTCCCCCTCACAACTGGTCCGTCGAGAACTACTGGACGCTCTGACGCGATAAGCGAGACGAAGTCACCGGCAACTTTGCCGGCACAACGACCGAGATCATCCAGTGGGCTGCGTGCAAGTGGGGCGTCGACGAGGACACGATCCGAGCAGCTGCCGTTCGGGAATCATATTGGCACATGAACACTCTAGGAGATGTATGCGGACCACAAGGCGAGGCATCCTATGGTCTTCTTCAGATCAAGAACGAAGACTGTTCGGGGACCGTTATTCATGGCGGCTACCCGCATACGATGCAGTCAACGGCGTTGAATGTGGACTGGCATGCGGCCCACATCCGCTCTTGCTATGACGGCGACTTCTATGACGGTGGGAATTGGCTCTACCGCGGCCAGACCGTCGATCAGATCGCCGCACAGAATGGATGGAGCTATGTCTTCTGGACTTGCATCGGGGCGCACTTCTCGGGCGACTGGTCGCCGGGCCAGCCTTACGAGTTGTCAGCGCGACAGATTTTAGCAAACCGGGACAAAGGTATTGGCTTGACAGTCGAACAACGCAGCGAAGAAAACCGTGGGCGGCCTCGGGCATGACAAGCCATGCTTTACCACACATTCGCGCGTGAACAGGCTTCGGAGTTCTAGTCTAAGTGTTGCCAGAGCGCCCACATCGTCGCCCAGTCCGCTCTAGGCTGACGACAAACGAAGATCGCCACATTCCTCTCTTCGGGTAAAGAATGCGCTGAGCTAATGGTCGCTTGCCGCTGCACGTTATCAAAAAATTGGCGAAGGAATCCATCGCTATAACCAATGGCTACGACCACTTCATTCGAGTTGCCGCCCGGTCCCCAAAAGCCGTACTGGTTGTGACCGCTCACTGCCGGAGGCAGACCGTAGGCTGGGCCGAAATAGTCAATCGCGCCGGCTTCGCCGTAGTTGTAGGCGGCGATGGTCGCGTGCGCGCGCTCGGCAGAAGGCAACGCTTCATACACTTTGGCCACTGTCGCTACTTGCTCTTGCCAGCCGAACATGTCGCCGAAGAGCTGCGGCAAATCGTCCTGCGGTACATTCTCCACCTGCACGGCTTGCACATCCCAGAAGCGAGCGTAGCGCGCCAGGGTGTTGATCGGCAGGATCGGCATGGCGAGCGGTGCCACAACGACGGCCGCGACGATAAGAACAACGGCGGCCACCGGCGCGGCCCATCTCCTTGTCGTGAACCAAGTCTGCTTCTCAAACCAGACCGAGCCAGCCGCGAGGAGCATGACATACGCTGGAGCCAGATAGTAAATCTTGCCATGCAGGATCAGCATCTCGGCGAGAACAATCAGGTATGTAATTCCGAGTGCGGCGTACCGGCGGCCTTCCCGATCCCGCAGCAGAAACCATGCTCCCGCCAGCCATATGGGGGCGGAGAGAGGCAGGGTGAGCAGAGTCTGTTCTCCGATGAATGCCCACGGTGAGATGGTCGTGTACTTGGCGCCAATCACCGAATGCAGCAATGCGATTGTCGGCCAACCGGTGCGCATCTCCCACAGCAGGTTCGGCAGAAACAGCGACATCGCGACTGCTGTACCCAGCCAAATCCAGCAATGCGTGAACTCGCGCGGGACTGTGAGCAGGAGGCCGAGCGCCAGTCCGGATCCAAAGAAGAGCATGGAATGTTTGTTTAAGAGGCCTAACCCAGCCACTAATCCAAAAAGGAGCCACAGACGACGGTCCCCGCCATTCAGGATGCGCACCACGACAGCCGCGCACAGCATCCAAAACACCGGCTCGAAGGCGTTCATGGAAAGAAAGTTGTCGAAGGTCAGATAAATTGGCGCAATCAAAGTGGTGACGGCGGCGAAGAATTGGGCCAGGCGACCTCCCCCCATTTCGCGAGCCATCCATCCCGCGGCCACCACCTTGGCTGCGCCTGACAGCGCAGGCACAAAGCGCAATGCGGCGAGAGAATCGCCCAAAATGGCCCGCGTGAAGTGCGCAACTACTGCTACCAACGGAGCATGATCCACGTAACCCCAGGCCAGGTGCTGCCCGCAGACCGCGTAGTACAGTTCGTCGCGAAAGTATCCGTACCCGCGGTTAAACAGGAAATGAAGGAGCGTAGCCACAGCGGCCAGCACGAAAACCCACCCACTCAGGGGCAAATGCTGCTCGACGTCGCTCGAAAAGACTGAAGTTGCACGCGACTTCTTGGTGTGCTTCATTCCGTAACTCGACCTATTTCTTGTTGAGGTCGTCGTCCTTATGTAATGGCCTCCCTTGAAAAGAGCCGTAACTCACTGCACAGGGGTTGGCGTAGAGCCTCGTTTCATGCTTCGTTGTGACCGGAGTCCGGTCATGGTGACCTGTTATCTAGGGCCCCCGGCCCGCAAGACCTCATGAAAGTCGTGCCAGTAACTGTTTTGCTTTCAGCGCCGGGACCGCGACTTTCGACCCTTACCAGCACTAGTCCCACCTCCGGGGCCGTTTGTTTTGTGTTTTAGGTGATGGTCAGGACCAGCGCTTTGCTGGTTCCACCGCTCGTGCAGCCAAGATGCCCGAGTCCCCGCTCGGAGTGTTGACCTTCACGCTTGCGGTTCCAGTAGCGGAGATCACGGCGGTCGTGATCGTGGCTTGCAACGGCTGGCTGCTTGTAGCCAAAGTGCTTAGCGTCGTTCCGTTTACGACTACAACAAAAGACGAAACGAAATGGCTACCATTTACGGTGAGCAAAAAGCCTTGCTGCACTTCCGCGAACGTAACGGTGCTCGGAGAAAGGGACCCAATGATCGGCGACGGCCGAGCGCTTCCGCATAACGGATTGAGTGCGTTGCATCCTTGGAACACGAACAAGGCCAACACAAGGACGCTGAGAGGTCGCAGGTAATCGCCGATTGGCTTCATAGCGGCTTCTATTCTTTACTTACGCAGCAGGGCTTTTAAGCTCTTTAGTGCTGTCTTGGATTGTTGCCACCGGTCGCGCTGCACTCTAATGCTGAAGCTTTCAAAGCTCAGAACTATTCTTGGTGAGTGTGCGGAGTTCCGCTACTGGGGAAATCCCTAGGACGCGGATAAGGCTAACTGTGGCATTATCGCACTCATTGACCGTTGTGAGTGTAATTGACTCCATAACATCGGAATGAATCCTCTCAATCTCACAGTTCAAAAACGGCGCAGGATCGCCTTGGCGCCCGTACACGCGCACATAAGGAAGTCAGTCACTTGACGCGCAAAAGATTCGCAGACAGATCCGCCACAACTCATTTATTGCCAAAGCCGCCCACACGCGCGGCCTTTCGGTCGGCCTAGAAAATGATCTGGACCAGATCACGGACTTGCTGCCTTCGTCCGACTGGCCACTTGATGAGCAGTGTTTCCAGCACAGCGAGTGCAGCAAGCTACTATCTTTTATCAAAGCGCACAAAGCAGTGTTTGAAGTCGAATATTTTCTGCGTCCGAACAAGTTCTGCCCGGAGGCAAACTCGCTAGACTTGAACTCGATGAAGAAACATCTGAGTCTGGATGTTTATCGCGTTCCGTGCCGCTGAGCGTGAGCGATGTTGAGGAAGTATATTTAGCGACTTCAACTGGCGCAGGGAATCTTACGGCTAATCTTGATTCATGGCTGGGGGCATCCAAGAGCGAGTCGAGATCCTGAGGCGGGAAATAGCCGAGATTCAGAAACTGAACCTAGCACACTTGCAAACGCCCAAGCCAGGCTTCGGTGCGATAGCAGAGGAAAATCCTGGACGAATTAGAGTCCATGACCGACTGGAAGAAACCGTGAAATGGAGACCTCAGTGAGATGCCCCCATCGCTCCTGAGGTTCCGAGTTCTTGCGGAGTGGAGCGTCGGACTCTGAATCTACGGCCCCCCGAATTCAGAGTCCTGCGGGGGCATCGAGTCTGCACATCGTCATCGTCGAAATAATTATCTCCCCGATCTTTCCTCTTGTCGGTGATCGTTGTCACGGGACAAGGTGATTATTTCGTTGAAGATTCATTTGGTCCGCTCTTGCTGTTTACTGACAATGACGTTCGGGAATCCGGAGGTCTTACGAGGGAAACAAAGTGAGAGTTTTGGGGTTCTACTCCTGGTAGACCGGACAGGTATGCGTGCTTTTCCCTTTATTTGGTTGATCGTCTGGCTGGCAGGTCCAGCGACTACATTGCAACAGCCGACAAATCCATGGGCTACGATCCCAAAGCCGCCGCGCGCAGTTTCAGGGCCATACGATTCTCAGGCTGAGCGCCAGCTTCTTGATCTTACGAATCGCGCCCGAGCCGAAGCCGACCTCCAGCCGCTACAAATCGATGAAGGACTCATGCGGGCTGCACGGAAGCACTCGGCGTTGATGGCGTCGCAGAAGCAGCTTTCGCATGACTTACCCGGAGAACCCGCGTTGCCACAGCGCTTTGCCACCACAAGCACGCTGCAGTTCAGCGCGGAAGGAGAAAACGTTGGCGTCGGACCAAGTGTATCGGAGTTGCATCGGGGTTTTATGCGTTCTCCGCATCACCGCGAGAATCTGCTTAATCCCGATTACAACGTGGCGGGATTTGCGGTCGTCCGCAACGGAAACATGATGTACGTGACCGAGGATTTCGGACAGTCTCTACTGAGCCCTTAGGTCAGGAATAAAAAATGGCGGCCGCCCTGCCAGTTGCAGGTTGAGGCTAGCCCTGCCACCGAGCGTCTAGTGTGGATGCGTGCTGCCTAAACAGAAGGCGAAGATCTGTTTCCAGACCTCCTTAAAGATCTTGTCGCTGAATCCAGACTCCGACTTCAGCAGATCGTAAGCCCGGTACTTACGGCCCCCGCCCCGCTCAGCCGCCATGAGCTTATACTGCCCGACGATATCCATGTGGTCTCCAGGAACCAACACATTCTCGCCCTTGGGCCAGAACATGGACAGGGTGTTGACGATGCCGTCGTTGTCCCATACCTCAATCGAGTGTTCTGGGGCCCCGCTCAAGCGCCTGGTCACTTTGCCTCTTAGGAGCGGTTGCTGAAACGGGCCGCCGGCGCAGGCGCGGTAGAATGTCCGATAGGCAATGTCGGTGCCCGCGCTCAGTGCAATGTCCTTGGTGACCTCAGGATAGGTCCAGGGCTTCGTAAGCTCGAACGGTGGCGCGGGCCGACTTGGATCGAAGCGAAACGGGCGTCTGCCCAGCGTCACATATGTTTGAAATTCAACGTCCCGCTCCAGCTCCAGTTCTTTCTTCCGATCGCGGACACCAAAGTGCGCCGGGCTCACTGGTTTATCGGGTTGTTGAGGACGCGAAGTGAGGTCGTCGATCGCACGGAAATCGGAAGCCATGTGGCGCAAATAGAGCGCGAGTTGGGATGCGGCTTCCTGCGCTTCCGCCGTCCGCACGGGACTCGGTCTACCGTAATGCTCGTTGGCTTCGCTTAAGGTATCCTGCACGGCCCGAAACAGTTCTGCCCCAGTGAGCCAAGCGGCGCCACCCGTGATCCAACTTTCGATCTCATCCAGGAGCAGCAGTTGTGAACCGGCGACAGCGGCGCGAAACTCCTCGACCAGCGCCCTGCGCAAGATGCCGTAGGCGTGCACCCAGTCGGCGATGTTGGTACCCCAATGGGGCACGGAGAGGAACACAACCCGACGCAGGCACTTGAGGATTCTAGCCGGTTCCACCTTGGCTCCACCGTCAACCACAATCGGCTGCCTTCGGTGATGCAAATCCCACAGTAACCGCCGGATGTCGAGCCCGCCGGTCGAGTGCCCTACCAGGATGACGTCATCGCTGATCGAAATCTCACCGCGCGCAATGCGCCGGGCAAGGTAGCTTCGCAATCGGGTGGCACGCGTGACCACCGCCGCTGTAGGGAAATTGTCGAAATAGTGGAGGACTTGATTTCCAGCGAGCCACGTCTGAAACAAAGGCGTAATGCCGCTGTAGTATTCAAGCTGGCCGAGCGCATCGAAACCGGCGAAGCCCGGGATAAGTACGATGTGAAATCGTTTGGTGGAAGCTCTCCTCGCGCCTTGACCGGCCATTGCTTAGAACCTCCAGACGTCTGACGAAGATTATCCCTGACTTCTTTTTGAAAATCGACTTCAATTCCGAAATTAGCATGGAAGTTATTCCGGGCCAGAAGTCGGCTTGCGGTAAGTCTGTTGGTGGCAATCGCTTAGATTCGTCCCGAGCGTCGGGCAATACAGTTAGCCTTTTGAGATTCGCACGGATAAACGCGCCGGCGGCTTAGTCCTAGTCGGCAAACCGGGAGTAATAACCCAAACCGTGTTGAGTCTTTGTTCATGACGCTGAGCCAGGCCAGTCACGGGCAATCGCTCGTCCCTGCTCTGTTTGCGAATCCTAGCAATGGCGCTCACCATGATAAGGCGACCCTAACCGTCTGTGAAAAAGCTGCCGAGCAAGGCCTGCCCACCCCGCAATTGGCGCTGGCATAGCTCTACGCCGCGCGTCGCACTGGACCGAAGGACCTGGTCGACGCGTACATGTGGTTTCTCATCGCGAGCGAACAAATCACCCAGGCCAAGGGTCATGTCAACAAGTCAATGACCATGGAGCAACTCCTCGAAGCCGAACAACATGCCGCGGAGTGGATAAGAAAGAGCAAGAAAATTCCGCCTTCCTCGATAGAGAATCCACCAAACGCATCTACCGCCTGACTTGGAGGAAGGATCTCGCACTAAAGCGATCTACCGAAGCAGAGCCTGACTTGCCTTGCCCTATTAATAACCTTTTTGCCTGTCAATCGTGAGCAATCGCGATCACTTCGAGAAGCCGACGATCATTACAGATCTGGCAAGCGCTTCTGGTTTCCTCCTTTGCGTCCAGTCGCTCATGTCGTGTGGGGATGGGCTAGGTAGTGTTGCCGCAGCAGGTCCTTGCCGTAGTCATTTCCATTCGGTGTTCGCACAACGCAATGAATGTGCTGCTGAGTCGGCTTCATGGGGTCAGTGGCAAACTTTTTCAGGTTTGCGGGCAGCTGGTGATCAAATTCGATCAGGACCACGGGACTCTGCACGCGGTAATAAAACGTGCTGTCCGGCTGGGCGCCACCGATCCATGTGAACCAAGTCTGGTCGAGGTACCGGTCGACATCGTCCATCTTCACGCGGGCGTGGCCTTCGTCCATGTTCTTTATATAGAGGTGAATCAAATCGCGAAAGCGTTGTCGTCCGGGGCCTGACAGATCGTTTGTGCGCAATCCCGCATGATCGATTACGACATTGTCCTTGAATGCTTCGGTCAGATTATTGTTGCCCGTCTTCGAGAAGTTCAGAATCGCCTGTTTTCTCTGTGCCTCCGGGAGTGCGTTCAACATCGCGAGGCCATCGTTCTGTTCCCTTTGCAGGATCTCGAGACCTTTGTATTTGCCGGACGGCGCCTTTACTGGCTCGGAGCCGATAAACAAAGGAGTCATCACCACTTGGTCCCCGAGCACAAAGTAGTTGACGATGGCGTGATGGCCCTCGAGTTTCCAGCCCCACGGCTCGGTTGCCGACGGCTTGCCGTAAATCTGGACATAGTACAACCACTCGCCCAGGAACGCGTGATCCTCGGCCAGCTCGGCGAGCGTTTCGTTGAGGCGCATGATGTTGCGCGTCAGCTCAAAACCTTCTGTGCTGAGGGAAGCGTGCATCAATCCGAAGGCGGCCTGCCGCTGGGCATCGGTCATCTCCGCGAAGCAGACTCCCTGCCGCGCGTAAAAATGTTGATTCATCCATTTGCGCCACTCGACGTCGTCCACGGGATACATGGTTCTGGCGAGTTGGAGGGGCGTGAGAGTGGCGATGAAGGCCTCCGCGGCATTGCGCACTGGTTCGGTTGAAACGCCGCTCGGCTTGATTTCGAACAGACTCGGCACGACCTCACCATTGGTCGTGATTCCCTTGAACGGCGTCGCCAATCCTTTGCTCTCGTATTCCTCGGACATCTGGCGAAAACGCTCCGCCATGTCGGATGCGCTCTGAGTTTGTGTCTGGCCGAGGGCCCATGGAGCAAGGACGGCAGCGGAAACCAGGGATGAAATAAAGTCGCGACGCGTGGGCTTGCCCGTCACGGGATGGGTGTGAGTGTCATGGGAATGATGATAGTTATGATGATGCAGGTTGTGTGCCATGCTGGCCTCCGCCCGGCTGAGTGGCGGGAGTATAGCACGAGGACGGAATCCGGCAATTACACGAGATCGGCATTATCGCCTGGGGATTTGTTCACGCTATGCTTTTTCGGAGGCGCACCCAGCTGTGAGCGTGGGGTGGAGACGAAGGTCGGGGCGCGCGTTGCTTTCGGGTCTCGACGTTTGCCCGCAAGATGAGATGAGTATCGCAGCGTTGATCCGTAACCAAGATCAGCCTCACAACCGCCCGGATCTGAGGGAGGGTTACATCTTCGGTAGTAAGGTGATTCGCCGAAAACTGTCAGACTGCTGTTTGCACCGGTTCATCACTGTCCGTTCTTTCTCGCGAAACAGTTTTGGGAGTCGGAATTACCACATGTAATCTGGTTCCCGAACCGTCGGACTCGATACTCATCGTCCCGGATAATTGGAGAGCCCGTTCTCGCATGCCTCGGATCCCGACACCCGCACCTCGCGACTGAATTTCTGACAATCGTTCCGCGGTCATACCCCTACCCTCGTCCCGAACCTCCAGCACCAGCACTCCATCATCACGGACGATGCGGATGCTGGCGGTCTTGCTTCCCGAATGGCGATGGATGTTCGTGAGGCATTCTTGGACAATTCGGAACAATGACAGCTCATAGTCCCGGTCCAGACGCTCGATCGCAGCTGGGAGGTCGAGGGATACGTGAATCCCGCTCCGTTCGGCGAACCCCTCGACGTAGTCCTTCAGTGCGGACTGCAGGCCAACCTCGTCCAGCAAGGGCGGATACAGAAGGTGCGACATGGTGCGAATGTCTGTGTTCATTTGTGCGACCAGCGATTCGATGTTCTTGAGCGACGCGGCGGCACGCGAACTCAGCCGGTCGCTCTCGCTGGCTAAATTGGAAGCTTCCATACCGAGCGCAGCGAGAAGTTGTCCGGCCCCGTCGTGGAGTTCTCTGGCGATTCGTCGTCTATCCTCGTCTTGAGCCTGCAGAATGCGGGCAGACAGTTCGCGGAGTTCCTCGCTTGCATTCAGCAGCTCCTGGGTACGTTCCTGCACTCTCTGTTCCAGCTCTGCCTGACTTTCCCTGAGTTGCAATTCTTTCTCTCTCTGTAGCCGGGCAATTTCCAGGCTGCCGCTGACGCGAGCCACCAGTTCCCGCGCAGAGAAGGGCATGTCACCGGGCGTCTAAGGGTAGACGCATGGCGACCCAAGCAGAAGGCGAAGATCTCCTTCCAGACCTCCTTAAAGATCTTGTCGCTGAATCCAGACTCCGACTTCAGCAAATCGTAAGCCCGGTACTTACACCCCTGCCACGCTCAGCGCCATGAGCTTGCTGGTGAGTTACAGCCCGAAGGCGTTGGTCTTCTAAACGCCAGGCCGCGGTGACGCGGATCGCCGAGGCGGGGGAGAGGAGCTGAGAACGAAGGCAGGCCACGTTGAGCCCGCAAAACTGCTATGCTTTTCATCCTCCGCTGAGGGCTTATATAAACACGGAAAAGGGTGACTCAGAAACCGCCGCGCGAGGTCGAACCGGCGCCCGGTGATACACCCATGAAGCTGAGCGTATCGCCGCCTTCAATGAAGCCTTGCAACTGTAGCTGGGTATACAGCGCATTTTTGTCGCTGACGTAATTGCTGCTCCCAGGCAGATACAACAAGCCGTGAATCTCTCCCTGAATGGTACCCCGCGCGATGAGATCGATATTGCCGGCAGCCGCTTGTGACTGGAGCGTCGCCCAGTCCAGTTGCTGCTTCTGCCCGTTGACGTTGGCGGCGGTTAGTGTGATGGTGTAGCCCACGGCTGGTGCCGTCCCGGTATCGAAGCAAAGCAGGTACGCAGTCATGTCCAGCTTTTGCTGGTGCGTGTAATCGAAGATGGGTTGATCCAGCAGGTCCAGGGGAACGGAGATGTTTCCGTCGTGCTCCATCCCGAAACCATCGATACTCTCCACGCTATGCCGTGTGTACAGCAGCTTCTGATAAATATTCCTGAGTTCCGAATCTTTAAACGGCTGTTGCGGCAAAGTGATCACCTGCCGATTCGACCCGGGTCCAGGATCGGCGGTGTGGCATTGGTCGCAGGTCCTTTTAGGACGGCCTGTACCAGGGATGGTCAGATAGTCGGTTAGTCCTACGACCGGATTCCTACCTGCCAATGATGTCGGCAGCGAGCGGTCCAGGTTCTCGTACGGATTCGGAAGGAACAGGATGCCGTGAAGAAAATCGGCGAACGTTGCCATGTCCGACTTGGAAATCTCGGAGTTGCCCATCAGCTTGTCGAAATTGACATTGAACGTCTCCAGGTTTGCGAAGTCCCCTCGCCAATGATAGGGCGACAGGTTCCGCAGGCCCCGCATGGTTAGCGTGACCATGGGGCCTTTCATGGGGTGAAACGCAAATTTTTTCCCGTTCTGCACGAGATAGGTCATCTGGCCACCCCGGTCGCCCAGGTTCCACGCCAGGTGATCCATATCGGCGTCCACATGGCAGGATGAGCATGCACCTGTGCCGTTGCCGGAGAGTTTGGCATCGTACAAGAACCCGCGGCCTTCTTTGACCCTTAGCGGCGTATTGTCGGTCCCAACCCTGATCTCGCCAGACTTCGCCATCTTCGACGTATCAATAATTGAAATCGTGTTGGAGATCCGGTTCAAGGAATACAGGGTTTGCGCGGTCGCATTGAGGGCCAGCCCTCGCGGACCACGCTTGTGCCTGGGGTCAGCCTTCGCACCTGATCCTCCCGGCCCCGAAACCTCCACGAACCCCAATACCTTCCCGTTCAAGTCCACCTTGGCCACTCGGTCCGTCCCAAATGCTGCGAGATAGAGGAAATTTCCGCCGGAATCGACGACCAAGCCAGCAGGCTGTGCCAACGCGGTCTTGAGCGCCGCCGGATTGGGAAGGATCTTGTAATTAATCTCGGGGTTCAGATCGTAGGGTGTGATCCGGCCGCTCGCCACCTGAATGCGCGTGACGCGGTTGTCGACCCAGTGACCCCGCAGCTTTGGCTCGAAGAAAGTGAGATTGCGGGCTTCTGTATTCGCGACGAAAAGGTCGCCCGTCACCGGGTTTACACCTATACCCAGATTGATGGTTCCAACCCCTGAATAGTAGCCGGCCACGGAAGGAGATGAGCCGGTCGTGACAATGGCGACGTCATTGTCCGGCATCTTGAACGTGATGTAGTTACTCCATTTGGGATCCGTTGCCTTCACAATGAGCGCTACTTGCGGCGGTGGCGGCAGCTTCTTGTTCGTAGGCGGCGGAGGCGGTGGCGCGAGATCCGACGGAATGATCGTAGTGGCATTCCCGGAAATCGCGAAGGCCACATACACCGTACCGCCATCCGCACTCACCGCCAGCGCTCGTGGGCTTCCCCCAAAAACCGGAAGGATCACAATAGAAGCGTGCGTGCCGGTATCGAAGACCGCCACGGCATTGGTGCGGGAATAGCTCACATACGCCTGATTGGCGCCAGCAAATACCAGGTCCGCAGGCTCGGTTCCGACTCCGGTGTAGATAGTGTCGGTGACGATGCCCTTCGATACGGAGACTACACTCACACTGTTGGAGACCTGATTGACCACCCAAGCCTCGTCATTAGTGCGCGGATTCACTGAGACCGGCCCGACTCCTACCGGAATCTCCGCAAGCAGCACGGGCGCACGAGGCTGGGTCACGTCAAATACGGACAACGAAGCGTTTGCCGTGTTAACTGCGTAGAGCCGCGTCCCATCCGCTGACAGGCGGATGGGGTTGGTTTGCGCAGCCTCGAAGTTGGCGAAACGGCGCGAAGACTGGTCTGAGCTACCCAGAGAGACAGTCCCTGGCAGGGGCAACGAAAGAATCAGAATGGTTGCGAATGGGATGACTCGGACGGTGAGGGATCGCAAGAAGGCAGAAGGACCCTTTTCGCTTCGAACTCCAAGCGAAACAGTAACGCGATGGGACATCGTTCGTCTCCAGAACACCGGGCCGAAAGCGTCATCCGGATTGTGCGAAGGCGAACCGGAGACCGCAACAAGTGCAAGCTAGCGGAGAAGTTCCCACTGTTAGCAGCAGACAGTATCACAGCAGGAAACCCTGGTCAATTCGGGGTTGTAGCCGGTCTAGGATCGATTTCTGCCAGCCCGCACGGCCGGAAGCGGTGTGGATTACGAGATCAACCGATCGACGGCCACCTTTCCCGATGCGGTGCGTGGCAAAGCATTGACAAATCGAATCGCGGTCGGACACTTGTAGCTGACCAGATGCTTTTCGCAATGCCTGATAATTTGTTCCTCCTCAAGCGACCCGCGGCAAACGATGGCGGCCTCCACCACCTCCTGCGAACGCCATTGACGGGCGTAGACCTTCACCTCGACGACCCCGGGCAGCAGCGAAATCACGTCCTCGACTTCCCGGGGAACGACTTTGTAACCGAAAGCATTGATGACTTCGGAAAGCCGTCCGAGCAGGTGAATTCTGCCCTGAGCGTCCAGGCTTGCCAAGTCACCCGTCTCGAACCAGCCGGTTGCCAGCGGACTACGGTCGATACCGTCTTCTTCGAGATAACCGGACATCAGAGACGGCGAGCGAACCTGCAGGATTTTTGCGTCCAGGCGGGCTTCGGAATCGGGAGATGATTGCAGCCGGACTTCTATGCCGCGCATAGGAGCCCCCACAGTACCGTCAAATTCGGTCTCGCCCGAACTCACAGAAATGCCACCAGTTTCAGTCGTGCCGTAGAGTGAGCGGATGGCGAGGCCATAGCGTTTCTGGAAGGCATCGAAAGTTTTTCTGCTCAGGGGAGCGCCGGCGGAAAGCACAATACGTGGACGGCCGTGGAGTCCATTTGAGTCGGCGTCCAGCAGGGAGGCAATCATGATTGGCACCGCGGGGAAGACTGAGACCGCCATTTCATTGAGAGAGGCAAGCACCAGGGCCGGATTAAATCGCCGCATGAATTGGAGCTCGGACGAAGTCAGCAGGGCCACCAGAAAGCACAGGCCATACGCATACGCGTGACTCATCGGAATCGCACACAAGATGACATCGGAGCGATCTATCGCGAGTGTCTCGATGTAATGCAGAGGCTCAGCCACGGCGCATGGTCCGGGACGCACTGCAATCTTGACGTCTCCGGATGTTCCAGAAGTGGGATGCAACGGGAGGGATGAAAGACCGTAACGCCTGGCGCGTTGAGTTATCACTCTCCGTGCGCGCAGTGAGCCGTGTTCGCCTGAGATCAACAACTCCCACGGCTGCGTCGTGCTGTGACTTGCAAGCTCGGTAATGACGAATTGCGCTCCCCACAGCTCCGCCATGCGGTGAAGCTCTGGCTCAGGAGTCTCGGCATGAACCAGGATTGGAGAAGCTCCTGCTTCAAGGCTTGCAGCCCACACGGCGGCGAAGAGCGGACCGTTGGGTAACGAGGCAACCAACCGGTCCCCGGGGCCGACGCCGAATTTCACCAGTTGCTGGAGGAGTCCGGTCCTGAGCCGCAGCAAGTTGGCCGCAGAGATCCGGCGCTTCCGGTCAAGGTCGAAGAAGGAGCCGCGGAAATTCTCGAAGGCATCGAGCAGCGGCGCGGCCGAGAGCTCCGCCGCGCCGTCAGCAGAGAAAGGTTCGAATGGCTTCATCAATCGGGTTGCGAATCTGGTCCAGGCCTTTCTGCCGATCTCTCATTTCCTGTTGAGACTTGAGCAAACACGCCTTGAGTTGCCGAGCGAGAGCGATCACTTGCGGTTCCCGCAGAATATTGTTGTGGTTCGCAGGTATCTCTTGAATCTCCAATTCTCCGGCGGCCAATCTGCTCCACTCTGCCCGCAAGTCGCCAAAATCACGTATTGATTTCTCGCTAGCCCGAAAAAGGGTGATCTTGACTGGGCAGGGCCGCGGTAGATAGGCATCCGAGGCGCGGTGCAGTGTCTTACGAACCTCTTTCAGGGGGCGGGGCAGAAAAAGGAATTGGATACTTATTCGCGCTTCTTTGAAATAGCGAACGGCTCGCCTGAGACCGAGCCCCAGACTGTCTCTTGGCGGAAGCCGCAACAGACTGAGGACCAGACCGCCTCTCGACCGTTTCGAGACGTAGGTGTCAATCAGAGTAAGCAGACCGACTTGTTCGCCCTGAGCCCACAGCTGGTGGGCCATTTCATATGCGACCCAGCCGCCAAACGAAAGGCCTCCGAGGTAGTAAGGTCCTTGGGGCTGGACGGTGCGCAACTCTTCGAGATAGTGAGCCGCCATCTCCTCAACGCTAACAAGGATCGGGTGCGTTCCATCTGTCCCCTGCGCCTGGAATCCGTACACAGGCTGGTCGGGACCGAGATGGCGGGCCAGATCACGGAGTCCGATAACTAGGCCACCGATGCCGTGAACGCAAAAGAACGGAGGACCGGATCCCTCGGCCTGCAAGCAAACCAAAGAAGTCCACGCCGGAGCCCATCCCGACTGGCGAAGCAGGCGAGCCAACTTCTCTATGGTGGGCGCCTGAAATAAAGCAGTGATGGGAAGGCTCTTCCCGAACAGCTTCTCGATGCGACGCATCATCCGCAAGGCGATGAAAGATTGTCCGCCGAGGTCCCAGAAGCTATCTTGGACACCGATCCCATTTTTGCCCAGACAGGATTCCCAGACCCTGATCAACTGCGATTCCAATTCATCAGGCGAGGACGTGCTGGATGGCGTCATCGAAGCGATCGAGGACTTCATCGATGTCCTCCTTGCGGTGGGCTTCGGAAACATACCAGGGCTCATATTGGTTTGGGTGGACGTACACTCCATTTTCCAGAAGCGCATGCTGCAACCGGATGTAACGGT
Organism: uncultured Acidobacteriota bacterium; assembly: GCA_963788645.1. Taxonomy (GTDB): domain Bacteria; phylum Acidobacteriota; class Terriglobia; order Terriglobales; family Acidobacteriaceae; genus JABDBE01. The sequence continues at coordinate 50,017 of CAWBHF010000008.1, forward strand.
CGAAGTCGGCGCCGGCGCAAATGTCGCGGTAGTTGATGAAGGGATAACTCGCGTCCTTGGTCAGGACAGCAGCGATCATTGGGCCAACATTCTGCACCACGTGCGGCACGCCACGGCGGGCCAGGATTTGCCGAACGCCACTCGCCAGCTGGCTGGCACGGTTGTTCAGTTCCTTATAAAGCAGCTCGCCTTCAGCCAGCACCCGGGTGAGGACGGCGTCGGCTGCGCTAAGAACCATGGCGTTACCGGAATAGACGCCGCCGTGGAACACCTTTCCCGTCACAATTGGGTCCATGATTTCTTGAGAAGCACCGAATGCGGCAACCGGGAAACCGCCGCCAAGAGCCTTCGAGAGCACCGTGATGTCCGGTTGAACCTGGTAAAGCTGCTGAGCACCGCCTGGGCTAACCCGCAAACCTGTAATCACTTCATCGAAAATCAATAGAGCTCCGTGACGGCGGGTGAGCTCTCGGGCAGCTTCCAGATAACCGGGAAGAGGCGGAATCACGCCTGCATTTCCCATTATCGGTTCCATCACGACAGCTGCGACGGAACCACGCAATGCATCCAGTAGCTGCGAGAGGATCGTGGCATCATTCCAATCGGTGAGATAGGCATCGCGTGGAGATCCATCCATACCAGCGGTGCCGGGGAGTGCAGGACGGAGGAGTACATCGCTGAGCGCTTCCAGTGGTGCATGATTCTGGTAGAAAACGGTGTCACTCCAGCCGTGGTAGTGGCCTTCGAACAGAATAATGTCTCGACGTCCGGTAAACGCACGAGCTAGGCGGACGGCAGATGCAACCGCTTCTGTACCTGAATTCGCGAAGCGGAGAAGCTGGATGCTGGGAAACAGCCGTTTGATTTTTTCGGCAACCAAGAAATTTAATTCCTGTGGGAACCCGAGCTGCGATCCTCTTTCCTGCAGTTGCTGGGTGACACGGTCGATGAGAAACGGAGGCCGGTGTCCGAACAAGAGTGGGCCGTAGGCCATGTTCAGGTCGACGTACTCGTTTTCGTCGACATCCCAGATACGGCAACCTGACCCACGATCGATGACTACTGCCGGGTGGTAGGGCAGGACCCGCATCGTGCTGCTGTCGCCACCTGCGACAGACTGCTTGGCGCGTTGCAGCAGGCGCTCGCTTCGAGTCCGGCTCCCGATCGCAAACTTCTGTGTGTACACAGAACTCCTATCTGAACTCGTGGACAGATCCGAATCGTTCAGCGGGCAAGCTACATAAAGGTACTTCTATATCGAGTTGCGATATTGAGCGTGCCGGGATTAAAGGTCCGCTTGCGGGGAGGGAGAATGAAATCGACCGGGTCGGTTCCTTAGCGGCGAATGTCGTTTCCTTACACGGCCAGAAAAGGAACAACACCGCTACGATCCCGAGTGCAAGCCTCGCTATCAAAAACAGCCGCAGGAGATGCATTTGGTTCAACCCCAATGCCTAACTCTGCGCAAACGACGGGATTATAGCATGTTTGGCCGACTCGATAACCTCCTGTTAGGCGGCGTAGACGCGAGGCCGATCTTCCGCTCTGACGGCGATGAGGATGAAATTGCGAGGTTTTTGGCCCGATTGGAGCCAGACGAGAAACGATTAAGGGAATCACCCGAAATAAGGGCGGATTCAAGATATATGGATGAAAAAGCTGGTGGCGCGGTCGGAAACCGCGCGGCTACCCGACGCCGCGCGCCGACCAACTTGCCTGCGAGGTCCCTCAACTTTGCCGTCGGTGCTCGGGTCGGCCAGCGCCGCGATTAGAATCGGCGCAGAGATGAACAAAACCAGCAGCGCAACCCAGCACCGAGATAAGTTGCTGCCGTCCGCATCTTCTTGGCCAGCAGAATTACGCCCATCATATAGTCTATGGCCGTCTCTCCGCCAGCCGAGCCGCTTGTGTCATCAGGTAATTCTGTTCCGGGACGCTTGTCGTCCGGCCAGCCGCAATGCGGTAGTGCTTAATGGCGCTTTCATAATCGCCCATCATCTCGAGCAAATGAGCACGAACCGCGTCAAGACGATAGTGAACAGAAAGCCGGGGGTCGGTATCGAGCGTCCATAGCAGTTCGAGACCTTTCGAAGGACCGTGCACCATGGCGACTGCGATTGCATGATTGAGCGTCACCATGGGACTTGGGGAGACGCGTTTCAGCAATTCGTATAACGCAAGGATTTGTGGCCAGTCCGTATCCTCAGCTCTCGCCGCTTCGTCATGCACTGCGGCGATAGCCGCCTGTAACTGATACAGGCCGACAAATCCTTTCGATAGTGCGGCAGTCAGAAGCTCGATGCCTTCGGAGATTTCGGCCCGGTCCCACAGAGTTCGATCTTGTTTGTTCAGGGGGACCAGTTCCTCATCCCGTCCGGTTCGCGCCGCGCGGCGAGCGTCGGTTAACAACATGAGCGCCAACAAGCCTGCTATTTCTGCATCCTCGGGAAGCAGCGCTTTCGCACAGCGAGCCAATCGGATGGCCTCGCACGCCAAATCGAGCCGCTGCAAATGCGCTCCGATGCTGCTGGCGTAACCTTCGTTGAAAATCAGGTAGAGCACATGCAAAACTGCCGGCAGCCGTTCGGCACGCTCCTGAGGAGAAAGCAGACGGAATGGCACACCAGAAACCTTGATGCTTTGCTTGGCGCGGCTAATCCGCTGCGCCATGGTCGCCTCGGGAACCAAAAAAGCCTTGGCGATTTCCGCTGTCGTTAAACCGCCGACGGCCCGCAGCGTGAGTGCAATCGCCGAAGAGGAACTGAGTGCGGGGTGGCAGCACATGAACAGCAAGATCAGCGTGTCGTCCGGATCCATGTCAGACTCGATATCGACTGCGGGCGCCATGCTCTCGACGTCCCTCGCAACCGTGGTTTCCCTCTGACGACGGGAAATTTCGCTGCGTACCTGGTCCGTCATGCGGCGGGATGCGACCTGAATCAACCAGCCGCGTGGATTCTCGGGAACACCCTCCTGCGGCCATTGCGTGAAGGCGGCTAACATCGCTTCCTGCACCGCATCCTCGGCCGAAACAAAGTCGCGAAAACGGCGAGCGACCGCGCCGAGCACCTGTGGTGCAAGTTCGCGTAAAAGATGCTCGGAGGCCGCTTCCCAGCGCTTTGTCATCGCAGTTCTCTTACAGCATTTCCGGTGGAGGCCCGCTCATCACCGGGCGCACTTCAATCGGCATGTTCAACGGTTCCCCGCCCGGTCCCGGCGCCGCTGACGCTTGCGCCGCGATCGCATACGCCCGCTCTGGCGTCTCAACATCGACGATCCAATAACCCGCGAGAAACTCCTTGGATTCAGGGAAGACACCGTCGGTAATGGGAGTGCCGTTCTTGCCGGCTCGCACCAGTTTGGCCTGATCCGGAAATGCCAACCCCTCGGCAGAAATCAGTTCACCAGATTCGCGAAGCTCCTTGTTCAGGTTCTTCATAAATGCGATGTGTGCCTGCAAGTCTTTCGCGGGCCAGTTGGGAATCCCGTGACCGGACTTCATCGTGTTCATCATCAAAATGTATTTCATTTTTCTCGTCCTCCTTCGATTTCGTTTTGGCGCTAGTTCCTGTGCCTTCATCGGTTAGTCGGAACTGCGGGCGAATTCTCGACATCCGTCATTGAACCTTAGATTGCTCATAAGCCGCGAAACGCCGCACTTCAATGGGCATGTTGGTAGGAACTCCTCCAGGCCCGGGGGCAGCCGAAATCCGGCCTGCTATGGCGTAAGCGCGTTCGGGAGTCGCTACGTCAACGATCCAGTAGCCCAACAGAAACTCTTTCGACTCGGGAAAAATACCGTCTGTGACCGGCACGCCGTTTTTTTCCCCGCGCACGACCTTAGCTTCAACCGGTTCGGCCAAGCCTTGCGTAGCCACAAACTCGCCAGATTCGGTCAGCGCATTATTGATACTCCTGAGCACCACCATATGCGCTTCAATATCCCGCTGCGACCAGGCATGATAACCTTCGACGCCTGCTTTCGTACCGGACATCAGCAAAATGTATTTCATTTCGTTCGCTCCTGTGCTGGTTTCTATTCTTATCGCGGTTCTTCTAAGCGTTTGGGTTGGAATGAAACATCCATCGAACACCAAATTTGTCGGTCAGTGCTCCGTAAGTGCCGAAAAACTGCTCTTTCAGGGAGTCGGTCATATCGGCTCCCTCGGAAAGTTTCTCAAATAGGGCTTTCAATTCTCCCGCTGTTCCTGCACTCAGATAAATGCAAACCGTGTTGCCGCGAATCGGAGTTCGGTCAGGCCGTAACCAGTCCGATGCCGAAATCTCCAGGCTGCCGCTTCTGAGCCGGGCATTGAGGATTTTCTCCTGCTGAACTGCTGGCATGTGATCCTTCACCGGAGAATCCTTGACCTTGGTTGCGGTCAGTTCTCCGCCAAAGCAGGACCTGTAGAACTCCATTGCTCTCTGGCAACTTCCGTCGAATAAAAGGTAGGGCGTTAAGGTTGTCATTTCATCTCCTCGGATTTTGAGCATCTTAGGATCTGCCATCGAACGCGCAAGCAAAGCCGCCGACGCCGCAGTGGAGAGCGCGGTCCGACGAAACGACGACGAGACACGTCGTTGACCTTGCCCACGGTCGTCCTCCTCTTGTGAATTACTCTCCTGCCAGACCCTCGTGTGTGTTTTTCATGGAGTAGTCGGAGCCGCCACCGCGTTCTCTACATCCCTCAGAAAAACTTTCAACCTGAAAATCAGTCCCAGCCTGTCGATTTTGTACACCCAGAACCGACTTACAGGTGGAGGCTGAGAAATGACAACCGACGATGTGGTGTTGATGTTAGCCAGGACTGGGTACTTGCCTGCGATGTCCAGCAGCGGTTTATGCAGGGTTCCGGCCAGAATACCGGATCCGTGGACTACAGCGGGCGGTGCCGCCAGGTTCGCGATGTAATCCAGATGCACCCCTCGCATCGACTATTTTGGGCGCTCCAAAGTTCACCTCGATGGTGTCTGTCATCATTCTCTCCGTTAGCCCACGGGGCGCTGTTTTCATTTTCCTGAGGTCGCGTCGACCTCACGTCTCCAGTCATATGCTTCGGCATCGTTTTTACTTTCCGCGCGGTAGTGAGATCAGAGGCCCACAAGATCTCCTCCTGACAATGCTCCGCACCATGTAGAAGCACTCGCGCAGCTCCAGCGTGAAAACAGCAACTGCTCGAAGGCGACGAAGTGGTCGCCCGTCCTCTTTTTTAGCTCGCTTTCGCCTCTGCATCGCGCTTTCGGAATGCGGCCTCCCCAGCGTCGGACACCTCGACCCATTTCCGGTCAGGCGAGGCCTCGGCGTCGTAGTTGTCGTGCCAGTTCCACCACTTGTACGGCGGGGTCTGGGGGTAACCCTCTGGCGAATCCTCCCAAATCTCCTGGCGGCCGAGCGGCGTGATGTCGAGGTAGCTCCAGGTGGTGCCCATCGCCTCGTCGCCGCGGTTGTTGATGAAGTATGTGCGGAACACCCGCTCGCCGTCTCGGAAGAACACGTTGTGGCCGTGCCATTCATTGACGCCGAAGTCCGCGTCGAAGCTGTCGGTAATGGTGTACCACGGCATCTCCCAACCCATCCGCGCCTTCAGGCGCGCAATGTCCGCTTGCGGCGCGCGCGAGGCGTAAACGAGGGTGGTGTCGCGGGCGTTCAGATGGGCCAAGTGCGAGACCTGATCGGCGCCCAGGGAGCACCCGCGGCAAGCGTGCTCGGGCCAGCCGAATACCCCGGGCTCGAAGAAGGCGCGATAGACGATCAACTGAGGGCGGCCCTCGAACAAATCGAGCAGACTTACCCTGCCCTTGGGCCCGTCGAATTCGTACTTCTTGTCCACAGCCAGCCAGGGCATCCGCCGGCGTTCGGCGGCCAGCGCGTCACGCGAGCGGGTCAAAGCCTTCTCCTTCACGAGGAGTTGCTGACGCGCAGCCTCCCACTCCTGCTGCGACACGATCGGGGGTGTCTTCATCGCGGGATGCAGTTTCCCGTGTTCCTTGCTCTCTTTGTTTATCGACATTTTCATTTCTCCTTGTTATTCAGATTAGGGACGATTTCTTCTGCTCCGTTTTTTTTACGAGAAACTTTCACAGCCAATGCTGCCAGACCGCCGGTAGAAACCGTGCCGGCAACGACTAATCCTATGGTGGTCAAACAGAACGGACACATCGTTCACCTCCTAGATGGCCAACTTGACCGTTAAGCCGCCTCTATTGAGATGACGGGTAGGATGACATTATTTCGACAGGGAAGATAAAAAAAGTTAGAGGGTAGCGGACAATTCGTCTCGCATGTCGGCCTGCCCCGGTGATCAGGATGTCAGATGGTTGTCACTTTTCGATGTGGTCGTCAACCAGGAGCAATCACGAATCACTCCCGTATCCCGCCCTCGCCGTTACGAAAACACCAAAGTCTGATTGATTGACTCCAAGGTAAGCCAAGGCGGACGCGGTGACTAATCTCTGCCCCTAGCGCATAGGATGGTTGGGTAACCGTAGAATGTAATCTCGGGTGTCGACCATGATAATTCGCTGCGGTAGCTGTCTAGGCGTGGTTGTTCTCTTCAGTGCGCTGTACGCTGGACAGCACGGCTCGGCGCAGACCCAAGCGCAGGCTCCTCTTCAGATACCGAATCCTCACTACGTAACGATCACCGAGTCAACAATCGTTAACGCTCCTGTGGATAAGGTTTGGGCACGGGTGGGATAGTTCTGTGACATAACGGAGTGGATGAATTCGCCCGAGTGGGAGGATTGCAAATACCTGCAGGGTGACGGTGGCCCGGGCAGCGTGCGGTCGATTGTGGATGAAGTGATTGTTGGACAGACCCAGTACAGTTACACCTACGCCCAGCCGCCTCGAAAAGATACGCTATACGCCCTGCCTCACGGCACGCTCGCAGCCGAGGCCCTCAGCCCCCCCACTACGCGCCTGAGTTATACGATGCTGCGGGATGATTCCGTTCTTCCAGACGACGCTGCACGCCAAAGTGACATTGAGGCCCGACGCGGGCGTTGCTCAGAATGGCTGAAGAACATGAAAGTGTTGGCCGAGGGTGGCAAGCTTCCGCCGAAGCCGGCGGGAAAGCTTCGACCACCAATCTCGACTCCATTGCTCAATCCCAATCCTCACTATACCCGTCTGCCGATGTCGATTCTGGTCCATGCTCCCCTTGAGAAGGTCTGGGCTCGTGTGGGGAAATACTGCGATATCGGCGAGTGGGGCTTCCGCAGTTGTGAACTGCTCTCAGGCAAAGAGGGCGAGTTGGGCGCCGTGCGGAGCGTCGGCCACTCGATCATCGTCGGGCAGACTCGGTACAGCTACACCTATACGCAACCGATGCGCACCACCGGTACCTATCCGATGTACCACGGGACATTGGAGGCACGTGCTCTCGGGCCAAGCAGTACGACCTTGTACTACACGCTGGTGTGGGACGACTCCTTGCAGCCGAACGATGCCGCACGCCAAAGGCAGGTTGAAGACTACCGTGCGCTCTTTGAGAAGATGCTCCGAAACATGAAGAAGTTGGGGGAGGGAGGCTCGCTCACGCCTGAGGACAAGACAGCGCCGTAAGCTTCTAGAGGATTCATTTTCGGTAGAAGGCTAAATGAGAAATCAAGCTTCAAATGGTTTGAGGAGAAATCATGAGCAAGAATATTGACGGCAAAGTCATCGTAATTACGGGGGCAAGCAGTGGTGTAGGCGAAGCGTCGGCGTGCCTGCTATCGTCGCAAGGCGCAACAGTCGTGCTTGGTGCGCGACGCGCAGAGCGCATACAGGCATTGGCGGATGTATTAAACGGAAAAGGTGGCAAGGCGCTCGCCGTCCCCACGGATGTGACTGACCATTCGCAGGTCAAGCATCTGGTGGATAGCGCAGTGCAAACGTACGGACGTGTCGACGTCATTCTCAACAACGCAGGTCTGATGCCTCACTCTCCTCTGGAGCGGCTCAAGGTAGACGATTGGGACAGGATGATCGACGTGAACCTCAAAGGAGTTCTCTACGGGATCGCGGCGGTACTGCCGCACATGAAGGCGCAGAAGAGCGGGCACATCATCAACACCTCTTCCGTCGCAGGCCATAAAGTGAGACCGGGAAGCGCTGTTTACGCAGCGACAAAGACGGCTGTGCGCGTGATTTCCGAGGGCCTGCGGCAAGAGGTCAAGCCTTATAACATCCGAACTACGGTGATCTCTCCGGGCGCCATGAAGACGGAACTCGCCGATAGCATCACCGAGCCGGATATCGCCGACGGGGTCCGCAAGTTTGCGGATATGATCGGCGTCACGCCCGAGACTTTTGCCAATATCGTGTCCTTCGCAATCAGCCAGCCGGAAGATGTGGACATCAACGAGATCCTTTTCCGACCGACAGAGCAGGAACTCTAAAGACTGGCAATGTGAGAACACTTATTGCTCCCCTGCCAACGCCCATAGTGCTCAATAGCAAACCCAGACAAGTGCAATTAGCCCCGTCTTTGCAGCAGAAACTGTCTCACTGCGGGGTCCTCGGTCAAGCCAATCGCGCGGTCGAAAGCATCTGCGGCCGCAGAGGTTTTCCCTAGCCGTCGCAACAAGTGAGCGCGAACCGCCCAATAAGGCTGATAAGCCGAGCCGGCCTCCAGGTCGATCTTATCCAGCACAGCCAACCCCGCTGCGGGTCCGTTGGCTTCGGCCACCGCTGCGGCATATCCAATTTGCGTGCCAAGCGTCGGCGATATCCGGATCAGCTGTTCATAGAACATCACGATCGCGTTCCACTGAATCCCGCTGCCCCGCGCCCGCTCAGCATGTACCGACTGAATCGCCGCTTCGAGTTGAAACCGGCCGGTACGACCGCGACTCGAGGCTTGGCCGAGATGCCGTTCCGCCTCCTTAATTAATGGCAGAGACCACTTCTGGCAATCCTGCTCCGAGAGAGGAACATACCGCCCGTCCGGCCCCCGCCGCGCCGCTCTGCGGGCCTCGCAATGGAGCATCAGAGCCAGCAGACCGTGAACCTCAGCTTCCTGGGGCATCAACTTCAGAAGCACTCGTGCGAGCCAGATCGCCTCTTCGGCGAGATCGCGGCCGCGTTGGTCGACACCGGCCATATCATCCCAGCCAATCCCGAAGGCGGCGTAAATCGCTTCCAACACGGCGTCAAGCCGCTGCGGCAGTTCACGCTCCTGCGGGACTTCGAATTGAATACCTCCGTCGCGGATCTTCGTCTTGGCACGCACCAGGCGCTGGCCCATTGTGCTGGGCGAAATCAGGAACGCGTGGGCAATTCGCGCGGCGTCCAGGCCGAGAACGGTCTGGAGCATGAGCGGCGTGTGCATCGCCGGATCAATTGCCGGATGGGCACACACAAACAGCAATTTCAATCGCTCATCCGGAAATTCCGGCGATAAAGTCATGTTGGGCTCCTTGGACTCCTGGCTGAGGAGCAGCAGAGTGGGCTCGCTTGCTAGAGCTACTTGCTGATGACGCACATGGTCGACAATCGAGTGGCGTGCCGCCGTCATCAGCCATGCCTCTGGATTTTGTGGCACGCCGTCTCGCGGCCAGGCGGTGAGTGCCTTGAGTAACGCGTCGCTAAGGGCGTCCTCAGCCTTGGCCACGTCGCGCGTGTGCGAGCAGAGGTATGCCACCAAGCGGCCGTAGGACTCGCGAGCCACCCGCTCGATAGTTCGATGAGCGGTCCAATGAGTGTTCTCCTGCTCGCTTCCACTCATCCCGTAACCCGGCGCAGATATTCAGCGGAAACCGGTCTGACCTCCACCGCACCGACCGAAGCAGCCGGGCAGCGAGCAGCCCATTCGAGCGCCGCGTCAAGCGAGGGAAGCTCCAGGATTGTGAATCCCCCCAGTTGCTCCTTGGTATCGGCGAAGGGGCCATCCTGTACGCGTCGCTTTCCATCCGTCAGTCGCACCGTCGTCCCGGTCTCCGGGGATTGCAGTGGATTGCCACCGACGTAGATGCCGGCCTCAACGAGCGCTTTGTAGTACGCCCGCCACGCACCGAGGTAGGGATCATTTTCGCCGGCACTCCGTGCCGCAAAAGCTTCTGGTGATTCAAAGATCAGCAGGGCGAATTGCATCACCATTTCTCCTTGGAAACAATTGTGAGCGCGTTTGCGCTCCTGAATATATGACGGATGAGACCCGGTCCGTTCGACAGATTTCAGGAAATTTCCAGAAATTTCAAGCAGGCAGAGACGAAATTGAAGCACTCACCCAAAGACGGTCATTTATCAGTTAAGACCTTGAGCATATTCTCGGAACGCGAGACGCGGGGATATGCCTCTCTGCTCAATTCGCCACGGTTGCGGTTCGCAAGCCGCCGGAGTCTATTTTCGCCGCGCTGTATGTAGTGGCCCAAAGCCCTGGAGGTCCAGAAGATGTGCCCGGCGGTGATCGGACCGATGAGCCTTTGATGTCCGACCGCAGCCAGCCCCATCGAGGCCACGCAACCGCATCGCGAGCAGTCGGGTTCGCCGCCAAACTGGCAGGGTTCCACCCGCGTGGTGAAATCTGCTGACAGCGTGCGCGTTGTCTGGGCGAAGATGCAGCGCTCGGGCGATACAGGTGGAGATAGGAGTTCTTTGATCAGCCCTTCCGGCATGTCAAGCTTGGGCCGATCGTGTCGAGTCCGCAGTAGAATCTCCACAACACTCTTGCGCTCATCGGCTGTAAGACACTCGACGTTGGAAGCGCCACGCTGCGGCGTGAAGATACTCATCCAGATTTTCTCCACCGCCGGATTGGCCGACCAGAAATCCACGAACTCAGGGAGGTAGCCGCTGCGTTTCACCATCGCGCTGGTGATGGTGCAGTGGACCGCAATGTGATGACCCTGGATATGGCGGAGGATGCGCTCATAGGTGGCGGGCTTGCGGCGCAGGTCATGCTCCGGTTGCAGGCCGTCGACAGAGACCACTAGTCGCAGGTTCGGCAGCGTCGCCCACGACGATGGGATCGGGCGGAACGCGCTAGTCACCACTTGAATGTAGGCACGCTTGACCAATTGCGGCAGCAGGACCTCGAGTTCGCGGTAGCGGACCAAGGGATCGCCTCCAACAATCGACAAATGGAGCGGTTCATATTGATCCATCAAGTGGAGTACACGCGCGATCAGCTCTTCTCCTTTGAAATCGGACAGGCTGCGCAAGTTCGTGCCGTCAAGATGAGCGTCTTCGTAGGCGTAACACCCGGGGCAACGAAGAGGGCATTCCCGGGTGATCTCAAGCGAAAGCGACGGGACTTGACCTCTAAGGGTGCGGCCCCAGGTCTGCAGTACGGAAATGATCCTCACACCCATGGTTGTCTTATTAGATGCCGCTTCGAAGAGCGGGGTGTGTAGGAAAGCAAAGCGTAGCCGAGTGTCCCTGGCGCGATAAACTTCGCCCATGCCGCCAGCACCCAGTCGCTGAAGAATTTCGTAACTCCCGAAGTGGGTACCTGGCGATAAGGTGAAAGACACCAAACCTGAGGTGAGCGGCGAGTTCATCAATCTCCGTGGCACAGCTATCGGCTTATCAAGAGCTGCCCGCCGCTGCGCGATTATCTTCGGATTTTTGACTCGCGGCGCCAAATCGAGGCTAGAACAGCGCCTGAGATGCGCTTATTATACGACAGATTCGGAAGAATTCATGGATATTCGATGATTGCCGCTGGCCATCGTAGGCGACGCAGGCGGCGGATATCCGGGCGTGCGCGGCCATGAGCCGGATTCGGTGAAAAAGAAATACGACCCGACCGGATTGTTTTTTGTGCATAACGGCGTGGGCTCCGACGAATGGAGCGAGGACGGGTTTGTGAGGAAATCCAGGAGTTAATAGTCGAAAATCGAGAGTCCAGTTTGCCCGTCACTCCGGGCGCACGTAACGCAGCTACTCAACGCCTTTCATTCCAATCCTTCCACCACGTACAATGTCCCGAGAACCCGCACCGTACTGTAAACATGCGTCTTACTGTCCACAGCATATGCCAGCCTCACGTTTTGGGTTGAACCCGCTTTCTCGCTAGGTTCCACGGTGTCAACCAGCGTCCGCTCTCCGGTCTGAGTGTCCACACAGTAGATGCGGGCCTCCCACGGCGTCGCTGCAACCACCAACAGGCCTTTTCCATCCTCCGTCCATTCTTCGAGTTGATCCTGGGGCTCGACGCCCGGGATGACTTGCACCTTCTGTGTCTCTTGATCAAATACCACGGCACCCCCAGAAGCATTTCGCCCGGCGATCCACTTTCCATCCTTGGCTACGGCGCTGCCGACAAAATCAGGGGGACCCAACGGTTGCGGCTTTCCTCCCTCTAGATCCATCTCGTAAGACCGCAACGGTTGTCCCTCGGTCGCTCCAGTCAGGAGCAGATGTTTGCCATCGGGAAACCAAACGACATTCGCCAGACTGGTGATGTCTCCCACAGGCAACCGACGGCTTCCCCCGGTTCCAATCGGGTTCAGGCCCACCTGCGGCGGTCTGGTCACAATCTTGGTGGCAACGGTCGTCCCGTCTGGCGAAAATCTCGGCGTCCCTCCGGGTCCGAGCGCCACCGGCGCGGAGCCATCCAGTTTCCGGTAAACCGCCAGGTACAACGGTCCTGCCGGTCCTCCCCATTCCAGAAACACGATGGCTTTCCCGTCCGGCAAAATATCTCCCATCATGGATCCATCGAACCATTCCAGGCCGTGACGTTCTTTCCCCGTGGCGGGGTCGATCCCGGCGATCTCCGTGCGGTGCTGTTCACTCGAGAGAAGCACGCGACCGTCCGCCGCAACATCCAGTATCCGCGTCCCCTGCGGAGTCGTGAGGATTTCCCTCTGCTTTCCCCCCAGGCTCACCCCATACAGTTGGCGATCCGTCGAATCGGAAGCGGTAAACCATATCTCCTCGCCGTCTCGCGACCACGCCAGCCCCTGTAGCGTTGCAAATTCCCTAGTGAGCTGTTTACGTTCTCCGTTCGCATCGAAAACGGATACCCAGCCTCGATCATCGCCGTATACCGGATGTTCTACGAATGCGACTTCCTTGCCGGAGGGAGACACGCGGACATAATCAAGGTAACCGGCGGTTGCATAAATTACTTTTCCTGCCGGATACTCCAGCTGCACTTTCCGGTTCGCTAGACGCACCAGTGCCAGCGTCTTGCCATCGGGCGCGTAGTCCGCCGCAATCACGTCCTTCTCCTGCGAGCGCGGCGTACCGCCCGCCATCTGCGCCTGCGCCATCGTGCCACTCAGAAAATACAGCCCACTCACCGGGTCCACCGCAAGTTCCATGTCTCCGCTGGCGGAAAGGGCGAGCAGGGTCGAACTCGGAAGATCCACTTTGGAGGATTGCGGAAACTCCATCCGCACTGTGTAGACCTGCAACGGCTCGTTGTTCCACTGTGCACTATAAACAACTGTTTGCCCATCCCTGGCAAAGCGCGCATTGGATAGATAGCCCTGTCGATAGGTCAGCCGGGTGAACTTCGGCTGTGGTTTTGCGGCAGACCAGCGTCCCAGCAGCCACAGCCCCGCCCCCAGCACCAACATACCGAGCGCCATCGCTGTCCATGGCAGCCAGGCTCGCTTCACCTTCAACTGAGCTATGCTCCTCGTTGACGACGTTCCGCTCAGCGATTCGATGGCAAACGCCAGATCGCTTGCCGACTGGAATCGTCGATCGACACCTTTCTCCAGGCATCGGGTCAAAATCCGCTGCAGCCCCGGCGGACCTTGCCAGCCGGTGTCGTTGAGCTCCGGCGGTTCCTCCCGCAAAACCGCGGTCATCGTTTCCGCGGACGTCTCACGTTTGAACGCGCGCTTACCGGTTAGCATTTCGTACAGCACCGCGCCAAAACTGAAAATATCGGAGCGCGCATCACTGGATTCACCCCGCACCTGCTCCGGTGACATATAGCCGACCGTTCCCAACACCATACCCGGCAAGGTCGCTGGGCTTGCCAGCGTTGCCACAGTGTCACGGCTCTCTTCGGGGCGCATCAACTTCGCCAGCCCGAAATCCAAAACTTTGACCCGCCCATCCCGCGTAATAAACACGTTCTCCGGCTTCAGATCCCGGTGTACGATTCCTTTGTCGTGCGCGGCCGACAGCCCCTGCGCGATGCCGAGCGCATACTCCATCGCGCGCCGCACCGGCAGCAGCCCCGATTCAAGCCTCTCCCGCAGGGTCTGCCCTTCAAGAAGTTCGCTGACCAGAAACGGCGCACCATCGTTTGCCCCGATGTCGTGGATTCCGAGTATGTTCGGGTGGTTCAGCGTCGCGATGGTTCGCGCTTCCTGTTCGAAGCGGCGCAATCGGTCCGGATCCTTTGCCATCCCCACTGGCAGCACCTTAACCGCGACGTCGCGTCCGAGCCGCGTATCGAGAGCTCGGTATACTTCTCCCATGCCGCCTGCGCCGAGCAGCGCAACGATTTCATAAGGGCCGAGTTTGGTGCCAGAAGTGAGAGTCATGCGTGCGGGCAATTATAGCCTCCGCCACTCGGTTGAGAGGATACGGCGATTTATGAATGGATTGTCGGCAAACCGAAAGTAGGGACGCAAACGGTGTCGAAGCGCTCTTCCTGACGCTGAGCCAGAGTAGCAGCGCCCAATCGCCGTTCCCTCCTCTTCTGGCGCCCTCTAAAATGGCGGTTCGCCACGATGAGTCAACATCGTGGTTTTTTCAAAAAACTGCCGAGCAGGGTTGCTAACGGCTCAATTCGCCTTGGCGCAACTCCGTGCCGTCCGCCGCACACGATCAAAAAGGCCTAATCCATGCCCACACGTGATTCCTAATCGCCAGCAGACAAATCAACCAACAAAAATCATTCTCAATAATGCGGTCTATCTTCCATGGCTTCTAGACGTCGAGAAACGGCCGCTCTGCGCTGCTCCTCCAGAAGTAAGCGAGGATGATCACGCTTGCGACCGCCGCGTACGCACACCACAGCGAGGTGAACGCGTATCGTTTGCACTCCATTACCGCCAAGAGAATCGCGAGGTTGCCGCGCCGAAGATCACCATCATCTTGATCCTTGTGAAAAACAGCGAACCGCACGTTGCAATCACATACAGCAACGCAACCGCTTGCTGTTTGTCGCTTAATTGATGTACACGATAGTGTTTCCCTTCACGTATAGCTGTAACGGGGATGCCGTCAACGCGACTCCATCTCCAACAGCTCTGCAAAACCATTCAACGAGGTCAACGCACTCTGAACAACGAGCCGCCGAGTGAATGAGGAAGGACAGAAAGATCTTCCCTTCGTCAATCGAAACCCTCTCGACGCATCTGGAGCCTGATTTGGAAAAAGAGGGTGTTGGAAGTCACAGTCCGCACTTTATACGGATTATTTAATCTGTCTACCACACGAAAACTCCCGGTTCGTCGCTAGCTTTGGTCGGATAAAGGACCAGGTTGCCCTAGCGCAACGACTGTTTCCCTCAAGCATGCAATGATCTTTCAGCAAGCGGTTCCCTGCAGTCCATTACGAGGGTCTCGTGCAACGTCCGCGTCGAGTCAGCAAGTCTTGCAAAATCAGTGCACACTCAGCAAGCTGTGAGCGAGGTCGCGGCGGTCCGCGTCGTCACGGACGGCTAGCAGCTTGTTTCTCCAGCGGCCTTCGTCCCAACAATCATTCGTAATAACGTTCACGCTGTATACTTAATGTCTCTGTGGCAACAGTCCAAATCAGATAAAGGATCCCCGAAAATGAAGAAATGGTTAATCAACGCAGGCCTAGTGTGCCTGTTCTCAAGCCTCTCCCTATCGGCGATGGCGGCAACCGCAACCTTCCAGACTATCTCCGACCCGGTCACGGGCACGTGGGCGAACTACGCACTTTCCGGCGACGGCAGCGTCATGGCTGCAAATTACGGCGGCGAGATCTATCGCTGGACCGCTGCGGGCGGATTTGAAGATCTCGGCCCGGGCGATCCCTATTCGAGCTCAATCGGAGTCTCGCGCGACGGCTCCACCATCATCAGCGGCTACATCGGATCGGACGGTTTCAGCAGGCCGGCCCTCTGGAACGCCGGTGGCCTGGTTGACCTGGGCCATCCTCACAATGGTTGCACAAAGATCGGCAACAGCTGGGGCAGCGGTTACGGAGTCAGCTTCAACGGCAAGGTAGCTGTGGGACTGGCTTGGACTTGCACAGCTGCGGAAGGATTCGAGTGGACAGCGAAGACCGGAAACATCTCTCTAGGGCATCCGGCCGGCAACCATAGCAGCCGCGCTAGCGCCATCTCGGCCAATGGAAAGACGATCGTCGGCTTTTGGGAAGATCCCACCGGCCCTCGCCGTCCCGTGCGCTGGGTGGGTGGAAAACACGACTTATTTCTCGGTGCCAAAACGATCGGCGAAGCCACGGCTGTGAACAGCGACGGTACAAAGATCGTGGGACAGTCCCCGGGCGCAAGCGGGTATGGGATTGCGTTCTTTTATTCCGACAAGCGTGGGTTGATCAAGTTGGGCACACTGTCGCACTTGGCCACAGATCAAAGCATCGCCAATGGCATCTCGGACAATGGACGAGTTGTGGGCTGGAGCGGCGATCCCTTCGGTGGCGGGATTGAGGCTTTTACTTGGACCTCCTCCTCCCACATGCAAAAGCTCGCGAGCGCACTGAAAAAACTCGGCGCCAAGATTCCCGCAGGCACGACCCTGACCACTGCCGTCAGTATCTCCGCCGACGGTTCTACCATGGCCGGCCAGTACGTCAAGGGCCAGACGTTTGGCAACTGGATCGCGCACATCACCGAATAGGTAATTAGGATCTCCGCTTGATTACGTCAAGGACTGGGGGCGTCGCTGTCAGTTTCGGCGCTTCCCAGTTCAGCCGTTTTCGGCTCTGATAACTGTCATTATTCGATGAACTCTGCGGCTCCGGCGCGAACAGGTCACCGTGCGAAATGACGGTGATCGCTCTCGTACCTCATAATTCTCGGGAATCCGGGCGCAGGAATGTGGAGCAGACAGCGGCCCTCTTCGCAGTTGTTCAAAGAATACTGGAGCGCGAGAGCCGCAAGGCCGGGTTAGCGGAATTGCCGGGCGTGACGAACGTCGAGTGCGCTCGTGGGTTAAGCGAAGATCGCCGGGTGATTGCCGCCAGAGATTTGTGCATCAGCCGCAGTACTTAACACTTGTAGCGGGGCGAAGCGACGTCGCACCATTGCGCCACAGCATCGTGCTGGCCCTACCCATACACGTCAAATCCGATCGCAACTTCGAAAGGCACGACGTTGGGGTGGGCCACCTCGCCGATGTGCGAGTGACCTAGGCCAGCAGAATATTGGATCTCTATCGTGGCTCTGCTTTCACTGGCGGCAATGGCCAAATGTTCATCAAAAGAACAGTCGCCGCCGAGCCGATCAGGATCCAGTTGCTCACGTTCGCTTGGCCTGTCAGATGAACGTGATGTCCGTGGCTGAACCGCATTGCGATTCCAATGCCAAGATTGATGCCGAAAACAGCGATCAGGGCACGACGCAACCACGGCTTCCCCTTAGGCCGCCGCCTGTTCGGGACGTCGTGGCAAGCCACCTGGCTCGCGAGGTCATGCCGAAGTAGATTTGAATCTAAACAAAGCCCGGCCAGAGATGGGCGGGCTTTTTCTACGGGAGCAACTCGAGTTCGAACTCCGTCAAAATCCCCAACCTAACGTCGAAAAGCACGACGTTAGCCCGGGGTCACGACTTCTCTCCAGCGTCAGGATTTATCGACATTACTTAGGTTCTAAGCCGTCAATTGTGCCTCCATCGCTATCTGCGTAGCATCTAAATGAGTATGGCGACTGCTACAGCGACTGCGAGTTCTCCGCCCAAGCTGGTTTTTGGGGAGATTGTCAGCTTCGCCTACGACACATTCTGCAGCAACAAGGTACGTTTCTCCCTGACCGCATTGGGGATGGTCATTGGTACTGCTTCCCTGATTTTGGTGGTCACAATTGGAATGACCGGAAAGCAGTACGTCCTGAACCAGATTCAATCGATCGGCGCCAACATGATCGATGTTGAGTATGACGGAGGAGGGCAGCGCAACACGCCTCCCGATCTTCTGACGATCGATGACATGCATGTGGTTCTGGAACGTGTATCCGGAATCGTGGCCGCTTCTCCTGTGGTCCCGTTGGATGAGCGCATTCCGATCGGCGGCGGCAAGGAGCGTGACCTTCGGGTCCTGGGAACGCTTCCCGACTACAGTGCTGTGCGCAATCTGGTGGTTCTCTCGGGAAGATTTTTTGACGGGGAGGACGAGCAGGCGCGAAATAAAGTAGGCGTGATGCAGGAGAAACTGGCAGAACAACTCTATGGATCGGTTGGCGACGCGATTGGCAAGGTGGTCAAGCTGAGCGGGCTGCCCTTCACGATTGTTGGAACGTTCCGGGAGCGAGTGGATACCTTCGGGCAGTCGGAAGTCACCGACAACACCATCGTGATCCCCTACAGCGTAAGCCGCTATTTTACGGACACGCCAACCGTCCGGCAGCTTTACTTCTCGGCGGCCGATCCTTCGATCGTGATTCCGGTGACGGAAAGGATTCGCGAGGTGGTCCAGTCTCGTCATCGGCCAGAGTCGAATTATGTGGTCCAGAATCTTACGGAGTTGGTCAGCGTGGCGGACCGCACCGCGAATGCCCTGACGTTGGTGTTGCTGCTGATTGCGACTGTCACTCTGCTCGTGAGCGGCATCGGCATCATGAATATCATGCTGGCGACGGTTACATCGCGCATTCGCGAGATCGGAATTCGCAAAGCAATTGGCGCGACCAACGCCGAGATCCGACTCCAGTTTCTGTCGGAGGCAATTCTGATTTCCCTGATCGGAGGATTGGCCGGCGTCGTGCTGGGATTGCTTGTGCCTTTCTCCGTGCGCTTCTTGACCCAGTACCGCATCCCTATTTCAGGACTTTCGGCGATCGTGGCCATCGTGGTCTCTTCGCTGGTAGGCATTGTGTTCGGAACCATGCCAGCCGCACGCGCTGCGAAGCTGGATCCGGTGGAAAGCCTCCGCTACGAGTGAGAGGCATTCCGAACCATGCCAATCGCTTGGGCGCAGTCCTAAAATCAAGTAACATGAAACTATGATTCCTGAGAATGGTGTGGCGTCTCCCGACTTCCTGACGCAGGTGAACCGGCGCGATCCCGATTGGAGGAAAGGTTCCTTTCACGAATGAAGTCCTCTGCGGGCCTACACTTCAAGACCTACCTGTTGATCCTTTTGATGGTTATTTTTGGCCCCTTGGGCAATGTGCTGCTCGGCAAGGGGATGAAGCAGATCGGCGCGGCAGGAATGGGAACGCTGGCGCAAGCGATGGATCTGCTTGCTCGCGTGCTCACCTCGGGCACGATCTGGCTGGGCATCGGGTCTCTTATTACCTTCTTTGTGGCTTACATGCTGGTGCTCTCGTGGGCGGACTACAGCTACGTCCAGCCCGCCTCGTCGGTCGCCTACGCCATGGTCGCACTCATGGCTCACTTCATGCTTCGGGAAGTGGTTACGCCGTTGCGCTGGCTGGGGGTGCTGGTCATCTGCCTTGGCGTGTTGGTGGTTGGACACACTCCGCCACGAACTACGGAGCCCAGCTAGGTGCGCGAGCTTATTTTGTATCTGCTGATTATCGGCGCCGGCACCGGAGGCGAGCTATGCGTCAGTCGTGCGATGAAGACGGTCGGTGAGGTCAAGGATTTCCGTCCGGCTGCTTTACTTCGCGTTGCCAGCCGCGCATTGCGAGTCCCGTGGATGTGGCTAGGTCTTAGCCTTATGGGGACCGCGTTCTTTTCATTGCTCGCGGTGCTTTCCATGGAAAACGTCAGCCTGGTGGTTCCGGTCACGGCTCTGAGTTACGCCGGCGGAGCCCTCGGTGGGAGGTTCTTTCTCGGCGAGAAGGTTACGCGGAGAAGGTGGGCGGGCGTGCTTCTGGTTTGCGTCGGCGTCGCCTTGGTGATCTTAGGCCGGCGGTAGTGTGTAGGCGGGAAACCTCGATGGCCTTATCGGGACGTCCGATGGTTGCAATCTTTTGATTGTGCATCATCAAAAAGCCCGTTAGGATTGAGTTTCAGCGTAAAACAGCTAGCTCTCTGCGCAGGCGTGCTTCTGCGGAGTCGCGTTCTCGGCGAACTGCTCTGACGCAAGCGCAAGCTGATCTGAAGAACACGGAAGAGGTGCAGGCACTTGTGTGGAATCGTCGGTTTCACCCACAAACATTGGATACCTGATTCCGATCGCATTCGGAGAGCCACGGACACGCTGATCCACCGTGGGCCGGACCAGCAAGGTGTGTTCCAGTCCAGCCTCTGCTCACTCGGAGCAACGCGGCTTAAGATTATCGACCTCGGTTCCGGCGACCAGCCCATCCTGTCGGAAGATGGCGATGTAGCCATCGTGTTCAATGGCGAAATCTATAATCATCGGGAATTGCGACGCGAACTGGAAGAATTGGGTCATCGTTTTGATTCGCACTGCGATACAGAGACTGTTCTTCGAGCCTTCCTCGAATGGGATACCGGGTGTTTTGCGCGATTGCGGGGCATGTTCGCGATCGCTCTCTATACGAAATCGACCAAGCGACTCGTGCTGGCGCGTGATCGGATGGGGATCAAGCCGTTATATTTCGCGCGTCGCGGAGAAGACCTCTTCTTCGGCTCCGAACTGAAGGCGATTCTGATCCATCATGAGATTGAGCGGCGACTGAGTCTGGACGGTCTGGATTGTTATTTGTCACTAAATTATGTGCCGTGTCCCTGGACGCTGGTGGAGGGCATTGAAAAACTTCCTCCAGGGGAGTGGCTGGAGTGGCGAGACGGCGATGTGTCTTCGGAGCCCTACTGGCGTTTACCGATCGGCGTTGCCCGTGATTGGACGCTCGAATCCGCTCGAGAGGAATTGGACACTCTTCTCCGGCAATCGATCCGCGAGCACCTGATTTCTGACGTTCCGCTGGGCATGTGGCTTAGCGGCGGAATCGATTCTTCTACGATTTTGCACTACGCGGCGACTGAATCCAGCGCGCCGCTCAAGACGTTCTCGATTTCATTTCAGGGGCGGAGTTTCGACGAGACCTCATACATCCGCGAGGTCGCGCAACTATATGAGACCGATCACGAAGAACTGGATCTGAACCCTGAAGTCGATCTGGGTAGCGCGATCGAAGAGTTCGCATACTACTCGGATGAACCATCGGCGGATGCCGGAGCGCTACCTGTCTGGTTCCTTTCCAAACTGAGCAAGACCAGAACGACGGTCAGCTTGAGCGGCGAAGGTGCGGACGAATTGTTTGGTGGCTATCTCACTCATCGAGCGAATCATCTGGCTGCGATTGCCCGCCGATTGCCGCGAGCAGTTCTCCAGCTTGCGCTCGATACGATACGCGTCTGGCCGGTCTCCGACGAGAAGATCAGTCTTGAATATCAACTGAAGCGATTTCTTGAGGGCTCTTTGATGACGCCCGATCGCAGTCACGTTTATTGGAACGGGACCTTTTCCGACGTGGAAAAAGCCGCTCTCCTGCGCTCGGGGCTTCCGCGCGCTCTCGACCGCATTCTTCATGAACTGCGGAATCGTTCGCGAAAAGGCGATGATCTGGCGCCGTTTTTGTGGTTCGATCAAAGATATTTTCTTCCCGACGATATTCTGAACAAGGCGGATCGCATGAGCATGGCACACTCGCTCGAAGTGCGGCCGCCGTTCCTCGATCACCGCATCGTTGAATTCGCCGCGACAGTTCCCGCGTCTCTGAAGATCCAGGGTTCGCGGCAAAAGATTCTTCTCAAGGAACTGATGCGAGATAAGCTGCCGAAGTCCGTTCTTCAAAGGAAGAAGGTCGGATTCGACATCCCAGCCCATGACTGGCTTCGGGGCTGTCTGCGTCCGCTGATGCTTGAGGTTTTGACGGCGGGCGCATCGCAGCATTCATGCCTTTTCCGTCGGGATGTAATTGAGAAGCAGATTCAAGATCACCTGGAGAGACGAATCAATGTCGGATATCACCTATGGGGTTTGATGGTGCTGTTTCTGTGGATGAAAAAGTGGGGGATTCAGGTAGCAGGCTCCCGAGAGACCAACGTTTGGATAGCAGAAAAAACTGGTACCTATATCTAGGTGTTCTGCTGGTGGCGGGAGCCGTATATCTCGGGTGCATCATTTCCCCGCCCTCCCTCATGGATGACGTAGACGCTGTGCAGGCGCAGATCGCGCGCAACATGCTGACTTCAGGCGACTGGGTCACGGCGCGACTGGATGGCGTGGTCTACCTGGAGAAGGCTCCCCTGGTCTACTGGGCCATGGCCGCGAGCTACATGATTTTCGGAGTACACGACTGGGCCGCCCGCGTTCCAATTGCGGTGTCGGCCATTGCGCTTTGTCTGCTAACGGCCGCATTCGGGACCTGGGCCTTTGGAAAGCGAGCCGGATTCTATGCGGGTCTGTGCGTGGCCTCCTGCATCGGGCTGTTTTTGTTCACCCGGATTCTGATCCCTGACGTAATGCTGACCTTTACGGTCGCTCTTGGCTTGTGGGCGTTCCTTCGCGCCCTTGACGAAGAGGAGGCAGATCCGCGGTTTTGGGCTCTCGTGCTCGCCGCGAACCTGGGGCTGGGTCTGCTGCTCAAGAGTTTGATCGGAGTCCTGTTTCCACTTGCGGCCGGCGTGATCTACCTTGCGCTCACCCATCAACTATTTTCCGCCCGGACATGGCGTCGTTTGCGTCCTTTCAGTGGATTGCTGATCGTCCTGCTTATCGCCGCACCCTGGCATATTCTAGCCACTCTGCGCAATCCGCCTTACTTTGCCTTTACCCTGCACAGTGGGCCGGGACAATATCATGGTTTTTTTTGGTTCTTCTTCATCAATGAGCAATTGCTACGTTTCCTGAATCTACGCTATCCGCGAGACTACGACACTGTACCGCGCTTGTACTTCTGGTTATTTCACCTGGTGTGGCTGTTCCCCTGGAGCGTCTATTTCCCTGCTATCGCCAGGCTTTCCTTCAAGCCCTCAGATCGAGCCGGCCGTACGCGGCTGCTGGCGCTGTGTTGTGTCGGATTTGTGCTGATTTTCTTTACCTTCTCGACGACGCAGGAATATTATTCGATGCCTTGCTATCCCGCGCTTGCCCTGCTCCTGGGTTCGGCGATGGCAGCGGGAGGCGACTGGATACGGAGAGGCACCCGCGTGCTCTCAGTCATTACAGCATGTGCTGGGCTGGCGACGTTGACTCTCTTTGTTCTCACCCGCACCCTTCCCGCCCCCGGAGACATTTCGGAAGCTCTCAGTCGGCATCCCGGGGCCTATAAGCTCGCACTCGGCCACATGCAGGATCTCACTCTCGCGTCCTTTGCATATCTCCGCGTACCACTGCTGATGGCGGCGATCGCCTTTTGCGTTGGCGCTTTGGCAACATGGCGATTCACGGGGAATAGTGCCTTTTTGGCTGCTGCACTGATGATGGTGCTCTTCTTCCATGCGGCGCGCCTCGCCATGGCCGTTTTCGACCCCTTTATGTCCTCGCGGCCGCTGGCGGAGGCGCTCTTGAAGTCGCCGGAAGGGACGCTGATTGTGGATCACCACTATTACACGTTTTCTTCCATCTTTTTCTACACTAACCGCACCGCGCTGCTTCGCAATGGCCGTTTCTTCAATCTCGAATATGGCGCCTACGCTCCCGGCGTGCCCGACGTGTTTATCGACAATCAGCAATTCAAGAATCTTTGGCTGAAACCGGAGCGTTCCTACATTATCGCCAAAGAAAACGTGGTATCTGAGCTTGAATCCCTGGTGGGCGCTGCCGATCTGAACCTGGTCGCGGCGAGCGGCGGCAAAGTGGTTCTGACGAATCATCCGATCTCTATTTCTCAAGGCGAGCCGCCAAAAGCGGTCGCCTTGTTTTAGAATAGTTGTTACTCTCAGGACAAGAAGCTCAGGGTAAAGCCGGTTAGACATCTGTCCGAAGTGCGTGTCATTCTAGGAAGTGCAGTTTCCGGTCAATCATTTTCAGGAACAGCAGCGAGGGGGCAAAATGAGGGTTGCGGTGCTCGGGGGCGATGGCTACTGTGGTTGGGCAACGGCTTTGTATTTGTCAGGCAAGGGGCACTCGGTTGCGATAGCCGATAACTTTGCGCGCCGGCAATGGGACCACGAACTCGGCGTGCAAACGCTGACGCCCATCCTTCCGCTTTCAGATCGCCTGAAGGTCTGGCAGGAACTCACGGGGAATCGTATCGAACTCTTCGTCGGAGATGTCACCGAGTACGACTTCCTCTCCGACGTCGTCAAAGATTTCGAACCCGAGGCCGTCGTCCACTTCGCTGAACAACGAGCCGCTCCCTATTCCATGATCGACCGCAAGCATGCGGTCTTCACCCAGGTAAACAATGTCGTCGGCACGCTCAATCTGCTCTTCGCCCTACGTGAGTTCCAGCCCGATTGCCATCTCATCAAACTGGGCACGATGGGCGAATACGGCACGCCGAATATCGATATCGAAGAAGGCTACATCACAATCGAGCACAATGGTCGCCGCGACACGGTGCCGTATCCCAAACAGCCCGGGTCTTTTTACCATCTTTCCAAGGTGCACGATAGCCACAACATCATGTTCACCTGCAAGGCGTGGGGGCTGCGCGCCACCGATCTCAACCAGGGCGTTGTTTATGGCACGATGACGGACGAGGTAGCCCTGAGCGAGGCGCTCATCAATCGCTTCGACTACGACGAAGTCTTTGGCACGGTGCTCAATCGCTTTTGTGTTCAGGCCGCTATTGGACACCCACTCACGGTGTACGGAAAGGGAGGTCAAACCCGCGGCTTCCTCGACATTCGCGACACCGTGCGGTGCGTTGAGATCGCGTGTTTGAATCCTGCCGCGCAAGGCGAGTGCCGGGTATTCAACCAGTTCACGGAACAGTTCTCTGTTTTGGACCTTGCGCAAATGGTCAAAACTGCAGGAGAGAAACTGGGTTTGACGGTCGAAGTCGAGCATCTCGCCGATCCGCGAGTGGAAGCGCAGGAGCACTACTACAACGCGAAACACTCAAAACTGATCGAACTTGGCCTGCACCCTCACCTGCTTTCCGACTCTTTGCTGGACTCGCTGATGAATGTGGCATTGAAGTATCGCGACCGCATCGATCCAGCCGTAATGCTGCCGCAGATCAACTGGCGACAACCCCGCAATGAGCGCCGGGTACAGACCAGTCGCGAACCCGCGCCTGTAGTCGAAGCTTCCTTGGAAGTCGTAGGTGGATCCGCCGCGAAGAGCAACGGGAGTCGTAGCAAGAGAACTCGCAACGAGGTCAGCGGCAAGGTCGTGCGATAACAACTAGCTGATCCTCAAGCCGCTGGCTCAACGCTCGCCGGAACCACGGGAACGAGCCTGCCGTCGCGAATATAGTATTCGCCGTCACGCCACCGGATGCTGTTGCGCGCAAAACTTATCAGCCAAATGACAAAAGCCAGGGCATCCCATACCGGGATCAATCCTAACTTCTTCCACACCGAATCCTGCTTCAGGCCCCACACGCCAACCATCAAGGTCATGGCAAAGCGCAAGACAAGATAGATACCAAGATAACCAAGCGCAACCCCTGCCGAAGGATGGATCGCCATCGCTGCCAACGACCAGGGCAAACCCTGGGTAAAAAACAGCCCGAAGTGCCCCCAAGGCCGCATATGGCGCATCACCACGACCCAGCGCAGGCGCTTGTGCAGAAGATCGCGCAGCGACCCGTAGTCGGCAACCGTCAAAATCGTGTAGGGCAAGAGTTCAACTTCATAGCCCTGTTCAGCAATGAGGCGGCCCACCAGCAAATCATCCGCGGGACGGTTCGCAATCGCGCTATAGCCGCCGAATCCAGCCAGCCGCGTGCGCGTGGTGGCAATGGTCGGCCCCAGTGCAAACTTCACTCCGTCAAGCTGACGCGCGACCAGGATTCCGGCATAGAAGTCGGAAAACATGCCAATCGTTTGCAAACTCTCGGTGAGCGTCTTGTCTTCAATCGGCACATAAAAACAGGTAACAGCGCCGACCTTCGGATCAGCCAACGGAGCCACCACGGTGCGCAGGTAATCCGGACGCGCTCGCACGTCACTGTCGCTGATTACAACCACTTCGTGCTGAGCCTCGCTCACCAGGCGGGCCAGCTTGACCACTTTGTCGTTCGATCCTCGGCCTCCCGAGCCGAATAACACACGAATTCGACGCTCGGGAAAATCGCTCTCCAGTCTCCGCAGAATGGGAACAACCGGGTCGTCCTCTTCGCCCACGCAGAAAAGCAGTTCGTAATCTGGATAGTCTTGCCGGCAGAAGCTGGCGAAGTTTTCGTAGGCGTCGGGATCAAGCCCGCGAATCGGCTTGAGATTACTCACCGGCGGAGCAAAGCTATGATTTGCCTCGGTGCGATGTTTAGTGCTGCGAAAGAATTGCCATGAGCTGAACAGTGCAATCAGATAATAGATAAACGGAATGGCAGCGACGGCAAGGAGCACATAGCTGATACTGGAAATCATGCCCCCCGAGCATAGCAAAAAGGCTGTCGGATTCGAAACTCAGGCAAGCGGTCAGCGACGTCTCGCCGACGTAATTAATCACGTCTCTACAAGCTATCCTGGAAACAGCGGTCCGCGTTACGCCACCGAAAATGGTTTAAGGAGCGATCTTGAACACGGTTCCGCAGCCCGAGAATCCGCAATTCAAATCACCACCGTCGCTGGCGGTGCCATAGAGATTTCCCGCCTTGTCCGGGATCAAGCCCGCAATAGGATGGGCCCCGTCTGCCGAGCCAGTGAAACTGTGCAGAATCGTAAGCTTCCCGGCGGTATCCAGCTTGAACACCGAACCGTAGCCGGACGTGCCTCCATAAAACGTCGTCCCGTACAAATTGCCGGCGGCATCGCGAATCAACCGCGCATAAGGATTTTGCCCGTCCGGCGTCCCGGCGAAACTGTGCAGCAGGGTCAGTTTGCCTTTCGCAGTCAGCTTGTAGACGGTTCCAAAGCCGCCGTTCGTTCCGCCGTAATAAGTCGTGCCGTAAAGATTGCCCGCCGCATCCATCAATAAACCTGCGAAGGGATTTACCCCATCCGGCGTTCCCGCGAAGCTGTGCAGCAGGGTCAGTTTACGTTTCGCAGTCAGCTTGTAGACGGTTCCGAATCCGCCCTTAGCGCCGCCATATTGCGTCGTGCCATAAAGGTTGCCGGCCTTGTCCCGAAGCACACCGGAGTATGGATCTTCCCCGTCCGGCGTTCCCGCAAAGCTGTGCAGCAGGTTCAATTTGCCTGCCGAATCCAGCTTGAATACGGTTCCATAGCCGCCGTTGGTGCCGCCATATTGCGTGGTCCCATAAAGATTGCCAGCGGCATCCCGAACCAACACTGAGCGCGGATCTTCTCCGTCCGGAGTGCCGGCGAAGCTGTGAAGGATCGTTTCTTTGCCGGCATGCAGCTTGAATACGGTCCCGAAGCCGCCTTGCGTGCCGCCGTAAAGAGTCGTGCCGTACAAGTCGCCGTTTTGATCCCGAGTCAAGCCGGCGTACGGATCTTCCGCATCCGGCGTCCCCGCGAAACTCCGGAGCACTGTCTCTTTGCCGTTGGTGTCTAGCTCGAACACGGTTCCAAAACCACCTTTCGTGCCGCCGTACTGGGTGGTGCCGTAAAGAGTCCCGGCTGAATCCATGGTCAGACTTGCATCCGGCTGTTCGCCCTTCGTGGTGCTCTTGAATGTATAAAGCACGGTGAAAGTCTGCGCTTGCGTTGAATCCGGTGCGACCAGGGGTAGCACAATCACCACCGCGAATACGATCGCCATCGAGACGCTCTTGGCTTTGTTCGTCATGGATCGTGTCCTCCGAACGAACCGTCTTTCTATCGTAAGCGGGGCAGCTGGGTTACTAATTCGCCTTCCCGCCCGAACCCTTGACCTTAACCGGTTTCGATTTCGAGCTCGTGTATCTCGAATCCCCGCTATACTTGGCTACAATTTCCTCTACGTCTTTCGAGGTCCCGGGAACCGCTACATCTGTCAACTTCGCCTTGGCTGAAGTCCCATTGAGCAGGACGCTAATGGAAGCATGGAGATCGCTGCTGATCAGATCAGGAGCGCCATCCCCGTTCAGGTCAGCGACGGTCACGGTGTAGCCTTGCGACTGCGTGGTATTGAAGGCACGCACTGCCTCGAACGTGCCATCGCCTTTGCCCAAAAGCACGCCAACCTGCGAGGGATGGTAATAAGAAGCGGCGATGTCGGGAACGCCATCGCCATTCAGATCAGCAATGGCAAGGCCGGAATCGGGCCCGCCGACCTTATAAGTCACCTGCGGTTGGAACGTTCCATCACCGTTGCCAAGCAGAACGCCAACGTCCTCGTCCGCATAATTGGCCACAATAATATCCTGCTTGCCATCAAGATTCAGATCTCCGGTGGTCACGAATTCCACCTGGTTCCCAGTGCCGTAAGTCTTTTGAGGTTGGAACGTCCCGTCGCCTTTGCCGAGCAGGACGCTGACCGTGTTGTCATTCTCGTTCACGGCTGCCAGATCCTGATAGCCGTCGCCATTGAAATCCGCGCTGGCCATATCGTAAGGGTTGACTCCAACCGCGTAAGGCACCGCCGATTGAAAGGTTCCATCACCGTTGCCGAGTGATATCGAAGTTGTGTTGGCAAAGTAGTCGATGGTGGCAAAGTCCAGAACGCCATCGCGATTAAAGTCTCCCATGACGATCGCAACCGGCAGGCCTCCAATGTTGTCCGTCTTCGGCGTCTTAAACGTACCGTCGCCTCTGCCAAGGAAGAGAGCAATTGTTCCGTCCTGGCTCATCGCGACCAGATCGAGAATCCCATCGTTGTTGAAGTCGCCCGCCAGAATCCCGCTGGTGAAATATCCCGTTTGATAAGACACCGGCGTCTGGAACTCGCCGTTCGCCTTGCCCAGGAACACCGCCATGGTGCTCGGACCGAACGCCGCATTCGCCGTGGCAACATCCGGAAAGCCATCGCCATTGAAATCGGCGACAACCGATAGCACCGGCGCACCGGCCGCATTAGTTACCAGCGCGTTGCCAAAACCATGTGCCAGGCTCTTGGGATCAATCGTCGCCGTGCCCAGGTCCGTCTTCGCGGTGATATCAGTAAAGTCCACCGTGTTTTGCGGCGCCGCCAGTCCGAAACCACGCACGCTCGCCGTGAAATCGTAATTATTGGGGTGCTGCGCATTGGCTTTCGCAGTGAGCACGGTCGTACTTCCGGTCTTTCCCGTAACCTTCAGCACCACCCGTTTCGATCGCACTACTTTCGGCGAGCCGGCAGTTCCTCCGTATATAGCCGTGAGGTTGTGGGAGCCAGGCGAGACGATCGTGGTCAAGGTCGCAGTGCCCGTCTTATACCCCTTGGCCGGCTTCTTGCCCACGACTTGCGCACTACCCAACGTCAGCTTCCCATCGAAAAAGGTAACGGTGCCTCCGGTTGCGGCTTTTTGGTTGGTCGTGACCGTGCCCGTCAGCGTGACCTTTTCCTTGACCTTCGCTGGATTCGGCGAAACCGAAAGTGTGATGGCGTTCACCGAGGCGGGCACCGCAGCCGGGGACGCGGTCTCTGCAACCGCAATGCGCTCCACATTGTGGAACAAGAAAAAGCCAGCGACCAGGACCACCGGGAGTTTCAACCCGCAAAAAGACACCTTGAGCCTCATTTCCTACCTCGATATGGGAGATGAACCGCCGAAACGGAAAAACACTATTAGGAACTGCGAGCACATGAGACGGTCAGTCGGACACGCCTCAAGACCAGACGTGAGTCTAAAACGGCCATGGGCGCGGTGTCTACACCGCCTGATTTAGGAGGGCTCCAGCGTTTGGCAGAATGCCAGGATCTGTTCGCTTTGCTTGGTGAGTGCGCCAATGAATTCGAAACCGTGCAGAAACCCCATGCGGTGCCGGACCACCGATCGCATTACAAACACCTCAGCAACGTCTGGAATCGAGAATTCCAAAGTGACCATCTCTCCCGCCGTCAACTCGCTGGAAATCACGGCGCCCAGCCCGGCTTCGGCAATCTCAAAGCAGCGGCCGTGGATACGGACGAACCCATCCTTCCCCAGCACCTTCACAATAATCGGTATCTCGGTACGATAGCGGGCGTAGCGTCGCGTAGCAGACTTGTGCATTCCTCGAACCTTAACCAACTAGGGTCACAACTTTCCAAAGGACCTTCGTGAGATCCCGGTCAGTAGAATAATGGATTGTTTCGCGGTCCGACAGTAACTTTGGGACGACTGCCAGAGAATGTGACGAACCCGCTTGTCGGGAGCGCAACGCTACGATTAAGATGCTTTCTTTTTGCGGAATCTAATTCCGAGAATGACTCCAAAGATCTCGCTCTTTTTTTTCTTGCGAAAGATGAATTGATACTTGTATTTTCAGAGAGCGGAGAGCAAACTGTGCTCACCAATTAGAAAGGAGAGTGGATGAACATCAACACCTTTCGAAACTTGTGGACGGATGATCAGGGCCAGGACATTGCCGAATACGCAGTGATGCTGGCGGTCATCCTGGTACTTGTGGTCGGAACCATTCGGTTGATTGGATCAAGTTCAAATAACGTATTTTCTGCGGTGGCCAGTTCGATTGGCCAGTAGCTGCCGCGAAACCATATGAGTTCGCGAGCAGAGCCAGACTCATAAAGTCTGGCTGATTTTTGCTCGGAACCCACACTCCAGTCCAAGAATTGGACATTCTGCTCGATTCCTTGCTCAAGATCAGGCCGAGAGGAACCTAACTTTCCCCTGTCGGAACCCCAGAAGGCGGCTTCCCGCCACCGCCCATAAGTAACCTTCGACGGCAGCCCTTCCTCTGGTATTATCTTTCGAACGGTTGCTCTGGCCAGACGGACTGGCACCATGTTCATACCTCATCCCAATCTCAGTGACGAAGTGAACGCCAACGTTGTCCAGTCAGAAATCGAGGGCGGAGTCTCCCTCGGCGACCTGCCCCCTTCCACGGTGCTTGAGATCCAAACCCAGCATCATCGCTATACCGCCGTGTTTCTCGGCGAGAGTCAGGTCATGATTTCAGGGCATCCCGAATATTGTCCGGAGCCTGTGCTGGTGGCGATTGCCGGCTCGACCTGGGGAGGATCGATGCTCAAACTGCGCTACATCGGTCGCGGCATGCATCTGGAGTTTTGCCATCCTGAATATCGGACTCCGATTGTTACTTCCCGCATTCAGGAAGTCCGAGAGCGCATGCATCCGTCGAATTCCACTCAGACCGGAGAGTCCGCCCACGCGCCCAGTATGCTGG
Source organism: uncultured Acidobacteriota bacterium (assembly GCA_963788645.1). Lineage (GTDB taxonomy): Bacteria > Acidobacteriota > Terriglobia > Terriglobales > Acidobacteriaceae > JABDBE01. The sequence goes on from CAWBHF010000008.1 coordinate 81,273, forward strand.
CGCGCGGAACTTTCACGAAACCTTCGTAAAAGCACAGAAATCCACTCGCGAGCCAAATCTTGTCAAGCCCCCTGGCAACGTCCTTTTCTCGTAAGTCACTCATTTCAACGCGAAAATAAAGTTGAAAAGCATGTCATGTTTACCCTGTCCAATCTGCTATTCTGAATATAGAGACAAAATGAAGGCGCGGGCTTCGTCCCCGCGCCTTTTTTATTTTCTGAACCTGTTCTAAACCAATTCCAAAATCACTAAAGGAGAAAAGATCCGGCGCAGCCTGACGGCTGGCGCCGTTCTTGTATTTGTGTCATGAAAAACAAACCTGCAGTTCGCCTCCAGCGTGGGGCGGCATTACGCAAGGGTGAAAATCTTCTGGGATACCGGGGTCACACGAAGCGGAAGGGGGAACTCTCCGAGTTGGCATTCGTGTACAAGGCAGTCAGCATGGGATTCGGCGTCGCCAAGCCTTATGGAGACAGCGAACGCTTCGACTTCATCGTGAGTTCAGGACGCCGACTGTGGCGAGTGCAGGTGAAGTCCGCGTACAAGGCCAGTTATCGCGGCTACGGCATACGGGCTTGCGGGAATGCAAATCGCGGCGAAGAAATGTACACTGCCGCTGAGGTGGATGTGATTGTGGTTTACCTGGTGCCCGAGGATGCGTGGTACGTGATCCCTATCGCAGCGATCGGCAAGCGCTATTGCCTCTATTTCCATCCCAACGGGAGACGGAGGGAAATGTATCAATACGAACAGTACCGGGAGGCGTGGTGGCTGATGAAAGCTAAACATAGAATCGGTCGCGCCAAGAGCCCGCGCTAGCGTATGGGTGGCCTCCAGCCGGGAGGTTGCATAGAACCTTCGTCGCCAAGACCTCGCGTTGAGGGGCACCCCGCTGACGGGGCTGGTAAGGTTCCTGGACGAATATCACCGACTGAGCGCTTGAACAATTCCGCGGCCGCTACCACGATCCCTCCATCAGCAAGTGGGACATCTTTCACTACATCTACGCCGTCCTGCACCCCCCGAGCACCGCGGGCGCTACGCCGCGAAGCTGCGCCTCGAGCTGCCGCGCATTCCCTTCGTTGCTGCTTCTACTACTGCTCTGTCATCCCGAGTGGAGCGGGAGCGTCCGAAGGACGGTCATGCGGAGCCGAGGGACCCCGCGTCTGCCGGTGGTCGGCAAGAAAGTGGCAGGGAGTTCTCTGCACCAACTTCCCCCGAGCGGGTGCGTGGTGAGAATGCCTTGCGAGCGCAAGAGCAAACGCCGAGAACTCGGGGTCTTTCGACTCCGTGAATGGACTCGCGGAGCGAGTCCATTCCCTCCGCTCAAGATGACAGAGTGAGGAACAATGACGACCTCGGCGTCTTTCGCGCTCTTGTGAAGGCAGGCCTGCGGTTGGCGGAAATTCATGTTCATTACGAGAAACAACCCGAATATCCGCTCGCGAAAACAGAAAAGGCCGGAGAGAAGCTGGACTGGCGCGTTACCAAAATGCGGTTGAGTAAGGACAAGACTTCGCTCATCTACAACCAGTTCCTCACCCTTAGCAGCATCCCGCCCGAGGTTTATGAATATCGCCTCGTCAACGGCTCCGCGCTGGAATGGGTGATCGATCAATACCAGGTCTCGACCGACAAGCGTAGCGGCATTATCAACGATCCAAATCGGGACGACGATCCGCACTACGTCTTTCGGCCGATCGGGCAGGTCATCACGGTTAGCCTCGATACGGTGAAGATTGTGCGGGCGCTGGCGCCGCTCGGGCTGCCTAGCTAGACTCACCCGCTTTAGTTTTGCCCCAACCCGACGCGGTGCAGAAGCGCTTGGAAGCGGGGGTCGGTGCGGAGTGGATCGTAGATCGGATCCACTTTGAGCGCGGTGAGGCTACTGGAATGCTCCTGGCAGGCTTTCTCCAGCCATGACATGGCCTTGTCGGTACTTCCCATGCCGATGTAGGCGACCGCGAAGGCCAGGGGATCGACCGTGCGATACTGTCTTAGCCGCTCCATTTGTTCGAGAGCGAGTTTGGCTTTGACCTGGTCCCCGGAGCGTCCGGAGACGTAGGTTTCCATGGCCAGGATCCAGGGCATCTCGTCGCGGCTGTGCCAGGCTTGTACGTCGGCCAGGGCGTCGGCGAACAATCCTTTTTGAGCATAAGCAGAAATCAACATGTGGGCGCGGGGGAAATTTGGTTCCATTTCAAGCACGCCTCGGAATTGCCCAATGGCGCGATCGTACTGGCGCGAAAAATAGAGGATCGCTCCGTAGTCGGTGGCGATGATCAGCGACAGCGGGTCGAGCTGGCGGGCGCTTTCGATTTCCGGGAAAGCTTCGTTAAAGCGGCCCTGCAGGGCGAGACACTCGGCGTACCAGTGATGGCCAGTGTCGTAGTTCGGATTCAGGTGAATAGCGCGCCGATACTCCTTTTCGGCGGTTGGCCAGTCCCAGTCATAGTCCTGCGCAATCACAGCCAGAGCGGTGTGGGCTTCGGGAAGCCGTTCGTCGAGCTGTAGGGCGCGTTGTGCCGCGACACGGGCTTTTGACATCGATGCGGTTGCCGGCGCATCACTGTAGCCACCCATGAGGGCATAGGCTTCCGCCAAACCAGCATACGCGCGAGCGTCGGACGGATCCTTGTCGACAGCCTGCTGGAAGTACGCAATTGCCTGCTGTAAATCCCGCGCCGTCCTCTTGTTCCAGAAATAGCGGCCTTTGAGATAAAGCTGGTAAGCCTCGGCGGACGCCGGAGAGAGAGGGGCCCGCTGTAAAGAGTTGATTCGCCCGCGGTCGCCAATCTTGAGCTGGATTTCATCGGCGATTTGTTGAGCGATCTCGCCCTGAGTGACCAACAGGCTGTTCAGTTCGCGATCGTATTGCCCCGCCCAGAGGTGGCTCTGATCTCTTATCTGGATCAATTGCGCCGTGATTCGCATTTTGTCCGAATCCCGCCGAAAGCTGCCCTCGAGCGCATACTGAACGCCCAGCTCGCGTCCGATCTGATTCAATGGCTTCGTGCTGTGCTTGTAAGGCATCACGGAAGTGCGGGCGATCACTCCGAGGTGCTGAGGATCGACATCTCCCAGTTGGGCAATCATCTCTTCCGTCATGCCATCGCTGAAGTAATCCTGGCTGGCATCGCCTGTGAGATTCTCGAAGGGAAGAACTGCGAGCATGACTCGCCCGTTGGCCGTTACGGGCCGGGCCCGCGAACGGGGCCAGCGATAAATCGCCGGTACCGCAATCAGGACAATGGCGAGAGCCAGCAGGATTGCCCACGGCCAGCGCGCTGGCTTGTCGATCACAGGTGTGGGAATCGGAGAGCTGCGATTTAGAACGGCAACCGGTCTGGGCACGTCGGCGTCGATTACCGGGGCGATAAAGCGATATCCCTTGCCGGTGACCGTTTGAATAAATTTAGGATGCTCGGAATCGTCCTTGAGGACGTGGCGTATTTTGCGAACCGCGCCGTTGATGCTGTTGTCCGTATCGAGAAAGGCGCCCTTGCCCCAGATCCTGTCGACGATCTGTTCCCTGCTGACGACTTGTCCTCTTTGCTCAACCAGGACCGCCAGAACCTCCGCCGGGATGCGCTCGAGTTTGAGCACCCGGCCAGAACGGCTGAGCCGATAGGCGTGGGGGTCGAACTCAAAGTTCTCCCCAAATCGAATCGATGCTGGAATTCTTATTGGTTCTGTTGCCACCGAACGCCCCTAGATTGCATAGCATTCTACGCCGGTTTCATGAATCAGCACCATCTACTGCATTCGCAAGCATTTAGGGGGACATAAAAAGTAATACCGCGACAGCCACCCGCTATTGCAAGCAGGGTCTTCGTTCGTCATGATGCCCGCCGTCTGTGATCGGGGCAACGAGGCTTGGGCACGATCATTCGCCCACCAGTTGCTGACAATTTTCTAACAAACAAAAACTCAGGAGGCAAAGTGATCAAGAAAATCGCTATCGCTAGCGTTCTGTTCTTGTCGTTTATTGCGACCGCTCAGGCCGCTTCTTTCAACGTTTCGCTCGATGGTTTTTGCAACACATTTACCATGACCACCACTGGCTTTGAATTCTTTGGAACTCGTCAGGGCTGTGGCTATACAGTCATCGACGGGGGCTCCAATGTTCACGTGACCGGCTCGCCCTACAAACTTACCGCCGACACCAATGATGGCTCAACCCTGTTCGTCTGGTTTTTCACTCCGCCGGTAAACAAGCACGGAAACTGGTACCTTTATGGCTCCACTGGATCAACGTACACTGAGATTAATTCAGGCACCTACACCAGGACGGTGGCAGCAGGTGCAGCGCGCAATAACGGGAAAAAAGACGTAACCGCGACTATTCCCAAACGTCACTAAGGTCACTCAGGATAACCGGCGGGAATGTAGAATCCTTCCTATCGGCATGTGTAATGACAGAAGACCGCCGCTCTCGTTCGTAGAGGGGCGAACGGGCGGCGGAAACAGTAATCTGTGACTCGGCTACCGATCACGCGTGCGAATTCGCAAAAGAATCAAGAAAACAGCAGGAGCCAAGTTGCGGGACGGCCCGTTCGGCCCGTCCCGCTTTTTTGCCGCTAATCCCAAATCCAATCATGTGGGCGGACGCTCTTGTTGAAGGTGGTAGAGAAGCCTTCCCGAGGCGCAGCATACGCGAAGGAACGGCTTTTTTTTGGGAGGCCTAAAGAATGCAGTTTCGTGCCCGGAAGGCCACTATTTCCCTTTTGAGAAATCCTCCACCGCGTATATCTGTCCGTTGCGTTCGGCTATGCCGACGCCTATTGAATCCATGTCGCTGTCGAGGATGTTGGCGTGGTGTTGCGGGGACTTGATGAAGCATTGGTGAATGGCTTTCGGGTTCGGGCCTTCGTCGACGTTCTCGGAAATCCAGCTGAAGTGAGCTCCGTCGGCTCGGGCGCGGGTGAGGAGATTGTGCTCGCCGGGAAGCTGGTGCGAAACGGTTCCCTGCTGGGCCATGCGCTGGGCATGGGTGCGAGCGGCGTTGGCCAGGGCTTCATCCCACTGCAGTGACGGCAATCCGTGGGCGCGGCGGTCCTGATTGGCCGCGTGAAACAACTCCTGTTCCGCAGACCCGGCCTGCTGCGCGAGGGCGCCAGTGCAAAGAAAAATCAGAACCACAATGAGAAGTAGACTGGCTCGTCGCGTTTCGGTTTGCATGGAAATTTCCCCGGTAGTTGAAACCCCGATCATGCCTTTTCCACCGGACAGGCACGACCGCAGAGTTGTGAGTGAAGTTTCCTGGAAAGAGGCCGCGCTAGTCGAGTCCCAGTTCCTTCCACTTCTTGTCCACCATAGCCTTGGTCTTTTCGTCCATCAAGATTTCGTCCGGCCATGGCCGAGTGAAGCCTTCGCTGGACCACTTGCGGGTGGCGTCGACACCCATTTTTGATCCGTAGTTGGGCAAGCGCGAAGCGTGGTCGAGTGAGTCGACGGGACCGAGGGTGAACTGAATGTCGCGCTCGGGGTCGATGTGGTTGAGGACCTTGAGCGTAACCTCGCCGATGTCCTGCAGGTTCACGTCTTCATCTACTACGAGGATGCACTTGGTGAACATCGCCTGCCCCAGCGACCAGATTGCATTCATCACCTTGCGCGCGTGCCCGGGATAGGACTTCTTGATGGAAACGATCATCAGGTTATGAAAGACACCCTCGACGGGAAGATTGATGTCGACGATCTCGGGAATAGTCAGCCGCATCAGCGGAAGAAAAATGCGCTCGACAGCTTTGCCCATCCAGCCATCCTCCATAGGCGGCTTGCCCACAATAGTGGTCGAGTAAATCGGATTCTTGCGGTGGGTAATGCAACTCAGATGAAAAACGGGGTAAAGATCCTCGAGTGAGTAGTAGCCCGTGTGATCGCCGAAGGGGCCTTCTGGTTTTAGCTCTTCCAGGTTTACATGGCCTTCTAGGATTATTTCTGACGTGGCGGGGACTTCTAGATCTACCGTTTCGCACTTTACCAGTTCTACTGGTTTCTGGCGGAGGAAGCCGGCGATTAGATATTCTTCGACGTCGGGCGGGGCCGGGACTATGGCGGAGAACGTGATTGCGGGATCGGTGCCGATGGCTACGGCGACTTCCATTTTGCCGCTGGGTCGGTCGCCTTCGGCGAGTACAGAACCCCCGGAGGAGCGGGCCATTATGTCTACGGCTGCGCGCGCAGGGTCGCTCGCGCCTACATTGGTTGCGGCTCGCAGGCGATCGCGGTAGTGTTCGGCTCCTACTTTTTGTCTTTGCCAATGCATGCCGGTGGTATGTCCGTCGTAGACTTGCATGCGGTACATCCCGACGTTGCGTTTGCCGGTCTTCGGATCGCGCGTGATTACGCACGGGAGCGTGATGAAGCGGCCGGCGTCTTTCGGCCAGCACTGGAGGATGGGGAATTCGTCGAGCGAGAAGGTGTCACGGCGAATAACTTCTTTGCACGGTCCGGTGGAAACGGTTTTTGAAAAAAACTTACCCATCTCGGCGAGCATGGGAAGCATTTTGACTTTGTCGAGGAAGCCTTGCGGGGATTTTACGTCGATGAATTGGCGGATGCGATCGGCGATCTCGTCGAGTTTGTCGACTTCGAGCGCGAGATTCATGCGGCGGGCGGAGCCGAATTGGTTGATCAACACTTGGGCGCCGGGGTGGCCTTTAATGTTCTGGAAGAGCAGAGCCTGGCCGCCGGACTGCCGGACTTCGCCCGGCCGGAGATCCAAGGGCGACTGTCCCCACATAATTTTCTTGCTGACGCGGTCGGTGATCTCCGTGATTTCCAGGATGGGGTCGACTTCGGTTCGAATCTTCTTTAGTTCGCCGGCTCGGTCGAGTGCGGCGATCCAATCACGCAAGTCGTCGTAGGCCAAGAGTACCCTCGTCGCGAAACGCGATTATAAAGCAGTGCGAGGGACAACAACCTCTAACCAACGGTCGCAAAAGAAATGTTGATCGAGGTGGTGTTTGCCTGTTCTTCGTATATCCTTATTCCCGAAGCCCATAGGAGAAGACGTGAAACGACGAGTCGTGGTTACTGGGATGGGCGTGGTCAGTCCTAATGGCGTAGGGAATACTGCGTTTTCTGAGGGCGTTCTGCAAGGACGGAGCGGGGTGCGGCGGATTTCGCGTTTTGACTCTTCGGAGATTCCGGTGCAGATTGCCGGAGAAGTTCCGGATTTCGACGAACTGGCCTGGGTGGAAAAGCGCGACCGGAAACATGTGTCTCGGGTGTTGCCGCTGGCTTTGGCGGCGGCTACGGAGGCCTTGGCTAATGCAGGGCTGGAATCTGATTTCCTGTCCCTCGAGCAGAAACGGCGCTTTGGGGTGATCATTGGCTCCGGTGGTGGATCGCAGGAATTCACCGAAGAGCAGTACCGTCTGTTCTTTCACCAAAAATACAGACAGATGAGTTTGTTCTGCGTGCCGACCGGAGTGATGGGCGCGCTTTCGAGTGAATTGAATGTGCGTTTTGGGTTACGTGGGGCGAGTCACGTAATCACGACCGGCTGCACTTCGTCCACCGACGCGTTCGGATATTCACTACGGCAGATTCAATCCGGGCGGCTGGACATGGTGTTGAGTGGCGGTGCAGACGCTCCGATCGCTCTGGGCATTATCAAGGGATTCATCCTGATGAAGATTTTGACGGATTCCTGGAACCATGCGCCGGAGCGGGGATCGCGGCCGTTCTCGGTCGACCGCGATGGCTTCGTGCTGGCCGAAGGAGCGTGGATGTTCGTGCTGGAAGAGTACGAACATGCGCGGGCGCGTGGGGCGAAGATGCTGGCGGAGGTCTGCGGCTATGGGTCGACTTGCGAAGCGTTTCATCGGGTGCGGTTGCAGGAGTGCGGTGAGGAGCCGGCGAGGGCAATCGGATTAGCGATGAAGGAGGCCGGAATTGTGGCGCAGGATGTTGATTATGTGAACCTGCATGGAACATCCACGCAGCTGAATGATCGGATCGAGACGCGGGCGCTGAAATTGGCGCTGGGTGAGCGGGCGCGGCAGGTTCCGATGTCCGCGTTGAAATCGCAGATTGGGCATCCGCAGGGGGCTTGTGGGGCGGCGGGGGTGGCGGCTGCCATTGTCGCCATGCAAAGTGGGCAGATTCCGCCGACGATCAATTTAGAAACACCGGATCCGGAGTGCGATTTGGACTATGTGCCGGACGTGGGACGGAAGAAGGAGGTTGAGCACGTGGTGTGCAATTGCATCGCGTTTGGGTCGAAGAACTCGGCTTTGGTTTTGAGGAATTGCGCCTGATGGTCGGCGCTGCGTCACAGAAACGGAGATCGGGTGCTGGTTGAACGATTGATGCGTCTGGCACCCGGTGAGAATCAAGCCAGCAGGCGGCGGATGGTGTTTTCTACGGTTGGCCAAGCGCTGGAGCGGGGATCGATTGGATCGAAGTGGCCTGCGGTTGAAATCTCTGTGTAATGCACGTCTTCCCCATTTTTTTTCTTCAGCTCGGCGTATTGGCGGCTGAAAGACGACGGGACTACGTCGTCGGTTGCCCCCTGGATTAGCCATTGCGTGGTCGCGTGATCAATCGCGAGCTGCATGGGATCGGCTTCGCGGTAATGCTCCGGAACTTCGTTAGGTTTGCCTCCGAGAAACTCGACGACGGCGTCATGGCTGAGGTGCTGTTCCCATGCCTGCTGCAAATCGACTACCCCGGCGAGTGAGACGGCGCGCTTGAGCGAAGACTCATGCGCGGCGAGGCAGAGGGCTAGCTGTCCGCCGGCGGAGTGGCCCATCACAAGGATTTGGTTCGAGTCTAAGTCATATTTTTTAGCAATTTGGGGCAGGTAGCGATAGGCGCTGCGAATGTCCTCGAAGGTGCCGGGCCAGCCTCCGCCGGGGTTACCCACACGCCGGTACTCGATGTTCCAGGTGGCAATGCCTTTGGCAGTCAGCGCGGCGCAGAGGTGACCGCCATGGGCTAGATCGTACTTGGCGCGCCAGTAGCCTCCATGAATGTTCATCGCTACCGGAAATGGACCCTTGGTCTTGGGGAGGCGAACTTCGCCGAACTGATTTGGATCGGTGCCATAGGAGAGTCGCACGTCGGCTGGGGGCGGTGGAAGATCGAGAATATCTTCGGAGGGCATGGGCGTCGGATTCATGGATTTGACGCAGCGCTGATTTCCGGGATCAGCTCCACAACTGTGCCTTCTCCCCAGCCGTATTTCTCGCGAAAGAGATCAGCAATGGCCTGATGCAATCCGGGCTCGGCTTCGGGGGAGACGAAGCGGGCGCCGATTGCAAAATTCTTTTCTCCAACACGCACCTGCGCATCCGGATGCGCGCGCAAATTCTGCAACCACTTTGACGTCGCGTATTCGGCGATCAGGTACAAGCGTCCTTCACGATGCGTGAACCAGATCTCAATTTGGCGGGGCAGACCACTCCTGCGGCCCCGAGTGGTGAGATAGAGATACTGCTCGCGGTCGAAGTTATTGGTCTTTAAGCTTGAGTTTGGATTTGTTTTCTTCAAGGAATTCGCGCAGCTTCTCGGCCGCGTCGAGTAAGCGCGTCCATTGTTCGTAGTAGAGAGTGACCGGGAAGCGGCCCAAGCCGTAAACGCTAACCCCGCCCTTTTCACTGACCCGGAATTCCAGACTCCCGGTGCGGCGGGGGCCTTGCTTTTCCAGTTCGGCTAAGCGAGCTTTCAATTCTTCATAGGTTGGTTCAGCCATTTTTTTACCTCAACACAAATGTGATCTGTCCATGATAGGGATTGCTTCGGAATTCGTCGAGAGGCGGGTGGTTGCCCGTTGAAAAAATCCTCAAAACGCAGAGAGCGCTGGGCGAGAGCGGCTGGCTCTATTCGATCAATGCTTTCATGCAAAACACGCTTCCTCCGGACTTCTCGAATTCCGAAGTATCGACGACGACCGGCATTAAATTCTCATGGGCAAGGATATGCTCCAGATTCCGCGTCATCCGCGGAGTAATGAAGCGACCATTCGCGACGATCCCATTCCCCATGAACTGACGCGCCTCATCGCTGGTTAGCTCGTGGATTCGCTTCCAGGCACCACGAACGGTATGCAGCGACTCCGGCGAGAACGCCCCGGGGTAGATGAGGGCGGCCTCGTGGTTGAGGGGGCACAGACAGGTATCGAGGTGATAGCAGTGATCGTCCACAAGTTGGACGGGGATCACGGGGAATCCGAGTTCCTGCATGGCGGCGGCAAATTTTTCGACACCGCTGCGGGTGGAGCGAAAACCGTAGGCCGCCCAGATGCGCGAGTGGTCAGGGTGCCAGAGCAGATCGCCGTGGCCCTCGAGGTATTCTCCGTCGAAATCAAGGTCGATGATCTTGTATCCCCGCCGCCGAAACCAGTCGACGAAGAACGGCACTTCCTTGTGGCGGGAGGCGTAGCGCATGCGGCTGGGGACGATGAAATCCCCAAGGCGGTCGTGATGCCCGACGAATACCTGGTTGGCGGCGAAGACCATGTCGTCCAGGCCCTCGACGGCGTCGATGATTTCGATTCTTAAACCGGCATCCTGGAGGGCAAAACGCAGGTCTTCCCATTGCTGCTGGGCCTTTGCCCGATCGATGGGATGACCCATATATGGATTCTTCGGTTCGCGGACGTCGAAGAATGTAGGCGGGCACATCAATGCAGTCTTGGGCATTCACCATCATGATAGCGGGTGGCAGGGGCGGCTGCCAGCGCTGGTCAAGTGTGCGAACAAAGCCGAGATTTCGTCACTTTCGACCGAGTTTGGGCACTTTGGTTTGGGTTAACCGAATTGACAGGTGTGCCGCCCCAAGCATTCAGGCTGGTTCCTTCCACCTCTCCAACGAATTGGTTCGGTCCCTGGCGTGCACACGCATTCCTCGCTCTGCATCAGAATTGCACCGCAGGAGGTTTCGAGTGTTAAACAAATGCGCAAATCCGGCTTGCGCCGCGCTTTTCCGCAAGCTGAGCCAAGGAAAACTTTTTCTGGTGGAAACAGAGCCGCTCGCGGGACCAGCACTGAGGCGGGCACGGTGGAAAGGGCAGTCTTCTCATTTTATCGAACACTACTGGCTGTGCGATGAATGTGCCTTTACGCTGACCCTCTCTTACGAGAAGGGCCGGGGCGTGGTTGCGGTTCTTCGCCCAGATCCGGCAAAGAAGAAGAGACCGGCAGCCGCAGCGCTTGCGGGGGACGTACAGGCCATCGAAGGCAGGCGAGGGGAACAATCCGCGTAGGAAGGAATGCAATGAACAATCCAAGGATGCAGGAGTGCGCGATCTGCGGTGAAGAAAGGTCCGCGCGTGAGGTCTGGTTTTTGGTGGCGGAAAGCCACTGGGAAGACAAGCTGAAGGTTCTTGAATGGCAGGATGAATTGGCAGCGCGCCGAGGAATCTATGTCGCATGCGGCGCTGAACATGTGGAGGAACTAGTGGTGCATTGGATGACCACGGGGAGTCTCGACTATCCTTTCGCCACCGTCGGACACAAGGTCGAGAGGCGCAGACAGCGACTCGGCTGGATTCTGCCCACGATCGAGGAGCCCGATACGAGGGGAGCGCGGCTGATTGGTGAATTGGCGGTTGACCGAGAGAGCGTCCGCCGGGCTCTCAGAGAAGATCCGAATTCACTGCAAGTGATCCTGGATGAACTACTGCATGCGCTCCGCCGCGAGTCCCAGGGGATTACAGCACGGCTCGAATCCGCCGATGCAATGTGCTACGGGTTTCCGCGCGAGATCTGAGCTCAGGAAAACACTATTGCGAGTCTGGTGATTTTTTCCAGGTGCGCCAGTCGTCGGTGACCGCCTTTTCCAGGTCTTTGGCAACTGCGAACAGCCAGTTTGGTTTGAGGCGGTTCAGATGACGGTGGATATATTTTCGGGCGTCGACCGTGCCCAGGTGAATGTTGGCCGTCTCCCACCCCATGGCAGAAAGCAGTTTCAATTCGTCACGATTGGTGGGCAGAACATCCAGTTCGATGCGTGAACAGTGTGGGGACAAGCGACGGACGATCCAGTGCCCGCGCAACTGCACAAAAGGATCGGGGCAGCGCACGGCTCGGGTAATGATCGCTTGGTAGAGAATTTCCGACGGGCCCTTTTCTCCCTTAGCCCAATACACGGAAGAAGGCGCGAGTGCCTTCGCTTCACGGGCGACTCGGGAGCCGTGGCAGAGCGCGATCGCCACGACGCGAATGTGCCCCAGACTTCCCAGACCGGCGACGCGCCGGACAGTCCTGTAGGTAAGACCGCGTTCCGGCATGAGATGCTCGAGGGCTTCGCGAGCACTGGCGGAGACCTCGCCGCGTATTCTCGGCAGAGCGTCCATCTTTCGCCAGAAATGAACTGGATCGCGCAATACTCCAGTCGCGATCTGACGGAGCCAGGTGTTTTCCTCCTCGAGCACAAAGGGACGGCCGCCGTTGGCCAGGGAGCCGTTATAGCCTTCCAGGATTGCGGAGCAAGCTTCCTTCGGCTTCACTGCCAGGTGGCCGCCTTCGATGGCGAACAGCGCACTGGTGGCTAGCCGCGTCAGATCGAGAGTGTAGGGCAGGACCGCAGCTTCGTCGAAATCGTTGACGCCCCAAACCAGACGGCCTTCGAGGTCACGCCAGGTGCCAAAATTTTCGACATGAAGATCGCCTACGCCGAGAACCTTGGGAGCTTTGGCCAAGTCGGGACAGACTTCCGGCCAAACCTGCATCCAGCGATAAAAGGTAGCTCGCAGAAACGGAAATGGCGCCTCTGCCATGTGCTGGTGTTTCAGGCGGAGATCCGGCTCTACCAGGGGCGTGTGGCGACCGAGCCACTCTTCAAAGCGGTGGGTTGCTTTGACAATGTTCATTGCGGGCCCGGTTGGCACGATAGAACCAGCTCAGGCAAAAGTCAACGCAACCAGAACAGCGCAAGCCTTTAGGCGAAATATTGTGCATTCGCATCGGTAAACTGTTTCAACTCCTCCGGCAGATCCTCGACCGCAAAGATCGAATCCGAGGTGCATACGGGGACGCACGCGCCGCAGTCGATGCAGCCGTTGGGGTCGACGTATAACTGGGTAGCCGTCTCGAAGCCCGGCTCCTCTTTCTTGGGGTGAATGCAATCGGTCGGACACACGTCGGCGCACAATAAATCTTTGATACAGGTATCGGTAATGACGTAGGCCATGGGCTCGCTCCTTGGTGAAGATATTGCTCGCATGGACAGACTACGGTGAGGAGAGACTTGATCTCGGTGATCTACGTCCTACGAGGATATGCGGTACGTCACAAAAGAAGGCCGTTCACGAAAGGTAGCAGCTGGCAACAAAAAGCAAGAGCAATTCAATTTTCCCGCCCGATCCACCAGAGGAGTTTAGCGACAATACGCCAGCCATTGGTAGAAACGGCGGTCGATTCGTATTCCCGGTTTTCCGGGACGAGGACTTCGGTATGATCAAAGCGTTGCAACCGCGACACGATCAAACCATGCTCCTTGTGGGCAGCGACGACTATCTGTCCGTAAAGCTTGCCGCGATTGGTCTGCGAAGTGTCGATCACGATGATGTAGCCGTCATGAATCAACGGCATCATCGAGTGGCCGTGAACTCGCAGGCAACTGGTGTAGGCTGGATTGGGACACCACTTGCTGGGCGCGGCCAACATTGACTCCGGGGACGCTTGATTGAGGCTTTCCGCCGGATCGCCCTTTCCTCCCTGCGTTGCCGCCACAACGGGCAGGACGGGAATGGCTACCAGTTCGTCGGGTTGCTTAAGCGCCCGGTGCGCGCCGGCCTGGACCACCTGCAGCTTCAACACCCGATCTTTTCGCAAGCGGGACCGAGCTGCGGGCAAAACACGCATCAAATCATCGCTGCTCAGACCAGCCCGCCCCCAGTAATACCAGCACTCCGGGTCTCCGGTGAGATTGCCCAGCTGCACGTAGATATTGGCCGGGGGTTCCTGCACACCTCGTTCCCAACGCGAAACCGCCATGGCGGAAGCATTCATCTGCTTGCCCAGTTCCGATTGGCTCATTTTAAGGCGGCGGCGCAGGGCGATGATGTGTTTTGCCCATTCCAACTTGGACTCTCTTGTATTGCTCATGCCGCGCCTGCTACACTGGAGTTAACGCGTATGTTATAACACGCGGGTTAGGCGGCACCCTGTCGCCGGTTTCGATGAAAGGTTGTCATGCACCGTGACAATTCTAGCACAAAGGTTAATCCGACAGCACACGCCCCACAAACATTATATCGCGGTCTCTATGTAAGAATTGCCCGCGAGCTCGGCGTGGACTCTTCCTATGTTAGCAGGGTTGCGCGCGGCGACCGGCATTCAAGCGAAGTCGAGGATGCCTTGCGCCAGGCACTGGAAAAGATCGAGCGGAGACTGGGACGTTCTACCACCGCGCAACGGGCCGAACTGCCTGGGCAAGCGACCAAGCGGCTCAAGCCTCTGGTGAAGCAAAATCGTAGCCGGATTCGTAATCAATGGTTGGCGCATAGCCAGTCTGACCCCAACTTAAAGCGAGTCAAAATACCTGCGCAAAAGCGAACTGCGCCCATCCTGCCGGTCCTTCAAGAAACCATGCAGGTCATGAAAATGAGCGTGAAGGAGATGGCAACTGCGTCGATGAGAGCGGCGGAGCACCACGGACGAACGCGGCAGGCCCAGGGGTTCACGGCAATGGCTTTGGTGGAAGAATACAATCTGGTGCGTCGCTGCGTCTTCGCTCTGGCTCAGGAACATTGTCACCAGATGGACACGCATCTTCTGATCCAGGATCTCACGCAATTCGGAGAAGCCCTCGACCTTCAAACCCAGCGTGCTTTGCAGGACTATCTGGCGGCTCGTTAGTTATCGAGAAACGGAAATCCTGGCGCTCCGCCCGAGCGTGGACGCTCGCGCCTACGCGGGCAGGCGGTTCAGCAGAGCTGCGGCCTTGCGGAACCAGGGACGCTCTCGGCGGCGCAGGTATCCGGGCATGGTGGGCTTCTTGTCTAAGATGCGCTGCGCCCACGCGCGAGCCTCGGCATTGCGTTGTTGGGCGGCCAGAAAGCAAGCGTAATTGTAGTAAGTTTCTGATGACGTCGAGATTTTCGTGACCTCCCGAAACAGAGCCTCGGCTTTGTCCGGCTGTCCGGTGTTGGCGTAGGCGTGGCCCAGCAAGGCTGCGGCGCGCTGAAAGTCGTACTTGGGATCTTCCGAGACTACCCGCTCGAGATCGGGCACGGCGGCAGCAAAGTCGCCCATGAATGTGGCCGCCATCCCGCGGCGGTAAAACGGGTCGGGTGAATCGGTTCGCGAGGAAATAGCTTTGTCATAACATTGGCGGGCACGAGCGTAGTTCCCTTCTTCCAGATATAAATCGGCGAGTTCCTCATAATTTCCGGCGGAAGGATTATCCAGAACGGCAGACTCGAGTTCGTGAATCCTCCTTCGGCGGGGAAACACTTTGAACGACTGCCGCATCAAACCGGCATCGGGAATTACCTCGGCGGCGATGTAGATTAGCGCGCCCAAGCCGCCGAAAAAAATAATGATCCACAGCCAATAGCTGTCCGGGCGCCGGCGAATGAAGTGGACAATTGCCACCGCCTGGAGAATCAGACCCCAGGGAAAGAATAAGAAAATTAGCGATCCCATGCGTTTGATCGGACTATAGCATGGTGAAGAACAACCTCACCACGATGGGGCATTTCCATGGACGCGTCGCTTTCTGAACGCAGCACCCAACGATCGAAAGCCATTTCGGCCATTTTCTGGGGCGGTCTGATCTCGGGAGTGTTGGACCTGATCTACGCCACCACGTCCGTCGTTTTGGCAGGAGGCCCGGCGATCGTCCTTCCCCAAGCGATCGCTACCGGCCTGCTCGGCGTGAAATCTTTTCAGGGAGGCCTTCCGACCGCCGTTCTCGGAACTGCTTTGGAGTTTCTGATCACATTCGTGGCTACGGCCGTCTACTATGTGACCAGCCGGAAACTCAATTTCCTTATCCGCCGAGCGGTTCTGTGGGGAGTGCTTTACGGAATCGCCATCTACTTTTTCATGAATTTTATCGTGGTGCCGCTTTCCGCTGCCCCGCACTTCGAACACACCTGGGGCTCACGGGCGGGCGATTTCGTCGTACATATGTTTTTCATCGGGTTACCGATGGCACTCGCCGTTCGCCGTTACTCAGCCCGCGAATGCTAAAATCTTATGTGCTGAGACCTCCTATTCGCCTCCTGGCCGCCGATATCGACGGCACCTTGCTCAACCCTGAGTTTCAAATCTCCGAAGTCGACCTGGCGGCCTTGCGCCGCGCTCACCAGGAGGGCGTGGAAATCATACTGGTAACCGGACGGCGGCATAAATTTGCCCTTCCTATCGCCCAGCAGTTGGGTTTCGATCTCTGGCTGATCAGTTCGAACGGCGCTATCACCCGATCGCTCTCGGGTGAAACCTTTCATCGGGATATGCTGCCGCAGGAGACTTGTCGCAAGCTGTGCGGGGCGATGCAAGAATTCCGCGGCAACACGGTGCTGACTTTCGATATCGAGAGCAAAGGTGCCGTCGTACTCGAACACATGCGCGATTTGAACGAAAGCATTCAGCGCTGGTTGGAGAAGAACCTGCAATATATCGATTTCGTGATTCCACTAGAGAACTCTCTCACCTCCGATCCGGTTCAGGCCATGTTCTGCGGTCGAATTGAGCGCATGTATAAGGCCCTGGCGGTGCTGGCCGAGAGCGGGCTAGCAAAAGACATCACCGTGCTCCGCACCGAATATCCGCTGCGGGATCTCTCGATCGTCGATGTGCTGAATCAGGGGTGTTCCAAGGGTCACGCGGTGGAACGGTGGGCCAATTACCGGGGTATCCCTCGCGAAAAGGTCATGGCCATTGGTGACAACTACAACGACATTGAAATGCTTGCCTTCGCCGGACAGCCATTTATCATGGGAAATGCATCGCAAGAGCTGCGGAGCAGGGGTTGGAAGGTAACCCTGGCCAATGACCAGAACGGGGTTGCCGCGGCGATTGAGCAGGTGTTGGGGGTACAAGTAGGGGTTTAAAGAACGCAAGTTCATCTCTCTAAATCGTTCAGTTCTTATATGGAGTTACTGGCTAAATTCGGTCTCGTCCTCGGCCTTGTGTTGGCGCCGTTGTTCGCGTCCGGGGCGGATTTCGCCGTCTTACAGAACGGCTTTTCCATTCGCCACGAGCACCGGGAAGTGGTCGGTTCGGTAACGCGTCTTTATTTGGGCGCTGACCGCGATGGGTATGTGGACGTTCCTACCGCCGAAATCGATCGCTTTGAGAAGGACTTGTCCGCTCCCCCTGCCGGGAAAACTTCGCATAGCCCACAAGAGGTGAGTGACGTTATCAATGCCGTCAGCAGTCGGCACCATCTTGATCCCGATTTGATCAACTGCGTCATCCATGCCGAAAGCGGGTTCAATCCCAGGGCAGTGTCAGCCAAGGGAGCGCAGGGCTTGATGCAATTGATGCCGAAAACCGCATCCCAGTTAGGGGTATCCGATGCTTTCGATCCTGGCGCTAATGTTGAAGGGGGCACCCGATACTTGCGCGAATTGCTGGAACGCTACAACTTTGATCTGATCAAAGCGCTTGCAGCTTACAACGCCGGGCCGCAGCGCGTGGAGCAGTACCACGGGGTCCCACCGTACTATGAAACTCAGGCTTACGTTGCCCGTATCGTTCGTGACTTCAACAGCAAAAAGCTGGCGGAACAAAAATCAGCTTCATTGAAGGCGGCTTACCACTCGAGTCCGTCGCATCAGGCGCCAACTGTAAAGCAGGCAAGCTTTCGCGACACAACGCAGGAATCCTCCCGCTGAATCTCGAGCATGAACCGCAGTCTCGCCCGCTTGCTTTTTGCGAAGGGATGGGATGCTAGTTTTCCGCGGAAGCTAGACCGCGTTGACCCCCGTGTGCGTGTCATTTACCTTGGCAGAAGGAGCAATTCTTGAAGCATTTCCGTTGTCGTCTGTCGAGCCCGGGGCACCTCGCTTAGATGAGCCACAAACGTTACTTAGCCTACGCAGTGGTTACGGCGCTTCTCGCTGCTCTGGTTTACGCACAGTTCAGGACTTGGAAGGGCTTCGACTGGCCCACATTCTGGGCTCAAGGCAAGGAGATCAGCCTTCGCCATATTCTGCAGGCCATCGCGCTGATCTACGTCAGCTTTTTCCTGCGCGCGCTGCGTTGGAAGATCTTCCTGCGCCCTGTCCGTCCAGAAACTTTCGTCCTCGGGCTGATTCCTCCGACACTGATTGGATTTACCGGCCTAACTTTGCTGGGACGGCCGGGCGAATTGATTCGCCCTTACCTGATTGCACGCAGAACCAATCTCACCTTCTCGTCGCAAATGGCGGTTTGGACGGTCGAACGCATTTTCGATGTTGGAGCCTTTACCATTCTGCTGGGACTGGCGATTTTTTGGCCCGGGACCGCGCTGCATCTTCTTCCGCCCGACATCTATCGCAGCGTGCAAATTTTCGGCCTTCTCTTTTTGGCCCTGGCGGCGGCACTATCGCTTGGCGCAGTGCTGGTAGCGAAATTCGGAGAAGCAGTGTCAGCCGGGATGGAACGGCGCGTTTCTCGCCTCGGCTCGAACCTTGGGCACCGCATTGCGCAACGGCTTCGTGAGTTCCATGGTGGCCTAGACACGATTCATGGTCCGGTGGCGTTTGTCCAGATTGTCTGCGTGTCGCTCGTGATGTGGTCGTGCATAGCCCTGGCATACCTGGAGGTCACTCACGCTTACGGGGCACCCCTCGCGGGGATGACCGTATCCATGGTTCTGTTGCTGACGGGTTCCAGCATGGTAGGTTCGTTGATTCAGTTGCCCGGAGTGGGGGGAGGCTCGCAGTTGGCGACAATTTCCGCGCTGCAGCACATTTTCCATGCGTCGCATGAACTGGCGGCCAGTTGCGGCATTCTGTTATGGCTGGCCACGTTCGTCTGCGTGGTTCCCGCTGGCTTGTTGCTGGCGCATCAGGAGCGGCTTTCTTTCCGGAAGCTTTCGGAAGAGAGTGAGCAGGAAGAAGCGCGGGCTGAGCTTTCGCCCTCGCCTCCAGCAGGCTGATGTGCAGGCGTCCCTGCTACAATCAAGCGGACCACCGTTCCAAGCGCCATGAAGTGTCCTTTCTGCGGATTTGCAAATGACAAAGTGGTGGATTCGCGCGAGAGCAAGGAAGCCGATTCCATCCGCCGCCGCCGCGAGTGCCTGAAGTGCGGCAAGCGCTTCACCACCTATGAGCGCATCGATGAGATTCCTTACATGGTGGTCAAAAAAGACGGCCGCCGTGAGAAATTCGACCGCCAGAAAGTATTGAATGGCCTGCTGAGAGCCTGCGAGAAGCGGCCCGTTCCCATCGGCAAATTGGAACAGATTGTGAATGAAGCCGAGAGTTTCGTCATCGAATCAGCCGAGCGCGAGCGCAAGACCAGCGAAGTTGGCGAATTGATCATGAATCGTCTGCGCCGATACGACAAAGTGGCATATGTTCGCTTCGCCTCGGTTTATCTCGACTTCAAGGATGTGCAGGAATTCATGACAGAATTAAAGGACTTGCTCAAAACCAAGGAACCAGAAGTTCGCGGCAAGCCCGTGGCCAAGAATTAACGATCTGTAGAGACGTAGCTCGCTACGTCTCGGGCTGCTGAAAAAATCCACCTGTTTGTCATTCCGAGGAAAGCGACGAGGAATCTGCAGTTTGATTGAATAGTAGGAAGACAGCAGATCACGCGCTTCCCTCGGAATGACAACAGGGGTATATCGGCAACGCCTGTACAGGTTCAGCCGCGTTTGCCGATAGCTGCAACGATAAAGACATGGCTTACAAGATCACCCTTATTCCCGGCGACGGCATCGGACCTGAAGTAACCCAGGCCACGGTGCGCATCCTCGAAGCCACGGGCGTGAAGTTCGAGTGGGAAACCTTCATGGTCGGAGCTGACGCGTTTGAGAAATACAAACAATACATTCCGAAGGAAGTAATCGAATCCATCGAGCGCACTCACGTTGCCCTCAAAGGGCCGGTGACGACACCGATCGGGGGCGGCTTTGCCAGCATCAACGTCGCGCTGCGGCAGAAGTTCGAGCTCTATGCCAACTTCCGCCCCATTCGTAATCTGCCCCACATCCCCACCCGCTATCCCGATGTCGACCTCATCATCGTGCGGGAGAACACGGAGAGCCTGTACTCCGGCCTCGAGCACGAAGTCGTCCCGGGAGTGGTCGAGAGCCTGAAAATCATTACCGAGAAAGCATCCACTCGCATTGCTCGATTCGCTTTCGAGTACGCTCGCAAGAATAAGCGGAAGAAGATCCACGCCATTCACAAGGCCAATATCATGAAGCTCTCGGATGGACTCTTCCTGCGCTGCACCCGGACCGTTGCCAAGGATTATCCCGAGATCACCTACGGCGAGCACATTGTGGACAACACCTGCATGCAGCTGGTGCTGAATCCCTATCAGTACGACATGCTGGTGATGGAGAACCTTTACGGCGACATTATTTCCGATCTGTGTGCGGCGTTCGTAGGCGGACTGGGATTCGTTCCCAGCGCCAACCTAGGCGATCACTGTGCGATCTTTGAGGCCGTGCATGGTTCGGCTCCGGATATTGCCGGCAAGAACCTGGCGAATCCAACCGCGATCTTGCGCTCTTCCCTGCTGATGCTGCGCCACCTCGGCGAATACGATGCGGCGCTTAAGATTCGGAATGCGCTGGAAAAGGTTTATCGAACTCGCGACAAGTTGACCCGCGACGTGGGTGGCAAGGCCGGCACATCAGAGTTTGCAGACTTCATTATCGAGGCAATGGCCACCGGGGGCGCAGTTCAGACCCAAGTTGAATCCTCCTCCGCGCCCATCTGAGTATATGCACCCGGTATTAGGACCCCGCAGGGCCTCTTGGACAAGAATGGCCTTGTCTTTTGCGATCGTCGCTTCTCTAGTTGTCCCCTCGCTCGCGCAAGACTTTAAGGTCACACTTTTGGGGACCGGCAACCCGCGACCGGTGATGTCCCGGTTCGGCCCGAGCATTCTGGTCGAAGCCGGAAAACAAAAGCTGCTCTTTGACTGCGGCCGAGGCGCCACTCAACGCATATATCAACTGCACATTCCCTTCAACGATATTTCTGCGCTATTTCTCACCCATTTGCATTCTGACCACACGGTCGGAATTCCAGACCTGTGGCTGACCGGCTGGGTGATGGGCCGGAGCATCCCACTTCCAGTGTGGGGTCCGGAGGGTACAAAGGCAATGATGGAGCATCTGCAGCAGGCATACGCTTTCGATATCCACATCAGGCGGGACGTCGACACGAAGCTGCCTGGCGCCGGTGCAGAAGTCGTGGCGAAGGACATCGAAGAAGGTGTGGTTTACAACAACTCCGGGGTCAAAGTCACGGCATTTCTAGTTGATCACGCCGAGATCAAACCGGCATTTGGTTACCGGGTTGATTACTCAGGCCACTCGGTCACTTTGTCAGGCGATACTCGTCCTTCGGAAAATCTGGTTAAGTTTGCTCAAGGAACAGACGTCCTGATTCACGAGGTGATTGATCCCGCAGCGTTCGGAGAAGCGGGGACCTCCGACTCGCCTGAGCAAAGGAAGAAAATAATCGAGCACCACACGACTCCCGAGCAGGCCGGAATTATCTTTAGTCGTGTAAAACCAAAGCTCGCCGTCTACTCGCACATCGTGCCACCCGATGTTCCCGAGGTGATTCCGCACACTCGGAAGACCTACGCGGGACCGCTCGAAGTCGGCGAAGATCTAATGACGATCGAGATTGGCGACAAGATCTCGGTGCAGCGCCCTCCAAAATGAATCGTGCCGACCCGCGTGAGTTCCGCGTTGACTCCCCAGCGCAGATTGAGTAACATCCTTTTTCATCAAGGAACCCGGGGGAATGGCTTACACAACACGGCGGATTGGTGTGGTGCTCTTCCAGCTTGGCGGACCCGACACGCTGGAAGCAATCGAGCCTTTCCTTTTTAATCTGTTCTGCGATCCTGACATCATCGACTTCCCTTTCGCACGCATCGGTCGAAAACCGCTTGCCAAGCTGATTTCCAGCGCCCGCGCCAGAAAAGTGCAGCATCATTACGCGACCATCGGCGGAGGCTCGCCCATACGCCGATTTACCGAACAGCAGGCCCGGGCGCTGCAGTGCAAGCTGACCGAATCCGGTATGGACGCGCGTTGCTTCGTGGCCATGCGGTACTGGCATCCATTTACCGGGCAAGCCGTCGAGCAAGTCCGGGCCGCGCAGTGCGACGAGGTTGTGCTCCTTCCGCTGTACCCGCATTATTCCAGCACCACGACCGGGAGTAGCTTGAATGAATGGAATCGGCGGTTCGGTGGCGACATCCCGGTGCATCGGATCGAGACTTTCTACCGTCACGAACTGTACCTAGAGGCGCTTGTCGAGAAGATAGACGAGGCGCTCGCGCGATTCGCCGACGCCACGCATCCAGAGATCGTTTTCAGCGCACACAGCGTTCCGGTTGCGGTCATCGAAAAGGGCGACCCCTACCAGCGGCAAATTGAAGAGACTGTCGAACTGCTTATGCAGCGCGGCGGATGGCGAAACAGTCACCGCCTCTGCTACCAAAGCAAAGTAGGGGCAAGCAAGTGGCTGCAGCCTTCGCTTCACATGGCGTTGCGCGAACTCGCCGTCGAAAAAGATCGTGAGGTTTGCATCGTTCCCATTTCGTTTGTCTCCGATCACGTGGAGACGCTGGGAGAGATCGATCACGACGCGCGTGAGGAAGCAATCAAACTCGGCATCAAACGCTTCGAGATGACCTCAGGATTGAATGATTCTCCAACCTTCATTGCGGCGTTGGCCGATCTGGTAGGCACGGCGACTGGATTTGATTGGAGAAGCGAACGCGGCGCGGAATCGCTTGCTGCAGCTGCGGACTGAGAACGAAGAGAATTAGAATAAAAGCAAGGCCAAGTACAAGAAGGGGTGAGGTCGGATGGCAGACGAATCCGCCAAAGCGGGTGGCATTCTAGGGCGTCTTCCGCCGTGGCCGCGGAACGCCCTCAACAATTCGGTCATCGCGATGGAACAGGCCTATCGCCAGCGCAAAGGTCTGCCCATGCTCAGCGATGCCGATATCGAAGCGCTGAAAGCCGGTCAGCCAATGGCTTGGGAGAGTGGTGACGGAGCACCCGCACCGGTCGCTGCGAGTCCGGCTCCTCCGGCCGCTGCTGCGCCGCCTGCCGCAACTTCTGCAGCAACACCGGCGGCTGGGACCATGGGCCTCAGCGAGGATGTGGCCAACTGGGTTGCCGAGGGAAGGAAATGGAGTAAGTCAACCATTGCCGCAGAGCAGGCACGACGCGGCCGTAAGGGATTACCAGCTCTCAACGACGTCGAAATTGCCGCCCTGCTCGGCGAGCCAGTGCCCGAGGCAGCGACTCCTGCACCTTCCGTGGCTGCAGCTCCGCCGGCAGCAGCTCCCGCGGCTTCGTCCGCTGGCCCTATCAGCGCCGAGGTTGCCAAATGGGTCGCGGAGGGCCGGAAGTGGAGTAAGTCGACCATTGCCGCAGAGCAGGCGCGGCGCGGGCGAAAAGGGCTGCCTGCACTCAACGATTCTGAAATGGCGGCTTTGCTTGGCGAGCCGGTCGCACCTGCCGCCGCTCCGGCGGCGCCGGCCCCAACTGCAAAGCCAACTCCCACTCCTGCCACTGCTCGACCTGCAACTGCTTCGGCGGCTGCCTCCGTGTCCCGCAGCGGCGAGTCCACAAGCTACGTGGGCACTCCTGCAGTCGGAACCTCCAGAGCCGCGAAGGCCGGAGGCGTGGCATCGATCGGCCCCGAAGACAGCGAAGTCAATCAGCAGCGCCGACGCTTGGCATGGAGTGCGATTGCCGCTTTCCTGGTGGCGTGGTTCCTTGCCTTCTTTCGCTTCTTCCTGCCCCGCACCCTATTCGAGCCAGCGACCAGTTTCAAGATCGGCTATCCCGAGGAGTACGGTCTGGGCGTCGATACAAAATTTCAGCAGAAGTATCGGATCTGGGTGGACCGGACACCGGATCGCATCTTTGTGATCTACGCGCGTTGCACTCATCTCGGCTGCACTCCGGACTGGAAGCCGAGTGAGAATAAATTTAAATGCCCCTGCCACGGCAGCGGATACGACAGCGAAGGAGTTAACTTCGAGGGCCCGGCGCCGCGCCCAATGGATAGAGCGAAGGTGGAAATCGCTCCCGATGGCCAGATCCTGGTAGATGTCTCGAAGCTGTATCAGTGGCCCAAGGGCCAGCCAAGTCAGTTCAACGACGACGGTGCGTTCTTGCGCGCATAGAAGATTGTGCTCGTGGGGGCGGGCGCCCCTCGCCCGAGTAGCTTGCAAGGTTAAAAGCACGATTCGAGGAAACGATGCCCGAAGAGAATGGAAATGGCAAAAACGGCAATCGAGTGGGCCTGCTTGAACGAGTGAAGGCTGGAGTTAAAGAAGATGTCCAGTCGCTCAAGACAGACATGCCAGCGAAGGCCAAGGAACAGATCGAAGGCCTGAAAGATCCAACCAAGACTCAGGTCTTCACTTCGATCTTTCGCCACAAGCATGACGACACACCGCGAAACCGCGCGTTGGGCGTGCTGTCGAACGTCTTCCTTCACCTGCATCCAGCCAAGATCAATCGTGATGCTGTGCGCTACAGCTATACGTGGGGCATGGGTGGAATTACGTTCTATCTCTTTATTGTGCTCACCTTCACCGGCGTGCTGCTGATGTTCTATTACCATCCCAGCAAAGTGCAGGCGTTCCGCGACGTTCTCTATCTGGAGCACGATGTTCCCTTCGGCAAGTTGCTCCGCAATATGCATCGCTGGGCGGCACACTTGATGGTAATTGCGGTCTGGCTGCACATGTTCCGAGTCTTTCTCACCGGATCGTACAAAAAGCCGCGTGAGTTCAACTGGAACATCGGAGTCCTCCTGCTCGTCTTCACCCTGTTGCTGTCGTTCACAGGTTACTTGCTCCCCGACGATCAACTCGGATTCTGGGCAGTCACGGTAGGAACGAACATGGCTCGCGCCACGCCACTGCTGGGCCACGAAGGCCCTTTTGGCAAAATGCTCGGAATGACTCCGTACAACGACGTTCGCTTTGGCCTGCTGGGCGGCTCGATCGTGGATGCGAACGCGCTGCTGCGCTCTTACATTTGGCATTGCATCGGCATTCCGATCGTGGCGTCGGTTCTGATGATTGTGCACTTCTGGCGAGTGAGAAAAGACGGTGGCATCTCGGGGCCAGCGCCAGTAATTCTGACAGCGGAAGCGGACAAGCCCCGCCGTAGCGCGTAAGCAAAGCCTGAAACGTAGCAAGCTACGTTTCTACAGCTGTAGAGACGTTGCTTTGCAACGTCTCGGCGTTAGGAGCGACTTTATGGATTGGCGACAACTTTGGGAGATCTGTTCCGCGCCTGACAATGTACCAATCGTCGGTTTGATCCCGCTGTTGATCTTCTACATTTATCTGGCGTGGAAGCAGGCCAAGGCCAACGACGATCTAATCGGCGAACTCGAGACCAACCCCGCGATGGCGAAAACTCACCATCGCAAGACGTGGCCGTTCCGCCCCGGCTGGCAAAAAGAAATCCACGTTTGGCCATTTCTCCTCCGTATTGAATTCCTTGCCGCCATTATCGTCACGATTATTTTGATGGTCTGGTCCATTACTTTGAGCGCGCCGCTGGAGGAACCGTCGAACCCCAATCTCACGATGAATCCTGCAAAAGCCCCATGGTACTTCCTGGGCTTGCAGGAAATGCTGGTGTACTTCGATCCGTGGATCGCCGGCGTAGTTATGCCGACGCTCATCATTGTCGGCCTCATGGTGATTCCCTACATCGATACCAACCCGTTGGGCAGCGGCTATTACACCTGGAAGCAGCGCAAGTTTGCCATTGGGACGTTCATGTTTGGCTTCGTCATTCTCTGGGTGGCGATGATCATTATTGGGACGTTCATCCGCGGGCCCGGCTGGCAGTGGTTCTGGCCGGGACAAACCTGGGATCACAATCGACTTATTTATGAGGTGAACCGCGACTTGCCCGATCTTTTCGGACTCACCTCGAACCTGGCAAAGGCCATCTTCGGGGCAATTGTGGTCGGCGGCTACTACGTGGCTGGTGGATTTTTGGTGCACGCTCTCTTCCGGCGCTACAACCCGAAGGACTATCAGCGAATGAGCCTGTTGCAGTATTCCATCATGATGTTCTTCTGGCTCACCATGGTGGGACTGCCGCTCAAAATGCTGCTGCGACTGGCATTCAATATCAAGTACGTGTGGATAACGCCCTGGTTCAACGTGTGAGGTAAGGAAGATCGTCATTCGAGCGCAGCAAGGAATCTCGGTGCTCTCGTCGGAAAGCGGATTCCTCGCTTCGCTCGGAATGACAAGCGCAGATGAACTAATCGCGTTCAAGGACTAATAGGGAGAATCTGGTGCCTGAACAACCAATCCCGGAGCAAGATCCGGTAGTCACGAAGTCGTACGCGCTGTATTACGTCGTCTCGATGGTGCTGCTCATGGCGACGCTGTTCTGGGCGCTGTGGGACGAAGCTTACGGACAACGCCCCTGGAAGGCTTTCCAGAATGAGTGGAAGCATCGCTATACCGCCTTACTTACTAAGGCCCGGCCAGCATCCGACAAGTCGGTAAGAGAGGCGGAAAACAACCCCGAGTACCAGAAACTGCAGCAAGCCTTCCAGCAAGCTGATGCCGCGTCCAAGCCTCGCCGGGACGAACTCCAGAAACAGATTATGGACATCAGTGCGAAGATTTTTGCGGTGCAGAACGTTTTCACCGACAAGCGCGCCTACGCCAACTCCCTGAACTACCAGATCGAGACCGAGGCCAGTGCATCGGGGAAACAAAGCAAGACGAACGAACTGGCGGAATACAAGAAAAAGATCTGGACGGTGGAGTTTCCCGACGGTCACAAAGAGAAGTACAACTTCCCTCAACTGGAAGAGAAATACAACGAACTCAAAGACGAGCGCACCAAGATCAACGCAGAGTTAGGCGATGTTCTCAAACCAGTGAATACGGCTGGCGCCAAGTTATCTGCATACCTCTCAGAGAACATGGTCGACCTCACTCCCACGCAGATCGACGGTCTCCAGAAAAAGACCAAAGAGTGGGATCCCAAGATCGTGCAGATCAACGTGGCGGAGGCCAACATCGTGGACCGCTGCGAGTCCTGCCACATGGGCATTCGCGAACCGCTAAAAATTACGCCTGCCGCGATGACGCCGAAGGGCGAGAAAAAGCCCGATGAATATGCGCAAGCCTTCGTGAGCCACCCAGAACCCGGACTTTTGAAGGTTCACGATCCTGATGTGTTTGGCTGTTCGCCATGCCACCAAGGAAATGGCCGTGCGACCACCAGTATCGAGAAAGCACACGGAAACTATGAACACTGGCTGTGGCCGCTCTTTCCCAAGCAGAATGTCGAAGCGGGCTGCCAGACGTGCCATGCTGCGGACATGGTGCTAGTCAATGGCGAGGCGGGATGGACCATCAGCGAGGGCAAAGATCTATTCCGGCAAAAAGGCTGCATGGGCTGCCATCGATACGAGGGCTACGATAAGGAGCCCGAGGATCTGAACACCTTCAGCCAGCAGATGAAGCAATTGGAGCAGCAGAAAAAGGAGAACCTCAAGCAGGCCGCTTACCTGATGAAGCAGGCAGATGCGGCGGAGAGCAACGACGAAGCGAACCGCCTGAACGATCAGGCCATCGCGCTCAAAGTTGCAAACAGCAAAGACGATGCCCAAATCCAGCAACTCGATTTTCAGTTGCACAACGTGATGCAGGACATGAAGAAGATTGGGCCGAACCTCAAGGACATCCGGCTCAAGCTCAACAAGAACTGGGTTCCCGTCTGGTTGAAAAAGCCGACGGACTTCCGTCCTACCACCAAAATGCCGAACTTCCGCCTAACCGATCATCAGATCCAGGCAATTTCGGCCTATTTGTGGCAATCGGCATTGACGGATCCGTTGCCGAAGCAAAATCCGGGGAACGCGGAGCACGGTAAAGAACTGTTCGAAACCCGCGGTTGCCTGGCCTGCCATTCAATCGGCGAGGGAGATCAGATGCAGGGCGGCACGTTTGCCGCGAACCTTTCACGCGAAGGTGAAAAAGCCAACTACGAGTACCTGGTGCGCTGGATTCACAACGCCCGTCAACGCACTCGCCCTTATTGTCCGTATGAAAAGAAAGATATTGGTCCGGAGGATTACGCCAAGAAGGGCTTGCCGTACGTCTTCGACCTGCAACACAGCCAGTGCCCCAACGACGGACACGAACTGCAAGTGCAGAACATGACGGTGATGCCCAGCCTGCGCCTAGCCCCAGAAGACGCGCAGGACATTGCATCGTATTTGATCACTTTAAAGAAACAGGAGCCGTCGTCCTACGCCGATGCTTCTTTCATGGACGATCCCGCCCTGAAAGAAGAGGGCAAAAAGTGGATACGCCACTACGGGTGCTCTGGCTGTCATGAAATTTCCGGCATGGAAGACGAAGGCCGCATCGGAACCGAACTGACCTTCGAAGGCAGCAAGCCGATCGAGCGCCTGGATTTCGCTCTCTTCACCGAGATCGCCCAGCGTGGCGGCAAGAACGCAGAACCCATCAAGAATCCAGAGGACCTGGCGCGATTGCCCGAAGGCCCAGCCAAAGATGCCTGGTACGACCACAAAGGTTTCTTCGAGCACAAACTTGCCGAGCCCAATATCTACGATCAGGGCAAGATAAAAACCGAAGCTGAAGCGCTGCGCATGCCCAACATGCACCTGACTTCAGAGCAAGTTCGCGCACTCACCACGTTTCTGCTCGGCAGTGAAGAGAATTCCCTACCCATCCAATATCAATACCGCCCCGGCGATTCGCGTCGCGACATTCAGGAAGGCTGGTGGGTGGTTAAGAAATACAACTGCATGGGATGCCATCAATTTATTCCCGGTCAGCAGACCATTCTCATGGGAATGAAGAAATATCAGGACCCGGACTGGAAGGACCAGCTTCCACCGAAGCTCCTGACCGAAGGCGCGCGCGTCGACCCCGAATGGCTGCGCCGCTTCTTGTCCAATCCTTCGTTGAGCACCACGGATACAAATCGCAATGGCGTGCGACCCTATCTAAAAGTGCGCATGCCCACGTTCTCTTTCTCGGACAACGAATTGCGCAAGCTGGTACGCTTCTTCCAGGCTCTATCGCAGCAGCCGATGCCGTACATTCCAGAGCAAGTGCCAGTCCTGACGACGAAGGAGACGGATATGGCGCGCAGCCTGTTCTCGAGCACGGCAGCTCCCTGCTTGAAGTGCCACGCAACCGGCGATCCCGCGCATGACAAAATTGCCACTGCACCCAACTTCCTGCTCGCCAAAGACCGCCTAAAGCCGGACTGGGCGCAGCGCTGGGTGCTTGATCCCCAAGCCATCAGCCCGGGTACTTCGATGCCCTCCGGATTGTTCCGGCGCGAGAACGATCACTGGGTATTCGCCGGGCCGACTCCGTCGTCGTTCCAAGGCTACGAAGGAGACCAGTCGAAGCTGCTGGTGGATTACATTTTCCAGCTGACTCCGGAAGAGCAGAAACGCGTGGCGGCGTCTATGGGACGAAACACCGCCGCAAATCAGGCGCCGGCGAAGTCCAGGCAGGCTACAACGCCTTCTCACCCGGCAAGCGCGGGGGGTTCGCGGTAGAATATTGAGTTTTGTGGTACCGCTATTCCGGCGACTGTAGCGGCGGCTCCTGTCCGCGCATTCGGGGCAAGATTTTGGGATAGCAACAAACCTGAACTAAATGCTTCTAACACTTCACGAAAGGGCGACATAATGAATAAGAAAACATCTCTAGCAATGTTTGGCTTGCTCTGTCTTCTCGGCCTCTGGCTCCTCGCAGGCTGCAGCAAGAAGGAGGAATCCAACGAAGCCCAACCTTCCGCACCGGCTCCCTCGGCGGCGCCAGCAGCGGCAGCCACCCCAATCGATCCCAGTACGGTAGCTTCGGTAAGCGGTTCGGTAAAGCTCGACGGCGCAGCTCCGAAGCCTGCGAAGATCGACATGAGCCAAGATGCCGCCTGCAAGGGAACCAATACGGCTGAGACCATCGTCGTTGACGGCGGCAACTTGGCAAACGTTTTTGTGTACGTAAAAAATGGCCTCGGCGATCGCACCTTTGACGTTCCCAAAGATTCCGTCACCATCGATCAGAAGGGTTGCCAATATCACCCTCACGTGTTGGGTGCGATGACAGGTCAATACATCGAGATCAAAAACGACGATCAGACCACGCATAACATTCATCCCACGCCGACGGCCAATCGCGAATGGAACGAATCTCAACCCCCCGCAGCTGCTCCGCTGGAAAAGAGCTTCGCCCGCGAAGAAATCATGCTGCCGGTGAAGTGCAATCAGCATCCGTGGATGCGGATGTACATCAACGTGGTGAAGAACCCGTTCTTCGCCGTCACTGGTCCCGATGGCAAGTATGAAATCAAAGGTCTGCCGCCGGGCACTTACACGATCGCGTTCGTGCAGGAGAAACTAGGCGAGCAGACCCAGAAGGTAACGCTAGCCGCCAAAGACAGCAAGACCGTAGACCAAACGTTCAAGGCACAGTAGCAAGCGATGGAGGACGGGCGTCTCGCCCGTTCTGGATCGAATCGTGTGGGGACGGGTCTCCGGCCCGTCCCACCGAACTTGACGCTTTCCGCCGACTATTAAAGGAGTAAGCACCTGAAGTCCCTTGCCACACCGTACAATCGCGCGCACCATCGCTTCGCGGTCTTCGTGGCTTGCGCGACGTTTGTGCTCATCATCGCCGGAGCTCTGGTAACCAGCAACGACGCCGGCCTCTCCATCCCCGATTGGCCTACTTCCTTCGGTTCCTTCAGCGTCCCGCCTCTGCGCGGGGGAATAAAGTTCGAATGGAGCCATCGCGCGATCGCCGGGTCGATCATTCTCCTCACGATTTCCATCGCGATTTGGACTTGGTTCGCAGACCGTCGCCGTTGGATGAAGTGGCTGGGCGTCGCGGCTCTCGGAACCGTAATCACTCAAGCCATTCTTGGCGGGCTCACGGTCCTCTTATTCCAACCGCCGTGGGTTTCCTCGGCCCACGCCGCCGTTGCGCAGACATTCTTCTGCATTGCGGTTGCCATCGCAATGTTCACCGGGCGCAAGTGGGTGGAGGAGGTTCCGCACATTGAATTCGACAACCGTCGTCCCAGCCTCAGCACGTTGACGCTGCTGTCGATCTTCGTGCTCTACGTTCAATTAATACTGGGTGCAATGTTCCGCCATCACGGCATGAGTTGGTGGCCGCACGTCGCGAACGCCGCGGCGGTCGCCTTCGTGCTGACCTGGACCGCAGTCCGTGCGTTGGCGCAATTCTCGAAGATCGAGGCGGTGCGGCGACCGGCAATCATTCTCGTCTCTCTGCTGATCGCGCAACTTTGCCTTGGCTTCGCAGCGTTTCTCACGCGTGTGGCCTGGGGACGCGACGCGGTTCAGCCCGAACTGCCAATGGTGGTTTCGACCGTGGCGCATGTCGCGGTTGGAGCACTGCTTCTGGCGACCGCCGTGATTCTCGCCATTCAAGTGTGGCGTCAGGTGCCGACCACATTTGAAGAGCGGGTTCCGAGCCCAACGCAAAAACCAATTGCCGTATAAACCCCGTTCGAACGCCTCTCATCGTAGAATAGTCTGTGGCTTCGAAAACTCCTTTTGCCGTGGCCGGTTCAGAGACTGACCTCGTTGTCGAGCCGGCTGTTATTTCGGTGCAAGACGTCGTGCATCGTTATGGCGATCGCGCCGCTCTAAACGGCGTTTCCTTCGATGTACGCCCCGCCGAACTCTTCGGGCTGCTGGGGCCGAATGGGAGCGGAAAGACTACGCTGTTTCGCATCCTCTCGACCCTGATGATTCCGGTAGGCGGGCACGCCACGATTATGGGATATGACGTCGCTCGCGATCCCAACAACCTGCGCCGCCAGATCG
Source organism: uncultured Acidobacteriota bacterium (assembly GCA_963788645.1). GTDB lineage: Bacteria > Acidobacteriota > Terriglobia > Terriglobales > Acidobacteriaceae > JABDBE01. Next base: position 113,290 of record CAWBHF010000008.1, read on the forward strand.
GCGTAGTCTTCCAGGCACAAAGCATCGACGTAAAGCTGACCGCCGCGGAGAATCTCTGGCATCAAGGACATCTTTACGGCTTGCACGGAGCGGAACTGAAATCGCGCATCAAAGAAATGCTCGGCCGGGTTGGGCTCGCCGACCGTGCCAATGAAAAAGCGGAGACTTTCTCTGGAGGGATGCAGCGTCGGCTGGAACTAGCGAAAGGCTTGCTTCATCATCCTTCGGTCCTCTTGCTGGACGAGCCCACGACCGGACTTGATCCCGGCGCCCGGCGTGATCTCTGGCAGTATCTTGCCATTCTGCGCGATGAAGAACGCGTAACCGTGATCGTCACCACACATTTGATGGAAGAGGCCGAGCGCTGCGATCGTCTCGCGATCCTGAACGAAGGAAAAGTCGTGGCACTGGGTACCCCGGATGAACTCAAGCATGAGATCGGAGGAGACGTAATTCTGCTGGACGCAAAGGATCCCGACTCGCTTGCTGAGAGAATACGAGCTCGCTTCCACCTGGATGCGCGCGTGCTTCATGGACAAATTCGGATCGAACGCGAAAACGGCCATCGCTTTATTACCGACGTCGTTGAAGCTTTTCCGGGCGAGATCGAGGCAATTTCCGTCAGCAAGCCAACGCTCGAAGACGTTTTCATCCACCGCACCGGCCATCGCTTCTGGACAGATGGAGGAGAAGAAAAGGAGACTGCAAACCGATGATGCTGGTGCTTTCCGTTGTACTCGGGATCGTCCCACTGGTGGGAGTGGCGTGGATCGTTCTGAAAGCAAGTATCACCACGGTTGACGGCCTTTTTATGAGCCTGATTCTCTTAACACTATCGGGCATTCTCTTCCTGAATGCATATCTAGAGGTTCGCGGACGTCTTAAGAAATCCGCAGCGCCATCGGCGCAGAAAACGAGTTGATGTGGTCACCCAAACGGCAACGTTGCCCGCACAAGTCGCTCCAGTCTCCAGCGGAGTAATGCTCCCCGCCTTCACGCTCTGGTGGCGGGAGATCGTCCGCTTTTACCGTCAGCGCTCGCGCGTCGTTGGCGTAGTTGCTTCACCACTGCTGTTCTGGCTGGTCATCGGCTCCGGCTTTGGCAGTTCGTTCCGTTCCGGCAATGCTCCCGGTCAACAGCATTATCTGGATTACTTTTATCCCGGCGCCCTCATCATGATCGTTCTGTTCACCTCGATTTTTGCCATGATGTCGTTGATCGAGGATCGCAAGGAGGGCTTCCTGCTCTCGGTCATGGTCGCGCCCGTTCCGCGCTCCGCCATCGTGCTCGGGAAAGTTCTGGGTGGGGCAACTTTGGCCGCTATTCAAGGGCTCATCTTCCTGGCCTTCGCTCCGTTTGTTGGCGTGCACATGGGTGTTATCGATTTTTTGCTGATTGTGTTTGTGGTCTTCCTCGTTTCCTTCGCGCTGACCTCACTTGGATTCGCCATTGCCTGGCCCATGGATTCTACTCAGGCTTTCCACGCCATCATTAATCTTTTCCTGATTCCCCTCTGGTTGCTTTCAGGAGCGCTGTTTCCGCTTTCCGGAGCCTCAGGATGGCTGCGCCTATTGATGCGGTTGAATCCGTTGACCTATGGCGTTGAAGCTCTGCGCGTTCTTTTGTATCCGCAGAGCCCAACGGTCTTGCCGCTGCCGGCCTCGATCGCCGCCCTTTCTCTGTTTACAATCTTCATGTTTGGGCTGTGTTTTTTCAGAGTGAACCGCCGCACCACGAGGCCCGCCGCGTGATGCAAGTTCCTCCGCAATACGCGATGTTCCCGATCATTGATGCGAGCTTGAATGGAACCAGCGCCGTCCTGCTCCTGGTGGGACGAGGTTTCATCAAACGTGGACGCATGGCAGCGCACCGCGCCGTAATGATCGCAGCGCTGGCTTCATCCAGCATCTTTCTCGCCTGCTATTTGTATTATCACTGGCACGTCGGTTCGGTGCATTTTCAAGGTCAGGGCTGGTCGCGCCCGGTTTACTTCAGTATCTTGATTTCGCACACAATTCTGGCCGCGGCCATTGTGCCGATGATCATCGTCACGCTCAGTCGAGCCCTGCGGGAGCGCTTCGACCGCCATCGTGCCATCGCGCGCTGGACATATCCTTTGTGGATGTACGTCTCGGTCACCGGCGTGATTGTCTACTTCATGCTTTATCATTTATTCGCAGCTTGATCAGATTTTCCTTTGTGTACCTTTGTGTCCTTAGTGGTTAAAGCTTTTTTTTTAAAAGGCGTCAACCGGAAATGACACGAAGGTACACAAAGGGAACGACGACATACTCTATGGCAATTGTCAGATTAAAGATTGACGTTTCGGGCACCGTGGGTGATGAAGCCTGGCGTCAGCTCAAGCAGTTCGACCAAATCCAGAGCGCCGACTTTGGTCCTCAGTTCGGTAGCGGGGGACGCTGCAATCATCCGCTCAACGCACCTCATGGCAAGGGCGAATGGATCGGCGCTGAAATCCGTCTACAGACCCCGCTCTTGGCGCAATACGCGGTTTCGCACTACCTGGAGCAGGAGCGCGTGCTCGACGCCGACGTAGTGGAGAACTGAGTCTTGGACAAGTTCCCCGCCTACTCTGCGATTTAAGATTTCCCTGGCTCCGGCCCGAAACTGCTATATTTCTGTCATCCCATGGCCGCAGTTCCTAACCCAACTCCACAGCTTTCGCCTGAAGCAAGTAAGCCAGCTAAGCCGCGCATGTCCACGCGCAACCGGTTATTGTTCCTGTTTACGGGCTGGCTGATCGTCCTGATGCCGTTTTTGTTCTGGTGGAGCACCTGGTTCGGACGTCAACTCCCCGACAAACAGCTGGCCGAATATCTGCAAGACCAGAAGCATCCCCGACACATTCAGCATGCTTTGGTACAGATCGGCGAGCGCATGACTCGGCACGACGCCAGCGTCACTAGGTGGTATCCGCAGGTCGTGAGCCTGGCGGCCTATCCAGTCGAAGAGGTTCGCAATACCGACGCCTGGGTCATGGGGCAGGACGTTTCGAGCAAAGACGCGTCCGGCGCGGGCTTTCATGAGGCTCTGCAGAAAATGCTGACCGATCCTTCGCTCGGCGTGCGCGGCAACGCCGCACTTTCGCTAGTCCGTTTCGGAGACGCAAGCGGAAGGCCGCAGATTCTCGAGCTCCTCCAGCCAGCGACAATCACGGCTCCGCAGTCGGGAAAAGTAATCGACACCAGCGCGGTGGGCACAGCCATTCGTCAAGGAGGGATCGTCGCAAAATTACAGGAAGGCGGTCAAACAATAGAAATTCGCTCGCCAATGACGGGCCGTCTAGGCAAGCTCTCCGCATCAATCGGACAAACCGTAACCGCCGGAACGCTCATTGCCACCATCGATCCAGGAACGGAACAGGTCTGGGAAGCTTTGCGCGCGCTCTACTTGATTGGCCAGCCAGAGGATCTCGGCACCGTTCAGTCCTACGAACGGAAGTTGCCAGACATCCCCAACGACGTGCGCATGCAGGCAATAGAAACGGGGAAGGCGATCCGGGGAAAAAACGCCCGCTAGCCGCTGCAATGTGTTGTCGCACCGCCGTCAGAACAAATCATGGCACAAACCCTGGGATACGTCGCTCTGGTCGTCCGGGATTACGACGAAGCGCTGGCCTTTTTCACCCAATCGCTAGGTTTCACAGTGATCAAGATACGGTCACCAAAGATCGCCTGGGCAACGAGAAGCGATGGGTGCTCGTCAGTCCACCCCGTTCCCATGGAACCAGCGTGCTCCTCGCCCGAGCGTCAACGCCCGAAGAAACCAGCCGTATTGGCAACCAGACGGGCGGCCGTGTCTTTTTGTTCCTACACACTGATGATTTCTGGCGCGACTACCGCGAGATGCTTGCGCGCGGTGTAAAGTTCAGGGAAGAGCCACGGCACGAAACCTACGGCACAGTCGCAGTGTTCGAAGATCTCTACGGCAACAAATGGGATCTGTTGGAGTTGAAGAGTGGTTGAAGGTTTGATTAAAAGCTGAGACCCGAGAGCTAAATCGGCATCACGCCGACTTCTTTTTCCACTTCGACCGTGTCGACCATCACAATCGCGTCCCACGGACAGCCGTCCAGGAAACACCCATCCGGCCCCTTGCTGAGGCACTTCTTACAACCAATGCAAAGGATCGGATCGACCTGAATTCTGCCGAACGGAGGATGATCTTCGTCCGGAACCCAGAACATGCAGTCTTCCACCGGGCAATATTCCACGCAGGCCGGAGATCCGGCGCACCCGGTGCAGCACTCGGTAATGACCGCCAACTCCTTTGGTTTCTTCTTGCGAGGAGTCAACAACCCCTTGGATTTGGGTTCGAATTTGAGCTCGTCGGGCACCAATCCGGCGGGCTTTAAAGAGTCTGCTTCAGCTGCCATGGCAGCGATTATACCGTAAGGTTTGAGATTTTCATCCCCGCGTCATGCAGGTCATTAGGCCACCCCGTGGAGGTCCGTCATCCCGAGCCCCGCGCATTTCAGCGGGGCGAGGGATCTCGCGCGAAATGTTTCAGACTTGCCACCATCAGAAATTGGTTCATTTTGGTATGCCTTCCCGATTGTTTCGACCCTTCGCAGTCAAAGCCCGGGCGGTTTCTGATATATTGGCCTTCCAGTCCCCAAATTCGTTGTCCGTTCTCGCGTCTCGACCCGGGGGAAGGAGCAGAACTCATGAAAAGCGTCAACAAAGTCATTCTTATCGGAAATCTGGGCAAAGACCCGGAAGTGAAATACACACAGGGCGGAATGCCGGTCGCGAAGTTCACACTGGCCACCAACGAGCGCTTCAAGGACAAAGACGGCCAATGGCAGGACCGCACTGAGTGGCACAACATCACGGCGTTCCAACGCCTGGCCGAGATCGTCGGCGAGTATCTGAAAAAGGGCGGCAAGTGCTACATCGAAGGCAGCCTGCGCACCAGTTCGTGGGACGACAAAGAAACCGGCCAGAAGAAATACAAAACCGAAATCATCGCCAACGATCTGGTTCTGCTCAGCGGGCGCGGCGAAGGCGCTGGAGACGATTCTGGTGGACGCTCCCGCGGCGCATCCGCCGGCGGAAACAATTTCGACCAAAGCACGCCCGAGCCGCAACACGCGTCAGCTTCAACGCCTATTAGCGACGAAGATATTCCGTTCTAATCGTCGTTGAGCAGGTCTGGCCTGGAACAACTGTCAACCGGAGTCGACGCGGGAGGGCGGCCCACGGCGCAATTCGTGGGTTCCACGGCCGCAGCGCTGTCGTCCCTTGCGGCCGCAACTTTCGTCGGTCGTTCCCGCCGTTCCCGCAGAGCATGCCACGGTTTCTATGGAATCAAGCTCAAACACTCCAGCCTACGATGGGAACAGCACCATAAAGCTGGCGCCCCTTGACTTCGCCCATTCAATGGGATATTATCGTTAGATTACAGATTAGCTCTTTGACAATCTGCGGATTCCAGGCCAGGCCCCTTTGCGCCAAGGCGCTTGATGGGGTTGGCTGGCTAACTCCTTATTCTGGAATATTTTGCGTGTAAGTCCTTATTCCTCAAAGATTTTGAGGGTAGTCCAGCCGTAACCCCATGATTCCAAAAGATCACGAGGGGGGAGGGGGTACCCTGGAATTACACCACTTCGACCGAGCCGCCTGCGGCGGCTGGAATTGCGCAACTGCACCAGCCAGGAGCGCTCAAAGCGGAATTCTCAGAGACTACCAGTGCCGAACCCGGCCAACGTCCACGTGGACGAAGTCGGACTCGCGGTAGTAGCCTACCCCACCGCGATGCAATTCGAGGGCTGCCTCGCGCAACTGCGCAGTGGGCACTCCTGGCAGACGGATATCAATCGCTTCTGCCTGCATGTGCAGGCTGTGCTCGGCGACTCCGGTGTGGGCACTTCGGGTGCGCAGGAACTCGTTGGTGCGTGGCGTGCGATATCCGCAGATAACGTCAATCTCGGCCGAGGGACGGCCGAGCGAAGCGGTAAGGTCATGCAGCAGATCGAAGACGCGCGGATCGTAATGGTGCACATCCCCGGTGCGATAGTCGCGCAGATACTGGTCGAGGCGCTCGAGTGCCTCGGGCAGGTAGGCGTCGCCACGACGGTAGACGATATCGAGCCGTTCGTTGGTGTGAGTGTGGTAGAAGCGCAGACGGTATTCCGGGGCCGGCGATCCCGCGGAACTCGCTCCTGAAACGGGAAGCGCAGCCATCAAAGCCAGAAGAAGACAAGCCTTTTTCATCAACAACTTAGATCCTTGAAAACAGTACTCGGGTTGCAACAAACAGAACTTCAATTCTACCATCCGCTTGTAGAATCTCTTAGTCAGCAAGCGCACCAAAGCTGTGGCACCATCCCTCGGCAATCGCCATCGAGATCAGGCCCGAGGATGCACGCTACACTAAGAGCGGAGGTTTCTGATGTCTTCTCTTGCCAGCAAAACTTGCGTTCCATGCCGCGGTGGGGTGCCTCCCCTTAATGGGAAGGAACTCGAACTACTTCACCAGCAGGTAACGCAATGGAAGGTGGTCAACGAACACCACATCACGCGAGCTTTTGCTTTTCCGGATTTCAAGCAGGCGCTCGATTTTGTGAATCGTGTGGGCGCAGTGGCTGAGGCCCAAGGACATCACCCTGACATTCTACTGGCTTGGGGTAAAGCGGAAATCACCTTGTGGACGCACAAGATCGATGGCTTGACCGAGAGCGATTTCATCATGGCCGCGAAGATTGATGAGCTGCACAAGAGTTGAATAGAAGGCTTCGTCTGGTAAACGCAGTGAGCTACGTTTCTAGGGTTTCGAGGTTTGCCATGGCCGCACCGCCCATGCCCACAACGCCGCTGGAACCAGCATGATCAATCCAGTCGAGGTAACGACCACTTTCGTGGAGATGCCCCAGTCCAGAAAGAGTCCACAGAGGTAGGCGCCGATGGCGATTGTCAACATGGAGAAACCTAAGTCGGCAGAAAACACTCGTCCGCGAAAACGGTCTTCCGTGTTGAGCTGAAGCAATGTCGTCGAGAATACCCAGATCGTTGATCCTCCGCAATGCGCCAGGATGACCCAAAGGCAGGCAACGAAAACAGTGTGAGTTCCTCCGACCGCGCTATAGCCGATAGCGACGATCACGTATCCAAAGAGCACACCCAGCCGCAGCCTGCGTTCAGAATGACCAGCCCATCGTGCCGAGAACAACGGACCAACCAAAGCGCCCAAGCCACGAGCTCCCAGAAGCAGGCTCATGCCCAACATGCCGCCGCGTTGCGCATCGGCTCCATGCCAGTGCACGCGAAAGTCACGCTGTCCCATGACGGTGAACAGTACCCAGCTTGGGCCGATCATCAGTTCGCCAGCTTTGGCGAACATGGTTGCGAGCAATCGCCGATTCCCGGGAACATAACGAATGCCTTCGAGGATCGGCGAATGATCCCACAGATCGCGGGCTCGAAGCGGCGGGGCGGCCTTCGCGTGCGGTTCCTCGAAGTGCATTCCGCGGATCAGCACGGCTGAGGCGAGAAACGATAGCGCGTTCAGCACGAACACGGCATCGCGGCCGAGCAATGCAGCAACCACTCCGCCGACAGACGCTCCCACCAGAAGGTTGACCGACCAGGTTGCGGAGGAGAGCGTGTTGGCGAGAATCACATCCTCGCGCTCGGTGATGTTCGGCACGACCGAGCTGCGCGCAGGTTCGAAGAACGCCGCCAACACGGTTTCACAAAGCAGCAGCGGATAAACCAGCCAGACCATCGCTCGGGAGCGGACCAGCAGCATGGCAAACACAATGACGGTTCGCCCCAGATCGGCCGCGATCATCACCTGCTTGCGTCGCATGCGGTCATTGACCACGCCAGCGACCGGTCCGATGAAGGTTTGTGGGAGGACCTGCAGCACTAGGGCCAACGCGACTGAACCGGCTCGTCCGGTGAGTTGTAAGAGGAGACTGTAAATCGCGAGGGTGTAGAACCAATCGCCAATCTCGCTGACAATCTGCGCGCCCCACAGGCGACGGAACTTGCGGTTCTGGCGCAGTAAACGAAAGTACGCGGAGAGCGAGATCGACGTCACTACGCGTTCGGGCTGTGGGTCCACGGTGAAGGGTTAATGTAACTGCCAGCAGTAGTTCCCTGCAAAGCGAAGTGTTATGCTCGGCTCTCGGATCAAGAAACACGGATCTTGCTGACGGCTGATAGCTGAGAGCTTCTATAATCACCTCATGCTCGATGAGAACGATTTCCGTAAACGGTCGGACGCCGCCCTTGAGTCTCTGAAACAAAGTCTAATTGCCGCCGAAGAGTCCGCTGACTTTGAGGTTGAGGATCAGTCGGGAGCGCTCCACATCTCGTTTGACGATGGCGCAAGGTTTGTCGTTTCACCCAACGCGCCAGTGCGGCAAATATGGATTTCGGCGCTGGCTACCAGCTTCAAGCTGGACTGGTCGGACGCGAACGAGGATTTCGTGTTGCCGAAAACCGGGGAAGAGTTGAAACCGCTGGTCTCGCGCTTGATCAACCAGCAACTGGGCGAGGAAGCGGTTACGCTCGCATAATGCAGATCGAGACTAAACTCCAGTTCCCATCTTTTGCTTCAAATGCTTGGCGATCAATTGGCCATGGAAGCGCCCGTTTTCAATAAAAATCTCGTTGGTGCGAGAACCAGCCACGATCACGCCGGCAACGTAAATCCCGGGCACGTTGCTTTCAAGAGTCTGCGGATCGCACACCGGGCGGCATTGCTCAGAGGAAAGCTCGATGCCCATCGAGCGAAGAAAATCGTAGTCGGGGTGGTACCCGGTCAAGGCAAAGACGAAGTCGTTTTTCAAGCGAACTACGCCTTCCGGCGTGTAAATCACGACATGATCCGCGGCGACTTCGCCTACTGAACTGTTGAAGTAGGCCTTGATTTCGCCGTTCTTGATGCGATTCTCGATGTCGGGCAACACCCAATATTTCACGTGGTGATGCAATTTCGCACCGCGATGCACCAGGGTCACGCGCGCTCCATGACGCCAGAGATCGAGCGCTGAAATCGCCGCGGAATTCTTGCCCCCGATAATCAGGACGTCGTTGTCAAAGTAGGGATGCGGTTCGCGGTAGTAGTGAAACACTTTCGGCAAGTCTTCCCCAGGAATATTCAGTAGGTTCGCCAGATCGTAATATCCGGTTGCCACAATCAGTTTGCGGGTGTGGTAATCGTAGATTCTTCCCAGGCGATCCGTAGTCGTGACCTCGAAATTGCCGTCGCTCCCGTTCACCGTCTTCACCCATTGATACTGTGCGATTGCCAAGCGATAATGCTCGGCGACTTTGCGGTAGTATTCCAGCGCTTCCTGACGCGTGGGTTTCTGATTGGCGGTGCTGAAGGGTATGTCACCAATCTCCAGCAGCTCCGGCGTGGTGAAGAAAGTCATGTTCGCCGGATAGTTGAAAATGGAGTTGACAACGCAGCCCTTGTCAATCGCAACAACTTTGCACCCGGCCCGCTGCGCCTCAATGGCGCATGCCAGCCCGGTAGGCCCGGCCCCGACTACAAGCACATCGACGAGAGTGCTGGAGCGCGCGTCCAGTTGGGTACGCGGGAGGGTGTCGGGAATCTGAAGCGCCGTATCGGGCATCTGTTTGGCGATCAACGATCGTTCCTGGAATTGAGACACAGAGCACGTACAAGAAAGGAAACCGTGGCTCTTTAAAGGTAAAGATTCTAGCACGTGGCTAGCCCTTGCAACCCTAGCGGACTCGCCTCAAGAGCGCGTCGTGGCAGGAGCCGAAGAACTAGGGTGAACCTCGCGCTCGATGTGACGGGACAACTCGTCTTCCGCGGTTTCTAGATCGAAGGCAGACTGAAGGTTCAGCCAGAAACGTGCACTTGTTTGGAAATAGCGTGCAAGTCGCAGTGCGGTATCTGGTGTGATTCCACGACGCTCGTGAACGATCTCCGCAATGCGCGTCACCGGAACGTGAAGATCAAGTGCCAGCCGATTCATGCTGAGTTGCAGCGGCTCCATGAACTCCGCGCGCAGAATCTCGCCCGGGTGTATGGGTGGTAGGCGTTTTTGAGACTTAGCCATGAATGTCCCCTAATGATAGTCGACGATCTCAACGTCGTAGGCGTTCCCCTCGCGCCAGGTGAAGCAGAGACGCCACTGGTCGTTGATCCGTATGCTGTATTGTCCCTCTCGATCACCGTGCAAAGCCTCCAAGCGATTTCCAGGCGGCGCCACCAAATCCCGTAATTCCGCAACGCTGTCCAATTGCCGAAGTTTCCGCCGCGCGATATGCTCAATGGCCTGAAAGCGCCGGCTCGGCTGCCGACGATGAAGTCGCCCGGTTTCTGGGGAGCGGAACGACTTAATCACAATACGGAGTATATTCCGCGTAGCGTTTAACGTCAAGCAGTAAATGGGGAGGTGACTGTGCAGAACCGATATGTGGCGGACATCGGCGATTACGTGAAGCTGGCGGTTCTACGGCAATTGAGCCGGGGAAGGCGGCTTGGCGTAGCGTGGTGGCTTTTCCGGGACGAGCGCCACAATAACGCCGGCGGGCACAGAGAGTACTTGATACGCCCCGACGAATGGAGACACTTCGACCGTGATGTGTTCGATTGGCTATCAAGAATTGACAAAGAGAACAACCGAAATGTGGCAGCGCTCGATCCGTTCTTCCCACATGCTCTTTTCGCAAGGGAGCTAGTTCCTTGCGAAGTTCGACCTTTTTCGCAGCGTCCGGACGAACGAAAGCGCTGGCTGGCAGATATAAAGCTCCAGTTCAAGGACCGCGATCTCATTTTCCTTGATCCCGACAACGGCATCGCTTCGGATTCCTTGATCCCGACAACGGCATCGCTTCGGACGCCTTGAGGCTGACACAACGACGCACCGGAAAGAGCGTCTTTATTAGCGAAATAAAAGAACTCCAGAAAAGTCGCCGGGCAATCCTGGTCTACCATCACCACCGCATGTTTAAAGGCGGGCATGAGGCGGAACTCCGTTCTCTTGCCGCTCGGCTGAACGACGGCGGATTCCGGGTCTGCGGCGCTCTTCGGGCAAAACCGTGGTCCCCTCGCGCCTTTTTCATTCTCGACGGGGACGATGACCTTTGTACTCGAGCACAAGAAATCGAGAGAAACTGGGACGGACGGATCAAGTGGTATTCCGGCGCGACGCTGGGACTTAAAGTCTGATTCCAGGTTGTTATAATTTGTGTTTGGCCCAACCGTTCCGCCCTCCCAAGGAGACGTATGGCAATCTCGACCGAACCCGCCACTCGCACCCGCATTGAATCCGACAGCATGGGACAGGTCGAAGTCCCGGCCAATGTTTACTGGGGGGCGCAGACGCAGCGCTCGCTGCTTCATTTCAATATTGGCCGCGACGTTATGCCGCCCGAGATGATCCGCGCGTTCGGCATTCTCAAGAAGGCGTGCGCCTTGGTCAACCAGGAACTGGGCAAGCTTCCGGCTGACAAAGCCAAGCTCATCGCGCAGGCGGCGGACGAGGTCATCGCGGGCAAGCTCAACGATCAGTTCCCTTTGCGTATCTGGCAGACCGGCAGCGGCACGCAGACCAACATGAACGTCAACGAGGTCATTTCCAACCGCGCCATTGAGCTTGCGGGCGGCGAAAAGGGATCGAAGAAGCCGATCCACCCCAATGACGATGTGAATATGTCGCAGTCATCCAACGACACCTTTCCGGCGGCGATGCACATCGCGGCGGCGGAACGAGTAAAGAACGCGTTAATCCCCGCCGTGAAGAGCGTGCACGATGCGATCTCGGCGAAGGCAAACGAATTTCGCGATGTGGTCAAGATCGGCCGCACGCATCTGCAGGATGCCGTGCCTCTGACATTCGGACAGGAATTCGGCGGGTGGGCCAGTCTGCTGCAGCGCGACATCGAGCGACTGAACCATGTGCTAGGCGGTCTCTACGATCTGGCCATTGGAGGGACCGCGGTGGGAACTGGGCTGAATGCTCATCCTGAGTTCGCCGAGAGAGCCGCGAAGAAGATCGCCGAACTGACCGGGCTTCCCTTCCGCTCCCACGGCAATAAGTTTGCGGCACTCTCCGCGCACGATGAAATCGTATTCGCGCAAGGCGCGATGGAGACCCTGGCTGCTTCGCTGATGAAGATTTCTAACGATATCCGCTGGCTCGCCTCCGGACCTCGATGCGGGCTGGGTGAATTATCCATCCCGGAGAACGAGCCTGGCTCGTCGATCATGCCGGGCAAAGTAAACCCCACCCAGTCCGAGGCCATGACCATGGTCTGCGTGCAGGTTCACGGGGCAACCGCGGCGGTTGGATTCGCCGGGTCGCAAGGCAACTTCGAACTCAATGTCTTCAAGCCGGTGATCATTTACAACTTCCTGCATTCGGTCACGCTGATCACCGACGCTTGCCACGGCTTCGTCGAATATATGATCAAGGGCATTGAGGTCAATCGGGAAAAAGTTGATTGGTATGTCAACAATTCGCTGATGCTGGTGACAGCCCTCGCGCCAAAGGTTGGGTATGACAAGGCAGCGAAAATCGCCCACACCGCTCACGTGGACAAGACTAACCTGCTAGAAGCGGCGTTAAAGCTAGGCTACCTCACACGTGAGGAATTCCATCTTCTGATGAAGCCGGAGCGGATGACGCGGCCCTGATCAATCGAGCGCACCTCGTTGACTTTGGAGCACCTCTGGCTCGCTCGCTATTTTAATCTGCCTCCGCGACTGATAACTCGCGGTGCTTTTCAGTCTCGCTGCTTCGCCGGGGCATCGTGGTGATCGCAATTACGCTGACCAGAACCAGCAAAGCGCCCAGCAGCGTGCGCGGGCCGACCGCTTCTCCTCCGACGAAATATCCTAGCGCGACCGCGACCACTGGATTTACGTACGCATACGTTCCCACTTTCGTCGGCGATTCATAATGCAGAAGCCAGACGTAGGCAGTGAAACCAATGATCGAGCCCGCGACGATCAAGTACAGCAGCGCGAGCCAGGCTTTCGCGGAAACCGATTGCAGATGGAAGCCGCCAAATTCGCCCGTAGCCGCAGCAAGCGCGAACAGTTGGGCTCCGCCGGTGAGCATTTGCGCAGCTGCACTCATTGGCTTCGAAGCTGGAAGAGTCAGCTGGCGGGTGAGAATTGTGGCCACTGACCAGGTAAAGGCAGCAACCAATAGAGCGAGAGCCCCGGCACGGTTGATGGGAACCTCTCCAAATGAGAATGAAGAAATAGTAAGCACCGCCACGCCGCAAAGGCCCGCCAGCAAAGCCAATCCCAGCCGAACCGTAAGCCGCTGCGTACGAAGAAAGATAATTTCGAGCAGAGTAATGAACACCGGAATGGTCGCGAGCACAACGGCTGCGATTCCCGAAGGCACGCGCTGTTCAGCCCAGAACAGGCAGCCATAGTCGACAAGGAAGATCAGGGCTCCAAGCAGGGTTGCCGCGGCCCATTCTGACCGGGTCGGAGATGGCACGCCTATCAACCGCATCCACGCATAGAGGACCACACCCGAGACGAAAAAGCGGATACCCGCTAACAGGAATGGAGGCACTTCGTGGACGCCAACGCGTATCGCGAGGAAGGTCGACCCCCAGACGAAGTAAATGACGGCGAATGCCAGAAGGATCTTCCACGAAGCCGGACGCGCCGCGGTTTCCAATTCGATCTCCAGTAGCGTTCCTTAGATTTGCTTACAACAGGATGGCTGTTAGATGGTTTGGTGCCCGCTGCGGAACCATGCATTCCTTATAAAAGTTTTTGATGGATTCGAAAGGATTCTGCTTATAGGAGGGCAGCTTTCCCGAACATCAGTCCGCTTAACCCTGACACTTGGTCCGTGTTGATGTCTTTCGACGCAATCAACACATGAAACGTCTCTCCCATGCCGGAAGGAGTAACGAGGTGCTTGAGTTGGAGCGCGACCTTGGCTCGCTCCTGCGGCAAGTGGCAATCTTCAAAGGCGTCGGCGAATTGGTTAGGCTCTCCAATTCCCAGCAGAAATTGCGATTGCGTCACCAAGGGCTGGACTTGCATTCCGCTGTGCTCGGCGGCGGCGGCCAGCGCGGTAAAGTTCACATGTGCGGTGATGTCCTGCTCTCCCGGCGCTTCGTAAGGACTCATGCTCACTGAATGTTGCCGGTATGCAGCGATGGTGCCACGGTATCGTCCTGCGAGTAGCTCCTGTCGAGTGTAGCCGTAGTCGATGGCGACGATGAGTCCGCGTCTCACCATTGACGCAATGTGGGACATATAGCGTTGCGCGATCAAGGGAGCTTCGATCCGTTCTCCGGCTTCGGGATGCACGCTGTAGCGGTCGAGAAATTCCAAGGCTTGGGTCGATGGGGAGTTCCAAGATTCAATCAATCGTCCATCCACCTCGGCGATGCGCAACTCGCCCTGCGGGCTCAGAACTTCGAGCGGAAGGGCATCGAAGAACTCGTTGGCGAAGACGATGAGGGGAACCTCAGGGGCTAAAGCCCTCGTGAAACCGGCATTATTCGCCACGACTGAAGTCGTGCCCCCCTGCAGGGCCGAACTAACTCCTGAACTGGGTGACGCCTTCCCTGTTGCGAAGTGCCGCTCCAGGGTCATTTGCAATCGCTGTCGCAAGGCGGGCGACGTCTCCACCAGCCTGTAGTGCGCAGCGTGAAAGAATCCGGGGAACTTTTTCTCCGACCAATCCAGCACATCCTGAGCGAATAGCCCGCGGCCCGCACCAAGTTCTAGAATTTCGATCTGCCGGGGCGATCCCAACACCCGCCACATCTCGTCGAATTGACGCGCCATAAGGCGACCGAACACCGCGTGCACATCGCTTGACGTGTAAAAGTCGCCCGCTTTGCCGAACTGCTCGGCATTGCGCGAATAATAACCCAGCTCGGGATCGTACAAACACAGTTCCATGTAGCGCGAAAACGGCATCGGCCCGCACTCAAGGATTTCCTGTTCTATTTTCTGGCGCAGGGTCACAGGCCTTCCCGTTGCCGCTCGATTCGGTCTTGCGGCGTGCGGATGAACATTTCGACCAGGTAATCGTGCAGGCAATCGTAGAGCTGCCGCTGGAAGCTCCACTCAAATTGCGGGTGATCCAGATCGCGTGGGTGCAGATCGAAGTAATAGGTGTGCACCGGCACGCGAGGATTTCTGAACTGGATGATCAGTTCGACGCCATCACCTTTGCCGCGGGCATCGAAGGCGAGCAGCGGGTGCTCATAAAGACGGAGTTGGGACAGCACGCGTTCGACTCGGGCATGAGAATCGCTGGCCACAGAAAGATTGTATTTGACAATCAGATTCCCGGGTGTATATTGGCTTCCTTCCCTCCGGACCGAACCCCTCGGCCTTAAGCAATGCTATGCGAATGCTCTCAACATTGGCGTATTGGGAGGGCCTGATCCTGCTCGGCGGTTTCGTCGGAGTTGTGGTGTGGAGGCTGTTGACCGGCGGGGTCCGCCTGGATCGGCTTCTGGAAGGCGATATTCGAGATCCGGAAAACCCTGATGTCTATTCGACATATGTCAGCGCCGGACGCACGCAGTCCCTCGCCTTCACCCTGTTTGTCGCCGGATATTACTTGCTCCAAGTCGTCCACAATCCAAAACAGTTTCCCGCGGTGCCGACCGGCTTGGTGGGAGCGCTGGCCGGAAGTCACGCCCTGTTTCTGGGCGGCAAGGCGCGAGCCCTGCTGCGCAATCGGGCTAAGAATTTGTCAGACAGGAGAAAGCCATGAAGACTCTCGAGTTCGTGCTGCTTATCGTGCTCACCGTTCTGATTGCGTTTGCCATTGCGCTATGGGTGCCGGGAAACCCGATGGACAAATTGAAGCTCGCGATCGCCTATGGCGGTTTGATCATGATTTTTCTCTTCGGATTCATGGTCCTCGCAGCTATGGCGAGCGGGAGAATCGACCTGAGCCAATTGCTGGAGGAAAAAGGGACAGGCGGCGCCAGCATGGGCCGCTTTCAGTTGTTGATCTTCACCTTCGTGATCGGGATGAGTTTCTTTCTGGTCGTCTTGTGTGGATGCAAAATGCCCGACATTCCGACGAATGTTCTCGCGCTGCTTGGTGTCAGCGCCACGACCTATGGCGTGGGTAAGGGCATTCAGGCGGCATCAAACGACACAAAGACTACGACCCAGGGAAACCGCGAGCCGCCTCCTACGCCGGTAAACCCACCGCCTCAGCGGTAAACGAACAAGCAGTCGATGATTGCCCTATAAGGAGGAAGCGATGTCGCCCAACCCTTCCAACCCCGTGACGTTCGGTACTTCCAAGACTTTCATCCGGCATCTGGCTCCCTTTGCGCCTCTGGCCTTGGCTCTAGCGGTGGGCGCAGTCTCACCTTCGCCGCAAACGGCATCCAAACCTGAAGCTACTCCAGGAATCGTCGCTGCCACCTGCACTAGTGATATCTCGGATTTTCAGGATTGCCACAGCCGATTTCCTACTGGCTGCAGCGCGGCGGCGCAATACGACGCCTATCTGAACTTTTGGAAAAATCAGCTGATTCCCCCTGCAACCGCATCGAGTCCGGCGAAATATTTCACCCAGCTCGCGGACTATCAGACCTTGGACGCTAAGATCCCCGCTGGACTCACTCAAGACAACCAAGTCGATTTCCAGGACCAACTGAAGCAGCTCGGGGAAGGGCAGCTCTATGGCGTGATTGGTTACCTGTACTACTTTCAGCACACGAGTGCCGAGAGCAGTAACTGCGAACTTACCGGTCCGCCGGGAGACCCGGAGTTCAGCAACGTCGATTATCACATCGGAATCGGTTTTGATCCGGCGGTAGCGCAGCAACTGAGAGAAGGTACAACTGCGTCGGCTGCGCCCGCCACCGTAGCTGCGAGTGAGACCGCAGCCAGACACAATCCGGGGAAGAAAGCGAGGCCGCCGAGTTCGGGTTCAGGCGCGAGCGCCCTACAGCAAAACAGCATCATCGTGGAGATGACGCCGCATGATCGCTTCCAATACGAAAATGCGATTTGGACCTTGGAGAATCTTCCGAAAGCAGTCGGCAAACAGGTGAAGGTTGTGGGGCAGCTATTGATCGATAATGAGCACAATCTCCCGAGCCAGAACTGCGCCACCGCCAGCACCAGGAATCAGAAGCGGACCTGCTGGCGAGCGTCCGTTTGGGAACTGCATCCTGTGGTGACCTTTCAGGTTTGTCCGAATGATTCCTGTGCGGCGGACTCAACAGACTGGCTGGAATTGGATCAACTGCCGTAAACGGGCGAACCGCATAGACCTATTCGTAGCGAAGCGCCTCGATCGGGTCCAGCCTCGCAGCCTTGATCGCAGGCAGCATTCCGCTCACGATTCCTACGAAGCTCAGAATCACTGTGGACCAGACCAGCGTCCCGGTGTCGATTATCAAATGAATGTCTCCGTCACTGGCATCATCGATGAAAGCGCTCCACAACGTGAGCGAACCCACCGACCAGGAAACCAGGTACGCCAATGCCACGCCCAGCAAACCGCCCAGCATGGTGATGACAAGCGCCTCGGCCAAAAACTGAAACAGAATATGCCAACGATGTGCGCCCAGCGCTTTCTCAACGCCAATTTCGCGCGTACGCTGGGTGACGGAGACTAGCATGATGTTCATCAATCCGACTCCACCGATGCCCAATGTCAGCATCCCAATGAAGCCCAGCAAAATCTTGATGCCGACGGTGATGACGGTGAGGTCGGCCAAATCCTTGTTCGCGTCAAATACGAAAACCGCGCGCTCGTCCTTTGGGTCGAAGCCGTGGTGAAACGCCATCGACCCACGCACCGCCCGGACTACTTTTTCATGATCTCCCTCGTAGTCCAGGAAGATGCCGTCAAGGTAGTAAGTGTTCTTGATGTCGCCCATCGCGCTGTATGGAAGGTAAACCAGCGAATTCATATCTTCGTCGCCGTTGGAGATCGTGTGCTTGAGCACGCCGACGACCTTGTAGGATATGCCGTCAATGCGCACGCTTTCTCCCAGCGCATTCTGACCGGAGAACAGTTTCTTCTTCACTGTCGAGCCGATGACGGCTACCCGGCTGTGAGTGAAGTCTTCCTGCTCGCCAAAAAATGTGCCTTCGCCCACGTCCAAAGCGCGGATCTTCTCATAGCTCGAAAAAATCCCATGAATCCCGTAGCTTCCGCTGCGCGTCCCGAAGGCAACCTGACTCTGCTTATCGACCTCGGGAGAGATTCGCGTGAGCATCGGAACCTCGGCCCGCAGATAGTCGAGGTCGTCGCGTGTCAGTCGGACTTGCGTGCCCGCTTTGCTTCCACCCGCCTGCAGCGAAGTGCGCCCGGGGAAAACTCCGATCAGGTTGCCCCCAAATGTGCGGAAGGCGATCATCAGGGCGTTCTCAAAACCTGAACCGTACGCCAGCAGCAGCACCACTGTGGCGATGCCCCACGCCATGCCGAGCATAGTCAGCAGCGAGCGCCTGCGGTTATGCCTTAGCGCGTTGTAAGCTTGCGTTCCGAGATCGCCGAACATCGTTACTCCTGTCGTAGCGCTTCCACGGGAGGAAGCAAGGCTGCCTTGCGTGCCGGATACAGGCCGGCAATTATGCCGGCAATTGAGAGCGACAAAATCGCGATAACCGCTGAGGTCGGCACGATGCGTGGAGTATCGAACCCCTCGGGCGACGGCAACTGCGCCAGCAATCCGACAAACCCTCCGGAAATAGCCAGACCAATTCCGCCACTGAAGGCAGTGAGAAAAGCGCCTTCCACGAAAAACTGCGTCAGGATGTTGCGATGAGTCGCGCCCAACGCTTTGCGCAGCCCGATCTCCCTAGTCCGCTCCGTCACAGAGACCAACATGATGTTAATAATGCCGATTGCGCCCAGTCCCAGGGTCACCAACCCCACCACGCCCAGAAACCAATCCATAGCATCAAAGATCTTGCCGACGCGGATGGCTCCGTCGATTGTGTCCCAGTCCATAAACGCATCGTCGATCTTGGGATCGAACCCATGACGCCGGGCAATGACTGCGTGCAGTTCTTTCTGAGCCTCGAGGTGCATCTCTTTTTTCAAGGGCCGGTAATTGATGAAAGAGATGGCATTCTCTGAATTCTGGGTGGTGATTGGAAACAGCGTGCGCATGGTTTCGAGAGGCACGAAAATGCGCGCGTTGGTGCCGTTCTCGCCTTCCTTTCCGATCTTCGGAATCACCCCGATAATCTTGAAGTCCATGCTGTTGAGCAGAATCGTGCTACCCACGGCCGGCTGCCCAGGAAACATGTTCTTGAGCATCTCGTATCCAACAAGGGCGACGCGGCGATGCTGGATGTTGTCGTCATCATTGAACCAACGCCCCGGATTGGTCGGGATCGTGCGAATTTGGTTATATTCCGGAGCGACTCCGAAGACCTGGCCGTTGGTCGTGCCGAAATCGCTCACGGCGCGAATATCGTCGCGTTCAAGCACTGGCGAGACCGCTCGCAACAGTTTAGCCTCGCTGCGGATAGCGATGTAGTCGTCATAGGTAAAGTGATACGTCTGCCCGGATTGGTAGCTGCCCTCGACCGCGGGAATTCGTCCCGGAAAGACAAACATTATGTCCTGCCCGAGATTCGCCATTTGCTTTGTCTGCCCGCTGCGAAAACCCTCTCCCAGGCCCACCAGCAGGAGCAATGAGCCCACCCCCCAGGCAATACCGAACATGGTCAAAAATGAGCGCAGCTTGTGCGCCCACAAAGTGGCCAATGACTGGCGAACGATGTCGAGAAGCGTTCTCATAAATGTAGGCGTGAGTGCTCTTGGAGCGGCGAAAATCTGGCGCCTAGACGTAATACGCATCCCGAGGCTTGCCGGTTCCCAGGATTCGACCAGGCAATAACTTAGACGAGCCTCTCTCATCACCAGCGGCTATTTTTACAACTTGTTACAATTCGCTATCCCGCGGTCGGGCCTTCCGTCTAAACGCTCGTTTCTTCAAATCCAATTCCGTTGGAGACCGGCGGAACACACTTAGAAGCGGAGGGTTCATCCTTGCTCAAACATTTGATCATTGCCCTGGTTGCGGGGCTCGCGTTAGGAAGTTCGTTTTGCCATGCTCAATCCGCGCTCCTGGACTTGCCGCGGGATAGCCAACACTCCGCGGTGACGCAGCGCATTGGGATCACCGACATCACGATCAGCTATTCGCGTCCGCTGGTAAAGGGTCGACCCGTATGGGGCAAGCTTGTCCCCTATAACCAAGTCTGGCGCACGGGAGCGAATGAAAACACGATTATCAAGTTTACGGACGATGTCTCGATCGAAGGAAAACCGCTAGCGAAAGGGACATACGCCCTCTTTACGATTCCGGGCGAAAACCAGTGGACGGTGATTTTCTCCAAGGTCCACAGCGCATGGGGCAGCTTCACCTACAACCAGGCTGACGACGCATTAAGGGTGACGGTGAAGCCGCAGGCGACGGAACTCCATGAAGCGATGACCTTCGCTTTCGACGACGTGAAACCGGATTCCGCCGTGGCTACGCTTAGCTGGGAAAAGGTTGCTGTCCCCTTCAAAGTTGACGTCAACACCCATGACATCGTACAGGCCAGCCTGCATAACCAACTTCAAGGCCTGGCACAGTACACATGGGAGGGGTGGGACGACGCGGCAACCTATCTTCTTACCAACAAATACGACCTGAACGAAGCTCTGCAGTACGAAGAGACTTCCATCCGAACCGAGCCACGATTCGACAACTATTTGACCAAGTCACAGATTCTCGAAGCCATGGGCCGAAAGGATGATGCTGAGGTGGCGAAGAACCAGGCTCTCGAGCGGGCGACGGCGGCTCAACTCTACGGCTATGGCCGTTTGCTTCAGGGCCAGGGCAAACAGGATCAGGCCTTCGACTACTTCCGCCAGGCGGCGAAGAAAGACCCGAATGACTGGGTGGTTCACGACGGTACTGCAAGGATCTATTCAGCCAAGGGCGACTACAGCAACGCGCTCAAGGAAATCAAAATTACCCTGGCCGGCGCTCCCGAAAACCAGAAGATTTTCTTTGAGCCTCTGGTCAAGAAATTGGAGGCAGGGCAGGACATCAACAAAAACTAGGGATCATGTGCGCGGGCGCCCTGGCCCGCGAATCTTCGGAGGAAAACTCGTGTGGGGGCGGGTCTCCAACTCGTCCCTACTCAGTCTCCTGCCTTGGCAACCGGCGATTTCTCCTGTGCCGTCTTCTCTTCGGGGTACTCGTAAACGCCGCGCCCCGCCTTGCGCCCCAAACGCCCGGCCTTTACATATTGCACCAAGAGCGGCGCTGGTCGATACTTTTCTCCCAGGCTCTTATGCATGTATTCGAGGATGTGCAAGCGAGTATCCAACCCCACCAAATCCACCAACTCAAACGGCCCCATAGGATGATTCAGTCCAAGTTTCAACGCTTTGTCTATATCCCGCGCGGAAGCAATTCCCTCCTGCAGCATATAGAACGCTTCATTCCCAATCATGGCATTGATGCGACTGGTGATGAAGCCCGGAGATTCCTTGATCACCACGACTTCCTTGCCCATTCGCCTACCTACCTCGGCAGCGGCGGAGAGCGTATCCTCGTCGGTCTCGAGGCCGCGAACAATTTCCAGCAGCTTCATTTTGTGTACGGGATTGAAGAAATGCATACCAACACATTTCTTCGCCCGGTAACTGACACTGGCGATTTCGGTAATGCTGAGGGAAGAGGTATTTGAAGCCAGAATGGTTCCAGGCCGGCAGATCTTATCGAGCATGGTGAAGATCTCAATCTTCGACTCCATCTCCTCGGGCACCACCTCAATCACCAAGTCCGCTTCGCGCGCCGCCTCTTCCACGCTGCCCGCATATCGCAACCGTCCGAACGCCGCGTTTGCATCGTCAGCGGAGACCTTCCCAATTTCAACCGCTTTGTCGAGATTGTCGCGAATCTCACTTTCGGCCCGGCGCAGCGCGTTGGGCAGCAGGTCCTCCAGGATAGTTTGGTAACCGCCGAGTGCCGCGACGTGAGCGATGCCCCGGCCCATGGTTCCGGCGCCGATCACGGCAATCGTGCGGATCTGTCCCACTACTGCCCACCCTTTTCCAACCGGACCACGAGAGCATCAAGGTTGGAACCGGCAACTTTCAGGCTCTCGGCCAGACGCTTGCGTTCATCGCTCTCCATGACTGCGACGAAAGCGCTAATGCGACGCAACGTGGTCGTAATGTCATCCACGTAGTTGATAAGGCGAATCAGTTCTCCGGAAGTTCCCATAATGATTTCTGCTCCAGTGGCCCGCACCCGGGCGATGAGTCTTGTGTTATGAGCTCCGCGCTCGAAAAAAGCCGCACTTGAGGGCGAACTTACCATTTTCAATGGTGGGGAGAAATTAGTAAAGGCGGGGTTGAAACGAAAGTCATCGGCGAATTTAAAACAGGAAGTGAAAAAAGGAAGGCCGGACGTAAGTACGTCCGGCTCCGGTGTCTCTATTGGGTGGTGGTGATCAAGGTGTGAGCTTGAACACCACTCCCGGTCCGGACGTGCCACCCTGCGATGCTGTGCCGTAGAAATTGCCCTTCTTGTCCATAATCAAACCTGCAGTCGGATACGCTCCGTCGTTCTGGTCAAAGCTGTGCAATACAGTTTCGATGCTCCCACTTACCTCGAACACCGTTCCGCGACCGGAAGCGCCGCCTCTGTATGTGGTGCTGTAAAGATTGCCATTCGCTTTCCGTAGCAAGCGTGCGTACGGATACCCACCGTCCGCACCCCCAGTAAAATTGTATAGGACGCTCTCCTTGCGTGACTTGGTCAGCTCAAAAACGGTTCCGAATCCGCTCTTGCCCCCGAAGGTGGTTGTGCCGTAAAGATTCCCCAGCGTATCCATGATCAAGCCTGCCTGGGGCACCGCGCCGTCCGGCGATGCCATGAAGCTGTACAGTACCGTCTCCGTGCCCGATTTACTCAGCTTGAACACAATCCCGGCCCCAGCGCTGCCACCTTTGGTAGTTGTACCGTAGAGGTTGCCTTTCGCGTCTATGATCAGATCTGCATAAGGTTGTTCCCCGTCCGCTCCACCCTTGAAGCTGTATAACACGGTTTCCTTGAGGGCCTTGGTAATCTTGAATACCGCTCCGAGGTTGGAGGTGCCTCCGTAGCGAGTAGTACCGTATAGGTTGCCCGCTGAGTCCAGAAGCAAACCGGCGCTGGGGACCGAGCCATCAGGGGTTCCGCTGAAGCTGTGCAGCACGGATTCTTTTTTCCCGGCCAGCTTGAACACGATTCCGCAGCCGGGGGGTGTACAGCCGCCTGCACCGCCGGTAAAGGTCGTACCGTAAAAATTTCCGGCCGAGTCCTTCACCAGACTTCCATAGAACGGGTGTGTTCCGTCGGAGCCACCCTTGAAGCTGTACAGGACGGACTCGTTGTCGCTCGCAGTCAGCTTGAACACGGTTCCGTCGCTCGAGCCTCCGCCGCCGTAGGTGGTGCCGTAAAAGGTGCCGTTCACGTTTAGCAAACCGCCGTAGGGTGTTCCTCCATCGGGAGCAGGCTTGAAGTTGTAAAGGACGGTGAAAGTCTGGGCCTGCGTGCGCGGCGCGGCGAACGCCGCCAGCACAACTACCACCCCTAACAAGACTGTACAGGCAGTCAATCGTTGCTCAACCGCTTTAAATTCAAATTTCATGGGTGACCTCTCCTGTTCGATATTTGACTTGTGGGGCTCACTTATCGCAGGCCGGTGCCGGGAGAGGCATAGCCAAAGTATTGGAAGTCTCTACGCTGCCGAAACCATTGTCAACAGCAAGACAACCAAGGTGTCGAGACGCTCGCGCCCCAATTGTTAATGCCGGATGAAATTTCGCAGCTTATAGCACCAATCAATGTTTTTAATTGGCCTTTCGGCCCCCTATCGAATCTAATACCAACATGAGTGAGAAACCCGTTAAACGCTATATATTTGCTAGTGATTTCGATCAGACCTTGACCTTCAATGACTCCGGCTATGTGCTCAGCGAATTGGTCGGCATTCCGACCGAGGAGTTCGAGCGGAAGGCCAAGGGGATGGCAAAGCTCAATCTCGTACAGCAGGGCGCGGAGCTCGCTTACCTGCTGCTGCACGATCCTGAGTTTCAGACGCGAGTGCGCAAAGAACACCTCTACCAAGCCGGCAAGGGAGTTCGCCTGAAAGAAAACATCGCGCTGCTTTACGAAATTCTCAAGAGCGGAATCGAAGGCTATCACTTCGATTTTTATGTTCTTTCGGCAGCGCCGGTTGAGGTGATCGAGTCTGCACTCGAAGGAATCGTTCCTCGCAATCACATCTATGGAACGGAGTTTCGCTACAACGATGCTGGCCAGATCGAATCCATAGCTCGCGCCACTGCGGGCTACGGCAAGGTCGCGATGCTCGATCAGTTGCAGGCCGAACAGCAAGTCGGGCCGGACCACATCATCTACGTCGGCGACGGAAGCTCCGATCTTCACGTCATGCTGCACGTCAACGTGCGCGACGGCTTCACCATCGCGGTCTCGGAAGCGAAGCATGTCTCACAGGTGGCGAAAAGAACCATCCTGAGCACCAATGCCCTGGCCGTGCTCGCGCCCATACTCGAGGATGTCGTAGGGTGGGACAGACGTCGAATCCGACAGTTATTCGAATCTCGCGGGATGCTGATTCAAGAGTGGGACCGGGTACGCACCGATTGGCTCACGCTTCGTTCGGATGGAAATGAATGGTCGGCGGCTGGCGTAAGCTAGCGCCCCCTTGTAGACGCCGGTGTCCGCGCCCGCGTGACCCCGCCACAACCTCACGCTCGATCGCAGCCGAGGGCGCACGCAGATCTGCGGGCCATCGTTTATCATTAATTGTCGCATGCTCCGTGACCCGAGCCTCATCCCGCTTTCGCGCCAGCATCAGCACGCGCTGGCGTTATGTGTGCGCCTTGATCGGGCAATAAAAGCAGGAGAAATTGATCTGGAGGCCTGGCAGGCGGAGATCCAACAGCTGTTCGAGAACGAAATCGAGATTCATTTTGCAGCCGAAGAAAAGCAACTGTTCCCCGCCGCGGAGGCGTTTCCCGACCTGCAACCCCTCGTAAGCGAGCTCTTGGCTGAACACGCCGAACTCCGTCGCTATTTCGCAGCTAGCGGCGGCCTCGACCGGCTAGGCCTCGCCAGTTTCGCAGAGAAACTCGCCATGCATATCCGCAAAGAAGAGCGCCAACTCTTCGAGGGTATGCAGCGGGTCATGAGTTCGCGGGACCTTGCCGAGTTAGGCTCAACCCTCGACGAAGCGCTGAAGAATGCATCGCAGGCGTGCGCTCTGCCCAACGAAGCCACACGATTGCGGGCAAAGCCTTAACGTGTACAATTCCGCGGTAGGCGGATTCCAATCTATCTCACAGTCTCAGAGACACTGAAGGGACAACATGAAAACCTATCTCCTTGCCTCCGTTGTCTTGTTGTGTTGTTTCACTATGGGCCAGGATAATTCCAAGACAGCATCCAAGAAGGCGGCAGCACTCGCCGCCAAGCCGGCGCCCAAGAATGCCTACACCCCAGACCAGATTCAATACGGACCTGCTCCGGCGTTCCTTGCCCCTGGCGCCGCACTCTCGGTTCTTGAAGGTAATCCAATGGCCTCTGCAGGCGATTACACCGTCCGCCTGAAAATGCCGGACGGCTATAAGATTGCTCCGCATTGGCATCCGAAGCGCGAGAACGTAACCGTGATTTCTGGCACGTTGAAGGTAGGCATGGGGGACAAATTCGACGAAAGCAAAATGATGAGTTTTCCCGCCACCAGCTTCGCGTATCTCGATCCAAGCATGCACCACTACGCAATGAGCAGCGGAGAAACCGTCGTGCAAATACACGGTATGTCTCCACTTAAGTTCAACTACATTGATCCCACCGACGATCCCAGCAAGAAAAACCCGTGATTGCTGGGGGCTCCACAGTCTTTGTCATTCCGAGCAAAGCGAGGAATCTGCTGTTAGCGTGGCCAGCGAAAGCAGATTCCTCGTCGCATTCGCTCCTCGGAATGACAAAGCACAGCGAGCTAGACCAGGTCCTCGACTTTCACGTCTCCACCTTTCCACGAATCGCGGAACTGGGCTTCGACAAAGCCCGCGTCGTAGTTCCGGTTTTGCGCTTTTAGCGCCTGCTGCAATCCAAACAGAGAACGCGGATTCCGCGGATTGCGTTCAAGGTCAGCCCGGAAGACTTTCTCAGCACCTGCGGCGTTGCCATTGATCAGCAGTACAGCACCCAGCGATTCGCGAACCGGAAAAAACCAATCGGGCGGTTCTCCATATTTCAACGTATCCTGAATCGCAACCGCCGCCGTCAGCAGGGAGATGGCCTGCGCATAATCTTTCCTCGCCATTGCAATCTTGGCTCCAAGCACATCCTCCGAAATTTTCAGGATGTCTTTCGCCTTGTTATCGATTGGCGCGGCAAAGACAACGTCAGGAGGCGTATTCTGCTCGGCTTCAGCCACGATCTTGTACTCCGCTTCCGCCTCGTTCAGCTTACCGGTTCCCGCCAACGCCATACCACGGGCGAAATGCCAAAATCCTGTGGTTATCTTCAGTTCGGGATCTGGCCGCGGCACGGCAAGGATGTCATTCCACTGGTGAAAGCGAACGTCGACGGCCATCGGGATGGTCATAAATCCCTCGAGCGGCGGCATCTCTTTGACGTGCGGAGCGACGTTCGCCACCAGCAAATCCGCATTCTTCTTGGCCTCCACATAATTGCCATTCATGCTGGCGCACATGGCGATGAAGTGCAGGTTGTGGCTGTAATACATCATCGGGTAAATGCCATGGACGCCGGTTGCCTTGATGTAGGCCCGATCCACTGCCGCGGCTTCTTCATTGGTCTTTACCGCCGCTTCATAATCGCCAGTGCGGATGTAAACGTGAGCCGGCATGTGTACGATGTGTCCAGCGTTGGGTGCCATGGCCGCCAGTTTGTTCGCATATGCCAGCGCGCGCTCCGGATTGGGCGACGCCTCGGTAGCGTGGATGTAGTAGTGAATCGCACCCAGATGGTTGGGGTCGCGGCGAATCACCGATTCCAAAGTTATGACAATCTCCTCCGTTCCCGCCTCGGGCGTGCCGTCCACGTGCCACAAGCCCCAGGGATGGAGGTCCATTCCCGACTCGGCGAACAGCGTGGCCGCATCCAGATCGTCAGGATATTTCTTCACCACCTCGCGCATGGCATCGTGATAGCTTTCGGCGGCTTTCCTGAGATCCGCTTTCGGGTCGGCAGGAAAGCGTTTGGCCATGGCCTGGATATAAGCCTGCTCGGCAGGCGAGGCATTGGCCGACAGATCGACCGCCTTCTGGATCGCTTCGTTAGCCTGCTTGAAACGATCCTCACTGGCTGGATCGTTATAGTTCGGCCCTACGGCCTCTGCAATTCCCCAGTACGCGATCGCGAGTTTGGGATCGAGTTCGGCCGCTCGCTGAAACGACCGGGCCGCCTCATCGTGGTTGAAGTCGTAGATCAGGCGCAATCCCTGGTCGAAGAATTTCTGCGCCTCAGGATTGGAGGTGGCAACCGGATGATGAAGAGTTCCTACGCCGGTCATAAGTGTTGCAGGCTGCGACTGCCCATGACCCGAATGGTCTTGAGCAATCCCCAAGAAGCACAACCACAGGACGAGCACAACGGACATGCGAAATCGCATACGAATAGCCCTCCTCTGAATTAGGGGGAAGTCTGCCGCACAAATTTGACCCAGGTGCCGCCAGCTTAGTCGAAAGCCTTCGAAGATGCAACGGAATCACCGCTTGGGCTATGTCCGGGGCTACTCTTCACCGAATCTCTCCGCGGAGATATGCTCCGGGCCCTGAATCCGGAATCCCCACGGCCTCATCTAGCAGCTATGACTCCAGCAGTTGGTGTTTTTCCTTTAGCGGATTATTCAGAAGCAACCGATCAATCGTCTTTGGTGAGGACGCTCAACGACGCGTCACTGCTCGACGCCTACTCGCAAGCGGTTGTCGGAGCTGCGGAAGCAATCAGTCCATCGGTAGTGAAGATCGATGTTGCGCAGGCGGGCCGAAGCCGTTCGCGAGAACCTCGCGAGCGTCAAGGCGGGGGCTCCGGATTCGTGTTCACGCCTGACGGCCTGGTGTTAACCAATAGCCACGTCGTACACGGATCCACGCGCATCGATGTCTCGCTGCCGGACGGACAGCGCTTCCCTGCTCACATCATCGGAGACGATCCCGCAACCGATCTGGCCGTGATCCGCATCGGTCTGCCCAGTAACGGCGCCCCTCATCTGGTAGCCGCTCCCCTGGGAGACTCGCAGCGCCTTCGCGTTGGTCAGCTGGCGATTGCGATCGGCAATCCTTACGGCTTTCAGTACACCGTCACCGCGGGCGTGGTAAGTGCCTTGGGACGTTCGTTGCGCTCCTATTCCGGTCGGCTGATCGACGACGTCATTCAAACCGATGCTTCACTCAACCCGGGAAATTCCGGTGGTCCCCTGGTAACTTCAGACGGCCGCGTCGTCGGCGTGAACACGGCGACAATCCTGGGCGCGCAAGGGCTCTGTTTCGCCATCGGGATCAACACCGCGAAGTTCGTAGCGGGAAGACTGCTACGCGAGGGCAGAATTCGCCGAAGCTACATCGGGGTCGAGGCTCAAACCGTGCCGCTGCTTCGCCGTGTGGTCCGCTTCTACGATCTTCCGAGCGAAAGTGGCGTGATCGTGGCCTCGGTCGCGAACGGCAGCCCGGCCCAGAAGGCAGGCTTGCGAGAAGGCGACGTAATCGTCGCTATGGACGGGAAACCCGTTGCAGGCGTGGACGACCTGCATCGCTTACTGACCGATGCGCGGGTGGGAGCAGTGAGTGTCCTCACAGTTCTGCGGCACACGGAGAAGATCGAGTTGAAGATTGTGCCGGAAGAAATGCGAGAAGCATAGCTCGTGTGGCGCGGACGCCCTCCCCGCGTACTCGCCTCAGACACAATCTCTTCGTGAAGAGGCAGCGGAGAAGTGTGTCCGCTCCACGCAAGGGCTCCGCCAAAGGGGCCACTTCGGTGTCATTGCCACCGCCTTCCCTGCTGTGTTAGCTTCAACAAACAGCAGAGGTTAGCTTGCAAGCAACAATTCCCGCCGGGCTGGACCGCAAGGAAGCGGAAGTTTACCTGCGGTTGGACCCGAAGCGGCTCCCAAAGCACATCGCCATTATTATGGACGGTAACGGCCGTTGGGCGCGGCGGCGCCACCTGCCGCGCATCGCCGGACACCGCGCCGGAGTCTCGTCTGTGCGCTCGACGGTCGAAACCGCGGCTCGCATCGGGATTCCCGCACTCACGCTCTACGCTTTCTCTGAAGAAAATTGGAAGAAGCGTCCGGCCAGCGAAGTCGATTTCCTCATGGGCCTGCTCTGCCGATATCTGAAGGCGGAAGTGCCCACGCTGAACAAGAACAATGTTCGCCTGGAATACATCGGACGTCAGCACGAGCTGCCACCGTCGGTGCAGGAGAAAATGCAGTGGGCGCGCGAAGCCACGGCCCACAACACCGGCATGGTGCTGACGCTTGCGCTCAACTACAGCGCGCGTACCGAACTCGTGGACGCGTTCCGCTCGATGGTGGATGCGGCCGCGCGCAACGGCGGCCTCGATCATTTGGAGATCGATGAAGTCGCCGTGTCCCGCCATCTCTACACCCGGCACTTACCCGATCCTGATCTGGTAGTACGCACCAGTGGAGAGATGCGTTTGAGCAACTTTCTCCTGTGGCAATTGGCCTACGCGGAAATCTACGTAACTCCTACGTTGTGGCCTGAGTTTCGCGGTGTTCATTTACTCGAGGGAATTGCGGAATACCAGAAACGCGAACGGCGCTACGGGGGCTTGGCCGGCGACGCTTCGCCGGCTCATGTCCCTGAACATCCGCGGACAAAAGTGCCCGCGCTACACGGTTCGGGTTCACACTCTGCAAAGACGGGCAGGAGCTGAGGCTCTTGCATCTGCTCAAGAGAATTCTCACCGCAGTGCTTTTGATTCCCATTGTCCTGCTGCTGGTACTGCGCGCGCCCGTGCCCGTCGTGGCACTGGTTGCAGCTTTGGTTGCGCTGCTCGCCGTGCAGGAATTGCTTAAGCTGGCCGAGCCCTATGGCATCCGGCCTTTGCGCTGGCCGACTTACACCTTTGTCGGGCTATTTTTCCTGCTCTTAGCCGTCAATCCGGGGAATGAGAAGCCCCTGCTCTCGACTGCGATCTTTGTTTATGGCGCAGGATTCGCTGCCGCTGTCGCTCCTTTTGTCTTTCTCACAATCGCTATGCGGCGGGTCAACCTGAGCAGTGCTTTTCCGGCGGCCATGGTTTCGTCATTCGCCTTCGCCTACATTGCCTTGCCGCTCGGATTTCTGGTGGAATTGCGCGAGCAGTGGTCAGGAGCTTTCCTGCTTTTATATTTGTTGCTGCTGGTGTGGGCAGGCGACATCTTTGCCTACTTCGTGGGACGTTCCCTGGGCCGTCACCTCATGTCGCCGCGCATCAGCCCTAAGAAAACGTGGGAGGGCGCTCTAGCATCCCTCCTGGCAAGCTTAGTGGTCGGGATGTTGATCTATAACTACGCTCTCCCCATCAGCACGGCTCTCTTAAATGCACATCTCATCGAACGGCGTGATGGCTTCTTCGCTCTACAAAAGCCGCCGCTGGGACCGACGCTGTTGCTATCGGCGGCGATTAATATCGCGGCGCAGTTAGGCGATCTCGTAGAGTCGTTGATCAAGCGCGGAGCCGGAGTGAAGGATTCGGGAACAATTCTACCCGGACACGGAGGCATGCTGGATCGCATCGACGCTCTGCTCTTTGCTGCTCCGGTCCTATGGTACTATGCGGCTTGGCGCGTCATGCAGTAAGCAAAGTCTTTAACGATAGAGGACGCTAAGGTCCACAAAGGAACTCAAGAAGATCTGTCAACACTAACCTTCGAGTCCTTGTGTTTTTGTTTTCCTTTGTGATCCTTCGTGTCTTTGTACTTCTCGATTTTCGTATCAATGAAACGTATTTCCATCCTGGGCTCAACCGGCTCCATCGGCCGCAGCACGCTGAGCATAGTTGAATCCTACCCCGAGCGTTTCGAAGTAATTGCTCTGGCTGCAGGCCGGAATATCGATGCCGCTTTCGAGCAGGCCAAGCGATGGAAGCCACGGTTGGTCTCGGTTGCCGGTGAAGAAGATACCGAAACGCTTCGTACTCGCCTCAAGGCCGCGGGTGTTAGCGGAATCGAAATCGTTCACGGTTCGGCTGGAAATGTCCAAGTCGCTACCCGCCCAGAAGTAGACTTCGTAGTCAGCGCCATCGTAGGCGTGGCCGGACTCGAAGCCACCTACGAAGCCGTTCGCGCAGGCAAGACGATTGGGCTAGCCAACAAAGAGTGCCTGGTCGCAGCGGGAGAACTCATTACCGCTGAGGCCCGCCGCCAAGGTAAGCCGCTCCTGCCCATCGACAGCGAACATAATGCTGTCCATCAGTGCCTGCGTGGCGGACGAATGAACGAGGTTCAGCAGATCTGGTTAACGGCCTCAGGTGGACCATTTCTACACACACCAGCGTCAAAATTCTCCTCGATCACGGTCGAGCAGGCGCTGAACCATCCCACCTGGAAGATGGGTCGCCGCATCACCATCGATTCAGCCACATTGATGAATAAGGGCTTCGAGGTCATCGAAGCCTGCCGTTTGTTCAATTTGCCGCCCGGCCAGGTGCAGGTGATCGTGCATCCCCAATCCACCATCCACTCGATGGTCGAATTTGTGGATGGCAGCATACTTGCTCAGTTCTCGGTGACGGACATGCGGTTGCCTATCCTCTATGCTCTGACCTATCCGGAGCGCATTTCATCGGATATGCGCTTCCCGGTCATGGACTTACGACACCTCGATTTTGAACCGCCGGACGTGGCAAAATTCCCTTGCCTGGGTCTAGCCTATGAAGCTGCCGAGGCGGGAGGTGCAAAATCTGTCGCACTGAACGCTGCGGATGAAGTAGCGGTCGCTGCCTTTCTGGATGGCTGTATACGTTTTGCTGAGATTCCTGACATAATTAGAATGGTTCTTGGTGAAACAAAAGCTGGGAAGTTGGAATCTATAAGTCAGGTGCTTGCGGCGGACGCAGAAGCCCGTCAGATCGCCCACGAAAAGGTTGAGCAGTTGGGCTATGCGCCGTCACGCTCGGGTTCTTCCAATCATTGAGGGGAATAATTAGAACTTTATGTCGGGATTCTTTATAGCTGTGCTCGCGGTTGCCGTGGTTTTGGGATTCATGATTCTCATTCATGAGTTCGGCCACTACGCGGTCGCGAAGTTGCTGGGCGTGCGAGTTGAGGTTTTCTCCATCGGATTTGGCAAGCGGTTGCTCGGTTTCCGCCGTGGCGACACCGATTACCGCATTAGCGCCATCCCTCTCGGCGGCTACGTCAAGATGAGTGGCGAGAATCCCATGGATGAGCGCACCGGCGATCCCGGCGAGTTTCTCTCGCACTCGCGCTGGCATCGCTTCCTGATCGCCATTGCCGGGCCGTCGATGAATATTCTTCTCGCCATTGGCCTGCTGACTTTTGTCTACATGGTGCACTACGAATATCCCGCGGTGCTGGACGAGCCTGCGGTCGTCGGCTGGGTGTTACCCGATACCCCAGCCGCGAGAGCTGGAATTCAAATCGGCGATCGCATTGCCCGCCTCGACGGGATTGAGAATCCAACCTGGAAGCAAGTCGACCCGAAAGAGGCCCTCAGCCCGAACCAGCCTCTCGATATCACCATCGAACGCGGCGGAAAATCCTTTGACAAGACCATTGTTCCTGAAGCCTACGGTGTAAACCAGATGGGTTACGCGGGATGGGTTCCCAAAGAACCCAGCGTAACCGTGACCGAAATTGAACCAGGCATGCCCGCGGAAAAGGCTGGAATAAAAGTCGGCGATGAAATCCTGTCCATCGATGGTCAGCCCGTCCCCGCACTCGAGGCCATGATCGAAACCCTCAAGCGTACCCAGGGAAAGCCAATTGAGGTTACGGTCCTCCGCGATGGCCAACAGAAAACCTTCACCATGCAGCCCGTGTTAGCCGATGTCCCCGGCCAGCGCGAGAAACGCTATCGGGTAGGACTCGGCAGCTTGCCGATGAAGGTAACCACTCTGCCCTTGACCGCAGCGTTTCACAAGTCGATCGATCAGAACAAGGAAGGTTCACTCCTGATCCTGGAACTTGTCCGAAAAATGATTCAGGGCAAAATCTCTCCCAAAACCATCGAGGGACCGATCGGAATCAGCCGCGCCGCCGGAGAAGCCGCCACCGAAAAAGGCTGGACCCCGCTGATGGCCCTGACTGCCGCGATTAGCCTGAATCTTGGAATCTTCAACCTGCTGCCGATTCCCATTCTCGACGGCGGCGTGATCCTGCTGCTGCTGATCGAGACCCTCATCAGACGCGACATCAGCCTGCATATAAAAGAACGAATCTACCAGGCCGCATTCGTATTTCTACTATTGTTCGCGGTGATGGTCATTTTTAACGATCTGCAGAAAACCTTGCCAGGAATGATGCAGAGACTGCCGTAGGCGACAGTTCCGGGATCGACGGACTTTCAGGATCAGGGCCTTCGACCATTGATTTCCTTCGTGTGCCTTTGTGTCCTTTGTGGTTTTCTGCCCTTGTTAGCGGCCGTACTGGCACACTTTCCAACAAGTATCCGACAGCCAGCACATGCTAAAATAAAGCTTCCCGATGGCAAACATTCAACGCAGAAAAACCGTAACATGCTCGATCAATGGTGTCCGCGTAGGCAGCGATGCACCGGTCGTGGTGCAGTCCATGACGAATACCGATACGGCGGACATTCCCGCGACCGTCCAGCAGGTCGCAGCGCTAGCTCGGGCAGGCTCCGAACTGGTTCGTGTGACGGTCAACAATGAAGACGCCGCTGCCGCCGTCGCACCGATCGTCGAACAGCTCGACAAACAAGGCATCAACGTTCCCATCGTCGGC
This sequence comes from uncultured Acidobacteriota bacterium, assembly GCA_963788645.1. Lineage (GTDB taxonomy): Bacteria > Acidobacteriota > Terriglobia > Terriglobales > Acidobacteriaceae > JABDBE01. The sequence goes on from CAWBHF010000008.1 coordinate 147,268, forward strand.
GACTTCCATTACAACGGACATCAACTACTAAAGAAATATCCCGAGTGCGCCCGTGCCCTGGCCAAGTACCGCATCAATCCCGGCAACGTCGGCATCGGCCGCAAGGACGACGCCAACTTCCGCACCATGATCGAAGTCGCCGTCGAGAACCAGAAGCCGGTCCGCATCGGCGTGAATTGGGGCTCGCTCGATCAAGCTTTGCTAACCCGCATGATGGACGAGAACTCGCGGCTCGCCGAACCCAAAGACGCGCGCGAAGTAACAATGGAAGCGATGGTAGTGAGCGCGCTGAACTCCGCCCAGCTCGCCGAGAAGTGCGGCTTGCGTGCAGATCAGATTATCCTCAGCGCGAAAGTCAGCGGCGTGCAGGATTTAATCGACGTGTACCGCTCCTTGGCGGCTCGTTGCAACTATCCGCTGCATCTCGGACTGACCGAAGCCGGCATGGGAGCAAAGGGCGTGGTCGCATCCAGCGCCGCGCTCGGAGTTCTGCTGCAGGAAGGCATCGGCGACACCATCCGCGTTTCGCTCACGCCCGCACCCGGAGGCGATCGCACCGAAGAAGTCCGCGTAGCCCAACAGATTCTGCAGTCGCTCGGAATCCGCCATTTCACTCCGCAAGTCACGGCCTGCCCCGGATGCGGCCGCACCACCAGCACCTTCTTCCAGGAAATGGCCGAGCAAATTCAATCCTACCTGCGCGAGCAAATGCCCACCTGGAAAGACCGCTACACCGGCGTCGAAGAGATGAAAGTCGCAGTCATGGGCTGCGTAGTCAACGGCCCCGGCGAATCGAAACACGCCAGTTTAGGCATTTCCCTACCCGGCACCTTCGAAGAACCCAAAGCCCCGGTCTACGTCGATGGCCGCCTGTTCACCACGCTAAAGGGCGACCACATCGTAGCCGAGTTCATCAAGATTCTGGATGAATACGTCGAAAGCCACTACGCCGCAAGAGAAGCGGCAGTGGCAGGATGAGTCTGCTTGTACAGCTTGTAGTCTTCTCACGGCATGAACGGATCAGCATGGGGCACGTCATCGATCCAGTAATTAAAGCGCCGCAGGAAACCATCGACGGCATCCGTCACCGGCGTTTGTTGCCAGCAGTCGAACCCCATGCCCTTTAAGGTGGAAAGTTGGCTCAGCCTCAATGAGAAACGTAGTTTATCGGGACTGAATATCTCCGGGGGAGGGGCTGGATCCGATTCGAGTTCATCGCGCTTTAGGAGGCCCTGAAAGACCCTCATATGCTCGTCTGCGCTTGCTGTTTTCGGAAGAATGTGGTCTATGACGAAATTTAGTCGAACGCCCCCCGCTGCCAGCAAGATGTGCCAGTCTTTCCAGCCTTCCGACCTCAACGCGGAAACCGTTAAGTGAAAGTTCTCGTCTTTCACAAGCCTCGGTAACGTGTGCTTGAGGAGCCCGCTGCTCCTTCTGTAGCGATTTTCAATCTCTTGACGTGATTTGTCCGGCTCATATTCGCTGTGGATGCCGCTTGGGCCGTTAAGGCCGCTATTGGTTTCGATCATGAATGCGGGCACTTTTAGGGCGCTGCCAGTTGCTAGTCCATGAAGGGCCTGGTAATCGTCTTCTAGGTAGAATTCCCGAAAAAGAACATCGTAGGGCGCGTGGGGGTTCGTCTTGTCTCGCAGACCCAACTTCATCCTCTGCTCGATAATAGGCAGGAATCGATCCTGGGGGTAAGCAGAGACCACCATCAAGATCGTTGTCGCGATGCCGAAGACAAGTCCTGGGCTTATTCCCTCCTTGGGCAGGAAGATCCTTCTGATCACGCGCTCGTTGCTGGGTGCCTCCTCGATGTGGAGGCCTGCGGAGTGCAGCTTGAGCGTCAGGTCCACCTGAGTGGGAAAGAGCGACAGTTCAGCTTTCCGCAAGTCGGTTAGCAGAATCTGGAGAAGTGCGATAAAGCTTTCTGCCATCACCGTCGTGTGGTAGTCGCTTTCCCATTCGACGTTCCACCTAATCCCGAGCTGCCGCCACGACAGTTTCCGCACTTCTGGCACGTCTCCGAAAGGCGGCGCTGCGCCCTCACCTGTCGCCTTGGTGGCGAGGTCTGAGTATTTTGTGTAGGAGGCAAAAAACTCCTCAACATCCGGGAGGGCTTCGTCGTACATTGGCCCCAATCCGACGGCGGGAAGCAAATCGTTAGCCAAGCCGTCGGCGAGTTCCTTGCTCACAAGTGAGGCCGCGTAGGTGAGGATGGATGCGTAAAAATACAGGCGTCCCCATTCGAAATCCTGGATCTTCTCGCTGCCCGATGTCGAAAAATGGGACGCCACAAACACTGTTGCCTTCAGTGTCAGAAAAAAGCCAAGAGACGCACCGTTTGCGTGATCGCTGGCGGCTGCCTCGGCCAATCCCCGATAAATGTGAGGTCTGAGGTCGTCCTCGCCGATCTTGAGGGCGGCGAAACTGCTTGCAAGAGCGTAGTATTTCGCAGCGGTAAAGAGTTTCGCCTCCGCGTATAGTTTCGCAAGGAAGAGCGGAATGTAGACGGTGTTCCCGACGGTCTCTCTTGTGAACGATGAGACGTGGGCAACATGAAGCTGATCGATCGCTTCCAGCACGCGACCCGCCTTGCAATAGGCCTTGGCCCTCTCGAAGGCCTGCTCTCCAATTTTCTGTTTACCCGCACGCGAGGCGAGTAGCTTGTCGGTCTCTTGGGAGAGCTTCTCGTAATCGCACCTCTCGCCAAATTCGACTGCGAGGGCAGCAAGCCTACGGGCAAAAACCTCAAGGGGAAACATTGGTGACTCGCGTACGTGCTTTAGCATTTTTCGCCATATCGCGAAGGCATGCGCGGCAGACTGCGAGGCTAGCGTCCTGACGTCGGCGTGTTCATCCTTGGCCACCACGGTCACCCACTCCAACAAAGTCAGAAAAGCTTTGACGTCCAGAAGCGAGCTGCGTCTGCCGGGGGAAACGTCTTCTGCCAACAGCATCTCGATCCGGTCCATCAGCTCCGCCCGCCAGTCCAGTATCTGGGACATCGGAATATCCAGCAGGCCCCGCTTTTGGGCTCCGACGGCATAGTGAATCAAGGCGGCGGCATCTTCCATTTCCGCCGGGTTCGTAAGGGTCGGCACCTCCCCAAAGTATTCCAGCAAACCACCGGCGCAGTCCTTGACGAACTCTAGCCCGCGAAGCGACGCAACAAATTCCTCGTAAAATGCTCTCCTTGCAATCTCAGGCAGCTGCTTTGCGTGAAAGATCCGTATTTTTTCTATGAGAGAGGGCAAATCGGATTGGAGGGAGTGGTGGGCAGTTGCATACCGGACAGCGCGTTTGATAGTGAAGAAGTCGGCGGCGCGGGGCAGATTCGGGTCGACGTTGAGTCCCTTGGCCTCCTCATACCATCCGACGCTCTTGGTCGCAGGGGTAGCCAGGAATATTTCACTGGGAATGCTGAGGAACCGTGTCGCGACCCAAAAAACCTCCGGGTCTGCCAACAGCGTGGATACCGCGAGGGAATCGAAAATCTCTAGGTCTATGCCATGCGATGTTTTGGCGTATTCCTGGAGCTTGTGCCGAATTCCAACGGGCACGGCACCGTTCGAAAAGAACTTGACGCTCTTTGCTAGCGGTTGCGCTCCCGCAATCGAAACCAAGTCAGCCTTTATCTTCTTCTTGTAGTTCTTCTCGAGGGAACAGGCGAACACCACTTTGCCATCTGACGTTTTTCCGAAATACGGCGAGGCTCCGCCGGGGCCAACCTCAAAGGTCTCGAAGTCTGAACCTTGGTCACCGCCCGCAGATACAGGCCCTGTGGAGGGGATAACATTGGGGTAGATGCGTTTCTTGGTTAGCTGAAAGCAAAGCTGCTCAAAATCATGGTGTCCATTTGTTCCCCCCAGCTCAGAAAGCTGGAACTTGATATAGTCCGCGACCTCTCCCGCAGTCCATCCGCCCGGCTCCGACTTAACAGCGGGCGCCTCCGGAGCCGATAGCCCTCGTTTCCGCTCTGGCCTCTCCATCTTGCCGCAGTCTCGGCCTTTCCACCTTCAAGTCTATATCCTCGCTCGAAATAGCAATGGGAAATTGAATCTCACTACATTGTGGAACGCCCAAGACGCTCCTCACTCGAACAGCCACCACGCTTCGCGATACTGCTCGTAGCGGCCTCCGTCGAGGGTTCCACGGGGATAGAGGCAGAAGCTCCGGAGCGGCGTGAAGGCTCGGACCGGGATGATGAACCACGTGTCCTCGGCGATAATATAAACCGCCAGAAAGTCAATCTCATCTGCGGTGTACGCAACGGCTCGCCCCCGCTGCATTCTTTCCGCATTCACCCTGTAATGGCCGAAGGCGAAGTAAGTTGGATAAAAATGGATGGTCGAGACCCCTTGACAAGATTTCTGTCCCGAAACGGGAATGACGGGAAGTTCCCAAATTGGGAATTGAAACAGCGTTTTAGGATGACATCGACAGCAGAGGCAATCCGTCGTCGTCTCCCGGCAGCGGATCGGCGAAACTCTGCAACTCCGGATAGCGACTCAACAGCGTCTCGGTAGCCTTGACTCTCTCCCCACTCAGCATGTGCCGCATCTGCAGCGCATTCACACCCGCCTTCGCCTCAAAATGATTATTCGCCACCACGTAAGTGACCTCAGCCTTCTGCGCGATGCGTTCGATCTTCTCTTTCCATCCCCCTAATTCCGTTTCACTATAAAGATAGTTGTAGCGATCCGCGCCTTTCTCGGCTTCAAACCACTGATCGTAGTTCCGTCCGTGGAGGCGCACGTAGCCAACCGGCGAAGTCACGTGCTCGGTCGCTCCAAGCGAGCGCCCGATCAGCGGTTGGTCGATATTGCAGAATGCGACATTTCTGTCCGTGAAGTAACCGATGGTCTCCGGATTATTCCAGCTTTCATGCCGCACTTCGACTACGCGAGGAAACTCGATGAACTGCCGCAGAAGCGACTCCAGATATTCCCGGTTCAAAGACGTGTTCTTGAACGACACCGGAAACTGGATGAGCAAAGCTCCGAGCTTTCCCGCCGAGGCCAATGCATCCAACCCCTCGCGGGCCAGCCGCTCATCTTCATCATTGGGCTTGATCGTCGCGGCCGATGTCGGCTCCATTACCGCAATGGGAGAATGCGTAAACGAACGATGCAATTTGGCAGTAAACACAAATTTTGGATTCACCGCGACCTTCCGCACCCAAAGCTTGGCCAGCTCAGGCTTGATGTGCCCGTAAAAAGAAGTGTTGATCTCGACCACATCGAAGCACTGCGCCAGAAATTCCAAAGCATGCTGCTTACGGCGTGCCATCCCAGGCGGATAAAAAACTCCCTCCCAGTCCTTGTAAGCCCAGCCGGCCGTGCCAATGCGGATCTCGTGCGGTGTCTCCATGGGGGAGGTACAGGATTGCAGGTTAGCACAAGGGAAGGAGTGTCTTTGAGATGAACCGCCGACAGCCTCACACTCACTGCAGAACCAACGTCACCCAATACACTCCGTTCGGATAGCTGCTAGTGCGGGCGTAACAGGTTCCCACCGAGAAAGAGCGCACGGCCCGGTCCTCGATCACTTTGGCTGCGGCATCGGGCAGAGTCTCAGGTTCGGAGGTGGTATAGCGCAAAACATAGGATCCCCTGGAAGACACCGTCTTCAAAGAATCCGCGCGCGCCATCGAGCACGCTGCGTTCTGCGCGGCATCGCTGTCCATCCACTGCAACTGCGGTAAATTATTTTGCCGGCGCAGGCGGGCAATGCTTCCGCTCACCAGGCCTCCGGCTTGCCGCGGAGAATATGCGGGCAAGCTGTGCGCGAAATCCTGCGTGACGTAAATCGAATTACCAACTCGAACCACCCCGAATCCAGCCACGTTGTAGCCAGGATTTAGCAGGTTCTCGCGGTGCGGAGGCGAGTGCATCAAGCCTCGATGCGACAGCTCGACACTGCCCGCAACTGAAACATTTTCTCCCGCCTGATCAAGATGCAGTGCACAGTTCGCCGCCAGTCGTTGTACTAGGGACGCCTCGCCGGGAAACTGGTGCGAAAGCTGTTGCTGGGCGGCCATCGCGGCGGCGTGCGCCCGCGCGGCCTGGGTCAGACCATCGTCGATTTGCAGCGGCGCAATTCCTTCTTGCACCCGCGCCTGATTTGCCAGATCGAACAGTCCGCGCTCGGCCTCGGCGTCGTAAGGCGATGAATCATTGGGGGAGGGCTGCTGCGCCGAGGCCACATTCAACACTTTTGCAGGCGGCGATTTCGGATCCTTTACCGGAGCCGCTCCGCCGATCAAAAACACCGCTAGCCAAGCTGTTGGGACCCGAAACATGTTCCGCCTTACCCACGTTCAGGACCCGGGAGGATCACGTTTGGGGGACCAACTTTGCCGCTTTGTTTCTCTGACCATACGCTCTAGAATCCAGCTAGGCACGATTACAAGGGAGATAGCTTCGAATTGACTTTATTCGCGTCCATAGTTGGTCTGGTTCTCGTTCTCCAAGTAGTCCTTTTGATACTGGCGGTGTCGCTGTTCCAGAAGAGGTTTGGCACTTCGTCGCAACTTGAAGCATTACAAGAACTTGCAAGTCAGACGGAGGCACTGAAACAGAGTCTTTGCGCCCAGTTCGCCTCGGCCACCGCCGATACCGCCATGCGCCTGGAACAGACCAGAGGGGCCATCGGCTTGCAGATCGCGGACCGCTTGGGCGATGGCTTCTCAACCGTCCGTTCCACAGTCGAAGAACAGATGAAGGCTGGCCGGCAAGAACAGTCCGGACGGCTCACCGAAGTCCGCACCGAGTTGGCTAACTCGCTGGCACTCACCACGGCTCAATTGAAATCTGAGTTCGACAGCCTGAATCAGAAGACCGCCCAAAGCCTGGATTCCATCCGCGACCGGGTGGACGCACGCCTGCTCGACATCACCGACCAGGTCCAGCAAAAACTCGATCAGAACATTAAGGAAGGCTTTGCTCAGTTCGAAAAAGTACAGCAGCACCTGAAAGCGGCAGAGGAACAACTCCGCGAAGTCGGCGCCCTCGGACACTCCATCAACGACTTGAATAATCTGCTCAAGCTGCCACACCTGCGCGGTCGGTTTGGCGAAGCCAGTCTCGAGCGCTTGCTGGCCGATTTCCTCCCGGCCCACATGTTTGAAATGCAGGCGCAACTTCCCGAAGGCGGCGGACGCCCCGACGCCATCATCCAGTTCCCCGATCGCCGCCTGCCCATCGACGCGAAGTTTCCTCGCGAAGCGGTACTGGCGTTATTCGAGAGTAACGTCGAAGCTGAGATCGAAGAAGCCCGCGTCGCGCTGGTGCGGGTGATGAAAGCGGAAGCCAAACGCATCAAGGCCTACATCCAGCCCGAAAACGGAACCACCGATATCGCCCTGATGTATTTGCCCAGCGAGACGCTGTACATGGAGGTAATCCGCAACCGCGAACTCGCCGACTGGCTCAACCTGCAACACGTCTTTCCAGTTTCGCCGAACTCATTGCTGATGACCTTGCAGACAATTGCGTTGGTGCACAAATGGTATGAAGTCGCAAGCCGCTTTGAGAAGAGTCGCCTCGAATTGTCGAAAGCGCAAAAGTCCTTCGACTTCTTCCAGAACCAGTTTGAAAATGTGGGGAAGAGTCTGAGCAAAGCTCAGGAAGCGTTCGACAAAGCCCAGACTCATCTCAAGACGTACCGCGGCCGCGTAACTGTCCTCAGCGGCCAAGAGCAACTGGATCTGGACGCAGCAACCGCCAACGCAACAATCCAAAAGGCCGACGAGCCCATGCTGCCGTTGACGGACAAAGCCAGCGCCTGACTCTGGTCGAACGTACGCGGTGTTTCGCTACTGCAGCTTTTCGTATTCTGCTTTCGCTTCCTTCAGGATGGGGATGTCGGGGTCGGCGTCTTTCCAAAGGGCAAAGAAATCCTGGTAGGCGGAGCGGCCAGCGGAGTTTTTTCCCTCAAGGGCGCGAGCGCGCGCCAGCCCGAGGTGCGCGAGGGCAGAAGTCATGGCATTCCCCGTCATTGTTCTTTGATCGAGTATCTTCTGGAACTCCCCCGCAGCCTCAGGGCCGTCTCCGGTCCGCAGATACGCTAGGCCTCGAGTATAAACCGGGAGCATGACCCCCGCTCCTCCTAACTCATAAGGACGAGCGACGTTCAGGAACTCAATCGCCTTGGAGGGATTGCTGCGGCGCAGTTCGATGTCGGCGCGAATGGTTGGAAGTCCATAACTCTGCAGCAGAGTATCCAGCGGGGAATTGTGGTTCAAGTCGTCTACGAGTTTTTGCGCATGGGTGGCGTCGCCAGCCAGTGCCAGCGCCTGTGCCGCAATGCTCGTCACAAAGCGTCCCAACGATAAAGCGAGTGCCGCGAGAGCCGCCTGGTGGGCTTGCACGCTGTTACCGACGAGGCCTTCGCGTAGGGCGGAACGAGCCTGATAGAAAGCGGCCATTTCTTTCGCGTCATTATGTTTTGCAGATTCGGTTGCCTCGCGGGTCAACTCTCGAGCCTTTTGAAATCGGCCGTGATAGGCCTCGGTGTCCGCCTGTTGCATGAGGGCTGCATCTTCCGCGCCCGGCTTGCCCATTGCCCAAACAAGCTGCTGCTGCATTCCAGCAATGTCATTCTGCAAGAAGTTCAAGGTGTATAGGACAGCGTGCAGACCCGGATAGTCTGACTTGCGCGCCAGCGCACGATCTATAGTTACCTTGGCCTCGTCCAGGCGATTGAGCGAGGTGTAGTTTTGCGCCAGGTTGGCGGCCACGACGCCGTTATCGGGATTGATGGCTAAGGCTCGCTGGTATCCGCCGGTGGCTCTTTCACGCTGGCCAAGGAGCTCATAGATCACCCCCAAGTCGTTGTGGGCTTCTTCGTCGCGAGGATATTCCTGAATCCAAATCTCGTACTGCTGAACTGCTTTCTCCTGTTCCCGGGTAACATCGCTGTAGTAACTCGCGGAGATGTAGAGTTTTTCTCGTTCGCTGACTCGCTCCCGCAATTCGTACGCTTTCGTTAGATTCTCGGCGGAGAGATTGGTTTGGAAGTTATAAAAAATTCCCAGGTCGACATACGCGAGGGCGAAGTTGGGATCGAGATCCACAGCGTGTTTTAGTAACGGGATGGCTTCGCCCTCGCCCTTTTCACTCTGCACTCGCCGGGCTTCGGTGTAGGCCTTGAGGGCTTCGAGTGAGGACGTGGTGGCCTCCTCCAGGGGTTTATCGAACTTGCTAATGGTGGCCAGCGACTCGCCCAGTCTGGCGCGGAGTGTAGTGGCGGCCTTGCCCAGTGCCTGCAAAACTCTCTCTCGGTTGTCGGCTTCCGCTTCCGCGCTCCCCAGCGAGTCACCCGTTTCGCAGTTCTCCGCCTTTAAGCCAATCGCGTAGTGACTGCCCAGGGTCGCAATCGAGCCCGCTAGGACGGCTTTACTTTGGGTCCGCTGGCAAATCTCCCGTGCGACCTCATGGGTTACCGGCTGACCGGGCGAGCGACCCATCAAACTGGTGGTGGCGCTTGCCTTTTCGTCGGACAGGATGTTCAGAAAGGGCGACTGCTCGAGGTCAGTGGATAGCGCCTGCTTGAGCGTGCCGTCGAACACCTGATCGCCAGTGGTGTTGGCAAAATCGGCAAGAACGATGGTGTCCTTCTCGGTGAGGTGGCGTGCGGTCTGGCGCGAGTGGAAGTAGAACGCTCCCGCGATTGCAACCGCGACAAGTATCACGGCAGCGGGAACCAGGACCTTCCAGAGTTTCCTGCCCACCTCGGGCACTTCGGCGACGTTGACGCCGCTCGATGACGGACTTCGAGTAAACGGAGGCGAAGAGTCGGAAGCTGGCGACGGCGCCTGGACAAACTGAGACCAGCTTTCCTGTGCGATCGCCAGCTTGCCGGAACTCGTAGCCGCGGCTCGTCCCGTCTCTGAATCTCGCTTGAGTCGCAGCAATTCGGAACGCATCTCGGAAGCGTGTTGATAACGTAGTTCCCGATCTTTCTCCAATGCACGATTGATGATGTCCTCCAGCTTGGGCGGCAGGTCGGGATTCAACCGCAAGGGAAGCAGCGGAGTACGATTCATGATCCCGTCGAGAATCAACCCCGTACTTTCGCCACGAAAGGGTAACGCCCCGGTCGCCATTTCATACAAGACGACTCCGAAGGAAAACAAATCTGTGCGTGCGTCCAGTTCCCTGGCTCGCACCTGCTCCGGGGACATATAGGCGATGGTGCCGAGCGCGCTGCCGGGACTCGTCAGATGTTCCTCGGACTCGATGGTCGGGGCGGTCATGGCAATGCCGTCAGGTTTGAGAGTCACCTTCGCCAACCCGAAATCCAGAATCTTCGCGTGTCCCCGCTTGGTTACAAAGATGTTTGCAGGCTTGATGTCGCGGTGAACGATGCCTTCTGCGTGAGCTGCGTCGAGTGCATCGGCGATTTCAATTGCCAGCGACACGACAGTTTCTGTGTCCATCGCCTTTCCCGCAATCCGGTGTTTCAGGGTTAGTCCGTCCAGAAACTCCATGGCGATGAAAGTTTGTCCGTGCTGGTCATCGATCTCGTAGATGGTGCAGATATTCGGGTGGTTCAACGCAGAGGCAGCTTTCGCTTCCCGCTGAAAGCGGCTCAGAGCTTGCGAGTCTTTGGCTACCTTATCGGGCAGGAACTTGAGCGCAACAAAGCGTCCGAGTTTGAGATCCTCGGCCTTATAAACCACACCCATCCCGCCACCACCGAGTTTCTCGATGATGCGGTAGTGCGAGATGGTTTGACCAATCATGGAATCGCGCAGGGCGGGCGTAAAACTTTATCGCCACAACCTTCCCTGCGTTCCCGCGCCGAAAATGTCGTGGGGGAACGGGCACACTCCAAGACACATCGGTTCGTCAGCTCGTGGTCAGAAGCTGATCTTCAGAATCTTGCCACCGTTGCCCACGAACCATCCAGCTTTCGGACTCGCAAAACCTACGGCCCAGAAGCCGTTCACCGCTTTAGGAAGTTTGAACCAGGTACGTCCTTCATCAGGGGTCCAGGCGCCGCGGCCCGAACTGAAGTTTGGCTCCGTCTCAGCCGTGACGACAACCATTCGGTTCCCGTCATCGTCTCCGTCTTTAACGTCGCCGTGACCATTGCCGCGCACGTAGCTGAGGCAGAAAATAGCTCCCTTCAGGGGAGGCTTGTTCGTCAGCTTCCAAGTCTTACCACCGTCGTGCGACGTTGCCACATCCGCGCTATCGTTGGAGGACAGATCGCCACCTCCTACGATGCCGTTCTTCGGATCGCGGAAGGCCACGCTGATCGCGCCTGCGCTGGCCGAACTCACCAGCGGCGTGTCATACGCATTCCAAGTGTCACCGCCATCTCGCGTAGCCAGTATCCTCGCGATGGTGGAGCCGCCGGTGGCAATCCATGCGTTCTTTCCACCCTGGGTGGTTATGCACGTCCCACTTGCCGAGAATGATGCCTCTCCAGTAAGCGCCGGCGGCATATTGCCGCTGATATCTTGCCAAGTCGTTCCATCCGTCGTACGAATATCAGGGAACACTCCGTTTACCGAATCGCTGTGCGCAATCCCCCGCTTCGGAGTCCAGAAGGCAAAACAATCGTAGAATGCATTCTGCGTCTGGTTGGTAAACTCGATCGTCCAGGTCGCACCGCCATCCATGGTCTTGTAGATCTTGAAGTCGGTGGTGTTGTTTCCAATCGACATCAGATATGCGATCTTTTCACTCACGCCCTGCACATCGCGGAATTGCAGACTTTCCGCTCCCGGCACCACCCCGGACTTCCAGTTCTTTCCGCCATCGGTTGTGACCACGAAGGTACCGCCGGTCCCGGCCGCCCAAACCACACGCGGATTCACCGGGCTGACCGCAATCAGCAGTTGGGTAGTTCCGCTGGTTTGCGGGGTGAGTTTAGGTTGATGACCTTTCCATTGGTCTCGTGCAAAACCCAGGGTTGCGGAAGCGGCAATCAGGAAAACAACGAGTGAGCGTTTCAACATGGAAGTCCTCTCCGGACGGGGATTCGCGGCGCGGAGCAAGTATAGGGGCGGTCGCGAAAGGGTGTCAAACTGCAAGAAGTTGCACCTGAACTCTCACAAGACCGTTGGTGTTGTCGGAGAGTGGGGAGGCAAAGCCGGCTTCGGACGCCGACTTTGCCTAGGATAAAGCAATCACGGATGTTCGAGCAGCCAATTCGGCAGACCGTCTGACGGCCCGCGTCCTCGCGGCGTTCTAGACGTGGGCCGGTTCGACCGTCTACTTCGTTGGCTGCACGCTCTTCGCTACAGTTGCGGGCTTAACTACTGGGCGGGAAGGCCTTCTCCGCTCCTTCGCCAGCCTCATCAATTCAGGATGACGCGCCCACTCAATCTGCTTCTCTGGCGCCGCGCCGTAGAGTTCAGGATGAATGTAGAAACCACGCAGCCGCGCTTCCTTCTGCTCTTCAACGACCAGCGGATTTGCCTTGGCATAGGCATCGTGGCGAACCGCCGTAATCTGCCACGACACTTTCACATTCGGTACGCTGGTTCTGATACCGAACTCTCCGTTCTGAATCTCCCGCCCGACGATAGCCTGGGCGAACTGGCCGATCACTGTCAACTGATAGCGGAAGTCGGTGTTGAGAACCTCGAACCAGTCTGGCAGGTGCACAACGGCTTCACCTTGCCCGTCAGTGGTGACGTTGCCGGTGTAGATGTTCATCATTTCCGATGACTCCACCGAAGCGTGAAGCAGGTACTTGTTGGCTGGATCGAGCGGATGGTCGATCTTAAAATCCTTAGTGCCGGCAAAGATTGCGCCGCTGACATTGATGCTGCCCAAAAAATTTCCGGCCCAGGCACCGCCGGTCTCCGCATCGATTCCATCGCCGCTGAAGTTGTTCGATCCCCCCTCGAAAAATCCCCCAGGGCCGTCGGCACAACATCCACCCTCAGTTGCAGCGCCGCCAAAGCCGAAAACTCCTGGACCGCCGGCAGAACCGCCGCCGCCTTCAGCGAAAATTCCCTCGCCGCCGGTGTTGCCGTTGTTCGTCTGGAAGTCACCGCTGCCGCCGAAGGATACGATCGAGTTGCCACCGCTCTGGCCTGAACCAGCCGAGACGGTAAAACCAACCGCACCAAACCCAGGATTGTTGGCTGACGACGCGCCCGCCGCCAGTTGACCCTCGGTGAACGAAGTAATTGGGCCGACTATAACGGTGTTGTTGAAGACCTGCTCCGACCCGGTAAACGTGTTGCTCGCGGCCAACTGCGGAACCTTAGCCGTATCCAGATTCAAAGTGACGTTCCCGCTGCTGCCACCGCCGGTGAGGTCGGTTCCCGCCGTCACCGCCGTGATGGTCCCGCTGCCCGCGGAGGAGCACACCCACTTGCTGCCATTCCACTGCAAGACCTGTCCGTTGGAGCAAGAATTAGTCAAGCCAACGGTGACATTGCCGCTGCTGCCTCCTCCGGTAATTGGCGCCTGCGCGGTGACTCCCGTGATGGTACCCGTACCCGCGTTGCCACAGACCCACTTCGTCCCGTTCCATTTCAATATCTGACCATTGGAACAGGTGTTGGTCATCGAAAGCGTCACGGTGCCACTGGTGCCTCCTCCGGTAAGGCCCGAGCCGGCTTTCACGCCCGTAATCGTGCCCGTGCCGGGAAAGGTCTGGCCGGAGATGAACGTCACTTTGCCGGCGTTGTTGATGGCGAACGTGCTCCCGGAAACCTTTAGAGCAGGGCTTCCGTTAGGGAACAGCGTGAGCGTATTTCGAATGTCAGCGGCGCCGTTCACGTCCAGCCTGGCCGCCGGAGTCGATGTGGCAATACCAACTTGACCGCTGCTATTTTCGAAAATGTTGGAGTTGCCGATCTGGCTGGTGCTGGTCCAGCGCGGAATGAAGTTCTTGGTACCGCTCCCCGTGACATTAGCCGCTGGCGTCGAACTCGGAGCGCCGGTCGCTGCCAGGAAGGCGGATGCCGGACGCCCCCCGAGAGTCTCTGCATCCACCGCTTTCAGAGCGTAGGGCACGCTCATCAGCATCACTCGCGGTTGTTCTTCCTGTCCCTCCGGCCTCACCCCAAGCCAACGGGCTTCGCCCCCGGCAAATACACCGGCGGGCAACCCCTGGCTGCCGCTTGAGCCGAGCGCGACCGTGTAATTTCCCGTCTTGCCGGCGTGCACGTTTTGCGTTTCCAGCCAGAGCGGTGAGCCGCCTTGCTGCTCTTTATAAAGGGAGAAAGTTACTCCGATCACGCCAGTCAGCGGCTTGCCATTGACGTCGGCGAGCACGCCGTTGAAATTAACCAACGAAGGTATTTGAGCGGCAGCAGAACTGCCCGCGCTGTTGCTCGCAGTCTGAGCAACCATGGGCAGAATTAACGAAAAGAAACCAACTACCACAAAAGCGACGCGGAACTTCATGGCGGATCTCCTTTGAGAAATCGAACCTCTGATTGATAAGGCCAACCAATTTCTATAACTGAGAAGGAATGAGGTTCAGCACGCAAAGGACGGATGCGCCCCAAAAACTTGGGAGAAATGCTCTCACGACAATCGCAGATCCGTCAATCAGGGATCGGCAAAGGTGGCGTAAATTGGATTGTGTAAAAGCGAAAGGCTGTAAGTTAACTTGGCCTCACGACCAGACCCGACCCTGCAAGGGAGATCCACACTCGATGTCCTGCTTGCATCAAGTGCTCGCGGATCCCGACCGCTTCTTCATTTTTTATTTTTTCAGACCAGCGCGGACTGGACATCGTCGAAGCCGAGCCGAAGGGAAACGAACGATAACCCGAAAGATCGATTGCATTTGTGGACGGGTTTGAATGTATGGATCTGGTCTTGCAAAGAGCTACCGAGGGATCAAGCCCAAAGCCTGGTTTCCTGCCGCAACCTCGCGATGTCCTTGGTTGGTGCACTCCCGAAGAAGCGGCTGTATTCCCGGCTGAATTGCGAAGCGCTCAGATAGCCCACGCGTTGACTCGCACTCCCCGCGTCCATCACCGTCGACAGCATGAGACGCCTCGCCTCCTGGAGGCGCAGCACTTTTTGATAGTGCAACGGACTCATCGAAGTGACCGACTTGAAGTGTTCGTGGAAAGACGAAACGCTCATGTGCACAAGCTCAGCCAGATCTTCGACCTTCATGGGTTGAGACAAGTTCTCTCGCAGCCACGAAATGGCCTTCGCAACCCGGTGCACACTGGATTCAGCAAATCCCATTTGAGCGATGCGAACCCCAATGGGGCTGCGCAGCAACCGTATCAGAATCTCATCGATCACAAGCGGGGCGAGCAGTTCAGCATCTCCGGGCTGGGCCAGACAGTCCATCAACCTCGCGGCCGCGTTGACAATGCTCGCGTCCGTCGGAGTGATGTAAACCGCGCTCCTCTCCTGAACTGGAGGCAAGCCACGTGGATAGACCTTCAACACCAGTTCAGCGATCTTGTGCGGGTCGAGATCCAGCTTCAACGCAAGGTAAGGTTCGGAGTGGCTGGCCTGCGTGATCTGCGATGCCACTGGCAGCGCAACGGAGAACACGATCATGTGCGACGCGTCGTACTGATAAACCTCGTCCCCGACGATGGTGGTCTTCGCCCCCTGTGCGACGATGCACAACGAGGGCACCCGAAGCGCATGCACACACTCCGTGTTGATTCGCGAAAAGCGGCTGGCGTGCACACCAGGGACGCGCAGCTCAAAACTCCCGTCGTGGGGAGCATAGGCGGCGATCAAACGCGCCAGCTTGGCCACGTCTGGTTCGGTGGGGTCCGTTTTGCCCGCGGGCCGCATGGGCACGACTTTACCGTTGGTCTTCATGGCTCTGAGAGTACCTCCCGTGAACTCATAAAACCGCTCATCACGTCGGAACCACGACAGCGACGTCGAACTCTGAATAGTACTTCTTCACATCACCGGCCCCGTATTTGGCGCGGAATTTCTCGACCACGGACGACACCTGCTTGGCGTCGGTGACAGGAACAGCATTGAATTCAGCCTCTGCGCCTCCTGCCTTGACGTGAATCGACGGATTCTTGAGCACGTTCTTGTACCACTGCGTGTCCGACCCCTGCACCGGCAGCAGGTAAAGTTTGTCGTCATCAAATACGAACCAGACTGGGTTTGAAATAGTGCGTCCAGTCTTTCTGCCGATCACGCTGATGTGAATTTCGCGAGATCGGGAAAGGCGGGCTTTCAGAGTATCGTTCTGTGTCGGCCTGTTGCTCATCGGAACCTCCTTTTAAGGAGCCGTTTGCTTTGAAGCGGAGCCGCGACCCTTCAAGTCCCCGGTCGCTGATTTCTGGCACGTCAAGTTAGTAATGCTCCCAGACAACCCTCCAGTGTTCATCCGGGCGCGTCGACTTCACGATGAGCTGTTTGCCGGAGAACTCGAACGCGCGCGGCAAGTCTTTACCGATAAGGGTCCGAACCAGCGCGCCCTCAACGTGGAACGTGAAGGTGCGAGCGCTTTCATCGATCTGATATGTGCCGAATGATGCCTCGTAGCCGCCCTGCGAATACAGCTCCGGACCAGCAGCGGTTTGTGTTTGCGGGTTGCGATCCATGACCTGAACCGATATGTGGCCGTCGCGTGTGAAGACAAGCAGCCCAGTAGAGTCGGACTTGTGAATTTTCCCGTCAGCGCCTTCCTGTTCGAGCGAGGCCAGACGCCACGCTCCGACAAAGCGTTCTTGGATGCTGCCGTTTCCAACCTGGCCACTTGACTGAGTCGTTGCGCTCATCCCCATAAGCAGCGACAGCACACCGAGCGCGAGCAGTTTTTTCTTATTCATTTTCAGGAATCACTCACTCTTGAGTGAAGCCATATCGATCGAAAATCGGTACTTCACATCGGACTTGAGCAATCTCTCGTAAGCCTCGTTGACCTTCTGGATCGGGATCACCTCAACATCGGCGGTAACGTTGTGCTTTCCGCAGAAATCGAGCATCTCCTGCGTCTCGGCGACGCCGCCAATGCTCGATCCTGAAAAATTGCGGTTACGCATGATCAAGCCGAAGGCAGCGACGGCAAGAGGCTGCGGCGGCGCGCCGACAATCGTTAGGTTGCCCCCGCGGCGGAGCAGGTTGATATAAGCATTGATGTCGTGTGCAGCGGAAACCGTGTCGAGGATGAAGTCGAAGCTCTCCGCCTGCTTTTGCATCTCGTCGGCATTGCGCGAAACAACGATCTCGTCCGCGCCGAGGCGCAGAGCGTCTTCCTTTTTCTTCGGCGTAGTCGTGAAGACTACAACGTGAGCGCCGAACGCATGCGCAAATTTCACCCCCATGTGACCCAATCCGCCGAGACCAACTACGCCAACCTTTTTGCCCTTGGCCACACCCCAGCGGCGCATGGGCGAGTAAGTCGTGATTCCGGCGCAAAGCAGCGGCGCGGTTCCGGCGAGTTTCAGGTTCGACGGAACGCGCAACACGAAGCGCAGGTCGACGACGATGCTCTCGGAGTAGCCGCCATAGGTGACGACTCCGGTGTGCTTGTCCGGAGAATTAAACGTGAGCGTCATATTCGGGCAGAACTGCTCAAAGCCCGCCCGGCACTCGGGACACGTGCCGTCGGAATCGACCATGCAGCCAACCGCTGCAAGGTCGCCAGGCTTGAATTTCGTGACTGCCGATCCGACTTTGGTCACGCGGCCAACGATCTCATGACCCGGAACAATCGGGTACACCGTAGGCATGAATTCGCTCCACTCATTACGCACCGAGTGAAGATCGGAATGGCAAATACCGCAGAACAGGATTTCGATCTGCACATCGTTTTCGGTTGGATCGCGACGCGGGATTGTGGTGGACGTCATCGGCGATGTGGCACTGGCAGCGGAGTAAGCTTTTGCTTTGTACATGGATTTTCCTTTCAGCGGCCTACCAATTTTTGCAGCTCTTCAGGGTAGCGGGCCCCCTGCACCGCGATCTTTGAAGCTGCGATGTCCAGTTCGCGGAGATCATCGGTCGAAAGTTGGAGGTCGACCGCTCCAATGTTTTCTTCCAGCCGATGCAGCTTGGTGGTGCCCGGGATCGGCACGATCCACGGCTTCTGCGCCAGCAACCACGCGAGCGCGATCTGAGCAGGTGTCGCCTTCTTCTGTTCCGCAAATTTGCCAATCAGATCAACCACGCCCTGATTCGCTTTTCGATTCTCTTCGCTAAAGCGAGGCACGATGTTGCGGAAGTCACTCTTGTCGAATTTCGTGTCTTCGCTGATCTTTCCCGTAAGGAAGCCTTTACCCAGCGGACTGAATGGAACGAATCCGATTCCGAGCTCCTCCAGCGTCGGGATCACTTCCGCTTCCGGCTCCCTCCACCACAGCGAGTATTCGCTCTGCAGCGCGGTGACGGGCTGAACTTTGTGGGCTCGTCGGATGGTCTGCACGCCCGCCTCGGAGAGTCCGAAGTGCTTCACCTTGCCTTGCTGAATCAGTTCTCTTACGGCTCCGGCAACGTCCTCAATGGGCACGTTCGAATCCACACGGTGTTGATAGAACAGATCGATGACATTGGTCTTGAGACGCTTCAGTGACGCCTCGGCGACTTCTTTAATGTGCTCGGGCCTGCTGTCCAGTCCAGCCTGTTTGCCGGTGGTCGCATCCAACTTGAACCCGAACTTGGTAGCGACTGCCACTTTCCCACGGAACGGAGCGAGGGCTTCGCCCACCAGTTCTTCGTTCGTGTAAGGGCCATAGACCTCAGCCGTATCGAAGAAGGTGACGCCGCGTTCCACGGCTGCCCGAATAACCGAGATCATCTCCTGCGTGTCTCCGGCCGGACCGTAGCCAAAGCTCATTCCCATGCAGCCGAGACCCATCGCCGACACTTCCAGGTTGCTCTTTCCAAGTTTGCGCTTTTGCATTATTTCTCCTAGCTGCGAAATCCCCTGCTTGAGGGCACCGCAATCCTAAGCATAGTTTCCTGAGACCTGCGGCGTTTGCCTATTTCGATGAACTTCTTGCCGGATTCTCCGAAGTCTAACAGGTAGCCCATAATGTGCAGGATGCCGGACGACTATGAAAGACGCAAGCCACCCCTGAAGTATGATGGAACCTCGCTTAAGCGAAGCAGCAACTAGGCCATACGAACGGGGACACAACGCAATGTTGGATCATCCACGCATTTTCTTCCTGGTCTCATTGTTCATTCTGTGGCTCTCGGCGCAGATCGGTGCCTCTCTACGCAAGCGGTGGCCGCTGAAAGACGAGGCGCGCGAAGATTTCGGCGTGGTCGTGGCCGCTACCCTCACCCTGCTCGGCCTCATCATCGGATTCAGTTTCTCGATGGCCACCAGCCGTTACGATCTGCGTAAGACCTACGAAGAAGCCGAGGCCAACGCAATCGGCACGGAGTATGTTCGCGCTGGGCTTCTGCCCGCCGCGAATGCGGCAGTTGTGCGCGCGCAACTAAAAAAATATCTCGACCTCCGCATTGTCTTCTACCAAACCCGCAACAAAGGCGAACTTCAGCGGGTCAACGCAGAGACAGCTCAATTGCAGAACGAGATGTGGTCTGCTGTTCAGAATCCAGCCGTAGCCCAACCGTCGCCCGTGGTTGCGCTTGGCGCTTCCGGCATGAACGATGTCTTGAACTCCCAGGGATACACTCAAGCAGCATGGTGGAATCGTATTCCAACGGCGGCTTGGAGTTTGATGATAGCAATCGCCATCGCCTGCAATGCATTGATCGGTTATGGAGGGCGAAACACCGGAGCCAAAAGCGGTCTTCTGTCCGTTCTACCGCTGGTCGTATCTATTTCGTTTCTTCTCATCGCAGACATCGACAGCCCTCGAGGCGGCTTCATTCACATCGCCCCCCAAAATCTGGTAAGCCTGGCCCAGTCCCTGCAAAAGTGATGGCGCCCCGCAAACTCCGGGTGCCCCATCCTTTTCGCGTTCTCTGCGAAAGGGTGGGGCCTTTTGCTCATTGCTTTCCTCCTCAATTCAACCCCGAAACCACATACAACACCGACAAAGTCTGGTAGTAGGTATAGGCAAACTCGGAGGCATCCACGTTCGTGATCACCGGCGCGATTGACACCACGCCCCCAAGATCGCCCGGGACCAACTCCCGCACGGCTTCCATTTTTCCAGTCGCAATGTCCACACGTTGAATGGTCAGCGGCACCTCTCCCGTTAGATAGACGAAGACCGCTTTGCTGTCAGCCGACCACTGCGCCAGCGTGTAGCCTGGCTTGATGTTCGGAATCGTTCGCGCCGATCCTCCGTCGAGCGGATACAGATTCAGTTTGGAGTCGGCGGTCTCCCCCGCCAGGAACTTGCCATCCGGCGAAGGCAGCGTGGCATAAACGCCCTCGGGTGTCACCGGCTCAGGCTTCCCTCCCGCAACATCAATAACGTATGTGCGTCCCGGCCTTCCCGGCACATTTCCATTGAACACAATCCGCTTCCCATCGGGCAGGAAATGCGAGCCATTTTGCACACGCTCGAGTCCCGTCAAAGATATCTGCTGGGTTTGACCCGGGCCAACCGGCAGCAGACTGACCTTCGCGGGCCCGGTCGGCACAAAGGAAATCGCCCACTTGCCGTCGGGCGACAACGTGTCCGCTGAGCCGTCTCCCAAACGTATAGGCGGCGAGCCATCGACGTTACGAATCGCAACCGCGTTGTTGAGGCCGGCAGGTTCCGCGCCCTCTTCGAACAGCACCGACTGGCCATCCGGTGAAATATCCTTCGCTATGCTCCAGTCAAACCAGGAAATATCCCGCACCTTCTTATCCTTGCCATTCCACTCCATCGCGAGCCGCTCAATATCGATGGTCGCCAGGACTCGTCCGTCGGGAGCAATATCCTGCATGGTCAATCCACCCGGCACAGTGAGCACTTTGCGCACACGCCCGGACAAATTCGCGGCCCATATGGAACGATTGCTGTTTCCGTTTTCAACGGCGCTGAACCACACTTCCTTGCCCTGGGGAGACCAAGCCAGGCCATACACCCATCCGTAATTTGGCGAAAGTGTAGTTCTGTTTCCGGCCAGGTCCATCACGCAGACTGAACCGGCGTCGTCCCATCGCTTGGGGTGATCCAGGAAAGCGATCCGGTCCCCGCCGGGAGAAAAGCGGATGCTGCCAATCGATCCGCTGGTCTCATAGAGAACTTTGCCAATCGGATATTCCAGCTTGTCTCGCCCACCCACATGGTGCACGACAGCAAGCTCGCCCTTGGGGCCCCAGTCCGCCCACGCCACGTCCTGAAGAATTTCGCGCGGAGTGCCACCCAGCATCGGCGACTCGGCCAGCATTCCGCCTTCGAAGTCGAGGCGCGAGCCAGGCCTGCCTCGCAGCGTAAGCGCCAATTCGCCGGTGTGCGAAATATCCAGAAGATAGGCCGACGTCAGACCCAACGGGCGCGCCAGCAGCGAATCAGGAATCGTCGAATAAATCTGCAGGGGACGCCCGTTCCACGACGCTCCGTACACTACGGTCCGCCCGTCCGGAGTGAAGCGAGCCGAGTAGACAGTACCGCGTTCAAAAGTGACCCGGCGGAATTCCGGGCTGGCCGCCGTTCTCAACCTGGCTCCCACGTAAACCGCAACCGCTGCCAGCACCAATGTGGCCACGATACGCAGTGCCCACGTCCATAAGCGAGTTGCGCCGCGGCGGAACGAAAAGACTTGTTTACCGGTGGTGGTGTCCGACAACGTGCTGAGCGCGAATGCCAGGTCGTGCGCCGACTGAAAACGGTTCTCCGGCTCTTTCTCCAAACAGTGCCGGACGACCTGTTCGAACGCCAGCGGAATATCCTCGCATTCGCCAATCAACTCCGGCGGATCCTCCTTGAGGATCGCCGTCATCGTGTCAACCTGGGTCTCTCCCGCAAACGCGCGCTTGCCGGTGAGCATCTCGTAAAAGATCGCCCCAAAGCTGAAGATGTCGCTGCGATGGTCCACCGCCTTCCCCCGCAACTGCTCGGGCGACATGTAAGCGATGGTTCCGAGGACCGAGCCCGTTCGGGTCTGGGTGGTCATGCTCGCCATCGAGCCCGGTTCGTCGGAACCGAGCCCGGAATTGATCAGCTTGGCAATCCCGAAGTCCAGAATCTTCACCCGGCCATCTTTCGTGATAAACAGATTTTCCGGCTTGAGGTCACGATGCACGATGCGCTTTTCGTGCGCCGCCACCAGACCGTGCGCGATCTGCATCGCATAGTCAATCGTCTGGCGTCGCGGCACCCGTCCTTCCAGCAGCCGCTCGCGCAGCGTGTGACCTTCCAGCAACTCGGAGACAATATACGGCGCGCCATCGTGCATGCCGATGTCGTAAATGGCAACGATGTTGGGATGACTGAGAGCAGCAGCGGCGCGGGCCTCCTGCTCAAAACGGCGCAGGCGGTCCTGATCATGGGCCAGAGAGGGTTTGAGCATCTTGAGAGCGACGTCCCGCCCCAGCCGTTCGTCGCTGGCGCGGTACACTTCGCCCATCCCTCCCGAGCCTATCTTTTCGAGCACCCGGTAGTGGCCGAGGATTTTACCAATCATGCAAAAGCAGAAGCGGCGTTTGTCCGCATATTAGGGCCGCCCGCGCCTGAAGTCAATAACCTGCGGGGCAGTATGAATAGGGGTTGCCCAACGTAGACATCCACTCTGCGCCTCAGCGTGCCCCGCTCAAGCGTCCGAGCTCGGGCGGGGATATATTCCGTTATCACAGAACGTTCGTCATAGACAGAAAAAGCCTCCAAAAAGAGCCGTCATCCTGAACCCGGCGTAGCCGAGTGAAGGATCTCGCGCGCAGTACCCAAACAGTATCGAAAGCCGAAAGTCCGACCCTCTTCGCTGATCCAACCACTGAAGCCGAGCAATCAGTTGATCGTGAACACAATTACATTGGAAGCGGCTGTCCCCGGATTTACTGCCGTCAGGTTCACTGTCCCCGCCTTGACAATGTCCGCGGCAGGGATCGCCACTCGTACTTTGGTCGCGCTGACGTAGGTGCTAGTCCGTTGGACCCCATTCCACAGGACCGCAGCTCCCGGTACAAAGCTTGTACCGGTCACGGTAAGGTAAAAGTTTCCACCACCGTGAGTGACGCTCGAGGGAGAAGATGAGACCAACGTCGGAACCGGATTCTGATTTGCCAAATTCGGCAGAACAAACGGCCCTCGCAACAGTACCAAGCGGCCGGTGCCGGGAGTTTCTTGCGGCGGCACCAGGAAAGCCAAACCGTCCTGCCCCAGCGGACGAGATCGTTGCCGGTGAGGTACGTGAGCGGGGTCAATGCGTCCATCACGAAGCGGGTCTGATCATAGGCCGCGAGCACCAGGTATTCCGAACCTTCGTAGTTAGTGCCAAGGGAAAACACGCGATCGATGGAAGCATCGGGCGCCACTGCGTCGCCAGCAACTGAGCTGAAAGACGGCCTGGTCTATGGAATAGGCGGTGGATTGGCAAATCCCGCGACCACACCTCCCGAGCAACTGGGGCAATATCAGGTGGGGTTGGAGGGTGGCTTCGGGAGAGCGCTATGTGATAACAGCAAGTGCCCGGGCCGCTATTATCTAGGGCATGTTGAGGCAGAGCATTTCAGGTTTAGAATCAAGTCGTTCGTGGAACGTGCTAGCCGATAGGATTTTGCCATGAAGAGACTCTGCTGTGGAATCCTTGTGTTTCTGCTGTTCTCGACTTTTGCTTCGAGCCAAGCGAACCAATCAGAGTCAAAGGCGCGTCACATCCCAGTCGTCGAGGACTTGGTCCAACTGCTGCACACGCGAGCAGACTTGCGAGCGGCGCTCGAAGGCGCGATCCGGACGGCGAACCTCAAGGGCATCGAGAACACCGAAGCATTCCTGGACCATTTGGACGATCTCGTCACGGCGGTCCCGACCTACCCGGAGACCGGTCCCAAGGGCCGCAAGGTCAACTACATCATCAATCAGGCGCCGGAGGATCAGCTGAATCATGACGAGAGCTTCAACGCCTGGATGAAGAAATACGTGAAGGCGCGGGGCGAGTTCCTGGACACGCCGGCGTCGGCAGCGGCAATTGCGTCCTACACGGCGCTCCCCAATTACCACGTCGACGACTACGTCGTCGAACCCAGCGGCTGGCTGACTTTCAACCAGTTTTTCGCTCGCGAAGTGAAGCCCGGCAAGCGGCCGATCGCGGCGCCCTTCGACGACAAGGTGATTGTGTCGCCGGCCGATTCGGTCTTTGCAGGCACGTGGGAGATCGACGCGGACTCCAAAGTCACGGCGAAGGGCGTTACCTGGCCGATTGCGAAGCTCCTGGAAGACAGCCCGTACCAAGACGCGTTCAAGAGCGGCATCTACACCCACAGTTTCCTGAACGTTGACGACTATCACCGCTACCACGTACCTGTCGCTGGCGAGATCAAGGAAGTCCGCAAGATCGAGGGCCGGGTCTACGCGAACTTGATCCGCAAGCCGGACGGCAGCCTCGATGTGATCGATGGGGACACCTACCAGTACAACCAGGAACGCGGCCTGATCGTCATCGATTCGCCCGGGGTCGGCTTAGTCGCCGTGCTGCCGATCGGGATGGGCTTCGTTTCCTCCGTGAATCTGACCCCCGAGGTTGGAGCCAAGCTGCAGAAGGGCGACGAGTTCGGCTTCTTCATGTTCGGCGGCTCCGACATCGTGATGCTGTTCCAGAACAAGAAGGTCGTAATCGACGCTGAGGTTGGGAGGAAGTATCTGCAAGGGCAGCGCATCGGCGAGACCCGCTAACAGCAGCGGAAAGATCAGCCCATCCAGTGCGTGAATTTGAGACCTGTTAGCAAAGCGACTCGCTGACGTAGAATCGCGATTACGCTCATCGACCCGCCCTGGCCAATTCCCAACGAAGTAATGAACCATTCCCGTTTTGGAACTAGCCTCCATCTTTTCCTCACAATTCTCTTGACTTTACTATAAGATATAATATAGAGTAGTGATATACCAAACCAACCCAGGAGCTTCTAAGTTGTCCCTCCCTTCCGGATCCACCTGTCAGGTACCTTCGACCACCCCGCAACTGCTTTGTTCCCAAGATTTTGCCTCCAACCCATTTATTTTCATAGATCTGGCGGGTACCTCTTCACTCCGCCTCAATCAATTCAAGAATTTACGCGGAAACGCGATTTTTTTTCAGGAGTAGTTCATGGCCATTCCCATTCCCACCCGTCCCAACGTTCGCAACTGCACTCACATCAAAGTCACCGGACAGCGCTGCGGATCGCCCGCCCTGCGCGGCGAGTTCTTCTGCTACTTCCACACCCGCGTCATCAAAGGGGTGCAGCAGCGCGTCGACATGCAGCTCCACTCCATGGCCCTGCTGGAAGACTGCGAGTCCATCCAGCTTTCGATCATGCACGTAGTCGACGGCCTGCTGAAAGGCACGCTCGACGCAACCCGCGCCCGGCTGATCATTCAAGCTCTGCGCATCGCCGCCAGAAATGCCAAGAACGTCCGCTTCGACGATTGCTACTACGAGGCTAGCGAGCAGCCGATGGTGCGCGAGGTCCCCGACTACGCCCGTCAATACCTGATCGAACACCCGGAATACGGCCCCCCACTAAGCCAGGGCGACGAAGCAAGC
The DNA here is from genome assembly GCA_963788645.1 of uncultured Acidobacteriota bacterium. Classification (GTDB taxonomy): domain Bacteria; phylum Acidobacteriota; class Terriglobia; order Terriglobales; family Acidobacteriaceae; genus JABDBE01. The sequence continues at coordinate 172,791 of CAWBHF010000008.1, forward strand.
CAAAGCCCGTGTAGCGCGGGCGCCCCCGCCCGCGAAGCCGCAACAAAAGCGGGTATCGAAATCGAAGCCCAAGCCGAGCCACAAGCAGAACCGCAAACTGCATCCAAGGAAAGCGCAAGCGCAGCACCAGCCGCAAAGCGGCGACAGACCACAGCCCACGGAGCAAGCCGTGGGACAAAACCAGAAAACGACCCAGCTCCGCACGAGCGAAAGCAACCCCAGCGCGCGACGCAGAAAGATGAGAACGAACTCAAGCGAGTGCAAGCCGCCATCGCCGGCGCCGAACGCGGCAACTGGCGCGACCTCCGCACCGTCTTCGAATTCGCCGGAATAACCGAAGACGGCAAAGTAGCCCCGTCCTAACCAAGTGCACAGCACGCCAGTCACGGGCAACCGCCAACACCTGGCGGAATCTAAGCGTCGGAGCGCGGGAGGCACCATTGAGATCGATTGCCCGGTTCCCCGAGAGAAAGCCAGGACTCAGTACAAATCTCATTGCGACGACGCTGCGCTGGAGCCCAATTTCTGCCGCGATCTGGGGCGCAATCATTCTTGGAGTATCAAGACTGGTGCGTTGAGCTACGGCAGCAGCGCCTTCATTGGTTGCAAACAGAAAAGCCGGATGCTGTGGATCACCCGGCTTCTGAACCGTGCGGGTTGTGGTAGGCGGCGATCGTGAGGGTCAAATGTCAGCCGACGCTAACCCATGACCGCCAGGTTTCGCCGCGAACCCTAATCCGCTGCGAACCCTCGATTTGAGAGGTTAACGGAAGTATCGGCTGCGGACAATACAGCGAATCCTGTAGTCATGATCAGTGACGATTTTCGCAATTACAGACTCGAAGCTTAGATCTTCGGCAAGGTTCTCTCCACCATCACTCTGACGTTTTCGCAGTGCTCGTGGATAGCTTGCCTGAGTTGGGGGAGCAGCTGGTTTACGGCTTCGTCGTCTCGCGCAGTCAAGACCTGGGCGCACAAATCGCGGATTTTGTCTTCCAGGGTCACGGCGGGGCTACGCGATAGGAAACCTAGACTGCCATAACTCTGGCGATTGTTCGATACCGTACAGACTGTAAGTGACAAGACTCGGGCAATCCGGCGCGCGCACCGGAAGCGCCAACGGAATTCGGTGCCCGACCAACCCACATCGGACTCCATACCATCAGACCTAACGCCTCTTCGTCTGAGTATCCTGGGTCTGAGTATCCTGGTTTCAGAGGGCGTGCCGCATGGACCGAGAACCCGAACAGCTCCGTCGCGAACTCGCTCGGCTAGTCAATGACGATGCCGACGCAGCCGAGAAGAGAACTCTAACTGACGCTGAGCATCGTGATCGCGACGTGAGGCAGAAACGGATTGGCGAGTTGTGCGATGAACTACAGCGCCTCGCAACGCGTAGCCACCCTGCTTAATACCGCATCCCGTGAAACCCCCTGCGGGTTTACAAAGAATTACACTCGTCAGCCTTCTTCTCCGTGCAACTTCCGGGTAGAATCGTGTTTGAATACAAACAGTTAAGCTCTGCTGCACTCTGGTGCGAAGGCAAAGGCGAGCCGCTTCTTGCCCTCGACGCAGGCACAACTGTGGAGGGAAGTTGGTACTCTCATACTAATGGCCATCGAACCTGTAGGTGTCCGCCGCAAAAGAGCGGCAGTCTTTATCTTCTTTGTTTCTTCATTAGTCTTGGTGGGCTCTTCCCTTTCCGCAGGACAGGTAGCTCCGCGGTGGGAGTTCTTTGGCGGCTACTCCTACTTGAGATTTGATTCGCCGACGATCGGGTACGCGAATTGGTCCAACCTGAACGGGTTCAACGGCGAAGTCACGTTTAACTTCACTCCCAAGCTGAGCCTAACGGCGGATGGAAACGGCAACTACGGCAACCAACTCAGCGCCTACAACTATATGGCGGGCCCGCAATATTTCTTACGCAAGGACAAGTCGGCGTTTTTCGCTCATGGCCTTTTCGGCAAGGCGCAGAATACGGTCAATATTTTGACCGCGACCAGAAATGGATTCACCAGTGTCGGACGCGCCTTCGCGGTAGGTGGAGGTTACGAGATGGACCTGACTCCGAAGTTTACGCTGCGCGTCCAGGCCGATTACCTGAATACCCAGACGTTCGGGGCGACGCAAAACAATATACGCATTTCAACCGGCCTGGTTTTCCACCACGGTCACATTGGCCGGCGTCCAAGACTGTGAAATTACAATGTTGCACCGCGAACCTGGAAACGTCAGAACCATGTTCTTAACTTCTGTCAAAACTTTGTCCTCTCGGAGATCCCGCTTGCTGCGAAAAGGCTCGATGAGGCCGAGTCAGCGAACCTCGATGGTTTGGCTCGCAATCGGATTGGCCGGAGTCGTAGGATGCAGTTCGTCTTCCCCTTCGAACTCGTCTACCTCACCCTTCCCATCCTCCCATCTTGCATTTGTCGCTTTGCCTACCTCGAATGCGGTGGCGAGCTACCAAGTTAATAACAATACGGGGAGCTTCACCAACATCCTGGGATCTCCGTATCCCGGGGGGACGTCGCCGTCGTCGGTGCTGGTGCATCCTTCCGGCAAATTCGTCTATGCCGCCAACCAGATCGGGAACGATATTTCGCTATTCACGGTCAACAACACTTTAGGCTCACTGCTGGAAGTGTTGCCGCGCACCCCTACGGGACTAGTCCCGGCATCGCTCGCGATGGACAGCGGGGGCAATTTTCTCTTTGCGGTCAATCGAGTCTCGAGCAACATCTCGGCCTATACCATCGACTCCACAAGCGGAGCTCTTACCGCTGTCTCCGGATCGCCGTTTCCCACCTTAGCCAATCCGATCGATCTTGCGCTGGCTCCTTCGGCAAAATTCCTCTACGTGCTGAACAGCGACTTGGGAGCGGTTATCGCTTACACCAACACGTCGGGGGTTTTGAAGTTGGTGCCGGGCTTTCCAGCTCTGGTCGGGAACACACCGCTGGGAATTACTGTCGATCCAGATGGAACTTTTGTTTACGTTGCGAACTCGGCCGACAACACGGTTTCGGTACTTTCGATCAATGCCAGTACTGGCGCTTTGACACTGCTGAATACTTACGCCACCGGAACGACACCGATTGCGGTTGCCGTGTTGGGGCAGTATCTTTATGTCGCCAACCTGGGATCGAGCAATATCTCCGTGTTCTCCGTGGCTCCGACCACAGGGGTTCTTACGCAGATCACGGATTCGCCGTTCAGCGCTGGCAACGCTCCTCTGTTTGAAGTGATTGATCCCAACGGAAAGTTCCTGTACACAGGCAGTCAGGCGGCGAGGGTCATCAGTACTTTCACGATCGACGCCACCACCGGAGCGATCACTAACGCCGCGCAGTCCACGCCCACGAGCGATTCGCCGGCTTCACTGGCCGTGGCGCCATAGGGGCGGGGCTGAAACTGCGTAAGACTTCTGGCGTCCCGGGGCTACGCGTCTGGCGGCGATTGTACACTGACTTCCATGATCAACTTCGGAATCGTCGGCTTCGGACTCCACGGGGGAAAGCGGCTGATGCCAGGATTTGCTCTTGCCAGAAATAGCCGGGTCTCGGCACTCTCGCGGCGCGATCTGGCGAAAGCGCAGGCCTCGGCCCGACAGTACGATATTCCCCTGGCCTTCGATTCATCTGAAGAACTGTGCCGCTCTCCTCAGGTTGACGCTGTCTTCGTCGCCACACCCAATGCCTGTCATTTGCGGGATGTGCTAACCGCGACCGCGTCCGGCAAGCCAGTGCTTTGCGAGAAGCCCATGGGTATCAACGCCGGCGAATGCCGGCAGATGGTCGAGGCAGCGCGCACAGCCGGAGTCTTGCTGGGAGTGGCGCAAGTGTTTCGCTTTGAAGAGAGCACGGCGTGGTTCCGCGAACAGATAGCGGCGGGAAAGGTTGGGAAGCCGGTTTTCGCCCGCTCCGAATTTTCCTTTTCTGCTGCCCACGGACACGCCCGCACCTGGATCAACGACCCCGCAATCGCCGGCGGCGGCCCAGTCGCCGACGTGGGAGTGCACTGCATTGACGCGTTGCGATTTATCCTGCAAGACGAGGTTCTGCGGGTGAGCGCTCGCGAGATTGCGGGAGATCCGGGTAACGTGGAAGCGGGCGCGGCGCTGGTGCTTGAGTTCTCCCACGGGACTTTGGCCACGGTCGCAGTTTCATTCCGCGCCGAGTACCGCACGCCATTCGAAGTGGTTGGGGAATCCGGAGTTCTGCGCGCCGACAACGCATTGACCGTGGATCGTCCGGTGCAGCTTGAGTGGCGTCGCGATGGAGCCGTAGTCGAAACCAAGACCGTCTCGAACCAGCTTGCCTACGCGCTACAAGTGGATGCGTTCGCTGCCGCCGTCGAAGGCAAAGCAGCGTTCCCGATTCCTGGTGAGGAAGGCTGGCGCAATCAAGAGATTCTGGACGCCGCCTACCGGAGCATGAAAAGCGAACGAACCGAGGACGTATTGCCATCGCGGCGCTCATGAATGTTAAAAGGTTTGCATATTGACTCGCCTCATCTTCCTGCATGACAGCCTGCATACTTACCAGCATCAACTCTTCGGATACAACACTGCGTGGCCATATGTGGTGCCCAGTGGACTGTTGTTGAGCGACGACATTTTCTGGAGCGCCGCCTTCCATCGCTTCTGCAAGAAACAGCGTGTCCGGTACGTAAATGCGGGGAAGGTCGGAGGTTTCGGCGTGGTCAGGAAACCAGGAAATGGCTTTCTGTCATTTGATGAAAACGAAACTGAGCCGGCGGAAGAAGAGTCTCGGGTTTAGGGTTGCGACAAATCCCTAGGGGCGTCAACAATTGGAGCCGGAGGAATTCCCTTCGCCTCCACGATCGCCCAATGCCACTCCTGACCCTCATCGAGGGCGGTGTCCAGTTTTTCTCTGAAGATCGTTGTGGCCAAGGGAGCGGCCGAGGCTTTCAGATGAAGCAGCATAGTCACGTCAGGGTGTTTGTCGGCAGGAACGGTATCTCCGACGACGGCGGGTAGCAGCTTTGCGGTTCCGTAGTCTTCGGCAGTGGTGTCATCGCGTCGCACGATCGTGAGGCCCACCGTAATCTCTTTCACGTTCCAGGCGGTGGCGTTGAACAAGGAGACTTCGAGCGTGTCTCGAGCGATGTTGGCGGGACCGTCCAGCTTTGCCAGTTCAGCCGGCGGGAGATCCTGCGGTACATACGGACTGGACAAAAGCGCGGTGGCGTTCGCGTTGAACGAAAGACTGCAGGTTCCGTCGGGTGACGTCATCCGGAAATTCTTCCCTACCTCGTCAAAGGAAAACATCGGCCGCATGCCCAAGCGCAGGTGTTGAACGTCGTCAATGACCTTGGAAAGATTATCGTTATCGATGACCGTAGGTGCCGCTGGTTCTGTTGGGTTCTTGCTCTCGCGGAGGGAGCGTGCCAGATCGCCCAGAGATATTCCGTCGTCCGATTGCGCAGCGGCGCGAAGCGGAAGCATGGTCCACAGGAAAACCAGAAAGACGCCGAAATAATACCGGTGTTTCATGAACAGTCGCGTACGAAAGTGGGTGTTCTCCCCTGGACAAATTGTAGTCAGAAACAAGCACAGGAATCAGCGCGAAGGTATGAACGTTGGTCGTAGAACCTTAGAGGCGGGTTTGGAGAGGCTGGCTATGGGCTGCCCTTCGTTGCGGGTTGTCATCCCGAAGCGGGGCTGGATTCTGGCGTGGCAGGCGGAAAGCAGATTCCTCGTCGCTTCGCTCCTCGGAATGACAACAAATCGAGGGCAGGAATGATAACAACACAGAGGGTAGGAATGACAGAGAAAATTAGGAGCTAGGAAGGCCGGCGAGTGGAGTGAAACATCACGGACGTGCGGGACGAAGTAGTTGCGCAACAGGGCACCGCACGCCCGTGAACTTTACAACAAGCCAGAGGAACGAAAACGAGTGACCGGGTCCACCATCGGCATGGGCTCCCGCTTAAAGATCCAACGAGCCACCGCAAACCCCAACGCCGCGTAGCACAGATGAACGATTTTCATTACCTCACCTCCGAGAAGATGCGCCACAGCACCTAAGGGGAGGCTCAATGTCGTCAAGGTAGCAAGCGCACACCAGTAGTGCAACGCCCGAACGGGCCATAGACGTAGCACGAAGGTTTGGGTAAGTAACCTGCGAAGTAATCAGAAACGTAACGTGCTACGCGGTTGCAAGGAGTTGCAAGCGTGAGCACCCGATCACACTTGCAGAACGTCGCCCTCGCGAGCCACCATTTCGTACAGTACGGGGTTGACGAAGAATCCGATAAATAAGCGCGAGACCAGGCCGGCGACGATCACGATCGCAAAAGGCTTCTGCGTGTCCGACCCAATGCCGGTCGAGAGTGCCGCCGGCAGCAATCCCAGGCAGGCGACCAGCGCAGTCATCATGATTGGACGAAGCCGCAGGAGTGATGCTTCGCGAGTGGCGGTGCGGATGTCCATTCCCTCCTGCCTGAGCTTGTTAATGTAAGAGACCAGAATGACTGCGGTTTCAACCGAGACACCGAGCAGTGCCAGGAGACCGAGGACGGAGGAAACGCTGAACGGTGTATGCGTGAGCTTCAGCGCAACCAGAGCCCCGACCGGCTCCGTCATAACTACACCTAGCGCGATGGTCACGGGGAATTTGAAGTTTCCATACAGCGCGAACAGGATCATGAAAATCACTACTACAGCAAGCGGGCCAATAATCGACAGTTGTGCTCTGGCCTCGACCAGTTGGCTGTATTCCCCGCCCCAACTGAGCCAGTAGTTCTGCGGCAAGGGCACGGCTTTGTTGACGGCTTTCTGACCATCTTCGACGGCGCGTTGCAAGTCGCGCCCTTCGATGCTGTACTGGACGCCGATGTAGCGCGAGTTGTTTTCGCGATAGATAAACGAAGCGCCATTGCCCTGGGTGATGGTGGCCAACTGGCTCAGCGGTATCTGCTGCCCGTCGGGCGTGCCCACTAATAAATTCCCAATGTCGTGGGCGCTGCTGCGGAATTGCGGTTGCATGCGCACGACCAGGTCAAACAGCTTCTCTCCCTGGATCACCTGCGTCACTGCCTGGCCACCTACTGCGGCAGAGATCACGGCTTCTACGTCGGCAACGTTAACCCCGTAACGCGCAATTCGGTCACGGTCCACGTCGATTAGCAAGCTGGGCTGGCCAAGTTCGCGCACCACGGTCAGGTCGGTAAAGCCGGGAACCTTGGCTAATACATTTTTCATCTGTACGGCTTTGTCCTGGAGCACGTTTAGGTCGCTGCCATAGATTTTGACGGCAAGAGAGCTCTTCAACCCGGTCAATGCTTCGTCCACCGCGTCTTCGGCGGGCTGAGTGAAGTTGAAGATGATTCCGGGAAAGGCGCTCAGTTTTTTATTGAGGGAGGCGATCAGATCTTCCTTATTGCTCCCGCCCCAGGCCTTGTCTTTGTAGGACCGCAGGCCCACATAGAACTCACAATTGAAAAAGCCAGTGGGGTCGGTGCCATCGTCGGGGCGTCCCAACTCCGAGCCTACCACGGTGACTTGAGGATAAGACATCAGGATGGCCCGAATCTCGGGAGCAATCTTGCTGGCTTCCTCGAAAGAGATCGTATAGGGCATGGTCGCCCGCACCCAGAGCGCGCCTTCATCGAGGTGGGGCATGAATTCGCCCCCGATAAAGGGAACCAGCAACAGCGACGCCCCGAAAATCAAGGTCGCGATTGCCATTGTAAGTTTGGGGCGAGCGAGCGCCCAGTCCAACTGGGTTGCGTACTTGCTCTTCATCCATTCGAAAGCGCGGTTGTGTTTTTCCTTTACGCCTTTCTTGAACCAGTACGAGGCCAGCACAGGGATCAGCGTGAGAGTCAAGATCAGCGCGCCGACGAGCGCAAACGACATGGTCTCAGCCATGGGATGGAACAGCTTGCCGGAAGGGCCGCTCAACGCGTAAATCGGCAAGTAACCAGCGAGGATGACGGCCACGGAATAGAAGATGGGGCGATCGACATCTTTGGCCGCCGCCAGAATGACTTCGTTGAGGTTGTAGCTCTGCCCTTCCCGCAGCGCGAGTTCGCGATAAATGTTTTCAATCATCACTACGGTGCCATCGATGACAATTCCGAAATCGATCGCACCAATGGAAAGAAGATTGGCGGCCACGTCGTGAGCATGCAGCACGATAAAGGCGAACAACAGCGACAGCGGAATAGTGAGGGCAACAATAATCGCGGCGCGGAAGCTGACTAAGAAAAAGATCAGGACGATTACAACCAGAATCATGCCGCGGAGTAGATTGTCTTCGACGGTGTCAGTAGTAAGTTTTACCAACTCGCTGCGGTCATAAAAAGGACGAACTTTGACATCGGGTGGCAGTGTTACCCGGTTCAACTCTTGAGTCTTGGCTTCGACTGCTTTCAGTACGGTCTGGGTTTGTTCCCCGCGGCGCATCAGGATGACGCCTTCGACGGCGTCGTCATTCTTTAGAAAGCCGAATTCTCCGAGGCGAGGTGCGTGGCCGATGGTGACATCGCCGATGTCGCGGACGCGAATGGGTACGCCTTTGTTGCTGCCGACAACCACGTTCCCGATATCGTCAGTATTGCGGACGAGGCCGATGCCGCGGACGTAATAAAACTGCCCGCCTTGGGAGTAGAATCCCCCGCCGGCGTTGGCGTTGTTCGCAGCGAGAGCCGTGAGCACTTGCGGTATCGCGAGGTGATATCCATAGATGCGGGCGGGATCAAGCAATACCTGGTATTGCATCACGGTGCCGCCAAAGCCGGAGTCGTCGGCGACACCGGGGACCGACCGGTAGGCCCGCTCGACCACCCAGTCTTCAATGGTCTTCAACTCTTGCGGACTCCGGTCCGGACTTTCCATCACGTACCGGTAGACGAGACCGCTTGGACTGAATAGCGGCGCGAGGGTCGGAGTCACTCCGGTCGGTAACGTCGCTTGCGCCAGCCGCTCAAAGACTACTTGCCTGGCAAAATAGCTGTCGGTGGTTTCTTCGAAGGTCAGAATCACGTCGGAGAGACCGTATAGCGAAATCGAACGCATAATGATCATGCGCGGCACGCCGTTCATCTGTAGTTCGAGAGGAAGGGTAACCAGGCGTTCCACTTCTTCCGCAGCATGATCGGGCCATTGGGTGATGATTTCGACCTGCGGAGGTGAGAGGTCCGGATAGGCATCCACGGGCATACGCTGGAAGGAGAGAATTCCTCCGACCGTGATGAAGCCGGTCAGCATCAGGACCAGAAATCGTTGGCGAAGCGCGGCTTGGACGATTCGGTGGATCATTTAGATTTGGTCGTCAGTTCTCCTTGGTCACCCTAACGCTGCAGCGAGTTCGCGAATTGCAGGAACAGGCTGCCATCGCCGATCAGCCGATCGCCGGGCTGGAGGCCGGAGGTAACCTGGGTTAGTCCCTGCATGCTTTCGCCAAGAGTCACCGGGCGTCTCCCGAATTGGTTAGGAGACGCTTCGACGTAAACAAAGGGCTGATTTTCGTTGTCGCGCAGAACTGCGGCATCCGGCACAGCAATGGCGTTTTCGATTTTTCCCGCCTGCACGGTCGCGGTGACGTACATATCTTTTTTCAGCTTCTCGCCGGGATTCGCGGTCTCAATGCGCGCTTGCAGGGTGCGCGTACTGGGATCGAGCGAAGCGGCGACATAGGAAATGCGGCCATTGAAAACGTCGGAGTAACTGTCCGTTTGAATCGCCACGGGATCGCCAACTCGCACGTAGGGCAAATCCTTCTGATACACATTCACCAGAACCCAAACCGTGCCGAGATCGGAAAGGGTGAAGCACTGAGTATTGCCGGGCTGCAAGAGTTGGCCGACGGCAACTAACTGCTCGACCACTTCGCCGCCAATGGGCGCGAGCAACGGCACTTCAAAAGAAGGAGGAGATTTCACCAAAGCGTCTGGGTCGGTGATCCCCATAACTTTCAGCGCGGCTTCGGCCGACGCCAAGTCGCCCCCGGCCTGCACTTCGGCGGATTCGGCCTGCTCCAGATCCTTCACCGCAATGGCGTGATGCTGGTACAAATCCTGGGATCGCGCGTAGGATTTCTGCGCGAGCGAGTAGGCATCCTTGGCCTTCAGGTAATTGGTGCGCAGTTGCGAATAATCCGGGCTGGCTATGTATAGCATGGGCTGGCCCTTGTGCACCTTTTCGCCTGGCACGACCACAATTCGGCTTACCGGGCCGCTCACCTGGGTGATCACTGGTGTGGTCCGAAAATTGTTGTATGCAACCGCTCCGGTCAGCCGCAGCGTGCGGGTCAGCGCTATAGGTTGGACCGTTACGAGCTGGACATGCGACATTTGGTTCTGCGGGATGGTAAACAGTTCGGGATGGTTCGGGTCATTCCCGCTGTGATTGTTGGCGGCGTCCGATTTCGATCCTTCGCAGCCTGCCAACATCACGATCGCGGACAGGATCATCGATGAAGCGAAGCAGCACCAGCGTGACCGGTGCTTCTTGGTCTTGCGCATTTTCATGGCAGGTTCCTCGTTCCCACTGCTTCTTTCAGCTGTTCGAGTGCGGTCATATAAGAACCCAGGGCCTGGCGGTATGCCAATTGGGCGGCGCGGTAGCTGCGTTCGGCGTCCAGGAAATCCAGCAGGCTGGCAGCGCCGCGCTTGTAGGCATACTCGCTGATGTCGCGTGAGTCTTGCGCTTGCTTCAGGTATCCGGAAGTGTAGAGTTCGACGACTTCGTCATTGCTTCTGACCGCCTCGTAGGCATTGGCAACGTCTGACAATACCGCGTCACTGGCTGATAGCTGCGCTTCCTGGGCTTGGGTCAGAGCGTAGCCAGTGCGGGCAATCTCGCCTTGATTGCGATTGAAAATCGGCAACTCGAAATTGGCAAAAATCGAGGCTGTGTTCTGTCCCGCCGTATGGGTAAAGTCGAAGGTGCCGTTTACGTCGACTTTGCCATTGGCTTTCGCTAGCCGGATCTGGCTCTGGGCTGCAGTTACGCCGAGCAGCGCAGCTTGAAAATCAGGTCGCTGTTTGAGCGCCTTTGCCTGTAAATCCTCAAGGTTTGCCTTCAGCGGCTGATACGCCAAGTCGCCGATGACATCGTAGTTCGCTGGAACCGCGTCGTAGCCAAGAAACTGCCTCAAACCGACCAGCGCCTGGGCCTTCGCGAGGCGCGCCGCGGACACGTCGGTTTGAAACTGCAGAAACTGAAGCTTGATCTTCAGGTAATCGCCTTCACTGATGGCACCGGCCTTCAACTGCGCTTCCCCAATATCGACGGTGGTCTGGAAGCTTTTCATATCCTCCAGGGCGAACTGCAGAGTTGACTCAGCCAACAACACGCTGACGAATTGCTGCCCGACATCAAAGGCGAGGGTACGCTCGGCGTCTGTGACCTGGGCGCGGGTTACCGCGGTCTGATCGCGAGCAGCCTGGAGACGGCTCTGGCGCTTGTGGCCACGCTCGAATAGATAGGAGAGGCCCAGGTCGAACTGTTGCGCCAAATCGAGATCTTCACTGGAAAAATCACTCGGGGTAAAAATAGGGATGAACTGGGCATCCGCTCCGAGGACCGGGTTGGGACGCAAGTTCGCGGTGATCTCCTGTGCCTGATTCTGGAAGATCAGTGTGCGGGTGGCTTTGAGGGCGTGGTTGTGGGCTAATGCAAGATCGATGGCCTGATCAAGACTAATCAGAGTTGTCGCCTGCCCGGCACTCATCTGGACCGCCAACGGCAGGAAAAGTAGAAGCGCGAATATTAAGAAAGGTCGGTGCGCTACTGCCCTCGAACTGGGGCCGATTCTAACGGGCGGATGCCCGCGAAACGGAAGCGTCTTGACAGCAAGTAAGCTCAATTTTTGAAACCAATCATGTCGAGCTAGCCATCGGTCCCAAAAAGAAGGGGCCACTGCGGACAGACCGCAAAAAACTAAATTTGCTTTTCGGGAATGCTCAGACCAGGAGAACGGCCAAGACTAGAAAGTGGGAGGAGGTCGTACGTATAACTGGAACGTTTCCAGCAAAGACCGGGGATGCATCTGGGGGATTTGTGCGCGAACGCGACGGCGAAGCACCGAGGAAAACGCGATAGACAGCACGATAGCCGCCGCCGACTGGGCCATCAAGCAAGTCATGCATAGCGTGGTATTGGGGGAATCCGCACGCAGCTGCGTGCCCCCGCGCAGGTCCAATGCCTGGAAACCACAGAAGTGTGCTGTCTGGGTGATCGCGGCGACCAAGAACAGGACGGCGCTCAAATAAACCAGCCACCTTGCCCCAGCCCGTCTTGTAAGGACGCTCACCATTCTTATGCCGTTAGATGCAGCATAGAGCCAAAATACATAAGGGCCGCAAGTTACTAGAGTTATGGTGAGATTCTAGCATCCAGAAGGCTTTCGTGTGGACCCTTCTTTCGTCGATCCCCGGGCTCAACGGCAGCGTGATGTAGACTGCCTCTTTCTGCAGATTTCCTCGCAAGGCTGCGGAGACGGAGGCTCGGATGAGTTGGGCAGGCAAACTGGTGAAGCCCTATCGAGTGGAGGATGGTTCGAAATTCCGGCTGAAGGACTTCGATCCCGGCGATACCGGGAACATTCATTCCAAGCGCCACGCCAAGCAACTTCTAACCCTGGGTATCGCTTCTCTAGCCGAATTACAGGACAAGCTCTATGCTCAGAACCGCTGGGGCGTGTTGCTCATCTTTCAGGCCATGGACGCCGCCGGCAAAGATGGCGTCATCAAGCACGTGATGTCGGGGGTGAATCCGCAAGGCGTCCAAGTATATTCGTTCAAAACTCCGTCCGTGGAAGAACTGAATCACGATTATCTTTGGCGCACGACTAAGCGAGCACCCGAGCGGGGCCGGATCGGCATCTTCAACCGGTCTTATTACGAAGAGGTTCTGGTGGTGCGGGTTCACCCGAATTTGTTGAAGAATGAAAGCATTCCTCCGTCTTTGATAACCCAGGACATCTGGACGGAGCGCTTTCGGGATATCAATGGCTTCGAGCGTTATTATTCGAGCAACGGAATCATGGTCCGAAAATTCTTTCTCAATCTTTCAAAGAAGGAGCAGAAAGAGCGCTTTCTGGCCCGGCTTGAGCATCCGGAAAAGAACTGGAAATTCTCCCCGGCCGATGTGCGGGAACGGGAGTACTGGGACGATTACATGAAGGCTTACGAAGACATGATCATCCACACGGCAAGCCCGCATGCGCCCTGGTATGTGGTTCCGGCGGATAACAAATGGTTCACGCGCGTAGTGGTGGCGGCGGCAGTTGTGGAGACGCTGGAGGATCTGAAGCTGGCTTATCCGGAGGTCGATCCTGACAAACGCAAAGAGTTGCAGGCGGCGCGGGCGCTGCTCGAGGGTAAGAAGAAGCACTGATAGTTCATCATCCGGTTCCCAGCAATGTCCGCCGAGTTGAGTGATTGGCCAAGACACCCGGCGGCAATCGACGCTAATTGAGGTTGAGCCTGCGCCGACCAGCACCAAAGGACGCTGCCCGAGAGGCCAAGCCTGACAGCAGTATCGGCCAGTCTCTTGGAGGAAATTTGCAGTGATCTGATCGCTCGTTGAGGCCGGCGCTGACTGTCCGATTGCGGTGTGCCGGCCGCGAATTCAGACAGGTTCCAGATACGATCCTCGTCAGTTTGCTGCCACGTCCTTCCGCGACCTATCCAATGTCCAGTCCAAAGTTCAGACTACGCTTTCGCCCTGAGGAGTAGATCGGGGAAGAGGCAACAGGGTCATCTATGATGAAACAGCTTCCTCATCGCTGGAATGCGCTTGTTGTACTTCTCGCTCTTGCGACAATGGTGGGATGCCAAGGTCTGAGCAGTTCGAACAAGGCATCCACGACTAACACCACCAACAACACTAAGCCGGGTCTCCTCACGGTCACGCCGACCACTATTAGTTTCGGCATCGTAAAAGTCGGGAACAACCAGAGTCAGCCGGCCACCATGACCAACTCTGGCGGATCGAGCTTGACAGTGACTAAGGTGACCCCTAGCGGCACGGGCTTCACCTTGAGCGGATTGAGTTTGCCGGTAACTCTGATTGCAGGCCAGAGCCAGACTTTCACGGTTATCTTTACCCCACAGGCACTAGGCGCCGTGAGCGGGAATCTGGCCATCGCGAACACTGGCTCGACTCCGACCGTTAATGTTGTTCTTTCCGGAGGCTCACAGACGCCCGGCGCCGTGACTCCAAGTCCTTCAAGCCTTAGTTTTGGAAATGTTCCGTTGGGCAGCAAAACAACCCTCTCTGAAACACTGACCAATACTGGCGGATCCAGCCTCACGGTTTCGCAGGTAAACACTACCGGGACTGGTTTCAGTATCAGTGGATTGACCTTGCCGCTAACTCTAGCGGCGGGTCAGAGCCAGCCTTTCAGCGTCACCTATACTCCGCAGTCTGCGGGTACAGTGAGTGGAAATTTGGCCATCATAAACACGGGAGCAACTTCCACGGTGAACGTTCCTCTCTCTGGCGGCTCACAGAGCGCGGGCGTAATTACTCCAAACCCGTCGAGCCTTAACTTCGGAAGCGTTCAAGTGGGCAACAATCAGGCCCTCCCCGAAACTCTGATCAATACCGGTGGAACTACGGTGACCGTCTCGCAGGTAAACCCGACGGGAACTGGTTTCGCCGTGAGCGGGTTGAGCTTGCCTTTTATGCTGGCGGCCGGTCAGAGTCAGGCGTTTAGCGTTACTTTTGCTCCGACCGCTTCTGGCAGCAGCAGCGGGAACCTAGCGATCCTCAGCGACGCTTCAAACTCTACCGTCAACGTAGCATTGTCCGGAAACGGGCTGGCCGCTGGTGCCCTGACTCCGAGCCCATCGAGCCTCAGCTTTGGCAACGTTCAAGTGGGCAACAACCAGCAACTGCAGGAAACTCTGACGAACTCCGGCGGACTGAACGTTAATATTTCGCAAGCCACGGTTTCGGGCACGGGATTTACGATGAGTGGATTGAATCCTCCAGTGGTTCTGACGCCCGGAGCACATTACACGTTCACGGTCATCTTTACACCACCCTCGACCGGAAGCTACTCTGGAACCGTCGCAATCGTCTCGAACGCGTCCAACCCAAACCTCTCCATACCTCTGAACGGTACAGGAACGCCTGTGCCTCTGGGACAGTTGTCCGTATCTCCCGCTAACATCCCGTTTGGCGATGTGGTCGTGGGGGCCAATGCGCAACAGAACGGAACTCTTAGCGCCACCGGTGCGAGTGTAACCGTGTCTTCCGATACGGTGACTGGCTCGGCCTTTGCGGTAACTGGGCTGTCGTTTCCGGTAACGATTCCTGCTGGACAACACGTCCAGTTCACCGTGACGTTTACGCCTCAGGGAACTGGCGGGGCATCGGGCAATGTGTCATTTACTAGCAATGCTTCGAATTCGCCGACACTCGAAACCTTCACCGGCAACGGAACCCCTCCCCCGCAGCATAGCGTTAATCTTTCATGGACCGCGAGTACGTCGCAGGGTGTCATTGGCTATAACATTTATCGCGGCGTGAAGTCGGGCGGACCCTACTCGAAGATCAATTCGGTTCTGGACGCCAGCACGCTCTACACCGACACAACCGTCGTCGATGGAACGACCTATTACTACGCCACCACCGCCGTGAATTCGAGCAATGAGGAAAGCGCGTATTCGAATCAGACAACCGCAGTGATTCCTGGGCCGTAGTTCGGTATTCTGCTCGGAAGTCCCCGACTTGCCGAATGGTGGGAGCGATGCTCCCTCCATTCCCTGCCTGAACCAACTTCAATGTCCGATCAAGACGCCTCTCGTTTTGTGACTTCTCGCTTGTATAACCTAATCTTTTACTTTAAGCTTCACGAGATTTCCAGAGAAAGGAATTAGTTCGGAGGCTCACTGTCCGCGCGCTTTGCGGATGTACTATCGAGACCTTTTCGTCAGGAGGCAAATCCTAACAATATTCGCGCCATGCGATTCCCCCGCCTCATGTCTCGATCTCTGACGTCTACCGCCGCGATCGCGATTCTCCTCGTGCCAATGGCCCAAGCACGGGCGGCTGATAAAACTCCCGCGAAATCGACGTTGCTGAGTACGAGACCGGACCGCCTGGTCTTTACGCCGCGGCAGCTGCGTTTCGGAAGAGTTGTCGTTGGCCGACGAAAGGTGCAAACCGTCACTGTAACTAACTCCGGTGACGCGAATGTCACATTGCTGCAGCTTGCTGCGCAAGGAATGGGATTCACCCTCAGTGGGCTGGATTTGCCAGTGACGTTAGCGAGCGGAGAAAGCTATACCTTCACTTGCGCCTTCGCGCCAGTGTCTGCTCGCGCCAGTCGCGGAGGCATTTCGTTTATTTCGGAAGTTTCGGATGTTCCGGATGTCCCGAACTCAAGTCTGATGTTGGAACTGAGCGGGACTGGCTCCGATAACGATTGGCTCGTCGTTAATCCGGCAACGATGAATTTTGGCACAGTGCAGGTGGGATCAAGCGCAACTCAACCGGGAACGCTTACCACTTCTGCGAACCCGGTGACGATCTCGTCCGCCAACATCAGCAGTACGGAATATACCTTGAGCGGAGTCTCGTTCCCGTTGACCGTTCCAGCCTGGAGCAGCCAGGGGTTCTTGGTTACGTTCACCCCACAGGCGAGCGGCGTGGCGTCGGCCACTGTCGACTTCGTCGATTCTACTGGGACTGGTCCGCTTGCCGTCGAATCTCTGAGCGGCGTCGGCAGCGTTTCGCAAGGCCACAGCGTCGATCTTTCATGGACCGCCAGCAACTCACAGGATGTGATTGGCTACAATATTTACCGCGGCCTCAAGTCGGGCGGCCCCTACAGCAAGATCAACTCGGTACTCGATGCAAGCACCGCCTACACGGACGCTACTGTGATCAATGGCACGACTTACTATTACGTTTCGACCGCGGTTAATTCGAATGACGAGGAAAGTGTCTACTCCAACGAGGCGCGGGCTGTAATTCCATGAATCGTATTTGGTAAACCTTGACGCAACAGGCCGTCAACAGCCCCTCTTCCAAAATCTAAGGTCTAGGAACATCGGCTCGAACCTCGTTGGAGGGCGCGCTCTCTGCCCCCCTCGCACTTACCGCTTTGGTCACATAGAAGTAGGTCTGCCCCGATGACACGGTGCTGTCGACGTAAGTGGTTTCGGCAACTGGGGTGAAATTGAGCCTGATTACGCCCGAAGCGCCGCCGCGACGATACACGTTGTATCCGACAACGGCGGAGTTGCTCGGTTTCCACGTGAGAGTAACCCTATGCTGCGGCCCCGGCGGGAGTTTCGCCTCTGGCTGTTGCACACGGAAGGCAGTTGATGCATCGGAAATAAAATGCTTGGCCTCAATAAAATGCTTGGCCTCAGCGAGGATCCGCAATATTCCAGTGTGGCGGTGGGTGCCGAGTTGAAAGACTATCCAGACAGTTGCCACGGTAGCCAATCCCAACGCGATTCGCAATAAGTTCGTAGATTTCAACCAGGGCCTCTTGACGGCTCTCCGTCTTCGTCAGCAGTCTACCTCTACTTCTGGTACTTCTGGTGGAACCGCCCCGATCTCATCCGATGAACAGGGAGATCGCTTCACGTCGTCGCGGGCGACCCAACAAGATCGGAATGGCGATGGGCAAAAGCCGCCTAGCTGATGCAAGAGTTTGCATAGCTGCGTTCAACCGATTCTCGCCGTTTTGCCACCCAAATCACTGAATTTGGGATAGTAAGGCTAGCTGGCCAGCGGCTGACAAATAGGTTGCAGAATTGCGATGAGACAGTTGTCAAGACCACCGAGAAAAGATGACGAAGCCGCAAACCCCGGTCGTAAGCTTCTTATCTGCAGCGCCTTGGCGGAGAGCCAGAATCCTGCTTGTCATGACGCTCCTGACTGGCGTGACGTTCGCGCAGATGGTTTCGCTTGCAACGCTGAATAATGGCCCACTCAACCCAGCTGGGACGAACCCGGCTCCGGCTGCTTCTGGCGTGATGATGGCGCCGTCCCTGATCGCCAATGCTTTACCTGAAGCGCCTAACCCGCACAAGTTTTGGGATAACGAGAACCGGGTTCTATTCGCGAGCGTCGCACTGCTCAGTGCCGCGGACTTCGCACTGACTCGATCCATTCTGCAGAATGGCGGCAAGGAACTGAACCCTGTGACCCGGCTTTTCAGCGGCAGCACGGCGGGATTAGCAGCTAATTTCGCCGGCGAGACCGCCGGAATCATCGGGATTAGCTACCTATTCCACAAGACTGGACACCATCAACTGGAGCGGGTTACCCCGATGCTCAATATTGGGGCCTCTTCCTTCGCCGTGGCCTATGACCTTGGCCACCGCTAGATGCTCGAAAACCAAGCTGGGAGCCGGAGGCGAGGCTAGTCTTAGCCCGGCATTAATCTTGGTAATTCATCCTTTTCCGTGGTAATATTCCCCCCGTTTTGCTGTGCGGCGGTCTGGGGCGCGCTCCTAAACGAACACTCCTGAGGAGACGCTCGTATGACCCGAAAGTATTTCCTTCTAACAGTTCTTCTGTGTGTTTCGGCCAGCATCGTGGCCCGGGCTGTGACCAACGATGAGCTCATTCCCGCCGGAACACTTCTGCAATGCACCTTGGATGAACCCAACTTCTCGTCCAAAACCGCGCAGGTCGGCGATCCTGTGCTTTGCTATCTGGGACACATTTCGGCCTTCGGGCGTTCGATATTTCCTCGCGGGGCGGAGCTTAGCGGCCATCTGGAGGAATATCAAAACCCAGGACACTTTGTAGGCAAAGGGTGGATCGAGATAGATTTTGACCGCATCATCCTTCCCGGTGCCCAAGTCTTTCCGCTCTCTGCGAAAGTCATCTCCGCACCTCACCTGAAGGTTGATGCCGAAGGGAAGGTTCACGGTAAGGGCCATCCGAAAAGGGACGCGGCTCTGTGGGCGATTCCTGTCTTCTGGCCTGTCAAGATCATCACCCTGCCCAACAAGGGGCCGTATCCGGCCTTCAAGGGTGAGGCACGGTTGACCTTGCGGCTGCTTGAGGATATCGAAGTTCCACTGTCAGCATCGAACGCGAGGGCTTCAGTTCCGATGCCGCCATGGGTCTCGCCCAGCCGATACGATGCTTCGTCGTCCGTCGTCTACCCACCGTCAGCGTCAATTCCACGGGGACAAGCTGCAACCCTGCATCAAGCTAGCTTCGTGCAGCATCCGGCGGAGCCACAGCCGATCCAACATCAGGAACTGCAGCCGACGGAACACCAGTCCACTGTCATCGTTCTCAAGGGCGGTGGCGCCTGGCTGGCCCAGGACTACTGGTTAGAAGCTGGACAACTCCATTGTTTGAGCGCGGAAGGAGAACAAAAGCTGGTCGCGCTCGAGGCCATGGATCTCTACCAAACCGTTCGTGTGAATCGAGAACGAAACGTTGAGTTTGTCCTGCGCTCGAAGGATCTGAAGGCACCCGTCGAGCAGTGAGGAGCGATAAACAAAGCACTCCCGGAATCAGGAGTCCACGTTCGCAGACTGGGTCACCACCCTCGCGAGGTGGACTCCTGCTTGTTTACCAACCTGCGGATGAGTCTTCGATTTCGGACGCGGAATCCCACAAATGAACGTTCAAAGTCCGAGGTTCGATTTCTCGCGCAGTAATGTGGTTGAAGACCAAGCGCTTATTCTGCCTGCGGATGGCAGAATTCATGCTTATCCTTCCCATGCATATCTCCGCTTCGAGGGGAGCTACCTATGCACCGAATCGAGCGTATCCGTCAATCTGCGTCCGGACAACTCACTTGGGACGAAATTCAAAAGCTCCAAAACGAGGGCTGGAGGTTAATCGCTCTGGAGTGGGAACGGAGTGCGCCCGAGGGAGAAGTAAGAGCAGCCGAGGAGCAAGACCGTGAGAACCCTCCCTTTGGCCTGCGCGTGGCTCAAGACTGTTCAACCCTTGTAGAAGACCGCGCGGAGAATGACGCCCTTGTCGCAATGATGGAATTGATCATCCAGGATGGCCCTTATTCTTCCGTCGCCGAGGAAATGAACCGCCGGGGCTATCGCACCCGGGATGGCCTGAAGTGGAGTCCAGTCTCTGTATTTGAAATGTTGCCCCGGTTGATCGATGCTGGGCCCCGAATTCTCTCAAGCGAGAACTGGCACCGCCGCAAATACGAGTCCCAGCCGAGGATCAACCCACCCATCGTGTGAAGCTGATTTATATCGACCAACGAAGCAAGATCCCATCATTCCCCACCTCTTGTAAATGCACTCTCGCACCTCCTTTGGAAGAGTATCTTTAAAGCACGCTCGGGTTTGATCCGGAAATCACGGTCCGGAAGTTCGCCGCCACTCTAGTCTAAAATTAATGGTCGGAGTGAAGCGATGAAACGGCGCTCCGCGATAAGATAATCTCGCATCGAAATGCAGGCGCGTTCCACTTAGTCTTGGGAGGTTTCCATGCGTAAGATCGCAATCGTGGTCGGAATCATCGTGGTCGTCCTCGTTGCTGCCGTGGGCATCTTCGTAGCAACGTTCAACCCCAACGACTACCGGGGAACTGTCCAGGCAAAGCTCGAGGATCAACTCGGTCGAAAAGTCACACTCGGCAACATGGAATTGGGATTGTTCCCGTTGCGATTTCGGGTATACAACCTCGCGATCGCCGACGATCCGAAGTTCAGTAATCGCGCGTTCATCCAGGCCCAGGAGTTGAGCGTTTCGGTCAAGCTTCTTCCCTTGCTGAGCAAGTCTGTACAGATCGATTCGCTTGCCCTTGAACGTCCCAGCGTTGAACTGATCAAGAACGCACAGGGCGTTTGGAATTTCGCCTCGATTGGCCAGAAACCGACCGCAGCGGCGCCGATCCCTCCAGCAGCAGCAAAGCCTGCTGGTATTCCTCCTGCTAGCGCACCACCTCCTTCGTCATCAAGCCAGCAGCAGTTCTCGCTAGGCGAACTGGCAATCAACGATGGAGCAGTCGCGATCACCGACTTGCAGGACCGTAGACCGAGGACCATCTACGACCACATCAACCTCAAGCTTACGGACTTTGCTCCCGATACGCCGTTCAATCTTGACGCGTCCGTCCACTTGCCCGGCGCGGGCAGCCAGCAAGTTAGCTTAAAAGGAAAAGGTGGCCCCCTCTCACACACTGATCCCGCTGCCACCCCGTTCAAGGGCACGCTGGACCTCAAGTCAGTCCAGATCGCGGGACTGCAAAAGTTCCTGCAGAGCCCGGCGCTGGTCAATACGGATGGTGTGCTCTCCGGACACACCGACATCGCCAGCGAAAAGGGCAAGCTCGCTGCCAACGGACAGATGAATCTGGATAAGCCCAAACTGCACGGCATCGACGTCGGGTATCCCATCACTATGGATTACGATGTCAGTGACGATGTCACGAATGACCTGCTCAGGATCAACAAGGGCGCCATCAAGCTCGGGCCTACTCCGCTCTCGGTGACGGGCACAATGAACTCCAAGCCTACGCCCGCACAGCTCGATCTGAACCTGAAAGCCAACAACGTCTCCATCGCGGAAATCGCGCGCCTGGCAGCGGCTGCCGGGATAGCGTTCGCTCCCGGCACGATGGTGAATGGACAAATTAGCGCCGACATCAAGGCGCAGGGTGCTGCAGACAAGCCAGCGCTGAACGGGACTCTGGCGGGCCGCGACATCCAGGTTTCAGGGAAAGAGATCGCCAAGCCGGTCGCGGTAAAGGCCGTAAATATCGCCCTCACCCCCACCGAAATCCATTCCGACAGCTTCAATATCACCTCGGGGGGAACTACGGCGGCCGTGCAATTCTCGATGAAGAATTACACATCCAATTCGCCCGATGTGGATGCGACACTCCGCGCTCCGCAAGCAGCGCTGCCCGATGTGCTGGCTATGGCCAAAGCGTATGGCGTAACTTCGCTGGATAAGATCAGCGGCGCCGGAAATCTCGCGGTCGATATGCATGCGGCCGGTCCGCTGCAGTCCATCAGCAGTGACCAGATCGTGAAGGCACTGAACGGCACGGTCAATCTCAACTTCAACAACGTTCGCTACTCTGGGGTCGATATCGATCATCAGCTGACGTCATTGCTTGGTTCCGGCCAAGCCGCAAAGAAAGATAATGGCTACACCAACATTTCAAAAATGACGGGTGCCATCCTGGTGAAGAGTGGAATCGCCCAGACGAACAATCTGCAAGCCACTCTCGACATCGGGAACGTAGGCGCTGTCGGCACCGCGAACCTGGCCACCCAGATACTGAACATGCAAGTAACCGCGGTGCTCACGAAAGCTTTCAGCCAGCAGGTGGGCGGCGCCGGCGTTGGCAGCTACATGAACGCTGCTCTGGCAAACAATCAGGGAGAAATTGTGATACCGGCGATTGTCATTGGGACTTTCCAGAATCCAAAGTTTGCGCCCGATGTGCAAAAGATCGCACAAATGAAAATGAAGGGCCTGATGCCTACCGCGGACAACCCCCTCGGCGCGGCTGCTTCCATCTTGGGCGGACAGAAAGGGCAGCCCGCTGCTGCCGGGCAGCAGCAGAATCCGGTGAATCAGATCATGGGCCTCTTTGGCACCAAGAAGAAGTAAGGAGTATTTCACAAACAGTCCACGGGAGAATCGTTCCCGGCAAGGGCACGCCGCCGATTCGTCGGGAAAGAGCTGGGCTCCAGTTCAGCTGTATGTTCGCTCCAGAACGGCAGCTCTCAGTCTTGAGGCAACCCTCCGGACCGCAGCCGCACATGCAACTTGATCGCCCCAATCGTTTGTCCATCAGCCTGGGCGCGACAAACAATCTCGTCCACTACCTTTCCAGCGTTCTTTGGCGAATCTACCGTGACCAGCACGGGCAACTCATCTCCCGCACGGACCGAGTAACTGCCAATCCCGGTCTGGTTGACCCAGCCCTCCGGCGCCGTTAGCGATACGGCTATTTCCTTGGACGCGGTCGTATTGTTGCGGAGAAGTAAAGGAACCTGCAAGGTTGCACCCGTCGCAATTGCGATCTCCGGAACCGCGGCCTCTGGCAGTTGTCGCAAGCCATGCGCACGGCGGAAGGTTTCATAGAAGCCCCATGGACCGGCGAGCTCCATAGAAAGGCCAGATGGCTGCTTCGTCGGCTCTTCAGCGACAGGTCTAAATGCAATCTCTCCCGGCATAACGCCCTCGAAGACATCGCCGGTCACACTACCGCCGACGTTCGATTTGCCAAACGTCAGCTGAACCGGGTCCGACCAGCCGTCTTTCAAAAATTCCTGTTCGTCTTTTTTCTTCAGGCCATCGATGTAATCACGGTATTGCGTGAGGTGAAATTCGAAGGCCTCCATCGCGATCTGCCAATAAGGCACCTGGCGCACAGGCGAAACCGCAGTGACCTGATATAGCGGACCAGTGTTTTTGAATTGATCCTGCTCCTGGGCATCGGAAAAGTAGTAAATCTTCTTTGCCTGCCAAGGTCGAAGACCTTCGAAAAGCGTCTCATTGACGTGGACGGGAGCCGCAAGCTGAGCCGGAAACACCGACGGATCGCCAGCTACGTCAAACGCCTCCGTCGCCAGCACGCCCGCAGCCTGGTGATCTCCGTGGTTTTCGCCAATGAAAAACGCTGGCATCCAGGTCACAATGACTTCCGGACGAGTAAGACGCACCATGCGAACGACTTCCTCAAACGCCGTTCCGTTACGCCAATTGGCCAGCGATTCCAAAACATTCTGAGTCGGGGTGTCGCGGCCGCCTAAGAACCAGACGTTGTCGATCCCGAATTTCGTCATAGCATGCCGCAACTCCATCTCGCGAACCGCGCCCAACGCCGCCGCGCGCTCCGGCCCCATATGGTTGTGCCCAGCTTCGCCACGGGTGAGATAGACTGCCTCAACGCGCTTGTGCTGATCGAGAAGCTGAGCCAGGTAACCCGAGACTCCGGTCTCATCGTCGGGGTGGGCAACGATCAGTAGAGCGTCGGCTTTGAAACGATCATCGGGCTGGGTTGCTGGCTGGGGTTTTGGCGTCTGCGCGGCGAGCGTGCCGACGAAGAGCGCGACTATGCAGAACGAGTATCGATGTTTCACTGGGCTCCCGTTGTTGATTTTCCAGGAATGCGAAATCGTGCAAATCGACGAAGTCCGCATCCTGATCATTGCGAATATGATTTAGACGTTCAAAGCCGTTCCTAAGCACTAATTACTTTTGCAGAGACCACTTTTGCCATGATGTCAGCCATCGACGAGACGTTATCTTCGCTCAAGAGCCAGTTCCGGGGAGATTTACTCCGGCCGCAGGATAAGGATTACTCCTCGGCGCGAAGTATTTGGAATGCAATGGCAGCCTGCGCTCCCGGTCTCATAGCTCGCTGCGCCGATGTTGCGGATGTGCAGACAGCGGTCCGAGCGGCGACGGACGCCGGGATTGTCACCGCGGTGCGCTGCGGAGGGCACAGCCTTGCCGGCTTCAGTACGTGCAACGGCGGCCTGGTCATCGACCTCTCAAGAATGCGCCAAGTATCCGTCGATCACGAGTCGCGTCGTGCCCGGTTTGCCGGCGGATGCCTTCTCGGCTCGATCGATACTGCCGCGCAAGCCCACGGACTTGCCTTTCCCTCCGGCGTAGTCTCGCACACGGGCGCGGCCGGATTGGTTTTGGGCGGCGGATTTGGCTGGCTTACCCGCCGGCATGGACTTTCTTGCGACAACGTCAAAGGTTTTAAGCTAGTGACGGCGAACGGATCCATTGTGCAAGCCAACGCGAAGGAAAACGTCGAGTTATTCTGGGCCCTCCGCGGAGGCGGCGGGAACTTTGGAGTCGTGACTGAGTTCGAAGTCAACCTTCATCCGGTGACATCGGTGGTGCTCGCCGGCGGATACTGCCTCGGCGATAACATCTCAGCCATCCTACGACGCTGGCGTGATTTCATGCCAGAAGCCCCCGACCAACTGAAGTGGAACTTGAATTTACGTCTTGCTCCTCGCAACGAAAACGTCCCCGCCCATGTCCGAGGACGTCCCGTCGCGAGCGAATCCGTGCTCTGGGCGGGCGATGCTGAAGAAGGCCGGCCATATCTCGACCACATCCTCTCCCTGGGCAAACCTGTCGCGGTGAGCCGGAGAACGCTGCCCTACCTCGCCCTGCAGACCATCGCAGACGACGAGTTCCCTCACGGCCGTCGCTACTACACCAAATCCGGCTACTTCAAGTCTCTTGATGACAGCAGCATTGAGCACATGGTGCAGGCTCTGGACAACGTTCCGTCTCCAGAGACCCAGATCGAGCTCGCATATCTGGGCGGAGAGGCCGGGCGGGTTGCCGCCGAAGAAACTGCGTTTGGCGATCGCGGTTCGCCCTTCGTGATCAATCTGCTGGCAAACTGGTCAGAGCCATCGGAGGACGCCGCGAACGTCGCCTGGATCCGCAATCTTTTCAAACGACTTCGACCGTCGATGACCCCGGGCGTCTATGTGAACTTTATGAGCGGCGACGAGGATGATCGCGTACCTGAGGCCTATCGCGAGCGCTGGGACCGGCTGGTCGAGGTCAAGTCCCATTACGATCCCAACAACTTCTTCCGCTTGAACCAGAACATTCCACCCAGGAAAACGTAGACCTTAAAGAATTCGCGACTGTAAGAACTACCAGTGGCCGGTCCTCAGGTCCCGCGATTATGCTCCGCCGTAAGTGCGGGAGGGGCCTGCAGCAAAGCTACTTATGGAGCCAATCTCAGTCTGGCTCCTCTGCCCCCAACGCGGTAGCTCACAGACGATAAGGGGTCGTTATGCTAAGTCTGCTATGGACGGCGCTCATTGGATTGATTGTCGGTGCAGTGGCTAAGCTCATCATGCCCGGCAAGGATCCCGGCGGTATCTGGATTACCATGCTGCTCGGCATCGCTGGCTCTTTCTTCGCCAGCTGGCTCGGGCGGTTTCTGGGCTGGTACCAGGAAGGCCAGTCCGCTGGATTCATCATGTCGGTCATCGGCGCGCTCATCTTGCTCGCCATCTACCATTTCATCAAGCGCAAGAGCGCGTAGCTTCGTGGTTCACGCCCGAGCAATTTGAAGCCAAAAAAAGAGCCCGGTCGGGAGGAGATCCGCGATTCCGGGCCTTACTCAGATGAAGAAAGGGAAATTGTACCTAAGCGGACCGCAAACGTCTAGTAAGTTAATAGACAAACATCTAAATGCGCCCCCCCGATCAGGGCAGGATTCCCAGCAAACGCAATGTGCTCACGCCGGTCATAACAGCGACAAACAGCATTACCATGTATTCCGCGACATTCGCGACCACGTCAGCTGTCCATGTCTTCCGCAGAAACTCAGTCATCGTCTCACTCCTCCCGACAAACTTGGAAAACTTGTTCTCGACTGCTACCAGCTTGCGCCACCGGACGGGTTTCAACAATGGCTCGTTGGTGGGGATGGCCGAACACCGGTAACCAGCTCGGGATGACCCAAGTCACGAATCCCGCCGCTGCATGTTGTAAATCCCCGCGTCGATACTGACCAGAATGTGCTGGCTCTCGCCCAGCCCCAGTTCAAGGCGTCTCTTGGATTGACTGGGGTAGTCAATCGCAATAGCACGAGCCAGCCCCTGAATCATTAAAGAGGTTTCTTCCCTTCCGCTCTACCTTCGCGTAATCTTCTGGCGTCCTCTTTGGAGACATACTTATCCAGCGCTTTTTGTGCCTCCGGATCATCGAAGTACGCTAAGGATCGTGCGATTAAGGCCGGCAGTTCGGCGGGTGCAGTTTCGCACGCTTGTACGATGTATGGAATCGAATCTCTGTCTTGGAGTTCAGCTAACCCCAGTGCCGCCACGTACTCTATCTGATGATTGGGTGACAGCAGGCCTTGCCGAAGCAATGGGATTGCCCTGCGGTCGCCGGTTGAGCTTAATAGCATAATGCTCCCCGGGAGCCGATACATGGCATCGCTGCCCGCCTCCTGGACATCCAACTTATGAGAGTTGGCCCATGCAATAAACTCAGGCGAGGGACCAGCCGAATCTTTTGCTTGAGGGTCGAAGTTCATAAAGTCAGGGGCGTCGCTTGCAACCGCGATTGTCGCCTCTCTTACTAGGAACTCCCAGTAGATGTCATCCTGATCGCCTCCCAGCCTCACCAGAGCGCCCGCCAACTTCGCTTTTATGAGCCAATCTTGACTTCGCGCAAATTGCTCTTTCAATATGGGTATCGCCTCCACTGCTCCAGCCCCAGCAATTGTTTCCACGTGGACAGGCGAAAAGTCACCGGACTTCACCGCTGCGATTGCAGCGGACACGGTGGCCTTTTCGGTAGCAGGCCCCGGCGTATTCGTCTTACCTTGTCGTTGCTGGCCATATACGACGGCGGTTAGCAGCGCGCAGAGCATTAGCAGGTGGAACTTCCTTGCGGTTAACATTCTGTTCCCCGATGCCGCCTTCTGGTTGCATCCCGCTACGGGATCTGGGAAGGCGTCAGTTGATACGTCTGATCCTTAGCGACGAACGCAGCTACTGAGCTTTGCGCATACGTGGCCACAAGACTGCCGTTTACGTATATACAGATTACGTCGGAAACATCCCAACATCATTGTATCTGGGAGTTCCGGCCGAATTAAATTCGATTGCGCTCCATTTCCACGCGACGGTCTGCCCGTAAATAGTTTGGCTTGCCAATTGGCCGACGGGGCCGTTACGGTTTCCGTCATCTGATATACCTCACCGCTGGGGGAAGTACTTGAATAGCCTTCATACTGGCTGGGTTGTCCGGCTCCAGCCCAGCCCAGAAGCCCTGTCTTAAAGGGGCCCGGAGTGTGCCCTATATGGGCGAAACTCTTGCCATTGCCGAAATCGTTGATGACGCGCTTTTCTGAGCCTCAGGCGTGATCGTCGCCGGCGGAGCCATATTTGCCGAGTTCTTAAGAAGCCAGGCGTTCGCGTGAGTGGCATCAGCCCCATTGAGTATGTTTGCCGTAATCCCGACGATCCATTCGCCAACTTGCTGCATTCGAGACCCCCGCCAAGACCTCCGGCACCTTACTTCTGTAACTGGCGTGGACTGGAGCGGACTGCGATCATCAAGCCAGCACTTTGGGAGGCCGGGATGAAGAATCGCATTGTGACGATTTTCGGCGGCGTGTTTATCCTGGCCGGCTTGGTTAATCCCTATGCCAGTGCGCAGCCCGCTCCTCAAACCGCGCGTCAGGCGCTGCTCGAGATGTTTTTCAGCAAGGCGCCGGGGACATTTGAGAAGCATCTCCCGCAAGCCACTCGAGCTGCGATGCGAAAATCGGGTGCGACTTCGGGCGTACCCATCTTCAGCGGATTCTCCACTCTGACCGGACAACTAGGTGCCCACGGGCAGCAATTCCAGACATTTGAAGCCGGACCAACCCTCGTGCTCGTCGAGAGCCCCGAGGCGCACAGCAAATTCGAAGTCACGGTGGAGCGCGACGATTTGCGCGGCGATGAAGACGAGATTGAGCTTGGATTCCACAATTCGAAGGACGGCGAGACCCAAACCGCCGGCGTCAAATTCCGGCTTACCTTTAACATGAAGCAGGAAGTCGGTACCTGGCGGCTGAACGAAGTCTCAGTGACGGTCGGAGCATCGTTGACCGATCCCGAGTTCCTGAAAACCCTGACGACCAGAATGACGCCACCCGCAATGAGCATGAGCAACCCTGCGAGTTTGGCCACGGCTCCGTCCGCGCTGACTGCAATGAGCGCGACCAACGAATCTGCCGCAGTAGGAGGAATCCGCACGCTCAATACGGCCGAGATAAGCTACGCCGCAAGTTTCCCTGCTGCCGGCTTTACCTGCACCCTGTCAGACTTGGGTGGCATGGGGAGCGGCGGCGGAGTGACAGAGCACCAGGCGATGTTGATCGATCCGCGGCTCGCGGGAGGCAGGAAGAACGGATATATCTTCGCGCTCAGCGGGTGCAATGGAACTCCCGCGTCGAAGTACAGCATCACTGCTGTGCCTGCAGACCCGAGTTCAGGTACACGCGCCTTTTGCAGCGATGAGTCGGCAGTGATTCGTTTTTCTCCGGACGGCAAAGTCAGCTCTTGCCTGAGCATGGGCAAGCCGCTGCAGTAGACACTTCGACTTAATGAAGTAGCGGGCCGACGCTACTCGAACTCGATGTTGGTTACGTGAATCGTCTCGGTCTTTGGATCCAGAACGCCGTGGACTCTCACTTTTTGTCCGACAAAGCCTCGTGGCATGCCCTGATTGTCAAGATGGTAGACGTGGTCTTTGTTCGCCAGCACGAACTTCCCTCCCATGTGCACAATGCAAAACTGCGAGCATGAGGCCGGGGTCTTTCCCGCATCCCCGGATTTCGACTTCAACATTTCCTGATGCGATTGCGTTAGCGAGTGAACATTGAGGGCACACTGGCTGTCCGAAATCTCACCCCGAAACACTCTAGGCTCGTCCTCGCCCGCATAGGCTGTGAAGGACAGCGCGATCAGGCATGCTGTGCTCAAAACTGCAATCCGATTCATAGGCTCTCCTCAAGACTTTATGGCGTCACCACAAACTTCATGAACATACCTTCGTGCTCTTCGCTGCAAATTACGGTGCACACCACAAGGTATTCACCGGGCTCTTCGGGAGCAATCATGGAAAACTCCTGCGTGCCGGGCTTCAGCAAAAGATCCCAGCCACCTACCTTCGACCGGTCCTTGGCTCGAAGCAACGAGAACCCGTGGATCGATCCGTCGCGGTTCCACGATTTTCCTTTGCGCGCCGTGATCCGAAGCAGTATCGGCTCGCCAGCTTTCACTGTGATTTCCGGCTTCTTCCCGCCCGCGATTTTGTAACGGCTATCTTTGTCAGCCAGCACCTCAATCACATGAACTGGCCTATCGGCAGGTGCTTGCGCAATCCCAAGCGCACAACCCGCCAGGATCACACACAAGTAATTTGCTCTCTTCGTCATGCTTCCTCGTCAGCCGCTATTGGGTCATGTAGTAAAGAACGAGGCGCATGTCCTCCTCGGTTATGGTCGCCCGCACGCGCATATGGCGGACAACGGTCGCCATCATGCGTGGCGGAAACTTCTGCGGCGCAGCGTGGCAGCGACTGCAATTCGCGTGGAATCTTTTCTCGCCTTCCAACCGCATCGCGTCTGCCTGCGCCGCGTTTTGCACGACGGGAGTCGTCGGGCCATCACTGCGCGGTGATTCCGTTGCGACACACACCGCCGATATCAACGCCAAAGAAATACTCGCGACTATGATCTTGAGCCTCATTGCGCACCAACTCTTCCCAGCGGTAAAAGAAAGCGATAGGCGATCCCCACTGTCCAAAGATTGAAATCGCCGTCTGAACTGAACTGGCGGCCGTAACTGGCCACCGCCTTGACTCCATCGTGCAAGTAGTAGTTAAGTCCCAATTCCCCCTCGCGTGTATTCGCACCGGGCAGGTCAAGTGCCTCCGCCTCAGTCGGGCTAATTTCGCCGATGAAGAATTGCTCAGCCCTTCCTGCAACCTCAAAACGGCGCATTGCCTTCTGCCAGAAGCGCACTTGATTCAGCCGGTAAGCGCCGTCGATCCAATAGCCGCTCCCCTGCATTGAGCGCGCATACTCGCCGTGGACATTGAGTGGAAGGCGCTGAGGTTGCCAAGCCGAATAAAAACCGAATGCATTGGTGCGTTGATCTTGCAGCAGCTTTTGCCAGGAACCTCCGAATTCAAACCGTGGTCCGGGCAAGAACACGCTTAAGCGCCCACCGACATTGCGGTCGGATTCGAGGTTGCTGTGCCCCGTACTTATCGCCGAAAAGTACATCGCATAATTCAGGCTTGCTTTGGCGTTAGCGGGAAATCCGCCGCGCAGCATCATGCCGTCGCTCGATCCGGTCGCGATGGGAAAGATTAAGGGATCCTGCTGCAAGCTCCGGATCCAGATGGGATATAAGCGCTCGTTGAAGATATTAAATGGCGTCAGAAAACGGCCCACGGTCACCGTAAGGAACGGGTTGGCGATGTAGTCCACTTGCGCGTAGTCGAGATTCTTGCTGACCGGGCCGCCGTACGGACCTCCATCGGGAGGCCGCTGAAACGCTCCCTCAAACTCTGCTCGGGATTCCACGAGCCAATGCTCGCCCAAGGGCAGGAGCAGAACAGGATTGACCTGGGCGTCAAGTTCGGTCTGCCCCGCTGTCACGAACGTGAAATAGCCGGCGCTTCCGCTGAGAATTGGTACAGGACGGTCAGACGTGGAGGTTTGGGCACACAGGAGTGCGGGGATTGAGCAAACAACGAGCAAAACGCAAACAGCCGTGGACGGGACGCAGAT
The DNA here is from genome assembly GCA_963788645.1 of uncultured Acidobacteriota bacterium. Taxonomy (GTDB): domain Bacteria; phylum Acidobacteriota; class Terriglobia; order Terriglobales; family Acidobacteriaceae; genus JABDBE01. The sequence continues at coordinate 204,043 of CAWBHF010000008.1, forward strand.
CTGCGTCCGGTGGTGCGCCAGGTTTTCTGCAGAAACCTTCACAAGCCATCCAACTTCCCCGCTGCTTTTGGCTCATTGTGTGTCATGGGCGCAAGCCGGAAAAGATAACGGAAGTAATGCAAGCGGCGATTGTGAAAGCCCTAACCGATCATCCGGTTTCTCCCCTAGCCGTTTGGCGGATGCGGAAAGTTCGGGGCTCGCGCAACATGAAATTCAGAGGAACAAGCAATTGTCCGGGCTACATCGGCCAGGGAGGGTTCAAATGGCATCCGTACTCAAAAGCTTTTCGCAAGAACTCGCAGCCGCGGCGGAACAGGCAGGTGCGTCAGTCGTCACTGTGCACGCAAGACATCGTGTGCCTTCAAGTGGCATTTATTGGCGCAAAGGAATTGTGGTTACGGCGAACCACACGGTGCGTCGCGAGGATGGCATTGCCGTCCTCGGTCACGCGGGCAAACGCGCCACAGCGAAACTCGCGGGCCGGGATCCCGGGACCGACCTCGCGGTTCTGAAGCTCGATCCAGATGACGCTTTTGCGATTCCGCAATTCGCCGACGCAGCGAATCTGAAGCTTGGCAACTTCGTGCTCGCGCTGGGCCGCGCGCGGCTCGGAAACCTGGTGGCCAGCGCTGGAATCATCGGAGGTCTCGGCGGCGAATGGCGCACCTGGCGCGGTGGTCGAATCAATCAGGGCATTCGGCTCGATCTCGCGCTTTACCCCGGCTTTTCCGGGGGACCGCTGGTCAACGTCGATGGCAAGGTTCTCGGCCTCAACACCAAAGGCTTCGGTCGCGGACGCGCGGTGACCATTCCCGTTTCGACGGTGGATCGAGTGGTCGACGAACTTCTGGAGAAGGGTTACATCGCCCGTCCTTACCTCGGAATTGCCATGCAGCCCGTCGCGGTGCCCGAGGCGCTGCGCGGCAAGTTGAAGTCGGCGCCTGCGGGCGGACTCATGGTACTTCATGTCGAGGCTGGCGGCCCGGCCGACAAGGCCGGAATCGTTCTGGGCGATGTGATCGTCGAATTAGAAGGCAAGCCAGCACTGGACACGGATCGCATTCAGGACTTGCTGGCTTCGACAAAGGTTAACGAGAAGATCGGCGCAACGATAATCCGCGGCGGCGCGCCTCTTGAGCTGTCAGTCACATTGGGAGAACGTCCCGCAAAGTAACTACTGGTATGACAAAGAGAAATGGAGGCAGGGTCATTCGTGTATTGCTGGCCGCTGCCTCCACCGTTCGCCGCGCCGGACTGGAGGCTTTAATCAGGGAAGCATCCTTGCTCAAGCTCGCCGGAAGTCTCCACGGTCTGCTCGCGATCGCTCAGTACGCCGAACAGCTTCAGCCAGATGTCCTGCTGGTCGACTTCGGAAATGAGAGCCGATCGTCCGAACCAGGCGTGCTGACGGGCATTCTCAACAGCTTTCCCGCGGTTGCTCTGGTCGACCAACCTTCTCCGGATTGGACAGCGTTCGCGCTACGCTCCGGCGTGAGGGCAATTCTCCCGCGTGACTCGAGTATGGACGAGATTCTTCCGGCCATCCAGGCCGCCTACGCGGGCTTTGTTTTGCTCGATGCGGAGACCACTCAGACTCTGGCAGCGCGTATTCCAACGCCTGCGGCTCAGCCTGCGCCTGCGCTGGACGACCTGACTCCCCGCGAGGTCGAGGTCTTACGCATGCTCGCCGAGGGGCTTGGGAACCGCGAGATGGCGGGACGGCTTGGGATTTCTGATCACACCGTGAAGTTCCACATCAGCTCCATCCTCGACAAGCTCGGGGCATCGACTCGCACGGAAGCCGTCACCATGGGCATTCGCATGGGAATCATCCTGCTTTGATTGCGCTACGAAGCTGGATGCATGGATCCTTCGCTTCGCTCAAGGATGACAGCCGCTTTGCTCCGCGGGATTTGCTCTCAAAAAAAGCTCGCTTTCGCGCAAGATTTTGAAAACAAAGGGTCGGAATTTTTCTTGCGTCCTGTTTGGAGCCAATTTGTGTTAGGGCGGACCCGAGCGTTGACGGACTGCGCGCGAGATCCTTCGCTGACGGTCGTCCGCTCAGGATGACGTCGGGTTGGAGGGATGAACAGACTTTCGGTATGACGTCGGGTTGAAGGAAAAGGCGGGCTTTCAGTATGACTCTCTCGGGCGTATGAGTCTCCGGCGGAGGCGTTTAAAGGAGCAATCTAGTAGTCTTACCAGTTTGGTTGGGGCTTTCGTTCACGTATTGTTCTGAAGCAGCGATTGCGAGCGTTGGATTGTCAACTATGACTGCCTCCCCGATTACTGGTGCGCCAATGGACTTGAGATCACGATTTCTCGAGCAGCTACCGGCAGAAGACCTCAGAGTGATTCTTGGGGCTGCAACGCAGCGGCATCTCTGCGCCCATTCGATTGTTACAAACCAGGGCGATACTGCTCGTTATTTTTTTCTCTTGAGGAAGGGACGTGGCAGATTCTTCTACACCACGGAGGGAGGCCAAAGGTTGCTCCTCCATTGGTTTGCGCCCGGAGAAATATTTGGCGTTATGTCGCTCTTGCCCAATCCTTCCACGTATCTGGTCAGCACCGAAATCGTGAAGGATAGCCTGGTATTGGTCTGGGACCGGGCTACGATACAAGACCTTATCTTACGGTATCCAAGGTTGGCCATGAATGCGCTGTCAACCGCGGCCGAATACCTAACACTTTGTATTGCCACCCACGTCACCCTAACCTGTCACAATGCACGAGAGAGACTTGCCGAGGTACTGATTAACCTGACTCGCACAATCGGTCAGGAAGTGACGGGCGGGGTTGAACTCGACGTCACCAACGAGGAGTTGGCCACTGCGGCGAACATTACGCCGTTCACCGCAAGTCGTCTGCTGAATGAGTGGCAAAGGAATGGCGCGGTAGTAAAGAGCCGTGGCAAGATTCTGCTGCGCCACCCGCAGCGGCTTTTCGCGCGTGCGGCCTGAACACGCTGACGGGTTCGGCGCTGCTTCCGCCGTTACCAGGTTCCCATTCGCAGCACCAGCCCGGTGCTGACCTGCATATTGTTTTGATAGTTGATGCCGTTGAGGTTGTTGGTCCAGGAGTGGGCATATGCGAGGCTCACTGCGCGGAAGGAAAGAGCGCTGTTGAGTTTTACGTCTACTCCGCTTCCGGCCTGGAGAGCAAGGCCGTTGGTTTCCCAATGCTGCGTGTAGGCAGGGTGAGGCAGCGGTGGCCCACTCGTTTGCTCTGCAAGATCGAGTTGCTGTTTGAGCTCAGGGTTGATCAGTTCCTGCGTGAGCTTATTGCCCCCAACCAAGAACTCAGCATGCGGGCTCCAGTGTGCGGAGGCACGAGCTGTCCAGCGCAACCCAGCCAGATAACTGAGGGAGTCGCCACTGAGGTTCTGTTCGAGGCCGAGCAGTTTGCAGCCGCTCACATCCACAACAAATTGCCACTGCTCTGCCAACCGAATGGCGGCGGAGCCTCCGCCTCCAGCGCAGGAACCTTTGTGATCGTTGCCGAGGTAAGTCCGAAAGTCGGGCGAGATGCTGAATTCAAAAGGCGCGACTCCGGGCGGCGGCGCGACGTTAATACGCGCCGTATTGCGTTGGTTCAGAGCCGCCGTGAATTCCGCATTCCGAAGCTCAGGAGAACGGACGCCGGGACGGTTGTCGCGATGCCACGGAGGCTGAAAAGCCATGGCGTTGGCCATCGTGCGCGCAGGATTCAAGCCGCCGCGGGCAAGGAGAAGAATCCAGCGATTTGTGGTTTGGGATTCGATGCGGCGAATCAGGTACTGGTCGAGTACATCTTCGCTGATCGACCATCCCAAACCCATCACCGGCGTGACGATGTGGTCAACGAATCCCTGCTGGGGATAGTAAGCCTGAATGTTGCCGATAGAGGCTTCACTGATCGGCCCGATCTCGAAAAGAACGCTGTAGATGTAAGAATATGCGCCCGCCCGCAGCTTCCCTTTCCAGTATCTGCGATTCTTGCCGAACTGGATGTTGCGGTAGGCACGGTCGTTGTGAGTCCAAATATCTCCGGAGACTGCGCCCTGCATGGGATGGCCGACATAATTGACATAGAAGGGGTCACCGTCGTTCCAACCGTGCAGGTTCCCCACTGAGTTCAAATACCCGCGGAGAAAGGGATTGGAGATCGCGTCGCGAGTGCCTTGCTCGGTAGCACAGCGAAAACTATTTTCAACGGCGAGAAAAAGGAAGGACTCGCGGAAAAGACCTCCCCAATCCGCTCCCCGTGGCGATGCCGGTTCTTCGGAAACTGCTGTGACCCCGGGGCGGAAGGCCCCATTGGGTGATCGCGAGTCTTCGTCCGATGATGCCTCTGGAATCAGAAACGTCCCATGAGCCGCAGACTGTGCCCACGCCGAAATCGGGCTGGCAGAAAAAGCAGCAAGCAGAAAAGCAACAACGAATCTGTGCGTGCACAGCCTACCCATTCGCACCATCGAACTGAGAGTCCTCCACTCTCAAACTTATGACAACTTGCCTTGACTCAGAACTGGCAAAACATACAGCCGGTAGTTGTAATTGGAAGCGGTATGTGGAAAACGCGGGCAGGCCTGTCACGGTCCGTCGTCGTCTGGCACTGGTCAAAAATCTGTGCTCCTGGTTTCCCGTTGGGCAGTTGTACCAAGCGAATTACTTTAGATTTCAGGGCGGTGGAGAGTGCTAGGGTACAATAAACACGTCAATCTCACATTTAAGACCTGCTCGAAGGCTCCTCAGGCTTGGTGTGAAGAATGGCAATCGGTGGTCATGGCGTGGCTGCTTCATGCTGAACGAAGGTAGATTCCTAGAGTGATCAAGTGGGGCGGAAGTTATCCGCGGAAGCAGCGAATGCGCCGGATGGGTGCGGCGTTCTGTCTGCTCGGCGCCGGCTTGCTCTCCACCGCGTTGCCGGCCACGGCATGCGATGAAATACCAGCGGGTACCACTCTCTGGGTTCAACTCTTATCTCAGGTATCCTCTTATGATGCGAAACCCGGGACGGCCGTGGATGCTGTCCTCGAGGACGACGTCAAGTGCGAGAACGAAGTGCTGTTTCCGATCGGCACCCATGTCCAGGGAAAAGTGCGGCGGGTGCAGAAAGTGGGATGGGGAATCCGACATGAGACTGCGGCGATCGATTTGGAATTCGATCGAGTGCTCCCCGAACAAGATGCTCCCGCCGAAATAAGCGCGCGAGTCCTCGAAGTGGACAATGCGCGTGAAAGCGTTAAAAAGGGGGTCATCCATGGAATTCGAGCCACGGACACTCCTCAGGGACGCATCAACAGCCGGCTCAAGCACCTTCCTACGTGGAACCCTTATTCTGATGCAGTGTTAATCATATTCAAAGCGGGATTTCCGATTTTTCCCGAGCCTGAGATTTATTATGGGCCGGGAACCGAGTTTAAGATCAAGCTCGCATCAGCGGTCCATCATGAGCCTGCCAACCCGCGGTCGGATGAAACCGAGGTTCTGGCTGAGGATTTGCCCGCGCTGGATCAGATCGCAACATCGGAGCCAGAGCGCACCTACACGCGGCAGAACAGAGTGGCCGACGTAATTAATCTGGCATTGATTGGGAGCCGAGAGCAGGTCGAAACCGCTTTTCACAGGGCGAACTGGGTGGGAAGCGACCACTTCTCCAAACGTGCTTTCCTTTCGCAATTTTATGCGGTCCTGAACGACTCGAGTTACGTTCGAGCTCCCATGATGCCCATGCTGGTGGATGACAGGCTGCCCGACATGACATTTCAGAAAAGCCTGAACAGTTATTCGAAGCGCGATCACCTGCGAGTTTGGGAGGAGGGGGAAACCCCTGCCGGATCGCCGATTTGGGTGGCGTCGGCTACGCATGACGTGGGAGCAACTCTTTCCGTGCGGCACCAGAGGTTTGTGCACCACATTGAGGCGGACATCGACGAGGAACGGGCCAAGGTGATTCGTGACTTGAGGTTGGCTGGTTGTGTGGAGTCGGTGGATCTGGAGTCGCGGCCGGATGTGCCGCACCACACATTAAATGCCACTAATGAAGCTGTAAGCACGGATGGGGAATTAGCGGTGCTGCGCCTAAAGGACTGCCCTTCCGACGCAAATACAATACCTCCACAAAACATGCAAGCCCGACCGGGCAACCGAGTTTTTCGCTATGTGCGCAGCCAAATCCTCACTTTCCGCAGCGATATTTGGCGAGCCAACATCATTTACGGGCTGTACGACCTGGGACGGATGATGGTGAGCGCGAACAGCCATCGCTCCGCCACCGCCGCCGCATCAACGACCTCTCCATCAATGGCGGCGAATGTCTCACGACCTACCAGTACCCCTTGAACAAGACATAACACGGCAAGGACGAGCGCTCCTGCTCGGCTGCCTGCACACTGCACACAAAAGTTCGGCAGTCATGGAAAAAGGGAATGTAGGGGCCGACGAATTTCCTATGGCGCATCTTCTGGAGGAGGGCGTCCGCCTGATCAACAGTCATTGGAATGGGTTTGCCGATGGTGTGTCCGCTGCCGGGCGCTTTTGCATATCGATAGTTCAGAGGCGGAAGGCCCAAGACCAAGAGGGGATGCATCCCCGAAATGCGTTCGACGTTACCGTAAGTATCCTGCAAAGAAATTTGGCCCGCGTCGATGAATGGCACAGTTGCCGGCCCGAATCCCAGCGCCACTTTGCCGCTGGAAGTGTCGAACTCAAGCCAGTGATGAGCGAATGGACCGCGGTGCGATGCGCGAAGCTCCAAGGACGTGATTTGGTTCGGGTCTTCGATGATCAGGGGTGGGTCGGGCTTTGATATCGGGGGCCGGTCGGGCAAGAAACAGTTGGCGAAGCCCAGACTGCATGGCGTCGCCCGGTGCTGTAGAAATGCGTTGGAGCGAAAGGGGGCAACCATGCGGTGCAGCAGCTTTATTGGCCACGGAGCCGCCGGCGCACTGGTTGGCAGACCAACGGATACCAACACGAAAACCATCCAACTAAGACCGGAAGCGAGCCGGGACGGCTCATATGCTCGCAACCGTTGCCGCGGCGCAAACAGCTGTGGCTGCCTTGGGATCATGTCATATCGTTTCCCGAGAGAGGTTGGCACGGATCCGACCTGCCGCGGAATTTCCTTTCGCAACCCCCGCCAACTGCGACGACTGGGGAAACGCGAAATGACTAGGATGCAATCCCGGCAATTCGCGATGTCGGCAAGCGTTGCGGTCAACTCCCGGGCGTTACTCGACCGCGTTACGCGAAATGACCTCGCGATACCATTGCGCACTGAGCTTGGGTGTGCGCGTCTGGGTTTTGAAGTCAACGTAGTGAAGGCCGAATCGCTTGCTGTAACCGTCCGCCCACTCGTAATTGTCGAGCAGGCTCCAGAGGAAGTAGCCCTTAATCGGATAGCCCTCTGACGCTGCGCGATGCAGGTGGGTGAGGTGATTGCGGAGGTACATCACGCGGTCGGTGTCTTCGACACGTCCGTCAGCGGTTACCACGTCGTCCGCGGAACAACCGTTTTCCGTAATGTAGAGAGCCCGTGGTTTCCAAATATCGCTGACGTTGCGCACCGCCCAGTAAATGACCTCCGGACCGATGTAAAGCCAGTCTGAGGCCATGCGTGGAAAAGAAGCCTGGCGCTTTTCCACAACGTAGCCGGCCGGCGACGCGTCTGCGCGTACGTATTCCGGCGTGTAGACGTTGAGGCCGACGAAATCGAGCGGGCTGCCGATGATTTTCATGTCGCCGGGCTCAACCTTGGGAGCGTTGGCGCCCTCGCGCTCAAGGTAGCCGTCGGTGTATTTGCCCTCGAGGACTGCCGTGAGAAACGGCGCATTCCCTTCGCGAGTCGCCCGTCGTGCCGCCTCAATTTGTTCTCGATCTTCGATCACCGGCACGTAAACCGTGGCATTTTCTGCCAGGCCGATCTGCGTTCCGGACTTGGCGTTAGCCCGAATGGCCTGCACCGCCATCCCGTGCGCGAGTACAGCATTATGGCGAATCTGATTTACCTGGTCGTCCGGCAGCTTGAGGCCCGGCGCAAACTTCCCAGTCTTGTAGCTCAAATCGGTGAAACACAGGAACTCATTGATGGTGAAAAAGTGGTTGACGCGATCGGATAGTTTCCCGGAAACATACCCCGCGTATTCGGCAAACGCTTTTGAGGTATCGCGGGACTGCCAGCCCCCCGGCAAAGCCTGCGGAAGGTCCCAGTGGAAGAGCGTGATGTAAGGGGCAATATTATTCCTGAGCAACTCGTCAATGACACGCTGATAGTAGTCGAGGCCCTTCGGGTTCGGTTGGCCAGTTCCGTCGGGAAAAACGCGTGACCACGCGATGGAGAAACGGTAGCCGGTGACACCCAGGTTCTTAAGCAGCTTCACATCTTCTTTATAGAGATGGTACGAGTCATCAGCGACATCGCCAGTTTCGCCCTGAAATGTTTTACCTGGCGTGTGGGAGAACGTATCCCAAACGGACGGCTTCCGTCCGTCTTCGTTCACTGCACCCTCAACTTGATAGGCAGCGGTAGAGCAGCCCCAGACGAAGTTGGGCGGAAATCGCAGCAGACCCGCCGAAGCCAGTTGGGCCAATGCGATCCGCGGCAAAGAGGCGCTGGCATAAGCAGCCGCGGCGGTGCCGGCAAGAGTCTTACCGAATCGGCGACGCGTGAGATTTTCCATAGGCTCAAGAAGATTATCACTAGCGCGGACTCAGAGCGAAATGACTTCTTTCTGTTACTGGCGAGGAATTCGCGAGCTCAAGGGGTCATATTTCTGGGTGGAGACCGTAACGCCTGCGGGAATCCCCACTATCAGTATTGCCAGTACCAGTAAGCGTGCGACGACGTTAGCGTAGTTGGATCGTTCGTCCGAAAGAAGTCGTGCGTACAAGACTCGCTGGAAGAGGGAGAAATGAGCGACCGAGAGCTGCAAAGCATCCTCGATAATTCCACCGCCGTCATCCAGGTTAAGGACAAGGATGGGCGCTACTTGCGCATCAATCGGCGGTTTGAGGAAATCTTCGGGCTCGATCGATCGGAGATACTCGGCAAAACCGACCACGAACTGTTTCCCAAGGAAATTGCCGACCGCTTCCGCGCCAACGACCTGGAGGTGATGCAGACGGCGCGGCCCCTGGAGTTCGAAGAGACGGCTCCGCATCAGGATGGACTCCATAACTATATTTCGATCAAGTTTCCGCTCTTCGATGACGAGGGGATTATCTATGCTACCGCAGGAATCTTCACCGACATCACCGATCGCAAACGAGTCGAAGAGAAGCTCCGGAACAGCGAGCAGCTCTTCCGGTCGATTTTCGACAACGCCCAGATCGGAATCAGCTTTTTCAGCATCGATGGTCGGGAAGCGTTTGTCAACCGCGCCTGTCAGGAGATGTTCGGCTGCACTGGGGAAGAACTGCGACGAGTAGAGATCTGGGAAGAAATGGTTCACCCGGATGATCGAGCTTCGGGCGGGGCACGCTATGCGGATCTTCAGGCGGGCAAGCGTGAGCGGGACGAATGGGAACAACGTTTCATTCGGCGCGACGGCCGCACCGTGGTTACAAGCGCGAGGTTCAACGTACTCAGGAATGCGGCGGGAAAACCGCAATATGTGACTTCCCTGACCGAAGACATCACGGAACGCAAGCGGGCTGAGGAAAAGTTGCGAGATAGTGAAGAACTCTTCCGCTCGATTTTCGAGAACGCTCCGGTCGGGATCAGCCTCTACAAAGTTGACGGCTCTCAATATTTCACAAATAGCGCCCTGCAGAAAATGGTGGGCTATACCCATGAAGACTTGAGCTCACTAGACAAATGGGACCAGATTGTCCACCCGGATGAGCGCGCTTCAAGAGCGGAACGAACGGCTGGACTCATCAAGGGTGATCGCGACATTGACGCATGGGAACAGCGTTTTGTTCACCGGGATGGGCGAATCATTGTTACTCACAGAAATTGTTCAGTCGTCAGGGATTTGGCGGGTAAGCCGCAGTTTCTCCTAAACATGACGACGGACATTACGGAGCATAAGCGCGCGCAGGAGGAACGAGCCCGCGTCGCGAAACAAATGGAAATGTTGCTCGAATCCACCGGGCAAGGGATTTACGGCATCGATCTGCAGGGAAAATGCACCTTCATCAACCGGGCTACCTGTGAATTAATCGGATACCGGCCCGACGAGGCATTGGGACGGAACATGCACGAGCTAGTGCATCACCACAAACCGGACGGCTCCGTCTATCCGGTGGATCAATGCCCGGTGTACCGCGCACTGAAGAAGGGAGAAGGTTGCGGCCTGGGCGACGAAATCATGTGGCGGCGTGACGGCACTCCGCTCCCGGTTGAATATTCCTCATTCCCGATACGTGAGAACGGAAGCATCACGGGCGCCGTCGTCACGGTTGTTGATATCACCGAACGAAAACGGGCGGAGGAAAGGCTACGGGAGAGCGAGCAATTGTTTCGCTCGATTTTCGAAAACGCCCAGATCGGAATCAGTTTCTACAATATTGCTACGCAGGTAATTTCTCCCAACCGCGCCTTGCAGGAGATGTTGGGTTACACCGAGAAGGAACTCAGCCACCTGTCGAGGTGGGATGAGATTTCTCATCCGGATGAGCGGGCCTTGGGCGCCGAAAGATATGCGGAACTGGTTCTGGGGAAGCGCGAGAAAAACCGATGGGAACAGCGCTTGCTTCGCAAAGACGGCAGGATCGCCACGACCAGCGTGAGATTCTCGCTGCTCCGGGATGCAGCGGGCAGACCACAGTACGTAGCCGCTCTGCAGGAAGACATTACCGAGCGCAAGCGCTTGGAGGCTGAACTCGTCACTGCTAAAGAGATCGCTGAAGCTGCCACCAAAGCTAAGTCCGATTTCCTGGCCAACATGAGCCACGAGATCCGCACGCCGATGAACGCCATCCTCGGCATGACCCATTTGGCGCTGAAGACGGGCTTGACACCCAAGCAGCGTGACTATCTGACGAAGACGAAAACTGCCGCTCAGACCCTCCTCGGCATCATCAACGACATTCTCGACTTCTCGAAGATCGAGGCCGGCAAACTGGACATGGAGAAGATCGATTTCGGTCTTGATGATGTGCTCGCTAACGTCTCCAGCATGGTTTGTCAAAAAGCTCATGACAAGAATTTAGAGTTTCTTGTCGCCGCACCGCAGGATGTGCCTCCCCATCTCGTGGGTGACCCTCTACGGCTCGGTCAAGTCTTGATTAACCTAGTCACCAATGCGGTGAAATTTACCGAGCGGGGAGAGATTGTGGTGACGGTCGCGCTCGTTGAGAAAGCGTCGGACCGAGTGAATCTGAAGTTTTCGGTTCGCGATAGCGGAATCGGCATGACACCCGAGCAGACCGCTCGCCTGTTCCAGGCATTCAGCCAGGCTGATAGCTCTACCACCCGGAAATACGGGGGCACGGGTCTGGGGCTCTCGATCTGCAAGAGGCTGGTCGAGATGATGGAAGGCAACATCTGGGTGGAGAGCGGTTCAGGGAGAGGCAGCGCCTTTCATTTTACGGCATGGTTCGGCATTGGCAGGGGAGAAACGAAACGCAGATTGCTGATCCCGGACATCGCCGGCCTGCGCGTCCTTATCGTCGATGACAATCAGCAGGCCCGGGAAATCCTCACCGACTCGCTGAAAGGGCTCGCTCTGAGTGCCCAGTCAGCGTCATCCGGTGAAGACGCGATCCGGGAACTCGCCGCCTCGGACTCCCAGGATCCCTATCAACTCGTCCTGATGGACTGGCACATGCCTGGCATGGATGGACTGGAGACGAGCCGTATCATCAAGCGCGGCGGCCGGCTCAAGCACGTGCCTAAAATCGTGATGGTCACTGCGTTTGAGCGGGAAGACATCCGCGCACAAGCCGAAGAGATTGGGATTGAAGGTTATCTGCTCAAGCCGGTTACGCCTTCGACGCTTTATGACGCGTTGGTGGAGTTGTTCGGCGTTGCCGGCCGCGAACCTGAGCCATCGCAGAGCAGGAAAGCCGCTTCCGGTTCTGACCGAGCTATCGGTGTAAGGGTTTTGCTGGTCGAAGACAACGAGGTAAATCAGCAGGTAGCGACCGAACTTCTTGAGAGTGAAGGAGCGATAGTGCGCGTCGCCAACCACGGCGGCGAAGCCTTGAGAATCCTGACGGAAGGCGAGCAGCCTCCGCCGATTGACATCATTTTCATGGATCTGCAAATGCCTGGGATGGATGGTTTCACGGCTACCAAACTTCTGCGGGCGAAGCCTGGGCTTCGCTCACTTCCGATCATTGCCATGACGGCACACGCGTTGGTGGAAGAAAGACAGCGCTGCCTGGAGGCGGGAATGAATGACCATGTGAGCAAGCCCATCGATCCTGACGCGTTGTTCGCGACATTGATGCGTTGGGTGAAGCCGCGGGGAGTTTCGGCTACCGAAAGCGACGGCAGATCTGAGAAGCAAGCCGAGGACGTGTTCCTTCCGGATATCGCTGGAGTTGACAAGATAAGCGGCCTGAAGCGGGTAGCTGGGAACAAGCGACTGTACGGCGACTTGCTCATACAATTCGCCGCCCAGCAAGCGGATGCGGATTCGCAGATCCTGGCCGCATTGGAGAATCAGGACCGCAAACTTGCTGAGCGAATCGTCCACACGGTGAAGGGCGTTGCGGGCAACGTCGGACTTGAACAGGTGTTTGCAGCTGCCGAAAAATTGGAGCGTGCAATTCGCGAAGTGAACACTGACGTTCCGGCCCTGGTCGCAGAATTCGCTCATGTGCTGGGACGCCAGGTTCGGGCCATTCAGGCGGCTATGCATGATGGGATGCCGGGTGGTCCTGCGAAGGCTAGCCGGCGTTTTGAACCGAAAGCGGCGTCAGAGGCACTCGCACACCTGAAAACGCTCCTCGAGTCAAGCGACGGTGACGCTGTCGAGGCTTTTCGCACCCTGGAGAACGCTCTCGCAGGCACTTGTGACGAACAGCGATTGCGAGGGCTTAGCACCGCTATCAGCGAGTTTGAGTTTGACAATGCGCTTTCACAGTTAGATGAGATCGCGAAGGAATGCGGTGTGAATTGGGAGCAAGCAAAATGATCGGCGCCGAAAAAAAACTTGTATTGGTGGTTGACGATGCTACTGCCAACCTTCAGATCGTGCATTCGATGCTTAAGGATGACTTCAAGGTTCGCGTCGCCACCAGCGGAGCCAAAGCTCTGGCCCTGGTGAAAACCAAACCGCAGCCCGACCTGATCCTGCTGGACGTCACCATGCCGGAAATGGACGGTTACGAAGTCTGCACGATCCTGAAAGCCGCGCCCGAGTCCAGAGACATACCAGTGATTTTCCTTACGGGGAAGACAGAGGCTGATGATGAGACGAAAGGATTTGAGGTTGGAGCCGTGGACTACATTCACAAGCCGTTTTCACCAGCGGTTGTGAAGGCGCGGGTCCACACTCATCTAGTGCTCCGCGAAGCCCGCGAACAACTGGCCCGCCAACTCTTATCCATAAATAGCGAACTCGAGATGGCGCGCGAGATTCAGATGTCCATCCTGCCCCATGAGATTCCACAGATCAGGGGTCTGGAAATCGCGGCACGGTATCTTCCGATGACCTCGGTCGCCGGCGATTTCTACGACTTCATCGTGGTAGATGAGAAACACCTCGGGATTCTTGTCGCCGATGTCTCCGGGCATGGCTTGCCCGCAGCACTAATAGCGTCAATGCTGAAGGCTGCACTCTCGGCCCAGTCCGCGCATGCGTGTGATCCCGCGCGCGTTTTGGCAGGACTGAATCAGTCGCTGTGCGGAAAGTTCAAGCGTCATTTTGCTACTGCGGCCTACGCGTTTGTGGATATGGAAAAGAACTCCATGCGTTACGCTGCTGCGGGACATCCGCCACTGCTGTTGTGGCGCGTGTCAACGGGGAGCGCCTCGGAAGTGCTGGAAAACGGCCTGCCTCTAGGCCTACTCCCCGAGACGACCTACTCCGTAGTGGACGTACCGGTGGAATCGGGGGACAAGGCCCTCCTGTACACTGATGGAATCCCGGAGACTACGAGCCCATCGGAGCAAGAATTTGGCGTAGACCTGTTCAAAGGGTTTCTCGAATCCCACCATGATTTGACAGCGGACTGTTTAGCCGATTCGTTGTTCGATGAGTTGTCGAGTTGGTCGGAAACTCCGAAGGGTGAAGGCCAGCAGGACGATATAACCCTGTTGGCGATTCACTTCAAAAACGATCAGTGACTTCGTGCGTCAGACTACAAGCACGAGGCGGCGCAGTCGTTATCGGGTTGTTTCCGGATCGGCACCTTTCATCGCCAAGCCGCAGGCCACAGAGCCGAGCGCAATCGTGACCAATGCCGAACCCAGGATTGCTGCCGCCGAGGCGAAGAAAGTGCCGTGACTCAACGTTTGGAGAAGGACGCCTAATGGAAAAACGAATGCACCCGCGAGCAATGCCACCGCGATCCAGAGTTTCATGCGAAGGCTGAAAGCTACCCGATCGAGGATTGCGCCCATTAACATCAGCAATATTCCCAAGCCGATCCAGTGGGAGTGGACATCCACTTGCCGCACATAGTCGTACTTGGTAGACGCGTAGTTTTCGACGGAAGTCTTGGCTTCTGGCAAATTGCCTTCGGCTGCGTGGACGAAGGCGGCTGTGAGCGAACTGCCCATGCGGTCGAGGGTTTGGTGCTCCACGAAAAGGGCGTAATACAAACCGTAGAGCATGCCGAAGGCGGCGAGAGTTAATCCGCCGAAGATCAGAATCTTCCGTGCGGTATTCATTCCCGGGCACCGACGTCGACGTCCAGACTCCCGCTGTAGCGTAAGACGCCCGCCAGCATGGCGATGAGCGCGACAATTACCATCAGTCCGCCTGCATCTGCGATTCCTCCCGCGAGCAGTCCTATCTTCAACTCGAGCGGCACGAAGACGGGCAAGATCACCGAACCAGCGAGCAGCACGATGACCCAGCGGCGCATCCATATTTCACGGAGTTGAATAAAGGGCTGAATAAAGGAAAGCAAGATCGCCAGCAATCCGAACTCGATAATGTGGGCGTGCGCGCCAATCTTCAATGCCTTTTCGGCTGCCAGTGAACCGTAGTCGGCGACAGCGGCCGTCTCGCCGCCTTGCCGGCTGCTTGCGCTTTCCAACAGGGAGTTCAGGATGCGAGTTTCGCGTGCTTCGTGCTCGTACAGATCGATAGCCGCGTAGCAGGCGCCATACAGAAACCCCAGCAACACAAGAAGGGTTCCGCCGCTCAACAGAATTCGGCTCTCCCAGTTGCGATCCCGCGGCAATGGCGGTTCGGTGTCTCCGTTCCCGGCTCGACAATGTTTCCACAGCGCCCAAGCCTCGACGACCATGACTGCGACAAGGATGGCTCCCGCCGAATCGGCAAGCACACTCGCCCAGCCAATCACGGAAGATGGGCTGTAGGCGAGACCGACGTAATGAATCAGGAAAATCCCGATCGGCAGCAGTAATCCGCTCACAACGAACCACCACGCCAGCAGCCTCTTTTTTGTTTGGGGGAGGGCTACGTAAGGCTGCAAGAGTGCCAGCATGAGAGCGAGGTACCCGGCGCCGATCATGTGAACGTGGGCATCGACCTTGGTGCCGTGATCCTCGAGTAATCCGCCAATGTGCTGGAAACTGTTTTTGACTGCCAGCGAATTACCCACTGCTGCCGCCCGGGAAGCGGCCAGAAGAGCTTCGCCCGTTTGTCCTCCATTCTGGTGCAACACAAAGACAGCGAAAATATCTCCGAAGAGCATTCCAACTGCGATCAGAGCGATGCCGCCAAAAACCAGCACCCGCCGCGAACTCATGGCCGCGAAAGTAGTAGGCGCGAGCTTGGCCGGTTGTGCTGTGGTCACCATGTTTTTGCGGGTCAGTCCGCGGCAGCGCACTCAGTCGTTCGACGAAATGCCGGGATCACGTGCTTGGCGAACAGATACTGTGTCTTGATACTCTTCCAGTGCTCCAGACCGCCAAAGTTCGAGACGATCGCCAGTTCACCGATTCCACCCTTTTCTTTGAGACTTTCGATTTGGCGGATTACCTTCTCCGGAGTGCCGATGAAGCCGATCTCTTGTTCCACAATTTGGTCGTATGTGAGCTTGGTGAGCGACTCGAGCGCGCCGCTGGCATAGAAACCGTATCCCTTCGCAACCAATTCAGCCTTCTTCTTTTCATCCTGAATTGATTCGACCGGTGAGGCGTTGAATGCCAGAAAATTACTCAGAGCTTGCTCGACTTCCCGGCGAATGGTCTTCTCGTCCTCGTCGATGTAAACCGGGCGGATGTAAACGATGTCGGGCTGATGTCGATGTTCAGCGCAGGCCTTTTTGTAGATGTTCAGTGGCGCTTCCAGCACTTTCCACGGCAGCAAAGGAGGCACGAAAATTCCCCAGCCTTTCTCTCCCGCCATCTGATAAGTGATATCGCTTGTCCCGCCGGTATAAAACTTGGGATGCGGCTTCTGCAGCGGCCGCGGCACTACGCTGACGTCTTTCACCTTGTAATAGTGGCCGTCGTAGGAGAACTTCTCCTTTGTAAACGCCAGTTCGAGAATATCGATCGCTTCGTTGTAGCGCGGGCGGCTTTCTTCCAGCGGCAGAGCCGAAGGTCCAAACAGCCAAGCGTGCCCGCGCCCCAGTCCGCACTCCAACCGGCCGTTGGTCAGGATGTCGGTTTCTGCGATCATCCCCGCGAGTCGCATCGGGTTCTCAAGCGGCAGAGTATGCAGGGCGGTGCGGAAGCGTATCCGCTTGGTGCGCTGCGCCGCGGCTGCGAACATCGCTAAAGGGTTAGCAGAGATCGAAAACTTCTGAAAGAAGTGATGGTCGATGACCGAGTAGACATCAAAGCCGGAGTCATCCGCGTGTTCGATCTGACGCATGATTTCCCAGATCATTTCGTAATGCGGCTTGCCAGGCGGCGTTTGGATCTCGCAGTAAATTCCGAATCGCATGCTTTCCCTTTTAAATACCCTTATTAGCAGTCAAACTGGTATCCCAGCGAATACATGGAAATCGCCAGAGTTCGGAGCGTGCCAGTTCATTGTTCCGCCAATCCCTGCTCACCAACTAATCCGTGCCACCAACTGGAGCTGGCGTGGGTTGAATACCGCGCTCGGCGTTCCATAGAGAGAGTTTGGCGAACCTTCGCGGTAGAACTGCGTGGCTCCCGCGCAGCCTGGAGCGCCCGGATCGGCGGGACAGAAGTCCGCGGCACCGTAACTGGTATTGGAATAACGGACATTGACTGTGTTCATCAGATTGTAGGCTTCCGCCATCAGTTGGAGTTTCATCCGCTCGCGAATCGGGATGTCACGCTCCAACCGGATGTCCACGGTCTGCAGAGAATCGCCCTTAAAGGTATTGCGCGGCTCGCCGCCTACTCGGTCGTTGTTGCCGAAAACGTCGCCGTTCGCATCAAAGCCGGCATATTTCGTGAAGTACTGAGGAGACTGCAGGGTAATGATGGTGCTGAAACTGAAATTGCGTAAAACCACATTCCATGTCTCGGGGCTGGTGAATATGGCATTCGCTACAAAGCGATGACGGGCATCGTCCGCTGAGCTTGCCCTTTCCGCGTCGAAGTTGGCACTGTCCTGCGGAATCAGGACGAAGCTGGGATTTGGCCCATCATCAATCGAGTGCGAATAGGTGTAGCTGATCTGGTAAGAGAAGTTGTGCGTCAGGCGCTTGCTCAGGTTCACCAGCAACCCGGTGTACACAGAATCCCATCTTGAAGTGGCTTCGAAAAACACGCTATATTGCGGGTCCCGGAATCCAGGAACTCCATTGATGTGAGGAACGTTTGGAATAATCATCTGCGACGGGTACGGCGTACAATTTGGGGCTGTGATTGGCCCTCCTGGATTGAGCATCGAGCCGAAATCGAAATAAAGATTCTTGCAGCTGGCATCTCCTTTTGAATCGTGGACCAGCACTGTACCGCTCGAGTCCGGCTGGTTCACGTTATAAAAGCTGCCCAGATGCACACCTCGCAGATAAATTCCCGAGACACTCAATACGGTGTCCTTGAAGGGTTGGAATTCGAGGGAAGCGCTGGTCTGAATCCCATAGGGAGTCTTGCTGTTTTGGTCGAAGCGCACGATAGTCGCATCCTGCAGGAAACCGCAGGTTGCCAGGGTCCCATCCGGGCAGAAAGATGCGGGCGTTCCGTTTGGATAAGTCGCATTCGTGAGTAGGGCAGTCAGTCCGAGATTGTTGATACCCGGAGAGCTGGCGAAGCTGAAAAGACCGGTGGTGGCGTTCAAGCTGTTTTCAAATGGACGATTGGGATATTTCGCAAGTCCTCCGCAAGAAGGCTGCTGGCACATAAGCAATGGCGATGGAAAGATCCCATGGAAGAGCCCGAAGCCCGCGCGAAAAACAACATTGCGCGGGGTTCCCAAACTGTATGCCATGCCTACCCGCGGGTCGAAGTTCTTCCATTGCGTATTGAGTACACCCGATGGCCAAGTTTCGAACTCCCAGCGCAGACCGCCATTCAAAGTCAGACGCGGCGTGGCGCGCCACTTGTCTTCAACGTATAAGCCGTTGTAGGTGTGGTCGAGAGTTGCAGACGCCTGTTGCCGGATGTTTTGCGGGATTGCGCCGCCCTGGTAGATCGCGGTTCCGCCGGGCAGCGAGGTCTCATTGAACGGTGGGTTCGTGGCGGCGTCGAAGCGCTCGAAGAAGATCACGAATGGATCTGGACAACTGACTCCAGCAGGGCAGCCTGCCGCGCCGTCGGTGCCGAGAAACGCCGGGAGGTTCGAAAAGTCAGCTTCGAAAGGATAGAACAAGGGGAAAGATTCGTAGGTGCGCACCCAGTCGAAGTTACCGCCGAAACTGACCGTATGCCTGTCGATGGTATGCGAAACGTTGTCCAGGAGCTCGTAGCGCTGCTCACGATAGATGTCCGGATTGCCTCGGTTAACTCCCACCGCGAAAGTATTGGCGACTTCCAGGTGAGGCTGCGTGGACACGACCGGAAAATCAAAAGTACGATGAGCATACTGCATTCGCAATTCATTGACCCACGATGGCGAGAACGTGGTCACCAGACCGCCCGCGACCGACTGGTCTCGAATGTAGTTGTTCTTGAATGCCGAGGGTAGATCGAAGCCATTGTTCAGCGGCGATTGATTAGTCAGGCGATCGTCGTTGATGAAATAGCGCGCGTATAGAAGATTCTTGGCGTTCAGGTTTTCATCGAGCCGCACGAAGCCGTTGTCGGTGTTTCCGTCGCGCAACACGAATAGATTCTCGGCCGGCAGACCGAATACGGCCGTCTTTACCTGATTGATCGCCGCGATGTTGTCCAGCACCGCGGAGTTGTAGGTCGGCGATTCCGCTCGTCTTTGACCTTCATAGTTGGCGAAAAGGAACGTCCGGTCTTTCCTGAGCGGCCCCCCAATTGAGCCGCCAAACTGATTTTGACGCAGCACATTGAAGTCAGGAGCAGAGAGAATGCTTCTCGCGTCCATCACGTTATTCCGGAAGTACTCATAAGCCGAACCATGCCAGTCGTTCGTGCCGCTCTTGGTGATGATGTTCACGATGCCAGCGGTGGCACGACCGTAGTCGGCGGTATAGTCGGTGTTGATCACGCGGAATTCCTGAACCGATTCTTGCGGGGGCGTCCCGCGTTGGATGCCCGATGCGGTCGAAATATCATCGGCGCCGTCCACCGCAATGAAGTTGAAGTGAATATTCTGGCCAGCAAAGGAAAGCTTGGTGACTGGCTCGACAATGACATCGGTGCTGCCGGAGGTCGTGTCTCCGATGGTAACGCCAGGAGCCAGTAGCGCGAAATCGATGAACTCGCGGCCATTCACGGGAAGGTTCTCGATCTTTTGCTCGTCAATCACCGAACTGACCATAGTTCGCGTCGGTTCAACCACTTCGCCTACGTCCTGAACTAATACTTCCTGCGAGACCTGACCGACCACCAACGTGAAATCCACATTGGCCTCGGCGGCGATGTCCAGATGTATCTTCTTAACAGACTTCTGGAAGCCTTGCTTGTCGGCGGTGACCGTGTAATCGCCCACGGGAAGCGATGCGATTTGGTAGTCGCCTGTGGATGTCGCTGTCGTCGACCGGGAAAAACCGGTGGCCGCGTTGACTGCGGATACTGCCGCTTGCGGAATCGCGGCGCCCGTGGAGTCGTACACTCGACCTTGAATGGTCACGTTCACGGTTTGAGCGACCACCGGAACGGATGCCCAAGACCAAATCAGCAGACACATCAAACTGCATAGCGCGGCAGACTGTCTCATTCTCGGATCCACGGTAGCCTCCTCATTCCATCGCAAGTACGGACAATTGCTCTGAATTTCCGACCTTCCTGGGGCGTGTCTTGCCGCCCACCCTCATCATCTTCGACTCCGCATAACGACTTACGATACCGCGGAGCCGAAACTCTGAATCATCCAGGTGTTTTGCCAAAAGAGCAGCGCATTTCTTCAGCTTTCGAGCAGCCAAGAGCTCATAAATGTCACGATGGACCGGTATCAATCCACCGGGATCGTCGTGCACCTGATCGACGAGCACCATCCCCATGCGCAGTTCGCCAACTAACTTCTGGTAAAAGGATTCCAAGCGCTTGTTCCGATGAAAACGGATCAACTTGCTATGGAACTGCAGGTCAACGTTGACTGCGCGCACCCAATCGCAGGCGTGCACCGCCGATTCATACTCGTCGACCAACCCACTCATCTCGGCGAGGATCTCCGTCGCGGGCTTGCTGGCAGCGTAGACAGCAGGGATCTCCAACATGCGGCGTAGGTGATAGATTTCCTGCACGTCGGCAATGGATAAGTGGGGGACCGACACACCGCGGTGGATATCGCGCTTGAGAAGGCCCTCCAGCGCCAGAATTCGTACGGCCTCGCGCAAGGTGTTGCGCGAAACGCCCAGAGCCAGTGAAAGAGATACTTCGGGTAGCGCTGTTCCAGAACGCAGCTCACCCGCTTGAATTCGCTGGCGAAGGATCCCCGCTACCTGATCCGCGACGCTGACGCGATGAATCTGGAGGCGTTCCATGCGGTGGCCGCTGGACTTGTTTTTTGGTCGGACGAAATCCTGCACCCAAATGTTCAACTTGTCAAGTGTTGAACAGTCGCCGTGTTGAACAGTCGCCGGTCGAACAGCGGCGGTTAAGGCTGATCGATTGGAGCGTTACCGGACTGCGATTACAATCGCGAACGCCGTCGCATCCATACCCACAGAAACGCCACCGGCCCCGACGCCAGGTTAAGCATTCCCCACGACCGTGAGGCGGGATCACTGTTGATCATTGCCCAAACGAATAGGAGCGCGGGAAGAAGCACGATGGCTACTGCACCCAGCGTACCTCCAGGTGCACGAAAACTGCGCGGCAGGTCCGGAAACTTCCGTCGCAGTGTCCAGAACGAGAGCAGCGTCAATAGCGATGTTGCCATCCGTGACCAGGCATAGACTGCGATGAGCTGAGTCACACTGAACAGCGCTAACACCGCGCAGAATGCAGTCGACAACACGATCGACCGCACGGGAGTGCCAAAGCGAGCGCTGACTTTCGCTAATCCCGGATGCAGGTACCCGTCCTCGGCCATCGCGAGGGGCACTCGCGTCACCGATAACATGGTGCTTTCGAGCAAAATGAAGTTGGCGATTGCCGATGCCGCAAACATCGCCGTGCCCAAGCCAGTGCCACCGATGAGGCGAGCCGCTGTGACGATGTAGCCTGTGTGCCACTCCTGCCAGTTTCCGAGCGCGGCCAGTCCAGCCGAGAGAGCGAGCACATAAGTTGCTATCGTAAGCGGTACAACGATGCCCAATCCCAGAGGGAAATTGCGTTCCGGCTTTTCGACTTCCTCAATGACGGTCGAGAGTTGTTCGTAGCCCGAGTACGACCACAGCGCCAGAGCCAACCCTACGCCATAGGCTTCTCGCCACGGTTTACCGATTGGCAACACGGGATGAAACGGGTTGAAATGCGCCTGGTGGAAGCCGAGGACAAAGAATGCAATCACCGGAACGAATGATGCAATCAGTAGAACCAGCGTAAGATTTCCGACCAGTCGGATACCGAGGATATTGATGGACGCTACCAGTACGAGGAACAGAAACGCGACCACCCAATGTTCCAGGCGGGAATGCTGCGGGATCCAGGCCTCCAGATAGTCCGCCATAGCCACACCGTAGGAAGCGCTCACCAGGAATGTGCCTGTCCAGTTCCACCACCCGCTCTGAAATCCCCAGAAGTCCCCCAGAGCACCGCGACTCCAGCGGTAAAATCCTCCTTCCACCGGCATGAGTGTGGTCATTTCCGCCGTTGCCAGGGCGATTGGGACGGAAAACAAACAGGGCACCACCAGAAGGAAAATCAACGCCAGACCGGGTCCGGAGCTCGAAATCATTGATTCGAATCCAAAAGGTCCACCGGTACAGTATGCGAACAGGACCGCCACAAAGGGGAGAAGGCCGATGCGCCGAAGGTTCTTGGTTCGAGCAGAGAGGAGACCCGGCGTCGAGCGGATTGGGGCTGAGGTCGTAGAGCCTGAAGTCATCCCTTTTATCCTTGGCAAAGGGATTGGCCCCGCGATCTCTCATCGCAAAGCACACCGTGACCGAAAGACTGGCCTGGCCGAGTTCCCTATGGCATCAAAAGCCGCACCATCGTACACCGTATCGATCGGTCGCGAAACTGCCCAGAGTCTGCTTTTCGAAGAAGGAACAGATACAGTTCGCTACCCACCCTTCTTTCCGCTGAGCTTTTCGGCGATGAGCACGCCGCCCACCACGGCTCCGGCAATCAGCAGACCCACGCCGATGTATTCGAGCACGGTGACCCAGTTGGAGCTGGAGATGTTCGCACCCGTGCCCGAAACATCGAACTCATGCGCCGTGGGTGAATCGGTGGCGGTAATCTGGAACGCAGCCTTCGCAATTCCATTACTGGTGGGATGGTACTTGATAGTGAGATCGTTCTCGGCACCCGCTGTGATCGTGATCGGAAACGTCGGCGCCGGATCGAGCGAAAAATCCGAGCTGCCGGTACGGTCGATGCCAGTTATTTGCAGGTCAGCGGTCCCGACGTTGAAGAACTGCAGAGTGAGGCTTCGATCAGCCGAGGCCGCACCAAAGCTGGTTTTATTCGCCGGGTTCGTGGCCAATCTCGGCTTGCCTGGGGCAGCACCGCGCCCTGAAACGGTCACGACTGCGGGCGAGGACGGGTCATTGCTAACGATGTTTAGCAGAGCCGTATCGTCTGCCACGGCTGTGGGCGCGTACACCAAGGTCACGGTCTGCGTTTTTCCCGGATCGATGGTGATTGGGAACGTCGGCGGCGGGTTTAGTGTGAAGTTCGTCGATGAGATGACGTTGATTGCGGTGAGAGTGAGCGGCGCGCTGCCGCAGTTGTAAAGATAGATTGGCAGAGTACCCTTGCTACCGGGTGCGTTGGGAACGACGCCGAAGCCAAGTGAAGAACTCACATATAACCTCGGGCCGGTGGGATGCGAAGCCTCAAAGCAGCTCCGACCGTAGGTCCCTACGCGCAGTAACGGCGTGCTGGGAAGGTTGTCAATCGCTAGCGAATTACAGCAGACGGTGGGAAGCCCGACCCCGTACAGCTTCCAGGTCGCAGTAACGTTTCCTCCGGTGACCGAAATGTCGATTGAGCGCATCACCCCCGCGTCACTAGCTACGATCAAGGCCGGAGGGCTGACGGATTTGTCGAAGACCACCGAGTGCATGGGCAGATCGGGGAGGTTCCCGATTGGACCATTGCCGTCCGTGCCGCTGACGTCGTTCCAGGTGACGCCGCTATCTGTGGTCAGGAACACGCGCCGCGTGCGAAACTTGGAGTGAATTCCGGAACTGCCGTCGTATACGATCGCAACCCGGTCTGGTGTGACGGGGTCGATGGCAATTCCAGTCACCATGCCCGTTCCTCCCGGCTGCGTCTGGAACGAACCCTGGTCCCAGGAGGAGCCGGCATCGGCCGAGTAGTGGACGGTGCCATCGTTTACACCGACCCATACCCGATTGGAATCCTTGGCAGTCGTTGCAATCGCAAGAATATGGTAGGTGCTGTTGGGTCCGACATTGAGAATGCTGCTCGTGCCAAACGTAACTCCGGAATCAGTGCTCTGATAGAGATTATTGAGTATTCCGACGTAGACGATACGGTGAGCAGTGTCGACGCCATTCTGCTCAAGCGCGATAGCGCGGACCATGCTGGCAGTGGGTGGCGGAATAGGCAGATTCTTGCCAATAGGCGGGGGCACAGCGTCGCCATTCGTAGCCCAAGTCGCTCCGCCGTTGGTGGACTTGATGAACAGCCAATCATCGAAGCCATACACAAATTGGGGATTCACGGGATCAACCGCAACCAGATAGCCGTCGCCATCGATTCCCGCATGCCATTGCGTAGGACCGTCTGCGGGGCCGTGTCCAGCGGTGCCGGTGTCCTGCATGCCACCGAAGGTATACGCGTTGTTGGCCAGGCTGCCGCGGCCGATATCGATTCCGCGAAACAAGTTCGAGCCGATATTGCCGTTGATCGGCGCCCACGTTGTTCCGCCGTCTACACTTTTGGCGATACCGCCGTCGGTGCCAATGTATATCGGCGTGGGCTTTGCGGCGGGGCGATTTCCCGGAGGGCTGAAACATAGAACGTGGTTGTCCCAATGCACCTGGTTGGCGGTGCATGCGATCCCCTGAAAGTTCTGGCCTCCGTCACTGGAACGCCAGAGCTCCTGAAAACCGACATAAATGAGACCCGCGTTGGGCGCGTTGGTGACGGCTACTTGCGGATCTATCCCCAGCGTCATGTCATAAGCGGTTTGGCCGAAACCATCGGTAGAGGCCACACTGATGATGTTGGCCAGAAGAGTCCAGCTTGTGCCGCCGGTCATCGATTGGTAAAGGCCGCGCAAGATATCTGGATTAGGAGAACCCGGCGAATACTGCACGATCGCATACAGAACCGTGGGATTCTTTTCCGATTGCGCCAGTTGGACGTTGTTGAAACTGGCTCCGAGTCCTGGGGTCGCTGGGCCGAGTAGTGTCGTGGGGAAGGTCTTCCCGCCATCGATGGACTTCATGACCCCAACCGTGCTGACGCACGCAAATACAACATGGGCAGGATCGGCCGCGTCCGGAAGAATGCAGGTAATCAATCCTGGCAACACGGGTTGCCGATTGTCGAAGGCGGGATCGTTGGAGCCGAAATTCTGTCCGCCATCCACGGAGCGGAAAAGGCCTTTATCAGTGGCAACCAGCAAAGTGTCAGCGGCAATTACCTCGATGTCGTTGATGGAGAGGCCCGCAAAAATGGTGGCAAACGGACCCCCGTCGACGATGCTCCAGGTGCCCCCGTCGTCGGGCGAACGGTAGATGCCGATCCCTTTGTTGAAGGCCCGGCCACCGTCGTACATGTTGCCGGTACCGGCATAAATGACACGCTGGATCGCCGGGCTGGAAGCATCGATGGCGACTGCTCCCATAGAGAGCGAAAGCAGGTCATCCATCTTTTGTGACCACGACGAACCGCCATCCTCGGTCTTCCAGATGCCTCCATCGTTGGTGGAGATATAAATGACGTTGTCGGCACTGCCGTTGGGGTCAATCGCGATGTCGGTCACTTCCCCCGAGTTCGGACCCGTGCCCTGCCAGTTCTTTTGCGCGTCAATCAAGAGCGGCGCGGGACCGATGGGAATCCACAGGACACTCGCGTCTACATCCAACTGGGCAAAGTCGAGCATGCCTTGCCGCCACAGGTCGGAACTTGGCACACCGGTGGGATCACTGTGGTTTCGCAAGTACTGCTCGAACCATTTCGCGTGACCCTGCTCATCGTGAAGCGGCATAAGTCTCCTAGCTGCTGCGCGATCCGCTACCGCCGTTGGCCACAGGTTTCAGGCGCAGCCATCCTTCGTTGGCACCGATGGGATCGGGACTGAGTTGAGCGTCCTGGGTCGCATTCACCACCGGGTCCTCGGCCCATTCGGTGATGCTGGAGCGGTGGTCCCAGCTCCAGTTGCCTTGAATGCCGCCGGTCGGTACCGGCATACGGATCTTCTGTGGATCGACAAGCACCGGTCCGAAGCGAAAGGTCGGAGACAGTATCGCCAGCGCCGCAGCCACCCAGTTGCGCCGCATTCCGATGTCCTTCGACGGCAACAGGCCGGCAGTGGCGTGCACGACGGTTTGCGGTTCCACCAGCAAGGTCAGCGCAATCTCCTGGTTGGGCTGAATTGCGAGCACTCCCGACGTGTCGACGTAAGGATGCGTGACCGGGCTCGCGCCCGTGGTTACAGTCGCGCCTAAATCGTTGGAAAAAGTCTGATAGAAATCCGGGACCAGGTTCGCCTGTTGCAGGAAACCCCGGCCCGGTCCCACCTCGCGGGCGAATCCTGCGATGGCGGCATCTGCGCAATACAGGCGAGTGTAGTCATCGTTGACGAAGTAGCCGAGCAACCCGTCCTGGAAGTCGGGAACGGCTCCCAGCCTTACACCGATCGACACGGTATTCAACAACTCCGGATGGATCGGCTCCTTCACTTCGAGGCGCAAGCGGCAGCGCATGATGGCCACGGGATGGCCGATCAGCAGTGAGAGATGTTCGTCGCCGGTGTGACCAAACGGATCGACCGCCCACAACGTGGCGTCAATGATCCGCAGCAGCGCGCTGAGAGCGTCTTCGTGCAATGCATCCTGCGTGGCGTCGGCCAATCCCCAACGCAAAAGTCCCTGCGCGATGCCGGACGCAAAACTGTTCGGAATGGCGCGTTCGGGGGACTGGCCCACGGTAGAAGGCTGGCCAGGCGCTTCTTCCCAAACGATTCCCGCCTGCGGATCAGGTCGAACCACTCCCAAGTTGGTACCGGCGGCGTCGAAAAATTCCAGATCGCCGTCGAGATGGTTGGGCGCGAGAAATCCGCACACCGGCGACATTGTGTCGTTGGCTTCGTTCTCAGACCCGTCCGCCGCCATGTATCGAAACCACAGCCGGCTCGGCGACGTGAAGCGTGGCGGCAGGGAGACGATGCCGGGATTCTGGGCAACCTGCACAGGCTCGGATTCGATCAGTTGCGAGAGAGTAACGTTCGAGTTGTCACTCGAGCCCACGAGATCGAGGAATTGCCCGAAGCAATCCACCAGGCGCAGCCGAAGAATGCGAACAAACCCCGCACGCAGTGCTACAAAAGGCTTGGGCGTGGAGCCATCGGCGGGTTTGTCCTGGCCATCAGGGTCGTAACCGCCGCGTAGGCCTTGGGTGAAGCTGTCGAGCGCGCCGGTGAGAACGTCCATGCTGGAAAGCGTAGTGAGAATGTCCTGCAGAGGAGCTCGATCCACGGGAGGTATTTCTCCCGTGGCTGTAGCGCTGCCCGCAGCAGTGATGGTCGCCTGCACGCTTGCCGGCATCGCCGCGTAAGCTCGCAACGAGGTTTGCGCGAGCAACGAATGATAACGCGAGGTAAGGTTGGGCGCGAGATTCGCCGCGCCGCCAGCCGCGAGCGCCTGGTCCATCGCTCGCCGCAAACTTGCCGCCGCCGTCGCTGCCGATCCGCCGGTTAAGTGGGCGCGTCCTTGCAATAGGACGCCAGCCTCGGTGTCGGTCATCGCGGGCACGCTATCGGAGTTGGGAGTGTAGTCGATCTCGCCGAGCGACCAATCTTTTACCGAGTTCGTCGAAGGAATGTATTGCAAGCTCCAATCCAGGTGCAGCGGGTTCCAGGGCTTCACTGGCGCCGACACCGCCATGGCTGCGGGAAGGGTTCCGGCAATACCACTCCGTGCCGTCAGGGGCGCATGATCAAAATTCGGATCACGCGTCGCCCACCACACAGTTTGCTCCACGGTGAAATTCTGCGCCACCTGCGAAACCAGCGTGCCGCTGGTTTTCGAGCCTTGCGACGTCTGTGCCAACACTATTGCCGCTCCCGGGTCGAGCAGCACAGTCTCGCGCAGAAGATCCTCGCATTCTGGAGGCACGCTGCCATTCTCGATGCCGCGATCGAGCACGTCCTGCCCCTGGACCGAGGGCCGATTCGGCTGTCCAGTGATAGCGTTACAACTGAGTTCGGTGACGACAAAACCGGTGAGGCGGCAAGTGAGAGTGTTGTCCTGGGAAAAGCGGTCGTCGCTGCCATGCTTGAAGCTGCGCGCCGCGCCCTCGATCAGGATGACAGGCTCAGCCGGGTAGTAGTAGCGCGGCAGGGCGCGTCGCACAGTCTCGTAGTGGCCGGGGATCGGCGCCTGCGGCGTTGACGGCGGCGTGACACCTGACATCGCGGCAATCAAGCCGCCAGTGTGGAATGTGGTCTCAACCATGTTCTGTTTGGCGACGAAGCTCTGCGCTTTCGCTTTGCCAGCCGGTTGGACAAAAGTCGCGGTGAACTGTCCGCTTTGGAACGCCTGCTGCTGGTACGCGACTTTCGCTTGATTGGCGAAAACGCCGGGACTCGGCGTAACCGGGTTCGGCAGAGGAGGCGGCGTATCGGGCATTTGTGGAATCCACAGCTGCTCGGTGGTATAGCCGCCGTCCTGCGAAGCGAACGAACTGGCATGCAGCGCCGCGTCGACGGTGGCGCGCCCGTTCTCCTCGTTGAGTTGGGGAAGTACGCCTAGCAGGAATGCTTCGAGGATTCGCGCTTCGTCCGGGGACTGGTTCTTCTGTGCAACTAGTGCTGCCAAAGCTTCCGGAATGGTATTGCCGACAGCGACGTTAATTCCCGACGCTGGTGGAGCGCCACCCTGTTCGCCCGAGAGCAGCCCATTCTCATTCCCGGGCCAGCCCACTTGCGGCCAGCCGATGGCCACAACCGATCCATGGAACAGGGTGGCGTTGGGCCACCATGATCCGTCGGTCGTGTAGGGCCCAAGCGCTTCCCCGCCCGCATCGACGGGAGGAAAGCTGGGTGCGGCGTCCGAGGTAATGTAGCTCGTGCTGTTTACGTTGGACGCGACCACATCGCTGACCATCGACGCTCTCGCCTGCACCATGGTCAGGCCGATTTTAGAAGCACCGAGAATGTAGTTCCGCGAATGATTGACAGCCTCGTTCAGCTCTCCTTGCGCCAGTTGCCACTGCAACTGCGCCATCTTGTTGTTGAAGTCGGTCAGCGATTTCACCTCGGTATCGCCAAGCGGATCCTGCGCCGGGTTCGAATACCAACCACAGACCAGGTAGGCAAGCGGACCCGTGCGAATGCCGTTGAGGTTGTCGTAGAAGGCGAGCCGGTTGACCACATTGTCGTAGTAAGCCGCCCAGGCTACGTCGCCCTGACCGAGCACGGTGAGTGGGTTGGTGATGGCATCTTGTGAAGGCAGACCGTCGCTGAAGCTGTCGAGGTCGATGGGCATGGGATTCTGATCGCCCGAGCGCAGCACCCATCCCGTCACCGCGCGACGTTGCTGACCGTCGGTCGAAGGGGACATGCGCATCACCAGCCAGCGATCGGGTGCGGCAGGAAAGCTCGCCGTGTCGCCGGCGGTGGAACCGCCAGTGAGCGCATCGGGCAATGCCCAATGCAGATAGACGCCGGAGGTTCGCGGAGTTGCCAGCTCAGCAAAGGGATTGGGCAGAATATCGCGGCGCGTCACCACCCCGGTTCCGGGATGCGGCTTGAGCGCGCAGTCTGCCCATGAACTGGCGGCCTGCCCGGGTCGCACCACCAACGCGTCCAGCTGCACTGGGACCAGAACACGCGGCGTGCGTGCCAGGTAAGGATTCCAGGTGTTCACCACCCGCTGCGTGATTCCGTATGCCGCGGCAGCCGCGAAGGCGGCGGTCTTGTCGGTAAAGGAAAGTTTGCTACTTACCGCCATTTGTCACCACCAAATTCTCGAAGGCTTTGAAGGTATCGCTGCTGAGCACGCGTTGTCCCAGATTTAGAGTGGACACGAATCCACCGGAGAGATTCTGCGTGCCGGCTTGATCGACCGAACCCTCGAAGCGCTGTCTCCAGGGCAGATTAAGCACTGAGATCGCGAAGGCGGCGCTGCCCGTCTGCTGGATGGCGCCTGGATTGGCCACCTGCGCTGCATTCAGACGACGCCGTAGCTCCGCCACATGTACTACCCGATTGTTGGCGGCACGATACGGCACCGCCACATTGACGGGGTTCTTGCTGCTGTTAAGGAATTGCTGGCCGGTGGGAACGCGGAGGTAAACGTTGTCGCTGCCGTTCACATGAATGCCGAACTGGATGCCGTGATGCGGCTCTTCCAGAATGAGCAACTGTGGAACTCCCTGGAACAGCGCCAGCATTACGCTGGGTGAAAGAAGTTCGAGGCGCAGAGTCTTCAATTGCAGTGGAAAGACTTTGGGATCGGCGGGATCGAGCGGTTCGGCGATATCGCGGCTGTATGCGCGAACGTCCATCGAGGGCCAGCCACTGACCGCCTGCGACCGCAACAGGAAGCCTGTTATGACATCGGCCGCTGCGGGGCTATTGTCGTTGTTGGCCTTCAGCGTCGCGAAATCCGCGATGCCGCGCTGCAGGGCGCGCACGATGCGCTCTGACTGGTCAAGCTGCTGATTCACTGCCGGCGCGTGAGCCTGATGATGCGCTTGTTCGCGCGTGCCGATCTTGCCCACGGCGACCGCCCCGTCCACCAGGCGATCGGTCCAGGAGCGGTCAATATAGAAGAAGCGGATGGACTCGTCGGGGAGGAGGCGTTCGTCGGGAACGAGATAATCGAAGGGAACGCCCACCAGCAAACGCAGGTGCGCCAGGAACGATTCCATATAAGGCGGCATCTCCGCTTCTGGCTGCGTGGGCGCCACTTGCTGCGGAACAATCATGCGTTCGCGCAGAGCTTCGGGAGATGCAATCCAGGCGGTTCTCATCACACATTCTCCAATTGGATCTGGGTATTGTTTACGATTCGCGAGCGGGCGTTGCTGAGGTTCCGCAGGCCCGAGGTGTCGGCCGCGACGGCAGCCAACGTAGTTGCCGCACGAGCAGTCTGCACCGGTGCGGCGACCTCTGCCCCAGTGGCACCAGCATCGGCGCCCAGGATCGCGGCGGCGTCATTGACCGAGGTGAGATTCCAAGCCTGCTGCACCGCAGCGGGATTTAGTCCGGCAACACTGCCAAGGTTGGCCAGACCATAGCGGTCGCCTAGTTTGCTGATACCGTTCACGATACTCTGCGCGGCATTGACCGCGACCGTGGTCGCAACGGGCGCGTGCAGATCCAGGGCTTGCGGCAGCGACATCGTCGTCTGGATCGCATTCAGGCAATCCACGCGTGCCGACTGCCGATAAGCCTCGCGCCGCCAACGCATCAATTCCTGCGCCAGACGAGCGTCGGCTGCGGCCAGCAGGCGCCCCACCTCGAAGGCTGCAGCGTACGACACATCTTCCGCGCCGGTCTCTGGCGCGACGCGGCGGCACTGATCGGCGCTGTGATAAGTGAGCGGATCTCGAGTAAGAGGGAAAGCCACGAGGGGACCGCGATACCACACGTCTTCATCCACACCAGCTCGGTCGGCAAGCGTCATCTTGATGTGCCCGGTATCAGTGACATTGGGATGGCCGGGACCTTCAACCGTGCCAGCCATCGAGACGTTGATCCGCTGCATATAATCGCGGAAGGTGCCCACACCGGTGCATTCGAACTGCCAGCTGTACAGCAACACCAGTTGGACGGTGGCGAAAAGATATCCAAACGAAGGAGCATTCACCCGCATCGCTGAACTTGTAATGCGGCGCTCGTCGGCATTGGCAAGGACGGTAGTCACTTGCTCTTGAATGCCCTCCACCGGCGCGGCCAGGACTTCGCGGTTGGCAAACACCCCGATCAAAATGGGTTCAGCAACGGCCGGCGGATTGGCGCTGACCAGGTCGGTGCGCTCCTCGAGCGAGACTAAACAAGCACGATACTTAGCGCCGGGGGCAGGCACACGATTCGACATGACCACCGAGAACCATCCATCGCTCGAGCCGGAGTTCAGCTCGCGATCGTCAACGTTGACCTGCCGGACGTGCGCCAAGAGCGTCAACTCTTCGAGCGAAGGCATCAACGATGACACCAAGCCAAGTGAAGCCTGCACCGTGTCGCAGGTAATGCCCGCGGAAGGATTGAGACGCTGGTAGACATCCGCGGGAACGGCGTTCTGCAGCGGCACATTGTGATTGAGCACATACTCGCCTTCCTCGAAAAGCAGCAGCGCCAACCAGGGCGCCGGCCCGTAGGTCTGGGGCTGGCCATCCTGCGGCGGATTTGGATTCGGCGAGGCAGGATCGCCGGTCGCGCGAGTGGGCGTGCCGATCAACGACGGTTGCGAGGTGAGCGCGCGCTCCCACGGAAGGGTACGCCGCACCATTGCGATATGCGGTATGGCCTCATCGAAGCCGCCATGGCCGTTGTTAGGTGGAAATACCGCACCGACTTCTGTGGCTGACAGAGAGAAGCGTGGGCCATCAATGTCGAAAAATCCGGTCGCGGGCTGCAGGGTCTGCTGCGTCCCATCAAAGGTCACATTAGTCACCATCGACAATTGGTAGCTGTTATCGAGCAAAGGCGGGGTGATGTCGTCGTAAAGATACATGGAGCCGACTGGTGGTGAACTCATGACTTACCTCCAGGCGCCGCGACCATGCGGACTATGACGCTGCCGTTCGGCGTCAGCGGTCCATCGGGCACCAACTGTTCAGGGATTTTGCCGTTGAAGCGCACGCCCCACTCCTGCGCCTTACCACTGAGACCAATCACACCGGAGAAGCGCCATCCGGTGAGGCTGGCCGTAGCAACGGTAATGTGATCAGCGTTAGGATTGACCTGTTGCACATCGTAAAGCAGGGCACGACGGCGCCCGCCCAGGATGCGAATTGGTGACGCGCTGAGCGTGGCTCCGTCGACCGCCAGCGCGAGGTCGCCATCGGCCGCTGCCGACGGATCCTGCTGATCGAGCAGAATCATGACCGCTCCGGCAGAGGTCGGCAGCCAGGTCTCGACAGCAGGCTGCGTGGCGAGCGCGTCAGAGACAGTAACCATCGCGCTGCTGACGGCCTGTTTCTTGCGTGCGGGCGCATGCGATTGTGGAAACACCAGGCATGCTCCGCGCCCGAGAAGGGTGATTGGTCCAACTTGTGGTAGCAGGTTGTGGAGCTCCCATCCCGCGGCAGCCATTTGTCCGGCGGGAGCGGCAGCAAAACTCACCGCGCCAAGCGCCGGCGTAATTTTGGTAACCGTGGTTGGCGGAACTCCCAGGCAGGTTATTGCGACCATGCCACAACGTGGAGGAATCGCAATCGCCATATTGCTGCCGGCGGCGTATTCCCGATCGCTGATGACGCTGCCGCCGCGCGTCAAGAAGGTCATGCGGAACGCGGCGCCTCCGCTCACGACAAGTTGTTTTGCCGAGGTGGCTGGAATATCCCACAAATGCGTGGTGCCTGCGGGCAGCGAGACGCCTGATGTGCCGAGGTCTTGCTCGGCACTGCTCAGCCCTTCTTGATGGGAGACGCCAGAGGTCCATGCCAGCTCCGGCGAGCGTACGATGCGGGCAGCCGCCGCCAGCTTGGTCGCACGCGGCGCGTTGGGCGCAGCGACGCGCTGTACCCGGGAAGCCAAGGTCGTGACCTGAGGGGCTGCCATGCGAGGGACATTGGCGGCCGCGGCAACGTTGGTCACGCTGGTTCGCAGGGCCGGAGGCGTGTCCGCAACAGGCTGCGGACGCGACTGCAGCACGGCGCGCAGTCGCGGCGATTGCAGCGGCACTGGTAGTACCGGCGGAACCTCGGCAATTGCTGGCGGACTGGGAAGCCCCACCGGCTTCATCGTCAGGCCAGTACTGAGCGGCGTGAGCAACGGCGGTGCGGAGCGATTGACATTGAGAGCCCGCACCGCCAGCGGGTGCAGCCCGTCCTGTGGCAATCCGGAGGCCTGGCGCATCTGCGAGAAGAATCCATCCCCCGATAGCACCTGACTGGCTACCGACAGGGTTGTGGCGGAGGCTAGCTGCGAGCCCAGAACCGCCAGCGAGTCAGCCCCCACGCCATAGGACTTGAAGGTGGTGATGTCCCAAGGCACGGCGAAGGGCAGCGGCCGTGAATTGCCGTAATCAATTAGCTTGGCGATGGGAATGAGCTGGCTTTGTCCTTCAGTCACCGCGAAGCCCACGATCTGCACGTTGGTGATTGCTGGGAGAGTATTCGCCGCGGCCGGCATATTGGTGGGATCGTTCCAGTGCCAGGTCGCCTCGGAAACCTTGCCAATGGTAGGCGTGATCTTCCAATGCAGTTTGTCGACGTTGAAGCGTACATCAGAATTTCCTACGGTGACCGGCGTCCAACCGCTGCCGTTCTTACCCTGCAAGGTGATTACGGTGCGTGAGTCCACCGACTCCTTATACATAGGAGCGACGTCAATGCTGTGGACGCTCGCACTCTCATCCTGATCTCCAAAAACGAAGTCGGTGGAGATCGTGGCTGGCATCTTGGTATCGCATTGGAAAGAGAATTCGCTCGTCAGCTTCCACGGTTTGTCCTGTGTGCCGGGGGCAGGTTGTGCTCCGGAAGGCTCCGGCGGGACCAACCCGGTGAGGACATTTACGGCGAAGGCGCTGCCGTTGGGATCGCCACCGTAGAGATACTTGGTGGCAAATGTTCCCCAATCGGTGATGTAAGGCGGCTGCGGATTGGCGTCCGGGCCGAAGGAAACGGTGAGGCTGCACACGTCGAGGTCGAGCGTCGCGGTGCCGTGAAGCGGCGGGCCTTCGATGGTGAGCGTGGCGCCAATTGAAATAGAAATGCCGATGGTGACGCAACCGAAGAAGCAAATCGTGATGGACAGCGAAGCGCCCACCGAGATGCCGATGTCGATGTTGTAGTAAAACGGGTCCCACGAGATAAGGAAGTCGGCATAGGCGGTGAACCATACATAAGCGCACGACGCACCCCAAGTCAGATCCAGCCGAGCACCCGCCATAATGCAAGTGTTCGTCAGCGCAAAATATGATTGCCCTTTGATGGTGGCGCCGATCGGCAGCCCCCAGTTGAATCCGAGACGCGGCACGTTGGGGAACTGTGTCGGCACCTGGAAGTGGGGATTATAGCCGCCCAGGGTAAGAACGAATTGCCCCTCGGGGAACCACATGAAGTAAGCGAAGCCACCGGTAAGCTGGCAATCGGGCGCGAGCAGATACGAATTATCGGTAAGTTGCGCCTGGATGGAGAGTGTCCCTTCGGCACTGCTGTAGCGGGCTTTCAGCGCCAACTCCACGCTAACCAGCGCGGTATCGTCGGAGGGAATCGCCATGCGTGCTACGCCGATCAGTCCAATCTCCACGCCGTTGTCGAG
Organism: uncultured Acidobacteriota bacterium; assembly: GCA_963788645.1. Lineage (GTDB taxonomy): Bacteria > Acidobacteriota > Terriglobia > Terriglobales > Acidobacteriaceae > JABDBE01. The sequence goes on from CAWBHF010000008.1 coordinate 239,360, forward strand.
AGCCACATACACAATCGCCGTGACATGCACGATAACGAACGTGGTGCCGTGCAGTCCGACCGCAAGCCAGAAGCTTCCACGCTTGGCTGGCATGCTGGTGCTGATCTGCATCAGCTCACCCATGGGATCGTTTGCCATGGCGCCACCGTCGTCGAGCGCCGCAACCAGCACGAACGACGGAATCTTATTCAGATCATCGGGGACGATCAGTTCGCGGTTGTAACCTACTCCCAGCCCAAAGGCGTCGACTTCGATCACCGGTGGAATACCAATGATGATGAAAACGCCAGCGAAGATGAAGATGCTGGTATAGCCGCCCTGGGCATCGGTCGGTTTGGAATAGGCGCCGACGGCAACGATGCCGAACTCAGTGATCTGCACCAGCAGCATACCGTCATACTCGATCGCTGGCCCACCGTCATTCTTCAGTAACGCTCCGGCTATGGTGATCTCCGGTCCCTGGAAGCTGAGAGCGATGCCTTTGAGGTCAAGGGTCCAATCACCAGGAGTCGTGATCGACTTGAACGGAATCGTGACGCCTAACTCGTCCACTTCACCGGTGAGCCCGTCGATCTTCACCGAAGCGTCAAGCACCAGAGAGACGGATGTGTTGCCGTTGGGCACGAGTCCAACCTGGTCAATGTAAATCGGGCCGAACTGCGCGTGCACGCCGATCCAGATGGGCTGATTGTTGTCCTGGAAGAGAACATGGAAGGTGGCATCGCCCATGGGAGCAGACCAATACCAGGCTGCAACGTCGACCGCCGGGTTCACGCTCTGCGTGTCGCCCGCGTTGTTGTCACCGCCATTGGATTGCAACAAGCTGGCGGCGACGGGATTATTGCCACCAACATTCCCACCCGTGGCCTGCCCGAGAGGCAAGCCCAGCGCATCCAGTTCAACGCCGCCGCCGGCTGAGTCGAATACAAATCCGTTGCCGAACTCACCGTGGAAGAAGGAATACAGACGCACACCGCCCAGCCGGAATCCTGAGGTCTTAATCAGCGGAGCATCGTCCTGTCCAGTAAGCCCCAGCCCGAGACCCGCAACCACCAGGCCGGGATTGAATGTGAAGTTTCCGCCGGACGAGTTGAACAGATACACGGCCGCGCCGGAATCGAAATCCGCGCCCCAGCTGGAAGGTGCGCCGAACAGCAAGCTGAGCGAATAGTCGCCGACATCGAAAGCTTGTGAACCATATAACCGGATCCCCAGGCGTCCACCATCGTTGGCCAGCGCAAAGTTGAGCGTGCTGCTGACGGCAACGCTGACACCGGTCGCCAGAGTGCTGATGAGCCCGGTGATAATGGTCGTAATATCTGGGATTGCTGGATTGACAACGATGCCGCCACCCCCGGCCTGCGCGATGTGCGCGCCGATCAGCACGTTCTGCAGGGTGGGGCCGCCACTCCACAATGGAGAGCTGAGACTGCTCTTCGTGGCCGTAAACAACATGTCAGCGACCAACGGAATGAGCCACTGATTAACAATGCCGAGCGCTCCGCCGGCGCCCATGTGGACGGCAGGCGGGAGAAGATCGATGGTGATCGGACCATTGACTCCTCCGTTGGCTAACGGATAGAACTCGAGCTGGAATTTGCCGCCTGTTTCAGCAATCGCCAAAGTGGGCGTCAGCGCGATTCCAATCGCATTCTGCAAGTGAAGCGCGAACGCCGTGGACACAGCGACATTGCCTGCGGCGTAGCCGGCGGTGGCATCGATAGCTAGCGCTCCATCGCCGAGCTTCACTGAACTCAAACCAACCAGCACAGTCGGTCCGGAAGCATCCCAGCCGAGTGACAGCGCGAGATTGCCGCTGTCGCTGCCGCCCAGCGGCAGCGCCCAGTGCACGGCGCCTGCGGAAGCGGTGACAGTTCCGGGCAGCACGCCCGCGAGCGGCGAGCCTCCACTGAACAGTCCAGCAATCGCGTTCGCAACGGCAGTCTGCTCCGCGGAATTAAATCCCGCGAGCCAATTCGTTTGTAGCAACGCCTTCAGCTGATCACTGTGGGCCTTGAAGCCGCCGACTAAATCGTAAATGTTAAAAGCGCCGGCCACATCCAGCACCAGAGTCATGATCGTAGACGTGCCAACGGCGCTGACTAGCGCATCGAGCGCCTGTGGCAGCAACGCCTCGGCCGCGCCTGCCAGCGCTCCCAAGCCGCTGAACGTGGGAAGGATCTGGATGGGCGAAACGCCCGTGGCCTGCGGCGTTAGCACCAGACTCACTCCCGCTGCGCTCGCACCAAAAGAAATGCCGAGGCCCGTCCACCCAGTACCGGGCAACGGTATGGTCAGACTGACGCTTCCGCTCGGCGTCACGTGCATCAGGCTGTCGAACGAAACTCCCACGGTGATACCGACCACACCGCCGATTGGCGTCGTCGTCGCCAGCTGCAACTTTGTCGGATCATCATCTGTACCGGCGCCAGAAGCAGTCAACTGCAAGCCACCGGGCAGGCTAAGTCCGGGACCGGGCGGAAAACCTGCCGCACTGTTGATTGCCTGCAGCAACTGGGTGATCCGCCCGGAGTTGAGGCCGGTACCGCTACTATTTCCGAGCGCCGAAGGTTGTGACATGGATTTCGACGTCGAACTGAAGAACATGTCGAGCGGCGGGACTTTGAAACCGGGGCCCATGAGCGACTCGAAAATCGCGGAAGCTGCCGAAGAAAAGAGCAAACGTGGCAGGGCATCATTCAACGCAGCCTGCAGAGTCGTGGAACTCGGTAGCGGAATCAGCGTGAGCGGCCTCAGCCATGGGTCGGCGTCAGCTATAAGTTGGTTGGTTGAGCTGGACCAAATCAGCGACAGAGCGCCGATCAGGAAACCTGCATCCAGTTTGGGCTGGAAATTCGGCAGCGTCACGCTGCCATCGAAGACAATCCCCGCGTTGACTCCGAGAGTGTATGCAACGCCAGTGGTGGTACGCAGACCAACACTCCACGGATTTTGCGACAGATAGACTTCCACCGGAAAACTGCCGAGTGGAAAGCTCCACGGCCCGCCCGCTGGGCTGGAGAATCCGGGCAATCCGGCATCGAACGCGCCGGCCAGCTTCGATCCCAGATAACCGGCCGCGTCGCTTTGAATTGCGGCGAAAGCGTCAGAGGAAATCCCAATGCCGCCGTGCGGATCAGGCACGGCAATTCCCAGGTTGGTGAGTGTGGTCAGCAACAGCCCCACGTTCGAGCCCGGCAGCGGCGTAGGATTCGATAAGGCGTGGAACACCGCTCCTAGCAAGGCTTGTGCGTTGACATCACTCCATGCTGCGCTTGCCGTGACCGGCCCGTGGAAGGAAACCTGGTGTAGCGCAAGCTGCGGCGTAACGGCTATGCCGGCAGTGCTCGCGGCAATGTCCACGCCGAGTTCCATCCACTTCACGCGAACATCCACCGGAGGCAGTCCGGTTCCAGCGAAGCCGCTGGACTCACCCACAAGCCACCCGCTGGCATTCGTGATCTGCGCGCGCACGGCGAGCGCGTGCGCAGGCCGGGGTGGGTCAGCCACGCCCTTCTGCAACGCCACGCGGAATGCATCCGCGCGCAGGGAGACATCAACTGCGTACTGGCCGATGGTGTTGCCTGCGAAGTCGAGATGAGTGCGCGCGCCAAACGCCACATGCGTCGGGGCCGGCGGAGGCGCGCCGGGGTTGGCCGCTGTCGTCGCCAGGGACGAGATGGTGGTCTTCAGAAAATCGAGCAGCGTTCCCTGCAGTTGACTGCCCAGCGCCAGTGCTGGCCGACCTCCCGTGTCTGTGCTGCCGGGATTCGCGAAGGAGCCGACCGGATAGGGCGCTGCCGTAGGCAATTGGGCTGGCGTTGCCGGAAGAAGGTATCCGTCGAGCGCCTGCACCACGTGATCAAAGCCATCACGCATGGCTCCAGGCGGCATTGCTGAGCGCATTGCCTGCGTCGCGCGAATTGCATCGGCTTGAAAGGGATCGTCGAAGTAAGGCAGATCGGCGCCGAGGTGCGGCGAACCGAGCGTGATAAGACCAGCGACAAGTGTAGGGTTCGCGGCGGTGAAAGCGCGGGCCGCGAGCCCGGCCGTCGAGTGCCCAACCAGCGTGACCTGCGATGCGCCAGTCAACTGCTGGATGCGCGCGACCACGCGTCCGATCTGCGCGGTAAGCGAAGTGAGATTGCCGGCGCCGTTGTCGCTCAGGTCTGCAGTGTAGTAGTTCACGTTGGCAGTGACGCCAGTCAAATCCACCGCGGAGGGATCCAGTCCCGGCACGCGTAGGTTGAAGGTTGCACTGGTATTGGTTGTGCCGTGAAGGTTGGCGTCGCTTAGCAGCGTCTGCCAAATACTATGATCGCTGAACGCCGGTCCCAGCAGCAAAACTGTTCGTGGAGACCCCGCGCCTCCTGCCCAGGCGTCAATCTGCGCGAGAATTTGTTGAATGGCGGCAGGATCAGCGGGCTGCGCTGGATGGGCGCTGCTGAGCGTAGTGCCAGCCGTCCACAAGCCTCCGGTCGGAACTTGCGAGACCAGTGGCACGACGCCATCGCTGGTTGAGAAATAGTCTGCAATGCTGCCTAGAGACGCCGAGATCAATCCAGTGTCAGTATTGCGGAAAGCCGCACCTAGAGCCGGCAGGAACGTTCCGACCGATTGCGCGACAGAGAGCAACGTTGGCATGTCGCTGGCCGCAGTCGCAGCGCTAATCAACGGGGTGGCCCATCCCGGAGGCGGTCCAGCGGGTTCGAGCCACACCAAGGCATCGAGTGCGGACGCGGCGTCGGTCGTGAGAGGAAGGGCCCACGGATCTTCGTACGTGCCGGAGCCGGAGATCGGCGATCCGAAGCTTGGCAAGCCGGAGTCGAGCGACGCCGGCAATGCGCCACTGAGGTACGTTCGCAGCCAGGCGAGTGCAACCGGCAGGAAGGCACTGCCGTCCGCGCCGACCTTGACTGCGATTGCCGCCAGCCAGTTGCGCAGAGCTGTAAACGGATCGTTGAGTAGAGATCCGGGCGAACCCGGGTCGAGCAAAGTGGGCCAGTCGCTGGGCATACCCGGCAAGCCCGCGTGTATTCCGAGCAGACCGGTAAGCGCGAAGCCCGGCGTTCCTCCCCAAGAGTAAGCCGCACGCGCCAGCATCAATCGCAGCAGCGTTTCGAGATCGCTGACGCTGACGCCAAGGGCAGCTGCGATCGAAGCGGGGTTGCTGACGTCGAAGGCGGCAGCAGAGGGGAACTTCAGTGAAGCGACGCTTACCGAGCTTCCCGCAAACTCGACTTGGACATTGCCTAGTCCGGCGTTCCACTGCATCGACTGGCCAGGAGTCCAACTCATGTCTGCACTGAAATCGGCAACACTGATGGAAAGGCCGGCAACCTCAGGAATGGTTGGAATGGGCTGGATTTCGACATGCGCTTCCTGGCCAGCCATGAGTGAAACTGTGCCGGAGCCGGTCTGCGGCAGGTCGAATGCCAATAACTCACACAGCCACCAGAACGCGAGCGACCCTTGCGCCACCGAGGCGCGCAGGCCGAGCCGCAATTTCTGCGGATCGGTGGCGACGACGCCGGTCTGTGCATTCCATGCCGCCAGCTCGATATCGATGATGGCGGGCGCGGCCAAGCTGACGCGCCATGGATCACCGCGTGTGCCGGTTCCACTCACAGCGCCGGTAATACCGGCGATCGCCGTAATTTCCTGCAGCAGGAAAGACCAATTGTGCGTGGCATCGAGCAATACGGCGCGATGCACGGCGGCGATAGCCTGCGCCGGATTGGCCACCATTCTTGCAAGGTCAATCTGGTGTGGTGATGTGGAATCGTTCGCAGGAGGAACGATGCCCGCCAGCGCCGCAAGATGAGCGCCCGGGCCGGTGCTTCCGATGGCCGTCATCAAGGCAGCCTTGACCGCGGCGGTGGCTGCAGCGGCGACGCTGTCGGTGTTGGTGAGGTCGAGCTTGTCGTAGTGAGTGCCCAGCAGAGTTACGTTTTCCAGTTCCAGCAAAGGCTGGAGCGCGCTACCATTCCACTGAAAGCCGGCCTCAGCCGTTGCGATTGTAATGTTTGCATTCGTGACCAGGTTGCCGCCGGCGGGATCGCCGGGCGCGATCGCCGTAATTGAAGCTGCCGGCAAGATGGATGCAGAGCCCACGCCGACGATCGGTATCGCGGCAATCGTCGCGCCCGCTTCAATGCGCAGCGGCGGGTTGACTCCTCCCGGAACGACGCGCACCCGCAGGCCAGCCAGAAGTGACGTGGTGGACGAAATTGTCTGCGTCGCCAGAGTGAGGCTGACTCCGGATCCTGCGACGCTGCCAATCGGCAGCAGCATCACGCTCCAGGGGTCGATCGCCGTGCCGCTGCCGCTGACGGCGGTGTTGCTTGCTCCGAGTAGGCCCGCCAAGTGACCGAGCCACGCTACGATAGGAGGCGTGCTCTGACCTTGCAGCAATGAATCGAACCAGGTATTAAGCGCACTGAGATCGCTCAATTGCGCGAAGGGAAATTGTGGAATGCCATCTTCGCCCAATCCCAGCAACGGCAATAGATGGTTCACCAGCGACGCGGCTTCTCCCGTCGGCCCGGCCAGCCGGCTTAGCTTCTCGTGGAGCAGGCCAGTGATCAGCTGCACGGCTTCCGAGCTGAGATTGTTGGGATCAAGCACGACATCCTTCGCGCCTGAGTTGTCAAGCTGGAGCTGTTCCAACGTGATCTTCAGACTTGCTGACGCGCTGCCGGGCGGCAGCGGCGCGAGCACCGCATCCACGACTATGGAATCCAGGCCGAGCGCATCGGCGCCAAATTTCCATCCCAGATGCAGACGAAGGCCGAACTGTAGCGGCCCCTCGGCGGTACCCGCAACGGCGGTAACTGTCGCTCCATTGAAGGTGACAATCGGCAGGTGAGCGCGCAAGCTCGCAAACGGTGGCGGCCCATCGGTGCTCTGAAAAAGCCCGGCGAAGCCGAAGGTCACCGCGCCGTTGTTCGCGACGGTCAGGTAGGTATTGCCACGAGACTGATCGCCCAGTAGAGGATGCCACGATTCGCCCGCGGGGACATCCTGCACCTGAGCAGCGGGAAGAAAGCTATCGAGCAGGCTGAGAAACGCCGCCCGCTGCGTACTGTTACTCAGCAGAGATTCGATGCTCGCCAGAGGATTGTCAAACCACGAAGTCTGCAGATTGCCGCTGTCATCGAAGAGGCCAATGGCCTTGCCGAGGTCCAGCAGTTCGCTCGCGAGATCGTTTCCGCTGATCATGCAGCGCCTTTCGCTCCGTCCGTGAGTGCAATGGCCGGGCCGGCCGAGAGACTGAACTTGCCGGCTATCGCAACCAGCCCACGTGGAGAGAGCGCGCGTTCATCCGCGTGATCGTTGGCCAGAGAAAGTATGCTCGACCAGACTGCTTGTTGCAGTTGCTGTCCCCAACACGATGCCAGCAGACCATCGCCACGCGGATATTCGTCGGTGGTCGCCAGCAATCCAGCAGCGTCTGCCGAATTACTGAGGGCAAAAGAACAGATGAGCGGCGTGCGCCCCGTCTGGTCGGTTTCCAGATCGACTGACACCAGAAGCATCCCGTCAAGTATGCGCACTTGCGTACTATCAAGATGCACCAGAACTTCGTTGCTGCCGTTGACCCAAATCACTGCGGATGGGGCCGCGGTCGGCCCACTGGGTGGCACACCGTTGGCCGGCGTGCCCATGAGACGCACGCTTAGCGCGCCCGGAAGTTCCGCCTCGCCAAAATTGTCCGGCACTTTATACGTGGAAGGTGGCGGCGGTGGCGGATGTGGAGCGTGATGCCTGTGTCGGAGGAGCAGCCACGCGAGCAACAGAAGAAAAAGCAGCCCTGACAGAATCAAAAGTGCGAAAACGGTAAGAAGCAGCATGATGGAGTCCCCTGAAACCCTCGCCCGGGCTAAAACACTGATGTTGTTAAGACGAGACTAGAGGTTGCGCAAACTCCATGGGTTCGTCCGCGGCGTGCATGTGGACGAAGCCTATGTAGCGAAGACGTACCGGGAGACTATAGCGCGGTCAGTAACTTCGGGCAATCGAAATGAGGGCGGCGGACAGAAATTTTGTGGAATTTGCGAGGCTCGAAAAAACGGCCATAACAAAACGGTGCTTGTGACCCAATCCAGCGGTTCTGCTACGCAAATTTTCGATTGAATTCGTGCTGGGTGAGGAATATGCTCATTTCCGCAACCGCAAGTAGCCACTCGGTGCATTCACAAAGCGACTCGTATCGCGTTCACAGAGTTTGTTCGTCCGAGGAGTCAGGATTTGCGCTACACGTGGCGATCTCACCCGCGGTGCTAAACGGCGGCGTCTCACACAGTCGCACGTGTCAGTTGCTGAGCAGGAGGAGGGCTTGCATTTCCTGGAAGCGCTGTTTGGAATTTCTCCCGACAACGGCAGCGGACAGACCGAATACCTGCTCTTGCTGGCTCTGCTGATTGCGATGCTTCTTCTACGTTGGCGCACATTGTGGACAAAGCACAGTTGTTCGTTTCGAAAATACGAAGACGATGGCGCAGTAAGGATAAGGATTCCGAATTCACAGGCGGAGAACGAAATAGAAACGGTTCACGCGACCACAATCCATGCCGGTTCGAAGAAGGTCGCCCAACAATATAGGTGACATTACCGCTGTTCACTTCAGGTTGGCATACTCAGCCTTGGCCTGCTTCAGGACGGGAATTTCTGGGTCGGCATCATTCCACAATGTAAGAAAACCTTCATAAGCCGCTCGCGCTCGGGCGCGGGCTGCATCGGCATCCGCGCCTTGCAGCGCTTTCGACTCCAAAGCGTTGGCGCGAGCAACTCCGAGGTGCGCGAGCGCTCCCGTCCAGCAGTTCCAGACAATACCGTTATGTTCGATAATTTTCTGAAACTGAGCTGCGGCCGCACTACCCTGACCGGCCGCTAAGTATGCCTCGCCACCCGTATAGACGTGATACAGACACGAAACATTGTTGACGAACGGGATTGACGCGAACTCGATGGGAGAAGCAAACGCAATTTGCAGAGAAGTCACGGCGAGAGCCGGGTTCTTTTTCGCAAGGGCCAATTGCGCTCGTATTGCTGGCAGCCAAAGCGACTGCATCTGGGTGTCCAGCGGAAATCGCTTCCCTAAATCTTGCGCCAGGGACTCCGCCCGTGCCGTGTCGCCCGCCATGGCAAACGTGATTGCGGCCTCGGCCTCCGCCCCCTGACTCGCGGGCGCAAGCTTTAAGGCCGCAGACGCTGATTGCCGGGCTTCCGTGGCATTGCCGTATGCCGCTTGTTGGAGAGCTGCATTCGCCAGATAGATTGCCGCATTCTCTTTGCTGTCCGCTCGCACGGCGGAGTCCACAGCCCGCTTGGCCAAGTCCCGCGCCTTGGCCAGATGACCCGCGTACGCCTCGGTGTCGGATGCGAGCGCCAATCCCCAATTCTCATTGTCGGGCTTGGCCGCAAACCACTGTTGCTGTTCCGCCATCGCGTCGGAATCCGCCCCGAGAAATGCGAGCGCATAGAGCGTGTTGTGCACTGCGGAATCGTCCAGCTTTCGCGCCTGCGCCTGCTGAATCGCCTGCCGGGTGTCGTCGAAATGTTGCAGAGCAAGAGAGAAGTTGGCGAGATTGGTGTAAAGAAAAACGCGATCCGGTGCGAGGCGAACGGACTGCCTTGTGAGTTCCACAGCTTTCTGATGTTGGCCCAACAAGGCCAACACTCCGCCCAAGTTTCCGTAGGGTGCGGAGTCCCGCGGATACCTTTCAACCAACTCTTGATAGGACTCGGCCGCTTTGTCCAGTTCGCCGGTATTTTCATAATAGTCGGCGGTGATCGACAGTCTTTCCCGCTCGCTGGCATGATCCCGCAACTGGAATGCTTTGGTGAGATACTCGTTAGCCCGCCCTATTTCGCCGAGACTATAGTAGTCAGCGGCCACTGCCGAATAGCCCGCGGCAAAATTGGGATCAAGCTGGATGGCACGTTGATAGTAAGACAAGGACGCAGCATTGCCTTTCTCAATATCGGTCTTTCTGCCCAGGCTATATGCCTTCAGAGCTTCTAACGAAGATGTGGTGGCTTCAGCCAGTGGCACATCGAACCTTTTTTCTGTCCCCAGCGATTCGCCCAACTCACCGCGCAGCCTGGACGCTGCCGTGCCCAGCGCATCCAGCACCTTCTCCTTGGACGCCGCTGTCACTTGTTCCTGTGCCAGTATGTCTCCGCTCTCGCAATTTACCGCCTTCAGCCCCAGGACATATTCTGTGCCCAGACTGCCAATCGCTCCGGCAATGTAGGCTTTGCTGCCGACGCGCTGGCAGAGTTCGTCGGCCACGTCCGAGGTTAGTTTCGTGCCGGACGGACGAGTCATGAGTTGCAGAGTTTTCGAGACTTCGGTGTCAGAGAGGATATTCAGAAACGGGGATTGCCGTAGGGAGACCCGAAGCGCAGTCTCCAGCGCATCATCGAACACCGGGTCACCAGTGCTGTTGGCAAAATCGGCAAGAACGACGGTATCCTTCTCGGTCAGTCGTTTTGCGAAATACCGCGCGCGATAAGAGAATCCGCCCGCTGCCAACAAGGCCACGGCCAGGATAGGCAGCGCAATTTTCCAGAGTCTCCGCTGTCCAACTGAAGCCGATTCACTCATGACCGGCTCAGGAACCGCCACAGAACCTTGCCCACTCTCCAAGTCTCGCTTCAGCCGTTTCAAATCCGTACGCAGGTCGGCGGCGCTCTGGTAGCGAAGACTGCGATCCTTCTCGAGCGCTTTGGTGATGATTGGTTCCAGCCCGGCTGAAAGCCCGGCATTGGGATGCTTTATTGGCAGCGGCGTCTGATACAAAATGGCGTGATGAACGACTGCCACCGTATCCCCGGAAAAAGCCCGCTGGCTGGTGGCCATCTCATAAAGCACCAGCCCAAAAGAAAAAACGTCCGTACCGGGATCCAGGGCTTCGCAGCGCACTTGTTCGGGTGACATGTAATGGGCTGTGCCTACGGTGGTGCCTGTTCGAGTCAGGTGCAGATTTGCAAATGCCGCGGTCGGGGTGGAGGCCGAGGTTTCGGTCAGTGCCTTTTGTGGCCAACCGTTGGCGGCGTGATCCCGCTCAACGATCTTCGCCAGGCCGAAATCCAGGATTTTGACCTCGCCACGATTGGCAATAAAGATGTTGGCCGGCTTGATGTCGCGATGAATGATGTTTTTCGCGTGCGCCGCCTCCAGTCCGGCGACAATTTGCAGCGCCAGATCGAGCACCTCGTTCGTAGGCAGCAGCTTCTTCTGTTGACTTGCTAATTCAAGTTTTTCCTGCAGGGTATGCCCTTGCAGCAACTGCATCACGATAAAGGGCTGCCCCTCGTGTTCCCCGAGTTCATAAATAGGGCAAATATTATTGTGCTCGAGGGCTGAGGCCGCCCGAGCTTCGCGTTCGAGGCGTTCGAAAGCCTTTTTGTCGCCGACCATCTCGGCAGGTAAGAACTTCACCGCCACCTTGCGGCCCAGTTTAAGGTCCTCCGCCTTATACACGACTCCCATGCCCCCACCACCCAGCACCTGAAGAATGCGGTAGTGAGACACTTTCTTTCCCGTCAGATTATCTGTAGTCGCAGATGGCTCTTCGCTGGTCGCAACCTCCTGAATCGGCGGGGCAACTTCCGCGACTGGCGCAATAAACCGGTATCCCCGTCCCGTGATGGTTTGTACGAAGCGAGGCTGCTCGGGATTGTCTTTCAGCACCTGGCGAATTTTTCGGATGGCGGCATTGATGCTGTTGTCGGTATCGAGGAAGACGTCTTTCCCCCAAACTCTTTCGATAATCTGATCGCGCGTGACCAACTGTCCCCTTTTTTCGACCAGGAGGAGCAGCAGTTCCATGGGAATCCGTTCCAGCTTGAGAGTCCGGCCAGCGCGGCGGAGTTCGTAGGCGCGCAGGTCGAGTTCTAGATCGTCCCCAAACCGGATCTGGTCAGCAAGCTTGACTGGGTCGGGCGTCATGAGAGTGTGCTAAACGATTGGTCGCAATTTTACATCGGTTGAAGGAGGCGCTGACAAGTCCAATATTTTCCGCTGCTTACGGATTCATTTGGATTAAGGGAATCTTCAGGCGTTCACCATTGCCAAACAACATTTGTGGCGGCAGTATGCGCCCACGTCCGTAAGCCGGGCGTTCGAGAAACTGGTCCCAGGTTCCCCGGCCCACGGTCGCAAAGCAAAACCAGGAGGCTTTATGTTGCGCACAAGATTGTACGTGGGTTTTTGGCTCGTATTGATTTGTTGTGTAGTTTCCCTATCCGCTCAGCAGGCAGCTGTGGCTGCGGCAAATGCGGTCGTGCCGCCAGTAGTGAAGTTCAGCGGCGTCCTAACCGACTCTCGTGGCAAGCCAATGGCCGGCACGGTCGGAGTCACTTTCTCTCTCTACAAAGAATCACAGGGTGGCGCTGCTCTCTGGGTGGAAACTCAAAATGTCACGCTCGATAAGGCTGGCCACTATACCGCGATGCTGGGATCCACGACCAGCCAAGGACTACCTTCGGATGTGTTCGCCTCGGGCGAAGCCCGCTGGCTGGGAGTGCAAGCGCAAGGGGAGACCGAACAGTCCCGCACCGTGCTGATGAGCGTGCCCTATGCACTGAAAGCAGCCGATGCTGAAACCATCGGTGGCCTGCCGCCCTCGGCCTTTTTGAAGGCCTCGGCGCCTGGGTCTGCACCTGCTGCAAACAGTTCGAACCAAACCCTGGCGGGAGTTACCGGCAGCGGCACGGCCAACCATGTTACGAAATGGCTTAGCCCGACCAAGCTGGGCAACTCGAACATCTTTGATGGGCCATCCGGCAATGTGGGCATCGCCACAACGTCTCCGAGCGCCAAACTCGATGTGAACGGCACGGCTCGGGTTCGTGACAATGCCACGGTAAATGGCAGCCTCAGCGCTGGACCGATCACGGCTACCTCCTCTAGTTCGGGCGGTACCGGGGTGTACGCCAACGCTGGTTCCAGTGGCGGCAGTAACGGAGTAATAGCCATCGGCGCGACCGGCGTAGCGGGCTACACAACCGTTAACAGCAGCATCGCATTGTACGGCAATGCTGGAAGCAGCACTGGCAGCAACGGGGTGGTCGGCTATGGCGCCACCGGCGTAGCGGGCAACAGCACCATTACCGGCAGCTACGGAACATACGGTGGCGGTTCCACCGGGGTATGGGGCAGCAGCACCGGCACTGGCGCAAATGTGGGCGTGTACGGTACGGGCGCTACCGGCGGTACGGGCGTCTATGGCGTTGGCGACGCTTGGGGAGTTCTGGGGCAATCAAGCAGTGCTAGCGGCAGCGGCGGTGGCTTTGGCAACTCCTCCACCGGCGATGCATTGTTTACCTACAATCAAAGCGGAGGCTTTGCCGCATTTTTCGATGGCGACGTCGACGTCGACGGCAACCTTTCTAAAGCGGCTGGCTCCTTCAAGATCGATCACCCGCTTGATCCCGCCAACAAGTACCTCTATCACTCGTTCGTCGAATCGCCGGACATGATGAACATCTACAACGGCAATGCGACTACGGACGCGCAGGGCAGCGCGGTGGTCCAACTGCCGGAATGGTTCGAGACCCTGAACCGTGATTTTCGCTATCAGCTCACGGTCATCGGACAGTTCGCGCAGGCCATCGTAGCCAGCAAGGTGTCGAATCACCAGTTCGCCATCAAGACGGATAAGCCCAATGTAGAAGTCTCCTGGCAGGTAACCGGCATCCGGCAAGATGCATGGGCCAATGCCCATCGCATTCCGGTGGAAGCGCCGAAGGCAGAAGCCGATCGTGGACTTTACTTGCATCCCGAACTTTTCGGCGCACCAGCCGAGAAGAACATCGGGCTAGCACATCATCCGATGATGCAGAAGATGATGAAGCAAGCAGCCAAGTAAAAACCTCAACCAACGAGTAAGGGCTCCCCACCCTTTGAAACCGAAGGGTGGGGAGAACTATTTGACGGAAAAAGACGCAGTTTCGGAACTCGGGCCAAGTTATCGCCAGCATTGATACACTGGTCGCTACCGGCTGACCATGCTTCCTTCCCAGCGCCATCTCTTCGACATTCCCGACGACATCGCCTATCTAAACTGCGCCTACATGTCTCCGTTGATGAGACCGGCACTGGATGCGGGAATCGCCGGGCTGGCCCGCAAAGCGCACCCGTGGCAGATTACGCCCGATCAGTTCTTCACCGGCGCGGAGGAATTTCGTACGACTGCGGCGCAGCTCCTTGAATGCTCGGCCGACAGCGTCGCTATCGTTCCGTCAGCCAGCTACGGCATTGCAACCGCAGCGCAAAATGTGCCTGTCCATCGAGGCCAGAGCATTCTCGTGCTTGCGGAGCAGTTTCCGTCCAACTTTTACGAGTGGCAGCGACTGGCCGAGGCAAGTGGCGCATCTCTCAAGATCGTTTCCTGGCCGGAAGATAACGACTGGACGGCCGCGGTTCTGGACTCCCTGACTGCAGACGTGGCCCTCGCTGCTTTGCCACATGTGCAGTGGACGAGCGGTGGAAGGCTCGACCTCGTTCGCATCGGCGATGCTTGCCGTAAGCTCGGCTCAGCGCTGGTCCTCGATCTTACACAGTCGCTCGGTGCGTTGCCTTTTAGCGTTCGCTAGGTGCACCCGGATTTCGCCGTAGCCGCGAGCTACAAATGGCTCCTCGGCCCTTATTCGATCGGGCTGCTCTATGTCGCTCCAAAATGGCAGGACGGCAGGCCGCTTGAAGAGAATTGGATTCAACGCGCCAATGCCCGCGATTTCGCAAGTCTTATCCTGTACACCGGGAATTACGACGAGGGCGCGCGACGGTTTGACATGGGTGAGCGCTCCAATTTTGCCCTGGTGCCGTCGGCCGTCCGTGCGATGAAGCAGTTGCTGGAATGGGACGTCACGCGGATATCCGACACGATGGGAGCACTTAATCGTCAAGCTGGCCAAGGCCGCTGCAAACCTGGGATTCTCCTCTCCCGCGGAATCGTTGCGCGCCCCTCACTATCTGGCTCTGCGGAGGAAAGAAGCCATTCCGAAAGGAGCTTCCGGAAATGCTCGCCAGAGAAAAAGTATTCGTCAGCGTCCGCGGAAGTTCGATTCGAGTGACGCCGCACGTTTACAATGCGACCGAAGACGGCGAGCGCCTGATCGCATGCTTGCGTCGTGCGATCGCGAGCTAGCCAACAGGAGAGAACTGACCAACCCTGGAGAGACCCTTTACTCCGGTGCTCCCGTTATTGTTTGAATGACACGTAAAGACTTTTGGATTCCGGTGCGTTAGAATTCCGCAGCTTGCGGAGCGGTCGAATCAGTACCGAATAGAGGAGCACTATGGCGAAGGCAGTCAACCCTAACGAATCGTCGCAAAGCACCTGGGACCAAATTGCCGAGAGTCGGGAATTTAAGGATTTGATGGCGACGAAGAAGATCTTCATCGTGCCCGCGTTTGTATTCTTCGTTGTCTATTACCTCGCGTTACCGGTGCTGGTCGGCTACGCTCCGCAATTCATGTCCACCAAGGTATTTGGAGTCGTCAACCTCGCATACCTCTTCGCCTTGTCTCAATTTTTCGTAGCCTGGCTCATTGCGGGCCTCTACGTGCGAGCGGCCGCCGACTTCGACCGCCTGGCGAAAGACATTCTCGACAAAGCCGAGAATGGCAAAGGAGGCAAGTAGATCATGTCGAATGTCGCACTTGTGATGTTCCTGGTGTTTATCGCTATCACGCTAGGGATTACTTACTGGGCTTCGAAGCGTTCGGCCGGCGCCAGCGCGTACTTCGCTGCCAGCCGCCAGATTAAAGGCTGGCAGAATGGAATCGCAGTGGCCGGCGATTACATGAGTGCTGCATCGTTTTTGGGTATTGCCGGCATCATCGCTTTCCAGGGATACGACGGCTTTTTGTTTTCGGTAGGCTGGCTGGTGGCTTACCTGACGGTCTTGCTGGTAATCGCGGAACCGCTGCGCAATGCCGGCAAGTACACGATGGCGGACGTTCTCGCTTACCGCCTCAATCCACGACCGGTGCGCGCGATGGCCGCGCTGAGCACTTTGACGGTCAGCACCTTTTACATGATCGCTCAGATGGTGGGCGCGGGTGCGCTGGTAAAGTTGTTGCTCGGAGGATACGTCACTTACAACAAGGCGGTGATCGGCGTTGGTATTCTGATGATCGTGTACGTTGTCTTCGGTGGAATGCTGGCGACAACGTGGGTACAGATCGTCAAGGCAATATTGCTCATGTCGGGGACGATTCTGCTGAGCATACTCGTTATGGCTCACTTCCATTTCAGCTTCGCCGATTTTTTCGGAGCCATCGGACACGTGACTTATCACGACGCGAAAGGGCAGGAGGTGGTCAAAGACTTTCTGCAGCCAGGACTTCGTTATAAACCGCCTTACGGACCACTGGACCTGATTTCCCTGGGTCTCGCGCTGATTTTTGGCACAGCCGGACTGCCGCACATCCTGGTGCGGTTCTATACGGTGCCGGATGCCAAGACGGCTCGTCACAGCGTGGTTTGGGCCATGGCGCTGATCGGCAGCTTTTACATTATGACCACGTTCCTCGGCTTCGGGGCTGCGACAGTTGTTGGGCCCGATTACATCAAGACGCACGGCGGTACAAACATGAGTGCTCCGCTGCTGGCACAAGCCCTTGCGGGAAACATCTTCTTCGCGTTCATCTCTGCCGTTGCGTTCGCTACTATCCTTGCGGTCGTCGCGGGTCTTACGATCAGCGCGACTACTTCTTTTTCGCATGACTTCTGGACCAACGTCGTTCACAACGGAGTCGAGCGAAAGCCGGGTGAGGAAGTGCTGGTGGCGCGCATATCTGCCTTCGTGGTCGGTGGAGTGGCGATCACCATCGCAATCCTGTTGGGACCGACCGCGAACGTCGCGTTCCTCGTGGCGCTTGCGTTTGCCGTAGCCGCATCCGCGAACCTGCCGGTGATTGTGTTTTCGATTTTCTGGCGGAGGTTCAACACTGCCGGAGCCGTAACCGGACTTGGCGTCGGCTTGCTGGCTTCAATCGGACTCATCATCGTCAGCCCAAGCCTCATGGCAATTGATCCGCCAACAGTGACCGGCACCGCCCGGCACCTGATCCAGGCCAAGGCGTTGTTCCCCCTTGAGAATCCTGGAATTCTGAGCATCCCGTTGGGTTTTATCGGAGCGATTGTCGGAACGTTGCTGAGTCATGAGCCGGCTTCGCAGCACAAGTTCAACGAATTGCTGGTTCGCTCCAACACCGGACTGGGTGCGGAAAAGGCTGGGGTTCACTAGGGCTTCCATTGCTTGGCTAGACTTACTTTTGTGTCGATTTGTGAATCTATAATATATGTATATACATCTACTTGACCATGAAAGATTCAACCCTACCGGTTCTGCCGTGCATGTGCGCCACGCTCCGCAGAGCTTCGCGGGCGCTTACTCAAGTGTATGAAGATGCATTGCGGCCGATCGGATTGCGGGCAACGCAGTTCACCGTGCTTCAAGCGCTCTCCCTGACTGGCGAAGTTACCCAGGGCGAAATCGGAAGAATACTGGCGCTGGACAGCACTACTCTCACCCGAACGCTCAAGATCATGGTCCGACAGGGCTGGATTGCGAAGCGTCGTGGAAAAGATCGGCGTGAATGGAGGCTTCGACTTAGCAAGGGAGGCGAAGCTCAACTGAGGCGCGGAACGCGATATTGGGAAAAAGCCCAGGCACAGGTGCGCGGCAAGCTGGGAGGCGACCGCTGGGACTGTATTTTGAACCTAAGCAACCAAGCAACAAATGCAGTCACGGAATGATAAGGAGGTGCTTTATGACGAAAGAAGGATATGGAAAGCTCATCGCAGGGTTGATCGGCGCATGGTTCACCTTTTCGCTCATCGCTTCAGCCCTGCACATGTTTTCAACTGATCCGAACCGCCCGCCACTTCCGCTTGGATTGGCGGTGCTGATCCCGCTCGCCATCTTTACCCTGTGGTTTGCCGCCTCAGAAAACTTCCGGCGGTTTGTCTACTCGCTGAACCCGCGTACCCTGACACTCTTGCAATCATGGAGGATTGCCGGTTACGCCTTTCTGGTCTTGTACAGCTATGGCATCCTGCCCGGGATTTTTGCGCTGCCCGCGGGCTGGGGCGACATCTTCATTGGTGCGACGGCTCCGCTGATAGCCCTCGGGTTTACTGGTGCGAACCACAGAAAAGGATACATTCTCTGGCAGGTGCTCGGAATTACGGATCTGGTGACTGCGGTGACTCTGGGCACAACTGCGAGGCTAGTCAGTCCTCAGGCGGCTGCGACCAGCGCGATGACCAAACTGCCACTGAGCCTGATTCCGACGTTCGCCGTACCGTTGTTCCTGATCTTCCACATCATCTGCATCGCCCAAGCCAGAAGGTGGAGTGAGAACCCGCTATTGGGAGAACAGCTCTCGGCGTGAAAGGGTCACGTGAAGCTGGAAATCGGAATGCAGGCACCAGCCTCTCGACTTGGAGGCCGGGTGCTTCGGGTGAAGACTACGCCAAATCTTCAATCGTGATCGCGCAGCGCAATACGCTAGGCACTTGGGTCATTGCGGCATTCTCTTTCAGCGGCTTCTGAGGCGATCGAAGATCCACGGCAACTTCGTTGTGCTAGTCCTAGGGTGTCTGGCTGACTGGTAGAGCTCTGCCACCGGGTGTTCCATTTACTTCTTCAACGACGCGGTAAAGTTCGTAACCACAGTGACGGATTGGCTGACCTGTTGCGAAACTATGTCCAGAAGGATTTTCTTGCTATCGGGCGACACGTCGTAAACCGCACCCCCGAAGCTCGCCGGATTCGTGGCCAGCGCTTGGGCAGCGCCGAACTGCAATGCACCATTGCTTTCTTTCACCGGCACGGCAAAAACCGTACGCGTGATGGTATTGAAGTAATACAGCTCCTTGCCATCCCTGCTCCATTGGGGTGCAATCCCGACAGTCGTCGAAACTTGCCATTTACCCTGCCCGCCGCGGAACGCGACCACGTAGACTTGCGATGGCCCCGACTCATTCGATGCATAAGCGAGCCAGCGGCCGTCCGGGGAGAGATATCCCTGACCGCTCGACGAACTTGTAGCGTGCGGTACGACCATCCAAGGCTTACGCTCTCCTTCGAGTGGCAAGGCCCATACCTCCCACTCGCTGCCCGAAGGGCCACGCGAGTAGAGCAACACCTTGCCGTCCGGGGACCAATCGCTGGCTAGGGTGATGGCTTCATCGGTGAGCAGGAGTTCTTCCGCCCCACTGCCGTCGGCGGGCTTGCGGTAGAGATTGGAGTGACCGTTGCGATCAGATGTGTAGGCGATCCACTTGCCATCGGGCGACCAGACTGGGAAGCTGTTTGACACCGGACCAAACGTAAGCCGGGTGCGGACTCCGCGAGCCAGATCGAGCACCCAGATGTCGTTCGTACCGTTGTCGATCTGGAGCGCAATGCGGTCTCCCTGCGGGGATATACGAGCGGTTTGCAGGTTGGTCAGCTTGTCCGCCACGGTACCAATCTGCTTTCCGTTGCGATCCATCCACACCAGTTGCCAGTCGGCACTCCCCCCGCTGCCAAAAACCAGCAGCCCGTTGTTGGAAGCGGAGGCGTCCATGTGCCAGGTGCTGATGTCGTCCACCACTCCGTTGGCCAGGCTCTGGGCCTCTCCGCTAAGTGTCCCATTGGCAGCATCGAAGGACTGCGCCATCAATTGATCGCCACGCGCGAACAGAAGAAAACCACTGCCATAAACGGCGTTCGATTGCGAACGGAACAACGGCCGATTTTCGCGGCCATCCAGCGAGGCGTAATAAAGGCTATCGTTCGACGACCGGGTAGGATCGTGATTGATTGCCAGATAGAGAAAATGCTTGCCATCGGGGAGAAAGAACGGCCAGCGATGCGACGTGTACTTGGCCGGATCGAGTTTAGTGAGGGGAACGGGAGTTCCACCGTTGGCACTGATGTGCATCAAGCCCGCTTCCGTGCTCGGAGTGAACACGATCTCGCCGCCCTGACCCCAGGCGCCTCCGCGGCCGAAAGGGGCATCGGCAATGGCCAGGGGTGAGCCACCATTGAGATCAATCGTCTTTAACTTGCTATCCGCGAAGAATCCCAGGGCGCGGCCGTCGGGCGACCAGAAAGGAAAAATTGCACCCTCGGTTCCAGGAAGCGCATGCCCTTCGAGCATATTCATGGGACGAACCCAGAGTACGGTCTTGCCATCGCCAGCATCGGCGGTAAATGCGATTGACGAACCGTCTGGCGACAGCACCGGTGGTCCGGCGAAATCGCCGGTCAGATTGAGCGTAGTCTTCGCCGGGGGATCAATGACCGTACGAGTGGAAGGCGCGAACGGAGCGGGTCGGTTTATGTAGCATTCCAGCTACCGCACCCAATACGATCGCGAGGACAACCGCCGCAGCCCCGCCAAAACGCTCGCGAGCATTCGAAGGCGATGCTGGAAGCGGCGCTACCACCGCTGGAGACGACCGACCGGCCGCAATCCATTGCAACTCCAGCTTGATATCGTGCGCAGTCTGATAGCGCTCCTCCGGATCCTTCTGTAAGCAAGTGGTCACTACATGCTCAAATGCGGGCGGCGTGTTCGGCTTGATTACACTGATCGGTTCGGGATCGGCTTCGAGAATTGAAGATGCCATTGAGATCTGACTCTTCCCCGAAAACGGTCGCTTCCCTGCCGCCATCTCGTAAAGCACAGCCCCAAACGCAAAGACGTCGCTGCGCGCATCCGCTTCTTTTCCTTCGATCTGCTCGGGAGCCATGTACTGAATGGTGCCGACAATACTGCCCGCTGACGTAAGCGGACTCAGAGGGCTTGGCCCACTCAATGTGGCCGCTGCGGTAAACGATGGTGCCGATCCGGAACCTGCCGAGGCCCGCACTCCCAGCGGTTTCGCCAGCCCAAAGTCCATCAGCTTGGCTCCAGCCTGGCTGAGCATAATGTTTCCCGGCTTCAAATCACGGTGCACAATGCCCTGGCGATGCGCAACCGCCAGAGCCTCCGCGACGGCAATGCCAATTTTGAAGACTTCGTTCAACGGCAGTGCGCCTTTGCGCAATCTCTCGGCCAGAGTTTCGCCTTCCAGAAACTCCATCACCAGGTAGTCGGTGCCATCCTGCGAGCCAATGTCATAGAGATGACAGATGTGCGGATGGTTCAGCGAAGAAATGGCACGGGCTTCGCGCTCCATGCGCTGTTTTAGTTCGGGTGAGGAAGAAAGATGGGAAGCAAGAACTTTGATCGCTACAGCACGATCGAGGCGAGTGTCGCGAGCAAGATAAACTTCGCCCATGCCGCCTGCGCCCAGCGCCGATTGAATCTCATAGGGGCCGAGTTTCGTGCCGGAGGTAAGGGCCATGCGTGAGCAATTATAACCGTAGCGATGTCCTTTACGAGTCATCGGGGCTGCAAACGCTCCGGTTAATCGTGCCCCAACGCTAATCGCCGAACCGGAGGGAGTATTATGCGATAACCACGGAGTTGTCTAAAACGGGGTAAAGCAATGCCTGAGTCTATCGACTGGCCGCGGGTGCAGCCACCGCGGCGTCGACGCCGATTTCTCCTTGCTCTTGCGGTTCTGGCCGGCATCATGTTCGGAAGCCGAACCGTACTGTCCTATTACATGGACCTTCTCTGGTTCGGCTCCCTTGGCTACGGGGACGTGTTCTGGAAAACACTAAGCCTTCAGTGGGGAATCTTCGTGGCTTTTGCAGCTGCCACATTCCTTGTTTTGTACGGATCGTTTCTGGCGCTGAAACGGGCACACCTGCCGGATTTGCCGAGTGGTCACACGATCTTCATCGGCAGGCAGCCGGTAAAACTGCCCGTTGAGCCGGTCCTGCGCCTCATCGCGCTCGTTGTTTCGTTGGTTATTGCCTTGGCCACTGGCGCCGGCCTGATGGTGGAATGGCCGACGCTCGCGCTTTTCTGGTATGCACCGCACAACGCTGGGGGCGTCGTCGATCCGATTTTTGGCAAGCCCTTGAATTTTTTTCTGTTCACTCTGCCCGCTTGGCAACTAATTGCTGGCTGGCTGCTCACGCTGGCGGTGATTGTCTGTGCGCTCGCCATTTTCTTTGTTCTCATCAGCGGTGGATCCGGCGTGCTCTCCGGGCGCCGCTACGTTACCTTGCCGTGGCGCGGCTTCTCCATCGCGTTTTCGTTCCTGTTGCTGATCCTCGCGGCGCTTGCGTACATCGGTCGCTTCGAGCGATTGTTTGAGGATCACACGATCTTCGGGGGGGTCACCTATACCGATGCGCACGTCACGCTTACTGGAATGCTTGTCGTTTGCGCGGCTCTGGTTCTCGGTGCGGTGATCGCAGCCGTCAACGCGGTTTCGATGCAACGCGGGCGCTGGCTGGTCGCCGCAGTCCTTCCCGCTGCAGTCTGTTATATCGGACTCCAGATCGTTGGCTGGTACGTCAACAGCTTTATCGTCAAACCCAACGAACTGGTTCGCGAGCAGCCGTTCATCGCGCACAACATCGCGCTCACGCGGCAGGCTTATGGTCTGGATCGCGTGGTGCAACGCGAGTTCCCCGCTGAGACGACCGTCGAGGCTGCCGACGCCGCGAACAATCAGGTCACACTTCAGAACATCCGGCTCTGGGACTGGCGTGCACTGCAGGACACGCTTCGCCAGATCCAGGAAATCCGGACCTACTACGACTTTCCCGACATCGACATTGATCGTTACGAAATCGACGGTGCCACGCGCGAGGTAATGCTCGCCACGCGCGAGTTAAGCGTCGAGAAACTCCCGGAGAGCAGTCGCAACTGGATTAACGAGAAACTGATCTACACCCACGGCTACGGCATAACGATGAATCCAGTCAATGGATTCACTGCGGAGGGGTTGCCCACCCTAATGTTGAGCAATATGCCGGTCCAGAGCACGGTGCGCGGTCTGAACGTAACCAGGCCAGAGGTCTATTTCGGCGAACTGACCAATACCGATGTGTACGTCAAGACGCGCCAGAAGGAATTCAACTACCCGCAGGGGCAAACGAACAACCTGACGTCTTACGAGGGCAATGGCGGCATCTTGCTCGGTAGTTTTCTGCGTCGCATCATCATCGCACTCGACCGCGGCGACCTGGCGAAGCTCCCTTTCAGCGATGACATAAACCAGGATAGCCGCCTGTTGATGCGGCGCAACGTTCGCGATCGCGTGTCGACGCTGGCGCCTTTCCTCACCTTCGATCAGGATCCGTACATTGTGCTCGGCGACGATGGCCGCCTCTCCTGGATCATGGACGGCTTCACGGTCTCAGACAGCTATCCATATTCCAGCCATTACCGCCTGGACAGCAACGTCATCAATTACATGCGGAATAGCGTAAAGGTCGTCATCGATGCCTACGATGGAACAACCACGTTTTACGTGTTTGATGCGGAAGACCCGATCATCGTAGCCTACCGCCGACTCTTCCCGAGTTTATTCAAGGATGCGGCCCTGATGCCTCCAGATTTGCGCAAGCATGTCCGCTACCCAGAGTTGTTGCTCAAAATGCAAGCGGAAGTCTACGGTCTATATCACATGACGGACTCGGAGGCATTCTACAACCGTGAAGATCTATGGACGGTCGCGACCGAAGTCGGCATGAGCGAGGGAGGCGAGCAAAGAACACAAGTCATGCAGCCGAATTTCGTGCTGATGAAGCTGCCCGGCGAAAGCGGCGTAGAGTTCGTGGAGATTCTGCCATTCACTCCGGCCAACCGGAATAATCTGATCGGCTGGATTGCCGGCCGCAGCGACGGCGCTCAATACGGTACATCGGTGGTTTACAACTTTCCTAAAACCAAGCTGGTCGACGGACCACTGCAGATCGAAGCCCGAATCGATCAAAACGCCCAGCTCTCGGGGCAATTAACGCTGTGGAATCAGCAAGGGTCGCATGTGAGACGCGGGGCTCTGCTGGTGATTCCGATTGGGCGAGCGTTGTTGTATGCAGAGCCGATTTACTTGCAGGCCGAGCGTAGTCCGATGCCGGAATTGCGACTGGTCGTGCTCGCGCTGCAAGATCGGCTGGCGTACGGACCCACTTTCGAGTCGGCGCTGGCGGCTCTCTTTGGCGGAGGAGCCTCGTCTTTAACGGCCACGTCGAGCGCTGCGGCAGTCCCAACGGAAGTGGCGCAACATGCAAACACCTCTACCGCACCCGCGAAGTCCGCGGACCTCGACGCGCTGATAGCGGAAGCCGCCAAGGACCTCGCCGACTACCAGCGTCTGACGGCGGAAGGCAAGCTCGGCGAAGCTGGACAGAAACTTGAAGAATTGAAGCGCACCATTGAAAAGCTGAACGCGCGTCAAAAATAATCCGGTAGATTCGATTCCACTATTTCCGCAATCGCAGCGTCAGATGCTCGCCTGACACACGTCAGGAGCGCTGGTTCTTACTCTCGCAGCTTCTGCTACTCACGCTGCCCGCTGTCCACGGATAGCGTCGGTACTCCATTCTTGCGCATGAGGTCGTTTAACGCCGGCACATCCGCAATCTGAATTTGCTGCCACTTCGCTAACTGCGCAGCCAAGCGTTCGTGCAGTTCGTCAAAAACGAGCATTTGCTGCGCCGTCGGCGATTGATCGACTCCCTGGATAAGATCGTTAAAGGTGGCGTACTGCTCGTTGAGCATGTTGGGATACCGCAGGTTCCCTTCCGAGCTTTTCATCTTGACTTGGATCAAATTCGCTTCGACTGGCGACATCTTCTCGTCAAGGCCCTTCGCCGCAGCAATGACTTCGTTATTCGGAGAGCCCGACGCTGTCCACTTCTCGAGGGTCAGCAAGTTTGCGCGTAATCCACGAATCTGGTTAACCGCGCGATGCAGTGCGTCAATGTCCTGCTGTACTTTGCGGGCTAATTCGATCTGCGATTGCAAGTCCGCAGTCGTTACCTGGTTCTGGATGCGCGGGTCGATGACAACATTTAGCGGCGCGCTCTGCGTCTTGCCCTTGACCGTGAGCTTGACCTGGTAGGTGCCGGGAACCACCAGAGGACCACGCGGCGGATCACCTGCATAGAACGCGCTTGGAATCTGGACAGGAGGATCGGAACGGAAATCCCAGGCAAAGCGGTTCATGCCCGCATCAGCCGGCAACAGGTTTGTCGGTTTCTCCTGGTCAGGCCACTCCGGCGGCTGCTCATGTTTTGTTTCTTTAAGATTGGATAGTTGACGCACGCGCTTGCCCTGCGCATCGGAAATCTCGATCGTGATCTCTTCTTTATCCGCCGGCTTTGATTTCAGGTAGTAATAGAGGATAGCTCCCTTGGGCGGGTTATCGCCGACGGGACGCCTGCGCTCGACATTATCCGGGAAGTGCAGGCGCGTCGCCGTAGCCGGTTGATAAAGGTGGAAATCTTCATTTGCGATGGCCGAACTTGCCTGTCGCAGCGGGCTAAGGTCGTCAAGAATCCAAAATGCGCGGCCGTGGGTGGCAACTGCGAGGTCGTTGTCCTTCACGGCCAGGTCGTGGATCGGCGCGGTCGGCAGGTTGAGCTGCAGTGACTGCCAGTGCGCGCCGTCGTCGGCAGAAAAATAAATGCTCGTCTCCGTGCCCGCATAGAGCAAACCTTTCACCTTCGGATCTTCCCGCACCGAGTGCACATACGCTCCTGCGGGAATGCCGCTCGTGATGCGGGTCCACGTTTTGCCGAAGTCGTGAGTCTTGTAAATAAAGGGATTGAAATCGTCAAGCTTGTGGCGGTCGACGGCCGCATACGCTGTGCCAGCATCGTGCGGAGAAGCCTCGATGATGCTAATCATGCTCCACTCTGGCAAATCTTTAGGAGTGACGTTTTCCCACTTCTTGCCATCATCGCGCGTCAGATGAATCAGGCCGTCGTCGGTTCCCGCCCACAGCATGCCTTTCTGTAGCGGCGACTCGGACAGTGCGAAGACAGTGTCGTAATACTCGACGCTGGTAATGTCGAGCGTGATGTCGCCGCCCGAAGGCTTCTGTTTGCTCTTGTCATTACGGGTGAGATCGGGGCTGATCGCGCTCCAACTTTGTCCCCGGTCGGTACTCTTGAGCACATTCTGAGCCGCAGAGTAGATCACATTGGAATCGTAGGTTGACACAAATAACGGTTCGGTCCACTGAAATCGGTACTTGAGCGCATCCGCGCCGTTGCCCGAAGTGTCCAGCGGATAGGGCGACACGTCCTGACTCTGGTTGGTGCGGTGATCGTAACGGTCGATGATCGACCCTTCCGATCCAACGTAGGTAATTTCCGGATCACGCGGATCAGGCGAGATGTATCCGCTCTCGCCAAAGCCGACATCGTACCAATCCTGGCGAGCGATTACTCCGTCGTCACTCCGACTGGCGATGGCAATACTGCTGTTGTCTTGCTGCGCGCCATAGAGACGATAGGGCCAATGATTGTCGACAGCGACGTGGTAGAACTGCGCCGTTGGCTGGTTGTTCTGCTCGGTCCACGTCTTGCCCCCGTCGACCGAAATCGTAACCCCGCCGTCGTTGCTATTAATCAGGCGTTGCGGGTTTGTGGGATCAATCCACAGACCGTGATGATCGCCATGTGGCACGGGCAATAACTCAAAACTCTTGCCCCCATCGTTGGAGCGAAACGCTCCCGTATTCAGCACATACACGGTGTCCACTTGTTTGGGATCGGCAAAAACGTGGGTGAAATACCAGGCGCGTTGCCGGTACCGCTCATCTTCATTCACACGTGTCCACGAGTTGCCTGCATCATTCGAGGAAAATAAGCCGCCTTCCTTGGCCTCGATGAGCGCATACACCCGATTTGAGTCGGCTCCCGAAACTGCTATTCCGATGCGTCCCAGATTGCCTTCGGGCAGCCCGTTCCCAGTTACTTGTTTCCACGTCAATCCGCCATCGACAGATTTGTAGAGGCCGCTGCCCGGCCCGCCGCTGTTGAAATACCATGGCTGGCGCCGCACCTGCCAGAGCGACGCATACACGACGCTCGAATTCCGTGGATCGAATACAACATCAATCGCGCCCGTGTTGTCATCCTTGAACAGAACTTTTTGCCAGGATTTGCCGCCATCCGCGGTGCGGAAAATGCCACGCTCTGCATTCGGGGCATACGCGTGTCCGAGGGCTGCGACCAGCGCGATGTCTGGATTGCGCGGATCGATGATGACAGCCCCGATGTGGCGCGTATCCTTGAGCCCAACGTTCCTCCACGTCTGGCCGGCGTCGGTCGATTTGTAGACCCCGTCGCCGTACGAAATGTTGCCGCGAAGACAAGCTTCCCCGCTTCCCGCATAAATGACATTGGGATCCGAGTCCGCCACCGCGATGGCACCGATGGATGAGACGCTTTGGTGGTCGAAGACTGGACTCCAACTCATTCCCCCGTTGGTACTTTTGAAAATTCCTCCGGCCACCGCGCCGAAATAATAGGTGTTGGGATCACCGGGAACGCCAGCTACAGCCAGCACACGGCCGCCGCGGAAAGGCCCAACTTGCCGCCACTTCATCCCTCCGATGACAACCGGATTGACCTGCGCGATAACACTCCCGGCACATAACGAACACAATAGTGCGGCAACCGCAATTCGGTTTCTCATCCATGACCCTTCTTTTACTGGAGGTCCGATTATGGTACCGACAAACGGCCGGATAACGCAATGTCGGAAAGTCCTCCTGGTCAGGAGGCCTTCCTCGTAAGCCAGATACAGCATTCCCTGTAGCGCGAATTTTCTCGGCCTTGGGTCGAAAGTTCCGGCGTTCTGCCCGGTCGGCACGCTACCCTGCACAAAATGCGAGAGCGAATCGATGGCACTGCCCGTGCTTCACTACAGACGACACGGCCGGAGGGCAACATGCTGAGTGTGGGCATTGAGAATATCGGTGAAATGGCGGTTATCGAATGCAGGGGGAGAATTGTTCGGAGCGAAGCCGCCCTCAAGCTACGTGAAGCCGTGAAATCGCAAAGTGACGCCCGAACCGTGGTGCTCGATCTTTCGAAAGTCTCCGCCATCGAAGGTGGAGGCCTCGGCATGCTCGTGTTCTTGCAGCGATGGGCTCATGACCACGATATCCGACTCAGGCTATTTAACCCTTGCAAATCAGTGCGGGACAGGTTGAAGCATGCCAACTCTTCCCCGGAGCTCGACTTTGCTTCGCTCGACGAAGTAATGGCTCTTGGGGCACACCAAGCGCCAGCAGGGATCGATACCAGAGTCGGAGCTACGGGTTAACGGAGCTTATTTGGAACTTCCCGAAAGGTCTGCCAGGTACTTCTTGACCATCGCCACCTCTTGCGCGTCGGTGACGCACTTCAAATATTCCCGGAGCTGACCCACTTCTTCTTCGGGCTTGCGTTCGACTTCATAGATTTGTGCCAGCAGAAAATGCGTCCGCGGCTCGCGCCCGGTTTTGTCGATCTCGGCCGCCCGCAGCGCATTCTTCTTGGCTTCATCCACGCGATGCAGCGCAAAGTACGCGCCCGCAGCATAGAAATAGGCATGGGGATCGTTGGAAGGATCAAGAGCGACGGCGCTGTTCGCAACGCGAAGCATCTCTTCCCATCTCTGCTCAGCAGCAAGAACGTCGGCCACGCACAAATCGGCTGGAAGATAGTTAGGATCAACCTTGAGCGCCTGGGAACAGGCATCACGGGCATCATCCGGTTTCTGTTCTGCCTTCAAAACTTGCCCCAGCAGAACCCACGCCGCCGGGTATTGCGGGTCATTGCGAATTGCCTTGCGGAGTTGTTCTTCAGCTTTGGACAGGTTCCTGTGGCTTGCCGCGTCGCAGCCGTGTTGGAAAGCTTTTCGAGCCACTCCGTCAACTTTCAAAGATGCAACTCTCGCAGTTGGAGAGCGAACGCCGGTCAGAGGCGGCATGAAACAAGATTCGTCACCGGGGGCAAACGCGGTAGGGACGCTGTTCGGCACCTTAACTCTATCGTCAGGAATGCTGGGGATGACGTTGTGAAAATCATACCCAAACCCGTGGTCGCCGAGTGACGCACGAGTCGCCTGTGCAGTCAAGGAAACGGTCGAAAACGCTGCCGTGATGCAGATAAGAACCTTTGCCAACGGCATGAAGGCTGGCTCGACTGGGCAACACAAACGGCCATGGCGGCGGGTACCGCGCATAACGTCTGCATGGTACTCCCAAATGGCGCTCAATGGACCATTAAAATGCTGTAAAGAAAAATGCTATGAGGGCGCTAGCTAGCTTTCTTTGTCGGAACCTTCGCACCTTTCTTTCTTGCTTCCGACAAGCCGATCGCGATTGCCTGCTTCCGGTTTGTCACCGTACCCCCTTTGCCGCCCTTGCCGGAGCGTAGCGTTCCTTTCTTCCTCCTTCGCATGGCGCTTTTTACTGTCTTGCTTGCCGTCCGGCCATACTTCCGGCCGCCGGATTTGCGCGTCTTTCTGGTGGTTGCCATCGCTCCTGCTCCTGTAAATCAGACTTCGCTGTCACGCCACTCGTGCGGCGACTCCAAATTAGTTGCTTCGCATCGCAGTGGGGTTGGATAACTCTCTCTTGGTCAACTGCTTTCGGCCTGTGCAAATCCCGATCTCACTGATAAAAAGACACATTCTCTGATGGCGAATAAAAAGCGAATACACTACACTGGCCAACATGGAGGAAGGCCGCAAGCGCGTGCTCTTAATCGCTGCCTGCATCCTCGCCACTCGCAAGCTATCGCAGTGGGACGGCAGGAACTCTCCGGCATCCGAGTCTGCCATCTCGGATGCCATATCCCTCGCGGAAAGAATTATGGCGAAGATTGACTCGCGCTGGCCGATCAGGCCATGAGAACGGAGGTGCAACCATGCGACGGCAAGAGTTCATTGACGGATACGATTGGAAGGCTCGCTATATTCCTACAGTGATCCTGCTGGCGCCCCTCTTGTGCACGGCCTATTACTTTTATCCCGGAGTACTTGCGAATCCTCTTCGGTTGGCCGGTTCGAGTCTGCTTTCGTTCGCCGTGATCTACTTGGCGTCTATGTTCTTCAGGTATCGCGGTGTGCGTTATGCGAGACGATTCTGGGACGGTCGAGGTGGTCTTCCCTCCACTCGCTTTGGTCGGATGAGAGATTCCTTTTTGAGTCGAGCTCAAAAAAACAGACTCCATTTCATCGTGATGAACAGATTCGGGATCCGGCTGCTGACGCTGGAAGAAGAAGGCGAATTTCCTGCCTTGGCAGACCGAAAGATCATGGACGCTTTCCGGGAGATCAAGGAGTTCTTGCGCCGGTGCGACGGATGCGCCCTGGTCGAGAAACACGGCGCCGAATACGGCTTCGTGCGAAACCTTTGTGGATCCAGGATAATTTTTGTCGTCCAGGCAGTCGGCGGAATTCTCCTCTGCGGGTTCAAACAAAGCTGGCTCCATTGGACGTTCACATCGGGCTGTTGGGCAAACATCATCCTGCTCATTTTGTGGGTGCCTTTTGCCTGGCTGGTCCTGCCGCGAATGTTGATGCTTAATGCGGACGCCTATGCAGGACGCGCATGGGTCACATTCTTGAGCGTAGCCGAGGGAACCGGTCGGAAGCCGAACACCTCAGTGACGGTCGGCGACGCAGATCAACCTCCGGATATCTCGGAATTACGATGGCTTAGAATTCAGCCAAATCAAATCTCTAGCCGCTCTGTAACCTAGAGGTGCTCACAAGGGATAGAAGCAGGTCCAAGACCGATACCGTTCTAAAGTCTGACTGCGCAGTGCCGATGTATCCATACGGGAACAGATAAGCATCTTTAATCGTTGGGGGACGAACCTAAATCTATGCCGATATGTGCTCTCATCGTCGACGACTCCTCGGTTATGCGAAAGATCGTGGAGCGTTCGCTGCGTCAGGCGGGCATCAACCTAACCCAGGTATTCGAGGCCGGGAACGGAGCCGAAGCGCTTGCCGTCCTCCAGGCAAATAAGGTCGATCTGATCCTTTGTGACGTCAACATGCCAGTGATGGATGGGCTGGAATTTATAAAGCAGCTTCCGGCAGTCCCGAACGCCAAGGACGTACCGGTTGTCATGATTACAACCGAGGGCAGCGAGCATCACGTGGTTCAAGCTTTATCTTCGGGTGCCAAGGGCTACATCCGGAAGCCGTTTACGCCGGAACAGGTGAGGGAACATGTAGTTCCAGTACTGGCGGGTAAATCATGAAATTTGCAAATTCGGCGCTTGCTGACAACGGCACCTATGAGAGATGGATTCCGCTGCTCGAAGTCGCGGTGCGGGAAGTCTTCGAGCTCATGCTGGGCTGCCACCTGACCGTACCGGAAACTGTCGACGAATCTACTCCGGAATTTACCGCCATGGTAGGAATGGCAGGTCAACTGTGCGGCGTGCTAAGCGTCCGCTGTCACAGCGACGCAGCTGCCCTCATGACATCGAAGATGCTGGGCGTGGACCGGGACAAAGTCGGCCCCGAAGTTTCGGACGCGCTGGGCGAGATCTGTAACATGGTCGCCGGCAATTTTAAGAACAAGATTGCTGGGCTGGCGGAGGGCTGCATGCTGTCTCCGCCTACAGTGATCACGGGCAACGACTACACTTTGCATTCCCTGGCTGACCTGCCGGCACCTGAAATCAGGCTGCTGTTTGAAGGCCTGCCAATCGTGATTTGCCTCGAGGTTCACAGTTAAGAACAGGCGCCGCGTCCTGCGGAAGTCAGGCTGTTTTCAGCCCAGTTGGAACCATCGGCAGCGAACGTAAACGCGTTCCTGTCGCATCGAAAATGGCGTTACCGATCGCGGGCGCTAACCCTACCATCGGACACTCGCCTGCCCCAGCCGAAGGGATGTCTTTGCGATCGAGGAGCACGGTCTCGAGTACGGGTACATCGCTGAACCGCGGGACGCGATAGCTCGAGAACCTTCCGTTCAAGATCTGTCCGTTTTCGAATTCAATAGACTCGAAGAGCGCCCCACCCAGGCCCATGATGTTCGAGCCCTCAATCTGATTGCGCAGGTTGTCGGGGTTGACGATGGCGCCACACTCGAAAGCAGTAACCACGCGCACCACTTTGACTTCGCCCCACTGGGGATCAACTGCAACCTCGGCGCAAGTCGCGACATTTCCTGACTTCTCGAATCCGCCGCCCATCCCGAAGCCATGACCGGCAGGCTTCGTGCGTCCCCAGCCGAATTTCTTCGCAGCCGCTTCAAAGACGGCGCGCAGTCTCTCGTTCTTCAAATTCTTAAGCCGGAACGCTAACGGGTCCATGTTAATTGTGTGAGCCAGTTCGTCCATAAAGGACTCGCGGGCGAAGTGGTTCGCCGTAGCAGCCAGCGCACGGTAGGAGCCCTGCCGCAACGGAGAATGCGAAGCGTGGAATTCGATCCTCTGATTCGCAATGTCGTAATAAGTCCGGATTCCCGCCGAACCGGAATTGAAGTTGTGAAATTCCCAAGCTACGATTCTGCCGTCGTTGCGAGCGCCGCTGCTCACTTCGATCACGCCTGCCGGACGGAAATACGCCCAGGTGAATTCTTCTTCCCGCGTCCATACCAGTTTCACCGGACGCTTCGCAGCCCGCGCTAATCGCGCGGCTTCGATGGCTGCTTCGCCGGTGTGCTTGCCTCCATAAGCCGATCCGGTATCCGGCATCATGACGTGAACCTGTGCTTCCGGAATCCGAAAGGCCTCGGCCAGTTCACTGCGCACCCCGAAAGGCCGTTGGGTGCCGGTCCACACGGTCAGCTTATCGCCCAACCACTGCGCCACAGCGGCGCGAGGTTCGAGCGGCGCATGAGCGATATAGGAGATATTGTAAGTCTGTTGCAAACGATGATCGGCAGAAGCGCGGGCTTTGTCCAAAGAGCCAACTTCGAAGATGGATTCGTCCCCCGTTGGATCCTGGCCTGCGGTCGCATTCTTCTTCAGGTACTCAAACAACTCCTTATTTGAGGGCTGCGGCTCCGCTTTCCACTCTGCGCGAATCGCCTTCAAGGCACGGGAGGCAATTTCTGCGCTCGGGGCGACCGCGCCGACAAAATTGCCATCGCGGATAACCGTGACGCCCGGAACTTGTTCAGCCTCGTGTACATCGATGGAAACGAGAGTCGCTCCGAAAGAAGCTGGCCGCAGAATCTTGCCGTGAAGCATCCCCGGCAATTTCTGGTCGGATGGATACCGATGCTTCCCTGTGACAAAATCCCGGCCATCGACCTTTAGCAAAGATTGACCTTGAACCGTCCACTGCGTCGGAGGAATCAATGGATCTTCCACAGGGAGGGTTTGGGTAAGCTGTTGCCCGTTCACCAAGGCTGCATACTCAACCGAGCGTCTTGTCTGCGGATCGGTGACCTTGCCATCAGCGGCGATCAGGCGCTTGCGATCGATCTGCCATTTAGTTGCAGCCAGACCAATCAGCACATCGCGGGCGGCAGAAGCCACTTTTCTGAGCTGTGGACTCATCGTGGGAGTAGTTCGACTGCCGAAGGTCCCCATGTCAAACGGAGTAAGCTGGGTGTCACCCATGACCATCTGGATTTTGCTTACCGGAACCCGAAGTTCTTCAGCGACGCACTGGCTAAGAGAAGTCCGGATGTTCTGACCCACCTCCACCTTGCCCGTATACACCGTCACGGCACCGCTTTCTCCGATGTGGAGCCATGCGGCGATTTCGTTAGGCAGCGATTCATCAGGCCCCTTGCCGGCACCGGATTCCTGCAACGCATGCGTGCTTTTAAGCACACCGACAATCACAATACCGGCGCCAAGAAACCTGAAGAATTCGCGGCGATCAAGCTCGAAGTGATACGCCGATGACGCCTTGAGCTCGTAGCGTTCGGGTTCTAGCGGAATCTGGAAGTCGGACTTGCTGCTCATTGTCCGGACTCCTTTCCCGTCTGATTCATGGCTTTCGCCGCCCGTTGAATCGCAGCCACGATACGCGGATGGGTTCCACAGCGGCAAATATTGCCTTCCATGGAATGCAAAATATCGGGTGGGGACGGCGCGGGGTTGGTTCGCAGGAGCGAAACAGCCGTCATGATCATCCCGGAGGTGCAGTAGGCGCATTGCATCGCGGACTCTTCGAGGAAAGCCTCCTGCAACGGATGCAAACGATCGCCATCCGCCAGGCCTTCGATTGTCGTAATTTGTTTCTGGCCGACCGCGCTTACCGGCGTAAGGCACGACCGGCGGGCAATTCCATCGATCAGCACCGTACACGCACCGCATTGGCCTTCGCCGCAGCCATATTTCGTTCCGGTCAAATCAAGTTGGTCGCGTAATGCGCTGAGCAGACTCATGTCCGCATCTGCATCAACGTTGCGGGGGATTCCATTCACGTTCAGCGTCGTAACTTGAGGCATGCGAAAACCTCGTCAGCGGAGAGATGCCGAGGCAGAAGCTCTGCACAGACAAGTGACGACCGAGCGCGTCTCTGAGCTTCGCCTAATTAAATGATATACCCGGAGCAATTCGTCACACAGCAATGTGTGGAGTGCATTTCAATCAAGGGTGGGCGTTCGCGAACTGCGCCGAGTATGATTTAGCCGTGATGCGGTTCTGGCTAATTAACGCCGGCGAGAGTGGAATTGTTCGAACCGGAGCCGTCGTTCGTCGGGAGCAACCTGCGAACGTCAATGAGGAGTTTCTCCGCTGCCTCCCCGGGATCCTGCGTGGCGAACGTCTCATCCAAAACGTGAATGGAAATGGCGGGATCCACTTCCTCTAACGCCTTGTGCGTCGGTTTGCCATGTACGGATTGCAGGCGCGCAGGAATCACCACCAACTTCGCCTTCGTCGCCCTGAGCAGGATTCGCGCGTCGTCAATCGTCGCAGTGGTCAAGGCGTTGTACCCGGCGTTGCACAGCACCTCCCGCAGGAATGTGCGAACATCCGTCGACTCACAAACGCAAAGCAAGCGCGGCCTGGCGTCGCCGGTTTTTCCCCGCGAATATCGCGATCCCAAATAAGCGGCTGTGATCGCCTCCTCTGCCGAATCGTAAGTTTCGAATTTCGCCAGCAGGCCAGTCATCTCAAGCGTTTTGCGGATACGGGGCGAGAGTCCGCTGAGTTTGAGGTCCCCGCCCTTCGACCGTGCCGCTTGCATCAGGCGCACCAGGGCTCCCAAACCGCTGCTGTCGACGAATTCCACCTGGTCGAGTTGCAGCACAACGTCGCCGTACTTGATGAAAGAGTCCCCAACGTAGGAGTGCAGCGTAAACACTTCCTTCCCTGCGACGATCCGCCCGGAACACTCAACTACAAGGACGTCGCCGACCGGACGGCTCTCCATTTGCAACAGCATCCTGCCTCCTTATCCCTGAAAACGACTCCAGTCGCGGGTTTCGGTACAACAACTTGAGTAACCCGATCTTTGCCAGAATGCTGGTCGGGCTTATGCAGTGTTCGGATTGAGGCGAGCCGCAATTTGTTCGAGTAATCCGGCGCCAGCTTCGCCGGCCTCGCGGGTGGAAAACTCGCCGCCCAATTCGATCACAGGCATTTTCGCGCCCACGGCCTGGAAGGCTTGCTGCATGGCCGGGGACGCACTCATGTCGGGGCCCAGCAGCAGAAGATCAAAACGCGTGACCCGCATCAGGAGCAGAGCATCGCCGCGTTTACTGCTGGTGTGGACGTCATATCCCGCACGGCGCAGCAGTTCGCGCAAATAGGCGAGCACGTCGGCATTCGAGTCCAGACACAGAACGCTACGACCGATGAGTGTCGGTGTCTCGACGTGCGCGCCGGGGCGGTAAAAAGCGGCAACCGCGTTCTCCTCCGATTCGTGAGCGTCGAACAGCTTCGTCAGCTGCGAAAGCTCCAGAACCTTGCGAACATGTTCTGGCACATTGCAAAGCTTCAGGTCCCCCCTGACCTGCCGAGTACTGGTCAGAGAGCGAACAATCGTCCCCAGACCGCTGCTGTCAATGAATCCGACATCGCCCAGATGCAGGACGATGGACCGACGATCGCGCAACAACCAGGCAACGTGGGTGCGCAGCGACTCGCACTCGCTACCCGCAACAATTCGCCCGTTGCAGCGCACGATGGTGACTCGTCCCACCTCGCGAGTATCCAGCGACAGGCGCAAAAGGCCTCCGGTGCGGCTGAATCAAAGCTGCAAAATCGCAACATTATATCTGAGGAATGCATGCGCATCGCGAAATTACTGCTTTGATGCCTTTTCCAACGAACCCAGCTGGGTGAGAAGGCTCTTTGCTAAACTGACGATGATCCGGTCGATCTCCGCCTCCACTCAAATCCGCGGGAGGAACGATGAGTCTATTGCGTCATTTCCGCAGAGTTTCATGGCTTCTTATTGCCGCCCTTCCTTTGACAGCGCAGGTAGACGATACGCCGACCCGAACCCATGTTGGCAGGGTGACGGACTGGAGTTCTCGCCACATAGTTGTTAGCGGCGGACCGTCGTCCGCCAACCTGGAGGCCGCGCGAACCGAGCCCCGCATCCTTTTCCATTTGGCGGAACGCAATCTAGTGCAGGTGCATGAGGGCATGGTGTCGCTCCCCGCGGCCTTGCAAGACCCCGAGAACGTTCATGTTCCGCCGATTCTGAGCGGCCGCCGCAGAATCATCGACGGCACCAACGTGAAGAACATGATAAAGCGGGATCTGAATATCGACTGGAGTCTCAGTTTGGGCACGGGCAACGTGGCTCAATCCATGTTTCCTGCCAAGTTCAGCTTCGATATCAATGGCACACCGAATTGCGCCAACGACTACGTAGTGTACGGCCTGAACGTGGCTGGCGCTACCAACGGCCAGGCGAATGTGGTCGGGGTGAACAACCTGTATGCAGGAACCGGCGGACTATGCGGCGCCAATCCTACGGTGAACTGGGCATACAACGGAAGCACAGCCGCGGGTTCGGTGTTGACGTCAGCTTCCATCTCGGTCGACGGCACGAAAGTTGCTTACGTGGAGAGCGCCGCCGCATCTTCCATCTTCCACGTGCTCACATGGAAGAAGGGCGAAGGAACCTCCGCCACGAAGGCTGCGGCGCCCACACTCAATGGCTCCTGCACCGCCGCCAGCTCTTGTCTCAAATCCGTGACCTACTCGGCCACGGCGACCAACTCGCTCGCATCCGCGTGGGTGGACTATCAAACTGACAAGGCTTTCGTAGCCAGCGACGATGGCAAGATTTATCGCATCAGCTGCGTCTTCACTTGCGCCCTGAACGCCCAACCGGCCGTGGACTGGGCTTTCACTCTTCCCGTCAAGGGCACAGGGGGCACGCAGCCGATGCCGAACGGCGGCGTCTATGATTTTCCCAGCGGCCGTTTATTTGTTGGTGATCAGCTGGGCGAAGTTTGGGTGATCAATGCCGGTGGCAGCCCGCCCACTTTGAACGCGGGCCCGGTCATGATCGGCGGCGGTGGTTGTACTACCGCTCACCCTCCCGGCCGCACCGGCACGGGATCGGACTGCACCGCCAACGGACCTGCCTATGGCATCCCTGACTCCATCATTATGGACAGCTCCGGCGGCAGCCAGCGGATTTTTGCATTGTCCGGCAACAATGGCGTTGTGGGTGCAAGCGCAGTGGTGGCGCAACTCAAGATGGACCTCACTGGAGAAGTGATCGTCCCTGTCGGCCTCGGCGGCATCGATCTTCATACCGGCGCTTTCGACAACGAATATTGGAGCAGCAACCCAGCCACCGGTGAACTCTTCCTGTGTGGAACCGGCCCCGCTGATACCACCCCCACCCACTATTGGATCGGCTTCACTTCCTATCCCGTGATGAACTCCACGCCTGTGGCGCATTTGCAGCGCATCAACGTCACCAATATCCCTTGCGTTCCCTACACCGAACTCTACAATCCTAATTTGACCCTCGGCGGCAGCGTGAACGATCACGACTTGCTGATGAGCGGGTTGGTTGCCGCGGGCGCGAACGGTTACATCATCACCAACGACATTAGCTCCGGGAGCATTACCGCCGGGCTGAATAGCGTCAACTACCCAGGTGGAATCAGCGGCATCATTGTTGACAACGTGAGCACCCAAACCCAGGCTTCAAGCATGTATTTCACTACTCTCACCAACTCCACGGTGGGAACCTGCGGCAACACACGTTGCGCCGTCAAGTTGAAGCAGCTCAATTTGCAGTAGCCGGTCTGCACCGAGACACGATTCATCCGAGCCGTATACCATAGCTGACGTCATGCCGTTTTCTGACCTGGCTCTCTCGAGACGTTTGGAACGCGCCGAAGCGAACGCGTGTGTTCAGTACGCGGAAGCTCAACGGCGGCTCTTCCCCGAGTGCAATGCGGCGTGGATTGAGTGCGCCGGGGCATACGCAGTCTTCAACGGCGTCGACTCCCCCATCACTCAGAGTTTCGGACTCGGCATATTCGAGGAACTGACCCCTGCTTCGCTGGATGTGATTGAGCGCTTCTTCCTCGACCGCAGGTCGCAGGTGCACCACGAAGTAAGCCCTCTCGCCGGAGTACCCGCGCTGGACTTGCTTTGTAAACGCAACTACAGGCCAATCGAAGTCAGCAACGTCCTCTATCGATCGGTGGAGCAGCCTGCGGCTCAAACACAGGCTGGCATCCGGGTGCGCATCACGAGCTCCGAAGAAGCGCAACTCTGGTCGAACGTAAGCGCACGCGGCTGGGCACACGAACATCCGGAACTTATGGATTTTCTTCTGCAACTCGGCATCATAATTTCAGCCCGTGAGCACAGTCTGTGTTTCCTGGCTGAGGTTGACGGTGAACCTGGCGCCGCTGGCGTGTTGCTGATCCATGACAAAGTTGCTCTGTTCGGCGGATCGGCGACCGTGCCTGAGCTGCGTCGCCGTGGTCTGCAGACCGCGCTCCTTCACGAGCGCATGCGCTACGCCTTCGACCACGGATGTGATCTGGCCATGATGGTCGCAGTACCGGGCAGCGATTCCCAACGCAATGCCGAGCGCAGGGGATTCCGAATCGCATACACACGCACCAAGTGGCAGCTTTACTCTTAGATCGGGAATGCGCGGAACACTAGCACTTTCTCTTACGATGCAGATCGCGTCCACGCTGGCGACTGCAGAATCACGCGAAACTTTCACGGCCAACTGCTTCCCGCAGGCACCTCACCAGGCCGACCTCATGTCGCTGGATGTGCCCCCGGCTGCGGGAACGTAGCACTTCAGCGTGTAGTCCATCACCATGCGATCGGCATTGAAGCGCCAACCCAAGGTGCGGATGGTGCGCTTCATGCGCTGGATCCAGCCCCGCGGGAGACCGTCACGATCACGCTGGTAATACAAGGGAATCACTTCGTCCCGAAGCGTCCGGTGTAAATCCTCTCCGTCGCGCGTATCGTGAACGCTCATGTCGGAATGGGTTCTGCCCGTCCCGATCGCGAATCCGTTCATGCCGTCATACGCTTCCGCCCACCAGCCATCGAGAACGGAAAGGTTCAGTCCACCATTCAGCACGACCTTCTGTCCGCTCGTGCCCGAGGCCTCTAGCGGGCGACGCGGGTTGTTCAGCCACACATCGACGCCCTGCACGAAATAACGTCCCACGTTGATGTCATAGTCTTCGACAAAGACGAACTTATCTGCGAACCGGGAATTACGCATCAATTCCGCAATCTGCTGCAACACCCGTTTGCCCGGCTCGTCATGAGGATGCGCTTTGCCGGCAAACACGAACTGCACCGGACGCTTGGGATCGTTCACCATCGACGCCAGGCTCTCGATGTCCGTCAGAATCAGGTTGGCTCTCTTGTAGGTCGCAAAGCGGCGAGCAAATCCGATGGTCAGCGCGTCCGGACTGAGCACCTTGCCGAGTCTCTGCAAAACCTCTCGTGATTCGCCCCGGCGCTCGGCTTGTTCGACCGCGCGGCGGCGCACGAATTCGAGCAGGCGCGACTTCAGGCTAAGATGCGTCTCCCAGAGCTCGCCATCGTCCACGCTCTCAATGCCTTCCCAGATGCGCGCTTCGCTGCTGTGCTGGTGCCAGTTCGTGCCCAGGTGGCGATCATAGAGGCGAAACATCTGCGGCGCGAGCCATGAGGGAACATGAACCCCGTTGGTGATATGTCCGATGGGAACATCGTCTTCCGGTTTGCCCGGGCACAGCCCGGTCCACATCGCCCGGGACACTTCGCCGTGCAGCGCAGACACCGCATTAGCTCGTCGAGAGAGTCTCAGGCCGAGCACAGTCATACAAAATGTCTCGTGCTGGCTATTCGGATCTTCGCGTCCCAACCCCATCAGGCTTTCCTGGGACAGCCCCATCAACTCCCGCAGGGGACCAAGATGTTCTTCAATCAGCTCCGTATCAAAGCGATCGTGTCCGGCAGGCACCGGAGTATGGGTAGTGAAGACCACTTCCCGTGAGACCCGCGGCGCCGCGACATCGAACCCGATGCCCTCCTCTTCCATGCGCATTCGGATTGCTTCCAGCACCGCAAAACCGCTGTGCCCTTCGTTCAAGTGAAGCACGCCCGGAACGATGCCCATAGCTTTCAGAGCACGGAATCCGCCAACGCCCAGCAACAACTCCTGCCGGATCCGCGTCCGCGCGTCTCCCCCATAAAGCCGGGACGTCAGCTCGCGATCGTCGGGAGCATTCCCCTCTACATCGGAATCCAGAAGGAACAAATCGCAGCGTCCAACTTTCACCCGCCAGACTTTAGCGTGAATCGAACCACTGCGAGTCTCAATCGTCACCACAACCGGACGACCGTTCTTGCCGATCGCGGCCTCCAAAGGCAATTGATTGACGTCCGTCTCCAGATACTCTTCCTGCTGCCAGCCGTTGCGATCGAGGCGCTGACGAAAATATCCCTGTCCGTAAAACAACCCAATGCCGACGAGTGGAATGGCAAGATCGGACGCGCTCTTGATATGGTCTCCGGCCAGGACGCCGAGCCCGCCCGAATAAACCGGAAGGGATTCATGCAATCCGAATTCCGCAGAAAAATACGCCACCGGACAAGGCCGCAGGACTCCGGCGTGTCTCGTTCCCCAAGTGCGATCCGCCTGCATGTACTCCTGCAAGCGGCGGCAGGCATAATTTATGCGGCTGTGCAGCACGAGTTCCGCAGCGCGGGTTTCGAGTTTCGCCAGGGGAAACTCCGCCAGCAGCGAAACCGGATTCTGGTTCAGCTGTCTCCAGCGCACCGGATCGAGATCGCGAAAAATACTTGCGGCATCGTGGTCCCAACTCCACCATAGATTGCGAGCCAGAGCCCACAAACGTTCCTGCGCTGGAGCAATGAAGCGATCAAGCGTCCGCGCTTCGCTCACCACCGGCGCTACCTGCGCCGCCGCCGCGGCCAGCATGTGAACCTCATCTTCGCCAAAGACCCGCGGCTCTACTGTTTGAACCACGAGTACACCCTGCAAAACTCCTCGATCGACAAGTGGAACTCCAAGAAAAGACTGGTAGGCATCCTCGCCAGCTTCCCGGAAATACTTGAAGCGCGGGTGACTGTGCGCCTGCTCAACCGCCACGGGCCGCACCTGTTCCGCGACCAGGCCCGCAAGCCCTTCGTTGATTGCCATCCGGAGACTGCCGATGCACTCCCGCCGCAGGCCAACGGTTGCGGCCAGTACCAGATTTGCCCGGTCCGGTTCGAGCAGGTACGCCGAGCACACGTCGGTCCCAAATCGCTTGGCAATCAATGCAACCACATTCATCAGGGTCTCGGCGGGTCGGCCCTCAGCCGCCGCCAGGTTGGCGATTTCCTCCAGAGGAATGACGTGAGTAACTTCTCGGGCGTGTCCGGTTAGATCCAATTCTTGAACTTCGTTTTGATTTTCTTCCAATCCCAGGCTCTCAGGTTCCATTATTTTATCCGTTACAGTCGGTTCGAAGCATTTACTTCATCATCACTCACATCGTATGCGCTAAGCACACTTCCGCGTGTCACCTTGTCTGAAGCAACTCTACGTGCGCGCACACGCCGAGTCCAATCGAAATTAGTGATTGTCTGGATAACGTTGGTAACAAACAATGTAATTGGCTTCTATGCTGACAAGGGTTACGACGATTCAAGCGCCGAATCTTTCCGCAGCTCGCGCTTTCGCCTTGGCGGCCTCTTCTTCCCGATTCTTTGGCGGCGCAGTCGTCTCAAGTGAACGGAGAAGGCGAGTCGAACTCTCGACTACTTCCTCGATCGCGGCCAGGAATGCCGCTTCGTTCGCCTTCGAAGGTTTATTAAAGCCGGTGATCTTCCTCACGAACTGAAGCGAAGCCGCTCGAACCTCGTCGTCGGTGACAGGTGGATCGAAGTTGAAAAGGGTTTTGATATTCCTGCACATTCACTAACCTCAAGTCTCGGAATTCCCGGACGCCCTACCAGGCGCGTCCCACATGCTTCATCTTAAACCAGCCGAGGTTCGGATGAGCAGCAAGTCCGGCAGGAGAGAGCCCGCTACTCTGGCAGTCCGAGCCGTTTCATCAGATCGGCATAACGGGACTCCGTACGGATGGGGTCGAGCGCAGGATAGCGAATACAAAAGATCAGTTCATCGTCTTCGTTAGAGAACGCCTTCTCGAGGTAATCAAGCGCCTTGTTACGATCACCGAGCACCGCGAAACTCACTGCGATAGCTGAGACGTCATCATCCTCGGCTGGCGCGGCGAGCGTTAGCTTATTATAGCCTTGCGCGTCGGGGCTCCACGAACCTGGAATGTCTTTGTATTTTCGGAATTCACTCACCGCCTCCGCGAACTGACCAGTCGTAGCGTATAGTTGCGACAACTTGTAATGCGCTGGACCGAAGGTCGGATCCCGCTCCAAAGTCTTCTGGTACTGCGCGAGCGACTCCGGATAGCGGCGCGCCACCATGAGCACGGTCGCGTAATTGGTGTTGACAATCGAAGAGAGCGGGTCGAGCGATAAAGCGGTCCGAAATTCCTCCAGCGCCTGATCAATGCGCTTTTCCGGAACCAGAAAGCTGAAGGCATAAAAATAATGAGCGCCTGCGCTATTGGGGTTTAGTTCGAGAGCGCGCCGAAACTCTTGTTCGGCCTCGTTCCACCGCCACGCCATCGACAGCGCACCGCCGCGTGCCAGATGTGCTTCGGGAAGCGAGTCGTCCAGCGCAAGCGCCTTGCGGCTCGCTTCGTCCGCAAGCACACGTGCCTGCTTGGACGAAATGCCAATGCCATAGCTCGAAACCACATTGTAAGTGTCGGCCAGTCCGGTGTAAGCCAGCGCGTAAGCAGGATCGGCGGCTATCGCCTGCTGGAATAAATCAATGCTCTTCTTCAGGCCCGCGGGCGTGCGCCCATACCAGAGCTGGCGACCTT
Organism: uncultured Acidobacteriota bacterium; assembly: GCA_963788645.1. Classification (GTDB taxonomy): domain Bacteria; phylum Acidobacteriota; class Terriglobia; order Terriglobales; family Acidobacteriaceae; genus JABDBE01. The sequence goes on from CAWBHF010000008.1 coordinate 282,583, forward strand.
CGAGATACAGCCGGTATGCCTCCGGGTTCGTCGTCCCGGCACGCCCCAACCGCTGTTGCTCGTTCCCACTCAGCTGGATTCGCAGGCTGTTCGAAATGTCCCGTGTGATGTCGCTCTGCACTTGCGTGATATCCGCCTGCTTGCGGGCATAGTGCGAGCCCCACAGCTCCGTGCCATCCCCGGTATTGACCAGATCAGCCTGCACGCCCAGTTCATCACCGCGCTGCGTAATGCGTCCCATAAGAACCGCGCCAACTTGCAGATCTCTGCCAATCTGACGCGGGTCTTCCTGATTTCCCTTAAAGCGGAAGACCGTGCTGCGCGCCATCACCTTGACGTTCGGCAGTTGCGACAGAGTCCCAATAAGGCTTTCGGTCAAACCGTCGCTCAGATACTCATTGTTTGGGTCCCCGGTCGCATTGACAAACGGCAGCACCGCGATTGAGTTGACCTTCGGCTTCTCGGAACTTTGTCGCACAAAGTACAGCGCAACGGCCGCCGCGACCGTAAGCAACACTGTGGCCCCGCCGATCAGCAGGTTCTTGCGGGATCGGCCTAGTGCTACGCCCGATGAAGCGGAAGCCGTCGAGCCCGCACCAGCAGCGCTCACCGCCGAAGCGCTCGACGAATGCCCGAAGTCGAAGTCGCGCTTCAGTCGCGTGAGATCGGTTCGCAGATCGGCCGCACTTTGATAGCGCAGGTTGCGGTCTTTCTCGAGCGCCTTGTTGATGATGCGATCCAGTTCCGGGGGAGTGTCAGGATTGAGCCGCGGTGCCGGAACCGGTGCCGCATCCAGAATGGATTTGAAGATCTCCGCCGAACTCCCGCCACGAAACGGAAGCGCCCCAGTCGTCATTTCATAAAGCACAGCGCCGAAAGAGAACAAATCGCTGCGTGCATCCAACTCTTTCGCGCGAGCCTGCTCCGGCGACATGTAACTGATGGTCCCAAGGGTAGAGCCAGGACTTGTCAGATGCTGATCCTCGATCGCCGCCGTCATCGTATTCGCCGACGCAACCTCGTCTGACGAACCGGCTTTGGCTGCGACCTTGGCCAGCCCGAAATCCAGAATCTTGGCATGACCGCGTTTGGTGACAAAGATATTCGCCGGCTTGATATCACGATGAACGATTCCCTGCGAATGCGCGGCGTCCAACCCGTCGGCAATCTCAATCGCCAGCGCCAGCACGGTTTCGTTCTCTAACGGCCTGCCTGCGATGAGATGTTTCAGCGTCGTGCCGTCCAGAAACTCCATGGCAATAAAAGACTGCTCGCCGTGTTTGCCGATTTCGTAGATTGTGCAAATATTGGGATGATTCAGCGCCGACGCCGCACGCGCCTCCCGCCGGAAGCGTTCCAGCGCCTGCGGGTCCCGCGACAACTCATCGGGCAAAAATTTGAGCGCGACAAAGCGGCCAAGTTCCATGTCCTCAGCCTTGTAAACCACCCCCATGCCGCCGCCGCCAAGCTTCTCGATGATGCGGTAGTGCGAAATGGTCTGGTCAATCAACGAAGTCGGCTCGCTGCGTGCGCGATTATATTAGGGTCCAAGCCATGGCAAGTCAATGAATTGCCCGGATTGCCATAGTGCTTAGCGGCAATGAGTGCTGTGCACTTGCTATCAGAAGGTGCCGAACCGCCCCCGTGCCCTCGGGCTGACCCCACACCCCCATTAATGTCTTTCTGCCTGTCGTCTTTTCCCCTCGGTTTCCGATATCCCAAGTAGAGACGGATATCCATCGGCCTGACCTGAACCTCGGAGGGAGACCCGAGCCTCAATCTTAGGGGGCTTGTCTCCACCCGGCAGTGTGCGCGGAGCCTGGTTGCGTTGTCCAGGGTGCTGCCTGCGCCAAAAGGTAAGTCGGGCCATGGATCCCTCTCAAAAAACGCCTCAGCCACTAATAGTTTTTGACTTTAATGATTGGAGATCGCATGTCTTTATCACAATTTACAAGCCCTACTCCTCAGGTCGAGTACCCTCTGGGCCATTCTTCCCGTGAATTGGACCGTCTCGCATTTCAAGCCAGCGTGTTCGCACCGTTCACTTTGCAGCTCTTTGCTCAAGCCGGAATAAAACCCGGGATGCGCGTCCTCGATGTCGGCAGCGGCAGCGGAGACGTAAGCTTCTTGGTTGCGGATCTGGTCGGCCAGGACGGGCACGTCCTCGGGGTAGATCGGTCTGCGGAAGCAGTACAGAGGGCCCGAGCACGCGGAATTCGCCGCAACTATCCCAACGTGAGTTTTGTCCTGGGCGATCCCGCCGCAATGCCGTTCGATCAGCCTTTTGACGCGATTGTCGGCCGTTTCGTGCTGATGTATCAGGACGATCCCGTCTGGAGTCTGAGAGAGATCACAAAACACCTTCGTGCAGATGGCGTGGTGGTGTTTCAGGAGCTTGATTCGAGCGCATGCCGCTCCTGTCCAGCCGTTCCTGTGTTCGACGAAGCAGCCAGGTGGATGGGAGAGGCACTGCGCGGCAGCGGTGCCCGTCCCGAACTCGGACTAGAGATGCATTCCTTGTTCCTCGACGCCGGATTGCCCGCACCGAGCATGCGCATGGATGCATTGGTCTCTGGCGCAGCCGAGAGTCCCGTCTACAACCTGTTTGCCGAAGCGGTGCGAAGTTTGGTGCCGACTCTGCAAAAACTCAACATTGCTTCCCCTGAGCATGTACAGATTGATAGTTTGGCCGACCGCATTCGCAATGAGGTGATGGCCAGGCGAGCGGTTGTGGTTTCGTACGGACTGGTCGGGGCCTGGGCCAGAAAACTCGGTTGCTGACGTCACCTTAGGCTGTCAGCGTTGAGGTGCAATGCGGACAGCGGCTCGCTTTGATCGCAACCGCGGAGAGACAGAATGGGCAGTCCCTCGTTACTGCGACGGATGCCTTCTGTTCATTCCTCAGGCGATTCACCTGACGAATCAGCATGAATACCACGAAAGCCACAATCACGAAGTCGGACACTGCATTAAAAAACAGCCCGTAATTGATCGTCGCCGCGCCCGCAGCTTTGGCCTCGGCAAGCGTGGCATAGGCATGTCCTGAGAGGTTAATGAACTTGTTCGAGAAATCCGAGTGCCCGGTGAGCATTCCGATCGGAGGCATCAGGACATCGGAGACGAACGAGTTCACAAGTCGCCCGAAGGCTGCGCCAACAATAATGCCTACCGCCATGTCGAGCATGCTGCCACGCATCGCAAAATCCTTGAACTCCCCGAGCATCCGGCCGCCTTTGTTTCCCAGCAAGGCTTTTGGGCTGCCCAGGTGAGCCATTCCGAGACCGTCGAGAATCGGGTCGTTTCCCGTTGCCATCGCACACCTCCAGACGTATGCAGCATGTTGCTGGGCGTCTCAGACAAATGTCAAGGGAAGGTGGACTCGCGCATGTCTCGACCGGCATGATGCTACGGACCAATTTCGCAATAGAGTCAGAACGGGAACTAATCGTGACATTTCCATTTTTTTCTCACTCACAGACTTGCGCCGCAGCGGTTCGATAGTAGAGAATCCATTAACCCTGTGCGCCACAGACAATCCGCCTTTCACTCGTGCATGAAAGTGCGGAGATCGAGGGAGGGAGCGAATGCGCTCAAATTCCCCGTTCTATGGTTTTTTGTTCTCGGTCTTGATTCCGTTGTTGCTCGTCGCCTTCGTGCCGGGCCAGACCTCCCCGCAGAGTGGCAAGGGTGCCCCATCGCCCGCGATGCATGCGGCCGCCGGTTCATCGACCGATTCCTCCAAGTACGTCGGCGCGGAAACCTGCAAGACCTGCCATGAAGAGATTTACAACGGCTGGGAGAAATCGCCCCACTGGAAGACCACCCTTAATAAGGATGCCGCTCCCTCAAAGCAAGGCTGCGAAGCCTGCCACGGTCCCGGAGCCGAGCATGTGGAAGGTGGCGGCGACAAGACCAAGATATTCGTCTTCGAAGATCACTCCCGGCAAGAGACCAGCGCCCGTTGCCTGACTTGCCACGGCGAAGGCCACGAGCAGGCCCATTTTCCCGAGTCTGCCCACTCCAGCAGCAACGTCGGCTGCCTCGATTGCCACTCGCCCCATCACGCCAAGGAAAAACCGCACTTGCTGGTCCAGAGCACGCCGCAGTTATGCTACGGCTGCCACACTTCGGCCAAAGCGGACTTCGCCAAACCCTATCATCACCGCGTCAACGAAGGTCTTCTGCAATGCAACGATTGCCACAACCCCCATGGCACGGCGATCCCGACTCAGCTCAGAACCATGCCCAACGGCGACGCCATCTGCTACAAGTGCCACGTCGACAAGCAGGGCCCATTCGTCTACGAGCATGTGCCGGTCAAGACCGAGGGCTGCGTCAGTTGCCACACCCCTCACGGCTCAACCAACCCTCGCTTCCTCAAGGTGAGTCTGGTGAACATGCTCTGTCTGCAGTGCCACACTTTCCCCACGCAGGGACCCGCCGGACCCGCCCACAATCAGTCCGCCAAGTATCAGGCTTGCACCATGTGCCACGTAGCCATTCACGGCTCCAATTTCAGCAATGTCTTTTTCAAGTGAGGACGCATGACCTCGCCCCGAAAACTCGGCCTGCCGACCCTCCTGAACTTCCTGCTCGTTCTTGGCACGCTAGCGTCGTCAGTGCAGTCCCTACCTGCGCAATCCTCCGGCGGCAGCCAGAACCAGCCCACGCAGCAGGAAGGCGTCACCGCCGGTGATTACGTCATTCATACGTCCGCCGAAATCGGCTACCGCTACACCAACGTGACCGGCAGCAGCGATATGTACGACACCCTGGTCAACCTCCAGACCGGCCCGCGGTTTCTCGACGAAACTTTTTCCATGCAATCGCAAGATCACCAGGGCCTGCTCTTCGACAATCTTTCCATCAACAGCTTCGGATGGGGCGGCGATCCCAACAACGTCTTGCGCGCCCGGGTGGAGAAAAACAAGTGGTACAACTTCCTCGCCAGTTTCCGTCGCGACCAGAATTTCTTTGACTACGATCTGCTGGTCAACCCCCTCAACCCTCCGACTTCGAGTCCCTCGATCCCCGTGCTCAATTCCGCCCACGCCTTCGACACCACGCGCCGCATGACCGACATCGATCTCACCCTCCTGCCGCAATCGGTGGTGAGCTTCCGCTTCGGCTATTCGCACAACAACATGACTGGCCCTTCCTACACCAGCATCCACACTGGAACCGACGCGCTGCTCCTGCAACCGTGGAACACCACCATGAACGCCTATCGTATTGGCATGGACTTTAAGGTTGCGCCTCGGACTGTCCTTAGCTTTGACGAGTTCCTCTACTACTACAAAGGAGACACCGACCCGCAACTCTCCTCATTCGCCATGGCCTTCCTGCCCGGCGGAGGCACCGTCGAACTCGGACTTCCTTTCGACACCGCCAACAAGTCCCCCTGCGCCGTCGTGGCGCCCGCAACCAGTCTCATCAGCCCGCCAGGAACCCTCACCAATCTGAACTGCAACGGTTACTTCAGCTATTTCCGTAACCAGCGTATCCGTACTTCCACTCCCATGGAGCGGGTCAGCCTGCGCAGCAACTACTTCCCGCGCGTGGAATTGATTGGGTCTTATACATACAGCGCCGCGAACATGAACACGCCGCTGGACGAATCCTTCAACGGCCTCGAAACGCGCACCACCACCCGCGCCTTCACCACCACGGGAAACGGCAGCGTCCGCCAGATTTCCAACGTGGTCGATCTCGAAGGAACCGTCCACGTAACCAAACATATCCGCATCATCGACAAGTTTTATTATTGGGCTTTCCGCATCCCCGAGAACGCCAACTTCACCGAGATCGATAACGTCTGCACCGCCACCTGCAACCTGCTGACCCCGCTCAGCGCCACCGCCCCGCAGTCCGCCACCACCTTGACCGAGTCCTCTTTCAATCAGACTTGGATCACCAATCAGACTCAGGTCGCCTGGGACATTTCGAAAAAAGTCGGGGTGAACCTTGGCTTCCGCTATAGCGACCAGGTCTTCAAACACTTCAACGACTTCTTGCCCGGAGACGAAGACTACTTCGCCATCCACGGCTATACCGAACTCTTCGGCGTCTGGGCGCGCCCCATCCACAGCCTGCGCCTGAATTTCAATCAGCAGTACACCAGCTTCGACAATGTGATCGTCCGAATCTCTCCCCGCAAGCAGTCGCAGTACCGCTTTCAGGCTGGATACACCCCGAAGCCATGGGCAGTCCTCGGCGGATCGATCAACATCTTCCAGCAGTCGAACGGCGATTCCTCCACCAATTACCAGGGACACAACCGCAACTACGGACTCACCGCTTCCCTCGCGCCCAACGAGCACTTCGCCCTCGATCTGGCCTACAACTACAACGACGTCATGCAAAACGCCCTGATCTGTTTTAACGACACCCCGCCGCCCGGCGTGAGCCTTCCCTTCGTAAACAACGCCGCGTCCTGCGCCGTCAATGATTCGTCCAACCCGCTGCTGGCCAACTCCTACTACACCAACCACACCAACTTCGGAATGTTCACCGTCCGCTTCCAGCCCATCAAGCGCCTCACCCTGAACCTCGGCGGCAGCATTACCAGCGTCGACGGCACTACGCCCCAGTTCAATATCCTGCAACCGCTCGGCTCTTTGCAGTACCTCTACTACCAACCCGTAGCCAACTTCAGCGTCGACCTGACCAAGGGATTTGCCTGGAACAGCGGCTGGAATTACTACCAATACAACGAAGGCTCCTTCGTCGGTCCCACCGCCCCCCGCTACTTCCACGCCAACACCGTAACCGAGTCCCTCCGTTACTCATTCTGACCTACCCAGTACCCAGCCCACCATTGCAGCTGTGAGACTGACTTACCTGAGACTGAACGACACAAAAACTGGGGTGCCCCACTCTTCCGCGTTCTCTGCGTAAGGCTGGGAGGCGACGATGCCCGCAGCACAAATAGGTGCAGTCGCCTCGATCTTGACATAATTCTCCCAAGCCCGGTGCTCCAGGTTCGCGCCCATCCTTCGGGCGGTAACCTGGGTCTTCAATGTACTTTTCTGGAAAGCAGGGAGCTGAAGATGCCAGGGTTTAGGTTGTCGAATCGGGCGGCATCCAGCAAAGGGTCGTCGTCTAGAGCCCATAACCTGTATTAGCTTCGACTCGACCGTACCGAGAGCGTTGCCGAGTTTCTATGTATCGGACACAGATTCGTATCCGATGGGGGATTTTGAGTGTAATCGAGAGTGGCTGTTGAAAAAGTCACAGATTGCGCGGCTGTGTTGCGGCGTGATGTAGGGGACTGGCAGGTTCTTCACGGGTTTCTAGTTGCTGGCAGCCAGCGGTGCTGCTTGCTGGCTGAGGAAGCGGACCAGTCGCTTGATGTTCTGGGCCACGGCTGCCAGGAAGAACTGCTCTCGCGCGAACTTCAGTCTGCGCAGGCGTAAGCGCCGCAATCCGATCTGATTCTTGAGTTGCGCGAAGAGGGCTTCCACCTTCTTTCTCTGTCGTTGTGCCTTCGCGAACTCGGGCGTTTGCGCCAACTCCCGCGCCCGTTGTCGTACCGACTCATGCATGTGAATGGCGAGATACTTGTATCGTCCAGTCGTGCATTGTGCTTTTTGTGAGCATGCCCCGCAGCGTTTCGCGCTGCCGATATAGGCATGGGCTCGATTGCGAACGTTGAGCCCCACGTAGTTCAGTTGCTCTCCTGCAGGACAACGGTAGGTATTGCTCTCGGGCTGATAAGTAAATCGCTCCGGGCCATAGCCGGGATTGTTCTTTCTCAGAGCACTGTCGCGGGTTCGCATATAGGGAGTGATGCTTCGATCGGCCAACCATTGCAAGAACTCCCCGTTCCCGTAGGTCGTGTCGGCTGCTACCGATTCTGGCTCTCGTCCTTGCCATTGCGTGAAGCGAGTGAGCATGTCTTGTGCAGCGACGGTCTCCTGGCTCATGCGCGCCGCCGTTGCTTGTACCCCCACGATCACGCAACTGTGATTGTCCACCAGATAGTTGTCGTAGTACCCCAGTCGGGCTGGAGTCCCGCCCTTGGTGGCGTAGGTGGAATCGGGATCCGTGGTCGACACTTGGTCTTGCTGATGCACCGGCTCTTCGGTGGGGTTCTGCTGCTCCAGTTCCACCAAGTACTGACACGCAGTTTGGTTCACTTGCGCCGCTTCCCTGAGTTGCTCACGCGGGATGCGGCTCTCTTTGGCCGCATTCGCTTCGATGAAGCTGCCGTCTACTGATAGATGCGTCCCTTGCACCAGCCCCACTTCCACACACTGCCGCACGATCTGCTCAAACAACTGCTCAAACAGCTTCGACTCTTGAAACCGTCCGTGCCGGTTCTTGGAGAACGTGGAGTGATGTGGAATCTCCTGATCGAAGCCCAGACCGGTGAACCAGCGCCACGCCAAGTGCATGCGCAGTTCCTCCACCAGCTTCCGTTCGCTGGTGATGCCGTATAGATAGCCGATCAGTAGGATGCGCAGCAGAAGCTCGGGATCAATCGACGGACGACCGGTCTCGCTGTAACTCTGCTTCAACCTCTCGCGCACAAAGGCAAAGCTGATGTGCTTTTCAATGAGCCGCAGCAGATGGTCTTCTGGAACCTGATCTTCCAGGCGGAAGTAGTAGAACAACGCTTCGGAGCGGTCGTGTTGCCCCATCATGATCAGCAGTCCTCCGACGATGAGAATCAAACAGAGCATGGTCAGGATCACTTTCTTCTAACATGCTTCTGCTGAATCTCATCCTGCTAATCGAAGTGACTTTTTCAACACCCACGAGATTTATCGCCAGTTGAGACGATTGCTGCCGGCTTGGATTACTTCCTGTTGGCCGACAGCCCGCGAAATTGAATGAGAACAATCCTGTCCGCGTGCCAAAGCTGTGTTTTCAGTGTCCGAATTTGCGATAGCGGTGTCCTGAAATGGACAGTGCGGACTAACTTATCGCATATTAAGTCGTGTAGAATGTGACGTTTTGTATTGGCAAGTCTGGTGCTGATAGTCGGCAGGGAGGCTAAGAACATGACCTTCGTTCGCGATCTGAGAGTTGCAGCTCACTCGTTGATTCGGACTCCGGGGCTGGCGATCGCGGTGATTCTCACACTGGCGCTCGGCATTGGGGCGAACGCTGCCATTTTCACGCTGGTGCGCGGAGTGCTGCTCAAGCCTCTTGTCAACCGCGACGAGGACCGGCTGATCTATATCCGGCAGAGCGCTCGCGGCATCCGCGACGAAAACGCTACGTTTTCCGTACCCGAGATACAGGATTTGCGCGCGAGCGTGAAAAGCCTGAGCGCGTTTGGCGATTTCTCCGCCATGAACTTCACCATGATCGGCCTCGGTGAGCCTCGTTCCATTCAAGGTGGTGTTGTCAGTGGCACGTATTTCGATGTGATGGGCCTTCGTCCCGTGCTCGGTCGCCTCATTGGGCCTCAAGACGACGGTCCTAAAGCTGCCGGCGTCGTCGTTCTCACCTACCGTTTCTGGACGACCGCTTTTCACAAGGATCCTTCGGTCCTCGGCAAAACCGTTCGCCTCGGTAGCATCGGTGATCGGTCTGCAACCATCATTGGCGTCCTCGAACCCTGCGTCCCATATCCCCAAGATACCGAAATCATATCCAACATCGTCACCAGCCCGCATCATCTTTCCGCAACCATGGTCACTGGCCGCATTCATCGCATGACTGAGCTTTTCGGCCGTCTGGCTCCGGGAGTTACCCTCGATCAGGCTGGCGCTGAGTTGCGCTCTGCCTACTCCGCGATGAAGAAGGACCACCCCGAAGCTTATGCACAGGAAGCGGACTTCCAGATCGGGACTAAGTTGCTTCGTGACGAGATCACGTCGGGCGCGCGGACCGTGCTACTGGTGCTGCTCGCAGCGTCAGGGCTGGTTTTCATCATCGCGTGTTCCAATGTCGCCAACCTGATTCTGGCACGGACGGTTCGCCGCGAAGGCGAACTGGCGGTCCGCGTGGCACTGGGCGCAAGCACAGGTGCGCTGCGCCGTATGCTGTTGGCCGAAAGCCTTCTGCTCTGCGGCGCTGGCGCCGCGCTCGGTGTAATAAGCGCACAGCCGATGGTGGCTGTCCTGGCCCGCTACGCCTCGCGCTTCTCGGTTCGCGCGCTCGATTTCAGAGTCGATTCGAGTTTGCTTTGGGTAGGAGCGGCGCTGGCTATTGTCGCGGCGGTGATTCTCGCCTTCGTCCCGCGCCTGCCGTCTTCCGGCACGCCGAGTGGACTGAGCCTATCAAGCGGAAGTTTGCGGATCACGGGCAGCACGAGCCGCCGCCAGCGGATCTTCGCGGTGACACAAATCGCTGCGTCGTTCGTGCTGCTGGCCGGCGCAAGTATGTTGATCACTACGCTGATCGCACTGCAAAGGGCGCAGACTGGACTGGATACGCAGCACGTCCTCGCTATCGACGTTCCTCCCATGTCCCATGGGAAGACACCTCAGCAGGTCGTCGATTTCTACAAGGAAGCGATACGTCGCATTGATGCCCTGCCGGGCGTGAGTAAGACCGCGTTCGGTGACGTCGTTCCCTGGCGCGACGGTAATCCCGTGCCTTCTGGTTTCCAATTCTCCGCCGACGGACACGTCCATGCCGCCGGTGTAGAGGATCCGCGGGCGCAGTGGCGCGCCATCTCTCCCGGATTTTTTGCGGCGCTTGGCGTTCCTATCGTTGCCGGCCGCGATTTCAATGCGCTCGATAACCAGAATAGTAACGAAGAGCCTGTCGTTATCGTCAGCCAGACTCTCGCGGAGCGCATGTTCCCCAATCAGGATGCGGTCAATCGGCATGTCTATTGGACGGATCCGGTGCTGCAATTCGCCGGCGGAACCGATCTCGAAAAGGCGCGCATGATGGCGCCGCACCGCATCATCGGCGTCACCGCCGATATTGACGACGAACACGTTGTTCCTGAGTCCACGGTTACTGTTTACAGCGCTTTTGACGATGGTCCAATGTTTGCCGGTCGCCTCTTCATTCACACGGGTGCAAATCCGTACGCGCTGGTCACGCCGGTCGCGCGCATTATTCGCGACATGTCGGCCGATCAGCCCATTGAGCGCGCCGCCACTCTAGAAGACGTTCGGGCAGAAGTGCTCACGCCCGACCGTTTAAATTCGCTGGTGTTTGGCGTATTCGCGGCTGTCGCGTTGGCGATTGCAGTGGTGGGCGTCGCGGGCGTGCTGGCGTTTTCGGTGAGCGCGCGGACGCGGGAATTCGGTATCCGGCTGGCCCTCGGATCGGAACCGCAGCGACTCCTCAAGGGCGTGATCGCAGAGGGCACAGTGATGGCTGCGGCCGGCGTCCTTGCAGGCGCGGCATTCGGATTGGTGCTGGCTCGTTTGGCGGGAAGATATTTCCTGGACATGAAGATGCCGGGCGCATTGCCTGTGGTCGTCTCTGCGTTCGTACTGATGGCGGTCGCGGTTATCGCGTCGGCGCTGCCCGCGGCACGCGCTGCGCGCGTCGATGTTATGCAAGCGTTGCGCTCCGAGTGACCGTCGGATGGGTGGGGTCAGGGTTAACCGGCAACTCCAAACGTGAGATGAATCTCCGAACAACGGTCCTCCATGCTTCGGTGCCATTCTTCGTGTTCGGCCTGTTGCTGAGCTTCTTCCAACTTAGCAGCCTCGCCATCAGGTAGATTGCGGAAGGCGTTCGCGCGGCGGGAGGGCCGGATTAGCTTTTGGATCGTGGGCGGATGACGAGCAAACCGGAAGTTAATGTCAACTGACGGTTATCAGGCCCTTAGCACAAGCTTGCGCCATCTGTTCGCCCCCTCAACGACATCGCACTGAACGTCGGCCTAAACTGCCTGACAGTAGCGACCCATTCGACAGGATGGCCTGCAAGGTCAGGTCTTGCTTATCACCCGTGTCCTTTCAGCGCCCGGCAGCACCCCTGCGCGGATGGTCCAGTCCCCAAAATCTTGTCAAGCCCCCTTACCCACACGATTCCCCGCAACCGCCTCATTCCACTCCAAAAATAAAGTTCCGAACCATGTCATGTTTACCCTTGGAACCTGTCATACTGGTAATAGAGAAGTTATTTTCCTTAAACTGCGCGTCCCCTCGATCACCTGTGCGAATCGCACTAAGTCCTTCAAAAGGGATATTTTAGATATTAACCCCGACCGGCACGACCTGTTTTCATAGACTTGCAGGAAAACAGGCTGGTAAAAGCGAGATATCCCATTCCGTAAGTCCTTTAGAAGGGATATTTTACGAGGGTATCTCGATTTCTTGCCCAATCAATTCATAGATTTAGGAGGAAAACGCATTTTTCGGGGTATATACCCGGCAAAAGGTTTTGGACGAATGCTGAGCACCACATCAATCGAGGCATGATCGAACCTAAGGAAAACGCACATCCAGGCTGTAAATCTCCTGTGTACTGCGATCACGCATCATGAGGAGCGAGTCATCGGGTGCAAGCCCGATCCAGAATTCCCAGGGATCGAACCCGCGCGGAATTTCCTTGATGCTCAACAGGCTTTCCACTTTGCCGGCGGGCACGCTCACCCGTACCAGATCGTCGATTTGCTTGGAATAGTCTTCCACATACAGGAACTTTCCATCGTGCGACCAGTTCTCGAACCCGAAGCGCGACTCAGCAACTTGCGTCCAACTCTTCTTCTCCACGTCGTAGAGCATCAACTTGGTTGAGTCCGCAGAAAGCGCCGCGATGTAGCGCCCGTCCGGCGACGAGCGGGGACTAAACAGATTTTCAGATCCCGGCACATCTGAGATCTTCGAAGTCTTCAAATCAGCAATGTGGATGTTGGGTCCGGTCGCGCTCCCGAATTCCAGCCAGGGCATGCCCGCGAACACGATGGACTCGCCGTTCGGCATCCAGGTCGGATCGCCCTGGTTGTGGTCACCCGCGGTCACTTCGCGCGGCGATCCGCCGCCGGCCGGCATCACGAAGATCTTCCACGGTTTTCCCGGATGCGATGCCATAAACGCGATCTGGCTTCCATCCGGCGACCAGCGCGGCATATGCACCTGCATGGGCACATACGTCATTTGCGTGCGGGAAGTGCCGTCCGCCTTGCTCCGCCACAGCGTGAGTTCGGGGTGCGTCACATACGCGACCCACTCGCCGCTGCGCTGAACATCCGCCTCGCCCGCCGACACGCCGGGAAGGTAGATGGAGAACTGCGGTGACTTTTGATCCATGCGGATCAAATCGAACTGGCGCTGCTGTCCGATCACGAACAGTTTCTTCCCATCCGGACTTGGCGTCGGATTGCTGAACATCAGCGGCCCGACTGTCAGCTGGGTCGGTACGCCGGCGGCCTTGTGAAACCAGGACGTAACTTCGTGCAGCGCCCAGATGTTCTGAGTGTGGTCGCGAGTCGAGTCGAAGAGGAAGTAGTCTCCGTTCGGAGTCCAGGTTCCGCCAAACTCTTGCGCCGGTTTGTCCCAGTTCGGCAACACCGGGTGCAAATCCTTGCCGTCGGCAGAAACCTCCCACAACGACGAGGTGCGCTGATTGGTGTCCCGAATCGTGAAGCGCAAACGGCGGCCGTCGGGAGAAAAGCGGGGCGCAAAAGGAACTCCGGATACCTTGATGATTTCCCGCGAATCGGTGCCGTCGGCGTTGCACGTGTACAAACTGGAATTGCGTGCATAGACGATGTACTGACCATCGGGCGCCCAGGTGGCCGCATGCGCGGTTATGCTTCCCACCGGACGGAGCGATCCGCCAGGAACCGGCAATATCCAGACTGGCCACTCGGTCTCGGAACCCTCCGCCACGCCCTTCACCAGCAACTCAGAACGGCCCGGATAGAAATCGTAGATGTCCGCGCTCGCCAGCGAGGTTGGTACCGGCGCCGTTTCTCCGCCCGCCGTCGAAACCTGGCGAAGAACCGAGTGGCCACTCAGATATTCGGAAAAATACAACCGGGTTCCGTCAGTGACCAGCGAGCGCTTCGACGTGCCGTCGTTCGTAATCTGCAACGACGAGGCCACCGTCGGCGGCGACTCTGCCGGCCTCATAAATACGGCGAGAGCAACCAGCGCGGCGACTCCGATCGCGGCCAACGCAAGCCGCGTTGCAATGCTTGCCTTGGGTTGTGGCTTCACCGCTGCATCGGCCGCGGCAAACATGGCGCGGATTCTCTCCTTCGAATCCGGCAGCGATCGCCCGGGCGATCCAAACGGCAAGCTTGATCCCGACCCAGCCTCCCGGCGCAAGCGCTGCAAGTCGGCCCGCATCTCGGCCGCGCTTTGGTATCGCAGCCCGACGTCTTTCTCAATCGCCTTCCTCACGATGCGCTCGAGTTCAGGAGGCGTCGAGGGGTTAAAGCGCAAAGGCCACTCCGGGACGCTATGAATGAGGGAGTCGAAAAACGCCGCGGTAGTCTCGCCTTTGAAAGGCAGGATTCCAGTCGCCATCTCATAGAGCACGACCCCGAACGAAAAAAGATCGGTACGGAAATCCAAAGGCTTGCCCAGGGCCTGCTCCGGTGACATGTAATGAATGGTTCCGAGAGCGGAGCCGCGGTGATTTACATCTTCCGGCGACTGCGTGACGCCTCCGAACGTATTGCCGCTGACGCTGGCTTCGTCTCCCACGTTGAGCTTCGCCAAACCGAAATCGAGAATCTTGGCATGGCCGCGTTTGGTGAGGAAAACGTTAGCCGGGTTAATATCGCGGTGAATGATGCCATGGGTGTGCGCGGCGTCGAGAGCATCGGCTACCTCGATTCCAAGCGACAGCAGGGATACCAGATCCAGAGGACGACCGGCAATCCGGTGTGCCAGAGGCAATCCGTCTAGAAACTCCATGGCGATGTAGGCTTCGCCGTCCTGTTCTCCGACGTCATAGATCGTGCAGATATTGGGATGATTCAGCGCGGACGCGGCTTGAGCTTCAAATCGAAACCGAGCCAGGGCATGCGGATCCTTGGCAACCCGCTCAGGCAGGAACTTGAGGGCGACGAAGCGATGCAGGCGGACATCCTCAGCCTTGTACACGACGCCCATCCCGCCGCTGCCAAGTTGCTCGATAATGCGGTAGTGCGAGATGGTTTGCCCGATCACTGGAAGCAAGAATCCTACGTCCCATGGGACAGGCAAGTCAATGAAAGCCGGGGCCAAGGCTCGAACACAACAGGTTAGCTGCAGGTCAAAACATTCCATGAAGAAATATCGGAAACTGTGAGAGGCCGAGCCGCGTATCATATGACGCACAGATCGAGGTGGACATGGAACTACGCATCGACAAGCTTTCGAAGAGATATCCGAATGGCGTTCAGGCTCTGCAAGACGTTTCGCTCCGGATTCCTCAAGGAATGTTCGGGCTGCTAGGCCCCAACGGAGCGGGAAAGTCCACGCTGATGCGGACTCTGGCGACCCTTCAAAAGGCCGACAGCGGAAATGCTTCCTTGGATGGCATCAACGTCCTGAAAGACAAGGACCAACTCCGTCGAGTGCTCGGCTACCTTCCCCAGGAGTTTGGTGTTTATCCCAAGGTTTCCGCGGAAGTGCTGCTCTCTCACTTCGCTGCGCTGAAGGGCATTGAGAATTCAAAAGAGCGCCGTGAAGTCGTCGAGTCCCTTCTGCAACAGACAAATCTGTGGGAGCACCGCAAGAAGCCGTTGGGCGGCTTCTCGGGCGGAATGAAGCAGCGTTTCGGCATTGCTCAGGCTTTGCTGGGCAATCCCCGGCTGATCATCGTGGACGAACCAACCGCCGGTCTCGATCCCGAAGAGCGGGTTCGTTTTCACAACCTGTTGAGCGCGATCGGCGAAAACATTATCGTGATCCTTTCCACTCACATCGTTTCCGACGTAAGCGACCTTTGTGGCCAGATGGCGGTAATCCACCAGGGACGTGTCATGGTCACGGGCGAACCCGCAGCTCTGGTCGCCGGCCTGCACGGCAAAGTGTGGAAGAAGGTTATCCACTCTTCTGAGCTCGCTTCTCATCGCGAACGCATGCGGGTGATTCTGATCCGCTTGTCCGCCGGTCGCACCTTGATTCACGCTTGGAGCGATGCCCCTCCCGATCCCGGATTCGAGGCGGTGACACCCGATCTTGAGGATTTGTACTTCGCGACCATCCGAGGTTATTCACAAATCGCGGGACAGGTGAACTGATCTCTATGGTCCTGACCATCGCTGCTTTCGAAGTTCGCCAGCGCCTGCGAAGGATTTCGACTTACATCTACTTCCTGGTTTTTCTCACTCTAAGCATTTTCTTCGTGTGCATGGCGGGAGGAGCCGTTTCCGGCGCCTCGGTGGACTTCGGCACCGGAGGCAAGATCTGGCTGAATTCGCCTTACGCTCTGAACGTGATCACGATGTACGTCACGTTCCTCGGGATCGTAGTGACTGGAGCCATCGCCGGACAGGCGACCTACCAGGACATCGATAGCCACATCAAAGATCTCTTCTACACCGCGCCCATCACCAAATTCGACTATTTGGCCGGAAGGTTCCTTGGCGCTCTGGTGATTCAGATCCTGATTTTCTCGAGCGTGGGCATCGGAGCCTACATTGGCATGCGCCTGCCGTGGCTTGATCAGAGCCGTCTGGGACCGAACAACGCCGTTGCCTACTTGCAACCGTACTTGAATTTGGTTCTCCCCAATCTCGTGCTGACCACTGCAATTTTCTTTGGGCTGGCGGCTTCGTGGAAGAAGATGCTTCCAGTTTACGTGGGCACCGTCATTCTGTTGATCGGATATTTCACGGCCGCGCAACTGTCCACAAATCTGAATGTCAATACGACGACTGCTCTCGCGGACCCGTTCGGTGCCACTGCGGTGGACCGTCTAACCCAATACTGGAGCCCCTTCCAGCGCAATACCCAACTGATCCCGCTCTCCGGCATTCTGCTTTTGAACCGTATTCTGTGGCTGGGACTGGGCGCAATTGTGCTGGTCTTGACTTACTCAAGATTTTCCTTTTCCTATCCTTCGCAGCGCGCCGGGAAACCACGGGTTGCGGATGCAGACATCCCCACGCCCGTGACTCTCGCTCTGCCTGTCGCGCATTCGGTTTTCTCCCCCAGCGCCTCGCGGCGGCAGTTCTTTTCCTTGACCAGGATTCACTTCACGGAGACGGTCAAGAATGTCTTTTTTCTGGTCTTGTTACTGGCTGGCGGCTTATTCGCGATTCTGACCGCGAATCAAATTACAAATCCGTTCTCGAGTCACACTTATCCCGTCACGTACCAGATGCTCGAGGGCGCAACCGGCGGTCTCTTCGTGTTCGCACTCGCGATTATTACGTTCTATGCCGGGGAGTTGGTGTGGCGAGAGCGCGACGCCGGACTGAACCAGATTGTAGACGCTTTGCCGGTACAGCGATGGGTGCTCTTCACTTCGAAACTGACGGCTTTGCTGCTGGTACAAATCATTTTGGTCCTGGTGATTATGGCCGCCGGGATCATCGTGCAAGTCATGCACGGCTATCACCGCTTCGAATTTGGACTCTACTTCACCGATCTGTTTGCGATCCGGTTGTTCCAGTACTGGATGATTTGTGTTCTGGCTTTCTTTATCCACACGTTGGTGAACCAGAAATACCTCGGGCACTTCGTGATGGTGCTCTATTTTGTGAGCACGCTGGCACTGCCGGGCATGGGACTGCAACATTATCTTTATCGATTCGGACAATCTCCTCCGTACATGTATTCGGACATGAACGGCTACGGGCCGTTCGCCGCTTCGCTGTTTTGGTTTCATTTGTACTGGGGCATCGCCGCCATCGCGCTCGCGATAATTACTAACACTCTGTGGGTTCGTGGCACGGGGGAGAGCTTGCGCGGCCGTCTGCAGGTGGCAGCCACTCGTTTCACTCGACCAACAGTCACTTCCCTGCTGGCTTGTGCAGTTCTTCTGTTCGCGGTCGGAGGATACATTTTCTACAACACGAATATTCTGAACCCTTATTACACGACTTATGCGATCGATGAAGGCCGAGCGCAATACGAAAAGAAATACCGGCAATACAAAGACGTCCCTCAACCCAAGATCACCGATATCAACACTCAGATCGATCTCGATACGGCGAACCGTTCCGTGAATATGCGTGGCACTATGATGCTCGAGAACAAGACTTCCTCGACGATCGACCGAGTCGCGATCACTGTGCTGCCGGTGGATCTTGCGCCGGTGCCACCACCCCACCGCGAAATTCACAAACTAACTTTCGCTGGGGGTCAGACAGCGCTTCTCGAAGACAACGTGCTTGGTTTTTATGTTTACCGTTTGAACACGCCGCTGCCGCCCGGCGGCCGTCTAGCACTCGACTATTCGGTCAGTTACAAGAACGTCGGATTCGTGAACAGTACGCCCAATCTGGACATCACTTAACAACGGAACTTTCCTGAACGATCGTTACGCCCCGTTCATTGGCTACGCCGCAGACATCGAACTGACCGACGACAGCACGCGCCACAAACATGGCCTGGACAAAGCCAAGCGCATGCCCAAGCTGGAAGATGTCGCTGCGCGGAATGAGAACGGGATATCGAGCGAGGCCGACTGGATTAATCTCGAGTCCACGGTGAGCACCAGTCCCGATCAGATCGCGATCATGCCGGGCTATCTGCAAAAAGAATGGGTGGAGAATGGCCGCCGCTATTTCCATTACAAAATGGACGCGCCCATCCTGAACCTGTACTCATTGAATTCCGCCCGCTACACAGTCCGCCGCGACCGCTGGCACGACGTGAACCTCGAGCTTTACTATCACGCCGGACACGAGTTCAATCTCGATCGGATGATGGATAGCCTGAAAGCCACGCTGGACTACTGCACCCGAGAATTTCAGTCCATTTCAGTTCCACCAGTTGCGCATTATCGAGTTTCCCCGCTACGGCACTTTTGCCGAGTCGTTCGCCAATACCATTCCGTTTTCCGAGGCTATCGGGTTCGTTACCTATGTCGATCCCGGAACCGTCGATCAAACCGATATTCCCTTCTACGTGACGGCGCACGAAACGGCCCATCAATGGTGGGCGCATCAGGTGATGAGCGCGAACGTGGAAGGTGGGACTTCGATCGTCGAGTCGCTCGCTCAGTATTCGGCTTTGATGGTGATGAAACATCGTTACGGAGCCGACGGCATGAAGAAGTTCATGCGCTACGAACTCAATAATTATCTCCGGGGGCGTGCCCAGGAGCGCAACGAAGAGCCACCTCTCTACCGGGTCGACGCCAACCAGGGATACATTCACTACGGCAAAGGAGCTATGGTGATGTACGAGATGCAGGATTACATTGGCGAAGACAATGTCAACAAGGCCCTCGCCGAATTCACCAAGGCATTCGCCTTTCAAGGGTCCACCGTATCCCGTGTCATTGAACTTGATGTCGTATCTGCAGAAGTACACGCCGGCGGAGTACCAGTATCTGTTCGACGATCTTTGGCGGAACGTCACGCTCTACGACAACCGCACCCGTTCAGCCAAGTACTCCCAGTTGCCGGACGCCAAGTACAAGGTGGAGTCTGGTGGTCGAGGCTCATAAGTTCCGCGCGGATGCCAAGGGACAGGATCACGCTGTGTCTTTGAACGATTTCATCGACATTGGGGTTCAGGATTCGCAGGGAAGATTCCTCTATTTGCAGAAACAGAAAATAGAGAAGGAACAGAACACGTTTACGATTACGGTGGACAAGCTACCCGCCCAAGCCGGGATTGATCCCATCCTCAAGCTGATCGACCGGAATCCGGATGACAATGTGATGAAGGTGGAGAAAGCAGTAGCGGGTGTGAACGGAAAAGCGAAGAGGCTTAGCGGAACTTTCCGGATGGACGTTATTTTAGCTGATCTGAGCGGCGCAAACGGTGCGGCGCCGCTTACCGGAGATTAGAATCCCAGCGAGAATGGCGAACCCGGACAACAGAAGGTATCCCAGTTCGTTCCCGCCTTCGGGAACGGACATATACTTAAAATCTCCACCGGTCCTCCCGTTGTAAATCCCTCCGAAATCGCGATACTGACCAGTCTTAAGATTAAGAATGATGGTGTCCGAAACCCAAGACCCATCGGCTAATTGTGTTTTCCAGGTGTAGCCGCAAAACCCGAATGCGCAGATCCCTTTTCCGCCACCGTTCGACGCGTGGTCGCCACCAAACGCACCATTAGCAAAGGAAAGGGAAAGATTGGAAAACGTATCGTTGGAAGAGTTAAAGGTAAACAATCCGGACACAGTACCGGAAGTGCCGACGAGACTTACATTGCTGAAACTGTCATTGGAGCTGGCGTACGCAGAAAACGGCACGGCCAAGTAGGAACAAAGCGCAAATGCAAGCTAGCTTAGAAAAACGTCTCATGGCACTTCTCACTACTTACAGATTAACTACTGGCGTGAGTTTATACCTGTCGTAGTCCCTGTCAAGACTGATAATTTCTGCAACCGGTTGCAAGCCGTTGCAACATTACCGTAAGCCATTGAACAGCAATATCTTATACCGGGCTATTTCCATTTAGGCCGAATGAAATTTATCTAGCTCGCGATGGTTCCCCAGCTGGCTTTCATTTGCTCCCGAGCAAGTAAGACGTTGCGCTTGAGCAGCGACTGAGCTTGTTCGGATGTGGCATTCTCCTTGGGCAATCTTCAAGAAAGCATAAAGAATGAACACATCAGAACAAACCCCCGGTTCTGAGGCGAGTTGTTGTCCCCCAGCCTTACCGGTGCGCCCTTCAGCTCAATCCCTGGCCTTTCTTCTGGGTGGTAGTGGGCGCATGGATTTGGTACGGCGCGTTACACCTCGTCCACTTAGTCTGAAAACCCTGACCCCGTCAAAGTGTCCAGCGAGGGAACACAGGCACTGCACAAACACGCTACCGTTCCTTCCTGTTAATCTCAAGGTCGCATCTTTCGACACCTCCATTGCTGTCCGGCACCAGAAGCTGGAATAAAATGAGCCCTGCGGCGCGTCCTGTAACGCCGCTCGATTCGAGGAGATAGCAACCATCATGCGCGTGGGAGTCTTTACGCCTCTGCTGTCGCAGCTTTCGCTGCCTGCGGTTCTCAGGAAGCTCAAAGCGCTGCAGATCGATACCGTCGAACTCGGCACCGGCAACTATCCTGGCGACGCGCATTGCAAACTCTCGATGCTCGAAGACGGCAACGCTATCGCCGAGTTTAAGAAAGTTCTGACTGATCACGGCGCGACAATCAGCGCTTTGAGCTCACACGGCAATCCGCTGCATCCTGACAAAGCTCGGGCGACTTATGACCGGGAGGTGAGTCGCAAAACTATCCTGCTCGCCGAAAAGCTTGGCATTTCTGTGGTGATCGACTTTTCGGGATGCCCCGGCGATTCGCCTGAGGCGACTGGTCCCAACTGGGTTACGTGTCCATGGCCTCCGGACTACCTGAAGATTCTTGATTGGCAGTGGAACGATGTGGTCGCACCTTATTGGGTCGAGCACGCCAAGTTTGCCGCCGACCACGGTGTGAGGGTCGCCATTGAAATGCATCCCGGGTTCGTCGTCTATAGCCCGGAGACGATGCTCAGGTTGCGTTCCGTCGCCGGAACGAACGTGGGTTGCAATTTTGATCCCAGCCATCTCTTCTGGCAGAGCATCGATCCGATCGCTGCCGTCCGCGTACTTGAAGGCGCTATCTTTCACGTCCACGCCAAGGATACGCAGATCTACGCTGCCAATCTGCCACGCACCGGTGTGCTTGATACGAAACTGTACACGCAAGAACGCGAGCGAAGCTGGATCTTCCGCACTTGCGGCTACGGACACGGGGCTGAGTGGTGGCGCGAATTTGTTTCCACGCTGCGCATGTTTGGCTACGATTACGTCCTCTCCATCGAGCACGAAGACACTCTGCTTTCGCCGGAAGAGGGGTTGACCAAGGCTGCGAATTTCCTCAACAGCATCGTGATCCGCGAGCAGCCTGCTGCGCCCTGGTGGGTCTAGGATGGAACACAAAGAGCGATGAAACCGATCAGGACAGCTCTCTTCGGCACCGGATTCATGGGCCGCGTACATCTCGAAGCGGTGCGTCGATTGGAGTTTGTCGAGGTAGCCGCAATCGCGGGCAGGAATGCAGAAGCGGCACGACGTCTGGGCGAGGGTTTCTCCGTTCCAACAATCGCAACTGACTATCGTGATGTGCTGCGCGATCCGGCAATTGACGCGGTTCACATCTGCACACCCAACGCGCAGCATTTTTCGATGGCCAAGGACGCACTCGAGGCGGGCAAGCACGTGATTTGCGAAAAGCCGCTGGCCACAACGGTTGAGCAGGGAGAAGAACTCGTGGCTCTCGCGACCCAGAAGGGAGTGCGCAATTGCGTCTGTCACAATTTGCGTTTCTATCCCATGGTGCAGCAAATGCGGCGCATGCGCGAAGGTGGAGACATCGGTGAGATTCTCGTCATCCAAGGCACATATTTTCAGGACTGGCTGCTATACGAGACGGACTGGAACTGGCGCGTCGATGCCAAGGCCGGCGGGCCTTCGCGCTGCATGGCCGATATTGGTTCGCACTGGTTTGATCTGGCCGAGCATGTCACCGGGCTGCGGGTCAGATCTTTGTGCGCTGATCTCCAGACCTTTCATCCCCAGCGCAAGCAGCCGAAACATTCGGTTGAGACCTTTGCCAACAAGCTGCTCGGTCCGGAAGATTACATTGAGACCGCCGTAAATACTGAAGACTTCGGCGCGGTCATTTTTCACATGGGGGCGCGCACGCGCGGGAGCGTGACCGCCAGCCAGGTCTCCGCCGGACGCAAGAACCGGCTCAGTATTGAGATCTGCGGCACGCGGTCGTCGGTCGCTTGGAACCAGGAGCGTCCCGACGAACTATGGGTGGGCCACCGCGACACCGGTAATGAGATCTTCATTAAAGATCCGTCTCTGCTTAAGCCTGAGGCGCGGAGCTACGCGGATCTGCCCGGTGGACACAGCGAAGGTTACGACGACACCTTCAAGCAAATCTTTCGACGTTTTTACGCTTCGATTGGCGCGCCAAGTAATCCGCCCGAATACCCTCAGTTCGTGGATGGCCTGCGGCAACTGGCAATCCTTGACGCCGCACTAAAAAGCCATCGAACACGAAGCTGGATCGACATTCCCGAACTTTAATCTGGCTAATGAAAGGAACTCAGCCGCGTGTTGATGCTCGCCGCCATCGTCGCCATCTTTATCTACGGCATGATTGCCGCCATGTTAGGCACGATCCTGCCGGACCTTTCGGATCGATTCCAGCTCTCGCCCAGTCAGAACGGCACGATTGCCTCCGCGCAGGCATTGGGGCTGATCATCGCGTCGCTCGGCGTGGGTCCGCTGCTCGATAACGAAGGCAAGAAAATCGGCCTTATCCTCGGCCTCGCCTTCATCTCCATTGCGCTCTTTGCCCTGCCGCGCTCGCGGGGTTTCCGCGGCATTCTGCTTCTCATGTTCTTGCTCGGAGTGGGCGGCGGCATCGTGGTGACTGCCGCGAATGCGCTGGTCAGCGATGTCGGCGAGACCCATCGAAGTGCCGCGCTGAATCTCGTCAACCTCTTCTTTGGCCTCGGGGGACTCACCACACCGTTCATCGCGGCAAATCTTTTTGGGCGCAACTGGGTTCGGCTCTGCTATACCATCGCGTCCCTCACGGTCGTGACGCTCGTAATCCAGGTTTCCACCAGAATGCCTGCGCCTACAGATGTTGGAGGTTTTGTACTCGCAGACGCCGCTCCCGTGCTTGGACGCCCGCTTCTCTTTCTGATCGGACTCTTTCTGTTTCTTTACATCGGGTGCGAAGTGGGCATCTGGAACTGGCTGCCCCGGCACTTGATCGCGCAAGGCATTCCTGAATCACAAGCGCTCAACATTCTTTCGCTGGGATTTGCGCTTGGGCTTCTGATCGGCCGCGCTGCCATCTTACCGGTGCTGACTCATGCCCCCGCTATCAACGTGACCTTGGTGGCATCTATCGCGATGGCGGTCACGACTTTTCTGATGCTGCGGACCAACCGGCCTGCGGCGGCTTTCGTGTTGGTCTTTCTCAGCGGACTCTCGATGGCGCCGGTCTTTCCG
The DNA here is from genome assembly GCA_963788645.1 of uncultured Acidobacteriota bacterium. GTDB lineage: Bacteria > Acidobacteriota > Terriglobia > Terriglobales > Acidobacteriaceae > JABDBE01. The sequence goes on from CAWBHF010000008.1 coordinate 306,592, forward strand.
ACAACGCTGGCTATCGTGGGCGATGCCTTCCCGCGCATGACCGGCACCGCGATCGGCTTTGTCATCACCTGCGGATGGACTGGCTTGGCGGTCAGCTCACGGGTTATCGGAGCCATTGCGGGCGGGGATCCGCGGCGACTGAAGAAAGCACTGTTGGTGATTCCCGGTTCCGCTGTGTTGATGGTCGGCCTGGACCTCGCGATCCGCAGCGTGCTGAGCTAGCGGATCGCAGAATACTTTGTGTACCTTCATGTCCTCTACGCTGTGAAGTCTCGCATATAGTCCGCGTCGATCTTCAGCGCCTCCATCGGGGGCATATCGAATTCTTCTTGTTCGACGAACGCATGCTCGATATGCGCCTTCTTTGCCGCTTCGAAAATGGGACGGTAGTCGATGGTGCCACGGCCGAGCTCAGTCGAGGGCGGCGCATTGGACGGGTTTGTCGCCGGCGTGATCTTGAAATCCTTCACATGCAGCATGGAAATACGGGTGGGATACCGCGTCAGCAAGTCCACGGGATTTTGGCCGGCAACGATTGCCCAGCCACAGTCCAGTTCCATGGTGACTTTCGACGGATCAGTCGAGCGAAGCAACTCGTCGTAAAACATTACACCATTTTCGGAACGGAATTCTGGAGTGTGATTGTGATATGCAAACTTCATGCCTGCCGCTTGGACGCGTTCCCCGATGTGATTGAATTGATCCGCGTTCCAGCGCCAGTCGTCGAGCGTCATCGCTTCCCGGGCTTCGCGCGACCCGGGATCTTTTGCGCGCGATGAGTCCTTCAGCATGGGAGCCGCGCAGACGATGTACTTAAGGCCGAGATCCTTGCCGAACTGAATCGTCTCGTCCACCTTTGGCAGCAGATCTTTCATGGGATAGTGAGCGCTCACGCAGAGAAGGCCGGCATGATCCATTGCCTGCTTTACCTCGCTGGGGCTGTGGCCGAAGAAGCCCGCAGCCTCCACCTCGCGGTAGCCGATTGCGCCCAACCGCTTGAGCGTTCCTTCATAGTCTTTCGGCAGCAGATCGCGCACCGAGTAGAGCTGCAATCCGAGCGGCAGGCCCATTGCATTTGCCATCAGCCAGGGCGCGCTGTCCCACACCGCCGCGCACGCGGCTGATGCGGAGGCTGTCTTCAGGAAGGTTCTTCTCGAAATGCATCTCATGGTCGAAATCCTTAAAGATCATTTAAATGCGGGTGAGCGCTTATCCGCGGATGGTTTTCGCGGCTGCATCCCAGGTTGCTATCGTGTTCTTGAAATAGGCGTAGTTGGCCAGATGGCAGCCGATGGCCGCATGGTTGCCGAACTCTTCATTCTCCACCGTCGGCTTGCGGGTTCGAACCGCGTTGAAGAAGTTTGCTTCGTGGGCGGACACATCACTGTAATCCGGCGGGGCTGTAAAAGTCTCTGCCTCGACGACCTGGTAATCCAGCGGCCCAGGTTGGGGATGTTCGACCGCCCACTGCGCCAGATATTCCTTGCGCAGCCGTTCCGGCCAGCCCTTGGTGGAATACGTTTCTGGCTTCGGGCTTATGTCCTGCGGAGTGAAGGTCAGGGTTTGCCCAATGATCTCCATGGTGCCTTTGGTGCCATGGAATTTAATTGGCTCACCGCCCGCGTTGTTCAGATTGCAGCGCAGCACCACGCGAAATTTCGGGAAGTCGTAGAGCGTTTCGATCACATCCGGGAAGTCGCGCCCGTCCTTCCAGCGGAACAGTCCGCCGCTGGTTTGCGCTCGCTTCGGTGCTTCGTTGATTCCGGCGATAAAGAAAATCCCCGAGAGCAGGTGGACGAAAAGGTCTCCGGCCAGTCCTTCGCCGTAGTCGGAGAAGCACCGCCAGCGGAAGAAGCGCGCCGCGTCGAACGGCCGGTTGGGAGCGCCCACGAGAAATGCATTCCAGTCGATGGTCTGCTCGTTTGCGTCCGGCGGAATCGGATAGACCCAGGCGCCGCTCGGCGAGTTGCGGTCCGAGGAGCCTTCGATGAAGAAAACGTCGCCTAGCGCTCCGGATGCGTAGAGTTCGCGCGCCTTCTCATAAACCATGGAACTGACGCGCTGGCTGCCCACCTGCATGATCCGATTTCCCTTGTGCACCGCGTCCACCATGGCGAATCCATCTTCTACCGTGTGCGACATGGGTTTCTCGCAATAGACGTCCTTGCCCGCCGCACAAGCATCCACGACAATCCGCCGGTGCTGATGATCCATGACGGCGACGATCACCGCGTCAACATCTTTGCGGTCGAGGATCTCCTTATAGTTACGTGTTGCTGGAACCTGCTTCTGCAAGGATTCGTGCGCCGCCTCGTGGCGGCTGTCGTAGAGGTCACACACCGCGACGCATTCGACGCCGGGCACGGCGAGCGATGCAGCCAGCAACTCACATCCCCGCGTGCCGGCGCCGATGGAAGCGAATCGGACTTGATCGCTCGGCGCAACTGGACGATCCAAGCCCCGGAGTGCAACCGGTTCAAGCAAAGTGACCTTCGCGGCCGCAACCGAGCCCGCGCCGATCCGCATAAAACTGCGGCGTGTCAAAGGATGCATTCTGTATTCTTCCTTTCCCCGAGGATTACTTGATTTTAGCGTGGCCCTCCGGTCGTCCAGCCAGCCACCAGGTTTCGATTTCCTCCAGGCTGCGCCCCTTAGTCTCCGGCACTGCGAATCTTACGAAGAGAAATGCCGCAACGCAGACGACAGCATAGAGCAGAAACGCGCCTGGTGCCGTCAGCGCACGCACCAGCGAGAGAAAGGTAAGGGTGACGACGAGCGTCCCGCACCAGAGGAATACGGTCGCGATCGCCATGGCGCTTCCCCGCACGCGGGTGGGACAGATTTCTGACATCAGCACCCAAGTTCCCGTGCCAATGCCGACGGCAAAGCAGGCAACGTAAATCAGTACGAACAACAAAACTATGAGCGCCGGGGCCTGCAGGCGAATGGCCGCCGCCACTCCTACGAGCGAAACCGCCATGCCGGCAAATGCGGATGTCATCAACGGTTTCCGGCCGGCGCGGTCGATCAAATACATTCCGAGAATTGTGGCCGCGAAGTTGATGGCCCCGATCATGACGTTGGCAAACAACGCAGTGCTGGCGGTCTGCTTCGGAACGTGCTCCAGAAAGACCAGCGAGCCGTAATAAATAATCGTGTTGATACCGGTGAACTGGCTGAACAGCGCGATCAACACCGCGACTACAAGCGGCTTGCGAAAAGCCCGGTCCAGAACATTCCCGCTCTTTTCAGCGACGGCCGTGCGGATAGCCTGGATTTCGGAGCGCGCGGCATCCCTCCCGTTGATGCGGGAAAGGAATTGCTCGGCCTCGGGCTCGCGTCCGTTTTGTACTAGCCAGCGAGGGCTTTCAGGCACAGAGATAAGCGCCAGCAAGAAAAATACCGACGGCACCGCCGCGGAAGCGAACATCCAACGCCAGTTTGCAGGTCCCGCTCCAGTAAGTCCGTAGTTCACGCTGTAGGACAAAAGAATGCCGGTAACGATCGCTAACTGGTTTACGCTCACCATCAGCCCACGAATGCGGGCGGGAGAGATTTCCGCGATGTAGAGTGGCGAAAGAGTGGAAGCCAGCCCGATGGCAAGGCCGCCAAGCAGACGCGCGAGCACGAACTCGCTGAGATTGAGGGCAAGGGCCGTCCCAATCGACGAAACTGTAAACAGCGCCGCTGCTGCCAGCAGCAACTTCTTCCTGCCGAGGCGGTCACTGGTGAAAGCCGCCAGGCTCGCTCCGAAGACACATCCCAGAAGCAGACTGCTGGCGCCGAACTCGGTTTGCGCATCGGTGAGGGCAAACTGGCGCTTGAGGAATACAATGGCGCCATTAATGACCGCCGTATCGAAACCGAATAGCAACCCGCCGATCGCCGCCACAGCCGCGGGAAGGTACAGATAGCGAACCGATCCTTCCTGAGGGCGCTCTATCTCTTGAGCATTAGTTGGGTTCATCTCAGCTTTCGCGAGCCCCTGTTGATGGAATGGATCCAGGTTTCAAATTGTCAGAAGTCGTTGTTGCAAGAACACTAACCCCGCGGCGCCGGCTACTCCGCCATACCCGACAGCACTCTGAAGAACGATTGGAACTTTCCTGCCCAGCAAGACGTTGGTACGGTGCTCGACCTCTTCGTGTAACGGGGCCAGCAACTGCATTCCTGCTGCTGAGATGCTGCCACCAAGAATAAGCAGTTCGGGATCGAACACGTGCAGAAAACTTACCAGGGCAGCACCGAGCGATTCGAGAGCGAGATCCAACACGCGACGCGCACTCGGGTCGCCCTCCGCTGCTGCCTGAAAGATAGCCTCCGTGGTCGGAATGCGGCCAGCGTCATCGAACGACAGACGTGTCGGAGAAACCCGGTGAATATGAGCAGCGTAAGCCGACTCGATGGCACGGGACGAAAAGCAAGTTTCCAGGCATCCGTAGTTGCCGCAAATGCAGAGGCCGCCGCGGACGTCGAGGGTCACGTGCCCGAAGTGGCAGGCCGCTCCTGAAGCGCCGCGCACGATCACGCCATCGACCAGCGCTGCCCCACCAACTCCAGTACCTAGAGTAAGCAGAACTACATTGCGCCGCCCTCGGGCCGATCCCCACAGCACCTCGGCGACGAGAGCCGTGCGTGCGTCGTTGTCGGCACAGACAGGCAAGTCATCTACGCCAGACAGTTCGCGCAGGGTGTGTCCTTCCATAAAATTCAAGTCGCCTGGTAGCCGATTGACGCGCGTCGTGGCGCTATCGATTACGCCTTTGCAGCCGATCCCAATGCCAAGGACTGGACCTGTCGCATGCTTGCGCACCGATTGGATAAAATTCCTGAGGGATGAAGTCGTGCGCGGCGAGTCCTCTTGAAAGCTTGCCAGCAGCTCTCCTCGCAATCCCACCTGGGCAGCCTTAATCGCGGTAGCTCCAATGTCGACACCGATCGCGACGGGTTCGGCATGAGCTGGCGGTTTAGTTTCGCTCACAGTGATTCTGAATTATACTCACGTCGATCCTCCGCGAGCCTTCCGAGGTCAAAGGAGTTGACTTTCATCCGTGTCGACGAAGTCTCCGTCCAGTCCGGAAGTGAACTCGAAGCAGGCCGGCTTGGCGTTCTTCGACCAGGCAATGGTGCTTCTGGAAAAACTGCGACGCACGGAAGCCGACGTCATCCAGAAAGCGGCTGATCTGTGCGCAGAACGAATCTCGCGCGGCGGACTGATTTTTCTCTTCGGCAATGGCCACTCCCGCATGATGTGCGAGGAGATGACTCCCCGGCAGGGCTGTTTCGCGGGTTTTGTGGCTCTGGTCGAACTGGCGCTCTCGAACCATGCGTCGATTGTTGGCGCCAACGGCCTGCGTGCGCCGCTGTACCTCGAGAACTACGAAGGGTACGCGGAGCAGATCCTGCGAAGTTTCCATTTTGGAGCGGACGACGCCTTCATCGTGATTTCCACGAGCGGCATCCGGCCCGTGATCGTCGAGATGGCAGCAGGAGCGCAAAGGCGCGGGTTACCCGTTATCGCCATCGTGTCCAAGTCGCACTGCGAGCAAGCTAAACCTGCGCACTCCTCGGGAAAGAAGCTCATCGACTGCGCTGACCTGATCATCGACAACCAATGCCCGCCGGGCGACTGCATTATCGAACTGGAAGGCCTGGAGTGGCGGACGGGACCGGTTTCGACGATCACTGGCGCAACTATCATTAATATGATCCGTTGTGCCACGGCCGAAGCGTTGCTGGCGCGAGACGTTAAGCCGGTGTTATTGCCCAGTCACCAGTTCGTCGGAAACGTCAGTGCGGCCGAGCAACTGGAAGCGTTCTACGAGGCCTATCGCAAAAGCCTCAAACACCTCTTTGAATAGGGACCACTTGAGCGAAGTCCTCCTGGTGACCGGATCGTCGGGAATTGCGGCTGCAACCGCTCGATTGTGGGGAGCGCACGACAAGGTATTTATCGTTGGCATAAAAGAAGAAGGTCGCGCACTGGCTGCGGAGTTGTCTGAGGCGGATTTCGGCGCGGCGGATGTGCGCGACGAAGAAGCTGTGCGCAAAAGCGTCGCGGCGTGCCTCGAACGATTCGGGAAAATCGACGCGCTCTTCAACGTGGCGGGAATCAGCGCCCGGTCGCTGGGCGATGGCCCGCTTCACGAATGTTCGGTTAAGGCATGGGATACGGTGATGGAGGTAAATGCCAAGGGAACTTTTCTGATGTGCCGGGAAGTGCTGCGCGCGTGGACCCGCGATTCTTTCAAAGGAGTGATTTTGAATATTGGGAGCGTTTTGGCGCAGCACCCACAGCGCGAACACTTTGCCACCGCCGGTTACGCCGCAAGCAAGGGAGCCATCGAGGCCATGACCCTTTCCGCCGCGGCTTATTACGCGCCTGCCGGAATCCGCATCAACGTCCTCGCGCCTGGTCTGGTCATGACGCCGATGAGCGCACGGGCACAGGGCGACGCCCGCATCACCGAATACATGGCCCGCAAGCAACCTTTGAGCCGAGGCATGCTTGCACCAGAGGATATCGCAAAGACTGCTTGCTTTCTCCTGAGAAAGGATTCCAGTCCGATCACGGGTCAGGTCATCACCGTGGACGGAGGTTGGTCGGTGAGCGAATGACTGAGGCGAACGAAGTGATTACTTCGCGCGCAGATGCCGTATGGGACAAGGGACGCCGGCCCCTGCAAACCACAGTGATCGGCAGCTATCCCTTCCCGGGATGGCTTGAGTTTGCATCGGCGCATTTGGACGAATTTGGCGAGGCTGATATCGAGGAGATGCGAACCGACGCAGTGATCGCTGCCGTCCACGACCAAATCACGGCGGGCCTCGACGTAATCACCGATGGAGAGCAGAGCCGGTACGACTTCAACCTATCTTTTTACGGACGGCTTGAGGGCATTCGCGCAACGCCGTTTTCCCCACGTCGCTTTGGTCCGCCGGCGCATGATCAACGCGGAAAATATCCCGTCACTGGAACTATTGCGTCGAGCCACGGATTGGGCGCGGTCGCTGAATTCAAACTCCTGCAGAAGATCGCGCCACCTGGGCCGACGCTCAAAGCCAGCGTGCCCGGGCCTTACACTCTGAGTGGACGAATCGAGCCCGGCGGGGCTTACCCCAGCCGATGGGAAGTCACCGATGCGTTGATACCCATCGTCCGCGCCGAACTGGAAAAGCTGGTGGATGCCGGTTGCCGAGAGATTACTTTGGACGAGCCTTCCATGAGCTGTTACGGATATCGCGAGGATCCCAGCCGCTTCGTAAAGATCTTCGCCGACGCGGTCAAGCCCATCGTCGGCCGCTGCCGGCTCTCCACTCATCTGTGTTTCGGAAACTACAAGGGACGCGCGGTTGCTCCCCGCCGCTATGCTCCGCTGTTTCCGGCGTTCTTCGAATTACCGGTCGACGAAATCCATCTCGAAATGGCAAGCCGCGAATTCGCCGAGATCGAACTAATCGGAGAGATTGCAAAGCGGAACATCGATGTAGCCGTCGGGATTATTGACGTTAAGAACTACTACATCGAAACTCCGCCCGACGTGGCGGAGCGCGTGCGGCTGTGCCTCAAGTATGCTCCCGCCGACCGGCTTTCTTTTGCACCAGACTGCGGCTTGAGTCAGACCGCGCGCTGGGCCGCCCGGCAGAAACTCGTCAACATGGTCCAGGGTGTGGCGATTGTGCGCAAGGAGCTGGAACTCGCGTGATTTGCGCAGCGCAGTCCCACGCGACGCTGCTCGCCGACATCCGCGCCTCAGATCGACGCGATGGCGGCTTCCGCCTTTGGTGGCTGGGTCAAAGCGGGTTTCTGCTGCAATGGCAGGAGGTCCATGTTTTGCTTGATCCCTATCTTTCAGATTCTCTGACGCGCAAATACAGCCAGACAGACAAGCCGCATGTGCGAATGACCGAGCGAGTCATTGATCCGGCGGAGTTATCGTTTATCGATGTCGTAACTTCCTCGCACAACCACACCGATCATCTCGACGCGGAAACTCTCGATCCAATCCTGGCGCGGAACCCGTCGTTGAAACTCGTGATCCCGGAAGCGAACCGAGCTTTCGTCGCGGACCGTTTGAAAATCGATCCCGTAATGCCGGTCGGATTGAATGACGGGAGCATGGTCGAATTCTGTGGGATCCGATTCTCCGGCGTCGCATCGGCGCACGAAACCGTGGAGCGCGACGATTACGGACAGGTGAAAGCGCTCGGGTACGTGCTGCAATTCGGAGGCTGGAGCCTGTACCACAGTGGCGACACTCTGCGCTACGAGGGCATGGCGGAAAAGTTGCGCCCGTTTGCCGTTGACGTCGCGCTGCTCCCTATCAATGGCCGTGCTCCCGAACGGCGTGTGTCTGGCAATCTGTCCGGGCCGGAAGCCGCGCAACTGGCGCACGACATCGGCGCCAAGGTCGCAATTCCCTGCCATTTTGAAATGTTTGAGTTCAACACTGCAACGCCGGATACGTTCGCTAATAGTTGCCTAAGTCTAAAGCAACCGTTTCGAATTCTGCGCTGTGGCGAGCGATTTGACGCTAAGGCGAAGGCCGGATAGAGTCGGGCTCCTTGGCCAGGCTGTTTGTCGCCATGACTCTGTCCGGCTCGACCGCTGCCGGTGAAAGGGAAACTGAACGATGGCAAGCTACATCGGCGCCCTTGATCAGGGAACGACGAGCACGCGCTTCATCGTCTTCGATCGCGCCGGACGCATTGTGAGCTCGGCTCAAAAAGAGCATGAGCAGATCTATCCCAAGCCGGGCTGGGTCGAGCATGATCCAGAAGAAATCTGGCGCCGCACAGTCGCTGTCATCCAGGAGGCAATGGAGGCACGTGGTCTGCTGCCGGGAGATCTGGCGGCCATCGGAATTACCAACCAACGCGAAACCACCGTGGTCTGGCACAAGAAAGGTGGAAAGCCTATTTACAACGCGATTGTCTGGCAGGATACACGCGTTGCGGCAACGGTTGCAGAGTTCGCTGCGAACGGTGGACAGGACCGGTATCGCAGCCGGACCGGCCTTCCGTTGGCCACTTATTTCAGCGGTCTAAAGATTCGCTGGATTCTCGATGAAGTTGCCGGCGCACGCGCACAGGCGGACTCCGGCGATCTACTGTTTGGCAATATCGACACTTTTCTGATCTGGCATCTCACCGGCGGATTGCATGGTGGTGTCCACCTCACAGACGTAACCAACGCGAGCCGCACCCAACTGATGAACGTCCACACGCTCCGGTGGGATGAAGACATTCTCAAAGATTTCGATATCCCGATCCAAATGCTGCCCAAGATTGTTTCAAGCAGCGAAGTGTATGGCGCGGCGCGGCTGCCGGCGATTGGCAAAGTTGCGATCGCTGGCGATCTCGGCGATCAGCAAGCGGCTCTGGTGGGCCAGGCCTGCTTCAAGCCGGGAGAAGCAAAGAACACCTATGGCACCGGCTGCTTTATGCTCATGAACACCGGGGACAAGCCAGTGCTGTCGAAATTCGGGCTGCTCACAACGGTAGCGTATAAGTTCGGCAAGGAGGCCGCGTGCTATGCCTTGGAAGGGAGCATCGCGATTACTGGCGCCCTGGTGCAATGGCTTCGTGACAATCTTGGGCTCATCGAAAAGAGTTCCGACATCGAAGCGCTTGCGCGAACCGTGGGCGACAACGGAGGCGTTTACTTCGTTCCCGCATTTTCCGGCCTGTACGCACCCCACTGGAAAGACGATGCGCGCGGTGTCATCGTGGGCCTGACCCGCTTCGTGAACAAGGGCCATATCGCCCGCGCCGTGCTGGAGGCAACGGCGTTACAGGTGCGGGAAGTGTCTGATGCCATGGCAAAGGATTCCGGCATTGCGCTCGATGTGCTGCGCACCGACGGCGGCATGGTGATGAATGATCTGCTGATGCAATTTCAGTCCGACATCTTAGCCAAACCAGTAGTTCGTCCCATGGTGAAGGAGACCACGGCGCTGGGCGCTGCTTATGCCGCCGGCCTGGCCGTCGGCTTCTTTAAAAACACCGACGAACTCGTTGCCAACTGGGCAGTGGACCAGCGGTGGGAGCCGAAGATGGATGAGGTATCTCGCGAACGGCTTTATCACTTTTGGAAAAAGGCGGTAACGCGCTCGCTCGACTGGGTGGAATCGCCGTAGGTCGTCGTGTTTCACTTCCGACGATTTATCAAGGAGGCCCGCACGCTGATGCATGGACCATTTCTGGGCGAATTTATGGGTACCCTGGTGCTGATTTTGCTGGGGGACGGCGTCGTCGCCAATGTTCTCCTGAAGAAATCGAAAGGCGAGAACTCCGGCTGGATCGTGATCGCAACCGCATGGGGATTGGCTGTGGTTGCGGGTATTTTCACAGCCATCGCATTTGGGAGCCCCGATGCGCACATCAACCCTGCAATCACCATCACCATAGCCCTGCTAACCGGAAACTGGTCTAACGTCGCCCTTTTCTGGACGGCACAAATCCTGGGAGCCTTCACCGGCGCGACTCTGGTGTGGATGACTTACCTGCCCCACTGGGAAGTCACGCCAGACGCACAAGCGAAGCTGGCGATCTTCTGCACCGTGCCGGCCATCCGAAACCTTCCAGCCAATCTGCTGACCGAAGTAATCGCAACCACATGCCTGATTGTCGTCGGCTTCAGCTTCGGCAGCAGGGCGGTGTCTCCGGGCACCCTTCCAGTTGGGCTCGGCCCGGGCTTGTGGGGAATTCTGGTGTGGGCTCTGGGCCTGAGTCTCGGCGGACCGACCGGGTACGCGATGAACCCGGCGCGTGATTTTGGCCCGCGAGTGGCCCACGCTGTCCTGCCGATCAGCAACAAGGGAAATTCAGACTGGGGATATGCGATCGTTCCGATCGCTGGCCCATTGATCGCGGGCGGAATCGGCGCCGCAATTATTAAAGTGGCGGGTGTCCGGTGAATGCGGCGTGAATCGAACCGGCTGAGGTAGGGTATCAGAACGATCCGCGACGATTTGAGGAGGAGGGAGGGGAGGGGTATTGCATTGCTACGCCGCCCAGGTATCAGGCGCCGGAGCCGACGACCGATGCTTGTCGCCGACGTCGGAATAGCATGGCTCCGAAGCACGAGAGCCCGGCCAACAGTAAGTACATTGCGGCGGAACCGCCCTCAGGCACCGTCATCAAGAACTCCTGACCCGGGCAAGAGCCGGGGCCATTGGCACAGCCTTGGGGCGTCAATATGACGAAGTTGGCGAATTGACCGGGCGTCAAATTCGATGGAATCTTGCCCAGCCAGTTGTTCACGCCCGCGAGCTGCGTTGAATTCAGACCATTGAGGGCGTTCTTGTCGAACAGCGACCAAATAGCGTACGAAAGGTATCCCACTTGCGTAGCGTTGTTCGGATTGCCGTTTAAGGAAAGCATCTGCACAGTCAACCAAGCCGCAGCTTCATAATTCGCGGTCTGATTTCCCCACAGCGCACTCCCCAGCGTTGAAAAATTGTTGGCGGTGAAACTCCATGAATTGCCAATATAGCTTTCGTCCGCGAAATCATCGCAAATGACAGGCGTATTGGCAACACCATTTACCGTTGCATAGTAAGGACCGACAAACACTCCGCCCATGACATTGTTTCCCGCTCCTGTCATGGTCAGACTGCTATTGGCAAAAGCGCCGGGCGCAAAACACAAGAGTGCTAGCGCAGCCACACCCCACCACTTCTGGGTTGAATTAATCATTTTTTCTCCCTGCTCGTTAAACCGGGGGAAGTTGTTGACTTCGATCTTCTATAGGGGGAATTTACTGGGTATTGGCGATGAGGAGGGGGCCCGTTTCACCTAAATCCGTAAACCACTACAGGCACTGTAACCTGCGTGATCGGCCGGGTCAAGACTGATAATTCTTGCAACCCTTGCAAGCGCTTGCAACTATGGGACTAAGCCCTTCCCTGGCAGACAGATATGCGCAACCGAGGCCTGAAATTACGAAGCTGCACGGCACGAATGAGCACTGGATTTTATGAAATCCGCCACATCCACCTCAACCGACCGTCCGGAGGAACGCGACTCCACGGCACGCAATGTCGTCAGCGTGGTCGACACAATTTCATGAAATGGAATGGGAGATTTGCCTTGGCCGCGAACCGCCGTGGCAAAGGCCTCCAATTCGGCGTGATGCCCTTTGTCCTGGCGGAACCGTGATTGAACTGTTTGCTTCCGTCCGTGCCGCACGAGTTCGAGCCGCCGAAAATCCTCCAGCACAGCCACGACGCCTCCGCCAAAAACCTCCACTCGTTCCTTTGGATAGGACCGGTCGCCGTTTGCCAGATAGCTGATTGTTCCTTGTGATCCGTTTGCAAAGCGAAGTGAGACAACGACATTTTCGTCGGAGTGCTGTTGCAAACTGGTGATGCTCTGCGTTTGCACCTCGACCGGCAGATCCCCAGCCAGGAACGTCAGGAAATGTACAAAATGACAGACTTCCCCAAGCAGCCGTCCGCCGCCCTGCTCTGGATCGCTGACCCAATGATCGTTAGGTACGGAGCCAGCGTTAACACGGTAATGCAGCACCAACGGGTCCTGCACCTGATCGAGGAACGCTCTCATCTTTATTGCCATGGGAGCGAATCGACGGTTGAAGCCAACCATCAACAGGAGTGTCGAACCGGAAATTGCATACGCACGAACAATTTCGCCTAACTCGATTTCGCTGAGGCAAAGCGGCTTTTCACAGAAGACGTGTTTACCGGCGTCAAGCGCAGCCAATACCTGAGCCGCATGCAAGTGATGGCGCGTCGCGATTACAACCGTATTAATGTCGGGGTCGCTTATGATGCTTTGATCTTCTGTTGCACAGTACCGGAAGCCAAACTTTTCTGCTGCGTGTCGGGCATGCGAGCCACTAGCGGCGCACACTCCAACCAGTTCCACTCCGCGAAGCTTCTTGATCGAAGGCAGCAGCGTACTCATAGCAAAGTTGCCAGCACCTAAAACTCCAATCGCCACCGCTTTGTTTTCGGAATGAGAAGGAGCAGTTCCCTTCCCGGGCAATTGGATCTCCCGGATCGCTTCGTCCTGCTCCGGATAGGTGATCAACACGCCAAGGAATGGCTGGCCCACCCTTCCCGTTATCAAATCGTAGGCTCCCTTCGCTCGTTCGATGGAAAAGCGGTGAGTGATCAGCGGCTTCACATAGATCTTGCCTTCCGATAGAAAGCGGAGAAAGGCCTCCATGTTGCGGGTTTCGGTCCATCGCACGTAGCCGACGGGATAATCGCGGCCCTTCTGCTCATACGCCATGTCATAGCGGCCCGGCCCGTAAGAGCGCGAAATCCTGAAATCCAGCTCCTTTTCAAAGTAGCGCCTGCGCTGGATGTCCATGCCAACGGTTCCCACTGCAACCACAACGCCGCGATCGCGCGCCACTTCCCCCGCCAAGTCGACAGGTTCGCTGCTAGCCGTCTCTGCTGTGATCAGAACGGCGTCTGCGCCATGTCCGCCAGAATGCTGCAGACACAGATCGCGCAAGTCATTGCGAGAGATGCTGACATCATCCGCCCCCAGACGTAACGCAAGTTCGGCGCGTTCGGCAGCGATGTCCATTCCGAGCACGCGGCAACCCGCTGCTTTGAGTATCTGAACGGTGAGTTGACCGAGAAGGCCGAGACCGATAACCGCGACCACGTCACCTAGTTTCACCTCCGCTGTGCGAACGCCGTGCAGAGCTACGGCACCGAGAGTGGTGAAAGCAGCCTCCTCAAAACTCACGGCTGAATCGGGACGAATCCTGGCAACCAACAAGCGAGGGATGCAAGCAAACTCAGCGTGCACCGCGTAGCTTGCTCCGGCACAGGCAACCCGGTCGCCCACGTTCAAATCGGTAATGCCCACCCCAACCTCGATCACTCTCCCGGAACTGCTGTAACCCAGGGCGTTGGGCTGATCGAGACGACTGCGGACGGCTGCGACCGCCGAAAAAATGCCATCCCTCCGAATTTTGTTGAAGACTTCGCGAACCAGATCCGGGCGGGCCCTCGCTTTCTGCAGCAGATTCTTGCTGGCAAACTCACATGCGGCTCGCTCGGTTCCAGCTGAAACCAGCGACACCGCCATCTTCACCAGGACGCACCCCGGAAGTAGCTTTGGAGCTGGAACATCCAACACCGCAATGTCGCCCGTAGTCGCCTGCTGCAACACCTGTTTCATCACGTAGCCTTTTGAAATCGCTTGCTTGCATATTACTCGCAATCCACATGGCTTTCCCGTGACACAGTTGGCACTGTTGCCACAGGCGCCAGCACGGTCGTTCACCGGCTCATCCGAATGACGGTTCGCGCGAGCTTGGTTTGAGAAGGAAATACAATCGCGGAAGGAGTCGCCGTTGGTACGACGGATCTGAGACACCGATCAACTATTGAGGAGTTGTTCTTCGAGAACCGTGGGACGGTTCTGCCATTACAGGCACTTGGCTTGCGACTCCTGAAGATCAAGCCGCAGCTGCCGAAGTCTGGTCGCCTTCGCGGGGTCTATGCCGGGCTGCAGATCAGTTTCTTCCAGAAAGTAACGCCAGCCCGAGCCTCGGTCTTCTTGGCTCTGACACCATTCGAAATCGTTGAGCGTTCTTTCTGCGCTCTCCGGTCCCTTGACGACAGCCATGACCCCACCCGATATGTAGGTCTTCTCATTGAACCGAATGATCGCGAAAAAAAGGTCAGCGTTATTTGCCATTTTTTGATTTTTCCAAGTGAGAGATTTAGCCGGGTAAACCGCTACCCAAGAACTCATCGCTACAAAAATAATTCTGCCGAGCAATTTCGTAAATGGCCTCTTGGTGTAATCGGGTGGCACGAGTGGGGTAAGGCTGCGAAATTTCGGCGTTGTGGAGTATTGCCGGCGCCGAAACGCAGCCGAAGAGCACGTGTAACAATGAGATCGAATGAACGAAGAGTAGCGACAGAAAAATTGCCGCGATGGAAGGAAAGAAGAAAGCAGGTAGAAAAGGTAAAGGCCGTGATCTTGGTTATACCCTAGCCGCCAGCTCCTGCGAGGGAGCTAGCTGCGTGGAGTATGCACCATCACGGCCCTTGATGCGATCACTGCTTTCGCAGTTCCAAACCCCAACTACCCCTCGCAGAGCAGTCGGTTTTTTCGGGTCTGGTTGTTCGCTGAGTCGCCCCAGCCGAACTGATCACCCAGCTTACTTTGGACTGGCCAACGTTTATTTTGGCCAACCCTTTCAGCCGTCGACGGGGGCAAAGGTAAACACTTCGTGGATAATTGTCAATGCCGATTATTGGTGCAAACTGCTCCGCAAAAAACTTCCGCTACCAAGAGTGCACCTCATTGAAGAGCTTGCGCTTACAGAATGTGAAAATGGCATTCCCTGTTTTTCCACAACATTATGCACAGTGTCGACAACACTCCTACGCGGCACAAAAAATCAACTCGAACCAACGAAGCATCTTGACTTCGAGGGATCGGTAACCGCATGGTGATTGAAGGAGTAGGAATTAATGTCAGATCTGGTAGCGTACGTAGACGGTGGTTCTCTCGGAAATCCGGGACCCTCAGGAATCGGAGTGGTGCTCGACGGTTCCGAAGGACCAAAGATCAGAATCGCGAAGTGGATCGGACGCCAGGATAACAACGTTGCCGAATACGTCGCGCTGCTCGAAGCCCTGCAATGTGCCTTGGCCCTCAAAGCCCGCAAACTGCACGTCTATTCCGATTCCGAAGTGGTAGTCCGCCAGATGAAAGGGGAATACACCTGCCGCAGCCCCCGTCTCTATTCCCTGAACTGGATCTGCCGCAAGCTAGCCCGCTCATTCGACTTCTCCATCTCCCACGTCCGCCGCGAACACAACGCGGAAGCTAATGGTTTGGCGAACTCCGCAGTTCGGAAGTACCTGCCCTAGGCTCTCGATTCCACAGATTCCAACGACTGACGAACACCCGCAGCCCCACCTGCTCCAGGCAACCAACTCCCGGCAACCTCAGCGTGCCCGAGCCGCAAGTTCGAACCAGTAGTGCGGCAACGCGTCGGACAGACCGACTTACCGCACGTGAGCTAAGATCGGCTTGATCTGTTTGGAATATCCGATTCTCCGTCCGACAATGGGCCTGTCGAGTCGGCCTCCGAAATAGGGGCGATACCATCGCCGACCACTGATTCAATTCTGCATCCCGCCGGTGCGTCGTATAGACTGCTCTCCCGTTTCATAAACTTCGGTTTAACCGCCCGGCGTTCTACAAGGAAGGAAATCTTCGCCGTGTACTCAGTGTGATCGGACGCAATGATGGCAAGTGTAGCCTCGATACACTCGCGATCACGCAAGTCGCCCGGCAAGGATCCACCGACTGCCAATAGCCACCCCTGGTAGGGGATCCGGGGTGTCAAAACACATCTCTCTCCCGAGAGAAGCACATGGTTCAAGACTTCGTCGTACGGGAACTCGGGAGCGCCGCGACCGGGCAGTGCGTAATAGTTAGCATCGTACTGTCTTTCGGTAGGATCGGGCAGCCAGTGGAAAGTCAAATCAGGCCACCGCAGGCGTAATTCAAGATCGAGGCAGTAGATTGGTCGGGATGTCTGGTTGACGATGGCGACATAGAAAAAACAGCCTGAGCGTCCGTAATCCAAATCAAGGATGTTTGTATCGTAAACCGGACTAACCTGGGTGATTTCAAGCCCTCGTTCCTCTTCGGCAACCGAAAGATCTAGCGGACTGCCCAGCTCATGCATTTTTCGGAGCAATCCCGGAGACGGCGGTTTTTGATCTCTTTTCATAGCTTCGGCTCCCTTAAATTGTGGAATCAACATTCATACATTCATACATTCATTTATCCATCCATCGACGGATGATCAGGTCCGCGACGTCTGTGCGACCGGCTCCTTGGCGTTGCCGCCCGGACAATGGCGACAGCGCACAACCCCGTCCTGGAGCGAAAGCACTCGATGGGAGCGGGCAATAAAGTGAATCCGCTCGCGCACCGAGTCGGTCAGTACAACCTTGAAGCCCTCGGCAACCCGCTGCGCCTGAACTCCCATATCACGCAGCACCGAGCCGACCTTCCTATCCGTCAACAGGGTTTCGTGATGGCGTCCTTGCAATAATACGTTCGCCCGATCCGCGAGCTCCCGGATGAAAAACTGTCGCTGGTCGGGTTCATGGCAGAAGGACAATGCGCCTTCCGCCACCACACAACGAAAATCTGTAAATCGACTTCCTGCCTCATCTTCGACCTGCCCGAGCAGATACGTCGAAACGGCATTTCGCAAATCTGGCAACTCGCAAAGGGGCACCAGCCATGTACGAACTTCCTCGCGCGGCAAGGGGACAAATTTCGAGCAGTCTACCTCTGCATTTCGCACGCGGTGGTAGTAGACCATGCGGTATCGCAGCAGCTTGGGTTGAAGGTCAGTACAAATCTTCATTTCATCTTCCTCAGTGAGCAACGGCAAGGGCCCTAGCGATGGAGGGATGTACAGCTTGAGTCCGGGGCCTTCCGCTGAATCAAGGTCGACCGAAAAGGCCCTGGCGCCATAAAGATCCAAGGCTCGCTTCCCACGCGCGATCCGAAAGTGGCGATTGTTAGAAGTGCGGAGAGCTTGCGAGACCGCGCGACCGAGATTGCGCTGGCCGAAGAGCAGTGTTGCCCGTAGGCGAGGAGGGAGTGTTGCGAGGGCGGCGATATCGGTGTCTCCCAGCAAGACCGGGCGTGAACAGGTGCATCCCAGCAGGCGCAGAAGCAAAGAGCATTCGTTCTCTGGACCAACCAAGCGAAGGGTTGGCGCGAGAGGGAGGCAATCGACAACCCAGCTCGCCAGGGAAAATGCATTTAGAACGCTTGCCACTTCCGCTGGTGCACCCGCATAACGCGAAAACACCTGATCCATCGAGGAAACCAGATTCCCGATTGATCCGAACGATCGACTGGCGGATGAGAAACGGATCGCTTGGACGAGACCGCTGTTGGTACGCCCCGGAACATACGACAGGTCCTGATAGCAGAATTGCCGGGCCATCTTACTCCGGCGGCCATCCCAGGACTCGAAGCCGAGCCCGCCGGGATGCTTCGGATCACTGACAGCCTCGACCAGCAGACTCGGGAAAAACTCACCGTAACTTTCGATCGGCGCAGTTCCGCATTTTGTGCGATCAGCACGCGCTTCCCTGGTCCCCACGGTAGACCTCCGCCTGTGACAGATCACGTTCTCCCAAACTCCAGCAAGCCAGGTGGTTAGCTGGTAAGCGAGGGACGCTACCTGCACTCCTGGGCAAAACTAGATTTTCGGAAACTCTATACACACCTGGGAACCGCTCTACATACCGGTTGGACGCTGAAGATTTACTTCGGCAGAAACTAACCCGCCGCCAGAATAATGAGCTTTTCGGTTGCCGCTGTCAAGCGCTTGTACTCGTCCAGTGGATGAGTGACACTTTTTCATTCCTTTCGAGGGGATGCGATTTGCCGCAGGAATTGCTGCGGAGTTAAGTAGCCAAGGGCCTGGTGAGGACGGACGGTGTTGTAGATCTTTTCCCACTGGCGGAGTTCGCGATTGAGTTTTTTCATTTCCAGGGAACAAGCCGTGACCTGGTAGAACTCCTCGGTATGGGTACGATTGGCGCGTTCGACGGCGCCGTTGAGTTTGGGAGAACGCGGGGGCAGCACGAACAGATGGAGGCGGCGCTGCTTACAGGCGAGTTCGAATTCGGCGGCGAACTCGGAACCGCCGTCGACTTGTACCGCACGGATGGGGAAGGGCATGCGATGCTGCAGGGTGTCGAGGAACTGGGTGGCGGTTTGAGCGGTGGCGCGGGTGTGAGCTTGAATCACGTCCCAGCGGGAGATGACGTCGCGGGCGGTGAACTGTTTAAAGATCACGCCGGGCACGGGACGTACGTCCAAGGTATCGACTTCGACCAGGTCGCCGGGCTGGGACACAGCGTACTGCTTGGGTTTGCGCACGGCGTAGGGCCGGGGCCGCAGGGCGCGGCGCGATCCCGGAACCCCGGAACGGGGCGGTTCCAGCAAGCGTGCCTGGCGTTTCAGTTGGGCGAGAATGCGGCCTACCATGGAAGTAGAAACCTGCAACTGCTGACGGCGCAGCAGTACGGCGAGCTTATCCTTTCCCCAGCGGGGAAACTGCAAGCGTAAAGTCAAAACCTTTTCCTCTAAAGGAAAAGTCCAAGTCGGCTGGCGTTGGCGATGGGGACGATGGGAGCGAGATTCCAGCCTGCTCAGCCCATAGGGATCATAGCGGCTCTGCCAGCGATAGAAAGTCTGGCGGCTAATGCCGAAGTGACGGCAAGTACGGGCCACGTTCTGGCTTGCACGATAAAAATCCATCCAGGCTAAGCGAACCCGGGCTTCCCGGCTGAGCTCCACGCAGGTTCGAGCCAGTCGGCTCGAACCACGTGCTTTCCCACTGTGAATTTGCATATCGACACTCTATGCGAGTGTCACTAATCATTCTGAA
>CAWBHF010000009.1:0-220000 GCA_963788645.1 uncultured Acidobacteriota bacterium
GCCATTGGATCAAGGAAGCGGAAGACAGGCTTGACGAAGTTCAACGTCAGGCGTGGCTTGCCCAAGGCTTGGACAAGAACGGGAATCCGAAAGCAGATGAGGTTCAGTCAGACGAGAATGGCGATCCCCAGCCGAATCGCCTTCAGTGATTCTTATTCACAAGTTGTGCCGTCACTTCAGTCTGGTTCCTGTGGGGAATCCGACCTTTCCTGATTGGCAGCAGAACTTACAAAACCCAGTGTAACCAGTGAATATGACGGGAGGGTGCAGCTTCGGTGGATTCGGCATGAGAGCCGTTTGTAGGGCGATTTCGCTGGCGGACGGGGTTGGGGTCGGCTGGCATGTTTCTAAAGTGCGGAAGGCTTTTGTGACCACCTTCTGCACGCTCGTTTCAGGGTGAAGGATACACCGACTGCTACCACAGGATTGCGAGATTTATAATGTGTGACGTTAAGAACCTCGCTGCGATGTCGATAGATTTGAAAGATTTTCTTTCGAAACAAGGCTTCGATCTCGGCAAAGTCATCGTCCTAAGACACAGCCCAACCGCGCAAGCTCTGCGCAAGGTATTGCCGTGGCTCGCTGCCGAAAAACCAGAAGTCTTCAACGCCTACCAGAAGGAACAAAATCCTGATGCCGAGAAGGCGCTAATGAAAGCGGACATTGTCGCCTCATTCATCGCTCTGGAAGACGAGAAGGCATTGTTTGTCGGACTGTATCGCAGAACGGGACAACATTCCATCACCGAGGAGCAGTACTGGGCAATGTCTGAGAACATGGAAATGAAGCCGTTCGGCTTAGGTGGTATAGGGAACCGTGAAACAGCGATGTGGTTCGACCTCGAACCGTTGGAATTCTACGCAGAGTTAAAGGGTCGCCTCGTGATCCGGTGGCCCGCTGGTCGGCTTTGGTGGAGATGGGCTAAGAGTAATGAGTTCCGCGTGTACGCGATTCATGAAGAAAGCCTGCTCGATGCTGAAATGCCAACATGGGACAAATTGTGCCTAACATGGAAAGACCTCGCGGTTCTACCGACAAGATGGAAAGCTGCCTTGCGCCAATGGCGAGGGATTTACTACATCTTCGATGTGAGCATTGGAAAGGGCTATGTTGGTTCAGCGAGCGGGGAGGACAATATCCTCGGACGCTGGCTGAATTATGCCGTTACGGGTCATGGAGGAAACAAGAAGCTTCGAGAGCGTGAGCCGAGCAATTTTCTTTTCACGATACTTCAGCGCACCTCCCCGGACATGGATCGCGATGAGGTATGCGAGTTAGAGACAAATTGGAAGGAACGCCTGCATACCCGCGAACACGGACTGAACGAGAACTAGGATGCGTGGATATATCGACCTTCGCGAACCGCCGCCAAATCGGTGCTCATTTTGCCACGACGGACAAGAAAAACATTTGACCGAAGGCGCGGTGATGATCGCGTTCGCTATGTATCTGTTGGAGCAGGGGGCTTCCACGGTCGAACTGCACCCAGACGGTGAACACGGAAAAAGACATGATTTGAAGACCACTCTTGCAGCAAACGGTCTGAAACTCACCCAGCCTGAGGGAACCACTTCGTATGGTGGAACATACCAGGAGGAGACCAGACGGTTAGGGTGACATTGAAACCGGGTCTCGGAGACATTGTCGCTAAGCTTAACGAGAAGACGTTGATTGCGGAGTGCAAAGGCGGCATTGTCAACACGCGCCACGCGGGACAGCTTTCCAGACTCCGAAAGGGACTTTGCGAAGCCGTTGGATTGTTGATGGCACGTCCCGCCAACCCGCAAGAACGTCATGTTGCTGTCGTACCAGCAACTCTCGAAACTCAAAAGGTAGCAAATAGGATGTCCAAACGGGCTGCGGCAGCAGGAATCGAGATCGCTCTGGTGGATGAGAATGGCTTGGTGAATTTCGTTTCGTCGCAGAGTTCGACTTGAGTCTTTTAACCCCATCCTATTGGACGAAGAGATGACTCTGAAACAGTTCCACCAATCACTCACCGCGACCGAACCGCCTGCGGGCCTCAGCCACGCTCTCGCCGGATTATGGTTCGACGCAAAGGGCGATTGGACGCGGGCGCACGAATCGGCACAGGACGAAGGGCGCGACGGCTCGTGGGTGCATGCCTACCTCCACCGCAAAGAAGGCGACACCAGCAACGCAGCCTATTGGTACAACCGGGCTGGTAAGCCCGTCTGCCGGGAGCCGCTGGATGCGGAATGGCTTAGCATTGTGAGAAGCTTGCTGGGATAAAGCGAATCCTTCAGGAGAGTGCGTGCGCTTCTTCGTCGGAATCACGGATCGTGATTGGTTCGATTTCCTGTCCCGCATGGACGGACTCGACGAAGTCAACTTCTGGCAGCCCAGCGGGCAGCAACAGTTTCGCGCCCTCCAGATCGGCGAACCCTTCCTCTTCAAGCTCCACAGCCCCGACGACTATATCGTCGGCGGCGGGTTCTTCAGCCACTTCACGATCTTGCCCGCCAGCATCGTCTGGCAGGCGTTCGGGGAAAAGAACGGGGCGCTGACAGAGGAGGAGATGCGGGCTAGGATCACCAGATACCGACGCACGCCGAATCCGGGCGCGGCTGACGACTACCAGATCGGCTGCATACTCTTGGAGTCCCCGTTTTTCTTTGACGAGCCGACTGGATTCCAGTGCCGAACTGGAAACGGGAGATCGTCCGGGGTCGAGGTTACGATTCAGAGGGCGACGGGCGAGAGATTTGGCACCGCGTCGAACCCCTGCTGAGGGCATCCCGTCAGGGAGCGCAACCAATCGAAGAGCAGCAACCTCGCTATGGAGACCCCGTGGCTGCCCCATCGAGCCGAACCCGCGTACCTTTTGATTTGGAACCTGCCGAGCGGCCCCGTCGTGAAATGGTCGTGCGCGGATCATCGGTTCAGGTTTGGTGGGAACCGAAAGCCCGTGGTGGCGAAGGTGGAATGGTTCGAGGAGGAACCGTCTTGCTCACATTGCGAATCTGGCGACGGGACGGTGCAGGCGACCTGTGTCGATGCCGAATGCGACGAGTGCGAGAGGCGGTGTGAGGACGAGCCGTGCGGCAAAGCCGCTGCCGCCGCAGGTACGGTTCGTCCCCGGAAGAACGAGACCTCCTCGGCTCCGACCGAGAGCACGTGCATAGGCTGCTGCAAGGCCCTCGCGCTGCCTTATCCGCTGGGCTGCGGCGGGCAGCTATGCCAGCGGTGCGTCGATTTGCAGAACGCGGAGTATCGGCAGTGGGTCGCCAAGCAGAGGGCGCTCGGCAACATCCCCTTCGGCAACGGCGAGCCGGAAACGCGGTTGGTGCGCTGATGACTAGCCAGCGCTACACCGTCGCGAGGGCTGGCGAAGCATCGTCCCCGTGGAGGCCCCCTGCCTATCCCAGTTTGCCCTGAATGTAATCTCGCAGATCACTTCCTCTGACCCTGAGGAGGCGCTTCTTCGCGTGGGGTTTTGCAAGATTGGCGCTTCGCTTCATGCGGGACATGATTCGGGAAGCGGTGTCGTAAGAAACGCTAAGAACGACAGCAACTTCCTTCGGCGAATAGAGATGATCGGATTTGATCTCAACGCTACCGAGGCATCTTTTCCAACTTTGCTTATCTTCGCGGGGTCGTCCGGTCAGTTGATTGTAGATGTCATGCCCTACCTGCGACAGAACAGGCTGACTCCACGCATGCGCCTTCGCGCTCGTGACGGCATGCGGTATACATAGATTGTTCGGTAAAAGGCTCATTCTCTTTAATACTGAAACGGGCTTGGCTCGCGCCAAATTTTGTACTAGATTTTGTACTAGCCTTTGCGAAAAGAGCGAAATCTGCTGGATATGCGAAATCGCAGGACAACGGGTTTTCAAGAACTTACGGCTCATCAGTTACTTAGAAAACGGTAGCTCTGTTCGAGTCCTACCTGAGGAGCCATTCTATTCCTGTGCGTTCGGGAGACATAGGTTACACTTTTGGCCCGAAGGGGTTGTGCAGGGGCTGCAAGGTTTTTTCCTCCAGATCAATATTGCCGAGATCGTAATTCATAAAACTGACAAGCCAAATGCCGTTGTCAACTTCCTTGACGCCCACGGCCTGGCCGGCGAGCGATACGCTGAGGTTGATCTTCTTGTTGTACAGGCAAAGACGTCCGCAACTGGTGACTACGAGGGTGCGGTCGTGGATCACGCTACATCGAAGCTCACTCACAAGAGTTAGGGATTTCCCTAGTTGTACGCCCAACTACCCTCCGGTTAGGAATGAACTGCGTGAACTCCCGAATTACTTGACCTCTGAGATCGCTCGAGCAAACGCAGAAAAAAATAGGTTGAGTGTTGAATGAGAGTGAAAACGCTCGTGGAGGGGCCATGAAAGCCGGAATCCTAAGCCTCGTGATCGTTGTGTCTTCACTTTTCACTTCCTCGATAACTGCTCAAGAGACGACCAGAGTCGAGAAGGATCTTCTGGGGCAAAAAGAGATTCCTGCCCGCGCCTACTACGGCGTCCAAACCGCCAGGGCGCTTGAGAACTTTCAGATTTCCGATATCACAATCAATCACTACCCCGGGTTTGTCGAGGCATGGGCGATCGTGAAGTTGGCTGCGGCACAGGCCAACACTGACGTTGGTGCGATGAAGCCCGAGAAGTTAGCGGCCATCGAAAAGGCCTCTCAGGCGGTGCTCGACGGCAAGTATCACGAACAGTTTCTTGTCGACTGGTACCAGGGCGGAGCCGGTACGTCGACCAATATGAACGCGAACGAGGTGCTCGCAAATGTCGCACTCGAACTAACGGGACACAAGAAAGGCGAGTACCAGTATGTCGATCCGCACGACGATCTGAACATGTCGCAGTCGACCAACGATTCTTATCCGACTGCGATCAAAGTTGCCATTCTCCTGCGCAATGACAAGCTCGTGGCCGAGTTGGAGAAACTCGCAGCCTCTTTCCGGATCAAAGGCGCCGCATACCTTGAAATGGTCAAGATGGGCCGCACCGAATTGCAGGACGCGGTTCCCATGACTGTTGGGCAAGAGTTCTATGCGTTCGCGGACTCTCTCGAAGGCGAAATTCAATTCCTGAAGCAGGCAGAAAAGTCTCTTTACTCGGTGAACATGGGTGCGACTGCCATTGGCACGGGGATAAACGTGCCTAAGGGCTATCCGGAAAAGTGCGCTGCTCACTTGGCGAAATTGACCGGTAAGCCGATCGTTCCGGCATCGGACATGATCGCCGCCACCTGGGATCAACAGGGATTCGTCGTGTACTCATCTGCCCTCCGCAGCGTGGCAATAAAGCTGTCGAAGATTGCGAGTGACCTGATCCTTCTTACCTCGGGTCCGCGAGCAGGGCTCTTTGAGATCAACTTGCCCGCTTTGCAGCCGGGTTCTTCGATCATGCCGGGCAAGGTCAATCCAGTGATTCCTGAACTGGTTAATGTCATTGCGTTTCGCGTGATTGGCAACGATTACAGCGTTAGCCTGGCGGGCACGCACGGGCAATTGCAACTCAACGCTTATGAGCCGATCGAGGGACTGGCAATCATCGAGTCTCAGAGTCTTTTGTACCGTGGGTCCATTGCATTTCGCTCGAAGTGTGTTGATGGCATTACGGTGAACGAAAAGGTGCTGCAACACTACATGGAGACCACGGTTGGCATTGTCACAGCACTGAACCCGATCCTCGGTTACGAAAAAGCGACGGAACTGGCGGCCGAAGCTTACAAGACCAACAAGGGGGTTCTCGAAATTATTCGCGAACAGCACCTGCTTACGGAACAACAGATCAACCAATTGCTCGATCCGGCGAAGTTGACTGGTCTGGATAAGAGCCAATATGTGAAGAAAGATTAAACTCTGACCGACGAAGTGAACCATGAAACCCAATCGAAGATCGCTATTACGCCTGCTGGTTGTTCTTGTGCTCGTGTGCGAACTGACCCTCGCCGAGGGGAAGAAACCGAATATCGTAATCCTGGCCACTGGGGGTACGATTGCCGGAGCCGCTGCTTCTGGGACGCAGGCAGGCTACACCTCTGGTGCGGTAACTATTGACGCCATGATTGCCGCTGTCCCGGGCATCACCGATCTTGCCAACATCAAGGGCGAGCAGATTTCCAACGTCGGTTCACAAGACATTTCGTTCGACATAATGCTTACTTTGGCCAAACGCATTAACCAGTTACTCGCCACGCCGCAAGTGGATGGCATTGTCGTGACCCACGGCACCGATACGATGGAAGAGACTGCCTTCTTCCTGAACCTGGTTGTGAAAAGCGACAAGCCCGTAGTCATGGTTGGATCCATGCGGCCATCGACGGCCGTTAGTGCCGATGGACCTTTAAATCTTTTTAATGCTGTGGGAGTGGCCGCCGACCCCAACGCGAAGGGCCGGGGCGTACTGGTCGTGATGAATGACTGGATCCACGGGGCACACTCTCTCACCAAAACAAGCACGACTGCAGTTCAGACGTTTATGTCTCCGCTGCGTGGCCTGGTAGGTGTGGCTAGCTATGGTAAGAATGACTTTTACTGCATGCCGCAATGGAAGCACACGACATCCAGTGAATTCAACATTGCAAACGTCACGAAACTGCCGCGGGTAGATATTCTTTTTGCCTACGCCGACATGCCGGCGGACCTGATTGACGCGTCAGTCGCGAACGGCGCCAAGGGGATTGTCTTAGCCGGCGTAGGTAATGGGAACGTGAACAAGGTTTCGCTCGAAGCAGCGGAAAAGGCTGCCAGAGAAGGTGTTGTGATCGTGAGAAGTAGCCGCGTCGCAACCGGGACGGTTGGGCGCAACGTTGAAGTAAATGACGATGAAATGGGTTTTGTCGCTTCCGATGAGCTCAATCCACAAAAGTCGCGGATTCTGCTGATGCTTGCATTGCTAAAGCCGAGTACGCCGGCAGAGATCCAGAAGTTATTCCAGAGCTACTGAAGCCTGCTAGCACATCCACCGCAGCGCTGTGCCTGGGGGAAAACGAATTATGGTGTGGATTGAGCTGTGCGTTCTCTTGGCGTGCATCCTGATCGGAACTCGCCTGGGAGGTATCGCGCTCGGTGCGGTGGCGGGGATTGGATTAGTCATTTACGTGTTTATCTTGCGCATGCCGCCCGGAGGGCCCCCGCAAATTGTAATTGGCATGATCATTGCGGTGATTACGGCGTTGGCCGCCATGCAAGCGGCTGGAGGCCTCGACTATCTTGTCGGCATCGCCGAGAGAATCATGCGAAAGCACCCGCGCTACATTACCTTCGTCGCGCCGGTGGTCACATATTTTCTAATCTTTGCGTCCGGCACCACTCATGTTATTTACGCTCTTCTTCCGGTGATCGCGGAAGTTTCTCGAAAGGCTGGTATTCGGCCAGAGCGCCCGATGTCGATTAGCGTCATTGCAGGTTTTCAGGGCGTAATTGCTTCTCCCATTTCGGCTGCCACGGTAGCGATGATTGGCATTTTGTCGTCGCGAGATGTGTCTTTGCCACGTTTGCTCTCAATTACCGTCCCTTCAACATTCCTTGCTGTTCTGGTCGGCGCCTTATCCGTGGCATGGCGCGGCAAGAACTTGGATGAAGACGCCGAATATCAGCATCGTCTCGCCAATGGCGAACTGAAACCTCCCCAACCGCTGCCAACTTTGAAAGGACATGAGTTGTTCAACGCTCGCGGCTCGACCATCCTGTTTCTGGCGGGGATTGTCTTGATCGTACTGATTGGAATGTTTCCAGCCCTTCGCCCCGTTTACCAGACCGTCGAAAATGGAATTGTAGATAGCGACCAGGTGAGTATGGGCATGGCTATCATGATCGTCATGATTGCCATCGCCGGTCTGGCCATGATCATTTTCAAAGCCTCCCCCGAAGCAACGTTGAAGGGCAGCATCATGAAGAGCGGAGTCGTGGCGCTGATCTCGATCCTCGGGGTATCGTGGCTGGGATCTTCGTTTTTCGAAGGCAACCGCGCGTTCATTGTCAGTGGCATTGCCGGGATGATCCGCAGCTACCCCTGGGCCTTTGCCGCGGGCCTGTTCATCTTGTCCACTTTGCTTTTTAGTGCAGCCGCCACAGTAGCCATGTTGATGCCGGTAGGTGTGGCACTGGGTTTGCAGACCTCTCATTTGATTGCGTTTTATCCAGCTGCCAATAGTGTTTTTTTTCTCCCAACGTATGGGACGCTGCTTGCTGCGGTATCCTTTGATCAAACCGGAACCACCAGAATCGGAAAATATCTGTTCAATCACAGTTTCATGTTGCCGGGCCTGGTTACAATGTTTTCGGCGATCATCTTCGCTCTTGTGTTGAACTCAATCGTCGCTTGAACAGGTTGAATTTAGAATAACTGCACTTTGAAAGCTGGGTTTGACGTGGTGGGAACCGCAACAGATGGTGCCAGGTTAGTATCGGAGGCCCTCCGCGACCGCCACCGGTTCGGATTCCAAAATGGCAGTCCCCGCTCAGTGTGCCTGCTTGCCGTGCTGGCGATCCTCTGCGTTGCGTACCTCGTTCCTTCTTGCGAGGGCTACGCTGTCCTCACCCATGAGGCGATCATCGATGCAGCGTGGAATGATGGAATCCGGCCCCTACTGTTGCAGCGTTTTCCCAGCGCGACTCCCGAAGAATTGAAGCAGGCGCATGCCTATGCCTACGGCGGAGCGATCATTCAAGACATGGGCTATTATCCTTTCGGCAGCCGATTCTTTAGCGATCTCACGCACTATGTTCGGAGCGGCGATTTCGTTCTGGCGCTCATCGCCGAGTCCCAAAATCTAAACGAATATGCGTTTGCACTGGGTGCCCTCGCCCACTACGCCGCCGATACAGAAGGACACCCCTTGGCAACCAACCTTTCGGTCGCACTGATGTATCCCAAGCTTGCGAAGAAGTACGGGCCCGTCGTTACCTATGATCAAAAGCCATCCGCACACGCGCAGGTCGAATTTGGCTTTGACGTCGATCAGGTCGCTGAAGGGAACTACGCACCGAACGCCTATCATGAGTTCATCGGATTTGAAGTATCCAAGCCCGTCCTGGAGAGAGCGTTCGCCAGAACCTACTGCGTTGACCTTTCCGATGTCTTTGGCAGTGTCGATCTGGCGATCGGCAGCTATCGCCATGCGGTTTCAACGGTTATACCGAGAACGACCAAGGTGGCGTGGCATATGAAGAAACACGAGATCCAGAACAGCCATCCCAGCGAAGTCCGTAGCGAATTCATTTACAACGTTTCGCATTCTGAATACCGCAAAGATTGGGGAACGGTCTATGAAAAACCGGGGATCTCGGCCCGCTTCAAAGCGTTCTTTTTGCGACTCGTGCCGAAGGTAGGACCCTTCAGCGCCCTCGCATTCCATCCTCCCACCCCAGCCGTAGAACAGATGTACATGCACAGTTTCAATGAAACCCTGGAACATTATCGAGGGATGCTGCTTGCCCAACAGGAAGGCCACCTCCAATTGCCCAACGAGAACCTTGACACAGGAGAACTTACTAAACCGACAGCCTACCCGTTTACCGACGAAACCTACGCGAAGTTGCTAGCCAAGGTGTACGAGAGCCCTGTTTCGGCCGGGTTGCGCAGTGACATTCTCATATATTATTCGGATACTGGAGCACCGTTTGCGACAAAGAAAAACCCCGAGGCTTGGCAACATGTACTTGACGAATTGGGCAAACTGAAGACTTCGTCAGTAGCTGGCACATCCGAGTAGTGTCCAGTCACGGAATTGAAGAACGGTTCAGAACTCACACGTGAACTCAAGTCCCCCGTCCTTGTGGCGATCCATCGCCTTAGAGGCGCGTACTGTTCTAGCCCCCGTGTCTCAATCGGCACCGTTGCAGTCGGCCCGACCATGCTCCCGGCAGGCCTTAGGGATTTCCCTAGTTGTGCTGAGATCGAGTGAAGTCTAGCGTTCTTGAACGAACGGCGTGGCAGCGGCACGGGCAGCAGCTAAACCAAATCTGACGGTCTCGCTTTCAGACTTGGCGGCTGGCTATGCAGCCGTCGCCAACCGCCCGACATTACGAGAGGGGAGATTAGCCGTGAAAATAGGATTTGCAGCATTGCAGAAACCACGAGTCATCATTGTCGCGCTTATGTGTACATTTGCACTTTTGGCGCACGCCGACGACGCCGCCGACAAGGCGAAAAAAGCGGCGAAGGAACAGCAAGAAATCAGAGCGAACACCCAGAAGATCCTTCAGCGGCTTTACAAAGCCCAGCCTGCGGCCCAGGCCGCAGTTGCAAATGGCGCCGGCTACGGTGTCTTCAGCAATACGGGAGTAAAGATCCTGTTCGCGGGTTCTGGGAAAGGCGAAGGCGTCGCTGTCGACAACAAGACGAAGAAAGAAACCTTCATGAAGATGGTCGAGTTGCAGGCAGGACTCGGGTTCGGCGTGAAGAAGTTCAGCATTATCTTCGTCTTTGGCAATGACAAGGTCTTGGACAGTTTCATCAATTCCGGCTGGGAGTTCGGCGGACAAGCTACCGCCGCGGCCAAGACTGCCGACAAGGGTGGATCAATGGCCGGCGCTACGTCGGTTTCGGATGGTGTCTGGATGTACCAGATGACTGACAAGGGTCTGGCCGCAGAGATTACTATCAAGGGCACCAAATACTACAAAGACGACGATCTGAATTCAAGCGCTGGTACATCGAAGAGTGGAAGCTAACTTTGCTCCCATGGGCTCGGGCACACAGCTTACACGGTGCAAATCAAAACGCCGTTCAGCGGTTAAGCCAGCGCACAGATACATGCGGTAATCAGTTCCAAGGAGAGAGAAATGCAGAAGAAAAGCGTAATAGCCGTTCTGACCGTGGCCGGCGCGTTGCTGCTGTCCAGCGTACCGATGTTTGCACAGGCCGCCAACACCGGCTCGAACACAGCCAGCGACACGGACATCAAGCTGCTGCGGGAAGACATCCGCTCGGAGAGGAAGCGGCTCGTCGCTGCCAATATGCCGCTGACCGACACGGAAGCGACAAAGTTCTGGCCGATCTATGACCAGTACGCAGCCGAAGTCACGAAGCTCGGCGATACCCGTGTGGCGCTGATCAAGGAATATGCGCAGAGCTACGACACCATGACCGATGCCCAGGCGAATGATTTGATAAACCGCTCGGCGGCGATCGACCAGCAGTTTTCGGCTCTGCTACTCAAATATGTTCCCATCTTCGAGAAGGTGATCTCGGCAAAGAAGACGGCAAAGTGGTATCAGATCGACCGTCGCCTGGATTTGCTGATCAATCTGGAGTTGGCCGCAAGCATTCCGATGGTGGACGCAAGCAAGTAAGCTTGATCCAGACTTTGTCGCGGAGGCGGCGCGTCTGCAGGTGCGCCGCCGTGATTCCGATTTTGTGCCGATAGGTTCTCGACCAACTCATTTCGTTGCCCTAAAATGCAAATCTTAGTGCCAACTGTACAACGCGTGCGCTTACAGAGGTGCTACTGATAACCCCGAACGTCGGGGATGTGAAGTTGATGTCGGGATCCGCAAATTGCGGATGATTCAACGCATTGTAAAACTCCGTACGAAATTGAAGGTTGCTCTGCTCATGAGGCCAGTTAAAGACCACATTTTTTGATAACGCGAGATCTACGTTGGCTTGTCCGGGACCGTCGACCATTCCTGTTGCGCTGTTCCCAAATGCCGTTCCGATTCCGTCGGCGCCGATTACCGGCGAAGTTGTAAAACAGGAAGCGTCAAAATAATTGTTCAGTTTAGATCCCACCGAGCCCCCCTTTACAAGCTGGCTTTTCGAGCATGTGCCGCTTAGTTGGGCACGGTCTTCGCTGATCCCAAAGACATTCGTCGCATTTGTGTCGGCAATTGTGAGAGCGCTGCCGGACTGGATGGTTGCGATTGCATCCAAGGACCAGTTGGCGAGAACTGCTCGGGACACGCCTTGAGATGGGCCTGGAAGGTTCCACGTAGTGCTGAAAATAAATCGATGAGTGCGGTCGAAACTAGCGCGTCCCCATCGCTGGCTGGGAGAGTTTTGGTCCCCTAGTGTCAACGCGTTTCCTGACGAGGTTGAGTTAATGTCGGCACCGTCGGTGTCCAGGGTCTTGGAAAAAGTGTAGGAGGCCAGAAATTGAAAGCCGTGGCTTAGCCGCTTTACCAAGCTCATCTCAAGCGCGTTGTACCACGAACTGCCCTCGGACTCCATTTCCACAAGAGAGTCCGCTGGTACTCCGAGAATGGGAACTCGCAGCGAGACATTTGCGACGGTGTTGTCGGTGACTCCTCTGATTGGATCGTCGGCGGAGGCGGACAGCGCCTGATTCAGAGAACGTTGACGCACCAAGTGCATACCGGATGTACCCACGTATCCGACTTCCAACAGATAACCCTGGTGCAGCTCGGTTTGAAGATTCAATGAATACTGTTGAACCATCGCGGGCCGAAAACCGGGTGCGACAGAATAGATGCTTGTCGTGCTAGTGGGAGAGTAGGCGGGGAACACCGGAAAAGACTCGGGCGTGGGAAACGGTTGCGGGAACGGGTCTTGAAATGTCGCTGGTGCGTTTGCCGTTCCGGAATTCAGCCTGAATACCGAGAAGGGAGCGCCGAACACGTTTTGGTAGAAGGCCTGGCCAGTGGGCCGCGAATAATACAATCCATACCCGCCCCTGAGCACCACCGTTGAGGGGGAGATCTGCCAGGCGAACCCGATTCGCGGTGCCAGGGTATTTTGCCCGGCACCATCGTTGCCGAATTTGTTGCTCGCGCGCCGTACACCTGTCGGAGGAACGCCCGGAAAGTTGGAAGCTACGACGTAGCCTGCTACGCTCCCGCCTGGGGGAGGGTTGGCATCAGCTTTGCTGACATCGAAGCTTGAGTTCCTACCCAACTCATCGCCAAATTGGCCGAGTCGCTCGTAACGCAAGCCGATGTTCAACATAAGGGACTTCCGGATTCTATAGTCGTCCTCGACGAACGCTGCGCCTTCCCACACTCTGTATTGACGTTGCGTCAGGCCGAAGTCATCGAAGGAGGCGAAGACATTGCTGAATTGGGTGCCGTTGCTGGCGGCGCTGGTGCCCAGTAAGAAATCGGGCCAACTAAGGAACTGCACGAGGGATCCCAATCCCACTAGATTGATATTGTCCTGCAGGCGCGTGATCCCCCCTCCGAACCGAAGGGCGTGACGCCCACGAACAAAGCTGAGGATATCGCTGAATACGAAACTGTTTTGCGTGATCGTTCTGGGAAATCCTGAAGCGATGCTGACAGAGCCAAGTATTTTCAGGCTAGGGAGTTGGTTGTTGTCGCTCATTTCTCCTTCCGCAACCCCGACGTCCGACCAGTTAAACGCAGCGCTGGCCTGCGTATCGGTGCGAGTGCGGACATAGCCAATCCGGGCATCGTTGAGCCACGCGTTATGGAAGTTGTAGGTATGGGCAATCGAGAAGACTCTGAAGCCAGTGTTTCCTGGGCTCGGGAACCCAAGAATGTTACCGGAAGGGTTGAGGCCGTTACCTGGAAATGTAACGGTCTGAGCGTCATTTGCGACGAACAAGCGCACCTCGAACTTGCTGTTCGGCGACGCAAGGTAGTCGACGTTGGCTACGTATTGGTCTTCACTGAAGTGGCAGGGATCAGAGAAAACTGAGAAGCCCCGCTGGGAGAGTGGCTTTGTCGGGTCCACGGTTTGCGGTGTCGGGATCAGGAAAGAACCGTCTGGTAGTTTGAAATTCAACAGCGTCACTGCCACAGGATTGATGTTGGAGCCGTCGGGCTTGATCGCCGTGCCTCCCTGTGCGCCGGCCATGCCGCCAAACATCCGTCCGAGAGCGGCGGGGGAACGATCATTCGTCAGAGGCGGCTCACTCAAGCTGGCGGTACAAGCGGTTCGCGACTGTCCGGCGGCGAGGCCATTCACTTGACGGGTTCCCTGATACGAACCAAAGAAAAACAGCTTGTCCTTCTTCATAGGCCCGCCCAATGCGAACCCAAACTGATTTTGATTGAGAACAGGGCGGGGTTGATTGGTCTGGTTGAGGAAATAATCGTTGGCATTAAGAACTGTGTTGCGGAAAAACTCGAAAACTGTTCCGTGAAGGGCATTGCTGCCGCTCTTGGTAATCAAGCTGACATTGGCGCCGGCGTAGCGTCCATAGGCTGCATCGTAAAGTCCTGTCTGAACCTTGAACTCTTGAATGCTGTCAGGGTTGGGAATCGGAATTCCGCCGCTGCCCGCTGCACTGCCTTGCACATCGCTGACGCTGATTCCGTCCAGCTGAAAGTTATTGTCGTAAGAGCGAGCTCCGTGCACGAAGATCCCGTCGTTAGACTTGGCGATCTGCGACAATGCGGTTCCACCCAGTCCGAGCTCTCCTGCGTTGTAAACTCCGGCTGCAACTCCCGGCTCAAGGCTGGTGATCTGAGCGAAGTTCCTGGTCACGAGCGGCAAACTGTTGACCTCAGTTTCATTCACCGCCTTTCCCAGTGAAGAGCTATCGGTCTGGAGCATCGTCGGTTCAGCCGATATCTGCACGCTCTGAATCAGGGTTGTGAGCTGGAGATGTAGATTCAAGTGAGATGTTTCCGTGACCGTGACGCTTGCGGTTGCACTGCCAATGAGCGGAATCGAGCCTGTCTTGCTGGCTTGTACCTCGTAGTTGCCGGGCGGCAGCAGAAGAAAACTGAAGCTGCCCCCTCGGTCGGAAGTAGCGGAATCAGTTGCGCCAGTTTCCTGGTTGGTGAGACGGACAACAGCGCCCGGCAGAACAGCGCCTGAGGGGTCAAACACCGAACCGGTCAAAGCGCCGGTCGAAGACGTCTGGGCGCGGACATGGCTGGAAATCAGCACAAAAATCGCAATTGTCAGCAGGAGTGCCGAGAGTCGGCAACGCTGTAGGCCGTTTGCATGCGAACCGTTGCACATCTGTGGCCTCTTCGCGACAGCAATGTGTTCCCCTGGGCTATTGTTCCGGGTATTCGCGGCGTATTGCCGGGTATTATATTCTGCAGGTCAATGGGTTAGGAGTATGTAGCAATGCCCGATGGAGCGTTAAGTCGCTTTGATTAGATTGCGCTTTGATGGCCGCCTTTCCAGGTTCGGTGCATGGTGCTTTCCATCTAGCCCTCACGCCGCGCTAGCCATCTTGAGTGGCAGCCATGCATCAATTCGAGTTCCTCCCATGGGCTGCGATTGAATTTCCAATTTCCCTCCTAGAAATCGTAAGCGTTCCTCCATGCTGTGAATGCCAATTCCGTGCTCCGCTGGCGGTTTGTTCGAATCAAAACCTATTCCACAATCGGAAACTGACAAGTGCAGCCTCCCGTCTTGCTGTTCCAGGCGAACCTCGGCCTGGTTGGCGCCGCTGTGCTTCTTTATGTTTCGCAGAGCCTCCTGAGTGATGCGGAACATACACAGCGCGGCATCTCCCGGGACGCCACGGGGAATATTCCCATGCACAAAATCGACCCGCATTTCCTGTTGTCCGGCGAACTCCTTGCAGAAGGCTTCCACGCCAGCGAGCAGCCCTAGACTCTCCAACGTGGAAGAATGCAAGCGGTGTGATAAGGAGTGCAGATCCGCACCGAGCTCGCTGACGCGATCGAAAAGTTCATGGAATTGCTCGCTTGTTTCGTCTGAAGATTCCCCGACGTTTTCAGCCAACTGTTCCAGGTCCATCGCAACCATCGCTATCCGTTGGCTGTAGTCGTCATGAATCTCACGGGCGATTCGCTTGCGCTCTTCGTCTTGTGCTTCGATCAAACGACCGCTCAAACTGGCAAGGGCCTCCTCTGCCTGCTGGCGCTCCGTGATGTCAGCGAACACAGAAAGAGCGCACGGCTTACCATTGACCTGAATCAGCTCTGCTGAACTGAGACCTGTTCGAATCTGGCCATCTTTTCTGCGAATCTTAACCTCCACATCTCTCAAGGTGCCCTCAGCGAGAAGCTGTTTAATGAACAGCGATCTTTGATGGGGATCCACCCAAAGGTTGATGTCTGACGGACTCCGGCCAATGACGTCGTCGCGGCACCAACCAGTTTGCCGTTCGAAAGTCTCGTTGATGTCAATGTAGCGACCATCCTTAGTACTGGCTATGGTGATGGCAAGAGGACTCTGCCGAAAGGACTTAGAGAATTTTTCCTCCGATCTTATAAGCTCTGCCTCTGTTTTTCTTCGGCGGGCTCGTTGCCACAGGAGTCCAAGAATGGCGGCGGTCTGTACCAATATAAGAAAAATGGCTG
Source organism: uncultured Acidobacteriota bacterium (assembly GCA_963788645.1). Taxonomy (GTDB): domain Bacteria; phylum Acidobacteriota; class Terriglobia; order Terriglobales; family Acidobacteriaceae; genus JABDBE01. The sequence continues at coordinate 16,200 of CAWBHF010000009.1, forward strand.
CGACGACGTACTGCTTATATAACTCCCAGAAGCTCGGCTGCCGATGGAGCACGATGCTGCCGTGGGGAAGGTTCTTTTCGCTCATCCCCCAGCGCTTGAGCGCCCGCCAGTCAAACATGTAAACGTGGTTGCTGGTGACGACGGGGATATCCTGGGGCTTCTCGCCGTTGAGAACCCGCACAGCCATCTCTCCCGCCACGCGACCATCGTCGGCCCAGTTCACCAGATCGCCACCCACCGTTCCTGCCCTAAGATTCACATCGTCCATTACAAAGACGGGAACATTCGCTGCGCTGGCCACCATCGGTATCGATTGGGCTGAATCAATAAAGCGGTCTCCCGCTGCATCTTGCGAGATTGCAGTGTGATAAACAATCGTATCGCTGGGCAGATGCTTGAGCCTTTCAAGCAGTGCGGGCATGGTCAAGTCGAAAAGATACGTGAATTCAAGCTTCGATTCGTAGCTGTGGAAACTCTGCTTAGCGATGGCTTCGAATCCAGCGTCAAACTTACCCACTCCGCCGACGACTACCACGTGCTTGGTGCTGGGCAGCAAGTGCAGCGCCGCATTCAGGGTTCCCTCGGGGTGTAACTGGGCTAAAACACCAGTAACGGGCATGGCACTCCGTAGCTGGTCCGGAATTCCGCCCCAAATCGCACAGAAGATAATTCGCGTACCCTGGAACTTGTCGTACAGCTCGGCGATGAACTTCAGGGACTCTGGCCCGACGGTAATGATCACGTCGGGCTTGCGGGCTGAGTATTTTTGAATAATCTGTTCTCGAAACCTGTCTTGAAAAACTGGGTCCGGAAACAGCGTGACATCTAGGCTGTCCTCATTGAGCTCGATCCGGTACGGAGATTTTTGTAGAGCAGTGAGGACTGCCTGATCGACCTCAGCGAAGCCGGGTGACGAGATAATGTCAAGGTCGTTAATAATGAGGACGCGCCGGACTTCCATCATTGGCGACACTGCGCTTGACCGCGACACCAGCAGGGTCACAGCAATAATAGAAAGGATGAGCTTGCGCCCCACCGCTCTCGCGGACTCCGAGAAGTGGGATTGACCGAGATTGCACCGACCGAAGCCCCCAGACCGGGCGGCCATCCGCTCCTCCAGATAACGCGGCACCACGAACCTCCAGCGTCTGTTTATTGATCGAGACCAATACGAGATCAACCACGACCGGGTCCGACCAATGGCCCCTCAATAGATGCTCATGAAAAGTTGCTAGTATCAACTGGCAGTTTTACCAGTGATAACGATGTTCACCCATTGGTTTGAATTAGTTGACTCGATTGAAACAGCGTCTCCACGTCTGAATTATCGGCGACAACCTGAGGGCAACTCGAAATTAGTTCGCGACCCATGGAAGGGACTAGAATCAACGCGTGGCTGCCGTTAAGAGTCGCTAGCCAGCGTGTGGCTTAATCCCGCGAACTCCTGTGCGGTGGTGCGACAAATCATGCAGGCTCTCAGCCCATCTACCGTCCGTCCCCGTGTGCTCATTGCCGATGATCACAGCATCGTCGCGGCTGGGCTTCGGTTAGTGCTGGAGAAGAGCTGCGACGTAATTGGAATTATCCAGGACGGCCGACAATTGCTGATCGAGGCCCCCAAGCTCAAGCCCGACGTGATTGTCCTCGATATCGGCATGCCTTTTCTTAATGGTCTCGATGCCGCGGAGAGACTGAAGCCCCTACTGCCTGACGTGAAGTTCGTCTTCTTGACGATGATGGACGATCGCAACCTTGCTGCTGCCGCTCTCAATTTGGGGGCTGTGGGATACGTTCTCAAGGGGTCCGTGGTTTCGGAGTTATTGAAAGCAGTCTCAGAAGTGCTTCAGGGGAAACCGTACGTGACACCTAGGCTCCGGGCAGAAAACTGGGCGGCCCGAGAGGCTCGCGCCCAGCAGCACTCCAAGGATCTGACGCCCCGCCAGAAAGATGTCCTTCAGTTACTCGCCGAAGGTCGTCGGACAAAAGAGATCGCGGACATTCTAAATGTCAGCGAGAGAACGGTTATGTTCCACAAATATCACATCATGCAATCGTTCAACCTCAGGAGCAACGCCGACCTGGTCTTGCTCGCACTCAAGCACCACCTGATTTCCGCCTGATTTTGGCGTTGAGACCCACCTGTCAATTCTGACAGTTGCGCAAACCTACTCAGGGCAGCTAGCGTTGCTCAAATCTGACTGGGGCAGTTCGCCACGATACACCCAATAAGGAGTGATTATGGAGAGAATTACTGACAGGTCTCGCCCGCACCTTTTGATCGCTGACGATCATGCCATCTTTGCGGAAGCTCTCCGCGGGTTGCTGGAGAAGACGTATCTCGTGGTAGGGATCGTGGCGGACGGCCGTGCGCTCGTATCGGAAGCGACCCGGCTTAAACCGGATATTGTGGTGGTAGATGTCGGGATGCCGCTACTAAATGGTCTTGACGCTGCTCGGCGCCTGAGAGAGCAAACTCCAAATATCAGACTCGTTTTCTTAACCATGAAGGACGACCCGAACCTGGCGGCAGCGGCCCTGGAACTCAGAAGGGTAGGATTCGTCCTCAAACATTCGGCGGCACGGGAGCTCTTGACTGCGATCGAGCATGTACTGCGCAATGAGTCTTATGTGACGCCCCGGCTCAGAGCTGAGGATTGGGTCGTGCGCCAGACTCGCGTGCAGCGATTTTCCAAAGAATTGACGGAACGCCAACGCGATGTGGTCCAGCTGTTCGCGGAGGGCTGCTCCATCAAGCAAATCGCCGGTCATCTGAACTTGAGCGAAAAAACTGTCGAATTCCACAAACACCACATTATGCAGTCGTTCAATCTCAAGAGCAATGCAGACCTGGTCCTATTTGCCCTTCAACAGGGACTAGTCTCGCTTCCTTCCGAGACTGCACAATCCTATAAAAAAGCATCCTGAATACGGGAATGGCAACGTCCCGCACTAGGGATTTCCCCAGTTGCGGACATCCCATTGGCTCCCTAGCATCGGTTCTGTGAGGAATCTGAGGTCGCATCCGCTCTTGACTGATTGGATGAGGCCTGCGTCGCTCGCATGCAGATGGTGCTTGGTAGCGTTCCATATGTGGTATTTGGAGATGCCCTTTGAGTCGCGCACGCGTGCTTCTAGCCGACGACCACTCAGTCATGCTTGACCGAGTGGGAGTCCTCTTAAGCTCAAGCTTTGAAATAGTCGGGGCAGTCCCTAACGCGAAGGAAATGATTTCCGAGGGGATACGTCTCGACCCTGATGTAATCGTCGCAGACATAACAATGCCAGGACTGACCGGAATTGAGGCCGCCCAACAACTCCGCGAAGCGGGCTGCAGAGCCAAGTTTGTCTTTCTAACGATTCACATCGAACATGAATTTGTCGATGCTTGCGTGTCGCAAGGGGCACTGGGTTATGTATTGAAATCCCACATGAAGACGGATCTGATTCCCGCAATCAATGCTGCTCTCATGGGCCGCACATTCATATCTCCGTTGGTTTCTTGATGATCCACCCGAACCAGTCCGCTTTGCCTCACTCGACTCAGAAGATGCAATCCCGAGACTTCGCCGAAGCTGTTTGACGTTAGCACTCAAACGTTCAACTGGGTTGAGAACAGCATGAAGCACAGGAGCACCATGAGCATTCGAGCCCTTATTCTTAGCTCTTCCCTCCTTCTCGCTGTGCCCCTTTTTGCACGAGACAAGACCGACGTGATGGTCATGAAGAACGGTGACCGCATGACCTGCGAGATCAAAGGACTCGACGGGGGAGTACTGTACGTAAGCTTCGACTACATCGACGGCACGGCGTCGGTGGATTGGTCAAAAGTGGCCCGCCTGGAAAGCAAGCAGTTGTTCATTGTTAAAACGCAGGACGGCTCGATGTACACGGGGACGCTCGACACGGCCGAAACGGCTGCCGGCCGGCCCGCCAAGATTCAGGTGGTAGAGACTCCGGAGAATGAAGTAGTGATCGACCGGCCCCAGGTTGTCCAGATGGTCCAGACTTCCGAGAACTTCTGGCGGCGATTCAATGGCGAGATCAGTTCGGGGTTTATCTATTCCAAGGGTAATCAATCGACCCAGTTCAGCCTGGGCGCGGAGACCGAATACGTGCGGGAACGCTGGAACGCTAAGGCCAACGTCAGTTCGACCCTTGCCTCCAGTACCGGCACCAATGCTTCTACCCGGAACGCACTTGGTCTCAGCGCCCTCCGCTTGTTGCCCTGGAACAATTGGTTCTACTCCGGTCTCGGGACATTCTTGCAAAGCTCGGAGCAGGGAATCGATCTGCAAACCACCCTCGGCGGTGGCATCGGACGCTATTTGAAAAATACTAACCGAGCCAGCATCTCGTTGCTCGGCGGGGTGGCTTGGCAACAGACAAACTATAAGCCATCTATCTTCCCCCTGGGCGGGCAAAACGTTGTCTCCGCCCTGATCGCTGCAGATGTCAGGCTCTTTAAGTTCAGCAAGACGAACCTCAACGCATCCGCCACAGTCCTCCCAGCCCTTTCCGAGCCGGGCCGCGTACGAATCGATACCAATGCGTCCTATTACATCAAGCTCATCAGCAACCTGTCATGGAATATCTCGTTTTACGGTAACTGGGATAACCAGCCTCCACCCGGCTTTTCCGGGAGCGACTACGGTACCAGCTCGGGGTTAAGCTGGACCTTTGGCATCAAGTGATGGGCAGTGGAGAAAGAGAATCTACCGTTTGACGGAGATTATTATCTCCTTCGGCCTCCGCCCATGCGAGCACCACCCATGCCGCCTCCTCCGTAACTGCGCGTCGAATTGAAGTTCTGTGATCGCTGCGTTCCTTGCGTGCGGGCCTGTTGCTGCCGTTGCAGGTTGGTATCGGGTCGGTTTGTGGACTGCCAGCCGCTGCCGCTGTTGGAAGACCAGTCGCCGTTCTGCCGGTTGTAGCGATAGACAGTTCCGTCCTTGCCGGCGTAGAGGTTGTCCTTGCCAGCTGCGACACCCGCTCCGGTATTGGTGTTATAGGCAAATCCACCGCGCCCGGCCGAGCCCTGACCGCTGTAGATGTTTCCGGCGTACCCGGCTCCGCCGCCTGCGACGATGCCGGTATTCGGATTGTAAGTCGCACCGCCGCGATAACCGGCCGTGTTGCCCGTGTAGATGTTGGTATTACTGCCGCGCCCCGCGACCGTGGACCGACCGGTCTGCGTATTGTGGTAGGCGCCACGGGTCGCCGCACCGTAGTTGCCGGTGTACGGATTCGCCCAGGCTGCGCCAGTACGAGAGTAAGCCGTGTTGCCCCATACCCCATAAACGTTGGCGACGGCCGCACCTCCCCATGCTCCCCAGCCGTAGTAGGGATACCAGCCATAGCCGTAGTAGCCCATTGGTCCCCACCACGGGTAATACCAAGGATAGTAGGAATATCCGTAGCCAAACCCGAAACTCCATCCGGAAGTGGTGGTGTAGGTGAATCCGGCTCCGACACCGTACGTGTAAGGCCATCCGTACCAAACTGTGGGACCGACGTACGGCGCGTAATACCACCCAGTCCCGTAGACCACCGTCGTGGAGCTCGATGAGACTACCGTCCCGTAGTAGCCGGGTGTGTAGCCCACGTAAACCACATCCGGTGTTGAACCGTAGATCTTCACGTAGGTTACGTAGTAGATAGGCGAGCTTGGCGGGATGGTGTAGATTTCATCCGGCACCGAGTCTGCAACGCGCCACGGCCCCTGGGGCGTTGAACCCTTGAACCACACGCCGGCTTCAACGCAGTAATAGTTGTTATCGGAAACCTCGATAACGGGCGACGACGTATTCTGCGCATAGCTCATGGAAGTGCCTTGAATCGGCACGAACACAGCTTCCCCGTCGTATTTCACATTGAGCTCCGCTTCTGATCGGGTAATGCTGGCGGTCTGGGGAATGGAATTTGCGATCACGGCCTCCTGGGCTTGCGGCGTCCCGGGCACGGACGCGAGAACTATTGACTTGGGGTCGGTCAAGGGAATTTTCGCGAAATCGCTTGGAAGGTCGCTGCCGGACACGAACGTCCATGGCCCCTGCAGTGAAGTTGAACCGAACCAGCGGCCCGAGATCAGGATGTAGTACTTTCCGCCAAGATGGAACACGTTGCCGTTGGTGTTCTCCGCATATTCCAGCCCAGTCCCGGGAATAGCCTTGTATTGTGGCTCTCCCTTGGTTTCGATCAGCTCAGCCGGCCCGAACTCCATATATACAACCGGTATCTCTTCCTTCTTGCCGGCATCTTTCAGTGATGGCGGTTTCGAACCCTGATCGTTCTGCGGCGTCTGGGTTGCAGCCTCCTTCACGACGTACTCCTCGGCCTTTTTCATGTCGGCAGGCAAGTTTTCGGCATACGACCAGGGGCCCTCCAGATCCCCAGCTTGCAACCACCAGTCCTGTACGCGCAGGTAGTAGGTCTTCTTTTCGTTATCGAATAAGATGACTGCGCGAGTGTTAATGACGCGTTGCAGCTTTGTGCCCTGGATCTCTCGCAACTGAGGTTTGCCGTCGATCAGAACGAGCAAAGACGGCTTGCCCGTGACGATTACCTTCGGCGGATCGTTCTTGACCTCCACTCCCTTTACCTCCTCGCCAGCCGCTTCGAGCGCCGCTTGTAGCCGGTCGAGAGAAATAGTCTTGGTTGCGCCCGGCAGCTTCTTCTGCAGCATGTCGGTCAGTGCAGCCTCTTTGTCTGCTGCCGCCGGGAACTTAACCTTCGTTAGCTGAACTTGGTCGAGAGTTACCAGTCGGTTGATCTTATCCACCTCGGTGCGCGCGTTGAACCAGACAACCCCGTACTTGGCCGCGCTGTCCTTTCCCGTTTTTAACTCGACGGCAGAATAGAGGTGGATACGGTTAGCCTCCCAGTTCTCCACCTGCGGCTGGTAGATGAGGAATGTGTCGAACCCGCTCGTCATCGTTCGCGGCCAACTGGCTTCGGAGGCCTGCGTCTTTTTTACGATGGATTTCTGCGCACTCGGGGCATTTGGCAGATCTTGCGCCCAACCCGGATCGCAGACGATGAGGCAAATAAGAGTGAGCCTCACTAACGCACAGACTTCAATTTTCCTTGGACGCATAGATCTCCACGAAATTTCTTCTCGTCTTTGGTAGCGGGCCCACGAGCAGTTTCTACGATATACCAGGCGCACACGTAACCATGTAAACGCGATTCACGCCCATGCTTGATCGTCGCAGGTAAGCAAAACAATTATCGGCTTGATTGATGGTACTGGTTTGAATGATAGCAATCTCCAGGCTGTTCCACACCTAGGGATTTACCTAGTTGTGCAAACATCTTGTCGGACCTAGGGTTGTTTTTGAAGCTAGGTTCGGGCCGCTCGGCCACTAGCGCCGCTCGGAGTCGATCATGTTACGCACACCACGTTCCTTGGCCCATCTCGTACTATTCATCCTCTGTGGCATGTCCGCTTTGGCCCAGCATACACCGGCAGTCTCCGGCGATCAGATTTGGAATGATCTGGCGGCTGGCAATCAGCGTTTCGTGACGGGAAAGACTGCGCCACACGACTTTCCCTCTCAGCGAAAATCACTGACCAAGACCCAGCATCCGCAGGTTGCGGTGCTGAGTTGCTCGGACAGCCGTGTCCCTCCGGAATTGGTCTTCGATACGGGGTTGGGCGAGCTCTTCGTGGTGCGCTCCGCGGGCGAGGATGACGATCCTCTATCGATCGGTAGTCTCGAATACGCGATCGAGCACCTCGGTTCGACCGTGATCCTGGTCCTGGGACATCAAAGCTGTGGTGCGGTCACGGCAGCCTGCTCCGGCGGAAAGTCGGAGTCGGTCAATCTCGATGCCGTCGTGACCCCTATTGCGCCTTCCTGCGCCAAGATGGATCCGAAGAAACCCGAAACTCTTGATCTTGCTGTTCGCGATCATGTGCACCGCGTGGCAGAAGATTTGCTCGCAAAGAGTGAGTTACTGAAAAAGGCCTTCGATGAAAGTAAGCTGACCATCATGGAACTGTATTACTCGCTGGACACTGGAGAAGTGACGAAACTACGTTGATCTCAGTGCTTAAGGGCCGATGCGCGGATCCAGAAAGGGTTTGGTTCTCCCCTCGTTAAGCGGGAGCCGAACCCGGAGGTGACCAGTTGCTGCTGAGCGGTTTGACGATCACCTTTCTGAGGGAGTTTGGCCTGGGCCTATGGCTGAGCTTGCCTTTCTCATTCAGCCTTGCAACTATCATCGCAGTGCTGGGACTGTTGGTTGGAAGAAAAGAAGGGTGGTCGCGGTTCGACAGTGTTTACTGGTCGTTCATCACCGGAACTACCGTAGGCTACGGTGACATCCGGCCGATGAAAAGAGCATCGAGGATTATTGCCATTGTGGTTGCGCTACTGGGGCTAACACTGACAGGTATTTTGATTGCGGTGGCTGTGCATGCCGCGACCTTGGCACTCGCGGCGCACGATGCTATCGAGAAAGTCAGGTGAGGAATGAGTCTCCCCAAGGAATTACACATGACTGTTGAAGGACTCGCCAAGGGCAGAGTTCAAGTAAACCAAGCTCTCGAAGTGTTTATCCAAATCGGTTTGGCGGCTTTGCTGGTTGTCGGTTGTCTGCTAATCTTGCGCCCCTTCATACCTCTGATTATGTGGGGCATAATTATCGCGATAGCTTCTTACCCGACCTTCCAAAAGCTGCAACGTGTGCTGCGCGGACGTGGAGGACTGGCTGCAGTTCTTTGGACGCTTCTGCTCCTCGCAGTCCTTATTCTTCCGATTTTCTTGATGGGTCAAAGCCTGATCGAAGGCATTCAGCCGCTGGCCACGCGGCTGAAAGACGGAACCTTGACTGTCCCACCTCCACCCGCAAGTATCGAACACTGGCCAATCATCGGGGCTCCTCTGACTCGTGCTTGGAGCATGGCTTCCACCAATTTGACTGATGCAGTAATGCGTCTCGGTCCGCAAATCAAATCCGCCCTTCCTGGAATACTTTCCGCGTCAGCCGGGATTGGGTTCACCGTTCTGCAATTCTTTCTTTCCGTCCTCGTTTCCGGAGTTCTTCTGGCAAACGCCCGAGCAGGCGCCGAGGTCACCCGCTCGCTGGCCCGCCGCCTTTTCGGCGATCGCGGACCCGAGTTCGAGCGGCTGGTGGGTTCCACGATTCGCAGCGTCACCTTCGGCATTCTCGGCGTTGCCCTCATTCAATCGGCCCTTGCAGTCATTGGTTTTCTGGTAATGGGACTACCCGGGGCAAGCGTGTGGTCAGTGGTCTTTCTTTTCGCAGCGGTTCTTCAAGTGGGGGGGCTTGTACTCATTCCCGCAGCCATTTACGGCTTTGCCATCGCAACTACCACCAAGGCCGTGATCTTCATGGTTTGGTGCATCTTCGTGGGAGTGATCGACAACGTACTGAAGCCTCTATTGCTTGGCCGTGGGGCCGCTGTTCCGGTCGCAGTTGTCTTCCTTGGCGCGATCGGTGGTTTCGTCGCGATGGGCATCATCGGCCTATTCGTCGGCGCGATCGTCCTGTCGGTAGGTTACAAGCTGTTTCTCGCTTGGATCGGGGCAACTACCGTCGACCAAACGCCAGCGTAATTCTCCAACGCCTCGCGTCTGCTGGACGCGCACGTGTTTCCGGTCACTTCATGCTTTGGCGAAGATTGACCAGCAGTTGGTCGGCGGTCTCAAGGCGGATCAGACCGGTGCGCGGGTACTCGACATCGAGGACGACATAGACGATGACGACCGTGATGACCGTGAAACCGAGGATATGAAGCCAACTCCGGTGTGGACCGCTTGCCATCCGATAACCGGCCAGCAAGGAGCAGATGAGCCCAAGGCCGAACAGAAGGGCATAGATTATTCTCGGCGGGTGAATCTGCAACGTCATCGTTCGCGTGGTGGCGATATCGATCATGTTGTTGATCGCCGGAAGCAGTAACTTGCCCCCATCTGGGTGAGCGGTCGGAAGGCGCGTGGCCTCCACCGCTTGTGTCCAAATTTCTTCCTGGAGCTCCTTGGATTTCTCCATCTCTTCCTCAGCCAACTGCATATTCGGCAACCTGTGATAGGTCTCGAGTCGTGAGTCCACATAGCGGCGAAAGAGGTCTTGCAGCGCGAGTTCTGTCTCCCGCGGCACTAACTGCAGGCGCAGATACGCGGTTTCAATGCAATTGACTTCCTCGGCGATCAACATTCTTTTCTCGTTAAAGCGCCCCGCCGCTCCCGAAAACGTGAATGCCATAAGCAAGCCAAATAGGGCGAAAACTGCGCCCTCGACCGTACCCAGGCTGCTGCGCTCTCCTTCTGCTTCTCTGGAGCGTCTCCGGATGGCGAGACGACGGCCAATCTCGAGCAGGATCAGCATGCCGAGGAAAAGTAGCAGAGCAAAAATCAGAGGTGAAATGGGAGGTTCCATGAAACATACTCCTTTCGCTCACAGGCATTCACTTTTCACCGCAAGAGACGACCGGTGGTTGATCTGAAATCAGTTACCAGTTCTGTCCAAAGCCAAGGTTGCAGCATGCACAGCCACAGCGATGACGGTACCAGTCAGCCTTAGCCCCAAGAAGGCAATCAAGATCGCAAGAACCCGTGACCCTCGGTTAACCGGCCGAATATCGCCATATCCGAACGTGGTTGCGGTGATGAAGGACCAATAAAAGTTGTCAAATCGTGACCATCTCTCCTTCATTCCTACAACCTGCCCTGACAGAGTTATCGCCGCTGTAAGGCTCAATTAGAGGGGAAGCGTCAGCCAGAGACCAATGCCGAACTGCTTAAGGAATGTGAAGGTCAGGCCTGTGAAAATCAAATGACTACCACCCCCTTTGCGGTCGACCCCTGCCTACTTTGCCTTCGGGGGCGGTGGAGGATAGTTCTTCAAGAGTTTTGCTACTGCCTTTGCCAGGTTCTTCTGCTGCTTTTCGGGCTTGGCCTTGGGGTCGAGCGTCTTGCTGGCGATACCACGCCAGACCAGATCATGGTTCTTCGAGTCGTAAAAGTCGACGGCTAACTGGCCAACGTAGATCGTGGAAGTTTGCCCGGTGGTCATCCCGCCCCCACCTCCGTACCACTCACCTCCACCTCCGTACCAACCGCCCCCGTACCAACCTGGGCCATATCCCCAGCCCGTGTTGTACGAAGTGAATTGTTTCTCTGTGCCAATTCCCGCCTGATAGCCGACGTAGAGATCGGCCGTGTCGGCCTCGGTATTGGCAAGACCTTTTCTTGGCGAGTTCCGCTTCTACAGCATCCTTGATCTGTTTGTCCCGGAGGTCGTCGAGCTTCGTAGCATCTTTGATGGTCACCCATTTGTAGGTCTTGAGTGTCGAAAAATCCGTGTCTTTGTCAAAGTTGTAACGTACGTCTTGGGCTACGGCAGTGCTGGCCGCCAGGAATAACAGAGCTATTGAGAAAAGCCTATTTTTCTTCATAACAAATTCCGCCACAAACAGCATCGGCAGTTTCACTTCGAGCGCCGGCACCCCGGCAACGAGGTGCGAAAGCATTCAGAATGCACTTCACGAACCTCTCCTCGTTGCAATCGTAGGAGGGCGTTCATGTCTTCACAACTAGGGGAAACCCTAGTGGAAAAAGCTTCGAGGGATCGACTACGCCTTTCTCCCGGCCCTGCTGAAGCGATTGAAAGTTCCGAGTCGGCGGTCAGTCAGGTTAGGGATTTCCCTAGTTGTGTCGGACATGAGACAGACCTAGGCTAGTTTCGAAAAACAGGACTCTGGCCGGGCGGAGACTTCCGTCTGGAATTCAAGAACAGAGGGGAATGAGAGGCACCAATGCGTCCCGATCAAGTCCGCTACCGCGCTTACGAAATTTATGAGCAACACGGAAGAGAGGACGGGCATGAGCTCGACGATTGGCTACAAGCGGAATCTGAGATAGTCCCCCAATTCACGAGGAGAAAAACCATGACAGCTAAATTCGACTTGAAGCAAGGCGAAAGTGGTCAATTCATGTTCAACCTAAAAGCGGGGAACGGTGAAGTGATTCTAACTAGCGAACTTTACAAGCAAAGCAAAGTGCTATTGTTGGCGTTGACTCTGTGAAGGCAAACGCCGGTGACGATACCCGTTACGAACGCAAAACGGCGAAGAATGGACAGCCGTTCTTCGTTCTGACGGCAAGGAATGGCGAAATTATCGGCAAGAGCGAAATGTATTCTTCGGTCTCGGCAATGGAGAACGGGATTCAGTCGGTAAAGAAGAACGGACCGGTGGCAACAATCCAAGACAGCACTAAAGAGCTTAAGAGCCCTGCTGCGTGAGCAAAAACAGAAGCCGCTTTTACAGTCACCGAGATTAGATCTAGCCGCCCGGTCAGTTACTAGCGATTCTGGCAATATGACGATCTCGTGTTCCTGTTCAAATAGCCACGACGGCAAGGCGCTGCCTCCATCGAATCGAGTGCAAAGAGCTTTCGCTTGGAAGTGCGTGAGATAGGTTTCAACGAAGCTTTCCAGCACCGCACCGAGACGGCGGGCTTGGCGCCGAACTCCTATGAGAGCAGTAGATTACTACACGAAGCACATGGGTAGAGCCGTCGTACTTTCTCTGCTTTTGCTGTCTTGCCCAACCCTGTGGTCCCAGGCTGCCCCTGTCAAGCCTACTTCCGCCGAGGCGCCGCCCGCATCCCCTACCGACACTATAGGTCGTGGCACACCTCGAGGGACGGTGCTGGGTCTACTTAGCGCCGCACGGAAAGGAAATACAGGACTCGCTGCGCTCTACCTGGATACTTCCCTGCGGGGTGCAGACGCCGAGGCTCTGGCAAGTCAACTTGCCGCAGTCATCAATCGTCGCCTTCCTGCTCGGCTCAACGAGATTAGTGATGAACCCGAGGGTTCCCAGCGAGATCCGCTCAAGCCTGACGAAGACTTGGTCGGGGTAATACAGACAGCTAACGGTAATCTCGACATTCTGGTCGAACGCGTAGATCGCGGAAAGGCGGGAAAAGTTTGGCTCTTCTCCCGGAAGACCCTGGCCTCGATTCCCGATGCTTTCCAGGAACTGAATAAGTCCCCCCTCGAAAGATCTCTACCGGATTTCATGATCACGACTCAGGTGGCTGAAATTCCCCTCTTTGAGTGGGTGGCAATTTTTGTGGGGATGCCGCTCCTCTACCTGCTGACGGGAGTATTGAATCGCATTCTCAGTTTAGCTGCCGGTATCGTGCGGCGTAAGCTCAGCCGAAATGCAGCTCTACCGAATCCCCGGGTACTGCGGCCTCCATTTCGCCTGCTGCTTCTTGCGATCGTAATCCGATGGCTCGTCTCAAAGGTTCCTCTGCCTCTCTTGGCACGGCAATTCTGGTCGACCACAGCATTGATGATTGTGGTTGTCGCGTCCATGTGGTTGTTAATGCTCTTGAACGAGCGTGGCGAACGTTCCCTGGTTAGGCGTCGCCGGAGTTTGAGCGGAGCCGCTTCGGCCTTGCGTCTGGTTCGAAGGTTGATTGATGGACTCATTCTCTTTGCTGGTTTGCTGTTCACGCTACACCACTTTGGCATAAACCTGACCGCTACCTTAGCCGGACTCGGAGTCGGCGGCATTGCCGTTGCCCTAGCAGCCCAGAAGACACTAGAAAACGTGATTGCCGGCGTTTCACTGATTGCCGACCAAGCGGTGCGTGTTGGAGACGTTTTGAACCTGGGTGATATCCAGGGTACGGTGGAGGAGCTCGGCCTTCGCTCCACCCGTATCCGCACAATAGATCGTACGGTGGTGAGTTTGCCCAACGGGCAGATCGCGAATATGAGGCTGGAAACCCTTTCAGTACGGGACAGGTTCTTGTTTCATCCTGTGGTTGGATTGCAATACGAAACCACCGCAGTCCAGTTGCGCTCTTTCAGCGCTGGCGTTCGCACCCTGCTTAGTGGGCACGACAATGTCGACCTGGCTTCCGTGCGTGTCCGATTTGTACGCTTCGGTACATCTTCTGTGGATGTAGAGATTTTCGCCTACGTGTTTGCCTCTGACTGGAACAATTTTCTCGAGATTCAGGAAGAGTTGCTCTACGGCGTCATGGATATGGTCCAGAAGGTCGGGGCTGCAATTGCGTTGCCTTCGCAGACCCTATACCTGGAGTCAGACAAACTAGCCCAAGGGACTCGTGATTACCGCAAACGAAGCAAAGGTGGAGCGCTTAGTTAACACCGCCATCAAGACAGTTTCGCGATGATGACAACGAAAAAAATCTTTACGATGGTCATACCCGGAAATATCATCGCATAGCCGAGGTCCGGACCATCGGTGGGCACAAGCCGGTTTGAGTAGGCGAGAATCCCCGCATTACCGCACGCGCCTGCCACGATGCCGGCGACATCATCGAAGGGCATTCTGTAAACAAAAAGACCCATAATCATAATTGGCAGCACCAGCGCGGTCAGCACCACCGCGCCTAAGCCAAGCATCAGTAAACCCGTCTGTGTCACTCCCGCCGCGAACTTCGGCCCTGAAGCCATTCCAATCTGCGCCAGAAACAATGTGAGTCCGAAATTGCGCAAGACAAGATTGGCGGACAGCGGTATCGTCCAATTGATGCCGCGCGTGCGCCGCACTTTTCCCAGGACGAGTGCCACGATCAGCACGCCCGCCAACCCCAGGACGAATTGGCCCAGGCCAGGGAGCGGTATCGGAATTGCACCGAGTAAGAATCCGGCCGCCATGCCGACACCGATGGAGATATAGCTGAACTCGGCAGTGCCCTTGATCGAATCGCCAAAAAACTTTCGCAGACCCGCGAAGCGCTCGCGATTGGCCAACAAACCGATACGGTCGCCGAACTCGAGCACGAGATCCGGCCGTGCCATGAGATCCGTGTCGCCGCGGCGAACGTGAAGCACAACTGATTCATTCTGTCCCGGGAGCTCGATATCTTCGAGCGTTCTGCCTACCACGCTGGTACGAGAGGCAAACACACGAAGATAGTCGAGATCGGCGCGGTCCTTTACCAGACGGCCAGCCGCGTCCTCGCCGAGATTTTGGCTTGCATGATCGAGTGCCTCCGTATTCTCCGCCACGGCAAGCACGACGTCATTCAGGGTCAGGATCAAGTTGGAGGAAGCTGGCTCATTACGGCCGTCCCTGCGGAGCGCTACAATCTGCACGCCATTTGACAACGTGGTCATCACCTCGCCGAGAGTTCTCCCGGATATCGCTTTATTGCGAACCAAAATCTCTCGCAATTCGAGTCCGGCGACTGCGGACGTCTTCACCTTCGGCTTGAGGATCAAGAAGGCTAAGTAGAGAAACAAGATTGGTCCAGCCACGCCGAACGGATAAGATACAGAATAGCCCACGGCGGGATCATCGTTGCCCAGCGCTTCGATAGCCGCCTGCAGCGTCGGTGTGCTGGTTCCTGATCCCGCGAATAACCCGAGTCCAACTCCGAGATTGACCCCTATCATTTTCACAAACACAAGAGTTACCAGGCCTGCCAGCAGAACGCCGATAAGGGCCATCAGGTTTGCACGTCGGCCGTGGGGGCTCGTCAAGCCGCTGAAAAATTGCTTGCCGTACTGAATGCCCACGGCATACAGGAACAAGGCGAGTCCCAGCGTTCCGACCATCGGCGAGGGCACCGACTTAGGCGCGAACCAGCCCATAAAAAGCGCAACGAACAAAACCGCGCCCACACCGAGGGAAAAGCCCTTGATGTTGACCTCACCGAGCAGATAGCCCAGCGCGATGGTCAGAAACAGGCCCATCATCGGCTGTTGCTCGAGGAAACTCTTGATGAACTCCATACCTCTCCTGTATCAAACCGACAAGCTCGGGAGAATGGATGTGGCGCAACCAGAGAGAGGAAAGGTCTGCGCCACCCGAAAGGACGAGCGAGCTACCTCACACCGTTATTCAAAGGCAACGCTCGGCACCTTGCCACTAGGGAAATCCCTAGGATGGTGAAACATCGCCAATTTCATTGACGGATTCTGAGTGGATCCGAGCCTTCGCCAGTGCCCTTCGAATCGGTCCTAAGCTTCAGTCGCAGCGAAACGGGGCCAGAGTTGGTGCTTGCATGTCATCGGTCAGCGTTCTCGTAGTGGAGGATTACGAGCCTTTCCGGCAATATGTCTGTTCGACGCTGGCGAGAAGAACCAAATTGCAGATCGTCGGTGAAGTCTCAGACGGATTGGAAGCGGTTCAAAAGGCCAAAGAACTACTACCTGACCTGATTTTGTTAGATATGGGCCTGCCAACGCTCGGCGGAATCGAAGCCGCTCGACGAAGCCGCGAGCTCTACCCTCAGTCCAGAATCCTCTTTGTGAGTCAAGACACCTCTGTGTGTGTAGTGCGAGGAGCCCTTGCCGAGGGAGCGAAGGCTTATGTCGCCAAGACGGATGCGAGACGCGAGCTACTGACGGCCGTGGACGCTGTTCTTCGTGGCGGGCAGTTTGTCAGTAGGAGACTTTCTGGTCATGATTTCATTGGAGATTCGGATACACGAGTCTCCGAAGGCGACCCAAGCAAGTAATTTCCCTCCGCTCCAGGAAATGGCGGTTTATTCCTAGAACAGTCTTTGTGAACGTGTCGGCCGTTCCTGCCCTTCGATTCAAACCGCGATTCTGCACTGCCGGCAGGGAAACCGAGTTGATTCTGTCACTCGCCATCGAGATTGCGGACGCACTCGATGCAGCCCAGGCGGAAGGCATTGTCCCCTTCGACATCAGGCCCGCGATATTTTCATCACCAGGCGCGGACACGCCAAGGTTCCGGATTTTGGGTTGGCGAAGGTCGGTTGACAGGCGGTTCGGCGAGCAAGATCGCATTGCTCGAAACACAGACGGATTAGGTGGAATCGAATCTAACCAGTCCGGGTTCAACGCTGGGCACAGTCGCTTATATGTCGCCGGTCCAGCTTCCGCTCCCGGATCGTACTTAGGGATTTCCCTAGTTGCGGAGACCTTGAATCAACCCTAGGTTGTCTTTAGAAGGGAGCCTTTTCCCCAGGTTGAGGCAATTCCTTCAGCCGACTGCGTCAACGCTGTTCAGAGGCAGCAAGGAGTCCGGAATATAAGTCGTGTGCTTGGATTGTGGTAAAGAGTTGGCCTACAGTTGGGACGAGATGAAAGTTGTTTCCGTATCCAGCAGAGTGAAGCCTCGTCGCACGACCTTCCCAACCTTACGGCAAAAGTCGCAATGGGTATTTGGAGTTGAATTATGCCCTCCCCCGATGTTAATGCGCTCCCAAAAGCCGCGCTGCTTTGTATCGACGACGACCAAGCTGTGCTGGAATGCGAAAAGGCTTTTCTCGAAAACTTCGGGTATACCGTTGTGACCGCATCCAGTGGCCGCGAAGGACTCGAACTAGTCGGCCTCCATTCGTTTGACGTTGTAATCGTAGACTACTGTATGCCCGAGATGAACGGACAAGAGTTTGCAATTGCGATGAGACGCCTTAGGCCGCTAGCGCCAATAATCATGCTCTCCGGCGCGGTAGATGTTCCGGGTGAAGCTTTAAAGGTGGTCGACGCTTTTGTACCTAAGGACTGTTTGGCCAGCCGACTACTGCCAGCGATCGCACTATTGCGTGGATCTGAATTGTTGCCGTCATATTCGTATGACGCATGACAGAGGAAAACTCGGTTCGCAGCAAGCATAAAACTATGAGCACACAAGCAGAGCCAAGCAAGACGGGTCGTTCCGGGCGTTGCCCGAGGAATCAGCGATTCCATCACAGATCGACCGCCGGTCTTTCATCATGAGCGATGCCATCATCGGGGCGGCGAAGGAGATGGGAATCCACACTGCGCCGCATACCAACAGCGTTTTCGGGGCCCGACTCTCCGATGCGGGACTTGGAAAACATTGCCCTCGTGCTGCTCCCGGAGCTTCACCGCAGGCTTACTGGCATGGAGGCTGGGCCAGTTCTGAATTTTGCCCGGCGCTTGGCTGCTTGCAGAATACGATCTGGGTGCGCTTCGTGCTCGTTCCTGGACTCACAGACGACGCCGAGAACATTGCCCAAATTGTAAGGTTTTCCGCCAACCTGGGGGAACGTGCAACGAGTCGACGACCTACCCTTCCATCGAATGGGACGATTCAAATGGAAGGAGCTCAAACTCGACCACACCCTTCAAGACGTTCAGCCTCCGGGCAGCGAAGCGGTCGAACGTGCCTGCGCGCAGTTTCGCGGAGTTGGGCTGAAGGCGTAACTGACCAATAACCGCAGGAGCTCCCGCTGCGATCAGTACCTCTCGGGAACGAAGTGCTTCCCCTTCAACGGTGCCTGATCGTCGTATTGACCATGCTTCTTTCGTGGGGGCAGTTTCACCTTCTCTTGCGGAGTTTTTCGGTAAGGGATCAGGCTCAAGAGATGCGAAATACAGTTGAGCCTTGCGGTCTTCTTGTCGTCGGAACGCACGATGAACCAGGGTGCATACTTGGTGTCCGTCGCCTTCATCATCAGGTCTCGCGCTTTGGAGTATTCGTACCAGCGACCGTAAGATTCCAGGTCCATCGGGCTCAGCTTCCATTGTCGGACTGGGTCCTTGATGCGTGACTCGAAGCGTCGCTCTTGCTCTTTCTGGCCCACTTCCAACCAGTACTTGATGAGAATTGTCCCACCATTCACGATGTACTTTTCCATCAACGGACAAAGCTCGAGGAAACGGCGATGCTCTTCCTTGCTGCAGAAACCCATTACATATTCGACCCCCGCTCGGTTGTACCAACTGCGGTCGAAAATCACGATCTCGCCGGCTGCGGGAAAGGTTTCAATGTAACGCTGAATGTACATCTGACTCTTTTCCCGGTCGGAAGGAGCAGGCAAGGCCACAACCCGGAAGACGCGAGGGCTCACGCGTTCCGTAAGTGCACGAATGGTACCACCCTTGCCGGCAGCGTCGCGTCCTTCGAAGACGACAATGATGCGCAATCCCCGGTATTTCACCCAGTCCTGAAGTTTGCACAACTCCACCTGGAGTCGGCGAAGTTCCGATTCGTACTGCTTGCGCCCTAGACCGCTCTTCTTGTCTTTGTCGTGCTTCTTGCCCATTGTGAAGTCACCTCTCCCTTACGGATCCGTCGCCGCGACTGTTTTTAGATCGGACGCCCATGTTATCCGAGATTCCGAGGAGTGCGCACTTGCTTGCGACCGATTTCCGGCCGTCATAGTAGCTTCATCTTGCGGGCGTTGCAGGCGTAGTGCTGCCGATCCCACTCGCCATCTGACACGCAGTTGTCATTCGGCGAGCGTTCGGGCTTAAATTTCAGCGGCTTCTGCGGTAAAGCAATCTCTGGGCCGCTCCAGGTTTGCTCGACCTTGATGAGTGGACCCGGCGGATAGCTCGCGAGCCCAGCCACACAACTCAGCAACATGCTCCAAGCAAACATTAGCCGCATGTCGTACTCCACTGTTTCTTGATATGTTCCGCCCTGTCAGCCATGCGAATGATTCCTAAGCTTAGGAAGTCGCACGCCCGAGGGCACGTATCGGTAGTCAACGAACTCATCTCCTTCTGAGAGCCGAAACAACGGTGTACGTGCCAATCTCGAGTTTAGCCGCCTGCATCAAGTTCTTGGAGAAGTGGCGGCTTTGGATTTCTCAGCAGTAGTGCATTTGGAAGGGCCACGTCGGCCGCCCTCGCCGTGCCGACTATCTGCCCTCCGCAGAAACGTTACCGGCGACGCTCGACGGCCACTCGTCATCTGTCGGATGCCAGGTCGAATCCGGGTTGTAGAGGTCCATTTTCTTGACCAGGTTCAAGGAATCGGGCCCCAGGTCTTTCTGATAAACGATTCCGTCATTGCTCACAATGAAAGTCTCCACACCTGTAACCCGGTATTCGGCGGGTACGGCGACCAGGGCGAAGCCGCCAATCATGATCCCCTCAATGACGTAGTCCAACCTGCCTAAGGGCGCCGCCGCACCTTGGCCTTTCAGGATTTTGAAATAGTACCCATGGAACCCCGTCTTGCCGATGGAGTAACCCTCCTCCAACGCTTTGGCGACGGCATCGCCAATCGGGCCGCCAGATGTGCCGTCCGGGTTCTGCCAATACAGGCCGTCCTGTTTTCCAGGAGTACTGAAGATGCGCTGCGCGTACTGATTTACGCCGGAATTATCGTGAATCTGTAGAGCGTATTCCTTCTGGGCATCCACAAAACCACGGCAAACTTGAATAGCGTCCAGTTCGTTGGCGCCAATCCGGCGAAAGAGAATTTCCTGCCGGCCGGCCTTGGCTTCGAAATACCATTTGCCATTCTTCTTTATCAGAGGAACCGGCATGGGCCACTCTTCCTCGCCGACAATGATGATTGCCCGAGTCGGCTTTGCAGGGTCGATCGATATGGAGTTCTTGCCACGGGCTTCTGTCGCAAACGCGGCAGCATTGTTTTTGTCTTCGACGGGATCGGCAGAGGCGACGAAGTCCTTACCATCTGGCCCGAAGATCGCCATGAGTTCCGGGACGTCATAGGCTCCCGCAGCAGTGATTAGCGCTTCGGCAGCTTGCTGCGGCGTGTCAAAAGCCTTCGGCGCCGTGGTAACCGCTTGCGTCTCGGATTGTGCTTGAGCCGCCGCGAGACCCGGCAGAATCCACCACGGAACAACGAGTATGACGACGAAAATACAAATTGGAGTGCAGAATCTGGATAGTCTTGATTTCATATTGCCCTCGGTGATCATGGTTTCTTGCCTACCTGCGCCGACCGCCACCACCGCCACCGCGGGAACCTCCGCCACGAGATCCTCCCATGCTGGAAGAACCACGCGAACTGCTGGCGCGTGCCCCGCTGCCACTCATGCCGGAAGATGCTCCACCAAAGGCGCTCCGGTTAGTCGCGCTGCCGGAATTTGGGACTTGTCGATTGCCAACACGGTCCCCTCCACCTCCCCGGTTGTTCGCATTGCCTCCTCCAGAACCACGGTTGGACGTGTCTCGATTACCTGCACCGCGATCGCCTCCGGCACCGCGGTTGGACGCGTCTCGATTACCAGCGCCCCGATCGCCGCCGCCTGACTGTTGCCGGTTGTCCCTCCCCCCTCGGTCGCCACCCGCAGGTTGCTGTCTGGCCTGGTTCTGGCGTGCGTTTGCCTGCCGGTTCGACAAGGAATCGCCTCGGGTAGTACCGCCGAACCGGTCCGCAGTGGACCTGTCAGAATATGGCGCGCCTCCGCGATGTTGAGGATTGTGCTGCCAATTACTATTACCTCTTGCGGGCTGCTGGGCTGGGCGGTTACCGCGGTTCGCGTTGTTGATGTTTTGCCGGTTGCTGTTGTTGACGAAGTTGTTGTTATTGTTGATGGTGACGTTGTTGTTCCCGCCCCATCCGCATCCCCAACCGGCGCCCCCACTCCAGAAGGCTCCCATCGCAACGCCGACACCGAACGATATGGCCATACCGGCCGCATAGTAGCCGGGCGGCGGATAGGCAATCGGAGGATACGGATAAACTGGAGCCCCGTAGACAACGGTTGGGTTGTAGCTAGGAACGTAGACAACCTCTGGGCTGGCTTGCTGGACGATGATGACCTGCTTACTCTCGACGACCTTGGTTTCTACTTTTTGCTGCTCGCTGGACTTCAGATTCCCTGCGTCCTGCGCTTTCTTGCGCATGCGTTGCACCGCGTCCATCACATCGCTCTGTTGCGCAAGAAATGCGTTTCCAAGATCGGTTGTCCACTTGATGTTGTCAGACAATTGCTTGACCAGGTCGGGCAAACCGGCCAAAGCCTGAATGCTCGGATCCCAGTCTTGCTTCAGCGCTGCATCCGCGAGAGCCTTTCCCTTCAAGTCCTTGTGCTGGTCCAGCCACTGTTTGAGCTGAACGACCTCCAGAGGATAAGTCGAAGCCACCAGGGTTTGGCTGAGCAACGCGTCAGGGTAGAGCGCGATCGGTGCCACCAGAGAGTCCAACTGGTCCGCCGGAATCTTCACTGCAGCCGGCTCCGGTGCGGCTGCGGGCTGCTGGTCTTGGGCTGCGACCACCGTCGCGTTTCCGGGCAGAAGCACTACCGCGCAGAGAATTGCAGCGTATTTTCGAATGGTCTTTAGGAGGCTGCTCCGTCTGGAGTTCATATAGTCAGTCCGTGTGCGTCGCCTGCTGCTCGGGTGGACATTTGCTCGCCTCAAATGAACAGCGGTCGTGCTTGTGCGAGAGCTGGCAATACCCAAGTTCGATCCAAACTCCGAATCGATGTTGGTCCAGCTCTGCCCGTAGCCACCTTTACGAATTTTGTACCGCGATGCGGGGTGCACTGCCACTAGGGAAATCCCTAAGTGCAGGTTGACCCTTCAATCGGAAGGATCGACTTACAAACTCGGCTGCTCACCAGGTTCCGATTGCCGGGCACTAGGGATTTCCCCAGTTGAGAGGTAGCCTAGTCAAGACCTAGCATCGTCGCGAAGAGCGGAATATAGCGTTTTGAACACTGAAAGTGTCCTTTCGGAGAGATGGGGACGTACGAGTCAACGGTTGTCCTGACTCTAAGCGTCGAGGGCAGTGCAACCCGCCCGTCATCTGATAGCCTCATTTTTATGAAAAAAAGAGCGAATGGCGTTTCCTTCGGGATTGCGCTTTGGCTTGTTCTACAGTCCGCCTGTTCCTCACCCGCATTGGGACAGCAAAACCTGGTCACGCCTGCACCGACACCAACACAATCCGCCAGCGGCGGCCAGGAGTCTCCGAAGGAAGACATCAGTGAGCCTGGCCAGGTTGTTATTGAAGGTCTCCCGATTTTGATTGTTTACGAGACATTGGGAGGCTTGACGCCTCAAGACCGCGCCAGCGCAATCGAAAAACGCATCCTGGCCGTCGCCAAAGAGAGTAGCTCCACGCCAGAATCAATACGGGTTGAAAACCGCAGTACGTGGACCGAGATTTTCAGCGACAAGCAATTGCTTCTTGCAGTGACCGACTTTGATGCCAAGAGGGCGGGCAAGCCACGGCCGCAGCTCGCATCGGAATACGCGGAGAACATTCGCCAGGCGATCCGAAACTATCACGAGGAGCACAGCTGGCGGCTGATATTTAGCGGCGCCGTAAAAACCTTGCTTACTACCCTCGTGCTGGTACCCCTTTGCTGGCTTGTCCGCAAAATCCGTTTTGCCTTACGGGACCGCATTGAGAAGCAGATTCAGGCCAGCGCGCGTCTTGAACCAAAGTCCGCCTGGCATATTTCCGTCGCTTACCTTGGTCCTATTTCTCTCGGCGTGGGCGCAATCCTTCGATGGTTGCTGATCCTTGCGTTTGTCGAAGCTTACTTGACCATCACCCTTGGCTTCTTTTCTTCCACACGGGAAATATCACACACGGTGTCGAAGTGGGTTTTTTTGCAACTGGAATCCTTAGGCGAGTCTGCACTGAATTATCTGCCGAACTTGCTGGTGGTCGTGGTAATCGCTGTGGGTACGAACTACCTGGTTCGCTTGCTCCGGTTAGTCTTCGACGAGATACGCAAGGGAAACCTGAAGATTCGCGGATTCTATCCCGACTGGGCAGAGCCGACTGAAAAGCTGATACGGATTCTGGTGCTCTGTCTCGCCGTCATTGTCGCATTTCCGTATCTGCCGGGGGCCAAGAGCCCAGCCTTCCAAGGAATTTCCATATTTCTTGGAGTGTTGCTGTCTCTGGGATCTTCCTCGGCCGTGGCCAACGCGATCGCTGGGGTCATCCTGACCTACATGCGCTCGTACCTGGTCGGCGATTGGGTCCAGATCGGCGAGACCACAGGAGAGGTGACGGAGAAGAATCTGTTGGTGACCCGCGTTCTTACACCAAAGGCAGAGATTATTACGATTCCGAATGCGACGGTCATGAGCGGTTCAGTGAAAAACTACAGCGTCGAGGCCAAACAAAATGGAGTGATCTTTCATACTACGGCCACGATCGGGTACGACGCTCCCTGGCGAACCGTTCATCAACTGCTGATCAGTGCGGCGCTCGCTACCAAACATGTGCTGCACCAGCCTGCGCCATTCATCCTGCAGACGAGGTTAGATGATTTTTATGTTGCCTACGAACTGAATGCTTACACCGACGTTCCCCGCGAGATGCTGAACATCTTTTCGGACCTGCATCAGAACATCCAGGACAAATTTAACGAAGCGGGCGTCGAAATCTGTTCGCCCCACTATTCTTCGCTGCGGGATGGGAACGTCATTGCGATTCCGGAGCAATACGTCAAACCGGACTACCAAGCCCCCGGATTCCGGGTTATTCCGACCGAAGGCGATAGAGAGAGCTTGCCGAAATGAATAGAAATTAGGGATATCCAAATGAATGCTACTGCGGACGAAAGAAACTCGGTAAGGCAAGCGATATCCCGATTCATTCCCATCACTACTTGGCTGTCTGAGTCCTCACCTCGAGCGGACATCTTGGCTGGCATCGCGCTGGCAGGACTGCTTGTGCCCGAGGGAATGGCATACGCAGGGATTGCAGGAGTACCGCCGCAAATGGGTTTGTACGCTGCCATGGTGGGGATGTTTGTCTATGCGATCTTTGGCACGTCACGACAATTGGCGGTCACTTCGACTTCTTCTTCCGCGGCCATGCTGGCGGCTCTCGTAGCTCCCATTGCCTTGGGAGATTCAGCACATTACGTGATACTGGCAACCGCCACCACGATCGCGGCCGGCCTTATCTTCCTCGCAGGAGGCTTGCTTAAACTGGGTTCGGTATCCGAGTTCATCTCCAAACCCGTTCTTAAAGGCTTTGTCTTCGGCCTTGCGCTGACCATCATGGTGAAACAGGGACACAAGCTGATGGGGATCCACGCCGGCCAGGGCAACTTCTTTCACCAGGCATGGCATGTGGTGACCTCGCTGCCTCAGGTGAATCCCTGGACATTCGCTGTTGGAGCAACTGCCATTGGCATCATGTTTCTGCTGGGAGCGGTCGCTCCGCGCGTGCCGTCGGCATTGGTTGTGCTGGTCCTCGGAACCCTGGCGGTGCCGTTGCTCGGTCTCACTCAACGCGGCGTGGAGGTGGTTGGCACGATCCACGCGGGAATTCCCTCCCTTAGCTGGCCAGCAATCGGTGAGGATGAACTAGCTGATGTGTTCGTGGGGGCCTTCGGCATCGTGCTGGTGCTTATGGCTGAGGCGCTCGCGGCCGCCCGCACATTCGCTGCGAAGCATAAATACGAAATCAACCCCAATCAGGAACTCTGCGCCATCGGTGTGGCGAATGTCGCATCCGGCCTGGCTGGTGGCATCATCGTCGGCGGAGGCATGTCAGGCACGGCGGCCAACGATGCTGGTGGCGCGCGCACCCAACTCTCAACGATTACGGCATCGCTGTCGGTTGCTCTCACTCTGGCATTCTTATTGCCTCTTATTCGTAATCTACCCGAGGCCGTTCTCGGGGCGATTGTGGTCCATGCGGTCGCGCATTTGGCCGATGTCGGCACGCTCAAGTACTACGCGAGAGTCCGCAGCGGAAGCATTTGGGGCGCTCTTATCGCCTTGTTCGGCGTGCTCCAGATGGGAATTCTTAAGGGTCTCATTTTCGCGGTTGGCCTGACTCTGGTCGCACTGATGCGAAAACTAAGTGTGCCGCAGCATTCCGTACTGGGTAGAATTCCGGGGACCGAGAATTTTGCGGATGTGGAGCGTAACCCCGAGACTGAACAGGTTCCGGGTTTGCTGATCTTCCGCCCGAATGGAATGCTGTTTTTCGCCAATGCGAATCACGTTCGCAACGACCTGCGTAAAGAGGTCAAGAAAGCAGGTAAGGACTTACGGGCAGTCGTCCTTAATCTCGAGACCTGTCCGGGAATGGATGTAACCAGTCTCGAGATGTTGGAGCAGTTGCGGGACGAGTTTCATGAGTCCGATATCGAACTCTTTTTCGTTCGAGTGGCGGATCCGGTCCGTGATCTTTTCCGCCGCAGCGGATTTCTCGAACTCCTGGGTGAGAGGCGAATCTTCGCGGGCGTCGACGTTGCGGTCAGCGCATTTCTCGAAACAAGACCAGCGGCTCATGCGCGTAGAGCGTAATCTGTATGCCGGAAGGCCAAGGGTTGCAGCAACAAGTGCGACTCAGGGCCGGAGACAAATGGAAACAATGGTCGGCGAAAATCGGGAATTTGATCCAACCGCACATATCGCAACCAAAACATCTAAGCGCGCGCTCGAACCAGTAGAAAGAATCTCGGAGATCTGGTTCGGGTTAATCATGGTTCTCACTTTCACCTGCTCCATCAGCGTCAACCAGGCAGGCCGCCAAGAAGTTCGCACATTACTCGTCGGCGCGATCGGCTGCAATCTTGCATGGGGAATCATTGATAGCTTCATGTACCTCCTTGGGTGCTTCGTCGAGAGAGGTACTGCCATCGCAAAGCTTCGCGCAGTGCACCACGCCTCTGACCCCGGGGCGGCCCATCGGGTGATCGCCGACGCGCTACCGCCTGCGCTGGCGTCTGTTTTGTCGTCTGAGGAATTTGAGGTAATGCGCCGGAAATTGAACCAATTGCCGGAACCGCCGAGCCATCCAACCCTTAGAAAGAAGGATTGGCTGGGAGCCGGGGCGGTATTCCTAGCCGTGTTCCTTTCCACGTTCCCGGTGGTGATTCCGTTTCTTTTTATCGCGAATGTCAGGCTGGCATTGCGTCTGTCGAACGGAGTTGCTCTTCTGATGTTATTTCTAACTGGGTACGCATTCGGCGTCTACGCAGACCATCATCCCTGGAGAATGGGGCTTGCTATGGCAGTTCTTGGCAGCGTACTCGTCGGGATCGCAGTCGTACTTGGAGGATGAAAACCACGCTGCATTCCGCGATGCTCGTGCTGGTCGTTGTTCTCGCTGGCCAAGCCCTGGCCCAGACGGCGAACGGCGCGAACTCCAGTGATGCTGCTGCGAACCCGTGGTCATTCTCCCTCGCGGCCTCTGGTTATCTGATTCCACAAGACCAATCGTACGGATCCCCAACCTTCACCGCGGATCACAGCTGGCTTCACCTTGAAGCCCGCTATAACTACGAGTATCAAAAGACGGGATCATTGTGGGCCGGCTACAACTTCAGCGTCGGTGACAAACTGGTGTTCGACGCCACGCCAATGTTCGGCATCGTGTTTGGAAGTACGACAGGAGTTGCGCCAGGCTATGAGCTCTCGCTCTCCTACAAGCGGATTGAACTCTCCGCTCAGGGTGAGTATGTATTTAATACGGACGATCGGAATTCAAATTTTTTCTATACCTGGGACGAACTTGTCTACTCGCCGTCGGACTGGTTCCATGCCGGTCTGGTGGCGCAACGGACCCGGGCCTACCACACCGACCTTGACGTACAACGTGGCTTTTCAGTCGGGGTTGCTCACAAGAAAGTGGATTTCACGACCTATATCTTCAATGCTGGCTGGACCGACCCCACGGTCGTCCTCGCCCTTACCGTCAAATTTTGATCGAGAGTCGAACCCGGGCTAAACGGTGCGATATTACTTGGAACTCGCTGAAGGACCCAGGCCCTGAGCCATTTCCCACGTCCTGACTTTCTGTCGAGCCTCATCGAAGAGCCGCTCATAGTTCCCCTTGCAGACTTTCTCGCGCGCTTTCTGGTCCAGAAGTTTCCACAACGGATCATATTGCCGGTAGACCTTCAGATATTGCTCTTGCGTTGAGGGCGCAACCTCATCGGTGCCGAAAAGAAATCGGTCAGGGTAGTGATTGAGAAGATCGGCGGTCACGCGAGTCGCCTCCGGGCTCGACACCACATACTTGGCCACTTCGTCCCAGGAAATATCAAAGTAGACGTGACTGAACTGCGGATCAGCGAGGATCTCCGCCAACTGAGCGGCGTGGTTCTTTATCGGCCGAACCACCCTGCCCATGCCAGTGTGTGCCCAGATGATGGTCGTGTGAGGGTGCCTCCTGAAAAGGGCTTTCATCTGATCCAGGTAAACGGGTGGTGAGCCTTCCTTCGCGAACGGCACATCCATATCGCTGTGCAGCAGCACGACTAGTCCGACCGTCTCGGCAAAATCGAGAATCCGATCAAGCGCGGGGTTTTGCAGGCTCGCAACTTCGCCTGCCACCTTAGCTGAAACAAACTCCTTGTGAATCGTGAACTCGCCGATACCCGAGAAGACTCCAGGGAAAGTCTGCAGCACACGACGAATGTGATCGGCGGCGTACATGTCAGCCGGGTTGAACCCGGTGATCATGGGATCGAAGCGCGACCGCTCCTGCCTCGAGAGCGATCGGTATGCCATCGCAATGTATGCGTCGGTAAAGGAGTAGTAATAGAGCGGCGCATCCGTCTGCAGGTAGTAGGTTGGCGCAAAGTTTCCGGAATTCTGGTAGGACCATTCCTGTTGAAGGGGGATCCCGAACAGTGCGACGCGTCCAACTTTTGTACCCATGATCTTCAAAAAGTCATGAATATCCGTGCCTTCCTGAATGTAATTGGTCAAATGGAAGTGAACATCGTTCAGCTCGGGTTGGCCTGGTTGGGACTGTGCAGCTGCAAGACTGCACCATACCACTAAAGGAATTACTGAGCCGAAAGCGAATCGGACCATTCTGTAAGGCAAAGAATCATAGGAACGCTTCATCCATCGACTCCGTAACTTGAGGAGTTGTGTCATCGAGGTGACTACACATCCCCTTCTTTCGAAAAGAATACTCGCCAGCTCAGAAAGCTAACTCGAGAGTGGAAGCAAAGACCGGTCCGGTTCCTCCGAGCGCGAAGGGAACGGAGGTATAGCCCACTGGAGATCTGTACAGGTAAAGAAATTCATTGTTCCATCGGATGACTTTGTTGTGATAAGGAAAAAAGTTGAGTCCGGCCCGAAAGTCCCAAGGACTGCCGTACTTTGCCCGGTACGCGTCCAGCGCGGCGGCATTGCCGGTGAGCGTCGATCCTCCGAGATAAACCTGTAAAGTCTTAGGCAGAAGCATCGCTGAGGTTTGTAATTGGAAGCCGTGAGAGAAGATCGCAGGAAGTCCGGCCGTGCCGGGTCCATGAAAGTGATCGAGCCACCGTAAAAAGTATTCCCCTTCCAATGAAAACCCGTGGTACTTGATACCGCCATCAAAGGCGGCCATTTTGTAGGTCACATCGTTGACGGAAATACCGGGACCCAGAAGGTTGGGCGTGAAGATGACACTCCCGTCTTCGAGTCGGATCTGAGTGTTCTCGAATTGGTCACTGTTTGGCTGTTCCTGCCTGTCCTCGTCGCTTCGGGTGTAGTGGCCCGCGAGACGGGTCGCCAATTTTTGATGGTCTTCGAAGTCGCCAAAGCCCTGGCCAAATTCGCCCGTGCTGGGCATCCAGACGAGTGAGGTGGACACTGTATTGAACCCGTTGTTGAGCTGTGCCGCGCTTACGCCCAGGGTGCTCAGGTTGTTACCGATCATCGCTATGTAGTCCAGCCGACTTCCGATTTTGCCCCAGGCCCAAACGCCTGAAGTGTAGGAAGGGCGAAAGAACTCGTCGGATATAAGGCGTGTATCGACACCAAGCCAGAAGGGGAAGTTGCCCTCCACGCTGCGCGTACCCGGCAAAGACCTAATCCCCGCGCCCACGTTAAAGGCTTTGTTAAAAGCGTAACTCAGGTTGCCGGCGAGTACTACCTGAGCACCTAAGCCCTGCGAAGCGTTGGAAGACCACCCGTACAGAAAATAGCGGAACTTCGGGTTAAGGATCCACCCGAGGAACTTTATTTGTACTTTATTGAGCTGGAGATCCTGGCGTTGCTGGAGACTCATGACGTTGCCTAATGCGTTTGTGAAGGTTGAATCCAGACCTCGTTGGTTCAGATAGCGGGCGTACGCGTATATGCTGATGCTGATGTCGCCGTAGTCTGTATTGGCCACCTTGAACCCTTGATTGTCCGTGTACTTTCCCCAAGTTTTCTTGTCTCCCTGCTCCGAGGAGATATTCGCGGTCATCGGTTTTGGTTCTTGCGCAGTGTCGGCCTGCGTCGTTAGATCTGCCTCAGGTGACTTCGCGGCGGATCCGGACTGTTGCGCAAGCACACCACGCAGAGATTTGATCTCCGTCATCAGTTCTTGGTTTTGGTTCTCCAGTTGCTTGTTTTGTTCAATTAACCGGTCAAGCTTGTTTAGTTCGTCAGTCGTGTCTTGCGTACCATGCTTCGGGGGTTCTTTTGGGGGATCTCCGCCTTGAGCCATTCCGTAACTAGCGAACCCAAAGGCGAGGGCCAGCGGTAGTAATCGCGCTCCCATTCTCCAGATAGTGTTTGCCATTGGTAATTCAACCGATCTTTCTCAGTCTCAGTTCTTCGTGGCTAAGGCTATTTCCAACCCACCGACGCCGGCGAAAAGAGGTTGTAGTGCAGCTTGTCGCTGACGTAGTCGATGACTTCTTGCGCCTTGACGCTGTTTCCAGCCTCATCCAGCGGTGGCGCAAAGACAGCGATTGCACCTTTTCCGGGGACGATCGCAACGATCCCGCCACCAACTCCGCTCTTTGCCGGAAGTCCCACCTTCCAAGCCCAGCCGCCGGAGCCGTCATACAGGCCGGCCATTGTCATCGTGCTCAGGATGTGAGGGACGTTCTCCGCCTTAATCACCTGTTCACCGGTTACAGGGTTGATACCGTTATTCGCCAGGGTAGCCCCCATGTGTGCTAACTGCACGGCGTTTACGCCAACCGAACACTGCTTCGTGTAGATATCCACCGACTCGAAGGGATCGGCGTAAATCCGGTCATACTTCGCCAAGAGCATGGAGAGGGCTTTGTTGCCGGTGTTGGTGGCTGCTTCGGACTTGTAGACTTCATCAATGAGAGTCAACTTCTCTCCGGCCACCCGACCGTAGAAATCCAGGATCTTGTTCCACTTTGCGTTAGCGTCGCTGCCGGAGATCAGGCTGGTGGTCGCAATCGCGCCTGCGTTAACAAAGGGGTTGCCGCTGTGGCCCGGCATATCTACGACCGCGATTGGAGAGTTAAAGGGGCGCCCGGTGGGCTCGGAGCCTACCTTTTCGAAGACCTTGTCCGCTCCTAATGCCTCCATGGCGAGTGCCAGCGTATAAACTTTAGAAATCGACTGGATGGAAAAGGAATACTTCACTTCCCCCAGGGTGATGACCTGGTTGTCGGTCGTGACCACCGCGATGCCAAACATTTTGGAATCCACTTGTGCGAGAAAGGGAATATAATCCGCGTTCTTCCCCTTGGTTTCATTCTTGAATTTGTCGTAGGCCTCCTGAACGACTGCCGCCACGACTTCGCGGCGAGGCGCCACGGGGCTTCGCGGGGCTTGCGCCGACATCGGAAGCACCGACGACCCAATAACCGTTGCGACGAGCAGTAGCTTTACCGCCCAGTTTCTATTCAACATTGACGTTTTCCTTTCCTTCCGCCAGCCAGAGTTAGAGCGTTGGGGATTTGAAACTCTTGTCCCAATCAAACTTGAATGAGAACTGCACTCGGTAATCGTTGAAGTTGTATCCGTTGCTAAAATTCACCCGTCTGCCGAACTGAAACTCACTGCCCATCATCACCCTTGGAATGGGGTGGTACAGCAAGTTCGCGATCGCATAGTCGCCCTGGTGAAAGTCCGCTGGCTTCTGCGCGTTTGAGTTCTGGATGTCAACCAGCGAGTAGCCGACCGAACTGGTAAAGTGCTTATTCCAGGAGTGGTCGAGAAACGCCACCACACCAAGAACCGGCAAAGCCACGCCTTTGATGGGGATGGGCGAGTTCGGTTGATTCTGAATACCAACGTCCACCGGTGCGTCGTCCATATAATTCTCAATGCCGGCGCCGTAAACAAATGCCAGCTTTGCGACGTTGTTTTTTGACAAGTTGAGATTAGAAGTAGTGTTCACGCCCCAGCCCACAACACTCGCACCGAGATTGACTGGATTGCCGCTGACGTCAACCCAGCCGATTTTGCGGACAATGCCGGCCACCTGCAGGTAGCCCCAGTTCCTGTCGATCCGCGCATTCCCGGAAAGGTCAGGGAAATTGAAGCGGGGCCGTATGTTGCTTAGCTCGATGCGGTCGGAATAAGTACCTTGGTCGCCGCTGGCGCCGGGCCGTTCCAGAGCAATAGTCACGCTGCCTGTTTTCTTTCGGATCGGCATCCAGCGTATTTGTACATTGCGGAAGAACACCATCCCGCTCGGCCCCCAATATTCAACCGTGTTCGGGAAGACGCCTATATCCATGAACGGGCTCCAGGTTTGTCCGGCTCCGAACTGGCCTAGCTCGCCGTAAGCATGCCGCAGGCGGAAAGTCGTTTGACCGGCATCAACTCCGGTCCCAAAGAGTTCGAATTCGAATATTGTGTTCAGATCGCCATACGGCGTAGGCGTCGAGGACTTCACCCCGAAGCGGGTTTGGCGCACGCTGGCATAGACATTTCCACTCGGCGCGAACTCGTTCTTGAAGGATGGCAACTGGGTGGGGCGGACAACGTCGTACCAGTTCGGATTTATCTGCCCGAAGTCGTAGCCGGAGTCGAGCATGGTGAACCCGTAAAAGCTCACGCTGTTCTGCCGTTCCGTGATTTCACCTTCCAGCGGTACGGTTCCTGCCTGGGGCTGAGCGATAATTGCCTCCGAGGGAACGGCGATCAGTGGCTCCTGCGGAGCGGAGGTCTTTTTCCCTTCCGTTGGATTTTGTCCCACGGCTGGGCCCTGCGCGTCTTCCAGCGCTCTGATCTCGCCCTTAACCTCGCTCATCATCTGATCCAGTTGCTGAAGCTTGTCCTTGAGTTGCTGGATATCTTGCTTCTGCGCGTCCTGGGACTGGGCCGTGGCAGGCTGAATCCAAATGGTGGAAAGAGCGAACAGCAATGGTGCCGTGGCGTTGATTATTTTCATAAAGACTCCTGCTCGCTGGATCGGATCGCATGTCGCTGCCAAAAACTTTGGGTTAGCTGGTGGTACTTTTATCTGGAGGAACAAATGGGAGCAATTAGGGAAATCCCTAGGTCTAAATCCGGTCGCGACATTGCCGACCCTCGCGGCGGTCGCCATTACGCACCAACAGCTTCACGGGAGGTATCAAACCTGCGATTGCACCAGTTGGCTTGGAAGGATACAACCTAAATCAAAAGTGAAAAGAGGCGAGGCCTTGGCGGATTTGATCGCGGTCGATTTCGACCCTCGTTAGCAATTCCCTTGCATACTAGGGATTTCCCCAGTAGAAAAATTCCCCACGTGGCCTTGAGAATAATCGTAAGCTTCACAAAGCTGCACCCTCGGGGTTCGACACCTCAACGGGTGTCCATCGACTCTGAAGGGGGGCGAACTTTGAAGTGAATTCCTCTGCTTCGTTCTGTCCGGCTCGGTAATCCGTGTTCTGACGATGGAAAGACGATTCGCAATGAGAGACCTGATCCTAAATCTCACACTGTTGGGAGGCTTGTTTCTTTTGCAGTCGCTGCCAGGCGCAGCTCAGTTGATGGTCAACAGTGCCGCCGGTTTCGACGACATTCCGACCGCTCAATCCAGCCTTCGCAGCGCTATCGACGACTCAAGGATTTACCCGCTCTCCGCATCAAGCCTCGTCGATTCAGACATGCTCGAACCCGACGAGACCAATCCCGACTTCGCCAATGGTGCGAAGTCGCACCCCGCCTTTTATGTGCAACCCGAAGTCCCGGTGCCGCGTGATACCAAATTCCGTTGGCGCCTCGCCACTCGGGAATCACTTCTCTTCACCGGGATTATGCACGGCTTCAACCTCACGACCGAAGCCGGCACGCGCGACACGCTGAACGGTCCTTGGTTCAAGAACTACACCCGCTCCGTGAGCGAGCTTCGCGGCTGGAGCGACAGCGACAGGTTCATGGCTCCTTATGTCGGCCATACCATCGAAGGCGCGGTGTTTGGCTACATCGAACGCCAGAACGATCCCAAATACAAGAATGTGCAGTGGGGCGATGGCCGCGACTACTTCATCAGCCTCTTGCGCTCCATGGCATTCTCTGCCGTCTGGCACACGCAATGGAAGATTGGACCGATCAGTGAGGCTTCGATCGGTAACGTAATGTTGCACGCGTCCCCTGGCTTTATCACCCTGACCGACACTCCCACACTGGGCACAGTCGAGATGATCGGCGAAGACGCTGCAGATCGTTATCTGCTCATGGGTCTCGAGAACCGGACCGCGAATCGCGGGCTCATTATTCTTGCCCGCAGTTTCTTGAACCCCGGCCGCAGCATGGCCAACATCATGGCTTTTCAGATTCCGTGGCACCGGGAAACGCGCCCGGGCGTATTCGGTGAAAACTTCATTCTTCGCAAAGAACTTCTGGAGGGCTACAAGAAAACCGGCGAGAAGCCCTTCGAGTTTACCCCGCGATCCTCACCGGATAGCTCGCAAAACCGCGTGTATCCCCTCGAAGCCCCGATTGAACTCACGGCCTTTCCTTACTATCAGAGCTTCCTTGGCGGCGGAAGCTGCGTCGGCGGCGGGGGCTCCGGTGCCGCGCGGGTCAACCCTAAGTGGCAGGTGCTCGCAGAGTTGACTGGATGCCTTATCATGCACATGCCCGCATCCAACCAGAGCGGTGACTCCTTATTCTATGGTGGCGGAGCACGTTGGACTCCGCTCGCCTCCCATCGCTTTTCGCCGTATGCTCAGATGCTGTTCGGTGGCGCGAAGGTGAGCCATGAAACTGACAACCTGGCGCTGAAGAAAGAGTTGCTCAACGAGTGGAACGACGGCAATGGCACCCTCGCGCATTTTCCAAAGCGCAGTGACTGGTCAGTCGAGTACTCCAAGAACGGACCCAGCATCGCCATCGGCGGTGGCGTGGACGTCGTCGTTACCCGTCCCTTCGCATGGCGCATCCTGGAACTGGAGTACACCCATACCTGGATGTCCGACGTCGGCCCCACTCGTCCCCAAAATGGTCTCCGCATCGCGACCTCTGCCGTCCTGCGCATAGGTACCTGGTAGATCTTCCCGGACGGTCAATCGGACTTTTAATCTTGCAACAAGTGTGAAAGCACCAAAGACAGCGCTATTTAAGACAAATCCTGATTCACCTCAGGGACTGGGAATTGGTCTCTGGCGGAACCAATCTGTCTTCGCGAGCAATAGTCGTTCCTCAGGAACCCGGAACTCTTGCACTTCATTCGATGCAGCAGCTTTCCGTCCGAAAAATTAGGGCCGTCTCTTCCCCTCAGAAGAGTTTCGGCCCTTTCTTCACGGATCAGCAACGAGCTATCGCCAAAAACGAGATACCAACTAGCTTTGAATCCGACGCAGCAGCTTGCTCCCAAGCGCAACGGACATTGATAACAGTCCAATAATTGCGAGAAGAGGCACATTACTCCCCGTCTTCGGCAATTGATTCGAAGCAGTAGTAGTCGTTCCCCCGGCACTGGGCGCTGCGGTGGTTCCCTCGGCACTCGGAGCCGGAGTGGGGGCTCCTTTCGCGATCAGCACAGGCACTCCGGCCGGCATGGTCCCGGTCACCTGCGTTTGCTGCGAGATAGCAGTCACCGGCGTCTCGACAATCTTCGTTGCGCTAACTATCATGCCCTTCTTCAGACCCCAGGCGTCCTTTTCCTGGCCGTTCACAGTGAACTTCTGCCCCTCGGGAATCTTGAAAGACTGATTCTCACCATTCTCCAGCGTGAGAATGACAGAGAGCGGTGGGCTCACGTGCCACACTTTGCCTGTAACGGTTTGGATGGTTGTGACCACTTGGGGCGTTGTTGTTTTTACCGTTGTGCGTTCCAGTTTCATGCCGGGCTGGAGCTCGTGGATACCAAGCTGCTTGCCGTCCACGGTGACCTTGGCGTTTTCAGGGACATTAGGGAAGTGGCGAAGGGTGCCGTCTGACATCTTAACGAACAGATCGTTCCCATCGACCGCAACGACTTCACCGCTCTCCACCGTCACATCGTGTGTTGGTTGGAGGGTCGTGGTGTTTGTTTGGGTTTGCACTTGTGCGACGGTTGAGATTGCGAAAGCCAGACACAACATCACCGACGCGAGTATTAAGCTCTTCCTTATCACGCTGCCTGAGTTCATTGTCATTCCTCCGCTGTGAAATAATTGAATAAGCCTTGGTTCAACAGCTCTCACGAACAAAGTGACGCTAGTCAGGTTGTTCGTCTGCCTCTGTCTTCGCCACCATGCCTGACTGCTCAGAACTCTTCAGCTGGTTCGTATCCGCGACCGTCGCATGCACGATGTAACGAAGAGGCGCGCTTCCAACGAAGTAAAATGGATAACAAGTCACCAAGGTGAGGGAAGGTTTCGCTCGCGGCGCGAGGACGGACACATCATCTGGTGAGACGGTCTCGATCTCATCCACAGCGTAGCGTAAACGGCCACCCTGCGTGTACACATCAATCGTTTCCCCAACGTGAATATCCTTGAGTCCACGAAAGAAACCGTCCCGATGCCCGGCAATTCCTATGTTTCCCGATTCGCCAAGGGGTGCGGTGCCTGAAATATGCCCAACCGCACGATCCAGCGTCAGTTCGTCCGTTCCTTCCAGAACCGGGACGCGCAGTTGAATAGCCGAGATTTCGAGAACTCCTAACGGTGGGGATACAATCGCCGCGAGGCTCGCCTGGTAGGCTCGAATACGCTTCTGTGACCAAAGACGGAAGTCGGGAATACCACTATGCCAATTCGATTGAGCCTCGACCACCAATGGTGAAGATGTTTGATGCGCCCAGAAACTCTCGACGCTGGCATGGGAGTAAATGGCGCTGTAAGCCCGATTGGCGACGTAGACCGAAACCAGGAATATCCCGAAGAACAGCAAGAGTTTTTCCAGCTTGTTAAAATTTCGGATAGTAGCGCTCGGCGGCACGCTCCTTAAACCTCCCGAACACGCGTACTGGCGTGACCTTTGCAACGAGCCCGTTATATCAACCAACTATCTTGCGTTCAACTAGGGAAATCCCTAGCCGGAGCTGTTCAATCTCTATGCCACCGCAGATCTTGTCGTATTCGGGTTCTGGTACGGTTTGATCGCCGCCGATTCTGGACCTCGT
Source organism: uncultured Acidobacteriota bacterium (assembly GCA_963788645.1). Classification (GTDB taxonomy): domain Bacteria; phylum Acidobacteriota; class Terriglobia; order Terriglobales; family Acidobacteriaceae; genus JABDBE01. The sequence goes on from CAWBHF010000009.1 coordinate 53,092, forward strand.
CAGCAGTTCCTCGCATCCTAGGGATTTCCCCAGTAGCAAACACCCACACGTTGCGCTGAAAATAATTCCGAGTTTTGAAACTGCACCCTTAGACTTGAGCAACGACAACGGGTGTCCCTCTACTCTGAAGGGATGGGAACTTTGATCCGACCACGCGTATTACTGGCGGATGACCATCCGGCCTTACTCAAAGCCACAACTGCGCTTTTAAAGGGCCAGTTCGACGTAGTGGGAACCGCAACGGATGGCGCCACCTTAGTGTCGGAGGCTCTCCGCCTTTGTCCCGACGTAATCGTGTCCGACATAACCATGCCGGTTTTGAACGGAATCGATGCCGCCCGTTGGCTGCGCGAGTCTTCCTTCCCAGCTAAACTTGTGTTCCTTACGATTCACCCAGAAGAGCAGTTCATGAAGGCCTGCCTGGCAGAAGGTGCCTTCGGGTACGTCCTCAAGTCCCACATGAGGGCCCACCTGATTCCGGCAATACAGGCAGCCCTTCTCGGACAGGTGTACATCTGTCCTTTTGTTTCTGCATGAGAGTGGTCTAGGAGTTGCCCCCAAGGAGCATCTCTCATAACAGAGCACAGAGTAGGGGAAGCTCATGCTTCGTCTTCCATGAAACCATTGGCAAATCTATGAGTATTAGCCTAGCGCCTGCAGATCAGGCAGGGATATGGTTCATCGGAAGCGCAAAACCCACACACAGGCTTCCTGAGACCATGCCGTGTTCGACACGGTCTCTAGTTCGCCTTCTTCCTGCCAAAGACACCGCCTATGCCCGTCTTGCCGGTCTGTCCAGAGACAGACTTCTGAAGCGCACCCTTTGCAGCATTACCGGCAATACTTCCTACATCCGGAACAAATTTTGGACTGGATGCCGTCCCTTGAATCATGAAGGACACGCCTCCTCGATCGGCCCCCCGGCCCGTTCTCTGCGCCCGTGCGTCGGCCCTGTCGCTCTGCAGGTCGGCAGTCATGCGGAAATCGAGTGCCCCGGCAGGGCTAATCGTGCCCGCTCCAGTCACCACTCCGAGGGATGGAATCGTTACATTGATGGCGTCAGCACTCGTCATCTCAGGCGTGATTCGCGCATTCAAGCTGGCATTCTGAATGGTCGTGTCGGGACTCGAGGGTGCCTTTCCGCTAAAGGCCGACAAAGCTCCTAATTTCGAACCCGTATCGAAACCGGCCAGCTTCGTGTTGGACATTCGCACCGGCCCGGCGATCACGAGTTTGTCGAGCGGACCGTTGATTGCCAAGTCGGCTGACAATGTTCCTCCGTTCAATTTCGAACCTGAGGGAAGCACTACGCCAAGCGCTGGCAGCATGGCTTCCAGTTCATCGACCGGCATATCTGGAGCACTGAGCTTCAGGTTCAACACCTGCGTTTCACCTTGGGTCTGGAATCCACCCATGAGTCGGGCGACAGCCTTGCCGATCGAGATATCCCCTTGGGTGATCGTGCCAGTCTGTCGGTCGAGGTCTGTGTTCAGCGCGTATTTGACGGTCACAGTTTCGGGAGCTGGAGAACCCTTCGGCGAGAGCTTTAACTTTTCGCCGGAAATGACCCCAGTTGCCTTGGCCTGGCTACCGTTTGAGTTCAAGGATCCATCAATCGTTACCGAACCGCCAATGCCGCTCGCAGGATCGATGAAACCGGACGCCGCGATGTCCATGTCTTTCACTTTCATGGTCGTGTCAAATGGAGTTTTGGCCAAGTCCTGGGAATTGATGGGCCCTGCTTTGCCCGACATGTTGGCGCTGCCACCCCCGGGCAGGCTGACCGCCAATGTGAACGGAAACTGCGACGTGGAAGAGAAGTTCGTCAATTCAACATTCAGGTTGTCGTATACCTGCGGCTTGGCGGTGGAGTTCGCCTTCCCGACCGCCAGTTTTCCATCTTTGATCTCCAATTTGGCGATGGACAGCGATTGGGGCGCTCCCGACGTCGTGGGTTCAGAGGACTTTTTCTCATTCGTGCCACCGAGGCTGGAAAAATTCCATCTGCCGTCTGCCGATTTGAGCAATGTAATCTGTGGCTCATCCAGGACGATGCCCGTCACGGTCAACTGCTTGGAGAAAATGAGCGGCATCAACTCGACCCCGACTTCCAACGATTTTGCCGTAATGAAAGACGACTTACCGAAGGCCGGATCGTCAGCAATAGTCACATCATCCACGCCAACCGTGCCGCTCATAATTGACAGGTTCAACTTTCCAAGACTCACTTGCCTTCCCGTGGCAGCCGTCAATGCCGACTCGATTTTCGGGCGGAAACTGTCGACGTTAATGAATAGAGGAATTGCTATCAGAATGACCACGACGACCGCGATTGCAATTCCGGTGATCTTCACTGCACGCTTATCGAATTGCATGACCTCTCTCCTTCCTCGTACTTGAATCTCATTTCTTGCGACATTCTGCGCAGTTAACTACGCACGGGCTAGGAGCAGGAAACCTCAGATGCGCTCACCGGGTCCGCTCCAAGCTGAATTGCAAGGCTCTCCGAAAGGAGAACTAATAGGAAATTACAAATTCTGAAACAGGCTAGGTCTAAGTCGATGTCCGCACAACTAGGGAAACCCCTAACAGTGTAGGGGCGTAGGCTGGCGACAGGGTTCGCGGCACGGTAATCACGTCGCACCATCGGCGGCGGCGTGGGCAGTGGCCCAAAGAGACACCAAACTGCTGCCGCGCGCGCTCCCGGAAAAACCTGGTGGATGCTGGTTATCCCCGTTACCGGTCAGCCCTCCAAGCTCTCATCTTCGATGTAAATGATCAGAAGGATAGGGCACTCTTAGGGATTTCCCTAGTTGTGCGGACATCCAGTCAGAGCTAAGGTTTGTCTCAGAAAGCGGCATTGGCCGCGGGGGTTTCGATTCCACGAAAACGGGAGGAGTCACTAATGTCGGGGAATCGTTCTCAGATCATGATCGCCGACGACCACGTTTTCGTGGCCGATGCATGCAGGAAGCTGCTCGAACCGGAATTCGATGTGGTCGCCACGGTGAGTGACGGGCGGGCACTCGTGCGAATCGCGGCTACTCTGAAGCCCCATCTGATTATTGTAGACGTCGGCATGCCGCTCTTGAACGGTCTTGATGCAGCATCTCAGGTGAAGGAACTGTTGGGTACGGTAAAGTTCGTGTTCCTGACGATGAATGCGGATCCCACTTTGGCCACCGAGGCTTTCCGACGCGGAGCCTCCGGGTATGTGCTGAAGAGTTGTGCAGCCTCGGAACTCATACTTGCCGTGCGCGAGGTTCTGAAGGGCAAGTCCTATCTTTCCCTGGGAATCGCCAAAGAAACCGTCGGTGTTTTGTTGCTCCAGGGCAAAGCACCCGTCAATGAACAGCAGCAACTTAGTGAACGGCAGCGCGAGGTGTTGCAGTTGGTGAGTGAAGGAAAGTCGATGAAGGAAGTCGCACAAGTGTTGCACATGGAAGTTTCCACGGTTGCCTTTCATAAGCTCCGGATTCGAAAACTTTTACAAGCGAAGAACGATGCCGAGCTTGTGCAATACGCGGTCAGAAGCCACCTGATTATGGTGTAGCGATGCTGAAACAAGCTCGGTAGGTACCTCGCGCCTCCCGACAGCTGTTTATTGAACAGGTTATCGCGTGCAACGGTAATCAATTCTTGCAGGTCAATTTGTAACTGCCATGAAAGTTTTCTTCTCGGCTATGTTACGATTTGCTGAAATGTCAATGTCACTAAGTAGCCCAGACGTTCGAGCCGATAAAGATCGACCCTTAAATTCTATTTCCCTGCAGAATGCTGTGTTGTGCGCAGACTGCGATGTCGTCAGCGACAGCCCGCATGATCATTGTCTGGTTTGCGGAAGCCGATCCCTATTCAACATCTCTCGTCTTTTAGGCGGGATGCTCCCGAGCCAAAGGGCGAAACTTGTCGATCCTGCAAGCCGGCCATTTAGTTTGCCGAAGCTAGTGTTGCGGTTTCCGGAGACTCCGAGAGTGTTCAATTCGAGGGGTCGGACCAAAAATCACAAGGATGCAGACCAGTTAAGAATGTTCGGGTGATTTCGCCTTTATCCGTATGGATTAGCAGTTTCTCCACATTTAGGTCGGCGCCAGGATGAAGGCGATATGAAACTGGTTGCCTTCACGGTCATCCGGTTTAGCGCGCCCAAAATCAAACAGAAACCGTTTACTCGCTCATTGTGCCTGAATGACTTTCGCTATTCGTTCGAAAGCCCAGTCAATCTCCTGACGGCTGATCACGAGCGGGGGCGCGATGCGAATCACCCGGTCATGCGTCTCCTTGCACAGGATTCCTTCTTCCTTGAGCGCTTCGCAGTAGGGACGCGCCGGGCTGTGCAGTTCGATGCCGATCCACAAGCCTTTGCCGCGCACTTCTTTCAAATCGGGGCTGCGCAGGGTTTGCAGGAGGGCCAGGAAATACGCGCCCAGCTCGGCGGAGCGTTCCACCAGTTTCTCCTCGATGAGGACCCGCAGCGCAGTTCGTGCGATGGCGCAGCCCAGCGGGTTGCCGCCGAAGGTGCTGCCGTGGTCGCCGGGCTTGTACACCCCAAGAATCTCGCGCGACGCCAGCACGGCCGAGACTGGATAAAAACCGCCGGCCAGCGCCTTGCCCACGATCAACACATCGGGTGTGATGCCTTCGTGCATGTAGGCGAAGAGTTTGCCGGTGCGTCCGAGGCCGGACTGAATTTCGTCGGCCATCAGCAGTACCCGATTCTGGCGGCAGATTTCCGCCGCTTCCCGAAGAAATCCCTCGGGCGGAAATACGATTCCGGCCTCGCCCTGAATGGGCTCGACCAGAAAGGCGCAAGTGTTCGGAGTGATGGCATCGCGCAGCGCGCGAGCATCGCCGAACGGAATGATTTTGAACTCCGGAGTGAACGGGCCAAAGCCGTCGCGATATTGTTCGTCGCTCGAGAAGCTGACGATGGTGACGGTGCGGCCATGAAAATTATTGGCGCAGACAATGATCTCGGCCTTATTCTGCGGAATGCCCTTAATCTTGTAGCCCCACTTGCGAGCCGTCTTGACCGCGGTTTCGACCGCCTCCGCCCCTGAGTTCATGGGCAGCACCATGTCGAAACCGGTCAAGTCATGCAGCTCCTTGCAGAGCAGCGGCAGTTGTTCGTTGCGGAATGCGCGCGAGGTCAGCGTGACTTTCCGCGCCTGCTGGTTCAGGGTTGCGAGAATCTTGGGATGGCAGTGTCCTTGATTCACCGCGGAATAGGCCGCCAGGCAATCGAGGTAACGTTTGCCCTCGACGTCATACACCCACACGCCCTCCGCCCGCTCGATCACCACGTCCAGCGGATGATAGTTATGAGCTCCATACTGGTTTTCAAGTTCGACAAAGTCCTCAGTGCGCATAGGTTTCTCTATGAGTTCGGTTGTCATAAGTTCCTTTCATCTTGCCTGCTTGCATCAATAGACGGCATCGTAGCCGCAGTCTGGACTACAATCTGCTGCATGGAAGGCGAGTATTCGCAAGAATGGGCCGAGCTACGCGGATTGCGACGGCGAGTGCTTACCGTCGTGTTTGCAGGTGCCGCTGTTTTCATTCTTGTGCCTCTAACCAGCCTTGCACCCAAAAGCATTGCTAAGGCTTTCGGGCTTGCATTGTTTGCAGCTTGGGTGTTGCTCTTGGTCAAGTTCTTCTTCCTGTCTTTCGAATATGTCTATTGGTCGTGCCCGAGATGCGGCAAGCCCTTTCACTACGTCGCACACTGGTATGGCAGATGGAACAATCCGTTTGCTCGTCGCTGTGTGCACTGCGGCTTGCCCAAGTGGGTCGACTCAGACCCTGACCCAAAGCTGAAAGATGAACTCGACCCTTTCAGGAATGATTCCATATTCAAACTTGATGATGCCAAAGGCGGTCCCCGTTCGTAGCCGCTGAGGTGTCGCCGCCTCACTAGCACTCCGATCTCGCTATTCCTTGTCCAACAGCATGGTCAACAGGGCCATCCGCACGTAGAGGCCGTTCATGGCCTGGCGGAAATACATGGCTCTGGGATCGGCGTCGACGGACTTGTCTAACTCGACCGTGCGGGGCAACGGATGAAGGATGAGCGCGTCCGCCTTCATGCGCTGCACGACGCTCGAATCGATGGCATAACGCCTGAGCCCGCTCACATCTCGCACTCGCTCGGGCCGGATTCGGGTTTGGTAAACCACATCCACTTCGCCAATCACACGGTCGATATCCGACTCCAGTTCGTAGCGGACGCCGTGCTCATCGAGATACGCCAGGATGTCCGCTTTCATCTGCAGTTGCGGCGGGCTGACAAAGAACATCTTGACCCGCTCAAACTTGGCCAGCAGATAGGCCAGCGACCGCGCCGTTCGCCCCTTATCCAACTCGCCAATAATGGCCACGCTGAGGCCATTCAGAGGACGCTGCCGGTAAATAGTGTACAGGTCGAGCAAAGCCTGGGTCGGATGCTGGCCGCCGTTGCCGTCGCCGGCATTGATCACCGGCACCGACGAGACTTCCGCGGCCCGGCGTGCGCCATGCTCGTCGGGGTGTCGAATCACAATCACATCCGAATAGCCGCTGATGATGCGAATGGAATCTTCGACCTGCTCGCCTTCAACCTCGGAAGAGAACGTGCCCGCGTGCTCGGTGGACAGAACCCGGCCTCCCAGGCGATGCATGGCGGCCTCGAACGACAGCCGAGTTCGGGTCGAGGGCGCGTAAAACAGCGTGGTCAGGATGCGGTTTTGGTAATCGAGCGAGCCTCCGCGCGCCACCACGCGCTCCATGCCCTTTGAGCGCTCGAATAATTCCATGAGCAGCGGGACGGTGAATTGCTGCGATTCAATAAGATGTCTCAATGGCATCAAGGATTTCAGTGTCGATTCCGAGGCAGGGAACTGGATTAGCTTGATCGGGTTGATAGTCGGTGTCGGCATCAGCGTCCTCCCACCGGAAGTTCGAGTTGCAGGTTCAGCTCGATCTCCGCGCGGTCGTGATCGGGAAACAAATGCGTGCCGACGGTTCCGGCAACTGCCTGGCACAGGTTCTCGCACGACGTAATAATGGCTTCCTTCCCACCGTCTCGCAGAAAGCGCAACGCCGATTCGATTTTAGGGCCCATGTTCCCAGGCGGAAAATGGCCCGCCTTCGCGTACTCCGCCAACCCAGCCGCGCTGACCTTCCGCAGCGGCCGCTGCGTCGGTTTTTTGTAGTCCAGATAGACAAAATCGGTGTCGGTAGAAATAACAAATAAATCTACGCCAAGGTGTGAAGCCAGCAACGCGGAGGCGCGATCCTTGTCGATGACCGCCTCAACGCCTTGCAATTTTCCATTACTCCAGACCACCGGAATCCCTCCGCCTCCGCAGGCGATGACTAGCACACCTTGCTCGACCAGATCGCGAATGACCTCCAGTTCGACGATGTCAATCGGATCAGGCGAGGGAACCACACGACGATACCCGCGAGCCGCGTCCTCGACAATCTCCCATCCGAAAAGCCGTCTGCGTTCTTCTGCATCAGCGCGCGAATAAAAAGGGCCAATCGGTTTGCTGGGGTGCTTCATCGAGGGATCATCGGGAGACACCAAGCACTGCGTGAGAACGGTCGCAACCGGCACGTGCAGCCCAGCCAACTGCAACTCGCTGTCCAAGGATTGCTGGAGGAGATATCCGATCTCACCTTGGGTGGAAGCGCCGCAAACGTCAAGCGGAAGCCCAGGCACCTGGCTGGCGCCCCGTTCCGATCGCAGAAGCTCGGCTCCAACTTGCGGCCCGTTCCCATGCGTAAGCACGATTCGGTAACCGGCGCGGATCAGGCCAACGATCTGGGCAGCGGTTCGCTGGGCATTCGCGCGTTGCTCCGCAATCGTGCCCTTTTCTCCCGCCCGAATCAGGGAGTTTCCGCCAACGGCAAGCAGCATGGTCTTCATAAGAAACGAGGAGGTTCGTCCTTCAGCTCTCACCACACTTTGTCATCCCGAGCGTTGCGAGGGATCTGCATTCTCGCGAGTCAACAGCAGATCCCTCGCGTTGCTCGGGATGACAATTCGTGAATAAGATCCCTCGCTACGCTCGGGATGACAGCTCTTGAAAAAACGCTTACACGTGCACCAACTCTTGCAGCTCGGCGAGTCCGGGCAATCTGACACATTCGCCTTTCATCAATTCGAGCATGATCGCCTTTTGTGCGTGCAGCCGGTTCTCCGCCTGTTGATACACCAGCGAGCGTGGTGAGTCGATCACGTCATTCGTGACTTCTTCGCCGCGATGTGCCGGCAGGCAATGCAAAAAGATGGCATCCCGCTTGGCGTGTCGGAACAGAGTCGCGTCGACCTGATACGGATGGAAAATGTGATTCCGCTTTTCCGCTTCCGCCTCTTCGCCCATGCTCGCCCAGACATCGGTGTAGACGACATCCGCGCCCGAGGCTGCTTCTTCGGGATCGTTGGTTACGGTGCAACTGCCGCCTGTTTCCGCCCCGCGTTCACGAGCCCACCGCACGGACTCTGCGTCCATTTCGTATCCCGGAGGGGTGGCCGCCCAAACATGCGCGCCCAGTTGTGCTCCAGCAAACATCAGAGACCGCGCGACGTTGTAACCGTCGCCAATGAATGCAATCTTCAGACCCTCCAGATTGTGTTTCGCTTCCCAAATGGTGAGGTAATCCGCCATTGCCTGGCAGGGATGACTGAAGTCGGTGAGCCCATTGATGACGGGAATGCTGGCGAAGCGCGCCATCTGCTCGACCACCACATGCGAGAAGGTGCGAATCATGATGCCCTGGACCATGCGCTCCAGGTTCTTGGCTACGTCGTACACGGACTCGCGTTTGCCCAGGTTGATCTCGGCGGGAGAGAGATAGATGGAAAACCCGCCCATCTGCTGGATGCCGACATCAAAAGTTACCCGGGTGCGTAAAGAAGGTTTCTCGAAGATCATCGCCAGAGTCTCGCCCCGGAGCGCCCTGCCGTAGGCGGACGGGTCGGCTTTCACTTGGCGGCCAAGAATCAGCAGGTACTGAATCTCCGAGGGCGAGAAATCTCGAATCGAGAGAAAATCTTTGCCAATCATTTTCCGGCTCCTGCCAGGGCTGGCTCGTGCTCGTGGGCAAACTTTGCAAGCATTTCGGCCAGGCCGGGCTTGGTGAGTTCTTCGACTTCATAGGTAACACGCAGATTGGGTTTGTCGATTTTGACAACCCGCGCAAGGTCAATGGGAGTCGCGATCAAAACCAGATCGCATGGCGTACGGTGGATGGTTTCTTCCAGTTCGTGCCGTTGGATGGGGCTGTAACCCATAGCGGGCAACAGGTTCGTGAGGTGGCGATAGCGATCGAAGGTTCCGCGGATGGATCCGACGGCATAAGGCCGTGGGTCCACCAGCTCGGCTGCCCCGCTTTGCCGCGCCGCGACCACTCCGGCGCCGTAGGGCATCTCTCCGTGGGTGAGTGTGGGACCGTCCTCCACCACCAGCACGCGCAGTCCCTTCACCAGGAACGGCTCAGGAATGGAGACCCGGCAGGCCATCTCGAAAACAACTGCCTTTGGGTTGTGCAGCTTTATGTTTTGCCGAACGGTTTCAATGTCACGCTGCTCGGCGGTGTCAACTTTGTTGATTACGATCACATCGGCTCGCCTGAGATTAACCTCGCCGGGGAAGTACGCGAGTTCGTGCCCCGGACGATGCGGGTCGACGACAACAATTTCAAGATCGGAGGCATAGAACGAAGTGTCGTTATTGCCGCCGTCCCACAAAATGACATCCGCTTCTTTCTCCGCCTGGCGGAGAATCTTTTCGTAGTCCACTCCCGCATACACCACTGTGCCTTCGCGGAGATGCGGTTCATACTCTTCACGTTCCTCGATGGTGCATTGATGAACGTCGAGATCCTCGAGAGTTGCGAAGCGTTGCACTGCCTGCTTGGCAAGATCTCCATAAGGCATGGGATGCCGAATGACCACTGGCCTTCGGCCCGACCGGCGCAACTCAGAGGCCACCAGGCGCGAGACCGGGCTCTTGCCGCATCCGGTGCGTACCGCACAAACGGAGATCACGGGCACCGAGGACCTTATCTGGGTGTGTTCGGTTCCCAGAAGCCAGAAATCAACGTCCGCTGCTACGGCGCGGGAGGCGAGATGCATCAGGTTCTGGTGGGAAACATCGCTATACGAAAATACTACGGCGTCGATCTCGTACTCGGCGATCAACTTTTCCAGGTCTTTCTCTTCGAAAATAGGAATGCCCTCCGGGTACAAGCGTCCGGAAAGTTCCGGCGGATAACGTCGGCCGGCAATATCGGGAATCTGCGTGGCCGTGAATGCGACCACCTGGTAGTCGAGGTTGTCGCGAAATAAGACGTTAAAGTTGTGGAAGTCCCTGCCTGCGGCGCCAAGAATCAAGAGTCTTTTCATGGGTGTTCCTCCAACGGAGATGGTCAACTTCGTATCTTCTCGCTTGGCGGCCGTGGCGGCTGTGCCACTCGTCACCCCTGAGGGTGAGCTTTGGCACAACCTGGGCCGACTTTTAGAGATCAAGGACCGGTTGGCTATGCCGGGTTCTCACGTCGGTCTGCGCCTATTGATCGGAGAAGACCCAACGCGAAGCAGTAGTGGCCTGGTCCAGAAGGATGCTACCAGGTACCGATGCGGAGGACAGCGGAGGTCGCAATGCGGAGACCATTCTGGGGACGGGTGGCGCCGACGTCGGACATCCATGCATGGGTGTATTCCAGTTCCAGAATGCGCCATGCGAAGGGGCGGGCGACGACGAAATCCACACCGCCGCCGGTGGCGATGCTGGGCCCGTTGTTGGAAATCTCGACCGACCAGTCGCTGCGTTTCGGATAATGTCCCAGGGAGCCGTTGCCATCGTTCCACTCGGCGAGCAACTCTTTCTTGAGCGCGAGGTTGTCAGTTTCGTGACTGACCTTGGCGCCGCCGAACAGCATCTGGGCATATGGCGATATACGATGGGAGGCGAGCGGAGTCCAACGCGCTCCGCCACCATAGAATAAGGAGTCGCCGCTCTGGTTGGATTCCGACATGTGCATGATGAGGCATCCGCTCAATTCTGCGATCACCTGCCAGTGGGGATTGACCCGCGCGGCGCCGGACCCGCCGCCTCCGACACAACTCCCGCCGCCAAGAAAGCTCTGATAATAAGGAAAGGCGGTGAGTTCGATCGCGGCCTCGCGCGGATACGCCCGCGTTGACGCGCTGTCAGGGGAGGATCGGGGAGCGAATTCAAAGGGCCTCTCGCCGGTTTTCTCGTAGTCCTCCAGAAGTTCCTTGCGGAGAATGAAGTTATTGCCGAATACGCCGGGACGCGTCTCCCGGTGCCATGGAACCTGAAAGGCCATAATATTGGCGAACGTGCGGCCGGGGTTCAAAAAACTCCGGGCCAGGATGATCAGCGGTCGATTCGCCGTCCGGTTCTCGAGACCCATGAGCAGATAACGATCTGCAGCGTCTTCGCCTATCATCTCTACCGTACCCAGGGTGGGAGTGTCGGTCAGGGTGATAAAGCCAGGGGACGCATGCAGCATTACGTTGCCGATCGAAGCCTCGCTGATGGGTCCAATCTTCCATTGCGTGTGCCAGACGGCGGAAAACGCCAGGGAGCGCAAAAGGCTGACGAAGTAATCGCGGCCATCGCCCCACTGCACATTCTTGTATTTGGGATCGTTCTGCCGCTCGATGTAGCCAAACACCGAGCCTTCAATGGTGTGACCGACATAAGGAGCCATGAATCTGTCGCTGTCGCTCCAGCCGCGAAGCTCACTCACGGAGCGGGTGTAGTTTTTGAACCAGGGACCGTTCAGCGCATCGCGTGTGCCGGCTTCGGTGGTGAGGTTAAAGGCGTGCATGACCCCTGTGAAGAGAAGAGATTCACGGGTAGCGAACCTCCAGTGGAATTTGGTATCGGCCGAGGGGACTTCGGGTTGCATGTAAAGTGCGGGGTGCGGCTTTGCAGCGTTGGCGAAGTCATCGGGAATGGTGTAGTCGGAATCCAGCGTGCCAGAATCGACGAGGCTCGACGCCGAAAGCGAGTACATCCAGGAGTCATCGATGGCGCTGCGAAAGCTGGATTGAGCGAACGGAATGTCATCGAGACGGGCGGCGCTGTCGACCATCAACTGAGCGGCGCCCGGCAGTGAATGAAAAAGAAATAAGATGCCCAATAGCGTGAGATTTCGGATCAGGTCTTTCATCGCAAATCGTCTTTCCATCGTAAGAAAAAAGATTATCGAGCAAGACATTACAAGAACGAGGAGTTCACTTCATTCACTCAATCTGACAAGGATTCAATCATTCGCTTGAGGGTTGCCGTTCACGCAGAAAAAATCCGAGCGAGGCCGCGTTTGACGGCTTCGTCCATCCACCAAACCTGCCTGCTCCGCAGTCATCCAGACCGAAGCTTCTTAATTTTACAGGTGAAGCGCTCATCGTGAGATCGGTTTGCAAAATTTTACCCTTTATTTTTGAGCCCTTCTTCGCGGGAAACCTCAAGGTATGGGAATGGGATTGGATGATCGCTGATGAGTTTCTGCGGAGTTCATGTTCATTACGTCACATTGATGGGTGACTTGCGTCATTGCGGCTTTTTTGGCGGAGGGTTGAAATGGGTTGGTCAACAGTCATCAGACCACTGCCATCATGAGCACGCATCCACCAGCGAGAGTTGAGTTCGAAGCGATCCCCCGGAACAAGGTCTACCGAGAAGTCGCCAAGCAGCTGGAGCGGCGCATTACCGAAGAGATGAAACCCGGCGACCTGCTTCCCCCAGAGCGCGAATTAGTGCAGATGCTTGGGGTAAGCCGTGGATCGGTCCGCGATGCCATTCGCAGCCTGGAATTGATGGGTCTGCTCGAACCTCGACAGGGTGTCGGCACGGTGGTTCGTGATCCAGCCACCAAGCCGTCGAACCCACTATCTGCGGCTCTGCTGGAGCAACGGAAGACAGTCAGCGAGTTTCTCGACGTCCGCAGGATGATCGAGCCAGCACTGGCCCGTCGAGCTGCGCTTCACGCTTCTCCTGCCGAACTAGCCGAGATGGAGCAAATCCTTGACCGCCAGGAGAAGAAGGCAGGCGAGGGCGAACTCGCTATCGATGAAGACTCGGAGTTCCACTACGCGATCGCGCTGGCGTCGGATAACAGCGTGGTCCTGACCGTAGTGGACACTCTGATGGATCTGTTGCGTGAAACACGGGAACGCTCGTTGCAGGTGGAGGGACGGCAGCAGAAATCGCTGGCCGGCCATCGCCGCATCCTTGCGGCCCTGAAGCAAGGCGACGCCAAAACCGCAGAAACGGCTATGCGCCGTCACTTGGAAGAAATAGAGAACATCGTATTGCAAAAGCTGTAAACAGAAACGGAGGTTGCCAAATGGGCAAGCTATTCGCAGTTGAAGTCATCTACCGGGGGGTTTTTCAAAAGACCCTCGCGAAAAACATCACGCGCGACATCGTTCTCGCCGCGCACAACCAAGGCAAACTGGGCGTTTCCTTCGGTCGATATGGAGATGCTCCGGAACGGAACGGCATTCCCGCCAAGAGTTTTGCCATCGTCGCTGACGATGAACAGACGCTCGAAGCCGGAATGGCGCAATACGAACCGAAACAACTCGACCTGACCGTAGTCCTCGACGATACGCTCTGCAAGGGCGCCGAGTCGTGGGCATGGTACGGGTTGCAGCCGGTGCATCATGCGCTCAAACCGGGGCACACGCTTATCGTGATTTCCCGCGACGACGCACCCGCCCTGCTAGAGAACATTCACCGTCGGGAAGAGCCTTACAAGCTGGGAATCATCAAAGGCATCACGAGTTTCTCCGGCATGTGGGTTTTTAAAGATGACCACACAGACGTGCGTGTCCTGGGCGCCATCGCCAAGGTGTTGCCGGAAGTGATGACCTTCGAGTCGGTGGAGAAATTCATCAACGAGAAGCTCAAGAGTTCACTGAAGGTTACCTCGGCTCGCAACGCTTTCGATCGCTTTACCAGCATCGAGGTGAAGGCGGGCGAGGGCAATCCCGAAGATCTGTTCAAGTTCGGCCTGCCCCGCTGGGAGGACATGCGCTGTGGCGTATCCATCAAAGGTCAGCCGCAAGGCGGAGCGTTCGCCGATCCGGTGACCGGCGAAGTCGGAGGCTTCCGGCCACACCGCAACGAACTGTTCAAAAAGTACTCGACGCGCACCCAACGGCCGGTGGTGAATTTCTCCACCTGCACCAAGTGCACACTGTGCTGGCTGAACTGTCCCGATGCCGCGTTCGATGTCACGGTCGCTGGCACCTACGACCCCAACCTCGAAGCCTGCTGCGGTTGCGGCATCTGCGAGGAAATTTGCCCGGTGAAAGACTGCATCACCATGGTGAACGAGTCCGAATTCCACGGTAACGAAAGCCAGTGGGCAGCGTTCGAGAAAGACAAGGACGCATACCTCAAGTGGCTGGAAACCACGATTCAGAAAGCCGAGCCGATCGAAAAGCGATCGCACGGTTTCCGTTATCGCGGCCAATATAAAGAACAGGTCCCCGAGGCCCTGGAAGTCGCAAACAAAGGCTAATGCCCCGAAGGGAGCAACCTGAAGACAAGGAGATTGAAATGCCAACACTGACAATACCTGTAGAGGAAAAGGAAATAAAGAAACCCTTGGAGCAGGAAGCCCTGATTACCGGCGCCGAAGCCATTGCGATTGCCTGCAAACTGGCCAACGTGGACGTAGTCACGGCTTACCCAATCCGGCCTTATGACACGGTCATGCAATACATCAGCCAACTGGTAGCGGATGGCGAAATGGATTGCGAATATATCGTGGCGGAAGGCGAACATTCACAATTTGAAATCGTGAAACATGCGTCGGCTTGCGGAGCGCGCGTGTTCTGCGGTTCGAGCGGCGTGGGCTGGATGTATGCCATGGAAGCGCTGACTGTAACTCCGGCTCTGCGTATTCCGATGATCGCAATGGTGGGCAACCGGGCGCTCGATGATCCTGGCGCTTTCGGCGTCGAACACAACGACGCACTCGCCGTCCGCGATCTGGGTTGGATGTTGACCTGGGTTGATAGCGCCCAGGAAGCGTTAGACACCGCATTGATCGCCTATCGTGTGGCAGAAGATCGCCGCATGTTCGTTCCATTGGCGATCAGTTGCGATGGCGCGTTCCTCACCCACTCGCAAGCCTTGGTCAAGATCCCGTCACAGGAGCAGGTAAACAAATTCCTGCCTCGCTACAACCGCGGCGATCTGCTGCTCCACCCTGACAACGTCATTTCGGTGGCCCCGCAGGCCAACGAGGACTGGGTGACGGAGATTCGACGGCAGAACTACGCTGTCACCGAGATTGCCTGCGACGTGATTCGCGAGGTCTATGCCGACTTCGAGAAAACCTTCGGACGCAAATACGGCAACCCGTTCTTCGAAGAATATATGACCGAAGATGCGGAAGTCGTGCTGCTCGGAATGGGAACGATCTCGACGCCAGTCCGGGTTGCGATCCGCAAGATGCGCGAAGAAGGCAAAAAAGTTGGCTTCGTGCGCCTGCGCTGGTTCCGGCCGTTCGCCGGTCCCGAGATTGCCAAGTGCCTGGAACGCTTCAAGGCCATTGGCGTGATCGATCGTGACTTCTCGTTCGGTTCTCCGGACCTGAGTGGTGTGGTGGCGACGGAAGTTCGGTCTGCCATGTACACCGGCAGCAAAACCAGACCGCCGGTCATTGGCTTCATTGGTGGGCTGGGTGGCCGCGAAATAACTGTGCCGGACGTGGAAAAGACGGCGGAGATCGTCTTCGAAGCGGCAAAAGGCAAAGCGCAACCGCTGACGCAATGGATTGGGCTGCGGGGATAACGCCCGTCGTGGCGTTATTCATAGCCGGAAAGGACAAAAACAAATGAGCACATTCGTAGATGAAAAACCAACGCAAAACCTGGAACCCTTCAAAGGAGTCAAGAAGGTTCCACACGAGGAATATTACACGTCCGGCCACCGCACCTGTCAGGGCTGCGAGTCTGCGCAAATCATGAAACTGATGGCGAAGGCTGCAGGTCCCAGGACCGTCGTTCTGGGCAGCACCGGCTGCATGTACGTGGCTAACACCTCTTATTACGCAACGCCCTGGGGCGTTCCCTGGATGCATACGCAACTAGGGAGTTCCGGTTCGAGCGCGCTGGGAGCGGCTGCAGCATTCCGCGTCCAAATGCGCAAGGGCTACATTAAGGATGAGCCACTCAACGTCATCGCCTTCTGCGGCGACGGCGGCGGCGCGGACATGGGCCTGGGAGCGATCTCAGCCACCATGTGCCATCCCGACTACAACCTGCTGATCCTGATGTACGACAACGAGTCGTACGCCAATACCGATATCCAGATTTCCGGGACATCGCCCTATGGCGTCAACACTTCGTTCAGTACGCCAGGGAAAGTAAAGCGCATCATGAATCACCGCTGGAAGAAGAACATGGCGCCACTAATTGCAGCTGGCCATCCCACAGTGAAGTATGTAGGAACGATTTCTACATCCTATCCGCTGCAGGCGATGAACAACGTTCGCAAGGCGTTATCCATCGGTGGTCCAACGTTCATTCACTGCCTCAACCCCTGTCCGAAGGGCTGGGATTTCGATCCTGTGCTTTCTTTCGAACTGGGCGAACTAGCCGTCAACACCGGCATTTGGCCTCTGTATGAGATCGAAAACGGCAAGCTGAAGCTCTACGGCAAAACCGAACAGATTGCCAGCGGCAGATTCAAGCGTCTGCCAGTTCGTGATTACTTGCTCAAGCAGGGAAGGTTCGCGCACTTTATCGAGGAAGATATCGACTACTTCCAGAGCAAGATTGACGAAATGTGGACCAAGTGGCTGGTGCCGGGAGTCATCCCGCTCCAGAAAGATCTGGAAACCGAGTAGACCCGCCCGCCCTCTCGCTAAGGGGGCGGGTTTTTCATTTACCCGGACGCATCCAGCTAAGGAGTGCTAACGGGTAGCGCTCAGGTTGGTTCTGGTTTAGAGAGCGTCATTCCGAGCCTCGCGCTTTCACCAGCGGGGCGAGGGATCTGGCGTGCAGCATTTCAAACTGACCCACACTACCTGCACGAGAAAAGAAGACCAATTCTGACAATCTCCCAGGAGGATTCTATGGCCACAAACGTGACCTCCTTTGCTCGACCTGAACCCAAAATCGTAAACCGCTGGGTTCAAATGTGCGCATGCATAATCGCGATGATGGCCATCGCTAATCTGCAATATGCGTGGACGCTTTTCACCAAACCCTTAACCTCAAACCTGCACGCGACCTTAGCCGCTGTGCAAATCGCATTTGCGGCATTCATCTTTGCCGAAACCTGGCTGGTCCCCTTCGAAGGCTACCTGATCGATCGTCTGGGACCGCGGCTGGTCATCGGAATCGGCGGCCTGCTGGTAGGCGCGGGCTGGATCGGCTCCGGTTACTCCTTCACGACAACCGGACTCTACATCTGGTACGCGATCGGTGGAATTGGCGCGGGCGCCGTTTATGGTGGATGCACTGGCAACGTGCTGAAGTGGTTTCCCGATCATCGCGGGCTATGCGCAGGCATTGTCTCCGGCGCCTACGGCATCGGTACCGCCGTGACCGTCGCTCCAATTGAGAAAATGATCCATGCCTCTGGCTACCAACATGCCTTCATCTTCTGGGGCATTGTGCAAGGAATCGTCGTGACAGTTGCGGCCATGTTTATTGTGGCACCGCCAAAAGGATGGTTGCCAAAGGCGTGGAAGCCCGTGGCCAGACTCCATCAGGCGAAGACTGACATGACTTGGTTGCAGATGCTGAAAGAACCATCTTTTTATCTCATCTACATCATGATGACACTGGTGGCATTCGGTGGGCTGGTTGTCACTTCGCAACTCAAAGAGATTGCCAGTTTCTACAAAGTAGACAAGGTCATTATTGCCTGGGGCCTGTCCGCGGCGATTCTGGCGATCCAATTGAACCGCATCGTAAACGGTGTGACCCGTCCTCTGTGGGGCTGGATCTCCGATCATATTGGCCGGGAGAATGCCATGTTCGCCGCTTTTCTGATCGAGGGCGTTGCGGTGTATGCGTGGTTGCAGACCATCAACCGGCCAGTCATGTTCGTGCTGTTGTCCAGTCTCGTGTTCTTCGCCTGGGGCGAGATTTTCTCGCTGTTCCCCTCGCTGACCGCGGACCTGTATGGCAGGACATGGGCCACGACAAACTATGGCATCGTCTACACCGCGAAGGGCACAGCAGCGATCTTTGCTGCTCCGGTCGCCGCGTACGTGATGCTCAAGACGGGATCCTGGATCCCGGTGTTCTACGTCATGATCGTTTGCGATATCACTGCCGCCTTCATGGCGTTGCTGTGGTTGAAGCCAGTGGCGACACGAGCCATCGCCAAAGCCGAAGGAATAGCGCTGACAGCGGCCCTGGCACGAGCTTCCGCAGCCAAAGAGGCGGAGGACCAGGAACATCTGGTGGGAGTTGGACGCTAACGTGGAGCGGGAGCTTTAGGGGCCGCTTCACAATTCGTGGTGTTTGATTTCAGATGGCTTCGAGTCTTGATCGACTCGAAGCCATATTTCTTGTTCCCATTCCTTCGAGTGGGATCGTTGGGCCAGGACTGACCGAAACTGCGCTGGAAGGCGAACGGATTTGCGGTGATCAAGATATGCGCGTGAGGATCTTGCCGCAGAGATGGAAGCGGTGCGATGCGAGCTAGCCTTTCGCCGCGCCGCTCGGGTGTACTTTTTCCACGGGCTTGCGAGGCCATTCCGACGCTCGTGCCGTCCGCCGAAAGCTGCACTCGGCTTGGTCGGCCGTCGCTTTTCCGGCACTCCCGTGCCGGGCTCTCACCTCCTGCCGGTACGCGGCTGGAGCAATAGGTTGTCCCACGAGATTCCAATTGCGTCTCGTAACAGCGTCTTACGCGGCTTTTGGCGGGTCAAGACCGATGGCCTCATTTTAGTTTAGGGCCGGGATTTGCTCTCACGCGGACACCCGACGCGCGTCGACCTGAGGGATATATTCGCTCGGCTGCACGGACGAGGCGTCCGGGGCTACGTGGGCTTTGCCGCGACCCAGCAACAAATAGGGCGATCCTTTTGGGATCGCCCTTTTGAACCTGCAGTTCGATTTACGAACTGGTTAGAAAATAATCTTGCCGGAAACCTGGACGACGCGCACTGAGGAATCGAATCCCAGGAACACGCCGTACGGGCTGGTCGGCATTGGCTGCATGGAGCTGATCTGACCGAACGTCGAGTCGCCGAGAACGTTATCCGGGTTCTGGAAGTTCGGATGGTTGAACACGTTGTAAGCCTGCGCCCCGATTCCAAGCTGGACGCCTTCCGTAACCTTGAAGGTCTTGAAGAGGCCCATGTCCATATCGAAGAAGCGCGGCCCGGTGTACTGGTTACGGCGCTGCGTCGAGTAAGAGGACGGCAGGAAGTTAAAGGTATCGAGGAACGCGCCTGCATTCAGACAGGGCTGGGAGGCGGTGCCGGTGATGCTGGCAGCACCTTTGCCGCAATTATTCTGTCCAGGAGCGTTACCACTTCCGAGTTGGGTCGCCAGCACGGTCGTGGTCGAGTTGACGACGCCGCCGTTCAGGTTACCGTCAATGACGGAGTAGGGCAGCCCACCGCGCCAGAACATCTTTCCCGACCATTCCCATCCACCAAAGGCGTAGTTCATGAAGCTGTTGCCGAAGTGATAGTTGGGATGCACGACAAAGTCAGCGTTGAAAGTGTTGCGAATGTCGTAATCGGAGCTGCCGTAGTTGCACGATTTAAGGCTCTGCGGACAAATCTGCTGCGGCGTAGGAATGTTGTAGGCTTCCCCACCGTAGGGGAAGATTCCGCCGTTGGAGAGTTCGTCCAGGTTATGCGACCAAGTGTAGTTGGCATGAGCCGAGAACCACTTGGCGAAGTTACGCCGCAGGCTGACGGTCAGGCCGTTGTAGTTCGATACCGCACCGTTCTGAACCTGGGTGACTGTCCCATAGTTCGGGATCGGTGGACTCCCGCCCCCAGGGAGGGTGCCCGCTGGCCAGAGGCCGAACGCGTCGTAAGAGTTGTAGAAGCTGTTCTCGAAGGGAATACGAATACCGTGATTGCCTACGTAATTCAAGACCAGCACAGTCGCAGGATTGATTTCCTGCTGGAACTGCAAGTTCCACTCCTGCCATCTCGGAGCGTGAATGGTCCCGGTCAGAGCCGTAAAAGCCGGAGCGGCAAAATGCACTCCGAAGGGTAGTAACGAATTCGCGATCTGGGTGTAGGTCGCGCCACCCGCGAAGCCGGCGTTAAAGGCTCCAGCGGATGCGGCCCAAGTGGCTGCCGATCCGTTTGGACCGGGATCAAAGGCCGGGGTTCCCGTTGCCGGACGAACGCGAATCGCAACCGAGACGGGAGGATTGGCGAGCAGATCGTCCACTAGGCCCGCCGGTGGATTGTCATAGAAGAGACCAAAGCCACCGCTGATTACTTGCTTGCCAGTGCCTCGCGGCGACCAGCTAAACCCGATGCGCGGAGACCAGTCCAAGGTATCCACACCGGGGTAAGCCTGATGCTGGTTGAATTTGATGTCGGACGTGTATGGAACATTGCCAGCGTTCGCACCTGCGACAACGCTGGGTAGCCCGAACCAATCGCTCTTGAAGTTCGCAAAGCAATTGATCTGGCAAACTGGATTGGAGTTGCGCTCCACGCGCATGGCCAAGGTCAAGGTGAGGTTCGGCTTCACCTTCCACTCGTCCATCGCATAGACGCCGAGACCCCAGAGGGCAACCGGTACGTTAGTGAAAGCGTTGTCGGCTCTGCGGTACTGGCCCGCCAAGCCATTAGCCATCAATTGTAACGAGCTAACTGGATTGCCATTCGCATCCGCGGCTCCCAAATCAAAATAGGTCAGCGGGTTGGTGTAGAAGAAGTTGTGATCGCTGACGTCGTAGCGGCGGAAGTTGCCACCGAACTTGAGGCCGTGGTTTCCGTGGGTCCAGGTGAAGTTGTCGATAAATTGATACTGGGTGATGTTACGTCCCTGGGGGAACGCTTCCATTCTGCCGATAACACCAGAATCAGCCGGTGCCCCTAACGGGTTGTCCCCAGCGAAGATCATGGCTGTTGGGAAGGTGGCCAGAGCCTTGGCCTGGTCTTGGGCAAACTGGGCTACGTAGTGGCTTCCAGCCGCGGTGAACTCGTTGGTTTTGGTGGGCGAGAAAACGTGCGTTTCCTGGAGCTGAAGATCCCAGGAAGGCTGATTCGACAGCGCGTCGAAGTTCGAATTGATCGGATCCAGATAAGTTGGCTGAACGCCATGATCGATCTTGTAACGTCCGAACAGCTTATCGTTTTGTCCGATGTTCTGATCGATCTTGAAGGCGATGATCCACTCCTTCGCGAGCGCGGACGGGGTTGCGTTAAAGGTGGCGAAACAAGGGGTGGTTGCCGGGTTGAAGGCTACCCCAGGCTGAAAGGTCAGGGCGTTGCAAGCACTGTTATTGGCGATGGGCTGTGCAGCGGATGCGCCCGGGGCGTTAGCAAACAGAGCCATCATCTGCTGGAACAACGGCAGCGATGCCGGCTGCAGGATACCGACGTTCTGCAGAACTGCGCTGGCAAATTGCGGCGTCGGAACGGTCGTCGCGAGGACGTTTGGCAGAACGAAGCGCAATCCCTCGGTGTCGAAGAAGAAGAAGGTCTTGTTCTTGATAATCGGTCCGCCGACTGCACCCGCCCACTGGTTGGCGTTCGAGAAGGGACGTGGCGTGATCGGGTCCGAGTTGTTGTTCATCCAGTTGTTGGAGTTCATGGTGCGCCCGTTCCACCAGTACTGGGCGTTGCCGTGGAATTTATTGGTTCCGGACTTGGTCACGTAGGTGACCTGGGCGCCGGACAGCTGGCCGTACTCGCCGGAGTAGGCGTTGGCGATGACCGTGGCTTCTTCAATTTCGTTCGAGCCGATGGTCAGGTTGGTGGCGCCGGAGTTGTTGATGTTGAAGTACGGATCCATATCATTCTCGCCGTTGACGGTGAACAAATTCGAGGTCGCGGGCAAGCCGTTCATGGTGAAGTTGCCGTAGCCGCCGGTGTTGTTCATCTGAGCGCCGGGCGAGGTCTGGGCAATATTCGTGAGGTCGCCGCCAGGGTTAGGCAGCATCGCAACTTCCTGCTGCGTATACGGGGTGGCGATGCTGGCGCTGGTCGTGTTCACGATCGGCGCCGCGCTGGTGACTTCTACGGTCACTGCCGAGGCTGACATGGTCAGCGAGACGTCGGTAGTCGAAGTCTGGCCCACGGCCACCGTGACCGGAACCTCCACCGTGGAGAAGCCAGTTTCTTTTACCGAGACTTGATACTTCCCAGGCTTCAACAGGGAAAAGCGATAATAACCGGTACCGTTGGTTTTTGTGGTCTGAGTTGTGCCCTCGTCGACGCTCTTGAGTTCGACGGCCGCATTGGCAACGACGGCGTGGCTCGGGTCGGTGACCGTGCCCGCGATATCGCCCGAGATGAGCGACTGTGCGAAGGCTGCCGGCGCCATGAGGCTGGCTACCAACAGCAGCGTGATCAGTGTGCTCCTAAAATTAAAAGCCATTTGAATTCTCCTGAAAAACGAAAGTTCGTGGCGTAAACAGCTAAAGCGAGAAACAAGTACTGCGGATCCAGTCCACCCGAAACGGATAAGATCCGCACTGGCCCTTATCTTGGCAAAGGTCCAGACACTTACAACTAATGTTAGGCAACTCGTGTTCCAAAGAATTGTTGTTGTGAGCCCATATAACTCAAGCAGTTATGGTGATGATTTGTTATCTCTACCAGAATTGGAAGGAATAGACTACGGGGAGATATGGGATTTCATAGTCTTAAGAGGGGGGATCAGGTTAACTTGAGCTTGAGCTGGAGCTTGGAGCCTAGCCTTAAAGGAGGGATGATCGCTATGCCGGCGGGGAGCCGTGGCTGGGAGTAGATTTAGATAAGGAAGCGTCGTGCTCTACCTCAACCTGGGACTTGAAAATGCCGGTGGCCGCGTCGAACTGCTTCTTTGAGTTCGCCACCTGCCGAATTAGTGCATGCATCTGCCTGGGTCCAAGAAAGAGGAATCCAAGCAGAAGCAGCAGCCCTAGAATAAGACCCACAGTTTTACCCCTTGGTCAGATCCTGATTGTTGGTGGTGGTGGCGGCTTGGTTCTCTGCCCCTTGGTCTTTTATAGCCGACTTAAAGCCACGAATGCCTTCGCCGATTCCCTTACCCAGCTCGGGTAGTTTCTTGGGGCCGAAGACGAGTAGTGCGATTCCGAAGATGACCAACAGGTGCATGGGTTGAAATAATCCTTCAAACATTGAGTTGCTCCCCAAAATCTAAGTTAAGAAAATTGAAAACGCGGGCGCAGTGACAGTCAGGTCTGACAGCGCCCGCCGTTAGCCGCGCGAATGCCCCTCCCCCGAAGGCCTATTCGCAGCGATTGCACACGCACTAAACGCCGCGTTCGGCAGCGTCAGCAGCTTGTGCCAGCTTGGTGATCGCGGCAAAGAATGCCTTCGATTGCCCGATGAACAGTCCGTCGTCGGTGAGCGCCTGAACCGCACCCATCGCAGCCCCTTTCGTATTCGTCGGTCGAATAATCGAGCAGGGCTGGAACTTCCGACTGAGGAAAGGACAAGGCTCGGGCATGATGAGATTGCCCTGAAGTGCCTCTGATGGGTTGCCGGCGAGTTCACGGAAATGCACTGTCGATCCGGTCACCGGATCGACGTCGGTGAGGGTGAGGACGTTGCCGGCTTTGTCCATCCAAGTCTGGAAGTGGGCGGTTTCGGTGGGACCGATGCTGAGAAGGATTCGCAAGACTTCCACATTGGTCACTCTTTGGGCGAGCGAAGGATAGAGGCTGCTGCCGCCTTGCTCGATGGTGCAGAAATGGAAGCCAGCGGTGAAGGCGATGGCCTTGAGATGGTCAGGAACATCGAAGGGAGCGATCCTTGCCGGACCGGTCAGGTCATCGTCAGTTCGGGGAATTGCCGTGCGATTGACGATCTTCTCGGCTTGTCCGAAGGTGAAGTTGGGGTCGAGATCGGGGTTGTGCGAGGCGCTGCGGTATCGGGTATAGAAGCTTGTATCCACATTGAGATTCATCAGGTTCGTGAGCCGTCCGATATCGGCGGCGCCGGTCGCTTTGCTGCTCGGCAGATTAGCGAACTGATCGAGGTTCACAGGATCGGCGCCAATCGATTCGAGGTACGAATTGATGAAGCCAAAGTGACTCTTTTCATCGTCAGTGTTGTCGTGGATGTATTGCGGCATGTCACCATCAAGAATTTCCAGGGCGGCCATGTACAGCGGGCTTCCTCCGTTGACGCCGTGTTCTTCTGCGTCCTGGGTTCCCCCTAGTTCGGTGTACTGTTCCCACAGATCGCTTTCGATGATTTCCGCGGCCGCCAGGAACTGCAGGATGGCGATGTCTCCTTTTGTGATGGCGGGACCTTTGCGGCTGGTTTCAGCCAGCGCCCCGAGACCGCTGCTCAGGATGCCGGCGCCTACCGTGGCAGCCGCCCCGGCGACGGCGCCGTTCTTTATGAATGAGCGACGATTCGACGTGCCCAGGATTTCTGCGATTTCTTTCACGTTTTTGCCTCCATGTATCCCTGTTTGAAATTGTGGAATACGTTGAGGCAACCTTAGCGCGTGCGAATTTGTCTTTTGTCACACCGATGTCTACAGTGCGTAAAAGTTGTTGGTATTAATGTCTCTGCAGTGTCATCTTCATGTCAGGGCGCAGGGGTTCGAATTCGAGAGCGTTCGTGAAAAGTCTTGTCTCATATTCGGACTGTGGAAAAATGACTCAATCGGAAAGACATCATGGATTTCAAGCCTAAAATCGAGACTGCTTCTATCGGCGAGCAAGTCGATTCGAAACCGGTCAAACGACCGCAACGTACGAAGCTGGAAGGCCGCGTGGTTTCCGTCGTGCCTCTTGACGCTTCGGCTCATGCTGACGCTTTGTTCGAAGGCACGCGGGGGCATGAAAATGAACCCTTGTGGCTTTATCTATTCGACGGGCCATTTGCGACTCGTGCTGACTTTCAGTCGTACATCAAGCAGAAGGCTAGTTCAGAGGATCCTTTATTCTTTGCCATTCTCGACAATGTGTCCGGAGACGCAGTTGGGCACGCCGCGTATATGCGCATCGAGCCCGAACATCGGGTGATCGAGGTGGGCAGCATCCTTTATACGTCGCGTTTGCAACGAACCATTGGGGCGACCGAGGCAATGTACCTGATGGCGCGGCATGTCTTCGACGATCTGGGATATCGACGCTACGAATGGAAGTGTAATGCGCTGAACGCTCCATCTCGCAGGGCGGCTCTGCGTCTGGGTTTTGCCTTCGAGGGGGTCTTTCGCCAACACATGATTGTCAAAGGACGCAATCGTGACACGGCCTGGTTTTCGATGCTCGACTCGAAGTGGCCGAAACGCAAGATCGCATTCGAGAAGTGGCTGGACCCGTTGAATTTCGACGCGAACGGGCAGCAGAAACTGTCACTGCGCACGCTGAACGCAGGCGAAGAGGATTGAGCCCGGTCATTGCGACGGGTAGCATCTTAGCGTGAGGGACGCTCCATGAACGCTCACCTGAACGCCCAATGGCAAGCGCGGCTGGTAAGTTCTGGCTGGTTGCTTGCGGCAATACTCATCTCGCAAATTGCCCATTACTTTCTGTACGCGCTATTTCGCCGTCTACTTTCGACCTGCGGTGTTATGTTCGCGAAAGATTAATCCGGTATCTGCAAGAGCAGTATCCGCAGGCGCTTCCGCGAGTGCGCTCTGAGGTGTCGATGGTTGATGCGAATTCGAAGGGCCCCGCGCACGCAGCTATTGAGCAAGGCCTTTGATGTGAATGCAAGAAGGTGTTTGGGAAAGATTGGTCGGGGAGAGAGGATTTGAACCTCCGACCCCCTGGTCCCGAACCAGGTGCTCTACCAGGCTGAGCCACTCCCCGACGAACTCGTTAGGTCTGCGCGAGAGAGAAAGGAAAAACAGGCGTGCGCAGGCCTCGAAGTACCGCAATCGAATCTGATTATAACATTCAGCATGTCATCGACCGTCTGCAAGTCATGGCATTGCCGTGTTATGAAGTCCACTAAACGAAAAACAACCACCCTAACCGGAAATGTCGTATAACTGGATGTGATTTTCCGGGCGTTTCGAAGGCTGACGGGACTCTGAAAAGCGAATAAAATCCCCTAAGATTAACGTTTCAATAGATGATCGCCGTTACCGCAAACTGTCTGTACACGCCGCTTGAGAGGGTGGAGCAGCCGCTGCTTCTGGTGGAGGATCACGCGATCGTTGAGTGCGTCTCGCGCGTCGCGCGTCCGATACCCCAAAGAGCGCATATCGTGGATTTTGGCGACGGGATTCTGGCACCGGGTTTCGTGGATATTCATATTCACGGAGGGGCAGGGCACGACTTGATGGAGGCCGATGCTTCCGGACTGAGCGCGGTTGAGCAACTGCTCTTCAAGCATGGGGTGACCAGTTATTTTCCGACGACTGTGACTGCGCCACTCGAACAAACCTGGTCCGCGCTCGACCGGCTGGCGAATGCGATTGAGAGCGCATCACGAGAAGACGGCTCCGGCGCGGGGCGAGCACAGCCGATCGGCATCCATTTGGAAGGACCTTTTCTCAGTCACGCGCGCCGTGGCGTCCATCCGCCGGAAAACCTGGTGGCGCCAACTCTGCCTGCGTTCGACCGCTTCTGGCAGGCAGCGCGGGGGCACATTCGGGTGATGACGATTGCGCCTGAACTCGAAGGTGCGCGGGAGGTGATTGCCGAGGCGGCGCGGCGGGGCGTCTGCGTGAGTCTGGGGCACTCCGATGGCGATTTGAATTCGACGCGCTCGGCTGTGGCGGCGGGAGCGCGGCACGCTACTCACACCTTTAACGCGATGCGGCCGCTCGACCACCGCGAACCCGGAATTCTGGGCGGCGTCCTGACGGACTCGCGGCTTTCGGCCGACATCATCGCGGATGGAATTCATCTCGATCCCGCGATTGTCGAGCTGTTTCTCAAAACCAAGGGGCCCGAAGGGGCGGTGCTGATCACCGACGCTATCTCTGCCACTGGGATGCCGGAAGGGCGTTATCGTCTGGGGACATTCGAAGTCGAAGTGAAGGATGGCCGTTGCCTCGTGGGCGGGAAGCTGGCGGGGAGCGTTTTGACCATGGATCGGGCGGTTCGCAACGTGATGCAGTTCGCTCACTGGGACCTGCAACAGGCGGTCCGTCTGGCTACGTTCAATCCGGCGCGGGTCACGGGACTGGCGAATCGAGGCAAGCTCGAAGCCGGCGCCGAGGCCGACTTCGTGGTGTTAAGTCCGGGCGGCGAAGTGAGAAGCACAATCGTTCACGGCAAAGTATCGGATGTAAAAAGCTGAGGAGACTGGATGGCGGATAAAGGCGGATTCCCGCATCACATGCTGAAGGAGATTTTCGAGCAGCCGCAAGGCTTGCGCGATACCATCGCGCCCCGGGTTTCGTTCGAAGAAGGTCTGGTGCGGCTGGATGATGTGCGCATCACGGCGGACGAGTTGCGGTCTTTGCAGCGGATCAACATTGTGGCATCGGGAACCAGCCGCCACGCCGGCATGGCCGGACAGTTCATGATTCAGGACCTGGCGCATGTGCCGGTGGATGTGGACTACGCCAGCGAGTTCGAATACCGAAATCCCTTAATTTGCCGTAACGAACTCACAATCGTGATCACGCAATCTGGAGAAACTGCCGATACCGGCGCGGCCCAGCGGGAGGCCAAGGCCAAGGGCTCGCGCACCATCGCGATCTCCAACGTCATGGACTCGACCATCGCTCGCGAGGCGGATGGCGTGCTGTATACCCACGCCGGACCGGAGATCAGCATCGCTTCGACGAAAGCATTCACGGCGCAGATGGCGGTCTTATTTCTGTTCGCGGTGTATCTTGGCCACGTGCGCGGCGAGCTTGCGAAAGAGGATGTACGGCGGTACATCCGCGAACTGCAAGACCTTCCTGCTAAGACCGAAGCTGCACTCGGGTGTGCGCCCGACTGCAAAGCACTCGCCGATCAGTACCATATGGTGGGAGATTTTCTCTTCCTCGGACGCGCCATTCATTATCCCGTGGCCATGGACGGCGCGCTCAAGCTGAAGGAAGTTTCCTACATCCACGCCGAGGGCTATCCCTCGGGAGAAACCAAGCACGGCCCGAATGCGATGATCGACGAAAACCTTCCCGTGGTCATTGTTGCCACATGCGACCGCGATGATGCGGGCTCTGTGCTGCGCTACGAAAAGAACGTGGCCAATATCAAAGGGTTCAAACGGCAATCCGCGCGGGTGATTGCGATCGCGTCCGAAGGTGATGAAGAGATGCGCAAGTTGGCGGACCACACGATTTTCGTTCCGAAGGCCTCAGAGCTTCTGTCGCCCATCCTGGAAATCGTGCCTCTGCAACTCTTCGCCTACTACATGGCGGTGCGAAAAGGCTTGGATGTGGACCGCCCGCGCAACCTCGTGAAGTCAGTAACTTTGGAGTGATAGCTCCGAGCGTTCTTGTGTGAAAGCCTTTCTTCTCCTACCATGCCTCGCGTGATCGTACCGGCGCGGACACCCGTACTCAATTGTTAGTGAGTGAAGGTGACGTTCAGCCCGGTAGTCAGAACTATGTCATTCTTCTTTAGCGCCGGCGTGCCTGCGGGCTGAATCGGCGGATTTGTCACATAGATATCGCTGAACGCATTCTGCCATCCCAGCCACTTGCTGATCTTGGTCACACTCCCAAGATTGAAGGCCGTTCGATACTCCCCAACATTCTGCGTAAGATCGGGGAAGTAATAAAACTTCTCAGTAACCACGGTCGAAGCCCCGAATTTGTGACTGAGTTCCTCTCCCAGCGAGAATGCCATGAAGCTGTTTGTAACCGTGATGTAATCCTCTCGCGTGTAGTTCGGACCTGCCAGGAAGTCCAGGGTAGTCTTGTCGTTCTTGATGGCGTGGAACCCCAGACCGCCTCCCAGGACGGAGCGAAGGTTCAACTGCTGTAACGCATCGGTTTGGAAATCGGCGCTCCCGTAGGCAAACAGCCGCGGGTTGAGGTTGCGGGAGTATCTTGCTCCGGCCTGAATCGCATTTGCGGTCGTGGTTGGAACTGCCCCAGGAGCGTTGTTGGTGGAATACACCGAGTTTGCATACAGCGAGATATCGTCGTGCGTTGTTTTGCGATCGGCAGTGAAGGCCAAGGCCAAATTCGAAGTCTGACTATTTCCCGCGGTGAAGGCATATCCGACGTTTGCTCCTCCCTTCCAACCTTGCAGAAGTCCGGGATGAAGCGACTTGTCATAGTCCGCTTGTTCTGCATCGCTGCGCAATGCGGTTACATCCGTGATCGCTACATTGACCGTTCCGCTCGCCGGGGTTGCTACCGCCAGACTGCCGTCGGTTGTCGTAACGGGACCGACCACGGTTTTTCCGTTTGACAGGGCGACGTGCAGCGGCTGCGCGGAGGTGACTTCCTGGACAGCGGGCCATTGCACCGTGACGTCCCCGGCAAACTCGGTTTTGATCAGCAGGGTCTTATCGTCGGACTTTGTGATGGTTCCGGTCAGCCGATCGCCATTTTTCAAAACCACCTGATCGGCAAAAAGCGCGGAGCAGAATGCGAATATTGACAACCCTACCCAGAGATGCACTTTAGACATGGGACTTCTCCGTCATGAGTTGGACTTTTATTGCAGGTGCCCGGTGGATGACAATAACGATGAGAGATTAACTTACCGCAGATGCAGCAATCCCGCCATAGGGGAAACCCTGACACGCTTGTTGTTTAGGCCATCGGATCGGCTTCTACACTCGGTGGAAGGAAATTGTCCGTGGTGTCGGCTTGCTGTCGAGAAGAGAACGGATGGCGCCGACGCCCGTAAAAATGCTCGCGTTCTAACTCTTGCTCCGATTACTCTGCACTTCAGTCTCCGCGCTCTTCGTTGTTGGTTCGGCCGATGAATCCTTCATGCCCTCTTTCAAAGCGCGGATGCCTTCGCCGATCCCTTTACCAAGCTCCGGAAGTTTCTTCGGGCCAAACACCAGCAGGGCAATAAAAAAGATAACCAGAAGATGCATGGGTTGAAAAAGACCTTCAAACATAGAACCTCCCCGCAGACACAGCTACTCTCTTTAACCTTACTGAAGCTGGATTATTCCGTCAACCTGCGAAGAACGCTTCCCGCGTGCTGCGTGAAAACCGCGGAACAGGAAAATTTGTCCTGGACATGTTGCGCGTGTTCGTGTTTGGTCTCACTTTGAAAGGACGACGACCTTTTGTCGCGAAAAAAGACGGACCGACCTCGTGTAAGTTGCTGATTATGCGAGTTCTTGTTTGGTCGGTGAACTGCATTGAATGCATAGGCAGCCATTCAGACATGAACTTCCGTGCCGTCGAAAGACGGGGCGGACGCTCCTAGAATGGCGGAAGTCCGAAGCTTTAAGAGAGAGATTTAACGCCTGGAGTTTTATCATGACGTCAACCCCCACTACGCCGGTCGCAATCAAGAAACCAGTTTCTCCAGCAGTCCTCCCCTCCAACAGCGATACCCAAACCATCGAGCGAACGGCGAAGGCGAGTCCGTCGAGCGGTCCTCAAATGGTTCAAGCCGGATACGGCATGCCTTGCGCACACTGCAAGACCTACTATGCAGCCGATCTGAAAGCGTGCCCGGTGTGCAAAGGTGGAGAGCGTATTTCAACGGCTGCAGCCCCGCTGCGTTCAACGGTCGCGGCCAGTGAACTCTGCCCCGATCCGGTCGAACTGGAAGAAGAACGCGAACGTTTCCTGCGCGACTTCAAGGCGCAAGTTTTTGCCTCCCAGTTGCCGATCGGCCCAACCGGAAGTGTGTCTTGCGCTCACGACGAGAACCATCCCGGCGGAGTCGAACCGGTTGCCGTATGCCAAGGCTGCTACGATCACCTGCAGGAACGCGTCGACGTGCTGGAAGCCGCGATGCACATGGACTTAAAGGAAGCGGCCCAGATTGTGTACGACGCGGTGTGGGCGGATCCATCGGATGCCACCAAAACTTACGAGAACGCCGCCCACGCGCTGCTCGCCGAGTTAAGGAGACGATCGGGAGTGACTCAGGTGTTTGGGCTGTTGCAGCCGCTCTCGGACTGAGCGTTCCCTTCAATGCGGTGGGGCGGAGAAGAACCAGTGGTGTTCTCCAAACCGCGAGTAAACAAGGTTCTTGCCATCGGTGCCGCGCAGCTCTTCAAACTTCCCCTGCTCTCCGTAGGATCCTAGTGTGCCATCCACCAATGACCACGTCGATTCCCCGGCTGCTTTTTGAAGCCGGAACAGGCCCACTGTCGCTTCGGCCGAGCCGTCGCGCGCCTCGTGCACAAAACTGGCGTATACATCGCCTGAGTCGAGCATAGCGATTCCGGTGATGAAAGTGGGGTGAACAGGAAAAGTCAGCATATTCCCGGTGCTATCGTACTTCGCGAATTGATGATGCCACAGCGGTGGCAGTTTCCAGCGAGTCAGTTTGCTACGATCTGTGTCGTACTCAATCCACTCATCGCTGGCGCCCTCGTAGATGCCAAGCGTCGTCCCGCGGCATTGCATCGTTAGTTCAGGGGACCCGAGTCCGGCACGAACCGGACTAGAACGGGCTGGGAATGAGCTGCGCGGCAACTCTGACTCCACGATCTTGCCGTCGCTTAACCGGTAAAGTCGCAGGATGTCATATGGCTCGCTACCCTCGCGATCGAAAAAAGGGGGCGCTCGCAGCCATCCCATGGCCCAAACCGTTGCGCCATCACAGGTACTGATCTTCATTGGCGCGAACCTTTCAGTATCGATCAGTGGCGACACATGCCCGTCCCGGCTTGTGAGTCCAATAAAGCAATGGATCTTTCCGCCAACATCCGCAAACGAACAGCCGGAGACGATCAGATGACCATCCAATGTCACCGTGGCATCGCTCAAAGAAAAGTCGCTGTAACCGGGAATCGCGACTCTTACGGAGGCTTGGTTCTTGTCCTTGTCATACAGATCCACGCGGGGCGAGCGCGGGTCAACGTAAACCAGGTAATCTCGCTCCCAATGGCCACGCCCCTCGCTGAAAAAAGGTTCGTAGGCGGTCGTACTATTGGGGGCCGGCAGAGTCGGGTCTTTCACAGCCGCCGGTTTCGGCGCGCGAGTCGCCTCTTGTGCGAAGAGAAGCGAGACCGCAAACATCAGCAGCAAGAACAAAGTAGGATGTCGCATGGCCTTCCGATCCGCGGCGTGCGATTCTCCCGCTTATTATTGACCGCGATTGTTACGGGACGGTTAAAACTTTCCGGAGTCTGGACTCGCTCCAGCGAACCGCAACTTGCCAAACGCCTTGGGAACATGAAAATTGGGTTGCGGAGTATTGGTAGGCTGCCATGCTAGATAAGCTCGCGGCTCACTCTTGCCTTCAACTCGATAAAAATTCACTCGCCAAACTGCAGACGGACTAAAGTTTGCAATGAGGGACTTCATCGGAATTGCCAGCACAGCTGTCCAGACGCGTGATTTTTCATCCCTAGCTACCGAGCGCTGCAAGTCACTTTTCAAGTCCGCCAGCCCGCCGGGGAAAATATCGAGGTCTACCCACATCCCATTCGGGCTGACTTCAAATTCTTTGTAGAAACGTTCGCGCGAAGGATCCGGCTGCAAGAACGCTTCCGCCACATCGCGGTCCCACAAATGATCGCGCCGGCCATTGGGGTCGGAGTCATCAAACATAAAGAGTTCACGATATTGGCATACGAACCTCAGATAAAGATTTTGCCGCGACCACAAAACTCGTACCTCGGTCTCCCGGCCCCGATCGGCATTCTTTCCCTGCCAGTCAGAATCAAAGGTTATAGGGCTAGCGTTCTGCCATTCCCTCGCAGTACGCGAATCCTCGATGCGCAGATCGTGATCAATATATGAGGCAACGATCTCGTTGGAAGGCGCACGGCGAGCTTTGCTTTCACTCATCAACATAGTTGAGAAATGGGAACCGGGAACTGGGAGCTGATCTGAATTTTGAGCCTCGAACGCACCAGCATAGCGCAGAAAAGTTGCTTTGACCGCAAGAACCGGATGGTCCACCGCAGACAGCTGTCTTAAGCTTTCAACATTATGACGACCAATGCGATACTCGACCTGACGGAAGCGACCGATATGGCCCCTAGCAACCAGGACCACAACCAAAACCAGCAAGGCCAGTACTGGCAGGCGGTGTTGGCCCGTGATGCCAGCCAGGATGGACGCTTTGTTTTTGCCGTGTCCTCGACCGGTGTTTACTGCCGGCCATCGTGCCCGGCCCGGCGTCCGCGGCGCGAGAATGTAGCCTTCTTCCAGAAACCCGACCAAGCCGAGAAAGCGGGGTACCGTGCCTGCCTGCGATGCCGGCCGAAGTCTGCCGGCGGCAATGGCACGATGGAAACGGTGAAGGCCATGTGCCGCTACATCGAGCAACACCTGGACGAACCGCTTACCCTGGCTCGACTCGGATCGGAATTTCATCAAAGCCCATTCCATTTGCAAAGGACCTTCAAGGGCGCGCTCGGCATTACGCCTCGAGCTTACGCCGACTCGTGCCGGATAAACCAACTCAAGGAGAACCTACGCGCCGGGCATTCGGTCACACGATCCATGTATGACGCCGGTTACGGCTCCAGCAGTCGATTGTACGAACGAACCGCGTCACAACTTGGCATGACGCCGGATAAATACCGCCGGGGCGCAATCGCAGCGCCCATCCGCTACACCTGCACCGACTCTCCCATGGGACGCATGTTAATCGCGGCCACCGACAAGGGAATTTGCGCCATCCAATTCGCCAACTCCGACGACGAACTCGAGCAGGGACTCAAACACGAGTTTCCCTTCGCAATCCGAAGACGCGACGACGACGCCATGAGTGCCTGGAAAAAAGATTTGCTTCGGCAGATGCGTGGCCAGCGTTTGAACAGCGCACTTCCCCTGGATATTCAGGCGACAGCGTTTCAACGGCGCGTGTGGACGCATCTGCAATCCATTCCTTTCGGGGCAACGCGATCTTACGCCGCGGTGGCGAAGGCAATCGGCCAACCGACAGCCACGCGAGCTGTGGCTCGAGCCTGCGCGACCAACCCGGTGGCCGTCGCCATTCCGTGCCACCGCGTGGTTCGGAAAAGCGGAGACATGGGCGGATACCGCTGGGGCGTCGAGAGAAAGAAAACGCTACTCGAACTAGAAAGGGAGCACGGAGGAAGCCAAGCACACATGGGGGCGTAAATATCCCTTACTTCTGTGACCCGGATCCTTTCCGATGTGTGCTGATGCGACTAAAATTCAGCTGGTCGGCAAGGCATCATCCGGAGCTGCATGTGAACAGAGTAATTGTGGCAGTCGTGCAAGCGGGTTCGTGTTTGTTCGATACACAGCGCACGCTGGACAAGGCCAGAAACTATTGTCAACAAGCCGCGGAGGCTGGCGCAAAGCTTGCCGTGTTTCCGGAAGCGTTTCTTGGCGGCTATCCCAAAGGGATTGACTTCGGCGCGCGAGTCGGCTCCCGGTCCGCCGAAGGGCGGGACGATTTCCACCGCTATTGGGAGGCCGCAATTGACGTCACTGGCAAGGAGACGGTGACCGTGGGAAAAATAGCTGCGGCGCATCGTCTTAACATTGTTATGGGAGTCATCGAACGCGAGTCCGGTACCCTCTATTGCACCGCACTTTTTTTCGGCGCCGATGGCGAATTGAAAGGTAAGCATCGCAAGTTGATGCCCACGGCCATGGAGCGCCTGATTTGGGGATTTGGCGATGGCTCGACCATGCCCGCCATTAAGACGGAGTTTGGCACCCTGGGAGCAGCGATTTGCTGGGAAAACAACATGCCTTTGTTTCGCACCGCCATGTATGCCAAGGGCGTGACTCTCTGGTGCGCGCCCACGGTGGATGACCGCGAGTCCTGGCAGGTGACCATGCGGCACATCGCCTTCGAAGGCCGCTGCTTTGCCCTGAGCGCATGCCAATATCTGCTGCGCTCGGATTGTCCGATCATTATCATCCCATCCAAGGTGAGGCCCCGAGCACTGTACTCATCAAAGGAGGCAGCGTAATCGTTTCGCCCCTGGGACAGGTGCTAGCCGGCCCACTGCGCGGAAGAGAGGGCGTACTGACCGCGGAGCTTGATCTCGCCGATATTGCCCGAGGCAAGTTCGACCTTGACGTGGTGGGGCACTATGCCCGCCCGGACGTATTCACTTTGTCAGTCGATGAAAGCCCTAAAAAGGCCGTGAGCGTGAAGCCGGCTGACATCTGATTTCTTGCGGAAGCATGCTCGAAGCCTTACTCACTTCCGCAACCCTACATAAACTGCTCGAGCTTGCTCCAGCAGCTTCAATACAGAGGCCTTTTCCGCCTGTGTGTTCCAGCCCTGACTTGATTTCGCGTCTCGAAGCATACGGTCGATCCAGGCGACAAAATAAGCAGCATCTTCAGCCGCGTTCGCGGCGGAGCCCGCAACCGTCACGTAGACCGGGCTGGTCGTCGCGTAGGGATAAGCATCCAGCACAGGATGCTCGGCCTTCTCGCTCCATGCACGCAGCAGGCACCATCCGCTTTGTGAGAGGGTCATCGCATCCTCCACGTCATCACTTTCGCTATCGCCGCTTAGCTTCAGCTCGCGTACTACGTGCCCATTGCAAATTACCTCCAGATGATCGATGGGAACAATCGAACGAAGCCAGGCGCTGAACTTCACTTTGTTCTCACCAGCGGGAAGCCGCAGCTCGCCGCCCACTGAACGGCCACCCAGTGTGAAGCCCAGCAGCGCACCATTCGTCGCAAAGGTGCGGCCCTGCTTCAACGAACTTAACCACGATTCGATATTGAGCGAACCCTTCGGAACCTCCGCATACACACGATTGAGGCCGACCGGTCCACGCAAAGCAGCGAAGTTGGCCATTGCGTCCGTGCCCGCGGCAGCCGGCAAGCGAAAGCCACAGTTGAGTAGCCGATACCACACCGCCGCAGTAGATTTGTGATCGCTGAATCCGAGCACTTCGATGTAATCCACTTTGCCCAGCGCAACATCCACCGGCAGTTCATGCGTCAGGGTGGCGTCTTTAGCAGGATCAGGGAACGTGTCGTAAGGATGAACATAGCCCACAAGCGCATGTTGTTCGCGAGCCATATCAGCCACGTTGGCATTGGCAGGAAATAGGTTGGCCGCGGCGGTGTTGGGATAAGCCGCGTAACCGGGAATGAGAAAGTGTTGGGTCAGGTTGAGCAGCCCAAGGTGTCCCCAATAGCTGGTGTGAAACTCCTGACCGTGGAGCAAGAGAGTAGACGCAGTCGATGCCGCATCCTCCTTGGGGCTGAAGTAGGCAATGTCGGGAATGCGCTGCTCCTTGTTTACAATCAAGTCTTCGACGATAGAAAGATTCTCTGCCGCCGCCTGTGCGACCAGATGCTCCGGCGTGTTGCGATAGGCTCCGCCATAATTCATATGCACGTGAACGTCGCCACCGACCCATTGAGAGTCCGTGGGCTGAGGCAAACTGAGGGACCGTAGCTCAACCGTAAGGTTTGCAGTTTGATCGGCCGCAACGTGTACCGTCTTTTTCTCGACCCGATATTCAAACCCTTTCACGATCTCTACGTCGACGCGCCCAGCGGGCACGGTCATCTCGGCCTTGCCAGAAGTATGAAAGTAGTGCGCTTCAAAACGTCGCTCGGAGCGGACAAAATTGTCGTCGGCGTGCATCCAGGCATTATCAGGCGCGTAAGCGCGCCCATCCTCGCCGCTGACGAAGATACGCACCGGTGTGGGTTGTCCTGATGAATCGAGCACTCGCAGCGAAAGCCGACCCATCGGCCGCAGGTAATGTTTGCCCCACGAAATCACTTGGTTCTGAGCCCCGCCAGGAATTTCCTGCGTCCAGAGCGAAGTATTTCCCTCGCGGTTCGAAACGAAAGCGATTTTCGTTCCATCCGGCGACCATCGAGGATCAACGTTGTCGAAGTCTCCGTACGAGAGCGGAAATGGATCGCCGCCCGCCGACGGCATCACCCAAAGCTGATGCCATTGCTGGCCCAGATACGACGCATAGACGATTCGCTTGCCGTCGGGAGAAAAATCCGGCCGAGCCTTCCACGCAGTTTCTTCGTAATGAATCTCGCGAGCCTCCGCGCCGGGCTCCGCTTTCATCCGCCAGAAACCGCCAGTGCCGTAGATGTGGCCACGATTGGAGACGAAGACTAACTCCGTCCCGTCGGGCGACCACGCGGGGCTGATCTCGTGATCGAACTCACTGTAGTAATAGCGTGGTAGATCGCTGCGGGTTTCCCCAGTCAGCCGTGTCACGTCAGTCAGCTCACCGTTGGTGAACTGACCAACGAAAATGTGAAAGTGGTTCCGATACGTTGTAGACACGAATGCGACGCGTTTTCCATCGGGAGAGAACCGTGGCTCCAAGTTCACCGCGCCACCCGAAGTAAGTTGCCGAGATTGCCGAGTCTCAAGATTCAAAGCCCAGAGCTCGATCGCATCGTTGTTGTACGAGGCATACACAACCCAGAGGCCGTCACGCGAACAATCGGGTTGGTAGTCGTAGCCGGGACCAGCGGTGAGTTGTTCCGCATCAGCGGAATCCGATTTCTGTTTCCAAAGCGAACCTGCCATGGAGTACACGAGGGTTCGCGAATCGGGCAGCCACGCGACAGAGCTTGGCCCGGTGGTGAGCTGAGGCAGGTACATCTCGCGGAAGTAATACGGATGCGGCAAATCGATCTGCTTGAGCACCGGCTCGCGCTGCGCGAAGAGCGGCAGCGACATGAGACACAGAACTACCAGCAATTCAATTCGACATCGACTCGGCAAGCATGCCTCCGCGGCTGAAGGCGGATTATATCGAAGGTTCCAGGGGGGCCGGCTGTAGAAACGTAGCTTGCTACGTTTACGTGGGTCGCCGGAACGGAGCCGCCACATTTCTCCGATCGCAATTGCTGGAATTGACCTGCACTACCGCAGTCGAAGCACAAGCAGCACAACAGTAAGGATAACCATCAGCACGGTTCCAATGGTGTAGATATGAGAGCCGAGCCAGCCCTGTTCTTTCCGAGTTTCAAACTTGGCAAGGAAGGCCGGAGGCTGGCCGCCGGAGAGAGGCGCGGGACTCTCGCCCGAAAGTCGGGCCGCCTCGCAATCCAGGCAGAGCGTGCGGCCTTCGGAAACCGGGAATCCGCAGGCTTCACATTTTCCAATTTTGTCGAGCACCGGCGTACGAATCGTTTCGGGTGGCTCTGGCTTGAGCTCCGCCGCTTTTGCAGGCTCCGTGGCGGACGCAGTGGCAACCGGTGAGTCGGCAGGCTTTTCCTTTTCAGTCAGGATTGCCTCGATCACTACCGGCTCATCCGGCCCCGACTCCGTTGGCGCCGTTGCAGCTTCGGATAGTTTCTGTTGTTCCGCCGCCCGTTCGCTCTTCGCGGCTATTTCCTGAAGCGCGCGCTTGGCCGCGTCGGCGTGCTCGAGCCCAGTATGTACCATCTCGGCCAGCCGCTCCAGCGCCGTGACATCGCGCTCCTCGAAAGCGTTGGCCCTGTCCGCCAGCAATTCAAAAACGCCGATGACGTTTTGTTCGCTAAGCAACGGCACCACCATGACCGACCGGATGCCAAGCGCGCGGCAACTCTCGCGGTTGACCCGCGAATCGGTCTCGGCGTCATCGCAGCGCAGAACTTGCCGTGTACGCACACTCTCGCCGGTAAGGCCCGACTTTACCTGGACTTCCGCTCCGAGTACCGGCGCCGAAGTTCCCGCACTCGCCCGGCAAATCATTTCGCTGCCCTCGAGCAACGCGATGGCCGCGCCCGACGCGCCAGTGATATATTGCGCCCGCTCCGCCAGCAACTGCAGCGCAGCCTCGAGGTCGCGTTGCGCCATCTCGTTCAGGGACTGGCTTCCATCCCCAGGAAAACGCGGCGACGCAGGGACCACGGATTCTTCTTTTGCAGCGGCAACCGGCAGCGGAACTCCCTGCGGGCCGCCGGAAGCGGTTGGATCGAGGATGGAATAGCGGTCCACGGGCTGTAGCTATTATCGCTGGAGTTTGGCCCCGTGCAAACAAAGTTTTGAAAGCGAGTTTGTCAAATCAAGACCGTTTCGGCAGAGCCACTGAGAACCGCATGATTCGTATCAGGATATGGCTTCATCCATATCGCAAGCATCCCCTAAACGATGCGGCTTCAGCCGCTGGCGTGCGACTGTTCTTAGCAGCCTCTGTCGCGCCGCTACACGCCCTATTTTTTTCTTGGCGGTAAAAACTTTTTTTCAATCGACGCCACGACCACATAATTCGGATCGACCATCTCGTTCAAATGAATCTTCGCCACTTTGGACAACAACTCATACGCATCCAATTCGGACAAACCATAATCCTGATGAATCCACCCCACCAGTTCGGTGAAAGCAATGCGCACGCAATCATCCAGCGGACGATACGCACCAACGGTCATAATCGCGTCGTCATTTTCGAAGCGCGGCCAATTGATCTTCTGGCCTTTGATCAGGTTCAGTTGCACGCGTGCCCGCAGCGGCACTTCGATAGCCGTACCCGCCACTTCACCATCCCCCATAGCCGCGTGTCCGTCGCCCATATACAGCAAGCCTCCCGGCACATTCACCGGAAAATAAACCGTGTTGCCCACGCTCGCTTCGGGAGAATCCATGTTGCCGCCAAACTCTGCTGGCACGATCGAGCTGCGGGCCTCGCCTCCGGCAGGTGCAACCCCAATGCATCCGAAAAAGGGATGCAGCGGAATTTTCACCGAGAATTTCGAATCGAGAGCCTGGAAAGTCGCCGTGTTGTTCGCGTGGTCGATGGGATAGAACCAGATCTTCTCCGGCAACGGCGGATGCAGCATGGGTGTGTAATTGGTCTCATTCAGCGCCCCAAATCCCGGCGCGAATGCCCCAATGCCCTGATCGCCGTCAACTTCAAGATCGAGAATCTTCACCGCCAAAGTGTCGCCCGGCTCCGCCCCCTCAATATAAAAAGGCCCGGTAAGCGGATTGTCGCCCTTGCTCATGCTAAGCGTGTCCCCCGGCTTCTTGATAGCATTACCGAAACAGTCGAGCGTGTTGGTGTCGAGAATGTCCCCAGACTTCAAGCGGGCGACTG
This sequence comes from uncultured Acidobacteriota bacterium, assembly GCA_963788645.1. Lineage (GTDB taxonomy): Bacteria > Acidobacteriota > Terriglobia > Terriglobales > Acidobacteriaceae > JABDBE01. The sequence goes on from CAWBHF010000009.1 coordinate 93,286, forward strand.
GCGCGACCGAGGCGTACACATACTTCACGTCGTTGATTGTGGCGTGATACTTCACGATATTGCCGGGCGTGATCTGTGCCAGAGCATTTCCCGCGCTGAGAACGAGGAGCGTGGCCATCATATAAACCCTCAAGTACACCTCCAGCGTAGACGAATCTGGGCCTCATCCACTTTGCGTTAAGCCCTCAGGACTGAAGGCTTCCACTAACTCTGCGCTTCCGGCTCGTGCGCGCCATTCTCATCCCCACCTCAGGGTTTGGGTTGCGACACGCTCAGGGGGTAGTTAACAATCAGATACCGGGCCTGGTCGCTGTCGAGCGCATCAATATCGAAGAGCTTTTGGTATTGCCCCCCAAAGCTTCGCGTGCGGAAGTAATAGACCTTCCCCGCTTCCGCCGTGAAATGCGCGAGCGCCAACAATATACCTGCGTAATGCGAGGATGTTGCCGGCGCGAAGCGCGACTGCGGGCTCGCGCACACATGATGCTCACCCGGCTCCACTGACACGGAGAAGTAGGAATTGTACTGGTTGGCGCCCACCCATGCTCCGTCTAATCCGATCCTCGTCGTCAGGCAACTTCCGAGGCAGTTCACTTCACCGATGTCCTGTACGAAGTAAACCCGCGCCTTTCCGGGCTCGGGCAGTGCGAGTGTGTGCTGGGATTCGTCGCGCTTCACATCAAAACGGGTGCCCTTTGGCCCGCATGCCGCTGTAACCACTGACTGATTCTGGGCAAATACCGACACTGCAAAAAGCATGACGACGATAACGCTTCTCATAGTTTCCTCCCGACCCATCGCCTGCGCCCGCTCGATGAATTCTGTCTAAGCTTATACGTACCCGGTCGAGAATGGCACGTTCTGATCGACGAGCCGCTAGTGGAAACATGCCAGCCACGCCCACCCCACAAGAAGAGTGGCCACCGTGATCGGCAAACCAACCCGAAAATAGTCCCAGAAACCAATCTCCATCTCCGGCTTGGCAGTCTCGACCACAATAAGATTAGCCACGCTCCCCGTGATCGTCAGATTGCCCGCCAAAGTTGAAGCTATGGCCAGAGCCAGCCAGGCCGTATGCGGATTGCTGAACCCAGGAATCAGCGACTTCAGCAGCATGACCGCAGGCACGTTGCTGACGACATTGCTGAATAGCGCAACCACCACAGTGAACGTGCTCAGCTTCTGTAGATTCCAATGTTCCGCCAGCCCCAGCAACTCTCGGACGATCCCGGCATTTTCCGCTCCGCCCACTATCAGAAACAGTCCGATAAAAAACACCAGCAGCCCCCAGTCCACTTCCTGGTAAAGCTTCCTGGGCTCAAGCGTTCTAGTGATCAGCAGCGCCGCGGCGCCCAGAGCCGCCATCATCGCCGGAGGCACGCCCAAAAAAAATCCGACGACAACAGCGCTAACCACGATCACGGGCTTGGTGAGGTGGGAGAGATCCAGCGTAGGCAGCGGAATTCTTTCATCCGTCTCCGGCAGCAGTTGAACCGTGCGCATATGCATCCAGTGCAGCACCGCCCAGTCGAGAAACAGCCGGACAATCGCGACTGGTGCCAGATGAAATAGAAAATCGTGATAGCGGATGCCCGAAAAAGACCCGACCAGCATGTTCTGCGGATTCCCGGTAATCGTAGCTACGCTCCCAATATTAGACGCGGTCGCCACCGCCAGCAGATACGGCAGCGGTTGCAGTCGCATGCGCCGGGTAATGCCGAGCACGAAGGGCACCATCACCAGGCAGACAATGTCATTCACCAGAAACGCAGAAAGAAAGCCGCAAGTGAAAATCACCGCCGGCAGCAGTTGCTTTGGCTTCAATCGCTGCAGAACGACTTCCGCATTCCACTCGAAAAAGCCAACCAGGCGCAGGTTGCCCACGATCAGCATCATCGAAAACAGAAGCACGAGAGTGGAGAAGTCGATGAAGCGCAAAGCATCCGAAGGCCGCACTACCCGAAAGGCGACCATGGCGACTGCCCCAATGATCGCCGCCCCCGGACGGTCGATCTTTAAACCGGGAAACTTTCCTATGGCAAAGACCAGGTAGCTGGCCAGAAAAACGATGTAAGCAGCCGCGACTCGGGCATCCGGCACCGCCGTGGAAGCGATCAGAAGCATGCAGTTGGGAGAATAACAGGCACAGCGAACGACGCAGCGGCAGATCCCGCGATGAAGACCTGGACATGAACGCCTCGTGCGGGCCGTCGCCGGGCCAGAACCAAAAATCAGCATTTACTCTTGCATATGTAGCTGTTTTTCCATGCGAATGACCGCGAGCGATTCCCCGTTCTTCATCGGAACATGAAGACGTTCCAGCGCGACATAACCCCTGGCGCGGTAGAGCGGCACTCCAGTCAGAGTCGCACCCATTTCGAAGCGAGTGAAGCCCGCTGCCGCCGCCGCTCTTTCACAAGCCTCAAGAATCATGCTCCCGATCCCGCGGCGCACCCAGCCTGGATGAACAAAGAAGGCGCGAATCTTTGCCGCGTCCTTCTGAGGATCAAGAAAGGCATCCTCTCGGCCTGTCCAACGGTCGCCGCCGAAAAGCGTCTTGCGTTTGCTCCAGCCTCCGCACCCAACCACCGCCACTTCGGGCCCAAATTCCACAACGAAGTACGTTCCGTCCGCGATCAATTGGCTATCGACGCCGTAGATGGTCTGCAGCGCGCCTTCGATCTGCGCCGGCGCGTAGTCCGCCGCCTGCAACCCGCGCACGGAAGCATCGATCAAGGCACCAAGAGCCGGAACATCTGCGGGCGCGGCTTGGCGGAGCGTCAGGTCCATGACTCGGCCGCAAGTTTACCAAGCCAATGTTTGGGCATTCAATTTTGGGGAAACAGCTAGCGTTGTTCGTCGCGATGGCGAAGCCAATCCAAAAACATCTGCTCGATCGGCTTGTCGTAGGTCATCATTACGTGGCGGATGGTGTGGCCGCTTACGAAGTGGCAGACTTCTTCGGCGAGGTTCTTTGCGTGGTCGCCGGCCCGCTCCAGGGATTGGGTCATGAAGATCACTTGCAGGCTGGCCTGGCGCTGTGAGCCTTCCGGATTTTCGATGTGGCGCAGGAATATAAGATTCCGCAGACGATCCATTTCGGCGTCTGCGCGCAACACATCGACGGCTTTCTTCACGTCCCGTGTAGCAAAGGCGCCTCCCACGTCGGCGAGCATCTTCTCAAGAATGGTCGCCATGTGCGTGAGGTCGCGCGTATCATCCGGATCGATCCGCGGCCCTGCCGACTGGGCGCTGCTGGCAAAACTGAGCAACAGATCGCCGATGCGCTCCAGGCTGATCATGAATTTCATGCAGGCCAGCAGCTCGCGGGCCTCGGCCCCGGTCACCTGCGTGATGGCGAGCGTAACCCCGTCGTCGATTTCACGGTCGAGCGTATCGAGTTCCTTCTCTCGCTCGCGAATGGTATTGAGCAAAGGCGAAGATCCGGTTGCAATACCCTCGGCGGCAGCCGCGGCGGCGTTCTTGGCAACGGCGCACGCTTCAATGGTTCGCTTTACGAGGTGCGAATAGCCAAGGTCGGGCACTGGAGCGTTTGCGCGGGCGGAACTCATCGCAACTTCCCTCGACTCACGGAATGGCGGACGCACTGCCTTCGGCCGTCTTCGCTGCCGCTGTGTACTAACGGTCACGGTACAAGCATAGGGTCTTTGTTTCAAGGATGTTGTTAAAAGCTTGTAAATTCTTGGGTTCCAGAAGATCTGTGTAAGAACGGTTGTCCGCGCCGATACGGCTTTCGGCCGAAATGTCTTTAGGAGACCGCCTCACATTAACGCCAGCGAGGCGTCGCCGGCCAGCGGCAGAGTGAATAAAAATACTGAACCATGGTTCAGTTCGCTCTCGGCACGAATAGTGCCATCGTGCGCCAGCACGATATGCTTTGCTATGGCGAGTCCCAGCCCCGTGCCTCCAGATTCACGGGAACGAGCCTTGTCGACCCGGTAGAAGCGCTCGAACAACCGCGGCAAGTGCTCGAACGGAATGCCCGGGCCGAAGTCGCGAACGTAGAATTCAACTCCGTGCTCCGCCCGCCGTGCTCCCAGCACCAGCCGCCCACCCGACGCGGCATACTTCAGCGCATTATCGATGAGGTTGGAGAAAACCTGATGGATAGCCTCGCGATCGGCACTCACTAAGTCCGGGGCCGAGTCCTCGACCTGCAAGTCGATGCCATGGGCGCGCGCTAGCTCCCGAAAGTTCTGCACCGCTTCCTGCAGAATCTCCGCCGCCGCCACCGGCTGGATGTCGAAACGCTGCTCGCCGGATTCCACCCTCGCCAGAGTCAGAAGATCTTCAGTCAAGCGCGACATGCGATTGGCGTTCTTGCGAATAATCTCCAGAAATTCGCGCGAATGATTATTCCCCGGAGAACCGTCGAGCAGAGTCTCGGCATAGCCTTGAATGGACGTCAGCGGCGTCCGCAGTTCGTGGGAGACGTTGGCAATAAAGTCGCGGCGAGTTTTCTCCACTCGCTCGGTCTCGGTCAAGTCCCGCAGTACAGCCACGGCGCCTCCTCCCGGCATGGGAGCCGCAGTGACGTCGAAAGTGCGGGAAGGAACAATGGACGTAGCCCGAGCGGTTATGACCTTACGCGCTACGCCAGCCCCCCGCACCGCACGCAGGAAATCAGGATCGCGAACCGTCTCGACAATGGGAGCATTCAGCCGTGTGCCCTGCGGAATCAGGCCATCCATACTCTGGTTGGCCCACTGTACACGGTCGTCAGGGCCGACTGCGATAACCGCATCTTCCATGCTGTTCAGCAAGGTTTCAAGCTGGTGCTGGCTGGTTCGCAGCGCCGCGAAATTGTTTTCCACGTGGCGCGCCGTCTTGTCCAGAGCCGCGGCCACCTGCCCAATTTCATCTCCCGAAGTCTCATCGATCCGCGCAGTAAGTTCGCCATCCGCGACCCGGTTGGCAAATTGCACAATCCGTCCCAAGCGGCGCGCTGTGAAACGCGCGAGGAATTCTGCTATCACCAGTGCAACCAGAAAAGCGAACGCCGAACCGATCAGCAGTGTCTTTCGAAGATGCGAGGTGGTCGCTCCGAGGTCCGACAGCGGATACGCCAGTCGAGCCGCACCCCCGGAAACTGGCGCGGCCGCATAAATAAAGTCAACACCCAAGGTGCGGCTTGTCCGCGTATCGGTTCCGATTTCTCCTCTTAACGCTGCGGCAAACTCTGGCGCCTGCGCGAGATTCTCCATCGTCGATGCCGTCGCCTCCGAGTCAGCCAGGACTTTGCCGGTGACATCAATCACCGTTGCGCGCGCGCCCGCCGCTTGGCCCTCCTGCGAAACAATGTCTGGAAGGTTGTGTTCGCGGTCGGTGTTCACCCGGTTGGCGAACATCACCGTCTTCTGCCTCAGGCCGCGATCAGCTTCCTGTCGACTTGAGTTTTCCCAAGCGCGCCCAATGGAGAAGTACAGCGTCACCGTGGCGGCTGCGATCACCAGGGCAAAGGCAACTAGCAGGCGCAAGAAAAGCCGCCTCTTCACTTGGGAGCCTCGAAGCGATATCCCGCCCCCCGCACCGTCTTCAAATAGCGCGGGCTCTCAGGATCGGGCTCGATCTTTTCGCGAATGCGCCGCACGTAAACATCCACCGAGCGCGGCGTGACATAAGCCGTATCCCGCCAGACGGAATCAAGCAGCTGGTCCCGGGTGAAGACTCGGCCGATGTGCCGCGCAAAATAATCGAGCAGGCGGAACTCGGTGGCAGTCGTGCTCACCAGCTCGCCGCGGACCGTCAGCGTCATCGCGCTAGGATCAATTTCAATTTCTCCCACCTTCAAGGGCGACTGCGAGAGCGGGCGTTCGAAACGACGCAACACCGCTTTTACTCTTGCCACCAGCTCGCGCGGGCTAAAAGGTTTGGGAATGTAGTCATCCGCGCCGAGTTCGAGGCCGAGAATACGGTCCGCTTCCCCGCTCTTCGCCGTGAGAAAGATCACAGGAGTCGATGCCAGCAACGGCGTCTGCCGGATCTGACGGCAGAGTTCGAGCCCATCCCGCCCCGGCACCATAATATCCAGAATAAAAAGGGTGGGCCTCTGTCGTTCCGATTCCATGACCACAGTGTTCCCCGTCGGGAACAGTTTGACGGTAAATCCCGCCCCTTCCAGATGATGCCGTACCAGCCGGGAGATATCGGGATCGTCTTCAACCACAAAGATGCTCGGTTTCACACGGGTATTGTAGCCGGGAGATCAGAATATTGCGCCGATTGTAACCAGATTGAAACATTTCAACGTGTAGAGCGGGCACTCCTGTCCGCTGCCTTTGGTCGGCCCTGTGCCCGAAGGTAACCATACCGGCAGGCAACTCTGTTAAGCGCTCCCGGACAACAGCTAAACTACAGGAGCCGATTTTTCATGACAAGATTCGCACTCGTTTTTCTCTTTTGCGCCGCGCCGCTTTTGTGCCAAAGCAACCGCGGCGAATTACGCCTTAGAGTTACCGATCCCGACGGCCTCGGCCTGAAGGCCGTCGTGCAGATCTCCAGCCAGGCAAATCAGTATCGCAATACTCTAGCCACCACCGATCTGGGCAATCTCGATGTGCAGCGCTTGCCGTACGGAATTTATCAGCTCGAAATTAATCAGTCTGGCTTTGCTTCAGTATTCGAATCCGTCGAAATTCATTCCTCGATTCCGATCAAATATGCAATCCGGCTCAAGCTGCCGTCGGTAAACGAATCTGTGACGGTAAACGCGACCAATACGTTAATCGACCCCGATCAGGCCGGCTCCGTCAACCAGGTTGGCTCGGACCTCATTCAAACCCGGGTCAGCTCAGTTCCTGGCCGCTCGTTGCAGGATTTGGTGAACTCGCAGCCCGGCTGGCTCTACGAAGGCAACGCCGTCCTCCATCCCCGAGGTTCCGAGTATCAAACCCAGTTTGTGGTCGATGGCATCCCTCTGACCGACAATCGCTCCCCCAGCTTTGGACCGGAGATTGAGGCCGATGACGTGCAATCACTGAGCATCTACACCGCCGGCATTCCCGCGGAATATGGCCGGAAAATGGGTGGCGTGATCGAAGTCAATACCATTCAGGATTCGAAGCCAGGTTTCCACGGCAACGTCATTCTTTCCGGCGGCAGCTTCGACTCGGCCGCCGCCTTCGCAAAAGGCCAGTACACCTGGGGAGAGAGTGCATTCGGCGGCAGCGCCAGTGGCAGCATGACAGACCATTATCTGAATCCCGTGGTTCCGCAAAATTATTCGAATACCGGTACCCTGGGCGATTTTTCCCTGAACTACGACCGCGAACTGACGCCCAACGATCGCCTTCGATTCATCGTTCGCCATGAACTCGCGCGCTACGATATTCCAAACGAACAAGTGCAGCAAGCCGCGGGCCAGCGCCAAACCGCGGACAACCTCGAGACCATGGGAATCGCCTCTTACCAGCACACATTTTCTTCGCAGGCGCTAGCCGACTTTCGCGCCATGGTTCGCGACAACGCGAATAATTTCAACTCGAATCAGTATTCGACTCCCATCGAAGTCTTCCAGCACAACTGGTTTCGTGAAGCGTATTTCAGAGGGACGGTAACCCTCGATCGAGGCCGGAACGAATGGAAGTTCGGAGTCGAGTCGGACAACACATTTCTTAACGAAAATTTCCGCTACATCATTACCGATCCCAGCCAGTTTGATCCGCAGACGCCTCCAACCTTCAGCTTCATCGGCAACCGCCCTGACCTCGAGCAATCCGCATTCGTTCAGGATTTGATCCGCCTGAAGAATTGGAATATCAGCGTCGGGCTTCGCTGGGATCACTATCAGCTTCTGGTCAACCAGCAAGCTCTGGATCCACGCTTCTCGATTTCGCGTTATTTTCCTTCCGTAAGCCTGCTCGCGCATTTTTCCTATGATCGTGTTTTTCAGACCCCGTCGTTTCAGAACATTCTGCTTTCAAATTCAAACGCAATCGTGTCCCTCGATCCCACCAACTTTCTTCGGCTGCCGCTCGAACCCTCGCAAGGAAACTACTATGAAGGCGGCCTGACCAAGGTGTTCTTGGCAAAGATCAAGCTGGACACCAACTATTTCCGTCGGCTGGTCGACAACTACGCCGACGACGATCAAATCCAAAACACCACCGTCAGCTTTCCCATCGCATTTCGCAAATCCGTCATCTATGGTGCGGAAGCAAAACTGGAGATCCCTGATTGGCGCGGGTTCTCCGGTTTTGTCAGCTATTCCTATACCGTCGGCAATGCCTGGTTCCCCGTGACCGGCGGTCTTTTTCTGGGGACCGATGCCACCACCGCGACCACCCAAATCCTTGGCCATTTTCCCGACTCCCAGGATCAGCGCAACACCGTCCGTGGACGCCTTCGCTATCAGGTCAAACCGCGCTTCTGGATCGCAGGCGGAATTCAATACGACACCGGTCTTCCCTTCGAGTTCGACGGCGACCCGGCCACGGTCCTCGGCGAATACGGCCAGCAGGTCTTGAACCGTATCAACTTTGCCCGTGGCCGCATCTATCCTTCCTTCATGGTCAATGCTTCGGCGGGTGCGGATGTTTACAAATCGGACCGCTTGAACGTCCAGTTTCAGGTTGACGGACAGAACCTCTCCAACGTTCTTGACGTGATCGACTTCGGCGGTCTATTCTCCGGCAACGCCATCGGACCGTCACGCAGCTTTGCCCTGCGTCTCACAACCAACTTTTGACATCGATGGCACAAACACTCCCGTAGCTCCAGGTCGTAACCACCGGGTATGCATTGAAGGTTGTCACTTAGAACGACATCGAGAAAGGATGGGCGATGGGCTCGCGCAGAAATGCGGTTTGGTTGTCGGCGGTTATCGTGGTTGCGATGATAGGCGGAACTTTTCTTTGGACACGCTACCTGCGCGTTCCGACTCATGTTGCATATGTGACCGAAGAAGAGGGAGGCATCAGCGTCCTCGACTTACGCTCGTTGAAAGTAATCCGCCGAGTCCAGCCGAACGATATCGCGCCCAGAGGGATCGCGGTCACACCTGACGGCAAATGCCTGATCACGTCCAACAAAGACACCAGCGACATCGCCATCTTCAGCACCCCACGCCTGCGTTTGGTCAGGCGAATTCACGTCGGCCACAGTCCCGAATTCATCAAGATCAATCCAGCTGGCGACCGGCTGTTCGCCACATTCGAGCCCGGCACGAAAAGTGGACCTCCGAAACCTCCGGGAACGACCACTGACAGCGATGACGAAAATGAACCGCCGGCGCAGATCGCCTCATTCCACATCGGAGATTGGACTCCAGGGCCCGTCTCGACCGCGGGCAAGGAAACCGAAGGCATCGAATTTTCGCGTGACGGCAAGCTGATGTTAGTAGCGAACGAGGCGCAAGACAACATTGGCGTGTTCGACGAGGCCACGGGCGCGCATCTGCGGGACATCGATCTGAAGCCCTATGGAATCCGGCCGCGGGGCGTGAAAGTTTCTCCGCAAGGCACTGCGTACGCAGTCAGCATGGAAGCATCCGGAACGCTGCTGACGATGGACACAAATTTCAACGTAATCAAATCCGTGCCGACCGCCGCCAAACCCTACGGACTTGCCTACGACCGTGCCGGCAAACGCATTTTCGTTTCAGCCGCTCTAGCCCGCAAGCTGCAGGTGTTTTCCGCCGACTCTCTCCAACTGATCGCCGAAGTTCCCACTGGGCAAAGATGCTGGCACTTCACTTTTACGCCTGACGATTCCACCATCCTTTTAGCCTGCGGCCGGTCAAACAATGTGATCGTTGTCGACGCCAAATCCTACAAACCGCTGCAAACCATCGAAGGATTCAAGCTCCCATGGGGCATCGTGACCTACCCCCGGTCCTACGGAAGTTTGGGATTGCCTTAACCCGTCGAGTGGCCGCCGACTGGTCACGGACGAATTTGGATGCCAACTCATCCGTCATCCTGAGCAGACGCAAGTCCGCGAAGGATCTCGCGCGTACAACCTCAACGCTCCCGCAGCCGGGTGCCCCACCCTTGTCCGCGTTCTTTGCGGATAGGGTGGGAGACGAAACCCTCAACCAGCAACGCCAGTCCCTACCGCACGATACCAGCGCGCCACCCGACCCAACCCCAGCCGTCATCCTGAGCGGACGCAAGTCCGCGAAGGATCTCGCGCGCACAACCTCAACGCCCCCCGCGGCCGGGTGCCCCACCCTTGTCCGCGTTCTCTGCGGACAGGGTGGGAGACGAAACCCTCAACCAGCAACCCCAGTCCCTACCGCACCAGCGCGCCACCCGACCCAACCCCATCCGTCATCCTGAGCGGACGCAAGTCCGCGAAGGATCTCGCGCGCACAACCTCAACGCTCCCCGCAGCCGGGTGCCCCACCCTTGTCCGCGTTCTCTGCGGACAGGGTGGGAGACAAACCCTCAACCAGCAACCCCAGTCCCTACCGCACCAGCGCGCCACCCCTCCCAACCCCAGCCGTCATCCTGAGCGGACGCCAGTCTGCGAAGGATCTCGCGCGCATAACCTCAACCCTCTCTCCGCCCAACCTAATTGTAGAGCGGACACTTCGGTCCGCTGCCGTTGACCGTCGCCTACGGCCCTTCCAAACTCGGGGCTTACCGACCAGCAGTCAAAACGTGTCATGCCTCGTGCCCCTGGGTGCCCCTGGGTGCCCCATCCTTTTCGCGTTCTTTGCGGAAAGGGTGGGAGATGAAACTCTCAACCGAAACACCGGCCCCCCCACATAGCACGCGTTGCACTGTCCCAGCCCCAGCCGTCATCCTGAGCGGACGCAAGTCCGCGAAGGACCTCGCGCGCACAACCTCAACCCTCTCCCCGCCAACCAGATGTAGAGCCAACACTCCGGTCCACTACCGTTGACTTTCGATTTGGCCTTCCCAGACTTCGGGGCTTACGGACCAGCGGTCAAAACGTGAAATGGCTTGATCTATAAAAGGGGATAACAGAAGTTACCCGCGCAACCACCCGCGGCCTGATCCAGCATGACCTGCTCCAATCGCCTCCGTTCTACTCCGTACCGGTACCGCTGAGTGCCACCGTCTGCGGGCTGCCGCCTCCGTTGTCACGTACATCGAGCGTTGCAGTTCTTTGTCCTTTGTGCTTAGGCGCAAAGCTCACACTAATGGTGCAACTTCCCCCCGCCGGCACACTCGTCCCGCAGTTGTTGGTCTGGACGAAGGACCCAGCATTGGGCCCAGTGAAGCGGATGTAGAGATTATCCACCGCTGCTATGCCGTGATTGGTGAAGGTAACCGGTTGCGGCTGGCTCGTAGTTCCCACTTTCTGATCGCCGAAGTCCAAACTCGATGGCAACAGGCTCACCGCTGAGCCCATCCCAGTCAGCGGAACTGTTTGGGGGCTGTTAGCAGCGTTGTCCGTAATCGTGACGGCGCCCGCGAACGTGCCACGGAAAGGAGGCCTGAAGCTCACGTTAATAACGCACTGCCCGTTTGGCGGGACGCTGGAGGGGCAATTGTTGCTTTGAGAGAAATGCGCGCTGGCAGCGATGTTGCTGATGACAAGCGTCTCGCTGCCGCTGTTGGTCAAGGTCACCGGCTGAGAGTTGCTGCGTGTGCCAATCAGCTGCGTCCCAAAACTGAGGCTGCTCGGGGAGAGTGTAACCGCCCCAGGTGCCTGGAGCAGGATGGAAACCGCGTAGGAGTTCCCAGAGACCGCCAAGTCTAGCTTGCCGTCCCCGTTGAAGTCGCCCACCCCCACTGACCACGGATAGGAAGCAACCAAAGACGAGGCCAGGGTGAAGTTGCCGGCGCCGTCTCCCAAGAGGATCGAAACCGTGCCGCTACCCTGGTTGGCGACCGCCAGGTCCAGCTTGCCGTCCCCGTTGAAGTCGCCTACAGCCACCGCACCGGGATACAAGCCGACAGCCGTAGACGAGGCCAGGGTGAAGTTCCCCGTGCCGTCTCCCAGAAAGATGAAAACCGTATCCCCGGCCTGGCAGTAAAGGTCCCCGCAGCTGGTGACCGCCAAGTCCAGCTTGCCATCCCCGTTGAAGTCGCCCACCGCTACACCCGAGGCACCATCACCCGTGATTAGAAAAGAGGTCGGGTTGAAGTTCCCCGTGCCGTCCCCCGTCATGATGGAAACCGACGACGGCGGGGGATAGGAATTACCGCCGTTGGCAACGGCCAAGTCCAGCTTGCCGTCGCCATTGAAGTCGCCCACCACCACAGCCCCGTTCAAATACGTATTACCCGTAAGCGGAGTGAAAGCCAAGGTGAAGTTGCCCGTGCCATCCCCCAGCAGGATGGAAAGCGTGTTGGCGTATTCTAGGTTGTCGACCGCCAGATCCAGCTTCCCGTCCCCGTTGAAGTCGCCCACCGCCACAAAGTTTGGACCGCCGCCCACGACCGGAGACGAGGCCAGGGTGAAGTTGCCCGCGCCATCCCCCAGCAGGATGGAAACCGTGCCGCTACCGTAGTTGGCGACCGCCAGATCCAGCTTGCCGTCCCCATTGAAGTCGCCCACCGCTACGGAGTAGGGGGAACTACCCACAACCGGAGACGAGGCCAACGTGAAGTTGCCCTTGCCGTCTCCCAGAAAGATGGAAACCGTGTTGCCGGCGTTGGCGACAGCCAGGTCCAACTTGCCATCCCCGTTAAAGTCCCCTACCGCTACGGAAAAGGCACTATCCGCCAGAGACGAGGTCAAGTCGAATCCTACCGAGTTTCCTGTGCCAGCCGTGACCGTGAAGAACGTCACGTTCGATCTGCCCCCGCCAGGAGCCGGATTGACCACCGTTACCCAACCCGTGCTCGCCGTAGCAATGTCCGTTGCCGGAACAATCGCCGTCAACTGCGAACTGCTGACGAACTGAGTCGCCAGCGCACTCCCATTCCAGTTCACGGTCGAGGTCGAAACAAAACCGGTGCCATTTACGGTGAGAGTGAATTGCGGTCCGCCCGGCGCTGTAGCGTCAGGCATGAGAGGCAGATTGATGAAAGGTACCGGAGCTTGCGCGTAACTCAGCGCCGACAGCAAGCCCAGCAGCACCGCGCCCAAGAGCATCGCATGTTTTCTCATTGTATTTCTCCTTGTTTCCTGCTGGAGGGTGGCAGTGCGGCTTACCAACAACTGCCGGGTCGTCGAGAGGCTACCAACAAACCAGGGGAGTGGATTTCAGCTTAGTCAGACCGCGCTGGAGCGCGCAGTGATTGAGGGCACACTGCAATGTGACTTGCCAGCCGAAATCGGTAACTGTTGCAATATCCCTGTTAACAGAAGTTACCCGCGCAACCACCTGCGGCGTGATCCGCGTGACCTGTCCCGACTGCCTCCGTTCTACTCCGTACCGGTGCCGCTGAGTGCCACGGTTTGCGGGCTGCCGCCTCCGTTGTCACTTACGTGAAGCGTCCCGGTTCTTGGCCCCTGATAATGTGGCGTAAAGGTTACGCTGATGCTACAGCTTCCCTTTGCTGGCACACTCGTCCCACAGTTGTTGGTCTGGGCGAAGACCCCGGAAAACCTTCCAGTGATGTGGATGCCGTAAATGTTCACCGCCTGGGTGCCGTAGTTTGTAAGGGTGGCTAACTGCGGCGGGCTGGTGGTTCCTACTGGCTGGTTGCCGAAGTCCAAACTGGAGGGCAACAGGGTCAGCACGGTACCGACTCCGGTCAACGGAATCGTTTGCGGGCTGTTGGAAGCGTTATCCGTAATCGTGACGGCACCCGTGAACGTGCCCCGGTAAGGAGGCCTGAACCTCACGTGAATGACGCACTGCCCGCTTGGTGGGACGCTGGAGGGGCAGTTGTTACTTTGAGAGAAATGCGCGCTGGCGGCGATCTTGGTGATGTCAAGCGTCTCACTGCCGGTGTTGGTTAGGGTCACGGGCTGCGGGTCGCTCTTTGTGCCAACCAGTTGCGTCCCAAAAGTGAGGTTGGTGGGGGAAAGTGTAACCCCCGCGGGAGACTGCAGCAGGATGGACACCTCGTCGCAGCCGAAGCCGGGGGCCGCTAAATCCATCAAGCCGTCCCCGTTGAAATCGCCCACGGCCAAGGCTAGGGGACTACACGCCGGGGGCGGAGACGCAGCCAAGGTGAAATTGCCCTTGCCATCCCCAAGCAGGACGGAAGGGTTCCCGTTGCCGGGTGCGGTCGCCAAGTCCAGTTTGCCGTCCCCATTAAAGTCACCCATCGCCACGAACCAGGCCGACACGGGCGGAGACGAGGTCAAGGTAAAGTTGCCGGTGCCGTCCCCTAGCAAGATGGAAAGCGTAGTGCTGCCAATGCTCGCGACTGCCAGGTCCAGCTTGCCGTCCCCATTGAAATCGCCCACCGCTACTGAGTTGGCATTGTCACCGACGGCCGGAGACGAGGCCAGGGTGAAGTGGCCCGTTCCGTCGCCCAGCAGGATGGAAACCGTGCCCGGTGAGTTGCAACAGTCCCCTCCGTAGTTAGTGACCGCCAAGTCGAGCTTGCCATCCCCGTTGAAATCGCCCACCGCCACCGAGTTTGGCCACGTGCCTGTACCCGGGGACGAGGCCAAGGTGAAGTGGCCCGTTCCGTCCCCCAGCAGGATGGAAACCGTGTTGGCGCCGTAGCTGGTAACCGCCAGGTCCGGCTTGCCGTCCCCGTTGAAATCGCCCACCGCCACTGAGCTGGCGCCTCCCACAACCGGAGACGAGGCCAGAGTGAAGTGGCCCGTTCCATCTCCCAGCAAGACGGAAACCGTGCCCGACCCGTCCGCCGCCACCGCCAAATCAAGCTTGCCGTCCCCGTTGAAGTCGCCCACTGCTACTGAGGTGGGAGTGTGACCGACACCCGGAGACGAGGCCAGGGTGAAGTGGCCCATGCCGTCCCCTAGCAGGATGGAAACTGTGCCCGGTGAGTCGCAACAAACCCCTCCTTGGTTGGTGACCGCCAGATCCAGCTTGCCATCCCCATTGAAGTCGCCCACTGCCACCGAATTGGGCCAAACACCTGTGGCCGGAGACGAGGATAGACCGAAGCCTATGTAGTTACCCACGTTGACGGTGACCGTGAGGAACGCCGTATTCGACGTGCCGCCGCCCGGCACCGGATTGACCACCGTCACCCAACCCGTGCTCGCCGTGGCAATGTCCGCTGCCGGAACAATCGCCGTCAACTGTGAACCGCTGACGAACTGAGTCGCCAGCGCACTGCCATTCCAATTCACCACCGAGTTCGAAACAAAGCCTGTGCCATTTACGGTGAGAGTGAATTGCGGCCCCCCCGGAGCCGTAGCATCAGGCATGAGAGGCAGGTTGATAAAAGGAACAGGAGCTTGCGCGTAACTCAGTGCCGACAGCAAGCTCAGCAAAACCGCAGCGAGGAGGGTCGCATATTTTCTCATTTTACTTCTCCTGATTTTCCTGCTGGTGGGTGGCAGTGCGGCTTACCAACAACTGCCGGGTCGTCGAAAGGCTACCAACGAACCAGGGGAGTAGATTTCACTTTAGTCACACGTGGAGGGGCGCGCAGTGATCGAGGGCACACAGCAATGTGACTTGCTAGCCGAAATCGGTAAATCGCGATTTCACTCATTGAGGGGGTTTTGAGTGCTATGGCCTGGTTACAGTAGCGACCCCATGGTTTAAGCAAATGCCGCCGTTTTATTCGCCGTGAAGAGGGGTTACCAACGAGGCGAAACATGCCGCGTCGCGTTTACGAGTACGCCATCGACTCACTAGCATTGCCTAGCCTGAAGAAGCACTCCGTAGATGTCAAAATCCGTCTGCGTGCCGATAAATACATACCCATTGGCGATCGTAGGCACGGAGAACTTGGTCGCCGAGCCCGGCACATCCGCTGTTCCGCACTGGCCGCTGTTGTATAGCTCCGCCATGCTCGACGCGTTGAAGGCGTGCAGAACCGCCGCGGCCCCACCGGTTGCGGAGCCGTCGCTATCGACCGCCCACACGATGCCGTTACTAGTGCCGCTGGATGAAACCGACGGTGTGGTTCCGTAGGTGAACACTTTGGACGGCGTGGAGGTGCCGCAGATCGGCGATGTCGTGCTAGGGCACAATGGGAACCGGCTCAACGGGAAGGTGTACATTGCGCCCGCGTCTGTTCCCGAGCCTGCAAAATACAGAGAGCCATTCCAGAACGCGGGACTGTTGTGAAAAAGCGCGTGGTAGGTCATGTTGACCAAGGGGCGGAGTGTTTGCACATTGCCGTCAGTCCTGTATTGGGCGCAACCGACTATGACAGGGCCACCGTACCCGCCCGGGTTGGTGCGATCCACCACCCAGATGGCTCCCTCCTTGTCCCCGTTGACGGCGAGGTGGGCACCGCTCGTAGGAATGCCATCGGGAATTAAGCCGACGCCTCCCGAGCCCAAATCCATGTCCTTTGTGCCGCAGCTGGTGTCCTAGCGGTAGAACTGGTCCGAAGGAGCGAAATAGTTGGAGACCTGCAAGTCGGTGGTCAGTTTGAGAAAGCTGTTGCCTCGTTGCCCTGCGTTGCCAGCGGATTGTCGAACTGGCCGTCAGCCGTAGTGAGGTAAATGAAATTGTTGCTATTCTCATCCAGTCCCGCTGGCAAGCCCCCTCCTCCCATCCAGGCACCGCCTCCATGACGGTTGTGGGGATCGCCCATTCCAGCGGTCGTGGCGTAGGCCAACGGAAATCCTCCAAGCCCCAAGTTTCCCCCGTCGTAGGCCAAGATCCATCCACTGGGATTCGGCGTAGTTCCATCCATCATCGAGAAGCCCACGTACACCGTCGGCGAGGTAGGCGATATTGCGGGGCCAAGAAAAAGCAGTCCAGGACGCTGCAGCAGTTTTTGCGAACTGAAGATGGCGCTGCCTATTTGAGACGGTAGAATCGGAGGAGTCGGGCTGTTGGGTTTTTCGTTCAAGAAGTTACTACTGCTCAGGTCCAAAGCATGCAGCCGATGGTACCAAGCGGTCGGAAGGGTCTTGTTCTGGCAATTCTGCCCCTCGGGGTCGGTGTTCCCTAGTTGCGATTCAGCGATCAAGTAAAGGATGTTAGAGCCGACGTCGATGACAGGCGTGCCCAAGACCCCGACGCTCGGACTGATCGCGCGCGGTATGTCCGAGCATGCGTTCGCTTTTCCAACTCCGTTGCCGATATAGCAGCAATCGGCAGGAAACTCCCCGGAGGGTAGAAGATTCAGTGGCGTGGGTGGCAGGGCCGTAGGACAATTCGTGCTCGTGAGGTTAGGTGGAACATGGAAGGCGTAAAGGTAGTCTTGCATTGTCGCTATATAGACAGTCATGCCACCGCCGCTACCGTCCGCGACGACAAGCGGTTGTCCGTAGACCTGGCCATTGACTGATATCTTGCACAGCAAACCGAACGTCGACTTGTTCACGTTCCCGCTGATACCGGTGGTCAGATGGACTTCGTTGGTGTTCTGCCCGGTGCGCCAATTATCGTTGTGCTGCGTGATCACGTTGACTTGGCTGTCCGCCTGCGTTCCACTGAGAAGAATCAACACTACACAGAGAGCCCACACACCCGCTGATTTCTTCATGTTGTCATCCTCTCTCGCTATTTTGCCCGGTGCAGAGCTTCCTTTTGTCTGATTCGTTTTCGCCATTCGCCTAGAACTTGCGGACGTCATTGCCAAGACCCATGGCGACCCAGATGTTCGCACCGTCAAAAGCCACGCCTGTCGACCCACCGTCGGCGTTGAAATTGCCTAGGAGGTTGCCATCACTGCCACGCAGTTCCACTAACCCTATCCCAGTGCTCACCCAGATATTGGCACCGTCGAACGCGACGCCGTAGGGCGATCCCGGCGCACTAAACGTTCCCAGGTTCTTGCCGTCACTGGCCCGCACCTTGCTTACTGTCCCGTCTCCGTCGTTCGCCACCCAGATATTCGTGCCGTCAAACGCTACCCCAATAGGATTTCCACCCACCTTGTAAACTCCTACAATCTTTCCATCTGTACGCAGCTTGGTGACCGAATCGGCGCCATAACTTGTGACCCAAACAGCTTCTCCGTCAAAGACCGCTCCGATGGCCCCACCGGTTACGGCAAACGTCCCCAGGTTCTTGCCGTCGCTGGCCCGCAACTTGGTCACGCCGTCGTGGGTTGGCACCCAAATGTTCTCGCCGTCAAAGGCTGGCCACCAGGGCGCGCTCCCCACGGTGAAACTGCCCAAAATCTTGCCGTCGCTAGCCCGCAGCTTAGTCACCGTGCTCGGACTCACCGTGACCCAGACGTTGGCTCCATCGAAAATCAGAAAATTAGGCTGGCCGCCCACAGTGAACGTTCCCAGGGGTGAGCCGTCGCTGGCTCGCAGCTTGCTCACCGTGCCCTCGCCGTCGTTCGCGGTCCAGATGCTGGCTCCGTCGAAAGCAATACCGTACGGATTGCTGTTCTGAGTCTTGCCCACGGCGAAACTGGTGTGCAAGTTGGCCTGATACCACTTCAACAGCCCGATCTTCAGCGGATTGCCAGCCGCCCAGTTCTTGGTTGGTGTTTGTGCTTCCTGTGCTCGTCCCGGAAACAAGCTCGCACCCGCGATAAGCACCAGCACCAAACACATTCCAATCACTGTCCGCTTCATGATTTACCTCCTGGGGTTCGGCCCGAGAGCAACAACTGAGGGAAGACCTAAATGATTCCGAGGGCCGCAACCGGGGAACTAGACAAGCGACCCTAATAAAGATGCTGCTAATGCTACGCCGAGCCGGAAGGACTGTCGAGAACAAAGCGCGAATAACAAAGCGCGAATAGGCGGGGGTGTCCGTCCTTGTCAACTGGCGATAAATCGCGATTTCACTTATTGACCCTGCGAAGGGGGTTTTGAGTGAAATGGCCTGTGGCTGTTGAAAAAGTCACAGATTGCGCGGCTGTGTTGCGGCGTGATGTAGGGGACTGGCAGGTTCTTCACGGGTTTCTAGTTGCTGGCAGCCAGCGGTGCTGCTTGCTGGCTGAGGAAGCGGACCAGTCGCTTGATGTTCTGGGCCACGGCTGCCAGGAAGAACTGCTCTCGCGCGAACTTCAGTCTGCGCAGGCGTAAGCGCCGCAATCCGATCTGATTCTTGAGTTGCGCGAAGAGGGCTTCCACCTTCTTTCTCTGTCGTTGTGCCTTCGCGAACTCGGGCGTTTGCGCCAACTCCCGCGCCCGTTGTCGTACCGACTCATGCATGTGAATGGCGAGATACTTGTATCGTCCAGTCGTGCATTGTGCTTTTTGTGAGCATGCCCCGCAGCGTTTCGCGCTGCCGATATAGGCATGGGCTCGATTGCGAACGTTGAGCCCCACGTAGTTCAGTTGCTCTCCTGCAGGACAACGGTAGGTATTGCTCTCGGGCTGATAAGTAAATCGCTCCGGGCCATAGCCGGGATTGTTCTTTCTCAGAGCACTGTCGCGGGTTCGCATATAGGGAGTGATGCTTCGATCGGCCAACCATTGCAAGAACTCCCCGTTCCCGTAGGTCGTGTCGGCTGCTACCGATTCTGGCTCTCGTCCTTGCCATTGCGTGAAGCGAGTGAGCATGTCTTGTGCAGCGACGGTCTCCTGGCTCATGCGCGCCGCCGTTGCTTGTACCCCCACGATCACGCAACTGTGATTGTCCACCAGATAGTTGTCGTAGTACCCCAGTCGGGCTGGAGTCCCGCCCTTGGTGGCGTAGGTGGAATCGGGATCCGTGGTCGACACTTGGTCTTGCTGATGCACCGGCTCTTCGGTGGGGTTCTGCTGCTCCAGTTCCACCAAGTACTGGCGCGCAGTTTGGTTCACTTGCGCCGCTTCCCTGAGTTGCTCACGCGGGATGCGGCTCTCTTTGGCCGCATTCGCTTCGATGAAGCTGCCGTCTACTGATAAATGCGTCCCTTGCACCAGCCCCACTTCCACACACTGCCGCACGATCTGCTCAAACAACTGCTCAAACAGCTTCGACTCTTGAAACCGTCCGTGCCGGTTCTTGGAGAACGTGGAGTGATGTGGAATCTCCTGATCGAAGCCCAGACCGGTGAACCAGCGCCACGCCAAGTGCATGCGCAGTTCCTCCACCAGCTTCCGTTCGCTGGTGATGCCATATAAGTAGCCGATCAATAGGATGCGCAGCAGAAGCTCGGGATCAATCGACGGACGACCGGTCTCGCTGTAACTCTGCTTCAACCTCTCGCGCACAAAGGCAAAGCTGATGTGCTTTTCAATGAGCCGCAGCAGATGAGTCTCTGGAACCTGATCTTCCAGGCGGAAGTAGTAGAACAGCGCTTCGGAGCGGTCGTGTTGCCCCATCATGATCAGCAGTCCTCCGACGATGAGAATCCAACAGAGCATGGTCAGGATCACTTCCTTCTAACATGCTTCTGCTGAATCTCATCCTGCTAATCGAAGTGACTTTTTCAACACCCACGCCTGATAGCGACAGCGATCCGTTATGAGCATCGGGCTGTTGTGCCCGGCACTGGCGCAACCGCTCAGGCGTTTTTGAGGCTGAGCCGTTCTGCAGCGTACTCGTGCCGGGCAAATTCTGGAAATCGCGCCCTTTTTCCCTGAACCTCCCCTCTACTCCGTACCGGCGCCGCTGAGTGCCACCTCTTGCGGGCTCGCGCCACCATTGTCAAATACCTCAAGCGTCGCCCTTTTTCGCCAAATATGCGTAGGCGCGAAGGTTACGCTGATGCTGCAGCTTCCGCCCGCCGGCACACCCGTTCCACAGGTGTTGGTCTGATGGAAGTTTCCGGCGGGCGTTCCAATGATGTGGATGCCGTGAATGCTCAGCGTCACAGTGCCGTAGTTTGTGAGCGTGGCCACCTGCGGCGGGCTGGTGGTTCCCACTTTCTGGCCGCTGAAGTTCAAACTTGAGGGCAACAGGGTCACCACGGTTCCGACTCCCGTCAGCGCAATCTTTTGCGGGCTGTTAGGAACATTGTCCCTAATCGCGACAGTCCCTGTGTGCGTGCCAAGGCGTTGCGGCACGAAGCTCACGTTAATGGTGCACTGTCCGTTTGGCGGTACTTGGGAGGGGCAGTTGTTGGTTTGGGAGTAATTAGCGCTGGCGGCGATCCTGGTGATTTTGAGGAGACGGTTGCCATTGTTGGTCAGGGCCACAGCCTGGGGTTTGCTGCTTGTGCCGACCAATAGCGTGCCAAAATTCAAGTTGGTGGGGGAAAGCGTAGCCCCTGGAATGTTCTGCACCAGAATGGGAACGGTTCCGTCTGCGCTGACGACCGCTATGTCCTGCCTGCCATCCCCGTTGAAGTCGCCCACCGCAACCGACACATTAGAACCCCCTAACGGAGACGAGACCAGGGTGAAGTTGCCCGTGCCGTCCCCCAGGAGGATGGAAACCGGTGAGGGGTCATCCCAATTGGTGGTGGCCGCCAGGTCCAGCTTGCCGTCCCCGTTGAAGTCGCCTATCGTTACGGAGGAGAGCCAGCAGCTTGTAGCCGGAGACGAGGCCAGGGTGAAATTGCCGGTGCCGTCTCCCAGCAGGATGGAAACCGTGCAGCTGAACTCGTTGGCGACCGCCAGGTCCAGCTTACCATCCCCGTTGAAGTCGCCCACGGCCACTGAGTTGGGAGCGATGCCCGTGGCCGGAGATGAGGCCAGGCTGAAGTTGCCCGTGCCGTCCCCCAGCAGGATGGAAACCGTGCCCGGGTCGTAGTAGTCGACGGTGTTGGCGACCACCAGGTCCAGTTTGCCGTCGCCGTTGAAGTCGCCCACCGCGACGGAGGTGGGCAGAGTAAGGTCCAGCGACGCGGCCAGGGTGAAGTTGCCCGTGCCGTCGCCCAGCAGGATGGAAACCGCCTGCCCGCCTATATCGTACTGTCCACTGGTGACCGCCAGGTCCAGTTTGCCGTCGCCGTTGAAGTCGCCCACTGCCACGGACGTGGGATGACTGCCCACCGCCGGAGACGAGACCAGGGTGAAGTTGCCCGTGCCGTCCCCCAGGAGGATGGAAACCGTGCTGCCACCCGTGTTGGCGACCGCCAGGTCCAGCTTGCCGTCGCCGTTGAAGTCGCCCACTGCCACTGACTCGGGCTCGGAGCCCGTGGCAGGAGATGAGGCTAGCGCGAAGTTGCCCTTGCCGTTCCCCAGCAGGACGGAAACCGTATCGTTATCTATGTTGGTGACCGCCAGGTCCAGCGTGCCATCTCCGTTGAAGTCACCCACCGCCGCGGACATGGCGTAACCCACAGCCGGGGACGAGGCTATGCCGAATCCGACGGAGCTTCCTTCGTTGCGGGTCACCGAGAAGAACGCCACGTTCGACGTGCCACCCCCCGGCGCCCGATTGACCACCGCGACCCAACCCGTGCTCGCCGTGGCGATGTCCGTGGCGGGAACAATCGCCGTTAACTGCGAACCAGTGACGAATTGAGTCGCCAGCGCACTCCCATTCCAGTTCACCACCGAGTTCGAAACGAAGCCTGTGCCGTTGACCGTGAGAGTGAATTGCGGTCCGCCGGGCGCCCTAGCGTCAGGCATGAGAGGCAGATTGATGAAGGGTACCGGCGCTTGAGCGTAACTCAGCGCCGATAGCAAGCCCAGCAAAACCGCAGCGAGGAGGGTCGCACATTTTCTCATTTTATTTCTCCTGATGTTCCTGCTGGTGGGTGGCAGTGCAGCTTACGAACTACTGCCGGGTCGTCGAAGGCTACCAACGAACCAGTGGGAGAGTCACCACTCAATTTTGTCAGACCGCGCAGGGAGCCTGCAGTGATTGAGGGCACCCTGCAGTGTGACTTGCGAACTGATCACTGACTGGATCGTCGGCCCTTCGGGGAACCTGGCGGACTTTTCTAATTGGCGCAAAATCGCGATTACGCTCAAAACCCCCTCAATGAGCGCTATGGCCTCCCTTGAAAAGAGGCGTAACTGACTGCAAACAGATGGTTGGCATGGCACCTCTTTTCATGCTTCGTTGTGACCGGAGTCCGGTCATGCTGACCTGGTTGCAACAGTTAATGGCCACTGCTAATTGCCATGGCTAAATTGCCACTGCCGAGCGGAACCGTCACGGCAATCCGTGTACCTTGCCCGGGACATGATTGAACGTCAAATGTCCCGCCAAGAATCCGCACACGTTCTCTCATTCTGCGAAGGCCGATCCCATGTGACACGACACAGTCAGAAAGTTTGAAGCCGACGCCATTGTCAGACAAAGTCAAGGAGATCGCTTCGGAGCTTCCCTGCAGCCAAACAGCGACCTTTGTCGCGCGGCTGTGCTTTCTCACGTTCCGAAGCCCCTCTTGAACGATGCGAAATAGGCACAGCGCGGTGTCAGGATTTGTCGATTTAAGCGCGCTCTTATGGACAAATTCGATCTCAATCGCGTGTTGCGAGGGCTACCAACAAACCAGGGGAGTGGATTTCAGTTTAGTCAGACCGCGCTGGAGCGCGCAGTGATTGAGGGCACACTGCAATGTGACTTGCCAGCCGAAATCGGTAACTGTTGCAAAATCCCGACAGCACCCATCGACCTTGGTTAGACAGACATCAGCTCACCCCTGCTTCCCATTTCGGGATCACACTCCGCTTTTTCCCCGCAATTTTCTTGACTTCAACCTAGCTATAGCAGATAACCAATATATAGCTCATCACCGAAATGCCCTCCCTCATCCACAACCTGTTTGTTTCCAAGATTTTGCCTCTAACTCCTTTCAACTCAAAGATTTCAACCTTAGTCTCCCGCTATCCCGCTGATTCCATTAGATCAGGGGAGAGGGGGGTGGAGATCCATCATGTCGATTTATCCCAATAGCATTCCCCGTTGCGAACACCTCAAAGTCAACGGCACCCAGTGCGGATCGCCCGCATTAAAGCGTAACCACTTCTGCTACTTCCACAAACGCTGGAACGAAGCTCGCATCGTCCTCAACGCCAACCGCGCCCGCCGCGGTCGCGCCGTCCTCGATCTGCCCGTGCTCGAAGACGCCAACTCCATTCAGGTCTCGCTGATGCAAATCATGCGTCTCATCCTCAGCGGACAAATCGATCCCAAAACCGCCGGCCTTCTTCTCTATGCCCTGCAGACCGCATCTTCCAACCTGAAACGAATCAACTTCGAACCCGTCCACAAAACCTGCGTAGTCATTGATCCCAAGACGGTGGACCAAACCGCGCTCGGCGAGGACCCCTGGAGCACCGAAGACTTCGAAGACGAATACGAAGAAGGCGATCAGGAAGAAGCCTGCGAGCCAGTCGAAGCCAAACTCGCAGACCTCGGCGAAGACAAAGAATGGACCGCCGAAGTCGTCCCAGAAATCGATGCCCAAGCCGACGCCGAACAGACGCCAGCCCAAATCATTTCTCAGATCCAGGGCTGTGCAGCAAACCTTGGAGCAAAGCCATCAAGGGCGAATCTGGATGATAAGGTTCTCCGATCGATCCCGCCAAAATCTCATACCGGGAGGCACAATCGTAGTCGCGCTATATTCCGTGACCAGGGCCGCGCCCAAACATTTCTTACCCGGCCGCAATGAATCTCGATCGTAGTGGGTGGCGGCGATTTTTCTTCCTCCGAAGAAGACCGGCGTTAGTCCCGGATCAAGCCGGCCGCTCCGCCCGCGCCCAGCGCTGGCTTTGCCAGAATTCGATTGCGGAGACTTCATCGTCGCCCGCAGACGCAGCGTAACTAATTCGATCTCCCGCGCCGGGTAACTGTAGCCGTAACGACGCTCATGCTCGCGACGGAAAGCAGTAATCAGGTTGCGCGTGTAAGGAATGTTGAGCTCGTATCCTTGGCCGCGATAGCGGACGTCCACGCTAAAACGATGCCGGATAGGTCCCTGCCAATCCTCGCTTCGAAAGTCCTTGTCGGCCTTGGAGCGCAACTTTTCGAATTCGTCATTGAGTTTTTTTATCGGGAGTTCATCCAGTGCGCGCCACAGCACAGTGCGCGAATAGTCCTTCACCACGTCGCTGACCAGAATGCCGAACGCCGAAAGCGCGCCCGGAAGCGCAGGCACAATCACCCGCGGGATACCCAGACTCGCGGCCAACTCGCAGGCGTGCAATCCACCAGCGCCGCCGAAAGCCACCAGCGCGAACTCGCGAGGATCGTAACCGCGCTCGATCGAAACTACCCGGATCGCTTTCTCCATGGTCGCGTTGACCACGCGAATGACCCCATCGGCAAACTGTTCGAGAGTCAGCTTGCAGCGTTGCTTCTTCAACCACGCGGAAACAACTCGTCGAGTGCGCTCCAGATCAAGAGTAAAATCGCCCCCGAGAAAACGATGCGCCTGCAACCGCCCCAGGATCAGATTCGCATCCGTGACCGTCGGCAGCGTTCCGCGACCGTAGCAGATAGGTCCCGGGTCAGCGCCCGCCGACTCCGGCCCAACCCGCAGCGCCCCTGCCACATCGAAGCGCGCGATCGAACCCCCACCCGCGCCCACCGTGTGAATGTCGAGCATCGGCACACCCACGGGCAAGCCTGCGATTTCAGTCTGATTGCCCCCGCGAATTTCACCATCGACCAGAGCCACGTCGGTCGAAGTTCCGCCCATGTCGAACGAAATAATTCGCCCGCATCCGCTGCGCCGCGCCATGGCCGTGGCTCCCACCACTCCTCCCGCAGGCCCGGAGAGTACAGCCCGCACCGGTTCGCGGGCAGCCGAACCCAGAGCTGTAATGCCGCCGCTCGACTGCATGACAAAAATGGCGGTCTTCAGACTGCTACCCCAGGCTTGCACTCGAGCTTCGAGGTTTTCGAGATAGCGCTGCATCACCGGTTGCAGATACGCATTCACCACGACGGTGCTCGTGCGTTCGTACTCGCGAAACTCAGGGAGAATTTGATGGGAAATGGAGAGCGCGACGCCCACGTCGCGCAAGGCCTTTGCAATAACGTTCTCATTCTTGGGATTAGCAAACGAAAACAGCAACGAGACGGCAATCGCCTCCGGTTTCTTCTTAAACACTTTGGCTTTCAATTCCAGCAGATCCGTCTGCGATGGCTCGCGCAAGATCCCACCATCACTTCCGGTACGCTCATCCACCCCGAAACGCAGATCAGCCGGCACGAGCGGCTCGACCCGATCAAAGAAAAAATCGTACAGTTTGGGACGCGCCTGCCGTCCAATCTCGATTACATCTTCGAAGCCAGCCGTGGTGACGAGAGCGACGCGTGCGCCCTTGCGCTGCAACAGCGCGTTGGTGCCCACTGTTGTTCCATGGAGCAAAATCAGCGGCTCACGGCAACCGATCTTTTCCAGCGCCTCCGCAATGGCTTGCGAGGGATCGTCAGGAGTCGAAAAAATCTTGAGCATCTGAACGCGCCCGCGGTCCACCCAGACACAGTCGGTAAAAGTTCCGCCAGTGTCGATGGCAATGCGGAGCGGTTGAGGTCGAGAGCGGCGAGCCATGCGATTCGAAACTGGAACGCTAGGGTACCATCTTTGAGATGCGCGTCACGATGATAAGAGGAGGGGCACGCCGTGAGATACGACTTTCTTGTCGAGACATATGCCACTGAAAGGGTCAAAGTAATTAGTGTATGGAGCGAGTTCCGCGATGAGGATCTTCCGATGCGTCCGCGGAGCGATGACCCGCGAGGCCGCAGTGTTCATGAGCAGATGGTGCATCAGTGCGTCAGCGAAGATTTATGGTTCCGGACCATGCTTGGCATCGACGTCGGAGCGCCCCCTTTGCCCAAGCAAGAAACTCGTCTGCAGTTCATGGGGCAGTACGCAAACGACAGCGGAAAACGGCTTGCGAAGTTGATCGCTTTGGACGACACGTGGTGGGAAGAGGCGACCAACTTTTTTACCGTTCGGCGTTCGCGAGCATGGGTGATGACGCGGCGCATTGCGCACACCTCGCATCATCGCGGACAGTTAATGGCCATGCTGCGCATGCTGGGACGCGACTTGCACAGCAACTACGGCCCCACGGCTGATACCGGCGGTCTGATGCAAAATCACGCACCAACAATTTACGCTTATGCATCCATCGACGCCGTGCTCAAGGGCGAGACCGCGGGGGGCGCGAAGGCTTCATTGCCAGGGTCCGGCGGTAAGCCTGTGACCGAGCGACCTACATAGCACCAATTTCACTTGCCATTGGTCGAGAATGCGAGCGAGAGCAAAGTGTTCTGCTCCATCTCGTGGGCCTTGGCCGATCCGGTGGAAGGGCTGGCACTGGCGGAACGTTTGACCGAAAGCACCGGACGTTCTCCCGCGATGTGGCGCAACCGCGGCAGCACATAAAACATCGCGCCCATGTTAGCGGGCTCTTCCTGAACCCAGACGATATCGCGCGCGGTCGAATGCCGTTCCAACTCTTTGATCAATTCAGCCTCGGGGAACGGATACATTTGCTCCAGGAATACGATCGCGGTCGAATTGTCTTTTCTCTTCTTGCGTTCGTCGCGCAATTCGTGACCGATTTTTCCGGTGCAAAGCAGGATTCGCTTGGCGTTGGTTACTTCCGTATCGGACAACACGTTGAGGAAGTGCGGCTGCGTGAAGGCCTCAATGGGCGAAGCGGCATCCGGATGACGCAGCATGCTCTTGGGAGTGAAAACGATCAGCGGCTTGCGCCAGTGCCGCAACGCCTGCCGACGCAGCAGGTGGAAATATTGGGCCGCATTCGAAGGCTGGCAAATTTGAAAGTTGTCTCGTGCCGCGAGTTGCAAGAAACGTTCGATGCGGGCACTCGAGTGTTCCGGGCCCTGACCTTCGTAGCCGTGAGGCAGCAGCAGAACCAATCCCGAGAGCAGGTTCCATTTGTCTTCACCCGCGCTGATGAACTGATCTATCACCGCCTGCGCAACGTTGACGAAGTCGCCGAACTGGGCCTCCCAGAGAACGAGCGCCTCAGGATAGTCACGGCTGTAGCCGTACTCGAAGCCGAGCACGCCAGCTTCCGAAAGCGTGGAGTTGTAAATCTCGCAGCGGGCTTGTTCGGCGGAAACATGCTGGAGCGGGACATATTCCTGCTCGTTTTCGATATCGAGCAACACGGAGTGCCGCTGGTTGAATGTGCCACGGCGGCTATCCTGTCCGCTCAACCGCACCGGCACGCCGGCCTTCACCAGGCTGCCGAAGGCGAGCGCTTCGGCCATACCATAGTCTACCGGGCGCTTTCCGTTGCCCATTTCCGCGCGTTGCTCCAAGAGCTTTTTTACCTTGGGATGGATATGAAAATCTTTCGGGTACGTGGTGAGCGGCTCGGTAATTTCGCGCAGCTCTTCCGCCGATAATCCGGTCTCGACCTCATACTCCGGCTTATAACGACCGCCTTTGTAGTCATTCCAATAGCTCGGCAGCTCGCGAAGCGTCGGTTTCTTAGTCATGGAGCTGGCTTTCTTCTGCGCAGCTTCCAGTTCAGCGCGGATGGTCTGAACTTGGGCCTTTACATCTTCGACGCCGATATCTTCGGAATAAATCTCCCACAGCGGCGGATGTTCTTTGATGGCTTTGTACAACAGCGGCTGAGTGATGGTCGGGTCATCGACTTCGCTGTGCCCGTGGCGCCGGTAGCCGATCAGATCCACGACTACGTCAGTGCCGAAGGTGTAGCGATAGTCAAGAGCGATTCGCCCTACTCGGATTACGGCGTCGACGTCTTCGCCGTTGACATGAAAAATGGGGATGGACTGGCGCCGGGCAATCTGCGCCGAGAAGCGGGAAGAGTGCGATTCCCGAGGCACCGTAGTAAAGCCGATCAGATTGTTAGCGATAATGTGCACCGTTCCGCCCACGGTGTAGCCGGGCAGATCGGCGTAGTTCAAAGTCTCGGCGACAATTCCTTGTCCTGCAAACGCAGCGTCGCCATGAACCAGCAGTGGAAGATATTTCTTCGAGCCGGTTTTTCCCGCGCGATCATCCTTGGCGCGGGTGCGGCCAATGGTCACCGGGTCCACGGCTTCCAAATGACTGGGATTCGAAACCAGGTGAATATGAACTTTTGCCCCACTACGCGTGAGATATTCTCCGGTTGCTCCCATGTGATATTTCACATCGCCGCTGCCCAACACGCTGCGGGGATCGACGTCTTCAAATCCGGCAAAGACTTCCTCAGGGCCGCGCCTGGCGACCTGAACGAGTACGTTCAACCGGCCGCGATGGCTCATCCCCATCACCAGTTCGACCGCGCCCTGCTGCCCGGCCGCGTCCAGAATTTCATCCAACAGCGGAATGAGCGCGGTGACGCCTTCCAGCGAGAAACGCTTGTTGCCCAAATAGCGCTGCTGCAAGACCTGCTCGAACAAATCCGCGCGGATGAGCAGATCAAGCGCTCGCGGCTGATCGACCGCTGATTGAGGCCCCTCCAGGCGGTCCTGTATCCAGCGGCGGCGCGCGGGATCGGCAATGTGCATGAATTCGACCCCAACCGTTCCGCAATAGATGCGCCGTGCCTCCTGAACGAACTCGCTGTCGATTTGCAAGTCAGGATGAGGCAGCGCGCGAAGAAAGCCGAGAGGATCAAGGTCGGCTTCGAGATATCCCCAGCGGCGGAATGCGTCGAACACTCGTTCGCGTTCTCCGTTGGGCGGATCCAGTAATGCAGCGGAAGTTTCGGCAGCAGTTTTCGATCGGATTGCCATAGGTCTATTACTAGAATAATGGATGCGCGGCGGATCGGGACAGATTCAAGCGGGACACGGGTGCCCGAAGGCGCCAGAACGCCGAGAGAAACCGAGCACTGTCAGTACAGGCAGAGAGTGAAAGGCTCCAAAGCTGAATTATCTGGAGCTAGTCTTCGAAACTTTTCGCCCCTCCCTTTAATCGGTTGGTCACGACCTGTTTCCATACCCATTTGATCACACGCGCATCGTTGTAGCAGTAACCGAGATTGTGGTTGAGCGTGGAGAAGCAGTGGCGCTGGCAGCTGTGTTTCATCGCCTGAAGCTGCCGCTGGTCGAACTTCGGATGGTCGATATTTCCCCAGTCGAAGCTCGACGCGTACATGGGGAAGCAGGGCGCAACCGTGCCGTCGGTACGGATAATTACGTTGTTCTGCCCGGCGCGGCAGTTCCAATCGGTGAATTGGAGTTCGCCATTCGAGTCCTGCACGATGCCAGGTGTCTGGGCGAGGATCTCATGCACGTTGCCGTTCGTCCCGGTCCCATCGCCATACCATCCATACTTTTTAAGATCCAGTCCGGACGACATGCGAACGAACGCTTTCATCTCCCGAAGGCGCTGCACCGAATTCACCATCTGGTATCCAGCCTGATTTTTCTCAATGATCCAATCGATCAACCCGTCAACCGAGCGCCAGTCTCCGGGCCGAATGTAAGTGGGGTTTTCATAAAGATGTTTGAAGTGATCGTCCTGCTCAAGCATCGGGGTTTCATTAATGTGGTAGTCGGTGGCGAGACGATGCGCGTGGGCATATTCGGTAAGCTTGCGCACGTCTTCATGATTGTTGCGGCAGATGTTGATGTTGAAAAAGACCATGTAGCCGTACACGTATTGCTTGCGAATCAGATACTCGAGGTTTTTTTGACCGGGACCGAAGGCTTTCGGCAAGCTGGGTTTTTCGTCCCAGGCATCCAAGGCGAAATTGAAGATGGCGACGCCGGCGTCGGCGAGCCGGTCGGCGACTTCCGGGCGCAGAAGGCGGCCGTTGGTGCCCACGTAAATCCAGAAACCCTTCTTCGCGGCATAGTAAACGATCTTGTGCGCTACCTGCGGGCGCAGCAACGGTTCTCCGCCCATGAGCGCCAGCACACGGCAGCCGTGATCATGAAGCCAGTCGATCGAGCGTTTGGCGACGTCTTCGGTCATACCTTTGACTTTGTTGTTAAAAGCCCAGCAGTACCAGCAGTCGAGATTACATTTGTAGTCGACAAATAAATACGCGGTGATGGGATGGAATTGTCCGGGCATCACTCGCGAGCGCACATACGGAAGTAGCCAGCCACGGACTTTCCGCCATACTTGTGGAGCTGTCCAGTCGCGCTTTTCAAGAGGAGCTTCAGGGCCGGGATCGTTCAGCAGTTCGGGGTACTGGGGGAAAACAGGTTCGGGCAATGTCGTGCCCTTAGGCTCGGCTGGCGTAGGTCCGGCGGAACCGGAGTTCATAAGCAGATTGTGAATGTCGACATCGATGCGAAACTTTGCGGGGGCTGGAGTAGCCACTTTTCCATACTCCTTTCCATTCCTTGACGTTGTGGACAAACCTTTCCGTTATAACGTTGCTGACAAACCTTTCGGTTATAACAAGGATGCTAGTTTTCGAACTCTGGTTCCATGGACTTTTGCGGAAAATGGGGGATGGTTTTTTGACGCTGATCAGTTGAATTATCGCAATGGCATAACTAATGGCATAACTATCGGTGCGACAACGATTTAAGATGGCAGGGTCTGACGGTACCAAAAATGTGCAGCCAAGAAGCCTCCCAAACCGCGATTCCTGTTTTGCTCGGAGTACCTTTCGACGCCAACTCTTCCTATCTGCGAGGAGCGGCGGATGCCCCACCGCTGATCCGCGAGGCGTTTCACTGTGATTCGTCGAATTCATCCACCGAGAGCGGGATTGAGCTTGATTCAGAATCTGTGCTCGATGCGGGCGACTTGCAGCTGCCGGCGAACGGTGAGTTCCAGGTTATTGAAAGCGAAGTCGGTGCGTTGCTCGATAAAAGGCAGGCTCCGGTTTGCCTGGGTGGTGACCATTCCATCGCTTATCCAATCATACGGGCTTTCGGAAAGCGTTTCCTCGATCTCACGCTCGTCCAATTCGATGCGCATCCTGACTTGTATGAGGAGTTCGAGGGGAATCGTTATTCGCACGCCTGCCCGTTTGCCCGGATCATGGAAGAAGGGTTAGCGAAGCGGCTGATTCAGGTGGGCATTCGAACCATGAATGCGCATCAGCGCAAACAGGCGGATCGGTTTGGAGTTGAAGTCGTCGAGATGCGGGAGTTGCCCGCGCTGGCTCGGCTCAAAGTTGCTGGCCCGGTTTATATCTCGTTCGATGTCGACGTGCTTGATCCGGCGTTTGCACCAGGGATCTCGCACCGTGAGCCTGGAGGAATATCCGTGCGAGAAGCGATTGCGCATCTGCATGCGATCGCGGGCAAAGTGATTGGCGCGGACATCGTTGAATACAACCCGAAGCAGGATGTATCGCAACTGACGGCAATGGTTTGCGCGAAGATCCTGAAGGAGATTCTGGGAAAGATGATTGCGTAGTGAAACAGCGGATCACGATGCTAGCGGTGCAATCAGAGCTTTTGGCCCCGACCGGCTGCCGTGAGGAACGTTTTGCCGAGCAGGCCTTCAACTACCCGGCAAGATATTCCTGAAATTCGACAATCATTGCCCTGGTTGTTTCAGTCCAGAGAAAATCATTGATGCATCAGCGGTTTACGCGGCTTCCTGCCCGCGCATCAATTGGCTGACCGCGTGCTTCTATCTCCGCGGAGAAAAAAATTGGACAGCGGATTCTACGCAGCCTGTGCGGGTTTACGGGCGCAGACCCAGGCTCTCGAACTCATCGCCAGTAGCGTGGCCAACATCAGCACGACTGGATATCGGGCCCAGCAGCCCATGTTCCGTTCCCTGCTGGCGAGCGCCGGTACCCAGATCTCCGATCCCCTCAACCATGCGATCAACGATTTTGGCGTGCTCGAAGGCAGCCGAACTGATTTAAGCGCCGGCAATCTGGAGCATACCGGCAATGCGCTCGATCTGGCGATTGAGGGACACGGCTTCTTTGCAATAAAGAGCCAAGGGCAAACGCTCTACACCCGTAACGGAAATTTCAGAGTCTCCCCGAAAGGCGAACTGACTACGTCGGCGGGAGACTTGGTGCTCGGAGAGCAAGGTGTGCCGGTAGTTCTGCCGAGCGGGGAGGTTTCGATTAGCCCTGACGGCACGATATCCGCTGGTGGTGCGGTGGCGGGAAAGTTGCAGGTTGCGGAGTTCGTGCCCGGGACGCTTCCGCTAGCGGCCGGCAACTCGGATTATTCCGCTCCGGCAAACGGGGTGCGACCCTCGCTGGACTCGAGCGTCCGTCAGGGCATGCTGGAATCGTCCAATGTCAATTCAGTGAAATCAGTGGTGGACATGATCGCGGTGCAGCGGCATGCCGAAATGCTAGAGCGGGCGATGACGGTGTTCGAATCCAATCTTGACCATATTGCGGCCAACGATTTGCCCAAGATTTAGGAGCCAGAATCATGTTACGAGCTTTGTACACCGCCGCCAGCGGGATGAGCGCGCAGGAAACCAATCTGGACAACGTGGCCAACAATCTTGCCAACTCGAGCACCACGGGTTTTCGCAAACGCCGGGTGCAGTTCGAGGACATGATTTATCAGAACGTCGTCATGCCCGGTGCGGCGGCCACGCAGCAGACCACCTTCGCCGCGGGATTACAGATCGGGCTGGGAACGCGCACCGCGACTTCCGAGGTGGTGCAGTTGCAGGGCGACTTCAGCGCCACCGGCAATCCGCTGGATCTGACTATTCAAGGCAATGGATTTTTTCAGGTGACCCTGCCATCGGGCGAAACAGCATATACGCGCAGTGGCGCCTTCCAGGTTGACTCCAATGGAAACGTGGTGACGGCCGACGGCAATCCCTTGTCTCCGGCGATCACCATTCCGACTGGCGCTGCCTCGATCACTATTGGTCTCGATGGAACGGTGAGCGTAACCACCGCCGGACAGACCGCAGCCCAGCAAGTCGGAACCATACAGCTTGCACTGTTTCCTAACCCCGGCGGGCTGAACAGCACCGGCAACAATCTTTTTCTAGCCACAACTGCTTCCGGAGATCCAGTGCAGGGTACGCCCGGCGGCAGCGAGGGGCTGGGCACGATCGAGCAGGGATACCTGGAGCAATCGAACGTGGATGTGGTTGAGGAGTTCGTGCAGATGATCGCGGCGCAGCGTTCGTATGAGGCGAATTCACGAGTAGTGGAAGCCGCAGACCAGATGCTGCAGGGACTGAACCAGCTGGGACGGTAAGGAGCTTGCGATGAAATGCTTCTGGTCAAGCCTGGTGTGGATGTGGTTGGCGGCAATCCCGATGGGGTGGTGCGCGGGGAGCGAACCCAAGGCACAGTTGCTCGACGCAGTCGAAGTGAAACGCGAGCGGGTTTGGCTCTCCGATCTTGTGCCCCCCAGCGCGCCGTCGGCGATACAGAAGGCCAGCTCCGCGATTGCACTGTGCCGGGCTCCCCGGCCGGGAAGCCCGCGCGTTCTCGACGCGGAGCAGATTGCAACCAAACTCGCCGCGCTACCTGAACTGCTTCGCCAGCTTGCTATACCGTCCCGGATTACGGTCCGAAATTCAGGGTGGCCGATCGAGGAAGCAGCCGTGCGCCTAGCGATTTCCAGATTCTTACGCGAGCAGCCAGGAAACCGCGATCTGCCGGACGCGGCGAAGCTCGATTGGCAGCGTCTCTCGGCCACTAAAGAGCATTCCACATTGCAGGTGACCGGCCTCGAATGGGACCTCCGGCAGCAGTCGGCGCAAGTTCGCCTGCGATGTTCGGCGCGCGCGTCCTGCGGCAGCTTTCTGGTGCATCTGGTTTTGCCTCCGCCCATCGGGGACGAATGGCGGAGCCGGCTGGCGTCCAGCATCGGTGCTAGTTTCCCCGGATCCGGGCACCAGGCGGCTCCGACCACGGGCGCTGTGCTGGCGGAACGAGGAAAGCCCGCGAACTTGATTCTGGATGGGGGCGGCATCCGGATCTCGATGCGGGTGATCTGCCTGCAGACGGGCGAACTGAACCAGCGGATCCGGGTCTTTGATACGCAAGGCCGACGTGTATTACGCGCCGAAGTGGTCGGTGTCGGTTTATTGCACGCAACTCTGTGAACAGGAAAGTAGAGCTTATGCCCTGGTCCCGAATCACCGCGGTTCTGATGACTGCGATTGCGCCTCTTGCATTCGCGAAAGACTCTAAAACAACGACGATTCAGCGCGAGAGCCAGGCAGTATATATCCAAAGAATGGAGCAGCAATCGCCGGACTTGTCGCATGCGAGCGCCGGAAGCCTGTGGACGGATAACGGAAGGTTTGCCAACCTCAGCGCCGACTACAAGGCGATGCATGTGGGCGACCTGATCACAATTGTCGTGGCGCAAGGAACCAAGGCCAGTAGCACGGCGAGCGTCGCCACGGCCAGGACCTTCAACACTAGTTCCGGCATCACCGCGTTACCCGGCCACCTCAGCACCAGCGGCGTGCAAAACCTTTTTTCTGCCAATTCGAATACCGCCCTCAACGGGAAATCGCAAGGCGCGACGACCTCCGCCTTGAATGACGACCTCTCAGGGAGAGTGGTCGCCGTTTTGCCGAGCGGCGTCCTGGTAATTGAGGCGGAGCGGCAGCTGACTATGAATAACGAGCGCCAAACCATCCTGGTGCGCGGACTGGTCCGTCCCGGCGACGTTGCGCCCAATAACACGGTGCAGTCAAACCAGGTGGCGAATCTCGAACTCGAACTGAGAGGCAAAGGCGTGCTCAGCGATGGCGTCCGTCCCCCGAATGCACTGATTCGGGGGTTGCTGTGGCTGGTCGGCTTCTAGGAGGATGGTCGTGAAACATCTGTTGATTGCGCTCCCGATCTTTCTTCTGGCCTGCGCGCCCGGATACGCCGAAGACACGGTGCGCAAAGCCACGATCCGCGACATTACCAGCATCGAGGGGGTTCGGGAAAACCCGATCATCGGCTATGGCGTGGTGGTCGGACTGCGAAATACCGGCGACAAGCAGCAGACCATCTTCACCACCCAGATGCTTGGCAACATTCTGCAACATATGGGAGTACAAATTCCGTCCGGCACTGTGATTGTGAAGAACGTGGCTGCCGTCTTCGTGACCGCCAACCTGCCTCCGTTTGCCAGCCCCGGAACGCACCTGGACGTGACGGTTTCATCGGCGGGCGACGCCCGTAGCCTTGAGGGCGGCCTGCTTCTGCTGACGCCGCTTTATGGAGCTGACGGCCAGGTGTACGGTGCGGCGCAGGGGCCGCTGATTCTGGGCGGCTACAGTGAGGGAACGAAGAGCAATTCCAAGCAGGTAAACCATCCGACTGTGGGCCGCATTCCCGGAGGAGGCTTGGTCGAGCGCGACAGCTCGCTCGATCTGCGCAAGCTGGAAAAAGTCTCGCTGGTTTTGAATGAACCGAATTTCAGCACCGCCGAAGAGGTGGCGGGCGCCATCAACCGGGAATTCGGCAAGGAGATCACGTCGGTGGTCGACAGCCGCCGCATCGACATCGATACCGTCGCGTCTGGGGCCGCTAGTCTTCCGGCGCTGATGGCTCGCGCCGAGAATCTGACGGTCGATGTCCATCACCGGGCGCGCGTGGTGGTGAACGAGCGTACGGGAACAGTCGTGATGGGCCAGGATGTGCGGCTGTCGGCGGTTTCGATCCTGCATGGCAACCTCGCCGTCGAAGTGGCGACCCAGTTTGTGGTCTCACAGCCCAATCCGCTTTCGAAGGGCAAGACCGAAGTCGTGCCCGAGACTACTGTGACCGCCGAAGAAGCATCGGCCCGTCGCATTGAACTGGGCGAAGGCGCGAGCGTCGAACAACTAGTCACCGGATTACAGAGGATCGGGGCCACCGCGCATGACGTGATTGCGATCTTGCAAGCCATCAAGGCTGCAGGCGCTCTCGAAGCTGACCTGGAGGTAATTTGATGGACGCTTTATCTGCCTCCTCCGCTGCCGGTTCGACGAATCCGGGGGAGGCTTACGCCAAGCGGGTTGTCCACGCCGCCCGCCAGTTTGAGGCGGTGCTGCTCAACCAAGTTCTGGGCTCTTTGGAACAGACTTTTTCCTCTGTTCCGGGAAAGAAGCCAGACTCGATTGGCGACAACTATCACGCTATGGGCATGCAGGCTCTGGCTGCGACCCTGGCGGCCGGCGGCGGAGTGGGCATCGCCAGCATGATTGTCCGCAATCTGTTACACGCCAAAGGTCAGGGACTAAACGGAGAGGCCCAGCCGACTAAAGTTTCTCAGCCATCTGCCGATGAACCCAGGTAGAGCGCAGACCAGCCTGGAATTCCAGGTGAGAGAAGGACTTAGATAGATAGAGGCGGGATGAACTTGGGATTGATGAGCCTCGTATTAAAGCTTTCTAATGCGCTGCCGACAGTTGAATTGCACGGGCAATCGCAGACGAGGAGATAGCCATGAGAATTGACTTAAATGCAAGTATTCCGGAGGCGCCCGATCCCGGCCAATCGACGAAGTCCGGCTCCCAGGTCGGATCTGGCAGCCCGACCGCGGAAGGGTCCGCGGGAGCTACGGCTACGCTTTCACCGCTTCAGGGAAGAGTGCAGGAGCTGGCGTCGCAGGTGAACCAGTTGCCCGAGATCCGGCAAGACAAAGTTGCGGCGTTGCAGCAGGCGCTTCAAGGAGGCAGCTACAGGGTGACGCCGGGGCAGTCGGCGGAAGCGTTGCTCTCCGCGATTCAAATCCGTCCGGCCGCGTAGCCTCGGATGCAGGAGGATTGGTCATGAACGATATCAGCAGCGAGCGCATCGAACCGACCGGGCGCGTAGTTGAGCCTCAGGGCCCCGAGCCGCGGGGACAACCGGAGGCAGGATCGCAGCGCCGTCGGCCTCCGCAAGCCGAGGAGTCCGAAAGAGCGGAGGAGTCCGAGGCGCCGGTGCATCAAGTGGACCGGCTGGTGTGAGCGGAAGCAGTTCAGACCATGGATCAGCAACTCTCAACTTCGCTTGACTCCTTGCAACTTCGCCTGGCGCTGATGCGGGAGCTTGCCCGTTCGCTGGAGCAGGTTCAGATCGCCGTGGTTCGCTCAGACGTAGCCGGAATCGATCGCCATACCGCGCGCCAACGCGATCTTTGTGCGTCCCTTCGTCATCTCGAAACCGGGGCTACGGGCTTATTGCAAGGAAAAAGCAATGGGGAACGCTTACCCGAGGACGCTGCTTCTCCTGAGGCGCTTGTGCGCTGGAAGGCTTTAGTCCAGGAGCTGGCGCAGGTCGAGATGCGAGTCAGCCAACTCAACCTAGTGTATGCAGCCTTGCTGCGGCGCGCGCAACGCACACTCCGGATTTTTATGCGGGTGCTCGAGAGCTCGGCCGGCACCTATGCTCCTCCGAAGTGTTCACCCGCCCCGGCTCCACCGGCCCAGCAGGAGGCAAGCCATGCCTAGCCTGTTCGGAACCCTGTCGATCGCCGCGGGTGCGCTAGCTGCCGAGCAGGGCGCCATGGATGCCACCACCAACAATGTATCCAACGCCAACACACCAGGCTATTCCCGCCTGCGGCCGGTACTGATCGAGAGCGATCCCGTGGTGGTGGGTTCGGTCACTTACGGACAGGGAGTGACGCTGCAGAGCCTGGAAAGCCTGCGCGACCCCATTTTGCAGCTGCGCATTCAGGAAGAAACGCAGCAGCAAGGGCAGTTGAATACAGTTGTCTCCGCCTTGCAGCAGGCGCAAGTGCAATTCACCGCGAGCAGCAGCGACATTGGCTCGCAGATTTCCAATTTCTTCAGCAGCCTGAATCAGCTATCGACCGACCCCACGAATCTCTCGCTGCGCCAGGGCGTGCTCACCGCAGCCGGGAATCTGGCCACTGTCCTTAACCACACCTCCGACAACCTCACGCAGCAGCAAAGCAGCCTTGACCTCAATGTGAGCCAGGCAGTGCAGCAGATCAACACTCTGACCGGGCAAATTGCGACCGTGAACACTCAGATCAGCCAGCTTCAAGGCGTGGGCCAGGATGCCAGCGCCTTCGTCGACCAGCGCGATGTTCTGATCGGGAAACTCTCCGGCCTGATCGATGTTTCAAGCATTAAGAGCGACAATGGCCTGACCCTTACGACTTCGAATGGAACACCGCTGGTAGTCGGCGGCCAGAGCTTTGCCTTGAGCACTCAGACCAACGCTTCTGGTTTTCAGGATGTTTATTCGCAAGGAGAGGATATCACTTCCAAGCTGACTTCGGGACAGTTGGCCGGCCTGATCCAGGTGCGCGACCAGACCATACCCGGGCTGATTTCAAGTCTGGACGCGCTGGCTGCGGGTCTCGCGAACGGGCTGAACACGGCGAACAAAACCGGCTTTGACCTGAACGGCAATCCCGGCGGAAATATTTTCGTTCCGCCGCCGGTATCAGGACAGGGCGCTGCCGCCAACCTGGCGGTGCAGATTACCGATCCCGCGCTGATTGCCGCCAGTTCCGACGGCACCGCCGGAAGCAACGGGAACATAGCGGTGCTTTCCGCGGTGCAGAATCAACCCGTGGCAGGGGGGCAAACCCCGATCGAATACTATTCAAACATCGTTTTCGGCATCGGCAACGCAGTCTCCACCAGTTCCGCCGAGTTGAGCTCTTCGCAATTGATTTTGAATCAGCTGAATGACCAGCGGGGAAGCATTTCCGGTGTCAACCTGGATGAGGAAGCGAGCAACATGGTGCAGTATCAACGCGCCTACGACGCCGCCGCCCACGTGGTCACGACCATTAATGACATGCTCAACACCGTCATCAATATGGGGACGTTAACCGGATGAGTTCCATACGAGTCAATCCGTACCCGATGCCCGACCTTCTGGCGGCGCTCGAGCAGTTGCAGCAACAGCAAGCCAATGCGACCCTGCAGCTGGCCACCGGAAGCAGCATCAACCGGCCTTCCGACAATCCTGCCGGAGCCGCCGAGCTCATCAAGATTAACGACCTGAGCGCCCAAGTGGATTCCTTTCAGCGCAGCATCAGCAATCTGAGCGGCCAGTTCTCGACTGCCGACTCCACTTTCAGTTCGGTGGTGACGGCGCTGCAGAGAGCCATCAGCCTGGGTGTTGAAGCCGCCAACGGAACGCTTTCTGACGCGGACCGGGCCGCCGTGGCGACCGAGTTGACCGGAATCCAGTCTCAGCTTCTCAGCCTGGCCAATACGTCCTACCAGGGCCAGTATATTTTTGCCGGCACCTCGACCGCCCTACCCTTCGTGCTCGATCCGACCCAATCCTCCGGAGTCCGCTACACCGGCAATACCGGAACCAACAGCGTGACCGTCGGAGCCGGTTACCAGTTGCAGGTCAACGTGCCAGGTTCACAGATTTTCAACGGTACGGGGGCAGACATGTTCCTGGCGATCAACGATCTGATCACCTCCGTGCAGAACAACACCGCAATCGGCGGGGCGGTGAATGAAGTGGACAATGCTCTAAATTATGTCTCCAACCAGAGAGTTTTTTATGGCAACGCGCTTAATCAGACACAAAGCCAGCAAACCTACCTGAACACTCAGAGCCTAAGTTTGAGCCAGCAGCTCAACACAGTCGGGGGTGCCAATATCCCAGCCGTGGCTAGTCAACTGGTGAACGATCAGACAGCACAAACCGCGACTCTCGAAGCCATTGGCAAAACTCCGCAGAATAGTCTGTTCGACTATCTGAAGTAAGGAAGAGGACGCCAATCGAAGACAGCATCAACCGCGCCATCGGAGATTTTTCTCTCTCGAATGCCGCCGCGATTGTTTTGTAGCCTGCGAGTGCTTCGGCGGCTGGAAATCAGAGGGTGTTCTGGCTGGCTTTCGCCCATGCGGACGCAGCCGTCACATGCGCCCGTGCGATCTCGAGGCGCGCTTTCTCCGTCAGAAGCCTGCCATGGATGCGAGGCAGGATTTCGGCAATCCGCTCCACGATGCTGCGATAATCGGCGATTGCGTTATCCAGATCCGCATCCGGAGCGGCATCCGGGGCAACGCTGCGCCAGCAATTGCCGGCGCGCAACAGTTCCTTGAGCAAACCGGAAAGATCTTCGGGATGGAGAGGAGCGGAAGGGTTTGGCTCGGGCGAGAAACGGGTCAACCCGGCGCGCAAATTATTGTTGGCGGTGCACAGGATCTTGGCAGTGGCACTCGACATCATGCCTTCCAGTCAATACCTACCTGCGGATCCGCGACGCCATTCGACTCAGTTACCACTATCGGAACAGGCTTTGGGGCGGATTTCACCGACTCAGCGTGATCGACCTCGGTCCAAGCCTCCCGCAACGTCATTAAATCCGTTATCTGCTGAAGCAGGATTTCTTTTGACACATGGAGCTGTGCCCTCCACAAGTTGGCGCGCAGGGATTCATAAAATGTCAGTAAATTGCAGGCGATCTGTCCTCCCCGTTCCATGTC
Source organism: uncultured Acidobacteriota bacterium (assembly GCA_963788645.1). Taxonomy (GTDB): domain Bacteria; phylum Acidobacteriota; class Terriglobia; order Terriglobales; family Acidobacteriaceae; genus JABDBE01. The sequence continues at coordinate 134,295 of CAWBHF010000009.1, forward strand.
GAGTGTCACTTGGAGTCGACCGACCACTTCCAGAGCGTGATTGATCCGGTTGGTGCGAAGTTCGACATTGTCCTCGTCCATCGCCAGTGCAGCCTGTCTCAGGTCTTGAATAGCCTGTTCATAGAGCAAGACCACGAGTCGCACGGCCGTAGCGCCACGGACGTTGGCTTCGCGGTAAGCAGTGCGGGGATTCGTCATGGCTATGCGCCCGTTGCCGCTGTGCCGGCTGTGGGCGTGGTGTTGGTGGCTGTCGGATTGGTCGCGCTGAAGTTTCCGTTGAGAGCGGCGATCTCCGACGTGACTTCAAGCAGAAGTGATGGATAGGCCTCGAGGGTCGCGTTGACTTGGTCGAATTTCAGCGTCAATGCGGCTTGTTGCGTGGTCAGGTTGGTTTGCAAATTGGTGATCTGGGTAGTCAGCGCGTTCTGTTGGGTTGTGTTCCCGCTAATGTCAACGTTGATGACACCGCTGGTTAGGTCCGTCAGATTGGCAAGGTCATTGTTGAAGTTGTTGGCGAAGCCGGTGCCCGACACATTCTGAAAGAAGCTCTGCACCGCGCTTGGGTTTACCGCGAGCACATTAGCGAGCGAGGGATGCGTATCGGTGGCGACTTGGTTCACCGTCAGGGTTCCATCATTGTTCAAGTCGATCCCTAACGCGGCCAAGTTGACTAGTCCGCCGTTTCCCGAAATCGAATAGGTCACATCGTTGAGCAAACTGGACTGCAACGAGCGCAGGGCGCTGTCGCCTCCCAAAGGGCCTTCGGTGTTGGTGGTCGGATCCACCGTAAACTGAGTGTTGAGATTGCCAATCACCGCGTTGTAGGCGTTCACGAAGTTGTTGATGGCGGTGGTGGCCTGGTTCGCATCAGGTCCAACCGTAACCTGCACCTGCGTTCCGGGCGACGCGCTGGCCAGGTTCAGGGTAACCCCGGCAATCGCGCCGCTCACCGTGTTGGTGGCGCTGCTGTAAGGCACGCCATCGATGGTTAAGGATGCGTTGGTTCCACCGACGGGTGCGTTAAAGTTCAGGAGGGTCGTGTTGTTCGTAATGGCCAACGCCCCCGGAGTTCCTGTGGCCTGACTATAGAGGGCCAGCCGTGCCCCGCCCGCGTCCGTCACCACGCTGGCGGTAACTCCCCAATTCTGGGTATTGATGTATTTCGCCAGTGTATTGAGAGTGTCATTGCTACCTTGAGTGATGGGGATATCTTCGATAGCACCCTTTGCCCCACCGATTTGAAGCTTGATGTCACCGCTGGTGACGTTGCTGGGCAAGATGGTTGTGGCGGCGCCGCCAGCCAGCGGATCGGTGTAGAGCGTGCCTGTAGTCGCCAGATTGGTCACCACGATCTCATGCGTGCCCGGCGTGGCCGTGCTTTGCGCACTGGCAGACAGGATGGTCGAGTCCGAAGAGGTTGCCGACTGTGAAGCCAGGGGCCCGGTGGGATCCGCGAGCGCCAGCACCGCCTGCGCCAGACTGGTGAGGTTGTTGTTGATCCCTGACAGCAAACCGGCCTGCGTGGATAAGTCGGTCTGCTGGTTCTGCAAGATGGAGATTGATCCGCTTTCCGGGGCAAGTAGCGAGGTCACCACCGACTGCACATCAATGCCATTTCCGTTCAGCAACGCCGCTGCATTAAAGCTTACTCCCATGGTTGGTTCCCTCTCCCTTCGCGACTGGAGCCGAAGCTATCGCCGAAGTTGAGATTTTTCCCCTTGACGCAATTCGTTGCAGAAGCTCCTGACTCTGGTGAATGCCGCGAAGCTGCTCCGCGCTCGGTACTTGCAAGACCAGGTCGCCGGATTGTTTGTCTAAGACCCGGTAAACCACAATGTCATCTCCCAGCGTGTCCAGTTGCACTTTGACTTCATGTTCCGGAAATAGCGATGGAGCAGGAATATTTTGTGCCTTGGCGATTTCCGCCTTTGGGACACTCTCCGAAACGGCAGCGCGCGGGGGCGGCTCGACCTGCAGCTTTTTCTCGGGAGTCTGACGCTCAATCCCAGCCGCACTGGTTGGCACTGGATCAACGTTCATAACTCACCTGCTTCCGGAAACATCGAGAGGAGGCGGGATCGAACCGCCTCCCTCGAGGGAATGCTTACTGGAGCAGCTTCAGCACCAGTTGCTGCTGTTGGTTGGCCTGGGCCAGTGAGGAAATACCGGTCTGTTCCAGGATGGAGTACTTCGCCAGAGTTGCCACCGTCGATGGAATATCGGCGGCCCGGACGCCGTCTTCAGCACCTGTCAGATTCTGCACCTGATTGCTGATCACGTTGGCAGCACTTTGCAAGCGGTTGACGGTTGCGCCGATGTTGCCGCGCAGGGCAGCAACGGTTTGAATGGCGTTGTTGATAGTCGCCAAAGCGGCGGTGGCGTCGGATTGGGTCAGCAGGTCGTTGGTGACTGCCCCGCCAGAGAATGTTGCACCCCCGAACGTGTTGTCCGTCGTGACTGACGACACTGACGCCAGATTATTACCGCCGACGCCTGGGGTTATAGCCGTGAAGACGATCGAGAATTGCCCAGCCGTGGCCGTAGCGGAGGCGTTCTTGGCCGTGTTCGCGGAGTAGGTGACTCCCGCGCCGCTTGCGCCGTTGACCGCAGCGGCCAGGTTGGCAAGACTGGAGGTTTCATTAGCGCCGAGCAAAACGGAATTTGCCGGAGGGTTGCCCGCGAGCGACGCAACAAAAGTATAGGTTTGATTCCCCACTTTCACCGTATCGTTAGCTTGGGCTACGCCATTGAGATCTTGACCTCCGGTGGTTGTCGGAGTGGCAACGGCGTAAGTTGTAGCGCCAGACGCCACAGCCGACACAGTGATGCCGTTGCCGGCGGTGCCAGTGGCAGTCGCCGTGACGGTGAGCGCGGTGCCTCCTGTATTGGCAGCCGTCGCCTGGGTGTTTGCGCCGGTTCCGGTTCCGTAAGCGTAGGTTGTGCCCGCGCCAGCTGTACCGTTGATAGCAGCCGCCAGGTTGTCGAGCGTATTCGTCAGTGCGGCTCCTTTCAGGACCTGGATATGGCCTGCCGCGACTCCACCGATGGCGGCCACTATGTCATAGGTTTGGCCGCCGACTGTGACGGTATCGCCAGCTAACGGATTGGCGCTGGGCGTGATCACATCGGTGGCCGGGGTAGAAGCTGCCGTCAAGGTGGCCGTGGCCGGCGTCTGAGATATGTTGAGGCTGTTTGCCGACAACAAACCGGTGGTTACACCGATGAGACTGTTGCTGGTGGCGCCAGCGTCACTCAGGAACACATTCAGAGTGTTCGAGGTGAACACCTGCCCGCCGTTGTAATTGGTCTTGGAGCCGATGCGATCGATTTCCGCCTTGATCGCGCTATACTCGGCGTTCAGCGCGACTCTCTGTGGATCCGACACGGTGCCGGTTGCGGATTCGGTGGCCAGCGTAATGGCGCGATTCAGCAGGGTCGTGACCTGTGCCAGAGAGCCATCTGCCACCTGCAACTCGCCAACGCCGTCGTTCGCATTCCGGGCGGATTGCGTGAGGGCTGTAATGTTGGCATGCAAACCGTCGGCAATGGCCAGTCCGGCGGCGTCATCCGCACCACTGTTGATGCGCGACCCAGATGAGAGCTGAAACAGCGATTTTTGGAGGTTGCTATTTGTGATCGACAACTGATTCTGCGCGGCCAGAGACGCGATATTATTCAGTACACTGAGTGCCATGGGATTGCTCCTTTTGGGTTGTTCGTTCGTTTGGGTTATTAGTTAGTTTCGAGTTTTTAGTTCGTTTCGGCCTGCCTGGAACAGCCTTGCCGCGATTGCTTCGCCGGATTTGTTTCGTCGCTTACATCCGACTTAGCTTGCCTTCAATAGGCTCATCGGCACTCGATGCACGTCCTTTAGTCCACAATTCCAGCCGCCCCCACACTCTTGTAATCTCCGGGTAACCAATGGCGAGTAAGGACCCTTCCCGTTTGGCCGATAGACATAGAAGTTAAGGAGAAACCGCCGTTGGAATCGGAGGTGCATCTCGGGGGAAATACCGCATGATTCAGTTGACTCGGCTCAACAACAGCCCGCTGATCGTGAATTCCGACCTAGTGAAGTTTGTCGAGCAATCCCCAGACACAGTGATCACTCTGGTGAACGGGGAGAAGATCCTAGTGCGCGAAAAAGCGGATGAGGTCCTCAATCGCATCGTCGAATTTCGTCGTTCAGTTCTGCAGGGGATGATTCCAATCACAAATCACCTCCCTGCAATGGCTTCCGCGGCTGAACGGGAAGAGGTAGAGACCCGTCAACAGGCCGAAAGGTAGACGCCTGTGGACAAGGCCAGCTGGGGCGGTGTCGTACTTGGGCTCGGCGGGATCGTGGGAGGCTTGTTGCTCGAAGGAGGGCGCATCTCCCAGGTGTTGCAGCCCACCGCCGCGATGATCGTCTTCGGGGGCACAGCCGGGGCGGTGCTCATTCAATTTCCACTTCCGGTTGTTCGCAATGCGGTTCGACGCCTGGTGCATGTCTTCTTTCTGCCCAAGCACAACCCTGCCGCGGCGGTGCAGGAACTGGTGAAGTATGCCAACCGAGCCCGGCGCGAGGGCATCGTTTCCCTCGACGCGGAACTCGAAAGCATCAAGGAACCCTTTCTGAAGAAGTCGCTGATGCTGGCAGTGGACGGGACGGAATCGCAGGAATTGCGAACCATGATGGAACTTGAGCTCGACAACCAGGCTGATCACGAAGACAAGATTCCTCAGGTCTTCGAATCCGCGGGAGGCTTTTCACCCACCATCGGTATCATCGGCGCAGTCCTCGGATTGATCCAGGTCATGCAACATCTGGACAAAATCGACGAAGTGGGCCGAGGCATCGCGGTTGCCTTTGTAGCCACGATCTACGGAGTGGGCGCGGCCAATCTTTTCTTGCTTCCCGCTGCGGGCAAATTGAGGATTCGCATCCGGGAAGAACAGATGCTCAGAGAAATGACGCTGGAAGGAGTTATCTCGATTCTAGAAGGCATGAATCCGCGAATGCTTGAAGCCAAGCTCTCAGGATATCTGGGTGGAAGTAAGACTGGAGCGGTTGAGAAAGCTGAAGTGAAGGTGGGGAAATGAGACGTCGAAAAAAACACGCGGCCCATGCCAGTCACGATCGCTGGCTGGTGTCGTACGCCGATTTTATTACTCTGCTGTTTGCGTTTTTTGTGGTCATGTACTCCACTGCGCAGGTTGACAAGAAGAAAGTGAACCGGCTCGCCACCGCGATTCAGGTCGCCTTTCAAGAGCTGGGAGCATACCCAACAGCTGACATGTCGGCTGAACTCCGGAGCGACGAAGCGACAGACGTTCACAAGGTTGTTCCTGCCGTCGTATTACCACGCAACGACGAGAACCATGACCTCACTCAACTACGAAAGGAATTGGAGGAAGCTCTGGCGCCAGAGATCGCCCGGGGCGAGGTCGAAGTGCGAAGCGGGCGTGACGGGCTGGTCATTAGCTTGCGAGAAGCTGGTTTTTTCGACAGTGGTTCAGCTGGGGTCAAAGTCGGATCGCAGCAGGCCTTTAGCCGCATGGCCACCCTGCTTGGAGAACGTCAATACAACATCCGCATCGAGGGACATACCGACAACGTGCGCATCCACAACTCGCAATTTACCTCGAACTGGGAACTTTCCACCGCCCGCTCGACCGAGATGATTCGCCTCCTGATCATGAAATACGGCTTTGCCCCGCAACGGCTGTCCGCAGGCGGCTATGGCGAATACCATCCCATCGCCAGCAATAGTACAGAAGCCGGGCGCGCCCGCAATCGCCGGGTCGATGTAGTGGTCGTTGGGAAGCAGGACCTTCAGTCCGGGTCAAGCAACTCGCCGGCGACCAAACCGTAAGAAATCCTCGCCGCGTGAGCGATCTGAGACAGGACGGTGTTTAGCGGAGCGGCTCACTGTTTGCAAAGCACGCAAGCGATCCGGACCGTGTCTCCTCTTGTTATTAGTGGTTTTCGTCTCAGTTAGCAGGAATGGTCAGACGCTTGTGTTTCCTGTCTTCCCCGGCTCAAGAACCTGGCTCACTTTTCGGGTTAGCGACTGAGTTGAAAATGGCTTCGGTAGGTAGAAGATCCCATCTTCGTGAATTCCGTTTCTAGTGACTGCATTCTCGGGATACCCTGAGATGAAGATAATCCGCAGCTGTGGAGAGATGCTCCGCAGATCGTTCGCCAGATCACGCCCACTCTGTCCGGGCAGAACGACATCGGTCACAAGCAAGCGCACGACAGTTTCGTACTCATTAAACATCGATGTTGCTTCCAACGAATTTCGCGTCGTCAAAACCCGATAACCAGCGGACTCCAGAATCTCGCAAATAACCTCGCGCAAGCGAGCTTCATCTTCTACCAACAATATAGTTCCGTGACCCCGGCGCGGATTGCTGTCAGTTACAGTCGAAACCGAGTCGGGGATCATTGCCGCAGGTGATTGCGGATGATTCATGTCGTTCGTCCTCCAGGCACGAAAACGTGTAAGCACACACATTTCCATCGACAGAACCGTACGCGCGAAATGAGAAGACCTATGTGCCACCGCAACTTACGCGACAAGAATCATTAGCAATGAGTGCGAGGACCGCTTCGACGTGGATGCGAGTGATCAACTCGGGAAAAGTGTGCGAAATTATCGGGAATATGTTCTGAAATGGTCGAATCCCGTGCAGGCTGTTGCTTATCGAGCTCGTGACAACACCGTCATATCCGGGTCAAGTACGACCTTTCGTGTGCCGGGCGATGCGGCCAAGTGGAATGGGCTTTCTGGTCCGTCAGCAAACACTCGACCCAGCAGCACCATTCTGCCCGCCATCGATGCGTACAAAGGAACCGACGCTATCAGATGCTCTGGCGCGTCCTTTTGCAGAATGACCCCGGTGATGGTAGTTTCGCCGAGCTTGTCGGAATATTTCACGCCGTGCAATTCAAAGCGCGGAATCGCGGTTCCGTTCACCCATCCCTCGTAGAACCAGTCGAGCGACTTGTGGTGCTCATACCACAGGGAGGGGGGCAGTTCTTCCTCGAAGGCCTGCATTAGCTCGCGGGTTGTGATGGGTCTTCCCTGATAGCGTTCTCTGACCCTGCGGAGAACGCGCACGAAAGGTTCATCTGGTTGCCCGGTCTTGGCGTTGCCGCGCGTGCCGGCACTGCTGGTCCGTTCGGCGTCGCGCATCATCGAACGCAGCATATGAAACAGCCATGTGCCGCGCCCGTAGCTGATCGCCTCATATCCGTTTGGAAATTGTGAATTGGAAAGCCGTGTGCCTAGAGTCACGGGTCCGTCCTCCATCAGGCGGACTCCCTCTTTGTTTTTTTCCAGCAGGTCGTCCCTAAGCTTCTCCATCACAGCGCGAAACTGTGCGGGATTCTCCGACTCGAGAATCATCATGGAACTGTAGTTTGCCAGGGCCTCAACTAGCCATTGGTCACGATAGCCGCTCCACATCACCAGATCACCCCACCACTGGTGAGCCGTCTCATGAGAAATTACCTGGCTAACGAGCGTCTTATCCACCGCGCTCAGGTGCAGCTGCGATTTTTCTTCTGCTGTAAGGAAGGAGGTGCTGGAAAGAAAGATTAGTCCCGGCCAACCTTGACTCAGCCCTCCCGGCATCTGGGCCACCTTCAGATCAGCAAAGGGGAAGGGACCGTAGCGGGTTGAGAGAAATTCGATGGCATGCGCGCACGCGGCTGCTACCATTTGCTCATTTCGCGCAGGAGAAGGCACTAGCGGTGCGACCACCAATGGGGCCCGGGGTATGCCCCCCGGGGCGATCGGATCAGGAATCACGCTCTTCACCCCTGGAGTCGGAAATCCCCGTTCCACTCCCGCGGTTGCAAAAGTCTCGACTGTCACATCTCCAGCGTGTGCGACTACCCGTTCGTATTTTCCGAGATTGAATCCGGCAATGGGGATCGGCCGCTCAGAAACCCAACGGCTGACTTGCTCACCTGCCCTTAGAGTCCCTCCCCATCCCTGATCGACAGGGTTGGGAGACGACTTAGGTTCCGTCCGCTCTCCGGTGGCCACCAGGGTCCATCCTGCCGGATAGCGAAATTCCAAATCGAAGTTCGACATAATCAGTCCACGATTTGGATACCACATGCCTCGCGCCCCGACGTAGAGCAACCCCGCTCCCGCCTCGGATAATACTGCGCCGCCATAGACAAAGCGAAGCTCCAATCGTTGCCCAGTCCGCAAGGGTTGCGGGAAGACCACCGCAACCAGGTCGTTAGCGTGGCGCGCCAACTGAGTTCCCTCGGTTGCCGGATTGTGAATGAACTCGATCGGATGCCCATCCGCTTCCACTTGCTTGACTTGAAGGGCTCGGGACAACTCGAACAACACAGCTCGCTGACCGCCCTGCCGCACTTCCATCTGCAGACGGGCTTCAGCGTCGATTTCGGTGGGAGGCTTTATTTGCGTGCGAATCGTGTGCTGGGATATCGCGATGGCATCGGGCTTGCCACCTTCGCCCACCGTTGCGTTGACAGCTTCCGCTTCCGGATTCGCTTTTGCTGTTGCGAACGAAGTCCAGAGATCGTAATAACTCGCTCCATCGACGGTCTTGAGCTGGCCTGCGGACACTTGCTCCGGCGCATCCGTATCAAAGAAGAGATCAAAAGTTCCGAGCTTCAGCCCTTGCAAGCGGGCGTGAAGAAATCGGTCATCGCCGTTTTCGGACTTGACGGCTGTCAAGTTATCTTCTGCAGTCTTACCGGCGACGGGCAGAAACTTGCTAAAAGTCAGGAACAAGCGCAGCGCATCGCCTTCGGACAAATTGCGAGCCGTCTCATTCCATTGCGACAAGAACGCCTGGCCGTCATCAACCGACACCATGGATGGGCGCAGCTCATTGAAGGTGTCGTCGTTGAAGCGAAAGTACGCGGTTGAAAATCGCTCTTCCAAAATGGCCCCGCCAGTAAACAACGCCATGGAAGCTCGTTCATACTGATTCGGGGGAGATAACAATAGCTCTCCCTCCCCTTCAAAAAACGCTCCCGTGACCCGGCCGATGACATCCTGGGTAAATGCAATGGTGCCGTCATTCAGCGTAATGTGAATGGCCGCTCGATCGATGGATACATCGCGCAGGAGATAAACCCGTGACTTCGCCAAATCCACGGTGCGTAGTTGTAGATAGACACTCTCCGCCGCACTGCGAGCCGGCGGCGGGACTCCGCCCTGGATTCCCGCCGCAGGGTCGCTCGCGGGTTTAGGCGCATCCTGACTCGTGGGCAAGGCAACTACGGTCGAAACCAGCACCAACCATACTAGTGGCAGCAGCCCTTTTGGCATTTTCGAGATTACCCCGGTCACCTACGCCTGCAACTCCCTATCTTCTAGAATGCGCCTTAATGCGGACGGCTGTCATCTATTCCTTCGTTTCCGCTTTCGTGCTGACCGCGGCAGTCTTGTGCGCGTCCGCGGAAGTCATTCATCTTAAAAACGGCCGCACCATTTGGGCTGAGCACGTTCGTGACACCGGCACCCATATCGAATACGACCTCGGGGATAACACTTACGCTATACCGAAATCGCTGGTGGATCGCATTGATACGGGCGGCATTGCTCCCGCATACGCCTCGGCGGAAGGAACCGCAAAGGAAGCGCGCGATCTGCCGGAATTTGCGCCCGCCGATAATCTGAAAAATGATCCTGCTCTCATTGGCAAAATCATTCAGGACGGCAAGGTCGATCCGGACGCGCTCGCGGCTCTGGAGCAGGAGGGCAACGGGCCCGCGACTGCTGCTGGCTATTTCATCGCCGGCAAGCATGAATTCGATCATGGAAATTTCAGCAAAGCCCGCAGCTACTTCGAAGCTGCGTTGCGCTTCGATTCCAACAATCCCACCATTCTGAACTATTACGCCTCCCTGCTGGTTAGAACCGGAAATGCCACCGCGGCGTTGCCTTATGCGGAGCGGGCGGTCGGGGCCGCCCCTGATTCTCCCGATGCCCTCACCGTTCTGGGATATGTCCAGTTTGCCGCCGACCGCACGCGGGACGCGATCCGTAGCTGGAAACGTTCCTTGGAACTCCGTCCCGACGCCATGGTGCAAAAGTACATAGAGAAAGCGCAACGCGACGCAACGGCCGAAGCCGACTACACGCAGCACGAGAGCATCCATTTCATCCTTAAATATGAAGGCAAACAAACATCCGACGCGCTGCGCAGCCAGTTAATCGCGACCCTCGAGTCCGAGTACGACGATCTGGTGCGCGGGCTTGGCATCGCTCCTCGCAATAATATTCTGGTTGTGCTCTACACCGAGCAGTCTTTCTTTGACGTAACCCAGGCGCCGTCTTGGAGCGGAGCAGTCTTTGACGGCAAGCTGCGTATTCCGATTAACGGATTGACGTCGGTCACACCAGAACTAGCGCGTGTGCTGAAGCATGAACTCGCGCACTCGTTCATCAGTCAGCTTTCGGGCGGGCGTTGCCCGCAATGGCTGAACGAGGGCATTGCCCAGGCCGTTGAACCCAAGCATGTCTCGCATGGACAGCTTCTGGCTAACCTCTTCCAGACCCAGCGTGAGATTCCTCTCAATGCCTTAGAGGGCAGCTTCATGCAGTTTTCCAGCGGCCAGGCCGCCGTAGCTTACGAAGAGTCTCTGGCCGCAGTGCAATACATCAACGACTCCTACGGGATGGGCGATTTGCAGCGGATCCTTGAAAGGCTCGGCCAGGGCAGTTCGACCGAAGCCGCCCTTCGCGCTACCATCCACTCCGATTACGGCCAACTGGAAGGCGAAGTCGGTAAGTACCTCATCAGCAAGTATGGTAATTAACGCGAGGTCGCTGTCGTGTGCGATTGCACGGCACTCTGGTAACTTTCCGCTCTCTGTCGTCGATGCTACCTTCGCGGTATGAAGGGGAAGCTGTCACCGGGCCTGTTGGCACCGGCGTTCGCGATTCTGATCAGTGGTCTGGTCGCGGGCCAGGGCATGCCTGGCGAGATCGTTGGCAACAAAATTCTGGTACCTGGAAAACCAGTCCACGGTACGACCAATCAGCTTTCGGAAGTTGAGCGCGACATGGTCGATCACATGGCTCCGCAGCAGCAGGCGGAGAGGCTGCTGCAGTACGCGATCTCCCACCATCGCGGTGCGACGGACGAAATCAAGATACGGGTAAACCAATGGCGAGGACAACTCAAGCAAACCGACTCGCTCGTCACCCTAATGGACGTCGCGATGAATGGTGACGATCTTCGGGTGCGCGCGGCTTGCTTTGAAATTGACCTGGCAGTCGCCAACCTGGCGAAAAACACGGAGACAGCCGACGCGCTGCTGCAGCTGGCTGAGAACGATCCACAACGTGCCGAATACGGCATTTGGTATCTGGGCCGTCTCGCCAATCGTGGCGTAGAAGTTGACCGCATTCACAACCAGTTGCGGGTTTGGGCACATTCAGAGAACGAACAGGTGCGGCTTCGTGCGGTTTCCGCAATCGCTGATATCGGTTTGGACGACACGGTTCCCGACCTGGTGGAAGCCTTCCACCACGATCCTTCGTTCCGTGTGCGCATTGACGCCGCCGGATGCGGCCTCGCCCACTGCGGCATGCTTACCCGCGCTCAGCGGATGCAGTCGGTGCCTGGGCTCATCGAAATGGCCGAAGATAAGAAGCTTGACGCCGAAACTGTGAAGTACAGCTACCGGGCGCTGCGGGAAATCACTGATCAGGAACTCGGCGATGAACCTGCATCGTGGCGGGATTGGTATACGGCGCACGGTGCCGAAACTACTGAGCGCTTCCGTCAGTTTCAAAAGGTAATGGAATCGCAGCCGTAGTCAGCCGACTGAATCGCAGAGGAATGCAGGTCCGAACCATGCCCAAGTTATCTCTGACGCCTTGAACCCTTTTTCCCCCAGCCTTAAACTGAACTAGGATGCACGTGCACAGTCATGGCTCGGACGAGCGAACCTCGAAGGTTCTACGGGTTTCTCTCGCCGTCACACTGGCCTACATCTTGTTGCTGGTGATTGCCGGCGTCCGTGCCCATTCCCTGGCGTTGCTTTCTGAAGCTGGACATAACCTTTCTGATTTTGTAGCCCTGCTACTTTCTCTGGTCGCGGTTTATCTGGAATCGCGTCCGCCCAGCGCTACCAAGACCTACGGGTGGCATCGAGCAGGAGTGCTGGCGGCCCTGGTAAATGCGGGCTCGCTGGTTGTGGTCTCGTTCCTGATTTTCTACGAGGCATTCCGGCGGCTGCAGAGTCCGGAGCACGTGCACGCCGGAGTGATGATCTGGGTGGCAGCGGCCGGCGTAGTAATGAATGGAGTGATTGCGTTACTTCTTTATCGCGCCGGGCGGGATGTGAACATTCGCAGCGCGCTGCTGCATGAGATCGGAGATACAGTTTCGACCGCTGCGGTGATCGTGGGTGGTTGGGTGATTCTGGCTACGGGGCAATACTGGATTGATTCGGCGCTGTCGTTTGGGATCGGAGCGCTGATTCTGTGGTCGGGATTCGGCATCTGTCGCGAGACGCTGAACATTCTACTGGAGGGAACGCCTCGCGGCATCCGGCTGGATCGCGTCGAGGCCGCCATGCGGTCCGTCGAGGGCGTAAACGATGTCCACGATCTGCATGTGTGGAATATTGGCTCGGAGACGCGGGCTTTGTCGTGTCATATCTCGATCGAGGACATTCCGCCGTCTGTCAGCGAGCGGATTCTGCGCGATGTAAAGGAACGGCTGCATCAGGAGTTTCGAATTGACCACACGACCATCCAATTTGAACACGTGATCTGCGAAGTGGCGCATGGATGTGTGATCCCGGTCAGCGAAGAGCATGAGCACGAGCACTGAAATTCAGGGATTGGCGCTCAGCTGTCGAGCATCCTGGCAAAGGCCGGACCTCGGCTGAGTCGCAATTGCCAATGGCTAATTGCTGGGTCGGTGCTTCTGCTTCTCGTAGATTTCTTGCGCTCTCTCGATCGTGTCTGCTTCTTCGGGCGGTTTGTCAGTTCTGATCCTCACGATTCTGGGGAAGCGTAGCGCGTAGCCGCTTTCGTGACGATCAGAGCGCATCATGTTGTTGAAAGCTACTTCCAATACGATCTTCGGCTCGACCACCAGCCGGAAGCCCTGATCTTCGACTGTGTGCTCCAGAAACCATTTGGTCATCTCGGCGATCTCGCCGTCGGTGAGGCCCGAGTAGGCCTTGCCGATGTTTACCAGGCGGTCGCCGTCGCGCACTGCGAAAGTGTAGTCACTGAGAACGCCGATGCGCTTGCCGTGTCCGTATTCGACGGCGGCGACCACGACGTCGAGTGTAGCCAGTTCACGTTTTAGTTTCAGCCAGGATTTTCCGCGGCGCCCCGGTGTGTAGGTTGACTCCGGATTTTTGATCATCAATCCTTCGTTGCCGCGGGCTTGGGCCGCTTCGAACAACTGATCAAGTTCTCGAGGCGAGGACGCTCCAAACATCGGGGCGCGGAAAACCTGGATGGCAATTGCCGGTTCGGTCGATTCCAGCATCAACTGGCCCTGCGCCGCGGCTCGCCTTGCGTGGATCGGAATTCGTGGAGCTGCCAGCAACTCGTCGAGCATCTTTGCCCGCTCTCGCAGCGGACGATCGATCATCAATTCGCCTCCGGCATACAAAATATCGAAGACAAGATAGGCGACAGGCACCCGCCGCATCATTTCATCGCTGACTTTCTTCCGGCCCAGACGCCGCTGCAACGCGCTGAATGGCAGGGCACGACCTTCTTCGCCCGATTCAGCAGCTAAATAACTCCATGCCACAATCTCTCCGTCAAGGATCACGTCCCGAGGGAGCCCGACTAACGCTTCTGGCAGTTCGGGGAACGATTCGGAAATCTCATCGCGTGTGCGTGAAAAGATGCGCACCTCGCCGCCAGAGCAGTGTGCCTGCGCACGAATGCCGTCGTACTTGTCTTCGACCAGCGCGTTTTCGAAATAACTGAGCGCTTCTTCTGCAGACTGGGCCGGACTGGCCAGCATGAATCCCAGGGGATGGAACAGGCGCATCCTGGCCTGGTTCAGCTTTCCTTCAGCAGCCAGGCGCAGCGTTTCTCCGATGTCACCCAGCAACATGTTTGCTCGCTGCGCGTCTTTGGCCGGAGCGCCGTAAGCCTTTGCGATGGCGTCTTCGACCAGACTTTCTTTGAGGCCAATGCGCAGATCGCCGGTGATGATCTTGATGATGTACTTGGCTTCGAGCGGAGTGAGTTGCGAGAACAATTCACGGACGATCATTGTTTTCGCAGCCGGGCCACGCGCTGCTGCCATCTTCCGAAATACAGCTTGGACCTCTGGCAGACTCAAGACAGAGTCATCGGCCAGCTTTGGACTTTGGGGAAGAACCTCCGCGGCCACCGCGCCCAGATCCCCGTGCTTGCGGTAGGCGGCGGTTAGGTCGTCTCCGGTTTTTCCGGAAAGCTCTTCGACCACCTGCCACAATAACTTTCCTCCCAACTGCAACGTTGTCTCCTCCCAGACCGGAAAGGGGCTGCCGGACAGAAAAACCGCCGCGACGGAGGCTTCCTCAACTGAGCTCGACTTGAAGTAGTCGGCGACGATCGCTATTTTTTCCAGCTTTTTGGTAGTGCCTGCGATTCTTTCGCAGGCTTCTACGAATTTGCGCATGGTGAATGCTCGGGGCGTGGCCATCGGTGGCACTCTTTAGAAATTGTAAGTCTATCCGAACCCAGCACTTACAGCCTCATCCACCTCATCCTAAATCAACTCTGGCTGTGATACTCTTACTACTGGTGCTTTGTCGCCGGAAAGATCAGCTACATCTTTATGCGATTTGTGCGGACATTGTGGCGATTCTTCGTCGCTATACAGCTTCTGCCAGCCCTGGAGGGTGGCGAAGAAACGCTGGTTGGCGGCCAGGCCGTGCTCGAGGGCGTTATGATGCGGTCGCCACACGCTTGGGCGATTGCGTGCCGCAAGCCTTCGGGTGAGGTTTCTACGCATAGTGAGCCGCTGGAGCGGCTTTCGGAAAGGCACAAATGGATGGGGTGGCCGGTGATGCGCGGCGTCATTACCCTGGGCCATGCGATGACCCTTGGTTTCCGCGCCCTGAAGTTTTCCGCGAACGTTGCTCTCGATGAGTTGCAGCCCGCAACTGCTCCGGGTGAGCCGGAGAAGAAGAAGCTGGAAATCAGCGGCTGGATTGCCGCCGTCAATATTGTCTTTTCAGTCGGCTTCTTCATTTTCATGTACAAGTTTTTGCCGCTGGTGGCGACCACGGAGTTGAAGCGGGTGAATCCCGTTTTCGGCGAGCAAATCGTTTTCAATCTGGTTGACGGAATTATTCGTCTCGCACTGTTCCTGCTGTTTATTTGGGGAACTTCGCTGTGGAAGGATATTCGGCGAGTGTATGAGTATCATGGGGCCGAACACAAGACGGTTTTCGCCTTTGAAAACGGCGATCTGCTGGATACCGCTTCTGTGCAAAAATATTCGACATACCATCCCCGTTGCGGAACCAGCTTCCTGATGACGGTGATGATTATCTCGATTTTCGTTTATATGCTGGTGCCCGTCACGACCTTCTGGGCGCGGTTTGCGGTGCGCATCGTGCTGCTGCCCGTAATTACTGGGTTGTCTTACGAGGTCATTCGTTTTGCCGCGAAACATCGCGGGTCGCTGTTTGCGCTTATGACTACTCCGGGATTGTGGATGCAGCGCATCACCACCCAGCCTCCATCGGACGAGCAGGCGGAGTGTGCCATCGTGGCGTTGGACCACGCTATGTCGCTAGAGAAGCAGCGCGGCGGCGAGTTAGTTATTGCCTAGCGGCTTCCGCCGCGAAACTCTTCCTACCCTCGACTTCTGCAACTAGAATCCAGAATGTAGAGATGTAGCTCGCTATGTCTCTGCGCAACCGAAACGTAGCGAGCTACGTTCCTACAGGACACAGCATGTTTGAACGCTTAGACCAAATTGAGGCGCGGTACGACGAACTGACGCAGGCGCTGGCTTCGCCCGACATTATGAATGACTCGGCGAGATACCAGAAGACCGCCAAGGCACACAGCGAAATCAGTCTGATCGTGGAGCGATATCGCGAATATAAGGACCTAAAGCGGGGCATCGCGGAGAGCCGCGCCATGTTGGCCGATGAGAAAGATCCTGAGATGCGGACTTATGCGCAGGAGGAGCTCGACAAGCTTGAGGCCCGCGTCGGTGGAGTGGAAGAAGAGCTGAAGGTTCTGCTCTTGCCCAAGGATCCCAATGATGAAAAAGATGTGATTCTCGAAATCCGGGCGGGTACGGGTGGCGACGAAGCTACTTTGTTTGCGGCGGAAATGTTCCGCATGTACACGCGCTACGCGGAAACTCAGGGTTGGAAGGTTGAAGTACTTTCCACTTCTGAATCCTCTGCCGGTGGCCTGAAGGAAGTCATTGCGCTGATCGAAGGCCAGCGGGTTTTCTCGCGTTTGAAGTACGAGAGCGGCGTGCATCGCGTGCAGCGCGTGCCAGCGACCGAGCAGCAGGGGCGGATTCATACTTCGGCCGTCACGGTTGCCGTTCTGCCGGAAGCAGAGGATGTTGACATCAAGATTGAGGCAAAAGATCTGCGCATTGATACGTTTTGCTCGTCGGGACCGGGCGGCCAATCCGTGAACACGACGTACTCCGCGGTTCGCATTACGCATATCCCGACTAACACCGTCGTAAGCTGCCAGGACGAAAAATCGCAGATCAAGAACCGCGAAAAGGGCATGCGCGTCTTGCGCTCGCGGCTCTATGAGATGGAGATGCAGAAGCAACAGGACGCGCTCGCTAAGGAGCGCAAGGCGATGGTGGGATCAGGGGACCGGAGCGAGAAGATCCGGACTTACAATTTTCCTCAGAATCGTGTGAGCGACCACCGCATCGGCTTGACCATCCATCAGCTTCAGGAGGTCATGGATGGGAAGCTTCAGCCGCTGATCGAGGGGCTCACCGCGCACTATCAGGCTCAGAAGATGAAGCAGGAAACTGCTAGTGTCGTCTAGGCGGCCTCGGTAGCTCTAGATATGCGCTTGCCCGGGCCTCAGCTGTGCCGGACGTGGATTTCACTCGGCACAGATTAGACAGAGGCGTGTGGAATAGCGCCCAGCCAACGTGAGCGAGTTCATTGGGCTTTGAGCAAACGATTCGAAATAAGTGATCGCCGTGTGGCTGAACTAACGCCCCTGTATCGCCCAGCTGTTCGAGCCAGTGCTTCCACTTCTCGGGTGGCTATTGCTCGGGGAACTCGATTGTGAACGACCCGGGATCCATCAAACAGATAATAACCGGCTAAGCGATTGTGGGCGAGCCTCGCTCCCCGGGCGGCTGACAGCGGCTGTAACCGCCTGGACCCACTTGAACAAAAAAGCCCCCTGCTTGCGCAGGAGGCTTTTCCGGGGGGAGGGCGTCCGGGTTTGGCCCGTCGTCCTGCAAACTATTTCGCTGGTTGATCGGGGATGGTTGAATTTGCACTCAACTGTTCCAGATCGTTTTTCAGAAGGCTGATCTCTACACGTCCGCCGCTGGTTCGCTTGGTCTTAGCCTGGTCATCGGCGGCCGCGCTCGGCACAGGGGCGTTACCCATGCCAACCACGTAGATCCGGTACACCGGAACATCGTGGTTCAGCACCAGGTATCGCACTACTGAATCCGCCATCTTCTGCGATGTCGCAATGGCGGCTTGGCCGTGGCCCGAGGAGAAACCCTGCACTTCAATGATGTAGCCGCGCTGATTCTTCAGTGGAGTCGCCATGTCGTCAAGAGCGGTCTTGGCGTTCTGGCTAAGCACGCTCTGCCCGGGACGGAAGCGGATCTCGGTCTGGGTCGTGGCCTTGTATTGATCGATATTGCCGACTACTTGTTCCACGGTGGTCAGACGGGTATTGGCCTGAGTTGCAGTTGTCTGTGCGGCCTGCGCTTTGTTGCCAGCGTCGATGGCGTGCTGATCGGCTTCGTTAGCTTTGGCCGAAGCGAGTTGGATGCCCTGCTGGGCGCGCGCATCCACGTCCTTGATCTGCTTGGAATTATTCGCGGTCAGTTCGTCGAGTTCATTCACGCGATCACGGATGGGTTCAGTCTGGCGCTGCACATACTTCTTGCGTGCCCAAGGATTGATCTTGCCCCAGAAGCCTTCGTGGGTCTCAGCCTGCAAAGGCTGTTTCCCGGTAGCACCGACCGTCGTAGAAGACGTAGAAGATGCTTGGTCCGTGCTCGACGGAGGCGGCGCAGTCTGGGTGGGTTGGCTGGCGGCGGGTTGGTTCTGTGACATCGAGCCTGTCTGCTGCGCAAAAGCTGGCAGCGCAAGTACAACTGCGACGAATAGCGCTACAAGTACACGATTCTTCATTTTCAACTTCCTCCAAGGGACGGAGAGCCTAGCGCCCCCATCCGGCACACTCTACGGGCGTGCTGCGTGATTTCGAGATCGCGGTGTTCCGCCAAAAATCGGAAATACCGGTAGCCGGTTGACTCCGCCACCTGCAAGTCTCTATAACAGGTCGATTGCCAAACTGCCGCGAAGCTAACCCCTTGGCCTGCAACAACATTGTAGCCCCACACCTTGGGAACGGAGAATAATAATCCGCCTCGACGGTAATTTTGGGAAAGCTGGTATAAAAACTGCGTGCTCAAGGACTCAATGAACACAGGAGATTGGATGCTCACACCAGGAGCAAGAGTTTGCCTTATGGGGTTTGCGTTTCTGGCGGTTACCGCCCACGGATGGTCTCGAACTGCGGGTACGGAGGCCATGCTGGCGTCTCATAACATCCCTCTTGATCGTCTAAGGCAATACGCCGATCTCGCGGTGCAATGGCAACAGGAATACCTGCGGATCGACACAACGAATCCTCCCGGCAACGAGGCACGCGCAGCTGCGTTTTTCAAGCGGATTCTTGATCAGGAGGGTATCGAGAACCAGGTGTTCAATTACGCTCCCGGACGAGCTGATCTTTGGGCACGCATTCCGCACGGCACTTCATCCGCACAGCGGCCGATCATCCTGCTGAACCACATGGATGTGGTCACCAACGACGCTTCCCATTGGAAGGTTCCGCCTTTCAGCGCAAAGATTGTGGACGGCTCGATCTATGGCCGCGGCGCTCAGGACATGAAGAATGAAGGCCTGGCGCAATTCATGGTCATGGTGATGTTGAAGCGCGAGAAAGTTGAGCTCGACCGCGATGTGATTTTCCTGGCGGTGAGTGATGAGGAAGTTGATGGGACGGGCAGCGATTGGTTTATTGCGCATCAGCGCGACCTGCTGGGAAATGCCGAATTCCTGATCAACGAAGGCGGCGAGAACCTTCTCGAAGACACTGGCCGTGTAAAGTACGTGGGGGTAGACGTGGGCGAGAAGGCCGCTTTTTGGCTCCACGTTGTGGCCCATGGTCGCGCGGGGCACGGATCACTGCCGATCGCAGACTCGGCCCCAAACCGGCTAGTGCAGGCTTTGAACCGGATCATCGCCTATCAAACGCCGTTCAAGGTCTTGCCCGTAGCTGAGGACTTCCTACGCGCCATGGCACCCTACCAACCCCCAGCGCGCGCCGAACAATTTCGAAATATACGCCTGGCGTTGGAGGACAAGAATTTTCAACGCGAGGTGGAACAGGATGAATCTCTCAACTACCTTCTGCGCGACACCATCGCACTGACCATGCTGAAGGGTTCGGAGCAGACCAACGTAATTCCGCCGGAAGCCTGGGCCAACCTCGACGTACGGCTTTTGCCCGGAGACGATCCAAAGGAGTTTCTGGCAACCATCCGGGGCGTCGTGAATGATCCGAACGTAAGCGTCGAGCCGTTGGACCCTGACTTCCGCCTGGCCAACGCGTCGCCTACGGACACGGCTTTGTACAGTGCAATTCAGAAAGTGTCGGAGCAGTATTTTCCAGGAACGCCAGTCGTACCGCGGCTGGATAGCGGCTATACCGAGAACCAACGCTATCGCCCTTTGGGAATTGATGCGTACGGATTCACGCCGTACACTTCGACGGAAGAAGAAGGCAGCTCGGAGCACGGGAACGATGAACGGATCCGCGTCGAAGAAGTGCGGCGGGGATTCCGGGTGCTCTACGACGTTGTGGCCATGGTGGCAGGTAAGTAATCGCCGCCACGGATTTACGCGGATTCACGAGGACCCGCAGTACTTCTCGTATTGCTCGTAAATGTAGTTATCGGTCATTCCGGCGATGTAGTCGCAGACGATGCGCGGTAGCGGCTCCTCCGTGGCTTTCTCCTGGTAGCTGGACGGAAGGTCTTCCGGGTTTGCCATCCAGAATTTGAACAGCTCACTGATCACTCGCTCGGCATCGTTTTTTTCCGGCTTAAGCGTGGCGCTGAAGTAGAGATTCTGGTAAAGAAATTCTTTCGCTTTCCGCCGCTCCAGTTCGATTGACGGGCTGAAAGTAACCAGCCGATGCGAGCAGTAGCGCACATCCTCAACGTTCCTGATACCGCTTCTGCGAATCTCCGCTTTCGTGTTCTCGATTAAGTCTCCCACCCAACGGTTGAGCGTGCGCTTGAGCGTCTCGTTGAATTTCAGCTTGTCGATCGCGTCTGGGTAGATCGATTCGACTTCGGCATAGAACTTCTCGAAGACCGGAACGCCGTTGCGGATCTGGTCGAGTGGGAGCAGCCGGGATTCGTAACCATCGTCGAGGTCAGCGGTGCTATAGGCAATTTCATCGGCGATATCGATGAGTTGAGCTTCGAGCGGCGGACGAAGATTGAGCAAATATTCCGAGAGTTCGGGGAATTGGACAGCAGAATAATCGTGCGAATGCTTGATGATGCCTTCACGAACTTCAAAAGTCAGATTCAGTCCGCGAAAGGCGGCGTAGCGCAACTCGAAGTCTTCGACGATACGCAGCGCATGTAGATTATGGTCGAAAAAGTACCCGTGCTCCCGCATGGCGAGATCAAGTGCTTTCTCCCCTGCATGGCCGAAAGGCGGATGGCCAACGTCATGCACCAGCGCAAGCGCCTCTACCAGGTCGACATTGAGCCCGAGCTGAGCCGCTATAGTGCGTGCGATCTGAGCGACCTCAATAGTATGGGTCAGGCGATTGCGAAAGTGGTCGGAGTAACGGCGGGTGAAGACCTGGGTTTTGGCCTCGAGTCGGCGAAAAGCTCTGGAATGGATTACACGGTCGCGGTCACGCTGAAAGTCGTCGCGGTAAGGATGCTGCGGCTCGGAATAACGGCGTCCGCGGGATTGCTCCACCCGCACGGCGTAGTCGGCGAGCATGGAGAAAGTCTAACAGAAGCAGCATTTAGCAGCGCTGACGGGCTGAATGCCAAATACTGAGTGGTGACGTTCCTACTTGTTCCCTGGCTCTTCCTTGGCCAGCTTCATCTTGGCCGACTCGAGCTTCTGGGTCACTTGGGCTAAGTTATCGCCGTCCACTTCTGCGGGCACGGTTTTATTCCATTCGTTGATGGCCCGCTCCCAGTGCACAGCGGCCAGCTTCAGACGCCCCGTCTTTTGATAAAGGTCCCCAAGGTGGTCCTGGACGGTCGGATCGGTACCCATATGCTGGGAGGCCTTCATCAGGTTGTCTTCCGCCAGTTCGTACTTGCCAAGTCGGAAGTAAGCCCAGCCCAGCGAATCGAGATACGCGCCATTAGCCGGCTCGAGATCGACTGCCTTCTTGATCATGATGAGCGCTTCGTCCAGCTTGACGCCACGATCGGCGAGCATGTATCCGAGATAGTTGAGCACGGCAGCGTTCTGCGGATCGGTAGCCAGCACCTTGCGAAAAGTTTCTTCCGCCTGATCGTATTTCTTCTGGCGCTCGTAGGTGGATCCACGCAGGAACTCAACGTACTCCTTGTCCTCTTCCTTGGTGGAAAGCTGCGCTGCCTTGTCGAGCGCCGCCTCCGCATCGGGCCAACGCTTCAGGCGCGTGTACATCTGAGCCAGATTGATGTAAACGTCGCGATCCTGGGCGGTCCCATCGAGCAGCGACTTCACCTGCGCCAATCCTGCATCTACCTGACCCATGTCTGCGAGTTGCGCGGCGTAGACCATCTTCAGGCCGCGGTCATTGGGCAGCTTCAGGGTAGCTTCCTTGGCCGCGTCCGTAGCCTTTTGCCACTGCTTGGCTTCACGATAGGTGTCGATAATCTGCTGATAGCCGCGCTCGGCGTTGTCATCGCCCAGAGGCAGCATCTTCTGGAATGTCTCTATGGCCAATTGCTCGTTGTTGTTGTCGCGATAGACGGTGCCCAGGCGCTCGAGAAACACCGCCCGGTTATTCTTCTCGCTCTGGCTGTAGTTATTGTCCGGCTTGTCGGTCTTCTTCACCAGGTCTTGCAGGATTTGCGCCGCGTCATCGTATCGCCCTTGCGCTTGGTAGACGGCAGCCATGTTGTAAGGCACTTCCATCGAGTCCTGCACCATGGACTCGGCCTTCTTCAAATTCTCCAACGCCAAATCAAACTTGCCATTCCTGCGGTAGATCTCAGCCATGCGGAGATAAGTCTGCGCGTCCTCCGGATTTGCTTCGGCGATGATCTTGTATTGCTCGAGGGCGGCATCCGTCTGGCCATCATTTAAGAGATTCTGCGCCAAGCCCCGGATGGCATCGAGATTGTCGCGATCGAGTTCAATCGCTTTTCTGTAGGCGCCAATGGCCTGCTTGTATTCCTTGCGCTGCTCGTAGGTATAGCCGAGTGCGGAATAAAGCTTGGCGGAACGGCCTGCGTCCGGCACCGAACTCAATGTCTCGGCTGCGCGGGCGGTGTCGCCTTCTTCGTTGTAAAGGTAGGCAAGAGTCGTGACCGCTTCCTCGGAATCGGGCTGCAGCTTCACCGCGATCTTGAATTCGCTTTCCGCCTTCCGCAGGTCGTTGTTCAAGCGGTAGAGCCGGCCCAAAAGCAGGTGATCGTCCACGTTGTCGGGCTCCAGCTTTATGATCTCCTGGTATTGATCGATGGCGAGCTTGAGCACGCTGTCGGAGCCGCCGCCGCTCTGCACATCTCCCAGAGACCGCAGATAAATACGGCCGAGCAGTTTGTGCGCCTCGAGGTTGTTGGGATCTTTCTTGAGAATGTCCTGGGCTTCCAGTACCGCGTCACGGATGCGCCCGGTCTTGGCGTAAAGCTCAGCCAACCCCGAAGTCAGATACTCGGAAGTTGGATCGGAATCAATCGCCAGCCGATATTCCTCGATGGCCTTGGTGGCAAGATCGCTGCGGTTGTAAACCGCGAACTGATCTTCATATAAGTGAGCCACGGTGTAGTGATAGTATGCGGCGGCGCGATCCACCTTGCGCGGAGCAGTCGCACTGGCCGGCTTTGAAGTCCCGGCTGTAGCGGTGGACGTCGCGGGAGTTTGCTGCGCCACGGCGGCAGCAGCCAGAAAGAACACAAAAACGGACCAGCGCATGCTTTTCATCGAGGACCTTCGGCTTCCCAAACCTAATGCGTTTAGATGCCGAACCGCCATAGGTGGGTGCTCTGACTTATTGTAAACCTTCGTCAACGAGGATAGCGAAAAAGCTCCGGTGTAAACGCCGACGAACGAGATTCGGAGGTACAGGGACGAATGGACTTAGGAAGCACGGCCTCTGTGGAAAACCTGATTCTGCGATTCGCTCCCCGAGCTTAGCGGCTCCCAGCGCGCGACGAGGCACCCGTCGGGATAGACTTTCGATTGATAGTGAATTCGGATATTTCGGCCGTCCTTGGCAAGCAGAGTGTGTTCCCCTTCCAAACCGCCCTGGGCGATATATTGGCGAAAGCTTTCTGGGACCTGCGACCGCATTTCCGGAGCGGTGACGTCATCGATGGTCATGCGAAGCAACGCGTCGCGTGAATAACCCAGAAGCCGGCAAACGCCGTCGCTAACTTCGACGTATCGTCGATTGGCGTTCACAAAGACCACGTACTCGCCGCCGATTTCGGCATGAGAGTGGCCGATTCTGCTCGAAGCCGAGGATCGATGGGCTTCCAATTCTTTTTCCAGGACGCGCAAATTCTGCCGCGCGTCCTGAATCGCGCTCAATTCCTTCGCCGTACCAAATTGCGAGAGCATCTGAAGCCTGGCGTCGATCGCGTTTGCAGCAAGGCGGAGGCGCTCGGGAAGTTTTTGATAGTCCACTTCCAAGAGCGCGGAGTGGTAAAGATCTTCCCAAGACTGCTGATCAAGCGGCTTCACGGCTAATTTCTCGGCGGTAGGCAATGAAAATCAGGTGAAGTATAGCGCGGCTTAGGATCGATCAACAAACTTGAATACCTGTGGCATAACGCTTAGTGCCGGAAATGCCTGATCCCGGTAAAAATCATCGCGAGGCCCAAGCCGTCAGCGGCCGCAATCACTTCCGGGTCGCGGACTGACCCGCCCGGTTGGATGATTGCCGTGGCCCCCGCCTTTGCGACCTGTTCCACGCCATCGGGGAACGGGAAAAAAGCGTCCGAGGCTGCGACAGTGCCTTTCAGCGGTAGCACAGCCTTCATGGCTCCGATCTTGCAAGAATCCACACGGCTCATCTGACCGGCGCCCACCCCTACGGTCTGCCCGTCGCGGGCGTAGACAATGGCGTTCGACTTCACGTGCTTGCAGACCTTCCAGGCGAACAGTAAGGCTCGCTTTTCTTCTGCCGTAGGCTGGCGCTTGCTAACAACTTTCAGGTCGCTTTCAGTGAGCGAATGAGTGTCGGCGTCTTGTACTAGGATTCCGCCAGAGACGTTCTTCAGCACCCTCTTCTGGCGAACATCGTTGATTTCGACCAAGCGCAGATTCTTCTTGCAGGCAAACTTGGCCTTCGCACCTTCGTCAAATGACGGCGCTGCGATTACTTCAAGAAAAAGTTTAGCCATTTGTTCAGCCGCATCGCCATCCACGGGACGATTCACGCCGATGACGCCTCCGAAAGCAGATACCGGGTCGCATTCAAGCGCTTTTTTGTAGGCTTCGAGCAGAGTTGTTCCGGTCGCGGTTCCAGCCGGGTTGGTGTGCTTGATAATCGCGCACACCGGCTCATCAAATTCCTGGGCGAGATCCCAAGCGGCTTCGAGGTCCACGATGTTGTTGAAGGAAAGTTCCTTGCCTTGAATCTGGTGTCCGTTGGCCACGCCTTCGCCCGAACCGTCCGAATACATTGCCGCTTTCTGATGCGGGTTTTCTCCGTAGCGCAGGTCCATCACCTTGTTGAAAGACAGGCGCAGGGCTTGCGGGAAGGTCGCTACTTCATGAAACTCGAAACGGCCGTTGGCGCTGACTCGTTCCAGCGTCGAGGCAATCGCGGAATCGTAGGCTGCGGTGGTTGCAAAGGCCTTCTGCGCCAGGCGCCATCTCGTGTTCGAAGACAACTCCCCGCCAATTCTGGCCAGCTCTTCCGCAATCGCGTCATAGTCAGAGGGCGAAGTGACAACGGCGACGTCCTGAAAGTTCTTGGCCGCGGAGCGAATCATCGAAGGCCCGCCAATGTCGATGTTCTCGATCAATTCATCGAAGTGGACTCCAGGTTTGGCGGCGGTCTTCTCAAAAGCGTAGAGGTTCACAACCACCATGTCGATTGGCAGAATTCCATGTTCCGCAATCGCCGTGCGGTGGGACGGGCTCTCGCGGCGATGCAGGATTCCTCCATGAACGTTGGGATGCAGGGTTTTGACCCGGCCGTCGAGCATCTCGGGAAATCCGGTGAGCTCAGAAATATCTTTCACGGAAATGCCGGAGTCGCGCAGCAACTTGGCTGTGCCGCCGGTCGAAATCAATTCCACGCCCAGGCCGGAGAGCTTGCGGGCAAACTCGACGAGCCCGGTTTTATCGGTGACGCTGAGAATGGCGCGCTGGATCTTTCCTGGGCTTGGGGACATTTGGGCCTCTGAGTGGCGGGATAGGTGAAAAGAAATTTTATCAGTAGAGGGGCTCCCTGGGGGCCAGTGCCGATCTTCGCTCGACCCCAGACGATGCGTCTGGGCTACGTGCGTCGCGGGTCGGCCGAGCGAGTCGCCCGTCACCAAGCGTGCGCGTTAGGCCTTCGCTTTCGCCTTCAGGCGCACCTGGCCGTCTTGCGTTTCGACGGTGTACTCCACCGATTGGCAGCCGTGTTGTTTCCGGATCTGGTCGGTTTTCTTTTGCACGAAGGATGTGAAGCTCTCGATGTTCCCAGTCACGGACTCACCAGCTTTTTTCTTGGCTTCGGTAAGAGCTTTGTAAAGTCTTTCGACCTGATCGTGTTCAGCACGGGCATCCGAGCACTGCACGGTGAGCGGTCCTTCATCTGATTGGGCACCGTTTGCAGCCGCGACCGCCGCGTGGCTCAGTCCGTACGCTGGACGGTGTGCTGGTTCATGTTCTTCTGTGGGTCGCACACCTTGCACGGAAAGCAGCGCATCTTGCGGACGACGGTAGCCCTCTTCGCGGATGCGGCCCTTCTTACGCCACAGGTCGCTGTAGATGGCGTATCGCTGCGCCATTTCGTTATAGCGGAAGCGCTGTTGAAAGCTCATCCGCCCGCCGTCGCTGAACTTACGCAGCAGGCTCAAAACCTTCCACTCGATATCGGTGGGCGGCTTCTTGCTAGGATTGCTGAAATAAACTTCGTACTCAATCTTGAGCCGGCGGAGTTGCGATTCAAGAAGAGTCAGTTCTTCGTCGAGAGTCACCGAGAGTTCTCCAAGTCACAATATAGGGCGTATGCATCAGGCCGGCGAGGTACCCGTTGGTCACAGGAGGGATGGAACGGAAGTAACGTGGCGCAGCTATTGGCCGTTGGCCTTCAGCAGCTAGCTCGAGCCTCTGGACTTGCAGCAAGTTGAGCTAAAGGCCATAAGCCAAGAGCTGAAATCACTTCGCATTCGAGGCCATCTTCTTGACCATGGCCAGAACCAGCTTGCGGTCGCTGTCGTTGAGGCTCACGGAATAGCGGCGGATCTGGCTTAGGAAGCGTACTTCGTCGTCGGAGAGTTGAGGCAATCCCTTGGCTCCATTACTGTGTCCGGATTCGGCGAAGAACTGCGATAGCGGAAGCTCCATCGCACCGGCGATCTTTGAAAGGGTATCGAGAGAAGGGATGGTATGGCCGTTTTCCACTCGGGAAAGATAACAACGCAGCAGTCCGGTGCGCTTTTCTATATCACCCTGGGACATGCCTTTCCCTAGCCGGTAGTTTCTGATGGTCTCGCCGATGTTCATAGAGAAAACAGCCAACGGGGTTCTCCGAGATGGTGAATAGTAACCAGAGTAGTACCGTCTGGCAAGTGGAAATTTCGCTGCACAACGCACGGTGCAGGGGAAATCCGCACTCAGCACTTAGCGTTCAACCCTTAGCCATTTGGATCCGTGGGAGATGCTCGCGGTAAGGGTGAAGATCGCCGTGGCTGAGCGCTGACTGCTCATCTTCCTATCGTGTCGGCAAGAAACTTCACCGTCCGCTTCCAGGCATCGGCGGCGTCGGCGGCGCGGTACCCGTTATCGTTATTTGGATTTTCAAAGGCGTGATATGCGTTCGGATAGATCACAATCTCAACCTTCTTGTCCATCTGCATCATTGACTGCTCAAATTTTTTTACATCTTCCACCGTAATGCCGCGATCCTGGCCGCCAAAAATGCCCAGAATCGAGGCGTTGATTTTCTTCAGTGACCGGGGGTCAGTTGCCAAGTGGCCATAGTTAATCACGTCCGCTGTGAGCGTGGGCTCCTGCAACGCCACATCGAAGGAATAGCCGCCACCCATGCACCAGCCAATGGACGCGATCCGGTCTTTCTTCACGTAGGGTTGCGATTTAAGGAATTCGAATGCGGCGTGCAAATCACGGGCAGCACGATCGTCGGGCACGCCGCGCATGATTTCGTGAGCCTCGTCTGGCGTGGTCGCCACTTTTTCGCGATAGAGATCAATGGCAAGGGCGACATAGCCGAGGTCCGACAGCTTCGAAGCCTGCTCCTTGACCCAATCATTAAGTCCCCACCATTCGTGGATAACCAGAATACCCGGAAACGGACCTTTGCCTTCGAGCGTATAAATAAACGCCTGCACAGTATCGTCGCCGCTCTTGTAAGAAACACTCCTGGAAGTCGCGGCGAGAGAACCGAGGGCGAAAAGCAAAATGAAAGCTAAGCAAAAGAATTTCAAGGCAAAGCCTCCGTTGGGCAACGTTACAATTGCAATTCCATATACATCGCCCCCGCTATCGGATTGGGGCGATACGGCGCGATCTCCCGGAACCCAAGTCTGCGGTACATCTCCACTGCGTCTTTCATGATCGGTTCGATGGTATCGAGCCGCATGCGCTCGTATCCGATGCTTCGAGCTTCGGTCATGATGGTTTCAGCAATCACGCGGCCCAAGCGCTTCCCTCGGAACCAGGGACGAAGATAGAGCCGTTTCATCTCGCAAACACCAGACTCCCATTTGTGCAGGGCCACACATCCCGCCAACTGTCCCTCATACTCCGCCAGCAGAAGGCGTCCGTCGGGTGGAGCATAGTGGCCGGGAAGCCCAGCGAGTTCTTGTTCAAAATTCTGAAAGCAGAGGTTTACGCCCAGCGAGTGCTCGTATTCCAGAAAGAGTTCGCGCGCCTGCGCGATCTGTGCCGCAGAGTCCACCTGCACAAATACGAGTCCGGGAACGCTTCCTGTCACCCCATGAGCATGCCACCGTTGACGTTAAGCACGTGACCCGTAACGTAAGAAGCCTCTTCCGAGGCGAGGAAAGTCACCGCACTCGCCACGTCCTCCGGCGTTCCCACTCGACCGAGCGGAATCATCTTGAGCGCGTTCTGTTTGAAGTCGTCAGAGAAACCAGATGTCATGGAAGTTTCGATGAACCCCGGCGCCACCGCGTTGCAAGTGATGCTGCGCGATGCAACTTCGCGGGCGATCGCCATAGTCAATCCGATCAATCCCGCTTTCGACGCCGCGTAGTTGGCCTGCCCCGCCTGCCCCGTCTGACCGAAGACCGACGTTATGTTGATGATCCGGCCCCAACGCTGTTTCAGCATGGAGCCGATCACCTGCTGAATGCAGAGATAGGCGGACGTCAGGTTGGTGTTGAGAACTGCATCCCAATCGGCGCGCTTCATGCGCATGACGAGCTGGTCGCGAGTGATGCCCGCATTATTGATAAGGATGTCGATTTTGCCGAGCTGTCCCAGGGCGCTCTTGAACGCAGTCTTGACTTGCTCTTCGTCAGCCACGTCAACCGGAAACGCAAACGCCTTTCCGCCACTGGTTTCAATCTCTCGTACCAGCTCAGCCAGCTTCTCCTGGTTTCGCGCGGCGACGGCGACGGTCGCGCCTGAAGATGCCAGCTTGAGAGCACAGCCTCGGCCAATGCCCTGCGACGCACCCGTGACCAGCGCGACCCGGCCTGAGAGAGACATGATTTTCTCCTTAATCGATGGAAGCGCAAATTATAGCCGCACCCGGGCAACTTGCGGATGGTTGAACCTGTTCACGAAGGAAAACTCGAGGGATAGGTTACAGCGCCGGAATCGGTTGTGCGGTTGCAGAAGTATTTGCAACTGTGTTGGCAACCGGTTGGTAGTCGCGCTGGTAGACGTCGACGATGGCGCGGCCGACGATACGGGCACTGGCTTCCGAGTGGATGTGCACCGGAAAAGTAAATGGACCGATATCCGCGTAATCCTGAACGAAGTCGACTTTCTTGATGAACAGCGATGGCGACTTGACCGGCCTGCCTTCGACCCGTACCAGGCTGCCTGTATACGCATCGACATAAATCCGGCCCTTGAAGAGGCCGGCACGTTTCTCCCTTGGCTTCAACTGGTAGACATGCACTTGGCGCCCGTCCAACTGGTTTATCCCTTTGTAAGAGAATTTGTAGTTCGTCGGGCTGATCGCGTTCGACGCGGGATCATCCTTTTGCACGTGGTCCACTTCCGACTGCAGCAGCCGGATGATGACATTCGTCTTCACGAAGGCATCGCCGGTAAATCGCAACGCCTTGAACGCGAGCGTATGCGGAGCCTGATACTTCTGGTGCACTTCGTATTCCCCAGATTGCGACGTATCGGGCAGTTGAGCCCGAATCAGGGTCGTGGCCGAATAAGAAGCCAGCTGTTGGGCTTGTATTTCCGAACGGCCCCGGCAAATCTGGAGCGCAAGCTCTGGCGCCATGCGGGGAAGGACAGTCGTCGCAACCAGTGGCACGGCGATAGGTTCTTCCGAAGGCGTGGTCACGAAAACCGAGGTTGGGCCATCAATTGGGGGCGGCGCAAACGACGCGCTCGCTGGCGGCAAAGTAGCGGTCGGCCCAGGCTTCACCAGCGAGGGAGCCTGGGGAGACGCCAATCCGGTGATCCAGAGACACAAACACAAAACCCTAAGAAAAGTTCGCTGCATGCATTATTTCGAGTATGTACGTTTATATACGATTCACTGACCAAAAGAAAAGATACATCCGTTTAGTCTATGTATTCCAGCATACCCTGCAACACATTTGTTTATACGGAGTTTCGCGATGATCGGACCTTTCCAGTAATCTGGGCACCTTCATATATTCCGCTGTCTTTACGCATCCTGAAATCGGTTAAGATCTAGTTCTCTCTAAACATGAGGTGAGCGATCAGCATGCCTGAGGTCAGCACTATGCCCTCGACGAACGGAAACCAGCCGTCTCCCGATGCGCCAGCAGTGGAAGTTTACGCCGTGTACGGCGTGGAGCCGGAGGTTCAGGCCTATGCCATGGCGAAGTACTCGCGATCTTCTCTTTCAATGAAGGAGTCGCTCAAGGAGATCAGCCAGCAAAAGGCCGAGAAATTTCTCAACACGTTCTACTTTCAGTACGGACACCGATCGATTGCGGACTTGGCACATGTGGCCTTGGCCATCGAGCGCTTGTCGATCCTCGCGGCGATCGCGGTGGCCGACGAACAACGCTGGGACGGTCAGGAACGTTCTACTCGCTACCAGGATTTCAAGAAGAGCGGCTACTTCACGCCGAATTTCGATGACGATCAGCAGGCCTTGGCGTCATATCGAGAGACAGTCGAGAATCTATTCGCAGAATACGAATCGCTTTCGGAACGCACGTTTCGCTATCTGCTTGACATCACGCCGAAACCACCTGAGATGAAGCAAGAAGCCTACGAGCGGACCTTGAAGGCGCGAGCTTTCGACATCTCGCGCTACCTGTTGCCGCTTTCAACCAATACGTCGCTGGGGCAGATCGTCAACGCCCGCACGCTTGAAACTCAAGTCTCGCGCCTGCTTTCGCACACCCACAAAGAGGTTCGCAATCTGGGCGAGTTGCTGAAGCGAGCCGCAGTTTCGCCGGCATACAACGCCAGCCACGGTTCGTTGCGCGAACTGGTCGAGCAGATTCGAGCTGCTTCTCCCGAACTTGGCGAGCGAGCCGAGCAGGAGTTGCTGCGCGAAGTGCGGATGGCTCCCACGCTGGTGAAGTATGCCGATCCGAATTCCTACGAGATCGAGACCCGCCGCGAACTTCGGCAAGTTGCAAAAGAGTTGCTCGGAAATCTTGCAGTTACTCCGGCGCCCACGGTTGACCTGCTCGATGAAGAACCGTTGGAAGTGGAACTCGCGACCACGCTGATTTATGAACACAGCCACTATCCCTATCGCCAAATCCGGCAGGCGATCGCGGCTGCGGGAGACCGCATTCGCCGCGAAATCATTGATCTGGGATTGCGCCACCGCGGCAAACATGATGAAATGCTGCGCCCGTTCTGTGCCGGACAGCAGTTCCGCTTCGACATCCTGATGGATGTCGGTGGATTCCGTGATATGCACCGGCACCGGCGCTGCATCCAGATCGGACAGGAATTCACCACCCGGCACGGCTACGACATCCCTGAAGAAGTAAATGCGGCCGGAGCGCGGGAAAGCTACGACGCTGTCATGCGGCGCACGGCTGAGATTGTTGAACAGTTAGCTCAACGTCCAGGTGTGGAGTCGAGGGAGAATGCCCAGTACGCGATTCCGCTGGCATTCCGCAAGCGAACATTGTTCAAAATGGACTTCGCTGAGGTGGCCTACATCTCCGAGCTGAGGACCGGCCCCGCTGGACACTTCTCTTACCGCAATGTGGCTTATGCGATGTACGAAGCAGTGGCGAGGAGATATCCAGCGCTGGCAAAACATCTCAGAGTGACGGACGTACGAGAGCCGGTGGATTTGCTGAACAGGTAGGAGATCACGAGACTTGATCAGAAATGAGAAAAAAAGTTTTTCTCTGTAACTCTGTGTCTCTGTGGCGAAAAGCCGGTTACGTGTACATCACTTTCCGGTCGCCCTTCACAATCCTCCCAACGGTAAACGCTTTCTCTCCTGCCCGCTCCAGCAGTGTCTGAGCCTTCTTGAATTTCTTGGACGGAACTACCAGCAACATGCCCAATCCCATGTTGAAAGTGCGGAGCATTTCTTCTCGCGGCACATTGCCGAGTTGCTGCAGGTGTTCAAAGATGGGCGGCACCGGCCAGGAATTGATTTCGATCACCGCCGCGACGCCTCGGGGAAGCACGCGAGGAAGATTTTCGGTGATGCCTCCCCCGGTGATGTGAGCCATCGCCGAAACACATTCGCCATCCGCCAGCAGACGCTTCACCGCCGGCCAATAGCTCTTGTGAGTTTTCATCAACTCGTTGCCGACTTTGCCCTTGAGTTCGTTAACGTAGGACTCCGGCGTGTAATGGCCAACTTCGAAGAGCAGCTTGCGAGCCAGCGCATAACCATTCGTGTGCAGGCCGTTAGAAGCTAATCCTAAAATCACATCGCCAACCTCGACCGCCTTTCCGGTGATGATGCGTTCGCGCTCAACCACGCCTACGATGAACCCCGCCAAATCGTACTCACCATCAGGGTAAAAGCCCGGCATCTCAGCGGTTTCGCCGCCGATCAGGGCACAACCGTTATGTTTACAGGCCTCGGCCAGGCCTTCGATCACCTTCTCCGCAACCTCCGGTTCAAGCTTTCCTGTGGCGAGATAGTCCATGAAGAAGAGTGGAGTCGCGCCCTGCACCGCGATGTCGTTGACACAGTGGTTCACCAGATCCGCGCCGATCGTGTGATGGACCTTCATTTCGAAGGCGACTTTCAGCTTGGTGCCGACCCCGTCGACACTCGAGACCAGCACCGGGTCGATATATTTTGTCTTGTCCACGGCGAACAAACCGCCGAAGCCGCCGATTTCGCTGAGTACGCCCCGGGTGAAGGTCTTGTGCGCAAGGTACTTGATCCGCTTCTTGGTGCGGTTCGCGCGGTCGATGTCGACCCCGGCGTCGGCATATGTGACGGGCGTACTGTTCAAGGAATCCTGGGCCACGGGCGCAATTCCGTCTCGTAAAGATTGGGGAAACGCTGGGTGTCTGCTGCTCGAAAGAAGCGTTTAAGTGCGGCTCATTGTAGCATGTTCACGAACGAGGCTGCGGAGTGCGATCGAAGTTCGCGGTTCACCGAGAAGGATCTGGATACACTAACCCCTCATCTTCCCAACCGATGCATTCGCGCGAATCAAGTCACGATCAGCGGCCTAAAGGTCTTCCCGCAGCTAATGCGTCACGTAGGTCGAAAAGTAATAGACCAATATTCCAAACAGCGCCAACCCAGAAATACCGTATGCGGTTAGGACCCAGACACCGCGACCTTCCCGATGAGTTGCAGAAGATCGAGAGCCAGGTGCGGCCGCAGAAGAATTACCCAGGGACTGTTGTTCCACGCAAGACCTCCGAGGTCAAAGACATGGTGGCGCGGGAGGCGTCACTTTTACCCACACTGCACAGTAGGCAAGTGTTGATGCCGCGAATGTTACTACAAAATCGGTTTCACGAAGCGGAGAAATACGACTTGATTTGCAAAATCTATGCAAACTCTGCCCGAGTGCGCCTGTTCAGTGTTTACGAGAAGCGTTCCAATTCGGGAACTTTTCCACCGATTGTTGCCGAATTCGCTTTTCCTTCGCTTAGAGCCGCGTGTATAATTCGGCCTGACTCATCCTGCTAGCTCAAAAGGAGCCGCCTCATATGGCCGACGAACGGACAAAAGCAATTGATCTGGCCTTTGCACAAATCGAAAAGCAGTTTGGCAAGGGTTCGATCATGCGTCTGGGATCGAAGGAAGCTATCGTCCCCATTGCCGTGATCCCTACGGGCGCAATCTCGTTCGACGCAGCCCTGGGCGTCGGCGGCTTTCCGCGCGGACGCGTCGTCGAAGTTTTCGGGCCGGAATCCTCGGGCAAGACCACGATTACGCTGCAGGTCATCGCCGAGGCCCAGAAGATGGGTGGCATGGCTGCGTTTGTCGATGCCGAGCACGCGCTCGATCCCGGATACGCCAAGAAGCTTGGCGTCGATGTCGACAACCTCCTGGTCTCGCAACCAGATTACGGCGAGCAGGCACTTGAAATTACCGAAGCCCTGGTGCGCTCAGGCGCGATCGATGTGCTGGTCGTCGACTCGGTCGCCGCATTGGTGCCCAAGGCCGAACTCGATGGCGAAATGGGAGACAGCCACATGGGCCTGCAGGCCAGGCTGATGTCGCAGGCTTTGCGCAAGCTCACTGGGACGGTTTCAAAGTCGCGAACTTGTTTGATCTTCATTAACCAGATACGCGAAAAAATCGGTGTAATGTTCGGCAATCCCGAGACCACCACTGGCGGCCGTGCGTTGAAGTTCTACTCCTCGGTGCGTATTGATATTCGGCGCATTGCCGCGATCAAAGAGGGCGACGTCGTCACCGGTTCACGCACCAAGATCAAAGTCGTAAAAAACAAAGTTGCCGCACCCTTCCGAGAAGCCGAATTCGACATCATGTATGGTGAGGGTATTTCGCGCGAGGGGGATCTGCTCGATATCGCCGCGGCCCACAACATCGTCGAGAAGTCCGGCGCGTGGTATAGCTACAAGGGAGAACGCATCGGCCAGGGCCGCGAAAATGCGCGTGCCTTCCTCAAGGAGAATAAAGATACTCTGACCAAGCTTGACACCGAAGTTAGGAAGCAGCTCGGTTTAACGCCGGCAGCTTCTCCGACCGCAGTCCCGGCACCGGCACAAAGTGCTCCCCAGACTGGGCGCGTAACCACCATGCCCAGTGCCACCCCGGAACCGGCGAAGGTCCCGGCCGCGAGGCGTTAGCTTCATTGGCTATCATCCTCTTTCGTGCACTGTCATCCTGAACGAAGTCAGGCATCTCGGTTAATGCTTGCGCGACCACCGTTCCCTGGCCGGCAACGCACATCCCTGGCTTTGCTTCGATTGTGTGCACAAATTGAGAAGAAAGCCCCCTAACCAAACACCTCTTGACATCTCAATACTCCGATAGAACACTGATCCCCGCCCGTGATGCCTCGAAAGTGGCGTCAGTTAAGCCTTTCCGGGTTTCAGTACCACACTTTAATACTCTTGTTTGAGGAAACTCATGAAGTCACTCGTCTGGAAAGTTCTGGTTTGCTTCGCGGTTTGCCTTCCTCTGTCCCATGCGCAGGTCAGCGTCACGACCTCTCGCAATGACAACAGCCGTGATGGGCAAAACCTGAACGAGACGATTCTGACGCCCGACAACGTAAATGCCTCCAGTTTCGGCAAGCTTTTCGCGCACGCCGTCGATGGCTATGTGTACGCTCAGCCGCTTTACGTGCCAAATGTCACGATTCCTGGCCTCGGCGTTCATAACGTCGTATATGTGGCGACGCAGCATGACAGCGTCTACGCCTTCGATGCCGACAGCAAGACTGGACTCAACAGCTCTCCTCTATGGCACCGAAGTTTCATTCATCCCAAACGCGGCGTTACCACCGCGTCGAGCAACGACGTAAGCTGCAGCGACATCATCCCGGAAATCGGTATCACGAGCACGCCCGTTATCGATACGGCTACGGGTACCATGTACCTGATCGCGAAGACCAAAGAGAATGGCAATTTCTTCCAGCGCCTGCATGCGCTCGATATCACCAGCGGGAAGGAACGGCCGGGCTCGCCAGTAGTCATTCGGTCGAAGGTGAAGGGAAACGGCGACGGTAATGTCGGCGGATTTATCAGCTTCGATCCACTGCGCGAAGCGCAGCGGCCCGGCTTGCTTCTGCAGAACAACACCGTATACATCGGCTGGGCCTCGCACTGCGACATTGGACCTTACCACGGTTGGGTGATGTCCTATGATGAAACCACGCTGAAGCAGATTGCGGTCTGGAACTCCACACCCAATGGCGGATTGGGAGGCATCTGGCAATCCGGTACCGGTTTAGCTGCCGACAGTTCGTCCAACCTCTTCTTCGCCACCGGCAATGGAACCTATGATGGCAAGAAAGGCGGAGAGGACTTTAGCGACACGGTGGTGGAACTTTCACTGCCAGGCGGCGACCGCTTCCCTCTCACTGATTGGTTCACTCCGTACAACCAGCAAGATCTCTCCAACGGCGATACTGATGTGGGTTCTGGCGGAGTGCTCCTGTTACCCGACCAGGGCCAGGGTGCGCCGCATCAGCATTTGCTGATCGAAGTGGGCAAGGAAGGTTCCATCTACCTGATTGATCGCGACAAGATGGGACACTTCAATTCCAGCAGCAACCACATCGTGCAGGATATGGAAAACGCGATCGGGGGCCTATGGGCTACGCCAGCCTGGTGGAACAACAACGTCTACTTCGGCGGTAGCGGCGACTATTTGAGGCAGTACGCTTTCAATCCGACTGCGGGGCAACTTTCGAATGGCGCGGTTTCGGTGTCGCCAACTTATTTCGGCTTTCCGGGCCCGACCCCTTCTATCTCAGCCAACGGCAATACTGATGGAATTGTGTGGGCGCTACAGACGGACAATTATTTGAGCGGCTCTGCGACATTGCACGCCTACGATGCCACCGATATCGGCACTGAACTCTACAACAGCAGCCAGAGCAGCAAGCGCGATGATCCCGGCAGCGCTGTGAAGTTCACCGTCCCAACCGTAGCGAACGGTAAGGTGTACGTTCCGGCTCAGGGGCGATTGACCGTGTACGGACTGCGTCAGTAGAGTGTGGAACGCAGGTCAGTCTGATTCTCGAGAAAACCGATCGGGAACCTAAACGCTGCTCAGCGCACGAGCCACTCGGTCACGGCGTGCATTCGCGTGAGCATCGAGCCGTAGGTCATCACTACAAGCATAACCGTCGCCGCTGCTGGCAATGCATACCACCATCTTCCAAAGGCTTGTCGGCTCTGATCCTTGTTCCACCTGACCAATCGATGCACACGCGCACTTAATGCAGTCGAGCTGTGCAGGAGAGCCATGGTCAGTTCGCCGGACGATTCAATCGTACCTAATCTCGAGACCTTGATCAGTGCGGCGGCAAGATCGAGAGCATCAGTAAAGCTCGATACTGCCGCATCATCGGCGGCCATCTCGGTTTGCTCCGACCAGGCGTGCTCCAAATCTGCCATCGCGGGAAAAACAGAAAACCGGAAAACTAATTTCTTCAGATTGTCGTAGCGAAGCGCATGCGCAATTTCGTGCCGCAGCGCAGTTCGGAGTTCGGGCGGATTGAGCGTGGCAACGGCTGCCTCAGAGATCAGGACTTTCGGTGCACACACTCCGGCAACCGTGAGGGTCGGACAATCATTGCCAGTGCGAAAAATCGGTACAGACTCGCCGCCTGATCCACTAACTTGGGATTTCATCAGCATGGAGCCGTCTAACCATTTGACGAGGGCGAGCGAAGCTCTCCGTTGAGCCATGGCCGCGCGAGCGATTCCGGTTCCAATCAGGATTAAGCAACACAATCCCAGCATCAGTGGGGCGGTTCCAATTGCCTCATCGGTCAAACGGGGTTCGAGCAGCAGGAAAGACGGCAAAGCGAACACCAACGTCACGAAGAAAGACAGCGCCAGTGGCAGGACGCGCAGAACGAACAACAAATCAGCGGAGCTTCGCGCAGACCGCGGTCGAAACGCGCGCGATATAACTTTCCACCCCTGAGAAACCGCCAGCGAGACGAATACGTACAGCAATATGAAGACGGCGAGCGAGACTCCGATGCAACGCGCGGCGAACATCAACCTTTCTCCTGGGTCCGAATTTCGCTTCGAAGGTCGCGACGTTTCTCATCCAGCAACCGCTGCAGATCATCCAGCAGACGAGTATCGTGTTCGCTGACGGCCTCCACCAGGTACGAGAGTGGAAGGGTCGCTGCTCCCCCCGAGCCAAGCAGTTGGCGAATAGTTTCGCCCACCGCCATTTTCTCGAGTTCCTCCTGCGTGTATCGCGGAGAGTAGCGAAACGCTCTTCCTTCGGCGACGCGGTTCAGCAATTGCTTCTTGTAGAGCCGGTCCAACGTAGTCATCACGGTGGTGTAAGCCAGTTTGATGCCGCCCGCATCCAGCAACTCACGAACCGTCGCGCTTCCCCGCATCCACAACGCGGATAGCAGTTGCTGCTCCAAAGGCCCGAGTTGGGTGCGCGGATACAGTCGCAGCAGGCTCAGAATTCGTTTCATACTCTCTCAGATAAAATGAATTCCACAATCACGGCAAGACGAAAAAATCAGCGCCGTTCCGTCGTTCGTCCCGAACGTACGTTACCTTAGAATCCGGTGAATCGCAAGGACTAGGTGTCTGCCCGATGCGGTGTCCCAAGTAAATTTGGCTGGGCAGGTGACAAAAAGCACCTTCTGCTGTCAAAATTGAGCTGGTACCCGGCCAGCTATAATTCGTTAATCACGGAGGCTCTTGATGGCACCCCAACGCGGAACCTCGGACTCGAACCTACCCGGACCGACAAACCCGCCATCTGTCTCGGAGAGCTCGTTTGAAAGAGTGGTCGATTCCCTCAAGCTTTCGCCCGAGCAGTACCAAAGCTCAAGGGCGCTGCGAGAGTGGGTCTTGCAGAACAAGGACCACAAGTACGTTCCTCCAGACCTCTTGAAAGCCTTTGGATTCCAGGTAAATTTGGAGCCCTAACTTCTCCTGGGCCAGCTTTCCATCCCAGATATCTAGTCACTGCGGACCGCTGCTCCAAGTGAAGTCAGCAGTGGAGAAGCCTTTTACTGCGGGGCCTCAGCAGGGGGTATAGCGTCGAGCTTCAAGTTTAGGTGGTCGTCCTCCTCAATGTGGATCGCTTTACCGCGATCGTCAAACCGGGCAAGAAAATCAGGATCGAAATAAGCGCCTCGGTCGATTTGCTCCCATGCAAACATCGTGTAGTCTCCCGGAACAATGTTCGAGAAATGGAATCCGCCCGATAAGTCTGTGATGCAGTCCTGATAGTCGCTTGGCTGACCGCGCCCCTTTCCATCAGGCAGCAGAACAACCAAACCACCAGCAACGGGATGCTCTTCGCGCTCTAGCGTGCCCCGAATTCGCCCGGCTCCCGGGGTTAAGACGAGATCCAGGGAAGGCAGAGAATGGCCACGGCTGACGGTTATCCCGGTTTCGAGCACATCGCCGACACCGGTTGACTTGAGATAGAAGCCTTCGGGCACGGGCGCAAAACGAATGCCGTAATCGCCTTGGGGAACTTCGCGGAAGGTGAAACTCCAATCAGCGCTTACC
This sequence comes from uncultured Acidobacteriota bacterium, assembly GCA_963788645.1. Taxonomy (GTDB): domain Bacteria; phylum Acidobacteriota; class Terriglobia; order Terriglobales; family Acidobacteriaceae; genus JABDBE01. The sequence continues at coordinate 173,743 of CAWBHF010000009.1, forward strand.
ATGGCATTGTCAATATCGGGAGTCAGGGCCGCCAACGCCGAGGGCCCTTGTAACTCCAGATAGCCCACCATTCCGCGATGTTGATGATCTTCTTTAGTCAGGTCGACGGCCTTGTCGCCTTCGACACGAAGGTTGCCGCTGATATCCACCCCCGTACTTACCACGACTTCCACATGCTCGACGTTCGTATCTTTGACTTCGACGGAAGTCCATCCCCACATGGTTTTGGGTTGTCGCGGGCTGCTGGGCTGTTGAGCCACGACCACATAGGATCCGGGAGGCACGCCTTGAAACTCGAAGTTTGCCTGGCCATGAGCGGAAAAATTCTCGCCTGGCGAGAAGACTGTCTCCCCTTGGTCGCTGAGTAGCGTGACTTCGGCCTCGCTGCTGGGCGAGGAGGTTTGCGCATTCGTTACCCGGCCACTCAAGTTGAATGTCCGCACAGGCACGAGATTTAAATCAATTCCGGCAAGATCCTCTCCGGCACGAAGCACCAGGGCAACTGCGTGGGAGATGTCATTTGCGGCGGGATAAAGAACAGGAACGTAGGACTTATCGCTTCCCGGCTTAGCCTTTAGTGAGGCAGGGGGCTTAGCGCGAACGTAATATTTTCCCGGAGTCAGGGATGGGATGTGATACTCGCCTGCGTCGTTGGTCACGACGTGGGCCACGTCGTGAAGTTCGCGCCGGCCTCGCGGGTACGAGGACTTCATGGCGTGCACGGACACGCCCCGAAGCGGTTTCCTTGCTTCGTCGGTGATATGACCGGCGATGGCACCGTCAGGAAGCAGACCAATGATGACGTCATTAACGTGTTGGCCTGGCCCGAGCACGAGCCACTTACTGCGAGTGTCGCCGAACCAAGGATCGTTCTTCACGTAGCCGTCGCGCGTTGCCGAAGCCACGTATCTCCCAACCGATAGGCCGTCGAAGACGAAATGTCCGTTGGCATCGGTACTGGCGGACGTCGATTGCGGGCCGGAAGCGTTTTGCATACTCTTCAGCCGGACGTCGGCCCCTTTTAAGGGTAGTCCGCTGATTGCGTCCACGACTGTCCCCGCGATTGCGCACTTATCCTGTGAAGGTGCTGCGGTCTGCCCTTGGGTAGTGAACGCAAAGGAAATGCAGATAAGGACCGGGACGACCGTCACTAAGCGAACGTTCATTGCGACTATCGCGAGTTTATCCGAACCTGGACGCGCAATGTGATCGAAAAAAAAGCCGGCGACAAACGCAATCGCGTCTGCTGGTGTAAAATCGGTGAGTCAACCCCATCCGCTGCGGCTGGAGCGAAGCAGCGGGTTTCCTGCCCGTCGGGACGTGGCTCAGCCTGGTAGAGCACTCGCTTGGGGTGCGAGGGGTCGGCAGTTCAAATCTGCCCGTCCCGACCATTCAACAAGTTACGTGGTTTTCCTCCAATGGTTGACTACTCGCCTTGGAGGGCACATGGAACCGCGTTTTGAGAAGTTCATCCACGAACGTCTGTACCTTCACAACGTCGCACCCGCGACAGTTGAGTGGTACAAGCACAGTTTCAAATGGCTACGCACCGAGTCCCCTACACCAGAAGAGCTGAAAGACGCCGTGCTGCGGATGCGTGAGAAGGGCCTGAAAGCAACCGGCTGCAATTCTGCTATCCGCGCCATTAACGCTTACCTCAAGTGGTCCGGCTCGCCATCGAAGGTCCCGCAAATGAAAGAGCCTCAGATTGTGCTGCCCACATTCACCACGGCACAAGTACAACGTCTCATCAGTTGGAAGCCCCGCGGGTTTTGCCAGCGTCGCCTGCATCTGCTTGTGCTCATCCTTCTTGATACCGGATGCCGCATCACCGAGGCTCTGACCTTGCACGTTCGTGACATTGACCTGGACAATTTGCTTGTGACGTTGGACGGCAAGGGACGAAAGCAACGCGTGGTTCCGTTCTCATTCGAGTTGCGGAAAGTTCTCTACCGCTTCATGGCAGACCACGTCAGAAAGCGGGACCTGCTACTTCTGGCCAGTCGTAATGAGACGCGGTTGGGTCGGCGCGTAATGCTTCGTGACGTAAAGCTCCTGTGCAACCGCCTAGGGTTTGACCCGCCGGCACGGACGTTGCACGCCTTCCGGCATACGTTCGCTGTCAACTATCTGCGGAAGGGCGGCTCTGTGTTTCATCTACAGCGCGTGCTTGGGCATAGCAGCCTGGAAATGACGCGGAGGTACGTGAACCTTACTACCGCGGACTTGAGCGAGATGCACCCGCGGGTGAGCTTGCTTGCGTCTGTCGTCTAATTGGGAGCCTATCCTCGCAAGGCGCTTGTCTTTCTGGCAGGGCAAAGCTGATAATGAATGTGCTAGTGTGGCGGCCACGACGGGGATTGGACCCGCAACCTCCCGGTTAACAGCCGGGCGCTCTCGCCAGTTGAGCTACGTGGCCGCAAGGGGCATTCAAGGGTTGCTGCCCGTGAATGCCCTCACTCTATATAACCTCTGGTGGCCCTCTCATTCCATACATGCTGGTTATCCTTTCAATCGAATTGGACTCCTAAAAATCATTTGCCATAAAACTTCGGGGGCGGGGGCATTCCCTTCTTCTGCCGGGCCTTTCCGATGGCATCCGCCAGAGCATTCGCCCTCGAGTCTGGTCCCTGCCCTGTCGCGTACTCCGTGAGTCGCTGGCCAATGGTCTTCCGGCGCTTATAAAGCGTTCCGCTTCCAGAAGTCGTCATCTCCAGGTCAACTGGAACCATACGCTTGAGTGTGGTTCCGATAGAGGCCAAAGGATTCGTACGGTAATGTCTGAAGTCAAATCCTGTCTCAGCGAGATATTCACGTACGTTAAGAACGGTAAGCCATTCATCTGGGTGCGCTGAGAATACCAGCCTTATTGCGTCCTGAAGGCCAGTGCTTTGATTCACGATGTCGTCCATTTCTTTGTGGAAAATATTTTGCTTCTCTTCGGGGAGAAGTTGAAAGGCGGAGACAACCATCTGCCGAAGTTTTGCAATTTCTACATCCATTTCGTCGCGCTGGCGAACTCGGTCGCCCAAGCGGTGCACTAAGCTAGCGAATAGATCGTAGTAATCAATAGGCTTGTGTGTTTCCATGGCGGACTAAATAGTAAGACAAATGTGATACCAAAGTCAAAGGAAATCGTTCTACAATTGACACGAGGTTCTGGGCTGGGGCAAAGAAATGGCAAACTTTTTCCCAGATAACCAAAGTAATACCGTTGTTTCTTAAAGACTTTGCGCCAGCAACGATGGCCCCACAGTTGCACTTCGTATTGTGAGAGCAGGCCCTACCTGCGGACATTTTGACTTTCCCTTTTTCGGAGGGGACGAGCCAGTTAGGTCATTCGATGGTAGGGCCATCGGAAGATCGAAGCTGGCTCGAGATCATTTTGGGGGCGACAGTGAATCGACGAAAGAAGGATAGACCGCCGTCCACGATTGGTCGACCAGGACATACACCGTTCATGGGGCTGGACGATGTCAGATCCTGGGCCGACCTTGAGAGATGGTTCAAGAGCAGTTCCAGAACACAGAGGTTGAGAATCCCGCAACGTCTGAGAGTCAAACTTTCCGGAAATCTCAAGTTCATCGAGAGGGCGCGACATCACACCACAAAAGGGCGGACAAAGTCTGAGCGGATGATGGACACCTATTGGTTCGTGCCCATCGAGAATGCCGCAGACTATCGTGAGCTTGCGTCGCAACGCGCTAGGATGAGATCTCGACGTCATCGACACGGCCGAGGCCCCGACGAAAAACACCTTGTGCAAAAGGCATACTCGCCTTACAATTCACGCCCGGAGTGAAACCCGCGTAACGTCTTGATTCCCGAGCACGGCTCTGCGTAGATGATTTTCTCGCTTGGGGTGCGAGGGGTCGGCAGTTCAAATCTGCCCGTCCCGACCAATCTTCATACTTTGCATTTTCCGCGGTTATTGGCCTCCGAGCAGCTGGTAATTGGAATTTGTTGTCGTCACCTGGAGTTTCTTGGCGGTTGCGTTCAAAACCGATTGTTGCGTGTAGTTTGTGCCGTCGGGCAGGCTCGCCATCTGAACTGCCAATGTGACCACGTCTTTCGGGTCATCCATGTAGGTATTCACATTCACCATGCTGATCTTTCGGGCGCTGGTGTCAAACGAAAGTGTCATCTGATCTCCCGGCTGGGCGTAGTTCTTAAAGACGATTTGCGCCACCGACGACCCTGGAGCCGAATTCAACGAAGCATTGCCGGACTGGAAGGCTTGCGCCATTTTTTGCGGGTCGGGCGGAACATACAGTGCGAGCAGGCTCTTTACCTGTCCCATGTAATCCTTCATCTCTTCTTTCTTCTTCTCGATGATCCTCTGCTTCATTCTTCCTCCGCTGGGAGGTGGTGGAGGTGCGCTCATTGGCGTCTTCTGTATTCCGTTGGGGCCGTACTGGCACATCGAGGTCTGCGGCGGTTTGGCTTCGCCATTGAGCGTGAGCTGGGTTGTTTCCATCCACTGATAGCGGTGAAGTTTCTGCTGATTTTCTGCAGCTGCCTGCTTTATAGCGGCGATTTTCTCCTGCAGTTCTCCGCCTGATCCCCCGCCCATTTGGGCGAAGGCAGGAAGAATGGTTGCAAGGGTCACGGCTGCGACGAGGAGCAGCGCGGGTCTATGGTCAGAGCGGGACGTTCTGGGGGCAGACTGCTTTTCACAAGTATTGTCGGCTTCTCGATTCATTATGACTCTCCTGGCTTCAGATTTACTTTCCTGTACCTTGTTGCGGCGCGACGAGCCGACCAGATTTTATCGTTCCCCAAAAAGCCTGCTCATTCCACGACCGCGCTCCAGTTCGCATCGGGATTGTACTCGCTCATGGCGGTTACCGTTTCCGTAGTTGTGTTGCCAAGATCCCTCTGGTACAAGACACCGTCCTGGTTCATGACAAACGTCATCACCCCAGAATTGCCGTGTTCGGCGGGGTATGCGACGAACGCGAATCCGCCCGTCATTTTGCCGTCGACAACGTAGTCCTTGGCGCCGCCTTTCGCTTGCGCGCCTTGCCTGGTCAGCATGCGGAAATAGTATCCGTGGAAAGGTTGGTGCGCGTTTTGCTGCACCGTATATCCCTCTGCAGTCGCGAAAGCTGCTAACGGCCCTAAAGGACTCTTGGGCTGGCCCTCTGCCGCCTGCCAGTACAAGCCGTTCTGTTTCCCCTCGTCGCTGATAAATTTCTGGGCGTACTGTTTCGCGCCGTCGTGAGGTTGCGAATGATATTCCGCCTGGGCATTAGCCAGCGCGCCGCAGATCTTTATTGCGGCTAATTCATTGCGGCCGACCCGTCGCGCGAGAATTTCATCTTTCCCCGCGGCGGTATCAAAGTACCAGCGCCCATCCCCATTCTGTTTGAGCGGAATGGGGAAGGGGAAATTATCAACGCCTAGCACAAGGATTTGTGATTTGTCGTCCATCTTGCGCCAGCGGTTCATCGTGTTATAGGCGGCAACAAAAGCGTCGACGGTTTCCTTGTCCTGTGTCGCGTCGCCGGAGGCGATGAGTTGCTTCGATTCCGGACCGAAGATGGCGAAGATGGCATCCTGATTCGCCGATTGCGCTGCTGCTATGAGCGCCTTGCTGGCTTCGTCCGGGGAAGCAAATGTCTTGGCTTCTGCCGTAGCCGGAGTCTCGGGCTTGCCGCACGAAGAGAAGCAGATGATGAGGGCGAACAGGGTGAACAGCATCCACCTGTCCAGGGAATTGATCGTGCGGCCTCGTAGCAATTGCGACATACTCCCAGTCCTCCGAGCTCTTTCATTCATTCCTGGTTACCGAGTAACGGCGGAAATCACCTTCGGCCACCCCAACCTCCACCACCCCCACGGCTTGACCAGCCGCGAGAGCTTGCCGCTCTTGAGTCCCAGCCGCCGCCGCCCGAGCCGCTGAACGCTGACGATCCGCTATGGTCCTGCTGTCCGTAGCCGTGTGGCGTGTTCTGATAACTGGACCCGCTCGGCTTGCTGACATTGTTCCAACTCCCGTTGTCGTTTTTCTGCCAGCCACTCCCCGTGTTCTTGTACTGATTCCCGTTGGCAGTGGCATACTTATTGCCGTTTGCGGTCTCACCAGCCGCAGCACTGTTGTAAGCACCAGTGCCGCCAACAGCCTTTCCCCCGTTCGAGCCCTGGACCGATCCCACCGACCCTTGGGCATCAGAATAGTGCTGCGAATATGCCGACTGCCCGTTCTTGGAGACAGTCGAGCTTCCCCAGCTAGAATAGGCATTCGAACCTTGATGGGTGGCGCCGTAAGCTCCAGTGCTCGGGTTATAAGCCTGGCCTACCTTTTGAGTGCCGTACGCGGTGCTGGTAGAAGCTCCGCGCGCATAGGTGCCGGTTGATGGGTTATAGCCCTGGCTGTAATGGGCTGAACCGTAGGCTCCGTAAGCGGATGTGGAGGTGCCGTAGTAGCCGCCGTGCCAGGCGGCGTTGCCGTAGTATGCGCCACCGTGATACACCACGGCAGTTCCGTGCCAGCCACAGTTCCAACTGCTGTAGCCCCAGGCGCAACATCCGCCGCTCATCATTGCACCCACGGCAATTCCGGCGCCGAACGCCAAAACCCCGGTTGTGACGAGTGCGGCCGTGCTGTAACCGGGAGTCGTATATGGGTAGCCGTATACGACCGTCGGGTTGTACTGCGGAACATACACAACTTGCGGACTTGGAGACTGGATGACGATAACTTCCGGAGACTGCTGCACAACTGTGATTTGTGAACTGGATTTGAGATTTCCTGCTGCCTTGGCTTTGGCCCGCAAGGTTTGAATCGCGGTCATCACGTCGGCGGACTGGTTGTGGTAAGCCTCGCCCAGCGCCGAGGTCCAGCCGAGATTCTTGGCCAGGTTGTCGAGCACCGACGGGAACTGCACCAGAGCCTTGACACTGGGATCCCAGGATTGCTTGTCAACAGCCTGCATGAGGGCACTCCCGGTCAGGTTCTTGTTCTGCTGAAGCCAGTAATCCGCCACCCCGACCTGGTCCGGAAAGGTTGCGGCGGCGAGAACCTGCGCTACCAAGGCGTCGGGGTAGAGAGCGATGGGCGCGACCAATCCTTGCAGCTCTTCGGCTGTCAATGGCGCGCCTTGTCCCGAATAACCGGGCGTGGGCGTGGTTTGCCCCTCGGTCTCAAGCGGCATGGTGACCGTAACCAGAATGAAGCAAAGTGTCAGTGACAAGATCTTTGCCTTGGTGCTGGAGGTGATCATCGGGGATCTCCTTTCAACCAGTGATGGTCTTTCTTCGACCGGTCAGACTCCACACAGACGCGAGTTCGAGCTCGGAGCTGACCGAATTGGCGGAGGTCAACAGCATACGCTTTTTCGGCTGACGCGCACGGCAAGGGTTCACCCCTAGCATTATTGACACTTCCGAGCGCTGCACAACTGTCGCTTGCGACAGGTGCGAAAGAAGCCCAAAAGACAGAGCGGATGTATATGCGGCGCGAGCGAAGCGATTCGAGAATGTGGGACTGTGGAAGTCTTGTCCTAAGTTCAGAACAAGCGGCGCTGTTCTGTAAAGTAATGTAAAACTCGACTGCTATTCTTGCCCTCGGGTTATCCTTGGGGGACGCTCCCGCTCGTCCTTTGTTACCCTGAGTGTGAATCCGTTCGACCGATCTGTGAACATGAGAGTTTTGGTGTAGCTGCTTTCTTCAAGTTTCCGGCCCGTTGCGATCAAGACCTGAAACTACAGGAGACGTATTCATTTGAAGACCCTTCTAACACGGCCTTTTCTTTTCTTCGCCCTCGCAAATTTGCTTTTACTCGGTTCAGCTGCCCAGGAAGCACCGCCTCCCGATCCATCTGTGCCACAGCCGTCCCCAACCACTCAGACCCAACCAACCGACCAGAGCAAGGACGGCCAAAGTAATAAGGCCCCTGCGGCAAGTGAGGGAACCTCCAAGGACCGGCTTTTCTTCGCGCTGCCGAATTTTCTCACTGTGAAGAACGGTGCCAATATCCCTCCGCTTTCAACCGGACAGAAATTCAAAGTGGTGACTAGATCGGCCTTCGACTATGTCCAAATCCCCTGGTACGCAGCTCTGGCGGGCATAAGCCAGGCGCAAAACAGCGAACCCGGTTACGGCCAAGGTGCGGAGGGCTACGCCAAGCGTTTCGGATCAGCGGCGGGTGACGGCATCATCGAAAACTTTATGGTCCTGGCGATTTTCCCGTCCATCCTGAGTCAGGACCCTCGTTTCTTTCAGGAGAGTGAGGGGGGATTTTGGCATCGCACTGGATACGCCGTCAGCCGTATCGTTGTCACGCGGAGCGATTCCGGGCACCATCAGTTTAACTTCTCGGAGGTGTTGGGGAGTGGAGCGGCGGCGGCCATCTCCACGTATAGCTACCATCCTAGTGCCGATCGTACCGCCTCCAACACCATGAAGGTTTGGGGAACACAGATGAGCTATGACACCATGACGCTGGTCATCAAGGAATTCTGGCCTGACATTCGTAGCAAGCTCAGCAAGAAGAAATAGCCACCCTTCGTCGAGGCCGATCCGCGCCTCGAACTTCCCTGGATTACAATCACTCGGAGTCGCATCGGCCTGAAAGCAGAGGAGTCCCCATGTTTCAAAGCGATCTGTTGCGCCACAAGCGCATCCTCGTCACCGGCGGCGGCACGGGTCTAGGGAAAGGCATGGCCCACCGTTTTCTGGAGTTGGGCGCGACGGTTTACATCTGTGGGCGCCGCGAGCGAGTTTTATCCGAGACGGAAGCTGAACTGAACGGGTTGGCACCGGGGAGAATTCGATCTCTCCCTTGCGACATCCGGGATCAGCCGCGGGTGGAAGAGATGGTCGCATCCATCTGGAAAGATGGCCCGCTTGATATCCTGGTGAACAACGCCGCCGGGAACTTCCTGGCTCGCACCGAGGAACTGTCCCCGGGCGCATTTGAAGCCGTGATTGGTATCGTTTTGATGGGGACGATCAATGCGACGATGGCCTGCGGACGCAGATGGGTGCAAGCCGGTCACCGTGGAGTTGTCCTGAACATTGCCGCAACCTATGCATCGACCGGTTCAGCCTATGTCGTGCCTTCCGCGATAGCGAAGGCTGGAGTGGTCGCCCTAACTCGCAGCCTGGCTGTGGAATGGGGAGACCGCGGCATCCGCATGAACGCTATCGCTCCCGGACCGATCCCCACGGAAGGGGCTTTCTCCCGCTTGCTTCCCCGTCCGGAACTGCAACAGTTTGCCCGCGAGCGAAACCCACTGAACCGCTTCGGTACCGTCGATGAGTTAGCGAATCTCGCCGCGTTCCTCGTCAGCGAGGGATCAAGCTACATCAACGGTGAGGTAGTGGTGATGGACGGCGGCGAACAACTGCAAGCCGCAGGTGAGTTCAGCGCATTGGGAAGACTGCTCAACGAGGATGACTGGAAGTCCCTAAGGCCACGCAAGCCCGGTAAGTAGCCGATCAGCAAAACTTTTGTTAACCAGTGCAGACCGGTTACATGTACCTCAGGCTCCCTGCCGCGAAGGCATCACCAGCCATTTCAGCAGCATGTTCACCAGGGTGAGCACGATCCCGCCCACGAATGCCGCTCCGAAGCTGCGTATATGAAAGCCCGGCACGAACGCCGAAGCAAGCTCCAGCATGATGGCATTGATAACAAACCAGAACAGCCCAAGGGTCAGAATCGTAAGTGGGAAGGTAATGATCTTCAAGAACAAGCCCAGTGTCGCGTTGACCAAGCCGATGACAATGGCTGCAATGAGCGCGGCAGCCGGGCCGTCCACATAGAAGCCGGATACGACGCGTGAGGTAATCCATACCGCCAGTGCGGTTATGAACCAGTGCAAGAGCATTCGGAGCATGTAGACCCTCCGTAAGAGCAAGACAGACTGCAAGCAGACTATAAAGCCATCCAGGATGTGCGGCAAGGGCCTGAAACACTGAACATCCAATCCCGAGGGGCGAATATGGGAAAGAATTGCCTGTGGAGACGTCATCAAGCACATTAGAAACAGTTCGATAGGCGCGACCCAAGGCAGAGATCTGTTTGACCTAAAGTTATTCGCAGAATTGCCGATGGGCTGACTAATGGTAGGTTGAAAGGAGGAAGCGTCATGGTAGCTCCGATTTCTGGGGGTACTGCTTTCGACTTTGGCGCGGCAGCGCAATCTACGGCTTCGCAATTGCAGCCCGCAACGGGGCCAGCCGCGACTGTCAAACAACCAACCAAGAATGGGCCTGCAGCAGACGAGGTCAGGCTCTCGGACAGCGCGCAAGTTCACCTCTTGAGAACGCAGGGCCAGACGGTCGCAGAGATCGCCACCAACACAGCCCTGTCCACGCAAACGGTGAATGGCTACTTGGGGATAACGCAGGCACCATCAACGACCGGCAACAACAAGTAGTTTGAGATCCGCGCACAGGGTCCTGGCGGGCGTCGATAAGCGGATGAGTTCGGCCTCTGGGGGAGGACCGATCTCACTCGGCGCCCGCCACGGCTTTGTTTTCCAATCCCTCAAAGACATCTTCGGCACGCCGCAACGCTGCCTGCACGTTGTTGCAAATGTTTTCCCGTCCGATTACATCTTCGAATTCAGCCTGACGAATAAGTTGAGCTGGTTGTTCACGGGCGCCGCACAGAATTAACGTTCGATCGGACGCATGGAGATCCCGCGCGACTTCCTCCAGCGCGTATAACCCGGTCGCATCGATCGCAGTCATGTTCCGCAAACGCAGAATGACCACCGGCGGCAACTCATGGATTCTCTCCGTGATGACTGCGACTTTATCTGTAGCTCCAAACAGAAACGGCCCGTGAATGCGGAAAATAGTCGCGTAGTACGGAATGTCTTTATCCTGCAGGATGTGCACTCGGCCATCCTCGACGTAGTCGTCGGTCACCTGCGATACCGTGGTAGTGTTTGCCACCCGCCCGATAAAGAGCAGCGCCGCGAGAATCATTCCAGCCTCAACTGCCACCGTAAGGTCGGCAAACACGGTTAGTGCGAAAGTAACCAGCCAGATGCTGATGTCAGTCTTGGTCAGCTTCAGCAGTTGCGGAATCTCCCGCCACTCGCCCATGTTATAGGCCACGACCAACAAAATCGCCGCCAGCGCGGCCATCGGAATGTACCGGGTCATGGGGGCTGCGAACAGCAGCACGCAGACCAGGGTCAGCGCATGAATCATTCCCGCCACCGGCGTCTTGGCACCGGCACGGATGTTCGTGGCAGTGCGAGCAATCGCGCCCGTTGCAGGCAGCCCACCGAACATGGGTGAAACAATGTTGGCTGCGCCTTGCGCCATCAGTTCGACGTTTGGATTGTGATGGTCATTGCTCATCCGATCCGCCACGACTGCCGACATCAGCGACTCGATCGCACCCAGCATCGCGACCGTGAACGCGGGCCCAAGCAGCCCGTGAATCAGATCGGTTCGAAAGCGCGGAACCGCGAAGTGAGGCAGCCCGCTCGGAATTCCTCCAAAACGCGTTCCAATGGTTTCGACCGGCAGTTTGAGTGCGAATACCGCAACCGTGCCAACGACCATCGCCACGATGGGCCCGGGAATGCGGTTCGAAACCGCACGGCATACCAATAGTGTCACCAGAGTACCCACGCCGAGAACGGTTGCTGCATACGACAGCGTGTGAAAATTGGCCGCGATGCTTTCCATGCGCAGCCAGAACACTCCCGGAACTTTCTCGATCTTCAATCCAAACAAATCTTTGATCTGAGTGCTGGCGATCAGAACCGCGATTCCATTAGTGAACCCGATGACGATCGGCCGCGGGATGAACTTCACCGCCGTGCCCATGCCCGTAACCCCGAGGATGATTAGCAAAACGCCAGCCATCATCGTGCACATGAACAGTCCATCCACGCCGTGCACGGCGACAATTCCTGCCACCACGACGACGAATGCGCCAGTCGGACCACCGATCTGCGTCCTCGATCCTCCCAGCGCAGAAATCAGGAACCCGGTCACCACCGCGCAATAAATCCCCGCCTGCGGTGTGAGCCCGGATGCAATGGCAAACGCCATGGCGAGCGGCAGGGCAACGAGCCCAACCGTCACACCCGCGATCAAGTCATGCAGGAATTTGTTCAGGTCGTAATCGCGCAGGCAGAGAATAGATGCGGGTAGCCAGCGCTCTTCGAAGGCTGCCGTCAGTGAGGTTGTGGCCAGGAAGCACGCTCCGTCGATAGTTGATTATGACAGCCGCGTGCTCCAGCCTTCAATGAATTGTGTCGCACGGAGGTACTAACACAATCCTAATTCTAGTGATTCGCTCGCCTGGCATAAGGATCAACCGCTCTGCCGCAGTGCCCTCACTCCCACCCTGAGGCATCAAGCCGCTTTCCGGTCTGTAAGTAGTGATTAATCGCCATTTCCCAGCTTTTCATCTTGTGCTGGAACCATTTCTGGTCATAGCGTTCGACCTCCCGATTCCCCTCCGCTGAAAGCCCGGTGAAAATGTGCTGAATGAACGCGTGGGTATGGCTAGCGGCGGACTGTCCTCCTGAGATTCTGCTGAGACCGATCCTAATCTGTGCCGCCACCAGTCCCGGATTCAACCACGCATATGCAATGCGAAATGATGCAGGATCGTAATCAGTGACCATCCAAGTCGTCTCTGTGCCGCTTTCGTTCGGTGTAACGAAGATGCAACCGAATTCGGCGACGCCTGATTCCGAGTAAATCAAACGATAATGCCATCCCGCAATCCATTCCGCCTCGCGCACCGGGCACAGCAGCGGGAAAACTATTTCGGGCGGAGCCACGTTGTTTTGGGTGTATTCGTGAGTGATTCGCTTGCCTTGAAAGTTGGACATAGTTCATCTCCAAAAAGAAATGGCTCACGCAGTTAAGCGCGAGCCTCGTTTTCGTTACAAAGTAAAGAGGCCGGGCTGATTGCTCAGTCCGGCCGTTATTCTTTACCTATTGTAACATTCTTTGCTGGCCCCACGATCTCCGGGCATGCTTGCTGCAGCCCTAAGCGGGCTAAAACAAATTCCACAGGAACTGGTTATACACATCGTGGTGATACTGCACCTCTGGCGCTTTCACGAACGTTCCCAGCAGCCGCGGACAGCGATCGGCTGAAGCCTGCTTTAAGTCCGCATAGCGCGCCTTCACATCCTCGCCCAGCAATTTAGTTGTCCAATTCGCATTGCGGAAGTTGGCCAGCGCGTCATAGATGTTGTCCGGCAGATAGCGTTGTGCCTGGCGGAGGTTCTTGATCTTTGCCGTATCGCCATCAAGTCCGGTCTTAAAGATCGAATGCATGACCAGATAAGGGTTCGCGTCCGGCGCGACCGATCGAACTTCCACGCGCATGCTCTTTTCGTTGCCGATCGGAATGCGAATCATGGAGCCGCGATCCGTCGGCGACGCCTTGATCTGGTTTGGAGCCTCAAAGTGGGGATCCAGGCGGCGATAGGCATTGACACTCGGATTCAGCAACAGGCAAAGATCATTACCGTGGGTGAGAATGCGATCGATGAACTCCCAGCCCATCTTGCTCAGCTTCTCTTCGCCCTTCGCATCCCAGAACAGGTTCTTGCCACCTTTGCTGATCGAGACATTGGTGTGCATCCCGCTACCATTCACTCCGACGACTGGCTTCGGCAAGAACGACGCCGTGCAACCCATGCGGGTCGCGACCTGGCGGCAGATCAGCTTGTAGAGTTGAATCTGGTCGGCTGCAGCCACCACTTCTCCGTAGCCATAGTTAATCTCGAACTGCGAAGGCGCCACTTCCGGATGATCCTTTTCATTCTGGAAACCCATCGCGCGCTGCACTTCCGCAGTGGTGTCGATGAAGGTGCGCAAAACGTCGCCGGGCAGCGAATGGTAATAGCCTCCGGTGTTGACGTAGTCAAACTTGCCGGTTTCGTGATAGCGACGCTCCGCGTCCGGCCCTTGAAACAGGAAGCCTTCGATTTCGTTAGCCGCGTTGAGCGTGTAGCCGTGCTTTGTGTACAGTCCCTCGGCGTAGGTCTTGAGGATGCCGCGGATGTCAGCGCTGTAAGGCGTACCGCCCTTGTCGATCACATCGCCGAACACAAGCACTTTTCCCGGCCCGAATACGTCGGCAGGACCCCAGTAGAAGGCGCTCCAGTCTATGCCGAGGCGAAGATCGCTCTCCCGCTGAGCAGTAAATCCGCGGATCGAAGACCCATCAAACGTAAGATTGTCCCAACTCTTGATCAGGAACTTCTTGTCGTAATCCAGCATGTGCAACCGGCCTTCGAGATCGCTGAACAGCACGGTCACGGCCTTGATTCGCTTTTCCTCGGTCAGGTATTCGATCCGCTCTTCCTGAATTTTATGGGTGGCAACACGATTCCTGCGTTGCTCCTTCGCGTTCAAATTCATCTCTTCCAGTTCGTCGTACGGAATGGCCAGGAAATTTCGCAGTTCAGTCGGCATGGATCTCCTCAAATAAGTTGCAACGAAACTCAGGTGTGTTTCGGGGGATGATCAGAACACGGTAGGGTATCGCGGAGCGCCGCCCGCTGCCAATCAAAAAAGCTTATGAGTCGGATTAAAGGAATCTATTTGGCTTGAAAATCCAACTCGTTGGAATCCAACCCATTGGAACTGCGCTCGACCACTGAGGTCGAGTATCATGTCGTCGATGGTGCGCATTCCCAAAATCGCGTTCGCTGCTCTGCTTAGCCTTTTGCTTGCAGGATGCAGCAGCAGCAAGAGCAACATGATGTCCGGTGGCACAACGCCGCCGGCTCCGTCAAATACTCCGTTCTGGGCACAGTGGGGAGCAAACTCCCAGCATTCGGGCATGGTTGCCGTGGCTGGACAGAGTCTAAGCCATCAACTGGCGGATATTACTTATGATCCCTTCACGCAGCAGGAGCAGGCTGAAAATGCTCCCGTCATCGGCGAACCCGGACTCCTGGCACATTACCAGGCACCCCTAATTGACGGTAACGATGTTTATATGGTCAACGAGAGCGGCACCTACGTCTCGTGCAATCCTGTTGGTGCCTGGGCTCGGTCTCCGTTCCCGGCTTGCGGACCAAACGCCTGGAGTTCGAAGATATGGGGAGAGACCCGCTACACCTGGGAAAGCGGTAATCTCGTCCAAATCTGGACGTACAACAGCGACTGGAAACCGGAGCCGAGCGGCTTCGGTTTGTTTGGCTGGGAACCGGTGTTTCATCCCGCTGACGCGAGCCAGTTTCTCTATGTACCGGGCGCTGGCGGAACTCTGTGGAAGATAAAAAAACTGGACGGGTCGGTTGCCTCACACATCAACCCTTTTACCGGAACTCCGATCGTGGCCACCAACACATACGCATCGAGCCCCGTCGTGATCGACGCCAACGGAAACGTCTATTACAACGTGGTTCAGCTCGCGGATCCCGCCCTCGGAGACCCTTGGTTTGCAAATGACGTGGTCGGGGCGTGGCTGGTGAAGGTCACTTCGAGCGATACGACCAACATTGTGTCTTATGCCACATTGGTACCAAACGCGCCGCCGGCGTCGTCACAGAATTGTCCAGGCACGTTTGTGCTTCTTGCCGACCAGGGAGCCTCGTTGCCCTGGCCTCCGAGCACCAACGCCGTTCCTCCGACCGTGCCGTGTGGATCACAAAGGCCAGGCATAAACCTGGCTCCGGCAATCGGGTCCGACGGTACGATCTACACTGCAAGCCGCACACATTTCGACGATGAGGTTGGCTACCTCGTTGCGGTCAACCCCGACCTCACGTTGAAATGGACCGTATCCCTGCAGAATCTCCTGAACGACGGCTGCGGCTCCCTGGTTCCCATCGGGCCAACTAACAACACACCCAATGCTTGCCGTGTCGGTGCCACCCCGGGCGTGGACCCAACTACCAACGCCAAGGGCTCGGGGTTGATCGAGGATCAGGGTTCCTCTTCGCCGACGGTGCTCCCAGACGGCTCCATCCTTTTCCCTGCGCTGACCAGTTACAACGGCAGCCGCGGACATCTCTTCAAGTTCGACTCCGCCGGTAATTTCCTGGATGCTTTCGACTTCGGCTGGGATTCGACGCCGGCTGTCTACACCCACGACAATACTTATTCCATCGTCCTCAAGGATAACCACTATTCCACATCGCTTTACTGCCCATACCCGCATAATCCATTGTGCACGGCAGTTCAGCCCGTGTATTACATCACCCAGCTCAGTGCAAGCCTGCAGGTCGAATGGAAATTTCAGAGCACCAATACAGAGAGCTGCACCCGCAACGCCGATGGCTCGCTCAATTGCGTCTCCGACCACCCCAACGGTTTTGAATGGTGCGTCAATGCGCCGGCCATTGATATGAACGGCACAGTGTA
Source organism: uncultured Acidobacteriota bacterium (assembly GCA_963788645.1). Taxonomy (GTDB): domain Bacteria; phylum Acidobacteriota; class Terriglobia; order Terriglobales; family Acidobacteriaceae; genus JABDBE01. The sequence goes on from CAWBHF010000009.1 coordinate 190,061, forward strand.
TGCGAACAGTGAGGACGGCAATCTTTATACACTCTCGCAAGGAAACACGGGCGTATTCACGAAACCGAAGCAATCGATGTTTCTGAACCTCGCGATAGGGGCGGCGTATACCCCTCTTTCCCTCGGCCCTGACGGTAAGATTTATACGGAAAACGACGGCCACATGTTCGTGGTCGGAAATTAGGTTTCAGACCTGCGCATCGATCCCCCATGCCGGACATACTTCTGAACGACGTCGAAATTCGAGTGCTCGGCTCCCTTATAGAGAAAGACGTCACCACTCCGGATTACTATCCGCTTTCTCTGAACGCGCTGGTCAACGCCTGCAACCAGAAGAACAACCGCGATCCCGTAATGAATCTGGACGACGAAGCGGTGCGGCAAGCTCTGAGCACTCTTCAGGAAAAACGTCTCGCCGGCCCGACCAGTAGCGCAGACAGCCGAGTGACCAAGTACGAGCATCGGTTACAGGAAGCCTTCAACTTCACCCGTGGCGAAACCGCTGTCCTTTGCGTGCTGCTGTTGCGAGGGCCACAAACGCCGGGTGAACTTCGCGGCCGCACCGAGCGCATGCATCGCTTCGAAGATCTCACCGAAGTGCAATCCACCCTGCAGCGGCTGATGCAGCGCGATCCTCCGTTATCGAGAGTTCTTCCCAGGCAACCGGGAACCAAAGAATCCCGCTACAAACACCTGCTAGGTGGAGATGCCGAGGACTTTGTTGACGTTGATGTGGCGCGGGCGCCGACGCCCACGTCATTCGCCAAAGTCTCGGCGGATGCTGACAGAATCACTCGTTTGGAAGACGGGCTGTCTGAGGTTAGAAAAGAAGTAGCGGACCTGAAACAGCAGCTAGCCAGTTTCCGAAAGCAATTCGAATAGCGCAAGCGATTCGTTATTCCACTCGCCTGTCCCACGGTCATGAATTCTAAAAGAAAAATTGGCCACGTGCCGGCGCACAAGGTCGTGTGGGTTAAACTAAGAAACTTTCATCCGGAGGAATTTTTCTATGCCCGAAGCCGTCCTAAGTGGCGCGGACTTTAAACAGCAACTGCGCGAAGGCACGCCCAAGCTCGGTCTGTTCTTGAATTCACACAGCCCCACCGTCGCCGAGCAACTTGCCCACAGCGGGTACGACTGGTTGCTGGTCGATACCCAGCACGGCCCCATGGACCATGAGAAGCTTTCTTTCATGTTGGCAGCCATCGCCAGCGGAGGAGCCAAGTCCATCGTGCGCGTGGGCGGATACGACGATCGCCCCGGAATTCAGCAGGCTCTCGACTTGGGCGCCGACGGCGTTCTTATTCCTTACATCAATAACGCGAATGAAGCGCGGCAAGCTGTAAGCTGCAACAAATATCCTACGACCGGCACGCGCTCGGTGTATTTCCCTCAGCGCAGTATGAATAAGGCCGGCCTGCTTGGCTACGCCGGCAACGCCAACAAGAACCTGATCGTCGCGCTACAGGTTGAGACCGCCTCGTGTATCGAGAACATGGCGGAGATCGCCGCCGTCCCCGGCGTCGACATCCTGTTCCTTGGCCAGAACGACCTCTGCATGTCGATGGGCCTTTTCGAGAAATATGAGTTCCCGCACATGTACACGTCGCCGGAACTGGGAGCGGCCACGCAGAAACTGGTCGAGCACGCCCGCAAGAACAAAGTCATTCTGGGACTCTTTCTCTTTGGCACCGCGCGCGTAGGCGAATTCCTGGAAAAGGGATTCACCTTTATCAGCCTGGGCAACGATCTGCATCACATCCTGACCCAGACCGGGGCTTATGTGAACGATGTGGAAACGGTCGCTAAAGAAAAAGGCAAGCCCTGGAAGCGGCGTCCAACCGCGCTGTTCTAGATCATGTAGAGTGGACACTCCTGTCCGCTGGCGTAATTAAGATGGCGGGGACTACCTTTCTGGTTTGACGTCTCGATAGCCTAGATCATGGTGCCCCGCCGTAGCGGACAAGAGCTCCGCTCAAACACGTGCGCTTGTGTTCTGTTCACCACAGCGCCCTCCATGCACCACACTTTCCCTGACCAGCCCTTCTCTAACTCTCGTGGAATCAGCCGCCTTCCGAATGGCTGCAAGCTTGCCCCTGTTGTTCTCGACTGGCAGAGCCAGTACAGGAGGGCAACATGGCAAACTTTACACAACTCGGATTATCAGGAAGTTCAGACAAGAGACCAGCAACAGAGCCACTCGGAAAAACACCGCGGAACATGCCGGAAGGACCGCGTCCAAGCCCGAAGAAACCTGGTGACAAACAAAAGACAGTCGCGCTTGTCGGCTCGTTAATCGCAACCTCGTTGTTGGGAGTATTTTTGTTGGAAAGCGGTTGTTCAAAAGAGTCAGACAAAACGTCCGCCATTGTGACGCCAAGTCAAAGCGTCGCGAGCCAGCCGCTGACACCGGTTGTAAGCACGTCTATTTCAACTTCCACGCCGCCAGCCGACCAGCCGCCTGCAAGAAAGAAGTCGCGACAGCGAAAGCTGTCCGCCTCTACCTACGTCGATCCGACCTACGGAGTCTCGTTTCGCTACCCTAAAAATGGCAGTCTCAAGAAAGGCGATGAGGCGAATCTGGAATTGGATGGGCTGGGACCCTTCGAGATGAATTTCATTCAGTCTGGCGGAACTACCGTCAGCACCGTGGAACTAGCACGCAAACTCTACACAGGCACTGACTTCAACGCGGCGTTTTTCAACGTCAGCGTGAATCCTAAAATGGCGTCCGAGGAATGCGCGGAATTTGCCTTTCCCGAAACCGGCGATCCAGAAGCTGATCTGGTGACGACTACGAAGACAAAAGTTGGCGCCACTGAGTTCCGTGCGGTGGAAGCATTCGCTGAATCCGAGAACAACCAGGCCGACGTGAAGTACTATCACGTCTTCCGGAACGGAAGCTGTTACGAGTTTGCGCTCGGCTTGGAAACGGCCAGTGGAACCATTCCGGAGGAGACCAAGTCCACAGGCAAACCGTCCCTCAAGCCGGTCGATCGCAACGAAGTCTTTCACCAGCTGAATTGGATTCTTTCAACGGTGAAGATCCAGCCCGTCACCACTGCGGACAAAACGGTATCCGAAGTAGCCACCGACACGGTGACTCCAACCAACACAACGATTACCGAAGCACACTAAGACGAAAAAGGCCACGCTCCACTTAGAGCGTGGCCTTCCTCACCTCCGGCAATCATCAACTAGAAAACAACATTGATCGAAATCTGAACCCCTGGGTGTACCGGGCTCAGCAAGTAATAACCGCCATCGATGTAATCAACATACACGACGTCGGTATAGGCCCAACCCACCGGCCAGGGCTGCGCAATCACGAACCAGTAACCGCCATACTGGAAACGCGGACCGCCTTCAACGATCACCGGGTGGCCAATGCGGAAACTGTGCTCACGGCCAAAATTGGCACGAAAACGGTCATCAGGAATATGCCCGCCGGTCTTGCCTTCGTGCCGCTCGCCTTGCTGTTCGGCGCGCTCATCCTGATGCGCCGATTTCGCGTCCTGTTCAGCGTGCTTGTTGTCCTTCTCCCGGTCGACTTGTTTCCCTTCCTTGTCTTTCTCTATCTGCTTATCTTCTTGCTTGTCTTGACCGTGGGCCGGCTTCTCATCCGGCTGCACACGTTTTTCGTCTTGGGGACGCGGTTCGTCCTGCTGCGCATAAACGGGCGCAGAAATTCCCAGAAGTATAGCCAATGCTGTCGTGCTGAAAATCGTGAGTAGCTTCATGTGTTGCCTCCATTTTCGTTTCTGACGGATGTGGCTAACTGCGAAATCCAGACCGCGCCCGCGAATCTCTGCGACGTAGTACGACTGCCGAAAGGAAATATGGACAGACCTATGCGGTCACTTCGGCCGCACAACCCGGATGGCCGCACAGGCACGCAATTTCGGTTTCGTCGCTGCCAGCGTCCTGACATGCCTGGCTACAATATTTGTCAGTCGCCGAGCAAGTACAGGGAACGTGCGCGCACTTTTTCTGATCTGTTGGTGTCATAAGTCTCCTTTATTACAGGCGCCCGTTTTCGGCGCGACCCATTAGTTGCTCAATTTTTCGTGGAGGTAGCCTGCGAAGGCTCGGGCGATCCCTGTAGAAACATCGATTTTAGCTGGTAAGAATTAGCGCTGCGCTCGGTAGCCGGGGAACTCTCCACCGCTTTTAGCATCTATTGCTTCGGTTTGAAAACGGAGAACCGTCATGAATCATCTCCCACGTACGACGCACGCCGACGATCTGATGAAACCTGATCTGTTCAGCGAAATTCTGCTGGCGGCAACCGGTGTCATGCTCTTCGTGCCATTGTTGCTGATCGCAGTGGCCGCGCTTACCCAATCATCAGCGCTGCGTTAAATGGTTCGCAAGCTCGGCATTCTCGTGGACTAGACACTTGCCCGAGGCGATACCAGGTTGTTTGAGGTTTCAGGAGCAGCAGCGGGAGTGTGCGCTCTACGCCGATTAAGCGGCTTGGCCGGAACTTGCAGCTCCGCGGTCCACGAGTTCCGTACGAGTCCAAGTATAGCGGACACGATGGATCACGGTGATCGTCGAGAGCACGGCAATGATCCACAGCACCGGAGCCATGCGGTTGAACAAGGCGCCAATGATGACCAGCACTAGGCGTTCTGGGCGCTCCATAAAACCTACACGGCAGGAACCAATCAGCGACTCGGCGCGAGCCCGGGTGTAGCTGACCATGATCGCGCTGATCATCACGATGGCGGTGAGCACGACATAGAAAAAGCGGTCGCCGCGTGCGTAGAAGACCAGCAGCCCGAGAAACTGGGAGGCGTCACTGTAGCGGTCTACGACCGAGTCGAAAAAGCCGCCAAAACGGGTCACGCGATTGCTGGCTCGAGCCACGGCCCCATCCACTAAATCGAAGAAACCGGAGCCGATGATGACCAGCCCCGCATAGCGGAACATGCGAGCCTGGTTATCGCCGTTGGCGTAGCCGAACAAAAACGCTGCCACGATGTTGACAACCAGCCCCATGAATGTCAGCACATTGGGGTTGACCCGAGCCAAGGCGAGCCGACGCACAATCGCATCCAGCAGGACGCCGCAGGCTCGTCCGAAGGCACTCGTCCAAGTCCGAGTAGAACCCGTTCTGCCCGCGCCCGTCACCCGGCTGCGGCCTCGTCGTGAATCGTGCTCAGTTTCAGGATCTCCATTTCGCGCTTGCCGTTCGGCGTAACCACGATGGCGGTATCGCCTACCTTCTTGTTCAACAGCGCGCGGCCGATCGGCGAACTGGTAGAAATCTTTCCGGAAGGGAAATCGGATTCTTCGCTGGTCACCAGCTTGTATTCGACCTCTTCGTTCTTGTCGTTGTCATAGACCCGAACCGTCGATCCCAGCCCGACCTTGTCCCTCGGAATGTTATCCATATTGATGAGCGAAAGGTCGGCTATGCGTTTGCCGAGCTGGCGCAGCCGCGCCTTGACGAATTCCTGGCGCTGTTTCGCCATGTGATATTCGGCGTTTTCGCTGAGATCGCCCAAGGCAGCGGCTTTCTTGATCTCCTTGGGGAGATCGTGAACCAGCTCATGTTCCAGCTGATTCATTTCGTCCTGCAGTTTTCTCTTGATTTGATCGGTCATGCTTCACCGGATTATAAACCCAGCGCCATCGGCGAACTGAGGTCGACTGGCAAAATCTGATCAAACGGAATTCCACATCGTTCGTGTAGCTTGATGTCCTCCGTGGCTATTGAACTACGGAAATGCTTAAGCCACACGGGCACGAAGGTACACGAAGATGAAGATAAGGAGCGCTGTGCCGCGATGGGGTATGAGAGGACGGCCGGGAAAGTCCTTACGCCTGGAATTCCGAGGCTTCCGGGAATCGCAGATTCGACTTGGACAAAGCCTTCGTCAGTAACTCCTCGATGTGCGGTTCTTCACAGTTCTTTGCCATCGCCAGCTCGCTCACCAGCAAGTAGCGGGCCCGTTCCAGCATCTTTTTTTCCCGGAACGAGAGCGACTTGGACTGATTCAGCACCAGCAGCGCCTTCAGAACATTAGCCACTTCTAACAGGGAGCCGGTGCGCATCCGCTCGGAGTTTTCCTTGAAGCGGTATTTCCAGTCGGCATTGTTGTCACAGGCGCCATCTTCAAGAAAATCCACAATCTTCTGGATTTCCCCGTTCTTGACAACCCGTCGCAAACCGACCGTGCCGACGTTGTGAAACGGGACCATAACCTTGAGACTGCTGGACTTGATCTTGAGCAGGTAGAAGTTTTCCACACTCTCGCCGATAGTCCGGCTGCTGATCTGCTCAATGATCCCGACGCCATGATTGGGGTAGACGACCTTATCGCCTATGTGGAAATTGCCATCGCCATTTAGCATGGAAAACCACCTACGAACGGAGGGAACGCGAGGAACAACACCACTTCATTTTACCCGAATCGGAACAGAAAGGCAATTTGGGGCGCGTTGTTCAGCCGTGGACCGCGATTTGCTGCACCGCTAGCCCACGCAAACCTGGACAGCAGAATGAATTAGCCTCTTCTGCTATAACGACAGCGCATTCAACAGATCTCAGCTTTTCTGGGAACTCGGTCGCTATTCCCCAAGCCAGGCACCGTAAGGTTTCAAAGACTCAACATGACCAAAGATGATCCGTATAGCGGCGGTAATTGGAATCGCCAGAAGCAGACCCATGGCTCCCCACAGAGCGCCCCAAACGAGCAACGCCATGGTCACTGCTAAAGGATTGAGTTGTAAGCGTTTGCCAAGGAATCGAGGATAGAGAAGATTGAGAGCGATCAGGTGCAAGCAGGACACAGAGGCGACGATGACGACGATATCCTGGGTATCCGCATGCCCCAGTCCCACAAAAATCGGCGGAATCAAGGCGAGTAGTAATCCCATGTAAGGAATCAGGCTCAAGAAACCGCTGGCGAAACCGGCGAAGTAAAAGAACGGCAGATGAATCATCCAGAACATCACAGTGCTAACCGCCCCTATGAACAACCCAATCAGCACATTTCCGACCATGAAGCTCCGAACCATCGCTGAAATCTGACCCAGAGTTACGTAAGCAGTGTGACGGTTTTCCAAGGGGAAGAGCATAACCGTGGCTGAACGCACATGCTGTTGCCAAGTCAACATGAAAAACACGAGGAAGGGAACAAACGATACGGCCAGGATTGCCGCACTCGCTGACCCGAATCCTCGAGTCAAAGTGTCGGTCCAGTCCGTCGCGGTGCGGACACTCAGCACGCCTTTCTCATGCTCCGGAGGTAAAACTTCCAGGCGTTCCGCGCTCTTGCGAAACTGCAAAGCCTCGTCGCGAATCTTGGAAGTGTATTTCGGCAGATCCTGCAGCAGAGTTGCCGCTTGATTGTAGGAATAATAAATGACGCTGCCCAGCGCGCCCAGCAACAATAGAATTGCGATCGCGGCCGCCAGACTCCGCGGCAAACGAAAATAGGTTAGCAGGTCCACCACTGGCGCTAGAATGAATGCCAGGAGCACGGACACCATCATTACCGCCAGCACCGATTCGCCGAAGTAGCAGAGCACGAGGATCCCCGCGATGCCGAGAATGTTCATCGACCAATGCGGACGCGTTTTTGTTCTTGCTGCGGCCTGAGCCGGAACCGGCGTCGCCGCAGCCTGCACCTGCACTTCGCCCGTCGCCATTTGAGCATCGTAATCCATTTTTTGCTTGTTCCGCTGGGACTTATAATCCGCAGGTGCCCTCCGAACCAACCCACTCCGACCAATCCTCCGGCCCGCGGGGTCTCAGCCGGGTATTGGGTTTGGACGTTGGTTCCAAGAGGATTGGCTTGGCCGTCTCCGATCTGCTTGGCATCACTGCCCAGGGAATCGAAACCATCCACCGGCAAAACAAGCGCCTCGATTTCGCGCAACTGGAAGGAGTGATCCGCGAATACGATGTGACCGAAATCGTGGTGGGCTATCCGCTGCGCATGAGCGGTGCCGAAGGCATTCAGGCAGAGAAGATGCAACGTTTCGCGGAAGAACTGCGCCAGCGATTCCCACTGCCCGTCCATCTCTGGGACGAGCGCCTGAGCTCGGCCCAGGCCAATCGCCTGCTGCGCGAAACCGACATGTCGATCAAGCGTCGTGGCCAAGTTGTCGACCAGATGGCTGCGGTTCTGATTTTGCAAAGTTGGATGGATGCGAGGGGTGGGCGTTAGTCGTTAGCATTTGGCATATAGCGCCCAGAATTTAGCACTTAGCTTTTGCTGCGGCCTTATCAGGTGACTAACGGCTAACGACTAATGGCCAACGACCAACGACTCACCCTCATCTAAACTATTGCCAAGATGCGCGTCGTTCTCACATTGGTCCTGCTGGCTGTCCTCGCATGCGGGGGATGGCTGGTTTGGACGCTCACGCAGCCGGTGACTCCGGCGGGGCAGACGATTGTCCTTCTGCATCCGGGCTACTCGACTCGTAGGATTGCGACCGAGCTGAAATCCGCAGGCGTAATTCGGAACGCGGATGCTTTCGTGCTCTGGCACTATATTCATCGCAAACACTCGCTCAAGGCCGGGGAATATCTCTTCGACAAAAGTGCAACGACACTCGATGTCCACCACCGACTGGTGCGCGGCGATGTTTATTTCCACACAGTAGTCATTCCCGAAGGCTACAACATGTTCGACATCGCGCAAGCCATACAGAACGCCGGCTTGGGTTCGAGTGAGGACTTCCTCAAGGTTGCGATGTCAGATACCGCATTAATCGCCGACCTAGCGCCCGATGCCAAGACTCTGGAAGGCTATCTCTTTCCGAATACCTATGAATTCACCCGCATGCAGAGCATGGACGAGATAGCGGCCGCGATGGTGAAGCAGTTCCGTCAAGTCGCGAAAGAAATCGGTTTAACCCCTGAGGTCATGATCACCAATGTCAAGAACACGGATTCGCCGCTGAACGATATCGCGCGGACGGTTACCCTGGCCTCCATTATCGAGAAGGAAACGGCGGCGCCAGAAGAGAGACCGCTGGTAGCCAGTGTTTATTACAACCGAATGGCGCGGCATGGACTTCTACAGGCCGATCCCAGCGTAATTTATGCTGAGCTTCTGCAGGGGAGCTACGGCGGCGCACTCCATCACGCGGATATGCAATTCGAATCCGCCTACAACACTTACACCCACGCGGGGCTTCCTCCGGGGCCCATCGGGAATCCGGGAAGAAGCTCGCTCGAAGCGGCCATGCACCCCGCAGACACCGATTATTTCTATTTCGTCAGCAACGGGAGCGGTCATCACCGCTTCGCCCACACCCTCGAAGAACACAACAAAAACGTGGCGGAGTACCGGAAAGTCATGATCGGGAAGTAGTGCGACTCCCTCCCTGAATCTCCGGCTTGGGTATACTCATCTGTCTTACACTGAATCCAAACTTTTTGATGCCTTCTCTGTTCCGATATCGCGCCGGGTTGGTCTTATTGGCAGTTCTACCTCTGACAGGCTGTTTGTTTCGTTCCCATAAGGTTGAACCGCCCCTCGCTTCCGTCCAACTGAAAACTGCGACGCAACAGGAACTCATCGACTACATCAATACCCAAGCAGCTGCGATCCAGTCGATGCAGGCTACAGTTGATATTGATACAACGGTGGGCGGGATTAAGAAGGGCAAAGTCACGGATTACGAAGAAATCCGCGGCTACGTGTTGGCCCGCAAGCCCGCGATGCTGCGGATGATCGGGTTGATGCCGATTGTGCGCAATAAAGCTTTCGACATGGTCAGTGATGGCCAAACCTTCAAACTCTGGATCCCGGCGAAGAACCGCTTCATGATCGGCCGTAATGACGTAGAAACACACAATCCGACACAGCCACTTGAGAACCTTCGGCCTCAACACATTTACGATGCCCTGCTCTTGCGGCATGTCGATCCGCTGAACGAGATTGCGGTAATGGAAAACGACACCGAACTTGTGACCGATACCAAGAGCCACAAGGTGTCGCGGGCGGATTACGTGATCGACGTGGTTCGAAAAGGGGATCGTGGTTGGACGCTTTCCCGGAAAATCATTTTTAGCCGCATCGACCTGCTGCCTCATCGCCAACTGCTTTACGATGACAACGGAAATGTCACGACTAACGCGCTTTATAACAACTACAAGAATGACAACGGCATCGAATTCCCCTGGCAGATCGAGATCGCGCGGCCGCAGGAGGAATACGACATTACCCTGAACATCGTGAAACTCGATCTCAACCAGCCGGTTACCGATGACAAATTCATACTGGAGCAGCCGCCAGGGGCCGAAGTCGTCCATTTAGACAAGCCCACGCCGCAATCGTCGTCGGCGCCTCAAGGTCACAACGGTAGGTAGAATTAGCCTTCAACACTCAGGATTCAGCCCGGACCTCTTTGCTAGCATAGAAAAACTGAGCACTGAGTGCTAATTGCTGACTGCCGTCACTAAACAAGCGATCCCTATGATGAACAAGATGATCGTTTCCAACCTGGTACACCGGCCGCTCCGTTCCGCAATCAGCATCGTGGCGATCGCTTTGGAAGTCACACTGATTCTCCTGATTGTGGGGCTGTCGCTGGGCATGCTGAACGATTCCCGTGCGCGCCAGGCGGGCATTGGAGCGGACGTGATTGTCATGCCTCCGGGCTCATCGTTCATCGTTGGCCTGACAGGTGCTCCGATGTCGATCCGGGTCGGTGACATTCTGGCTAAACTGCCGCACGTAATGGCGGTAGCTCCGGTGGTGAGCCATGTATCCGCGAGTGGAACGCTGGAAGTTATCGCGGGCATCGACTTGAAGAGTTATGAGAGGCTGTCCGGGCCGTTTCGTTACCTGGAGGGCGGGCCGTTTATAGGGCCGAAGGACGTCCTGGTCGATGATCTATTTGCCCGATCGAAGCACGTAAACGTGGGCGACGAGATTGAAGTGCTGAACAATAATTTCCGCGTTGCGGGCATTGTCGAACAAGGCAAGGGAGCGCGAAAGTTTCTGCAGATCGGCGTTCTACAGGATTTGATCGGGGCCAAAGATAAGGCTTCGATCTTCTACCTGAAGTTGGACGATCCCAACAACGCCGATGCGGTGGTGGACGAGATCAAGAAGGTTCCGGGCATGGAGAAATACGTCGCCACGTCGATGGCTTACTACTTGTCAATGATGACCCCAAGCAACTATCCCGGCTTGTCGACGTTTATCAACGTGGTGATTGGGATTTCCGTAATCATCGGGTTCATCGTCATCTTCCAGGCTATGTATACCGCGGTGATGGAACGCACGCGCGAGATCGGAATTCTGAAGTCGATGGGCGCGTCAAAGCTGTACATTGTGAATGTGATCTTGCGGGAGACGGTGCTGTTGGCGATCGGGGGCATCGTGGTCGGGATCGTTTTCAGTTTGGCGGCCAGACTCGGGATCGTTCACCGTTTGCCGACGCTGCCGGTGGTGGTGACTGGTGGTTGGATGCTGCGGGCGGCGATAATCGCCATCGTGGGCGCGATTGCTGGGGCGCTGTATCCGGCATATAAGGCGGCGCAGAAGGATCCGATTGACGCGCTGGCTTATGAGTGATTGAATTTTCGTCGGATTTATCTATGTCTGTCATGCACTGATGAGTCCACGACGCGGCTATGTCAGGCGCTAGTGGACTATTCATCGCAGGCTGCGGATGAGTCTGGCGATGGGCGCTAGCGCTACAGATGGGCTGTGGAGCGTGGCGGAAAGAGAGAGGCGTATATGAAGCGCCCAATGGAAATTGCGAGTGGAATCGGCGTGCTGGTAACGTCTCTGGTTGCTTCGACGGCAGTATTGAAAGTAGTTTTCGACGTTCAGTCGGGCACCCAAAGACTGCCGCTCGTTTCAGCAATCTCCTTTTCCGTGACGGGACTAGCCATTTCGTTATATCTTTCGTGGGCGCGTTTATTCTTCTTTCGTGGGCAAATAAATTGAAGTAGCCCACCACCTGTCAACCGAGTTCGTTGACAATAACCTGCGCAATACGTTATCTTTAAGACTTTGCTAGTCCTGCGGTTGCCCGCCTGATAGCCCTGCGCCTTCGGCGCTCACTGGGTGCTCAGCGGTCTTCTTTGCGTTTTTTTATTTCTTGGAGATTTTGCATGTCTACCTATTTCCCCAAAGCGGGGGAAGTTGTGCGCAAGTGGTACGTCGTGGATGCCTCCGGGCAGACGCTCGGCCGGCTGGCGTCACAAGTTGCCCGCATTTTGATGGGTAAGGAAAATCCGCAATACACGACCTTTCTCGATACTGGCGATCATGTGATTGTGATCAACGCTGAGAAGGTGAAAACGACCGGCATGAAGTCGGAGCAGAAGGTTTATCAGCATTACACTGGATATCCAGGCGGATTGCGCACTGAAGAATTTCGCAAGCGATTCGAACGCAAACCGGAAGCGATTATCGAAGCGGCCGTGCTCCGTATGTTGCCCAAGTCGAAACTGGGGCGGCAGATGATCAGCAAGCTGAATGTCTATCGGGGCGAGAAGCATCCGCACGAGGCACAGAAGCCGCAAGCGAAGGCGCTCGAAGTCAGGGCATAAATTTTGGTTGTGCGCGCGAGATCCTTCGCCGGCTCGCGCGGGTTCAGGATGACGTCAAGAACTTTGGGGCGTCACAAAATTTGAAAGGGTAGGCACGCGGGGTTAGCTGAATGCTGACAGCTGAGTGCTGAATGCTAATCAATGGCAGAGCTAGTGCAATATTACGGTACAGGACGCCGCAAGTCGGCGATCGCCCGCGTTTATCTGCGTCCAGGCAGCGGCGAATTTAAAGTTAACGGACGTCCTTTTGAAGTGTATTTTGTCACGCCGGCGCAGCGTTCGGCCGCCAAGCAACCGTTGCTGTCGACCGAAACCGCCAGCACCTTCAACGTGGTCGCCAGGGTTTCTGGGGGCGGCGTGAATGGCCAAGCGGACGCAGTGAAGCTGGGTATCGCCCGCGCGCTCATGCTATTCAATCTTGAACTGCGCAAGAAGCTCAAGGCCGAAGGCATGGTTACTCGCGATTCGCGCGGCAAGGAACGCAAGAAGTACGGCCAAAAGGGCGCGAGGAAGCGCTTCCAGTACAGCAAGCGGTAGATTGTCGTTGGTCGCTCGCAACGGCGGTTGGCCAACGACCAAGGACGAACGACGGTTTTTAGGTGTTCAATTCTTCCCGTACCACGGTACGGGGACGGGAATGGCAATCCGGGGCAGCCTGAGGGTGAGCGCCGGATGCAGACCAAACGAGGAGGTTAATTGGCTAACATCACCATGAAGGAGTTGCTCGAAGCGGGCGTACACTTCGGGCATCAGACCAAGCGCTGGAATCCCAAGATGAAGGAGTTCATCTTCGGAGAGCGCAACGGGATTTACATCATCGATTTGCAGAAGACGCTGAAGATGTTCAAAGAGGCGTCGAAGTTCGTGCAGGAACTGGCGAGCGAAGGCAAGATCGTGCTCTTCGTCGGCACCAAGCGCCAGGCCCAGGATGCGATTGCCGAAGAAGCAACGCGCTGTGGCGGGTTCTATGTGAACCAGCGCTGGCTGGGCGGGCTGCTCACCAATTGGGTGACGGTGCAGAAGTCGGTAAAACGGCTGAAAGAACTCGACGAAATGGCCACGGATGGCCGCTACGAGTTGCTGCCCAAGAAAGAAGTTATCAAACTGGAGCGCGAGCGCAAGCATCTCCAAGCTAACCTGGCGGGCATCAAGAATATGAACCGCTTGCCGGATGCGATTTTCATCATCGACTCGAACAAAGAGCAGATCGCGGTGCGCGAGGCGCGCAAGCTCGGCATTCCGGTAGTCGCGGTGGTTGACACGAACTGCGATCCGAGTGAAGTGGATTACGTGATTCCAGGCAACGACGACGCACTGCGCGCGATCCGTTTGTTTGCTTCGAAGATTGCCGATTCCGTAGCCGAGGGCGCACAGCTCATGACTGACAAGCAAGTGGCTGACCTGGCGGCTGCGGCAGGCGCGGCGCAGCAGGCGGAACTGGCTGCAGCAGCAAGCGCGGCTGAGAGTGGAATCGATGTCAGCGCCGCGGAAGACGGCGTTGGGGAAGACATCAGCATGGAAGATGTGCTGGGAGCCGGCACGCGCAAACAGCCGGCTGCGGCAAAAGAAAGCGTCGCCGACGACGTTCCACAGGTTGAGACCCAGACTTACTAGAGCGGTCGTTGGTCGATGGGAAGGGCATGGCTTCAGCCGTGCCGCAAAAGGGCCTAGAAGATCCGGGCTTTAGCCCTTGAGGGATTCAGACCCGCGCGGGTCGTCCGGCGCGGGTCGAAGTTTGTAGGAGCAAAATAACTGTTGAGACGTTGCTTGCAACGTCTCAACCGAGCAGCAAGCCGAAACGTGCAAGCCACGTTTCTACAATATCGTAAGGATTTCATCGCAATGAGCACATCTACTGTGAATATTTCGGCAACGCAAGTAAAAGAGCTCCGGGAAAAGACCGGGGCGCCGATGATGGATTGCAAACAGGCCCTGACCGAAGCCAAGGGCGACATGGAACAGGCAGTCGTGGTTCTGCGCAAGAAGGGCGTTTCCGTGGCTGCAAAGAAAGCGACCCGCGTAACCAGCGAAGGCTCGGTGGCCAGCTACATTCACGCCGGAGGCAAGATTGGTGTCCTTGTGGAAGTGAACTGCGAGAGCGATTTCGTGGCCCGCACCGAGGACTTCAAGGAGTTGGTGCACGATATCGCCATGCACATCGCAGCGAGCGATCCCAAGTTTGTCCGCAAGGAAGACGTCACGCCCGAAGCCTACGAGCGGGAAAAAGACATCTACCGCGCCCAAGCGATCGCCAGCGGCAAGCCTGCGAACATCGCGGAGAAGATGGTCGAAGGCAAAATGGCCAAGTTTTACGAAGAGGTCTGCCTGCTGGAGCAGCCTTTCATCAAGGACCAGACAGTCAGCATCGCTCAGCTCATCGCCGCGAAGATCGGCAAGCTGGGAGAGAATATCGCCGTACGCCGCTTCGCGCGATTTAAGGTGGGTGACGCGGGCGAAACCATCGCCATCACCAAGCCAGAGCAGAAAGCTGAGTAATTCAGGGGCGCTTATGGCGCCCCTTTTTTTGTGCCTGTGCGACAGCCGGCGAAGACGCTGGCGCTGCAAAAATCATGACGACTCCGGTCTTCAAACGCATTTTGCTGAAGCTGTCCGGTGAGGCTCTCGCCGCCACCCAGGGTTTTGGCGTTGACCCCTTCCGCATTCACGAAATCGCCGCAGAGCTAGCGGACGTGCGATCTTTGGGGATCGAGATCGCGATCGTTGTCGGCGGAGGGAATTTCTTCCGCGGCGTGGCCGAACAGGCCAAAGAAATGGATCGCGTCTCCGCGGATCACATGGGCATGCTGGCCACCGTGATCAATTCACTGGCCTTGCAGGACGCGCTGGAGAAACAGGGCGTCTATACCCGGGTGCAGTCCGCGATTGAGATGAATCAAGTTGCCGAGCCTTTCATCCGCCGGCGCGCCATCCGCCATCTGGAAAAAGGCCGGGTTGTGATCTTTGCGGGAGGCACGGGCAATCCATACTTCTCCACGGACACGGCCGCATCACTCCGCGCCATGGAAATCAAGGCAGACGTCATCATGAAAGCCACGAAGGTGGATGGCATCTACGACGCCGACCCAGTGCTGGTGAAAGATGCCAAGAAATTCACCCAGATCACGTACATGGACGTGCTGAAAAAAGGCCTGAAGGTGATGGATTCGACCGCTATCTCGCTTTGCAAAGACAACAACCTGCCCATTATCATCTTCAATCTCAACCAACGCGGGAATATTCGAAAGGTTGTAACCGGCGAGAAGATCGGTTCGTTGGTGAGCGCGTAAAGGCTGGCCACGGATCTACGAGGATTTCGATGAATCGCCCGTTCTGAGCCGGTTGTTCGTTTCAAAAGGTTTATAATTCACAGTTTTGGTAACTCATCTTCAGGGGAGCTAACCATGGCTCAAGCTGGTATGGCCGCAATTCCTGGCCTTAAAGACACCTACATTCAACTCAAGACCCGCATGGACAAGGCGGTAGAGGATTTCCGCAAGGCGATGGCTGCCACGCGCACCGGGCGGGCGTCGGTGCATATGCTGGATTCGGTTAGTGTCGACTACTACGGCTCGTACATGCCGCTGAATCAGTTGGCGCAAGTGCATGCGCCGGAGCCACAGCTCATCACGGTGCAGCCGTTCGATCCAACTTCGCTGCCGGCAATCGAGAAAGCGATCCGCGCCGCGGATATCGGCTTGAACCCGATGAACGATGGCAAAATCATCCGTGTGCCGGTGCCTCCGCTCACCGAAGAGCGCCGCAAAGATATGGTGAAACACCTGCACAAAGTGCTCGAGGAGCATCGTACCGCGGTGCGCAACATCCGGCGCGACGGCAACGATGCCATCAAAAAAGCCATGAAAGACAAGAAGATTGCCGAGGATGATGAGAAGCGGGCGATGGATGAAATCCAGAAGCTTACCGATGATGAAATCAAAAAGATGGAAGAGATGAGCAAGGGGAAAGAGAAAGAAGTGATGGAGATCAAATGACCAGGTTCGCCGAGCTCCCTTCTCGCCCGGCGTGTCTTCCCTTCATCTGCGCTCTGCTTGGTGTTCCCTTGCTGTACGTTTTAGCCGCCCTCGCCGTTCCCGGAGAAGCCGCCATGCAGCCCAAAGTCGTCGAAGTGCCGGAATTTTCGGTTATCGGAATCCAGGTTCGAACCAATAATGCCAAAGAAACCGCGGTCGGCGGCGTCATTCCCGGCCAATGGGAGAGGTTCTTTAAGGAAGGAATCGCTGACAAGATTCCCAATAAGATCGATCCCACCATCTACGCCGTCTACACCAATTACGCCAGCGATCGCAACGGTGACTACGATTTCATCATTGGAATGAAAGTCGGCAGTGTCTCCGAGATTCGCTCGGGAATGGCAGCTACGAAAGTTCCAAAGGGTAGATATGCGATCGTCCCAAGCGCGACCGGACCGGTCTCCCAAATCGTCCCGCAGGCGTGGCGGAGCGTTTACCGCCTGGACGACAGCAAACAACTCGGTGGCGTTCGTGCCTACAAAGCGGACTTCGAACTCTACGACCAACGCAGTCAAAACCCGCAGGACTCCCAAGTCGACCTCTACATCGGGCTCAAATAGACAAGGCGCCCGTTTTGTTTGCCCGAATTTCCCTTGGGCAGCGACTCAGCTTCCCGATTGGCCCCAAGGACACCAAGTTACAGGCAAGGCACCGCCGAGACCAGGAAGCTTTGCGATAATTCCTGTCCTTTGCGCTCGATTGATTTTCCTGGAGCCAGACCGAGCACTCTATAATCACTCTATAATTAGGAGGTAATGAAACAAGTCGTCCACGCCGCCTGTCCGCACGATTGCCCGGATGCCTGCGGAGTCTTGATTACCGTGGAGGACGGCCGCGCAACCAAGATCAAAGGTGATCCTGCACATCCGGTGACGCAGGGTTTTCTGTGCGCGAAAGTGGCCAAGTATCTGGATCGGGTGTATTCGCCCGACCGGGTTTTGTACCCGATGCGGCGGGTAGGTCGGAAGGGACCGCGGACCGCGGGCGACAGAGACCGCGCCGCACAGGAATGGCAGCGCATTACCTGGGACGAGGCGCTTGACGAAATCGCTTTTCGGTTCAAGAAAATCTCCGCTGAGTTCAGCAGCGAAGCCATTCTGCCATTCTCTTTTGGCGGCACGCTGGGAATGTTGAACAGCGCCTCCATGGACCGCCGTTTCTTCCATCGGCTAGGCGCATCCCAGTTAGCCCGCAACATCTGCTCCGCCGCCGGTGAAGCCGGATTAGAATCGGTTCTTGGAATAAAACTTGGCACCGAGCCGGAACAGTTTCGTCACTCGCGCTACATCATCGCTTGGGCCGCGAACATCCACGGCAACAATGTCCACCTTTGGCCCTTCATCCAGGAGGCGCGTCGTCAGGGAGCGAAGCTGGTTGTAATCGACCCATATCGCACTCGCACCGCTGCCTGCGCCGATTGGTATCTGCCCATCAACCCGGGCACGGACGCAGCTCTCGCCCTGGCAATGATGCGCATCATCATCAACGAAAATCTCTACGACGCCGATTACGTCGAGCGTCACACGCTAGGGTTTGAACAGCTTAGCGCCAAAGTGCAGGAATACGCTCCAGAGCGCGTGGCCCAGTGGACGGGAATCGCCGCATCCGACATCTTCAAGCTCGCTCGCGAATACGCAACCACCCGTCCTGCCGTCATTCGCCTGAACTACGGCGTACAACGCTCCGAAGGCGGTGGCATGGCGACTCGCGCTGTCGCAATGCTACCCTGCATCACTGGCTCGTGGAAAGAAGTCGGCGGCGGCCTTCAACTCTCGACCAGCGGCTCGTTCAAGCTGAATAAAGAAGCTCTTAAGCGCACCGACTTGATGCACAAGGCTCTCGGCCGCCACGCCCGCGAAGTAAACATGGTGGAGTTAGGCAAGGCCTTGAACTCGCTGGACGATCCTCCCATCCAGGCGCTGTTCGTTTACGGCTGCAATCCAGCCGCGACTTGTCCCAATCACAACGAAGTAATTCGCGGTCTTCGCCGTCCGGACCTCTTCACGGTCGTGCACGAGCAGTTCTTCACCGACACCACCGATTACGCCGACATCGTTTTGCCTGCCACGACCTTCTTCGAGCACAAAGACCTGCAAACCGCCTATGGACATTATTTTCTGCAGGTATCGAATCAGGCCATCGAACCTCTGGGCGAATGCCTGTCCAATGTGGACGCCTTCCGCGCCCTCGCCGAGCGGATGGGCTTCGATGAAGAGTGCTTCCGCGAGTCCGTTGACCAGATGATCGACGCTGCTCTGGAAACTGACCATCCCTGGCTGAAGGAAATCGATCGCGAAAGACTCGAGCGCGACGGGCACATAAGGCTTGGCTTCGAGAACGAGTTCCCGAATACTGCCTCGCGGTCCTCGGAATTCTTCCTGCCTTTCGCTCAGGGCAACTTCGCCACGCCCAGCGGTAAGGCCGAGTTGTATAGCGAATCCGTCAAGGCGCAGGGGCTGGATCCAGTCGTCCATTTCAAGCCGCCGACGGAATCGCGCCACGCCGAGCACGCCAGGACTTTTCCCCTGGAGTTGCTCGCGCGCAAAGCCGACAACTTTCTCAATTCATCGTTTTCGAATTTGCCCGTGATTCAGGAGATGGAAGAGCCGGGCTTGCTCGAAATGAGTGCTGCCGACGCCAGCTCCCGTGGAATCTCAGACGGCGATCCGGTTCGCGTCTACAACCGCCGGGGCGATATACTTTTAAGGGCTAGAGTCAACGGCGCGGTGCAACCGGGGGTGGTCTGTGCCCAGCTTGCGTGGGCGAAGCATGCTCCGGGAGGACGCAACATTAACGTGCTTACTTCAGAAAAACTTACCGACTTGGGCAACTCTGCTACCTTTTATTCCGTCTTGGTTGAAGTAGAGCTTTTCCAGACGGCATCCTGAGGGTGATTTAGGGGCAAGTGCTTGGACGGTGTCCACTGCTCTACCGTATAATTGCGGTTTTCCACACTCCCATAAGCTGAGGTAGTGGCGATTCATCGCACTCATCAGGATAGCCCTGCGATTACCAAGGGCAGGCACGACCGCGCACGGCGACCTCGGGTTGTCCATCCCGAGCCATCTTCTTCATTTATAAGGTGTTGCCAAGCTGCGAGACGTCCGTTCGTGAGTTTGCTGCTGACTTTTTTCTTGTTTTGCTGCTGGGCCGCTGGGCAGCAGGAAGTGATTACCGAGGTAAACGTTATCGGCAACCGTCGCATCCCGGCCGAGACCATTAAAGCCAGAATTTTTACCCACCCCGGAGACGTATACGACCAGGCTGCACTTGAGCGGGACTACAACTCGCTGTGGAATACCGGGTATTTCGAAGACATCACCTTTACCCGGTCCCCGACCGCCAAGGGATGGGCTCTTAACATCACCGTGAAGGAACGCCCGACTATCCGGGAAATTGACTATCAGGGCCTCAGTTCGGTTTCTAAGAGCGACGTGCTCGACCGCTTCAAGGAAGCCAAAGTTGGCCTATCCGTCGAGAGTCAATACGATCCGACCAAAGTGAAGAAGGCTGAGGTCACGATCAAGCAACTGCTGGCCGAGCATGGAAGGCAATTCTCCACCATTCGCACCGAGATTCATCCCATTCCTCCGAATGCCGTGAGCATCACGTTCGTGATCAAGGAAGGGCCGAAGGTCAAGGTGGGCAAAATTATCTTCGAAGGCAACAAACACGTTCCCAGCCGCATTCTGCGCGCTGCGATGAAGAACCTGAAGCCCATCGGGATCCCACACTCCATTTTCCTCGAGAATATCTTCGCGAAGACCTACGATGCCACCAAGCTCGATGAAGACACGGAGCGGGTTCGGGCCGAGTACCAGAACCGCGGCTACTTCAAAGTGCTGGTTCAGGAACCGAAAACCCAGATCCATGACACCGGACACCAGGGATTTCATATCCCGCTGCTGCAGAAGGGTCCGGGCAAAGCCGTCGACATTACCATGCCCATCGAGGAAGGCGACAAATATAGCCTGGGTGGAATCACTTTCAAGAACAATAAAGCCGTGACCAACACCGCCGCTTTACGCCGCCTGTTTCAGATAAAAGACGGTGATACCTTCGACCGGAGCAAAATCGCGAAGGGGCTGGAAAATCTGCAAAAGGCCTACGGCCAACTGGGATACATCAACTTCACCTCGATTCCAAACACCACCTTCGACGAGCAGAAGAAGCTGGTCTTCCTCGACATCGATGTGGACGAGGGCAAGCAGTTCAGCGTACGCCGCATCGAATTCCAGGGAAATACGACAACCCGCGACAAGGTGATTCGCCGCGAGATCGTCCTTGAGGAAGGCCAGGTTTACAACCAGCAACTTTGGGAGCTCAGCATCCAGAGGCTGAATCAATTGGGCTTTTTCGACAACCTGAAACCTGACGATCCCAATGTGACCGAACGTCACTTGAACGAAAAGGAGGGCACGGTCGATCTCACGCTCAAGGTCAAGGAGAAAGGAAAGAATAGCATCGGCCTGAGCGGTGGCGTTAGCGGTCTGTCAGGTTCCTTCGTCGGGCTGAGCTACAGCACCAACAACTTTCTCGGGCTGGGTGAGACCCTGAGTGTGCAGGCGAACATCGGCAACCTTCAGCGAAATGTCTCCTTCAGCTTTACCGAACCTTACTTATTCGATCGCCCCCTGCAGTTCGGGTTCACCGTGTACTTTACGAAGTTCACCTACGACCAGGCACGGCAGGCGGCAATTCTGAGCGGACAGCAAATCAACTTGCCCCAGGAGTTGCAGCAGAATCTTCAGAACTACACCCAGTCCAGCAGGGGCTTTGCGGTGAACCTGGCTTATCCGCTGCATCGCTCGTTCAAGCGGGTGGGCCTCAGCTATTCGTACGACGACTCTTCTATTGTGGCCCTCACCACGGCATCGCAGACCCTGTTCAATTCTCTTGCATTCAGCGGAATCAGCGGTCCTAACGCGCTGAATGGAATCATCACCAGCAAGATTGTTCCCAGCTTCACGATCAACTCCCTGGACCGGGCGCTCTATCCCCACAAGGGCAACAGCATCTACCTGGGGGTTGAAGTTGCTGGTCTGGGCGGAACCGTCAGAACAATTCGCCCAGTCGCGAAATACACGCATTGGAAGCCAATGAACAAAGGGCGCAATGCACTCGGCTTCAATTTTCAAGGTTCTTTCCTGACCGGTTACGGCGGGGTAGTGCCTCCTCCGTTCCAGCGTTTCTACGATGGCGGCGAAAACGATTTGCGCGGCTTCGACATACGCTCGATCTCGCCGGTGTCGTTTCTGCCGAATACGACGTCGATCCAATTGCGCAACCCGGACGGCAGCATTGTTCCCAAGAATCCGGCGAACCCTCTGCAGGGGGCTTACACGATCCCGGTTCCGCTGGATCAGATTGTTTTCCCCGGCGGCGACTTCAGCGCGATCACCAACGTGGAGTACCGGATCACGATTGCCGGTCCGGTGTCTCTCGCGCCATTCATGGATTTCGGGGTTGAACCGATCCTTCGCGATTCCCAGCTGAGAATAAACAATGGGCAATTCGATTTGATCAACAGCACGGTTTATGGCTGTCCAGCATTGGACGTTGGCCTGAACTGCGTTGGCGGGTCCACGCAGAAATTCTCGCAGTACCTCAGCCCGGTGGCCGGCACGAACTGGACGCCGAGAATGTCCACGGGCCTGGAGCTGCAGGTATTCTTGCCAGTCGTCAACGCGCCGTTCCGAATCTACTGGGCGTACAACCCCTTGCGCCTGGATACGACCGTGAACGCGCCGGTTCCGATCACCCGCGGCATGTTCCCGCCCGGCGCAGCGGGAGATTACACGTATATTCTTGCCCGAAATTCGTTCTCTCCGCCGTATCAACTGCGGGAACCGAGGAAAACGTTCCGCTTCACCGTGGCAACTACGTTCTAGGCAGGCTTCGGTGAGTCCTGGCGTCCACCAGAATCGCCGCTCAGAAGCCTCGGGCCGCATACTCCGTGAAGCGACGGCCTCAGACGTCGTGGCGCGATTCGCTCGCGGCTGCAGAACCTTAATTACCACGCCCCCAGCCGACATCCTCTCGCTATCACGGGCACTTGGTACCTTCGTAATCCCCCCTTCGCGAATTCGCTAGGGCACGAGCACGGACCAGCAAATACTCCTAGTATGCGAAACTTTTCCATTTTCGCCACGCTGCTGTTCTGCGCCTTCGCCGCGAACTGCTATGCCCAAGATGTCTACTGGAGTGCTGCCGACAGCGAGACGATCCCTTTGGAACCCGCCAGCCTCCACGCCGGTCGCGTCTACCATCCCGCTGTCGGAGGCGGCGGCATGCACGTGCAGATCGACTCCAGATACCCGGTCACCGTGGCCATGGCCTGGGCCGACGAATGGAACGCCGCCATGCAGCCCGGAGCCCCGGCGAATTTCAGCTTCCTCTGTGTGAAGGAGCATGTCACCGGCGCGATTTACGAGTGTCATCTTCCCTCCGAGCGCCCGATGATCATCACCTTCCGCGATGAGCGCAGGCCCGAGAAGCCCGCCCTCGCCACGATTGGCGCCATCCTCGGACCCGGAGCGCGGCAATTCATTTCTCCCAACGATCTTCACATCCAGTACTACAATTGCATTCAGCCTGAGTTCCACTGGCGACGTATCCTCGACGAAAAATACCAGATCACGCCGGTACCCAAGGTCTACAGTCTGATGACTCCAGACCACGACGGCCAGGAACTCAGCCTGAACATCAAGTCGCCCATCCCCCTGACCGTCGCTCTGCTGCCATCGCATCTTGCCGACCAGGTCTACGACAAGACCATGACCCTCACCGACGCACTCGACCAAACCGGCTGCAAGGAACGCGGCGTCCAGTCGATGAGCTTCAACTGCACCTTTAATGTCGCCAATGGCTCACAAACCCTGCTGATCCTCCCCGACATCGATTTTTCCGGCCACAAGAAAGCCACGGTCGAGGCCGACACGGTAAAGTGCGTAGAGCATTGTGAGTTACTGGCCCCTCCTCCGAATCCATAGAGTGGAAGGCACGCGTGGCCGGTTGTTGGAACGGTACGTAGCGATACGTAGCGAGTCGCGCGGCACACGTGCTCCCAAAAAGAAAAGGCCGCGACGCCCGCACCCAGCCCCTTGTCATTCCGACGCCCGAGCGAAGCGAGACAGGAGGAATCTGCTGTCCTCCGCAGACGAGCGAAGTCGAGGGATCTTCTCTGTGCGGGATGGGAACGGGAATCTTCGCGCTCGTCCCATAAATATGGTAATATGGGAAGCGTGAAAACAACCCTTGAGATCCCCGATTTCTTGTTCCGCCGAGCCAAGTCGGTGGCGGCCGAACGCGGCATCCCTCTGCGCCAGCTCGTCACCGAGGCGGTCCAGGAGAAATTACGGACCACGCCCCAGCACAAGCCTTGGATGAAACATCTGGGAAAGCTCAAACATCTCCATAAGGAACGAAAGCAAGTCGAGAAGCGCGTGGAAGAGGCCTTCGAGAAAATCGACCCGGAAGTCTGGCGCTGATTCCCTGAAAATGATCCTCGATACCAATGCCCTGTCCGCCGCGGCCGACGGCGATCCAGCAGTCATCGCCCTTCTGGCTGAAGCCGATCAGGTGGCGATTCCGGTGATTGTGCTCGGGGAGTATCGCTACGGCATCGCACAGTCGCGCAATCAGGCCAGCTACGAAAACTGGCTGGCAGGACTGCTCCATGACTGCATGGTATTGGACATTCAGGAGCCGACCACGCATCATTACGCCGAAATCACTCTCGAACTAAAGCGCAAGGGCGAGCCGATTCCGACCAACGATCTGTGGATTGCCGCACTGTGCCGGCAGCATTCTCTTCCCCTCCTGAGCCGTGATCGCCATTTCGACTTGGTAGCCGGAATCAAACGCATCGATTGGTAATCGCGTGTGACGCCTGCGCCCCGCGAAATAACTTTGTCATCCCGACCGGAGCGAAGCGGAGTGGAGGGACCTTGTGTTGTTCAGCGGCTTCCATTCTTGATCAGGGAGTTTCCATACGCCACTTATTTCCGGGACGCTACGCTAGAACGGGAGCAGCAGCTTGTCTGGGCCTTCGATTTCGTCTTTGGCCTCCATGAATTCTTCACTCCATGGTTTGCCCGCGCACTCGGGGCACTCATCGATCGTGTTGCCAATCGCGAAACAGTGATAGCAGGTTCCTTCGGAGCTCGCGCCAGGGAACTTCTTACATGTCTTGCAGGGCTTGAAGAACTCGCGTTCGAGCGCTCGGTGCTCGTCCCATAGTTCGTGCTCACAGGTGACGCACATAGTCTCCTCCTGACTGCCCCTCTTCCTGAATATAACTCCATCACCTTGTTCCACATTCTCTAAATGAGAGTCGATCGCGCTTTATTGCAGACATCCCTCCCAAAACGGAAAAGGCCACGCTCATTTCTGAACGTGGACCAGATTGAGATCCTCTGCGTTCTCCGTGGCCCGACTCAGGAAGCTGATGGAGCGCTCAACGGTCGATATCGCGCGTCGCGGTATTTCAAGCTGAATACGATTGCCACGATAGCCAAGACGATCGGGCAAAAGATGCTGGCCTCAGGCCCGACCGTTCCTCCGGTCTGCCAGCGAGGCCCACTAAACGATGCATTGAGAAGATTCTGCGAGGGTAGTAAGCCGCTATTTGGAACACCGTATAAGAACGTCTGACCCCAGTCATATCCCAGATGAAAGCCGACCGCACACCATAAATTTCCCGTCCGGCGGAGAAACAGGCACAACAACAAACCGAACGAAACCACCGACAGATCTCCCAAAATGGCTTCTCCGCCATTGCTGGCGTGAACCAGCCCGAATAAACCCGAGAGCAAAAATGCGGTCGGCCAGAATCCCATGCCCGTCGTCAGTGTGAACTGCGCGTATCCGCGAAACAAAAATTCCTCAGCCAAGCCGGCAAGCAAAAATGCCAGCCCCCAGGCGGCCGCCGCAATCAAAATCGCGGTGCCATGGATCGCAGTACCATCGATCGGGCTCACCACTGCCCCACCTCCCAGGACGATCAAGGGCAAAGAGCACCGGGCGTGGGTGCCCGCTCCACACATTTCTACCCTACATCCGTCTGTAAAAGGAAAAGGCCAATCTGATTTCTCAGACTGGCCTTTATTTAATGCCGGCAACGACCTACTCTCCCACACACTTTCGCGTGCAGTACAATCGGCCCTGCGGGGCTTAACTTCCGTGTTCGGGATGGGAACGGGTGGAGCCCCCGCGGTAAGATCACCGACAAGTCGGAGCTGTCAGCGATCAGCCGTCAGCTTTCAGCAACTTTGTGCTGCGCTGACTTTCAAGGCTGATGCCCAGCAAACTTGTAAGCGCCCCCAACCGCCGCATCCCCATAAAGCTGAGAGCTGACAGCTGAGAGCTAGCTTTTCAAAGAGCGTGAGGACGATGCCTCACAACTGAATAGATTGGGTGTGGCTTACTTTCATGTTTGTTTCTTTCCGATTTCTGCCACGTGTTACTTCGGCTTTTCGTCGGCGCCAGTCGTCAGTACTGATCTCAGTCTGGTCCAGTTTCTGACCAGTCGCTGAGCACGCTCGAGCTTTCGAACAGTTTCGAACTGAAAGCTCACAGCTGAGTGCTGACGGCTGTTTCTGCACCGAGTAAATTTTATGGTCAAGCCGAACGGGCGATTAGTGCGGGTAAGCTTCACACATTACTGCGCTTTCACTTCCCGTCTATCAACCAGGTAGTCTTCCTGGGCCCTTCTTATCCCTTACGGGTTGGGAGATCTCATCTCGAGGAGTGCTTCCCGCTTATATGCATTCAGCGGTTATCACTACCGAACTTCGCTACCCAGCTATGCCGTTGGCACGACAGCTGGAACACAAGAGGTTCGTCCATCCCGGTCCTCTCGTACTAAGGACAGGTCCTCTCAAATCTCCTGCGCCCACAACAGATAGGGACCGAACTGTCTCGCGACGTTCTGAACCCAGCTCACGTACCGCTTTAATAGGCGAACAGCCTAACCCTTGGAACCTTCTACAGCTCCAGGATGCGATGAGCCGACATCGAGGTGCCAAACCGGAGCGTCGATATGAACTCTTGGCTCCGATCAGCCTGTTATCCCCGGCGTACCTTTTATCCGTTGAGCGATGGCCCTTCCATGCAGAACCACCGGATCACTAACGCCTACTTTCGTACCTGCTCGACTTGTAGGTCTCGCAGTCAACCACGCTTATGCGTTTGCACTCGTCGGCTGATTTCCAAACAGCCTGAGCGTAGCTTCGCGCGCCTCCGTTACTGTTTAGGAGGCGACCGCCCCAGTCAAACTACCCGCCTAACTATGTCCCTCTCCCAGTTCATGGGAGTAGGTTAGAACCACAGAACTCGCAGGGTGGTATCTCACCGGTGGCTCCTCCAAGCCCGAGAGCCTGAAATCAAAGCCTCCCACCTATCCTGCGCAGCAAGTGCCATAGTTCATAGTTAAGGTGTAGTAAAGGTGCACGGGGTCTTTCCGTCTAGTTGCGGGCAACCGGCATCTTCACCGGCACTACAAGTTCGCCGTGTCACTCATTAAGACAGTCGCACTTTCGTTACGCCATTCGTGCAGGTCGGAACTTACCCGACAAGGAATTTCGCTACCTTAGGACCGTTATAGTTACGGCCGCCGTTCACTGGGGCTTCAGTTCGAAGCTTCACCTTGCGGTTGACCTCTCCCTTTAACCTTCCAGCACCGGGCAGGCGTCAGCCCCTATACGTCGTTTTCGACTTTGCAGAGACCTGTGTTTTTGTTAAACAGTCGCAGTGCGCATTTCTCTGCGGCCGCTTCGAGCTATGAACTCTACTGCGGCACCCCTTCTCCCGAAGTTACGGGGTTAATTTGCCGAGTTCCTTAACAAGTGTTCTCACGAGCGCCTTTGGATATTCTCCTCGTCTACCTGTGTCGGTTTGAGGTACGGTTCCCTTACGTTCTCCTTAGAGGTTTTTCTTGGCAGCGTGGAATCGGCAGCTTTCACCCATACGGGTTACTGCTTTGCGTCTCAGTGATAACTTCCCGGCGGATTTGCCTACCGGAAACACCTTACACGCATCGACCGTCATAGCCATAGGACGGCCTGCTTATCCTCCTGCGTCACCCCATCGTGATAACGAACACAAGGGAGGTCCGGAATATTAACCGGATGTCCATCAGCTACGCCTTTCGGCCTCGCCTTAGGGACCGCCTGACCCTGAGCGGATTAACCTTTCTCAGGAAACCTTAGACTTTCGGCGCGGAGGGTTCCCACCTCCGTTATCGCTACTTATGCCGGCAGGGTCTCTTCTCAACCGTCCACCAGTCTTTTCAGTCTGGCTTCAAACTGTTGAGAATGCTCTCCTACCACGCATCGACTTTCATCGATGCATTCGCTGCTTCGGTACCAAGCTTGAGCCCCGTTATATTGTCGGCACCGGACCGCTTGACCAGTGAGCTATTACGCTTTCTTTAAAGGATGGCTGCTTCTAAGCCAACCTCCTGGCTGTCTGGGCGTTCCGACTTCCTTTCCCACTTAGCTTGGATTTGGGGACCTTAGCAGGCGATCTGGACTGTTTTCCTCTCGACGACGAAGCTTAGCCCCCGCCGTCTGACTCCCGGACTGGTTGTTCAATGGCATTCTGAGTTTCGTTGGGTTCTGTAAGCTGGAAAGCCCCATAGCCCATCGAGTACTTTACCACCACGACAAATCGTCCGAGGCTAGCCCTAAAGCTATTTCGGAGAGAACGAGCTATCACGGAATTTGATTAGCCTTTCACCCCTACCCTCAGCTCATCGGAGCTTTTTTCAACAAACACCCGTTCGGCCCTCCAGTAGGTTTTACCCTACTTTCAGCCTGGCCAAGGGTAGATCATCCCGCTTCGCGTCTATTCCTGCCAACTGATTCGCCCTATTAGGACTCGCTTTCGCTACGGCTCGCTTTCGCTTAACCTTGCTGACAAGAATAACTAGCCGGCTCATTATGCAATAGGCACGCGGTCAGACTTTCCCGCCTTTCTCAAGTCCATACGAAATAGTCGCGCTTGTCATCCTGAACAAGCGCTTTCTGCGCAGTGAAGGATCTGGGTGAGCCGCGCGAAGCGTCGCGTTCTTTGCGACGCAACAATCGCGCGTCTGGCTCACATCCTTATTCTGCTATTCTCGCTGAACTTCAGAAAGGCGGGCATAGTCCTCCCACCGTTTGTAGGCACACGGTTTCAGGTACTATTTCACTCCCCTCGCAGGGGTTCTTTTCGCCTTTCCCTCACGGTACTGGTTCACTATCGGTCAGAAGCTAGTATTTAGCCTTACGGAATGGTCTCCGTAGCTTCCCACAGGGTTTCTCGTGCCCCGCGGTACTCAGGTATCGACTTCGAGTCTGGTCAGCTTTCACCTACGTGGCTATCACACTCTATGGCCCCTCTTTCCAGAGGGCTTCGGTTAGCCGCCAGATTGGTAACTCTACTGTTGTCGACCCTACAACCCCAATCACACCCGAGGGTGGGACTGGTTTAGGCTGTTGCGATTTCGCTCGCCACTACTTTCGCAATCGAGGTTTCTTTCTTTTCCTCCAGGTACTGAGATGGTTCACTTCCCTGGGTTCGCTCGTGCCCGACTATGGATTCATCGGGCCGTACGTGGGTTTTACCCACGTGGGTTTCCCCATTCGGAAATCCCCGGATCAATGCCTGCTTGCGGCTCCCCGAGGCTTATCGCAGCTTGCCACGTCCTTCATCGCCTGCTTCTGCCAAGGCATCCACCATGCGCCCTTAGTAGCTTGACCATAAAATTTACTCGACACACGGCAGCTTGAGCCTCACCCAAAATGTTTGTCATTCAAAATGTTTGTCATTTCAAAATGCTTGTCATTCCGAGCAAAGCGAGGAATCTGCTTTTCTTTCGTCCGGCAAAACCTCTTCTCAAACCACCACACGCCGCGCAAACTCTATGGGCCTAGATCCTGCTCATCGCACGCCTAGACGCTTTCGACTTGCCAACCCCCTCCACTTTGTCATTCTGAGCGAAGCGAAGAATCTGCTTTTGGCTTGCACCACAGCAGATTCCTCACGCGTTCTCGCCGCTCATCGCGGCTGCGAACGGTTCGGAATGACAAGGCTAAAAAGAGATCGTCGAGCCGGAACACGCCTTACGTACACCAGCAGGCTTCTCTCAGGCACTCACAAAAATTTACACGCCTTGTAATTTGCCCAATCTATTCAGTTGTCAAATATCGTCCTCGCCAGCTTGCACTGGCTGCCCGCCTAGGCGGGTATGGATTGTCCCGACTTCGGGGTGTGCAACCCCTCAGTCATCCAACCCAATGTTCGGCGCCAAGCGACTTTCTTGAACCGTGATACGGAATCGGTTGTCGCATTGACGCCCAACGTTGAACTGGGATCACTCTCTAATTT
>CAWBHF010000009.1:222500-730035 GCA_963788645.1 uncultured Acidobacteriota bacterium
AACAAAACCCATCTTCCGGTCCAACCCAAGTGCCTTTTCGGCACGAGACGACGCGGAAGACCATTCACTTGATAAAAGATCTCTTGGAGGTTCTTGCGAAAACGCTTAAACCCTTCGAGGAGCCTTGTCCCCGAATGAAACCCCGTGGCCGGGGCTAAATTACTGTACCGCTGATTCGATGCCGGGTCTGCGACGAGAGTTTCAGAAAAACGACCGGCTAGCCACGCACACTGCTCTCGGTGAATTGTTTATACCAGATGAATTTGGGAAATGCAAGGGGGTGTACTCGTCCAGTGGATGAGTGACACTTTTTCATTCCTTTCGAGGGGATGCGATTTGCCGCAGGAATTGCTGCGGAGTTAAGTAGCCAAGGGCCTGGTGAGGACGGACGGTGTTGTAGATCTTTTCCCACTGGCGGAGTTCGCGATTGAGTTTTTTCATTTCCAGGGAACAAGCCGTGACCTGGTAGAACTCCTCGGTATGGGTACGATTGGCGCGTTCGACGGCGCCGTTGAGTTTGGGAGAACGCGGGGGCAGCACGAACAGATGGAGGCGGCGCTGCTTACAGGCGAGTTCGAATTCGGCGGCGAACTCGGAACCGCCGTCGACTTGTACCGCACGGATGGGGAAGGGCATGCGATGCTGCAGGGTGTCGAGGAACTGGGTGGCGGTTTGAGCGGTGGCGCGGGTGTGAGCTTGAATCACGTCCCAGCGGGAGATGACGTCGCGGGCGGTGAACTGTTTAAAGATCACGCCGGGCACGGGACGTACGTCCAAGGTATCGACTTCGACCAGGTCGCCGGGCTGGGACACAGCGTACTGCTTGGGTTTGCGCACGGCGTAGGGCCGGGGCCGCAGGGCGCGGCGCGATCCCGGAACCCCGGAACGGGGCGGTTCCAGCAAGCGTGCCTGGCGTTTCAGTTGGGCGAGAATGCGGCCTACCATGGAAGTAGAAACCTGCAACTGCTGACGGCGCAGCAGTACGGCGAGCTTATCCTTTCCCCAGCGGGGAAACTGCAAGCGTAAAGTCAAAACCTTTTCCTCTAAAGGAAAAGTCCAAGTCGGCTGGCGTTGGCGATGGGGACGATGGGAGCGAGATTCCAGCCTGCTCAGGTCATAGGGATCATAGCGGCTCTGCCAGCGATAGAAAGTCTGGCGGCTAATGCCGAAGTGACGGCAAGTACGGGCCACGTTCTGGCTTGCACGATAAAAATCCATCCAGGCTAAGCGAACCCGGGCTTCCCGGCTGAGCTCCACGCAGGTTCGAGCCAGTCGGCTCGAACCACGTGCTTTCCCACTGTGAATTTGCATATCGACACTCTATGCGAGTGTCACTAATCATTCTGAACGGGAACAGGGGGTGCTTGCAAAGTTGAGTCGCAGATGCGTTTTACGCCTTCCATCCTTCATTGCGGAACATCGATAGCACGTTTATACAGTTTATCCCGAGCGCCGTGCAGACGTCTGGAATGTTCGGCTTCGCAATGACTCCCGATGCGCGTTCACCCGTGACAACTGAGAGCCCTCTCGCTTGAGCCAGGCCAATCACGAATGGGTCACCCGAAGACCTGTTTTTCCGAGTATCTATCAATCGCGGGTGAGCACTAAGGATAGCGGCGACCCGCTTTTGGATTTCGGTATCGATGGCCACAATCATGACGCGACGCGCCTTCAGCCACTGAAAAGCCGCATCATCTTTTTTCTCGAGCTCCCTATAGACCTCATCGACCGCGAAGACAATTCCGCCGCTCGCAGCGGACTCCATCTGAGTCCAAATCGTGGGGAATACGTCAGGCGGGTAGTATCGAAAGAGATCCAGAATGCCGCTGGAGTCAAGGCTGTACGCCATTATCCTCCTTGGCCTACCAACTCGGAGCCGCTGTAGTCGCGCTGAATTTCGGGCAGGTGTTTCACTCTTACCTGGAGGTAATCCGACACATCACTCGCAGTGATGTGCTCACGGTTAAAATTTTCTATTACTAGAGCCGTAAAAAGAGGCCCAGCGCTGGAGAGCGAAACCACGTGGGGGAGCGCAAAGCCTTCTTTTCGCTGCTTTCGCCACTCGGCATATGCGAGCTGATACTCATCACGTTTTCTGTAGTAAAACCTCTCATTCGTGCGATTCAGCGCAAGCAAGCGGACGAGCAGCGCCTCTCGGCTGCCGCCAAACTTTCTTGATAGTGCTTCGATCTCCCCATCAGACCAGGTCATGTCAGTGGAGCGGTGATTGCGAACCTCGCTTGTAGCCAGCAGATCATTCTTCGGAAACAAAACCGCTCCAGCAACTCGGTTGCAGTACGCTTCGATTTTGGCGCTCGCATTCCGACGCTGATTGTCGTCCAAGTCGCATATTCCTCCTTCATTGAGGGCAATGTGCGTTATCTCGTGCAGCAGCGTAAAGATGCGCCCGCGATAAGCATCCTTGATGTTCACCACGACAGCAGGCAGGGGCTTAAGCGAAATGGAGAACCCACGCGCCTCATCCAACTCCAAATCGGTAGCCTGAAAAGTAAGAATTCCGGCATGTTCGAGAAGGGCACGCCACTCACGAAATGCCTCGTAGTCGGCCCGCCATCGGCTTTGCATCTCGGTTCGAACACCGAGAGCAGCACGAATCTCCCCGCCAGCAACCTCTGAATCCCCATTTAGGTCGAGTCTGACGTCAAACGCCGCCGGTGTTAGCTGGAGATCGCTCATCAATTCGAGCGCCCACTCCCTGCGGTCGTAAGCCTTTCTGATCTCGAACGTTAGATCTGGTGACATGGCTGTTGGTGCACCGGCACTAGTGCCGGCACGGAAGTCGTGCAGCGCGTCGAATGTGGCTGGCGGTTCCGCGAGATAGAAAACCGCCAGCGGCCTCTTCGTCGCTGCGGCGAAATTGCGGAGTTGAGCGACTGACGGACGCTCCTGCCCCGACTCCCAAGCACGTATGCGCTCAGCCTTTACACCAATCTTCTTGGCAAGTGCCTCTTCGGTGAGGCTGGCCGATTCCCTGGCCCAGACCAACAACTTCGGATTCGCCAATGCCTCCACGTGTGCCATTGTCGGTCAAAGCGTGGCAGTTGCCTACAAGATAGTCAAGCGGTTTCGACTCGAAGGAACCACGCACTTCAGCAAACCACAGTTGCACTTTGGATGTCGCTAGGTTGTCTTTGCGTGCTTCATTCCCATTTCGGGAATCCGCCTCAATTTTCTTCACTATTTTCTTGACTTTACTATAAGATATAATATAGAGTGGTTATATAACGTTCCTATCCCAGGAGCCTTTAAGTTGTCCCTCCCGTCCGGATCCACCAGCCAGGCAGCTTCGACCACCCCGCAACTCCTTTGTTTCCAGGATTTTGCCTCCAACTCCTTTCTTTTCATAGATCTGGCGGGTACCCCATCACTCCGCCTC
The DNA here is from genome assembly GCA_963788645.1 of uncultured Acidobacteriota bacterium. Classification (GTDB taxonomy): domain Bacteria; phylum Acidobacteriota; class Terriglobia; order Terriglobales; family Acidobacteriaceae; genus JABDBE01. The sequence goes on from CAWBHF010000009.1 coordinate 225,898, forward strand.
AATCAAATCAAGAATTTACGCGAAAACGCGATTTTTTTTCAGGAGTACTTCATGGCCATTCCCATTCCCACCCGTCCCAACGTTCGCAATTGCACTCACATCAAGGTCACCGGACAGCGCTGCGGATCGCCCGCCCTGCGCGGCGAGTTCTTCTGTTACTTTCACACCCGCGTCATCAAAGGGGTGCAGCAGCGCGTCGATATGCAGCTTCATTCCATGGCCCTGCTGGAAGACTGCGAGTCCATCCAGCTTTCGATCATGCACGTAGTCGACGGCCTGTTGAAAGGCACGCTCGATGCAACCCGCGCCCGGCTGATCATTCAAGCCCTGCGCATCGCCGCAAGAAACGCGAAGAACGTCCGCTTCGACCAAGACCGCTACTTCTCCCACGAACAACCAATGGTTCGCGAAGTCCCCGACTACGCCCAACAATACCTGATCGAACACCCCGAGTTCGGCCCCCCGCTAAGCCATCGCAGCGAGGACGCCCGCGCGCGCGAGGCCGAGCAAAGCTCATGTAGCGCGGACACTCCTGTCCGCGAGGCCGCGAAAAAAGCGGGAATCCAAATCGAAGCCCAAGCCGCACCAAGAGCGGAAGCCCAAAACACATCTCAAGAAAACGCAATCGTAGAGCCCGCGAAAGAAGCAGCCGCAAAGCGGCAAAAGAACGCAGCCCACAGCGCAAGCCGCGGGACAAAACCAGAAAACGACCTAGCTCCGCAGGAGCGAAAGAAACCCCAGCGCGCGACCCAGGAGGAAGAGAACGAACTCAAGCGAGTGCAAGCCGCGATCCCCGGCGCGATGGCCGGAAACTGGCGCGACCTCCGCACCGTCTTCGAGTTCGCGGGGATCACACAGAACAAAGAAATCCCGTCCTGAAACGCGGGCGAGGGCGCCCGCGCCACACGCGGATAAGGTCAATGGCAGCGGACAGGAGTGTCCGCTCTACACAATCAGTGGAATTCCAGGGTTACGAACTTGGCTTGCTGCTTGCCGGTGTTGGTTAGGGTGTGGGTATAGCCGCCGGGCAGCCATTTCACGTCGCCGGATTTGAGGTGTCCTGGCATGGGGCCCTGGCCTTCGACGTCGCTGCGGATTTCGAGATCGGTGACTGCTACCACCAGGTGCGGGCCGGTATGGTGATGGCTGGGGATGGTCGCGCCGGGCTGCAGCTCGATCTCGGAGACGCGGACGCCATCCTGCACGAACATGATGTCCTGCGTGCCACCGGTGAAGACGTGCAGGCCGCGTTCTTCGTCCCACTTTGCGGGAGTGGTCTTGTGGATCGTGGCGTCCTGCAGGAACGCGATGGTTACGTTGCGGAAGGGGGTGTCTGCCAGATTGCGGGCAATGTGGGAGAAGTTGCCGGGGACGAAGCGGGCTTCACCATCTTGCAGCTTGAGCGTTACCGGTGGCTTGCCCTTGACGTCGTTCTCGACTTCCGAGGCTCCGAGGGTAACGAAGACGTAGTCATGAACGTGGCTGTGCATCAGCGTTGCATCGTGAGGAGCGACCTCGACGTTGAACACGCGCACGTAAGCGTTTTCAAGCACGAGGTGGTGATGCGGCTCCTCGTCCAGAGGAACCTCGGATGTGCTCTGCGCGGCCAGCACCGCGGCGGCTAGAAGGATTACGGGAAGTATTAGACGGCTTCTCATGTCGCAGAGTGTAGCATCGAACGGCTTGCCGACAGTTATCGCTGGGACATGGGCTTGATTTAGACTCCGGGTATGACCGACCTCGGCAAAATGCTGGTGCTGCTCGGCGGGGTTATCGTCGTGGTCGGACTGGCGCTCGTCCTGCTGGGCCGCACCAACCTTCCGCTTGGCCGGCTTCCAGGCGATATTGTTTACCGCGGCAAGAATACGACTTTCTATTTTCCGCTGGCGACTTCGATCGTGATCAGCGTGGTGCTGTCGGTATTGCTGTACGTGATTGGACGGATTAGGAAGTAGCAGTCAGCTCTGCGGTAAACTCCCTCCATGGCTTCCGCCGATCAGCTCGGATTCAGCTTCAGGCCAGCGGAGCGGCGCACCTGGACGGTTCGGGATCTGGTGGCGGCTGTTCGCACGAATCTCGAGCGGGAGTATGGCGACGTCTGGGTGGAAGGGGAAATTTCGAACTTTCGCGCGCATGACTCGGGGCATCTCTATTTTACTCTCAAGGATCGGAACGCCCAGATTCGGGTGGTGATGTTCCGGTCTTCGGCGCGGCTGTTGCGCTTTCGTCCCGAAGACGGCTTGCAGGTGGTGGTGCGCGGGCGGGTCACCATTTATGAAGATCGCGGCGAGTTGCAGATCTCGGCGGAGTACGTCGAGCCCAAGGGCGCTGGGGCTCTGCAGATTGCGTTTGAGCAGCTCAAGACGAAGCTCGAAGCGGAGGGACTGTTTGATTCTGCGCGCAAGAAGCTGATTCCCACTTTGCCGGCGAGAATCGGCATTGTCACTTCGCCGCAGGCAGCAGCCTTGCGGGACATCCTCAATATTCTGCGGCGGCGCCACGATACCGTCAGCGTTCTAATCTTTCCGGCGCAAGTGCAGGGCGATGCAGCTGCGCTCGAAGTATCTGCTGGAGTTCGCTACTTCAATAAGGCGCGCAATGTGGATGTAATTATCGTGGCGCGCGGCGGAGGGTCGGCGGAGGATCTGGCTGCGTTCAATCACGAAGGGCTGGCGCGGGCGGTTGCGGCTTCCGCGATTCCGGTCATTTCCGCGGTGGGACACGAGACTGATTTCACCATTGTTGATTTTGTGGCTGATCTGCGTGCGCCTACGCCGTCGGCGGCGGCGGAGTTGGTTATACGCTCGCGGTTGGAAGTGGCAGAGCAACTGGGTGGGTTGCATCGCCGGTTGGAAAAGGCGATGCGTTATCAGTTGCTGATGGCGCGTCAAAGTCTGACCGAACTGGCGCGGCATGGTGCCTTTGCTCGAATGATGGACCTGATTCACCGGCGCGAGCAGCGCTTGGACGATCTGGTGAATCGGCTCGCCCATGCGCAGCGCGATGTCTTCGAGAAGCAGCGGCGGCGATTCGAGACTCTCTCTGCTGCGGTCCGACACTATGACGTGCGCCGCGTACTCGGAGGTATGAAAAAAGACCTTGACGCGCGGACTACCGCGATCGTTTCCGCGGTTCGCAACTTGTTGCTGGAGCGCAAGGTTCGTTTGGGGCGCATGGATACGGCGCTGCAGGCGCTTTCTCCACTGGCCATTCTTGAGCGTGGGTATGCACTGGTGTTCGATGCTTCAGGGAACTTGTTGAAGGATGCCGCGAAGGTGAAGGCTGGGGATGAGATCTCGGCACGGTTGGCAAAGGGGGCGTTCAGTGCAACGGTGAAGAAGTGACGCGGCTTCTGTGAGCTTCGCTCGACCGGACAGCCGCCCCCCGGCTGTTCCACGTGAGTCAACGGCAGCGGACCGGAGCGTCCGCTCTACACGTGCTGGGACGGTCCTACCTCCATTGGTACATCGGTTGGCTTGCCTCGGTGGGGTTGGCTGCTTATACTTCTTGGGTTTGCCGCCACTTACGGAAATACTGTCCTCAAATCGCTGTCGCTAGTCCGCCATCTTCGGAGATCGCTATGACCACCGCTACGAAATCGGTTTCGCTGGAGCAGGAACTTAATCCCACGGAAGCGCAGATTGCGCGATTTGATCTGGCCGCGCATAAACTCAATCTGGACGAGGGAATATGGAAGGTACTGCGCTATCCCACTCGCGAACTGATCGTGCATATTCCGGTGGCTATGGACAACGGGAAGCTGGAAGTCTTCACCGGCTTCCGAGTGCAGCATTCGATTGCTCGTGGTCCTTCGAAAGGCGGCATCCGCTATGCTCCCGACGTTACCCTCGATGAAGTTCGCGCCCTGGCGGCGTGGATGACGTGGAAGTGCGCGGTGGTGAATATTCCGTTTGGCGGGGCGAAGGGTGGGGTGATTTGCGATCCGCATAAGATGTCGATCGGCGAACTGGAGCGCATGACCCGGCGCTACACCGCGGAGTTGTTCGAATTCATAGGGCCAGAGAAGGACGTGCCCGCTCCCGACGTCAACACCAACGAACAGACGATGGCGTGGATCATGGACACTTTTTCCATGCACATGCGGCAGACGGTCACCGCAGTGGTCACCGGGAAGCCGATCAATATTGGCGGATCGCGGGGACGCCGCGAGGCGACGGGCCGCGGCATCATGATTGTTTGCGACGAGGCTATCAAGAAGCTGGGGATGACGCCTGAGTCCACACGCGTCATTGTGCAGGGGTTCGGCAACGTCGGTTCGAATGCTGCGCTGCTCATGAAGCATGCGGGCTACAAGATTACCGGCATTATCGAAGTGACCGGGAGCCTCTTCAACAAGAACGGAATTGATGTGCGGGCACTTTCTGAATACCGGCAGAAGCACGGAACGCTAGCGGGTTTTCCGGAAGCTGAAGCCGCAGACCCCGCCGAGCTTTTGACGACCGAGTGCGAGATCCTGATTCCGGCCGCGACCGAAAACCAGATCACCAGCCGCAATGCGGACCGGGTGAAGTGCAGGATCCTGGCCGAGGGAGCGAATGGCCCGACTACGGCTTCCGCGGACGAGATCCTGGCCGACAAGCGCGTGTTCGTGATTCCCGACATCTTGTGCAACGCTGGGGGCGTGACCACTTCGTACTTCGAGTGGGTGCAGGATCGCCAGGGATATTTCTGGAAGGAATCGGTAGTGAACGAACAGCTTGAAACAATCATGGTTGCAGCCTTCGAAGATGTGGTAAGGTTTGCGGAACTCCACGGCGTCAACAACCGGATTGCGGCTTATATGCTCGCGATTGATCGCGTGGCGTACACCATCCGGCAACGCGGTATCTATGCCTAGGCGGTTTGTCTCGGATACGGTCTAGGAAAACCAGAGTCGGGCTAAACACAAATTTCAAGGAGGGGATCTGGTATGAGCACACTACGAATGAGAGTGCTGACCTGGACCGCAGCCCTGTGTCTATTGTTTGGACTTGTGATCGCGCCTGCTGTGGCGCAAAGCCAGAGCGCTTCGCAAGACGACCAGGCCACGACGTCCACCAGCAATAGTAAGAAAAAGTCGAAGAAGTCCGCGGCGACAAGCGATGATCAAACGGCGGCAGCGAGCGACACGAAGTCCTCCGGTACGAAATCCAAAAAGAGTGCGAAATCGGATACCACTGCAAGTTCGGACTCGGGCAACGCTGATACTCCTTCTAGTTCGAGCAAATCGAAGTCTCACAAGAAGAGTTCTTCCGACGCGAACGCTGCTGATCAGAGCTCAACTTCCGCCGGCGCCGCGACATCGTCGGACAAAACGACCACGAAGAAGAGCGGCAAGAAGGCGGCCAGTACAGACTCAACCGCGGCGTCGGCTCCGGATGGTGCGTCGGATACCACAACTGCGAAGAAGAGTAGCAAGACGAAGAAATCCGCGAGTGCAGGCTCAACAGGGGATTCCGCTCCCGCCGCAGCGGCTGGCGCATCGGACAGTTCAGCCACGACGAAAAGCAGCAAGGCGAAGAAATCCGCCAGCGCTGACACCGCGCAGCCGGCGGATTCAACGCCTATGGCCAGCCCGGCGGACTCGTCGGCTGCGAAGACGAGCAAGAAATCATCGGCGACAACCACAGCTCCCGCGTCGACGACCGCCTCAGCTCCCGCGGCTAGTTCTTCAGCGCCCATGGCACCTGCGACCGGTTCCTCCGGCAGCAGCATGACCAAGAAATCGGCTTCCACAGCACCTGCAGGCGGCACGGCTTCCAGTCCGGAAATTGCATCGGCAAAGTCGAGCGGGAAGGTGTGGGTGAATCTCGACAGCGGCGTTTACCACAAAGGCGGACGCTGGTATGGCACCACGAAAAACGGCAAGTTTATGACCGAAGCCGAGGCCCAACAGGCTGGCTATAAAGCATCGCAAAAAGACTAAAAGGAGGAATCATGAGCAAGAAATCCATTTCGCCTGTTCTGTTTGTGCTGTTGGCACTCACGGTATTTGTGGGAATCAGTGTCGCCCAGAGCGCCGCGCAAGCTACCAGTGGAAGCAAGAGTTCGACATCAACCACGGCTGCAGGTCCCGCCAACCTGGTTGACATCAACTCCGCAACCAAGGACCAACTCGATGCGCTTCCCGGCATCGGCGAGGCTTACTCGCAGAAGATCATCGACGGTCGTCCGTATGCCAAGAAGACCGACCTGGTCAACAAGAAGATCATTCCTCAAGCCACGTACAAGAAGATAAGCAGCATGATCATTGCCAAACAAAAATAGCGTGTGAGGAGCAGGGGCGCTAAGCTCGACTTCTGCTGTAGATTTCAAGGAGGCAGTATGAATTTTATCGACGACATGAAGAACAAGGCCATGAGCAGCATCGCAGATGAAAACCCCACGGCCAGCGCAGCGCTGGAAATGCTCAAGAATCATCCCGGCGGGCTCTCCGGACTGGTGCAACAATTTCACGATAAGGGTTTGGGGGACGTGGTCACCTCGTGGGTCGGCACGGGTCGGAACCTGCCAATTTCCGCAGAACAGATTCAAAGTGTGCTTAACAACAATCACGTCAAGGCGTTCGCAGCCAAAGCCGGGATATCGCCCGAAGTGGCCAGCGCGAAAATCGCCGAACTGCTGCCGACGATCGTGGACAGGCTGACTCCGAACGGCCAAGTGCCGGAACAGAGCAGCCTGCTGCAGTCGGGCTTGAATATGCTCAAGTCTCTGGGTAAGACTGGAGCGGACGCGGCGTAGGTTCTGGTTTAGGCGGTTCTTGAGGGCACGGGCTTGACTCGCGCGAGAGTCAAGTACTGCTCATTTTTCATTTCATTGCTTTCGCGGTTCGTGCTGGAGGATAATTCGATATCGCTGGTTTCGGCATCGAGGCCGGCCTGCGGTCGCCAGTGGACCCGGTGAATCTTCCCAATTCCATCACGCTCACCCGCATCTGCAGCATTCCGCTGCTGATGTGGATTCTTTCGACCAACCGGTTCCAAAGCACAGGCGGAGAAGAGGAACTGCTGGCGTCGGCGCTGTTCATTGCCGCCTCGATTACCGACGGCATTGACGGATACCTGGCGCGCAAGCGCGGACAGATCACGACCATGGGCGTGCTGCTCGATCCCCTGGCCGACAAGCTTCTGATCGCGGCCGCGTTTGTGACCCTGGTGCAGTTCAATCCCAGTATGGTTCCGGCTTGGATCGCGGTAATTATCATCGGCCGGGAATTTCTGGTGAGCGGCTTGCGTTCGATTGCGGCTTCCGAGGGATTCGCCATCGAAGCCAGCGATCTGGGCAAGTTCAAGATGCTGGTCCAGATTGTTTCTGTGGTCGCCGTCATTATTGACCATCGCTGGAAAGAATGGCCCATCTATGGCGGTTATTTCTTCCCGGTGCATTGGATCGCGAGGCTGGCGATCTGGTTCATGGTTCTGTTGTCGCTGATCTCGGCAGGTGATTACTTTGTCGCCTTCTGGTCGAAGATTGACCGGCGGGTGGTGAAGAGCCGCCGCCGCGCGTTTGTCCTCAGCCGTCGGAGGAAGCGCGATGTCCCCGCAACCTGAAAACCTGGCTGCATCGCCAGCTGCAGGGTTGAGCTCCGTTGCTGTGCCGCACGAATTCGCGCCCGAAGAACGCGCGAGCTTGTTGAAGGTCGCACGTGAATCCATCCTGTCGGCCCTGGAGCACCGCGAGATTTCCCTGACCCCACCTTCGCCGCATCTTGCTGAACCGCGTGGCGCATTCACTACGATTTATTTTGAGGGTCATCTGCGGGGATGCGTGGGCTACGTGTTTCCAGTCGCTTCGGTGTATCGCACGGTGGCTGAAACTGCGCGCGCCGCTGCTTTTGAGGACACACGTTTCGCGCCTGTGACGCTTAAGGAAGCTGCAGCGCTCGAGATCTCTCTGAGCATTCTTTCTCCGCTGAGAGCCATCCGGCCGGAAGATGTTGTGATTGGAGTGCACGGACTGGTCGTCTCCCGGGGCGGGCACCGCGGATTGCTCCTGCCCCAGGTGCCCGTTGAACATCAATGGGACCGCATTACCTTCATCGAGCAGACTTGCCGCAAGGCAGGCTTGCCAATAGATGCCTGGCAGCAAGGTGCGACACTCGAAGCCTTCACTGCGGAAGTGTTCGGAGATCGAGAGGCGAAGTAGCCTTGTTGCGTCTCGCATCTGTTCTAATTCTGCTTTTACGTCCTGCCTGCCTCTTGATTACAATCCTCGGATTACTTTCGATGAGGTCTGCTTGCAAGAGCCGCCACCCACGGTAGACGATGCTCAACGCACGTCGTTGGTCGAACTCGCGCGCCTCTTCCTGAAGCTCGGCGTGATCGCTTTCGGCGGCCCTCCTGCACACATTGCAATGATGGAAGACGAAGTTGTCTCGCGCCATGGCTGGCTTACCCGCGAGCAGTTCGTCGATTTTCTGGGCGCGGCCAATCTCATCCCGGGCCCAACCTCGACCGAGATGGCGATCCACGTGGGTCGGGTGCGAGGCGGTTGGCCGGGATTGCTGGTTGCGGGCTGGAGTTTCATTCTGCCGTCGGCGGTTTTGGTCACAGCGCTGGCCTGGGCGTACGTGCATTTTGGTTCACTGCCGCAAGTCACAGGTGTGCTTTACGGAGTCAAACCCATCGTAATTGCTTTAATTGTTCAGGCCGGGTTCAAGCTGGGGAAGACGGCGGTGAAGTCAACGTGGCTCGCGGCTGTGAGTGCTCTAGCCGTGTTAGTAACTGTTCTTGGCGTGGATCAACTAGCCGTACTTGCGGGTGGAGGATTGCTGACCGGTCTTGTTTATTGGCTCCGATCGAGTAGGCGAGCGTCTCCGGCGGCGGCTTTTCTGATGAGTGGAACTGGCTTCAGCGACATTGCAGCCGCATTTGGTAGCGTTATTCCCTTCAGTCTGACTGCGCTCTTTCTTGTATTCCTGAAGATTGGCGCGATTCTTTTTGGAGGCGGGTACGTGCTGGTGGCGCTGATTCGATCCAACATGGTCGCGCATTTGGGCTGGATCAGCGAACGGCAATTGCTCGATGCCATCGCGATGGGACAGGTAACTCCCGGCCCGTTGTCGACAACCGCAACCTTCATTGGTTACTTGTTGGGAGGCATTCCCGGCGCAGCGATCGCGACCGTTGCGATCTTTCTTCCCGCATTCTTCTTCGTGGCGATCAGCGGGCCGTTGGTTCCGCGCTTGCGCCAGTCGCCGCTTGCCGGGGCCGTGCTGGATGGAGTGAATGTTGCCGCGTTAGCTTTGATCGCGGTGGTGAGCTGGCAACTGTTCCGCTCGGCGGTGGTGGATGGGACGACTCTGGTCCTGGCTGCGCTGAGCCTCTTTCTGCTGGTCGTTTATCGGGTCAATTCCGTGTGGCTCGTGTTGGGTGGGGCATTAATTGGAGTTGGATCAACTTTTCTTGGCTCTTAAGAAGACAGAATTAGATGTGAAATGGGTGTAGAATGTCGGCTGCTTTCCTGTCGAGGCCGCACGTGCCTCGATCTCGCAGTCCCCTTAGGCTTGTAACTCTCTCCGGAGGCAACCAAGATGAAACGCAAAGAGTTTTTGCTTTCCGCCTGCAAGTTATTGGCGATCCTCGCGTGCATTCTCATTTCTGCCGGCAGGGCCCTGGCCGCTGGCCCTACAGAAAACGTGCTCTATCACTTCCAGGGTGGCAGCGATGGCGCCGAACCCTATGCCCGCCTGGTTTTCGACGCGGCCGGCAATCTCTATGGCACCACGCTATTCGGCGGCGGCGGATGCAAGTACGAATGCGGGACAGTCTTCCAATTGACCCCAAATGCTGGTGGAGGCTGGAAGGAAACTGTCCTGCATCGATTCGCCGGTCCCGACGGGAAATATCCGCAATCGACTTTGGTTCTCGACAAACTGGGAAATCTCTACGGCACGACGTCTAGCGGCGGAAGATACGGCGCAGGTGTCGTCTTCAAGCTTACGCACCGCTCAGATGGAACGTGGAAGGAGAGCATACTGCATCATTTCGGACACGGGAACGATGGGGCCAATCCCTTTGCAGGATTGATTTGGGACGCGGCAGGGAATCTGTATGGCACAGCCCAGGGCGGTGGCCGCAGTGTTTGCCAAGACGGTTGCGGTACGGTGTTCAGGCTGACTCCGACTGCGAGCGGCCGTTGGCAGGAAAGCACGCTCTACGCCTTCAAAGGCGATAGCGATGGGTCTGGGTTGCGCGGCGGATTGGTCTTCGACAAAACTGGAAACCTTTATGGCACGACCTCTAATTACCCCGGCACCGCGTTCAGGCTCACGCCCACGTCGCACGGTCCGTGGAAGAAAACTCTTCTGCATGCTTTCGAGCCGGGCGCGGACGGAAATAATCCCGTGGGCAGCCTGATTATCGATGGGGACGGGAGTCTTTACGGCGCAACTGTTACTGGCGGAGCGTGCGAGTTATGCGGCGTCGTCTTCCGGCTGACGCCGACCTCGCATGGCCCCTGGAAGAAAAACACGCTCTATGAGTTCAAGAGCGACCAGAGGGGTCGGCAGCCCTACGATGGCGTGGCTTTCGATCGTGAGGGCAACCTCTACGGCGCAACCAGCCGCAATGGCGATCCGACATGCGACTGCGGAACTGTGTTCAAGTTGACGCCACGAGCGTCCGGGCAATGGCACGAGACTAACCTTCATATCTTCAAAGGAAGCGGCGACGGCGCTGTGCCCAATGGCAGCGTGATTCTGGACGCCAAGGGCAACGTCTACGGAACGACCACGGATGACGGATGGGGTGTGATATATGAAATCACGCCATAAGGCGCAGTTCATTTTGACCAGAGCGAACACGCAGCATAGAATTCCCCCTGATCTAGCCATGCGATCAGGGGGATTCATGAAAAGGGTTTGCTTCTGGTGTGCCGTGTGCTGTGTATTTGCCGGAATATTCCTACTGGTCAGTTGCGGCAAACCATCCGCGGAAGATTTCCAGAAGAACCTGCAGGAAAAGCTGATCGCCGCGAAGTCCGGCGATGTCATCGATATCCCCGAAGGCAAATTTCATATCGATCGCATGCTTTCGCTTATCGCCAACGGCGTTACCATCCGCGGCAAAGGGATGGACAAGAGCATCCTTTCTTTCGCCGGACAGAAAAGCGGCGCACAAGGCTTGCTGGTTAAGGCCAACGACTTCACCATCGAAGATGTCGGCATTGAAGACACCGCCGGTGACGCGCTCACCATTCAAGGCGGCACAAACATCACCGTGCGGCGGGTCCGTGCGGAGTGGACGCGTGGTCCGAATCAGGGCAATGGGCCGTACGCTATCTATCCGGTGGAATGCAAGAACCTGCTGGTGGAAGATTCGGTGGCGCGCGGCGCGGCCGATGCCGGTATTTACGTTGGGCAGTCGGAGAATGTGATCATCCGTCGCAACCGTTCGGAGTTCAATGTGGACGGCTACGAAATCGAAAACTCCGAGAACGTCGATGCTTACGAGAATGTATCCACCCACAACGCGGGAGGGATGGGAATATTCAATCTGCCCAATCTGCCCAAGCAAGGCGGCCGCCACATTCGCGCCTTCAACAATCAGTTAGTCGATAACAACACGCCGAACTTCGCGCCTAAGAGTCTGGGCCCGATTTATTATTTGCCGACTGGAACCGGCATGTATGTCATGGCGATTCGCGATGTGGAAGTCTTTAACAACAAAATTCAGAATAACAACACGGTCAACCTCTACATCATTAACTACAAAACCGGTGTGGGCGAGGACGCCCTCCGAGACACGGCATCCTCGCCCATCACTCAGCAAGTTTTCGCTCCCGCGGACAAGCGATTTGACCCGTTCGTACGCGACATCTTTATCCATGACAACGACATCAGCGGCGGAGGGCAATCGCCGGATGGCCGGGTTCCGGGATTGACGGAGATGGCTGCAGCCTTCGGCGGCAAGTTTCCGGACATTCTTTATGACGGTATCGTGGATCCAGCGTGGGGTCGCAAAGGGCCGAATCAAGGCCAAGTCTGCCTCTCCTCGAACGGCGCGGCAACCTTCCTGAACTTCGACGCCGCGGGCAACATGAAGCATCCGGTTCAGGATGTGAAGCGGTATGCGTGTTCTCTGACGCCGCTGACTCCGGTGTCAGTTGCTCAAGCTTCCCTGGCGGGAGGAAAGTAATGCGCAGGCTGTCCTTTTTCCGGACAGCGGGTGCACTGTTTTCACTGTGCTTGTTCGCTGGTTGTGGGCGTTTGTTGCACCCTCCCGTCGAGGCTCACGTCGTGGGACCGTTTCCGCAGAAGCTTTCGGCCTGGCATTTGTTTACCGCGCATTCTCCTGTTCTCAAGCCCAATCGCGGGGTGCTCCCTTATGATCTGAACACACCTCTATTTTCTGACTACAGCGACAAGTACCGTTTCGTTTGGATGCCGCCAGGCACTTCGGCGCAGTATCGCGAGGACGGGCCATTCGAGTTTCCCGTCGGTACCGTGCTTGCAAAAACATTTGCTTTCCCAGCCGGCGTCCGATCAGCCGAGAAGCTGATCGAAACGCGGCTGCTGGTGCACTCGAAAGCAGGATGGGTGGCCCTCCCTTACGTCTGGGATGAGAAACAGAGCGATGCCACGTTGCAGCTTGTACCGGACCCAGTTCCAGTGAAGTGGACCGAGGCCTCCGGCCGAGTTCACGATTTCACTTACGTCATCCCCAATGCGAATGAGTGCCGCGAGTGTCATGACAATCAAAGAGTGCTGCTTCCCATCGGACCGAAGGCGCGCAACCTGAACCGCGACTACGCCTATGCGGACGGCACCGAGAATCAGCTTGAGCGCTGGGCTCGCGTGGGATATTTGCAGGGCTTGCCTCAGGCTGCAGCTCGTCCGAAAACTGCGAGGTGGAATGACCCGGCCAGCGGATCCGTGGCGGAGCGGGCGCGCGCTTACCTCGACAACAACTGCGCCCACTGCCACCAGCCTGGCGGGCAGGCGGGCTACACTGGAGTCGATCTCCGCCTCACGCAAACCGACCTGGCTCATATGGGTTGGTGCAAGTCTCCGAACTCGGCGGGAGCCGTAGGGGACCTGCGCTATGACGTGGTGCCGGGACATCCGGATGAATCCATCCTGATTTACCGGCTGGAGTCGACGGCCCCGAAGGTCTCGATGCCAGCGCTCGGCCGCGACGTAGTTCACGTAGAGGGTGTAAAGCTATTACGGCAGTGGATCGAGTCGCTTCCGGGCGGTTGCGGTAATACTGGCTAGAGGCAGGCTGGTGAGGATGCCCCATCCTTACATCGCGCTCTGCAATCCAGGGCGGGGAAGACGACCCAGACATCGGCCTCAGTTTTCGTCCCCATTCTCCATCTGGGCCTTGATTGTCCCGGCTTTGATGGCGGCCACTAAAGTAGCGTGATCGCGCTCGGTCTGATCGCCATAGCTCTCGGCCCAAACGGCCAATGCTTCGTCGAACGCCGTGCCTTTGCCGCAATAGCCGGCAATCTTCGCCGGGTCTCCAGTCCGCGAATGGGCGCGAGCCAGCAACGCGCCGCATGCCCACGCGTAGAAGTTGAAGGCTTCTCCAGTCAACCATTCAACGGGAACAGAAGCCTTGAGATTCTTCATCTGCCGAACCATGTACTCTCGCCCGTCCATTTCGGTATAACCGAGCATGGGATCGGAAGAGGCCTGCAGCGCCCGCTGTCCCATCACCACTCGCTTACCCTCATGGTGAGCTTCATCTGTCAGAGGCGGAAGGTAAGGAGCGTGGGCTGGCCGAACCGCCTCCTTCACTTGCAAAAACAACGGATCGTCGTCCCCGTTTCCAAACAGCAGCGCCAGGTAGGCACGCGTTCCTACTGAACCGATGCCGACAACCCGGTGGGCGACATCCGCAAGGTAGTAGCGCTTTAGCATGAGTCGACGTTCGCGCGGAAGAGTTCGCGAATAGCCGTTCAGGGCTTCAAGCACTTTAGCCTTGGTGGAAGGTTTAACTCGGGTCAGCACTGGCGGATCATCGCGGAAGCGCCAGACTCCATTCCCCCCTCGGTCGGCGACCTTGGGCAGGAGCGTCCGGTTATCGGTGCGCATGGCTTTCGCTAACGTCTTCTTGGTCACCGCCCTCGATTTCGGATCGGGATTGATAAGCGGATGTGACCTTCCGGGATAAGCATGCAGATACCAGACGTCGAGCACCCCCATCTCCTGCAGGCGGAGGACGTTGAAGCGGTAGCCCAGGACGCACCGCTCTACCGCCGCCGCCCTTTCGCCGCGGTTCAGGCCGTTCTCCCGCCCGGCAACATTCACGCTTGCCACCAGCCGCTTCAAGTCCCATTCCCATGGACCGATGGTGGCTTCATCAAAATCGTTCAAGTCGAAAACCACTTCGCGCTGCGGCGTGCCGTAAAAACCAAAGTTGTTCAGGTGGGCATCGCCGTCGATGACCACGGTGAGTCCGCTGATCGGTAAGGTCGAAAGATCGGAAGCCATCACGCATGCCGAGCCACGCAAGAATGCGAAGGGCGACGCAGCCATGCGGCCCATGCGCAGCGGAACCAAATGCTTCTGCCGGCCCTCATTGCTTGCCGCCAGCAACTGCAACGGGTCCGGCCGGTCCTTGTGCGCCTTCCATTCGGCATGCGACTCCCGCGGGACCCTGCGCCGCAACTCTTTGCCCATAGCGTGCCGTTCCTTCCACGGGACAAGCTTCTCCCCCAAATCAAACTTCTTGATGGGTGTAATCTTCGCGATGGCCAAAGTACCCTCCCGAATGGGCCCCTAGACTACATGATTGGGATTCATCTTACGAAGGTATAATCGCGCTTGTCTATGGCGCTGATTCCCGGCACGAAACTCGGACCGTATGAGATTCAATCGCTGCTCGGCGCGGGCGGGATGGGCGAGGTGTATCGCGCACGTGACACCAGGCTCCAGCGCACGGTCGCGATCAAGATTCTTCCGGCTCATCTGTCTTCCAACCCGGAGTTGCGTTCGCGGTTCGAGCAGGAGGCGAAATCCATCTCGGGGCTGCAGCATCCGAACATCTGCGTCGTCCATGACGTTGGTTCGCAGGATGGCGTCGACTTCATGGTCATGGAATACGTGGCCGGGAAGACGTTGGGCAAACTCACGCCTGCAGGCGGCCTGGCGACGGACGTGGCCCTCAAATACGCTTTACAAATTGCCGAAGCACTCGCGTGTGCGCACATGGCGGGCATCGTGCACCGCGACCTGAAACCCTCGAACATCATGGTGGATGAAAGTGGCCTGGTCAAAGTATTGGACTTTGGGCTGGCGAAACTTGCAGAGCCGGCTTCCGCGATGAATGGCGAAGCAGCCACCCTGGCAACGACGCCCGGAATGATCGTCGGCACCATGGCTTATATGTCGCCGGAGCAGGCTGAAGAAAGGCCGATCGACGCGCGCAGCGATATTTTCTCGTTCGGCTCGGTGCTCTATGAGATGTTGACCGGCAGGAGAGCATTCGAAGGCCCATCCAGTGCTGCGGTACTCTCGTCGGTCATTCGAGACGATCCAAAGCCGCTCAACGAAGTCAAACGAGATGTGCCGCCGGAGGTGCGCCGGATTGTATCGCGGTGCCTCAGAAAAGATCCCGCTTCCCGGTACCCATCCGGCACCGATCTCGCTCGCGAACTCAGAAGCTGCCGCGATCTCCTCTTCCCTGAGTCTGGCGCGATGCTCAGCCCTGCGCGGATCGTCCGGGAAGTGAAACGTCCGCGAGTGCTGATTCCGCTTCTGTTGGCAGTCATCGTTCTTGGCGCGGGAGCGGCGTGGCTGATAAAACGTAGCCGCGAGGCGCGCTGGGCGCGAGATGTCGCTGTGCCCGAGATTTCACAGTTGGCCGATCAGGGAAAGTTTGCCGCCGCGTACGTGTTGGCTGCTAAGGCGGAGAAATCCATTCCTGGGGATCCTGCGCTGGCGAAGCTTTGGCCCGTGATCTCCTACGAGTTTTCTCTGGACTCGACTCCACCCGGCGCGGACGTCTATCGCAAAGAATATGTCGATCCAAGTGCACCCTGGGAATTTGTGGGAAAGACTCCGTTTAAGAGTCGGCAACCACGCGGGATGTTTATTTGGAAGTTTGAGAAACCAGGCTTCGCTACGGTCTTGCGCACAACCTACGCCCTGATTCCTCGCATTGCACTACCCCCCGGGGAGCCGGTCGCAGGAAGTGTCACGCTTGACGTGGCGGATAAAATTCCAACCGGAATGGTGAGAGTCTCGCCAGCGAAGTACTCCAAGACCCTCTTCATTCCGGGGTATGAGGGAATGCCGGAGCTGGAATTAACAGATTACTGGATCGACCAATACGAGGTGACGAACCGGGAGTTCAAAGCCTTTGTCGACCAGGGTGGATATCAAAAACGTGAATATTGGAAAGTCGATTTCGAGCGCGACGGTAAACATCTTTCGTGGGATGAGGCGATGGCGCTGTTCCGCGACAGCGCAGGGCGCCCCGGACCGAAGAGCTGGACACTGGGTGAATATCCGAACGGGCAGGATGAATTCCCGGTGACTGGCGTCAGCTGGTACGAAGCCGAGGCTTATGCGGATTTTGCGGGAAAGAGTTTGCCAACGATCTACCACTGGAATCGGGCCGCCGGGCCGTTTTCCGCTTCCTACATCGTGCCCGCAAGCAACTTTGGTGGCTCGGGCATCGTGCCGGTCGGCAGTAAACAGGATATGAGTCCGTGGGGCAACTACGACATGGCGGGCAATGTGAAGGAGTGGGTCTGGACCGAAGCAGAATCCGGCAAGCGTTATGTCCTCGGCGGGGGCTGGGACGAGCCCACGTATATGTTCATCGACCCTGACGCCCAGTCGCCATTTCTCCGCGCTGCAAATATCGGATTCCGTTGCGTGAAATACATCGAGCCGGAATCGATCCCCAAGATTGCAACCGATCCAATGCCTTCGCCCCGACGGGATCTAACAAAAGAGAAGCCTGCATCCGATGTTCTGTTCAATGCATACCGCAGCTTGTATTCCTACGACAAAACACCCCTGAACGCATCAGTGGAGGCTCTTGCTCAAAATGAAGAAGACTGGAGCACAGAGAAGATTACCTATACCGCGGCTTACGGGAACGAACGAGCGATGGCCTATCTGTTCCTTCCTAAGAAAGCCAAGCCGCCGTTTCAGACAGTCGTCTTCTTCCCCGGATCGAATGCTCTGACGCTGCGCAAGTTCTCGCTATACACGACGGCGGCGTTGGATGCCGTTTTGAAGAGCGGTCGCGCCGTGCTCTATCCCGTTTACAAGGGCACGTACGAACGCGGGGACGGCATGGAATCCGACGTGGCGAGCGAGAGCAGCAACTGGCGAGATCACGTCATCATGTGGGGAAAAGACGCCTCGCGGGCCATCGATTACGCTGAGACCCGTCCTGAACTGGATCACGAAAAGCTGGCCTATTACGGCTACAGCTGGGGCGCGGAAATGGGAGGCATTGTGCCGGCCATCGAGCCGCGAATTAAGGTTTGTGT
Organism: uncultured Acidobacteriota bacterium; assembly: GCA_963788645.1. Taxonomy (GTDB): domain Bacteria; phylum Acidobacteriota; class Terriglobia; order Terriglobales; family Acidobacteriaceae; genus JABDBE01. The sequence continues at coordinate 243,355 of CAWBHF010000009.1, forward strand.
TCTCGCACTGGGTGGACTGGATTTCCATCGCTCGCTCCCCGAGGTCGATACCATCAACTTCATCTCACGGGTGAAGCAACCGGTCTTGATGCTGAACGGACGCTACGATTTCTTCTTCCCCCTGGAATCGACCCAGGACCCGTTCTATCAAATGCTGGGATCGAAGAAAGACCAGAAGAAACGTATGCTTTACGAGACCGGCCATAACATCCCCCGCAACGAACTCATCAAGGAAATGCTGAACTGGCTGGATCAGTACCTGGGGCCGGTGAACTGAGTTTCGCTTAGCAGAGCGACGCAAGAATCGGGGAGAAGCGGTTTGCTTCTCCCCTTCGACTGCCGATATGAAGCTCTTTGTAGCGGAAGGTTACGGGTGATCTATCTCCACGTCATCGCCCAGATGTACGCTCTCCATGGCGAAGACGACCATGCCAGTCGCGGTGGTCGGCGTGGTTGAAATGACAACGACTTCGCCCACTGCCCGACGCGGCAGATCTTTCACATGGATCTCCGGGCCTCCGGTTCTGTTGAGGAAGTTCGGATCGATCACGGCTTGTTTTTTCTGCGTGTCCTCGTTGGTGGAAGCTTTGAACGAGAGCGAGTCGACCGGGTCATGCAGATCCATCTCGTAGGTCCGCACGGCGCGGAAGTAATCCCCCGGCTTCACACCCTGATTGGCACCCACGTTCAAATAGACCTTGTCGCCGGGGCCGAGCTCGGAGTCGAAGTCTTTTGCCATCGCGATGCGGCCGGTTAACTGGCCGTTGGAGGGCCGGAAGCGATCGAAGCGCAACGGAGGATGGAAGGTAACGGCTGGCTTTTCGATGTACGGGATGGCATAGTCTCCGGGATTCACTGGATCGCAACTGCTTTCAATTTGTGCAATCGCCATCTTGCTGCGTGTGTCGATGATGCGAACCCGAGCCAGCTCGGAATAGGGCTGTCCCATCCCTTTAAGCATGGAATGTTGGCCGGCAAAAAGTTCATACCGGTTGGGGTCTCGCAGTTCGCGGACGATCGTGTATTTCTGGCCGATCTCGTAACCTTTCCCCGCTAGATAAATGATTTCGCCGTTGCTGTTCTTGGTGTCGATCGGAGTGTACAGGTTGCCTGCCACGAAATTGGCATTGGGCACAAGTTGCTTGCTGACGAAGCCAGCGCAAGCAAGGTCGACAGCCGTCGGCGTTTGAATTCGTTCGAATGGGAAGCTGACCGTGGTAGGCTCGGTCCCTGCCGGCGCAGTCAATTCCACCTGAGCGGCCGAACCGCCGTCCTGAGCATGGACTGCTACCGCCAGGCACAGAATCAGCAACAACCGTGTTTTCTTCATGTTACCTCCAGAGCCAGATCTGGAAACCAGCCAGCGCTGTAGCCCCGTTGATTGCACAAAATAAAAGGACTTACAGCCCGGACAGTAACAACAGCGGCAAGAGCGGTCAAGGTTACTCTGGTGTCATGTGGGATACGTTAAATAGTTTTTTCCGGGAAAATTCGTAATCCCTAGTTGCATCTGGAATTGCAGGCTTGTAATATCGCCGCCACTCTTAAATTAACGATGACAGCAGCAGCAAACAACTTTGTCAGTCGTCTTCGGCCATTGCGGCTGCCGCGTGTGTGCGTGGCCGTAATCGGCTCCGATCCTGCGGAGATGCTCGAAAAAGCTGAGGCCCTGGTCCGAGACAACACCTTTCTTGAGTTCAGGTTAGACTACCTGCCGCGCCCGGTCCTGGCGTTACCGAGGATTAAGCAGTTCGCCGAATATCACTCCCACGTGGTGGCGATGGCGACTTGTAGGCGGGTTGTTGCGGGAGGCAAGTTTAAGGGTTCTGTGGCCTCGCAACTGGACATTCTAGGTAAGGCTGCCACGGCCGGCTGCCAGGTGGTTGATCTCGAACTGCAAAGCGCAACCCACTGTAGGCCGGAACAGTTGCGGCGTCTGCGCACGCACGCCGCTCTTATCCTTTCGCACCATGATTTCAAGGCCACCAAGAATCTGGAACAAACCCTGGAAAAGATGGTCGCGATCTCCGCCGATTTTTACAAGATCGTCAGTACTGCCACCACGCTCTACGACAACGTCGTGATGATGAAGTTCCTGGAGCGGAACAGCGACAAGTATTCGCTGATCGGCGTGTGCATGGGAGAGCAGGGCATCATCAGCCGCCTGCTTGGAGTCCGCGCCGGCAGTGTGTTTACCTTTGCCGCCGTCAGCCAGGATGAAAAGACCGCGCCCGGCCAGGTGACCGCGCAGGAATTGCGCGGTACCTTCAGAATCGAGCAGGTGGATGCCGCGACGCGAGTGTACGGAGTCGCCGGCGACCCCGTGGCCCATTCGCTTTCGCCGGCGATCATGAATGCAGCGCTGCGTCGCGAGACGGTTAACGGCGTCTACCTGCCACTGCACGCCAAAACCCTGAAAGACTTGCTGGCCTGCGTTCGTGACATCCCAATTCATGGACTTTCCGTCACCATGCCTTATAAGACCGCGATTCTTTCGCACCTCGACAACACCGATTCCCACACTACAAAGATCGGTGCTTGTAACACCGTGGTGCGCGCGCAGGATGGAAAACTCTACGGATTTAACACCGATACCGCTGGCGTTGTTCGGCCGCTCGAGCAACGCATCACTATCGAAGGCGCGAAAATTCTGGTCTTGGGAGCAGGAGGCGCAGCCCGCGCCGCCGTATATGGACTCAAGGAGCGAGGCGCCGAGGTTTACGTTCTGAATCGCACCCTGGCGCAAGCTCAGAAACTGGCTCGCTCCGCCCGGGCCCGGACTTTGAAACGAGCCGACCTCAAGAAACTCACCTTCGACGTCATTATTAACGCGACTCCGGTGGGCATGGGTCACTCGCAGGAATCACCCTTGAATCAAGATGAAATCCGGGCGCGATACGTCTTCGAAATGATTTACGATCCACCGGAAACTCAGCTGATGAAACTGGCCCGCGCAGCCGGCGCGGAGGTGATCCCTGGAGTTGAGATGTTTGTCCAGCAGGCGGCGCGTCAGTTCGAAATCTGGACGGGCAAGCCCGCCCCCTGGGACGAGATGCTCCGCGTAGTGACCAAGATCCTCGAAGAACGTGCGAGCAAGAATAACGGAAATGAGACCAAGAAGAAGTAGCCGCCATCACCCTGACAAGCAAACGCCCACCGTACAGACATCATCCTGAACCCGGCGTCGGCCGGGTGAAAGACCTCGCGCGCAGTGGCAACACTTTACGCGAAAGCCATGCGGTCGCCTTACGCGTCAGCAGCCCAGTCGGTCAGCGGCGGCAATCCCAGGAAAGCATGTGACTCGACATGCCAGTTGCGAACCAGCCTCCGGATCATTTCCTGCCATTGCGGTGAAGAAGATTGTGAAGCAGCGACGGGGATACTAGGATTCTCGAGAGCTCGGCTCGGCGAAATCAAACGGACCGACGTAGCCTTTCTCCGTCGAGGTGCGCTCCGCGCTCCACCCAATTCCCGAATAAATACTGGCGGGCCCACCAGCAATGCGATTCGCTGCCGAGGATTGACTCGCCTGATTTCCGCAGTCACTGCCCCTGCTTCCTCGGAGTTCTCCTCGGCCGCGAGCAGCACCAGATCAAAGTGATACCTTTTCCACAGTGCGGCACCGTCGACAAGGTTACCGGCCGTGTGTACCTCAATTTCGTGGTTCCTCAGAATAGCTGCTCGCAGATTCTGTTTGGTGCGATTTGCATCGATCAGCAGGATCTTTCGGTGGTCGTTGTTCAAACGGATCATAGACACCTCTTAAAAAGCAGGACAGCAACGGCAGGTTTCGACGCTGGAGACAAGATTGGAGGACCAACCGGTACTAAAGACCCTGCGGCGATACTGCCCATGGCATGCAAGATAGTGAGTTGAGGTTTAGGAAACGTTTCACACGGGTTAAGTTTTGGTGAATTTACTTGGACAGGACGTCAGCGCGATTCCGCTCAATCCAGAAACCCGCGCAGGCTGTTTCAGGATCTTGAAATCAGAGATACTCTGACCACGGGTCATTTTTTGGTTTGGAATGTACTTTTTTCTCGCCCGGGCGATGCCCGAGGTCACAAAAAGGTTGCATTTTTCAGGTACTGAAGTAATATGTTACGTAGGACGCGGTGATAAGCGTCCGATCCAATCGTGGTACCGCCCTTTCTTCCAGGTTCAAGAGCCGTAACCAACTGTCTCGCCATGAGGTGGATACTACTGCCTCGGGCTGGGTTCGGAGAAACCTTTTATGGCGTGGTACGCTTATTGCCTCACTGAGCAGCAGAATCTCAACAACGGAGTACGCACGCGGCGCCCCTTCCTCCTCGAGGGAATTCAAGGTGTGAATGGAGCCCCAGTCCTGAGCTATCCCAGCGGCGAATTTGCTGTGGTAGTCAGCGAGTATGACCGCACGGCCGACGGCGGCGAGAAACTGGAAGACAAGACCGTCCTTGAGCATGCGCGGGTAGTAAGCGTCTGCTTTCGGCACGGCACCGTCCTTCCCTTCCGTTTCGGGACCATTTTCGATAGCGATGAAGCCCTCCGGCAAGCGGTGCGAACCAACCGCCGTGCCTTCGGGATGAGTGTAGCCCGGCTGCGCGGAAAAGCCGAGATGCACCTTAAAGTTTTGGTCAAAGATGGCTCGCTGCGAGCCGCTATGGCCGACGTGGTCCTGCCGGACACAGTGGGTGGCGATTATCTGATCAAGCTGCGAGAAAAGGCTTCCAAAGACCGCGAACGTCAGACTAAGGCCCGCGGCCTCGCCGTGCAGGTCCACAAGATGTTCAATCCCCTCGAAGAAGAAATTAGTTGCAAACGAGTCAATACCGACGGGATGATGATCGACATCGCCCACCTGATTGATTCAAAGTCGGTGGAGAAATATCAGAACCGTTATAGCAGTGCTGCTAAGCAGTTGAAGAACTGTGAGCTGGCGCTAAGTGGGCCCTGGCCGCCCTATCACTTCCTGCCAGGTAAACTACGAACCGTCGCGGGCAGCTCGTAACCGCGAGCCGACCTGATTTCCCCTGAGCGGAGTAGTGTCCTGCAGCCAATGTGCAGGAATGTGCATTATTTTGCCCCAGCCGAATCGGAGCCGGACCGCGGCTCCCAACCTTGATGGTCCATGTAAGTACTTGTATTTACAATGACTTACTCAGAGTCTGAAGTCTTGGTTGCGAAGCCGCCATTTTTGGCTGGGCAAGTGCTCCTCTCCCAGATAAGAAAAGAGGCCGCGCTTGACCTTCACTCTCCGTTCTCGACTTCTCACTCTCAGCCGGTCCGGCTGGCGGATCGGTCCTTTGCATCGCCTTTCCTGACCTCCTACCCTTTGCCTCTTTTGAACTGTGGCCCCAGCAATGGGGCCGCTTTTTTTGTGGAAGTCTCTCGACCACTGTCGCCAAAGCGAATCACACACAGTCGACTTCACAGCTAGCGGAGAAACTCGGTTGTGGGTGGCGCTGCGCTTTCTAGCGCTGCGGTAGCCGCTCCCAAATGAATGAGGGCTTTTAACCCCGCTCCGGCGAACAGGAGTTTCTCAGCAGCCTCTCAAGTCGGCGCGCGACATCTCAATTCCCCCTGCAGCGAAGCTGGTCGCAATCGAAAATAGCTTCGCGAGTCTCCCTGTGACCCATGTCACATTCCCTCGAACTCTAATGTGGTAGGTTACTAGGCGCAGCTCTCCATTTTTCGCTGGGTGGTTGGATTGGCCCGCACAGAGATCCGAGCCCTGGCGGGTCTTTGTGTTTTGAAGGTTAGCGCGTGTTTTGAGCATCAGCGATCACTGCCGAATCCCCAGGGCGATTTGACGCATCTCAGTTTAGGCGCATAGAATTTTCGTTTGGCCTTATGGGCTGGGACGAGCTAGGTAGGGTCAGAAATAGTGAAATTATTATCCATGGATAAAAAGAAGCTGGAAACCTTCAAGAAGAGACTGGAAACGCGGCAGCAAGAGCTGCGCCGCATGGTCTCGCGTACGGAGCAAGACGGCCGCACGGTCGATGAGGATTCGGCGCAGGACATCGCCGACCGCGCCGCCAGCTCTTACACCAAGGAATTTCTCTTTCACCAGAGCAACAACGACCGCCAGTTGCTGCAAATGGTCGAAGGCGCTCTGTCGCGCATCCGCGAAGGCAGCTTTGGAGAATGCATCTCCTGCGGCAAGGAGATCAACGCCAAACGACTGGAAGCCGTCCCCTGGACCCGCCACTGCATCGAGTGCCAGGAAAAAGCGGAACAGGGCCTGCTGGAAGAATCCCAGCGCTAATCACATCCCAGTAAGCAAAGGTCCGCGCTGGCCCGTTTAGGGCGGACCTGGTCCAAGCGTAGGGCGGACACTCCTGTCCGCCCATGTTGAGCAACATGTAAGTCGGAACCAGTAGCATACTCACTCCGCCCGCAGCAGATCCCACGCCTCTTTGTAGCACGCGTTCCTGGAGAGCGAATTGTGAGGCGACAAACAAATAACACATTTCGATCGGTTCACGATTTCAATCGGAATGATGTACCAGCTATCGGTTGGAATTACATAGATCGCGAAGAAATCGATCTCTCCCGCCGTGTAGCACTTTCGCCCGCGCTTTTCAATCCAACAAGCGTAATGTTTGTCTCGCCGGAAGGCGGTGGACTTTACCTGCACGCGCAGGAAGCGCCCGCCAGTCTCCACCACGAAGTCGTACCGACTGCTGTCTCCCCACGGTTTAATCACCCGCAGGCCGTGCTCGGTAGCGCGCGTCATAAAAAGGAGTTCTGCCCACTCTCCCCGCAGTTTGAACTCACTGCGGTCCGTCTGACCGTCTCTGAACATTGAATTGTCCCCAGAAATAGAAAACGCGGCCAGAATGGCCGCGTCTGAGAATTGCTCTCTATTTCAATGCTAGCATTTTCAAGGGGGTAAACCGGACATGCTTTTCAACTTTATTTTCCCGTTGTTCTCATCGACTTAACCCCGATCGTGTAATTTCGCCATATTGACAAGCCTTTTCCCGATTTAGGAATAACCGGCAGCTAATCATGCAGAACGAACACTCTTTTTCACGTCGCCCCCTCATAGTTGTCATCCCGACCGGAGTGGAGGAATCTGCTGTTTTCGCCGCGACAACGACCCTGAGAATGCCCAGGCAACGGGTGCCCCAGGTCTCGCGCTTTTCGAGACCTGGGAGGCCCTCCCAACGGCCGCTCCAGGAACCAACAGCCAATCGCGCGGGGCGAAGCCTCATTTTCACGTCGCCCCACATAGTTGTCACCCCGATCGGGGTGGAGGGCCTGCTGTTTCCGTCCAGGTCACACACCAAAATTTATGCTGTCATCCTGAGGAAGCGCAGGTCCTTCGCAAAGCGAACGACCTGCCGACGAAGGATCTCTGCACTCGCCCGCAGCGGGTGCCCCAGGTCTCGCGCTTTTCGAGACCTGGGAGAGCCTTCCCAACGAAGTCTTCAGGCAGCGACAGCGCCCGTCCTCTGCTCCAGCGGATTGCCTCATCGATCTGCCGCAGCTTGAGGCCATATTCGGAAGCGAGATCGCCTATGGATTCGCGCGCATTGAACCTGGAAGCGACCACCGAAGTCGAGATGCCGGTACCCGCAATCACCGGCTCGCCAAATCCCACCGCCAAATTGATCTGGATCAGCCTGGGCTCGTTCTGCGTTCTCTCCATGAGAGAAGGGGTAGAGCTTGAAGAGACCTCTGGGATCGCGTTCGACGCGTTCCAAGGGAACCCCTGACTAGGTCTCCGAAATCCCTATGTTGTCATCCCGAACGAAGTGAGGGATCCCTACGTGCTCGCGCCACCCGCCCCCGTGTCCCAGGGAATTTCCGCTGCGAGCCTCGCGCAGGGTGCCCCAACTGTTCGAGCCGTAGAACATATCTCATAAATGGTTTGAGAAGGGAAATGGTTTTGGGAAGGGCACGGCTTCAGCCGTGCCACCAGCCGCAGCAAAAGTTCCGGCTTTAGCCGCTGAGGGGACGCACTCTACATCATTACGAGAACCGCTCTAGCACGCGGGCGTCGACTTCCACGAAGAATTGGAATCGCGCAGGGCCGACACTTTCCTCCGCCGAAGTTAGAGCGTCGCGTGCGGAAAGTTCACAGCATAAGTTCAGTCTGTCATCCTGAGGAAGCGCAGGTCATTCGCAAAGCGAAGGACCTGCCGACGAAGGATCTATGCACTCGGTTCTCGGCGCTAAAGCCACAAGCCAAGTCTTCAGGCAGCGACAGCGGCCGTCCTCTGCTCCCAGCGGATTGCTTCTTCGACCTGCCGCGGCTCGACGCCATACTCGGAAGCGAGATGGTCTATCGATTTAAGCGCGATTGTCTAATTTTTGCCGTATTGACAAACCCTTTGCCGAATCGGGAAAAACGAGCGAGTAGGTGTCGTGGGTTGTGCTCGTAAGTCTATGGCTGCGCGGCTGAAGAGCGTGTGTCATCGGCTTGTCTGTGGGGCGTCCAGCAATTTCAGGGCAGCAAGCGTATCTTCGACTAGCTCTCGTAACGCTCCTTCGGGGGAATTCGCGAAACGCATCTTGAGTTCTTCAAGGGAGGATTTAGCTTCCTGAGGGCGATTTAGCTGAGCCAAGGTAACGCCTCTGTTCAGGAGGGCCTTGGCGACCCGTTCACGTAGGAGCAATTCTGGGGCGTCGCCATAGCGGCGCAAAATCTCATTGTAGGTTTCGATCTGCTCGTGTCTGCTATTGAGATGTCCCAGAGCGACCCCCTTGTTGAACAAGCTCTTAGCAACCCTTGCACGCAGCCCAAGCTCAGTAGCGTTGCCGAAGCGGCGGATGACTTCGTCGTACATCTGAATCTCTTCCTCTATGCGATTGAGGCCGCCCAGTGCCAGCCCCTTATTGTCGAGGGCACTCGCAACCAACTCGCGCGCCATCAGGTCAGTACGGCCGTTGAGACGTCCCAGCAACTGATCGTAAGTCCGAATTGCCTCGTCGACGCGATTGAGTTCGTTTAACGCAGCGCCCTTGTTAAGCAGCGCTTTTGCTACCGGCTCTGCCATGGTCGGTTCTGTGGCGTCACTGAAACAACGCAGGACTTCTTCGTAAGCCTCGATTGCTTCCTCATTGCGGTTAAGCTCGCTCAGGCTCGCACCCTTGTTGACGAGGGTTCTTGCGGCCACCGCGCGCAAAACTGGCTCCGTCGCGTCGCCAAAGCGGCTCAATAGTTCGTCATAAATCCGGATTTCCTCTGCGTTGCGATTCAGTGCACTTAGCGTGAGGCCTTTGTTGTAGAGGGCGTCAACCACGTGTTTGCGAACCGCCAAGTCGTCACCTAAGCGATGGAGAATCTCATCGTAGACCTGCAGTTCTTCGTGGCTTCGATTGAGCTCACCCAAGATCAGACCTTTATTAAGTAGGGCGACAGCAACCCACTCCCGAATGTATGGCTCGCTGCTGTCGCCGAACCGTTGCACAACCAGGTCATTGGTGTGGATTGCCTCGTCGCTGTGATTGAGTCTGGCCAGCATTCGGCCTTTGTTGACCAAGGCGATCGCGACCCACTTGGCTAGGTCGGGCCCACTAGTGTTGCCGAAGCGTTGCAGCGCCTGATCGTAGGTCTGCAGTGCCTCCGCGACCCGATCGAGCTGATCCAGCGTAAATCCTTTGTTGACCAGTGTCTTGGCGATCACTAGGCGGAATTGGGGATCGGAGATATCGCCGAAACGGCGCAGGATCTCGTCGTAGGTCTCAAGTTCCTCTTTGGTGAGGCGGAGTTCATTCAGGTCAAGGCCTTTGTTGAAGAGAGCGCTAGCGCACGCCGCGCGAAATTCCAGCTCGGGCGCGTCACCGAAGCGGCTGAGAAATTCGTCGAATGTTAGGATGGCTTCAGCCGTGCGATGGAGTTGTCCGAGCACGAACCCTCGCCTGAAGAGGGCGCGTCCCGCCAGTCGTCGGAAACGAAGTGGCTCGGTGGGTTTGCCGCTGGCAACGCAAAGCACCAGATCGTATCCGGCCAGCTCCGCCTGCGAGTTGTTATCTAACGCAGTGGCGGCCGACAAAACCAGGCCCATCAGCGTTTGGCGCTGCTCGGGTGTTACCAACCGAGGAGCGAGTTTCCCCGCGTGCTCTAGCGCTTCCTGGTAGGCTGAGCGCCGGACCGCATCCCTAACGAGCTCAATAAGATTTTCGAGCTCCGGTATCTCTTTCTCCGCCTCGCTAATACTCTCGACCCGGTGGATTACGCTCCTAAGGTCGTATATATCGTCAACTGGCTCCTCGGACAAGTCCCGTGGAAAGGATCTCGCCAACTGGTCAGCGAAGAAGCCGATGGGATTCAGAGTAAGGGCGGGGGCTCGCTCCGTGAAAGATCCGACGAGCTTGTCGAGCACCAGTTGGGCGGTTAGCCTCGGCTCCAATTCGTCAGCAATAGCGGATAAATTCGACCCTGATAGTGGCCGCGAGCTGGAGTTGCCGGAAGGCATCGAGGGCAAAACGAGCCTAACATCGCGATGGTTTCTTAGCCAGGTGGGGAGGCTGTCGGCATCCCCTCTCCGATGACAAAACCAGTGGAGATTATTGGGGAGTCGGCCCTTCAGTCGCCGGGCCAGAGCCGTCATGATGGCATCGTCTTCCCAACCCGCGTATCCGATGACGAGCGCGGAGTGGCGAGAAAGGATATTTGTCCAGAAGGGACTGCATAGTGACGGAGCGCTCTCGCGAGTCTTCTGTCCTGGCCTCGATTTCTCCGCGCAGGTTGCAACCGTCGTAAAACCAGTAGGTACCGTGAACGTGGACGATCTGGATTTCACCAGATTCAGGGTCGATGCGCTCGACGGTGTTGGGGTGATCGCAAACGATATGGCGCTGGCCGAAAAGCGTGAGGGCACGGGAGAGGAAGTCGTCGAAATTCGGGGTGACGACCAGAGTTGCCAAGCGTTGCTCGCTAAGCAGATGGGCAAGACGGAAGTTGGCATGCGAAATGGGCTTGCCGACAATCAGCTTCCTAAAGTATCGCTGCCGCTGTATCGGATTCGGGAAGGCTCTTTCAAACCAGTGAGAGTAAATGTCCATCGGTGAGCTGCCAGGAGGTTCGCTGGCGCGGTTGTGTTTCGTCGCTATTTCTTTGCACTCCCGGGCGATTTCGGAAGCCAAGGGTACGAACGGCGAGGAGATCCCGGCGCCCGCGATGATGAAGAATGGAGACTTGCCGTCCTCGGTTTCTTCGCGGGCCTGCTTAATTTCCGAGATCGCGGTCGCGAGATCGATTTCGTGCGTGGTGCTGCTCCCTTCGGGGAAAGGGGGATCGTCCGAGATTATAGCGTATGCCCTGCTGTCGAGCTTTGCTCGGCTGGCGGACGAGGGCGTCCGCCACTACGTGAGCGACTACTGAATTAGCGTCCCTCCGTTAGTTGGCTCTTCTTCGGGCGGGATCACCACCGCTGCGGCAACGCGATCTCCCGCTTCGATGTTCAGCAGGCGCACGCCTTGGGCTGAGCGGCCCGACTCGCGGATGAATTTGGATTCGATGCGGATGATTTTTCCGTACTGGCTGATCAGCATGACCTCGGCGTTTTCGGTTACCTGGGCGATGCCTACGACTTTGCCGTTGCGCTCGGTGGTCTTTACGTTGATCACGCCTTTGCCGCCACGGTTGGTCAGGCGGTATTCGTCGGCGGCGGTGCGCTTGCCGTATCCGTTTTCGGTGACGGAGAGGATGAGCGAGCCTTTCTTGCCGACGTCTTCGACGTCGAGAGCCGCGTCAGCGGGATCTTTCGCGGGAGCAGGCGGCAGCACTGCATCTGGCTTGACGGTCGTGGCCATGCCGACAATGTAGTCTTTTTCCCCGAGGTTCATGCCGCGCACGCCCGTCGCATTGCGGCCCATCGAACGAACGTCGGTCTCTTCGAAGCGGATGGCTTGACCGTCGTGCGAAGCCAGGAAGACGATCTGCACGCCGTCGGTCAGACGGGCGGCTACCAGTTCGTCGCCCTTCTCGATGTTGATGGCGATGATGCCTCCGTTGCGGACATGGGAGAAATCTTTCAGGTCGGTCTTCTTGACTGTGCCGTTGCGGGTGGCGAAGAAGACGTATTTGTTTTCTTCCTCGAGATTGCGGACGGCGAGCATAGTGCGAACCGTCTCGCCGGGTTGCAACGAGACCAGGCTCCCAACGTGTTTGCCTTTGCCGGCCGCGCCGACGTCCGGGATTTCGTAGACCTTCAGCCAGTAGACGCGTCCCGTGTTGGTGAAGATGAGAATGTAGGCGTGGGTCGAGGCGATGAAAAGATGCTCGACGAAATCTTCGTCGCGCGTCTTCATGCCCATGCGGCCCTGGCCTCCGCGACGCTGGTTGCGGTAGGTGGAAATCGCAGTGCGCTTCATGTAGCCGGAGTGGCTCACGGTGACGGCCATCTGCTCGTCGGCGATCAGGTCTTCGAGATGAATCTCAGCGGCTTCGTCTTCGATGACGGTGCGGCGCTCGTCGCCGTAGAGCTTTTTAACTTCTTCGAGCTCTTTCACGATCACGGAGCGCAGTTTCTTCTCTGAGCCTAAGATCGATTCGTAATCCGCGATGTTGTCGCGAGTCTGTTTCAGCTCTTTGTTGATCTCGTCGATCGAAAGCCGGGTAAGCCGATGCAATTGCAGTTCAAGAATGGCATCAGCCTGAATGCCGGTGAACGGCTTTTCCGGGTCGAGCTTAGGCGAACGGCCGGTGATGTTGATGTCAATCTTCTTGCCGCCGAAGTAGGCGACCAGATTTTCGCGCGCATCGGCACGGTTGGCGCTGGCACGAATGATGACGATCACATTGTCGAGATGATCAAGTGCGGTGAGATAGCCTTCAAGAATGTGCTCCCGATCTTTGGCCTTGGCGAGCAAAAACGAAGTGCGCCGCCGGACTACGTCCACCCGGTGATCGATAAAATGCTTGATGGCCTGAATCAGGCCCATTTCTTTCGGCTGCCCATTTACGACAGCCAAAAAAATCATGGAAAAACCTTCCTGCATCGAGGTGTGCTTGAACAGTTGATTGAGAACGATTTGGGGTTCGCCGCCGCGCTTGAGTTCGACGACGATGCGCATGCCGTCGCGGTCGCTTTCATCCCGGATATCGCTTATGTCGTCGATGATCTTGTCGTTTACGAGCTGGGCCATGCGTTCGATCAGGCGCTTTTTGCTGACCTGGTAGGGGATTTCGGTGACAACGATCGCCTGACGATCTTTGTTGAAGGTTTCGATGCCAGCTTTGGCGCGCATCATGAAACGGCCGCGTCCGGTTTTGTAGGCTTCGAAAATTCCGGCCTTGCCGTGGATGATTCCGTAGGTTGGGAAGTCGGGGCCCTTGACGATGTTTAGAATTTCGGGGAGCTGCGTCGCTGGATTGTTCACCAGCATGATTGTGGCTTCGACGATTTCGGTCAGATTGTGGGGCGGGATGTTGGTCGCCATTCCAACTGCGATCCCGTTCGATCCGTTGACCAGAAGATTGGGGATGCGCGTCGGCAGGACCGTGGGCTGCGTATTGGAGTCGTCGTAGGTTGGCTCGAAGTCAACGGTGTCTTTGTCGATGTCGGCGTTGAGATCTTCCGCCATGCGGGCGAGGCGGCACTCGGTGTACCGCATGGCTGCGGGCGGGTCATCGTCGACCGAGCCGAAATTCCCCTGACCGTCGATCAGGGGATAGCGCAACGAGAACGGCTGCGCCATGCGAACCAGCGCGTCATACAGCGCGGTGTCGCCGTGCGGATGGTACTTACCCATGGTCTCGCCGACTACCCTGGCGCACTTCACATACCTGCGATTGTGCAGCAGGCCGGAGTCGAACATGTGGTAAAGAATGCGGCGATGCACCGGCTTCAATCCGTCGCGCACGTCGGGCAGCGCCCGTCCAATAATGACGGACATTGAGTAGTCGAGGTACGACCGACGCATTTCTTCTTCGATATTTACGGGTTGAATGTTCAGCGCGCCGGGATTGCCGCCTTCGCCGGGAGGCGGAGGCGTTAGAGGTAGTTCGGGATTTTGATCGTCAGGCATGGACGCTTGTGGCTCCTGGCTTTCAGCTCTCAGTTCTTTTCATCGGCCTCTCCTGAAAGGTCTTACTTTTTCTCGCCGTTCATCGGCGGTAAACCATTGTATTTGCAGGAGCTTATTGGTCGATTGGATGTTCTTGATTATACCACGGTTGATGGGTTCTTGGGGCGGGTTGAGGTTGCTATTTCAGGTCCCGGAAGCTGATGTGGGGAGTTCCGCTTTCGCCCGATGAGGGTTTGTGTTGCTTCTTAACCGCTTTAGGCCGCCCTCAAATTCGTCGCATACCTTAGAAGCTCTCACTCATTCGAGAGCCATTTACCGCAACGCTGGAAGCGCTGCTCCACCCAAAATCTTCACCTTCCCTTGGCTGCATTCTTGCGGGGCTCGCGGCTGTTCAGTCATAGCGGTCCGCGGGCTCGGTTACTACGGCCTGGTGATTACTTCGTTGGGGGCTGACGGTAGCGTGAATCGGATGCCGGCTTCGTGATTGGCCCGGATGGTCTCGGGAATATTCAGGGCGGAGAGTTGGATGTTTTTCGTCCAGTGGCCGGTTTGCCAGTAATCGGCGCTGGCGTAAATCGTGTTACCCACTATGGCGTACGCGGGCACCTGCTCGCGATGGCCGTCTTTGAAGATCAGTATTGCGAGCGGGAGCTCAGTTCCTACTGGTCGTTCGGTGGTTACTGGTGAACTGCGGTCTCCGGGTTCGGCGTAGTCTGGGGGCGCGACCGTGGCGCGTTCCGCGGATTGCGGTTTTCCTCCGAAGCGCACGTAGCGATTCCCTTGCAGTTCGATCAGCAGCGGCTCGGACTTTGCCTCGGGTGGAGTGTCGACCGCCGGGGCCGGCTGCACGACAACGAACTGCGGTGGGATGGTCACCGGAGCAATGGGGTAATCTGCGTAAAAAGGATCGCCGACGAAAATCGTGGCCGGACCGAAGGAACGAGAACGCGGGCGGGTAAATGAGACACCAATATTCGAGAATCCGTTGTTTGAGAAGCCGATGTTCCGTCCGCCGCCCGGCACACCCATCGTTCCGCCCCGCATCTGGGCGGTTGAGATTGGCACGAAAACCGTCGCTCCCAGCAACACCGGGGTCAGGACGATAATCGATCGCCCTAGCATACTAGTTCGCTTCGACGGAGGCGGGAACCTGGAAGTCAATGCCACGGTCGTCGTTCTGCTTCTCGGTGGCAGTCAGGTCCAGGTCAGCGAGCGCGATTTTCTGGCGATGTCCGCCGCTCAAGTCGAACAACGTGCTGCCCACAATTGCGTAGTTTGCGACTTCGACTTGATGACCATCCTTGAATACGAGGACGGTTTGCGGCTGATCCTGAGCCGGCGCGATGTCGGGCTGAACCGATGCGTCTGACTCCGGCGCGGGCTGGGAGTAATCGTTCCGTGGGCGGCTGGGATACGGAGTCGGTGCGGGAGCTGCGCCTGGGCCGCGACGATCGAAAACGGTGGGGCCGCCATTGTATTGGTCATCGGGTGAATTGTCCGCGGTCTGGTCGCTGGAATCGTAATATCCGTAATAAGGCACGGCGTAAACGCCGCCCCACGGCAGCGTTCCGCCATTGTGATGATGGTGGTGAGCGTCCAGCGATAGATTGGGATTGCTCGTGAAATGAGGTTGGCCCAAGGACGTGCCTCTGAAGCAGCAGGTCGGGACTGCCGGCGTGTAGCCGCGTGGTCCGAGAGAGGTCACGCTGGGCGGGACGCCGTTGACCTGGCGGCCACCAAATCCGGGCGAAGTCACAGACGCAGGCATTCCGTTGACTTGCGCGGTTGCATTGGGGGATAGAAGCAACGGAACAAAAACGAAGGCAAAAAGCACCAACGCGAAACCCGCACCGGTAGCTCGATTCAGCGGCTGCACGGAGAAATCATACTCTAATTTTCGAGGCATGGCTGCACTACCCCCTTAAATATTAGAACATGGGGCCACGTGCTAAGTTGCGTGCCTAAAGAGAATTACTTTCGAACCGCACTACGGTTTAGCTGAACACTTCCGTTCACGGTTCGGATCTTCAGCTCGCGACCACCATTGCCAATACGCCCTTTAACCGTGTGCTCGCTCATGCTGCCCTGAACTTTGAGGGCAAAATCCGATTCCAGGTCACCGTTGACAGCCTTGAAGGAAATATCGGCATTTGTGTCCCTCGGCAATTCCAATTCGATGGAGCCGTTGACGGTTTCTATGTTGAGTGTGCCCGGCCAATCCGCTTCCCCCATGTGCGCTTCCACATCGCCATTCACCGATGAGACTTCGGCCCACGACTTGGTCGAGACCCGCACTCCACCGTTGACGGTGCTGGCGCGGACAACGCGGCCCATGTTCTTCGCGGTCACGTCACCGTTCACGTTCTCCGCCGAAAAGCGGACATTCTCCGGAACGCGTACCGTGAAGTCTACTCTGGTGTCATCATGGTGATTTGTGGGCTGCCATTCATTGCGATGTTGGCATTTGCCGTCGTCCCTCATGCCGGGCACGATGACGCAAAAGGTAACGCCGTCAGGGCGCTGCACGACCTCAATCTTCTCTTCGTCAGCGCGGGGTCCGCTTTTTTCGGCTATGACTTCAACTTCGTCTCCGCTGACTCTCTCGGCTGCAATGTTTCCGTTGACGCCCTTGATTACAACCAGGTTCTCGGGCGCGAGCTTACCCTTCCAATGAAACTCTCTCGCCTGATCCTGGGCCCAGGTGATGGAACTGACCGCTGTCAACACCAGGATAGTTAAGCAACAGTTGCGCGAGCATCGATTGTGCATGGCTTAGCGCCTCCTTGGCATCAGACGCAGCTAGATCGAAGGCGTAAGCAAGGTTCTTTCCATATATTGAGAATTGCACACTATTGTGACACTTTCAGCGAAGCCATTCCGAACATTGGCGTTTGGATGCGGAATCCGCACTTTCGTGGCCCCAAGGGACAGCAGATTCCTCGCTTTGCTCGGAATGACAACCTTGGTTTTCATCGGAATGACAACCTGGTCTTCAAATGACAACCTAAGTTTTCATGGCATTCTTACGTGCGACAGTTCGGCTAAGTTCCAGAACGCGTTTGCCAGCAGCAGTCCCCAGACACAGGCCATTACCAGGTCATGTTGCCGGGTTTCAAGCAGGTCGGCGGCAACACCCGCGATAAACAAGAACAGGAATGGAGTCAGCATAAGTTGAAATCCGAAGCCGGGGTAGTGGGGTGTGCCCAGGGTGCAGAACAGGAACCAGGCTGCGATCAGCAGAGGCGCGTTGTTGCCAAAATACCGTGGGCGCCGCCAGACCAAAAATACGACCAATGCCGCCGGGACCGCGAGCAACAGGGCTGGGCCACTCTGCCCGATTTGCCTGAGAACCAGCAGGTAGGTTCCAGGCATAAAAAACGCCCGCCAGGTAATTCCAAGAAAGCTGGCGTGGGCCATGCTTTCCCAAAAGACTCCGAGACGGAACAGATACGCAGTCAGTAGCAGAACAAATGCCACCCCGCAAGCTGCAGCCCAGATCGCAACCGCCGCTCGTCGCCGGGTGGGCGCCAGATACAGCATGAACCCGAGCGCAATTGGAATCAGGACAACCAGCGAAAACTGAGAGCCGATGGCTAACGCCAGTGAGAGTCCGAGCAGCAGGATGCGCCGCCGGTTCCACACTACGACCTCACGTGGAGCATACAACGTGTGGGCTACGGCAATGGCAGTGAAGATGGCTCCGAATGCGCCCCACGCGGCGCCCATTTCCGGTTCGGCGGAATAGAGCGTGCTGCTGCGGAGGATGAGGGGAGAAAAACAATACAGCCCAAGGGCGATGTAGCCGCCCGCATTTCCGTACAGCCTGCGCGCCACGTACCACAGCGACGCCCCCAGAAGAACTCCGAAGATTAGATAGGGAGTTCGCGCCAGCCATCCCCAGTATTGAAATGATCCAGATTCAGTTGTGCCCGTCCAGCCGAGCAGTGGAACCGAGCCCAGCAGATACCACAGCGGAGAGTGATTGGGATCGTAGCCTTCGTTGTTCTCGACTTCGGCCGGAGTCGGGGTGCCCGCCTCCATGCGCTCGACGGAGGGCGTTCCGGCAATTGAGTGGTCACTCCATTGTTGCAGGCCTTCGACGACCCGAAAGAGCTGGGAGGATTCGATTTCCGTTGGCTGGGTTCCGCGGACGAGCAACCAGGCACACTGCGCCAGGAACAGCAAGAGGAGAAATGCAGCCAGAACCTGGGGACGGCCGAAGCGCTCGCGCGTGAGAAATTTCGCCATTGAGGGACGGCGAGTGTTTTACCATGTCCGGGGACGATTGGGGAAATTTCCACCATGGACGATGTGAAAGAGGGATCGCCGGCGGCCGACGTGGCGCCACTCGAAGCGCGGTCTGAGCCCGCATCGATCACGCCGTCGCAGCATGATTCGGCGCAAACGATTTTTATCGGTCAGCAAGGCTTGCGTGCTGGCTGGAGAGTTCTGCTTTATCTCGGGATGTGGAGAGTCTGCCTGATTCTACTTCGCACGCTGGTGCCTCTTGTGCAACCACGCGGAGTGCATGGGATTTGGCTGGACCTGATCGGGGAGGTGGAGTTTCTCGTGGCAGCATTTCTGCCTGCGTTCGTGATGGCGGCTATTGAGAACCGTTCTATCGGCGACTATGGCCTGCCGCGACGGACTGCGTTTGGAAAATTGTTCTGGGTGGGCATGCTCTGGGGCATTGTGGCAATCTCGGCTCTTATGCTCGCCATCGGCGGCGTTGGTGACTTCTCACTGGGAGGACTGGCGCTGCATGGCGCGCGTATTCTCAAATTTGCAGCATTCTGGGGCGGGTATTTTATTTGTGTCGGATTGTCGGAAGAGTTTCTGACGCGCGGGTATGCACAGTTTACGCTGACTGAGGGGATTGGCTTCTGGCCGGCCGCGTTGCTGTTTTCGACTTTCTTTTTGGCTTTGCATCTGGGGAATCCTGGAGAAACGTTTGTCGGCTTGCTTGCGGTCGCGGCCATCGGATTGTTTTTTTGCCTGACGCTTCGGCGTACCGGAACCTTGTGGTTTGCAGTGGGCTTCCACGCGGCGTGGGACTGGGGCGAGAGCTATCTATACTCTGTACCCGACAGCGGTGGCATGTTCACCGGGCATTTGATGCGCTCTTCGTTCCATGGTTCGCGCTGGATCACGGGAGCCTCCGACGGACCCGAAGGCAGCCTGCTGGTGTTCTTGATCCTGGCGGTGACGTGGTTGGCGTTTGACCGCGCGTATCCGGAAGTCAACTATCGCAGCGGCGCTATGGCGAAACCGGCTTAGGGAGGGCAAAGAACAGCCGTGCTGCCCAACGCAGGATTCGCCAACCGATCGCGGCGCTCACGAGAATCGTACTCAGCCACAGCAGAACGGTGGGGAGATAGAAGAGCACCGAAGCCATGGTCGAGACATAGTCCGCGACCCCGTCGAGGCCGTCGCGCATTGCGATTTTCAGACGATACAGCGGGCGCCAGTTCAGTCCGAATACTTGCGCGTCGGCCTGGGCGCGGAACTCGATTGTGATGGCCACAGTTTCCACCTGCTTGGAAAGCGCGTCGAATTCGGCCTGCTGCTGTTCGATCTGGCCGCGGACTCCGTTCAGTCTTTCACTCACGTCGAGGGTATCTTTCACCGTGGACGCGCGTTTGAGAATGGTGAGGTATTGTGCCTCCTGGGCATGTAAATTTCGCAGACGGGCCTGCTGGTCGATGTATTGCCGGGTTACGTCCTGAGCTTCCATGCGGTCGCTTTCTACGCGCAAGCCGAGTTTGCGGATTTCGGTTCGCACTTCTTCAAAGCGAGGTGCGGGTACGCGGATTGTGAGCGAACCGACGTTCGCGTCCTGGCCGCCCGTTACCTGCGAACTGACCAGGAAGCCTCCCGCATTCTCCGCAAGCTGACGTACTCTCTCGAGACTGGCGGACGGGTTTCTGACGATGAGTTCCATTGAGGCGGTGCGCACCAATTGGCGGTCGTCGGAGGAATCGCCTGCTGGCGTGGAAGATCCCAGGCTGGATAATTGAAGGGCGCTCACCGCCTCTGCGCGTGCTCCCCCGGGTACGCCGCCGATGACACCACTGAACGCAGAACTTGCGACTTGTTGCTGCTCGCGGCTGACCCCGAGGTCAGGCGCTACTTGCTGACGCCACAGCGAATTTGATTTCGATGCCGCGACGGCGCCGAGGTGGGTTCCTGACTCTTGGCTAATCTCACGGGGATGGTGTTGTTGCAGTGGTTGAATCGCGCCAACGTAAACGGCGATTAAGCCCGCGGTAATCAAGCATCCCGTCTTTAGCCGTTTCCAGTTCTGCTCCTGGTTTCCTCCGATGATCGGCATCGTCGTGCCTCCCGCTATTTGTCTTTAGAGCTTCGCCATGACCGATTTGTTCCCGGACAGTGTTCTTTCGAAGAACGCGAGAGGGGATGGCGCTTGCAGGAATTTCGCGATTACTGCGCGGGACGGGCGGTTCGGCCGGCAGATACTAGGGATTGCACGGCATCGGCAATGGTGTTGGCAAAGCGCTCTGCGGCTTCTGCATGGGAAGTCAGGAAAAGAGCTGGCTCGATCAATTCCAGTTCCATGATGCGGAACTGAGCTTCGTTGGGGACGCGATCGATCACTCCGTCGACGCGCGCGTACAGGGTGTGCTCGACGGCCCGCACGGCGCGGGTGGCGGACTCGGTGACGAAAGCGGGCGGGTCGGCGGCGCGAGACTTGCCTCCGAAGTCGCTTTGCACGCGAAAGTCTCCGGGCTTTGGCTTCTTGAGGACGGCGTGGCTGAATTTCCCGCCGAAGAACATCAGCGACCACTCACCCTCGGTGACGATGCTCTCCATGAATTGCTGAACCATGACTCCGGGCCCGGCCGTGAGTTCTTCGAACAAGCTTTGGGCGGCTTTAGCATTCGTTGTGTCCACGAGTTGGGTACGGTGCGCAGTCGCCGAGATTCTGGGCTTGACCACGGCCCTGTTCCATCCTTGGTCGCGTAAGGCGTCCGCCAGAGTCCGGATTTCTCCTGGCTCACACCATAGAGTTGAAACAATGGGGATACCGTTATGTTCGAGCGAGCGCAAGTAGGATTTGTCCGCGTTCCATCGGATTACCGCTGGAGGATTCCAAACAGCGCTTCCGGTTGATTCGAGGAATGCAACCCACCGCAAAAACTCTTGGCTGCGCAGGTGATAGTCCCAGCAGGAGCGAATCACGATGGCATCGCAGTCGTGCCAGGGAAAGCTGGGGTCGCTCCAGACGGCTGGCTCGGCTTTCAGGCCGCGATCCGCGAGCGGTTGTAGCAAGGATCGATCGTCGGGCGTGAGATTAGGCCAGTCTTTGGAGGTGGCAAGCGCAATGCGCATAGCAGAATCCCAGGGGAAATCGGCGGCGACCGGCGGTCGTCTCCGAAATGATTGACTACGATTCTGCGAAGATCCGGGTTCATCCGCTTCAAAAAATTTAGATATCCAAATTCTTTACATCGAGCGCATTGTCTTCGATGAACTTGCGGCGGGCTTCCACGTCTTCGCCCATCAGCGTGGTGAAGATGGTCTCGCACTCGGCGATGTCTTCGAGCTTTACCGACAGAAGCGTGCGCCGCTCGGGGTCCATAGTAGTTTCCCAGAGCTGTTGGGAGGTCATTTCGCCGAGACCCTTGTAGCGCTGGACAATGTAATCCTTGCGGCCTTCTCCCAGAACGTAATCGAAGAGATCACGCGCCGTGGCTTTTTCGACCAGTACGGGTTCAGCCTTTTTCTTCGGGGCCGCTTTTACGGACGCTTCCGGTGCGGTTTTCTTTTGGCTCTGGTCGCCATTCTCGGGCTCGCCATCGGTCGACTCTTCGGCGTTGGCAGCCGCAGGAGCGGCCTTGGCGACGGTCTCGATAACAAACGGAGGTTCCATGTATGGCTCGATTTGTTTGAACTTCGAGAGCAGCTGGCGGTACTCGGCGGTGGAGGCCAGTTCCCAATTGATCAAGTGTTCGGCGCCCTGCGAGTTCACGTAGCGCACCGCCCACAGATTGTGTTCTTCGTCGAAGCGGCTCTCGACTTCCTTGAAGCCGCGTTCTTTTTGCAGCTTCTTTAGTTCTTTCTCCAGCCTTTCGATTTTCTTGGGCGCGGCTTTCTTGTCGCCTTCGAAGTCGACGCGCTTGGAAAGATCGAGCTTGGGCACAATTTCGGTTACATGTTCATCGCGCAGGCGCTTATCAACTTTATCGAAGAGCTTGAGATATTCGTCCAGCACATTCATGAAGCGCGACAGATTCGCGCCTTCGAGTTTGGCCGCGCCCTCGCCATAGCGTACGACCAGGCCTTCCGACGCGCGCTTGACCAGGACTTTCACGTATTCGCGATCGTCTTTGATGTACTGCTGCGCCTTGCCTTTCTTGATCGAATACAGCGGCGGCTGCGCGATGTAGACGTTGTTGCGCTTGATCAACTCCTGCATGTGACGGAAAAAGAATGTCAGGAGCAAGGTGCGAATGTGGCTTCCGTCCACGTCGGCGTCGGTCATGAGAATAATCTTGCCGTAGCGCAGCTTGCTGGCGTCAAAATCTTCTTTCGAGATGCCGGTACCGAGCGCCGTGATCATGGCGCGAATTTCTTCGTGCGCCAACATCTTGTCGTAGCGAGCTTTTTCGACGTTAAGGATTTTGCCCTTTAACGGGAGGATGGCCTGAAAACGCCGGTCGCGGCCTTGCTTCGCGGTACCGCCTGCGGACTCGCCTTCCACCAGGAACAGTTCGCAACGTTCGGGCTGTTTCTCCGAACAATCCGCAAGTTTGCCAGGCAGGCCTCCGCCATCGAGCGCGCCCTTGCGGCGTGTGAGATCGCGGGCTTTACGAGCGGCTTCGCGTGCGCGGGCCGCGTCGATTGCTTTGTTGATAATCTTTCGTCCGACGGTCGGGTTCTGCTCCAGGTATGCGCCGAGGCGTTCATTCACGAAGGCCTGCACCACACCCGCGATATCGGAATTCAGCTTGCCTTTAGTTTGACCTTCAAACTGGGGCTGCGGTAGCTTCACGCTGATCACCGCAACGAGTCCCTCGCGGACGTCGTCGCCAGTCAGATTTTCCTTTACGTCTTTGAACAAGCCCATCTGCTGTCCAGCGTAATTAATAGTCCGCGTTAGAGATGTTCGGAAGCCGGAGAGATGCGTGCCGCCGTCGACGGTGTTGATATTGTTGGCAAAGCTGAAAACCGTTTCGGAGTAGGCGTCGTTATACTGAAGGCCAATCTCCATCTCTACGCCGTCGCGTGTTGCCTCCATGTAGATCGGCTTGTCGTGTAGTGTCTGCTTGCCGCGATTGAGGTGCTTGATGAATTCAGCGATGCCGCCGTTGTATTTGAATTCTGCGGTCTTCGGCTCGCCGGTCTTCGGATCCGTGGTGCGCTCGTCGGTGAGTATGATCAGCAGGCCTTTATTCAGGAACGCGAGTTCACGCAGGCGCTGCGCCAGCGTATCGAAGTTATATTCGGTTACGGTCAGGATGCTCTTGTCGGGCAGGAAGCGAACTTTGGTTCCGCGTTTCTTGGTCGCGCCCGCTTTTTTTAGCTTGCTGGTCGGCTCACCCTTCGAATACGTCTGCTCCCAGGTGAAGCCGTCGCGCCAGATTTCGAGATCAAGCTCCTCACTGAGTGCGTTCACGCAGGAAACGCCAACGCCGTGCAGTCCGCCGGAGACTTTGTACGAGGATGCATCGAACTTTCCGCCCGCGTGCAGCGTGGTCATGACCACTTGCGCAGCGGGAATTTTTTCCCCGTCGATATCCATCGAATCGACAGGAATGCCGCGACCGTTGTCCGTCACTGTGATGGAGTTATCGAGGTGAATTACGACGTCGATTTTGTCGGCGTATCCGGCGAGCGCTTCGTCCACCGAATTGTCGACGACTTCATAAACCAGGTGATGAAGTCCAATCTCACCGGTCGAGCCAATGTACATCGCAGGACGTTTCCGGACGGCTTCCATGCCGCCCAGCACTTTGATGGAATCGGCGGTGTAGTCGCCATTGCCGCCGTTGACGGGATTCGGTCCTCCGGCTCTATTCTTCGTATCGACGATGGCCGTGGTATCGATTTCTTTCGTTGCCATTCAGCTCCGGGTGAGAATGCCAGATTTGAGCTCTGGCCGGCGCGCATTTCCTGTGCCCCAAAATGAGGTCAAATGACTGAAATTATTAACACTTATGACATCAGGATTTATAAGAAATTATACCACAGTCCGGGCTGCTCTCGGACCCGGAATCGAGCCGGTAAACCGTGCTTCTTGTGTCATTTAGGGACAAGGTCCGGTTGGCGGAAATCGGCTTGCGATCGGGAACTAATTCGAGAACCTATTTGGGTGGCCGAGCCGATTCTTTCCTGGCAAACTTTAAGCCCTCCACCAGTCCGTCCACTTCGTCCTCGGTTCCGCCAATGAAAGTAAACGAGACAAGATAACCCTTCTCCATCAAGACGAGCGTGCTCTGGTGCAAGGTCAGATTGCCGAGCGGTTTGCTGAAGTCGCCGCGGACCAACTGCTTTGCATCCACCGGGTAATCGTAGGGCTCGTTCACGACTCTCAAACCCTTAGATTTGGTCAACTCGGTGAGCGGGCCGAAATACTGCGCCGCATTCTGCAGACCGGGGTAAGAAGATGCGGGTTCCGCCGCCACGAGGATTGTGGAATTCACCGAGTCGCCAGCTACCTCGGGAGGACGCTCGAATACGGCGAGAAATAGCAGTGATTTCTTCGTCGCGCTATTGGAATTTGACGCCGTCTCTTCGGTTGAATCATCGCTCATCTGCTGCGTGCGATCGACCCAGCCGAAGGGGATCTTGCAGGTGAATCCAAACGAGGTGTTGCGGTAAAGGCCATTGACAATGGCCCCCGCATCGGTTGGAGGTGTCTGAGACTGCCTGGAGGTGGGCTTCGATGATGACGCGGATTGCGCCAACATCTGCGCGTGAAATGCTGCCAGAACGACTGCCAGAATTATGCTGAACTGTCGACGACTGCGGATACCCATTACGTCATGTTAATGGAGCGGAGCCGTTCTGGTCGCCTGAAACGTAAAGTTCGCGGGTCTTAGGCCGCGATGCCGACACCCACAGGCTGCGCGCAATGCGCACAACGCCTGGCATCAATTGGAATTTCGCTCAGGCACTCCGGGCACTTTTTTGTCGTCGGATCGGCAGGTGCCGGTGCTTTGCGCATGCGGGAGACCAGGGCATTGATCGGTGTCACCACGAAGAAGTAAACGGCCGCCGCGATCAGCAGAAATGAAACTACAGCATTGATGAAGTCGCCGACAGGAAACGCCGTGCTGCCGACGGTGAAGCTGAGGGAAGAAAAATCTGGCTTGCCGACTAATGCGGCGATAAGTGGGGTCAACAGGTCCTTAGTGAGGGCGGTGACCACGCCACCAAATGCGGCGCCGATCACGACGCCGACCGCCATATCAATTACGTTGCCGCGAAGAATAAACTGCTTGAATCCGCTGAGCATGAAGTCCCTCCTTAAGAACGGATGGCGGCAACTCTACGGCGGATGGCTGCCTACGTCAAGCCTGACAGGACGTGCGAGAACGCCCGTCCTCTATCGTCAGATCCGCATCGGCATTACGATGTAGCGGTACTTGTATTCCTCGCCTTCGGCGGGGCGCATCTGCCCGGCGGACTGAGAATCCTTGAATTCGAGCTTCACGTCGCCGCTGCCGGTCGCCTTCAGGAAATCCAGAAGATATTGCGCATTGAAGCCGATCTGGATCATGTCGCCGTTGTAGTCGATTTCGAGCGAGTCTTCCGACTCTCCAGTTTCGGTTGAGGAAGCGGAGAGTTTCAGTTCGCCCTTTTCCAGGCGCATCTTCACCGCTCGCGAACGTTCGTCGGCGAACTGGGCGACCCGCGAAATCGCCGCGGAGAGATCCTCCCCATGGACGGCGATGCTTTTATTGTTATCCTTCGGCAACACGGCTTCGAAGTTGGGGAACTGCCCGGTGAGCATGCGGGAGGTAAGAAGTCTTTGTCCGATGCGGAAAAACAGCGTGGATTCGTCTTTCGCGAACTCGATCTCCTCAGCGTCGGTGGAATCGAGCAACGACTTCAGTTCGTCCATTGCTTTCTTGGGAACAAGGGTTTTCTGTTCGCCGGAAATGCCCTCGAACTTCCCTCCGATGCGTTCAATGTGCGCCAAGCGGTGCCCATCAGTAGCGACCATTGTGATCGACTCCGGCTTCAGCACCATCAATGCACCGTTCAACGTGTAACGCGATTCTTCGCTGGCAATGGCGAAGCCGGTCTTGGCGATCATAGACCGTAGAACCTGTGCGGGAATTTTCACTACTCCCGCGGTTGGAAACGTGGGCAAGCTGGGAAAGTTAGACCGCGCCATGCCGACCATCTTCGTGTTGGAACGGCCGCAGCGGATGCTGACCCAATGATTTTCGAGCAGCTTGATGGTGATATCGGCGTCAGGCAGGAGCTTCACATAGTCGTGCAGCTTGCGGGCGGGAATCGTGCATGCGCCTTCTTTTTTCACCTTGGCCAAGCACGACGTTCGCAGACTAAGATCCAGGTCGGTGGCGGTGAGCGAAAGCTTGTCGCCCGCAGCTTCAAACAAATAGTTCGACAGGATGGGGATGGTGGTCTTTCGCTCGACCACGCCTTGGGTCGCCGTGAGCTCTCGTAAGAGTTCGAACTTGCTGACCGTAATCTCCATGGTGGTGGTTCCCGCCGCGGACGCGATGGCTTCTACCGGCATAACCTGAGTCCCCCGCCAAATGGCGCTACTTTGAATACATCCCTTATATCAAAAGAAAAACCTATAAAACTAGCGATAATCGCGCGAAACAGCGGAAAGTCGAATCTGATTCCCACTCCGGCGATTCATCCGCCTAGCTGCTCGGTCAGCTTGTTGAGCAGCCGGTTCAAATCTTTGTCCGTCTTGCGCACGCCGTCGATTTTCTCAACCGAGTGCAGGACGGTCGTGTGGTGCTTGCCGCCAAACTGGCGTCCGATTTCAGGCAGCGACGCTTCAGTTAGGTGCTTGGCCAGGTACATGGCAATCTGCCGCGGATAAACAATAGCGCGCGAATTATTCTTCGCTTTGATCTCGACCAACCGCAGCCCGAACTGCTCGGCAACAGACTTCTGAATCGATTCAATCGTGACCTTTCGCGCTTGCGAATCGATGAAATTCTTAAGGACCTGTTGGGTGTAAGGAAGCGTGATCTCGGCGCCGATCAGCGACGAGTGCGCGACCAGGCGGATGAGCGCTCCTTCCAACTCGCGGACGTTCGAGCGAATGTTGGAAGCAATGTACAGCGCTACGTCCGTAGGAAGCGTGACTTTTTCCTGTTCTGATTTCTTTTGCAGGATGGCTACTTTGGTCTCTAAATCAGGCGGCTGGATATCGGCGATTAAACCCCACTCGAATCGGCTGCGCAGCCGGTCTTCGATCTCGGCCAATTCTTTCGGAGAGCGATCGCTGGCAATCACGATCTGCTTCATCGACTCGTGCAGCGCGTTGAAGGTGTGGAAGAACTCTTCCTGCGTGCGCTCTTTCTGAGCCAGGAACTGAATGTCGTCCACCAGCAGCACGTCGACGTTGCGGAACTTGTCGCGGAAGCTGGTCATCTTGTCGTAGCGCAGCGAGTTGATCATTTCATTGGTGAACTTTTCGCTGGATACGTAACAGATTGTTAAGTGCGGTTGCCGCTTGCTCACCTCGTGGCCGATCGCCTGCATCAGGTGAGTCTTGCCCATACCGACGCCACCGTACAGGAAGAGGGGGTTGTACGCCTTTGAGGGACGTTCCGCAACCGCCTGGCAGGCGGCGTGGGCAAACTGATTTCCGCTACCGATGACGAAGGCGTCGAACGTGTAGCGCGGGTTGAGTTGCGCTGCTCCGTCCCAGTCGAAACGCGATTGCGACGGGTGAGTTGCAGGGGTCGAGTACGCAGAAAGGCCGCCATCGTGCCTGACCGGGGTGGCGGCGGGATCGGCCCCAGGGGGGACGAACTTCACTTCCTGATATTCGAGGCCCAGATTGTCGAGGGCTTCCTGGATCAGGTCGGCATACTTGTCACCGACCTGGCAGAATTCTGGCTTGGGCACCCACACAAAAAGTGTGCCTCCGCTCGAGTGGCTGTAGCGGGTGGGCTTGAGCCAAGTATCGTAGGAATGCCGGTTGATCTTTTTTTCCAGCGCGTCAAGGATGCGCAACCACGGATTGGGAGCAAGAGTTGGACTTGAAACAGACATATAAAATTCTTGGTGGCGCTATATAAATCAGCGGCCTGAAATAAATGATTGCAATATGAAAGCGCTCATTTTTCCAGCGCAGCAAGCTTCCCGCTGCGGGGCCTGTTTGCTTGGAGCGAGGAAATTTTCAATGAGCAGGAACGGTCCGCATACTAGCACAAAAAAATTGTCTTGGTGGAAATCTTCGAACAAAGATTTCTGTGACCTCCACGATTCAAAACGCGAAGAGAAAATTTTGTCAAGTAGCGACTTTGTAACTGCCGCAAGCATGGTGCAGCAAATCGGCGAACTCGAATCATGTGATATCGCGCAGCGTGAAACTCGCAGCCGTTCTGATGGTCCTCTCTGGCTAATTCGCCGCCAGCGGTTTGCCCGTCTGCCCTGGGTCATTTATACTTCTCATTCGCCCTACAGCCATTATTGCACCGACTAACTGAATCAGGAGCAGCTAAGTTTCATGCCCAAGCGCACATTCCAACCTAACCGACGTCACCGCTCGAAGACGCACGGATTTCGCACCCGGATGAAGACCAAGAGCGGCCAAGCGGTGATCTCGCGGCGGCGCGCCAAGGGACGCAAGCGGGTTTCAGTGAAACCCGGCTTCCGTGAGTAGCCGATTTCCTTTTCCGGAATTGGTGGTAATTCCGCAAACTGAGTCTGGATCGTGAATTGTGTGAGCGGTCTCGATCCGAACGGTGGTATTGACCTGCCCGTCCCCGGCAAACGCGCCAGGTTTACCGGCAGCATGCGCCTGCTCCGGCACAGCGATTTCGAGCAGGTGTACAAGCAGGGCCGTCGCCACTTTGCGGCCCACATGATGGTTTTTTATCTGTTGCGCGGGAACGGCGGGGGACTCCGCGTTGGATTCACCGTCGGGCGAGTGCTTGGCGGAGCGGTCGAGCGCAATCGCATGAAACGACGATTGCGAGAGTCGGTTCGTTTGCGCTGGCCGGGAGCGCGTGTCCCGGTCGATGTGGTGATCAATCCCAAGAAGTCGGTGCTCAAACTTGAATTCCTCGAGTTGGGAAATGAGATCGGCCAGGCTTTTGAGGTGATCCAAAAGTCGTTGGGAAAGAGACCCAAGTAATGTGTTGTCATCCTGAGCCAAGCGAAGGATCTGGGATCTTCGTGTCACCGGCGAAAACCAGATTCCTCGTCGCTTTCGCTCCTCGGAATGACAACTAAAGATATGTTTTCAACCGCGAACCGAGGGTCGGATCAATAAATTCCGTGTTATTGAAAACCGGATGAATCAGATTCCCAAAACCGTCGTGCTGCTCTTGCTCCGAGGATACAAATGGGCAATATCGCCGCTGTTTTTGCCGGCGTGCCGGTTTGTACCGTCTTGCTCCGAGTACGCGATGGAAGCAGTAGACCGTTACGGAGTCGCACGTGGTGGGTTGATGGCGATCTGGCGGGTCTTGCGGTGCAATCCGTTGGCAAAGGGTGGACTCGATCCCGTCATCAAGGCGAACATGACGGTTCCGTACCATCACGAAACCGAGCTTTGCAGTCATTGAGAAAGTAAATTTGGCAGAATTCCAAAATCCTCAGCAAGAACCAGGGATGGAGCGCAGGCTGCTTCTCGTCTTCGCGCTGACCTTTCTGGTCATCGTGTTGTTTCAGCCGATTCTCAAGAAGTATTTTCCTCAGCCTCCGGCGCCTGCACAGCAAACTCAGAACCAGCCTCAGGCAGCCCCGCAAGCGACTGCCGCCAATCACGCCCAAGCGGCGCAACCTGCGGTTCCGGTGCTGAATGCGGGCGCTACAAAGCAGGCGGCCTCCGAATCGGAAATAGTGGTTGAAAACGATATCTACCGCATCACGTTCACCAACCGCGGCGCGCAGGTCAAGTCCTGGGTCCTGAAGAAGTTCACAGATGACAAAGATCGGCCGCTGAATCTGGTGAACAGCATCGCAGCAGAGAAATACGGCTACCCACTTTCTCTGTGGACCTACGACGAGAGCGAACGTAACAAGCTGAATTCCGCACTTTATATTCCGGAATCCGATCAGGGGATGGAGCGTAACCAACCCGGCACGGCCCAGGTGAAAGCGCCTGCTACTCTCACGTTCGAATACGCCGATGGCGATGTAGCCGTCCGCAAGAGTTTTAGCTTCGACCATACCTACGTACTGCGAGTCGAAACTTCGGTAGTTTCGCGGGGAAGTGCGGTCGCGGCTTACCTGGCGTGGCCCGCGGGCTTTGGAGACGAATCGACCCTGGCTTCTTACGCGGCTAGCCAAATTAATTATCAGTACAACAACAACATTGAACGGCTCGCCGTTAAGAAAATTAGCGGAGGCAACACGCTTCACATGCCCTTCAACTGGGCGGCCGTGACGGATCAGTATTTCGCTGCCGTCTTCATTCCGGACGATTCGCAAAACTCCGCTCTGGTCACTCTCCGCAACTCGCTCAACATTCCCAAAAATCCGAAAAACCCGAATCCGCAGGATACCGCTCCCGTGGATGTCCTGGGATTGGCAGTCGGGAATTCGAGAGGCCCGACTGTCGCGCGTGTGTATGTAGGGCCAAAGGCACTGGCCACTTTGGAGTCCGTGCCCGTTCCCACCATCGTCGGGGCGGACCCGGATTTGCGCGGGCTCATTAACTTCGGTTTCTTTGGAGTGATTGCGCGTCCGCTGTTCGTATGGCTCCGGTGGACGTACGAGTTCGTCCACAACTGGGGCTGGTCCATTTGCATACAGACGCTGATCATCAATCTGGCTCTGATGCCATTGCGCATCTCCAGCATGAAGTCCGCGCTAAAGATGCAAAAGATTCAGCCGCAGATGAACTCGATCAAGGAAAAATACAAGAAGTACGGGATGCGCGATCCACGGCGGCAGGAGATGAACACCGAAATTGGCGAACTGATGAAGCGGGAGGGCGTGAGCCCGGTCGGCGGTTGTTTGCCACTGGTCATCCAGATGCCATTCCTGTTCGCGTATTACAGTATGCTGGGTTCAGCCCTTGATCTTCGCCATGCACCCTGGTTGTGGATCCACGATCTGTCGTCGGCGGATCCCTGGCATATACTGCCAATTGGAATCTTCGTTACTATGCTGTTCATGCAGCGCATGACGCCGCAAGCCGGAATGGATCCGTCCCAACAGAAAATGATGAACGTGCTGATGCCGGTGATGATGGGCTTCCTCAGTTGGAATTTTGCCTCCGGCTTGTGCCTCTATTGGGCGGAGGGTAACTTGATTGCCATCGTGCAGCAGTCGGTGATGAACCGCACGAGTCTGGGCCGCGAAATGCGCGAGATGGCAGCGAAGAGAGCAAGGAAGAAAGAGAAGTGAAGCTTTCAGTTTCTAGCCCTGGCTTTGGCTTAAGTTTAACGCCGCAAGTCATGAGGTAGAAGCCCAAGCTAATAGCTAGGAGCCAGAAGCTAGTGCCTATTCCTGACAAAATTGCAGCCGCGAAGAAAATTGACGTACTCTTGCGCGGGGTAGTGACCCACGGAGGTCTCCACCTCAAGTACCGCATCACGGTGGATCCGCCGCTGCCGGAGGAGCGCGACTGGGAACGACCGGAGATTCTGGTCGAGCTTTCCGGCCCCGATTCTCCTCTGGTCCTGGAACGGGGTGGCGAATTGCTGCGTGCCATTGAAACGCTGGCGATTGAGATGCTCCGTCTGCCCGGCAACGAGCACGAGAAGATCAGTTTCGACTGCATGAATCAGCGTGCCATGCGGATCGAAGAACTTCGGTTGGCTGCGGGCGTGGCCGCGGAAAAAGTTCGCAAGACGAACATGCCGTACGAATTCGCTCCCATGTCTTCGCGCGAACGTCGCATCGTGCACTTGGCCCTGCGCGATCACACTGACCTGCACACTGAGAGCCAGGGCGAAGGCGGACGGCGTTGCCTCGTCGTCTACCCGAAGGACTACAAGCCCGCGAGCAAGCCTGTGCCGCGGACTCTGCCGTGAGTTTGCTGGGTAGCAGTTCTCAGAGATAAAACCGCTACAATCTCGCCGTGAACCTCGACGACACCATCGTCGCGATCGCCACGCCTTCCGGACGAGGAGGCATCGGCGTAGTTCGTCTCGCCGGCCCCGAAGCCAAGAGAATCGCTCAGCCCATGCTGCGACTGAAGCACGATCTCGAACCAGGGCACTCGATATTCGGAGAATTGGTCGAACCCAACGAACACGTGGAGACAGCCGACCCCGGCTGTCCGGCCGAGCAAAGCTCGGCAGCGCGCATCGATGAGATTGTCGTCACCTACTTCGTCAAGCCTCACTCCTATACCACAGACGACATCGTCGAAATTTCTGCTCACGGATCGCCTGTGGTTCTGCGACACATTGTGGAACTAGCCTTAGCTAGCGGGGCCCGGCTCGCTGAGCCGGGCGAGTTCACCATGCGAGCTTTCCTCAACGGGCGAATTGATCTCACCCAGGCCGAAGCCGTTCGCGACCTCATCGAATCACAGACGCTGTACCAAGCCAAGATTGCCGCTCAACAACTTGAAGGCGCTCTCTCGCGGCGCCTGCAACCGATCAAACAAAAGCTGGTTGAGCTTATTGCAACTCTCGAAGCCGGAATCGACTTCGCCGAAGATGACATCTCGGTTCTTCCTGCCGATCAAATCCTTCAACGCATCACGGCAATCCGAGCGCCGCTTGACGAACTTGCTGCCTCGTTTGCCTATGGAAAGATCGTTCACGAAGGTCTGACGCTGGCGATTGTTGGACGGCCCAACGTCGGCAAATCGAGTCTGTTCAACCGGCTCGTCGAACGCGAGCGCGCCATTGTGACGGCGACCCCAGGAACGACACGTGATCTGGTTAGCGAAACCGTCGCCATTGAAGGAATCCCGGTCAAACTCATCGACACCGCCGGCATTCGGCGCGCCCTCGATGAAGCGGAAAGCATCGGCATTCGCAAATCCATGGAAGCTCTCGCCGACGCGGATCTCGTCCTAGTCGTGTTCGACTCCTCGCAACCGCTCTCGGAGGAAGATGAACGACTACTAGGCCAGGTAGCAGATCGGCCTGCGATCGCAGTGGCGAACAAGTGCGACCTTGTTGGGAAAAATGTGAATCACGTGCAGACAGACAGAAACAGCCGGGTCAGGAACGGACCAGATAGGGTCCGAACCTCCGCGACCACAGGAGAAGGAATCTTTGAGTTGCGAAACGAGATCCTCCGCCACATCGGTGGAGAAGCCAACGCCCCGACCGAGACTGGATTCCTTACTAACTTGCGCCATCAGGATCGCGTGCGAGAGTCGCTCGCCGCGCTGGCTGCCTCAATTGCAGCCGTCGAAAACAACGTTCCGCACGAGATGCTTCTGATGGATCTCTACAACGCCCTGCGGCCTCTCGATGAGATCACGGGAGCTACAACCACCGACGACATCCTGAATCTGATTTTCAGCACCTTCTGCATTGGGAAGTAGACTCTTGTTTTCTATTTCGCATTACCGCGAAAATCTCATCATTTTCGCGACCAAATGTAAAATTCGGTATCTAATTACACTATTCAGCCAGTGCGGAAGCTGGAAGTCACCTTCTCCGCGAAACTGAGACCGGCCATGGCGAAGCCAATTCTGTTGAGCGTGGATGACGATTCGGACGTCCTGCGGGCGATTGAGCGCGACTTGCGGTCGCAGTACGGCGCGGAATACCGCGTGATAGGAAGCGATTCGCCCCAGGGGGCACTGGATCTCCTGAAGCAGCTAAAGATACGGAATGACAGCGTGGCCTTACTGCTTGCTGATCAGCGCATGCCTCACATGGACGGCGTCGAATTTCTGCAGGAGGGAATGCGGATCTTTCCCGACGCCAAGCGTGCCCTCCTGACTGCGTACGCCGATACCAGCGCCGCGATCAGCGCCATCAACCAAGCCAACATCAACTATTTTTTCTTGAAACCGTGGGATCCACCCACTGAGCACCTCTACCCGCAACTGGATGACCTGCTCGGGGATTGGCAAGCTTCTTACCATCCAGCCTTCCAGGGAATCCGGGTTTTGGGCACGCGGTGGTCGGCGCGATCATATGAGCTGCGGGACTTCCTGGCGCGCAATCGCGTTCCCTATCAATGGATCGATGTAGAGGCCTCTGGCAACGATCCCGAAACCAAACGTCTCGTGGAAGCCTTGGGGCCCGAGGCCGCCAACCTTCCGGTGGTACTTTTCCCAGACGGGACAAAACTTCTGGAGAGCATCCCCTCGGAGGTCGCGCAAAAGGTTGGCTTGCGGACGCGCGCCCAAACTAACTTTTACGATCTGGCAATCGTAGGGGGAGGTCCGGCGGGTCTAGCGGCGGCCGTGTATGGTGCGTCGGAAGGCCTGCATACGGTGATGATTGAGCGCGAAGCCCCCGGCGGTCAGGCAGGAATGAGTTCGCGCATCGAGAACTATCTGGGATTTCCCGCTGGGCTTAGTGGAAACGATCTCGCCCGCCGCGCGGTCACGCAGGCGCAGCGTTTTGGAGTCGAAATTCTCTCGCCGCAAGAAGCTGTGGGCGTCCGCACTGAAGGTTCGTATCGGATCATCAAGTTAGCGGATGGAAGCGAGATCTCCTGTCACGCGCTGATGATCGCCAGCGGAGTGCAATGGCGGCGGCTGGAAGCTCCGGGAGTCGATCGACTGCAAGGAGCGGGTGTCTACTATGGCGGTGGCGCCACCGAAGCGCTCTCTTGCAAGGGCGAAACTGTATATGTGGTCGGAGGCGCTAACTCGGCGGGCCAGGCCGCCATGAATTTTGCTCGTTATGCGGAGCGAGTCGTCATTCTGGTCCGAGGAGGCTCGCTCTCCAGTACCATGTCGCAGTATCTCATCGATCAGATCAAGGAGATGCCTAACATTTCGCTGTGGGCACACGCCAGCATCGCAGAGGCGCATGGGGAAACTCATTTGGAAGAGATTTCGGTGCGTTGTTCGGACACGAACAAAGTGGAGCGGGTGCCGGCCAGCGCGATGTTCATTTTCATTGGTGCCTTGCCGCAAACCGATTGGTTGGGAACTCTAGTCGAGCGGGACGAACGAGGCTTCCTGTTGACAGGCCCCGATCTCATAAGGGACGGACAGCGCCCCAAGGGTTGGGCGCTCGAACGCGACCCCTTCCTGCTCGAAACCAATGTTCCGGGTCTCTTTGCCGTCGGCGACGTGCGGCACGGTTCGGTGAAACGTGTAGCGTCGGGAGTTGGTGAAGGATC
Source organism: uncultured Acidobacteriota bacterium (assembly GCA_963788645.1). Lineage (GTDB taxonomy): Bacteria > Acidobacteriota > Terriglobia > Terriglobales > Acidobacteriaceae > JABDBE01. The sequence goes on from CAWBHF010000009.1 coordinate 278,734, forward strand.
GGTAGCTGTGCAGTTCATCCATCAATACTTGAGCAAGGTCTAAATGGTCGACAAATCGGATTTACTTCGCGTCCCCGTATTTGCGGACTTACCTGACGATCAGATCGCCTGGTTCCTCAGCCAGTCGGAAGAGCTGCATCTCAAGGCCGGCGAAACGTATTCCCGGCAGGGCGATCCCGCCAACGCGATGTTCGTGCTGCTTGAGGGGCAACTGCAGGGCCGAGGCGAAATTGGCGGCGAAACTGTCATCTTCACCATAGCGCAGGGCAATGTTACTGGATTACTGCCGTTTTCGAGAATGAAGCAGTTTACGGTGAGCGGGCGGGCCGAGGCGGACAGCCGAGTCCTGCGATTTCCTGCCTCGTTGTTTCCCGAGCTGATCCAGAAAATGCCGGAACTGACCAAGCGTCTGGTGGGTCTGATGGCAGACCGCATCCGCGAAACTACGCGGATGGAACAACAACGCGATCGCCTGGCCTCGCTAGGAAAGCTTTCTGCAGGCCTCGCTCATGAACTCAACAATCCCGCATCCGCTGCCAAACGCGCCACCAGTCAGCTCCGCGAGCTCCTGAAAAAAATAAAGGACGCGAGTCACGAACTGGGAAGGCGCGACCTTACGTCGGCACAGAAAGCGGAAATCGAGAAGTTGGAGGCTTCTTTCGTTCAACGGGACGAACCGCCGCCCGATGCGTTGACCATGAGCGACCTTGAAGAGCAGATTGATTCTTTATTGCGCAGTCATGGGCAGAGCGACCTCTGGCAACTGGCCGCCGATCTGGCGCACAAGAACATCAAGCCGGAAGCGCTGGAATCGTTGTTCGCCGCCCTCGACGCCGGTACCGCCCGTGCTGCCCTGGTTCGCATCGCCGCATCGGTCGAGATCGCGAATCTGCTGAACGAAATTGAAAGCAGCACATCGCGAATCTCCGACCTGGTCCGGGCCATTAAGGAATACACCTATATGGACCAGGCGCCGGTGCAGAACGTCGACATCGTGAAGAGCCTGGAAACTACACTTACTATTTTAAACTACAAGCTCAAACGTGGAGTGGTTGTCGAACGTGACTATCAGAGAGTTCCTCTATTGGTGAATTCGTTCGGGAGCGAACTCAACCAGGTTTGGACCAACATCATCGACAATGCCATCGATGCGATGAGTGGCAAGGGCCATCTTCGGGTTCGGACTTACCGCGAGGACAGTTGTGTTGTGATTGAGATCGGCGATAGCGGTCCGGGAATTTCGCCCGAGGTCCAACCACACATCTTTGAACCTTTCTTTACCACCAAAGCGGTAGGAGAGGGAACCGGACTTGGCCTCGACACGGTGCAGCGAATTGTGAAGAAACACCGGGGCAGCATTCGTGTCGATTCCAAAGCGGGTGACACGCGATTCCAGGTGTGGCTTCCGCTAGCGGACAATCCCATCTGAACACTTTATAAGCGTCCGAGGCCATCGCACCCAGATCGTCATTCCCGCCGCTCACCTGGGGTTCAGCACGTTCTGCATTGGTAAATAGCCGCGCCGTCTCAAATAGGTACACTTGCCGAAGATGACAGGCTCTCAATCACGGAATGTGATTGCGAACCGCGCGGCAAAAAATGAGAGCCCTTCCAAAGCTCCTTGCGACCATTCTCTTCCTGGGTGCTATAGGTACCGCTCAAGTGGCGCCTTACGCAGATGCTGGAATCGGGGTCAACGGCCTAAGCTTTCAATCGCCCTACTACGATGGCGACGTCGGTGTCGACTGGGGAAGCCTTCATCCCATCTTCGTCGAAGGAGAGGCCGGGGCGGATACCGCGAATCCCACCGGCCTCAACAATGGCGTCACCTTTCGCGCCCTCGGAGTAGTGATGTGGCGAGCAACGAAACACTGGCGCTTGGGAGGCGGGTTTCACTTCAGCGAACTACTCACCTCGAAGTACGACAATCACTCCACTTGGCCAACTGTCGGAGCCATGTTCGAGCAGGATTGGTTTCGCCTCAACGCTCAGTATCTGATACCTACCAGCACCGACTACAGCCTGACTGGTCCCTTGTTCGACATGCGGATGCACGTGAAAGGAAGATTCTACGTCCGCGAACGGGTTGGAATTTATGCGTACCGCAACCCGAACGAGGCGAACCCTTCCCATCATGTGAGTGCGGTCACAGACTTCGGCATCCTTTACGTGTTCCGTTGAGGGCGATGCACCCGTAGCCCCGGACGCCCCGTCCGGAGAGTCGACAGAGGTTCGGCAAGAGTGCCGCTACGGAGCCTCGCCCCCTGGAACGGTCAAAGACCCGTCCCACATATTTAAAACGAACACTAGTTAGACAACGTTTTTTCGATAGCGGCCCGGAGGTCGTCGTATTGCATGAGGCCGGGATGGTACAACGCTACGCGACCCTTGCGGTCAACCAGAACCAGAGTCGGCGTGGTGCTGGCGCCATAGTTGGTGAAGTTTGCTTTGCTGATGGGAACTGGAACGCTTTGCAATCCGGGATAGAAGTGCTGCCAGACCTGCCCAATATAAGCGATCTCATCTTTAGGCTTCGCATCCTCGCCTTTGGCGGCATATCCGTAGAGCTGCGTGGGGGCCAAAACGGTTAGCCCCTTTGAAGCAAACTCAGAGCTGAGGCGGGTGATGATCGGACCTTCGTACTTGCAGTCTCCACACCAGTGAGCCCAAAAGAACAACAGAACCGGCGAGCCTTTGAGCTGGCTTAGGGCGGTAGGGCGAGACCCGAGATATTCAGAGGCAGTGAGCGGGGGAGCCGCTTGGGTGGTAAGGCTAAGCAAGTTCAGATTCTTGTGCAGGCGCGGACTGATCGAAGTATTTCCATACGATGTCAGAGCGCGCCGCAACAGGGCAGCGGCTTGGGTATTCTGGCCGCGGGCGGCCAGCACTTGGGCCTGGACTTCGATCGCAGCGCCGAGGGCAATGGGCAAGTGCGGCTCAGCGTCAAGCGATCGCTTCAGGAGAAGCTGCCGGGCAAGCATTTCGGTTTCCTTGGCTGCGGTGTCGGCCTGATCCAGTTGGTCGGAGGCCAATGCTTCGCGCGCCGTCCAGGAAAGGGCCTCAAGGTACTCCGGGTCCACGCCATGCTGGGTCCGATATGTCTGTAGCTCGGATGTGGCGGCAGCGAAATTCCTTTGACCGAGTGCGGTACGAACGTCTTCGACGATGTCGGCGAAGGCAAGGGATGAAAGCAGCAAAACCGCAAGATAACGGAAACGCATATCTCCATGATGCCGGGAAGTCTCGAAAATTTCCAGCCGCGAAGGATACCGATGAGCGGACTCATCTCTAACTCTCTGATACAACATGACTTACTCGCATACAGCCGAAATGTCTTGGCAATGTCTCGAACATCTGAGGTACAATCCTGCTGCGTTTGACCTTTGCAGTTTTTCAGCAACTCCCGCGACAGCAGCGTGACCTGCCTGAAGAAGTTCTGCGATTGACACAGCGCATATCTAAGAAAAAGGAATCGAGTAACACCATGGAAACAGGAACAGTGAAGTGGTTTAACGACGCCAAGGGCTATGGTTTCATCAGCCGTCAGAGCGGCGAGGATGTGTTTGTGCACTTCTCGGCGATTCAGGCGGGCGGATTCCGCAGTTTGCAGGAAGGCCAGCAGGTGCAGTTTGACGTAGTAAAGGGCCCCAAGGGGTGGCAAGCCGAGAATGTGAAGCCGGCATAAACCACTTACAATTTTCGCAGAATGGGCGGTCACTCAGGCCGCCCGTCGTTTTTTGGCGAGACTTTCTTCTCCTGCAACACGACACCATTGACAGGGCAGTCCGTCTGTAATACGTTCTGAATCAATTTGCGTGCGTGGTGCGTTGCCCTCCCCCTTTTCCAACGCTCCGCTGTTTAGCTCCGATGTTTGAGGAGCTGAAGGTTATTGTGTCCCGGCTTGGTGGTAGTCCAGTTGCGACGAAATCAAGGGCGACGACGTTCGCGTCCAGCTTGCCCGAAGAGCCAGGAATTCAGGAACGCGTTCGAGTGGGGGGAAAATGAACAGCTTGGTAAAACCGTCATGGGCACTTTCGCTGGCCGGTATCTTTGTAATCTTCGCCGGCAATGCGCTTGCTCAACAGTATATTTTCACCAACGATAACGTAGCCAACAGCGGCAACAGTACGACTGTCCTGAGCGTGAACGCAAAGGGTGCGGTAAAGCTTCTCAAAACTTACCCGACGGGAGGGAAAAGTGCCGGCGCCGGTTACTTTGCGCTGTCGCCGATAACCTCGGCTAGAACCAGGTTGGGCACCTGCCTGTTTGTTTCGAACGGCGGAGACAGCACGATCGCTGCCTTCCAGATGAATCTGTTCCAGGGATCTTTGACGGCCATTCATGGCTCCCCTTTCTCGGACGGAGTCACCGGAGCCCAACGCTTGGGGGTGGGTCTGGCGGCCAGCGGCCATTTTCTGTTCGCCGGCAATACCAACAACAACAGCATCTCGGTACTACGCATCCGCCCCAACTGCTCGCTCACCGCTGTGAAGACGTTTACTGTTCCCGGCTCGCCCGCAGGCATGAAGGTCACTCCCAATGGCACGTTCCTGATCGCCGCGTACATCGGGCAAGTTGATTCTTTCAAGATTGACCCCGCCACCGGCGATCTCACCGAACTGGGTCCGTTCGTAACCAAGGGCGCTGCAGCTGGGGTTGAAGTCAGCTGCGATAGCTCTGCCGCGTACTTTGGCGATACGGCGTCGAACACGCAAGTAGAGGTTTTCAGCATCAGCTCGAGCGGAGAGCTGAAAGAGACTTCAAACTTCACCAACAAGAATGGCGTGAGCTCTAACAACATAATCCTCAGCGTTGACGGAAAGCACCTGTACGTCAGCAACACGATGTCAGGACAGATTACGACTCTTTCCGTGAACTCTAACGGATCTCTGACCTACGACAGCACAGTGAAGCTACATAAGCCCGGCACCTATGCCCTGGGAATGGCCACCGGAACGAGCGGGCTGGATCTTTTCGTATCCGAACAGAGTAACCCCGAACTAATCGGAGTTCTGGCGACAGACAGCGATACTCTGAAAGAAGTTTCTGGTTCTCCCTTCGCAGTAGTTAAGAATGGAAGCGCCCCGGCCGGACTGACCGCGGTTCCGAAGGCGTGCAACTAAGGGAGTGGTTGTCGGCTAGGGCTGCATGTCGCGAATGAGCACGACATCAGAGTCGGTATGGCCGCGGATCACCCCCACCTTGCTGCCATCGGGCGACCAGTGAAAGTCGTTGATGTGTTCCGATTTGAAGTCGCTGATTTGCTTTCCACCCGAACCGTCGAGTGGTTGCATCCAGAGGTCATCGACTCCGCCATGGCGAATCGGGTAGACAATAGATTTGCCGTCGCGCGAAAAGCGGATCGAACCACTTCGCGGGCGTTCGAATTCCATCGTCTTAACGATCTGGCCAGAATCGAGCGACAGCAGCGTGAGTGTCTCCACATGCTCGCCAAGATGACCGTAGGCGGCGAAAGCGACAGTCTTTGAGTCCGGAGCAACATCGAACGTAGCCGCCAGGTCGTAGGAGACTTTTTCCGTTTTTCCCCCATCGATAGGTACCTTCATGAGCTGGCCGCCGGTGACTGCGTCCACGTAGATCGCCCAGCGACCGTCTGGCGTGCAGATTGGTAATTGATCCACCTTGCCATCTGAAAGCTGCTTGAGGTTCGCACCCGACGCGTCCGCACGCCAAATGTTCAACACTCTTTTATCGGAAGCTTTGCTGAAAACAATGTACCGGCCATCGGCACACGCCGACGCCGAGTCGGCGAGAATTCCCGCATGCTCAATCAAATGAGTCATACCGCTTGATTCTGGGTTGAGGATGCCCAGGCCCGACTCCGAGGCTATGACCACCTTAGAATCGGGTGCCCAGCTGAAATCGAAGACGGCTGCCCCGGAGGTGACCTGCTTGCCCTCGCCCGCATTCAAAGACGAAGCCGGCATCACGTAGAGATTGAAGCGGGACTGACTCAGTACGCTAACCACGGTGCGTCCATCTGCAGCTATGCTCGGAGGCGAATAATTGTTGGTGTCGCGGGTTACCTGGTGGAGCTTTCCTTCAGGGTAGGAAACGTAAACGATCTGATTCCGGCCGAAGGCGGATTGCGCCAGCAGGCCGCTTTGATCCGGCATCCAGACCGGACGTTGCACGATGGTAGTGTCCGAGGTGAAAAATAAAGTCTGCTTTCCACTCGCAACATCGACTGCCGCCAAGCCGCTGAACGCATTTGCCGGCTGCAGCACCATGCAAACGATCATCTTGCCATCGGGAGACCACGCGGGGTCTTGCAACCCGCCGCGAATCAGACCGCTATACAGAACTTTTTCTTCGCCGCCTTCCGCCGGCAGAAGAAGGAGTCGCTGTTTGCCACTCTCCGGATTATTAAACCGGAAATAGGCGATTTGCCGCCCATCCGGCGAAAAGCTGATGTTCGAGTCAATGTCGGTGACCAGTTTCTGCGGAGTTCCGCCGAGCACCGGCGCGCGATAAAGGTATTTCAGCTCAGTGCTGCCCAGTTCACTGCGTGCGAAGTAGATGTAGTTTCCGTCGGGAGAAAAGCGCAGGTGAGCATACATCACTTCTGCCGGCGGGATCACTTGAGTGTCGCTGTTTGTGGGAAGATTGCGCAGCCACAAGCTCTCCTGGCCAGCGTCGCGAACAACATAGAGGATGTACTTTCCGTCAGGCGCAATAGCCACCAGAGCAGCCTTGCCGGTTTCGGTAACTTTAGTGATCGAGATATTTTCGAAGGGAACCGGGCGCTTGCGATTGAACAGAGCGTAAACGCCATATCCCGCCGCAACGATAAGCGCGATCACGATGAGCACGACTACGCCGGTTCCGAGCTTGTGTTCGCGGGCAGCGGCGACCACGGCTGATCCGCTCGAAGGCTGTTGCGACGACGAAGTTGCAACAGCTGCAACCGCAACCGAAGATCCGGAAACGGGTTGTGCGACCTTGCGGCCGGTTTCTGTATCACGCTTCAGCCGCCTGAGATCACCGCGTAAGTCGGCTGCCGACTGGTAACGCAGATCACGGTCTTTCTCCAGCAATTTGTCGATGATTTCCTGAAGCCGTGGCGGGACCTGGGGATTCAGCTGCACCGCCGGCACAGGATCGCGCTCCAGGATAGCGTTAAAAATTACCGCCGACGTGTTGCCGGCAAATGGCAGTTTTCCCGTGGCCATCTGATAGATCACAGTTCCTAAAGAAAACAGGTCGGTGCGGGCGTCGAGCTGCTCACCCCGAGCCTGCTCGGGAGACATGTACGCCACGGTTCCGACCGTGCTGCCTGGGCTAGTAAGGCTGGCCGTACGGGGGCTGTCTTGTGTGGCTTCAACAGCGTCGCCCGCTGTTTCCGCCGCGCGCGTCAGCTTGGCGAGGCCAAAGTCCAGGACCTTCACCTGACCTCTTTGGGTTATGAAAATGTTTGCCGGCTTCATATCGCGATGCACGATGCCCTTGCCGTGCGCCGCGTCGAGCGCATCTGCCAGTTGAATGCTCACATCCAGCACCCGATCCACGGGTAGAGGCCCACCGTGGACTTTGACGTCCAGACCTTGACCCTCCAGCAATTCCATTGAGATGAACGACTGGTCGCCATCCTTCTCGACCGCGTAAATCGTGCAAATGTTAGGGTGATTCAGGGCCGACGCTGCACGCGCCTCTAACATAAATCGGTCCAGGGTGGACGCGTCGCGCGCGACTTCCGGAGGAAGGAACTTGAGGGCCACACGCCGCCCCAGCGTAAGATCCTGAGCCTCATAAACCACACCCATCCCTCCGCTGCCCAAGCGGCCGGTTATGCGGTAATGCGAGATGGTTTGACCAATCACGAAAGGAACAGGGTCGAAGACTGCCGGAACGGCAATCTTAAAGTTGCATGGCGAGCGAGTCAAATGCAGGATCTTCAGATACCAAGGAACCGGCTTTAGGTGGCGTTCTCCGCGTCCGTCAACGTGTTGTAGAACCGAAAGAAGTGCTCGACCCGCGTGACTTTGAGCGCGTTGTGCAGTCGTTCGCTGACCCCCACCAGCGCTAGGCTGCGGCCGTCTTTTTGGTGAGTCACATACGCACCCACGAGCGCACCGATTCCGGCAGAATCGACATAGGGCACGTTCGTGAAGTCGATGATGAGGGCGCGCGAATTGTCCGTTCGCACCATCGACTGAAAGTCGAACAAGGTTGCAATGACCAGGGGACCGCTCAGGCGCAGAATCCGCTGTCCGGTCTTGGGTCCAGGAAGATCATCAATCACAAGGGGCTCGGAGGAAGGCATTGCGAAGATATTATGGCCGATTGGTTGACCAATTGTTACAGGAATATTAATTTTCATGTCCTACTGATTGGTTGCGAGAATCCCACATTATTCATGCAGCAGTTTTTTCGGTTCAGTGCGGTGTTCCGGGATGGGTTAATTCTGGCGAAATATTGCTTCGCACGTGGCGTGTGGTACTCCCTTGTTACATAATGCTAAAGAGGCAATCAGGAGGAGCAAGCACAAATGGCATTGCAGGTTGGCGATCTGGCACCCGACTTTGAACTGCTGGCGGTCGAAGGTGAGCAGCGGCTGAAGGTCAAGCTCAGCGATTTTCGCGGCAAGAAACATGTCGTTGTGACCTTTCATCCGCTGAACTGGACCCCCACCTGAGGGGAACAGCTGCCGGCGTTCGACTCGAATCTCGAGAAGTTCGCCGCGCTGGATGCCCAGGTTCTGGACATTAGCACAGATTCGGTCTACAGCCACATTGCGTGGCAAAAACACGATATCGGGACCATGCATTTTCCGATGTGTTCGGATTTCTACCCCCATGCCGCGGTCACACAAGGGTTCGGCATCTTGCGGGAGGGGCCTCCGCTTCCAGGAATCTGCGAGCGGGCGGTATTCATCGTCGACAAAAGTGGCAGGATCGTTTTTGCCAAGGTTTATGCCCTCGATCAGACTCCTGCGATTGGAGAATTGCTGGAGGCACTGCAACGGCTACGATAGCGCTTTCGCGGCATCTGTTCGCCGGTTGCTTCACTTCGTTGGTTTCGAGGAAGGCGCTTTCTTAACGACCACAATATTTTCGAGATATGCCTCGTCGTTGCCCACTACGATGTCCGCTTTGATTTCATCGCTGGGAGACAGTTTGTCGAGTGCACTAGCGTCCTTGACCTGATAAGGCATAGTCATCGCAGCCATGAATCCGGGAATTTCGTCGCCATCGACAGTGACCGAGTGAGATGCCTTGTCGATAGTTACGACGCGGCCGGTCAAGGCGTAGCGTTTCACACCCGTGTCTTTCGCCTGGGTCGGCGCCTTGGCGTTGGTGGCGTTTCTAGACTGGGCACTCGGGGACGGCCCGCAAGCGGCCAGAATGCCGAGGCACACCAAGACAATCGCAGGTACAGGCGCAGTCTGTCTGCGGCGTTGAAAATCGAGTGAATAGCTCATTGTTGTTCTCCTCATGAATCTGCATTTAGTAATGGAATCGATAGCGGAATTCAGCAAAGATTTCTCTCGGGTCGTTCCAGTGGAAGCCGCCAAAGGTCACGCTGTTGTCGAGCTCGACGCGGCGGTTGGCCACGTTCAAGGCCGTCAGTGAAACCGAAAATCGTTCCCCAAAGTCTTTGCCCAAGGCGATATCGAACGTCGTGTGTTGTGGCAAGTAATCGCCGGGATAGGGCTGGCCTGGAAAGGCGTTGGTGAAGCCAGAGCCATAGTAAACGCTGGTGGACGCATAGCTTTGCCACGGAAGCCTGACATCCCCGACAATACTCAAAGTATTGCGTTGGTCATGATCGAGCGGGGACAAGCCCGACGGAAATGAAAAGTCCGTCAATCCGCCTGTGATCGCGCCCCCACCCTCCGCGATCTGATTCGAATATGCCAGGTGAATGTGCCCACGGTGAGCAATGAGCGGCGAACTCAGCGTGAGCTCCCAGCCCCGGATCAAACCCTGCGCGATAGTGATGGGAAAGAAGAGATTCGATTCCCCGATATTGTTGTGATCGAAGAAATTCACGACGTTGGTCTGGAAGGTGTCGGCATCGAGTGTCCATCCCCGATATGGGATGGTGACGCCGAACTGATGTTCCTCATCCCGCTCACCGTGCAACGGGATGAATCCCAAATTGTTGGCATTGACGAATTGCAGCAGCGGGCCCGAAGCCGTAATTAAGGGCGGGGCCTGGTAGTAGTGCCCGTAAAAAGCGCGGAAGACCCAATGCAGATGCGGAACCACAGCGGCAACTCCAAAACGCGGACTGATGGCGCTTTCTGAAACCCCTCCCGAGAACCATGTCGGACGCATTCCCGCGCTCAACGTCAGCCACGAAAAGGGCTTGAATTTGTCATCGACAAAGAAAGCTTCCAGGTTGCCCGAGGGATGCTCAGTATCGGTAAAGGGCGGGTTGCCGCTGCCGTCGTTAAACACAGCCCCAAAAAGCTCGTCATCTTTTTGGTAGAAGCTGTACAAACCCACCTGCAGATTATTCTTCGCCATGTTCGCCGCGAAGCTTACCTGCCCCCCACCGTAGGTCGAGCCGCGATTCTGCGTCGTCGCCACTGGATAGTCCTCCGCCGAACTCGAATAATCCGCACGGTTGTAATGAAAAAATGGCGACACCGTCAGCAACATTTGAGAATTAAAAGTATGCACCCACGAGAAATTCACCAAGGCATCGGATTCGTGGTCGCCGTCGCGAAGACCAATCGTAGGATATTGTCCATCCACCGGATTATTTTCGATATCGTTAGGATAGGGATCGTAGGGAATTTGGTAGTAATCCTTGCGTAAATTGGTCACCAGGCGCAACTGGTTGGAGGGATCCACATTGAAGATCAGCGAAGTGAATCCACCGTAGCCATTCTCCGCATCGTGCACCACCTGCGGAACCGGTGTCTGAATACCGAGATTGCTGCGATTCCCATTCACGCTGACGTAGTAGGCGAAGCGCTCGCTGTGACTGCCGAAATTCAATTGGTCGTTAGTCTGATAGAAGCTGCCCAGGCTGAGAATCAACTCGCCTTCGTTGTTCCGCTCAAACCCGGTCCGTGGAGCGATGTTGAACACTCCATACGTTCGGTCTCCGTAAGCCGCGCTGTAGCTTCCGCGCTGGATTTCGAGGTAATCGATGTCCTTGGGATCGAACTGCGCTCCTAGATTGGACGCGATATTTGTGTTCGGGACAGGCACTCCATCGATCAGCCAGCTGGTTTGATGGCCACCGCGAATGTGCAACTGGTCGTGCGTGACGTAAGCGCCCGGAGTGTAGTCCGTAATCATCGCCAGACTATTGGTTCGAACCGCCCCCGGTGTTTTTTGGATCTGCTCCCGGTCTACCGTGGTCGTCGGTGTCATTGAGTCAGTCGCCGCGATCGGAGGCTGGGCCGAAACATTGACCGTCTCCTTGGCACCCGCTACGTTCAATTGAAGATGCACAACCGGTTCGGTGCCCGAGTCAACCTGGACGTCCCGCGCGGCCTGCACAAAGCCCGGATTGGCTACCGTGATCGAGTATTCGCCAAGCGGCACTCCATTGAGCCTGAACTCGCCATTGGCGTCCGTAGTGGTGCTTTTAGCCCAATCGGACGCTTTAGCTTTCAACATCACCATCGCACCCTGAATCGGGCGATGCTGTGGATCGTGAATAATCCCGCGAATTGATCCGAAAATCGTGGCACTCACGCTGACGGCCAACAGAAGCAAGCTGCTGAGAAAGACAATTCGAGTCAGTCGCATAAGTTCTCCAAGAATGCCTGTTGAGTCGCCCATGCCCGCTATCGGGCGGACGGAGCGAAAATTCCTCCCCACTAAAACGTAGAGAGGGCACGAGTTCACTCGTGCAAGGAAACACTGGAAGCCAGCCAGTCTCACAGCTAGGATCGAGATTGAGAAACCGCGTGGTTTTCAGCTTGTGTAATCAGGCGATGGAGATTTGAGGAGGGGCGCGGCCCGAGTGAGCCCGGCTAACTGCGAGAGCGAGACCAATCGGTCGCGTTGCTGATCGCAGAGAGGAAGACACCAACATCCGCTGGTCGGTGGCTGACGGGGATAGATGCGCCCACTGCGAAACCGTCTGGCTGCGGCAGCAGTCGTGTTGGCAGCATCCGGGAGTCGCGCGGAACTCAGCATCGTGGGAAGCGCGAGCATGCATCGGCTTCCGCAGGCAGCACGCGTGCATCTGCTCGGCGGAGATCGCCAAAGCCACCGGGGCAAACACGCCCACCAGCAGCAAAACCAGCAATAGTCTGGCAGTCAGACGATGCATGCGCTTCAAACCCGCTTAGACGTTCTGAAGAGAAATCCGTTTCCACGCGAGTAGCGTCGCGGAGAATTAATTCTACAGGCACCGGCCGAAACAGATGTCACAAAATTGTCAAAGCTCGCGAAAGTCACACAACTATCTCGAAGGTTGCTGGCGCAGCCCAAAGTTCCTTACGCCTTGCCGTGAATCTTGGCCCACCACCAGCGCACGCCTACAAACAGGAAACGCCAGTCGTGAAAAAATTCAGGCTCCTTGCGCTCGAATGCGTGGCCGATGAATTGGAGCATCCACCCCAAAAGAAAAAGCGCCAGCGCATAAACCCACAACCGACGAACAAAAATGCATCCGAGGAACAACGCCAGCGAAACCAGAATCGTCGGAATCCCCAGGGTGTGGCAGATCCGGTTCACCGGATGGTGATGACTGCCCGCATATTGCGCAATCCACTGTTCGTTGGTGCGGCCGCCCAGCATCGCGATTCGATGATACACGCCTCGCACGGAGAACTGGTAGATGAGTGTCCGGGTTGAGAGGCCCACTCCAGCCGTGGTAGCATCCTTAGTTTTGGCAGGCTGTTCGACCTTGGCCTATAGACTGTCTTCTTGAATTGTTCTTTAGGGGCCCGCCGCAGGTAAGATCTCTAGTCGCGATCAGAGCCGAGTTCAGCTCGACCGGCCAGCCTCGGGCGGCTGTACTCACGCGACCGTAGTTTAAGGAGCGAACCCGTGAAAGTTTACGAAGGCGCAAATATCCGCAACGTCGCTGTAGTGGGGCATGGCCATGCGGGGAAGACCTCGCTCGTCTCGGCCATGCTTTCCACCTCCGGCGCAACCCCGCGTCTCGGCCGCGTCGACGACGGCTCCGCGACCACCGATTGGGACGACGAAGAGATCGCCCGCAAGATGTCGATCTCAGCCGGTCTGGCCTATGTCGAGTGGGGCAAGACTAAGATCAACATCGTCGACACGCCCGGCTTCAACATGTTTGTCCACGAAGCCAAGATGGTTCTGCCCGCGGTGGACGCAGCCGTCGTCGTAGTGGACGGCGTAGCCGGAGTGGAAGTCGTCACTCAGCGCGTCTGGAACTACTGCGAGGAATACAAGACCCCCCGGTTGATCGTCGCCAGTCGCATGGATCGCGAACGCGCCGACGCCGACCGCGTTCTGGAATCGCTGACCAACGCCTTCGGCCGCGCGGTCATTCCCCTAGAGCTGCCCATCGGCAAAGAAAAGAATTTCAACGGTGTGGTCGACCTAGTGCAGATGAAGGCTTACACCTATGAACTGGGGGGCAATGGCAAAGGCAAGGAAACCGAGATTCCGGCAAATCTGAAAGATCAGGCTCAGGAAGCCCACGAGAAACTGGTCGAGTTGATCGCCGAAGGCGATGACAAGCTGATGGAAGAATTTTTCGAGAAAGGCACCATCCCGGTCGAAGATCTTATTCCGGCCCTGCACAACGCCATTCGCGAGGACAAAATCTTCCCCGTGATCTTCGGATCCGGCCTAGGCAACGTAGGCGCGGATCGCGTCATGGATTTCATCGTCGACTACACGCCGGCGCCGTCCGAGCACGAGTGGGTCCAGGGAGAAGCGGCAGCCTCGGGAAATGGCGAGCCGCCCAAACGCCATGAGACTGACGCCGAACCGGTTTCGCTGTACGTTTTCAAGACTATTTCCGACGCCTTTGCCGGCCGCATTTCCTACTTCAAAGTTTTTTCTGGAGTGTTGAAGAACGACGCCACGGTTCAGAACTTCAGCCGCGGTTCAACCGAGAAGCTCGCCCACATCTCGATCATGCAGGGCAAGACCGCCGTGCCTGTTACCGAACTGCACGCAGGAGACATCGGAGCCGTCTCCAAACTGAAAGACACGCTCACCGGCGATACGCTCGGCGACAAGAACGCGCCCATTCAGTATCCGAAAGTTCACTTGCCCGAGCCAGCAATCACCTTCGCGATCGAGCCGAAAAGCCGCGCCGACGAGGACAAGCTGGGCCCAGGCATTCATAAGCTCATGGAGGAAGATGCCATGCTGCGCTTCTTCCGCGATCCCCAAACCAAAGAATTCCTGATCGCTGGGACCGGCCAGCAGCACATCGAAGTAGTCGTATCGAAGATGAAGAAGCGTTACCACACCGAAGTGATCCTGAAGGCGCCCAAGGTCCCGTATCGCGAAACCATCCGCGGCAAAGCCGACGTGCAAGGCCGCCACAAGAAACAGACTGGCGGACACGGCCAGTACGGCGATTGCAAAATCAAGATGGAACCCCTGCCCCGAGGCGGCGAATTCGAATTTGTGAACGATATCTTCGGCGGCGCAATCCCCAAGAACTATATTCCCGCGATCGAAAAAGGAATCAAAGACGCCGCCTCGCGCGGCTACCTGGCGGGATTTCCCGTGGTGGATTTTAGAGTAATCCTCTATGACGGCTCGTATCACGACGTAGATTCGAACGACATGTCCTTCCAGATGGCCGGCCGCATCGCCTTCAAGAAGGCCATGGAACAAGCCAAGCCCACGCTACTGGAACCGGTCATGGCAGCCGAGATCACCGTGCCCGATGAATTCGCCGGCAGCATCATGGGTGACCTCAACAGCCGCCGCGGCCGCATCCAGGGTATGGACAACAAAGGTGGAAATACGGTTGTCAAAGCCGAAGTCCCAATGTCAGAAATGCTGACCTATGGCGTCGATCTGACTTCCATGACCCAGGGCCGTGGCAGCTTCAACATGGAAATGCATCATTACGACGCGGTGCCGGGATTGCTGCAGGAAAAGATTATCGAGAAAGCAAAGGCCGCGCGCGGCGATGTGAAGGAAGAGGAAGAATAACTCGTCTTGCTACAGAGGCTAAACATGAAACGAATGCTGATTCTTATCTGCTCTCTCTTCGCCTCGTCAGCGCTTGGGTATTCAGCAACCGACACGCAAACCTTTTCGACTTCGGCGGGCCCGGTTAAGATCACTCCGCTCAATCACGCCAGCACCCTGATCGAAGCCGGAGGAAAGACCATCTACCTCGATCCCGCCAAGCCTGTGAAATTTTCGGCACTCCCCAAGGCCGACCTCATTCTGGTTACCGACATTCACGGCGATCACATGGATCCCGACTCAATTAAGGAAGTCAGCAAGCCGGGCACGGAAATTCTGGCGCCGCCGGCCGTGGTCCAAACCGTAACCGCTGCTAAACCCATCGCCAACGCAGAAACGAAAACCTGGGAGTCTTGGACTATCGAGGCCATCCCTGCCTACAACCTGAAGCGCGGCCCCGAACCGGGGAAGCTTTATCACGACAAAGGACGCGGCAATGGCTACGTCCTCACTTACGGCGGCAAACGCTTTTACTTCTCGGGCGACACTGAAGGCGTTCCCGAGATGCGCGCCCTCAAGAACATCGACGTGGCCTTCGTGTGCATGAACCTGCCGTACACCATGCCGCCCGAGGAAGCCGCCGACGCCGTCAAAGCTTTTCACCCCAAAATTGTGATCCCGTATCACTACCGCGGATCCGATCTCAAAGTGTTTGAAAAAGCGTTGGAAGGCACCGGCATTGAAGTCCGCGTGCTGAACTGGTATCCGGAACAATAGCGGCAGGGCGGGACGGGACAATCTGTTCTCGAGGCAGGGGATCTACGAAGTCTTCAACCCCACGGCTTTCGCCAATTTCGCCTGCCGCTCATCAAAAGTCCAAAAGTGGTCTGCCTTCAACTCGAGAGCCGAAGCAACGTGCAGGCTGTCAAGCGTGCGCACACCGAGCTTTGGCCCGTAGCAGCGACCGAGGTCGGCACAAAGGCTAAACGCATTTTCAGGTATCGCAACTTCGAGCCAGAGACCGGAGGCACGGTCGGCCTGAAATTCACGAGTCACACGCTCGGCTTCCGATAACGGCATACTCCGTCGGAAAACATGTTGGGCAACAGCGTGTGCCCACTCGGCGAGATGAAGAGGAGTAAGCAGAACCCGGCCGCCGGAACGCAGCAGTTCGTCGGCGGCCTGCGAGTGGCGGTCTTGCACATAGGGCGAGACGCATAAGCTGGTGTCCGCATAAACGCTCAATAGCGTCCACGCTCCTCAATGACAATGTCGGCTCCCGGCAGGACCCGGTCTCCGAATATTTTCTTGCGGCGGGCGGCGAAATCGGGCCATTTCACCGGCTTCTCCTCCTGCTTCTCGGGAACAATGCGAGCGATGACGCGATCACGGTCACGCAACTCCACCGTCTGCCCCGCTCGCAGCAAGCTCTTGAGACGACGGGTCTCGCGCAGTTGGCGGATGTTCATGGAATGCATGCTCATAATGTGACACATTATGTGTCACATTGTCAACGTACCGGTGTATACAAGGGCAAAAACCATCATCCCCGTCATTCCGGGCATAGTCGAAGAACCTGATGTTTGGCCGCTCGCGGAGGGGCGGATCCATAACCTTCGCTCGAAATGATGGCGAAGAATTAAATGTCAACCTATTTGCGCGGTCGACCATCTGGCAACGAAGAACCGAGAACTGGTAACATCCGTCCAGTGGCGACTCTCAAGAACATCCCCACACTTCCGCAAGACCGAGAGCGCATCGTGTCGGCCGCCCCGGTCGAAGACGATTCCTCGTTTGAGCTAAAGCTGCGCCCACAACGTCTGGCAGAATTTATCGGCCAGTCCAAAGTCAAAGAGAACCTGGCCGTTGCCATTGAAGCCACTCGCTCGCGCGGTGAAGCTCTCGACCACGTTCTGCTCTACGGCCCGCCGGGCCTTGGCAAAACCACGCTGGCAACAATAATCGCCAACGAACTAGGCGTGCCTTTCCAGCAAACCTCGGGTCCGACTCTGCAGATTAAGGGCGACCTCACTGCGATCCTGACCAACGTCCGCAACAAGCAAGTCCTGTTCATCGACGAAGTCCATCGCCTGCAGCCTACGCTCGAAGAACTCCTGTATTCCGCTCTCGAGGACTACAAGCTCGACATCATCATCGGACAAGGCCCTGCCGCGCGTACCCACACCATGGATGTGCAGCCGTTCACCTTCATCGGCGCCACTACCCGGGCCGGCCTGCTATCGTCGCCGCTGCGCTCGCGATTCGGCATCGTCCTCCGCCTGGAGTTTTACAGCCACGAAGATCTGCGCATCATCGTTGAACGCTCCGCGGAAATCTTGGGTGTAGAAATCGACAAACCCGGAGCTCTCGAAATCGCCAGCCGTTCCCGCGGAACCCCAAGGATCGCCAATCGCCTGCTGCGCCGCGTGCGTGACTATGCCCAGGTGCGAAGCACGGGAAAAATCGACCTTCCAACGGCACAGGCCGCCTTGCAGATGCTGGAAGTAGATCGCTACGGCTTCGACGAAGTCGATCGCAAGTTGCTGCTAACCATCATCGAGAAATACCAGGGCGGCCCAGTCGGTCTGAACACGCTGGCCGCGGCGCTCGCCGAAGAGCCCGACGCCATCGAAGAGATCTACGAACCATTCTTGATCCAGATCGGCTTCCTCAACCGCACCCCGCGCGGACGAGTCGCCACTCAATTGGCCTACGAACATTTTGGAATCACTCCAAACCGCAAACAAAGTTCGCTGTTCTAGGGTTTGGCTCAGTGATTCCCAAATCCGCGGGTTCCGAAACCTGACGCTATCTGGTACTCTGCCCTGCGATGGACTACCTTTGGACCCCTTGGCGTTACGCCTACGTCACCGCAGGCGATAAGACCCCCGGCTGCATCTTTTGCGACCTGCCTAAATTAGGGGATGATGCCAAAGCCCGCATCGTGCATCGTGGCGAGCGTTGCTACATCGTTCTGAATACTTTTCCCTACACGCCAGGGCACGTTATGGTGGTGCCCTTCGCGCATCTCGATGAATTGCAGAAACTGCCGACCGACGCAGCCCGCGAAATGATGGAACTGTCGCAGAGGATGGAGCGCGTTCTCCGGCAGCTCTATCGACCCGACGGCGTGAACCTCGGCATGAACATTGGCAAAGCCGCTGGAGCCGGCGTCGCGGGGCACATCCACATGCACGTCCTTCCGCGCTGGGTGGCAGACGCGAACTTTGTCTCGGTGGTTGGAGAAACTCGGGTCTTGCCGGAAAGTCTGGACACCACTTACGAGAGGATTCGCGGGGCGTTCACATCGCCGGTGTCATCCTGAGCGAGTATTCGAAGGGCGAGAACCTCGCTCAGGATGAACGCCGCAAACGCAACAAGCGCACAATCGCGTCACTAAGTGTCGCGATGCTCCCTATGCGCCCATGCGCATCTCCATGAAACTGCCGAAGGATAAGTTGCTGGATAAGTGCAGCTGATCGTCACCACAACAACTCTTGCCAAAGACCCTCCCCCGAGGTTCTCCGGCCGAATGATCGGCAGCGCCGAGTGCCTCAGAGCTTAGACGGATACAGTTCTGAGATTGTCATCAGAATGTAAAGAGTTTGTAAGGTTTTGCAAAGATGAAGACGCGCTGGTATAGAGAAGTCGGCAGCCCAGGATTCGGGTTCAGTGTGCCAGTAAGTCGGACAACTTCTTTTCGTCAATCACGTCAACACCCAACACCTTCGCCTTGTCTAGTTTGGAACCGGCATCAGCCCCAGCGACCACATAATCGGTTTTCTTGCTGACCGAGCCCGAGACGCGTCCTCCGGCATCTTCGATCCTCTTCTTTACTTGATCGCGTGGACTTGTAAGCGTACCAGTCAGGACGAATGTCTTTCCCGCGAGCTTCGTTCCTCGCTCCCTCTTGGTACCCGCGAAGTTCAATCCGGCCTTTCGCAGCCGCTCCATCAGTTCACGGTTTCTTGGTTCCTGAAAAAACTCTCTGATGCTCTCGGCGATTCGTGGACCGACCTCATTCACCTGCTGAAGATCTTCTTCGTTGGCATTCATCAACTCGTCCATGGAGCCGAGATGCTCCGCCAGGAACTGTGCCGTGCGCTCGCCCACAAAGCGAATGCCCAACCCGTAGATCACGCGTTCCAGCGGCAACTTCTTCGAGGCTTCGATCTCATCGAGCACATTCTGCGCCGACTTCTCACCCATGCGCTCGAGCGACAGCAGATCGTCCTTGGTCAGCTTGTAAATGTCGGCGACATTCTTCACCAGTCCGCGATCAGTGAGTTGGTTCACCAGCGCCTCGCCCATGCCGTCAATATTCATCACTCCCCGCGAAGCAAAGTGCAGAATCGTTTCCCGCAATTTAGCCGGACAGTTGGCGTTAACGCAAAAATAGTCCACCTCGCCTTCCGTGCGCACAACTTTCGTCCCGCATACCGGACATTCCTCCGGCACATGGATCAATTTGTGGCCGCGCGGATGGTGCTTATCATCTACGACGCGCGTGACCTTGGGGATGACATCGCCACCGCGCTCGACTTCCACCCAGTCGTCAACCTTCACGCCCAGCCGTTCGATTTCATCTGGATTATGCAGGGTGGCGCGACTCACCGTGGTTCCACCAATCGGTACCGGCTTCAGCATGGCCACGGGAGTCAGCTTTCCGGTGCGTCCCACTTGCCACAGAACACCTTCAATCTGCGTGATGCCTCCGCGAGCTGCATATTTATAAGCGATCGCCCACCGCGGTGCCTTCCCCGTGTAACCAAGTTCTTCCTGCAGCGCCGTCCGATCCACCTTGACGACAATGCCGTCGATTTCATAAGGAAGTTTTTCCCGCTTCGTCTCCTCCTGCTCGATGAACGCCCACACTTCGTCAAAACTCTTGGCCAGCTTGCGGCTGGGGTTGACCTTGAAACCGGCGGCGTCGAGGGCGTTCAAGCTCTCCCAATGACGGTCGAAGAAGGTGTGCCCGTCTTTCAGCAGCATGTAGGAAAAATAGTCAAGCCGTCGTTGCGCCACGATGCTGGGCTCAAGTTGACGCACCGTTCCCGCTGTCGCATTGCGCGGATTGGCAAACAGTGAGAGCCTTTTCTCCTCGCGCTGCTCATTCATCTTTCTGAACGCCGCCAGGGGCATGAGCATTTCCCCGCGTACTTCGAAATCCGCAGGAATGCCGGCCTTCCTTAGCTTTTCTTTCGGAATCGACAGGGGAATCGAGCGCACGGTGCGAACATTCAAAGTCACATCTTCGCCAATCGTGCCATCGCCACGCGTAATGCCACGAACCAGTTGGCCATTCTCGTAAACGAGCGCCAGCGACATGCCATCCAGCTTCAGCTCGCATACGTATTCGATCTCTTTGCGTCCGCTGAGTTCGTGAACCCGCCGCTCCCAGTTACGCAGGTCCTCGACATTGTATGTATTGTCGAGCGAAAGCATGGGCGACGAGTGCGCCGCCTTGACCACTCCTTCTCGCGGCTTACCGCCAACCCGCTGCGTGGGAGAATCGGGCGTAATTAGCGCGGGATGATCGGCCTCGAGCTTCTTCAACTGGATCATCAGTTGATCAAACTCGGCGTCGCTGATCTCGGGATCGTCGAGCACGTAATATCGATATTCGTGATGCCGGATCTTGTCGCGCAGCGTCTCGATCTTCTTTTTAATATCTTTCGCGGTAGTAGCCATCGAAAAAGATTATAGGCGAGGAATCACGTGGCAACAGCCGCCCTCAGCCTGCCCTGAGCGAAGTCGAGGGGCTGTCCGGTCGAGCATAGCTCGACACGATCGCGCAGCGCGGGCATCCTCGCCCGAGAAAGCAGGAACCAAAGAAATCAGGTAAGACTGCAGTCCAGGCCCGGTGTTCTAAACTGTCCTCGTGCGAGTCATCCAAACCCAGCGTCTCTCGCTCCGCGAATTCGAACTGGAAGACACCGACGCTCTTGCCGCAATCCTCTCCGATCCTGAGACCATGCGCTACTACCCGATGTCGTTCGATCGTGCCGCAGTCGTTGACTGGATCCTTCGCAACCGCACGCGCTACGCCAACGATGGCTACGGGCTCTGGGCTATGATTCTGAAGGCCACTGGCGATTTGATCGGCGACTGCGGTTTAGTGCGTCAGAGTGTGGACGGCTTGAATGAGATCGAAATCGGGTATCACGTTCGCCGCGATCTCTGGGGCCAGGGATATGCTTCGGAAGCCGCCCAGGCCTGCCGCGACTACGGATTCGCGAATCTCAAGGTCGAGCGGCTCATTTCGCTGATCCGTCCAGAGAATCTGGCTTCGTGTCGCGTCGCCGAGAAAAATGGCATGACCATCTGGAAAGAAACCACGAGGGCTGATTTGCTACATTACGTCTACGCGATCGAGCGCGACAAACTCTAGCTCGCGGAATTTCGGAGACCGCTATGCCCAAGACCACCGCCGCTGACTTCTCGCTACCCCAAGCTCTCTTGACTTCATTCGATACAAACGACCGCATCAATCGTTACATGATCGAAAACCTGCCCGCTGAAGCCTCGCGCGCCGAGCCACCGCAAGGCAAGGGGCGAACCATCGCTGCCATCGTGGCTCACCTGCACAACGTGCGCGTCATGTGGCTGAAGGCGGCAGCCAAAGAGAGCAAGATTCCGGAGCAACTGGACCGCACCAGCGTAACTCCCGCCCGGGCTACGAAAGCATTGGAGCAAAGCCGCGCCGCCCTCAGCGAAGTCTTGAAGTCGGCGCTCGAGAACGACGGGCGGGTGAAAGGATTTCGCCCGGACGTCGCCGGATTCTTCGGCTATCTGATCGCACACGATGCCCATCATCGCGGCCAAGTCTGCATGCTCGCCCGTCAGGTGGGCCACCCTCTGCCTCAAAAAGCGATGTTCGGAATGTGGGAGTGGGGCACTCGAGGAAAATCCGACTAACTGTACGCCCTACAGACTTGCAGCTCTCACTCCGCCGCGCGAGGTCTTCCGGTAGAATCCCCGTGACCGATGCATAAAGCCACGCTTCTCTACAACCCGCTCTCCGGCCGTCGACGTAAACACCGCCTTGCGGACGTCGAAGCCGTGCTCTCCGTTCTCCGCGGCGCTGGCGTAGAAGCCTCGCTCGCGCCCACTCGCGGCGCATCGGACGCCATGGATCAAACCCGGCAAGCTATCGCCGAAGGCTGCGACGCCGTGTTCGCTTGCGGCGGCGACGGCACGATCCACGACGTACTCCAGGGATTGGTCGGCAGCAACGCGGCGTTGGCAATTATTCCGCTGGGCACCGCCAATTCGCTGGCGCACGATCTGCGGCTGCCGCTCTCTGCGGCGGCAGCCGCCAAAGCCGCTCTGACCGCAACGCCTCGCCGCGTTGCCGTCGGCAAAATCGAGTATCGGGATTTTGCCGGCGACCGCGCCTTCCGATATTTCACCGTCACCGTCGGGATCGGCGTGGACGCGCACCTGTTCTACAAACTCGATCCACTCGCGAAGCGGCGTTTTGGCATGGCCGCCTACTGCGCGAAAGCGACCCACCTGTGGCTTACCCACAAGATGGAAAACTTCGCCGTAGAGATCAGCGAGGACCTTGCGGAGAAGAGCCAAGCGCGTCGAGTGGAAGTCTCGCAGCTACTCGCAGTCCGCATCGGCAATTTCGGCGGAGTCCTCCGCGAACTTGCTCCGGGCGCTTCAATCGAACGCGACGACCTTCGCCTGGTGCTCTTCGAGACTCGCAGCCGTGTGGCGTATCTGCGCTACGTCCTGCGCGGCCTCTTCGGCAGCAACTGGCAAGTCCCTGGAATCGAACTGGTCCACAGCGCGAGTGCGGTTTGCCGCGAAGTGGCATCGTCCGGCTCCGGGACCAATACGCGCATCTTCGTCGAAGGCGATGGAGAACTGCTGGGGACGCTGCCGGCGGAGATATCGGTAGTGCGCGATGCGGTCACGCTTCTGATGCCGAGTCGCTAGAATTAACTTCGTGAAAGGGTGGGCCACACTGTATTTACTTGTTTATAAACATACGAAGCGTCATGTTTGCGTCTCTACCACGGCTATACACCCAAAATTTGCGTTTTCTCGCTAGATCTATGAAAACACAGGGACTGTTGTCGAGATACCATCGTAAAATATCACTTCTAAAGGACTTACGAAAGGGGGATATCTCTATTTTTGAGTCTATTTCCTCGTAAGTCTATGAAAAAAGGTCGTGCCCCGTGGGGTTGATATCTAAAATATCCCTTTCAAAGGACTTAGTGCTGTTTCTGAAAGTTCGAGGCGTAGACGATGGACTGGCCCCGGGCCGGAGCAAACTAAACCCCCTAATACAAGTATGACAGGTTCGATAGGTAAACATGACATGGTTCGGAACTTTATTGATGGAGTGGAATGAGACGGTTGCGAGGAATTGGGGTCTTCAGGGGCTTGACAGGATTTTTGGGAGAGAACGTGACGGCGATGTTATACCAGCTGGAATCGCTTGGACTCGACCTTACCGGCAGCGTTGAGGAGTTTCAACCTATCGGGCACAGAGCGGTATCAGATTGGGTGATTTTGAGTGTAATGGCGAGTAGAGTCGAGAACAGGCGCAGTGGCTTTAGCCTCCCGGTGGCTATTGGGATGCTTTCGCATGACCCGCCTCAATCCGGTTTGGCTTGACCCTGTTTCCTGTTCCCGCTCATCGAACCGGACAGGCAGATTTCCCGCATCCGGCTCTCGGAAAAGACACACGCCTCCCTAAATAAGGAAGCATGTGACGCCGTCTGCAACTTCTGAACACAACCCGGGGTGGCTAGACTCATCGTCAATCCCCATGTCCTGCGTTGCTTCTTGCGTCCGTCTTTAGTAGGGTCGAGGACTGGCGCCACGCTCCGTAGACTCGGCCTATCTATTGCTCCCCGTTTCCTCTGGGAGTGCCTCACTAGCCGAATCGTAAGCCGGTTTCCAGTCCCCACCTCATCAAACCCAGCGTGCAGATTTCCCGCACTAGGCTTTCCTGTGTGCTTCTTGTCAAGGGTTATGTGGCTCATTCGAGCGGAGCGACTTTCAGCTGTGATCTCCATACACGACCCGGTAATCATTAAACAGTCCGAGAGTGTCGTAGATCCACTGCGTACTCCACCGCTTCCAGCCGAATCCCTTGCGCCCTCGCGCACGTAGCAGATGCCGCCGCACCTTCTGTTCCACCCAGAGTTTGATGTAGGAAAAGCACCCGCTCGAGTTCCCTACACGAAAGTAGTTCACCCAACCCCGCAGGATCGGATTGATGAGTCCAATCACTATCCGCACGGGCTGGCTAACGAATTGCCGGAAGATTTCCTTAAGCTTCCGCAGGAGTGCCGTGCGCTTCTTCGGCTTGGGCACAAAATGAGGCCGCCACTTTCCCTTACGACTTCGGACGCGGCGATACTCAAACCCCAGAAAGCTGAAGCTTTCTCCCTTCGTTAGGTCTACTTTCTGGCTCTTTTCCTCGTTGATTTCAACTCTGAGTTGACCCAATTCCTCTCGCAGTCGTTTCTCCACCGCCCCGATTAGCCAGCCCTGCCGCGGATGGGAGCTAATCAATACCACCAGGTCATCCGCAAACCGCGCGTATTGAACATTGGGGTACTGTCCCCGTCGCGTGGTCGCAATCGCCTTTTCCAGCATCCGGTCTACCTCGGTAAGGTAGAGGTTACTGAGCATTGGCGAAATTACCCCGCCTTGGGGCACTCCTTTCGCTCCGGTCGACTTCAGGATCATCTTCAAGAGTTTCATCACCGATGCATCTTGAACCCGCCGAGCCACTTTCTCGAGCAGCAGTGAGTGCTGCACATTATCGAAATAGGCTCGGAGATCCAAATCGATGATACGTGTTAACCCTTGCACGATCGCCTGATCAACTCTGCTTACCGCTTCATGGGCCGACCGTTTAGGTCGATAGCCGTACGACCCCGGTTGGAAATCAGCTTCGAAGATCGGCTCCAGGATGAGCTTTAGCGCACCCTGAACCACGCGGTCGCGGATTGAGGGGATCGAAAGTACGCGGACTTTTGTGCCCCCATCCTTCGGGATCTCCTTCTTCCGCACCGGCATGGGTTGATACGTGTTTTGGTCCAGTTCGTCCTGTATCTGTTTCAGAAAACCCTCCACTCCACTTTCTTCGATGGCCTCAAACGTGACACCATCGATCCCAGGTGCGCCATTGTTGCTCTTGGCCATCTGGTAGGCTTCCCGGAGTGCTTCCGTCTTGCATACGTGGACGTACAGTCCCCAAAAGCGCCAAGTTGGTTCTGCCTTCGCCTTGACGTATATCCTCCTCCGCAGGTCTTGCAAACTGATGGGTGTCTTTGTCATCTCACCTTTGCCTCCCGTTGGTTGGAGTTCGTACACAACAGCAGGGCCTCTTCGCTCCACGGGCATTACTCCGCATCCCAGCTACTGCTGGCCCCTCCGCCACCCTCTCGCCGTCCTCCGATTTCCTGGTGGTCCCAGTTATACGGTCTTCTGCTCCGTGGATTTCTCCATGGGACGAGGAGGGTTTCTCCAGTTGCTCAATGTGTCCTTGTCATCGTGCTGTCGCTATCGCCCCGCCAGAGCGTCTCGTCGCATTAGTCAGTTTGCAACGATCCATGTTGCCTTCACCCCCTCAGTGTGGGTTCGGCCTCTGGGATTTAGGGTTTCGAGGTCACCTGTGCGTTCACTTTCGTTACAGCCCAATGACTCGCTCACCATCCCGAAAGGATGATTTTGTCGGACCGACTTCATGCGTTTCGTTTCCTCCACACATGCGGCCCTGGCTACAAGAGTTCTGACTCTTCTCTTGATGGGTCTACCTCCCATTGAACACATCTGCCTTTTCTGGACATACACTGAGGCCCCTTCCCTCCACCGGCATTACCCGGCCTCTTCAGTACTACGAGCCTCTCCGCCACCCCACACGGCCCGGCCTGTCTCTCGCGAGGTGCCAGTTGATCCGTACTGCGATCACCGCTGGGGCTTCCCGTGTTGCGACTGATCCCCTGTGTCTGGTAGGGTCGAGGACTGGCGCCATGCTCTGTAGGTTCAGCCTAGCCGAGTCTCTCCGTTTCCGTTGAGAGTGCCTCAATATCCGAACCATAAGCTGGTTTCCAGCCCCCGCCTCATCAAACCCAGCGTGCAGATTTCCTGCACTGGGCTTTCCTGTGTGCTTCGCATCAAGGGTTATGGAGCCGATTCCTCCTGGAGGGCTTTCAGCTGTTGGCTCGACGTACCACCCGGTAGTCGTTAAACAGACCGAGTGTGTTGTAGAGCCATTGCGTACTCCACCGCTTCCAGCCGAATCCTTTGCGCTCTCGGGCCCGCATCAGATGTCGCCGAACCCTCTTCTCTACCCAGAGCTTAATGTAGGAAAAGCACCGGCTCGAGTGCCCCACCGCAAAGTAGTGCACCCATCCCCGTAGAATCGGATTGATGAGTTCAATCACCCGCCCTACGGGCTGGCTGACGTATCGCCGGAAGATTTCCTTCAGCTTCCGCAGGAGTGCTGTCCGCTTCTTCGGCTTGGGCACAAAATGGGTCCGCCACTTTCCGTTTCGACTTCGGACGCGGCGATACTCAAATCCCAGGAAACCAAATCTCTCTCCCTGCAACAGATCAACTTTCCGACTCTTCTCCTCGTTGATTTCCACCCTGAGTTTGGCCAATTCTTCTCGCAGTCGTTTCTCCACCGCTCCGATGAGCCAGTCATGCCGCGGATGGGAGTCAATCAATACCACCAGATCGTCTGCAAACCTCGCATATTGAACATTGGGGTATTTCCCTCTTCGCGTGATGGCACTCGCCTTTTCCAGCATACGATCTACCTCAGTGAGATAGAGGTTACTGAGCATCGGCGAAATTACCCCACCCTGAGGAACTCCCTTCGTTCCAGTCGACTTCAGGATCATCTTCAGGAGTCTCATCACCGATACATCTTGGACCCGCCGTGCCACTTTCTCGAGCAGCTGCAAATGCTGCACATTATCGAAATAGGCCCGGAGATCCAAATCGATGACTCGTGTCAGTCCTTGGACAATCGCCTGATCGACTCGGTCTACCGCTTCATGCGCTGATCGCCTCGGTCGATAGCCATACGACCCTGGTTGAAAATCGGCCTCAAAGATCGGCTCCAGGATGAGCTTGAGCGCACCCTGAACCACGCGGTCGCGAATGGTGGGGATCGAGAGAACGCGGACTTTGGTGCCCCCGTCTTTCGGAATCTCCTTCTTGCGCACCGGCATGGGCTGATACGTGTTGTGAACTAGTTCGTCCTGAATCTGTTTCAGAAAACTCTCCACTCCGCTTTCTTCGATGACATCGAACGTGATGCCGTCGATCCCAGGTGCGCCATGATTGCTCTTGGCCATCTGGTAGGCTGCCTGGAGTGTTTCCATTTTGCAGATGTGGACGTACAGTCCCCAAAAGCGCCAAGTTGATTCTGCCTTCGCCTTGACGTATATCCTCCTCCTCAGGTCTTGCAAACTAATAGGTGACTTTGTCATCTCACCTTTGCCTCCCGTATGGTTGGAGTTCGTACACAACAGCAGGGCCTCTTCGCTCCACGGGCATTACCCCGCTTCCCCGCTACTGCTGGCCCCTCCGCCACCCTCTCGCCGTCCACCGACTTCCCGGTGTCGCCGGTTATACGGTTTCCCTGCTCCGCAGATTTCTCCACGGGACGAGGAGGGCTTCTCCAGTTGCTTAACGCGTCCTTGGCATCGTGCTGTCGCTATCGCCCCGCCAGAGCGTCTCGCCGCATCAGTCAGTTTGCGACGATCCATGTTGCCTTCACCGCGGCATGTGGGGTTCGGCCTCTGGGTTTAGGGTTTCGAGGTAACTATGCGTTCACTTTCGTTACGGCCCGATGACTCGCTCACCATCCCGCGGATGGCTTTGTCGATCGACTCCACGCGCTTCGTTTCCTCCGCGCATGCGATCCCAGCTACGGGGCTCTGACTTTTGCCCTGATGGGTCTACCTCCCACTGAACACATCAGCCTTTCTGTGGACATACCATGCCATCGCCATTACCCCGGCAGGTCCGATGGAGCTTGTTCGCTCGTCCCTCTCCACCATCAGCGGCCTTCCCTGTGTAACAGTCAGGTCGGCTCCTGCCATTACTGTTTCGCGGGCCTGCTCAGCGTTCACTCATGTTATGGCCTGCATGCTCGCGGAGTCGCTAAACGACCCTTTCATCGAAAGCTCCGACAGCTTCGTTGCCTCTGCTGCCGTTTCGATTGCTACCGGGTGGAGCGAACCAGTTCCCGGGCGGGAGTTGCACCCGCTGAAGTCCAGCGCCTTTCACGGCGCACTGTTTCGCCAGTTGTTGGTTTGGTTTGAGATCGGAACAGGATTGTGGCTTCGATACACTGAGACTTTTACCAGTAGTGCAGCCGCAGATCGACTCGTACCCTGAAGTGTTTAATCCTGCATTCCATCGCTCGGACAGTGAGTGAAGAAGCTGTTCGTGGACTGAACAATGCTCAGCCAAGGAGTTCCCCAGTGAGAACATGTACGTTATTACTCATCTGCGTCGCACTGGCTGCGCTCATCGCAGCCGCTGCCAGTCCAAGCACTGCACAGCAGTACAAGATGACCACTCCGGTCTCGCCGGGCGTTGCCGTACCGGACAAAATCGATACATCCATTGGCACACTGAAACTGTCCGACGGCTACCCCGACGCCGATACCGTCAAGAAAATCTACGACAACCTCGACCAGTCGCGTGCTTTGCAGGCATACCTCATGGCCATTCCGATCGTGAACCAGGCCGGAATGCGCGATTCGATCCGCAAGTTCGGACCGGACAACCAGACAGATGTTATCTGGGGACATCTGGTCGATTCGAAGACGGTGGAGCTGACCGCGAACGATAACACTGTCTACAGCTTCATTTGGCTTGATACCCATAAGGGGCCATTGGTGGTGGAGATTCCACCCAAGGTCCTGGGTGTGGTGGATGACTTTTATTACCGCTGGGTCGCCGACGTCGGCTTTACGGGGGCCGACAAGGGACAAGGCGGCAAGTATCTCGTACTGCCGCCCGGTTACACAGGGCAGGTCCCCGAGGGCTATTTCGTCCTGCGGCCAAGCACGTACGGAAACTTTATGCCCTTCCGGAGCTTCCTGGTGAATGGGTCTCCCGACCCTGGCGTCGAGCTGGTCAAGAAAACCTTAAAGATCTACCAGCTTGCGGATGCCGCCAATCCGCCCGCGATGAAGTTCGCAAACGCTTCCGGTATACCTTCGAACTTCGTATCGCCCGGTGACTACGCGTTCTGGGAACTTCTGAACACAGTTATTCAGGAGGAGCCGAGCGCGCCCAACGATCCAACCATGATGGGTCTGTTTGCGTCCATTGGCATCGAGAAAGGGAAACCGTTCAATCCCGACGCCCGGATGAAGAAGATTCTGACGGACGCTGCTAACATCGGTGCGGTGACGGCACGGACCATCGTCTTCAAGATTCGCAGCACCGACGCGTACTATTACCCGAATAGTGTGTGGCGGCTGCCCTTCTTCGGCGGCTACCAATTCCTGAGTGCCCCGGGGGTCACCAACCTCGACGGTTACATCTTCTTCTACTACTTTGCTACCGGCGTGACGCCCGCGATGGACATGAAGATGGTTGGCCAGGGATCGCAGTATCCGTGGTCCGTGCAGGACTCAAAGGGCAACCCGTTCGATGGCGGAAAAATCTACAAAATGCACTTGCCACCCAATATTCCCGTCAAGGACTTCTGGTCGGTCATTGTGTATGACAACCAGACGCGCTCGATGCTGCAGACTGATCAGCAGTTCCCCAGCGTCAGCAGCCAGAACAAGGGATTAAAGGTGAATGCGGACGGGTCGGTAGATGTTTACTTCGGCCCGAAAGCTCCTGCGGGCGAAGAGAATAACTGGATACAGACTGCCCCCAAGAAGGGTTGGTGCATGATCCTTCGACTCTATGGTCCGCTCGAACCATGGTTCGACAAGACGTGGCGGCCGGGCGAAATCGAAGCTCTGCCATAGCCTGCAATAATCTTCAATGACGCGGACGCTAAGGCGTCCCCTCGATTAGTGTCGATAACAGGCGTGGCTGTTGAAAAAGTCACAGATTGCGCGGCTGTGTTGCGGCGTGATGTAGGGGACTGGCAGGTTCTTCACGGGTTTCTAGTTGCTGGCAGCCAGCGGTGCTGCTTGCTGGCTGAGGAAGCGGACCAGTCGCTTGATGTTCTGGGCCACGGCTGCCAGGAAGAACTGCTCTCGCGCGAACTTCAGTCTGCGCAGGCGTAAGCGCCGCAATCCGATCTGATTCTTGAGTTGCGCGAAGAGGGCTTCCACCTTCTTTCTCTGTCGTTGTGCCTTCGCGAACTCGGGCGTTTGCGCCAACTCCCGCGCCCGTTGTCGTACCGACTCATGCATGTGAATGGCGAGATACTTGTATCGTCCAGTCGTGCATTGTGCTTTTTGTGAGCATGCCCCGCAGCGTTTCGCGCTGCCGATATAGGCATGGGCTCGATTGCGAACGTTGAGCCCCACGTAGTTCAGTTGCTCTCCTGCAGGACAACGGTAGGTATTGCTCTCGGGCTGATAAGTAAATCGCTCCGGGCCATAGCCGGGATTGTTCTTTCTCAGAGCACTGTCGCGGGTTCGCATATAGGGAGTGATGCTTCGATCGGCCAACCATTGCAAGAACTCCCCGTTCCCGTAGGTCGTGTCGGCTGCTACCGATTCTGGCTCTCGTCCTTGCCATTGCGTGAAGCGAGTGAGCATGTCTTGTGCAGCGACGGTCTCCTGGCTCATGCGCGCCGCCGTTGCTTGTACCCCCACGATCACGCAACTGTGATTGTCCACCAGATAGTTGTCGTAGTACCCCAGTCGGGCTGGAGTCCCGCCCTTGGTGGCGTAGGTGGAATCGGGATCCGTGGTCGACACTTGGTCTTGCTGATGCACCGGCTCTTCGGTGGGGTTCTGCTGCTCCAGTTCCACCAAGTACTGGCGCGCAGTTTGGTTCACTTGCGCCGCTTCCCTGAGTTGCTCACGCGGGATGCGGCTCTCTTTGGCCGCATTCGCTTCGATGAAGCTGCCGTCTACTGATAAATGCGTCCCTTGCACCAGCCCCACTTCCACACACTGCCGCACGATCTGCTCAAACAACTGCTCAAACAGCTTCGACTCTTGAAACCGTCCGTGCCGGTTCTTGGAGAACGTGGAGTGATGTGGAATCTCCTGATCGAAGCCCAGACCGGTGAACCAGCGCCACGCCAAGTGCATGCGCAGTTCCTCCACCAGCTTCCGTTCGCTGGTGATGCCATATAAGTAGCCGATCAATAGGATGCGCAGCAGAAGCTCGGGATCAATCGACGGACGACCGGTCTCGCTGTAACTCTGCTTCAACCTCTCGCGCACAAAGGCAAAGCTGATGTGCTTTTCAATGAGCCGCAGCAGATGAGTCTCTGGAACCTGATCTTCCAGGCGGAAGTAGTAGAACAGCGCTTCGGAGCGGTCGTGTTGCCCCATCATGATCAGCAGTCCTCCGACGATGAGAATCCAACAGAGCATGGTCAGGATCACTTCCTTCTAACATGCTTCTGCTGAATCTCATCCTGCTAATCGAAGTGACTTTTTCAACACCCACAGGCCATTTCACTCAAAACCCCCTTCGCAGGGTCAATAAGTGAAATCGCGATATTTCAACAGTTGACGGGGCTCTAGCGGAAGTCTTTCCCTTCATCGCAGTCGAAAACGACGCTGATGACATGACGCGAGTCGTCGACGCTTATTTCCGGCACCACCGTGAAATCGAGGTAGTGGCGCTCTGCATAGGCCCTGTGCATCTGATTCAGCCCTTGTCGAATCTTCATGACGCTAAAGATGTCGCCTGACGCCAACTTAAACATCGAGCGAAGTTCGTCGGCGGGAAAGACATGATTGTTCTTGAAGCCGATTTCGCCAGCGCGATACTGCGGCCCTGCGTCGATGTCGAATGTGATGATGAACTGATGGGTCCCCCGCTTGTCCGACAGTTGTTCGGTGGAGGGCTTAACTGCCGCCTTGAAATAACCGTTGTCTTGAAGGCAGAGGACGTGTACACGTTCCGTGAGACCATCAGACCAGTCGGGGCCTTCGTACGTCTCTGATTTAAGGTCGGCAGCGCATTTAGTCAGGTCCACGTCGTTCAGCTGAGTGTCGCCTATAAACCGGACATCGGCGAGATGGATTCCGGTTGCCGTCTGAGCGGCGACAGACGTTGTAGCCAACACAAGCATCGCGCCAAGCAGGACATCCGTTCTCATGCTCAGGATTGTAACGCCGTTTGGCTTGCCGAGTCATGACTGGCGAAACCAGGCCATTTCACTCATTGACCGGCTAGCTTTCCAGGGTCGTCTACCACGATCGTAAATGGATTTTGGATCCCGTAAATTGCCGCCAAACGTTGTGCCTCCTTCAGCGCTTCAGCCCAAGCGCCTTGAGCAGCGACGCGGAACTCATCTCGAACACAGCGAACAAATTCCTCGCTGAGGTTGCACAGTTCTTTGGCTACGTTTATGACCTGTGACTTGAGCGCCAGCGATTCTCTTTCGCGGGAATAGACCAGATGAAAAATACGCTTGTTGGCTGGATCCTCCATGAAACGCGCATCGTGCAGCCCGGTTGAACCTTTCCACTTCTCGCAAAAATGTGCGGCTCTAGCGTCGTCGCATTTTCTGATGTCGTCGGTATAAAACTCGTAGAGCGCTCTTGCCTGTGCGAAGGTGGCATGCATGCTCACATCTTTCTGGAAATCAATCCTCTGGGGCCCTGTTTCTCTTTCGACGGCGACTTGCCAAGTTATGGCGCTGATGAAGAGTTCTTTGAGCGAGTGATAGAAATCGTCGCGCAAGAATCGTTGTTTCTCTTCCTGGCTGCACATAAGCGGTTCTCCCTTCGGTGAGAATGTGTACACCTAGAACTACACCGAGCTTTTCGCCCGCCGAAAGATGAACACTGGATGACGAAAGAGCGCTCAGGTATTAGACACCTAAGTGTTGAAACCAGGCCATAGCACAAGTTTGCGCCGCCTGTTCGCCCCCAGTGCGCAGCGGCGTGCTGCAGCGAGAGAGTTTTGAGCATAATCGGGATGCTACAGCAGTCACGCTGCCACTGGGGCGGAAGTCTTTACCCATTAATGCTACGTGAGCCGGTAAGATAAGGTGTATAGTCGATGCCGTTTTTCAAGCCAAGAAGGAGATTCCAGGTTAGGGAGACTCTGAATAAGGTCTCCCCTTTCCACAGGGATATAGAGTAAGTTGCGCCAGATGAGATCGAGGAACAAAAAACAGAGGAGTCTGGCGACGATGAATGGTTTTGAGCGGTACACGAAAAAGACACGACGGCAGGTATTTCTGGAAGAAATGGGACAAGTGGTCCCGTGGCGAGAGTTGTGCGCGCTAATCGAACCCCATTATCCCAAGCCGGGGAATGGGCGCCCGCCGGTGGGAGTGGAGCGGATGCTGCGGATTTATTTTCTGCAGCAGTGGTTTAACCTGTCGGACCCAGCCGTGGAAGAGGCCCTGTATGACTCGCCGGTGATGCGGCAGTTCGTGGGGATCGATCTGGGGCAGGAGCCGGCGCCGGACGAAACCACGGTGTGCAAGTTTCGGCATTTGCTGGAAGAACATCGACTTGGAGAAAAGATTCTGGGCACGGTCAATCTGCACTTGCAGGCCCGGGGAGTGCGCATCACCACCGGCACGATCGTGGACGCAACCATCCTGCACGCGCCCACGTCGACCAAGAACCGAGAGCAGCAGCGCGATCCGGAGATGCACCAGACCAAGAAAGGCAACCAGTGGTACTTCGGGATGAAGGCCCATGTAGGAGTGGACAGCAAGACCAAGATCATCCATACGGCGGTAGCCACGCCCGCCCATGTGGCCGACTCGCGAGTGCTGCCCGATCTGTTGCATGGGGAAGAAACTCGGGTATGGGGTGATCAGGCTTATCGCGGACAAACGGAGGTTATCCAGGAATGCGCACCCCGGGCGCAGGACCACACGCACCGTCGCTACCGCTACAAGAACGGGATTGACGAGGAGGAGCGGGCGAAGAATCGGACGAAATCGAGCGTGCGGTCCAAGGTCGAGCACGTATTTCAGGTGATGAAGTTGAAATTTGGATTTGTGAAGCTGCGCTACCGAGGACTGAAGAAGAACGCGCATCAGCTGTTCGTGATCTGCGGGTTGATCAATCTGTTTCTCAGTCGTCAGAAGCTGCTGACAGCGAGCGCATAGATGAAGGCCGGCCCGACGGACGAAGGCGGAGGCAAGAAATCTAAGTGGAAGGCTAGGTCATCGACCCACCATTGCTGAGGTACTAGACTTGCGCCGTCAGAAACTTACTTATTCAGAGATTCCTTAGAAACCTGTCAACGCCGTCCGCTCCGTAGCGAGGTGCTTTGAGCGCGAAGTGGCGCGAAGGGCGCACCGGGGGAGAGAAAGCCAAGCAGACCCCCGGGATCGTGGGTGGCTTGCGCTGGCCCCAAAGGGGTGAGTGGCGAAACAGCACGGTTCTAGCGCGTTTGCCAAAAGCTGTACTGGCAAAAGGCATCATGGTAGACCCATCGAAAGCGTTTGTCAGCTACTCGCGCGCGGATACGGACTTCGTATTGCGGCTGTGCCAAGACCTGCGCGCCGCCGGGGCATCGATTTGGCTGGACCAGATCGATATTCATCCGGGTGAGGAGTGGGACCAGGCGATCGAGCGCGGACTGTCCGAGTGCGGACTGATGCTGGTCGTGCTCTCGCCCACATCGGTCGCTTCACAGAACGTGCTCGACGAGATTGGGTATGGTCTGTCGAGGAAAAAAACGATTATTCCGGTCCTGTATCGGGATTGTGAGGTACCGTACCGGTTGAATCGGCTCGAGTATGTCGATTTCCGGACCGCCTACGACGAACGGTTAAAGTATCTTGTGTCGGCGATTGGGGACGCGAAAGCGAACCCTAAGACCATCGCGGTGCCTGTGGCCCATGATAGGTCCCGCCGTTTGTACCTTTTGGCCGGGGGCGCCGCCGTCGCCGGCCTCCTTGCTTGGACAACGTTCAGCCATCGGCGAGTTCCGGCGGATCTCAAGACCGCCGTCGAAACGCAAAAGCCGGAACGGGTCACGTCAGACCCGCCTGCTCCATCGACCACGAGCCCTGCGACGGCGAATTCCCAGGCGGTGGCGAAAAGCTCGTTCCGCGACTCGTTTCGCACTACACTACTGCGGTACATTTCGGAAGCTCAGTCCGGATTCCAAGCGCTGGGCGCAAAGGAGTGGGTGGATTGGACCCCGTCCGTAAACCTCCCGGGGGCGGTAAGCTGCCGCGGTTCAGGCTACCCCCAGGAACCAGTGATTGAGTGCGTCCTCTATCGCACCGACTCGGAGGTTGAGGCCGCCAACAAATTCGAGGATCTGATTGAGTTGACGCAGGCTACTTTGCCCGATTGGGAAGGAAGCCGCTTGAATATGTTTGTTGCATATTTCTCGAGCAAGAAGGTAACCCCGCGCGTGGGTCTCGATGTCACCAAGAGCGGTGAACATTTTGACGTCGTACTTTCGGTGCGTCCGAAATGATGGAACTTTAAAATCAATTGTTGTTATCAGGCGTGGCTGTTGAAAAACCCACTCGCGAGAAATCCGCAGAAATTTCATCGCGCTAGGATGCCCTATAAACGACGTTCTCGATTTTGGTGGACATTTCCCATCCCTTCGCCGGGACAGTTTTTTCAAAAGGTGGAGTTTTTCAACAGCTACAGGCCATTTCGCTCATTGAGGTTTTGAGCGTAAACGCGATTTATCGCCAGTGATTCAGATAGTGAGCTAACTAAGCCGATTTAGCAAAGTCTTGTGACGCTTTGACTGCGTATGCCAAATTGGGTTGAAAGGTGGCAAAAGCGGCAACGAGAACTAGCAGAAGGGGTTGACGCGGACCTCGTGCAAGCTTATCAGCGACGATTCAAGCTTGCTTTCGGCTTGCTTTCGGCCTGTTTGGGCTCGCCTTCGTGTTGGTCGCGCTCGACGCGAAGTTCCGATTGCCGACCAGGCTGGATACAAACCTTCATCGCCATGGAGTTTCTGGACGGAATGACCCTGAAGCATCGCATCGCCGGGCGTCCGCTCGCGATCGAGATTGCCGACGCCCTCGATGCCGCGCACGCTGAGGGAATCGTCCACCGCGACATAAAACCCGCGAACATCTTTGTCAGCAAACGCGGGCACGCGAAGGTTTTAGACTTTGGGCTGGCGAAGGTAAGTCTGTCAGACGGTTCTTCGAGCAGGGTTGCATCCCTGAACACGCAGACGGTGGATGCAGAACATCTGACCAGTCCCGGCTCTACGCTTGGCACGATCGCTTACATGTCTCCCGAGCGGGCCAAGGGCAAGGAACTGGACTCCCGCACCGATCTGTTCTCGTTCGGTACAGTTCTGTACGAAATGGCAACGGGAGCGTTGCCCTTTCATGGCGAAACGACCGCGCTGATATTCAAGGCGATCCTCGATTCTGATCCGCCTCCTGCGATTCGTTTCAATCGCGATATTCCAGCCGAACTGGAACGCATCATCAACAAGGCAGTGGAGAAAGACCG
Source organism: uncultured Acidobacteriota bacterium (assembly GCA_963788645.1). Taxonomy (GTDB): domain Bacteria; phylum Acidobacteriota; class Terriglobia; order Terriglobales; family Acidobacteriaceae; genus JABDBE01. The sequence continues at coordinate 315,377 of CAWBHF010000009.1, forward strand.
CAATCTGCGCTATCAGCACGCTTGGGAGATGCGATCCGACCTGCAGCGACTGAAACGCGATACCGAGACGGGACGGGCCAAAGCTGCGAGTTCCGGGACGGTGACGGTCGTACAGGAGAGCGGTTCTCAGGTTGCCCAACCGCCGCCAGCCTGCTGAGGCGTCGGCAATTCTCGTGTTTTCCATGAGTGTGGTAATATGAATAGATATTCATGTTATGAAAACTCGCCTCTTTTTCTGTGGGCTTGGAATATGGATTGGCGCCACCATTGTCCTGCGCTTGGCAGGACAGCAGGTTCTTCGCCCGGGGGATTGGAAAGAAAACCTCATTTTATTCGCAGTTAGTTTTCCTTTGATGGCCTGGATTGTTCGTCGTTTATGCAGCCGTTTTCGGCTGCCCCCGGAGCAATGGCCCGCTGGGGCAATCTCGATTGCACTGCCTACGCTGCTGCTTGATCCGTTCTCCAGTGCGTTCTTTCCGTTGGTGTTTCCGAATATGGCTCCTGAGGTGGCGGGAGTTTTCGGCGGATGGATGCTTTGGTGCTGTGCGGGGGCTTTGGTCGGGGCGATTATTCGTCCAGGGAGACGGGCGTGAAGGTGCGTCCGAACCTGCTAGCTGGGGAGGATCTTCCGCCCGGGCCGCAGCAGAAGAGAAGCCTGGAGAAGCGAGCGCGATTGAATTCGGCTGGGTTGGCTTTGTTTGGTGAGAAAGGGTATGAGGGAGCTTCGATTGACGAGATTGCCCGGCGGGCAAAGCTTCCGGTCGGAACTTTCTATCAGCACTTCCGCTCCAAGCGGCAATTGTTGCTGGCGCTGATGGACGAGTTGCTGGAGAAGTTGAGCCAGTTGGGTTTTCGTCCGGGAAATGTGCCTGATGTCCGGGCAGTGGTTCAGGAATTGTTGTCGCGGGCTTTCTCTCACGATCTTCGGTATCTGGGGGCCTACCGGGCATGGCAGGAGGCGGTGCTTTCTGATCCGGAACTGGTGCGGAAGCAAGCGGAGATTCATGCCTGGACTACTGCGCGGGTCGCGGCTGTGTTTCAAATTTTGCAACAGCTGCCCGGTGCACGCGCGGGAGTGGACGTTGTGGGGTTGGCGCGGGTGATGGACAGTTTCTTTTGGAGTTTGCTGGGGCGAGCCGCGCGCATGCCTGCGGTGGAGCTGAATCGGTGGATTGATTCGGCTACGCATCTTATTTATCACGCGATGTTCATGGATGTTCCGGCAAAAGAACAGCGACTGAAGCCGAGTTGATCGGAACGTGCTTATCCTGATACGCAAGGTGACGCCTCACGGGCGAGGGAGCCCGCGCCACACTAGTACCGGTGGTAACCCGGTCGTACACTCCCTTTCGGTAACCCTTAGTAACCATACGATTCGGAGTACCCAGCCGTACAATTACCCTTGTCCTAAAGACCATCGCCTGATACTGGGTGCGATGCCGATGGGATGGTCAACTTGGCCACGAACTCTCGTGCGGTAGAGAAAGTTTTGAGACGAGAGGCGAACCGGAGCTGGAGTCCGCACTTTTATGGCGTTTGGTTTTGGCTTCAATAAACAGAAGGTTCTCAGCGCTGCGGAGAAGTTTGTCCAACAGGGCAAACTGCCGAACGCAATCACTGAGTACGAGAAGGTTCTCAAAGCCGACCCCAAGGATCTCACGGTGATGAATACCGTGGGCGACCTCTACTCGCGTCTGGGCAATAGCGAAAAAGCCGTGGAATGTTTCAAGAGCGTTGGCGATGCCTATGCGTCGCAGGGCTTCACGGTGAAGGCGATTGCCATGTACAAGAAGCTCAGCAAGCTGAAGTCGTCGCTCGAAGGCGTGCTTCGGCTGGCAGAGCTTTACACGCAGCAGGGCCTTTTCAATGATGCGCGAGCTCAGTATCTGCAGGTGGCGGAAGAATTTTTGCGTGAAGGTCAACTGGAGCAGGCGGTGCGGATCTTCCAGAAGACTTTGGAAATGGACCCCGAGAACGTCGCCATGCGGACGCGGCTGGCGGAGGTTTACGTCCGGCTAGGGAAGAAGACCGAGGCGTGGCAGATCTTTTCCGCGGCGGCTGAGACGTTGCGCTCCAAGGGACAGCTGGGTCCGGCGGAAGAAATACTGCAGCGCATGATTACGTTGGATCCGGGCAACGGCTATGCGTTGTTGATGCGCGGCCGAAACGCATTTGACGCGGGAGATATGGCGGCGGCGGTGCAGTGTCTGGAGAAAGTTGCGGACCTTGATACCCATCCCGATGGATTGCGCACTTTGTTGCAGGCCTATCTGCAGACTGGGCGTTTGCCGGAGGCCGGGACGCTGGCGGAGAAACTGCTCTCGGTTCACAACGACGTCAGCGCAATCCTCTCGTATGCCGACGCGTTGATTTCAGCCGGACAGTGCGAAGACGCTTTACAGGTGTACAAGCAACATTCTGACCGGCTGCTGGCGGCGGACTCGGGAAAAATTCTCGAAAACCTGCACGCCCTCATCAGTCCGGTGCGTGAGAGCACGGCAGCGCTTGAAATGCTGCTCGAGTTGTTGAACAAGGCCGGAGACAATACTCATCTGACGGAGGTCTACGAACTGCTTGCGCACGGTCACACGCAGGCGGGAGAACTGGAAAAGGCACGCGACTACTACCTGAAACTGACGCAACTCGAGCCTGAGAATCAGTTGCATGCCCGTAACTATCAGCAAGTCGCGGGCAGGCTGGGGACGCCTTCCAGTTCGCATTTGATTACTCCGGAAGAAGGCGCGGTTCTGGTGGACGAACTCGAGGCCACTGCGCCCTTTGTTGATCAGCGGTATTCGGATGAAGTGGCGCTGTTCGTTCGCGCGGCGCTGACCGATGCTGAACTTTTCATTTCTTACAACATGCCAGCGAAGGCCTTGGGACCGCTGCTTTCTGCGTTGCCCCAGGCGCCGCGGGATCTGCGGGTAAACCAGCGGCTCGCGGCTCTGCATACCAGAGCCGCCCGATTTACCGAGGCGGCGGTTTGCTGCCGCACTCTGGAAAGCATTTATCACGACGCCGGATATCCCGACGAAGCTACCCGCTACGGCGAACTCGCTGCGAAGTATGAAGAGCGCGGTTCGACGGGCGCGCCGGAGCTTGGCGTGCCGACGATCTTGCATGTACAGCCGACGCATGCAGAGCTGGCGGCTGAGATTCCGGTCGCGGATGCCGTCGTCGAAGCGCCGGTCACGACCGATGCCGTTCCCGAAGCCGAGGTCGCTGCCGCTCATTCCAGCCCATTTTCCCATGCGCCAACGCCGCCTGCGGCCCCCGAAGCTGAGGAGCCCACGGAGTTTAAGATCCAAGCTGCTCAGGAGAAAGAGATCGACCTCTCGGAGGAATGGGACGGGTCGGTTTCGGACGAACCGGAGGCCCCGGCTGCTCCGCAAGGGGAAGCCGTCGAGGTTGCCGCGGCAAGCGAAGAGGCGAGTGCTGCCGATCCGTCATCGGTTAATGAAGCAGTCGAAGAAGTTCGCTTCTACCTTTCAAATGGTATGAACGAAGAGGCTCGGGCGGCTTACACGAAACTTGGGCGATTGAAGCCCGAAGCGTCTTTATTAGAGACTTTGCGGGATGAGATTGATGCTGGATCGGTGAAGGCTCCGGCCGCGGAGGCTGAGGCGATCGAAGAGATTTCGGTTGCCGACATTCCTGCCATGCCCGAGGATGCCTCTCCAGCGCCCGAACCCAAGGCTGGGGTTTTGGATGCAATGGTTAGCGACCTGGAACCCTCGCTCGGCGATGGATTCCTTCCGCAGACCGCCCCAGAGGCAGCCGCTGAACCGGAGCCCGAACCGCAGGCCGCGGAAGTAGCTACGACGGCCACTGCACATCAGCCAAGCGGAAAGCTGGATAGCTTTGTTTCCGATCTTGAAGCTTCCCTCGGAGATAGTTTCCTGGCAGAAGCGCCGACGGCAAGGACCGAGACACGAAGCAAGCTGCGTGCGGTTCCCGAGCCAGAAATTAAACCCGAGCCAGTCGTGGCAAAACCCGCCGCAGTGATACCTGCGAGCGTCCCGCCAGCTCAGGTTCCGGCGGCCATGGCGGCTGCCGCGACCCAGGCTGCTCCTACTTCTGCGCCCGCGAGTGCGCCACCGACTTTCACCTATCATCCCTCGGCTGTTCGGCCTTTGAGTACGCCATCATCGCCGGCTCAGCCGAAGTTTGACGCGGGTGCCGGAGTCGATCTCGCCGACATGTTTGGCGAGTTAAAGCACGAGCTCGAGGAAGATTCGGCCGCCACAGATGAAGATCCGGAAACGCATTACAACCTGGGCGTGGCTTTCCGTGAAATGGGACTTCTGGACGAAGCGATTGGAGAATTGCAGAAGGTGTGCCAGGCAGTGGATCGCGGTCATACCTTCCCGCATATCATGCAGACTTATACTTGGCTGTCGCAATGCTTCCTGGACAAGGGCATTCCGGAAGCGGCCATTCGCTGGTATGAAAAGGCGCTCAAGTTGTCCACCATCGATGCGGACACGCGCACCGCACTGCACTACGAGTTGGCATCCTCTTACGAGACTGCTGGAGATAAGGTCGCGGCCCTGAGCCACTTTATGGAAGTGTATGGCAGCAACATCGACTACAGGGACGTGGCCGAGCGCATTAAGACCCTGAAGTCGTAGAATGCTTGAATGGTTTTTTATTCTCTTACGCTGGGAATGTGTGGTAGCAAAACCTGGCCCGCGATGCCGATACTCTTCGGGAGCACACGGTGACGGCGGATCCGAATACACCCCAAACAATTCCTCCCGGCTCGTTGGGGACGAAGCTGCCTTCTACGGAACGCGCCGACGTTTCCGCGACGGCGGTGGAGATGACGCCCAGTCGTCCCGAAGCGACCCGGTATGTAGGCGTCGAGCTCTGGCTGCATAGGATTACGGTGGCGATGTTTGGATTGGTCTGCGCCGTCGTCGGCGTGCTTCTCGTGATTATTCCGTGGAGACCGGAATGGACGGACAATCATCTTCTGCTCGCTTATCCAGGGTTGCGGACATTCGTCGCTAACGGTTTTGTCCGCGGCATCTGCAGCGGGCTGGGAATTCTCGACATCTGGATTGGATTCTCCGAAGCACTTCACTACCACGAGGAAAAGCGCCCCTGAAGGTTAGATTCTAAAGGGCTGGCGATTGTACCTGGTCCATCGCGCCAGCCAGACGGCCAAGACTCACGGAACTCATGGAAACGGCGGCATTATGAGCAAGACTGAAGTGAAACGTGCGCCCCTTGCGTACGAAAACGAAACCTTTGTGAACAGTCCGGATGGGCGCATTCTGCGCATACTGTCTGAGTACATGGAACCGCTTGCCCGTTTTCGCCGCGAGCAGATTCAGGACACAGTCGTATTCTTTGGTTCAGCTCGTTTCGCCAGTCGAACCGCCGCCGATGACAGGCTTGCTGAATTGGAATCAAGCGCCTTGCAGCTTTCGGGCAGCCAGCTCGAAGTCTGCCGAAAACAGGCTATCGCGGCTGTGGATATGGCGCGTTATTACGAGGACGCGCGCCGGCTGGCCTTTCTGTTGAGCCAGTGGTCGATTCAAATTCCCGCGCGCCGCAGGCGCTTCGTGGTCACGACCGGCGGTGGTCCGGGCATCATGGAAGCGGCCAATCTTGGCGCGCAGGAGGCTGGGGCAAAGACCGTAGGCCTCAATATCGCATTGCCCTTCGAGCAGAGTCCGAATCCTCATATCACTCCATCGTTGAACTTTGAGTTTCACTACTTCTTCATGCGCAAGTTCTGGTTTGCCTACTTGTCCAAGGCGCTGGTGATTTTTCCCGGCGGCTTTGGGACAATGGATGAGTTCTTTGAAATCCTCACGCTGGCGCAGACGCAGAAGCTGGCCAAGAAGATTCTCGTGGTGGTCTACGGCAGCGAATACTGGAATCGGCTAATCAACTTCCAGACCATGGTGGACGCGGGAACGATTTCTCCCGAGGATCTGGAACTTTTCAAGATCGTGGACTCGCCAGAAGAAGGGTTTGAGTTCCTTCGGGATGGACTGACCAAGTACCATCTCGGGCCGGAAGCGAAGCACAAAGGCGAACAAGGCGAACGTGTGCCTGAAATCGCGAAGACCAATCCCTAAACGGCTTGCTTTTTTTCTACATCACCGATCGCACGCAATTTTCGGGCGACGAAAACGCCCGCCGGCACGCTCTGCTAGAGAAGATTGCAGAGGCTGCGCGGTGTGGCGTAGATCTTATTCAGCTGCGGGAGAAAGATCTATCCAGTCGCGAACTTGAAGCTCTCACGTTTGCAGCGCTACGCGTCATCCATCCGCCGCGAACGGAAGGTCCCGAGCGGAAAACCCGGTTGCTGATCAACTCACGGAGTGACGTGGCCGTAGCCTGCGGGGCTGACGGAGTGCACTTGCGGTCTGATGATATCTCGCCTTTGGAAGTGCGGAAGGCTTGGGCGCAGGCCCAACATCGTGCCAGCGTCCTGATCAGTGTTTCTTGCCATTCCGTGGCTGATGTTGCCCGTGCCTCGGTCGAAGGAGCTGACTACGCAGTATTTGCTCCGGTTTTCGAAAAGAAGGGTTCAACTCAAACCAGCCCTACTGGCCTCGAAGGTCTGCGTCAAGCGTGCCGACAGAAGATTCCCGTCGTAGCTTTGGGGGGCATCGCGCTCACAAATGCGCATGCATGTATCGACGTGGGTGCGGCGGGAATTGCTGCGATCCGCCTTTTTCAGGAGAACGATATCGCGGAAGTGGTGCAACGATTAAGGTCCTAACCCTAACCGGTCCATTTCTTGCCGGTCTTCAGGATGTCCACGGCTTTCGCGAGCCGGCGCTGGCGCGTATCTTCCTGTTTGGCTCCGTTGATTGATACAACGATTTCCTTCTGGTTCGTGAACGAAAGCTTTTTCCAGTTGGCTTGAGCAGCCTTGCTGTTGGCCAGCTCTTTCTTCAGAAGAGGCGGCACCTCCACGACCCGCTCGTCCTCATCGCGTTCCATGACAACGATTACCGTGTCGCCGGCTCCGACTCCAGCTCCGTCACGCATCGTCTTGTTGACAGCCATGCCGTGGCAACCATCCATGGGCATGAGCGAGGTGCGAAAGGGGAATCCATTAATGGTGCCGCGCACGGGCACTCTTGCGCGAGTGCCAAATACTTCTATCACGTCGAAAGGCGCATTCAGCCAGGCGACTGAGCTGCCTTCTTTGCCTAGCAGCCTTACCCTGAATTCGAGTTTTTTCATGCAGAAACTCCGCGGGGAAATTTGCTCACAAACTATAAGCTCGCGTTCGGATTGGAGCAAGCCCAAGTGGCTTACGTTGTGCTACGCTCGTCAACCGGACGGGCGATTTGCGAACAACCCTGACAATGCCGGAGGGCACGTCGGCGGAGCCGACCCTTGTGCAGATTCCCGCCGGCTGGTTCCGCATGGGTTCAGTGACGGGTCAGGAAAATGAACGCCCGGTGCACCGGGTTTGGGTCGATGCTTTCTACCTGGCTGCATGTCAGGTGACTAACGCCCAATACACTTGCTTTGTGAGCGCGACTGGCGGACCGGCCGCGCCGCTCTCGGGTGATCCGAATTTCAATCGTCCCGAGCAACCTGTGGTGGCGGTTTCCTGGTTCGAAGCGATCGGCTATTGCGAATGGCTCAGCGGAGTGAGCGGCCGCAAATACCGCCTTCCCAGCGAGGCTGAATGGGAGCGGGCTGCCCGCGGCGGAGTTGAGGACACACTTTTTCCCTGGGGTGATGACCCGCCGCAGTCATTGCCCAACTACGAGCACCGGTGGAAGAGCGGACCGGAACCGGTTCGACGCTCAGTGCCCAATGAGTTCGGACTCTTCGACATGTGCCAGAATGTGCATGAATGGTGCAGCGATTGGTACCAACCCGATTACTACGCGACTTCAGTTGAACGCAATCCGCGTGGCCCGGAAAGCGGGGAGCGACGCGCATCTCGCGGCGGCTCTTGGCGCCATCACATCAAAGTTACACGTTGTGCCGCTCGCTCCAGCATTCCTCCAGCGTTCCAATACGCGGATTACGGCTTCCGAGTCGCATGCGACCTGCGCTGAAATTGGAGCAGAAGACTTATAGAACTTAGGCGCGCTTCTGCCTGGGCGAAAGCATGGCGAGAATTTCGCGGAGTCCTTGGCGGATGTGCTTCAGGTCGGGGGCAGTGCGTTCTGGAAAAGGGAGAGGCGTCTGTTTCTTGTCGCCCTTGTTCTCCGCCCGCAGGTGTTGCCGCGCGCCGGCAATGGTGAAACCTTCCTCATAGAGAAGTTTCTTTATCCGCAGGACATTCTCAACGTCTTTGTGGCGATACATGCGTTGCCCCGTGCTGCCCTTGACCGGTTTGAGCTGGGGAAACTCAGTTTCCCAGAAGCGCAAGACGTACGCCGGCAAACGGCATAGCTGGGCAACTTCTCCGATGCGAAAATAAAGCTTGTCCGGAATCACCACGTCGGTGGTCCGGGCAGACTTAGCCGCGGCTTTGTTGCGCGAGCTCATCGGAGTTCGAGAAGTGGCTTGCATCGCAGGCTGCGCCTCACTCCCTATCCGCGTTTCTAGCACGACCGGGCGTCCGGGACAACCTCTCTTTTTCCAAGAAGCCATTGTCGCTTTTATCTCAGCGTTTGGGAATCAATAAAAAACCCCCGGAGAGGTGCTTCTCTCGAGAGGCTTTTCGGAACTTTCTGTTTTGTGCGAAGTATCGTCTCGCGTACGGTTAGTGTTTCTTTTTCTTGGCAGCCTTTTTCTTTGCTGGCATGAAGTTTCCTCCGTGAACAATTTTTCCCTTGAAGGGGGCCCTAGATTCGAAATCGTGCCCAAATACAGTAGCGGCCACGACTCCACCACAAGATATTGCGGACTATTACTTTCATTGTCAACAGAATTCTTATTTGACAACGTTTCCATCTGAGCGACCGGTTCAGGCGGCGTATCGTACACTGGCAGCCGTCAGTGTCGTTCCTTCATGGGTTCCGCTAGCATGAGACGTGGTCCCGTCGAACTCGAAATATTCAAGAATATTTATCACTCCATTGCGGAAGAGATGGGCGCGGCGCTGCGTCGAACCGCTTTCTCCCCCAATATCAAGGAACGCCGCGACTACTCCTGCGCCGTGTTCGATGCCAACGGCGAAGTTATTGCCATGGGCGATCACATGCCGGTTCACCTCGGCTCGATGCCAATGTCGGTGCGGGCGGCGATCGATCGGTTTGACCTCGAACCCGGAGACGTGGCGATGTTGAACGACTCGTTTCAGGGCGGAACCCATCTGCCGGACATCACCCTGGTAGCTCCGCTATACGTGCAGGGCTCGCGCTCACAAGCAAAAAAAAAGCGACCAGACTTTTATGTTGCCTCGCGTGCCCACCACGCTGACGTGGGAGGCGCATATCCGGGTTCCATGGGTCTTTGCCGCGAGATCTATCAGGAGGGATTTCGCATTCCGCCGGTAAAGATGATGCGTGCCGGGAAAATGCAATCCGACGTTCTTGCGCTGCTTCTGAGCAATGTCCGCACGCCCCAGGAACGGGAGGGCGATCTTGGCGCGCAGATCGCGGCCTGTCACACCGGGGCAGAGCGACTGCGTGAAATCTGCAGTCGTTACGGCTTGGAGCGCGCGAAGACGGCGGCGCGCGAGCTGCTCGAATATTCCGAGGAGATGATGCGGGCGTTTCTCCAAAAAGTGCCTCGAGGAAGGTATCGCGCGGAGGATTTCCTAGACAATGACGGAATCAGTGACAGACCGATAAAGATTGCGGTGATGGTGAGGCTAGCAGGTAAAGCGCGAGGCAGGTCTTCTGGCCGCGCGGTCGTGGTCGACTTTACCGGCAGCGATCCGCAGGTCGAGGGCAGCGTGAATGCGGTGGAGGCAATTACCCATTCAGCGTGCTTTTATGTTTTCCGGTGTCTGCTGGCCGAAGACGTGCCTGCGACTGCGGGACTGATGCGGCCGATTGAGGTGGTTGCTCCCAAGGGAACGGTAGTGAACGCTCTGCCGCCGGCTGCAGTGGCCGGGGGAAATGTAGAAACCTCGCAGCGCATCGTGGATGTCCTGCTGCGGGCGCTGGCGCAGGCGATGCCAGAACGAATCCCCGCGGCGGCGTCGGGAACCATGAACAACTTGACGATTGGTGGGATTGATCCGCGAACCAGTGAGCCCTTCGCTTACTACGAGACCATCGCGGGCGGCATGGGAGCGCGGCCATCGAAACCCGGAGTATCCGGCGTACATACGCACATGACAAATTCGCTGAACACGCCTGCCGAGGCGTTGGAATATGCGTATCCAGTGCGCGTGTGGCGGTATTCACTTCGTTCGGGTAGCGGTGGCGAGGGCAAGTATCAAGGTGGAAATGGAGTCATCCGCGAGATCGAAGTTCTCACCGATGCCGAGGTCACACTTTTATCCGACCGGCATGATCGCAAACCCTATGGACTGGCTGGTGGAAAAGATGGCGCGATGGGTAATGCCACAGTGATTCGGAAAGATGGGTCGGTTCAGGAGCTGCCCGGCAAGTTCAATATTCGGCTAAGCAAAGGCGAGCGGATTCGAATTGAAACGCCGGGTGGCGGAGGTTGGGGTCGGTAACACGTGGTGAATTTGATCTCGAGTGCGACGGATGGAAGAATCCTGGTGCTTCGAAATGAATCCAAGATTAAAGATCACACCCAACGCGCCGAGGAGCGTCAAATGCACTCCGACATTGCAAGCCACTACCTTGACGAAGTCCGCCGCCAGTTCCGAGGGCACAAACGCCTGGCGGAGAGCGCCATCGCTCAACTCAAAGACGAAGAGCTGTTCACAGCGCTCGATTCCGAGTCGAATTCAATCGCAATCCTCATTAAACATCTGTCTGGCAATATGCGCTCGCGATTTACTGACTTCCTGACCACCGACGGCGAGAAACCGGACCGCGACCGCGATCAGGAATTCGAGCTGAGCTTGGCGACAACCCGCGCCGACGTCCTGCGCTGGTGGGAGGACGGTTGGGCGCGCGTGTTCGCGGCTATCGACGCTCTCCAGCCGGAGGACGTCATGCGCACGGTCACGATCCGCGGCGAACCACATACTGTGCTGCAAGCCATCAATCGGCAGATAGCTCACTATGCCCAGCACACGGGGCAGATTGTGCTCCTGGCGAAACACTTGCGGTGGACCGAGTGGAAGACGCTGAGCATTCCGCGCGGGAAATCGAAAGAATTCAACGCTGCAGGCCAGAAACATGAAAGAGGCGTACTGCGCGAGAGCTCGCGAGGTCGTTAACCGGCACGTCACCTTTCGCTGGACTTGAGCTCCGGGATGTTAAAATCAAGAGTTTTGGTTTTGAACGCGAACTCATAAGGTGGTTCCATGTCTGACACAATGCACGCGGTCGTAAAAACAAAGGCCGCACCCGGCGCAGAGATTCAAGAGGTCAAGATTCCGGCCTTTGGACGCAGCGACGTCCTGGTCAAGGTCAAGGTTGCATCCATCTGCGGTACTGATTTGCATATTTATGATTGGGACCGTTGGGCGCAGAAGCGGATTCATCCGCCGCTCATCCCTGGCCACGAGTTTTGTGGCGAGGTAGCGGCCTTTGGCGATGAAGTCACCAGTGTAAAGGAAGGCGATTTCGTCTCTGCGGAGATGCACGTGGCTTGCGGCAAGTGCTTGCAGTGTCGCACTGGCGAAGCGCATATCTGTCAAAACGTGAAAATTATCGGAGTCGATGCGGACGGCGCATTCGCGGAATACGTAGTCATTCCAGAATCGAATATCTGGAAACTTGATCCTGCCATCCCGCAGGAATACGCATCGATTCTCGATCCGCTAGGTAACGCGGTTCACACCGTGCTGGCAGGAGAGGTTGCCGCAAAGACAGTGGCGGTTACAGGATGCGGTCCGATCGGATTGTTTTCGATTGCAGTGGCGCGAGCGGTGGGTGCAGCGCAAGTGTTTGCTATCGAGGTCAATGAACACCGGCGAGAGCTTGCGAAAAAGATGCACGCTGATCTAGCTCTCGATCCGTCGAAGGAAGACGTGAAATCCATCATTATGGAGCGAACTGGCGGTTTGGGTGTGGATGCGGTCCTCGAAATGGCCGGACACCCCGACGCCATTCGAACAGCCTTTGACATCGTGCGTCGCGGCGGGCGCATTTCCCTCCTCGGTCTCACTTCCAAGCCAATCTCGCTGAACTTTTCCGAAGACATTATTTTCAAGGGCATTACCATTCAGGGCATTAACGGCCGCCGCATGTACCAAACTTGGTATCAGATGACCGCGTTGCTCAAGAACGGCAAGCTAGACTTGCATCCGGTGATCACAGACCGGATTGCCATGAAGGACTTTTCCAAGGCGATGGAACGCCTGAAGACGGGAGAGGCAAGCAAAATCCTGGTCTATCCGAATGGAATAAGCCGAAACTAAAGGGTCAGGACCTGAGCCGGCTTAAGCTTCCGCCGGCAGGTGGACTATTTTTTTCCGGATTGCGTAGGTCACTAGTTGAGCCTTATTGTGGATGTCGAGCTTTCGCATCAGATTAAACCTGTGAGCTTCTACTGTTTTGACGCTTAGCCCCAGCACACTAGCGATTTCTCTTGCGGAGTTGCCTTCGGCAATCATTTTCACGACTTCACGCTCTCGAGGCGTAAGAGTAGAACGGCGTAAATTTAGAACATGCTCCACCAACACAACTCCCTTTGGCCAAAGTAAGCAGGGGAGACTCCAGCCGGCACAAAGCGTGTCCGACGGCCCGAGACGGGTCCCAAGGTTTGACCTATTGTACAAGCCCTCCGCCCTGTTCGTCACTGCGGAAAGTTGAAGGCGGAGCCTCATCGGATACAATCCAGAGCGATGCTTCGTTATTTTACGTCCGGAGAATCCCACGGAGAGGCCCTCGTCGCATTCCTGTCCGGCATGCCTGCAGGATTGAAGGTCGATCAGGCCTTTCTGGATCGCGAACTCTGGCGTCGTCAGCAGGGTTACGGCCGTGGCGGCCGCATGAAAATCGAGCGCGATACTGCGCACATCGTTTCCGGAGTGCGCCATGGCATGACAATCGGTTCACCCATTGCGATCTTGCTGGAGAACAAGGACTGGAAGAATTGGCAGGAGTCACTTCCAGTGGAAGAAGGGGATCGCGCCAAACACAAACGTGTAGCTTCGCCGCGTCCCGGCCATGCGGACCTAGCCGGAGCACTGAAGTACAATTTTGGGGACGCCCGCTACGTGCTGGAACGCGCTTCTGCTCGTGAATCGGCGGCACGAGTCGCGGTTGGAGCTTTGGCGAAGCTGCTGGCTCGGGAATACGGGATCGAAGTGCTTAGCCATGTGGTCTCGGTGGGAAATGCGTCGGTCGGAAGCGAAGAGATTCCGTGGGAGAGTGTCGCGCGGTTGCACGAGGGGAACGAAGTTCTGCTCAATTGCGCGGACGCGGATGCCGAATCGCGTATGAAGGAAGAAGTTGACCGAGTACTGAAGACTGGAGACTCCGTGGGTGGGGTTTTTGAAGTGGTCGCCCACAACGTGCCCCCAGGCCTGGGCACGTATGCGCAGTGGGATGAGCGTCTCGACGCCTTGTTAGCGGCTGCAGTAATGTCGTTGCAAGCGGTGAAGGCAGTCGAGATCGGCTCAGGCATTACTGCGGCCGCTTCCCTCGGCTCCGCTGTGCATGATGAAATAGGGTATAGCGAGTCCAAGTCATTTGCCGGATTTACTCGCGAGCGCAATAATGCGGGCGGAATCGAAGGTGGCGTCTCGAATGGCGAGGATATTCGCGTGCGGGGTTACCTTAAGCCGATCTCAACGTTGCGCCGTCCTCTGCAGTCGGTGGACTTTGCTACGCGCGAGCCGGTCAAAGCTGCCTACGAACGTTCCGATGTGTGCGTGGTTCCAGCGGCGGGCGTAGCCGCAGAAGCCATGGTGGCGTTGACGTTGGCGCGCTGCGCGCTAGAGAAGTTTGGCGGCGACTCCATGGTTGAAACCTTGCGCAATTTTCGAGGCTATCTGGAGCAGTTAAGAAAATACTAGCTACAAACCACTCAATGATCTATCCCATCGTGAAGTTTGGAAATCCTGTGCTGGAGAAACCAGCGGAACCGGTCACGGCTTTTGACGACCAATTGAAGAAACTGGTCGAGGATATGTTCGAGTCCATGTATGAGGCCCACGGAGTTGGTCTGGCCGCGCCGCAGATCGGTATCTCGAAACGGCTCGCTGTCATCGACGTTACCTTCAAGGAAGATCCTGAAGCTCAACTCGTGCTGGCGAATCCCGAGATTCTCCACACCGAGGGCAAACATACGCAGCCGGAAGGCTGCCTCAGCATTCCAGAATTTCGCGAGCCCGTGACCAGGCCTCGCAAAGTGACCATTCGCGCTCAGGATATAAATGGAAAATGGTACGAGAAGACCGGCGAAGAACTGCTGGCACGAGCCTTTCTACATGAAACCGAACACTTGAATGGCAAGCTCTACATCAGCCACATCAGCGCCTTGAAGCGCGATCTGATCAAGCGCAAGATCCGCAAGCTAATAAAGGCTGGAGAGTGGTAGAGATTGAGTAATCAGGTAATTGGGTAAGTGTGTATAAATTTCCGAATCACCAATTACAAAATTACGCAATTAATCAATTGCCCAATCACCCAATGTCCGATCTCGTCTTCTGTGGAACGCCTCGCTTCGCTGTGCCCACACTCGAAACTTTAGTTCGCGAGGGCTTCTCGATTCGTTTGGTAGTTACGCAACCGGACAGGCCTCGCGGACGTGGACTCGCGCTGGCTCCATCTGCGGTGAAGCAGTCCGCTCTGTCACTGCATTTGCCGATCACTCAGCCCGAGAACATCAGGAACAACCAAGAGTTCCGCGCCCAACTTACCGCGTTCAAGCCGGATGCAATCATCGTGGTCGGGTACGGCCGCATCATTCCCCAGTGGATGATTGGCTTGCCGCGCTTCGGCAATATTAATTTACACGCGTCGTTGTTGCCCAAGTATCGTGGTGCGGCTCCGATCCAGTGGGCGATCGCCCGCGGTGACGCTGCGACCGGAGTTTCGACCATGCGAATCGACGCGGGACTAGATACCGGGGACATCCTGATGCAGAAAGAAATTCCGATCAATCCTGCCGATACGACGGAAACTCTGGCTCCAACGCTGGCGGCAATCGGCGCGGGTCTCATCGTCGACACTTTGCACGGGCTGCAGGCAGGCACGATCAAGCCGCGACCACAGGACAACGAGAAGGCGACGCTTGCTCCGATCCTCAAAAAACAAGATGGCCGAATCGATTTTCATCGCACCGCGCTGGAAATAACTAATCGTCTGCGGGGCTTCCAGCCATGGCCTGGAGCCTTCACCACCTTTCGTGGCAAGAATCTGCATGTTTGGGGTGCGGCGGTGTCACAACTTTCGCTTACGCCGGGCCAGCTTCTGGTGGACAACGATCGTTTGATGGTGGGATGTGGCGGAGCAACCGCTCTGACGCTGCTTGAAGTACAACCGGAAGGCAAGAAGCACATCGCCGTGCGTGACTTTATTCATGGGTACCGCCCCCAGACCGGCGAGAAGCTGGATGCATAACGGGCCACCGAGGATCGAGAAACGAATGCCTATCTCTCCCGCCCGCGTCGCGGCTTTCGACATACTGCTTCGAGTGGAACGCGAGAGCTCTTACGCCTCGGAACTACTGCACTCTTCGCGGAGCGCAAAGCTGTCCGCGACTGACCATGGCCTTGCTACCGAGATGGTCATGGGCGTTCTACGCTGGCGATCCTTACTGGATAAGCACATTGGAGAACGATCGTCGAAGAGAATCGCCCGCCTCGATCCGGAGGTCCTCACCGCGTTGCGCCTCGCGGCTTACCAATTGTTGTTTCTCGACCGCGTGCCCGACCGAGCTGCGGTGCACGAAAGCGTGGAGTTAGTGAAGCGCGCGAAAAAGCGGTCGGCAGTGCCTTTCGCCAACGCTGTGCTGAGAAAATTCGCTGGAGTTGCACGAGACCACAGCACTGTATCTGCAATCGCCGAGGCGAAAGCCTCGTCAGAATTAGCTGAGGCTTCCGCGCATCCCCTTTGGCTCGTCGAACGCTGGATTCAGGCTTTCGGGTTCGAGGCTGCCAAGAAAGTCTGCGCTTACGATCAGCAAATTCCGGAAACAGCTATCAGCATCTCTGACTCCGCGATTGTAAACGAGCTCCGGAGCCAGAAAATCGAGCTAGCGCCGGGCTTTTTGCTGGCATCGGCGTATCGCGTCGTAAGGGGCGACCTCGCCGGAACGCGCCCATTCCGCGATGGCCAGATCGTCATTCAGGACGAAGGATCGCAATTGGTTTCGCTTCTTGTTGGTCAAGGCGCACGCATCCTTGACTGCTGCGCGGCCCCCGGGGGGAAGACCAGAACGCTCGCCGAGCGCAACCCCGACGCCAGCATAATTGCGATGGACTTGCATCCGCATCGCGCCCAATTGCTCCGTAAACTGGTTACCGCCGCCAACGTTCAAGTGATTGCAGGGGACGCCCGCAAGTTCCCGATGGATCGCCTCTTCGACCGTGTGCTGGCGGATGTGCCCTGTTCGGGCACCGGCACCCTGGCGCGCAATCCTGAGATCAGGTGGCGGCTCAAACAGGAAGACCTGCTGGATCTTCAGGCTCGCCAGTTGGACATTCTGCAATCGGCGATGAAGCGCGTCTCACCAGGAGGAAGGCTGGTTTATTCGACATGCTCTCTGGAGACCGAAGAAAATTCGGCGGTAGTGGAGAGGGCAATGTTAAATGATCGCTCCTTCCGCGTGGTCGATTGCCGTGCTGAACTGGAGCGATTGCGGGCTCAAAGGGAATTGCGGTGGAAGGATATCGCCTCGCTCACAAGCGGGCCGTTCCTGCGAACGATTCCGGGCGTCCATCCGTGCGAAGGTTTCTTCGCCGCTATTCTGGAAAAGAGCTAACTGCGTTCTACGTTCTCACGAGGTTGAGCCAGAGACCGTTCGCTTAATGTTCTCTTGCAGAAGCGTGAGTAGCGGTCGATCGAGCTGGTGCCCTTGCCAATTTTCAAATTTAGTTCCTGGGCGGTCGGTGTCGAGTACTCCAAAGGGCCCGCGAAAATTCCACAAGGCCCATCCCGAGTTCAATTCACCCAGCACCGCGAGCGTGTCGGCAAACCATGCGAGCACGACGTCGGGGGGAGTGTGCTTATAACATCCCATTTCGCCGAAGTGAATTGGGACCGCCTGCGTTGAAAATCCGGCCCACGGTTTAAAAGTCGTTTCGAGGGTTTCGCGGTCGCAGATAACTTTTCCCTTTTCGTCCCTGAGCGGCCACGTCGGCACCGGCTCTGAGCCGGTGAGGATGCCGCGTGCCCACTCGCAATTGTGATGGGTAACCTGAATTGGATTGTAGGTGTGGCAGCTTTGCAGCATGCCCGTGTTGAAGAGATCGGGAATCGGCGAGCCTCCGCCGGGATAGCCATCGGTTACAACCAGGCGCTGTGGATCGCGGGCACGAATTGCGTCTGCCGAGGCTTTAGCCAACCGAGTGTAGTCCTTGGCATGGCGCTGCAGGCGCTCGGGGTTGAACAGTTCAGCGGTTGTGACCGGGCCACGCTGCTGGAGTTCCGCCAATTCAGCGGGAGTCGGAAGCGGAATCGGCTCGTTGATCAGGTTGAAGCTGAGCCGTTGGCTGGGAATGCCTTTGTAACGATCGGCGAAATAAGTCCATTGATGAACAAATACGTCGAAGGTGCGCTGATCGGTAAAAACATCGGTCTTTTCTTTGGTGACCTGAATGCCCGTCAGCTTCACGTCCATTGTATCGAGAATGCATAAGCCCGGAGCGCGGTGCAGACATACGTTCACGTGGATTCCGTATTTCTCTCCGAGACGGATGGCACGGTCGATAGGTTCGACCTGCTTTTCATTGATGGTGAACAAATCAGGGCCAGTCCAAAAGCGATAATCCATCGGCAGGCGCACCCAATTGAAACCCCAGTCACGAATCCATCGGAAATCATCTTCGAGGAACATGCCGTCGTTCTTGTAAGGGAAATATTTCATCCAGTCAGGGTCGGTAGAAAAATACTCAAGCAGATTAAAACCGTACCAGGGCGGGTTCTTCGCGGGTGGCGTAGATTTCGAGGAGCCTGATTGTGTTGCAGACAGGCGCGCCCACCAGGGGAGGAAAGCAGTGGTTGCACCCGCACCAAAGGATTTCAACAGACTGCGGCGCGTGACAGGGGCCGAGCTGGGTTCAGACGTTGTGGTCATTTGGCTCCGCCGTCGGTCGACCCTTGTTGCAATTCTGCACGTGCATTTCGCGTCTTGCGGCTAGATCTGATAATCGATGTCATCCATAATTCGCTGGATGGAAGATGAGAGCGGTTCACTCGTACTCTCGGATCCCTCCAGTTTTTGCACCCGGTCGCGCAACTTATTGACCTCGGTTGCAACTGCCGCCAGCGCCTCAGAGAGCGGGTCGTTGATTTGCTTTGGATCGGTAATGACGACTCGCTCGCCGTTGCGAAAGATAATATGCCCCGGGACGCCGACGACGGTCGAATTCTCCGGCACATTTCGCAGCACAACCGATCCCGCGCCGATCCGGCAGTTCCGGCCAACGATGATGTTGCCGAGAACTTTCGCGCCCCCGCCGATCACCACGTCGTCTTCGATGGTGGGATGCCGCTTCCCGTGCTCTTTACCTGTGCCACCGAGAGTCACACCTTGATACAGCGTCACATCGTTACCAACGATCGCGGTCTCGCCGATTACCACGCCAACCCCATGATCAATGAATAGCCGTCTGCCGATCCTGGCTCCGGGATGAATTTCGATGCCGGTAAGGAACCGCGCGACTTGCGAGAGCCATCGTGCAAGCAGCAAGAAGTCATGGTTCCAAAACCAATGGTTGACGCGGTAGAACCACACAGCGTGCAGTCCCGCGTAGCAAAAAAAAACCTCTGCACGCGACCTGGCTGCAGGATCGCGTTCTCGCACCGTGGCGACGTCCTCACGAATTGAGGCGATGAAGTGGGACATGCATCAAGCCGCAAGGGCTGACGTCGGAATCAGCAGTGCTTGATTTCGCAGCTCGTCAAATAGAATACTCGTCAAGTAGCGTTCGCCGAAATCCGGCAGAACAGCTACGACCAGTTTGCCAGCATTCTCTTTGCGGCTTGCGACTTTGAGAGCAGCCGCCACGGCGGCTCCAGATGAAATCCCGACCAGGAGGCCCTCCTCCCTGGCCAGGCGCCGCGCCATGCTGATCGCATCGTCGTTCGTGACCGTCACGACTTCATCGATGTAGTCCCGGCGCAAAATGCTGGGCACAAACCCAGCGCCGATGCCCTGAATCTTATGCGACGATGGCTTACCGCCTGAGAGCACCGGGCTATCTGCGGGCTCGACGGCAACGGCTTTGAAAGAAGGCTTCTTAGGCTTTATGTACTGGCAAACACCGGTGATGGTGCCGCCGGTGCCAACACCGGAGATAAGGATATCGACGCTCCCATCGGTGTCGTTCCAAATTTCGGGTCCGGTTGTTTCCAGGTGGATCTTCGGATTAGCAGGATTGTCAAACTGCTGCGGCATGAAACCGTTTGGAGTATTGGCGAGAATCTCCAGAGCTTTGGCGATTGCGCCCTTCATCCCGTTTGGACCCGGAGTGAGGACGATCTCCGCACCGAAGGCAAGAAGAAGAACGCGTCGCTCCAGGCTCATCGTATCAGGCATGGTCAGGATGAGTTTGTATCCTCGCACAGCCGCCACGAATGCCAGGCCAATGCCCGTATTGCCGCTGGTGGGCTCGATCAGCACGGTCTTGCCCGGCTGAATTTTTCCGGCCCGCTCCGCCTCGGTAATCATGCTGACGCCAATGCGATCCTTCACGCTGGCACAAGGATTCGAGCTCTCGAGTTTGGCGACCACCTGGGCCACACAACCTGCGGTCACTTTGTTGAGCCGGACCAGCGGCGTGTTTCCGATCAGGGCTGTGACGTCATTCGCAATCTTCATAGTCTGCTTTGTTCCTCCAAGAATTGGATGCTGAAGATTCGTATAAATCGCACTTAATGTCTAGCTAGCGATGCAACGCGCAACAAATCACGATTCTGAGCTGTATTGGTCTGCCATTGACAGGTCCCGCTGTCTCCGGTTCAATGATAGGTGGCAGCAACGGGGAACGCTTAATCGCTGTGCCTCGCCGTTATTCAAATCCACAGATTCGTGAATCAAAGATCAGGAGCGTAATTCATGTCTGCACCGAGTCGTCGTCCCGAAATCCGCCGTCGTCGCGCCCGCAAGGAGAAAATTCTTAAGCTGCGCAAGAGTCTTGCTGCAGCTTCATCGGAAACCGATCGTGCCCGCTTTCGCGCTAAGCTGCATCGCCAGGGGCTGGTTTCGCCAGGAACTCCGCTGCTCAAAGCCGATTGAGTTGATGTCAGCACGAATGTGCCCGCCTCACATCGCCTTCGCGTAGTGCAGGCCCTTCTCCTGTTTCCCCGCCACCGCTTGATATACCCCAAGAATCTGTCGCGCGGAGGCTTCCCAGGAGAATTTCTTGACCTGCTCGTAGCCCCGCTGTTTGAACTTTTCGCGAACCGACTGGTCCAGTAGCACACGCAGCAGCGCGCGCATGATCTCGAAGACATTCTCCGGGTTCACCAGCACTGCAGCGTTGCCCACTACCTCGGGCAGGGACGAAGTGTTAGCAGTAACAACGGGAGTTCCGTGCGCCATGGCCTCCAGTGGCGGCAGTCCAAAACCCTCGTAGAGAGAGGGGAAGACGAAGATCTTGGCCGCGTCATAAAACACCCGCAGCATTTCAATCGGCACGAATCCCATAAAACGCACGTCATTCTGCACCCCGCCGCGGATAACGGTGCGCCGCAAGTCGGGATGCTTCGAGAGTTCGTCGCCGATGATGATCAGTTTCAGGTCCGGAAACTTTTCTTGCTTTTCCAGTTCCGCCTTCAGCGCCGAAAACGCTTCGATAATCCGCACCAGATTCTTGTGCGGGCTGATCCTGCCCGCATACAACAGAAACGGGTAAGTGACGAGGTAGCGTTCGGCTAGTACTTGGCGCTCGTTGTCAGAAGCGTGGCCGCGGAGAAACCGCTCATCGATGGCGTTGTACACAACTTCAATGCGGGAGCTTGGGATGCCAAACAGTTTTTCGATGTCGCTCTTGGTGTACTTGGAGACGGCTAAAATTCGCGCTGCCCCTTTCAGCACTCGGCGGGTAAGGTGAAAATGCAGCGAGCGTCTCAGGCTGGAGCGATCGTGGGCGCGATACATGTGCTCAAGAACGTCATGGACGGTCATCACGTACGGGCAAGGCAAGGTACGCGGCATCCAAAACAAGTGAGGGATGTGCACCAAGTCACAGTTCAGACGTTTGAGAATCGCGCGACACTCCAGATACCCTTTCGCGGTCGTCCCGTCGTCGAGCAAAGAAATCGTATGGAAGTTCGGTGGCAGGGGACCGATCTCGGCTACCTTCTGCGGTGACCCAATGAGAAAATATTTACTCGAACGATCCAGCCGGCTCAGCGCCCGCACAACATTTCGCGTATAGGTGCCGACGCCGAACTCAGTCATCCGCCGGATATCAATGGCGACCTTCACGAAGCCGATTTAACCACAAAGGACGCTAAGGTACACAAGTGAATTCGATATTGCGACGAATAATGCCTACGTCTCAGGCCCTTACTTCTGCCTGCGCCCTCGCTCGGCGCTCTGGGTATAGCGGGAAGGTGTCAGCCAGATCCAGCACTTGCTCGCGGATTTTTCCCAGGACCGCAGTATCCGCTCGATGATGCAACACCTCGGAGATCCAGCGGCCTACTTGCTGCATTTCCGCTTCTTTCATGCCCCGCGTCGTGAGGGCTGGCGTGCCGATGCGGATGCCGCTGGGTTTCATCGGCGGGTTAGTGTCGAAAGGAATTGCGTTCTTGTTGACCGTAATTCCGGCCTGGTCAAGGGCCTTTTCGGCCTCGCTTCCCAGCATTCCTTTGGAAAACACATCGACCAGCATGAGGTGCGTATCGGTGCCGCCAGAAATGATGCGAAAGCCCTCCGCCGACAGCGTATCAGCCAGTACCTTCGCGTTGGTAACGACCTGCCGGGCGTAATCGCGGAAATCGGGCTGCATAGCCTCGCGAAAGCACACCGCCTTTGCGGCGATAATGTGAACGAGTGGCCCACCCTGCATGCCGGGAAATACGACTTTATCGATAGCGGCAGCAAAGTCCTGCTTGGACAGGATCATTCCGGCACGCGGGCCGCGCAGAGTCTTGTGCGTGGTCGAAGTCACGATATGCGCGTGCGGAACCGGCGAAGGATGCACGCCCCCCGCGACCAGGCCAGCGAAGTGCGCCATGTCCACCAGGAAGAGCGCGCTAATTTTATCGGCGATTTGCCGCATGCGTGCGAAATCAATGATCCGTGGATAAGCACTGCCGCCCCCGATAATCATCTTGGGGCGCTCTTTTTCGGCGAGCTTTTCCAAGTCGTCGTAGTCGATGGTCTCGGTTTCCTTGGTCACGCCATAGGGAACAATGCGGTAAGTCTTGCCGGAGAAGTTGAGGTGATGCCCATGCGTCAGGTGTCCGCCATGCGCCAGGTTCAATCCGAGAATGGTGTCGCCAGGCTGCAGCACTGCAGAGTAGGCCTCCATGTTGGCTTGCGATCCGGCGTGCGGCTGGACGTTGGCGTGTTCCGCTCCAAAGAGTTGCTTGGCGCGGTCCCGCGCCAGATTCTCCACGATGTCTGCGAACTCGCAGCCTCCGTAATAGCGCTTGCCCGGGTAGCCTTCGGCATATTTGTTGGTAAACACCGAGCCCATGGCCTCAAGCACGGCTTCGCTGACGAAATTTTCTGAGGCGATCAGTTCGAGTCCTTCGTGCTGGCGGCGAACCTCGTTGTCGATAGCTGCGGCCACCTCGGGATCGGCTTGGTACAGCGGGCGCGACATGTTGTTTTTCATCTCAATCTCCGTACTGAACGAGGTGATAAGCGACCTCGTCAGTCATTCTAAACAAGCCTCTCGCGATTAGCACTTCGCAATCAGCCTCACCTAAGGCTAAGCTTGAGCCTGAGCCAAGTTCCGAATTTCCTTAACGACCGAGCATCCGTCAAGCGGTTCACTAGGTAGTCTGCAAAATCCTGCGGCAGTGCAAACTCTTTCATCTTGACACCAGCCCTCTAGAAGGCCAGTCTGTTGCCGTTGCCCGCCCATTAGGCATTGTGGCGGACCCCGCCGGAGGTAACTATGCGGTACTTCGGTCTTCTGCTTGTAAGCCTGCTCACCGTGTCATGCGGAACTCCCGGAATGACCCCACATGATCCGCTGAAGGTGGCGATATTCTCTCCACCGGCGATAAGCACTTTGACGCCGGACGCTGTACCTGTCAACAGCGTGCCCTTCACCATGACCATCAACGGCAGCAATTTCGGTACTGACGCCGTTGTGTTCTGGCAAGGCACACCCCAGTCGACCATGTTTGTGACCTCAAATCAAATCATGGCAAGGGTCACGGACACAGACGTCATGTTTATGGGAATGGTGCCGGTTTATGTCCGCACCGGGGGACAGAATTCCAATACGGTGACGTTTAACGTCACGGCACAATAGGATTTCGCGCTCACTGTGCACAGCGTCAATTGCTAGTGTTCAAAGGCCGTCCGCATAAACGACGCGAGATTCCAACCATCGATGTACTTGTACGGCGTCTCCCCGGTCGTGTAATGTCCGCATGGGAGAACCACGACCTTGTGCTCCAGGCCGTGGCGCGCGAACTCATCGATAGCGCTGCGCGAGAACTCCGGCAGGAATGTCAAATCATACTTGGCATAAATAATGAGGGATTTCTTCCGCCAACGAGAGAATTGCTCGAAGTAGGACACGGGGCTCACCGCACTCCACAACACCCGCAGACGTTCGAGATCAATCTGTGATTCCAGGCCCTCCCGAATATGACGCGTGGACTGTCCGTGCCACACAACATCAGCGACATAAGTTGCGGCGTGATTGAAGGCCGCGACCTGAATACGCGAGTCGTGCGCGGCCGCTAGAAACGCGTAACAGGAGCCGAGGCTCGTCCCCAGGATGCCCAGGCGGCGGTAGCCCTGGGATTCGAGCCAATCCAGACAGCAACGAACGTCGATCACGGCCTGGCGGCAGGCGTCGAGCGTACGTCCGATGTTGGCGGAAACGGCGTAGTCGGCGCGCAGGATCTCTCCAGGCGTTCGAATGTCGTGGTAAGGCATGGTCAATCGAAGAACCGAAATCCCGAGAAGGTTCAGCACCTGACACAAACTCGTATAAGCGAGCGCGTCAGAGTTCCAATGCGGCAAGAGCACGATCGCACGCTTACCTCGCGCCGGAAACCAGCGGGCATTGACCAAATTATTTTCGGGAAACGGCGTATGCGCCGGCGAGGTAAAGCGCAGAAAATCAGCTTGGGTATCTCGGACTTTCTCTTCCAAAGCGAGGTCGGGCACCGCGCGGGTGCTAAAGACCTTGACCTCTCTTCGTTCCAGCCGGAAATCCGTCGGCTTGATATAGGAGAAAAACTCATCACTCGAAGCGATGATTCGCCGGTTGTACGCGCGCAGGTAGCTTTCGCCGTCTTCGGGAATATGTCCGGGAGCGTAGCCGTTGCGGCAAGGCCAGTCGCGGGCCCACTCCACGCCCCACTCCAAAGGGCGCACCACGCGATTGTTGTCTACCGAGGTAAGCCGGGTCTCCCAGTCGTACATCCACTGTGCGTAGCGTGAAGGCATACTTGATTGAGCATAGCAAAAGCGGGGAAGACGGTCAGGACCGGTGCATTGAACTGCGGCAATCAGCATTCAGGGTTGAGTATTCGGCCTCCGGGCGGATATCACAATGTTTAGTGAAATCTGGTGAGTTGTCAGTCGATAGGTCTTCTAGGAACGCGCTTAGAGATTCCACAGAGAATTTCGTAGGGCACGGTTTCCGAAAGGGCGGCGTGTTCTCTCGCGTCGACGCTTAAGCCATCGGTGGCACCGAGCAACACGACTTCGTCTCCCACCGAAACTCCGGGCAGCCCGGTTACGTCAGCCAGAGTCAGATCCATGGAGATCCGTCCGACGATGGGCGCGTAGTTCTCGCCCACAATCACTCGCCCTTGAGAAGAAATCTTGCGGTTCAAGCCATCCGCATATCCGACCGGAAGCACAGCGATGCGCGCCGGAGCCTTGGTGACATAGATTCCGCCGTAGCCCAGCGCCTGGTTCGCCCGCATATCTCTCAGAGAGAGAATGCGAGTTTTCCAAGTCAGAACAGGCTTCACGGCGAGCCGCAAACCGCTGCCACTAACCTCTCGTCCGGCCCGCTCGAAAGGCAAGTAGTAACCGTAGAGCGCGATCCCCGGCCGCACCATCGTGTTCCACGATTCCGGACGCGAGATCACAGCTCCGGTGTTGGCGGCATGAATGAGTGGTGGATTGAATCCTTCGTTGCGCAAAAAATCGCGAACTTCATCGAAAGACTTCAACTGGGAAACAACCGATGGCTGGTCGAGTACTTCGGAAGACGCGAGGTGAGTGGACAGCCCCTCCAGCATCAAATGCGGGGAAGACTCTAATGCCGAACAAATTCGCGGCAAATCCTCGGGCGCAGCCCCCAGCCGCCCCATGCCTGTATCTACTTTTAGATGGATGGGGTGTTTTGAAACGCCAAGGGCCGTGGCGGCCGTTTCGAACAATTCGACCTGCCCGACCTCCCAGACCGTAGGAGTCAATCCGAGGCGAACGATTTCTTCCTCTTCGCCGCGCCAGAAACCCGTCATGAGCAGGATGCGCCCACGAATACCGGCTTCGCGGAGAGGAATTGCCTCATCCAGTGAAGTCACACCAAACCAAGTCGCCCCCTCCTGCTCGAGAGCTTGCGCGCACTCGACCGCGCCGTGTCCGTAAGCATCGGCTTTAACGATGGCGCAGACCGTGACACCAGAACCGATGTGCCCCTGCACCGCGCGGAAGTTCTGCCGCAACCTTCCCAGAGAGACTTCAGCCCAGGTCGGTCGGGTCGCGGTTCGCTTGGCAATTTCGACGGTAGCCACTTGCTTAGATTATAGCGGCCACGGCCATTGCCGCAGGTTACCCTCGTACCACTCCCTGAGCGGGTTCCTGAAATTTCCAAAGCTCTCACTTATCCGCCTGAGAGCGTAAAGTTAACCGTTACCTGGGTTTCTACTTCAACCGGCTCGTTGTTCAAGTAATACGGACGGTAGCGCCACTGCAGAACTGCGTCGATGGCCGACTTCACCAGCAGGGGATGGCCCGCAACGACCTGGAGATTCTCGATCTTGCCCTCGCGAGAGATCGTGGCGCGGAGCACCACAACTCCCTGGATTCGTGCCTGCCGCGCCAACGGTGGATATTTCGGCTGCACGCGATAAATCAGGTTCCCTTCCATCATGCGGGAAACGCGGGGTGGATGAGTGGAGGGCGTCGGAGGTGGGGGCACGATGGTATTAAGGCCGCTCCCGATCGAGTCGAAAACGCCATTCCGACCCGGCGAGGTCCCTGTACTGCCGAGCACACCCAGCCCGCTGGCATCCGCCGCTGGCGCAGGACTCGATTCATCAACCGGCGAGACTTCTCGCGGCACGTTGAGCGGCGCGACTATCCTGCCATCCGGTGACAAGTTGCTGGTGTTCGTATGAGAGTTTCGTGCAGCCTCCGGGTGAGGCGGCCCCGGTGGCGGAGAGGGTGCCACCAGCCGGGAGACTAACTGAAACTGGGGCAGAACTTGCGCGTAGAACAGCGGCAGCAAAATCAACACACCCGCGACGGCGGTCTCCGCCGCAAACGAAACGATGGTCGTCCAACCGCGGCGAGAACGGTCAGCCCAAGTTGAGTCAAGCAGCGAATCAGCAAACATGGCGTCCTCCTGAGTCCTGGTGCTTCTGTTAATGACACCAACGCAGGGATTCGCAATGGGCTGTTCCGGCAAAAATAAAAGGCCGCCTTTTGAGCGGCCTTATGGGAACTTTCTTCGTAGCTAAAGTGTCGCGATTTTACTTGGGGGGCGCAGTGGTCGTTGCCGGTTTGGTTCCGCCTGCCGGCGCCGCTGGCTTTGCGCCGGTGGTGCCCGCTGGCTTCGCTGTTATCGGCCGAGTAGGCGCGGGAACGCCGGACTGCGCGTTGTAGGCATCGACGATCGCCTTGGTGATGTCTACGGATGGACCGGCCCAGAGCACGGGCCCCTGCGGCCACGGGTTGGACGTATCCATAATCAAGCCGAACCCCTTATCGCCCGCATACTTCACGATGATCGGCGCCATCTTTTGCAGAATGCGTTGCGCGATCTCGTTCTGTTGGCTCTGTGCGTCGTCTCGTGCATCCTGAACCGAGCGCTCCAACCGCTTCTGCTTTTCCTCGACCTGCTTGACGAGGGTGCCGCGAGAATCGTCGTTGAGCTTCGGGCCTTGGTCGTTGAGCTGCTTCTTCAGGCTCTCCACTTCGTCGTTCATGTTTTTCAGCTCGGTCTGTTTCGGCTCGAGTTTCTTGCTGAGCGCTTCGAAGTCGCGTTGCCCTTCATTGCTGGCGAAGATTGCCTGCTCAATGTTGATCGTACCTATCTTGCCTCCCGTGCCCGCGACGGTGGTGTCAGGTGTGGAGGCGGCAGCGCTGGGAGCGGCGGGCAATCCGGAGCCCGCGCTAGCAGTTTGAGCCAGGGCGGTAACCGAGATAACGAACACACTAGCCAGAATAAATCGCGGAAACTTTCTTGTCATGGGGTTGCTTGAACTCCTTGGAGATTGTATCGGGATTCTCGCTTCAAGTCCTTATCACGGACCGTACTGGGCCCCGCTCGGTAGCCAACCGGGCCACGCGCTCAAACGGGGAAGTCAGACCCTAACACCCAGCGTCTCACGCCAAATCATCGAGCGTGATGACCACCCCGTACCATTCAATTTTCAGGGTGCTGTAGCTTGCATTATAGGAACATAGGCGGCCCAGCGTCAAACCGATTGATGAGAAAGAGAGGAGTTAGTTGGTCGGCCACGTAGCGAGCCGTTCGTGAAACTCGCCCCAGATTCCCCGGATTCCGATAACCTGGGGAAAGATTTGGCAGAAGCACAGAATCCAAGAAAATTAGCACGACCGCCTTGACTGGTCGAAATGGGATGGTGCATCGGTATTTCTATTTTGCGCGAGCGTCCCGTTCTACGACATGATCGCCTTTGGCGTGTGCATCCCGCTTGCCATCTTTTGGCGCACGAAGCAAGAAGTGCATCGCCGACTGGTCTTTATCGCAACCTGCGGGCTCATGGACGCGGCCATTGGCTTTGACTAGGTGTTCGACTAGAATCTCTTCTTTCCTCTGCTCGATTGCTGATCCTTCTCGGCGTTGCGCACGACCTGCTGGTAGACCGGCACATCCACAAGGTGTATCTATGCGTTGCCGTTATTGATGGTAGCCAAGGCCTCGCGTTGTACTTGTGGCAACACAATCCTCCCTGGTGGCAGGGGATCACGTATGCGTTCCTGTGGTAGTGGCAGAAGTCTCGGTCGCGTGGGTGGCCACATTCAGAAGTTGAGCTTTCATTCCACGAAGCGGGTGAAGTTCGTCGCATCGACAGAGTGCAGAGGTCCTTCGTCCTTCGTCCTTCACTTTGCGAAGGCCGGCGCTTCCGCAGGATGACAGCCTGGCCAGCTCAAGGGCGGCGGACAGGAGTGCCCGCCCTACAGGGGTTGCGAATTGGAATAGAATCATCAGACCGCGGAACTGTGCTCATGAGCAAAGTCAGAGTCGGGGCGTTTTCGGTTTCGATTGATGGGTTTGGGGCTGGGCCCCGGCAGGACCTGAGCAATCCGCTTGGGGTACGCGGATTGGAGCTGCACGCTTGGTTTCGAGAGACTGAAGTGTTTACGAAGATGCAGGGTCAGTGCGGCGGAACGACGGGCATCGACAATGATTTTGCTGAGGGTTCTTTCGATAACGTAGGCGCCTGGATCCTGGGGCGAAATATGTTTGGGCCGGTTCGTGGTCCTTGGAAGGATGACTCATGGAAGGGCTGGTGGGGCGAGAATCCTCCGTATCATACGCCGGTTTTTGTGCTCACGCATTACCCGCGAACTTCCCTCGCGATGGAGGGCGGCACGACGTTTCACTTTGTCACTGATGGATTGGAGTGTGCTCTGAGAAAAGCGAAAGACGCGGCTCAGGGCAAAGATGTGCGAATCGGCGGCGGCGTGTCTGTCATTCGACAGTACCTGATCGCGGGCTTGATTGACGAATTGCACCTAGCGGCATCGCCGGTGCTCTTGGGCGAGGGTGAACATCTTTTTAATGGAATCAATCTGCCGCAACTTGGCTTCGGGATTGAGCGAACAGTCGCTGGAGAGAATGCAACTCACGTTCTTATCGCAAAGAGATAGGTCGAATAAACAGATGGCATAGATCCTTCGTCGGCAGGCCTTCGCTTGCGCGGGCCGCGCTTCCTCAGGATGACGGCGCGACATCAGCGCCTGAAGGCGCCTTGCTACGAATCGCAAACCACTGGCGATATCAAGGTGAGCGGCGGCGGGCGGGAGTGTCCGCCCTACACGGAAGTTGCTTGTTCGTCGCTCCTCAGTTGCCGACTACGAACATGTCGCCGTTATTCAGGGTATAGATCTTCCCATCCAGGCCGATTGAGGCTGGCGTGTAGGCTGCGCCCAGAGCCTGCTGCAGGAAAATTTGTCCCTTCAGCGTCCCCCCTTGTTTGATGACGAACAGGTTGCCATCCTCGCTGTCCGCGTACACGGTTCCGTTCTTGTCTACGGCGGGGGCGTTGACGCACCATTCAAAATTGTCGACGCTCTTATAGCTCCATTCGGGGACCAGGTCGGCATTCAGCTGGGTTATGTAGTAAGGGCCGCTGGTGCTGTAGAAATTGTTCTTGGTGATGACGGAATATGTGCCATCGTGAACGTAGATGGCAGGCGTATCGTCCCAACCGAAATCAAACGAGGTTACGTACTTCCCGGCGGAGCTGAATTTCAGCATGTAGCCGCGGCTGGTGTCCGAGGCGAGAACCCCGAACAAGAGATTGCCGTCGGGAAGCACTACGGGAGTTGCAGAGGAAAGATCGAAGATGGCAGCCGTGATTTGGCCATTTGCCAGATTCGTCAAGGAAGTGTGCCACTTCGGCGTCAGATCGGAGTTCACCGCAATGAGGTTTGCGTCGAGCAGATTGAAGTGGGCAACGCTGGCGGTGTAGATCGTCTTGCCGTCGGTGGAGACGGCAGGCGAGATGTTGACGCCCGGTCGCTGCGAACCGTCAGACATTCCTTCCGTTACCAGCTTGGAGTAGTTGACCTTCTCCACCGACCCGCTTTGCTTGATCTTCACCAGCCATGAGTTGCGTACATCCACACTCCAGGGATTCTTGGCGTCCAATTCGAGGACGTTGTAGAAAACGTTGCCAGCGGCGTCGATGGTCAGCGGTCCGGACACAAACCGGTTGGCGTCGATGGTGTGAAACGGGTTGTAGCGGGCCACCATTGTCCCATTGGTCTCGTTAACCTTGTAAATCGTTCCGCCCAAGCCGGGAACATATACGTTTCCGTTCCAGAGCGCGGCGTGGAACACGGGTTCCCAGCCAAAAAGACCGTCGCTGTTCTGGCCGCCGAAGTCGGTGTTGGGCTCAGGTTTCCAGTCGGTGCGAAAGTTCCAGGCCTTAACCAATGCGCCGCTTTTCCAGGCGAAAGCGCGCTCGTTCCAGATCTCCGTGTTCCAATCATCCGGTCCGCAGGGATAAGGCTGGCCGGAGCCGGGTGGATTGCACGAAACGTACTTCCCCGTTTTGTATTCGAGGAATACAGAATTGCCATCGACGAGTGGCACTTGATAGTGCGCGAGCAGTTCTTCAGAAGACTCTGCTTTCTCCTGGGCCACGAAAGGGTCGTAAGTAATATCGGCGAGTCTAGTCTTCGGGCTTTGCCCAACAGCGTGAGTCGAACTGGTGTGCAAGGAAGTGCGTGCCCACTGCGGCCAGTCGGGAGCAGACTTGGCTGGACCATCGGCCGCATGAATGAGGGTCCAGGCGATTACCGCTAATACGCAACAAAGAAGAAATGG
Organism: uncultured Acidobacteriota bacterium; assembly: GCA_963788645.1. Lineage (GTDB taxonomy): Bacteria > Acidobacteriota > Terriglobia > Terriglobales > Acidobacteriaceae > JABDBE01. The sequence goes on from CAWBHF010000009.1 coordinate 346,428, forward strand.
GGAAATCTTTGAGGTCATACTGCTCACCTTTCAAGCTTCTACAGCAATGGCAAAAACTGCTGGATGGCTTTTTGGGAGTGGAAACGAACACCAAGGGAGCAAGATCAAGTTATCTCTCGGGGAAGGCGCTGTCAAGATTGCGTACTCCCAGGTGGAAGAAATCGGGCCCGCTTCTGGGGTTCCATTGACGTTTATACGATGCGAACCGGTTAGGTGCTGCTAGCAAAATGCAGGGATCCTTCGCTTCTCTCAGGATGACAGCAGGCGGGCGGATGACCGCAAGCGGCGACAACACGGGGGTGGGTGACAAAAACCGCGGCGGATAGGAGTTGTACGGCCTACACTGGTTTTGGGTTTCTGTTGAACTGTCGTTGGTGCCAGTAGGGGTAGGCTGGGGTGACTTCGCTCGCGGCGGCGAGCTTCGCTACTTGGTCCGGGGTCAGATTCCATTCTGCGGCGGCTAGATTCTGGCGCAACTGTTCTTCGTTGCGGGCGCCGATGATTACGTTGGCTACGGTAGGCCTTTGCAGGAGCCAGTTCAGAGCGATTTGCGAGATAGTTTTGCTGGTCTCCCTGGCAACCTCGTCGAGCACGTCCACAACTTTATGAAGATATTCGTTCGGAACTGGCGGGCCTTGCTCACTGGTGCTGTGCAGCCTGCTGACTTCGGGCAGCGGTTTTCCCCGGCGGAGTTTTCCGGTAAGCCTGCCCCACCCCAATGGGCTCCAAACTATTGTGGCTACTTTCTGGTCGAGGCCCAGCGGCATCAACTCCCACTCGAAGTCGCGACCCACCAGCGAATAGTAGGCTTGATGAGCTACGTAACGGGCCCAGCCGTATTTTTCAGAGACGGCGAGGGACTTCATCAGATGCCATCCCGAGAAGTTAGAGCAGGCGATGTAACGGACCTTTCCGCTTTGGACTAGCTTATCGAGAGTCGTGATGGTTTCTTCGATCGGCGTCTGCGCGTCGAATCCGTGCATGTGATAGACGTCAATGTAATCGGTGTTGAGGCGGCGCAGGCTGGCTTCGCAGGCCGGGATCAGGCGATGGCGTGAAGATCCAAGATCGTTGGGGCCGTCTCCCATCGCGAACGTGGCCTTGGTCGAGATCAAGACCTGATTGCGGCGGCCGGCGATGGCTTTGCCGAGGATTTCTTCCGACGCGCCTTGCGAATAAACGTCGGCGGTGTCGAAGAAATTGACTCCGGCTTCGAGGCAGATGTCGATCAGGCGGGTGGCTTCTTTGGCGTCACTATTGCCCCAAGCTTGAAAGAATTCGCCACGGCCTCCAAAGGTGCCGGTGCCGAAGCTCAGGACGGGAACTTTTAATCCGGAGTAGCCAAGTTGTCGGAATTCCATGGCAAGTAGATGCTCGGGGCGGGCTCGAAGATGCGGGTGGCGGATAGTGTAGAGTGGACACTCCTGCCCGCTTTCTTGATTCTCTGGCCGGCTCCCCAACGTCAACGGCGGCGGACGAGAGATCCCCCTACATGACTGATGTCGGCGACCGGAGACAAGAGTGTGTCAGCCCAGCACGGTGATAATCTTGCGACATGCCTGCTGCGTTGCCTCGATCTTCGGTTGTGTTGGGACTAGTCGCCGGATTGTTTGCAGGGGTGGTGTTGGCCGGATCTCTCGGTTGGTGGGTGCTTTCGCGAAATTCCGCGAGGAGTCTGTCGAGCCAGCTTTGGTCGTCGGTGACCGGCAGAGTTCTTGCCGTCGATATGAGCCAACCCACCGTCGTCGACCGCATCCAGCGGCTGCAGCGGCTGGAGACTGTCATTTACACCATGGACAAACTGGTTACCGGGGAGAAGGAGAGCCCCGTCTTCCCGGATTTTCTGGCTGGGGATCGGTTGTTGATGCTGGTACACGGCGAGGTTGTGGCGGGAATTGATTTTTCTAATCTCAGGCCGGGGGACGTTCGCGTGGAGGAGAAACAGGTTCGGATACATCTTCCCGCGCCGCAGGTGTTCACCACCCGGCTCGACAGTGCGAAAACTCGCGTGTACTCGCGGCAGACTGGGTTGTTGGTGCCGACCGATCCGAATCTAGAGACGGAAGTGCGGCAGGAGGCGGAGCGCCAACTTCAGGCGGCGGCCCTGGCCGATAATATTTTGGCGACAGCTCAGCAGAATGCAGCTTCGACCATTACCAGTCTGCTGCAGGGTTTGGGATTCGAGAAGATTGTGTTCGAGTAGTGTACAGTGGACACTCATGTCCGCCTCTATTATTTTCACAGCCAATTCGGCTAAAGGACTTTGTAATTGAGTAATTTGTAATTGGCACTGACCTGCCGGCTTCGATTGCAAATTGGCAGATTACTCAATTACTTTTTACCCCTACCTCAGGCACTCAACCCTTCATCCGCGCCGAAAAGGTACAATCAATTATTCCCAAGTATGCAGGATATTCGTCGCGGTCTGATCATCGTGAATACCGGGCCGGGCAAGGGCAAGACCACAGCTGCCATGGGAACGGCTCTGCGGGCCGTAGGCCAGGGGATGAAAGTGCTAATGCTGCAATTCCTCAAGGGCTCTTGGCACTACGGCGAACTCGATGCCGTACAGGCATTCGGAGACAAGTTCATCATGAAGCAAATGGGCCGGGGCTTCGTGAAAGTCGGGACCGAGAAGCCGGATCCGGAAGACGTAAAGATGGTCGAAGATGCATGGGCCGAGGCCGAGCGCGCGATCCAGTCCGGCTCCTGGGACTTGGTTATTCTTGACGAGATTAACTACGCCATCAGCTACGGTATGCTCGACGCCGCGAAGGTGGCCGAGAGCCTGAAAAACAAGCCAGAGATGGTTCATGTTATCTTGACCGGCAGGAATGCGCACCCGGCAATCGTTGAACTGGCCGATACCGTCACGGAAATGCGGCAGGTGAAGCACGCGTACGAGAAAGGCGTGATGGCGCAGAGAGGAATCGAGTACTGAAATTGAGTGATTGAAATTCCTAAGTTCCTATGACCTGGTTCAAACGACAATCCGGCGACCTGGATGCCACCGGCGAGAAAAAAGTCCGCACTGAGGGCTTATGGGTAAAGTGCGAGAGCTGCCGCCAAATCATCTGGAAAAAGGATCTCGAAGAGAATCTGAACGTTTGCCCGAAATGCGATAAGCACTTCCGCATTGACGCCCGCACCCGCCTGGCCCAGCTCCTGGACGACAATCAGTACGAAGTTTTCGACGGTAATCTGGTCTCGACCGACCCGCTGAAGTTCGCCGACTTGAAAACCTATTCATCGCGCCTGGAACAGGCACAGGCAGACACGGGCCTGAAAGATGCTGTCATCAACGCGCGTGGCAAGCTTAACGGCCGCCCAGTGATTGTGAGCGCGATGGAGTACTCGTTTATCGGCGGAAGCATGGGAGCAGTGGTAGGTGAAATGATCACTCGAGCCATCGAGCAGGCGACCGAGACCAAGGCCCCCATCATCATTGTTTCGGCCTCGGGCGGTGCTCGCATGATGGAAGGCGTAATCAGCCTGATGCAACTGGCCAAAATCTCTGCTGCGCTAGCCCGGTTGGACGAAGCTCGCGTGCCGTACGTCTCTGTGCTGACCGATCCGACGACCGGAGGCGTGACCGCTTCGTTCGCCATGCTGGGCGATTTGAATATCGCTGAACCGGGAGCCTTGATCGGTTTCGCCGGGCCACGTGTGATCGAGCAGACCATCCGCCAGAAATTGCCTCCCGGATTTCAGCGCAGCGAATTTCTCCTGGAACACGGCATGCTCGATGCGGTTGTGCCCCGCAAACAGTTGAAGTCCTATGTTGGACGGGCGCTCGAATTTATGGCGGCTGCCTAAGCTTTCAGCCAAGTGACTTCTCACTCCATTCAGGCCACATCTTTCAGCGTTGGCTGCTGGATTATGGCAAACTCCGAATCGCAAACGGCAAACTGGTAATCTGAAAGCTGATGGCTAAAGGCTGATAGCTTGTCCTTGTCTTACGAAACCGCGGTTGCGCGGATGTATGCGCTCGGTCACGAACTGGCGAACGCGCCGTCGCACAAGTTTGACTTGGCGTACATGCGAGTCCTGCTGGAAGCTTTGAATCATCCCGAACTCAGGTTTCCAGGTGTTTTGATCGCAGGAACGAACGGCAAGGGTTCGACGGCGGCAACGCTCGCCTCCATTCTGCGAGCGTCGGGTTTGCGCACGGGACTCTACACGTCGCCGCACCTCGTGCGGATTAACGAGCGAATTCGGATCAACGGGACCGAAATCAGCGACGACGAGTTCGCCTTGCTGCACGACGTGGTGGATCGCACCGCCGAGCGCCTGGTGGAAGAAGGCGAGTTGCCCTGGCATCCCAGTTTTTTCGAGATGCTGACCGCGATTGCATTCGAATACTTCGCCCAAAACAAAGTCGAAATCGCCGTGTTAGAAGTTGGCATGGGCGGTCGACTGGATGCGACCAACGTGATCGAACCGCGGGTGAGCGTGATCACCGATATTTCGCTCGACCACCAGAAGTTTCTGGGCAACACAGTGGCCGAGATCGCCCGCGAGAAAGCCGGAATCATTCGGCCAGGTGGAGTGGTTGTGACCCTGCCTCAACTGCCGCAGGCGAATGATGTGATCGGGAACACGATCATCGACTTGGGCGCCCAAGGCGTGAGTGCGGTTCCTTACGTGCCGCCAGTTTCTCCAGGTAGCGGTGAATATCTGATGCGTGAACGTCATGAACTATCGGAATCAGCCGCGAAGCAGGGCAAGAATGCGACCCAACACGGCAGGGATGCGTTCTTGGTTTCCCGCTATCCTCTACAGGTGATGGGGAAACAGATTTTAGCGGAGACGTCGCTTGTCGGACGCCACCAGTTGCGAAACATCGCGCTCGCAATTGCAACAGCTGAAGTTCTCAGCCATCAAGGATTCACCATTACGCCGGAAGCAATCGAACGCGGCATTCGCGAAACCAGTTGGACCGGACGCTTCCAGGTCATCCCCGCTGAAGGTAACGCGCCCGAATACGTTCTCGATGTGGCGCACAATCCAGCGGGGGCATGGGCGCTCCGCTCCGCTCTCTCCACTTGCTATGGAGACCGTCCGCTCACGTTCATCTTTGGAGCGATGCGCGACAAAGCAATCAGCGAGATCACGGAGATCCTCTTCCCGCTCGCAGAGCGCGTCATTGCCACACGGGCCGACAATCCACGATCGGCCACGCCGGATGAGATTCGAGAAGCAGCCGCGCGCACCGCAACCGACATCGAAGAAGCGACAGACGTGGCTTCCGCGCTTGAGCGAGCCCGTTCCCTGGCTGGTCCCGGCGGCATAGTAGTTATAACGGGTTCGATATACATTGTTGGAGAGGCCATGCGGATCGTAGGGGTAAAGGTTTAGTCGTTCCAATGCCGGAACTACACACATCGATCGGCGAGCAAACGCGGACGGAGCCACCGTTATCTACGGGCCTTTCTCCGGACCGGGCGACCGCACTGAGCCAGGAAGATGTGCGTTCCCCTGTCGCCGACGATAAATACGGTTGGCTTAGCAGTCTGCGCTCATATCTCATCTTCGATCCGCTGATCTGGCTGTACACGGTCGTCCTCGGGATTGTTTCCATCCCCGTTTCTCTGTTCGGCGAGAAGAGCCGTATCCTGCACGGCTTTGCGCGCTTCTGGTCCTGGCTGATCATGAAGACGATCCTTTCTCCGGTCAAGGTCAGCGGCCTGGAAAAGATCGACACCTCGAAGCCCCACGTCTACGCCGTGACTCACGCCTCTGCCCTGGACATTCCCGTGCTCTACGTTTATTTGCCCTTCGAATTCCGAATTCTGTTCAAGAAGGAATTGCTCTCATATCCCATCGTCGGATGGCACTTGAGAAGGTCGGGACAAGTTTGCATTGATCAGCAGAAGCCCACACGATCGATTGCGCATATCCGGTCAGCGGTAAAGAGCCTGCAGAGCGGGATGCCGCTGGTGATTTTTCCTGAAGGCGGCCGTACACCGGATGGAGAAATCAAGCCTTTCATGCCGGGAGCGTTTTATCTCGCGATCAAAGCGCAAGTGGATATCGTACCGGTCGCGCTGGTAGGAACCTACGAACTGCTTCCGATGAACACCTACCACATCAAATGCCGCCCGCTGGAAATGCGATTGGGTGAGCCTATTCCAACGTCTGGGTATACGCTGCGCAATATGGAAGAGCTGTCGGCCAAAGTTCACCAGGCGATAGAAGATCTGTATCACCGAAATACTCCGGCGATAATTCAACCTTCTGTAGAGACTTAGCTAGCTACGTCTCCACAGCGAAGAACTCGGCTGCCGCATCCCTATGCAAATTCCCGCTAAAACCTGACAATTCCCCTCCGCTCATTCATAATGCTCAACCGGAGGATCGGAATGAAATTTCGCGTTCTGCTATTTCTATTTTCATCTCTCGTAGTAATTCAGGCCCAGGCCGCTTCAAAACCGACGGTCGCCGACGCCGAGCAGTTCATGAAACAGGCTCAGGCCAGGCTCAATGAGATCGAGGTCAAGGCAGCTCGTGCCAGTTGGGTACAGGAAAATTTCATTACCGACGACACGCAAGCGCTGTCGGCCGATGCTCAGGATCAACTCACCGCGGCCACTACGGAGCTGATCGAGCAAGCGAAGCGTTTCGATGGCCTATCACTTCCGCCCGAACTGTCCCGCCAATTCACGCTGCTGCGGCTGTCGCTCACGGCGCCTGCTCCAAAGGATCCGGCGTTGCGAAAGGAGATGACGCAAATTGCGGTCTCAATGGACGGCGATTACGGCAAGGGCAAGTACTGTCCCAAGCCGGACAACTGCCTCGACATCACAGCCATTGAGACGATGATGGGAGAGAGCCGCGATCCCAACGAACTTAAAGATCTCTGGGTAGGATGGCACAAGGTCGGCGCTCCTATGCGCCAACGCTATGCCCGGTTTGTGCAGCTCTCGAATCAGGGAGCCAAGGAACTTGGCTTCAAGGACACCGGCGCACTTTGGCGCGCTGGTTATGACATGACTCCGGTGCAGTTCAGCGCAGAAGTTGAGCGGCTCTGGCAGCAGGTTCGTCCGCTTTATCTTTCTCTGCATACTTATATCCGGGCGCGGTTGGTGCAGAAGTACGGTCCGCAAGTGGTTCCGCCGGATGGTCCCATTCCCGCCGACCTGCTCGGAAACCCCTGGGCCCAGGAGTGGGGCAACATCTTCCCCATCCTTGGTCTGGATGAGAAGAGCCGCGGCTACGATCTGACCGCGTTGCTGCAAGCCAAGAACCTCGATGCCAAGGGCATGGTGCGCTATGGAGAAGGCTTCTATAAATCGTTGGGTTTCGCTCCCCTGCCCGACACGTTTTGGACGCGTTCGCTTCTAACCAAACCGCGTGACCGCGATGTGGTCTGCCACGCCAGCGCGTGGGACATCGACAACTTCGATGATCTGCGCGTCAAGATGTGCATCCAGATTCGTGATGTCGATTTCGTCACCATCCACCACGAACTCGGACACAACATGTACCAGCGCGCGTACGAGAACCAGCCTTTCTTATTCAAGAACGGCGCCAATGACGGCTTTCACGAGGCCATCGGCGACACTATCGCGCTGGCAATCACCCCCGAATACCTCAAGACCATTGGACTGCTGGGCAAAGTGCCTTCAGCCGAGAGCGATATTCCTCTGCTGCTGAACCAGGCCCTCGACAAGGTGGCGTTTCTACCCTTCGGTCTGATGATTGATCAGTGGCGATGGAAGGTCTTCTCCGGTGAAATCACTCCTGCCGATTACAACGAAGCCTGGTGGGATCTTCGCCTGAAATATCAGGGCGTAGCTCCGCCGGTTGCACGCAGCGAGGCCGACTTCGATCCCGGCGCCAAGTATCACGTCCCCGCCAATGTGCCATACACGCGATACTTCCTGGCTCGGATTCTGCAGTTTCAGTTCTATCGCGCTTTGTGCCAGGCCTCGGGATACACAGGTCCGCTAAATCGCTGCACTTTCTATGGCTCGAAAGAAGCCGGCGCAAAATTCAACAAGATGCTGGAGATGGGCCAGAGCAAACCGTGGCCAGATGCATTGGAAGCCTTGACCGGCCAGCGCCAGATGGACGCGAGCGCGTTACTCGACTACTTCGCCCCACTGCAAAAATGGCTGGATGAGCAGAATAAAGGCCAGAAGTCGGGTTGGTAAAAACGAAAATCACACAGCCCCAATCACCTCGTCCAGGTTATGAACAAGAAATCAAATAGGAACATTGCCACCGGGTGGACGAGGACGTCCGCCCTTACGTGTCCCAAGAGCCAGATCAGTTCCCGTTCAGCCATTCTTCGTAGGCTTTGAACGAATACGGCCTGCCGAGGAAGTCGCTTACCATTGCGGCGGCTGGCTTGGTTCCGCTTGCCGCGAGGACTGTGTCGCGATACTTTTTCGCGATCACAGGATTGGTCAGCCCGTCGTGTTTAAACTCCGTGAACATGTCTTTCGCGATCACCAGAGACCACATGTAAGTGTAGTAAACCGCCGAATAACCGTTCAGGTGGCCGAATGCAGCCTGCATGTGCGTGCCGGTCACATACTTGAACGGCGTATAACGTTCCTGCAATTGAGCCATCAGCCTGGTCGTATCCAGTCCCTGCGGGTCGCGGTTGTAGTAGTCCAGGCTGATGGCTGCGTAGAACATTTGCATTCGCACACCGAGCGCTCGGCCAAATTCATCCGCGGCTTCGGCCTTTTTTGCCAGCTCGGTCGGAATCGGCTCATTCGTCTTGTAATTGCGGGCGAAGTTTTGCAGCACAGTGGGATCTTTCGCCCACTCCTCAAACATCTGCGAGGGAGCTTCGATGAAGTCGTTTTCCAGATCGCCGGTAGCCCACTTTGTGTTCCCGCGGAAAATCCCATGCAGCAGATGCCCGTATTCGTGGAAGAACACAATTACGTCATCGCGTTCCATGAGGCCGGGGCCGTCGGTGGGTTGTGGGAAGTTGCAAACCAGCACGTACTCCGGCAGGCGGAATCCTTCTTTGCCGGTGGCGAGGTTGAAGGTTGCATAGTGCTTGTATTTATTGGCGCGTGGAAACATGTCAAAATAAATCCGGCCAAGCAGTTTGCCGCTGTCGAACACGTCGTAAACCGCAACATCCGGATGCCAGACCTGAGCATTGGTCACGCGTTTGTAAGTAATGCCATACATCTGGCTGGTCAGGTCGAGAATCCCTTGCAGAACGCGGGTGTATTCGAAGTAGGGACGCACGGACTGAGAATCGTATCCGTACTTTTCGATGGTCGCTTCGTGCAGGAAATGGTGGTAATTCCAAATGTCGACCGTAGTCGCGTTCGGCTCCTGACGACGTCTATAGGCGAGTAGCTGGTCGTAGTCCCCCTGCGACTTGGCCTGCGATGCTACCGTAATCTTCTCGATAAAATCCGCAGCGTTCTGCTTGGTTGCGACCATCTTGTCTTCGGTGACATAGGCCGCCCAATCGGAATAGCCCAATGTCGTCGCCAGTTCATAACGCTTCTGCAGCAGGCGTGACAACACCTCGATGTTCTTGGGATAAGCGCGCTGCGCGTACGCCTCGTAGAAAGCTTCTTGCGCCGCTTCATTGGTGCCATATTCCCGGAAGGGTATGTAATCCGTGTTATCGGTTTTGAGCGTTACCTTGCCGGAGGCGTCTGGCTTGTGGGCCTGCTTGTAATCTTCCGGAAGACCGTCCAACTGCGATGGGTCCAGTTGTATTGTGCGCACGTCAGCAGGAATGTTTTGATCAAACTCCTGGCCGATTTTCACCAGTTCGTCCTGAAGTTGCCGGATCTTCGCCCGGGTGGCATCGTCACGATCGACGCCGGCGCGATGGTAATCGCGCAGGGTTGTCCGTAAGAAATAAGTTCCAGCGCTGTCGAGCTTGGAACCGTCGAGCGAGGCCAGGACGTTGTACATGTCCTTGTCGAGCGAGATGTCAGTAAGCAGTTGGCTGGCTTCCTGCTCGCAGACCTGGGCCGCATCGCGAAATGGCTTCGCCGGATGCACCTGCTCGGCCAGCCCGGAGCGCGCGGCGGCATCGCCGGCAATCAGGATCGTGGTATCGAACGCTTGCAGTGTGGCCATGGCATCGCGCGGAGACTTGGTCGCCTTGATGTCCGCGACTTGCTTCTTGGTCAAATCGAGATCGCTGCGGCAGGCTGCCATAAAGGCTTCGGGCGTGCCCGCCAGCGTGCTGGAAGCGTTTGGAGTAAGGGTCTGCGCTTGAACGGCGCCGGTTCCTAAACATAAAACCAGCACGACTACATACCACAGCTCTGCAATTTTCTTATGATTCATGGTTGATTCCTTCCATCTGGGTTCGAGTGAGGCTCGGGAGGCCAATCTGATAGACGTAAGAACCATCAAGAGGTGAGATATCAGCTTAAATTTGAAGCCAAAGAACGGTCAAGCTTGGTTGGAATCACTTAGCCCTGGACGGCTCGCCCGGGCAGTGAGCGAAGCGACCGATGCCAATGACCGTGGTCGAAACTACGCGGGCGAAGGCGCCCGCGCCCCACAATGACCGCCGGGCGGAGAAGGGCGTCCGCCCCCTTACGTGCTTTATACTGAAGCAGACCCCTATGGCAGACAGCATTCATATCAAGCTCCCCGACGGGAGCGTCAAAGAACTACCCAAAGGCGGCACTGCGCTCGATGTTGCCAAGTCTATCGGCCAGCGATTGGCGGACGCTGCCCTCGCCGCGAAGACCAATGGCGATCTCATCGATCTCACCCGGCCTTTGGAAAAGGATACTGATCTCAGGATCCTGACGGAGCGCGATCCCGAAGCGCTCGAAGTTTACCGGCATTCGTCCGCGCATCTGCTGGCGGCTGCGGTTCTTGAGCTCTTCCCGGAGACCAAACTCGGCCATGGCCCAGCCACCGAAACCGGGTTCTTCTACGATTTCTATCGTCCGACTCCATTCACTCCGGAGGATTTGGAAAAAATCGAGAACAAGATGCAGGAACTCGTCCAGCAGAATATTCCTTACGCGCGCGAATTTTTGCCTCGCGATCAAGGGCTGCAGGAGTTCAAAAAAGACGGCGACTTCATGAAGTGCCATTTCATCGAGCAATTCACCAAGCCCGATGAGAAGATTTCGATTTATCGCACCGGCAAGTTCACCGATTTCTGCCGTGGTCCGCACATTCCGTCGACTGGCAAAATCAAGGCGTTTAAGCTGCTCAGTATCGCTGGCGCTTATTGGCTTGGCGACGAGAAGAATCCGCAACTGCAGCGTATTTACGGCACTTCGTTCTTTTCGAAGAAAGACCTCGACGACTTCCTGAACAAACAGGAAGAAGCCAAGAAGCGCGACCACCGCGTGCTTGGACAGCAGCTTGATTTGTTTTCCATCCAGGAACTCGCCGGGCCAGGGCTGATTTTCTGGCATCCCAAGGGCGGCATCATCCGCAAGGAGATGGAAGACTGGATGCGCGCTGAGTACATCAAGCGCGGCTATTCACTCGTCTACACCCCGCACGTGGTGCGGCGGCAACTGTTTCATGTTTCCGGCCACGAAGGCTACTATTCGCAGAACATGTTCGACTCTATGGAGCTCGACGATGCGGAATATCGTCTCAAGCCCATGAACTGTCCCGGCCACATTTTGATTTACGCAGACTCGCTGAAGTCGTACCGCGACCTTCCGGTGCGGCTGGGTGAGCTGGGGACGGTTTATCGCTACGAACGTTCTGGCGTGATGCACGGACTGTTGCGGGTGCGGGGCTTCACTCAAGATGACTCCCACATCTTCTGTACGCCGGAGCAGATCGAAGCCGAAATTGGGGGCTGCCTGGATTTTGCTCTCGAGGTGCTGAGGGTCTTCGGCTTCGATCAGTACCAGACCGAGCTCTCCACTTGGGATCCGAATGACCGCAAGAATTTTCTCGGGTCGGAAGAGCAGTGGAACATGGCCAACCGCTCGCTCGAAAATGCGCTCAAGCAGCGGAATATCGAATACAAGGTGATCCCGGGTGAAGGAGCGTTTTATGGGCCGAAGATCGACATCAAGCTGGTGGATGCAATCGGACGCCTTTGGCAGCTTTCGACCGTCCAGGTCGACTTCAATCTGCCGCAGCGTTTTAACCTTGAATATGTGGCTGAGGATGGCACGCGCAAACAACCGGTGATGGTGCATCGCGCGCTGTTTGGATCGATTGAGCGCTTTTTCGGTGTACTGATCGAGCACTACGCGGGCGCGTTCCCGGTGTGGCTCTCGCCAGTGCAGGCTGTAATGATTCCGATTGCCGAGCGCCACGTTGACTATGCGAACAAAGTCGCCGACCAACTCAAGGCCATTGGACTGCGCGTTCAAGTCGATGCCCGCAACGAAAAGATGAATGCCAAGATTCGCGAGCACGCCATGCAGAAAGTTCCGTTTTTGCTGGTCGTTGGCGACAAAGAGGCGGAAGCCGGAAAAGTAAACGTCCGCATTCGCGGCAAAGAAAAAACCGAAGACATGCCGGCCGCGGAGTTCGTAGAAAAGATCAAAAAGCTGATCGCGGATAAAACCGCCGCCCTCTAGCGGATTTTGCACTACGGTTCTTGCATTCCGAGCAACGCGTGGGTCTGGTCTTTGCGTCGTCGAGTGAAATCAGATTCCTCGTCGCTTCGCTTCTCGGAATGACAAAAGGGAGGTTTTTTCCCCATTAACGCGACCCTTGCCGAGGTTATGGATGTCCTCTGATTTTTCCAAAAAGCGCGTCGCCGTACTGGGAGCAGGAAAGATGGGCGGAATCCTGCTCAAAGCGCTCCTGGAAAAGCGGCTGTTTTCCAGCAAGACGACCGTCGCCACCGTTCAGCACGAAGAAAAGGCGCGAAGCCTCAGTAAGAAGTTGGGCATTCCCGTAACAACGGACAACCGCGCCGCCGCGCGCAACGCCGACATCATTCTGCTCTGCGTCAAGCCGCAGATTGTCGACCCGGTCGTGGAACAAATCCGCCCCAGTGTGACTAAGAACCAGATCATCATCTCTGTAGCTGCGTCGGTTCCGACCAGCCGTATCGAGCGGGTCCTGAAGCGTGCCGTGCCGGTGGTGCGCGCCATGCCGAACACTCCTTGCGTGGTGGGTTGCGGCATGACTGCGTTGTGCAAAGGGAAGTTCGCGACGGCGCAACATCTGGAGATCGCCAGCACGCTGTTCGGGGTCGTGGGCAGAACCGTCGTCGTCGATGAAAAATTGATGGATGCCGTCACCGGATTATCGGCGAGCGGGCCAGCTTACATTTACATCATTCTGGAATCGCTCGCGGAAGCGGGCGTAAAGGTGGGTTTGCCTCGCGATGTTGCAACACTGCTGGCCGCGCAAACAGTTCTAGGCTCGGCCACGGTCGTACTCGAAACCGGCGAACATCCGGCACAACTGAAAGACACTGTAACCACGCCCGCAGGCTGCACGATCGATGGCATTCTCGAACTCGAAGAAGGCAAGTTGCGAGTCACGCTGATCAAAGCCGTGGTAAAAGCCGCCCAGCGCGCGAAAGAATTAGCGAACGGCTGAGGCCGGCAAATGGAGGCCGGGCGCCGCCCGCTGGAGGCCAGAGGCTCGTCCTCCATTAGAATCTGTCCTTGATCATCGGCGTCATCTCCGACACGCACGGCCTGTTGCGTCCTGAAGCTGTCGCCGCTGTGCAAGGATCGGACTACATCATTCATGCGGGCGATATCGGAGACCCCGTAATTCTAGACAGGCTGGCCGCGATTGCGCCCGTGATCGCCGTGCGAGGCAACGTTGACCACGGCGCGTGGGCAAAGAAAATCTCAGCTACGAACGTTCTTGAGATCGGCGAAATATCCATCTACGTTCTGCACAGCATTCACGATCTCGACCTGAAGCCAGAAGCCGCGAAATTTGCCGCCGTTATTTACGGGCACAGCCATGTGCCCAAGCTGGAATGGAAAAACGGTGTGCTCTACTTCAATCCCGGAAGCGCCGGGCCCAGGCGCTTTAAGCTGCCGATAACGGTGGGCCGGCTGACAATTGAAAACAGCAAAATAAAAGCTGAGATTCTTCGACTCGAAAAAACCACGTAGCCCCGAACACCCTCGTCCGGGCGGTGAGGGAAGCTCACAGGGTTTCGAGTCCGCTACAATCCACACAGTGTCCATCCAGTTCCAAGTTGAAGCTCGCTCCGGCCCAGCCCGCGCCGGTCGGCTGATCACGCCTCACGGAGAAGTCGAAACCCCGGTCTTCATGCCTGTGGGAACGCTCGGATCGGTCAAGGGCGTCTCGCAGGACATTCTCGAGGAGTTGGGGGTCCAGATTCTTCTCGGAAACACTTATCACCTCTACCTGCGACCAGGAGTCGAGCAAGTCCACAAGTTGGGCGGACTGCATCGCTTCATGGCATGGCCGCGAGCGATTCTCACTGACTCTGGCGGCTTCCAGGTGTTCAGTCTGAACGAGCTGCGCAAAGTCACCGAGGACGGCGTGACGTTCCGTTCGCATCTCGATGGCTCTTCGCATTTCTTCAGCCCGGAGAGCGCGATGGACGCGCAAATCGGCCTGGGCGCAGACATCATCATGGCCTTCGATGAATGCACCGAGTACCCCGCCGACCGCGACCGCATGCGGGCGTCGATGGAACTGACGCTGCGCTGGGCCGAGCGAAGCAGGCGGCATTTCGAAGCCCATAAAGATGAAGTTCCCTGGCACCACCTAGGGACCACACAACCGCAGGCCACGCAAGCCCTCTTCGGCATTGTGCAGGGTGGCATGGACCCGGCCTTGCGAAAGGAATCAGCCGAGCGGACCATCGAAATTGGCTTTCCTGGGTATGCCATCGGCGGCCTCAGCGTGGGCGAGCCACGAGCTCTCACCCTGGACGTCGTCGAATCCACCCTCGAACACCTTCCCGCCGACAAACCCCGCTATCTCATGGGAGTCGGCACGCCCGAGGAAATCGTCGAATACGCCAATCTGGGCGTGGACATGATGGATTGCGTCCTTCCCACGCGCGCGGCACGGCACGGACTGCTGTTTACTTCCGAGGGCAGGATCTCTATCAAACAGGCTCGCTATGCGGGCGATGAGGCTCCGCTCGACCCAAATTGCGCCTGCCGCGTATGCCAGCGCTACTCCCGAGCCTATTTACGGCACCTTTATGCCTCGAATGAGGTTCTAGCGCAGGTCTTAAATACCGTCCACAATCTGAGCTTCTACCTTGACACTATGCGGGCGGTGCGTCATTCTATTTCACTTGGGAAAGAGACTGGTTCTTCGTGTGTCCAGTCTCGACCGAAACCATAGCTCGGCATCCCCGGTTCGTGTCCGAAGCTGAAGGAATCTCCGGCCTCATAGCGCGAGAACTCCAGCGGTAAAATTGTAATCGGCGATTGCGCCAATACGGCGTGGTCCCCGAATTATTACGAGTTTCTAGTTTTCTTATGAGCGTTCAGCACTTATTGGCAATGCAACTGGGCGGCGGCTCGGCGGGATGGCTGGGGTTTGCCCCGCTCATCTTCATCTTTGCCATTTTCTATTTTCTGCTGATCATGCCGCAACAGCGGAAACAGAAGAAGTGGCAGGCCATGCTAAACGAGTTGAAAACGGGTGACAAGGTTGTGACTACCGGGGGCCTGCGAGGCACCATCGTCGCCCTGAAAGATGAATACATCCACCTCCGGGTTCCTCCCGACAACTTGCGAATCGAAGTGAGCCGGGGATCAGTGGCATCGGTGACCACGCAAGAGGAAGCGGCAAAATGACCTCTGGAATTTTTGATCTCTCAATTCGGCAAATCGGAAATCATTCTTCATGAATAAGAATCTGGGCTGGAAACTTATCGTTATTATCGCCACGCTGCTGTTCTTTATGTTCGGCATCTTCGGCATACCGGAAAAATGGTCAGGCAGCGGGCTGGTCGCGGCCCTGCAAAATCGCATTCACCTGGGCCTCGACCTGAAAGGCGGGACTCACCTGATTCTTCAAGTCCAGGTGAACGATGCCGTCAATGTCGATTCCGACAACGCGGTTGAGCGCCTCAAGGCGGATTTGCGGACGCGCAAGATCAATTACGCCGAGATCAGCAAGCCCGATGCCGCGAACCATCCCGACAAGATCGTGCTGAAAGGCGTACCGCCCGAATCACGCTCTGACTTGTTGTCGATCGTGCAGGACCGCCTCCCTGAATACGAGGTGACTTCGGGCGCGGATAACTCCTGGACCGTTTCCATGAAGCCGCAAGCCCTCGCCGACTTGAAAAACCGTGCTGTGGCGCAGGCGATTGAGACTATCCGCAACCGCATCGACCAGTTGGGTGTGAGCGAGCCCATCATCGAAGAGCACGGACTTGGCCAGTATCAGATCCTGGTGCAACTGCCGGGCGTCGATGATCCCGCACGCGTGAAGGACATCATGCAGTCCACGGCCATGCTGGAAATCCGCCAATCCTTCGGCGGGCCGTTTCCCAGCGAGCAACAAGCCTTGCAGGACAAAGGTGGAGTCTTGCCGCCTGATCAGTTGCTGATGCCGGCCGGACACAGCGTCGGTGCCAGCGACAGCGGGCAAGCGTGGTATCTGGTTTCGCGCGCGTCGGCAGTCACCGGCCGCGACCTGCGCGCTGCCGACCAGTCCCGCGACGAGAACGGACAGCCTTCCGTCAGCTTCACTCTCACCGGCGAGGGTGGCCGCCGTTTCGCCAGTTTCACCGGTGCCCACGTCGGCGACAATCTCGCCGTCGTGCTCGACAATAAGGTGCAAGAAGTCGCGGTCATCAAAGATCAGATCCACGATCAAGGCGTAATTAATGGACGCTTCACCGAACAGCAAGCCAAAGACCTGGCCATGATTTTGCGCTCGGGCGCGCTGCCTGCCGGGATCAAGTATCTCGAAGAGCGCACGGTCGGTCCGTCGCTGGGTAGCGATTCCATCCGCGCCGGAGTAACGGCGGCGGTGATTGGCATGCTCGCCGTGCTCATCTTCATGCTGATCTACTATCACGCCGCCGGAATCAACGCGGACATCGCGCTGATCCTGAACTTGATCATCCTCCTCGGCTTCCTGGGCTACAGCGGTGCAACCCTTACCTTGCCGGGAATTGCGGGAGTGATATTAACCGTCGGTATGGGCGTAGACTCGAACGTACTGATCTTTGAGCGCATCCGCGAGGAATTGCGTAATGGCAAGACGCCACCTTCAGCGGTGGAACAGGGCTTCGGCCATGCCTGGATCACGATCGTGGATACGCACGTGACGACCATTGTTTCAGCAATCATTCTGTTCATCTTCGGCACCGGTCCGGTGCGCGGTTTCGCGGTCACGCTGAGTTTCGGTCTGTTCGCAAATTTGTTTACGGCTGTGTTCGTGTCCCGCGTCATCTTCGACTGGTTACTCAGCCGCAAACAGCGCGGTGAAGCGTTAAGCATCGGGTAGTGCACACGTAGCCCTGGACGACTCGTCGAAGGTTTGAGAATCCGGGGAGAGAAAGAAAAGGAGTTCTAAGCGGCGTGGAATTTTTTCGCAATCCAAACATAGATTTCCTCGGCAAGAAGTGGTACTTCCTCGCCTTCTCGCTGGTCTTCAGCGTGGCTGGCGTGTTCTCCATGCTGTTCTGGCACGGGATTCCGTACGGAGTAGACTTCCGCGGCGGCACGCTCGTCTACGTGAAGTTTGCCCAGACGCCAGACAACAATGCCATCCGCGCCTCCATGGACCGCGCCGGCCTGCACAATGCCCGCATCCAAAGCTATGGTTCGCCCGGGAGCAACGAAGTACTCATTGACGTCTCCGAGCAGGAGACCAGCGAGCAGGCGCTCGACCGGAGCAAAACCCAGATCATCAATGCACTGGAATCGAATGCACCTGCCGACAAGCAGGATCTGAACAACTCGAGCTTTCTCACCATCAAGAACTATCTCATGCAGAAGGATCCGCTCCGCACCGGCACCGATGCCGAGCAGCGATACACGGCACAAGCTCAGGCAATCGTCGATTACCGTGACAAAGTCAAAGGCGGCGTGCTGCATTCTCTGGACGAACTGAAAGCCGCAGCCGATCCTGCAGTCGTCGCGTCTTTGTCGGACGGATTTTTCCTATCCAACTTTGGCGTACGCAACGTGGAAATCGTTGGCCCGCAGGTGGGAGCGCAGCTGCGCAAGCAGGCATTGCTCGCTACGGCGTATTCCTTGGCCGGCATGCTAATTTACCTGGCCTTCCGGTTTGAATGGATTTATGGTGTCGCCGCCGTCGTCACAGTTTTCCACGATACATTGATCACAGTCGGCGCGTTTTCCCTTCTGAACAAGGAAATTTCGCTGACCGTAATCGCCGCGATTCTGACGCTGATCGGTTATTCCAATAACGACACCATTGTTGTTTTCGATCGCATCCGTGAAAACCTGAAGCTCATGCGCCGGGAGAAGCTGTCGGACATCGTCAACCGCAGCATCAATCAGACTTTAAGCCGGACCATCTTGACAGCGGGTTTAACATTTCTGACAGTCCTTGCCCTGTATCTATTCGGCGGCGAAGTGCTGAAGGGCTTCTCTTTCGCGCTGGTGATCGGTATCTTGATCGGAACTTATTCGTCGATCGCCATCGCGGCGCCGATTCTGGTGGCCTATCAGGATTGGCGTTCAGGTCAGGGAAAACCGGCGGTTATGGTTCCCGTGGGAAAGGAAGCAACTCGCCGTGAAAAGGTGAAGGCTAAAGCCTGATCCCGCTCCAGCCTGGCAAGACGTGTTTAAGTTTGTGATTGGCCGGGATTTGAGGTAGTATCGTCCGGTTTTCGATTTGGTCGCCGCGACACATGCGTACCGGGAGCAAACAAGGGGCAGGCGGTGTCTAAAGAGTAGTTGGGTCCCGTAGGAGAAATCTTATGTTTGAAGACAGCCTGATAGAGTCCGGTGGCAGGCTCAAGACAAAGAGGGGCATTTGGACGATCTTCTCGTTCATTCTTGAGGCCCTTCTGGTCGGAGTGCTGGTGCTGATCCCGCTGCTGTTCACGGAAGCTCTGCCTAAGACGCAGTTGATGACTTTCTTGGTCGCGCCGCCCCCGCCCCCGCCACCCCCACCGCCGCCTGCCGCTCCAATCAAGATCGTAAAGCAGGTGCAAACCGATATCGTCAACGGGCAACTGCGTACCCCCACCAAGATTCCTGAGAAAGTACAAATGATCAAGGAAGATGAAGCGCCGCCGCCGGTGATGTCGGCCGGTGTAGTTGGCGGCGTACCCGGTGGCGTGCCCGGTGGCTCGATGAATGGCGTCATCGGCGGCATTGTCAGCTCGACACCGGTAGCCGTGCCCAAAGTCGCGACTCCGCAGCGCGTGCGGGTATCCCAAGGTGTGACCCAGGGACTTCTGGTCCGAAAAGTTCAGCCGAACTATCCACCTCTGGCGCGGCAAGCCCGCATCCAAGGGAGTGTGCTGCTGCAAGCCGAGATCAGCAAGGACGGTAGTATCGAGAATCTGCATCTGATCAGCGGACATCCTATGCTCGCGCCCGCGGCCATCGAGGCAGTCAAGCAGTGGAAGTATAAGCCGTATATTCTCAACGGCGAACCGGTCGAGGTGGAGACACAGATTACGGTGAACTTTACTTTGTCGGGTGGCTAGGATCAGGAAGACGTAAGCAAGTATGCGGGCAGGCAGGGGAGACTTTCATCCCCGGCCCGGTGAAGTGTAGACTTGCATTCCCGCAACGTTCGTAGTTTTAGCCGAGATTCGTTAAAACGGTTCAATCAGTTTCGAGGAGGGAGAAGCAACTCATGTTCGTCGCCAATATAGCTGTACATACCTTTACCCACATGTCCACTGCCGCCATCTGGCTGTTTCAGGATCAGGGCGCGGTGGGGTTCGACCCGATTTCGCTCTGGAAACAGATGGGCATCCTGGCGAAGATCGTCGTCATTATTCTGTTCATCATGTCCGGATGGTCGATCGGCGTGATGATTGATCGCGCCATGGCATTCAACGCGGCGCGCAAGCAATCCCGAGCATTCGCTCCCGCAGTCGCGGGCGCGCTGCGCGATGGCAAGATCGATGAAGCCATCAAAGTTGCCGAGCGCAACAAGAAGAGCCATCTGGCCAAGGTCGTCACCGCTGGCTTGATGGAGTTCCGGGCTCACCAGGAGAGTGGAGAAATTCCCGGCGAGACCATTGAGGCTTCGAAACGCGCTTTGGAGCGCACCGAAGCCATCGTCCACGCTGAGTTGAAGCGTGGTCTCGGTGGTTTGGCCACCATCGGCTCGACAGCACCGTTCGTGGGACTGTTCGGCACGGTGGTCGGTATTCTGAACGCCTTCCGCGAAATCGCTACCAGCAAGACTACCGGTCTGGGCGCAGTCGCCGGCGGTATTTCGGAGGCGCTCGTGACCACGGCCGTCGGATTGTTCGTGGCCATCCCAGCCGTTATGATGTTCAACTATCTGACCGGGCGCGTGGAAGCGTTCGACGTGGAGATGGATAACTCGTCGAGTGAGCTGATCGATTATTTCCTGAAGCGCCGCGGCGTTCCCCGCCGGTCCTAAACGGGCTTGGTGGTCTGAGTTGCAATCCGGCGCCGGGGAGCCTGGCGCCGGAACCTCCCGACTGAACTGAACTGCGTTCGCGGAGGAGATCGGATTTCTTTATGGCAATTGCAAAGCGGAACGAAGGTGCGAAGGTCAACTCGAACATCAACGTGACACCCATGGTGGACGTAATGCTCGTGTTGCTGATCATTTTCATGGTGATCACGCCCATGTTGCAGAACGGCGTCAGCGTCGATTTGGCCCAGGTGAACAATCCGGAGCGCATGCCGGACGCCGAAAAGGAAGACGCGATGGTGGTTTCGGTCATGCGCGACGGCACGGTTTACTTCAGAAGCGACAAGATCCCAGTCGACCAGCTCACACAGAAAGTGAAAGATCGTTTGGCTAGCCAGCAAGACAAACGGGTGTATGTAAAGGCGGATGCCCGCGCCAAGTTTGGCGCCGTCGTTGGCGTTGTAGACAACGTCCGCTCTGCCGGCGTGGACCAGTTGGGTCTGTTAACCGATCAGAAGAAGACCGGTCGCGGTGCTCCACCACCGCCACCTGCTGGTGGGCAATAGTCTAAGCATTCGGAGGATATCTCTATGAGTATGGCAGTCGGCTCCGGTGGGGGCCAAAACGCGGACATGAACGTGACGCCGCTGATCGACGTGCTTCTTGTGTTGATCATTATTTTCATGGTCATCAACCCTCCTCAGCCCAAGGGATTGGACGCTCTTGTGCCGCAGCCGCCACCACCGAACGCACCCAAGAACAATACTCCCGATCGAACCATCGTCGTGCAGTTGATTGATCGCGGAGCCGGCCAGGAGCCGGGGCTAAAGATCAACCAGGACGACACGACCTGGGATAATTTGCAGGGACGCCTGACTGATGTTTTCAAGACTCGCGCGGAGAAGGTCATGTTCGTCAAGGGCGACGACAACGTTCCTTTCGCTGACGTCGCAACTGTGATCGACATTGCGCACGCTGCGGGCGTCGACAAGGTTGGTCTGATTACGGCTAAGATCGAAGCCGGAAGCTAAGCTCCGGCGAGGGTTTTCGATCACAGGTTCCGGAAGAGAGTTTCAGAAGCAAATCGCGTCAAAGCTCTACATGCGTCTGCTGGGTGTCATCTAAAACCGGCTGCGCCAGATGCAGTCCTGCGTTGGCTCAGGTTTTTTCAGATCCCGGGGATTCCTGGCGAGGGAGACTTATAAGCAATGAAAATAAGCATGCGAGTGCTGGCACTCATGGCGGTCGCTTTCCTGATGTTGTCTGCTGCTGGTTGCGACAAGTTGAGGGCGCGTGATCAGCTCAACAAAGGGGTTGGCTCCTACAAGAGCGCCCGGTATGAAGAGGCGATCAATCACTTCCAGCAGGCGGTGACGCTCGACCCCGCGCTGGTGAATGCTCGGCTTTATCTGGCGACAGCCCTGGCGAACCAGTACATTCCTGGAGTAGACGCCGAAGACAACAATCGCATCGGCCAGCAGGCAATCGACGAATACCAGAAAGTGCTGGCGTCGAACCCAAGCCGTGACCAGAAGATCACCAGCCTTAAGGGAATTGCCTCCCTCTACTTCAACATGAAGAAGTTGGAGCAGGCCAAGGAAGCGAACCTCAAGGTGGCGGAGGCCGATCCCTCGGATCCCGATTCGTACTATTCGATCGGCGTAGTGGACTGGACCCAGACCTACCAGCCACGGATGGAAGAACGCGCCAAGCTGGGCATGAAGCCCGACGAGCCGTTGAACGTCAAGGATAAGAATCAAAAGAAACTGTGCGAGGATCTTAAGCAAAAAAACAGCGCCAATGTTGAAGATGGCATTACCCAGCTGAAGAAGGCGCTCGAGTTGCGTCCGGACTACGATGACGCCATGGCTTACCTGAACCTGATGTACCGCGAGAAGGCGGACATCGAATGCGACGATCCGGCGGCGCGCGCGGCGGATCTGAAGACCGCGGATGAATGGGTCGATAAGACCATGGCCGCAAAGCGAGCGAAAGCCGAAAAGCAGGCGGCAGCGCCGGGCGGCATCAGTTTGGATCAACCGAAATAAAATCGGTTAGAATTAGCCTGTAGAATAACAAAGTATCTACCTCCCAGATACGAACCCCCTTCCGTAAGGGAGGGTCTTAGCGTTCATTGCATTTGCTGCTCGTCTCGCTGCTCGTCGTTCCCGTTCATGGTACGCTGCGTCCTCTGTGAGATCGCTGCGGCCCGGTGGTTAAGCAACTAAGGTGTGGGAACCCTCATCCATAAAGTTGCGGTGCTATGTACATTCTGACTCTCAATCCGGGCGAGTCCGCTTTCGTACGATGTACTCGTTGCGAGAACCTGAATCTCATGGTGACCAACGAGAAAGAGAATGACGTGTCGCTCCAGTTCAATACCAAGGACGATCAACTGGACGCACAGTGCGTGCAGTGCAAAGCACACTACTTCTGGACTCCCGCTTCCGTCGCTATCGTCAAGCCTGCGCAGAACTCAAACTAAAGGTCGCAGAGTCACCTCCGGACCAGTGCCTTCCGTCACCTGATTTCCGTCGATCCTCCCGGGTAACATAGATTCCAGGGAGGACCAGCCCATGAAATGGAAGATTGACCGGATTATCAGCGTGGCGACTCTGGTCACCTCCTTGGTCGCGCTGTTCCTAGTGCTGAAGAAGCCACAGCCGGTGGCGCCGGTGCCGTCGCCCGCGGCCACGGCGGTGAATCTCGAGTCAGTCGAGAAGAAACTGGAGCAGTTGGAGCAGCCCAAAGAGCCGGGCCAGGCTCCAGCGCAGGTTCGCTTCAACTCTGACGAGGTTGCCGCATTGCTGGCGCAGGCAGCTGCCAACCTTCCCGCGTCAGCAGCAGCGAGCACGGCTGGCTCCGCGCCTCAGACCAGTGCAGGCTTGCCCACGTCGGTTCCCGCTTCACCCGACGCCGTAATCGGAGAGGGAGAGCCCGAGGTTCAGGATTACAAAGTCAACTTCGACGGCGATGTCGCGCGCGGCCAGTTTGTCACCAAGATTGGCGGCAAGGACGTTTACGTCACCCTAGCCGGACATCTCGGTTCCAAGGACGGCTACGCAACTTTCGATCCGACGGAATTCAAGGTTGGCGACTTGAATATTCCGTTGTCGCTGGTGAGCAGCGCGCTCCAGAAAAAGCTTACCGAGCAGCATGACCGTCTGAAACTTCCAGATGACGTTGGCGACATTCGGGTCGAGAACGGCCAGCTAGTCGCCACGCAGAAATAGAAACGCCGCGGTCAATCGTTGTCGCTCTTCCCAGACTGGGACCGAGTTCATGATCTGGCGCTGAATTTGGTCTCCAAAAAAAACTCTCTCATTCGCCCAAAATCTAGAAAACAAAGGACCGGAATTTTTCTTGCCTCCTAGATCTATGGTTCTTAAGGCAGTTACAGGCAAAATATTGGAAACAAAAGAGTTACGGCGGTCCTTGGTCCCACGATTCCATTTTGGGCTGCGGTCTGGCCAGTTGTCAAAGATCTGTTCTTATCTTGCAGATAATATCTGTATGGTTATGTTATCGGATGTGAGGGTGGGGCGTCAAGGAGAAAGGGGGCTGGTTGGCGAAGCTGGTTCCAAATCGGGAATCTTAATGGGCCGGTCGCGGCGCGAGCGTTCTGGCATGGAATCGTTGCGAAACACTGCGCGCGAGATCCTTCGGCCCGCTAGCGCGGGCCTCAGGATGACGGCCGGGACTGAGTTCGATTTTGTCGCTCGGAACGGCGAAAGGGGCCGCTGCCTAAGCCTCCGGAGCTGCTCCGCTTGGACGGGCGAGGCGCCCGTCTCCACACGAGCTAGGTATCAGTAGGTTGCTTCGAAGGCGTGGAAGCTGCCTGCGGTTCCGTAATATCCGACGATCTGGTGGTGAGCGTTCAGGCCCCAGGCGTGGGTGTTGCCTACGCCTTGCGGGTCGCTAAACTTAGAGAACTTGGTGCCTTGGCGCAGCGCGCCGTAGATTCCGGTGGAATTTGCCCACCAGTAAACTACGTCGCCGTTGGTGTTGATTCCCTCGGCAAACGAATTCGTGGCTCCGGTCACGTTGATGGCTTTGTAGGTTTTGCCGTTGTAGAGGGCCGACTCAAAATTGCCGCTGGGATCGTCCCAATATAAAACGATGTTGCCCGCATTGTTGATCGCCGCCGCTGTCGTGTTGCCATTTGATCCGGGTACATCGAGCGTTTTGTACTTGCCGCCCTTGAAGAGGAATCCGTGCTTCTTGAAGGCTGCGTCCTCGTAGAGGCCGACGACTTCACCACTGTCGTTGACTCCGAAGGCGAAGCTGGTGGTCGCGCCTTTTGGGCCCAGGACGTCGGTGAACGTCTTACCCTTCAACAGAAAACCGAAATTCTTGCCCATCGAGTTGATGTAGTAGCCCACGATGGCGCTCCCGTTCGGGCTGATGCCCTGGCAAATAGTAGCCAGGCCTTTAGGATCGTTGACCGTGGTCACGGTTTTGCCTTTGAGGGTGAAACCGCGGGGGAGACCGGTGGTATCGAAATACTCTCCGACGATCACGCCCGCATCACTGATTCCGTAAGCTTGCACTTGTGTGGAACCGGGAATATTGATTGCCTTGAACTTGAAAGTTAATGCCGGGGCTGCCGCAGCGGGAGCCATGAACGCAAGTGCAATGCCGGAGGCGAAGCACAGTAACAAGAGCCTGGGACAACGAATCATCAGACTTCTCCTTGCTTTGAGCACGAATCTTCTTCGAGTTCAAGAAGAGCGCGATTGTACACCGGTGTCACCCCTTCGAAATACTGTGAAGAGATTTTCATCTGGAGTGCACAGGCGTGCGAGTCCAAGAAAGTAGTGGGGCGCGAGTTTATTGTCCAAGCGCGCCTTGAAACAGCGGATACAAGCGGTCTCCGATCACGCTGTATACCACGAAGGCGCTGCCCGCTTCGGAGACCTGGCGGAAAAGAAGTTCGCCCCGACCGTCTCCGTTGACGTCGACGGCGTCGATGAGGTCGAGCCTCGGGATGGCGTCGAGATGCTGGGTGTCGGTGACATTCACGAGACCTTTGTGAAAGTCGCCGTTGATGTCTCCGCGGGCCACAAGAGTGATCATGTATTGCAGCTTATTCGAATTTTGCGCGGCCGTGGCGGTTCCTTTTCCGGGGGAGTGTTCGGGCATGTGCGCCTTCGCGGTCAAGATCAGTTCGGGCTCGTTGACGTTTCCGAGATCGAAAACCCGGAGTTGCACGTCGTCAAAAATGGGCTGCACCAGCCTTCCGGCTACAGTCTTGCCGCTATTCAACCCGGCGTGCGCTTTCTGCGAGGCTCCTGCTCTTGCCGACGCAGGTTGTGCGGCGCGGGCTCGTATTTCGTCCGCAGCCATGGCCAGCATGGTCTTGCGGAACTGTTCCTCTTCATCGGGTTTCATGGTGTAGGCGTACGGGATGAGCTCGGGGCTGTGCGCATCCGAGATGGCAGGGATTAGCTGGATCTGGCTTGCGGCCGGGGCTGCTAGCGAAGTTGTCGCGCTCGCCGGAACTGTGGATGAAGCGGGCGTGGACGTTTTCGCCACCGGCATTGGGGCTGCGCTCGGACTTTCTGGCGCCGAGGTGGCTGGCGGAGTGCCTCGTTTCAGTGTGGGGCGGTCTTTGTCCTCGGGCGGCTTGTCGTCTTGCGATGGTTGCTGTTGGGATGGAGATGTCGAAGGTATGGGCGCTGGAGCGGACGTCGCCGCAGGGGGCAGGGCAGGCTGGGCCTGGGCAGTTGTCGTGGGAGCCGCAGGCGGTTCCGGCTTGGGCTTTTCGTTTCCGCCACGCCGCAGTACGGGCGGACCCTCGTCCTCGTTGATGCCGCGAGGCGTCGATTCCAACGGCTTTTTCTTCACCTTTGCTTTTAGCGCAGCGGCGGTCTGCCAGGTGCCCTCAGCGATCCACTCGGTCGTGCCACCTTCGTCTTTCCTCTGCAGCGGTTCCCTGATCGTAAATAGCCCCTGCGAGACCCCGGTGAGTATGCCTTCATAAACCGTATCGCCCCAGAGCGCCATGGGCACGGGGGCGGCCTTGTAGGCGCTGGCATCGTAATATTTTCCGTCGATCAGGATGGTGATGGGAATCAGGTGGGCTTTGCCATCGGGCGCGAGTTCAAGCAGGCCCAGCGCTCGCGGTCCTTTAGGCGGCTTGGCGGTGTGGCCGACTTGCGCATGCAGGGCTGGCGGCAACGTGCTCTGCAGAAAAACCGCCAGGGTGAAGATGACGCGCCACCGCGCGGTGCGGTATAACGTTGAGCGAGCAGTTGATCGAGAAAGAGAGGCAGCCATGGGTATCGATATCAATGATAAAGCCCCGGAGTTCACTTTGCCTGACCAGAATGGCGATCCGGTCACGCTGAAGGACTTTCGAGGGAAGTATGTTGTGCTGTATTTCTATCCCCGGGCAGACACGCCGGGATGCACAATCGAAGCCTGCGAGTTTCGGGATTCGTTTAAGCGGAGTGAGAAACTCGGGGCTGTGGTTCTCGGAGTTTCGCCGGATGAACCCAAAGCGCTGAAGAAGTTTGAAGAGAAGTTCGGGCTGCAGTTCACGCTGCTGGGCGACGCCGACAAGAAAGTTTGCAATGCGTACGGCGTGATCCAGGAAAAGAATATGTACGGCAAGAAGGTCATGGGAGTGGCGCGGACGACGTTCATCATTGGGCCGGACGGTAAGGTGAAACATATCTTCCATAAGGTGAAGCCTGAAGGTCACGCTGAAGAGGTGTTGACTTACCTGAAGAATGCGGCAAAAGCGGCGTAGCGGTGCGGCGGGAATTGTGACCGCGCCTAATGCTGGGGCGCGAAGTCCGCTGTCGCGTGAGTTCTACGATCGCGATCCTCGCCGGGTTAGTCGCGAATTGTTGGGCAAGGTTTTGGTGCGGCGGGACGGACGGCAGCTTCGTACTGGCCGCATCGTGGAAGTCGAGGCTTACCTGGGCGCGGGCGATCCGGCTGCCCACTCATTTGCCGGCCGCACGCTGCGCAATGCTGTGTTGTTTGGTCCTCCCGGTTATGCTTATGTGTATTTTATTTATGGCAATCACTATTGCCTGAATGTTTCCTGCCTTCCTCATGGCGTAGCGGGTGGAATTCTATTTCGCGCCCTCGAACCGCTGGATGGGATCGATGAGATGGCGAAGGCCCGGGGCGTGGGCATCAATTCGACTCGCGATCTTCGCAAACTGACTAGTGGGCCGGGCCGACTCGCCGAAGCGTTTGATATCACCCGAGAGCGGGACAATGGGAAGGATCTGACCGACACGAAGTCTGACCTTTTTATTGCGGATGAAGGATTCCGGGTGGGTCGAGTTCTGATTACGCCGCGTATCGGGATTACCAAGGCGGCGGAGCGTCGGCTGCGGTATGTGATCGCCGGGAGTGAGTTTGTATCGGGGCCTAAGATCCGCGAGTGAGAGTAACGTCGTAAATTCAACCACAACTGTCAGGGCAGAAGGATGTTGTCGATCAGCCGCGTGTTTCCCACCACGGCGGAGACAGCGACGAGTGCACGGCCACTGAGGTTTTTCGCCGGATCGAGCATGTCTGGATCGACGATTTCGAGATAATCGAGACGCACACGTGGTTCCTGCGTCAGGATTTGTTTTCCTGCCGCGATCAGCTTGGCCGCATTCCGCTCCCCTTGATCGAATCGATTTTTCACTTCCGTCAGCGACCGGTTCAGGACGAGCGCGGAGTTGCGTTCCTGCGGGCTGAGGTAGGCGTTGCGCGAGCTCATGGCCAGGCCGTCGGGCTCGCGGACGATGGGACAGACGACGATCTCGATGGGCAGATTCAGGTCGCGCACCATGCGGCGGATGATCGTGGCTTGCGCGGCATCTTTTTGTCCGAAGAAGGCGAGGTCGGGCTCCACGATGTGAAAGAGCTTGGCGACAACCGTGGCTACGCCGCGAAAATGGCCGGGACGTGACTTGCCGCAGAGCCTCTCGCTGAGACCTTCGACGGTGACGTAAGTGATCGCTCCGGCGGGATACATTTCTTCCGGCGTGGGCGCGAAGAGAATTTCGACGGCTTCTTTCTCTAGTAGCTCACGGTCGCTGTCGAAGGTGCGTGGATACTTGGCCAGGTCTTCGGTCGGTCCGAATTGCAGAGGGTTGACGAAGATCGAGACCGCGACCACACCGCTCTTTGCTTTAGCTGCGTGTACGAGCGAGAGATGGCCTCCATGCAACGCGCCCATGGTAGGAACGAAGCCGAGAGTCTTGCCCTGCCGGCGCACCTCCCGCGATGCTGCGCGCATGTCGTCGATGGTTTTGCAGATTCTCATGCGCGGTGCGTTCAAGAGGACGTCACCCACGTGATGACTACATTCAGGTCCCTCAGAGTACCCGCGACTAAGGCCCTGTTCTTTAGAAACCGGGCTTTCTCTTCGGCAGAGTTGGGGACATTCATCTCTTGAACGGCCACAACCCGGCCATAGGGCCAAGCCGATGTGGGCAGATTGGCGAGGGCTTGGGTCAATTTGTTCGGGTCGAGGATCTGGGTGAGGTTGTCGCTGACATCGAGCAGGCCTACGCCGTCAACCCGGATAATCAAGTAGGGATTGCGCCAGGTTTTCATGTCCTTGACGCTGGCGTATTTTTGCGGATCGGCAGGAGGGATGGTTTTGATTCGGGTCTCTGGATTGGTCGCAGCGGCGGCTTCCTCTGGCGCCCTCGGAGGCTTGGCGCAGGAAACGAGCGTAGTAAGGCTCACGGCCAGAAGACTGAGACCCAGATATCTCATCGCATCAGTTTACTATCGGCGAACGCCTCGTTTCCGTTCTAGCACGGTCTCCAACGCCTGCTGCGTTTCCTTGGACAGATGGTAGGACTCGTTATCCGACGGATACTGATGGGAGTGTACATCTTCGCGGAACGCGTGTACCGCGTCTGCGATAAGCGCGGCCGCGTCTCCGTAATGGCGGACAAACTTGGCCGGTGGCGCAAAGGTCAGGTTCAGAATATCGTGGAAGACCAGCACCTGGCCGTCGCACTCGGGGCCAGCGCCGATGCCAATGGTTGGAGTCGCGACTTCCTCCGTGATCATGGCCGCGACTTCGCGGGGAATGCCTTCGAGCACCAGCAGGGCTACGCCGGCTCGATCGAGCGCGACGGCATCCCGCATGAGCTGTTCGATCCCCGAGAGCGACTTGCCCTGAACCTTGTAGCCTCCCATTACGTTCACCGATTGCGGGGTCAAGCCGATGTGGCCGGCGACGGGAATTTCGGCGTCGATGACGCGACGAATCAGGTCGGCGCGCTTTTCTCCGCCCTCGATTTTCACCACTTCGGCGCCAGCTTCTTTGACGAAGCGGGCAGCGTTGCGAACGGCGTCATCCATGCCAACGTGGTAGGAGCCGTAGGGCATGTCGGCTACGAGTAGCGCGTGTTTCACACCCCGTCGCACGGCTTTGGTGTGATGAAGCATTTCGTCCACCGTTACCGAAAGCGTGTCCGGGTAGCCGAGCATGGTCATGGCCAGCGAATCGCCAACCAAGACGATGTCGATGTCAGCCTCGTCGACCAGACGGGCGCTGGCATAGTCGTAGGCCGTGAGACAGGTTAAGGGTTGATGTTGGAGCTTCTTTTCTCGAAGGGAAGCGACGGTAATTTTGCGGCGGGGTTCGCCGATTGGTGCGAGACTCACGATGTCCTCCAGTGCCCCTCCGCCTTGGCGGATAGAGCCCGTACGCATCTTGGGTACTGCTGGGGGTATTGTAGACCCGGAGGGGGTGGTTCGTCGATGGTTTAAAGGTGACCCGTGGAGGTGACTAAGGACACCTACCGTCCTCGCCTGCGCTTCACGTTAGCCCGCAGCCAAGCGGCGTATGCCCTTTCGTCGAGCGTCCCTGCAGCAAGGTCCAAGACGGCCTGAGTGGCGTCTTCCTCGCTTGCGTGGAAATCGAAGCCCTGAAGTTCAAGGAACAGAATACCGACGACGAATCCGGTGCGCTTGTTGCCATCGAGGAAAGGGTGGTTGCCGACAATACCGGCTGTATACAGCGCGGCCATTGCGACAATGTCGGCACGGTCGGCATACGCGTGATGTTGGCGAGGGCGGGCTAAGGCAGATTGGAGCAGCCCTCGATCACGTAATCCACGAGCGCCGCCGTGGATTGCTAGGAGGCGGTCGTGAATCGCCAAGGCATCGCGTTCCTCGATCCAGAGCGGCTCTTTCCTAGTTCCGCGGCGCTTCGTCACTTTGCCAGGGCGTGGAGCGTGTTGCGATAGCGAGCCATGATCTGCTCAGCCTTTGTCATTTTCTTCTCGAAGGCGGGATCGTACGGCGTGAGCCGGTAATCACCGTCCGCCGATTCAATCAGAAAAAGCCGTTCCCCATCTTTCGTGCGCAGGCGGCCAATGACTTCTTTGGGCAGGACTACGCCGAGCGAGTTGCCGAATTTTCGGACCTTGAGTTCAACCATAAGTGTTATTACGATTGTAATAACTATGATCCGCGCCTGCAAGCAAGAAAACAGACGAGAATGGCCGACTAGGATTTAACAGGTAGGGATACGCGGTTTGGCAAAGCTGGATCTTGGGCTCACGATCGTCTTTCTTCGAATCCCCACGGAACTTGAGTGACGAACTCAATTGCCGATACATTTTTGCCAAAGCAACAAGGTGGGCGCGGAAAGCTCTTAGAGAACCAATACCGAAAGCCCGACTCAAATGCAGCGCGCTCGGTCTCCGCTCGATTCCCAGCCTCGATTAACGCGCCTACAAAATAAAACCAACCACCATATAGCTGCGAGCCCTTGCCAAGCGGGCCGCAATCGAAAGTCTCCCCTTCCTCGTTGAAATCGATTCGAGCTGGCTCAGTAAATTTATGAATTCTGGAGGGTAGGCGATTGCCCGTTGCAGAATAAAGTTGCGGCAGTAGGCGCAACCGCATCGTTCGGCGCCTCCATTCGCCATTTCGGAATACGCGGCGACAGTGGCGTCCGTATCACACGAGACTAACTGGTCACCCAGTTGAACCTTCGTCAATGGGACCTCAAGCCGATGCCGCGTCCTGGTTGCCCAGGGGCAGGAAGTATTGCGTTCCTTTGATCGGGGCGGAAACCTTTCGCAGTAGTTCTTGCAAATCCTCGTTGCGCTCAACGAAATCGATTTCCGACGTGTTCACGATCAGCAGGTCGGATGACGAGTAGTGAAAAAAGAAGTGTTCATAGGCCTTGATCACTTCTTCGAGATACTCTTCGTTGATTGCTTTCTCTCCCGGGGCGTTTTTCTTCTTCAGACGCTTTTTCAGAACTTCAGGAGTGGCCTGCAAGTAGATCACAAGATCAGGCGTAGGGAGCTGTTCGCGAAAATAGTTGTAATAGCGATTGTAGGTTTCGAGTTCCTGATCGGTGAGGTTGAGGCAGGCGAAAAGCTTGTCTTTTTCGAAGACGAAATCGGTGACCACGGATTTCTGGGAGCGTGGTCCAATGTCGAGCGCGTGGAGCTGCTCGAAGCGGCGAATCAGGAATGCGAACTGGGCCTGGAATCCGGCGCCGCGCTCGCCTTCGTAAAAGGCGCGCAGGAAGGGATTGTCCTCCGCCTCCATTACGCGCTGCGCGTTGAGGCGCTCGGCCAAAACCCGTGTCAGCGTGCTCTTTCCGACGCGTATCGGACCTTCGACAGCGATGTAGCGAGGCAGTTCGAAAAGATTGGCCATGGGTAACGGGGCTCGGGCTCGAATGGCAGGATATCTTGGTTGCGCTTCACGCGCAATTGCGGGAAAAGTAACCCCTGTGAACCACAGAGCCACTGAGAAACAGAGAAACAATTTACAATCGCGACATTATGGGTGGCCTCGCCATCGGAACTGGTGTTGCTACTGTGGCAGTCGCCGCGGGCTACCAGTGCATGGCGCCGGCGGGGCAATGGTATGGCCGGACCTTTACCGGAGTGAAGGCTGGAAGCAAGCAACTGGCGCTGACTTTCGACGATGGGCCCAACGATCCCCATACGCTTCGGTTGATGGAAGTTCTGGCGAAGCATGACGTGAGTGCCACATTTTTTCTCATTGGCCGGTACGTGAAGCAACGGCCGGATATCGCGCGCTGGTTGGTTCAGGCTGGCCACGTGGTCGGCAATCATACTTTGAGCCATCCCAACCTGATCTTCGCGTCGGCGCAGGAGACGATTAGGCAATTGCAGGATTGCGAGCGGGCTCTGACCGACGCAGTGGGAGAGCACTCCCGGCTGTTTCGTCCTCCGTTTGGCGGGCGGAGACCTGGAACTTTGAAAACCGTGCGCGAGCTTGGTCTGGAGCCGGTGATGTGGAATGTGACCGGCTGGGACTGGAGAGGCAAACCTGCGGAGTATGTCGAGCAAAGAGTGAATCGACAGATTCGCGGCGGCGATGTGATTCTTCTACACGATGGCAGTCATGCGGCATTTGGCGCCGACCGCTCGCAAACGGTGATTGCCGCCGATCGGCTCATAGCCCGGTATAAGGCTGAAGGCTACGAATTCATGACCGTTCCCGCGATGATGCGGGAGCAAGCTCTCAGCTCTCAGTTGTCCGCTCACAGCTAAAAAAAGCCATGGTGTTTCGCACCTGACCGGGTCTGAGATCCGGCCCCACACTCTCAGGCGTGTACGGCGGTGAATGCCTGTCTGGCTGCGGCGATGGTGCGCTGAATGTCTTCTTCGCTGTGGGCTGCGCCTAGAAACGCTGCTTCGAATTGCGACGGCGGCAGATAAACGCCATTCTCCAGCATGGCGCGGAAGAAGCGGCCGAAGGCTTCGGTGTCAGATTTCGAGGCCGAATCCCAATCGGTCACGGGACCGGCGGTAAAGAACCAGGTGAACATGGAGCCGACGCGGTTGTGGCAAAGAGCGACGCCCGCCTCTTTCGCGGCGGCCGCCACGCCCTCTACCAGTTCTCCGCTGAGCTTATCTAGACGCGGATAAATCTCTTGTTTGTGCTCCTGCAAATGGCGCAGCGTTGCCAAACCCGCAGCCATGGCCAGCGGATTTCCCGAGAGCGTGCCCGCCTGATACATCGGGCCGAGAGGCGCTACCATGTTCATAATCTCGGAAGGACCGCCGTAGGCTCCCACTGGAAGCCCGCCACCGATAATCTTGCCCATCGTAGTCAGGTCGGGCGTCACGCCGTAAAGTTCCTGGGCGCCCCCGAAGGCGACGCGGAATCCGGTCATGACTTCGTCAAAAATCAGCACACTCTTTTCGCGCTGCGTGATCAAACGCAGGGCGGCCAGATATCCGCCTGGGGCGGGTACACAGCCCATATTCCCCACGACTGGTTCGACAATCACACAGGCAATCTCATGCTTGAATTTCTTGAAGGCATGTTCGACCGCGTCAGTGTCGTTGAATGGCAGCGCCAGCGTGAACTGAATGAATTCTTCGGGAACACCAGCAGAGCCTGGGATCCCAAGCGTCGCAATGCCCGACCCTGCCTTTACCAGTAAGGCGTCGGCATGTCCGTGATAGCAGCCTTCGAATTTCACGATGTATTTGCGCTTGGTGTACGCGCGAGCCAATCGGATAGCGGACATGGTCGCTTCCGTCCCTGAATTGACGAAGCGCACTTTCTGCATATGAGGGAAAGCGGAAAGCACAATTTCAGCAAGATCAGCCTCGGCCGGGGTGGAAGCGCCGAAGCTGGTGCCGTTGCATGCAGCGTCCATGATGGCTTCGATCACTTTTGACGGAGCGTGTCCAAGAATGAGCGGACCCCACGAGCCTACATAATCGATGTACTTGTTGCCATCGGCGTCGAAGATGTGCGAACCCTGGCCACGCAGAATGAAAGGCGCATCGCCGCCCACGGCACGAAAGGCGCGAACCGGCGAATTGACGCCGCCGGGAATCATCTGCTCGGCGCGTTGTTGCAGCTTGCGAGACATCTCCATTTTGCGGGCCATGGGCTCTCCAAGAGGAATCTGGCCCTATATGGTAACAGCGAGAGGCTGCAACCTCGCAAAACACACACGACTCAGAGGGACATAAGGCGCAGGTTCTGAAATGAGTGACGACAAAGCTAACGGAATTCACCGGATATTTACAATCTCGCAACAGTCCTGAAACACGTTTTGGGTACTCTCTGTTCAGTACACGCCCTTCTAACCGGGAGGGTTTCAAGGACAGCTTCGGGGGGCTCCGAGCTGTCCTCATTTATTTGTTGGCAGTCCGCTTTGGTGGCGCCTCATTTCAGGTAGGCGCGAACCAGGCCGATCAAGTCTTCGCCCAACTCTTCCGGCGAATCCACGGCGTGATCTGGATTCATCATGTGCAGGCGGATGTGATCCTCCAGGCTTTCCGCCATCAGGCCGTTGACTCCGCCGCGAATCGCAGCCAACAGCATCAGGATATCGGCGCACTCATCGCCAGCGGTGAGAGCACGCTCGACAGCCGCAAACTGTCCGCGGATGCGCTTGATGCGGAACAACAGGCGGAACATATGCCTCTGCGTATGAACTGGGTCGTGGTCACCGACGAGAGCGGCAGGCGGCAACGCTGCAAGCACTGGGTATTCCTCGAGAACTGTTAGGAACACCCGACCTGTAACACTCCCTTAAAGAACCATGCGTAGGCTGGGTGGGCCGACGATCATCGCCTCAGGGGTGAAGATTTCGCCAAGCCAACGAGCGTCAGCATGGTTAACTATAGTTAACGCTTGATGATATAGTGCCGTTAATCAACGTGACGAATGTCACAGCTCAGGGTGACAACGGGTATTGAGCGGAATTTGCCGCCGGCCTAACCTGCAATTTATGAAATTGAAATTCATTTTCAATATGGTATGTCGAGGCGCGACACCTTACTGTGTTCTGGGGCTCGTGGTTGCGCTGGTCAGCTGGCTTCCTGCGCTTGCCCAGCAATCGGATGCGCCTGCCACGGCGAAGGCGGATACCACGGGGCAGGAGACCACTTCAGACGATTCTGATCCGCTCTCCCAGACTGTGGAAACGATGTTTCCGCACTTTAAGAACACACGCTACTGGCTTTCTGGGCAGATGAATTTCATTTTTCAAACCCATCCTACGTTCCCCGCGGCTTACAGCGGGCCCCACAGTCTGGGCCCCAACTATGAGAAAGCTACGTCGCGGGTGCTGACCCTGTATACGGGCATGCGCCTCAACAACTCCACTGAGATTCTGGTGGACATTGAAGAGGCAGGTGGAGCCGCTCTGAGCCAGGGTTTCGGGCTCGCGGGCAACACCGATCTTGACATTGTGCGCAATCCGTCCCTCAGCAAAGCGCCCTATTTGGCGCGGGGCATGATTCACAAGGTATTCGCGCTCAGCAAAGAGAAAGTCGAGAGCGGGCGCAGCTATCTTTCACTCTTTGACGAACTGCCGGTCCGCCGGTTGGAACTCCGCTTTGGCAAGTTCAGCATGGTGGATTTTTTTGATGTCAACAGCGTCGGCTCCGACACCCATTTTCAGTTCATCAACTGGACCGTGGACAACAATGGCGCCTATGACTACGCCGCCGACACCCGCGGCTACACCGTAGGCTTAACTGCGGACTACGAGGACCGCAACTGGGGTTTCCGTTTCGCGGAGGCGCTCATGCCCAAGGTCGCGAACGGAATTGATCTGGTATGGAAGCCATGGGAAGTTCATGCCGAGAACTACGAGTTTGAGTGGCGGCGCGGGTTGCTCCCGAAAAAGGCGGGCGTGGTTCGTTTATTGGGATACACCAACTACGCCAACATGGGGATCTACAGCCAGGCGATCGCCAACTATAAAGCCGGCCTGACGCCCACTCCGGACATCACCGCCCATCCCTGGCACGTTACGCGGAAATACGGATTCGACGTGAATCTGGAGCAGAATCTCAGCAAATATCTGACGGCGTTCGGCCGCTTCGGTTGGGACAATGGAAAGACCGAATCTTTTGCCTACACGGAAGTGGATCAAACCTTCGACATAGGCCTGGGAGCAGCGGGCGCATGGTGGCATCGCAAGCAGGACCGGGCGGGCGTTGCCTTCGTGACCAACGCGATCTGCAAATATCACCAGACCTATCTTGCCGATGGCGGACTTGGCTTTCTGCTCGGCGATGGCAACCTGAACTACGGCCGCGAATACATCACCGAGTCGTTTTATACGGTTCACGTTTGGCGGGGGATTTACCTCGCGCCCGGCCTGCAGCACATCAACAATCCTGGATACAACCGCGATCGCGGACCGGTGATTGTGCCTACGTTCCGCGCCCACGTGGAGTTTTGAGGCCAGTCGCTTTGCCTGCGCTGGACGGGCGAGACACCCCTCCCCTATCGACCACGAACTACTTCTCGACCTTGACGCCTTTCCAGAATGCTACGTACCCCTTGATCTGATTCGCAGCCGGTTTCGGCTCGGGATAATACCAGGCTGCGCCCTGATTCTGTTTGCCGTTCACTTCGAGATCGTAGTAGCTGGCCGTGCCTTTCCAGGGGCAAACGGTGCGCGCATCGCTCGGTTTGAAGTATTCCTTCTTGATCGCGTCAGGCGGAAAATACTGGTTGCCCTCGACTTCCACGCAATGGTTGGATTCCGCGACGATCGTGCCTTCCCATATTGCTTTTGCCATAACACCAGTTTAGATTTCTTTTATGGCCAGCGGCTTCGAAAAATTGGTGGCGGACGCCATGACCCTTGCCACGGGCGAGCCCCGGTACAACGGCCATTCCATGGTTGGCGGGCTGAAGCGAGTGCTGGTGTGCTCGCCGCGCACTGCCTGTTGGCATCAGCCTGAACGCGCCGCCCGCTGGCGGGAGCTTGGCTTCGCTCGTTCGCCGGATTTCGAGACGGCCCAGACGCAACATCAGGCTTTGTGTCGCGAATTGGAAGCATGCGGAGCGGAAGTTGAAGATATTCCGCCGGCCATGGAGCTATCCCTCGATGCGGTGTACACCCATGACGCATCGCTGCCGACTGACTTTGGTCTGATCCTGATGCGTCCCGGCAAAGCCAACCGTGTTCCTGAAGGGAAACATCACGGATCCTTCTGCCAGATTCTGGGCATTCCCATGTTGGCGAAAATTACGGCCCCGGCCACCTCGGAAGCCGGAGACATGGTTTGGCTGGATGCCAAGACGCTGCTCATCGGCCACGGCTATCGCACCAACGCGCAGGGCATACAGCAAATACGGGCACTGCTCAAACCCAAAGGAGTGGAGGTTCTTTCCGCACCGCTGCCTCACGCCACCGGACCCTCGGCTTGCCTGCACTTGATGTCGCTGATCAGCCTGCTCGATGACAAAACGGTGCTTGTCGACCTGCCTTGGCTGGCGGTCGAAACGCTGGAGCTGCTGAAAGGGCGTGGCTATCACTTGATTGAGATTGATTATTCCGAACGGGAATCGCTGGCCTGTAATGTTCTTTCGTTGGGTGAGAAACGTCTGCTGGCTCTGGAAGAAAATGCTAAGACGAATGAGAAGCTGCGCGCCGCCGGGTTTGAAGTGCGAACCTTCCCCGGCTCCGAGCTCTGCATCAACGGCAGTGGTGGCCCGACCTGCCTGACCAGGCCGCTACTGCGGGAATGAGCCAGAGGACAGGCGCCTCCACATTCCTGGCTGAATTCAGCCTCATGAATCTCCTGTTAGAATCGAAAGGCAATGGTCTTGCCTTTCGTCCGTGATCTTTTCGCGGACGTAGAAAAATTACCAGCCTTCGTACGTGTAGCCTCCCACCTTCGAGAGGGCACGGGGCGGATTAGTGTTTCCGGACTTACCCCCACCGCAAAAGCGCTGTTGCTGGTCTTATTGCAGAAGGCCGCCGGGCGTCCGTTCATTGTGGTGGTTGTCGACAACCGTGCCGCCGAGGAGTTGGTCCCGGTGTTGCAGGCTTTCCACGAACTGGTTGGTGGAAACGATCCAGATTCCGTGGTTTCCCTGCCGACGCGAGATGTATTGCCTTTCCAGAATCTCTCGCCGCATCCAGAAATTCAGGAAGAGCGCGCCGTTGCGCTCTGGAAAATAGCTACTGGCGCCGTTTCGATTCTGGTTTCGCCAATTGCAGCAACCGCCCTTCGTCTTCGTTCCAGCGAGTACTACGCCGATCTGGCACGTATGGTGCGCCGGGGCGAAACCCTCGATACCGAACCGCTGCTGCGGCATCTGAACACCGTCGGTTACACTTCAACCGACGTCGTGGAAATGCCCGGCGAGTACGCCATACGAGGAGGCATTCTCGACGTGTACTCGCCCGAGGCGGATCGCCCGCTGCGCATCGAGTTCTTCGGCGATGAGGTAGAGTCCATCCGCAAGTTCGATCCGGCAACCCAGCGATCGTCTACGCCGGTCGACGAAGCGCTGCTGCTTCCCCTTACTGAAACGCCGATCAATGACGACCTGCTGGGAGCGATTCACGTTCGCCTATCGGGAAAACGAATCAGCGGGGCAGAAGGAGCGATCGAACAAGCGGTGCGCTCCGGCGGGGTCAGCGTGTTTCCGGGATGGGAATTTTACGCACCCGTCGCTGGGGCCGACCGTGCAGTTTTTGATCTCCTTCCGCGAGCTGCGGTTCTGGTGGACGAACCCGAGAGTCTGAAGAAAGAATTTGATCACACCTGGTCGCGAATCGAAGAGGCACATGAGCGCAGCGAGGTCGGCAATCTGGTGCGGCCCACGGATCTGTATCTTCCTCCTGAAGACTGGTGGCGAAAGCTGGCCACCCTTCCGGGAGCCTCGATTGAGCATCTTGAAATCACGCGTCCCGACGAGGCCGAAGCGGTGAGCTTCCATTCGCAGCCGTCGCAACGTTTTCATGGTGCGGTTCCGGCGATGCTCGAAGACGTAAGAAAGCAGATCGCCGACCAGAACCGCGTGCTGATCGCCGTGCCGAATATTGGTGAAGTCGAGCGCCTGGCCGATGTGTTCAGCGAATACGCTCTCTCCTTCCGGTTGGGCAGCCGCACTCGCGGAGGTGAGAGCTATGCCGACGAGACTGCCTATTTTGCTGGCGAAATCCTTACCAGCACGCTCGTCAAAGCCTATGTTCCGGATGGAGTCGTATTGCCGGACGCTCACCTGGCGATTCTTGGTTCACGCGATTTGTTCGACGAATCCGAGTCTGTGGTTTCGCGTCCGCAGCGCTCGAAGTCCAAAGTGTCCGCATTCCTCTCTGACTTCCGCGACCTGCAGGTGGGCGATTACGTCGTCCACGTCGAGCATGGCATTGGGCAATATCAGGGACTGAAGGAAATCAATCAGGGCGACGGCAACGCCGAGTTCATGCTGCTGGAGTATGCGGAGGGGGCACGGCTCTACGTTCCGCTGACGCGGCTTGATCTGATTCAGAAATACCGTTCGTCGGAAGGCGCAAAGCCCCCGCTGAGCCATCTGGGCACGGCCGCCTGGGCCAAGACGAAAGCGCGCGTTCGCAAGGCCATGAAAGACATGACCGACGAACTGCTAAAACTTTATGCGGAGCGAAAAGCTGCCAAGGGTTTTGCATTCTCGGCCGACAATCAGTGGATGCGTGAGTTCGAAGATGCGTTCGAGTTTACCGAGACCGAAGATCAGGATCTCGCGATTACCGACGTTAAGCGCGACATGGAATCGTCACAGCCGATGGACCGCCTGCTCTGCGGCGATGTCGGCTACGGCAAGACGGAAATAGCCATGCGCGCCGCCTTCAAAGCGGTCAACGACAACAAGCAAGTCGCGGTACTCGCGCCCACGACCGTGCTTGCCTTTCAGCATCTCGAGACTTTCAAACAGCGTTTTGCGGCGTTTCCCGTCAAGATTGAAATGATCAGCCGCTTCCGCACGGCAAAACAGCAGAAAGAAATTCTGCAGAAGGTCGAAGCCGGGAAAGTCGATATCCTAATCGGAACTCACCGCTTGCTCTCGAAAGACCTCAAGTTCACCGACCTCGGCCTGCTGGTCGTCGATGAAGAGCAGCGCTTTGGAGTCCGCCACAAAGAGCGGCTGAAGCAGATGCGGAAAGAAGTCGACGTTCTTACCATGTCGGCGACGCCCATTCCGCGAACCCTGCACATGTCGCTGGTCGGCATGCGCGACATGAGCGTGATCGAAACCCCGCCCAAGGATCGCATTGCCATCCAGACCGTGGTAGCGAGTTGGGACGAGAAGCTTCTGCGTTCCTCGCTCGAGCAGGAACTCGATCGTGGTGGACAGGTATATTTCGTGCACAATCGGGTGGAGAGCATTTGGGAGATCGCGGCAAAGCTGCAGGAATTAGTCCCCCGTGCCCGCATCATCGTAGGACACGGCCAAATGTCGGAAGGAGAGCTGGAAAAGGTGATGCTGAAGTTCATGCATCATGAAGCCGACATTCTCGTGGCCACGACGATCATCGAGAACGGTCTCGACATTCCCCTGTGCAATACCATCATCATTAATCGCGCCGATCGTTTTGGACTCTCCGAGCTTTACCAGCTTCGCGGGCGCGTCGGGCGTTCGAATCGCAGAGCCTATGCCTATCTGCTCATTCCGGCAGAGGTCGAGCTAACGCCGATCGCGAGGCGGCGGCTAGCCGCGCTTAAGGAGTTTTCCGACCTGGGTGCAGGGTTCAAGATTGCCGCGCTGGATCTCGAACTGCGCGGCGCAGGCAGCCTGCTCGGAGGAGAACAGAGCGGACACATCGAAGCCATCGGATTTGAGCTGTACACCCAGATGCTCGACCGCGCCGTCCGCGAGATGAAAGGTGAATCCGCGCCCGACGAAGCTGAAACTCAGCTCAACCTCGGACTCAACATTCGCATCCCGGTAAACTACATTCCGGAAGAGAACCAGCGCCTGCGCATGTACAAGCGGGTTGCCGGAGTCGAGACCGAATCGCAACTCAACGACGTCGGCGCCGAACTCGAAGACCGCTATGGCGAGCCGCCCGCCGCAGTTCGCAACCTGCTCGACTACGCCTCGCTCAAGCTGCTTTCAGTGCGGGTCGGAGTCAACGCGATCGAGCGCAAGCGTGATCTCGTGACTATCAAGTTCCGGCAGAATGCGGTCATCGATCCCGGGAAGCTGGCGCGATTTGTCTCCTCGCAGCGCGGTGCACAATTTACCCCCGATGGGATGTTGAAGTTCCCTCTGAAAGCAACCGCAGCCGAGGAAGTGCTGGATAATCTCGAAAGCCTGTTAGAAAAGCTCGGGGCCGAGATTCCCGAGACAGCCTCAACCTCAGAAAAAGTCAGCTAGACGCCGAGCGGCCCGCTGGACAGTGTTGCCGCGTGCTAGTCTCATTTACTCCGAGAGCTGCCCACGACGAATGACGCCGCCATCACTATCCGCTCCCACTATCTTCAGTCTGGCCGCCGTTTTCTCCTGGGGGACCAGCGACTTTCTTGGCGGGTATGCCGCGCGGCGCGCGAATGCATTCCTCCTTACCGCGATCGCCCACCTCAGCGGCCTGATCCTCATGGCAGCAGTAGCGCTGGCAACTCACTCGCCCTTCCCCTCCCGAACTGCACTGGCATGGGTTCTGGTGGCAGGCCTTTCCGGAGGCGGCGCGCTGGCCATCTTCTACCGCGCCCTGGCCGCCGGAAGAA
Source organism: uncultured Acidobacteriota bacterium (assembly GCA_963788645.1). Taxonomy (GTDB): domain Bacteria; phylum Acidobacteriota; class Terriglobia; order Terriglobales; family Acidobacteriaceae; genus JABDBE01. The sequence goes on from CAWBHF010000009.1 coordinate 388,343, forward strand.
TGGGCCTGACCGCTCCGGTCGCGGCGGTCCTGGGCGCCGCCATCCCGACCATTTTCGGAATCTTCCACGAAGGCTTGCCGCAGACGGCCCAGGTCTCCGGCTTCGTGCTGGCTGCTGTCGGAATCTGGCTCATCTCGCGCACCGAAGATGACAGCTCCACAGAAGGCATCGGCATGGCCGCCCTCGCCGGCATCGGCTTTGCGGGATTCTATCTCTGCGTCAAGCAGGCTGGCGATAGTTCGGCGTTTTGGATCGCCGCTGTTTCAAAAGTGGCGTCGTTCGCTCTTACCGGTTTGATCGTCTTGATCGGGCGCTCGACCCGCGAAATTGATAGTCGAGGGATCGGGTTCGGCGTCGTGGCGGGCTGCCTCGACGCCATCGGCAGTGTCCTCTTTATCCGTGCCAGCCAGACCGGCCGCCTCGACGCTGCTGTCGTGCTCAGCTCACTCTATCCCGCCATCACCGTGCTGCTGGCTCGCATCGTTTTGAAAGAGCATTTCACTCGCTGGAAAGCCCTGGGCATGGCCGCGGCATTGTTAGCCGTGCCCATGATCGCTTGGCGGTGAGGAATGCAGGTACGGATTTGACGGGTTGTTTGTCTTGAAAAGGAGCTTGCTCCCGCTGTTAAGATCAACCCATGCCACTGCTCGAAATCCGCAATCTGACCAAACTCTTCCCGCTGGGCGAGTCGGTCTTTGGCGGAGGGTCAAGCGGAGAAGTCCGCGCGGTCGATGATGTGTCGCTGGATATTCATTCAGGCGAAACCCTCGGCCTAGTCGGCGAATCAGGATCAGGCAAAAGCACGCTCGGGCGCTTGGTGCTCCGGCTGATTGAGCCCACCTCGGGGAAGATTCTGTTCGAAGGCTGCGATCTGCTGGCGGCCGGTCGCGGCGAGATGCGACGAATCCGCCGCGACATGCAGATCATTTTTCAAGACCCCTTTGGATCTCTCGATCCCCGCATGCGCGTCGAAGACGTCATCAGCGAGCCGCTCATCATTCATGAACCGATGAACCCCTCTGCGCGGCACATGCGGGTTGGTGAGTTGCTTCGCGCCGTTGGTCTCGACCAATCGGCCATGCGGCGCTTCCCGCACGAGTTCAGCGGAGGTCAGCGCCAACGAATCGGGATTGCCCGCGCCCTGGCACTGCGTCCGAAATTCATCGTGGCCGACGAACCCGTCTCCGCGCTTGACGTCAGCGTCGGCGCGCAAATCGTAAATCTCATGGCACAACTGCAGCGCGACTTCGGCCTGACTTACCTGTTCATCTCTCACTCGATGCCGGTCGTGCGCTATCTCGCCACTCGCATCGGGGTAATGTATCGCGGCAAGATCGTCGAGGTCGGCCCTACCGACCAGATCACGGAACGACCGCAGCATCCATACACCCGCAGCCTGCTGGAAGCAACGCCAGAAGTGGTTGCATAGCTCACTTACGTGTAGCCCGCGAATCTGACCTCTCTGTCGCTAGACGGCGCGCTTGGATTCAAACGAGAAAAGTGTCCAGCGTTCGCCGCTCTTCTCGACGCAGACAGGAGAGATCGCTTCAGCCGTAAATGTCGAGATAGCGCGCACCCAAAAATGGTAGGCCGAACTATTCGACTGCATCACGCGAACCTCCCAAGTCCCCGGAAACTGCCTCCACACTTCATGCGCCACCTGAGTTCCAACTCCCCGCCTCCGGTATCCGCGAATAACAAAGAATTCGGCCATATCCCAGACAGTCTCATTGCCGGAGGCTTCCGATCCCCTCTTGACTAGAACGAACCCCGCCAACATGCCGTTCACCCTGACAAGAAAAGCATGTCGGTCAGGCTCACTCCAATACAGCCCAAGGTGCCGGTAGCCGAATCTGCCATCTGCCCCGAGATCTATATCGTGGAACTCGCTGAAATCGTGGGCGTACAGCTCAAGCAGATTAGCCAGGATCGGCGCTTGCTCCGGTGCAGCAGCAAGGACTTCAATCGGCGTGGATGACTTCGCTGCATGTTGGGGCATAGGAGCAGGTGGCTTTTGTGCTGAGTATACCGCTATCTTCGTGAGGCGTCCGCAGGGCGGCGATAACCCTCCTCGTAGACATAGAAAGGGAGCCTGCGTAGCCGCCTGCGTCCATGGACCGATAAGACTTTTTATATGTAAATAACATTTGACGTTATGAATGATATATATTACATTAAGTCAAGTTTTACGTACTCGCAAGGAGCAAAACCGTGAATTTATCCCAACGCGAATTGAGCATTTGGGGATCGATGGCCACTACTCTGGTGGTCTACGGATATTATTTCGCAGATGTTTTCACCGCGCGAAGGCCTTCGAATTTCGATCGCACCAGTTTGATCCATCTTATGGCTGCGGTGTTTGTCATTGTCGTGATCGAGGTCGTTTATCACATCGCAATCTCCCTGATATCCAAAGCGGAGCCCAAGGACGAGCGCGACATCCAGATCGAAGGCAAGGCCTACCGCATTGCTTACTTCCTTCTGGTCGCTGATCTTTTCATGTTGATGGGAACCCTCGTCCTGTTCGGCATGACGCCTTTCCTGACCGTCAACCTGATGCTCTTTTCTGTGGTGGTCTCAGAGGTCGTAAAGTCCTTCACCCAGATGATCTGCTACCGGCGGGGCATCTGAAATGACAAAAAGCCAGATCCGTAACACCATCAGAAAGTTGCGCTTTCATCACTCCGAGATGACCCAGCAGCAACTGGCGGAGAAAGTCGGCGTGACCAGGCAGACGATCATCGCCATCGAAGGGGACAAATATTCCCCGTCCCTCGAAGTAGCGTTTCGAATAGCCCGTGTCTTTGGAGCGCCATTGGAGGAAGTGTTTCGGTATGAATCTGCCGACCGGGAAGCGGGCGAGTGACGCATCTGAACTTGTTGTCGGAATCAATCCGAACGGCTTCGGATGCTGCTTGTCCGCTCTCCGGTTCCCAGACTACAATTTCGTCGATTCTCACAGGAGGCTCACATGGCCGCTCTGCCCGCAACTCCAATGCCGACGCCCCCGGCGCCCGAAGCGCCATCGCTCTCCGAAGGCGCGCGCATTGTCGACACTTTCATAGCGCCCAGTAAGACCTTCACCGACCTGCGCCGCAACTCCAGTTGGTGGGCGCCGTGGCTGCTGATCGCCGTTTTCTCGCTGATCTTCGTCTTCGTGATGGGCAGGCAGATCGGGTTTGAGCAGATCACCAAGAATTCAATCACCCAATCGTCACGGGCCGAGCAATTCGACAAGCTTCCTGCCGACCAGCAGGCCAAGCAGATTGAACTGGCGACCACCATTACCCGCTACATTTCCTATAGCATCCCCGTCATCCAATTGATCAGTTTCGTGGTAATCGCGGCTGTCTTGATGATGGTCTTCAATTTCGGCGCCGGAGCCGGTGTGCCCTTCAAGACGTCGCTCGCGATCGTGATCTATGGCTGCCTTCCCGGCATCATTGGCGCCGTGCTGGGAATTATTTCTATGTTCGCGGGAGTTGATCCGGCCGGTTTCAACGCCCAGAATCCCGTGGCCACGAACCCGGCGCACTTTATGGATCCCACGGCGAACAAGTTCCTCTACGGCATGGCCTCAGCCCTGGACGTTTTCATCATCTGGAGCATCGTGCTGATTGGCATTGGTTTCGCCTGCAACAGCAAAGTCAAACGCTCGACTGCAATCGTCATCGTGGCCGGATGCTACCTGCTCTACAAGTTGGCCAGCGCAGGCATGGGTGCCGCAACCTCATAGAGCGTCGATCGAGACCAGCGGGAGCGCGCACGAACGAGGCCACACCATGGCGAAACCGGCTTGCTCCGAGGTATTCTGAGAACGTACGGGAGGCATCATGAAACGAACTCTTATCTGGCTCACGCTTTTTGCGCCCGCGGTCTTTCTATTTGGGCAGGACAAACCCGAGCCAACCAAGGCCGAAGCGAAAACCACCGCACCGGCGAAGGCCGAGCCGAGCAAGAATCCGGTGACCGACGCCGTCAGAGACATTTTTTCGCGCCAGCAGAAAAACCTGCTTGCCGCGGTCGATGAGATGCCCGCCGATAAGTTCGGCTACAGTCCTACTCCCGCGCAGATGCCCTTCGGCCATTTAGTTCTGCACATTGCTACAACCAACGTCGAACTTTGCAGTAAAACCTCCGGCATGCCTCCGCCCCCGCTCCGGCCCGCTCCAGAGACCGATAAGGACCGGCTGCAAGCGGCGTTGACGAGGTCGTTCCTCTATTGCGAAGCTGCCCTCAGCAAAATGGATGACTCAAAACTCGGCAACACCATTGAGATCTTCGGCGGAAAGCAGGTCTCCATCGCATACGCACTCATCGGCCTGACCAATAGCTGGGCCGATCACTATAGCGAAGCCGCAATGTATCTCCGCCTGAACAGCCTGCTGCCGCCGACAGCTCAGTCCAAATAACCATCGGCACAACAAGGCCCTCCTCTTTGTCATTCCGAGGAGCGAAAGCGACGAGGAATCTGCTTGCGTCGGCCACCGTATTGAAGCCGGGCGGGCACACCGCATGGCGCTGACCAAGGTGGTATTTTAGCCCCTGAGGTTGAGAAGACAGGCTCGCAGAGAGTTTCCCTGGAGACCCGACACCTACTGAATCTGAACCAACCCGCGCGCGTCCGGCACCGCCTGCTGCGGAGCCCGCCAGGAATCGAAGATGGACACCTGATGCACGCAAGAAACAGTGCAATGGGGAGCACAGGATTTCTCAGTAACGTATTCCCGCCGAATGTCCTGCAGAGCGTATTTCTCCAGCGGAATTCCAGGATAGCCGCGCTGCTGGGAGCAGTAGTGCACCAGGCCGTCCTCGCAGATATATAGGTAACGCGCTCCCGCCCGGCAGCGCCACTGGTTCGGCCGGCCCTGAGCGATGTTGTCCTGAAAGCCATTGATGCGGGTGAAGCTGCTCTTCTCCATCGCCTTCATCTCGTGATACACGCGCTTTTCTTCGTCCGCCAGCGGCTGCAGTTGTCCGCTGCCATCGTGAATGATCCCGATGGTCGAGCTGAAGCCCAGCTCGAGCGCCCGCCGACCAATGGTCAGCGCATCCTGCGGATTGCACACGCCACCGCCCACCACGGAGTTGATGTTCACGTGAAAATCAGCGTGCTCGGCGAGCAGCTCCAGCTTCTTGTCCAGAACCTTGAGGCTTTTCTTGGAAACATCGTCGGGCGTTACGTTATCAATCGAAATCTGCAGCCATTCAAGCCCCGCCCGATTCAGCCGCTGGATACGCTCCGCAACCAGTAAATACCCATTCGTAATCAGCCCCGCGATCATTCCGCGCTTGCGAATCCGGCGAATGATCTCGTCCAGCTCGGGATGCAGCAGCGGCTCTCCACCGCTGATCGTAATCACCGAAGTGCCCAGCTCCGCCAGCTTATCCACTCGCGCGAACATGGTTTCAGTCGGGACCGGCTTGGAGAAGTCGTCGTACTCATTACAGTATTCGCAAGCCAGATTACAGCGCCGGATCGGAATGATGTGTGCCAGCAGAGGATGGTCCGTGGACACAAATGCCCGCGCAATCATGCTCGCTCCCCGGAGATTCCGATGGAGCGCAAGCATACGGCGGCGCAGATTGGTAGAGCGAGCAGGCATGAAAGTTATCTTTCTATTAGACCACACGAAGCCAGCGAGTTCGCGGTTCCAACACCAATCGGGCGTTTTTCAAGGTCGAACGGCGACGATTCTAATCAATAGTGGAGGACAGGCGTCTCGCCCCTTAGAACCCAGCGCAGTAAGCGGGAAGACCCACCCTAAGGCAAAAACTCATGACCCGCATCCCGCAAAGCCTGCAACGCGATTCCGGCATGCTCTTCACCAACCATCACATAGTCGGTATCGAACGTTGAGATCGCGAAGATTGGAACGCCCTTCTCTGCCAGCGGACCAATCACCGAAGCCAGAATTCCAACTTCCGAAAAAGAGAATGGTCCCTCGATCTTGAAGCATACCCACGGACTCTTCGGTTGATGCTCCTCAGGAACGCTATTCGCCGCGCAAACGATGGAAAGCTCATCCTTGGTTCGCGTCACCGAGCTGAAGGAGCCGCTCCCAGCCCAGTCGGGTAGTTTTGCATCCGGCGGCAGCCGGCAAACTGCAAACTGTCCCGGCATCCGCAAAAACTTCAAAGCACGTGTGCTCATAGTCTTGATTCGATCACGTCGCCGAGAACTACGACCTTGCCGCTGCCGCGTCAAACAAATTCAGAAAAGCCAGTTTCTTTTCCGCCGGAAGAAACGAAGCCTCAAACGAATTGCGCGCCAACTCGCGCAGGTGCTCATCGGTAAAACTGAAAGCATCCTGGGCCAGCTGATATTCCCGGCTCAGCGAAGTCGCGAACATCGCGGGATCGTCCGTGTTCAAAGTCACCATCACGCCCTGGTCGAAGTAATTGCGCACGGGATGCTCAGCCACCGTCGCACAGATGCCGGTACGCAGGTTGCTGGTAATGCAAATTTCAACCGGAATCTGCCGCGTGGACAGCGCCTCCACCAGTTCAGGATCCTGCCACGCAGTGAACCCGTGCCCGATCCGCTCCGCCGGAAGATTGAGCGCACCCCACACCGACCCCGGCCCGGCAGTCTCGCCCGCATGCGCAGTGAGTCGAAGTTCGTTCGCCGCAGCATAGGCGTAGACATCGCGAAACATCTCGGGAGCAGCCTGCCGCTCGTCCCCGCCGATGCCGAATCCGACCACGCTGGGACCTTGGTAGCGCGCCGCCAGCTCAGCCACCACGCGCGCTTTATCCGGACCGAACTGGCGCACCGCATCAAAGATCCAGAGCAGCGAAACTCCAAAGTCGCGTTCCCCTCGCTCCCGCCCGCGTTCCAGCCCGGAAAAGATCGAATCAAAATCCTGCTTGCGCCAGAGGCACACTCCCACCGAGATGTACACTTCCGCGTGCAGCACATTTTCCGACTTGAGCTTTTCCAGCAATCGATAAGTAATGAGCTCGTAATCCTCGGCAGTCTGCAACTCTTCCGTGACCGTCTTGAACGCCATCAGGAAGCCGGTGAAGTCTTTATAGCGATAGAGCTGTTCGACTTCGGCAAGTGTGCCTTTTTTCCCGTGCCGTTTCTTCAACTCAAGCAAAGTAGGAGGATCGATCGAACCTTCGAGATGCAAATGCAGCTCAGCTTTAGGCAGGGAGGCGATGAAGGCGCTGGGCGCAGTAGACGCCATAACGCGATTCTACAACTCATCCGCTGGCGGCATGAATAGGGCTTTGCGGGCCCGCATTTTCCCGGATTGGGACGGACTTCACTCTCTAGCACTGGGTACCCCCCTCCCCCTGTCATGTGCAAAATCTAGAAAACACAAGACTTGCATTTTGACTGTCTGCTAGATCTTTGAGTTCAGGGGGGTTGCACGCAAAATCCAGAGAACATGGGAGTTAAGGCATACACGCTCGGAGTGCCGGTTCCGTTTTGAGACTCCGGTGGATCGCGAGAGTGTGGCCGGGGCTAAATTTTCAAAGATCGCTTATTATCTTCCAGATAATGGAATATAGCTCAGGTTATCCGTTTTGACGCGTTTAAGTCAACCAAAAAACCAACCAGCCAGCTGAGATATCCCGCCACTTCTTTCAAAACGGGCCTTCGTAGTCTTCGATGGAGTCGAACGGCAATTGCGTCTTCTTCTCGGCCGCTGGCGTTGCTTTCGGCGCCTTCTTGAAAGTCTGAAGGCGCGGATAGCGGTCTTCCAGTCCGGGAGGCTTGTAGAATCCGGCTTCGGCGGCCTCTTTCAGCATACGCTTGGTGGGCGCTTCCATGCTGATCAGCACGCCGATTTGCGCTTCTTCACGTTCGATGACGCCGCGCCAGTCGCGCACGTAGGCGGACTGCACGTGTCCGGCTTTGTCCCAATCAGCAGTCGACGAGTTCCGTAAAGACGCGAAAGCGAGGACATCTCTGTGAAAGCACTTGCAGATCGGTTTCTTGGGCAATTTCGCGACACAACTCGGGGGTGCAAGTGACCTTGTGATCGGTGAGGAGTTTGCGAAACCCTTCCTTCGGGGTAAGAAGATCCTCTGGTGAGTCAAGCGACCTCGTAACCCGCTTTCCGTGCCGCCGCTGACTGGCTGCATTGATAGCGTTGGCGTCTGCGAGTAGCCAAGCGTCCATCGCGTTACGTACAGCATGGAAGCGCACATCCAAGTGAAAGGGATATTGTCGCCCCTGAATCTTTGCCCGCATCTGAACTTCAATATCGTCTGGATTTTTTCCATCCGCGTCGCGGATCACGATAGCCATATCCACGGGATTACCCTCAACTTCATGCTCAAGGGTACGAAGCAAAGCAGGAAATTCTTTCATCAGGTTCGTTCTTCCCCAGCAAATGATAGGCTTGATATGAATCGCGGGCGACGTCAACTTTCGAATGATAGCGTCATAAACCGCTGAGTCGTACGGCCCCTCGACAATAATGCCGTAGCTACTTGCCGACATCGCTCAGCGCTCCGGAGTACACAAGGTCGCCTAGACCGATTTCTTCGTCCTGAAGGAGTTTGTGGAGATGCGAGTTGTCGCGCGGTCGGCTGCACACAGTCGCGCCTTCCTTCTTTTCAACGAAGATAATTTCATCAAGTTTCATCTTGTCCACAACAAGCGGCGAGTGCGTCGTCATCATGATCTGTGCAGATTGATGTTTTCGTTCCCATTCTTCCTGAGATTGCCGCAGCACCTCCAAAAGAGTATCGATTAGGATCGGATGCAAATAATTCTCTACGTCTTCTATGCAGTAAAGGCTTCCCGTAAGCTCCGGTGGGCCGTATATAAGCGACAAAAATGCGATGAACGTGAGTTCACCCGCAGACATCTGCGCCAGTGTGATCGGGCGCTTCAAGTGTTTCTCGTTGCTACCCAACACGACTGTAGATTGTTGCGTTGGCCAGGTGAAAAGGCCGGATACTTGCGGAAGGGCATCTCGCAGCACCGCCTGGATTCGCGCGAATGACTCGGGGTAGCGAGTTTGGAGGTTCAGTAGCCACTGGGATAAGTTATCGCCGTGTAGCAACAGGAAACTGGCTGCGGCAGTAGGGCTGGGAGTCCGCATCGCTTGGGGAACAAGTTCATAGAAGCGCCAAGAGCCGATTGTGGACCGGAGAATGTTACCCTGCCAGCTGGGAATTTCATATTCCAACATCGACCTCGTCGGGTCGTGAGTCGATGAAATACGGTGACCGTCGACATCGCGGAACCATCGGTCGAAACCGACTGTTTCGATCAGGTCAACAAACCCGTCGTTTTCTGGGAGGCGAGCCTGCAATTTTTCCTCAGCTACGCGAAAGTTGCCATGCACATCGCCTTGGATCGAAACCTCATAGTTCCACGAAGTTTCAATATTGTTTATGTGCTCGATGCCAGAGAGACCGATTTGGACAACTTGTTCGTTGCCGCCCTTCCAGAGAATCTCGCCGAGCCCTCCCCGCATCGCAACAGCATTGGGCAATCCCCAAGTGCCAGCTACCGGAAAGGTCATCGAACTAACGAATTTGAACAGGTCCAAGACGTTGCTCTTCCCAGCCATGTTTGCCCCGACTAGGACGTTCCTCTGGCCAAGTTCGATCCTCACGTCTTTTAGCGACTTGTAATTCTTGGCCCGAATCCTTGTCAGCATGTCATTTACTCTCTCGTTTCACTACCTCAACTGGTCAGACTCTCCTTGCCGGCTTTCGGCGCCCTGTACTGAATTCTACAGCCAAACAACGCAACAAGCGGTGGCGTCGGAGACGCGACCGCCTTGCTCGACAATTTCCTCGTAGGCGCGCTCGGCGTCCACGTTCCACTCCCAGGTGTCGTCGAAGGCCATGATCTGGGAGCTGGAGCGGGTGCCCCTTCGACTTCGCTCAGGGCAGGCTTTTTCGGCGAAGAGCACGTTATAGTCCTGGCGGCTGTTGAAGGGCGGGTCGAGGTAGATGAGGTCGACGGATTCGTCCTTGATGTGCTGGCGCAGGATTCGAGGTTGTCGCCGTAATAGAGCTGGTTCTTGTCCACTGCGGGAAGATTTTAGCGCGGATTGGGAGGTTGGGTAATTGCTTGGCGGGTGCACGGTGGGAATGCCTTGCGGCGTTCATCGTGGCGAGGGCGGACGCGGGGTCCTTCGACTTCGTATCTGCTTTGCTTCGCGACGCAGATGCTCCGCTCAGGATGACAGTGTTTTGGGGGCGCTTCGCGCACTGCGGCGGGCGAAGATTGGCCTATGTCTTCTTGCAGAACTCACTGTGATGCCGGCTATAGAGATAGTAGATAGTCAACCCAATCGCCAGCCAGGCAAAGAACCGCAGCCAGGTCAGAATCGGCAAACCGGACATGAGCAACACGCAAAACATCACACTCAGCACCGGAGCTGCAATGCCACCCGGAGCGCGGAATCCGCGATGTCGGCCAGGATCGCGATAGCGCAAGATAATTACGCCGATCGAAACCAGCACAAAAGCGAAGAGCGTCCCGATATTTGAAAGATCAGAGAGCGTGCCAATATCCAGAAAGCCCGCCGGAACGCCAACCAAAAACCCCGCGATCCAGGTAGCTGTAGCCGGCGTCCGAAATCGCGGATGCACGCGCCCAAACAATCGCGGCAACAGCCCGTCCCGCGACATGGAAAACCAAACCCGCGCCTGCCCAAGCTGAAACACGAGCAACGATGAAATCATCCCCATCATCGCCCCGAACAGCACTCCCAGGTGAACCCAGCTCAAGGTGTGTGAGCCGGTTTGCACCGTCAACAACTTCATCGAGTTAACCACCGGAGCCGCATCGTCGCGCACCGACTGCCATGGCACAATCCCGGTAAGCACAATCGCAACCCCAATGTAGAGAACGGTGCAGACCACGAGCGTGGCAATAATTCCAATCGGCAAATCCCGCTGCGGATTGCGCGCCTCTTCCGCTGCCGTCGAGACCGAATCGAATCCAATGTAGGTAAAGAAAATAATCGAACCACCCGTCAGAATGCCCGACCATCCCATCGGAGCGAACGGCTGCCAGTTGCGTGGGTGCACGTATTGCGCCCCAACAATCACGAAGGCCAGAATCGCCGCAATCTTGAGGATGACCATGACGTTATTGGCTTCCGCCGACTCGCGAATGCCGCGCACCAGGATCACGGTCAAAATCATGACCACAAGAAATGCCGGAAAGTTGAAGCCGAAGTGCAGGCCGGGAGTGTAGAGCACGTTGCCCTTGAGATCGGTCAGCCCTCCGGGCAGATACGCTGGAGATATCCAGCGCAGAGCCGGATGAAATCCGAACCAGTCAAACATCCCCACCAGATGCGCCGAGAAACCCACGCTGACCGCCATGTTGCTGACGGCGTATTCCAGAATCAGGTCCCAGCCAATGATCCAGGCAATTAACTCACCCATGGTGGCGTAGGTATAGGTGTAAGCGCTCCCCGCAATCGGAATCATCGACGCCAGTTCGGCGTAGCAGAGGCCCGTGAAAGCGCACACGATCGCCACCAGCACCAGTGACAGAGCGAGTGCCGGACCCGCTCCCGGCCGCCCCAGCGAGGCATGGTGAGTGATAAGAAAATCGAGCAGAGGAGCGTTGAGAATCGAGGAAGCGTCAAACTTCTGCCCCCCGATCGCCGTTCCGATCACCGTAAAAATGCCCGACCCAATCACCGCGCCAATGCCAAGCGCAGTGAGCGAGACCGGGCCCAGCGTCTTCTTCAGTCTTCGCTCAGGCTCCTCCGAGTCGGAAATCAGCTTGTCGATCGACTTGCAACAGAAAAGCTGGTTGTCCGAAGTGCGAGGACTGCCCTGGTTGGTGGTGATTGGTGTTTGTGCCAAAAGGCGTTGTCTCCTGAAGTGCAGCCGTCAGCATTCGGCACTCAGCCCAGAGGGCCAAGTGCCAAACGCTAAATGCCAAGTGCTGCCTTACCGCTTGGCCGCGCCGCGCACCAACTTCTTCACCTTGCGCTTCTTTGAGCCGCGAGCATATTCCCGCGGTTTCAGCGGCTTTTCTGCCTTCACTTTTTTGCGTGAGGTGCGTTTTGCTTTCTTGCGTTCTTCCTTGGTTAGCTTCTTTGTATTTGCCATGAGTGCTTTCTTTGATCAGTAATTTGTATTCGAAAAATCCCTAAATTCGTGCCTGAAAACCGAAGCTGCCCTAAAACGGCTTGAAACGGTCCTTCGATCCCCAGCACTCGATATCGTCGCTCCACCACACCTGGCCATCTTCATTGGTCTGGATGACGCGAGCGCCCTTCGCCACCGTGAATTCGACATACGGCCAGGTCGGACCGCCTTTGCGGTTCGCAATCTCGTTCAGCACAATGCCGTTCCAGATCTTGCAATCGCGTGCATTGTGCGGATTCGGCGCCTTGTTCGGCTGCACCGGCTTGGCCGTATAAAAATTATCGAGGATCAACCCTTCCGGCTCCAGATTCCCGTCCGAGTTCATCACCTGCAACTCGATCGCGAACATATAAACATCGATCGGCTTATTGGTCCCCACTTCGGTATCGTGATGCAGTTCGAGCAGCCGCGGTGTGCCATCCAGGATGGAAAAGTATAAATACTCGGGAACCGGCTGCTCCGAAGGCAACGCCCCTTGCGGCGATGCCGCCGGACGCCGATCGTGCCGAATCTCACCAGCCTGCGCAAAGACAGCCAACGCCGCCACCATCAACAACAAAACCACCTGGATCCTTTTACTCGTCATCACCCTTCTCCCAAAAGATTTTCGCACCCTAAGCCCGCTCCAACTGGGCATACTTCTCCACCAGCTTCTTCAAACCGAAGCGAGGGAATTGTACCGTAATCTTGGCCTCTTCACCGTCCCCTTCTCGATGGTACACCGTGCCCTCGCCGTATTTCGGATGCCGTACCTTCTGCCCCGGCTTGAAACCCTTCTTGCCCCTGGGCTCCTCTACCAGCGTTTTCGGGACGCTAAACTTCTTTCCCCGCGACGCGAAGAACTCCGCAATATTGTCGATGGAGTTGTAGCTTCGCCCGGAGTAAGCCGGAGCCCGCGCCGGATTCCGAGCCGCCCAGTTCGCTGTGCTCTGATCCTCGTCCTCGTAGGCATAGTGCGCCTGTTGCTCAGGCTCGTGTGGCGCGGGCGCCCCCGCCCGCGAAGACTCTCGCTTCCTCCGGGAACCTCCCAGTTCTTCCACCAACCCAGAAGGCACTTCCTCCAGAAATCGCGAAGGCACGCTGGCCTCCGGCAAATCCGTTCCATAACGCCGGCGGTACACAGCGCGGGTCAAGACCAAAGTATCCATAGCCCGAGTCATGCCGACATAACACAACCGCCGCTCTTCCTCGATGTCGTCCGGCTGTAAAAAAGTCCTCGAGTGCGGAAACAACCCTTCTTCCAATCCACAAAGAAATACCAGCGAAAACTCCAACCCCTTGGCCGCGTGCAGCGTCATCAAGGTAATCTGAGCCCGCTCGTCGTAAGCATCCGCATCGCTCACCAGCGCTGCGTGATCGAGAAACTGATCCAGCGTCTCGCCCCGGTCGCGCGAATCCATGGCAGCATTCACCAATTCGCGCAAGTTCTCAATCCGCGAATAAGCCTCCGGCGTGTCTTCTTCTTCAAGCTGCTTGATGTAACCGGTACGATCGATGAGGAACTTCAGGAGCTCGGCGGTATTAGCCGCGCCCCCGGGCGTGCGAAAACCAGAATCCTCCGGAACTGGTGTAGAGCGGGCGCCCTCGCCCGCTTCGGCCTCCACAACATTCTCAACCGGGATATCAAAATCGACAGCCCCGAAATCGAAGGAAATATTCTCGTCCTCGTCAGGATCGAAGGAGACATCCGCTTCCGCCGCAGGTTCATCCAGCAGCACATCTGCATCGCGCGCTGTCTCTTCCAGCCGCTCGACAAAAGTCCCCGCCAACATCGCCCGCCCATCTTCAATCAGCCGCCGAAAACTTTTCAGGGCTCCCAGCGCCCGCTGCGGCAAGAGCTGACGCCGGATCGCCTCCTTGATCGCCCCCCACAATGAAACGCCAGTCTCCAGCGCAACCCGCTCCAGAACCTCAATCGTGGTCTTGCCAATTCCCCTCACCGGCGTATTAATCACCCGCAGCAGCGAGATTGAATCATCCACATTGTGAATGACTTTCAAATACGAAATCATGTCTTTGATTTCGGCGCGTTCGTAGAACGAAAATCCGCCCACCACGTGATACTTCAACTGATACCGGCGCATAGCCTCTTCAAACAACCGCGACTGAGAATTCGTGCGATAAAGCACCGCCGCCCGCGCATTCTCGCCCTGATCCACCGCCTCCCGCAGATACTTCGCAATGTAATCCGCCGCAAACAGCGCCTCGTTTTCGCCATCCGGCGCCTCGTAGTAGCCAAGCTTGGTGCCGCCCTGCCGTGAGGTCCACAGATTCTTGCCCTTGCGCTTGAGGTTGTTTGCGACCACCGCAGACGCCGCCTGCAAAATGTTCTGCGTCGAACGATAATTCTGTTCCAGCCGAATAATCTTCGCCTCCGGGAAATCTTTTTCGAACTCAAGAATGTTGCGAATGTCCGCCCCGCGCCACGAATAAATCGACTGATCCTCATCCCCGACCGCGCAAACATTGTGCCGGGTGCCCGCCAGCAGCCGCATCAATTCATACTGCGGACGATTCGTGTCCTGATACTCATCCACCAGAATGTATTGAAACCGCCGGTTGTAATATTCGCGGACCGGAGCCGCTGCCTTCAGCAGCCGCACGGTTTCGAGCAGCAGGTCGTCGAAATCGAGCGCATTCGCTTTCGCCAATTCCTTCTTATACTCGGCGTAAATCTGCGCCACCCGCTCGGTCTTCGGATCAGCCGACTGCAGATAAACTTCCTGCGGATCGAGCATGTGATTCTTGGCCCAAGAAATATGCGCCAGCACCGCCCGCGGCGTAGTCTGCTTATCGTCAATCCCCAACCGCCGCATCACCGACTTGACCAACTGCTGCTGATCGTTCTCGTCATAAATCACAAAGGTCTTGGTATGCCCGATCGCCGGCGCACCCGGAACGGAAGAAGGAATGCGAAGCGCCTCAATATCCCGCCGCAACACCCGCACACAAAAAGAATGAAACGTCGAGATGACGGGCTTCGCGATCGACAACCCACCCACCAACTTGTCCACCCTCTCCACCATCTCGGAAGCTGCCTTGTTGGTGAACGTCATCGCCAGGATGGATTCGGGCATAACGCCCATGTTCTCGATCAAATAAGCGATGCGGTAGGTGATAACGCGAGTCTTCCCGCTCCCCGCCCCAGCCAGAATGAGCACCGGCCCATCGGTAGTCTCAACAGCCTCACGCTGCTGCGGGTTAAGTTGGTCAAGGAATGACAAAGTCGGGAGAAGCTCCAAGAGCGTCACTTACGATTTTACAGGGATTTTTCGGCGGAGTTCGTCTTTTGAAACGCGCGCCCGTTCGATTGTGACGACCAACCGTGATGATTTCCGCAAACATGAGTAAATTCTCTCCGGGCCCGTGGTGTAACGGGAACACAGCACCCTGCGACGGTACCAGATACGGGTTCGAATCCCGTCGGGTCCACGCTCGGTTTTCTGAGCGCGGGTTCTGTGGGGAGCAAACGCAGGGATAGCTTCCCTACAAAAGTAACTTGACTGAGAACTGTCGCGGTCTATACTGGGAGAGTCGCAGGGTGCTGTAAGTACCCAGAAATTGTTTGGCCCCGAGAAATCGGGGCCATCGCATTTCTATCCCGCCCGCGCCGCCTTGCACTCCTCGCACGGACACCAATCCCGCAAGAACTGCCACGAATAGATCCCCAACTCATGGTCGTCGTTGAAATGAAATTTGATCGCGCGGGTGCGGGTGCCCCAGGTCTCGCGCCGTTCGAGACCTGGGATTTCTAGAGGGCACCACGCCGCCGCCCTGCTATCATCGCCGCAAGAACCCAGGGGCGACAGGCTAGTCCCGCGCCGCCGCATCCGCAGGTTGCGCCACTCTGGCCGGCGCAACCTGCAAACGACGCAGCCGACAAGCGCACCATGAGCAAAACAGCCTTCGCAAGGCTGACGTTCCTGATCGTCGCCATCCCGCTCTCCATCTTCGTAGTGCCAACCCTGCAGCAGGCCGCGGACGCGCACGGCTACAAGACGCCCGGCGCGATGGTGGAGGCACTCCTTACAGTCCCACCGCCGCCGAACGAGTTGGCCAACCTGGGAAGAAACTAGCGGTGTTGTGGGCAGTGAATGCAGCCGTTATCCTGCTCGCCCTGTGCCTCCTGTATGTACTCGCAGAATGGCGATGGCGGAGAAGCCAGCCCAAGCGCGAAGCGAAAGCGTGACCGCTGTAAGTACCCAGGAATTATTCGGCCTACCCCGCCCGCGCCGCCTTGCACTCCTCGCACGGACACCAGTCCCGCAAAAACTGCCACGAGTAAATCCCCAACTCATGGTCGTCGTTGAAATGAAATTTGATCGCGTACTTGCCCACGCCCTCGGCTGAAGTCGCCCTGACGGCCGGTTTGAACATTGGCAAGGCCCCCGGCGCAAGTTTGGGCGATTCCCCCGGCTTCCGGTGCGCCTTCGACCGCTCCTCGTCGCACAGCGCGCAGGGACAGGCATCCCGCAGGAACGGAAACGAATAATGCGACTGGTGGCCGTCCTTCCACTCGATATCGAGACCCGTACCCGTGCTCAGATTCACCTTCACCGACTTCGGGTCTGCCATGATTCCAAGTATCGCACAGCCCACCGCGCGGCTCCTTTAGCCCAAAATCTTGTCAAGCCCCCGGAACGGCCAAATTTCACTCAACTGCCTGATTCCATTCCAAATATATTTTCGGGAATTCGAGGTATTTACCCCTCTGAACCTGTCATACTGATATTAGGGAGTGTGGCGCAAATACTTCCGCATCTGGACCTGAGAATTCAGGCCGGGAAATCAGGAAATCGAGCTAAGTCCTCTGAAAGAGATATTTTACGGGATATCTCGAAGCGCATCACCTGTTTTCATAGACTTGCAGGAGAAATGCGCCAGTCGGGCAGGGATATCCCTTGTGTAAGTCCTTTAGAAGGGATATTTTGCAAGGGTATCTCAAGTACAGTCTTTTTGTTTTCATAGATTTAGCCAGAAATTGCAAATTTCTCGATATGAACTAGTAAACATCAGTATTCAACGATTAACTTAATGGTAACTAATAAACCACGGTCACGGCAGCACCGATAGTGGAATAGCCTCAACGCTCCTGCCGTGTTAGAACTAGAACGGCCTCGGCCAAACTTCCCGCCATGCCAGATTCTGCTCAGATAGAAGCCGTCATGCCGCCCGAGGTCAGCTCACCGGAAGATGTCTCCCATCTCTCCGGCAGCATCGCCGACCAGCATGGATTCGTCACCTCCGCCGACGAGACTCAGCTCTTCTATCGACACTGGCCCGCGACCGGCAAGTGGAACGGCCGCACGGTCGTGGTACTGCACGGCATCGGATATCACAGCGCCCCGTATAAGATCATCGCCGACGCGCTCAACCCGCAAGGCACGGACGTCTACGGCCTCGACGCGCGAGGACACGGGCTGTCCCAGGGACGCCGCGGCTTCGTAGGAACTCAAACTGAAGTGGGAGCCGATGTCGAAGCCATGATTCGCTTCGTGAAACAAAAGCGGCCGTCAGCCAAGATTTTTCTGTTGGGCGACAGCATGGGAGCCGACTTAGCCCTGAACTACGCCAAGCGCAACAGCCGCGAGTTGGCCGGTCTGATTCTGCTGGCCCTGGCCTTGAATCTCCACCTCAGCCAGTATCTGAGCCTCGAGAGCTTGAGCCTGATGCCCTACCTGGTGTTAGCGCATCGGGAGCCGGTGATCAGCCTGGTAGGCAAGCGTCTCGATGAAAGTTCCCGCGACCCGGAGTTCATCGCCCGTCGTCGCATCGACCCGCTGGCGTACAAAAACGTCAGCTTCGGCTACCTGCTCGACGTGCTCCGCCTGGTCGCAGGCTGGAGATGGAAAATCGCTCCCCGCGTCCACGCTCCAACGCTGTTGATCAAGGGAGGGAAGGACCGGGTAGTGAGCCACCGGGAATGCGTAGGGTTCGACAAACTCTCCGCATCGACAGATAAAACCTTCAAGATCTATCCGGACGTCCCCCACACCACGCTCTGGGACCCGGAAACGCCGGAGATTTTGGACGTAGTCGGCAAGTGGATTCTGGAGCACTAATCGAGGACGGGCGTTATGCCGTTGCGAGTTGCCGAAAGCATCCCAACTCCGGTAAAATCTATCTTTTACACAGCAAGTTCTTAATCTTCTGGAGTGGTCATGGCACAAGTTTGTGATATCTGCGGCAAAGGGCCGCAATTTGGAAATACCATCAGCCACGCGCACAACGTATCGCGGCGCCGCTGGAACGTCAACCTGCGCCCGGTGCGCGCCAAAGTAAAAGGCGGCGCCAAGCGCATGCGCGTCTGCACCTCCTGCTTGCGCAGCGGCAAAGTGGTCAAGGCCTAAGAACCAAATAACCACAAAGGACACCAAGGTCCACAGAGAAAGTCTTGCGGCCAAGATTTCCTTTGTGAAGCTTAGTGTCCTTTCTGGTTGATGCCTCTATTTAACGCCGAGCAGTTCGACGTCGAAGATGAGAGTCGCGTTGGCGGGAATCACGCCTGCCGCTCCCCGGTCCCCATAAGCAAGTTCCGGCGGGATTCTCAACTGGCGCTTGCCTCCGACTTTCATGCCGGCAACGCCTTCGTCCCAACCCTTGATAACCTGGTGGCCACCGAGGTCGAAAGTAAACGGCCGTCCGCTGTCGACGGAGCTGTCGAATTTCTTGCCGTTGGTGAGCCATCCGGTGTAGTGGACCTTCACGGTGTGGCCCTGCGTCGCCGTTGCGCCGGTGCCTACCTTGATGTCCCAGTACTCAAGGCCGCCAACCATCTTCGTACCCGGCCCAGTAACCTTGGTTGGCGCGCTGGTATCCGGTTTCGCGGAACCGCCCTGCGCCAGAAGCGTCGTCGCAACAAACGTGACAATTGCAAGCAAACATGCACTCTTAAGCATTGATGTTTCTCCCGATTCGTGGACTATGTATTGGAACCCTTGGATTCTAAATTGGCTGAAACTTCTACGCCAATGCAATCACATCAATTTCAACCAGAACGTCCTTCGGCAGTCGCGCTACTTCGACGGTCGACCTCGCTGGTGGCGACGCACTGAAGTAGCGCCCGTAGACTTCGTTCATGGCGGTAAAGTCGCCCATGTTTTTCAGGAAGACGGTGGAGCGAACGACTTTCTCAAGCCCGCTCCCCGCAGCCTTCAATATCGCAGACAGGTTCTTGAGCGCGCGATCAGTCTGGATGGCAACATCACCGCTGACCACCTGCTGCGTTGCCGGATCGAGGGCGACTTGCCCGGAAACAAAGACGAATCCATTAGCCCGGATCGCCTGTGAATACGGCCCAATCGCCTGCGGGCCGTCTTTGGTAGAAATCACGTCTCGCATCCATCCTCCAGAAACGTCACCGCCGCTGATTAACGCAGATGGATGTACAGGATGTCAAATGAACGGACAGGTACGACGACCGACGAATGACTAGACTTTCTGCAGCCTCTGCACTTCATGCACGCCGGGAATCTTGCGGACGCCGTTGATGATGTTTTCGAGGTGCTTCAAATCGGCGATATCGAGAATGATATCGACATTGGCCTGCGCATTCGAGCTGCGCACCTGGATATCCCGGATGTTGGTTTTGGTGTCGCCAATCACGCCGGTGATTTGCTTCAGCATGCCGAAGCGGTCGTCGCAAAAAACCGTGAGCTTCACCGGGTATGAGCTCGGTGTCCCCTCATCGTGGGCCCATTCCACATCGATGCGGCGTTCCGGCTCGTACAGCAGGTTGACCACGTTGGGGCAATTCAGGGCGTGAACGGCGACGCCTTTGCCTCGGGTCACATAGCCGACAACGTCTTCACCCCGAATCGGGTTGCAGCAACGGGCGCGGTACACCAGAAGATCGCCGTGGCCTTTCACCCGGATGGCATTGTTGCCGCTGTCCCCGCCGAAGACACGCCGCACCACGCTGGCAATGCCGCCGGACTTGTCTCCTTCAGTGTCCGCAACGGGTGCAGAGGAAGCGGGCGCCAGGCGGGCCAGCACTTGCCGCGCGGAGTATTTGCCGTATCCGATTCCGGCCATGAGGTCGTCAATTTGTCCCAGGCCGTAGTCGGAGGCGATCTTCTGCAAGACTTCGTCTTTGATCTCTTTCAACGCGACACGATACTTGCGCGCTTCTTTTTCAATCAGCTTGCGGCCGATTTCGACGGCGCGTTCGCGCTGATGAATGTTAAGCCAGTGTTTGATCTTGTTGCGGGCGCGCGACGACTTCACCGCAGCCAGCCAGTCGCGGCTGGGCTTGTGTCCGGGCTGGGTGATGATTTCTACGATGTCGCCGCTGTGCAGCTTGTGCCGCAGCGGCACCATGCGTCCGTTGACCTTGGCGCCCACGCAACTGTGTCCGACTTCGGTGTGAATGGTGTAGGCGAAATCGATGGGCGTGGATTCCCGCGGCAGGACGACAACTTTTCCTTTGGGGGTGAAGGTATAAACCTCTTCCGGGTACAGGTCGATCTTGAGCGTAGAAAGGAACTCGGTGGGATCGGATACGTCGCGCTGCCACTCGACCACCTGCCGCAGCCAGGCGAGCCGCTGCTCGTCCTGCGCCGAGACTGGGCCGTCTTTGTACTTCCAGTGGGCCGCGATGCCCTCTTCCGCCATGCGGTGCATTTCCTCAGTGCGGATCTGCACTTCAAACGGAGTGCCGTCTTCTGTAATTACCGAGGTATGAAGCGACTGATAGAAATTCGGCCGCGGCATGGCGATGAAGTCCTTGATGCGGCCGGGCACGGGCCGCCACACGTTGTGCACGATGCCTAACACGGCGTAACAGTCCTGCAAGGACTTCGTGATTACGCGCATGGCGTACAAATCGTAGACTTGGTCCACGCTGATCTTCTGGCGGACGAGTTTCTTGTGAATGCTGAAAAGGCGTTTGATACGGCTCTCTACTTCGGCCGTGATTCCTGCCTCTTTGAGCTTGTCGCGGAGGGTTTGCTCCACTTTCGCCAGGAATTGCTCGCCCTGCTTGCGGCGAGCTTCGACCGCGTCGTGCACCTGCTGGTGGGTCAGGGGATCGAGGTATCGGAATCCCAGGTCTTCGAGTTCGCCGCGAATCTTGCCCATTCCGAGGCGATGGGCGATGGGGCCATAAATCTCGAGCGTTTCCTTGGCAATTTTCTGCTGGCGTTCCGGCGTCAGGTGCTCGAGGGTTCGCATGTTATGCAGGCGATCCGCGAGCTTGATCAGGACGACGCGAATGTCGTCGACCATGGCGAGCATCATTTTGCGGAGGTTCTCGGCTTGCTGCTCCTCGCGGGTAGCGAAGTCGATCTGGCTGATCTTGGTTACGCCCTCGACGATGTGCGCAACCTGTTCGCCGAACTCTTTGCGGATGTCAACGATGGTGACGGAAGTGTCCTCGACGGAATCGTGCAAGAGGCCAGCCGAGATAGCCACAGCGTCCATCTTCATTTCGGCTAGAACCTGCGCTACGCCGAGGGGATGGACGAGATACGGTTCGCCGGAGGCGCGGGTCTGACCGGCATGATTTTTCTGAGAGAATTCGTAGGCTCGGCGCACCAGCTCCAGATCGTCGCCGGGCCGGTTGGCGCGCATGGTGCGCAACAGCTCGCGGAACTTGGTCACCGTGAGGGCGGTGGTCGCGATCTGTTCGCGCAAGGTCGCCATAACGGATTATACCGGGGAAAGAGACGGTGGAAGCAACGTCTCTACAGGCCGTAGACAGGTGGCTTGCAACGTTCCCTGGTCATTGGTGAACTGATAGAGTTGAGTCTATGCCTGCAAAGGTTTTAATCAGCGGGTCTTCTGGACTCTTGGGTAGCGCGCTGGTGCAGAGTTTGGGCGCTGATGGTTACGAAATCACTCGGCTTACGCGGAGAAGTGCTTCGGCGGCCAGGCAAATTGCCTGGGATTTTGCTCAGCCTCTTGCCCCCGAATCGGTGTCCGGCTTCGAGGCAGTGATTCATCTTGCCGGAGAGTCCATCGCCAGCCGCTGGACGGACGCGAAGAAAAAAGCAATTCGCGACAGCCGGGTTCTTGGAACGCGACATCTTGCGCAAGCACTTGCCCACACGGCATCGCCTCCGCGTGTCTTGATCTCGGCCTCGGCGATCGGATTTTATGGGGATCGCGATGATGAGATATTGCGAGAAGACAGTGCTTCCGGCAGGGCTGGATTTCTGCCGGAGGTCTGTCGCGAATGGGAAGCGGCCGCGGAACCCGCGGCGAACGCAGGCATCCGGACGGCGTTCTTGCGTACCGGCATCGTTTTGAGCGCTGAAGGCGGCGCGTTGAAAAAGATGCTGCCGCCGTTTCGAATGGGCCTGGGCGGAAAGATCGGGAGTGGCCGTCAGTGGATGAGTTGGATTGACTTGCATGATGAGATCGGGGTAATCCGACACATACTTGGGAACGACACTCTCCGTGGCCCGGTAAACACCGTTTCGCCTAATCCGGTGACAAACGCGGAGTTCACCAAAACGCTGGCTTCGGTGCTGTCACGCCCAGCGATTTTCCCCATGCCCTCTTTCGCAGCACACTTGGTCTTTGGTCAAATGGGAGACGAACTTTTGCTGGGCAGCCAAAGAGTGGAACCCGCAAAGCTGACGGCCAGTGGCTACGTCTTTCAAAAGCCCGATCTGCGGCAGGCACTATCGGCGATTCTGAAAAAATGAATCTCAAATGGTGTGTGATCTGGATCACTGACCCAAGGCGACCGACCTGAGAGGCTACGAATGGTCCCGCCACAAGGAACAGCTGGATTGGCGGGCCGTGTTGTTCTTCACGAAGGGGATTTCGCCATGAAGATCAGAATGATCGCTATTATCTTTGCCCTGGCCGCATTTTCCTGGGCGCAAAACGCGCCTTCACCCAAAGCCAATCCGGCACAGCCTTCCACGGCTACAGCTCCAGCCGCAACCAAAGCAGAAGGTTCATGTTGCCAGAAAATGGGGGATGGCAAGGCGGCTGATTCATGCTGCGCTCATCACACGGATGGATCTACCAAGTCCGAGGCCTCTTGTTGCAAAGGCAAAGATGGCAGCGCCATGTCCTGCATGAAAGGGGACAAAGACAAACCAGCCGAAGCATGCTGCTCAAGGGGACAGTGCGGCAGTGACATGAAAGAGGGCTGCTGCTCAAAGACCAACAAGACCACCGAGCAGGCCGCCATGGCGTGCTGCGGTAAGAATGGCGAGCAATGTGGGAAAGCTCAGCATGACCATGCTGACATCAACAAGTAAGTGGTCAAGAAGCGCAAACCCCGGCCTGTGATGCCGGGGTTTTCTTTTGCCTTACAAAGTGGCAGCCTTGGCGAACTCTTCGACTCGCTCATGCACACTGAGGACATGCTTAGGCAGGCTGAGATGGCTGCCCGCTTCGAGAATGGGGATCAGCCGGTCGAAGTCCGGGCCGGAATGTGAGCCGGTGATGACAATGCGGATGGGATGAAACAATTCTTTACCCTTGGTGCCCGTCTCTGCTTTCACTTCATTGATAATTTTCTTGAACTGCTCGGGCGTGAGTTGGCCTCTGCTGGCCGATTCGTCTTCGAGAATCTTGACGCTGAAACGCGCGAATACAGCGCTGGTGTTCGGCCAGCCTAGAACCTCGGCGTTATCCGGGGCGGCCATGGCGGCCTTGGCGTCGTAGTTGAAAATTGGCGAGGCGCGTTCCGGCAACTGATCGAGACGATCCACGTAAGGCGCCAGCAGGCCCACAATCTGGGATAACCAATCTCGCAAGTCGTTGCTCACCTGCACCACTGGAATGCGATGAGAGCTTAACCAGGCTGCGTCACTGTATTCGACTAACCCAGCCTTGGCGAAAAACCACACCCCAATGGCGCTGAGCTGTTCTGCGGGCCAGGTTTTGATGTATTGCCGGTTCAGCCAGTAGAGCTTCTCCATGTCGAAGACGGCCGCTGACGGAGTAATTCGCTCCAGCGAAAATTCTTTTACCAGTTCCTTAAGACTAAAGATTTCGCGTGTGCCTCCAGTTGGAGCCCAGCCCAGCAACGCCAGATAATTCACCAGGGCTTCGGGCAGTACGCCCATGTCGCGGAAGTTGGCAATCGAAGTTGCGCCGTGACGTTTGGAGAGACGTTCGCGGTCAGCGCCAAGGATGGTCGACAAATGTGCGAACTCTGGCACCGGCCAGCCCAGAGCTTCGTAGAGCGCGACCTGTTTCGGAGTATTGGAAAGATGGTCGTCGCCGCGAATCACATGAGTGATCTTCATGACCGCGTCGTCAATCACGACCACGTAGTTGTAAACCGGCATGCCGTTCGAACGCAGGATGATGGGATCGCTGACGACTTCGTTGGAGAATTCGACATCACCGTGAACGATGTCGTGAAAGCGAATGGGATGCTCAGGAATTTGCAGCCTGATGGCGCAGGCTTCACCGGCGGCACGGCGGCGCCTGGCTTCGTCGGGATCCATGACGCGACACTTGCCGGAATAGATTGGCTGGCGGCCTTCGGCTAGCGCCTGGTCGCGTTCCTTCTGAAGATCGTCTTCGGAGCAGAAGCACAAATACGCTTTGCGCTCGTTCAGCATGCGCTCGGCCTGTTCGCGATAGAGATCGAGCCGGTCGGATTGACGATAAGGGACGTAGGGGCCTTCGACGTCGGGGCCTTCATCCCAGTCGAGTCCGAGCCACTTGAGGTCGGCGATCAGTTGGTCTTCAAAGCGGGCTTCACTGCGCTCGACATCGGTATCTTCGATGCGCAGGACCATGGCGCCGTGTTTTTGGCGGGCAAAGAGCCAGTTGAACAGTGCGGTGCGCGCGTTTCCGACATGCAGATGGCCGGTTGGGGAAGGGGCGAAACGTACGCGGACGGGGGGATTCGGGCTCACTCAGTGATGTTAACAGGAGAGCAGGAGGGGCATCATCCGCGGTCAGGAGTCTGGAGGCTTAGTCTCGGCCTTCGGCCCTTGGTCTCGATGCATTTCGTCCAGCAGCTTTGCCAGAATCTCTGCGCGCTGATCGCTGTTCAGTTCGCGCTGCAATTCCTCGAGGGCGAGAGCCACGATGTGATAGTGGTGGGCGCCGCAGTACTTGGGATCGGAGGTGACGTCGAGCCATACCTTGTGCATGAGTTCGATGTCCTGGGTACGCATGCGCGGCGCGTGCGGTCCGAGTGGGTATTCGTGAATTTTGCCGTTGGGCTCATGGATTTCCACGATCAACCGCGGCCTGGGTTCGGGCAGACGTTCCCAGGCGTCTCCCGTGGATTTGGCCTGTTCGTCGGCGGTGAGCTTGTTGGAGAGGCCGCAAACGATGCGGCTGGAATCCAAACGCTGCGCCGTGACCACAATTGCCTCAAAGACATCGGTCGCAGGGACGACGAGCAGCGAAACCGGCTTGCCTTCTTTTTCCGCGACGGCGACGGCGGCGGTAAACAGCTCCTGCTCGTAGTGATCGAAGACTTGCGAAGCCTCCACGACTGCGCTGCCGCTGAAAGTATGCTCGCGATGGTAGAGGCGGGCGGTCATGACCACCACGTCCTGCCGAGCGGTATTGGTGGTGCGGAGGATGTCCCGCAGATAGTAAAGATTTCTGGGATCGCGGACAGCAACCAAAATATTCCCCGGCCTTACTCCGAGCGCGCCTGATCCAAGTTCCTGGTTTCCGTAGACGCGGAACTGATCGAGGTTCTCCGGCTTGCCGTGCCGTTCTTTCGTGACCCGGTGCTCGGAGTAGGTGAACAGGGCAAAGAAGACGGCGCTGAACGTTACTCCGGCGATGGTGGCCTCGGATTTGGTAAACAGGTTTACCAGCGCTGTAGTTAAGAGCACCGCTGAGATTGCGATCAGCCCCAGCGGTATTTCCGTGCCGCCAATGTGAAAATTGCCGGGAACTTTCCATTGGCGGTTCTCGGGCTCGGTGAAGCGCAATACCAGGACTGCCAGCGATTTCAGGGCAAAGCTCCAGATCACACCGAAGGCATACAGGCCAGCCAGTACGTAAACATTTCCACGGCTGAGAATGATCGTCAGCAGCTGCAACCCGACAATCAAATTGATGATGCGATAGCTGGTGCCAAATCTTCTTTGCGGCTTCTGGAACCAGTCGGTGAGAACACCATCTTCGGCCACGCGATTCAAGACGCCATTCGCGCCTACGATCGAAGTATTCTGCGCTCCCGCCAGAATCAGCACCCCGACGAGCACTACGAATGCATGGAAAAACAGTTTCAACATCGTGGGTCCGACGAGATACATCGCGATGCCGCCAATGAGGTTGGCGAAATACTCATGGCGAACGCCATCCGGAATAATCATTACCGCGTAGAACGAAACCAGCGATGTGAAGAGCAAGCTGTAGATGAAGATGACGAGGCCGGCTTTTTCGAGGTTCTTCAGCTTGGGATGCTCGATCTCGCGATTGACCTGAGCCAGCGTTTCCTCGCCGCTCATAGCCAGAACCGAGTGACCGAATCCCACGAAGAGAATGACCCAGGTAAGCGTGCTGATCCGGGTTCCGTAGAGCCAACCCAAGGATTCTTTGGTGAGCTTGACCACCCCAGGGCTGAGTGGACTCGGCGGCAAATGAACGGGCGCACTGAAGATTGTGATGGTGCACCAGATGATCAGGATTACGACCATGACGGTGGTGATGATCATGATCTGCAGGGCCTTCTCGCTCGATTCATGCATGCCCTGGATGTTCTTCCACCAGAAATAGATCACGATCAGAACGGCGAACGCGGCGGAAAAGTGATCTTCGGAGAAAACCAGCGGGTGGTGGACGTATCGGCCGATGTCCTCAATGAATCCCGCGAGATATTGGCCGGCGGAAACCGCGCTGATAGGGCCGGTGAGGACGTAGTCGAAGAGCAAAGCTGAAACGGAGAACTTGGCCAGCGTGCCGCCCATGGCTTCTTTGACCACGCGGTACACACCGCCACGCACAAACATGCTGCTGGACTCGATGTAGAGAGCGCGTACGCAGTAGCTGAACAGCATCACTGCGAGAATGAACCAGGGAGCGCTTTTGCCGATGACCTTCTCGGCATCACCACCCGCATAATAAGCCGATGAGGCGAGGTCGGCGAGGACGATTGCGGCCGCCCGCCAGAACGAGATGAAGGTCAACATTACCGTAGTGGCAACGAAGACTTTTACGGCGGGACGCCGGACGCTGGGAACGGATGAGGACATTTAAAGAAATGCCGGAAACGTAAGTCTATGAATTTAGCACAGTGGGGGTGCGGATTCTGTGACTGGGGGCTTTTGAGGAGCCATGTAAGTTCGAGTTATGCGGTCGTGCCAGCACAGCCGATCTTCATCGAGGAAACACCAGGCGTAGCCGAGCGCCAGCGAAAGGCCGGACAATATGGAGGCGAGGACTCGCCAGTGACGGATTCTCCTCGGAACTGCGGAGCCGTCGAACCGGCTCAGTTGCAGATGTGCGAGTTTCAGTCCCGGGGTGGTTTCCGTGTAAACCAGCAAGAGATATTGATAGGCGATCCAGAATAGCGCTGTCAGGCCTACGGAAATGCCCACGGCTTGCTGCAGAGCGGGCACGAGCGAGGTAATCCTGAAAAAGATGTAGGCAAAGATCGCAAGCGCCACAACCACGAGCAGGAGGTCGATGGCGCCAGCCAACAGGCGTTTCGACATCCGAGCGGCCTGCAACGGCAATTCAAAACCGGGGCGGCGCTCTTGAGCCGGTTCTTCCACGGGCTCAATCAAAATTCCGCCGAGCGCGGGTGGGGGAAGGTCAAACTCCGGCACCTCCAGGATGCGTGGGCGATCCAGAACCGGCTCGGCGAGCTCATCGAAGGCTCGCGGAGGGGATAACGCGGAGCGGGGAAATTCGAGGATCCTCGCGCCCGTATCGCCGATTCCGGCCTCGCTCGGTTGTTCTTCCTCAGGAGCGGCGACCGCTTCATGCATCGCAACTGCGAGCTGGCCAGAGATTGGGGTGATCGCAGGCTGGGTCGTGACAGCTTGCGAATTGCACGACGGCTCGGGAGTTTCAAATCTCAGCTGTAATGACGGATAACGCGGCGCGGGTGGACGCCGGCGTGCCCGATATCTGTTCACTCGCGCCGCTACTTCGTTGCGCCACGAGCCGGAGTTCGGCGGAGCGAGCAGGTCGGACTGCGCCGAAGTATCCGAAGTTTCTACTCGCGTGTCCGTAAGTGAGCCGCTTGTTGAATCGTGCGTGGCCGACGTTTCGTACCGGCTGTCGTCAGTCCTAGACCCAGCGGGTACAACCCTCGAGTCGACTGGCGAGTCTTGCGCGACATCCAACACGAACCGAGGCAGGGCAGGTTTTTCTTCGACACTGGCGGCAAAGTGCTGCTCGCTGGCATCGTATGCTTCAGGGTCGATCAGCCGCGCGGCGTGATGGTGGTTCGCGCTGGGATCGACATCGGGTTCAAATCTGGATTTCATGTCTTGGGCCGGACGGACTTCCCCCGGTTAAGCCACCAATGTGAGCTACAAAATCAGCCAGCGGCAGGAAGCCCGAACCCTTCCAAAAATAGAAATGATCGGAACACCAATCACTTTGCCTGTCGGGCCAGTGCCGTGCTAACTTCACGATACCCCAGCGTGAACATCACACTCGGGGAGTTCGTGCGCTTTCCGATGACTTCCCGCACACGATTCCTTATCACGGCTGCATTCATTTGTCATCTGCTACTCGCTCCTTCCCTAGTTACCAGCCAGTTGCTTTCTGCCACGGCGACGTCCACGTCTGCCCAAAACCTGCCGAATACGCCTTCGGCGGTAAACGAAGAAGAAGTGACCATACGCGCGATCACGCAGGAGAAGATCGGCTCCATCTACAAGTTGCATGGCCAAGCTGAGATCGATTACGGCGTTTACATCCTCCGTGCCGATGAAATCACTTACAACGCCGATACGGGTCAGTCGACTGCCGATGGTCATGTTGTGCTGGAGGGTGGACCCAATGACGAGCATATCCAGGCCAGCCACGGAACTTATAACGTGCGCGCGGAGAGCGGCCGGTTTGAGACTGTAACCGGCACGATTGGCATGCGCATGCGGGGAAGCCGTCTCATGCTGACTTCCTCAAGCCCTTTTTTTTTCAGCGGAAAAGTGGTAGAGAAGACGGGCCCCGATCATTACATCGTTTATGACGGCACTGTGACGACCTGTGAATTGCCTCGTCCCAAATGGCAGTTCAATGCCAACAAGGTTGTGGTTAACGTCGGCGGCACCGCCAAGATTTACCACAGCACATTCGGTATAAGAGGCCTCCCGGTGCTGTATTTTCCATTCGCTACGCTGCCCGCGGAGCGCCTCCCGCGACAATCCGGATTTCTCATTCCCAACATCGGGACTTCCTCTACAAAAGGATTGATCCTCGGCGAATCGCTCTTCTGGGCCATCAATCGAAGTTCGGATGCGCACATCGGAGCGGAGTATTTCTCTCGTCAAGGATGGGCTCCGGCGGGTGAATTTCGAGCTCGGCCCAGTGATACGTCGTTTGTTGATCTGACTTTTTTCAGTGTCCTTGCCCGCAGCACTGGCAACCCTCCGGAGAATCAAGGCGGGGAAGAGGTGCGTCTGAATGCCGAGGGCGCATTCGGCCACAACTTCCGCGGAGTTGCCAATATCGATTACCTCAGCTCCTACGTGTTTCGCCTGGCTTTTAACGATGTGTTCACCCAGGCGGTGAACTCCGAAGTAAAGTCCAAGGCGTTTCTTTCCAACACGACGAACGGGTTCTTCTATAACGCGTCGATGCAGCGTTATCAGGATTTCGAGAGTACGACTGGAGGAGATGTCGTCACCATCCTCCACGCTCCCAGCTTGGAGGTTTCGAGCGTCGACCGCCAACTTGGCCCTTCGCCTTTCTATTGGTCGTATGAGGCGGCGGCGGAGGGACTGAATCGCAGCGAGCCCGGTTTCAGCACCGCTGCTTTGGTCGGTCGCTTTGACCTGCAGCCGAGCATCTCGTTGCCGCTGAAGCTTGCGGGCTGGTCATTCCGTCCAGAGTTCGCGCTTCGAGATACCGGCTATACCGAGCAACTTGCAACCGCTGGTGGAACCAAAGTCGCGGAATCCAGTCCCATCAATCGTTATGCGCTGGAAGGCTCGGTAGAGGTGCGTCCTCCGACATTGACCCGCATCTTCGATCGCGAATTCATGGGACGCAAGTGGAAGCACGTCATTGAACCCCGGGTGGTTTACAACTATGTGACCGGGGTCAACAATTTTCCCAACATTTTGCGTTTCGACGAACGCGACATCCTGACCAATACGAATGAAGTCGAATATGGCGTGGTGAATCGTCTCTACGTAAAGCGCACGTCCGCACCGACAGAAGATTGCAGCAAGCAGGGCATGCCTTCTCTTTTTATCGGCGGAGCGCCTGCGCCTAACCCTATCCCTTGGGAACGGACGAGCGAAGTGGCCGAGGCGCCGTGCAAGAATGAGCCGGAAGTGCGGGAGCTCGTTACCTGGGAGCTGGCACAGAAATACTTTCTTGATCCGACGTTCGGGGGCGCGCTGGTTTCCGGGCGCAGCAATGTTTTTACCAGCACGGTCGGGTTGACCGGCATTTCGTTCCTCACCGCACCGGCGCATCTTTCGCCGCTGATATCGCGCCTGCGCTTTCAGGCCAGCGCTCGAACCGATTTCGAGTGGGATGTCGACTACGATTTCCAGCTTGGCGGAATGACGGAAAGCACGGTGCTGGCCAACTATCGCATCGGCGCATTTACCTTGGGCGGCGGCGACGCCTACCTGCAAGTGCCGGGAGAATGTTCGGTAAGCACGTGCAACTACAGCACGACCACAGATCCGAATATTATTTTTTGGCCACAGCTCTTCAACCAGTTCCGGCTCTTGCTGGGCTACGGGCATTCCGGCAAACAGGGCTTCAGCGCTGCGACGAACATTGGCTTCGATGCGAAACTGAATTTCCTCCAGTACGCTGCCGTGCAGGCCACCTATAACTGGGATTGCTGCGGAGTAAGTCTCGAATTCCGCCGCTTCGCCCTCGGTTCGGTCAGGAATGAGAACCAGTATCGCTTCACCTTCGCTCTGGCGAATCTTGGTTCGCTGGGGAATCTGAGGAAAACGGAAAGGCTGTTCTAAGCACAAAGGACACAAAAGGTACACAAAGGAAAAACGGCTTTCGTGACTTGCGTTTCACGCTAACATGAGACCCCTACCGTGAAGATTGTGGAACCTACCGCTAGCGGCGCTGGCGATCAGAAGGCCACCGAACTCTCTACTCCACGAGGACCCTCGTCGCCGCTGGAATTAATCCTGCTTGCCCTCATCACCGGCATGGCTGCCATCCTTCGCATTCACTCGCTGGCGGCGAAGTCTTTCTGGTTCGATGAGGGGGTCAGCGTGGCGATCGCACGCCTTGACTGGTACAACTTTGCGCGCATCCTGTGGCGGCGCGAAGCCAACATGTCCTTGTATTATTTCCTGCTTCATGGGTGGTTGCTCTTTGGAGGCAGCGAGTTTTTCGTCCGGTCTTTTTCCGTTCTGTTTGCGGTTGCGTCCGTGCCGGCCATCTATTTATTGGGGCGCCAGCTCTTTGACTCCCGCGTCGGTCTGATCGCAGCTGCACTCCTGGCGGTGAACGCCTATCTCGTCCAGTACTCGCAGGATGCCCGCAGTTATTCGCTGATGGTGCTTCTCGGTTTGCTTTCGAGCTTGTATTTCCTGAAGTGCCTAAGCGAGCCGTCCGGCCGCAATCGTACGGCTTACATTCTTAGCAGCGTCCTCGCGGTTTACGCTCAATTTTTTTCATTACTGCTCGTCGTTGCCCAGTGGGCCTCCTTGAAAATGCTCGCCCCTGGACAGACCCATCTACAGACGAGAACTGGCAAAGACTGCCGCTGGATCACCCTTCTGGTTTCGCCAATCCTGATTTTCGTCCTCACCACCGGGGCCGGTCCACTGCGCTGGGTGCAACGGCCGGGCTGGAAGGATCTTTGGACATTTGCGCTGCTTTCCACGGGAAACGGCGGCCCGCTTTTGCTGCTTGCATCTGTGGCAGCGTGCCTCGCGGCCTTGGCTCCGGCTTGGCACACGCGTCGTGAGCGACAAGTGCCATGGGAAGTCTGGCGTTACCGTTATCTATTGTGCTGGCTGCTCGCCCCGCTCCTGCTCACGCTGGCGCTGTCGTTGATCAAGCCGCTTTTTGTTCCCCGGTATTTTATTTTTTGTCTGCCCGCGCTTTTGCTGCTTGTGGCTCGCGGACTTAGCCGCCTTCGCTCTGCTCCGCTGCAGGCAACCGCTCTTTTGTTTGTGTTAATTCTTTCCCTCCGGGGAAGTGCTGGCTACTACAGACGGGACCTCGACATTCAACGAGATGACTGGCGGGGGGCGACACAATACTTGTTGAACCATGCTCAGCCCGGCGATGCCCTGCTATTTCATGCTCCCATGGGACGAATGCCCTACGAGTTTTATCATTCGGTCCAGGGATCTGGTTCACAGGCTCCCGCCGTACTTTATCCGAGCCACGGTGAACAGATTACATTCCTTGATTTCGTCGAGAAACCCGACGATGCGGCGCTTGCCCGCTTGCTTCCTCAGCACCCCAGGGCCACGCTCGTCCTTACCTATGCGGAAACTTCGTCGGGAATGCCGGATGCGCGATCGGTTGAACTCACAACTCTGCTGAAGAATTTCTACCCTACCGTCGAGCGGCATGATTTCCCGGGGATCGAAATTCTCCTTTTCACCAATCAAAGCGAGTGAGTGCGGCTATCGTTACGGGGTTCGCCGTATTAAGATATCGACATGCTCGTTGACACGACGACCGTAACCAAACGCGAGGCGCTCGACTCCACGATCCGCGCCCTGGGCCGGACTCTCGTCGCCTACTCCGGAGGCGTGGACTCGGCATTCCTCGCCTGGGCTAGCTATCAGATGCTGGGCTCCGACATGCTCGCAGTGATTGCCGATTCGCCCAGCCTGGCGCGAACTCATCTCGGCGAGGCTGTTGCCTTTGCCAAGCAGCACGGTATTCCGCTCGAAATTATCACCACCAGCGAACTCGACCGCGCCGAATACGTGCGCAACGATAGCTCCCGCTGTTTTCATTGCAAGGACGAGCTATTTACCGCGATGGAAGCGTTTCGCGCCACGCATGGGTTCGACTCCATCGCCTACGGGGTCAACGTGGATGACCAGGGTGATTTCCGGCCCGGCCAGATTGCCGCCCGCCAGCATCATGTTGCCGCTCCCTTGCTCGAAGCTGGATTAACCAAACAGGAGATTAGAGAACTGGCACGGAACGCCAACTTGCGAGTTTGGGATAAGCCGGCTTCGGCCTGCCTATCTTCACGGATCGAGTATGGACGTCCGGTTACGCGCGAGGCCCTCAGCACGGTCGAGCAAGGTGAAGATGCAATCCGGGCACTGGGCTTCCGGCAGTTCCGCGTGCGTCACCATGGTGAAATCGTGCGCATCGAAATTGCCGGCGATGAACTGGCGCGGGCTCTTAGTTCTGAGATGGCCGCGGAACTCACACGCATCTTCAAAGCCCTTGGTTTCAAATTCGTGACTCTTGATCTCGAGGGCTTCCGCTCTGGTTCGATGAACGCCCTGCTGTCGGCGGAACAACTCTCGCGCAAGCCTTGACCGGTTCTCGTCCGCGGAAGTTCGCAGAACCCGCATGACAGGCCCGTCCGGTGTCGTT
The DNA here is from genome assembly GCA_963788645.1 of uncultured Acidobacteriota bacterium. GTDB lineage: Bacteria > Acidobacteriota > Terriglobia > Terriglobales > Acidobacteriaceae > JABDBE01. Next base: position 422,063 of record CAWBHF010000009.1, read on the forward strand.
CCTATGAGATAATCTTAGTTTATTCCCAATGTACAGGCGGTTCTTAGTGACGTTATTACGACGCTCGATCCTTGTTCTCGTGCTCGTTTGCCTGGGCTGTTCGGCACAGTTAGCGCCGGTGCCTTCCGATCTCACTCAAAAAATCGAGAGGCAAGTGCGTGCTACTTACAGCATTCCTGCCACCGTAAAGGTGACGGTTGGCCCACCCCGCCCTAGCGATTTCCCGAACTATGACGCCTTGACCATCACCATAGAAGGTCCCGACAAGAAGTCGACCTACGACTTCCTCCTGTCCAGAGACGGTAAAACGCTGGCTCGGCTGACCAAGCTGGACCTCACCAAAGATCCATACGCCGAGAACATGAAGAAGATCGATGTGAGCGGCCGGCCTTCTCGCGGCAATAAAGACGCCAAAGTCGTGGTGGTTAACTTCGATGACTTCCAGTGCCCATTCTGCTCCCGCATGCACCAGACGCTGTTCCCCGAACTGCTGAAGGAATACGGCGACCGGGTGGAATTCGTCTACAAGGATTATCCCTTGTCAGATATTCACCCCTGGGCCATCCATGCCGCAGTGGACGCGAATTGTCTTGCCGCGCAGAACAACGACGCATATTGGGATTTCGCCGATCACATTCATGCCAATCAGCGCGAGGTTAATTCAGAAAAGGGGCGCGATGCCCAGTTCGCCGCGCTCGACCGGATGACCCTCGAGCAGGGCAAGAAACACAACCTGGATCAGGCCAAGCTTGAGGCCTGTGTCAAGGCCCAGAAGGAAGACGCGATTAAGGCGTCGATGAAAGAGGCGGACGGCCTCGGTGTGAACGCGACCCCGACCCTCTTTGTCAATGGGGAGGAGATGGACGGAGCCCTTCCTATCAGCGAACTGCGGGCAGCGCTGGACTCGGCATTAAAGCAGGCCGGAGTGCAAGTGCCATCTCACCCTGAGGTTCCATCTGCCAGTGAGGTACAGACTCAGCCGCGATCTCCCAGCCAGTAGTACCGAGAGGATCTATTGAAAACTAATTCGCTATTTCGTCTCTTCCTGATGGTGCTGCTTGCTGTCTCACTTGTTGCCGTTTCCCTGGGTTGTGGAGGCAAGCTCGCGGGTGACGATGTCGCTGCTACGGTCGATGGCCGCAAGATCTACCGCGCGGACCTCGAGAAGTACTACGAAAACCAGACTGCTGGTTCCCAGCAGCCACAGGCTGTGGGGGAACAAGCCACCAGCTTGCGCCTCAGCATTCTGCACCAACTGATTGACTACGAAATTCTGATGCGCCGCGCCGAGAAACTCGGCCTCCTGGCTACGGACGACGAAGTCGAGCGCAAACTGAACGAGATTAAGTCGCCTTATACCAAAGAAGAATTTGACGCTCGCATGAAGGAAAAGAAGCTTACGCTCGACGACTTCAAGCGCGATCTACGCCGCCAGCTCACGGTCGACAAGGTTCTGAACAAGGAGGTGACCTCGAAGATCAACGTTACCGACCAGGACATCACAAATTACTACAATGCCCACAAAGCGGAGTTCAATCTGGTCGAGCCTCAATATCATCTGGCGCAGATCTTCGTGACCACGTCGCCTAACCCGCAAGTCCACAACCTCAAGAACGACAAGGCGCAGAACGAAGCGGATGCGCGCAAGAAAATTCAGATGATTGTTAATCGCCTGGACAGCGGCGACGATTTTGGGACGCTGGCGATGGAATATTCCGAGGACACGGAGACATCAGGAAACGGAGGCGACCTCGGCTTTACTCCAGAATCTTCCCTTAAGAATACCGACCCGGTTACTCGCGATGCCGTCACCGAATTAAAGCCCGGCCAATACAGCAAAGTGATCACAGTCATCAACCCGATGACCAAGCAGTTGGTCGGCTTCCGCATTGTGAGACTGATCGCAAAGGAAAGCGCTGGGCAGCGCGAACTGTCGGATCCCCGGGTGCAAGAAGCAATCCGCTCGCAGCTACGCGACCGGAGAGAGCAACTTCTGAAGGCAGCGTATTACGAAGTTCTGCGTGATCAGGCGAAAGTGACGAATTACTACGCGGAAAAAGTATTGGAAGGCAACGGTATGGTGAACTGAAGGTAGCTGAGGCCAAGTCTAGGAGTTGTACTACTCCACGATCGCCAAGACATCACCGGCATTCACGTTCGTTCCCTGGGCAGCCACGATTTTTTGCACGATGCCTTTCTTGGGCGACTTGATTTCGTTCTGCATCTTCATCGCTTCGACAACCAGAATGCTCTGACCGGCTTCAACCGGCTGCTCCTCGTCGACGAGCACGCGCATGACTTTGCCCGGCATAGGCGCCAGCAGTTTCCTCGGACCCATCTCATCTGCGCCTGCGCCTTTGCGTCCACGCAGTGACCTTGGGTCGCGCAACTCCGCGAGATATCGAGTGCTTCCGACCCAGAGATGCGTGTCTGTAGCCGTGCGCTCCCGTTTGATTTCATAGGCTTTCGCGCCGACGAGAATCGAGAGTACGTCACGCCGTGTAAGCACTGCGTCAACCTGGATTTCGTGGCCGTCTAACCGGCATCGCCAACCTGCTTCGATCCGCTCTAGGTCGAGCCGGTAGTTTTTCCCATCGATAGTAACTTCGTAGAGCATAAGAAAGTGGCGAGTCCGTAAGACGACACTGGCTAACCCGTGGCTTGGACTTCTTTAAGGTGCCACGTATAAGCCTTCTCAACTTAGAGCTTCTACTCGCGCCGCGCTTTTCCAACCTGTTCTGGCGGATCCGTTCCCAAGTTTCGCAAGGGCGTTCCCGTTGCTTGCCGCGGTCGATGCAGTATCCAGAATACCGAAGACACCGGCGGCGATCGCTGCGATTTCGGCATCTTCGCCTCGCACCTCGGGAAGCTTCGACTTCAGCAACCGGTCCAGGTAACCGGTGTCAACTTTCCCGGCCTGAAAGTCGGCATCGGTCAGAATGCGACGGAAAAGCGAGATGTTGGTTTTAATGCCACCCACGAAATACTCATGCAGCGCACGCGTCAGCCGTGAGATCGCCTGCGCCCGGTCGGTGCCATATCCGATCAGCTTGGCCAGCAGCGGGTCGTAGTCAACTGGAACCGTCCAGCCTTCATACATGCCGCTATCCCGTCGGATTCCCGGACCCGAAGGTGACAGCAATAACGTAATTTTGCCCGGGTTTGGGAAATAATTGTTATCGGGATCTTCCGCGTAAATGCGGCACTCAATGGCGTGCCCGCGGATGCAAACATCTTCCTGACGAAACGGCAGGTTCTCACCGGCCGCGATCCGAATCTGCAGGTGTACCAGATCCAGCCCGGTGATCAACTCCGTGACGGGATGTTCCACCTGGAGCCGCGTGTTCATCTCGAGAAAATAGAAGTTCCTTTCTGAGTCGACCAGAAACTCTACGGTGCCTGCGTTGGTGTAACTCGCCGCCCGGGCCACTCGAACCGCGATCTCGCCCATCCGCTGCCGCAAATCCGGGTCAACGATCGGTGAAGGCGACTCCTCTAAGACTTTCTGATGGCGACGTTGGATCGAACACTCGCGCTCGCCCAGGTAAACGGTGTTGCCGTATTCATCGGCCAATACCTGCACCTCGATGTGACGCGGATTGAGGATTGCCTTCTCGATATAGACTTCACGGTCGCCAAACGCCCGCTCAGCCTCGCTCTGCGCCGCTTCCAGAGCCGCTTTTAGCTCTCCCGGCGTGTGCACCAGCCGCATGCCTTTTCCACCGCCGCCCGCGGCTGCCTTCAGCATCACGGGATAGCCGATCTTCCCAGCGACCTGCTCGGCCTGTCCGACGGACTCCAAGCCCTTTGAGGTCCCTGGCACGAACGGAACCGCCGCTTTCTCCATCGCCTGCCGCGCCCTCGTTTTCGAGCCCATCATTTCAATCGAGGCCGCAGTCGGTCCAATGAACTTCACGCCCGCATCCGCGCACGCCTGGGCGAACTTGGCGTTCTCGGAGAGAAATCCGTAGCCTGGATGAATCGCGTCCACCCCGCTTTGTTTCGCGACGCCTAAGATCTTGGCGAAGTTCAAGTAGGACTCGGCAGCCGCTGGCGGTCCGATGTGATAAGCCTCATCCGCTTTGCGGACATGCAGCGAAGCTCGATCGACATCGGAATAGACCGCAACCGACGTGATTCCAAGTTCGCGGCAAGCGCGGATCACCCGCACCGCGATCTCCCCCCGGTTAGCGATTAGAATTTTCTTGAACATTGCATTATTTGCGTTCCGTCGTCCGTGCCAGTCGAAACTACGATTTTACTGGACATTCGATGAATCGGGGGCAAGCTGATGATTTTCCGCTGTGACAGGCGGGCGGTCATATTTACAATGCCCCAGTCAATCTAAAGGTGAGGCGATAAATGGGCAAGACCCTGAGCGTCGTCGTAGGTCTGCTGCTGTTCTCGTGTCTGGCTGCCGGCCAGGACGAGGACCTCAGCAAAGTACAAATAAAGGTCACGAAGGTCTCTGGCAATGTCTACATGCTCGAAGGAGCGGGAGGGAATATCGGCGCCTCGGTGGGAGAAGATGGCATCGTTATTGTGGACGACCAGTTCGCTCCGTTGGCCGATAAGATAAAAGCGGCGCTGAAGGGTATCACCGATAAGCCGGTGCGATTCGTGATCAACACCCACTTTCACGATGACCACAGCGGGGGAAACGCGATCTTTCAACAAACAGCTCCCGTTATTGCGCAGGACAATGTGCGGAAGCGCTTGCAGGAAGGCAGCCTGATGGGCAATTACGGCGGCGTTCAGCGCGAGGCCAAGCCTCAGCCTAAGGGGGCACTTCCCATCATTACTTTTGATCACGACGTCACGGTGCATCTGAATGGTGAAGACATCCGTGCGCTTCACTTTCCCAGCGGACACACCGACGGCGACAGCGTCATCTTCTTCCCCAAGTCGAATGTCGTGCATATGGGCGACGACTTCGTAACCTACGGATTTCCTTTCATTGATCTCGCCGCGGGAGGAAGCGTAGAGGGAATGATTGCGGCCCTCGATGCGATTGTTTCTCAATCGCCTCCGGATGTGAAGGTTATCCCTGGACACGGGCCAATCTCGAACCTGGACGATGTGCGCCGGTTTACGACGATGCTGAAAGGCACGAAGACGGTCGTCGAAAAAGGCATCCATCAGGGCAAGTCAATCGACCAGTTGAAGCAGGAGAATGTACTGGCGCCGTGGCAAAAGTGGTCAGGAGATTTCATCACTACCGAGCAGTGGCTGGTGACTCTGTATAACGACCTGACGGGAAAGAAGTCGGGAGACTTCATCAAACATAACTGAGGATTCTCGTGTATCTGTCAGCTCTCCAGCTTTCTCGTTAGCAGTTCGTTTACCATCTGCGGGTTTGCCTGCCCCTTCGAGGCCTTCATCACTTGGCCTACAAAGAAGCCAATTACCGTCTTCTTGCCCGCGCGATATTGCTCCACCTGCTTTGGGTTCGCGGCTACGATTTCGTCGATGATCTTTTCTATCGCGGAAGAATCGGTTATCTGCTGTGGCTTTTCCTTTTCGTAGATCTCCCCGAAATCCTTCCCTTGTTCAAAGCTCAGGTCGTAAAGGTCTTTGAGCATCTTGCCCGAGATCGCGCCGCTCTCGACCAGGTCCGCCGAGAGCGCCACGCCTTTCATCGAGATTGGCGATTGCTCAATTTCCATGCCCTTCGCCTTCAGGCGCCCCATCAGTTCGCCTTGCACCAGATTCGCCACGCGCTTGGGATTCTTCGCAGCCTTGGCGGCAGCCTCGAACTGATCGGCGAACGACCTAGCGACCGTGAGCACCTGCGCGTCGTATTCGGTGATGCCGTAGTCGGCAACCATGCGCTTACGCCGCGCTTCGGGCAGTTCTGGCAGAGCGCTACGAATTTCTGCCTGCCACTTTTCGTCTACGACGAGCGGCAAAAGGTCGGGCTCAGGGAAATATCGATAGTCGTGAGCCTGTTCTTTCGAGCGCATGCCGTAAGTTTTGCCTTCCGCCGAATTGTAGAGCCGGGTTTCCTGTGTGATCTTGCCGCCAGCTTCAACGATACCGATCTGGCGATCAATTTCGTACTCCAGCGCCTCGCGAATGAACCGGAACGAATTGACGTTCTTGATTTCAGTCTTCGTGCCAAATTGTTTCTGGCCGCGAGGGCGCACGCTGACGTTGGCATCGCACCGCAATGAGCCCTCTTCCATATTGCAATCGCTCACCCCGGTGTACAGGATGATTTCCTTCAAGCGCGTGAGGTACTCATAAGCCTCGGCGGGCGAAGCGATGTCGGGTTCGCTGACGATTTCAATCAGTGGCACTCCACTGCGGTTCAGGTCGATGGCTGTAGTCTCAGTGGAATCGGCAAAGCCTTCATGCAGGCTCTTGCCCGCATCTTCCTCAAGGTGCAGGCGTGTAATCCCGATCTTCCTGGCGCCAGCCGCGGTCACAATTTCGATCGCACCGAACTCCGCCAGCGGCTTGTCGTATTGTGAAATCTGATAGCCCTTGGGCAGGTCAGGATAAAAATAGTTTTTGCGCGCGAAAATGGAAGTTTCGTTAACACGGCAGCCCAGCGCCGTAGCCGCCAGTACTGCGAGATCCACGACTTTGCGATTAAGCACGGGCAGAGCACCCGGAAGTCCCAGGCAAACCGGGCAAACATTGGTATTGGGGGGAGCGCCAAAACGCGTGGAGCACGAGCAGAAGATTTTGGAGACGGTCAGAAGCTGAACGTGCACTTCCAATCCGATCACAGGCTCGTACTTGGCGTGGGCCGCTACGGCAGCATCCGGCGTGGTGGCCATTCCATCGATTATAAAGGGTTCTGAGCGCTGAGCCTTATGCGCGGGGCCGCGACAGCGCCGCTAGTTCGGCTTGGAAGGCGCGCCCAAATAGTTTTCCAGTGGAACTTCGAAGTACATCAGTTCATTTCCCTTGGCATTGCGCACGCCGGTCAAATAAAAGCGCGCCCCGGCAAGGGGGTTGGAAATGTCTGAGACGTTAAAAAACATGAAACCAGACTGCGTGCCGTGGGGCTCGACTGCCTTCGCCGCAAATTGAGCATTCTGTACCTCATCCATCGCGTCCTTGCTAATGCTGCCTTTCACCTTCTTCGGCCAGGGCAGCGGATTCGGAGTAGTAGAAACGTTCCCTGTAGGCCGCGAGATGCGCCGGTAGATATCGTCTTCCGTGGCGGGCGGAATCTTCGTCCGATTGACAGTGACCAGTTCCGCTCTCATTCCTGACAATGCGACCGGCTGATCTCCGTCGTTCGTAATCACGACGAATATGGGCATCAGGCCCACATCGCTGTAGTGAAGCGAAAAGATGTTGGCCTTGTCAGCCATATCGTACGGATCAAGCGCCAGCGTGACCCCTTCGGCGGGATGCTCATCGTGTGCGGGATAGGTCTTCGCGGGTTGGGCTGCGGGCATGACGAAGTGCTTTCCCGCCAGGCAGAGGATTGAGCACAGTAGTAGGACGGAGATCGTCCCTATCTTTTGCCGCGACGCGGGACGTGTGACCCTGTATACCATGATTACCGATTATAGGATGCAAGATCGGTAAACGGTGGTGCCTTGCCCGGTAGAGATGCAGGTAGAATGTCCCTTCTTGCATGTATTGGATCTACAGTGCGCTGCTGGCGGCGGGGCTGCTGGTAAGCCTTCCTTATTGGTTGTTGCAAAGTATGCGCCACGGCAAATACCGGGCTGGCTTGGGCGAGCGCCTGGGTATGATTCCACAGTGCCTGGCAGCCCAGCCCTCGCGGCCCACAATATGGCTTCATGCAGTATCGGTCGGAGAAGTTCTCGCGGTCAGCGGATTAGTGAGCGAACTTAACACGCGATTTACGCAATATCGAGTGGTCGTGTCCACGACGACGGATACCGGTCAGAAGCTGGCTCGAACCCGTTTCGGTTCGGAGAATGTATTTTACTTCCCGCTGGACTTCGCGTTTGCCATCCGCCCGTACTTGCTTTTGTTACGGCCAGAGCTGATTGTGATCGCGGAAACTGAGTTCTGGCCAAACTTTGTGCGGCTGGCACATGCCACCGGTGCGCGGATTGCCGTGGTGAACGCTCGCATTTCCGACCGCTCCTGGCCCGGATACCGGCGCTTCCGGCGTTTGCTGGTTCGAGTGTTGCCGCAGATTGATCTTTTTCTGGCCCAAACCGAGGAGGATGCTCGTCGACTTGAGGCAATTGGAGCACCCGGCGAGCGCGTCCACGTAACCGGCAACCTGAAGTTTGATGTCCCTGCCCCGGCTGCCCCGCCGATCATCGCCAGCCTTCGAGCATCGTTTCAACAATCCCAGGCCGGCCCCGTGATTGTTTGTGGAAGCACAGTGGATGGCGAAGAACCCCTCCTCCTGCAAGCTTTTGTGAATGTTCTCGCAAGCCACCCCCGAGCTGTCATGATGCTGGCGCCGCGTCGTCCGGAACGATTCAGCGAAGTAATGGAGTTGCTCAACCAACTTGGTATGCGTTTCTGGCGCCGGTCCTTGTGGAGCGGCGATCCAGTGGCCGGCGGAGTCCTGCTGATTGATACCATTGGCGAACTTGCAGCTCTTTACGCACTGGCGGACATCGCGTTTGTTGGCGGCAGCCTTGTCCCCCGCGGGGGGCACAATATTATTGAGCCTGCATTGCACGGAGCTCCCATTGTTGTAGGGAATCACACTGAGAATTTTCGTGACATCGTAGGCTTGTTTCAGAGTCGCGGCGCCGTGCGTGTGGTCGGCCCGGCCGAGCTTCCGCTTGTGCTCATGGAACTCATTTCCGACCCAAACGAACGTGCGGAGTTGGGCCGTAACGCTACAGAAACTCTGAAGACGCAGACGGGAGCAACCCAAAGGACCTTGCGGGCGTTGCAAGAACTGTTGGCACCAAAGAGCGATCGCGAACGGAGCCTGACCTGACCGAAGACGAAGGAACATGTCTGGACAATCGCGTGCCGCGTCGTGAGCACAGTGAATGAGTTTCTTATCCTCCATCTTCGGAGTGGGAGTCTGGGCACGTAACGCGCTCTACGACCGCGGCATCGTTCGCGCACGAAGAGTGCAGGGACCGGTCGTCAGTGTTGGGAACTTGTCAGTTGGAGGATCGGGCAAAACACCGTTCGTTCTGGTTCTCGGGGAATTGCTGAAGGCTCGTGGCGTTGAGTTCGACATACTATCCCGTGGCTATGGTCGCCGGACTCACGGTGTTGCGCGCGTGGATCCGGGAGGCCTACCCCACGACTTTGGCGATGAACCACTGCTATTGGCTCGGCGCTTAGGAGTGCCGGTGATCGTTGGCGAGGATCGCTACCAGGCAGGTCTGTTCGCCGAAAAAAGCCTGGGCCCGCGACTTCATGTGCTGGATGACGGCTTCCAACATCGCGCCTTGGCCCGTGATTTCGACATCGTGCTGGTTACTCCAGAAGACGCTCGCGACCGTCTGCTTCCGGCTGGACGCCTGCGCGAGCCCCTGGCTTCATTGTCTCGCGCCGACGCAGTTGTCCTGGCCAGCGGCGCTTCACCCGAATCGTTTCCCGCGAACGGCAAATTCGTATGGCGGGTGCGTCGGGGCATTTCTCTGCCGAACATTCCAGCTCGGCCGGTAGTCTTTTGTGGAATTGCACGGCCACAAAATTTCCTGCTGCAACTGCGCACGGCAGGCGTCGAACCTGCAGGACAAGCTTTTTTTCGTGACCACCATGCATATTCCGAGCGGGATATCCAGGACCTGTTGAAGCTCCGCCAGCAGAGCGACGCCGAGAGCTTTGTCACAACCGAAAAAGACGCCATCAACCTGGGCGGATATCTCGATGCCCTGAAACCCCTGACAGTGATTCCGGTCAAGATGGAATTGGTGGACGCGGCTAACGCAGTCGATACCATGTTGAGGATGATTTCGGAACGAAGAGCGGGCCGTGAGAAAATCGGTGCCTGAGTTGGTGATACGCGATTTCTAAATGACCAAACACCCCAAAGAAGCGGAACGGCTAAAGAAGATCGTTGAGTCTTTTCCCAAGGTCACCGTTACGGTCGTCGGCGATCTGGTTGCCGACGAATTCATATTCGGTGAAATCTCCCGCGTATCCCGAGAGGCTCCCGTACTGATTCTGAAACACCGCGAGCGCACAGTCCTTCCTGGAGGTGGGGCCAACGCGATCAACAATCTTGCGGATTTGGGGGTGAATGTCCTTCCCGTGGGGCTGGTGGGTGACGATGAAGCCGGGCGCTTGCTGCTCAAAGCTTTTCGCCACAAACATATTCCCGTGAGCGGCGTTCTCAAAGATAAGGGCTATACCACGGTGACCAAGACTCGCATTCTGGCGGGTATGACGCATACGTCTCGGCAGCAGGTGGTCCGCGTCGATCGCGAACCGGAAACGGAGCCCAACGGTCACCTGAAACGCGAACTCGTGCTGGCAGCGCGGCAATATGCGCGCGCTTCGGATGCTTTGCTGATTTCTGATTACGGCTACGGCGCAGCAAGTCCGGCGATCCTTGACTCAATCCGCGAACGAGGAAGGCTCGACGGAGTCCCCGTAATCCTGGATTCGCGGTACCGCATGCTGCAATATTCCGGCGTCGTCGCGGCCACGCCCAATGAACCGGAGGTTGAGGAGGCATTGGGATTGCGCATCGGCAACGACTGGTCACGATTGTGTTCGGCCGGGGAACAGGTGATGTCGCGCATGAAGCTGCAATCGCTCGTGATTACCCGCGGTCGCGACGGCATGGCGGCTTTCGCTGGCAAACACAAACCGGTGGATATTCCGATCTACGGCTCGGATCAAGTTGCAGATGTGACCGGAGCCGGAGACACCGTGATCGCTACTTTCGCGGCCGCTCTTGCGGCGGGGGCCGGCACGGAAGAGGCAGCCCACTTGGCGAATTACGCTGGCGGAATCGTGGTGATGAAACGAGGAACGGCGACGGTATCGCGGCAAGAGCTACTCGATGCGCTGGAGCAATCGCCACCGGCGACAAGAGCCCACTGAATGTCGGCAAAGAAAATCCTAAACCGCGGAGAGTTGAAGCAGCGGGTTGCCGCGTGGCGCCAGGCAGGCGAGCCCGTTACGCTTGCCAATGGCTGCTTCGACGTGCTTCATGTCGGCCACATTCGCTACCTGCGTGCTGCCAAGCAGCTCGGCGGACGATTGATCGTCGCCGTCAACTCCGATGAATCTGTTCGAGCACTAAAAGGTGAAGGTCGTCCGGTCATGCCCGCTGAGGAACGCGCCGAGATTCTAGCAGCGTTGAGTGATGTGGATGCGGTTGTGATTTTCCCCGAGTCTGACGTACGGGCACTGATCCGCGAAATTCGCCCCGACGTTCAAGCGAAAGGGACCGACTACACCGTCGATACCGTGCCGGAGCGGGATATGGTCGTGGAGTGTGGCGGTCGAGTCGAAATCGTTGGCGATCCCAAGGATCACTCGGCCACCGCGATCTTGCGTTCGCGGACAGGACCACAGCGTTCGTGACCTGGCCCGCCACATCATCTACGGAAAGTGCTGCTTGGTTCACGCCTCGGAGACTGCTGATCGTGCGGCTGGGCTCGTTGGGCGACATTATCCACACTCTTCCGGCCGTCACCGCGCTGCGGCGAACGTTCCCTGAAGCAAGTTTGGGTTGGGTGGTAGAGGAGCGCTGGGCAGAGTTACTGTGTACCCTGCCCGAGCCTCGTTCCGGGCCGCGTTCACCGAGGAGGCCGTTGGTTGACCGGTTGCACACCGTCAACACTAAGGCATGGCGGAGGTCCCTGCTTTCAGCTCAGACTTGGGAGCAAGTCGCGGCGGGGATTAGCGAACTCCGAGCTCAGCGCTATGAGGTGGCTGTCGACTTCCAGGGCGCAGTTCGATCAGCGCTCATCGCGCGTTGGTCGGGAGCACCTGTGATATATGGGGTAGCGCAGCCGCGCGAAAATGCTGCCAGCATGTTCTACACCCGTCAGGTGATTGCTCGCGGCAGCCACGTCGTCGAGCAGAATCTTTCGTTAGCCGAAGCGGTCGCACAGCGTTCATTGGAGATGCCAACGATAGAATTTCCGCGTGACGAGGCTGTAGAAAAACAGACTGAGGGTGGGGCATTCGGCGATTTCGCTTTGCTCAATCCCGGCGCGGGTTGGGGAGCCAAGCAATGGCCACCGGAACGTTACGGAAATGTGGCCAGGGGATTGGCGGAAGATGGCCTGAAGTCAGTGATCAATTTCGGTCCCGGCGAACAACATCTGATGAAAGCGGTAGAGTCGGCCAGCGGGGGCAAAGCGAAAGGCATTGCCTGTTCACTAACGGAGCTGATCGCACTCACCCGCCGCGCTCGCCTATTCATCGGCGGCGACACTGGCCCGATGCACCTGGCCGCAGCCCTGGGGATTCCAGTGGTCGCAATCTTCGGCCCCACCAATCCGGAGCGCAACGGGCCATTTCGAACGCGCAGCATCGTCTTGCGCAGTCCTGTCAGCCCGACTACGCATGTTCGTAGCGCACAGCCCGACTCAGGAATGCTGGAAATAAGCTCCGACGAAGTGGTTGCCGCCGCAAAGAAACTAATGGGGAGTGACCGTGGCCGGTCTTAGCTGGACGAAAATCGCGCGTCGCATCCGCGTGCCTCTGGGCTTCGGTTTCACGGCACTCTATTTGTGGCTCGCAAGACCGACCTCAACATCCATGCTGATCGGTTCTGCGCTTATCATTCCCGGCCTTGCGATTCGCGCTCTGGCGTCTGGACACGTGAAAAAAAATGAGCAACTCACGACGTCCGGACCCTACGCCTACACGCGCAATCCGCTTTATCTTGGTTCGCTGGTTCTAGCCGTGGGTTTTGCTATCACTGCGCGAAATTGGTGGATCGGCGCAGGACTGATTTTGATCTTTCTGGCGATCTATTTGCCGGTAATCCGCGGGGAAGAAGTATTCATGGGAGAACATTTTCCGGAATTTGCCTCCTATGCGCGACGAGTGCCTCGGTTGTTACCTCGGCTAAGTTCTGTTGCCGATAGCCGAGAAACATTTTCCTGGGACTTGTACTGGAAGCATCGCGAATACAATGCGACACTAGGTGCGGTGGCGATGATGGCGGCCCTGTTCGTTAAGCGCCTCTACGTCCAATAACGAAACTGAGAGACATATCCGGCCTGAATTCCGTACCAGATGCTGGAATCGTTCATCTAAGGCACATGTACATTTCCTTGAAGCTCAATCCGGTGTGGTATGTATTTGCGTTACTCTCGGTCTCTTTGTCGCAAGGCCAGGCTACTCCTTCGCCAACATCGAACCAGCTTCCGACCTCGACCATCAGTGCGGCGCCTTCATCGCGAGTTGTTCCTCCGCCGCAGAACTACAATTTTCCGAACGGGCAGTCCTACGTGTATGGCGTGGAATGGCATCTGTTCAATGCCGGAGCGGCCACAGTAACACTATCGCTTGACGGAGGCCAGGAGCACGTTACCGCGGTTGCGAACTCCGCCGGAGTGGTCAATGCGCTGTTCAAAGTACAAGATCGTTTTGAGGCATTCTTTGACCCGCATACATTCTGCTCGCTGCGGGTTTCGAGAAATACCCAGGAAGGTCCTCGCTCGCGCCAGACTGAACTACGTTTCGACTATTCTCGACACAAGAGCGTGCTCGATGAAAAGAATCTGAAAACCGGCGAGCAGAAACACGTGGAAAACGACCTCCCGTCCTGCGTAACCGATGTGGTCAGTGGATTTTATTACCTGGCGTCGCTACCTCTGCAATCCGGCAATAACTACACATTCCCGATCAACGATGGGAACAAAACCACTGAAGTTACCGCGCACGTGGAAGGTCGAGAGCAAGTTAAGGTGCCCGCGGGCACATTCCAGACTGTACGCGTGAGGGCGGAAGCGATTTCCGGCGCCCTGCAGGGCAAAGGTACAGTGTGGGCATGGTTCACTGATGACGCCAACCACACTCCGGTGCAGATGCGCTCGAAATTGGGATGGGGAACTCTGTTGTTCCGTCTGCAGAGAATCGAAAAGCAATGAGTGGGCTCGGACTATTTCTGAGCCAGCAGCGCCTTTGCCCGGTTGAGCTCTGGCCGATCCGAAGTCGATCCATCGCAGATCTTCACTAGCCGAGCATAGTAGCCGTTCGACTTTTCGCTCTTCCCCGCCATCTCCGCCGCTCGCGCTGCGCCATAAAGGCCGTTGAAGCGATTGGGATTGAATTTCAAGTCTGCCTCATACTCCGCCAGCGCCTGTTCCGGTTGCTTCATCTCGAGCATCATATCGGCCAGCATTTCACGCGCCGGAATCGCCAGGGGTCCGTGGCCCTCGGCTTCTTCCTTCTGTGCAATCGCGCGCAGCGCCTTGATGGCTTCTTCGTTGTTGCCTTCAGCGTGGGCCACCCAAGCCGCAGCCTCCTGTCGATCCTGTTCAACCGCCTCGGCAGAAATCGTCCTCTTCTGCTTTAGCAAAGTGGCGTGAACAGTTTCAATCTCAACCACGTCCTTGTGTGCGCCATCCACGTCGCCGGTTCGCGCTGCGCCAATGGCGCGGGCCCAGTAGGTAATTGAATTGTCTCCAGTCTCTGCCCCAGGGATGAGCGGGAGAGATGCAGCGTCGCCCCAGTGATGCATCTCAAGCGCATACCTCGCGGTAAAGGTCACAAGCGCCTCGGTGCGAGGATCGGAGTCCATGCCGTACATGTCATCCTTCTTCGCTGGCATGGTCTTTACTTCGTCGATCACGCGTTGCGCGTCCCCTTCCCGCCCACTCTGTAAGTAGGCGTACACCAGAAAATCCATGGCATGAAACTGGTGGCCTTCGCCTCCCATGTGCATCGCCGCGGTCTTGCGCGTCGCCGCAATCGAGGCCAGGTTGGAGTTGATATCATCCTGCCACAAACCCAGCCGGGCAAAGATGTGGGACGGCATATGCAGCGCGTGGGGAGCGGCCGGAGCAATCTGCGCATAGCGCCGGGCCGCGGGCAGCCCCAGTTGCGCCAGTTGTGGCTTGTCGTAGCTGTGAATCAGGTAATGCGCCACTCCAGGATGGTCGGGTTCGACCGCGAACAGCTTTTCCAGGATGGCCGCAGCCTGCTTTCGATTCGCGAAAGTCGTGTCATTATCCGGCTCCGCAGCCAACAGCGATAGTGCATAAAATGCCGCCGCCTCGCGATCCTCGGGATAATCATGGTAGGTTGTGGCCATTGCCTGGCAATAGGTGTTGGCCCGGTCCTGAAATTCCCGTCGCTTGCCCCGGTAAAACTCATCCATGGCTGTAATGTAGACGCGCTCCCGATCGGTCTTGGGATGCAGCGATCCCGCCGTCTTGACCTCCGTGTGTCCCCGCTTGATCGTCGCCGCGTTCGGCTCATCCCACAGTTCATGCCAGATGCTCATGGCGATGCCCCAATGGGCCATCGCGCACTGCGGATCGTCTTTCGCGATCTGCTGAAATTCTTTTTCCGCTTCCTCATACCAGAAAGAATGGAGCAATGCGACCCCGCGCTCGAACGGTTTCTGCACCGCGGCTGCACACGATACCGGGAAGTGCACCATGCCCAATTGATCGGTGGTCAGGTCTTCGTGGTGATGACCTTCGTCGGCCATCCCACCGAACGAAAACAAGATCACGACCGTGAAGACCAACGCCGCGTTTTTCATGGAACAACCCCCGCTGAATAGCGAGTCTAGCCGCTATAGACAAGAGGGTCAAACGGACGAGCTACTTCCTCGATTGGTGTTCGCAGTCACTTACTGCAGGCGGAAGCGCTCGTTCATCAATCGCTGAAGACGAGGTTTGTAGAGAATATCGTAGGTGAATTCCTTGTCTGGAAACATCGCCAGCGCGGCACGCTTCGCTCCGGCCACAAGTTCGGAGGCTTCTTCCACAGTGAGGTTAGGGTCCTGTCCGATCACCGACATCACCATGCTGATCATGATTTGCAGGCGCCGGATGTTCCTCGCTTCCTGCTCTCTTTCGCTTCCATTTAACGACTGTCCACGCCGTTCCAAACTGCTCATGAAGCCCCCAAACACTGCCCATTTAGATGTTCCTCGGCTTTGGCGCGTTGCGCCCGGTCCGTTAGGCTATTGTCGCGGGTGGACCAGCGAAGTGCAATGGTCTCATCGGTGTAGACCCTTACGTTACCTCAGGACAGATCAGCGACATCGCAACCCACAAAGAAGTCTCATTGACGAATGTGCCCCCAACCCTGCGTTGGTCGAGTTAGAATCAGAAACACGCGCCCCGGGATATGCGGGCATTGATCATCCAGGAGACCATCCTGACCGGAGGTAATAATGGCAAACTCGGCTTCCACATCTGGAGAACAGCGTCCGAATCCGAATGAGAAACTGGTGCGAGTGTTCGATACCGAACAGGAGTCAGAAGCCATGGTTGTCCACGGGTTGCTCGACTCCGCGGGCATTGACTCTGACATTACTTCTCTCGACGCCCAGCAGGACATTCTTCCCGGCGTGGGTGGAACTGTGATTCTGGTGCGCGAAGAAGATGCCGTGAAAGCCCGTCGAATGATCGAGGAATACCGGCAAGCCCCCGACGAACTGGAGACTGCGGAATATGCCATCAATGAAGAGCCGCCAACTGAGAGCTGACAGTCTTGCCGTCGAGATAGAAAGTGACCGCTCCGTCCGTGTCGGTGCGGTAGGTCAGAACATGCGCTCCCGCTAACCGGTCCAGAACTTCTCGCCTTGGATGCCCATAAACATTGTGCGTTCCCACCGATATAACCGCATACTTTGGATGCACAGCGGCCAGCAGTTCCGGGATCGTTGAAGTCGCGCTGCCGTGGTGAGCCACTTTGAGAAGATCGGCCTGCGGGTTCTCCTGCGCTACCTGTTTTTCCGTTTTCTTTTCCGCGTCTCCCTCTAGCAGGGCGGACGTCGCCCCATAGCTGATTTTCATCACCAGAGACTCGTCATTCGGTCGGGACGCGTGCCCCTCCGCATTCCGTGGCGGCGCCAGGACCGCGATCTTTGCTCCACCCATTTCAAGGCTGTCTCCTGCTTTATGAAGAACGACTGCAATCTTCAGCGCTTTCGCTTCACGCAACAGAGATTGCAACTCCGGACTCGGCGACTCTACCCCCAACCATAATTCGCGCGGGTGAAAGTTAGCCAACACCGCCGTCATCCCTGCCATATGGTCGGCATGAGCATGTGTGAGCGCCACTACATCGAGCTGGTGAAATCCTCGCCACCATAAGTAGGGTGAGACCACATCTTCCCCGATATCCAGCTCCGAGTGCATCCAGAACGGAATCCCGCCGGCGTCCACGAGTACGCCCGAGCGGAGTTGCGGATGCGGAGGAACGACGCAGATCCAAAAAGCGCTGAAGGTCAGCGCTGCCCAGCCGGCCCCCACGAGCAGCCGATGGCGGCGACTGAGAACGATCGCCAACACCAAAGCGCCAACGGTCAGCAGGATTACTGCGAGTTGCGGCGTGGGCACGCGAGCATCGGCGATGCGCAAGGAACCGAACCAGCGCACGGATCCACTCATAGCCTGAAGCGCGGTTGCCGCAATCATTGCCGGAATCTTTGCTAGAGTGAGCGAGGCAAAGCTCGTAGTCACGGCCACGAAGGCCGCTACCATAATGATTTCAGTGAGAGGCACCGCGAGTATATTCGCGGGCAACGAGACCAGGGTGGCGCGATGAAAGTAGTACGCCATCGGCAATGCGAACCCCGCCTGCAGCACTACGGAAATCACTAGAAACTCACAAGCCAGGAGCATTAGCCGCCCCGTGCGCGAGAGCACGATCAAAGGAATGCGTTTTCCGAAAAACCGCTGCAGTCTTCCCGCGACCATCCTTAAGTCAAGCCGGAACTGCGCCAGGGTTGGTGATAGTGCGGCATCGTAGCCGATGGAATCCAGACTTTTTAAGGCTTGGGAGAGGGGCTGCGTGGTGCGCTCCAGAAGGGGCGATCCAATCCCGGCGATGACGAGCACGCAGAGAAAGCTGAGTTGAAAACTGGCTCCCAGCACGGCGGTAGGATCGATAATCAGCAAGGCCAACGCTGCCACCCCAATCGCATTCAGCACGGATTTCCGCCGATAAAGCAGCCTCGTGCACAGATAGACCCCCAGCATCAGCGTAGCCCGCCACACCGGGGCGCCTACGTCGGTCAGCACGGCATATGCAAGGGTTAGCAGAATTGTGATCGTGCTGGCGATAACATCGCTCACTCGCATCCGGCGCAGCAGCCAAAACGTGACCAACGCGAGGACGGCGACTTTCAGTCCCGAGATCACCAGCACGTGATAAGTGCCGGTCCGTTGGAACTCGGTAAGAGTTTCACGGCCGAGAAACGAATTCTCGCCGATAAGCATGGCGTCCAGCAGCGCAGCCTCATCCGGCGTCCACAGAAGATGGATTCGCTCGATCAGCTTTCGATGGAGGCGCGTCCGCCAGAGTTCAAAACGGATACCAACAAATCCCGGTAACAGTTCAACCGTCTCCGCCTTGGTCGAACCGAGCGCGACGATTCCGTTGTCTGCCAGATATCCGGTGTAGTCGAATGCCTCCGGATTTCGAAAATTGCGTGGCGGATAGAGTTTGACGGGGAACCGCAACCGTTCTCCGTAGCGGAACGAATGCAGAGACGGGCTTATAGATTCTTCGGGTTTGTCGTTCGTCTCACGCCCGTAGACGCTCACGCGAAGACCGCAGCGGGCAACGAAGATCTGATCCCCCGACTCTATTTGTTCGGTCTCCAGGTCCAATCGCTGTTGACGGTGGCTGGCATTGTTATCCCGCAGATTTCCTTCTTTGACTACGTGCGCAGTGACGATCACTTCGCGACCGTCCGCAAGCGTGAGGACATCGGTGCTGCCATGATCTTCGGCAGGGTGCGCCTGCATCCTCAGCCCTCCAAGGACCAAAATCGCCGCCAACCCAAGCGCGAATGCAGCCCAGGCGCGGCGGCGTAGAAAATAAGCTCCTGACGCACAGAAGGCAACCGCCGCAATCAACCACCAGAGCGGAGGCCGCCAAATGTGGAGACCCAAAGAAATACCGCCCGCATACGCAAGCGCTGCCCAGAGTATCGGCTGTCGTGGAATGGGTTTCTGAGTAGGGCTCACAATCGAATGCGGATTCACAAGCTGGTCTGGAAGCAGGACTCGATAGTTGGCGAGGATGTCGGAATACTTGGCCTCATGACTCCGGGAAGGGGAACCCCACATGCCTATTTCAACTGCCTATCGAGCAAGATGAAACACGCTCTCCAGGTGATAGGTCTGGGGGAACAGGTCGACCAGGTGCACCTGCTCGATGCGATATCCGGCGCTGAGCAGGCCAGCCAGATCACGAGAAACGGTCGCCGGATCGCAGGAGATGTAGGTCATCTGGTGCGCTCCCAATCCGACGAGGCTCTGGACCACGTTTTCCCCCAGACCGCTCCGTGGCGGGTCCACCACTACGAGATCCGACCGCAGCTTGCCCCTCGAACTTCGCAAGAAATCGAATGTGGTCGCCCGGACAGCCTTCACGTTGGAAGGTGAATTGTGGAGCAGGTCGGCATGAGAAGTCTGTGACGATTCAACTGCGATCACCTGTGCAAAACTTCGGGCTAACACGGTGGAAAAGAGTCCAACCCCGGCATAGAGGTCGACTGCGATTTCACCTGAATATCCATCTACAACAATTCCCACCAACTCATTGATTAAATGACGGTTAACTTGAAAAAAAGCTCCGGCGCTGACCCGGTAAGAAACGTCGTTAACCTTGTAAGCGAGACCTCTGGCCCCGGTGGCAGCAATCTGTTTCGGCTCGGCAGCATGGCTTACAGGTGCCGGCTGCGCTTTGAACGCAACGACGCCGGCAATTTCCGGCGATAGGCTCCGCACAATATCTGCCCATTCTCTGATGGGAGTGCTCGGAGTCCCGGGTTCACACGAAGCCTCGATCAGGAGTTGCGTGTCATCCGCATTAGCAAAAAACTCAACTTCGCGAATTCCATCGGGTACGGTCCGTTTGCGCCCCATTTGCCAGAGAGCGGCAATAGCACGATTAATCAGCGGCGAGCTTACTGGACAGTCCTCGATGGCAACCAGTTCATGCGAGTTGAATTTGTGGTATCCGAGCGCGAACTCGGGAGTCGTGCGTACTCTAAGCCGCGTACGGTTCCGGTAATTCCAGGGTTGCGAGGGGTGAACCGTTATCGCCGCTTCCAACTCCAGCTTCG
Organism: uncultured Acidobacteriota bacterium; assembly: GCA_963788645.1. GTDB lineage: Bacteria > Acidobacteriota > Terriglobia > Terriglobales > Acidobacteriaceae > JABDBE01. The sequence continues at coordinate 442,215 of CAWBHF010000009.1, forward strand.
CGATCCGGCGAAGATTTTCTTTCAAGATCGCGGCTTTGATCTCCAACTGATGCTCATAGGACGTGTGCTGATAGTGGCAGCCGCCGCAGCTATGAAAATAGGGGCAATTAGGCTCGATTCGGTGGGGTGAAGCTTGCAGAACAGCTTCCACCCGGCCTCGGGCAAAACTGCGCTTCTGTTCCACCAGCAGAGCTTCGATTCTTTCGCCTTCAAGCACAAAGGGCACAAACACAGCTTTGCCCGGACCGTGTTCATCGGCAGGCAGGCGCGCCAAGCCGTCGCCGCCATAAACGAGTTTTTCAATGGTGAGTTGCAAGTGAGGATTCTATGCTGGAAACTACGACGTAGGACGAAAAGAATTGCCGGCCGCGTTTCACATGTAGAACAGGCTCAACCTCGGTAATGCATACCGTTCCAGCAATCGCTTGTGTATGTACTGCTTCAGCAGTTGCTCGATTTGTGCCGACGGCATTTTGCGCCGGTAAGGCGCCAGTTCCCGATCGGCTTCGGCCCGAACAGCGACAATCTCGTCGTCCGGCGTTGCCGCCAGCAGAACTGCAAACAGTTTCTCTTCAGCCACGGTCAGCCTTCGCTCCAGATCTTCCAATCGCGGCGGATTTTTGTTGGTCTCCAGATCCGTGGCAATCCCGCGAAGAGACCTTGCCGTTTCTCGAGCCAATGGCATTGCAGAAATCCCCTTTGCCTCCGGAAGCTTCGCAGCATCGAGTTGGTCTGCGTTATGGTGAAGGAAAGCACAAATTTCGGAGGTCTCAAAGCCACCGGAGCGCTGGCCCCTCATCTCTCGGTTCGCCGCTCCCACCGCCGCCTCCTTCATCTCTTCAGCCGCGACCAATACCGCCTGGGCGCAATAAGCTAGGCTGTTGACCTTCTGTGACTTCGATTGCCGCTGCTCCTGCTTATCAAATGCCGCCTCGATCCCGCGCAGCACTGCCTGCAGGGGAACGCCAGCGTCCTTCCAGGTTTCGATCAATGCCCAATCGAGCGGAGAGAGGTAAATGCGTCCACGGCGCCGCTGGAAGTGTTCTTCGATTTCCGTGAAATAGTTGAAGTAGTTTTCCACGACGGCCTAACGCGACCGGGGCTTGTTTCCCGAGGACTTCGCCGGAGCGGACTCACGCGCGGGCTTCGCGGTCACGTTGCGTTCCCAGATAATGCGCAGGCCTTCCAAGGTCAAATACTCATCCACCTGCTTGATATGTTTCGAACCTGTGCCGAATAGCGACGCCAGTCCGCCCGTTGCGATCACTTTGGTTTCGTTACCTAACTCCTGGACCAGCAACTCCAGAATGCCGTCGATCAGGCCCAAATATCCGTAGTAGAGGCCCGACTGCAGGCTGCCAACAGTGTTGCTGCCAATGATGTGTGCCGGCTTCCGGATGTCCACTCTCGGCAGGCGCGCCGTGCGCTCGAACAGCGCATCGGCCGAGATCCCAATGCCCGGGCAAATTACGCCGCCCTCATATTCTCCCTTGGCAGAGACGCAGTCGAACGTGGTCGCAGTTCCGAAATCAACGACCACGCATGGGCCGCCATATTTTTCGAACGCGGCAACCGAGTTCACGATGCGGTCGGCTCCCACCTCCGCCGGATTATCGTAGTGCACCGGCATTCCCGTCTTCACGCCGGGTTCGATGAATAGCGGATTGGTATTGAAGTACCGCTCACACACCTGCCCCAACGTGGAATCAAGAGGCGGTACCACGGATGAGATTACGATACCGTGAATGCCCTTGGCTTCGAGGTTATCCATCGCGAACAGATTACGGAACAACACACCGTATTCGTCCACGGTTTGGGTCGCGATAGTGGCAACTCGCCAATTCGCAACCAACAATTCGTAACGCGACGATTCTGACGCCCCCTGCACCGGTTTGGCGAAGACACCCAGCACGGTATTAGTGTTGCCAACATCGAGAACCAGAAGCATACGAGAGCACGTAGGGGCAGCCGTGTCTGGCTGTCTAGGCCGAGTCCCACTCGGCAGAAATTATTTCAGTTTCACCGTTCCGCTGAGCACTGTCCGTAAACCCTGTGCCGTACGGACCTGCAGGAACCCGCGCGAATCCAGGCCTTCCGTCACCCCAGTGAGCTCGGGATTTTCTTCGATCTCGACCTGACGTCCCCGAGCCGACGAGGATCGCTCCTGAAAGCGCCTCAGAATCGAAGATGCGGCCTCCGGATTCTCCAATAAATCGCGATATTCCCGGTCGAGCGATTTTAGCAAAGCTGTGCATAGTTCCACGCGCGACCATTCGGTGCCAGTCGCCAGCCGCAGAGAAGTTGCTATTGCTTGCAGCTCCGTCGGGAAACTCGATTGATTGACGTTGATTCCGAGACCGACGACGATATACCGCACGCGCGTGATCTCAGCATTCATCTCAGTCAGAATGCCGCAGACTTTCTTGCCCTCGATCAGAACGTCATTGGGCCACTTCAAGTCAACGAGGACTCGCGAGTCGATCTCCTGCAACGCAGAGTGCACCGCCAGCCCGGCAGCGAGCGTGATAACCAGCACATCGGAAGGCGGCAGCGGCGGACGTAAAAGCAAGGAGCAATAAATTCCGGTCGAGCGCTCAGAGTGCCACTGGTTCGTTCCGCGGCCACGTCCAGCAGTCTGTTGCTCCGCCAGAAAGACGCTGCCGTCGGGAGCGCCCGCACTCCCCGCTTCCATCGCGGCGGTGTTGGTCGATCCAATCTTGTAATAGTGATGGATGTGCTTGCCGAAAATTGTGCCTTGCAATTGCGGGCCAATCATATCCGGGAGCAGAAGATCGGGCATGGACTTCAGACTATATCCGGTTGACGGATGCCCGGCAATATCGACTCCCAGATCGCGAAGCTGCTGAATCAGTCGCCACACTTCGGAACGGCTGGTGCCGATCTCCGCTGCGATCTTTGTCCCGCTCACGACAACGGTCGCGTGCGCGATCAGAAGACGCACAATGCGCCCAAGCCGGGAGTCAGTCTGTAAAGCAGACTTATGAGCCGCGGACACTCTTGCCGGCTTTCGGGTTGGCCGTGATTGTCTGATGCCGGAATTATGAGGGATGAACCGCGAAACAGCAATCGCGGCTCCTTCCGTTCAATCCCGTCATTGCGCAGTCTCAGTGAATTTCGCCACCGGATGACCAAGGCCAAACTGGCCCTCTGCGGTAACGTGGACAGTACCGGGATTCGCAGGCAACGTAAGCACAACCGGAGCATTACCGGAAGAGTCGGTACTCACAATGCGGTTCGACAGAGTGCCGCTGTCGGTCGTAAAAAGAATCGTACCGCCCGCAGCGTTTCCTCCAGATTTATTTGCATGAAGCAGGACCGATAAATTCAGCTGGCTTCCCGGCGCGCCTTTCTGATGATCTCCGGTTTTTGCGAACGTCGCCGGGGGATTCCCTACCACGATCCAACCGCTCTGAGTCTGAACGACGCCCGCGCTATCAGTGCTCGGGACACTAAAGTGATAAAAACCTGGAGTTCCGCCGGCCGTCACCGTGATGCTCCCATTCTGGTTTGAGGTGATCGTCGATTGAGTAACAACAACCGTGATTCCGCTGTCCGACTTCGGAGTGCCGAGAGTCACGGTGCCTGATCCGGAAACTAACTTCGGCTGGAGCCTAGTTGTCCCCCGTGCCGGAATCATGATCGTGTCCGGATTCAGATCCCAGTCGGCGCTCGGCGCTTGAGACATTGAGCCGGTCACAACCAACAACGTGGCAGTGTAAGGCGCGAACTTCCGAGTGGAAGTCCACGCCTTCGTCGTCGTCGCCACAATCTTTGTTGGCGATTTAGGTGAAAGCGTGTAAGCCGTCACCCGCTTCGAAGTAAATCCACTCATCGCAAACTGCGACTGGACACTAGCGTGCGGGCTCTTGTTGATGACCATCAAAGTCAAGGTCGTTCCGGTTGGATCGAGCGCAGCATAGCTGCTGAACAAGTTCGGGTTGCCATCGTTGGTGGCCGAGACGGATGTCGCCGCAAAGCTGTGATGCTGCCCATCGTAATTACGGAACAACTTCAACGCCTGATAGTTGGGATTCGCCGGATCAGGCGCCACCCAGCGGGAAGCGAGATACATGCGTTCACGTCCCAGAATGCCATAGGCATCGGCGTCAGCCAGCGCCGTCGAGAAATCGGACTCGCCAGCGAACGCCGCGCTCCACTCGGTAAAGCTCAACGGGGTGCCCGGGTAGATCATGTTGGCGATCGCCCGCATGCGCGGGATGCGAAACGGAATCCGCTTCTTCGGCTGGATAAAGGTGGCCCACTGCTGATTAATCGATCCCGATTCGCTGGTATACGTCGGATCCCAGTAATCCCGATAAATACGTAGCGACAGCGCCTGCTTTTGGGCCTGGGTATAGCCGGACGTGTCTGGCCCGTCCGGATACGCATGAATGTCGAAAACATCAACCGATCTCGTTCCCGCCAGTCGATCCTGCCAGTAAACCTCGTTCAGCCACCAGGGCAAAAAGTCTACGCCGGCATGGGCGCCCTTGTCGTTGTTGTTCGCGCCATTCCAGTAGAACCACCAGCAGCAACTTACCGGGCCGAAGCGAATCGCATTCGCGTCCCAACCTTTCAGCGCTTTCGCTTCCGCCAGATAGGTGTCGCGCATCTCGTCGTAGGCAGAAGCACTGGGATGAACATCGCGATGTGTGCCGCTCCAGATATCGATCTCGTTATCCATGTTGTAGAAGTGCGGCGCGCTACCAAATGCCGAAGCCAGCGCCGCAGCCCACTGATCACGATAAACAGTCCCCGGAGGATCTCCATTCTGCGGCGAGTCGCGCAACTCGACGTTGGCATCCGTCGGATCGTTCCCCGCCATCAAAGTCTGGCAGTCCGGCAGCACGCCATTTCCGGCATCAGAGTTATACGGATCCACCCCGCATTGCGGACCGTACTTCGTAACCGAAAAGCTCCAGCCGGAAGGCTTCGCCACCCAGGGCAGCATGACCATCGTCATCAGAGGATTGCTTCCCGCTGCTTTGACATCTTGAATGTACTTCGCCGAATCGGCATCGCCGATCTCCGTGTAGCCAAAATCCTCGAAATACCAATCGGCGGCGGCGTTGTAGGTGAAGGTCTTCCAGTTGTAGCGCGACGTCGCGTTGCCGCCCCAACGAACCACGGTGAGGCCGCTGTCGGAAATCGTAGGCGCATCCTTCGGATAACTTCCGCCGTAAACGTAAGGACTGATCGCATGCCGATCGCTGAGAACGTCTACGGTGACGTTAACCGAGGTTGCAGGTTGATTGGAGGAGGCCGTGCGCGGGGTAGAAGTGCTCTGTGCCTTACCCGCAACTGTATGCAATCCGGCGCCGCTCCCGGAAGAACTGGTTGCGAACAACCCTAAGAGGATCGCGACGGCGGGACCGGGGATTCGGTGATTCATGGGGAAGGGCCTCCGAGTTTCCGAATACTCTACCGCTTGCGCGACCACAACCGTTACTCGAAAGTGCACTCTGAGAATCGTTCAGATGGAATGAAGAATCTGTTCGATCGGACAAGGAAGCTGCGCGCTAAATTCAGGGAAAGTGATTCAGATTGCGAGACCTAAGCCGGGGCCAGGCGCATGCTCATGTCCATCGCCTTCGCCGAGTGGGTAAGCGCCCCGACCGAGATGAAATTCACTCCAGTCTCAGCGTAAGCACGAACGTTTTCCAGCGAGATGCCACCTGAGACTTCCAATGGGATGCGGCGCTCCACATGCGAGCAGCGCGCGACCGCCCGCTTCACATCTTCCACCGACATGTTGTCCAGCAGAATGGCCTCGCCGCCGTGCTCCAGAGCCTGCTCCAACTCTTCGAGAGAACGCACTTCGATTTCGATGATCTGCGCACCTCGCCGGTTCTTGTGAGCGCGCTCCAGCGCCGGTACGATGCCTCCGGCCAACGCAATGTGATTGTTCTTGATCAATACGCCATCCGACAAATCAAGCCGATGATTCTGTCCGCCTCCGCAACGCACCGCGTACTTATCCAGCGCACGCAGCCCCGGCACAGTCTTGCGCGTGTCTAGGATTCGCGCCTTGGTGCCCGAAACGGCGTCAACGAACTGCCGCGTCAGCGTGGCGATCCCACTCAAGCGCTGCATGAAATTCAGAATCACCCGCTCGCAGGAAAGAATCACCCGGGCGTTGTGCTGGATCACGGCAACCGACTGCCCATTGTGCAGGCGAATGCCATCGAAAATCTCTGGATGCGTCGTGACCTCGTAGTGTGATGTAACCGCACCGTCCAGAGCTGCATAAACGTCCAGAATGCGGGACACGCAGCCGATGCCCGCAAGAATGCAATCCTGCTTCGCGAGAATCGTGGCCGACGCCCGCTGGTTCGGGTCAATACAGGCGTAGCTGGTCGCGTCGCGCGTGGCCCGGTCCTCCAGCAGCGCGTTCTCAATCACCGCGGTAATGCGTCGGCTATTCCAGTCCATAGATCAGTCGTTGCCTGCATGGGACGGCCGCCCTGAGCCTGCCCTGAGCGAAGTCGAAGGGGCTGTCCAGTCGAGCGAAGCTCGACTATCCCAACTCCTCCAGCTTACTCTTTACTTTCTCGCGCAGGATTTCCAGCTCCTGTGCCCGCTTTCGAATCCCCTCCACAACCTTCGCCGGAGCCTTGGCCAGAAACTGCTCGTTACCCAACTGGCGCTGCCCGTTTGCACTCTCTTTTTCGATCTGCTCCAGTTCCTTCTTCAACCGCTCCCGCTCCGCAGCCACGTCAATCTTTCGCTCATAAACGACAAACACATCAAACCGCGCCGTATGACGCGCTCCAGACAGCTTGGCCAGCGAATTTGCAACAAACTCGATCTTCTCGACATTAGCCAACCGCTCCACCGAGCCCTGGTTCTGCTCAATCAACCTGCGAATCCCCGGCTCCTCGACGAAGACTTGGACCGGCACCCGCTGCTTTTGCTCAACCTTCAACTCCGCCCGCAGATTCCGCACACTGACAATCAGATCCTGCAAGATAGCCATTTCCGTCTCGGCAGCCAAATCTAATTGCACCTCATTCGCCTGCGGATAAGGTGCCAGCGCAATCGACTTCAAGGGCGGCTTACCATCGTAAATCGCGTACCAGATTTCTTCGGTAATAAACGGCATCACCGGATGCAGCAACCGCAGGGCAGCATCGAAGACGCCCAGCAAGTTGGCGCAGGCAACGCGAGCCGATGGCTGATCCGCACTCTCCAACAGCCGCGGCTTGATCAGCTCAATGTACCAGTCGCAAAACTCGCCCCAGAAAAAGTCATAAATCTGATTAGCCGCCTCGTGGAAGCGATAAGTCTCCAGCGCCTCATTCACGCCTTTAGCAACCCGATTAAACCGCGAAAGAATCCACCGATCTTCCAGCGTCCTCGCCTCAAATCCATCAACGCCCGCGTGAGACCCAGTCCCGGGCCGCAGGCCCGGCGCCACGCGGTCAATGTTCATGAACATGAACCGCGCCGCATTCCAAATCTTATTGGCAAAGTTGCGATAGCCTTCAGTCCGACTCTCATTAAACGCAATGTCGGTGCCTGGTGCCGCCATCGCCGCCAGCGTGAAGCGCGTGGCATCCGTTCCAAAGCGCTCCACCACATCAAGCGGATCGACCACATTCCCCTTGGTCTTCGACATCTTCTGGCGCTCGGCGTCACGCACCAGCGCGTGGATGTAAACCCGCCGGAAGGGAACGCTGTCGTCCTTCTTGTCACCCCAGCCGCTGGCCTGCTTCACCTTCGGATCCTGCTGATGACCCGCCATGAAATGGCAGCCGAACATGATCATCCGAGCCACCCAGAAAAACAAAATCTCGTAAGCGGTAATCAACAGCGTGGTTGGGTAGAAAACTTCCAGATCGCGCGTCTTCTCCGGCCATCCCAAAGTCGTGAACGGCAGCAAGCCCGACGAAAACCAGGTATCCAGCACGTCGGTGTCCTGCGTCAGCTTCGAGCCGCCGCACTTTGAACACGAAGCCGGAGCCTCGCGCGCCACGATGATTTCCCCGCACGAGCAATGCCAAGCAGGAATTCGGTGCCCCCACCACAGTTGCCGCGAGATGCACCAGTCGTGAATGTTATGCATCCAGTTCAGATAGATCTGCTGGTAGTTCTCCGGAACAATCGTGATCTCGCCCTGCTCCACCGCCGCGGTCGCGCGCTCGGCAAGCGGAGCGATCTTGATAAACCATTGCGTCGAAAGCCGCGGCTCGACCACGGTCCCGCAGCGATCGCACTTCCCAATCGCGATGGTGTAATCCTTCTCGCCCACCAGAAAGCCCTGCTGGCGCAGGTCTTCGAGTACCCGCTTGCGCGCCTCGAAGCGGTCGAGTCGCGCGTAAGGTCCGGCGTTTTCGTTCATCCGCCCCTGATCGTCGATGACTTCAATCTGCGGCAGATTGTGCCGCAGCCCCGCCTCAAAGTCATTGGGATCGTGCGCCGGAGTCACCTTCACCGCCCCGGTCCCAAATTCCGGCTGCGCCAGATTATCGGTAATGATCGGAATCTCCCGCTTCATCAGCGGCAAAACCACTTTCTTTCCATGCAGATGCTTGTAGCGCTCGTCTCCCGCATTCACCGCCACAGCCGTATCGCCCAGCATGGTCTCCGGCCGCGTGGTCGCCACCGTGATAAATTCGTCCGTGCCAACCACCGGATACCGAATCTCGTAAAGCTTGCCCGCAATCTCCTCGTGCTTCACTTCGAGATCCGAAATCGCCGTCCCGCACCGCGGACACCAATTCACAATGTACTTGCCGCGATAGATCAACCCCTCTTCATACAGACGAACGAAAACTTCGCGCACCGCCCGCGAAAGATTCTCGTCCATGGTGAAGTATTCGCGATCCCAATCCACCGAGGCGCCCAGCCGCTTCATCTGGTCAAGAATCGCCCCGCCGTAGTGCCGCTTCCACTCCCATACCCGCTCGATAAATGCCTCGCGCCCCATATCGCGGCGTTTTTTTCCTTCGGACGCAAGCTGGCGCTCCACCATCATCTGGGTCGCGATGCCCGCGTGATCGGTTCCCGGGAGCCACAACGTCAGAAAGCCGCGCATGCGATGCCAGCGCACAATAATGTCCATCTGCGTCTGGTTGAGCATGTGCCCCATGTGCAGCCGCCCGGTCACATTCGGAGGCGGCAACAGCAGCGTAAACACCGGACGCGTCTCTCCTCTTTGGGGCGGGCGCCCTCGCCCGCCGGCGCTCGCACTCGAAGCGCTGTTTTCCGTGGTCGTCTCGCTCGGCGGAGGCGTCTTCACCGAAAACAGCTTCTCCTTGATCCAGTATTCCGCCCAGCGCGTTTCAATCGCGCCCGGCTCGTACGCTTTGGGAAGATCGTGGGCCATGATGAAATTCAGCTCTCAGCAGTCAGCGATCACCTTCCACCCAAACGGCTTCCATTGCATGGATGCAAAAGAGATTCTAGGGCTGAGCACCGACGGCCGAGAGCAGAAAGCTGACCTTTGATCTTACAGGCGCACAGAAAACACGGTCAAACCGCGAACGGGCTTATGTACGGCGACGGCAAAATGCTCCCTCCCCCCTTCCGTTTTGAGGACGATGGGAAATCGGGCAATCGGCTACAGTATCAATTCGAGCGACGCATGCGCTTTAGTGCGGGGAGATTAAGCTGTACGCGAAACTTCATCACCTGCTTGCCGATTGGCTGCGAAAGGCTTGAAAGTCGGCACCGTCCAGCATCACATACACCGCGCACCCCCCACTAGACTAGACCCACGAAAGGAAGTCGTCGGAAGTAAGCCCACCAGAATCAACGCCTACAACACGTTCGCCCATCAGTGCCATTGTTTCTTGCGTGTCGCCCTTTGAAAGTGTGGGCATGGAAAATTGGATTCCCGACATAAACGATGTTGTGACGACCACACTAGCCGGCCACAGCGGTAGGTTCGGGAAAGTGATCTTACAGACACACGCAGAATTGACAATGATCGAACAGCGCATTACGCTTTCCGGCAATAGGAAGGACGCGCCACGCAATCCGACTGGCCTAATGTTCTCAAGTCGCGTTTTAATATCTTCTGAGACACGATTCGTTGGCGACGATTACATCCGAGTTCAGCGCTAATTGGGGGCAACTCGCAATGCCGGGCCTTCTGTCAGAACCACCGACCGCTCGATCAGGTTCTCCAGTTGTCTGACGTTGCCTGGCCAGGCAGAATTCATAAGGAAACTCATGGTCTCGGCTGGGATACTCTCGATATGCTTATTGATGCGGCGAGCGAACTTCTGCACGAAATAGCGCGCTAACAATGGAATGTCGTCGCGCCGTTCCCGCAGCGGCGGAACCCCGATCGGGAAAGCATTTAATTGATCGTACAAATCGCCGAGAAACGTCTCCTCCACGACCCGCTCTGCCAGGTCGTATTTGGTGCTCGCGATCAAGCGCACATTCACCAGAACGCTGTGCGCGCTGCCCACCCGTTCAAATTCCCGGCGTTCCAGCAATCGAAGCAGCTTGGCTTGGAGCACGAGCGGAATGTGTGAGATCTCGTCCAAGTAAAGTATCCCCTTGTTTGCCATTTCGAGCCGACCGATCTCTTGCTCTCCAGCTTATCCTCGCTGGCCGTGGCGCAGTTAACCGTCACGAAACTCCCGTCCCTTCTGAGGCTTGTCCGGTGGACAGCTCGGGCAATCAACTCTTTCCCCGATCCAGCTTCTCCGATAATTAACAGCGGACAATCGCTTTGCGCCGCTTTCATCGCCAAACGCAGCGTGCGTTTCAATGCTGGACTGTCACCCACAATCTCTTGAAAGCTTCTTTCTGGCTGCTCGTCTTTCATGAATACCTTTGTTCTGACCCGCCGCGAGGGGAGCGGCGGGTCTCCGGGAGTACCGTGGGAGTTTTAGGCTCCGTCTTTCGGGCCTACTCATCTGCTACAACCCCGGATTCCCGGTTGAAGTTAGGGTATCTAATAGGCAATGGCGAGTTCTATTGAGCGTTGGTACGTCTGAGTAACAGGAGGAGGAACGGGAATGGTGCTTTGGTTTACTGTTCTTATGAGGGTATCAGTTTCTCAACCATCTTCACCAGGTCCGCCAGGGATTGTGCTTTCATCTTCTCCATGGCGCGGCTGCGATGCACCTTCACAGTATTTTCGGAGGTCCCAATCTCAGCCGCGATCTGTTTATTGAGCATGCCGGAGACGACCCTGGCGACGACTTCGCGCTCTCGGGGCGAGAGCGATTCGAACCGCTCCCGCAGCGCTGCAATTTTAGTTTCGCTCTGGCGTCTCACGCGATCCCGCTCCAATGCAAGCTGAACGGCATCCAACAGATCCTGGTCGCGGAACGGCTTGGCCAGAAACTCCAGGGCCCCCGCCTTCATAGCCCGCACCGTCATCGGGATATCGCCGTGGGCAGTAATAAAGATAATCGGAATGTGAACATCGGCCACCGCCAACTCGCGCTGGAAATCGAGGCCACTGATTCCAGGTAACCTGATGTCGAGCACGAGGCAACTCGGAGCATCCAGTCGTTTACTGCGCAGAAACTCTTTTGCCGATCCGAACAGCTCTACTTGCAATCCCACAGATCCGATAAGGCGCCTGATCGCGCGACAAACCGAAGGGTCGTCATCGACGACAAAAACGATGGGTTCCGCCTCAGCCATAAAATACTTTCAATCTTGGGCGGGCACAGTAAATTCGAAGAGTGCACCGTTGGGCTCTGCTACGGCCCACAAACGTCCGCCGTGGGATTCGACAATGGAGCGGCTGATCGACAGTCCCATCCCGATGCCCTCGGCTTTTGTGGTAAAGAATGGCTCGAAGATGCGGTCTGCCACCTCCGGCTCCATTCCTGGTCCAGAATCTTGAACTTGCACCAAAACACCATCCGGGTTCTTTGCGGACCTAATCAGAAGTTCCCGCGTTCTGCCTGTCGAGGTACGCATTGCTTCAACAGCGTTCATAATCAGATTAATCAAGACCTGCTGCAGTTGCACGCGGTCGCCTCGTACGCGAAGATCAGCGGTTAAATCAGTCAGCAGGGAAATACGGTTTCGCGCCAACTCGCCGCGAATGAGATCAGTGACTTCTTGAATGACCTCATCGATGTCCAGTTCCGCCCTCTCAGGAGCGCCCTTCACGAGCATAGTGCGAATTCGTGAAATGACGGTGCTGGCGCGCGTTCCGTCATTCACAATCTCTGCAATTGCCTCCCGCACCTCCTCAAGATTCCGCCCTCCACCAGCTAATTCACGCAAGCAGAAATTTCCGTTTGTGACGATTGCAGTCAGAGGCTGTCTGACCTCGTGGGCGATGGCCGCCGCCAGTTCTCCCATCGCATGTACACGGGTGACGCGGGCGAGCTTGGCCTGCGCTTCCTGCAGGGCCTCGTCGGCACGCCGTTCAACTTCGGTTCTAGCCCGTCTGTCTACAGATGATGTTGTGATGGCGGCCACAAGCACGATCAAGGTCACAGTGGCAATTCCATTGTTGGCGAGGGGAGAGATAGTCACCGCATGAGAAAGGTCCGCAGGCGAAGCGGGGATGAAACTTGCGGCAGCCATTCCGGTGTAATGCATTGCGGAGACAGCCACTCCCATCACTGTGGCGCTGCCCAGCCTTCGCGGAACACTCCATCGGGTCTCCTCGCGTAGATCAAACGCCATCAATAACGCGATTAGAGAAAACAAGATTGCGAGCAAGATGGAACACGCCACCAGCAGCGGAGAATATCGGGTGATGGCGGGCAATCGCACTGCGGCCATAGCGATGTAGTGAAGGCCCGCGATGCCGGCACCCATAATGACGCTGCCAGTCAAGGCTTCACGCCAGCCCATCTTCTGGCGGCTCGCCACATGCAGCCCGAAGGCGGAGGCGAAGATGGCCACCAAGAGCGACGCGAGAACTGTTAGCCAGTTGTACTCGACGGATACTGGCAGGTGAAAAGCCAGCATCCCCATGAAGTGCATTGCCCAGATGCCGATGCCCATCGCAATCGCCCCACCGCTCAACCAAACCAGGCGAACCCGGCCGCGGGCGGCGGTTACGCGTCCCGCAAGATCGAGCGCGGCATAGGACGCGGCGATGGCTATCAACACCGAGCGCGCCACCTCGCCGTAGTCGTAGGAACCGGTCATTGCGATCGCGGAGACTGTCACGAAGAAATCTCCCCGGGGCCCGTTTAGACACACGACTCCAAACTTAAGACACGAACCTGCGGACTAAGTAACGAAGTCCCTGACCAAGTTCTGAGCTTCATCACGGCGAGGTCAGAGTCTTACGTGGCAGTCACACAAACACGACCGCGCGGCTCGCGTGACACGCGACATGTCGAATCGTCAGGTCCTTCGCAGCCAATCACAGAGCAAGTGGTGAAGCTTCGCGTACAGCTCGATCTGTCCGCACTCTTCACATACACCGACCGAGACCGCCGCTGAATACGTGGGACCGTCCAGAGCGTCCGGTCGCACAAAATCCAACTTAATTAAAACGCTAAATCTCTTCGAATGCTGGCATGGTTGACGAGCCATCCCTCCCCCTTACGGCCACCGGGGCGATACGGCGTGGACTCCCCGTCAGATATCCAGTTGAACCGAGAACGCAAAATGATTGGCTGAAACTTCGGTGTTCGGAAGCCAACGGTCGACGGCTGTCGAGCAACGACTTTTCAAGTCCAGTTCGCGGATCAAAGTCCGACAGTAGTACACCAAGACTCGTTGCTCGACCTGCTGCAGTTGCACCCAGTCTCCGCGTAGCGCCTTGGCGATTTTCCAACGGGGGGCTGGCCCACCTTTACGTCCGTTGTAAAGGTGGGAACGACGAGGTCAGCGGTCCCAGCTCTTGTTAACGCCCGAAGTAAGTCAGTAACGTGGGGCCAAGATGAAAACCCCGATACAGGCTCGGGGGTGGCCCAGACATCGCCTCCACGTTAATTTTAATCTGGAGGGTGCCCCGCTCAAGCTTGCTTGGGCGGGTTTTTCGTTGATCGGAACGCATGCCCCGTGCGCAGGTTCGCGCCCCTTCTCCGGGTGTTCAGTCGCATAACGCCTGTTTTTCGGGCGCTAACCTGGGTTTTGCACCACTCTGACGGGCGGCAGACGTAGATCATTCGACGCCAGCATGACCACGCCGATCCGCCGCCTATTCGTTTTCCCAATTTGGGAAGCGGACTCGCAGCCCGTCCACTTTTTTCTTGCTCGCATTCCCTTATATTCGATATTATATAGACACACTGATTATCTGAAAGATAATCACAGTTCTTTGACAATTTGAGAAAGGCCGATTAGCCCTCGACCACGGTAACCCCAATGTTTAGAATATTTTGCCTGTAACTACCTTAAGAACCATAGATCTACGGGGGTCCAAAAAAATCCGACCCTTTGTTTTCTAGATTTTGGGCGGAACAGAGAGATTTTTTTGAGGGAAATTCTGCACCAGAAATTGTGCAGAATGGGGTGTAACTTCGTGGCGTTACGGCGGAATCATGCGGTCAAGCAGATGACGGCGAGTCTACTTTTTCTTCTCTTTGCCCATTTTCTTGGCAATCTCGGCCATCAATTTGGGCTTCAAGTCGGCAAGGACGCTGTCGACGAGGGTAGAGATATCGCTGGCGTCTTCTTCTGTCGCAGATGAAGCAACCGGTTGAGGCTCTGGCTGGGCGTCGCCGCTGGTCTCTGTAAGCTCAGCGACGGTCTCGGCGATCTGCGAACTGAGTTGCGAACCAATAGCCGACTCGCGAACCTGTTTCCAGTTCGCCCAGGCCGCAGCCAGCTCCGATTCACCTTGCTGCCCGCTGGCTTCGGGAGCGGAAGGAATGCTTTCTGAAGGCTCCATCACCGGGCTCGGCTGTGAAGCGTTCTCCGCACCCATCGTCATGTCCGCCGCGCCGGGACCGGCCGACGCTGCAGCCGCGTAAGCAGCACTCTCCTGCACCTCCGGGACCGTGCTTTCGCTGACCGCGTCCGCACTCGAAGAAGCCGAGACGATACTGTGTTCCGCGACCGCTGATTCCTCGGGGCCCGTCGAGGCAGCGGGTATCGGCTCCTGCGGCTCGGATGCAGAGCGATCGGAGCTTATGAACGATTCAGCCGGAGATGATACGGACTCCGAGTTTGGCGCCGTCGCATCCACGACCGACGAAGAACTGGACTCAACGAAGGAACTCCCGAAACCCATACGGGCAGCATCCGCGGCGGCGAACGCTGCGTACGCCTTCTCCATCTCTTGTTCGAGGACAAGCGTCGCTTCGTCGCCCAGGACCGCAACCGATTCGGCGATCCATCGCGGGCCGCTGAATTCCTCGGCCGCACCCGCGACCGCCATGGTCACCGGAGCTTGCTCCCTCGACCATTTATCAACGTCAGCGCCCATGGCGACCGACTCTCCGTGACCGTTGGTGGGGGCGATCGAAGCCAGTGCTGCACTGACCTCGTCGTCGGCTACGTCGCGATTGCTTGCGTCCGCCTCCTTCACTGCGTCAACGGCGGGAGGCTCTGAGAGAATCGCTGGCGGCTGAACCGGTTCGCCGGACGCATCGCCCGCAGACACAGATTCCGCCTGTGCGACCGGGGCGTTATCGCTAGCGGCAACTGACTCTTGCGCAGGCGCCTCCGCTTCATCGCGAGGCTGCCTGAAGCTTGATTCATTGCCCGGGACGCTGAATGCCGCAGCGGCGGCCTTAATAGCTGCAATCTCCTCGGCGGTGACGTCTTGCGGCATCGAAGAGAGCAGGGCTTCTTCCAGTCCAGACTTCATCTCCGCAGGCTTGGGCTCGTCGGCTTTGACCGCTTCGCGCAAACTGGCGACTACGGCAGACGTTTCCTCGGACGCAGATTCACGATGCTTGGTGTGCGGTGGCGGAATCGACAGCCGGTTCTTCCATCCCGTCTCGCTATCGCCAAATTCTTTTGAGGGATTCGGTTCCTCAACTCCGGCGAGGGCTTTGGCAAATCGACTCTGCCTCGAAGGTTGACTCGGCTGCGGAACGATCTTGTCTTCAAGCTTGGTCAGCGCCGTAAGAAGTTCGCTGGCTTCGAACGGCTTAACAATGAAGGCGTCGGCGCGTACCCGCCGGGCTTCCTCCGGTTTGAAGGGCTCAAGCTTGCCCACGGTAAGAAGCACCGGAATGCGGGCGGTCTCCGGAGCCTCGCGCAGCCGCTGGCAAACCTCCAGCCCGCCATAGCCGGGCATATAAACATCGAGCACAATGAGGTCGGGCTTCGATTCGGCAATTCTCTTGAGCGCCGCGGACCCGTTATTCACCGTAGTGACGTCGTAGCCGGCGTCGCTAAGGATTCTCCGGCCCATGTTCTGGGCTGTCACGCTGTCATCGGCGAGCAGTATTTTCCGCGCCAAGCGATGTCCTCTAATCTGAAAGGGGAGATAGCGCGAAGGTAACGTGTCCTAGACTCTAAGTCAATGAGGATACGAGATTAAACAGGTTACGACGGACCAGTAACCACTGGGGTAATCCGCACCTGAGTCGCGACGGATGTAGCCGCCTCAGAAGGGGACTACTTTGTGAATGCCCTTCTTTTTCTTATGCTTGCTGGATGCCGTCGTATCCGCATCGTCGCTCTGGTCGGCGGCAGAGGCTGCCGAGGAGGCGTCCGCGGGTTTCCCGGTTGTGCCGGTCGATGGACTGGCACCCGCCGCGGGCTGTGCGGCCGCTCCGCCCTGGATTTCATTTACCTGCTGGGGCGGAGGTAAAGGCTGGCTGCCGTCGTCTGTGACATTCGGCTTCAATTCATTTGGATCCGCTGGGCCAACGTTGGGCTTCAACTCATTCTGGTCAGGCTGAGCAGCCGCGGGAGGCGGAGCGCCGCCGGTGGAGGTAGGATTCGTAATTGTAACGGCGGCATCCGCTGCCGGGGCCGGAGCATCCGAGCGGGGCGCCGGCTGGTCCGGGCCTGGAGCCCCGTTTACAGTTTCGACAGAAACCGACTGGCTGCCAGTACCTCCTGTCCCTATCGCGGCGCGTGTGGCCTCCTGCACTACCTGGCTTGCGCTCATCTGCGGGGGGTCGACCAGCGTAGGTTCGCCGACTTTGGTTGCTTCCGCTACGCTTGGATGTTTCTCAAAAGTCCCCATGACTTTCGAGAGCTTGCTCTGCTCCTTGCGGCTATCTTCTTCGGCTTTGTTTTCGGCGACGGCCGCCTTGGTGGGCCTCGGTACCGGCTGATGCAGGGCGATGAGCCGTGCCTTCGCATCGTCGGCCCGATCCATCAGGGGATACCGGGTCAGAATGCGGTCATAAGCCTGCGCGGCATTCTTGGTGAAATCCCCAATCATGCGAGCCTTGACGGCTTCGTTGATCGGGCGGGCGCGCATCATGTTGATCTCGCCTTCATACGATTGCCCCAGCAGGTACAGAGCTTCGTCAGCCTTGCTATACAGCGGGTACTCGTCGACCAGAGACTCCAGCCGCGCGATGGCGGCGGGATATGATTGGCGCATATAGTAGAAACGTCCAACACCAAATTCCCGCTCCGCGATCACTTCCTGTACTTGCAGCAAACGTTGTTTGGCCTCCGGCACCAGCTTGCTGTCGGGATACTGCATGATGAGTTGCCGGTATTCTTCCTGCGCGCGCAGGGCATGGGTGGGATCGCGATCTGCCTTCTCCATCTGCTGGTAATGAATGTTGGCGAGCTTTAACTGCGCCTCGGCCGCTTCCGGCATGTTGGGGAAGAAGGTCTCGAAATCCTTGTACTCGATTTCCGCCTGAGCCAGCGAGGCCGAGCCACCCTCCGCATACCAGGAGTCGGCGACCGCCAGCTTGGCGCGCGCAATGTATTCCGAATCGGGGTAAGTGTTGATCAGGGTTTGCAGCTGTAGGCGGGCCACGTCGAAGCGGTTGTGTTTCATCGCATCCATGGCGCGGTCGAACAAGACCTTGTCGGGCTGCTTGGAATCGACATTCGCGATCGGGTTGCTGACCTTCTTGTTCGTGCAGGCCACGGTAACGACGAGCACGCCCAAAAGAAGGATTAGCGGAATACGACGCATAGAAACCTCAAACCCCAGAACTGTATTTACCAGGACTCTTACAGCAAACTGAAAGCCTACACTTTTTGCAGTGTAGCCTCGGTTGCCGCCTTCAACAATTTCGCCGCATTCTTGCTTGGATCGCCTTCGCCGAACACTGCGTTGCCTGCAACCAAAATTTCGGCGCCGGCCCGGACCACATCAGCAACGGTATCGAGGGCAATGCCGCCATCCACCTCAATTCGATAACCAAGTCCTCGCTGGTCGCGCAACTCCGCCAGTTTGCGGATCTTATGCACCGCAGCGGGAATAAACTTTTGGCCGCCGAACCCAGGATTCACCGACATGACCAGCACATAATCGATGATGTCCAGCACCTCGCTCAAAGTCTCTACCGGCGTGGCCGGATTGATCACCACACCCGCCCGCGCCCCATGCCCTCGGATCAGGTGGAGGGTTCGGTTCAGGTGCCGGCAGGCCTCCTGATGCACCGAAATCCAATCGGCTCCCGCGTCGGTAAACTCCGGAATATATTGATCCGGATTCTCGATCATCAAGTGGCAATCCAAGGGGAGATCGGTGGTCTTGCGCAGCGATCTTACGACGGGCGGTCCCAGGGTGATGTTTGGAACAAAATGCCCATCCATAACATCCACATGGATCACGCTCGCGCCACCTTCGGTCGCGGCTTTGACTTGCTCCGCCAAATGGGCGAAGTCAGCCGACAAAATCGACGGTGCTAGCTCGATCAAACAGGCTCCCAGTGTGGAGTTACTTCTCAAAATTCTACCACGCGGGCATAGGGCGATACCTGCCCTTCTGGCCTTTTGGGGCGCCGCCGACAAGGAGAAAAAGCGTGGCGGTGCGGCAGCGAGGCTGGAAAATTCACAGTGCCGCATAACTAACCGCGGCACTGAGGACGCATCGCAGGGTTGATTGATAGTCGGGAGCCTCTACGGAAATGACCTTAGTATGCAAAGCGATCTCTCGTTAGGCATATCTCCCACCTTGGTGAAGCGATGAGCAAACGCCGCCTGAGACATCTGCCCTGCCTCCGGGTCGTCGTCTCCTTGGCTACTTTCGACTACTGAGAAGTGGACGTAATCGTAGACGTCAACGTCGACTACTTTCACTCGCAGACCGGTTGGATCTCCACACACATCACCTACTTCAAGTTGCAAATTACTCATCATCTGTACCTCCGATTCGTGTTCTCTCATGAGCATTCGTCGAAAAATATTGAGGGAGGGCTGGAACCCCTTAAGCGCGTGGAGTTCCAGCGCACTCGGCCTGCGCAAGGAGCTAGGCTGACATGGCTCGACGCGGTGTTCGACTCTCGCGAATCGAAGCAACACCGCGGCGTAGGTTCAGCCAGCCGTTCTCCTGAAGAAGATGGAAAAGGTCGTAGGTGTAGGGGACTTCGCCTGTGATGATTTCTTCTTTCCCTTGCTCATCGGTCACGGCAAAAGCAACCTGCACCGGTTCATCGGGCGAGTTCTGCTTGGTGAAGTGGACGAGCTTTACGTTCAGGGTGGATTGATCCTGAGATTGCATTGGCATGTTTTTCTCCTTCGTCGTCTTGATTTGTCCTACCTCTTTGGAAGGATCGAGGGTGAAACTAATGCGGAGAGTTTTGTAAAGAGTTGTCATCAGCGGTGACGAATTCTCGTGTCCTGCGCGCGATGTCGACAAATCACACGTGGGGATGCTTTACTTGCATGAGTTGCTGGCTTCTCTCTCACGAATACTTCAACGAGTTGTCGTGTCTCATTGAAAAGAATTAGGAAGAAATAAACCTTGCCCTCTTGGCGGTCAGAGTTGCTGCAAAGAGTTGCGGGCGAAAAACATTTCATACAGCTCTCCCTGTAGTCTGCTGCGGAGTTGAGCTCTTGACTTAGTGACTCGGTTCGAGAACTAATTTCTGTACACGCCAGTTCAATATCTCAGCCACGTAAAGCTCGTTTTCCGACGGGCACGCAATCTCGTGAATCCATCCGAACTGCCCCGGCTGCTTGCCCGATTTCCCGAGCACACCGAGGACTTTTCCATCAAGAGACAGTTTGTATATTCGGCCGGGGAAACCATCCGAACTGAAAAGCACTTGATGCGGAGCAGGCGTGATGCAGATTGCCCACGGCGCACCCGGCGCTCTAGATCCGGTCGTCTGCAAGCGCTTGTTCCCGATCGCAGGACGTGCATCGGGATCTACCGGCACGTCGATAGTGATCTGTCGCAGAAACTTTCCCTCTCCGTCGAACACTTGAATTCGGCGGTTGCCCCTATCCGCGACGTAGACGCTTCCTCCGGCGTCGACTGCAAGGCTATGCGGAGTATCGAACTGCCCCGGCCCACTGCCGGGCTCGCCCCAGGACTTGAGCCAGTTGCCGTCCTTGTCGACCTTGGCGATTCGCGAGTTGATGTAGCCGTCGCTGATGTATGTGTTGCCGGCTTTGTCCCATGCGACGTCTGTTACTTGGCGAAACATTCCATCTTCCGGGGACAGCGGCGGATTCAGCTTCTTCAACGGACCAGTGCCATCATCGGAAGCTTCCTGTTTCCGGCCGAACACCATCACGACGCGTCCTTCCGGATTGAACTTGATGACCATGTCCGAACCCTTGTCCGTCACCCAGATGTTGTCTTCTGGATCGATCTTCACCGTGTGCGCGAACGACCACGCGTATAAATTGTGGCCAATTTCGCGCACGAACTTGCCTTCGGCATCAAACTCGAGCAGTTGCGCGGCGCTCGCTCCATAGGCGGGACCGGTCGAATTTCCTCGCGAGAATACGAAGATGTGTCCCTTGGAATTGACCGCGACGCCGGGAACCTCGCCGAAGTACAGGTCGGGCGGAAGTTTCAGAAAGTCGGGAACCGGGTGATAGGGGATCTCCGCTACCGCGGCTTGTTGGGCGTAAAGCGAACCGACCATCAGGAACAGGGCAAGAACGACGTGTCTCATGGAGGCCTCCGACACTGCAGGATTTTGCTATCACAATACAACGGAAACTGAAGGGCCATTCGATTCTCGACGCGCGTCGGTCAGCAACCACAATCAGGTACAATTTCTAATTCGGTCGCTCAAGCCGGCGTCCACCGGCCGCTGACCGCGGATCATCTATGGCCATGAGAGTTCGCAAAGCCGTATTCCCTGCCGCCGGACTGGGTACTCGTTTTCTGCCCGCCACCAAAGCCCAACCCAAAGAGATGCTGCCGTTGGTCGACAAGCCGATCATTCAATACGGCGTGGAAGAAGCGCTCGCTTCCGGCTGCGACCAGATCATTATCATTACCGGGCGCGGCAAACAGGCCATCGAAGACCACTTCGATGTGAGCTACGAACTGGAGAAGATGCTGGAGGAGCGAAAGAAGACTGATCTGCTGAAGATCGTGCGCGCCATCTCGGACATGATCCACGTCTCGTACGTACGACAGAAAGAAGCGCTGGGCCTCGGCCATGCCGTCCTCATGGCGCGCGAACTCGTGGGCAATGAACCCTTCGCCGTGCTGCTGGCTGACGACATCATCGATTCGGAAACTCCCTGTCTCAAGCAGATGATTAACGTCTTCAATGAAACCCAGTCCTCGGTAATCGCCATTCAGATTATCCAGGGCAAGGCCATCTCCGCCTACGGGGTGTTGGATGTAAAGCCTGCAGACGGACGTTTCGACGGCCGGCTCTATGAAATCCGCAACATGGTGGAGAAGCCTAAACTGGAAGAAGCTCCGTCCGACCTCGCCGTGATCGGTCGCTACATCCTGACGCCAACCGTCTTCGAGACCCTGGCAGAAACCAAGGCCGGCGTCGGAGGCGAGCTGCAGCTCACCGACGGCATGCGCGCCTTGCTCAAGAAAGAAAAAATGTACGGCTACGTATTCGAGGGCAAGCGGCACGACGCCGGAGACAAAATGGGCTTTCTAAAGGCCACAATCGAGTTTGCTCTGAAACGCCCCGACCTGGGCGGTCCCCTGCGGGAGTATTTGAAGGGCTTGAAGCTTTAGGTCTTTAAACTGATCTAGAAGCGTACGTCAGGCGGCTCCGGCTCCGCCACCCCATCCGCCCGCGGGTCGGAGGCACCCGAGTTGAGTCCGCTCTTCGAATCGTGCATTACCGCCTGTCCGCGACCCATTCGCTTGGTGTACTCCTTGCGCACGGTGACGTTGTGTCCTCTGTCGCGCAGTCCCTGCAGGACTTCGGGCTTGACCCGCGACTCGACCAGAATGTCACAACTTATCGTACTGTCGGGCACGGTGAAGCGCGGCGCTTCGAGCGCAGCCTGGATGTTCATTCCATAATCCACAAGGTTCGAGACAAACTGCGCGTGCGCCAGAGGTTGGTTTTCACCACCCATGATGCCAAAGCCGATGTGCACGTTGCCCCGCTCCATGAAAGCGGGAATGATAGTGTGAAACGGGCGCTTGCGCGGCTGCAGCACGTTGGGATGGCTGGGATCGAGCACGAATAATGCTCCCCGGTTCTGCAGCAGGAAACCCAACCCGTTGACGACGATGCCAGAACCGAAGTTAGAGTAATTGCTTTGAATCAACGAAGCGATATTGCCGTCTTTGTCCACGGCCGCGAGAAATACCGTGTCGCTCGTGGCCGGGTTCCCCGGTCCGGAATTGCAGTTGGCCTTGTTCGGGTTGATGAGAGCGGCACGCTGTGCTGCGTATGCGTTCGACAATAGGCCCTGCACCGGCACTTTCGCAAAGCGTGGATCGGCGTTGTAACGGTATAGATCGGCATAGGCCAGTTTCATGGCCTCGATTTTCTTGTGCAGTTCCGCCGCGCCTTGCGGTCCGGCGGGGTCAGGCTGGAAGGTGCTCATGATGTTGAGCATCTCCAGCGCCGCCATGCCCTGACCGTTGGGCGGAAGTTCATAAATCTTCCAACCGCGATAGTCGATGGAGAGCGGTTCGACCCACTCCGCGGAAAACTCGGCGAGGTCATCCAGTTGCATCGTCCCGCCAAATGATGCTGACGTTTTCACGATCGCCTGTGCAATCGCACCCTTGTAAAAGGCGTCGCGCCCCTGGTCGGCGATCAGGCGCAGGGTTTTGGCCAGGTCGGGATTGGAGAAGTGTGCGCCGATCTCGGGAGCCTTGCCGTCTTGCAGGAAAACTCTCCGCGCTTCGCTGGTCTTTTGCAGCTTCGATTCATCTTCCACCCAGTAGGCATGGATGATCTCGGGTACGGCATAACCGTGCTCGGCGTAGTAGATTGCAGGAGCAAAGAGATCCTTCCAAGACAAGCGCCCGAAGCGGCGATGGGACTGGCTCCATCCTTCAACGGCCCCGGGAACAGTGACCGCGTGGATCCCGTCTTCCGGCATCGAGGTGACGCCGTGCTTCGCCAGAAACTCGACAGAAAGTCCGCGCGGCGCCCAACCGCTTGAGTTCAGACCATAGAGTTTGCCGGTCTTCGCCTCCCAATAAATGAGAAACAAATCACCGCCGATCCCGTTATTCATGGGCTCGGTGACGCCGAGCACGGCATTGGCTGCGATGGCGGCGTCCATAGCCGTTCCGCCCTTGGCCAGGACTTGCGCTCCGGCCTGCGAGGCGAGGTAATGGCTGGTGGCAACGATGCCGCGATCCGTAACCACCACTGAGCGGCCGTAGGAACGGTCTTGAGCGGAAAGCTCCATGGTCCAAGTAAACAGCAGAAGCACAACCAGAAGAATCGGCCGAATCACGCGCACCTCGTGCGAATTTGAGCTGTCCTCAGCTCAGTCAGACGTCGTCCTGAGCGAAGGATCTCTGTAGATGCTTTGGTATTCGCGCCCTAAGAAAAACTCAGCCACGCGCGAAGGTCCTACGCCAACGTGCCGAGCGTGATCTTTAATTTTCGCGACTTCTCCTCCACACTGTTGGCCAGCGTTTCTTTCAGGCCATCCAGTTTCCTGGCCAGCAAGTCGTTCGACAGCGCCAGGATTTGCACGGCCAGAATTCCCGCATTGGTGGCCCCGGCTTTCCCAATTGCCACGGTGCCGACCGGGATTCCCGCGGGCATCTGCACCGTCGCGAGCAAGGAGTCCATCCCGTTGAGCGCTGTGGACGGAATAGGAACGCCAATCACCGGCAAAGTCGTGTGTGCGGCAATCACTCCGGCGAGATGCGCGGCTCCGCCGGCTCCGGCGATAATCACACGAATCCCGCGAGCCGCAGCCTTGCGCGCGTAGTCTGCCGTGCGATCCGGGGAGCGATGCGCCGAGGTCACATCGATTTCATACGCCACCCCGAAGTCATCGAGCGCCTTGGCGGCCTCGCGCATGATGTCAAAGTCGGAATCGCTGCCCATGACAATTGAAACCTGTGGTTTGTTCATAATAATCCCCCGCTTATTGTGCCGCTCTTGAGCTAAATCTCTGCCACGCGAAACCGATACATACTCCAACAAGGCCGTACAAGCCCATGTTCATCAAGACCAGGATGGCAACAACTAGCAGCTTGAAAACCATTGGACTTGGGCCGTCCAAACCCATCAACGCTATTGAACTTGGCCAGAGCACCAAAACAAGACGCTCGAAAATGTTCCGCACAATGAGACCGTGAGCGTTGATGAACCTCGAAGTTGCGAAAATTAGAAATGGAATCACGCCCCCCGCCGCGGAGGACCAGGCCATAACTCGAAACGCGATGCGCTTTTCCCATTTTCCCAAAGCTGCCGCGGCGAAAAGAAGACCAACCAAAACTACGCCGACTTCGGACAGCCGGACCATTGCGAAAAGTATTTTGCTTTCCGTCATGGGTGAACACGGCCGACAAGCTATTTCTTCAGCGCCCGCGCGGCGATGTCTTTGCGATAGTAAGCGCCGCCGAAGCTGATTTTCGCCACCGCCTCATAAGCCCGCTCAACGGCGCTCTCCAAGCTAGCCGCTCTGGCCGTGACGCCGAGCACGCGCCCACCCGCGGTAAAGTAGGCTCCGTCATGCTTCGTCGTACCGGCGTGAAAGACCTTCACGCCCGCAACTTCTTCGGCATCTTGGAGTCCGCTGATCTTCTTGCCCATTTCAAAAGTTCCCGGATACCCTCCTGAAGAAATCACCACGCAAACCGAAGCATCCGACGACCAGCGGAAGTCGCCCTCGCTGACCCGGCCTTCAATCGAAGCTTCGAGCGCCTCCAGCAAATCGCTTTCCAGACGCATCAGGACAGGCTGAGTCTCAGGATCGCCGAAGCGACAGTTGAACTCGAGCACCATCGGTCCGCGAGCCGTCATCATCAGGCCACAATAAAGCACGCCTTTGTACTCAGCGCCCTCGGCTTTCATTCCAGCAACCACGGGACGAGCGATGTGATGCAGCAGCCAGTTTTGCATTTGCGCGTCTACCATCGCCTCGGTGGAGTAAGCTCCCATGCCGCCCGTGTTCGCGCCCGTGTCACCCTCGCCCACTCGCTTATGATCCTGCGCCGCGGCCAGCGCGGCCACGCGTTCGCCGTCACTCAGCGCCAGGAAAGAAAGTTCCTCACCTTTCAGGCATTCCTCGATTACTACGCGCGAGCCGGCTTCGCCCAGCATCTTCCCGCTGAGCATCTCTGCCGCCACCGCCGAAGCCTCTTCTTTGCTCTTGCAGATAACGACGCCTTTGCCCGCAGCCAACCCGTCCGCCTTTACCACGACGGGCATGTGGAAGTGGGGCAGCGCGTCGCCAACATCCTTGGGTGTATCGCAAATGGCATAGTGCGCCGTCGGGATGTGATAGCGCTGCATAAATTCCTTGGCGAAACTCTTGCTGGATTCCAGTCGTGCCGCGGCCTGCGTAGGGCCAAAGATTTTCCATCCACGGCGGGTGAATTCATCCACCACGCCCAGCTGCAGCGGAAGCTCTGGACCGACCACCGTGAGATCGGGTTTGATCTGGGCCGCGAGCGCCAGTAGCGACTCGACATTTTTCACGTCAGCCGGCAGGCATTCGGCATCGGCGGCGATCCCGGCGTTGCCGGGGGCACAATAGATTTGCGAAACACGCGGCGACTGGCGCAGCTTCCACACCAGGGCATGCTCGCGTCCGCCGCTTCCGATGACAAGAATTTTCATAGCTCGCGAAAAACGATAAACAAGGTTAGGGGCCAGAGCAGATGATGTCAAACGAGGAAATCGGTACTTCGATCCCAACCTGCCAGTTAACCATGCTTAAGCCGTATAATCCTTTCAAATGATCACCGTCTCCAAGGAGGACTACCTCAAGGCAATCCTCGAGGCCGAGAGCGAAGGCGAAACCGTCATCTCAGCCACGCTGGCGCACTGGCTGTCGGTGTCACCACCCGCCGTGACCATGGCTCTGCGACGTTTAAAGAAAGACGGCTTGGTGCGAGTGCAGAGCGACGGCCATGTCGGGCTCACCTCCGCCGGACGCAAGATCGCGCGAAAACTCACGCTTCGCCACCATCTCATCGAACGCATGCTCGCTGAGATATTCGGGATGGAGTGGTACCGGGTGCACGACGAAGCCGAACGCCTGGAGCATGCTGTCTCCCCCGACTTCGAAGCCCGACTACTGGCCAAACTGGGCCGCGGTGGGGCCTGCCCGCACGGCAATCTGAGCGAACTCGAAAGTCCCGGAAGCCGCCGTCGACGTGGTCTGGTGCTTCTCGCCCAGGCAGAAGCCGGAAAGAACTACGTGGTCAGCGGAATCTACGAGCGCGACCGGCATTTGCTGGAATTCCTCGAAGGGCGCGGCGTCCGTCCTGGGGCGCGTGTGCACGTTGCAGGACGAAACTACGATCAGACCTTGACCCTGGCCACCGACGCCGGGACGGTCGCGCTGGGCCGCTCGGCCGCCGAGAGGGTCTGGGTAACCGCTGACGCGAATAAGTCCCGGCGGATTGCTTCCCATTCATCCTCTTAAGCAGCGACGTTCAACTATCTTCGACCTCACTTAACCATAGTTTACGTGTTGATGTATACTTACGCTAACTATTTCGACCATGAGCGTAGGTTCACAACCCCCTCAGATAACGCGCATAGCCGGCGAAGATGAAGCTCTCGTCATCACCCACGAAGACGTGGACCGGGCGCACGATCGTATCCGCGTTTCCCAGGCACGTGCCAAGCGCGGCTTTTTCTCCGGGGCGCGGCTGCTGTGGTTGCTGGTTGGGCCCGGAGTGCTGGTCATGCTGGGCGAGAACGACGGCCCCAGCATGCTCTCCTACGCGGCAACGGGGGCCAAGTTTGGCATCGGATTCTTCATTCCTTTCGTTGCTCTCACGTTTTGCATGGCCATTGTTGTGCAGGAGATGACGGTGCGACTCGGCGCCGCGACGCATCGCGGGCACGCCGAGCTGATCTTCGAGCGCTTTGGGCCGTTCTGGGGATGGTTCTCGATGATCGACCTGGCTATCGGGAACTTTCTCACCCTCATCACGGAGTTCATCGCGATCCGCGCCGGTCTGGGTTTCTTTGGTGTGCCTCCGTGGATGGCTGTCCTGATTGCGCTCGTCATCCTGTACGCGGCGCTGGTAAGTCATCGCTATTGGACCTGGGAGCGGATTACGCTTGCCGCCGCCGCTTTCAACCTTGTCTTCATTCCAGTCGCGCTCATGACCCATCCCAACTGGCACGCGGTGGGCCATGCCTTCATTACCTGGCACCCGGTGCCCGGCTTCAACAAGGACACCCTGCTGATTGTGCTGGCCGACATCGGCGCGACCGTCACTCCCTGGATGCTTTTCTTTCAGCAGAGTGCGACCGTCGACAAGGGACTCACCACCAAAGACATTCGCTTTGGCCGCATCGATACTGTGTTGGGAGCCGCGCTGGCCGCCGCGGCTGCGATAGCAACGATCCTCGCGACGGCGCCATTGTTTGCTCACCAAATGAGCGCCGACAATTTCCAGGCGGCGGAGTTTGCGCAAGCTCTGCAGCCGATCATTGGAAGGTTTGGAGCTTCATTATTCGCTCTTGGCATGGTTGAGGCCGGCATTGTCGCATCGATCACGATTTCAACTTCTTCGGCGTATGCCTTCGGAGAAGTCGCTCACAAGCCGCACAGCCTGAATCTTCCGATGGGCCAAGGCAAATCTTTCTACTCGGTGCTGACCCTGTGCGCCGTAGCTGCGGCGGGCATCGTCTTAATCCCGGGACTGCCGCTAGTCTATGTGGTTCTAATCGTGAATGTGGTCGCGGTATTGGCCATGCCGCCTGCACTGGTGTTTCTGTTCATGCTGGTGAATGACAAGGAGGTCATGGGCGACCTGGTCAGTCCACTTTGGGCGAACGTGCTGTCCGGCGGCGTAGTGTTTCTCTTGACCGCTGCAGGTGTGCTTTTCGGGATCAGCGTGATTGCGCCGAATATTTTTTCCGCTTTGGGTGGGAGGTAGGGCCTTATGGTGCGAAAAGAAGAACCAGAAGTTTTGATCTCCAGTTCGGATCGAAGTTGGGTTTTGTCGTCGCTAGAACACGATCAGCTGGTTCGGGCGAAGAAGCATCCAATCCCGCGCCGGCACCTCAAAGGTCCGGAACTCGGAGTGCTCTGGGCGCTTCGAATCTACCTTCTGTTCATGATGGCGGTTGTGGTTTATCAGGTTTGGACAGCAGCGCACTAGCGTTTGCGTTGTTTGCTGTTTTAGTACCGAACGGGAAACACACTGCGAGGCGACAGTCTGCCAGAGTGCTAGTGTGGAACAGGGGACGGAAGATATTGAAGGTAGCCTCCGGGTACATATTGGATATAGGTCTCGAGTCCGTTGGGATCTCGAATTTGGTTTTCCAACATGATGTTTCGTTCGCCGAGAAAGTAAGCGTATCCAAATCGTCGTCCGTCGCTCATGACCTGACTCTTGAGGTAGCCGTCGCCAAAATACTCGTTGGTCAAGATTGGCTTTTCCGTTCCGTGAGCGGCAGTGAGCATCCCCCCTTTCTCATCAAAAGTGTAGGAGTCTACATGTCCGTCTGAATCGGTGGCGCGGAACATTCGGCCGCCGGAGTCGTAATCGTATTGCATGGTGCGACCGAGGGAAGATGTGATTTTGCGAATTCGATGCTGCGAATCATTTTCGAAATGCAGCCATTTTCCTGAAGGACTGGTCACGGAAATCAGCGCGCCAAAGGAATCGCGCTCCATCTCGTATTTGCGTCCTGCAGGGTCGAGGAAGCCTGTCAAAACGGTGACATTTTGCGGCAAAGCTTGCGGCCGGTATGGAAATATATATGTCCAGCCGTCCGTAGTCTTAACTTGCCATGAAGTTCCGGAGAAGACAGCCTGAGCGTAGGCAAAGCGGTCCACGCCAACGGCGCCGCTCAGATATGTGTTGCCGGACTGGCCTGCCTTTGGAAGTTGGTGAGTAAAGTGGGTTCTGGCCCCGTCTTCCGTGATCAAGTCGACGGCAACGTCCATCCGTCCCCCGAGAAAAATCTCGAATGAATCCCAGCCTCCGATTCCGAACGCGCGGGAACGATCGTCCTGGTTTCGATTAATGCGGGAGAACTGCATGGCAGGCTCGCCGTCAAAAACAAAATCAGTCTTGCGCTGCACAAAGAGTCCATTAGTCAGATAAGCACAGAAGACTTGCGGAGCTGTATCCGGAAGCGCAGTACCTGCACAGGCCATCCTCCACAGCATCTTTTTTCCCGGGACGTCGTATATCGTGACCGAAGGCCCTCCGGTCTCCAGGAAGGGTTCCCAGCGCCCGTCAGCTCCGACGATCTGTCCCCCCATTTCGTCGATTTGAATACCGGAGAGGACTCCGGCGCTTAGCAGACTAGTGTAGTCGTCGCTCATCGGCAAATCGAAGTACAGGATGCCGATGTTCTTGGTCAGCAGTTTTTGCACGCGGGAATTTAACCATTCAGGATTCCAAAGTCCGAGTAACGGGGGATGCAATCGGGCAGAAGAAATAATCGCGTAGCGACCATCGTTGCGTGAGTTCTCCGCGTAATTCCAGCCGAGCGATGGAATGTAGAGGTCGCTCGAGGTTACGGCGATCAGGATTGAGAAGGGATCGCGCGCAATTTCGGGATGCTGCTCTTTCAGGAAGTCGAAACACTTGTCGGCGTTTAATTGATTGCGTTGTGGGTCGATCAGCTTGGGGTTCAAAGGAATCGGTGGGAGGACTGTGGAGTCGATTCCGAGTTTGGACTTGTAGTACGCTGGCGCCCATTCAAGGGATTCGC
Source organism: uncultured Acidobacteriota bacterium (assembly GCA_963788645.1). Classification (GTDB taxonomy): domain Bacteria; phylum Acidobacteriota; class Terriglobia; order Terriglobales; family Acidobacteriaceae; genus JABDBE01. Next base: position 472,286 of record CAWBHF010000009.1, read on the forward strand.
CTTGGTCGAGGCCGATTGGCAGAAAATAAACGATCTTCGTTGGTACTAATGGAAGGCGCAATGTGTGAACAGGAGTGAGGTCGACTTTAGCGTTTCCATTCGCCGAATAAAAAGCCAGCCGGGAAAAATCCCACGCGCCGTTGATCTTATTGGCGATGCCATAGAGATGGCCGCTGCCCCGCGTCCCAGCCAGGGTTACCGACCATTCCGCGAATTGTGAATGCCTTACAGGAAGGACATAGCCGAATACGGGCTGTTTTGTTCGGATGCCGCCGCCGAGCGCATTTTGGACTTCTGGCGAAGACAAAGCAATCTTTACCGAGTCTTTATAGGCATCGGACTGCAGGAGCTCAACATTCAGGTAGACAAAAGCGGACAGAGCAACGACGCCGCCGACGAGCAGCGCAATTAAGACTACGCGAACTTGCAAACGTCCTATGGGAAGCGGTGGAGCTGGCCGTCCGTGCTTATAGCCGCAGTGCGAGCACGTTGCTCCACCGGAAAGGAGCGGAGTCTTGCATATAGGACACATCCCGGCTTCCGTTGACGTTTTCACCCTAGATAATTAACACATCGCTTCCGGCACCGCTGGTGACGTTAGTTCAGAGGCGGGTGAACCGCGACGTTTCTCTGGATCACGCCTGAAGGCCGGGCCCTGACACGAACCGCAAAATGGGCTCGTGGGAGACAACCGTCAATTTCGCAGAGCCATCCAATTCGGCCATGTCGGGGAACCAGTTTCTGCAGTCTGTCATCTTTCTCGGGGCGCTCGCGTGCGGGGCTCTCAGCGCGGTCGGTCAGGTCGTCCCATCGAATTCTCCAGCCGGAATCACAAAGCTCAATCACATCATCTTCATGGCCCAGGAGAACCGTTCGCTGGACCACTATTTCGGCGAACTGCGTCAGTACTGGGCGGATAACGGTTATGCCGATCGATCATTCAACGGCTTGCCGCAATTCAATCCACCGACTGGATTGCCACCACTTTACGGGCCGCCGCCGACCAATCCGGGGTGCGATCCGGCTTATCCGCCGCCCAAGGATTGCACTATCGACGCCAATAGTCAGAAGGTCGAATCGTTCCAGTTGATCACCCAATGCACGGAAAACACGAGCCCTTCCTGGAACGAAGCGCACGTGGATTGGGATTATTACGATCCGATGGGCAAGTCCAAAGCCGAGCTGAACGGTTTCGTTTATACGGCCGCGCATGACGGCCGGGTTCTTGGCTATTACGACAGCGACGGAATTCGGGCGATGGGGTATTACGATGGGACCGATCTGAACTACTACTATTTCATGGCATCGAACTTTGCCACCTCTGATTCCTGGTTCAATCCGGCGATGACTCGCACTCATCCGAACCGCGAGTACCTGGTGGCAGGGACTTCCCAGGGAGATGCCTATCCGGTAGGCACCGACAGCGGGGACAGCCAGCTGTTGACCGCCAAGACGATCTTTCAGGAGCTGGAAGCCGCGCATGTGAGCTGGAAGATTTACGTGAATCCCACGAATACAGGTTGCACCGGGCCTCCCTATAAGGCCGCGTGCCTTCTGCAGACGAGCTATATCAAGTACTTCAAGTGGGGACAAACGATTCCGAAGAAGTACGCCAAGCACATCGGCACCATTGGCATCGCAAACTCCGATTTTGAGAACGACTTGAAGAATGGCACTCTTCCCGCAGTGGCGCAGATAGAGCCGGCAACCGATGCTGGGCTGGACGAGCATCCATCTTCGTCCGACTCATCGCCGAGTCGAACCCAGAACGGAGCGCTGTATGTTTCCGAGATCATCAATTCGGTGATGGGCAGTTCTTACTGGAAGGATTCAGTTTTCATTCTGACTTACGATGAATTCGGGGGCATTTTCGACCACGTCTCGCCGCATCCGGCAGTGAGCCCCGATGACATTAAGCCTAAGGATCTTTTGCCGGGTGATATTTGCAACAAGGGCGTTACCGGTCCCACTTGCAACTTCGTTTATACGGGCTATCGAGTCCCGCTGATTGTGGTTTCGCCTTATACAAAAAAACATTATGTCTCGCACACGGTTGCCGACCTTACGGCGATTCTGAAATTGATTGAGACCCGATTCAACGTTCCGCCGTTGACTAAGCGGGATGCGGCGCAAATGGACATGACGGAGTTCTTCGATTTCGCGCATCCGGCGTGGTTGACTCCGCCGACGCCTCCGGTACAAAACATCAGTGATCCCTGTTATCTCAACAAATTGCCCTGATCTCTTACCTCGTTTGCGGAGACGGGTACTTTAGAATTGTCGCGGGCAGCTCGGGAAGGGGGTCGGGCGATGGCGGAGAACACTGCAGCTTACGAAAGAGCGCAAGCCCGCTGCTGCGTTGTCGGCGGTGGGCCAGCTGGCATGGTGGTCGGTTTTCTGCTGGCCCGCGCTGGAGTGGATGTCTTGGTGCTTGAAAAGCACGCCGATTTTCTGCGGGATTTTCGCGGCGATACTGTGCATCCGTCGACCCTCGAGCTGATGTACGAGCTGGGAATTCTTGATGACTTCCTGCGCCGGCCGCATCAGGAACTCTCGGAAATTGGGGCCCTCGTCGACGACTTTGCAGTGACTGTAGCGGACCTTTCTCACCTGCCGACGCACTGCAAATTCGTCGCTCTGATGCCGCAGTGGGATTTCCTGAACTTCTTTGCTGAAAAGGCGAAGGCTTATCCGCAATTCCGTTTGCGCATGCAGGCTGATGTCAACGATCTGATTTTCGAGAACGGGCGGGTTGTGGGCGTCCGTGCGACAACGCCGACAGGCGCCCTGGAAGTCCGCGCGGACTTGACGGTGGGCGCGGATGGCCGGCATTCCATCGTTCGCGAGAGGGCGGGGATGGAAGTGATCGACCTGGGCGCTCCCATTGATGTGCTGTGGATGCGGATGGTGCGGCAGCCCAGTGATCCCAACCAGACGCTCGGCCGGTTCCGAGCGGGAAAGATTCTCGTGACCCTGAACCGAGGTGACTACTGGCAATGCGCGTACGTGATTCCTAAAGGAGGATTTGATCTGATTCGTCAAAGAGGCTTGCCGGCGTTTCGCGAAGACATCGAGAGCGTCACACCCTTTCTGCGCGGGCGCACGATGGGATTAAAGGAGTGGGACGACATCAAGCTGTTGTCAGTTGCCGTCGACCGCCTGCGTCGGTGGTCGCGCGCGGGACTTCTGTACATTGGGGACTCAGCTCATGCAATGTCTCCGATTGGAGGCGTTGGTATCAATCTCGCCATTCAGGATGCAGTTGCCGCAGCGAATTTTTTGGCCGAGCCGTTGCTACGCGGTACGGTGTTGGATGCCTTGCTCCATAAGGTCGAAAAGCACCGGGAATTTCCGACGAAGATGACCCAGGGATTTCAGGTCTTCGCGCACCAGCACTTCATTAACCCGGCTTTGAGCACCCGGGCTCCGATCCGAAAACTTCCGCTGCCGCTGAAGCTTCTGCAACGATTTCCGCTGTTGCAGCGTATTCCGGCTCGCATGCTGGGATTGGGATTTCGCCCCGAGCGTATACGGACGCCGGATGTGAATCGAAAGCACGCCGCTGGATCGTAGTTGCAATGGCAGGTGTAAACTGCTGCCTGTCGGTTAGCCACAGAAGAGGAATACACAATGGCGTCTATACTCATCACAGGAACTAGCTCAGGGATCGGATTGGCGACCGCGCTAGCCCTCGGCCGGGCAGGTCACAACGTATATGCCACCATGCGCAATCCCACGCGAGCGCCAGAGCTGGGGGAGAGAGTTGCGAAGGAGAAACTTCCCGTCAAAATTTCGGTGATGGACGTTGACTCCGACAGTTCCGTGAAAACGGCGATTGCGAATATACAGAAGGATGCCGGCCACATCGATGTGCTGGTCAATAACGCGGGCGTGGAACGCAACGGATCAGTCGAAGAAACTGCCTTGGCCGAATTCCGCGCGGTGATGGAAACCAATTACTTTGGGGCGTTGCGGTGCATGCAGGCGGTTGTGCCGCAGATGCGTGAGCGGAAGAGCGGATGCATTATCAACGTAAGCTCAGTCGCGGGGCGCATCGCCAACTCGCCATTCGCGCCTTATACTGCCTCGAAGTTTGCCCTCGAGGCGCTGAGCGACGCACTCGCGCAAGAGATGAAAATGTTCAACGTCCGGGTGGCCATCGTCGAACCCGGTATTATCGACACGCCGATGGCTCGAGAATTGACGGATTTGCCGACTGGTTCCCCTTACCCTCAGCAGCGACGCCTGTCTCTTCTGTTTGCTGCGGCGCTCAAGAACCCAGCCCCGCCGTCGCTAGTAGCAGACAAGATCAGGGAGATCATTGAGAGCGAAACTTGGCAGCTGCGCCACCCGGTCGGGCCGGACGCTGCGGCATTTCTAAAATGGCGCGAATCGATGACCGACGAAGAATGGGTCGCCTTCCATTCCGCTGACGACGAAACCTGGCTCAAGCGCATGGAGCATGACTTCGGATTAACCATCGCCAGAAGCTGAAGACCCGCGTCTCGCAGCGGCCTTCTTACTGCAGAGGCGGTGGCGTCAGGCCAATAAATGTCGTTCCGAGGAATTTTCCCTGAGCGTCAAAGTTCCAGGTGAATAAAGCAGATCCTGCGCTGGCACAGGCGTGGCAGCCGTTGCGCAGCGGGTAGCCCACCACGAACTGGGTTCCGCCGTTTGGACCCGATTGCGAGTTGGGCCATGTTTTCCCGTCACGATCCCCCGGCCACAGATTGACGTTGGGAAATTGATTCTTCACATCCTGAAACTGGAAACTCCGTTCCATGGTTTTTGAGTCGAGTAGCTTCAAGTCCTCGACGTTGATAATGGGCGGCTTTCCATTCACGAATAGAAGGCCATAGTTCGTGTTGGCGCGAAGAGGATAGGTGATCCACGCAAAGTCAACTGGAGGCTGACTTTGGAAGCCGGTCATAACCCCGAATTCCCCGTGACTCTGCTTCGCCAGTTCGCGGGTAAAACTTACGGCATCGGCCGGGGCACCGGCCTTTCCCATCTGGTCGATCATGCAATCAATGTCGCCGGGGTGAGACTTGTCGCAAGCGGCGTGAGCAGTGGCAAGAAACTGCGGCGAGACTTGCCATACGGAGGATCCGCTGATCTTCGTTTGGCCCTGCGATTGGTTTGCGACGAAGCCGACTGCGAGAAGGAAAAGTAGGCGCGCATTTCTCATAGCGTCTTACCTCGGAGGCAACATTCTATACTGCCGCCCGTTCCACGCCTCAATCACCGCCGCGGTATGGTCATCAACCAGCGGCAGCTCCCCTCGACAGAAGTTACAACTTTTTACCGGGCATCAATGTCTCGCGGCGTAAAATGTTGACCGTTTGTCGTTCAGAAAGTCGTAAGGAGGTTAGCAGTATGAAACGGTTGTGGTTCGCAGCATCTCTCCTTCTTGTCCTTCCCCTGGTGGCGCTGACGGCGGGTAAGCGACCGTCTGGTGATTCCTGGCCACAATGGGCAAAGGATGCTCAACATACTGGTTTCATTCAGGTGACCGGCCAGCCGGCGAGCCATAAGCTTGCCGAGATTCGTTACGACCCTTTCGTGGCCCAGGAAAAGCTCGATTCGGGCGGAGAGTTGGTCGTGCATTATCAGGTGCCCCTCACCGAGGGCAACAGCGTCTACATGGAATTCAAGACTGGCAAGTGGATCCCGTGTAACCCCCCGACCGCTTGGCAGACAGGAGCGGCATGCGGTCCGAATACATGGAATAAAGAAATCTGGAATGAGAAACGGCTGGACTGGCAGCAGGGGAAACTCGTGGAGAAGTGGAACTATCAGAGCGACTGGAAGCCCGAACCCAATGCTAGCGAGACCAACTTTGGCGGCTGGGAGCCGGTTTTCCATCCCGTTGTGACGGGTGACTTTATCTACATTCCCGGTTTCGGTGGCACCGTCTGGAAAGTGAACAAGAGCGATGGCACGACGGTATCGCGCATCAATCCGTTTGGCACATCGATCGACAAGAATAAATTTGTCGCCGGTCCGCTCACCGCGGATGCGCAGGGCGATGTCTACTACAACGTGATCAAACTCGACCCGAAGAATCCTTGGATAACCGATGTCCTTGGATCCTGGCTGGTCAAGATCGCCGCGGATGACACCGCTTCAACGGTGACGTTCGAGAAGTTGACCAAGGGGGCTCCGAAAGGCGCGGACAATTGTCCGCTATTCTTTTATTCGGAGAAGACTCTTCCCTGGCCTCCGAGCAAGCATGCCAAGCCGGCCAAGATTCCCTGCGGGACGCAACGGCCGGGCATTAACGTAGCGCCAGCCATCGGATCGGACGGAACCGTTTACACGGTCAGCCGGGGACACTTTGATTTGACGGTTGGATATTTGGTCGCTGCGAATCCCGACTTGACGCCGAAGTGGCACGCGTCACTGGGACGGCGCCTGCACGATGGCTGCGGCTTTCTGGTGCCGATCGCCACGCACAAGAACCAGCCCGATGCCTGCCGCGAGGGCACGACTCCCGGAGTTGACCCCACTACCAACGACTGGGGCTCGGGGTGGATTCTCGACCAGGCATCTTCGACTCCCACGGTTTTGCCGGATGGAAGCATCCTGATGGGCATAATTACAAATTACAACTCGTTTCGTGGGCACCTCATGAAGTTCAGTGATGCGGGCAAGTTTTTGGGTGCCTACGATTTCGGCTGGGATTCGACCCCGGCAGTGTACCCGCACGACGGAACCTACTCCATCGTGCTCAAGAATAACCACTACCCCGGCGGCGTTTATTGTAACTTTCCAAACGATCCCATTTGCAAGCCCCTTCCGCCCGGGCCCTACGACGTGACCCAAATCAGTGCAGATTTGAAACCGGAATGGAGCTTCAAGAACACGACCATCGACAAGAACCACCCCAACGGTTACGAGTGGTGCATCAACGCGCCCGCCATCGACGCCAAGGGAGTGGTTTACGTCAACAGTGAAGACGGTAACGTGTACGTTCTGAATCAGGGCGGGAAGCTGCAGTCGAAGTTGTTTCTGCAAGTCGCGCTGGGCGCGGCGTACACTCCGCTGTCGCTCGGACCGGACGGAAAGATTTACACCCAGAATGACGGTGTGCTTTTCGTAGTCGGTCAGTAACCATGGAACGGCGTTTCACGTTTATGTGCTTGTTATCCGAGCAAAGCGGGGGATCTGCAGCCTAACTGCGGATCCCCCTTCATTTCATTTTTGGGAACGACGAACCCCTCCCCTCGACCGCTGTACTACGCAATCTCGCCTGGAACGACTAAACTAGTTAGAAGGACAATTTTCCATGAACAGCTTTGGCAGCCGTTCCACTCTCCGTGTTGCTGGCCACGATTACGAGATCTATCGCATTGATGCGCTCGACCAGCAGGGTATTTCGACCAGGCACCTTCCTTTCTCGCTGCGCATCCTTCTGGAAAATCTGCTGCGCACCGAAGACGACCGCAGTGTGACCAAAGAAGACATCCGCGCGCTCGCCGCCTGGAACAGCAAATCGAAGCCGGACAAGGAAATCGCTTTCACGCCAAGCCGTGTTCTGATGCAGGACTTCACCGGCGTGCCGGCGGTGGTCGATCTCGCCGCCATGCGCGACGCCATGAAGGTGCTCTCGGGTGATCCCGCGTTGATCAATCCTCTGCAGCCGGCGGAGTTGGTGATCGATCACTCGGTACAAGTCGACGAATTCGGCACGCCGCAGGCATTTCAACTCAATGCCGAACTAGAGTTCCTGCGCAACAAAGAGCGCTACGGATTTCTGCGCTGGGGGCAAACTGCCTTCCGCAATCTGGCAATCGTTCCTCCCGACACAGGCATTGTGCATCAGGTGAACCTCGAATTTTTGGCCCGCGTGGTTTACGTGCACGAGGCAGACGGAAAACGCGTAGCTTATCCCGACACGCTGGTCGGTACCGATTCGCACACCACCATGATCAATGGGCTCGGCGTACTGGGCTGGGGCGTAGGCGGAATCGAGGCCGAGGCGGCGATGCTGGGGCAAGCAGTCTCTATGTTGATTCCGCAAGTGGTCGGTGTGAAGTTGACCGGCAAACTGCGTGAAGGCGCCACCGCGACCGACTTGGTGCTGACGGTTACCGAGATGCTGCGTAAGCACGGCGTGGTCGGGAAGTTTGTCGAGTATTTTGGACCCGGTCTGCAAGAACTCCCGCTGGCCGATCGCGCGACGATCGCGAATATGTCCCCCGAATATGGCGCGACCTGTGGCATATTCCCTGTCGACAAAGAAACCCTCGCCTACCTGCGATTGACCGGGCGGTCTGAGGAACAGATCGCATTGGTCGAAGCCTACTGCCGCGAGCAGGGATTGTTCCACGACGAGAGGACTCCCGAAGCGCAGTACTCCGAATTGCTCGCGCTGGATTTGGGCAGCGTGGAGTCGAGCTTGGCTGGTCCTAAGCGTCCTCAGGATCGTGTGCCCCTCGCCATGGCGGCGGACTGCTTTCAGACGGCGCTGCCATCACTGTTGAAGCCGAAGTCCAGCGCGTCGGTTTCAGCGCAGACTGCCACACCTGCGGCGGTCCCTCCGAAGCCGCTGCAGCGCTGGGAACAGGAGGGCGGTAATCCAGTGGGAGTGGTCCCGGATCATCAGGTTGAGGAGCACGTTCCTCAAAATGCGGCCGCCGCGTTGCGCCACGGTAGCGTGGTGATTGCGGCCATAACCAGCTGCACCAACACGTCAAACCCTTCGGTGATGGTTGCGGCAGGTTTGCTCGCGAAGAAGGCGGTCGAGCGCGGCCTGCTAGTTCCCGCTTGGGTGAAGACTTCGCTGGCTCCCGGATCAAAAGTCGTGCGCGATTACCTCGAGCGCGCCGGTCTGACTCCCTACCTCGAAAAGTTGAAGTTTCACATCGTTGGTTATGGCTGCACCACCTGCATTGGAAACTCCGGGCCGCTGCCGGAGGAGATCTCGAAGGCGATTGATGAAAAGAATTTGGTCGTGGCATCGGTGCTCTCGGGCAATCGCAATTTCGAGGGACGTATCAATCCGGAGGTACGCGCCAACTATTTGATGTCGCCTCCGCTGGTTGTGGCTTTCGCCTTGGCTGGCCGCATTGATGTAGATTTGCGAAAGGATGCGATTGCCAGCGACAAACAGGGCAAGCCAGTCTTTCTGGCGGACCTATGGCCGTCTCGCAGGGAAGTAGAGGAAGCCATCAGCAAGTCGATTTCGTCGGACATGTTCCGCCGCAGCTATGGCGAGGTTTACCACGGGGACGAGCGCTGGCGCTCCCTGCCTGTGCCTAAAGGCGAGACCTATGCCTGGGATAAGGACTCAACGTATATCCGCCGCGCTCCCTACTTCGATGGAATGACTCTGAAGCCGGCCGCGGTGGAAGATATCAAGAACGCGCGGGTGCTGGCGGTACTCGGCGACAGCGTCACCACCGATCACATTTCACCGGCTGGCTCGATCAAGAAGGATAGTCCAGCGGGAAAATATCTGATGGAGCACGGCGTGAAGCCTGCTGACTTCAATTCCTACGGCTCGCGGCGCGGCAACCATGAAGTCATGGTGCGAGGCACGTTCGCCAATGTTCGCCTGCGCAACAAGATGGTTCCACATCTCGAAGGCGGATTTACACGTCACCTGCCGGACGGGGCAGAGATGAGTATTTTTGAAGCGTCGGAAAAGTACATTACGGAAAAAGTTCCCCTCGTGATCCTCGCGGGCAAAGAGTACGGATCGGGTTCCTCGCGCGACTGGGCTGCGAAGGGCCCGCTTTTGCTCGGGGTTCGCGCAGTGATCGCCGAAAGCTATGAACGCATCCATCGGTCGAATCTGGTCGGAATGGGAATTCTCGCCTTGCAATTCTTGGAGGGCGAGTCCCCTCAGTCCCTGGGATTGACCGGAGAAGAAGTTTTCGAGATCACGGGTATTCACGAGTTGATCGCGAGCTTCGCGGCTGGCAAGCAGGTGAAGGTCCGAGCCACTGCGAAAGGCAAAACCACGGAGTTCAATGCGCTGGTGCGGATCGATACTCCGCAGGAAGCGCAGTACTACGCGAACCGCGGGATTTTGCAGTTCGTTCTGCGGCAATTGCTACAGAGCAAACCGACAGCAGTGCACGCGTAGGCGGTTCATTCAGGTCACCTGCAACACACCGCCGAGCTTCGCTCGACTGGACAGCCGAGGGTGGTTGTCCCCACGTGACTCTCGTGGAGGCCGGAGATGAGCGACCGTCTCTCGAAGCGGGCCCAACTCCTCACCGAAATTCTGCACTACATCAACGATGGAAATTACGAGAGATCCGGAGAAGCCTGGTGTTTCGGCGTGGGGCACGGGGCTTCGCGCGCCCACGCCAACCAGGACGAAGCGGTGTTTCAGAAAATGCGCCGGCTGGTTTATGACCACGTCGCGCGCACCCTCGCCATCCAGCGGACCTCGCTAGCAAGTCCACCCCCGGTAGATTCCCTGGCCGCGGATTTCAAGAAGTTGATGAATGAACTGACGCCCGAAACCCGCGAAGCTCTCGGCCATGCGTTTGGCCCAATTGCCGCGGGTGTGCCGGTTCCTCAAGGGGGCTCTGAAGGCGAAGACGAGTTTGACGCGCTGGACCGTTACTACACCGAAGAGATAATGCAGAAGCTCTCTGGCATCGTGTCACGAGCATCGGCGCTGAACCGGGTAGGTCTCGAGATTTCACCCAATCGAAGAGTGCAGTTTCTCTTTGACGAAGCTCATCGCTGTTATCTGTATGGTTTTCATCTGGCGTGCGCCGTATTCTGCCGCGCCATTTTGGAGGGAGCACTCAAGGAAATTGCCGATCCGCAGGCCCAGACCAACCAGTCAATCCACGACATGATCGGAGTGGCGGTGGAGAAACATCTTCTCACCGGGGACCGCCCACGTTGCGCGCGCGAAGTAGCCAAGGCGGGGAATCGGGCGATTCATGATCCCGGGATGTTCGACCGCGATTATTCCGCGGGAAGCGTCGAGGAAATCCTGGTAAACACACGAAAAGTCCTGGAAGAGTTGTATCGCCTGCCGGCCTGAGTTAGAAGGCTTTCTTAGAATCCAGCAGGATCGTTACTGGCCCATCGTTTACCAACTCGACCTGCATCATCGCCTGGAAGCGGCCGGTTTGGCAGGGAAGTCCTGTGGCCCGGACACGTTCCACGAAGTATTCGTAGAGTTGGCGGGCATGCTCGGGCGGGGCTGCGTCATCGAAGGACGGCCGCTTGCCACGGCGCACGTCGCCGTAGAGTGTGAACTGGGAGACCACCAGAATTCCGCCTCCTATGGAAGCGGTGTCCAGGTTGATCTTTCCACTCTCATCTTCGAAGACGCGCAAAGCAGAAATCTTGCCGGCCAGATAGTCGGCGTCCGCTTCGCGGTCAGCGTGAGTCGCACCCAGCAGAACGAGCAGGCCACGGCCGATCTGGCCGACGATCTCCTCGGCCACGGTGACGCGGGCACGACTGACGCGTTGAACGACGACACGCATAACGCAGTGTCGAATTTCTGGCTCTGAGTTTCAAGTGCCGATTAAATGCTCAGTGGACAGGCGATAACGCCGTCGCTCAACACAATACGATCGAGCACTCGTGCACGATGGGCAAGGGACCCGTCCCCGCGCAGGTCAAGCCACGTTGACCTCGGCGTCTGGGTGCGGTTAGGATTCTTGTGAGCCTTTTTCCAGCCGGACGCGGTCAGGTTCGGTTGCGCAGAACTCGCCTTTACACCGATTCGTGCTGGCCATTACACTACTCGTTCCCTTTACTCATTCCTCGGGAGGTGGATTGCTATGGCCGCTGGAGACAAAGTGTCACAGAGCAGTGAAAAAGTTAAGCAAATTGTGAGCGAGCAGTTGGGAGTTGATGAAGCCGAGGTTACCCCCAGCGCTTCGTTCGTGGACGACTTAGGCGCCGATTCGCTGGATCAGGTGGAACTGGTGATGGCGCTCGAAGAAGCGTTCGATCTGGAGATTCCTGATGAAGATGCGGAGAAGATCCGCTCGGTTCAGGATGCCATCGACTACATCGATAAGCACGCCAAAGTGGCCAAGTAAGTTGTACTTCTCAGATGGAAGCCGGGCGTCCCCGCCCGGCTGGATGGTCGCGACGCCCGTCCTCCATCGTGGCGTATACGCAATCGCAAGGAGAACTCATGGCAGCCGTTGACGAAAAAGTGAAGCAGATTATCGTGGAACAACTGGGAGTGGACGAGGGCGAAGTCACACAGAATGCCTCATTTGTGGACGATCTGGGGGCCGACTCGCTCGACACCGTGGAACTGGTGATGGCTTTTGAAGAAGCCTTTGAGATCGAGATTCCTGACGAAGACGCCGAGAAAATCCGCACCGTGCAGGATGCGGTCGACTACATCGGCAAGCACGCGAAAGGCGGGAAGTAGTTGGCGAGACGGGTCGTAGTCACTGGCATTGGCCTGATCTGCGGGGTGGGCAACACTACCGAAGAGATTTGGCGGAACCTGCTCGCAGGTAAGAGCGGTGTGGCCCGCATCACCCACTTCGACGCCGCACAGTTTGCCTGCCAGATTGCGGCTGAAGTGAAGAACTTCGATCCCCTGAATTTCGTCGAGAAAAAAGAATTGAAGAAGATGGGCCGCTTCATCTACCTGGCTCTAGCCGCGGCGGACGAGGCCATGAAAGCCTCGGGCTTGCAAGTCACGGAAGAACTTTCTACCCGGGCGGGCGTCCACATCGGATCAGGAATCGGCGGGTTCGATGTTATCGAGCGCGAGCACATCAATCTCCTCAACGGTGGACCGCGCAAGATCTCCCCATTTTTCATTCCCGCATCGATCGTGAATCTGGCTGCGGGCCATGTCAGCATTCGCTACAACGCCAAGGGTCCGAACGAAGCCACCTGCACGGCTTGCACCTCGAGCGCTCACTCGATCGGAGATGCCTACAAGATCATCGCCCGCTGCGATGCAGATGTCATGATTGCGGGCGGGACTGAAGCTGCGATCACTCCCATGGGCGTTGGCGGTTTTGCGGCGATGCGTGCACTTTCGACTCGCAATGATGCGCCGGAGAAAGCCAGCCGGCCCTGGGATTCAGGACGCGACGGATTCGTAATTGGTGAAGGCGCGGGCATCCTCATTCTGGAGGACCTGGAATTTGCCAGGCGGCGGGGGGCCAAAATCCTGGCGGAGATCGTGGGATACGGTATGAGCGGCGACGCCCACCACATCACGCAACCGGCCGAGAATGGCGACGGCGCCTATCGTGTGATGCTTAACACGCTCAATGATGCCAAGCTCCAGCCGCAGGATGTGGGCTACATCAACGCCCATGGCACGTCGACGGATCTCGGCGACAAACTGGAAACCATCGCCATCAAGCGTGCCTTCGGCGATCACGCCCGCAAGCTGGCGGTAAGTTCGACCAAGTCGATGACGGGGCATCTGCTCGGGGGCGCCGGTGGACTTGAGGCTGGCATCACTGTGCTTGCGCTGCGGGATCAGACTCTGCCTCCGACCGCGAATCTGGAAAACCCCGATCCTGAATGCGATCTTGACTATGTTCCCAACCACCCCAGAAAAGCCGACCTGGAGTACGCCATGTCCAATTCATTTGGCTTCGGCGGAACCAATGGCGCCCTGCTCTTCCGGCGTTGGGCGGAATAACGAGAAGTAACTCATTCGCAAGAAATCAGAACCAAAATCATCGTTTCTCGTCTGAAACGAAAATCAACTCACGCGCACTATTCATACTGTTGGTGGAACTTCCGGTTCATTGGTGATCCGGAAATCCTTGAACGTCGTGGGACGGCCTTGGTCTGTTCCCGCTGCTTCGTGCCCATGGTTGACCCGGCGCTATCGGAGCAGAAGCTTCAGGAAGTGAGCAGTCGGATGTACAAGCGATGCGCCTTATTCGTTCTCCTGGCCGTGGCGGTTTTGCTGTCCTGCACATCCGCCGCTCTCGCGCAAACATGCGATGCGACGCTCTTGACGGGTTCAGAGAAGGGCTATTACTACAAGTTCGGGATGGCGATTCGCCAGGTAGCGGCTCGCACGGGGGAGATGAACCTCTGCGTACAAACCACCGACCGTAACCTGGATAACGTCGCGCAGCTCGAGGCTGGAAATGTCGACTTCGCTATCGCACAAAGCGATGTCGCCCACGACGCGTGGTATGGCCATCCGCCAAAGTTCCATCACCGGGCGGCTGGTGTCCAGATCGTGATGCCTCTTTACCTGGAGGCTGTACACATTCTGCTCCGTCCCCATCTGAACATTTCCCGGTTGGAAGACCTCAAAGGAAAGAGAGTCGGAGTGGGTTTGGAGAGCAGCGGAACCCAGTACACGGCAAAGCATATTCTTGCTGCGGTCGATCTGCAGTCGGAGAACACTAAGAACTTCGATGCGATAAGCACGTCCGACCCGGCTTTTTGCCACTCCGTCCAGAAGCTCATGGATGGCAGTCTGGATGCCCTCTTTCGCGTCACCGTTGTTCCATCGATGGACATTCGAGACGCCGTGAAACTGGACCCCAACGCAGTTGAGAAAGAGAATACCGATTGCGATGCGGCCTGGGAGGTCCGATTGCTCCCGTTGGACCACGAGCTGGCGGAGCGACTTGTGCGAGATGGGAGCTATATCGAAACACTCATACCCAAGGCTGCCTACCGCCAGAACGAAAGCACCCTTACGGTCGGTGTGCAGGCTTTGTTGCTTTCAGGCAAGAGCGCAAGCAATGACAACGTAAAAAAACTGGCTCGCATTGTGCGGTTCGAGCATGCGGAGATCGAGGAGGCACTGAGCGAGATCATTAGTTCAGAGCACGCAGGTCACGATCACGCCGCGCAAAACTTGCCGACGCTTTCCCTGCTGGACGTCCCCCTCCCGGCATTGATGCCCTTCGTGCATCCCAGCGCAAAGCGGTATGTCTACCATTGGTGGAGAAGTTCCTGGAAATCTGAACTGACCATTCTTTGTGCCCTCGTCCTCGTTGTGGGCGGCATGTTCTGGAAGCGGAACAAGTTGGGGCGTGCCATGGAGCGGCAACCGAATCTCACATTTGCCATTGCGGGTACGCTTCTGATCTGGTTCATTGGGGCCTGTGTCCTATATCACTTCGGAGGCGTCGACGAGCACTTCAACTCGTTCCCGCGCTCTCTGGTTTCCACCTTCCTGTATCTGGCCTCATGCCCTGGGTACGCCTTGCTCAATCAAGACGCGGACTCGTTCGCACAAATGATGAAGTGGATCAGCCTGGTGCTGCTGGGTGGTTTTGCAAGTCCTCTGCTTAAGCAGGGACTAGACACACTTCTCGAAAAAGTCTCGCAGTGGCTGCAGAAAAAAGAGCCAGCGTCACAGCGGCGAACAAGCCCCGATCGGTCGCGCGATGTACGCCGAATCGGACTAGTTCCCGGAGCTGACTGAAGCCGCCTTGTCGCACGTCGAGACATTAGGTCTGCCCCATCAAAGGCCGACTGGTTTTGTTCCTCCCGTTTTGGCAAGGAACTTTAGGCCTCGTTCCATCCCAATTCTGGTAATGAGACTTTGGTACCCAAGGATTGGCCTTCTTCGCCTTTGCCAATGCCGATAGTGCAAGACAGAATAGATTGGCAGGCAACAAGACCCCATCTATGGATAAAGCCTTTGGAACCGCTGTCATGCCCACGCTTAGTACCAAGAAGGCCTCGGCTCGGGTGGCTTTAGTTGACTTGAAAGAACCGGCCAGGACCACCCTTGCGGAGTGTTTCCGGCAGTTTGGGATCGAAAGTGTCGCGGTGAACGGAAGCGCTGCCGAACGCCTAAAAAAGGAAAAATTCGAGGCTTGCGTGATCAAGCTGGGTCCACCGGCGCAGGCGGTAATGGAGTCGGCTCGTACCTCGCCCTCCAACAGCCGGATCGTGCTCTACGCCGTCGGCGGGAGCGCCCAGGATGCGATGAGCTACTCGAAGTTCGGGATCAATGCCATTTTTCACGAACCCCTGGAACGCCCGGCCGTCCTGAAATTGGTTCGGGCCACACAAATGCTTGTATTGCACGAGTTGCGCCGCTACGTGCGAATTCCCGTGATTACGGAAATCTCCCTCGCCATGAGCGATGGCCGCAAGGTTACGGCGACGAGTATTGAGGTCAGCTCCGGAGGGATGTCCCTGCGCAGCGCAGACGATATCTCGGTTGGCCAGTCAGGCGAGGTGTCGTTCGCTTTGCTGACCTTGCCGCGAATATGGGTTCGCTGCTCAGTGACCTGGCGCAACGTGAGCGGGAAGACATTCGGCATCCGCTTTGACAACCAGGACGAGCGCCGTTTCCGCATCAAAAAGTGGGTTGAGGCCTATCTCGAAGGTTAGTGGCTCACCTGGCGAGACAAGGCGAATCCCTTCCGAGTGGGCTGGATTTGGCCAAGAATATTAGAGGCCAGGAAACTCAAGGCGCAGCCACAGGCTGCGCCTCGATCCCATTATCTCGGATTTTAAGAATCAAATCTTTTAGCGACGTCGGCGAGCCGACTTCTTTCCCGACTTCTTCTTAGCCTTTTTCGCTGGCTTCTTTTTCGCGGCCTTTTTCTTGGCAGCTTTCCGGGCGGGTTTCTTCCTGGCTGCTTTCTTAGGCGCTTTCTTTTTCGCTGCCTTTTTCGGGGCCGCCTTTTTCTTGGGAGGGGCCTTTTTCGCTGCCGACCTAGAACCGCCGCCGCCACCGCCGACCGGCACCGGTGGCGCGGGCATGGGCATTTCCACTCCTATATCGGAGTCCGCCACTCCTGGCAGTTCTGCTTCCTCTTCTTCCTCTTCTTCTTCGTAATCTTCTTCGAGCGATTCGCCATAGGCTCCGCTGTCGCTAAACTCATCCATTTCGTCGTCTCGTAGATAGAGGGTTTCGTGATCGTTCATTTCTCCTCCTGTGAATTTTCCGGCCGCGCTCGGTGCCGGATGCTGCTCACACTGCGTGCGCTAAGAATTAGAAAGACTACCGAAAGTTACTGTGTCAGACTGAACGGGCCGCGATTATAGCACAGTGGTTTTTCGCGTCGCAGTGACGAAAAAAATATCGCTTGCCACTGCCCATGCATATTACACCGAAGTTGAATTTCAGTTCTGTCTCCGACATGCAAAAAAAATCGAATCAGACGGTGAGTTTCAGATTAACTATGCCGGGAAATCGGTCTTAGATCGGAAGTTATTGCGGACTATCTGCTCGGATTGCTGATAACCAAAACCATTCCCGGCCTCAGATTGGCCAAGTTCCCGTTGTTTTCCTTCAAGTCGTCGACCGTCACGTTGTGGGTTTTAGCGATCGAAGAGAGGGTCTCGCCGGGCTGGACTTTGTGGTGCACCACACCCGTTGACGCGCTCGGCTGTAACTGCCTCTTGGATTTCGACTTAGAGGCAACAGCCTGCCGGCTTTCGGCAGCGTCAGGCGTAACCGGCAGGTGAATATACAACACACGTCGTCCCCGTACGCTGTCCCCTTTCAGATGGTTCCAGCGACGAACCATCGAGGGGGGCACGCCGAAATTGTCGGCGACGGTTTCAACCGTGTCCCCCTTGCGAACCTTGTAGGTGGTTGCGCGTCGCGAATAGCTCGCCATTTCGTCGGCGGGATGCTTGCCGGGCGCAACCGGGATGATGAGCTCGCTTTCGGCTCGGAGATTCTCATCTCCATCGAGATTATTGACCTGCACGATCGCCCTCGGGGTAGTGTGGAAGGCGCGAGCAACCGACGATAGAGTGTCACCGGGCGCTACTTTGTGATAGCGCCACCACACTCGCATGTCCGGCGGAATGGCGGTAATCGCCGTGAGGTAGTGATCTTTGGTCCCGACCGGGAGATGCAGCTCAAACTCACGGTCCTTGGGTGTGGTCAGACGCAACAGGCTTGGGTTCAGATCCTGCATCGTGCTCGCCGATGTGTCGACGCATTCCGCTACCAGACGAAGGTCCACGGGATAATCGATCTTCACCGTGTCATAAGGGACCGGTTTCTCGGTAACCACTTTGTCCAACCCATACTGTTCCGGGTTCTTGGCCATGATGGTTACGGCGAGGATGATGGGCACGTAGTTGCGCGTTTCTTTCGGTAATACGTTGCGCTTGTAAAGCTGCCAGTAATCTGCGTAACCGGTGCGCTTTACGGCATTCTGGACCGTGCCGGGGCCGGAATTGTAGGCGGCCATGGCCAAATACCAGTCGCCAAACTCGTTGTAGAGATCTTTAAGGTGATGTGCGGCGGCACGCGTGGACTTCTCTGGATCCTGGCGCTCATCCACCCACCAGTCGCGTTCCAAGCCATACCCGGTCGCGCGGCTGGCCATGAATTGCCACATCCCACGGGCTCCGGCGTGGGACAGGGCCAGCGGATGGAATCCCGATTCAGCCTGGGCCAGATAAATCAAATCTTGGGGAACGCCTTCTTCCTTCAGGACCCTGCGAATCATGTCGTCGTAGCGCCCGCTGCGGGCAAGAGCGCGCTCGAGCGTGCCGCGTCCGCGACTGGAAAAGTAGTTGATGTAACCGGCTACAGGATCCGTCATCATCAAGGGCAGATCGGAATGGGTGGCTTTGACCTCAGCCTCGGCCTTGGCTTTGACGTTTGGGTCCACCGGGAACGTTACCTCATTCGCCTCGTCGATCGGCGCGGGCTCCGACTTTTGCTCGGTGAACCCGTCGCCTTCTTGCAACGCCTGCAATTCCAGTCCGTTCACGCCGTCAAGGACGTGGTCAAATTCCTGCTGCAGCCGCGGGTCGGAGCGCACGTCGACTGAACTTCCCAACAACAAATTAAATGCTCGATCAAAATTGTCCTTGGCCGCTTCGAGGTGTCCGGCTTTGTAGTTGTCCTGTCCGAGCTGGTATTCCTTCTCGACCTGCGAAATCAGCTGCGCGACAGGATCGGGTTTAACCTCAGTCGGGTTTGGTGCAGCGGGAACGGTCTTGACGTCGGGTTGGGACTGAGGAGCAGGCGCAGGAGTCGCACTCAAGCCTGGTGCAGTGGCGGTTCCAGCAGGCAATAGCGTCGCTGGGCGCGCCGCGGTCTGACAAGCGATGCTGCCCAGAACCAGGGCAAGCGCCGGCGCGATCAGAAGATAGAGTTTCCGAATCCTCATGTTTCTCTATAACTTACCGCGATCAACCCCTGGCCTTCACGGACGACCACTCAATGCTACTATCCTGGTTTTGATGGGTCAATCCGCAACTTGGTTGGTCCGGGTTACTTTGGGAACCGGCGGGAATATTACTTCAGCGAGCCGGGCCTCTGCAACCATTGTGTGACGGGTTGGTCTTTTTGCGGAGACGGCTTTGCTCCCGATCTCCTCGGTGGGCCTTGTTTTCGTCTCGGGCGGAGGGGTCGGGTTCTTCGCGGCCCCGAGATACCGCGGAATAACAAAAGGGCATGAGGCTCGTGAATCGGCGATGGGAGGCTTCTGAATCTCGCACAGCGCGATCAGAATCGAAGTCAAACATGAAAGCCATCCAGATCAAACAAACAGGTGGGCCGGAAGTTCTGCAAGTGGCGGAGTTGCCAGTCCCGCAGCCCAAGCCTAACGAAGCCGTGGTCAAAATCGCGGCGTCAGGGGTGAACTTTATTGATACTTACCAGCGCGAGGGCAGATACAAAGTTCCTCTGCCGTTTGTGCTTGGCCAGGAAGGTGCAGGAACGGTCACCGCGATTGGCGCCGACGTGAAATCCCTTAAGCCAGGAGATCGCGTGGCCTGGGCAGGCATCCTGGGTTCTTACGCCGAGTACGCGGCTGTGCCTGCCGAACGGCTGGTGCCGGTTCCGTCGGGTGTGAGCGATCAACAAGCCGGTGCCGCCATGTTGCAAGGCATGACCGCGCAGTACTTGATCTACGATACCTTTCCCCTCAAGCGCGGCCAAACGACCCTGGTGCATGCGGCGGCAGGAGGCGTAGGGCAGTTGCTGGTACAAATGGCGCACGACATCGGAGCCCGCGTAATTGCCACGGTTTCGACCGACGAAAAAGCTGAGTTGGCGCGCAAGGCTGGCGCCGACGAGGTGATTCTCTATACGCAGACAGACTTCGAGACCGAGACCAAGCGTCTGACCGGCGGCCATGGCGTCGATGTGGTGTACGACGGCGTGGGCAAGACGACGTTCGAGAAAGGTTTGAACGTTCTGCGGCCGCGAGGAATGATGGTGTTGTTCGGCGGATCCAGCGGAGCCGTGCCGCCGTTTGATCTTATTCAACTCTCACAAAGGGGGTCGCTTTATGTGACCCGTCCAACTCTTTTTCAGTACATCGCTACCACCGAGGAGTTGCGCGCACGATCGAGTGCTGTGTTCAAGATGATTGCGGAAGGCCGGCTGAGACTGCGGATCGAGCACATCTATCGTCTAGACGAGGCGGCGACGGCACATCGGGATTTAGAGTCTCGCAAGACGACGGGGAAATTGTTGTTGATCCCCTAGCAGCCCGGGGTGCAAGTAGTGGATTTCCTGCATGCCGGGCGACGTAGTCGGCTACGCGATCTCACGAAACACTTGGCAAGGGACGCAGAGATTCGGCTTCTGCAAAACCGTGTTTTATTTATCCGACACGGGAAGAGTAAGGAAAGGGTCAAAACAAGGTTGCCGAAGCGGTTCTTCCACTCCCGCGGCGTGCCCGCGCCCAGCAGTTGGCGCAGGATCAGGCTTAGATTGAACGCGCCCACGTGGATCAGTTGCCGCTTCCAAATGTTTTCCTGTCCGCGCAGATGGCAGCGCCGCATCGCGCCCGTCTCGTAGCAGTGCGCGAAGCTGCGCTCCACTAACTCGCCGCGCCGCCGCAGTAAACTCTTGCCGTACTCACCCCGCACCCGCCGCCGGTTCGCATACACCGCTTGCTGCTCGGCCTGTTTGCCCGCCCAGTTCCGCCGTCCCTTCTGTTTCTTCTCTGGGATGTAACTGCGCACGCCATACGCCTTCATCCGCTTCACCACCGCGCCACTGTGATAACCCTTGTCGGTCACCGTCTCTTCGATGCCGGCCACGTTCACCTTCGGCGCTTCGTGGGGCCGCAACTCCGCCTCGCGCCCGACCTGCTCCGCCACCGCCATCCCGGCTTCGCACAACGTCTCATCCAGCGTGGCCGTGTCCCCCCGGTCGGCGCCTTGCAGCGTGACCGCCAACACCGCGCCCGTGTCCAGATCGACGGCGTGCTCGGCTTTGTGCGCCAGATGCGTGCGCCCATCCTTCATCTTCGCGATCCGCGCATCGCCATCCGCTGGGCTCTTCCACTCCTTATTCGACGTCCGCTTCTTGCGCTTGCGATCCAACCGCGCCAAGTCTTCCCGCGTCGGGGTCGCGATGCCCGAGGCCTTCGCCAGGCCCCGCAGAAACTCCTCGTAACTCTCGCCCGTGTCCCGCCGCACGATCGAGCGCATCGCCGCGTTTGCCTCCAGCGTCGTCGCATCAATCGCGATCCGCTGGCCCTTCAGCAAACCACGATCGGCCAGCACGCCCAACACCCAGCCGAATACTTCGCGATGCGTGTCCAGATCGATCAGCCGCCGCGTGCGCGAAATCGTCGAGTGATCCGGCGTGTACTCGTCCAGCGCGATGCCCACGAAACGCCGCAGGGCCAGCGAGTCCGCCAGCCGCCAGGCAATGCCGCGCTCCGCTCCGATGCCCTCGAAATACCCGATCAGCAGCGCCCGAAAGTAAATCCCCGGCGTCAGCGACGGACGCCCGTTCTTCTCCGCATAAAACTTCGCGCACCGGCCCTCGACAAACTCGTCGAAGCGTTCGGCCTCCAGCAACTCATTCAAACGCTGATAGAACGGATGCCCCGGAGCCGATGCCAACTCCGCATGCGCGATCCACAAATCTTCTTGCTTCTCCCGCTGCTTGCGCGTCCCCATCGCCATGCGCCGATTCTACAAACCAATCCTGTGGATACCTCAACACTTTGTGGTCACGAATCCGAACTTGCACCACGGGCTGCTAGGGAGACTCTGATTAAGTGCTCCCTTTCCACAGGGAATATAGATAAATTCGTGCCAGCGTGAACATTCTGAGCAAGCAGAGGACACTGGCGATGATGACGGGATTCGAGCGGTATACGAAGAAAACGCGGCGGGCGATCTTTGTGGAAGAGATGGAGCAGGTCGTGCCGTGGGCGAAGTTGTGTGCGCTGATCGAGCCGCACTATCCCAAGCCGGGCAACGGACGACGGCCGAAAGAGCTGGAACAGATGCTGCGGATTTATTTTCTGCAGCAGTGGTTCAACCTGGCAGATCCCGCTGTGGAAGAGGCGCTGTATGACTCGGCGACCCTGCGGCAGTTCGTCGGGATTGACCTGGGGGCGGAGCCGGTGCCGGATGAGACGACGGTGTGCAAGTTTCGGCACCTGCTGGAAGAACACAATCTGGGAGAAGAGATTCTGGGGACGGTGAATCGGTACTTGCAAGCGAAGGGAGTACGGATCACGACGGGCACGATTGTGGACGCGACGCTGATTCACGCACCTTCCTCGACCAAGAACCGGGAGCCGAGCCGCGACCCAGAGATGCATCAGACGAAGAAGGGGAAGAACTGGTACTTCGGGATGAAAGCGCACGTGGGCGTCGACCGCAAGACCAAGATCATCCACACGGCGGTGGCGACGGCAGCCAACGTTTCCGATGTGGCGCTGTTGCCGGACCTGCTGCATGGCGAAGAAACGCGGGTGTGGGGCGACGGAGCGTATCAGGGGCAAACCGAGGTGATCCGCGAGTGCGCGCCCCGAGCGCGGGATTTCACCCAGCGACGCTGTCGCTACAAGGGCCAGATCGTGGATGAAGTGGCGTGGGCGAAGAACCGGACGAAGTCGAAGGTGCGGGCGAGGGTGGAGCCCGTGTTTCAAGTGATGAAGCTGAAGTTCGGATTCGTGAAAGTGCGCTATCGCGGGCTGAAGAAGAACGCGCACCGGCTGTTCGTTACCTGCGCGCTGGTGAATCTGTTTGTGAGCCGCAGAAAACTGCTCGCCGTAGCGTAGGCTCGCCCGGCTTCGCCCTGTCCGCGCGGTGGGAACGGCGGTGCTGGCCAGCTCCAGCACCCAGACTCGAACCGGCGGCACGGTTTCCCTAACACGATGTTAGTCGATTTAGGATGAGCGCTTATTCAGAGTGTCCCTAGCGTTGGTGTCAGCCCTTGCGTGTGTAGCTTCTTGCGTATTCCGGCGCTTTCAGACCCGGCATCAGTCGAGCGTCATCAATCGGCTCACCAGCCACGAGAGTTAACGGCACCACTCCCGCCCAAGTCGAAAAAGAATAATCGTCCTCGTCGTCAATGGCTGGACCTTGGCGCACCTTGGCTGAGAACTCTTCAATTGGCAACTGAAGGATTGACGTACCTTTGAGTTCCTTTTCATTAGGCTGGCGGGATTCCGCCCAGCGGCCCGGGATAATGTGCTCGGATAAAAGACGCAATGCCTCCAGCTTCTCTTCAGGATTCGTCACGGCGCGCGCCGTTCCCAGCACAACCACGGAGCGGTAGTTCATCGAGTGATTGAAAATCGAGCGCGCCAGCACCAGTCCATCCAGCAGCGTAACCGTGACGCAGACCGGAATTCCCTCGTCGACGCGGCGCAACATACGGCTCGCAGCCGAGCCGTGGAAATATAGGTGATCGCCCACGCGGCCGTAGCCGGTGGGAATCACAAAGGGCTGGCCATCCAGCACGAATCCAACGTGGCAGATGAAGCCTTCATCCAGAATTTTGTAAGCAGCGGCGCGGTCGTAAACCGCACGATCAGGTTCGCGGACGAGGCGCGTCCGCACACTTGGAGCAGAGGGTTGTGGCATTCAGGAAAAACTCCCGGCAATCGCAAAGGATGGAAAGAGTGTAGCAGGACGGACCGCGCATCGCAGATCAGCACTCAAAGCTTAGGATTTGGCACTGGTTCCCTCCAGCTTTTCAGAGCCTAATTCCCGAAAAGTCTCACCGATAAAGCTCCTTATTGAGCGCCCATTCTGCCTGACGAGTGAGCACTCGAACGTTCTCCTTCACCGATACGAGTTTTTTCTTGAACTCAGGATATCGACTTTCAGAAAACGCGCCGTTCAAATCATCCAAGCGGGCGCGCAACAAATCGCCCGCTTCCAGCAGATCATTTAATTGCTTCACCTGCGTTATGTCTATTGAATCGAGTGCGGCAACAATCACAGCAAGTTGATAGCTTTCATCCGGAGCATGGCGGGGCGCTGCAGATATGTTTAATTCGCCACGTCCTCGAGTGAAACAAAACCGTAAATTTTCGAAGATGATGTAGACGGAGGCGTAATCGAATGGCAGGGCAATAGGCCACCTCTCCTTAATCGGCTGGCCTTTTGTATACAGAAAATAGAGGTTCTCCTGGACGTCGTCCCAGAGCGCATTGTTAGCTCTTCTCTGGAGCCATGGATCGAGCCACCAGGCAAAAAGCGTTCTATGTGACGCTTTCAAAACGAAGGCGAGCCCAGCATATAAAGGCCACGCTAAGTCCGCTATTCGGTTTCGGCTTTGTCCCTGCATGCATATCTTGCCTAAGTCGTAACCGCTACCCCTCACCAATTCACTTTCATCGCAAACTGAAACTGCCTCGGATCGTACGCCGCCGTCGGCTGTCCGGCGTTGGTCCAGAGCTGGTTCACGGAAGCCACGTTGAACCGGTTCGCGAGGTTGAACATATCCGTAATCAAGTCAATGCTGATGCGTTCATTAAAGTTGATGCGGCGGGCGATGCGGAGGTCGTTGAACACCGTCCAGGGCTGCACTCCGGCATTGCGGGCGAGGTCGCCATCGAGCGAGAGCAGCGTGGTGTTCGAAGTAGCGGTGAAGCAAGCCTCCTGAAACAGGCCCGTTGATGAGTATTTCGAGGCCACCACCGGTCCGCAGCCATTCCCAGCTGAGAGACCGGTCACCACGTTCGGACGCGCTGCCGTGGGAGCGAACTGGAAGTTCGTATTGTCGCCGGTGATGATCAGAAACGGACGGCCCGATGCCACGTCGATGATGGGCGCAACCGTCCAGTTGCTGAAGAATTTCCTGGCGAAGCCATCCCCGCTCAGCTTGCCCGATTGATAAACCCCGCTGAACACGAATCTGTGGCGCTGATCAAACAAGGAATTGGAACGCTCCAACTGGGGATAGTAGCTGTCCTGCGGCGCGAGCGGAGATTGCAAGTCGGTCGAATCGTCAATCGCGTGCGAATAGCTGTAGGAGGCCAGAAACTGATAGTGATGGCTAAGGGTCTTCCGCAGGTTGACGGTAAAACCGTTGTAATCGGAGCTGCCGTTGGAATAGTTGGCATCCATGTCGCCGAAGGGAATTACTACGCAGCCTCCGGCGGAGTTGAAGGGAAGAGTGTTATCGCACTTGCTTCCATTGGGGCCGAGTCCCAATCCATCGGCGTTGGCCAGAAGAGCCGCGTCCGCCAGGCAAGGGCCACCGGCTAGCGAGGGGTTCAATCCGGAGGGCCGGAAGAAATTCAACATGGCAGCGGGTGCGAACGCTCCAGTTGGAGTTCCGGTGAAGGCTCCGGGGCAGATCTGAACCTGCAACGGACCGGAGGGGTATAACGGGCTGGTTGCAGGAATCCCCGCGGCATTAGCGAAAGCGACCGCTCGCTGCCAGTTCTTCACTAGCAAATCCCCACGCACTGTGTCGGCGTTGATAGGCCGGTTCAGATGCCGCCCGCCGTTGAAGTTGTAGGCCAGGCTCAACGCGAAGCCACCGCCCAAGTCCTGTTCGAAGGTCAGGTTCGCTTGTTGTGAATAGGCGTACACAAAACCCTTGGCTTGCGGATAGCCGAAGGGTTGGAACGCCAGCGGGAAGGGCGATGCCGGATTGAGGTAATTCTGATTGATGAACACCGACTGGGGAAAGTTCAGCGCCTGGAACTGCTGCTGGTTCGGCAAATAGCCAAGGTTCGTGGTGAAGGGAGCCGGTATGCAAGTGGGCACAGTCTGGATGCCCTGGAAGATGTTGCTCGCATTCAGATTCAGTGGACTGACATTGGCCGGGTTGGTGTCGCAGGGACTGCCTCCCGCGAACAGCAACTGACCGCTCTTCGAGCCGTCCGAAGCATCGCCCAGGAAATAAAGTCCGAGCAAAGGGTGATCGTAGAACATGCCAAAGGACGCCCGCAGCACCGACTTGCCGTTGCCCTTTGGGTCCCAGGCCAAACCAATGCGGGGTTGTATGTTGTTGGTGTCTGTTTGAATGCCCTTTTGCAAACCCAGCGCGTTATAAGCGGTGAGAGCGAGCGGATCCGGCGGAGCAAGCTGCGGCGGAAACTCGATGTCATAGCGCACGCCCAGATTCAATGTGAGCGTGGGCGTCGTTCGCCACGAGTCCTGGAAGTAAACTCCGAGCGGCTTGTTGGAGAACGAGTCGTTAGGATTGCCGATGCCCTGAATGAAGTCCTGCGGAACTCCCAAGCCATAGGATTGCAGCCCCGAAAGGCCGGGAATGGCTTGCTGCAAGCTCGTCGGAAGTGAGTTGAAAATTGAACTGGGGATTATCTGGCTGGCGCTGAGCGCGCCAAAGTCGTAAACGCCGCCGTAGTTCACAGTGAACGTGGCCGTGAGTGGAATGTAGTTGAAGTCCGCGCCGAACTTCATGCCATGGCGCCCGCGGGTCCAGGAAAAATTATCGGTGAACTGGTAGCGCTGTTCCGTACGCTGAATATAAGAATACGGCTCGCGGCCGAAGTAGGCGTAGCCGGGAATATTCACCGCGACATCAGAGCCTCCGGGTGCGCTCGAGTAGAAATAGGACAACCCACGCCGGGCGTACTGGAAACGGAATTCGTTGACCCGATTGTTGCCAATAGTCCATGTGTCCTGGAAGACGCCAGCGACGTCCCGGTAGGTCTGCTGCGAAGTCCTCGAGAACGAGTTCTGGCCGAAGGTCTGATTCTCACCGTTCACTTCGATGCCGGTTACGGTGCTCGGGCTGACGTTTGCCCGCAGGGTGATCCGATTGTTGGCGTTGAAGTTGTGATCGATTCGCAGCGAGTAGATACTCGTGCCTTCAGAAACCGGGAAGTTGCCGATCTGTGCGTTCAGTGTCTGGAACTGTGAGGGCAACCCGTTGCATAACGTGTTGCCGGGATTGCACGAACTGGGGAACTGAGTTAACGGACTGGTTCCATTCGAGGGGATTGGCATCCCGCCGAATTGTGCCAGTAATAAAAACGATTGAGGGTAGGAACCGTTCAATGCGATGGCTGAAGAGCCTCCTGCCAGAAACGCGTATTGCTGCAAAAGTGCAGGCGGCAGTCCCGGCGTGCCCAGAAACGCAGCCTGCTGAGGCGTAACCTGAATGTTGAAGGTACCGGGAGGCGCCAAACCGGGTGCAAAAATGTTGGTGGCGTCGAAAGGAACCAGGCCAAAGTTGTCCTGTCCAATACTGGCAAAGCCGGTCTCCTGCCGCCGGGTGATTTCGTAGGCAAAGTAATAATAGGTTTTATCTTTCTTGATTGGTCCACCAAACGCTGTCCCTGCCTGCACTCGCGTGTACGCCGGTTGCGGGACATTGCTGAAAGGGTTGGTGGCTTGGATATAGCGATTCCGCAAGTAGCCATAGACATCGCCGTGAAATTGATTCGTTCCGGAACGAGTGATGATGTTGATCACGCCCCCAGAGGCCTGCCCGTACTCTGCCGCGTAACTGTTGGAGATGATCTGAAATTCCTGCACTGCTTCCTGAGACACAGTTGAGCGGACGCCGTTGGTTGAGTTGTCGATCGCGTTGGCGCCGTCCACATTCACCAAGTTCGATCGTGCCCGCTGCCCGCTGATGTTGAGCCCCGACGTGGGAGCAGCGCCAATGCTGGGCGCGTTGTCGCGGAGCACTTGCGAATCGGTCAGCGCGAAGTTGATGTAGTTGCGGCCGTTGATGGGAAGGTTATCGATGCGCGTCTGCCCAATCGTGTCGGTAGTCGAAGTGCGGGTCGTTTCTACCAGCTCAGCCGCGGCGCTGACATTCACCACTTCCGTGGTACCCGCGACCGCGAGCGTGATCGGCAGGTCCGCCACTTCTCCTACTGTGATGACCACATTCTCGATCGTGCTTTTTGCGAAGCCCGGGGCTTCGGCCGTAACCTGATAAGTCCCAGGCGGCAGCAACAATATCCGATACTCGCCCTGGCCATTCCCCGTGCCGGTACGCTCCACGCCCTTCGCCGGATCATGCGCCGTAACCGTGGCGCTAGTCACTAGGCTGCTCTTGGCATCTTTCACGGTGACGTGCAGGTCGCCGGTAGAAGAGCTTTGGGCTAGGCCGAATGTGGCCAGCGCCAGCAGCAGAACCATGAGCGAGACGAGCTTTCGCGTTGTCATAAAGTTATTTCTCCGTGGCATGACTGAAGAAGGAGATGCCCCGTTTTTAAGGGCAGAGGGCCGCGGCCAGTTCGAATTCGCCCGGCAGGTTTAAGAACAAACATTCTCGAGAAAGGCGCGTTCGGCTGGTTTGTACATCAAGCCGTAAGCAGAAAGCAAGCTGGATTAGGGAGGAGCATCGGGTTGGTTAGTGCCGGATTGCACCCGTAGGCGCGAACAACACCAGAGACGGACGCTCACCCACGCGCTAAGGGGTCGGCGCCCCAGCTGGGGTGCCGGGCACGTATACCGGCCGGTCGAAGCTTATGTTCATCTCGGTGAACCGGGGAAGGACCACATCCCGTCCGTGACGCGTGAGGAGGAAAACGCTCGAAGCACAAATTCCAACGATCCTGGCGGTTCCAGCTGTTGAGGCGTCAGTAGCGCTCGAGACCAGGGCCTCGACCAACAACTGTGTTGCATCGTCGGCCTCTTTGGCGATTCCCGCCGTAACTGCGAGGTTGATCGCCATCCAAGCATTGCCGGGCCGATCCCCGTGCAACTTGCCTTCCGGATCAATCTTGGTGTGCGACCTTTGATCCAGTTCAGCTGCGGTGACGGACGCCGTCGCCGGAATGCTCGTTCTCCCCGGCAGAGTCAGGTCTGTGAAGGTGAGCAAGAGCGAGCCCGACCGGCTCAGCATGCGCGGAGGCGTGCTCTTCGCAATTTTGCCTCCAAGCAATGTGCCCTCCGGCAATACGATCTTCGAATCCAGCCGGACGGGCTCCACAAGACGCGCCTGAAAAGCATCCCCAGCCCGGCTCTTGGAAGCGCTCACGCCGCCCAGAAGGATAATCTTGGCCAGCGTTCCGGTCGACAGCGTCACAGGGTCTGACGATACAACTGCAAGAGAACTCTCCCCAGACGGATTCGTCGCTTGCAGAGTCACGAATGGTCCCTTGTCCCTGGTTCCGGCGCTTTCCGGCGCTTCTTGCGCCGCCCTCGCTTCCGGAGGCTCGGTCACCGAACTCGCGGTTGGATGCGCCGATTTCTTTGTCTTCGCTTGGGCGAGGACCTCCGTCTGGCGATTGATGAAGATCAAAGAAACGCGCAACGGGACTTCCCTGCCATCTGGCAAAGAAACCGTAGCGGACTGAAAGGTCGGATAGTTCTCGTGACGAGGCGTGAAAACCTTGATCACCCATGGCCAGTAATCGTTGGGCACTCTCTTTCGGCGGCCCAACTTGTCGACCGTCAAGCGTACCGGACTCCCCGCGGGAAAGAGTTCGCGGTCCCCCGAATACACGTCTTGTGCCAGTTTCCCCTCGACCACATCGCCCGGTTTCAAAGCCGAAATCTTCACTGTCTTCGCGATTCGCACTTTAACGTAAATGCTGGACTGTAGCGCGAGATCAGGCTGCGCAAGGGCCTGTCCGGTCGACGGCTGTCCGGACGGTAACGACTGGGCGTAGGCAGCACCCCAAACCAACACCACCAAACTCAAGGATCGGAGAGGTCGCATAAAATATGGTACAGGCTTTCAATGTCAGCCGTGAAGATCCTATCTTGAACCTCTAATCGCGATTCCCAAGATTCACGCCGGGTATGAGTACCGAAGTAATCTGTCTCCTGGCGAAGAGTCGGTTCGCCGGCTTCGTCCTTCGCCATGCCAACGGACGATTAGCCTTGGCGGCTGATGCCGGAGCTCTCTTCCGCCACAGTCTTCAGCGCCCACGCCATTCTTGGCGTGTTATGGGCAATGCCGAGACGTCCGCGCCCGTCCAGCAAAATTATGCCGCCGTGGCCGTTCACCCGCGCTTGCAGATAGTTGATCGCCTCTGCTGCCACCCACTCCGGCAGACTGCCTGAGGCGACGCGGTCCGCCGCCCACTTGGCCAGCACCAGTTTCATAATCGGCTCGCCCCACCCCGTGGTCGAGGCCGCGGCAGTCTTATTGTCGGCGTAGCATCCGCATCCAATCAAGGAGGAATCTCCTAAGCGTCCGGGAGCTTTATTGAGCGTGCCGCCTGTAGAAGTTGCCGCTGCGATGTCGCCCTTTCGGTCGAGGGCCACCGCGCCCACGGTATCATGTGAAAGCGTTGGGGCAAAGAGATCCGCTTTCTCCTCAGCAGCGTGCGCTTGGAATTCCTGCAACCGTTCGACTTCACGGGGGATGATCAGGTCTTCGTTCTTGCACAGCGGAATGCCGTGCTCGGCGGCATAGCGCTCCGCGCCCTCGGCAACGAAATATACGTGTGGACTCTCGCTCAAGATCTTGCGAGCGGCACGCACCGGATTACGCAAATGTTCCACACACCCTACGCCTCCGGCGCGCAGGGTCGCGCCTTCCATGATCAGAGCATCGAGTTGTACTTTTCCCTCACGATTGAGGAAGCTGCCGCGTCCGGCGTCGAAGGTCTCGTCGTCTTCCATGACTACCACGGCTTCCTCGACCGCATCGAGCGCCGAACCGCCGCGGCTCAACACTTGCCAACCTGCGGCCATGGCATTGCGCACTCCGTTGAGATGAGCTTGGACCATGTCATCCGGAATGGCCCAGGCGCCTCCATGGACAACCAGAACAGGATCAATCGACAAGAAAATTCTCCCTCGAAAAATGACCGATCAGTCTAACACCGCGGTCAACGCGTTCTTCTACTCCTACATCTTGTCTGACAAAAGCATCTGCTCCACGATCTCGGCAAGCACGCGATAACCCTCCGGATCGATCGACTCCTGCGTCGCTTGCTGGAACTTCTTCGCCCGTTCCTTCTGATCGAGGTAATAGACGACGGCAGGCAACACCCGCCGAACCTCTGCGCAGAGAGCGCGCAAATGCATCAAACCGTCCACGTCGAGATCAGACGACTGCAGCTTCGATATCTCCCCGACTAACTGCTTGACGTCGCTCTTCCAATGATCGAATTCGGTCTCATACTTAAGGAAGTACTCCGCGTCTCCAACGATCAGCAACTCCAGCGTTTTCAAATCAGCGGGGGTCAGCTGCTTTCCTGCTTTCAGTTTAGGCAGCAGGGAAGCGAAGTCGAGATGCGATTGCACAGCTTCGCGCGCCCGGCCATCAAGTTCTTCGACTTGGTCGCCCAAAAGGCCGTAATTGTCGCTGGTTTCAGCCTGGTTACAGCGCGACGCCAGGTCGAGCGTGTTTTGAATCGCAGCGTTTATTTGTGGGGCATCGCCCATAGAAGCGCCTTTCCGATCCCGAAGTAGTCTAGCATTTGGATCTTCTCTCGATAGGGGCTCAAAGCGGGAAGCGCATACCGTAAATATTTTGCACGAGATAGGCTCCGCGAAGAATAGGAAGTGCATGCTCGCGCAGTTTTTGATTGACTCTCATTTTTGCCTGTACTAATCTCTGCCCCATTCCCGGCTGGTGCCACTCGGCCGAGTGTATCCGCTACTTCCGCGTCCTCTTCGCTGCCTGCATGTCGCGCCGCCGCGTCAGCCAAAATTGCGTTGGGTAAGCTCCGCGTCGAAAGTCCAGACGACTTTATTGGAGTGTGCTCCATGACTGGATGCAGCTTCGTACGCTATTTGTGTGTCTGAAGCTGTCCACCGAAAAGCCCTTCAGCCGCCGCATTTCTTGCGGGCCCATTTGACGGCCTGCGCGGCGGAAATCCCCCGGGTATTTGTGGGAACGGAATCAAGGAGAAAGCAATGCGAGATTCAAGCAAGACGCTACAAAGCAAAATCGTGATCGAGAAAGTGCTCGTGACAGTTTTCGCTCTGGCGGTGCTGTTCGTCCCCTGCATCGCATTTGCTCAAACCGACCCCGGAGTTCAGAGTGGCAACCGCGGCACCGGCGCAGCGCTCCCAACAGTGCTGACCGATAGCCCCCCTGGCACCCTGGCTTTTTTTAATGACGGACAGGCGCGTTTCCAGGAGGTAGAGACTGTTTCGGGCGGGGCCAACAACGGTCTGGGGCCGCGGTTTAACTCGATCAGCTGCAGTTCTTGCCACGCGCAGCCAGCGATCGGTGGCTCCGGTGCTGCAGTCAATCCGCAGTTCCAGTTCACCAGCAACGGAGTCGCGCCTGGCAACACGACTCCATCTTTCATTACAGCCAATGGCCCTACCCGTGAAGCTCGATTCCCGTTCTTTTTCAATCGGAACGGTACGGTCAACACCAGCGCTCCTAACGGCGGAGTGGAAGACCTGTTCACCGTTACCGGCCGCTCCGACGCTGGCAGCTGCAGTCTTCCGCAGCCCAGTTTTGCCGCGGCGCAGCAGGCCAATGACATCATCTTTCGCATCCCTACGCCAACCTTTGGCACGGGCCTGATCGAGAATCTGGACGACTCAACCCTGTTGAACAATCTGGCGGTCAACAGCAACAACAACTTTGGCATTTCCGGCACCTTCAACCACAACGGCAACGATGGCACCATCAGCCGCTTCGGCTGGAAGGCGCAGAATAAATCTCTGCACACCTTTGCCGGAGAGGCCTACAACGTAGAGATGGGTATCTCCAACCTGGTCTTCGGACAGGACCGGCCGTTGCCTGGGGAAGACCAGATGGGCACCGGCCTGCCGGCAAACTGTTTGAACCTTAGCGGGACCGGATACCCGGAAGACACTTCCAATCCGGCTGCGTCGCCACAGGCAGCAGTTCTGGATGATGTCTCGGGATTTGCCAACTTCATGCGGACCCTTGCCCCGCCGCCCCCCGGCGGAGTTGTGCTGAATGGACAGCAGGTCTCTGCTCAAACTATCGCTGCTGGGGGCTCCTTGTTTAGCTCTATCGGCTGTGCGACCTGTCACAATTCGACTCTTGGAAACACCCAAGCCTCGAAAATCACTGGTTCTTTAAGTAATGCCCGGGTGAGTACCTATTCTGACATTGAGGTCCATCACATGGGTAGCCTCTTGGCAGACAACGTCTCACAAGGCGGCGCCGGCGGCGACCAGTTCCGCACTGCTCCCTTGTGGGGATTGGGACAGCGAATCTTCCTGTTGCATGATGGCCGCACCACGAACCTCGTCACAGCGATTCGCGACCATGCGAGCCACGGCAGCGAAGGCACCACTGTGGAGCAGAATTTCTTCAACCTCAGCCCCACCCAGCAGCAGGAAATCCTGGACTTCCTGCGTTCACTGTAGTCGCTTCTCTGGCGAGACTCGCAAGGGCCTCGCCAGTTTTTCCAGCTCCGGAGGTCTGAAATTGCTGCGATTTATCACGAGAAATATGCGCTGTCGGTTTTGCCGCTGCCTGTTCGTTCTCACGTTGTGCGTCCCGCCTCTCATCTGGTGTCAGAACACACCGTCGCAAAACGTTCCAAACAGTGGTGATTTTTCCAACAATATGCAGCCCGAGACCAAAGTGCCCACGGGAGTCATCCTCGTAAAAGGCGCCTGGTCGAGCGCGAGTGATTCTGTGACTCCGGTGCCGGAGGGTGGGAGCGTGACCAACGGCGTTTTCCGTGATCAGTATTTTGGGATGACCTACGCTCTCCCCAGGGACTGGGCCGAGAACTACGAAGGGCCCCCTCCGTCAGACACCGGCCGCTACGTACTAGCACAGATCAGCCCGGCGGACACATTCAAAGGACCGGCTCGAGGAAGTATCTTGATTACCGCCGAGGACATGTTCTTTACGCCACTACCAGTACGCAACGCGTCGGAACTCATCACCTACACGAAGGACAATTTGCAAGGCGACTACAAAGTGGAATTACCGCCTTCCCAAACCAGAATCGCTGGCCACTCGTTTGCCTTCTTTGCCTACTGGTCTCCTGTAGCCCAGCTGCACTGGTATGTTCTGGCGACCCAGATCCGTTGCCACGTGCTTGAAATCGTGCTAACCAGCCGCGACACGAAGCTTCTAGAGAGCTTGATGCTCGACCTGAACAAGATGGGGCTATCAGCAGAAGCCGGTTCCGGCACGGGGACCGGTGGGGGCGATGTTCCTGTCTGTATTAAGGACTACGCGGAGGGTGGAAATGTGATCGCCCGGGTTGATCCCATCCTCACCGAGCACAAGTTCAACTCTGTTCCAGTTCGCATCATTATCGACAAAGAAGGTAAGGTAAAGCACATTCACTTTCTCAGCGCCTTTCCCGACCAGGCCGGAGCGATCACCGATGCCCTGAAGCAATGGAGATTCAAACCGTACTTGCAGGACCGCCAGCCAGTTGAAGTGGAAACCGGAGTCATGTTTGGGCACGCGTCGCATCCGGTTATGCCCTTGCCGTGGAATTCAGCGATCGAATAGTTTTTGTCCACCGCGGCAGGATTTTTTGATTTGCTGCAGACCCTGTGGCGACAGCTTCACTCAACAGTCGTGGCAAGGTCGTCTCTGGCCTTTCCGCGTGTCTCGTTTGGCCTAGCCGTTACGCCAACTACGGCTTCTCGCAGTACAATACCGTCGCTCCAACTCAGATACGTTTATCCGCCGATTGCATGAGTCCACACCTGCGAGCGCGAGCAAAATGAAACATCGAATTGTTCACTTTCTTCAGAAATATCTGTTCAATCCGCCCATCGAGTTTCTGCTTTCAATCGGCCTCGCCCCGTCAGGATACGCGCTTCTCGAAACCACGGGCCGCAAGACCGGAAAGCCACGACGCACTCCCGTGGGCAACGGACGCGTGGGCAACCAGTTTTGGATCGTGGCGGAGCACGGCCCGCAGGCAAGCTACATTCGCAATATTGCGGTGAATCCGCGGGTACGCCTGAAACTGCGGGAAGGGCTGCGCGCTCGTTGGCATACCGGCACAGCCAACGTGCTTTCCGAAGACGATCCACGTGAGCGCCAGCGCTGGCTCGCGAAAGAGTTGCCGGGCAGCGCCAGCAACGCTGCCGCCGTCCGCTTTTTCGGCACTCAACTGTTAAGCGTTCGGATTGATCTGGATGCCTG
The DNA here is from genome assembly GCA_963788645.1 of uncultured Acidobacteriota bacterium. Taxonomy (GTDB): domain Bacteria; phylum Acidobacteriota; class Terriglobia; order Terriglobales; family Acidobacteriaceae; genus JABDBE01. Next base: position 507,384 of record CAWBHF010000009.1, read on the forward strand.
ACCCGTCGGGATGCATGCGACGATCCCTGGAAAGAGTCGCCGGCGTCGTTCAAGCCAGCTTCCACCCCATTTCATCCTTCAGATCTCGAAAACAGTTTGGACATATCCAACAACGCCCATCCTGGGTGACGTACCCCTCTGTGAGTGCGTTAGGTGGGCCAGATTCCATGAATTTGGCCCAGCATCCTTCGCAATGGTCGTGATCCCAATGTTCACTCAGGCGCGAATATTTCATCGATCGCAACAGAGCCCCGCGCGTCCGCTTCGCGTTATCGATCCGCCAATCCGCCATCTCTCCCACCGCAACCACTATATTTCTATTGACTTACACCGCCGAAGCTACCCCCGGTGGGGCACCCTTTGATGACGCTGCCAGTTCTTCCCTCAAAATATTGATCAAGGCGGCGATTACCGAGATCACCACCGGCCCAATAAAAAGTCCGATAAACCCGAATGCCTGAAGCCCTCCGAGCAATGCGAACAGCAGCAACAACGGATGAAGTTCAACCTTGCTGCCAATCACCAGCGGCCGAATGATGTTGTCAATTGTGCCCACCACCAGCGCTCCCCAGAGGATCAGCGCAATCCCTTTCCAGAGATGACCGATGACCATCAGATAGATGGCGGCCGGCAGCCAGATCAGCATGGTTCCGACGATCGGAACGAGAGAGCATACCGCAGCGGCCAACCCCAACAGCAACGCTGACGGCACCCGCAGAACCTCACAGGCGAGTCCGGTGAGCAGGCCCTGGGCGAACCCGACTGCGAGAATCCCGTACAGGTTGGCCACGATGCTGTCGCGAATTCCACTCAGCAGACGCCCCGCCTGCACCGTGCTGAGTGGAAGCATTGCCGCCACGTTCTCGACCGCTGCCGGTCCGTCTCGAAACACGAAGAACAGAATCAGGAATGTCAGGATGGCGTTCCCCGCGAAGCCCGCCAGTCCGGCCACTAATCCAGTGCCCGCCGCCAGCAGGAACTTGCTGGCCAGGCTGGGAAGATTAGCCAGCGTATCCTCCAAACGCAACGCTTCGACGTCTACGTATTTCCCCAGCCATCCGAGCGCGCGCTGTTGCGCCCGGCTCAGGTAAACGGCGGCTCCGCCTTCCCGAATGCCGCGGTCGTTAAAGTACCGGGCGGTTTTAATCAGGTCGCCGCCCGCCGCTGACGCAATCAGCACAGCCGGCAGAACAATGATCAGAAGCACCGCGAAGGTGGTCAGCAGGGCAGACTTGTTCGGACCACGCACGATCCGGCCTATACCAAGATGGAGTGGGTAGAATCCGATGCCGAGGACAGTCGCAAACGCCAACGGCTGAAGGAAAGGACGGAAAAGCCAAAAGCCCAGCACCAGGGCTCCGACCAGCAAAGCTACCAGGAACCACACGCTCAGGTTAGAGTTCGTAGTCTTCACGGGTAAACTAGACTGTCGGTTTTGACTTCGTGGCTGACCGCCAGTGTACGCAGAAGCACTCCAGCGCGCAACGCGCAGAACAAATGTTTTGAAGTCATCCTGAGCAAAGCGAAGGATCTCTGCATTGTGCTCGCAACAGCCGCATTCATTTCAGTGTCTCACTCATCGCTGGAGCCATCGCTCTCTATCCGGATAAACTCAAGCATGCAGATACGAACCTTGAGCGAGCAGGATGCAGAAATATTTTGGCAACTACGACTCGAAGCCCTCGAAACAGAACCGATGGCGTTTTCCTCCTCCGCTGCAGCGCATCGGGCAACGACACCCGAATCCGTGGCAGCCCGGCTCGGTTCTGGTGCAGGTGAGAGCTTCGTGCTGGGTGCATTCGTCGACGGCCGCCTCGTCGGTATGACAGGATACTTCCGCTCTCCGGAAGAGAAAACCAGGCACAAGGGACGCATTTGGGGCGTCTACGTCCAGCCCGGGCAACGCGGAAAAGGCGTTGGCCGAGCGCTGATGGAAGAAGTTCTGCGAAGGGTTCGACCACAGCCACAACTCGAACAGGTAACCTTGGCCGTAGCGAGCGGACAACCAGCCGCCAGGAAGCTCTATTTGCAATTAGGCTTTCAAATCTACGGCCGTGAGCCGCAAGCACTGAAAGTGGGCGAGACCTACGCCGACGAAGAGCTTATGACCTTGCTCCTTCAAAAGCAATAAGAGAACCAGATTGTCATTCCGAGCGAAGCGAGGAATCTGCTGCCGCTCAAGCTGCCATCTCGATTCGCCGGATCAAGTCCTGCTGCTCGGCCTTGCTCTCCGCCCCAATCGTGAACGCATCCAAGACTCCCAACGACAATGCATACTTCAGCGCCTCGTCCTGCCGCGCCCGCAAGTCTCCCTGGCCCAAAATCTTCATTCCCACAATCCCTTTCCCGGCAGCCCGCATCTCGCCGAGCACGTCCGTCACGGTTTTAGGGTCGGCATCCATATGCGAGCCGATGGGGTTGATGCGTACCAGATCAACTTCCACCCAGGATGACTTTGCCGCCGCCCGCAGCGCTTCAATGCTGTGACACGAACACCCGTGTGCCCGAATGATGCCCTTCTGCTTCGCTTCCGAGAGCACATCCATCACTCCTTTATAGCGCTCCGTCCAGTCGCCTTCCGTCACACAGTGAATCAGACAAACGTCCAGGTAATCAGTCCCCAACTCACGGCGAAAACGATCGAGGTCAGCCCGCGCTGATTTCGGATCGCGCGAGAACGTCTTGGTCAAAACCGTAACTTTGTCGCGAGGCAACTGCTTGAGCGCCTCGGCCACGTGCGGATGGCTTCCGTAGGCATCGGCCGCATCGAAGAATCGCAACCCCTGGTCATAACCGTTGAGCAGTAATTGAGACAGCCCCTTGACGCCGAGTTCCGTCTGATTGGAATGATGGCCAAAACCAATCGTGCCCGTCCCCATAGCCAGGCGGCTGGTCTTGATACCGGTTCGACCCAGCACTACTGTGTCCGATGCTTTGTACTTCGTAGCTAAAGCCGGCGCAGGGGATGCCCACGCCGCCAGGCTACGCGATCCAACCCAGGCAGCGCCCAACCCGCCAAGTGTGTGAACAATGAAGTCTCGACGCTTCATGGCTACCTCCGAAGAACCAATTCCCTCTAAGTATGGACTGCTCCCAAGGAATTTGGTTATAGATGTGTGGCGCGGGCGCCCTCGCCCCGGTAAGTGGTGTATCCCACAACCGGCTACCCGGCGGGAGTGTGCTCAAAGGGAAGTTTCATGTAGCGCGCCTTGTCGACTTCGATAATCAGAGCCACGCGACCTTCGTAAGCGCGCATTGGGAACGGCTTTCCTATATACCGCATCGAGATTGCGTCCATCAGTTTCAACTCGGGGTCAGGACGCTGCTCGACCACCCGTCCCCGAAGCTGGATCTCCCGATAGGGATCGTTGAAGTCCACCATGGAGAGCGCAACTCGTGGATCGCGCTGAGTATTGCGCGCCTTGAGCGACTTCGCTCCCGTGCACACGATGATTCGATCTCCTTCTCGTCCCACCCACCCCGGAGTGCTGTTCGGCGAGCCATCCTCCATCAGCGTTGCCAGGTGAGCAAAATTAGCCCGATCCAGCAGTTGCCTGACGTCATCAGCAAGCGCGATTGCCATAGAAAAGTTCCTCCGCTACAAAAAGTAATATACCTGTGTAGGGCGAGGCACTCCTGTCCGCCGCATTGATGTTGCCAGGGAGACTCTCAACAAGCAGTGTTTCTAACGGAGCGAATTTGCAAGGCTCAGGAAATAGCATTTCCGCTGCGACTGGGGTGGTGGAACTCGTTTCGCTGCCGTTCTGCGCGCATCCGGTGATGCAGGACGGGCTACGCCGCTACCATCAACAGTTTTTTGCGGCTCACAAACAAGTTGACTAGAGCGCAACGGAATTGTGCGCTTCCAGCAAATGACGGAACAACGTGACCGACTCCAACAACGCTTCTTCCACGGTCGGGTCCGACAGGTTGAACTACTGCTGCAGAAAATAAATCCGCAGCATCCATTCCAACTCTTTCGATCGTCTTCCATTACCCGGCTTCGGATAGTGCGGCTCGATCAACGAGCACAGCTTAGCCCGCGGCACCACCTGCTCCATCGCTTCCAGAAACATCGCCTGTCGCGTCTTCTTCGTGTACCGCTTGAATCCCGTCATCCTCGGCAGTGTCCTCCGCTGATCGAAAGAGCTCATCCCGGATGACTTTATCTATACTGGCGGTGGAAAGGCAGCACTTAATCAGTGTCTCCCTAGGGCATATTGACGACTTGCCGGTACTCGACTTTCCCGTCGGCGGTCGAGTGAGGTTCTTCGCCGAGCAATTTGGCCGTGATCCGCAGCGCTTCTATCTCCTGCTTGACTCGTTGGATTTCCTGTTCTTTCATTCGGAGTACATCGAGGGGATTTTTCATGGGGGAAGGCTCCTTAAATCAAAATCAATATCAGCAACCGATCAGGCACCGACTCTAAATGGCAACTTGAGAAGATGAAACATCACGAAGGTACCTGCCTGCTTTCGTGTGCGGTCTCAGTGTCCAAGGTGGTACGGGTGCCCCTTCAAAATAGTGAACGCGCGGTAGAGTTGTTCCAGCAATACCACTCGTGCGAGCTCGTGGGCAACTGTCATTTTTCCCAGGGAGAGTAACAAGTTCGCTTCCTGCCGCGCTTCCTCGGTGAATCCGTTCGCGGGGCCCACGGCGAACAGCAGCGGAAGAGGATTGCGATCTTGATGATTGCCAAGAAATTTCGCGAACTCTTCCGAGGAAAGCTGCCTTCCACGACTGTCGAGCAGCACAAGCGTGTGCCTCATGGGACGCGCGTCGCGCTCACAGAGCTTTAGCAAGGCGGACTCATCTTTCAGTGTCACTCCCTGCGCATCGGCATAACGAGATAGCCGCTTCAGGTACTCGTCAGTCAGGGTCTGGATGGCCGGTTCTTTCGTTTTGCCAATCCATGCGATTCTTAATTTCACACCGGGGATTTAAACACAGAGCAGGCTGGAAGGCCTACAAATTCGGTCGATCAAGAACGAGACAATCTAAGGTGAGGGCCGGTGCATTCTTCGTTCCGGGAACTGCTTTACATCTTTGTTCCCGAGGCCAAAACTACCATGGCACCGAATTTTATACTGTTGCCATCAGCATATTGCTGGATCGCAGCTATGACCTCGCGGTTGATTTCATTCCGCTTGTCTTCGGGAACTTTCTGCAGAAGAGAAAGGAATGGCGTTGCGACAGCCCGCGCCTGCTCCCAGACTTCTTCTGCTGTTCCCGGCCAGGTCCACGGAAGTGTTCTTGTTTCCTCCACAACATTGCTGAAGCCCGCCTTTTCCAGTACCGATGACAAGCTCCCCGGCGCAGCAAATCTGAAGGGATCCGGTCCGCCAGCAACAAGCGCAGGCCCGCCGACATGTTTGACGACTGTGCCCATCGTGCTAGACCAGTACGGTTGCTCGAACGATCCCCAAGCCAGAAAACAAGCTCGGGATCCCGGTTTTAGCACGCGATGTACTTCACGCATTGCTTGCCCACAATCCTGAAAGAACATCACGCCGAAGCGGCTGGTGATGAGGTCGAAGCTCTGCTCTGGAAATGGAAGCTGCTGCGCGTCCGCTTGTCTGGTCGAGAAATTCGTCAAGCCGCGCTGCTGAGCCCGTTCGGAAGCGATTTCGAGAAGCTCGCTGCTCAGATCGAGGGCGGTCACTTGACCATCAGGGTTTACGCGCGCCGCCAAGCTGATTGCCGGTTCCCCCGTGCCGCTAGCCAGATCCAACACCTTCATTCCGGGTCGCGGTTGCGCATATTCGACCAGCGAGTCGGTGACGTCTCGCCCCATGGCGGACGACTTCGCCTTCCATTTCTCGGAAGCGATCAGGCGGTAGGAACTGCCCCACTGCGGATTTGAATCTGCGTTCATGCCAAAGCTGGCCAAGGGTGTGCACGGATTACACACATCAGCCTTCCTCTCTTGATCGGCGAAATAAATGAAAAATCCGCGGCTGGTTTTTCTTTATGCCCGTTTTCTTGCGACGCTTCGGGTTGCGGTTCGTTTGGTTCTTAGCTCCGACGGTTCTAATCGCTTGGCGGACTTCCAGAGCCGTTCCAGATCGTAGAACTTCCCCGCCTTCTCCGAGAACACGTGCACCACGAAGTTTACGTAGTCGAGCAGGACCCATTCCGCTTGCTTGTAGCCTTCGACGTGAGTCGGACGCTGCCCCGCTTTGTCGAGCCGTTCCTCGACCTCGTCCGAGATGGCCTGGATCTGGCGGGGGTTAGTCCCGCTGCACACGACAAAGTAATCCGTGAATGCGCCCGATCCTTGTTCCAGTTCGAGGACTGTAATTCCTTCCGCCTGTTTTTCCTGGCAAGCGGTAACGGCTTCGGATACTTGTCGTTTCAAATCATTCTTTTTCATGCGTTAGTTTTCGGTCGTTGGTCGGTCGTCGTTGCTCTATTCATTCTAACTGACAAGCCACAATCCGCATGTCGTCCAGCGTAGCTAACAATTCCCAACGAAGAACCGAGAACGATTGACCAAGAGCAACGACGAACGACGGCTAGCTACCGGCTCCGATACAATCCCATCTTCTTGATGTACTCAGCGACCGCGGAATCTACAAACTTCGTTAGCGACCGTTTGGCCGCGACTGCGTCCCGAATCGCCGTAGCCGAAACGTTCTGATGTACATTTTCGAGCAGATGCACCGTCACCCCGGACAGGACCAGGTCGCCTTTCGCCGGTTGCTTCACAAACGGCTTCGTCACCGCTGACTTCGGCCGTAGCGCTTCTGGCAGAGCGTTGGCCACATCGGCCAGTGAATATCCCGGGCGGCTGGCCACGATGAATTCACATTCGCGAAACAGCGCTACCGCTTCGTGCCACGTGGCGATGGTATTGAATGCATCCACTCCAATCAGGAAGAAAAGGCGATCGCTCTTCTTTAGCGTTTGTTTCAAACTACGAACCGTGTCGATCGTGTAATTCGCGTCCGGCTGCGCGTTTTCAGTTCGACCCTTCTTTCCGGTGATCGCCATGACCGGCGACTCTGGCGGAGCCTCAAGAAGCGATGGCACGAAAACCTTCTCGTTCATGGTCGCCAGAGCCACCATGGCGTAGCGATGGAAATAAGAAGTAATCGGATGCCGCTGCTTATGCGGTGGAATGTTGGCCGGGACGAAGTGCACACACCCCAGTTGGAAGCGTTCCTGCGCTGCCCGCGCGAGAGTTAGGTGTCCGAGGTGAATTGGATCAAAGGTTCCGCCAAAGAGTGCGATGTTCATAAGTTATTCAAACAGGCAGATGCTGTATTGTCTTTCGTCCCCGTGTATCTCTTGATTCACGAAATCCGGAATTTTGCAGCGTAGGTGACATTCACAGGCCAAACTCGTTGTACATTCAGTTAACCGTTGTGGCAGTGGTTGTACGCATGGTCAGCGCCCGCCCATCAGCAACCACCTGAACTCCCGTAACTCGCGGAGTTCCCATTTTGGAACTAAAGTTGGCTTTGATGCGATTGAAGCTCCCCCTTCTTCGCGCACGCTACATTCCCCCGGCTCGGGCGCCCATCCTCCGATACGGCGTCGCTGTCCTCAGCATTACCCTCGCCCTGATCCCGGCACTCATGCTGGCGGATGTCGTTGAAAGCCGCCTGGTCGTGTTTGCCGTCGCCATCATGGTCAGCGCCTGGTACGGGGGCTGGAAGCCAGGGCTTGTCGCGACTTCTTTCGCCCTCACCGTCAGCGCTTATTTTTCCCTGGCAGGCGACCACTCCCCCGCCGAATATCGCAAAGCTATCATACATCTGACGTTGTTTGTGTTTGTGGCGCTGCTGATTTGCTCATTTAATGCAGCTCTGCGTTCGGCCCAGGAAGGACTGCGGCGCTCGGAAATCAATTTTCGGTCACTGGTCACGAATGCGCCCTACGGCATTTGTCGGTGCGACTCGGACGGCATTCTTCTGAGCGCGAACCCGGCGCTCGTGAGCATGCTGGGTTACGCTTCGCCTTCCGAACTGGTGGACGGCAACCTGGCGAATCTTTATGCCGACACCCAGCAGTGGTTCGTGGTTGCCGATCATTTTCGTTCCTCTCATCGCTTTAACGGCCTGATCGCAGATTGGGTCCGCAAGGACGGCATTCCCATCACGGTCCGCCTTTCCGGGCGCACGATTCGCGATGAGCACAGCACCACGTTCTTCGAGCTGTTCGCCGAGGACGTGACCGAACATCGCGCGCTCGAACAACAACTCCGTCAAGCCCAAAAAATGGAAGCGGTTGGCCGGCTGGCTGGGGGAATTGCCCACGACTTTAACAATCTGCTCATGGTGATCTCGGGATACTGCGAGTTTCTGCTGGAACGGATCGGTCCCGATCCTGCTGTCCGCGGCCCCGCTCAGGAAATCGCCAATGCCGCCAGCCGCGCTACTGCGCTCACGCGTCAGCTCCTGGCTTTCAGCCGCAAGCAGATGCTAACCCCGAAGGTCCTCGATCTGAATGCGGTGGTCACTGAAAACTTCAAGATGCTGACCCGGCTTATCGGCGAAGACGTTGAACTCGTGATGGTGCCGGGCGCCGAACTGGGCGCCGCCAAGGCCGATCCCAGCCAGATCGAACAGGTCATCATGAATCTGGCGGTGAACGCGCGCGACGCCATGCCCCGCGGCGGCAAGCTCACCATCGAGACTGCGAATGTTTCGCTGGACGAAAGTTATGCCCGGCTTCATCCCCCGGCGGAGCCGGGTGAGTACGTGATGCTGGCCATGAGCGACACCGGAGTAGGAATGGATGCCGAAACCCAAAGCCGCATCTTCGAACCGTTCTTCAGCACCAAAGGTGCGAAGGGCACGGGCCTGGGTCTTTCCATGGTTTACGGCATCGTCAAGCAAAGCGGAGGCTACATCTGGGCTTACAGCGAACCTGGCAAGGGAACATCGTTCAAGGTCTACCTGCCCCGGGTAAGTGAGACTGGAGAACCAGCTGTGGCTCAACCGGCAGTTGCCGCTAAGGCAGTTCAGCAAGGCCGCGAAACCGTTCTGTTGGTCGAAGACGAAGTCACAGTCTTGCGTCTCGCCCGCGAGTACCTGGAGCGCCAAGGATATACCGTGATCGACGCAGGCGATCCTGCCACTGCGATTCTGATTTCGAACGCCCACTCCGGCCCCATTCACCTGCTGCTCACCGACGTCGTAATGCCAGGAATGACTGGTCGCGAACTGGCCAACCAGCTTTGTCCGCGTCGGCCGGAGATGCGAGTGCTTTACATGTCGGGCTATACGGAAAACGCGATTGGCCAAAACGGCACGCTGGACGCCGGCATCACCCTGCTCCAGAAGCCCTTTACTCTTCTCACGCTCAAGGCAAAAGTGCGGGAGGTGTTGGATGCACCACGCCCCAAGGAGGTCTCAATGTCCGCTCGTTTAGCCATGGAAGTGGAAGCCGGTCCGAACGCGAAGTTGTCGCCATTCCGCGCACAGCGGTTCAAACTGCAGTTGCCGCTGAAATATCGCCCGATCGGAGAGGAAGCCTGGCGCGCCGGCACCACCGAGAACATCAGCCGCTCGGGCCTGCTGTTTCGTGCGGAAGAATTGCTGCCAGAAACAGTTCAGCTAGAGATCAATCTGGTTCTGCCCGCGGAAATCGCGGGACTGTCCGCGGCCGAGGTCGTCTGCCGCGGCGAAGTCGTTCGCACCGTAAAGGCCGAAACTCCTTCGATGAACCCTGCTCTCGCCGCGAAGATTCTCCAATACCACTTCCAGCACGGCTCGCACATGGCCGAGGCGTAAGGCTGCCGAAGTAAGCCAGGCGCGGCGCTCGACCACACACGCGGCGGATTACTAGCGCGGTTAGCGCCCAAAGGACTGACGCGAACCTAGTGGGTACCGGGGTTAATATGTGAAAAGATACGCAACTCTGGCGGCGCCTTGCCTTATGTTCCAGGCAAGAGATTGATGTCGATGCCAATTTGGCTCGTGGAACGCTTGGCCGTAACGAGGCGAGATTAACAACACAAAGCTCATCAATCCCCATGACAATATGAGGCCGCCGACCTCGTCGGAGCCGTCCGTGAGCTTTATCGTGCCGAAAGATAGCCCTCCGGGTTTTAGTTGCTGCCCGACGAACGTGTGCATGTACAGTCCTAGCGGTGTCGGTAAGGAAGTCGTCCCCATCAATGAATTCAAGAGGCGCAGTTCTAGAGCGTTCCGCGGTACTCTTTTTCCGGATGCACTTCGTATTTTCTTGGCAGCAACCAATCCGCAGTACACCTTAATCATCCATCGCTCAATATCTATGCCCGACGATATATGGAAGGATCTCTCGCCGGGCCCCAAATTAGCAACGTCCCTCGCTAGAGCCTCTATGGTGGAGAACGCAAGTCCGGCGGCGGTGTCAAGAACCGACAAAGACAAATTGTGATTATCGCAAAGCACCTTGGCGCAAAAATCGTCGATGCCAATATCGACTTGTTGCTTGCCGCCGAAGAAGTGTCCGGAGCCCTCGAATCGCAGCGTGCCTGTCGTGACCTTCTCTAAAATATTCTTGGATATAAAGTGTTCTCTGGTGATTTTTGCGCAGCAGGACCCGAGAGGTGACAGGTAGCACCGATCATTCCCAAAGGGAGGCGCACTGACGTTGACGACACCAACGGGGGCTTTCTCCCAGCGTCCGGCGCCTCTCCAGCAACATTTGTATGACTTCTGAGCGCTACCGCATGGGCAATCCTTGTTAAAGAAGCACTTTGTCCACGGTACTGATTTCGATTTCAACCTGACCGCTCCCTGCCCAATTGTCGCTCTTAGCGTTTTTCCTGACCATTCGCTAATGACGGCTCGATATCTCCTCGCACTTCCTCAACCTTGTCGGCCATTGCGAACTTCAATTCCTCAACGCCCTTGCCCGTCACCGCTGAGATGGGAAACAACTCCAGCCCTCGTTCCTTGCAATAGCGCTTCAACTTCGCCAGCTTGTCCTTATTCGCGACATCGATCTTCGAAGCCACCATGATCACCGGCTTCTGATCGAGCCCCGCCCCAAAGCTTTTCAATTCACCGTTGATGACTTCGACGTCCTTCACCGGATCGGGCCGGCCGCTCGCATCGGACACATCCACCAGATGCACCAGCAACCGCGTGCGTTCAATGTGCCGCAGGAACTGCATGCCCAGGCCCGATCCTGTATGAGCCCCTTCAATCAGTCCCGGAATATCCGCGACCACAAAGCTGCGCTCCTCCTTGGCCTCTCCGACGGCTACCACTCCGAGATTGGGCTGCAGAGTCGTGAAGGGATAATCGGCAACCTTCGGCCGCGCGGCTGAGATGCGCGAAATCAGCGTCGACTTGCCGACGTTGGGATAACCGACCAGCCCTACGTCGGCAAGCAGCTTAAGTTCTAGACGGAAGACGCGTTCTTCGCCAGGCCGTCCCTCTTCATGCTCGCGCGGAGCCTGATGAGTCGATGTCGCAAATCTCGCGTTCCCACGCCCACCGCGTCCGCCGTGGGCGATCACAACGCGTTCATCCGCGCGCGCAAAATCGTGTATCTTCTCGCCCGTGTCTGCGTCGTACACGATCGTGCCCACGGGGACTTTCAGCAAAACATCTGCGCCTTCGCGTCCCTTGCAATTCGAACCCTCGCCATGGCGTCCGCGCTCCGCCTTGTATTCAGGATTGAAACGGAAGTGCACCAGGGTGTTGTGGCGCTCGCTCGATTCCATAATGACGTCGCCGCCGTCGCCGCCATCGCCCCCCGATGGCCCTCCCCGCGGCACATACTTCTCCCGCCGGAAAGCCAGACAACCGTTCCCCCCATCCCCAGCCTTCACCCGAATTGTGGCTTCATCGATAAACATGACCGTTGCTCGTGGAGGACGGGCGTTCTCGCCCGTTAGGAACGAGTGAAAACAAAAAAGCCCCGGCCCGAAGGCGAGGCTGTTGAGCGTGAAAATGTAGCGCGGACACGAGTGTCCGCGAAGAATCACAAACAGCCGCTAGTTCGCAGCGACGGGCTCAATCATGACGTACTTGCCCAGCTGACCCCGGTCCTTAAACACAATCCGGCCCGTGATCTTTGCAAACAAGGTATCGTCCTTGCCGCGGCCTACGTTCAAACCCGGCTTCACCCGCGTCCCCCGTTGACGCACAATAATTGTGCCGCCGGGAACCAGTTGTCCGCCAAAAGCCTTGAAACCTAACCGCTGCGCGTTCGAGTCGCGCCCGTTGCGAGAAGTACCCTGCCCTTTTTTATGTGCCATGAATTAATTTCCCTTGTTGTTATCCCAAGTCTGCTCTGTTGTCATCGCAAGCGAAGCGAGGGCTCCGCAGTTGCTTTAGACGCCTTACTTCTTTTTCTTCGGAGCGGCCTTCTTAGCCGCCGGGTTCTTGGCTGCAGCCTTTTTCTTTGCCGGAGCCTTATGAGCCTTCGCCTCAGCCTTGACCTCTCCCGTCTCTACAGGAGCCAACTTCTTCGGCTTGGCTATTTTCTTAGGAATATCCGGAGCCGTGAACTTCTGCCCATCGAACGTAATCTCCGTAATCCGTACCGCCGTAAATCCCTGGCGATGCCCGCGCAGCTTCTTGTACTGCTTCTTGCGTTTGTAATGGAACACCAGGATTTTCTTCTCGCGGCCCTGCTCGACCACGTCGCCGGTCACCAGCGCTCCGGGCTGCGGCTTGCCAATCTGCCCATCGCCCGCCGAAACCGCCAGCACATCGCTGAACTCCACTCGACCGTCGGTGCCAGTACCACGATTTTCCGAACCCACGTTTTCCACCCGAATCACGTCGCCCGGCGCAACCCGGTACTGCTTCCCACCTGTGCGGATAACCGCGTACATGCTTATGTCTCCTGAGTCCGACGCGTCTTGCTGCGCGACAGGGAAAACGCACAATCCATCCCGTCGCACACCGGCGCGATCTACGGAACCTGATGATGTTCTATGCTTGCTGCTTTCCGCGTCGACGCTCTTGGCAACGATGGCGGACGGCCCCAGAACGGAACCGCAAGTACAGGCAAACTCAACCATTTTAACGTGCGGCGCAGAAAACCGTCAACCAGTTGTACTCGTCCAGTGGATGAGTGACACTTTTTCATTCCTTTCGAGGGGATGCGATTTGCCGCAGGAATTGCTGCGGAGTTAAGTAGCCAAGGGCCTGGTGAGGACGGACGGTGTTGTAGATCTTTTCCCACTGGCGGAGTTCGCGATTGAGTTTTTTCATTTCCAGGGAACAAGCCGTGACCTGGTAGAACTCCTCGGTATGGGTACGATTGGCGCGTTCGACGGCGCCGTTGAGTTTGGGAGAACGCGGGGGCAGCACGAACAGATGGAGGCGGCGCTGCTTACAGGCGAGTTCGAATTCGGCGGCGAACTCGGAACCGCCGTCGACTTGTACCGCACGGATGGGGAAGGGCATGCGATGCTGCAGGGTGTCGAGGAACTGGGTGGCGGTTTGAGCGGTGGCGCGGGTGTGAGCTTGAATCACGTCCCAGCGGGAGATGACGTCGCGGGCGGTGAACTGTTTAAAGATCACGCCGGGCACGGGACGTACGTCCAAGGTATCGACTTCGACCAGGTCGCCGGGCTGGGACACAGCGTACTGCTTGGGTTTGCGCACGGCGTAGGGCCGGGGCCGCAGGGCGCGGCGCGATCCCGGAACCCCGGAACGGGGCGGTTCCAGCAAGCGTGCCTGGCGTTTCAGTTGGGCGAGAATGCGGCCTACCATGGAAGTAGAAACCTGCAACTGCTGACGGCGCAGCAGTACGGCGAGCTTATCCTTTCCCCAGCGGGGAAACTGCAAGCGTAAAGTCAAAACCTTTTCCTCTAAAGGAAAAGTCCAAGTCGGCTGGCGTTGGCGATGGGGACGATGGGAGCGAGATTCCAGCCTGCTCAGCTCATAGGGATCATAGCGGCTCTGCCAGCGATAGAAAGTCTGGCGGCTAATGCCGAAGTGACGGCAAGTACGGGCCACGTTCTGGCTTGCACGATAAAAATCCATCCAGGCTAAGCGAACCCGGGCTTCCCGGCTGAGCTCCACGCAGGTTCGAGCCAGTCGGCTCGAACCACGTGCTTTCCCACTGTGAATTTGCATATCGACACTCTATGCGAGTGTCACTAATCATTCTGAACGGGAACCACCTCTCCTTACACTCCCGGGAAGCGGTGACTCGTCTATTGCAACTGTACCGCAGAAAATTGACACTGATTGTTATGAAAACCGTTGCGGTGATCCCGGCACGGCTGGCGTCCACGCGGCTGCCGCGAAAAATGCTACGCACGATTGCGGATAAACCCCTGCTGGGATACGTGTACGAAAGCGTTCGATCCTCGCCGCTATTGGCGGACGTCCTCATTGCCACGGACTCGGACGAGATTATGCAGCTTTGCCGCGAGCATGGGTGGACTGCGCGCATGACTTCGGCGGCGCATCGCAGCGGCACGGAACGCGTACGGGAAATTTCAGACTCCGTCACCGCTGACGTCTATCTCAACATTCAGGGAGACGAGCCACTGACCCGGGCCGAACACGTTGCGGCTCTGATCGAGTTGATGAAAGATCCACGTGTTCAGGTCGGAACCTTGAAGACCAGGGCAGCTTCGGAGGATGTTGCGAACCCAAATGCGGTGAAGGTCGTGACCGATGCCGCAGGTCGAGCTATCTATTTTTCTCGGGCAAGCATACCCTACAACCGCGACGGTGGAAGCCCTGGTTATTTCAAGCACCTGGGCTTCTACGCTTATCGCAAAGAAATGCTGGATCGCTTCTGTGCGTTGCCGGAGTCATCGTTGGAACGCAGCGAACGGCTCGAGCAGTTGCGTTTTCTCGAAAATGGAATTCCGATCCATGTGGCGGAGACGCCCTACGACAGCGTTGGAGTCGATACCGAGGAAGATCTGTGCAGAGTCGAGGAAATTTTCAGGCAGCGGCAGACGCAACAGAGCTTCGCTCGATAGGTTTCTATTTTGCCGAGGACGTTTGGAGCTTCGCCCATGCTTGAGCAGCGGCCACTCGCCGCGAAATCGCGGGATGCGATTGGAAAAACCACTCCACCCATCTCGCAGGAGAGCGTTCGGCCAAGTTCTGATCGGCCAACTTGTTCATGGACGAAATGAATGGCTCTACGCTGGCGATCGACTGGAATGCGTAGCGGTCGGCTTGGCGTTCGTTGTAGCGGGAATACGCATTCAAAGCCGGCAGCAAAACGAACGACAGAACCGTCGAAACCAGCACCAGCAACGGCAGGTTGGCAAAGTCAGAGACAGTGACAAACATGTGGGTCCGTTCCACGGCGTAGTGAAGCACCCAGTTTGCCGCCCAGAAGCCAAGCAATGTGATCCCCGCCTGCACGACGATGCTTTTCAGAATATGCCGGTGCACGTGATGTCCCAATTCGTGGGCCAGGACTGCCTCAATTTCGTCGGCAGAGAATTGATCAAGAAGAGTGTCCGCGAGAATGATCCGCCGCGTGCTGCCGAGCCCAGTCAATGCTGCGTTTGCCTTTTTGCTCTTCTCCGAAAGGTTCCATTTGTACACGCCGCGCACCCGGGTTCCGGCGCGCTCACTCAGTCCTACGAGGCGGGACTTGAGATCGGCATTGTCGAGTGGCTCGAACTTATAAAAGATCGGGAAAAAAATCACAGGAGCAAGTTGCGCCATCAGCACGAACAATCCCAGAAAGGCAGCCCAGGCAATCAACCACCAGTTCTGCGGGAACTCACGAATGATGAAGTAAAGCAGTTCGACCACGACAGTGGCCAGCGTCACCCCGACTAGAAATCCCTTGGTTTCGTCCCATATCCAGGCTCGCAGTCTTTGATTGGAAAGATTGTAGCGATGCTCCAGCTGGAATCCGTAGTAGTCGAGGCCGAACCCGAACAGTTTGCCAATGAGCATGAGCATCAAGACGTAGAGGAAGACGGCAATGGTGTAGTGCTCGTGGGCTCCTTGCATCGCGAAGTCGCGGAGCGTGCCGTTCCATCCGCTTGCCAGCAATATGATCAGGAACATCAGGCCGAGGAGGAAATCGGCGACGCCGAGCCATCTCCGGATGCGGTTGTAGCGCCGCGCCTCAGGCGAATCGGTCGAATTCGGGATGGTAGCGACTGCGGTGCTCATCTTTTAATTAATTATCGTACTCGAAGACAACAAACGCGACACTCAAAAGTGCAGTGAACGGTGGGGTTGTAAGCGTTTCTTCCTATCCACGGCTCACAAAGCTCTCGGCGCTGGACAGGATTTCGTTTACCAATTCCGGTGACGCGGCCTCTGCGTACACGCGCAGTAACGGCTCGGTTCCCGAAGCCCGGAACAGTATCCACGCCTCGGCGCCGTTGCCGTTGGTGGGAGCATCGAGGAAAAACTTTACCCCGTCGAGGCTCTCTTTCTTTAAGACGGCGTAGCTCCCCAAACGTTTGGTTGCGTCCGATCGCGCTCGCTGGATTGCTTGTTGCTTCACATCCTCGGGAATATGAAGATCGCGCCGTCCGTAGTAGTGCGGACCATACTCTCTCTGCAGGTCCGCAACCAGTTGTCCCAGCGGCTTGCGCTCGTCAGCCATGACATTTGCCAGCAGCAGCGAATTCAGCAGACCGTCGCGTTCGGGCAGGAATCGCGAATAGCCGATGCCGCCCGACTCCTCGCCGCCGATGACAATTTCACGCTCCATCATCAGGTCTGCGGCGTACTTGAATCCAATCGGGCACTCGTTCATTTTGCGGCCGTGCTTGGCCGCGATGCGATCGACCATGCGCGTTGTGTTGAAAGCGCGCACCACTTCCCCGGGCCATCTCTTTCGCACCAGCAGCCATTGCGTGAGGACTGAGAAAATCTTGTGAGAGTCCACAAAGCTGCCATCCTCAGCCACAGCGCCGATACGATCGGCGTCACCGTCGGTCGCAAGGCCGGCATCGCAACCCTCTTTCACCACGGTTTGCTGCAGCATCGCGACGTGGGGCAGGATCGGTTCGGGATTGATGTCTGGAAACAGCGGATTCAAGTCCTGGCGGATGGCCACGTACCGAATCCCACGATCGTTGAAAATATCCGTCAGCACACCTCGTCCCGAGCCGTACATCGAATCCACCGCGAATTTAAAATTCTGCTTAGCGATCGCGTCGAGGTCGGCGAAACGGGTGATCGCAACGACGTAGGCTCGTTTCAGGTCAACTTCTTCGATTGCAGCTTTTTGGCCGCGGGGAATTGCGCCGGCGCCCAACTCCTCTTCGATCGCCTTCATGATCGCAGGGGTGCCGGAGCCTCCAAATTTCCCTTTGAACTTCACCCCATTCCAGTCCCATGGGTTATGGCTCGACGTGATAACCACGCCGCCTGCGGCGCCGCGCTGCTTTACCGCGAAAGAAATTGCGGGAGTGGGCGTGTAGTCATTCGCCAGCTTCACCGGAATCCCGGCTTCCGCCAGCACTTCCGCCGCGATTCGGGCGACGCGCTGTGAAAGAAAACGTGTGTCGTAGCCGACAATCAATCCGTGCGACGGATCTTCATGTTTCAGCACATATGAAGCGATCGCGCCCGCCACGCGGCGGACGTTCGCAAAGGTGAAGTCATCAGCGATGATGCCTCGCCAGCCGTCGGTGCCGAATTTGATGGCAGCGGTCATTGGTCGTCGGTAGTCGCTCTGCTATACCAGTTTATGCAGTTTTTTCTCATCCAGATGCTTCACAATCTTGCCTACATCCTGCGCCTGCTCACGTGTCGTGATCAGTAGCGCGTCATCTGTTTCTACAACTACCAGATTGCTTACTCCTACCGCGGCGACAAACTTATCCGGCGCGTGGATGTAATTCCCTGCGGCGTTCAGGGTAAAGGTGCCAGCACCGTAAATCAGGTTCCCATCGCGTGGTCGGGTCTTCGCGACCTGGTGTTCGTGTAGTGCCGTCCACGACCCCAGATCATTCCACCCAAAGTCTGCCGGCAGGCAGAAGATATTGGAGTTCTGTTCTCCCTTGGACGAACGCGGCTCGAGCACGGCGTAGTCAACGCTGATGTTTTCGCATTGCGGATACAGCCTGCGAAATGCGCCGCTGAACCGCGGCGTTCCAAAAGCATCCGCAATGCGCTCAAGTATTGGAGCCGTCTCCGGCAAATGCTCGCGCAATGCGGTCGCCAACGTCCGTGCACTCCAAAGAAACATCCCGCTGTTCCACAAATAGTTTCCCGCAGCCACGAATCCGGCGGCGCGTTCGGCGTCGGGTTTTTCGGTAAACCGACGGACCCGGAAAGCCTCCCGCTCCACCGTCGCACTGGCTTCGATGTAGCCATATCCGGTTTCGGCGCGAGTTGGAGGAATTCCAAGTACGACAATATTTTCGCCTGCAGCGGCGATCTTGACCCCTCGCTCCAGCACGCGGTGAAAGCTCTTTTCGTCTCCAACGACGTTATCGGAGGGGAACATCCCGATCACCGCGTCGGGGTCGCTGCGAAGCAGAATAAAGGCGGCCAAGCCTATGGCTGGCGCCGTATTTCGTCCAACCGGCTCAGCAACGATCTGCCGTTTGTTCAGTCTCGGAATCTGGCGCGCAATCTGCAGCAGCGAGTCCTGATTCGTGATCACCCAAAAACGTTTGGCCGGAGCAAGCGGCAGCAGGCGCGAGACGGTTTGCTGGATCATGGTCTGCTTGCCGTCAAGCGCGAGCAACTGCTTGGCCCGGCACTTGCGGCTCAGCGGCCAAAACCGCGTGCCGCGCCCGCCGGCAAGAATTACTGGATAAAAATTTGGGTTCGTTTTCGCCACGAATTCATCGTCTATATTCTGGTTGCAGGCTCCGGCAGCGGAACACCGGGAACAGAAGCCTTCAGAAATTCCACCATCCATTGCGGCCGCACGTGAAACTCGCTTATCGACGCTGGCACGACGACGGCGTCTCCCTTCGCCAATGTGACTGGTTCTGCACCATCGACTTCGACAACGGCGCAGCCCTCGACCGCAACCAGAATTTGCACCGAACGTCTTCCCGACTCTACCGTAGTTCGAAAATCCTGGGACTCCTTCAATTCGAACATCTCGACCACGAAAAAGGAAGAAGCCACCAGCGGCGACCGGCGATTCTTTGTGACGCCCACCATTGTGGGTGCGGGACGGATCACCTTCCCTGACGCGACATTCTCTTTCAACACCGCCAGGCCCTCTTTCAGATGCAGCTCCCGTGGCCGGCCGTAATCGTATAAACGATAAGTTGTGTCCGACTGCTGCTGGGTTTCGACGATAATCGAGCCGGGACTAAGCGTGTGCACAGTTCCGCCTGCAACATAAATCATTTCGCTGGGAAAGATGTTGATCCAATTCAGCAACTCTTCCGCGCGCTGCTGTTGAATGGCCTGCTCAAATTGCGTGCGCGTAACCCCGGGCTTCAGGCCCAAACCGATCTGCGCCCCGGGCTTGGCGTAGGCTACGTACCAGCACTCGGTCTTGCCGCAAGATTGACCGGCTTGCCGCGCGGCTTCGTCATCAGGATGGACCTGCACCGAAAGCTTTTCGTGGGGGAAAAGAAACTTTGTGAGCAAGGGAAAACGAGTGGCTTCAGCCGCTGCCTCCCCGATCAGTTCCCTCCCGTATTTCGTGCTTAATTCCGCCAGCGACTTCCCTCGCAAGGGGCCGTTCGCTACCTTGCCATCGTCGCCCGTCAACCACGCTTCTCCGATCTTCTCGTCGAAGCGATGATTTGGATAGATGGGAGATAAGTCAGTCGTGCCCCAAGGGCGCGGGTCGAAGACAGGCGACATTAAGAGTGGGTAGAGATCGGTCATGCAGCGGAACCACTCTTCCGAGCCCCGGAAACCTGCTGGCTGTCCCGAGGGCATCTTGTACTCGGAAGCGCGGGCAGGAATGCCGCCACGACATCCGTCGGGACGGTGGCGCCATGCGGAACGAGGGTCTTCACAGGGCCGCGAGAAACTTTCGCAGTCGCTCCAACCCGCGGTCCAGTTCGGCCACCGAGGTTGCGTATGAGATGCGAATATGATCGCGGGTTCCGAAGCCCTCACCGGGAACCGTGGCCACGTGCGCTTCGCGTAAAAGCTTTCCCGCAAGGTCCGAAGCCGACTTCACGCCGCTGGGGCCAAAGAACGCAGATACATTCGGATAGGTATAGAACGCGCCCTCCGGCAGCGTGCACTTCACCCCAGGAATCGCGCGCAACCCGTTGACCACGTGATCGCGCAAGTTGATGTACTCGGCCCGCATATCGGTCACACATTGTTGCGGACCTTTCAGCGCCGCCACTGCCGCCTTCTGCACAATCGACGTCGGGTTCGACGTGGACTGACTTTGCAGCTTATTCAGCGCGCTGATAACCGCGCTGGGGCCAAGCGCATAGCCCAACCTCCAGCCGGTCATCGCATAGGTCTTGGACAGCGATCCTATGATCACCATCCGCTCGCGGTATTCGCGGAGCGCTCCTATCGAAAATCTTTTTGGTGTGTAATTCAGGTAGACGTAACACTCATCGGAAAGAACCCAAATGCCGCGTTCGTGCGCCAGACGTACCACTTCGGTCAGATCTTCCGGCGACATGACTGCGCCCGAGGGATTCGACGGCGAGTTCAAGATGATGAGCTTGGTCCGCGGAGTGATCAAGCGTTCGATCATTTCCGCAGTGACGCGAAAGCCCTGGGCTCCATCGGTCTCGAGCAGCACGCAATTCCCACCCGCATAGCGCACGATGTCCTTGAACGAGACCCAGTAGGGAACTGGGAGGATGACTTCATCGCCGTGGTCGACCAGGACCTGCACGGCATTAAACAGAGCCTGCTTGCCACCCGTCGATGCAATGACCTCTTCGCGTCGGTAATCCGAATCAAAATCAACGGCATGGCGATGCACAATGGCATCGCGCAATTCGGTCGTGCCGCTCACGGCGGTGTACTTGGTGAAGTTGCCCTGAATCGCGGCGATGCCGGCATCCTTGATGTGCTGAGGCGTGGCAAAGTGCGGCTCGCCCGCTCCGAAATCCACCACGTCAATCCCCTGCTGGCGCAGCTTGTCGGCTTCAGCCACTACGGCCATGGTGGCCGAGGGTTCGATGCGGTTGATTCGCTCCGTTAGTCTCAACGCAAGAGTTGCTTCCGTAACTGGGGTCATCCTCGTTTCCTCGACTTCGGGTTTCTGGCATTTGCCAGTTTGATGGCTGGGTCTAGCTTTTCTTTCAGCCGCTGCACAACCAACTCGGGAACCAGATCCTTGACCGAGCCACCCAATTGAGCAATCTCGCGCACCAGACGAGAACTCAAGTAAGAATACTGTTCGGCGGGCATCATGAATACGGTTTCAAGGTCAGGCTGCAATTTGCGGTTCATCAAAGCCATCTGCAATTCGTACTCGTAGTCGCTGATCGCGCGAATGCCACGAAGCACTGCACTGGCCTTGACCTTGGCCGCGTAGTCGACCATGAGTCCGTCGAAGGTCTCCACTCGCACGTTCTTGAAGTCCACAGTCATGGCTTCCAGCATAAGCAGCCTCTCGGACAGGTTGAAAAGCGGGGCCTTCTCCGCGTTGCGCAGGATCGCTACCACCAACTCATCGAAGATCTTGCTGCCCCGCTCGATCAAATCCAGGTGCCCGTTGGTCGGGGGATCGAACGACCCGGGATACATGGCGATGACTTTTTTCAAGAAGCCTCTCTAACCAGCTGCAGACTGAAGCTTGGCCGCCGATTCAGTGCGAGTAACAGAGGATTCTATGCGTCCGGCGAAGGCAATGGCAATGCCAGTTTGTGGATCTTCTTTGTTTGCCATCACCCAGCCTTGACTGGCCGTTGTCCGTTAGTACAGGTAACCGCCCTGGCGATTACCCCGTCTTCTGATATAGCACGATGGTGGTAGTTCGTAACTTGTCACGGGGACGGTCCGAAAACTAGCCTGATAGGGATGTCACCAGTCTCACTGCTGTTCTCCTCCGACGAGGAAACGTCGAGCCGGTTGGTTCAGGCTCTAACCGAACTTGACCTCGAGGTCGAGCCCTGTCCTGACGTATTCACCGCCGTCGAATGGCTTACCAGTCGGAGCTTTGACGTGATTGTGGCCGATTGGGACAGCGGGCCGGAGGCGCCATTTCTCCTCAAGAATGCACGCGATTTGAAGTTGAATAAAGCGGCTTTCACCCTTGCTGTCACCAGCGGCAAGTCCAGCGTCGCTGCTGAAGAAGAAGACAGTCCCGATCTTATATTGACAAAACCGCTGGTGCCCGATCAGGTCAAGTATGCGGTGCTGAGCAATGACCGTTTTCTGGGCTGCATGAAGGCCTGGATCGCCAGGGGCGATTTTGCTCAAGGCCCGGGGGAGCGTCCCTCGGTGACAAATGCGGAAAACACTGAAAGACGGCGGCCGCAGTCGGAACATCCCTCCCCCAAACCCTTGGCTGCCCGCCCGGCCGAGTCCTCCCCAACGCCCGGCGCTCATCGCGGTGCGGACACGCACCCGCACCTCACATTTGCCACCCTCGACCGAGGACTGTTCCGGTCGCGGAATGTGGAGCAAGTATCCGGCAAGGTTAAAAGACATAGTCGGCGTAAGTTTTTTTGGGGTACTTTCCTGAGTGTGGGATTCATCTCCGTCGGGTGCATTTTTGGCCAGCCCTTGCGGGTTCAGAGCGTGTTCGCCAGCGTAGCCACCGCCTATAACGAAGTTCTGGAAACGAGCTCTACCAAGCTGCAGCGGTCTGACACTGCCGGAAGCCCGGACGGCTCCGCCTTGGCCCAAGCTGGTTCCTTGAGGCGAATGGGATCTGGATATCCGTCTTCGAGAGTGCGCGCGGCTACGCTCCCGCCGGCGCTTTCATCCGACCAAACTGCGGCGCCCGCTGAGGAAACGCTGCAGGCCGATGCTCATTTGGATCAAGCGCGTCTACCCGCCGCGTCGGGGCTTTTGATTCCAGAGAGCCTGAGAACGCCGCCGCTGGAAGCGGCTGCGGTTCGAACCGTCAGCGCTAAGCGTTCGCCGTCATTGCTTAGCCAGCTGGAGCCAGTTAGCCTGCCCGAAGATTTGTCGCAGGGGTTGCTGGTGCAGAAAGTTCTGCCCAGCTATCCGGAGCCTGCCTTGAAGGCCGGTCTTCAGGGTGCCGTGGTCTTACAGGCTTGGATTGCCAGGGATGGCAGTATCCGAGACCTGAAACTGGTCGATGGCTCCCTGCTTCTAGGCCAAGCCGCCGTCCGAGCCGTGAAGCAATGGCGGTATAAGCCCTATTTGCGGAACGGAGTGGCGGTCGAGGCAGAGACCTACGTCACGGTAAATTTCAAGCTGCCTTAGCGTCTTTCCATCGGCGTTTCGAGGACAGATCGCCTTCCCGTATCTCGCGAGCCAATCAATTCACAACTTTTTACTTGTTTTTACGGTGGATTGACACATCCCCCCGCCTGTTCAACTATGTTTGTTTCCGGGCTGATCCAGCAGTATCCGGATCAGGAGACCACGATGAAGACGAAACGGCGCTGGAACGAACGAACCCGGTTGATGCTGACGCTGGAGCTCGCCGTGGTCTTGCCCGCCGCTGCGCTGGTCATCCTGAGCGCGTTGCACTTGAACGAAATCCAGCGGGATCAAGGCGTGGAAGCTGCCTTTCAGCGCGATTTCAACCAAGTGCTTGCGATTTCCGAGAAGCAAATCAACCAAAAAGCAGATGAAATAACTGATGAAGTCCGCAGCCAGTTCCCCAGCGCAGGGGAAGCTTGTGTGGAAACGATGGACAGGATTCTCGCCACTCACCCTTACGTCGCCCACGTCTGGGTTTATGAACCGAACGGACATTTGACCTTCCGCTCTCAGCCGTCCCGGCTGAAGGATGCGCTTTTTCGAGATGAGGCTGAGAATGTATCCGGCATGACGAGCGGATGGATGCAGGTGGAGTACAAGGATCAAGTGAAGGAATTGGAAGAGATGTCGAAGAAGGGCAAGCCCTACTACTTTTTTGCCAACTGGGCTCCCCGAGGCGACAAGCACTTGTACCAATCGGGCGCTGTTTTTCTGGTGGGAGACGCGTGGGGAGGACGCAAGGCCATCGGCGGCATGATGTTCGATGCCGAGTACTTACGCGATCAGTTTTTCCCCGAGATGCTGGAGACGCTTCTGAGCCATCAGGAAGAAAAAGGGGAGAGGAACCACGTGGTCATGATGCTGCATCCCAAGCACGAATCGACGCCCTTGGCGGCATCGGCGGGCTGGGATGGCGGCGAACCGGAGGTGGAACGCAACCTTGAGGGCGCGTTCCCCGGCTTGACACTCGGTATTAAATTGCCCGGAACCACGCTGGCGGCCATGGGCCAGCATTTTGTTCATACCAGCTTTTTGATTCTTGGCGTCATCTCTCTGCTGCTCACGGGCGGGATCGTCATGACACATCGGAACATTTCGCGGGAGATGGCGCTGGCGCGGCTGAAGTCCGATTTTGTGTCCAATGTTTCGCATGAGTTGCGGACGCCGCTTTCGTTGATCCGGCTGTACGCGGAAACACTCGAGATGGGCCGGCTCAAGTCGGCGGACAAATATCAGGAGTACTACAGCATCATTCGCAAAGAAAGTGAACGGTTGACGGCGCTGATCAATAACATCCTGGATTTTTCGCGGATCGAAGCTGGCCGGAAAGAATACGACTTTCGCCAGACCGATATGCGCGAACTGGTTCGCAACACCCTCGAATCGTATCGTTACCAGATCGAGCAAAGCGGGTTCGCCTTCGAGGAAAAAATCGCCGAAGACGTGCCGCCGCTCAGCGTCGATCGTGAAGCCATGGCGCGTTCGCTGTTGAATCTGGTCAACAACGCGCTCAAGTATTCGCAGGACCAGAAGTACATCGGAGTAAACCTGTTCCGCGACAACGGGTCGGTAAAGCTCGAGGTGGTTGACCACGGCATCGGTATTCCCCCGGCCGAACAACAGAAGATTTTCGACAAGTTCTATCGAGTGGGCGACCCGCTGGTCCACAACACCAAGGGCAGCGGCCTGGGTTTGTCGTTAGTGCGTCACATTGTGCAGGCGCATGGTGGAGAGGTTTCGGTGGACAGCGTCCCCGGTCGAGGCAGCAAGTTCACGATCAACCTGCCCGTAGCATTGCGGACGAGCGCGAAACCAGCGTTGGCATAGGCGTCAGAGAGCAAAAGCATGGCCAAAATTCTCATTGTCGAAGACGAGCCCAACATGGTGGCGGGCTTGCGCGACAACTTCGAATACGAAGGACATCAGGTCATCACTGCCGGCGATGGTGTGGCTGGCCTGGAGCGGGCAATCGCCGAATCGCCAGACCTCGTCATCCTGGATGTCATGATGCCGAGAATGAGCGGGCTGGACGTGTGCAAGCAATTGAAGTCCAAACGGCCCTCAATCCCAATCATCATGTTGACTGCCCGCGGACAGGAAGTCGACAAGGTGGTTGGGCTTGAGTTGGGAGCCGACGACTACGTCACCAAACCGTTTTCCATTCGTGAACTGCTGGCGCGGGTGAAGGCGGTCTTGCGCCGTTCGAAAATAGCGCCCAAAACGGAGGAGAAATATGCCTTCGGCGAAGTGGAAGTGAATTTGCGGAGTTGCCAGGTATCACGCAAGGGGCATGCGCTGGATTTTTCGTCGAAGGAGTTCGAGCTATTGAAGTACTTCCTCATTCATCCGGGCGAGACCCTCAGTCGGGACCGCCTGCTCGAGGACGTTTGGGGCTACGATCGCTTTCCCACCACACGAACGGTGGACGCACACATTGTCCGCTTGCGGCAGAAGGTCGAGCCCAAGCCGGAGGAACCTAGATTCATTCTTACCGTGCACGGTACTGGCTACAAGTTTGTTGGCTGAATCGTTTTGGCGGAGATGAAAAAGTGGAAAAGGTTCTACAACTCCGAGGTCACCATCGAGAGAAGGTAGGCGCAGCTCGCGTCGATGACACGCTGCTCATCCGCGGCGCTCAAACCGGGGATGCCGCCGCGTTCGAGGAACTGGTCCGTCAGTACGACCGGGCAGTGCTGCGTCTTGCGGTTCATCTTACGGGCTCGCAGGAGGACGGCCAGGATATTTATCAGGAGGCCTTTCTCCGCGCCTACATCAACATCGGCAGCTTCCGGTTCGAGTGCTCTTTCTACACCTGGATCTACCGCATTGTGACCAATCTGTGCCTCGATCACCTGCGAAAGCGATCTTCCCGCTATCGGGACTTGACCACCACGATTTCCTCCGATGGCGAGGAAGAGCAGGTTCTCGACCGGATCCCGGATCAACGGGCGGGCGCGAGTCCGGAGCGCAACATGGCCAGTCGCGAACTGCGCGGGTGCATCGTGCGGGCCATGCAGAGACTCTCGCCACGCGAGCGGGTAGTGTTCGAGTTGAAGCACTACCACGGTTTAAGATTGCGAACTGTGGCTGGCATTTTGAATACCAGTGAAGGCACTATCAAGAACACTTTGTTCCGTGCCACTCACAAGTTGCGCGTCCAGTTGGCGACGGTGCGGTAAGGCGGACTGGCCTGATTTTCAAGCGAATTCGTTGGTTGTGTGAATTTGGTGTCTCTGCGTCAACATGCCTGTCGCAAGCTGGACTTAATCGCTTTTTGCTTCGAAAGACTCTACTCTTTCGTGACCTCGGTCTCCGACTGAATATGGTAGATTGAAAATCGCTTGCCGATTTTTTTCTACTCTTCGAGACAGTTCCGATTCTGTCACCTCCAGCATCGTGGTTATGATTTTCCCGCTGCGGCCGGTCTATTTCTGCTTATTCTGGCAGCTACCGCCAGCTCGGCTGGCGCGGATCTGCACTCGCCACCCATCCTCTCAGCCGACGTCGTCGTGCAAAGACTGATGGCGGCAAACGCCCAACGCTCCCAAGCCCTCCACGGATATCGCGGAAAGCGGATTTACCACCTGCAATATCACGGAGTTTTTGGGAGTCACGAAGCTGGAATGCAAGTGGAAGCCACTTACACCTCTCCGAACCGGAAGGACTTCAAAGTCATCTCCCAGAGTGGCTCAAAGGTGCTGGTCAATCACGTATTGCTGAAGCTGCTCAGCAGCGAGCAGGAAGCACAAGAAGAGCAAAACCGGAAGGAACTGGAAATCAGTCCTAAGAACTACGATTTCTCACTCGCCGGGACTGATCACATCGCAAACGAAGACTTTTATGTTCTTGCGGTAAGCCCTAAGGGGAAAAGTAAGTATCTTTACCGAGGGAAACTATGGGTCGACGCCAGTGACTTCGCGGTTGCGCGAATGCAAGGTGAACCCGCCAGCAACCCCTCCTTATGGGTCAGCCACACTCAGATCGAATATCGTTGGGCCAAGGTCGGGGGGTTCTGGCTTCCGGTCCACAACCAGTCCGAAACCGACGTTCGTATGGGTGGCAGAGCTGTGCTGACCATTGATTACAGTGACTATCAGGTCACCGGAGTCAACCGCGCCGCGACCCGTGGTTCAGGGGATGCCTCGACTCTTCCGGACCCGGCAGCGGTATCGGGGAGTCCGCACTAGCTTCGAGTCGCCACGGTTCGGGAGTTTCTTCCAATCCTTGTCAATCGGCGATGACGGGTCGAATTTTGCAGGAAATCCTACCCTTCGATACCGAAGCCGAGCATTTCTCAACGGCAGCGCGATTTTTTCCAATCCGGCGACCAAATCCTGAATCCGCACCAGGAAAGCAAGTAAGTCCTTTTGTATCAGCGTGCGGAGCAGATGCGGCCGAGAAACTTTGTCGGACCCCAGTTATGCCAAGGCAAGCAGTCACTAGTTACCATCGGACGCTATTTTGCTGCAGCAAACTCTGAGAAATCGGCATCAAACCAGATATACTATTGGCACTTCCTGAGGAAGTGACTTCCTTTCCGAGAAAAAGAATTCGATGTCCATAAAGACTAAGGCTGTAGTTCTCGCGTCATCCGCGGTTGTGCTCCTGTTCATGGTAGTGGGTGGAATGGATGGCGTGCGCGCATCCAGTAACGATGGCGCGTATCGCCAGCTTCAGGTGTACAGCGAAGTGCTCTCTCGCGTGCGCAGCGAATATGTGGAAGAACCCAATATCCCGGTCGTCACCGCTGGTGCTCTGCATGGATTGCTCGAATCCCTGGACGCGAACTCCAGCTACCTCAGCGCTGCCGAATACGCAGAATACAAGTCGCACCAGACCGACGCGAAAGGCGATATTGGAGCGGCAGTCTCCAAGCGTTTCGGCTACGCTTCGGTCGTGGCGGTAATTCCGGGCGGCCCTGCGGATAAAGCCGGGCTGCAGGACACCGACATCATTGAAGCCATCGAAGGCAAAAGCACACGTGAAATGTCAGTGGGCGAAGTTCGCGGCCTGCTCGCCGGTCAACCCGGCTCGAACGTGACCGTGTCGTTAGTCCGGGCTCGGCGTGCTGAGCCACAAAAAGTTGTAATCACCCGCGACGTAGTTGCCATCCCGCCGGTGACCGACAAGATGTTGGAAGACGGAATTGCCGTAATCCAAGTGGATGCGTTTACCAAGGGTAAGTCCCAAGAAGTGGCAAGCAAGATAAAGGCAGTGCAGAAGTCGGGGGCGAAAAAACTTATTCTCGACCTGCGCAACTGCGCCGAAGGCGATGAAGCCGAGGGCATTGCGACTGCCAATCTTTTCCTGAATCACGGCACCATCACTTACCTCCAGGGGCAGAAATATCCTCGCGAGGCTTTTAATGCCGATCCTGCCAAAGCGATTACCAACCTGCCCGTGGTTGTTCTGGTGAATAAGGGGACGGCGGGCCCAGCTGAGATCGTGGCTGCAGCCGTTCTAGAGAATGCGCGCGGCGATGTTGTCGGCGACAAGACCTTCGGAGATGGTTCGATTCAGAAAACGATGGAACTGCCCGATGGGTCGGCTCTTATTCTTTCCGTAGCCAAGTACTACACCCCTACCGGTAAAGCGATTCAGGATACGGCCATCACGCCAAATGTACTAGTCGCTGACACAGAAGAAGACGGGCCGGTGCCGGATGAAGACGAAAATGCCACTCCCTCGGACGATACCACCAAGAAGGTCCAGCCTGCGCAGCCAGACCAGCAGATGCTGAAGGCTATCGAAGTCGTGAAAAGCCGCGCGAGTTAAGCCTCGATGGGGGGCGCCCGCCCGGCTGTCCCCCCGCCTTCATTTTGACCTTGAAACGCCTCCTGAGGAAAATCTTGTCAAGTCCCCTGACACCCCTAATTTTCCGTAAGTGGCTGATTCCATTCTGAAAATAAAGTTCAAAACCATGTCCGGTTTACCCCCCCAAGTCTGTCATACTAGAAGTAGAGAGTAAGTAGAACGTCATTCCTCCGTATTCCCCTTAAAAACAAAATAGAACTTCGCTGGCTAAGGGAAGATCTTCGCCACGTTTCAATCAGCCTGCTCGCGGGTCAGCCCGCGGGTGTTTCAGTGAAAGGTTCTCATGCTAAGAGTGCAGCACCACACCCCTAGGCTGGCGATCGCCTACAAGAATTTCGCCGCCGCTCAGAACGTAAGCCACATCGGACTGGGAGTCAGCGCGATGCAGAATGCGAAGGCGCTACGCGCGGCCGGATACATCGTAGAAATCTGGCCGATAAGTTCCTTCGCCGACTTGCAGACCTTGATGAACGCCGAACTGCAAGCGCGAACACTTGCGCACCACGTGCCGCTTTCCCACCTGGTCATCAGTGCGCCATGGATTCCGACCGCAAACCTTGCCAGCCTGGCATCGCAGAATCCCGACTTGGAAATTGCCGTAGTCAGCCACAGTAATATCGGATTCCTGCAGGCGGATCCGCGCGCCATCGAATTGCTTCGCCAGGGGGCGGAACTGGGGCAGGGCTGTCCCAACTTTCACGTAGCGGGCAACTCGCAACGCTTCCAGACATGGTGGCAAGCAACCTACGGTACGGCGATGACTTTGTTGCCCAATATGTATCCCATGGGCACCGCGCGCGCCCGGCCGATGTGGCAGACTGGCACTTTGCGGCTGGGATGTTTCTGCGCCATACGTCCGTACAAGAACGTCCTCACCGCCGCGGCCGCTGCGCTTGAAGTAGGACAGCGCCTGCGCGTGACGGAGCTGGAATTCTGGATCTCTGGAGGCCGCCGCGAGGGTGGCGGCCAGACGATCATGGCTGCCATCCAGCAGATGTATCTGAATATGCCCCGCGCCAAGGTAATCGAGCGCAACTGGCAATCTTGGCCGCAGTTCTTGACAACGGTGGGATCGATGGACCTGCTGCTGCAGCCATCCTATACCGAGGGTTTCAACATGGTGACCGCTGACGGAATCGCGCAGGGCGTGGCGTCGGTAGTCTCCGACGCAATCGCGCGGGCGCCACGGAACTGGCAAGCTCAAACGGACGCCGCGAGCGACATTGCCAACAAGGCAGTCGCACTGTTGCACGATCCTGCTGCCGTGCAGGAGGGCGTGGCAGCCCTTGATGCACACAACGCAACAGCGCTGATCCTTTGGGAGAAGTTTTTGACGCTGTTTCCGTGAAAAAGAGCCTCTGGCTGTTAGCTCTTTGGCTTTAGAACTAGTGGACGCCTAAGGCGATGTTAATGCTCGTTTGGCATCCCGTGTGATGGCGGATACTGAAAAGAGCCTCGAGACGTGGTACATTTTACGCTCCCCCCTTTTGATCGCAGGGAGGTGTCGATGCCACCAAGCGTCCAGATCATCACGGATATTGATCGTGCCTGCCAAGCGGTAGCCCAATATCGAAGAAGGGATGTTTTGATTTTGTTTTATCCGACCGGGGCGCGAGTAATGGAATGGGACATCAGAGACACCTATAGTGAACTGAGGACTGTTGCAACGAGAGAAAACCCGATTGCCAATCTCGACCTCCTAATTCACACTAACGGCGGGGACCCGGTCGCTGCTTACCGGATCGCTCAGGCGATCAGAAGTCTCTGTAAGAAGTTGGACGTTCTCGTTCCCGAGAAAGCGTATAGCGCCGGAACGCTGATGAGTTTTGCAGGCGACAAGATACGATTGGGCGACTATGCGGGATTGTCTCCGATAGACATTACTGTGTATTCGAACAAGCCTCAATCTGAGGATGTGCAATTGGCCGCGATTGATTCATTTCTCGGATTTGCAAATCGCGCCAGGAAACAGATTGAGCAGATGCTCATGGAAATTGGACGAGACGGAGCGTCTTCGTGTGTGGATTCAGACTTGCTCGTACAGATGGTCAAGGAAGTAGGCGCTTTGACTGTTGGGCGCTATTACCGAGAGCGTACAGTGACGGGCCAATACGCGGAGATACTGCTAGACCACTACATGTTTAACGGAGTCTCAGACGGACTGGACCGCCGAAATGGTGTGATTAAGCATTTCCTGTTCTTGGCTCCAGCCCATGAATTCCACCTAGGGAGACTCTGAATAAGGTCTCCCCTTTCCACAGGGATATAGAGTAAGTTGCGCCAGATGAGATCGAGGAACAAAAAACAGAGGAGTCTGGCGACGATGAATGGTTTTGAGCGGTACACGAAAAAGACACGACGGCAGGTATTTCTGGAAGAAATGGGACAAGTGGTCCCGTGGCGAGAGTTGTGCGCGCTAATCGAACCCCATTATCCCAAGCCGGGGAATGGGCGCCCGCCGGTGGGAGTGGAGCGGATGCTGCGGATTTATTTTCTGCAGCAGTGGTTTAACCTGTCGGACCCAGCCGTGGAAGAGGCCCTGTATGACTCGCCGGTGATGCGGCAGTTCGTGGGGATCGATCTGGGGCAGGAGCCGGCGCCGGACGAAACCACGGTGTGCAAGTTTCGGCATTTGCTGGAAGAACATCGACTTGGAGAAAAGATTCTGGGCACGGTCAATCTGCACTTGCAGGCCCGGGGAGTGCGCATCACCACCGGCACGATCGTGGACGCAACCATCCTGCACGCGCCCACGTCGACCAAGAACCGAGAGCAGCAGCGCGATCCGGAGATGCACCAGACCAAGAAAGGCAACCAGTGGTACTTCGGGATGAAGGCCCATGTAGGAGTGGACAGCAAGACCAAGATCATCCATACGGCGGTAGCCACGCCCGCCCATGTGGCCGACTCGCGAGTGCTGCCCGATCTGTTGCATGGGGAAGAAACTCGGGTATGGGGTGATCAGGCTTATCGCGGACAAACGGAGGTTATCCAGGAATGCGCACCCCGGGCGCAGGACCACACGCACCGTCGCTACCGCTACAAGAACGGGATTGACGAGGAGGAGCGGGCGAAGAATCGGACGAAATCGAGCGTGCGGTCCAAGGTCGAGCACGTATTTCAGGTGATGAAGTTGAAATTTGGATTTGTGAAGCTGCGCTACCGAGGACTGAAGAAGAACGCGCATCAGCTGTTCGTGATCTGCGGGTTGATCAATCTGTTTCTCAGTCGTCAGAAGCTGCTGACAGCGAGCGCATAGATGAAGGCCGGCCCGACGGACGAAGGCGGAGGCAAGAAATCTAAGTGGAAGGCTAGGTCATCGACCCACCATTGCTGAGGTACTAGACTTGCGCCGTCAGAAACTTACTTATTCAGAGATTCCCTAGACTACGGATTATGCTCCACCTGGCACTTAGATGTCGAGCAGATGTCAACAGTGGAATCAGACCTGACGAAGAAGGTAGTTAATTTGTTAAGAATCGCGACGAGTAACGGCATCATCTGCCAAAGGTTAAACAATGATGTCAGAATGCCGTTCATAAGGCTATACCAACATCGAACGACGAGAAATACGGGAGGACGACATGCAATTAAGAAGCAAAAACGCAGAACCAGAAACGCTTAGAGTTCACAGAGAGATGTATGAACGCCGTCTTCGTGATATGGAAAGCGGCAGCGGGTCATCTAGGCAGGAAGTGGATGCTGCGAACAGCCCGGCTGTTCTGGAACACCAAGACTCCCAGGAGGAAAGTGAAAATCCAACCAAGAAAGCAGCGTCTGTGCGTGACTGATTCCTGTTACGCCGCTGCTAGCTTTTTAGCTTTCCCAGTGGCGCGATTAGTTCCCAAAGATCGCGGTAGCAGCCTGCCGCCATGACCGGTCGACGAGGAGGCGCATCACATTTCTTTGCGCGTCTTGGGAGTTTTGGGAACTGTGCGTTGGCTCCCAAAATGGAATTGTCGGTCTTCCATAGATAAGTCTCTGATCTTAAAGATCGTAGTGAGAAAGCTAGCTCAAATATGTGCAAAAAATGTCACTTTGCTTAGAGGTTACGAACTTATTACGTTCGGCACATTCCCATCTCCCCGCATCTAAGTTTAGAATTGACACAGCGGCATGACTGGTTCATGCTTGCGGGCCAACAGGGTTTGAGGGGGAAGGAGGACACATTGACACTAACAGCCAAGAAGCGCGCGGTCTCGGGCGTAAAATGGATCACTCGTCGCGAAGCGGCGGGTATTGTGGACGCCCATGCTCAACGTGTGCTCGGGGTCTCGGGTGAGAAATTCATCTCAAACTGGAAGGCTGGCAAATACCGCGAGCTTGACTCCGATGCTTGCCCCGGAGTGATTGAACTAGCCTTACTTGCTCCCCTTCCGAGACGGCGGGCCAGTGGCCGGAAGAACGCCAAAAGAAGCGGTCGATAACTTCGTTGGGTATTTCAAAGAGTCTCTATCCTGTGTAACAGCGGGATGGATTACGGCGTTCCAAGAGTCCCAGAACCTCTATAAAATAACCTGCAACCCGCCGGCAAGATTGAGTAAGCGGTCCGGCGGAAATCTCTTCCTCATCGCGACTCAGGTTCTGAGTGCGGTTCACGATTCCGGAGGACAATTCAAAGCCAAGACAAGGGAATATAGTTACCGCTTGGTCTCAGAGGAAGACATTGCAGCTGCTGACATCGTGGCCTACCATTGGCATCCTAACGACTCAGAGCTGCGTTCTCCTCACCTGCACGTAGCCGGCGTCCCTCGCGTTCATTTTCCAACATCGCGGGTCTGTCTTGAAGATTTCATCGTAATGCTGATCAGATACTACGATGTAAGACCGAGGTTGAAGCACTCTGAGTGGACGAGAATTCTCGATAAGAACAAGTCCGCCTTCGAAAAGATGGCCACTTGGAAAATTCAACACCCGAAATAATCTGCGGGAATCGGGCTGATCCGCGACCGCCTTTCTAAGAGCCAAAAGCTGCCCATGCTATCCTGAGGTCAGTTCCCATGAAGGTTATTTACCAAGACCCTCCTCCAGCGGTGGAAGTCGCCGGAGGGAAGTTAGTGGGCCGGGTCCTGTTTGGTTTGCTAGTGCTGGTGGCTGCGCTGGTGGGCGCTACTGCCGGATTGTTGCTGGTCTACTCCACCGATCTTCCCCAGGTTGAGGAGTTGGAACATTTCCGTCCCAACTCCATCACCGAGCTTTACGACGGGCAAGGCCGCACCATCGGCTCGTTCGCGCTGCAGCGGCGGGTGGTCGCAACTTATAGCGATTATCCGCAGGTGTTACGTGATGCCCTGATTTCGATTGAAGACAAAGATTTCTATCGTCATTGGGGCATCAACGTGTGGAGGATTGCCGGTGCGGCCTATCGAGACATCGAGTCTGGAGGGAGAGTACAAGGTGCCTCGACTCTCACAATGCAGCTTGCACGCAATTTGTTTCTTTCGCCTGATCGATCGTTCCATCGCAAGATTGAGGAAGCTCTATTGGCGATCCAGATCGAGCGACGTTTTACCAAGGAACAGATCTTCACTCTCTATGCGAACCAGATTTTCCTGGGGCACGGAGTGTACGGTTTCGAGGCCGCGTCGGAGTATTACTTCAGCAAGCCCGCAAAGCAGTTGACGCTCGAAGAAGCGGCGCTGCTGGCGGGACTGCCGAAGGCGCCAGGATTCTATTCACCAATCAACCATCCCGACCGGGCGATCAGGCGTCGCAACCTGGTCATCAACGGCATGCTGGAGGATGGCAAAATCACCGCGCGACAAGCGGTCGAGGCACGCAACAAACCTATCGAGCTGAGGCTGCAGCACGATCCCAATTCGCTGGCGCCTTATTTCGTCGAAGAGATCCGTCGCTACCTGGAGAACAAATACGGCAGCAGCCAGGTTCTTGAGGGCGGCCTGCGTGTTTACACCTCTCTCGACGTGGACCTGCAGCGGGCCGCGAACCAGGCCGTGCTCGATGGCGTAGCCGCCTATGAACGCCGGCATGGCTGGAAAGGTCATCTCGAAAATATATTAGCTGAGGGTGCTGCTCTTGCCGCCTATCAGCATCCCGATTGGAACGATGAGCCGGAGGTCAATGGATACGTTCATGCTTTGGTTACAGCGATTGCGCCAGGATCGGCCGCGTTCAGGTTTGGTCGGTACGTGGGAAATCTCGCTCCGGCCGACGCAACCTGGACGCAACACAAACTGCAGGACATTCTGAAGCCGGGTGACATCGTCTATTTGAAAATCGTGACTCTGAGCAATGACGGCAAGGCGCACGCGATCCTGGAACAGGATTCGGGCACGCAGGGGGCATTGATCGCAATCGACAACGCCAGCGGTGAGATCAAGGCCATGGTCGGAGGGCGCGACTTCGAGTTGTCCAAGTTCGATCGCGTTACTCAAGCTTTGCGGCAGGTAGGATCGTCATTCAAGCCGTACGTCTACACAGCCGCCATCGATCAGGGCGCCAGGCCCGACGATCTCATCGTCGACGCTCCGGTGACTTTCCAGACAGTGTCCGGTCCTTACACTCCGCACAACTACGACGAAAAGTTTGAAGGCACCATAACGCTGCAGCGGGCGCTCGCGCAATCGCGCAATATTCCCGCTCTCAAGGTCGCCGATCGCCTGGGAATAAGAACCGTGATCGATTACGCGCACCGCTTCGGGATTACCTCGAACATCCCGGCGTACCTGCCCGTTGCTCTGGGCGCGGCAGAAGTTACATTGTTTGAGCAGACTTCCGCTTTCAGCGTTTTCCCTAACGACGGCGTCCGCATCATGCCGCGGTTTATTACCAAGGTCGAGGACTACGAAGGCCGGGTACTGGAAGAGGATTTTCCAGATGTGAAAGACGTAATCAGCGCCCGAACTGCACGGATTATGACTTTCATGCTGCGGCAGGTGGTTTTGCATGGAACCGGGATTGCGGCGTCCAGCATGAAGTATCCACTGGCGGGTAAGACTGGCACGACCAACGATTTCACCGACGCCTGGTTTGTCGGGTTTTCGCCTTCGATTACCACCGGAGTATGGATCGGTTTTGACGAGAAAAAAACGCTGGGACCTAAGGAAACCGGTGCCCACGCCGCGCTTCCCATCTGGATGGACTTCATGAAAGTCGCTCTGGCGGGCAAGGATCCGGGAGATTTTCAGCCAATGCCTGAGCTGCCGCCGAAGCCAGCGGCTGAACGAGTGGACACTGCCGATTCGGCCCCTGCTGCGGAAGAGTCGCACTGACGGGATCTCTGATCGCTGTAATCCGTGCAAATCCGCGGACAAAGATCTATTTCTTAACCGCAGCAAAACTCTCGTCCAAGATCCGCACTGCTTCGTCCACATCCGCCTTCGAAATGTTCAGCGGCGGCGACATTCGGATGACGTTGCCGTAGAAGCCGCCTTTGCCAACCAGCAGGCCGCGTTTGCGAGTTTCTTCCATCACGGCGGTTGTGCCTGCTGGCGACGGCTGCTTGGTGGTGCGATCCTCGACCAGTTCGAGCGCCTGCATCAAGCCCATCCCGCGAACGTCACCGATCAGCCGGTGCTTCTGCTGCAGTTCCTCCAGCTTCTTGCGGAAATAGCTGCCGACTTCAGCGGCATTGGTTCGCAGGTCATCTTCTTCGATCACGTCGATGACAGCTTTTGCGGTGGCGCTGGTGACCGGATTGCCACCAAAGGTCGAAATTGTCAGGCCTTGAAGCGAATCGGCAACCTCCGGTTTGGCAATGGTCAAACCGATCGGGATGCCATTTCCCATCCCCTTCGCTGCGGTAATTATGTCGGGCTCAACTTCCCAGTGCTCGATGCCAAACCATTTGTGCCCGGTTCGTCCCCAGCCGGTTTGCACTTCGTCCGCGATGAAGTCGCCGCCATACTGCTTGACGATGCTGAAGGCCATCTTGAAATATTCTTTTGGTGGTGTGATGAAGCCACCCACGCCCTGGATGGGCTCAGCCAGAAAAGCGGCGATGCGTCCTGAAGTCGAGAACTGAATCGTGTTCTCAATCTCCTTTGCGCACACAACCTCACAGTCGGGGTACTTCAATCCGAGTGGGCAGCGGTAGCAATAGGGATTCATCGCGTGCACGATCCCGACTTCGATCGTCCCGCGTCGCCACGTGCTCATGCCATTCAGCCCGCGCGCCAGAGACGAACGTCCGCTGTAGCCATGACGCAGCGCGACCACCTCGAAGTTGCCGGTGTGCATGCGCGCCGCCTGGATCGCGGTCTCGTTGGCCTCAGTGCCGCTGTTGGTAAAGAAAGACTTCTTCAGAGCTCCAGGCGTGATTTGCGCCAGCTTTTCTGCCAATGTCACCATCGGCTCATTGGGGAAGCAGGTGGAAACGTGCTGCAGGCGGTCGATCTGAGCTTTGGTTCGCGAGATGACGCGTGGATTGCAGTGGCCGACGCTGATGGTCACGATGCCGCCAAAGAAGTCGAGATACTTTTTACCCTCGACGTCCCAAACGTGCTGCATGACCCCGCGGTCCATGGGCACCGGGTCGGAGTAGTACGTCGCGACCGAAGGAAATATGTATTCCTTCTGCTTGCGATTGATTTCATCGCGGGTGAGGCGCGTTTTCTCTGCGGGAACCGTCGGAGCGCTCATAAGGGAAGTCTCAGTTGGAGAACGAGTTCATCATAAACCAGGTTTCGTTCTCATACAGCCCGGGACGAGGCGTCCGGGGCTTCGGTGTTTTCTATGCGGTTTTCCGTTGCTCTTGTCGCAGTCGGGCCGCTACCAGCCGGATCTCTTCGTAAGTAATCTCCGGCGGCAGTGCTTCTTTAATCGGCTTCAGCCACTCCACGCCCAGACGGGAGCAAGCCTCTTCGATAACTGCCAGCTTGCCGTCATCGATCCAATTATTTTGGAATTGCAGTTCGCCTTTCTCCACGAGGTTCGCTACGAGGTCGATGACCGATCTGACTTGCCGGCCTCGAATCTTCGCAATCTCCTCGAACGAGCGGCCCTCTGCCAGCAACCGAATGGTATCGTCCGCAGGCCGCGACTTTTTCTCCGGGAGGATAGCGGCTCGCGCCCCGGTCCGGAAGCGTTCCAGCGCATCGAGAATCTGCTGTCCGTAGCGTTCGGTTTTGCGTTCGCCGAATCCGGTGACGCCGCGAATTTCCGCCAGCGACGTCGGACGTTTGCGGCAAATCTCCGCGAGCGAAGTATCGTGCATGACCACAAACGCAGGTACATTTTCCTGGCTGGCCGCGGTGGTGCGCCACTGGCGGAGGTATTCACGCAGTTCCGGATCGAAATCCGTTGCGATTTGCCCTTTGGACAGCCCAGTCTGCGATGCAAGGCTTGCTCCGGTCGAAGCTAAGGAGGACTTTCTCCGCGTCGCCTCAATGATTCCGGATAGCCACTCGGGCATGCCGCTGCAAATGTCGCAAGCGGCGCATTCCGTCCACTTCGGAGTTTCCCCAAAGTGCAAACAAATCTGCCGATGCCGGCAGCTTTTCGACTCAACGAAACGGCGGATAGTGTGATACCGCTGCCAGGCTCGTTCCTTCTCGGCCGCGTCGCTTACTTGCTCGATGAAGTGCGCCAGCAAGCCTGCATCGCGCTTTTGCCAGAGCAAAACACAATCCGCCGGCAGGCCGTCGCGTCCTGCGCGTCCTGCTTCTTGGTAATATTGTTCGATCGATTTCGGCAACGAAAGGTGGATCACGGATCGCACCGAAGCTTTGTTGATGCCTAAGCCGAAAGCGATTGTGCCCACCAGCACGCGTACTTCGTCCGCCATCCAACTTTCCTGATTGCGCCTGCGAAGCTCCGTTTCCATCTTGCCGTGATACGCGACGGCGGGAATACCTTGTTCCTCGAGGAAATCAACCGTCTCTTCGACGCGAGCGATGGTCGGCGCGTAGACGATGATGTTATCGCCGGAATGGGTTCGCAAGACATTGAGGAGCAAATTCGACTGCGATCGTCCCTCGCATTCCTTTACCACGTATCGCAGGTTGGCTCGATGAAAGCTC
The DNA here is from genome assembly GCA_963788645.1 of uncultured Acidobacteriota bacterium. Taxonomy (GTDB): domain Bacteria; phylum Acidobacteriota; class Terriglobia; order Terriglobales; family Acidobacteriaceae; genus JABDBE01. The sequence continues at coordinate 546,389 of CAWBHF010000009.1, forward strand.
GCGATGTACTTTGCCGGATCACGCAGTTGGAGCTGACCGAGAATGTCGTGACGAACTCTCCGGGTGGCGCTGGCCGTAAATGCCGCGATCGGGCGGTCGGGAAAGTGGACCCGTAGGCAGCTCAGTTGCCGGTATTCTGGACGAAACTCGTGCCCCCATTCCGATATGCAATGAGCTTCGTCAATGGCGAAAAATGCAATCGGCACACGTTGCAGCCAGTCGATGGTGTCAGCCCGCGCCAGCCGTTCCGGCGAAAGATAGAGCAGCCGGTATTCGCCCGCGCGGGCTTTCTGCATCACCAGCGATTGCTGTTCGTTGCTCAGAGAGCTGTTCAGCACAGCCGACGGAATTCCCATTTGCGCCAGCTGTGCCGCCTGGTCCTGCATCAAGGCGATCAAGGGCGAGATCACGATCGCGGTCCTCCCTGATACCAGCGCCGGTAGTTGATAGCAAAGTGATTTGCCGCCACCGGTGGGCATTACCACACAGGTATCGCGGGCTCCGAGCAGGCTCCGTACAATCTGCTCTTGCAAGGGGCGGAACGAATCGTAGCCCCAGTAACGCAGCAAGGGAGCCAGCAGATCCGTCTCCGAGGGCATGGCAACAGTATAAGTGGGTAGCGGAACCTGCGCGGGAATTACGTCCACCGTAACTGCCGGGCTATGCCGAAACAGGAGGGCTATAATCGGACGCACGAGATGAAGGCCTTTTTCCGATTTGTCTTTCTCACTCTAGTGCTGCTGGTGGTAGCGCTGGTGTCCGCGTTGACGGCGATGCGCTTCGCCATTCACGGGCGCGAAGTAGCCGTCCCCGACCTCGTGGGCAAGAGTCCTTTCGAGGCGCGAAGAATTGCCGATGCGGGCGGCTTCCAAGTGAGTGTAGAACGGCAGTATTACAGCTCGACGCTTCCGGAAGGGAAAATTCTCTCGCAACTCCCGGCGCCCGGTACAAAAGTGCGACGAGGCTGGCAGATACGGGTCGCGGAGAGTCTAGGTCCGCAGCGGGTCGAGATACCCAACGTGCTCGGAGAAAGCCAGCGCGCAGCGCAGATCAATATAGTCCGCCGCGGATTGGACGTAGGCGCCGTTGCTCAGATCGAAATGCCCAGTGCACCCGCGGATCAGGTTTTGGGCCAAAGCCCGCCGCCGAATGCCAGCGGCATCGCGGCTCCCAAGATCAGCCTGTTGACGACCGAATCCGCGCCGCCGCAGGCGTTTCTCATGCCCAACTTCGCCGGCCAGTCGCTCGGCGGCGCGACGCTGGTCTTGCAGGAAGCCGGCTTCCGATTGGGTAGTGTCAGCGTTGCTCCGTCGGCCTCGCAGACTCCAGCTCCAAACGCGGATGCTTCCGTTGCAACACCGCCGCCTGCGCCACCCGCAGCGCTGTCCGAGCCCACGCCGGCCAGCGTTATCGTCTCCCAAAATCCCGCGCCAGGAGCAAAAATCATCTCGGGTTCAGCAGTTAACTTCGAACTGCGTTGAAAGGTTGAGGCGAAGCTATAAAACCGCAGGTTTACTCTAAGGCTCTTGACGACCAGTTGTGTTGTGGCAGCCGGACCTGTAAGCCGAATTCGCCGGGCTGCATTGCAAACACGTAAGTTATTGAGTAGGAGCCCGTAGGAAGTGCCAATGATGTCAACTTTGTCAGTGATGGTAGGTTTTGCGTCACACCGGCGTCACGGTATCGTACCTGAGGATAGTTTCGGTTTGTCCGTCATCCAAGAGCAAGGACGGCAGTTGAGAACGTCAAGAAAATGGCCATCTTGTGCCAGCTGGTATCACAGAAATTTATTGATCGTGGGGACTAGAATTGAAGTTTCCCCGTCGTTGTTACCGTAATTGGAGCTGTACCTGCCAAGAACGGCGAACCCGTTACAGGGGTAAGTGCCCCACTCTTCGAGTCGATGGTATACGCTGACACACCGTCCCCTTGACTCGCGACATAGGCAAACTTGCCCGACGTATCCGCCGCTATTGAAAAGGGTATCGGCCCGGTCGCGAAGGGAGAGTTGCTGATCTGCGTCAACCTTCCTGTTGAAGGATCAATCGAGTACGCCGCGCAAGTAAGAGAACACTATCGATATTTCGAGAAGAACGAGCAGTCATTTCTTCTTCATGGGGCAGCCGATGTAAGGGTGCCCAGAGCGACGTCGTGCTCAGTGATTTGAGTCACCTGGGGTCTTGCGCCGAGACTCGGCGCAACCTTTGCTTCTTCAGGTAGGAACACCAAGTTTTGGCAGTAGCCATTGCGTCAAGGCCACATAGGCGACTAAAAATGCCACTCCCCAAAGCCAATTGGGCATGTTCACACTCTCCCTATCTGCCGACTCCAAGTTTACGCAGGAACGTCATCATCGGGCACCAGTTCGTGAATCCGGACTGAAACAGATTCAGGCCAACAAAAGCCGTGAAGAAGTACCAGTACGGGCTTATGTAGTGCGCAAGTGCCAGGGACAACAGAATAAAGCTGCCAGCGATCAAACGAAGTGTTCGTTCTACGGTCATAACGCTTCTCCTTCAGAACTACAGGCTGTTCTGCACAATTTCGCGTTGCGGTGTTTCGCATTCAGCGACATTTTCCGGCGCATGCGGATGCATAGGTGGAAACGAGTTTCCCCTCTGAGAGAGGTAATAAAGTACCGGGACTGTCATTCGTGACAGAAAGGTCGACGCGACTTCTCCCGCCATCAAGGACAATGCCAGGCCCTGAAAAATCGGATCGAACAGGATCACGCTCGCTCCCACCACCACGGCGGCTGCAGTCAGCAGCATTGGGCGGAAGCGCACCGCGCCCGCATCGACCACGGCATCCTCTAGCGCCATTCCTTGTGAGCGCCGCAATTCAATGAAGTCGACGAGAATGATCGAATTGCGAACAATGATGCCGGCGCCAGCGATGAAGCCGATCATCGAAGTCGCAGTGAAGAATGCTCCCATCAGCGCATGCGCCGGCAGAATGCCAACCAGCGTGAGCGGAATCGGGGCCATGATGACGAGTGGCGTGACGAACGAGCGGAACCAGCCCACGACCATCACGTAGATCAAGACCAGGACAGCCGCAAAGGCGAGTCCTAGATCGCGGAAGACTTCCACAGTGATGTGCCACTCACCATCCCACTTCATGGAGAAGCGGTCGGTGCGCTCGGGCATTGTCGTGCCCTTGTATTGCTTTACCCCATAGCCATAAGGCAATTCGATCTTGTCGATGGCCTCGCTCATCTTCATGATGGCGTACACAGGGCTCTCTTCTCCGCCCGCCACATCTCCCGTTACGTAAACGACGGACTGCAGATTTTTGCGATATACGCTGGTGTCGATCGTCGTCTGCCGAAGGTTCGTGACTTCCTGCAAGGCTATTTGGCCACCAGAAGACGTTGGCAGCTTCAGGTTGCCAAGGTCTTCGATCGCAGAGCGATCCGGGCGCGCTAACCGCACTTCGATGGGGATGTCTTCACGCGAACGGGGATCGTGGAGCAAGCCGGCGTTAGCGCCGCCGAGTCCCACCTGCAGGGTTCGCGTGATGTCAGCGGGCGAGATGCCGTGGAGGGCTGCCTTGTCCAGATCCACTCTCATGTCGTACTTGGTCTGTGGGTCTTCGACGTACCAGTCCACATCCACTACGCCGGGGGTTTGCTGAAAGATCTTTTTGACTTGAGCTGCTAGTTCAATTTGCCCTTTGTAGTCTGGTCCATAGACTTCCGCGACCAGAGTTTGCAGCACGGGTGGACCAGGCGGAACCTCGGCGACTTTGATGCGTGCGCCGAAGGGCGCGGCAATCTTGTCTAGCTCCGGCCGCAATCGCCGCGCGATCTCGTGGCTCTGTGCCCTGCGATCGTGCCGCGACAGCAGATTTACCTGGATGTCAGCTTGATTGGTTTGGCTGCGCAGGAAATAGTGCCGCACCAGGCCGTTAAAGTTGTAAGGGCCGGAGGTCCCGGCATAGATCTGATAATTAATCACCTCGGACTGCTGTCCCAGATACTGTCCCAGTGCTTGCGCCACGTGGGTCGTCTGTTCGAGCGGCGTGCCGTCAGGCATGTCAATGATGACCTGGAACTCGCTCTTGTTGTCGAAGGGAAGCATCTTGACGCGTACCCACTTCAGGGGAACGAAAGTCACAGCGGCAGGCAGCAGCAGCACCACGCTACCGAGAAACATCCCACGGCGACGCGCGTTCAAGATGAGCGGATTCATCATCCGGCGGTACAGGCGGGTGGTCCAACCCTCGGTCTCGTGCCCGGATTGGTCACTACCACCCGCATATTTTCTCAGCAGCCTCAGTGCCGCCCACGGGGAAACGACGAAGGCCACCATCAACGAAAACAGCATGGCTGCCGAAGCACCCACTGGAATCGGGCGCATGTAGGGACCCATCAGGCCGCGCACAAAGGCCATGGGCAGGATGGCGCCGATAACTGCGAAGGTGGCAAGAATAGTGGGATTGCCAACTTCGTCCACCGCCTCGACCGCCACTTCAGATAAGGATCGCCCTCGGCTTTCCGGCAAGCGAAAATGGCGCACGATATTCTCGACCACAACGATAGCGTCGTCGACCAGGATGCCGATGGAGAAGATCAGCGCAAACAAAGTGACCCGGTTCAGGGTGTAGCCATAGAGGTAAAAGACGGCCAGAGTGAGGGCCAGCGTAACCGGCACTGCCAGCAGCACCACGCCCGATTCACGCCAGCCGAGGGCGAGCGCAATCAGCAATGTGACCGACAAGGTTGCGATCAGCAGGTGTTTGAGAAGTTCGTCGGATTTGTCTTTCGCGGTCTCGCCATAGTTGCGCGTGACTGTGATGTTCAGATCATTTGGAAGCACATACCCGCGCAAAGCATTGACTCTGTCCATCACACGCTCCGAAATGTCCGTAGCGTTCGTACCTTTGCGCTTGGAAAGCGTGATGGTTACTGCGGGATATTCCGCGCCGGCTGTCTGTCCTGCGCCACCACGGGCATTGGCAAACAGGACATAGGTGTCCGGCTCGGCCGGGCCGTCCTCGAGCTTTTCCACTACATCACGCAAGTACACAGGACGCCCGGCGTGAACTCCGACCACCACCTGACGCAGGTCTTCGAGACTCGTGAAAAAGGCGCCCGCTTCGACTTGAAACTCGCGATTTTCGCGCGCAAAACTACCTGCTTGGCCACGACTGTTTGCGTTCTGGAGTTGTCCCACGATCGCGCCCGGCGTAAGTCCGTAGGCCGCGAGCCGCTGTGTGTCGAGAACTACTCGTATATGCCTGGGCTGCCCGCCGATGATCTTAGTTTCAGAAACGTCGTCGAGCGGCTTGAGTGAGTTTTCCAGTTCACCAGCGATTCGCCGCAGTCGGTATGCGTCGTAGTCTTTCCCCCACAACGTCAATGCCATAATCGGCACGTCATCAATGGAGCGGACCTTGATGATCGGTTGTGAGACACCGGGCGGGATACGGTCGAAGTTGGAATAGAGCTTGTTGTAGGTCTGTACGATCGCATCTTCTTCTTTGGCGCCAACGTAGAAACGCACGACCAGCATGCTCAGGCCCGGATGACTGATGGAGTAGATGTACTCGACACCCGGCACTTCACGGAGCAACTTCTCCATGGGAAGGCTGACCCGTTGTGCGACTTCTTCAGACGATGCACCCGGCATCTGCACAAACACGTCGAGCATCGGGACAACGATCTGTGGCTCTTCTTCTCGTGGAGTCTTGAGAATGCTGATCGCACCCAGAAGCAGCGCAGCGACGATCACCAGCGGTGTCAGTTTCGAATCAATGAAACTGTGGGCAATGCGACCAGCCAAGCGCAAACCCCGCGAAGACTGAACCGTCGATTTGGGATCTTTGTCAGGCACTACTCAGCCTCGACGCGTTTGCCATTCAGGTCGGCTGCGCCCGGTTTGGCCACGAGCCGCTCGCCGTCCTGCATGCCCGCCAGCACTTCAATGTCAGACCCGGAGGGCTTCCCCAAGGTGATGTAGCGCAAGCTGGCAACCTTGTTTTGATCCAGCACATAAATGCCCTGCAATTGACCGCGTTCGACCACCGCCGAGCGCGGGATCAACAAAGCCTGCCGTTCGCCGCGAGAAAACTGGGCTCGTCCGAACAGGCCAGAACGCAGCCGCGTGTCTGCGGGCAACTCGATCTTCACGAGGAAGGTGCGACTTGCGGGGTCCGCGGCCGGGACGATTTGCAGGACCTTGCCTTTCAGCCCAGCGTCGTCGAGAGCATCGATCGCGACCGTGACTTGCTCTCCTGTTCTTACGTAGCGCAGATCAGTCTCGTTGACAGTCGCTTCCAGACGAAAGCGACGCACGTCCTCGACGGTGAAGATGGGCATGCCAGGTGAAGTTAAAGTGCCGGAATCGGCTTTCTTCTCCGTTACAACGCCGTCGAAGGGCGCTCGAATCCGCGTGTAATCAAGAGAAATACGAGCCTGGATCAGTGCTGCCTTCGCCTGGGCGTGGCCCGCCAGTGCCATATCGCGATGCGCGAGAGCCGATTGCTGGCGGGCTTTCACCTCGTCGAATTCCTGCGGACTGACCGATTTTCGTTCATAAAGGTTCTGGTAACGCTTCAACGTCGATTCCGCCAATACCAGGTCGGAATCCGCCGCGACGACTTGCTGCTGGGCAGCGACGTCGGCCGCAGTCGCGCGGTCTACGGCGGCCCGCGCTTGCGAGTCGTCGATTACGGCGAGCACTTGACCTCGCTGAACTCGGTCGCCTTCGTGGGCGCGGATCTCAAGGATGTTGCCCATCATCTGGCTGGCGGCTTCGCTGGTCTGGGCAGCACATAACGTGCCTACCGCTTCCAACACATCAGGAACGCCGCCCTGTTGCACCGCAATCACGGAAATGTTGCGCACGGTTTCCGGCGACGGAGCCGTGCGGCTTTGCTCCTTAGAACACCCGGCGAGGCTGACTACAGCAAAGAGCATCGAGAACGAAAGTTTGAATCCAGTATTCACACGATTCATGGCATCACCACAGGAGATTGCGCATTCAAGCTTCCGCTCGCCAATTCCAGGTTGGCGTAGCTGGTTTGGAAGTGATAGACGGCCTCCCAATAATCGCTCTGGCTGCGGCGGGCCGCTTCTTCCGCGCCCAGTAAGTCGGCAATCGTGGTCAGGCCGCTGTCGTAACGGTCCTGGTTGATGTGCAGACTCTCCTCTGCCTGGGCGATTGCCGCGCGGGCGACTTCGATCTGCTGCCGGTTGGCATCGGTCTCGTAGTAGGCTCGCCTGACTTCGAGCCGAACTGCGTCACTAGCTGCTTGCTTCATCGCCACTACCCTTTCTTCGAGCGCTCGCTGCCGGGAAAGTTCCGCGCGTTTTGCGCCACCTTGAAAGATGTCGACTTGCACTTCGATCCCGCCCAGCCAGTTGTTGCCTCCACCGCCAGCTAGAAACGTGGGGTTGTCCATTTCCCAGCCCGCAAAAGCATTCACGCGCGGACCAAATGACGACTTGGCAACCAATACGCTCTGCCGTTGCGCTGCCTCCTCGGAGGCAATGCGCAACAAGTCGGGCCGATTTGTGAGTGCTTGTTTTTCGACATCCTGCACCGCGGGGATCGGAAGTGTGCGCTCAGCTAAGCCTTCGGCAACCTGGAACAGAGATTCAACCGGCATACCCATCGCCGTGTTCAACTGTGCCCGCGCCACTTCGAGATTGTTCCTGGTACGGATGAGCTCCTGCTGTCGCGCGGCCATGCGGACCTTCGCTGTCAGCAGATCCGACTCTACGGTCAGACCGCTGTCGAATCTCGCCTGGCTGCGCTCCATGATCGACTGGGCTGTTTTGGCAGATTGCTCGGAAACCTGCACTTGCTTGGCCGCGAGCAGAACATCGTAGTAGAAACTGACCACGCCGAAGACGATCTCCTGGTCCGTTCGGTCCAACTGGTGGCCGGCAGCCTCGTTCATCTGTTTTGCCTGATTGACGCCGTGCCAACTGGCGAGTGAATCGAAAAGATTCCAGGTTCCACCAAACCGCGTGGCGAAGTTGCCGAACGGCAGTGGCGTGTTCAGTTTGTTCAGGGCAAAGTCGGCAGCGGTGAAACGCTGTTGGCGCAATTCGCTGCCAAATACATAAACCGGGTCATTCCCGCGGGTGGCGGTTTCAGAAAAACTCAAATGAGGCATGAGGAAAGAACGTGCCATCCGAACTTCTGCGGAGGATGCCTTAGTGTCTGCGATCGCCGCCTTGCGCAGCGGATTCTTCTCCAGCGCGATCGTCACCGCTTGCTGCAGAGTAAGAGATAAAGGCTGGGTCTGTTGCTGAGCTGAAGCCGTCGCCAAAAGGAGCCACACAGCAAGGACGCTCAAAGCCATTTTGAAGAATGCTTTCAATCTCGCGCTCCCACGACCTGCGCCAGCTTCATCCATTCGGTCTTGTCTTCAATGATTTCGTAGGTGGTGTGAAAACAGGCGGTCTTCTGCACCATGGCTCCCACTGAGCAGTATTTTTCTTCCGACAGGCGGATGGCTTCCTCTACGGCAGCCACGTCAAGTTCAAAGCCGGTCACCACATGGTGAATTCGGACAGCGGTGAACACCTGGGGCGGGCGTTCTGCCTGGTCAGCTTCGACGCGGACGTCGTAGCCAGTGAGTTTTTGGTGATACTTCTGGCGCAGGATGGTGATGACGTCGAACGCGGTGCACCCGGCTAAGCCGGCGGCGACCAGTTCAATCGGTTTCGGTCCAGTGCCCCCGGCAGTGTCATCTAACAGAAGATTATGGCCACTTCCCGTCTGGGCCACAAATTGGCGGTGCTGCTTAAATGGTTGAGTTAGCTCGACCCTGGCTGTAATCATGACTGCCTCCTGCTTGGTTCTATCGACCAAGCACACGAATAAATGCAATAACCTTGATTTTGTTACAAGGAAAACTTGGTGAGACTGGGCGGAGTTTTTTTGAACTCCGTGCGCCCCTTCGCGGACTGTATGATTAAGAATTGATAATGCGGAGAGAACCCATGAGTCTTCCTGCCAAACGTCGGAAGATATCCCTAATCCTGGGAATCGTCGTGATTGCGCTGACTTCCGCAGTTCTCGCATACCAGGCGAACCTCATCCCACACTCACGCTTGATCAACCCCGACCAACTGGCCAAGATCCTTCATTCTGCCAAGAGTGAGAAGCCTCTAATGATTCAAGTGGGTTCTCACGTCCTCTACATGCAGGCGCACATTCCGAACTCGGAATACATTGGCCCGACTTCCAGTGAAAGTGGCTTGCAGTCGTTGCGCAAGCGTGTAGAACCTTTGCCGCGAAACAAGTTCATCGTTCTTTATTGCGGATGTTGCCCGTGGAGCCACTGCCCGAACGTCAAACCTGCAGACGAGGCGCTGCATACCATGGGCTTCAGTAACGTGAAGGTTCTCTATATTGCGGACAACTTCGGGGCGGACTGGGTCGAGAAAGGCTATCCGGTTGCCAAGGGAGACTAGATATCTGAACTCTTCCTGCATGGGGTCGGCATATTATGGGGTCGGCATATTGAAGAAAGGGATTCTCCGCGGCCTGGCGTTGATCGTAGTGGTGGCGGGACTTTATTTCATAACCCGTAGCCATGTCATGCCCGCCGGCACAGGCACGGGCGAACATCCCCTGGCCCCCGACTTCTCCCTTCCTACCTTAACCGGACAAAAACTCGATCTCTCGTCTTATCGGGGGAAGGTCGTCCTTCTGGACTTCTGGGCGACCTGGTGCGATCCGTGCCGGGATGAGATCCCTCATTTCGTCGAACTACAAAACAAATACGGCGATCAGGGCTTGCAGATCATCGGCGTTTCCATGGACGACGGACCAGAACCTGTACGCGATTTTTGCGAGCGATTCAAAATGAACTACCCGGTTGTGATGGGCAATGCAAAGACCGGTGAACTCTTCGGTGGAGTTCTCGGGTTGCCGATCGCGTTCCTGATCGGGAGGGATGGCCGGATCAGCGCCAGGCACATCGGCAGAACCGACATCTCGGTCTTTGAAAAAGAGATCGTGAGTCTACTGCACAGCAAGACTGGTTCCGGTTAGCCAGGCCCGCAGCCATCGGCTACGAGCGGATGCCCTCAACGACCATGCGTTCGTAGTCGGCGAGCAGCTGTTTGCGCAGTTCGCTTGCCTTCGTCTGGTCAGGGCCCTCTGCGGGTGATCTTCGGCACTGTTTGATAGTCGCTTCGAGGCTGGACAGGAACGCCTTGCACGGTCGGCAACTGCTCAGGTGTCGCTCCAGTTCCTCACAAAGCGAATCATCCAACTGCTCGTCGAGATAGTTTGAGAGCTCCGCAAACATGGCTTTGCAGCGGGCGGGTCTGAGCTGTTGGTTGCTGGGCTGTTCGTGCGAAGATGTCCACGAAGCGACGACCGCCTTCCCGAAGCGTGGTTTCAACCCTTTCATCAATTCCTTCCGGACAAATAACCTAGCGCGGTGGAGGCGAACCCGCACTGTACCCGAGCGCAACCCGGTGATCTCCGCAACCTCTTCGTCGGTCAGCCCCTCCATATCGCGCAGCACCAGAACGATACGATATTGCGATGGCAGTCGCTGAACGGTATTTCGTAACCGCCCTGCTTCCTCACTCCGGATTGCGAACGCTTCGGGATTGATGTTCCCATCAGCTCCCATCTGCTCAAGTTCCTTCCGGTCGGGCATAAGGTCTTCCAGCGAGAGATCTGACTTGGGAGCAAACTTGCTCCGGCGCCGACTCATCAGGCAGCGGTTCTTTGCCACCTTATAGAGCCACACCACGAGCGCTTTGGGACTGTCGAATTTGGGTAGGTACGGAACCGACTTGAGGAGTACTTCTTGCATGGTGTCTTCCGCGTCCTGGCGCTGTCCGCAGATGCGCATACTAAAAGAGAACACCGTGTTTTGGAGTAGAGTTAGGGCTTGATCCAACGACGAATCATCACCCCGCCGCAGGAGTTGCACGGCGTGTTCTATTTCAGAGCGCATCTCTTTTCAATGTAGCACTTCTACCGCCTGGCTCTGGGAAAGGTAGAATTCAGACCTGACAATATGGCCCAGCGGTTTTGACCGCAGAAGCAAAGAGTCCACTTATATTCTTCTGGGACTACCCTCGGGAACAACCTTTCTGCCGAGATACGATTGGCACGCTGACCTGTTGAGTGCCGAAGTGGGCGCGCAATGGGTGTTCGAGCAAGTATTTGACAACCAGCGATAAGATACGACCCTGTATTCTTTAGAGTCACTTTGGTGCATCCAAACGACCAGGACGGATAGATCCGACTCGTTAGGTGATTGGTCCGGAAGACCATGCGTTATACCTTTTCTGCAATTGCCAGCGTTGTGCTGTGTGCTCTCGTTGTTGTTATGTGGTCTTCATCGCCGCGTTCCCAGAACACGGGAACGGCGCAAGGCAGGACTATCGACTGGGATCAGCTTCTGCGGGAGCGGCGTTACTTGGAACTTGAGAGGGCCCTCTCGTCGAAATCGAATCTGACCGGTTTCGACCGCGCTTTTTTTGAGGGCGTTATGGCAAACCGCCGCAACCGAGTTGGCGAATCCATCCAGATTCTGGAACCGCTGGTGTCGTCCTTATCCGCCACAACCAAAGAGCGGGCAGTGATCGCGCTGAGCACGTTGGCTGACGACTATGAGAAGGCCTTCCGGTACTCAGATGCAGCGGATACTTACGGGAACTTGGAGCGACGCTTCGGACGGTCGATGGACGACCAGGAACGCCAAAGAGTGAATAGGGAGGCCGCGCGGTGGAGTCTGTTGCGAGGAGCGCCGCCGCAGTCAACCGAGGTGAAGGTGCCGTTCACCGTTCCGACTACGAGAGATAAAGTCGGACTTCTGGAAGTATCCGCGGAGTTCGGCAGGTTCCACGAATCGCTGATTCTTGACACCGGGGCAAACCTGTCAGCAATAAGCTTTAGCCTGGCGCAGCGGCTCGGTCTTAAGCTCTCAAACTCGGCGGCCACGTCCAGCGGGATAGCAGGACGGAGAATGGCAGTTCACACTGCGGTGATTCCCGAACTTAGGCTCGGTGAGGCAAAACTACGAAATGTTGCGGTCATCGTGGTTGATGACGAAGACCTAGTGATTCCTGACCTGCACTACCGCATTCCCGGTAGTATAGGATTTCCGGTTTTGTCGGCGTTGGGCCGAATCACTTTCTTCGCAGACGGCAGGTTCGGTGTCGGACTGAAGGCTGGGGGAGGAACATCTGATAGCGAAGGAAAGCTATTTCTGCAGAGACTGACGCCGATCGTAGCCGCCGAGGTCGGAGAGGCGGAAATGCTATTCATCATTGACACTGGCGCGGCCGGATCATTTTTCACCGTGCAATACTACCTTGAACACAAGAAGGATTTTACTCCGCAAGCTATCAGTGATTTCGAGTTAGCTGGTGCGGGCGGCTCGCGAACGTATACGGCGTACTTCGCTGCCAAGCTAAACATGAAAATCGGTGGAGCTTGCGTGATGGTAAGCGATCTTCCTGTGATCACCCAAACGAGAGGACTGTCAGATGACAAGTTCTACGGCAACGTGGGCCAAAGTGTTCTCGACTTATTCAAGAGCTACACGTTCGATTTTCAGAATATGAGTTTCAGCGCGAGCGGCGATACTTGCAATCAGGCCAACCAAAAACAGAGCCGGTAGTCGTCGTGTCAGCGCCCGCCGTGCATGGCGCCGCCACCTCCGCCGTGAAAGCCGCCGCCACTAAAGCCTCCACCGCCATGAAATCCGCTGCCACTGTGAAACCCGCTACCGCCAAATCCTCCGAAGCCCCGTGATCCGCCCATCATTCTGGGTCCGGAATGGAAGCCGCCGCCTGCAGAGCCTGGTCCACGGTAAATGCCGTTGGTGTAATTGGTGCCTCCCACGTAATGACCGCCCGGATCCCAGTTACGCGCATCGGTGCTGAAATGGTGATAGTAGCGCCCATAGCCATTTCGGTATCCGTATCCATATCCTCCATACCCGTAGCCATAGAACGGGGCTCGATATACCCACCACGGTGAATAGAATCCCCAGCCGAACGGGCTGTAGAAAATCCCGTCGCCTGGAATGAAGGTGAAGGCACTGAACCAAGGGTCCCAATACCAAGCGGCTCCCCACCAACCCGGCCCCCACGGCCCCCATCCGTTGGCGGCGTAGACGCCGGCCGCGTCAACGTTGGCTTCCGCCAAGTATGCCGATCGCAGGCTGCTCCAGCGATACAAATCGTCTTCCTCGTAGGATTTCTTGTTGAATTTCTGCGCTTTCAGCGGGTTGTTCGACGCAAGGCTGATCTCGTGTCCGCCTTTTACGGTCACCTGCCTACCACCTTCTTCAACGGAGGCTTTGCCGTCGAAGACACGAAACTGTTGCTGATTCAGATTGAAGTCGTAAAGCCCGGTTTTTAACAGTCGTGCACTCGTGCTGCCTTCGGTGATACGAATATCGTTTTCCGGATGGATCTCGGCGACCTCGATCATCGCGTCGCCCTTGTCCACTCCGACTTGGGTGTCTGTAATGCTGGGCGAGATCAGTTCGACCGAACTATTGACGCCGACTCGCAAGAAAACGCCTGGAGTCAACAGAACTTCGGCCTTCCCGTTTTCCGTGGTGATAGATTGGCCTGCCTGGAGCTCCGCCGAACCTATCGATTTCGAGTCGAGGGTCTGGCCGGCCATCGAGACCTTTCCTTCCACATAATTGAGGGTTCCTGGTAGCGCGGAATTTGCGCTCGTACTTGCCCATGCGGGCGCAGATAGAATCGCGGCCAGGAAGAAGCTGGCGAATGCTTTCATCCTAGGCAGCCACATAAATAATTCCTCCTCACTCTACTAAGTTTGATGAAATGAGGAGGCCACGTGATGCGATGCGCGGAGGGTAAAATGAGCAGTCAACAATGCGAGGGTACCCACTAGTTAGATGCGATTTCGCTGCAGAAGGAGTCCAACTTTTCCTAATGCAGGAAGAATTGAGGTTTCGAAAAAGAGAAGGACGATTCGTATTGTAGGCAACCCTCTCATAACCCTGTCTCTTCATATTTATTAACCCATCCAGAATGGTGAGGAGGCAAGAGTATGAATATTCGCGACGGATCAACAATAATTTTCTGTTTCATTCTGGCCTGTGTCGTTTTCCTGCCCTCTGCTCGGGCTGACGAATGGGATCAGATGACGAAATTCACCTTTAGTCAGCCAGTGGAAATTCCGGGCGGTGTCTTGGCTGCGGGTACCTATTGGTTCGTACTGCAAAACAATCAGTCGGACCGCAACATCGTGCAGATTATTTAACGCTGATTGGTCAAGGGTTGAGGCAACTCTGATCACGAATCCAACTTACCGTCGAGAACCAGCGGATCAGACGGAAATCAAGTTTGCGGAGCGTCCGCGTCAAAAGCCGGAGGCGCTGTTGAAGTGGTATTACCCCGGTCGGTTGATAGGACACGAATTCCTGTATTCACCCAGGCATGAAAGAGAGTTCGCTCGAGACACTAAGCTGGATGTGTTGGCTGAGCCGATGAGCCTGGCTTCGAACACGCTGTTCGCGCCTCGGCCGTAATGGTTGGCTAACGCAGAGGTTGAAACAATCATTCCCTGTGAAAACGGCCGGGTGATTCTTCGTAGCGATTCGGCATTTCTGCAAAGCGGGCGGTCTGGAAGAACCAGGCCGCCCGCACTTTCTTAGAACCGGATCTGGGCTTCGATCTGAACAGCGCGAGGGGACGCATCGCCACCCAGGAAGGAACCAAAGATGCTGGTTGGTGGGCCCACCGTGCGAATGATACTTCCGAACTGGGAGCTGGCAATATCATTCACTGGCTGATCGAAGTTGGGATGGTTGAACAGATTGAAGGCTCGAGCGCCAATCTGGAATTCAGCGCCCTCCCAATGAGGAATCGAGAAGTTCTTCATGAGGGTCATGTCGGTGTCGAAGAACATAGGACCGTAGATCTGGTTACGGCGCTGGTTGCCGAAGGTTGCAATACTGCCCGGCGCAACCGGCGAAGTGAACTGAGCCGCACTCAGGCATGGTGTGGTTGCTGCTGAAGAGCCGCAGGACAGTGGCCCAACCAAGGAATTGGCGAACAGATCGAGACCGGTTGCGGGTCCATAGTTGTAACTGCCAAGCGCCCCAGTACTGGCGCCGTCAACCACGGTGAAGGGCAGGCCCGAGCGCGCGAAGATGGTTCCTGACACGGTCCAATCGAGCAGAGTACCTAACCATCCGTGGAATTTAGGAGTGGTGTAGACGTAGTTGAGGTTGAACTGATGGCGAACATCGTAGTCGGCATTGCCGTAGTTGTACTGCCTAAGGTCGAACGGGTTCTGGGGAGCGAGGATACTGGTGTTGGTGTCGAAATTAAACGGCAGAAAACCGCCGTTGGAGATGTCGTCAAGAGCATGGCTCCAGGTGTAGCTGGCCTGTACCTGCAAAGAGTTGGAAAACTTACGCGTGAATTCAACTGTGAGTCCGTTGTAATTCGAAACACCGGGATTTGAAACTTCCGTGACCGTAGAGAAGCGGGGATCGAGCGGCGCCGTGGGAAGGCCCACGAACGAACTAACCACCAGCGTGGACAGGCACGGTGTAACACCGGCGGGCTGGTAGGGTACGGGTGTGGCGTTGCAGTATGCATTTAATTCCGGGTTCACTAATGCCAAGTCGCTGCCGTGGTTTCCAACGTAGTTCAGGGAGAGAGACATCTTTGAACCTAAGGGCTGCTAGGAGATCGATCGGCACGTATCTTTGTGTTCTGTTTGTGCGTGCCCACTCTTTGAGTTCTGCAGAGCTCGCGTATTGTGCCGGAGAGAGTCCCATGTTCTTCACGACCTCATCAAACGACGCGACTCTGTTGCGTGGCATCGGCACTACAAGTCGGCTGCGGTGTCGCATGAAGCACCGGTCCTTGAAACGGCAAATTCAGATTCCGCGGCCGGCGCCTCCCACAAGAGGTAGAGCAGGCCGCGCAGAAGATACCCAACCGCATCACGAGTGAGCGAACGGGTGAGTAACGAGTGAAAGGAAAAACATGAGCGCAGAAAAGCGGTATCCCTGGTATGTCGCAGGCGAAGTCTGCGGATACAAATGGTTCGTTGGCGACGGTCCTATGCCTGATCGCGCAACGGCAAAAAAGTGTGGCAAGGGCGCCACGGTCGGCGTCCCAGTCCGCGTCTTGCCGAATGGCGATGCTGCTCCTTGCGAAGTGGCCGAGGCCGACGGTGACCTGCTCTTCTGTGAAAAGCACTGGGCCGTCGTCGAACCAGAATTTACAGGCCAGGTATGGCTACGCAAATTGTGCCACTTCCGAAGGTGGACGAGCACGCAAACTAATCAGACGTAACGACTGCGTCCGACTGCGGAAGCTGTGTTCCAAGAAGGGACTGAAATAAGGAGGAATTGACCAATGGGGAACTGGATCGACTACAGACTCGACGTGTTGGCCAACAGCCCGGCCGAGATCAATCAGATTGCGGAAAAATTGAACCAACCTTCCCTGGAGCTTGCCGGCTGGATCGCCCAGAAGGACGGCCATCCTGTGAACGAGATCACAGGCCCCTTAAAGAGCTCCTCGAGTTTAAGACTGTCACGAATCTCGGCTACGTCGGTGACGACGTCAACAAAGCTCGGCGGTTCAGCCTCGCCTTCAAGGACAGATATTACGGCATTGTTAAGAGTCACCTGGCCGAAGTTTCTGAAACCTTTCCGACGGCCATTTTCCTACTCGAATATTACGATCAGCAGGCGAGCTACGCCGGCAAGGAGGTCATTAGGGAGACTCTGATTAAGTGCTCCCTTTCCACAGGGAATATAGATAAATTCGTGCCAGCGTGAACATTCTGAGCAAGCAGAGGACACTGGCGATGATGACGGGATTCGAGCGGTATACGAAGAAAACGCGGCGGGCGATCTTTGTGGAAGAGATGGAGCAGGTCGTGCCGTGGGCGAAGTTGTGTGCGCTGATCGAGTCGCACTATCCCCAGCCGGGCAACGGACGACGGCCGAAAGAGCTGGAACAGATGCTGCGGATTTATTTTCTGCAGCAGTGGTTCAACCTGGCAGATCCCGCTGTGGAAGAGGCGCTGTATGACTCGGCGACCCTGCGGCAGTTCGTCGGGATTGACCTGGGGGCGGAGCCGGTGCCGGATGAGACGACGGTGTGCAAGTTTCGGCACCTGCTGGAAGAACACAATCTGGGAGAAGAGATTCTGGGGACGGTGAATCGGTACTTGCAAGCGAAGGGAGTACGGATCACGACGGGCACGATTGTGGACGCGACGCTGATTCACGCACCTTCCTCGACCAAGAACCGGGAGCAGAGCCGCGACCCAGAGATGCATCAGACGAAGAGGGGGAAGAACTGGTACTTCGGGATGAAAGCGCACGTGGGCGTCGACCGCAAGACCAAGATCATCCACACGGCGGTGGCGACGGCAGCCAACGTTTCCGATGTGGCGCTGTTGCCGGACCTGCTGCATGGCGAAGAAACGCGGGTGTGGGGCGACGGAGCGTATCAGGGGCAAACCGAGGTGATCCGCGAGTGCGCGCCCCGAGCGCGGGATTTCACCCAGCGACGCTGTCGCTACAAGGGCCAGATCGTGGATGAAGTGGCGTGGGCGAAGAACCGGACGAAGTCGAAGGTGCGGGCGAGGGTGGAGCCCGTGTTTCAAGTGATGAAGCTGAAGTTCGGATTCGTGAAAGTGCGCTATCGCGGGCTGAAGAAGAACGCGCACCGGCTGTTCGTTACCTGCGCGCTGGTGAATCTGTTTGTGAGCCGCAGAAAACTGCTCGCCGTAGCGTAGGCTCGCCCGGCTTCGCCCTGTCCGCGCGGTGGGAACGGCGGTGCTGGCCAGCTCCACCACCCAGACTCGAACCGGCGGCACGGTTTCCCTAACACGATGTTAGTCGATTTAGGATGAGCGCTTATTCAGAGTGTCCTTAGGGCCGGAGAAATCGTCCGGCAGATCCATGATGGGCATCAGCAGGCCCAGGCAATGGACTGGGTGTTGGTGGATATCTTCGCGCCGTTCAAGTCTGAATATGAACTCGGAGCAGAATTTGGCTCCTTGTGGCAGGAATGGCTCGACGACCTCACCACCGCGGTCCATGAGTTGAAGGGTGTGAGCAATCCATGACATGGCTTGCAGCGTTGAAAGACAGAAGCGCGCCGGTCATGGTGGCTGGGCGCGAGCCGCCGGAGCAGAGGTCCATCATGTCGGCGCCGACAACCAACCCGGCGATGTCATTATTACCTTCCGCGGTGAGGGGCTAGTCGCGGAACCGATGTCAATTGTTGTCGAGGTCCGGGATCGTGGCTCCCGCGCAATGGGGCGCAAGGCAATTTCTGCCGATATGGCTTCGAAACTAGCTCAACGGGATGCCAATGCTGGAATCTATTTGTCTCGCACTCAGGACGGCCTAAGCATTCGCGAGATCGGCGAGTGGGGGGGTCTTCTGACCGCGGGCTGTGGGTCGCTTGTACGCAACAGCACCTCATCACGGCCGTGCGATTCCTCATTGTGCAGCGCAGGCTGTCGACGCTCCGGGCCGCGGCGCCAGAAGTAGACTCTTCATCAATCGAACAGCAAGTGAAGGCCATTCGTACGGCACTCGGTCGGATCAGAACCATCAAGACCAAGCTGACAGAGCTGGGGACCTGCTCTGATGTTATCGACGAACAGGCTGATCACTTAAGAGAGGAAATTAAAGAAGCCCTCTCGTCAATTGAAGACTCAATGCGCAGTGCCAATTACAAGAAACCTCCGCTAGGCAGTGTAACCCTTACTGCGGAGGTGCTAGCCGCAAACTAAACTGGAGCTGCGATCGTTCGGCGGGGGATCAGTCTCTGCCTGAAGACGTTTCTTGTGCGGCGCTTACAAGAGTCGGGAAAACGACTGCTGCAGCTGAAAAGAACTCCCACTCAGCCAGGACGCTGAAGTCATTAGGGTCAGAGAACCGTGAATACTGAGCGCCAACAACAATTGACGCAAGGCGAAGGCCCCGGGAACCGCGACCACACTGTTGGAGTGTCGACGGCTGCACCTCGGTTCACCATCTCTGAGTTTGCGGCCCTCTGTGGCTTCGAAGAGAATGACATTCGAGAAAGGCTTGTCCGAGGATCGAATAAGCAGGAGTACTATTCCATACGCGAACTGGCCGAACGATGGCGCGTTTCGCGCGGAACAGTCTACAACAGGCTTCGCTCAGCGGGAGCCAAGGTGCTAGACTTCGCGGCGCCTGGCGGAAGAAGTAAGAAAGCTGTGCGCTCGAGTGTCGTATCGCAAATTGAGGCCAGGAAAACTAAGAGGTTATGTTAACTGTCCGCAGACGCGGGAAAGCCTTTCACGCTGACTTGTTGGTCGGCAGGAAACATGCCGCGCGAGGATCACTTGGCACGCGAAATCAAGATGTCGCGCTGCGGCTGAAACACAAACTGGAAACCGCTCTGGCTGAGGGTTCTGCCTCCCTGTTGTGGCACGAACTTCGTTCACTCCTTCCCGAAAGAACCTTCCGTCGTTTCGCAGCATTTGCAGGTGTAAAAGACCAACCGCTGCCGATGTGGAGTGACCTCCGCAAATTATTTACCGTTTTCGCGGAACAGCGAATCAAGCTTGGAAAGCTTGCTGAGTCCACCGTTGAGAGGTACGACCATACATTTCAAGAATTCGACCTTTCCTGTCCGAGCAAAAAATCAACTTATTACGGGACATCAGCGTCCCACTGGTGGAGGAGTTCAAAATCTGGCGCATAGAGAGGATCAAGAAGCGAAAGCATTCTCGGAATGCCACCGGCGCGGTCTTGGATGTCACCATTCTGCATCGAATATTTGCTTTTGCGGTAAAGAGGGAGTTGCTTCAAAAAAACCCAGTCCAAATGGAGGGTAGGCCCCCGCAGACAATCCGGAGGGCGGAGCGGAACCCTTTACCGCAGATGAACTGTCGCGGCTGCGGAAGCACGCAGACCTCGACTTGTTGTCTTTTCTTGTCTTGCGGTGGACAGGTTTTCGTGGTTCTGATGCCGTTTCGCTTTTGTTCCGGGAACTGCAACTCGATAGCAAAGAGGTTGAGCGCCCGCATCACGAGAAAGCGAAAAAAGAAGGTGGTCCTTCCGCTTCATCCTGAACTTCTCTTCGCCCTCGAAACAGAGAAGCAGCGGCGTGACGCTCAGCCCGGAGACTACGTTCTATTGAACCCGTTAACGGGGCGAGCCCTCACACGTCCGCGACTGTATCAGAGAATGGTGGCTCTCGGTCGGCGAGCAGGAGTTCTGAACGTGCATCCTCATCGGTTCCGCGATACTTCTGCGGTCGATCTGTTGCTCAGAGGCGCGAGCCCCTATGACGTTGCCAAGATGCTGGGCGACACGATCGAGACGGTCGAAACGCACTACACTCCGTTCGTTCGGGAGCTTCGCGAGCGTGTCCGCAAAATTCTGGAAACGGGCTCCGGATTGGAAGAACTCGCTGCCAACGCTTCCAAAACCCCACAGGATGGGCCCAAAAAACCCAATTAGCAGGAAAATGACGAGCGTGAAGCGCTTCTTTCGACGGAAATGCGCTATTTCGCCATTTCTTCGAAGGTGCCGAGGTCAGGTGCGTCACACCGGCGTCACAATCGAAGGATTCAAATTTCTTAACTTATTGAAAAAAAATCAATTGTGGCAGCCGGACCTGTAAGCCGAATTCTGTCTGCGGGATTGCTCCCGCATGACGGTCATTCCTCTGGGCCGCGCATTACTGCGAGGCTCAAGCGACCTACCCGGAGGTTGTGACGCGCCGAGCCGGCACGTTCTCCCAGGCGAAGCTTTCACTCCGACTGGGTCCCTCCCTATTTGGTCTTGCTCCGTGTGGGGTTTGCCCTGCCCGCTGCATTACTGCAACGGCGGTGCGCTCTTACCGCACCTTTTCACCCTTACCCCGCGCATCCGAAGATGCACCAGGCGGTATGTTTTCTGTGGCACTAGCCGTCAACCGGGCTTGAACCCGGCTTCCCGGACGTTATCCGGCACACTGCTCTGCGGAGTTCGGACTTTCCTCCCTCGCCGCCCGAAAGCGCCGAGAGCGACCGTCCGGTCCAGCTGCCTACGGGATCATTATATGCGATGTGCCAGCGTAAACCTCCAAGGAGATAGCCTTAATGCAAAGATCCTGGTTCGCGCGAACGTCAAAACGGAACACGGGTTCTTGCTTCTATTGAGTGTTCGCGCAATTGCGAGAGATCCTGCAGACTCTTTCATCTTGACAAATCTTCCGGTGAGACGAGAATTGCAAGCGCACGTTCGCACGGCAGATTAAGGAGCAGAAAATGACATCCAAACTGGTCCGCCTGGCTGTTTTGTTTTTGTCCAGCGTTGTGCTGGGCACAGTTCTCTGGGCACAGCCCGTGCGTCCTGCTGCTTGCTCGAATGGCAGTTTGACTGGGCGCTACGGATTCGCAATCAATGGCACGGCCAACGGCAGTCCAATCACCGCAATGGGTCAGATCGCGACCAACGGAAACGGAACCCTCGCCGGAAACGAGACCATCAGCGAGAATGGCACGTTAGGCAATCTTCTCGAGGTGTTGGGCACATACGCTATAAAGTCCAACTGCACCGGCAGCATGACCATTCAGGCGGCGGGCCGCTCAAAGCAGAATTTCAAGGTAACCGTTATTTCTGGAGGCAAGCAGATCGTCATGGTTCAGACGGATAGCGGCACGACCGAGTCGGGAACCGCCCAGGCACAAGTTTCGAAGTCCTGCTCTTTAGCGGGAGTCAAGGGTACTTATGGCTTGCAAGGCGCGGGCACGGAAATCGGCGTGGGTCCTCTGGCCTTCGCCGGGCAGATCACCTTACACGGAGGTGGAACTCTTAGCGGAAGCCAGATCACGAGCGTCAACGGCTCGATCTCCACGAAACAGAAAATTTCGGGTGCCTACAAAGTAGGCCATCAGTGCCAGGGCGCCGCCGTAATTGAGGTCGACAACCAGGGGCCAATCCACCTGAACCTCATCGTAGTGAACGGAGGTCAGGAAATTCTTTTTATTCAGGGAGACTCGAACACCCTGGTATCAGGCTCGCTGCAGCGGTAAGAGGTTCTGGCCTTTGATAGACTGACGTTCGACACGGCCGGTGGGGCTATCGAAAGGTGGCAGCCCGAAGCCCGATACCTGACGATTCTCGAGGCAAGCGGGTTCAAGCCATTCATGGTGCACCAGGCCCTCAAGATCATTGAAATTTTGACTGTAGCGGGCGCGCTCTCCGGCATCGCTTACTACGCACTCTGCCTCTGGACCGCCGCGAGGTTTCTTCAAACGCGACGGTCGGCGGACGAGAGTGTCCGGACTCTACAACCTGTCTCCGTCCTCAAGCCGCTGCGCGGGACCGATCCAGAGATGTATGAAAGCTTTCGCAGCCATTGTCTGCAGGACCACCCAGAATACGAGATCCTCTTCGGGGTGAGCGATGCAAACGATCCCGCGATTCGACTGGTCGAGCAACTGAAAGCAGAGTTTCCGCAGCGCGACATCCGCCTCCTGGTCTGCCGTGAGAACCTGGGGACGAATACCAAGGTTAGCAATCTCGCGCAGATGGTGCCCGAGGCCCGCCATGAATACCTGATTGTGAACGATGGTGACATTCGGGTTGAGCCAGATTACATCCGCCGAGTAGTGGCTCCGCTCACCAATCCGAAGATCGGGCTGGTCACTTGCCTCTACCGAGGCGTCGCCAATTCGACACTGTGCTCGCGGCTGGAATCACTCGGCATCAGCACGGACTTCGCTGCCGGAGTTTTGGTCGCGCACACCGTCGAGCATGGGATTCGCTTCGGATTAGGGTCTACGCTCGCCTTTCGCCGGCGCGATCTCCGGGTCATCGGCGGGTTCGAAGCCATCGCCGACTTTCTGGCTGACGATTATCAACTGGGCAACCGCATCGCCGCCCTGGGGCTGAAAGTAGAGTTATCCGACGTCGTGGTCGAAACTTTTCTGCCCCGCTACACGCCCTTCGATTTCATCGCGCACCAGTTGCGTTGGGCCCGCACAATTCGTGATTCCCGTTTCTGGGGATACCTAGGGTTCGGGTTTACGTTCGGTGTGCCTTGGGCGGCAACGGCATTGATTTTGGCTCGAGGGGCAGCCTGGGCCTGGGCTTTATTCGCATGTACAGCAGCGATGCGCGGAATGGTCGCTGTGGTAGTTGGAAAGGTGGTTTTGAAAGATCGCGAGGTCCTGCGCTCGCCGGCCTTGATTCCCCTGCGCGACCTCGTCGCGCTGTTGGTTTGGACCGTCAGCTTTACAGGCCACGAAATCCTATGGCGCGGGGATCGCTTCAAGTTGGAAAATGGCAAGCTGAAAAAGATCTCAGTGTAGGCGCGGGCGTGGACGCCCGTGCGAACCAATTAGAACTAGACTCAATCCAAGTTTTCGCAGACCTGAGAGCTCGCCGCCAAAGCGCGCGCCTCGCCCGCGTCCAACACTTCACGGACTTTTCGTGCTAGCGTTTTCAGCGAAAACGGCTTCTGCAGGAATCGCGTGGCCACGTCAATCTTTCCGTGCTTTAACACAGTATTTTCCGCATAGCCGGAGACGAACAGCACCTTCACGTTTGGCCGTTTCTCCGCCAACTGTTCCGCCAGCTTCGGACCGCCCATTCTAGGCATGACTACGTCCGTGATCATCAGATGAATTGGCAGATGCTGGTTGCGCAAGACTCGTAACGCATCTTCCCCGTCGCTCGCCTCGAGCACTTTGTAGCCACGTTGCACCAGAAATTGCCGCGAAGCCTGGCGCACCGACGATTCATCTTCCACCAGCAGGAGGGTCTCGGAGCCGCGAGGCGAGCTTTCATCGATCTCCGTGATTCGCACCTCGCTGCTCAGTGACTGCACCCGAGGCAAATAAATCTTGAATGTGGTTCCAAGCCCGGGCTCGCTGTACACCCAGACGAAACCGCCGTTCTGCTTCACAATGCCATAGACGGTGGCCAGCCCCAACCCTGTGCCCTTGCCCGCTTCCTTGGTGCTGTAGAAAGGCTCGAAGATGTGGGCCAGGTGCTCGGCGGCGATGCCCTGGCCTGAGTCGGTGAAGGTAAGCAACACATAGTCCCCTTCTGCGACGATGGAGTGTCGTTGCACGTAGGATTCATCGACTCGCACTGTCGCAGTCTCGATGGTGAGCATGCCGCCGTGAGGCATGGCGTCGCGCGCGTTGGCTGCCAGGTTCATGACTATCTGCTCGATTTGCACTGGGTCCGCCTTTATTTTCCCCAGATCTTCACCGGGAGAAAATACCAGGTCAATGTCTTCGCCAATCAAGCGTGGAAGCATGGTTGTGATTTCACCGATGACTGTATTCAGATCGAGAACCTGCAACATTTGCATCTGCTTGCGGCCAAACGCCAGCAACTGGCGGGTCAAGTCAGCCGCGCGGCGGGACGCGGCCATGATCTCGCCGACGTTTCGACGGAGAGGGTTCTCCGCAGCCAACGAATCGAGCATGAGTTCGGCATAAGCGCTGATCACCAAGAGTAGATTATTGAAATCATGCGCGACCCCGCCAGCCAATCTGCCAATGGCATCCATCTTCTGTGCTTGCAGCAGTTCCGACTCCAGCTTGCGCCGCTCCGTGATATCCCTGCCGGTGGATATAAAGTGCGTAATCTCTCCCTTGCCGTCTCGCAGAGGGGTGAGGGCTTTTTCAATGACTAAGGTCTCCCCGTTCTTCTTTCGGTAGGTGAGGATCCCCCGAAATACGTTGCCAGCGAGAACCGTGTCCCACATTTCCTCGCAAAGTTCGCCTGCCTGTTGCTCAGGCTTCAGGATCTCAAGAGTTTGCCCGATCGCTTCTTGGCGGGAATATCCGGTAAGAGCTTCAAATGCTGGGTTCATGTACTCCATGGCGCCGGATCGATCC
Source organism: uncultured Acidobacteriota bacterium (assembly GCA_963788645.1). Taxonomy (GTDB): domain Bacteria; phylum Acidobacteriota; class Terriglobia; order Terriglobales; family Acidobacteriaceae; genus JABDBE01. The sequence continues at coordinate 571,228 of CAWBHF010000009.1, forward strand.
ATAATGATCAACGTATCCGCCGATTGCTCCACCGAACGCCAAAGCTTGCGCAGAGTCTCTTCTGACTCCTGGTGTTGGCGGTGCGCGGAATGGGCGTCAAAGCTGGGTGCAGGGGCAATCGTATCGAGGTTGTGGCTCTGTCGACCTCGACGGGTTCCCGCTTGGATTGCAGCCTCGATCACGTCTCTGTTCAGCGGATCGCTCAGAACAACGAGCGGAACGCCAGAATCAAGTTGGCGCACCTGGCGTAACAGCTGAAACGCAGCGTTGTCAGTCGATTTGTTACTGCAGAGAAGAAGGTCATAGCTCGCTTTCCCAGATCGTTTGACTACGTCCTCTGGCGAGGGCACGTATTCGAGATGTAGTTGCCCGTCGTTTGTTCCTGAGAGCAACTGCCGCAGGTCGGTAAAATCCTGTCCCGTGCCTCCCACCACCAGCAATCGCAATTGCCGTTTGCCGGATCCGGATGTTCTCCTCGCTTTCATTCTCTGGTGCATGCTGATGGTTGTTACATCGGAGGCTGACCGCTGGAGCATTCCTGCTGAGGGGCGGCTCTGAGAAAAATAAGGTGACTAAAGTTCCGATTCAGGAAACGGATTTGGCGCGGATCTCGGCTCTGCCGGGCTTCAACAAGTTGCCTCCGCCAAATCTTGGGTCTTCTGAACGCGAGGACATCGAGATCTATCTTCGTCGCCACTTTTCACAACCGGCCCATTTGGAGGACAATAGATCAGATACCCTCGGGTGAGGTGACCTATGCGGTACAGCCTGCGTAGAGCGTTCTGCATTTTTCTTTTGACTCTTTCTGGATCGGCTCTCGGCCAGCAGATTCGCGGTGAGTACATCGAAACGCGAAGTGCCGATGTCTACACTGGACAGTGCTTTGCCAACGGTGAGGTTAACCTCGTCGGCGACGAAGCGATCCTGGCATGGCATGTTCAGAGCGGTAGCTGGGACGGTGTGTCTCTTGACGGTCTGACGGTTGCTGCCGCCGTGCACGCCCACGCCACCTTGGGCGATCCCTACGCGAATCCCTACCCCGCTCAGGCTGTCCTCCTGGTGGACGATCAAGCGTCTCTGCAACAAACCACGGCGCTGATCGCATTTGCGCGCCAGATGGGAGGAGAACTGCTGCGTCATGCGGAGCGGGTGATTCCCACCACCATGGAACTCGTAGTCAATCCCGAGCGCCACGGAGTAGCCCTGCTTCGAGCGGGACGGTTCGCGACCGTACAAACCCGCCCCGTCAATGACAAAGATCATCTCTGCGGCAATGAAGTGACCTTTTATCCTCCGCTTACGCAGCTGACCCACTCGATGCCGGCGGTTGCGCTGACCGATTCCTACCGCGGCCCGGGTCTTGACGTCGACTGGGAGTCCCACGGCCGGCGCAGTGCATTCGTCGGGACGTTCGCGCGCTAGGGTGGATTCCCAGGTTCGCGTACAATCCGTCTCGCCTTGGTTTGCGTACTAAATTGTGAGAGGCCAGGGAGGCGTTGGACGTGGAAAAGCACAGCGTATTCGTCACGGGCGGGACCGGCCACCTCGGGCGACCGCTAATCTCGACCTTGACACAACGAGGCCACGAAGTGCGAGCGCTGACTCGCCCTGGTTCGTAAGCCAAGCTTCCGGCAGGTTGTCAGGCGCTTCTGGGAAACGCTCACAATGGCAGCTCATACCGAGAGCACGTTCCTCCGACCGATACTTTTGTGCAACTGGTGGGAGTTTCTCACCCTAATCCCTCAAAAGCAGCCGAGTTTCGCAGTGCGGATCTTGCCGCAGCGGCGGGCGCAATAAAGGCGGCGGTTGACGCCGGGGTGCAACATTTCGTCTACCTCAGCGTGGCCCACCCCGCTCCACTGATGAAGCCTTATGTCGAAGTGAGGACAGAGTGTGAGGCGATGATTCGGGAAAGCGGAATGAATGCCACAATACTACGCCCCTGGTACATCCTGGGCCCCGGACATCGCTGGCCTTACGCGCTGCTACCAATGTATTGGCTCATGGAGCTTCTTCCGCCCACGCGTGCGGGCGCCCGCCTCGGGCTGGTAACTCTTGAGCAGATGATTCGCGCACTGGTTCACGCCGTGGAAAATCCATGCCGTGGAGTACGCATCGTAGAAGTGCCAGAAATCCGCGGCTCTGGCGGGTTTTCGGCCGTGCATGTAAGCCATCCGGTTACCAGCTGACGATCAGGCGATCGCTCTTCATACCAAAGTAATGGTGAATTACGAAAGCGCATGCACGTGGGACATCTGTTAGTCCGTGGGCACGGATGAGATGTTGAGGCTGTACCTTCGCGATCGAGGAAGCCGGCGACCCATGGAAAAGAGCGATTTTCTGGACGAGGTCCATGTGCGAATCCTGCGGGTTACGGAAGACCTGCGGGCGATTCAGCAGACCCTGAATTGTGCGGCCATGCAAGCGCCGGGAGATCCGGAGCTTATGGAAGCGCTCTGTCAGCTACCCGAGATTGAGTCTCTCCACGTTTTGAAATCAGCCCTCGATCAGATGCGTCACTTCCTCTGGTTTTATGTGCAGGTGATGACCAACGAAGCCGAGGACGGCGACCGCCTGCGGCAGAGCCTGGGCCAGAAACCGGCCGAAGAGGGTTTAGTCAGCCCCAGAGTCGCGGCCGCGGAAAAATTCAAACGGGCTGCCGACACGGCGCTGCTCCAGTACCTCTCCGACGGCAAGGTTCGCAAACCGAACTAGCTCGTCGCCCGCCGTAACCGAACCATCCAGATCCGGGCATCAGGTGCTCGGATATATCCCGGACGCGACACAAATCTTTACAAAACTCTGCATCCCCGGCGGAGCAGTCAAATCCAATAAAATATTGATGATCCGGCGTCGGCCCCGCCGGGCGATGTGGGAACCGTTGCCACTTTGCGGCGGTTTTTTCACTCCCGTTTCTTGCGGGTTGGATCCTTGCTGAATTTTTCGAAGGCAAGAATCAGAGTGCGAGCCACTTGTGGCAATTGTTATTTTTCACACTGAGCCCGAGCAGCAATAATCTTGAGGAAATTATGTGGATTGTCCGACTAGCGCTGCGGCGCCCTTATACCTTCGTGGTGGTCGCCTTGCTGCTGCTGATTTTGGGTCCGATCGTCATTCTTCGCACGCCCACTGATATCTTCCCGAATATCGATATTCCCGTGGTCAGCATTCTCTGGAACTACCAGGGCCTCAATCCCGACGATATGTCGAATCGCATCGTGTTCCAGACGGAAAGGGCGCTGACGACGCTGGTCGACGACATTTCGCACATCGAGTCGCAGTCGCTGAATGGGATCGCGGTAGTGAAAGTGTTTTTCCAGCCTCATGCGGACATTACCAAGGCGATCGCGCAAGTGACAGCAATCTCGCAGACTCAACTCAGGCAATTACCGCCGGGGACAACGCCGCCGCTGGTGATTACTTACAGCGCGTCCAGCGTGCCCATTATTCAACTGGCACTTTCCGGGCAGAAGCTTTCGGAACAACAATTGTTTGACTACGGCGTAAATTTCATTCGGACACGTTTGATCACGGTTCCGGGGTGTGCCATTCCGTATCCCTACGGCGGGAAGCAGCGCCAGGTGCAGATTGACTTGGACACCAACGCGCTGCAATCGAAGGGGCTTTCGCCGGTGGACGTGGTAAATGCGATCAGCGCGCAAAATATCATTCTTCCATCTGGCACCTCGAAGATTGGGACATTTGAATATGCCGTCGATACCAACAGCAGCCCGACGACGGTTGCGGAACTGAACCAATTGCCGATCAAGACGGTCGGCAGCACGACGATTTACATACACGATGTTGCTTACGTCCGTGACGGATTTCCGCCGCAGACCAATATCGTCCGGGTAAACGGACAGCGCTCGGTTCTGCTCACGGTTCTGAAGAGCGGGCAAACTTCGACGCTCGATATCATCGCCGGTGTCAAATCGCTGCTACCGCAAATCGCGGCCGGTTTGCCGCCCGAGCTACACATACACCCCCTGGCCGACCAATCGCTTTTCGTTCGCGCGTCGATTGACGGAGTAATAAAGGAAGCGACAATTGCTGCCTGCCTCACCGGCCTGATGATTCTGATCTTTTTGGGCAACTGGCGCAGCACGGTGATCATTGCGGTTTCCATCCCATTGTCGATTCTGACTTCGATCATCGTGATGAGCGCGCTGGGCGAGACCATCAACATCATGACGCTGGGTGGGTTGGCGCTGGCGGTGGGCATTCTGGTGGACGATGCCACGGTCGAAATCGAGAACATCAACCGGAATTTGGCGCAAGGGAAAGAGGTCGAACACGCCATTCTGGACGGCGCTCAGCAGATTGCGGTTCCTGCGTTCGTTTCGACGCTCGCCATCTGCATCGTTTTCGTGCCTATGTTTTTCCTGACTGGGGTGGCGCGTTTTCTGTTCGTGCCGCTGGCAGAAGCGGTGGTGTTTGCCATGCTGGCTTCCTACCTGTTGTCGCGGACGCTGGTGCCTACCATGGCCAAATATTTATTGCGCGGTCATGAAGCGGAGACGCTGGCGGCAAGTCAAAGCCGGAATCCTCTGGTTGCCATGCAGATCAGGTTTGAAGCTGCCTTTGAGCGTTTTCGAGAGGGCTATCACGGATTGTTAGAGCGTTGCCTTCATCACAAGCGCGCTTTCCTGGTTATTTTTTTGGGAACCTGTGTGATCTCGGTAGTGTTCTTAGTTCCATGGTTGGGCCAGGATTTCTTTCCGGCAGTGGATGCGGGCCAGTTCAAATTGCACATGCGCGCACCTACGGGAACGCGCATTGAGGAAACGGCGCGGCTTTCCGATCTGGTGGAGCAGTCAATTCGCGCGCAGATCCCGCCGAAGGAAATCGACAGCATCATTGACACCATTGGCCTGCCTTACAGCAGCATCAATCTTTCGTACAGCAACTCGGCGCCGATCGGGCCGGGAGATGTCGATATTCTCGTCAGCTTATCGAACGGGCACCGGCCAACGGCGGATTACGTCCACGATCTGCGCTTGAGACTTCCGGAGGAGTTTCCCGGCGTAACCTTTTCGTTTCTGCCTGCCGATATTGTCAGCCAGATTTTGAACTTCGGTCTGCCCGCTCCGATTGACATTCAGATTGTGGGCTATGGCGTGGAAGCAAACCGGGCGTTCGCCGACAAGCTGCTGGAGCGGGTCCGGAGAGTTCCGGGAACCGTCGATCTACGGATTCAGCAGCCATTTGACCAGCCGTATTTACACGTTAACGTCGACCGGACGAAGGCTCAACAAGTAGGCTACACCCAGCGAGACGTTGCAACTAACTTGCTGGTTTCGCTGAGCGGAAGTTTCCAGACAACTCCTGAGTTTTGGGTTGATCCTAGAACCGGAGTGAGCTATTCCATCGCCACCCAGACCCCGCAGTACCGCATCGATTCTCTGCAGGATCTGGAGAACATTCCGGTGACGGGATCGAGCGGTGCCCGGCCCCAGATTCTGGCCAGCCTGGCTTCGATTCGCCGGGGCGCTGGACTGGCGGTGGTCTCGCACTACGACATCCAACCCCTGGTCGATATTTACGGTTCGGTGCAAGGCCGAGACTTGGGCGGAGTGGCGCGCGACATCAATAAAATCGTGCAGGACAGCAAGAAGGAACTGCCCCGCGGCTCCCAACTGATCGTTCGCGGACAGATTCAGACCATGCGTTCTTCATATGAGGGACTTCTGGGCGGCCTCGTGTTTTCGATTGTGCTGGTGTACCTGCTGATCGTGGTGAATTTCCAGTCCTGGCTCGATCCGTTCATTATTATCTCTGCCCTGCCCGCGGCCCTCGCCGGTATCGTCTGGTTTCTGTTCGTTACCCGTACGACTCTCAGCGTTCCGGCGCTCACCGGTTCGATCATGTGCGTAGGAGTTGCAACGGCAAACAGCATCCTGGTGGTGAGCTTCGCCAAGGAACAATTGGCCGAAGGAAAGGACGCGATTGCGGCTGCACTGAATTCGGGGTTCACCCGTTTCCGCCCGGTGCTGATGACGGCTCTCGCCATGATCATCGGGATGGTTCCGATGGCGATCGGACTGGGCGAAGGTGGGGAACAGAACGCTCCCCTTGGCCGGGCAGTCATCGGCGGTCTGTTATTCGCGACCGTAGCGACCCTGTTTTTTGTGCCGGTTTTCTTTAGCGTCCTGCATGGGCGCAGAGAGCGGTTAGCTCGCGGTGAAGCAAAACATTGATCCGATTTTATATTGATTTGGTTATAGAGTTTACGGAGCGTCTTCATGAAGGTTGAATCGCAAACCGAAGTTGAGAGGCCGGTGCAAGTGGAGAAGCCGGCGACGGTGCAGGAACGACAATTGCGGGACCAAGACCAGGGCCAGCCCTCACGCCGCTGGTGGATTGCTGTGCTTGCGCTTGTGATCGTAGTGGCTGTTGTCATTTCTGGAATCTTGCCTCGAATTCATGCCCGTGCGGCTCTCGACAGAGAAACCGCCGAGATGGCCATTCCAACCGTTTCCGTGATCCACCCCAAACGCGGTGCGCCAGCTCAGGAGGTCGTTCTCCCCGCGAACGTGCAAGCTTACATTGATGCTCCCATCTACGCGCGTACGAATGGATATTTGAAGCGCTGGTACGCGGACATCGGCACTCGGGTAAAGGCCGGGCAATTGTTAGCTGATATTGAGACTCCGGAAGTCGATCAGCAACTGCGGCAAGCCCGAGCAGATTTGGCGACGGCCCAAGCCAACCTCAATCTTTCGCAGATTACGGCGAATCGCTATGAAGATCTGTTAAAGACCGATTCCGTCTCCAAGCAGGAAACTGACAATGCTGCGGGCGACTTTGCGGCGAAGCAGGCGACAGTGCAGTCTGCTCAAGCCAACGTCAGGCGGCTGGAAGAACTGCAAGATTTCGAGAAGATCTATGCGCCGTTCGACGGCGTGATCACGGCCAGAAATACCGATATCGGCGCGTTGATTGATTCGGGAAGCAGCGGAGGAACGAGGACCGAACTTTTTCACATAGTCCAGCCGGACAAGTTGCGGGTTTACGTTAGCGTTCCACAAGTCTACTCGCAAGCGGCGAAGCCCGGACTAACGGCTGATCTGGTGCTCTCGGAATTTCCCGGGAGGGTCTTCCACGGAACGCTGGTCCGAACGGCTGAAGCGATCGACCAGTCAACGCGAACCCTGCTGGTGGAAATTCGCGTGGACAATCCGACCGGCACATTGTTCAGCGGGGCGTACGCGGAGGTGCGTCTGAAGCTGCCAACCGCGACCTCCGCCTTCATTCTTCCGGTGAACGCGTTGCTGTTCCGATCGGAAGGACTTCGCGTGGCCGCGGTAACTGATGGCAAGCACGCCGAGCTTAGGCCGATAACATTGGGCCATGACTTTGGCTCTGAGGTCGAAGTGGTCGCTGGGCTCACCGGGGACGAATCGATTGTCGTCAATCCACCGGATTCGCTTGTGTCGGGAGAAGAAGTCCGCATTGCGCAAACGGCGGATTCAGGAGCGTCGAAGCAGTGACCGCCCTGCGACAGACGCATTCGGCTTCCCGACTGATACCGCCATCGATGTTGGGTGGGGCACTCTTCGTCGGGCTCATCCTTATGTGCGGATGTGCTGTAGGCCCGCGCTATTCGCGGCCTTCCGCGCCTGCGCCCACAGATTACAAGGAAACTCCGCTGAACTGGAAAACCGCACAGCCGGCCGACCAGACGCTAAAAGGAAAATGGTGGGAAGTCTATCAGGATCCCCAGCTCAATGCGCTGCAAGAAAAGATCGATATTTCGAACCAGAGCCTGAAAGCTGCGCATGCTCAGTTTGCCCAGGCGCGCGCAACGGTTCGCTACAATCGGGCCGATTACTATCCGACCATCACGGCCGGGGTTTCGGCGGCGCGGGAACGTCTGTCCCAGAACCGGCCCTTGGCGATAGCCAGCGGTGTTACAACCACGAATGATCTCGTCATTCCGGTAGACATGTCTTGGGAGCCGGATGTGTGGGGCAGAGTGCGCCATACAGTTGAGGTGTCGCGAGCCAATGCTCAAGCCACTTTGGCAGACCTCGAATCGGTGAGCCTGAGCGTGCATGCCGAACTGGCGGTTGATTATTTTTCGGCGCGCGAGTTGGACGCTGAAGCGCAACTGCTCGATTCGACCGTCGCCAGTTACGTGAAGCAGTTGGAGTTGACGGAGAATCGCTATAAAGGCGGCGTCGCATCGCAGGTGGACGTGGCGCAAGCGCAGACCCAATTGGAGCAGGCTCGCGCCCAGGCCATCGACGTGCGAGAGCAACGGACGCAGTTTGAACACGCTATCGCGACTCTCATTGGGGAACCGGCTTCGAATTTCACCTTGCCAGTCGCCGCGCTGAATGCAACTCCGCCCGTGATCCCGCCGGGATTACCGTCTGAACTGCTGGAACGGCGGCCCGACATAGCTGCCAATGAACGCCTGATGGCCGCGGCGAACGCGCAGATTGGAATCGCGAAAGCCGCCTATTTTCCCACGTTCAATCTGTTTCCCAGCGCTGGATTCGAAAGCACCTCGATTGCGAATTGGCTTTCGAGTCCCAGCGCGTTCGCCATCGTAGGAGCTTCCGCCGTCGTGACCGCGTTCGACGCCGGACGGCGCCGCGCAGCCAGCGATCAGGCTCGCGCCGGTTACGATCAAGCCGTGGCCAATTACCAGCAAGACGTGCTCACGGCGTTCCAGGAAGTGGAAGACAATCTTGCGGCTTTGCGCCTGTTGGGAGATGAGGCGAACACGCAAACCGCAGCCGTGGCGGCAGCGGAACATTCGCTGGCTCTTTCGAACAACCGCTACCGAGGCGGCGTCACCACTTATCTTGAGGTGATCACGGCGCAAACTACGGCGCTGGGCAATGAGCGTACGGCAGTTCAGATTTCAGGGCGTCGCATGGTGGACAGTGTGCTCCTTGTCAAAGCTTTGGGTGGCGGATGGAATGCCGCCAGTTTGTCGACGGTGAAGATGGAATCCCGTACCCCGATTCCGCCTGGCCAATGAATGTCTAAGCGTCAGGCTTTCGATTTCTTTGGCGACTTGCCTTTTTCTTCTTGCTACGACGCTGGAGGGCTTTCTTGCGCCGGAGCAGTTCTTCTTCCGAGTACATACTTCCCCGACAATTGTCCGCACCGCACGAACACGGCGAAGGGTCATCCAGATCGCCGTCGTACAAATTGTAGTCGTAGGTCAGTTCTTCGCCGGCCGCGATGTCGCGGCAGGCAATAATCCATACGCGGCCCTTGATTTCATCCGCCTCACAATTGGGATCGCAGGAGTGATTAATGAAGGCGGCCACGCCTTCGCCGTCGATTACGTGTCTGCCGTCCGTGAGCCCGAACAAATAGGTCCGGGGATGGTCGTCATAAAGTGCGTCGGCTTCCTTGATCGTAATGCGCGGCCCGGTATATTCCACGACCACAGTTCCTTTCTTGATCGGAGCCGTTGTGTGACAACCTTCAGAGTCAATCTTGGAATGGCCGATGACAAGGTGGGTCGGGCCCGTGTGTTTCCTTCTGGCGTCACGGTCGAACTTGCGCGGCGTCGGTCGAGGCATGGTGTCGTACAAAAGTGATTGCGGTGCCTATGGGACGAGAGAACAGAATAGCGTCTCGCGCAAAATTGTGGCAAGCCTGCCCATGGAACAGGAGAAGCCAAGAATTTACACGTTATTCATCTCCCGGTCACCTCGGCGTAACAAAGTACGGCCTACACTACGACACTGAACAAGATAAGCCATAAACACCTTCGAGAAGGTCTGGCTTCACGTCGTTAAAGTTCAATTTTCAGATTGGGTCGCGGCGAAGTTGCGGTATGTCCTTGCGATTTTCATTGCGGCAGCTGATCGCGTTCCCTTCTGTGTCAGGCAACACCTATGCGGAGAATAGGGCGCGGGGAGGTTTAGTGGAGACGCGTTCATGAAGCAGCTCATTTTTGTGGTGGAAGACGACACCCAGGTTTGTGAGCTGGCATGCCACTGCCTCGAGGAGGCTGGCTACACCGTGCGGACATTCCCGACGGCCAACGTGATTCAAGAAGCAGCAGCCAAGCATCCTTCCCTGATGCTGGTCAGCATAATGATGCGGGACGGCAACGGACTGGATCTGTGCCGGCGAATCCGTGAGAATCATGCGTTGGCGAAAACGCCTGTGGTTTTTCTCATTCCTGAGTATGCCGAAGAACACCGCGCCTTTGCACTCGAATCTGGGGGAGACGACTGCATCGTAAAACCCTTCAGTCCCCGCGAATTGGCGGCCCGGGTACAAGCGGTGCTTCGTCGCTTCTCGCCCACACGAGGAGGTTCCCAAGCGGAATCAGCGGACCTAGTCATCGACAGTTTAGCCATGAAACTTTCAGTCCGTGGAACTGAAGTACCCACCACGAGTTTGGAATTTCGTCTGATCGAATACTTGGCCCGGCACCGGGGGCAGGTGTTTACCCGCGATCTGCTTCTCGATGCCGTGTGGGGGGACATGCAGTTTGTAACCCCTCGCAGCGTCGATGCCTGCATACGCAGGATCCGCGAAAAGATTGAGCCCGACCGGACCAGTCCAACCTACCTGAAAACCATTCGGGGGGTTGGCTATCGGCTGGATGCTATCACGACCTGGCAACTCACGCCCAACGACGGCTGCAACTGTCTTGCCTGCACCACGCCGCTGTTGCCGTCAAGAGTGATTCATCAAACCGAGCGCCGGCGAAGAACTTCTCCGTAGGACTCATTCAAACCAGCTGATTGACTATGCCCCTTCGCTCAACGCGTAGAATTGTTCGACACTCAGCCTAGAAGTTGTATTTCAAACCGAATTGCATGGTTCGTGGACGATGTGTGTCAACGGGATGCAGGAAAGAATTGCCAGCGAGGCAGCTTGGGTCGCCGCCGGAATTATTCAGGCCGCCATAGCATGTAATTGTGTTGCTGCCGGTGTTTCCCTTGTCAGGATTGTAGATGCGGAACTGGGTGTGGTTAAAACGTTGAACGCTTCCATGCGAACTCGGGAACCTACACCGCTCCCAACACCGTGCCCCCAATTCCGATCGTGACCATTACTGTCACTTCGGTAGTCGATCCGGGCGCCTCGGATTTCAATGACATCACGATCTCAAACGGGCCTCCGACTATCTCCATCAACGGCCCACTTACGCTCGAAGCTGGAACGACTCCGGTCTCCTACACGGCCCTGATTACCAACGCCAATCCGAACACCATAGTCTGGAATTTGGGCCGCATCTCGGACAGCAACAGTAACAACCAGGAAGATTTCTGCGGACCGAGGACCGCCTTTGGCCCGGGTTGTATTAAGGATGCGAGGAGGGTGGGGTTTGTGATGAGCAGGCCGTCACGCTCCCGTCGCCCACTCTTGTCTACACTCCGCCGAAAATGGTATCTACGGCCGACTACTTGCCAAACGCTTGCACGCAGAATGGCGACCCGCACGCTTCCATCGTCCCGATTAACGTGTCGATGCAGGCCAACGGCTGCCCGGGTAACCCTCCGACGTGTACAGCGATTGCTTGTGTAACAATTACGCCACCGTAGGGAAGATTGCATCCAAGTCTTGCCCAAACGTCGGTCCCAGCGACGAGCCTACGCTATCGTTCGCTAACAAATCCCGATTGAGATCGTCTAATTGTGTCGTTAGGGGAATTGTACAGAAATTGCGCTGAAGACTCGGTCCGGCGTTTCTGGCGAGAGAAACTGCGTGATCATCTGTGGGCCGCCTCCTGTTGGTTCTAACTGGCTGCCCGGGATCTGCATCGCTGACTGCAGAAATTGAACTTCGACATTGCGGATTGCGTAAGATACAAAGGGTATGCTTTCTTCGCCGACTTCTCCCACGCCATCACGATCCACTAAGAGGACAACATGAAACGAAGTTTTTCGCTGTTTACCTGTGTCTTGTTACTCACTTGTGTTGCCGGAGCGCAGCGGTTGCCGCAGATTGCCACTCCTGAGAACTACAAGCTTATCTTTACGCCCGACCTCAACAGAGGCAACTTTGCAGGCGAGGAAGCAATCCAGGTCAAGGTATTGAAACCGACGTCGCAGATCGTGTTGAACTCGGCGGACATCGTCATTCAGGAAGCTTCAATCACCAACTCGGGCGCAACTCAGAAGGCAGCAGCCAGCTTCGACAAAGCCAAAGAAATGGTCACCCTTGGCGTGGAAAAACCACTCGCCGCCGGACCTGCCACGCTCCGCATCAAGTACACCGGAATCTTGAACAGCGAAATGCGCGGCTTCTACATGGGAAAAGACGACCAGGGCCGAAAGTATGCCGCCACGCAGTTTGAGTCCACCGACGCGCGCCGCGCTTTCCCGTCATTTGACGAACCGGCTTACAAGGCCACTTTCGATATCACGGTCATCGCCGACAGAGAACACACGGTGATCTCAAATACCAAGGCCGTCTCGGATACACCGGGGCCGGGCGATAACAAGCACACCGTGCGCTTCTCGACCTCGTCCAAGATGTCCTCCTATCTTGCCGCCATCGCCGTCGGCCAGTTCGAATATATCGAAGGCTCGGCCGACGGCATTCCGGTTCGCATTTACAGCACTCCCGGCAAAAAGCAACTCGGTACGTTCGCTCTGGAAGCAACCGAAAACTTCCTGCGTTACTTCGATCAATATTTCGGGATCAAGTATCCCTACGAAAAGCTCGATCTTATCGGCCTTCCGGATTTTTCAGCAGGCGCGATGGAGAACGTCGCCCTGATTACCTCCCGTGAGGCGCTGTTGCAGTTGGACGATCGGCAAGCCTCTTTAGGACAGCGGAAGGCAGTGGCGATCACCATCTCGCACGAAATTGCTCACCAGTGGTTTGGTGATCTGGTCACTATGCAGTGGTGGGACGACATCTGGCTAAATGAGGGCTTCGCTTCCTGGATGGAAGGCAAGCCGGTCGACGCCTGGAAGCCTGAATGGAATGCGGGCCTAGACGAAGTGGCCGCGGGGAACATACTCACGACGTTGGGTGCCCTCAATGTCGATTCTCTCGCCACTACACGTGCGATCCAACAGCCTGCGGAGACTCCCGACCAGATTCAGGAGCTGTTTGACGGCATTGCTTACGGCAAGACGGCCGCTGTCCTGCGCATGCTCGAAGGCTACCTCGGGCCGGAAACCTTCCGTGCGGGAGTGAATGAATATTTGAAAGAGCATGCCTACGGCAACTCGACCGCTGATGACTTTTGGACCACGCTAGCGAAAGTCTCGAAGAAGCCAGTGGACACAATCATGCCCACATTCGTGAAACAGCCTGGAGTGCCCATGCTCAGCGTCAACGCGCAATGCGCAGGAGGCTCGACCTCAGTCTCACTGGCACAGCAGCGATACTTCTTCGATCGAGCTGCATTTAACGCTAACACCGACCAGTTGTGGCAGGTTCCGGTTTGCATGAGGACATCGCAGCCGGGCGGCGGGAACGGGGAAAAATGCGAGCTCTTGACCAAGAAGGAAGATACCTTTACGGTTCCGGGCTGCCCGTCCTGGGTGCTGGCGAATGCGGGCGGAAATGGCTACTACCGCAGCGGCTATCGGCCGGCGAATGTCCTGGCTCTGGCACAGGACGCCGAAACAGCATTGAGTCCGATGGAACGCATCATTCTGCTTACCGACACGTGGGCCGCCGTGCGCGTGAAACGTCAACCGGTTGGAGATTACCTTACCCTCGCGGAAGGCCTTCAATCCGACCGCACAGACGCTGTTCTGGGGCTTCTTTTCAACCAGCTAAATTTTATTGGCAAATACCTTGTCACCGAGAGCGACAACGAGGCTTACCAGGCGTGGGCGCGCAGCTTGCTTGCGCCCATCGCCAAGGAAGTCGGGTGGGAGCCAAGGCCCGGTGAAAGCGAAAGCCAGAAGGATCTGCGCGCGAATCTCCTGCAGGTCATGGGCAGCACGGGGCACGATCCCGAAGCGCTCGCCGAGGCGCACAAACTTACAGAACGCGCCCTCCAGAATCCCGAGTCGATTGACAGCGGTTTAGCTGGAGCGGCCTTCGCCCTCGTGGCGGAGAATGGAGATTCGGCCTTCTACGACAAATTGATGGCGGGAATGAAGAGCGCCAAGACACCCGAGCAGTACTATCTTTACTTCTTCACTCTTTCCAGCTTCAGCGATCCTCAGCTCTTGCAGCGCACATTGAACTACGCAATTTCGCCGGACGTGCGTTCGCAGGACAGCCTGGGCCTGATCGGTGGGGTCATGGCAAACTCCGCGGGTCAAAAACTGGCGTGGAATTTTGTGCGTGCGCACTGGACCGAGGTTGAGAAAGCCGGCGGTCCCTTTGCCAGCGCGCAAGTAGTGACGGCGGCGGGCTCATTTTGCGATGCTGGCCTCGGTGACGAAGTGAAAGACTTCTTTTCGGCGCACAAGGTCGCTGCCGCAGAACGCAGCTTCGGGCAGTCCATGGAGCGCATTAACAACTGCGTGGATTTGAAAGCACAACAGTCCACCCAGTTGGCGTCATGGTTGCAAAACCAGAGTGGTGGCGCTGCCGCTGGCAGCAGTGTTCGATAGGCGCAGGCGAAGGGAAGAGTCTCCAGTTTTGCAACTGGGGATCCACTACAGCTCCGACCGGCTCCCTATGCAGCGCTCACTGGGCAGGTTGGGACGACCCAATTGCGCACTGAGGCAGCAGTCGTGCCAGTGCAAACAATTCCGGCAACTCGGCTTGGTGGCTCGACGCACGACGGCCACGCCAAAGACGATGTAGAACGAACCTAAGAGGCACAACACCAAGAGGGAGAATGTCATGTCGGCTCCTCCAACCACACCTGCATGATTCTCCCGGCTGGCTTTGCGGTCTGTGATTTGTGTCACGGCGTCCAGTGGCACTGGTCACAACTTAGCCCGAAGGGCTGTCGGCGTCAGCCAACCAAGGATTCAATCGCCTCCACAGCATCTGGCGCGAGCGCAAGGTTATTGCTGGCAAGGTCCTGTTTCATATGCTCAGCGTTGGAAGTGCCAGTCAGCGGAAGCATTCCAATGGCTCGCGCGAAGCTGAATACAACCTGAGCCGGAGTTGCATTAGCGCGGGTGGCGAGGCCCATAACCAGCGGATGATGCAGGACCTCGGGGTTCGCAGTTAGCAGAGAGAAGCCCTGATAGATGATCTTTCGCTCCCTGCAGAAAAGTCGAATCTCGCGATCCCAACCAAAGCGTGCGTAACAGCGGTTCTGGACAAACGCAGGAGCTTCCGCTCCGTCCGAAGTCATCTGCTCGATATGTTCCAAGGAAACATTGCTCACCCCCAGGAGCCGCGTCCGTCCGGCATCACGCTCCTTCCTCATGGCCTCCCAAACCTCGGCGTCGGCATCGGTCCAACCATAGCCCGAAGCGGGCCCGTGGAGCACATAGCTGTCGACGTAGTCCGTTCCGAGATGTTCGAGCGAACTGGCCATCGACTGGGCGGCCTGAACCGCCAGGCTGGCCGCAGGATCGTAAGGTAGCCGGTGATCCTGACCAGGCCCATAAGTGAATTTTGTCTGTAGAAAAACATCAGCGCGCGTTACAACTCCGGCGCGACAGGCGGCGGCCAAGCCTTGACCTACTCCAGCTTCGAAGTAATGTCGTCGCTGATTGGCCGTGTCGATACCGCGAAACCCCATTCGCAAGGCGAACTCTGTAAGCGCCGGCGTGCGGTCTTCTTTCCAAGCGGTGCCGTACAGAAAATCGGGAAGGGCTGGCGATGGGTTGGCGGGCATGGCGTTATTCTGCCACGATCCAGGGCGACTCGTCTGATTCCGATTGTGCAAACCACTTGCCCCGGCAGTTGTTCGAGCGGCCGTTTCTGTGACATCCTCTTGTCTTTGGCTTTTCGGCGCCGATCGGCGTATCGCCGGGCGGCATCGATCCGGGGCTCACGAGTTGCGGTGCGGGAGGGACGCCAATGTCACGGCGAGAGATGGAAAGAGTTGCTGCCATCATGCTTCTGCTGGCGGGGATAGCGAAATTTTGCGCAGCGCAGGCAGGGGCGGTCGGAGCCCCGGGGCAGACCCTTCGCTTAACTCTCAAGCAGGCAGTGCAGCTGGCTCTGAAACAAAATCCGCAGGTGATGGTCGCGCGACTGTTGGCCATGGAGAGCACTCGGCAACGGGACATTGCGCGCTCGGGGCTCTTGCCACAAGCGAGCCTGACCGGCGCGACCGCACTGGAACAATACAACTTTCAGTCAGTGGAGCACGACGCGAAGCCCAGAGCTGCGGGCCCTTCCAGTGGATCGAGGCGGGCCCAGCGTTTTCGCAGAGAGTCCTGGATCTGCCGCTGATTCGCAACTACCAGATTGGCCGCGAAGGAGTGCAGGAGTCGAGATTGCCCGAGCGAATGCAAACTCATCGAAGGCGCGGCTGACCCGCTCCCAATCGCTTCTGCTGGAGACCAAGGCACGCGAGCAGGAGATTCCGATAAGTGAGGCGGCGTACAAATCGGCGCTGGCCAATGTGGATCGAGCCAAGGCGACGCTCGAGCAGGCAAAGCTAAACCTGGCGTACGCGTCGATCCGCGCGCCAATCAGTGGACAAGTCACGCAGAAAACGGTGAACCTGGGTCAGTACGTCCTACCCGGACAGTTGCTGTTTACGCTCGTTCCTTTGCGCGAGGTGTACGTGACGGCAAACTTCAAAAAAACGCAATTGGCCCACGTGCGACCGGGACAGCGGGCACAGGTCCACGTGGATACCTACGACCGGAGTTTCGAGGGCGTGGTGGACTCGATCGCGGCCGCCTCTGGATCGCGGCAGGCTCTGCTGCCGCCGCAGAACGCGACCGGAAACTTTATCAAAGTCGTCCAGCGCATCCCGGTGAAGATCCTCGTGAAACCAGGAAGCGATTCCCGGTATGTCCTGCGTCCGGGGATGAATGTGGAAGCGACCATTTATACGCGCTGAGGAACACGAGATCGCATGAGCTACCTAGGTGGCAGCAGTCCCGGCGGATTAGAAGCATGGGAGCAGGAATACGGCAGCCGCCTCAGTGCGTCACTCGCGGAATTATCGAAATCGCGAAGGCTAGCGATCCTACTCAGCGTGGGGCTCGTCACCGCAATCGAAATCTCCAATCGAATCTCGATCAACGTGCTGCTTCCCGATATGCAGGGGAACGTCGCCGCCAGCACCGACGAAATCAGCTGGGTCATCATTCTTTATAACCTCGGGTTCCTGTGCTCACTGGCGTTGAGTTCGTGGATGACCTTCGTGCTTGGGGCCCGCCGACACTTGTTGTATAGCATCCTGCTCTACTCTGTAGGAGGAGTGGGCTGTGCACTCAGCGCGGACAGCCTTAGACTGCTGCTGATATCGCGCGTCATCATGGGATTCGGGGGCGGTGCGTTCCTGGTTAGGGCTGTGATCCTTGCGGGATTGATGTTTCCGGGGAAGGCGCGAATATACGCAGTCACGCGCCTGTACCTGGTACTGTTCGCGTTTCAGATTACCTACCCCATTGCCATGGGGTGGATCACCGACACGTTGCACTGGAACTACGCGTTCTGTCTGGATTTTCCCTTCCTGATTGTGGGCACGGTCCTGATCTGGAAATTGGTGCCTCCCGGATACCTGTACCTGCGGCGCGCGGGCACGGATGTCGACAAATGGGGAGCGACGCTCCTGGTCGTGTCGTTGATAGCCTTGCAAATAGGGATGAGCCGCGGGGAGCGAGGCTTGTGGCTGGAGTCTCCACTGATCGCGGGAATGTTGGTTGTCGCGGTAGTTTGCTTCGCAGCATTCCTGTGGTGGGACGGCCGTGCCGCGAATCCATCACCGGTTCTGCACTTGCGGACCATATGGCGGGAAGCCGAGTTGCGCACGTCTGTCTTCCTGGTAATGGCTGTGGGCGCCATTCTGGGGTGCGGATTATTCGTGCTACCGCAGTATCTGCGCTACGTGCAGGACTACAGTGCAACCCAGACCGGAGAATTCATCGTGATGTACACCAGCGGGCTTGGCGCCGGGCTGCTGCTCACATTGCGAGTGATACAGCCCCGGCTCGGCGGACCGCGCACCGCAGCCCTCGGTTTCGTGCTGCTGATCGGAACCTTCTCGACCTTCCTCTATATATGGACGCCGAACGCGCCATGGTCAGCACCGAACAAGCCGCCCGCATGAGCGAGCGGGAAATCTTCAACTTGGTATTCCTTCCCGGATTTTCCACGGCGGAAAAAGTGACCAACGTCTCCGGACGCGGCGTCGGCATGGATGTGGTCAAGACGAACGTCGAGAAGATCGGCGGTACCGTCGACATTCAATCCAGCCTCGGCCGGGGCACCACGGTGCGAGTGAAGATTCCGTTGACCCTGGCCATCATCCCGGCGCTGGTTGTAACCTGCGGAGAAGAACGCTACGCCATTCCCCAGGTGAGCCTGCTCGAACTGGTGCGTATCGAGGCCGAGGATGTGTCAAAGTCCATCGAGTTAGTCCATGGCGCGCCGGTCTACCGGCTGCGCGGACAGCTTCTGCCCTTGGTGTATCTCAATCGGGAGCTCAAACTTTCTGCAGAGGCGCATTCCAGAGGTGATAGCCACCACGCCGTCAACATCGTCGTGCTTCAAGCTGACGAGCGACGATTCGGGCTAGTGGTCGATCATATCAACGACACCGAAGAGATTGTCGTGAAGCCGCTGCGCAAGCAGCTCAAGACGGTCAAGACCTTCGCCGGCTCCAGCATCATGGGCGACGGCAAAGTCGCTCTCATTCTGGACGTCCTCGGCCTGGCGCAGCGTTCCGGGGTGGTTACGGAAACCCGAGACCGCGCTGTCGCCGAAAAAACCGCCGAAACCTCAGCCAGCACGGGCGAGAAACAAACCTTCCTGCTGTTCGCCGGGCCGGGCGATTCCCGCATGGCCATCCCGCTCAGCACCCTGGCACGTCTCGAAGAGTTTCCGGTGGCGCAAGTGGAGATGTCGGGCAGCCAATGGGTGACCCAGTATCGCGGCCAGATCCTGCCGTTGGTGCGGCTCAATGTGGTGCTGGAAGAGCGGCGCAATAAATTGCGCGCCCTGCAGGCCCCGCCGGCGCTCGATTCAGCACCGATTCAGGTTCTGGTGCTGAATCACGACGAACGCTCCTTCGGCCTGGTGGTGGAGCGCATTCTGGATATTGTCGAAGACCGAGCGGAGGTGAGGTCGGCGGCGACCCGGGCATCGGTGCTTTATTCCGTAGTGATCGGAGACCGGGTCACGGAGTTGCTTGATATCCCGGCCATTCTGCGGAGCGTGGATTCGAACCTCGCACGGCCAACTCCGGCGGCGAGAGCGGCGGAGGTAGCGAACTAAACCATGGCCCACACTTCCCAGTTCTGCACGTTCTATCTGGACAAGCTGCTGTTCGGGGTGGAATTGAAAGGCGTGCAGGAAGTCATCCGGTCGCTGGAGATGACGAAAGTTCCGCTGGCGCCGGAGGTGGTGAGCGGGCTGATCAACCTGCGCGGCCAGATCGTAACCGCGGTCGATCTGCGGCGGCGGTTGGGACTGGAACCCAGCCCGCCGGGCCGGCAGGCGATGAACGTGGTGGTGCGGTCCGAGGATGGTGCGGTCAGCCTGCTAGTAGACGAAATCGGCGATGTGGTCGAGGTGGAAGAGACCACGTTCGAACCTCCGCCGGAGACCCTGCGCGGCCCCGTCCGCAGCATGATTCTCGGCGTGCACAAACTGAACGACCGCCTGATGCATGTGCTCGACATCGAAAAGGCCTGCCACATCGCGGACACGGTGGCGGGCGCGGCGGCCGGCAGATAGCGAAAACCCAACTGGAAACGGTAACGCCCCTCGACACCCTCATCACTTCAAGCTCGTTTCATGAGCAGAAACCCACTGCCGGCGTTTCAAAGGCTACTCCTGCTAAAGCCTGCGCGTCCTGTGCCGATGAAAAGAAGGTCAGGCAATGGTTGTTCCGTGCCTGATGACGGCTGGACGATCGGTAGCTTTTTGCGCATTCCAATAAGAACTCTTCCCTTAGCGCCATCGATCGGTTTGCTCGAAGGAACGCTATGAAACCTCGGTCGCTTCTAAGAACGACGATCGCCCTTCTGGCGCTAGCTTCGTTTGCGCATGCGCAAGATGGATTCTTGTCTGCGTGGGAAGACCGCGTTCGAACCACCCTGGCGGAACAACCAGCGTGGCCCACCCCGTTGGTTACTGCCAATTCGGGGCTGGTTCAGCTGTTCCGTGCCGATTTTGTTCGTCAGATCACGCCTGCTGAAATCACAACCTGGAACTATGGCAACAGTAAAGGCCTCGATCTGATTCCGTGGTACAAAACCGAATTTGATATTACTGTCCCTCCTTATATCCAACACAATTCGCCGGCAATCCAAGACGGATTTGGCGATCTCAGCATGTTGTTGAAGTACAGAATCCTATCGGACAACGAAACTCACCCCTACTCGATAAGTGCTTCCATCGGCGGCACAATTCCGACGGGCAGCTATACGAACGGAAGTACGGCAGGAACAATTTCGCCCACTCTCTACGGCGGAAAGGGCTTCCGCAGGCTCGATGTGCAATCCAGCCTGGGCGCAGTTCTACCGACAGGGTTCACCTCTAAATTGGGACGGCCTTTGGCTTGGAACTCCGTGGCGCAGTACAAGGTCGGCAAGATCTTTTGGCCCGAGATTGAGAATAACGCCACGTATTTCCACGGCGGCCCGCACGACGGCAAAACCCAGGACTTTGTAACTCCGGGATTGATGCTGAGACGTTTCAAACTTGAACACGATGCGCGGAACCGGCTGTCGTTGACGTTTGGTGCTGGCGAACAAATTGCCGTCTCGCATTACCACGGATACAACCATGGATTGATTTTCACCTCGCAGATGGCGTTCTAAAGCAGGCCGCGAAGCGGTAGGGAAACGCAGAAGAGATTCGTATGACATTGAAGGAGAAAGAAGGAAATGAAACTTACACTCGGAAAAAAACTGGGGCTGGGCTTCGGCGTCATCCTTGCCCTCATGCTTCTTAGTACGATTCTCACCTATTTGAAGGCGGCCGCAATCAAAGAGACCCAGGAGCGGATCACTAGCGTGCGCGTGCCGACGATCAAAGCCTGCACTGCGCTACAAAGGGATTTGAATCAGTCGCAGAACAAAGGTCGCCAGGCCATTCTCGCGGGAAACGAATCCGCCCGATGGGAAACCGGGAGTAAGCTCTTCGTCGCGGCGTGGGACGATATCGGAAAGGATCTCGCTGCGCTCGACGAATTGTCTCCGCACTGGACGCTACAGGCCAACCGGGACCGGCTTGCCGAAACCAAGAAGCAGCTTGTCATCCTACGGGAGACCCAAGAGGCGATTATGAAACAAGCAACCAGCGGCGAACGCGACGGAATCGTCAAGGCAGGAAACGAATACGCCGACAAAGCCACCGTGATAAACGAGGCGATCAAGAAACTCTCGGTGACATGGCAGATTCCTTCGCCACGCTGATAAAGGAAAGCACAGAAGAAATGAACGCACAGACCCGGTCAATGAACCTGACGATGGCAGGAGCCACTTCAGCCGCTCTAGTGATCGGATTCGTCGTGGCCTTCTTCGTAATCCGCGATGTGACCGCAGCCACCCAGGCTGTGGTCGCCCAGACTGAGGCGATCGGCAGGTCTCAAGCTGTGATCGAGTTCCAAATGGATGGAACCATCGTCGATGCCAACGAGAACTTCCTGAAGGCCACGGGGTATACGCTGGCGGAAATTAAAGGCAAACACCACAGCATGTTTGCAGACGAAACTCACCGTCACAGCGCAGACTACCGGGAATTCTGGGCCAAGTTGAACCGCGGCGAGCACGAGGCGGGCGAGTATAAACGCCCCGCCAAAGACGGAAAAGAAGTCTGGCTGCAGGCTTCCTACAATCCCATCCTTGACCCCAGCGGCAAGCCCTTCAAAGTTGTCGAGTACGCCACCGAGGTCACGCAACAGGTGCTGGCCCGGCAAGAGATGGTGCGCATTCAAGCGATGGTGGAAAACTCACCATCCAACATCATTTACGCCGACCGGGACTTGAATATCCAATACATGAACCCGGCTGCGATTACTACTTTGCGCACCCTGGAGCAGCACTTGCCGATCAAAGTCGGGCAGATGCTCGGCCACTCCATTGACGTGTTTCACAAGGATCCCTCCCATCAACGAAGAATGCTGGCGAATGACAAGAACCTTCCGCACCAGGCAAAGATCAAGCTCGGTCCGGAGACGCTCGACCTGAGAGTCAGCGCCATCTACGACAAGGACAAGAATTACACCGGATGCATGCTGAACTGGGAAATCATCACGGCGCGGGAGGTCACGGAAAGAAAGGTCCTGGAAGCCGCGGAACGAGAAAAGACAGCGGCGGCCGAATTGCAGCAAAAAGTGGACAGCATCCTCACCGTGGTAGCGGCCGCGAGCAAAGGAGATCTTACTCAGGAAATTCCTGTGCGCGGCAGTGACTCCATTGGGCAAATGGGAGAAGGGCTGGGTAAATTCTTTAGCGATCTACGGGGAAGCATTGGCAGCATTGGGGCGAGCGCCATGAGCCTGGCCTCAGCCTCGGAAGAGTTGACCGCCGTGAGCCAGCAGATGAGCGCCAACGCCGAAGAAACCTCGGCCCAGACGAAAGTCGTTTCCGGCGCGACCCTGCAGGTCAACCAGAACCTGCAAACCGTCGCCACGGGGGCGGAGGAGATGGGCGCCAGCATCAAGGAAATCGCCAAGAACGCCACCGAAGCCGCCAAGGTCGCATCCTCTGCCGTCCGGGCCGCCGAAACCGCGAACTCCACCGTCTCCAAGCTGGGCGCGTCTTCGGCGGAGATCGGCCAGGTAATCAAAGTCATCACGTCGATCGCTCAACAAACCAACCTGCTGGCGCTCAACGCGACCATCGAAGCTGCCCGCGCCGGCGAAGCGGGCAAAGGCTTCGCCGTAGTCGCCAACGAGGTCAAAGAACTGGCCAAGAAGACCGCCAAAGCCACCGAGGACATCAGCCGCAAAATCGAAACCATTCAGGACGATGCCAAAGCCGCCGTCGATTCCATTGGCACAATCAGCGAGGTCATCCACCAAATCAACGGTATTTCCAACACCATCGCCACGGCGGTCGAGGAGCAAAACGCCACCACCAACGAGATGGCCCGCAACGTCAGCGAAGCGGCCCACGGCAGCGGCGAAATTACCAGCAACATCGCAGGCGTCGCCGAGGCGGCCGAGAGCACGTCGCGAGGCGCAACCGACACCCAGAAAGCCGCGCAGCAACTGGTGCAGACTTCCGCCGAACTCCGCCGGTTGGTCGAGCAATTCAAAATTGACAACGCCGAAACCAGCCGCGGGAGCGGAGTCCCATCGACTAAGGCGCATGGTAAAAGGGCGGGCGCCGGCTCATAAGGCCGCTGTTCACGCGTGACGCGAGCAACAAAACCAACATCACTCCAAGACGTCATCCTGAAGGCCCAGCGGGCCGAAGGATCTCGCGCGCTCAACTTTGGCGCTCATCACGACTTGGAGCCGAACCCTCCCGAGCCGAGACCGGCCCCAGCCAATTTTCCGCTAGACGCGTGTTCCCACCCATCGGGAACAAGGCCAACCTCAGCCCAAGACGTCATCCTGAAGGCCCAGCGGGCCGAAGGATCTCGCGCGCACAATTTGGCGCTCACCATGACTTGGAGCCGGACCTTCCCGAGCCGAGACCGGCCCCAGCCAATTTTGCGCTAGACGCGTGTTCCCACCCATCGGGAACAAGGCCAACCTCACCCCAAGCCGTCATCCTGAAGGCCCAGCGGGCCGAAGGATCTCGCGCGCAGACCTTGGTGCTCACCATGACTCGAAGCCGCACCTTCTCCGGCCCCCGCCGACAGCCGGTTTCTCTTCCAGACGCGCATCCCATCCGGGGAGCAAGAAAACCAAGCAACAAAACCAACCTGACCCCAAGCCGTCATCCTGAAGGCCCATCGGGCCGAAGGATCTTGCGCGCAGACCTTGGTGCTCACCATGACTCGAAGCCGCACCTTCTCCGGCCCCCGCCGACAGCCGGTTTCTCTTCCAGACGCGCATCCCATCCGGGGAGCAAGAAAACCAAGCAACAAAACCAACCTGACCCCAAGCCGTCATCCTGAAGGCCCAGCGGGCCGAAGGATCTTGCGCGCACAACTTTGGCACCCACCATGGCTTGAAGTCGAAGCCTCCCCCAGGCCGTCGCCCACAGCCGGTTTTTCTGCTTGACGCCCACCCACCAAGCAGATAAGATAGCGATACAAACCATTAGCTGTTTGATAACAGCAATGAACGCCGCTCTTTGACAATTTAGTAGCTGTTCCGCAAGGATACCCGGCCTCCCCAGGGAGCTCCGTAAGTCCTTTAAAAAGGGATTATTTTACGTGGGTATCCCGAAAACACTTCTTTTGTTTTCATAGATCTAGCCAGAAAACGCAAGATTTGGGGTATATATCCTTTATAAAAGAGTAAATATATCGGGCTTATATTGAATAATATGTAAACACTGAATCCGCCCAGCTGGCGGACGCAGAAAGCGACTAGTGGAACGCTTCGCCTCGGCGCAGCATCGCGAGAATCATTTCCATGCGGCGCTGCCTGGTTTCTGGTTTCTTTGCGGTTTGCAGGCGGTAGGCAATTGCGTAGCGATTGGTCTTGCTGAGCGATTCGAAGAACGCATTGGCCTTCTTGTTCTGGCGGACTGCCGCAAGAAAATCGCTAGGGAACGTTGCCTGGCTAGACGAATCGTAAGCGGCGGCCCAACGGCCGTCTTTCTTTGCGGCGTCGATTTGGGCCTGACCCGTGGCTTTCATCCGGCCCGCCTTGATCAGCCTCTCCGCGTGCCGAGTGTTGATCTTCGACCAGCCGCTTCTTGGGCGCCGAGGGGTGAATCGTTGCCGCCACGAAAGCTCATCATGGCTCTGCTTCAGCCCGTCGATCCAGCCATGGCAAAGCGCCTCGTCAAGTGCTTCAGCGTACGTGACGGTGAGTGTTCCCGAATCCTTCTTGAAAATACGTAGCCAGATCCCGTCAGATTGGCGATGGTTCGCGGCCAGCCATTTGCGAAACTCCGCCGATGATCGAAAGCTAAGGATTTCGTCCATAGGAGATGAGCTCCCAAATCCGGGCCAGATGATGATCGTCGTGCTCGGCCACGAAGTATAAATGATCGACCAGGCGGAACGGCTTTTTGAGCCGGGGATGCGGGATCGAGCGGGCAAACAGCGCGGTTTCAAGCCCGCCAACTCGATTCACGAGCTGCAATCGCGCCTTGCGGAACTCGGCAAGAATATCCTCGATGCGGCGCTGGTTATGTCCCGCTTCGTGAGTTCTCCGGTTAGTCAGGTCGGCGGTAGTGAGTTCGGCAGCGCCCGCGAGGTAGTCGTCTACGCGCGCCATCCACAAAGTCTCGAGGTCGAGTAAATGTCCGGCATGTTCCTGGGCCGACCATTTTTCTCCCGGCTTTCGGATTAGCCGGTCGGGGGGAGTTGCGCGGACGATCTCCTCAAGCCTGGCGGGCGTGCCTCGCACACGGACGCACAGGTTGGGGAAGAGTTCTGCGGGAAACGAGAGTTCGAACTTGCGATCAAACCAGTTGGGGACTTGGGTCATGGATCACCGGGGGAGTTGTCGCGTTTTCGAGCGAAAGCAGATTCCTCGCTACGCTCGGAATGACAACATTGGGCTCGGAAGCACAAGTGGGTTTTGGGTGACAATCGGTGTGGGGCGCAAGCATCGGGTTCTGATGCCTGCTGACCGTTACGCGCATCTATCAACGTGTAGATCATGAACTGGTAGATCAGATTCTGGTTCTTCTTTGCACGTTTCTAATTTTTTTCCGGAGGCATCATGAAGACTCGCAAGCTCGGACGTAGCGGTCCCGCGGTTTCGGCCATGGGCTTGGGTTGCATGGGAATGTCAGAGTTCTATAGCGGACGGGATGACAATGAATCGGTGTCCACGATTCATCGGGCGCTGGAATTGGGCATCATGTTTCTTGACACGGCTGACGTGTATGGACCGTTCATCAACGAGGAGTTGGTTGGCAAAGCCATTCGCGGACGCCGCGAACAGGTTGTGTTGGCCACGAAGTTCGGCATTGTGCGCGATCCCAAGAATCCCAATGTTCGCGGCGTGAATGGCAAACCGGAATATGTGCGGCGGTCCTGCGAGGGCAGCCTGCGGCGACTGGGCGTCGAGACGATTGATCTTTACTATCAGCACCGCGTGGATCCGGACACGCCGATTGAAGAGACCGTGGGCGCGATGGCGCAATTGGTCAAGGAAGGCAAAGTGCGTTATCTGGGGCTGTCCGAAGCCAGTCCGCGGACACTTCGCCGCGCTGCCAAAGTGCATCCCATTACCGCGCTGCAAACTGAATACTCGCTGTGGACGCGCGATCCCGAAGACCAAGTTCTGCCCACCTGCCGCGAACTGGGAATCGGATTCGTCGCCTACAGCCCGTTGGGACGAGGCTTTCTGACTGGGCAGTTCAAGACGTTTGACGATCTTGCTGCGGACGATTACCGAAGGAATTCTCCCCGTTTCCAAGGCGAGAACTTCCAGAAGAATCTTGATTTGGTGAGGCGGGTGGAAGAAATCGCGAAAGAAAAAGGCTGCAAGCCTTCGCAGTTGGCGCTGGCGTGGGCGCTGGCGCAGGGAGAGGATATTGTGCCGATTCCAGGCACCAAGCGGCGGAAGTATCTGGAAGAGAACGTTGGGGCGCTAGATGTGCAGCTTACTCCTGGAGATGTGCGCCGAATTGAAGAAGTGTTTCCGCGGGACGCGACGGCTGGAGCGCGCTATCCGGAACACATGATGCAGTTGGTGAACGGATAAAAATACCTTGGGGCGGCCGTTAAAGCCGCCGCGCTACTTCCTGTTGCATTTTCAAGATTGAACGCAAGGTCCCTCCACTCCGCATCGCATCCCCTTCGGGGATGAGATGCTCTGGTCGGGATGACAATTTTTTGCGGGTTACGCCCGGGCGGGGCTTTCCCCACCCTTGGCGATTCCGGGCCGACCTGGCTCTGGCTTCAGCACTTGCTGCACGCCGTCATCGGACTTTGGCGGAGGCGTCATCTTGGGTAGCTCTTTGCCTTCAATGATCATCTTGATCTCATTCGCATCGAGCACTTCACGCTCCAGTAAAGCGAGCGCGATCCTGACCAGAGCGCCGTTGTCTTGGGCAAGGATACCTTTCGCGGTGTTATAGCCTTGGCCTACAATACGGCGAACTTCGTCGTCGATCTTGATGGCGGTGGCTTCGCTGTAGTCGCGGTGTTGGGCAATTTCGCGGCCCAGGAAAATCTGCTCTTCCTTTTTGCCGAAGGTCAGCGGACCCAGATCGCTCATGCCGAACTCGCAGACCATCTTGCGAGCCAGTTCCGTGGCTCGCTCAATGTCGTTACCTGCGCCGGTGCTCATCTGGTTGAGGAACATCTCCTCGGCGATGCGGCCGCCCATCATGATGGCGATCTCGGTTTCGAGATATTCCTTGGTGTAGTTGTGCTTGTCGTCGATCGGCAACTGCATGGTGACGCCGAGAGCCATGCCGCGCGGGATGATCGTGACTTTGTGCAGCGGATCGGAATTGGGCAGCTTGGACGCGACCAATGCGTGCCCAGCTTCGTGATACGCCGTCACCTTCTTCTCTTCTTCGGTGAGAATGAGCGACTTGCGTTCCACGCCCATCAGAACTTTGTCCTTGGCCAGTTCGAAGTCGTACATGAGGACGGCTTTGCGATTTTGCCGCGCCGCGCTCAGTGCAGCTTCATTCACCATGTTGGCCAAGTCGGCTCCCGAGAATCCCGGGGTGCCGCGCGCCAGGACGGAGAGATCAACATCGTCGGCCAAAGGAATCTTGCGGGTGTGCACTCGAAGGATCTCTTCGCGTCCACGCACATCTGGGCGATGCACAACCACGCGGCGGTCGAAACGGCCGGGCCGCAGTAGCGCGGGGTCGAGCACATCAGGACGGTTGGTCGCGGCCATCAGGATGACGCCTTCGTTCGATTCGAAGCCGTCCATCTCGACCAGCAACTGATTCAACGTTTGCTCGCGCTCGTCGTGCCCGCCACCGAGACCGGCGCCGCGATGACGTCCAACTGCGTCAATTTCGTCGATAAAGATAATGCAGGGGGCATTCTTCTTGCCCTGCTCAAACAGATCGCGTACGCGGCTTGCACCGACGCCGACAAACATTTCCACGAAGTCCGAGCCGGAAATCGAGAAGAAGGGAACGTTGGCCTCGCCGGCGACCGCACGTGCCAACAGAGTTTTACCCGTTCCCGGAGGGCCAACCAGCAACACGCCCTTGGGGATGCGTCCGCCCAGCTTCTGGAACTTCTGGGCCTCGCGCAGGAATTCGATGATCTCCTTCAGCTCTTCCTTGGCCTCTTCGACACCTGCCACGTCCTTAAACGTGACTTTCTTCTGCTGCATGGATAGCAGGCGGGCACGGCTCTTGCCGAACGAAAGTGCTTTGTTGCCGCCGGTCTGCATTTGCCGGATCATGAAGAACCACAGGGCGGCCAGTAGAATCAGCGGTGCGAGGTTCAGCAGCCAGCTGGGCCAGCTCCCGCTGCTGGCGTCGCGGACATTAATCACCACGCCCTTGTCGCGCAGCAACTTAATCATGTCGGGATAGTTCGTCGGTACGGTCGTGTGGAAGGTCGAGCCGTCGTTCGCAAACTTGCCATGTACCTCTTGCAAGTTGATCGTGACCTCTTTGACGTTGCCCTGATCCACATCCGTCATGAATTGCGAGAAGTTGACTTCCTTCTCTTTTTGTCCCGCGCCGCCGGCCTTTACGACCTGCCAAAGCAGGAACGCCGAGAGCACGATCACTAGCCAGAAAACCACGGTCTTAACTGTTGAATTCACCTAAAACTCCTGAGAAGGTTGCGTCCTTTTCCAAAACGCAACTGGGGCTCCGCCCGAATAAATTAGATGCCAGCCGCAGGGATTGGATCGAGGAAATTGCCAACCCCCTCATTCTAACCCTTCTTGTGGAAAAAAGGACGGACTTCTTGCCGTGACTTAAGTCACGCAGGACCCTCAGCTTGCAGCTGCCACGTAGGGCAGGTTTCGCAGAGTCTGTTCTGGCGATCCCAACCCGTAGCCCACGAGGAAGGCTTCATCAACCAGAAACCCAAAATAGTCCGGCTGCAATTGCACTCTCCGAGCCGACTGGCGGTCCAGCAATGTGGCCAGCTTGACCGAGGCTGCTCCCCGTCCGCGCAGGTCGTTCATTAGAAACTCGCTGGTCACTCCGGAGTGCACCAGGCCCTCGATCAGCAAAACGTGCTGGCCGACGATGGCGAGTTCGTGGCTGAAGAATATCTCAAGGAATCCCGCCGCAGCGCTCTTCTGCTCCCGGCGGTACCGAGGCTTGATGAACTGGCAAATGACCGGTACTTCCAAAATCCTCACCAGGTCGGCCATGAAAATGAAGCCGTTCTCGAGCAGGGCCAGGGCATGGATAGTCTTGCCCTGATAGTCGGCGGAGATCTGCCTCGCCATCTCGCGCACGCGTTTTTGGATCTGCTCGGTGGGAATCACGGTGCGTAACTGTTCGGCTTTTGGATTAGCGTTCATAGGCTTTCGTTCGTGTGGAAACGGCGCTCGCCCGTCCGGTGTATGACCTAAAAACACACTCACAACCTAACTTCCCGGATCAACACAGCGCTCTCTGTACTTTTTGGCTGCAAGCGAGCCGGTGCTGGAAAACCTCGGACCCAGATCACATCCGTTCCGCTCACGACCACCGGCCATAGTTTTCGCTCCGGGCCGGAAACTTGCCGATCCTGCAGCAGCTCTTTAATCTTTTTCTCGACCTTTGTATGCGCCGGCTGGAAGCGATCTCCCGGACGCCAGTTCCTGACTCTTAAGTCTGCCGCCAGTAACGAGCGGTCCAGCAAATCCTCGGGATTATAACCTTCGGCGGTGTTTCCGGAAACCAATACTGTTTCGAACCTTGATCGCGTCTCCCGAACCTCAACCGATCCGGGCACAGGAAGGATGTATTCGTAGTTCAATTCGCCTTGTGCGCCCCTTTCCAGGTCGAAGCGCAGCTCCGCGTGTCTTCGCGAAACCGTCCATCCCCCCGGCAATACAGTGGAGTTGGCCGATCCAGCGCGGTTCGAGGCCACGGCAAGAATTTCTTCGACGTGATGGAAGTCTAGCCTGAAGCCCAAAGATTCGCTGGCGGCCCGGATCAGACGCCGCTGGAGTGCTACAGGAAAGGCTTCCAACACTGACAAGCCAAGTACGCCGGAACTGGCGTCGGTCGTGTTCCACACCTGCGGCAGCACTCTTGCAACTTCCTTTTGCCAGTATTCCTCTTCTGCACGCGCAATCTCTGCCGTGTCTGAAAATACTTCGCGCACTGCGGGGTTCAGGTAACGCTCCAGCCGCGGTAAAATTCCATGCCGCACCCGATTGCGCATGTGGCGCAGGTCGCGATTGCTCTTGTCTTCCCGCCAGCCTTGTCCGAGCGCGAGCAGGTAAGCCTCCAGGTCTTTGCGTTTGGTTTGAAGCAACGGGCGAATGATAGAAGCATCAGAATCTGAGCCTTCGACGCCGCTTACCAACACTTGAGGATAGATCCCCGCCAGCCCACGGGTACCCGCTCCACGAACCACCTTCAGCAGCACCGTCTCTGCTTGATCATCTAAAGTATGCCCGGTAGCGATGCGGCTCAATCGTCCCTGCAGCAGCAACTGGCGGAAGTGCCGGTACCGCATTTGGCGGGCAGCGGTCTCAAGACTCAAATGTTTCTTGGCGGCACAGTCGGCCACGTTGCCGCTCTCGCAGCGCAGTTCCAACTTGTGCCGCTGAGCCAATTCAGCGACGAAGCGTTCATCTTCATCCGACTCAGCGCCGCGCAACTTGTGATTGAAATGAACTACCGAAAGAACAATGCCGAGTTCTTTGCGAAGCTCCAACAACAGACGGAGCAGAGCAACCGAGTCCGCGCCTCCCGAGACGGCGATCCCAATGCGATCCCCGGCTCTTAGGAGTTCATGCTTCTGGATGTAGTCGAGGACAGCCTGCCGCAGCGTCTGCACGGGAACATAGTACAACTAGAGGTATGTAGGAATGGATGACCCCGTGTGGCCCCCGAGGCTAGAGGCCTAGGTACGCGCTGTACAACTCACTCTCGGCCGCCCGCTTGATGTAGGAATTCCTGCACGCCAGGAGCTTTCGCATGTGCTGCTCAAGTGCCAATCGCTCGACCACTCGGCCTAACGAACCATACGGCGCCGCGAATCTCACATCGTCTTTCATCAAAGTGACGTTGTTCGACGGCTCAAAATAATGGTCGTGGCAGTAGCTCTTGAAAGCGCCCCGCATCATAGAATCTTGAAAGTAGCGAGGGAAATCGTAAGCAGTAATGCGGCTGGTATGGCTAAAGACGATGCCAAAGTGACGCCCCGACCACGTGACCTCTGGCCCGAGGCCGATCAATCCCGAAGATACGCCTGCGATCGCCCGCTGTTGCCCTTCAGTAGAAGCAAGCTCAAGATCAATACTGCGCGAAAGACCGAAGCAACGCTCGATCGGTGCAGCAATGGCCGTAGTCAACTCAATCCGAACCAAATCCGAACCTCGCTTCAACCACCGCTCTTTTTCATCTTCTCCATGAATCTCCCCACGCTCACCACGGCCCGTCCCACCGTGCCGCGGCCGATCTCCTGGACATCATCCCGCGCGGTCACGCGCACCACATAAAACTTGCCGTCGAACGATTCCAGCACGGCCTCCGCCCGTATCCGCATTCCGACGCCGCTCGCCGCCCGATGTTCAATATGAATTGCCGTGCCCACAGTGATCTCATCGCCTTCGCAATAAGGTTGCAGCGCGTGGAAGGCGGCTGTTTCCATCAGCCGGATCATGTCGGGAGTCGAATACACCGGCGGCAGTTCGGGATGATGGGAGGTGAGGGTGTGCTTGAACTCAACTGTTTCCTCAACCGCGCCGCGAGCGCCGATTGGCATTGTTTTCGCCATAAGGAAATCCCCACACAAAGAAAGAGCCAATGATTCTAGCGAATCACCGGCTCCGTTTTCCTTTGGTAATCTGCTGTCTACGCCGCTACGCTCTCGGTCCGTCGCGCCTCGATTCCATCCAACGCGTGCCACAAGGCCTTCGCAGCATTCTCTCCCGCAGCCAACGCCTGTTCTGCCACCTGCGGATGCGACTCCAGCCTTTTCCCTAGCTGTTGGCGCCAGACCTGCGAGTGATAAACATCCGCCGTGGTGTGCAAGGTGAAGTAGGCGGTGACGCGGTCGTCGGCGCCATACATCTCGCGCAGTCCGCGAGCCTTCTCCCTCGCGACTCGCGGAACCTGCGACTCATAAGCATAGAACGCAGCCAGCGCTTCTTCCGGTGTGCCCTCACTCGCGACCCGATGGAAAAATGCAATCAGTTCGGCAATTTCTGGGACCGGACGATGACCACGGATATTGCGGTGCGCGCCCATGCCTTCGGCAAAGTCCAGCCACAGTTCGGAATGCGGCGTCGATTCCTGGCCCGACTCGTCAGCCATGCCTTTTTCGTCTGCCATGTTGGCCAGCACTGCCCGGCGAAGTTCGCTTTCGTCGAGACGGATCCCCAGTTCCGCCAAATAGATAGGGAACGCTTCAACGTGATGGTAGTAATCTCGCGCGTATTCCTGTAAATCGTCGCGGGTAAGTTCGCCCGCACTCCAGGCCTGATAGAAGGGATGGCAAAGCAGATCATATTTTGCGATCCGCGTATCGAGTTGTTCGAAGAATTGCTCGGTAGTCATAATTGCGCCTCCAGGACACTCCAATATACGGGGGCGAGGGAGCGCATGCAAATGACCCAATCCGGGAATCTGTCGCAACGATAAACCAGTTTCAAGCAAGGCAAGAGCAACCCCCATTAGATAATGTAGGCGCGAGCGTCCTCGCTCGTGCTACCGGTATTTGGCTGCATCTATGAACGGAAAGCGAATTGCAGTTAGGATGATTGCCTGTGGAGTACTGATCTCAGCTCTGCCTGTAGTTGTGATCGCGCAAACAGCCCGCACGGAGATTCTCCGAATCTCTCAGACCAGCGGGCCGGAGGGTTCTCGCGTGAGAATCACGGGCAAGAACCTTGAGGACACTTCGGCCGTTTTCTTGGGCTCGATCAGCTCGGTTTTCCAGGTCGTTTCGCCGGAAGAACTCATTGTGCTGATCCCGCATAAGAGCGTCACCTCCGCAATCACGGTGGTTGCACCGCGAGGCCGGGCTGTGAGTCCCTTCGCCTTCGCCATCTCCAATGACCCACGCGTCCCGGAGGAAGTCAGCTACAAAGCCGGCTATGTGAACCCGGTTGCGCCGCCCAGTGATTTCAAGTCTGCCTTGCTGTGGGGAATTGCGATCGCCGATACCCGCGTTCCAGGGCACGAATCCGCCAAAGTAGAGATTGCCGCAACCGAGCTCATCTGCCGGGTCGATGGCAAGGACGTAGTTCTCAACAACGATACTGGCAATGTTCGTGGCGGACTCTACCGCCGCGAGCCCTGGTTCGGCACCGATCAGCACGATCCAATGCCGATGAGCCATGACATGGAGAACCACGCGACCGTGCTCCAAGTGGGCCAACGTGCGGACCGTGTGTGGCATTTCTGGAGCGCGTCGCCGCGGGCCGCGTTACCGTCCGGCAAGCTCGAAGGCTGCACCGTGAAAGCCCGTGTCAAGGTTTCTCAGGGAGCCCTGCTGCAGATGGGAATGGACTATTGGCGATCGACTACCGTCACCTATGGCCTCGGCGGAAACAACCGCGAAGCTGGCGCCAGTAATTGGTACTTCCCGTCTGATCAATGGCAAGAAGCCATCTTCACCGACGTCGGAGGGCCGCAGTTCTAGAGCGTTCGTGTGCGCCGCAATTGGATCAGCGCATAGATCGAGGCGATCAGCAAGAACGGCGAGGAATAGAATCCCGGCGCCGGGCGCGGAAAACGAACAGAGCTGACAGTCTGCCCCAGAATTGTGAACAGAGTATGCCCGAGCCCGTTGAGAAGCATCAGGATCGCGAAAAAGTAAAAAATGGGTCGAATCCAACGGTGCCCGAGAAATACCACGGGAGAAAGCATGAACAACACAACCACTCCGATGATCAAGGCCATGAGCCAGTCCCTGAATTCGAAAATAGGCATCGGCCAATAGCCCAGCCGTTCCCGCAGTGCGACAACCGTGGGATTGTACACAGCCAGGAACCCGGTCAGCGCCTCATCGGTTACGTGAAGAGCTAAGGCCGCGCACAGAAGAACCCCCGCGATCCCAAGCTTGCGGAGAGCGCAGAATTTCTCCGGGGACGGAACCTGCGCCATAGTATTCATCGGCAACTCCAGAGATTGCGCGTAAAACCAGTAGCTCGAATTCTAGCCAGCTCCGCCAAAAGTGTTAAGAGCTTTGCGGCTTGCCTGTAGATGCTCCAAGATAATGTCACCCCTTAACTGCAACGAGACGTTGACACCCGTAGAGGGATAGTGACAGTGAGTCAGAAAGAGTTCCAACGCGTGAAAGTGATTGAGAATGCAGTCGCCGGCGGCTCAGAGTAAGCGAAGCCGTTCGTCTGCTGCAGTTGAGTGAACGGCAGGTGTAACGGCCCAAGCGGCGGTATCGTCCCGACAGCGTCGATTGGGTCCATCACGGCAACCGCGGACGGGCCATGCCCGTGGGCTTAGCCCGCGGCCTTGCGGCACACCATCCTGCAACTGGCCCGCGGCAAGTCACGCCTTCAATTCAATTCTTCGCTCCAGGCCTTATTTCGACTCCAATTTCTCTTTCGTGATTCTGATCCCGTATTCCAGCCAGCCGTTTTCGACGTAGTTTTCGCAGCGTTCATGGAGATAATCCAGCGCTTTCAGTCGAGCGCCCAAGGCTGCACGGTTGTTCTGGTCATATGCCAGAACGACGTCGGTCAAGTGCAGAGCCTCCACCGGCTTCCCGGCGCCCAGCTTTTCCAGTGCCAACCGCACTAGCGGTTCCGGTCCTCCAGCCAGCCTTACCAGATCCGGGTAAACCGAAGACGGCGGCAATTCGTACATTGTGGATGGATTCATGTCGAACCAGCCGGCATATCCGTCGTAGATTCCGCGCACCGACCAGCTGACCTTTCCAAACGATTCCGTTAAGTCGAAACTTGCCGGGAGTTTTATTTCCTGCATCAGGGTGAATACGTCTTTGCCGGAGTTCATTCCCTTTACGGTTTCATCGTGTACGTACTGAATCGCGTTGCGAAACCGGGTGAGTCGTCGAGTAATTTCCGCGTTCCCAACCATCGGCTCGCCGTGGCCCGAAAGCAAGACCTCGGGTTTGAGTGCCAGCACTTTGTCGATTGAATTGATCCAATCAAGAGCCCAGCGTGGCTTGGTTCCCCTGATCGCATAGAGGTTGGGGAAGGACATGGGTTCAGGTACTCCGGCCCCGTTGTAATTGTCACCGATGAACGCCGTTTTGGACGCTGGGAGCCATACCGTCAGATGATCGGGCGTTTCGCCGGGCGTGCTGAACAATTCGAACTCAACTCCTCCCAAGGTAAAGTCATATTTCTCATCGAAGAGAACGTTTGGATCGATTTTGGCACCGTAGTTGCCAGCCCACGGGGTTACCGCTTCCTGCGGACGGTTGAACGCCGCGGCGTTCCTTGGAGCGAAGAATCCTTCGAGCCGGGTCACGTAATTGACAAATTCAACGTAATTCCTTTGGGCTACGATCTGCGTTCCCGCTTCCTTCCAAAGCGGTATTCCGCCAATATGGTCGGCGTGCCCATGCGTCAAAATGATGTACTTCACCGGCCTCTGACTTTCCGCAAGCAGGAGTTTCTTGGCTTCCGAAGCCTGAGCCGCCAAGGCTGTATCGATGACCACGTTCCCGGCCGGCGTGACGATCAGATAAACATTGCCGGTCGTGGAGGCCATATAGATCGAGTCGCTGATCTTGACTACCTTCGCTTGATCCTGGCCCACGGCAATTCCAATGCCAGCGCACAACCAAAGCGCGACGCCAACGATCCGACGCATTCGTGTTCTCCTTAACGCAACGTGAGGCACGCCAAACACTGACTCATGCCGGATGGCAACGTGTGTACGCTCAGTCTTGCAGGTCCGCTAAGCGGCAAATGAATCCCCACCCGCCGCCGAGTTCGCTGACCGCCAGCATCAGTTCATTGCTGCCCTTCTTCAATGGAAGATAGACGGCGTCGTTTTCGGGGTTCACGATGCCCAGGAATCCGGGGTCGCGGAAACCCTGCGCGCTTCGTCCGCGGTAAAGAATCTGACCATTCAGGAAGACGGTGACGTCATCGCTGTAGCCGATCTCCAGCTTCTTCACCTGATCGCGGTCGGAATCGATCGTGGTCCGCGCATAGACGACCTTCATCCCCGGCTGAGGTTCAAGGCGTTTGGAAAAGTCACCCTGAAACGTGACGTGCGGATGCGGCGCCTCGCGATAGCGATAGAGGACCACAAAGCCAGGCGGTTCCGCCTCCACATCCTGCCAATGCATGGCATCGCTCTCGGCGGGCGTGAGTGGACGCTCCAGATTCCGCGCGAGCCCGTCGTACGAAGGCGAAATGCTCCACTTGGTTAAAGTGTTCGGAGGCATCGACGGCAGATGCCGTTCCCAGGGCGCGTCGGGGGTTGTCCGGACTTCGAAGTTCGAAAAATAGGTTGCGCCTGTAAGGGTGTACAGAGCGATTTGGCCTTTCTGCACGCCGCTTTTCAGATCAGTCATTATCAGTGCGGGCCTGTCCATATCTTTGACATACAACTTCGCTTGCGCGCCCACCACCTCCAGACGCAGGTGGAACCACTCATCTTTCGGGATGTCGATCGCGCCAGTGAAGCCTGGCCCGTTGTAGATTTGCCAGTTGCGGCCGGTGTTCAAAACCGGCGTGTACTGCATCGCATCGGGAAGTCCGGACTTGTGCTGGCGAAGATAGACTTCTTCGTAGTTCGTGCCCTCTTTATCAAATCGAAAGTCGAAGCCGAAAAACCCGCGCTTTGCGGGGGTTGCGACGTCCACATCCATAACGCCGTCGCGCATTTCGAAGTTCTTCAGAATCGCCGCCCCACCATCGAGCAGAAGACATTTGCGATCTTGATATTCCGCCACTTTGGCTTCTCCTTGGAGATCCCAGCGGGGAGAGTCCGCCGGGACGGAAAGAGTCTGCTGCGTCTGAGAATGGGCTGCTGACGCAACGAGAAGAGCAAGAGCAGCGAGATGTCGACTGATCATTGGCATTTGTCACTTCTTGTTGTCTGCAACTTGCCTCACGCCCTGCTCAGCGCTGCGCCGCTTCGTTGAATGTGATTTTCACCAGATGGTCCGTCATGTCATCAAACTCCGCCTGAAGATCTTTATCATCCCCAGCGAATTTTGCCCGGAACGGAGTCAAGTCCACCGAGCCCTTTACCTCGTCCACCGAGTGGGCTCCCGGAAATCCCAACTGGCGAATCCTTGCACGCACCTGGTCCACCGCGCTTTGCAGTAAGGCGGCCACGAGGTAGAGATAGCTCTTGTCATGCAGGAGTGGTCCGTGTCCGGGAACGATGGCTTGTGCGTCCAGTTGGGCCACATTCTGAAGGGTCTGAATCCATTCGGCAGGGTAGCCGTCATAGGTGTACGGGATGGGATTAACCAGGAGGTCGCCCGCGACCAGAATTTTTTCCTTGGGCAGGTACACAATCGCGTCTCCGGGGGTATTGCCGCGGCCCAAGTGCCTCACTTGCACCTCCCGGTTTCCAACGTCGACATCAATCTTATCGGCGAAGGTCAGATTGGGAGACTGGTACGCCAAAGTCTTGAACTCCGCCTGCAGCTCTTCCAGGCCGGGCAGGAGGTCCTGGGCTTCTTTTCTTTCATCTTCGTTTAGCGGCCGCCCCCGCTGATCCTTTCCCTGCCTGAAAGCAGCAATGGTCGCGGCAATCTCCTTGGGACCCCGCTCGATGTTCCCGGGCTGGATGAGGTCCATGTCGTTCTTGGTCTCCTCCTGAGCAATGATGACCAAGGAAGGAAACGCATCCATGTAAGCTTTATTCCCGTTGTTGTGGTCGTTGTGAAAATGGGTGTTGAGTAGATAACCCACGGGTTTGTTAGTCCACTGGCGAATCTGTGCGATATCCTCGCGCGCCGAGGATGGCCGGTAACAGGAATCCACTACGAAAACTTCCCGTTGTCCGATAATTACGGTGGTATTCCCGCTGGGGCTGCCGTCGTTCAAATTCTCGTGTTGGATGGCGTAAACGCCATCCGCCAGCTTGGTCACCTGGCGTTCACCGGTTTCGCCGAATAACGGCGTCGCCGCGATTAACAAGGCTCCGAGCGACAGGTAGAACGACCGACGCAGGCCGGAATCGTACGTTCGCATCAATTCAATATCAAAAATAGTGAATGTAGACCTCGCCGTCTTGTAAATTTTTGCTGAAACGCACGTGTTGGCTGGGCGTCACACCTTCGGACCGTTTGAAGGAATGCACGAAATGGCTTTGATCAAAAAACCCAGCCAAACAGGCTGTATCGGAGACCGATCGGCCCAGTTGCAGGAAACGCTTCGCGTGAGCGATACGGACCTGAAGCTGATATGCGTGCGGAGGCATTCCTATCTTTCGGCAGAACGAACGGTTGAAGTGGTAGGGACTTAAACGCGCTAATCGGGCGAGGTCGTGAATCGAGACGTGATCGGCGTAGTGTTCTTCCAGGAAACGTTTTGCTCGCTGGACTGCAAAATCCTCGTTACCTTCGCGCGACCATGAGACCTGTGCACCGCTGTGGCCGGTGACAAGCCGGCAAAGAAAGAGGATTAAAGAATTTTCTTGTTCCAGCTCGAACCGGGGCCCCTCCAAGGACCGGTGCAGCCGCAGGAAGTCCTTCACAGTGCGTTTATCGTCGATCAGTCCAGGGCGAAAGTTAAGTCCGGGAATGCTCCGCTCCACGAATTGCTCGACCGCGTCCCGCAATGCTTTGAATTCCAGAAATATGGTGCGGGAGGAGCATTTGAGTTTCTGGTTATCGTGGACCACGCCTGGAGGCACAATTACGAGCTGTCCGGGAGGCACAAAAAGCGAGGTGCCCGAGCAACCCAGGTAGCTGGCCCCAGAGAGCGTTGCAGAAATATAAAACTCGTCGTGCCAATGGCGGGGATACTCCACCGTGACTTCTGAGCCGTGCTGTAGTTCGATGGAATTGAATTCACGGGGCCGCCAGACGTCGACGCAGTTGGAACGCTCGGTAGCGCTGTGAGTAGGTACTCGGAAATCAGCCATTCGATCAGCCAGTGTCCCATTAGACGGAGGTAAGAGGCTTCGGTAACCTCAGTTTGTGTGGTGGACGACGAGTGGCTCTTCTTATCGAGGGGATCGCCCGGTCCTCGGGAGCGATCCGACGCGCCGACGCGCTACAATCAACCTGTGCCGCCACGCATCGCCATTCCCGTTCCGCATTCCGGTGACCCTGAGTATGCCGAGCGCTCCTTGCCGCAATATGAGCGCGCCATCGAAATGGCCGGAGGAGAGCCAGTTCGCATCCCGCTGGATCAGCCGCCTGCTGAGGTCATGAAGCTGATCGAGCGCTGCGACGCCGTGCTGCTGCCAGGAAGCAAAGCCGACGTCGATCCCGCCAAGTACGACGCGCCGCGTGATCCGCGCACCGCCGCGGCTGACTCCGGCCGCGACACGGTCGACGAGTTGCTGCTCCAGGATGCTTACAACATGCGCAAGCCGATCCTGGGTATCTGTTACGGCATGCAGATCCTGAACGTATACCGCACCGGCACGCTGGTCCAACACATCGAGTCGCCAGTAAATCACGCTGCCGGAAAAAAAGTCGCCGTCGCACACAAAGTCGAAGTGGAGCCAGGATCAAGGCTCGCGAGGGCTGTCGCCTCCACGGTTGAGACGTCCGACGGAAGGAAGTTTGTGATCCCGGTCAATTCCAGCCATCACCAGGCCGCGGACACGGCTGGGGACGGATTGCGCGTGGTCGCGCGGTCTCCGCAAGACGGAGTCGTTGAGGCGCTCGAAGGGACATCGCCGGATCACTTCGTGCTCGCGGTGCAGTGGCATCCGGAGCGATCAGTCGACGAAGACGAACCATCGCGCGCAATATTTCGGGCGCTGGTCAAAGCCGCGCGAGCCCGACACGAAAGATTGAAGGGAGAGTTCGAGTCGGTTTGAAGAAAGAATTCCCAGATCTGAGCGGATTCGCACAGATCAATACCCCGTTGTGATTCTGAGTGAAAGCGAAGAATCTAACATTGGAATTTTGTCGTCAGACATCCGTGCATTTGCGCAGCTACCTCTTCTTCTGTAGCAGCACAACCGCATTCGCGATCGCTGCGTTGTCGGTGCCCAGTCCTTCTGGCGTTTTGGCCTTGAGCCCGACGCAATCCGCAGGCACGCCCAACAATTCCGCGACATGTTGCCGGATACCAGCTGCGTGCGGACCAATTTTTGGCGCGGCAAGAATGAGCGTCGAATCCACGTTGACCACGCGATAGCCCGCCGCTTGAACTCGATTCAAGGCCTCCCGCAAGAAAACAGCGGAGTCGGCGCCTTTCCACTTCGGATCAGATGGAGGAAAAAGTGTTCCGATATCGGGCGCGGCCACGGCACCGAGCAGAGCATCAGTGAGCGCGTGTAACAGAACATCGCCGTCGGAGTGGCCACCCAAGCCTTTCGGATGAGTTACAGTGACTCCGCCGATTTTAAGGGGAATACCAGCCTTGAATTCGTGCGAGTCCCAGCCATGGCCGATTCGCGTCGCTGGTTGCCTATCTTTGATCTTTGGCATCAGATCTCAATTCGTCGCCTACGAACCTGACCTCAAATAAAATTCTGCCAGCTCCATGTCGGCAGGAGCTGTGATCTTGATGTTTCTTGCCGATCCCATCACCACTGCTACGGCGTGACCCGAACGTTCGACCAGTGACGCTTCGTCCGTCCCCACAAATCCGTCGGCCGCTGCCTCGTCGAACGCTTTCTTAAGGACATCGTAACGGAAGCCTTGGGGCGTTTGAGCCATGACCACGCGCTCGCGTGGGAAAGTAGCGGTAACCAAAGCGCCGTCAGCTGTGCGTTCGACCTGCTTGACCGTGTCGACTGCTGGCAGCCCGGCAATTGCGGCGCCATACTTCTGCGCGGCCCGGATCACATCGTGAATAATTTCTTCGGTGACAAACGGACGCACCGCATCATGGACCAGGACGATATCGTCATCGCCCGCCGAGACCGAATTCATTGCGTTGGCAACAGAATGCTGCCGGTGCTCTCCACCTTCAACTAGGTGAATCTTCTTCTGCAGAATGTCCTTCGCTTCTTTCGCGAGGCGGGCGCTGAATCCTTCAAGCTCATTCCCGCGCAGCGCGACATAGATCTCGGAGACCTCCGGGCTGGCGGAGAACCTCCGCAGAGTATGAATGACGATGGGCGTCCCTCCAAGCTCGGTGAACTGCTTCGTTGCGGCGGGCCTCTTGCCCTTAGCGCTGGGAGCCGAAGCCATGCGCGTTCCCAAGCCTGCAGCCGGAATGATCGCGACCACCTTCATAGCGGGCTGCAAGTATACGAGGGTGGATGCTCCAGTTCAAATCGTCTGACGGGTTTCCGTCAGGTCGCCGCGCTACAGGGTTTACCTTAGCCGCATTTTGCGCTTATCGGGAATTCTCTTACCGACCGGGAACGTCAGCCGTCAAGCGCCGGCCAAGGGTCACTTCCAAATCAAGTGGGCTCATGCACTTACGCTGATCAAGCCCTAGGCTGCTGTGGCAGCCGACTTGCACAACCGAGGGACGGAGAAGGCAAAGCTTTCCGGTGTCAAGGAGAACAGTTTTGAGTAAACGCCGTTCATGGTTCGGGATTATACGAGTCTGTGCCACACCTAGGTCGGCAATCGCTTTAGGGTGCGCCATTCTTTTCCTCAGCGCCGTGGCAGCGCTCGCGGTCGCTGGCCATAGTGAGCCAGTGGTGGCAGCTACTCCGGAGACACAAAGTCGCGGGGAAAGAGTGTTTGTCGGGTTGGTTACCGATGACCACTGTGGCGCAAGGCATGAAATGGATTCCGGCATGAATTCCTCGGAGTGCACGAAGATGTGCGTGCGGAACGGTTCCAGGTACGTGCTCGTCCAGGGAAATAAACGCTACCTACTGGCAGGAAGCGAAAGCAAGCTCGATGGGCTGGCAGGTCAACGGGCGAACGTCGCTGGTATTCTTGACGGTAAAACTATCAAACTGAGTTCGACCAATTCTCCACGATAACTGCTAGCCGCAGACGTTTTACCCTAATAATTTTGAGGGCATACGAGCAGTCGCCCTACTCCACCGGCCTCTCTGCGACCAGTGGCGCCGTCTTCTTGGGCTCCCCGTTCGGGATCGTAGTTGCTGTGGTCACTACGACCGCAGGGCGTGGCTCCGTGCGGGCCATGGCGCGCTCATCCCACTTGCCAAAGATCATCTTTCCCGCAGTCGTCTGCAGCACTGATGTGACCGAAATGTCGATGGTCTTGCCAATCATCTTGCGTGCGTTGTCGACGACTACCATGGTGCCGTCGTCCAGGTAAGCGACGCCCTGGTTGTATTCCTTGCCTTCTTTCAAGATGAACACCTTCATGGTTTCGCCCGGCAGGACGATCGGCTTCAGGGAGTTTGCCAGCTCGTTGATGTTCAAGACAGCGACGCCTTGCAGTTGCGCCACCTTATTAAGATTGAAATCGTTGGTGATGATTTTCCCCTCATAGAGCTTGGCCAGTTCAATTAGTTTCAGATCGACTTCTCGGACGGCGGGAAAGTCGTCCTCGACAATCTGAATTTGCACGGACGCCAT
The DNA here is from genome assembly GCA_963788645.1 of uncultured Acidobacteriota bacterium. Taxonomy (GTDB): domain Bacteria; phylum Acidobacteriota; class Terriglobia; order Terriglobales; family Acidobacteriaceae; genus JABDBE01. The sequence goes on from CAWBHF010000009.1 coordinate 614,005, forward strand.
CTTCTGCAGACGCTGCAGAATGTCTAGTCCGCGCCGTCCGCGATTGCGTTTCAGGGAATCTGCCGAGTCGGCTACCAGTTGCAGTTCGCGAAGCACGAACTGCGGCGTCACGATGACTCCATCCAGGAAGCCGGTTTCGGCGATGTCAGCAATGCGCCCATCGATAATGACGCTGGTGTCCAGAATCTTGTAGCTCTTCCTGGATTGCTTCTCGCCACCGAAAATCCCGCCCAGCGCCGCCAGGTTGAGCAGGTCGCCCTTGTTGGCGCCGACGATCAGGCCAACGTAGGCCATCAAGAACATCACCATGATTTGCAGGAAGCTCTGGGTGTGCCCCGGAGGAATGCTGTTGCGAATCACCAGAGCGAAAAGGTAAGCGCCAAAAATTCCGAGCACGCTGCCGATCGCAGCTCCGATAAGACGCTTCAAACTGACTAGACGAAGCCGCCACTCGAAGATGACAATGGCAACGCCCAGCAGCGCTCCGACCCCGGCATCCATATTCGAAGGAAGGTCGAAGGGCTGAAGCTTGTAACAAGTAAGAGCGACAAAAACGATAAATAATAGACGAACAAATATTAAGTCCACGGAATGGACCTCCTCGGGACCCACGTGCCTAATTTCAAGTTGAGTCCCGCACCGGCCGCCGAACCCAGCCATCTATCGCGCCCGATGATCTATGCGCGGAGCTTATGAATAAAACAGCTATGAAACTGCGCTCCGCCCCCGTCTAGAAATCAGACAGGGCATCCTACAAATATTCCAGTCGAAGTATATACCCGCGGAGAAGCTTGCGAGGTTACGCAGGTCACAGGACTTTGTGATACTCGGGAAGGATTGCAGGTGTGGAAGCGGCGACTGATAGACTTTCACTTATGAAAGCCATTGTCATCAGTCGCTTAGGTGGTCCGGAGGTGCTTGAGGTGCGAGATGTCCCGGATCCCGCGCCCAGCGCGGGGCACGAACTGGTTCGGGTGCAGGCTGGTGGATTGAACTTCGCCGACTTCATGACGGCGCTAGGCGGATATCCGGGAACCCCGAAACCTCCGTTGATCGCCGGCCGCGAATTTTGCGGCGTTAGAGAGAGTGACGGCCAGTTCGTGATGGGTTACACGCAGTGGGGAGCGTTCGCAGAGCGCGTTGTGGCTCGCCAGGAATTGTTGTGGCCGGTTCCTGCGAACTGGACCGCGGAAGAGGGAGCGGCATTCCCAGTGAATTACTTTACGGCGTACTTCGCATACTGGAAAGCGGGATTGATCGGTGCGGCAAAGCCAGCGCCCGGCGCGGTTCCACGAGTTCTGATTCATGCAGTCGCTGGCGGGGTGGGAACGGCTGCGGTGCAGATCGGAAAGTTGCTTGGCGTGGAAATGTACGGCACATCTTCCTCGGATGAGAAGCTGGCGCGAGTGAACGAGCTTGGCTTGCAACACGGGATTAACTACAAGCAGCGCGACTACGAGGACGCAATCAAGGATCTGACCCACGCGCAAGGTGTGGACGCGGTATTTGAAATGCTGGGCGGGGAGCACACCGCAAAGAGCGTTCGCTGCCTGCGGGATTTTGGTCGCGTCATCGTCTACGGGAGCGCAACCGGCCAAAAGTCGGAACTCGATACGCGCCTTCTTTATGCGAAAGGCGCAAGCGTGCACGGACTCTGGCTGACATATCTATCAGCTAAGCAGGAGTTGATGAACCAAGCCTGGCAACAACTCTCCGCGTGGACCGCGCAAGGCCACTTGCATCCTGTCATCGGGCACATTCTGCCCATGGACCGTGCGGCCGAGGCCTACCGATTGTTATCCGAAGGAAAAAACTTTGGGAAAGTAGTTCTCAAGATTACGTAAGGTTCACGTCTGTTCGCTTCCGAACGCCACAAATCCATTCCCGGACACATCAGCATTCCGCCTCAGAAACCTCTCATTTGTAATCAATACATTCTTCCTCTTTGCAGTTGGAAATCTGCGTGCAACGCTCGTTTTGAATGTCAAGCGAGTGTGAATGTTGTGTGAACATTCGTAAAAATTATTCGCGATAGACAGAGCTAACAAATGTTGCACCCGGCGCGTAGCCTGCAATTGCTAACGACACTGCCGATGAAGCGTCCAAGTGAGTAATTGCAGGTTGAGGCGCAATGGAACTTCCAGGCATCCAAGAACGTATTGGAGAAAAGAGGATGAAAGTCGGGCGATGAACCAGCCGATCCGGCTTTCAGAAAACAATTTCAGGGGTTAAGGGACTGGCTCATTCTCGGTTTGGCGGCCCAGATGAGTGCAGCCCCTGCAGCAGAGAGCTCGCGGCCTTGCGGCCACGCGCTTTCTTCTTAACCCCGCGGCAGCATTGTAAGGCTTTCGCGGCAAAACGCAAGTTTTTCGTGAAAGGACGAGTCCACGCCGCCCAGAAACGATTCCCGACGTTTATCGGGAAAGAAAAAGGAGTCTCATGAAATCTCAAAGTGTTTTCAAGAGTCTGGTGGCCGGCCTGGCTTTGCTGCTGGCGACAAGCGTATTCGCAAGTGCTGCTAACAAAGGTTCGATGGAACTTCTGGATCCCGTTACCGTAAGCGGGAAGCAACTGCCCGCCGGAGATTACTCCGTGAAGTGGGATGGCACCGGCCCCAATGTTGAAGTGAATATTTTGAAGGGGAACAAGGTGATTGCGACCACGCCTGCCCGGCTGATTGATCTGAGCCAAAAACCAAGCAGAGACGCCGCCGTTGTGCGAAACAATGACGACGGCAGCAAGTCACTCGCTGAAATTCACTTCGGTGGCAAAACATATGCGCTGGCCATTGGAACCGAGACAGCCAGCATGAATGGTAGCGGTAGCAGCAAGTAGCGATTCTGTTCCAGCCAGCGAAGCGGGGAGCCTCAGGCTCCCCGTTTTCTTGCGCATCGAAACGTCAGTCGTGTTGAAGACTATTTGCCCTGAGACTCGAGCTCGGCGTTAATGTTCACGCTTCCGCCGGTCGCTTTAAACTTTCTCTCCCACGGTTTAAAGCCAGACTTGCTGACCGTAAGTGTGTGATCACCAGGCGTCACATCAATTTCTGACGGCGTATTGCCAACAAAGCTGCCATCCAACATAATGTCCGCATTCGCGGGGGTCGAAGAGACCGCGATCTTGCTCCCCGACGAAGGTGTCGATTTGTCGCTTACGGTAACTAGTTGGGGTGTTTGCCTCTGGGCGGCAACTTTGCCAACTCGCGACGGCCAATCCTTCTCAATGGCTTCGCACGCATCCTTCACAGAAGTGCCCAGAGAGCGCGTGGAGTGGCTGACGATGGCATCTCCATCGCTATTGAAAACCGCTACTTTGTTGTCGTGCGCAAGAATACTTTTCCCACCTTCGTGGTCGAGCACGACAACGTAATCGGCTTTGTCCTGTTTGTTGTTGACGACCACTTGAGAGCAGCGTTCGCCGAAGGTCTTGATGATTTCCGCAGTTTGCGGACGAGCGCCGCCGCTTGTATGGCTGGCGAAACCATCCTTCGAGCCACCGCTGTTGCCGGTCACTTGCCAGGACTGGCTGTCAGTGATGAAGACGCGCGCCTTCTGCGCATCAGACGTGGATGTTTGAGCCGCCGCGGGAATAAGCAACAGCGACAGAACCACTAACTTGACAATAGATCGCATCTTTCCTCCAGGGACTGAACATGAGGGAGAAGCATCTATTCTGCACTGTCCTGAAGGGACGGCATAGTTACGGTCGTCGGTGTCCGAAAGCGGATGTCAGGTAAAGCGCCGGCCTCGCGCGAACTGCGGAAATTTGCACCGCCGAGCGGACGAGGCGTCCGCCCTATGGGTTCTTAGTACTTGGGCATTCTGGGATCGACGCGATCCGCCCAAGCCAGTATTCCACCGGCGAGATTGTGTACCTTCTTGAACCCCGCCTGTTGAAGGAAAGCCACTGCCTTGGCGCTGCGCACGCCGGAGCGGCAATGGGCGACGATCTCGCGGCTGGAATCGAGCTCGTGAACGCGATTGGGCAAATCACCCAGCGGGATCAGATGTCCGCTGATGTTGCAGATTTGATATTCGTGGGGTTCGCGCACGTCGAGCACGAACAGGTCGTCGCCGGCATCCAGACGCCGCTTAAGCTCTTCGACTTGCATTTCGGAAATGCCTGCTTCCACTGGTTTCTCCTGGGTTTTCTCTTCACCGCGGATTCCACAAAACTCGTTGTAGTCTATCAGTTTTGTAATGGTGCGGTGGGTCCCGCAGGCGGGACAGTCCGGATTCTTGCGCAGCTTAAGCTCGCGAAACTTCATACCCAGGGCGTCGACCAGCAACAGCCGCCCAATGAGTGGGTCACCCTTGCCCAGGATCAGCTTGATGACTTCGGTCGCCTGAATCACACCCACGAGTCCAGGCAAAATGCCCAGGACCCCGCCCTCGGCGCACGACGGAACCAGTCCGGGCGGTGGCGGCTCTGAATACAAACACCGGTAGCAGGGGCCATCTGCCGTTGCGAACACACTGGCTTGTCCTTCAAAGCGGAAAATCGAGCCGTACACGTTGGGCTTGCCGGCGAGCACGCAGGCGTCGTTCACCAGATAGCGGGTGGGGAAATTGTCGGTGCCATCGGCGATAATGTCGAAATCGCGAAACAGTTCGAGCGCGTTCTCGCTGCTCAACTTGGTTTCAAACTTGCGAATGTTGAGAAACGGATTGATCGCCTTCAGCTTCTCCGCTGCGGAATCCAGCTTCTTGCGCCCCACGTCCGCTGTCGTATGAATGATCTGCCGCTGCAGATTCGTATAGTCCACCACGTCGAAGTCCACGATCCCGAGCGTGCCTACGCCGGCCGCGCCCAGATAAAGCGCCAACGGCGAGCCGAGCCCACCAGCCCCAATACATAGAACTCGTGCAGCCTTGAGCTTCTGCTGGCCCTCCATGCCTACCTCAGGCATGATCAGGTGGCGCGAGTAGCGCAGGATTTCGTCGTTCGTGAGAGCAGCGGCTGCGGGCTTCGTTTCAGCTGGTTTGACTTCGGTTATGGTCGCCATAAAACCTCGGTTCAGAAATGCTGGATTTTAATGACTACGAAATGGACAACTAGAAACAACAACAGCAGGCGCTGTGGCGGGACATTCGACGCGGGGTCCATTCGCAAGTCATTGATCGGGACATCGGTTTCACCAGCCCCCAGCAATCGAAGGCACTATCGAAATAGTATCACCGTCGGTGACCGCGGTGGCTTCTTTTTGCAGATAGCGAACGTCTTCATCATTCAGGTAAACATTCACAAAAGAGCGGAGTTTCCCGTCATCCGTGTAAAGATGCCGGCGCAGGTCAGGATGTTTGGAAACCAGTCCGGACAGGGCTTCAGCGACCGTGCCAGCCTTGACTTCGACAGTCGGTAGTTTGCCGGCATACTGCCGCAGCGGAGTGGGTATGTGAATTTTCGTCATCGTGTTAAGTGATGCCAATAGAAGGCTGTCGGATTCAGCAAAGCCTGGGTAGGGCGGGACACTCCTGTCCGCCTTACACCAGTTCGATTTTCTCATTCACCAGTTGCTTGTCGCTCTCATCGCTGCCGCTCAGTTCGAACGAATTCGTAATCGCGGCCTTCCCTTGCTCGACGCTTGTAATCACATAAGAGCAGCCGATCCAGTGGGCTTCGGCGAGGTCGGTCCGTGACCATTGTGCCGGATGGTCAGGATGCGAATGGTAAAAGCCGACAATGTCCTCTCCGTGCTCGCGGCCTTCCCGTTGGATGCGCACCAGTTCGCGCGGATCGATGTGATAGCGGTTCTGCGGCGAATCCGTACGCGTGTTTCCACAACGAGCGATGGAACTCACGCTACGCACCTCCCCGTCCATCTGGCCAAGCAAAACGCCGCAGCATTCGTGAGGGTAGGTTTCCTCGCCGTGGCGGCGAATCTCGTCGAATCCAGTCTGACCTATCTTCAACATCCAACCGCTCCCCTGTCGTTGTCATCCTGAGCGGAGTTGCCGTCGCGAAGCGACGACAACGCAGTCGAAGGACCCCGAGTGTGCTGGTCGTGGCTTAAGTGATTCAGGGAATTCTCACCAGGTTGCTTGAGCGCGTTTTCGGAACGCCCGGTTACGTTCCAAGTTACGTGAGCTTTCGGGATCCCTCGACTCCGCGGCTTCTGCGCTTCGCGCAGCAGCCACTGCGCTCAGGACGACAGTTTTGTTAGCCTTCCTGCCAGAATCTCTCGCTCAAATACTTATCGCCCGAATCGCACAAAATCGTCACGAACACAGCCCGTTCGTTTTTCTTCAACTGCCGCCCCAGTTGGAGGCATCCCACCACAGCCGCCGCTGCCGATATCCCCACCAGCAGGCCTTCCTCGCGAGCCAGACGCTTGGCCATCGCGTATGCGTCTTCAGTGGAGATACCAAGGTCGGCATTGGCCAACGCCGGATCATAAATCTTCGGCACGATAGCACTCGCCATGTGCTTGGTTCCCTCGATTCCGTGGAACGCCGAATCCGGCTGCAGCGAAATACAGCGCACTCGCGGGTTCAATTCCCTCAGCCGTCGCGTGGTTCCAACGAACGTTCCACTGGTTCCGAGCATGGCCACGAAATGCGTGATACGTCCTTCCGTCTGTTGCCAGATTTCGTTGGCTGTGCCATGGTAATGAGCTTGCCAGTTGGCGTCGTTGGAATATTGGTCGGCGTAGTAATAAAGATCTGGATGCTTGGCGGCGAGTTCGCGAGCCATGCGGATGGCGCCATCGGATCCATCAGCCGGGTTGGTGTAAATAATATTTGCGCCGTACGCGTGCAGGATACGTTTGCGTTCGACCGATACATTCTCCGGCATGCACAACGTAACGGGGAAACCCTGCGCGGCGCCGATCATGGCATAAGCAATGCCGGTATTGCCGCTGGTCGAATCCAGCAGAATTTTACCGGATGTTAACTTGCCACTGGCCCGAGCTTGGGTCACGATGTTCGAGGCGGCGCGGTCTTTGACGGAGCCTCCGGGATTGAGCCACTCCGCTTTGCCGAGAATCTCAACCCCGGGCAGTTCGCTTCCGATGCGAGCCAGGCGGAGTAGAGGAGTATTGCCGATGCGATCCACAGTATGCTGGCCCAAAGTGAGGCTGGCGAGCGGATCGCTTCCGTTCGCATCTGTCGAGGAACCAGACACTTCCGCGATGTTTGAAGCTGCGCGATGCATAAATTCTGAACCCATGCCCGTGACCTACGTAATGTTCCTGAGGGGCAAAGTTAATCGTCAGGAACGGTTGATTAGATTATAAGAGAGACTGATTGGTTCCACTGAAGATGCGGAGGCAACGTTCCTTTTCCAGGAATCCGCATCTAACTTAGCCGAGAACGAAGGACGAAATGGCCTCGAAGGTAGAACAACGGACGTATGAAGAAGCGCTGAACTGGTTGCGCGATCATGGCTTCGACCTGCTCGAAGCCCCAGGCACGCAGGGACGCGTCTTCCTGAAGAAGTACAACGTGTCGGCTGCCATCCAGAAGGATGGTGACGACGGCGTGAAGATCTTCGCGTACCCCGGCTACTTGATTGGCAGCGAGATTTCCAAGCTGGTCAACAAGGGATACCAGCAGTTCCTCAAGACTGCAAAGACGGAAGTCCCGGCAACCGCCGACCATCTGAAAGCCCTGCAACAATTCACCGAGGAATTAAAGGAAGGGCTGGGCCTGCCCACCCTGTACAACGAATCGCTCGGCACCGTCAGCGAATCCTATCACTACGATCGCATAGAAAGTCGCGACAAGCCAGCGGCAGACCGCCCCAAGCGTCCATGGGAAAAAGCCGGAGTCATGGCGGCGGCCGCCAAAAAGGGCAGGGCATAAGACTGCCCACCGCCGGGAAACAAAGCCCCCTTGAGGCCAGCATCGCTCACGCCGCGAAGCGCTGGCTCCGTTATCTGGTAGAGGTGCCACTCCAAATCTCCAAAAACCAGTAAATTTTGGCCTCATTTGCTCGTTGCAAAACCGTATCTAGTTATAAGGAAAGAACCAGCAAGTCACCCGCCCATTGGCAACAAATTTGCCCGAAAAACATGGCAGAGCAGTCGCGTGCTGCCGTGGGGAAATTGCTCAGATCGCATCCCAAGGCATTTTCTGTCTTTATGTGATCTCTCGCGCTCAGACCGTTGAACTTCATCCCAGCCGAAAAGGAAGGGAGACCGTCTGAGATTCCGTCCCGGCACCGCGAGTAGGCGAGGCGGGCGTAGAAAATACTTCCGCCCCAAGGCAGTAACAAATACCAACCTGACCGTACATAGAACGCGGCCTCTCGCGGTAAACAGAAGCCGTGGAGTCCGCCGTTCACCATTATTTCCGGTTCGCCACTTCGAACGAAAAAACCAGGAGGATGAATTCCATGACCAAGGTATTTCGCTTCGTGGCATTGTGCGCAATCGGTTTTGCATTGACAGCATTTTCGATCGCGTCCGCACAAACCTATACGACTATCGACTTTCCGGGTGCAGTTACCACCACTCTAAACGGAGGTCCCAATCCGCAGGGCACTAGCGTCGGAACCTACACTGACACGCTGAGTGTCACTCATGGTTTCACCTTGACCAGCAAAGACGTATTCACGTCCTTCGATCCTCCGGGGTCCACGGGTACCACGCCAAACTTCATCACTCCGCAGGGAGTAATCGTGGGCGGCTTCCTCGATGCGGCCGGCACGAGCCACGGCTTCATTTCGGACAACGGCCAATACACAACCGTTGATTTCCCAGGGGCACCGGGCACCGTGCTCACCGGTCGCAATCCGTCTGGCGAAATGACAGGATTTTCCTGCGTGGCAGCTTCATGCGCGAGCGGCACCACCCACAGCTTTACGGTGTCAAAGAAGGGCGCATTCAAAAGTTTCGATCCCCCCGGCGCAGTCAGCAGCACTGCAAGCACGGTTAACCCGTCGGGAGCAATCGTCGGTGCTTACACCGACAGTGCTGGAACAACCCACGGTTACCTGCTGTTCCACAATACGTTTGCGACGATTGATTTTCCCGGTGCGATTCTCACCTTTGCCGGAGGAAATAACCCCGAGGGCGACATCATCGGGGAATACATCGACACGGCAAGCGTCGCTCACTCATTTCTGCTGAGGAACGGCGCTTTCACTTCGTTTGATCCGCCGGGAGCCGTTGCCAGTGATGCATCGGGAATCAACCCCGGCGGCGTCATCGTTGGACTTTTCGTCGACGCGTCGGGAGCAGTGCACGGATTTATCCGGACACCGTAACCGATCGGCTCATCTCGTCGCTGATCTGTTGATGCCCCTCATTGTCAATGCATCTTTTTGGCATTGGCGTTGAGGGGCATTCTTACTTTCAGGTTCCGTTGTGAATCCTGGTTATTCTTGCGACTCGTTGCGGTGCGGCCTCTCAGTAGACATCACTCCGTTTCCCAGAGCCTCACTTGAAGCTCAATCGCGGACAGTACGCCTTGGTAACCACAAACCCTCTTCCGCGATTGCTCGTCTGGCTTTATGCTGTCTAAGACAAATCGGACGTTGCACCACGCAGTTTCTTTCCGGAAGTCATGATTCCAATTCGTCTCTATGCCATGATCTTGGGCGGCGCGGGAGCCTTACTGGCCGCATATCTAATGCTCCGTCGCAAGCCCAAAGGCCCCGACGAGATCGAACGAGAGCGCCGCGCGTGGCTTGACCGAGTGGGACGAATTACCGACGGGACCGTCATCGACGTTCAGGAAATGCAGACCGACGGGCGCAAGCCCGCGACGTTCCTTATCTTTCAGTACGATGTGGCTGGCGTCTCCTACGAAGCCTCGCAGGACGTTACGTACTTGCGGCAACTGATCAACCTGCACTCCTGCCGCCTGGGACTGCCGACGTCAGTTCGCTACGATCCGCAGAATCCGGGGAACTCGATCGTAGTATCCGAGCGCTGGATGGGATTGAGGCAGTAGAACTGGTCGCTGGTCGTCAGTCCTTGGTCGTTGGCCGCACACTCCACTCCTTGAACAAGAAGTGCAGTTAAATACGTTTGTCTTGGCGTTTTTGTTTCGGCCTGCCGAAGGACTACCGACCAACAACCTCTTCTAGCTACCCGCTGCGAAGCCGCCGCTGTGCGCCAGGGTAAGCCGCAGGAACTTGTGGGGATTGACTGGCGTATCGTTGATGCGGACTTCGTAATGCAGGTGTGGGCCGGTGCTGCGGCCGCTTAATCCGACATATCCGATGGTGTCGCCTCGGCGCACATACTGTCCGGGGACCACCGCGTAGCTTGCCAGATGACCGTAGCGGGTCGTGATTCCGTGGCCATGGTCAAGAGCGACAGCGCGTCCGTATCCGCCCATGAAGTCTGCAAAGACTACAACCCCGTCGGCCGGAGCCATCACCGGCTGGCCGTAGGAGGCCGAGATGTCGATTCCGCTATGGAACGCACCCTCGCCGTTGAACGGATCGGTTCGCTCCCCGAAAGATCCCGTCACCGGACCCTCCACTGGCCAAAGGTTCGGAGCGGAATTGGCTCGCAGCCAATCCGCCGTCGTCACATTGCGGGTAAGGCCGAGAGAGATTCCGGTTGTTGCCGCGCCGCTAAGAGCGGTGTCCTTCAGAGCATACAGCCGATCCAGCGAAGAACTGACTTGGGCGTCTTGAATGTGGTCGGAAGATTCAGATTCGAGTGCGGGATTCGATTTCAAACCGTAGAGCGAAGAAACTTCGCTGGCCAGCGAGCCCAGCGACGCCACCTGAATATCTCGTTCCTGGGCAACCTGCTCCAGCCTCGAATAACGGTTCTTCAGTTCATCTTTCTGGATTCGCAGCTCGTTAAAACGCGAGACCTTCAACAGCATGCGCATGTAGGAGCTGGCAATTCCGGTCAGGCTCAATACGCCGATAGCTGCCCCAACAACTAATACATAGAGATAATGGACTGGAATGGGAATTTTGCGGAGCTGCCCGTCTTCGCCCCGCGCTACGAAAAGTATGTAGAAACGCTTACGCAATATTTCTCCTCGTCAAAATCGGATCAACCGAGCGCGGCAGTTTCGCCGCACTTGATCCTAAAACCCAACCCTTGCCCCATCCTCCCTTTCGGAAAGAATGCGAGTCAAACGCTCGGTCCTACCGGAACCAGGGTCAGGTCCGAAATCCTTCGTGCCTGCAATTGTAACAACATGCGGCACTTAGCTCGGCCAGAGTTTTGGAAGTAGCTTCGCAACGGTACCAAAGTAGATTCGTCCTGTCAACGACCTACAGCACAACCCTAAGGTTACGAAAGACAGGGGCAATCCTGGCACTTCGGCGGGTTACCAGCGGTAAACTCCTGCAGTGTAAAGAACAATCCGGCGTGGCTCGTGCCGCTCCAACCATCGACTGGTCCGAAACGGCCGCGTCCGGAGCCTTGTGTTCGATGGACCATACGGGTCGCGGGTTGCCCTCATCCTCCTCGAAAACGCCCGCATCTCCTGACCCAGTTTCGCAGGTTCACGCCGCCTTTGTATATGATAAAGCCCATCTTGCCCCTGGCGGAAAAACTGCTGATTTCACGAATTCGAGGCCGCACGGTGGATAGAGCAGGAATTGCCTCTGGCATCGGGGATGACTGCGCCATCCTGCAAATTCCCGCCGGTCACCAGACGCTGGTTACTACTGATTTCAGCCTGGAAGGCATTCACTTCCGGCGGGAATGGCATCCCGCCGCGGTCGTCGGTCATCGCTGCCTAACCCGCGGCCTCAGCGACATCGCTGCCATGGGCGGACTCCCCGTCGCCGCATTTCTGTCTCTCGCCCTGCCCAGGAACCTGCGTCAAGCCTGGGTCGACCAGTTCCTCAAAGGTTTGCTTAAGTTGGCGGACCAATTCAACGTAAGCCTCGCGGGAGGAGATACGGCACAATCCCCGAGCGGAATTCTCGCAGACATCGTTGTGATCGGATCGGTCCCGAAAGGGAAAGCAATCCTGCGCTCCAGCGCCCGCCCCGGCGATGGCATCTACGTGACCGGCACATTAGGAGGCGCCGCCGCTACACTGAAATTGCTGTATGCCGGCCGCAAACTTCGCCCCGCCGATTTCCCGCGCCACTTCTATCCCACTCCCCGCATCGAAGTCGGCCGCTACCTTCGTGAAAAAAGCTTAGCCTCGGCCATGATCGATCTCAGCGACGGCCTTTCCACCGACCTCGCGCACATTTGCGAGGAGAGCGGTGTCGGCGCGGAGATCCAGTCGGACGCGATCCCCCGTGCCGCAATCGGCAAACCCGCGCACCAGGTCGACCTCAAATATGCGCTGCACGGAGGCGACGATTATGAACTCCTCTTCACCGCACCCAGCCACAAACGCGTGCCAACCAGGATTGCCGGTGTCGCTATAACCCAAATCGGCCGCATCACCCGGGGCAGGCAGGTCATGCTGATAAACCGGGAGGGTCAAGCGGCTAAGTTCCGCCCCCAAGGCTGGGAGCACTTCAGAAGAGCTGCTGGCTCATAGCTTCTGGCCCGAAGATGGCCGGTGGAAAGCAGCTGGCGAGTCGAAGCCAGAAGCTAGCGACCCGCATGTGACTTTCGTGCTGCCCGAACCTCTTCTTTATGTACCGTCGTCCGGCCAACCGGTCTAAAGTGTCCTTATGTTCCCTCGAATTGGCATCTTTCTCGCCACGTTGTGTATAGGGCTGAGCTCGGCGGCGGCGCAACCTGTGTCCGTATCCACCGCGGCCAAGCCCACGATCGACAACACCTTCGTCCAAAAACAATTCGGATCGACCTGCTCCCTCATCGGACTCGAGCCGCTTAAGGCTGACCTGGACAGCGATGGCATCGAAGATATCGTCATCCCCGCCCGCTGCACCAATCCGATGATGGATCAGGTTGACGACAGCTTTGTGGTCGTTGATCCCTACAACAGCTTCTTCGGTTACGGCAATCCCAAGATCACCACGCAATTTTCCTCCGATGATCCACACAACCGCGGGTACTCATTGCTCGTGATTCACGGCGCTGGTCCCGAAGCCTGGTACTCCGACAAACCCAAGGCAAAATTCCTCATCGTGAATCTGCCCTTCAAGAACGTCGTCGTAAAGAAAATGGCGATCAAGAAAAAGAGGACGGTCATGGGAATCTTCGCCGAAGAAACCGGTGGCGATCAGGCGACCTCAGTGGTCTTCTGGGACGGCAAGAAATATCGCTACACCCCACTCGGCTCCAGCATGGAGTGAGCGGAGAACGGGCGTCTCCCCGTCTACGGGGTGATTTCGAATACGACGCCAAAATCATCGGTTCCGCCACTAGGCGTTGTCCCGTACAAGTTTCCAGCTGGATCAAGCACCAGTCCGAATGTCGGACTTACGCCGTCGGGCGCGCCCGTGAAACTGTGCACGACGGTTTCCTTCCACCTGTGGGAACGCTTGCTCCTCGCTAGCTTGAATACTGTTCCTAGTTGGGCGTCGCCCCCATTTTTCGTGGTCCCGAAAAGATTGCCCGCCGCGTCCAGCGCCAAGCTGCCGTAGTACGGCGAACCGCCATCAAAACCTCCCGTGAAGCTATAAAGCACATTGTGGACCCAGGTTCCCGTCTTCGGCACAAGTTGAAAAACAGTTCCTACTTCATCCCGCCCTCCGTTTACCGTTGTGCCATATAGGTTGCCTTGACTGTCGAAGGTGACCCCAGCTAGCGGCCCCGCGCCGTTATCGCCGCCGGTAAAGTTGTATAGCAAAGCTTCTTTCCAGCCCTGACTTGTATTTGTCAGTTCAAAAACTGTTCCAACTCCGTACTCACCGCCCTCGAATGTTGTGCCGTAAAGATTGCCCGCCGCATCCATTGTTAGCGCCCCATATGGATAAGCGCCATATTGGGCATAGTTCCCTCCGTACGTGAAGGTAAAAATCTCTTGAAAGTTCCAATTCCCACCAGAATCTGGGGATAGCTCAACCACGGTACCAAGGGCTTGAGCACCACCAGTCAACGTTGTTCCGTAGAGGTTGCCGGCTTGGTCGCGAATCAGGGAGTTGGGATTAGTGTGAGAGTTGCTCTCTTCCTGAAAACTGTACAACACGATTACCTGCCGGACGGTGGGAAGGATCAGCTCGAAAACGGTACCTTCAGAGTACGCGCCGCCTCCTGCGGTAACGCCAAAGAAATTTCCGTTTGGTTCCAGGATCATGCCACCGGTTGGGTAGGCTCCGTTAATCCCGCCCTCGAATGAGTAGAGAGAGGCATCTTCCCACCGTCCGTTGAAACGCGGCGTCAGCTTGAACAAAACCCCATAGCTGGCGTTGGAAGCGAAGCCGTACAGATTGCCATCGCCGTCAATGACTAAGGGAGAACTTGGATCAGCTCCATCGCTATGATCGGTAAAGGAGTAAATTACCTTCTCTTTCGATGCGGCACGCGCGCCGCTCGCCAACATGCACGTCGCGATGCCCACACGTACAGCCCATTTGAAAACATACGAAAGAGTTCTCGGACGCCATTCCTTCGTCCTCATGCGGCCAACTATAGCAGCTCCGCCCAATGCGCTAAGGTGCTAACGCGACTAGGACTCACGTCATCCAACAACCAGGCCGGCAATCGTCGCTCCACGCTATAATTCTCCCGCCATGAACCTGGAACAGAAACTGGCTGAACTGAAGAAGCGTGACCACCTCGCCGAAGACGGCGGCGGCGAACGGCGGCGTGAAAAGCAGCACAAAGAAGGCAAGATGTCGGCCCGCGAGCGCATTGAGTTTCTACTCGACGAAGCCACATTCGAGGAAACCGACAAACTAGTCACGCATCGCTGCAACGACTTCGGCATGGCCGAGCAGAAGATCTACGGCGACGGCTTCATCACTGGGTACGGCCGCATCGAAGGCCGCCTGGTGTTTGTCTTCGCCCAGGACTTCACCGTCTTCGGCGGTTCGCTTTCCGAATCCAACGCAGCCAAGATCGTGAAGATCATGGATCTCGCCGCCAAAATGGGAGCCCCCATGATCGGCCTCAACGATTCCGGCGGCGCCCGCATTCAGGAAGGCGTCATGTCGCTGGCCGGCTACGCCGACATCTTCTTGCGCAACACACTCTACAGCGGAGTTGTTCCCCAGATTTCCGCAATCATGGGACCATGTGCCGGAGGCGCAGTTTACTCGCCCGCGATTACCGACTTCATTGTCATGGTCGACAAGACTTCCTACATGTTCATTACCGGCCCCGACGTAATCAAAACGGTGACCCATGAAGACGTCACCAAAGATCAACTGGGGGGCGCCGAGACTCACAACGAAACCTCCGGGGTGGCCCACTTTAAAGCCCACGACGATGCCGAGTGTTTGTCGATGGTGCGAGAGCTGCTCAGCTTCATGCCCTCGAACAATCTCGACGACCCGCCGCGCAAGGCCTGCACCGATCCCATCGACCGAGCCGACGCAGCGCTCGATAAGATTGTCCCCGACCAATCGAACCTGCCGTACGACATCAAAGACGTAATCCACACCGTGGTCGACGACGGATACTTCTTCGAAGTCCAGGAACACTACGCGAAAAACATC
Source organism: uncultured Acidobacteriota bacterium (assembly GCA_963788645.1). Taxonomy (GTDB): domain Bacteria; phylum Acidobacteriota; class Terriglobia; order Terriglobales; family Acidobacteriaceae; genus JABDBE01. The sequence continues at coordinate 629,461 of CAWBHF010000009.1, forward strand.
GTCGTAGGATTCGCCCGCTTGAACGGGAAACCCGTGGGAATAGTCGCCAATCAGCCCGCCTTTCTAGCCGGCACCTTGGACATCAACGCCTCGATCAAAGGCGCACGCTTCGTCCGCTTCTGCGATTGCTTCAATATCCCGCTGGTAACGTTCGAAGATGTCCCCGGATTCCTCCCCGGCACCAACCAGGAATACGGAGGCATCATCAAACACGGCGCCAAGCTGCTCTTCGCCTTCGCCGAAGCCACGGTGCCCAAGGTGACAGTCATCACCCGCAAAGCCTACGGCGGAGCCTATTGCGTCATGGCCTCGAAACACATTCGCACGGATGTGAACTACGCGTGGCCCACCGCCGAGATAGCAGTCATGGGCCCAGAAGGCGCAGTGGACATCGTCTACAAACGGGAATTGGAGAATGCCGCGAACCGCACGGAAGCACGCCAAAAAAAGATCGAAGAATTCCGCGAACGCTTCGCCAACCCGTACGTAGCCGCCGACCGCGGCTTCGTCGACGCCGTAATCCAACCCCGCGAAACCCGCAAAAAACTGATCCAAGCCCTGGAAATGCTAGAAACCAAGCGCGACAAGAACCCACCCAAGAAGCACGGGAATATCCCGCTGTAGGTTCTGGTGACGAGACACGGCCCCGACCAACTACCTCGCGGCCGTGGCAACTTTAAAGCGGACTCGTTCCTTACGCTGAAGATACTCGACGATCTCGAACAGGTTACGCGCCTGCGGATTACCCGTCGGGCTCAGCATCCGCATCAGACTTTTGGCGGAGTGCTGGGTGACTTTCGCAAGTTCGGCAAAACCGATGGTCGCGTTAATGTAGTCGCGCAGCACAGACTTGCCGGTTTCGACGTCTCCCAGGACGAAGCATTCAATACTTTCGCGCAAGAGCTCCTTGCGGAACGCGGCGTCACGCTGCACGCGGGAGAGGATAGTTTGTTTGAAGTCACGGGTCAAAGGCATAGTTGAATTACTCGCGAGACTTTCTTTTCTTGTAGTCTTGCCATCTCTTCCTTGCGTCGTCAATGTCCTTCTGCTGCCGTTTCCTGCTTCCGCCAGCGAGCAGGATGACCAGGCGCTCTCGGTCCTTTCCAAAGTAAATCCGCAAAACCGGACCGAAGTTAACCCGATACTCGTAAACCCCGCCGCCCACACCCTTGACGTTCGAGAAGTTGCCTTGCGCCAGCCTTGTAACCGCGACGGCCACCTTGGCTGCGGCCTGCGCGCTCAGGCTGTCAAACCACTCGGCGTACGGGCTGCGACCGTTCCAGTCGAGATATTCAAGAACCTCGACTGGATACAATGGTAACATACATGGTACCTATGATAAAAACTGACAATGGTCGATCACGAGGCGCAGCGGCATTTTATGCGATCCATCGGCGTTCGTCGCAGAGCGGACAATCCTGTCCGCTGATTAAAATCCATGTGAGTTAGAGTACCCCAAAAGCAAGTCACTGGTTGCATATATAGCGTTTACGGGGTAAACTTCTCATAGGCCTGCAACGCGCAAAGGAGGCCTATGGCCGGCGAAGCCCACGCTTTTGACGTCTCCACAAAAGAACAAAAAGAAATTATCGAAATCTACGCCAAGCTTCGTGAAGCCGAAGCCAAGCTCATAGGCCGCGACGGCAAGGCCGAAGGACTGCCCAACAACCTGTATTCATTCCTCCTTCGACTGCTGGCCGATCTCCGAGCCGGCAATTCCGTCACCATCCTGCAAAGCAGACACGAGCTCACCACCATCGAAGCCAGCAAGATTCTCGGCATGTCCCGCCAGTTTCTGGTGCAGCTCTTGGAGAAGGGAGAAATCCCATTCCACAAGGTTGGCACCCATCGCCGCCTGTATGTGCGCGATGTAATCGCTTACAAGACCAGGCGTGACAACTCCCGCCGGAAGACTCTGGACGATTTAGCCAAACGAGAATTCGCCGAAGGAAACTACGGCAAGATCCCTGATGATTTTCACACCGGGCAATGACCAGTCCGCCGTGCTCGATGCCTGCATTCTCGTGCCCATGGCGCTCTGCGACCTCCTTTTGCGCCTGGCCGAGGAACCGGCGATGTATCGACCGTTATGGAGCGAGCAGATATTGACAGAAATGACCAAGGCCCTGAGAACCAAGCTTAACCGATCCTCCGAACAGGCAGCATGGAGGCGCCAGCAAATGAAGGAAGCATTCCCAGAAGCGATGGTCACAGTCCCGTCCGCGCTCCTGAAAGCAGTCGAATGCATTCCCGACAAGAACGACAGGCACGTCCTGGCCGCAGCAATCATGGCGCACGCCAGCATAATCGTCACGCAAAACACCAGACATTTCCCGAAAGACTGTTGTGAGAAATACGGCGTACGCTGCCAAACGCCGGATGATTTTCTGATCGATCAATACCGTCTCAGCCCGCAACGGGTCCTCGACAAACTGGACGACCAAGCAGCCGGCATCTCCCAGGACCGAGAGTTCGTGGTTATAAGCTTGAAAGCCTCCGTGCCCAAATTCTGCAAGTTGGTAGACTCCAACTGAGAACCGAGGACTCCCGCCGATAAACGAGTTACTCAACCGATACCGGAAGAGATACCTTAGCACTTCCTTTACCAGGCTCATAGAATCTTGGGTGTGAGCGTGCCAGAGGACAGTATCGTTAAAGTCGAAGCCGACGGCTTGCCATACAACGACGTAGGGGTGTGGACGGAAGCGAAACACCGGTTGGTTGCATATTACGCAGCTCTGTTTTCGGCGGCTATGCAGGCCAAATGGGAGAAGCGAGTCTATATCGAACTGTACGCCGGGGCCGGCTATAGCCGAATTCGCGACACGGAAAGAATCATCGCAGGATCTCCCATCCAGGCCCTCGCCCTTAAAGTGCCATTTGACAAGTACATATTCTGCGAACAGGATCCAGAGAAGTTGGAGGCTCTGCGTGTCCGCGTCAGGCGTCACGCTCCGTTAGCAGACGTCGCTTTCATACCAGGAGGCTGCGACGGCAGTGTTAACAAGATCTCAGCGGCGATCCCACAGTATTCCAAGAACCATAAGGTTCTAAGTCTCTGCTTCGTCGACCCCAATGATATCGGCATTCGGTTCTCCACGCTCCAAGCCCTCGCGCTAAAGAATTACGTCGATTTTATCGTGTTGCTAGCGTTGTATATGGACGCTTTACGCGCCGAACAACAGTACATCAAGAACCCGACTAAGATCGATCAGTTGTTAGGAACGCCGACTTGGCTTGATCGCTGGATGACCGCGAAACGGAATGGGGCAGAATTCCCGCGATTCCTAGCTGAGGAATTCGCAGCTAGCATGGCGACGATGGAATATATTCCTCCGCCGTTCCATTCAATGCGCAAAATCTTTCTTTACGAAAAGAACATTCCGCTCTATGCGGTCGGATTGTTTTCGCGTCACCCACTGGCCTACGACCTTTGGGATAAGGCGCTCAAGGGCAGCGACGATCAACTCGACTTATCATTCTAAGACCATGTCACTCAATTCCCACATCGAGTGGACCGATGCCACCTGGAACCCGGTCCGCGGCTGCACCAAAATCAGCCCCGGATGCAAGCACTGCTACGCCGAGACTTTTGCGGAGCGGTTTCGCGGCGTCAAAGGACATCCCTACGAACAAGGATTCGATCTTCGCCTGGTCCCGGAAAAGTTGACTGAGCCTTTTACCTGGCGCTCACCCAAACTAGTCTTCGTCAATTCGATGAGCGATCTGTTTCAGCCAGGAGTGCCCGACGCATACACCGAAGCTGTGTCGCGGGTAATGGCGACCGCCGACTGGCACACATATCAAGTGCTCACCAAGCGATCGGAAAGACTACGAGACCTGCTCAACGGCAAACTGCGATTCGCCGCAGACAAAGAAAACATCTGGTGGGGCGTAAGTGTCGAAGACCGAAAATACGGACTGCCCAGAATCGATCATCTTCGCCAAGCCGCCGCGAGAGTTCGCTTTCTATCGATCGAACCCTTGCTGGAGGATCTAGGCGAAATTGACCTGACAGGAATCACATGGGTGATTGTCGGCGGCGAAAGTGGTCCCGGCGCGCGCCCCATGAAGCGCGACTGGGTCGTCTCGATTCGTCGGCAGTGCCGATCTCAGGGCGTCCCTTTCTTCTTCAAACAATGGGGCGGGGTAAGAAAGAAAGCTAAGGGCAGATTACTCGATAATCGCACCTACGACGAATATCCGGATCGGGTGAGCATGCCTATCCCCGAAAGAGCGGATTGCATTGCGTCAGCGGAAGAGTTTCGGAAAGAGTTTGCAGGCCGGACGACCTAGCCCATCCCGACACTAGCCGGCACTACGGACCCGCCAGGAGCATTTTTCCCTTGACGCCCGTTTCTCAGATCGGATAACCTATTTTAAGCAGCATTATCTGCTGGATATTATCCGATCTTTGACAATTTGCGCTCACCCGGGGTGTCGAGGAAGCCGTTTAGTTCCAAAACGGGGCAGCCGCAGTACTGCCAGTCTACTGTAACTCCCATGTTGTCTAGATTTTGCGCGTAACTCCTGCAAGCTCAAAGATCTAGCACATAGTCAAAATTTAAGTCGTTTGCTGTCTAGATTTTGCAGGTGACAGGGGGAGGGGGGTACCCGGTACTAAACAGTAAACTCCGTCCCGAAGTGGGAAAGCGCGACAGGGTGAACTGAAAGCCGATAGCTGAAAGCTGACGGCAAGAAATAAGAGCCCCGAGGTGGTGTTGAGCTCATTCGTCTCGGCCAGTAGCTCGCGTTAGACCCTTGCTGACCTGACATAGTTGCTATCCTTGCGGACTGCAATTACCGATCCTTGCTTGGGCTCCGGGCTTACCGCCAACCGGATAAACCAGTTCAACGCCTCGGGACTCTATCCTGCCTTTGACGTGATGTTCTTGTTCGCCTCGACCAGCGCTTTGCTATAGACCCTCGCTTGCCCTCTCTACTTTTCATCTTGCGATGCCGCAGAGTGACTTCGCTTGGGTCCCGGACGCCGCACCAACCGGGTAAACTCCAGAACGTGTCAAAGAACGATTATGGTTTTACTCTTCCTATTCCAGGAGTCAACGAAAAACGCAGAACTGTATCTGCTTTGAATGCAGCCGAGTGCAGCACCTGCACAACCCGATGACCGGAATTGGTGCAACCGGATGAATGAACTGTCGCTGTGCTCAACTGCAATTCGTTCTTCAAGCACAAGACGCGGTTTCGTGCCATCACGCGGCGGAGCCCGCGCGATTTCCCACATGTGGAAAATCAAGCAATATCCTTGATGGAAGCGGACTTTGGAGACGACCGAAACTGACAGCAAAGACAAAAGCCGCCAGCAATGAGTCGCTGGCGGCTTGGGTCCGAAATCCCAGACTCACTTCTGCTTCGGAGGTGGAATCAACCGCGACGGAGGAATGAGAACTTTGCCTTCGTCGTCGTAGTAGAACTTCATCTCATGATCTGACTTTGCGCCAGGAACAGGCTTCTCGTCTTTCGAGCTGAACCGTGCCTCGCCTGCCGCAGCCAACAGCGGTTCCTTGGTCGTGTACATGGCTTCGTTCAGGAGTCCACCGGAAGGAGCATGAGCAACCGCAAATATGCCGCGCGGGTTTCCCTTCGTATAAGTAACCCCGATGTAGTCCGCGACCATATATCCGGCATCGGAGACTGGCAGCCAAGGCAGCTTCATGGGTCCAGCTAGCTGTTTGCCAGCGGTCCAGGTCTTGCCGCCGTTCGTTGAGGTGGTGAAGCCCACGTCCAGTTGGCAGGAACCGCCGCAGGCCGAGACAGGATAATAGTAATAAACGATGGTCAAGTGCGCGGTATTGCCCGAGGTAGCAGGGTCTACTCCGATCGCCCCGATAAAGTGATCGACCGTGCTTTTGACCGGGTCGATCGGAATGCGGCTTGGCGTACTCCATTTCTTGCCGTCCGGAGAGGTGCTCATCACAATGTCGTTTGAGCTACAACCGCTGCGAAAACGGCAATCCCACCAGATCACGTATGCTTTTCCGGCTGCGTCAACTCCAGCGGAGGGCAGATCCGCGAAGCTCCGAAAATTGCCATCTTCTGCATGGTTGTCGACGCCCGAAATAACCACGGTCGAACTCCATGTCTTGCCACCATCCGTGGAACGGAAAGCGTCGATACCTCCGCCGCTGAATGGCACGATGACCGTTCCGTTGGGCTGAACCACCGGCTCACCGCCCAGTCCGCCGGCATTGTCGGCCGAGGATTTGCCAGCACTCCAAGTCAAGCCGCCATCGTGGGATGTGCTCATCAGGACATCGCCGCTGCCATACGCCTGATCCCATTCGGTGTAGCAGTTGCCATAGTACGGACTGCTGGGGGTGTTGTCGCAGGTGGTCCAATTCTTGTCGTCCAAATGGGTTCCATCGATGACGATCGGCTTTCCCCAGTGGATGCCGTCAGAAGAACGGCTCACGGCAACGTCGCCGATCGTGCCCGAATTCTCCTGCTGCAAGAGCGGAAGCGTCGAAATCAACCATTGCTTGTGTTTGGCGTCGTAGGCAACGGAGGGATCCGCGGCCCAACCGTAAGGTCCGTGCTTATACTTGTCCGTCAGCGCGGGGAGAATTCCGTAGGTCCATGTCTTGCCGCCATCGGTCGAGGTCGACCAGCCCACGTCTGCGCTGCCCCATCCGATCGATCCAGGCACGCGAGCGACGTGGAAAGTGCCAACAATCGTGTTTCCCCGGGAGAAGAAGGAGGGCTCGACTTCGGTTCGGTGCACGCTATCGGAGTTGGTGAATTTATCGGTGCTGATTTTTACTAGCGAGAATTGCGCATGTGCCGGTGCGACCAGTATTACGCAAACCGCTGCCGCTAGCATCACAGTAAGAAAAGCCAACGCATGTCGATTCATGAGATTTTTCCTCGTGGGTTGAGATTCAGCGTGCGCGAATCGTTGCGAACTTACGGCCACCGGCACCCGATGCCGGCTGCCGCATTTGGAAATCACCGTTCACTTGTGCTGCAAAGGTCGTCCCTGCTTTGACGGCGGAATGGGATACTCTCCGTCGTCATCGTAGTACTTCCATACATATTTGCCTTTGGCGTTGGCCACGGGCTTTTCGCCTTTCGAGCTGAATCGGGGTTCGTCCGCAGATGCCGGAAGAGGAGTCTTGGTCGTGTACATAGCCTCGTTAAGCAGACCCCCGGAGGGAGCCTTGGCCACGGCGAATACTCCAAAGGGGTTTCCATTCGAGTATGCAACCGCGAGATAATCGGCAACCATCAGTCCGTTTTGCGATTGCGGCAGCCAACTCAACTGCATGGGTCCGGCAAGGTGCTTTCCGGCCGTCCAAGTTTTGCCGCCATCTTGCGAGATAGTGAAGCCCACTTCCAGCTTGCAAGAATTATTGCAACTCGCGACTGGATAGTAGTAGTAGGTCACGGCAAGATGGGCGGTGTTCCCCGAAGTCGCCCGGTCAACGCCTATTCCGGGGATGAAGTGGTCCACCGTGCTCGTAATCGGGTCGATCGGAATACGGGCGATCTTGGTCCACGTCGTGCCATTGGTGGAGGTGCTCAGGACGAGGTCGTCGGTACTGCAGCCGCTGCGAAAACTGCAGTCCGGCCACACAATGTAGATTTTCCCACTGCCATCAATCTGCGCCGAAGGCATACCAAAACCGTCGCGCAGCCCACCATCTTCTCCGCGGAAGTTCTGGTTGCCTATGAGCGAGGTGCTGGTCCAGTTCTTGCCGCCGTTGGTCGAACGGAAAGCAATCATGCTGCCCAGGGTGGAGATCGGCACCACGACTGTACCATTCGGCTGCACCAACGGTTGGCCGCCGATGCCGCCGGCCTGGTCTCCCGTATTCTTCGCGGGTCCCCACGTCAGTCCTCCATCGGTGGAGGTGCTCATGAAGATGAGATCGCCTAATCCGGGCTCGTCCCATTCGCTGTAACAGTTGCCGTAGTGAGGGCTGGCGGGAGTATTGTCGCAGGTGATCCAGTTCTTGTCGTCGGAGCCACTGTTGTCTACGATAACCGGCTTCCCCCAGTGGATTCCGTCCGTCGAGCGACTGGTGGCTACGGCTTCTCCGCTATTGTTGATGAGTGGAAGCGTGGAAATCAGCCAAACGCCATGTTTTACATCGTAGGCGACGGCAGCGTCACTCGCTGCCGTGAAGCTCCCGCCCTTGTAGTTATCCGTCAGGCCGGGAAGATAGCCGCTGGTCCAGGTTTTGCCTCCGTCCGTGGAAGTAGCAAACCCCACGTCAGCGCCGCCGCCGCCGGGGACGCGTGCTACCTGAAAGGCGCTCACTATGGTCGAACCCCAAGCGAACGTATCGGGCTCGACTTCAGAGCGATGCTCGCTATCGGAGTTGTGAAACGTATCGGTGCTGAGTTTTACGAGATTGGTTTGTGCATGTGACGGGATGCCATGCGCAAGCGCAAATGCTAATAACAACGTGAAGAAGGCAAATGCGTTCCTGCTATTTTGAGAGCTAAAGGAAATTCGATTCATCCTGGTTGTCCTTGAACGCCTAGTTTAACCGCCTATAAAGCCGCCGCGGTTTATGAAACAAAACACCGCCGGCGTGTGCGCGTGCCGGCGGCGTCAAGCAAAACCGCCTTACTTCTCAATGTCCTTAGCTGTAGGCCCTGCGGGACCCTCTCGCTCCTCACCCTGCGATCTCGGGTACGGCCGGTCCGCGTGGATGCCGGGTATACGTTTTTCGCCTCTCGAGCTGAAACGCGGTTCGTCAGCGGATGCCTCGAGCGGGTTCTTGGTCGTGTAGGCAGCCTCGTTAAAGAGTCCGCCGGAAGGCGCCTTGGCCACCATGAATACTCCAAATGCTTTGCCGTTCACGTACGAAGACGACAAATAATCGGCAAGCATAGGTCCATTCTGAGAGGCGGGCAACCAACTTATCTTCATTGGGCCAGCCAAATTTTTCCCCGCGGTCCAGGTCTTGCCCCCGTCCTGAGACGTTGTAAAGCCCACCTGGATCTGGCAGGTAGAATCATTGCAGTTAGCTTGCGGATAGTAATAATAAGTGACAGTGAGATGGGCAGTTTTGCCGGAGCTGGCGCGATCCACGGCCAATCCAGGAATAAAGTGGTCCACCGTGCTGGTAAGCGGATCAATCGGAATGCGTACGACTTTGGACCAGCTTTTTCCGTTGGTGGAGGTGCTCATCACGAGGTCATTCGTACTGCAGCCTGATCGAAAACTACAATCCGACCAAACCACATAAAGCTTTCCTGCCTTGTCGATTCCAGTGGACGGAAATGGCAAGCCCACACTACGGAGGGTACTGCTCCCCTGGAAGGTGTTGACTTGGGAGATGGTCACGGTGTTGCCCCAACTCGCGCCACCGTTGGTCGAAGTGAAGGCCTGCATGCCGTTGCTGAGGAACGGGACGACGACGGTGCCGTTAGGTAGTACGAGTTGCTCGGCACCCGTTCCGAAGGCGCCGTTCGCGCTCTTTGGTGACCCCCAGGTCAATCCACCATCGGTCGAAGTACTCATGAAGACACCGGACCACTCGGTGTAGCAATTGCCATAGAAGCGGCTGGTGGCGGTGTTGTCGCAGGTGATCCAATTCTTGTCGTCTCCGCCACTGCTATCGACCGGAATCGGCTTGCCCCAGTGAATGCCGTCCTTGGAGCGGCTGACCGCGATGTTGTCTCCGGTGTTGCCGATGGGCAGGCTCGAAATCAGCCACTCGCCGTGCTTTGCGTCATACACCACGGATGCATCGCTCGCCGCCGAGTAGGTTCCGCCTTTGTAGTTAACCGTGAGTCCAGGCAGATAACCGAAGGTCCACGTCTTGCCGCCATCGGTCGAAGTGCTGAATCCCAGATCGGCACCACCGCCAAACTCAACCCGCGCCACTTGATAAGCGGCAACCATAGTTGAGCCCCAAGAGTAAGTGTCGGGTTCAACTTCGGTTTTGTGCTGGCTGGAGGAGTTATGGAAGCTGTCGGTGCTGATCTTTACCAGGGTGGATTGCGCCTGGGCCGGAGCGACCGTTGCGAAGGCAAAAGCAAACGCCAGCGCCAAGAAAAGGGAGGACCTATTGCTGCAACTTTGAGAAATCACGGATGTGCGATTCATGGGATCGTCCTTGTTGTCCTTAGTGGGTGGAGTGCGGTCTTCGCGACTCCGTTGGGACGCCAAAATGGGGAGAACATTTCCGGCAGCAACGAGGCGCAATAGTAGCTCAAGCGTCGCGCGAAGATACATCGGGTATTCCAGCATTGTCAATGTGCATCATTTTGCACTTTCTCTTCGCGTCTCAACGTTATGTCTTTCTCGGCCACTTTGAATACGGGCCTTGATATTACAGTCCAGCGGGTGGGGGATCGCTATCACCGTCGTCTGTCTTTGAGCCGTAACGATGGGCTTGATCGGGAGGGCAAGCCGCTCGTCGGCAGACCAAAAGCCGTATCGGACGCGGGAAAGGCACGATCCCTTTGTTCTTGACAGGCAGGTCCTCCTAGGGCACATTTACGAATAACTTGGCTCGACGAGCCCGACTTCCTGAGGCTGAGAACCGCCTCTTAGTCAGAAACGGAGCCTAACTCCCCGGGGGTAATATGAAACACATTGCTGCGATTCTTACACTGCTGGTCTCACTTGGCTCAACCGTTGCACGCGCCCAGACGCCGCGCGATCATCATCACGGCATTGAGAACGTGGTTGTAATCTTTCAGGAAAACCGCACGCCAGACAACCTGTTTGGCAGCAATCCAAACGCCCTGCCGGGAGCGGATATCGCCACCAGCGGCATAAACTCGCTGGGTCAGACGATTCCCTTGACAGCGATACCCCTGGCGAACAACTACGATCTGAGTCACGCACACTCAGCATTTGTGTCGATGTATGACAGTGGAAAGATGGACGGGGCCGACAAGGTCAAAGTGAGTTGTGCCGCCGGCGCAACGAACTGTCCACCCGCTAATCCCCAGTTCAAATATGTCGACAATTCGACCGGGATTCTGGATCCTTACTTCCAACTGGCGGAACAGTACACTTTCGGCGATAGGATGTTCCAGACCAACCAGGGACCGAGCTTTCCCGCACACCAATTCATCATTTCGGGAACATCGGCGCCAACCGACGACAGCGATTTGTTCGCTGCAGAGAATCCGGTAGGAGTTCCGCTTGCCGGCAACAACACTGGGTGTACGGCTCCTTCAAACGAGACCGTTAATATGATTGATCTGAATGGCAGCGAAGCGCTGAAGATGTATCCCTGCTTCGATCATCGAACCCTGATTGATTATCTCGATTTCGCTCGGGTCAGCTGGCGGTATTACGCTCCGTCGGCAGGCTCGATCTGGACAGGGCCGAATGCGATTTATCATCTGCGATTCGGCTCGGATTGGAACAATGATGTCGTTCTGAAGCCCACACAAGTATTGACTGATATCGCTAACGGTCAACTCGCGAATGTCAGCTGGGTGATCCCAACCGGGCAGGAATCGGACCATCCTGGAGGTGGCAGCAAAGGTTTGGGGCCATCCTGGGTTGCGTCGGTCGTCAATGCGATCGGCAACAGCCAGTATTGGGACAACACTGCCATCATCATCACGTGGGATGACTGGGGAGGATGGTATGACCACGTTGCCCCGACGGTCATTAACTCTTATGAATACGGCTTCCGCGTGCCCCTGATTGTTGTGTCTCCCTTCGCGAAGCAGGGTTATGTTTCGCATGTGACTCATGACTTCGGCAGCATTCTGAAGTTCATCGAAGAGGTCTACCATTTACCTTCGCTCGGATATGCAGATGAAAGGGCTGATGATCTCTCGGACTGTTTTGACTTTCATCGGCACAATCGTTTTCAAAGGATCAAGGCACAGCACGACGGCAAGTATTTTCTGAACGACAAGACACCACCCACTGATCCAGACGACGATTAACGAGACTGGGTAAAGCCAGAGCGAGTCTGGCGGACTTTGGCTGCCAGGCGCACGAGGGCATATCTGTCCTGCTAGGATATGCCTCGTGCTTCCGCTGCTCGATGTCCGGCACCTGAATGTCGAATTTCCAAACCAAGGCTCAAAGTCCTTACAGACCCTGGCGGCGGTTCGCGATATTAGTTTGGCCATCGCCACCCGCGAAGTCCTTGGCCTTGTGGGCGAATCCGGCTCAGGGAAATCCGTCACCTCACTTGCGTTGATGCGTTTACTGCCCCCGCAGGCGCGAGTTGCCGGAGAAATCCTGCTCACGAACCGGAACGGCTCAGCTCGCGACGTGTTGTGCCTCCCCGATGAAGAGATGCGGACCTTGCGCGGGTCACAAGTAGCCATGATTTTCCAGGAGCCCATGACCGCGTTGAACCCGGTGATGCGGGTCGGTGAGCAGATTGCCGAAGCCGTCGCGGTGCACACTCAGCTCACAAGAAATGCAGCTTGGGATCGGGCGGTCGAAGCGATGGAGGATGTCGCAATTCCAAACCCGGCTCTTCGCGCCCGCGATTATCCTTACCAACTCTCCGGTGGCATGCGCCAGCGAGTTATGATTGCGATGGCCGTCGTGAACCGTCCTGCGTTGCTGATTGCCGACGAGCCCACGACCGCTCTTGATGTCACGGTGCAAGCGCAGATTCTCGGCCTGCTTGCTGAACTACGAGCGAAGTTTGGCCTGGCTATGCTTTTTATTTCGCACGACCTTGCGGTGGTCTCGCAGATTGCCGACCGCATCGCGGTGATGTATGCCGGCAATCTCGTCGAACTAGGATCGAAACGCGACGTTTTCCAGACTCCAGCGCATCCCTACACCCGGGGACTCTTAAAAGCAGTGCCGACGTTACGAACAGATCGCACGCGCCCGCTCCAAACCATCGAAGGGACGGTACCGAACATGCAGACCGCACTCCCGGGCTGTCCGTTCGAGCCTCGCTGTGACTCTCGTGTAGCGGAATGCGGCCGGAGTCTACCTCCGTTGCTGGAAGTAGCCCCGGGCCACTGGGCACGGTGCCCTGTGGTCAATCCATGATGCGGCCGATTGTGTAAAGCGGACATTCCTGTCCGCGTTTTTGGCCGTCATTGGGAAGGTTCACAAATCATCGACCGACAGCCAAATCAACCGCGGTGGACACTCCTGTCCGCCCTACACGCCTCTTGGTCTATAATCGCCATTCTGCCTGGTGACCAGTGCGCGTACTTCTGCTAAGCGATATTCACAGCAATCTCGAGGCTCTTGAGGCTTGCCTGGCGGCCGCCCCGTCGCACGATGTGGTCGTCAACCTGGGTGACATTGTCGGCTACGGAGCCAGTCCAAATGAGGTTATTGAACGCGCCCGCAGGCTGGGGAAGATCTTCGTCCGAGGTAATCACGACAAAGCCGTGTGCGGCCTGATCGACATCAAGGATTTCAATCCCGTCGCGGCACTGGCTTCCTCATGGACGCACGATCAGCTTAGCCGGGAAAATCTGGAGTGGCTCCGTTCGTTGCCGCAGGGACCGGTTCAACTCGAAGAGCTCCCGGATGCCCAATTTGTACATGGATCTCCAGCTAACGAAGATGAATATGTGGTGACTGTGGGCGACGCGGTCGAGCCGCTGATGGTGGCTCCAACCATGATTACGTTCTTTGGGCACACACATCTGCAGGGAAGCTTCATGATGAACGGCGACCACATCAACTCGGTTCATCCCGCCTACAAGACGGTCGGCCAGATGGAGCACTCTGAGTTCCCCCTAAAGAACAAGCAGCCTTATCTGATCAATCCCGGTTCGGTGGGACAGCCACGGGATGGCGATTGGCGAGCGGGATTCGCGGTTTACGACTCCGAAACCCGCGTCGTCGCTTTCTACCGGGTTCCCTACAATCTTAAGAGCGCACAGGATCGAATTCTGGCTGCTGACCTCCCGCCGCGTTTGGCTACCCGGCTGGCAGCGGGAAGATGATTGCCTGAAATTGTCCAAGGAAAAAGTTGAAATGAGAATGATTTATTGGGGTGTGAACAGACTTGCGTTTCGGATTGCGCTTTTAACGATTTGCTTTACCTCAGCTGGCGCCCAGGTGCAAAGCGCCAGTCCCGCTGCGCGAAACTTTGATCAGGTGTCGATTTCACCGGATGGAAATCGGGTCGCCTGGGTGCAATCGTCGGTGAATGCATCCGGGGAGTTGACTGGCGGCTCATGCATTTATGTTCAGGACTTAAGGTCTCCCGGTGCGAAACCAAAACGGGTCTCCGCGGGTAGCGACGTTCAAACCGCGAGTGAAGACACTATTGTCTGGTCACCTGACAGCAGGCATCTGGCTTTTCTTTCCGACGTTGAGGGCGAAGGGCAATCGAATTTCTACGTGGTGAACGCCGATGGCGGAAGCGCGCGCAAGCTGACCAGCCTGAAGGGGTATCTGGCCGATCCCGCGTGGTCCCCTGATCAGAAGACTTTAGCGTTTTTGTTTACGGAGAACGCGCCTCGGGCTGCCGGTCCTCTGATGCCCATGGTGCCTGAGACAGGCGTCATCGATCAGAAAGTGTACGAACAGCGGCTGACTCTGGTGGATATGGGCTCGGGTAACGTCCGTCAGCTTTCACCGCCCGATATGTACGTTTACCAGTACGACTGGTCGCCCGATGGTAAGAGTTTCGCGACGATCGCCGCACACGGGGCCGGCGATTCCAATTGGTATATCGCCGAACTCTACACCCTGAGCGCCGAAAATGGAGGCCTCAAACCGGTTTACAAACCGCCTTTGCAGATCGCAGTGCCGCGCTGGTCCCCGGACGGCAAAACGATTGCATTCATCGGCGGACTGATGAGCGACGAGGGATCCATCGGTGGCGATGTCTTTGTGGTGTCGGCGACTGGAGGAGATGCGCGCAACGTCACCCCTGGAATTGCGGCATCTCCGTCCTGGTTGTACTGGGAATCGCCGAGCAAAATTCTTTTTGCAGAAAACGTGGATGGTCAGGCTGGCATTTCGCAGGTGGATCTCGCTGGCGGCAAAGTTTCGTCGCTGTGGACGGGGCCGGACGTTATTTCCACTACAACCGATGGCGTGACTGCGGTCTCGCTTGCGGCCGACCACCGGACCTCCGCGGTGATTCGGAATTCATCCGAGAATCCGCCGGAAACATGGGTCGGCCCGATCGGTGGCTGGAAGCAAGTAACCCGCATCAACGATGCCGTCCGTCCTACGTGGGGGAAAGTGAAAAGCCTCCATTGGTCGAATGGAGACTGGAAAATCCAAGGCTGGCTCATGTATCCGGTGAACTACGACTCCAGTAAACGCTACCCGATGGTCGTGATAGTACACGGTGGCCCCGCTGTGATTGAACACGCCGGATGGCCTGGGGCCTTCTTCAACATCTACGAACTTTCCGCCCGCGGATACTTCGTGCTGCTTCCGAACCCTCGCGGCAGTTACGGGCAAGGAGAGAAGTTCACGGCGGCGAACGTCAAGGATTTCGGTTACGGAGATTTCCAGGATATCTTGAAGGGCGTTGACGAGGTGGTCAAAACCCTGCCGGTGGATAATGATCGCGTCGGCATTACCGGGTGGAGTTACGGCGGCTATATGACCATGTGGGCGGTGACTCAGACCCAACGCTTTCGCGCCGCTGTGGCGGGTGCGGGGCTGGCGAACTACCAGAGTTACTATGGCCAGAACGATATTGATGAATGGATGCCCCCCTATTTCGGCGCGAATGTGTACGACGACCCGGCCATTTATGCGAAGAGCTCACCGATCACCTTCATCAAGAATGTGAAGACACCCACGCTGGTGCTGGTGGGCCAGTACGATGGCGAATGCCCGATGCCGCAATCCCGGGAATTCTGGCACGCTCTGAAAACCCTAGGCGTGGAAACGCAGCTGGTGATCTATCCCGGCGAAGGGCACGAATTCCTGCAGGCTGAACACCGCCGTGATGTGATCGGGCGTCTAATCGCATGGTTCGACCACTATTTGAAATAAAGGCGGAGAACGAGCACCTCGCACGTCCAGCCGAGCATACTCGGCAGAAGCAACAACCGGAGTGTAAACTCTCGCCATGCCCTCATACTCATCTCGCGCTGACAACGAACTGTTCCCAGCCCGCGAAAACCCGCCCGAACACTATCTCGTAGCGTTCAGCGATGGCGGCGCGAGGGGGAATCCTGGGCCTTCCGGATACGGCGTCATAATTCAGGATGAGGCGGGGAACAAAGTTGCCGCGTTGAGCGAATACCTCGGCCATCAAACCAACAATTTTGCGGAGTATCAAGGCCTCATCGCCGCGCTCGAGTATGCAGTCACCAACAGCCACAAAGCGCTGAAGGTAATCAGCGACTCCGAACTCCTAGTACGACAGATCAAAGGGATTTATAAAGTCAAGAACGCCGCGCTGCAGGATCTTCACGGCCGCGCTAAAGAACTAATCGCGCAACTGGCCTGGTTTTCCATCGGCCACGTTCTCCGCGGACACAACGAAGAAGCTGACCACCTCGCTAACGCCGCCATGGACAAGGGCATGGGACGCGTGGCGCGGGCGCCGTCGCCCGCGTCTTTGTCGACACTTCCCGCCCTGCAACAAGAATTCAATGGAATCGTGCGCGGGGGAAAGATCGAGTTGCTTAATGGCAAACTCCCCGAAGGAACCCAAGTGCAAGTCCGAGTAAAGAAGTAAGCTCACCCAGATTCAATAAAAAAAGAACTATTCGTCGACAACCAGATTTCTCAGAGTCCCCACCCCCTCCACGCTGACTTCAATCACATCTCCCGCGACCACGGGGCCTACGCCTTTGGGAGTGCCCGTGGCAATCAGGTCGCCGGGGACCAGCGTCATCGCCTGCGTGATATACCGCATTACGACGCCGAGGGAGAAAATGAAATCACGGGTGTTGCCCTGCTGACGAATATCTCCGTTGACACGAGTCTCAAGTCCCAGTCCGGACCACGGATTAATCTCGTCCGTCACCAGCGGACCCACGGGGCAAAAGGTGTCGAAGCCTTTGGCACGAGCCCATTGGCCGTCCTTGTTCTGCAAATCACGAGCAGTCACATCGTTCAGGCAGGTATAGCCAAGAATGTAGGGACGCGCGTCTTCATCCGCGCCCAGCTTGTAGCACTGCTTGCCGATCACAACCGCGAGTTCGCCTTCGAAGTCTACGCGCTGGGAAAGCTTGGGCCGTCGAATTGTGCCGCCGGGCGCAAGCAGAGACGATGGAGGCTTGAAGAAGAGCAACGGCTCGGCCGGAACTTCATTACCGAGTTCAGCAGCGTGCTCGCGATAATTGCGGCCCACACAAATGATCTTTGACGGGCGCACCGGCGCAACTAACCTTGCTTCGTTTAGAGCAACCGGATCCATGCGCTTCGTGGGCAGGTCCTCAATGTCGCCATCTGAATCCTCGGGCGGCTTCAGCAGCAGTCTTGTGATCTGCTCCACACCGGCAACTGCCTCAACCAAGCCGTAATGGAGTTGTCCGTTAAGCTCAAACCCGCAATATTTCATAAGAACCTCGGCAATTGGCGATTAGCATAGCAGTCAGCCTTTGGCACACAGCCAAGTATGTTTTATGGTACAGGCTCACTTGCGTCCTGCGATCGATCGCTTTCGTTTCCCCGCACATCGACTGCTGAAACGGAATACACGTAGGTCTTTCCCGGCGCGACATTCATGTCGCGGAATGCTGGCGTCTTCACCAGCTCCGAGTTGATTTTCTCTAGCGAAGAAGCGGTTTCATGACGGAACACGTTGTAACCCGCGAGATCAGCGTCTGTGTCCGGAGCCCAAATCAAATCAATGAACGGTTGCTGACCCACTCCGGAGAACACCGCCTGCAGGCCGGAAGGCACAGCCGGCGGAAATACATCATGCGCGAAGACTTTCACCACCGGCGTATCGTCGCCGTCGAATTGGGTCTCGGGATTTCCACCTTCATGGATCAGCGTGAGTGCAGTCGCACGGTAAAGGTATGTCTTCTCCCACTCAAAGCTGTGATCGACAATCCGCGTGGCGGATGACTCGTCAAGCGGCAGCTCTCCAACGACGGTATCGGCATCCCCACCCTCGGGGCGACGATACACACGATAAACGTGTCTTAGCCCGGGTGTTTCGGGCGCAACCGGAACGCGGCGCCAACTCAAAACGACTCCGTCCAGGGTTACTTGGGCTTGGAAGTCAGCAGGCGGAGGCAGAGTCGGCACGGCCGGCACGTTCACAACGTTTGAGATTCCAGCGCTCCGGCCGTTGCCATTCAGTACGGAAATTGCATAGAAGATCCGCGCAGCCGGATTTTCGACTAGAAGCGTGTGCGGCAGACTATCCGTATAGTTCGCTTCTATCTTAGTCATAGGTTTGCCTTGCCGAGAGCTTGAGCCCGGAAGTTGAGTGGCAGGGACTTCTCCCACCGGATTCACACAATCACTCATTGCGGCATCCAAACTTCTACACACATGAGTGGGGCCAAGGCGCCGCACCGCGAGGCGATCCGTAGTTTCCGCCGGCACCGCCCAATCGAGGTAAACGCTGTCGCCTTTACGCACCGCTCGGAGGTCGGTGACCGGTTCGGGAAGGTCCAACGACGGCGGCTTCGGAATGCCCGGAACTCCGCAGCCCACAAGGGCAGCAGTGCCACACGCCAGGAACAGGACCTTCGAGATGAATTGCCTCATCGGCGGAAGCAACAAGGGTACCAGAAGGGCGAGGCCGAAAGTGGATAGTGCGCATTCTACAGAATGTAGCGCGACAAATCCTGATCCTTCACGATGTCGGCCAGCATGTGGCGGACATAATCTGCATCGACTTTGAAGTGCTCGCCTTTTTTGTCGGGGGCGTCGAAGCTGATCTCATCCAGCACCCGTTCCATGATCGTATGCAGGCGGCGCGCTCCAATGTTTTCCGTGCCTTCATTCACGCGGAAGGCAAAGCGGGCAACCTCTTCCAGCGCGTCCTTGGTGAATTCCAGCTTCACGCTTTCGGTTTCGAGTAGTGCCGTGTACTGCTTCACCAGCGATGACTTGGGTTCGGTGAGAATCCGGATGAAGTCTTCCATGGTTAGCGACTGGAGTTCGACGCGAATGGGGAAGCGGCCTTGCAACTCGGGGATCAGATCACTGGGCTTGGAAACATGGAACGCGCCCGCCGCCACAAAGAGGATGTGGTCGGTGCGAACCATGCCATAGCGCGTGTTAACCGTGGTTCCTTCGACGATAGGCAGGATGTCGCGCTGTACGCCTTCGCGCGAAACGTCCGGTCCGTGACCGCTCTCCCGGCCAGCAATCTTGTCAATCTCGTCGAGGAAAATGATTCCCGAATCCTCTACACGATCAATCGCAGTGCGGGTCACTTGATCCATATCGATCAGACGCTGTTCTTCTTCCTGGATCAAGTACTCGAACGCCTCGTTGACCTTCATCTTCCGCTTTTTTGTGCGCTGACCGAAGATGTTCGGCAACATGTCCTTGATGTTGACATCCATCTCCTCGACGCCCTGATTGGAGATGATTTCGAAAGATGGAAAGGCGCGTTCGCGCACATCGATTTCTACGGTACGTTCGTCCAGTTTTCCCTCGCGCAATTGCTGACGGAGCTTCTCGCGGGTGCGGCTTTGCGATTCACCAGATGAAGATGAGGTCGTCCCTTCCAGGATGAACCCAGCCTGCGGAGATTCCGCGGGACGAGCCGGAGCGGGCGGCGGCAGAAGAATGTCCAATAAGCGCTCCTCTGCATTGAGTTCAGCCTTGTCGGCCACGTCTTCCAGTTTCTCCTCGCGCACCATCTCAATGGCTATCTCAACCAAGTCGCGGATCATGGACTCAACATCACGCCCGACGTATCCGACTTCCGTAAACTTCGAAGCTTCCACTTTGAGAAAGGGCGAGTTGGCAAGCTTGGCCAGCCGCCGGGCGATCTCGGTTTTCCCCACGCCCGTAGGACCAATCATAATGATGTTTTTCGGGATCACTTCTTCGGCAAGATCTGGCGTCAGCTTCTGCCGCCGCATGCGGTTGCGCAGCGCAATCGCCACCGCGCGTTTGGCGTCTTTCTGTCCTACGACATGCTTGTCCAGTTCGGCGACGATCTCACGCGGCGTGAGTTCGTCGAGAGCAATCTGCTCCTCGTCCACGGTTCCAGGTAAATAGATAGCCATAAATCAGTCGTTGGTCGCTAGTCTGTGGTCGTCCGTCTGAAAGGGTTCGGCGAACGACTACCGACTAAAGCTCTTCAATCGTTACCTTGTCGTTTGTATAAATACACATGCTGCCGGCAATCTTCATCGCCTCTTCTGCGATCTGACGTGACGAGAGCTGAGTGTGCGCCGCCAGCGCCTGGGCTGCCGCCTGCGCATACGGTCCCCCGCTGCCGATGGCTGCAATCCCGCCATCCGGCTCGATCACATCGCCCTGGCCGCTCAACAGGAAAGTCTGCTCCTTGTCGGAGACCAGCAGCAGCGCTTCCAGATGTCGCAGGAACTTGTCCGTCCGCCAATCCTTGGCCAATTCCACGGCTCCACGTCCAATATTGCCATGATACTGCTCCAACTTGGCCTCGAAACGGCTGAAAAGCGAGAACGCGTCAGCGGTCGACCCGGCGAATCCGGCGAGAATCTTGTCCTGGTATAAGCGGCGGATCTTCTTGGCGGTATGCTTGATTACGCCTTCGCCGAGCGTGACCTGCCCGTCGCCGGCCATTACAACGTGGCCGTCGCGCCGGACGCAAAGCACTGTGGTCGAACGTACTAAACGCTTTCTGCTCATGAGCGCGATTTTTGATTATAACAGCCAATTTGCGGCTCATCGGGGAAGAGAGCGCGCGTTGGTGGGCAAACGAGCGCGAGAGGCCGCGTTCACGCGCAAAAACGCAGGTCGAGCTTACAAAGTGTGCAAATACGCCAGTAGATCGTTGATCTGTTGCTGAGTGAGAACTTGGCCGTAGCCAGGCATCTTGTTGCGGCCGAGGCGAATCACGTCGGTGACGCGATCGTCATTTGCCGGCATGCCGCTCATCGGCAAATACTGCCGTTGGAAAACGCCTTTCATACTGGGCCCCTGCCGCCCCCGCGAAGAATAAGGTGCATGGCACCGGTCGCAATAATTGTCATAAATATGGCGTCCCGCCGCCTGCTGCGGATTGAGCCCGAGTTCCGCGTCGCTTTTGCGGCGCTGGACATCACAACCTGCGAGAGACGACAGCACTATGGCAGAGACACAGAAGGACAGAGCAGATGACTTCCACTTTTCCATTCTGGATGGGCCGTTAATGGGAATTCGAGATGGTTCCATTTGTCCGTCAAAACGCGAAGCAAACTATTACAATAGTAAAGGAAAGCCAAGCCCCGCGCGGGAATCGAGTGACGACAAAACAGGTAACCGTAAAACGGGTGTACGAACCGCCCGCACGATCCGACGGGACGCGGGTGCTGGTGGACCGCCTGTGGCCACGCGGCCTGAGCAAAGCCCGCGCCTCGGTGGATCAATGGCTGCGCGATTTGGCGCCCTCGGATGTCCTGCGGAAGTGGTTTCACGCAACTCCCGAAGCTTGGACAACTTTCCGAAAGCGCTATCTCAAAGAGTTGGTCCGACCGGAAGCCGCTCAGGCCCTGGATGAACTCTACCGCATGGCGAACCGCCGAAAGAAATTAACGCTACTCTTTGCCTCCCGCAACGAAGACCAAAACAACGCCGTGGTCCTGAAAGACCTGCTGGAAGGAATGCGCAAACCACCCACAGGTACGGGACCAGGAGGTGTTCGCGCAGTCCGCGATCGTGAAGCAAAAAGAATGCGGAGGTGAAAGGCAGCGGTTAGCAATTGGCTCTTAGCAGCGTTGTTTATAGACTAAATGCTAGCTGCCAAGTGCCAAATGTTATTTCTGATTCACGATCGCTTCCACCACGCTGTCAATCGCATCGAGAACCCGTTTGTTGGGAAGGTTGAAATTGTTGGTGAGAATCGAGAATGCGACCTGCTGTCCGTCCGCTGTGGTCGCATACCCGGAAAGCGCCTTAACCCCACCCAGCGATCCAGTTTTCGCATACACATGAGTCCGAGGATCAAGATTCGGAAAGCGGTCCGTCAGAGAACCGTCGACGCCAGCAACCGGCAGGGTCCCCCGGAAACTTGCGCCCCACGGTTGATTCGCGGCATAGCGAAGTAACTGCACGACCGCTTGGGGCGTAACCAGATTTTGCCGCGAAAGACCGGAGCCATCATAGAAAAGATATTGCTCGCTGGGTACGCCGGCTTGATTCAGAAAGCCGCGCAGTACCTCAAGCCCACCTTCGACTGTGCCTGCAGCGCCTTTTTCTCGACCTAGAAGGCGGAGCAAGATTTCTGCGTGCAGATTCTGGCTCACCTTGTTGATCACTCGCACATCTTCGATCAGAGGCTTGGACTGATAGCTGGCCAGCACCAGAGGCTGATTCGGAATTGCGCGTGCAGTCTCATCACCTCCGCGAGCAGGTGCGCTGGCGGTAACGGTTAAAGTTGAAAGACTCGCCAATTCGGTGTGCCGTGTGCGTTGTCTGCCATAAACGACGATGCCGCGATTCTCAAGCAGTTGGTGGAAGAGCGCGGCGGCGAATTCAGCGGGGTCTTCAATTGCGAGCGCTTCGTTGGTGCCGGAATCATCAAGCGGTAGATTGCCCCACAAAGTAACCAGCGTGGACCCAGGTTCGCGGTTGATAAAAATCTTCCGACCGGTGCCCGCGGGCGTAGTGATGATGCGATTATCGATGCGATAGTAATCGGCGAACGGAACGATGCTGACGAAAGCGTGTTCCCCAACGCGATCGGCGGGTTGAATATTCACGAATACAACATTGTCATTGATGGTCAGCGCGGAGACCGGAGCGCCATCGGCGAGCACGAGGTCATCCTGGCTCCAACCTTCGCCGTAGCGTTCGAAGGCGAAATAGGAATCGTCGGCAATGATGTTGCCGTCCACGTACTTCACGCCCTTCTGGACCAGCATGTCTGCGAGTTGTTCGAACAGCTGAATCGGATGATCGTTGCGCGCGGTCCGCAAGTTGTAGGGCAATTCGCGGCCGGATAGGTTGGGATCGCCCCGGCCGACCAAGACGAGATCGCCGGTGAGGCGTCCATATTTGTCGAGGACTCCGCTGGTTTCGACCGTGGTTCGCGAAGTGTAATCCGGCCCGATCAGTGCGAGAGCGGCCGCAGTGGTAAATAACTTGGTGTTGGAAGCAGGCGTGAACAGCCTATCTGCGTTCTGAGCGTAAAGAATCTTTCCGCTGTCGAGCGAGACTACCTCGATCCCCCAAAATCCGCGAGCAAGATCAGGTGAGGAAAGAATCGAGTCAATGCGTTTAGCAATTGGATTGTGCGAGGCGGCGTGGAGTTGCGTCGCCAGCAGCAGGCACAAAACGGCCGCGAAATGAGCGCGTTTTCGATGCATCCCGGTGGGTCGATTGTAGCATCGCGCTATGGCGAGTCTTCCTTAAGCGTTGGGACAACACAAGGACTAGAATCGGCCACATGCGTCCGGTTTTCGAATGGAATCTTGGTTCGCGTTCGCTGCAACTGGGAAAACGAACTCTGGTGATGGGCGTCCTTAACGTCACTCCAGATTCATTTTCCGATGGCGGGATGCATTTTGACCGCGATCGCGCCGTCGAACACGGATTGCAATTGCTCGAGGCTGGTGCTGACATCGTTGACGTGGGCGGAGAGTCTACGCGGCCCGGAGCAAAGGTTCTCAGTGGCGAGGAATCTGACACGAATTCCGCGTCGAGGGGAGAACTGCGTGCGCCGAGGCAATCTGTCAACGAGCGGGAGGAACTGGAGCGGGTAATTCCCGTGATCACCGCTCTGAAGCAAAAACATCCTAAAGCGGTGATCTCGGTGGATACCTACAAAGCGCGTGTGGCGCGTGCGGCTGCCGAAGCCGGGGCCGAGATCGTTAACGACGTGAGCGGATTTCGTTGGGATCCGGCGATGGCGAAGACATTGGTCACTCTAAAATGCGGCGCCGTACTGATGCACATGCGCGGGCGCCCTGACGAGTGGCGCACTTTGCCACCTGCTCCCGATATTGTGATGCTGGTGAAACGCGAACTTCGGGACTGGGCCGACGTTGCCCTGATGGCGGGAGTAAAACGGGAGCGGATCGTTCTCGATCCCGGGTTTGGATTCGGTAAGAACTTCGAGGAAAATTATCCGCTGCTCAAGCGCTTCGACGAACTGCATCAATTACGCTATCCGCTGCTGGCCGGTGTGTCGCGAAAATCGTTCATCGGGCGGGCTCTGGCGCGTAACGGCAAGGACGCGCCGGTAAGTGAACGCCTCTACGGAACCGTCGCGGCGGAAATGGCGCTTGTCCTGAAGGGAGCGCATATCATTCGTACGCACGATGTGAAAGCTTCCGCGGATGCGGTTCGGATTGCGGACGTAGCGGTGGGTTAAGTAAATTCGACTTGAGAAGGACTCCGCTCGGACGTCGCGCCGGCAGATCGTTTTAGTGCAACGACAGCGGATAAGAACGTCTGCTCTACACTCCTAATTCGTCGAACCGGCGCCATTTGTAGACGGCAATTGACACCGTCCAACTGACGGCGAAAAGCCCTACGATGAAAAAGCCGAGTGTGCCAAAGTTATTGTTGAGCTTGGCGACACCCTCCCAAAATGTTCCTTGCAGGTGAAAATGGCCGGCTAGAAGCCCCAGAGCCTCGATGCCTCCGACGACCAGCGCGACGACTACCGAAATGCACGTGATCGTAATGTTGTAGTAGAGCTTGCGAATTGGTTTTACAAAGGCCCATCCATAGGCACCCAGCATCAGAATGTTGTCGGTAGTGTCGATAAGCGACATGCCGGCGGCAAAGAGGACTGGAAAAACCAGAATCGCCCCAAACGGCAAGCCCTTGGAGGCCTCAGCGGCGGAGACACCCAGCAGGCCAATCTCGGTTGCAGTGTCAAATCCCAACCCGAACAACATGCCCAGCGGAAACATGTGCCAACTGCGGTTGATGATTCGAAATATTGGACGAAACACTCGCGTAAGAATTCCTCGACCGGAGAGAAGCAGGTTGAGGTCTTCCTCGACGTAAGGCTCGCCGCTACGGACGCTCACAAACGTCCGGTAGACGGATTGCAGAACGATCAGGTTGACGATGGCGATAGCAAACAGAAAAAACGCGGAGAGTAGCGTGCCAATGGCTCCGGCAATGTTTCTGAAGGCGTCAAATCGATGTTGCAAGGCGACCGCCGCTCCAGCAATCGCAACCGAACCGAGCACGACGATGGTCGAATGTCCCAGCGAAAACATGAATCCCACGGCGACCGGCCGCTTGCCATCCTGCATCAGCTTCCGGGTCACATTGTCGATTGCGGCTATGTGATCAGCATCGACGGCATGTCGCAGGCCGAAGCTATAAGCGAGAAAAGCTGTTCCCAACTGCACCGGATAACGGTGGAACGCGATGCCGGCCCAAAGCCATGCACCTACGTTGAAAGCAAACAAGGCGACATACATGCCGATGACCCTGCCGCGAAGGTTGTCGGCCGCATCATCGAACAAAGCAGTAAGACCCGTTCGCATGGTAAACAAGAGTAACAAGAATGTTATATTCGTGTTACGAGACTGGTATTCTATACCAGACCAGCTATCCAAAACCTTATTCCATCTTGAGGACATTTACCGCGTCATTGGAAGCGCCGCGCGAGGTCCGGTTCTCAGTGGTGGCGCCCGTGATGCCGCGATACAGCTTCCGGCGAACTCATCACGAGGCGGCCGTGCTGGACTCCCTTTGTGCTGATCAGCCGGTCGGCCAGCCTTTGCACCTCTTTGGACGTACCGCGAAGTATGACCACCTCCAGGCAACTCTCGTGGTCGAGATGCGCGTGCAAAGTGGAAATAATGATTTCGTGATTCTCGTGCTGGATGTCGGTCAGCTTCTCGGGCAACAGACGAGTGTGATGGTCGTAGATGAGGGTGACCGTGCCTACTACCAAAGCGTTGGCCGCGATCACTACCGAGGTGACTAGTCGATCGCGAATCAGATCGCGAAAGGCTTCAGACCGGTTTTCGTAGCCCTTCTCGGCAATGAAAGAATCGAAGCGATGAAGCAAGTCTGAGTCAATCGATACTCCAATCCGGCTGAGGTCTCCCATGAAACACCTTCTTGATCTCGGCAATCAGCGTAGCACATTTTCTGCATTGTGTAGCACGTCAGATCGTCGGTACATTTCGTCGGGAAGCGGATTGGCCGCTCCGCACTTTTCCTCGGTCGACAGCCGCGGACAGGAGTGCCCGCGCTACACGTTACAATACTGGAGTGAGTGCGGTTACCACTTCTCCGGTCTCCACCGAGGCATCGACGCAGAGCCGGCCTTATACCTTGTGGCAAAGATTCTTGCTGTGGCTCATCACGTGGGCGGGATTTCTCGTGGTCCAATTGATTGGTCCGACGCTGCGTTTTTCTGCGTCGTATGAAGATGATGCGCCGCCAACTCTCGAGGCCCGTCCGATCGTTTATGCCTTCTGGCATAGCTGTATCATCCCCGCAATGTACCTCTGGCGGAATCTGCAGATCAGGGTGATGAGTAGCGATAGTTTCGATGGGGAATGGATGGGGCGCATCATGCGGAAATTCGGTTTCGTGAAGGTGCGGGGATCGAAGAGCCGCGGAGCCGTGCGGGCGTTGCTGGGCATGAGGCGGGAACTTGAGCAAGGCTGGACGGTAGCGTTTACCATCGACGGCCCACGCGGGCCGCGATTCGTCGCCAAGCCGGGTCCCGTGGTGCTGGCGCGTGCGACAGGTGTGCCTATGGCAGTGTTTCACATCGCTTTGGAAAACGCTTGGGTTCTGAATACGTGGGACCGGTCGATGATTCCGAAACCGTTTTCGCGGGCGCTCATGCGGGTGAGCCGCAAGATACCGGTTCCGCCGGACGCGGATGATTCCCAGAGAGAACGCTTTCATGCGGAACTGCAAGCGGCATTGGATCGGGTTCGGGAGTTCGCGGAGGCGAATGTGAGGAAAGTAGGAAGTGGGGAGTATCCCGTGATTAAGGGTTAGTTTTGGTTTCACGGAGCCTGGGTCAGGTCGAAGACCCTCCCCCACGAAAAGAAGCGAGGTTTGATGGCTGCAATTATTTTGGACGGCAATAAAATCGCTGCCGAAATTCGGGCTGAAGTCGCGACGGAAGTCAGGGCACTGACCGCCGCGGGGATGCCTCCCGGACTCGCGGTGATTCTGGTTGGGCACAATCCGGCGTCCGAGGTCTACGTTCGTGGCAAAGTGAAGAGCAGTGGAGAGGTTGGAATCTACAGCGAGCAGCACACTCCGCTCGAATCAGCATCTACTGAGGAATTGATCGAGCTAATTGCGGGCCTGAACCAACGCGACGAAATCGATGGCATTCTGGTGCAGCTTCCGCTGCCGGCTCGGGTTGATACCAAGAAAGTTTTGATGGCGGTCGATCCGGCAAAGGATGTCGACGGGTTCCATCCGATGAATGTGGGATTTCTGTCTACGCAAAGGCCGGGCCTGGTGCCATGTACACCCGCCGGAATTATCGAGATTCTGAAGCGTAGTAGCATTCCGATTGCCGGACAGGAAGCAGTGGTTGTGGGGCGCAGCGACATCGTAGGCAAGCCGGCCGCGATGCTGCTGATCAATGGCAATGCGACGGTCACGGTTTGCCATTCGAAGACCCGCGACCTGCCCGGGGTCTGCCGCCGTGCGGACATTCTGGTGGCCGCAATCGGCCGGGCCGGAATGATTACCGGCGAATTCGTCAAACCGGGCGCGACCGTGATTGATGTCGGTATGAACCAAGTGACGGACCGGGCGGAGTTCGAGCGGTTGTTCGCGGGGAATGCCAAGCGGGAGGAAACCTTTCGCACGAAGGGCTCGACCCTGGTTGGCGATGTCCATCCCCTGGTGGCTGAGGTTGCCGGAGCACTGACACCGGTGCCCGGGGGTGTCGGACCGTTGACCATCGCAATGCTGATGTCGAACACAGTGCGGGCCACGAAGCTGCGACGCGGCGGGCGCATCGCTGAGCTTTCGCGGGTTTGAATTTCACCACAGAGTCGCAGAAGAAGGCAAGGCTCTTTCTGCGATTGTTTCCGCGCCCTCGACAACGAACGAGAAACGACGGAAACAGATTTTCTACAATATGTTTCTGTGACTCTGTGTCTCTGTGGTGATTCTGATGAGGGCGCATTGCTGAAAGTCGGACTGACCGGCGGGATTGCTTCTGGCAAATCCGTAGTGGGCGAGATGTTTGTGGCACTCGGCGCTCATCTGATTCAGGCCGATGTGATTTCGCACGAACTCATGCAGCCAGGGGAAGCCGTTTATCAGGAAGTCGTACGGCGCTTCGGCGAAGGAATTCTTAATCCTGACCGTACCGTCAATCGCGCGCGACTGGCGGAGGCGGCGTTTGGTGCGCCGGGAGGAAGTCAGCCATCCCGGATTCAAGAGCTGAATCAGATTGTGCATCCCGCTGTGATTGGGAGACAGGAGCGGTGGATGGAGCAAGTTGCCCGAAGCAATCCACGAGCGATCGCAATCGTAGAGGCGGCCCTGATTCTTGAAGCGGGCTCGGCCAAGAGTCTCGATCGGCTAGTGGTAGTGACCTGCCATCCAGAGCAGAGAATTCAGCGCTGGGCCGCTCGGTTGGGCGTGGACGAGGAAAACGCTCGCCTGGAAGTGACGCGACGGATGGCAGCTCAGTTCCCAGACGAGGAGAAGATCAAGGCAGCGGACTACGTGATCGATAATTCCGGTTCGCTGGATGGAACTCGGAAGCAGGTCGGTAAAGTTTACAGCGAACTCAAGAACATGGCGGAAGACCGCGGGCCATAGCCCCCAGCGAACCCGAAGCACCTGCACTAGCACCTGTACGAGCACCTGCACCTGCACCCATTTGTCATTCTGAGCGAAGCGAAGGATCCGCAGTGCCGACCGCGCGGCGAGCCTTGCCGTTCGATAATTGATTACAATCGAGGTATGAGTCCGTGGAAGGCTTGTGAACTATGAGAGTGCTTCGACCTGTTTTATTGGCCGTGATTCTCGCCGGCGGGTTTTTCTATTTCACCACGTATCGTTCGGGCCGGGCCGCGCTCACCAATTGGGTTGGACAGCCGGACAAAATTGAGATTAGTGAGGCGGCTGGCAGTGAGTCGCTCGATGCTGAAGAGCAAAATAACATCACTGTCTACCGCAAGAACATCGGCTCAGTGGTGAACATCACGTCGAAGGCAGTGACTTTTGACTTCTTCTACGGCCTGGTGCCGGAAGAAGGTCAGGGGTCGGGTTTCATCATCGACAAAGACGGGCACGTGCTGACCAATTACCATGTTGTCGCAGATGCCAGGCAGATCGAAGTGACACTACATAACCGCAAGAAGTATCGAGCCACCATCGTAGGCGCCGACCGCGCGCACGATTTGGCAGTGGTTCAAATCAAGGTTCCCGACCTCACGCCGATGGTCCTTGGCGACTCGAGCAAATTGCAAGTTGGTCAGAAGGTATACGCAATCGGCAATCCCTTTGGCCTGTCGGGCACATTGACGCGGGGCATCGTGAGTTCCATCCGTCAGGTGCAGGAACCCGATGGGATGAAGATTGAAGACGCCATCCAGACGGATGCGTCCATCAATCCTGGAAACTCTGGTGGCCCGCTGCTCAATATGCATGGCGAAGTGATCGGCATTAATACCATGATTGCTTCGAACGTGGGCCAGAGCGCGGGCATTGGCTTTGCAATTCCCATCAACACCGCGAAAGCGGTGATCAGCGACCTGCTTACGCTGGGCCGGGTGCGGCGTCCCGCGTTAGGCGTGACCACGATTCCGATTGATTCTCAGCTGGCCGACCAGATGGGCCTGGCGGCCGATTACGGACTCCTGATTTTGCAGGTTGTGCCGGGAGGAGCCGCGGACAATGCGGGCCTTCGCGGCGGCAGCGAGCGCGCTTTCCTCGGCAACACTCCGATCATGGTTGGCGGAGACTTGATCGTGGCTGTCGACGGGGAACAAGTGGAGGATCAGCAGGAACTGGCGCAGATCATGAACCATCACCGCGCGGGCGACACCGTCCGCATCACTGTCTATCGCGGGAAGAAAAAGCTCGAGTTAAACGTGGTGCTGGGCGAGGCGCGGCAAGAGGTGTAGCTGGCTTTCACCCGTCAATGAGTTAAGCTTCGAACCGCCTACTACCTCTAAGCGGCGGTCTGTTCAAAAAAGTCTTCGATTTCGTTTACTTCCTTATCGCTGAGCCGGAATTCTCCGGCGTGCATCACGCCATCGGCTTGGCGAGCGTTTCGCGCACCCACAATCGCCCCGGTCACCGCCGGATTCCGCAATGTCCACGCAATCGCCACTTCCCCAGCAGAGCGGCCATGACGCTTACCGATCTCGCGAAGCTGTTCGACCAAAGCAAGGTTCCGTGACAGCAGGGGCTCTCTGAACTCCGGATCGCTGCTCCGCCAATCATCCTTCGGCAGCCGAACAGCGCGTTCGCGGGTCATCGCGCCGGTCAAAAGGCCCGATGCCATGGGCGAATAGACAATCACGCCGATGTCCTCACGCTGGCAGTACGGAAGAATATCCTCCTCGATCCCGCGATTGATCAGCGAATACGGCGGTTGCAACGAAGTAATCGGCGCGATGCTTTGCGCGCGCCGCATCTGTTTAACGTTGAAATTGGAGACGCCAATCCAGCGCAGCTTGCCCTGCTTTTGCAATGCAGCAAGAATGGACCACCCTTCTTCAAGGTCGGGGGACTCGGGATCTTCCGGTGGCCAGTGGATCTGGTACAGATCAATCGTCTCCACACCCAGACGCCGCAGGCTATCCTCGACTTCGCGGCTAAGTGAATCGGCATGCAAATTCTTCAGTACGTTCCCACCCTCGTCCCAGCGCAAGCCGCATTTGGTAAAAACGTAAGGCCTTGCCCCCGACCACTCTTTGAGCGCCCTGGCGACGACTTCCTCGGAATGCCCCAGCCCGTAAACCGCCGCCGTGTCAATCCAGTTCACACCCAGCTCGAGGGCGCGGTGAATCGCGGCGATGGAATCCTCGTCGTCCTGCGCACCCCATGCAAACTGCCAGCCACTACCCCCGATGGCCCACGCTCCATAACCGACGGGGGTGATGTTCAAATCGGACTTGCCAAGCTGCCGGGTTTCCATTTCAATCTCCTAGCGTCGTCAGATTCGCATAAGTCTACCGCAACTGGTTCGTCCGCATGAACGTCGATTCCGTTCGAGGCTATTGTCTTTCCTTTCCGCAGGCAAGAGAAAACTTGCAATGGGGCGAGACTCTCTGCTTCAAAGTCGCGGGCAAGATCTTTGCCACGTTAAGTCTGGATTCTGTCCCACCCACCCTATGCCTCAAGTGTTCGCCAGAGAAGTTTTCGGAGTTGTGCGAGCAAGAAGGAATCCGGCCCGCCCCGTATGTCGGCTGCTACAAATGGGTCCTGCTCGAACGATTGGATGTGCTGCGGGATGAAGAGTTAAACGATCTGATTCGTCAGTCATACGAAATGGTATCGGAAAAAACCCGACCCAAAATCAGGAAATCCAAAGGCAAGTCAAAGCCACTGCTCAAAAGATGACGGTAACGAGAGATCCAGCCTGAAAGCTGCTAAACAATTTGACTCCCACTCGCCGCCTACGCTAGCCTCAGAAGTCTGCCCACAATTTCAGATTCCATGCGAATTCAGCGCAATCGATTCATCGTGCCGCTGCTGGCGGTGTTGCTGGCCTTGGCGGCTCCCGGGTGGTCCTCCACGCAACCCGTGCACGCGCCCCACGCCATCGTGGCCAGCGTTCACGAACTCGCTTCCCAGGCTGGCGTCGGAATCATGCAGGCTGGCGGAAACGCAATCGATGGCGCCGTGGCCACGGGCTTCGCTCTGGCCGTGGTTTATCCGCAAGCCGGCAATCTCGGCGGCGGCGGATTCATGCTCATCCGCATGGCCGACGGGCGCACGCATTTCGTCGACTACCGCGAAAAGGCTCCAGCCTCTGCAACCGCGAGCATGTATCTCGACGCGCAAGGCAATGTCATCGACAACGCCAGCGTCATCGGCTATAAAGCCATCGGAGTGCCGGGCTCAGTCGCAGGCATGGTTTACGCGGAGAAGAATTACGGTCGCCTGACCCTCGCTCAGGTGCTGGCGCCGGCAATTAAATTGGCGCGCGATGGTTATCCTCTATCCTGGCAAGACGTCCGCGACCTGCACGACCCGGACTTGGCAAAATTCCCCCAGTCGCGCCGAATCTTTCAGCGAGGCGGAAATTACTACCAGCCCGGCGAGATCTTTCGCCAGCCCGAGTTGGCCCGCACATTGGAGCGAATTGCAAACAATCCGGATGATTTTTATCACGGCGCGATGGCGCGTGAACTGGCGGCCTCGCTGCAGAGAGGCGGAGGTCTAATCACCACCGAAGATCTCGCCAACTACGAAGTGAAAGAGCGGGAATCGATTCGAGGAACTTATCGCAGCTATGAAGTCATCAGCGCGCCTCCTCCGTCGTCCGGAGGAATTGCGCTGCTGGAGATTTTGAATATTCTCGAAGGTTACGACCTGACCACGATGGGTGATCGCTCGGCGGCTTCAATCCATCTCACGGTTGAGGCCTTTCGGCGCGCGTTCTATGATCGTGCGGAGTTTCTCGGAGACCCCGATTTTTCCCGCATCCCAGTCGCTCAACTGATCGATAAAAAATACGGGGCAGCGTGGCGCGAATCGATCGATCCCGAGCGTGCCAGCGTCAGCAAGGATCTACGGCGGCCTGCAATCTTCAGCCAGCTGGAACAGTATGCCGCGCGGCGCCTGCAGCCTTTGGCGGTACATGAACCCGAGCACACTACGCATTATTCCGTGGTGGATTCAACCGGAAATGCGGTGGCCGTGACTACTACCTTGAATGACAGTTTCGGGTCACGCGTGACGGCGGAAGGTCTGGGCTTCCTGCTCAACGATGAAATGGATGACTTCGCGGCGAAGCAGGGAGTTGCCAATCTTTACGGCCTCATCCAAGGCCCGGCCAACGCCATCGGCCCCGGCAAACGCCCGCTCTCCGCCATGACCCCGACGATCGTTTTGAAAGACGGCAAGCTTTTTCTTGTCCTGGGTTCGCCCGGCGGAGCTCGGATTATCACCACCGTAGCCAATATTTTGATGGGCGTCGTTGACTACGGAATGAACATCCAGGAAGCCGTGAACGCTCCACGCTTCCATAATCAATGGATGCCAGATAAGGTAAATGTAGAGAAGTGGTTTTCCCCGGATGCAGTGAAGTTGC
The DNA here is from genome assembly GCA_963788645.1 of uncultured Acidobacteriota bacterium. GTDB lineage: Bacteria > Acidobacteriota > Terriglobia > Terriglobales > Acidobacteriaceae > JABDBE01. The sequence continues at coordinate 662,658 of CAWBHF010000009.1, forward strand.
TCGAGCAAATGGGTCACAAAGTCGAAATCGGTGAAACGGTAGGAGGAGACTGGATCCCGTACTGGAGTGATGGCGAATGCATCGCAGTCGATCCGAAAACCAGCGAGCGCTTGGGCGCAAGTGACGTCAGAAATAACGGAAAGCCGGTGGGCTACTAGCATCGATCAAAAGTCGGCTTTATCGTTGAACAACTCAAGTTTTGGGTGGTGCAGCGCTTCCAGCGCTGCCGGTAAACGCTTGAATCAGCGAAGCTTTAGCCGCTGGGCACTGAATCGAGTTTTCGGAAAACTTTTAGCTCCTGAGCAACCCATCAGGAGACAATTATGAAAGTGGTCCAATGCTAAAAGCAATTTCAACCTACGTTTATGTCAAAGAGCGGTTGCATCCCGGCCTGCTGGATGGAATGGTCCGTGGTGGAGCGCAGGCAATAGAGATTTTTGCCGCCCGCCAGCACCTGGACTACGCCAATCGCAAGCAGCATGTCCGCGAAATCGCTGACTGGTTTCGCGCGAGTGGCGTTCCATTGAACTCGGTTCACGCTCCCCTCTACGCCGACTACGAGCGCGGTCGTACCGGAGCGCCGCCCATTAACGTCACTTCCACCGACCGCGCGAGTCGAGTCGAAGCCATGGACGAGATCAAGCGCGCGCTTGAACTGGCCGAACACATTCCCTTTCGCTTCCTGGTGCAGCACCTGGGGGTGAGCGGAGAGTCGTTCGATGACCGCAAGTTCGAGGCGGCCATGACCTCGGTCGAGCACCTGCGCGCCTTCGCGAAGCCGCTCGGGGTTCGCATTCTGTTGGAAAATATTCCCAACGAATTATCCACCCCCGAGCGTCTCGTCGAATTTATTCGCGCCGCCCATTTCGATGACGTGGGGGTGTGCTTCGACTTCGGTCATGCGCATATCATGAGCGATGTGCCCCAGGCGTTCGAAACCGCCAAGGGTTACATCCATTCCACTCACGTTCACGACAATGTCAAAAAAGAAGACTCGCATCTTTGGCCAGGGAGCGGATCGATCGACTGGAAGCAGGCTATGGAACTGCTGCGTTCGGCCCCGCACACCCCGCCCTTGCTGCTCGAAGTAGAAGGCGACGAAAAAATCAACCTCGCAGAAAAGATGAGTGAAGCATTCGAAAAGCTGGAGAATGCGTAATGTGTGTTCTGAAACGTAAGCTGTCATCCTGAGCGAAGCGAAGGATCTATGTATTCTGCCTGTTGTGCGAGGATGTAAATCAGAACTTGAATGCCAGTTAGAACCAGACTGAAGATAGCCGCATAGCGGCGAGATGTCGGAGCACGGCACGGCAGGGCCGGGATGGCGCTAGTCGAACAAGTCGAGTCCGCTTTGCGGACGGCGCTTGCCCCGTAAAACGCAGATGCCGGGCCAACTCAATAGATTGCGTAATTACGAAATCAAAAACATGTCATCTCCCATAACCACAATCATCGAAATCGGCAAACACGAAGGTCAAACCGTCACCATCCGCGGCTGGCTCTACAACCTCCGCGAAAGCGGAAAACTTCTGTTCCCCCAGCTTCGCGACGGCTCCGGCGTAATTCAGGGCGTCGTGCCCAAAAACGCCGTTCCGCCCGAAGTCTTCGACGCCCTAAAAGGCCTGACCCAGGAATCAAGCGTGATTGTCGAAGGTACTGTACGCGCCGACAAGCGGGCCCCCGGCGGGTACGAACTGGATATCTCGAATGTGCAGGTCGTCCAGCGTGTCTCTGAGAATGATCCCTATCCCATCTCGCTGAAAGAGCATGGCGTCGATTTCCTGATGGAGCATCGCCATCTGTGGGTGCGAACTCCGCGCCAGGCCGCAATTCTTCGAGTGCGCGCGGAAATCATCAAAGCCGCCCGTGATTTTTTCGACGAACTCGGTTTCACCCTGACCGATCCGCCAATTCTTACCCCCGCCGCCTGTGAGGGCACGACCACACTTTTTCCCGTCGATTACTTCGACGAGCAGGCCTACTTGACCCAGTCAGGCCAGCTCTACATCGAAGCCACCGCTATGGCGCTCGGCAAGGTATATTCCTTCGGCCCCACCTTCCGCGCCGAGAAAAGTAAAACCCGACGTCATTTGACCGAGTTCTGGATGGTCGAACCGGAAGTCGCCTACGCTCAACTCGAAGACATTATGGCGCTGGCCGAGGGCCTGCTCAGCTTCCTCGTAAAACGTTGTCTCGAGCGCAGACGCCCCGACCTGCAAACCATCGGGCGCGACATTTCGAAGCTGGAAAAAATCGAAGCGCCGTTTCCTCGAATTACTTATGACGAGGCCGTAAAAATGTTGCGGGAAGCCCACGCCAAAGACGTGCTCGAAAACAACTTCGAGTGGGGCGGAGACCTCGGCTCGCCGGATGAAACGTACATCTCATCGCAATTCGACCGGCCAGTGATGGTGCATCGGTATCCCGCGAAAGTGAAGGCCTTCTATATGGAGCCGGACCCGCAACGACCGGATCTGGCGTTGTGCGTGGATGTGCTCGCGCCCGAAGGTTACGGCGAGATCATTGGCGGCTCGCAGCGCATGGCCTCCTACGATCTATTGCTCAAGCGTATTCACGATCACGGCCTGCCGGAAGAGGCATTCAAGTGGTACCTCGACTTGCGGAAGTACGGAAGCGTGCCCCACGCGGGTTTCGGCATGGGGATCGAACGAGCGGTAGGATGGATCTGCGGACTAGAACACGTGCGGGAAACGATTCCGTTTCCAAGAACCTTGCACCGGCTCTACCCATAGAATTGAGTTGTGGTCGTCCTGAAGCCCCGCGCTTGTACCAGCGGGCGAAGGATCCGGCGCGCAGTACTTCAACCTGACCAGTTTTGGAATTCGGAAGCGTAATGTTTGATCTCGGCAAATTATGACAAACATCTCTCCATCTAGCATCACTCCCCGCAAAATCCGCGTCATCGGTGTCCCCCTCGACCTCGGCCAGTCGCGCCGCGGTGTCGACATGGGACCGTCCGCCGTCCGCGTAGCCGGCCTCGAGGCCCGCCTCGAAGCCTTGGGCCACGTCGTTGAAGACGCCGGCAATGTTTCCGTCGCCATCGCCGAACAAAAAAAGGAAGGCGACGCGCACGCAAAATACCTGAAGGAAATTACTGCCACCTGCACCAAGCACGCAGAACTCGTCGTCAAGACACTGGAAGCAGGCAAGGTGCCGATTACTCTCGGCGGAGACCATTCCATCGCTGCCGGAACCGTCGCCGGCGTCGCCGAGTTCTATCGCCGCCAAAACCAGAAAATCGGCCTCATCTGGATCGACGCCCACACCGACGTCAACACTCCCGACAGCTCTCCCAGCGGAAACGTGCATGGCATGCCGCTCGCAGCAATCATGGGTCTGGGTCCTACGGAACTGGCCAACATCTTTGACTTCTCCCCCAAAGTGAAGTCGGAGAATTGTGTTTTGGTGGGTGTGCGCGACATCGACGCGATTGAAAAAGAAAACGTACGCAAAACCGGAATCCACGTTTTCACCATGCGCGACATTGACGAGCGTGGCATGCGCACCGTAATGGAAGAAGCGCTGCGCGCGGCGGGACGCGGCACGGCCGGCTATCACGTCTCGCTCGACATGGATTGGATCGATCCCGAAGACGCGCCCGGCGTAGGCACCCCGGTTCGCGGCGGAGCCACCTACCGTGAAGCTCACCTCGCAATGGAAATCATCGCCGACCACGGCCGCATGCTGAGCTTCGAGATCGTCGAAGTGAACCCCGTAATCGACGAGCACAACCAAACCGCAGACCTGGCGGTCGAGCTAACCTTGTCCGCATTTGGGAAGAAGATTCTCTAGCAGCCTGCGACAACGCGGGCTGTTGACGGCACAGGTCTTCCAAGCCTCGCAGTAGGTGCTGTCAATGGGCAATGGCTGATTGGGTGAAGATATAGGGCGTGCATAAAAACGTTACCCCGCATCGCTGTAATTCGCCGTACTTCGTCTTTTGCCCAAGTCGAAGCGTTCAAGCATTCGATCGTGCAATCGATTACCTGCCCCAGCCCGTGCTTGAATTTCTCTTGATCGATTATCTGCCGATTGCCAACCGTATTGCTCATGGACCCCGGCGGCGTCTTTCTTCTCCGCTCCCTTCCGCCGGCTAAACAAGGTTCCAATCCTGTTCACTATTGCAGCGACAAAGGCGATCGTCTGAGAAAGTGTGGCTAGAAAGTCCAGCGAGTCTCCTGAGTTCCAAAACAAGAAGCGGGATTACGTCAGCGTAAAAGTGTGCAGGGAGATGAACGACGGAGAATGATTATTTAGGGAAACCGCTCAGTACGGCTTTGGCGAGATACATAATCAATCCGAATAGCGCGCTCAAAGCTAGTCCTCCAACCGCACCCGCGAGTCCCGATGTCACGGATGTCCTGCCTTGCCGGGTGGACAGGGCAGAGTTTACTTCGTCCCGCCACTTGTTGTGATCTTTGGTTTGACTCTCATACACTTCCCGGCCGACAAAGCTCGCCTCTTTCTGCCTGGCTTCTTCATGCGCATGATTCAAGAGATCCAGTCTTCTAAGCATCTCGATGTGGTCCAGTTGTAGCGCTCTGTCCGCGAGGTCGAACCGCAGGTCAACGAGAGTTTTCCGGTGGTCCGCCACTTCTCGTTCGGCAGCGAACATGGCCAGCAGATGCTCCTTTAGAGACACGGAATTGCCTTGATCGTTCAGATTCATATAAGTCCTCCGCGGTTTTACTATGAAGTTGCTGTATTACTAACGCCTCTTCTCAGTTACTTCGTCAGTTCAAGTTGGAACGGGCTCTTTAGGGTTATAGCGGGTAGACAACGGTGTAAACCGTATTTGCCGGAGTCGCGTTCGCATTCGACACCAAACCCACAGAAAGCGCACCGCCCGACGCGAGCGTCACACTCGTATTTCCTGCGGCGACGGCTCCTTGGGCCGCAGTAGTAAACTCGGGCCATGAAATCAGCAGCGTCCCACCGGCTGGTGTTCCATCCGCTCGATATACGGTATCGCTAATCGTCGTGGTGGGAAGTGTTTGAGCTGACACAGCCAATGCCACCAATCCTGGCAGCAAAAGAAAAAGCCACCCAAAAGGGCGGCGCGCGTCGAACATAACTCCTCCGTTGCTAGCACATTTTCAAAACTCTCCGCGACAGTTCACACTTCAGCGTCCGCCGGGCATGATGCAAGGCCAGTTACGCTAAGTTGTCGTGGAGTAAAACGAGAGATCAGAAGCTACAAGCCATTTCCTACTTCGCGGCCTTTCAGCTGTTCCTGCAAAAACCTTTTCACGCTGTTCACGTACACGTCCGCGAAATCCACCACTGGACGCCGTGCCTCGATCAACTGCAGTGCGTCCGCTAAAGTCCAACCGAGCGAACACAAGATCGCCAGCGTCATCATAGGCGCTCTGTGCACGCCTGCCGCGCAGTGAACGAAGAGCTTGGTCCCTTCGTGGTCCAAAGCCTCCAGCGCGAAATCCACGCCGCGCTGGAAAACGTCTGCCGATTTCGGTTGGAAGTCATCGTCAATCGGATTCCACAGCACCGCGATCCCGTGCGGCTCAGCCAGGGGCGTGTCGTCGAATTCAATTTGCATGTCGAGGATGTGAGTTATGCCTGCGCGCGCCACCTGCGCCATGTTCTCCGCTGTCCAGATTCCGCCCCCGACCGCAATTCGGCCAGTCACCCAACTCATATCCATCATGAAAGTCCCGTGTGGCAGGAATTTGTGCGGCGTCGGGTTGTTTCCCCAAGCCTTCGACCAACCGCCCGCCGCTGACGACCAACCTTGAGCTGCTCTCGACCACTCACTGACTTTCATTCTACGGCATCACTTTGTTGTTCCACCGGATTCGTGACACACTCGCTCGTAACTTCGGTACCGAGATTCGAATCCTCGGGAAGTCCTAATCTTCGCAAAAGAGTTCTTGCGAGCGAATCATCCTGCTGCGCCTCTTCGGGAGTTGTTGCCGGACACAGGCCAACCATCTCAAACAGGTACTTCATCGCCAGATAGTGGCCCTTGTTCACTTCCCCAATCGTCGTCTGCACCATTTTCAACGCGCCGTTGCCCACCATATTCGTGATCTGCCGCCGGACGACGCCGAGATCAACTTCCTTTAGCGATTTCTTTGGCCCGGAGCGCGCTTTCTTCGGTTCCTTGCGTGCCTTGCCTAGGTTAGTTTTCCTCATTCGTCCCCCGGACTACGATTCGACGGGATAGGCCAAAAAAACAAAGGGCGCTTGCGCGCCCTTCGAGAATTTTTGTGATCTATATTCAGAATATCAGACTGATAGAGTAAACATGACATGATTTTAGAATTTATTTTCGGATTGTTTTGAGTCACTTAACTGAAAATCGTCGCCTTTACCCCCTTGACAAGATTTTTCGGGGTCCGATTTTGTGGTCGGCAACCGGAGAAGCAACTTCCGTTTCAGGAATGTCTCGGAGACCCGATCCAGAGCCTCGGTGTAGCAACGTGCCGTGTGCCGAAGTCCACACCCTACCAGGCGCGCCGCCTCCTCGTGGGAATATTCCTGCAGAGCAATCTTTGCGATCAGTTTCTTGTCGAACTCACTCAACTTGTCCAGGCTCCTCTCCACATCGTGCACAAAAATCACCGCATCTTCGAATGTGGAGGCTCGATAAGATGTGACGCGAGTCCGAAAGAACTCGCGCCCCAGCAGCGACGGCAGTCGGCCCACTTCGATGGAAAGCCGCATATAGCGCCGAAGTATCCCAATCGTACGCTTACGGTACAAGCGGAGATCAGGGTCTATGCCCGAACTCTGGTTGTCCACAGAGATCGCCAATTCGACCGGGGCGAGCCCTGCGCTCTCCGGCGTGGCATCTTCAGCGACCGCTTCTAACAACCCAGCTTGCGTGGGATCGATCTCGGTTACGCCAGCCTCTGGTGAGTCAACCGGTCTGAAATCGACTTCTTCAGGCTGGAGGGGGCTTACGCCAGAATTCGCAACAGCATTCTCAGAAATCATGCATGGCGGCATTCCGGGTGTCTCAGCAAATGCATAGAGCCGGGCAATCACGTTGGTGCTCATGCGTTCCCCCTTTCGCCGCAGACGGTTGACCAGTCTTCACATTGGCTCTTAATTTCGATTCGGTCGTTCACTGGCAAAAATGCTCTCCCCCTTTTTCGTCCGACAGGAAGGTCCAGCATTTCCCCGGCGCACGAGGGACAATACACGTCATCCGTTCCCCAGGTGCGCATCCACAAACCGCCGCATCGTTCGCAATATTTCAGCTCCAGCCGGACGATCTCCAAGCCTTCGAAATCCATGGTTGCCTCCGTGGCAAATGAGCTCGTTGTCAGGTTTTCGGGCAGAGGCTCGCGTCTCCAGCCCAAACAAAAAGCCCTGCGCCGATTGCTCGGTCACAGGGCCCGTTTCTCTTACGGAGAACCTGGTTAACTTATTTAGCTATAAGAATATGCGGTCCAACTGACAAACCCCGCCGGTGCCGCCCCGGATCAGGTGAGCGGCGGTTTGCGGAAGTAGCCCTCCTCATATCCCGATTTCAACACTCGACCGTTCTGCACGACCACGCTAACCTTGCCTGTAAATTGCAGCATGCGCAGCAGTTGTTCCATTGCTGCGGATAGCACTTCGGCGGAGCGAACCTTACGGCGAAACTCCGCAAAGCCCCTTCCCTCATTCTCGGATTGTAAATTGCAATTCATCGATTCCATTCCCGTTATCAGACTAGTTATAACGAATTAATTACCATATAACTTCCCGTTGAACTTAATGTCAAGAACTTTTTTCCCCCAGATGTTATTGATAATAATAACAATAGCAAAATGCTATTAGCAAAATAGCATTTTGCCTGTGGAAATCCCGAAAGGGGGAGGCCCGAACCTTAATTTCTGGGCGCTGTTTCCTTTGAGATGTTAAAATGGCAATTCTAATAGCGATTCGCTATAAATGATGCTATACTTTCCCGCATGAAATTCAAAGTACTGCAGGAAAACCTTCGCAAAACCTTGTGGCACCGAATCGAGGAAGAGGGACTGACCGGCTTGCGCCTGGCGGAACAGACCGGGTTCAAACAAGCTCACATCTCCAACTTTCTCAACCGCAAACGAGGTTTGAGTCTAGAGGGCATGGATAAAGTCTTGCGCGTGCAACACCTTTCCGTGCTCGATTTGCTTGATCCCAACGAAGTTAACAAACGCGCTAGCATCCTGCCACCGAGTGAGGACGAATTTCAAAATGTCCTGGTTGTCGACGGCGCTATTGCCGCGACCGAGCCTCTCATCATGAGCATGAACGTGAAGGAAATTCTCAAGTTCAAGAAGAGTTTCCTGCAGGGCCTCCGTCCCGAGATGGAGGGCCACCGCAGCGAATGGGAACGATTCGTTATCCTTCAGGTTGATGGTCGCGATGGCATGAGTATGTATCCCCGCCTCCTGCCTGGCGCCACTACACTCATCGACCGCCACTACAACTCGCTCAAGCCTTATCGTAAGGGTGAGTCGAACATGTATGCCGTAAACAAAGACGGCAACTGCACGATCAAATATGTGGAATTAGCTGGAAGTAACCTGGTCTTGCGCCCGCACAACCAAGCCTACCCGGTCGAAATAATGCCCATTGAGCCGGACAAGACGGCGAGCAGTTATCTGGTTGGACGGGTTTCCTACGTGGGAATTGAGACCTAGGGAATTGCCGATTCTCGGGCGATGAGCGCGAGTTGCAGACGTAGCTTCCGGTAGATTCTTCTAGTTTTGACCACGAGGGCACGAGGTTCGCAAAGGAAGCCGCCGAAGCCTTTGGTGAGCCTTCGTGTCCTTGTTGGTTCTTCTTCCTGTTCTGCTATCATTTTTCCTGCCGCAAGTATTTCTCGAAGTATGGACGAGGAAACACCCAGCATTCGCATTCCCAGGGAGGAATTCATGGACGAAGCATCCGCCAGCACACCCGGTTCCCGTCGCAATGAGGACATCGCACTTGACTTGATGAAATTTGTCGCCATGACGACCGGCTATGGTCGGACAAGTTCGTCGGGCGTTGGCTTTCAGGGTTCAGGCGCCGCCTCAAAACCGGAAGACTACGCCAATCATCTGCTTGAGCTCTACGGACGGTGTTTGGACGCCGTGCACCGAAAAAAGTAACGCAATATTTTAGGGAATCTGCCGCCGACGTGTGGGCCATCGCAATTGCAAACGTAATCCCAAACGAACGGCGGCCGAAGTCGCATGGAGTCGGGAGCGCACGCGGTATAGCTGGGGCACGAGCCTGACATGAATCAGGCTTCTCTCATGGACCACCATACGGTAGCGGCTATCAGTATTGCGGGCAGTTCTCTCGACGTGCTGGGTAGCCTTTACCTTGCTTACGACTTGTTGGGCGGGCAACACGGCCCCCTACGGCTGCTTACGCGAGCGGTGACCTACTCTATCGTCTTCGGCGTCGGCTACGGGATTGGCCTCGGCCTGTTCTTTGGCCTCGCCGCAGGTCTTGCGACGGGCATCACCATCTCGATTGAACTGAATCGGGCAGCTCGAGGTAAGAATCCCTACGCCTTGTTTTGGGAAGCACTGTTCAGTGCAATCCGCGGGTTTGCTTTCGGCGCGGGTCTGTACCGAATCCTGGGTCTCGAATATGCAGTTGCATTTGGCACTCTCATCACGGCCGGCCAAATCTTTGCCTACTCTCGCGGCATGCGTCCTGCTATCGACTACGCTGCATTCCGTCGGCCCCGCATCACCCGCCGCCAGTTCAGGGGAACGGCGGTTCGGACAGCAGGCTACACTGCCACCGCCCTGGTTTGCAGTGTTTTGGTACATCACCTTGACCACGCCTGGTCCTTTGCCGTCCGAATAGGGCTGGTGACTGGCCTTGTGACCGGCATTGGAGTGACGGTAAATCCCTATATTGAATACTATGCGGACAACCTTCCCGAGCGACGGCTCGGAGCTTTCGGGATTGGACTCATCTTTTGTGGATTTGCTTTGCAGTCGGTTCAGTATTGGTTGGCGCTGTTTGATGTACGCCTCACGTAAACTCTTTCACCACAGAGAAACAGACTGGCAGAGAATGCGCTAATTTTCAAAAGCACACGGAGAGTCATGCTCTTGAAGAAGGCTTAGGAGTCCATGTCTCTGGGGTGAAACGGTTTACCGAGATCAGTTCGCGAATCATGAATCTGGCATGTAGAATTGAATTAACAGATGGCAGGCGCTTCTCAGTTCGTCCAGATCGACCTCGAGCGGCCGATCCGGCAGCCCAAGCCGGAGTGGCTTCGGGCAAAGGCTCCGGTAGGCGAAAACTTCCATAATCTCAAGAAGCTGGCGCGTGGTTTGGGCTTGCATACGGTTTGCGAGTCGGCGCAGTGCCCCAACATCGGAGAATGCTGGAACCACAGGACCGCCACATTCATGCTTTTGGGCGATATTTGCACTCGGCGCTGTGGTTTTTGTGCAGTCCCGAAGGGCAAACCTGAGGCAATCGATTTTGATGAGCCGCGGCGTGTTGCGGAAGCGGTGGCAACACTTGGCTTGAAACATGCGGTCGTTACCAGCGTCAATCGAGACGATGACAATTTAGGCGGAGCGCGAGTTTTCGCAGAGACCATTCACCAGATTCGTGAGCTGTCTCCGGACTGCCGTATTGAAGTTCTGATTCCCGATTTCCAGGGCATGCATCAGGCGTTGCGCATTGTTCTCGATGCCAAACCTGACGTCCTGAATCACAATACGGAGACCGTGCCGCGGCTTTATCGTGTGGTGCGCTCCGGGGCTCGTTATGAGCGCACTCTGCGGCTGCTGGAGAATGCCAAGAAGTTTTCGCCGGGAATGGTGACGAAGTCCGGCGTGATGGTTGGTTTGGGGGAAACGATCCCCGAATTGATCGAAGTATTTCGCGACCTGGGTTCGCGCGGTGTCGACATCTTGACTGTCGGGCAGTACCTGCGGCCATCGCGCGACCACCTGCCCATTGCTTTGTTCTACACGCCAGATGAATTTCAATACTTGAAGAACGAGGCCCTGCGGTTTGGGTTTCGCCACGTGGAATCGGGGCCGATGGTGCGCTCCAGCTACCATGCCCACGAGCAGGCGGAATCGACTTCAGCGGGTGAGCGGAATCAGCCTGCTGTCGTTTAAGTTCTCTGGACGAGGCGTCCGGACGTACGTGAGCGTGGCGAGCACTTCAGAAAATCTTCAGGTGAATCGTTAGATACTTCTTGGGGTCCTGGCGTATGGCTTTGATCAGTTCTCGCGTGTCCACCAGCAGCTGATTGGTGTTGTCGTATACAGCCGGATCCTGCAATAGTTTTCCTATGGTTCCCTGGCCGGAATTCAGACGGTCGCTGAGTTCCGAGATTTTGTTCATCGTGTTGTGCAGCTTGTCGGCAAACTCCTGGTTCTTGGCCAAAAGTCCCAGGGCGCCTTTTCCTGCATTCACGTCATCGGTCAGCTTCTTGACATTGGCGATCGTGTCGTTGGCCGTGTTGTAGAGAGTGGGATCCTTCAAGAACTTGCCTGCTGTACCCTTGCCCGCATTCAGTTCGTCGATGATCCCGTTCAACTTGTCGACAGTCGCATTTGCGTTTCGATAAAGTTGGTCATCGACCAGAAGCTTGCCAATACTGCCCTTACCCGAAACCACGTCGTTTACTAAGCCCTGAAACTGGCCAACCGTGGCATTGAGCCGATCGTAGAGACCGGGATCATAGATAACCTTGCCGATGGAGCCCTGCCCGCTTTCGACAAATGCCAGAATCCGATCCACGCGTTTCTCCAGCGCGTCCAGATTTTGCAGGGTGCTTTGGCTGGCGCGCACAACATCCTGAATGTCAGGTGTATCGCGCGTAGGTAGCACGTCCCCCGCCTGGACCTCGGGCCCGTGGGCTTGAGAGCTGTCAATATCGATATAGGTTTCACCCAATACGCCGGCCGTGGAGAGCGTTGTGAGTGAGTCCTTGTGTAAGTTGGCGCGGTATTTGGTATTGACCTTGAGAATCACTTCGACCGGCGTAAGCCGCCGATTGGGATCGGACACAACCCGGATTCCGGTGACATTGCCGATGTCGACGCCCTGAAGCCGCACCGGCGCGCCTTCTCGCAAACCGCCAGCATTATCGAAAAACGAGATCAGAACGATCTTGCGGGTAAGAATGCCGCCCGTGCCACTCATGAGCAGAATCAGAATGCCGAGAGTGATGCTGGAAACCAGCACCGTGAGCCCGACCTTCAGTTCAGACCACTTCAGCTGTTTCTGACTAGGCAATCACTCTCCCCAAGAACCTCATGGCAACTGACTCCGGGTCAACCGGGAAAAAACGAATGCCAGCATAATAGCAGACCATCCGTACCGCCTTCACATCAGGCACAACGGGTATGGACCGTTCCGGAGAGCAGCATAGCCATCAAGTACGCCATCGCTCCGCTCGCCAAAGTGACGTTCAGCCCGAACTGAATGGCAATGACCATGGCGAGAACGGAGCCTAATACGCTGGAACCAGCGTTCATGGCCCACGCCCACTCCACTGCATTCTGCTGGAAATCACCTTGGCCGCCTACGGGAAACTCAGGCACGGGGATGCTGGCCAGCGCTCGCAAACCAGTCGGAAACGGCATTCCCATGGCGAATCCCAAGGGAGCCAACAGAGCAGCGCTCACCAAAAGCTTTGCTCCGAAGGGGAGCCCGACCAATGCGTTCAGCAGCGCGGGCAGGACGAAAACGTAAAGAAGGAGAGCGCACGCGATGAACGCCAGCGGGATCCGGGCGCGTTGAACCTGAGCCAGCCATTTGCGGGATGCCAAGCTGCCGGCCCCGCTCGAAAGCAGAAGTAGAAACACGACAACCGTGAGCGCATAGGTCGGGTGTCCGAGAAAGAGAACAAAGCGCTGAATGAAAGCGATCTCGACGAGAATGTAGCCCAAGCCTACGGCGACAAAATACAACAGCCGGATGGGCTCGTGCTTGCGTCCTCCCCGCGCTGCCATAGGGACCACGAGGAACGCGAGCACCGCAATGCAGGAGATCACGAGCACCATGGCCAATACCGCGACACCCAGATTGACCTTCCAGTCGATGCCTTGGATCAGGTCGTCACGATGCAGGATCTGATCCAGCTTCAGAGTGAAGAAGAAAAAGGGCGCGTTGTCGTTTACCGGCGACACGTTATATGCGTAATCTTTGGCAAAAGCGTAAGGATCGTTGCGCGCGATCAGGCCAGAAAACGGATTGGCTTTCGTATCCGAAGGGAGATATAGCGCCACCAGCGCGGGATTGCGGCTCAGGTGAGATCGCACCGCTTCCTCTTCTTCGGCAGTGAAGGCACTCTTCTTGGCCAGCACGACGACCGGGATTCCATCTTCGTCCAGATCGCCTTCGGAGACGACGATGAAATTTCTGGCTGGATTCTGAGCTCCCTGTTCGTGCAGAGCCTGCATCGCTACCGAGACTACGCGCAAGGCTTCTCGCGGCTGGCGGAACTCCCAGCGAGTGATGGCGACCATGCCGTCGGGTTTCAGGTGCTCAAAGTATTCTCGAAACGCTTCAACTGTGTAGAGGCTGTTCTCGCTCAGAGCGAATGCTCCTGCGGCGGTGGAAGCCCAGGTATCGACGAGCGTCATTTGGACCACGTCGAAATTCTGGCTGGCATTGCGGACAAATGATCGCCCGTCGGTGACTTGAATGTGCACCTGGGGCCGCTCATAAAGATGAAAAGAATAATCCGCGTAACGGCCGCGCATCACGGTGTTGGCAATAATCGGATTGATTTCAATTCCGGTGACGCTAGGGCTGCCATTCGCGACCGCGCGAAGCACATCGACTCCGCCGCCGGGCCCGATGATTGCGTAGTCCCCATGTGGGCGCAGAATGTTGGCCAGTGCCGGGGGCGCGGACATCAAGTTCTTTTGCCACTCCGTACCCTCCCACTTGTTGGGGTCGGCGTTCATGATGTAGGTGGACGCGTCGGCATCGATGACTACTGCCTTTGCTCCTCCTTGGCGATCTACTTCCACTCGCGAGATGGCGTTCCAGCGCGCGAACTCAACCCAGTCCTTATCGCGAAACAGGCCTTTGGCATAGACGATGTCAATAAGCTTCCCCGAATAATTCGCGGCAATTAGCAGCAGAAGAGCCGCGGCAAGGCTGAGCGTCAATTTTCGAATGCGAGTATCGGCGACCCATGTGGCTCCCGCGACGGCTGACATCAGGGCCGCGAACAACACGGTGTTGGGGCCACCGAGCCAGTTGAGAAGCGGAACAACTCCCAGACAAGCCAGGGCGCCACCCAGAAGGTCGGCGCCGTAGAGGCGTGAGATATTTTGTGATTCACGAGCAAACAGGATCGAGAACTCGAGTCCCGTGATAAAGAAAGGTACTGCGGAAGCCAGATAGATCGCCGTCAGCCGGAAAAAGTTAGCGCCCGAAAGGGTCAATGAGACTGGAACGTGAAGCACTATTTCGAGCACAAGGGGGACTGCGACGGCGTTAGCAACACAGAACCATGAAAGCAGATTGCGGGTCGAGAAGCGGCCGAACCAACTCTTTCCCAGATACGCGAATACTCCGCCGGAACCGAGGCCGAGCAGCGCAATCGAGATCGCGAGAAAGGCAAAATGATAAAACAGGACTACGGAAAATAATCGGGTCAGCGCCAGTTCAAGCAACAGGGCCGCGAAGCTGCTGATGGCAACTCCGGCCAGCAGAGACCGCTCGCCAGTTGTTTCTACCTTATGTGTGCGGCTGATGGGCGGAGTGGCGCTGATAACGGACATTTGGGTTCGGGGTGGAATGCGACAGTCTAACAGAAGCCCTCAGCGTTCAGACGCGAGCGCTGAGCCTGAGACCGTGTGTTAAGGGACCATTCACCCATCCCCCAAATGACGTCAGTTCTCCAGGATGACCTGAGCTATGGCGTACTCTTTGGTATGGGAAAGTGAAAGCGCGACGTGGACTTCACCCAGTTTGGCCGCGAACTCGGCAGCCTTGCCGTGGAATGCGATGGTGGGACGACCTCCGGGCTGGCGGCACACTTCAACATCACGCCAGGTCACACCGTAATTCCAGCCGGTGCCGATGGCCTTCATCGCGGCTTCCTTAGCTGCGAAACGGGCAGCGTAGCGCTCGACCCGGTTGGCCTTCGAGTCGCAGTAGCGGATTTCAGCCTCGGTAAAAATTCTGCGCAGGAAGCGATCGCCAAAGCGAGAGATGGACGCTTTGATGCGTGGTACTTCCGCGATGTCGATGCCGGTGCCGACGATCATGGAGACAACTCAGGGGACAATTGCTCTTTCAGTTCCATGGCTTGCAAAAGCTATTACACTCGCCAATAATCCGGCCGCCAATTTTGGATCGCCTTCTTTATATCCGTGGGCTTCAGATTTGCGGACAGAGTACGTTCGACCAGTGCCGGTATTTCCGCATCCGAGGCAAATCGAAGCGCGATGAACTGACCTTCACTGAGCTTTGTGATCTGCGGGCGCATGGAATCGGGGAGCAAAGTAGCCAGCCGCAGTCTTTCTTCGAGCCTGATGACGCGATCCTGCACTTTAAGAGCATATTGCCGTGACCTGATGACCGCAACAATGATCGCCGTGTTGAAGATCACGATCCAAAAATGCAAAAAGCCGGGATGGCGTACACAGACAACGAGGCTGACAATCCACGTGATTGCCAGGACCGGCAACACGAAGTAGTGGAACGGGGGGTCGAGCCTCACATGGTTGGCAAGCGTTTGCGGAGGACGTTCGGCCATTTTCACCTCTTCATTAGGGTAGTCGAAAGTCTAACTCATGAAGGTCGAAAGCGTTTCGCTGTTCGCCGTCAGATCTGCTCAGAGCAACCGGTCGCCGCGATAGATGACTTCGCCAGCGATCAACCGCGCTTCAGCCATGAGCTCATGCTTCCTGACCGGTCCGGTTCCGTCGATGTGGAAGACTTCGTGTCCGTGAGCCACCAGCCAGTCAGAAACCATCATGCGGTGGCAACGAAAATACACACGCTCAGCGCACATATATGCAGTACGCGAGTGCTCGGCCAGTTCGATCAATTCGGCGATACCGCGGCGGAAGTCGTCAGTGAGCATGTAATCGGCGTAGTTGCGAAAGCTGTCGCTGCGTAACGCTAGATTGGGCGAGTCGTCACGGATCTTCTTGCGACGCCCGCCAAGCTCTTTGATCCAGACGTACCGAATACCGGCGGTGGGCAACGTCATCTCCAAGGATTCGCGGTTGAAATGCGGCAGGCGGCGGGACATCGGAAAGGAGCGAATATCAACCAATGTCTGAATGGAGTGAGATTGCAGTACTTTGACAAATTCGTCCCACGAGCGGGTGGAATGGCCAATGGTGTAGAGGGTCGCCACGCAGTTATTTCATCACACGAATAAGGCTGAGCGCGCTTCGATCACTTTTCCGCGATTTGTTTGAGCGCTTTCGTGACAGCCTCGTCCTGCTCGGGAAACACGGTTCGAAGATCGAGCAGGACGCGTCCCTCTTCAACCCGCGCAATGATCGGCGGATCAGCGGCGCGCAGGCTCGACGAGAGTTCGTCGGCGCTTAGGCCTTCACAAGTTATTGCCAACACTCGCGTGGGCAGTGTTGCTGAGGGCGCGGCACCGCCGCCGATAACGGATTCGCCGTCCAGAACTGTCAAAGACAATCTGAAAGACTGTAATCTTTTCGCTACACCTTCCGCGCGTTTTCCAACCTCGGCTTTGGATAAGCGCATCATCCGAACGACGGGAATCGCATCGTGCTCGCCCTTCACATAAGCGAGCAACGTGGCTTCGAGGGACGCGTAGGTCAATTTATCGACGCGTAACGCGCGGAACAACGAATTTGATCGCATGCGGGCGATGAGATCGCTCCGACCAGTCAGTATGCCTGCCTGTGGGCCGCCGAGCAATTTATCCCCGCTATAACTGACCACGTCTACACCCTGGCGCAGGCCGCCGAGCACGCTTGGCTCGCCATTCACGCCAATTGAATGCAGATCATATAGCGCTCCGCTGCCCAGGTCTTCCATCAGTGGCAGGTTGCGCTTGCGAGCCAGGCTCGCAAGTTCTTGGACTTGCGGTTGCTCGGTGAATCCCGTGATTTGGAAGTTGGAGCGGTGCACGCGCAGGAGCAGCCGGGTTTTTTCGTTAATTGCTTTTTCGTAATCGGCGATTCTGGTGCGGTTGGTCGTTCCCACTTCCCGCAGAATCGCATTCGATTTCGACATGACATCCGGGATGCGAAACGAGCCGCCGATTTCGACCAATTCTCCCCGGGAGACAATCACCTCGCCGTTTTCCGCCAGCGTGTTGAGCGCCAGAAGAACGGCGGCAGCATTGTTGTTGACTACGATGCTGGAAATGTTCAGTCCGGCCTCAGCGGGAGGGACGGCTGTCTCCACGTGTTCATCGAAGAGCTTGTGGAACAGGCGGTCTACGTGTACATCGCGTTTGCCCCGCTCGCCCGTTTCCGCGTCAAACTCAAGATTCGAGTAGCGACCGGCAATCTCTCGGACATGCTCCATCGCTGAAGCCGCGAGCGGTGCCCGTCCGAGGTTGGTATGCAGAATGACTCCGGTGGCATTGATCACGGTGCGCAGCGAATACTTTAAGGCATGGCGGACATGTCGCGTCACGGCGTCGTCGATTCCGGAAAGTGCCAGGTCGACGCCGTCCGCGTCGAGTTGCCCGGATGCAATTTCCGTCCGCAGAAGCGCCAGCACGTCGCGGGCAGCGTCCATGACCGCAACTTGCCCTTCTTTCGAAGCCAAAACTACCAAGGCGCGGCTGTGCAGGAGTTCGTCCACGGAGGGCAGTTTACGGTAGAGGTCGGCGTTGGCTTGGGTCTTCACCGGTCACGATTATCCCACGCCAGAGAATGCGGTGCATTGCGCGACCGAGACGGCCTAGGGCGCCCGTTCTCGATTTGCGCGAAGAGCTAACCTACTTCTACCAGCCCGTAGCTTTTGTGCCAGCGAGCGCGCATGTGTCGCAGGGCCGCATCTATTTCCGCCTGAGTGATTTCTGAATTTGGGCCAGCCAGAACTGCGGCGGCTTCGCGCTTGGCGGCTTCCAGCAACTGGCGATCACGAATCAGATTCGCTACCTGGAAGCTGGGCATGCCCGCCTGTCGCGTGCCGAAGAATTCGCCGGGGCCGCGAAGCTCCAAATCAAGTTCCGCAATCTGAAAGCCGTCGCTGGTGCGCACCATGGCATCGAGACGGCGCTCACCATCCTCAGATATCTTGCCGCCGGTCATCAGGACGCAGTAAGACTTGGCCGCGCCGCGGCCGATGCGGCCGCGGAGTTGATGAAGTTGGGCCAGACCAAAACGTTCTGCGTGTTCGATGACCATGACTGTCGCATTCGAGACGTCAACTCCAACTTCAATCACGGTCGTGGCGACTAGAATGTCCACCTCTCCCTTCTGAAACAGGCGCATCACGTGCTCTTTCAGATCAGGCTCCATCCGCCCGTGTAGAACGGCGACGCGCAAGCCCGGGAAGATTCGCGTGCTGAGCTCTTTATACATTTTCATTGCAGCTTTCAATTCGGTTTCTTCGTTTTCCTCGATCACGGGATACACGACGTAGGTTTGGTGTCCTGCAGCGACCTGCTTGCGTACGAACTCCCAGACTTCAGGGGAGCGCTCGTCGGATACGCAGCGGGTGATGATTGGGGTGCGTCCGGGCGGCATTTCGTCGATCACGCTCACGTCGAGGTCGCCGTAAAGAGTGAGAGCCAGAGTGCGCGGGATCGGGGTTGCGGTCATGACTAACACATCTGGCTCCGGAGCGGCCGAGGTTTGATCGGGATGTGCGCGCGAGTCGCCCGCCACCACACGGTCGTCTTTTGATTTCTTCATCAACTTGAAGCGCTGAAGGACCCCGAAGCGGTGCTGCTCGTCCACGATCACCATGCCGAGGTTGGCAAATTCCACTCTTTGCTCGATCAGAGAGTGCGTGCCAATAACCAGCTGGGCATTGCCTTGCGCGATGTGGCGACGGGTCTCGCGTTTGCGATCGTCTTCCATCGATCCGGTCAGGAGCACAACTCGATAGCCCGCACTTTCGAGAATGCGGCGAGCAGAGAAGTAATGCTGCTGGGCAAGGATTTCGGTGGGCACCATCAGCGCGACCTGATAGCCATTCTCGATCGCGATAATGGCAGCTTCGAAAGCGACGATAGTTTTCCCCGAGCCGACATCGCCCTGCAGCAGGCGGCGCATGGGGAACGGCTTTCCCATGTCAGAAGCGATTTCCTTCAGCACCCGCTTCTGTGCACCAGTGGGGTGAAAAGGCAGAATTTTCTTGACGGCTCTACGGGCGCGATCGTCCAACTGAAAAGCAATTCCGGTTTGTGCCTTCTGTTCTCTACGCTTCAGCTCGAGCCCCAGCTCGACAAAGAACAGCTCCTCGAAGATGAGACGAACATGAGCCGGGGTGCGGGAAGACAGCAGATCCTCAATGCTTTCGCCGGGATCGGGCCAGTGAACTTTTTGAATTGCTTCGCGGGGAGGTATCAGGCTCAAATGACGGCGCACAACGGCAGGAATCGGGTCGGGGAAATCTGGAGGAAGGGTCTCGAGCGCGCTGTGGATGACACGGCGAAACCAGCGGGACGTTAGCCGGCCTTGTCCGGCGGATTCGTAGATCGGGACGATGTGGCCAATCTCAAGCGAAGCCGCGAGCTTTTGGTCTGCAGAGTCGGACGCTTGATCTGCCTCCCCGATGATCTCGAACTGGGGCTGCGTGAGTTGCAGTTCGCCTCCCCGGTAGTCTTCCTCGACTTTGCCGTATAGCGCGACGATCTGACCGGGCTTGAACTTGTCCTTCAGATAAGCGGCGTTGAACCAGATACATTTCAGGCGCGTCCTGCCCTGGCCGGCGGTCATCTGAAAGATGGGCATGCGGCGAGTGCGGAAGAGACCCGAAGTCCGGACTTCGGCAATCACTGTGGCCATTTCTCCCGCGCGTAGCTCAGCAATACTTTTGGGATTGAGCCGGTCTTCGTAGCGAAAGGGCAGGTAGTGCAACAGGTCGTCGAGGGTCTGGATGCCTTTGGCCGCCAGCACCTCGGCAAGTTTCGGGCCGATTCCTTTGACGTATTGGACGGAAGTGCTCGGTTGCTGCATCTGAAGCGATGTTAGCAGGAGGCATTCGGTCGCTACAGTCCGTCGCGAGTTTCCGCGGGCACAATCGGGCGAATCAAAGAGGTATGTCCAAGACAGCAGCCAATTTCGTTCACGCCTTGGCGGCCGTTGTTGCCGGGAACGCAGCCTACTTTCTCCTGATGAAGTACCTGCCTCCACAGGCGCGACACGTGCCTTTCCAGATTGATCTCGGGCTGGTGGCGGACTTTTGGCTCTGCCTGGTCGCGTTTGGCCTGATCAAGACAGTCGCTGGGTGGAGACGCGGTACCAACCGGCCGAGCGGCTAACACGCTTGCTGCCCCAAGCGATCCCAAGTTAGCCAAAATGTCTGAATATTGGACAAAGGTTCCCGAGACCTTTATCCACCGCAGGTTACTTTCGGAACCTCTGTAACCTGGGCCGCGGCGGCTAGAATTTGGACAGCAGCCAATGCAGAAGATCTCGATCCTATACGATGCGAGTCAGGCAGTGCTGTCCACTTTTGAGCTGGATGAAGTGCTGCAGCAGATCCTGACGATCGCGCGCGACTATTTTCACCTGCAGAACGTCGCTATCCTTTTGCGGGATAAAGACGAGCTTTACGTTCGCTGCCAGGTTGGCTGGGACGACGGTCACGACCAAGTCCGACTGCCGATCGGAACCGGGATCACCGGGGCAGCCGCTCAGCAGAAGCGCCCGATCTATGCCGCAGACGTCCGCAAGGACGCGCGTTACATCCTGTCGGCAAAGAACACCCGGTCTGAGCTGGCCGTCCCGCTGATGGTGCGCGATCACGTGGTCGGAGTGCTGGACTGCCAGAGCGAAAATCTCAACCACTTCGATTCCGAGACCACGGACCTGCTCGCATTGTTTTCCACCCAGGCGTCCATGGCCCTGCAGAATGCTCGGCTTTACTCGCTGGAACGGCACCGCGCGTCGCAGTTGGAAGCGATTAATGCAATCGCTCAGCAGATGACTGCGGTGCTCGATTTGAAGGAATTGCTGTCCAAAGTATGTCTGCTGGTCCAGCACGCTTTTCAGGTCTGTCACGTCTCGGTGCTGTTGAAAGATGAAGAAGAGCTGGTGCTGCGCGCAAGCTACGGCAAGCTCACTGGGCGCACTGCGGAGGGAGGGCGCCTGCCCGAGGGAACGGGACTTTGGCAACGGGCCCTGGCTGAGGGAAAGACCCTGATTGAGAACGACGTGAAACCGGTTTCAGAAGACAGCTTGTACGTCGAGACCGGCTCGAGCATGTGCATTCCCCTGGTCTCGTTCGGCCAGACTTTGGGAGTTCTCGTACTAGACACAACAAGGCCCAGCGCATTTAACGCCAACGACACGCAGCCATTGGAGTCGGTGGCAGATATTTGCGCCACAGCCATTCAGAACGCCCACTACGTCGAACGGGTAAAACAGTTGGCTTACCTGGATGGATTAACCGGGATCTTCAATCGCCGGTTTTTCGAGCTACGAATCGCAGAGGAAATCGAGCGCGCTCAGCGATTCGGCACAGGCATGGCCGTTGTAATGGTGGATATCGATCAATTCAAGCGCTTGAACGATGAATTCGGACACCTCCTGGGGGACGAAGTGCTGCGGCAGGTGTCTTCGATATTTCATCAGCAACTGCGAAAGATAGATGTGCTATGCCGGTATGGAGGGGAAGAATTTGCCATCCTGCTCTCGCAGACCAACGCGGTGCATGCCCTCGGAGTCGCAGAAAAGTTGCGCAAAACAGTGGAAGCGTGGCAGTTCCCCGGCGTTCCCCGGTCGGTCACAATCAGCGCAGGAACCGCGAACTACGGCGAGCACGGCGGTACCCGCGATGAACTGGTGAAGGCAGCTGACGCGGGCCTGTATGCCGCAAAGCAAGCGGGCCGGAATCGAGTTTGCCTGGCTCCGAAACTCGGATTGGCACAGGTCTCGGGCAAATAGTGCAGAGCGGACATTCCTGGTCCGCTTTCTTTTGGCCTTCGGTTCTGCAAAAAAGAACTCAGCAGCTACGACGATAATCACCGGCGGCGAACAGTGTCCGCCCTACACGGTCAGAATAAGCTGTCGGGCCTGTCGAATTCTTCCCTTAGTTCTCTCTCGATTTCGCGCTGGCGGTCATGCCATTCCCGTTGTGCATCGCGAATCTGCCGGGAGTATTCCTCGGCGCGTCTTTGGGCCTCCCGTGTTTGCCTTTCAATCTCCGGTTTGATCTGCTTGAGTTGACGAGCGATCGCCTCTTCCATCACTGGTTTGAGGTGGGCTATTTCATTCTGTGCGCGGCTTATTTCCTCCCGCGTCTCAGCATCTATCCCCGGCATTTCCAGATCCAGGCTCTCGCGGAAAAGATCCGACTGCTTGCGTTCCGGTAGGGTGATGGTGATGGTTTGTTCTTTCTTGTCACGAATCACGCTGATGCTTGCGGTGTTGTCCTTGCGTGAGCGCAAGGCGTGACTGAAGTCGCCACTGTCGCGGATGGGCTCGCCATTGATTTTGACAATCACGTCGCCGGCCCGAAAACCAGCTTTGTCCGCACCGCTACCCTTCTCGACCGAACGCACCAGAACGCCCTGGCCATTCTTGGCTCCGAAAAAGTCTCCGAGCTGCGGCGTAAGGTTCTCGACCATCAAACCACTGCGCGCGGATGAGTGCACGACCACAATGGAAACCGGAATATCCATCTCGGGCATAGGCGGCATGGTGGGCATCACGGGCATGTTGAACTTAAATTGCTTGCTGTCAGGAGTGAAATTGTAGGAGTAATTTTTCTTGCGGTCGCCGAGCTCCACCTTGATGGTCATCGATTGGCCGTTGCGGCTGACGCCCAGCGTTACCACTCGCCCAGGCGGGGTCTCACGAATCATCCGGCGCAACTGCTCGACGCTTTGCACGTCCGTACCATTCATGGTCAAGATTACGTCTTGCTCTTTGAGGCCGGCTTTGCCAGCGGGAGCATCCTGATCGACCATGGTCACCTCGACGCCACGCTCGTCTTTGAGGTGAAGTGGTGCTAACCGGTCAGGAGTGATGTCACGCGTATCTACGCCGAGATAGGAACCGCTACCCCAATCTTCACTGGAGTACTCGTAATAAGTGTCACTTGCCGAGGGAAACGAACCATTATCGGCAGAATAGGTCATTCCCGCCAGAAGCGGCACGACAATCGCCATCAGAACTGAATTTCGCATGTTCGACCTCCAAACTCTCAACATTAGTGATTGGTCCGGCGGAAACTTATGTCCCCGGTTGTGGTTCGTACTTTAAGGACGGGGCCGCCGCCATTCAGGCTTCCTTCCGCAGTGACCGTCTTCGGGCCATAGTCGCCACCTTCGGTGGTAACCCTGATATCGGAAAAATCCGACCGGATGCTGTGACCATTGGCAACTTCGATCGAAGCGCGAACACTGATGTTTACGTTCGGTGCCAGGTAAACCATGATGTCTCCAGCGGCAGTTTCCAACTCGGAATTGTCGTGTTCGCCAGTCGCCGCCACAAACTTTGCCACAATGCTACCGGCTCCGGTCTCCGCGCGCGCCGATGGCACCCCGTTTAATTCAATACTGCCGCCGCCCGTCTCCGCCCGCACCGGGCCCTTGGCAGAGGTCAGGCGGATGCTACCACCGCCCGTCTCCATCTCCGCTGGACCGCCAATATCACCGAGCTCAATGCTGCCACCGCCGGTGCTTGCCTTGACTCGTCCGCCGCAACGCTCCACCTGAATGCTGCCGCCTCCGGTCTCGAGCACGGCACTCTGCAAGCCGGAGACGATAGTTACGCTGCCGCCACCGCTTTCCGCCTCGATCTTGCCCTTTGCGGAATTGACCTTAATAGAGCCGCCTCCCGTGTGCAGGTTGACGTCAGAAGCCACATTGCCTACATCAATACTGCCGCCGCCCGTCTCTGCATTGATGGATCCGCCGATGTCATCAACCTTAATGTTGCCGCCACCGCTTTGCGCGTCCACCCGGCCCGTAACCCCGACAGTGCTGACGTTGCCCCCTTCAGTTTCAATCTTGATTTCATCCATCTCACGCGGGACGTTGACGACAAAATCGCCGGAGAACTTGTGCGGCCTGCCGCCCTGCCAATCGCCGACGATCCAAGCTGTATCTCCGTGCACGTACGCGCTGATTTTGTAGTCGTCAAATTCGCGCCGAGCCTTGTCTTCCGAACCCCGGTAGGAGTGATTATGAATGACGTAGCTAATGTTTTGCTGCGAACCACCTTCTACGCGCACTGAGCCAATATCAACCTTGACCTTCAGATTTTTTACGGCTGCAAGAGATCCCGTGATCTCCTGCGTCCAGTTGCCACCATCGCCAAAAACGCGTGTCTGTTGCGCGGTTGCCAGCGGCAAGGTCAACAACAGCACCGCGACGAATTTAGAGAGCTGCTTCAACATTCACCTTCCATCGTCGATCGAATATCAACTGTTTTGCGGCTGCGTAGGCACGAGCCGAATAGTGCTTTCTGATCGTTCTCTCAATCGAACTCCGGCATCTGGGCCAGCATCAAGCGAGCCTGTGACCGAATGTATTGGTTCTGATCGTTCTTCGCGAGCTTTTGCAAAACTAACCGCACGCTGCTGTCAGCTCGCACCGGCTGGAGGAGGCGCATTGCATCAGTCCGAACCCCAGGGTTCGAATCCTGCACCAAGGCTTCGAGCAGAACATCCCGCACTCGCGGATCGCTTTTCGCGAACCCACCCAAGCCGTCAAGCGCCTTCAACCGCACTCCCGGATTCGAGTCATACCGCAGGGCGTAGATCAGCGCTTCGCGGACGTGGGTGTTGTTCGGCTCCTGCGTCAGCAGATCGACAGAATCCATCCGCACGCCCGAGTTATAGTTGTTGCGCGCTGCAAAGAGCAGTAGTTGCTGGATGCGCTGGTCGTTAAGCGAGCCCTGCGCTTCCTGAGTGGAAACTGTATCGTACTTAATGCTGATGTGGTTCGATCCGGGATTCTGGGAGATGGATTGAATGCCCGTGATCGAAGATTCGACCGGGGCGGTGGCTAGTCCCGAGGTAATTGAAGCGCCGTTACCGCCTACGACCTTGTACGTAGTTCCGATGCCCCCCGCAAAACCGACAATGAAGATGGCGGCCGCGAGCGCGGGAGCGAACCGAACCTGACGAAGCCATGCGGCGGGATCGAAGATCAATCGATGCCAAAACTTGCCCTGCTCGGCGGTTTCGAGTCCTTCCTGCAGCCGCATGCGAGAGGCAGCTAGCAAATTGGGCGATGGTTCCTCGACCGGCAACTCGGAAAGCATCGCGTGGAACTTGCGCGTCGTCTTCAGCTCAGCGGTGCAGTCCGCGCACCGCGCCAGATGCTGCTCCAGTTCGTAACGCGCGTCATCGGCCAGCTCGTTGTAGACGTACAGCAGAACGTTTTCTTTCACCCACTCACATTTCATATCGCACCCCCTCAGGGGAAACCCTTCCTTCTTGCTCAGCCTGCACGAGCGAAGACGCTCGCGCCTACATCCTTCATCTCATGTCGGCCAGCGCTCCGCGGAGTTTCTGAGTCGCGCGGAACAAAGTATTCTTGGCCGTTTCTTCGGTCGTATTCAGCACCTCGCCGACGGTCCTCAACTTGAGCCCGTGATAGTGCTTCAACTCAAAAACCATGCGCTCCCGTGCTGTCAATTTCTCCAGCGCGTGACTGATGCGTTTACCCAACTCGCGGCGCATCAAGTCGCGCTCAGGATTCGCACCAGACCGTCCATCGGGAACTTGATCGAGCACATCGTACTGTTCCCCGGCCGCATCCGTCGCCACTGGCGCTTCTTCCTTGCGCACCTGCCGCTTCCGCAAGTGATCGAGGCAGAGATTGGTCACGATGCGATAGATCCAGGTGTAAAAGGAGCACTCAAAGCGAAAATTACCAATGCTCTTGTACGCCTTTAGGAAAGCTTCCTGGTAAACATCCTGGGCTTCGTGGTCCGAACCGGTGAGATGAAGGGCGAGGCGCAGAACGGCGTGGTCATAGTTCCGCACCAGTTCCTCGAAGGCAGCACGATTGCCGCGCTGCGCCTCGCGGACCAGTAAGGTGTCGTCGATACGCCCTGAAGCCTGCCCAGCCATATCGCCCCATACTCGGGGGTCCTGGTTTCCGCCAGCTTCTTCCCTTGGTCCCCGTCTTACCGGATGGGAGCACTCGCCAACTGCAAATGGTACAGCCCACGCGCCGGCCGGCATATTTTCCTTGTCCTCGACTGGACCGGGACGCCATTGCCGTCCTTCCCGGTCGCATAGCTATGGACGGGCTGAAAGCCTAACCGTGAGCAGGAATTATAAAAGTCTGGCGGGATTTTTGCTGATGAAGAACACACGTAACAGGATGGAAGCACAAAGGTTATGTGGACGGGACGGCGTTCGCCTGCCGCCCCAAAAGCGATCTTTACCCGGGTAGCTTCTTTACTCGGTAGCTTCTTTCTCGATTACCACCTTCAGATGTGCAGTTACGTCCTTGTGGAGCTTGATCGGGATCGTGAATTCACCCAAAGTCCGAAGCGCTTCGTGGAGCTGAACTTTGCGGCGATCGACGTTGAAGCCCTTTTTATCGAGCGCGTCCCCAATGTCACTGGACGTGACAGATCCGAAAAGCTGATCATGCTCTCCCGCGCGGCGCTGGAAAGAGACCGCGAGACCGTCGAACTGTTTGGCCAGTTCTTCCGCCTGCGCCTTCTCCTTGGCCGAACGGCGCACCGAAGCCGCCTTCATTTGAGCAATCACCGCTTTATTGCCGGCGGAGGCTTCGATGGCGAGCTTGCGAGGCAAGAGATAATTTCGGCCGAACCCTTCGGCCACCTTCACGACGTCGCCGCGCGACCCCAACTTCGCTACATCTTCTTTAAGAATGACTTCCATAGATGACTCCCGTTCAAATTCTGATGAGCCGCCGCCTTGGCGACGACCTGGACGGGCGAGTCGCCCGTCGCCACACACGTGTTCCTTACGCCGCCCGGCCGGCGAACGGCAGCAGCGCAATATTGCGCGCCTGCTTGATCGCCAAGGACAGACGCCGCTGGTGCGGCGTGCAGACGCCGGTCAGGCGCCGCGGGACGATCCTCCCGCTCTCCGCCACGAACTGCGCGAGCAGACGGATGTCCTTGTAATTGATCGCCTCAATCTTTTCGACGCAGAATTTGCAAACCTTCTTGCGTCGGAAATACTTGCGTCCTCCGGGACCGCCTTCGCGGCCTCCGCCCGGTCCGCCGGGACGAGAAGGGGGACGGCGCTCTCCGCGATCCGGCCGGTCCCCGCCGGAAGATGATTCAGATCTAGTCGTAGTTTCGTCTGCCATGATGCTCCTTAAGTCAGTCGTTGGTCATTGGTCGTTAGTTGTCGGCACTCGTGACGTCGGTTCTTGTTGGCCGACGACCATAGGCCAACGACCAACGACGCCTCATTACGCCGTTGCCGCGGGAGCTTCCCCCGCCGCTTCAGCCGGGGGTGCAGGCGCTGCCGCCTTGCGCTTTGCGTCCTTGATCGCCTTGATCTTATCCAGGCGCTTCTGCTCCTCATCGATGCGCACAGTAAGGAACTTAATTACGGGTTCCGTGACACGCAGGCGG
Organism: uncultured Acidobacteriota bacterium; assembly: GCA_963788645.1. Lineage (GTDB taxonomy): Bacteria > Acidobacteriota > Terriglobia > Terriglobales > Acidobacteriaceae > JABDBE01. Next base: position 690,314 of record CAWBHF010000009.1, read on the forward strand.
CGCTCCAATTCATGAATCAGGCCACCACCGCCTTCGACCGTCAGCAGCACGTAAATGCCATCGTGAAACTTGCGGACGGTATAAGCCAGCCGCCGCTTGCCCATGCGTTCCACATTCTTCACGTGCCCGGACGAAGAGGCCACTGCGGCCTCCAGCGTTGAAATAAGTTTGTCCTGGTCCTCTTCCGCCATATCCGGGCGGACGATGAACATCAGTTCATAAGTACGATTCATTCCATTCTCCATCTGCCGCAGATCTTCAGATCCAAGTTCATCCACCTAAATCCGTGGCTAATCTTTTTCCGTCTCGACTTTGCGGTTGAAGCGGTTCATGGCGGCTGCCGCGCCATCTGTCAAAATAACTTTCACCGCGTTGGCTGCAACGTCGAGCATCTCGTCGACAACCTTGAGCTGCGCCTTACGAAAGGGCGATAGCAAATAACTCATTCCATCTTCGACTTTGCGATCCGGCGCAACCCCCATGCGGATCCGCAAAAAATCATTCGTGCCCAGAGAACTGATGATGGACTCGATTCCGTTATGCCCCGCCGAGCTCCGCTTCCGTTGAAGCCGAATCGTGCCCAGCGGAAAATCGAGTTCGTCCTGAATCACGATCAGGCCCTCTTCCGGCCTGATTTCGTGCTTGCTCACCAGTTCACGCACTGAGACGCCACTCAGGTTCATGAAGGTCTCGGGTTTGGCCAACAGAACCGTATCCGGTCCGATCACGACTCGCCCGGTCAGCGCCCGGCACTGACGATTTCTAATCTCAACGCCGTAGTCGCTGGCGATCCGGTCAACGGCTAAGAAACCCAAATTGTGAGGCGTGAACTGGTATTGGATTCCCGGATTGCCGAGCCCGACAATAAGTTTCACGTGTTCACCACAGAGGCACAGAGTCACAGAGAAGATTCAGGCCCATGTTTTCATTCGCAATCCAAGCGTTCTCTGTGTCTCTGTGACTCTGTGGTGAAATAACCTACTTCTTCTCTTTCTTCTCCGGCTTCTCCGCTTTCTCGGCGGCAGGCTCTGCGCCTTCCTCTGCGACCTCCTGTTTGCCCTTCTTGATGACTTCGGGTTCCGCAGGGGCAGCCCCAGCTTCCGCAGCAACCGCTTCGGGCGTCGCGACCACTTCTTCTTTAACCGAGATGACCGTAGCCACTGGCTGGTTCGGATCCGTAAGGAACTTAAGTTTTTCGCTGTGAGGCAGATCGGACACGCGCAATACCTTCCCGAATACCAACTCGCTGACATCGGCCTCGATGGACGCCGGGATATCGCTCGGCAAGCACTCGATCTCCACTTCGCGGAGAATCTGCTCCAGAATGCCGCCCTGCTGTTTCACGCCCGCGGCTTCGCCTTTCAGCACGATCGGAACATTGACGGTGAGCGTCTGGTCCATCGCGATCCGCTTCAGGTCGATATGCAGCAACGAGCCTTTGATCGGTTCGTACTGCCAGTCGACGATCATCGCCTTGGTACGCTCGGCGCCATCAAGGGCCAGATCAAAAATGGTGTTGTAGCCCGTCTGCGAGTGCAGAATGCGCGAGACCTGGCGCGGATCGAGGCTCACCGGCACGGCGTCCTTGCCAGCGCCATACACGACAGCGGGGACTTTGCCCTCGCGGCGCACGCGGCGGGCGTCATTCTTCGTGCCTGCTACCCGGGCCTGCGCTTCAAGTACATTGTTTTCGGTTGCAGTTGCCATAAGTTTGATTCCTGTTTACAAAAATAATTTGCTGACCGACGTCTCTTCGTGAATCGATTGGATCGCGCGTCCGATCAACCCCGCGATCGACAAAACCCTGATCTTCGGCTCTTGTCGTGCCGCCTCGCTCAACGGAATCGTGTTCGTGACCACGACTTCCGTGAAGTGAGATTTCGAAATGTTTTCCACCGCGACGCCGGAAAGAACCGGATGCGACGCGCAGGCATAAACTTTGCTGGCGCCGTTCTCTACCAGAGCGCTCGCAGTTTTTACCAAAGTCCCGGCGGTATCGATGAGATCGTCGATCACCAGGCACGTCTTCCCGTTCACATCGCCAATCACGTGCATGACCTCGGCGACATTCATCTCCACGCGGCGTTTGTCGACAATAGCCAGAGCCGAGTCCATCTTCTTCGCGAAAAAGCGAGCCCGCTCCACGCCGCCGGCATCGGGTGAAACCACAGTCAGATTCGGCAGGTTCAGCTTCCGGAAATGATCGACCAGCACCGGAGACGCAAACAAATGGTCCACCGGAATATTGAAAAATCCTTGCAACTGCGGCGCATGGAGATCGACGATCAGCGCCCGGTCGGCCCCTGCGGTCGTTAGCAGATCCGCTACCATCTTTGCTGAAATCGGGACGCGCGGCTTATCTTTCCGATCTTGCCGGGCATAGCCAAAGTACGGAATCACGGCGGTAATGCGGCGAGCCGAGGCCCGCTTGAGCGCATCGATCATGAAGAGCAATTCCATGATGTGCTCATCGACCGGGCGGCACGTGGGCTGCATTACGAAAACGTCGGCGCCACGCACGTTTTCCTGGATCTGCGCGTACGCTTCACCATCACTGAAGCGAGTAACCAGCGCCTGGCCGCGGTTCATGCCGAGAAAAGCGCAGACCTCATCGGCAAGCGCCTCGTTCGCGGTGCCAGAAAAGATCTTGAACTTATCGTCGACGCGGCTGCGTTGAGGCTTGCGCTCCGACTTTTCCTCGGCGCCCACCTGAGCTTTCTTTTCCGTCACTGTCGCAAGAGTTGCCATGGTATTCAGCTCTCGACTATCAGCTTTCAGCTCACAGCTTGATTCAGCGTTTGCCGGCACTCTGTAGAGCTGAGAACTGACGGCTGAAAGCTGATGGCTGTTTTTCTGGCTGGGCCGCTAGGATTCGAACCTAGACAAAGTGCTCCAAAGGCACTTGACCTACCATTAGTCGACGGCCCAGTTTTCCCTGAAAACGACTTTCAATTATTGGTTGACGATCGGCTGGCTCTTCTAGTGTAACTCGCCGCCAGGGATCGGCAACCGGAAATCGTCAATCGAAAATCTTCTTCCAGTACTGCGGGCGCGTCAGCGTGGTCGTTGCCGTTGCCGGAATGCCGCGCTTGCGCAATCGAGCTGCAGCCTTCTCGGCTGCCTCGCGAGAAGCAAACAACCCATAAGTCGCAGAGCCCGAGCCGGATAGCGAGGCATAAACCGCCCCTGCTCGCTCCAGCACACTTTTAACCTCGCGCAATTCGGGATACTTAGGAAAGACGACTTGTTCAAAGTCGTTTTCGATCCCGGTACGGACGAGGTCGAGAAGCAGAGTCTCGGCCCGGCCCCTGCCTTTGCTCACAGGGACACCGGATGAAGCCCTCCCAGTCTTACGCTTGCCCTGGGACTGACCGCTCAGCCACGAAGAAAGCACGCGGCCGAACTCAACCATTCTATCGGACGAAGGAGAAGGCGTCAATTTGTCGTCGCCAACACTCAAGTGGGGACGGCCGCCCCCGGCCGGCCGGGCCGAGCAAAGCTCGGCACCGTTTGAAATCAGCAGTTCCCAATCTGCAAAGGCCTTAGGAGTCGAAACTCCAGTCTCAGGAGTCGCAACCACACAAGGGATCGCCGGCAAATCCGCTAACGGATAAACTTCTTCGCCGCGCCCAACCCCCAACACAGTCCCGCCGACCAAGAACAAAGGCAAGTCCGATCCAACCTCCGCCGCAATCCGCAATCGTTCAGACGCGGACAGCTCTTTCTTCAACACCCGCTCCAGCGCCAACAGCACAGCCACAGCATTCCCCGAAGCCCCGCCAAGCCCGCCCTGAACCGGCAACCGCTTCTCAATTTCAATCACCACGCGCCCACGAGCCTTGAGCGCGACCATCGCAAGCTCAACCATCCGATAACAGGTATTCGACGCATCCTTCGGCACCCGAGAATCGTCACAACGAATCTCAATCCCCGACCCGCGCCCAACCGACACGCGAACGACATCGTGCAACGCAATCGTCTGATAAACCGTCCGCAGCTCGTGAAACCCATCAGCCCGAAGCGCACCAATCCCCAAACTGAGATTAATCTTGGCGAAGGAACGAACAGTCACAGGCATGGAGGGATGATTCTAACTAGAGACGATGGCAAATGCGGGGAAAACTTTCTACCGCTTTCTTGCTGAATAATATGTGATAGCCAAGACTTGACCTCACAGGCCATCCTGTCGAATGGGGTTCGCTCCCGTCACGCAGACCCTTAGGACCGATGCAGCGCAAAGGGCGAAGAAACAGCGCAAGCTTGTGTTAAGGCCTGGTTACATAAACCATCAAGCGCGCTTCCCGATTTGCTCGACCGCATAACCGTTGTCTCAGTGGCTCAACCCGAAGCGGCCGAAACCCTTTCGCTGCCGAAGTTGTTCGCGTACGCTCTCCGGCAGAATGACCTTCTGTCCCGTTGATGAACCGGATGAGCCAGGTTCGCAGTGATGCGTGGGAACCGCCAAGAAAGCAGGAGAGTCCCCGGTATTCGGGTCATAGGCTTGGCCGGTAATCACGCCGCGATCATTGATGCCGGGGCCGGCGATGCCGTTGCCGGTCAGATACAACGAGGTGCCCGGGCAGACCAAAGTATTGAGGTCGCTCATCACGCCATCGTCCCAGAGGAAGTCTCGGCAGTTCCCGCTGGCATCGCACGAGCCGCCCACCACCTGTCCTTTATCGTTAATCCCACTCGCGGAACTAAAGACATCCCGGGTAGCGTGCCGAGATCGTGCATATGGTTTTCTTTGGTCCAGAGGAAGGCATGGGTAGTGACCTCGTCGGCCAGATCCGAGTAACCAACGACTTGCCCCCGGTTATTGATGACGAATGGAATAGTGCCGTTGTGGCCTCCCAGACTGCCCAGGTCAAACGGCCGGCCGTCTTGCCAAAGCAGGGCGTGAACGATGGATTGGCCATAAGGTGCGCAACCTCCCGATACACCAACCACCTGACCCTTGTCGTTAATTTCGAGGGCGATTCCGACGGAGTCGCCGTGGAACGGTCGAAGTGCCTGGATCTGGCCCGGCTTCGGCCCCCAGATGACTGCCTCGAAATCGAGCACCTGGGGTGGGGTGCAGGTTGGATCCCGAATGCTAGTCTCGGCCGCTCCAACTATTTGTCCCCGGTTGTTGAAGCCGCCGGGATACGCGTTGTAGCCGCCCAGGGTGGGCAGCGCAGTCAGGACCCCGTCTCGCCACACGGCGCCAAGACAAGTCAGTTTCACATTGAAAGCAAACCCGCAGAAGTCTTCGTTGTTCGGATCGATTTTGGCAGTCTGAGAAAGGACCGTGATCAGGCCCCGGTCGTTCGTCTGGGCCCAATCTATACCGCTGCTTCGCCCGCCGAGAGTGCCGAGGTCAGTGATCACACCGTCCCGCCACACGGTTGCATGCGTCCGCACCGGGTAAAACCCCGGAACCACGCCAGACTCCCCCATCACCCAGCCCCGGTTGTTGATAGTGGCACCGTAGGCATACGTCGCGCCGGGCAGCGCGCCGAGGTTGGTAATCCGGTAGCGAGTGTGTCGTTCGTCGTCCTGCGCGGCGGTCCGAATAGGGGCGGCCAGCACAGCAAATACGGCGGTGAGGATGATGCACGTCAACGTAGTGGGTTTCATATTCGCTCTCTTCTGTTCGCTTGATTTCACCCTCTGTCTGTTAACGGGACTTTTCTACGGAAACACAAGACGCCCGCGCGAATACGGCTATCGCCGTAAGTCAAAAATAAAATGTTCTGGATTTCATGGCTGCCTCCTCTGCGTTCGCCTAGAAGCGAACGCCGCCCCCAGTTCAATCGAACCACCGGGACAGAAAGAGGTGGCCGCGCCTGAACGCGATAAGTCTATGCTCAGAATGGCTGCTGTCAAGCCAAACTATCGTGAAATTATGCTGGTCTGAGACGCGGAATGCCTTGTTAGACTTCGCTTTCGCGCCCATACGGATTTCAGCCTGTGCGATCCGTACGGCCGGGTCACTCTGCGTGTTGCCCTAAACCGGGTTTGGCGTCTACTCTGAAAGAACAACTATGGCCGACGAGAACACTGACGACCTCTGCAAGGACTGCGGTCCCGCGTTGAAGGCCTTCTTGGAAGGGATGGCCGACCAAAACAAAGAACAGATGGAACTGAACGCCAAGGTCATCTGTCCAACTTGCGGTAAGGTCCATGAATATGCGTTTCCGTATCCTCCGAAAGCGACTGTCCCACCCGGCTCTGCTGCCTGATGAAAAGGGTTCTTGCAGCAAAAAATCGCGAAGATTTCACTCATTGAGGGGGTTTTGAGTGCTATGGCCTCCCTTGAAAAGAGCCGCAACTCACTGCAAACAGGGGTTTGGCGTAGAGTCTCTTTTCATGCTTCGTTGTGACCGGAGTCCGGTCATGCTGACCTGTTATCAACATCTGCCGTTTTGAAGTAGAGTGTCTAGCTGTGGAACTCAAGCAGTTTATTGAACCGAGCCTGGCGGCGTTGAATCGCCTGTTCGTGGGTAGCAAGGTCCGGGCCGTTTAGCTGCTGGAGAAGAGAAAAATCGAAGAATACGTGCCTGATTTGGCGTACGTGAGGTAAGGCTACTTCTTGTCGACGTCCTGGATCAGAACCAGATCCGATGGCGTATCGCCACGCACGAGTGCCAGACGCTTTCCATCGGGCGACCACTGGTAGGAATATATCCTCAGCGATGTGTAATTCGTAAGCTGGTGCCCGCTTCCGCCCTCGAGCGGTTGCAGCCAGAGATTATCAACACCTTTGTCGCGAATGGGATAGATAATTCCTTTGCCGTCAGGACTGAACTGCAAGGTTCCGTTGTGCCGGGGATCATATTCGAACGTGCGGGTGATCTGGCCCGATATGAGCGAAATGAGCGAGATATTGGGTTTCTGTGCTTTGAAGTCGTAGGTTCCGAGTACGGCGGTATTCCCATCGCTCGCGATGGCGAAACCAGCCCGGACCTCGATAGGCTCATTGACATTTTTCAAAACGGCCTCGGCTTTACCGCCTGGGGGAGCTTTCATGAAGTTGCGATTTCCAGAGTCGATGTAGAAAACAGTTTTTCCATCGGCAGAACAGGCCGCTAACTCGTCGTCCTTGCCATCGCTGACCTGGACCAAACCGGTGCCATCCGGATTGCTGCGCCAGATGTTGAGGGTCATGGTCTTCGGAACCGCGCGCGTAAACACCACGCTCCCGTCACCACAACCATGTGGCTGAAGAGCGCCAGCATCGGCTCCGGGAGCGAGTTCCGACTTGACGTCGCCATCGGTATCGATGACACGTGCTGCGCCCGATTGCTCAGTCAGAAGCTTGCCATCATTGGTCCAGGAAACAAAGGTGATCGGATCGCCTGAACTTATTTGTTTCAGGTCGGAGTAGTCGGTCTTTTCACCTGCGCTCACATAAAGATCGCGGATCGACTGGCGCATGACGCTGGCGATCGTCTTTCCATCGGATGAGACACTCACCGCGCCGTAGTCGTTGGCATCGGCAGTAACCGGGCGCAATGTTCCGTCCGACGAGTTGATTAGCCCAATCTGATCGCGGGCGAACCGGGTTTCCATGGTCGAGTAGGTGACCGCTAGCGACTTTCCGTCGGGCATCCATGCCACGTTGTCGATCGCTGTTGAAGGAGGGCTCGAAATGGTCTTCTGCGCTCCGGTGTTGGGATCGATGGAGACAATTGCCACTGTTCTGCCGCCGATCGACTGGAATGCGATTCCAGCGATGGATTTTCCATCTGGCGCCCATGATGTGGACATAATCGGGGAAGTCATGGGTCCGCTGGCGATGCTCCTTTCGTTGCCCCCATCCGCGTTGGCGATCAGGACATGGTATTTGCCCGGTTCCGGATCGTTGGCACGCGCAAAGACGAAGTGCTGCCCATCGGGAGAAAAACCGGGATTGGTGTCAATGTCTTTGACCAGCAATTGCGGAGTTCCGCCGAGAACCGGAATGCGATAGAGATCGAACTCCTGCGAAGCAGGACCGCTGGCAGGCACGGTATGGGAATAGTAGATGTGGCTGCCATCGGGCTCGAATCGGAGCGCGAAGTACAGCACATGCTGGGGAGGGTTGATCTGCACATTGCTTTCGCTGGCGAGATGCCGCAGCCACAACGCTTCATTGCCATCGGCATTGAGCACGTAGGCGAGATATTGCCCGTCGGGAGACATGGCGCCGATCTGCGCGTTGTGCGTGCCACTGACCTTTGTAATCTTTATGCTCTCGAAAGGCAGATGCCGCGTGGCGAAAAACAGGCTGTAGACACCAAATGCAGCGGCGGCCAGCACGAGCACGACTACCGTGACGATGAGGCCGACACCCGTCTTATGCTGGCGGGCCGCAGTCGCCAAAACCGAGCCGCTTGAGGCGTGCTCGGACGATGCCACAGGTACGCTTGGGCTTGAAGCGGGCGTTGGGCTAGACTCTTGCGTCCGTTCGCGCCTTGATTCTGTGTCGCGCTTGAGACGCTTCAGATCGCTTCGCAGCTCCGCTGCAGATTGATAGCGCAGGTCGCGGTCCTTCTCCATCAACTTGCTGACGATGTCGTCGAGCTTCGCAGGAAGCGAGGGGTTGAGACGCAGAGGAGTAACCGGGGTTCGATTCAGAATGCCATCGAAGATGATGGCGGAAGTGTCACCCTGAAATGGCAGAACCCCGGTTGCCATTTCGTAGAGCACCGTGCCGAAAGAGAAGAGATCCGTACGGGCATCAAGTTCTTTGCCTTTCGCCTGCTCAGGAGACATGTAGGCGACGGTTCCGATGGCTGTGCCTGGGCTGGTTAGATATTCCACAGCGGTCGCTGCGGTCGGTCCGGCGGAAAGGTTTTTTGTCTGGGGCGCGACTTTCGCCAAGCCGAAATCGAGAATCTTCGCGTGGCCGCGCTTGGTGACAAAAATGTTGGCCGGCTTGATGTCGCGGTGAACAATGCCTCCGGTATGCGCGGCATCCAGGGCATCGGCCACTTCGATCGCGATCGATAAGAGAGTCTCGGTGTCCATCGGCCGGCCAGAGATGTGATGCTTGAGAGTTGCTCCGTCGAGAAACTCCATCACAATGAAGGTCTGCCCATCCTGTTCGGCGATTTCGTGGATGGTGCAGATGTTGGGATGATTGAGAGCCGAGGCGGCTTTGGCTTCGCGGCGAAAACGAGCTAAGGCCTGCGCATCTTTCGCGACGTCGTCGGGGAGGAACTTCAAGGCGACGAAGCGTTCGAGATTGACATCTTCCGCCTTGTAAACCACACCCATTCCGCCACCGCCGAGCTTCTCGACGATGCGGTAGTGCGAGATGGTCTGGCCGATCATGCCGCGACGTCATGGTATGCGTGGACTCCTAGGGAAGTCAATGAAAGCGAATGGGTTGATCTCTGAGTGGAAGTCAATTGGTGAAAAATCGCCATAGCGCTCAAAATCGTCACATCGGATACCGCGCTGTGCCCGATAGGTAGAAACTCGCCAAGGCTGTCCGTAACGTCGAGTCAAGCTATACAAACAATTTTGAGGTAAGTCCGTGCGAATCCGCGTAAATCCGTGGCTAAGCTTTTAGCTTCGTCGCTTGTAGTAAATCGCGAACTCAAACCCCGGATTTGCCGGAAATATCTCCGCCACTTTTCGCAACCGCTCCGCCATCTGCGCCGGTGCCAGCAGAGGATAGTCCTGCTCCCGCAGATCGTAGTAATCCACGTCAATAAACAAAGACAGCAAGTAGATGGAAATCGCGTCGGAGAAGGTCGCCGCCAGATATTCGTTCTTGTGCTTCTCGGCATTAGGTTCGTGCGAAGTTGCCGCCTTGCGCGATTCCCACGCATCCAGCGAAGTCTCGCCGCGAGCCCCCGCCTCAACCTGCTTCCATACCAACTCGGCAAACTCCTGCGAGACTCCCACCTTCTCGACCACCGCGTGTCCCACGTTGATGTAGAACTCAAACGCCACGGAAAACTTGTCGTCCATCAACCGAGTCGAGATGAACACGCACTGCGAATCGCCCAGCTCAATATTGCGATGGCAGACCGCGTTGTCGCTGAGCATAACGTCGTAGCGGTCGGCGATCACGGTGTCGTCGCCTTGATTCACGGTCAGCGGAACAAAATAGTAAGCCTTGCGCTGCAAGGCGGCGGCAGCGGTGTCGGGAACGGCAGCGACCATGCGCTCGAGATCAGAGGCTGCTACTGTGACCTCGCCGACGATGGCGTAGCAGATGCCATTGGGGGCTTGCGAAACAGGACTCTGGCGAACGACCTCGTCAGGAGAACGCGTAATTGCTGGTGCCGCTTGAGACATAGCAAGTATTCTAGCGCACTACCGGACCGAAGCTCGCCGAACTTAAAAGGCTGCGGGACCATTCATGATGGCGGCATTACAATCAACAGACGATGCCGCCGCCCTGCGAAAAGGCCGCCAGCAAACCCCGCTGGTATTTGATCCCGGCGCGTATTTTGCTTGCAACTTTCCTGCTGACCCTGCTGTCCTTCGCCGTGAGCCTGCTGCTCGGGATTCTGGGAGTGCTGATCACTGCGCGTCTGCGCGGTGTGCCTCCCAATCTTACGGCCGCATATCGCTACATTGCGTTACCAGCAGCGGTGACAGTCGGCGTCATCATTTTGATCTCCTCCAGCGTGATGGAAGTCCGGCACTTCCGCCAAACCAAAGCCCTGGCCGAGATTGAGCGCGTAAGCGGGGAGTGACGTCTTTCTCGGGCTCTGCTGAGACGTAGCAAGCCAGGTCTTGTGAAGACATTGCTTGCAATGTCTGGGTTTCACCGGCAGCTCGTCGGTCAACTTTGTCGTAGACCTTTTGCGATGGGATACGTCTGACCCTCCCAGGAGGAAACATGCGTACCTCGCAATCCGTCCGACTTGCCATACTTACCTTGCTATTCGCGGCTCTTGTTCCCACCGTTCATTCCCAAACTGCCGCTCAGGCACCTCAGCCGCAAACCTGTGCAGACGCCAAACAGAAGCAACTCGATTTCTGGGTCGGAGAGTGGGATCTCACGTGGCCAGGACAGAACCAGGGCGAAGTCGCCCATGGAGCAAATAGCGTAAGACGCATCATGGACGGTTGTGTGGTCCAGGAAAATTTCTCCGGCGGAGATTCGATGCCTCTGCGCGGCATGAGCGTTTCACTTTTCGACCCAACCTCGGGCAAATGGAAACAGACGTGGGTCGACAATCAAGGCGCGTATCTGGATTTCATCGGCGAGTTTAGAGACGGGCAGATGGTCCTCGTGCGTGAAGCCGTTCGGCCCGACGGCGCGAAGTTTCTGCAGCGCATGGTCTTCAAGAACATCCACGCAAACGAGTTCGACTGGAGCTGGGAAGCGTCGAAAGACGGTGGCAAGACGTGGACAGTCCAATGGCCGATCCACTACAAGCGCAAGGTCTGATATCGCGCTTCGTTTATTTCAAACCCTCGACCAGGTACAGGTCAGCGAGCATGCGATGGTATCCGAAGACGCAGGTCTTGGCATCGGGCGTCATAAGAATAGGGCCGATCGTCTCGACTCCCGCGGGATCGGATGGCATGAGCTGCCTCCACAAAGTCCGCTGCCCGGTTTGTAAGTCGAGGCGATTGACAGAGGCGGGGAGTTCGCCGGGCTGGTAAACATACAGGGAACGGCTATCGTTGCTGAACGTGATCGGCTGTTCCCCGGGATTGAGCCCCGGAATCACCCGCGGATCGCCGCCAGCAACCGGATAAAGATATCCCTTCTGGTCGGGACCAATTCCGGCGACCCACTGCGAGTCCGGTGAGATTACAAAGGCGGTTCCGTTTACGCCTTCCTGTGTGATGGGCTGGCTTTTCTCTGAAGCGACATCGCTGACGTACAGCCGGACGCCCTTGCCCGGCTCGTTGCCAGAAAACAAGATGCGCTTTCCGTCGGGGAACCAGTGCGACCACGAATGGTTGATCTTGTCCTTCGTCAGGTCCCTGGCTTCACCAGCGCCTGTGGTCAGCAACTTGAGCTGCGATGGCGAATCCTGAGTCTGGGCAATCACCGATTTCCCGTCGGGCGACAACGCAACCGCGCCGCCTTCGCCCAGCAGAACCGCAGGAGAGCCATCGGTCTTGCGAATATAGACCGCATACGACAGGCCGCCGGACTTCGAGTAATCCAGCGAGCCGCCACCACCCTCTTCATCGAAGAGGAGGGTCTTGCCATCTCCGGACAAGTCCGCGGGGTAGGTGTAATCCAGCCAGGAAAGATCATGCTGCTTGGCATCCCCGTCGGTCATCCCTATGAGTTCACGCCGCCAACTGGCGCGCATCAGCAGGACGCGGCCATCTTTGAAGATGTCGAAGATCATCACGGCGCCGGGCAAGCGAAGCACCATGCGCTCTTTACCATCCATCGAGACCGCATAGAGTGTGCGATCAACGCCCGATTTGCTGGCGGTGAACCAAATCTCTTTGCCGTCCGGCGACCAGGCAAGACCTTGAATGGTGAACCACTCCCCCGATAACGACCTCTTGTTTCCATTCAGATCGACTAACGCCAGCGAACCGCTGTCATCGCCCTGGACGGGGTGGTCGATAAATGCGATCTGATCGCCCTTCGGAGAAACCCGGGGGTGACCGATCCATCCGCCGGTTTCGTACAACGGCTTCCCAATGGGGAATTCCAGCCGGTTGCGTCCGCCCATGTCACGCACTACTGCGAGGCTGGTTCCATCCGCCGACCAGTCGGCCCACTGCACTTGCTCCAGAACTTCGCGCGGAGCCCCTCCGACCAGCGGGGCCCGCGCCAGCGTGCCCATATTCACCCAGGTTCCGATGGCTTTGCTGTTCAGCAGGACCGCCATCTCCGATGCGGAAGAAACCGAGGCCAGCTGGGTGCGCGTGAGGCCCATGGAGCGCGCCTCGGGAGCTTCAGGACGCGCAGTAAAGACATCTACCGGACTCCCTTGCCATGCGGCACTGTAGAGAATCGTCTGCCCATCTGGAGCAAACCGCGCCGAGCGTATGCTGCCACGTCGAAAAGTCAGCTGTCTGTACACTGGCGGCGGCAGCGGCGGCTTAGTGAAAAGTAGCTTGCCGGTGTACACGCCAGCGGCCAGCGCAAGCACGGTGCAAACTACAAGCGCCAATGCAAACGGACCGCTCTTCGACCGCGTGGTCGGGGTTTGAGCCACCGCGCTGACTGCGGACCCGGACGAACCAGCCGTTTCGGCAACTGTCGAAGTGCGCGATGAATCTATTGAGCGCTTCAGCCGTTTCAGATCGGCGCGCATTTCGGCCGCTGTCTGGCAACGCATGTCGCGATCTTTCTCGGTCGCTTTGCTGATGATCTCTTCCAGCTTCACCGGAAGTTCGGGATTCAGCCGAGTGGGAGGAGTCGGGGTTCGATTGAGAATGGCTTCAGTGATGACTGCGGAAGTTTCTCCGCGAAACGGCAAAACACCGGTTGCAATTTCGTAAAGCACCACGCCGAAAGAAAAAAGATCGGTGCGGCCGTCGAGCTCTTTGCCCCGCAACTGCTCGGGGCTCATATAGGCCACAGTGCCGACTGCGGTTCCCGGGCTAGTTAGGTCGAGACCACTTGCATCCGCGCGAGTTTGCGACTCGCCGCTTGTGGGCTTGGCGACACGAGCTATTTTGGCCAGCCCAAAGTCGAGGATCTTGGCGTGGCCGCGATCGGTCACAAAAATATTCGCTGGCTTGATATCACGGTGCACAATGCCTTTGGCATGCGCGGCATCGAGCGCATCGGCGACCTCAATGCCAATATTGAGCAACCGCTCGAGTTCGAACGGGCTGCCCTGGATCATGTGCTTCAGTGTGTTCCCGCTGAGGCACTCCATGACGATGAACAGATGGCCTTCGTGCTCGCCAATCTCATGCACGGTACAAATGTTGGGATGGTTGAGCGCGGAAGCGGCGCGGGCTTCGCGTCGAAAACGCTCCAAGGCTTGAGGATCGTCCGAGGCTTCTTCGGGCAGGAATTTCAACGCCACGAAACGGCCGAGCGCAGTGTCTTCCGCCTTATAAACTATTCCCATGCCACCGCCGCCCAGCAATTCCACTATGCGGTAGTGGGAAATCGTCTTTCCGATCATCTTTGACGAGTGGCCTGAGCCCGTGCCTTAGGGGGAACACGGGCGCAGCCATCTTAGGAGGGATTTCGGGTTCCGTCAATGTGAAGAAATGCTGGGCAATGCTCGCACCAGGTCGGGATAGGCTTTGACGCTCTCGATTTTTGCCTGTTAGACTGAAGAATTGTCAGTCCACACTGACATTATTCAGAAGGGAAGTTCGTGCGCGCAGAAACCCGCCATCAACTGAAACAGGACCGGTTCAGCCGGGCTACGATCGACGCGGCTGAAAAAACCGCGCATTGGTCCGTAGAACACAAAAACAAATTAATTGCCGCGGTCGGTATCGCGTTAGTACTCGCTGCGGCAGTCGCCGGATCCTGGTATTACTTGAACCAGCAAGATCTGAAGGCCAGCGTCGAGATCAGCCAGGCAGTGCGTACGCTGGATACTCCGGTTCGTCCTCCCAACTTGCCGGCCCAGCCGGAGGAGCCGAGTTTCGCAAGCGCCGCGGAGCGCGCAACTACGGCTCACAAACAATTCCAGGCGATCGTCGACAAATATCCACACACCCATTCGGCCGAGTTCGCCCGCTATTTTCTCGGTGTCACTTCAGCGGATCTCGGAGACAATGCCTCGGCTGAACGAGACTTGCAAAGCGTCATTTCTTCAGCGAATAGTGACGTTGCCGCGCTGGCCAAGATGGCCTTGGCATCGGTCTATCGCAATAGCGGCCGTAATAAGCAGGCGATTGAAGTCTACAAACAATTGGCTGCGAAACCTACCAGCACGGTAGGCAAGGTGACGGCTCAGATCGAACTGGCCGCTACTTATAAGTCAGACAACCAGCCGCTCGAAGCCAAACGCACCTACGAAACCATCCAGAAGGAAAATCCAGCTAGCCAAGCCGCACAGTTAGCCTCGACGAAGTTGCAGGAGTTGAAGTAGGGGCTTCTGGCTATTAGCAGTTAGATTCCAGCATGCGTGTGATTGCGATCTCTGGTCATGCTACAATGACCATGGTCATGTGGAGTGGTCATGAAAACGATGCCGGCTGGACAGTTCAAAGCTCAATGCCTGAAAGTCATGGACGATGTGCGGTCCACCCGCGAGCCTGTGGTCATTACTAAGAAAGGCCGCCCGGTCGCAAAGCTTGTGCCGGCGGAAGAACCTTCAGATGATTTTCTGGGCAGGCTATCTGGCGTGATGAAAATTGTGGGAGACATCACAGAGCCGTTGGAAGACCCCGAAGCTTGGGACGCATTGCGGTGATTCTGTTGGACACGCACGTGGTCGTGTGGGCCGCGATCGAGCCGAAACGTCTTTCGCGGACTGCTGCATCAACTTTACTCAGGGCGCGCACGGGCGGTGGGTTGGCAATGTCTTCTATCAGTCTGTGGGAAATGGCATCGCTGTTTGCGCGGCACCGGATCGAGACCTACGGGACCATCGATGCGTCCGTGCGTCAGGTCTTGGAAACCGTTGGCGTAATCGTGAAGCCCATCACCCAAGAGATCGCAATTCTCGCTACGCAGTTCGCTGAAGGTTATCCACGCGATCCGGCGGACAGGCTTATCGGCGCAACCGCCAGAGCCGAAGGAATCGCCCTGATCACGCAGGATGAGCGGATTCGCAGTAGTCCGCTTCTAAAAACAATTTGGTAGATTCCTGCCGCGCCGCCTCACGTTACCTTCGCAAGCCTTATCCCGGCTGTTGCCGTGAGTCCCGGCCCTGACTCATCGACAATTCTTCTGACTCCAAAATTGTCGATCGTGAGGACTATGGCTGCATTCCCCTGCCCCGTCCGGTTTTTTCTGCTTTGCACCTTGCTTCGCGGTTCGGTCATTGGCCAGCAGATCGCGATCCTGAGCACCAAGGGCGTCGCCGTCGGTAATACAATAAATGTTCTTCTGCTTATCGAGGACAAGATCGTTGACGCCCGGAGGGAACCCCGAATAAGGCTTGGAGGACCAATTGGGCAGAGGGTGTGCTGACCACAGGTCGACCTTTTTCCCGTGAAAAGAGATCTTCCAAATTCCCGAGTATGGGAGGTCGGTCATGTACACATTGCGGCTAGAGTCGATCGCCACATCATCGGGATTAGCAGAATGGCCAACCCTCCGCTTTCGTCGCGAGGGTGTCACCTTCCGGGTCCGACCGTCGATCTCATAAACCCCGGAGCGGGTTACAGTCGGATGTCTGCAAGCGAGATGAAACGGATCTCCCAAGTCTTTTCTAAAGTCACGTTTCGAGTGGCCCGTGTATGCGACGTAGATGTTGGCATCAGGGTCGCGTAGAGGTTGCCGTGTGAATTGACTGCAAGACCCTTAGGTGTATCCGGAAGCTTGGGCATAACCCAGGCCTTGAACTGGACCTTGCATGCGAAGAAGCGGCAGCGAAAAACAGTACGCAACCAACTACACTCAACAAAATCCTCAAATGCTCTGCATGCAGTCGCGATCGGGGCATGTTGTTCCCCCGCTATCTCGGCGTTAATTCCCGCTTGACGGCCTCACTGACCACCTTTCCATCCACGCGAACGCCAGCCCCCGCGAAGCGGGCCATGACGTTTTTCATTACCGCCCCCATGTCTTTCATCGTAGGCGAGCCCATCTCGGCGATCACGGCTTTCACGCCGGCCACGATCTCCTCCTTCCCGGCCGCCTTGGGCAGGTAAGCCTCAATCAACGTGATTTCGGCGGCTTCTTTGTCCGCCATTTCCTGGCGGCCGCCTTTGGTGAATTGCTCGACTGAGTCCTTGCGCTGCTTGATGAGCATACTCAGTACCTGCTGCGCTTCTTTGTCGTCGAGTGGCGCCATCTTTTCGATTTCGCGATTCTTGAGCGCGGTCTTGACCATGCGCAAAGTGGACAACCGCTGCTCCGCGCGGGCTTTCATAGCGGCGGTAATATCTCTCTGGATTTGTTCAATCAGGCTCATTGTGCAGCAATTATATAGCGGAGCAGTTCGAAGTCAGGGCCAAGTGTTATCGAACAAGTCTTCGAGACTAATTTGTACTTTGTGCATCTCATGTGCAGGAGGCGACACCATGAGCAGGTTAGCGATTTGGGCACAGTTGGAAGCGAAACCGGGCAAAGAGAAGGAAGTGGAAGCATTCCTGAGATCGGCGCAGCCGCTCGCCGAACGCGAGCCGGGGACGATGAGTTGGTACGCAATTAAGATGGGACCCGCAAAATACGGCATCTTTGATACGTTTGCCGATGAGAATGGCCGGAACGCGCACCTCAACGGTGAAATTGCCAAGGCCCTCTTCGCAAAAGCGGCCGACCTCTTTGCCAAGCCCCCTGAAATTGCGAAACCTGAAGTCCTCGCCGCTAAGTAAGCTCGCGCCGGATTCTCGGCCCGCTCGCGTCTGCATTTTCATTCGCAAAGAGAGGTGTGGGTGGGCTTACGTTGAAATAGCCAGCTTCCGCTAAAATACTTGGGAGGAACATTCCGCCGTGTCAAGGGGCTTAACTAATGCTGCGCAAAAACCGTCTCTTTACTCCCGGTCCCACACCCATTCTTCCAGCGGCTCAGACTGCGATGGCATCATTTGCCATGCACCATCGCACGGCCGGCTTCCGCGCTCTGTATTCGAGGGTGCTGGCCGACATGAAGGATTTCATCGGCACCCAAAACGATGTGCTTGTGCTGGCATCGTCGGGGACCGGCGTGATGGAAGGCTCAGTCTCGAACCTGACTTCGCCGGGAGATAAAGTACTTGTACTCACGGCAGGAAAATTCGGCGAGCGCTGGCGCGATTTGGCCAAGGCTTTCGGCTGTGCGGTCGAAGTCATGAGCGTGCCCTATGGCGAGACCTTCGCGCTGGACGAAATCAGGAAGAAGCTCACTGCGGACATTCGAGTGGTATATGTGCAATCCACCGAGAGCTCGACGGGCGCTCGCCATGATGTAAAAGGCATCGCGCAGTTGGTGCGTCGCGCGGGCGATGACACGCTACTCGTAGTAGATGCGATCACCGGCCTCGGCACCACGCATTTCGATGTGGATGGGTGGGGCATTGACGTCATCATTGGCGGATCGCAGAAGGCGCTGATGATCCCGCCGGGGCTGGCGTATTGCGCGGTCAGTGAGCGCGCGTGGCAGCGGATGGAGACGGCGAAGTCTCCGCGGTATTACTTTGATTTCCGAAGGGAACGGAAAGCCGCGGCCAAGGGAGAGTCGGCGTACACGCCGGCAACCTCGTTATTTGCCGCACTCGGAGCAACGCTCGATTTCATCCGGCAGATGGGCGAGGACGATCTGGTAGCTGGGCGTAAGGCGTTGATCGACAACGCGGAACTGGCGGCTGAGATGACCCGCGCGAGCGCGCGAGCACTCGGCCTGAAATTATTCGCGTCGTCGGCTCCAGCGGCAGCTCTGACTGCAGTCCAGGCGCCAAGCGGCGTCGACTCTGGAGTCATCGTAAAGCACTTCCGCGAATGCTTCGCTGCTGTGGTCGCTAATGGTCAAGGTGAAATGAAGGGACAACTGTTCCGCATCGCGCACCTGGGATACTACGATTATCTGGATACGATTGGCATCCTGGCCGCGCTCGAACACGTGCTTGCGAGCGTGACCGGACAACCGGTGGAGTATGGCGCGGCGGTAAGCGCCGCTCAGGAGGTTTACGCAAAATCAGCGAGAACTGACCTGGTCGCACGCTCTTGATTGTCCGGACAACCCGCCACGGATTCCCACCGATTACACGGATGAAGATTGTTTCAGTTGAGCCTCATCCCTAAAGTCCGCGAAAATCCGTGGCTGGTTTTACCAAACATGAAAATTGTTATCGCTGAAAAGATTTCTGCCTCCGCCGTAGACCTTCTGCGGGAGCCGCGCTGGATTGTCGTTACACCCGAGCAAATGGAAGGCGGATTGGCGTCCCAATTAGAGTCCGCCGATGCTCTCATCGTGCGCTCGGCTGTGCAGGTCAATGCCGAACTGCTGGCCAAGGCGCGCAAGCTGCGCGTAATCGGGCGGGCTGGGGTTGGCGTGGACAACATCGAACTGGAGCCGGCGACGCGCCAGGGCATCGCGGTCATGAACACGCCCGGTGCGAATGCAGTTGCCGTGGCGGAACACACCCTGGCAATGATGCTGGCTCTTGCGCGTCACCTCTGCCGCGCAAACGAGCTGATGCACGCCGGCAAGTGGGAGAAAAAATCTCTTCAAGGAACGGAACTGCGAGGCAAGACATTGGGCATCGTGGGACTGGGGCGCGTTGGCATGGAAGTCGCGCGACGGGCGCGAGCCTTCGGGATGGAGATCGTGGCGCACGATCCATTCGTATCAATCGCGGTGGCTAAGGAACAAGGCATCGCAATTGCCAAGCTCGAGGTAGTCTACGCCGCGTCGGATTATCTGACCCTGCATGTTGGTCTCACTCCCCAAACCACCGGCATGATAAACGCCACATCCTTGAAGATGATGAAGCGTGGTGTGCGGCTGGTGAACTGTGCGCGGGGTGAACTGGTCGACGAAGCAGCTCTCGCTCACGCTCTAAAGGGCCACGTAGGCGGCGCTGCGCTGGATGTTTTTGTCGAGGAGCCGCTGAAGAACTCCCCTCTCACAGCCTTGGACAACGTGATTCTCACTCCTCACATCGGCGGCTCGACCCTTGAGGCGCAAGAGGCCGTGGGCTATCAGATTGCGCTGCAGGTGAAGGAATATCTGAAACACGGAGTCATCCAGAATGCGGTCAATGTGCCGTCGGTTTCGCACGATGAGTATGTTGAACTGCAACCCTACATCGTTCTCGCGGAAAGGCTGGGCTCTTTCCTGGCCCAGGTGAGCGAAGGCGCGTTGGAGGAGATTTCACTCAGCTACAGCGGGCACATTGCCGAATGGAAGACGGAGCTAATTCGTAATGGCGCTATTAAGGGCATTTTGAATGAGGCCTTAGAGGAGAAAGCGAATCTGGTGAATGCGGCTGCGATTGCTTCCTCGCGCGGCCTGCGCATTCACGAAGAACGCAAGCCTAAAGGCTCGACAGGAGGAGCAGGGAGCGTTCTCTCGATTACGGTCAAGGCTCGTGAGGAAGAGCACGTCGTCAAGGGCGCGGTGTTGCATAAGAATGCCCCACGCTTGCTGCATGTGGACGGAATTGAAGTAGACGCTCCCCTCGAGCGCAACCTCATCTACCTGCGCAATCGCGACGTACCCGGAGTGATTGGGAAAGTGGGCACGATTCTCGGGAATCACAAAATCAACATTGCAGATTTCTCCCTTGGCCGCCGGATGGGGAATGCGAAACCTGGCTCCCCACGCGACGCAATCGCAGTGGTGCACGTGGACGGAGGCGTTCCCGAGCCGGTGTTGGCAGAACTCAGGAAAGTTTCGGCCATCGAGCAGGCGAAGGCCATCCGACTGTTCTGATGTAGGATGGGCGCCCTCTCAGTCCGGGCAATGGCTGCCCCGCCTCATCGAAGCTCTCTTTCCAATGTCCAGCAACATCGAACTATGGCGAGGTGCTGCCCTAATCAATTTGCGCCGCACCGGGGTACAATAATTAGTGGGGCGACGGCCCGCGCTTCGCCATGCTCAGGCCGCCAAGAGGGTTCATGTTTGAGGTTACCGTAGACGACTCTTTCGCTGCAGGACACTACCTGCGCAATTACAAAGGCAAGTGCGAAAATCCGCATGGGCACAATTACAAGGTACGGGTCACGCTGGCCGGTAAGGAACTCGACAAGGCCGGGCTGTTGCTCGATTTCAAAGATTTGCGTGAGGTCATGCGGCATGCCATCGAACGGCTGGATCACCAGATGATTAATGATCTGGAGCCCTTCACCGTATTGAATCCATCGGCAGAGAACCTTGCCAAGTATTTTTACGATCAGGCTAACGAGAGGCTCGATCGAGTTACCCGCGGGCGGGTGCGCGTGAAAAACGTCACGGTGTTTGAAACCGACACGACGACGGCCAGCTATTCGGAGCCGTAGTGCTGTTGTCCCGCGCCAGGGCTACTCATGCAGATCACCGAAATCTACAAATCGATCCAGGGCGAGTCCACGCACGCCGGAGTCCTTTGCGTGTTTGTGCGTCTAACCGGATGCAATCTTCGCTGCTCCTGGTGCGACAGCGAGTACACTTTCGCCGGCGGTCATCGCATGACCGTGGAAGAAGTCGCGGAAGAAGTTGAGCATCTCAGCGCCAGCGGTCTGGTGGAGATCACGGGCGGCGAGCCCATGCTGCAGGAGCGGGAAGTCGTGCCTCTGATGCAGCGGCTGCTGGACGATGGCTATACTGTTTTGCTCGAATCCAGTGGCGAGCGTCCCCTGGAGCGAGTGCCGAAGGGTGTAGTCAAAATCGTGGATGTGAAGTGCCCGGATTCAGGTGAAGCCGATAGCTTCCACATTCACAACCTGGAGACGCTCGATTCGACGGACGAAGTCAAGTTCGTATTGAGCGACCGGGCCGACTATGAGTTCGCCCGTGATTTTGTCACGCGCCATGGTTTGGATCGCCGGGTGAACGCTGTGTTGTTTTCGCCGGCGTTCAGCAAAGACTCAAGTGGTGCACGAGACAGTTCGCATTGTTTGCTAGATCCGCGCGAACTCGCAGAATGGATGCTGGCGGACAATGTCCCGGCTCGCCTGGGCTTGCAGGTCCACAAATTTATTTGGGACCCCGCGGTGAAGAGCGTATAAATCTTTCACCACAGAGACACAGAGCCACAGAGAAGGCAACAATCGGCGGCGATTGGGTGAGACCAGTTCTGAGCTCTGACAAGTTCGTTCGCCTCTTGATTTCTCTGTGTCACTGTGACTCTGGGGTGCAAGGTCCAACATGGTAAGAGAGCTCAAATCTCGCGCGGTAGTCCTGCTCAGTGGAGGAATGGACTCTTCCGTCTGCGCGACGCTAGCGGCGCGGGAGTTTAGCGCGGCTGCCGTGCATATCAGTTACGGTCAGCGTACAGAAGAAAGAGAGCGACGGGCATTCCTGGAGATTTGCGATCGCTTGGGGATTCGTGACAAGCTGTTAGTTCGAAATGAGGCTCTGCATGCGATTGGCGGATCGGCGTTGACCGATCGCGATATTGCGGTTCCGACATCCACGACTTTTGGGCACGAGATTCCGATAACTTACGTGCCCTTCCGCAACGCACACTTTTTGTCAGTCGCGGTGAGCTGGGCCGAGGTTCTGGAGGCGGAAAAGGTTTACATTGGCGCCGTGGAACAGGATAGCTCGGGATATCCTGACTGCCGACCCGCCTATTATCGCGCCTTCAATGAGGTAATAAGAACGGGAACGAAGGAAGGCCGCATCGAAATCGTGACCCCGCTGATCGGCCTGCGCAAACGTGAGATTGTGACGCTTGGCCTTGAATTGGGCGCTCCCTTCGATTTAACGTGGTCTTGTTACAGTCAGGAAGATCGCGCCTGCGGAGTGTGCGATAGTTGTGTGCTGCGGCTGCGCGCCTTTCAGGAGGCCGGCGCGGCAGACCCTGTCCGTTACTGCGAGGCAGTCGAGAATGCGTAGCACGCAAGAGTCACAAAGCAGAAATTCAAGTTTGATCCGGAGGCAACAACGATGAAGCATTATTTCATGGTGCTGGCGCTCTTTATGTTGGTAGTTGGGCTATGCGCGAGCCCCGCATTCGCCCAGGACACGGGCAGCGTGAAAGGCGTCTGCAAAGACGCGGACGGTAAACCGATTGTCGGCGCGACGGTGGAATGGCAGAACGCCGACACGGGACGGAAATATGACATCAAAACCAACAGCAAGGGCGAATACTTTTCCCTGGGGATTCAACTCGGCCACTACAAAGTCACTCTCTTGGGGACCGACGGCAAGGAAATTTTTCATTACAACGGGTTTACCGCCAGCAACGACGAGAACACCCTGGATTTTGACATGAAGAAAGAGGCGGCGGCGGCCGCCCAGGGTTCGGGGTTAACGCCAGAGCAGATCAAGGCGCAGCAGGAGCAGGCGGCCAAGATTACCAAAGAAAACAGCACCATCAAGACTTTGAACGAAAAGCTGTCCGCAGCCAAAACCGCCTCGGATGCCGGGGATTACGAGACTGCCATCGCCCAGGTTACGGAAGCGACACAGATGGACCCCAGCCGCGATGTCCTCTGGGCCAAGCTGGGTGATTACGAACTGGGGTCGGCTACCAAGCAGACCGATACCGCGGAAAAAAAGAAGCGCTACGAAGCCGCGGCGGCCGATTACCAGAAGGCCACGGAAATGAGGCAGAAGGCCTTGGACGCCGCCCCCAGTCCGAAACCACCGGACTCGGTCAAGATGCTTGCCCAGCTATACAACAACCTGGGCAAGGCGGAGGCCCAGCTCGGCAAGACCGACGACGCGGTCAAAGCTTACAACCAGGCAGCGCAGTTAGACCCTGCCGGCGCGGGTATGTATTACTTCAATCTGGGCGCGATCTTGACCAATGCTAATACGACCAATAATTCAGATATGCGAAAAGCCGCAGTCGAAGCTTTTGATAAGGCGATTGTCGCCGATCCGGCTCGGGCGGATGCGTATTACTGGAAAGGCACCAATCTGATTGGCGCAGCCACACTGCAAGGAGACAAGATGGTGGCGCCTCCCGGTACCGCCGATGCTTTCCAGAAATACCTCGAGTTGGCGCCTACTGGTCCGCATGCGGAAGAGGCCAAGGCTATGCTTCAGGGACTCGGATCCACGGTCGAGACCAGTTACGGTACGCCCAAGAAAAAGCCTGCGACTACGAAGAAATAAACCGCAGTTCAAACGCTGATTGTTTTGAGGGGCGGCTGCAAAAGCCGCCCCTTTCTTGTCCCGAGCTGCTCGCGCGAACCCCCAAAGACTTCATTACGAAGGTGTGATGCCGGTGACGTTCTTCGTAGAACCCTACTGTCCATTTCACTAGATTAAAGTTCAGGCCTTCATAGCGGAACTCAGTTCCGCTTGAGTCCTTCCAAGCGAATTATGGCAGCACCAGGTCATGCTCCAATCTCCGTGGTTCTCGAGCCCTCGACCGGTTCGGGTCCAGTGGCTACTCACGCTCTGTTGGCATCCATCCTGCGCGCGAACCATCAAGTCAGCGACCTCATTTTTTCGCCCGGCCGTATGCCCCAAGTGGAAATCAATGGCCAACTGATAGCGGTGCAAGGCGCGGGGCTTCACCCGTTTAGCGCCGACGATACGCGCCGCCTTGCCTCTGATCTCATCGGCGAGAACAAACAGGCGATTGCCATTTTGCGCGAACAGGGTTTTTGCGACGTTTCCTTTGGACTCCCGGGAGTCGCCCGTTTCCGTGTGAACGTCTTCATCCAGCGGGGCAGTTGCGCCGTGGTGATGAGGGTCATCGCGACTTCGATTCCAGCTCTGGCTTCACTGGGCCTGCCGCAGCCGCTCGCCGAAGTGGCCTACCTCCGCGAGGGCATTGTGCTGGTCACAGGGCCGCGAGGCTCAGGAAAGTCCTCGACCTTGGCCGCGCTGCTCGACAGCATCAATCAGGAACAAGTTTGCCACATTCTGACCATCGAAGATCCGATCGAGTTCTTGCACAATCACAAGCGGGCCACCGTTCACCAGCGCGAGTTGCACAGCGATACCCCGAGCACCGCAGTCGCATTGCGGGCGGCATTGCGGCAGGCGCCGAACGTGATCATGGTGGGCGAGATGCGCGATCGCGAAACCATGGAAATGGTTTTGGAAGCCGCCGAAAGCGGTCACCTGGTTCTTACCAGCCTGAACGCGGTGAGCGTCGCCAAAACCGTGGAACGCGTGGTCAGCTCATTTGGCCAATGCGATCAGTCGTCGATTCGCAGCCGGCTAGCGAGAAGCTTTCGCTACATCATTTCGCAACGCCTTATTCCACGCAAAGACGGGGAGGGGCGAATCGCGGTGGTCGAGATGATCAAAGCGAATTCCCGTACCCAGGCATGCATGGAGGCGAACGATTCCTCGGGTGAGAATCTGCTTCAGGCCATGCGAGCCGGCGCCTCCGACGGTATGCAGCACTTTGACGGTGAGCTTGAGAAACTGATCCGCACAGGAGTCGTGGATTTCGATACCGCGATAATGTATGCAACCGATCCGCAGGAATTGCAAGGTCGCCTCAAAACATAAATCACAAGCAACTTAGTTGCCAGCCTTTCGACCCCAACAAGTACGCTGCGCCACGGTTTTTCCTATTCAGCTGTCGTATTATCTCCTCCATGCCCGCTCCCGCTAACATTCTGAGCTTTGAACAGGCTCGCCATGTCGTCGAAGAGCATGCCGCGATCTTGCGTCCTCGGGGGAAAGAACTAGTGGAACTGCTTGACAGTCCAGGCCAGATCTTGGCAGAGCAGGTACACGCGGATCGCAACTTTCCTCCTTTTCCGCGAGCCACGCGCGACGGCTACGCAGTCCGCGCGGCTGACCTCGCAAAGCTCCCCGCAACGTTGCAAGTCGTCGCTGAGATCAAAGCTGGCGCGGCAGCAGATGCAACCCTAAAAGTAAACTCCGGCCAGGCGGCTGCCATCATGACTGGCGCTCCCGCGCCGCCGGGGAGCGACGCCGTAGTGATGGTCGAATACACATCGAGAGAGAGCGATCAGGTCACAATCACAAAAGGAATTGAGGCCGGAGATAACATCGTTCCCGTTGGGGCGGAGGCACAAAGAGGAGACCAACTGTTGTCTCCGGGCCTCCGCCTCGATCATTCAGCGGTTGCCGTCGCCGCCTCAGTCGGGAGATCGCGCCTGCTGGTGTATTCGAAGCCTCGAGTTGCCGTGCTTGCCACGGGTGACGAGCTCGTAGACATCGATGTGCCCCTCAAGCCCAACCAGATCCGCAATTCGAACACTTACTCACTAGCCGCGCAAATCCAGGCTGCGGGCGGCGAACCCGTGCTGCTGCCCATCGCCCCTGACGAGCCCGAACGCCTGCAAGAACTGATCGCAGACGGCCTTGAAACCGACCTGCTCCTGCTGACCGGCGGAGTCTCCATGGGCAAATACGATCTGGTGGAGCAAGCGCTGGCAGAATTCCAGGCAGAATTCTTCTTCACCGGAGCCCAGATTCAACCCGGAAGGCCAGTAGTATTTGGCAGAGTTCCGTGTGGCGCGGGCGCCCTCGCCCGGGAAGCGGAGGAAAGCGGGTCGGGGGGAGACGCTCCGGTAGGGAGCGGTTTCAGCCGTGCCGATAAGAGCACAAAAGAAAGCGGAGCTTTGGGCCCCGAAGGCCACACATATTTTTTGGGCCTGCCAGGAAACCCGGTCTCGACCATGGTCACATTCGAACTCTTCGCCCGGCCGGTTCTGGAAGCCCTCACCGGCATGACACCGCGCAAGCTGATTTTCCTGCATGCGAAGCTCAAGTCCGAGATCAAGACCAAGACAGGATTGAAACGCTTTCTGCCAGCGATCCTCTCGGGCGAGTTCGAACAGGCGGAAGTCGAACTGGTACGCTGGCAGGGATCAGGAGACATCGCCGCAACCGCGGCAGCAAATTGCTACGTTGTCGTTCCACCCGATCGCGAACGCATCGGAGCAGGCGAATGGGTTCCGCTGCTGATGCGCTAGGGCTCCCGAAATCTACCGCAACAACTCGAAGATTCGAGGCGTGCAATTGTATGGCTTGCGAAAGGCCGTTCCCGTCCAACTACGAGTAACTTGTGCCGACATGCACTCCCGTAATTTGAAAGTGTGCCCGGATCGTAGTCCAATCGATTCACCCGCCACTCTTCAAAAACAGATCGCGCCATAGAATCTGGCCCGGCGCGCAAGCGAGCGACGACATGAAATTCTTTCAGCGACTGTTCGGAGACTTCTGCCCCCACCGGTTTACGTGGCCACGACTTGGCGGCGATGGCCAGCATTATCAGATCTGCCTCACGTGCGGAACCGCCTACGAATATGACTGGAAGAAGATGCAACGCACCAATCGCTTGCTGGCGACGAAAGGGCGGTATCCTCTGGCCGTGCAGCGGACTCGATTGCCCGGAGCTGCCAATTAGAAAAACATGTGTTCGCCCCACATATTTCTCGTGCCGCATTGCCAGCCATTTGTCCGAGAGCTTCTAGTAAGATAGCTTTCGGATGCCCAAGAAGCTCTCCCATTACGATCATTCCGGACGATCCCGAATGGTTGACGTTTCCGCTAAAAACCCCACCAAGCGCGAAGCCGAGGCCAGCGCCTTCGTGGCCATCAAGCCCAAGGTATTAAGAGCCTTGCCCAACAATCCCAAGGGCGATCCTCTGGAGGTGGCGCGCCTCGCCGGAATTATGGCCGCGAAGCGCACCGCCGATCTGATTCCCATGTGCCACCCCTTGCCGCTCACCCACGTTGATGTGCAAATGCGGCTGTGCGAGAATGGCGTCGCGATTGCCTCGAAAGTTTCAACCACGGCGGTGACCGGTGTGGAAATGGAAGCGCTGATGGCCGCCAGCGTTGCCGCGCTGACCGTGTACGATATGCTGAAGGCGCTCGACAAGGGCATCGAGATTCGCGAAATCGTGCTCGAGCGGAAGTGCGGCGGCAAAAGCGGCGAGTATCGCCGCGCCCGAAAAGAGACCGGCGCTTACCGCCGCGTCCGCAAGCAAACATAGCGCGTTCCATGGCGAACAACGTAAGACTCCTGCTGGTGGATGACAATCCGATGGTGCTGGGGTTGCTGCGCGGCGCCTTGACGCCGCTCGCCACGGTTACGACCGCAACCGACGCGGCCGATGCACTGCTGAAGGCGGTCGACGATCCTCCCGACCTGCTGGTGTGCGACTATCGTATGCCAGGCATGGATGGCCGCCAGCTCGTCGAAAAGCTGAGAAGCCGCCCTCGAACCGCCGAAGCCGCAGTCATCCTGGTGGCGACCAAAACCGACATCAGCGAAAAGTTGAGCACGCCCGATCTTCCCGTCGACGATTTCGTCGAGAAACCATTTTTCCTGCGGGAAGCCACCCAACGCATCAAGCGGGTCATCGACAAGATCGCCCTGGAAAAGATGGCCAAGACCGTTCCCTCGGACGGCGTGCTGCGGGGCAGTCTGCTTCAGATGAATGTGATCGACCTCGTGCAGTCTCTGGAAATGGGCCGCAAGAGCTGTTCCCTCACGCTGACCAATAAAGACGACAAGTGCGACCTGTATTTCAAAGAAGGCCAGGTCACTCACGCTACCTATGGCTCGCTGCTTGGTGATCAGGCGGTGTTCAAAGTCCTGCGCTGGACGGATGGAAACTTCGAAGTCAATTTTGAAGGCAAGTCTACCCAGCAGACCACCCAGTTGAACACCCAGGGCTTGCTGATGGAAGGCCTGCGCCAGCTCGACGAGGCACAGCGCGACGGCGGCGGAAAGCCCGAAGAGGAGGAAGAAGATGTCCTCCTCGACTCCTGAAAGGTCGACGCCCGAACGCTCGACTCCCGGCTCGACTCCGAAAGACATGACCGCAGCCGTCATCACAGTCAGCGATTCCTGTGCCCGCGGCGATCGCGCCGACGTTTCTGGCCCCGCGGTTGGAGAGCTTCTCAGAAAAAGAAATTTTTCGCTCATGGGGACGGAGGTTGTTCCCGATGAGCAATCCGCGATTCAGACCGCCATCGCTTACTGGGTTCAGGAAGCGCAACTCGTGGTCACGACCGGCGGGACCGGAATCGCGGAGCGCGATGTCACGCCCGAAGCCACCCGAGCCGTCTGCGAACGCCTACTCGAAGGCGTAGCCGAACGCATGCGCTCCGAAGGCGCCAAGAAGACGACGCTCGCGGTTCTCAGCCGCGGAGTCTGTGGAGTGCGGGGAAAATCGTTGATCGTCAATCTGCCCGGAAGCCCCGCCGGCGCGGTCGATTCACTCGAGGCCGTGATTGATCTGCTGCCCCACGCGCTGCAGTTGCTCAGCGGAAATACAAAACACGACTAATAGTCGGTAGAGACGTAGCTAGCTACGTCTACAGATCGTCCTCCGCGCTTTCGCGTACACTTTTACTCTCACACCTTGAAAACGATCAAGCACATCCTTTCCCGCTACACCGCATTCCTGTGGGCGCTGCTGAAGCCCTTGGGCGCGTGGGGCGTGCTGGTGGTGGCTGCGCTCGATGGCGCTTTCATCGGTCTTCCCGTCGACGCGGTCGTGGCCGGCTACGTCTACCAGGATCCTGCCCGATTCCTGTTGTACGCCGTCATGGCCTCGGCGGGATCAACCTTTGGCAGCATCCTCATTTATGTGATCGGCTACAAGGGCGGTGAAGAACTCCTTCGCAAACGCATTCCACCGCAACGCTTCGAAAAGATTCATGCGGCATTCGACAAGCATCCATTCTGGAGCCTGATGTTGCCCGCGATGCTTCCGCCGCCAGTGCCCTTCAAGATATTCGTGCTGGCGGCCGCCGTATCAGAGATGGGATTCGTTCGCTTCCTGGTGGCGATCTTCTCCGGCCGTATGGTGCGTTTCCTGTCGCTGGGACTGCTGACCATCAAGTTCGGCCCAGACGTCGTCCATCTGTTCGGGAGCCTATTCCGGCAGCATTACTATCTGATCCTGGAAGCCATTCTCGTAGGATTGGTGATCTGGCTGGTGATGCGAAGAAAGAAGAAAAAGGTCGTAGCCGCGAAGGGTACGTAGGATTCGCAGAGAGTCCAACCCAGAATCAGGTCCTCTCGTCTGTTGTCCTCGGTCTCTACAACCTACGCCGCTGCATGATCACTCTGGCGACCGAACGCTCCAGATAACGCATGCACCGCCATAGGTGCAGCGAACATCGCGACCGTGAAAATCAAATCGCCAACAACTGCATGGCGGAAAAACGGCAGCGCGGCGACGTAAGACTCCACCACACCGCTGAGATTCTTTGGATACATATCCAGCCATGCCCAAGCTACCAGGTTGGTGATCAGGTAAAACGAAACCGAACTCGCAAGCGCAGCACCGACCACAGGAATCCACTTAGTCTTAGCGCCTAGCCGTGTGCCCAGCCAGATTACAGCCGCATACCATGCGAAGGTCACATAGTGATCCCAGCTGAAGGGATACGAGTAGACCAACTTGGTCAGCACCACGTCCGAAGTGGCCAATAGCGCGAACGGGATCCAGAGCTGTCGGCGTGGACCGCGTGCCCCGAAGAACAGCAGCGCACCGACTACCGGCGTAAACATCCAGGGATGGGGCATGAACCGGACCGCCACGGCGAGGACCACAAACAAATAAGCCAGCATGATGAAGTCACCTCAGTAGGACAAAAATCCCAAACAAGATTGTGGCCTGTGACGGCAGCGGCGTCAAGTCAAAGGATTGCCACGAGGCAAGATTCACTCTTCTCGGCACGCCTTCGGCGGATGTTCAACGGTCTCTGCGACTTAACGCTAATCAGATCCGGCACCTTCCGGCGTGGTGCTGCCCTTCTTCAATCCAAAGTATTCACCCACGACCTTCAAGTTGCGATCAAGCACCACACTGCCTGTGAGAACATTTCGACTCGTCTGTCCGGGCTGCTGAAAACGCAGATCCTTGAAGCGAACGATGAACCCCTGCTCTCCCGATGCAAGCGGCTCGGTCTCGGTGATGGGGTATTGCGCCCAGTCGAGATAGACGCGCCCAAGATACGATCGCTTGGCTGCAAGCGTCACCAGAGTTTCCTCGGGCTTGTAGATGATCTGCATCTCTCCGTCGGGATCGACCTCGGGAGCCGATGAATTAACCATCATCGTGGCAAAGAAATTCCGGGTTTCGACTACGCCGACCCAGCGAAATGGACTCCACCACAGGGGGAAGGCCGAGGCACGGATAGGATCAGCACCCTCGTAGGTGCGGGCTTCGATCGCGTTCACGGCGAGCCGGTGCTCATAGTCGCGTACTCCCCACAGAGCAACTACACCAAGCAACGCAAGAGATGCGCCCCAGCGGCCCGCTGGCTGCTTGCGGCGCACCCCGATCTCGCGATCGATCGAGGAAAAAAACGCGGGAAGCACCAGCCCTAAAATCAGAAAGATCAGAATGACCGGCTCAACGATGAAGACGATGTCCCACGAATACCATTTCTCCGAGAACGGCCAGAACGGGCGGACGCCATAATTATTCGTGTAATCGAGCAGAATATGGCTCAGCGCGGCAAGATACGCGAACCCAAACAGCAATCCCCAGCGCGGCGGCAAATGGGGGTCCTTGAGCTTTCGGCCCCGCAGCCGCCAAATCAAATAAACTAAGCCGACCACTGCAGCCGATACCAGCGCGATGCCCAGAAAAGAATGAGTAAAGCCGCGATGGTGCGCGAAGCCAAAAACCCGTCCCTTGAACTCGCCGAGCACGTCCAGATCAGGTGCCTCGGCGGCCAGCGTCACCGTTAACGTTGCGAGAGCCGTCTTGCGATTCAACCCTGCGCGTCCCATGCAAGCGCCAGTCAGAAAGTGGGTAATAGGTTCCAAGTGTGCCCGAGCCTGGTTCGCGGCCCGAGTTACAGAGAATACATCACTCCCTCAATGAGTGTCCGATGGGTGTGAATTTAGTTGTAAGAGGCGACTAAGCCCGGCAAATCGCCACTAGCGCAAAGAACAGTAAGGCCAGCAACAACGGCTTGGGCAGCCGGCGCATGACCTTTCACACCACAATGCTCATCGACTCGATCCTCCGCGCGGGGAGTCCGCGAATGAATCTGTCAGCCCAACCCGAGTAATACAATTCGGGTATTGGCACCTGCGGCTGTCTCAATTTAGGTTAACTGGCCACGGATTGTAAGGAAATTCCCCGATCGGAGGCAAGCATTTTTATGACGTGGATCCGCACCATCCCTCTCACCGAGGCGGATGAGAAGCTGCGCAAAGCCATGGAAGACCAGAAGCTACTCTATCCCACGGAGTACGCCACCCCAGTGCATCCGGTCGAGGGTGGCGGGTCTGCAATCGTCGCCTCCCACAGTCTGATTCCCGACGCGCTGCACCACGCCTTCGCTACGTTCGGCGTGCTGATGTCGCCGGATTTGCCGTTAACCCGGCGGCACCACGAAATGATCACGACCATGGTCTCGGTCACCAACCGGTGCGTCTATTGAATTGAATCCCACGCAGAGTTTCTGCGTCGAGTCACGCTGGATGAAACGCTCGTCGAAGCCCTGAAGAAAGACTACACCACCGCTCCGATAACCGGACAAGAGCGCGTGATGCTGGATTACGTAGTCAAACTCACCAAAGACGCCACCAAAGTCTGGAAAGATGACCACGACCGCCTCCGAGCCGCCGGATTCGACGACAAGGCAATCCTCCAGATCACGCTGATCGCCTCGTGGTTCAACTACATCAATCGCGTAGCCGATGCGCTGGGCGTAGGACGCGAATAGCGCAGCCTCCGCGTCACAAACAGCGAATCCAGGCAAACGATTCGATCACTCATTTCTCAATGCCACTGTCGGATCCAAAGCCGTCGCCCTCCGCGCCGGCACGAACGAAGCGGCTAGCGCACAAAGCACCAGAACCATGCAAACGAAAGCAAAGGTGATCGGATCGGTCGGCGTTACTCCGAATAGAAGATTCGAAATAAGCCGGGTCAATGCGATCGATCCTGCGACGCCAAGAGCAATCCCCGCCAGAGTGAGCCGCAAGCCCTCGCCAAGGATCATCCGCAACAACTGCCCCGGCAACGCGCCCAGGGCCAGGCGTATACCGAATTCCGATGTTCGTTGCGCTACGCTGAACGAAATCACCCCAAAGATCCCGATCGCTGAAAGCGCCAGCGCAGTCAGCCCGAATCCTCCGATCAGCCACAGGTAAGAACGGCTCGGGCTCAGAGATTCGGACATCAGTTGTTCCACACTACGCACATCGTAGACGGCCATCATTCGATCCACTTTCTGCACCTGCTCGACGAGGGCTCGTCCAAAAAGCTCTGGCGATCCATTGGTTCGGGCAACAAACGTCAGATACGTGTAACCGACTCCGTAAAACGGCAGGTACATTTCGGGCTGGCTCGCCGCTGCCAAACTGGACTGCTTCACATCCCCAACTACACCGACAACTTCGCGGTCCTGTGCCCCCCTGGACCAAAAGAACTTCAGGTGTCGTCCGATCGGATTTTGCCCCGGCCAGAAGCTGCGCGCCGCTGTTTCGCTGATCACGACCGCTCCCAACTGTGAGCCTGCGTCCGATTCCAGAAATACCCGCCCGCTCACCAACGGGACCTGCATCACCCGGAAGAAATCAGGCGTCACGGTGGTGGTATTCGCCTGGTGCATGTGACTGGGATCCACCGTCTCGCCTGCGACTTGAACCTCCACATACGCCCGCTTGAAGTTCACCAGCGGCAATACAGAGGTAGCCGCAACGTCCTGAATACCGGGAGCCCTCTTCAGATTCGCAATCACTTGTTTGCCAAAAGGAATCTGCTCTTTCTCGCTCGGATACGAATCAGGGAAGCCGATCGTCGCTGTCATGACATGCTGCGGATTAAATCCAGGCTGCACTTGCAGCAGCCGCACGAAACTTCTCATCAGTAGCGAGGCTCCCGCGAGAAGGATGAATGCACAGGCCACTTCGGAGACGATCAGCAGCTTGCGCGCGCGCGGATGGGAATCGCCGGCCGAATCACGACCGCCGGACTTGAGGGCTGTCTGCAGATTTACTCTTCCGGCCTGAAGAGCAGGCACCCATCCAAAGATGACGCCGCTGAGAAGTGAAAGCCCAAATGCAAAGGCAAAAGCTCGTGCGTCCAGGCGAACTTCATCCAGCCGGGGAAAGTCACGCGGGACAAGTCTAAGGATCAATGTGAAACAGGCATAGGAGAGAATCGCCCCCACGATTCCGCCCGCCAGGCTCAGCAGAACATTCTCAGTCAGGATCTGCCGAACCAGGCGAGATCGCGATCCACCAAGAGCACCACGGATGGCGAATTCCTTGACACGCGCAGTGCCACGCGCCAGGACTAAACTTGCCAGGTTGGCGCAGCCAATCAGGAGCACGAATCCCGCGGCTCCCATCAGGGTCCACAAACCCTTGCGCGACGCTCCAATGGTGTCTTCTTCAAGCGGAACCAGCAATGCCTGCAAACCCGCGGCGGTTGTCGGATGCTCCTGCGCTAGTTGCCCCATCAGAATGGCCATTTCGGAGGTGGCGCGATCCAGCGTGATTCCTGGTTGCAGACGCCCGACGACGTCCATCGCATGGTTGCGCCGTTCAACGTGTAACCCGTTGAGAAATTTTTCACCGACTCCCATTGGCATCCACAAGTCCGTTTCTCCCGGATAGTGGAATCCCCGCGGTAGTACGCCGACAATGGTGTAAGGCGAACTGTCGACCTCGATCGCCTTCCCAACGATCGTCGGATCGCCTCCGTAGCGCCGCTGCCACAGGCCGTAGCTGATAAGGGCAATCGGCTCGTAGCCTACCCGATCGTCGGTGGCCCGAAATAGCCTTCCCATCAACGGGTGCGCGTCCAGGAGGGAAAATAAATCAGCGGTTGCGAAGGCGGCGCGGATTTTCTGCGGTCCGTTTTCTGATCGAAGAGGTTGGCATCGTTTTCCCAGTACGCTCCCAGGCCGCGAAAAGCATGACTGCGGGTGCGCACGTCGAGAAAATCCAGGAACGTCAGTCCCAGATTCTCGCGAGTCTGGTCGTGCGTGAACACCCGCACCAGGCGGCTTGAATCGGTGAACGCCAACGGACGAAGCAGAACGGAATTCACCACCGAGAAGATCGCCGTATTGGCGCCAATGCCGACAGCCAAGGTCAGAATCGCAGCCGCCGCGAAGCCCGGATTCTTGCGAAGCAGCCGAACGCTGTACCGCACATCCTGTGTCCAGGTGTTTAGTCTGCCTCCCCAGCGGTCGTCCCGCACCGCCTCGCCGGGGTCCAACCCGCCAGGCCATTGCGATAAGCGCGTCATGGCATTCTCCCTGAATTACTCTGACACGCGCTAACGCCAAAAAGTTAGCAGTATCGAGGCGCACCGGCAGCCGGCAGGTCAAATGGATGTCAACAAGACAGTGCCAGCGCAGTGGACGGCGTGATCCGCAGGGCCGCACCGCTTAAGGCAATTGCGAAACCCGATAGAACGCGCAAAGGTATGACACAGACTATGCTCCAGCCGCATAGCGTGATGAGTAACCTCTGAGTAAAACTAACGCGAAGCGGGCGGGGAAGGCGCTAACATCAATACGTGGAGAGCCGTTCTCTTTTCGACTACCTCGACCATTTCCTGCAAAGAGGCCACGACACCGCCTACGTGCAGCACCGTGGATACCGCACGGTGCGCTGGTCGTATCGGCAAGTGGCGAACCTCGCTTTCCAGTTTGCCAATGAACTGGATGCCCGCAGAATTGCGAAGGGCGACCGCATCCTGCTGTGGGGTCCGAACTCGGCTGAGTGGGTAGCGGTCTTTCTCGGGTGCGCCTTGCGTGGAGCGGTCGTCGTCCCCATGGACGATGTTGCCACGCCTGACTTTGCCCTTCGCGTGCACGAGCAAGTCGGCGCCAAGTTGCTGGTGTGCTCCGGCCAGCACGCGCAGCCATCGATCCCCATGCTCACTTTCGAGACTTTGCCTGAGGTCATGGCATCGCACTCTCCTGCGGCTTATCCATCAGCCGAAGTCAAACCCGCAGACATCCTCGAGATTGTCTTCACCTCCGGCACCACCGCCGAGCCCAAAGGAGTTGTGATTACGCACGGCAACGTGATCGCCAACGTCGCGCCGCTTGAGCTCGAGATTCGCAAGTATCTCAAGTACGAACGATGGGTGCATCCTGTCCGCTTTTTGAATCTGCTCCCGCTCAGCCATGTCTTCGGGCAGTTCCTGGGAATCTTCCTGCCGCAATTGATGGGCGGAACCGTGATTTTCGAGGTATCTCTTAAACCCTCCGAGGTAATCGGGACGATTCGTCGTGAGCGCGTCTCGGTGCTGGTCGCAGTCCCCCGAGTGCTGCAATCATTGAAAGAGAAGATCGAGCGTGATCTTGAAGAAACCGGCGAAGGCTTTCGACGACGCTTTCGGACTTCTGCTGGGAAGCCTTTTCTGCGCCGCTGGTGGATGTTCCGTCCCATTCATCGCCAGTTCGGATGGAAGTTCTGGGCTTTCATCTCTGGCGGTGCCTCGCTTGACCGCGACACCGAAGAATTCTGGGGACGTCTCGGATACGCCGTGATTCAAGGCTACGGTCTCACCGAAACCACATCGCTGATCAGCGTGAATCATCCCTTCCGGCTGGGAAAACGTTCGATCGGGAAAGTGTTGGCGGGACGCGAAGTCAAACTCGCCCCCGACGGAGAAATCCTGGTGAGCGGAGGCGGTGTCGCCGCAGGTTACATAAACGGGGGCGATCTTCATCCGGTCACGCGTGAAGACGGCTGGTATCGGACCGGCGATGTCGGCGAGCTTGATGCCGAGGGAAACCTCTACTTCAAGGGACGAAAAAAAGACGTCATTGTCACTTCGGCCGGCATGAACGTTTATCCCGAAGACCTGGAGGCTGCCCTCCGGCGTCAGCCAGAAGTGAAGGATGTTGTCGTGATCTCGCTGCCACGCGACGGAAACGCACAGCCGTGCGCAGCGATCATCCTGCGAGAGGGCGGCGACCCTGCACCGATCGTAAAAAGAGCGAACGAATCCCTCGCCGAATACCAGCGCGTGAACGCATGGGTTGTTTGGCGGGAGGAAGACTTCCCCCGCACCTCGACGCAGAAGCCGCTGAGAAACGTCATTCAGCAGGCGGTACAGGCGCAGTTAGCGCAGAAGTCTTCCGCCCACATGCCTTCGAGTCCTCTTGCGGAATTAGTTGCGCGGATCACAAAGCGCGCTCCATCGCAGCTCTGCCCAAACTCGAACCTCGAATCCGAGCTGAACCTCAGCTCACTTGACCGCGTGGAGTTATTGAGCGCGCTCGAAGATCGCTATCAGATCGATCTCAGCGAAACGCGGTTCGCCGCCGCAAACACGGTCGGTGAACTGGAGCGCATACTGCAGGGCAAGCGTCCTCAGCGAACGCATTACCACTATCCACGCTGGGTCCAGCACTGGCCGGTCACCTGGATTCGTCTCGCAGTGCATTACTTATTGTTGCGACCAGCCGTATTTCTCCTCGGATGGCCAAGGGTGAGCGGTCGAGAACATCTTCGCGAAGTGCGCGGACCGGTTCTCGTGATCTGCAATCATGTCGATGATGTAGATCCGGGATTCGTCCTGACCGCCCTTCCCGCTCGCCTACGCCACAAGCTGGCGGTGGCGACCGGA
Source organism: uncultured Acidobacteriota bacterium (assembly GCA_963788645.1). Taxonomy (GTDB): domain Bacteria; phylum Acidobacteriota; class Terriglobia; order Terriglobales; family Acidobacteriaceae; genus JABDBE01. Next base: position 727,461 of record CAWBHF010000009.1, read on the forward strand.
GGAGAAGCGCTCGAAATTCTGCGTACACCACCAGCGGCGCGAGGATTCTTGCGAGGCGTTTATGACCGGGTAAAGTGGGCTTTAGGAGTATCGTTGCTGAATCTGTTTCCTTTGCCACGCGAAGCAGGATTCCGCGAGAGCTTCGCCTACGCTGGAGAGTCCGTGGATCGCGGCTACAGCGTGCTTGTGTTTCCCGAGGGCCGCCACACAACCGACGGCAAAATGCTTCCCTTCCGAGCCGGGATTGGATTGCTCGCAAAGAACCTCCAAATTCCCGTGGTACCCATGCGCATTGATGGACTCTTCGAGCTCAAGCACGCGGGGAAAAAATTTGCGCGTCCAGGCCACGTGGAAGTAAAGATCGGAGCGCCCACTCAATTTGCGCCAGGAAGCGATCCCGAGTGGGTCGCGCGCGAACTGCAGAAGATAGTTCAGCAGTTGTGACGGGTCGTTAGCGATCTGGAAACTGCAATCTGGCCAGGATCATCAAGGCAGAATCGCGCTCTTGAATGGCGCGTCGGAGGGGCCTTGGTTATAATTTGTGACCATGAAACTTAAACGATTTCTCATTGCAGCCGTGTCGTCGACAATCATTTTCTGGTCGCTCACCAGCGCGGCCAAAACTGTGGTTGAGATGAAAGATGCCCAGGGCAAGAGCGTGGGCACAATCACGCTATCGGAAAGTGGAAGCGGTCCGAAGGGCACGGGTGTAGGGCTTGATCTGAACCTTCACGACCTGCCGCCAGGGAAACACGCCATTCACTTTCATCAGAACGCCAAGTGTGATGGTCCGGATTTCAAGTCCGCGGGACCGCACTTCAATCCCGATGCAAAGAAGCACGGTCTTCAGAACCCCGACGGACACCACGCGGGCGACATGATGAACTTCAGCGTCAACGACAAGGGCAAAGCAAAACTCAAGCTGACGGACAACGATGTTGTCCTCGGAGATGGCTCTGACAGCCACTCGCTCTTCAGTAATGGCGGAACTGCGCTGGTCATCCACGCGAATGCGGACGACATGAAAACAGACCCGTCGGGAAGCTCGGGCGATCGTATCGCCTGCGGCATGGTCACAAAGTAGGATTAACTCATTATTCGTTCGAGGTGGTTATCGCAAAGCTGAAAGCGCTGCGCCACCCAAGATCGCCATTCTAGTGACTGGTGGCCTTGCCGGTCTTGGCTGGCGCTATATCAACGTTTATTGCGGGGCCGTTGTCTTGCTGCCGGGTATCCACTGACACTACCCCGAGACCTCCGTGGGAATCGAGCGATCGCAGGGTTTGCGTCTGCCTGGTTGTGCCATCGGCTCCGGGACGCACGATGTCGATTGCCTGCTGTGTAAGCTGGAGGCTGTTGCTGGGTTGACCGGGGTTACGCTGCTCCACCTGTTGGTTGGTCGATTGCGCGCCATCCGCATCTTTTCGATGAACCGTCGTGACCCTCTGGTTGAGGCGCAGACTACTGTCAACTGGAGATCCCGGAAGATTGTTTGAGAAAGTTTCCACCGTGGCGCGTTTATCGCCCGCAGCATTCTCTGATTCCTTGCTGACTGTCCGCTCGACCACCGACAGGTTTCCGTCAGCTCCGGGGCGCAGCACGCGCTCTTCTTTGGTGCGATCCTTACCGTCGCCCCTGATCGTGCCCTCTCTGATTTCGCCGACCTGCCAACCGCCATTCAGATCAGGCAACTGAGTGGACTTGTGAAACTCAAGATTGTGGTCGCCGGTCTTGGTATCGCGTTCCGTAGTCTGCATCGACGCCGCTAAACCACCGTTGGTCGAGGCTGTAAAAACCGTGCTCTTGGTCTCCTGCACATTGGGACTGATCTGCCGGGTGTCTTGAATCTCACGCTGCACGACCTGCAAGCCACCGTTGGCATCAGGATTCGATGTGGTGCGGACGACCTTCACCTCGCCTCCCGGCAGCGTGCGTTTTTCCTCTTCGTTCACCTGCACCAGAGTTCTCCGGCCGTCGGAATCTCTGCCATATGCGCGCTCAATCGTTCGAACCGTGTTGGCATCGACTTTCACGGTCTCTTTTTGCAAATCCAGGTAGGGCGCGTAACGGCCGTACATTCCTATGGTCTCGATACTTTGATTGTCGAGGGTGCGTCCGTTGGCCGAGGTATGCGTTTCCGACGACCTTGATGGATTCAGATTGCTGGGCAGTTGCTGCCGGGTCGTTGCCGTCCAGGATTGGTTTGAGTCGCCTGATGAGTTGTCAGAGGTGGTTTGCGTTTGCGCAATGGCGTACTGCGGGATGAGCCAGGCGACCAACAAAATGGCCGGCAGACACCTCAGAAACCCGAATGAGAGACAATGCGATTTCATGAACCTCTTTGCAACCGCCAGCGGAGCCACACCACGCACCGAATCTTAGGGCCACCACTTCTAAGAATAAACCTTTTGGAAGCAGTAACAGTATGAAGATGTAAGATATTGACAGACAATACCCGGAGGGATGTGTGAACGGTTGAACCAAGCGGTCTTTAAACCCTGCACACCGCCGCAAGCTCTTTGTAGGCTACTAGAAAACAACTGGCTGGGTACTGGTTACCGCGGCTCACCCCCGA
>CAWBHF010000010.1:0-189717 GCA_963788645.1 uncultured Acidobacteriota bacterium
CTTCAGGATGGGAATATCGGGGTCGGCGTCTTTCCAGAGGGTGAGGAAATCCTTGTAGGCGGCGAGCGCCCGGACGCGGGCGGCATCGGCATCCGCTCCCTGCGAGGTTCTCGACTGTAAAGCATTGGCGCGAGCCACTCCCAGATGCGCCAATGCTCCCGTCCAGCAGTTCCAGACGATGCCGCTGTGGTCGAGAATCTTCTGGAACTCGGCAGCGGCGGCACTGCCCTGTCCGGCTGCCAAGGTATGCCTCTCCGCGAATGTACGTCGGATAGAGGCAGGAAATATTGCTGACGAAGCAATCTGACCCGAACTCGATGGGAGGAAGCCGCTTGCAGCGTAGTCAGAGCGGCAGCTGGATTCTTTCCGTCCAGCGCCAATTGCGCCTGAATCGCGGGCAGCCAAAGCGACTGCATCTGCGTGTCGAGCGGGAAGCGTTTGTCTAGGTCTTGTGCCATCGATTCGGCTCGTGCTGTATCGCCCGCCATGGCAAGGCCAAGCGCGGCTTCGACCTCGACGCCCTGACTCGTCGGGAACAAGCTTCAAAGCCTCTGCCGCTGACTGCCGCGCTTCCGCGGGATTGCCGAAAGCGGCTTGCTGCGACAGCAGCATTCGTCCTGCCAGATTGCCCCGGTTTCCTTGCTGTCCGCCCGTATGGCGGAGTCCACAGCCCGCTTGGTCAGTTCCCGCGCCTTGCCAAGATGACCGCCATACGCCTCGGTGTCGGATGCCAGCGCAAGGCCCATGTTCTCGTAATCGGGCTTACCCGCATACCACTGTTGCTGTTCCGCCATCGCCGCCGAGTCCGACGCGAGAAAGGCCAAGAGCGTAGAGAGCAGTGTGGAGTAAGTCATCATCCATTTTTCGCGCCTGCGCCTCGTGGATGATCTGCCGCGTTTCGTCGAAGCGCTGCAAGGCAAGAGTGTAGTTGGCGAGATTCGCGTAAGGATTTAACTGATCCGGGGCAAGGCGCAAGGCTTGCCTTGTCGATCTCCGCGGCTTTCTCATACTGCCCTTGTGCGGCAGTACACGCTGCCCAAATTGTCGTACGCTCGAGTGTCTCGCGGGTAGCTCTCAATCTCCTCCTGATAGTGTCTGTGCCGCTTTATCCAGTTCTCCGGTTACATTCGAATAGTAGGTGGCGGTGATCGCCAGCTTTTCTCGTTCGCTGGCATGTTCCCGCAACTGGAATGCCTTGGTGTAGTACTCGCTGGCCCGCCCTAGCTCGCCGAGACTGATGTAGTCGTTGCCCACCGCCCTGTAGCCCATGGCAAAATTCGGATCAAGCTCGATGGCACGTTGATGGTAAGGCAGGGCTGCGGCGGAGCCTTTCTCGTTTCGGGCCTGGTTGCCAAGGCTGTATGCTTTCAGAGCTTCCAGCGAAGATGTAGTGGCCTGTTCGAGCGGAACATCAAACTTCTGCACCGTAGCCAGCGACTCGCCCAACTCAGTGCGCAGCTTCGATGCCGCCTCGCCCAGCGCGTCCAGCACCTTCTCCTTGGACGCCGCCGTCACCTGCTGCTCAGCCAACGGGTCTCCACTCTGGCAGTTCACCGCCTTCAACCCCAGCACGTATTGGCTGCCCAGACTGGCAATCGACCCGGCAAGGTAAGCCTTGCTGCCCGCCCGCTGGCAAAGCTCGCGAGTAACTTCGGGCGTGAGTTTTGTGCCCGCCGGACGTGACATCAATTTCAAGGTCGCCGCCGACCTTGTTATCGGAAAGCACATTCAGAAACGGCGACTGGTTGAGAGAGACGCTGAGCGCCGTCTTCAGCGTGTCGTCGAAGACGGGGTCGCCCGTGCTGTTGGCGAAGTCGGCGAGCACGATGGTGTCCTTCTCGGTTAGGCGGTGCGTGGTCTGGCGTGAGCGGAAGTAGAATGCCCCCGCGATTGCCGCAGCGACCAGTATCACGGCGGCGGGAACCAGAATCGTCCAGAGTTTTCTGCCCGCGACAGGAACTTCTGCCACTTTCACTGCGCCCGATGACGCAAACGGAACACGCGAGGCACTAGATGCTGGCGACGGACGTTGGGTGACCTGAGAAACGCTTTCCTGTACGACCGCCACCGTGCCGGAACTCGCAGCTTTGGCTCGTCCCGTCTCGGTATCCCGCTTGAGGCGCTGCAACTCGGAACGCATCTCGGAGGCGTGCTGATAACGGAGTTCCCGATCTTTCTCCAGCGCACGGTTAATAATGCGCTCCAATTCCGCTGGTACATCAGGATTCAGCCGCACGGCGGGAACGGGGTCACGATCCAGAATCTCCCGAAAGATGACCGCAGAACTCTCCCCACGGAACGGCAACATCCCGGTTGCCATCTCGTACAGCACAGCGCCGAAGGAGAACAGATCGCTGCGCGCATCCAGTTCCTTCGCTCGTGCTTGCTCCGGCGACATATAAGCGACGGTACCGACGGTCGAGCCGGGACTGGTGAGATGATCAGCGTACACCGAACCCGTTTGCGTGTTAAGAACCGCAATCTTGCTCGAAGAACTCGCTGTAACCACGACCTTCGCCAGCCCGAAGTCGAGAATCTTGGCGTGCCCACGCTTAGTAACGAAGATGTTCGCAGGCTTGATGTCCCGGTGGACGATGCCTTCTGCATGCGCAGCATCCAGCGCATCCGCGATCTCGATGGCGAGGGACAGGATCGAACTCCGTCTCCATCGGACGCCCCGCTATGCGATGCTTCAGCGTCAGCCCGTCGAGAAACTCCATGGCGATGAAGGTCTCTCCCTGCTGGTCATCAATCTCGTGGATCGTGCAGATGTTCGGGTGATTGAGTGCAGAGGCAGCTTTGGCTTCGCGCTGAAAACGGGTGAGTGCTTGCGGGTCTTTGGCTACGTCGTCGGGCAGGAACTTGAGGGCAACAAAGCGACTGAGTTTAACGTCCTCGGCTTTGTATACCACTCCCATACCACCGCCGCCCAGCTTCTCAACAATGCGGTAGTGCGAGATAATCCGGTCGATCATGAGTGGGCGCAGAACTCAGGGTGCAATCTTAGGGTCGAGCAGTCGCGAAGTCAACGACGACGGCTTACTGATGGACTCAGGAGGCAAATCCTGTGATTTCAGGCTCTCCCAAGCCTTTGCCTACACGGCGGTCAAGAAGGGTGTTTCCGCAGCAGCCGCAAGTGAGTGATTCCATTGATGCGAATTTTCCGAACTTGCTAGCCCGCCCGGTATACCTTTTGACCACACGACAGCGATTCCCTTCACGCGGATTGTTCAACTCGAACAGTTCGCGAAGGATGTGTTGGTTTCGATGAACCGCCAGCAAAAGAATCGACATCAACTTGTCCAGATTGGAGGAAGCGTAAGAAATTTACTCCTTTGTATTTGCAAGTCTCAGAAATGCTTAGCAGCACAAGGTAATCTCGAATGCCCCTTGCAGAACTCTTCCCGCTGATGCTCCTGCGGAGTCTCACGAATGCCTTGATCGCGTGCTCGGCGTTATTGTTGTTCCACGGAACCCCATCATGATCAAGGAACGTGAACAGCTTGCCCCTGTTCTTCTCGAACCGTTTCCTGTAGCTAGCCGCCACATCGGTCTGGTAGTCGCTGCTTGGATAGTGCGTCGTAAAACTTAGTCACCGAACGCCAGTGTTTTCGCAGATGGAGCGTCTTCAGACCGAAGCGATCCACGGATTCGATCATCGGTTTGACTAAGTCGCTGAACGCCTGCGCCATCATCCTGATCTCTTCGTTGTACGGCTGCTTGCAGAGATCATCGTTCATATCTCGTATCAGATGGATCAGGCACTTTTGCTGAGGACACTCGATTGAATCGTACCCAGCGTAGAAGTCGGAGACAAGTACGCCACGGAAACTCAGCAGCACATCTTGTACCGTGCGGGCCTCGCGTGTTTCGCTGTATACGAACGCCACGTCCTCCAAGTTGGTGAACACCCAAACGTATCCATCCTTCCCGTCGATTGCGACCTTGGTCTCATCGGCATGCACCAGACTGCCAGCGGCGACACGATCAAGGATCGCCCTGTAGGTTCCTTCGTATCGATCAGCCTCCGTGGCTTTCACGCGATTGACCGCTCCACGAGACAAAGGCAGGCTGAAGAGTTGTCTGATGGTTTTTGATATGGCGTTTTGGGGAATTTGGAGTTCAATGATTTCGTATAGGAGGTACGAGCGGAGACCGATGCCGTATTTCTGCTTGTGAACATACAGCTGAAGGGTTGCTTTGCAGTGCCAACAGATGTATCGAGAAAACGAGTAGCGGGTTACCCAACGCTTCACCCCGGCAGTCGAGAACATCAGGTCATATACAATCTGATTCATCTTCCCGAATTTGTAAATCAACGTGGAATTACAGCAACGGCAAGAAGCAGGTCGTTGCTCCTCAACGGTGATCACCTTGTTGACGCGAACCTTTGCTAGAGGACGCTCCATCGCAGTCTTACGAGTGAGTCGCTTCAACCGCTGGTTCGATCTTATGTACACCTTATTTCTCTGATAATCCCAGTAGGCAGCCTCATTGATCCGTTGAAACTCAGGTAAAGCAAATTCCACTTCCCCAAAACGTTGTGGATACTCACGTTTCAACGAGTCCACGTCAACCGCTAGCTTGGGAGCTTCCTCCGAAGAGCGTGGGCGGCAGACCTCGCAGAGTGCCTCGGTAACCCTCTCGGCTGCCTCGCAGTCCTCAGCGTTGTAGGCGAGCAGCCTTTCTTTCAAACTGGGGTCATGAGAGGATTCCCACTGAGACCGCCAAACGAGTGCAGTCAATCCGGAAGCAGCGCCGTCAGACCAACGGAACCCTAGATAACTGGCTACCTCTTTGAGACCGTTGGAATAGGTAGGAAAATACACGTGCGCGTAGATCACCGACAGGAGATTCAGAGCGGACGAAATAAGGTGACCGAGAAAAGATGAACTCTCAATGTTTGGGTATCTGGTTCTCATCCGCTTCAAGAATTGGGTCTCGTAGCTTCCGTAGTGGATCAGTCGTGGGTTGTCGATCTCGCTGAGAACACGGAGACAGGATTCCCACATCGTCCGCTCGTCCGGATGAGATCGAGGAACAAACAACAGAGGAGTCTGGCGACGATGAATGGTTTTGAGCAGTACACAAAAAAGACACGACGGCAGGTATTTCTGGAAGAAATGGAACAAGTGGTCCCGTGGGGAGAGTTGTGCGCGCTAATCGAACCCCATTATCCCAAGCCGGGGAATGGGCGTCCGCCGGTGGGAGTGGAGCGGATGCTGCGGATTTATTTTCTGCAGCAGTGGTTTAACCTGTCGGACCCGGCGGTGGAAGAGGCCCTGTATGACTCGCCGGTGATGCGGCAGTTCGTGGGGATCGATTTGGGCTGCGAGCCGGCACCGGACGAAACCACGGTGTGCAAGTTTCGGCATTTGCTGGAAGAACATCGACTTGGGGAAAAGATTCTGGGCACGGTCAATCTGCACTTGCAAGCCCGGGGAGTGCGCATCACCACCGGCACGATCGTGGACGCAACCATCCTGCACGCGCCCACGTCGACCAAGAACCGAGAGCAGCAGCGCGATCCGGAGATGCACCAGACCAAGAAAGGCAAGCAGTGGTTCTTCGGGATGAAGGCCCATGTAGGAGTGGACAGCAAGACCAAGATCATTCATACAGCAGTAGCCACGCCCGCCCATGTGGCCGACTCGAGGGTGCTGCCCGATCTGTTGCACGGGGAAGAAACCCGCGTATGGGGTGATCAGGCTTATCGCGGACAAACTGAGGTTATCCAGGAGTGCGCACCCGGGGCGCAGGACCACACGCACCGTCGCTACCGCTATAAGAACGGGATTGACGAAGAGGAGCGGGCGAAGAATCGGACGAAATCGAGCGTGCGGTCAAAGGTGGAGCACGTATTTCAGGTGATGAAGTTGAAATTTGGATTTGTGAAGCTGCGTTATCGAGGACTGAAGAAGAACGCGCATCAGCTGTTCGTGATCTGCGGGTTGGTCAATCTGTTTCTCAGTCGTCAGAAGCTGCTGACAGCGAGCGCGTAGGGGAAAGCCGGTTCGATGGGCGAACGCGGAGGCAAAAAATCCAAGTGGAAGGCTAGGTCATCAACCCACCCTTTGATGAGGTGTACTACACTTGCGCGCTCAGAAACCTACTTATTCAGAGAGTCCCTAGGTCATTTGCCCAGAAGCAGTGGGGGACGGCTGAGCTGCCAGAGCCAATCCTTAGCCCGACCAAGTAGTAGAAATCTCGATCAGGATCGCCTTCTACATCGATATACACGGGAGTTCCAGATTGGCTGACGGCAGGCGTGCCGACAATGTGAATCTGATTCTTCCGAAGGGCAAGTGCTTTGAGCGCATGCTGATGCTTCAGCAACCCGTGGGCAGGACGCCTCCTCGGCCGGAATGTATAGGACAGTTGCAGCACCGTGAAAATCCCTTTGTCATTCTGCTTCCTGCGCTCCTTCACGCCGATATTCGGAAGGAGGCTGAGGTCGTTCTTCTCAATGGCGGTCTGGCGACAGCGTGATCGGAATTCGCACTCCGCACAATGCTTATTGAGGACCAGTGGTGGAGCCGTGGTGCTGACTTGTTGAGCGACCATATTGCCAAGTACAAACCGAACCTTGTCAAGCAATCCTGCCAAGGGGACTGTTACCGTTGCGTATTGGGAGGCATGAATAATTCTGCCGACGTGCGGTGTCTTGCCACATGTCTGCGATAAGGCAAAAGCATCGAACGCCAGTAGCAGCTTGTCATCGATTGAGAGCTTTTCGCTCGGAACAAAGCGGAGCGGAATATAGAGATGATCACGCGCCTTGCTCGCAGAACGAATTAGCTCTAGCGCATGGGGGCGAGAGAGAATTTCCGGCAGAGCCACCGTGTAGTCGATAATGAAGCGGTAGCGGTGGTCTTCGAGCGAATGCAGGGCGGGTGTTCCGGCACACCACTGGTCTCCTCGAACAGTAGAACGGAGTCGCTCCCAGCCCGTCTCCTTGTACTTCCGCCGCAGGTTCCGTTGCCACTCACTGAATTCAGACTGAACGCCGACAGCGCGTTGGAAATAAAGGTGAGACTTGGTCTCGCATTTGAGAAATGCTTCGAAGGTTTCTTCCGTGATTAGCATAGGAAATGGTGCCCTTTGGGTTTGGCATGACGCACTCCTGTCGATACCGAGGGTGGTCGAATCTAGCAGCAGCCGCAGACCTTCCCGCGCATGGCTTCCCGACCCTCCCAAACGATGAGAGGCAGAACCGTTAAAGCCGCAACTGGGTCTGCCCACTTTACGTGCCAGATCGCGTTGACCGCCAGTCCCGCCAAGGCGATCAGCGACAGGTAAGCACACAGCGCCGACTGAGCGGCGTCCGCCCTCAACGCAGAACTCCCCGTAACTCCTGACAACCGCCGCTTCTCTCTCGCAAGCCACGGCATGACGACGGCGGCTGCGACCAAAATGGCTATCCCCAGAAACGTTGGTTTGGGTTCGCTATACCCCAGTAGACTCGTGACCGAAGTGATGGCAACGAAGGCAGCCAGCGCGAACAACAAGGCTCCCGCGACACGGGCAGCCCGCCTCTCCGCGTCCTCGTGAGCATCACTGACACGAAATCTCCACAGCACTACCACTGCTGAGAGAAGTTCGATGGCGCTGTCTCCACCGAATGCGAGGAGCGCAGGGCTAGTCGCCCGCCACGCTGCGAAGAGAGATACCGCCGCTTCTACGCTCATCCAAGCGATTGTGACGGTCTGCACCCGTTGGATTCGCCGGATGGCGTCTGGAGAAGCTATTTGCGGCACCGAGATCATTTGGATGAGTACTATCCCACGGCAAAAGTTCATCGCCGCGTCACATGCCAACGAGAAGAACCATCATCTTCGCACCGCACCGACGCTCACACGCGAATCTTAGCAGCGTCGGCTTGATGCTCAGACGCCGGGCTTAGCAAACTGATTGTAGAGCCAAGCGAACACAGCGCCACCGATGAGACCATCCACCGCTCCGTAGACAGTCCCGACGATGACCTCCGCGATGCTGCGAGTGGCATGGTAGCCGGGGTAGACCGACGACATTGTCTGGAGGAACTGCTGACCGTAGTTCGCCCAGATCAAGTTCGCCAGACCCATGCCAAGCATGGCTGCTCCCCACAGGATTGCGGATGCCACGGCGAGAGCTTTCACGTTGATTTTCATGGCTTGATCCTTTCCCTAATCTTTAAGACTCGAAAGCCACGTCCGAACGGTTGGCTATCGAGGTTGTGGGCATCTAAACGTCCTTCAGTTGCTCCTCGGTCATCCCAAAATAATGCCCTAGTTCATGTATGAGAGTCTGGCGGATTTGATGTCGGACTTCAGCCTCATTCGAGCAGACCGCCTCAATGTTTTTCTGGTAAAGCACGATGTGGGCAGGACCGACTGAGAAGTCAAAGACGCTCTTCTGGGTAGCGGGCACGCCGTGAAAGATGCCTAGAAGCAAACGCCTTTGCTGTCCGAGACGCGGGGATGGTTGGTTCGCCGGAAAATCTTCAACGAGGATCGCGACGTTCTGGATGCGGCTGCGGAACTCTTCCGGCAGCGAATCCAATGTTTCTTCAGCAATGTTGGTGAAGTCTTCGCGCTTCATCCTCCACCCACGGCAACAGTGGCACGCTCACTCCGAGTAGCCGTCGTCGGTTTCGTCGCCATCATCGTCATCTTCTTTGCCGTCGTTCTCGTCTTCCTCTTCGTCTTCTTCCTCGTCTGGCTCTTCTCGCAGGAGGACATCGGCAGGCAACCGATCAGAAGGGCGCGAGTCGCGGCATTCTGGATTCATTCTACTCATGCTCAATGTTACGCCTCGTGACCCATGTGCAAACGCGGCGACAATGGGCAACGCACCCAGAGACAGGGGTTCGCCCACCGACTGATCGGCGGCTCTTCACTGCGTGCGGGGCGCTCTCGCAGACACGTCATTGATGCCGTACCGTTTGACCGTTGCCGTGCTTATGGTGGATATTGAGACGGAATGGACGTTGAACGCATTATTGACGACATCGAGCAGCTGCAGGAAATGTTCGAAGCGCCAGACATTAGACCACTCAGCGCGAGCGACATCTCTGCTGCGAATCGAAAGCATGACGAGATGCTCGCACGTAGCCCGTGGTTCCGAATCTGGCAGCGATATGGTGTCTGTTGCCGAGCAGAGTGCCCAATACTGCGGCTGGGGGAATTGGAGAGCTAGACCCGCACAAGCGCGAACCCCGAAAAGGGTCGAGCCTTTACGAAATATCCCAGTGGTCGCCGGGCAGCTTTTTGTCGTGTGCGCTATGTTCATACTGTTTTCGGGGCAGAGCCGTCATCGTCGAACGACCGATCCCTCCATCGACCATCCTTGTCGAACAAGAGCGATCCAATCGAGCCATCGGCTAATCTGAGAGCATCGACTGTAGTGCCAATGACCTGCGAAAGAACTTGTCCATATCCCTCTGGATCTCCCGATCGGTAGACAAATGATCCACCAAATTCTTTGGAATCTTTAAAAACAGCTTCAACCTCTAGGGACTCATCGCCGATTGGGTTGACCACATAATTCAATGGATCGGTGAAGAGCGTTTGTTGGTACAGCACCTTTGCGAAGAGATTCCGAAACTGCACCGGATTGAATTCTTTATCGAGGAGACCTCGGAGCGGTTGCACGATTTGTTCTTGCAGGGCACCGTCGCGCAAGGCAGCAATGATTCCAATATCATTCATGCGAATGCCAAGGCACTGATCTGGAATCGAATCAACATAGTCGAAGTTAAGTGCGACGTCGGCGCTCGTTTTTACGCGCACAAGATAGAGCGAGGCGGGAAAGAAATTCTTGAACGAGACGTCTCGATCAATACTTCTGAGAAATACATGCGACAGACGCAGTGAGGAAAGGTCGGTCGCGGAAGTCATTGTTCCGCTGGCGGGATTGGCGCGATCCTGCAGAAGGGACATGTCGCGATACAGCATCTTGTATAAGAGGCACTGCAGCCATTGAAATTGCTTCAACTTAGGGGTATGCCTAAATGTTTCAAATCCAGCCCGGACGCCTGATCCGATCTCGTCCTCAAGCCGCGATAGGGTGTTGTTATTGCATTCTCGACAACAAGGAATACGCACACTCCGATATGCCATCCACGTCTTATTTGGAAGGGTCAGACGTTGATCAAACAACTTGAAATCTCTCTGCAACCACTTCGGGAACACGTGCTCGTCCGTTCTATTCGTATCAGTCAGAGGAGTCCAACAGAGAAAACAATGGTCGTAGTCGATCGGGTTTGCCTTGCTCCATGCGTCGAAAGGCAGCTCTACGTTGTCGACTGTCATCTCTGCGCTCCCGCTCCTCTCCGCGCGCATCCGCACGTCAGGAAATTATCGCAGAAGGGGCGGCTCCTCACGAGCCACTTGCGAGGGGCCGGGTGGTGTTCCACAATCCTACTTTATGACCCTTGCACTCGTTCGTTACGATGCTGCCAGACGTGCGCTCGCCGCCGCCCACCGGGTCGATGAGGTAAAAGCGATCCGTGACAAAGCGGAAGCCGTTCGTGTTTACGCGAAACAGGCGGGTGATTTTGAGTTACAGAACCAAGCAGCGGAGATCAGAATTCGTGCCGAGCGCCGGGCTGGGGAGTTGCTGGTCGATATGCAGACCAGTGGCGAGAGGCAGGCAAAGGAACGAGGACGCCCAACAAAAGTGTCGTCGCCAACGACACTTCCGAAACTCGGTATCTCCCGCGATCAATCTTCCAAGTGGCAAAGACTGGCGAGGATGATTGACGACGCCACATTTGACGAGGCTGTGGCCCGAGCGAAGCTGAAGGATGGCGAACTGACAACGGCTGGTTTGCTGCGTGCTATCAGAGAAGCCGTGACACCAATCGGGGTTGTCGCCGAACCGGATGTCAACGTCGTTGCAGCGGAACTGACACGAGACATTGAGTCCCAGTGCAGGCAGCAGAAGCTCGAAACAGTGGTTGGGCTTCGCGGTCGCCTGAACCCGACGATCAGGAAGAAACTCATTCTAGCTCTGAAGAACTCCATGAACGCTTCGGCAAAATTCGAAGCGCAGCTTTCAGGAGACTTCGAGGATTTCACGGCGAATGGAAAAGCCTTCCAGCGCGTGATCCGCGAGCGGATGTCAGAACAACCCGATCCGCTCCTATCCGAAAAGATGGCTCTCGCGGCTGATTTCAAGAACGCGGCTGTCCGAGAGATTTCTCTTGCCGAGGCACGCAACTTGGTCGTCGCTTTTGAATGGCTGGCGTGTCTCGGCAGTGCCGAATTCGCCTACGGACTGTTTTTCGGAAAGCATCTTGCTGGCACGGTCGCTTTTGGGAGCACGGCAGGCACGGCTGTCAAAAGATCGGTGTGCGGGGCGGAACACGCGGATAAGGTTATTTCTCTAACACGGGGCTGCTGCCTGCCTTGGGCTGATCCGCCAAGAAAGTCATCGGATGGCAGGGTGCATGCGGGTTCGGCGGCTTCGTTCCTCGTGAGCGCAGCATGTCGAGAAATGACCAAGAAGGGCTATCACATTGTCGTCGCCTACGCTGATCCGCAGGCAGGCGAGCGAGGCGTAATTTTTAGGTCTTGCAACTTCTTATATTGTGGGGCGACCAGTCCAATCGAAAAATTCCAGCGACCGGACGGAAAAATCTACGATGCGCGAACCGTGCATTTGTTGACAAGGGATCGGCGGTTCGGAATGCTCCGGTACTCCTGCGACGGGCGTAATCAAACGCGAATCTCCGACCACTGAGCCGCTTTCTTGCTTGCGCGTATGACGAGCACTTCTCTCCAAGCGTGATGCCAACTAGCGATGAAGCATCACGAGCTTGCCGAAGAGTCTGTCAGAAAGGCAACGTGACAGACGGAGGCAAGAAGAACACTGGGATCGGGAACGGTTCATTTGGACTACGTTACAAAAAAGTCTGGCGGCAGCGGCGTACCCTTTTCATGTCTGTTTATGATCGCCTGCACTCTGTCGCCGTGCTTCTCGCAATACCATCGCTGATGAATTTTGATTGAGGCTGGTTCATCGCACAGCACTTCGTCGCAGTCTGGCTCTTGGACGCCGCCATCGCAGGAACAGCCTTTGATCGGGTACTCGCAGTAGTGGTTCATAAGTCTTCAACCTCGGCGATTGGTGTTGTGGCGCGGCGGCATTTGTGCTCCCATTCCAGCCAGTGTTCACCAGCGTCATCCCCGCCTGTAGGAGACTTGTTCAGCCTACGCCTCCCGCTCACAGGTTGACGAACTCATCCACAAGCTCTGGATAGGTATGGCGAAGTTCCCGGCTCAAGTCGCGTGCCGTCTCCAGCCCAAGCGGATCGCCCGCAAGGACGATGTCCACCATTACGAGCATCAATCTCGCCAGCAGAATCTCCCGCCGTCTTCGCTCCGCTGCCGATGGCAGGGGAATGACCGCGAGCACCTCCGGGTTGTTTGGGTTTCCCATGTGCGCCCTCAGCGGTAAACGTCCGACTCCCGCAGCCCAGCCCTCTGCGCGAGCGAAGGATGCGCCCTTACCAACGAAAGGTAGTTCTTGCGACATTTCCACGCTGGGTAACCCTTCGCGAGCAAAGGGCAGGTGGCCCGCATTCGCCACTCTCTCATTCGCTGGATTCGTATTGCGTCCATGACGGTCGGTCGTGCGTTCATTCTTCTAAAAATCCTCCACGAAGGCACTGTGCGCCCCAGTTTTTAGCGAAATTCGAGGCAAGGCTGGCTGAAAGTAAAGCACTTGGCTTAAGTACCACAAGGACGGCAGACCCATACGCGAATCAAGCGGGGCCACGTCAAAAACGCGAGCAAATCGCCTACTACAAATGAGACTGCGAGCCGTTTCCAGCGGTGAGCCGTTTCGCCTTGGAATGGAGAAGATCAAAGTCGCCGAGTTGGCTGAGGATTTCTTGCAGGACTATCGTATCAATGGTCTCAAGTCGCTGGATGATGCGGAGGCGCGTTGGAGGCTCCATCTTCAGGAATGGTTTGGTCACCTTAGGGCGGCGCACGTAGGAACAGACACGATTAAAGGCTACATCGAGAAAAGGCAACAAGAGGGAGCAAGCAACGCGACGATAAACCGAGAGCTTGCAGCTTTGAAGCGCATGTTTTCATTGGCAATGAAGTCCACACCGCCGAAGGTGTACAGGGTGCCAGCGATTCCTCACCTGAAGGAAAACAACGTTCGGAAGGGGTTCTTAACGATAGAGCGTTATGCAAGACTTGCGGATGCTTGCGCCTCGGTTGGGCTGTGGCTTAGAGCAATGCTCGAAGTTGGATATACATTCGGTTGGCGCATCTCCGAAGTGAAGAAGTTGCGCGTCCAACAGATCGACTTGGGGAGTAGTCGCATCCTGCTAGACCCGGGGACTACGAAGAATGACGACGGCAGAGTTGTGAAGTTTAAGCCCGGATCGACTCTGGCAAATCTCTTGTCTGCCTGCTGTCAAGGCAAGCATGCGGATGATTACGTGTTCACGCGAGAAGACGGCAGTCCAGTCCGGGATTTTCGCAGCACGTGGGCGAAGGTTTGTTGTGCAGCCGATCTAGGGCAAATGGTCTGCCCGCAGTGTAGCAAGGCAGTTGATACCGCTGGACGTTGCGCTAAGTGCTCGTTGGAATGGAATCTCAAGAATCTAAAATATGTGGGACTCATCTTTCATGATCTACGTCGAAGTGCTGCTCGTAACGCTCGCGCCAGCGGCGTGGCGGAAGGCGTGATTATGAAGATGGGCGGATGGAAAACTCGCTCAGTCTTTGACCGATATGCTATCGTTGCGGAGAGTGACATGGCGGACGCGATAGAGCGAGTAGAAGCACTACGGGCACAGTTTGGGCACAAAGAGCCAGAAATTGCACCAAAACAAGTGCAAACTGATGTCAGCAAAATGTACCGTAAAGTGCAGTAATTAAAGTATATTAACTCCACTAAGCCGGGATGGCGGAACTGGCAGACGCAGCGGACTCAAAATCCGCCGGGCTTCGGCCCTTGGGGGTTCGACTCCCCCTCCCGGCACCAGCACCTTTGGTTTCAACCGGCTACGGTCGTTACCTAGTACTCCCCCTAGTATTCCGGGATACGTTGCAAGGGCGGAAATGATTCGCCCATGAACAGACGCGAGTCCGTTTGGAAACGTCCGTGTCGGGAGAACGGAGCACATCGCATCCAGCGCGGCTCCGGTCTACTATCTTCTGCAATATTCTGTCGGACCTCGGATGGTTATGTGCTGATTCTTGGAAGTTGCCTACTTTCTTCCTGAGACTGCATTTGTCGACCGGGTGTCGACTGATTGCGGAAACAATGTTTGCTAACTCGCGCTAGTGCGCCTTGCCCGTAATTCTTTCAACGATCCGCACCGCTTCAACGAGTTCAAACTACCGGTGATCTCACAATTCAGAATCAACCCAGTTGCCCTTCCATCGCACTTAAGAAGGCAATCCGAACTGCCTCAGGTTCGACCGCAACCATCATGGTAGTTTCTGCGTGTGCGTTACGGTCACCCGCCAGCAAAATAGGGCGATCCTCGTGGGATCGCCCTTTTAGTTCCGCAGTTCGCGACTTACGAACTGGTTAGAAAATGATCTTGCCAGACACCTGGACGACGCGAACTGAGGAATCGAATCCCAGGAACACGCCGTACGGGCTGGTGGGCATGGGCTGCATGGCATTGATCTGACCGAACGTCGAATCGCCCAGAACGGAGTCCGGGTTCTGGAAGTTCGGGTGGTTGAACACGTTGTAGGCCTGCGCGCCGATTCCGAGCTGGACGCCCTCAGTGACCTTGAACGTCTTGAACAGGCCCATGTCCATATCAAAGAAACGCGGTCCAGTGTACTGGTTGCGCCGTTGGGTCGAGAAGCCATTTGGAGCCGTGAAGGTCTGCGAAGAGTCGTAGAATGCCGCAGCGTTCAGGCAAGGCGTCGCGGTGCCGACAATACTTGCAGCTCCTCCTCCGCACTGACTCAGCCCGGGGGCATTGCCACCGATGACCGGCGTAGCCAAGACGGTTGCGGTTCCGTTGACGATTCCGCCATTTAAGTTACCGTCGACGACCGAGAACGGCAGGCCACCGCGCCAGAACATCTTTCCTGACCATTCCCATCCACCGAACGCATAGTTCATGAATGTGTTGCCGAAATGATAGGACGGATGTACGACAAAGTCAGCATTGAAGCTGCTGCGGATGTCATAATCCGAGCTGCCGTAGTTGCACTGCTTGAGGCTCTGGGGGCAAAGTTGGTTGAGGGGGAGAGAATCTCCATAAGTGAAGAGGCCGCCGTTGGAGAGTTCATCCAGGTTGTGCGCCCAAGTGTAGTTCGCATGGGCGGAAAACCACTTTGCGAAGTTACGCCTGAGGCTGACGGTCAAACCGTTGTAATTCGATACCGCGCCGTTCTGCTCCTGTGAAACAACTCCGTAGTTCGGCACCGGAGCCGCCGCTGGGAGGGTGCCCGCCGGCCAGATCTGATTCCCATCGTAGGCATTGTAAAAACCGTTGGTATACAGAAGGCGAATGCCGTGATTCCCAACGTAGTTCACAACCAGTACGGTGGAGTTAGTCAACTGCTGCTGGAACTGCAGATTCCACTCCTGCCAGGTTGGGGCGTGAATCGTTCCCGCGATATTCGTGAAAGTGGGAGGAGCGAAATTCACTCCAAAGGGCAGCAAGGAATTCGCGATCTGCGTATAGGTCCCGCCACTGGCAAAGCCATTGCTAAAGGCCGCGGCAGATTGGCTCCAGGTGTTGGGCGAGCCGTTCGGGCCAGGATCGAAGGCCGGCGTGCCCGTTGCCGGTCGGACGCGAATCTGAACCGAAACTGGCGGATTGCCAAGGGGACCGGGGAAATCCACCATGCCAGCCGGAGGGTTGTCGTAGAAAAGACCAAAGCCCCCGCTTACTACTTGCTTCCCGCTGCCTCGCGGCGACCAACTAAACCCGAAGCGTGGTGACCAGTCCAGCGCGTCCACCCCGGGGTAGGCCTGGTGCTGGTTGTATTTGATGTCGGACGTGTATGGAACATTGCCGGCGTTGACGCCCGCCTCTACGCTGGGAAGGGAGAACCAATCGCTCTTGAAGTTGGCAAAGCAGTTGATCTGGCAAACCGGGTTGGAGTTGCGCTCTACGCGCAGGGCCAGCGTCAAGGTCAGGTTGGGTTTTACCTTCCATTCGTCCATACCGTAAACGCCAAGACCCCACAGAGCAACTGGTACATTCGAGGCAAGGTTATCAGCCCTCCGGTACTGGCCGGCCAAACCATCCGCCATCAACTGTAACGAGCTAACCGGATTGCCATTTGCGTCCGAGGCGGCCAAAGAAAAGTAAGTCCTGGCGTTGTTGTAGAAGAAGTTGTGATCGCTGACGTCATAGCGGCGGAAGTTGCCACCGAACTTTAAGCTGTGGTTTCCGTGCGTCCAGGTGAAATTGTCGATGAATTGATATTGAGTGACGTTGCGGCCCTGGGGAAAATCAAACTGCGCACCGACTATATCGGCAAAAGTGCCAGTCTGTGGGCCAAGGAGGGTATTGCCTCCGAATTGCAGCGCCTGTGGGAATGTGGCCAGGGCTTTGGCTTCATTCTGCGCAAACTGGGTGACATAGTGACTTCCAGCTGCGGTAAATTCGTTGGTTTTCGTGGGAGAGAAAATATGTGTCTCCTGCAACTGGAGATCCCAGGAGGGCTGATTGGACAGCGCGTCGAAGTTGGAGTTGATGGGATCCAGGTAGCTTGGCTGCACACCATGGTCTATCTTGTAACGCCCGAATAATTTATCGTTTTGTCCGATGTTCTGGTCGATTTTGAAAGCGATAATCCATTCCGTCGCGAGCGCGGACGGGGTTGCGTTGTAGGAGGCGAAGCAGGGCTGGTTGAAAGTCCCAGGAACACCCACCAAAGTCAGGCTGGAACATGCATCTCCCGGCGTCGGGGCGAGAGGCGTGGCGCCGGAGGCACCCGGCGCGTTAGCAAACAGACTCATCATCTGCTGGAACAGCGGCAGCGAGGCTGGCTGCAAGATACCTACGTTCTTTAGAACTGCGTTGGCAAAGGCTGGAGTCGGAACGTTGGTCGCGATAACGTTCGGCAGAACAAATCGCAGCCCCTCGGTGTCGAAGAAAAAGAAGGTCTTGTTCTTGATGATGGGACCGCCCACAGCACCCGCCCACTGGTTGGCGTTCGAAAAAGGACGCGGCGTGATCGGGTCGGAGTTGTTGTTCATCCAATTGTTGGAGTTCATGGTGCGCCCGTTCCACCAGTACTGGGCGTTGCCGTGGAATTTATTGGTTCCGGACTTGGTCACGTAGGTGACCTGGGCGCCAGACAATTGGCCGTACTCGCCGGAGTAGGCATTCGCGATCACCGTGGCTTCTTCAATCTCATTCGAGCCGATGCTCAGGTTGGTGGCCCCGGCGTTATTGATGTTGAAGTACGGATCCATGTCATTCTCGCCGTTGATGGTAAACAAGTTCGAGGTCGCAGGCAGGCCGTTCATGGTGAAGTTGCCGTAGCCCCCGGTGTTGTTCATCTGCGCGCCAGGAGCGGTCTGGGCAACGTTAGTCAGGTCGCCACCGGGATTGGGCAGCAATGCAACTTCTTGCTGCGTATACGGGGTGGAAATGCTGGCGCTGGTCGTATTTATGAGCGGCGCCGCGCTGGTGACTTCGACGGTGACCGCCGAGGCTGACATAGTCAGCGATACGTCCGTAGTCGAGGTCTGACCTACAGCCACCGTGACCGGAATCTGCACCGTGGAGAAGCCAGTTTCTTTTACCGAGACTTGATAGTTCCCGGGCTTCAACAGGGAAAAGCGATAGTAGCCGGTACCGTTAGTTTTTGTGCTCTGGGTTGTGCCCTCGTCCACGCTTTTTAGGTCGACGGCCGCATTGGCGATGACAGCGTGGGTAGGGTCGGTGACCGTTCCCGCGATATCGCCGGAGATGAGCGACTGTGCGAAGGCTGCCGGCGCCATGAGGCTGGCTACCAGCAGTGACGTGATCAACGTGTTTCGAAAATTGAAAGTCATCTTGAATTCTCCTGGACAACGAAAGTTCGGCGCGAACTACTCAATTGAGAAACTGGTCCTGCGGAATCAATCCAGCCGAAGCGGACAAGACCCGCACTTACCACCGATAGCGGCGACACCGCCATCAGCGCGAACAAGACGAAATGGAAATCAATTATTCGTTCTGTCATGTTTCTCTTCTTCAACCAGCTCCTTCGAGAGAAACTGGCGGAATGCTGACCGCTCCGTGCGACCGCCTTTCACTGGCTGACAAACGTTGCGGGTGCACCCGCGTAGAGTGCTGATTTGGAACAAGGCAAGCCGAGGGCCGTCTTTGGAGGAAAATACGTGAGGTTCCAATGCTCAGGTACGTGTTCCCGGGACTAAAGAGTGACGAATTGACCAACTACGGAAACAAAGTAAAACAAGCTCACTGATCAATTCATACGGATATCAGTAGGGATCGCTGGACATGCTGTGAGATTCGGTAGGCTAGAATTAGAACTGGGTTCGCGGTATTGAAGCTGTTCTTCATCTTGTTCATCTTCCGCTCGACAACTGCGCTCTTAACCCCGCATACTAGTTGGTATGTTAATTGCTAAAAGAAGACCAAGTCGCCGCGGGGCCACGCCGCGCGATCCAGAGCGCACGCGAGGCCGCTTGTTGAAGGCTGCCTTCAAGGAGATGCATCGTTCAGGATTTCGGAGCGCTGACCTGGATGCCATTTTGGCCAAAGCGGGCGTGACCAAGGGTGCGTTGTATTACCACTTCGATGACAAAGAAGCCCTCGGGTATGCGGTGGTTGACGAGGTTATCACGAGCATTACGCGCGAAAAGTGGGTGTGGCCTTTGCAGAACGCCAAAAATCCCATTGACACCTTGGTCAGCATTGTTCAGTGTACATCGCTGAAGCCAGAAAACCTTCAGAGCGGCTGTCCGCTGAATAACCTGTCGCAAGAGATGTCACCCCTTGATGCGGGATTTCGCAAAAGGACGGCGAGGGTTTTTAAGGAATGGCACGATGCAATCGCCGTTGCGTTGCGGGCAGGACAGAAACGTGGGGTCGTTCGGAGTGATGTAAACGCAAACGAGACAGCTACTTTCCTGATCGCGGCGTACGAGGGTTACATCTCTTTAACGAAGAATTCGCAGGATGCCCGGATGCTGCAATCAGGACAAAGAAGCGTGATTCGCCACTTGGAGTCGCTGCGCCCGGCGCGCGGCCGAGCACGAGCGGCAGGCCGGAGCTAGCCCGCCGCTTTTTGGGTTGTAACATGCATCGTTAACTATTCACGCGGACTTTGCGCGAGCAACAGATGGTAGGTTCGCTGTCTTGTTGATCTCCACACATACCTACTGGTAGGTAGTAAGAGGTACAACGATACGCGGTGATTGCCGCATCACAAGTTTGAAGGTGTATTTAAATCGGTAGCGAAGGGGAAAATCGATGAAGCGAAAGATAGTCAGGACGATCGCACTAGCAAGCTTCGCGCTGGTGGTCGTGCTGAGCACGGCGTGGCAAGCGCAAGCACAGGACGCCAAAGCGCCGTATCCGAGCATGGCCCCGCTTGACCAGTATTTGATGCCAGATCGAAATGCCGAGATTGCTCTGGCGCGGAGTGCGGCGCCCGCGGCGATATCAAGCGATGCCGAGGTCTTGGTCCTCGGGCGCAACGGGTACGAAACCGCAGTCAAAGGCAAGAACGGTTTCGTATGCGTCGTGGAGCGAGGGTGGATGGGCCCATTCGATGGTGAACTTGCTGCTAATTTTTGGAACCCTAAACTTCGAGGTCCGGTCTGCTTCAATCCGCCGGCTGCCCGCACCATCCTTCCGATGACGTATAAACGAACGGAGATGGTGTTGGCCGGTCAATCCAAAGCTCAGATTATCGACGGCATCAAGACATTCATCAAGCAAGACCTGCCACCCCTGGAGCCTGGAGCCATGTCCTACATGATGTCGAAAGAACAGTACCTCAGCGATGACGGCCATCACAACTGGATGGCTCACCTGATGTTTTACACTCCACTCATGAGCGGTGCTGTTTGGGGGGCAGATCTATCCAACTCCCCTGTCATGCTGAATCCACAGTTCAGTGGCGCTCCGGAACCAATCGACGTGTTCATGGTTCCCGCAGGCTGGTGGTCGGATGGAACGGCGGATCCAGTCAGTAGCAGGTAGGGAGACACTGCAATACGGGAGAATGGGTCGATGCTTTTGGCGTGGGATGTCTTTCTTGCCGGCTATCGCCCTTAGGCTCCGGTCCCGGGCAGGCAGCCAAGTCGTGTGCGCCGGACGGAATAGAGATGGATGAGGGAAACCATGCGCGTCCTGATCGTGGATGATGAACCCGTGGCCCAAACGGCTTTGGCAAATATCCTGTCGGCGAGGAGCGACGTGGAGCATTTCGATTCGGCCAATGATGCGCCTGAAGCGCTCGAGAAACTGGAAACGGACTCCTACGATGTTTTGCTTCTCGACATCAATACGTTGGACCTGTCGGGTGCTGAACTAGTGGATCAGCTTAGGGAACGAGACCTCCCGGTACCGTCCATCGTGTTTGTAACGGAACACCTTGAACACGCGATCGCAGCCTTCGAGAAACACACTGTAGACTACGTGTTAAAGCCCTTCTCGAACGAACAGATCGGCGAGGCCTTGGACCGCGCCTCTCGGAGAGCAAAGGGCGAGCAAGCTGCGAAATTGATCGACGCTTTGCCGCAGCTGCAGAAGCTGTCTCGTGCGCAGTGCCCGAGGATCGCAATCAAAGCTAAAAGAAGGATTCTCTTCATCAATCCTGGCGATGTGGTCGCAGTCCAAGCTGAGGGCAATTATGTGTTGCTGCAGCGGGAATCGGACTCCTATCTGCTGCGCGAGTCAATCTCGGTGGTGGCAGAAAAGCTCAAACCATACGGATTCATTCGGATCCATCGATCTGCGCTCGTGAATACCGCGTTTGTATTAGAGATCAATGCGTACTCGACGGGAAAGTATGGTCTTCGCGTTAAAGGCGGGAAGGAATACGCAGTCACCCGCGGATACAAGAAGAATCTCAAATCCCTCACAGAATTCCGGATCGGTAGCGGCGCGTTTCTTGAGGAATAATCTACCGAGTTGGGGAAGCAGATCAGTTCTGTCGAGTTTGGGAGATTGCCGCCTCCATTTTATCGACTAACTCGCACGGGGACAGCAATAGGATTTTGCGTCGGTTTCGATAAATCCCCTAGTGACCCACTCCGGTCGATAGCGGTTGTAATATCGCCGTTACTCTCATTGAGGGTTTTGAGTTCAAATGCGGTTTTAGCTGCTGGCACATTCCTCTACTATGACTTCAGACCCACCCCACTGCCGCCTTAGCAAAATCCGAAAATCCCCACAATTGGCTTGTTGTTCCTGCTAGCTCCAATCGGCATGATTGTCGGCTTTTTCGCAGCCGTATGCGGGTCTCCGAAATGGGCTGATGTGCATTGTGAAGATAGCGGCGGTGCTGTTCGCGGTTGGTCTTCTGGCCGCTGCAGCAGATTGAAACCCGAGATGACTGGCAAGACATCCCGATTACGCTCATTGAGCCCTCGCTCGGCCACTGCCGTCTGGACTGAACCCCTATTTTGAGACAACCGGAAATGGCACACTTTGCAGGGAAAGGAACTGCAAGTGGCGAGGAGACGAAAGGGACGGTATCCGAACGAGTTCCGTCGAATGGCGGTCGAGCGACTGAAGCGTTGCGAGAACATCGTAGCGTTGTCGGAAGAACTTGGCGTTCATCGGACGCTGTTGTACAAGTGGCGCGATCAACTGGACCCGGTTGACATTGGCGATGAACTGCTGCCGGAGAATCCGCGCGAGTCCACGCTCCGCAAAGAGGTCAGCCAGCTAAAGCGACTGTTGGCCGAGAAGACCCTGGAGGTGGATTTTTTCAAAAGTGCCTTGCAAAAAGTAGAGGCTCGACGCCAGGAGAGCGGTACCTCTGGCGAGAAGGCATCTACGACGAAATCCAAGAAGTGATGCCTTTGCAAGGCAGCTTAAGCATCGAGCGAATGTGTCAGCTGGCGGGCGTCAGCCGAGCCGGTTTTTATCGTTCTCTGCAGGAGCGAGCACCGGTCGAGGAAGACATGGAGGTACGCAACGTGATGCAGCAGATCGCTGTCGAGCATCGACGCCGCTACGGCTATCGGCGGATCAGCGCCGAGTTACGGCGGCGCGGGATGCTGGTGAATCACAAGCGTGTGCTGCGGATCATGCGCGAAGACAACCTGCTGGCGGTGCAGCCGCGGGCGTTCGTGGTGACCACGGATTCCGATCACGAGTTCGAGGTCTATCTGAACCTGGCCAGTCGAATGAAACTAACGGGGACGAATCAACTCTGGGTAGCGGACATCACCTATATCCGTCTGCAGAGGGAGTTCGTCTACCTGGCGGTAATTCTCGACGCGTTTTCGCGGAAAGTGGTGGGCTGGGCGTTGGACCGGACGCTGGCGGCCCGTTTGCCGATCGCAGCTCTGGAACAGGCCCTGGCGCAACGACAGCCGCCGCCGGGTCTGGTGCATCATTCTGACCGTGGTGTGCAGTACGCTTCTGGAGAGTACGCGACGGTCTTGCGAAAGTGGCAGATGATCCCGAGCATGAGTCGACCGGCGAACCCTTATGACAACGCCAGTTGTGAAAGCTTTATGAAGACACTCAAACGGGAGGAGATTTATGCGAACCACTACCGAGACTTAGAACACTTGCTGGGTAACATCGAGGCCTTCATCGAACAGTACTACAATCGTTGCCGATTACATTCGGCGCTGGGCTATCGGCCACCAGAAGAGTTCGAGCGAGAGGCAAATACAGCGGTGAATTCTGCTGGAGCAACCATGAGTTTTTTCAGGCATGGGGAGATCTATCAGTCCGATGGAGGAGGAACCAGTAGCAGGGAGCGACCTAAGCGCCGCCCCCCAACTCATCGGTCCGATGAGTCTCCAGCTGGTTATTCCTCGGCGAGTTGCTCTCCAGCAGAGCTCGCCTCCGCTTCACCAGCCGAGCGTCATCCTGAAGGAGAACAGAAAGTTTGAGAAGGAAAAACAATTGAACGGCGAGTGTGCCAATACCAAACTGTCTCAACAGAGGGGTTCACCCCACGTCACTGTAGTAAAACTGTAGTAGTTCTATGTTCATAACTGATCAGATTGGATCAAAACGAAGCAAATCGAGTTGCTGTTAACTGGTTGACGAATCATGTAGAGAGTACTCATAACGGTTCAGAACTCCACTGTGAACTCAAAATCCGCCGGTACTTAGTACCTTGGGGGTTCGACTCCTCCTCCCGGCACCGCCAATTAATCCGCATATAATTAGGCAATTGTGCAGAATCGCTTTGGCTTGTTCACAGCTTGCGCTTCCCGTTTGTTTAGGTGAAATGCACCTTGATGCGTCCGTGCTGAATGGAAAAGTAGGAGGATTGTTTTGACCTCGCAATTTCCCGTCGAAGATCTCCGCGCTTCGTTTCCTGCGCTCGCCAAGAGCGAGGATTTTGTCTTCTTCGACAACGCCGCCGGCGCGCAGATCCCCCAATGTGTGCTGGATGCGGTGATTTCACACCTTGTGAATTGCAATGTTCAGCGCGGGGGACCTTACGAAAAGAGCCAACAAGTAGACGCGGGTGTGGCGAGGGCGCGCGAAAGCGTTTGTGATTTCGTTAACGCTTACCATCCAGAAGAGATTGCGTTCGGGATGAACTCTACGTCTTTCATTCGTCTGGTCAGTCTGGCCGTGGGGCAGACACTCCGCGACCGGAGGGAGATCGTAGTGACTGATCTGGATCACGAGGCCAACGTCGCGACCTGGCTCGCGCTGGAGAGGGAAGGAGCGCAGATTCGATGGTGGCGCGTCCGAGACGACGGTCTCCTGCACATCGACGATCTTGTGCAATTGCTTACCTCAGCCACTCGTCTGGTGGCATGTACAGTTGCCTCAAATGCTACCGGTTCGGTGGTGGACGTCGCCGAGGTTGCGAAGCACGCCCACGCCGCCGGAGCGGAGGTATTTCTCGATTGTGTGCACTACGCGCCTCACGGCGTGATCGACGTTCAGAAGTTCGGCTGCGATTATCTGGTCTGCTCTGGCTACAAGGTTTTTTCTCCGCACATGGGCTTTCTGTGGGGACGGCGGGAACTGTTGGAGAGGCTGCCTACGTTCCGCGAAGAGTTCATTCCTGACAAATCGCCGGGCAAGTTCGAGGTTGGAACCTTCGTTTACGAGAACGTCGCTGGAATGGACGCCGTGGTCTCTTACCTGGCGGCCTTGGGTGACCGGTTTGTTCCAGGCGCGCCGCCCAGTTCGCGACGCGCTCGCTTGGTTCGCGCTATGGATGAAATCCGCGCCTACGAGCAGGTGCTTTCGTTCGAAATGCTTCGTGTCCTGCAGGACGCCGGCGCTGAAGTGTACGGCATTCGCGAGCCTGACAGAGTTCCCCGGCGTGTACCGACGTTTTCCTTCAACGCAGGAAAACTTCACCCCGCCATCGTTGCCCAGGAACTCGCCCGGGACCATATCGGTGTTCGCGCGGGCCATATGTACTCGCCTCGCCTGATGCAACGGTTGGGGCTCGACCCGGAAACCGGTGCCGTACGGGCGTCACTCGTGCATTACAACACAATCGAAGAGATCCACAAGTTCAAGGACGTTCTGCACCGCATCCGCGGACATTAGAATCGGACAGCTGGAATAGTCTTCTGACTCCCGCGCACCGAAATCTACAACGGCGAAAGTTCGTCCTGCTTCGGTTCCTGCTTTTCCTTGAGGAATCTTCTCTCCAGAAACTGCCGTGCCAAGTCCTGGCCGCCGATTCCAAACGCGATAGCGAGCCCGAACATCAGCGCGCCGAAGGCAATGGTGAAGGCGGCCAGGATCGTTCTCTCAGCCAGCCCAAGCTGCTCGAATGCCATCGATACGGCGAAGACGACAATGATGGTGCGGATCACGGTTGCGATCAGCCGGGGTGAAGGGAAGTCGGCATTGACAGCTGCCAGTAGGGCGGCCCGGGAGAAGAAGCTGGCGGCGACTAACCCAAAAAAAACAATAAACAGCGCCACGAACAGCCTGGGCAGGTAAAGAAAAAATCGTGAAATATGCTCCTGTATGCCGACGATACCAAGTACCTGCACTCCCAGCAAAATGAATCCCAACCACACAACCCAGAAGACAACCCGGCTCAACAGTTCGCTTGAGGAGGGCAAGGCAGCCTTGTTCAGCAACTGGGTCGCGCCGGCATTGTCAGAAAGCTTGTCGAACTTCGCAATCCGCAGAATACCCCTCAGGATGGCTCTCAGAACGAATGCCACGACCCATCCCAGGAGGGCGATGATTAGCATCGCCAGCAAACGGGGCAAAAAATGCGCGAAGTTCCTGGCAAGCTCCTGCATTGCGTGATTCAATTCTCCGACGATCATGTCCCACATATTTACCTCACTCTCTTGCGTTCCATAAGTCGAGCAAGTACGGTCTCAAGCGCTCGAAGGTCTGGCAGAGCGCTTCTACGTGTGCTTCCACTTCCTCTCCTGAAGCGTCGCGATTTTCCAGAAGGAAGGTGTACACCTTTCCGCGGTAAAGGGGAGCCAGAGCTTGGATAATATGGTCTCGATTGATGACAGACTTGTGATACGAAGAGGCAAATTCGTACGCGGTTTTCACCCATAGATCGTGGGAGTAGCGAAAATCGTCTTCGGCGACCCGGGCGATGCTTTGGATTTCCGCCAGAGTATCGGTAGAAACAATTGACTTGAGCACGGGCTCCAGTTCGGCAACGCCTGAACTGAAAAGCTCATAAAGCCGTTTGCGGTTTACTCGAATCGGCTCAACGCTTAAGTCGTACTCGGCGCCAAACGTCGGCACACTTTCCGCGCTGTGATTCTGACTCCAAAGTGGAAAGTTGGGTTCGAGCGAAGAGAAAAGTGTTCCCACCGTTTGTCGCATAGCGGGCACAAGATCGGCCGTAGCGCGATCCAGATGCGCCTTCGTCCCGAGGAAGGTCTGGCACAAACGGAATCCCCCGGCAATTGCGCCCAACGTCACGCGCATCTCGGTGCCAACGCCTCCTCCTCCGTGGTCCCAAACTTGTTGCTCCGAAAGATGACTGCCGAGACGCCCTGAGAATGCAAATTCAACCGCGTAAGGCTCCCTGACACGTCGGGCATAAAGAGCCCGAGTCATGGGGTAAACAAGGTTTCGCAGGAGCAGTCCGTCGAACTTATGCCTTCGATACAGCGGAGTGACCAGATCGAAGTCTTCCCGGTAGACCGGCCGAAGTAAGTGGTCGATCCACTCCGGAGTGACGTTCGTAGATTCTGCCGAAACAATGGCGCATGCTTTGGCGCGTAGCAGTTCCCCAGCTGCCAGAATGGTGTGAAGCGCAACTTCGGTTGCCGGTTCTTGACCGTAGACGGTGCTAATGCAGTGGAGGGTACGCAGAGCATACAGGTCGGAAGAACGCTGCAGGTCATTGATCGAGGCCGCCGCGACCACGTCACGCGTGCTGTCCTTTGATCCTCCGTCGGCGTTTACGATGACCACGCGCTCCCTTGGGAAATACTTCAGGAGTCCAGCCCGGATCGCCTGCACCGTTTCTCCCACGGTCTTGGCGTTGTTGTGCGTAGGCACACCGACAAGGAGGTCTACTTCGCCAACGCTGATCAGTTCGCGAAGGAAATCATCGGTAAGAAAGCTGCTCTCGTCCAGAGGAAACTCCTGTCAGAGGTGGCTCACATCTTCACAGCTTGAGTTTTTCATATTCGCCGCAAACGGAACCAGTAGAACTGGTAAGGCCCCAGGGTCAGCAGATAAGGCAGGTCACCGATGCGCGGAAATATATTCCGGCCCGACATCTCCACCAGGATGTTGCCCTTGTAGCGCCGCAGGTCGAGTTCCACGGCCTGAGCCGTGCTGGAAAGATTATTCACGACCAAAACCGTTTCGGTCTTCAGTTGCCGGACATAAGCGAGCACGCGGTGGTTCGCGGGATGCAGGAACTCAATCGAACCTCGACCAAAAACTTGCGTAGACTTCCGTGTGCTTATAATGCGTTTCATCCAGGCAAGAAGCGAGTGCCCAGATCGCTTCTGTGAGTAGACATTAACCGCCGGATACCCGTAGACGGGATCAAGGATCAGCGGCGAATAAAGGGCCTCGGGATCGGCCGCAGAAAAGCCTGCGTTCCAACCTCCATCCCACTGCATCGGCGTGCGCACTCCGTTTCGGTCTCCGAGATGGATGTTGTCGCCCATGCCGATCTCGTCACCGTAGTAAATAATTGGAGTCCCCGGAAGCGACATAAGCATGCCGGTCATCAGTTCCACTCGTCGCCGGTCATTATCCAGAAGTGGAGCAAGCCGCCGACGAATGCCGAGGTTAAGCCGCATCGCCTTTTCGCCGGCGTAAGTATCGTACATGTAATCGCGTTCGATGTCGGTCACCATCTCCAGCGTAAGTTCATCATGGTTGCGCAGGAACAAACACCATTGGCAAGAATCCGGAATCGCTGGAGTTTGCTGGAGAATGTCCATGATCGGCTTGCGATCTTCCAGTTTCACGCCCATGAACATTCGTGGCATGAGAGGAAAATGAAATGCCATGTGGAACTCATCGCAGTTTCCAAAATACGGTCGAAGATCGGCGGGCCATTGGTTGGCCTCGGCAAGGAGCATTTTGCCGGGGAAATGTTGATCGAGTTTGCCACGCAATTCTTTGAGCACCGCATGAGTTTCCGGTAAGTTTTCGCATGAGGTTCCTTCTCGCTCGACCAGATACGGAACCGCATCCAAACGAAACCCGTCCACACCCATCTCGAGCCAGAACTTCATCACCGACCACATCTCTTCCCGGACGGCAGGATTGTCGTAGTTCAGATCAGGCTGGTGGTTGA
This sequence comes from uncultured Acidobacteriota bacterium, assembly GCA_963788645.1. Taxonomy (GTDB): domain Bacteria; phylum Acidobacteriota; class Terriglobia; order Terriglobales; family Acidobacteriaceae; genus JABDBE01. Next base: position 27,873 of record CAWBHF010000010.1, read on the forward strand.
AGAAGCGATGCCAGTAATAGGACTTGGAAACCGGATCCCTCGCCCAGTTCGAGGTTTCGCTGTCCAGGAAAATAATCCGCGCGCTGCGATATCGTGTGTCCGTGTCGCTCCAGACATACCAGTCCCGTCGCGGATTATCGAGGGAACTCCGCGACTCCTGAAACCACGGATGCTGATCGGAGGTGTGGTTCAGCACCATCTCAACGATCACTCGTATGCCGCGTTCGTGGGCAGCACCGAGGAAATTCTTGAAGTCCTCAAGCGTGCCGTAACTGGGATGCACCGATCGGTAGTCCGATATGTCGTAGCCGTCATCACGCAGGGGCGAAGGAAAGAACGGCATCAACCACAGAGCATTGATACCCAGTTCCTGGAGATAGTCTAGCTTCTCGGCCAAGCCGCCGAAGTCTCCGATGCCGTCGCCATTACTGTCGCGGAAGGTGCGCACGTGGACCTGATAAATAATCGCGTCTTTGTACCACAGCCCATCCTGCGGCAATGTCACACTTTTGCTCCTCGTCTCCCTAATTATGCACGTTCAGCGAGAAATGGTTCTGGTACGTGGTCTTGATGTGCCGGTCTGGCGAGAGGGCGGTGTGGTCAGGGATCGACCGCGAGAGACTAGCGGCTGCTTCACGGATTCGGCTCTGGCGGCTGGCAGAGGTCCGGTATGTTCGCGACGGCTGCCGGGGGGAGGGGCTTAAGATGGAGTTGCTGGGTGAGGAAGGCGATACGGTCGCGCCGGGCTTGCGCATTCAGAGCATGGGGAGCGTCGTAAAGTTTGAGGCTCTTGGGCTCACTAACAGTAGCCGCATAAGCACGTGCCCGATCTGGGTTCAAGAATTTCTCCTGCGAACCGTATTGCAGAAACACCACGGCCGGCGCGGCATGCGAAACAAATTTGCCAGGATCGAGCCACGCGTATTTTGCCTGGAATGCGTCAAACTTTTCTGGGCCAACTTTCTGGCGGTAGTCTTGCACTTCTTTTGACTTGAGATCTACTTGATCCGACAGACCGCCTGCCATCAGGACAAACGCCACGAAGCGTTTGTCGATTCCGCTGAGGAATCCCCCAACGGTCGCGTTGTAGCTGTGGCCCACATAACCGACTCGCTTGGGATCGACGTCCGCACGGGCTACCAGCAAATCAGCGCCTCGGCGCATGTCCACGATTGCCTGAATAAGATCGGTGACTTGCTGTTCGCTCAGGGGCGTGGGATCTTCCACGTGTCCGGGACGTGCAATGGGGCCGTCGGTCAGTAGGGATACGACACCGGCGGGGGCGATCGCTACAGCTTCGTCCAGAAATTCCTTGCGATTGCGCATCGCCGAATTGCTCCAGTACCAGTGACCCCAGATCACGGCGGCGAATGGTCCTTTGCCGGCGGGCACGACCAGGTAGGCGGGAACGCGTCCGCCTTTCGGACTGGCATAACTAATGTCGTGAATAACGACGTCGCCGCGGTGCTCGACGCCCACCTCCTGCAGATCGAGTGGTGCTTTCTGATCGTAATCAAAATGTTGTAGAACTTCCGCGTTTTGCGCGGATAGGGAGAAGACGGCAGCGAGTAGGACAGCATAACGCAGCAAATGCATTCGGCGGAATCCTCGACTCTCCCTCATAGACTAGCGGAAAACCTGAAAGTTAGGGGACCCGGCTAGAAAGGAGAAGCAGAGCACAAGTCGCGGCGGGCCGGCAATAGTAATCGCGATCGCAGTACAATGTTTTTCTGAGCCCAGTCTAAGCAGATTACCAAACACCATACCCGAAAGTTCATAGGAGGATTTATGGCAACCAGCAGAGTAGTTCCAATGAAGATGGCGCAGATGAAGGTGGCACAAGTCTCCAAGCCGGGAGGAGATTTCGAGATCGTCGAGCGCGAGATTCCCACACCGGTCGCAGGACATGTGCGGATCAAGGTGCAGGCCTGTGGTGTTTGCCACAGCGACGTGCTGACGAAAGAAGGGTTGTGGCCTGGCATTCAGTATCCCCGTATTCCTGGGCACGAAGTCGCGGGCATTGTCGACGAAGTGGGCGCCCGGGTTTCTGCGTGGAAGAAAGGACAGCGCGTCGGAGTCGGCTGGCACGGTGGCCACGACAACACCTGTCGCGAGTGTCGTCGCGGAGATTTTCGCAATTGCCGGAATGCGAAGATTGCGGGCATCAGCTACGACGGCGGCTACCAGCAATACATGATCGCTCCTGTGGAAGCGCTGGTGGCGATCCCGGAGAGCCTAAAGGACGTCGACGCAGCCCCGCTGCTCTGCGCCGGAATTACCACCTACAACGCGCTGCGGCACAGCGGTGCACTTCCCGGCGACCTGGTTGCGGTCCAAGGCATCGGCGGGCTGGGACATCTCGGAGTTCAGTTCGCCAACAAATTTGGTTACCAGGTCGCGGCTATCGGGCGCGGCTCGGAAAACGCGGCGCTTGCAAAAAAGCTCGGAGCCCACGTATACATCGACAGCGGCGCGACCAATGCAGCCGAGGAATTGCAAAAACTGGGCGGCGCACGAGTAATTTTGGCGACGGCCCCCAACTCGAAAGCGATGTCCGCATTGATCGACGGTCTGGGACCGAACGGCGAACTCATGGTGATCGGCGCCGCATTCGATCCCATTGAGGTCATGCCGATACAACTCATCAGCGGAAGTAAAACCGTTCAGGGCTGGGCCGCAGGAACGCCCGCCGATTCGGAAGACACACTGCACTTCGCAGAGATAAGCGGTGTGCGCCCGATGATCGAAACCTATCCGCTCGAAAAAGCGGCCGACGCCTACGCGCGCATGATGAGCGGCAAGGCAGAGTTCCGCGTGGTTCTGACGATGTGAAGACTTGACCAACCGTTCCGACCCAAGTTCACGTCCGTCTTTCGACGTGAGCCTGGGTGCAGAACGAGTTCAGTCGTCGATATTTCGTTTGCCTCACCCAGCTTGACGCCGCCCAACACCGGGGCGTGAACCTGGGGCACCAGCCACTTGTGCGTGCGCCAGTTGCGCCCAGGATTTCTGAGGAGGCCATGAAACTAAGAGCAGCCGCGAAGAACTCGGCGCTGCTTTGCATGTTCGCGCTCACGACACGGCATCTCGAAGGTCAGGAAAGGATCCATACACCCATGTCGAAACCCGTCGTTTATAGCACGGTGAAGATTGACGGGCTCTCAATTTTTTATCGCGAGGCCGGGCCGAAAGACGCGCCCACAATTCTCCTGCTCCACGGTGTGCCCTCTTCGTCGCGCATGTTCGAGCCGCTCTTCGCACGGCTTTCCGATCGCTATCACCTGGTTGCGCCCGATTATCCAGGCTTCGGACACAGCGACTGGCCGGACCCGAAGAGATTTGCGTATACGTTCGACCGCATCGCCGAGATCACAAATCACTTCACCGAAGCGCTTGGCCTCTCTCGCTACACGCTGTATATGCAGGACTACGGCGGCCCGGTAGGCTTTCGCATTGCCGTGGTCCATGCGGAGCGGGTGGAAGGTCTCATCATTCAAGACGCCGTCGCGCACAACGAAGGCCTGGGGGCAAACTGGGAGACGCGGCGGGCTTTTTGGGCCGATCGTTCTGCCAACGAAAGCGCATTGCGCACGAATCTCTTGTCGCTGGCGACGACGCGTACACGCCACGTTGGTAACGATCCCAACATCGAACGCTACGATCCGGATCTCTGGACCGATGAATTCCACTTTCTCAGCCAGCCCGGCCAGGCCGAAATTCAAAGTGACCTGTTCTATGACTATCGCACTAATGTCGAGGCGTATCCGAAGTGGCAAGCGTGGATGCGCGAGAAGCAGCCGCCCCTCCTCGTGATCTGGGGCAAGTATGAGCTCTCGTTCGATTCCTCGGAACCGGAGGCCTATCGCCGCGACGTGCCGAAAGCCGAAGTGCACATCGTTGATGGGGGGCATTTCGCGCTGGATACCGCAGCGGATCAGATCGCGCAGCTCGTTCGGGACTTCATGAAGTAGCGACCCTTCACCATTCCCGCTTGGCGTCCATCAAAGACTACGCAAACTTGTGAAAAATCGGCTAGAGCTGGGATATCCGTTCTAAATAACGACTAAACTGCCCTAATAGGCGCTGTGCTGCTTAGTCGCAGCACTGCCGTGAGGCCCTGCGCTCTTCTGTTGGCTCTGGTGCACATATTATGGTGCAAAAAATCATCAAAAAAAACGCTCAATTTCCCGCAAAATCTAGAAAACAAAAGACCGGAAAATTTCTTGCCTCGTAGATCTATGGTTCTAAAGGTAGTTATAGGCAAAATCTTGGAAACATTGGAGTTATGGCTGTATCTTCCCGCCTGAGGCACCCGTTTTCAGAACCACGGATCGAACTCGGTGTGAGGGAACGTCCTAAAGCTGTCTGACGGTTGGTTGTCAAAGATCTTCTCGGGTTCACGATTATCTTCCAGATAACCTTCACGTTCATAATGTTATCGCAAGCGAGGGCAGGATAGCAAGAAGAAAGTGGTTCGGTCGCGGAACTGGCTCCGAATCGGAAATTCTTCCGCAGGGGTGGCAATAGTTTCTGGGCGCGAGTGTTAGCCGGCCCAGGTTAGCGTCCGGAGAACACACAGAAGGCGCTAGCATTGGGCGCACCTCAGATGGGATGATGCAACCAAAAAAAAGTAGCATGGGCTACGCGTTTTGCGGAGGCTATAATTGCGCGCAGCATGGCCCTAATCTCTGGTACAAAACTCGGGCCCTACGAAATCCAGTCGCCCTTAGGGTCTGGAGGGATGGGTGAGGTCTACCGTGCCATCCAGAGTAGCCTCGGTCGTCAGGTGGCCATCAAAGTCCTGCCCGCAGAGAAAGTCGCCGACCCCGAACGAAAGCAGCGCTTCGTGCAGGAAGCGAAGTCGGCTTCGTCCCTGAACCACCCCAACATCATCACCATTTACGATATCGGCCAGGCCGAGGGCGTTGACTTTATTTCGATGGAGTTGGTCTCCGGTAAAGCGCTCGACCGGCTGATTCCCCGGCATGGAATGCGGCTGAATGATGCTCTGAAGTGCGCCGTCCAGATTGCCGATGCGCTCGCTCGGGCGCACGCTGCCGGCATCGTCCATCGGGATCTCAAGCCCGGAAACATCATGGTGAACGAGCACGGGCTGGTGAAGGTTCTCGACTTCGGACTTGCGAAGCTCACCGAACCAACTCCTGCTAGCGAGGACGAGGCTACGCGCACTTTGCGGCCTACGACAGAAGAGGGCAAGATTGTCGGCACGGTTGCGTACATGTCTCCCGAGCAAGCGGAGGGCAAGAAGGTCGATGCCCGTTCGGACATCTTCAGTTTCGGATCGGTGTTGTACGAAATGGTAACGGGAAGACAAGCGTTCCAGGGCGATACCAAAGCCTCGACGCTAGCAGCCATCCTGAAAGACAATCCACGGCCGGCAAGTCAACTCGTGGATGGGCTTCCCAGAGAAGTCGAGAAGCTGATTTCCCGTTGTCTGCGGAAGGAGGTCAATCAGCGCTTCCAGCACATGGACGACCTCAAGATCGTGCTGGAGGAAATGAAAGAGGAGTCCGATTCCGGGGTGCTGGGAACCGCTGCTGTGGCAAAGACCAAGCCTGGTTACCGGCTCACCTTGGTTCTCAGCGTAACGGCGGCATTGCTAATAGCGGCGGCGGGGTTGTGGTTTCGACTGAAGGGGGCCTCTCCGGAGGCGCCGTTGGTGGGAGTTCCGCTGACCAGTTACGCAGGCGATGAGGAGGCCCCGACGCTTTCGCCGGATGGTACGCAAGTCGCGTTTGCCTGGGACGGGGAAAAGCAGAACAAGTCTGATATCTACGTCAAACAAATCGGCGTGGAGCCGCCTTTCCGCTTGACCAGCGATCCGGCCACGAACTACAGCCCTGCCTGGTCGCCGGATGGAGGCTTCATCGCTTTCTTGCGGGAGGTGTCACACGACCAGACGGTTATCGTGATCGTACCCCAGCGAGGAGGACCGGAGCGAATTCTGAGCGAGATCAAGGGATCAATGCGGCAGGCTTTGCTCTACGGCCCGTACTTGTCCTGGACTCCGGATTCGAAGTGGATTGTTTGCCCAACACCGAAAAGCGGCGAGCGGGTCTGGGCGTTGGATTTATTCTCGACAGAAACAGGAGAGCAGATCGAGTTGACTAACCCGCCAAATAGCGAAGTCGGCGATGTGGCGCCGGCAGTCTCTCCCGACGGCCGGACCTTGATCTTCTCGCGGGTTTCACCCGATTTCTACAATTTGAGTCTGTGGATGTTGCCTCTTGGAGAAGGCTACAAGCCGCTGGGCAAAGAGGAACAGCTTCAGTCGCCCGGCATGACAAACTTCGGCGCGGCCTGGTTGCCCAATGGCCGGGAGTTCGTATTTACCTCCGGGACCGGAACCAACTTCGGGCTTTGGCGGCTTGCGGTATCCAAAGGCGCGGTTCCCAGGAGGCTCGATATTGGAATCGCCGCCGCCCAGCCGACGATTTCGCGGCTCGGAAATCGCCTAGCCTTTGAAGTGTTTCAGTATGACATGAATATCTGGCGCGTCGACTTGAAGGGGCCCAGTAAAGAGCCAAACCAGCCGATCCGTTTCATTTCCTCGACGCAGATTGAACAATACCCAGCTTATTCGCCGGACGGACGGCGGATCTCCTTTATGTCACAGCGATCAGGAACGGACGAAGTCTGGATCTGCGACAGCGACGGATCCGGGACCCGGCAGTTAACTTCGTTCGGCGGAGCGGCGATCTACGGCCCGAGTTGGTCTCCGGACAGCCAGAAAGTCGCTCTTACGGTTGGACAGAAAGGAATGAAAGAGGACATCTATGTCGTCAGCGCGAGCGGGGGTGCTCCCCGGCGCATGACGACAGATCCCGCAGAAGACAAGTGGCCTGATTGGTCGCATGATGGAAAGTGGATTTACTTCAGCTCAACCCGCAGTGGCCGGGAGGAGATCTGGAAGATGCCTTCCAGCGGTGGGGAGGCGGTTCAGATCACGCGCAATTCCGGCGACATCCCGCAAGAATCATCTGATGGGAAATTCCTCTATTACATGAAGGGGTGGCCGGACGCCGTGAGCGTCTGGAGATCCCAGCTTGATGGAAGTCAAGAAACCAAGCTCCTCGATTCCGTGCATAGCGAAGGCCAATGGGCTGTGGCTAAGGAGGGAATCTACTTCTTCCGACCGCCCGACAAACTGGGACACAGTGACATCTGCTTCTACGAATTCGCTAGCGGCCAGATCAGGAAAGTCCTGACCGTTCCGCTTCCCGTGAGTAATCACATCGCAGTTTCCCCCGACGGCCGGACGATTCTTTACCCGCAGTATGACGAATCTGGCAGCGTCCTCATGCTGGTCGAGAATTTCCGGTAGGCGCATCTCCTATGATCTATAACCTGCGTTCGTGGCGACCGAAGCTTGCCTCACTAGCATCTGCAGGAGAAGTGCACCACCGGTGTAGCACGGCAATGCTTTTTATTTCCGCTTGATAATGAACACTGTTTTGTCGTCGATACGGTCTTGCTCGCCAATCTTTCGCAAGCGATCGTCTTCTGTGACCGCATACTCCAGCAAGGCATTGCAGATGTTTTTTGCTGGTTGCTTGCAGCACTCGCGCATTACCGCTTCGAGTTGGTGCCGTTGTTGTTCATCGGTGCCGTCGTAAACTCCGTCGGTGTACAGGAAGAGGATGTCTCCGGGATTCATCAATGTAATCTCGGCGACGTCGGAGGAGTTCGCACGCCTCGGCCGCAATTGCATCGAGAAATACCGGTTTCGATCCGGATTATCCTCGGGAATCTGCAAACCGAGTGCCAGGAATTGCACCATGCGGTTCCTGTCAATCTGTATGAAGTTTTGATTTTCGGCCGAGAACACGAGAGGCGGCGGATGTCCAAAGTTCACGAACCGAAAGTCGCCATTAGGATGCACTTCGCCGTATAGCATGGTCGCGATCTCGCGCGCATTCTCCTGCTCACTTATCCCCAGGGCGTTGCGAGCCGTCACCGATTGCGCTAATCGCAGGTTGATTTTTTCAAATAGCTCCGGCGTAGTTTTTCCTCGGCGATCGAGGTCGCAGAGCATGAAAGCATGAAAGGTGTCGTGGACCGTGGACGCAATCTTTGCCGAAATGATTCCATGTCCTTGAGCGTCCACCAGCAGGACGCCCGCGATCGAGTAGAGTTCGCGCAGGTCTTCGGCGACCCGCACCTGCTCCGAGCTGCGCGCATCTCGGTACTCGGTTTCCATTTCAGGTGTGTAATTCGGCCTTGATTTCAACCATTCCACGTGATCGTCCGCCGAATTACGTGGCGTCATGCCTGGCGGGAGCGGCTCGAGAAACTCTTTCGAGAGCTTCAGGGCCCGCTGAATGCGGGCATCGATATCGTATCGCTGCTGAAAGTTTATGTACTCAAACAGATCTCCGCCGACCGTCCCGGCGGGAATAGAATTTCCGTACATCTCGATTCCCGGAAGATGCGGAATCGCACCTTCGACCGGCATCAGACGCTCACGAAAATATTCGTCGATGGTTGGATCCGTGTAGGGTCTGGACATAAGAGAATTCTATAACGGGCCGCGGCTTAGATCTTTGCCGCTCTTTTGCAGCTGGCTTCCTTGGGTTGACCTCTGGATTGCCGCCCGGGTTTTGCATTGGGCACGGTTGGCGATCTAGAATTCTTCCAATTATGAGCTTCCAGCCCATCGAGAATTACGGCGTTATCGGCAACATGCGGTCGATCGCGTTGGTGGGCATGGACGGCTCGATCGATTTTCTCTGCTACCCGGATTTTGATTCTCCGACGGTGTTTGCTGCGCTGCTCGATGATGAAAAGGGCGGCCGATTTCAGATTCAACCCCAACTCACAGACATGCGCATCCGCCAGCTCTATTTGCCCGATACCAACATTCTGCTGACGCGAATCCTTGCCGAGCAAGGTGTCGCCGAGCTGACGGACTACATGCCGATTGAGAAGGATGGGGAACAGCCGAATGAGATCGTTCGGATGGTCTCGGTGATCAGGGGCAACGTGCATTTTAAAATGTGTTGTCGACCAAGATTTAACTACGCAAGATCGACGCACAGGACGGAGATGTCGGATCGCTCCGCAACGTTTTTCCCGAGCGACAATCGGTGCCTTTCAATGGCGTTGTGCTCGACCGCTGCATTGCAACAAGATTCTCAGGATGTAATCGCAGACTTCAGTTTGCAGGCCGGAGAAACCGCAACGTTTGTGTTCGGTGAAGTGCGTCCGCATGGCCGAAAACCTGAGATGCAACTGGTCGGAAAGCGTTTCCAGCGAACGTCCCGCTTCTGGAAGACATGGATTGCGAAATCGAAGTACAAGGGGCGGTGGCGGGAAATGGTCCAGCGCTCGGCTTTGATGTTGAAGTTGCTCATCAACCGCGAGCACGGGTCATTGATTGCGGCACCTACGTTTTCTTTGCCGGAGAGTATTGGAGGCGTACGTAATTGGGACTATCGCTACACGTGGTTGCGAGATGCAACATTCACGTTGTATGCCCTGATTCGACTGGGTTTCGTCGAAGAAGTGGAAGCATTCATTGGCTGGCTGAAAGGACGGCTGGGTGACGACGCGCAGCGAGGACCATTGCAGGTAATGTACGGCATCGATGGCAGGCAAAAGCTCGACGAGCTAACGCTGGACCACCTGTCTGGGTATGAGAATTCGCAGCCAGTGCGGATTGGAAACGCCGCTTATGAGCAGCTGCAGCTGGACATTTACGGCGAAATGATGGATTCGATTTATTTGGCAAATAAATATGCCGATCCAATATCGTATGGCGGGTGGCAGGATGTTCAGCGCATCCTGGAGTGGCTGGGAAAGAATTGGCAGCGGCCTGACGAGGGAATCTGGGAGGTTCGCGGCGGGGCGAAAGAATTCCTGCACTCTCGCGTTATGTGCTGGGTGGCCTTTGACCGGGCTTTACGCCTTGCCCAGAAACGCTCGCTTTCGGGCCCACTCGATGTGTGGCAGCGCACGCGAGACGAAATTCGGAACGACATCTTTACGAACTTCTGGGACGAAGAGCTGCAGTCATTTGTGCAGGCGAAGGGGACGAAAGACGTCGATGCGTCAGCGCTGCTGATGCCCTTGATGAGGTTCATCAGCCCCGTAGACCCAATGTGGCTCTCGACCCTGAAAGCGATAGAAAGCAGGCTGGTCGAAGACACGCTGGTGCGTCGCTATCAAGTGGAACTCACACACGTGGACGGCCTCCCGGGTGGAGAGGGAAGCTTCACCGCGTGCTCGTTCTGGTATGTCGAATGCCTGGCCCGCGCAGGGGAACTCGAAAAGGCGCAGTTATTATTTGAAAAGCTCCTCGGATACGCTAATCATCTTGGCCTCTATTCGGAGGAACTTGGTTCGAACGGACAACATCTTGGGAATTTTCCTCAGGCCTTCACCCATCTCGCGCTGATCAGCGCAGCGACGTATCTGGACAGGGCTCTCTCAGGCACGGGAGAAGTAGTGTGGCGCTAGGCCGCTAATAAGGCCACGTCCAGTCTGCCACTTCCGGATTATCGATACCGTATTGGTGCGCATAATTCCGGCACTCGATTTGCTGGTTCAGGAATCTCTCCTTAGCGTGAGCGCCAATTTTTTGCAATCTCGGTACCCGGTCGATTACGTCCATGGCGAGGCTGAAGCGGTCAATATTGTTGTCGATAGCCAACTCCAATGGCGTATTAATGCTGCCTTTTTCCTTATACCCGCGAACATGAATGTTGTTGTGGTTGGTGCGGCGGTAGGCCAGCCGATGGATCAGTTGCGGGTAACCATGGAAATTAAACATGACCGGCTTGTCCACCGTAAACAGAGAGTCGAATTCACGGTCGGAAAGCCCGTGAGGGTGCTCAGTGTCCGGCTGAAGCTTGAAAAGATCGATCACGTTGATAAAGCGGATCTTCAAATCAGCGAATTCCGCGCGCAGGAGAGCGGTGGCGGCCAAAGCCTCCTGGGTGGGGATGTCACCGGCGGAAGCCATCACCACGTCGGGCTCGCCTGCCTCGTCATTACTCGCCCAGTCCCAGATGCCGATTCCTTTGGTGCAATGGATAATGGCCTTCTCCATATTTAGAAATTGCAAGTGCTTCTGCTTGTCGCACACAATCACGTTCACATAATTCTGGCTGCGTAGACAGTGATCGGCGACCGACAGCAGGCAGTTCACGTCCGGGGGCAAGTAAATGCGTGTTACATTGGCGCTCTTGTTGACGACCACATCCAAAAAGCCGGGATCCTGGTGGGTGAAGCCGTTGTGATCCTGCCGCCACACCGTGGACGTGATGAGAAGATTCAGAGACGCAATCGCCTCTCGCCAGGAGAGGTGCCGGCTCATCTCCAGCCACTTGGCATGCTGGTTGAACATGGAGTCGATGATGTGCACGAACGACTCGTAGGAGGAGAAAAATCCGTGCCGACCGGTCAGAAGATAGCCTTCGAGCATTCCCTCCATTGTGTGTTCACTCAGCATTTCCATCACTCGCCCGTCGGTTGCGAGGTTGCCGCCGTCGTTGTCCTCAGGAAAGAATTCCTCGATCCAGAATTTCTTGCTTACCGCATAGATCTCGTTGAGCTTGTTCGATGTGGTCTCGTCGGGACCGAACACCCGGAAGTTGTTCATGTTGGTCTTCATAACGTCGCGCAGAAACGCACCGAGCGGGCGCGTATTCTCGGCCTGAGTCTGGCTTGGTTTTTCGACTTGCTGCGCATAATCGCGGAAGTCGGGCAGTCGTAACCCCTTCTTCAAGCGTCCACCGTTGGCGTGCGGATTTGCGCTCATTCGCCGGGTGCCGGACGGCATCAACTCATGGAACGGGGAGACCAACTTGCCGTCATTATCGAAGAACGGGTCAGGCTTCAGCGTGTTCATCCAGCTCTCAAGAATCCGAAGTTGTTCTGGATCCCTCTTTACATCGAGCAGCGGTACTTGATGGGCCCGCCAGAAACCCTCCAGAAAATGGCCCTCGACTTCGCGCGGCGCCGTCCAACCCTTCGGCGAGCGTAACACGATCATGGGCCAGCGGGGTCGGCTGGCTATCCCACCTCTGCGAGCGGATTGCTGATGCTCGCGGATCTCGGAGACACAATGCTCGACAGTCGCCGCCATAGCCTGGTGCATGGAGTCGACCTCGGAGCCTTCCACGAAGTAGGGCATCCAGCCGTAACCGCGAAGAAGGCTCTCCAGCTCCTCGTGCGAGATTCGAGCCAGCAAAGTCGGATTGTCGATCTTGTAGCCGTTCAAATGGAGCACGGGCAGAACAGCGCCGTCGCGCACAGGGTTCAGGAACTTGTTGATGTGCCAGGACGTCGCCAGTGGCCCAGTTTCGGACTCGCCGTCTCCGACGACCGCCGCAACGATCAGTTCAGGATTATCGAAAGCGGCTCCGCAGGCATGGGAAAGCACATAACCGAGTTCTCCGCCTTCATGGATGGATCCCGGGGTCTCAGGAGTGCAATGACTGCCGATTCCGCCGGGGAAGGAGAACTGCTTGAAGAACTCATGCAATCCATCCACATCCTGACTTTTCTCCGGATAGATCTCCGAATACGTACCTTCTAGGTAGGCTGGACCGAGAACGCCCGGTGCGCCGTGCCCGGGGCCAGCGAGGAAAATCATGTCGAGATCGTACTTCTTGATGAGCCGGTTCAGGTGAACGTAGATGAAGGACAATCCAGGACTGGATCCCCAATGGCCGAGGAGCCTGTTCTTTATGTGGTCGGGCCGGAGCGGCTCCGTGAGCAAGGGGTTCGCCTGAAGATAAATCATCCCGAGACTGAGGTAATTGCAAGCTCGCCAGTAGGTCTCTATCTTGCGTAGTTCTTCGAGGTCGAGTGGAGTTCCTTTAATCGTAGATCGCGTGGGGGCGTAAGGGCTGAGTTCCGAGATTTGGGCTGGGAGGCTGACATCGATGGTGCTCATGGATCAACTCCTCTCGATAGGCTATTCCCGAAGGTCGGACGGTGGCAAACGGCTCGCTGTGGATTTTAATTGCGGACTTGAACCGCGGGTCCCAACTAGGTTCGATCTCTCAGGATTCGGGCTGTGCAACCAAGAACCTCCGTTTGGTATCGAACCTGATGGGAGATCAACACCGAGGTAACGTCTGTTTTCTTGTGTCGATATTGTATAATCACGCGAAGTACAATCCATGGCTGATTGGAACATGCAATCGCTGAAAAATCGTGGATTTGACGGGCGCAGATGGCAGTCCGTCGTGATCGTTGTTGCTATCTGTTCATTAACATTGAGCGTTGCCACTCGTTTTTGGACTGTAAGGAATGATCAGTCTCACGTCGTAAGATCAATTGACCGCCGCTCTGTAGAACCCAAACGGCAGCACCTTAATAAAGATGCGACTCGGTGGGTAACGTCGAGTGCCGATCTGAGCGTTATCGAGCCGATCGCAATCGAGGTGAGGTCAACTTCGAACGACCCGTTGCTTCCCAAGCACGTTTTCAGTGACAGCCTGTACAACAGGCCCCCTCCTTTGTCCCAATTCGTCCTTTAATTCTTAGCGGAAGTAGTTTCGCATTTGTTGGTCCGGTTAGTTTGCCGTGAGGGCAGAGGTTCTGCCGCTTTGAGGGCGCCTAGCTCGACGATTGAACTTTGCAGTCAATCAAAAGTTGTGGAGAGGATTCGCATGGCTCCTGAGACTGCCGTGGGCGTCGAGGTGCTGGATGCTCTGCGTCGTTTAGACTCCTGCACGGTTTCGAACGCAATCGAAGCTTTCGAGGTCAGGTTGCGGAATTCCGGCTTCGCCGATGCCCGCGTTCGGTGCATCTTCGATGACCTGCCCCCTATGGTGGGCCACGCGGCAACCGCTCGCCTGCGCAGTGCGGAACCCCCTATCACGGGCCATTACCACGATCGTACCGACTGGTGGAACAGCATTCTCCAGCTACCAGCCCCCCGAATTGTGGTTTTAGAGGATCAGGACGAACCGCCGGGAGTCGGAGCATTTCTTGGTGACATGCACGCCGCAATTCTGCGGGCGCTCGGTTGCATCGGATATGTGACGAATGGTGCCGTGCGGGATTTGCCGGGTGTGAGAGATGTGGGATTGCAGCTGTTTGCCGGGAATGTGGCTGTGTCGCATGCCTACGCCCATATCTTCGATTTTGGATCTAAGGTTAAAGTTGGGGGCCTGGAAGTGCGGCCCGGCGATCTCTTGCATGGTGATCGGCATGGGGTTTTGAGTATCCCGAAAGAAATTGCTGCAGAGATCCCTGCAGTCGCAGACAGATTACGTAAGGAAGAGCAAACGGTGATCGACTTCTGCCGTTCAAACGACTTTTCCGTAGATAAGCTGCGGCAGGTACTGAAGGGAATGAGCTAGGAGACTCTAATTGGATATGAACTTCAACTGGACGGCAGCAAGGGAGCGGACGCCGGCGCCTAAATTGGCAAATCGGAAGTGGGTGGCTGCAGGGTTTGTCGCGATGCTGGCCTTGGGGCTGTCGTCGTGCAGTGGCGGACGCAATGAGAAGGTTGAGGCAAGTGCCGCCGTCACGGTCGGGGTGACGAAGGTGGTCAAGAAAACGCTGAGCCGTCAGATCACGCTGTCTTCCGAGTTGGTTCCTTTCCAGGAGATCGACGTGTATGCCAAGGAATCCGGCTACGTGCAGAAATTGGATGTTGACTACGGAACTCAGGTGAAGGCGGGGCAGGTGATGGCCATCCTGGAGATTCCAGAGTTGCAGGCACAGTTGGAGCAGGATCAAGCCGAGATCAAGAACGCGATGAACCAGGCCAGTCGTGCCGATCATGAACTGACACGCTACAACGCGCAATACAACGCCCTGCACCTTGAGTACACGCGATTGAATCAGGTCTTCGAGACTCAACCCGGCATCGTGGCGCAACAGGAAGTGGATGATGCTCAAGGCAAAGACCTCGCGGCGTCTTCGCAAGTCGATGCAGGAAAAGCGGCCCTGGAAGCGGCCCAGAGCCAATTGTCAGCCGCCAGAGCAAAACTGGCACACGATCAGACCCTGTTCGACTATTCGAAGATTACGGCGCCCTTCGCGGGAGTCGTGACAGAACGCTACGCGAACCTAGGCACTCTGGTCCAGGCGGGGACAAGTTCGAGTACACAGGCGATGCCGATCGTCCGATTATCACAAGACGATCTCTTCCGTCTAGTGATTCCTATTCCAGAGTCCTACGTTCACTACATTCGTATCGGCGATCCGGTAGATGTTCGCGTTCCCTCTCTCAACCGGGGCTTCCCGGGAAAAGTGACCCGGTTCTCCGTGGACGTCAGGGAAGACACTCGCACCATGCACACCGAAGTGGATGTTCCGAATCCCGAGCGCATACTGATGCCCGGCCTGTACGCTGAGGCCGATGTTGCGCTGGAACATCGCGAGGACATCCCCGCAGTCCCTTTGCAGGCAATTAAACATGAAGGCGACAAGAGCACAGCGTTTGTGGTGAATCGTCAAGGAGTGATTGAGGATCGGCCGATAACGCTCGGAATTCAGACTGCCACGGATGCTGAGGTGCTTTCTGGCTTAGACGAGGGTGAACAAGTCATCGTCAGCGACCGCAGCGGGCTAAAGCCAGGCCAGAAGGTTAACCCGCAAGTAGTACAGATTATGCAGTACAAGGAGGCGAAAGCCGAGTAGAGACCGCAGTTGTCGGCAGCGGGACTCCAAGCGAGAGACCATGTCAAGTTTTTCAATACGTAATCCGTATTTCGTTGTGGTGATCTGTCTGGCGCTGTTGGTTATCGGCGTCACCAGTCTGGCTCGCATGCCTGTGGATCTGTTTCCGTCCATCAATCTGCCGGAAGTAGTGGTGGCCACTTTCTATTCCGGGATGCCACCGCAGGACATTGAAACCGACATCACCGATCCGCTCGAGCGTTTCTTTACTCTAGCCAGCGGCATTGATCACATGGAATCACGCTCGTTGCTGGGAGTGAGCATTATTCGAGTCTACTTCCAGCCCGGAACCAGCGCAGACGCGGACGTAACCGAGCTTTCCAATCTCGCGCTAGCCGATCTGAAACGCCTCCCCCCAGGTACGCTGCCGCCGGTCGTTTTGAAATTCGATGCATCAAGTTTGCCGGTCTGCCTGGTGACTTTAAAAGGACAAGATCTGAACCAAACTCAGCTCCATGACATAGGCCAATTCGCCATCCGCAATCAGATCGCGGTGGTAAAGGGCGCCGAGATTCCGCCACCCTTTGGCGGCAAATACAGACAGATCATGGTGTACGTCGACCCTTACAAGCTAGCGTCGCGACAGCTGAGTCCGATGGATGTGGTGAACGCGGTAAACAACTTCAACCTGATCCTACCTGCCGGCGACGTGAAAATGGGCCCCTTCGATTACTACGTGTATTCGAACAGCCTGGTCAACAATATGGATCAACTGGGAAAGATTCCGATCAAGACGGTCGGGAGTTCCTGGGTCTCAGTCAATGACGTAGGTGAAGCGCAAGACGCCAATCAAATCCAGTACAACATTGTACGCGTAGACGGTCAGAGATCGGTATACCTGCCCATCATGAAGCAGGGAGGCGATACCAATACCATCGAGGTAGTGAACGGCATTCGTGACATGATCGGTCACCTTTTCGACATTCCTAAGCAGTTGGTGGCCTCGGTCGTGTTCGATCAGTCGGCTTTCGTGAAGGAAGCCATCCGGACGTTGCTGCACGAAGGATTGATCGGCCTGCTTCTCACCAGCCTGATGATTCTGGTTTTTCTTGGCAGCTTCCGTGCCACCACAGCGGTGTTTCTTTCCATCCCGCTTTCCGCCCTGGCCACGTTTGTAATTCTGAACATGACGGGGAGCACCATTAATACCATGATCCTGGGCGGACTGGCGCTAGCCTTCTCCCGCATTATCGACAATTCGGTAATTTCGCTTGAAAACATTTATCGCCATCTGGAAATGGGCACGGCGCCCGCGGCGGCGGCGGAGGTTGGCGGTAACGAAGTCAGTCTTGCTGTGCTAGCCGCTACTTTGACTACTGTAGTTGTATTTTTTCCGGTGACTTTCCTTTACGGCGTGAGCAAGTTTTTGTTCAGTGCGTTGGCGATAGCGGTCGTGATTTCGCTGTTCGCCTCTTATTTCGTGGCGATGACGGTGATTCCGCTGTTCTGCTCGCGTTTTCTCAAGGCTGTGCCCCACGAAGCGGGTTATCGTGCGCATGCTCAACCGTCGCAGGCGGAATCGCGAGCGCCGTCGTCGTGGTGGGACAAATTCAATGCTGGCTTCAACCGGATATTTAGCCGACTGCTGGATTCCTACGAGTACTGGGTAAGGCGTGCCTTGATACGACCGGGCCGCACCGTGGCAATCTTGAGCGGTATGTTTCTCGTCAGCCTGGCCATCTATCCATTCCTCGGGCTGGCATTCTTCCCGCAAACTGACGCCGGCCAATTCACCATCAACTTCAAGGTACCGACGGGCACGCGAATCGAAGTGACCGAACAGTACGTCGCTAAGGTCGAAGACCTGATTCGCCGCGTGGTCGATCCGAAAGATTTCAAAATAGTGGTCTCGAACATCGGCGTGGTGCCCGACTTTTCGTCTTTGTACACGACCAACGCCGGACCGTACACGGCCACGATCCAGGTAGCGCTGAATCAACCGCATCGTCTGAGTAGTTTCGCGTACATGAATCGAGTACAGAAGGAGATCGCGAGCCAATTTCCGGAGGTGCGAGCTTTCTTCTCCAGCGGCTCGATGGTGGACGCCATCCTGAACATGGGCATGCCTGCACCGATTGATATTCAAGTCAGTAGTCCCGATCTTCACCAAATCCACGGTATCGCAGAAGAACTGGCCGGGCGCATCCGGCAACTGCCCGGGGTGGGCGAAGTCTACATCCCGCAGGATCTCAATTATCCGGCGTTGCGGCTGGACGTTGACCGGGTACATGCAGCCGAACTCGGGCTTACGCAGAAGGAAGTCGTCGATAACGTCATCACCGCGCTCAACTCGAATTATATGATCGCTCCCAATTATTGGGTCGATTACAAGACTGGCAACGATTATTACCTGACCGTCCAGTATTACGAAAAGGGCCGCCCCGCGATCTCCAATTTCGCTGATCTGACCAATATCCCAATTCGCGCGTCGAATCTCCGACAGGCTACCACGCTCGATTCCGTGGTGAAACTGCAGAATGTCCAGACGCCGACGGAGGTCGATCATTACCAGATCCAGCGCGTGACCGACATATACGTGACTCCAGCCGGCGAGGACCTGGGAAAGGTTGCGGACGCGGTTCGAGGCGTGATCGGCCAGATGAAACTTCCAGAGAACGTTCGCGTCAACCTGCGGGGCATGGTGGAAGGCATGCAGGCCTCGTTCAAAAGCTTTGCTATCGGCTTGTCCCTCTCGGTTGTCCTTCTCTATCTGATCCTGGTGGCGCAGTTCAAATCGTTCAAAGATCCGTTTCTCATCATGCTTGCCATTCCTATGGGATTTATTGGGGTATTGCTGATTCTGCCGCTTACCGGGACGAGCCTCAACGTGATGTCTCTAATGGGAGTGCTGATGCTGGTGGGAATCTCAGCCTCAAACAGCATTTTGATTGTCGAATTCGCCCATCGACTCGAGGAGCAGGGGAAATCGGTAGAGGAGGCGGTGATCACCTCGTGTCGCGTTCGCCTGCGTCCGATTCTGATGACGTCCTTGGCCACCATCATTGGCATGGTGCCTATGGCCTTCAAACTGGGTACGGGAAGCGAACAGTACGCTCCGTTGGCACGTGCCATCATCGGTGGCCTCAGCGCTTCCGTGGTTCTTACCGTTTTTATTGTGCCGGCGGCTTATTTGCTGGTGTACCGCAGGGGGAAGGCGGTGGCGACGCCGTGACGTTCTGCGTGCGCTTTCATCGCAACAGATTTGCGAATCAGGTTTTTGTCGAGGATTGATGCCGCGTTTCTCAATTCGCAATCCATACTTCATCATCGTCGTCTGCCTGGTACTCCTGGTCATTGGGGTCACGAGTCTGGCGCGAATGCCGGTTGATCTTTTTCCACCCATCAACCTGCCGGAGGTGGTGGTGGCCACCTTCTACTCCGGGATGCCGCCACAGGATATTGAGACTGACATCACCGACCCGCTTGAGCGTTTTTTTACTTTAGCCAGCGGCATCGACCACATGGAATCGCGCTCGTTGCTGGGCGTGAGCATCATCCGCGTCTATTTTCAGCCTGGAACCAACGCGGACGCGGACGTAACCGAGCTTTCCAATCTCGCGCTAGCCGACTTAAAGCGGCTGCCGCCGGGCACCTTACCGCCAGTAGTGCTAAAGTTCGACGCCTCCAGCCTTCCGGTAGCTTTAGTGACCGTCAAGGGGCCAGGACTGAACGAAACCCAGCTTCACGATTATGCGCAATTTCAAATCCGAAATCAGATCGCCGTGGTTCCGGGAGCTGAAATTCCACCTCCCTTCGGCGGCAATTACCGGCAAATCATGGTGTATGTCGACCCCTACAAGTTGCTGTCCAGGCAGTTGAGTCCGATGGACGTGGTCGGCGCGGTGAACAACGCCAACCTGATTTTGCCCGCCGGAGACGTAAAGGTCGGACTCAACGACTACTACGTTTACTCGAACAGTTTGGTTGACAACATGAAGCAGTTGGGGGAAGTTCCCCTCAAGACGGTCGGTTCTTCGTGGGTATCCGTCGACGACGTGGGCAAAGCCGAGGACTCCCATCAGATTCAATACAACATAGTGAGGGTCGATAGCCAGCGGTCCTGCTACATCCCCATCATGAAGCAGGGCGGGGCCACCAATACCATCGATGTGGTGAACGGTATCCGCAAGCTGGTCGGACACCTCTACGACATTCCGAAACAAATGGTGGCAAATGTTGTGTTCGACCAGTCCGTTTACGTGAAGGAGGCCATACAGACTGTCCTCCACGAAGGTCTGCTGGGATTGATTCTGACCAGCTTGATGATCTTAATCTTCCTCGGGAGCTTTCGAGCTACATCGGCGGTTCTTTTGTCGATCCCGCTATCGGCACTGGCCACTTTCGTCGTGTTGTACATGATGGGCAGCACGGTAAACACCATGATTCTGGGAGGTCTGGCGCTTGCGTTTTCGCGAGTAATCGATAACTCCGTAATCTCGTTGGAGAATATCTATCGCCATCTGGAAATGGGAGCGGCGCCGGTCGTAGCCGCCGAAATTGGCGGGGCGGAGGTGAACCTGGCTGTGTTAGCGGCCACTCTGGTAGATGTCGTGGATTTCTTCCCTGTAGTTTTCCTCTACGGTGTGGCGAAGTTTCTCTTTTCCGCGCTGGCGTTGGCTTTCTGTTTATCTTTGCTGGCCTCCTTTGTGGTGGCGATGACTGTGATTCCGTTGTTCTGTTCGCGGTTTCTCAAGGCGGTCCCCCACGCGGCGGAGCATCAGCATAAAGATTATGAAGTCGAACCCACCGCGGCAGCCGGTCATTCCTGGTGGGACCGGTTCAATGCCGACTTTAACCGGGGATTTAATAAGGTTCTGGATTTCTATGAATACTGGGTACGACGGGCGCTAAAGCGACCTGGGCTCACGGTCGCGATTTTGAGTGGCGTATTCCTGGCCAGCCTGGCCATCTATCCATTACTGGGGTTGGCGTTCTTCCCGCAAACCGACGCTGGCCAATTCACCATCAACCTGAAAGTTCCGACCGGAACTCGGATCGAGAATACAGAACAGTACGTGTCGAACGTGGAGCGGTTAATCCGCAATAAGGTGGATCCCAAAGACCTGAAGATGGTGGTTTCCAACATCGGTGTGGTTCCGGACTTCTCCTCTTTGTACACCACCAACGCTGGACCATATACCGCTACGATCCAAGTGGCTTTGAACGAACCTCATCAGCTCAGCAGTTTCGAATACATGGATCAGGTCCAGACGGCGATGGCCAGTCAGTTTCCGGACATTCGAACCTTCTTCTCGAGTGGCTCCATGGTCGATGCGATCCTGAACATGGGCATGCCCGCACCGATTGACATCCAGGTGAGCAGTCCAGATCTACCCCAGATTTACGGTGTGGCACAGGATCTGGCGACGCGGATAAGAAGGGTACCGGGAGTCGGAGAGATCTACATTCCGCAGGACATGAATTACCCGGCTTTGCGACTTGACGTGGATCGCATACACGCGGCGGAACTGGGACTCACGCAGAAGGATGTCGTTGACAATGTCATCACCGCGCTGAATTCCAATTACATGATTGCGCCGAACTACTGGGTGGATCGGAAAAGTGGCAATGACTATTACCTGACGGTCCAATACTTTGAACACGGTCCAGCAGCGATTCACAACATGGTCGATCTGGGGCAAATCCCGCTGCGCGCGCAATCGGACGGCAATAAGACCAACAAGGGCTGCGGCCCGGTCTTGCCCCGGAGGACATCGCTGCGACCTGCAGCGATGACCGATCCGCCCATGTCCGCGTGGACTTGCGGAGCGAACCTGGCTGATCCCAAACCAATCCGACCGATGAAAGTGCAGGCTCAGGCACGACCGGTCACAGTTCTCGATAACGTCGTCAAAGTGAAGTACATGGAGACGCCGACCGAAGTGGATCATCACCAAATTCAGCGGGTGATCGATCTGTACGTTACTCCCTCCGGAGAAGATCTGGGCCGCGTCACACGCGCCATCAAGAACATCGTCGGCGAGGCGAATATTCCGTCCAATGTACGAGTGAACCTACGCGGAATGGTCGAGGGCATGCAAGCGTCGTTCAAGAGCTTTGGGCTGGGGTTCCTGCTTTCGTTCGTCCTGTTGTTTCTGATTCTGACCGCACAATTCAAGTCATTTATCGATCCTCTTTTGATCATGCTGGCAATCCCGATGGGATTTGTGGGCGTCTTGATAATTCTTCCCCTCACCCACAGCACGCTGAATGTCATGTCGCTGATGGGAGTGCTCATGCTAGTGGGCATCGCGGACTCGAATAGCATTCTTATTGTTGACTTCGCGCACAATCTGGAGCGGCAAGGGTTGTCACCTGCTGACGCAGTGGTGACCGCGTGCCGGGTGCGCCTGCGGCCAATTTTGATGACTTCGCTGGCGACGATTATCGGCATGATTCCCATGGCGCTGAAACTCGGAACCGGAGCAGAGCAGTACACGCCCATGGCGCGCGCGATTATTGGAGGGCTCACCTCGTCCGTTCTTTTGACCATCTTTATCGTGCCCGCCGCATATCTGCTGGTTTATGGCAGGCGCAAGGAAGAGGCCACAGAAGTTCTACCAGGGGAGCCGGTCGAATGATCGAAAGCGATCTTATTTGTGCTCACCGCTCGTTCCAGGCCCGCACTCGGGTTCGGGCTGGCGGCCTGCGATGGGTGAGCATTTGGCGTAAGACGCTAATCTTTACGGCAGTTCTTTCTCTCGCTATTAACGTTGCAACCCGGTACACCACGGTTGTACAGCAGAAGGCGGCGGCAAAGATCGTAAGCCCGGACTCTGTTGACGCCAAGCGACAGCATCTTTTGAACGACGGTCTGCACTGGTCTGCTCCAGCGGCGACATTTGTATTGTTCCAGCCCGCCGGAGCTTCGACGGCAGGTCTGCCTCCGGTTCCTCGTGTTGCGCGGCTTGATTCGGAAGATTTTCTTTATAGCCGACCTCCTCCTTTTTGCTGAACTCGACCCTCAATAAACCCGACAGGTTTCGTAGCGGAACATTGATTCGAATCAGCAGAATTCATGTCCTGCGCTGCAGCAGGCGATGCCATGGAGGAGGTCATGAACAGGAATACCTATGTCGTTATCGCGGTTTTGGTGATTGTGCCCGTGCTGAACGGCTCTCCGACGCGAAATAACAAAAACGAATACGCCCAGGGAACCGTGGTCCAGGTACAAAAGCAGAAAGTTTTTTCTCCTGATTACACGATCGGGGGCAGCAATCCGTCCGATGCGCCATTGACTTCGCGGTATTACGCTTACGAGGTTTCTGTGCGTGTCGATTGCAAAACCTATGTTGGCCGGTATGAAACGCCATTCAATTACTTGCCGTCAGAATTTACGTCCGATCAGCCGATCAAGGTGCGCCTGACCAAACGTGTCATGTACTTTGATCTGCCGAACGATCCTGATATGAGGATGGGTGTCGTTTATCGCAGTTCAGAATGCGCCCAGAATCGATAGCTGGGACGGTCGGAGCTCTTTCGTCGAGAACATGAACCCTCGCCTTCGGTTGGGCGCGTGTAACGAAGGCGAGGGATCTTGACGAATGACTTCAAAAAAGGCAAATCCATGAAGCGAGAACATAAATGCGGTGCTGCTGTCGTGCTCGCGTTGACCTGGCCTCTGTTTGGCCTTGCTCAAGCCTCGCACAACGCACAGACGGCACGGGATCTTCCCCCGGCCCCGGCGCCACAAACCGCCCCCGCGCAAAATACATATCCGCAAGCGACCACACAGGCGTCGTCCTCTCCTCAAGCTGCTGGGACGTCAACGCCTCTGACGCTGAAGCACGCCGAAGAGCTTGCGATCAAGAATAATCCACAGATCTCCGTCGCCCGGCTGATCGCTCTTGCTTCCCAACAAGTCACCAGAGAAGTGAAGTCAAACCTGTGGCCGACGGCTACCGGTGATCTCACCGGCGTAGATGCGCAGTCCGGCAGCCGCATCACTGCGGGTGCGCTGAACAATCCGATTATTTACGAGCGTGCCGCCATGGGTCTCATGGTGACTCAACTGATCACCGATTTCGGGCGCACAACCAATCTGATCTCAAGCGCGAACTATGCGGCCAAAGCGGAGAACGAGAATGCTCTGGCGACCAAAGAGCAAGTCCTCCTTGCGGTAAACAAGTCTTTCTACAATACTCTGCAAGCGCAAGCTGTTCTGAGTGTGGCGCAGCAAACGGTAAGTGAACGGCAAACCGTTGCCAACCAGGTGGATGCACTATTCAAAAGCAAGCTGAAATCCGAACTGGATTACAGTTTCGCAAGCGTCAACCTGGCGCAAGCTAAGCTCCTGCTCTTGGATGCGCAAAACAACGAGAGCGCGGCGCAGGCTACGCTCTCCATGCTGCTCGGGTTTTCAAGCTTGCAGGACTTTCAACTCGTCGAGGAAACCGGGCCTTTAGCGCCACCGCCGGGTAGTGTAGACGATCTGATTGCGCAGGCCTTTTCCGCGCGTCCGGAAATACTTTCGCTGCAGTTCCAGTACCAGTCGGCCAAGAAATTCCAGACTGCGGAGCGAGACCTACTCTTTCCCAGCATTCGCGCCCTTGGGGCGGTAGGAGACACGCCTCTGGGCAACGTTGCGGTTGCTCCGAATCCAGGCGCCTTGAGCAATACGTATGGCGCCGTCGGCGCGAACGTCGAGATCCCGCTCTTTAACGGTTTTCAGTATTCGTCGAGAGCCCGTGAGGCGAATCTCAGGGCACAAGGAGTACAAGAACGGCTGCGCGACATGCGCAATCTGATCTCGCGCGATGTTCGTACGAGTTGGCTAAACGCGAACACTGCCTACCAGCGACTGGCGGTTACGCAGCAATTGTTGCAGCAAGCCCAGCTGGCGTTGAGCCTTGCTCAGGCTCGCTACAAACTGGGGCTCGGTTCGATTGTCGAGTTGAGCCAGGCACAGCTCCAGCAGACACAAGCCGAAATCAGTAACGCACAGGCCGGTTATGACTATCGGCTGAATCTGGCAGTCTTGACATACGAGACCACGGGAATCTAACCATGAGCTCTTCGTGGATTCGCGACGCGTTACTTCTCTGCAGAAGGAGGCAAAACTCATCGTCACTCGTTTTCAGACGACGAAGGAGAAAGCTACCGCTCAGCACGCGCCAATGGCTGATTCTCATTTTCGGCATTGCGGCGGTTGTCGGAACGATATTTATACTTGCGCTTTACTACCAGCCTGGCAGGTAAGAGTGACGACCAGCAGTTCCAACGCGATAGTTAAGCACGAGCCTTGTCGATCATCGCTTCCCAAATGCCTTTCGCCTTCAGGATGAGTTCAACGGCCTCGCGAACCGCGCCGTGACCGGCGAGGGCTTTGGTGGTGTAGTGCGCCGCCTTTTTCACTTCGGGGACGGCATCGCCGACCGCCACTGCGAGGCCAGTGCGACGCATCAGGGGAATATCTGGAAGGTCATCGCCAACGAACGCAACCGCGGAATCGGCGACGCCCGCTTTTTGCAGGATCTCTTCATAGGCCGGCATCTTCAGCGGCTGTTTCATGTAGACGAATTCCATTTTCATTTCGCGGGCACGGCGGAGAAGTGCTGCGCTTTCACGTCCCGTAATGCAACCTGTACGCAGGCCGGCAGTCTGGGCTAGTGTTAGCCCCTGGCCATCGTGGGCATCAAAAGTCTTGATTTCGACGGCAGTTCCATCGGTTTGCGAAAGCAAGGTAACGCCGCCATCCGTCATGGTGCCGTCCACATCCATGAGGAGCAAGGTGATTCGCGCCGCACGCTTCTTGAGTGCGGGAGAAATTCTAGAAACACCAGCCACGGGAACCTCCAGTCAAACTGTGAATAGAGAGTCTAAGGCATAGCCGGTCTGTGCGCTATGCGCCTGCGCGAGAAAGTGGGTAGCTGGAAGAAAAGCCCCAATCCGGACAGAACGAAAAGCGCCCTTGTACTATTTAGGATTCGTCCTCGTACTTCTGCTAGTTCCCGCTGGGCCGCAATTGTTTTGTACTCAACCGGTCGGGGCTCGTGTATCTCTGATGATGAGCTTCACCGCCTCTACTCGAAATAAAGATGGTCCTTCCCTCGCACCACAGAGTGAGGAGACCACGAGGTGGCGGGGCTGAAATGAACGGAGGAGCGAAAGTCATGATTAAGAAAAAAAATAACAAGGTTATCGTCGTCAGGGCTGTGTGTTTACTGGCGCTCGTGATGAGCGGCGGACTGGCAGCGGCACAAAATCTCCAAGGAGTGATCAATGGGCGAAGTGGCGCCACCATGACCCTGCAGACTCAGGATTCTGGAAACGTCGTGGTTGTCCTCACTCCTTCCACCGAGGTCGACGAGGTTGAGGGGTTGTTCAAGGCTCGCAAGAAAGAGATGGGCGTCACTGCCCTGGTGCCCGGCCTCCCAGTGCAGGTGCAAGGGTCTTACAATGCCCAGAACCAGCTGGTCGCGGATACGGTTAAATTCAAAGGGTCCGACCTCAAAGCTGCCGAGGACATGCAGGCTGGCTTGACTCCGACCGAGCAGCAAGTCCAGGCAAACCAGCAGCAGATCCAACAGAGTGAACAGCAAATTCAAGCTGCGAAACAGAAGCTTCAGCAACAGCAGCAAGAGATCCAGGCTGAACAACGGAAGACCGCTGCGGAAGCCGCCGCAATCGCCGCGAACAAGGCCGCAATTGCCGCAGACAACAAGCGCTTCGGAGAACTTGCGGATTACAACATCCTGGGAGAGACGACGGTCTACTTCGCGAACGGCAGCACCGTGATCGAATCGAAGTACCAGCCTGAGTTGCTGAAGCTGGCGCAGCAGGCCAAGGGCATCACTGCCTACATCATTCAAGTGCAGGGCTATGCCTCAAAAGTGGGCAGCGCCGCGCTGAACGAAAGGTTGAGCAGTGAGCGCGCGGACCACGTGCTTGAATTTCTGGAACAGCAGGGAAACATTCCGTTGACGAATGTGCTGGCCCCAGGCGCAATGGGCACCAGCAGGCAAGTAGCTCCCGATCAAACGGCAGAGGGTCAGGCTGAGAATCGCCGCGTCGTGGTCAGAATTTTGCAGAACAAGGGCATCGCCGGCACATAAACCGCTGTTTGCTTTGAACGGTGGTGGGCTTGGCTGGATGGACATTGCGCGGCGCACCTGCAGGGCAGCAATCGGGAGAGTGAAACGCGGCGCTCGAATTCTTGCGCCGCGTCACCATCCTCGCTGAATTGGACCTCCTAATACGCCAATCCTCTACTTAGGAGACTTGGGCTCGTTGTGATTTGCAGGCGGCTGCTGCTTTTGCTGCAGATGCTCCTGCTGCTGGGTGTGTTTTTGTTCCATTTGCTGGGTCTGTTGCTGGTGCCGTTGCTCCTGCTGCTGCTTCTTAGCTTCATTCGCGTTCTGCTGCGCTATACGCTGGTGTTCCTGTTCCTGCTTTTGCGCCATCTTCTGGTGATCCTGTTCCTGCTTCTGGTACAGCTTGTCCTGCTGTTGCTGGTACTTTTTGTCCAGGTTCGGGTTGCCTGTGTTCGGAGCAGGAGGCCGCTCGTGGGGTTGAAGGTCCTTGGCGTGGCCCGGAGCGGGCGGACGGGGAACGTTGTTCTCCGCATGACCAGCCGGTTCATTGTTTCCTGGACGGGGAGCATTGTTCTCCGGACGAGCCGTGTGCTCGTTGTTTCCAGGGCGCGGAACATTGTTCTCTGGACGCCCAGCCTGCTCATTGCCTCGCGGTTCCGCGGGTTTGTAAGGCGCCCCTGCCTCTTTGGCTGGTACAACATCGCGTCCGCTGAATTCCGCCGGCTTGGCGGTGGCAGCGATGGGCGGCTTGCCATGATTTGCGGACGCACGCAATTCTGGGTTGGAGCGTGCGGTTTGCTCATGTTGAGTTTGAGCAGCGAGCGGCGGGATATGTCTTTCCCTCTCTGCCGCTTCCTGTTCAGGCGTAGGACGCGCGTTGATCCCGCCATTGCCTCCGTTGTAACTGACGCGGTTCACCGTGGTGTTGTTGATCACCGTGGTGTTGTAAACGTTGTGAATGTTCGTAACATTCACATTGGTCACGGACCGGTTGTAGTAGAAGTGATCGTTATCCCATCGACCGCCTTCGTAGCCATTGCCGAAGTAGCCGAATCCGTAGTTGATTCCGCCATAGAAGCCAACCCGCGGCCCCCAATAGCCGATATGGAAAATAAACGCGCTTCCTCCCCAACCCCACCAGCCGGGAGTCCAAAGGAATCCAGGTTGAGGCGCCAGCACCCACGTGCCCGGCACCCAATAGTAATCGCCGACGTTGTAGTCGTAGGCCCAGTAGCCAGGGGTCCAAATATATCCCTCGGCGGGACAAGGCGGCTGCTCGTACACGGGAAGCGCAGGCGGTCCGATCGTAACCGATATGCCCACTTGCGCGAACGAAGTCGCGGATATTGCCAGCACTACAAGTACGAACAGCAGAGTACGAATGGAAGTTACAATTCGCATTTATGTTTCCTCTTGCCTCATCATCCTTCGCTTGCCCGGTAATACTTTGCTGCTGCGAGTTGCGTGGATTGAGAGGCGATTTTTCCAAACTGTTGGGCCACATCCAAATCCTCCGACATCTATTTCCTCACCATTCTCCTCGTGGCAACAGTTTTATTTCAGTCATTCCCGTGCTCCATGACAACAACCTATCGCGCGAAGAGCCCAAAGTAATAAACCCTCAGAGCCCAAGTTCGTCGCGCCAACCTTGATGATTTTTGTGTTTTTATCCGCGTTGATTCCCGGGGCGCAGTCGCTCTGTGATTGCTCGGGAGTATTGTCCTTTTTTAAAACGCTCCATTGGTTTCGCGACTGTGCACTTGAACTGATGTGTACAGTGTCGTGAGGTTTGGTTGCGAAACTACAAGGCTGGGTTGCTTCTTACACCATTCTTGAGACACACAGTTTAAAGATCGTACGACTCGCGGATTCGATTATTGTTCGTCTTCGGACAACCTCTGTCAGGCTCCACGCAACCGGAGCGCAGCTTCCAACCCAGGTTTGTTTGCGAGACGGCCGGTGCCAAGGAATCGCCGCTTCTAAAGCTTCACGAAGGTTTCGCCGATAAGCACCTTGTCAGGAACAACTCTCGTGGATAGCACAGGGGGCCCGGGAATTCGGCAACGTGGAGGAGCGCTACGTGGCTCGCCAACGCTGCTCTGATCAAGGAGATTTACGATGGCTAGGTGCAAGAATACACTTGTCCTTTTTCTGATCGTCTTTACTGCAGCGGTCGCGGCTGTTGGGCAAGCTCCGCCAGACATAAAGGCAAAGCTGGATGCCAAGATCAAGCAATTGGCAGCCCTCAGCACGGATCCTGAGATCGTTAACGCGGTGAAGGCCCACAACGCTACAGCTGCTACCGCCGAAGCCCAGGCAATGACGAATGAACAGTGGCACGGCCTTTCCGTGCTCGATCCTTTTGTCCGCACCACGGCAAAAAATCCTCTTTCCGAATATCTGAAATCCAGGAAGAACGCCGACGACGCAATCGCCAAGATCTTTGTCTCGGGGGCAGATGGTTTCAAGGTTGGATTCGACGCCAAGACCGAGCATTGGACCCACAAGGGAATGCCCAAACACGAAATGCCAATGACCGGGCAGATCTGGATTGGCTCCGTCAAAATGGACGACTCCACCGGTCAACAGCTCATTCAGGTGGGGCTGCCGGTGCTCGACGGCGGAAGGCCCATCGGATCGATCGTGGTGGGTTTGCGGGTGGATAAGCTGCGCTAGGGCAGACGCCTGCGGGGGGGCTTTTGCATAATGAAAGATCAGGGCATAGCTCGACGCATGAGCATGGTGGTCGCGTCTTCGGTGGCCATTACCGTAGCTGCCGTTCTGGCGTTGGCGTATCTGCTTCAAGTTTCTGTCGGATCCGCGCGAAGCATGGCTACCGCGGCACGCGAACAAACCCGACACTGTTTCGAACTGTTGGACCTGGTGGTGAAGGTTCAGGGGATTACGCAGAAGCTGGTGCAGGCGACCGACCCCGACGCGATGGAATCGCTGATCCAGCAAAACCAGGCCCTGGTAAGGAACGCGCAGGCGAGTCTTGAGCAGGTCGCAGCAGGAGATGACGGCGTGAAGGCGGCATTTCTCGCACTGATTAAGGCCAATCAGCAGGTCACGAATCTAGGGTTGCAGGCCCGCAACGCCGAGTCCCATCAGGCCATCATCGAGAAATCGAACCCTGCATTCGAGGAGTTGCTCGGCGCCATCAACAGTGATCAGAACCGCGCGGCCAAGAGTCTCGCGGATGATGCGGCACTGGTGAGGGTTCACACCGTTCGGCTGGAGTTCACCATCTGTACCATCGTGATCTCAGGAATTCTCTCGCTCATGGTCTGGGGACTGATTTTAGTGCGCAACGTATCCCGATCCCTCAAAAATACGATCAACATGGTCAAGGATCTGGCTGAAGGCGAGGGGGACTTGACCAAGAGGTTAGAGATTGTTTCCCGCGACGAACTTGGAGAACTGGCCAAGTGGTTCAACACATTCTTGGACAACATTCATCAGATTATTTCTCAGGTGGCCGGAACCGCCGAGAAGGTAGCCATCGCCAGTGAGGAATTGAATACCACCAGCCAGCAGATCACCGCCAATTCTGCGGAAACCTCGGCGCAGGCTGACGTGGTGTCCAAGCCGCACGGGCAGTCGGCCAGAACCTGCAGACGGTCGCCACAGGAGCGGAAGAGATGGAGACCAGCATCAAGGACATCGCCAGAAATGCCACCGAAGCCGCGAAAGTCGCAACCTCCGCGGTAAAGGTCGCCGAAATCACCACTGCCACCGTGTCCAAGCTAGGTGAGTCCTCGACCGAGATTGGTCAGGTCGTCAAAGTCATCACCTCGATTGCCCAGCAGACCAACCTGCTCGCTCTGAATGCAACCATTGAAGCTGCTCGCGCCGGCGAGGCGGGCAAAGGCTTCGCAGTGGTAGCCAATGAGGTGAAGGAACTAGCCAAAGCGACCGCCAAAGCTACGGAGGACATCAGCCACAAAATCGAAGCGATCCAGACCGACACCAAGGCGGCGGTGAACGCCATCGCCTCGATCAGTGGAGTAATCAATCAGATCAACGAAATCTCGGGCACGATCGCCGCGGCAGTCGAAGAGCAGAACGCCACCACGAATGAGATGGCCCGGAACGTGAACGAAGCCGCGCAAAGCAGCGGCGAGATTACCAGCAACATTGCAGGTGTAGCCGAGGCAGCCCAAAGCACGACGCGGGGCGCGACCGACACTCAGAAGGCGTCGCAGGAACTGGTAGAGATGTCCACGCGGCTCCGCAGCTTGGTGGGGAAGTTCAAAATCAACTCGGACGAGTTCGGCGCGCAAACGACCAATGTTACAACTCCAGCCACCCAAAGCAAGGCAGCGCACGCGTCCGCATGACTAGGGAAGGTAGAGGCTCTCCTCCGGGACGAGGGGAGAGCCTCAGTCCTGCTTTCGCTAAGCAACCACCCTGGCCTTGGCCGGCGCGGTTATGTTAGGCCCGGAGGCCGCCCGTTCCGAATCTCTAACAGCGCGGCGCGCCAGAGGCTTCAGCCAGAGCAGAGCCATGAATGCAGCAAGCAGGTCGCATACAATCATGGCCCAGAAAACCTTTGACCAGGAGCCTGTCTTAGCGAACAACCAAGCGGCGCCCGGACCGGCAAAGGCTGCAGCCACGCCCTTGGCGGTGTACACGATTCCATAGTTGGTAGTCGCCCATTTGTTTCCGTACAGGTCGCCGGTGATCGACGGGAACAACGAGAAAATATTGCCCCACGCGAAGAAACAGAGACCTGATAAGGCAACGAACCAGACGGGACGGCTGATCAACTGCAGCAAGGCGAACACCGCAATCGCCTCCAGAATAAATGACGCGAAGATGGCGTTTTCCCGCCCAATGTGATCGGAGACCCATCCCCAAAACGGACGTGTTAAACCGTTCAGGAGGCGGTCGACGGTGATAGCCAGCACCAATGCGGTCATGCCCCAGAGCACAACGACCTTATCCACATGGTAGGTGGAAGCCATCGGGTTGAGTTGCGCTGTCACAACCAAACCACCGAAGGCCAGCATGGTCATCATCAGATAGATGATGTAGAAAGATGGCTGGCGCAGCATCTCCATCGGAGTCATGTCGACCGCCGAGGTATTTACTTTGGCTCTGATCTTCGCTTCTTTCTCTTTCCAGTTTGGCGGCGTCCATCCCTCCGGTGGCCGGGCCAGGAAAAGGGAAGAAGCCAGCACGACGATCCCTTGGACAAATCCCCAGAAGATGAAGGTATGCTGGTAGCCCGAGACTTTCAGCATGTTGGCGACGGGGGCGATTGTGGTGGCAGTGCCTATGCCGAAAGCTCCGGCGGTGAGGCCGACGCAAAGACCGCGATGGTCGGGAAACCACTTTAGCGCATTGCCAATGGCTCCCCCGTAGACGATTCCGGCGCCGACACCGCCCACTCCATACCAAAAGTAAAGACTATTGATTGTCTCCGCTCGACCGGCTCCAATCCAGCCCAGTCCGACTAGGATTGAGCCCAGTCCCAGCATCAGTCGGGGACCGATTTTATCGACGAGGTAGCCCTCAAAAGGTACGAGCCAAGTTTCAAGGGCGACGAACAAGGTAAATGTCCACTGGACCGCGACCAGCGAGACGCCCAGATGGGCTTGTATGGGTTTGGTGAACAGAGTCCAGGCATACTGGAGGTTGGCAATCGCCATCATCGCGACGATGCCCGCTATCAACTGGACCCAACGGTTGGGAATTCGAGAGGGGTGAATCAGGGAGTTCGGGGATGCGGTTGCAGCCATTTCGGTAAACCTCCGTGACGGCGCGCTAGACTTTAACAGCCTTTTCCAAAACCGCCAATGTCAATTTTGCCGCGACGTTGTCGGGCAGAATTGCAGCGCCGAGTCCCGCTGCAATAGTGCGGTTCAGGGCATTATGCTAAACTGGTCCACTGATCGAACCACTTTGCGGCAGCGAATTTATCACCCTCACTTCGGAATGTCAAGCTTTGTAAATTTTCGCGATGGCGAGGCTTTGTCTCGATGCGCCCACGAAAAATACCGCATCCCGGAGACAGTGCGAGAAGCTCCCCATGGATGAGAGCCTGCGAGCAAAGATCGATACTTACCTGTCCCACCTCGACGGCCTGATCCGGCGTGGAATTCAGCTTCGCGATACCTTAGCGGCTCATCCTCTCAACGAAGCTGCGATTGCATCTGCCCGTGCCTGGCAGGAAGACTGCGGGGTCACAATCAATCAATTGTCGGGCGGCAGCAAAGCTCATTGGCTTGCCCGGTTGTTTAGTGAGGCGTTTCTGATGCGCTCAGCGGGCGATCGCGCCGCTGAAGGGGCAGCGCCGGCGGATATCGTCAAACGCTTGCTCGACGTCCTCGAGCAAGCAGTGGCTTCGCTCTCCGGTGCCGATGATAACTTGATTATCTCCGCATCAACGCAAGCACCGCCTCCTCATCGCTTCGACTTTGTTCACAACGCCGAACTCCGGCCAGTCGTCGAGCAGGCGTATATCGATAGTCAGCGTGCGCTCGAGCAAGCGGAGTATGAGCGGGCGATGCGAACATCTTGTGGAATCCTAGAGGCCATCGTCACTGACGCTCTGGAGCACAAGGGCCTGGCTGCACTGCTTGAGTCCGGTGTGCCCACAGGGAAGATTGCTGATTGGCGGTTGGAAACGCGGCTCGCCGTCGCAGAGAGAGCAGGACTCATC
This sequence comes from uncultured Acidobacteriota bacterium, assembly GCA_963788645.1. GTDB lineage: Bacteria > Acidobacteriota > Terriglobia > Terriglobales > Acidobacteriaceae > JABDBE01. The sequence continues at coordinate 61,242 of CAWBHF010000010.1, forward strand.
CGCGGAGGGGCAGCTCGTCTGCCAGCAGTGGCACGCGCGTATCGAGATTACGATGAGAGTGAGGCAAAGGCGATCATTTCCGAGCGTGATGCCCGGCTGGCCGGCCAGGTTCTGCGGGTTGTGATGAGAGATCTGGATCCCGGCCGATAGAATTAGAGGTCACCGGCGGATATTCGTCGGTTAATCTTCCAGATCCTGCCGGAACACAGGTTGCGAGGGATCGAGCCTGCCATCGATCACAGCCACGAGCAGATCCCGGTAGGCGTTCTCGGCCTCTGGCAATAATGCGTAGCCGCGTTCCCGTTGCAGCGCTCCAGTATCCGAGTAGATGAGTGTGAAATACCGGCCGGAAGAATACTGAAGTTCCAGCAACTTGTTGGGAATGTCAGGATCGCCTTCCTGACCGAGCACGTCCATCAGGCCCACAGTCCACTGTCTTCCTTTCAGATCGGTGACGACCTCGCGTTCGAGGTACTGCCAGTCGTCCATGCTCCAAAGCGGCATATTCGTCCTTTCCCTCGTCAGCCCAGCAACTGCTCAAGGGCGTTCGCGATCTGAGAACCGGTGAACGGCTTCGGAACCAGCAAGACCTTTTGTGCCTTCCGGGATCGGAGGCTCGCGTCGGCCTGCTCCGGTGTATCACTGATGATGACGATGGGGAACTCGGCGTGATCTGGATGGTGGCGCACCGAGTCGAATAGTGATTCGCTCATGTCGTAAGCTGAGCAGTCAAGCACGAGCGCATCGGCGCGTTGCTCTAGAACCAGCTCGTTTACGCTATCCGTATAACCCGAAGACGCGACCTCAAAGCCATGATCACGTAGCGCAAATGTCAGAAGCTCGGCAATCTCCGGCGTATCGTCGATGAGCAAGACGCGGCGCAACCGAACCCTAATTCTTGCCCACTGCGGCACCAGGCAGCCGCGGCTTCTTGCTTTCAGACGGCTCCAGATCCATGACCCACACGCGGCCACCGGCAGTGTAGTAAGCGCGGCCATCATTTTCGATCATCGCGCCCCAGGCCTCCAGTGTGCGCATCGCGAAGGTGCGTCCTTCGAAGTTGTTGCGCGCATGGCTCAGCACTTCATTGGTATGCCAGTTGTCGGTGAGAATCGCGTCTCCCGGGTGCACACGCAGGACAGTATAGTAGCGGTTGAAAGCCGCCTCCGGCCGCACGTCGCGTGTAGACCCGCGCTTCTTGCCTTCGGTGACGATGTAACTTTCCTGTCCCTCCGGCTCGACTTCCGGCTCGGACTCGACAGGATGAAAGGGAGCACTAGTCTTGGTGTTCATACAGTCTCCGCCACCGCCGTCGCTTCGACCGCGGCCGCCATGTTGGTAAGGTTCTTGGCATCCGCTGCCTGGATCAGGGCCTCGGGCAGCTGGACCCCCATCATTCGCCATTGCTGGTTGGCAAACTTCTGCAAAGTGGCGATGTGCTCGGCGTGAAGATGACCGAATCGTCCCTGCAATTTCAAGTACTCCGATACCGGCCGCATACTCTGCGGGCGGAAGCTGTAGTCGTACGCGCGTTTCTCGGGGTTCCACTCCCAGATCGGGTACAGCCCGCATTCAACCACCAGTCGGCCCAGATCGATCGAGCGCGGCGTCTCGTACACGAAGCCCTTCTGGCAGGGCGTGTAGACCATCAGGTAGGCAGCGCCCTTGTGGTTGAGCCCCTTGCGTACCTTGTTCATCAGATCAATAGGGTAGCCCACGCTTGCGGTCGCCACATAGCAGTGGGGATGGCCAGCGGCCATCATGCGAGCTAGGTCCTTGGGAAACAGTTTCTTTCCTTCCGGAACTTCCGGGCCGGGAGGAGAGAAGGTGGTCATGCCGCCGTAGGGTGTACGCGACGACGCCTGGATGCCGGTGTTGGCGTACTGTTCGTTGTCGTAGCAGATAATCAGGCAATCGTGATTGCGATAGAGCGCTCCTGAAATTGAGGCAAGACCGATGTCGGACGCGCTACCGTCTCCCGCTTCGCAGATAATATTTGGAAACTTGCCCTTCCACTTGCCCTTGCGAATCATGGCCTCGTAGGCCGCAGCGACGCCGGCGGTGAAACTGCCTGCGCTGCCAATCTGGGTGTGGGCCCACGGTACGTTGTAAGGCGTACACAAATACGAGCTATTCGCGACGTACATGCAGCCGGTCGGTCCAACCAGGATTGTGTTATCGCCCGACGCCTTGCTCGTCATCCGGTACTGGATGGAGGGTCCGCAACCGGCGCAGGTACGATGGCCGGGAACAAATGGCTCGGACGATGGAAGTTCGGGATTGTAAAAACGCGCGCCCTGGTTCGGGCTTCCGAGAATCGGCAGTATCTGGCGTTCGACTTCGATTGCTGGCATATTTGCTTCTCCAATGCAGAGTCCAAACTCTGTGTGAAACTTGACGTAGTGCGGAGCCCTTCCAGGTCGCCGCCCAGAAGCTCTTTCTACTCCTCGAATCCCACCCAATGCGTACGCTTTTCGATCCTCCCGCGTTTCTGCGCTTGCATCATTTTTTCAGTCATCCAGTAGAACTCTTTCAGGACGATCGCTTCCCCACCCATTCCGGCCATGAAGGAGAGCACCAGCGGACGGTTTTCGCTCTCGTACAGCGCTGCAGCGACCTCGCCATAGAGAACGCCACCGCTGCTCACGCTGCCGAGAGCCATGTTGGTTTCGATCACGCCGACTACTTTGAACTTGCTGAGGACCTCTTTTACGCGATCGGTGGGGTAGGGCCGGATAGTTCGCAGTCGCGCGAGACCAACCTTCAGGCCCTTCTCCCGCATGTGCTGAATTGCGAAGCGCGCCGTGACCGCGTGGGCTCCCTGCACAAAAAACACCACCTCGGCGTCATCGGTCATATACTCTTCGATCCACGGATCGTATCTTCGCCCGAAGATTTGCGCGAACTCCTGGTGTGCCTGCTCAATTACTGCCATCGATTCTTCCATGGCGCGGGCACGCTCCAACTGAAGTGGCGGGCCTTGCTCAGGCATGATCTGGGGACCGTGTGACACCGGACGCCGAGGATCCAGCGGGTAAGGATGCTTATAGGGCGGGAGGAATTCCTTGACCTGAGCGGCGTCAGGCAATTCTACGTCCCCGGTAATATGGGAGACGAAGAAACCATCCTGGCAGACCATTTGGGGGAGGAGCACGCGACGGTCTTCACCGATTCGATAAGCGATCAGGTGATTATCGAACGCTTCCTGCGCATCGCACGACCAGCCCATCAGCCACCCCATGTCGCGCGTCGACAGCGCATCGGTGTGCTCAGAACCAAAGTCGCCGGGAGGGTCGAGCGTGCGGTCGGCGATCATCATCTGCACCGGCATACGGCTGCCTGAGATCGGCGAATAAAGCTCATAGGCGAACTGCACGCCAACGCCCGAGCTGCCGGTGAACACACGCGCGCCGCTCGATGCAGCCCCGTGAGCGATGCTCAATTGTGAGTGCTCGCTGTCAGCAACGATGTACTCGGCGTCGAGTTCTCCATTCGCCACCATTTGCGCTAGAGCCATCATCGTCGCCGTATAAGGACGAATCGGATAGGCCGCAATTACGTCAACATCGGCATACTTGGCGGCCTGGGCCGAAGCGACGCAGCCGTTGATCCGAACCGTTTTCTTTTTGTTCGCAGTTGCAGTTGCCATGTTTCACTCCGATTCTAAATGTTCTTCGCGGGCCGGTCCCCAAGGCTCTTCAACTCCGCCGCCTGCCGTCCGTGTAGGCCCGGCGAGATCGCAAAGGCCGTATCCATTCGAACGACGCCGGTATCGAAATCGAGCTCGGGGACGCCCTCGAGGCAGCCCGTCGGACACTCCTCGATGCATACGCGGCAGCCTTTGCAATAGTCGACCAGAATCTTGTAAAGGCCGTTTGACCGTTCCGGACGCGCGATGCAGGGCTCAGGGCAAACCAGATAACAATTGTCGCAGGCATTGCAGGTGCCGCAACTGAAACATCGGCCAGCCTCTTCGACCGCCTGCTCTTCCGAAAGTGCCTGAATCACTTCGTCCTGCGTTTTGCGACGACCTGTGGGTGGCAGCAAGGTCTGCTGAATCCGCGGGAAGTGCGGGAAGTAGGTCATGTTCATGCGATTCAAATCGACGATGACGTCGATGGGAATCGTCCGTGGCTGCAAAGACTCCCCGCGCAGCACCTTGTCGAGATTGAAGGCGACACGCTTGCCGTCACCAACGGCGTTGACCACCATCAGCGGCTGACCTGAACCCAGTTGCACTATATCGCCTGCGGCAAAGAAGTTGGTGTCGCCCAAGCGTCCGAAGCGGTCGATCTTGATGGTGCCGCGCTCGGTCTTGAAGTCGTCCGGCAACCAGTTCAACGAAGCATGTTGCCCTACCGCGATAATCACAGTGTCGACGGCGAAGCGTTCGGGGGAGGATTGTCGATCGACGGTGATGGGTGAGGCGTTGATGGCGCCAGAAAAGCGAGCCGGATACAACTGCAAAGCCTCGACCTTACCGTTGCCAAGCACCGCAGTGACCGCCCGGCCGTGCATCAGTTCCACGCCCTCTTCGAGCATGTCGTGCAGGTCCTCCGGCACGGCGGGCATCTCTTTCGGGTTGGCTTCGACTGTGATCATGGTCACTTCGACAGCGCCTTGCCGCAATGCTTCGCGGGCGCAGTCGATAGCGGTGTTTCCTCCGCCGATGACTGCTACGCGGGCACCTAGCTTGACCTTCGAAGTGCCCATGCCGATGTCGCGAAGGAAAGGAAGTCCGTAAAGCACGCCGCTTTTATTTTCTCCCTCGGCACGTACGCTGTTGGGTTCGGTGAGACCGACGGCCAAGACGCAAGCGTGGTAGTTCTTTTTCAAATCATCCCAGCTGACGTCCTTGCCGACTTCGACGTTGGTCTTAACCGTGATTCCGAGCTCGACAAGCCGCTCGATTTCGCGATCAAGTACGTCCTGGGGAAGCACCCAGTCCGGAATACCGCCACGATTCAGCCCACCCGCCTTTGGGGATTTCTCAAGGATCGTTACTTCATAGCCAAGCCGTGCCAGTTGGTAGGCAGCGCTGTGTCCGGCTGGACCGGAGCCCACGACCGCGACTTTCTTCCCATTGGGCTTTCCAGCTTTGACCACATCCCGCGCTAGTGCCTGTCCCAAATCGCCAAGAAAGCGCTCGACCGCGCGAATGGAGATAGCCTCATCGTACTTCCCGCGATTACATGCCTGTTCGCACGGGTGGTAGCAGACGCGGCCAGTGACCGACGGAAAAGGCATGTCCTCCTTGATGAGCGCGTAGGCGTCCAGATACTTGCCGCGCTTCACCAAGTCGAGGTAGCCCTGGATCTTTTCGTTGGTTCCGCAAGCGTTGTTGCAGGGTGGCAACTTGTCCCGGTATACCGGCCGGATCGAACGCCAATTGCCAGTGGGAAACAGATCCTGTCCTTTTTCCTGCGACGGCGCTGGCGTAATGCCAGCGAACGGGACGGTAAGCCAATCGGGGATGCGTGTGCCTTTAGTCGACATGTAAATCCTTCCCTAGACCGCCACTGGATTCAGCGGCATGATGTGCAATTCTTTGAGCGCCGCATGGAACGCGTGTTTGTTCGCGATCATCGGCTCAATTGTTTCCATCTTGACGATGCCCGTAGACTTGACGACCGCCGCAATTAGCGGTGCGGCGATGTCGGGCGCAATGGATTTGTTTCGCTCGGCGGCTCCCTCGGTCGAAAGACGGTCGAGACCGAGCTCGCCCAGCCGGTAGTAAAGCCATTTGTGGTCAGCCAGATGAGCGGCATCCACACAAACGAGCTGGGCCAGGCGCTCGGCACCCGGCACGAAACGAATCATGTAATCCGGCGTGTAATGCGTGTTGATCACTAACGTTCCGCCCGGTGGCATTCCGCGCATGTAATCCCAACCCTTGACCATCGTGCCTTCGACGAGCACGACGACGTTGGGGTGCTCGTTTTCGTACGTAAGCTCGTTTTCGAGAACGCTGTCGCTCATGCGACAGTATTTGCGGGTGGGAGCGTTGGTGCGATCGGGATTGTCAACGTAGTTCTCCATCGCCTGTGCATACTTGCCCTCGATGCGGGCGGAGGCAGATATGGAATTGACAATGTCACGACCCTCTTTGTCCATGATGATGCCGCGCGTCCAAACTGTGAGCTCTGTGTAACTCATGATCAAACCTCGCTCATTCCTTAGTCGATGCGTCCCGGCACGAATCGCCGGCGTTTTTAGTTAGTTGCTTGGGGCTACCGCGACCGGAGTCAAGCACTGCCAGAAAATCCCCGCGCAAGACAACGAACGGCGCGACCCGAGTGCCTTCCTGAAATTCCGCAATCGCTGATAGTGTCGCCTTCTTGCATAAACTCTCGATATCAGCACCCGTAAAACCTTCCGTACGACGAGCGAATTCCTCGAAATCGATATCTGGAACCAGTGGCACGCGCCGGCAGCAAAGCCGCATGATGTCAGCACGCTCGGCGGCGTCCGGTTTGGCGAACGGAAGTATATAGTCGAAGCGTCCGCTGCGCAAAAGCGCCGGCTCGATCCGCTCGGGACGATTTGTGGCGCCCAGAAGGATCATCCCTTTGACATCGCGCAAGTTGTCAATCTCGCGCAGGAGTTGGCTGAGAATTCTTTGATACACGTCGCTGCCGAATTGATCGTCGCCAAACTTGGGAGCGACCGCGTCTATGGTGTCGAAGAACAGGATGCAAGGCGCCGTTCGTCGCGCCTTCTTGAAAACTTCGCGCAAAGCCCTCTCGGATTCACCCAACCACTTTGAATACAGCTGCGGGCCATCAATGGCAATCAGTGGGAGTTGCATTTCGCCAGAAAGCGCTCGTGCCATGGCGGTCTTTCCCGTGCCCGACGGGCCAGTCAGCAGGATGCCCCGTGGAGGCGCCAATCCAACCTGCTCATAGATTTCATCGCGCATGTGCGAATGCTCGATGACGGAACGGAGCAATCTCTTTACCTCGATGAGCCCACCAAGAGACGCAAACGTAGACGAGCTTTTCTCAATTAGGAATTCGCGCGTCGCGCTAGGCTCGACTTCTTTCAGACCGGCGAGGAAATCGTCGCGCGTAACCTGCAACGATCCTAAATCGGCAGAAGCGGGACCCTCAGCTTCGAGCGGGACGACCGAGAGAAAGCGGCGTAAGGCAATCATGCCGACTTCCTGTCCCAGCGCCTCGAGATCCGCGCCGACAAAGCCATGGGAGTGCTCGGCTATTTCCTTAAGGTTCACATCCGACGCGAGTGGCATGGAGCGAGTGTGGATCCTCAGGATTTGCAGTCGTGCCTGAGTGTTTGGTACTCCGATCTCGATTTCGCGATCAAAGCGTCCAGGACGCCGCAGCGCGGGGTCAAGGACCTCGGGAATGTTGGTGGCGCCGATCACGATAACTTGGCCCCGCGCCACGAAGCCGTCCATCAAGCTTAGAAGTTGCGCAACTACCCGCTTTTCAACCTCACCAACTACCTCGGTACGTTTGGGGGCCACGGCGTCGATCTCGTCGATGAAGAGAATCGCCGGGGCATGACGCGCCGCTTCCTCAAAGACCTCACGGAGCTTGGCCTCGCTCTCGCCATAGAACTTCCGCATGATCTCGGGGCCATTGAGGTGAATGAAGTGCACGCGGCTTTCGGCCGCTACGGCACGCGCAAGAAGAGTCTTGCCCGTCCCTGGCGGACCGTATAACAGGACACCCCTAGGTGCAAGAATTCCTAGTTTCTCAAAGATGCGCGAGTGCTTCAGTGGCAGCTCCACCATTTCGCGCACTCGCGCCACTTCTCGCTCCAAACCGCCGATATCTTCGTATGAGACGGCCGGAGCGCGGGCGGCGGTCTGCTCGCCTTCCACAACCCTAATGTCAGTCCGCTTTGAGATCACGACCGCTCCGGACGGAATCGTACGGACCACTTGAAAATTTACCGCCTTGGCGAACGTCGGAACTCGGACCACAGAACCCGCGATCACGGGGATGCCTTCCAGATCTTCGAGCATCCGTTCGGGAGCGATGGTCGCGGGCGCGGCCCCTAGCCACAACGGCGAGAGACGAACCGATACGGCCTGCTGGCGCTCGATTGGCGTCACTGTCACTTGCTCCTGCAGGCCGGCGCTACAATTACTGCGGCAAGTGCCGTCGATCTGGATCATGCCCTCGTAGGTTTCGTCTGCAAGTTCCGTGCGCGCGATACCGACCGCGCCGCCCGTGATCTTCAGCACGTCGCCCGCTCGGGCGCCGATACGCCGCAGATCGGAGGCGGCAAGTCGCGCAATGGCGTGGCCAACATCTTCGACGCGTGCCTCCGCAACCCGCAGTGTGAGAGTTGCCACAAGAAAGGACGGGGAGACCTCAGTCGGGGTCTGCTCGGGGCGGCCGATTCCGTCGAAGAGCTTCACCTTCGGCTTCTCTGCGTGACCTCCATCGTGAGGCACGAGAGCCGAACCATTCTTGTCATTTGCCAGGTCAGACAATCTGATTGTTCCCCCAAACAGATGTGATCCACAGCCTAAACCGTTCCCTAGAGGCGCAGGGGACGGCCGGGTTTCAATGTGACGCGATCTCGTTCCTACGGGATTGCGAATCGCGAATTGTGCCCCACAGCAACAATTCAATCAAAAGTGATCAAGTACGATCTCTTCGACGTCCTCAATGTGCCGCCGCATAGCCGACTTGGCGCCTTCTGCATCGCGGCGCTTGATCGCGGCGAGGATGCGGCGATGGCCGGCCAGCGACTTCTGCGGCCGCCCCTCCACCTGCAAAGTGCGCGCGCGCGTGTCCCGCAGCAGGTCCATGAGAATGTCCAGTACCTTCAACACAACGCTGTTGCCCGAAGCCAAAGCGATGCTGTAATGGAATTCCGCGTCTTCTGCCACAGCAGGTTCATCGTTAGCCTGCTTTTGCTCTTGGCGCTGCAGAATCTCTTCCATTTCAGAAATCTCGTCGACCGAGGCGTGTGTAGCTGCTCGCGCTGCCAGCGGCGGTTCGAGCATCTTGCGAAAATCCAGCAGCTCGCTCACCATTTCCTGCCGACGCTTCAGAGCGCTGGCAAAAGGGTTGGGCATCGAGTCAGCCGAGGCTTCGCGGACGATCGTGCCCGCCCCTTGCCGTGGCTCAACTAGACCCCTGAGTTCCAAGCCTCGTATCGCATCTCGAATCGAACTGCGGCTCACTTTCAGCAGCTCCGCCAGTTCACGTTCCGAAGGCAATTTGTCACCGGGCCGCAGTTTCTTCAGAATGAGACGCTCAATCTGTTGGGCGACTTCTTCGTAGACTTTGTTTCTGCGGACGGCTTCAAAGTCAGATTTGACGGTTGCGGGCAATAGATTCTCCAAGTGGTCCGATAAGTGGACCAGCCGACGGACGGAGTATACCGCCGTCGTTAAGATCCTAGCAAGTATTTTTCTCGGGTGGATAAAGAAAGTCGATCGATGAGCCGCGGAGAATGAGTTTTTCGCCCTTATTTTGTTTGCTGCCGAGTTCCGGCCTCAGCCAGCAGCTTCACGCAGCTGTAAACGGCGCGTGTCTGCGACATAGGCAGGCCCACGTGTTCACCCAGCTCCACGACCGCGCCCACCAGCGCTTCCAGTTCCATGGGCCGGCCTGCCTCGAGATCTTGCAACATCGAGGTTTTGTGCTCCCCGACTTTTTCCGCACCAGCAATTCGTTGATCGATCGAAACCGGCAACTCCATGCCTAACTTGAGAGAAACCGCTTCCACCTCCTGCATGATGGATCGGATCACTGAAGAAACTCCCGGATCGCGCACCATCTGCGCTACCGTAGCGCGCGTCAATGCGCTGACGGGATTCAAAGAAGCGTTGCCCAGCACTTTGACCCAGATCTCATGTCGGATGCGAGTCGTGACTGGACAACGGAGGCCAGAGGCGATAAGCGCCTCCGCAATTCGGCGGGAACGATCGGAGCGCGCGCCATTCGGTTCGCCCAGAGAGATACGGTTGCCCTCGTTGTGTTGGATCACTCCCGGTGCGGTGATCTCGGTTGAGAAGTAAACGATAGATCCAACCACCCGATGCGCTTCGATGGCCGAAGTGATCACACCACCGGGATCTACGCGCTCCAGACGCATTCCTTCCCATTCGCCCCCGAAGCCCTGGAAGTACCACCACGGGATTCCGTTCTGCGTGCTGACGACGGTTGTCTCCGGCCCTAATACAGGCTCTAAGCGAGGAGCAAGTTGCGGCAAGCCGTGAGCCTTGACTCCCAGAAACACAACGTCTACCGGCCCTACTTCTTCGAGAGAACCGGTGATTGCAGGCTGGGCCGCGAAATCTCCGTCGATACTTTTCACCTGTACGCCGTGCTCCCGCATGGCGCGAAGGTGCGGCCCGCGGGCGAACAGGGTAACGTCGAATCCGGCCTGTGCCATGCGGGCTCCGAGGTAAGCTCCGATTGCGCCTGCCCCGGCTATCAGGAATCTCATGATTGATTATCCACGCTGGTCATCCGTTAGCGCGGCGGCGACGGCACGACGGCGAATTTTTCCCGTCGCGGTGGTCGGAATACTTTCTACCAGATAAATCTTCGTTGGACATTTGTACTCTACCAAATGTTCAAGGCAGTGCTTGACTAGAGTTGATTCGGTTGCGCCATTGGATTCATGCAAGACCACGGCTGCAGCCACTTCCTCTCCCAGTGTAGGGTGGGCGCAGCCGAATGTTACCGCGGCCGCGACTGCTGGATGCCGGAGCAGAATCTCATCGACTTCGTGAGGCGCGATGTTCTCGCCCCCGCGGATGATGATGTCTTTGATTCGGCCTGTCAAATGCAAATAACAGTCCGCGTCAAGCAATCCTTCGTCGCCGGTGCGAAACCACCCATTCACGAAAGCGCGAGCGTTCGCTTCGGGATTATTCTCATATCCGCGAAATACATTAGCTCCCTGAATGGCGACTTCGCCCCTTTGGTTCGTGCCGAGGTGATTGCCGTCCCTGTCCATGATGCTGATACGCAAGCCGGTACCAACGCCAACCGAACCAGCCTTCCGATGTCGTGGAGGCAAGGGATTTGAGGTCATCTGATGAGCGGCTTCCGTCATCCCGTAGGCTTCGACGAAGGGCACGCCAAAGAGGTCTTCGATTTTATGGATAAGCTCCTCCGATAGGGGCGCACTGCACGAACGGATGAAACGCAGAGAGGCTGCTTCTGCCGGCTTGTGATGGGCCCGCGCCAGCAGAAGTTGATGCATGGTCGGTACTCCCGAGTACCAGGTCACGTGATGTTCTCGAACCGTCCGCCAGAAAGAAAGGGCATTGAACTTGGTGGGGACAACTACGGTCCCTCCGGAAAGCAGAGTCGCCATCACGGAGCCGATCAACCCATGAATGTGGAACAGCGGCATGATACACAGCGAAACATCTTCTTCCGAGAGTGCGTAGGTATTTGCGATATTCGCTGAAGAGACCGCGAGATTAAAGTGTCGCAAGGGCACACGCTTGGGCCGTCCGGTGCTTCCACTGGTGTGCAGAATCAGAGCGATGTCGTCCGCTGTGGGCTCGGTGGCCGAACCTCCAGCAGGAGCATTCACCAGATGAACGTTGCCTTGCTCGTTCATCTCCACTGAGAAGACAGGGATCTTGCGATCAGCGGCGGCGGCGCGCACAAACTCTGCGCCTACGGGAGGACAGAGCACAATACGGGCGTCGGTATCACCGAGGAAGAAATGAAACTCCTCATAGGGATAGGCCGGGTTCAGGGGCGCCGCAGTTCCGGCGATCGATGCAGCCAGAAAACTTACAATCGCAGGTAACCCATTCGGTAGAGCGATGGCCACCGCATCGCCGCGGCGAATGCCAACCGAGGCCAACGCGTTCGCCATAGCCCACACCTGCTGGCGTAACGAGTCGTACGTGACACGGATCCCAAGCTCGGGAACGATCACTGCCGTGTGACTGTCCGCAAAATGTAAAACATCAAGCAGTGTGTCGACTGACTTAAGATTCATTCTTTATTGCCTCTGGCGCGAGCCATTGCGCGAGCCATTGAATGATAGGGAGTTTTGTCCGTTGTTCGCCAAACGAGGCATGTGTTCGCAATTCTGAGGCTTGTCGTCTGGGCAGCAACGATTTCGACAATTTCAGATCGAGTAACCCTCGGCACTCAGGGCCTTGCCAAACGCTTTCAGAAAAAACTGTACATTCTCCTCAGTGGCCAACGGGCCCATAACTCCAATGCGGAAGACTTTGCTCGCTAGCGGACCGAAGCCACCAGCAATCTCTATGCCGGCGTCGTCCAACAAGCGTTTTCGCACTTTCACCTCGTCAACACCTTTTGGAACGCACACAGTGTTCAGCGTCGCAATTCGGTGCTCTTCGGGAACGTGCATGCGCAAGCCCATGGCTTCGATGCCCTTGACGAACGATTGATGGCAACGGCGATGGCGTTCCCAGCGGTTCTCAATGCCTTCCTCCGCGATTACCAGCAGCGCCTCGCGCAGAGCGTAGAACATGGAAATCGGCGCGGTGTGATGGTACCGGTGCGAGACGGTGGAGTAGTCATGAATCAATTTGAGGTCAAGGTACCAGCTGCGTGGGGGAGAAGTTCGAGGGCGTAACCAGTCCATGGCCAACCGTGACATCGCCATCGGAGACAATCCCGGGGGACAGCTCAAACCTTTCTGCGTGCAACTGTAAGCAACATCGATACCGGTGCGGTCGAAATCCACTGACACTCCGCCCAGCGAGGTGACACAGTCCGCGATTGCTAGGGCGCCGACATCGTGCGCGGCGGCACAGATCGCTTGACCTGACTGTAATGCCCCGGTTGACGTTTCCGCATGAACATATGCCACAACCTTGGGCTTCTCGCGGCGAATAAATTCTACGGCTTCCGCATCCGTGAAGGTCTCGCCCCAAAGCTTCTCTAAGCGCACGACGTTGGCGCCGTGACGTCTGGCCATCTCGGTAAGTCGGTCGGAGAAATACCCGTTGGCGAAAACCGCGAATTTCGTTCCAGGTTCAATGAAGTTGGCGACGGCAGCTTCCATACCCGCGCTGCCCGTCCCTGAGATCACCAGCGTCGCGCCGTCGTTCGTGCTGAAGGCCATTTTCAGCAATTGCTGAACGTCTCCCATCACTTGGATGAAGTAGGGGTCCAGGTGTCCGACGATCGGTTTCGAAAGCGCCTCATAGACCCGAGGGTGGACCATACTGGGGCCCGGTCCGAACAAGAAACGCCGGGGCGGTTGCAAGGTGGAAAATAAGTTAACTGCGGAAGCTTGTTGCTCTACAGCGCTCATGGCCCTCTTTTCTGCTCATAGAAAGTTAGCTATTACGGGCGGAAACGGACTGTCTCTGGAATCTCCAACCGAAATGTGACGTTCGAGTGATGCAACCTGATAGTGGGCACTGATTACACAACTTGCGTCAAGCTTATTCTAGTGATCGGGTTGATAAAGTTTGCTTATCAGGCATTTGGGATCTCGATTCACCGCCTGAATCTGTATTTTTAGGGTTAAACAGGCGAGTGGTGTCCCTGTACGATCATGGCTTCGGCGATGCGGCGTGCTTCGGGAAGGCTCTCTGCAGCCTTGGAATCGATCTCCACTGGTAGATCGTGCTGAATTTTCGACAGCTCCTCGTCAAAACTACGGGTTATCAATTCGGGAGAGTGCTCGACCGGCTTGCCGTTATCACCAGCGACTTTCACTTTGTGGCGAACGCGCTGAGCGATCATTAGGCGGTAGATGCGATCGGTGGCCAGATCCTCCATGTAGCCGTCAAGCAGGCTGGCGCCCTTTCCATTGAGCACACCATTGCGATAGCGAATCACTGTACGGACTGCTGCTCGCGTGCCCGCGAGCGTAATCTCGCCAACACCTTTCGGGACCGGCCGCAGGTCGGGATGAGAGTTCGGCAACTTGGGCCGTCGCGCAATCTGATTTGGAAAAGGGAACTGACCCACCGCGATCTCGTTCTGATCGGGGTGTCCAGTCCACGCTCCATCCATCAGGCAATCAGCTTCGTTCTTTTTGTCTTGCTTCAGTACGCGCAGAGCGCGTTCGTTCAGTTCGGCATCCGATCGGCTGGGATAGAGTGCGGTCATGCCGCCAATGGCATGGGCTCCGTGCTTGTGGCAAATCTCCGGCATCAGAGTGCGGAAGTTCTGGAAGAAGGCGACATCGTGCGGAATGGTGTTGCGGTCCGGCAAAATCCACTTGGGATCCTCGGACATGAAGTCGATTAGCGAGGCCATGTAATCCCACCGCCCCAGATTCAATCCCAGACAGTGTTCGCGAAGATTGAAGAGGAATTCCTCCATCTGATAGGCCAGTGGATGCGCCTCAACCAAGGCCATGCATTTTATGTAGTTCGGCGACAGGCCTTTGTCTTTGGCAAAAGTCTGGAAGAGTTCGCGCCACCACAAGGCCTCCTCCGCAGACTCACTCTTGGGGATATAAACGCAGAAGTTGTGCGGCAACCACGCGGGATCGATCTGGTACCAGATCAGCGCCAGATCGAACAGGGAAGCGGACATAGTCCCATTCTTGATGACGCCACCCTGGCTCAGGTGCAGTCCGCGGGGACGCACCCAGGTCACAGTTTTCGAGCGTTGCACCGTGACCCTTTTTTGGCGTTTCTTGTCGTCGTAACTGAGTTCATATTTGTAGGCGGCGATGGTGTTCCTGATCGCGAGCATGATGTGCTCCCAGGTGTTTGCCGTGGAGTCTTCCAGATCGACCATGACTGCGGGAGATCCGGAGTTCAGCAGCTTCACCGTCAACTCCGCATCGTCAGCCGGACCGGTCATCTGATTACGCTGGTCAGCGCACCAATCAGGCACCTCGATACCCCAGTCGGAGGTTGTGGCCGCGGAGGGCTCCAAATAGTTTGGCGGTTGCCCTTGATGCGATAGCTGCAATACGTCCGCGCGTTTTGCCACCAACTTCTGTTGCCATGGGGTGAAGTGCCGGTGTAGCGGTAAGAGAAAATCGAAAAATCCCGAAGGAAGATCTTTTTGTGGATTCAAGTCCGCGGGCGCAACGTTCATACCACGAGAAGAGGTGGATCCGGCGAGCACGGCCATCAGATGAACTCCTTCGAAATTACGCTGCCTGGCGCTAAGGCCTTCTGTGCGACATTTGTGCCGTTCGAGAAAACGTGCGGCCCCCTTTGAGGTTATTCCAGGAGAGCTCTCTATTTTACTCGGCCAACGTAGCTATGAACATACTTTTGGCAGTCGATAAAATTCGTGGGGAAGAATCGAGAATGACAATAGAAAGTAGGGCAACGAACTGTTAAGTGTGATTCTGATCACTGCAAACTAGGCATGCCCTTGCTTAGCCTGCTGCCTCGTAGGCCGCAACGCTGGGTTGATGTGATGCATTTAGTTCTTATCTACAAGTTGGCCGGTTGCAATCGGACAGGTTACAAGGCTGGCGATCGGAGACGGACTACGTTTACTGCTGATCTACCTCTTGTTCATCCCAAAGTTGTAACTACGGTTAATCTCGCTTGCCGCAGCAAGAAAAGATTTCTTGACTTGCGCTTTAGTTGTGTGGTAAACAGACGCGCCAGCGGATTGGTCCGCTTTTCATACAAGTTATCAATTTTTCAGATAGTCGGTGTAGTGATTTGTGGCCTCGAGGCAGCCGGCGTGTGAGGCGCTTGCGTGTTCGCTCTGGGCCCAGGCCGGGTGGTCGCCAAATCATGGTCGGAGAGGAAAACATGCGCTCGCTAACAACGTTTTTCGTGCTTCTGGTCGTTTTCATGGCACCAGGTTTGCTCGCCCACGCTCAAAGCACGGCATCTGCGGCTAAGACCGGCGGATCGGCCTCTGGGAGCGCCAGTAAGGCAGAGGTCAACGAGTTGCGCAGTGAAGTCGCGGCGCAGCGCAAGACCATCGAGGAATTAAAAGCGATGGTCCAGCAATTGGTAGATGGCAAGGCCAAGACTGCAGACGGTGGTTCGGCGACCATTAAGCCAGTGGCGGCGACTGATTCGCCAGAAGCCTCTGTGCAGCCCGCAAATGTCGGTGCGGCCGACGGCGCCCATTTGGTCAACACGGTTCTGGTTCAGCCTGAACCGGGGATGGAAACGGCAATTATCAATCAAGCTCAGCCTGCGGCTCCGCCCAAGAAGGACGCTCCACTCACGGCGGGATGGAATGGGGAGCATTTCTTCATCAAGAGCCCGGATGGCCAGTTCAGCATCAGCCCTTACGGCTATGTGGACACCGATTATCGTGCGTACAAGGGTGATGGTGCTCCTTCCGATACGTTCGTTGTCCGGCGTGCGCGCTTCGGCTTTCAGGGCAACTACGGCTCCCACTTCGACTATGCGATCTTGACCGACGCCAATTCAGTTTCAGGGGCAATTGTTCGCGATGTTTACCTGAACGTGAGGATCAGGCCCGAGTTCCAGTTCCAGGCAGGCCAGTTCAAAGAACCCTTCGCGCAAGAAACCGGAATTGGCGCCACCAACCTGGACTTCGTCGAACGCGGGTTGCAAGCGCTCCTCTACCCATCTGTTGGCACGGCCTTCCGCAGTCCCGGCCTCACATTTCACGGAGATATTGACGGTGGCGTTATGCAGTACTGGGCGGGAATGTTTAACGGTCGGAACGGAGTTGCGCCGAACGTCACCAACCAGCCAGAGTTTGTCGGTAGAGTGCGGTTTTATCCTTGGCGCAAGACCAAAGACGAATGGTTGAGACAACTTGCTTTTGGTGGATCGATGAGCTACGGACGTTCCCGAGGGCTGTCTGGCGATCAGAGTTTTAACGGGTTGCTTCCCGACGCTACGTATTCATTCTTTCCCCAGTTGAGGATCAACGGTCCTATTCAGCGCTACGAGGGTGAATTCACCTACATCAAATCGGGGTACGCGCTTCGCGGCGAGTATGTTCAGCTGCAAGAACAGCGCGATGGTGTGGGTTCCGAGCAGGTCGGCGGCTTAGCCTTCTTGACTCTTCCAGGAATCGGAGCCAAGGCTTGGAATCTTGGTACCACTTACCTGCTGACGGGCGAGAAGCGCCCCGAGAATGGTACGCCCCGCGTGAAGCATCCGCTGTTTGGCCCTGATACCCCGGGTGGAACAGGGCGAGGGTGGGGAGCTTGGGAACTGGGCGCGCGGTTCTCCGGCATTCAGGCGAACGCACCGGCTTCGAACTTCTTGAATTACTACACTCCGGGCTTCGTCCCTCAGTACAACTTCCACACCTACCAGTGGACATTCGGTCTCAACTGGTACCTGAACTATTGGATTAAGTACCAGTTCAACGTCAACATCGATCAGCTAAAGCAGCCCAGCGTCACCGGGCAAGTGCCGCAGAATTTCTTCGTCTTGATGCAGGAGTTGCAGTTCCGCTTCTGAGGTTCGTTTGGGTATGGATGGTGGAGTATAGGGAAAGTTTTGGTTGTGCGCCAGGGCCGGTTGCAGCCTGCTCTGAAAGGAAAATTGCAGGAGGAGATTCGATGAGATCGAGAATTCTGCTTACTGTTCTTCTCACCGCATTGTTTGTAATCGCGAGCGGCTGCGGCGGCGTGAATGGCTGTCCCGTGTGCGGCACGACCAAAGCGGATGGTTACGCCGACATCGTCAACATCACCGTGCCGGAGCACAACCCCACGGGCGAGCCCGGCGGTCCGTTCAACTCCTTCGACATCAGCTGGATCAACTCAGCCACGCACCGGGATTATGTCTCGGACCGGATCGGCCTGGCGGTGGTGGTGGTGGACACGGTCAATAATCTCTCGATCAATGCGATTCAGGGCAGCAATGCCGTTACCGGCGCGGGCAATGGGGCCAGCCCATGCGACCCCAGCGTCCCTCCCCTGGTTGATGTGTTCGGCAACTTCACCCGCTTCGGGTGCCGGAATGCTCCCTTCCATCTCATCTCGGGCTTTGGTGCCAACGGCAAATTTGGCGGATTTCCCGGGGCACAGTGCTGCGCCGCCCGCGCCAACGGCGTGAATCCGATGTCAGGCCCGGACGGCGAAGAGGTCACTCCGGACGGCAACATCCTATTCACTGCGGTTGGTAATGCCAGCGTTGCGGTCTTCGATTTGACAACGACACCGCCCACAGTGATCGCCGCAATCCCTACTGGCACATCCGCAGATTACGACGGACCGCTGGGGATCGCTCCCTGCGTCGCTTCCTGGAACGGAGAAGCCGGTTCGGCCGCCACCTGCGCGGACGACCGTGCCGACGAAATGGCCTACGATCCTACCCATCAGGTTCTGGCGGTCATTAACGGCGACCCAGGATTGCCGTTCGTCACGTTTATTGATATGTCGCACATCGTGGGCAAGACGGGAACTCCAGCCCAGCAGCACTGTCTGCCACTGGACCCGACTCTAGCTTATGGTCCCTACCAGGCCGGGTTCACCTTGGCAGATTACGGCGTAAATTATCCGCTGCAAGGATCTGGTACGGGAATCCCACAGCCATCTCCGCTGATGGATCCGGGCGTGGCGGGGACTTCGTTTAATCCACCCAGCTGCATTATTGGGCAAATTTACTACGACGGCGCGGGAGGAGCCGCGTCTGGCGGAGCTGGACTGAATGCGGGCGTTCCGGTAGACACGGTTGGTGCTACGTTCCCGTGTCCGGATCCCTCCAATCCGCATGTCTTCAGCGGCGTTTCCGGATCGGCCGCAGCCGATGGCCCGTTGGGACTTCCGGGCTTTGGAATAACTCCGAGCGGCAAGCTCTACACAATTCCCTGCCACCACGGACCCCTGATCGATCAAACGTTGGGGACATTCTGTAACCAAACCACGCCGGGCACCAACTGTGCCGGCTCCATAGCGCCGGCCGGTTTAGGGGGAGAAGCTTGGAATCCTAACACCGGTCACCTGCTGCAGACGAATGGAAATTGCATCGCTATCACGAACATCGGTTGCATCGATGACATCGATCCGCGGCTCGGAAACCCAAATGGGCCAGTCGTGGTCAACACGTTCGTGATGCAAAACTGCATGCCGACCAGCATCGTTCAGGGTCCGGGCAACAACTTCCTGGTAGGCTGCGCGGACCATGACGGCGAGGCTTTTCCGCCTAACCTGTTCGTCATCGACGGCACCTCGGGCGCAATCATCACCGAAATCACAAACGTTGGGGGCGTCGACGAAACCTGGTACAACCCCGGTGATAACAGGTACTACGTGGCAGCGAGAGATATGCCAAATGGTCCAGTTATGGGCGTGATCGACGCTAAGACCAACACTTGGCTGCAAAATGTTGCGACCAACTCAAACTCGCATAGCATCGCGGTTGATCCCAGCAACAACCACGCGTTTGTGCCTTTGCAGGCAGGTGGAATATGCACCTCACAGAGCAGCAACGGTTGCATTGGCGTCTACGCTCAGCAGTGAGCGGAGTAAGGCGGAGTAAGTATGATTATTCGCTCGGAACCTGAGATCGTCATCGTAAGATCGAGGGTTCCGCAGGCTAGGCAAAGGTTCAATTAGAGCCCGTGAGCGCCTGTGTTATAGTTTCACGCAGTAGGCTCAGAACGAAGTTGGTGTGACTTATGCAGAGTATTCGAAGAGCCGTCCTACCCGGTGGAATTACCCTTCTTGCGATTCTCGTAGCTTCTGTCGCGTTGTCATCGGCCAAAGACCAAACTCCCTTGAAACCGTCCGATCTCCCTGCGACCGTGATCGCGCATCTACCCCTTCCTCAGGCGACGGGGAATCAGATGTTGCTGCAGGATGAGAAGGGAAAGAAATACCTCTACGTACAGGAAGCCTCGAAGCAGGGTTATATGATCGTCGATGTCACCAAGCCCGACAGGCCCAGCCTGCTCAAACGAACTGCGGCGTCGAACGAAGCCACCACGGGCACCGTGGAAATGCTCAGTCCCGACCTTGCGATCGCGCAAGCGCCAGAGAAGAAGCCGACCACGCTAACCAGCAGCAGCCATCCCACGGAGACGGTGCGGGTTCTGGACTTGAGCGACCCCCACAATCCGAAGACACTCCAGGAATTCACCGGCGTCACCAGTCTTCTTCCGGACGGCGGCCACGGCTTGATTTATCTCACCAATAACCAGGGGTTGTGGGTTCTGCGCTACAACCGCCCAGCACTGCTGGAGCCCGCCAAGAAGAAAAAGCCTTGCGACTCCGAATCGGAGATCGAGGCCATGCCCCCGGAATGTGACTAAGGCCTTCCTACTGATCCGAAGCCGCGCGCACTGTGCATTCCTTCGAGACGGTCTTGATCGAGCTGATGGTTATCGTCACCGCGGAAGCAGAACCGGTTTTTGTCAGGGCGTCGGAGCTTGTGCTCATCGAAGGAGCCTCTGTCCCCGTCACTTCCACTCTTTGCCCGAGATACTGGCGAAGTTTTATTTTGCCAGTAGCCTGGAGCTCGTAAGTGATGGCCGGCTGCTGCTTGGTCAATATGTAGTCGCCACTAAATCTGCCCACGCAACCCTGTACCGTTAATTCCCCTTTGGAAGCTTTCGAGTTTTGCTTGCTGGTGGTGTTGGTGTTGCTATCTTGCGCCAGGAGAAAGCTGCTAGAAAGCAGCAGAACGAAGCATAGCGCTCTCATGGATTTATCTCCTCTCAGAGAATGGGATGGTGAAGTTCTCGCCCCGGTTGCATTAGACCCCAGGAAGCTTACTTGACATGAGTTTCCTGATAATGCAGTTCCTGCCACTTGTCTGCACGCTTTACCCACAGTTCGGTGATATAGACCCTTGAAAAGCGCACCACTGATTTCGGCGGAAACTGTAACGTAACCTCGTAAATGACAAAGGCCGCGTTCGGACCCAACGGAATCAGTTTAAAGCCCCAGAGCGTGTAATTGGAAACATTCCCATTTGCCATTTCGTTGAGGGCCTGGAGCTTCGTGCGTTCCCCTTGATTATCGACTTCGACGCCCTGATAGTCGTCCGCCAACAGTTCGCCGTATGCCTTCTTATCTTTGTTCTTGATGGCGTCCCACTCCGCTTTGATTTTTGCCTGAAATATATCCTTTAAAGCCGGATCGTCGGAGACGCTGCCAAAAGGATGGCTTTCTCCCGCCTTAGATGGAGCGGGGGGTGTTTGTGCCGAAGCCAGGGAACTCAGTCCCAGAAGACAAACGAACACGAGACAGTCTCGCACAATGCCTCCAATGCAAAGCGAAGCGAAATCTTACCAGATTCCGCTTCAGGCTCGGCGCACAAGCGGCATCATTGCAAGTCTTTGATTTTCTTTCTCACTGCTGCGAGCAATGCCGGGGGTAGGTCAGCGTAACCTTCCTGAAGCGCAAACTGCTGGCCATCTGAGTACATCCAGTCCAGAAGATCGCTTAACGCAACTCCGCGAGCGGAATCAGTTGATTTGATTCGCAGGTAAATCCAGGTGAAACTGGTAATCGGAAAAGCATCATTTCCGGGTGCGTTAGTCAGAGAGGCCGAAAAACTATTCCACTTCGGAGCCTCCACTGCCTGGCAAGCCGCCGTAATGCTCTCTGTGGAAGCCTTAACGAACTTGCCGGAGGAATTCAGCACCGCGGCATGGGGAATTGCGCCCTTCACTGCATACTGATATTCGACGTAGCCGATCGAGCCGGGACTGCTTTTCACCTTGTCAGCCATATCGGAACTGCGTTCTGCTGGAATCCCCACCGGCCACTTGGGTGATGGAGTGATTCCGATCTGGTTGTGAAACTTGGAACTCACCTTGGAGAGAAAGTCCGTGAAAACGTAATTGGATCCCTTTCCCGCGGGTCGATTGACTACCTGGATCGGAAGGTTCGGCAGCGTGATATCGGGATTGAGCTTCGCGATCGGCGGCGCATTCCAGGTCTTCACATCGCCAAGAAAGATGTCGGCCAACACTTCGCCTGAAAGCCGAAGCTCCTGATGAACATCAGGAAGGTTGTAGATGGGAACGATCCCGATCAGAACGACCGGCAGTTCAACCAGGCTCCCTTCCTTCCGCTCCTGTGTCGTGAGCTGGGATTCGCCTGCACCGAAATCGCCCACGCCATGCGAGATCTGCTTGATCCCTTCGCTGGTTCCAGCGGGAAGATAGCGCAGTTGGATGCTGGGATTGCGCTTGCCGTATTCCTGCGCCAAACGAGTATAAAGAGGCGCTGGGACGCTCGATCCGGATCCGACCAGAACAACCGCATTCTGCGCCGTGGCAAAGCTATGTAACCGGAAAATTAGAAGGAACAACAGCCAGGTGCGCCAGAGTAAAGTACTCCGAAGGTGTTGCTGCGCGATACTTGGCATCGAAGGCCTTGCTGTTGATTTCATTGCGTCCCTCCACATGGTGGCTGTAACAATCCAAACGAGCTAATCCTTGCAGCCAATGCAGTAACGAAGCTAGATGCCGAAGGTAACTTGTCCGTGTTTCAAGATGAACCTCGACCGATCAAGGAATGGCTAACGCAATATCATGAGCGTCTCCGGAGCGCGGCCGTCTGCAATCGAGTCTGTAGGAGAGTCGGGGATTTGTGTGATGAACCAGGCTGTGAGCCTGTGGAGTGCATCTATGGCAACAGTCCTGGCAAACGGCTGATGTTAATATGCGAGGGTCCGGGACGGTGCCTGGAAGGCGAAGTGAACCAACCTATGTCGAGAATTGACACCGAAAATCTAGCGCGTGAATTGTTGTCCAAATATGAGACAGGCCAGAGGGTGGCGGTACTTCCCTCCGCCCATCCTGGTTTTGATCTCGACGCCGCCTACGACGTTGAATCGGAACTTAAGCGGCTTCGCGAGGCTGGTGGACATAAAGCAGTCGGCCGCAAGGTCGGTTACGCCAATAAGGCGGTGTGGCGAATGCTCAAGCTCGAAACATTGGTTTGGGCCCATATGTACGAAGATACTGTGCGGCACAGCGACAGCAACTCGGCCACGCTGGCTCTGCCGAATCGCCGCTCGCTTAAGGTGGAACCGGAGATTGTTTTTGGGTTGGGGAAAGCGATCTCCTCCCAAGGCCTCGACGCAATCGCTGTTCTTGAATCCACAGAATGGCTCGCGATGGGATTCGAGATCATCGATTGTCCTTTTCCGGAGTGGAAGTTTCAGCCCGGCGACTTCGTTGCATCCTTCGGTCTGCATGCCGCGCTCGTGATAGGAGAGCAAGTGCGAGTGCGGCCCGACTCGATTGGGAAGCTTGTGGATCAGCTTGCCACGTTTAAAGTTCGAGTTTCGAAAAACGGAGAGTTTGTGGAGGAAGGGTCCGGCAAGAACAGCTTGAGGAACCCCGCCTTGTGTCTGGCGGAACTGGGTGCAGCAATCGTCCGGCGCTTCCCGTCCCACCCGTTGAGTGCCCGCGAAATCGTCAGTTCAGGAACACTCACAGCCGGGCATCAGACCGACGTTGGTGATCTGTGGAACGTTGAGGTCGACGAGCTCGCGCTGCCGCCGCTGAAACTCCACTTGATTTGAGCGACGGGATGACAGGGCACAACACAACGGGCGGGTGCCCCTCGCGATGGAAGGGCATCGACCCGCGAGAATGATGGTTGTTCGGTCTTTCGTGACTTACTTCACAGCGTCTGCGGTTTTGTCAGCGGCTTTTTCGGTACCTTTGGCGGTATCCTTCGCGGCCGTCTTGGTGGCGTGTCCAGTCTTGGTTGCTGCGGTCTTGCTGGCGTCTCCAGTTTTGTCGGCTGCCTTTTCGGTGCCTTTCGCCGTGTCCTTGGCAGCTACCTTGGTGGCGTGACCCGTGTCTTTCGCCGCCTTGTCCGTAGCGTGAGCTGTGTCTTTGGCCGCGACTTTGGTGTCGTGACCCATGTCCTTCGCACCCTTATCAACATCATGCACGACATCCTGTGCGAACACGAGCATTCCCGAGGTAAGCACAGCAGCAGCAAGAACTGCTGCCAATTTGGATTTCATATGGCCTCCGTTGAATTTAATGGAAATGGCTTGGAGAGTATGTAGCATTCGACGGGGAAAATGCAAGATTGATCCGACGACCGGTATTTGCGCTCCTGAGTCGTCACTCAAGTTCCGTTTCCAGCGCGTTGAGCGTCTCGTCGTCCACATCCCACTTCTTGAGGATGGTGACAATCGTGTCCGATGCGAATCCCGCGCGGGTCAGTTGGCGGAAGATGCGTGCTGTCTGCTTCTGGTCTTTCGGTTTCACCAGGCGCTTGCGCTTCAAGTATGCCCGCGCCTGTTTCTCGTCACTCACCTCGTCGTACACGGTATCGACCGCTTTCTCGATGACTTCATTGTGAACACCTTTTGCTCTCAGATCCGTAATCACACGCCGGCGACCGAATCTTTCGTTGTCACGGCGGAAGGAGGAATACGCAGTCGCGTACTGGGCGTCGTTGAGATAGCCCTGATCTTTGAGTCGGCGAATGACGAGTTCGACCAGTGTTTGGCCGTACTCAGTATTCGCCTCGACTCGGGGCCGCAGCAGACGTTTCAACTCGGCTACCGAGCGCATACGACGCGCAAGGGCGCCGACGGCATACTGGTAGAGTTCGTTCTCGGAATCGGTCTTTCTTGGACGAGGGAAAGCCATAGTCAGTAACAAGTTACCGTGCTCGACATTTTCCAGGGAGAAAAGGTTGCATAACTCACTACGTTACAACTTTTTACCTTCGCAGTGGTGACATAGGGAACCTTACCCCGTCTATTTGCGTATATCGAAATAAGTGAGGAAGTGAGTCATGTTAACCATCGATGTGGAAAAAACGGGCGATGTGGCGGTTGTGAGATGCGTCGGGCGGATCGTTCGCGGCGCTGGAGTAGGCACGCTGAGGGATGCTGTCTTTTCGGAGAAAAATATTCGCATTGTGGTGATTGATCTGTCGGACGTGGAAATGGTGGACGCCGGCGGTCTTACCGCGCTGCTTTCTCTACAGCAGTGGGCTCGGAGTTGCAATGTCCAACTGAAGCTGGTCAATCCGTCGCATTTTGTCAACGAAGTGCTGACGCGCACCGGGTTGACACATGTCTTCGAAGTTTCGAGATTCGAGCACGCGCTGTTCGTTCTTAGCGCACCAGATTGTCGTCACTCGAAATACGCTGCCGCTTAGCTGCAATTGGCCTTCACTAGGGCCGGGACATTCTTTTGGCGCGACAGCCGAGAGTTAGGTTCTGGCCCCCTCCGAAATAAGAAAGGGTGCGCTCAGGCGCACCCTTAAGTGTTTCAGGAGATAAATCAGCGGCCACCGAATCCGGTCTGCTGCATGGCATTTTTTGAGATGTCGCTGGTAGAAGAGATGCCCTGCATACGCAGCTTGAAGTCGTCTGCATTGGAGGCGCTCTCGAGTGCGGTTTCGTAGTTGATCAGCCCTGCCTGGAACAAATCCCACAGAGATTGATCGAAGGTCTGCATACCGTATTGCGAAGTTCCGGCGGAAATGGCATCGCGAACCGCGCGCGTTTTTTCCGGCACGAGGATACATTCCCGAATGTAAGCGGTATTAATCATGACTTCGACGGCAGGCACACGGCCGTCGCCATCACACCGTCGAACCAGGCGCTGGCTGATCACCGCTCGCAGCACAGCGGCGAGTTGCAGTCGGATCTGCTTCTGCTCGGGCGGAGGGAACACGGCGATGATACGGTTGATGGTTTCGACGGCATCCAGAGTGTGCAATGTAGAGAAAACCATATGGCCGGTTTCCGCAGCGTGCAGCGCGGTGCCGATGGTTTCCACATCGCGCATTTCGCCGACCAGAATGACATCGGGATCCTGACGAAGAGAAGCTCGCAGCGCCGCCGAGAACGTGGGTGTATCGACTTCGATCTCACGCTGGTTTACGTAGCCCTTCTTGTCGCGGTGCAGGAATTCGATCGGGTCTTCGATCGTGATGATATGCTCGGCCCGGGTGGAGTTAATGCGGTCCACCATGGCGGCCAGAGTTGTGGATTTGCCGGAGCCCGTAACCCCGGTGACCAAGATCAGGCCGCGCGGCATATCGCAGACTTGCTCGACGATCTTGGGTAAGTACAGCTCATCGAGCGCTCGGATCTTGGTAGGAATCACGCGCAGCACCAGTCCCACGTTGCCCCGCTGCTGGAAAACGTTCACACGGAAGCGGCCGAGCCCGGCCACGCCGTAGGCCATATCGATTTCCGTGCTCTCTTTAAACTTTTGTTTTTGCCTGGCCGACATCATGCTGAAGGCCATGGTCAGCATGTCTTCTGCGCTGATGCGGGGCTGGTCGGTCAGCGGGCTGAGTTCGCCATCAATCCGCAGGTGAGGATAATTGCCGACCTTCAAGTGCAAGTCGGAGGCCCGGCGCTCCATGGCGATGCGAAGCAGGTCATCAATATTCATTTGGATAATTCCCCAGGATCAATTCGTATGATGAACCGAAACGTCATCCAACCCAAGATGACCTAAGTAATAGGGAAATGTGCGTTTGGGCAGTGGCTGCCTGCGCTCATGTCATTCGAGTGGACACGTAAGAAACGCCGCAGGAAAGGCGGGAAGTTGCCGTTCGACCGCCTCTGATCGCGCAAGCAAAGGTGGAGGGAATGATCCTCATTAGCGCCGACCGGATGTTCGAACGATACCCAGTACAACTACTTTGGGCTGGGCAATGACAAAGCCGCCCCGCAGGGCGGCTTCGGCCTTGGTTCGAAACCGGTCAAGCGGCGCTGGGCTCCGCCTGGGTTCCTTGCCATGGCTCGTCGTAGCTGCCTCCATAAATCGAGGGGCACTTCGCGCCCATGGGACGGAGATAGGTGGCGAGTGCTCCACGGTGGTGGATGCTGTGATTGTTGAGAAAACCAAGGTAGGAAACCGCCGGAAAGTTGAATACTCCCATGAAATCGATTGGGGTAGCAAGCTGTTCTGGTGTCAGGGCGCTCACTCTCGCCGCGGCGCGCTTGAAATTCTTGTCGTACCAATCGACTAACTCAGCCACGGTCTTGGGCTTGTCTTTTTCATCTGGAGTTTCCATGGTGAACTTAAGGTCTGCGATCGCATCGAGGAATTGGACATCGGTGTTGGCCAAGTGCCATGCCAATTCCCACGCAGTGCGGGCGTGAGGATCGGGCTTGTATTGAGCCTTAGCGTCAGGAATGGCGGCGATAACTTTCTTGGTGATTTCCAGTTCCCGCGTAACGCCATCGAGCATGACTGCCCGAAAACCGGCTGCCATCTCGGGTGTGAAGGACTGCTGTGCTGTTGCCATTGTTTTCTCCTAGACAGGGTGTTAGTCGAGTCGGAAAGCTGAAGCGGCGCTGTCGTAAGCGCCCCGCTTATGAAACTTGAATCTATTTCTACACACTGACCGGCTGCTTGCTGCCAACCGGCACAGGCGTTAGCCAACCGAAACGGTCGGGCTTTTCGCCGCGCACGATGCCATAAAACTCTTTCTGAATGGCCTTGGTCACAGGGCCAGTCACGCCTTTGCCCACGCTGATCTTGTCGACCGATCGAATCGGCGTGATCTCGGCGGCCGTACCGGTAAAGAAGGCTTCATCCGTGATGTAAAGCAGTTCACGGGGGATTCCTTGCTCGACCACCGGTATCCCCAACTCGCGAGCGATCTGCAGTACTGAATCGCGAGTGATTCCAGGCAAAACGGAGTTGCCTAGCGGCGCGGTCTGCAGAACGCCATTGCGCACGATAAAGACGTTCTCACCTGAACCCTCGCTCACGTATCCGTTTGCATCGAGCGCAATGCCTTCCACGTAGCCGTTGAGGATTGCCTCCATCTTGATCAACTGCGAGTTCATGTAGTTTGCGCCAGACTTGGCCATTGCGGGAAGAGTATTGGGCGCAATGCGGGTCCACGATGAAACACAGACGTCCACGCCCTGTTCGGCATCGCTGCCCAGATACTTCCCCCACGGATAATTGCAAATGTAAACTTCCGTCGGCGAATTGAACGGATTGACGCCAGCCTCACCATAACCGCGCAGGATGATCGGCCGCATGTAGCATGGCCAAACCCCGTTGTTCTTCACTAACTCGACCATCCCGGAGATCAGTTCGTCGCGCGTGAAATCAACGTCGATCCGGTAGATCTTGGCTGAATCCAGCAATCGTTGTGTGTGTTCCTGAGCGCGAAAAATCGCCGGGCCGCTGGGCGGGGCGTAACAACGAATTCCCTCAAAAACCGACGAGCCGTAGTTAACCACGTGCGACATTACGTGAATTTGCGCATCATCCCACGGGATGAGTTTGCCGTTATGCCAGATCTTTTCCGTCTTCTGAATCGCCATGAGCACTCCTAAAGATTATGATTCACGCGTACCGCGGGGAGATTCGTCGGTTAGATGCCAAATTCTTTCCGTGGGCGGACCCGCCTGTTGGCAGTCATGACAGGCAGCACGGTACACGCGAGAGGCTGGACCAAACAATAAAACTACGTGGAATTATAACCCAGTGCAGAAGGGAGTTCGGACGTTTTTCAGCTGGGGCCGAAAGAAAAGTTGGGACCGGATCGCACGGCTTCCAAGCCGTACGAAACAGGGACGGTACGTCTTTGTGACAAACTATGCTACTTGTCGGAGACTGGCTTATCCGTGGAGGGTGTCAGCTTGGCCTGGACCAAGCCCGGAAGCTCATCCCCACGGAAGTAGTGACCCTTGTCCGCCCGCATCTCGGGCATTGCTTCGTAGGGCTTGCTGTAGTCGTTGGCGGCATTCCAGAATAGGAAGCCGATCCCGCCCGTGTCTTTAGCCGTCTGCACTTGGATCTCGATGTATTTTGGCGAGTAGGTTTTGGTGCGCCAGCGGAAGGCTTGCAGCCACGGACGAATGACCACGTCGCTGCCTTTGGTGATGAGCTCGAACCGCTTCATGGATTCGCCGATAAAATGCTCAGGCGCGTCACCCGGATGCGCGATTCCGTCCATGCCAAAGAAGTGGGACGGATAGATCATGGGCGAAAGCACATCGCAATACTTTGCCATCTGCACAATGTCCTGCCCGGTATGCGCCAGGTCGACCGACCGCTGCCAGGCCATGATGCCAAATACGTCCAATGAAAGTAGAACGCCCGCGGGATGCAGTTCGGCGTAGGCGTGTTTTAGGAAGTCGGCAATCACGTCGGAACGATGCCAGGTCGGATGCTCGGTCTGAAAGACGAAGGTCGCATCTTTTTGATCTCCCTCGGCCGGGAAGCGCACATAGTCAAACTGAACCTCATCGACACCGGATTCCGCGGCCTTCCTTGCCAGGGCGATGTCGTACTGCTGCACTTTAGGCTGGGATGGGTCGGTCCACACTAGCTTTCCGTTTTCCCGCCATGCCTGGCCGGTCTTGTGGGACTTCACCGCTAGTTCCGGATGTGCAACTACCAACCGCTCGTCGCGAAAGATCGCCACTCGAGCAATGGCGTGCATGCCCTGCGAATGCAGGAAATGAGTGAACTTCGGCAAGTCATGAATGGCAACGTGATGGCTGCCGGCTAAGGGGTGATCGAATGGAATGTTCACACTGCCATCGCTGTCCTTCACATCGAAGACCACTGCATTTCCACCTAACTCTCTCCAGCGCCGGATGATACGCATTCCACGATCACTCGCAGCCATGACTCCGGTCAAGTACACGGCGCGCACTTCAAAGTCGCGGGGTACGGGAATGGTCTTTTCGACGATCGGCGTGGCCAGAATCCCCGGCACAATTACCTCTTGGCCCGACTTCAGGTACGTTCCCTGCGGATCTCCGTTTGCCTTGCGGATCGCCTCAGCCAGTTCGCTGGAAGTCAGAAAGGATGTCTGCGACAGGAAGCGATGGGCAACCACAGAAACGGTATCGCCGCGCTTGGCCACATACATGGCGCTGCCCGGAGGGGCACCTTGGGTTAGGGCAGGTGGCTCCCCCGGCTTCGAAATGCGGGGCACCGGGTTCGATGTAAGCACCAGTTCGGGGCTTTGAGCGGATTGCGCCGCGGCCGCCGGGAGTTCAAATGCCAATCGCCATGAAACGAATCCGAGTGCGAGACAAGACAAAACTATGATCAGAACTGAAGTTGAGCGGCGCAAGATTTTCTCCGTGAAAACACATTTGGTGCTTTCTCCGGATGCTAGCGGCCCGCTAATTCCTGTGCTAGTTACGTCTGGTCAAGGCCACTGAGGCGGATTCTTCAACCCTCCCGCTGCGAGGGAACTTCCTGCGTGCGCAAAGTATTTCCCTTTCCATGATTTCTCCCTACCCTGCGGATACCTCCAGGAACCGGTTATCAGCATCTAAGTTGCGAAGGAACAAGCTCTTGGCAGTTCCCGTGGGATGGCGAGCAATTTGCACAGAGACAGGCTGCGGTAAGTGAAGGGTATCGACAAACGGTCCGGAGAGTGACAGAATTTGTCGCTCTTGAAACGGCACAGTGCAGCAATCGCCCAGGATCAACGGAAAGCCAGGAAAGGGAAATGCCCGGAATGAAAAACGTCCTTAACACAGTGCTCGATCCCACCCGCCGCAGTAATGACGCCAGGGATTTCGATAACACCTTGCGCCGCAAAATCGTCGGCCAAGATGCCGCGCTCGAAAAGGTGGTCGAAATCTACCAGATGTTTCTGGCGGGATTGAATCCTCCGGGCCGTCCGGTTGGGAATCTGCTGTTTCTCGGACCGACGGGTTCGGGGAAAACCCGTGTCGTCGAAGCCATGTCCGAGGCCTTGTTTGGCGACGCGCGGGCCTGTATCAAGATTGATTGCGCCGAGTTCCAGCACTCCCACGAAATCGCGAAGTTGATCGGTTCGCCTCCGGGGTACCTTGGGCACCGCGAGACGCATCCACTGCTGACCCAGGAAGCCCTGAACCAGTGGCATACGGAAAAGCTCAAGCTGTCGATCCTGCTATTCGACGAAATCGAGAAGGCCTCTGACGCGCTCTGGCAGTTGCTGCTGGGCATTCTGGACAAGGCGACTTTGACCCTCGGCGACAACCGCCGTGTCGATCTCTCGCAGTGCATCATTATCCTGACCTCGAACCTGGGGACCAGCGAGATGAGCAACCTGGTCGACGGGGGCATGGGCTTCACCCACAAGCCAAAGCTCGTCGACTCGAGTCTGGATGACAAGATCGATCGCACCGCGGTCGAAGCTGCCCGACGCAAATTCACGCCGGAGTTCATGAACCGGATCGACAAAGTGGTAGTTTTCAAGACTCTGCGGCCGGAACATCTCGAGCAAATTCTCGACATTGAGCTGGGCATGGTGCAGCAGCGCATTCTGATGGCTTCAGCCGCAAATCAGTTCGTGTTTAACTGCACTCCCAAGGTGAAGAGCTTCCTGCTGCACGAAGGCACCGATCCGAAGTATGGAGCGCGGCATCTGAAGCGGGCGATTGAACGTCATTTAGTGTTCCCCTTGGCCAATCTCGTGGCGACGGGCCAGGTCAGGCTGGGAGACTTCATCCGTGTGGATATGGCCGCCGAGGGGGCTCTGACATTCGTGAAAGAAGCGGAAGGGGCCATGGTGCCCATGCTCATGGAGCGCTACGGCGCAGCCGCCGGAATGCCTCCCATGGCAGCCCGCACCGCACGCACGATTGGGCGCCGCGAATTTGGAGCTACGCCTACCGCAGATACAAAGTAAAGTTTGCTGTACGTCCGGACAGGAAAAGAGCGCCGCTAACCCGCGGTGCTTTTTTCTTTGCTTAACTTGGGCGGTTTGTGGAAGCATTCCAACGGAATGCCATGTGCCGGGATGAAACTGTGTTCCTATCCCCCCTGCTTCAACTCGAGCAGCACTTGCCGGGCGATCTCCTTCAGCGTTTCAAAGACACCGTTTCCTTGAAAGGCAATCGCTTCCATCACGGGCTCGTCTTTGCGTCGTAGCTCCTTGGCAAGGGCATCTATCGGCAGGATATTGGGCAGATCGCGCTTATTCAGCTGCAGCACGTAGGGAATTTTTTTGAAGTCATAACCATGTTCTTTGAGGTTGTCCATCAGGTTGTCGAGCGCCTCGATGTTCGCGTCCATGCGCTCCTGCTGCGAATCGGCGACAAAGACAATGCCATCCACTCCGCGCAGGATCAGCTTGCGGCTGGCGTCGTAGAAAACCTGCCCGGGAACGGTGTACAGGTGGATCCGGGTTTTGAAACCGCGCACCGACCCCAGATCCAGAGGTAGAAAGTCAAAAAACAGTGTTCGATCCGTCTCCGTAGCCAGAGAAATCATCTTCCCCTTCTGCTGCTCCGCTGTTTTCTGGAAGATGTACTGGAGATTCGTGGTTTTACCGCCCAGCCCAGCGCCGTAATACACGATCTTGCAATTGATCTCGCGGGCTGCAAAGTTAATGAAACTCAAAGACTTCCCTCAAGACATGCGGCAAGCGCCCAAAAGCCCCGAACGCCCCCACTTGTGGTTTTGGCTTGGTACTGCTGGTTTTATACCACACAGCTAGGCATCACCGGCAGGTTACCCTGGTTACTAGGGGACCTCCTGGGTTTAAACGAACTGGGAACCAGGAAGCTCAACGACTGATGGGCAAAGGGTAATATCCGGCCTTGGCGTACACCAGCACACATGGACGCAGGTCGGAGCTCTTGCAGCCTGGACGGCCGACCTTGACCTCGATTTCCCGATAGGTGCTGCTGGGAGTCGCGGCGCTGGCGTAGCCCAGGGTGTACTGATTGCGAGCGTCGCCAATGGCGCGCTGATACGCATTTTCAATGGCATCCTTCGAATACTCGCTAAGAATCTCGCCTCCGGTCGCGTTCGCATACCTGGGTAGGATATTGCCATACGCTTGCCCCGGAATTTTCAACTTTTCCAGTTGCTTGTAACCCGGAATAGCCGACCCTCCGACTCCGATGCCGTAAACCATAATCCCATTTGAAAGCAGCACCTTCATCACGTCACCGTAGCTGGCGTTGCTTCGATATTCCCGGCCGTCGCTAATGACGAATATGATTTTGCGGCGGCCTTTCTGCCGCCCCCCCAGATCCATCGCTGCAGTCAAAATGGCGTCGTTGAGCACGCGAGCCTGTTTCGGGGGCGAAATCGCCGGGGGCGCGCTGCGATCGACCGGAATGTTATTGATTGTCGGACCCTGCGGGCCCAAAGGTCCGCCCAGCACTGGAACTCCATTATTCTCGCCGTGGTAGGTCTTCATCTGGTTTAGCACGGAGTCCAATCTCTTGCCTACGGCGCCGAAGTCGGCCATTCTCCCCACGGTCGTGCTGTAGCTGTAAATCGCAACTTCGTCGAACTGGCTGAACGCCCCCTCCAGCGCTCCAAAGGTCTGATTGACCTTCTGCACATTGACATCCGGCATACCCAGATCAAAAATCACTGCCGCCGAGATGGCGAGGGGATCGCTGGTAAAGAAGTTCAGGACGCGCTTGTTCCCGTCCTCATAGACGGAGAAATCCTTAGGCAAGAGTCCGTTGACCAGCCGTCCGGAGTCGTCCGTAACCCGGACGGGCACAATGACTTCGTTCACGTTCACCGACAGTTTGTAGAGTTCGTCTTGCGCGCTTCCCGCATCGGGCGCTGCGGCGTTTGCTGGAACAGTCTTGACATCAAGGGGATGCGGAGGCGGTGACGGGTTTTCGCTGGCTGAAGGACCGGGGTTGGCGGACGAGGGCGGAGCTTCGTTTCCCGAGGGCTTCGCCTCCGCCGTCGGCGGTTGGCTAGGCGGTTGGCTTTCCGGTTCGGGCGGCGGCGCGCTAGGGTACGGTTGCGGAGGGCGGCTAGCCGAAGGTGCGTCGGGAATGTCCTGCTGACCCTGCTGTTGCGCTACGACCGTGGAGGCGAGTAAGAGCAACAGAGATAACGCACCGAACACTGTCCACCGCTTAGCCATCAGTTGAAGCACCGGGGAAACCCTCTCCGCCTCACGGCAAACTTCTTGTTTTAATTCGGATGCCAAGACTCCCGATTTGGTGCATCTAAGGTTTAAAGGATAGACTAACAAAAATACCGAGAGAATACTTTCATGCCTAAAGCCTGCAACCTTCTGGTCTTGCGCGCCTTGCTGCTCGTGTTTTTGTTTGCCGGTCTTTCCGCTGCCAACGGCCAGCAACCCGCACCTTCGTCCGACAACAGACCCGGCCAGAACCATCAGGATCAGGACCAGGATCAGTCGGCGGCAACCCTGAAGGTCAACGTGAATGTTGTCCAGCTCTTTTTCAATGTCAAGGACAAGAGAGGAGCATTGATCCCCAATCTGACCAAGAACGATTTTCAGGTGCTTGAAGACGGCAAACCGCAGACCATCAAGTACTTTGCCGCGGAGTCGAATCTCCCGCTCACGCTCGGCATACTGATCGATTCCAGTGGTAGCCAGGCCCGCGTGCTGGATATGGAAAAGCAGGTGGGTGGGGAGTTTCTTAGTCAAATCCTGCGCGACAAGGACTTGGCCTTTGTCATCGACTTTGACGTGAACGTTGAATTGTTGCAGGACTTCACCAGCTCCGTGCACTTACTGAAAGCAGCTCTTAACAGTGCCCGCATCAACACCGCGGGCGGAAGCGGCACGGGCATACCGGGTCTGGGCGGAGGCACAGTTCCGACCGTTGGGTCTCCCCGCGGAACTTTGCTTTACGATGCCGTATATTTGGCCTCGCACGACGAACTGGCACAGCAGGTCGGACGCAAGGCGATGATCCTGCTGACCGATGGGCAGGACGAAGGCAGCCAACTCAAAATCAAGGATGCCATCGAAGCGGCTCAGAAGTCTGACAGTATTGTTTATGTATTGCTGTGCGCGGACCGAGGCTTTTACGGCGGTTTCGGAGGCTACTCGGGCGAAGGTGAGATGAAGAAGATGACCCAGGAAACCGGTGGCCGGGTCATCGACGTCGGAAACAAATATGAAAAGCTGAAAGAGGGCTTTGACCAGATTGCCGCCGAACTGCGCAGCCAATACAACATCGGCTACACTCCAACGAATGCTGCTCTTGACGGCACCTTCCGCAAGGTGGAAATCCACGCTGACAACAAAGACTACAAGATCCAATCCCGCGCGGGTTACTACGCCATTCCAAAGCGCGACTAGGTCCGACTGTCGGCGTCGGAACAACAGGCGCCTGCTCAAATCTGAGGAACGCATGTCGTGTTCGATCCTTTCGTTAAATTGGATATAATTTTGCGGGCCGATTCCAGTTCTCAGTTTTCGGTTCCATATTCTCTGATTTAAAAGCGAGAGCCAATGAAAAATTACAAGGCTGTTCTCGGATTGTTGAGCACTTTGTGCCTCCTGATGTTCACCACGCCAACCGTGCACTCACAAGACAAAAGTGCTCAAGGGACGGTTCAAGTCCACCTGGTCGCCACCAATGAGGCCCAGCGCGGTGACGAAGTCCCCACTCTGCAGCAGGGCGACGTAAAAGTGAAACAGGGCAAGAATTTTCTGAAAGTGAACCAATTGATTCCGGCCAAGGGTGACAATGCCGCGCTCCAACTATTTATCCTGATCGACGACACCCTCGACAC
This sequence comes from uncultured Acidobacteriota bacterium, assembly GCA_963788645.1. Taxonomy (GTDB): domain Bacteria; phylum Acidobacteriota; class Terriglobia; order Terriglobales; family Acidobacteriaceae; genus JABDBE01. The sequence goes on from CAWBHF010000010.1 coordinate 96,512, forward strand.
CGGAATCGGAAACAACCTCAGCGATATTAGGGATTTCATCAAGGCCCAGCCTGCATCTACCGTGATTGCTGTCGGCTACATGTCGAATGCGGCCGTCCAGGTCACCCAGAACTTCACCGCCGATCACGACCTCGCCGTCAAGGCGGTCCGCCTGCCGCGCGGGAGCTTGTCGACCATGGACAGCCCGTATCTGTCTCTTATCAGTTTGGTCCAAGGATGGCCTCAGCAGAAGGTCCGGCGTGAAGTCCTGATGGTGTCAGACGGCATCGACCGGCTTCGCGGAGCTCAGCCCGCACGCCCGACCACCCAGCCCATGACCCCCCGTTCGGGACGCACGCCGGCCGGGTCGGTCCTCGGCCCGGACTATGGCCCTGTCTATCACAGCATGCCCACCATGAGCCCCGACGTGAACTCTGCCAGCGAGATCAGCCAGCGCTACAACGTGATTGTTTACTCGTTATACGCTGTGAGCGTCGGACGCGCTGCCCGAAGCTCCTGGGATCTGCAGATTGGCCTTTCTGGCCTCACCAAGCTCGCCGACGAAACCGGCGGCGACTGCTTTTCTCTCGGCACTTCAACTCTGGTCAGCTTCAAGCCCTACCTCGACCGCCTGCAGAAAATGTTTGACAACCAGTACTACGTAGTTTTCCAGGCCACCCCGGGGAAGAAGGACGGATTACAGCGCGTCAACTTAATCACGGAGGTGCCGAATTCCGAGATAGCCGCCGCCGACAACGTTTGGGTTCCAGCGCCTAAGCAATAACTCCGATCGCACGCGACGCTTCCCGCGTCGCGTGCCTTCATCTTTTTGGTCGATCCTTCACCCGTATCACGAACTTCAATCCCGACCAGGTTTCATTCACGGCGCACACTTTCACGTCGACCAGGCCGACTTCCAGCCCGATCCTTCGAACTGCATTCTCGGTGAGATCGGTTGCCACTCCCGAGCTTTTCTTCGGCCAGCTGACCCACAGCATCCCTGAGGGAGCGAGTTGTTTCGAAAAGCGTGGAAACTGCTTCTCTAACTCGCTCGCGGTTTTTACGAAGACCATCGCGAAATCAACCGGCGTGTCCTTCGCGATGTGACAGTTCGCCAGAGTACCCTTGAGCTCGGCCTTCACATCCGCCGGCAAATCGAGCAGGACCACGTGAAAATGATCTTTGATTCCGAGCTTTTTGGGCAAGGGAGTGCCGGAGTATCCCGCCATGCGATGACCTATTGCGAGGGGGCGTAATAGCCGTGGCGGCTGCGTACGCGCAGGCCCTTCTGACCCACGGGCTGGATGTCTACGGTGCGATACCGGCCGTCGGCGATGAAGTCAGCGGGCTTATAGGCGATTGCATACTGGCTGCGCAGTTCTTCCTGAATGGCGGCGAATGCATTGGCCACTTCATTTATCTGGAAGGGAACGTAGGCGCGTCCGCCGGTCGCTTCAGCGATGCGTTCCAGCACCTTGTCTCCGTGATGGCCCGCTCCGCTCAGGTTGGTGCTGATAGTGTAGACAATCACGTCAGCCCGCTGTGCCATCTCGATGGCTTCTTCCCGGGTCACGTGACTCTGATTGTCGTCGCCATCACTCAGCAGAATGATCGCCCGTCGCACTGGCCCGTTGTGCTGGGCCTTCATCAGTTTGTCACGGCAGGCGAAGTAGAGTGCATCATACATCGCGGTGCCACCGCCGGGCCGTAACGAGCGCACCCCGACCGAGAGCTTTTCCGTGCTATCCGTGAAATCCTGGGTCACTTCTGGAGTTACATCAAAACCGATGACGAACGCCTGGTCATACTTTGGTCGTATGGTTTGATTCAGAAACTCGGTGGCTGCCTCCTGCTCGAACTTGAAACGGTCGCGCACTGAGTTGCTGGCGTCGACGAGCAGACCGACTTCCAGAGGCAGATTTGCTTCAGCGCGAAAACTCCGGATTTCTGCTGCCGGCTTGTTGTCATCCAGCACTTTGAAGTTGTCCTTCTTCAAATCCCTCACGTAATGGCCATGCTTGTCGGTAACCGTGAACACCACGTTCACCTCGTTTACGGTGTGGCGAATCGTGGTGAGAGAGTCATCGTCGGACGGTCCATCCCCTAGCAGGGAGCCCGAGGGTGAGGCAATCCCCGTCTTTGGGGGCTGATTCTGTCCGGTATCGTTCGGCTGTTGCAGCGGATCAGACCCGGCTGGGTTTGAGGGTTGCTGGGCTGTCGGAGCAGTCTGCTGCTGCGCCGGAGGCGCCGGTTTCTGCGAGCGGCTCTGCTGTTGGGAGACGGAAGGCGCCGACGGCAGGTTCGTCTGTCCGGCATCCTGTGCTTGAGCGCTCTGCGTGAGCGCACTCATCCTGCCCAGAAGCAGAAAGCCGAGAAATAAAATGAAGGTGCGAAACTTCATCGATACGTTTGATTATATCTGCAAATCGGACCCACAACCTGCAGCCGCATTGCGCACCAATGTACAGTGACCTACACCCTTGTGATGCTACCTCTATTTTTCTCCGACCTTGCCGCGAATAACGACGACCGATGCCGCCGGCAGATCGTACCATGCATCTTTTCCCGCAGACTGCTTCGAGTGCATAACGGGCCCATCAGGATCTGCCCACCCTTTGGTATTCGCCACCACCGACTGCTCCCCAGCATGCTCTGAGTGCGCCATGAAGCGAGTCTCTGCCGGATGCCATTGATACTGGTTCTTTCCGAAAGTTGAGATCTCAACCGGACCGGAGAAAGAGTTCGTCCCCTGCGATGTTTGATCCTGAAACAAGATCTGTACGCGGTGCGCATTCTGCTGGTCCCGATTTACCGCCATGACCGACCACCGCCCGTCAGGACGCTTTACCGCATAAGCCGTGATAAGCGCATGACCCGCTCCGTCATCGATGTCACCTTTCGCGGGAAAGACTCGATGCTCCCCGCTTCCCGGCTGTACCCATTCGAGATTGATCAATTGCGACACAAAAAACTGCGACAGAGGCTGCTGAATCTGGTAGTTAATGTCGACCGTGAACATACCGAACGTTCCTGGAGAATCATTGCAGCCATGCTCCATCTGCAATGGCAAATAATGGAAGTAGTAAACTCCATTCCCGCCCGAGTTCAAGAATGAGCCGATGTAGTCCGCCAGCCAGACCCCTGCGAACACATCCATATACGTTTCACTCGCCGACGAAGAAAGATTTGACTCAGTAATGAAAACCGGAAGGCTCGCCGGGACGCCGTCTTCCCGCCAGACCTGCATGATGTGGTTCACCAGTTCGGGTTCGTCGTAAAGAGTGCCCCATGGCGTCTTGCAAGGATCATAGGGATAGTGTTCGAACGAAAAGAACGCCAGATCCTTCATTCGGTCGTGTTGTTTCATGTAGTCTAGAAAGCGCCCGAGCCACGAGACTCTGCCGTTCGCGTCCGGCCAGACTTCAATATCTTTATTCACGCCCTGGAACGACGGTCCACCCAGCTTCAATGTCGGATCGATGCGATGGAGCACCGTAGCCCATTGCAGATACAACGCTCCGTAATCCTCTGGAACCATGAACTGCCCGTCGGATTCTTCGCCCATTTCGACGTACGAGATCGGGTACCCGCGCTTCTTCAGATATTGGATTTCCGCCGCGGCGTTCTCCGGTGTGTCGTAAAGAAGGGCGACCGGCATCATTGCCGGCAACCCGCGCGTGACTCCGCTGGTATAGAACAAATCGAATCCCACTTGCGCTTGCTTGGTCGATAAGAGATCGGTAGGCTCGTGCCACGGATCTACCGACGAACAATACGTGGCGGTCTGTTCTTGATCGGGCGTATGCCGGAGAATATCGTGGAAGGCTCCGTCCGCTGTCGTCGTTCCGAGGTAAAGTTCATTGATCGCGTAGCCCACGCAGTTTCTGGGGTCGGAGAGTTTTGGATCAGTCGACTGGTGCGAATCGCATGTGTTCGACGACTCCGTCATCAAGATGCGAACAAAATGAATGGGTCCGGGGCTGTCAGAAAGCCGGATTGTTTCGGTGCCCCCTTTGCCTTTAGTAATCACGCCATACGGGAATGTTTCCCACACGCCCCTGGTTTGCGCCTTAATCGGATCGTCACCCGTCCAGTACTGCACGACATACTTCGTCGCATACGGGTTGGCCCAGGCGATTCGAATGCTGTCGACCGTCTGATTCTGCGCCAGATCAAGGATCACCCACTGCGGATGCAGAGTATCGCTCTCGCCGGTGAAGCGCTGCGTGAGGTATGGGCTGCTTTTCCAGTAAGTGTTCGGATCGCCATCCGTAAGCCGCGAGAAACCGGCGTTTCCGGTGCCATCGTTGCGAGTGGTCCCGCGATGAGGCAGCGAGTATCCGTAGGAGTAACGAATCGGGTCGGTCGGAACAGCCGAGCCTGTGAAATAGCCCTTACCGCTGGGATCGCTCCAGGTTCCATTCGGATTCCAGTGCCACGCTTCCATCGCGAGTTCAGTATTCTGGCGGTAGGTCACCGGCTGCCAGCCCGACTCGAACACCTTCTCCAGCGTAGGCTGAAGCAAATCATGGTCGATCGATGCAGCCGGGATTCGATCCACCCCCGCACCCAGCGTCTCATTGGGTACAAAATGATTTGTGGAGTGCGCAGGCGTTATGTCCACATGAATTGTCTGCGCTGCGCATATGGCTAAGAGGAAGAAACATTCAACCAGCAACGCGCCAAACGCCATCCGGTTCTTCAAGAGATGCTCCTTAAAACGTTTTAGTAGAGGAAGCTGATTGTAAACGAAAACTCGCAAACCGCGTCCAAGGCAAAGGAACACACTTCGGTCCAAGGGTCAGGCGCGTTGGTAATTTGCCCCTCCTTCCTGAGCTGGATACGCTGGGAAGTCGAGTTACTTCCGGGAGGCCTATGCGATCGAAACAATGGTTGTACATCTGTACGGTGGCGATTTTTGCGATGTCCGGCTCGGCCCTTGCGGATAAGCATGGTCATGGCAAACATGACGGCGACGATGACGATGACCAGGGCAAACACTACTACAGCGAGCACGACCGCGACGAGATGCGAGGGTGGTATTACGACCAAGGCGATCATCTGCCGCCCGGTCTCGCCAAGAGGGACCAGCTTCCTCCCGGACTCGAAAAGCAGTTGCGAGTGCGCGGCACCCTGCCCCCAGGTTTGCGAGGAATGATGGTGCCATGCCCGCAGGAACTGGAGCAGCGGTTGCATCCACCCCCAGAGGGCTACCAGCACTTTGTGATCGGTGGCCACGTGGCGCTGGTGAATCCGAGCACATACCTGGTACTGGATATTTTCCATTTCGAACGGTAAAACCGAGCGCGTGGGGCGGCATTTCTGTCCGCTTCTTTACTGCGCCGCGATCCTCTTCAGAAAATCTTGCAACTCCTCCGGCAGTGGGCGTGTAAACGACAGCGCCTCATCACTCCGGGGATGCCGTAACTGTAACGCGGCCGCGTGCAAGAAATTTCGCGACAAAGAAAGACCTGCTTCGTTCTTCGAGCTAATCTCGCGCGGCGCCCCGTATAGCGTATCGCCAACAACGGAATGCCGCAGAGAAGACAGATGCACCCGAATCTGGTGAGTGCGTCCGGTATCGATACGCACTTCCAGAAGGGTGAATTTTCCATATCTCGAATCAATTCGTTTCTGTACGGTGTAGTGGGTGATCGCTTCGCGTCCGCCGGAGCCTTTTGTTGTCATTCGCGTCCGCCGCACCTGGTCGCGGCTGATGCTGCTGCGGATCGTGCCTCGATCCTGCTTCATCCAACCGTGCACCAGAGCGATATAAGTTTTTTTGACCACCCGCCGTGCGAACTGCGCGGCCAGCTTTCGATGTGCCTCGTCGTTTTTCGCCACAACAATCAGTCCACTAGTGGCCTTGTCGAGCCGGTGCACAATCCCGGGCCGCAACTCTCCACCCACACCCGAGAGCTGGCCGAACCGATATAGCAGCGCATTCACCAACGTGCCGCGGTTGCGTTCGTCGTCGGTTGCACCCGCGCCAGCGTGCACCATCATTCCTGCGCCCTTGTTTACCACCGCGAAATCCTCATCCTCGTAGACGATGTCCAAGGGAATTTCCTCAGCCATCGCCCGCAACGGTGGCGATTTTACTGACCCAAGCACCGTAATGCGCTCACCTCCGCGTAACCGAAGCGAAGCTTTACTGACGAGTTCGTTGACCAGTACTTGGTTTCGCGCAATCAGGTGCTGAACTCGCGCGCGACTGCTGCTGTCCGCGAACTGTGTCGCAAGAAACTGGTCCAAGCGCTTGCCCGCGTGCTCGATGCTCACCGAGATCAAAATGGGGAATTGTTCGGACATGGCAGAACGGAACAAGGATATCTCGAACAGGGAAATTCGGGATTACAGGGGCGGCCTTTTTAATCGCCAGGTCTTAAGGCATCACCGATTTCGATCCGCCGGATCGGATTCCAGCCCAGATCGAGTACGCGTTCCCAACCCGCGGTACGCCGAAAGGGCTAGACCGATCAAGGCTCCTGTGCCGCCCAAAAGGAAATCAGCCCAAACAATAGAATGCCTCCGCCATTTCCAGCGTCGGGGAGCAACCATGCACTAATCACGAAGGCAAGAACTAATCCGGCAAGCGTGCAGACAGAAAGAACACCAAACTTGCTGAAGAGTCGGGAACGAAAGCTCATGGTATCGGCAATCAAAACTTAGTATTCTATCGCGCAGCCTGCACAGGAACAGCTTTGAACCCCGGCCGCAGCCACCAGATCACCCCTCCCGCCACGACCAATCCAATCGATATCAATTGCGTCCCGGTCATGATTCCGCCGAACACCGATCCTCGTCCGGGGTCATCGCGAAGAAATTCAAGAAAGTAGCGGGCCACGCCATAAAGGAAGAAATAAGTTGCAATGACTTGCCCATCGAACTTTTTCCGCTTCAACAGCCACATCAGAATAAAAAAGTTCGCCAGTTCGACCGCCGATTCGAAAAGCTGCGTCGGTTCCAGCCGAACCCCCAGCGGCGTTCCTACCCACGCCTGAGCAACTGGATTCGTGAACGTAACGCCCCAGAAGTGCGAAGTCGGCTTACCGTAACAGCAGCCCGCGGCGAAGCAACCGACGCGTCCTAGAGCATGTCCAAATGCCAGGCCAGGCGCAAACGCGTCACAAGTCGACAGCGCCGGCATCCGATGTTTCCGGATGTACCAGGCCGCCGCGGCAAACGCGCCAATCAGTCCCCCGGAAAAAACTCCCCCTGCCTGCAAAGTGGCAAAACTGAAAATCTCTCCCGGATGAGCGCTGTAGTAAGTCCAGTCGTTCACGATGTAGAGAATTTTCGCCCCCAGAATTCCGCACAGCACCACCAGAATGCCAAGATTCCAGGCGTCATCTCCATCGATCCCCTGCTTCTCAGAATTGCGTACGCTGATCCATAACCCGATCAGCACGCCCAACGAGACCAGGAGCCCGTAGGTGGGCAAACTGAAGTTGCCAATATGAAAGAGTCGTGGGAACACTGTCAGTTAGATGCAAGCCGCTCGGGATTAGTAGCCGCTAGTGTAGCAGGGAAAGAACCACGAGCAGAAGAAGCAAGCCGACCCACCTAGCCGTGTGGTAGGCCGAGAATGAACCCGTCGGTAGACGATGGGAACCCGCCGCGACCCTTTAGGCATCTCCGCATGGCGGAGCATCGCACACCGGATCTAATTGTACGAGTCAGGCCCCCGTTCATTCGGTGTTGGTTCAAAAATCGGTTACCACCATCACCAACTTCGCAGGTCGGCTTTCATCCCGCATCCTAGGCAAATCCTGCTTAATTCGCAAGGGGCACTGCACAAATAGTTGGCACTCGATTTGCCAGCAGCTTTCGTAAGGTCACGGGAGATTTATGAAGGTAGTGCAGAGAAAGCCTACCCGGCTGTCCGGCGAGCGAAGTTCGAAGGCTCAATGAACCCTATCCAGCCCGCCGCTTTTCCTCGAGCACTTCATTGAGTGCGTCGGCCAGATGATGCGCTCGCTTCAAATAGTCAACCGCGCCAACATCCTGGCTCCGCTTCAACAAGTGATATTCGTCCGCGATATTCAGAGCAGCGAGCACCGCCAATCGCGCCGTGTCAACGGTGTGCGTTTGCTCCGCCACCGCTCGCATTTTGGCATCCACGTACTCTGCCAATTTGATAATGTATTCTGCATCCGACCCGCGAAGGTTGTAGGCCTGATCGAAGATTTCGACACGCACGCTGTGGTCATCAGCGTTTTTCGCAGCCGGCGGCTTGGTCGCGCTTGCCATAAGTTATTCCGCTCCTGTTGACCGTGGCATTGAACCCAGATCGGCCCGCGCCGTTCAGCTTGCGGCCTGCTCTTCCGCGAGGGTGTCGATCTGCTGCAGCATTTTCTCCACCCGGCCCCGAATCTCTTCGCGTTCCCGCCGCAACTGGACCATTTCGCGGCGAAGGCCTTCGACCTCTTCTTCGCGTTCTTCCAGTTGCTCGCGCAACCGTTGCGCATCCCGCTCCGCCACGGCTCGTGCCTCACGAGCCGTCTTGTACATCTCAATTGTGCGATAGACCTTCTGTTCGAGCGACTGAAAATCGTCAGAAGGAACCTGGGCCGATACTTCTTCCGCCATTCTCACAACCATGATTGCACTTCTTCCCGACAAAGATTTCGATCTTGAGCGCAGTATACCGCACAACCCTGTGGATGGATCAGATAGATGAAGCCAGATTGCTCGGGTGGGGACGGGCCGCCCTCGGCCGGACGCGGCAACAACTATCGATCCCGCAATTTGCTCAATCGTTGTCCGGCCTCATCCAGCGTTGCATCGCGTTTGCAGAACGCAAACCGCACCTGCTTCGCTCCATCCCGCGGATCGTTGTAGAAACTCGAACCCGGAACCGCCGCCACCCCAATCTCTTTCACTAGATACTTCGTGAACGCGACATCGTCGGCGAACCCAAACGCACTGATGTCGGTCATGACATAGTAGGCCCCACGCGGACGAAAGCATCGGAATCCGGCGTGGGTGAGTGCGGGCACGAGCCGATCACGCCGCGCCTTGTACCCGTCGGCAAGATTTTCGTAGTAAGCCGGAGGTAGCCCAAGAGCCGCCGCGCCCGCTTCCTGCAGAGGAGCCGGCGCACCGACGGTAAGAAAATCATGAACCTTGCGAATCGCATTCGTGATCGCCGGAGGGCCGACTGCCCACCCCACCCGCCATCCAGTCACGCTGTAGCTCTTCGACAAGCCGTTGATCGTGACCGTCCGCTCGCTCATGCCTTCGAGGCTGGCCATCGAAATGTGTTGCGTGCCGTCGTAAAGAATGTGTTCGTAAATCTCATCAGTAATGGCGAGAACATTGAATTCGACGCACAGATCGCGAATCAATTCCAGTTCGCCGCGTGTGAAAACTTTGCCAGTCGGATTGTTTGGCGTGTTGAGAATGATCGCTTTGGTCTGATGATGAAAAACCGCGCGCAACTCGCGCTCATCAAACGTCCATTCGTCATCCTGAGTTGCCGGAGGATGCAGCTTAACGAATACCGGCTTCGCCCCCGACAGCACCGAGTCGGGCCCGTAATTCTCGTAGAACGGCTCGAAGATCACCACTTCGTCGCCCTTGTTGCAAACTGCCAGCAGGGTTGAAATCATCGCCTCGGTCGAGCCGCAACACACGGTGATCTGCTTCTCAGGATCGACAGCGATTTCTTGCCATTCCTGCATCTGCCGCGCAATCGCATTGCGCAGACTCTTCGCGCCCCAGGTGATCGCATACTGATTCAGATCTGCCGCAACTGCCTCTTGCGCAGCCCGCTTAATTTCCGCTGGAGCAGGGAAATCAGGAAAGCCCTGCGCCAGGTTCACCGCACCATGCAGCATGGCCTGCCGCGTCATCTCGCGAATGACGGACTCGGTAAAGTGCTCAACTTTGTCGCTGAGAAAATGCTTCGGCTGGATGACTACATCAGCCATAACCCGCTAAGAGTAGCACAGGGGAAAGGAGGATAGATTAAGCACACGCGGGGACGAGCAAACCTCGGCAGTCTATCCCACAAACTGTCATCCTGAGCAGAGCCGCTGCATTCGCAAAGCGGATGCAACGGCGGAGTCGAAGGACCCAGCACGGCCGGAACCAGAGAAATGTAAAGGGGAATTTCAACCAAGACCGATGTGAGAGAAGTTGCATCGCAGCCCGCCCAAGACTATCCGCGACTGGCTACGAAGCCCGTAGTGTCCCGCCCAAACCCTCGAGAGCTGCAATGATCTCACCAGACCAACGCCCCACTTCATCTTCGCGCAGAGTCCGTTCTCCGGATTGAAACTTAGCTCGAAGCAGCAAAGAATATTTGCCCGCTGGAATGGAACCGCCACGAAAAATCTCGATCGGAACGAAACTTCGCAGCTCACTCAAACCCAATCCCGCCACCGTCTTCTCAATCGTGGCGAACTCAACCGAATCGTCGAAGATGAAAGAGAAATCGCGCTCCACCGCCGGATATCGCGGCAGCGCCTCATACCGCACTGCACGCAGCCCGCGCTTGAACAACCGATCGCAATACACCTCGGCGACAAAAATGTCCTGCTTGAGCTTGCGCATGGATGCGATTTCCGGATGGATCTGCCCGAGCTGCGCCACGAGCTCGCCGTCGATCAGCGCGCAAGCGGAACGCCCCGCGTGGTAATAATCCGCGGCATCGGCCTTGAATTCGATCACATTGTGCTGGAAAGCGTACAGCAGAGTTTCTACATCGCCCTTGAGATCAAAGAATGACAAAGGCCGCGCCGGCTGGTGGACACCCGCTGCTAATGCACTCCCCATCGCGCCCAGGCAAACGCGCTTGAACTCCACCGTCTTATCTCCCGCCGCCTCGAACACATTTCCCGTCTCAAATAGGCGAACGTTGTTCGTACCTCGGTTCAGGTTGTACGCCAGCATGTTCAACATGCCCGGCACCATGGAGCTGCGCATTACCGAAGCTTCCTCACTGAGCGGATTCGCCAGCTCCAGCACGGGCACCGAGGAGAATTGTTCGGCGTCCTGATGCGAGATAAACGTCATTGAAATCGCTTCGTCATAGCCCAAGGCGAGAAGGGAAGTCCGCAGTTTCTTTTCTTTCTCTGCATCCGGCAGTTCGACGACTGCGCCCACATATGCCGGTAAGGTATTGGCGAACTTGTCGTATCCGTGCAAGCGCGCGATCTCTTCGATCACATCGACCTCGCGCTCCACATCCAGCCGCCAGCTCGGAACCTGTACGGTGAACTCAAGGTCTTCCCCGGGTTCCGGAATCAATTCGAAGCCAAGCCGTCGCAGCACGCGCAAGATCTCCGCAGACTCCAGTTTCTCGCCGAGGATGCGCCTCACCTCGGATAGGCGCAACGCCAAGGGAGCCTGGTCGAGCTGCCGTGCGACTACATCAACCAGGTCGCCCACCAGTTCGCCACCCCCCGACTGCAGAATCAGTTCGGCCACGCGATCGCAAGAAAGAACGGTGAACTCGTAATCAGCGCCTCGCTCAAAGCGATGCGATGCATCCGTGTGCAGCCCATGCCGTCGCGACATTTTGCGAACAGTGACTGGATCCCACCATGCGGACTCGATCAGAATATTGCGCGTCTTCTCGGTAATCATGGTGCCGAAGCCGCCCATCGTACCCGCCAATCCGACCGGCTTCTTGGCGTCTGCAACCACGAGATCCTCGGAAGTCAGTTTGCGCTCGATACCGTCGAGTGTCTTGAGCACCTCGCCAACGCGAGCGCGGCGCACAATAATCTTTCCGCCTTCGAGCAAATCCAGATCGAATACATGCGTCGGCTTGCCCATTTCCCAGAGCGTGTAGTTGGTCGCGTCCACGGCATTGTTGATAGGCCGCTGATCGAGCAGTGCGAGCCGTCTAACGATCTTCTCGGGTGAGGCCTTGATGGTTACGTTGCGCAGGATGCGGGCAGTGAACCGCGCACACCCTTGCTCATCCTGAATGTCAATGGAAAATGGAGGCATGGCGTCGCCGGCCGCCGGGGCTGGAGCTGGCAACTGAGGCTCAATCGCCTTCAACGGCAAATCGTAAATCGCCGAACACTCCCGCGCCACACCGTAGTGATTCATGGCATCTGGACGATTGGTCGTAATGTCCATCTCGAAGACGGTCGCATCACCCTCGCCGCTGACCGATTCGACAGCGATCCCAGCCAGCGTCAGATCGTCAGCAAGCTGATGGTAGTTGACCTCGAGATCAACGAAATCGCGCACCCATTGAGGAGAAATTTTCATTGCTAGTTTGTGCGGCGCGGGCGCCCTCGCCCGCGAAAGATCCTGTGTTTGCCTTTGTGTACCTTCGTGCCCTTTGTGGTTAACGCCGTTGACTTTCTACCCGAACTGCTCCAAAAACCTCACATCCCCGTTGAAGAACAACTGAATGTCATCGACGCCATACTTCAGAATCGCGATCCGCTCAACGCCCATACCAAAAGCGAAGCCGCTGACTTTCTTCGGATCGTAATCGACAAACCCGTAGACGTTCGGATCCACCATGCCGCAACCCAGCAACTCAATCCAGCCGCTAGCCTTGCAGTTCCGGCATGAACCGCCGTCGCGATAGCCACGGCCTCCGCAGAAAATGCAACTGATCTGCACATCCGCGCTGGGTTCGGTGAACGGGAAGAAGGACGGGTAAAACCGCGTCTTCACGCTCGATCCAAACAGCGCCTTCATAGCATGATCGAGCGTCCCCTTCAAATCGCAGAACGTAATGTTCGTATCCACCGCCAGCCCTTCGACCTGATGAAAGATCGGAGAGTGCGTAGCGTCCGGCGCGTCGTTGCGATGGACTTTTCCCGGGCACACCACGCGCACCGGAGGCTTCATCTTTTCCATGGTGCGGATCTGCACGGGAGAAGTGTGCGTACGCAGCAGCAACCGATCTCGCAGCGGTCTTGATTCCTGATTGGCGATGAACAGCGTATCCTGCGTATCCCGCGCCGGATGATTGGGAGGAAAATTCAGGGCCTCGAAGTTGTAATAATCGGTCTCAATCTCGGGCCCTTCTTCGACCGAGTACCCAAGATTGCGAAACACTCTCACAATTTCATTCATTGTTTTGATGACGGGATGCTCGGCGCCGAGGCCGCGGCGATTGCCAGGAAGAGTTACATCGACGCGCTGGAATAGTTCAAGCGCGAGCCGCGCCTCATCAATCTGAGCGTCAACATTTTCGGCGCGAGCTTTCTTCAAGATCGCAAGGTTCTTCCAGCGGTCGTGCGTGTCCTTTACGATCGTCTCGACGTGCGGGATGATGTTCGTGTTTACTCGCTGTCCGACGTCTCGCTTCGCCTCTTTTGGAGCTGCCTTCAGCCAAAGATCATTGACTTCAGTAAGTATGCCGTTCTTGCGTGCGATCCATCGGTCGCGAAATACTTTCCACTCGTCTTCGGTGTTGACCGACTTGGATTCCTCTTCAACGGCAGCCCGCAGTTTCGCGACCTCTTTGTCCAGAACCGTCGCCGAGAAATCCTTCAGCTTGGGAACGGTGTACGCTGATTTTTTCTTCGGACTCATATTAAGACTCTGTCATCCTGAGCGAAGTTGCCGGCGCGAAGCGCCGGTAACGCAGTCGAAGGACCCCGCGTACGCGAATTCCCGCAATGACGATTCAGGGAGTTCTCGCAGCCCCAGCCAAGGGATGGTGCGAATGCCTTTCCATAACCTTGGTCGCGTTCGCATCTCGGGGTCCTTCGACTCCGTGGCTGCCCCGCTCCGCGGCGCAGCCACTGCGCTCAGGATGACACACTTTCTTATTGCGGAATCTGAATTGGCCAAGTGCTAAGTGCCAAAGGCTGGTTCTACGCCGCCGCGCCGAGAGCAGCCTTCGCCTGCTCGGCGAGGCTCTTAAAGGCTGCTGCGTCCCTGACCGCAAGATCCGCCAGGATCTTGCGATCCAGTTCCACGCCGGCCTTCTTCAGGCCATGGATGAACGTGTTGTAGCTCATCCCGTTCAGTTTGGCTGCGGCGCCGATGCGCACGATCCACAGCGAGCGAAATTGTCGCTTGCGCTGCTTGCGCCCGCTGTACGCGAACTTCAGGCCGCGCTCGACCGCCTCTTTGGCCGACCGGTACAGCTTGGATTTTGTGAGGAAGTAACCGCTGGCGCGGTCTAATATTTTTTTGCGCTTGGCGCGCCGTTTGGTTCCACGTTTTACACGAGGCATTGATCTGCTCCTTTTTACTTCAATTTTGCGGCGGCTGGAGGTAGGAGACCGAAGCAGTCTTTATCACCTCTTCACACGCCGGGGGCCGCGGAATCATTGGGATTCCCAGCCCTCGCAACCGAGGCGCGGGCGCCCGCGCCCCAGATGCAAGTCCTAATACGGAATCATCCGCTTGATCTTGGGCGTGTCCGCATCGCTGACCAGCACGGCATGGCCCAGCTTCTTCTTACGCTTGTGAGACTTCGAGGTCAGCATGTGGCGCAAATGCGAATGTCCGCGCTTCACCTTTCCAGTTGCTGTTTTCTTGAAGCGCTTGGCGGCGCCTTTATGTGTTTTCAATTTAGGCATATGTCCTCAGAATCAGCAATTATGCTACGCCTGGCCCGCGCTCTTCTGCGCTGGCGGCGCTGCGTGCGGCTTTTGTCCTGTGTCCTTCTTGGGGGCCAGGATCGCGTGCAGTGTATTTCCTTCCTGTCGAGGGCGGAACTCTACGATGCTTTGGCTCTCGACGTCTTTGATTAGGCGTTCGAGGATCTGGCGGCCCAGGTTGGTGCGGGTCATTTCGCGCCCGCGGAAAAAAATAGTTGCCTTGACTTTGTCGCCTTCGTCCAGGAAGCGCAGCACGTGGTTCTTCTTGGTTTCGTAGTCGTGGTCGTCCACGTTGATACGAAACTTGACTTCCTTGACCGTGATCGTCTTCTGGTGCTTCTTGGCCTCGCGTTCTTTTTTCTCCTGCTGGTAGAGAAATTTCCCATAGTCCATGATGCGGCATACAGGAGGGACTGCAGTGGGTGAAATTTCAACCAGGTCCAGGTTCTTTTCGCGGGCCATCTTGAGCGCTTCGTAAGGGGGCATTACGCCAATCTGTTCGCCTTCGTCCCCGATCACTCGAATTTCACGCGCTCGAATACGGTCGTTCGTGCGGATAAAACGTTTATCGATACAATCCTCCGTCGGCTATAGCAGCAACCAAGATGGTGAATTATAACATGCCGGATTGTGACCACGGCTCGTGCTTTGAACTTAAGCCTGTTGAGGTTTGCTCGGCTGCGGAGACGAGCCGTCAGGGTTTGCATGAGCGTCACGAGAGAACCGCGCGGGCGCGGTTCTCTCGGACGGGCTAGACAGTGGCATTCAGCGAGAGGCTTTCTGCAGCGAGAGCGCCGGAGTGCGTAGATTGCTGGTTGCCGCGGGAGGTCTCACATCCGCGTTGTTTTTCCGCGGAGTCATTCGCTGGGCGGAAGCCGCGATCTGTTGCTGGCGTTCGGTCACATCCTCCATGCGAACGTTCTCGTAGCCTTTCCGGCGGGCGACGATGCGATAGTCAAATGAGACGCTCGAACTGCCGCCGCCTTGTTCTCTGACTTCGAACGAGGTGGCGGTTTTCTTGGCGACGTAGAGTCCGTGGGAGTCTCCGTTGGGCGTGAGGAAGACGTGATAATCCATGGCGCTGTTGACGGTTTCCACGAAAGTGGAATCCAACTTGATTGTCGACTTGCCGCTGGAAAGTTGGCCTGAGCCAAAGTCCTCGAACCAGTTCTCGGGCGACTGCACGGCGTAAAGTCCGACCCAGCGATTGTCGGCAAGGCGAACCACAGCTCCGGCGCTACCGGTGCAAGCAAGATGTCCGCTGGTGTTAATAGTGCAGTGACCGGTGCTGCCGAGGGCTTCAAAAGCCAGGTCACCCGCGGTGGTGTCGAAGTTTCGAAACAAGCCTGCGGGTTCAATGGTGCTGCTGTTTTCGCCGACGGCGCCAACTCCTGCGTCGGCCACGCCATAGACGCCAATGGGGATTCCACCACCGGTGTTGGCAGCGTCACCGATCACGCCGAAGGACTGATGTCCGACAATGCTTTTGTACAAATTGCTGAAGGTCGAGCCGTAACCGAGAACGCCGACGCCAATTTTGCTGAGACTTTGTCCAGAGACTCCATAGGACAAGTCCGCGGAGTCGTGGTTGACACCTGCGGTGGCGGAAAAGCCGGCGCCATCATTGACTCCCACGATAGCGTTTTCTGAGGTAGCGCTGTTTCCAAAAACGCCTTGGAGAGCAAAGACGCCCCCGCCGGCAGCAATGTTCTGAGCTACGCTGATGCCGCCGCTGGCGCCGATGTTGCCGTTAATATCTGCGGCTGCGGCATCGAGGGTTCCGGAAAAATTGGCATCGCCGTTCACATCGAGCATGGATCCAGGAGTGGTGGTGCCAATCCCAATCTCCCCAGAAGCGCTCTGGAACAACTTCGAGTTTCCCAGCTTGCTGGCATTCAACCACATGGGGATGAAATCCTTTTTGCCCGATCCGGTAATGGTGGCGGGATTGAAGGCGTTGGAATTGGAAGAGGCACCAGTGAGGAAGGCGGAGGCAGGCTTGCCGCCGAGGGTTTCTGCGTCCAAGGCCTTCAACGCATACGGCACGCTCAGCAGCAGAACGCGTGGCTGGTCCTCTTGTCCTTGAACATGTACGCCGAGCCAGCGAGCTTCCCCCGAGGCAAACAGGGCCGATGGCAATCCCTGGCTAGTGGCAGAACCGAGCATTGCTTTGTAGTGACCGCACTTGTCTGGTTGCACGTTTTGGGTCTCTACCCAGAGCGGGGCGCCGCCTTGCGATTCTTTGTACAGCGAAAAGGTAACTCCAACCAGATCGGTCAGCGGCTTGTTGTGGACATCGGTCAGAGTGCCACTGAAATTGACCATGGGCGGTACGACTGCACCGTCTCCCGGCGCCTGTGCCGTTGCCAAGGTGGAAGTGATCATCAAGGCTGAGAACAGGGCCCAGGTGGACAAACGGTTCATGTGCTTCTGCTGATTGTTTCGTGCGGTGCTTTTCATGGTGCCTCTCCTTGTGAATTGAACTGGCCGGTTTTCCGGTCTGACGGAGGCAATTTGAGGGGGCGCGGAGGAAAAGGCAACGAAACTGTTTCCGAATCCACGCTAACCTCTTAACGCGCTGTAAGAAAAGCGCTTAGTCGAGTTTCTGAACTGTTCCGTGCTAGAATCGTTGCCCATTCTGGGGAGTGCTCTTGCATGCCGCAGTTGAAACCGGAGATACGGGTCGTCCGTTTTGGGACCTTTGAGGTCGATCTCCGTGAGGGTGTGCTTACCAAGGGAGGACTCCGCATCAAGCTGCAGGAACAGCCGTTTCAGATACTGGCGTTTTTGCTTGAGCGTCCCGGCGAGCTGGTCACGAGGGACGAGATTCGTCAGAAGCTTTGGTCGGAAGACACCTTTGTGGAGTTCGATGATGGGTTAAACACGGCGGTGCGAAAGCTCCGAGCGGCCCTTGGTGATTCTGCCGACAATCCCCGGTTTCTTGAGACCGTTCCTCGGCGTGGGTACCGCTTCATAGCTCCAGTTACGGTGGTGGATTCGGCTGATTTTAACGACGAGTCGCCGGAGGCCTCAACAGTTGCGGGAACGGCTCCGCCGGAGGGAGTCCCGAAGCGGAAAACAAACCGCCAGAGGATGTGGGCCGGAATCGCAATCGCCGTCGCCCTATTGTCAGGGCTGGCTGTAGTCCTTCGCTTCTACTTTCCGGGCCCAACTTACGCCCTGGGTGAAACCGACACGGTTTTTCTCGCGGATTTCTCGAACAAAACCGGAGATGTCGCTTTCGACGATACTCTTAGGCAGGCGCTTTCGATCAGCCTGGGACAATCTCCGTTCTTGAACATCTTGCCGGATCACAAAGTCAGCGAAACTCTCAAACTCATGGGCCGCCCCGCGGACGAAAAGGTGACTGGGGAAGCCGCTCTTGAGGTTTGCCAGCGAACCGGAAGTAAAGCCGAGCTCGCGGGTTCGATTGCAAGTCTTGGGGCGCAATACGTGATCGGTCTGCGGGCCATCGATTGCCAGACCGGTGAGGTCTTTGCGCAGGAACAGGTGGAAGCGGCGCGCAAGGAAGACGTTTTGAAAGCCCTGGGTGACGCGAGCACCCGATTCCGGCAGAGGCTCGGCGAATCGCTTAACACCATTCAGAAATTCGACGCGCCTCTGGAACAGGCCACGACGTCCTCTCTCGAAGCTCTAAAGGCTTACAGTGCAGCAGTGAGCATTCGCAAACAGAGAGGCGCTGCTGATGCCATTCCACGCCTGAATCATGCCATCGCGCTCGATCCCAATTTCGCCCTTGCGTACGGAACGCTTAGCCAGTCGTATCAGCTCCTCGGAGAAGATGGTTTAGGAAGGGAATACGCACAAAAAGCATATAGTTTG
The DNA here is from genome assembly GCA_963788645.1 of uncultured Acidobacteriota bacterium. Taxonomy (GTDB): domain Bacteria; phylum Acidobacteriota; class Terriglobia; order Terriglobales; family Acidobacteriaceae; genus JABDBE01. The sequence goes on from CAWBHF010000010.1 coordinate 114,871, forward strand.
CGCAGCCGGGTTACCGAACGAGAGAATTTTGCGCTGACCACTTTTTATTATCAGTTTGTGACCGGTGAGCGCGAGAAAGCACTTCAGAACTGCAAACTGTGGGAAGAGACCTACCCGCGAGACGTGACGCCTCACCTATGCTTGTTTTTTACCCGTGAAATGCTGGGACGGTATGAAGAAGCGCTTTCCGAGGGCGTCCAGTGCGTGGCGGTCGAACCCGGCTCGGGGTTCTGCTACACAGACCTGATGCTGAACTATGCCGTACTGAACCGGCTGGAAGATGCGAAGACGACCTACCAACAAGCAATATCTCATAAGCTTGATGACGCCGGTCTGCACAGCGAACGCTATGGGCTCGCCTTTCTTGAAGGTGATACCGCAGAAATGGCTCGCCAAGTGGACTGGACATCGGGGAAACAGGAAGGTCGCGACGAGATCCTCTTTGCCCAGTCGGAGTCCGAGGCATTTTATGGCAGGTTTGCAAAAGCGCGCGATCTCGCAAACCGTGCGGCCGAGACGGCCATCCGCAGCGACCGCAAAGAAAGTGCGGCGCGATGGCAAATCCACTCCGCCTTGCGAGAGGCCGCTGCGGGCAACAGCCGGTCCGCCCGCCAGCAGACGGCCACCGCTGTGGGTTACGCTTCGTTTGAGTTTCTGCAGAGTATGGCAGCGCTTACTCAGGCCTGGGTCGGAGATTCGAAGCGGGCCGAGGAAATCGCAAATCAGCTTGCTAGTACATATCCTTCCGACACGATGCTCCAAGCCTTCTGGCTTCCATCCATTCGCGCGACCGTAGAAATTAACCGAAACCATCCGACGAAAGCCATCGAGTTCCTCCAGCCCGCGGCCGCGTACGAAATGGGTGAGCACGTTCCGCTTCTACCCGCTTATATCCGCGGTCAGGCTTACCTTGCCATGCGCCAGGGTCCGGAAGCTGCGGCAGAATTTCAGAAGTTCATCGACCGCCGGAATCTGGTGGGGAACTCCGTATTCGGAGCGCTCGCGCGTCTCGGTATATGCCGAGCCTACGCACTCGAAGCACAATCTTTGCACGGCGCAGACAGCGAAGCCGCCCGTGCCAAGGCACGTGCGGCTTATGAAGATTTCCTCGCCCTCTGGAAGGATGCAGACTACGACGTTCCTACCTGGAAGCAAGCCAAAGCAGAATACGCGAAACTCCAGTTAAAGTAATGCCTCACCAGATCTGCACGCGGCCAGGTGGAGCAAGATAAAGCTTTTCTCCCGTTTGCACATTGAACGCAGGGTACCAGGCGTCGACATTGCAGACCGTGTCCGACCGACACTAAGCCGGGGAGTGCGGATCCGTCATCACTTGCTGCCGGAGGGCGGTTTCCCGCTGCTTCGATCCCCAGTTCTGTCCGAAGACCATGAAGAACTGCTGGTCGCCAGAGAATCCGTCCACTCTTTGCGATCAACCGCGTGGTCGAGACGGGCGACATCATGGTGGTAATCGACCAGGCGGCCGCGCCAGAGGTTGCCGAAGATGTCATCCGCCCTGATCTGGTAAGCGGAATAAAGCGATAACAGGAACCAAAACGCGTCACGCCAAAGCAACAGGGAATAATAGCGAGACGACTGGCCGGCGGGCGCCCGTGTGCAAACCTTTGCAGCGCACCGGCACGGCCAGTTTGCCCTGAATCGCTTTCCAGTCGAAAAAGTGCCCCACTCTTAACAATTTTCGTGACAATCCAGGCCGTCTGGGGGATACTGCTGAGAGTCGGCCTCCCTAGCCGCCACGTCGTTCTGCATGCGGGCCGCGCCTCTGCTGGGCGCGTTCAATTGTGAGTACACGGACGTTTCTGCTTGCGTGGATTCTCGCACCTTCCCCGGGGGCTCAACTGAGATTAGAGATCACTTCGCGGAGGAGTGCTATGTCTTGTGTGTCAACCGCCTCGGGCAAGGCCTCGAGGATTATTTTCCCGGTCATTGGTTTTGTCGTCCTGGTTCTGGCTGCATGGCAGGCAATCCAGGCTGCCGAGCTCAACCCCAAAAAAAGCCCCGACTGGGGGCAGTGGGCGCACACACCTCAGCACACCAGCGCAGCGTCTGCCGCGGGGCAAATCCCCAGGAAAAAGCTGGCCGACATCGCCTTCGATCCTTTCGTACGCCAAGAGCAAGCTGAGAGCGATGATTTGCTCGTCCACTATCAGGTTCCGCTGGTGGACGGCAACGCGGTTTTTCTCGAGTACAAGACGGGCACCTACAATTCTTGCAAACCGCCCGGCTCCGGCCACCCTTATCCCTGCGGTCCCAACGACTGGGACACGCAGATCTGGAATGAACGCGCATTCGCCTGGCAGAACGGCGCCCTGGTCGAGTCCTGGAATTTTCGAAGCGACTGGAAGCCTGAGCCCAACAGCGGAGTCCACGGCAAAGGCAACGGCCTCCGCGGTTGGGAGCCCGTTTTCCACGCCGCCGTCGCAAACGGTTCTGTGTTCGTGCCCGGTTTTTCCGGATCAATCTACCAACTGCAAGAATCGAACGGAACGCAGCTATCGCACTACGCTCCCTTCGGTGCCGATGCCAACACATTCGTCTCCGGTCCAGTGACCGTTGACAGCAAGGGAAACCTTTACTACACCGCGTTGGCACTCGACCCAGACAAACCCTGGACCGTCGACGTCCACGGCGCTTACCTGGTCAAGGTGACACCGCAGGGCGCCGTCAGCCAGGTCGACTTCTCCAGCTTAGTGCAAGGCACACCCGTCTGCGGCAATCCTGCGGTCCACGGCTCGCAGCGGCCCGGCATCAATGTCGCCCCCGCCGTTTCTGCCGACGGCAATACCATCTATACTCTCAGCCGAGCCCATTTCGACCCGGCCCATGCCTGCCTCCTCGCCGTCAACGCGAATCTGACCGCACAGTGGCACAGTTCCTTAATTACTGCGAAGTTTGCCGGCTCGGTTGTCGACAGCTCTTCTTCGACTCCCGCCGTGGCTCCCGATGGCAGCATTCTTTACGGATCGGCTGACAACGCCGACGCCGGCCGAGGATACCTCATGAAGTTTGATTCCTCCGGAAATTATCTGACCGCCTACGACTTCGGCTGGGATGAAACCCCCGCCATTTACGCCCACGATGGCACCTACTCGGTCATCATCAAGGACAACTACTACGGCAAAGGTCCCTACTACATCACGCAACTGAACGCCAATCTGGGGGTCCAGTGGCAGTTCGAGAGCCCGACCGATAACGAGTGGTGCGTCAACGCTCCCGCCGTCGACAAGAACGGCGCCGTCTATGCCGACAGCGAAGACGGGAATGTGTACGTAATTCAGCAGGGCGGAACCCTCAAAGGCAAGCGCTTCCTGAAAAAGGCTCTCGGCGCGGCCTACACACCCATCGCCATCGGCCGCGACGGAAAACTTTATACCGAAAATGACGGCGACATGTTTGCTCTGGGAAAGTAGCGAGGCGATGGCCCACTCCTGAGGAGAAGCGAGAACTGCATTTCCGCCTCTTGCCCGGAATGGAAAAATGGGACGCTTGGGGCGGGCCAGGCGATTTTCTAGGTGCATGCTGGCCGGGCGGATATATTTTTGGAAACCAGGTCATGTTAACTATTTCTGCGTGATATAATCAATATATAAGTAGTTAACTCAAGTGCGACCCATTGGGTCGCGCTTTTTTGTTGGAAAAATCTGCTGCTTTGGGTTGGGAAAATGACTAGTGAGAGACGTTTCAAGACTTGCAAGCTGCAAGGAGAATGGGCCGAGTTGCTGTTCATGACGCGGGCCGCCGAGCATGGGTTCAGCGTTTCCAAGCCCTGGGGCGAATCCCAGGCTTACGATGTGACGGTGGAGAGCGAGGGCAAGCTTCTGCGGGTGCAGGTGAAATCGACGGCATCCACGTCGGGCTACAAAGGGTACGTTTGCAGCTTCGTACGGACCGGCATGCCGCCCTATCGCCGGGAGCACGTCGATTTTTTTGCCATTTACGTGATACCCGAAGAAGTCTGGTACATCATTCCATCGGCGGTCGCGACGCGGCAGAAATATAACATCCTATTGTCTCCGCAGCGCAAGAAACAGAAATACATACGCTACATTGAGGCTTGGGGCCTTCTGCGCCCGGGGAAACTGAGGTCAGTGGCTCCTTCAACAGGCGATGCCCCTCGATTTTCTACCAGATCTGTACGCGGTCAGGCGGAGCAAGATAAAGCTTTTCTCCCGTTTGCACATTGAACGCCGGGTACCATGCGTCGACGTTGCGGACCATATCGGAGCGGTATTCAGCGGGTGAGTGCGGATCCGTCATCACTTGCTGACGAAGTGCGGCCTCACGCTGTTTCGATCCCCAGTTCTGGCCGAAGGCGATGAAAAACTGCTGGTCGCCAGAGAATCCGTCCTGGACGGGGGCGGGCTTGCCTCCCAGGGCGGCGCGATAGCCGTCGTAAGCGGCCGAGATTCCTGCGTTGTCAGCGATGTTCTCGGCGAGGGTTTGCTTGCCGTTCACCGAAATGTCCGGGAAAGGCTTGTAGGCGTCGTATTGCGCGGCGAGTCGGGCAGTGGCCGCTTTGAAGTGCGCGAGGTCGGCGGGTGTCCACCAGTCGCGGACTCGGCCTTTCGAGTCAAAGGCGCTCCCTTCGGTGTCAAATGTGTGACTGATTTCGTGGCCGATCACGGAACCGATCGCGCCGTAGTTGACCGCAGCGGGAGCAAGCGGATCGAAAAACGGTGGTTGCAGGATCGCTGCCGGGAAACTAAGCGCATTTTGCAGCGGCAGGTTTACGGCGTTGACGGTCTGCGGATGCATGGACCACTCTTTGCGATTCACTGAAGAGCCGAGGCGGGTGACGTCGCGATGGTAAGCAAACAGGCCGCCGCGCCAGATATTGCCAAAGATGTCATCTGCCTTCACTTCGTAAGCGGAGTAGTCGCGCCAGGTCTCGGGATAACCGATTCCCACGTAGAGGGTGGTCAACTTGGCTTGGGCCTCGGCCTTGGTCGCAGGATCCATCCAGGAGAGCGCTTCAATCCGCTTGCGGAAAGACGCAATGATATTCGCCACCATGCCTTCGACCTGGGCTTTCGCTTCGGGCGAGAAGTAACGCTGAGCGTAGATCTTTCCGACGGCATCTCCCAGCAGGACGTTGACGAGTGCAACCCCGCGCTGCCAGCGTGGACGCTGTTGCGGCGTGCCCGAGAGCGTCTTACCAACGAAGGCAAAGCGCTCCTCGGCAAGCGCTTTCGGCAGCACCGCGGCATAGGCTTCAATCATGTGGAACGCCAGCCAGTCTTTCCAGGTGTCGAGCGGTGTGGAGGCGACGAGTGCGGACTCTGCGATGAAGGCGCTGGGTTGCCATACGATGAAGCTGGTTTGATTGTTTAAACCGGCGCCGCGAAAATATTCTGCCCAGTCCAGGCCGGGGGCCTTGGTAGCGAAGTCGGACTGCTTCCACGGATTATTGGCTTTCTGGATGTCCTCATTTTCCGTCAGGCTCAGGTGCTTTTCCGCGATGGCGTGCTCCAGTTCAATGATGCGCTGGGCGCGGGCGTCGCTGTCCGAGAATCCGGCAAGCTTGAGCATGGCGGAGACGTGTACCTGATACTTGGCGCGGATGTCACGCATGCGATCGCTGTCGGAGAGGTAATACTGGCGATCTGGCAATTGCAGTCCGCCTTGCAGCAGGTAGGCGGCGTAGTGGTCAGAGTCGTTGAAGCCGGGAGCGACCCACATCCCGAAAAGATTTGCGGTATGAAAGTTGGTGTTGTTGAGCGCGTCGACGTCAGCTCGCAGGCTCTCGCCCAAGGCTCGAGCCAGTTCCCGCTTGTCGTGAATGGCGGCAATCGCTTCGAGGTGCGGGCGCACTGGATCGAGGCCTTTGGCTTCGATGCCGGCTTCATCCATGTACGAAGTGTAGAGGTCGGCAACCTTGCGGTTGTTGGAACCAGCGGGCGCATTCTCCTTGACTGCTTCCTCAATCAGCCCAAGGGTCCGTTTATTGCTCAAGTCGTCGAGCGTCGTGAATATGCCAATTCGTCCGCGGTCGGGCGGGATTTCGGTGCGTTTGATCCATGCTCCGTTGGCATATTCGTAAAAATCATCACCCGGTTTAACCGAAGGGTCCATGTTGCCGACCGCGATGCCATGGGTGTCCGATTTCGTCGGTTCTTGGGCGCGAGCGGCAAGTGGCGTCAGAACGAAGAGAGCGAATGTTGCGATGCCTGCGACGGTCGCCGGCCAGAAGGTAAATTTGAGTCTCATGACTAATGCTCCAAAAGAGTTATGATGCGGCGCGGACACCGGGGTTAGACGAGGCCAACCAAAAAGAGTAGCACGACGGCAAGATCTTGCCGGGAAACTCCGGGCCGAGCCTGGAAGGATGGAAACCGGACCTGGATTTGCCGCCTTCACTTTCGCGACCTTACCAACCCACCGCTATCAACGCCCCATTCTCGACTTGTTCGACTCGTGCTTTTACCCATTGATTCGCTGGACGTAGCCCCTTCAGGCGCAGCTTCAGATAATTGTCGGTCACGGCTTCAGTCCATTCACCGTCGAAAACATTCAGCGTGATTGCTTCCAAGGTGCGTCCCAAAAAGGCCTGCATGAAAGCCACCTTTTTCGCGGCCGCCAGCTCGCGCAGAATCCGATTGCGTTCGCGAGCGATTCGTACGGGAACTTGATTTCGTATCTTAGCGGCAGGAGTTCCCGGACGCGACGAATAAGTGAAGACATGCAAATAAGTAAAAGGCAGTTCTTCGATCAGCGAGCGGGTCTCTTCAAAGTCAATTTCTGTTTCGCCTGGAAAGCCAACCATTACATCGGCGCCAATTGCCGCCGTGGGCATCGCCGCGCGGATCTTTTGAAGCTTTTCCCGGTAATGCCATGGACGATACTTGCGGTGCATGGCTCGCAGCACGCGGTCGCTACCCGATTGCATCGGAACATGCGCATGCTTTGCGATCCGGGGAGAGTTGGCCATCGTGCCAATCAGATCATCGCTCCAGTCCATCGGCTCAACGGAAGAAATACGTAGCTTTTCCAGATTGGTCCGGCCAAGAATCGCATGAATTGCGTTTTCGAATCGCAAGGGCCGATCGAAATCCCGTCCCCAGCGCCCCAGATTAATTCCCGAGATCACCACCTCGCGATGACCGGAGCAAACAAGCGCATTCACTTCGTCAAGGATTTTCTGCAACGGCAAAGATCGACTTTGTCCGCGCACGTACGGAATCACGCAGAAGGAGCAGCGGTTGTCACAGCCGTCCTGAACTTTGAGGTTGGGCCGGGTACGATCGGTATCCGTTCCAGGTTCAGCCACATCGAAAACCGGCGCGGCTAGCAATTCTGTATGAGCAAAAATGTCAGAGGCAAAAATTTCGGTTTGAATCTTTGTCGCCAGGCTTGCCAGAGGAACGAAGCCTGAGTTCGAGGCGGCTTCATCGCGCTGGCGGGACGCAACCACGATTTCCGCCAAACGATGTTTGTGGGAATTGCCGATGACGCGATTGACTCCCGGAAGGGCCGCGACTTCTTCTGGCGCGCGCTGCGCGTAGCATCCGGTCACAATGATTTGGCAGCCAGGATTTTCGCGGCGAATGCGCCGTATGGCTGCCCGCGCATCCCGGTCAGCCGAGGCTGTGACCGTGCAGGTGTTCAATACAACGATTTCCGATCGCGAGGAACTATCCGCCCGCATGATGCCGCGCTCTCGGAACTGTTGCGCAATCGCAGCACCATCGGCTTGCGTAGCCCGGCATCCAAAATTCTCGATGTAAAAACTGGTCACGATTCCTTTGCTACATGTGCTGGGATGTCGCGAGCGTCGGACCACCCGCTGGTATAGATTCTATCGTAACCTGCTCGGGCAGAAGGCTTCATCCGCGGCCGAGTGGCGCATTTATTGAGCAGACGCGCCGGCCTTATTTCCTCCATCAATGGCTTCCATGGCTTGCTTTGCTTCCGCCAGGTTGGAGTCAAGCTTGAGGGCATGCGCGTAAGCATCACGGGCATCGGAAAACTTGCCCGCCTGCTCCAAAAGACATCCCAGAGAATAGAATCCGCCGGGCGTTGGCCGGGTAGTCGTGTCTTCGGTTAGAGCCGCGATCATCTCCGGGCGGTGCTGGAGGTCGGCTAGCCACGCCTGTTTGTAACTTTCGCGCACCGTGCCGTAATCCCCGAGCGCAGCGCTCAGGGCGGCAATGCTTTCGTAGACGCGGGCCAGAGTGCGAGGCTGGTTGGTCAAATCAGCGGCCATCTGGTATTCCGCGATGGCACCTTGCAAGTCGCCAGCCTCTGCCAGATCGGCAGCGAGATTAATATGCCGGGCGGGCTGTCCCGGGTTCAATTGTTCTGCGGCCTGGTAGTGGGGCAATGCCTCCTGAACTCGGCCCATCTTGCGCAGCGCTCCCGCCAGATTAGCTTCCGCAAGGTAATTCACTTTCGTGACTTCCAAAGTGTGGGTCCACAAATCGTCATCGCTTTTCCAGTAACCGATCTGTCGCCATGTTAGGAATGACAGAGCAGCGAGGATCAGAGCAGAGGTAGCGGCGCGCAATCCAAACTTTAGCTGTCGCTGGTCGGCCGAGTCCGCAACACCCCAGACGACCATCACGAAGATTCCAATCAGCGGAATGTAAGCATAGCGGTCGGCCAAAGCCTGGTCGCCGACCTGCACGATTCCGATCACGGGCACCAGCGTGCCCAAGTACCAAAGCCATCCAGTAATCAGGTAAGGGCGGGCGGAGCGCTGATTCCAAACCACCGTGCTCACGCTCAACAGAAACAATACCGCCAACCCGAGTTGCCACATGCTAAGAGTGTGCGTGGGATGCGGATAATAAAGCGCCAGTTGGGTTGGCCACAGCGCCTTCCAGACATACAAAGCATAGGAATAAACCGCGTTCTCGATGCGGTCTTCCAGCGGAATCTGCGTGAGGGAGCGCATGGCGACTGTACGCTGCGCGATTACCGTGATCACGGCGCTGCCAGCAGAGAAGAACAGCAGAGGGAGTTTCTCGAGGAATAATCGCGACGCGGGTAGTTGGGGCAAGCCCAACCAAGACGGAAGGACCTCGACTTTTTTTTCTTGCCTTCGGTTTTTGCCGCCTCTCGAAGGAGACGAAGTTGTCGGTCCGCGACCCTGCACTCTTTGCAGTGGCCACACGTCCAGGAGCAGAAGCACGAAGGGCAGGGTAATGACCATAGGCTTCGCGGCCAGTCCCAAAGCAAACAACGCAGCCACGACCAAATAACGCCGGATGCCGGGTTTCGCTGCATACCAGCCATAGGCACCGAGCGCGGACAGAAAGAACAGTGTGCTAAGGACGTTCTTGCGCTCCGCAACCCAAGCGACCGACTCAACATTTAAAGGATGGAGCGCGAATAGCGCTGCCACCAGAAAGCTTCGTCCCAGGGAACCCGTCGCCCTGAGGAGCAACAGAAATAGAAGCAGCACGTTGAGCGTGTGGATGAACACGCTGGTGAAGTGATGTCCGGTGGGATTCAACCCGTAGAATTGGCAATCCAGCGCGTGGGACAACCAGGTCAGTGGATGCCAGTTGGACTGTTCGGTGGAAGTCAGAGCCCAAGTCACAGTCTTCCACGTCAGGCCCGATTGCACGTGCAGGTTTCTGGTGATATAGGTTTGGTCGTCGAAGGCGGTAAACGGATTGCTCCTGACCCGGCTGTAGATAGCCAACGTGGCAACCGTCAGCAACAAGCAGGAGATAACTGTAAGCTTCGTCTTGTTTTGATTCATTCGACAGGCCAAACGCGGAGTTACACAAAATTCCGTCAGGCTGGTGGTCTTGGGGCCTCGCACCTATGACCTCGTATGGCGGGCAGGCCGTTTCCCCAGCCTATTTCAACGGAGCCTTGGCCTCCGGCGAGCCGGCGGACACGAAATACTGATCATTGAGCTCGGTCTTAATGGCCTTTCTGGTTGAATTTGCCTCATCTGCCACGATCAATTGAAGGGTAGAATCTCGAGCCTCGCTCCACGGAATGGTCTTTCGGGAAACCATTTTGATTATGTGCCAGCCGCTGGCATTATGGATCGGTTCCGAGACCTGCCCCGGCTTCAACGCCAGCACCGCCGACAGGTATTCAGCGGGAAAGGTGTCGCGGGTCCATTGGTCACCCAAGTCGGTATCGGGAGGATCATCAGTCTCTCCTGCCAGCTTGTACGCCTTTGCCTGCAGTTGTTCGAAGTCGCCTCCGGCAACCGCTTCGGCGCGAATCTTTATTGCGAGGGCCTTCATGGCGGCTTGGTCGGCCGCGACATCAACTTTGGGCTGAACGTGCGATCCCGGCGCCGGCTGATGCTCTTTTACGTCGGGGACATGGATGCGCAGCAGCCCGAACTGTTCGTACCTTTCGCGGTTTGCGTTGTAAAACTTTTCGAGTTCCGCGTCGGACTCTTGGTTTGCCTTCAGTTTCACATGCGCCTTGAAAATTGAGTACAGCGCCTGCTGGTATTTGTACTGCAGCAGCGCCTGAGTAGCTGGATCTTTGTCGAGGCCAGTTTCGATGGCCTTGCGGGCAAACACCAGGGTCTCGGGATAGTCCCTGGCAAAACTGGCGCCCAATCGAGGGTCACTTCTTGGACTGATGCCTCTGACCATATTCTCAAACTGCTGGCGGGTGATCGTGGTTTCACAGTTGGGGTTTGGGGTTGTTGAGACATCGGAAGCACTGGACTCGGCGTGTGAACCGGACGCGTCTGGGCTACTGCCTGGAAGAATGACATTTCCGCAAAGGCCATGGATCGTGATGACCGGGGCATCAGGCGCTACCTGGGACTCTGATGTCTGAGCAGCCGCAGTGCTGCTGGTGATTGCGGGGGCATTCGACTGTGTTTGCTGGGCAACCGCGAGTGGGTCCACATAGCCTATCGAAGAAAGCAAAATCAAAGCGGAAAAACGAAACTGCATCTTAATCAATCCTCCAAGTATCCCTAAAGGCAAATCGTAATCCTAGCACACGTATTTTTACTGCTCTTTCTTGTTTGATCTTCAAACCGTGATCGGCTAAGTGGCACTAAACGCAAAGACGTTAGCCGAAGGAGAGGACGGGATCGATACTCGTGTGACACAAGAAAACGGGAGAAACCCGAGAGCCCGAAGAGCTCTCACGTTTCTCCCGAAAATCAAGTTCCGGTCTCGTACAAGTCATCTGCCTTAACCGGACCCGTCAAAGTGACTGTCTTACTTCGCGGTTCCAATCACGCCATCGGAGAAGCGTGAGCTGGACTGGAAGCCTGAGCTGGGAGCCCAAACCGCGCCGAAGAAAACAGAGTTGAAGAACGAGTTGTTAATCGGCTCGACCGGACCGAACTTGTGAGCCATCGCGCCATCGTCGTTGGTCTCGAAAGCACGATAGCTGTTCTGGCAGGTGCTGTCGTTAGCATTGTTGCAGTACGGGATTACGGACTCCCAATACTTTACGCCGCCGGGCAGGCTGCAGCCTTTGACGGCTACCTTGGTAGCATAAACTTCAAAGCCGAAATCGTTCAAATGGGTGTCGGTATTCGTCGCCTTCACCTTGCCATGGCAAACCAGCTTGCCACCTTTGCCGCCCGCAACAGGAATGCCCTTGCGAACTTCATAGGGGGCAGTCTTGGGATCAAGAGTAGCCGACGACGCGAAGTTGTCGGTAAACAGGCCTGTCACAGTCCAAGTTTTGCCCGTGGGAACCTTGAAAGGAGCATAGACAGCCGCGCCACTGCTCACGATCAGATCGAATTCATTGGCGAGACCGTTGGCGTCACTGGCATTGGAATCAAAATCGCCAGCGTAGAACAAGCAGGGCTTGCAATAGCTCGGTGGTGCCGGATCCAAAACCTGTCGGGGCGGGTTGCCGAGAACCGCCGCACGGGCTGGAACACGGACATCTACTTCGCGATCCAAACTGGCCTGAGGCAAACGGCTGTCCTGCGCCGCTGCCAATGGAATCAGCGCTGCGATAAGCGCCGCTGCGAAAAGCATCTTTTTCACTAGATTCCTCCTGAGTTTTTTACATTTAACTATGTCGGGCCGTTTCCATCCAGAATATCCGAAAGGCACCCGAGCCCGCGGAGCCCGTATCCTATCGTGATCACAAGGAATGTCAAGCGAAATTGCGGTGAAGTTCCATCAAGAGAAAGATTTTTTGAGAAAGGTGAAAGTATTTGCAGTATGAGCGCAAGGTTGTGCTCTTTCGACGTTTGATAACCCCCAGCCCGTGTTGAAGCGGGCATCCCGCCTGCCTTTGAGGCGGGAGATTAAAATGCAGGGCAGGATTCTTCCCGATGAAAGTTGTCATGGATCGTGACACGATTCGTATGCCGTATTCCGCATTGACCACCAGCCGTGTCTATGCTTTCGGCGGAGCGCCGTGGGCGATTCCGCTTCCGGAGGCCGTGCAAATTGTGTGAGCACCGAGGATCTGTTACGGCAAATCGAGGCGCTGTTGGTTTTGAATCAAGGTGTACAGCAGGGAACGGAGAACTTTCCCCGCAGTCCCCGCTTGGCAGACCCGCCGGGGCAGTGAATCGTGAAGGCAGGAAAAAGAACAGTTAGCCTGACAGCAGTCGGCCGCTGACACTTTTTCAACATTTCCGGGTCGCCCGGAATGCGCCGCCGCAAATCAAGCCGAAGCCGCTGGTCTCCTCTGTTGGAAGCACTCGCGGCAGAGGACCGGACGACCCTGCGTCGGCCGAAACGGAACCGTGGTCTCCTTGCCACACTGCGAACACACGGCCCGGGTCTCGGTTCGCGATGAACCGTGATGCGCATTGTTTGCCGCCCCCAGAACCGCAACACGTTTCGCTTTGCAGCTTTTGCATCGCTTGGGTTCGTTCCTGAATTGCTTATCGTGGAAAAACAACTGCTCCCCGGACGTGAAGACGAAATCCGCGCCGCAGTCAATGCACTTCAACATCTTGTCCTGGAATTCCATTGAGGATGCTCCTTCGGCCCATTCCCGCCCCACTCATTCGCCACGCGAGAAAATCTCACCTGGCGCACCAGTGCGCAGGATTTTGACTCATCCCCCTCAGTTGAACTACCCCTGGATTCGGCCCGCCACGCCCTTGACCGGACATGGATTACTGCTGATTGCAACAACCTGCGGAGATCCCCGTGATTACGCATATCCCAGACCGGGGAACGCGTTGATAAAAGGGAAGGGGCCGCTCCAACGGGGAGAGCGGCCCGATTTCGATTAATCCTGCTCTTTTCGAGCTTTTTTCCGGCTGCGCTTGCGCGCCAATGCTTCCTTTACGCGCTTTTTTTCGCCGGGCTTCAGATAAAAGGAGTGGCGCTTGACCTCCTTAATGATGTCTTCCTGTTGCACCTTGCGCTTGAAGCGGCGCAGTGCATTCTCGAGGGATTCGCCCTCTTGAAGTCTGACTTCTGCCAATGGAACTACACCCCCAAACTCGTCCAATGGGACTGCATAGTTATTGCAAGGTTCTGCGCACAAGTCAAGGACTATGTTAGATAGTGGTCAACGCGGCGGTTGCGTTTCAACAAGCCTGCCAAAATCGCAACGCTGAGAGTGGCTAAGCTGAATGATTCAATGCGTCATCCCGAAGCCCCGCGCTTCCTCCAGCGGGGCAAGGGATCTCGCACGGACTACTACGGGCCGACCAGAGCTCCAATTATATCGCTCTCCGTGTACCCCATTCTTGCATTCCCCGCAAGGACGCCAAACAACAACTCAAAACTCTGGCCCGCTGGGCTCGCCCAATTCGTGCCATGCATTCAAATAGCGTGCGTAAGGATCCCGGTGAAAGTACCTCTTGCGGATGAACTCCTTGGGACGCAGCATGATGCTCGTGCGCCCGGCCACCACGCTTGCGGGAAATATATAGCAGGAATCCTCAGGCATGACATAAGCCACCAGGAAATCAATATCCGACGCTGTATAGGGCCCCAGACGCTGTTGCGTAAAGCACCGGGTGTGCAGCGAATAGAGGCCCGCCTCCATGTGGGCGGTGGTTTTCACCTGCACCCGCCACAACTTTCCGCTGCCCTCGACCACATAGTCGTAGCGATGGATGTTGCCCAGTGGCTTCGACACCACATAACCAAGCTTCATCGCTTTATAAGCAAACGCAGCCTCGCCTACGTCGCCTCGCCAATTGTTCGTCACCCTCCACACGTTTGGCTTCGGGACGGAGATCTGGCCAGACGCTGGTGTGCGCCCGTCTGAACCGCCCTTGGCTCTACTCATTTGTTCGGAAACTGTCCTTGGAGAGAAACCCTGCCCAAAAGAAAAAGCGCAAGCCGGGAAGCTTGCGCTTTATTTGATCCCTATATTCAGACTAGCATAGTCAGAGGGGTAAAGAGGACATGCTTTCCAGATTTATTTCTCCCACCGAATCATAGCGTTGGCAGGAATTGACCCGTCCAGGGGGCTTGACAACTTTTCGGCACTACCGTCGGCACTGACCTGATCGGGAACCTTCCAGCTCTCCCCAACTCTGTCATCCCGACCGGAATAGATCATCGCAAAGCGATGATCTGTGGAGTGGAGGGACCTTGCGTTTGATATTTGCCTGGTGCTGGTGCCTGGGTCAAGGAACACTCGCGCGGACCCTGTTCGATCTGCCGCATGTGGATTCGACTTCAATGATGTCGTCCCGACCGAAGCGCGAAGCAAAGATGTCATCCCGACGGAAGCGAAGCGCAGTGGAGGGACCGTCAGATTTTCAACTGCGTCCGGCATAAGTCAGAGCATCCGACATAAGCCAGAGGAAAAGATGAACAGAACCGCGAAGCACAATGATTCAGTGCGTCATCCTGAAGCCCCGCGCTTTCTCCAGCGGGGCGAAGGATCTCGCGCGGACCACCCACGGGGAGGGGTAGCCCTAGCCTTCGCCGGCTGCTAATCTTACCTAACCAACACAAAGGGTGCCCCATCCTTGTCGCGCACTTTGCGACAGGGTGGGAGACGAAACTCCCAATCCGGAAACGCCCCGCGCTACAGGTGTAGCGCGGACACCATCGCCCGCGAAATTTGAGATCAACAGGACCGTGAGTCCAGCGGAAATCCAGACGAAAACCCCGACGCCGCCACTATGAGTCCCCACTTTTACACACTGCGTCCGTCATAAGTCAGAGGAAAAAAATGAAAGAACCGCGAAGCACAATGATTCAGTGCGTCATCCTGAAGCCCCGCGCTTTCTCCAGCGGGGCGAAGGATCTCGCGCGGACTACTTACGAGGTCGGGCAGCCCTAGCCTTCGCCGGTTGTTAATCTTAATCACCTAACACAAAGGGTGCCCCATCCTTGTCGCGCACTTTGCGACAGGGTGGGAGGCGAAACTCTCAATCCGGAAACGCCGCACCCCGCAGGTCTGGCGCGGGCGCCATCGCCCGCGAAACTTGAGATCAACAGGACCCGTGAGTCCAGCGGAAATTCAGATAAAAACCCCGACGCCGAAACTATGAGTCCCCACCCTTACACGTAAAGCTGAGCCAGCCAGCCCCCCGTGCGTTCTGGTCAGTAAGTTTGCTGGCCACATCCCCGAAATACGCCACGATGAACGGGCGGTGGCAGCTAAGAAAACCGTCCAAGAGGACGCCGGTCAAGCTGCTGCGCGGATAGTGCGAGAGGCTACGAAGTACTAGCCCCAAATGGTAAACGTGCCGTCTGAGGAACGAAAGGATCAGGCACGGATTTGATGTGCTCTAATCTCAACTTGTCGAATAGTGCTCTTATCTGGAGCGATCCGATATAGACTCTGCCACGGCGTTCACCATCCGGCACAAGGAATCCCGCATCAACTGCCGCTTTTAGGTCACGGCTTGCCATCACATCAGTCAATTCTGCTAGATTGCGGTAGCTGGAATTTCTTACGCGATAGAGATTGTGGTTCATGAACGGAGTCCTGAGTGTGTCGCCTTTACGGGGAAAGATGATGTCATGCACGAGGCCCTCTGACGAATACACGCCTTTTTCATCCACCTCCAGGCTCCTTCCAAACAAGTCGAGGATGTTACGCCTGAGCGCGATGTAATGAATGAGGTCGTTCTGGCTAGTCCCAGAAATTGTGGAGACGACGTCCTTTACGCTTTTTTCCAAGCCTTCAAGTGTGGTGCCAGAAAGAATCTTGCTAACCTCACGCTTGATGTGAATCTCCTGGGCAAATTTCTCTTTTTGAAGCCGCGTCTCGATTTCTTCATTCGAAGGGTTGAGGGGCATGCCGCTCAGGTCGATCTTTTCGAGAATGTACTTGTGCCAGGGCGCTTCGCCATCTACGTAGGACTGAACTCGTTCCCTCTTCTTTTCCTGCCGACCCCGGATGTCGGCACCAACCGCTTCCTTGGCGATCGCCGCGGCCTGGTGTTCAATGTCCGACTGGGAAATACCGTTCTGCAGATCATCTTCCATCTGGAACTCGAATCCCCCGCGCTCAAGCGATACGTGTCGGTCGAGGTAGGAAGAGAACACATATGCCTTGACCATGTAATTCCTCTCGCGGATGACATTTCCATTGACGTCCTTGTCATAGAAATCATCGATGAACTCAGGGACATAATTGTGGAGGGGCGATCCTGAGACTTCCCGCTTATGCGCTACGAGGCTGATCCTGCTCTTCTGGTTCTTCGGAAAATAGAGCTTAAACACTCTGACAATGAACGTTTCGTCCACGTCGACACCCTTGAGAGAGAACTGCCCCCTGTCGATTGTGATTTCCTTGATGACGGCCGAGAGTTCATTGCTGACCCAGTCATTCAGCCTGATAGAATCGCCATCGTCGCCCTCACAGACCACTATCTCGGGGCAAGCCGAGTCCTGCGGGAGGAAATTGGGCAGCAGTCTTTCTGCTAAGTTCCGCGCGATGGTATTCAGTTTCTTGTCAACGGACCTGCCGTCCTTCAGCTCCTTCAAGTGAACTGTCGTGCCGGTCGACGTCCCCGAGCCGTCAGATATAGCCTCGTTGACGATGATATCCGTGCCTTTGCCCATCGAGAACTGACGCCTCTTAAAAATCCTTCCATCGGCGTAGGTGCTGTCAACCTGCACGTTTTCAAAGTACTTGAGGCAGACAAAACGACCGAATCCCTTGCCGCCCTCCGCCGCCTTGAAATCGGAGTAGAGCATGTCAAAGGATTCGCGGTTCTCCTCCGTGAAGCCGATGCCGTTGTCTTCGATATCAAAGCCCGTAACTTCCGAAAGGCTGCCATCCATTTCCATCTGACCGGCACGCCGAACCCGAATGGCGATCTTGCCATTCGGCTTGCTGGCAGCCTCAATTGCCTGAATTGCGTTAATCACGACCTCGACGATGGGTGAATAGACAGTCGTGCTTGCACGTATGTTCTCAACGGTGCGTTTAATGTTGAGCTTGCTCATCTGAGGTTAGAACGCGCGGCTACGCATCACCGGCCGTCCCTCCAGTGTACCGGGTCCGCATCTCCCGGATGCCGGACTCCCACGCTGTGCCACGCAGCAGTGTAGCTTTACTAGCGAACAAAAAGCAAATACAACAAAACCGCAATTTGGGAAAACGCAACTTTCCGGCTAAGCCAGGTGCCCATAGTTCGCGTCCTTTCTTTGGACGCCAGCCTTGGTTCAGAGACAACTCGTGCCGATCCTTCCCGATTCGCATTTCTCGGCGGCTCGGCGGCTCGGCGGCTCGGCGGCTCGGCGGCTCGGCGGCTCGGCGGTAAAAAGGTTTCCCGTCCCCCCGCGACCCATCGTTGTAGAGTTGCAACGATGCCCTCTCAACCAGAAAACAACTGGCTGGTCCAACTCAACGCCGAGGTCGTCGCCTGCACGCGCTGTCCGCGGCTGGTGGAATATCGCGAGATGATTGCTCGAGAGAAGCGTCGTGCTTACCGCGATTGCGAGTACTGGGGGAAACCGGTACCCGGCTTCGGCGACCCCGATGCCCGGGTGCTGATTCTAGGCCTCGCTCCCGGAGCCCACGGCTCCAATCGCACCGGCCGTCCGTTCACCGGAGACGCGTCGGGCAAATTCATGTTCCCGGTACTGTACGAAACCGGCTTTGCCAACCAGCCCAGCGCCACGGATCGTGAGGACGGGCTAAAGCTGAAAGATCTCTACATCACCGCGGCAGTACGCTGTGCTCCGCCAGACAATAAGCCGCTTCCGCAGGAACTGGCGAACTGTGCACCGTATCTGGATCGCGAGGTAGAGGGCCTGAAAAATGTGAAAGTCGTGGTCGCGCTGGGCAAGATCGGATTTGATGCCTATCTGAATTACCTCAAGCGGGCCGGTCAGCTCACTAGCCGGAAAGCTTACATTTTTCAGCACAGCGCCCAGTACAAGCTGCCAAATGGAAAAACGCTGCTTGCCTCCTACCATCCCTCGAACCAGAACACCCAAACCGGAAAGCTGACTCGCCCCATGTTCATGCGAATCTTTAAAGAAGCGGCAAAAATTGCCGATAAGTGAATCGAGGCGGCTGTCGCCGGGGCCGGAAAGCTCACCCTCCCCAACGTAGGGGAAATACCAAAAAGGGTTGCGATCTGGGGTGGCAGTCGCCGATGTTCTCGCGAGGGATACGAGCGAGGACGCTCGCGCCTACAATTCAAAATCCGACGAAGACTGGCTCCGGTTCCAAGAAGATGCCCCAGATTTCTTCCACACGCTGCTGGACGTCTTCCTTGAAGGCCACAATATCTGCCGCCGTTGCGTTGCCGCGATTCACGATGGCGAGCGCATGCTTCCGCGAAATGCCGACGGACCCGTCGCCGTAACCACGACTGAATCCGGAGTGCTCGACCAGCCACGCGGCTGAGACTTTCTTCTGCGCATCCAACGCAGGATAACTGGGAATCTGCAAATTCTTGGCAACGGCTCGTGCCGTCAACCGTTCATATTCGCCGGCAGAGAGGATTGGATTCTTGAAGAAAGAGCCGGCACTGCGACAGTCATCGTCGCCGGATGTGATGAGCATTCCTTTCCCAGCTCTTATTTTTCGGACAGCATCGCGAACGTCGGCTAAGGTCGGCTTCTCACTCCATCCAGCAAAATATTTCTTGAGGTCAGCATATGCAATGAACGCGTCGCCGCCATGCTTCAAAACGTAGTTCACCTGCAAAATAATGTATCGGTTGCGCTCGGTGGTGTTGAAGATGCTGGTGCGATAGCTGAAGCCGCAAGCCTCGTTGCAGAGCTCGTGCAGTTGCCCATCCCGCAGGTCCAGCGCGAGCACCGACTCAATCGTATTCGCGACCTCCTGCCCGTATGCCCCGACATTTTGAACTGGAGTGGCTCCGACCAGCCCGGGGATGCCGCTCAGGCATTCGAGGCCGGCAATGTTGTGAGCAACAACGGTGCCAACGAATTTATCCCAGTCTTCGCCTGCGCCAGCCTCGAAAACCACCTGATCGTGACCGTGCCGATGATTGATTCCGGTGATTCCGATCTTGAGGACGAGACCTGGCCAGCCGGCGTCGGCGATGACCAGGTTGCTGCCCCCACCGAGCACGAACAAAGGAAGACTTCGCGATTGCGAGAATCCGACGGCTTCGGACACTTCGGCAATGGTGGTTGCCTCAACGAAATATCGGGCCGGCCCCCCTACCTTCAGAGTAGTGAGCGGGGCCAGCGGAACATTTTCCGTAATGTCCATGCGCGATCGCCTTCCACTATATACGATTGAAAACCGCACTCATGCCGCCGTATTACGTTCGTTTGTACGTACTCGGCGAGATCGTCCTCGAGGCTGAGAACTTCTGTTAGGCTATTAAAAACCTCTTAAGGAGAAAAAATGTACCCAGAGATTATGGTGATTCCGATGCGTGAAGAATTGACCCGCATGGGAGTTCAGGAACTGCGGACCGCTGACGAAGTCGATCGCGCTATTGTCAATCAGCCCGGTACGGCGATGGTAATAGTGAATTCAATTTGCGGCTGCGCGGCTGGGCGTATGCGGCCTGCGGTTCGGATTGCACTGCAGAATGCAGTACGACCGGAGAGAATGTTTACGGTCTTCGCCGGGCAGGACACCGCCGCGACTGATCGGGCTCGCAGTTACTTTACTGGCTATCCTCCGTCGTCACCCTCGATCGCGCTGCTGCGCGACGGGAATCTAATTCACATGATGCAACGAAGTGACATTGAACATCGCGAGGCCGCCGACATCGCAGCGGAGCTCAAGAAGGCTTTCGATAAGTTCTGTGCCGTTCCTGCCGGCAAGTAGCAGGTCGAATTAAACGTCAGAAGTGTTCCCTCAATCCCGCGAACGTGTCGACGATTAGCAGCCGACTCGGCGGTTGGGCTTGGGCGACTTCTTCGTGTTCAAGAATCCACGTGTTGCCATGGGGGACGAAAACGGCGTTGATTCCCGCCGCCAGTGCGGGATTTACGTCAGATTTAGGGCTGTTTCCCACCATCCACGTGGAATCGCCGGCCAGGACATACTTCGAAACGATGGTGCGATACGTGGACACATCCTTCTCCGCGACAATCTCTACCGCGGCAAAATAATCCTTGAGGCCCGACCGTTCGACTTTGCCGGACTGCTCGGTGATGGCGCCTTTGGTCACGAGCATCAGATGATGGCGTTCGGATAAGTATTGAAGCGTTTCTGGAACGCCGCGCAGGATCTCAACCGGATGCTCAGCGATGGTGTGAGCGAATCCGCTGATGGTCTCGTGCAGCGCGGGAGTGAGCGGCTCGACTGCGAGACGCTCAAAAGTCTGCACCAGCGCGTGACTGAAGCTGTGCAACCCGTAACCATGGCTCACGATGCATTCACGCTCAACATCATTCAGGACTGCCCGCACTTGCTCGGGCGAATACTCGTGATGATTCAGAAATGAAATGAAATTGGCGATGGCTCGCTCAAAATAAATATTGTTCTCCCAAAGCGTGTCGTCGGCATCGATGAGCAACGTTTGCGCGCTGTTCGAATTTGAACTCTGAGTCATAACGCAACATCATATTGATGTTAGTGTTGATTCGCGAGAGTAAATCGATTAACCATGAAGTGCTCTGTTAAAATACAGCATTCATGTTGATCACACGGGGCTCCTGTTTTTCACTGCTGGTCTCTATTTTTATCCTTATCCTTTCTATTACCATTTCAGCGCAGAATGGCAATCAGTCGATGACCGGTTCTGCTGCTAAGGGCGCAGACTCGGCGGGGATGCGAGTCGTCCCTGACCTCGAGCAACGGCTCGCCAAGTTTCGCAGGGTAGAAATGCCATTTCACTCGGCGGGTTTGTCCGCCCGTGAAATTGAGATGGTGGAGAAACTGGTTGATGCTTCGCGTTATCTCGAGCAAATCTACTGGCGGCAGAGCGATCCTGACGGTTTAACGCTCTATGAGTCGTTGGCCGTTAGCAAGAATCCAAAAGATGAAATTCTGCGGCGCTACCTCTGGATCAACGCTTCGCGCTTTGATCTGCTCGACGACAATAAGCCTTTCGTCGGAACGACTCCGATGTCCCCCGGACGCGGATTCTATCCCCAGAACCTGACTCGCGAGCAGGTCGAGCAGTACGTGAAAGCGCATCCTGAAAAGAAGGACGAGATCTACAGTTCGTTTACCGTGGTGCGCTGGCACGGCGATCAACTGGAAGGGCTTCCGTACCACATCGCGTACCGTTCATTTCTCGAGCCGGCGGCGAAAGACCTGCGCGAGGCGGCCAGTTTGAGCGACGACCCGGCTTTTGCGAACTTCCTGCAGTTGCGGGCCGACGCGCTTCTTAGCGACGATTATTTCAAGAGTAATCTGGCCTGGCTTGATCTGAAGAATCCCAAGTTCGATGTGGTCTTCGCTCCCGACGAGACCTACGATGACGGCCTGCTAGGGGTAAAGGCAACTTACGGTGCTGCGGTGATGGTTCGGGCCGTCGAAGAAAGCCGCAAACTCGAGATGTTTCAGAAGTATGTCGCCGATATTCAGGACGCGCTGCCGCTCCCGCCAGAGGATCGGCCTTCAAAAAGGGGGCTGGAGACTCCGATGGAAGTTATGGACACTCCGTTCCGTGCGGGGGATCTAAACCACGGTTATCAGGCGGTCGCTGACAATCTGCCTAACGATCCGAGAGTGCACGAACAGAAGGGAAGCAAGAAGCTATTTTTCAAGAACTTCATGGACGCACGCGTGGATTACGTGGTTCTGCCAGTCGCGCTGCGCGTAATGTTACCGGCCCAAGCAGCGAAGGCATCAAGCGACGGCTATATGCAGGTGACCATTATGCACGAGATCGCTCACGGGCTGGGGCCGGCGTTCTCGCGGACGGCCGCCGGCAAGGTGGATATTCGTGAATCCATCGGGCCAATTTTTGGCGGTCTCGAGGAAGCTAAAGCGGACGTCGTTGGACTGTATGGTTTGAAGTGGTTGATCGACCGCGACGTCCTGCCGAAAAACAAGCTGGAAGAATATTACGCGTCGTATGTGGGGGGAATCTTTCGCACGGTTCGCTTCGGTGTCGCCGAGGCTCACGGACAGGCTGAAATGATGGAGTTCAACTACCTCTTCGAGCGTGGGGCCATCAAGCGTGAATCTTCGGGTCGATACGCGATCGATTATGGGCGCATGTCGGGGGCTCTGAACGATCTGGCGAAAGAGTTGTTGGAGATTGAGGCGACTGGTGACCGCACGCGGGCCGAGAATTGGTTTAAAAAGTACGGGTCAATGCCCGCGGAATTGCAGCTTTCGCTGAAGTTGGCGGCCAACGTACCGGTGGATGTTGATCCGGTGTTTTCGTTTAGAGAAAGCTTCTAGGTCTCGGCTCGGAGCCACCTCTGCTTGCTACTTCTTTGCGATGGCGTTCACGCGCGCGTTCAGGCGAGACTTGTAGCGCGAAGCCGTGTTCTCGTGAAGGACACCTTTCTGGACTGCCTTATCAAGGGCGGACACCGTTTGCCGGAAAATCTGCTCTGTTCCCTGCTTGTCGCTTTTGGCGAGCAGTTCGCGCAAGTCACGCAGCGTGGTGCGCAGGCGGGAAGTATTGGCGCGGTTGCGAGCCGTGCGTTTCTCAGTCTGACGGGCGCGCTTCAGCGCCGAAAAATGATTTGCCATGAAGTTCGTTTTGCCTTTGTCTCTGGTTTTCGCTCTCGGTTACCGATACGGAGAGTTCGAGTGGGTACGAACAACATTCTACGAGACTAAGTTACTCTCGGTCAAATGCATGAGATCCAAAGCGGATTCGTGCGGCAGCGGGTCTTTGACCCGTCGAACGAGCGGAAGACCCGTCCCTACACCGTCTATCGCGCGAAACTTCTGATGGCATTGACTCCTATCCGACCCCCGGCGTAACCTTACACTCAATGGTAGTTGCTTGCACCTCGGGAGCGAGCATTCCGGCTGGTTCCACCTGCACAGAGAAGAATTTTGTCGTCGCTAAGGATGCCACGGGTGTGCCCGGTTCGCGGCGATGGCATCTGAATACCGGACTTACGCAATCGCGGGCCAGGCGAACGGAGGGATGCGCCAAGACTGCATGAAGAAGAGCATTGAGACGACCCCGCACATTGAAACCCTGTTTGGTACCAGGGATGAAAACCTGCATGTGTTGGAAGATGGTCTGAATATCAACATCGACCTTCGGTCCGACTCGATTGAATTGGAGGGGGCAGTTCGCGATGTTGCCCGTGCCGAGCAAGTCTTTGCCGACTATCACCATCTGCAACGCTCGGGACACGCCTTCAATAATGGCGATTTGAACAGCATGCTGCGCGTGCTGATTGCTGACCCAAAAGCTACCCTGCGCGGACTGGCGGAAGCGGGACGGCAACGCTCGTTCGGGCGGCGCACGGTACAGCCCAAGAGCCTCAATCAGAAACGATACGTCGAAGCCATTGAGAGCCACGACATGGTTTTCGGTATTGGTCCGGCGGGCACCGGCAAAACGTACCTTGCCGTCGCGATGGCGATCTCGGCGTTGCTTTCGAAAAGGGTGAATCGCATCATTCTGGCGCGCCCGGCAGTCGAAGCCGGTGAACGTCTTGGATTCCTTCCCGGGACGCTGCAGGACAAGATCGACCCTTATTTGCGGCCGCTGTACGACGCGCTCTACGACATGCTTGATCCCGAAAAAGTGGACCGCTATCTGGAGAAGAATGTCATCGAGATCGCACCCATCGCGTTCATGCGCGGACGCACGTTGAACGATTCGTTCGTGATTCTGGATGAAGCTCAGAACACAACCTCGGAGCAGATGAAGATGTTCGTCACCCGTCTCGGCTTCAACTCCAAGGCGGTGATCACGGGAGATGTCACTCAGATCGACTTGCCCAACGCTCGTCGAAGCGGATTGCTGGAAGCCGTGGACATCCTCAAGACCGTCGAGGGACTGACATTCGTCCACTTCGATGAAAGTGACGTCGTGCGGCATCATCTGGTGCAACGCATCATTCGCGCTTACGATGAGCACAAGACGAAATTGGCGGAACAGCAAATGCCGCTGCTTGAACCGAAAGGGACGAATGGCAAAGCCAACGGGGTAGAGAGCCTACCTTTGCCGAAGAATATTGCGATGCCTGCGGAAGCAGACGCAAAGGAATAAAACGGGTACGGTTGGATGGGAGGGCCGTGGTTTATGGCCCTCCTGTTTATTTGGGTGAACTTCGAACGGAGAAAGTTTGGTCATAATTCAGGAACGAGTGGCTGGTTTGACGGAGTCGGCGCTGGCGAAGTTTGTGACGCGGGCGCGGCGCGCGGCCGGACTACGAGGGGTTGTCAGTGTGCTCGTGACCACTGATCGTGAGTTGCAGGGATTGAACCATCGATTCCGCGGAAAGAATAAGCCGACGGATGTGTTATCGTTTCCCGCCCTGCCCGGATTGATGAAGGGGTTTGCAGGGGATATCGCTATTTCGGCGGAGATTGCGACACGTAACGCACGTCGGCTCGGGCACACGGCGGCGGACGAAATCAGAGTTCTTACTTTGCACGCCCTGCTTCACCTTGCCGGCTACGATCATGAAATCGACTATGGGGAAATGGCACGCAAGGAAGCACATTTGCGCAAGTCCCTCGGACTGCCGGTCGGCCTGATCGCGAGAAGGGAAGGACCAGTGCTTGGAAAGGGCCTGACGACAAAGAGAAACAGCACGCCGAACGGTACACGGTCGCGAGCACCGGTTGCTAAACGTGCTGGCTCGCGTTCTCGGGCATCGAGATGAACTTCGTCCTCGCCATCGTGTTGTTGATGATGCTAGGGCTGTTAACCTTGGTGTCCTACGTCGAGCGCCTTTATACCGAGATTGGCAAGTTCCTTTCACGCGAATTCCAGGACAATATCGATGCCTTCGAACACGACGTAGAGCCACGGCTGCACGTGAGCCGCGCCCGCGCAGCGCTTTCCATGGCGGTGCTTACCCAGATGACCACGGCAGCGATTGCCATGCTGGTTGGCTTTACCGTGTTCCGTGACCGGGCCTGGAGCATCTACGAAATTCTCCAGGCCACGCTGACCCTCGTTCTGATCGTCATCGTTTGTAACCAGTTTCTGCCTTTCGTTTTCTTCTCTCGTACAAGGGGTCAGTGGCTGATCCGCTGGACGCCTTTTTTGCGAATTCTCATTTATTTGGTTTTGCCAGTAACCCTGGTGTTGGGCTTCCTGCAATCGGTAGCGGCTCTCACCAAAGGGCATTCGGATGAACAGCCGGAAACTCAGGCGGAAGCGGTGGACGCGCTAATCGAAGCCGGCCAGGAAGAGGGCATTCTCGATGAAAGCAACCGCGACATGATTCAGTCCGTCGTGGAATTTGGCGAGAAGACCGTGCGGGAGGCGATGAAGCCTCGACCGGAGATCGTGGCAGTTCCAGCCAATACTACGGTTGAGCAATTCATTGAGCTGTTGCGCACGAAACCGTTTTCGAGGGTTCCGGTTTTCGAAGGGACCATTCACAACATCAAAGGGATCGTCTACGCACAGGATGTGCTGCAGGTGCCGGACACCGAGGCCCACACCCGGACGGTCGACACACTAATGCGCAAAGATGTGTATTTCGTACCGGAAAGCAAGCTGGGAAGCGAGCTCCTGCGCGAGATGCGAAAGAACAATATTCGCATGGCCATCGTGGTTGACGAGTATGGTGGTGTGGCAGGACTGGTCACCATTGAGGATCTGGTCGAAGAGATTGTCGGTGAAATTGACGACGAGCACGAGAAAGCCGAAGTGGTGCGCGAGAGCGATCACTCCTATATTGTTCCCGGAAATATGGATGTCGACCGCCTGGATGAGTTGTTGGGCACTCGTCCCGAAGGCAAAGAATCGGCCACCGTGGCGGGACTGGTCAGTGAGTTAGCGGGCCGGATTCCCCAAAAAGGCGAGGTGATCGAAGAAGACGGCTTGCGCTTCGAGGTCCTGGAATCGACCGAGCGTCGCGTGGAGCGGGTACGGGTCTCCGCGGTGCAGCCAAAGCAGATGCGTTTGATTTGAAGAAAGCTGCTAGCTGCTGGCTTTTTAGCTTCGATTGCGTGCATGTAAACCTGTATCCCTTTAAGTCAAAATCTCAGAAGTCCGGGATCGCGTTCAGACCATTGTCAATCTCGACCACTAGCAGCTAGCGGCCAGAAGCTAGTAGCTTACTCTTATGTCCTTTCACTCCGGATTCGTTTGCATTCTTGGCCGCCCCAACGCCGGCAAGTCCACGTTGTTGAATGCTCTGGTGGGCCAGAAACTTGCCATCGTCAGTCCCAAGCCCCAGACCACCCGTAACCGCATTCTCGGCATCGTCCAGGTTTCCAAACAAAAGAAAAAAGCAGGCGGGCAGATTGTGCTCATCGATACGCCCGGTGTACACAAACCGGACACTTCACTTGGCCGCAAGATGATGTCCGAAGTGCGAGAGGCGCTGGAAGGTTGCGACCTGCTTTTGTTGATTGTCGATGTTACTCGTAAGTTTGATAAGGCGGATGAAGGTGTTCTCGAAATGGCAAAGAAGTCTCGGACACCTGTTTTCCTGCTCTTGAACAAGATCGATTTGCTGCGAAGTCAAAAAGACAAGCTCCTGCCGATCATGGATGGATACCAGAAGCTTCACGCGTTTAGAGAAATCATCCCGATCTCGGCGCGCAAGCCCGAAGGGCTGGACCTTTTGCTGGACGCCGTGATCAACGTGCTGCCGGCTGGGCCGCGATACTTTCCCGAAGATCAGTTGACCGACCAACCGGCGCGATTTATGGTCGCCGAGATTATCCGTGAACAGGTACTGCTCGAGACTAGCGAAGAGGTCCCGTACGCGACTACGGTCCTGGTCGAACAGTTCGAAGAGGGCGCGAAACTCACGCGAATCGCGGCTGCTATTTATTGTGAACGGGAAGGGCAGAAGCGAATCCTGATCGGCAAGCAGGGGCAGATGTTAAAGAAGATCGGAACGGCCGCGCGCCTGCAGATTGAAAAGATGGTCGGCACTCGCGTGTTCCTGGAGCTTTTCGTGAAAGTAAGCCCGGACTGGCGGGAATCGCACGCGTTTATCGAAGAGCTGGACTGGCGCCGGCAACTGGAATTGTTAACGCATGTCGACAAGGCCTAAAGGGTTACCCCGGTTTCCCATGACTGCTTTTCGCGTTTGCCGGACCGGTGCTTCGTCTGTAGAATCGCAGAGGTCGATGCTGCAAATAACCAGCAGGAACGATCCTGATTGATGTCCACTAATTCCGAACCGACTTTCGATTTCCTGGCCGACAAGTTACTTTTCAAGCTCCAGGTGACGCTGGCTGCCGATAAAGCAGCGGTGGATGCGGTAGTGCAGCGAATCATGGAATGCATCCGCGCAAAAGACTGTGCGAATGGAAACGAATCGGCGATCGAACTTGCCCTCTCCGAGGCCCTGGCCAATGCCGTAGTGCACGGGGCTAAATCGGATGCTTCAAAAATCGTTGAATGTGATGTGGCCTGCGATGAAAACCGGAGCCTGCTGATTGTGGTGCGCGATCCGGGAGATGGTTTCGACCCCGCTGCGATCCCCAGCCCTGTGGTTGGTGAGAACCTGTTTTCCGGCCACGGTCGCGGCGTCTATCTGATCACTCAACTCATGGACCAGGTGAAGTTTCTGAACAACGGCACTGAAATCCACATGATCAAGAGGTAAGCCCTGCCGGAACCCTATTCTTTGGCAGCAATCCCCAACGTCTTCATCTTGCGATAAAGGTGGCTGCGCTCCAGGCCCAGCACTTCCGCCGTGCGGGTTACGTTGCCGTGATTCTCATCCAGTTTTTTCAGGATATAGTCACGCTCGTAGGCGGCTCGGGCTTGGTGCAGGGTAGAGAACTCGCTGCCCGCCGCGCGACGTGTGCCATCGCGGTGAACCAGAGGCGGCAGGTGCTTGCGTTCGAATCGGATTGTTGTGGGATTCATGATGACGATGCGTTCGATCACATTCCGCACTTCCCTCACATTGCCGGGCCAGGAGTAGCGCATCAGGGTGTCGATAGCATCATCAGTGATCTCGCGAAGCCGGCGGCCATACGTGGCGGAAAACTCCTTCAGAAAGTGGCGCGCCAGCAGTGGAACGTCCTCCTTGCGCTCTCGCAGCGGCGGAACCGAGAAGGGAATGACGTTTAGACGGTAGAACAGATCTTCACGAAAGTTTCCCCGGGAGATTTCTTCTTCCAAGTCTTTGTTCGTAGAAGCAATCACACGGGCGTCAACGGTAATCGGCTCATCACCGCCGACCGGGATGAACCTCTGCTCGTCGAGCGTCCGCAACACCTTGGATTGTGTTTTGAGGCTCATGTCGCCGATCTCATCGAGAAAAAGCGTGCCTCCATGAGCTTTTTGGAATGTTCCTTCTTTATCGCCGGTCGCCCCGGGAAAGGATCCCTTGCGATGACCAAAGAGTTCGCTCTCGATAAGATCCTCGGGAATCGCAGCGCAGTTTACCTCGACGAACATTTCCTCCTTGCGGAGTCCCTGAGCATGAATAGCATGGGCCACTAATTCCTTCCCTGTGCCTGACTCGCCGTAAATAAGAACACGGCCGTTGGTAGGAGCCATTATCTGGATCTGCTGCCGCAGTGCTTTCATCGGAATACTGTCGCCGACGATTACACTTTTCGGGATGAGTTGCTTCTTGAGTTCGCGGTTCTCCTCGCGCAATCGTTTGGCGTCGATTGCGTTCTTGATAAGGATCAGAGTCTTATCAATGGAGAGCGGTTTCTCAAGGAAGTCATAGGCGCCCAGTTTTGTGGCGCGCACCGCCGTCTCGATAGTGCCATGTCCAGAGATCATGATGACCTCAGGAGCGTTTTCCTTTTCGCGAATTCTTTCCAGAGTTTCCAGGCCATCGATTCCCGGCAGCCACACGTCGAGTAGAACTACATCAAACGCATGTTTGTTAATGATCTCCAGACTAGCTTCGCCGCTTTCGGCTGTCGAGGCTTTGAAGCCTTCATCTTCCAGCACCCCTTTGAGCGACTGGCGTATGGTGGGTTCGTCGTCAACGATGAGAATGTTATGCATGCTGGTTGACAGGGGGTATGGGGACGGCGTCCGCCACAATCGGCAGTTCCACAATGAAGCGAGCGCCGACAGGCTGATTCTCTTCCACACGAATGGAGCCGTGGTGGTCTTCAACAATGCGGTTCACGATGGCGAGCCCTAGGCCAGTGCCGCGTTTCTTGGTGGAGAAGTACGGCAGGAACAGCCGCTCCTTCAGTTCTCTGGTGACGCCATGGCCGGTATCGGCCACAGTGATCTCAACCACATCGCGGCTGGCTACCAGGGCGGTGGAAATCTGAATCTCACGGAAGAGAGCGTCCTGCATGGCTTCCGCCGCATTGTCCAGCAAATTGGCCAAGGCTCGCTTGATGGCGTCGGGGTCTGCCATCACGTTGGGCAACTCCGACGCCAGAAAGGTGTGGATGCGGATGTTGTCCAACCGCCCGTTGAACATGGCCAGCGTGTTTTCCACAATGGTGTTGATATTGGATGATTGCGGCCGCGCCGTGGGGAAGCGTGCCAAAGTGGAAAACTCGTCTACCAACGTACGGACCGTTTCCACTGCTCCGGCAATGGTTTCAGCGCAGCTGTGAAGTACCTGCAAGGAGGCCGGTTCGCGAGGTGCACCACGCTCCAGGTGCCGGCGAATTCGCTCGGCGGAGAGCGCAATCGGGGTTAGCGGATTCTTGATTTCATGAGCCACGCGACGTGCCACCTCGCGCCAGGCGGCCTGCTTCTGTGCCTTCAGCAACTCAGAGAGATCCTCGAACACCAGAACATATCCCAAACCCTGTCCATCGTGCTTGAGGGTAGCGACCGTAACTGCGACGTTCAACGTAGCTCGCTGCACAACCATTTCCATCTGCGTAGTTGTGGTACCCATGCGGTCAGCACGGCGCAGCAAGGGTTCAAGATCCTCGAGGACCTCAGGAGCAAAAACATCGCGTAATGGCGCACCGATTAAAACAGTGGGCACTCCAGATTCCGCACCTAAGGGGTGGAACAATCGCAGCAATCCGTGATTTGCATGCGTGACGAACCGGTCCGCGTTCAGCGAAAGTACGCCGTTCGGAATGCTTTCCAGTATGGTTTCGATGTGGCGGTGTCTCTGCTCCAGGGCGACGTTGGCAGCGCCCAAGTCACGACTGGAGGCCTCGATCTGGCGGCGGCTGGACTCCAGTTCCTCAGCCATCCGGTTGAACGAATGCACCAGGTCGCCGATTTCGTCAGCGGCGCGGACTTCCACACGGTAGTCGAGCCTGCCCCGAGAAATTTCCTGCGTAGCTTCCGCAAGTGCGACCACTGGACGGGTCACGAGCTTGGAAAGAAACAAGGCGAACCATGTGGTGGCGAAAAGTACCATCACAGTGAGCAGAAGCAGCACTTCCATGTAGGTTCGCCGGACTAATCTTCGTTGGCTCGCCAGGTCGAGATAACGCTGCTGGCTTGCCTCAACCTGTTTCACGGTTTCGGAGAACTTCTTTGGCAAGGGCATGCCCACTAGGATCCGACCGTCATGGCCGACCGGCGCACTGCCGAGGATGTACTCGTTTTGTTCCCAGGTAAAAGGAGTGGGGGCCGACTTCGCGTGTTCCACGGGAATCTTCGCTTTCAATAACGGCCATGGAGCAGGTGCGCCGAAACTAGCCTGTGCGTCTCCGTTAACGATTGCCAAAGCGAAGCCGCCCTGCAAGGTAGGTTCGTGGCGTCCCAACTCGCTCGCCACAGCGGAAAAGTTATCGCTCGCGAAAGCCCTTTGCATTTCGGGCGCAGCCGCTATGGCCTCGGCTTCAGCTCGCGTATTTTGCATCGCGTAGTTGGAAAGTAGCGACGCCATATTGGCCGTGTCACGGCGCACTTCCTCCACCGGGCTGGAGAACCATTTATCGATCGATCGGTTCATCAGCACATAGGCGAAGAAAAACATACCGATGACGGGAAGAAACGAAAGCAAAAGACTCCCGACGACCAACCGCGTACGGAATTTCGAGCCAAGGACGCCCAGCCTTCTTTCTGCAAAGAGTTTCAGAAGGTTTCGGGCAAGGACGAACGTTAGCAGCACGAACAGAACAAAGATCAGCATTGCTAGCGAAGCAAAAAACAGCAACTGCTGATTCGTACCGGGATTCAGAGGCAGGTCAAAAGATGTGAGCGCAAGAAGCACGCCAAAAAGCAGGGTCATCCCCACCGCCAGCGGAATAATGACTTTCTTCCGACTGGAAGACTTTTGATCTGGTCGAATTGGATTGGGAGCAGACAAATCCGTCAGCGGTCGGCGAACCCTCATCGATGAAGATGCAAGCCCGTCCGGCCCATTATAAGCGGACCCACCCCCCGGGAGGGGACCGCCAGTGAGACTAACCTTCCATTCCAATGCCTTGAAGAGCGTATTTCACTCGTGCGGGACGCGCATAACTCGGAACCTCCAATTTAGAGAGTTCTAATGCCTCGGACAGGTTGACATGATTGGCCGTCAGGCTTACCGAAGTTCATGCCCCTCGGACCTCTTTGCCCCTGCAAAAGCACAACTGACGGGCAGTTCACGCCGTGTAAAGGCGTTACGCGATCCCCATCGGACGGTACAAGTACCAAAGTTACTGGTGAAGTAACGCATCTGCTGTGACAATTTGTGTCAACGCGATGGGCTGCAACTTCTCCCCTAACCAGCAGCGAAGTCGCGCGAGCAAAGCGAAGTCGACGTCATCCCTCTGCCGCTCAGATAGGAGATCGAGGTATGTCTCAACGGCTGGGTGACCTTCTTGTCAAAGAGAAGGTCATTACCCCAGAGCAGTTGGAACAAGCAACGAAGGCTCAGAAGGAAACCAACGTCCGCCTGGGCGCGGCCCTGGTGAAGTTGGGATTCCTGACTGATGAAGACGTCACCAACTTCCTCTCCCGGCAATACGGCGTTCCCGCCATCAATCTTTCCTACTTTGAAATTGATCCCGCAGTAGTCAAGCTGATTCCGTTTGAAACCGCCAAACGCTATCAAATCCTGCCGCTGAGCCGTGTAGGCGCTTCGCTGACGATCGCGATGGTGGACCCGACAAACGTGTTCGCCATGGACGATATCAAGTTCATGACCGGCTTCAATATCGAACCGGTGGTCGCATCGGAAAGTTCGATTCTCGAGGGAATCGATAAGGCGTACGGCAATACCAAAGAGGAAGATCTCGAGCAGGTCATGCTGTCGATGTCGGAGATGGATGAATCCGACGTCGAACTGCAGGCAGATCAAACCGAAATGGGATTGGCGGACTTGGAAAGAGCCGCCGATGAGGCTCCCATCGTCAAGCTTGTGAACCTGGTTTTGACGGATGCCGTCAAACGGGGTGCCAGCGACATCCACATGGAGCCCTACGAAAGGGAGTTCCGGGTGCGTTTCCGTATTGATGGCGTGCTGCAGAGCATCATGACCCCGCCCCTGAAGTTAAAGGATGCCATCATTTCGCGCGTAAAGATTATGTCGAAGCTGGATATCAGCGAGAAGCGCCTTCCGCAAGACGGCCGCATCATGCTGAAGATGAACATTGGCGGCCGCAAAAGGCAGCTGGATTTCCGCGTCAGCACATTGCCCACGCTGTGGGGAGAAAAAATTGTGGCCCGCTTGCTCGACAAAGAAAACCTCCGCCTGGACATGACCAAGCTTGGCTTCGAGCCGGAGTCGCTGGTCAAGTTTGAGAAAGCCATTCTGAAGCCTTACGGAATGGTGTTGGTGACCGGACCAACCGGATCAGGCAAAACGAACACTTTGTACTCCTCGATTTCTCAGTTGAACAAGCCGGATACCAACATTATGACTGCGGAAGATCCGGTCGAATTTCAGTTGGCTGGCGTCAACCAGGTGCAGATGAAGGAGCAGATCGGATTAAACTTCGCCACTGCCCTGCGCGCCTTTCTACGGCAAGACCCCAACATCATTCTGGTCGGCGAAATCCGAGACTTTGAAACCGCCGAAATCGCGATCAAGGCCGCTCTCACCGGCCACCTGGTGCTTTCCACACTGCACACCAACGGCGCCCCGGAAACCATTACACGACTGATGAACATGGGCATTGAACCGTTCCTGGTGGCAACTTCGGTCCACTTGATCTGCGCGCAGCGCCTCGTCCGGCGCATATGCAAGGAATGCGCGGAGGTCGTCGATGTTCCCCATCAAACTCTGATCGAAGAAGGCTACAGCCCGGAAGAAGCCAAGACTGTAAAGATTCAAAAAGGAAAAGGCTGTGGCGTCTGCAACAGCACTGGATACAAAGGCCGCTGCGGCTTGTACGAAGTCATGGAAGTGGATGACGAAATCAAGGAACTGGTTCTGGTCGGAGCCTCCGCCGTGGAACTGAAGAAGAAAGCCATTGAGCGCGGAATGATTACCCTGCGGCGCAGCGGGCTGATCAAGGTTGCGGCTGGCATGACCACACTCGAAGAAGTGGCTCGCGAGACTATTCACTAAAGTTTGGTAACGAGGAAGAAAGGGAATAAAGATGTCGCTCTCACTAAGTGATCTGCTGAAACGAATGTTGGAGATGTCAGGAAGCGATCTTCACCTCACAACGAATTCGCCGCCGCAGATCCGCGTACACGGGCACCTGGTGCCACTGGATTTGCCGCAAATGACGCCGGCGGAGACCAAACAATTGGCGTACAGCGTCATGACCGATTCGCAGAAGCATCGTTTCGAAGAAAATCTGGAACTCGATTTCTCTTTCGGATTGAAAGGCCTGGCTCGTTTCCGCGCCAACGTGTTCAACCAGCGCGGCGCAACCTCAGCCGTTTTTCGTCTGATTCCTTTCGAGATCAAGTCTTTTAATCAACTGAATCTTCCGGCGGTGGTCAGCAAAATGTGCGACAAGCCTCGCGGTCTGGTGCTGGTTACGGGCCCGACCGGGTCAGGAAAATCAACGACGCTCGCCGCCATGATTGACAAGATCAATACCGAGCGGCACGATCACATCCTCACCATCGAGGATCCGATCGAATTCGTTCACATGAACAAAAACTGCGTGGTCAACCAGCGCGAATTGCATGCCGACACGAAAAGCTTTTCCGACGCACTGCGCGCCGCGCTTCGTGAAGACCCCGATGTTGTTCTGATCGGCGAAATGCGCGACCTGGAGACGATTGAATCGGCCCTGCGGATCGCCGAAACGGGTCACCTTACGTTCGGCACCCTGCACACCAACTCTGCATCTTCCACCATTAACCGCATTATTGACGTCTTCCCGGCACACCAGCAGCCCCAAATTCGAGCGCAGTTGTCGCTGGTGCTCGAAGGCATCATGTGTCAAAGCTTGCTGCCGAGCGCTGACGGCAAGGGCCGGGCCATGGGTATGGAAATCCTGGTGCCCAATGCAGCCGTGCGCAACCTGATTCGCGAAGACAAAATCCACCAGATCTACTCTTCGATGCAATCGGGTCAGGACAAGTTTGGTATGCAGACATTCAACCAGGCGCTCGCGACACTTTACTTCCAGAAGCAAATCACGCTGGAAGTCGCCATGGCTCGCTCCAGCAACGTGGACGAACTGCAGGAGATGATCAATCGAGGCGCGGGACTCTTGAACCGGAATCAATCCGGTACTGCAGCGAAGGCTGTGGCCACGGGGAAGCGCTAGAAGATTTTGGACGAACCGAGTACGCGGTATGAAATCCGGCGCGCGAACGAACTGGCGCTCCGGAGCAAACGATAGGGAAGCAAGGAGAAGTCAACCATGCCAGTCTTTACATTTTCTGGGAAGAGCGAAAACGGAGAGAAAGTCAGCGGCGAGAGAGTTGCAGCCAACAAGCAAGCGTTGGCGGCTCAGCTGCGCAAAGAGCGCATCAACGCCGGTGCCATACGTGAGAAGGGCAAAGAGTTTGCCATGCCTACGTTTGGCTCTGGCAAGGTCAAGACCAAGGAGATTGCCATTTTCTTCCGTCAGTTCTCGGTCATGATCGATGCCGGTTTGCCTTTGGTGCAGTGTCTGGAGATCCTGGCCGCAAACCAGGAGAACCAGGCATTCCAGAAGACGCTCACGGGCGTGCGAACCACGGTCGAAGGCGGCTCGACCCTGGCCAACGCTATGCGGCAATATCCCAAGATTTTCGACGACCTATCGACCAACATGATCGAGGCCGGTGAAACTGGCGGTATTCTCGACATCATCCTGCAGCGCTTGGCGCAGTACGTCGAAAAAGCCGTGAAACTGCGCGGGGCGGTGAAATCCGCTTTGATTTACCCCGTTTCGGTCATCAGCATGGCAGTCCTCATCGTGGCCGCACTGCTCAAGTGGGTGGTCCCGATCTTCGCCAACCTCTTCGCGGGATTGGGAGTGGCTCTGCCCTTACCGACCCGCGTGGTCGTTGGGCTAAGCGGCTTCGTAGGTCAGTTCTGGTGGTTCTTTATCGTCGGCATCGCGGGCATGGTTTTTGGCGTCCGGCAGATCCGCAAGAACCCCAAAGGCCGCTACTACCTGGATTACGGACTGCTAAAAATGCCGATTATCGGCATGCTGCTGCGTAAGATTGCCGTTGCCCGCTTTACCCGAACGCTCGGTACCCTGATCACCTCGGGCGTGCCCATTCTCGAGGGTCTGAGTATCACGGCTCGAACCTCGGGGAACGCAGTTCTGGAAGAGGCGTTGATGAAGGTGCGCAAGGCCATTGAAGAGGGCCGCACCATTGTTGATCCATTGCGCGAATCCGGAGTCTTTCCCAACATGGTGACCCAGATGATCGGAGTGGGCGAAGCCACCGGCGCTATGGATGCCATGCTGCAAAAGGTCGCCGATTTCTACGAAGACGAAGTCGACGCGGCGACGAAAGACATGCTGGCGATGTTGGAGCCGGTTTTGATTGGCTTCCTCGGTTTTGCGGTCGGCGGGATCGTTGTTTCGCTCTATATGCCGCTGTTCTCGCTGATCGCCAAAATGTCTGGCTAAGCGCAACAAATCAGGGTGGGGGCAGGCTTGAGAATGACAAACCAGCCGGCCTCCGCCTGTGGAGTAGGTCCTTCTGCCAAGGAAAGTGGAGTTGCGCGACCGCATTTCCTGGTCAAGGGCACGGAAATTGGGATCAGGCATGCAATCCATGTTCGATGAGCGGCTGTGGCTGGCCTGGCTAGTCAAGGTTCGCATCCTCATCCTGACTTTCCTATTGGGAATCGAGTTGGCCATCTCGCAGCTCACTCCCACTCCTTTGCCGCTTAGGCTGTTTGTTAATGCCATCCTCCTTTGGTACGCCATCTCAATCTTCTACGTACTGCTATTGTCTTTTTGGCAGGAGTACCGCATTCAGGCGGTGCTGCAGGTGCTTACTGACTTGGCTCTCGTCAGCCTGGTCGTCTACGCAACCGGAGGAGTCGACAGTTCGCTCAATTTCCTGTACCCGCTGGTCATCATCGTGGCCTGTATTCTCTTGCCGCGGGTGTGGGCATATCTTACGGCCGCGCTGGCATTCATTCTTTATGGAACGGTCCTGGAGCTCACGTACTTTGCAATTATTCCTTCGTATTCGACAACCCATCCGGAACTGAAAGCGCTGCAAGCCATTATTTTCGTGAACCTGTTCGGTTATCTCGCGGTTTCTTACCTTGCGGGGTTACTGGCAAACAAGCTGCGACAAGTTGACGTCAAGCTGAAGCACACTAGCGGGGCGCTGGAGAATCTGCAGGCCCTGCACGAGAACATCATTCAATCGATCACCGGAGGACTGATTACCACCGGGCTCGACGGGCACATTACGCTGGTCAACACTGCGGCGCAGAAACTCTTAGATCGTTCGGAAGACGATCTGCTGGACCAGCCGGTGAAGCAACTTTTTCTGGATCCCTTGCCCCACGTTGACTCTGAACCGGCTCACGGAGAAGTCCGGTGGGTCGCGCCGAATGGCTACCGAAAGACCTTTCGCGTGCTGGTTTCTTCGCTGGCGGTGCCGGAACGGGGCACCCTCGGTTTCGTCTACACCTTCGATGATTTGACGGAAATCCGACGCCTGGAGCGCGAGGTTCGCATGCAGGACCGCCTCGCGGCTGTGGGGCGTCTCGCGGCTGCTATTGCTCACGAGATTCGTAATCCGCTGACCTCGATCGCGGGGTCCGTTAGCATGCTTTCGGAAATTCCAGACCTGGGCGAGGAACATCGGCACCTGCTGCAGATTGTTACCCGGGAGTCGGAGCGGCTTAACACCATCATTACGGATTTCCTGGCTTATTCTCGCGGCCGCCAATACAGGTTTGCCAAAGTTGATTTGCTGCCGCTTCTCGAAGACACACTCACCCTGCTCGAGCATCGCCTCGCGGCACAAAACCACGGCATTCGAGTCGAACGAAAACATGGCGTGAAAGAGGCCTGGGTCTCGGCCGATGGTGACAAACTCAAGCAGGTGTTCTGGAACTTCTGCGAAAACGCCGTACGAGCCATGTCTGCGGGAGGCACGCTTACCGTTTCTGTCGAACCAAGCGAACAAGACTGGCAAATCAATTTCGCCGATACCGGCCCCGGAATGAGCCAGCAGCTCATCGAGAAAGTGTTCGAGCCCTTCCAGTCCCAATTCGAAGGTGGCACGGGGCTCGGCCTGGCCATCGTCTATCAGATCGTTCAGGCTCATGAAGGCAAGGTTTGGGCGCGCTCCAAGCTGGGGCAAGGCAGCGTGTTCGTGCTTCGCCTGCGGCGCTACGCGGCGGGAGAGACTCTTTCCGTTTCACAACCCGGCTCTGCAGATCAAGCCTCCGGAGCGCTGCTCGACAGCACAATCGTCGTGGCGGCCAAGGCAGGAGGCGCCCATGGGTAACATTCTGGTTTGCGATGATGAGCGCTCCATCTGCGAGATGCTGGACATCGCCCTGCGCCGCGAAGGCCACAAAGTTGAAACGGCAAACTCGGGTGAGGCCGCGAAAAGAAAACTCGACGGCGCCCTGTACGATGTCGTTGTAACCGACATCAAGATGCCGAAAATCGATGGCATCGAGGTGCTGCGCCACGCTCATCAGATTTCTCCCGACTCAGCGGTAATTCTGATCACGGCAGTCGATGACTACGAGGCGGCAGTCCAGGCAGTCAAAGCCGGGGGCGCCACGGACTACATCCGCAAGTCTCCCGGCCTGGTCGATGAAATTAAACTGGCAATCAATCGGGCGCTCGAGAAAGTGGCGCTCAGCCGGCAGAATTTTGCCTTCAAACGCGATGCCGCCACCCGCAACTCTCTGGACAACATCGTCGGCGTAAGTCCCGCGATGGAGAAGCTGAAGCAGACCATCCGCACTGTCGCCTCGACGCAAAGCACGGTCCTGATTTACGGCGAGAGCGGAACCGGCAAGGAGCTTGTCGCCCGCGCGCTGCATGTGTGTTCTCCGCGAGCTGCCGAGCCATTTGTTTCCATCAATTGCGGAGCCTTTCCCGAAACCCTGCTGGAGAGCGAACTCTTTGGCTATGTGAAGGGCGCATTTACCGGCGCAAATCAGAACAAACGCGGTTTGTTCGAAGTAGCCGACAAGGGAACCATCTTTCTCGACGAGATCAGCGAGATGAGCCTGACCATGCAGGTCAAACTGCTGCGCGTGCTGCAGGAGCGTTCGGTGCGCCCGGTGGGGGGGACGAACGAAATTCCCATCGATGTGCGCGTGATCGCCGCCACCAACCGCGACCTCGACCGGCAAGTAGCAGACAATACTTTTCGCGAGGATCTCTATTATCGCCTCAGCGTGATTCCAGTTTCCGTTCCACCCTTACGCCACCGCCGCGAAGACATTCCACTGCTGGTGAACCACTTCCTCAAGAAGTACGCGCCCGGAGCAGGGAAGAGCATCCAGAGAGTGAACCCCCAATCGCTCGAAGCACTGGGGGGCTACGAATGGCCGGGCAATGTCCGCCAGTTGGAGAATACGATCGAGCGCGCCGTCGCATTGGAGACCGGGGAGGAGCTGCGCGTAGATCTGCCAGCGGAAAAAGCGAAGGCTCGTGGGGCAGCCGCCGGGGTGGGATCGCCAAGCGTTGGAACTCCAGGGAGCATGGGCAATCTACCCGACGGGATGGACATGGAGAAGTATGTAGCCGATATCGAGAAGTCGCTTCTGTTGACCGCCTTGACGCAATCGAATGGTGTCCAGACTCGAGCCGCGGACCTGTTGAAAATCTCTTACCGGTCGTTCCGGCATCTGATGAAGAAGTATGAACTGTAGCTGTCAGCGTTCGGCCGTCAGCACTCAGCCAACCACTCTAACCCACTTCCTTTTGCCGATGAAGAGGCATTCACTCAAGGCTGATGGCCGATAGCTAAGATTTCTTTCCCTTCAACTGCTGCTTCCAACCCAACACTCTCGCCTTGGCGCCTTCTGCTTCCGCTTCAGGAATCATGCCTTTCTTCTGATAAAGAACCGACAGGCTGGTATAGGCGAGCACGTCCTCGGGATCGATTTCCGCGATGCGCTTGGCTACTGCGATGGCTTCATCCAGGCGGCCGAGATCCTGCAAAGCCCGCGCCAGGCCGTGCATGGTTTCCGTGAAAGTGGGATCCGCGTCCAGAGACTTCTGGTATTCCGCGACAGCACGCTCGTGCTCACCTTCAGAGACCAGGTCCAGAGCGGCGTAGTAGTGATCTTCGGCTTTCCTGCGTGCTTCTTCGTCGGCCATAAAGCGGGAATCCTCTGGCAGAAAAGGGATTCTAGCATGCGGCAATTGCGTTACGACGAAGCGCCATCCAGTAGTCGAACACTTGCGCGATAAGAAGAGTATAGTTTTCGGTATTGTGGGGAAGCGAAAATGCGCTCACAAGAAATTGCGGCTGGATTTCTGCGGGCAGTTGGACTGCTACTCGTCATTCTGGGTTTAGTCCATTTGGCCGCAACCCCGTATATTCCGCCTTTGTTTGGCGACAGCTCATCTGTTGTGTACCAGCGAGCCGTGGGGCCGACGCTCTTGGATCACGTGTTGTTTGGTATTCTCCTGCTGCCCCTGGGTTACACGACGTGGCTCGCGGCTGGCATACAGAATCGCAACCAGACCTGGGCCAGGCGACTGTTGGTGGTCAACGGAGACGCTCTGCTGGCTTTTCCCCTAGCCCTTGGGCTATTTATGCGTCGGCCCGAGTATTACACTGCTCCCCTGTTCCTCACTGCGGTAATTCTGGTAACGGCTATTTCCTTGATGACACTCATCGCCGCATGCCTGGTGGGACGCGGCAGGGTCTCGTCCGGGAACGTTTCAAGAGAGATCGGCTAAGATAAATTCATGCGCTACGTGCTTCGATTCCTGTGGAACGCGACCAAAGGCCACCATCTGGCTCCCTGGCGCAGTCCCTACCTGCTGTGGCGGATCGAAACCTATTGCGGGGTGAAGATGCAACAGATTGGAATTCTCGAATTCTGGGAATTCACCTGGCGGGAGCGCAAGAATCTGTGGCGGTTTCTGAAATGGACGGCAGAAATGGATCGTTACGTCCACCCCAAACCGAAGAATTCCTAGTCTAGTGCCCGTTCCTGGCCGCTTCGGCGCTTTCGAGGACGATGTTCACTTCGCTGCCTTTGCCGGCTCCGATGAGTTGCGCGGCAGCCGCGCGATTGGCGGAAATCTCCAAATAACCCATGCTCCCCAGGATGCCGAAAAGTTCATTGGGAGCACCTTCGGCATAATTCGTGTGAATCTCGGTGATCTCGCGCTTGGCTACCAGAATCTTGAATCCCGGGGGATCTGGCTGAAATAACGCCGGAACGTCCTGTGGCGTGAAATTCGTAACCATATTTCCGAAACGGTCGACCCTGAGGATGACACCTCGAAGCGTCCGCGCATCGACCGGCTTCGGCTTGGGAGCGTTGAAGCGTACGTAGTCCGTGATCTCCTCGCCAAATTTCGCGGGCTCCACGCCTTTGGCAAGATACGCAACCACGGGTGCGAAAATATCGCGCGCGTGAAACGTGGTGCTCAAAGGCTGCCGGTAGTAATGGTCTGCGACGATGTGACGTACTTGCACACGCTCCGCCTGGCTGTAGACGAGCGAGAGTACGCCGTTGTCAGGCGCCACAAAGTAGTGACGTCCGGTGGATAAGAGAATGGGGCGCCGTTCTGTGCCGACGCCGGGATCAACAACTACAAGGTGAACCGTGCCGTTAGGGAAATACGAGTACGACTGGGCAATGGCCAAGGCACCATCAAGCACATCGAAGGCTTGTACTGCGTGGCAAATGTCCACGATTTCGGCTTCAGGAACTATATCCAGAATGACGCCCTTGATAGTTCCGACGAAGTGATCGTTGAGTCCAAAGTCGGTGGTTAGAGTGATGAGCGGACGGTTCGCCAATGTTCTTCCTTGCCCTACGGGAATCTGTCGGGAAAACTCGAAAGTAACCTGCCGCCAAGAGCGGCGTCAAGG
Organism: uncultured Acidobacteriota bacterium; assembly: GCA_963788645.1. Taxonomy (GTDB): domain Bacteria; phylum Acidobacteriota; class Terriglobia; order Terriglobales; family Acidobacteriaceae; genus JABDBE01. The sequence goes on from CAWBHF010000010.1 coordinate 156,542, forward strand.
CACGGAGGTAATTGGCCCACCTGCTGTGGAGTGATGGACCTTACTCGTATCGCAGCGCTTCTACTGGATCCAATTGCGAAGCTTTCAGCGCGGGGAAGAATCCAGAAATCACACCCACAAGCGCCAGGATTGTAAAAGAAACAATAATTACGACGGACGAGGCACGCAGGAAAATATCGCCCTCATGATTGGCTGTTTCGTAGAGCTGGCTGTAGAGGGGCATGGGAGGAATTACCCAGGTGAGAAGAACGGCAACGCCGATTCCGATCAGGCCACCAGAGAATGTCAGCACCAGGGCCTCCAGCAGAAACTGCGTCAGGACCTGCCATTTTCGCGCCCCCAACGCTTTGCGCAACCCAATCTCTCGCGTGCGCTCCGTGACGGAAACCAGCATGATGTTCATCACACCCACGCCACCGACTCCCAATGTAACCGCGCCAATCAGTCCGAGCACGGCCTGTAAGCCAAACGAAAACCCGTCCAACATGGTTCGGTCTTCGATCGTGTCCCACACAGGGGTTGCCTTTTCGTCTCTCGGATCGAAGTGATGTCGCCGTGCAATGACCTCGCGCGTCGCCGCCAGTGCCTTCTTGTTGAGTTCCGGCGCAGTGGGCTGGATCACAATCAGATCCGGATTGCGGATATTCTTGAGATCCCGATACGTGTCGAACGGAACGAAGCCGTTGTTATTGTCCGGGCCGTTGTAGGAGGAATCCTGGATCTTGTTCCGCAAGAGTCCGATCACTTCGAAATCCAGCCCGCCGATGCTCACCGATTGACCTATAGAGGGCGCGCCCTGGAAAACTTTTTTGTCCGCGATATGGCCGAGGATCACCACCCGGTTGTGCTCCGCGAAATCGCGGTCGCTGAAATAGCGGCCGTCTTCAACATCGAGCTTGCGCATCTGTCCGTAAGGCAGATCCACTCCCCGTACCTTAAGCGAGACCACCCGCGTGGCGTATTTGAAGGCAAGGTTGCGGTTTATCTCGCCGCTGACTGCGCGCACGATGGGCACTTCTTCGCGGATAGCCTGCACATCTTCGTACTCAAACTTGATTTTCTTGCCCGCTCGCTCCCCACCTGCTTGCATGCTGGTCTGCCCTGGGTAAATGACGATCACGTTGTCGCCCATATTCAGGAAAGCGTGCAGCACGCTGCCGCCCAACCCCTGTCCGTAAGCCAGCAGGATTACGACTGACACCAATCCCCACACAATGCCCAGCATGGTGAGCAGTGAGCGAAGCCGGTGGCGCATCAGCGCCTGCCAGCTCTGCCAGATGAGTTCTTTGAGGAACACGCAGCCAGTTAAATTGGCTGATTCCCAATTGTCAATTGAAAATTAGAAAACTGACGGCAGGTTGGTAGGCCTTCTATTGAATCTCGATATTCCCGGATCCAGTTTCCACTTCCACCGGAACCCCGCCGCCATGGACTTTTCCACGCAATTCCTTGCGTCCCATCGACCCCTGCACGGTAACCGGTTGGCTCACTGTGATGGAGCCCGAACTGGTGTGAGCATCAAGATCGAAGCCCGCGTCCGATGCCAACTTGAGATGGATGTTGCCGGAACCTGAATGCACAGTCCATGAACCCGTGGGATCGCCTTCCGCGGTGATGGTGCCACTTCCCGCCTCAGCTTCGAGCGAACCACGCACACCGTGCAGCTCCATGCCGCCAGATCCGGTATCTGCGCGCACTGATCCGGACGCCGTCTGCTCCAGAGTAATGTGGCCACTGCCTGTGCGTCCCTCAAATCCGCCCGCGATATCCGTCGCCCGAATTGACCCGCTCCCCGCCTTCGTGCGCACGTTCCCTTTGACCCGGTCGATCTCAATTCCTCCCGAGCCAGTCTCAGCGCGAACCGTGTCGCCGATGTCAGAAACTTTCAGACTTCCCGATCCCGACTCGATCTCGATTTGTTTCCGAAGGCCTTCTACGCTCTGACTCCCCGAGCCGGTGTGGGAATGCAACTGCGTCTCTGCGGGGACGACCAGATCGTAGCTGATGGAAATGCTGCGTAGCAGTTCTACGTCATCAATGTGGCCAATACGAATGTCATTGCCACTCTGCTGGATCGGAGGGTTCGCCTCGATGCGCTTTATGCGCTCGTCGGCGCTGCCTCCGAACCAATTCGTAACTTTGATGTGACCCGTAATTTGCACCTCAGACGAACTTCCAGTACGCACATTCACGCTTCCTGATCCTGTGTTCAGGTCGAGATTCACCGGGCCGGTCACCTGCAGCGTCCGCTGGAATGAGCCCTCCGATGAAGCCGCAGCGGGCGCGGGCTGCAGGCAAGCCAGAGCCGCGATCATCAGACTCGCAAGAATCAGCGAACTTCCTTTGATCTTCATAGTCCCCCTTTTCACCTTTCAATTGACCGTGCGCGTGGCCTGAGCCAGTACTGCGAGAGATCGAGTCGCGGATCGATCCACACTTGATATATACGGATTCGATCGACATAAGTTCGATCTAAATGGCACTCCTCCCCGAATCGCTATCACTCATAGCGTAACGAGTCTACAGGTGCCATTTCGGCTGCCCGTTGCGCCGGATACATGCCCGCCGTAAGCGTAATCACGGAGAGCGTTAGCACCGACGCTACAATAGACGCGCCAGAAACGATTGGGTGAGGAACAAAGTCAGGCAGCGGAATCGCCGACATTGCCGCACATAGGCCTACACCCGCGGTCAACCCCAAAACACCGCTGACCACGGTCAGAATCGCGGACTCGGCAAAGAACTGGCGCAGGATGTCTCTGCGGGTGGCTCCTAGCGCTTTGCGGACCCCAATCTCTCGCGTCCGTTCCGTCACTGAGACCAGCATGATATTCATCACCCCGATTCCCCCGAGGCACAGGGTGATAATGGCGACGCAGCCGAAGAAGATCGTAATCACGCTGAAAATGTTCTCAACCAGCTTGGCTCCATCCATCGTGTCCCAGATGAAAAGGGCATCCTTGTCTTTCTCGTCGAAATGGTGAACTCGGCCCAGCGAGCGCCGCACCTGCTGGACTGTTTCTTCATGCTCGTCGGGATTGCCCACTTCGAACACGATGTCATCCACAAAGCCGCGCACCACTCCCTTCTTTTCCGGCCGAGGAAAATCGCGCGCCACAGCGGAATAGGGCGCGAACAGAAAATCATTATCAGGGCCGCTGTAGTTGGAGTTTTGAGTCTTCTTTTCGAGGAGTCCGATCACCGTGTATGGAACTCCCTTGATCTCGAGGTTGGCTCCCAAGGCAGGTTTGCCGCTGAACAGTTGTTTGCGAGCCGCATCGCCCAAGATCACGACGCGACGACCCTCGGATTCATCTTCCTCCGTCATCAGCCGACCTTTACCGAGTTCCAGGGAGCGAAAAGTCTGAAAAGCGGGCCACACCCCTACGACTTCACGGTTCGCCGAGTTGAACTGGCTTACCTCCGGAACCGAGCGCCTCAGCTCCGGACTCACATTCTTCACCAGATAACATTCGTCGCGAATCAGGACAGCGTCGTCAACCGTCAAAGTGATCTCGCGCCCCGCCGCCAAACCTCCCACCTGGGAGCTGGTCCGCCCACCCCAGATGATGACCAGGTCCTTCCCCAGCGTCTCCATGCGCTTTTTCTGGTCCACGCTGAATCCGCGGCCCAATCCCACCAGCAGAATGACCGAAGCGATTCCCCATACGATGCCAAACATCGTCAGGAAAATCCGCATTTTGTGTGCTTTAAACGTCGCCAACGTCTGGCGAGTGATCTCCAGGAGATTCATGGATCGGGGGAGCTCCATTGAATGCTGGAAAGCAGGATACAACTTTAGGATTCAGATTGGTACAAGTTCGTCGAGGAAAAATCCGGTGTCATCCTGAGGAAGTGCGGTCCTTCGCAACCCGAAGGACCGCCGACAAAGAATCTATGTACGTTCCGGTCGACAGTTCCTACTGCAGCACGACCTGATCGCCTTCCTTCATTCCGCTGAGAAGCTCAGTCTTGGCGCCATTCGAGATGCCAATATTGACCGCCAGCTTCTTCTTTCCATCCTTGGCCTTTGGATCGGGAATCTCGACCGATGCCTTCTTGTCCTTGTCGTAAATAATCGCGCCTTCCGGAATTTGCAGCACATTCTTGTGCTCTTCCAGAATGATTTCCGCGTTAGCCGTCATCTCCGCTTTCAACTCTCCGCCGGGGTTATTAATGGAGACGCGCACTTCAAAAGTGGTCACATTGTCTTTCTCCACACCCATGGGCGAGATCTTGGTAACCTTTCCATTGAAGGTCTTATCTTTGAAGGATTCCACTTTAATCCGCGCCGGCTGCCCCAGGTAGACCTTCCCGATATCGCTCTCATCCACCTTGCCCTTTACATAGACTTCGCTGGTATCGCCCAAGGTCATAACCAAGGTGGCCGAAGAACCCAGCACCAGGATCGAGCTAACCGCATCTCCCATTTCGACGTCGCGCGAGAGCACGATGCCATCGATCGGCGAAACAATATCTGTGTAGCTAAGCTGCTCTTCCAGTTGCTTGAGGTTTGCCTGATCCCTAGCCATTTCCGCTTGCGATTGCGCGATCTTCGCCTTCAAAACCGTGACTTGCGCTTTCGAGACGTTCTGCTTGTTCTGGGCCATTTGGTAGTTCTTCTGCGCATCGTCCAGCGCGGAATCGGAGACAACGCCGTCTTTTTCCATCTCAACCGCGCGGTCATAAGCCCGTTTCAGCAAAGGAACATCGGGACCTTCCGCATCCACCTTGGCTCGCTCGAAATCAGCCTGTGAGCTGGCCAAATTGGCTTGCGCCGCCTGCAGGGCAGCACGAGACTGCTCCACCTGCGCTTCGATCTCGATCTTGTCCAACTGCGCCAGAAGCTGACCCTTTTTCACCGTGTCACCGTACTCCACCAGGAGCTTCTTCACGATGCCGCTGGCTTTGGACTTAACCTCGACCTTGGTGATCGGAGTGACCTTGCCCGTCGCCACCACGCTCTTAGCCAAATCGCCTTTTTCGACCTTCGCCAGCTTCGAGGGATCAATCTTCGTCCCGCCTCGGGTGAAGGCGAACAGTGCACCCGCAAACACTAATAGAACCGCCACAATGATGCCGATAATTATGATTCGTTTGCGCCGCTTCTTCTTGCCATTGCTGTTGCCGTTCACGTCCGCCTCCTAACGTTCTTCAGCCTGCTATTGGTTACTACGAAGGTTGTTCGGGTTTTGTTCCTCGGATACGGTTACGCCCGCTGCATTAGACCGGGAAACCTCAGAAATGGAAGCAGAGAATCTTCCGGAAAAATGGAAGATGGTGGAGTTCCAGAGGCAAACCACAATTCGAGGTTTTCCAGAGCTACAACCTATTCTACATCGCCGTCGCCTCTCTGGGAATGCGATACCACCTTTGAAATGTTAGAATTACCCATCCATGATCGCCTTTGTGCTGATCCGGGTGTTCTTGATCCTGCTCCTGGTCGCAGCCAACGCGTTCTTTGCCGCGGCCGAATTCGCCCTGGTCAGCATCCGCGAAACCCGCATTCAGCAGCTGATCGAAGCCCGCCGCATCGGCGCCCGCATTGTCCAAAAGCTGCACCGTAATCTCGATGAGGTAGTCAACGGGGTTCAGTTGGGGATCACGGTCGTAAGTCTGACCCTGGGTTGGGTTGGCGAACCGCTCCTCGCCCACATGGTCGAGGAGGTTCTCGGCCAGATTCCACACGCCAACATCTACGCTCACGGAATTGCCATTGGCATTGCCTTTGTGCTCATCACCTGCCTGCACGTAATCCTCGGCGAATTGGTTCCGAAATCTCTGGCACTGCAGCGCGGGGAACAGGTGGCGCTTGCAGTTGCCGCCCCCATGGAAGTTTTCCTCACTTTGTCCCGTCCTTTTATTTTCGGGATGAGCGCCGCGGCTGGCTTCGTATTACGCATGTTCGGTTCGCGCAAAGTCCGGCAGGGACCCATACATTCTCCCGACGAACTCAAGCTCATCGTTACCGCCAGTCGCCAGTTCGGCCAAATTCCCCTGTTCCAGGAAGAAATGATCCATCACGCCCTGGAACTCGAAAGCATCACCGTGCGCGAAGTGATGGTGCCTCGGCCCGACATTTTTTCCCTTCCCGGAGACCTTTTGCTCGACGAAGCTTTAGCGCGGGTCGTCGAAGAGCAACATTCGCGAATTCCGGTCTATGACCCGCAACGCGGGCCTGAGCACATTATCGGAGTGCTTTATTCGAAGGATCTGATGCGATGGGCTCGCCTTCGCCTGACTCAGCCCTTGGCCGCCCGGGCCTCTGCGATGAAAGTCAGCCAGATCATGCACGATGTCTTGGTCGTGCCCGAAACCAAAGTGCTCACCGAAATGCTCGAAGAATTCAAGGACCGCAAACGCCACTTGGCAGTTGTGGTCGACGAATTCGGCTCAACCGCCGGTGTGATTACGGTTGAGGACATCCTCGAGCAGTTGGTCGGCGAAATTGAGGACGAGTTTGACGTCCCTCCGCCGGAGCAGCCCGTTCTCCCCGGAAAGATCGCGCTAGTCCTTGAAGGTTCATTCGGAATTCGGGATCTCGAATCGCAGTATCAGCTCTCACTGCCGCGCGATGGCGGTTTTGAAACCCTGGCAGGATTTGTGCTCGCCCGCCTGCAGAGGATTCCCCGCGTCGGCGATGCCTTCGACTACGAAGGCCACCGCTTCACCGTCGAACAAATGGAAGACCACCGCATCGCCAAGGTACAAATCGAGAAACTGGAAGCGGCCGCCGTTGGGAAAGCCGGAGACTAGCGAAGGAAATCCAGAATGCAAAGCACAAAACAACTGCGCGTCTTGATTAACGAAGTTCCGTCGCGGCTAAGCAAACTTTCGCCACCCCAGGTGGAAGTGAAACCGTCGTCCTCAAAATGGTCGCCCAAGGAGGAACTTGGACAACTCTTAGATTCCGCCGCCAACAATCACCAAAGAATTGTCCGCACTCAACTCGAAGACAGGCCCAAAATGCCGGGCTACGACGGCGACGCCTGGGTCGAGCTTCATCGATATCAACAGAGAAACTGGCAAGAACTGATCGAACTCTGGCGAGCCCTCAATTTGCAGCTCCTCGTCGCCGCCGAGGGAGTTCCAGATTCCGCCTGGCCGCGAACTTGCACGATCGCGGATTCCGAGCCGCTGACCCTAAAATTCGTCTTCGAAGACTACCTCGAACACATGATGCATCACCTGGTTCACATCGGCATTGAACTAAACGACTTGAAGCGAAGCGTTGCATAAAAGAAAATGCAGCCCCGTCATAGGGAACCCCACGACCAACGACCAATAAACAACGACCATCGGCGAACAACCAACGACTAATGCTCCGCTACCTCACCCATCGCGTGCTGTACACGCTCCCCGTAGTCTGGCTGGTGGTCTCGCTGGTATTTCTGCTCATCCACCTCGTCCCCGGCGACCCCGTAATGCAAATGCTCGGAGAAGGCGCACCAGCCGCGGACATCGAAGCCACCCGTCACGCCTACGGCCTCGACGTCCCGCTCGGCCAGCAGTATCTGCATTACTGGAAAGGCGTGCTGCACGGTGATCTCGGCCCCTCGCTGCGCTTCAATCAAAATGTCGCCACGCTCATCGCCCAGCGTTACCCGTACACGTTGCAACTGACCCTCGCAGCGTTGCTGGTGGCCATCCTGCTTTCGATTCCAGCAGGCGTCCACTCCGCTCAAAGGCGCAACCGCTGGGACGACCGCCTGCTCAGCGTCGTCAGCCTCTTCGGATTGTCCTTCCCAAACTTCGCCCTCGGCCCCATTCTGATCTTGTTTTTCGCCATCAAGCTGGGACTGCTGCCGGTCTCAGGCGCCGGCTCGCCCGCGCATCTGGTTCTGCCCGCCATCACCATGGGAGGAGCCCTCGCCGCCATCCTCACCCGCATGGTCCGTACCTCCATGCTCGAAGAATTAGGCCAGGACTACATCCGCACCGCCCGCGCCAAAGGCTTACCTGAGCACGCTGTGGTCTATCGCCATGCCTTGCGCAATGCCATGATCCCGGTAATCACCGTGCTGGGATTGCAGTTTGGTGCCCTGCTCGCCGGGGCGATTGTTACCGAGACGATCTTTTCCTGGCCGGGAATTGGCCGCCTGACGATTCAGGCCATCGGCAACCGCGATTACTATCTTGTCCAGGGATGCATCCTGGCGATTGGCCTAACCTACATTGCCGTGAACTTCTTGACTGACTTGCTGTATTCGGTGGCGAACCCACGGATAAGGCAGTGAGGCGCAATCAACCAGAACGAATTACTGGCAGGCTTTGGCGAAACTCTATAAACGTATAACCTAAGGTGCAACCATGAAACGTCTCCCCTATTTGCTCCCAATCCTCTTCGTAGCCTTAATGTCCCTTGGCCAGAACCCAACCACTTCTGACGCGCCTTACAAGAATCCCGGCTTGCCAGTCGACCAACGGGTGCAGGATCTGCTCGGCCGCATGACCCTGCAGGAAAAAGTGGCCATGCTGAGCGGCGCCAACTGGATGCAGACCGTTCCCAACCAGCGGCTCGGTATTCCCTCGATCAAAATGGCCGATGGCCCGCTCGGCATAAGATCGTGGGCTGGACCCTCCGCTGAGACCGGCCCGGATGTTTCCAAGAAACAAGTCCCTACAACTGCTTTCCCCGCAGGTGTAGCCATGGCTGCGACATGGGATACCGAACTGGTGCAAAGCGAGGGACAGGCAATCGGGCAGGAAGTCAAAGCCCTGGGCCGCGACATGATTCTCGGGCCCACCGTCAACATTAACCGCACTCCGCTCTGGGGAAGAAACTTCGAGGGCTACGGCGAAGATCCCTATCTCGCCGCGCGCCTGGCCGTGGCTTACATCAAGGGAGTTCAGAGCGAGGGCGTGATCGCGACCGTCAAACACTTTGCCGCCAACAATCAGGAGTTCGAACGGCATCGCATCAATGCAGTAGTTGACGAGCGCGCGTTACACGAAATCTATTTCCCGGCGTTCAAAGCGGCGGTCAATGAAGGCGGCGTCTGGTCCGTGATGTCGGCCTACAACAAACTCAATGGAGTCTACTGCGCCGAAAACCCCGCCATCTTGAAGGATGTTCTGCAAAAACAATGGAACTTCAAAGGCTTCGTAGTCTCCGACTGGGGCAGCACCTATAGCACCGTCGATACCGTCAACGCTGGCATGGACCTCGAGATGCCCGGCGGTGAGCCGATGAAAGAATGGCTGGTAAAACCGAAGTCGGTTGCGGCCGGCAACGGCGGCGGCTGGCTGGTTCCTGAGAAAGTGCTTCCCGAAGTTTCGTCGGGCAAAATTTCTCCCGCGGCCATCGATGACAACGTCGGCCGCATGCTCCGCATCATGTTCGTCAGCGGGCAATTCGATAAGCCACACGTCGCAACCGGAGAAATCGATACCCCAGCGCAGCGAACTCTGGCGCGCAAAGCTTCCACCGAGAGCATTGTGCTGCTTAAAAACGACGGCGATTTGCTGCCAATCGATCCTTCGAAAATCCACTCCCTCGCCGTCCTTGGGCCAAGCGCCGCGGTAGCCAGAACCGGTGGCGGCGGCAGTTCACTGGTTACTCCCAAATATTCCGTGAACCCGTTGAAAGGAATTCAGGATCTAGCCGGCAACCGCGTGCAAGTCACCTATGCGTTGGGCGTTTCCATGGAGGGCGAGGATCCCAGCAAGGACACACCCGAGGCGCAAGAACAGCTCAGAAATGAAGCCGTTAGCGTTGCCTCCAAGGCAGATGCAGCCGTCATCGTCGTAGGCAGATCGGCGAAACTCGAGTCCGAGGATTTTGATATCAAATCGCTCGATTTGCCGAGTGGCCAGGATGAACTGATCGAGGCTGTGGCTAAAGTCAACAAAAACACCATCGTCGTGATCAACGCAGGCGGTCCGGTAATTATGTCGAAATGGATTGGGCAAGTTGAGGGCATTCTGGATTTGTGGTACGGCGGACAGGAAGGCGGCAACGCCCTCGCAGATATTTTGTTTGGCAATGCAAATCCCTCCGGAAAGCTCCCGGTTTCCTTCGTGAAAGAGTGGAAGGACTCTCCCGCTTACGGACACTATCCCGGCGAAAATCTGCAGGTCGATTACGCCGAAGGCATTTACGTCGGCTACAGATATTTCGACAAGCGCAAGGTCGATCCACTCTTTCCTTTCGGCTATGGTCTTTCCTATACCAAGTTCGATTACAGCGACCTGAAGATTTCGCCGAACAAGATGTCGTCGGGCAGTCCGGTAGAAGTGAGCCTTTTGGTCCGCAACAGCGGAACGCGCCCCGGCGCAGAAGTCGTCGAACTCTATGTGCACGACGAACACTCGAGCGTGGACCGCCCCCTCCGGGAACTGCAAGGCTTTAGCCGCGTCGAGCTTGCACCCGGCGAGGCAAAGCCCGTCCGTTTTACCCTTAACCGGAGCGCATTGGCCTTCTACAGCACCGCTAAGAAAGACTGGATCGCGGAGCCAGGTAAATTCGAAGTGCTGGTTGGCGGTTCGTCGCGCGACCTCAAGCTGAAAGGCGCGTTCGATCTCGAACCGTAATTCGTCGTACCTGTATCTAATCCCGAGGAGAACAAACTGCATGCGTGTCTCAATTCTCATTGTCGTGTTGGCATTGATGCTTACGCTTTCTGCAGCTGCCCAGACGCAGACCGCTGATGTTCAAACCTGGAACATCGATCCGCCCCACACCGCGGCGCAATTCTCGGTTCGCCATCTGGGAATCTCGACCGTCCGAGGTTCGTTTACCAAGGTGAGCGGTTCGGTTCAATACGATCCTGCTAATCCGGCCAAGACGACAATCGATGCGACCATCGATGCTACTTCGGTAGACACGCGAGTAGAAAAGCGGGACAACGACTTGCGCAGTCCCAACTTCTTCGACGCGGCCAAGTATCCAACGCTTACCTTCAAATCCAAGCGGGTAGAAATAGCGGGAACTGGAAAGCTGAAGGTCACCGGAGACCTCACCATGCACGGCGTGACCAAGGAAGTCACGCTGGACGTCGATGGCCCCACCGCAGCAATCAAAGATCCCCATGGCAACCAGCACATGGGAGCCTCCGCCACAACCACAGTCAACCGCAAAGACTTCGGAGTGAACGGCGCCAGCACCTCGGTTGGTGATGACGTGTCAATCACCATTGATATGGAACTGGTGCATTCCGCCCCTGCTCCCTAGTTTCAAACGTGAAGCCCCCAAGCAGCCCGTTCATGCGAGCACGCTCATCCTGAGCATAGCGATTGCCTCGCCAGCGGGGCCACGAGATCAGTGTGCGTCGCGCAGCGAAGACCATGAGAACAATCTGTCATCCTGAGCGTAGTGATTGCGTCGCGCAGCGAAGGCCCGAGAACAACTGTCATCCTGAGCGTAGTGATTGCTTCGCGCAGCGAAGCAATCACGGAGTCGAAGGACCCCTATTTCTCAGACTCACACGTTGCTGCCGAAAGGAATTCCCACATTGAAGACGCTCCCCGGAGATGGGAGCCGGTATCCGCGTTTTCCTATTGACTCTCCCCCACAATACGGATAACCTAGTTAATATATCGTTATCTAGAAGATAATGAGCGATCTTTGAAAATCCGACGCTTGAGCTACCGTGCTGCTCCCCAAAACGGGAAACACCAGACGGGGACTGTCTAGCCTAACTCCAATGTTCTCTAGATTTTGCCCGTAACTCCCGTAAACTCAAAGATCTAGCGCATAGTCAAAACTTAAATCGCCTGTTTTCTAGATTTTGCAGACCAAGGGGGGAGGGGGGTACCTGTTACCAAACAGTAAACTCCGCCCCGAAATGGAAAACTCGCCGCCGAATTCCCGTGCTATCATCCGCGCAATCTCACAAGCTAGGTAAGACCCGATTCGCTGATACGAGATGCTAAAGCTGACGATCTCCGCTCAGAAAACGTCATTGCTCTATTCTGCATTGCGCTCGATTTCGATCGTCAGCCTCGGAGCGCTGATGTCGATTGCGCTCCTAGCTTCTTCCGCTTTCGCCGACGAGGCCCGCAATCCACTTTCCGGAGACCCCAAAGCCGCAAAAGCCGGCGAATACGAGTTCCGCATTAACTGCGCGTTTTGCCACGGCCTCGGTGCGCACGGCGGAGGCCGCGGCCCTGACCTGACCCGCGCCCACAAGCATCACGGAGACTCCGACGCGGATATCTTCCAAAACATCAGCCAGGGAATCCCCGGCACGGTCATGCCCGCCAACGGAACCAACGGCCAAGGCGTTGGCATGACCGACGATGAGATCTGGCAAATCATCGCCTACTTGCGAAGCGTACAAGTGCAGGCGCCGGCAAAGCCCATGGGCAACGCGCCTCATGGCAAAGAGCTGTTCTATGGCGAGGCCAACTGTTCTTCCTGTCATATGGTGGAAGGAAAGGGAGGGCGCCTCGGACCCGACTTGACCACAGTCGGCACCGCGCGAACCGTGGATGCCCTGGTCGAGTCGATTCGCATTCCCAGCAAGCGATTGGCCTGGGGGCTGAGCGAATCGACCAAAGAGTTCGCGCAGGAATACGAAACCGTCACCGTCGTGGCTAACGATGGACGGGTGATCAAGGGCGTCACCCTGAACGAGGATCAATTCAGCCTGCAAATGATGGACACGACCGAACAGATTCATCTGTTTGAAAAAGACAAACTGCGTTCCATCCAGAAAAGCCGCAACTCGCTGATGCCCGTCTATAACCTGACCATCTTGAGCGATGGCGACCTCAACGATATTGTTGCTTACCTGCTTAGCGTGGGGTCGAAATGAGCGCGTCGATATGAATAAGCTACTGGGCGTTTGCATGCTGGTGCTGACTTTCGCGGTGGTCGAGACCAACGCTCAGGTTACGTTCGAGCGACTGCTCAATGCTTCCAAGGAACCGCAGAATTGGCTGACCTACTCGGGCGATTATGCAGGCCAAAGGTTCAGCGCACTGGATCAAGTGAACACAGCGAATGCACCTTCATTGATCGCGAAATGGGTTTACCAAACCGCCGCGACGGGAAAGTTCGAAACCACGCCGCTGGCCGTCGATGGCATCCTGTATGCCACTGGCCAGGACGATCGCGCCTTCGCTCTAGATGCCCGCACCGGAAGGCCAATCTGGTTGTTCCAGCATCCACTGCCTTCCGACATTCGACCGTGCTGCGGCCGAGTGAATCGTGGGCTAGCCATCTTGGGCGGCAAAGTTTTTCTCGGCACGCTCGATGCTCACGTCATCGCTCTCGATGCCAAGACCGGAAACATCGTTTGGGATGTCGCCGCCGCGGACTACAAACAAGGCTACAGCTTCACGCTGGCGCCGCTAGCGGTGAAGAACCTGGTGATTCTTGGCGTATCAGGCGGAGAATACGGGATTCGCGGCTTCATCGATGCCTACGACGCAGAGACCGGACAGAGGAAGTGGCGCTTTTACACGGTTCCAGGACCAGGAGAACCTGGTCATGAAACCTGGGAAGGCGATTCATGGAAAATTGGCGGCGCGCCCGCATGGGACACCGGTGTGTATGATGCGAAGACCAACCAATTGTTTTGGCCGACGGGGAATCCTTCGCCTTCGAATCGCGGCGAAGGACGCGCCGGCGACAATCTTTATAGCAACTCGCTGCTCGCTCTCGAGGCCGACACCGGAAAACTGAACTGGTACTTTCAATTCACCAGGCATGACGAGCACGACTGGGATGCCACTCAGGTGCCGATCATCATCGACGCCGGCGACAAACATCTGATCGCGCAGGCCAATCGCAATGGATTCTTCTACGTCCTTGATCGGGCAACGGGCAAGCTGCTCTCCGCCAGCGCCTATGGCAAGATCACATGGAGTGACAGCAAAGATGCGGAAGGCCGTCCGGTTGCGAACAACCAAAGCTCGCCAACGCCCGAGGGGCGAACCGTTTGCCCAGGAGCGCTAGGTGCCACGAACTGGATGGCCCCGAGCTTCGATTCGCACACCGGCCTTTTTTACGTGACCGCACGGGAAGAGTGCGACATCTTCAGCACTGCCCCGCAGCCCTACGACGTGGGCCATGCTTATTACGGCAGCGCCTATTTTCCCTCCGACAAGGCAGAGCCATACTCGGGCGCGCTTCGCGCCATTGACCCCGCGAGTGGCCAAATCAAATGGGAGTTCCGCCACCCTTCGCCCACGTGGTCGGGCGTGCTTTCGACTGCCGGCGGACTCCTCTTTACAGGCGATGCGGAAGGAAATTTCATTGCGCTGGATGCCACGTCGGGCAAGCCGCTGTGGCATTTTCAAATGGGTGGAGCAGTCTACGCCTCGCCAATGGCATTCGCTGTCGATGGAAAAGAGTACATCGCCATCGCTGCCGGCAGTTCGCTGTACGCGTTCGGTCTCCCTTGATTTCCTACGCTTGACAAGCTTCAGCGTAGATCCGGAGAACAATTCGAATGTGCTCCTGAATCATGTCGTCGGCGGTTGCTCGAAGCCGTCCAGAGCGGATCGCTTCGTACTCCATCGGCAGATACTGGCTCACCAGCGTGAGAGCCGGCGGCGAAGCCTCAAGGTTAGAGTGAAGTTGGGCTAGCTCTCCTTGAACATGTGCGTCGCCCCAGTAGTATCGGCAACGATCACTGTAACTGTACACGCGGGCAAGACGTATTTCGTCTTCACTGCCGTGATAGTAAGAACGCCAATAGTCTGGATTGCGCAGCATGGCCGCTTCGAGCGCTTCCCGGACCTGCGACAGGCGAACCCCGCTCCGATGTGCCAACCATTCCCGCTCGATCGCGCTCAACGCGAAGACCGCCTCGCGGAATGCGAACGTCAGCCAAGGTCCCACTTTCAGGATCGCGAAATGATCCTCCACCATCTGCGCAAGAGCAGATGGCTTCTGGTAGTCGGTCGAGTGTGCCTCGTAAACGAGAGGAGGATGTTTCGGCAACGCGGACGACAGCGCCTTGGCTTTCTGCCGGTCGTAATCAAAGATCAGGCTTTCCCCGAACTCCACGCCCGGCTGGACCACCATGCCAATCACTCTCTCCCACGCATTAATCACGTTCTGCTCGGCGAAGGCGGCGCGGAAGGTTTCCAGAGTGCGAGGAATCTGATCTGCGGAGGAAACAGCCGGAGGCGCTCCGGGAACCAGTTCGCCGCCGGGAGCGGGAACCTCGGTGCCGATCACGTAGAGCGGAGCGTGAGAGCTGGAAGGCAATTCTTCGAACGCACCTTCGGCTGCGCGGCAAAGAATCGCGGCACGTTGCGCGATGACGCGCTCATCCGGTCCGTTCTTGTTGTCATCGGCGCACGCCATGCTGGCGTCGAGATGAATCTTGTTGTATCCGGCGAGAACGCAGGCGCGAACAAGTTCGCAAGCGTTTTGCATCGCCACAGCAGAGGGCTGCTTCCGCCACGGGTATGGGCCCAGATGGTCACCACCCAGCAACACTCGATCTGGCGGAAGTCCAGCCTGTTGCGCCGCCGAGTGAACAAACGCGGTGAACTGAAACGGGGTTTGTCCGGTATAACCGCCCAGTTGGTTCACCTGACTTGATGTGGATTCGACGTGCAGAACGGATTCATCGTCCACAGCCTGCTGAACGGCTGCCGCGATGACGCTGGGATGAGCGGAACAAACCGCGTACACGCCCACTCTCTCACCGATTCGATTGCGACGGATGATCTCCTGCAATCGTTCACTTGCGCCTTTGGGCTGAGGTTCCACAGTTGGCCAGTTTATTCGGGGTCGGCTTGCAGCAATAGGTGTTTATCGAACTCAGCGGAAATCGTCGCTTTGGGGCCATGAACGCTGCCGAAGTCTTTGTTGTTTACGTAATCCACGATGTGGTACGTGCGGGCCTGAAGGCCGCGAAGTTCAATGGGACCGCTCCAATGGCGAGCGAAAAACGCGTAGTACATGTCTCCGCCTTTGCGGATAACGTGCGTCTCGGGCAGATCGAATCCGATGTCATAAAGCTCCCCAAGATATTCGCCTCGTGAGAGCATTTTTTCTTTGTAAATGCGTAGCCACTTCTCGAATATTTTCTCGCGTTCCGGCGTCAGGTCTGATTTGCCGTGCTTCTTGACCAGATCCGGGAGGACGAACTGGGTGCCCACGACTCCGCCAACGCCTACGGTCGAAGCGAAGTCATTCGCCCCATCGCTAAGTTCGACGTGGTCGCCAAAATAGGGCACATTGTCGCCCATGAGTGCTTTTAGCGTTTTGCCCTTGGATCGGATCTGAAACGAACTCTCCGGATCGGAGGCTACCGACATATTGAAATGCGGCATCGTGAAAAAAGAATAAGCCGTGCCGCAGGGACAGAATTCGACCAGAGCATCCGGCTTCACGCTGCGGGCCGTCTCGTAAATCTCGCGGAAGAAATCGGGCAGAGCTTCAACCGAGTCTTCCGGACTCTTGTGATGGTGTGCAGGATTGTAGCAAGGTGGAACGCCATTCATGTGCTGGCCATCTAACTTGAGGCCATCGAACCCCCATTCGCCCAGGATCTTGCGAACCAGCGCTTTGTGGTATTCGACGACCCCGCGATCGGCCGGACACATATAAAACGAGTTCCACCAGGAGATTTTTCTCTTGGTCCCATCCTGATTCAGCAAGAGAAAATCGGGATGCTCTTTGAGCAATTGCGAATCGGCGACGGCGCTCAATGGTGACCACCAAAGCTGGGCTTTGAATCCCTCCTGGTGGATGTGATCGACCAGTGCTTTCATGTCGACATCGCCATGGGGAAATTTCTTGGGGTCGACTGCCCAGTCGCCGTAGTTGTTTTGCCAACCATCATCCAAGGTGACCCATGAGAAGCCCATTTTCTTCACGGTCGGCAGCGTATCGTACACCTGCTTCAGCTTCACTGAGCGCCCATAGCCCCAGGCACACCAGATCGCGCCAAACGCGCTGTCGGGGGCCGAAGCCATTTGAAATCCTTGGCGCACCATCAGACGGCGGTATTCCGTGAGGGTGCGAAAATAATCTCCTTGATGCACGGAAACAAACGTGCGGAGAGTATGGAAGCTCTCTCCGGGCTGCAGCGTTCGCTCGCGCTTCGAGCGGACGGCCACGCGAGCGTGACGAGCATCAGGCATGGAAACGGGAAGGGATATGAGGCGCGGTCCGGGCTCGACGTGACCCACCGCGAGACCAACGTCTTTACGCCAAACGTCGATGATGGGAGTGCCTCCGCCGTAGTCGCTGGCGTTCATCCCGAGATAGTTTTCCTGCTGGAATCCGGGCCGCAGTGGAAGCACCCAATTCGGTCGCTTCTCATACGACCCACTTTGATAGGACCAGAATGCCGGCGTTTGTGAGGAGGCAGGTGAGGTTAGCGAATACTGCTGGTTAGCCCAGCCCTGAATCGTGAGCGGGGCCCTGCCTTCGTTCGAGTACTCAACGTCGAAGATGGCGAACGAAGGGTAGTCGGAATACATGGTAACGGAGACGCTCTTGCGTAAATCTCCGGACTTGCCAGTCAGCGACAGCCGCTCTCCGGTGCCGAACGTATCAGATACGGCTTCCCGGTGGGTCGAAGTCAGTGCAAAGTCGCTCCACGAATGGTCAACGCCGGTAACGGTTTCCGATGCGGAAAACGGCGTGACAGGTTTTGGGGTTTGGCCGAACAAGGCAACTACGCGGCTGTGCAGATTGCGGTCAAATTCGATGCGTAAGACTGAGCTTTGGATCTGAAGGTCAGGCGAACCGTTTCCAGTTCCCGCTGGCGTAGCCTTTTCGTCGGATGTATGCCGCCCCGAGTCCCAGCCGGACAGCGCAAGACTTAACAGAACACAGCAGCTCAGAGCGAGGACCGGCTTGCACCCCATCATCGGAGGGTACCACCGAACACGCTGGTTCCGACTCTCATAGCCCACTTCGACTCGTTCTCCATGTCCAGATCTTCCCAGGAAAACGCTGGACAAATGCCCGAATTGCGATATATTGCGATCAATTACTTTTACTTTCGTTTCATCGGCGTTGTCAAGCGCCGGCTGTGTGCTGATTGGAGGCTGAACCCGATGTCCATCAAAATTACGGTGTCTTTTTTCTTTGTGTTCAGCGTGCTGTCGTGGTCGGCGGCTCAAATGCAGGATCCGTCCCAAGGGCAGATCGGATACCACTCCGCCGCCGATGCCGAACAAAAGAAGACCCTTCTGCTTAAAGACTTTCAGCCCGTTCCCATGCTGCACGCGCCCGTACACAATATCGATCGTGCCAAGTATTACGTGATTGACGTTCACAATCACGTCAACGATGCCTTGCGAATCGAGGATCACATGCCCCCCGAGCGCGTGATCGAGATCATGAACAACACCAACGTGAAGACGGTTGTGATCCTGACTGGCATGTGGGGCAACAAACTGCAGGCGGTGATCGACGAGATGGTCAAGCCTTATCCCGGACGCTTCATGGTGTTTGCGCAGATCGACTGGAGCAAGGTTGACGACGCAAACTTCAGCCAGGAAATGGTGGCACAGCTCGACGATGCCGTGTCGCGAGGCGCGCGCGGGTTAAAACAGTTAAAGGATCTCGGCTTAGGCGTGCGCGACAAGTCGGGAAAACTGGTCGCCGTGGATGACCCGCGCCTCGATCCTATTTGGGAGGAATGCGGGCGGCTCGGTATTCCTGTGTCCATTCACTCTACCGATCCGGAGGCGTTCTTTCATCCGGTGGACAATACCAACGAACGCTATGAGGAGTTGATCGAGCATCCGGACTGGAGTTTTTATGGTCCGCAATTTCCCAGCAAAGAATCGATCCTGGCGGCCCGCGATCGCATGTTTGCCAAGCATCCTCACACCACGTTTATCGCGCTGCACGTAGCGAACTGGCCGGAGAACCTGAATTACGTTTCTCGCCTGCTCGATACGCTTCCCAATGTGATGGTCGAATTTGGGGCGCGTGAGGCTGAACTCGGACGCCAGCCGCGGCGGGCGCGCGAGTTCTTTCTCAAGTATCAAGACCGCATTATGTTTGGCACAGATAACGGCATGGACGAAGCTATGTATCGCAACCATTTTCGTTGGCTCGAAACCGCGGACGAATACTTTGATTACTGGGGATATCCGGGGCAAGGACGCTGGAAGATTTATGGCATGGACCTTCCAGACGCCGTGCTGGAGAAGGTCTACCACAAGAACGCGGAGCGCGTCTTCGGACAATTCAGGGGACTTCAAGCTGGAGCGAAATAGCTAGACCAGCGTCACCTGGGTTCCCGTTTTCTTCAGTGCTGCGAGGTCGGCTTTGGGAATGCCTCGGTCGGTGATCAGGTAGTGCACGGCAGAAAGCGGGGCAATCGAAGATAGGCTGCGTCGTCCGAACTTGCTGGAGTCGCAGACCGCGACCGCAACCCGGGCGACGTCCATCATTGCGCGGTTGACTTTCGCTTCATGCAGGTTCGGTGTGCTCAGGCCATAGTGCACATCAAAGCCATCCACGCCTAGAAAAAGAATGTCCGCATTCAATCGCCGCAGTGTCTCTTCCGCAATGGGTCCCACCAGCGAGAATGAATTCTTCCTGAGCGTGCCTCCGGTCAGGATGACCTCGAGCGCCGAACCCGAAAGTTCCGCCGCGATATTTACCGCATTGGTAATAATGGTGAGGTTCCGGAACTCGCGCAGCGCTCGCGCAATCGCCGTAGTGGTAGTTCCAGAATCGAGAATGACCACCTGGCCCTCTCTCACCATGCGGGCCGCCGCCGCTGCGATCTGCAGTTTCTGCTTGCGGTGGAGCTTTTCTTTTTCCCGCAAAGTGGGGTCTTCCAGCGCACTCTCCCGCGCCGGCAAGGCGCCGCCATGCGTCCGGTGGATGCGGCCATGTGCCTGGAGCATATCCAGATCTTTTCGAATCGTGACTTGGGAGGTGCGAAAATGCTTGGCCAGAGCGCCCACCAGTACACGGCCGTCGCGATTCAAGATCGCCACGATCAATCTGCGTCGTTCTTCATTCAGCACAGGCTCACTCACGGTCTCCGTATTTTACACTTGACAGGTCGGACAAACGAAAGTAAAAGTTCCTAAACGCAAGCATACGAAAGTTTGCGTCGGTTGTTGCGGGAGGCCATCCATGCCGGTCGTGGGTTTTGACTCTTTGCCGGTTCGCCTGCGCCTGGTTTCCATGGTTTGCATCCTTTTTTTCCTCCAGCCGATGCTGCTGGGACAAGCCAGCTATCAAGCCCAGATTCGCGGAGTTGTAACCGACAGTAGCGGTGCTGTCGTACCCAATGCTACGGTAACCATCACCGAGATCGGCACCAACGTTTCGCAGACCGCCAAGACCGACAGTTCCGGCGATTACATTCTGCGCGCGCTACGGCCTTCCACTTATTTGGTGAAAGCGACCGCGCCTGGCTTTCAGCCTATGGAGCAAAAGGGGGTGGTGCTGGCGGTCGGTCAGGAGACGAGCCTGCACTTCACCCTGCATCCCGCCAGCACATCCACAACAGTCCAAGTGACGGAGGCGGCGCCACTCATGGACACGGAAAGTTCGGCTCTGGGGACTGATGTTACCAACGAGTACGTGAAAGAGATTCCGCTGCTGAACCGGAATTTCTTCGGCTTGGTCTTTCTGAATGCCGGGGTGAGTGAAGCTGCCGGATCGGGCACGGCCGACAACTATCCTGCGGGCACGAATTTCGTGTCTAACGGCCAGCGCAACGCTACCGCGGAGATTCGCATGGATGGAGCGCTGATCAGCGCCCCGGAGCAGGGGGAAGGAGGGAACACGAACGTCTATTACGAACCTTCGGTGGAAGCGGTGCAGGAATTCAAAGTCCAGAGCAATAGCTTCTCCGCGGAGTTTGGCAGCAACGGCGGCACAGTCGTCAACATGGCATTAAAAAGCGGAACCAACGCTTTTCACGGCAGCGCCTGGTGGTTTGGACAGCAGGGCTTCCTCGACGCCAATGACTTTTTCAGCAACCAGGCTGGCCTTCCGCGGCCAGACCACTCCCGCAATCAGTACGGATTCTCTCTCGGCGGGCCGATCCGGAAAAACAAGACTTTCTTTTTCGTCGATATGGAGCGCGTCCTCGAAACTGATCCGGTGAATATCGTTGCCACGGTGCCCACCCAGGCGGAACGTAACGGGGACTTCTCGCAGGCGCTCATCACCGATCCGGACACGGGAGACATTGTTCCGAACCTGATTTTCAATCCCCATCAGGTCGACGCCAATGGGATCCGTCCTGCCTTTCCCGGCAACAAAATCGCTAAGGCGATGTGGGACCCAATCGGCGAGCAGATCCTGAATCTTTATCCTCTTCCGAATCTGGCGGGAGGTCCGGACGGGACGAACAACTTCCGCACCAACACCAACTCGTTCACGAAATCCCTGCAGTTCGACGCCAAAGTTGACCATCAATTTTCAGACCAAATCCACACGGCCGCGCGCTTCAGCCACTCGCATTTCTCCCAGGCCGTTCCCACGATCTTTGGCGATAGCGAATTCAACGATGGCATCAATGGCATCATCAGCGTAGAGAATGGCAGTCTGCAGTACGACCAGACGATCCGGCCCACACTGCTGCTCACCGCTCGCTTCGCTATCGACTACGTGTTTGCGCCGGGGTTCAGCGACTATCCTCCCGCGACGTCGGTAGGGTTCCCTGCGGAATTGGACAACGCGAACGCCGGGATCGCGCGCATGCCGGCGATTCTTACCGATTCGCCTTGGACATCCATCTACGACCAGTGCTGTGTTGACACCAAGTTTGCTCACACTCTGTACTCGTACTCTGCTGCTCTGAATTGGGTACACGGCAAACACAACTTCAAGTTCGGAGGAGAACAGCGTCTGTTCTACAACAACTTCCAGCAGCCACCTTATCCGACCGGCTACTTTCATTTCTCCCAGGACGTTACCGAGCAGGAAGTCGGGGCATTCAATCCGGATCAGGGAAATCCGTTTGCGGACATTTTGGTCGGATACGGCGATTACGGAGGCATTGCGATTTACCCGGCAGTCGAGGACAAATCGAAAGAAACGGGCTTCTATGCCCAGGACGATTGGCGAGTTACGCCCAAGCTGACGCTGAATCTCGGTTTGCGTTATGAATGGAGCACTCCTTACACCGAGCGCAACAATCTGCTTCAGTTCAGCAACTTCACCGGAAACAGCGGCGTTACCGTTCCTGGCCTCCCGCTGATTTCAGGACCGCTGCCAGGAACCACCGTATTCCCAACTTCCGGCAATCGTCACGTTCCCGTGGATCGAAATAACTGGGCGCCGCGCTTAGGCTTTGCTTATCAATTGAACCCGAACACCGTAATTCGTGGCGGCGCGGGAATTTACTACGGAATGAACGTCGCCACGAACTACCAGTATCCCGGCACGGCCTTCCGCAAGGATGGGCAGGTATATTTCACCCAAGACAACTTTCAAACCCAGTACGCAACCTTGGAAAATCCCTTTCCCGCAGGACTGCCAGCACCCCAAGGTACCAAGTATGGCGCATTGGCCGATTGGGGCTTCGCCAACCAGAACGACCTGGGCACCACTCAAGCGCAGAACGCTGACATCTATCAATGGAGCCTTGGCGTGCAACGGATGTTGCCGGGACAGATCGTGGTCTCCGCGGATTACTCCGCGAATCACAGCACCCACCTGCCTTGGGGTGGAGCAGGCGGGATATGCGGTTGCGGAGTAAGCACGCGCGATCGAAACTTCATCCCCTCATCCATTCGCCGGCAATACAACACTCAGGATCTCTACAATCAGCTTCACAACACGGTGAACAATCCCTTTCAACCGATGTTCAGCGGTCCGAATGCAACCTTCAACGAGCCCGACTCGTTGTATGTCAACGACCAAATCCCGCTTATCAACTTGTTACGTCCCTACCCGCAGTTCGACGGCAATTTTGAAGGTCTCCCGCTGCTCGAAGCCGAATCTTTCTACAACGCACTGCAGATACGCTTCCAGAAACGGGCCAGCCACTACATCAGCTTCGAAGGTGGATACACGTTTTCGAAGGCCACCGATGATTCTTCCTCCGGCCGCAACGCCTGGGTAGGGTCTCTCGCTTCTGACAATCCCCAGGAATTGGACAATTTGAAAGCGGAGCATTCAATCAGCGCCAATGACGCAACCAACCGCCTGGCTCTGGCATTTGTCGCGAACTTGCCTGTCGGAAAGGGACGATGGATCGGCAGCGATATGAACAGTGTTCTGGATGGCTTTGTGGGTGGTTGGAATTTCTCCGCCATTCTGACCCTTCAGTCAGGCCAACCAATCGACATCGGCATGTCGCAACCGACCCTCGATGACGGCAATCAACGGCCCAATGTCACTTGTAATCCAAACAGCGGCATCAGCGCCCACCAATCCGCGCTGACCGGTGCCAGCACATTCAATTCGAGCTGTTTTGCCGATCCCGGCTACGAGCAGCCCGGAGACGCGCCACGGTATTTTTCGAATCTCAGAACTGACGGGATCCACAACATCGATGTCTCACTGCAGAAGACTTTCAACATCAAGGAAGGCATGACTCTGGAACTGCGGGGCGATTTCTTCAACTTCTTCAACACTCCGCGTTTTGCCCCGCCCGACACTCTCTATGGCGATTCGACGTTCGGGCAGATTACATCGACTGCTATGGGCAGCACACCCCGCCACGGGCAACTCGGAGTGCGGTTTGAATTCTGACAATGTTGGCGCGGGCGTCCTCGCCCGTGCGGTAGCGGCATGGATTTCGTACTCGACCACTGTCTTCGCAGGAAAGTTCACTTCGAATGAAGAGATCTGTAAGTAGCGCAGTTTTTGTCGTCCTTCTGCTCATTCCGGTTCTGCGAGCTGCCCCGGACTCCGCCGAACAGAATTGGACGAACTATGTGCGCATCGGCGCCTATGGCTTGCAGAGCAACAACGCAGACCAGATTGTCCGAAGCGCTCAGGAAGACGGTGTGTTCGGCATCGAAGTCGACAACGACATCCCCGGCCGCTATGAGAGTTTTGTAAATCCTGAAGAAAAGCTCAAGGCAATTCGTGCGGTAGCTGAGAAAGCGCATGCCGTGGGCAACCGGGCGTTCGTATACATCGCGGGAACAGAGTGCATCACGGCCAACGCCGATAAAACTCCTCACACCCTCGCCAAAGATCATCCCGACTGGCTGCAGCGGAAAATTACGGGAGAGCCCGCAATCTTTGGAGGCGGTACAGCCTTCTGGATTGCGAAGGGCGATGAAGACGTATGGGTCACTCCGTACGCCCCAGCGTGGCGCAAGATCTACATGGAACGGGTGAAGCAAATTGCGGCCACAGGCATCGATGGTATCTACGTGGACATTCCCTACTGGATGACCCACTTCGATGGTTGGGAAGATACTTGGGCGAGCTTCGACGACTACACCGTAGCCGCATTTCAAAAGCAGAGCGGATTGGACGCGAAGAAAGACCTGAAACTGGGAGACTTTTCCGATCCAAATTTTCGCAAGTGGGTCGAATTCAGGATTCAAACTTTTACCGACTTTATGCAGGAGATTGACCGAACCGCGAAGTCAGTGAATCCCGAGATCAAAACGATCCCTGAGATTTATCCCGGTATCGAAGAAGAATCTGTCCGCGTAGGCGCCGATGTTTACAGCCTCTACCCGGTCGTCGATGCTGTCGCCCATGAATACGAATTCGGCAGCGGCGATCACATGGCCTCCTCCAGAACGCCGCTGGCCTGGTTCAGCTACCAGGTGGGAATGCACTCGTTCCGTGCGTTCGCCCAAGGAAAGGCGACATGGATCCTGAACTACTCGTGGGACGGCGACAAGAAAGTAGACCGGCGGGAAGCGATGATGAATCTCGCAGTCTCTGAAATTATGGCAGGAGCGAATTTCTGGGATGCTCCCGGCCACTCAATGGCCGGATCAAACGACACAACTACTCGAAGGAAAATATTTTCCTGGATCAAGGCAAACGAAAAAGCGTTCTACTTGCCCCGGACGCCAATTACCCCGATCGGCGTTTATTTCTCTCCCGAGACGCGCAATTTCTTCGCCAAGGATTTTATTGCGTCTTATCGCGGAATTCTTATTCTGTTCCTGCAAAAGCACCTGGAGTTTCAGATCGTCACTCCCCGCACGCTCTCTGCCTTTCAGGGAAAGACGCTGATTCTCCCTGACGTGCGGCTCCTGAGCGAAAGCGAAAAGTCTTTATTGCGCACATACGCAACGGGAGACAACCTTCTGCTGATTACGGGAGAAGATGCTACCGGCATTGGAAACGCAGCGAACGCGATGCGCTTCAGCAAATGCCCCGGCAAGGACTATATCGCCGCGTTGGAGAAAGATTTCGATAGTACATCACCTGATCAAGAGCGCGAATTTCTGGAAAGCCTGAAGACCCAAGCCATGGTCCGAGTAGCGGCTTCGGCTCAGCTTGCAACTTCAATCGCTCGAGTGAACGGCAATCCGCAAGTGTTTTTCGCAAATTTCGCGGGGCTGCGCGGGGGAGTGAATCCCATTCGGACTCCGCAGACCGGCGTACAAGTCGCCATATCTGGCACGACGAAGGGACACGGATTCTTTCTGCCGTTTCTCGGCGACGTGCAACCACTGGAAGGAACTGTCAACGCCAATGGTGTTACCTACACTTTGCCCACAATCCAGAAAGGCGCAGTGTTTTGGTACGAGCCGTGATGCTGAGCCGTTCCCAAACGACAATGCGGTGAATCTGTTGGATCGATCGAGGAGTAATTGAAGTGAATGCCCTTGCTGAATTGTTGAACCTGCCGGAGAGCGAGAAGAAAACTCGCGGTTTGGTTCACACGCCCGCGGAGATCGCCCAGCAGCCCGACACTTGGCAGTCTACATTCGGCCTTTTCAACAAAAGACGGACGGAGATCAGAGAATTCCTCGCCACCGCCGGCTTAGCGGTAGACCCGCGCCTAAGGCCAACCGTTTTCCTCGTCGGCGCTGGAACCTCGGACTACATTGGGCAGTGCCTCGCACTTTTGTTTCGCAAGACTTGGCTGTGTGAGGTATCTGCCATTCCGAGTACGGACCTGCTGACTCACATGGACGAGCTCTGCACTCAGGGCAAGAAGTATTTGTGGATTTCGTTTTCCCGGTCGGGCGACAGTCCCGAAGGCGTCGCCGTATTGGAGAGAGCTTGCAAGCGCCGCCCGGACATTCACCATCTCGTGATTACCTGCAACGCGAATGGTCGAATGATTCGCACCAGCGCCGGCAATCCCCAAGTCCTGAGTATTTGTCTGGACGACGCCGTCAACGATCGGGGATTGGCCATGACGAGTTCTTTTTCCAACATGGTGGTGTTCGGCCAGTGCCTGGCTCACGCCAACGATCCCGAGAGATACGATCAAGTCCTGCGGCAACTGATTGATGGTGGAAAGAGCTTCCTGCCCGTTGCCGCCGACTGTGCCGCGGCACTGGCGAAAGGCCCATATTCCAAGGCTTGCTTTGTTGGATCCGGCCCGCTGCGAGCTGTGGCCAAGGAATCCGCTCTCAAGTCGCTGGAGTTGACCGCGGGCAAGGTTCTCACCATGTCTGAGTCGGCCTTGGGACTTCGCCATGGTCCCATGGCCGCCTTGGACGACGACACTTTGTTTGTGTGCTTTCTCTCGGGCAACAAGCGTGTCCAGGAATACGAACGCAATTTACTCGAGGAGATTGGAGAAAAGAGATTAGTCACAACCCGGGTTGTAATCGCCGGGAGCGCAACGCAGGGGCTAAACTCTCTAGCGGAGCAAATTCTCTCACCTGCCGGAACTTACACAGTCCCCGATGACTATCGTGCACCAGTGGACGTAATCTTTGGACAGGTTCTTGGTCTGTTTCTTTCTCTGCGGTCGAATCTGCGGCCCGATTGCCCCAGTCCAAACGGCGCCATCAGCCGTGTGGTACAAAATGTGAGTATCCATTCCTGACCGAAGCCCCATCAGCTCAAGTCTTGTGAGAGGAACGTTTGCATGATTGAAGTCTGTGTCGTCGGTGAGATCAATCTCGACCTCATCCTTTACGGATTGCCCAAAGACCTGGTGCTCGATCGCGAGCATCTCGCGAGCAATATGGCGCTCTCTTTGGGCAGTTCGTCGGCGATCTTCGCGCACAACTTGTGCACGCTCGGCACGAAAGTCGGCTTCATATCGAAGACCGGTGGCGATCCTCTGGGGAAGATGGCCACGGAACGCTTGTCCGCGGCGGGGGTTGACGTCAGCCGCATGAAACAAGGCGTCGGAAAGACATCCACTGGACTTACCGTCGTGCTGCCTCATCCCCAGCATCGATATATGCTGACGTATCCCGGAACCATGTTTGAGATGCAGTATTCAGATATCGACCTCGATTATCTTCGCAGCGCTCGTCACTTCCATCTTTCATCCTTCTTCCTCCATCGTGCTCTCCGGCCGCAAATCTTGAACCTGTTCCGGCAGGCGAAAGAAGCCGGTCTCACGACTTCGCTCGACACCAACGATGATCCCGAAAATGAGTGGGCCGAAGATCTGCTCGAAGTCCTGAAATACGTCGATGTATTTCTGCCCAACGATCGCGAGGCGAAGAAGATCGCGCGCACAGACGATCTTTCGCAGGCGCTCAATGTCTTGTCCGGACTTGCGAAGGTCGTGGTCGTGAAACGCGGCTCAGCCGCGGCGATTTGTCGCAAGGGTGATGAACAGTGGAGCTGCGCTCCGCCAAGAGTCACAATGGTCGATGACATCGGGGCGGGAGACACGTTTGATTCTGGATTCATTCACATGTACTTGCTGGGCGCGAAGCTTGAGGATTGCCTCGCCTTTGCCAGCATTGCGGCCGCTTATTCAGTGACGAAGGAAGGCGGTACTGAGGCGTTTCGCGATCGCAACGGACTTTCCAGCTTTATTCGCCAACAATGGAATTTAATGGGAAGAGGAACATTGCCAGTGAAGGAATAATTGGTGCTCCTTATTGTGCGCGGATTCCCATATTATCGCTCAATCGCCGTCGCTCTTGCGAAATTTATCCGCGACTGACTCCGGAAGACTCTGTTCCAATCGGCGTGAGAGCCACGCTTGTAGCTCGGAGCTCAGGTCCGGGGAAAGGGAAGTGAATCGCAATCCGAGGCAGGCATCCTTGCGCCAGCAAATCATCGCGTCTGCCACGAATGGGGTTCGGTCGCCGGGAAGCCTGAACTGCACCTGCACTTTGATCTCGGGATCGAGCGCGACCGCAGTTGCAATCGCGATCCCGCCCTCACTGATGTTCACGGCGTGACCATGAATTTCTGGCATGGACGGCCGGCAAATTGTCGCGGGAATTTCCACCGGACAGCGGAAGTAACGGCGGCGCTCGCGCACGATCAGGCCGTAAGCAACCCTCAGGCTTCGGTCAATCGAAGAAAGGGAAAGCGGTCTCCTCAGCACGAAGTTGCAGCCTGACTTGAACGCGGCGGCGGTTTCCGCGTCGGTGTTGCTGATCGTGAAGATCACCGCAGTCCGGTTCCACGACGAGAGTCGTATTCTTTCTACAACCTCGTTGATTTGGCCTCCGAGTTGGAGATCAACAATTACGGCGTCGAACTTGTGCTGGTTCAACATCACCAGGGCGTTGGGAATCTCCGCGCATAGCTCTGGGATCATGGCGAGTTGCTGCAGCGATTCGCTGAGTTGCTTGATCGCGGCTGCATCGTTGCATACCAGCAGCACACCGCCGATGGATGGCGAAGGCGCGGGCGCGGCTGCGTTCGCGTTGCTCATGCCAATGAACCTCCACGCCGCGGCTTTCGCTCAGAAGTCAATGAGTTGGTCGACGAACGCTTTTCCGGT
Organism: uncultured Acidobacteriota bacterium; assembly: GCA_963788645.1. Taxonomy (GTDB): domain Bacteria; phylum Acidobacteriota; class Terriglobia; order Terriglobales; family Acidobacteriaceae; genus JABDBE01. The sequence continues at coordinate 185,251 of CAWBHF010000010.1, forward strand.
CGAGTTCTGGGGTCGAGGTTAGGCATCTGCCTTACTGCTTTAATCAGAGATACTGAAGTGCTCTCTGACATTTTCTCTGATTTTTCGGGGAATGCCGCATCTTGATTGCGCGGCTTGATTACTTTCGCTTGTCCCAAATTGGGACGGTTTACTGTTTAGTACTGGGTACCCCCCTCCCCCCTTGGTCCGCAAAATCTAGAAACGAAAGGACTAAATTTATGACTATGTCCTAGATCTTTGAGTTTAGAGGAGTTACACGCAAAATCCAGAGAACATGGGAGTTACGCCCTGCGCTCAGAGATGCTGGATTCCGTTTTGGAACTGTGGAACAACCGCGGGGCCGTGTTCGTTGAGCCAGATTTTCAAAGATCGTCTATTATCTTCGAGATAACAGAATTAATTCCAGATTATCCTCTCTAAGGCGCGGAGTCAACAAGAAAGAGTTGACCCTGTTCGCGACAAACCAGCCTAGTCTTGAATGATGTGTTTGATGGGAACGGTGGGTCCGAATTCGCCATCGCCCTTTCCGTAAAACGCTGCCCGTCGTAAATACCTGCGCCGAGTGCTGAACCAAGCCGTCCAGATCTAAGGGAAGATTCTCGACCGAAGTGTAATCGAGATGTTACGCCAGCTAATTGGCAGTGCCCGAAACTACGTCAATCTCGTGGTAAGATTGCGCCGCTTTGGGGAGCGTTCTGGCGCTGGCCAATTCCTCAGGTACGCTTGTTACTCAGTACGGCCACGATCCTTTCGGAAACACGACTTTTGGCGGCGCGGCGAATAGCAACTCGTCTCAATACACGGGACGCGAGAATGACAGCAACGGGCTTTATTACTATCGTGCTCCATACTACAGTCCGAGCTTGCACCGGTGCGTAAGCTTCACAGAAAAATATCAGAAGGGAGCGCGTCTGTGACTGGGTGGCGTTTATTGGTCGCAACAAAAAACTAGGGAACGTCCCGTCTGTCCCCAGTTTCACCTGTCCCCAGTTTCACCTGTCCCCAGTTTCACCAAATCGCCGGACTCCGACATCCCCTCTTGACGGTCGTCCGGAGAGCTCGGGGTCCCTAGAAGCCAAGACCGCAATCGAGGAAAAGCTCAAAACAGAGCCGGGTTTGGAAAGCAAAGATATTCAAGTCACTTTGACCGAGAAAAGCGTGAAACTCGCTGGATCGGTTCCCACCCCTGACGATCGCGACAAGGCAGTTCGGATTGCAAAACTATATGCCGGTGATCGTGAAGTGGAAGATACACTGACAATTCAGGAGCGGTAATTGCGAACATTTGTGCCTGAAGCCCATCTTTCGTTTCGGCTTCAGGCGCACTTGATTTTCCTGATACTCGCCACCAAATCTTCGCAAAGACGACCTTTGTCTATGCAACCGTCCGCGCCTGCTGCTATGACGCTGGGCAACAGCTGAGTTGGGTCATGCTGACTAATCACTAAAATCTTTGCCTGGCATACTTCGTTCCGGAGAAGTCGCGCCGCTTCCAGCCCATTCATCCCTGGCATACTTATATCGAGCAGGATCAGGTCGGGCAAAAGTTCCCGAGCTTTCTGCAGTGCCTCCGGTCCATCCCTGGCTTCTCCGCAGACTTCCAAATCCTTCTCAGCGGACAAAATTCCACACACACCACGACGAACAACGCTACTATCATCGGCGATGAGAATACGCATAACGCCGACCTCCGCGAAGAAACTCATCCCGCAGTTCTAGTTTATGAAACCATGCTCTCAGGTTGGGAAACAACATCCATGGGAACCGGCAACGTGACCGAGATCGTCGTACCTGAGGGGTTCGATTGAATGTTCACAGTTCCTCTCAGGTGGCGGACCCGCTCGCGTATTCCCGCAATTCCCACGCCTGCGTTCTGCCCCTGAATACTAACCAATTTTTCTGCCGGTATTCCCTTGCCTTCATCCTGAATATCCAGGGATACAATCTCTGCCTTGCGCACAATCCGTATTATCGCCTTCTTGCTGCCGGAATGGCGATGAATATTGGTAAGACATTCCTGCACAATACGAAAAAGCGCCATTTCCACTTCGCAGGGAAGTCTGCCAAAGGTGTCGGAGATGCACAGCTCGATCTTCAGATCGCTGCGCCCCTCCAGACCTTGTACGTACCAACGAATCGCTTCGGGCAAACCATTCTCGTCAAGCAGAGGGGGATGCAGCAGATAGGACGTTGTCCGTATCTCTTTGCTCAGCTGCTGAACAAGTTCCCGGCTGTCTTGCACCCCTTCGGCAAGCTGTGGATCATGTCTTACACCCTGACCGATGTTACCAAGCCTCATGCCCATGGCCGTTAGAATTTGGCCTGCACTGTCATGGAGTTCCCGCGCGATGCGTCTGCGTTCGTCGTCCTGGGATCGCAAGAGACGGTTTGAAAGGTCGCGTAGCTGCTCCGACTGGTCCAGCACTTCCGCGTTTCTTCGCTCCAGTTCCCGGGTCCGGAGGCGCACTTCGGTTTCAAGCCCATCCGCAAGCGAACGGAGCCGCTCCTTACTTTCTCGCAACGCTTGCTCGGCCCGCTTTTGCTTAGTGACGTCCCGCGCCACTTTCGAGGCTCCGATTACTCGGCCTTCGCCATCTCTCACCGGTGAAATTGTCAGGGAGATATCGAGTGGCGTGCCATCTTTGCTCACGCGCACAGTTTCGAAATGGTCGACGCGCTCGCCCCGTTTGAGCCGATCAAGAATCATCGCCTCTTCCCGCCGACGGTCCGGCGGAATGATTAGAGTGATAAGTTGCCCAATCGCCTCGTCGGCAGTGTATCCGAACATCCGCTCCGCACCTTTGTTCCAGCTACTGATCACGCCCTCAAGACTCTTACTGATGATCGCATCATCAGAGCTGTCCACGATCGCAGCCAGCAAACCTGTGGTTCGCTCCACCTCCTTTCGTTGAGTGACGTCCCGCGGCATTCTGGATGCCCCGATAATATGCCCTGCGGGGTCCGTCACTGGCGAAATTGTAAGCAATACATCGAACGTCGAGCCGTCTTTGCGAACGCGGACGGTCTCGAAGTGCTCGATGTGTTCTCCCCGTTTGAGGCGGTCGAGAATCGTCGTTTCCTCCTCCCGACGGTCCGGCGGGATGATTAGAGCTACGTTCCGTCCGATGGCTTCTTCCGCTTTGTGGCCGAACAACCGCTCTGCACTTCGATTCCAACTGGTGATAATGCTATCGAGATTCATGCTGATGATCACTTCATCCGATGAATCGACGATCGCAGCCAATAGCCCGGTGGCTCGCTCGGCTGCCTTTCTTTCGGTGATGTCCAACAGCATGTTCATGCCGCCGACGATCCTGCCTTCGCCATCGTGCAAGGGCCTGGGGTAGGGCGTGAACCAAACACGCTTGCCGTCGGGTCTCTCGGCGATGCATTCCGCACCGTCAATGACGCGGCCCTCCTTGAGCACGACCGCCATCGGGCACTGGTCGTGCGGCAAAGGGGTTCCATCTGGCAGGAACATCTTCCAACTAACACACCACTGGTCGGTACCTAGCTGGGGCACACGACCGGAGAATTCGACAGCGGCCGGATTGAAGTGCGTGAGACGGCCTTCGGCATCCGTCGTATAAATAGCGGCGGGAAGCAGGTCAATCATCTCACGCAAGCGTCGCTCGCTCTCGCGCAACTGGTCTTCCACTTTCTTGCGATCGCTGATATCACGGGTGAAGCACCGCGTATGTACGAACCTTCCGTCCTCGAATAGCGCACTCGAATCGATGACCACGTGGCGAACTGAGCCGTCCTTGCACCGCAGCCGGGCCTCGTACTCGCGCAAAACTTCTCCTCCGCCCAAGCGCTGGAGAATGTCCTCAATCACGGGCGCATCCACGTGAAATTCCGAGATGTGCTGGCCGACATACTCCTCCGCCGTGTAGCCGAGAAGGTTCAGTTCGCTCCGATTGGCCCAAAGAATTCTGCCATCGTGCCCCACCCAGTGCATGCCAATGGTTGCATTCTCAAGAAAATCACGAAGGTTTGATTCGCTCTTTCTGAGGGCCGCTTCCGTTTCTCGGTGCTCCGCAACTTCTATCTTCAAGGCTTCAACCCGCTTCAACGTTTGATATGCCGCGGAAGCGAATTTGCCCAGGGAACGCATGATTCGCTCATCCTCAGCGTCAAACTTTAGGCTCTCATCATGAGCGATAGCCCAAATCGTTCCTATCGGTTTGTCAGCGACGTGGAATGGAATGAGCAACACTTCGACAATAGGCGGTGTGATCGTAGAAGGGATCGGATAATACCGCTCAGGGTGAAATAGAAGGAGGCTGTCATTTCGATCTAACACCGTGCCACAGGGGCTGGCATCGCGCAACATTGTGCCGCCAAGATACCCGGCCCATTGCCCGGCTACAGCGTGCCACCTGAAAATTTGTCGTCCTTTTTCCTCTTCAAGAATGCTGACCCCCGCCGACTGACCCCGAGTAAGTTCCAGCGCGACATCGACGA
>CAWBHF010000011.1:0-585644 GCA_963788645.1 uncultured Acidobacteriota bacterium
ATTTTGCGACAACCTATCGGCGCGTGGTACGGCCGGAACACTTTGCAGTTCTCCCGACCCGACTCGGGAAGCACCAGCCCGACTAGGTGTCTTTAATTTCTTCGCACTACTGGCGGAATGTGCCACAATGTTGTCGATGTAATCCCTCGACCAGACAGAATCTGCTTCTCAAATCATGAGGAGACAGGCATCGGCTTCTGGGCGCGAAGCCAGCACAAAGGGCTGCATAAATTCAACGGATGAAGGGCTGACATGCCGTCTTCCCCGAGTGCTGAACCGTGGAAATCCAGGGTTTTCGCCCTGAGCGCTGGGGTGTGGGCGCTCGATTTTTCCCTCCTCCTCTTTTCCCCGTGGGTTGGTCAAGCTAGTGCCCAAGACACAAGCCCGCAGGAATCGAAGGCCAGTCATAACGATTCCAGTGAGGTCATCTCGAAAACCTCCGAAAAAAAGAAGGTGCCATCCAAGTATGACATCAACCACATCGGCGACCGCGGTGTCGGCAACGGACCCAACAGGTACTCCCCGGAACGAGAGCGGAACCTCGGGCACGCGCTCGCGCAGGATGTGGATTTGAGCAGCAAGTTGGTCACTGATCCAGTGATCACCGAATACTTCAACCGCTTGGGGCAAAGGATTGTCGGTAACTCCGACGCGCACGTACCTTTCACGATCAAAGTGATCGAATCTGATGAGATTAATGCTTTCACTTTGCCCGGGGGATACCTCTACGTAGACACGGGATTGATTCTGGCCGCAGATGACGAAGCGGAATTAGCGGGCGCAATGGCTCACGAAGTTGCGCACGTGGCGGCGCGTCATGCAACCCGCGCAAGAACTCGCAAGGAAATCTGGCGGTATGCCTCAATTCCCCTAGTGTTTGGCGGTCTCGCCGGAGTAGTCACCCCGATGTTGTTCACGAAGTTTGGCCGCGATGCGGAGCGGGAAGCCGACCTGCTTGGGCTGGAATACGAATACGCCGCCGGTTACGATCCCCAAGCCTTCATTCAGTTCTTGGAGAAGTTGCAAATTTTCGAGAAGTTGCAAACCAAAGAGAAACAGAAACAAGATCTGGTAGCGAAAGCCCTCGCTACTCATCCCGCGACGGAAGACCGCATTCGTCGCGCACAAAAGGAGATTTCCTCTTTGCTGCCAGACAAGGCTGAATACGTTGTGGACACCAGTGAGTTCCAAGAGATAAAGGCCAGAGTAGCCAACTTGACGCACGAACGACCACTGCCGCTTCCAGGCCAACCTCTGAGGCCCTCCCTTCCGGATCAGGACATTCGGCAGGCATGGTTCTGCGGTTTCCATTCCGATATGGGAGGGAGCTATTCACAAAGTGAGGCGGGCCTTCCGAAGGTTTCCTCTGAGTGGATACTGGCGGAGGCCCAAAAAGCGAGGCTCAAAATGGATGCGGACAGAGCCAACATCGTTTTGGGCCGCGTTCCCATCCCCGCAGACCTTAAATTTCTGCCCCTATATATGACTCCCGACGCAGCGCTCAAGTAATTGTCAATGATTCCTCTGTTGTCAGCCACGAACAGGAAGTAGGCACTGGACTGTCACCCCTGCGTCTGCCCACCCGACTTCGAAGAGCACTACCCTGGCGGCGACCCCGGCCGATGATAGACCTCGTATCCGGCGGGGAGCGATGCGGAGCACCCTAATGAGCCATCGCGTCCCGTGCGACGAACCGCAGCGAGCGCCTGGAACCCTCGGACTATGGGTGGCGATGGAGCACGTGCGTCGCGATGTCGGGCCAGAACTCACGAAATACGTTGGTGAGGGCGTCGCGCCCCAATGCATAAGCGTACTTCTCGGCGAGCTTTTCGCCGGTGTTGCTCGCGCTCGGGTAGTAGGTGGTGGAGATACCTTGAGCGATGGCGCGGCCTGCAACCTCGGAAATGTTGAACGTATTGTCCCCGTTATACTTGCGCGCGACGAAAATGCGAGTGGCGGCGTAGGCACCGCGCTTCCAGAAGCCGCCCTCTCCCAGGGCGTAGTAACGCCCGTCGTGATGGAAAGCGGTCGGCAAGAGGCAAATCACCCAATAATTCCCGTCCGTCTTATCGACAAAGCCACGCCAGTAGTACTGCCCGAAACCACCCATGCCCTTGCCCAGTTGTGGATGGGCGTCGGTTGCCTCCGCCAAAGCTGAGGTGATGCCGACAAAGATAAATGACGAGTAGTCGAAACTGTTCTGCGTGGCAATCTTGAGAGACTGCTTGAACGTGGGGGGGGCAGGGGTCGCCCCCGGGCTGACCGCACGAAAATTGGGCATTACGCCGAGAATCCGTTTGGGCTGCTGCTTCGAGGCGTCCGTTTCAGGATGAGTCGCAGATTGGCTCGGAGCGTCGGGATGGCTCGAGCTGGTAGGAGGGTCGGGTGGCAGTGTTCCAGTCTGGCTCGGCGACGCGCCCGTGGGTTGCTGGACAGTCTCAGGCGATCCTGCCGGCGTCGCGGAGGGAGTGGCTTGCTGCGCAAACGCGCAAACCGCCGAAAAGATCACTGCAAACCACAGAAGCAACCGCAACGAGTTATCCCCCCAACCTGACACTCGCGAGTTCCTTGATTCTAGCTGTCCGACGTATTCTGCACAAATACGTCAAGCCAGACTATGTCCTAGTGGTGTAGCCACTTTCAGGGGCGAATCACTCCGTAATGCAAAAGTCGATAAGTCAGCTTTGGTGGGTAGTCCCAATGCTTGAGCGAGCGCTTCGCCTACTGCGGGGAAGTGTTGAAGCCGTGTCCGGAACAGGCCGAGGCAAGAATTACATTCTGGTGCGCATCCGCGTAGTCGATGACGAACTTGGCATCGCGCGCGACCACACTTTCCGTCCGCTGCCGGCCAATGTGATCAACTGTCGCAACCAGGCCATTTCACGCAATATAAAAAGGCACCCACTTTGCGGTAGGTTGTGATGGTTAGGATCACCACTCACCGAAAGGAGCGCCGTTATGAACCAAGAAAAGTATATTGGCATGGACGTTCACCAGGCAACGATCTCGGTTGCCGTCATGGATTGCCAGGGCAAGCTGATCATGGAATGCGTTCTGGAGACGAAAGCGGCCACGATTTTAGAGTTCATCCATGGGCTGCGTGGAAGTCTATCGGTGACCTTGGAAGAAGGAACCTCTGCCGCCTGGCTACATGACTTGCTGAAGCCTCACGTTACCCATCTTGTGGTCTGCGATCCAAGGAAGAACGCCCTGCTGAAAGACGGTAGCAAGAGTGATCGGATCGATGCGCGTAAGCTGGCAGACTTGTTACGCGGCAACCAGCTGCATGCGGTGTACCACGAAGAGCAAGGGGTGCGCACCTTAAAGGAGTTGGGTCGCAGCTATCAGACGCTCACGAAAGATGTCACGCGAGTCATGGGTCGGATCAAAGCGTTGTACCGCAGCTGGGCCGTTCCCTGTAGCGGTGCCACGGTCTATGCCCCGCGACATCGCGCCGAGTGGTTGGCCAAGATCCCGCAACCCGGAGTTCGTCTGCGGGCCGAACGGTTGTATCAGCAACTGGATCTGCTGCAACCGGTGCGGCAGGAAGCGCGATGCGACCTGCTGCGAGAGAGCCGCAAGCATCCTGCCGTGAAATTGCTGCGCCAGATTCCCTCGATCGGTCCGATTCGTGCCGCGTTGCTGGTGGCCTTGTTGCAGACACCCCATCGTTTCCGTACCAAGCGCCAGCTGTGGGCTTACAGTGGTTTCGCGATCGAGACGCACGACAGCGGCGAATACCGCTATGTGCGAGGGAAACTGCAACGAAACCGGGAGCGCATCACTGTGCGCGGACTGAACGACAACCATAATCATGATCTGAAGAATCTGTTCAAAGGCGCTGCTCTCTCTGCGAGTACTCGCCCTGGACCGCTGTACGATTTCTACGTGGCGCTGCTGGAAAAAGGGATGCGACCGACGATGGCTCGTCTCACCCTGGCACGAAAGATTGCCGCGATCACTTTAACCATTTGGAAGAAAGGAGTAGGTTTCGACGCCAAACAATTGCATCGGCAAGCCGCTTGAGCGTCTCTGGTAAGAGGCCTTTCCATCTCCGGTGATTCTCTCGGGGGGTGGCCGGTCGGGTTCTCGAGACGCTCGGTTCGAGGTGAGTATCAGTCAATGAGATCGGCCCTGTGTGCTTCGGCACCGAGTCACCCATTACACGTTATGCCACCTCGGATAACCAGAGATAGCGATAGGCCACGAGCCTCCGATAGAACCATGGTTGACACTCCAAGACCAGGTCCGCTTGCCAAGTTTCAAGACTCGATTGGCGTCGTCACCACCGAAAAGATGAAACCCACAGGAAGGCAGACAAGCCAGAGCAAACCCTTCGAGCGAAATCCGGGGGCACTTACAGACAGTGGGCTGGATGTCGAGACAAAAATCTTCTCGGCCTCCGGTCGAGGCAGAACTTTTTTCTTGACATCCCTTTTTATAGAACTCATTGAGACGTTTCGAGCGTAATTGGGATTTTGCGGTGCGCCGTGAAAAGGCGCTGGTCCACAGCGGGAAGAAGACCCGCCCGGGAACTGGATCGCTCCACCCGGTAGCAATCGGAGCGGCGGTGGAGGTAACAAAGCCGCCGAAGCCTCCGGTGTAGAGGGTCGCTAGGCGACTTGGCGAGTCTGCAGGCCGTAACGCGAGTGAACGCTGAGCAGGCCCCGAAAACGATAATGCAGGAGCCGACCCATCCGAAATTTGGGGAAGGCCGACGTCGAGGGAGTAGTCATGAGCGAGTTAGTCTCTCGGACCTGCCGGGGTAGTGGCGACAGCATGCAGACACAGGGGATCAGACGCAACACGGGAAGCCCCAGCGGTGATCGCAGTCGCGATCAACTGGCAACTCGTGAGAGACAGGCCGGGCCGTGTGGGGTGACGGAGAGGCTCGCAGTACTGACGAAACCGGGTAATGCCGGTGGAGGGAAGGGGCCTCAGTTGAAAGGAAACGCAAGAAGCGACGAAGACGGAGGGATTGGTGTCGAACCTAACAACCCCAGCCAGTGTTCAGAAGTTGCAGACGGCGTTGCACGACAAAGCGAAGGGATCGCCCGACTTTCGTTTCCATGCACTGTATGACAAGGTGTACCGAAAAGACGTTCTGGCCTTCGCCTACGAATGCTGCAAAGCTAATGGTGGAGCGGCAGGAGTAGATAGCCAAACGTTCGAGGACATCGCGGCATATGGAGTAGAGCGATGGTTGGACGAACTGGTGCAAGAGCTGAAAAGACGAACGTATCAACCGCTTCCTGTGCGGCGGGTGTATATACCGAAGCCGGACGGGAAGCAGCGGCCGTTAGGAGTGCCCGCTATCCGGGATCGGGTGGCGGAAACGGCGGCGGTGTTGGTCCTCGAGCCCATCTTCGAGGCTGATCTGCCGTTGGAACAGTACGCCTATCGGCAAGACCGCAGCGCATTGGACGCCGTGCAACACGTCCATAAGCTGATCAACCACGGCCATGGAGAAGTTGTAGACGCAGATCTCAGCAGCTACTTCGATACCCTTCCACACGCCGAACTTTTGAAGTCGGTAGCTCGCCGAGTTGTCGATGGCGCGATGCTTCATCTGATCAAGATGTGGCTGGAAGCACCCGTCGAGGAAACGGACGAGCGTGGAAAGAAGCATCGCAGTATGCGCAATCGGGATGAAGGGCGGGGAAGTCCGCAAGGTTCTCCGATCAGCCCGTTGCTGAGCAATCTGTACATGCGCCGGTTCGTACTTGGCTGGAAACGGCTGGGATACGAGAAGCGTTGGAAAGCGTACATCGTGAACTATGCGGATGACCTCGTGATCTGCTGTCGCTACCAGGCCGAAGAGGCGCTAGGTGCGATGCGGGACATGATGACGAAGCTGAAGTTGACGGTGAACGAAAAGAAGACGCGGGTCTGCAGGCTACCGGAAGAAAAGTTCGACTTTCTGGGATACTCGTTTGGTCGCTGCTACTCGCCGAAGACGGGCCGAGCCTATATAGGCACGACCCCTTCCAAGAAACGGGTGCAACGCATCTGTCAGGCGATCAGCGCAGCGACTCGACGAAGCCAAACTCAGCAGGCCGCAGAGCAGCTCGTGGAACAACTCAACCGACAAATCATCGGATGGGCCAACTACTTCTGCTTGGGCCCTGTCAGCAAAGCTTATCGCGCAGTGGAAGAACACACTCGCCGCAGGCTTCGCCAGTGGCTGTGCACCAAACATCAACGGAAGGGAGCCGGTACGACGGGGTACTCCGACCAGCTCCTGCACAATAGGTTTGGACTGGTTCGACTTGCGGAACGAACCGCCAGCTTTCCGTGGGCAACACCGTGAACCTTTCTCCGAGAGCTGGATGCGCGAAACGCGCCTGTCCAGTTCGATGAGCGGGAAGAGGAAACAGAACCACGCCAAACCGGATTGAGGCGGCCAGGTGAAAATCTGACCAATCGCCACCGGGAGGCTAACGTCACTGCGCCTCTTCTCGACTCTACCCAATTAGAAAAGTCCGCCAGGTTCCCCGAAGGGCCGACGATCCAGTCAGTGATCAGTTCGCAAGTCACACTGCAGGGTGCCCTCAATCACTGCAGGCTCCCTGCGCGGTCTGACAAAATTGAGTGGTGACTCTCCCACTGGTTCGTTGGTAGCCTTCGACGACCCGGCAGTAGTTCGTAAGCTGCACTGCCACCCACCAGCAGGAACATCAGGAGAAATAAAATGAGAAAATGTGCGACCCTCCTCGCTGCGGTTTTGCTGGGCTTGCTATCGGCGCTGAGTTACGCTCAAGCGCCGGTACCCTTCATCAATCTGCCTCTCATGCCTGACGCTAGGGCGCCCGGCGGACCGCAATTCACTCTCACGGTCAACGGCACAGGCTTCGTTTCGAACTCGGTGGTGAACTGGAATGGGAGTGCGCTGGCGACTCAATTCGTCACTGGTTCGCAGTTAACGGCGATTGTTCCCGCCACGGACATCGCCACGGCGAGCACGGGTTGGGTCGCGGTGGTCAATCGGGCGCCGGGGGGTGGCACGTCGAACGTGGCGTTCTTCTCGGTGACCCGCAACGAAGGAAGCTCCGTCGGATTCGGCATAGCCTCGTCCCCGGCTGTGGGTTACGCCATGTCCGCGGCGGTGGGTGACTTCAACGGAGATGGCACGCTGGACCTGGCGGTCACCAACATAGATAACGATACGGTTTCCGTCCTGCTGGGGAACGGCAAGGGCAACTTCGCGCTAGCCTCATCTCCTGCCACGGGCTCCGAGCCCGAGTCAGTGGCAGTGGGCGACTTCAACGGCGACGGCAAGCTGGACCTGGCGGTCGCCAACACGGGTGGCAGCACGGTTTCCATCCTCCTGGGGGACGGCACGGGCAACTTCACCCTGGTCTCGTCTCCGGCGGTGGGCAGTCATCCCACGTCCGTGGCAGTGGGCGACTTCAACGGCGACGGCAAACTGGACCTGGCGGTCACCAGTGGACAGTACGATATAGGCGGGCAGGCGGTTTCCATCCTGCTGGGCGACGGCACGGGCAACTTCACCCTGGCCGCGTCGCTGGACCTTACTCTGCCCACCTCCGTCGCGGTGGGCGACTTCAACGGCGACGGCAAACTGGACCTGGTGGTCGCCAACACCGTCGACTACTACGACCCGGGCACGGTTTCCATCCTGCTGGGGGACGGCACGGGCAACTTCAGCCTGGCCTCATCTCCGGCCACGGGCATCGCTCCCAACTCAGTGGCCGTGGGCGACTTCAACGGGGATGGTAAGCTGGACCTGGCGGTCGCCAACGAGTTCAGCTGCACGGTTTCCATCCTGCTGGGAGACGGCACCGGCAATTTCACCCTGGCCTCGTCTCCGGCTACAAGCTGCTGGCTCTCCTCCGTAACGATAGGCGACTTCAACGGGGACGGCAAGCTGGACCTGGCGGCCACCACCAATTGGGATGACCCCTCACCGGTTTCCATCCTCCTGGGGGACGGCACGGGCAACTTCACCCTGGTCTCGTCTCCGTTAGGGGGTTCTAATGTGTCGGTTGCGGTGGGCGACTTCAACGGGGATGGCAGGCAGGACATAGCGGTCGTCAGCGCAGACGGAACCGTTCCCATTCTGGTGCAGAACATTCCAGGGGCTACGCTTTCCCCCACCAACTTGAATTTTGGCACGCTATTGGTCGGCACAAGCAGCAAACCCCAGGCTGTGGCCCTGACCAACAATGGCAACCGTCTCCTCAAAATCACCAGGATCGCCGCCAGCGCTAATTACTCCCAAACCAACAACTGCCCCTCCCAAGTACCGCCAAACGGACAGTGCACCATTAACGTGAGCTTCGTGCCGCAACGCCTTGGCACGCACACAGGGACTGTCGCGATTAGGGACAATGTTCCTAACAGCCCGCAAAAGATTGCGCTGACGGGAGTCGGAACCGTGGTGACCCTGTTGCCCTCAAGTTTGAACTTCAGCGGCCAGAAAGTGGGAACCACCAGCCCGCCGCAGGTGGCCACGCTCACAAACTACGGCACTGTAACGCTGAGCATTCACGGCATCCACATCATTGGAACGCCCGCCGGAAACTTCCATCAGACCAACACCTGTGGAACGGGTGTGCCGGCGGGCGGAAGCTGCAGCATCAGCGTAACCTTCGCGCCTACGCATATTTGGCGAAAAAGGGCGACGCTTGAGGTATTTGACAATGGTGGCGCGAGCCCGCAAGAGGTGGCACTCAGCGGCGCCGGTACGGAGTAGAGGGGAGGTTCAGGGAAAAAGGGCGCGATTTCCAGAATTTGCCCGGCACGAGTACGCTGCAGAACGGCTCAGCCTCAAACACGCCTGAGCGGTTGCGCCAGTGCCGGGCACAACAGCCCGATGCTCATAACGGATCGCTGTCGCTATCAGGCCATTTCGCTCATTGATCTGTCGATGAGTGCAACCGGGATCCGGGCGATAGCGCCCATCACGTCTTGGTTAAACCTTGAGGGTCAGCTTCAAGCCTGCGCAAGAGAGTTCTCAAGGCCGCGCGAATGACTTGGGACTGGCGCAATCCGGTCATGGCCTGCAGTTTGGCGAGGACTTTCTTGTCCGCCTCGGTGAAATGCACTGTTGTCTTCAAACTGAGTAGCGTAACAATACACTCATTGCTCTATCGCAACTAACACGATTCAGGTGTCGGCCCAAGGTTTCGCTCACAGAAACATAGGGCAAACGTATGGCATTTAGCGAGAAACCCCTTGATTCGAGGACCTCTCAGCGATGACTATGCCCGGTGGGACTTCCTCCCCCCCGGAGTCTCAACGCACGCTTGGAACAAGTTGAATTGTCGGGTATGCGAAGAGACTCCGACTTTCAAACCATGCGAACCGGCGGCCATGCTTCTGGTCCTACCGCTGATCCTAAGTTGTCGCGTCCTTAATCCGCCGGCTGGGTTGGTTACAGCCAGAGCGAACAAAGATTGAGGGGGAAAGGGCCGCCCGTCCGCACCTTCCGTGTAGATTGGCGGCCTTGTTCTCTTGACATCGCTTACTGCCTACACCAAAAGCTTGGAGGAGCGCCCAGCACGAGGTCTCTTAAATCTACTATTAATAATAGTTGACTGGGTTCCCAGGGAAGATGATGCTTACGGAGCCACAAAGTCCAGTTCGTTTCCCGATACGCGGCCCGCGCGGAATCGGCTGGAGAAAGCCGGGGGTCGGCATGTCATCAGTCCGCGTTCTCGTAGTAGAGGATTTCGAACCCTTCCGACGATACGTCTGTTCGATGATGGGAGACGGATCGCAACTGCAAGTCATCTGCGAAGTGTCCGATGGATTAGAAGCCGTCCAGAAGGCCCAAGAACTGCAGCCCGACTTGATTCTGCTAGACATCGGACTCCCCGGGCTGAATGGAATTGAAGCGGCCCGCCAAATCCGCAAGCTTGCCCCCCAATCCAAGGTACTGTTCGTCAGCCAGGAATCCTCTGCTGATGTAATCGAAGAAGCTTTGAGCTCAGGGGCGTTGGGATACGTCGTAAAGGCGCATGCAGGAAACGAACTGCTAGTTGCAGTGGAAGCGGCGCGAGAGGGCAGGCAGTTTGTCAGCAAGTGGATTGTTCGGCTCCGGCCGCCGAGCGTCTTCGCCAGAGATGAAGGAGCTATTACGCAGCAGTAGATGCTCGGAGGTGTTGTCTAAAGGGAAAGAATCCTACCCTGCCAATCGCATGGCGTCGCTTCCCGAAATGAGAGGCACGCGAGCGTGGACGGTGGTGCCTTGCTTGGGTTGTGATGCAATTGAAAGTGTTCCGTTCACAAGTTTGAGACGCTCCTCCATGCTGATGAGACCAATCCCTCGGCTCTCCTTGGCCGCTTCCCGGTCAAAGCCCAAACCAAAATCCCTAACCGTCAGATGAATCTCACCCGACACTCCCCACAATCGCACTTCGAAGCATCGAACTCCGCTATGTTTTGCCGAATTGTGCAGGGCTTCCTGCAGTACTCGGAAGAGGCAAAGAGAGATGTCAGGCGACAACGGGCTTGGCAGGCCGTGGGTGTTGAAGTCAATCTGCACGTTCTGCTGTTCCCCGAACTCTTTGCAGAATCCCCTTACGGCGGCAGCCAGCCCCAGATATTGCAGCTTTGCGGAGTGCAACTCGTGTGATAAGGATTGGATATCGGTCGCTATCTCAGAGGTCTGCCTCCGGAGTTCGCCCAGCCGGCTACCGACTTCAACTGCCACGTTGGGAGGGTTTTGCTGGAGTTGTTCTAGCGCGATGGCCAACAGTGCGAGACGCTGACAAATGTCGTCGTGAAGCTCTCTTGCGATCCGGGTACGTTCCTGCTCTTGTGCTGCAATCAACCGGCGGCTCACGCTTGCGAGGGCCTCTTCCGCCCGTTTGCGCTCGCTGATGTCGATAAACGCGACAACAGCCCCAATAACCTCTTGCCCCCTGCGCTGTGGATACGACCAGAGTTCAGCGGGGAAGCTTGTACCATTCGCCCTCCATAACAACTCGTCGTCAACATGGATTCCCTCGCCCGCCCCGACGGCCCGAAAGTTTCGACACTCCTCCACTGGGTACGACGTCCCGTCTGCACGAGCGTAATGAATCAGACCATGCATGTGCTTGCCGAGCAGTTCGTCAACGCATTCATACCCCAAGGCGCGAAGGCAAGCGGGATTGCAGAACGTGCAGCGTTCTTCGAGGTCAACTCCATAGATGCCTTCGCCGGTCGAATCGAGAAGTAGACGGAGTTTATCTTCGCTCTGGCGCAGGGCAAGTTGGCTCTGTTTATGTTCCTCCACAACGACGGCGAGAACCATGAAAGGCGCTGCAACGAAAAGTAGAAACACCTGAATTGACGGCACATTACTAGCCGACTCCGACCCGACAAAGGGACCGCGTGCTTGGACTGCGCCCCAGATCGCCAGAAAGGCCACAGCAATCGCAACAGTACTGACACCGGTTGTTCCGAAGCGCAAAGCCGCCCAAAGCAAAAAGGGCATAATAATCAGCACCGGTGCGATGATGGTCGACGGTGAAACAAAGCTGAAATATCCTAGAACAGCCAAACCAGCCAGTAGCACTGACGCCTCGAGGTAGCGAGAAAGCGACGCGTGTGCCCATTCCGATCTCTTGCTAACCCAGCCCAAAATGGCCGGAAGCACCGTGAGGTATCCTAGCGCCTGTGACAAAAAAGCAATTCGCCAACTTCTCCAATAATCCCCATGTGTGGTAAGCGCACTGAAAAAAGCTCCGGCGAATGGCGCGAGCAGCACGGCGAAGAAAGAATACTTAGCCAGGGCCTTCACGCTATCTAGCTGAGGCACACCGCCAAAGCAATAACTGAGACCCCATGCAGCTGTCAGGACCTCTGCTATATCAGACAACTGGTAGAAAATGATGGAACGAATCGATATGCCGAAGCGCAGATCATAGAATGCAAATGTAACAAGGGCCGCTGCGATTACTATCAGCCAGATTCTGCGTGGAAGGTACACCAGAGCGGATAACAGGAGAATATTTCCCGGCCAAAGCGGCCATTCCAACGTGTCCCGTATTACAACCGTCGTCCCTAACTTCGCAGCGAGGTAGGACATGGTCGCCACCAGGCACGCGAGGATCGCCATACGAAACGGGGAATTCAGATTCGCTGGGTTCCATAATGGGCGATATTGGATAGAACTCATGGGAACATGAAATCCAAGGGTCTCGACAATGGTGGTTCATTATCTGTCCCACCGGATCGAGAGTCAAACAATTGACGAAAACGGGATCTTACGTCAGTTGACAGGTGTGGGTGATGCCGACGTTTCGTGCTAACATGCCCCCGGCCAAGCGGGGGAGCGTATGCGAAGAGCGACGTGCTGTTTGTTGTTTGTGCTAATTGGATTGTTTGCAATGGGTCAAACGATCTTAAGCAACGAGAGTCTGGTTACAACTACATTTGTCGTCAACAAGACGGGCGCAAGGGTCGAATGCACAAGGCCAGGCTGCTCGGCAAAAACACCTATGTTCGCCCCTGTTACTGTCGCCTGTCCGGCGCCGACTGGGCAAACTTGTACGTTCCAGATTTCCCTGGTTGCGAAGGTTTCGATGGGCGGAGCCTGTTACCGGTGCCCGGGTGCCGGAGCCGATTCCTTCCAGTTCCTGGTTGACGATACTGCTCCGACGATCGGACCCACCGGCGCCGACGGTTTTTACCTTTTCGCCAAGAATTTCGTGGGTTTTAATGGTTTTGACACCCGCCAGAGTTTTCCCGCTTCCGTTCTGACGACCGTAACGAATTCCAGTTCAAACGATCATACGGTCGCATTGAATCTGGTATGTTCGGATATCAATGGCAGCGGTTGTGAAGTAACGGCACACTGGAGCACCATAAGAGTTGACGTGTTCGAGCCATGAAGCGGCTTTGGCTTGTTGCTGACGCAACCAGCCATTAGACGTTTTGAGGGGGTTTTGAGCGTAATCGCGATTTTGCAACAGCCGTGTGCTTCTCAGCATGTCCTGTCCGCGCTCGGGTTAGAATGCTTCGTGATTGGGATCTCAGAGGTAAACCCTTCATGAAATATCTTTTGCGCTTCGGCATTGCGGCCTGTCTGACTTGCAGCGCTTTTGTGCTCGCACAAAGCAGCGCCACTTCAACTGAAAGGAAGCAGGAACCTCCGGCATCTGACTCCAATGCACAGGAACCCAAGCAGCCTCGCGCAGCCACGGCAGGACTTGGAGGTGTCGACATACTTACGGATACGATGGGCACTGATTTTGGCCCCTATCTGCAACGCGTGCTGAAAACCGTCAAGCAAAACTGGTATAAGCTAAGCCCACCCTCAGCACGTGCTCCGAGGATGATGCAGGGCGTGGTTTCCATTGAGTTTGCCATCCTCAAGACTGGCAAGATCGCTGGAATGAGATTGGTGGGAAGGACCGGAGATGTCCCGCTGGACCATGCCGCATGGTTGGGCATCACGGATACTAGATTTCCGCCACTGCCAGCCGAGTTCCCCGGCAAATATCTGGGGCTTCGCTTCCAGTTCGTTTACAACCCCGCTAAGCCGAGTGACGTAATACTTCAGTATCGGGAGTGAGCCCGCCCCGCCCTCTATTCGCCTGTCAGTGGGGTTTTGAGCGTAATCGCGATTTTGCGACAGCTAGGAGCCAAAAGGTGGTCTCCGGCCAGCTACGGCGTGATTTCAAACACCGAACCGAATGTTGTCGTGCCATCCCCGGAGGTCGTGCCATAGAGATTTCCCGCTGCGTCGAAGACCAGCCCCGCCAAGGGGAAGGCTCCTGGATGATCCGTGAATGTGTGCAACACTGTCTCGTTCCATCTGCCCTTCGCATTCGGGGTCAGCCTGAAGACAACGCCACAGCCGTTGCTATACGAACCGCACGAAGGATTTCCGCCCCCCTCCGTCGTCCCATAGAGATTTCCTGCTTGGTCGAAGATTAGACCAGCCATGGGACCTCGTCCGTCCTTGCCGTTGAAATGGTGGAGCACGTTTTCAGTCCAACTTCCGTCCGAATTTGGCGTCAGCTCAAAGACGGTGCCGCCGCCATATGCGCCGCCCGCGTTCGTCGTGCCGTAGAGATTTCCTGCCGCGTCGAAGGTCACGTTGGCATACGGATGACCGCCATCCTTTCCGCCCCTGAACTGGTGAAGCACAGCCTCTGTCCAGCTTCCGTCAGAATTCGGAGTCAGCTTAAAGACGACGCCATATCCAAAAGCAATCCGGCTGCCGTACAGCGGGGTAGTGCCGTAGAGATTTCCTGCCGCGTCGAAGGTTAGGCCAGCTTGGGACGTTCCCCCATCCGTGCAGTGCGCGATTGAGCAGAAGCTGTAAAGCACGCTCTCAGTCCAACTTCCGTCCGAATTGGGTGTCAGCTTGAAGACCGTGCCGCAGCCGCCGCTAGGCACGCACAACTCCGGGGCACCGCCCGCGAACGTTGTGCTGTAGAGATTACCGGCTGCGTCGAAGATTAGGCCAGCCATGGGATCGCGTCCGTCTTTGCCGTTGAAATGGTGGAGCACGTTTTCAGTCCAACTTCCGTCCGAACTTGGTGTCAGCTCAAAGACGGTACCGCTGCCATATGCGCCGCCTGCTGATGTCGTGCCGTAGAGATTTCCTGCGACGTCGAAGGTCAGGCCAGCGTGGGGCATAAATCCGTCCGTGTCGCCGGTGAACCGGTGGAGCACCGTCTCCGACCAACTTCCATCCGAATTGGGGGTTAGCTTAAACACCGTGCCGAACCCATTAGCGCCGCCTCCCTGTGTCATGCCGTACATATTTCCTGCTTGATCGAAGATCAGACCAGCGCGTGGTTGGCTCCCGTCCGTACCCCCCGTAAACTTATACAGCGTTTTGAACTTGCTCTGCGCCCAGGCGCCGGGCGCCAACACCAGAGTTAAGATAATGACAATCATCAGCGCCGCGTTCGCGGTTCCAAAGAATTTCTTATGATTCATTGACTTTTCTCCTCTCTGACATCGCAGTCTCCTCCGACCACTCGGTACTCAAACCCCGAGCAGCCGGAGAAGCCGCTACGGCGTGATCTGGTAGACCACACCGTTGCAGCCGCTGAGGCATTGCGCTGTCGCACCGTAGAGCGTGCCAGCGCTGCCGAGAACGAGGCCACCAGACGGACTCCAAGCGGGATTGCCCAGGAAGACGTGGATCAAGCTGTACGCCCAGCTTCCATCCAGATCGGGTGACAGTTTGAAAGCCGCGCCCCCACACGCGGAACCGCAGGCCCCGGCTGTGCCATAGAGGTCGCCCGCCCCATCGAAGATCAAGCCGTTGGGATATCTTGCGGGGGTACCACTGAAGCGATGCAGCACGCTCTCCGTCCAGCTTCCGTCGGCGTTCGGCGTCAGCTCGAACACGAGGCCACAGCCGGAACTGGAGCAACCGGAACCGCCGTACGGCGCCGTGCCATAGAGATTTCCAACCGTATCGAAGATGAGGCCGGTGGTGATACTGAATCCGTCGCGGCCGTTGAACGAGTGCAGCACGCTCTGCGTCCAGCTGCCGTCGGCGTTCGGGGTAAGCTTGAAGACCGTGCCCATGTTATGACCGCCGCCGTCGAGGGTCGTGCCGTAGAGATTTCCGGCTGCATCGAAAATGAGACCGGCCTCGGGATTCGCTCCGTCGCGGCCGTTGAACGAGTGCAGCACGCTCTGCGTCCAGCTACCGTCGGCGTTCGGGGTAAGCTTGAAGACCGTGCCGGAGTCTGAAGCGCCGCCATGCCAGGTCGTGCCGTAGAGATTTCCGGCTGCATCGAAGATGAGGCCGGCTTCGGGCCAGTATCCGTCTCTGCCGTTGAACGAGTGCAGCACGCTTTCCGTCCAGCTGCCGTCGGCGTTCGGGGTGAGCTTGAAGACCGTGCCGAAGTTGGAGGCGCCGCCTGCGTTGGTCGTGCCGTAGAGATCTCCGGCCGTATCGAAGATGAGACCGGCCCAAGGATTCGCTCCGTCGTTGCCGCCTATGAACGAGTACAGAACACTCTCTGCCCAGCTTCCATCGGCGTTCGGGGTGAGCTTGAAGACCGTGCCGTCGTTAGATGCGCCGCCGTCATGAGTCGTGCCGTAGAGATTTCCGGCTGCGTCCAAGATGAGGCCGGCGAAGGGGGCGGATCCGTCGTTCGCACCACCGTGGAATCTATGCAGCACCTTATACTTGCTAGCTGCCCCAGCGGCGGGCGCCAACAATAGAATTACGAGAATGACGATCATCAGAGCCGCGGCTCCGGCTCCCAAGAATTTCTTATGGTCCATAGCGTTTCCTCCCGAATGTTGTCCTCCCGCCACATGTCGTGGCTGTCCAGGATTCGTTACTGTTTGGGTTTCACGGCGGCCCGGAAAGCGATGGCAAACGTAGGACCCGGGTGCGGGGGAAGCCCGACATTTCAGGGACCTCAAGCCCAATCTATGAGTGCGCGGCTACGCTTGCAGTGATGGGCGTCACCGTTCTAGGTGATGGCTTTGGAAGCGCGAAGGAACGGACGACTGACGAAATCAGGCCATTTCACTCAAAACCCTTGCGCAGCATGATGAGTGTAATCGAGATATTACGACAGCTGTGAGCGATAACTCGGTCTCCGGCCACTCGGTACTGCAAACCCGAGTGGCTGGAGAAGCCAGCTTACGGCGTGATTTCAAACACCGAACCGCATGTTTTCGCGGAACACTGTCCCCAGTTCGTGCTTCCCGAGGTGGTTCCGTATAGATTCCCCGCAGCGTCAAACGTCAAGCCGGTAACGGGATTGGCTCCCGGATGGCCGGCGAAGGCGTGCAGCACGGTCTCGTTCCATCCGCCGTTAGAGTTCGGCGCCAGCTTGAACACGACGCCGCAGCCTGCGCCGTTGCAATCACTAAGGTTGCCACCTTGGAACGTCGTACCAAAGACGCTACCTGCCTCGTTGAGATTCACGCTAGCATTGTAGGGATTGGAGCCGTCCTTGCCGCCCGTGAAATGGTGGAGCACCTTCTCGGTCCAGCTTCCGCCCTGGCCGGGGACTAGCTCGAATACTGTGCCCAAGCCATGAGCGCCGCCGTTCGACGTCGTGCCGTAGACATTTCCTGCCTGATCGAAGATCAGCGTAGCTGAGGGACTTTGTCCGTCGTGGCAGTTCGCGAGTGAGCAGAAGCTATACAGCACGCTCTCGCTCCAGGTTCCGTCCGAATTTGGGGTCAGCTTGTATATGACGCCACATCCCCACTCCACACACTTTCCGCCGGTAACTGTCGTCCCATAGAGATTCCCGGCTGCGTCGAAGATCACGCCGGTTTCGGGATTGCTTCCGTCCTTGCCGTTGAAGCTGTGAATCGTCTTCTCGGTCCAGGTTCCGTCGGAATTCGGGCTCAACTCGAAGACGGACCCGCACCCGAAACCGCACGCCCCGCTGCCGCCCGCAAACTGTACGCCGTAGAGATTCCCGGCTGCGTCGATGCTCAACGGTCCGTTCGTCCCCCATCCATCCGCCCCGAAAGAATAGAGCACGCTCTCGCTCCAGCTTCCGTCGGAATTCGGAGCCAGCTTGTAGACGGTGCCCGAACCATACTCACCGCCGTACGACGTCGTCCCGTAAAGATTTCCTGCCGGGTCGAAGCTGACGCCGCCAGCAATTGGATTGGCTCCGTCGTTGCCACCCGTGAAATGGTGGAGCACCTTCTCGGTCCAGCTTCCGCCCTGGCCGGGGACTAGCTCGAACACTGTGCCCAAGCCATGAGCGCCGCCGTTCGACGTCGTGCCGTAGAAACTTCCTGCCTGATCGAAGATCAGACGGCCGGTGGGATAAACTCCATCCTTGCCGCCCTTGAACTTGTACAACGTTTTGTACTTGCTTTGTGCCCAGGCGGCGGGCGCCAGCACCAGAGTTATTGCGATGATGATCATCAGAGCCGCGCTCGCGGCTCCCAACAATTTCTTATGAGTCATGATGTTTCCTCTCATCTTGCCGATCAAATGAACTCCAGGTTCAAAAATGAATTCTCTCGGCCGGCTACGAAGCACGATCTTCGCGCTCCTTAAGGCTGTCCTCCTGCCATCTCTCATGTCTGGTCAGGATTCGTTACTGTTTGGGTTTCGCGGCGGCCCGGAGAACAACGCCCAGCGCATGACTCGGGTCAAGGGAAAAACCCGCTATTTCCGAGTTGCCTTGATTTGGTCTTGCAGGCCCACTTACGAATGAGGAAGGACTCAGGGAACCTCGAACCCAATGTACGACGGTTCGGTTGCGACGGCGGTGACGATTATCACCGTGCTCGGTGACGGCATTGGGAAAGCCAAAGGGAAGTTAACCTGGCGAAAACAGGCCATTTCGCTCATTGAGGGGGTTTTGAGCGTAATCGCGATTTTTCGGTGCGCCGTGAAAAGGCGCTGGTCCACAGCGGGAAGAAGACCCGCCCGGGAACTGGATCGCTCCACCCGGTAGCAATCGGAGCGGCGGTGGAGGTAACAAAGCCGCCGAAGCCTCCGGTGTAGAGGGTCGCTAGGCGACTTGGCGAGTCTGCAGGCCGTAACGCGAGTGAACGCTGAGCAGGCCCCGAAAACGATAATGCAGGAGCCGACCCATCCGAAATTTGGGGAAGGCCGACGTCGAGGGAGTAGTCATGAGCGAGTTAGTCTCTCGGACCTGCCGGGGTAGTGGCGACAGCATGCAGACACAGGGGATCAGACGCAACACGGGAAGCCCCAGCGGTGATCGCAGTCGCGATCAACTGGCAACTCGTGAGAGACAGGCCGGGCCGTGTGGGGTGACGGAGAGGCTCGCAGTACTGACGAAACCGGGTAATGCCGGTGGAGGGAAGGGGCCTCAGTTGAAAGGAAACGCAAGAAGCGACGAAGACGGAGGGATTGGTGTCGAACCTAACAACCCCAGCCAGTGTTCAGAAGTTGCAGACGGCGTTGCACGACAAAGCGAAGGGATCGCCCGACTTTCGTTTCCATGCACTGTATGACAAGGTGTACCGAAAAGACGTTCTGGCCTTCGCCTACGAATGCTGCAAAGCTAATGGTGGAGCGGCAGGAGTAGATAGCCAAACGTTCGAGGACATCGCGGCATATGGAGTAGAGCGATGGTTGGACGAACTGGTGCAAGAGCTGAAAAGACGAACGTATCAACCGCTTCCTGTGCGGCGGGTGTATATACCGAAGCCGGACGGGAAGCAGCGGCCGTTAGGAGTGCCCGCTATCCGGGATCGGGTGGCGGAAACGGCGGCGGTGTTGGTCCTCGAGCCCATCTTCGAGGCTGATCTGCCGTTGGAACAGTACGCCTATCGGCAAGACCGCAGCGCATTGGACGCCGTGCAACACGTCCATAAGCTGATCAACCACGGCCATGGAGAAGTTGTAGACGCAGATCTCAGCAGCTACTTCGATACCCTTCCACACGCCGAACTTTTGAAGTCGGTAGCTCGCCGAGTTGTCGATGGCGCGATGCTTCATCTGATCAAGATGTGGCTGGAAGCACCCGTCGAGGAAACGGACGAGCGTGGAAAGAAGCATCGCAGTATGCGCAATCGGGATGAAGGGCGGGGAAGTCCGCAAGGTTCTCCGATCAGCCCGTTGCTGAGCAATCTGTACATGCGCCGGTTCGTACTTGGCTGGAAACGGCTGGGATACGAGAAGCGTTGGAAAGCGTACATCGTGAACTATGCGGATGACCTCGTGATCTGCTGTCGCTACCAGGCCGAAGAGGCGCTAGGTGCGATGCGGGACATGATGACGAAGCTGAAGTTGACGGTGAACGAAAAGAAGACGCGGGTCTGCAGGCTACCGGAAGAAAAGTTCGACTTTCTGGGATACTCGTTTGGTCGCTGCTACTCGCCGAAGACGGGCCGAGCCTATATAGGCACGACCCCTTCCAAGAAACGGGTGCAACGCATCTGTCAGGCGATCAGCGCAGCGACTCGACGAAGCCAAACTCAGCAGGCCGCAGAGCAGCTCGTGGAACAACTCAACCGACAAATCATCGGATGGGCCAACTACTTCTGCTTGGGCCCTGTCAGCAAAGCTTATCGCGCAGTGGAAGAACACACTCGCCGCAGGCTTCGCCAGTGGCTGTGCACCAAACATCAACGGAAGGGAGCCGGTACGACGGGGTACTCCGACCAGCTCCTGCACAATAGGTTTGGACTGGTTCGACTTGCGGAACGAACCGCCAGCTTTCCGTGGGCAACACCGTGAACCTTTCTCCGAGAGCTGGATGCGCGAAACGCGCCTGTCCAGTTCGATGAGCGGGAAGAGGAAACAGAACCACGCCAAACCGGATTGAGGCGGCCAGGTGAAAATCTGACCAATCGCCACCGGGAGGCTAACGTCACTGCGCCTCTTCTCGACTCTACCCAGCTACGAGTCATAATCTGGTCTCCGGCCACTCGGCACTCCAACCCCGAGCAGCCGGAGAAGCCAGCTACTGCGTGATCTCAAACACTGAACCGAAGGTCGTTGTGCTGCCCGCTTCTTCTGAGCTGCCTCTGGCGAAGGGCCGAGAATCTCCCATGGTCGTGCCATAAAGATTACCCGCGCCGTCGAGGATCAAGCCAGAATAGGGATGGGCTCCGGGCATATTGATGAAGGTGTGGGCTAGGTGGTAACTCCATCCGCCACTCGACGTGGGCGTCAACTTGAAAACGACACCGTAGCCATCCGCCCCGCCTAGCGGGGTCGTGCCGTAAAGGTTACCGGCGGAGTCGAAGATTAGGCCACCATCGGGGTTGGCGCCGTCCTTGCCACCGGTGAACTGATGCAGGGTATGCTTCGTCCAACTCCCGTCGGAGTTGGGCACCAGCTTGAACACAACGCCATATCCATAAGAGGTAAAGTTCCCTGTCGTGCCGTAAAGGTTACCGGCGGAGTCAAAGATCAAGTGGGCTCGGGGATAGGCTCCGTCTTTGCCGCCCTTGAACTGATACAACTCACTCTCCGTCCAAGTCCCATCAGAGTTTGGGGCTAGCTTGAAGACGACGCCCGCGCCATGGGTGCCGCCGGGCCACGTAACGCCATAGAGATCGCCAGCTTTGTCGAAGATCAAGCCGGCATCGGAACTTGCTCCGTCCGATCCGCCCGTGAAGGCGTGAAGCACACTCTCGGACCAGCCGGTCGAGGTTGGGGTCAGCTCAAAAACCACGCCCCTCCCGTATGCGCCGCCCACCCAAGTCGTGCCATAGAGATTCCCGCCCGCATCGAAAGTCACGCCAGACCAGGACTGCCCGCCGTCCGCGCCGCCCGTGAAACTGTAGAGCACACTCTCTGTCCAGCCGCCGTTCGCAGTCGGCGTCAGCTCAAAGACCACACCATACCCGTATGCGCCGCCGTGGGACAACGTGCCGTAGAGGTTACCAGCCCCATCAAAGATGAGGCTCTCCAGCTGGGGATTGCAGCCGTCCGAGCAATTAAAGCTGTAGAGCACGTTCTGGGTCCAACCACCAGTCGAGGTCGGCGTTAGCTCAAAGACGGTGCCTGCGTCATGAGCGCCACCATAAACGGTTGTGCCATAGAGATTGCCCGCCGAATCGAAAATCAGGCCAGCAAAAGCTCCGTTACCGTTCTTGCCGCCCTTGAACTTGTACAGCGTTTTGTACTTGCTTTGCGCCCAAGCGCCGGGTGTCAACATGAAAATTGCGATAACGATCAGCAGAGCCGCGCTCGCAGCTCCCAAGAATTTCTTATAATTCATGACTTCTTCTCCTGCTCTTATCCAAACTCGTTACTGTTTGGGTTTCGCGGCGGCCGGAGAGCCACGACGAGCGTAGGACTCGAGTCGGGGGAGAACCCGAAATCTCCGAGTTGCCTCGATTTGGGTCCTGAGGGGCTGACTGCGTATGAGGCAGAACTCGGAGCCTCGAAACCAAGCTACGACGGTTCGGCTGCGCATGCCGTGACGGGAATCACCGTTCTAGGTGATGGCATGGGGAAAACCAAGGGAAAGGTTAACCGATGTAACCAGGTCAGCATGACCGGACTCCGGTCACAACGAAGCATGAAAAGAGGCTCTACGCCAACCCCCTGCTTGCAGTGAGTTACCGCTCTTTTCGAGGGAGGCCATAGCACTCAAGATCCCCGGTCGCGGGATCAATGATTGAAATGGCGATTCGCCTAGAACTTCTTTCGCAGAAATTCAAAAAGGCCATAACCGACAACGCGGCAGCGACGGCAATTCCAAAATTGGCAGCCGTGAAAACATCTCCTAAGGCCCAAGCCATTCCACCCTTCTGGCCCATGCCTGAGCGCTCAAATTCTCCCATCAAGAGATTGGAATAAAAGAGGAAGATGATAAAACCTACTTCAATCACCGCTCTCCAGATATTTTTCTTCATGGCACAATACCGACTCCCTTAGGTGAGAGCCGAGATTGTACTGGATTGTTGACGAAATCAGGCCATTACACTCTTTGAGAAAATACTCGTGAAATCGGCCCATGAGATCGTCTCACAGGACTTCCCGATTGTTCGCGCGAGGGTTCTCATGGCGCAGATTACGTAGCAGCGCTAGGGCGAGCGGGACGTCTTCCACTCCAACGGTGGCAGCTCCGAGTCCGCGACATGCTTCAGGTATAACCTGGCGTACTCTCTTGTTTTGTCCTTGCCCTGTTCGATATCTTCAACGGCTTCCGACGGGGCAATCCAGCTCTTCGTGTTGACGTTGTAGACGGACGCCTGCGTACCCTGGGCATTCTTCTCGGAGAAGAGCCGCAAGTGCTCTTTGCCTACTAAGACTTCGGCCCACACGCCCTCGGTTAACATTGCGGGAAAGGAACCACCGCAACTATTTTACGCCAAGGGCCATTCAAGAGGCTGCTGATCAAGCATAGAAAGTTCGCCGGAAATGATACAGCAGCCCCCGGACCGGCCAATTTCTCAACGAGTGTAACCGCGATTTTTCAACAGTAACGCGACCCAGGTGGCCGCGACTGAAGGTTGCATGGTTCACGGTGTCTTGCTGGGCTTCCTCGTGAGAGGTTATCGAGCCTCCAATAACACCGGTCTGGGCCCGATTCTCACGGGACCGGAAATCGGATAGTTGTGTCCCTCCACATCCCTGAGGTTCTTGAGCGTTGGCTTGGGAATGTAGGATTTTTCGCCCACTTCGCTCCACACGACCAGCGCCTCGCGCCCGTCCTTAGTCGTAAAACCGCACGCCCAAATCGAGGCGTCCTGAGTACAGGCCTTGGTCATGGTAGACCCAACCATCCACTGATACAGTTCGCGGTACGCTCTGGCGGCCTTGCCGGCCCTTCCCTGCTCCCGATTGTAGAGTTTTCCGGTAGCGCCGTCGTTGTACGCATACCAGTAGAGCCTTTGCACCCCTAGGGACCAATGCACCAGATAGAACTGCGTAATGAAGGCAGACTGCAAGTCTTCATCCCTAATATCTGATGTGTCTCCCCAACTAGCCTCGGTATCGATTGTAGGCTTGGACTCTTGTCCATGTTTGGCAAGGATTTTACGAAACTCCGCGTAGTATTTGATAAAATCCGTCGCCGGGGCAGGCGCGTGAACATAACCGTGGAACGAAATCCCGTCGGCGTACTGCCCACCACCTGCGGTCAGCCAGTCTTCCATGAACTCGCGGTGCCTGGGAGCTTGGAGACCCGCCGGAGGAGTCAGGAACACTGCGTCGGGGTCAATGCCGTGGATGATCTCTTTGGCATCACGTGCCATGCGCAATAGTTGAGGTATGGTTCCTGACCACATCCGGGGTAAAGAGGGCTCATTCCACAGTTCCCAATACTTGATGTGGATGCCACGATTGTTCTTGCTATGAGTCACTATGGCGGTTACGAAGTCCTTCCAATATTGGTCTGTGCCGTTACCATTAGCATCCAGATCGCTGGGCGGGGCACACTGGCCGGGGCCATAGTTGCAGTCCGCCTTTGGTCTGCTAGAAGCAAACGGTGGAACTTTGCCGAAAGTGTAAAGCACATCCTCCACGTCATGTTGCTGCAGTTCAGCAAACCATCTGTCTACTTGACTCCAGTCATACTGGCCTTTGGCAGTATTGATCTGCGCCCATCCGGTTGCCGAGTCCCAGAGTCGGAAGCTGCCAAAGGGAATCTCTGGCCATGGTTCAGGCCGTTTCGGCCAGACATGGCGATGCATACCGAAAAATGTAGCGGGCACTGGAGTGGAGGACGGATGCGGCTCAGACTCCGCCCGACCCGAATTAGATGCAGTTGTCAGCAGTAGCAAAATTGAGAGGACAACAGGTGTCGACACTTTCTACGCTCCTGGGATTCCAGGAATTACCCAATCCTGGCTAACAAAAGTTACGAACGAATGGCGCGGAAAAAAATGAGGAACTCGAACCGCAACGTGTCGGACCGTCGAACCCATGCGTCGATCTTTTAGAGCCTCTGGATGTAAAACTTTTGGTCGTTCTGGCGCATAATCATCACTGGTTTTTCAGGCTTATCAACCAGATACTCATCAATGGCTTTGGTGCATCCGGGCCACCGCGGGTCTCGATACTCATCGAACAGAATAATTCCACCCGCATTCATGCGCGAATAGAAGAACTCTAAGCATTCTTTGTAGGATTCGTAAATGTCGCAATCCAAGTGAACGAAAGAAAATCGGCGATCCGGATATTGCTTTAGAGTATCCCGGAAATAGCCCTTGACCAAGGTTGCTTTGCTGATTCCGAATCGCCGCAGCTTTTTCCGTACAAGCCCCACAGATGTTTCGTTGAATGCAGCGACGTGCCTATCCTTACACTCCTCTCCGCCCATTTCTACGTCTATCTTGATCGCCCCATCAAATCCCTCGAAGGAATCGAAACCGAGAACGTACTTCGATGAGCGTTTCTGAGCAAGATAGATCGCCATGGGTACCAGAGTCCGTCCGCGGAAAACGCCGCATTCTGCGATGTCGCCAGTAATCCACTGCGTCATATCCAACAGGTCGAGCAAGATATTTATGTTGGCTTCAGACGCTGGCGTGGGAGCTGGTTTTGGACGTACCGCGT
The DNA here is from genome assembly GCA_963788645.1 of uncultured Acidobacteriota bacterium. Lineage (GTDB taxonomy): Bacteria > Acidobacteriota > Terriglobia > Terriglobales > Acidobacteriaceae > JABDBE01. The sequence continues at coordinate 24,908 of CAWBHF010000011.1, forward strand.
TTGGCACCTTGATGTCATACAGCACCGCAGTCACAGCTGGCCAAGACCGGAACGACTGGCCCAAATAATGCGAAGTGGGAACAAGGTTGCCAACGGGATAAATGGCAGCCTTGACTTTTTGACGTAAGTTCATGGACATAATGAACTCCTAAGTTCGAGACCCTCGAAGCGTGGACATTGGGAGGGGACTCTTTACTTCACTTTCATAATATTGGTCTCACCTCCAGACTGACTGCTGCGCCCGCCGCAATCGCATACTGTTGAGGTGTTGATGGACTGACTCAGGAAGGTTGGAAGCTGTCTCACGGGGCCCCGAGGAACATTTCATAAGGCCCTCCTTGGATTTGGAATCTCGAATCCAAGCTACGACGGTGCGGCTACGCTCGCAGTGATGGGCATCACCGTTGTAGGTGACGGCATCGGAAACCAAGGAAGGGTTGACTGGCATAACCAAGTCAGCATGACCGGAATCCGGTCACAACGAAGCATGAAAAGAGGCTCTACGCCAACCCCTGTGCAGTGAGTTACGGCTCTTTTCAAGGGAGGTCATTTCACTCAAAACCCCTGCGGCAGCATGATGATGATTTCGCTACTCTGAACTGGCCCCACTTCGATCATCTAATTTGGCCCCACCCGTAACCGATAGATCGGCCTACCCTGTCTGCGAAGCAGGACGGGGAGGGCGATGGACAGGAGACGCAAGGTGGAGCTATTCGAAGAGATCAGACGGGAATATACGCATGGAGCGGGAACGATCCGGGCGGTGGCGAAGAAACTGGGCGTGCATCGGCGAATGGTGCGACAGGCCCTGGCGAGTGCGATTCCGCCGGAGCGCAAGACTGGCGGCGCGAAGCAAGCCGAGGCTGGGTCCGGTGATGGAGTTCATCGACGAGATTCTGCGCAGCGGATCAGACAGGCGCCGCGCAAACAGCGGCACACGGCACATCGGATCTGGGAACGGATTCGGCAGGAGCGCCCGGAGCACCGTGGCGGAAGCGACGGTGCGGCGTTATGTGCGGGAGCGCAAGCAAGAGCTGGGCTGACGGGGCGGGAGACGTTCGTGCCGCAAGTCTACGACTGGGGCGGCGAGGCGCAGGTGGATTGGTACGAAGCCATGGCCGACTTCGCGGGCGAACGATTGCGAGGTTTACATTTTTGCGATGCGCTCGATGGCGAGCGGCGGAGCGTTTCACGTGGCCTACTATCACGCCACGCAGCAGGCCTTTCTGGAAGCGCACGAGTTGGCATTTCACTATTTCGGCGGCGTGTTCCGGCTGCTTGCGCTACGACAACCTGAAGAGCGCGGTGAAGAAGATTCTGCGCGGCCATCAGCGGGAGGAGACGGAGCGGCTTGATCGCTTTCCGTTCGCACTGGGGCTTTCAGACGGAGTTCTGCAATCCGGCGCGGGGCAACGAGAAGGGCGGAGTGGAAGGCGAAGTGGGTTACTTCCGCCGGAACCATCTGGTGCCGATTCCGCAGGCGACGAACCTGGAAGAGTTGAACCAGCACTTGCGCAGTTGCTGCCAGCAAGACGAACAGCGGCGGATCGCGGGCAAGCCGATGCCGGTCGGGCGAGGCCATGCGGATCGAACGCGAGCATCTGCTGCCGCTGACGGCGGAAGGATTCGAGCTGGCGGAGACCAGTTTTCCGACGGTGGACGGCAAGGGCTGCGTGAAGGTGCGCACGAACTTCTACTCGACGCCGTTGAAGCCGGGCACGCGCCCGCAAGCGAAACTGCTGCCGGCCTATGTCGAGATCTGGCAAGAGCGGGAGTGCGTGGCGCGGCACGAGCGCAGTTTCGGTCGCTATGAGCAGGTGCTCGATCTGGAGCACTATCTCGACGTGCTGGAGAAGAAACCGGGAGCGCTGGCGGGATCGAGTCCGCTGCGGCAGTGGCGCGAACGCGGGCGCTGGCCGGAGAGCTTCGACCGGCTCTGGCAGAGCTTGCAAGAACGACACGGCAAACACGCAGGCACGCGGGAGATGATCGAGTTACTCACGCTCGGCAAGCGGCACGGTTGGGATCGGCTGCAGCAGGCGGTGGAGAAGGCGCTGGCTTTGGGTTGCACGGATGCGGCCGCGGTGCGGCATCTGCTGACGGCAACGGAACTGGATCGTCCGCGCACGGAGTTACGTTCGAGCTGAATGGACTGGAACGCTACGAGCGCCCGTTGCCGCAGATGAACGAGTACGACCAGCTGCTCGGCATCGCTGCCACCGGTGCGGAGGTGGCGCGATGAAAGAGCAAACCCAGGCTCTCGAACACGCCAGCGTGAAGCAGTATTGCAAGGCGCTGCGCATTCCGATGATCGGAGCGCAACTTCGTGCGACTGGCGGAGCAGGCCATCAAAGAACAGCGCAGTCACATCGGCTATCTGGAAGCGCTGCTGACGATGGAGTCGGAAGAACGCGACCGGCACGCCATTCAGCAACGGCTGCGCGATGCCAAGCTGCCGCGGCTGAAGACGCTGGAAGAGTTCGACTTCAACCAGGCGCGACAGATTCCGGCGGCGAAGATTCGCGAACTGGCCGAAGGCGGCTACATCGAACGCGCCGAACCGGTGGTGTTGATGGGCGAATGCGGCACCGGCAAGACGCATCTGGCGACGGGCCTGTGCGTGGCCGCGTGCCGACAGAAGCGGCGAGCGCGATTCACCACGGCCGCGAACCTGGTCAACGAGCTGGTCGAAGCCCGGCAACACAATGCGGTGAAGCGGGTGCTGGCACGCTGGTTGCGCTACGACGTGATCGTGCTCGATGAAGTCGGCTACGTGCCGCTGGCCGACATCGGAGCGGAGTTCCTGTTCCAAGTGATCGCCGAACGCGCCGAGCGGGCCACATTGATCGTGACCACGAACTTGCCGTTTTCCGAGTGGACGCAGGTGTTTCCCAATCCGCGCTTGTGCAAGGCCTTGCTGGACCGAATCACCGACCGGGCGCACATCATCGAGACCGGCGCCGAATCGTACCGCTTTCGCAGAACCTTGGAGGTGCGGCAGAAAAAGAAAGCATCGTAGCGGCCGACGGAGTAGCTTCTACATTGCTGGTGCAAAGGAAGGGGCTCAAACGCCGCCCCTTCCTCTGCACTCCATCCCGGCTGGAGACGCAAAAACTTTGCCGAACCAGACAGGGCATCCTTATTACTACAGGTGGGGCCAAATGTAAGTATCGAGGTGGGGCCAAATCAAGTTGTCAAACGCAGATGAGTGTAACGGGGATTTTGCAACACCATGCTGCAGATTCCCGACCGCAAAAGCCAGGTGGTGGCGCGAGTCAAGGCCCAGCGGAAGGCGTTTCTGATCCTGATCCGCAAGATGTTTGCCGTGTGCGGACTGAGGCGTCAACGGATTCCGAGGCGAGGACTGGTCAACCGGGGACTGTCCCTTGCGGGCAGCGGTTCGTCTCACTAGGCAATGCGCAAAATGGTCGAGTCGATGATCCACCACTCCGGTTGGGAAACATCGGCAATGCGGCGCAACTCACGCAACTTTCGCTCCTTGTGCGAGGCGAACATATCCATGAACGAAGGAAGCCACAAACCCATGTAAATTATCGCAGGCACCCAGAAAAGAGCTACTAACCAATCAACATCAAGAATGTCGGTGGCAAGAAGAAAGACCACACAACTTAGCGACAAGCTCACCAACCACCGACTCAGCACTCTTGTAGCCTCCAACTTGCTGGTAGTCGTTCTGAGCCAGAGAGTACGCTCTTCAACGTCTTGCTCGTCGCGGATGAAAGAACGGAAGGCCGCCCCAATGCCTTTTGCATCAGCCCGTTGAAACATCTCGTATCGAAGTGCGTCCACGACACGCTGTAGCAACTGGGCCATTTCACTGTTTGCGTCTCGCACCTTTTCCTCGTACAGCGCGTTTTCCATTGCGAAGTAGTAGTTCAGGGTTTCGCAGAATGTTAGCGGAGTCGCTGGTTTCGGGAGGGTTTCTTGGCTGCCTTCGGTGGCCATTTGTCGCTGCCTCTCGCCAGAGAAGAAGATCGGCTATTTTACCACCTACCCTTCGCCTCAGGGCATCAATGAATAATCAAATCGCCTGAGCGCGGATTGCACTGCCAAGCGGATAGCCAGCAATTGATAGTTGACGAAACCAGGCCGTTACACTCAAAACCCCCGGCTCAGGGGTCAATAAGCGTTATCGCGATTTTGCGTCAACAACCATGAGACGCTAACCTAAGTGACAGAACCGCAACTACTTGCACAATTGACAAACCAGCGGAAAGCGGACAAGATTGTTCGCACGCTTCAAGTACGCTGTCCTCGCGGGAAAGCCCAATCGCGGCTTGAACGAGAAGGGAATAAATGTTCAATCCTCGGGAACGCTCTCACCCAATCACCTTTTTACGCACCCGCGGCGAGTGCAGCCGGAGTAAGCGTGCTTGCCTTGGCACAGCCTGCGGGGGTGAAGATCATTCATTGAGATCAGGAGACCCGACCCCGATGAAACCCCAAGGATTCCAACGCACCTCCACCCGAGCGCTCGCGGCACTTGCGGTAATTGCGATATTCGCGGGCGCTGCCTTCGCCGCCGGCATTAAGGAGAGCGTGCTCTACCGCTTCGAAGGCGGCAGCGACGGAGCTTTTCCCCAGGCTAGCCTGATCGAGGACAAGGCGCACAATCTCTACGGCACGACGGTTGGCGGCGGAACGCCTAAACTTGGCACAGTGTTTGTGATTTCGCCGCCGGGTACCGCTTGGACCGAAAGCGTGCTCTACAGTTTTATCGGGGGCAACGACGGCGCCAATCCCTTTGGCAATCTCGTCGCGGACAAAGCGGGAAATCTGTATGGCACGACGTATGACGGCGGGGGGAGCGCAAATTGCCAGAGCATACACGCCGGGTGCGGCACGGTCTTCCAACTCACCCCGCCGGCTACGCGAGGAGCCCCTTGGACGGAGACTGTTCTCCACAGGTTCACGGGCGTGAGCGACGGCGCTAATCCTGTTGCGGGCCTGATCATGGACAGCAAGGGCAATCTTTATGGCACTACGATTGGCGGCGGTTTCGGGGATGAGGGCACGATCTTCGAACTCGCGCCGCCAGCCACCAAGGGCGCTCCCTGGACCGAGAGCGTGCTTTACAGGTTTGCCGGGGGTAACGACGGCGCCATTCCCAGGGCCGGCTTAACGTTTGGCTTGCATGGTGCGCTTTTCGGGACGACCGCAGGCGGCGGAAACAAGGCACAGTGGGGCGTAGTCTTCAAGCTGAGGCCACCGACCACGCAGGGTGGCTCTTGGACCGAGGGCGTACTCTACCGTTTCACACGCGGTAGCGACGGAGGGTATCCGAATGCTGCTCTGATCATCGATAAGACTGGCAATCTCTACGGCACAACCGCTGAGGGCGGCAATTTCAGCTTCTGCGGCGCAGGTTGCGGCACCGTCTTCGAAGTCACGCCGCCGACTAAGCAGGGCGACCCCTGGACGGAAACAACGCTCTACAGCTTTACCGACGGCAGGGACGGAGCAGCTCCGGCCCGGTCTACTTGTGGACAGGGCGGGCAATCTTTACGGGACAGCGACGTACGGCGGCCAGAGTAACAATGGGTCGGTCTTCAAACTGACACCGCCGATCGCGCAGGGCGATCCCTGGACTGAAACGACACTTTCCGACTTTGCTCAGCCGCCACGATGGCAGCGCGCCAACCGCCGGCCTGATATTTGGCAAGGGAGGGCACCTCTACGGCACCACAGCCGTTGGCGGCGGTCACCTAAGAGCTCGGGCGGCACGGTGTTTAGAATTGTTCCCTGACTAAAGCGGTTCGCGCCGGCGTTGAAGGCGAACGACACCGCTGCGACACGATCGCCATTACGTTCAAAACCCGGTCAAGGTAAAAACACGCTCCGGCACGCTGACCAGTAACCTTAACTTCCGGGTGACGCCATAAAGTGCGCGCTTATGGCTCGACGAATCCGGACGGGAGTCACAGTAGTAGAAGCCGACCGCAGCAAAGGCAAAGAGCAGAAGGCCGCTCGATCCGCGGACGGCCTTCTCTTAGTTAGCCCTGACGTCTATAATTGACGAAATCAGATGGGATGAGAAGGCCGGTCTCCGGCGGGATGCGATACGCTCCCAAGTTATCGACGCGCTCGAAGGCGCAAGAGATAAAGGAGACCGGCAATGAAGAAGATTAGCACTGTAGGGACAAGGCAGAGCAAGAATTTTCGTGAGCAGAAACTGACGATCGGTTTGGATCTGGGGGATCGATCGAGTTGGTATTGCGTGTTGGATGAAGCGGGGGAAGTAGTTCTGGAACAGAAGCTGGGCACGACTCCGAAAGCGATGAAAGAAGTGTTTGGGAAGATGCCACGGAGCCGGATCGCGCTGGAGACGGGGATGCATTCGCCGTGGGTGAGTCGGGTGTTGAGCGAGTTGGGACACGAAGTGATCGTGGCCCATGCGCGCAACGTGCGCTTGATCGGGGAGAGTCGACGGAAAGATGATCGCTTCGACGCCCGCACGCTGGCGCGGTTGGCGCGGATCGATCCGCAGTTGTTGTCGCCGGTGCAGCATCGCAGTGCGCAGGCACAGGCGCATCTGATGGTGATCCGCGCGCGCGCCGGACTGGTGCGGGGGCGAACGTCGTTGATCAACACGGCGCGCGGACTGACCAAGTCCTACGGAGAGCGGCTGCGCGGCTGCAGCCCGCGCAACCTGAACGCCGAGACAGCACGACAACTGAGTCCGGAGCTGCAAGCGGCGCTGGAACCGTTGCTCGGTGCCATCGAATCGCTGAGCCAGCGGATTTACGAATACAACCAGCAGATCGCGAAGATCGCCAGGGAAAGTTATCCGCAAGTGGCGCGGCTGGAACAGGTGAAGGGAGTGGGAACGCTGATCGCGCTCACCTACATGCTGACGCTGGAAGATGCGCAGCGTTTTCGCAAGAGCCGCGACGTGGGCTGCTACGTTGGGTTGCAGCCGGGACGGAGGAACTCGGGGCAGAGCGAGCCGCAGCTGCACATCAGCAGGGTCGAAAATCCCGCCCAGGGCCTCATGCTGGATTGAGTTGAACAGGCAGCGGTTCGACCCGGTAGCCGAGGCTTCGGAGCTGCCGGATCATTCTGGCAGTGCGTACTCGCTTCGACCTTTCGTGCACGGCCGGGCCCCGTTCCTCGTAGCGGACCCCTTGGTGCAAAATCATCCAGATCAGCCGACAAAGCCGATGGGCAATCGCCCCGATGGTCTGATTGTGTCCCATGCGTGGTACGAGGCGGCGATACACGATCTCGAAGATGCTTCCTTTCACCCTGACTGCAGCGTTGGCACATTGATTGAGAACGCGTCGCATGTGGCGGTTGCCCTTTGGGGAGCGGTGGTTCTTGGATACTCCCGCGCTCTCTTCATCTCCGGGGCATGCTCCCACCCACGAGGATAGCTGCTTGTCCGAAGGAAAGGTCGCTGCCGTGGCGCCGACTTCGGCAATAATTTGCTGCGCCGAATCCACTCCCAGACCGGGCACCTCTGCCAGACGCTGCACTGCCTCCTGGTACTGGCTGAGTAGTCTCGCCATCTCCTGCTCCAGTTGGACGATCTGCTGCTCAAGGAATTGCAACTCCTCCAGTACCATCTTCAGAAGCCGGCGGTAAACGGGGTTGAGCTCCGTGCAGGCGGCCAGCGCGTCGCACAACTGGGCCTGCGTGGCGCGCAACTTCTTATCGGCCAAAGCGGCCAGAGCCGTGGGGTTGGTTTCCCCGTCGGCGAGCGCCTTCAGCATACGCCGCGCACTCGCACCCAGCAGATCCGAGACCAGACTGGACAACTTAATATGGGTCTCTTCCAGCAGACTCTCCAGTCGGTTCTGTAACTGTACCCGGTCGCGCGTCAGTTGATACTTCCTGCGCATCACTGTTCGCCATAGTCGCTGTTCGGCATCGGGCACAAAGCTCAAGATCAGCTCTTGGGCCACCAGCCGCTTCACCAGTCGTTCCGCATCCGGAAAATCCTTCTTCCGCCCCCGCGGCCCGCGATTCGACTGCGCCTGCGCCAGATGCAGCGCTCCGGACATCGGGCCTGCCGCTTCCCGCTTCTGGCAGCTCGGCTTCCAGTACCGTTCCAGTCCTTCCCAGACCGGTTTCCAATATTGCGCGGTCGATTCCATCACTACTTCCTCGACCTGCTGTTCGATCAGCCATTCGGACAGCAATCGCAGATGGGCGGGGTTGCTACCATAGTGCCGTCGCTCAAATTGGTACTCGCCTTCGCCTTCGGCGTCGGCCACCACCACGGCCAACATCCTTTTATGAACGTCAATTCCCGCTATTCTGTAAGCCATGAGCTTCCTCCTGCCAGGAGTGGAGAGCGTGCCGCAACTTACATTAACCAGGGTCGCGGGCTGTCGCTGCTCCTCGGGAGGAAGACCACGACGCCCAATTATTCGCTCAATCACGCACGCTCCGGATCAGACAAAGAAACGGCCTCGACTTATCCATTGCTGATTCGACCTCGCCCCTCCAAGCTGTTGCGATGTTACCCGAATAATTTTCATAAGGTTTCGCGGGCCGCAGGCCCCAAAATGACAAGGAAGGCGACCCATATTTACGAACCTTGCTGGTGCAGGGAGCGCACCACATTCTGGGGCCGTTTGGAGCGGACAGCGATCTGCGGCGCTGGGGTCTGAAGCTGGCGGAGCGTGGCGGGAAGAACGGGAAGAAACGAGCGGTGATCGCGACCGCACGCAAGCTGGCGGTGTTGCTGCATCGCTTGTGGGTGAGCGGAGAGGCTTACGAGCCGCTGCGCAACAGCATGCCGGTGCGATTGCCGGCAGCCGCATAAGTTAAGATTCACGGATCGGAAACACCGCGCCCCAGCGCCGAGTTCCGGTGACTGCGTCTATGGCCTGGCCCAACTTCCATCGCGAGATGGAAACGGAGGTCGAAAATCAGGTGGCAGCACCGACTGAAACGAGAACACCCAACTTGCACCGAGCGAATAAGATCGCTCACGGAAGAGTGCGGATGGAAGGGTGGCGACAGGATGGTTTGGGGCGCAAAGCAAGAACTGAGCAAAGACAAAAAATCGGGAGCGCCGTCCCTTTCCTTCCTGACGGAATGGTGTCAGATCGGTCCTCGCCGTCAAGGGTTCGCTACGCCGCACCGAACGCGCCCTTGACCGCTCCGGGCCGCTCTGCACACCCTCCCGCCAGGAAGGAAAGGGAAATTTTAGGAAGGGCAAATCAAAATCTGCTTGACGTGGACCGGCCTTCTCATGGAAGGCCATTGCACTCAAAACCCCTGCGGCAGCAATGAGTGAAATCGCGATATTTCGACAGTTATGAGCTTTAATTTGATCTCCGGCCACTCGGCGCTCAATCCCCGAGCAGCCGGAGAAGCCAGCTATGGCGTGATCTCAAATACCGATCCAAAAGTTTTTGTGCTGTCACGTTCTTGGTTCCGCCGGTCGGCCGGCACCACTCCTCCGATGGTCGTGCCATAAAGAGTGCCCACACCATCGAAGACCAAGCCAGCATAGGGGTAAGCGCCTGGACTGTCCTTGAAAGCGTGGAGCACGTGGTATTTCCATCTGCCAGTTGGCGTGGGCGTCAACTTGAAAACGACCCCGTAGCCATCCGCCCCGCCAAACGGAGTTGTCCCGTAGAGGTTACCGGCTGAGTCGAAGACTAGGTCGCCATCGGGATTAGTTCCACAAACCACGTATAAAACGCATCAAGATCCTGCGCGACTTCAATTTCGGGGCAGATGACAACGTGATTGAATCCAAGCTCGCGAAGTTGGCCCGGAAGCTCTCGTATAATGAGCCCATTTCGCAGCTCCCTGCAGGCGAGATCGCTGAATCGCCGCCCTAGTTCTTTGTCCGACGATTGCACGACCAGCGTTCCCCAGTCGATCTCTGTGATCGAGATTACCCCTGAAGGGGCGAGGACTCGTTTTATCTCCACCAAGGCTTTTAGGGGATCGGGAACATGCAGGAGTAATTGCGTTGCAAGGATTCGATCAAAGCTCGCAGCCGGAAGCGGAAGTTCCAGGACGCTCCCGACCCGGAACGAGAGGTTGTCGAGGTTCTCAGCAGAACGTTGGCGTGCCTCGGCTATCATGGTTTCACTGAGATCCACGCCAACGGCTGTCCCTGGAGAAACAATCGGAGCCAGCAGGCGAACAAAGTCCCCCGTGCCGCAGCCAACGTCAAGTACGTTGAGTCCGGGGCGGAGAGCCAGCGGCGCAAAAAAATCTCTGGGCGACGTGCGAGCGCGCTCAAGAAGACGAGCTCGAGTAGCGTCCAGAAGGTTCACAAAGAAGCGTGGGTTTTCGGTTCGATCGATCTGAATCCATGCATCTGCGAACGCAGTCGAGGGGACCAAGGGTCGAGCCAAGGCATCCTCCGGGATGCAGGGTAGATGGGCGATTATCCACCCGGACAGTTCATCAAGGCAACTGATTCGTTTCAGCACGGATGCTCTGAGGGCGGATGGTCGGCAAACAGGAAGTAATCCGAGCGCCAATTGCAAGGCAATCGCATCAACTGGCGATAAATCCCGTGGCTGTTGAAAAAGTCACAGATTGCGCGGCTGTGTTGCGGCGTGATGTAGGGGACTGGCAGGTTCTTCACGGGTTTCTAGTTGCTGGCAGCCAGCGGTGCTGCTTGCTGGCTGAGGAAGCGGACCAGTCGCTTGATGTTCTGGGCCACGGCTGCCAGGAAGAACTGCTCTCGCGCGAACTTCAGTCTGCGCAGGCGTAAGCGCCGCAATCCGATCTGATTCTTGAGTTGCGCGAAGAGGGCTTCCACCTTCTTTCTCTGTCGTTGTGCCTTCGCGAACTCGGGCGTTTGCGCCAACTCCCGCGCCCGTTGTCGTACCGACTCATGCATGTGAATGGCGAGATACTTGTATCGTCCAGTCGTGCATTGTGCTTTTTGTGAGCATGCCCCGCAGCGTTTCGCGCTGCCGATATAGGCATGGGCTCGATTGCGAACGTTGAGCCCCACGTAGTTCAGTTGCTCTCCTGCAGGACAACGGTAGGTATTGCTCTCGGGCTGATAAGTAAATCGCTCCGGGCCATAGCCGGGATTGTTCTTTCTCAGAGCACTGTCGCGGGTTCGCATATAGGGAGTGATGCTTCGATCGGCCAACCATTGCAAGAACTCCCCGTTCCCGTAGGTCGTGTCGGCTGCTACCGATTCTGGCTCTCGTCCTTGCCATTGCGTGAAGCGAGTGAGCATGTCTTGTGCAGCGACGGTCTCCTGGCTCATGCGCGCCGCCGTTGCTTGTACCCCCACGATCACGCAACTGTGATTGTCCACCAGATAGTTGTCGTAGTACCCCAGTCGGGCTGGAGTCCCGCCCTTGGTGGCGTAGGTGGAATCGGGATCCGTGGTCGACACTTGGTCTTGCTGATGCACCGGCTCTTCGGTGGGGTTCTGCTGCTCCAGTTCCACCAAGTACTGGCGCGCAGTTTGGTTCACTTGCGCCGCTTCCCTGAGTTGCTCACGCGGGATGCGGCTCTCTTTGGCCGCATTCGCTTCGATGAAGCTGCCGTCTACTGATAAATGCGTCCCTTGCACCAGCCCCACTTCCACACACTGCCGCACGATCTGCTCAAACAACTGCTCAAACAGCTTCGACTCTTGAAACCGTCCGTGCCGGTTCTTGGAGAACGTGGAGTGATGTGGAATCTCCTGATCGAAGCCCAGACCGGTGAACCAGCGCCACGCCAAGTGCATGCGCAGTTCCTCCACCAGCTTCCGTTCGCTGGTGATGCCATATAAGTAGCCGATCAATAGGATGCGCAGCAGAAGCTCGGGATCAATCGACGGACGACCGGTCTCGCTGTAACTCTGCTTCAACCTCTCGCGCACAAAGGCAAAGCTGATGTGCTTTTCAATGAGCCGCAGCAGATGAGTCTCTGGAACCTGATCTTCCAGGCGGAAGTAGTAGAACAGCGCTTCGGAGCGGTCGTGTTGCCCCATCATGATCAGCAGTCCTCCGACGATGAGAATCCAACAGAGCATGGTCAGGATCACTTCCTTCTAACATGCTTCTGCTGAATCTCATCCTGCTAATCGAAGTGACTTTTTCAACACCCACTCCCGATTACGCTTATCGTGCTGCCGCAGGGGGTTTGAGTGAAATGGCCTCCCTAGAAAAGAGCCGTAACTGACTGCAAACAGATGGTTGGCATGGGACCTCTTTTCATGCTTTGTTGTGACCGGATTCCGGTCATGCTGACCTGGTTTCGACAGTTGATTTCGACAGTTGACCATCCGGGGCCCGATAATGTCACCGCGAGTTTGATATGACAGCCTTACGTTTCTCGAAGTGTGTACGGGCATTCTGCGCGACGGCGTAGCAACTGTCTTCAAAGTCTGAAACGAGGTAATCGCGTGACGCCTTACGGAAAATTCGCATTAGTGATTATGCTTGGTGCTAGCGCTGCGCTGAGCAGCCAAAGCCCGCCTCAAGCGGGTGATGCCACTAAGGCTGGCGATATTGAAGTTCCCACACTTGGGCCCGCACAAGATCCTCTGGGCATAAGGACCTCTGCAACTGAGTTCCCCTGTGGGGGACTCAGGCCTGTGGCGCATACAGCCACAACTGAAGGCGCTGTACACGCCTACGCTATTCCAGTCGGAACACGCATGGAAAATCCAGATTGGAAGGTCGACAAGGTTTGTATTAATCGGGATGGCTTGCGCAGCCCAAACGCCGCGTCATCGATTTGACCAAGTAGGATCGCAGCACCGGGCGGTCCACATTTTTACCTATGGATGCGCGGTGTGGATACGATCATCGTCCTGCCACGCGGGGTTTTGAGCGTAAATGGCCTGTTTACATCACTTGTCACAGGGGCGACGGTTCGAGGATAGAATTGGTGACGCTCAACAGGGCATTCTTGAGCTCATGAATGCTTTTCCGGAGACACTGACCGGCGGAGGAATTTCATGTCGCCCAATAGAATTTTTCGGACGCTCGTCACAATTCTGCTGGTGGTCATACTAACCGTCGTGCTGAGGACCTACGCCTAGGCGGGCAGTGAGTTCAAGACACTGTACACATTCACCGGGGGAAACGACGGGGGAGGTAAATCATGAAACGTACTGTGATCGGAAAGTGTTTGGCGCTGGTGATTATCTCAGGTGTCTTAATCCCGGGACGAGCGCAGTCGGGTACGGCGCAGCAACCAAGCGGCGTACCGCCCGCGAACCCGTTGAAAGTGGCGTTGCTCCGCTGGTACAGGGCCAACACTACGACGAGCTTCAGCGTTGGCAGCCAGCCCTACGGCGTGGCGTTTGACGGGGCCAACATCTGGACGGCGAACTTCGGTGATGGCACGCTGAGCAAGCTGCGAGCCAGCGATGGCGAAGTGTTGGGCACCTTCAAGGTGGGCGGCGCACCCTACGGTGTGACCTTTGATGGAGCCAACATCTGGGTCAGCGATCAAGGGAACGGCAAAGTGAGTAAACTACGCGCGAGCGACGGCAAGAACCTTGGCAGTTTCAGCGTAGGCCCCTTTCCTGGCTGGATGGCCTTTGATGGCGCGAATATTTGGGTGACAACTGTCCCCAGTACTACAGGAAAGCTGAGCAAGCTGCGAGCCAGCGACGGTAGCCTTCTGGGCACCTTTGCCGTGGGTCTCAGCCCCACTGCGGTTGCTTTTGACGGGGCCAATGTGTGGGTAACTAACAACGGCGACTCGACCGTAACCAAGCTACGGGCTAGAGACGGTAAGGTTCTGGGCACCTTCACGGTCGGTGGCAATCCGCTTGGCATCGCCTTTGACGGGGGAAACATTTGGGTGGCAAACCGGGGTGCGGGCACCTTGAGCAAACTTCGGGCCAGCGACGGCAAGGTTCTGGGGACTTTTGCGGTCGGAGGACTGCCGTATGGCGTGGCATTTGACGGAGCGAACATTTGGGTCTCGGGAGCCCCGGATGTCGTCGAGCTGCGCGCCAGTGACGGGAAGATTCTGAGCCGTTTTAGCCCACCTAAAACAAATACGATTGGTGTTGCTTACGACGGGGCCAACATTTGGGCGGCAGGGTTGGACAATGGAACCGTTTTGAAAATGTGAAAGGCAAGACCGGTGGCTTAACTGTTGCAAAATCTCGATTACGCTCAAAACCCCATCAATGAGCGAAATGGCCTGGTTTCAGCAGTTACCGCAAATACGGTAAAATCCCCAGCAGCCTCTGTGAAGCACTTCGCCCACAAATTGGCCATGCTCTTGTTACTCGGTTTCTTTCTTTTTGCACGGGCTGCCCCGTCATCAACTGATACGAAATCAGGAGGGCATGGCGTAATTAGGCTGCAAGTAAAGCCATGTTGCCCCCACGTGCTGAAGGAAGATAGGGTGCAATTCGCCGTTTGGCTTCTAGGGAAGACCTTGGCGGCGGACTGGAGCGTCTCAGGTCCGGGCTGCACAGGGGCGGCTTGCGGGACTGTCTCGTCTGATGGCGTTTATACCGCACCGGCAACCATTCCTAAGCCTCCCACCGTGCGGGTGAAAGCAACGATAACGTCTGAACGAGTGAAAGCAACGTTACCGCCCGATGTGAACCACGATGATTCTGCTACGGTGACTATTTGTTCCTGCGAATCTCAACCTACTGTCGGAAAGCAGTGTTGGAGCGCATGTGCACTGCCCTACCCCTCGAACCAAAAAAGGTAGTTGGCGAAAAATCCCCATTACACTCAAAATCCGCACCCCCGGCGAACAAACGCGCACACTTGTGATAACGATTGGTTACAGCGAAACTCCCTCAAAATCGCGATCCTTTGCATGTTGACGCGCCACCCGGGCGGTGACAGAATCACTGCCGGGCAATGTCTGCCGCCCCGCTCGCAGCCTCTTCTCTAGGGGACAAAGGCGTCCCTGCAGACAAAGCCAAGGCCCACCCCCCGGGGCCAAACTCCACATTTGGGTCGAAAGGAGAAGACACATGAATTTCCAAAAGTTCTGTTTCGCTACACTGCTATTTGCGACCATAATCGCGGTTGGCCCTGCGTCCGCCAGCTGCTCCGATGCCACACTGAAAGGCGTGTGGGGTTATCAGGTCGGCGCAGCGGTCGGTCATTTCACGAGCAATGGTCAAGGTAACATCACTAGCGGATCACAGACCGTGAGTGAGAACGGAACCATTAAGGCACAAACCTACACGGGCACGTATACAGTGCGGAAGAATTGTACTGGCGGCGTCACCGTCAAGTTCACGGGCGGCGGCAGCTCCACCTCTAACTTTATTGTCGACGACACTAACAAGGGTCTGCAGGTCATCAATACCGTTAGCGGTGGTGTCGCCGGCGGTTTTGGCCTCGCGCGGGGAACTGCCACCTGTGGGCTCATCGGAAAGAAAGCAATCTTCGCTGCGAATCTGTTCGGAGGAATCGTTAATGTCGGTCCAATCGACTATCTCGCGCAAGTGATTCTAAGCGGTACAGGAAAGGTCTCGGGTTCCGGAACCTTCGACGTGAACGGGACGATTGTCAGTGCAACAATTAAGGGTACTTATACGGAAAACTCCGATTGCACCGGAACCATCCAGATGAAGCTTCCACAATCGATCACGTTGAATTTCAACTCCATTGTCGTCAACGGCGGAAAGGAAATTCTGCTGATCGAAACTGATCCCAACACCGTAGTGGCTGGAAGCATGCAGCAGTGAAGTGTCTCAGTGAGACTCCTGGCGATTTATCAACAGACGATGGCACGACGGGGGCGTTCGTCCAATGCGTTCCGCCGGGAACCTGGCCCTTCAGTTCGATTGATTGGCGAAAAATCGCGATTACGCTCACCCCCCTCGCCGCAGCACACCACTTCGCTTTGGGGGCGAACAGACGGCGCAAACTTGCGCGATGGCCTGTTTTCGTCACTTGAGGGATCAAGCGGTTGACTCTCGATCAGAGTGCGCGGATAATTGGCTCTCTTCGAGGAGGCCTTATGAGACGCTCGTCCGGGCCCCGTAAGATGTCCAACCTTTCCGATTCAATCCATCAGCAACTGAACATGTACGCGATTGCGGCAGGCGCGGCCGGTGTGAGCGTGTTGGCTCTCGCGTCTCCGACACAGGCGAAGATCGTTTACACACCCACGCACAAAGTTATCGGAACCAACGGCCTTTATCCTCTCGACCTCAATCGTGACGGAACCATCGACTTCCTGATTCAGCAGCAGGGATACCCTTTTTCCAGCAGCGGAAATAATGGGCTGGGTGCCAAAGGGGCGGTTGGCAATGGCGTCCAAGGCCGCAGCATACTCGCCTCCGCGCTGAACCAAGGCGCACCGATTGGTCCGCGGCGAATGTTCATCAACAGCAGCGGGACAATCGGTGCGCTGATGTTCAACGTAGTTTGCACCGTCGATCAGGGATGCTCGACGAAAGGCAAATGGGCCAACGTCAACAACGAGTATCTCGGGTTGAAGTTCAAGATCCACGGCAAGACCCACTATGGATGGGCGCGACTCAATGTCACTTACATGCCCCAAGGACACAGTATTACCGTGACTCTGACGGGTTACGCCTACGAAACCATCCCCAACCAGGGACTGCGCGCCGGACAAAGGCACAACGCGGATCACCAACCGATCAACGGCGAAGCGAACGCTACTGAATCGGCCGGTCAGCGCCTTGCGCCCACATCCGGATCTCTGGGTCGGCTGGCAGGCGGCGCTCAATCCGTCACGCTCGGGAGGAGACCATGACTCCGATCAGACTGCGAACCGAGACTTCGGCAGGCGCAGTATGCGGCCGCAGCATACTGCTAGCACTGGCGCTTGCAGGCTTCTTGTTGGTGGGCACGGGGGGGCAGGCGCAGACATTCACCGTGCTCCACAAATTCCACAACGGTAGAGACGGAGCATTTCCATACGATGCTCTGCTCCTCGACGCTTCAGGCAACCTATACGGGACTACTGCAGGCGGTGGCTCGTTTGCATACGGGACAGTCTTTGAAATTACCTCCAGCGGGAAGGAGATCGTCCTGCACAGTTTCTGGGGTGGAGATGGATTGCAGGCATGGGGTGACGTAGTTCGAGATCAAGCCGGCAACTTGTACGGCACCGCGTTGGACGGCGGCACTCTCAAGCAAGGACAATGCGACCACGGCTGTGGGACGGTTTTCAAGCTGGACACGACGGGCAAACTTACCGTCCTTCACGCCTTCACGGGAGGGGAGGACGGAGGAGAACCTCGCGCTGGCCTCCTCCGGGACAACGCCGGGAACCTGTTTGGCACTACTATTAAAGGAGGGACCGGATCGGGGGTAGTGTTTAAGATCGCCCCGAATGGCAAGGAAACTATCGTCCATACTTTCAGCGGGGGTCAAGGTGGCTGGTACCCTGAGGGAGACCTAGTCCGGGATAAGGTCGGGAATTTCTATGGGAGCGTACTGGGCGGCGCTTCTGATTACGGCGCCGTTTTCGTCCTAAGCCCGTCTGGCAAGTACACCATTCTCTATAGCTTCCCGGGAGGCAGCAGCGGCGCGTATCCGGTGGGGCGTCTGGCGTTAGACAGCCAAGGCAACCTTTACGGTGCAACCCAGAATGGCGGAGGTTCCTGTTACTGTGGAGTAGTGTTCAAGCTCGACAAGAGCGGGCATGAAACGGTCTTGCACACCTTCACGGGTAATCCCGACGGAGCCTATCCTGAACTAGGAATAGCCCGGGATCGATCGGGCAACCTCTACGGTACTACTTATGGTGGCGGCGACTCCTCACATTGCGACGGCCTGGGATGTGGCATCGTGTACAAGGTAGGTGCGAAAGGAAAGGAGACGGTTCTGCATAGTTTCACAGGAGGCAGCGACGGGCGAATACCGTTCGGTGGGCTCGTCCTGGACAAATCCGGAAACCTGTATGGCACTGCTCCTGGAGGGGGCGATTTATCTTGCTTCAAAGGGTATGGTTGTGGGGTGGTCTTCAAGCTGACGCCTTGAGGTTGGTGTAACACCGCGATAGCGCTCACTGACCCCTGCGCCGGGGGTTTTGAGTGTAATGGCCTGGTTACAGTAGCGACCCCATGGTTTAAGCAAATGCCGCCGTTTTATTCGCCGTGAAGAGGGGTTACCAACGAGGCGAAACATGCCGCGTCGCGTTTACGAGTACGCCATCGACTCACTAGCATTGCCTAGCCTGAAGAAGCACTCCGTAGATGTCAAAATCCGTCTGCGTGCCGATAAATACATACCCATTGGCGATCGTAGGCACGGAGAACTTGGTCGCCGAGCCCGGCACATCCGCTGTTCCGCACTGGCCGCTGTTGTATAGCTCCGCCATGCTCGACGCGTTGAAGGCGTGCAGAACCGCCGCGGCCCCACCGGTTGCGGAGCCGTCGCTATCGACCGCCCACACGATGCCGTTACTAGTGCCGCTGGATGAAACCGACGGTGTGGTTCCGTAGGTGAACACTTTGGACGGCGTGGAGGTGCCGCAGATCGGCGATGTCGTGCTAGGGCACAATGGGAACCGGCTCAACGGGAAGGTGTACATTGCGCCCGCGTCTGTTCCCGAGCCTGCAAAATACAGAGAGCCATTCCAGAACGCGGGACTGTTGTGAAAAAGCGCGTGGTAGGTCATGTTGACCAAGGGGCGGAGTGTTTGCACATTGCCGTCAGTCCTGTATTGGGCGCAACCGACTATGACAGGGCCACCGTACCCGCCCGGGTTGGTGCGATCCACCACCCAGATGGCTCCCTCCTTGTCCCCGTTGACGGCGAGGTGGGCACCGCTCGTAGGAATGCCATCGGGAATTAAGCCGACGCCTCCCGAGCCCAAATCCATGTCCTTTGTGCCGCAGCTGGTGTCCCAGCGGTAGAACTGGTCCGAAGGAGCGAAATAGTTGGAGACCTGCAAGTCGGTGGTCAGTTTGAGAAAGCTGTTGCCTGCGTTGCCCTGCGTTGCCAGCGGATTGTCGAACTGGCCGTCAGCCGTAGTGAGGTAAATGAAATTGTTGCTATTCTCATCCAGTCCCGCTGGCAAGCCCCCTCCTCCCATCCAGGCACCGCCTCCATGACGGTTGTGGGGATCGCCCATTCCAGCGGTCGTGGCGTAGGCCAACGGAAATCCTCCAAGCCCCAAGTTTCCCCCGTCGTAGGCCAAGATCCATCCACTGGGATTCGGCGTAGTTCCATCCATCATCGAGAAGCCCACGTACACCGTCGGCGAGGTAGGCGATATTGCGGGGCCAAGAAAAAGCAGTCCAGGACGCTGCAGCAGTTTTTGCGAACTGAAGATGGCGCTGCCTATTTGAGACGGTAGAATCGGAGGAGTCGGGCTGTTGGGTTTTTCGTTCAAGAAGTTACTACTGCTCAGGTCCAAAGCATGCAGCCGATGGTACCAAGCGGTCGGAAGGGTCTTGTTCTGGCAATTCTGCCCCTCGGGGTCGGTGTTCCCTAGTTGCGATTCAGCGATCAAGTAAAGGATGTTAGAGCCGACGTCGATGACAGGCGTGCCCAAGACCCCGACGCTCGGACTGATCGCGCGCGGTATGTCCGAGCATGCGTTCGCTTTTCCAACTCCGTTGCCGATATAGCAGCAATCGGCAGGAAACTCCCCGGAGGGTAGAAGATTCAGTGGCGTGGGTGGCAGGGCCGTAGGACAATTCGTGCTCGTGAGGTTAGGTGGAACATGGAAGGCGTAAAGGTAGTCTTGCATTGTCGCTATATAGACAGTCATGCCACCGCCGCTACCGTCCGCGACGACAAGCGGTTGTCCGTAGACCTGGCCATTGACTGATATCTTGCACAGCAAACCGAACGTCGACTTGTTCACGTTCCCGCTGATACCGGTGGTCAGATGGACTTCGTTGGTGTTCTGCCCGGTGCGCCAATTATCGTTGTGCTGCGTGATCACGTTGACTTGGCTGTCCGCCTGCGTTCCACTGAGAACAATCAACACTACACAGAGAGCCCACACACCCGCTGATTTCTTCATGTTGTCATCCTCTCTCGCTATTTTGCCCGGTGCAGAGCTTCCTTTTGTCTGATTCGTTTTCGCCATTCGCCTAGAACTTGCGGACGTCATTGCCAAGACCCATGGCGACCCAGATGTTCGCACCGTCAAAAGCCACGCCTGTCGACCCACCGTCGGCGTTGAAATTGCCTAGGAGGTTGCCATCACTGCCACGCAGTTCCACTAACCCTATCCCAGTGCTCACCCAGATATTGGCACCGTCGAACGCGACGCCGTAGGGCGATCCCGGCGCACTAAACGTTCCCAGGTTCTTGCCGTCACTGGCCCGCACCTTGCTTACTGTCCCGTCTCCGTCGTTCGCCACCCAGATATTCGTGCCGTCAAACGCTACCCCAATAGGATTTCCACCCACCTTGTAAGCTCCTACAATCTTTCCATCTGTACGCAGCTTGGTGACCGAATCGGCGCCATAACTTGTGACCCAAACAGCTTCTCCGTCAAAGACCGCTCCGATGGCCCCACCGGTTACGGCAAACGTCCCCAGGTTCTTGCCGTCGCTGGCCCGCAACTTGGTCACGCCGTCGTGGGTTGGCACCCAAATGTTCTCGCCGTCAAAGGCTGGCCACCAGGGCGCGCTCCCCACGGTGAAACTGCCCAAAATCTTGCCGTCGCTAGCCCGCAGCTTAGTCACCGTGCTCGGACTCACCGTGACCCAGACGTTGGCTCCATCGAAAATCAGAAAATTAGGCTGGCCGCCCACAGTGAACGTTCCCAGGGGTGAGCCGTCGCTGGCTCGCAGCTTGCTCACCGTGCCCTCGCCGTCGTTCGCGGTCCAGATGCTGGCTCCGTCGAAAGCAATACCGTACGGATTGCTGTTCTGAGTCTTGCCCACGGCGAAACTGGTGTGCAAGTTGGCCACGTCGCGGTCTTGCCCGCCTTTGCCGTCTTGAATGTGCACGACCATGCGTCGGCTATCGATATCGCTGACCTTCAGGCGCGTGAGCTCGGCACGGCGCACGCCGGTGCCGTAGAGGGTCATCAAAATGGTGCGATAGAAGGGAGTCGGTGCAGCCTCGATGAGCTGTGCTACTTCTTCCTGACTGAGAATGGTGGGCAGGCGATAGCGCTTCTTGGGATAGGGAGTGTCGGCAATGCTCCAGGGTCTCTTGAGCGTCTGGATGTAGAAGAAGCGCAGGGCGCAGAGATGGTTGGTCACCGACCCGGAAGTCAGTTTGTGCAGGGTGAAGAGCTGCGCTTGGTACTCGCGGATGTGCTGCGGTCCCAGGCGATCGGGCGAGCGGTGGAAGTGCTGGGCGAACCGCTCGATCAAGCGGATGTAACGCCGCGTGGTAGCCTCAGAGTAATGACGACGCTGGAGTTCTTCCAGCATCATTTTGCGTAGATGAGTCACAGGGACACCTCCTTGTGACCCACAATTATCTGAGCCAAACATCAGGACTGCCGACATCACTCACGCGGCAGCGTCCGCCGCGCCAGCGGCTTCGTTGTGTGCTGGGCATGCTCAGTAACTTGGAGGTGAAAGTCCTCTGGCCGACCTGATGGAGGTGAAGGCCTAGTGATAATGCAAGGGCTACCGCTGCGAGGCGGGGTCCGAAGGAAGCATGGAACAAACGTGCGAGTCGATGGACAAAAACCGAATAGAAGGCGCCCGTACCGGACGAGTGGGCAACTTACCGCGAAGTCCAAAATCCATCAAGGTGCGAAGCGTAGATTCGGCGATTGTGCACGGAAAGTAACTGAGCTTACCCCAGGAGATCTGTTCCGTGTCGCTTCGGCGACTGAGGTGGCCGTAAGGCGACTTGACCGCGGAGCAGAAGTCAGCATCGGGCATAGTATCCGGCAACGGAGAAGGCCCGAACGAGAAGGAGCGGTGAGTAGGCCATGAGTCTCAAAGACGATAAGCAGCAGAACATCCAGCTGGAACTGGACTTCTCTTCTGCGCTGACGGGTGAAGCCCGAGGTGTCGCAGGAGAAGAGACTGAATCGTTGATGGCGACGAGTGAACCCGAAAGCCCAGCTAGAAGCAGCCGACTGATGGAGGAAGTCTGTGAGCAAGAAAACCTGAAGGAAGCATTGCGGCAGGTGAAGGGTAATAAAGGTAGCGCGGGAGTGGACGGGATCACCGTCAGTCAACTCACCGACTACCTGAAACAGCACTGGCCAGTAATCCGAGAACAACTGCTGAGCGGGACCTACGAACCGAAGCCGGTGAGGCGGGTGGAAATCCCCAAATCGGACGGCGGGGTGCGAAAGCTTGGCATCCCGACGGTGCTGGATCGATTCATCCAGCAAGCGATGATGCAGGTGCTGCAGCGACAGTGGGACTCGACGTTCTCCGACCGCAGCTATGGTTTTCGACCGGGGCGGTCAGCTCATCAAGCGGTAGCTCAGGCGCAGCAATTTATCACCGGAGGCTACAGCTGGGTGGTCGATCTCGACTTGGAGAAGTTTTTCGATCGAGTCAATCACGACAAATTGATGGGCCAGGTGGCTAAACGAGTCGAGGACAAGCGGCTGTTGAAGCTCATCCGGGCGTTCTTGAACGCCGGGGTGATGGAGAACGGACTGGTCAGTCCAAGCGTGGAAGGCACTCCGCAAGGAGGTCCACTTTCACCACTGCTGTCGAACCTCGTGCTCGACGAACTCGACCAAGAGTTAGAGCGACGTGGCCACCGCTATCTGCGCTACGCGGATGATTGCAATATCTACGTGCGCAGCCAGCGGGCTGGTCAACGAGTAATGGAAAGCATCACGCGATTCATCACTCAAAAGCTCAAGCTCAAAGTGAATGAGACGAAGAGTGCAGTGGCGCGACCGCAGGAGCGGAAGTTTCTCGGGTTTAGCTTTAGCACTGGTCCAGAGATCAAACGCATGATCGCGCCAAAAGCTCTGGAACGGTTCAAGCACCGAATCCGGGATACCACACGACGGGCCAAAGGCGTCAGCATAGAAACGACGATAGCGGAACTAGCTCCGTATCTGCGGGGTTGGCGTAGCTATTTCGGCTTCTGCGAAACGCCCGATGCGCTGATGTACCTGACCCGCTGGGTCCGATTGCGATTGCGGGCAGCGATGTGGCGGCAATGGAAAACTCCGCGCCGTCGCCGCGCGGCTCTGCTCGAACTGGGGGTCCGTCCGCGCCTTGCCAACAACACGGCGGGCAGTGGACGCGGCCCCTGGTACCTCGCTCGGGCCAAAGCCCTCTCGGTGGGGCTTTCCAATGCTTACTTCAAATCGCTTGGGCTCCCGACCTTAATCGATGGGTGCTAGCGCAACCAACTCGAACCGCCGTGTACGGACCCGTACGCACGGTGGTGTGGCAGGGGTCGGCGGGTGACCGCCGCCCCTATGCCGATCTGACGAGCAAACAGGAAGTTAAGAAAATAGCGTAGCGCATCTGACACACCTGACCTAATGTGTAATGGTTTGAAATCGGCTTTGTGGACAGCGTTGAAAAGGTTTCATGTATCGGACACGGGAAGTATTCTGTGCCTACTTTCCAGCGCCCCACTTTTGCCCGACGCGCCAAGTTGACCGATCCGATTGGGGTTTTGAGCGTTATAGAGAGTTACGTCAATTGACGCCAGCGCCACCGGTTGCGCATACCTTGTCCAGAGTGGTCGCTTCTGACCATACGCCGATCGGAATACGGCGTAACGTGAGAGTACATCCCGGTCCATCAGGTCGCATCTTCGACACGATTGATCGCAAATTGGAGGAAGTGGAATGGCGACTCAACTATGCCAGAAATGTAAACAAGCCCATCCCGGTCGCGTCTGCGATTACGACGAAAAAGGTGAATGCGCCGAGACGATTAACACCAATGAGGGTGCTCAACCCTGGGACGCACCATCAAAGGACGAAGTCGGCACACGTTCCGGAAATTAACCTCGAGGCCGGAAGTCCCCCGCTAGCTGTCAGATTTTGCAGCTTGACCGGGTCAATAAGTGCTATGGCGATTTTTCACCAGTTAGGAGCGTAGTATGAACCCTACGTTCCGGAGTGGTCATCGCAAAGACCTGAAATGCCCTGAGTTGTCCCGCGATGTCCCTTGCCAGAGGACGGTTCCAGGACTATAGTGGGCTGCGGTATTTGAAAACACTTCAGACAGTTCCCCACTGTCTTTTCTGTGTCCGAGGTCGGCGACCCGTTTCCAGGAATGCATATTTTGCATATTTTCTAAGTGAGTCTCAGACTCCGCGCGGGAGATTGTCACGGGGCTGGAAGATCAAGCTCGAAACGATCCGCGAAATACTCGAAAGATTGTTGTGCTCTCAGGAGGTTTTATGAGCCCTCGGCAGGAAGATAGACCCATTTACCGCGTGGCTGCGTTCATGGCCGCGATGGTCGTACTCACCCTCGCCGGGGCAGCGGTTCCTGCCCAGGCCCAAACCTACAAAGTGGTTTACACTTTCGGAACTAACAGCGCATCAGATCCGGTAATTCCGGGTAGCGGGCCAGACTTTATCGCGCAAGGACGCGATGGCAACCTGTATAGCACGTCCCAGGCAGGCGGAACCGACGACCGGGGTGCGGCGTTCAAGATTACGCCGTCAGGAAAAGAGACCGTGCTGGCCAGCTTCGTCTTCACCAACGGCCTCATCCCACTTGGTGGCTTGACCCTGGGCACAGATGGAAACCTCTATGGCACGAGCCAGCAGGGTGGCGATTCCAACTGCAACCAAGGGTTTGGCTGCGGAACGGTGTTCAAGATCACGCCGGGCGGCGTGCTGACAACCCTTTTCATCTTTCCGGCCGATTTCAGTAAAGGGTACTACCCCTATGCAGCGCCGACCCAGGGCGCGGACGGCAACTTTTATGGGACGACAGGGGGCAACACCGGCACTGTGTTCAAGATGACTCCAACCGGAACGCTGACTACGTTGCATACGTTTAACGGCACCGACGGCAATTATGTCGAGTCCGGGCTGATCCAGGGCACCGATGGAAGCTTCTATGGCGGTTCCTTCGGCGGGGGCACAAACCTCGATGGAGTCGTTTACAAGATCACTCCGTCCGGAGTTTTCAGCGTGCTCCACAACTTCACCGGCAGCGATGGAAACGGATCCTGGAGTCTGATTCAGGCTGCCGACGGAAACTTCTATGGCACCACCGTCGCAGGGGGTACCAGCAATGCCGGAGTGGTCTTCAAAATCACCCCCAACGGCACCTATTCCGTTCTCTACAACCTCAATGGCACTACCGATGGACTTAATGCCTACTCCAGTCTGGTACAGGCCACGGATGGCAATTTCTACGGCGTAACCGATAAGGGTGGAACACTGGGTTATGGGACCATTTACAAGATCACACCGCAAGGTATCTACTCCGTCGTCCACAACTTTGACGACACCAACGGTGCGAATCCGTGGTCTACACTGACCCAGAGCACGAATGGCATTTTGTATGGCGACACTTTCAAGGGCGGCAAGCTCACCATCTGCGGCACTCCTGGTTGCGGCGTGGTTTACAGCTTGGACATGGGGCTGAAGCCGTTCGTGAGCTTGGTGTCCACCTCGGGCAAGGAGGGCGTGAAGATCGGAATTCTCGGCCAGGGCTTCAGCAGTTCTTCCGTGGTCGAGTTCGGTGGGGTGCAGGCCACGTCCATCAAGCTCACCGGCAAGACCTTCATCTCCGCCACCGTCCCAACCGGAGCACTGACCGGATCGGTTACGGTGACGATCGGCGCCACCAAATTAACAAGCAACACAAAATTCCGCGTCACGCCCACGCTCCTCAGCTTCAATCCGCCCAGCGGTCCGGTCGGAACCCAAGTCATGATTATGGGAACCGGACTCACGCAGACCACCAAAGTGACGTTTGGCGGAGTAGCGGCGACCAAGGTTGTGGTGAACTCCGACAGTCAGGTGACGGCCAACGTACCAACCGGAGCCATGACCGGCAAGATCGTAATCAAAACCAAGGGGGGACATGCGGCCAGTAAGACGGTTTTCACAGTCACTTAGTAGCGCAACGCGGGACACGAGTAAGAAGCCGCCTTTCGAGGCGGCTTTTTCTTGTGCAAAGGGGCCGTTAGCACCTTTGGCTGGATTGCTGATGTAACCAGGAGTGGCTTCCAAGGAACTGCCGGGTGTTCGTATTCTGCTGGCTTTTGGCTGAAGGGGGACGTTCGGTCGCTATTGTCCGATCGAACTAGCAGTGGCAGAAAACACGTTGTTTGCACTCCCTCCAATCAATCGGAGTGTTCCAACCACTATCACCAAAATGACCGCCAGCATCACCGCATACTCAGCGATATCTTGCCCCTCCTCTTGCGACCAGAGCTTGCCGAGAAAATCAGTCACGTTCGCACCTCCGCGCGCCTCAATTCTATATCTCAACCTGCTTCTTGATGTCATGCGGCGTCTTTCTTCGCCCAGTCATGGTCCGTTTTTCTCTGGGTAAGAAAAGTCCTGAGGCGCTTGTTAATCTTAGTCAGTTCCCAGAAAATCGAAACAAGCAGAACTGCGATTACGAACAGCAAGAATTGGATAGCCACGAACCAAAGCTTACTCCGTTAAGGCTGTGATAGATCTTCGTGCCTTTGGCTTGTTACACTTTCCGTACAAAAATGCGCGCGTTCAATCCAGCGCCAAATAAGGCACGCGGTTCTTGCCCGTTTTCTTGCTCCAAGCCGATCTCACAGCTCGCTTCCACTGAATTTAAGATTGTTATTCAGCAAGCAGGCGGGCTGCAATGAGAAGGGCATCAATTTCCCTCTGCACACGCGTGATGTCTAGCGACTTTCGATCTATGGCTGCAGTTACCTTTTTTACCAAAGGGGAGTCAGTAGTACTCTCGTTCCCGGCAATCTTGGCAGGTGGCCGGGGAAGGGCTGGCGGCCGATTCTTCGGCAAACCACTAGCTTGCCTAGACAATCTCGCTAGGAATTCCAACCCGAAATGATGACCGCTACGATTGCGAACGGTTGCCATAACTTTGAAAGGATGTGGCGACAGGAATTCAACCTCCATGAGATCGTCAGGCTCCATATCAACTCCGGTATACAGAGCCATCCCGCCCTGACTCAATTCAGTACCTCGGCCAGTTATTGCAGTCGCGGGAAGACGGCTGCAAGGAAGGATGCGGACCGGCAGATCCACCGGATAACGTTGCCAGCGTCGGGTAGTTGTGTGAGACGTGATCATTTCAGTAACTGGAAATGAAGAAAGTATGCTGCGCTGACTAAAACGAGTATTCCGAATGCAACTGATCCAAGGGCTATCTTCATGGCCTCTCTTCGTCGTGGCGGCGCCCGATGAAGAAGCGCCGATCGATACTTGGCAATCCATTGCTCTTCATCGGAGTTCTGGATTAATTGCGACTGAATCCCGAGCTGTAAATTGCTCTGATTGTCCTGATCAAGCGCAACGAACCGAAACGCCTGCTGGGTACGAGACAGAGGGCACAACATTTCTGCCTTTCCGAGCACCGGTCCTCCGTCGGTGAGGAACATCAAACTAGCTCGGGTGTTCGGATCCAGAGGTTGCGACAGATGGAGCAGGCCGCCAGCTACAGAAATGACCTGCAAGTTGCCTGCCACGCGACTCCCATCCACGAATCGAAGAACATCAGGAGCGGGTTTGCAGGATGTACTCGTGCAGCGCGTCGAGACGCGAGGACTTGGGGGAGGTTGGCCATGCGAAGGCAATTATGTTACGCAATCAAAACCAACAGGAGATTACGGAAGTGCTTGACCATTCGCAAAATGTCCGAACTCTGAATGCTGCGGCCTGAGGGCACGCGGCACTCTCGGGATTTGGCGAACGAACGGAAGACCGTTCGATCGGAAAAGTCCCAGTAGATGAGGGCAGTAGTGATAAGAAGGGTCAGAGCGGAGAGAGCGGCTGGGATAGGGGAATAGTTGTCGTAGTACCCCAGCCGAGCCGGGCGTGCCACCGTTGGGGCGTAGGTCGAGTCCGAGTCGGTGGTCGACACCTGGTCTTGCGCAAGCAC
Organism: uncultured Acidobacteriota bacterium; assembly: GCA_963788645.1. Classification (GTDB taxonomy): domain Bacteria; phylum Acidobacteriota; class Terriglobia; order Terriglobales; family Acidobacteriaceae; genus JABDBE01. The sequence goes on from CAWBHF010000011.1 coordinate 52,760, forward strand.
TGGTTCTTCTGCGGGTTCTGCGGTTCCAGTTCCTGCAGATACTGACGCACCGTGTGATGGACCTGTGCCGCTTCCCCCGACTGTTCACCAACTACGAGCTAGACTCCCAGTTTTCGAGTCTTTAAGTCGATGCATCAACAACATTTCGATGTTCATCGTGCCTGCTCGTAAGCAATGATCTGCTGGATGCGACGATGGTAGTCTTTCCAAAGGTTTGGGCCATGAACTCAATTAGGCACTTTATTCATCTTGGCGTTCTCCTAGTGCTACTCGCATCGGGAGCAATTACGTGCGTCGCCGGTTCAAGCGATCCTTCCGGTAGGGTTGCGCGTCTGCAATATGTGGCGGGAGAGATTTCGGTGCAGCCGCATGGTGCCGGCGAGTGGGTCCAGGGCTCGGTCATCCGCCCGCTGACCAACGCGGACAACATCTGGGCTGATAAGAACTCCCGCGCAGAACTAAACTTTGGTTCGGCTCGATTGCGCATTGACTCCGAGACCAGCCTGACGCTCACTAACGTGAATGATATGAGGGCACAAGTCGAACTGCACCAAGGCGTTTTGAATGTCCATGTTCGCCGTCTCGGGAGTGGTGAAACTTATGAGATTGATACCCCGAACCTGGCGTTTATGGTAACTAAAGCCGGCGACTATCGCATTGATGTTCTTGGCGATGAAGACTCGACCATCGTGACCGTACGCCAGGGTGAAGGCCAAGCAACAGGGAACGAAAGGGCGGTCAGCGTACACGCGGGCGAGCAAACCGAGTTCGGGAGTAGTTCTTTGGAGCATCAAATTCGCAAAGCTCCGCGCCAGGATGGTTTTGACGAGTGGTGCCAAGTCCGCGAGCAACGCCTCGATCACGCCTTCTCCGCACGATATGTATCACATAACTTAGTCGGCGGCGGTGATCTCGATGAATACCGGGCATGGCACGAAACTCTGGATTACGGTCCGGTACGCGCTCCGACGATTTCACCGTTTTGACTACTGGTCAATGCGCGATTATCGCGATTTTTCTCAACTATGCGTGACGTCGCCATGCCAAGCGCGGGAGAGTTAAGAGAGCAGGCGCACGTACCCGGACGCGATTTCGTAAACGGCTCCCACCAATTTTGCGCCAGCCTTCGCCGCATTCTGGCCCTCTTCAGTCTCCAAAATCTGATGTATCGACCAGCGAACATTGGCTTCGACGGCCGCGGTTAGTTGCTCCTCCAGCGAAACTTGCGAGCTTACCTCTGGGATTGGAAGACCCGCATGGCTACCGCCTTGCCTGTTTCGCGGCCAGAGCTTCCTGAAACTTCTCAGCCGGCACGCCCGCAGCCGCGCGCTGGTCCCAGGTCATCTTCGGCCCACGTTCTCCGTACACGAGGATGAACTGTTCACGTGTCGGACGTTCGGCCAGCTTGAAGAGACGGATGCCCTCTGAACGGGCTGCGCCAGCAGTCGTGGGTTGAGCAACCTTGCTGGCTTTCGAAGCCTTGGGTTGCTTGTGGGTCTTGGCAGCCATTGCCACTGCCTTCTTGTTGGACGCGGCTACTGCCTTGGCCGCCTTCTGGAACTTCCGGATGGCGGACTTGCGGGTGATCCCTTCTTGCTCTTGGATGCGAGCGATTTCCGCTTGCTGTTCGAGTGTGAACTTCGACTTTGCCATTGCCTCTCTCCCATGTACCAAGTGGTTAACAACAACTCGGCGAACCATAGCTCGGAGAGGAAGGGAGGTAAACCACAATCTTTGGTGAGAGTGAAACCGAAGTACCGGGCTGGGTAATTACTGAGTTCGTCTCACGCGCACTCGCTTCTGCATGTACCTGCAATCAACCATGTTGGGCATTAGCAAGAAAAAAAACGAGGACTTCACATTTGCGCGGTATTTAGCAACAAGGAACTGGAGACGTGTTCCTGCAACTCAAATAACGAGGTATCGGGAGGACAAAGTGAACGCGAACGTTATGGAACTCGAAACAATCATGGATGATATGGCCAATCAGGGAGACCGCGAGATCACCAAGTCAATGTTCGTTCTCATCAGTGCCTTGAAGGTAGGCCCTGTTCTGGACCGGCTTGTGAGCGAAACTGGCTACCCACAACAGTTCGTGGGACCCATCGTCAGCCGGATGCAGCACAGATTTCCGCTCATGCTAAGTCGCGGCAGTTCATCCTCGGCCAGTTGGGGGCTAGCTCGTGACTCCGGCCTGGTGATTGGCCGTCCTGCCACAAGTGCATGGGTGCGCGACTTTAAAGTGAGGTTTACGCCCTTCGGGCCTCCCAATAGTCCTCGAATTTCCCGCTAAGCTGACAGCACCGAAGCGTGATGATGGCATTGGCTCCGCGAAGGCCAAAGCTGCCCAAAATCCCCCTCACGGTGGGTTTCGTAACTGCCTGAATCTACGCGGCCACAAAATCCTCATCCTACTTGCCCATAAACAGGGTTTCCGAACACGCGGCTGGATGCGGAATTAAGGTCAAAACGTGTAATTGATTCCATGACAATAAAGGGTTGCCAAGGCTGAATCGAGGCAATGAGACAGTAAAGTTTCACGGAGGTTCGCAGTTGCGGTGTGGACAAATCCAAACTTACTTGTCGCCTCGTCCACGTGAAATGTCTAGGGAAAATCGGGATTTGCTCAGAATTGCGGTGTATTATTTTGCGATCATGTCTAGAAATGTTTTCTCCATCCTGCCTGTCGCGCTGATCATATTTCTGTCCTGCGGGGTAGGCCAGGGCGCATCTTATAAATACATCCGCATTGGGCAAAAGGACGACGCGCACACAAAGCCAGTGGCGGGAATCGCAATGATGGGTGGCGGCGATGATCTTGACGATGCCTTTCGCTGGTTATGTGACAAGGCCGATGGCGGTGACTTTCTGATCCTTCGCGCACACGGAGACGATGACTACAATTCCTATGTCAACGGCCTGTGCAAAGTGAATTCGGTCGCGACGCTCATCCTCCCGGATCGTAACTCGGCGCAAGATCCTGCTGTTGCCGAGATTATTCGTAACGCGGAAGCGGTCTTTATTGCGGGTGGCGATCAGGCGAATTACATCCATTTCTGGCGTGGGACGCCGGTGCAGGATGCAATCAACCAGCACATTGCCAACGGGAAACCGATCGGCGGTACCAGCGCTGGATTGGCAGTTCAGGGAGAGTTCGCCTATGGTGCTTTGAACGATCCTGATGACAGCGAGCTTCATTCCAGGGAAGCATTGTCTAACCCGTACCACATCCAGGTCACGGTCGTTCGCGACTTTCTGAAGATTCCGGAACTGGACAATACGATTACCGATAGCCACTTTGCCAAGCGAGACCGGATGGGCCGGACGCTCGTCTTTCTTTCCCGCATCATACAAGACGGATGGTCGAAGCAGCCACGGGAGGTTGCGATTGATGAAAAGTCGGCGGTGCTAGTGGAAGCGGACGGCAAGGCGACGCTAATCGGATCAGGCCACGGTGCTTACTTCCTTCGTCCTACGCGATCGCCGGACGTTTGCCAGAAGGCTGTTCCACTCAGCTTCCTGAACGTCTCGGTTTACAAAGCTCCGAGCGGGGCGCACTTCGATCTGTCTACCTGGACTGGATCAGGCGGAGTGTCTTACTCGCTTTCCGTAGAGCAGGGGGTCATTCACTCTACACAACCTGATGGCGCTATCTATTAAATTCCCACATCAGTTTCCGGAGACGTGTGCGAGTGAAATCGTAGTTGACTTCCGGCACCATCTTTGACAAACTGCCGCCATCTTAGCTGCTGCCACTGGGCCTGGCGGGCGATGAACAACAGCCTTCCTCCTTTCGCCGCGATGGATGGCAACCTCGAACAGATTGCCAGTCTTGTCAATTCCGGCAAACTCAAATCCGGGCTATGATCGCTGGCCTGCGCTGATTTTGACATCGCCACCAACTCATACGGTGCGATGCGACGCTAACTGATCGGAGCGCCAAGAGCGGATTTTCAGATCTGAGTCTTTCCAATGAGTCAAGGAGCCCCATGAAATGCTTTCGCGCTGGTTTGGTGATCGTGGTTGTAGTTCTGGGTACTTCCTCACCCCTGCTGGCCCAAACGTACGAGGGCCGAATTCTCGGAACGGTCACGGATGTTTCTGGTGCGGTCGTCGTTGGGGCAAAGATCACAGTGGCAAACGTCGGGACTAACGCCACGCGAAACCTTGCGAGCAACAGCGCCGGCGAATATGTTGCGCCCAATCTTGAGGCAGGCACATACAAGGTTTGGGTGGAGGCGCCCGGATTCAAGAAGGCTGAGAACTCTTCCGTGGTCGTGCAAGTGTCCAGAGACGCGCGTGTAGATTTTCGGTTGCAGCCGGGAGCCCCGGACCAGACGGTCGAAGTGACCGGTGAGGCGAGTCTAGTCGACACATCGGACAGCACTCTCAATGGTGTGCTCGAGAATAAGGCAATCAACGAACTGCCGTTGCAAGGCCGCGATTTTCAAAATCTGTTGCCCTTGCATCCGGGCGTTCAACGCACCCCGGGCGGGGGTTTTCAGTCGATTACTTCCAACGGAAACCGGCCCGATGAAAATAACTTCTTCATCGACGGCGCTACCGATAATGACGTTTATTACGGCGAATCCGTGGTAAACGAAGCTGGAATTCAAGGTACGCCTGCGAGCTTTCTCCCGCTCGATGCTATTCAGGAATTCAATACGCAGGAGAGCCCGACGGCCGAATATGGAAACAAGCCCGGCGTGGTCATGAACCTGGGGCTGAAGTCCGGGACCAACACTATCCACGGAAGCGCTTATTACTTTAACCGTAACAGTGCTTATGATGCCCGTAACTTTTACAATTTTGTTCCCCAACCAGTATCCGCCCTCAACATGCACGAATTCGGAGTTTCGCTTGGCGGTCCGATCAAGAAGGACAAATGGTTTTATTTTGTGAACTACGAAGGCATTCGCGATAAGGTAGGCAATCCCGGCGTTTACGACAGCCCAGTGACCGTGTCGCTGGCGAATCAACTGGGTGGAATTGCTGATTCCAGCGGCAACCCGCTTTCCGCGACCTATAGCCTCCCGGATGCGATCGCTTACTGCAACCAAGGTATTAACGGGCCGTGCACGCCCAATCCTCTGAGCATGACCTTGTCGAAACTGTTTCTCCCCAATCCTGGTTTCACCCTAAAGCAATCCGACCCGGGGGCAATTAATTTTGATTTTAACAACACCAATCGAGGGGACAACCTGATCTTCAAAACTGACTATCACCTTAACGATCATCACGTGCTAAGTGCCAGGTATTTCTACAGCAACAGCGATCTCGTCGAGATGGACACGATTCCCATCGGCCCCAACTGGCTCTCAACTACGAAGCCGACGACTCAGATTTTCGGCGTGAATTGGGTCTGGACGCCCAACTCAACCTGGGTCAACGAAGCACGATACAGCTTTGACAGCTTTAGCGAGGCGATCTTTCCGTTGGATCACAATGTCAATCCCACAACCTACGGAATCAATACTGGGATCACCAACCCAGCATTGTTTGGTATGCCCCGCATCAACCCGGGGACAGACGAATTCAACTACATGGGTGGCAACTCCAGCTGGCCGCTGGAGACGACTCCAAGCAAAACCCAGAATTGGTCCGACACCGTTTCTTACACCGCCGGCAGACACACGCTGCGTTTCGGCGGGCAATTCATGTATGGCAACGTCGATTATTTTCGCGCCACTGAAGGCCGCGGCCGGGTCGATTTCAGCGATCTCACTGATTTCATAGCCGGCAATCCACATCGCTGGGAGCTGCTGTATGGCGACCCGCAGCGAAACGTGAGCATGAAATCATTCGGGCTATTTATTCAGGATGGCTACCGCGCTACTCCGCGCCTGACGCTGAATCTTGGGCTTCGCTACGACGTGACTTATCCGATCAAGGACTCACGCAACCTGCTCGCCAATTATGTGTCGACCGCCGGCATCGTCCAGGTCGGCAAAGGGATCAATTCGCCCTATCCGACGAACTACAACAACATCTCTCCACGAGCAGGCTTCGCCTGGGATATTCTGGGCAACGGCAAAACTCTGTTGCGCGGTGGCGGCGGTATCATCTTTGAGCAGCCCTCCATTCGCACTTTCATGTTCAGCGGAGGTGGGCTGAACCTGAATCCCACCACTGCGGCATTGGGCGTCACTCCCGGAAATGGCTCGATCAGTTCGTTCCTGGTGAACTCGACTGACACCAGCCAGATCAACTGGGGCGTGCGCCCTGGATCGGTATTTCCTCCCTCCGCAACAGAAGGCTGCAGCCTCGACAGCCAGTGCACCGTCTTTGCGGTCTCTCCAAATCTCAGCACTCCGTACGTGGAGAACTGGAACCTGAATATTCAGCAGCAGCTTTGGTCAAACTCAGTTTTGCAGGTGGCTTATGTTGGAAATCATGGGGTAAATCTCTACAGCGTGTTGGACATTAATCAGGTCAACCAGAACTCACCGCTGGAAAACCCTGACAACTGCGATCACTGCGAGTCCGCCGGTCGACCGCTCAACGCAAATTGCCCAGTAGCCCAGGGAGGTCTAGGCCTTGGTGGGCCATGTTTCCCGTATATCGGATATCTCGATCAGCTCGGCAACCAGGCGAACTCAATCTACCACGCGCTGCAAGTAACGTTCACCAAACGCTATTCCCACGGTTTATATTTTCTGGCGGGATACACTTATGCTCACGCCATCGATACCGCAACTAGCAACACGCCTTCCAACACACCGCAGAACAATCTGAACTATGCGGCCGAACGTGGCAACGCTGATTTCGATATCCGCAATCGCCTGACTCTTTCGCTGTCTTACGACCTGCCCTCGAGGGAGGCTCCGTTACAGATGCTCGAAGGGTGGCAGGTGGCGAGTATCGTCACGCTGGAAGGCAGTGAACCCTATTCGCTTTATGACTTCAACGACGATATCAGCCTCACCGGCGAATTCGAGGACCGCTGGAATATTTCCGGACCGCCCAGCAATATTCACTGGTCACCGACCACTCCCCTGAACTACATCCAGCCCACGGAATTCAACACCGATGCCAATCAGAATGTGATCGGGGGCGCTACGGCTCAAGCTCAGCAATGCGTCAATGCGGCCATGGCAACGGGCGGGCAGGCTGCCGCCAACCAACTCAATGGCAATCCTAACTTCCAAAATATCACTGGGTTTCCGAGCACGGCGGGAGGTTGTTACGTCTCCGGAAAAACGGTGCTTACTCCTCCGGCACCCCTCACTTTTGGCAACATGGGGCGCAACATATTTCGTGGCCCATCCTTTCGAGAATGGGACTTCTCGATTTCAAAGATCTGGAAGTTTGGTGAGCGGATTCAAATGCAACTGCGCGGTGAATTCTTCAATATCCTGAACCATCCTAATTTCGATGTGTTCACGTTGAACAACGACGTGTCCGTTCCTGCGGCGGTGGGAACCACAATCTTCACTCCCGATCTTGGCGCGGCTTCCAACCCCGTGCTCGGCACTGGCGGTTCGAGGCACATACAATTAGGAGCGAAAATAATCTGGTAGCGGATAGTGGTCAGTCGACGGGTTCCCCGCGAATGACGTGCTACACGGAATGCATACGGCCCTTTTACGGCTGGCTCTCCAACTTTGTCAAACGAGCGCAATAACAGATCCGTCACAACTGTAATGAAAATTGTAATGATGAACGGATCAGAACCGGTCAAATCGAGGTCTCTGAAACCCAGACCGAGTTCGAGGGTCGGTTGAAGACTCCGAGCGACTTGATTCAGCGGAAGTCTAATCAGGACGAGTTTGTGGACACCGCCGCCCTTGCCGGATATAGTCTCGCGGACATTCTGCACGGACGGGTTGCGGAAAGCGACATTGACCCGGAGGTCATCCGCGCTTTCCATCTCCAGTACCCCCATACTGGCGGCTTCGTTGACTTCATTCGGGGTCATTCCGGGGACGACGCTTCGTTAGCTGGCATCGTCAATGGCATCAAGGGCAAGCTGTTTGAAACGGAGTACGTTGATTGGCTGAATGAAGGGCACTTGCCGTCCGGAGCCGTGGCTAAACTGGCTGCCAGCCCAACTCAGGAGGGGTGGGATGTCGTGATCAAGGATTCACATGGTCAGGTAATTGACCACTTGCAACTGAAGGCCACCGAGAGCATCGCGTACATCAAGGACGCTCTTGCAGCCCACCCAGAGATAGACATTGTTTCGACCCATGAAGTTTTCGGCCATTTGGACGGCAGCGGACTTGAAGACCATGTCACGGTGGCAGATTTCTCAAACGGTCAACTGACGGAGCACGTGCAAGACCAGATTCAAGCCGCCGACATGACCCCGGAATTCGAACTGCCTCTGCTCGCGTTTGGAATCATCGCGCTCCAGAACTATCGACAGTACAGGAAGGGGGCAGCTTACAGCCGTTGACGCGGTTCGTGGCGGAGTCAAGCGCGGGTGGAGGTCCCTGCTGTGCCGGAGCGCGGCTTACGTATCCATTCTGATTTCGAATGAGCCTGTGCTGGGCTTGCCGGTTAGCGTTTTGTCGCAAACGACGTTCAGCAGATTTGATGTTCAGAAGCAATTCTGCATGTTGTTTGATGAGTACGCGTCAGCATTATGCGAAAGAACAAGGAGGCTCGTTCACGTTGGAGAGGGGAAAATCCTTGAGGAGTGACCCGATATTCTGCACGTTGCGACCTGAGGCACTGACCGAAATTGCAAACTGGGCTTCAGTGGAACCCTCCAGTTTCCGACGCTCTAGCAAAATTACTCTCGCAATGTTCCACAGAAGAACGACTCACGTGGCTTCATGAGCACCGTTCGGAACTGGAGGACCATATTTCATGGGTCGGAGCTCCAATTTTCTCTTTCGCCTTTGGCAGTGCGCGTGGCTACCCAATGACGCTGTAGTGTTGGGCGTTCTGACCACAAATAGCAAAAGCCCCGAAGCCTGCGAGGGCGCCAAATGAATGCTTCGGTCGTAGGGGACGGCTGCCCCGAGATAGGCGGATTCTTCCGCTGTGAGCAGGCGGGTCATAATCAGGCTCAATCTCGATACTCGACAACGGACTTGTACTCGAAACCTGAATCAATTTTCCGTTGTCCCGCCGTCACTGCCGCTTCAATCGCTGCTTCTGCCGATGGGAAAACTCCCGGCACGTAGAACGCCCTTTCAGTTACACCCGTTGCGTCGTGTTCTTCGATGGAAAATTCCGAGTCCCAACCGCCGTCCTTCAATTCGGAGGAGCGGGCCTCAATCACACGACCTTCGTATGCCTGCCGGACTTTCATACGCACCTCTGCGATGTTGGATGATTCAGTGCGGTTGAAAGTACCGGACAAACTCCGGCCACCGATTCGCGCAAAGCCGCAACCTTGACCGGGTCGATTGATTCACTCGGCGCGGACTGCTGTTGTCCAGCACACCCAGCTCCCAAATCGCGCCACGCCCGCCGGGACGTGACCGGGTCGCTATGCTCCCGGAGGTCGGGGGACGTTCGTGCGGCAAGGACCCAATATAATGTTTACCCATGGGCACGATTAAAGGGAGCCTATACATTATTCGCTGGGAGAAGAACAGGCAGGCTTCGGCCACCCCACGCTACAGGCTGATGTTTTCGAGACATAAAACCTTCTCGGAAGGTGTACACATTACGAGCCGGGAAGACCTGTACAACTTGTTAGTGAACTACCGCTCTTGGGACATATGGTCTCCAAAGGGCGGGGCGCAGCCGTGCAAGTTACTCGTTGGTTCCGACGTGTTGGAATCCTATCTAATCGACATAGGATTCAGACCGGATGATGCCAAGGACTGGATTAAGCAAATACACGAAAAGGGCAGCGTTTTCATTCGCAATGTTGTGATGCCCGAGGAACAGATGTCAGCGTACGAGCGTTGAACCGGCAAAGGAAAAAGCGTGGCCTAAGGAAACATGTTTGGAAAGTTGGCACCTAGTTAGAGTACCCGGCTCGGCGTGAGTCCGCACGGAAATCAAGCCGACCTTGGTACGGCGTGGTAAAATCCGTCCGTCTTACCTTCCCCAAAAGTTCAGGAGTTCGCTAGGAGACCCTCATGAGGAATCTCTGCCTGCTTTTAGTTGTGCTGATGGCTGTCTGAGCAACTTAGGAAGGCCGCCGAGGAGCAAAGAAAATTGCAGCAGGCAATGAACGAAGCGCAGAAACGTGCCCTTCAGGATGTTGACGAAAAGTTGGAGCACTGGAAGAAGATGATGATGGAAGAAGCTTGGGTACAGTACACCGTTGAACGAATGAAGCGTGAAATAAAGTAAGTCGGTCTTGCCGCGTCGCCTTTGGTGTCCATGGTGTCCAAAATAGGGCTCAAACGGTGATACAGATGATAAGAGTTGATATCAGGACCGGGAGTTAGCCCAGTCCAAACACCCTGTGTTTACGAGGGGTTTAGCCGTATCTCATTGCAAGCAGGTAACATACCCGAAATCGCGGCTCTTGAATCCCACTCTCTCCGCCAGATGTTCAATCAGTGTGACTACAGTCTCGATTCAAAGGGATTCTTTTTGATCGCAGCCGGTACTCGTTCCTCATAGACCCTTTCGAGGGCCCGCTGGTAGGCGTCTTTAGCCCGGTAAAACGCTCGTTTCACACTGCGATTTAATGTCCCGAATCCCTTCAGGGTAACCGCTTCAACCCGTGTAGCGGCGCTCTCTGGCAAAAAAGAGCGCACACCCTTGTCAGCGAGAGCGAGTTCCCAACTTTTCATAGATCTCCCCTTGCGACCTAAATGCCTTAGGATTTCTCTACCGTTTGCGTCAAGGTTGTCGGCAAGCGATATGTGGTTTTCGTCGAGTGCTCGCCCCATGCCAATGAAAACATCATCGGGAACGCGAGTTCCATCGGTTTCCATTGCCTCATAGAACATTTTTCCTGCCAGGCTCTCAAATGGGCTAAGAGCAATGAGCGCGAGTGCAATGTTGCTGTGCTCCGCGAGATCGATCGCTGCGTGTTGGTCACAGATTTCATGAAATACGAGATCCCAAAGTCGCCAAAGCTCGCAACCAAGGAGCATGTTGCGATGATCCCAAATCGCATTCGGTATTGATTTACCCACCCCCATCTTCCAGTCGAAAACCAAGCGGTCGAATGGCTGAACAGGATCGCCAAAAGGCCCTGCAGTCAATCTTGTTATCTCGCGGGAAGTGACTTCCTTCAGTTCTTGAAAACAACTATCAGGGACCAGAAAGCTAACAATCGTTCCGAGTTCCAGCCACTCTGAGTCGATATCTGCGTAAGTGAGTAATCTGTCAGCAAGTCGGTAGAAAAGTACAGCGAACATCAGATCGTCAACGCCGACACTCCGCACATAAATAAGAACCTCTTCTCTAAGCCGCTTGCTCGCCCTGGGGGCTACTGCGAAGTCCAAAGCAACCCTGGCTTTGGCGGTGGCCGACTTTTTGTTAATGGTTTTCAAATAATCTCGATACACGTCACGGCAGATCCGTAACTCTCTTTTCAAGTCGGCGGCAACGCAATTGACGTAATCATTGTGTTCTGGCACTTTCAGCCGTTTCAATCTCTCTCCCAGATAGTTCTTCGCTACTTCCAGATCGGTGCGGTGCGCCTCCCGATCTGCAATACGGCTGTTTATTTCGAGGGTAAGGGCGTCGTGCGGAAGATGCTCCCATCGAACTGGTCCAGGAGCAGAAGACCGTTTCATATTCACAGGTTTCAACTGCACACTCCGCGTGCGCCGGTAGAGGAATCTCAAATAAGGCTTCAGCCTGGTCATCGCGCACTGAATCCCAGGAAAAACTTTGCCCGAGCGCGTTACCCGCCTTTTCCTTGACGAAGTTTTCGTTCGCGGAGTTGTCAGGCGGCTTTCCCAGACAATGTTCTTGTAACACGTGAACCACCCAAATTCCAGGCGTTTTGGGTGTTCTGTTTGTCCGGCCACCCTGCTGGACAAGCCAAATGCTTGCGGCCCGCCATGAAAAGCAATTATTAGTCTCATGCAAGACAGCAGGGGACCACCATGCAAACAGCCTACCTAGAAATCGAAACGGTGCGGGACTGAATGGCACCACTCGGCCAAAATAGTGCAATGACCTTGATTACAGGTCATGGTATTGTTTCGGCCGAGGCAAATTTCGGCAAGCCATCGAGAGGAGAGCTTGAAGCGATGGCACGCCGAAGATTTCAGGATCCCGCCCCTAAAAGGGAAGGGAATTGGTGGTATGTGCTGTATTGGGTGGACACGTTTTCGGCTGGTAGGAACACGAGGAAACGTAAACGCCACAAATTAGCGCCTGGGGACATTCCAGAGCGCGAAGCCAAAAAAATGGCCGCAGAGTTCTTGCGACCAATGAATCAGGGGCTCGTACCCATTGGTTCAGCAACAAAGTTCGAGGAATACGTAGAAACCATCTACAAATCGACGTTGTTGCCGCTCCTGGCGAAAAGCACCCGAGACCGATACGAGGGAGTCATTAAGAACTATCTCATCCCGGCGTTTGGGTCGCAGTGTTTGCGCGATCTCACGCCCTTAACGTTACAAAAGTATTTCTCTGGCATGACGAAATCGACCCTATCCTACGAATCGCGGGATAAGATCCGTGACGTTGTGTCCAGTATCTTGGGTTCGGGGGTGACTTACGGACTGCTCGTGAGCAACCCTGCGGAAGGGGTGAGGCTTTCACCAGGGAAGAAAGGCAATCGAATCAAGCCGTACATTGATCCGGCGAAGTTCGCTGCCTTGCTTTCATTGATCTCTGAGCCATACGCCACAATGGTTTATGTGGCAGTGTATACGGGCCTCAGGGCAAGTGAACTAATCGGCCTGAAGTGGAAAAATGTACACGCGGACTCCATCACGGTCGAAGAGCGATATTGTCGTGGTGAATGGGGTACACCAAAAAGCGCAGCCAGCAATGCAACGATTCCCGTCAACCTTGGCGTGATCGAACGCATTCACTGGCTTAAAACCGTCACAATCGAAGTCAAAGCGGGTACCGCCGTCAGGAGGTATTCCGCGGTGAAGGCGACGGGCCCTGATGACATCGTGTTCGCTTCAGTGGCGAAGGGCGTGCCGATGCGGGACAACAACATCCTTTGCCGGTTCATCAAGCCCGCAGCTCGAAAGCTTGAGATGGGCTGGGTCAACTGGCAGGTGCTAAGGCGATCACACGCCACCTGGTTGAAATTAGCGGGCGCTGACGTTAAGGATGCTCAAGCACAGATGCGGCATTCGAGGGTGACTACGACGCTGGAGATCTATCAGCAGTTCGTGCCAGAGTCGCAACGCAGAGTAGTAAACAAACTCAGTGAGCTGACCGGAACTGGATTCGTGAACTAAGTTGTTCCGAAACCTGTTCCATTACTGTTCCAATAAACGAGCGGAGAAACTTGAGGAAACTGGTGACAAGCTTCGGAGACTCGATGACATCTGAGCGGCTGTGTCCAGCCCTGAAAAGGCTGGCGTCGGCGGTTCAACTCCGTCCCTGGCCACCATCATTCGTGCTCGATGTAGTGCTGACAAAGCTGACCAAACGTCCTCGGTTTTCCTTGGAAGGGTTGTGATGATGACTGTCCTCGTTGATTCGCGTGGACACGGCCACCCGGTAGCCGAGCACCGATGAGGTAATAAGTACGATGCAAACGGCTATGGAGAGAAGCCACGGCTCGTCGAGAAGAAATATCATTTCAACTCCTGTGTATGCTCAGTATTTTCGAAAAAAATGCTTTTTGCGGCGTTGGTTTCGTGGTTGCGACGAAAACAGATTTCACCGGTGGCGCAAGAACCTTGACAGCTTGGCTCAAATCCTCATCACGCTCTTTGCGCACGAGCAGGTGAAAGACGCGGACAACGCGGCCTTCACGCGGGAGGTTCTCTGGAAGCTGGCACGATGACAACAGACTTATCAGGTGCAGGTGCTTTGAGGCAGCCTCTCACAGAAAAATCGCGTACACCAATAGACCTATCGAGACGGCAATCGCCAGTCCCCAGATCAAATAGCATGTCACTTTCATGGCATGATCTTCGTCCGAAAGATGCTGTACACGGGCCATGGTGAAAGACCTCCACGGACGGCCAGCGAGACTCGCTACTCGTTACGACGACCCCGCAGCCGCAAAGGGTTGTCCGCGTCAGGGGCAAGATTTTACAAAATAATAGCCCCCACTTCAACTGCTCCAAGCGCACCCCAGCATATCGCTCTCTTATGCTCCCCGGCCAACCAGTATCCCATAGCCGCACTGAAGCAAAGGGCTGCGCTTGTCCATCCACTTGCCCACGCTGCGGGCTTGCTCAGCATTTTCAGGAGTTCCATTTCATTATCCTTATCACGTTGCTGGGAAAAGTCTGTACGCCTTTTTTATACGCCGGCTGATGCGATGATAAGCACGAACCGGGGCAACCACGCTTTCCGCTGATTACGATTGTTGCGCGATATTGAAACAAGTAGCCTAGTGAAATGACGCCCGGACTTTGGGTCGCAAGAGATAGAAAAACACGGCACATGCAATCGCGAGGCCCGTGCCGCCTCAGGCTGAGTTGGAGCAATGTTGTTGCGAGGAGACCATCCGCCAGAATCTGAAGGAACCTCGTCGGGAATTGTCTCTGCCCGGATGAGCGCAGTCGTGACTCTTTGCTAACAGCCCTTCTGTGCCTCGACATCTCTGCCAGCTTTCATTGACTTGCCAGTTTCACAGTCGTAAGATTCGCGCCAGTGATTGGCCAAACCATTTCGCATTATCGCATTATCGAAAAGCTGGGCAGCGGCGGGATGGGAGTGGTCTACAAGGCTGAGGACACGCGCCTGCACCGTTTTGTGGCGATCAAGTTCTTGCCGAAAGAAGTTGCCCACGATTCGGAGGCGGTGGCTCGCTTCCAGCGGGAGGCGCAGGCTGCGTCCGCACTGAATCATCCGAACATCTGCACCATCCACGAGATTGACGAGGCCGAGGGACGAACCTTCATCGTCATGGAATATGTCGACGGCGTAACCCTGGCATATAAGATTGCCAGCCGCCCCTTGGATCTTGATTCGCTTTTCCGATTTGCGATTGAAATCGCCGACGTCCTAGACGCGGCGCACAGCGCCGGCATTGTCCACCGCGATATCAAGACCGCAAACGTTCTGATTAACAAGCGGGACCAGGCCAAGGTCCTCGACTTTGGACTCGCCAAAGTAAGTACGAGAGGCCAAGACTCTGGTGGGGGCCCCGACGATCCCACCTCCGGGGATCGCCATTTGACGACAGCGGGCAGCACTCTAGGAACGGTCGCTTACATGTCGCCCGAACAGATCGAGGGCAAGCCCTTGGACGGACGCTCGGACCTCTTTTCGTTCGGAGTCGTACTGTACGAGATGGCAACCGGCCGGCTACCTTTTGATAAACCAACCAAGGGAGCGACCTTCGGGGCCATCCTGCACGAGCAACCCCTTCCGGCGAAGCAATTGAATCCGAACATTCCGGGGCGACTAGAGGAAATCATTGAAAAGGCGCTGGAGAAGAACCGGGATCTTCGCTACCTCCATGCCTCCGAGATGCGCGCCGACTTGCAGCGCCTGAAGCGCGACATGGAATCAGGCCGAACCTCATCGGACGACACACCATCATGGTCAACCCCCACCCACACTGCGGTTCCAGAAGCCGCAGCGACTGCCCCATCCGCGATCGTCCGAACCCACACTCTTCGTTTTAAAACCATACTCTGCTTCGTCGTAGTTGCCGCAGTGGCTGGGAGCGTGGCCGTCTGGCGCGCGCGATCTCGCCCGGTGCTGACGAATAAAGACACTATTGTTCTGGCTGACTTCAGCAACACAACCGGCGACCCGGTCTTTGATGACACCTTAAAACAGGCAATGTCGGTGCAACTGGGCCAATCTCCCTTTCTGAACATACTGTCAGAACCAAGAACCCGAGCCACGTTGAAACTGATGGCTAAGCCACCAGAGACAAAAGTGACAGGGGACGTAGCGCGTGATCTCTGTCAACGTGCGGCCGCGAAAGCTTATGTCGCCGGGACGATTGGGAATCTAGGCAGCCAGTATGTAATTGGTCTTGATGCCGTGAACTGCAAGACGGGCGACCCACTTGTCGAAGAACAGGTGACTGCGGAAAACAAGGAAAAGGTTATCAGAGCGCTGGGCGAAGCTGCGACCAAGCTTCGGGCGAAACTGGGCGAATCGCTAGGCACGGTTGAAAAGTTTGATATTCCACTGGATCAAGCAACCACGCCTTCTCTTGAGGCGTTGAAAGCTCTTTCCGAGGGGAGGGCGACCCTGCAGGAGCAAGGCAGTGCGGCAGCGATTCCATTCTTCAACCGCGCCATCGAACTCGACCCAAATTTTGCCGCTGCTTATGCGGCTTTGGGAATCTCGTACTCAAATCTCAGAGAACCGGGTCGAGCCAGTGAGAACTTGCGTAAGGCCTACGACTTGCGCGACAAGGTCAGTGAGCGGGAGCGGTTCCGTATCTCGGCCACCTACTATCTTCTAGTTACGGGCGAACTCGAGAAGGCAATTCAAACATATGAGATGTGGGCCAAGACCTATCCGCGCAGTAGTGAACCTTTCGGCAACTTAGGGGTCGATTACACCTATTTGGGACAGTACGAAAAAGGAGTGGAAGCAAGCCTTGAAGATCTCCGGCTCAATCCAGGCAGCGCAGCAGCCTATACCAACCTCGTAAGTCTGTATGCCGCTCTGGACCGTATCGGTGATGCTAGGGCGACGTACGACCAGGCCGTCGCACACAAGGTAAGCAATCCTTTTCTCCATGGCAATCGCTACGGAGTTGCTTTTCTCGAGAGCGACGCTTCCGAGATGCAGCGACAAGTCGCCGAGGCAAGTGCGAAACCGGGAGAGGATGTACTTTTATCGTTCGCGTCGGATACCGAGGCATTCCACGGACGACTCGCAAGGGCGCGGGATCTCTCCAGTCGCGCGGCCGCTTCGGCGCTGACTCATGAGTCCCCAGAAACGGCGGCGGCCTGGATGATGGACCTGGCGTTACGCGACGCAGAGTTTAACAATATTGCCCTCTCCAGGAAAGAGACAGCGACTGCGCTCGCTACCGCCAACACGCGAGACGTTAGTATTCTGGCAGCACTGGCGTGGGCGCGGATAGGAGAAACCGACCGAGCAAAGCGCCTCGCGGACGATTTGGCCGGAAGATTTCCTCTCAACACCGTGATAAACCATTATTGGTTGCCCACCATCTACGCCTCGATCGAGATTCAACGCGGCAATCCGGCGAAAGCGGTGGAACTTCTCCAAACCACGGCGCAATACGAACTCGGCTCTCCTCTTCCGCAATTCGAGGTTGGAGGTTCACTCTACCCTGTCTATATTCGCGGCCAGGCTTACTCGTTGTTGCATCGGGGCGCGGACGCGATAGGAGAGTTTCAAAAATTTCAGGACCAGCGCGGGGTTGCGGTGAATTGCCCTCTAGCCGCTTTAGCACGTCTCCAACTCGCTCGTGCGTATGTGTTGGCGGGAGATTCAAAAAGAGCCAGTGCTAACTACCAAGAATTCTTCGCGCTCTTCAAAGACGCCGACACCGACATTGCTGTCCTGAAGCAATCCAGAGCAGAGTACGCGAAGCTACAGCAGTAGCTGACACTCGCTGCGAGCCAACTGAGAGACCTCTTCAACCGCGACTGCTCTATTGCCTAGCCAAGGACTGGGCCAGACTTAGGAGATTTTGGGGGGTTACGTGAATGAGGCCGCGACGTGGGCTATCAATGTCCGATATCAAAAAGAATGATATAGAGACAACCAACGGCAGCACCAAGAGCAGGCTTACACTCGCTTTGGCGCCACGCAGACCATAGCCGACCAGCACGTTGCAGCAAATGGCAATCGCTACCAGTAAACTCCATGCTGTGGGCGGGATACGGTTCCACCATGCGGCCTGGGTGTATCCCTGCGAGTTCAGCACGTCGTTCATGCCCGCAACGGCAAGTGCAGTCACGGGCGTCGGTCGCGCCGCGGCTACAGCCTGCACCCCAGACCACATCTCTGTCTGCAGTTGGGCGGTATCAGTATTAATCTGCCGAAGCTCCTGCTCATCGCGGGTTTGATAGAACGAAATACGCAAAGCGAGATACTTTGTAAGCTGGACACGCACCGCTGCCGCATCGGCCTCAGGCAGCAGGCCCGCTCTGACATATTCCGTGCCAATCGCATTGGCCTCCGCTTCCTCGTACGTCTTGCGCAGATCATACCGGGTGACGGCCATCGAGAAACTGAATCCGATGATGAGCCCCAGCAACGTGAGGGTGGCTGCTTGCACAACTCCGAAATCTTCGCGTTCGTCTTCTTTCAACGCCCGCCGCTTACGCAAGGAGGCCCCGATCTCCGCCGAAAGCCACAATACGAAGAACGAAATCAAGAAGAAAAGGCGTGGATAGTTCGCCATGCGTTCTGCCCCTCCGTTACTTCCTACGCCTGCTCATCTCCACCAAAACTGCCATACCAAAATTCTACGCCCCGCGCCGCACGCCACCCTGGAGATTCCAACTACGGAGTGAAGCCGCTCGGAGTATCATCTGGGACTATGGGAAGACCAGCCGCTTTTCCCGCCGCAGTGCGCAAACCCGGCAATCCCAACTGGGGGCGTTCAATGCCACCCGCTCCGGTTCTCGCGACCGAATTCGAATTGCAAGTCCGGCACTTACACCTCGCCGCAGACGCGTATGCCGCCTCAACTGAACTGCGCCGGTGGTGCTGGGAGAACAGGAATCGGTTCTACATCCCCGAATGGCTGCTGGAGAAGTGGCACATCACCGTAGATCCAAATGTCGCCGCCTAGTCGTCTACAACCTAACATCCCCAACCTCAGAAGTAATGGTCCCCGAACCTATTTCTCGCTGGGCATTCCAGTGATAATTGCCGGCATGCCGCTTCTATTGAGGTGCCGAACGATCCGCGTTTCGTCTGCCGTGTTGCTTTTATGCTGGGCAGTAATTGGCGTTTTGAGCATAGGGCTGTTCTATGGCCCCAGCGCGGCCATGATGCTCTGGTCCGCTCTTGAGAAGGCGGCCTGATATTAAGGACAGGCCCAGGACTGGATTCGCCTTGTGTCGGCAGGGTGTGTACTAAGACCGAGACTGTGTTCGAGATTTGATTAGCCGTAGCGATGTCCAATCTGCCATCTTTGTTGAAATCGGCCAGGACCAATGACTTCGGATTCGTTGCCGTAGAAAACTCGCTGTTTCCAAACGATAGCGTAGCTGTAGGAGTTGTGATTTGAAAGGACAAGACATCGGATGTTCCACCACCAGGCGCCGGATCGAGACGCTGACGTATGCTGTTCCCGGGCCTACAATGTCAGAAGCCAGGATCGCAGCCATCAGCTGCGACGCGTTTGTAACGATAGTTGCTCGCGGGTTTCCGTTCCAGTTCACTACCGATCCCGAGACAAAACCACTCCCATTCACCGTCAGCGTGAATCCCTGCCCGCCGGGTGCAACCGCATCCAGCACGAGTGGTCGGTTGATAAGAGGAACTGGGTTGGACTGCACGGCTAACATTGCGCTACTGAGGATTACGAATAAGTAGACGAAGCGGGCGGACATGAATCAGCAGTTGAGCATGGATCGCGCCCAGGCGGTCGGCACGTGATCGCTCCCGGAGCCATGGGCGGGGCTAATCTCGCGGCAACCAACGCGCAGGGGCGAGCCGAAAACCGGCGCGTGGAAGTCAAGGTCCTGGTAAACAAGGGTCTGGCGGGATCGTAGGCACCAAGAAGCGAGGGAAAATTAGGGCAGAACTAGTGATATTGGCAGGTGGAGCTGGTCCGTCGGAGTAGATAGTCTGATTGGCGCAAGCGCATAGCGGTTCGGGTAAGTTCCCTGGGTATACAATTCAAGGGTTCAGCATCATTCGAGAAAATTCCTTCCTTGGCCCAACTGACCGTTGGGCCGTTTTTGCGCCCGCCAGGGTTTCCAGACTCGGATAAATTGCAGCTACGCGACAAAAAAGAAAGGGGGCGATCGTGAGGGTAGAATGTCGGAAGGCACCAACGCTAACCCATGACCGCCCCGATGCAGTTATGAGCTTCGTCGGTTACTAAAAATACTGCCAGAATTGAGCGAAGACAATACGGTGAATGCCGTACGCCGTTTTGCCACTCAGCAAAGTGTTGCTTTCTTGAGAGACGGGCGTACAATTTAGGCCAACGAAATTCACCCACGCTAGCCAATCAACATGGCCCGAGCCTTTCGCACAGGGTTGGGCCAGTTTTGTCAGCGCTGGCCTGCTCTCACCCTCTAGGGACACTCTGAATAAGCGCTCATCCTAAGTCGACTAACATCGTGTTAGGGAAACCGTGCCGCCGGTTCGAGTCTGGGTGCTGGAGCTGGCCAGCACCGCCGTTCCCACCGCGCGGACAGGGCGAAGCCGGGCGAGCCTACGCTACGGCGAGCAGTTTTCTGCGGCTCACAAACAGATTCACCAGCGCGCAGGTAACGAACAGCCGGTGCGCGTTCTTCTTCAGCCCGCGATAGCGCACTTTCACGAATCCGAACTTCAGCTTCATCACTTGAAACACGGGCTCCACCCTCGCCCGCACCTTCGACTTCGTCCGGTTCTTCGCCCACGCCACTTCATCCACGATCTGGCCCTTGTAGCGACAGCGTCGCTGGGTGAAATCCCGCGCTCGGGGCGCGCACTCGCGGATCACCTCGGTTTGCCCCTGATACGCTCCGTCGCCCCACACCCGCGTTTCTTCGCCATGCAGCAGGTCCGGCAACAGCGCCACATCGGAAACGTTGGCTGCCGTCGCCACCGCCGTGTGGATGATCTTGGTCTTGCGGTCGACGCCCACGTGCGCTTTCATCCCGAAGTACCAGTTCTTCCCCCTCTTCGTCTGATGCATCTCTGGGTCGCGGCTCTGCTCCCGGTTCTTGGTCGAGGAAGGTGCGTGAATCAGCGTCGCGTCCACAATCGTGCCCGTCGTGATCCGTACTCCCTTCGCTTGCAAGTACCGATTCACCGTCCCCAGAATCTCTTCTCCCAGATTGTGTTCTTCCAGCAGGTGCCGAAACTTGCACACCGTCGTCTCATCCGGCACCGGCTCCGCCCCCAGGTCAATCCCGACGAACTGCCGCAGGGTCGCCGAGTCATACAGCGCCTCTTCCACAGCGGGATCTGCCAGGTTGAACCACTGCTGCAGAAAATAAATCCGCAGCATCTGTTCCAGCTCTTTCGGCCGTCGTCCGTTGCCCGGCTGGGGATAGTGCGACTCGATCAGCGCACACAACTTCGCCCACGGCACGACCTGCTCCATCTTTCCACAAAGATCGCCCGCCGCGTTTTCTTCGTATACCGCTCGAATCCCGTCATCATCGCCAGTGTCCTCTGCTTGCTCAGAATGTTCACGCTGGCACGAATTTATCTATATTCCCTGTGGAAAGGGAGCACTTAATCAGCGTCTCCCTAGTGCTGGCACAAACTGTTCTCCGCACACCGGGCACTCTATCGCATCAGTCGATGCGCCGCACCTCTGGAGGCGGAATCAACCCTCCACACTTCGGGCACACTTTATCGAGCGACGCCCGCACTCGTGCAATACTGATCTTTCGCTCAGTTTGGAGAAACTCTCATTCTAGGTAGTCCAGTTTTCGGGGGCTAGGTCATCGTCTACAGAGCATCCTGGCGATGAAATTTCTGCTGATTTCTCACAAGTGAGTTTTTTCAACAGCCACGAGATATTACGTCAATAAATCGGCCGGTTCAATTGAATACCACAAGGCCGAGCAGCGTGATGCGATCACGACCCACGCCCGGGCCATAGAGCAAACTAGCGCTACTGGGGCGCGTATTCTGCAGGGCTGCGGTATCCTTTACGGCTGCGGATGCGCAACCCTTTCTGGTTCTGCGCCTGAACTTCGATGGTGCGGTAATGCCCATCCGGCATGAACGCGGCCGGTTTGTAAGACGCTGCGTACTGACTGCGCAGCTCTTCCTGAATGGCGGCGAACGCGTTGGCTACTTCAGTGATCTGGGAGGGCACGTACGACCTCCCGCCCGTTGCTTCAGCAATGCGTTCCAAGGTTTTGTTGCCGCGTCCACCGGAGCGGGTCGAATTGGTGCTGATGGTATACACCGAGACCTCAGCCCCCTGCGCCATCTCGATGGCTTTTTCGCGCGTCACAGAGCTTGCGTTGTCATCGCCGTCGCTCAACAGGATGACGACGCGTCGGACGGGGCCAGCCTGCGGTTGCTTCAGCAGCTTTTCCCGGCAGGCATAGTAGAGTGCATCGTACAACGCGGTGAGGCTGCCTGGTTGCAGCGTACGAATGCCGACCGAAAGCTTCTCGATGTCGTCGGTGAAGTCCTGCGTGACCTTGGGAGCCAGGTCAAAGCCGATGACAAAGGCCTGGTCGGACTTCCGCCGGATCGTCTGTTTCAGAAACTCGATGGCCGCTTCCTGCTCAAACTTGAAGCGACTGCTCACCGATTCGCTCGCATCGATCAGCAGGCCGACTTGCAGGGGCAGGTCCGTCTCGCTGTTGAAGCTGAGGATCTCTTGCGGCGGCTTGTGGTCATCCAGAATTTTGAAATCGTTTTTCTTCAGATCCTTGATGTAATGGCCATGCTTGTCGGTGACGGTGAAAATCAGGTGGACTTCGCTCACCGTCTTGCGCACGGTGAAAACCGATTCATTCGGTTGTGCGGGCGCGCCGGAGCTAGGGCTTTTTGCAGTCCCATTCGGCGATTGCTTCGTTTGAGCCGAAGCCAGCATGGTCGCTCCACTCTGGATCGGCCTGGTAACCGATGCGTGAGCACTGCCTATCTTCGGCGGAGAAGAAGCTTGCGGCTGCGACGGCGAGGGTTGTGGCGACAGGAATACAGCAAGACCGACCAAGGAAATGATGCGGAGTAGCTTCATGGTCTTCGCGATTATAGCTGCTGGCCCCTTTCGTCATGCCGCGGACAGACCCAGGAAGGTCCCTCTAACGAAGTAGGTCCACCCGGTCAATGAGTTCGCATGGGACCGCGGCCCACCCATGGGAATGAAAAACGCACTGCGGAGGCTCAGTGATTCTAAATGAGTTAGGCGCGTCTTTCGACGAAGTGTAATCGCAATTTATCGCCAACGATGCTGGGAGGGCAAGCAGTACAATTGCCGCAACTCGGTTTCCTGCATACCGGTATCTTGTTCCGAGGTCGTTACAGGGACATATTGTGGGAGAATTCGTATGATGTGTGAGCTATGCGTCGCGCTAATGAACGAGAATTGGGAAGCTGGCGTTCTGCCGCTAAACTACTGAAGCTCGAGAACAAACCGCAAAGGCTAACGCTTGTACGTACTATTCAAAACGCAGCCGACGAACCTGCAATAGAATCCCTCCTGATGCCGCCTTGGAAGGTGACACAAATCATCATCCCTAAAAACTCATTTGGCAAGAAAGGTTTGCGCATTGAAAGTGCGAACGCGATTGGAATTGTCCGTCCGAACTTTACGGACGGAGGGGGTTGCGTGGCTCTCTGCCCTGCAACTTTTCGATGACTGGTGAATCCCATTTCCGCCGAGCTGTCTAAAGGAGCAGTCATGAACTCGCGAATAAGCGACAAACAATTCAAGCGCATCAGCCGGCGCGAATTGTTGAAGCTGACGCCGGTCCTCGCGCTGGGCGCGTTTGCGTTCCCGGCGCTACAGAAGCCGCTTTTGAAAGCCGGACTTGGCTTCAGCGACTGGGTGTCGGCAAAGATGTTTCGCACCGGCCATCTGGCGCCTACGTTTGCGGACACGGAGCTCACTCCCTTCAATAAGTTTCCGATTAACGGTTACGACGTCGCCGACCCCGGCGTTGATTTCGACAAATGGAATCTCACCGTCACGGGCGCAGTGCAGAAACCTGGCGACTACACACTTACTCAGATTCAAACTCTGGCCAAGTTTAACCAGAACACGCGGCATGTTTGCGTCGAAGGTTGGGACGTAATCGGCAATTTTGGCGGCGTGCATCTTTCCGACTTCTTGCGAATGATTGGCGCCGATACGACAGCCCGCTTCGTTTACGTCGAGTGCGCCGACGATTACTACGAGACTCTCGACATGGCGACGGCTCTTCATCCGCAGACTATGTTGTGTTTCGAAATGTACGGCCAGCCATTGACCCGCGAGCACGGTGCACCCTTACGTCTGACGATCCCGACCAAAGTCGGTTACAAGCAAGCCAAATATCTAACTGATCTAAAAGTGACTAATGTGTTGCAAAGAGTGGGCTACTGGGAAGATCAGGGCTACTCATACTTTTACGGATTATAACAGCGACGAGGAGGGCACATGTCCACGCAGGTGATTGCCATCGAGAACGCGAAGACTGGAGAGATCACCGAAGCGGTATACGAGCATCCGCTTGTGGTTCGTCTGTGCCACTGGGTAAATGCCATGTCACTTTTCGTGATGGTGGGCAGCGGACTCCAGATCTTCCGCGCTTTCCCAAGTTTCGGCGCCAAGATCCCGCAGAAAGACTTAATCAACTGGCCCAGCTCGTTTGCGATTGGCGGCTGGCTGGGCGGGGCTCTGCAATGGCATCTCACATTCATGTGGATCTATATCGTGACCGGGCTGGTATACATCGGCTATCAGGTTTTCAGCGGCAACTATAAGCAGGTTCTGTTTGTGCGGCGAGACCTGCCCGGAGTATGGCCGATGGCGCGCTACTACTTTTTCTTCGGCCCCAAGCCAGCGGTTAGAGATGTCTACAACCCGCTGCAGAAGCACGCCTACACATCTGCGATCGGCCTGGGTGTGCTGTCGGTGGTGACAGGTTTCGCCGTATGGAAACCGGTGCAGTTTTCCTGGTTGGCGTGGATGATGGGGGGCTTCCATTGGGCGCGGTTGTGGCATTTCCTGATCATGTGGGCGATTTTGGCCTTCGTATTCGGCCACCTGGTTATGGTCGTCCTGCACGGTTGGAATAACCTCGTTTCCATGTTGACGGGATGGAAGAAGGATCCAGAATACTTGTCCAAGTAGTTGTCGCGTGGATGTCGCAATTTCAGTATTTACAGCGGGGAGTAATGCCGGAAGAGGCGATTTCACTAGAGAATCGAGCCGATAGGCTCAATGAAGAAACGCTGATCCGGCGCATCCGGGACGGCGAGCATGAACTTTTCTACGAGTTGATTCGGCCCTACGAGCGGCGCGTGTATTCAACTGCATTCGCGATTTTGCGCAACGAAGCGGACGCGGAGGATGTAGCTCAAGAGGCGGTGCTGAAAGCGTTCAAACATATTCGGCAATTTCGGGCAGAAGCGCGATTCAGCACCTGGTTAATTCAGATCACAGTGAATGAAGCGCGCATGCGAAGAAGGAAAGAACATGTCGAGATCATGCAGCCAATCGTGGATCACCAGGACGACGAAGGTAACTACGCGCCTCGCGACTTTGCTGACTGGCGGGAGATTCCGTCGGAAACCCTGGAACGAAGCGAGGTCCGGCAGAAGCTGGCAGAGGCGTTGGCGTCGCTGGGCCAGAAATACCGCGAAGTTTTCGTGCTGCGCGACATGCAGCATTTGAGCATTGAAGAGACGGCCAAAGCTCTCGGGGTTTCCACGGCGTCCGTCAAGACCCGATTACTGCGTGCTCGGCTGATGCTGCGCGATCTGCTGGCGCCGGGACTCGGCGGCGGTTGGAGCAGCAAGTTGTCATTCGCAAAGGGGACCAAGCCATGGTAGTGAACTGCGAGCAGGTGTGGCTGGAGATTTCGAATTACCTCGACGGCGAAGTAACCCAGGATTTGCGCGCTGCCATGGACGAGCATTTCCGCGGCTGCCAGAAATGCTGCGCGATACTCGAGGGCACTCGCAACGTGATCGGGCTCTACGGGGAGGACAGTATGTTCGAACCACCTCAGGGATTCAGCCAGCGTCTGCATAGAAGGCTCGAGGAGAATATGCCGCGTCAGCGAGGGACCGCGTTTGGTTGGATGGTCGCGGTGGCAGCGGCCCTCTTGATTGTCGGTGGTTTCGAACTCGGTGACTCTTCCGCGTTTGTCGGCCCCCAACAACGTTCGCAACAAGCACAACCCGGGACCAGGGTTCCGCCGGAAATGACGGTCGTGGTTGCGGAGGACGGGAAACTTTTTCATGCTGGCGCCGGGTGCCCATTGCTTCATGACAAAGCACACTTGCGGACGATAACTGCGAGCGAGGCACGTCGAGAAGGTTATACGCCTTGTGTGCAGTGCATGAAGAAGTATCTCAATGAAAACGCGGCCCTCGATGCGGACGACGATGACGGTGGAGAGCTTGCCAGTTCAACGGGATCGACTTCAAACTAAAACCGGTGGGACTTCTTCTGCGGGAAGATGCGTCGATGGAGGACGGGCGAACGCCCGTCCTTCAACGCAAGGCTTATGACACGTTGACCTAGTTCTGCTTCATGGTGTCGTCGTGCTTCATGGTGTCGTCTTTCTTCGTATCATCCGACTTGCTCTTGTCGGTCTTGGTCTTCTTTGTCTTGTTGGCTTTTTTCTCCTTCGCCATGTCGTCTTTCTTCATCTGATCTTGCTTCGTGGTGGTGTCTGGCTTCATGCTGTCCTGCTTCATGGTGTCGCCGCCGGACTGAGCAAACGCCGCGAGGGATACTGTCAAGAAACTCAATCCCACCAGCCTGCACACTAGCTTTTTCATAAGACTCTCCTGAGCTTTCTGGTTTGAAGTTGGGTCGTCACAATTCGAGCTCGGCGATGAGATGTGCTTGCGACAGGAAAGTTACAGCACTCACAAAAAGTAAGCGCCGCGAGATTTCCCTCATGAATGGAACATTTGTAAAAAGTCTGAAACTTCCTTCCACCTCACGACTCTTATGGCCGCGCGCAGCTGAACGAGAAGACAATGTTTGCAATGTCCGTCTAGTTGAGCGCGCGACAAAAATACAGGAGTTAGAAAATGCGCAAGGTAGTTCACATCCTCTGGATGGTCGCGCTCGCGATCAGCGTCGTCTCCCCAACCTACAGCAACGCACAGGACGAGCATTCCCAAGGTGCAGTCTTCGTTATGACAAATGCCGTCACCCGCAACGAAGTCATCTCCTATAAACGAGCCGCCGACGGCTCCCTGCAAGCAGCCCACAGATTCGCCACCGGCGGTCGCGGCAGCGGCGGCAATAACGACCCCCTCGAATCGCAGGGTTCTCTAACCCTAAGCCAGGATCACTCCTTGCTTTTCGCAGTCAACGCCGGCAGCGGAGAGATCTCCGTTTTCCAAGTCCACGGCTCAGACTTGTCGCTAACCGACGAGCAACTCACCGGGGGCAGTGAACCCAACGCCGTAGCCCAGCACGAACGCCTCGTCTACGTCCTCAACACCGGCGGCAGCAGCAACGTAGTGGGTTTCCGGGTCAGCGAGGACGGAAGACTCCACCCCATTCCCCATTCTCTAACTTTCCTAAGCACCAACACCTCGGGAGCTTCATCGTTATCCTTCAGCCCCAACGGCCAGTTCCTGCTCGTGACGGAAAGAGAAACTAACAGCATCGACGCATTCAGGGTGCAGAAAAACGGTACATTATCCCCGATCGTGATCAATCCCAGCGCCGGCCCCGGAGTCTTCGCGCTAACTTTCGCTTCCAACGGAGCCGCCGTGGCAGTTGAAACCGGCCCTGCCGGAGGCCAAAACGCATCCGCCATCTCGTCCTACTCAGTTGCCTCGAACGGAACCCTGACTCCAATCAGCGCCAGCGTCCCAACCTTAGGTGCAGCAACCTGCTGGAACGCCGTCACTCCCAACGGTAAATGGGTTTACACCTCCAATGCCGGCACGTCCAACATTTCCGGGTTTTCCATCGGTTCGAATGGCGCGCTGACGGCATTACCCGGAACGATCGTCGGCACAAATCCCACAGGCGCCACCAATCTGGACATCGCCATTACCACCGATGGCAAGTTCCTGTACACCCTCGATGGCGAGATCGGCAAGATCACCATCTTTGCCATCCAGTCCGATGGCACCCTGACCAACTTGGGCACGACCGGCGCGCTGCCGAGGGGCGTCGGATTCAACGGAATCGTAGCCAACTAACCTCGGAACGTGAGTTGCGGCGAATCAAAAACCACAACTCACCCTTTTTTTGATTTTTCGGGTTCGGCACAGACCACGTCAGGGAAGACGGATAGGGTTATTGGCGAAAAATTGCCATTAAACTCAAAACCCCCAAGCCAAGGCGGACAGACGGCGCAAACTTGTGCTAAGGCTTGATTACGTCACCTGTCATCTGCCGACGGCGGGCTCAGCTGCTCAAAAGTAAATCCGTTTTGAGATATGCTCTGGAGAGGGCATTCCTGAGATGACTGAAAGCGATCAGGGGACAGGCGGGAATTCGTGGAAAACTCCACTGTTGCATCGCTTGGGCAAGCTGCAACCCCGTGAAGATCAGATATTTCTAGTTTTGTCACTGGTGATCGGCGCGCTGACGGGCTTGGCGGTTGTCGCCTTCATCTTGCTTACGGAACGAACGGGGATGCGGTTGTATCCGGTGGGTGGTGCTCGGTGGCGGCGTCTGCTGTTCCCAGTCGCGGGTTCACTGAGCGTCGGCTACCTCCTGTTCCGCTATTTCCCCGACGCGCGAGGCAGCGGAGTGCCGCAGACCAAGGCTGCGCTCTACGCCCGTGAAGGCCGAATTACCCTGCGCACCGTGTTGGGAAAGTTTTTCTGCACATCCGCAACCCTAGCGAGTGGAATCCCTCTCGGACGCGAAGGCCCTTCCGTTCAAGTGGGTGCGGGTATTGCTTCCGTGCTCGGACGCCTATTGGGACTGCGTCCCGAAAAAGTGAAGGCTCTTCTGCCGGTCGGCGCAGCGGCCGCCATCGCGGCTGCGTTCAACACACCTTTGGCAGCGGTATTGTTTGCGCTCGAAGAGATCGTGGGAGACCTGCATGCGCCGGTGCTTGGCTCGGTCGTGTTGGCCTCGGCTACTTCCTGGGGAGTGCTCCGCCTCCTGCTCGGCAACAGCCCTCTATTCAAGGTCCCGCAATATGAATTAGTCCATCCTGGGGAATTTGCGATCTATGCCGTGCTGGGCGTGGCAGGCGGACTGGTCTCGGTTGCGTTTACGCAACTTTTGCTGATCATGCGGGGACGTTTTCTGCGCTTCTCGCAAAAAACAGTGTGGTTCCAACCTGCGGCCGGAGGCTTACTAGTGGGTTGCTTGGGATGGTTTGTGCCCCAGGTTCTAGGCGTGGGTTATGGATATGTCGGCTACGCCTTAAATGGAAACATGGCTGTGAAATTGATGGCCCTGCTGGTAGTTCTAAAACTACTAACGGTGACAACGAGCTACGCTTCCGGCAACGCGGGTGGCATCTTCGGCCCTGCATTGTTCATCGGCGCGATGTTGGGAGGCTGTGTCGGGACTTTGGCCCATGATTTATTCCCTGCCTATACGGCAACGCCAGGAGCTTACGCGCTGGTCGGAATGGGCGCGGCCTTCGCTGGCATCGTACGGGCCCCCATGACGTCGGTCGTCATGATTTTTGAAATGACCCAGGACTATGCAGTCATTGTTCCATTAATGATTGCAAACCTGGTCAGCCTTTTCATTGCTTCACGGCTCCAGAAGCAACCAATCTATGAAGCCCTCGCAATACAAGATGGCATCCATTTGCCTTCGGCAGAGTCGCGGCAACGGCATACCCCGCGACAGATAATCCGGATCTTGCGCCCCGCGACCGAGTATCTTCCCGCGGAGATTACGGTTCGGGAGGCCTTGGAACGGGTCCACTCCAGCGAATTCCGAAGCTGGCTGGTTATTGATCGACGTGGAGTGGTTGGCGTCATCAACCTTTCAAAACTGGAGCGGGAGCTAGTGGAAAGTGCCGACAAGAAGCTGGCTGACCTCGTGGATGGGTTTGCCTTTCCGCACGCCCACTCCGATCAAGGACTTGACTTGGCACTCGATCGAATGGGAGCAAACCAGATCGAAATCCTGCCCGTAGTGAGCCGTGCGAACATTCACAAGCTGGAAGGCATTGTGACCCTGCGCGACGTTCTAGATTCTTACGGTGTCAGCCGACCTGCTAAGGCTTAGAGATAGCTGTCGTAAAATCTCTGTTACACTAATCGACCTGCCCACCAATTTCTCAAAGAGTGTAATCGCCTGTCGCTATTGAAAACTCATTGCAGAGAAATCAGCAGAAAAAAGATCGCGCTAGGATGGGCTGGAAACGACGCTCTCTGCTCGGCTAGACATTTTCTATCCCCGAAATTTCCCCTAATTTCTGAAATCTCGAGTGTTCCAACAGCTACGCCTGTTTTCAGCAGTTGACCCGACGTGTGCACCAGAACGGATTCATGGCTAACCGACACTCCATTCGGGCCGTCAAATCACAGCCGAGCTGATGAGTCGAGCGCCGCCTATCCCCTCAGCGGGCCGACGCTGAACTAGGCGTGTAGCTGTCCTGAACGACAATTTTGGCGCGGACGGTTTTGCCGTTGGAATCGACGATTTGGAGCGGTCCCCCAGCCTTCGGGTCAGTGAGTTCGACTCGTACAGTGCGAGGAGAGTTTATATCGAGGTTGCTGGAAGAGGTGTAGGTGATGACGTACCGCACTTTCAGGTTCTCCAGCATGTCGTCATAAATGGGCGAGAGATCGAGCGTATTTTCCGGAATGTAGGCGCGGGCTCCCGAAACTCTGGCAAGCTCTTCCAGGGTCTTTTCTGCCTGGCTCCAATCAATGCGAACCATTGGACCCACGTGAGCGTGAAGCTCGGCCGCTTGGTGCAAAACCTGCACCAGGCCGAGGACATAAATCGGAGTATCAGATGCTTGAGCGGCGTTCAAGGCGTCTTGATAGCTGGCTTTACTGAAGGTATCGATACCGGAAGAAATCAAGAGAATCGCCTTGCGTCCGTTGACCGGACGCATTTGCCCTAGCGTGAAGATAACCGCGTCGTAGAGATTGGTTTCCGAAAGCTCGGGCGTGCCGAGCCTCAGGCATAGAGTCTCGAAGGACATTTTGTCACGTGAGAACCCGCTCAAGTTTTGTACGTTATTATTGTACTTCCAGGCTGCCATACTGTCGTCCTGCCCAAGTTCATCCACCACGTGTTGGCAAGCCCGGGAGACTTCTTCGCCGAGATCCCGGTTCAGTCCGGGGGAACGGCCGCCAAATTCCATTAGCAATCCCAGGGAAACCGGAGCATGCTCAATTTCGACGGTCGCATTCTGCTGCCGGACACCGTTCTCGTAGACAACAAAATTCTCGCGACGGATGTTTGGGATGAAGTACCCGTTTGGATCCTGCACAAGCAATTTAATGGTCATTGTGCGAGTGGCAGGATCGAAGTGAATTTCGGTTTTCTGGTTGCCCTGTTTGCCCTTGAATTGCGGCTCGGTCGGCCGACTCGGCACCTGGATCTGCCCCCCAGTCGGCCTCTCAGAATCCTGCGATTTGCTTTTGGACGTTTCCGCACGCAAACTCTGCGCGGCATGAAATTTACGAAAGTCGCGCATACCACCGCCTGCCAGCGAGAGAGTGGACGTACTTCGTCGTAATCGCGTTTGATGTTGTTAACGATCATAACGACAAGCCAGGCCCCAAATGTCGAGTACAGCAATAGGCTCATGGAAGCCATGAAATCTCTGCCCCGAACACTCTTGCAACTGAGGGCGAGTCAGAATGATATCCGCACTCATCCAATCCCAGACGTTAGAAACTGGTAAGTTTGCTAACCCGGGCCGCCCCGGGAATCTGGAGACGAGTGTTTTGAACTTGGGTCAACGCCAGTTCTTCAAACCAGTGTCTAGTTAAAGCATCTCAGTGGCTAGTGCCTGCCTCCGCGATTTGCAGATCGAGGGCCACACGTTCGCCGTTGATTAGCACGGTTCCAGCGTCCAGGAGTTGCTGGCCGGTGCAATCGTACTTGTCATAGCTGCGCAATGACGAGAGCGGAAAGTAGAATTCCACGGCTTCGGAGATGCCGGTGGCTGACTTACCAACCAGATGGACGGTCGTGCTGAAACCGATCCCGTCAAACTTTTGCTCCTCTTTGAAATAAGCCAGCAGGGGACGAATAAGGTGGGCGACGTGGTCATCGAACGCCATGGCTGCCAGCTTGTACCGCGAACCCGCGTCCGATGCCGGCAAATTGGAATTCAGTGAGAGTTCTAGATAGATTCCCTGCCGAAAAGCCACGAATTTCGGTGGAGCGTAGGAAACGAAGTGGGCCTGAGAATCCAACTCTTTCACGATCTGATCAACCACTTGCTGATTGGAAGCTTGCAACGAAGACAATGCGGCTGGCGAGATGTCACGCACTGGAGGCGTTGGCACCTTCGACGCAGTCGGAGAATTTGTCGTAGCGCCTGGCAGTTGTGCACCACTGTTTCCTCCCGCGACAATTTCAACTCCCGTTTGGGCTGGAGCAGTTGAGCCAGACTGCCCGTCAGTGGAATTGACGGCCAACTGGGGTCCCGCTCCGTTAAGCCAGATAGTAATAGGCTGAGCATTGAGGAAGGTCTGCCCTTGCATCAACGCTGCCTGCCGCGTGTCCTCATCTTTGGAGCCGAGCAGCCGTAAGGCAGCGTTCTGCGGCAGGAACACCATGAGATTTTCCGGACGCTCCATGGAGACTCCCATCACTTTTCCCAGAATGTGATGCGAAATCTCAACTGCATACCCTTGAACATGCTGGTTGCTCTGAAAGTGCGGGACTGAAGCTTTCAGCACAGGTATTATCACGTCGAGAAACGTGCTCCGGGCTCGCTGGTCGGGATTGATCTTATCGGCAGAATACGCAGCATAGTAATTGCCCGTGATCGCGATCACAGTTCTGCCGTTATAGTTGTCGAAACGGACGGAACGCTGATCGGCGTGGAGTTGTTGTGCCTGGTCGAGGTCGAGCTTACGGCTGAGGTAGAACGGATAGTCGAAATGGATCGCGAGAAGGTCCTGCCCTGTTAGTCTCAGATCGTCGTTGTATTGCAGCTGTAGTGAGCGCAGCGTGGGATCCTTAATTTCCGCTGGCGATACAACCTGAGCCCGCGAAGCGCTGGCACCGAGCAGGAACACGCTCAGGACTAGGTCCAGAAACAGGCCCCGCCTACCAGTCTTACTTTTGTGCGTAGACCATTCCGGACGCATGATAAGGAGGATCGGAGATCAGGCGAATGTATGAAATCAACGCCTCGATCTCGGTCTTGCTGAGAGTATAGCCGTAGGGTGGCATCAATGCTGACTTATTCAATGCCGGTCCACCATGACCGATGATGGCGGTCAGTTCAGCATCGGTCATCTTGTTCAGCGTATCGCCCTCGGTGAACGGATGGGGCTTGACTTCAAGATTGTCGTAATTGGAAACGCGCTCCGCCGTAGATTCAGGATTGTGGCAGCGAGCGCAATATTTGTCGTCGAGCTGAAATCCCACCTGCTGCTGATATCCCAGCGCGATTTCCTCTATCTTGAGCTCGACCGATTTCTGAGCTTTAGTAAGCGTGCGTGCCGTGAGTTGGTATCGCCCCGCCATCCCGCCAAGAGCGACGTTGGTGCTGAGCTGCCCGCTGGAGTCGCTCAACCCGCTCGGAGGATCGAAGCTGACACCCGCCGGCCCGCTCAACTCGACCAATGCTCCGGCGACGGCCGTGCCCTGTTCGTCGTTGACCTGCACGACCACGGGCTGAGCGAGAACCATTCCGGTTGCACCAATTTGCTTACCACCGCTCGACTCCACCAATGCAGCGCCGAATGCGGTGGGCTTCGGGGCAGAAGCTGATCCCGGCCTGCGATTGCAACCCACGCTCACGAAAATCAGGGAGACGGCTAAGAGCGTCCGCAAATACCTGCTCATTTCTTCGCCTCCAGTTTGCCTGAGCCTTTGAGCGTCGTTAGAAATGCGGTGAGCGCGCGGGCATCTTCGTCACTCATGTTGCGGTTCGGTTCCGTGGTGCCGGGCCGCATGGCCTGTGGGTTTTTCAGCCAGTGGAAAATCCAGGCGGCGTTCAGCCGCGAACCCACTTGCGTGAGGGTTGGCCCGATATAGCCTTTGTCCGCCTTGGTATCGACTATGTGGCAAGACTGGCAGGCGTACTTCGAATAGAAAAGCTGTTTTCCCTGCTCCACCTGAGCGGGCGGATATCCGCCGGACGGCATCGAGTCGCGTTCGAATGCCGGCGTCTGGTAGACGGTCATGATGTAGTCAGTGAGTTCCGCGACATCGCTGTCTGAAAGATTGAACCTGGGCATGCGGCGGATCAGCGCCGGCCGCAGTGTGCCAGGGTTCTTCAAGAATGCCTGCAGCCACGGTCTTTGCACCGAACTTCCCTCCCAAGTCAGGTCAGGAGCCATGTCACCGCCTCGGCCGTTAATGGCGTGGCAGGTGAAGCAGGCCATGTCGGCCATGAGCTGTCCGGCTTTGCCTGCGGGCTGGTAGTTCGAAGGCAGTTGTTGTGGCACAGTGAGTGACCGCGGCAGATCGTGCGCCCGGTCGGTGAGCGAGAGCAGCGCAGTCGTCAAAGCGTCGATTTGTGCAGGCGCGAGACTGTACTGCGGCATCTTCAGCGCCGATCCAAACGAACGCGGTTGTCGGATCTTGGCCGAGACGTAATCCGGAAGAGTGTGCTGCATGTCCGGCAAGAAAATGATTTGCGTGAGCGGCTTGCTCCCGATGCGAGTCAGTTCCGGTGCGAAGTTGTCCGGCTTCTTGATGTCGCGGACCTCATGGCATGAGGCGCAACCGTACTCGGTCACGAGAAGCTTTCCGTGCACAATCTGCTCGGGCGTAGCAGCATCGAGATGCACGTTCGCGAGCAGATCCGTATCCGTCTTGTTTCCGAGGAAGCCGGTCAGTAGGGAGACTTGCTGATCAGTGAAGCGATAGTGCGGCATGGCCGTTCCCGGATCGTAGACACGCGGATTGCGCAACCACGCGAGCAGCCATTCCGGCTTCGCCTTAGTGCCAATCCGGGTTAGTTCGGGCCCAACATCACCGCCGACCACATTACCGGCGGCATTCTGCACGGCATGGCATGAGGCGCAGAATGACTCTCCGTACAAGCTGGCTCCAGCCGTCGGATCAGGCGTTTTCTGATCTTTCGGGACAGCCGCCGTGTCACCGGGGATGGGTGTGCTGGTCGAGATCAAGAAGGCGGAAATATCGCGCGCGTCCGGATCGCTCAACTTGAAATTCGGCATCGTTGATGTGACGGCGTAGGCCTGGGGATCCTTTAACCACGCATAAATCCATTCGCGGGTAGTCTTGTCGGCGATGTGTTCGAGCGAGGGCGGATCGTCGGTCGGCTTAATTGCGCTGCCGTCGGCGAGTTTGATGGTGTGACAATGCACGCAGCCATATCGCCCGAGCAGATTACGCCCTGAGTTGAGTTGCGGCGTTCCGGTTAAAGGAGCGCGATGACATTGCCCGCAGGAAGATTGCACATACCGCACCGGCAAAATGGGTTGCTCCCAGGCCAGCGTGCTGCTGTGAGCCTCTTCCACGGTGGTCGCAGCACCTTGCCCGCGGTGGCACATCACGCAGCCGAACTGTTCTGACGTGTGCGGGATCACCGGATGCCGGCGGAACGGCTGGGTGCTGACGTCGCCAAGACTGGCTTCTTTTAATCCGACATGGCAAGTAGTGCAGCGATCGACGACTCCGAGCTGCGGCAGCCAGATCTGCTGGATTCCGTCGTGGAAGTGGCGCTGCAGTGTGACTGCGTCTCCGCGCGTCCGAATCAGCGACAGGTATTGCTTCTGGTAGTGACGCCATTCACTGAAGTGGTTTTTCGCCGGCGCGATGGCCAGCGAAATTAGGAGCAGCAGGCTGACCACGCCAAAGGCGCGAACCGGATGGCCGAACAACGTCTGCCACATGGACGCCGTGTTTTTTGAGGACGATTGCAATTAGCTTCTCCAGGGCAACACCCAGGACCAGCCTGGGCCGCGAAAGAAAGTGCCAACTGCCGTGAGCACGGCCAGTTCGAATAGGAACCAGGTCATGATCCAGAAGGAAAGTGGTTTGGCAGCCAGATAACGCCGGAAAGCCGTAGGCGACTGCGGCGAGCTTTGCGCCGCCAGCACCATGAAGCCGGCGACGATCAAGGTCGGCACCAGCGCCACGATCACATCAAAGGATAAAAGGAACAGGCAAAGCGCAGCCGCAACGACATAGAAGATAATCACTCGACGCTTGCGATCCTTGAGGAAAACGCCCTCGGCCTCGACGTTGATGTTGAAATACGGAATCACAATGAGTGCAATTACAACCAGGGTCGGCACGAGTACGCCCGCGACCATCGGCGGGAAGTAATGCAGCATTTCCTGCAATCCGAGAAAGTACCACGGAGCCTTGGCGGGGTTAGGCGTGTGCGAGGGATCGGCGATGCCTTCAAGAGGCGCGTTAAACAGAAGGGACACGGCCACCAGCGCGATCGTCAGGACCTCGATGGCGACGATGGCGCGAAAGAGGACTTCCGGGTAGGTCTGAATCTGCTCTTCGTCCGAAACCTTGACCTGCGCGGAAGTTCGCCGGGTGACAAAGACAACCCGCGTCGGCGATTTGCGCGCGTTCGAGTCCATGCCAGCGGTGAAGTCTTTGGGATCGCTCATCGTGCCCCCTTTACGGCCGCCGCAACCGATTGAGCCGCGACCGTTCTTGGTTCACTCTGGTGCGCATAAAGGCCGCCGTCTTTCCGAATCCGCCAGAAATGTATCGCAACAAAAAGCATCGCGACTAAGGGCAGAATCATGCAATGCAGAACGTAGAACCGCAGGAGAGCGTTGGCATTCACCATGTTTCCGCCCAGCATCAAGAAGTGAACCTTGTTGCCGAGCACCGGCACTGCGGACGCAATATTTGAACCCACGGTGATCGCCCAAAACGCCAGTTGATCCCAAGGCAGCAAATATCCGGTATAGCTAAGCAGCAGCGTGACCAGCAGCAGGATGACTCCAATCACCCAATTGAACTCACGCGGCGGACGGTAGGCGCCCCGGTAAAACACTTTGAACATATGCGCAAATACCAAGAAGACCATGGCATGCGCGGACCAGCGGTGCAGGTTGCGTAGAAATAATCCGGAGGAAACCACGAACTGCAGATCCTTGGTATCGGCATATGCCTGAGGTACCGAGGGATGGTAATAGAACATCAGCGGAATGCCGGTGCTCACCAGGATGAGAAAAGTCCCGAAGGTTAGAGTGCCCAGATACCAGGTCGTGCTGAAGCTGAGCATACGGGTCCGCACCTTGGTGGAAAAAAGGTGCAGGAACACGTTCTGCTGCACGGCGAGAGCGCGGTGCAGAGTGCTGGCCCCGGTTCCGCTGCGGAACACAGAACGCCAAACCCTAGTGCCGCGTAGCTCTTCGATGTAAGTCGTAATTGTCTTCGCCACGCTCACACCCTCACAAACTGCATAGGACGAATGTTGATGGAACGGTCGACCATCAAGTCTCCTTCGTCGCTGACCCAGGTCTGCAGCCAGGGCAGCGGCTTGGGGGCAGGGCCCTCAATTTTTTGCCCATCGCGATTGAACTTGCTGCCATGACAAGGGCAAGCGATGATCCCCAACTCCGGCTTCCACGCGGTCAAGCAGCCGAGGTGGGTACAGACTGCACTCAGCGCGAAAAAGCCCTCTTGGGCATGGATGAGATAAATTCCTGAGTTCACGTCCAAGGTCACCGAATCGATTGCATAATTCTCCGGCTTGCCCGCATTGACGATAGGAGAGGGCTCGAACAAAACGTTGGGCGAGAGAAACTGATACGCGAACGCCGCGGTGCCGGCAGCAGCAATACTCAGCGATCCCAATCCCAGCTTCGCGAAAAAGGCCCGGCGATCGAACTCTTTGCCTGCTTCCTGCGGCGCGATTTGTTTTTCGTCGGACATGCTTACCTCGGCCCTCCAGACATGAGTGGCGCTTTGGGTCTGAGTGGTCCATCAATGGCTTCAATCGAAATCAATCCGGTTCGCTCAGCGGACACTAGGTTGTAGGACTCCATGGTGATGGTACCGACCGGACAGCGCATGGCGCAGAGGCCGCACCGAATGCACCGAGTCTCGTCTTTCAGCATAGCGGAGCCGGTAACAATGCCGAGTTCATCGGCCGCGACCTCATCGAGTTCGACACCAAATAATTCCTGATGTTCTCGGATTTGCTGCACAGTATCCGGCTCGAACTGGATACGATCCAGCGACACCAGTTGCAGACATTTTTCGGGACATACATCCACGCAACCGCCGCACAGGATGCACATGCTCCCATCTTCTTGACTGCCCTCAAAGACGGTGTTCACCCAGCAGTGCAGGCAGCGCTGGGCTTCTTCCATCGCGGACGCAGCATCGTAGCCGACTTCGACTTCGGTCACTCCGGTACGGCGCTCCAGCGGCAGCATTGGAATGGGCGGGCGACTCAAGTCCAACAACTCCAGCGGCATGCTGTGGCGCTTGAAAACTTCGACTTCCACAATGGGTTCGGGATGTTTCCGGCCACGCAGGAACTCATCAATGCCCACGGCTGCGCGCTTGCCATCAGCGACGCTATCGATGATGAGCCGCGGGCCGAAGACGCAGTCGCCACCACCGAAGATTCCGCTGGCTGAGGTCATCAGCGTCTGCGGGTTCACCGCAATCAGCCCGCGCGGAGACAGCTCTACGCCGTCTTCGGCCTTGAGAAAGTCGAGCCTCGGCGCTTGGCCGACCGCCATAATAATGGTGTCGCAGGCTAGTTGGGTTTCACTGCCGTCGTAGAAGGCCGGATTGAATCGCTTGTTCTGATCGAATACCCATTTTGTTTTCAGGGTCTCCAAGGCCACAACCCTGCCATCTTTTCCGATCATGCGCTTGGGACCGAGCCCTGGGTGCATGACGATGCCTTCGGTTTCGGCCTCTTCGATCTCTTCCAGCGCCGCCGGCATTTCTTCGCGCTTTTCCAGGCAGACAAGATGCACTTCCTGCGCCCCCAAGCGGAGAGCAGACAGTGAAACGTCTACCATCTCTTTCGTGGCCACCGCGCTAACACTCTCGAGCGAAGGCTCGAGATCTTCTACTCCCGCGACATGCTGGCGGACAACTTCGCGAGCCGCGGATCGCGCCACGTCCATGGCCACGTTGCCACCGCCGATCACAATGACCTTTTTCCCGATGGTGAACTTATATCCGAGATTTACGTTGAGCAGGAAGTCGATGCCCTTGTAAACGCCATCCAAGTCGACTCCGGGGATGGTGAGATCGCGGCTGCGATGTGCACCCACCGCGATCAGCACTGCGTTGAATCCCTGGTGGCGCAAATCGGAAACCGTGAAGTCGCGTCCGGCTGCCTGATTGAGTTTCAGAGTGATGTCGCCGGTCGCAAGAATTTCTCGTACTTGGGCCTCCACCACGTCACGAGGCAGGCGATATTCAGGAATACCGAGGTAAAGCATTCCACCAGCCACAGGAGCAGATTCAAAAATCGTGACCGAGTAGCCCATGAGAGCCAAGTCATGCGCCGCGGATAGTCCGACTGGCCCGCCGCCGACAACGGCCACCTTGAAGGGCAGCTTGTTCTGGCCGCGTCCGGCGTTGATATCTACCGGATGCTTGGATTCCGGTCCATGCCGCTCCGTCAGGAAACGTTTGAGAGCCCGGATGGCGATGGGGCGGTCGATATCCCCACGGCGACATGCGGTTTCGCAGGGATGGGCACAGACCCGGCCGCAGATGCTCGCCAATGGATTAGGATCGCGGGCAAACTTGTAGGCTTCCTCGAATCGGCCTTCCGCAATGAGCGCGACATAACGTCCAGCGTTGGTGTGCGCCGGACAAGC
Organism: uncultured Acidobacteriota bacterium; assembly: GCA_963788645.1. GTDB lineage: Bacteria > Acidobacteriota > Terriglobia > Terriglobales > Acidobacteriaceae > JABDBE01. The sequence goes on from CAWBHF010000011.1 coordinate 92,468, forward strand.
CATCATGCAGGGAAAATTGGTGTTCAACCAATCCCGATCGACCTTTTTGTCTTTGTACCGTTTCAGCAAGATGGGGTTCCCAGTATGCTCGTTTAATGAAAAGCGCTTTACATGAAAAAGCGAGGAGCGGACGTGACCGCCCGCTCCTTGCTTACGTCCTTACTTACTCAGGGTGAAATCCGCTTTACTATCGCCCGCCACAGTCACCGGCTTGGACTGGTTCTTGGCGCCTTCGTGCCAAGCGGTTACGCTGTAGCTCCCGTCGGGAACGTTTTCAATTTTGTAGTCCCCCGACTTGTCCGTCAGAGCAAAGTACGGCGTGGGCGACACCACGACATAGCCCGACATCTCGGGGTGCACATTGCACAACAGCGGCACTGCCCCAGGATTGTCAAACTTGAATGGACGTTTCTCGCCCTTGGGCCAAGTGCCTAGGTTGTGACCCAGCTTCTTGTTGCCACCAATCGAAATCCAGAACACGTTGTGGGCAACGCTATCGCTGTTGAGGAACTGCACCGTCGTGCCTTGCTGCACTACCACGATGTGCGGCTGAAACATTAAACCCTTCTGATCGATAACCGGCTCCTGCGTCGGAGCAGGAAAAGTCTTGCCCTGAATCACGTCGACGTAAACTACCGACTCACCCACAACACCTGAGACTTTCCCGCTGATCGTGCCGGCCTCCGAAGTCACGAATGCTGTTACCACGATTATCGCCAAGACAAGACTACGTTTCATTGTTGTTCTCCTCGTTTCAAGAAATAGTGGGAGAGCTGCCCTCCCAATTTTTAGTAGACCCATTCCAATCCCGCCACCGCCGAGTTGGTCCGGAACGGGTTTGTCAGTGCCAATCCGGTAGTGGGATTAAAGACGATCTGCTGCGGCCGGATCTGGTACTCGAATGCGGCCTTGATGTTGGCATGGATCAAGAACTGGATCCCGGGCGTAAAGCGATTTCGCACCGAACTGAACGGCGAAAAGAATGGTGACGGGGGCGGAGCACCGATGTCGGCTCCGACGCCGTTAACCCGATCGGCAGTCGATCGGACCGTATCCCACCGCATGATGGCCATTACCCATGGCAGCGCCAAATAGTCCGCCTCCAGCCATCCCCCGCCGAACGTTGCACCCCGGGATCCCACGAATCCTGTCGGCGCACCAGCCGGGAAGGGGAGCAGGTTTTGATCGTGTCCTGCCATATAGAGTCCAAAGAAATTCAGGTTCCGGTAGTTGAAACTGAAGTCGCCTCCTACCCGGTAGAACGGTTCACGCGCCGTGACCACGTCGGTCGTAGCCCCGGCGAACCGCTGCACCGATCGGCCATAGAAGTAGTAGCTGCCTAGAGTTAGATAGGTATGGTCGCGCGGACCGCTGGGCCCTGCCGCTTGAATCTCTTTGCGGACAACCGGATTCCGCTCCAGATTAAAGCGGTAGGAAAACCGGGCATATAGATCCTTGAAGTTCGAGTCGGAAACGAAACCGACCTCCGGAGGAACATTGACTCCACTTCCTGGGTCCTGGCCTGCCGAGCCCTGAGGGGTATTCTGGTTCGTGTCCTGGTTCACGATGGCCACAGAATAGTGATAGCCGTCGTAAGTGTGACCACCGCTGAATTCCACTCCTTGCGCGGCACTGGAAAAAGCAAATCCGTTGTTCACGTTCTGTTGTGGAGATAGACCATTCAACACACCGATATTGGCTTCGTCGTAGATATCCCAACCGCTCAAATTCCAGGTGCGGGCCTGGCTGAAGGGTAAATCCAGTTCAAATTGACCGACCCGGAGGCTGACAGAGTCCTTGGGCAGCTTCATAAAACGGCCAATATTCACGAACTTCAGATAGCCATCGCCTAGTCCGCCGTTGGCGTTGGCGCCCCCAACGCTGATATCGTCATCCACCCAGAATGCGATGTCACTCCCGAAGTTTCCCGCCATAAAAATGCTAAACAACCCAGGCTGAAAATCCGTGCGTGGGATGAACGGTTGCATGGTGGGATCGCCCGGATGCTGCACATTGAAGTTATTGCGGTTCGCGCTGACCACTTGAAAAAAAGTGTTGAAGCGCAACCCAATCGGAGGCATCCCCGGAATGGTCCCTGGAAAGATAGTGTGCGGCCAGATTTCCGCCTGTGCCGGCGCCCCCAGCATCACCGGAGGGATCTTGATAAAGGTCTCATCATCCTTGGGAAACTTGAACCCAGCGTCTTTGAATGCTTTGCCAAAATCGTTCAGCTTGGGGAAGTCGATGTGACACGTGCTGCACGAAGTGCCGTACTGTCGGGAGAAAGCAGGAATTGCGTAACTGCTCTCGGTCAGCATTATGACTGTGAGGATGAAAGCAATAAGCAAAGAGACCCGAAGCCGCGTAGCCATTTCATACCCTCCTTGGCGGTCCAAGTTGTTAGTCTTTCGCATCCGTTGTTGAAGTGCGAGGTGAGGGACATTATCGTGGCGGGTTTCGACCGTTGCAGCGTCAACTGTCACTAACGTACGTGATCTCCATCACATCTATAGAAACGCGTCGCTTCGGCAGGAACGAGTTCGCTGGCTGCCTCCAAATTCAAGAGAGGAGTTCGAACTGACCGCACCGGCTAAAGTCTCGCGATGTCGCGTGGCGCCGAGCCGTTGTGGCTGAGGTAGGAAAAGGTACGAAAGAGTAGCGGGGTAACTTGCGCTCGCTTGTTCGTCAAATGGCGTAATCGTTATTTACAGTATTGAGCCTTCACCCTAGCGTCACTGTAGTAAACTGTAGTAATTCGATGTTCATGGCCGATCAGATTGGATCAAACGATGCAATCGAGATGCTGGTAAGTGGTTGACCAATCATGTAGAGTGGAGAATTTTCAGAACGGTTCAGAACTCACTCGTGAACACACAATCCGCCGCGCGGTCTAGAATTTTTACGTTTGGGTGGGTCGCGAAAACACTCCCTTACGCTCAGCCCATGGTCCCAGCCCATGATTATTCCGACTTGCACGTATTTGCAGGTACTTGGCAGTCTCCCGCAATCATGTAGGTGGTTATAGGTTCAGGTTGAACTAGGTCTGAAAAGGCTGGCGTCGGCGGTTCAACTCCGTCCCTGGCCACCACATTAACAGTGACTTAGCAGACCAGCCCGAAATTTCACACCTGTGCTTTCGCACCTGTCGTCGCTGGATCCCTAAGCAAACGGCTTTCTAACATTCTGCCGAGCGGCGCAAACCGCCCGGCAGATCACGATTGCAAGTTACTGCTTCAGAGCAGAACGAACTTCGTCGCTTGGTTTTAGTGCATCACGAATTGCATCGTTAGCCTGTTGGATAGCGGCTTGAACTCCGGCCACGTTGTGAATGGCATTGAGGAGCACGAAATCATGGATCATTCCGTCGTAGCGAGTCGCAGTGACTGCAACACCAGCGTCCTTGAGTTTCCGTGCGTAAGCTTCACCTTCGTCGCGAAGTGGATCGTTTTCAGCCGTGATGACGAGCGCCGGCGGCAGACCCTCGAGTTCCTCGTTGCTGGCTCGGAGCGGAGACACGTAAGGACTGTTGCGCGTCTTCTCATCGGGCGCATATAGGTCCCAGCCGTACTTCATGAAGGCGCGCGCCAGAAACCTGCCGGTCCCGAACTCGTGGTAAGAGTTGGTATCGACGCGCAGTTGCAGGAATGAACAGGACCTGCAAAGCGATTTTTGGGCCATTCTTGTCCTTCGTCATCAGCGCCAAAGCTGCGGTCATGTTTCCCCCGACCGAGTTCCCAGCCACCGCGATACGGCTACCGTCAGCCCCAAAATCGGCAGCATGCGCGGCAACCCACTTCAGTGCGGCGTAGGTTTCCTCCATCTGCGTCGGATACTTCGCCTCCGGCAGCGGAGTGTATTCAGAACACACCGATCTGCCCCGAGCCGACGACAAGATCTCGCAGCAACCGCTGGTGATTCTGGAAGTTTCCGACGATCCAGACGCCGCCGTGGATGAAGAACAGAACGCCCGGCTTACCGCTGACGCGCTCCGGCGTCATGATGTACAGCTTCACGTTTCGACGGTGGTCACCCCGGACATGTCGACGGGCGTCTTGTTTTGCAGGGCGGTAAGGATCTCCTGCGGTTTCGGCTGGGGCAGCTCCCAGAAAGGACTACTGTCCTTGTTGAGTTCCGCAAGAAAAGAGCGTACTTGCGGGTCAATTCGAGTGTCGGTTGCTGCATTCGGCGTTTGCGCTGTTGCTAGTTGAGTCATGGCGATAATTCCTCCTAATGTTAGAGTTGTTAAGGTTCTGAAGCTTTTCATGTGCTAACTCCTCTCTGGATTGTTTTCTCTTGCACGCGAACCTGAAACATCAAGCACATTGGGTTCGATTGCGTAAGAGACCGATCGGTCTCAAATATTTTTGGTTGGCAGCCGATCCCCCAGCCCCCCAAACGGATGCAGTCCAGCAGCACCGAGGACCTAAGCACTGACGTAGCTATCACAAGAATGAAGAATGGAAGCATGTTGGCATCCTTTCGAACAGGTCATTTTGCATATTTGCGAGGAACGGATCGTACGATCCTGTAAAGCAGCCACCCTGCTGGGCCAAACATAAACGTCAGCAGCAGACATGGAACCACCATCAGGTGAGGGATGCCGCGCTCACGCGAGTCCTCCAATTCCCATGAGCCTATGAGAAGGTCAAACGCCAGGTAATGTACCCATCCTGCCAGCAGCAGCCAGGGACTGGAGAACAGTGTTCCGACACTTGCAAGAGTCGAGAAGCCACCAGGAGAGCGCCAGAACAGGGAAACGACAATCGCGGTGTAAAGAATCGCGAAGATTCCTGGAACGAACTTAGTTGTGACCACCCTGGTTACCCATGATTTCCTCGGCAGGATGGCGAGCATGATCCAGGACACTAACGCGAGAGAGTTGGCGATGGAAAAAACCTGTTGTGGAGACATAGTGCACCTCAGACGGTACCCGGGTTGGTTGCCGGGAAAACTGAATTAACTGACTTCCAGCCCCAGATCGCCGTGACGAGGGCCCATGCGCCGAATAGCCAGAATGTGAGCGCGTCCGGCCTTAGAATCGGCTGCCCCCGAAGCGCCTGTACCAGCAGCAACACGACCAACGTGAAGTAGCTCCCTGCCGCAGTCAACGTCAGACGGACTCGTGTATCGCTGCTTAGCCGGCGGCGCCTCATCACGAAAGCAATCAGGGGAAGTACCTGCAGCGCATGCAGGCCTATGAAATGGGGGATCCGCAGGTCGCCGTGTTCGGTGCTCCATCCGGTCCCGGAAAGTCCGGGGCCGCCGTCAGGCGCACCCACGGTATGCGCCCCCATGATCGGCATTCCTTGTCCGGCGTGCGCGGCGGCCAGTTGAGCAGCGGTCGGGTGCGTCATGAAACCCGCTATAAGAGCACCGATGATCGTGATGATCATCCCGAATCGAAGGGCCCATCCCATCGCAGGGTCTTCAAAATTCTGCCGCCAGAACGCTACAGCCACGGCTATGCTGATGAAGGTCTGCGCCACGATGGCTACGCCCATGATGACGAACAGAACACTATTGAGAGGCGTGCTGAAGTTGAAGTGGCTGGTGGTGCCGCGGTACGCCTGGACCGCGATGATCACGAACTCCAGCACCATCGCGATGGCCGTGGCCCACCCGACCACACGGCGTGTCTTCCGCCATCCGGGGATCAGCGAAAACGCCCAGGCAAGCGTGAACACATAAATCGCAATCGATACAGCGAACTTCGCAGGCTTTAGCCACGCGGGTGCGTCAGTAATGATTCGCGGATCGATGAGCAGGCCGACGATTGAGATTGCCAGCGCAGGCAGCATCAGCAGACCGGTAAACGTTAACGGTGCGTTTGTTCTCCAGAGTTGTTTCAGCATGTGTCCCTCCTCGATGTGAACACTGTCAACATCAAAATACCATCCCATGTAGACAGTGTCAACACTGATTGTTAGAATATTTCATATGCCTCATTCCTCCCGCCCGAGAAAGGGCAAACTGCCCGCTAAGCCATACCACCACGGGGATTTGCGCCGCGCGCTTCTCGATGAGGCCATTCGAACCATCCAGACTCAGGGCGTCGAACGTCTGACGTTGAGAACCGTGGGCGCGAGGTTGGGGGTCTCCCGGAGCGCGCTATACCGGCATTTTGCCGACAAGCAAGCACTGCTGGCGACGGTCGGGAAAGAAGGGTTCCGCAAGCTCCGGCAAGCCCTCGCCGATGCCTGGGAAGGGAACGGGCATGGCCGCGCCGGCTTTGACGCCATGCACAGGGCGTACCTGCAGTTCGCCGTCGCGCATCCGTCCCACTACCGAGTAATGTTCGGCGGATTCATCGAGTCGGCCGCTAAAGATGATCACTTCATTTCCGAGGCCAGGGGTGCTTTCCAGGTGTTGGTGGATGCGCTGGTCGAGCAGCAGAACGCCGGCGACATTCGTCGAGACGACCCCGTGCTGATGGCGCGCTTCGTGTGGGCGCTCGTACACGGCACGGCCATGCTATTCATCAACGGACAGTTGCCCGAGCCGGCCCAAAGAGAAGCATTGGAGCCGTACATCGCCGAAAGAATCTACGTGTCCATTCGCCAATCAACGTTACGGGCCGAGTAGTCGCCTGCTGCTTTCGGGTAGCTCGATTGCGTGCGAGACCGATCGGTCGCAACTGTTTTGATTTGCAGTCGCCGATTAGACAGTAAAATGCGACCTGAGACCGTGCGGTCTCATCGAAGGATTAGCAGGGGAACAGACATGCGCAAGGGGGATAAAACCCGACAGGAAATCATTCGTAGGGCAGCACCGCTCTTCAATCAAAGAGGGTATGAGGGAACCGCGCTGTCTGATTTGATGCATGCGACCGGGCTTGAAAAAGGCGGGATCTACCGTCACTTCGATAGCAAGCAAGAGTTGGCCGGAGAAGCTTTTGAGCATGCTTGGAAACTTGCCATGGACGCCCGTTTCGAAGAAGTAGAGAAGATTCCAAATGCCGTTGACCGTTTGCGCCAAGGCCTGCGGAATTTTCAGGAACGGCGCTCGGGGCTGGTGCCTGGTGGTTGTCCGCTACTGAACACTGCGATTGAATCCGACGACGGCAACCCTGAGCTGCGTCGCAAGGCTCGTCAAGCTCTTCGTTCGTGGCTCGACCGGCTGAAATCGATCGTCGAAGAGGGCCAACGGAAAGGTGAAATTCGTTCCGGTATTGATGCTGCGGAATTGGCCACTCTGATCGTTACCACCCTCGAAGGGAGTTTGATGGTGAGCCGTTTGCAGCGGAAAGAAGATCCTCTCAGTCTTGCCTGTCGCCATCTTGAGGAGTACCTGGAGATGACGGTTCGTGCCCGGAAATCGAAGTCCGGGGCAGAAAGGTCATGAGAAAGGGGAAGATCGTCTCATGCACAGTTGCGGGAGGATGACGTAGCTATTCGGAAGCAATCTGGCGGTGTGTTACGCACCTGTGGCCCCTCAGTTCACCGCATTTGAAGGCGTCATCATCGCCGCCAGCATTTTGTCCTGCAGGACCGTATCGCGCTCGCCGTGCCTGTTAAGGAACTCTCGGACTTTGTCACGAGGGCCCAACCCTACCTGCAAGCGACCCTTTTTCCGAAGACCGTTTTTCTTCTCTCCGATCGCCGCAGATCTGTATCAGGTGAGCACTGGCACACCTTTCTCTCGCGCCAGGTACTGCTGATATATCCAGCGGTAGGTTTTCTCGAGGCCTTCGCGCAGCGAAGTGCTCGGCTCCCAATTGAGCAGCTTCTTGATAAGAGTGTTGTCGCTGGCGCGACCATTTACACCCTTCGGTGCGGTGAGATCGTACGTGCGCTTGAACTGTGTCCCCGCGATGGATTCCACGATGTCGACAAGCCGGTTGATGGTCACCGTCTCGGCGTAGCCGAGATTAATGGGCTCGAGAATCTCCGAGTCCATGATCAAGTGCGTCCCCTTCACGCAATCATCGATGTACATAAAACTGCGTCTCTGATTGCCGTCGCCCCAGATAGAAATCTCGGTGTGGCCTTTCAGTTTAGCTTCAATCACTTTGCGGCAAATGGCGGCAGGCGCTCGCTCACGGACGCCAAACCATGACCCATACGGGCCGTAGACGTTGTGATAGCGGGCCACGCGTGTTCGAAGGCCGTAATCTTCACGGAAATGGCGGCACATGCGCTCGCTAAAGAGTTTTTCCCAGCCATAACCGTCCTGAGCCTCCGCTGGGTAGGCATCTTCTTCTTTCAAGCCGGGACAATTGAAGTCTTCCTGCTTGCTCGCGCTATAGACAGAGGCGGAGGAGGAGTAAAAATACTTCTGAACCTTGTGCTTCTGGGCGGCCATCAGCATGTGGGTATTGATGAGTACCGAAAGCATGCACTCCGCTTTGTGCGTCTCAAGGAATCCGATCCCGCCCATGTCCGCGGCAAGCATGAAAATTTGGTACGCGTCCTGTGCAGCCGTCTCGCAATTCTGGCGGTCTTTCAGATCGAGTTGCAGGTTTTCTAGATCAGGAAAGTGCTGATACCAATGCCCGAAGGACTTGACCCCTACGGCTCGAATGCGCGTGTAGCCTTGGCGGCGAAGGTCGGCGACCAGAGCGCCACCAATGAAGCCGTCCGCTCCCGCCACCACCACAAGTTCATTCTTTTCGCTCACACTTGCCTTACGCCATGCCTAGGTCGCATGAACCTGGCTCGAGAAAGCGAGAGTATACATCAGCTTCCTCCAAACGCGATCTTTCGCTGCAGTTTCGCTTACCATGAGCCTGCGCTGAAACTGCCGCCTCACGTCTGATATTCCCGTTGACATCTGTGCAGAAGCCCTTTATACAGAGCAATCTGTCTGTTAGGGTTGGCCGATTGTCGCATTCCGTCACGCTCGTTGACGGAACTTCGCAGGGAAGGAACAGCATGGGAATTTTCTTCGTGTCTCATCAACCGGTGGTGCCAGAGATCAGTGGCGCGATTCGGATCGCGTTGCTCGTCGAACCCGGCACCGTTGCGAATGTCGAACAAGACGCAGCAAAGAGAACCTTGGAGTTGATTCAAGCGACAGCGCCGCAATTTAGACCTGCCCGGTTCTGTGGTGCTCTGCTGATCTCCGGCGCGTTGCTCTTGGGTGCAATATGGACGGCGAAAAACAATCTCCCGGACATTTCGAAAGGCCTGATGAACTCCTTCGCGGGGTTTAGCGGAATCGTTCTTGGCCTCCTGGGGGGAGAGGCGCAGAAATTTTCTTCTGCCTAGAGCAGAAGCGGGTTGCTGCAGGGGAAACTTGAACCAAAGCTTTGCCCGGGAGCGGCTGAGTTAGAAAGACACACTTGTACTGACGGAAGTCTACGATGAGCGATGTCCGGACAGTGTCGAGTGGCATAGTGATACCGGAATCCGGGGAAATGACAATCCCCAACTTTCGGGTTGTGGGCGTGCGGATGCACCCACTGCAGATTCCCGACATCCTCCGGATCATCAACCACTGGATTCAAGAGCACAGAGGCGTCCATCGGGTTTGCCAGACGGGCATGCACGGCGCTTCGGTGGCGATCGCGGATCCCAAACTCCGAGAGATGCTGAACGCCGCCGATCTTAATAATATGGACGGCACCCCGATGAGATGGCTGGCACGCATTCACGGCTTCAAGTTCGCGAAGCGGCGTGCAGCCGGGCCGGAGCTAATGGGTACATTGCTGCGCGAGTCTGGCCCAAAATATAAGCACTTCTTCTATGGAAACCGGGTGTCGGAAGAACTGGCCGAGTTGTGCGCGACAAAATATGGAACACGCGTGGTCGGCGTTTACCCTCTCCCCATCTGGCCTCTACCCGAAGCGGAGAAAGAGAAGCTTACTCAGACGATCGAGTCCGTCTCACCGGATATTGTTTGGGTCGGGTTGGGCACGCTTAGACAGGAGGAGTGGATGGACGAGTTCTGCAAACGCCTGACCGTCCCCGTTCTGATCGGAGTGGGCGCGGCGTTCGATTTTCATGCGGGCAAACTGAAGCGTGCGCCGGTCTGGATGCAGGAACACGGATTGGAATGGTTCTACCGGTTGGCGCATGAGCCAAAGCGTTTGTGGCGCCGCTACCTGGTGAACGGTCCGATATTCTTGTGGAATGTCGGATTAGAATTGGCAGGCCTCAAGAAGTTCGACTGAGGAGCTTTGTCGATGGGGACCGGCTGCCGCGACCGGCATCTTCCTTTATGGGTACAGGCCCCATCGCTGGGAGCCTGGGGGATTTGTGATGCAGCGTGGCGACAAGATTTTGATTACCGGCGGTTCTGGCCTTGCGGGGATTCATCTAAGAGACTACTTACAATTGCAGGGCTTCACCAAGATCTTGACTCCGGCTTCGGCGGAGTGCGATCTAACTGACCGACAAGCTGTGCTCGCCTATTTCGAGCGCAACGGGCCCGATTACGTTTTTCATATGGCCGGATTTGTCCGCGGGGTGGTTGGCCATATGCAAGACCAGGGTGAAGGCTTTCTCAAGAATACCCTGATCAATACGCATGTCATCGATGCTTGCCGTAAAATTGCGGTCAAGAAGGTTGTCGCGATGGGTTCAGCCGCTGTGTATCCGGATCCCCAACCCGGCATTGCCTTGGCTGAAGCGGATATTTGGAAAGGGCCTCCGTACTCTTTGGAATATGGTTATGCGCAGGCCAAGCGCGGTATGCTCGTGCAATTGCAGGCCTATGAGGAGAGTTATGGTATGCCTTACGCTTTCGCGGTCAGCACCAACCTTTATGGGCCGCATGACCGTTTCAACACGGAAACCGGGCATGTCATTCCCTCACTGGTGAAGAAATTTTACGATGCCAGGCAGACGAAAACATCGGTCACGGTGTGGGGCGACGGTTCGGCGCATCGTGACTTTCTCTACATAAAGGATGCCGCCCGCGCGCTGGCTACGATCATGGAAAAGGTTACCGGCCCGGTCAATCTGGCTACGGGAACGACACAGAAGATCCGGGACATTGTGAATATTCTCGCCGTGCGTGCAGAAATGAAGGAGCAGGTTATTTGGGACACCAGCAAGCCAACCGGATACATCCTGCGTACCTATGACGTAAGCCGTTTACATTCCGCTGGCTTTACTTGCAACTACTCGTTTGAGCAGGGCCTACAGGAAACCTATGATTGGTACGCCAGCCATAGCGGCACTGTCCGACAGTAAATTTCCCCGCTATAGGCGCTGGGATTCTTTCTTGCGCAACAGCCTAAGCCGATGAGGTCGCGACCTACGCTCAGGCGCAAGCCGGCCCAACCTCCGGATCGTAACCGCTCAGTAATAGAGTCCACGGCAGAATACCAGGATGTGCCGACATGTTCTTTGCTGTTGCAATTGCCTGTCAACCCGCCTAGAATTGGCCCCAAATTCCGGAACTTGGGCCCGGGATGGCCCGTCCTATCAGCCCCCAATGAGCATAACCTAATGAGTGCCGTCACGGATGAATTTCCAGTCGCGCTCGGAAGAGGTGACGAAGTCATCACCTTCGACATCGGTGGTACATCGTTTCGTAGTGCACGGTTAACCGGCGAGGGGCGACTTGCCGACGTCCAGCGGATTCCATCGATTAATTGTCGTTCCATGCCCGGCAGACGGGCCGCCGATATCGTGGGCGAAATTGCGGCGTACATAGCGACCACGGTGAAATCATTCTGCCGTTCCCCGATATTGGAGCGACGAGGCCCCGCAGTTGCGATATCGATGGGCGCCGCTCTAAACGCCCATACCGGACGAATCCTGGGTTCCGGACCTATTCTCGGGGAGGACTCCTCCTCTTTCGATTTGCGTTGCGCAATAAACCAGCATTTGCATGGCGTCCCCATTACAATTGTGAACGATGTAACCGCCTCTCTCATTGCGCACTCGCGCATCGCAAGTCTTCGCCATGCCCGCCGGCTTGCTCTCATTACTATAAGTACCGGAATCGCCTCGCGAGTTTTGAACTGCTCCGTTCCTCATGTGCCGGTTGATTCAGTTCTTGGCACTCAAGGCGAAATTGGCCATCACCGGATCGCTTTCTCCCTCCAAGGATTTCCACTCTCTCTGAAATGCGATTGTGGTGGTGTCGATCATCTGAACGCTTTCGCGTCGGGTCGGGGCATCAAACGTGTGCTCAACCGTGCTCGCGAAATTTTCCCTCAGGAATTTGGTACGTCGGCTCTGAACCAGGGCGATGCGGCGGTGGATGTATCCCTGGACGCGCTCGCTGATGGTCTGGCAAATAGCGACACCCTGTCCAAAATGTTACTGAAGTCGATTACGTTGCCGGTTGCCGAGGCAATCAAGTGGCATTTCATGCTGGACCCCGAGATCGACAAGCTAATCCTAACCGGTGGCGTGTGTTTCTCGTTGCGCGACTTCTATCTCTCGTCTGTCATTGAAAATCTGAGTGCATTTGAGTTCTATCCTTTGACATCTGACGTTGAGACTTTTTGGGCCGACCGCGTTATTTTGGGTCCGATTTCCGATGATGCCGGTCTCATCGGCGCAGCTTATTTGGCACGCGAATCGCCGAGCATTCATCGGCGTGAGACTTTGACTTTAGAACCTCCCTATCAGGTATCGCGCCACAGCGCTACTGAGTATCCTGTTCACGTGGTAGAGAATATTTTTCAGAATAAGGCGTTTCCTGAATATCTTTTAAATCCTTTCGACAGAATCATTCTAGTGGCCGATGCCACGGTTGATGAAATCCACGGTGATTCAATTCGGGAGTTGCTCGCTTCATCGGATCGTCAGGTGGACACGATCGTTCTTCGGGCTTCGGAAAAGGAGAAGGACCTGTCTGCCGTTACTCAGGTGGTTTCGTCCTTTGAGACTCTGCAAGTTCGCAGACAGCGGGATCTCATAGTGGCGGCGGGCGGGGGAATCATCCTAGACATCGTCAACTTCGCCGCCAATTTATTCAGAAGAGGCGTTCCATGCTTGCGCCTTCCGACTACTCTCGTGGCTGAGATTGATGCGGGTATTGGTGTCAAGAATGCGGTTAACTTCCGCCAACGCAAAAGCAGGTTGGGTACGTTTTCGGCTCCCTACGCGGTTGTTGTCGATCCCTGCTTCCTTTCCACGCTACCTAACCGCCAGATACGGAATGGTTTGTCCGAAGCCCTGAAGATTGCGTTAGTGGTGGATCGTCCACTGTTCGAGTTGATCGAGGAGCATGCATTCTGCCTGGTCCGTACCAAGCTTCAGAGTGTGCTGGGGGCGGAAGTGATCCGCAGAGCCATTCGGGCAATGCTTCTAGAGCTCTCTCCAAACCTTTACGAACGGACACTGGATCGTTTTCCGGACTACGGGCACACATTCAGCCCCATCTTCGAGTTCGAGTTGAGCGATCTTCAGCATGGAGAAGCCGTAGCTTTGGATATGGCGGTGGCAACGGCATTGGCGGTGGTGTTGGACATCCTCGATTTCACGGATGCGGAGCGGATCCTGGCCACGCAGTGCGCTTTGGGGTTGCCAATCTTTCGAACCGGATTGACCATTGACATGCTCTTGCGAGGTCTTCAAGAGGCCAAGAGACATCGCGGCGGACAGCTTAGAATGCCCATCCTTTGCGGCCTTGGCCAAGCGACATTTATTGACGAGATAACCGAGCACCAGTTGGAGGAGGCCGTTGCATTCGTCCGATCCTGGTCGAGTGGAGCGATTTCAGAGGCTAAGAGTGCCTAGGGTGCCGGAACATTTGGTGGTCTCGCGCTTACCCAATCAGCAGAACTTGGTGGTTAAACAGCACGGCCCTGTCCAGCTCAGTGATTCGATCATCGTCATCAAGATGCTGTCGGCGGCCGTTTGCGGCACAGATCTCGCGATGCTCTCCGGGTCTCGACCCTGTGAAGCCGAAGTGCTAGGTCACGAAGGAGTGGGAATCGTCGTTTACGCGCCAGAAGACGGCAGTTTGTCGAAGGGTACGCGCGTCATAGTTAACCCGGTCCATCGGAAGTACCCCAATGTCGTCATTGGCCACAGTCGGGATGGCGTATTTCGTGAACTCTTTTGGGTAGACGCTGCCGACGCAGTCGATGGAGGCTTTCTGGTGTCCTGCCCAACGGAATATTCCATCGGAGATGTAGAGCTTGTCCTCGCCGAACCACTGGCATCGGTGTTGTACGGCCTCGAACTGCTCCAGAAGCGATCCGTTGCCGCCACACTCCTGATTCGTGGTTCCGGAACCATTGGCATCTTGGCAGCGAAGCTATGGGCCATCTTGACCGGTTCGTTCGCCATTCTGGTGTCAAAATCGGAATCCCACGTGCGCTGGCTTCAAGAGTCCACCCGCTGGCCTGCGAACGTCCGCGTCTGCTGCAGCGCTGAGCTGAACAACGCGATTCGTGAATGTTCTGAGAAGCCTAGTTTGAATGCGGCCATCCTCTGCTGCTCACGTGAAAGCGCACCAGAGGGTCTACGCTCGCTGCTGGATGTGGTGCAGGAAGGGGCTACCATAGATCTTATGGCGGGCTTTCCGGCAGATCATAGGGAAGCCCGACTAGGGAATGTCCACCTCGACAGGATTCGGTGGAACAATATCTGTGGCGAGGGCATTTCACCGCCTACTGCAGTTCTGGATCGCGCAACCGGCAAAACAGTCCATCTTGTGGGTCATCGTGGCACGGCCGAGCGCCACATTCTTCAAGCCGTTGAGTTGCTTGCCAGCAAGGTTATTTCGATCGCAGATGTTCCACATTTTCTGTTCAAATTGGAACATCTTCCGGACGCCGTGAAAAAGATGCTATCGACCGATACTCGTCGCGATTCACAATGGGTTAAGGCAATCGTGGCTTTCTCCTGAGGATCCAGATGGCGAGCGCTGACAAAGCGCCCAGTATAGTATTGACGGGCGCATCACAGGGGATCGGCAAAGCGATTCTTCTGAAACTCATTCGCAACGGGCATACTCTTCTCGGCCTTTCTCGCACGAAACCAGATCTGTCTGATCTCGCACAATCCTTGGAGTCCGGAGGCCTAGCCTGGAAACCGCTAGACTTGTCGAATGCGGCGGACGTGGCATTATGTGTTTCCTCGCTGGAACCAACAGCAATTCGCGCCGTGATCCTGTGCGCAGTCGACTATGGCGCAAATGGACGACACCCTTCATCGACGACGTCGGCGCAAGAATGGCAACAGGTGATCGGAACGAATTGCGTGGGCCACTGCCTTCTTGTTTCACGCTTGTTACCCAAGCTGATTGCAAACCCTCCGGGTATCGTCATCAACCTATCATCGGATGTGGCTGTTTTACCCGGACCCGGACGAGCTGCATATGCTGCTTCAAAAGCGGGTCTGCATGCCATGCTGCGTGCCGTTTCAGCTGAGCACCCCGTGGAATTCCTTCGTGTTTACCAATTGATTCCGACCTTCCAATTGATGACGGAAGGCATTCGCCGGCGCCGCCCGATCGGCTTTGACTTCAGTTCCTATGTCGACCCAGGCCTCATCGCTGAGGTAGTCCAACAGATTGTATCGTCGTCAGGCAGATCCATTGTTCCAGGGACGTACTCAGTTCGTCGGGATGGCGGGCTGGACCCATGTCCCGAGATCACACACATGCGAGGCTAAACGCCAGAGTTCGCTCATGCCCAGCCGCAAAGTAAGAAAGTGGAAGCCTGGTTCGCGGGAGTCAAGAATCAGATCGGGCCGCGTCGCTTGCGACTGCGGAGACCAAAGTTCGTGTCGGAGCAGTTCTTCCTAGTTGCGGCTGCGCAGAGCATCAAGCGATTGGTGCACTTCCTCACTCAACCGAAGATACCGGCTCTGCCCGCCGCCACTCCGGGCCGCGGAAGGTGGAACCGCGACGACATCCGATCGAGCGCGTCTCCCTCGAGAGAGTCGCACGCTTGATTCCCACCTCATGTGCAGAGCGGTATATTCTTTCGATCCGCAGATGCAGGCGTTCTGAGTTTCTGCGGGTTTTGAATCGACAAAACGATCGTCATTTGAATATTCGTATGTACCTGTCGCTAGCGACAGTTGCGCCGCCTCCACAAACGTAGTGAAGTGGCAACGGCCAAAAATGACTCTGGCACGTGCCTGATAAATCGCATGCTAGGACAAAGTTGGTTTGGCAGGATGGGGGCGGGAGAGCGCATGAGAATCTCGACGGCAGCTTTAGCAGGGCGCAATTTTTCTGAGTCCAAGATTATTGTGGCTGGGCTGGTCGTTTGGTGCGCGGCTTTGCCTTGCGGGGCGCAGCAGGTCACAGGCCAGTTAGGCGCGCCCAGCGCTACGACCACCATCGACGGGAAACAACTCCCGCCACCGCCTCCGAAATTCGGCGGAGTGATTAAGGACAGCGCCAAGGAATCCACACCCTGGTGGCCGCCGCGCATCGTACCACCAAAAGGTGCGCCCAACGTGCTGCTCATCATGACTGACGACCAAGGCTACGGTGTCTCGGGCACTTTTGGCGGTGTCATCCCGACTCCAGCCCTCGACCGGATCGCCAAGGCCGGGCTGCGCTACACGCAGTTCCACTCCACGGCTCTGTGCTCGCCGACGCGTGCCGCGCTGATCACGGGACGCAACCACCACTCGGTCGGCTTCGGCGTCATTGGCGAATTGTCCACGGGCTATCCGGGCTACGATTCCATCATCGGTCCGGAGAGCGCGACCATTGGGGAAATTCTCAAAGAGAACGGCTACGCTACGTCGTGGTTCGGCAAGAATCACAACACGCCAAGCTTCCAATACAGCAGCGCCGCTGGTCCTTTCGAACAGTGGCCTTCGGGGATGGGCTTCCAGTATTTCTACGGCTTCATGGGCGGCGAGACCGACCAGTGGGAGCCGTATCTGTTCCGCGACCATACCCAGATTTTCCCGTGGGTTGGAAAGCCTGGTTACAACCTCATTACCGACATGGCGGATGAAGCCATCAAGTACATGCGCGACCTGAATGCGGCCGCACCTGACAAGCCGTTCTTCGTTTATTACGTGCCCGGCGGCACCCATTCGCCCCACCAGCCGAAGCAGGAGTGGATCGACAAGTTTCACGGCAAGTTCGACATGGGCTGGGAGAAGATGCGGGATGAAATCTTCGCCAATCAGAAACGGCTCGGCGTGATTCCGCCGAACACGACGTTGACTCCGTGGCCCGATGGACAGGCAGCGTACGGAGGGGCCAAGCTGCCTAAGTGGGACTCGCTTACCGATCTCGAAAAGAAGATGTATGCCCGCGAAGCGGAGGTATACGCCGGCTACACCGCTTACACCGACAATGAGATTGGCCGCGTCATACAGAGCGTCGAGGATATGGGCAAGCTCGACAACACGCTCATCATCTACATCGTTGGCGACAACGGCACCAGCGCCGAAGGTAGCGTGTACGGCACGTTCAACCAACTAACTGCCTACAATGGCATTCTTACCGACCCGGCAGTCAAGGCGGTCAAGGTGATGAATGCATTGCACTATGAAGACTGGGGCTCAAACAAGACTTACCCGCACATGTCCGTGGCCTGGTCATGGGCGTTTGATACGCCCTTCAAGTGGACGAAGCAGGTGGCGTCGCATTTCGGCGGGACCCGGCAGGGCTTGGCTATTTCGTGGCCCGGTCATATTAAAGATGTGGGTGCGATTCGCACTCAGTTCCATCACATGATTGACATCGTCCCGACCATCCTTGAAGCCTCCGGCATCCCGGCGCCGGATACGGTCAACGGGATCAAACAGAAACCGATCGAAGGCGTAAGCATGGCCTACACTTTTGATCAGGCAAACGCCACTGCACCATCGAAGCGCGACACGCAGTATTTCGAGATGGTTGGCAACCGCGCGATCTATCACGA
Source organism: uncultured Acidobacteriota bacterium (assembly GCA_963788645.1). Lineage (GTDB taxonomy): Bacteria > Acidobacteriota > Terriglobia > Terriglobales > Acidobacteriaceae > JABDBE01. The sequence goes on from CAWBHF010000011.1 coordinate 110,217, forward strand.
CGGCTGGATTGCCGCCACCACACCGCCATCTCCATCCTGGGAACTGGGAACGGGTACGATGCCGGCGCTCAGCGACTACCACTGGGAACTCTATAACATCGGCGAGGATTACTCGGAATACAACGACCTGGCAGCCAGCAATCCCGACAAGTTGAAGCAGTTACAGGGATTGTTCCTGACCGAGGCGGCGAAATACCAGGTTTTGCCGCTGGATAACTCGGGCTTTGTGCGCCTGCTGGCGCCGAAACCAAGCGCGGTCGCTGGACGAACCGATTTCACTTACACGGGTGAGAATGTCGGTATTCCCGTCGGCAATGCCCCCAGCATTCTGGATCGGGACTACACTATCACCGCCAACATTACCGTGCCTGAGGGCGGAGCCGAGGGAGTAATTGCAACCATGGGCGGCCGCTTCGGCGGCTATGGTCTCCTGCTGAGTCACAGCTTCAATTGGTGGCTCAAATCCGATCTGTTCAAGAAAATAGGACTTGCGTTGCTGATTCTGGGTGTGCTTCTCGTCTGGATGGGCAGGCAAGGAAGGTGGAGGAAACGTTTCGGATACGCCTTCTTGCTAATCGCTGTGCTTGGACTAGTGGCCGTGTTTGCCACTGACGTATTTGGAATCGGTCGAGGCAGACCCGTATTCGTTTACAACTTCCTTGACTTGGAGCGCTTCCGCTGGATTGGGTTGTCGTCACTCGACGCGGGCAAGCACACCATCGTGTTCGATTTCAAATACGATGGGCCCGGTCCCGCCAAGGGCGGTACTGGCGTACTCTCAGTGGACGGCAAAGAGGTCGCCCGCAAGACCATCGAGCACACGATTCCGTTGCTCATGTCCATCGACGAGACCTTCGACATCGGGCTTGATACGCGCACGCCTGTGGACTTCAGCTACGACGTTCCATTCCGCTTCACGGGGACCATCGACAAGCTGAACTATAGGCTCGGGCCGGAGCAGATGTCGGCCGAGGACAAACGGAAAGCGGCGGAAGTGCTCGCCAGAGCGAAGGACTAGGCGCTAGAGCGGGCAAAGAAATGAGGAGATGACTTTATGAGTCACAACCACTTCACTCTGAGATTCGGCTTGAAGTCTCCTGCGGATGCGAAGGCGGTGGCAGAACAGCTTCCACCGCTGATGCCGGCATTGTTCCAGGCGGAAGAGACGATCGGCACGATTCATTACTCCCGCTTTACGGTTCTGAGTGAAAAGACCCTGCTATTCCTTGGCGACTTTGATGGCGAGTTCACGCAACTCATGGCCGATCTCGCCAAGCACGCGGGGCCGGTGTTCGACGCAATCTTCCAGCATGTCGATAATCCGGCACCCACTCCGGTCGCCAATAACATCGATGCTTTTGTCGAATGGGCGGCTGAGCACCTGATCCACGCGGTAAATCTCTACACCGCCTACGAAGGCCTGAGCGTCAAGGAAATTAAGGCCATGGCGGCCGCTGCCGACGTCACCGGCGCCACCCAACAACTACCATTCCTGGTGATCCTGCCGATCAAATCGAAACTGGCTTATATCGAGGTTCAACTGATCTTGCGCGCACGCGGACACGGCACGACCAAAGACCTGGACAAGGTTGGGACACCGCACTTCGCACAGTTCGTGCCCCTTGAAGACAACCAGATTGGTTTCTTTACCGTGTATGACGGCACTTTCAACGACTACATTGCGGATTTCACGAAGAACATTGGAGAGGTCTTTGATCTCATCTTCAAGTTCACTAAGAATCCGCCGCCGTCGCCATGCAGGAAGCACCTTCAGGAGTTCATTGACTTTGCGGCCGGAGCAAACCGGGAGCCGATCGGCTTCTACGAGGCATATCCAGGCTTGAGTGTGCAGGACATCAAAGCTTTGATCGCTGACAGCAAGTCACAACCAGGCTCGGCCGCGTAGTCACGAGGGTGGGTCAAGCAGGAGACACGTGAGTCAGGAAACCAAAGTAGACGCACCAAAAGCTAAAGAGGGCGGCGGGCTGCTCCGTCATCTGTTCAATGGGGGCGGACATGAGGCCGATGCCAAGTCGGCACGGAGCACACTTGACCTTGCTGATATCCAAGGATTCATTCTCCGCGGCTACAGAATGCCGATGGTGCGGCACTTCTTACTAAGAGTGGGCCATCCGGATGAGGCACGCAAGCTGCTCGGAAGATTCGTCAGCGGGGACGAATCCGATGCGCCGCAGATCACCACTGCGGAAGACTGGCACGTGGGTTTCGAGCCGGGACCGGGAGACGATCCAGCCGACATCCCGCGCCACAAGCCTGACTACTGCCTGAACATCGGCATTACCTGGCCGGGAATGATTGCGCTCGAGATCAAAGATCGTGTCCCGGCGCTGTCGTTCAAGTCTTTCGGCGCGTTCTCAGCCGGAGCCGCCGAACGAGCGAAGCTGGTGGGCGATACCGGCGTCAGTGGTCCGGAGAACTGGGTTGGCGGCTTCGGCAAGGGAAGCGATCACGTCCTGATGACGCTGCACGCCATCAGCCCGGAAGCCATGGCGAGCTACAGCGACCGGCTGTCTACACTCTTCGCCGAAAGCGATGCCTTTCACGAGATCTGGCGCACCGACGGGATGGCGTGGATCGAGATGAAGGATGGCCAGCCCATCTTCACTTCCAAGGTTCCTTTCGGCTACACCGACGGCATCAGCATGACTACGATTCGCGATGGCCCAGAACGATATCACCCGGATCATCAGCAACCCTGCGAACCTTGGCTGTTTGTGTTGCGAGACGACGCTGAGAATTACAACCTGCCGGAGCCTCGGGAACTCAGTCTGAATGGCAGCTTTGCTGTCTTCAAGATGATCCAGGCGGATGTGGTTGCGTTCGAGAACTTCCTGCAATCGAACAAGGACAAAATCGATCCCGAACTACTTGCCGCCAAAATATGCGGTCGATGGCGCAATGGCGTTCCCCTCGCGTTATCGCCAGAGACTGACAGTCCTCCGGGTGGGATTTCACTCGAGCAGATGAACAATTACGAGTACGTGAACGCGGATGGGTCGGGCGATCCCAAAGGGCTCCGCTGTCCCGTGGGCGCGCACATGCGCCGCATCAATCCCCGAGGTCAACCAGTCACGGGCCAAGGACATCCCGGTGGCAGTAACAATACGCACCGCCTGATCCGCCGCGGCATGCCTTACGGACCGAAGTACGATCCGACAAAACCGTACGACGGCATCGAACGCGGGCTGCTCGGTTACTTCATCAACTCGAGCATCGAGAATCAATATGAGTTCGTGCTGAAGAAGTGGGTGAATGACGCCGAATTCGCAGGCTCGGTCAGGCTGCACCCCAAATCGAAGGATCCGATGATTGGCACTCAGGACCCAACCGAAAGCATTTTCGTGATTCCGCAGGCGAATGGCGCGCCGGCGATCAAGATCGCTGGGTTCTCCAGCTTTGTTACGACCAAAGCTGCTGCGTATTGTTTTCTGCCAAGCATTACGGCAGTCAAATTTATCTCGAAACTGGTATGAGGTCCTTATGTTGTTCCTGACAAGATGGTTCGGAGTGACAGGTGGCGATGCTGAGCGGGATCTCGCGCGCGAACATTCCGACATCGAGGAGATCACGGAGCGAAGCCTCTTGTTGCAGGCGAACGCCGCCGCTAAACAACGTCGGCAACTTGCCCGGGGGACTCACGCTAAAGGCGTCTGTGCCCGAGCCCAGTTCGAAGTATTGGATGTTGCCGCCGGACGCGATCCTCAGTTGGCGGCACGGTTGGCGAAAGGGATGTTCGCCAAGTCTGGCGTGTATCCCGCCATTGTGCGATTTGGGAACGCGGATCCGAGTAAGAACTCTGATTTCAACGCCGACGTACGATCGTTATCCTTCTCGGTCGACCTCAGTCGGAATGGCACAACGGTTCCTGACGCGAACGTCGACCGCCAGGATTTCTCAATGCAAAACGCGACGACTCTGCCCATCAATGACTCGCCCGCGTTTCTCGCGATCATGAAATTACTCACCGCCTCGAACCCAGCGGCGGGTTTGTGGTCTCTGGCGCCCAAAGACAAGTTGAGAGTGCTGAGGACTCTTGCGTTAGTGCAAGTGCAGGCACACCAGACCATCAAACCGTATCAGCAACTGCGCTACTGGAGCACCGTGCCGTTTCGGCATGGACCGGTGGACGTTGTGAAACATTCGGCGATACCCTCTCCTGACAATCCGGCACATGCTTTGCAAAGGAGCAACTCGAACGGCCTGCAAGACGAACTGATCCGGCATCTCAACGAAGACAGCAAGATGAGCAGCTTCGACTTTGGGGTTCAGTTCTTGGATCCCCACCGGATGACGTATTGGGGCAAGCGCCACGACACCAATTTCTGGATCGAAAACGCAAGTATCAAGTGGAACGAGACGGAAGCACCTTTTCACACGATCGCACGGCTTACATTGCTGTCGAAGTCACACCTTCCGCCGGATGAGGCCGAAGCGATCTATTTCGATGTCACAGGCCACTCGACATGCGACAGCACGCCTTTGGGGAGCATTAATCGTGCCCGCCAGCCTGCGGAGGTTGCCAGCAGAAAGGCCCGGACACATGCGGGTAGCAGTTGTGAACCGGTTCCAGCCAGAATGTCGAAGCCCGCCTAATTGTCGACGAAGGAGCGGTAGCCGTTTCGCCCTAGGCTAGAGCATCTTCCGGTTCCCGAAGCAGACTTTCCGAATCCTGTTCGCCCGCTGGGGCCAACGCGTGGTTCCGCGCCACGAGCATATAAATCGACGGCACGACGAACAGCGTAAAAATCGTTCCGATAATCATGCCGCTGACCAGCATGATGCCGATGCTGTTGCGTGCGCCCGCGCCCGGACCCTTCGCGAGTACCAGAGGGAAGTGACCACACACGGTGGCGGCAGTCGTCATCAGGATCGGGCGCAGCCGTGTGCTGGCGGCTTCAATGATCGCGGCCAGCTTGTCCTTTCCGGTCTCTTGAAGATGGTTCGCGAACTCCACGATCAGGATGCCGTTCTTCGCTATCAGACCGACCAGCGTGATCAGACCAACCTGGCTGTAGATGTTCAGCGTTGTCAGCCCGAGAAATGAGAACAGCAGCGCGCCGGAAAGAGCCAACGGCACCGAGCCCGCCAGAATGATGAATGGGTCACGGAAGCTTTCGAACTGGGCCGCCAGAACCAGATAGATCAGAATGCCCGAGAGCAAGAAAGTTCCGAGGAACTTGCTTCCCTCAACCCGCAACTGGCGCGATTCGCCCGCGTAGTCGACGGTGAACCCTTGGGGCAGGATTGTCTTAGCTTGGTCCTCGAGGAACCGCAGCGCCTTGTCGAGAGGGACATTCGGAGGGATCACTCCTTGAATCGTGACCGCATTGAGCTGCTGGAATTTGTTCAGTTGTCGCGGCTCGGTAGTGGTCTTTATTTTGGCGAAAGTGGAGAGCGGGACCAACTTATTGTCGGAGCCGGTAACGTAAATCTGCTCCAACTGCTCCGGGGTCAAGCGTTCCGCACGTTTGATCTGTGGAATAACCTTGTAGCTCCGCCCCTGAATGCTGAAGCGATTTACATAATCGCCGCCGAGCATGGTGGAAAGATCCTGGCCCGCTTGAGTCAGATCGACACCCTGCGAACGGAGCTTGTCGCGGTCGAAGACGACCTCAGCCTGTGGCTGGTCAAACTTCAGATCAGTGTCAGCGAAAATGAACAGGCCACTGGCGAACGCCTGTTGCACAAGTTGATTGGCAAACTCGCTGAGTTGCCTCGGCTCAGCCGCCGAAACAATCACGAACTCAACGGGAAAATTTCCGCCACCCGGCAGAGGCGGCGGCGTCAGCGGGATCACGCGGATGCCGGCAATCTTCGACAGCGGACCCACGGATTCGACCAGCAATTGTTGAGCCGTCTTTTTCCGTTGGCTCCACGGCTTCGTCACCATGCCGCCGAAACCGCCGCTGGGAGAGGTGATTTGAAAAATGCTCTCGCTCTCGGGAAACGAATGATAAACATCGTAGACTTGAGTCGTGAACAGATTGGTCTGATCAATCGTCGAGTTGGCGGAGGATTGAATGACGCCGAATACAACTCCCTGATCCTCAGCCGGTGCGAGTTCGTGCTGAGAGAACATATAAAACGGCACGATCAACGCTACGACAATCGCCCAGAGAACAAAAACCACGGGCCTATACTGCAGTGTGCCGGCAAGCAGGCGCGAATAGGTGCGTCGCACCCACTCAAAGCGGCGATTGATGATTCCCGCAAAGCCGCGCTCGGTGTCTCCCGCCCGCAGTAGCTTTGAACCCATCATTGGCGACAGGGTCAGCGCGACCACGCCGGAAACAATCACCGCCCCCGCGAGCGTAAATGCGAATTCGCGGAACAGCGCTCCGGTCAGCCCCCCCTGGATGCCAATCGGCGCATACACCGCTGCCAGCGTAATGGTCATCGCGATGATCGGACCAACCAATTCGCGGGCAGCATCAATGGCTGCCTTGAAGGGTGGCTTGCCAAGGTGAAGATGCCGCTCGACGTTTTCCACCATTACGATCGCGTCGTCCACGACTAGTCCGACTGAGAGTACGATCGCGAGCAGAGTCAGGAGGTTGATCGTGAAGCCAGCTATCAACATCAGGAAAACGGCGCCGACCAATGAAATCGGAATCGCGACGACCGGAATAAGCACTGAGCGGAACGATCCGAGAAAAAGAAAGATAACGATCACGACGATGATCAGCGTCTCAGTGAGCGTGCTCAACACTTCGTTAATTGCGTCCTGAATGTACGCCGTCGAATCGTAGGGAACGCCAACTTTCATGCCCGGAGGCAGTTGCGTCCGGATCTCGGGCAACGCGGCACGAACTTTCTTGATCACCTCCAGCGAGTTGGCTGTAGGGAGCACCCAAATCCCCATGAACGTCGCGGTCTCTCCGTTGAAGCGAACGTCCTGCTCATAGTTCTGCGCGCCAAGCACAACGTCAGCAATCTCACCCAAGCGGACGACAACGCCTTTATCTTCCTTGACCACCAACTGGCGAAACTCTTCTGGTGTGCGTAGATCGGTGTTGGCGATCAGGTTCACCGACACCATCGAACCCTTGGTCTGACCCAGAGCCGAAAGGTGATTGTTCTTCGACAAGGCGTCGCGCACTGCTGAAGCCGAAATGCCAAGCGCCGCCATCTTGTCCGGCTTCAGCCAGATTCGCATCGCGAAGGTACGGTCGCCCAGAATGTCAGCGCGCTGTACACCGCTGATGGCGCTTAATTTCGGCTGTACGACCCGCGTCAGATAATCCGTAATCTGGTTCTGATCGAGATCGGCGGACGAAAAGCCGAGGTACATCGCGGCAAACTGCTGGTCTGCCGTTTGCAGATCGATGACCGGCGCCTGGGACTCCGGCGGCAGGTCGTTGCGAACCTGAGCCAGCTTCGCCTGGATCTGAGTCAAAGCGGCATTGGTGTCATAGTTTAGCTTCAGGTGCACGATAATCGTGCTCAGGCCCTGGGCGCTCGACGACTCCATGTAATCGATCCCATCTGCGCTCGCGATGACGCGCTCGATCGGAGTCGTGACGAAACCGCGAACCAGGTCCGCGTTGGCACCCACATACACCGTCGTCACCTGGATGATGGCGATGTCGCTGCGCGGATACTGACGCACACTCAACGAGCGTATGGATTGCAGGCCCGCGATGAGGATCACCAGGCTGACGACCATCGCGAGGACCGGCCGCTTAATGAAGAGGTCGGTAAACTTCATTTAACTGTCCTCGGGCTTGGGAGCGGGATTGTTCCCCGGCTGAACTTTATTGTTAACTTGGACGGCAGCGCCATTGCGCAGCTTGAAAACTCCGGACGTCACGACCTCGTCGCCAGGATTGATGCCCGAGATGATCGCGACTTGGTCCCCATGTGACCCTTCGACCTTCACGAACTGTTGTTGCACACCCCGGTAAGTCTTGCCGCTAGGGCCTTTGAGGTCGGTAATCACGAAAACCGAATCTCCATAGGGCGCGTAGTTGATCGCCGAGGCAGGCAACGCGATTACAGAGCGGGCCGCTCCAAGTGGAACCTCTACTTGAACGAACATGCCGGGGCGAAGTTTGCCTTCGGGATTGGAAAGAGTCGCCTGTATCTGAATATTTCGGGTTGCCTCATTCACGACCGAGTCGACAGCAGTGACTCGACCTGAGAACGCGGAATTGGGCAGATCTTCCTTGGCGACGTGCACTGCGTGGCCGATGACCATCTGGGAAAGTGTCTGCTGCGGAACTCCGAAGTTCACATAGATCGGACTCAGAGCCTGGAGAGAAACGATCGCTTGGCCTGCCGAGAGATACTGCCCCAGATTGACCTGGCGGATGCCCAGGATCCCGGAAAATGGCGCCCGGATCGTCTTACGCTGAATAGTGGCTTGGATCTCCGCTACATTTGCTTCACTTGCCTTTCGTTGCGAGGTGGCTTGGTCATACTCGACGCGCGAAATCACGCCTTCGTCCACCAGTTGCTGCGCCCGGTCGAAACTCACACGCGCAAGATCCCGCTGCGCCTCGAGCGATGCCAACTGGGCTCGCTCCTGCCGGGTGTCAAGCTCAACCAGTACGTCTCCGACTTGAACTGACTTGCCGGATTCGAAATCGATCCGCTCAACCTGGCCTGGAAGGTCGGCGCTAACCGTGACGCCATGAACGGCTTCCATCGTCCCAATGATGCTCAACGTTGCTGGCCACTGCTCCCGATGCGCCACGATGCTGGTGACGGCTTCCGGAGGTGGTTGAAATGCAGAAGCTTGCACAGCCGACTGGATCTGTTTGAACTTTATGAAGCCCAACCCGCCGAGCAGGACTGCCACTCCCACCAGCATCAGGATCATTCTCTTCGCCATTTATCTGCCCCTTTTGGCGGCCCCAGGGACGGGTGTGCTGCCTCAACCCGGCCCTGGCGGCGCTGCAACTCAATAATCCGATTGGATTCACGGCATCAATGGAAGGATTCGGGCTAATTTGCCTGCGGCCCTTACCACCACGGGAGACGGACTATCTTCAATTTGAGACGATTTCTTGCCCCTTTAGTCACCGTTGGCGCTCCTTCATTTATAGATCGAATGGCGAGGGTCCAAATCGACACCTTAATTCAGGATATTTCCGGCTAAATGCGCTTGGGCGGAGGTCCCGAGCTCATCGAACTAAATACCCTGGCTCCTAGACCTGAATGGTGTGAAGGCCACGCTTCAGGTCGTCGGCCGCAGCAAAGGGTTGGCACAGGGAGAGAGTTAGTGTCTTTAACCGTGTGTCGCTGTATTTTCTCCCGGGCGATCACCTTTGCCGCAATATCCAGCCGGTATCAGCGGTACCATGCGTCATTGCACCACGACCTTGCCGGTCATCTTCGGGTGAACCGAGCAGTAATAAGGATACGTTCCCGCCTTGACAAAGGTGTAGGAGAACTTTTCGTCCGTATCTCGCACCTTCGATTTGAACACGCCGTCAGTGCTGACCACGGTGTGTGGAATATCATCGCGGTTGGTCCAGGTAACCGTCGTGCCGACAGGCACCGTCAGTGTCTCCGGCCCAAAACTGAAATTATCGATTTTCACCTCAGCGTTTGCCGCTGAGGGCTGGTCAGTCGCCGTGGCGCTCGGTGATCCTAACACCAGCACCGCAATCACTACCGCTGTTGCCAATCCTGCAATCCACATATTTTTTTTCGTCATGTCCTTGCTTCCCCTCAAGTTTGACTTGCTTGCCTGATCTTCTCTGTTTGGTCTGGGTCCATCTCGGTTTACCCAAGAGTTGAGTCAACTACCGCCAGCGAATGCTGGCCCCGGACGTAGTTCACGTGCGTAATTCCTAGCAGGGTCCTCAATTGCTCCGCCGGCACTTTCATCGGCCCTGGAGAATCCGCCTTGCCCGGTTGCGGCTGCGGAAATGCTGTTGACATCGCCGTGTGAAAGGTCACATTGCCTTCAACCTTCTGCATGGTCTGGTGAATGTGCCCGTTCAGAACCGTCACCGAACCGAATTTGTTCAGGTAAGCCAGCGCCTGAGCGCTGTCCTGCGTGCCCCATCCCCAATCCGGATACACCGACCACAAGGGGATGTGCGCGAATACGACGATGGGCGTGCTGTGCTTCAAATGTTTGACATCTTTCTCCATCCACTCAAGTTGCTCGCCGCCCAACGAGCCCAGTCCGCCGGCCTTCAGGTTCATCACATTCACCAGCCCGATGAAGTGCACGCCTTTCTTGTCGAAGCTGTACCATCCGCCGCCTTGGGCGCTTCTTCCATACCGTTCGAGATACGACTTCCCATTGTCGTCCAGCACGTCGTGCTCACCGGGCACAAAGAACACGTCCTTCGCGCTCGCGCTCTTCAGAATCTGGTCGACGGTGTCGAACTGTTCCGGTTTCGAGAGGTGGCTGATATCGCCGGTGTGCAGCATGAATTCCGGCGGTTGGGTCAACCCGTTGATCTTGTCCACTGCCGCCTGCAGAGTCGCAACGACATCCTGGTTAGCCGGCTTGTTGAATCCCATGTGGCTGTCGCTGATCTGCACGAAGCTGAAGTCGTCTTTGCCGGCGTCTTTGCTGACCTTCTTGGCGAAGGCCCGAGACACCGGAATGCCGCCGCTCATGGTCCAGACCAGTCCCGTCCCCGCCCATGCCATGCACTTCAGAAACCCGCGGCGATCGATGCCATCGTTGATAAGGCCCTGCAACTCATGATCGATAAGGTCTTGCTTTCTGTCCGTCATTTTCCTCTCCCTGTTTGGCGTTCTGAGGTAATAACTGGCACCAGACGCTTTTATTCCCGGGGTCTCGATGGAGATGACGGTGCCCGGACATTGGACGACAACGCGTTCAACCGGAATCTGGCCCCACTTGCCGTCCATCTCGCTGCGCTGGGGATGCCACGTCCCACATACAAACCGTATTCGCCGATCCGATTTGAAGATCAGGCTCGCGTGTTGCTGGATGCGAACGTGCCGGCGTTCAGCTTTATCTTCGGGATTCCGCCGGTAGAAATTTTGGAATTGGCATCGACGTCGGGACGGGCGAGCAGCAAATCAGCGCCTCGGCGCATGTCCACGATTTGCTTATCGAGCGGTGCTTTCTGGTCATAGTCGAAATGTTGTAGAACTTCCGCGTTTTGCGCGGATAGGGGGAAGGCGGCAGCGAGCAGGACGGCATAAGGCAGCAAATGCATTCGGGGAAATCCTAGACTCTCCCACATAGACTGGCGGAAAACCTGAGAGGTAGCGGAAGTGGCCTGGACGACGCCAGTACAAGCGGACACTTCTGGATGGGTTATCAGCAACCTGGATGGCGAGGACTGTCGCCGCAGAAGGTTTCAGAGAGGTGGCGATTGAACAATTTATCGAGCTTGCCTCTAAGCAGCTCCGGCTTGATTTCCTCCGACTTATCGAGGCGGGCGATCAGAACTACGCCGCAAGCCGAGCATCGGCCTGAAATATCTCGTTCGCTCTGCGGCCCAATTTGGCGAACGTCGATCAAACGAGGCGGGTCCACAGTCGCCTGCCATTTCTGACTGTGGCGCGCAAGCGCAGGAGATAACACATATTTGATTCTGATTCGGGGGGAAAACACAATACATGATTTCCTGTAGAAGAGATGTTCGCCCGGAAAATGCTATGCTCGGGCTCAATATTCACTCAGGCTCAGAATGGAGGAGTTAATCGTGCCAGCAGCAGGCTTCTTTAACATCGCCGAGGCGGAAAAAACCTGCAAGCAATCCGGGAAACGTTACCTGGAGTTTCTCCGTATCCCCGCCATGAGTGCCGGAGTCTACCTCTTACCCGCCAGAAGCACGGATCTTCAATCACCGCACCAACAAGATGAAATGTATTACGTAGTTCGCGGTCGAGCCCGCATGCGTGCTGGTTCGGAGGAGCAGGCGGTAAGCGAAGGCAGCATCATTTTTGTCGCGGCCGGAGTGGAACACCGCTTCTACGAGATCATCGAAGACTTGATGCTGCTGGTATTCTTCGCTCCCGCCGAAAGCGAATAGGACGAATCGCCAACTACGACTCCCCGGAGGCATGCTTTGTCTTCGAAGGCACCCAATAGATCTCTTCTTTCAATCCTTCTTTGGTGAAGCCGATGCGCTTGAGGATCCCCTTACTTCCCTCAACCATCGACGGATGGCCGCACAAGTACGCGATCGTGTTCGCGCCCAGACCCCACATGTCCGTGTACTTCCGCAAGATGTCATCGACGCGGCCGGTCTCGCCAGTCCATTGTTCGTCATCCCACGGGCGGCTGACCGTCGGGACATACTTGAACCAGGGTATTTCTTGCGCGAACTTCTGCAACTCCTCCAGATACCCAAACTCCCACGAGCGGCTTGCCCCGTTGAGCAGGTACAGCTTGTGTTCTCCCGAGAACTTTCCTTCTTTCCACTCTCGATACAGCGTGCGGACATAACTCACAAACGGAGCTACGCCGGTGACCGTGCACACCAAAAGGTGATTGGTGCGGTCGCTCTTGGTGTCCAGCATGAACCGGCCCTTGGGCACTTTTCGCATGAGCAGTTCATCGCCTGGTTGCAGTTTGTAGAGCAGTGGAGTGAGATCTCCGGGAGGAACCAGTTCGAAAAAAAATTCGATCTCGTTCTCATAAGGCGATGACACGACCGAGTAGGGACGCTCTCTAAGCTTGCCCAAACCTTCAAGACCCAGAGTTGCGTACTGGCCGGGAGCGAACTTGAACTCGTGGTCGAGCTGGACGCGGATCATCCACAGCTCAGGGGCGATGTCGACACGCTTGATAATTCTCGCGCGATGGAATTTTTCTGGCTCGCTGCCGCTCATGAAAGTTCAACCCCGCTGTTGATTCCACCGGGGTTGGCATAGTTTACAGTAAGTGCGCCGCCGCTCAACTTCCTCTCGATCCATTTAATCAATACAAGCCATCTCCTTTCTTGATCGTTTGAGCGAGATCACTTGCCTATAACCAGGACCACGAAACTGTCCGGCAGAATCGTGTGCCGGGGATGTGGGTTATCCGCCGTGGGTGCCGGAGGCGGCCCAAATTTCGCCGTCACCACAAAGACCTGATGGGTCTTGTCATCAAGGGCGAGTGTGCGGGCACCTTCCTGCGTCTTAACATTGTCCGCGACGCTGAACTTGGACGGTGACTCTTCGCGCACGACCGTCAGCACGCCTTCTCCGCACGACGCAAAGGCAAGGCCGGTGCCCTCGTCAAAGGCTGTCGCGTCGACTCCCTCGCCGATGGCAGGTGTCGCAAGCACCTTTCCGCTGTCAGCGTCGACCACAGCCATCATCTTGTTGTCGCAACCAGAAAATAGTCGGCGATTCTTGCGATCCATAGACAGGCCGCTCGGCTCCTGGCACGGCGCCAGAGGCCAGCGCGATTTCACTTCCAGCTTGTTGGGGTCAATCGCATCCAGCTGGCTCTTGTCTTCGATATTGACGAAGATTTCTCCTTTGCCGTCGCTGACCGCGAATTCCGGCTTGCCTTGCAGCTTGATCGTGCCCAGCACCGTACCCTTGGCCGCATCAATGGCGGTGGAGTCCTGGCTCCTCCCATTGAAGGTGAAGACGCGTTTGGTGGCGGGATCGTAGAGAATCGCGTCCGGATTGTCGCCAACTTTGACCTTCGAAATCAGCTTCAGCGTATCGATGTCAAAAATCGTGACCGTCCCTTCACGACCATTGCTGACAAAGCCTCGTCCGAGCTCAGGCGCCAGCGCGATACCGTGTACGCCGGGAGTGTCCGGAATATCGCCGACCGGCTTGCCGGAATCCGCGTCAATCACGATGACATGTGTAGCCCGCGAGATATAGAGCCGTCGCGAGGAACTGTCGAGGGTTAAATAATCCCAGCCGCCATCGCCGCCCAATTTGTAGGTCTTGATTACGTGATAGCCGGTATCGGCGGCGGCAGAAAACGTAGCGAGCAGAGAGACGAACAACGCCAGACGCAGCCACATCGAACGCGAATGCCTCATATGGATATTCCTCATTTCTCAAAGGTCTGATGGAACTGCTTATCTTAACGCCAGCTAGCTGAAGGCAACCTTAACGCCAAGCCCCAGCCTCGCCCACCGCCATTTCGTCCCCAACTTTTTACATCCCCACGACACCACCATGACACCCGCATTCGACGTGATCTGTAGCCTTCACACAATAAGCGAATTGAATCAGGACGCGCGCCATGAAAGAGCTCAAGAGCCGATTCCACGCAATTCGCAAGACTCAAGAAAGGAAAAAATATGAAGAAAAGTTCGATCTTTTGCGTAATCGCTCTGCTCACATTCATCGGAGGCCGGCCTGCTCTATTCGGTCAGCAAACACCCTATAAGCAGACGAACCTCGTGGCCAATGTTTCTGGCGTGGCCAATCACACCGATTCTCAACTTTCCAATCCCTGGGGGATATCGTTCTTGCCCGGTAACCCCTTCTGGATTGCAAACAACAACGGCGGCACCTCGACGCTGTACGATGCCCAGGGCAACAAACAAGCATTAGTCGTCGGAATACCGACTGCGTCAACCAATCCCTGCAGCCCCGGTTGCCCGACCGGCACCATCGCCAACAACAGCACTGATTTTAACGGTGGAGCATTCATCTTCGATACCGAGGACGGAATCGTTGCCACCTGGACCGGTGCGAACAACGCGGTCGTGGCTCTCGACAATTCCGCCAATGGCGCGGTTTACAAAGGGCTCGCTCTGCTGAGCAATGGCTCCGGAAATTTTCTTCTCGCCTCAAACTTTCGCACCGGCACCATCGACGTCCTCGACCGGAACTTTAAGCTCACGGCACTCTCCGGCTCTTTCACCGACCCCAATCTTCCGAAAGGATTCGCGCCCCACGGCATCCACATCATCAACAACCAGGTCTACGTTGCTTACGCGATGCAGGATTCCGCTAAACACGATCCTATCCCGGGCGCCGGGAGCGGCGTCGTGGACGTTTTCGATGAGAGCGGAAACTTTGTGAAGACTTTTACCTCTGGCGGAAAGCTGAATGCGCCCTGGGGTGTGGTGGCGACGCCTGCCACATTCGGAACTTTTTCCAACGCCATCCTGGTAGGCAATTTCGGGGACGGCATGATCAACGCATTCGATTCCACCGGAAAATTTCTGGGTCAGTTGACCGACTCCGCAAACAACGCCATCGCCAATCCCGGCCTGTGGGATATGGTTTTTGGCGCAGGTGGGACGGGCGATCCGAACACCTTGTACTTCACTGCGGGAGGCAGCTCGCAGACGAGTGGTTTGTTCGCGACGCTCGCGCCTGCGTCAACCGTAACCAATGCCGACTTTTCGCTCGCTCTTTCGGCGCAAAGCGCCACTCTCATTCCCGGCCAATCGGCGACGCTGACCGTCAGCGCCAGCGCGGTCGGCGGATTCAATAGTCCAATCTCCCTGTCTTGCACGCAGCCTTCGGGCATCACCTGCTCTTTATCTCCGGGCACCATCACTCCGGGATCGAGTACGGCGAAGTCCACTCTCGTGTTCAATGCCGCCACCATGGCCCCGACCGGTGGATACGGCGGCATGGCGATGGGTTGGTTCCCGCTCTCCGCTGTGGGCGCATTCGGAATGGTTCTCGGCGCACGCAAGGATAATCGCAAGCGAGGCGCCAAGATCCTGAGCCGCGGCTTGTGGATCATCGGCTTCAGTCTGCTGACCGTATGGCTGCTATTCACCATCGGCTGCGGCGGCGGCAGTTCCAGCGCAAGCCGTCAACATGCGAGCACCGTCACGGTGATGGTCACGGGCACCTCTGGAGCGATCAGCCATACCACCCCAGTTACGCTGACTGTCCAGTAAACGCGGACGAACGATGGGCGCGAAATTATGCGCCCCTTTCCAATGCTGAAGAAGCCCGCCACCTCG
Organism: uncultured Acidobacteriota bacterium; assembly: GCA_963788645.1. Taxonomy (GTDB): domain Bacteria; phylum Acidobacteriota; class Terriglobia; order Terriglobales; family Acidobacteriaceae; genus JABDBE01. Next base: position 126,071 of record CAWBHF010000011.1, read on the forward strand.
GCGGGCTTCGCATTTGCATCCCTCTTCCAGTTCAATCTCTTCGAAAACCGAGGACAAGGGAAGGCTACCCTTCGGCGTAAGATGAGCAAAAAGAGTTGGCCGCCCTTGCGTCGCGAGTCACGCAGGATCGCTCGTACCGTCGCTCTCAGAAAATGCCAGAAGGGAGAACATGCCGTGTGCTTCACAAAAGTCTTGAGGCATAGTTTGGCCGTGCTTACTTTCACCTTGGTTGCGGCGGCGTGGGGAATGGCCCAGCAATACCTGATCCTTCGTGCGGACTATGGCTACGGGAACCAACGTGTGGATGTTACGCAGAGGTTGCGCGAACTGGCTCGTTCAAACAAATCATTTCGAATGGGTAACAACACGTTCGGCATCGATCCTTCGCCCGGAAATGTGAAGACGCTGCGCATCCACGCGCGTGGGCCCGATGGCAGGAGCCGCCTGTTCGAATACCGCGAAGGCAGCGTGGTAGACGGCTCGATGTTTTCCGGTTGGGGCGGTGGAAACTGGGGTAGCAAGGGTGGCGAATACTTAATTCTGAACGCCCAGTACGGTGTTGCAGCGAAACACGTGGATGTGACCCAGCGGCTTCGGCAACTGGCTGCGCAGAACAGCTTTTTCCGCATGGGAAACAGCACGTTCGGCGTGGATCCGGCGCCTGGCCAGGTAAAAGTCTTGCGTATTTATGCCCGCGGGCCCGACGGCCGCAACCACATGTTCGAGTACCGCGAAGGCAGCATTGTCGACGGCTCGAAGTTTTCTGGCTGGGGAAGCGGCGGTTGGGGAAACGGCGGATGGAATGGTGGTTGGAATCCGTCTCCGGTGCCGCCACCGGTCGCTCGGCCGCCAATGCGTCCTCCCGGTCCCCCGACGGGCGGCAATCCAAGCCAGTTGGCTATTCAGTCGGCGAGTTACGGCGCGGGGAACCGCAATCGGGACGTCACTGCACGTCTGCAGTCGATGGTTCGTAACGGACGCGTGAGCACGATCGTCAGCAACGCGACTATGGGATCAGACCCTGCGCCTGGGACACTCAAGGTCTTGCGAGTGAGCTATGCGGTCGGTCGGGCAGCCGCGCAGCAAGCCACCGTGCAGGAGGGCAACCAGCTCAACATCCCGTAGACCGTCGAAGTGTCACTCAGAAAACCGGAGGTCGCCTGAGAGTCTGCGCTGGCCGCCCTTGCAGAAACTTTTTGTCGCCGTTGAGGCTATTTTCTCCGTGGCCACGTCCAAGGGAACCAGTGGCTCTTCTCAGGAGGATCGAAGATGAACAAATTGTTTATGACAGTTTTGTTGCTGTTGCTGAGTCTGAACGTTGCGGTGCCAGTTGCATCAGCGCAGACTCCTGACGCCGGTGCCAGCGCCGACCACACCGCTCCCAGTTATGACATGAAGGCGCAGTCGCTTTTCGATTTGCAAGCGGTGCAGAAGAAGTTCGTGGAACTTGCCAACGCTGTCCCAGCCGACAAGTTTACTTGGCGTCCGTCCGCGGATTCGCGCTCTTTCGCGGAAGTCTTTCTCCACGTCGCCGGCGAACGTTATGGCATCCTGGCTCTCATGGGAGCAGCCCCTCCGACCGGATTCGACGGAAAGACCTTTGACAAATCCACGACCGACAAGGCCCGCATCATCGATGAATTAAATAAGTCGTGGGATTTCGCCCAGAAGAACATCAACGGCATGACCAATGCCGACTTCGCCAAGTTGATTCCGAAACTCGGCCCGCAGGCAAACGCCGGCGACGTCGTCTACATTCTGGTCGCCGATGCGCATGAGCATCTCGGCCAGTTGGTGGCATACGCCCGCGTGAATGGAATCGTTCCGCCCTGGACTGTGGAGCAGCAAAAGAAAGCCGCCGAGAAGAAAGCCGAGCAAAAGTAAGACCGGGAATTTGTGTTAGCGAGACTCCCGCTCCTAGGGGAGATGCCCCATCCTTTATGATGCTTCGAGTCAATGGGGTCATCCTGAAGGCCCGCGTTTTCTCCAGCGGGCCAAAGGATCTCGCGCGCAGTACCTCGCACTCACCCGTACCCCTGCACGTTTTTCTGCCTGTCCGCCCCCGGACGGCAAAATTCCAATTTCTTGCGTCCAATAGTTGGTAGCATCGTAACTGGATGCATCCCTCAATGCCCAAACCGGGTGTCCAATCCGAAATGGAAGTCTCCGCAGGGTTGGATGCTTTCCTCGCCGATCTCTACCAGAAAAGCAGAGGCGAACTGTGGGGGCTGACCCGCCAGCAGTTTGACGGCGTATTAGAGGAAATCGCTCGCAAGTATCTGCCGCCAGGCGCGGCCCACCATGATCGGCATGAGTTGTATGTGACCTTGCGCGCCGAAGAGTTAGCGCTGGCACGAGCTTGCGCCGCCGGACACGAACAAGCCTGGGAAGTTTTCCTGACTCGTTATCGCGAAAAGCTCTACGACATTGCCGGTTACATCACCAAGGAAAGCTCGGCCGCCCGCGAGTTGGCGGACTCGATCTACGCTGAACTCTATGGTACGACGACACGCGACGGGCAGCGCGCTTCAAAGCTCGCCTCCTACACCGGGCGTGGTTCTTTGGAAGGCTGGCTGCGCACGGTCATGGTACAAGAGCACGTCAATCGCTACCGGCGGCAGCGCCGTCTGGTCAGCCTCGACGAGGAAACGGAAGAGGGCGTTCAGTACGCCACGCCTGCCCTTGAATCGGCCATCGCAGTTGATCCAAGAGTCGAAGCGGCGATCGACGAGGCCCTGCTGGCCTTGTCACCGGAAGACCGGTTTATCCTCGCGTCCTATTTTCTCGATGAGCGGACCTTGGCGGACATCGCTCGCACTCTAGGAGTTCACGAATCCACCATCAGCCGGAAAGTGGATAAGCTGGCTAAATCATTGCGGAAGCGGATCTTAACCGGTTTGGGTCGGCGAGGAATGAGCCGCCGCCAAGCCCAGGAGGCGCTCGAGGTCGACGTGCGTGACCTTCGGGTGAATATTCGCAGCCGGTTGGCGCAAGAAACCAGCGGCGGAGCGTTCTCCAAGAAGAAAGCCGAAGCACCAGCGGACGGATCGTAAGCGGACGGATCGTAAAGGATAAGGCGGCCTTTGAAGGAAGGCTGAAACCGGGCGCTAAATCGCCGAAAACAATGGCCGGGAGACAATGGAAGAGATTCCCAAAATCGTAAGTCAGCGCTTGCAAGCAATTCCTCAGCGAGGCGACCATCCTGATCCGAATCTGCTCGGCGGATTTACAGAAAAGTCGCTCCCGCGGCGCGAGCGGCTTCAGGTCCTTGAACATTTGTCCCGCTGCACAAGCTGCCGGGAAGTCGTTTCTCTAACGGCGACGCGGCCGGGCATCGCAGACGTTGCCTCAACTGTTCCGCTCAAAACCGGTTGGCTCACTTGGCCGGTTTTGCGTTGGGGAGCAGCCGTGGCTTGCGTGGTCGTAATCGGTGCGATGGTCACTCTTCATCAGCCGCACCGCCAGCAGGCCCTGCGAACTGTGGCCTCAATCGCGGCGCCAAACCAGAGGGTGGAAGAGCAAGTCTCTGTACCGGATTCTTCGCTGAAGATCGATGCCGCAAACAAGATTACTGCGCAGCAAATTGGGGCGGCTCCGCATCCCTTCGAAATGGCGGAAGCAAGAACTGACTTGCAACTGGATGCAATGGTGCCCGGCCGAGCCAAGGCCGCGGAATCGCAGGATGCTGCAGCAGGAATTGGAAGGGGCCTCCGCACAGTCGCGCCGGTAGAAGGCTCCAACACCGCGATCACTCCTATGGTGTCCACGAACCTCCCGCCGCGCTGGACGCTGAGCTCCGATGGCACGCTGCAACGCTCCCGCGACTCGGGCCGAACCTGGCAGACGATTGCAGTCGCGAACAATGCCCGCTTCCGAGCCCTGGCAGCCAATGGCCTGAATATCTGGGTAGGAGGCGCCGTGGGTGCACTGTTCCACTCTTCCGATGCCGGTCAACACTGGACGCAAGTCCGCCCCGCCGCGAACGGCGAGACTCTAACCAGCGAAATCATAGGCGTTGAATTCACCGACGCTCTGCACGGCAAGCTAACCACCTCCACCCAGGAAATCTGGCTCACCGCAGACGCCGGCCAAACCTGGCAGAAACCCTAACTCAACCAGCTTCCTGCTCACGTGGGGACGGGCGCCCCCGTCCAAGAAGCTGCAGAAAAACTCTGAAGTTGGGTGGAGCAGCGCTTCAGCGCTGCGCTAACCGCTCCCTAATGATGGCTGTCCAAAGAACAAAGTCAGATTCAATTAGACGTCATCCTGAGACCCGCGCTTTCTGCGGGCCGAAGGATCTCGCGCGCACTCTTTCGCTCCGACTCTCGATCCGGGGTTTCGTGAACGCGAGCTGTCGGCAGGATCCCCAGTTCTTCTCGGCGCCGTGCACTCCATTGGGATTCGATCTCGAGTCATCCGTACGTGCCCGTGAAATAGTAACGGAAGCTGCTCCATGGTCGCGTGGGCGGATTTCATCGGGGACGGCACGGTTCTGGCGACGGTCAAATCCCCGGACGCGGTGGACGTGGCGGTCGCGCCCCAGCCGCTTGAACTGTACTCAACGATTGGCGCAAAATCTCGATAACCCTTATTCTGATCGGCCACGGCGTTCAAGCAGCTTCCGGGCACAGAGGCAAGGCTTCAGATTCCAGTCACACGGGGCTAACGTCCGTTGTCCATAGCATGTCCTACCGGCACCTAGCAAAAAAGATCCCGGAAGCACACTTTGGAGAGAGAAAGACTGCCGCTTCGTCCCTCCGGCCTTGGAGGTGTATTCATGTCCGAGCCCAATCGAACTTGGCGTGACATCGCCAGAGAAATGTCGGCTGAACAAGACCCGCAAAGAATGATGCGACTGGCGGAGGAGCTTAATTCGGCATTGGAGCGCGAAGAACGTCACACGACGACGATGTGTTCGAGTCTTCAAGTGAGAACCGCAACCTTTCCGGGAGCCGGCTATGCCAGAACGCTACGGAAACCGCGCCCTCAATAACACCGAGGAGAGAGTCGTCGAATTAGTCGCGCAAGGGCTCAAGAATAATGAGGTGGCAGAAGTCATGGGCACGACCCGGTACGTTATCGCAAACTACCTTCGCGCCATTTACGACAAGCTTGGGTTCTGGAATCGCGTAGAACTTGCCCTGTGGTACGAATCGCGAAAGACCGCCAGCAAACGATGAATTGAAAAAATCTAGGGTGGATGTGGACCAGCCGGAAAGCCTTCCATCCTTAATGAGCGTGACGGTGGTTGCATCAACTATCATTTGACGAGGGGTTGTAAGAGTTGCCGTTTTGGAGAAGTTCCGCGCGGCGTGGTCGGAGAACTTCCGGTGTTAACTGTCAAACGAAATTGGGACGCATAGCGTCATGAATACCATGACAAGACATGCGCACCATTCCCACGAGTTGCTGGCAGCTCCAAGGCAGCACTTGCGGGACCTTCGCGCCGGTGCGAAACCAACCGCCTCGGCGCAGCGGGCGAAGCAGTTAATCGGAAAATTTCCGAGCTTCCTCCTGATCTTCCTGACCCTGTGGACTCCGTTGCTCATAGCGCAGGAGCAGACGAACGCCAACCCCAAGAAGCCGGGCTCCGGCCTCATTGACTACCTTCTTAACTACCTCAACATGGCCGGCACGAAAAAGTCGAACGAATTTGTGCCCATGACCCAGGCCGAACGCAATCGTCTCTACTTCAAAACCATGATGAATCCCCTTGGCTTCGTCAAGGCCGGGTTCTCTGCCGGAATTGACCAGGCAAATGACAAACCAGAGGAGTGGGAGCAGGGGGCATCGGGCTATGGCAAGCGGTTTGCCAACATCCTGGGGCAGTACTCCATCCAGCGGACGGTGACGTACGGGCTGGGGAGCGCGTTGCACGAGGACAACCGTTACTTTAACTCCGGCAAGAAAGGCTTCTGGCCGCGCACAGGATATGCGCTTACCAGCGGCTTTCTGGCGCGCCATGATGATGGAAGCCGGCACTTTTCCATCTCACAAGTGGGCGGGGTGGCGGCAGGGGCATTCCTGGCCCGAGTCTGGCTTCCCCCAAGTCAGAGTTCCGCCGGCGACGGCGCTGCCAGCTTCGGCATCACCATGGGCAGCAATGCCGGCTTCGGCATCGTCAAGGAATTCCTCCCCGATCTTGGACGCGCCTTGGCAAAGAAGCACAAGAAACCGGCAACCGGCTCGGGTGCGTCAAGCGTAAATCTGCGGCATAGCGACCAGGATCTTGAGTGGAGGTCTTGTACAAGCGTTAACCTCAATTAGCGTAACATCACCATCACGCTCAAAACCCCAGCCGACGGGCGAACAGACGGCGCGAGCTTGTGCTAAGGCCTGTGGGTGTTGAAAAAGTCACTTCGATTAGCAGGATGAGATTCAGCAGAAGCATGTTAGAAGGAAGTGATCCTGACCATGCTCTGTTGGATTCTCATCGTCGGAGGACTGCTGATCATGATGGGGCAACACGACCGCTCCGAAGCGCTGTTCTACTACTTCCGCCTGGAAGATCAGGTTCCAGAGACTCATCTGCTGCGGCTCATTGAAAAGCACATCAGCTTTGCCTTTGTGCGCGAGAGGTTGAAGCAGAGTTACAGCGAGACCGGTCGTCCGTCGATTGATCCCGAGCTTCTGCTGCGCATCCTATTGATCGGCTACTTATATGGCATCACCAGCGAACGGAAGCTGGTGGAGGAACTGCGCATGCACTTGGCGTGGCGCTGGTTCACCGGTCTGGGCTTCGATCAGGAGATTCCACATCACTCCACGTTCTCCAAGAACCGGCACGGACGGTTTCAAGAGTCGAAGCTGTTTGAGCAGTTGTTTGAGCAGATCGTGCGGCAGTGTGTGGAAGTGGGGCTGGTGCAAGGGACGCATTTATCAGTAGACGGCAGCTTCATCGAAGCGAATGCGGCCAAAGAGAGCCGCATCCCGCGTGAGCAACTCAGGGAAGCGGCGCAAGTGAACCAAACTGCGCGCCAGTACTTGGTGGAACTGGAGCAGCAGAACCCCACCGAAGAGCCGGTGCATCAGCAAGACCAAGTGTCGACCACGGATCCCGATTCCACCTACGCCACCAAGGGCGGGACTCCAGCCCGACTGGGGTACTACGACAACTATCTGGTGGACAATCACAGTTGCGTGATCGTGGGGGTACAAGCAACGGCGGCGCGCATGAGCCAGGAGACCGTCGCTGCACAAGACATGCTCACTCGCTTCACGCAATGGCAAGGACGAGAGCCAGAATCGGTAGCAGCCGACACGACCTACGGGAACGGGGAGTTCTTGCAATGGTTGGCCGATCGAAGCATCACTCCCTATATGCGAACCCGCGACAGTGCTCTGAGAAAGAACAATCCCGGCTATGGCCCGGAGCGATTTACTTATCAGCCCGAGAGCAATACCTACCGTTGTCCTGCAGGAGAGCAACTGAACTACGTGGGGCTCAACGTTCGCAATCGAGCCCATGCCTATATCGGCAGCGCGAAACGCTGCGGGGCATGCTCACAAAAAGCACAATGCACGACTGGACGATACAAGTATCTCGCCATTCACATGCATGAGTCGGTACGACAACGGGCGCGGGAGTTGGCGCAAACGCCCGAGTTCGCGAAGGCACAACGACAGAGAAAGAAGGTGGAAGCCCTCTTCGCGCAACTCAAGAATCAGATCGGATTGCGGCGCTTACGCCTGCGCAGACTGAAGTTCGCGCGAGAGCAGTTCTTCCTGGCAGCCGTGGCCCAGAACATCAAGCGACTGGTCCGCTTCCTCAGCCAGCAAGCAGCACCGCTGGCTGCCAGCAACTAGAAACCCGTGAAGAACCTGCCAGTCCCCTACATCACGCCGCAACACAGCCGCGCAATCTGTGACTTTTTCAACAGCCACGCCTGATAGCAACAGTTAATCATGTCAGACCCCACTACCCACAACTGGGAGCCTTATTTCAGCAAGGTCAATGGAAAACCCGCCTCGATTTTTGCGGAGAGGCGATTTCCGGTGCGGACTGTCAGTTTTGCTAGTCGGCGGGGCGGCATGGTGCTAGTAGATTGCGTGGGTGCACATTATGTGCCTGGCCGAGGACGAGCGTTCCTGCGTGATCGGCGCGGCCCCCGCAAAACGACCAGGCCAATTGCGCCGTGTCGCGAGCCAAGGTAGAAACGAAAACCATGAAGCATCAATCTGCAGCCATCTCGGCCCGGGCGGTTGGAAGGCCCTCTGACTTGCAATCGCGGTCAAGTCACCGATAGGAGAAAGACAAAGACCATGACACGCTTTTTCACTCTGCTATTGACTCTACTGCTGGTGGCGATCTGTGTTTCCAACAAGTCAGAGGCCCAAAGCAGCGCGCCCGAGACGGCCGCCTCCATGAACCGTACCGTGCTGCCCGTCCCCGAGCCCAAGTATGCGCCAATCACCGAGCTTGATGCGCGCAATGCACAAGCCCCGCCCCGGTTCCAGGTGAAGGCGCCTAAAGGTGCACCCAACGTGGTGGTCATCCTACTCGACAACTTCGGTTTCGGCGACGCATCGACGTTCGGCGGACCGATCCAGATGCCAGCGCTGGACCGGCTGGCCAAGACCGGGCTGCGCTACAACAATTTCAAAGTGCCCCCGTTGTGTTCCCCCAGCCGCATGGCCCTGCTTACCGGCCGCAATAGCCATAGTGCAAACTTCGGCGTGATCTCGGAAATTGCCACCGCCTTCCCGGGATACACCGCGATGCGTCCGAGCAGCGTCACGATGCTGCCCGAGATCTTGCGGCTCAACGGCTATAGCACGGCCATGTTCGGCAAGTGTCACGAGCTCGGGCCATGGGAATCTAGCGTTGTCGGACCGTTCGACCGCTGGCCGCTGCATAGCGGGTTTGAACGGTTCTACGGGTTCATGGCCGGCGAGGCTGACCTGTTTCATCCAGTCATTTACGACAACATGAACCGCGTGGATCTGCACCCCGACCCCAACTACTACGCCAGCACTGACATCACCGACAAGGCCATCGACTGGGTGCGTTCCCAGAAGTCGCTCGCGCCTGACAAGCCATTTTTCGTCTACTACTCCGCCATTGGCACGCACGGGCCGTTCCAGGTACCCGAGACGTGGCGCAACAGGTATAAGGGCAAGTTCGACCAAGGGTGGGACCAGGTGCGGAAGGAAACGCTGGCCCGCCAGATCAAAATGGGGATCGTGCCCCCAGACACCGATCTCGCACCCAAGCCGGCGGGGATCCAGGAATGGGACCAGTTGACCCCTGACGAGAAAAAAGTCTTTGCCAGGTACATGGAAATCTATGCCGCCTTTGCCGAGGTGACAGACTACGAAATCGGGCGGTTCCTCGATTCGATCAAAGACTTGGGCGAACTGGACAACACACTGATCTTCTACATCACCGGCGACAATGGCTCGGTTTTCCAAGGCGGCCCCAACGGCGCATTTAATGAGCTGTCCGTGTTCAACGGACTGCCAGAACCCTTCGACGTTGCGCTGAGGAACCTGGACGAATTCGGCGGACCGAAGTCCCACATTTTGTATCCCAACGGCTGGGCCTTCGCCGGCGCCACGCCCTTTGCTTGGGGCCACCAGGTGGCCTCCTACGGTGGCATCTGCCAGCCCATTGTGGTCCATTGGCCGAAGGGCATCGAGGAGAAGGGCGGACTGCGTACGCAGTGGTACCACATGATTGACATCGCCCCGACGGTGTTAGAGGCAGTTGGGGTGCCCCAGCCTGGGGTCGTCTACGGTGTTCGGCAGAAACCCATCGAAGGCGTGAGCATGCTCGACACCTTCAATAACGCCGGGGCAAAGTCGCGCCACACCACGCAATACTTCGAGATGGCAGGTAACCGGGGCATCTACCAAGACGGCTGGTTCGCCACCACAGTGCATCGCCCGCCATGGGAGGCTAAGCCGCGGGCCACGTTTGCTAACGACAAATGGGAGCTCTACGATGTAGAGAAAGACTTCAGTTGCGCGCATGACCTTGCCGCGATGTACCCCGAGAAGCTTGAGAAGCTAAAGGGGGTCTTCCTGGAGGAGGCCGTCAAGTACAACGTGCTGCCGCTTGACGACCGCTCCTGGGAGCGCTTCAACCCTGCCCTGGCTGGCCGCCCGGATCTGATGGAAGGTCGCACGGAGATGACGGTCTATGAAGGCATGAAGGGAATACCCGAGAATGGCTTCATCAACGTCAAGAACCACTCTTTCGTGATTACGGCCGACATCGAGGCCCCGGTGGCTGGCGCCGAGGGCGTGGTACTCGCTCAGGGCGGGGAAATGGGTGGCTGGAGCCTCTACGTCAAGGACGGCACACCTAGGTTCGCCTACAATTTTCTCGGTCGTGAAACTTACAAGATCGCTGGCCCAGCTCGCCTTCCGGCCGGCCGCGTAACATTACGCTTCGAGTTTGCTTACGATGGAGGTAAACCCGGCGCGGGCGGTAACGGTTTGCTCTTCGTCAACGGCGAAAAGGTCGCCGCCGGGCGGATCGAGCACACTCACCCGAACGCGTTTGGCGCGGAAACAACGGACGTGGGCGAGAACCTCTACACGGTTGTGACCGACGACTACAAAGTGGGCGATAACAAGTTCACCGGCAAAATTGACAAGGTGACCATCCAGGTTGGCAAATCCAACCTCAGCGAGGAGACACAGAGAGCTCTGGAACGAATGAGCATCGATGAATTGCTCGACGTGGACTACTAGTCGTGCCGTTTACTCGTTCAAACGGCAGGGGGCCGGTGCAGTTCGCCGATGCCCCCCGGCGCGTTTTTTCCTAGACCTTCCGAATTCCGAAGCCGCCGAGCAACTCGTAATTGAAATGGACGAGCGACCGCGACGGCGCGAGAAGCATAGATGTTGAGAGTAGGATGGCAATGTGGAAGAGATCAACCAAGTTGAGCATTCTCTTCGTCGCCTGCCTCGTTGCACTGTACACGATAGTGTTGGTGCGAGGATCTACCGAGAGCACCCGGAGGTCATTGCAATTGCGCGACGAAGTCTCTGCGGCGAATCGCGTCGTTGTCTCGATATTGGTGACAAACGTGAATTTCGCTAACCAGGAGTTTACTGCACGGCTCGGGTTTCGGCTTGCCGGAGATATCGCCCGGGACGAAGTCACCCCCGCCACAGACCTGCAGCTTTTGGTCAACAGTGTTGGCGGCCAACAGCAATACGAGTTTCCAGCCGGGAAAAGGATGAACCGCGTTGAGTCCAGATTTCCACTGCGTGGCGATTTGAATCGATATCCCTTCGATCGCTACGAAACCACAATGTGGCTCTTGATGACGACTCCTGCGGGAAAGGCTAGGGCGAACATCTCAGCGACACCAGAGAATCAGTCGCAAGAAGCCTTCCCTGCCGAAAACTTGGGCATCGGCGCGAGCACGTTTCAACAAAACATGCCGCTACCCTTATCCCTTGCACTAACGGCAACGATTCCGGGTATCAAGTTCAACGGAAACGTTTCCCGCGACAACATCGCGCAACTCATAGGCGTTAACTTGAAAATACGGAGGGCCGATAGCCTGATTACTGTATCGATCCTCATCAATGCCATGATGTCAGCGCTCGCCTACAGCGTGTTGGCAATGGTGCTGCGGAACACAGCAGAAGGCGGTGGCCTCGTCCCGCTGCCGATGGCAATTGCTCTAATCTTTGGTCTGCCGGCGCTGCGGAATGTCCAGCCTGGTGTGCCACCGGTGGGAGCGTTTAGTGATTATGTAACTTTCATTTGGGCGGAATTGATCGTTGCGGCGTCGGCCGTAATCACAGTGTGGCGCTGGTTGCTAGGGGCGTCATCGAGGCTTGGATCCCGCGAAGGCAGCAGCAGATAAAAAGACTCCTGCGTTTCACAACCCTGACTGCATTTTTTTGACTCGGGCCTGCGCCGAACTGAATGAGCCGAGAAGCCATGCCAGCATCACTTGGAAGCGCCTTGGACGGCTCCAATGCTCAGCGTTCACTCGGGTTACAACCTTCAGACTCCCCGAGTCGCCTAATGTCGAGCCTATCAATTGGCGTAACACCGCCATTACGCTCAAAACCCCTCAATGAGCGATATGAATTCACGTGTTTATTGAAATCCGCGCGGCGCTTCGGTGAGGCGCAGGCCGCTGCGTCTAAGCACTAGTCTTTGCCGAGCGACTCGCGTTCGTTGCTTCGCGGATACGGCGTCTTGTATCCCTTGGTCGCATGCCACAGGATCAGGTTCAACACGCCGTCGTCGGCGTCATCAGCGAGGGAAAAATCCATGCGTGCCGAAAGCTCGGCATCGCGCAGCGCGGCACCGTGTAGCGCTGAGCGTTTAGGATTGAACTCATCCAGCCGGATCTGGTTCGGCTTCGCCGCGTAAGGAGTCAGATCTGGGGTTGGCTGGAACAACGCAAGCATGGGGTTCGCGGCGAGATCAAATTGCGTCAGAGGATCGATCCCCAGGATCAGCTCGATGGTTCGCAGGATGCTGTTCTGGTTGTAGAAGGTTTTATCGTGATAGCGGCGCCGAGTGTAAGCGCTCACGGCGAACCCGACCGTACGGTGGCCATCTACATGGTCCACGCCACTTTGCGGATCGTCTTCCACCACAAAGATCGCCGTGTCTTTCCAAAACTTGCTCTTGCTTACCGCTTCTACGATCTGTCCCAGCGCCAGGTCGTTATCGGCGACTGCGGCGCGCGGGGTGGGCGCGCCTTCTTGCGTAGCTGAGGTGTGGTCGTTGCCCAGCAGCACCACCATCAGGTTCGGCAGATCCCCGTTCTGCTCGAAGCGGTGGATCTCGTTTGTGAGTTCCTGCCCACGATAGACATCCGGCACACCAAGATCGAATGTGGGATAGCTCCAATCTACGTACGGCATGAGCGATTGCATCTCTGTCTTCTGAAAGAAACGCGTAGAGTGGTCGTTGCGCTTGTAGGCTTCGTACAGCTCCTGCCAACTCTTGTGCGGCTCCATACCCAGCTGCCCCTTGACGAACTCGCTGTACATTCGAAGTGTCAGTCCATGCTGCAGCGCTGCATCCCAGATGAACCCTGCCGGCGAGTAGGCAATGGGGTCGGTGCCATCCGAAGGATAGCTGCGATTGAAGCCGCCCATGTTCTTTTCGATATAGTCGGTGGCATAGCCTTCATCCGTCCACTGGTGGCCTTCGGCGCTGAGCATTCCGTTGCAATACAGATTATCGAGCAGGACGAACTCCTCAGCCAGCGCGTGATGATTCGGCGTGACCTCGGCGCCGAACATGGTGAGCGAAGGGTCGCCGTTACCGCCCTTCAGATCGCCCAGCACCTGATCGTAGGCGCGGTTCTCTTTGATGATGTAGATGACGTGCTTGAACAGCGAACGCTCGCCCGGCCGCATCGGCACGGGGACATACTTCGGCTCACTCTTCGGCCCACCGCTCGCAGCGCCCGCTGCCGTGAGGTTCGGCAGCCGCATGTTGGCCGCGACTTGAAGCGTGTAGTTCTTCAACTCCTCCGGGCTCGGCGTCGGAATGATCGAGATGGTGCCCGCGTAATCGTAAACGTTGTGTCCGCCGTGGCGCTTTGTATCGACGGTGGGCGCAAAACCGAAATCGGTCCCGCGGGCACCCACGCCTTTTAGATTGGCGACCACGAGTCCGTGCCCGCTTAGCGCGACGGCACTCGGATACCAGCCTGTCGGTATCAGCCCTTCCAGTTTCTGGGTCGCGATATCGATCACAGCGATCGCGTTGTTACCGCCGTTCGCCACGTAGAGGTTCTTGCCATCCGTCGAAACCGTGAGCGCATTGGGAGCACTGCCCACGGGTAGGTCAGCCATGGGTTTGGTGCTGATGGTCGCTGTGACCTGGGCTTTCTCCACGTCTATCGCCGAGACCGAGTCGCTGTTGGCGTTGGCGACATAGATGGTCTTGCCATCCGCCGCGAGTGCCATGCCGCTCGGGTGCAGCCCCACCTCGACCTCTTTGATCACTACGCCCTTGGCAAGGTCCACCACTGAAACAGTGCCGGTCGAAGCCACTCCGGTGCGGGGATCGATCACTGTATCGGTGCCGGAGCTCTCGGCGGTAAAGTCGTCGCCGGTGGCCGGATGCCGTCCACCCCAGTTGCTCACGAAGGCGCGCCCACCCGCGAGCACCACGCCATAGGGTGCAACTCCGACTGGAATCTGCGCGTCGAGCTTCTTCGAGGCAAGGTTCACGACCCCGAGCGTGTTGTTGCTGCTCAGAGTCACGTAGAGGCGTTGGGTTGCAGAATCAATGGCAATGCCGCCCGGCACAGGAGGGTCTCCAATTCCAGCCAAACCGGGGAGCGTGATGGAGTCGCTCCACGCAAATCCGCCGTTCGGCTGGCGGCTGGCGCCGTGCAAACCGTTGAAGGAATCTGTTAGCCAAACCTTGTTGCCATCTGGTTCCCATGTGATGCCGTGGAATCCGTTGCCACCCAGGCTATGGGAAAAATGGTCCTTATCGGGCGGGAGCGCCAAACTCTGGATGATGGCGCCGCTCGTCGCGTCAAAGAGCATGAGACCGTGGGAGTGTTGCACCGCCACCCGCTTCTGCGCGGGATCGAGCGCGAGGTCCGTCGGCCTGCCGAAGAAGACTGTGCTCTTGCCCGCCGGCGTGATGACTTGGGCGGTAGCTTGCATGTAGATGCCGCGGCTGGCATCAAGCGGGCCGACCTGCGCGTGCTCCCAATCCCAAGCCCCCGCCGGTTTAGGGGCAGCATTTTGTAATCGCGAGCCCGATGCCTTCTTTTCGGCTGCGCTGGCCAAGCTGGCCACCAGCAACAGGAGCAGAGGAATAGAGCTTATCCATCTCTTCATGGCGCCTCCAGGCGAAAGACTATAAGCGTTGGTTGCGGACTCGCTTCGTCCGGATCTCCGCTGCATCTCCGATCCACAGCTCCGAAGTGCAACTCCGACAGCAATCGTTCAAACCAGCGTGCCTGTCCGCTGGCTTCCATCCCCACACGTACCTGCATTCCCTGGACCGCGAGATCGCGATAAAACTTTTCCGCTTCCTCCCGGTGTTGCAGTCGCCGTTCCTGGAACTCCCCGGTGTCGGTATCCACAAACGCAATTTGCTGAAAGCCCGGGTGGTAACCTGCTCCTATAATGATCATGTTCGGCTCCTTATCTCCGAGCCTTTTAGTTAGTTTTGCCACCACCAAAGTTTACTCGGGCGTGGGAGCCAACATTGTCATGGAATCAATTACGCTCAAAATCCCCCCAATCGTTCTATCCTCAAAATCTTGTCAAGCCCCCCGAAGCCCCCAATTTCCCGTAACCCTCTCATTCCACTCCACCAATAAAGTTCCGAATCATGTCATGTTTAGCCGCCGAATCTGTCATACTTGTATCAGGAGCTTAATTCTGTTGGGGTAGGGGCCCGTGCACGCCTCGAACTTTTGAAGCAGTGCTAACTCCTTTAAAAGGGATATTTTAGATATCAACCCCAGCGGGTACGACCTGTTTTCATAGATTTGCGAGGAAAATAGACTCAAAAAGAGAGATATCCCCATCCGTAAGTCCTTTGGAAGGGATATTTTACAAGGGTATCTCGAAAACAGTCCCTTTGTTTTCATAGATCTGGCTCGAAAACGCATTTTTTGAGTATATACCCAGTACTACCTAGTAAACGCGGCCGGCCATTGACCCAGACGCACGCGGCAGCTCTCACCCTCGACGGCCAGCGCAGCCCGCAAGCCCGGTCCAAGATCCAGCCGCCGCATAGACCAGCGCTTGGACTCCTCCGGATCCTCATACACCCGCAGTTGCAACTCGCAGCCGCCCGGCGTCGGCAAGACACCGAAGCTGCCTAGCGGCAACGACAGGCCCTCCCCTTGCGCCTTGATGTAAGCCTCCTTCGCGGTCCAGCAACTGAAGAACGAGGCAAGCAGATCCGAGGCGGGTTGCGACCGCAGCCATTCGACCTCAGGACGAGAAAAGAAGCGCTCCGCCAGCTCCAACGCATTCGTATCCTGGCGAATGCGCTCCACATCGACGCCCACCTGACGATGACGGATAACGGCGAAGACGGTCGCGCCCTGGGTGTGCGATAAGTTGAAGCGCAGGTCGGAGTTCGCGGCGAGTTCAGGCTTCCCGTTTGCAGTCGTGCGGAAACGAACCTCGCGCTCGTCCATCCGCGAATAAGCCCCCAGCGCCCGTCGAAGCAGGGCCCGGCTGATCACAAACTGATTACGAGGTGCCGGAAACTTGAATCGCGTCGCACGCTCCCGCTCCTCTGAATCGAGCAGCTCGAACAACGACTCAGCTTCCTTCTCCCACGCAAGAAGATCGACTTGCCAGACGTGGACTTCATCATCTGCCAGTACGCCATCGAGATGCCGCAACCGCTCGGAGTGCACAGGCTTAGATATCATGGAGAACGCGAAGCTGCAAACTCGCGATTTTGAGGATGGCGGTTTCGACAGGCTGTGTATTACAATCGGCGGAACCCAGCCGGAGCAACACGCAGTTCATTTCTACTCGAAAACAAATTTGGGCCCGCGTGGCCCAGCTTGGCGGCCATGAAAAACATATACGAAGTGCTGCGAGAAAAAGAGATGGATCTGGTGCGCTTGCGGACCGAAGTCGAGGCACTCCGTTTCGTTGCCCCGCTGCTTTCTGACCACGGCCCTGACTCAAGCGACGTCGAGCGCGTCAGTCGGCCGGACCTCGCGTGGGCGCCCTCGCTCGCGAAAAACAAGTGGCCACTGAAAGTGGGCGACTCCGCCCCAACCCACTTGGATTCGTAAGTGACGAGACTGCTGACGTGCGCGTAGTGGTGCTCACCTGATCACGAAGCTGCAACGGTTTTCACTTCAGTCCGCCAGTGAAAACTAAACCTGCTATTAAGCGTATACATATCAATAAGATAGGTGGATTCATCCCTGGCAGGCGGATTGCCCTTCCTAAGGCTGGGTTCGGGGCGTGGCGTCTTTCTGATTGAGCGCTCTTGGATATTGGACATGACAGTCCGGAGACTTTGCTCGCTTCTTCTAGTGGTCTTAGCCTCAGTTGCCGCTCTGGCATCGGCCGTCGAGCCCAGCCTGCCGGTTTTTCCGCTGCCCACATTAGTTGTCCGCGAACGTGAGATCTGGCGTGCACCGCTGCGTGACTCGAAGTTTGCGGCCATGCTGCGCGCGACTGCCAACACTAATTGCGAAGCCTCCGAGCCGCCCGAGCCTCTGGCGACGCCGAATCCCATCCTCGACATCCCTCAGCCGAGCGCCAAAGTGCGGGTCAGCTTTATCATCGGTACGGATGGCCGGGTTCATTCACCTCTCATCCTCGAGAGTGCGGGCGCGGCTGAAGATCGTACCATCCTCGACACGGTTCGTTCCTGGCGCTATCGTCCGGCGATGTGCAACGGCGCGGCTACAGAAACCGAAGGGAAGATCGAGTTCTCCAGCCGATAGGTATTCTTTTCGACTAGAATGGCCCGAGCGCTATGGATCATGAAAAGCCAACCGGACCCATCCGGAATCTGCCTGCGTCTGGGTCGGAGACAGACCTCGCGCACAATGCGGCAGTCGAAGATTTGTTCCGGCGACTGAAGCAAGACTTGCACCAGCCCAAGCCCGGCACGGAAGCCATTGCGGCCGCTTTGCAAGCTGTCCAACGACTGGGTTCGCAAGTGGACACGGATGCTTCCGTAGGCGCAGTGGCGGAGGGCGTGGAGTCTCGCATCTGCCTTTCCTGTGGCAGTTCGAACCCGGCGGAGAACCGGTTCTGTGCGATCTGCGGGGTTCCGCAAAATGATGCCCCACCCTTGCAGACGAGCGCCCCAATGGCGGCTGGGGTGAAACCAGAGGCGCACGCCGCCGGGCAGCATCATTATCATCATCATTATCACCATCACTATTTCGCAGCCGAGGGAGGCGTTCCGCCGGCTGGGGGCGAGCCGCGTGCGATGGGTAGCGCTCCAGTCGTACGTGATGTCCATCCGCGCACTCCAACGGGGGGAGCTTCTTTAAACCGGGCTGAAACTGCCGTCCGGAAGATTACGCAGGATTGGGCGCTGGCCTGCAACGGCAAGCAGCTTGACGATCTGGTCAGTCTCTATGCGGTGGACGCGATTGTGCTTCGTCCGAATGTGCCGCCGCTTCGGGGCACGGCGGCGATTCGCGAGTTTTTTTTCGGCGTGCTTGATGCCGGACTCGGAGACGTCGAGTTGGAGCTCTTACGCGTCGAGATATTTGGGGACATTGCCTACGAGGCGGGCCGCTGCAAGATGCTGGTTCCGTTCACCATGGGCAAGCGCCGCGAAGAGCGCGGCAAATACCTGCTGACATTGGCGCGGCAAGTGGGTGACTGGAAGATTTTGGCCGACTGCTGGTCGAGCGATTTGAGTTTGGGAGTCAATGTGGACTCGGGGCCGGTCAAGCCCAATGTGCCAGGCCGCTGAATGCCTGAAGCCGCCTCGCAAAGTGTGAATGTAAGGCCCAGTGGATTGCTCGATCGTTTCCCTGGTTTTTGGTGCTACGGGCATTTTCGCTTCCTACTCTTCCGCAACGAACGCAGAAGGATGGGGCACCCATTATTTACAGTCTACTGCTTGATCAAGAGAAAGCGTGGGCCACCCGGCCGAAATTGTTTAGGGACGGATCATCGCAGGCTATCGCTGCGCCACCCAAAAGCAAATTCTTCTTCGCAGGTGAAAAGCCCCGATCCTAGCTTTGCAGGATCGGGGCTGGTTGACTGCGGGTTCGTTTAGAAGGAGCCGGTGTGGGGCACGAAGCTTTGCCGGTAGCTCAGGTTGTCAATGTCGCGGAACAGCGGCGTTCCTGGCGGCAGGTTTTGCGGCTGCGTGAAGAGCGGATCGAAGAAGTAGTTTCGAGTTGGAGGCTCGTAGGTCGTACCCCCGCCGTTCTTGTCCGTACCGGTGGCGTAGGTGGAGAAGTACATGCTGACCAGAGATCCCTTGTAGTTTAGGGTCTGGCCTCCCCAGTTCTCCAGCTGGCGCAGGAAGTTGTGTACTCCGCCGTCCGTGCCCCAGTCATCGGTTCCGGACCAAGCGCAACATACGTTGACCGGGAAGTTGATGTTCTTTCCGCCGGAGACTGCGACTCGATAATAAGTTGTGGCTGCAGGTCGTCCGCCGTCGTTGCTGGGAGAGTTCAGGCTGGCGAGATCTGACCACCCGTTTGACAACATGGTAACTGCATCCGCGATTACGGCAGCGGCCGAGTGAGCGGGCTCCGCGGCGGCGGGATTCCCCCAAGTGGGGTCCGCGGCGCTACTGTTGTAGTCTCCCTGAATGTAAACCGGATTTTCGGAGGCGACCGTGAATCCACCTTTGGCGTTGTCCAGCCGGACGGGCAGATTGCCCAACGAGCCGTCCACCAGTCTAAGGACGTGCCGAGCGCCACTGATCCAGTTCTTCTGGTTGCAGCTCGGCATGCGGCCGGCTATCAGGTAAGGATCGGGGAAGCCGGCAGCACCGTTCCGAATCAGGCTGTTCACACTGTTGGCTCCGTTGTAAGGAGCACCAACATAGCCCAGCCCCAGACCAAGGTTCATGGCTCCCCAGTTGTCCAGCAATCCGTTGTTGTTGTCATCTTCCGGAGAACCTTTCGGGGGTGCCGGAGGAGGCAGCTGAGGGGGCGCCGGCTCGAGCGCGCCGTCGGGGTTACCCGCTTGAGTGCCAGTGTTGATGGCGTCTTCGAAACCGGCGTCTCCGGTTTTGGTGGCCGCAGGGCCCACGGGGGCGGTGCCGTTAGGATTGGGCAGCATGCCCCGGCGGTCAGAGAAGTACAGAACGTATCCGTTCTGGAACTGAAAGTCGACCAGGTTCCCGCTGCCAGGAATGGTTCCGTTTAACCATTTTTTCAGGTTGGCCACATCGATTTCGACGGCGTTCATTATGCCAGCGGGGGCGCAGCTTGCATTTCCCTGATTGACATCACGGACTTCGCCTTCGCGGGCATCGTAGAAGTCGATGGGATACCAGTTGTACTGGGTGGGGCTTGCACCGCCGGGATGCAAGCTACTGCCATATCGACCGAATAGATCGCCAGGGGTCGCAGGGTCTTTTGTAACCTCGGGAGGTTTGCCGCTGGTGCAATTAAACCCGCCGCTCCCGTTGGCCACACAGGAGGCTGCGACGCCATTGGCGTCCGCGGTGCCATTGCCGTTGCGATCTGCGATTTGTTGCAGAATCAGGATTGCATTTGGATTGACCGGGTTGGTGCCAGGAACCGTGGGAGGAAGTGTGCCTCGCGCAAATCCAAGTTGCAACCACTCCTGTGTGATCGGGTGATAGCCCCCGCCAGCATCACGATATTCCACCCGTAAATAGCCATCCAGCAAATTCCAAGTGCTCATCTGCAGGGTCGGCGCAGGATAAGCGAGCGGCGTATAGAACGGATAGGGTGCGGCCGCCGCGCAGCTACCAGTCACGACGTTGCAAGTTGACAAACCGATCAGCGGCGGAGTGTTGTTGAAGCCGTCCTTGCCCGCGGTCGTGACCGGTGCGTTAGCGTCGAACAGGGTCACGAAGGCAGGCTGCGGCGCAATCGGTCCAAACTGGTAATCGGCGGGAAGCTGAGTTTTAGCGCCCGTCCATCCTGAGGGATCAGGAACTCCGGTCGTTGCGGTGGCGAAATACGTGTTGTAGGTAACGCCGGCGCCCAGGGCCGGCAGCCCTGCTACTGGCGTGGCGGGAACACCGAACTGATATCCGTTGACATTCGCCAATCGAATGTTGTTGACATCGCCAACGCCGCCCGGAAGGTCCGCAGGAGTATCGGAGAGCAATACGCGAATCTCAGCTTCGTTGTAGAGTCGCGATGCGCCCAGGGGCGCAGTGGGATTCTCTCCCGGTGGGGGCCGCCGGATGATTTCAAAGGGCTGTGGTTGAGGTCCAACACCGGGCGTGTTGTTGATGAAAGGCAGCGACAGTTTTGTGGCGCCGGTGCCTCCCGCGAGGCCATAATTTCCATCGATGATCCAGCTGTTGTAAGTTCCCACCGAAATGGCAGACCATCCACCGTTCTGCCCCGAGGTTGGTCCTCCCACAACGCTGCCATCAGTTAGAGCCATGGGCCGGCAGCCGGGCAAGCCGCCGGGACAACCAAGAGATGTGGTCAGAATGTCAACCGTGCCGTTGTGATTAGCGTTGGTTGGGTTGCCGTTCTCCTGCACTTGGCGAATGACGTTGCCCCAGGCGCTGACTTTGTCTTCAAACGTAGTGAGACCGCCGTTACCGGCGGACAGATACAAGTCCCCGTTGGTATGAACCCGGCCGGCAAAAGGCATGGGTGGGCCAGCGAAGAAGGCGCAGTCGCCATCGCAAAACACACCGAACTGGAAGACTGGCACGAGCGCAACTTCCACGGTGCGCGACATGTTGACTTCGTCTCCCACCGTTCCTACTCCAGCGAGCGAGGTGGTTGCGGTTACTTGCAAAGTGACGGGGAGGATCGACGCATACAAACCCTGGTACGGTCCGGTGGCGATCTGGCCGAAATTGGTTGCCAGGCTACCATCAGGATTAGTGGCCGGGGTCAGTTGGTAAAGGGGATAGTTCATGTAGGCGGTGTTCGGAGGCGCGTCCGCGCTCAAAGCCTGAATTTGCGCCGCTGTGGGTGATTCGATGCTCTGGAACATACCCGCCAGATCCGAGGTCATGTGTTCGATTCCACCTTCGGCGGCGTGGAAGGCCAGGGTGTTCTGTGTGTCCTGGCCGCCTACTTTGCCTTCGGTGTTGACCATCATGAGCAGGCCAATCGCAACCCCGGACATGATCAACAACAACATCAGGGACGCGATCAGCGTGAAACCCCGTGAACCATGTTTGCTGCTATGCATCGTGTTGCTCCTTAAATTCCCCACTCCCAATTCTTCTCGTCTGTGCCCGAAATTGGGCGACGAGTCTTTTGGTTTGAACTAAAAACTGTACCGATTCTGATAACTCAGATTGCGCGCGCTAATCGAAGTCTGAAAGTCAAAGGCCTGATAGCCGGTGGCAGAGCTCATGTAGCTGCGCGCACCGTTCACCTGGCTCCGGATCGTGAAATGGGTGACGTTGATCTTCCGGATCAGGTTCAGCGACGTGCCAGGATATCCAGCGTTGCCCGCGGCGTTAAGGAGGTTGCCATTGGCGTCGTAAGTGTCGTAGGTAAATTGCATGTTGACGACGTTCTCCGCCACTGGGACCGGCAGATGTCCGCTTACCTGACGCATAAGTACGGGGATGCCGGGGCCTACGCCCAAGGGGTCAGGCAGCATTTTCAAGTAGTAGGAGATGACAAAGATTCGCGTCGCCGTAGTATTGTTGCCAGCAATGATTTGGGCCAAGTCGCCGGCCCCAGCGCCGCTCTGGTTGAATGACAGCGGGTCGCCATTGAGAAAGTTGGCAATGTAAACGCCACCACCGCCCGCCGCATTTGTAACCTCAGCGATCGCCTGGCCGGATCCTGCCGCGAGGTTGTTCTGGAACAGGACCAGGTCACCAGCGGTCAGGCCCACGACCGGATCGTTCACGGCCTGCGGGTTCACCAGTCCGGGCGGCAAAGCGCATGTGGGTGGAGTCGGAACCGGTGCGGTGAAAGTTACCGGGTTGACGCCTCCGCCCGCGCCTCCGACGGGGAAGGAAACGATATAACAATTCAAAGCGAAGTTGGAGTCGGTATAGACGATCGTGATGATGTCAGTGGGATTTGGGCTGCCCGGCGGGATGATTCCCAATCGCCAGCCGGGAATGACGCCATACAAAGTCGGGATGCAGGGACCGACGTTCGTGGAACAGGGATAAGCAATGCCCCCACCCGGAATGCAGTTGCCCACTTGATCGCATCCGTAGATTGGATTGAGCGGAGTCCCCGAGGGCAGAGCCACGCCTTGTCCGGGAGGCATTCCGGCTCCGGCCAGACTGATGTCTTTCAGTATCAGGTTCGAGGCCGCGCGAAGGTCTTGCTGCATCTCTGCGCGTTGGGAAACAGTGAAGGTCGCGCTCATGCCTTGGCTGAACAACTTGACGGCAGCGCCCACGACAATCATGCCCACAACGAGCGAGACCATGAGTTCGATCAAGCTGAAACCGCGGCCGGAATTTATGGACTTTCGTCCCATAATTTCTCCCTTACCGATATTCCGAAATGAAAGTGTTCAGAACGTATTGTCTGGGCACCTTAAACTGGGGAGTCTGGTACTGGATCGTAATGGTGATTGCGCGCAGTGTGGCGATGGGGATCAGACCACCACCTGGAGGAAAAACCGGTGAAATCAGAATCTGACGCTGGAAGTTGGTCAGAGTCAGACACGTATCGGGTCCTGGGGCCGGGCAGTTTCCGGCGAAGACTCCCGTAGGTCCGGGTTGGTCCAGAATTTGTGGGCCGCACGCCGCATCGTCGACGGTGCCGACGATGCCGTCGACTCCTGGGCAGTCGATTGCGACGAAACCAGGGACAAAGATCCCACCCGAACCCGTATTCTGAATCTGGGTCCAAGTCACGTTCGCGGTCTCGCGCGCAGTCAAAATGCTCTCGATGGCTTCGTTAGCTAATTGCTTGGCGGTTCCATTGAGCTGCGAAGTTTGCGTTGACGCCATCGCGACTCCGAAAACGCCCAGCAGACTCACCAGCCCGACCACCAGAATGACCATCGAAACCATGACCTCAATCAGACTGAACCCCCGCTGGGTTCTGCTGATACGTCGCCGGGAAGCAGTGCCGCTTTCAGCTCTCACTGTTGCCTCCAGTAATACTTTCCTGCGTTCTTGTAAGCTCGCCATCCCCGGAGCCGACCGGTAGCACCCCAAAGGGTGATAGCTCGCGAAGTGTCTATGAATCCGGGCCGAGCGATGTAGACCACGCCATTGTTGACATTGCCGAGTACGTCTGTGGCCGAGCCGTCGGGATAGAAATAGATCACGTTCTTTGCTCCCGCGACGATGCCTTGATCGAAATCAATTGCGACCGCGGCAGTTCCGAAGCCATCGGGTGTCGTGGGCGCTACGGTGGGCGAGTTGGGCAAACCCAACTCCGCGTCGAACGCGACGTCGGGGGGAAGGGAATAAGTGGCCACAACCGTGCCGGTCGATCCCTGTGTAACAGTGATCGTGTTGGGCACTACAGCATTGCTCAACGTAACGAAGTAAATCTGCCGCTGCGCCACCGAGATGTCGCGGGCTTGCCGCATCGCCATCAGCGTCTGGTTGTAGCCTTCCGTCAAGCGTCCCTGCTTCAGTGCGGGTTGGATGGCCATGATGGAAAAAGCCAGCACAATCAGGATGAGGGCGACCACCACCATCATCTCGATCAGCGAAAACCCGCGCATCCTGCGTGAAAACATGAACCCTTTCTTTCTCCGGGGAGGCTTATCCGGGGCGGTTTTAGTGCGAAGGCTTTTCCGGCCCCATCTCCCATTTCGGGGGTTGAGCCTGGCGTCCTTCATCGCGTGTTACGCCGAAGGAGGGCGATTCCCTGGTAAAGGAACGTCGCTGGCTAACCCGCATACAAACCTCATCGTAAGGAGGGGATGAGAGAGCGTCAAAGTACTAAAGGCTGGGCCTATACGCTTGGACTTCCGTAACGTAATTTGACGAGGTAACTCCGGTAACTTTGGCAGTGCGGCGTACTTGACGGCTCAACGAAATGGGGCAGCGCGGCTACGCGCCCCGCGCGTTCGCGGTCAGGCTTCTTGAGGCCTTAGGTGCAGTGCGAGTGGTCGGTACGTAAGCGCACGAGCGAAGATCGTAATGCTGAGCCAGACAAGTTCCGCAGAGGTGAAGCTGGTGGACCTTGCACTGAACTACTGGAGCCTCGGTTCCGCACAGGTCACAACCGCCCCGAACCCGCTGGTTCGAAGGAGCAGATTCCTTTCGCGGCTCCCCAGACGCGATCGCGATTTGGACTGCCCGCGCCTTTGCGTAGATGCCTGTTGCCATGATTAGAGCGCCCAACGAAAACTGGCAGGCTCCAATCTCCAGCAGGTCACTATCGGCGTTTTCTCCTAGAGCGGCTGGTAGAAAGCAGAGTCCTACGAACATCAGAAGCACGCCCGCTGCGATGATCCAGTTGGCTGTCTTCGAAGACATGAATTCTCAATCCTGCAGGCGGACGGGGAAAACCGCTGCTGACGACCACAGGTAACCGCTCACAATCACATGCCGACCATAGCGGGTTACTGGCGGAAACTCCAGATGACTAAAGTCACGTTTTTCGGCGAAGCGTGACCCATGTAACTTGTGAGCTGTTCCGGGCGCGCCCTACCATGGCCATGAACATGGCGCTGACATCGCTATTGGTGTGCTCGGATGCCCAGGCTGTCCAGGTGCTCAGCCGGATTCTGCAGGATCTGGGCATCGCAGCGGAATCTTGCGGCGACCTACGCATGGCCGGAGCCAGGCTCAAGGATCGGCACTTCGACGCCCTTTTGGTTGATTGTCAAGATCAAGCGGCCGCAGTCGAACTAATTGCCGAAACGCGCAAGACGCCGATTAACCAAGCCGCCATCGTGGTCGCCATTGTGAGCGCGCGCGACGATATTCGCGGCATCTTCGCGAAGGGTGCGAACTTTCTCCTTTACAAACCTATTTCACGCGAGCGAGCAGCCCACAGCATGCGCGCAGCGTGCAATTTGATGCGGAGCGAAAGGCGGAGTCGTCCGCGTATCCCGGTGCAGGCAGAGACGTCCATCGCGTACGCCGGCAAAGAAGATGTCCCCGCGGCTCTCTTGGACTTAAGCGAAGATGGCATTGCTTTCCGTTCGGGCAATAAAATGCCACCATACTGCAAAGTCTATTTCCAGTTCGCCTTGCCCGAAAAAACTTCGCTCATACGACTCTCCGGCGAGGTCATGTGGCAGGATTCTTCGGGCCGGGTGGGGATCCGTTTCGCGCAGGTGCCTCGTGGCTCACGCCGTATGCTCAACGACTGGTTGCAGGCAAGCCTTCCATTCACGCCGGAGGCCGCTCCCTCCGGAGCTCAGATTTCGCCAGACGGGGGCGACGCTGCATTACGGCTTTCCGCAGGTCTCGGCTTGCTGTCGGTTTCGGCTGCCGATCGGCGGAACCTGTCGCGCCATACTTGCGCACTCGGGGCGGAAGTCTGCCGCGCCAACAGCGGAGTCGCAACCCGATGCACTTTGATCGACATCAGCTCGGGCGGTTGTTATCTCGAGACTACTGAGACTTTTCCGAGCGGTACGCTTCTGGAAATTGTGGTACGCACAGAAAATGTTAGATTGCGGATCCATGGGAAGGTGCTGAGTACGCATCCAGGCTTCGGTATGGGGGTAGAGTTCACCGTGAGAACCGAGGAGCACCGGAAGCAAGCGCAGCAGTTGATTGCGTGTGCGCGGTCGGAGCCGAAGCTACTGACCTAGATCGACCCTAGAACAGACCTGCGTGTTTCGGTTCGCTCGGGTGACGCCCTCCAAGGCTTGGTCAGCTGGCTGAGCTTCGAACAGACGTTTCTTCGGCGATCGCCTTGCGAAAATAGTCCAGCGACATCCGCAGGCCAGTTTCGAGATCGATTTTGGGTTCCCAGCCCAGGAGGGTTCTTGCTTTCGTAATATCGGGCTGGCGTTGCTTGGGATCGTCCGGCGGCAGCGGTTCGTGCTTTATCTTGCTTTTCGATCCGGTTACCGCCAGCACGCGCTGCGCGCATTCGAGAATGGTGAACTCGGTCGGATTCCCAATGTTGACCGGAAGGTGTTCCGAAGACTTTGCCAGCCGTATGAAACCATTAATCTCATCGCTCACATAGCAGAAGCTGCGCGTCTGGCTGCCATTGCCGTAAACCGTCAGGTCTTCGCCGCGCAGCGCCTGCTTCATGAAGTTTGGGACGACGCGTCCGTCGTTGAGCTGCATCCGCGGCCCATAGGTATTGAAGATCCGCACAATGCGCGTGTCCACGCCGTAGTAGCGGTGATAGGCCATGGTCACGGCTTCACTGAAGCGCTTGGCCTCATCGTAAACCGAACGCGGACCGATAGGATTTACATGTCCCCAATAGGTTTCTTTTTGCGGATGTTCGAGGGGATCGCCGTAGCACTCCGACGTCGAAGACGTGAGGTATTTCGCCCCGTACTTGCGAGCCACATCCAGAGCGTGAAACGTACCCAGTGACCCGACTTGCAAGGTTTCGATTCCGTGTTTGGTGTAATCGACCGGACTCGCGGGGCAAGCAAAATGAAACACGTAGTCGACCTTCCCGCAATCAAATGGCTGATTAATGTCGATCTGCCGAAATTCAAAGCGCGAGTCGCTACGCAGGTGATCGAGGTTCGATTGCCGTCCGGTCAGCAGATTGTCGGCGCATACAACGGAATAGCCCTCGGCGAGCAAGGCATCACAAAGATGAGAGCCAAGGAAACCGGCCCCGCCAGTGACCAGGGCTCGCAGCTTGCTCATGAGTTGCTGGCTTTCCTCGGAGGAGCGCCCGCCGCAAGCGGAAGAGTTTCGGGCGCGGCCGCTGGCCGCCCCACGCTGTAGTAAGTGAATCCGTGCGCCGCCATGCTCTCGGGATCATACAGATTGCGCCCATCAATAACGATTGGATACCTCAACCCCCGGTGCAGGCGATCCAGGTCCAGGCTGGCGAATTCATCCCACTCCGTGAGAATCAGGAGAGCGTCGGCGCCGCTGGCCGCCTCGTACGCATCGCCGGCGTACTCGATGCTCGAATTCAAAACCTCCCGCGCCCGCTCCTGCGCTGCGGGATCGTAGGCGGCGATCTGACAGCCCTCTTGGAGCAACGTCTGCACCAGCAAAATCGCAGGGGATTCGCGGATGTCGTCGGTTCCTCCTTTGAATGCCAGTCCCAGCACGCCCAGACGCTTGCCGCGCAGCGTCCACAACGCATTGTGGACCTTGCGCAAGAACCGGTGACGCTGGTCCTCGTTAATGCGCATTACTTCATCGAGCAGGCGAAACTCGTATCCACACTCTCGGGCGACGGCGCGGAAAGCCATCAGATCCTTGGGAAAGCATGACCCACCATAACCGACTCCGGGGTTCAGGAAACGGGGCCCGATGCGGCTATCGGTTCCAATTCCCTGGCAAACCTGCTGCACATTCGCGCCAACCGACTCGCACACCGAGGCTACGGCATTGATGAACGAAATCTTCATCGCTAGAAACGCGTTGCACGCGTGTTTGATCAGTTCCGCACTCTTCGTACTGGTGATGATCAGTGGCGGCGGGGTTTGCGCCCGGTCCGGCCGGGGGATCGCGTCCGCGCGCTCGTAATAACTGCCATCGGTCAGCGGAGCGTAGATCGTACGCAAGACGGACGCACAGCGTTCGTTGTCGGCACCCACCACAATGCGATCGGGGTAGAGGAAGTCAGTGACTGCTGTTCCTTCGCGAAGGAACTCAGGATTGGATGCCACGTCGAATGAATCCGGCGGCGCCGCATTACGTAGAATGATCTTCCGTATCCACTCGCTGGTGTAAACCGGAACCGTGCTCTTCTCTACAACAACCTTGTACCCATTGATCGCCGAGGGGATGATTCGAGCCACCGATTCCACGTAGGAAAGATCAGCGTGTCCCTGCTCCGTCGGCGGAGTTCCAACGGCGATGAAGACGGCTTCACTGGCTTCCACCGCGGACCGCAGGTCATCGGAAAAAGTCAGATTGCTTCCGCGATGACGCTGCAGCAGTTCCGGCAGGAACTTTTCGTGAATCGGAACCTCTCCGTTCTTGAGCGCAGCCAGTTTGTGCTCGTCATTGTCAACGAGAATCACCTGGTGGCCTATGTCAGCAAAACACGCCCCCGCGACCAGTCCCACATACCCCGACCCAACTATAGCGATGTGCATCCAAATCTCCCCATATTCTGGACCTGCTGAAGCGCAGGGAGGACAAAGATTCTAGCTGTAAAAACCTACTTTATCAGCTTTCATGGCCCGACAGGGAATCGACAACTCCGCTTGACTGGATCCAATGCAGGAATGGGAACGCTGCCGCCCCAGTTCCGACATGGACTTTGATTCGCTCTCGTCACCTCGCCTTGTGACCCTCGTCACGGTGGTGACATTCACGCGTCGCTTTCTTTCCAAAAAAATTCCGCTAGCATTCAGTTGCGCAAGCTCTCGATTTCAAAGCGCGGTTAACCCTTAACTTTACCAAGGCCGGTTTTACGCTTTTCGCAGAATTACGAATACTTCGTCATGTGAGATGTGCAACTTGGGCTTTGTTGGAGGACTTATGAAATCGCGTCAGATTCTCGTTCTAACTTTCCTGATCGTGCTTGTAAGCGGCCGGTTACCGCTGGGCTCGGCCCAAAATAACCCAGGTATCAGGCCTATAGGCCAGCCGGTGCATATCAAGGCTCCGCTTGGACTGCCGCCTGTACCCATCCCAGCTGACAATCCGCCGACCGCTGAAACGATCGCTCTTGGTCGGCGGCTCTACTACGATCCGGTGCTCTCTGCTGACAACACCGTTTCCTGTGCGACGTGCCACGATCCCCGTTTTGGCTTCGCTGATCCGAAGCCAGTATCCGAAGGCGTGGGTAAGAAAACCGGTACCCGCAACTCACCGACTGTGATGAATTCGGTGTATTTCCGGGTTCAGTTCTGGGATGGCCGTGCCCCCAGTCTGGAAAAGCAGGCGGAGGGTCCGGTGCAGAACCCGGTGGAAATGGCGAACACACTGGCAGCAGTCGAGCAAAAGCTCAATGCCGATCCTGAATATCGTGAGGAATTCGCGAAAGCATGGGGTCCAGGACCGATCACGTATGAAATGGCGGAGAAAAGCATCGCCTCGTTCGAACGCACGGTCATCAGCGGCAACTCCCCATTCGACCGATGGAAGTACGGTCATGACGAAACGGCTGTAACCAGTTCCGTCAAGCGCGGCTTCATTGTTTTCACCTCCACGAAGAAGGCGAATTGTGCGGTATGCCATACGGTCGGCGATAAGTACGCTCTATTTACGGACAACAAGTTTCACGACATCGGCATTGGTGTTGATATGGGCAAAATAATCGACCCCGGCCTGAACGCGGTGACTCACAACCAGACGGACTTGGCAAAATTCAAGACCCCTTCACTGCGAAATATCGCGCTGACCGCACCCTACATGAACGATGGCAGCCTGAAAGACTTGAAGCAGGTCATAGATTTTTATATCGGAGCGGGGAACTCCAACCCCAATCTGGACAAGGAGATTCACGTGTTGGACTTCCTCACAGGGCAGGAACGCGGTGACCTGCAGGCGTTCCTGAACGCGCTGACGGGAGAAATACCGGCCGATGTTGGTCCTCCGGAGGTTCCGAAGACCCAAGCGCAGAAGTAGTCAGATCGCGGTGGACACGGTCACTTCCCAGTCCAACGCTGTGTTTGCAGGCCTACGGAAAGGATAAGACCTGCCCGATTTGGGGTTGACAAGGTGCTTTTTTCGCGGGAAACTCCCGCTCAAGGTCTAAACTAGGTACCGGATAGCTTGAGGCAGAAATGACTGCAGTAATGCCGCAAGTGTGCGCACTTAGCGGCGGGGTTGGTTGAATGGCTTATCATCCGATGTCTCGGCCCGATCTCTTCGATCCTCTCCGGTCGAGTGCTGCCCCGGTTTCCCTCGATGGAAAAGAAGGCAGTGAGTTGGAGGACGGTTTATCGCTGACAGAGTTAGCGACGGCGTTGTCCGCGCACGGCGGCGGAGCCCTGTCCGCCGATCTGGCTCTCGATTTGGTTCTCAATGAGATTGTGGAGCACGCCCGTTTGGCGACCGGCGCGACCGCTGCCGCAATCGCCCTGGCGCGAGGCGATGAGATCGTCTGCCGCGCTACCACCGGTGCCAATGCCCCTGATCTCGGAGTCCGGCTCGACGTCGATGCCGGCCTTTCCGGTGCCTGCGTGCAAAGCAAGAAGTGGCAGCGGTGCGACGATACTGAAACCGATTCCCGCGTGGATGCAGAGGTATGTCGGAATCTGGGCGTCCGTTCCATCCTTGTGTTCCCCGTGGTGAGAGAGGATACGCTGCTGGGCGTATTTGAAATTTTTTCTCCCCGCTCCAACGCTTTCAGCGATCGCGAGATTCAAACCCTGCAAGCTCTATCTCGCAGCATTGTGAACAATGTTGATCGTGCTGCCGACGTGTTAGCCCCAACGCCGCCAATATTTGCGCCTTCATCAATCGAACCCGCCGCAGTGGCGACCGCAGCTGATGTCGAGAGCGTTGACTCCGTGCCCGTCGATGCGAAGCAAGTGGATTGCATAATCGATCCAGTGCCGGTTGATCCTGAACGGGCGGAGCCTGATGTTCCTTTGCCGGTCACGGAATTCTCACCCGAGACGGAGACAACGGCCGATTCCAAGATTCATCCCCGTGATCATTGGATGAGCGTTTTGACCCTGG
The DNA here is from genome assembly GCA_963788645.1 of uncultured Acidobacteriota bacterium. Lineage (GTDB taxonomy): Bacteria > Acidobacteriota > Terriglobia > Terriglobales > Acidobacteriaceae > JABDBE01. The sequence goes on from CAWBHF010000011.1 coordinate 157,353, forward strand.
CCGTGATTGCGTTGGCGTTGTTCGTGGGTTGGATGATGGGATACGTGAAGAGACAAAGAGTGCCGGCCGAGCCCAAAGCGAGAGTCGTAACAGACGCATCCCCTCAACCCGCACAAGCCAAACCACCAGAAAGCTCTGCATTGAGTACTCCGGTCCGCGCTCCCGATCAGTCCACGCCAGCGAACGCGCCTGCGCCGATCGTTTCGCAAACAAGCGGGTTGCAGCCAGGTGGGTCGCAACCAGGCGATACTGGTTCGGTTCCTACTGGAGGCCTGGTGGTTTATGAAAACGGGAGAGTGATCTTCAGGACTCCGCCGCCCGCCTCGCGCCAATCCGGAAAAGATTCCAACAGCGGGCCCGTCCAAGTGCCTTCTAAGGTTGCCGACGAGTACCTTGTGTTGCGAGTGGAGCCCGAATATCCTGAATCCGCGCGGCAGCAGCATATTCAGGGCCCAGTAGTTCTTCAGGCTTTAGTGGGCAAGGACGGGACAGTCGAGAAGCTCAGCGCCATTAGCGGCGATCCCCAACTTGCGGCTGCCGCAACCGACGCCGTTACTCAATGGCGATTCAAGCCTTTCCTTCGTAACGGATCGCCGGAAGAATTTCAGACTCAAATTACCGTGAGTTTCAGATTGCCCTGAAGATAGGAACGCCCGCCCAAAAGCAACCAATCTAAATCAACTGGTAGAGACGTGCGCTTTTTGCCTAGTTCTCGCTGCCAACGAGCCTCGGCTGGGGGACGGGTAGAGCGGTGGCTGCCTGTGGACGGGTCCGCGGAACCTTTCCCCGTTTGAGAGCATACAGGGTCAACTCAACTCGTGTAGAGACTCCGAGTTTCTCAAAAACCCGGAACAAGTAATTCTTGATCGTGTGCTCGCTCAGATCGAGCCGCTCAGAAATCTGGCGGTTGGTGAATCCCTCAGCGACCATGTGGGCGATTTCTTCCTCGCGCTTGCTCAGCGGACGCGAGCTGGGCAAACCACGGGTTTCGATAGGTAGGGGATCTACCAGCGCCTCCAGCACAAATTCGAGTTCGGCGGAACTGGCCCACACCTGACCTTCGTGCACACACGTGATGCATTTGCACAGGGCCTGGAACGAATCGGATCGAGCGAAAACGCCGCGGGCACCGCACCGGAACGCTTCTACCACCAGTTTCCGGTCCATGGTATCGAGCAACGCTACGATGTTTACATCTCGATTGAGATCGCGAACCTCACCTACAAAGCGTAATCCTTTGAGGGGATCTTCAGAAAAACTCGTGCTGATCAGAAGAACATCAAACCGTGAGCGTTCGAACGCCAGAACAACATCTTCAGGTGTCGCCGCTGCCACGGCATCAAAGCGTTTGCTGCGCAGCAAGGCATCCACCAGCAGCTGGCAGCTCATGACAACCGCGTCTGCGACCAGCACCCTGGTCCTGAGATCCGAATTGGAGACGGATTCCAAGCGAAGCCAACGCAACTAATGGGGGATAACCTCGGAGATTTTACGCGCAATCGCTGCAAGTCCACAAGGAGTCCTCGGACTCTCGTCCGGCGTGTTTTGCGCCATCATATTGGCGCATAGGCCTAATTGCCGTAGAATCAATTGGTAGTAGATCAAGGGTGAGTTCAGGACCAGCCCTGCCCATGCCCCGGAACCGAGACGTTAGGCTCTGTAACTTTTATCCTCTTGTTCATTCGTTGACCTTTCGGGCAGAGTGTAAAGGAGAGTCTACCCTTCGGATGTCCCCGGCCGAGGATTCTTGGTTTCCACTCCGCCTCCTCAATCGCGGCATTGGCGTGGTGATCAGCCGGCTTCTTGCAATAGGATATGTCATTCATGTGCGTGTTGAAACGGTAGGAGAGCGGTATGTATGAGAAGTATTTTGGGTTGCGGGAACAGCCGTTCGGTGTAACTCCGGACCCGCGATTCTTGTATCTGAGCGCAGCCCATCGAGAAGCCCTGGCGTCACTGTATTACGGAATCGAAGCCAACCGTGGATTTCTTGGCCTCGTTGCCAAGCCCGGCATGGGTAAGACCACCATCCTGTTTCATCTGTTGGAGAAGTTCCGCAGTTCTGCGCGCACCGCGTTCCTGTTCCAGACCCAGTGCACCTCACGCGAGTTTATGCGCTTCCTACTGGCTGAACTCGGCTACGAGAGTGACGGTCATGATTTCGTGCGCATGCACGAGGAATTTAACCGCCGCCTGTTGCAGGAGGCGCGCGCGGGCAATCGTTTCATTGTCGTCATCGACGAGGCGCAGAATCTCGAGCCTTCGGTGCTCGAGACGGTACGGCTGCTCTCCGACTTCGAAACCCCAAGAGCCAAGTTGATGCACATAGTTCTGGCCGGGCAGCCTGAACTCGCCGACAAATTGGCCAGCCCCGGTCTCTCGCAGCTGCGCCAACGCGTCTCTATTGTGCACGGCCTCGTACCGCTTTCGGCCGGAGAGATCAAGAATTACATTGAGCATCGCTTGCGCATCGCCGGCTACGAAGGCGAACCTCTTTTCACTCCCGAAGTTTATGACGATATTGCGAGATTCACCGAAGGCATTCCGCGGAACATCAACAACTTCTGTTTCAATGCGCTTTCACTAACCTGCGCCTTACAAAAAAAGGTTGTCGACTTCGATGTGGTTCGGGAAGTTATTTCCGACCTCGACATTTCGAGACTTACCTCCGAAGGCCCGTCGGAAGGCCCGTCTGATTTTGTAGGCATGCCGTACGCGCACAGCCCCCAGCCGTCCGTCGCTCCGAATGGACAAAATAATCACGAGATTCTGAGTCCCGCTGAAGCCGCAGCCTACATGCAGCAGGTGGCAATGAAGCTCAAGAACTGGCAGGACTCTCTGGATAAGGCGATCAGCAGCCCTCGAATCGGGCGTCCAATGCGGGCTCGGACGGATGTAGATCGTTCATAGCCGGCGACCTATCGTGTACCAATACCGGACGTCCGACTACGCCTTCGCCAATCTGGAGATTACCGGCGAGGGAAACTGTGACACTGTCGGGGACGGGGACGCAGCTAAGACTCTGTTCGTAACCACCGGAGGCAGCTTCTTGCCGTTGCCGCCGCTGCTTGGTCCGGTAACTTCAGTCAGGCTGCCCAAGCTATAAGCATATAGGACGACTTCAACCCGCTTGGAAACTCCCAGCTTGTCAAAAATGCGGAACAGATAATTCTTCACCGTGTGTTCGGTTAAGCCGAGCCGCTGCGCGATCTCGCGGTTCGACAGTCCCTCTGCAACACAGCGCACCACTTCAATCTCGCGGCGCGAAAGCAGCGCAGCCCCACGCGTATCGACCACACGCAGAGGCAATGCCTCGCCGAGCGCCTCCAGCAAGAAGCGAAGCTCTTTGCTGTTTGCCCAGATCTGGCCTTCACTGACGCACTGGATGCAACGCGCCAGCGACGTCAGCGATTCACTGCGGCAGAAAACGCCGCGTGCCCCTGCCCTGAACGCTTCCACGACTTGGCTCCGTTCCGAGGCATCGAGCAGCATCACCACGCGGGTTTCACCATGCAGCGCATGCAGTTCGCGTGCTACTTCGAATCCCTTTCGCTTGTCATCGTCAAGCTCCGCGCTGATCACTACCACCGCCGGTTTTTCCTTAGCCACGGTAGCAATGATTCCACGCGCATCCGATACCGGATCCAGCACCTCAAAGCGCTTGTCGCGCTCGAGCGCGGCAGCCAGAAGTTGGCTGTTCATTCTGGTAGCATCAGCGGCCAGCACTCGGATCACTTCAGAAATTTCGGGTAAGGCGATTGCGTAAGCCATAAGGATTCAGACCGCGCGTCTGGACCGGGTTCTCCAGACTGTCCACTCAGTTAGACCACCTCAAGATGACACTTCTCCCCACAAAGGTTGTTTTCACTTGGCCAGAGAAGTTACAAAGAGCCGAAGGACGGGTCACAAATGCACGGAGGAGAATGCCCACCCCAATCAGCCGTCAGCCCTGACGACTGTCTAGCGAGACTTTATTCTCATAACTATACAGGGTAAATGGCACTTTAGTGCCATAAAGGGAGAGCCAATCCGTAACTGCGCAGGTTCGTGGCAAGTTATTTAGTCTAAGGACGTTAGGTTGGATCTGCCCGGGTTCGCAACCACGTCCATAAGTTTTGAACAGTCCCGGAACGGCACAACTCCGCTCGGACTCTACGATCCGGCTTTCCCAGAACGGAGTGGCAAGCCTTCACTGCGACTCCAATCCAAATCCTTCCTGCGCCATCCGCACAATCTCTCGACCGATTGGCAGCGATGCCGTCGCTGCCGGGGACACAACATTCCACACATGCAGCATGTTCTGCGAACACACAAACTGAAAGTCATCCACCAGCGACCCGTCGCGACTCACGGCCGTGGCCCGAACGCCGGCGCCATCCGCCACCAGATCGGAACTCTGAACTTCGGGCAACAAAGTTTGCAAAGCGCGCACAAAAGCCGGCTTGTGGAAGGATCGGTAAAATTCCCCCGCGCCGCTACGCCAGTATCTTGCTGCCATATGCCAAAAGCCGGAGTACGCGAACGTCGTGGCCGCGTCCTGCAGGCTGAAATCCGTGCGCCGGTAACCTTCTCGCTTGAACGCCAGCACCGCATTGGGCCCGGCGTCAACCCCACCGCTAACTCGACGCGTGAAATGCACACCAAGAAATGGGAAGCGCAAATCGGGCACAGGATACAACAACCCGCGAACCAGATGCTCTCTCTCCGGCGTTAGATCGTAATATTCGCCGCGAAAGGGCACGATCGTGACTTCGGTCTTTTCGCCCGCCAGTCGGCTGATGCGGTCGCTGTGCAGGCCCGCGCAGTTAATCACGTATTTCGCCGCGAGAGGTCCCCGGTTGGTCTCGATCACGGTCTGTCCATTGCTTCGCGTGATGCCCGTGACCTCAGTTCCGGTGTTCACCGTTCCGCCCTGCGCGACGATCAATTCGGCATATTTTTGGCACACCGCCACGTAGTCCGTGATCCCCGTGCCCGGAACGTGCAGCCAGCCCACACCGCCGCAGTGGGGTTCGATCTCGCGCATTTGTGACTGGTCCAACAATTTCAAACCGGTAATTCCATTGGCCTGACCGCGTTCAAGCAATGCCTGCAATCGTGGAATTTCTTCTGCGCTGGTCGCCACAATGATCTTGCCGCAGATCTCGACTGGAATCGCATGCTCGCGGCAGAACGCCTGCATCGCCGCCGCTCCCTCCACGCACAACTTCGCCTTCAGCGAACCTGGCTTGTAGTAGATTCCCGAATGAATCACGCCGCTGTTGTGCCCGCTTTGATGACGTGCCACCCGGTCTTCTTTTTCCACCAGCAGCAGGCGGAGTTTGGGAAAGGCGCGGCAAGCCTGCATCGCGGTTGAAAGCCCCACAATTCCGCCGCCGATAACCACAATGTCAAAGCGTTGATCAGGCATGTGTAAGCAAGCCCTCGGCTAGGGGTCGAGGACGTTGCTAACAAGATAAACAGAAAAGAAGCATAAAGCGCAAATGTAAATGCGAGGGTCTAGGCACCATGCTGCCAGAAGCCTCTTCCCTAATTCACAGTCAACTGCACTTGCGCCGTCTGTTGCGGAAGTGAGCTCACAGTGGCGCTCACCGTCATGATGTACTTTCCCGAAGGTGTTCCCGCCTGTCCATTTCCACCCGTGCCATTGCCTTGGAGGCCGCTGCTGCATGCAATCTCCAGCCATAGTCCGGAAACCGTGACTGCAAGCAAAAAGAAAAGCGCAAATCGCTTGCTGCGACTTTTGCGAGCTTCGCTGAAAACCACGATCAATCCCGGGAAGCAAAGCCACAACGCATAGATAACTGGTCTGAGAGCGGGAGGCACCATCGCGATAACGGGAGCCGTCGTCGTAATCGTGAATGTGACTTGTGTTTTCTGGCTGCTGCCTTTGCTCACCTGTGCCGGAGTAAGGCTGCACGTGCTCAAAGGCGGGCAGTTGCTGGAGTACGCGAGGACCGCGTTCGCGGGAAACGCTCCTCCCGACGGCACAACATCAAGGATGTAGATCGCCGGCTGCCCAGCTGGCAGCGACTGGATGCTCGACGCAGGCGTGAGCATGAAGCTAAACCCACGCGTGCCCGATCCTCCGGTCGAAGTGAAAGTCACCAGCTTCTGTTGCTGTCGCTGCAATCGATCCGTGCCTACGCCCACAATATTGAAGTTGTAAGTCTGATCCACATCACTGCTTACGGTCACGGTGAACGGCGCCGGCGTCGCGGGACTCACCGTCGGCACGACACTGCTCGGAGAAACGCTACACCGCGGTGGATGGTTCGACCCGCAACTCAAAATTACTGGGCTGTTGTAGCAGTCCGTGCCCTGCAGCGTGCCGTTAAACACGGCAGGGACATTCACCTCGGCAGTCTGCGAATCGGGGGTAACTTCGAGGGTGTAATTCGGAGGCGTATAAGAATTCGCGATAAATGTTACGGGAAACAAGTGTGAGGTCTTCTGCGAATCAGTGCCCGTCGCCACAATGTCGAAGTTATAAGTTCCACACTGCGAGCTCCCGACCGTCACGATAAACGGCGCGCCACTCGTAGTCGGTATGACGCTGGCTGGCGCGGCTGAGCACGTAGGAGGCGCACCCTGCCCACAACTCAAATCGACTGTGCTGTCGTAACCGTTCAGCGAAGTCAGCGCCCCATTAAAATGTACCGTGCTGTTCACGTAAGCCTGCAACGATGGGTTCGTGATTCCGAGCGAGTAATCCAGCGTGATGGTCAAAGACAGTGTCTGCGTCTTCGTGGGACCATTCGTCACTGACCCGTTGATCGTTATCGGCACCGTACCCGCGGTTGCATTCGAAGTTGTGCTGATCGTCAGAGTGACCGTAACAGGATGGTTCGCCGTCGGATTCACCGAACTCGAAGGCAGGAAGTTACAGGTTGCTCCCGAGGGCAGGTTCCCGCAGGACAGGTTTACCGTGTCGTTGAATGATCCCAGCCCTGTGACTTGGAACGTCACCGGCGCGGAAGTGCTCGAGGGATTCACAGTAATCTTCGAAGGCGAAGGCGCACTCAAGCTGAAGTCGACGACTTTCAACGAAAATGTCGCATCATTCGTGATCCGGTTTGGATCGGTTCCAGCGCCGTGCAGGTCGAAGCTGTAATCGCCCGGTGTATTGCTCCCCGTGACCGTAGCCGTAAGCGGTGTTCCCAGAGGAGGCGGCCCGGGCGGGTTCACGAAACTCGGCATCACCACGCAAGTCGACGCCGGAGTACAACTCAGGTTCACCTGGTAGTTGTACCCTCCCAGAGCCGTAATCGTGCCGTTGAAGACGGGCGGAACCTGGCCGGCAAAAACAAACATCGGAGTATTGGCAATCGACAGTGAGAAGTCCGGCGTCAGCGGAAACTCCCACACGCCGCGTCCGTAAGTAGAAGCCCGCAGTAACTTGGTTGAATCCGAGCGTACAAATATTCCGAGCGCAGTCACAGCAACATTCGGAAGATATCCAGCCTGCCCGCTATTCGGCGCAGGCCCAAGTTCTTGCCAGTTCGGGCTGGCCGTAAAACTCCAGAACACTCCTACGTCGGTCGCTACATACACTCGTCCTGGAAACCCGCTCGTGGTCGGATCGACGACCACGGCGTTCGCCGGCGCATTGGGCAAGTTCGCCGTAAAGTCCGTCCAGGAAAAACCGCCGTTGGTCGTTTGCCACACATGCGAAGTCGGAAAACTTGCAGTGCTGAAGCCCATGATGCTTACATAGGTCGTGAGGCCCTGCGTATCCGACGTGTCCATCGCGATCCCGGAAATCGGAAAATTATTGGGATTGATCGAACCAGTTTGATCGACCCAGGTCGACGGGCCGGCTGCCACATTCGTGCTAACCCAAAGACGGCCGCCCGGAGGAACGGTAGGAATCAGTGGCCCAAAGCCATCCGTCCCGGCGTAAATCACCTTCGAAAAGCCGGTATTCGTGTCGAGGACTCCCGCTGCCATCGAACGCACAAGGTTGATTTCGCCGCCCGTGCAAATGCCGTCTCCCCCGGTCTCAAAGCTGTGACTGAGAACCGTGTACGCCCCGCCGATGCTCGGCCCGCGCCACACCCGGCAAGTTCCGACGACAATTTCACCCGCATTCAACCGATCAAGAAAGTAAGGCGCATAATACGGTCCGGTGTCGCCGCCCAGGTTGGCGCTGCTGACCACTGGATTGCTCTGGAAATCCTGGGTGTGACAGCTGATCCCGTTCGCATTGGTGCAGCTGAAGATGTTGACTCCCGAGGTCGCATCCGGCGGATTCGAAACAAACCACTCCTCTTCATTATTCGGATTGATCTGCGTATAGCCGCCATCGCCCGCGTTCACGTTCTGCCAACTGCCACCAGTTGACTGTGTGCCCGGAGATCCGTTCCCTTGAGTTCCCCCGAGAATCGTGCTGGCATCGTTCGAAGCCTGCGAAAAAGAAATGAACTGGGTCATCGATCCCAGCGTCATATTCAGGCTGTCAAATTGATTCGCCCCGCCACAAGTCCCAGTGGTCAGATCGGCGTAGCCGTTCAGCGCCCGGTAGATTCCACCGTCATTGGCAAAGTACATCACGTCTTGCGCGCTGCGGTTGATCAGGAATGCCACCGCGTGCTGTGCGGGATGAACCTTGGCAATCGAGCTGCACCCGTAAGCATGCGTAAGGTTCAGAAATGTAGCATCTGGCGGCGCCCCCGTGGCATTCGGATCGCAAGTTGGAAATTCAGCCGAAATCTCGCATTTATAAAGGTTGATCGCCCCCGCGTAGAGATCTGTAACTCCGCTGCTGCCATTCGGTACCGCCGCGAGTTCCAGATTGTAGCCACCCTGTTCGGTTCCGCAACCGAGTTGGTCTCCACAATTGATAATGCCTGCGTCGTTGATCTGCGTCCATGAATTACCGCCATCCGTGGACTCCCAAATACCCTGATCAAAATCATTGGCATCCACGTACCAGACGTACATCTCATTTCGGCCGGAAACCACCGCAATCTCGCCGCGATAAATCGGACAGCTCGATGAACTCGGGCTCGGCGGACAAGCGGTCGTACTCAATCCCCCGCCAGGTTGATTGCCCAGTCGAGTCCAATTGATGCTGTCAACAGACGTATAGAAGCCGTGATATCGCAGCGCCGCGAAGAATTGTCCAGCCCCCGCATTCGCGTTGTAAACCACCGACGTCGCGGAACCCGGCGCCGTCGCGATGCCATTGTCAGTTACCGCTCCATAGCGCCAGGAATTTCCGCCGTCACCCGAGTAATAAAGTCCGAGGTTCGCCGTCAGCGGATTCTCCAGCCCTTCGATAATTCCCTCCGAAGCCCCTGCGGTCGCAGCCACTACGATTGCGGGAGCATTGCTGCTGAACGCAATCTTGCTGAACCCCATCCCCGCGAACGATCGCGTCCCCGTCGTGTCCGCGGGAATAAGTGTCCAGGTATTGCCCGCGTCCCCAGAGCGCAGAATCCCCAACCCGTAGTAAGAGTCCGCCGAACTGTTGGTCTCTCCCGTCCCCACCAGAATCACGCTGTTGCTCGAATTGTTTCCGGGTTGGATCGCGATCGCACCCACTGCCAGCGTCGCCTGGCTGTCAGCAAGGGCAGTCCAGGTAACGTTCGATGAATTCTGGGTGACGGTTTGGGTAGCGTTGGTGGACTTCCAGACTCCACCATAAGCCCCGCCGATATAAACCGTGTTGCCAGTCGGATCCGCCGGATCGATGGCAACCGCACTCGCTCTTCCGCTCACCCAACCGTAGTCATACTCTCCAACCCCGCTCGCATCCGAGGCCAACGGCACCGGCCCAAGCGGGCTCCACACGACGCCAGAGCTAGGCAATACCCGGCTGCCAGACTTCTGTGCCCTCGCGAGGAGCCCAGCCCGCATTCGCATCTTCTGCAAGTAGGCACGATACCGCTGCACCGCACCCGATTGCCCCCGAGCACTACGCCCCCGCAGAAACCATTGCTCCTGCAAAGCACGTCGGGCGCGCCCGGTAGATCCAGTTGCAGGGCCAGACACCACCTCCTGCCCGCAAACCAAACTCGCCATTCCCAACACCAACAGCAATCGTGCCCAATGTAGGCGCGGGCCTCCCCGCCCGCGCTTTGGCCAAGCCCATGGAGACCTTTTCCTCATGCCACCTGCGGTGGAAACAACGAACCTGATTTGTTTGGCTCAATTTTCCCCAGTTTGACCAGCCGCACGATAATCGAAGGCACCGTCCGATTGTGAGCCTTCGCGATCTCCTCAAAATTCATTCCCTTCCGCAACTCCTCGCAAACCTGTTTATCCTCAGCTCGCGACCAGTACTGACCCGCGCTCACCGGCTTTTTAAGCTCCCGTTCCTGCTGCGTTACCAGAGCTGCGAGGGCGCGGTTCAACGCCATGACCGCCTGTGGATTCCGGCAAATCGAGTCGGCGTGCAGGCTTTCGCGGGTTTCCGGATGAACTCCGTCGGCCAGCGCGCGGATCACTTTAATCGCTTCCTGAATCTCCATGCCACAACCTCCTGAGCACGTATCGTAGGCGTCCCCTCGGCCGCAGCCTTGTGATGAGTGAACATTCCGCGACGCCTTAGCCCAGATTGGAACTCGGGGCCCAGGCTTTGGCTATACTGGCGTGTATTTGCAGAGACTCTGACGGAGGCCCATGGACTGGCAGGCGTTCTGGCTGACAATCCGTCTGGCGGTGATGGTTGCCGGGGTGCTCGTTGTCCTCGGATTACCGCTGGCGTATTGGATCGCCTATTCCCGCTGGCGCTGGAAGTTTCTCGCCGAAGCCGTCGTAGCTTTGCCGATCGTCCTGCCGCCAACCGTTCTAGGCTTCTACGTTCTGGTTGCGCTCGGTTCGCGCAGCCCCTTCGGACGCTGGTGGCAATCACTCACCGGCCACACCCTCGCGTTCACTTTCGCCGGACTAGTGATCGGCTCGATCATTTATAGCCTGCCCTTTGCGGTTCAGCCCTTCGCAGCTTCATTCACGCTGGTCGATCCCAGACTGATGGCAGCGTCGGCGACGCTGGGTGCTTCGAGGTTGCAGACATTTTTCCGCGTGGTTCTACCCCTTTCAGTCCCCGGATTGGTTACCGGAGTCGCTCTGAGCTTCGCCCACACGATGGGCGAGTTCGGCGTTGTCTTAATGGTGGGCGGAAACATTCCCGGAGTCACCCGAACCGTTTCCATCGATATCTACGATCAGGTTCAGGCCCTGAACTACGCCGCCGCCAATCAGACCGCGCTCGTGCTGCTCGCAATTTCTTTCGCCGTGCTCTCGCTCGTGTACGGAATGAATCGGAGAATGGGGGCAGCATGGCCATGGAAATAATCCAGCCAGTGCCTTCCTTTGTCGACCTTCGAGTGCTTTGTGGTTCGAGCTTTCCCAACCCAACCCAATGACACCAGACGCATCGCGAGACAAGTTGACGGTGCAGCTCGGCAAACACTTCTCAGGAGCAGGACGCGAGTTCGCCCTCGATGTTCAATTCACGACCGCTTCCGGAATCACAATTCTATTCGGCCCGTCCGGAGCAGGGAAGACGACGCTGCTCGACTGCATCGCAGGCCTCGCCATGCCCGACTCAGGCAAGATTGCCATCGCAGATCGAGTTCTGTTCGACCACCAGCAGGGAGCGAACGTTCCAGTGCAGCACCGCGAAATCGGCTACGTTTTTCAGGATCTCGCTCTGTTTCCTCACCTCACCATAGGAAAAAACATCGAGTACGGCCTCGCAAACCTGGCCAAGAGCGACCGCCGAAAAAAGAGTGATGCCATCCTCGAATCCTTCCGCATAGCGCATCTCTGCGACCGCAAGCCCAAAGAAATCTCCGGCGGCGAGCGCCAAAGAGTAGCCTTGGCCCGCTCTCTCGTCACCGACCCATGCGCACTACTGCTCGACGAACCCCTAGCTGCGCTCGACGCCGCTACCAAATCGAAGATCATCGACGACCTCCGCGCCTGGAATGCAGCCCACAACATCCCAATCCTCTACGTAACCCACAATCGCGAAGAAGTCTTCGCTCTCGGAGACCGCGTGCTAGTCCTCGAAGACGGCCGCATCATCGCCGACGGCACCCCGCACGGAGTCATGGCCGCCCCGCGCCGCGAATCTCTGGCACAATTAATCGGCTTCGAAAACATCTTCCACGCCACGGTAACCGCAACCAACGAAGATCGCGGCACCATGACCTGCCGCCTCGCCAATAGCAATGTAGTACTCGAAACCCCGCTGGTAAGAGCAGAAACCGGATCAACTCTGCTGGTAGGCATTCGCGCCGGCGACATCCTGCTCGCCACGGTTCAGCCCCAAGGCCTAAGCGCCCGCAACATACTCCCCGGTCACGTGCTCTCCCTGGAACAGCGAGACGTGATCGTAGCCGCAAGAGTGAATTGCGGCGTAGAAATGGAAGTCCACCTAACCCTGGCCGCCCGCGATTCCCTGGCTCTCCAACCCGGCCGCGAAGTCTGGCTAATCGTAAAAACCCACTCCTGCCACCTGATGGCACCAACCTGAAAGACATGTCCAGAAACCAAGTGCAGGTGCCCCCGCGTTTGTCATTCCGAGCGAAGCGAGGAATCTGCTGTTTCCCGGCGGATGCGAAACAGCAGATTCCTCACCGGCTTACGCCGGTTCGGAATGACAACCGCTGGGACCTGTGACACTCGTGAGCATGCCCCGGTTAGGTTTCTTGATCTCATCCAAACACCAAACCATCCGGCGGGTGCCCCACATCTCGCGTTTTTCGAGATGTGGGTCTTTTCTGTTAAGTCGATCTCGCAATTTGCGCTGGGGCCTTACCCAAAAACCAACCCATCCGCCTGCCGCAGCAGGTGCCAGGCTTCTCGATAGTATTCGTGGATGTCCCCGAGCGCATATCCCTTGGGACGAAACCGGAGACAAGGATGCCCCACCACTTCGCGCACGGGCAGAATATACCAGGTGTCCTCCGGCTGAATGTAAACCGCTACAAAATCAATCTCCGATTCGGTATAAGAACGCCTCGCACGGTTAGTGTGACGGCAGATAGTGACGTTGTACATACCTCTAGCCTTGACCGTCGTGGTTTTCACCTGCACCCGCCACAGCTTCGTTCCACTCTCTACGATGAAATCGTAGCGATGAATGTGTCCGTAGGGCAGCGCTAGCGCAAATCCGAGGCTGGTCGCCTTATGCATAAAAGCGACTTCGCCAAGCTCGCCTTTGAGGCCAGGTGCATGCCCACATTGCCTCGGAACCATTGCGACAGACTTCTCCTCGGACGCTCGTATGCGTCCGCGTGGAGCGAGCCTGGTCTTGCGCATGGGTCCGGTAAAACGTCGCTGAAGAGAAGTCGGAGCAAAAGAAAAGGCGCAAGCCGGAAAAGCTTGCGCCTGATTTATCCCTATATCTAGCCTAGCAGATTCGAAGGGGTAAACCGGACATGGTTTTCGGATTTATTTTCGTCATCGAATCAGGGAGTTGGCAGGAATTCAGGGCTTCAGGGGGCTTGACAAGATTTCGGGCAATAGCGGTCTTAGGCATTTTCTTGCGTCAGCGTGTCTTCGTATCACTCCGATCCCACCTCCCCGCTTGTCATTCCGCCTAACCCTTGTTATTCCGAGCGAAGCGAGGAATCTGCTTTCCCCGGCGGATGCGAAACAGCAGATTCCTCACCGGCTGAAGCCGGTTCGGAAAGACAATGGTTAGAGAGTAATCGCGCTCCAGAACGGAATCCGCGGCACTGACGGCGCAGGCCGGTATATCCACAACCTCCCCTTGTCATTCCGAGCGAAGCGAGGAATCTGCTTTCCCATCCTAACGTCGAACAGCGCGACGTTAGGATGGGCCACCCATCCGACCCTAGTTCACGGTGAGGCTGACCTTCTTCGACGGAATCCCGTTGGCCACGACTTCCAGCGTGCTGGCGCCGGCGTCCATGTCGGCTGGAACGTCAAAGTTAGTCGAAACGATGGTGCTGCCAGTGGCAACACCCATCGTGCTGTGGTCGTGCGTTTTCGCATAGACCACGTGCCCCGTTGCAGTGTTGGTAATTCGCACCAGAGGATAATTGGTAGCCGTCTCGAACTCATCGCCGAACGCCGCCGCTTGTGACAAGCCGTTGAACTGCGTGCCCGAAATCTTATACGTAGTGCCGCGGGTAACGGTGTGCGGATAAGTGGTGACCTTCGGAGCCCACGCCGCCTGGTATTTTCCTTTGGGATTGTAGACCGCAACGTTGAAGGTTTCGACGAGCGCCTGCCCGGTAGGCAGCATCAGGATGGGAGAGCCAGATCCAGCTGCATCGGGCGTCAAATGCGTCCCGTCGAAATCGTACAAAGTTCCGGAGTCGCCCTCGACCAGCACATTCCCATTCGGCAGCAACACAGCAAGCGAGTCCCCAGCGTTGTCCCCGTTAGGAAAGTCAGGGCCCACGGTCCACTTGTTATTGGACGGATGATAGACAGCAGTGTGTCCCGGCCCGCTTCCGCCATTTGAATACGAACCAGTAGCAAACACCGTCCCATCAGGCCGCAAAACCCCAGGCCCAACCTCCCCCGGCGGATAATAGCAACCGTGCTTGCCGTAGGGGATGCAGCCGTGGATGTCTGTGGGGGAGTGGAGATCTACGATTGTGCTTCCGGCGCTGACCCATTTCTGTTCGGATTCGACGTACCTTTCGGAGTGGGGGGCCTTGGTTACGTCGTAGGTGAGGACTGATCCGTCGGGCATCAGCGTCCAGCCTTCTTCGGCGTTGCGGTCGTTCTTTCCGGTATCGCTGAGATTGGTCCACGTCATGGTGGTGGGATCGAGCTCGGCGATGCGTTTGTCGAACTTGCTGCCTAACAGAAATTTGCCGTTGGGCAGAACCGCCGAAGGCGAATCTCCGATGAAGCCCCAACCGTCGGGAGGCTTCTGCTTGGTCCAAGTATCTTTCACGGGATCGTAGACCGCGCCCAGGTTGGTGAATGCGAATACGTTGTTGTTGTATTCGCCGCCTTCGATGATCACGCGGCCATCTGCCAAAACGGCGGAGGCGAAGGCATCGGGCACATACCCTGCGGGAAGGCTGGCAATTCGCTTCCAGGTTCCATGGACGTAGCTTCCGAATTTATCTGGAGTGAGCTTGGCCCAGTCGGATTCAGCATTCCCCTGGACGATCACCGTGCCATCGGTCAAGAGGAAGCCGATGCCGGCGCCATCCGGGGGTTGGTTCGCGAGGTTCTGCAGCGTCTGGGCGGGCGAGGACGCAACGAGCAGAAGTGTTACTACCGCAAGAAGAAGTTTCTTTGGCAAGATAGTTCACCTTTCCCGAAAGTTACTGCTAGAGCGAATACCGCGCTGGGAGCGGAAGCGCAGGGTGACCATAGTATCAAATTCGCGGGCTGGCGCGAGAATGAAAGTGGATTGGCGGGGGCATCATGAGGCACGCGCTTTTTGTGCCGCCGGCGGTGTTGCCGGAGTGCAGAGGTCCTTCGTTGGGAGTCCTCGGCTTCGCCGAGCACTCCGCTGCCTCAGGATGACAGAACCTCAATCGCGGCTTTACGTGAGAATGCCCTGGAACTTTTTGGGCGACGGTGGCTTCGCAGGGGTCCTTCGACTTCGTAGCTGATTCGCTTTGCGAATCAGCTACTGCGCTCAGGATGACAGGGTTATCAGGATGACAGGGTTAAATGGGGTTTATCGGGTTTGGACTTCTACTGGATCTGGCAGGTGCATGGTGGTTTGGGTTTTGTTGGTTACGGTTATGGTTTGTCCGTGCTGGGCGTAGTGGGCGATTACGCCGGGACGGGACCAGTCGAGGTCCCAGCCGTTTTCGATGGCGACGATAGTATAGGTGCCGGGAATTATGCTGCTCAGGAGAAAGCTTCCGTCCTGATCGCTCTGATCGCGGCGAAACAGTTCACGGTTGGCTTCGGGATCTTTAGGGACTAACACGACCATCGCTCCCGAGGTGGGTTTTCCGGCTCGCTTCGCGAAGCCTTCTACGTTCACGGCGCCTCCGGACAGCGAAAGCGTGAGCGTCATCGACGCGCCTGCGGCTACGTTCAAGGTGTGCCCTGCGATTACGGCGCCGTCGGATGACATTTGCACTACGGAGTAGGCCTTGGGACGGCTTCCCGCCAGCACGTCGTATTTGCCGGGGGCGAGATTCTGAAACTCGACCTCTCCTTTTTCGTTCATCTCCCGGAAGGCGACGATGCGCATTTTGCTGTTGCGCAGTGCGATCTCGATCTGCGGCGGCAAAGTCGCCTCTCCTAACACCTGAATCGTCGCTTTCACTGTACTGGTGCGCTGGGCGGTGGGCACATCCAGTTCCTGCCCGTTGGTTGTGATATCGACTTCGTTGTCCTGGTCTGCTTGTCCAGCGCCGGGTGTGCGAACCGAGTAGCGCCCGGGAGCGATGCCGGACATTTCGAAAACGCCTGGGGAGACCTGTTGAATTTCATTCGGTCTCATGTACTCGGAGCCATCGAACGACGGTTCTTGAAGTTGCGGCATGTTGAAATTGTGATCGCTGTTTTCGGGAATGTGAAAAATCAGATGGAGGGCGGGAACGGGATGCAGATGAATATCGGCCTGCAAATGATCGCCGCCACGAATGGGGATCGGGGTGGCATCGTCAGGTTCGGTGGAATCGCCGTAGTAAGTGACGGGATAGGCGGCATCGAGCGACTGGTCGATTGCAGTGGGGAGATTTTCCATGCCCTCGAAGTGAGAAGAGACGGGATGCAGGGCATACCAGGGCTTCGCGGTCGCCGAGATGAAGTAAGAGCCGGCGTCGAGTCCGGCAAACTCGTATGTGCCTTGATCGTCTGTGGTAGTGACGCGAAATTTGCCAATGCGTCCGACGCCGGCTTGACGATCTTCGCGGTAGAGCGAGACTGTTGCTTCGCGAACCGGGTCTCCCAGTTCGTCGAGAATCTTGCCGGAAAGCACAGCGGAAGGCGCCAGGCGGAGGAGCAGATTTTCGGTATCGAGGCCGGCGCCGGTCACGATGGCGGTGGAGAATTGCTCGTGCTCGTCGTACGAGCCAGGGATAAAGCCCCGCTTCGCGCCCTGCAACGAATACTTGCCGGCGCCGACTTGCTTAAAGTCGAAGCGGCCATCATCGGAAGTAATCAAGGACTGCATGTTCTTGCGATTCCGGGCGTCCACAATGGTGACGCGAGCTCGCGCCAGCGGGCCTCCGCCGATTGCGTTTACCACGGTTCCTGCGATTCGAAATACCGAGTTCGAGGGTTGGGTCTGGGGCGGGACTGAATTCTGGGCCGCGAGCGCTGCCTGGAACAATAGCAGCACACAACCGGAAATCAGTGATCTGGACAATGCTCGCAATTGTGAACAATCGGCCATGATCTATTCGCTCTTCGATACCAGAGGCAATTGCAGATGTTCCTTTTGCCCAGCTACCAGACGAACCAGCAATCCTTGCGCATCGTAGGCACGCATGGCTTCAGGATCGCGGTATTCCAGTTCCGGTTGCGGTTGATCGAAAGCCAGCACGCGATAGGTGCCGGGCGGAATCGCCTGCGGGCCGAACTTGCCTTCCGCTGGCACCCATATCTCCTTAAATTCTCCGGCACTGTCGGGGAGGGGGATGCAATAGATATGCGCGAGCGCGCCGTCCGCCGATACGGTGCCCGTCCGCGCTTTTAAAGCCGGCGACCCATCGAGTTGTGCGGGAGCGCCTTCAATCACACCGTCGAGTTCGGCGGTGTCATTGCGCATGGTGATTTCGATCGGAGCGCTGGATCCGCCTGGGCCGACAACGAGCAGATGATGCTGCAAGTCGGTCGTCCCAGACGTGACCGCAGCTACGAATCCACGAGAGGTATCGACCCTCACCCAATAGCGGCCGGGCTGGACGCCTTCGATTACGAGCGAATCGTCATCAGGTCCGGTGGGAGGACGCGGCCCAATCGTTCTTTCCTGGCCAAAGTCATCCGCCGGCTCCAGACGAATGTTGAGGTAGCGCCTCGGTCCACCTGCGCGAAACGAGCGTGTGCCCCCGTTATCGGAGATAGTGAAGTTTGAATCTGACTGGTTCGCATCTTCGTTGGACGTGAATTCTTCCTTGACGTTCACGCTGATGGAGCCGTTCGCGACCAGAGTCATGCGGGGACCGTCGACGGCCGAGCCCTTCACACTAATAACTGACACTCCTGACGCGGCAATGGGTCCAAAGCTCGACGCCTCCAGGGTGTAGTTTCCGTTGGGCATGAGGCCTTCAATCATCTGGTCCTGATCGTTGTAGCCGAGGGCGAATCCTGGGCCTCGGTGACCCTGGGGGGACACAACGACGCCGTGAAGGTTAGCCCCATTTGCGACTGGCACTTTGACTTGATAGTAGGGGTGCCTGACCAGAGAAATATCCGCCTGGAAAATCTGCCCTGCGGTTAACTGAATGATTTGCGCGGCACCAAAATCGGTGGCGTTGGAAAAGTAGATAGGAGGGTATCCGTAGAGCTGTCCGCGCGGGTCGAAGATGAGAGGATCGCGATCCATCAACTCCCGGGTCAGCAATTTATAGCTGCCCGCCGTGAGGTCGGCAAAGCGAAATTCGCCGTTTGACTTCGTCGAAGCAGAACCGGCGCGAACCCAGTGGGCGCGGCCCTCTTGCACCTGGCGTCGATAGAGTTCGAGTTGGATAGTGTCAGAAGGTTCGGACGTCGGAAGAACGACCCGGCCAAGCACAAGAGCTTCGGGCGTGAGCGAGATGGTGACTTCCTTGGTCGTGTCTTGTTGGGAACTCTGGGTTGGACGTTGGTCGTTTAGAAAGCCCGGTTTGCGAGCGATCAGCGTGGCGATACGATAGCCGCCACCGTTCGCAGATGTGTAGTTCGTACAACCCTGGGCGCTACAAATGTTCGCGGGGCCTCCGGAGTTCGCCGATCCAGAGTTCTGGTCCTTATTCTCGTTGGGCTCGGCTTTTGCAAGGTCGAATTCAAACCGTCCCTCGCTATTGGTCATTGTGGCGAAACGGTTGTCCGGGGAGTAGACGAGAGCGCGACCGATGGGCTCCTGGGTCACGCTGTTGATTACAGCGCCACGAATCGTGTCGGCTTGCTTTTCTTCGGCCTGCTTAGTCTGGGCCGAGGCGAGAGTGTTTGCGCAGAACAGAAAGCTGAGGAAGATCTTGAGTAAAAGCGGGCGATAAAGGTGCTTGCTCATACGGAGTCGAGAAGAACTAGCCGACCCCCGGCAGCTGCTCTTCAGAGCGCTCCCAGCCCCTGTGGCTAGGGGCCGATCTTTCGCATTCGATTATAGCCTAGCTATGTTTATCGCGATGGTTTACCTTGTTTCCGCTCGGCGGAACACAAGGTCCCTCGACTGCGCGTGAACGTGCTTTGCACGGTCACGCTCCGCTCGGGATGACAGTGAATCGAGAGGGCTCACGGTTTTGGGCGAGCTCGGGCTTCCTCTATTTGGTCCATCTCAATCACCCCTACCCACTGGCCGCGACGAATGTCGTTGTAGACGAGACGGCCTCCGAGGATTTGCGCCGCTGCGGCTGGGGGGACATCGCGGTGGTAGCCGAAAAATTCTGTTTTCCATTGCTGCCATTTCCGCCAGCGCTCAAACCATGGATGCGACGGCTCGTACTTGGTGGAGAAAACCAGGGCTACATCGAAATTTGAACGCAGGTCGGACGCGGCCATCAGTTGCTCGACGGTGAAGTCTTCGATGCGAAACACGCGCATCGGGCGGGTGACGTAGCCGAGGGAGGGATGAGAAATCTCGTCGCTGGCGGGCCATGCCGTCAGAACTCGCGCCATCGGATAGCGCGCCTCCAGAAAGTCCTCGGCGTGCTCGTGCAGCAGGATGTAATCGCGGTAAGCGAGATTGTCTTCGATAGAAAATCCGTAGGGAGGATTGACGAACAGCGCGGCCACAAAGGCTAAAGCCACGATTGCGACCAGGGCACGCCACAGCCGCGTTCTTCGCCACAGGGTGGAAACCCAGAGAATGATCACTAGTGGAACTGCGGGAAGCATGTAGCGGGCAAGCACGGCTCCTCCTACCACCGCCATTGCAATCACGTACGCAGCGGTTACGGCGAGGAACGAAAATTGTATGTCCAGTGCGATCCTCTTGCGCTCAATGCCGTTGTCCTGGAGCGGCGGAAGACCCATTGCCAGCGCTCCTGCCATGGTGAGGAGGTAGAGGTTGAGATATCCGACGACCTGCCAGAGGCGCAGCCCAAGCGCGAGCAGCACGCGGAGCGGTTGCATGGTGGCTTCGACGTTATAGCGGAAAAATTCCGGGTTGCCGAAGACGACTCCAGTGCGAGCGTAGTGGAAGGTGTACCAGAGCGCGAGCGGGATGAGCGGAAGGAGAAGTTGGGGCGATGGGCCTCTGCGCTTGGGGCCTTCCTCAGCGGCTAAAGCTGGATCGATTTCTTGTGTCCTACGGTATGCCTGAAGGCATACCTTGGTACGAATCAAGAGTGTTTTCACAGGTGGTGAAGTTGTGGTATCTCGATTCAGGAGAGTTCTCAGCAACTCCCACGCGAACAAAGCAAGAGGGGCCATGATGGCAGTCTCTTTGGCGAGGGCTGCCAGAGAGAACCAGATTGCTGCGGTCCATGGCCGGTCCTCGAGGTAGGCGAGCATGGCCCAGAAGCCTAATCCGGCGGCCGCGAGATCGATGTGAGCGAGGGAGCTTTGGGTGAAGAAAACCGGATATAGCGCGGTGCAGACGACGGAGGCGACTGCCACCTCCGTATTCGCGGCTTGCTGAGCGAGTCGAAAAAGGCCCAGCAGAGAAAGTGCCGCGATCGCCAACACTGCGGTGCGCGTGACGACGGGAGAATAACCCAGAAGCTTCCAAGCCAGGGCGAGGTATGCCATGACCAGCGGCGGATGCGCGTTCGAAGGAGTGGAATGGGGAATCAGCGTGCCGTGCAGCAGCAGATCCCGAGCGGCCGGCACGTAGTATCCGGCTTCATCCCAGAAATAAGGTAGGTGTAGCAGAGGAAGGTGAAGGATGAAGAGCACAGAGAAGAACAGCAAAAAAATCAGGACGGTTCTGATCTTGTTTGCTTGATCCGCAGCTCGATCTCGCTCCGGGAGCCGCAACAGGCTAGTGCACCGGTCCGGCTGTCGCCATTCGGGGATCCAGCTTGATTTCGCCGAATGTGCTTTCGTAACCGGATACGTTCTGTTGCAGAATCGACATCAACGCCTTGGCCTGCTGCGGGCTCAGATAGACGCCCTGAAAGTTTCGGACTTCCACCTGGGATTCACTTTGCTGTTGCAACGTGCCGAAGACCAGAAAGAAATCCCAGACATTCACTCGCACTTGCACGCTGTTGGCATAGGTCTCGCGATAGTCAGGAGCGTTCACCAGACGGATATTGGGTTGCGATGGGTTATTCATAAGACCTTCAGTGTAGCGGCAGCGGCGGAAACAGAAAAGGGCCCAGTGAACGGCGGCATCCGCGGCCGTATACGGACTATTAGTTTTCATAGTTCTCAGCCCAACAAGTTGCGCGTATCTTATTAAAATCGCTGCAGTGTGGCCGTGGGGAGAAGGATCGGTCAGGCAGGCAGCAAAGCAATGCCATCAAAAAGAAAAGGAAAGGAAACAGATCCCATGCGACAAACAGCCTTTGGAAAAACAGGTGAGTGGATCGCCAAGAGAGCTTTGCCTTGCTTCCTCACTTCGATGCTAACGATGCTGCTAATCCTTCCGGCCTTCGCGGCCGACAAGCAGAAAGACGAAGATACTCTTCAGCAAGCGAACATTGTGTTAACGGACATGCTCAACAGCAAGGACATTTCAACCTCCGTGCTGGCAAAGGCGGAATGCATTATGATTTTGCCGGGCATAAAGAAGTTCGGTTTTGGTGTGGGCGGAAGCGGTGGACGCGGTCCCTTGCTTTGCCGGACCGGGCAGAAATTTGATGGCAAGTGGTCCGCGCCCGCCATGTACACGATCGGCGGCGCCAGCCTTGGTTTGCAGGTTGGAGGATCGTCTTCTGATTTTGTCCTCCTGCTCATGGATTCGAAAGTGGTGAACCAGGTCCTGAATGGCAAGACGAAGATGGGAGCGGACGCGACGGCTGCGGCCGGCCCGGGCGCGACTGCTGCAGGTCCAGTTGACAACGCTGACATCCTGACCTATGGGCGGGCTAAGGGATTGTTTGCCGGCGCATCCCTCGGAAGTGCGACCGTGGAACCAGACAACGACGCGAACTACCGCTTGTATGGCAAGCGCCTGACTTCATCGGATATCGTGCGCAGCACCGACGTGAAGCCGCCGGCCGGCGGCGAGTCGCTGGTTTCGCTGCTTAACAGCAAAATCAGCAAGCACAGCGATTAAGCCGCGTCGATATTGTCGAGGGGCGAAAATTGCGAGTGGGCTAATGTGTGCCCCGGACTCCTGCAAACCCGCAGGCTCCGGGGCGCGGCTTTTTGGTTCTATTGCGAACCCTCCGTCACTCCATTAAGCTAATACTTCCGCAGAGGGATCGAATGCCGGGATGGCGGAATTGGCAGACGCGCTGGACTTAGGATCCAGTGCCGCAAGGCGTGCAGGTTCGAGTCCTGTTCCCGGCACCAAGAAGTGGGGGCGGGACGTAGCGGCGTCCGGCCCTTCGATATTTTCAGCGGCAAGGCGATCATGCGGGAATTCAGCTGGCCGACCGCTCTCCCGCGCCCATGGCCTCCGAAAACTACTGGGCTGCCTGTTGCAATCCCTGGTAGACGAGCAGGCCAGCCATCACGAGAATCAACACCCCAGAGGCAGCTCCCAGCCACTTCACCACGGGAGTAATCTTGTTGACCTTGGCCATGATCTCGATCTGTTCCTTTTCCATGTGGGACTCGGATTCACCCAGGAACAGTTGATCATCCTCTTGCATGGTGAGCGTGCTGCGGTAGATCAGGAGGATGATGAAAACCGTGAGGAGAACTCCACAAACGATACCCAGCGGCCACATAATAGACATGTCGTCACCTCGGTGCTGATCTCGAGCAGACCCGGAAGCTTTGCCGATATTGGTTGTGGGCAACAACCAACCCAGCTAAGGGGCCCTCAAAGGCGAATTATATCCCCAGAAGGCAAGCCCCGGCAGGTTTTGTTTTTGGGCCGCGACCGCAGGGGGGCCTGGCTCGTCTAACTAATTGATTTCGGCTTCGGAGCGAGGATTTTTGCTTCGACCGCGACCCCGGCTTTGCTATAATTGTTAAGCAACAATTTCAAGGAGATACCCATGGCCACAACTACCGTACCGACGACCCCGGAAGTAACACCCAAGAAGCCGCCGGTTAGCTTGACTCCGAACGCTATTGCCAAGGTTAAGGAAATTATGGCGCAACAGAATCCCGTCCCTACCGGCCTGCGCGTGGGAGTTGTGGGCGGAGGTTGCTCGGGTTTCTCCTACTCGATGTCGTTTGAAAACGGCGCCGGGATGATGGATAAAGTGTTCGACATGGACGGCCTCAAGGTCTATGTAGACTCGACCTCGCTGATGTATTTGAACCAATGCATTGTCGACTACGTCGAAACCCTCGAAGGCGCGGGCTTCAAGTTCGAGAATCCGAACGTGAAGAGCACCTGCGGCTGCGGATCTTCCTTCAGCGTTTAAGTTGAAAGAGTTTGGAGATAGAAAAGCCTCATCGCTTGCGATGAGGCTTTTTGTGTCTTAGCCGATCAGTAGGTCGCCTTGAATCCTTCAATGTAATTGTTCAGCGGTTGGCAGGATCCCACCAGAACGCCGACGTTGTTGAGTCCGGCACCGGCAGTGCTCATGCTCTTCGGGCAGTCGAACTTGTAGTATTTGCCTTTGTGGAGCAGCGCCCCGTGTCCGCTGAAGTCGTTTGGAAACCATTGATATACGACGTCGCCCGCGTCGTTGATGTCCTGAGCCATTGACTCCACTGCGCCGGGAACGTCAATCGTCCGGTAAGTCTTGCCGTTGTAGATGGAGGATTCGCTTGAGCCCGAAGCATCCAACCAATTCAGCACGATCTCTCCCTTGTTGTTGATGCCGGTCGCGGTCGCAGCGCTGGAACCAGGTGGATTGAGTGTCTTGTAGGTCTTGCCTTTCAGGACGAATCCTTGCGCGGATCCAGTCGAAGTCGTGTAGGCGCCGACGATCACCCCATTGTTGTTGATGCCGTTGGCTTGTGAGTCGAGCGCTCCAGCGGGGCCGGGAATGGTCGTAAACTTTCCGTTCTGATACAGAAATCCCTTCTCGTGGCCTTTAGCATTTGTGTA
This sequence comes from uncultured Acidobacteriota bacterium, assembly GCA_963788645.1. GTDB lineage: Bacteria > Acidobacteriota > Terriglobia > Terriglobales > Acidobacteriaceae > JABDBE01. The sequence continues at coordinate 181,531 of CAWBHF010000011.1, forward strand.
ATAGCCCACGATCGCGCCACTGGAATTGATGTGCACGCAAACCGTGCCGCTGCCGTTCGGATGATTGATGTGGGTTACGGTTTTACCGCTCAACATAAAGCCATGCATTTCCGCGGGCTTGTCCTGATACTGTCCCACCATCACCCCGGCATCGTTGATGCCACCGACGCCTGTGGTCAGCTTTCCCACTTTGACTAGGGTGAATTTGAAAGTCAGGGTTGGCGCATTGGCTGCAGTTGCTGCCAGCATAGAGGCCAGCACAAACACGGATACGAGCAATAGCGATTTGCATCTTTTCATTTGTCTTTCCCCTGGGTAAAGGATTTGCGTCGGAATCGTTCGGCAGAATCTCCTCCGCGGAAATCAAAAGCGGCTGCGATTGTACACCGTTCTTGGTTCGCAATACGGCAAAAGGATTTTCATCTGGTGAAGTTGGGAATCGGCATCACCGACGCTCTCAGAGCTGATTTTGAGTGGATCCTACTGCTCTTGCTCGGGAGGCATTTGCGGAGTCGGAATACCGGGTTGTGTCGGCTGCGCGGGTTGGGCGCCGAAGCCGGGTTGCCCGGAGATGCCGCCAGGTGTGTTTGGTGCGCCAGGTGCGCCGGGAGTCCCGGTAGCGCCATTCTGCATCACTGCGGTCGCCCCCTGAAGCCCCGGCTGGTTGGGTGTGGTGAGTAGGCCTCCGCGATCGGTGCTCGGATCGTAGATGAACTGCCACTGGTTGTAGTGATCTTTCTTATTAAAGATGCGAATCGTCTTGTCTTTGCTCGTGCTCGCCACACCCACCATCGGGCCGCCGCCGAAGACCTGAGCCCCGCCGGCCGGGCTGGCTTGGCCGGTTGCCCCGACACCGCCCGTAGGTCCAGAACCTGCTCCCGGCGCACTCGCACCCTGTCTTGGCGTAGCGCCGGCGTTATCTTCATCGGCATTTTCATCACTGTTCTGCCCCGGGCTTGGGGTTACAGGTGTGCCGATTCCGGGAGTCGGACCGGAGTTGCCTGCATTAATCGCGGCAGCCAGACCTCCAGCCACGGCCGCTGTATTCTGGGCAGCGTTGAGCAATCCTGCTTGGCTGCCGGGCACACCTGGCGCTCCGGGCGCACCCGGATTCAGACCACCTGGCGGAACGGCTCCTGCGATTCCCGCTCCAAACGACATTTGTACGTCGCCCATGTGCAGGATCTTGAAGTCCTTCCCGGTGATCGGATCTTTATAGCGTTTGCGCAGGAAGCGGACCTCGTTGGTTTTTTCCAGTTCCTCGATGCGGGTTGGATACCGGCCGAATTTTTTGACGAAATGTTTCATCGCTCGCGAGTACTGTACGCCGCGATGAATCAACTCTTCCTCGCGATCGCGCTTCACCTGGAAGGCAATCACCGGAAGCATGACCGTGGCAGCGATGGCAAGGAGCGCCACAAACAATATGAGGGTGATGAGGATGTATCCGCGCTCAGAGCGACGATGGCAGGCGGATTTTTGAGAGCGCATGCTCATGGAATTCTTAGTTATTGAGAATCGCTATTTATTGTGATGGCATTCACAGAACAGCAGATTCCTCGCTTCGCGAGGAATGACAATTGACTTAAGGTGTCATTTATTTTGCGATTACTCAATTCTACTCACCCCGCAGTCAGCGGAATGCTCTGGCGGTTATTGTTGAGTACGTCTTCGATTTCCACGGACGTGGGCGAGATGCGCAAGACTTTGTAGTGCCGGTTGACGACGTCTCCCTCTGCCGCGATGAACACGTCTTCACCCTCCGACAGGAAAATCTTTTTGCTCTCGCCGGGCTTACTGGCGAATCCGAAAAATTTCAGGTTGATGGGAGGCGGAGGCGGCGGAGGTGGAGGTTGGTTTGCTGCCTCTTTTTCCTCGTCCGTCTGTGGCTTCGTTATCGGCGTAGGAATTTCCGCCTGGGTCATAAAGATGTTCCGGCCCGTGCCTTCGTACTTGGTGTCTTCGCTGCCCTTCAGCCAGTCATAGCGCAGAGTGGGATCGAGCGAGCGCGGCGCAACGCTCACCTTTTTGCTGCGAGACCTCGCTGTCGCTGGTCGAGAAGCAGCACTTGGCCGAGAGGTCGCCAGCGGAGTAGCCGTGGGCACGGGCGCAGTTGCCTTCGGTGGGGAGCCCCCGGAATTGAGCAGGAACACTGCGGCCGCGATCGTCATCAGCACGGCGGCCACGATCAGCTTCGTCCGATTTTCCGCTCCGAGTTTCACTTAGGCAGCGCCCGTCTTCAGATAGGTTTCCAGTTTAAGCTGCAGCTTGACCACGCCGCCCTGCTCTCCGCCGAGCACAACGCTGTCCACCAGAAAAAACAATTGGTCGCGCTCGAGGGCGTTAATGCAACGCACCAGCTGGAGGTAGTCGCCGGCGAGGTCCGCTTCAATTTCCAGACGCCGCACTCCGACTGTCTCCGGGTCCTTCATTGCGTACTTGATGCTTTCGATCCTTACGCCGGTCTGCGCCGCCACTTTGCCGAGGTCGGCGGAAATCGCGGAGTCCTGGAGGGGCAGGCGCTGGGTATAGAAGTCAGCAATCTCTTTGCGGGCAATCGGAATTTTTTTATCCAGACCGCGCAGCGGTTCGACCTCCCGCGTCTTCTGCTGCAATTCTCTCCAGGCCTGATCGAGTTGTTCGCGCCGCGACGCTTGCGATCCCACGAGCGGTGAAAAGAACACTCCGATTGCGATCACATCCACAACCGCCAGCGCGGCTAGGGCGACTTTCACTTTCCGCCGAGCGTCTCGCAGATCGGGCATTACTGTACCCCTCCCGCGCTGGTGCCTCCCACCTCGGGAACATAAAGAGCGCTAATGTGAAACTGCACCGCGTCTCCATTGCCTTGGGTGGAGTTTTCTTCCTCTTCAATGTAAGTCTCGTGGAAGTGTTGGGAAGCCTCCATCTTGCTTACCAGATCGAGGGCATGCTCGCGGCTGTCTCCAGCCACGATCAGCTTGATTTCCAACTCATTATCCGGCGCCAGCTCAGGATGGATCGATACCACATGCAGCCGTGGCGGCATGACCTGCTCCAGGTCTTCAAAGGCCTTGGTCCAGGAAAAAGACTTGCGCTGGAAGAGATCATTGAGGAACTGGGACCGGTCGCGGGTACTGCTGTTCTGGGGAAGATTCAGAAGAGCTTGCGCGTCGGCCTTTTCCTTGTCCCGCGCCGCGCTCTGCGCTTCATATTGCCGGATCAGTTTTCGATCGCTGCGTGCCCCCCTCCACCCGTTGACGGTGATAGCCAGCAGCAGCAGGGTCAGAACACCAAGAGCAACCAGTCCTCCGCCCCAGCGCAGCCAGAAAAGCCGCGCATCCTCGTACGGTTGACTTGCGAGATTGATGTCGACGCGCATCTACGAAAGCAGGGCCCCCACGACCCCGGCCATCTTCCACTTCGGAAGCGAACCCACGCTTGCGCCCAGTTGCGAATTCACGACCAGTTCTGAGACCTCGGCTCCAGTCTGGGCGCGAAGCGCCGGGACGGCTCCGCCCGCGTCCGCCAGACCCGCGATGAAAATGTGCTGAATATTCAGTTGGTAAGTATCCTGGAAGAAGACCACCGACGGATAAACCTCCTCGGCAAGCTGCTCCCCGGTGATAGCTGCTCCGCGCGGGTTTTCCAAAGTCCGGAACAGCAGCAGCTGATTCTTGTCCAGAATCGCAATGCTGGTGGTCCGGGCGTCGACTTTCACGACCAGCGTCGGCTTGTCCGCGTCCGCCGCCCCCAACGCGGCCAGCATGGATGGGAGCACGATGCCCGGACTGTATCCTGCCTCGCGGAAGACCGACTCATAATCTTCGATGACGCTGCTCAGTGCAACCGCTGCCACTACCCTCAGCCCGGTTGCAGCGGGCTGTGCATGATAGGAAATTTTGGCTTTGTCGAGATCAAACGGAAGCGACTTCTTCAATCTGAATCGGACGACACTCTCGGCTTCAGTGCGATTGGCCGGGAGAGTTTCAAAGTCCAGCAACATCACCCGAACTGCGGCATCCGGCAGAACGGCAATGACGTCGCGCGACCGGCTGCTCACACTACCCAAGGTCTCCCGGATGGTGTCGAAGACGCGCTTGCGCTCGCGCAGATTTGCTTCCATCAGGTCAGGCACTACGCTCCCCGGCGCCAACTCGTTGGCGGCGCACGACTCGACCATGCCGCCGCGTTCCGAAACCCGTCCCGCGAGCACGCGATCAGCCGCGATCTCACAGGCCAGCTTTGGCTTGGAACTCGAATTGAAATTAGAACGCATTACGGACACTACTCCCAGCAGCGATACTACAAGTAAAACCCTCAACTGCTCATAAATGCAATAGCTGGAAGAGCACCAGAGTCACTGGCCTACCGGGCGAGAGATCAGTTTTCCGGGGAGCGACCGTTCCCCCTTCGTCAGTTCCGACCTGCCAGCCACACCCTTGAATTTGTCATTCCGAGCGAAACGAGGAATCTGCTGTTCGCTTCCTCGCACAAGAATGCAGATTCCTCGCTACGCTCGGAATGACAATGCACCAGGAGAACGAGCTCAGCGCATGCTCTCGATGAAGGTGACTTTGTTAATCTCTTTCAACGTCGTCAGCCCGATTCGCACTTTATCCAGAGCGGACTCCCGCAGGAACCGCATGCCTTCATCGCGGGCCGCTCGCCGAATCTCGGACGTTGGCTTCTTCAGCAGAATCATTTCGCGGATGCGGTCACTCAGGTCGAGCAACTCGTGGATGGCAGTTCGTCCGCGGAATCCCGTCCCGGCGCATTCAATGCAGCCTTGCCCTTCGTAGAAGTTGACCTCCGACCATGTCTTCGGATCGAGACCGCTAGCCTCCAAAACCTCCGGGGCATAGTGTGTTGCCGTTCGGCAGGACTCGCAAATGAGTCGCACCAGCCGTTGCGCCAGAATGCAGTTCAAAGCAGAAACGAAGTTGTAAGGCTCAACTCCCATGTTGAGAAAGCGCCCGATAACATCGACCACGTTATTGGCGTGGACGGTGGTGAAAACCAGGTGGCCAGTCAGCGCGGATTGAATCGCGATCTGTGCCGTTTCGGTGTCGCGGATTTCGCCGACCATGATCTTGTCAGGATCGTGACGCAGGATGGAGCGCAATCCACGAGCGAAGGTCAGACCTTTTTTCTCATTGACCGGAATCTGGGTGATGCCGCGAATCTGATATTCGACCGGGTCCTCGATGGTGATGATTTTGTCTTCGTCAGTCTTGATCTCGCTGACCGCCGCATACAGCGTCGTGGTCTTGCCGCTGCCGGTTGGTCCCGTGACCAGCACCATGCCATACGGTTCTTTAATATAGCGGCGGAACTTCCGCAGGTCGTCTTCGTCAAAGCCCACGACATCGAGCGTGAGCTTGTGGAACTTCTCGCTCATCGATTCTTTGTCGAGCACGCGCAGCACGGCATCCTCGCCGTGAATCGACGGCATAATCGAAACGCGGAAATCGATCGGCCGCTCCGGGCTACCGTAGCGGACGCGGAAACGTCCGTCCTGCGGAACCCGGCGTTCGGAAATATCCAACTCGCTCATCACCTTGATACGCGAAATGATGGTCGAGTGATGCTCCTTGGCAATCGGCGGCATGGCTTGCGTAAGCACGCCGTCGATACGGAACTTGATGCACACGGAATCGTCGCGGGTTTCAATGTGAATATCGCTCGCCCGCCGCTGCAGGGCGGTGAAGATCGTGGTATCGACTAAACGAATAATCGGGCTGATGTCGCCCTGCTGCGTCGCCAGCCGGTCGATCGAAATGCTCTCTTCAGTGCCGCTTTCATCTTCCCGGATCACATCCAGGGCGAAGCCTTCGCTGGCATCTTCGAGAACCCGCTTCGACTGTTCTGTCTTCTTGAGGATTTCGGTGATCTGCGCCAGCGTCGAAACTTTGGTGACTATGCGCTTGCCCAGCAGCAGGCTGATCTCGTCAATCATCATCAACTGGCTGGGATCGGCGATCGCGATCGCGAGCCGTCCGTCTTCCGTCTCTTCGAGCGGAACGAAGTTGTAGCGGAACATCAGGTGAACGGGAATGGTCTTGAACAGATCGTGGTGCAGTTGAAAATTGTGCAGATCGACGAACTGGCAGCGATAACGCCGCGCAATATCCTGCGCTCGATCCAATTCCTCAGCGTGGGTGCCGGGCGCTACGCTGCCGTTCCCGCCCACGAATACCGCTTTGTTTTCGGTTGTTGTTGCCATTTCTAAAACCTACCTAACCCAGGCCAGAGCCATATTTCTCGTCTATCCAATCGCACATCAGTGAATCGTAGAACCCAAAGTGAAGATGGGTAAATAGAGCGAGATCAGTATTCCGCCAACAATCACTGCCATGAAAATGAGGATGATCGGCTCGATCAGGGCCATGGCTGCGCCCAGCGCGTTCTGCACGTCCTCCTCGTAAAACTCTGCCACCGAGTTCAACATTGCCGGCAAGGCTCCGGTGGATTCTCCCACTTCGATCATTTCCACCGACAACTCGGGAAACATCTTCTGCTCTTCCAAACTCTTCGCCAGCGGCTGCCCTTCGCGTACCCGGACGGCGGCTTCGGAAATGCCAATCAGGATACGCCTGCTGCTCATCGATGCTCCCGCCGTTTGCAGCGACGGAACCAGCGGCATTCCGCCCGCAAGCAAGGTCGAAAGCATGCGGGAAAAATTTGCCACCTGGTACTTCAGCCATATTTGCCCGAGCAAAGGCAGCGAGAGAATTGCGCGGTCGATGCGTTCGGCTCCGCGATCTGTCTTCTTCCATCGCCAAAAACCAAGGAACCCGGCTACCACAGCAATCCCGAAAACCGGAAAATATCTTTGTGCGTGGTTCCCAATATCCAGCATGACCAGCGTGATCGCCGGCAATTGCGCATTCATGTCCTGGTAGAGCTTCGCAAACTGCGGCACCACATACGTGACCAGGAACACCAGCATGATCGAAACCACCGCCACCAGCAGCGTCGGATACACCAGCGAAACCGCCAGCTTCTTCTTGAACGTCAACGCCATCCGCTGGAAGGCGATGTAGCGCGAGAGCACTTCCTCCATGTTGCCGCTCTTCTCGCCCGCCATCAGGGTGCTGGTGTAAATCTTCGGAAACGCTCCTTGACCGGCAAACGCGTCGGAGAGCAACTCTCCGGCCTTGACCCGGTCGCGCACATTCTGCAACAGGCTTTGCAGATACGGATCTCTCTGCCGCTTGATCAGCAAGTCCAGAGAATTCAAAATCGGCAGTCCGGCCTTGATGAGCGTCAGGAACTGCGAATTGAAGATAAGAAACTGGCCCTGCTTGACCTTGCCTCGCGCCCGCAGACTGAACCCGCCGCTTGAGAACATGCCCCGCGGCTTGACCCAGTACACCAGGAAGCCCTGCTGCACGAAGCGGTCGCGAACCTCGGCCTCCGAGTACCCGCTCTCGACCTGCTCCAACAGGTGCCCACGCTCGTCCGCGATTTTGACCACAAATTCGGCCATGCCGCTGTCCGTTTACCGTTGCCCACCTCAGTCTAGCATTCCCGCTGGTCACAGATTTGTTAATTGCCGATCAAACTGTATCGGGGGTAATGCCACACTCATTTCTTCGTTGCCGACTAGATTGATTCGTCGTAACCCAATGACAGAGCTATACTTATCCTTTACGAAATCCTTGAAGGATTGGGACGCACCCAAATCGCTTGTCATTCCGAGCGAAGCGAGGAATCTGCTTTCCTCGCCCCAGCTATTGCCCCCATCCCCCATCAACCACTTCAACCCCATTCGGCACCGCGAACTGGAACCGCTGATCGGGCACGGCCACATCCTCCCTATAACCATTAAAGCGATATTCCGTGACCGAACCATCCACTTCCTCAACTAAAATTCTGCTGATCCAGTGCTCAGGAGTGATCTCAAGCAAGACCTGGCTAACCCGCTCTGCCAAACTCTTCGGAACGCCCCGCACGACCACATCCCCCGCCGCCAACGGGGTCACATCCGGGGCTAACGACAATCCCTGCAATTCCTTCTCCAGCTTCGTCTTACCCAGAAGAAACGCCAGTGGAGAGCGCAAATCGTCCAGCTTTTTAACTGCCGTCCGCTGCGCCTGCCGCTCGCCCGGAACATAAAACCAGGCATCTTTGCCGTCGCTCAGGAACAGCTTCTGCCTTGGAGAACGGTACTCCCACCGCATCTTGCCAGGTTTTTTTAACCAAAGTGTTCCCGATTCAGTGCGTTCCATCCCCGCCCCCCGATAAATCTCCGCAAACTCAGCCTCCAGGGACCGCAAATGGTTGTACCGCTCGTCCACAGCCTGCGCGATGCCATGAACGTCGGGCGCAGGGCTGGCGGCCGCAAGGACCGCGGCCAGTCCGAGGACAAGAAAGTTGCGGAGTATGGAATTTAGGTCCACAGGATTAGTTTACGAGACGACCTAGGAATGTGTCGCCCGGTTGTTGACGGCAGGCGGAGCGTAGCGAGGCAAGCGGACGTGATGAAATAAAACCCCGGGGACAGGCCCTACTTGGAGCGCCGGGCTAGGGTTGAAATGCGATTGGGTCATGCAAAGGGGTGCGTGAGCTGATACCGCCTTAGTACCAGCATTGGCAATTGTCAGGGCCTCCAACTGGACCAAGAATTAGCATATGCAGCTATCCCTCGTCGTTACCGTGGCGCTCGCAATCATTGGATGGTATGCAGTGCATCGCCTGTCGATGAATCGTGACCAGGAAAACAAACGTCATGACATGCGCATTCGGTATCTGCTCTAGGCCTATCGCAGGGTTGAGAACGCAGCGAATCGGCAGGACCTACGCGACTATGCGCGGGATCTTGAATCGGCCTTAGCGGATATCCAACTTCTGGGCAGTGAGAAACAAGTGCTCCTGGCGCATGAGTTCGCGGTGTCAATGGCGAAGAATAAAACTGCCTCATTGGACGCTCTTGTCGCTGACATCCGCGCTGAACTCCGCAGGGAATTGAGGCTGACACCGCTTCCAGAACGTATAGTGGTCTTTCGCCATGAAGCAACGTGAGTCCGGCGCTTGCTGAGGAGCGATGGTTTTTGACCCAAGCCGCGGAACGTCATACGATGGATCGAAGGAGACCGGAGGCCAGCCATGGATATGATCCCGCTCAAGCCGGAGCGTAAAGCGCAATTGGAAGAGTACGCAAAACGGCGTGGCCAGGATCCTGCCACCGTCCTCGATGATGCCTTGGCGACCTACCTCGAATGGGAGCGGCAGGACTTCGCGGAAGCGGCTGAAGGAATCCGGCAAGGCTACGAAGATGTGAAAGCAGGCCGCACCAGACCCGCCACCGAATTTCTCGCGGACCTGCGCCGCAAGCATGACCTTCCGCGCTGAGACGACGGCGGCAGCCGAGCAGGACGGGGACGCAATTCTTGACTGGCTGCTATCCCAGCATGCCGGAGACACTGGCATCCGGTGGTTTCTAGCGTTGCAGGACGCCATCGCATCCCTTGCTGAATTTCCGAAGCGCTGCCCGCTAGTTCCGGAGAGCACGGCTTTCCCATTTGAAGTACGCCACCTGCTCTACGGCCACCCGCCCCACGTGTATCGCATTCTGTTCACCATTGAAAACAACTTCGTCTATGTCCTGCACATCCGTCACGGCCGCCGCCAACCGCTCAAGCAATAACCAAGACCGCGGGTGCCCCATTTCTCGCGCGCCCTTTGCGCGAGAAGTGGGAATATCACGACGACGCAGGCGCCTTCATATACGCGCGCGGGATGGCGTTGATGCGGGTTTGATAGCCGCGCTGTTGCCGGAACCAGGCCAGTAGGTCCGCATCCAGTCGCATGGTTCCGCTCGCCACGCCGAGATGATGCGTCTTTCCTCATCGTTTTCATCCGTGTAAACCACCGTAATTTCCAAGCCGTTCACCAACCCAACCGCATAGACCCGGATTTCCCGTAATCGAAACGGTCATCAACTTTTTCAACCCTTGGCCCTTCGAAGATAGGTACCGCAAAAGATTGAAAACTGCTCAGTGCTCGCGATTTTCTTAAACACCGTACTCCGCGCCAGCACCGGCTCCAGCAGAGGATTGTGATAAAGCACAAACACCGCTCTGGGATGTTCGCGCAACGACCGCTCCAGATTGCCGATCATCCTCGCCAGCCCTGATTCGGGCAAAGGATTGAAGAGATAAAGCACGGTCGGCTCGGGCGGAAAGACGAAATCGCTGGCGTCGCAGAGAAAACAGTCGATCATGAAGCATTGCTGCGAATCGCTCTTGTACCTGGCGATATTCTCCTTCGCGACGCGATGCAGTTCGGGCAGCAGTTCAATTCCGAGAATGCGCCGGAAGGGATAATGCGCAGCCATCAAAAGCGCTCGTCCCTTGCCCGCGCCGATGTCGATGAAGGTGAATTCGTGAAGATCAACTTTCGCACTCGACGGCAGCGCACTCGCCATCAGGCTCTCCAGCATTTCGCGAAACAGCGCGGGCTCGGTCGGTTGATAAGGCGAGTGGAAATGTCCCAGCAGTCGATCACGCCAGCCCACCGTCGCGCTGGTCGTATCTACGCGGAAGTCCCAGTCATACTCAACATCGCCGTAGCGTTGCCGCCGACGTGAAGGAGCTGATTCGCGAGCAAACTCCCACAGCGTAGAGACAAGACGCTTCGAGGTGGAAAAGAATCCATCCCGCGACATGCTCTCTTTCCACCATCGGCGAACCGTAGAAACAACACTCGGCCCAGGATTGGACTTCGCTGACACAGAGGATCATGGTAATGCCTCCTACTAGGCGAGAGGCTTCGACATCCTCACCAAATGGCAAGGCTGGTTTGGGTGCTGATCGGATGGAAAGGGCAGGGTTCCGCTTTCCACGTAGCCGAGACGCTGGTAAAACGCAGGCAACTCGGTACGCAGGTTCACGATGGTGAGGTCCATGAAGCGGCAACCTGCGGAGCGACACTCATTCTCGGCAATCGCGACCAGCCGAGATCCGACGCCAGAACGTTGCAGTGCCGGGTCGATCGCGAGCAGGCCGAAATATCCTCGGTCGCCCCGCACTTCCACGTAGACGCAACCGATGAGCGCGCCATCTTCCTCCGCGAGCACGAACTTGCCCTTCTGCAGCAGGTCGCGCACCTTCTCCGAGTTCGTGCGGTCCCCGGCGATGAAGAAGCGCTCCGGACGGAAAGCGGCATTCACCAAACGCGCGATGTCCTCCGCATCGTCGAGTTGTGCTGTCCGTATTTTCACCGGTTGGGGTGCGTACGAGCGATGAGACTCGCGCCTACATTCTTGGATTTTAGTTTACGGGAGGCAGGTTCGGCTTCAGGGGTGGAATGTAACCCATCGGAGTTCCTTTTTCAATGAAGGGCAAATCATCAGGAACTCGCACTTCGACGTGGCCGTCCGGCATGAGCTTGTACGTGTGTCCGAGTGGATCGGTTGGAACGCCTCGCAACAGGTTCGCCGTTTCCAGGTCTGAAAAGCTCTGCGGGAGATGTCCGCTTTTTTCGCGGTAGAGCGATACCAGCTTTTCCAGCGTGGTTACGTCTTCATCCACCTGCAAGGCATTCAAGTGCGCCACCGCGTTAGATTTGACTTTGGGATCAAGAGTGGTTTGAAGAGTGGTGCCCCACATCAGACGGGCCGTTTGAATGTTTCCCGCGTGCTCCGCCATTTTGGCCGCCATGATGGGCATAACTTGATGCGTCTTTGGCAGCTTGGCTCCTTCCGCGAATGCCTTAGCGGCTTTGTCGTAGTCTTCGAGTTCCATGTAGTAGATGAAACCCAGATCGTAGTAGAGGCGCCACTGGTCAGGATTGTGGCGGATTCCGAACTCCACTAGTTTAATGGCGCGCTGCGGCTGGCCGGCTCCGCCGGGTATTTTCGGAGCCAGGAAGTTCGAGCCGTATTCGTACGCCACCATCAGTTGCGGATCAAGCGTCGTCGTGATTTCGAGCAGCGGCGCCAGCAGGTCAAAGTGCTCCGAGCCACGCGTGAGCTTATCTCCGAAATACTGCACGGCGCGGGTCCAATAGACGTCGGCAAGCAATCCGTCATATCCCAGGCTCATGCGCTTGAGCAAGGCGGGAGACGAGATATAAAGTACTTCCTGCAGAGTGGCTCCGGTGCGCTGGCGATCAATGCTCCGGAGCAACATCACCGACGCGGTCAGGCAAACTATCAGCAACCCGCTTGCGACAACGGTGATTCGGCGCGACGGTTTCATTTCAGATTCCGGCGCTCAAAAATCAACACTGCGCCGCACAGAGCTACTGCGGCGTAAACCAGCGCATAAGCAGTGTTCGAGATTATGAGTTGCCCTGCAACCGGTTGCTCGTGTGCCACTGAAGTAATCACATTCAATGCAGAGAAATTCGGGACCAGATAGGCTGCGCCCGTCGCCAGCCAGCGCACGATGCCGTTGGTCAAACCCGCGAATCCCCTTAGGTCTTCCGCGAACGTGCCGATTATGAACAGCGCAAAGGCGAACACCGCCGACAACAACGGCGAAGAAAACGAGGAAAACAAAAGCGCCAGAGAGGTGATGATCAAAAACTGGAGGATGATGAAATACAAGGCCACCAGCACCCAGCCATCGGTTGCCTGGAAGTGGCGTGAAACGTATAACAATGCCGCGAACACTCCGAGTGCCATGAAAAACGCGTTTACTACCAGTGTTCCAGCCAGGCCAAAGAACTTGCCGACGATAAACTCCCAGCGCTGAACCGGGCGGGAAAGAACGGTGTAGAGAGTTCGCTTGTCGATCTCTTTGGAGACCAGGCCGATGCCGATGAAAATCGCAATCACCACGCCAAACAACGAAACCGCGGTGAGTCCAAGGTTGATCACTACCAGGCGCTCAATGCCAATCGAAATCTGGCCGACGAGAATCGCCGCACCCGACATCAGCAACGCGAATGCGATCAAGTTATAGAGAACACGGTCGCGTACCGCTTCCCGGAAAGTATTCGAGGCAATGTATCCGATTCGCCCGCTCATTGCGTCACCCCCGCGGCAGCTCTGGATGGCTGCAACTTGCGAACGAAATATTCTTCCAGGGAAGTCCGAACGGGTATCAAAGAGACGATCCGCAACTGTTCGCGCCGGAGCGCCTCCAAGGCCGCATCCTGATTGCCTTCGAGGAGCACGGCGCGCACGGTGTCGCCGGTGACATGACAGTCCGCGCCCAATGCTTTCAGCGAGGCCGGCACCTTGTTTCCGTGCCAGATCAGCTCAATCTTTCCTTCGACGCTCGAGGTGAGATCGGCGACCGCGCCGACGCTCCGCAGTTCGCCCAAATGAATGATCGCTACGCGATCGCAAAGCGCCTCGGCGTCGGACAGGATGTGGGTCGAAAAGAAAACCGTCTTGCCTTCGTGTTTCAATTCTTCCATCAGGTCCCGAACCTCACGGCGGCCCATGGGATCAAGTCCGGACATAGGTTCGTCGAAGAAGACAATCCTGGGATCGTGCAGGATAGCCTGTGCGATGCCCACTCGCTGCAGCATGCCTTTGGAAAATTTTCGCAACTGCACTTTGATCACGTCCGGCAGTCCCACGCGCTCGAGGACCTCGCGGACCTTTCGCTCGCGCTCTTTGGGAGCTACGCCTGAGAGCTGCGCGTAGTAGTTAAGCAGTTCGCCCGCAGTCAGGTAATCGTAGAAATACGGCTGCTCGGGAAGAAAGCCGATCTGCGCCTTCATGCGCTGATCGTTAATGTCCATGCCCAGGATCTTGGCCGATCCGGCAGTAGGATAGACCAGGCCCATGAGCATCTTGAGTGTGGTAGTCTTTCCCGCCCCATTGGGACCGAGAAAGCCGAAAATCTCTCCCTCTTCCACGCTCAGGTGAAGCGGCTTCAACGCACACCTCGGCTTCTTCCGCCAGAAACCTACGCTGTAGGTTTTTTCGAGGCCAAGGATATCGATTGCGATCATGGGTTGTAGAGCTGACCCTCCCGTTGGGTTATAAGAAAATTATATGCAAAATCTTCCCATGTGCGAGAGGGGGACGTGAGGTTACCAGATTACGAAAGTAAAGAGACTGGAATTCACTTGCGGGGACTTCGGCCCGTATCCGGTTAGCTGTTGTGCCAATCAGCGATGTCGGGAAGCATCGTAACCTGAAAAACAAAAGGAGCAACGGATTTCTCCGTTGCTCCCAGGCTTGTACCCTCCCCCAGGTACTTCGCCAAATTCAAACTACTGCAACTGAGGCCACGCTGCGCTGACGCAGGTTGCCCAAGCCACGGTCGGGGTACCACCCGCGCCTTGCGACGGGTTGAAGTGGATCACGCCATCTTCGTTGGAGCAGAAGGAGCGCACACCACTCTGGTTGAACGCAGCAGGCGCACCGCCGACGGTGTAGCTCAAGAAAGGCGCTGCACCGGAGGTGCTGGTAAGACCGAAGTAGAAACCGCTCTTCGCGGTAGCTACTGTGGCCGCTTGTGACAGGTTCCAGTCAATCAAGCAAGCCGCGGTGACCAGAGGTCCGCCAGCAGGGCAACCAGTGATGGCGCCCGGCCCAAGGGCCGTCAAAGCGGCGGCGCCAGGTGCCGAATAGCCCGTTGCCGGGTAGGTGGAATAAAAGCTGACTTCGGCCGTGTTGATGGTACGAATCGAGCTGGCGGCAGACGATTCATTCGCCGAAATACGCGCGCGCAGCAAGTTCGGAATGGCGATAGCAGCGATGATAAGAATAATCGCCACCACGATAAGCAACTCAATCAGTGAAAAACCCTTCTGTTTCCGCATGTGTGTTCCCTTCTTCTCCGTTATCAGATGTGGTCTCAGTAGACCCAATTGCCGATTATGTTCGCATTTTAGCGGCCAGAACCAGAAGTTACTATAGGGTAGGTTCGGATTCCGAGGCATGGTTTGTTTTCAAGGGCTCAGCAATCTTCCGTAACCCTCGCGACTGACATGGGTTGCTCGCAGATGGGTCGTTTCTAGCAGATTTTGTCGGCAGAATGACAAGTTGTGTCATGTTGCTATTTGCGTAGATGAGATTCGATACAGCGACGTTTGCGATTGATCGTTGCGTTAGAAAGTCTGGGTTCTTGCCAAAAACAATAAGGAGCAACGGATCTCTCCGTTGCTCCCCGGCTGGTACCCTCCCCCAGGTACTTCGCCAAACTCGGATTACTGCAGCTGTGGCCACGCCGCGCTGACGCAAGTCGCCCAAGCCACGGTCGGAGTGCCGCCCGCACCTTGCGACGGGTTGAAGTGGATGACGCCGTCCTCATTGGAGCAGAATGAGCGCACGCCACTCTGGTTGAATGAACCGGGCGCACCGCCAACGGTGTAGCTCGTGAACACGGCCGCACCCGACGTACTGGTGAGACCGAAGTAGAAACCGCTCTTGGCCTTAGCCACCGTGCTGGCTTGCGAAAGGTTCCAGTCAATCAAGCAGGCCGCAGTGACCAACGGACCACCAGCCGGGCAACCGGTTATGGCTCCCGGCCCTAGTGCACTCAAACCAGCAGCGCCAGGAGTCGAATAGCCTTGCGTTGGGTAAGTGGAAAAAAAGCTGATCTCACCCGTGTTAATGGTACGAATTGAGCTGGCCGCCGATGCCTCATTGGCGGAAATACGCGCTCGCAGCAGGTTTGGAATCGCGATGGCCGCAATAATCAAAATAATGGCCACCACAATTAAGAGCTCGATAAGAGAAAAGCCTCTTTGTTTTCGTAGATTCTGTTTCACAATGTCTCCCCAAGGATTAATCTTTCTGTCCCCGTCTGGCAGATTAATGGCAATTTGGTGGCCATCCTATGGGGCATCGCGACGCCAAGTTGCCACTTGCTAAGTCTTGCGGCTGCTACGTTTGGGAAAGAACCGCTCGGCCCCGGGGGTTAAAACCAGCTCAAATTGAGAGCCTCAGAACGTGATCCATGACAAATTTCGTCAACCTGATTCCGTTTACTGGCGACAATCCCCATTTAGAATGCCGTGCCATGACCGTTTCCCTCGAGTCTCTGCGTATTGATCCGGACATCGCGCGAGCATGGTCGCTTCCGGCTCAGCTCTATACCGATCTTTCTGTGCTCGCGCTGGAGCACCAGAAGATCTTCGGCAAGATGTGGCAGGTGGTGGGGCATGGCCATCAAGTGATAAATCCGGGCGATTACTTTACTACTGAACTTCATGGCGAGCCTCTGCTGCTGGTACGGGGGGGTGGGGGCGAGCTGGGTGGCTTTTACAACGTGTGCCGGCATCGAGCCGGGCCACCGGCGGAAGGATGCGGTTCTCGCAAGCTCTTTCGCTGCGCGTACCACGGTTGGACCTACGGGTTGGATGGCTCACTGATCAGCGCGCCCGAGTTCGAAGGCCAGCGTGAATTCTCGCCCAACAGCTTCGCGCTGGCACCGGTGCGGGCTGAACAGTGGTTCAACCTCATTTTCGTCAACCTTGATCCCGCCGCTGAACCGTTGGTGAAGAGCTTTGGCACACTGCCAAAGCAAGTGGAGCGTTTCGACTTTGCCAGCATGAAGCTGTTCGAGCGCCGCACCTACGACATGAAATGCAATTGGAAGACCTACGTTGACAATTATCTTGAGGGCTATCACTTGCCCAGTGTTCATCCGGGCTTGAACCGTGAGTTGGACTACGGCGCTTATACCGTCGAAACCTATGCGCGCCACGTGCGGCAATTCAGCCCGATTCGAGGCGTGCAGCCGGGGGATTCGACGCCGCGGCGGTATCAGCAAAAACGTGAAGATTTGACTACGGATTATTTCTGGATCTTTCCCAACTGGATGCTCAACTGTTATCCCGACAACGTTTCGCTGAATATCGTTCTGCCGCTCGGACCCGAGCGCTCGCTGGCGATTTTCGAATGGTATCTCCCGGAGGAATCGTTCGATACTAAAGCCGCGAGCACTTCGGTCCAGTTCAGCGACCAGATTCAAATTGAAGATATCGCGATTTGCGAGACGGTGCAGAAGAACCTGCATTCACGCAGCTATGAACGTGGGCGGTACAGTGCAAGGCAGGAGCGAGGGGTCCATTCATTTCATCGGATGTACGCAGAAGTGATGAAAGCCTAGAGCGCGCCACATGAGCTAAACGGCCTTTACCAGCATGCAAGTTACGTCGTCGTGTTGAGGGGTCTGGCCGACGAAGGCGTCGAGGTCGCTCATTACGCGGCGGAGCAGCTCATCTGGAGTCGCGGTCGCTCCTCCGTGCAGTACATTCAGCAGCCGCTCTTCGCCGTACTCTTCCTGGCGGCTGTTCTCTGCTTCGACTACGCCGTCGGTGAAGATCACCACCCAATCGCCCGGCTGCAAGGTCACATCGCCGCTTTCATACGATTTATCCGTCCACATTCCAAGGGGCAGCCCGCCATTCGAAAGGCGTTCGATTGTCCCGGAACTGCGCCGCAGGATAGGCGCGTTGTGTCCAGCATTAATGTAGGTCAAAGTGCGACCGGCCGGATCGAACTCGGCGAGAAAGGCAGTCGTGAAGCGCAGGCCGCTCTGGCTGTTGGTGCAAGCATAACGATTCATGCCCGTGACCAAGACGGGGAGCGAACTGGAGGTCTCTGACAGAGTTCTAAGGCTGGCCTGGAAGGTCGCCATCAGCAGGGCCGCGGGAATGCTCTTTCCGGCGACATCGGCAACGGCGAACAAGAAATGAGGCTCGCTGGAATCTACTTGCGGCCGGGCGAACACGTCATAGAAATCACCGGCGACGGTATTGGCGGGGCGGGTGGCGAAAGCAATGCTCAAGCCGCGCACCTGCGGTGGGGTCGCGGGCAGCAGCCATCGCTGTATATCGCGGGCAATCTCAAGATCACGCTTCATCACCACGCGGTCCGCAACCTCGAGCATCAGGAGAACGAAGAGGACGGCTCCACCCCAGAACCGAAGGTCTAGTTCAACGATCTCGACTTCCCCCGATTTCCCGTGATAACTGAAGCCACCGGCAGGGAACAGGAGAAGCAGAAGTCCCAGAAGCAGCAGAACTCGCCGCGCCGGCGTCAGCTTTTCGAGAATGGCCCACGCGTACTCCTGGAACGTATTCCAGAAGCCACGCTGACGGGTCTCCTGCGGCGTCCGAACCTGAAAGTCGCGGTGGTAGAGCCGGTAGCTGGAGCGAGCATCGGCGCTGAACTGCTTCCAGAGTTGGCTGAGTTCGAGTCCTTCCGTGACTCGATGCCAGAAGCGATCGAGCTGCACAAAGAACTCGGGTCTGCGGGCCGCAGTTGGTGGGGGACCGGGCGCGGCTTGTGGATTCGGGGGATTCATTGGCACTCTGGGAGCAGCCATTATAGAGGCTCGCGAGCGAACGCGCTCGAACCGCAGAACCTGCACCTAGCCTGGCGCCCTCAGAACAATTTCATTTGGCCGCCAGAAGCCGCCTCCGCGGCGGGATGCGTCCTCTGATCGTAGCGGTCGTAGTCGGGGATGCCGTATTTCTGTCGTAGCCGCTTCATCAGTTGCGAAAGCGGCTTGCGATACGATGCTGGCAGGAATGCGCGGTCTTCATATCGTTTCCGGTAGCTCTCGACGAGTTGTGGGAATTCTTTTTCGAGAAATGGCAAGAAGACAGCGGCCGAGCACGGCTTCAAGAATAGGGAATTGGCGGAGACGTATTTCCCTCCTGCCTTGGCTGTGGCTCGAACCAGAGCTTCGAGGTCGCGCGGTGAATCAGTGATGCCGGGGAGCACTGGAGCGCAAATCACGCCTGTCGCGACGCCGGCCTGGTTCAGCTTTTGCACGGCCTCCAGGCGAAGATCGGGGCGCGGTGCGCGTGGCTCCAAAATGCGCGCCAGATCCGCCTTCAGAGTGGTTATAGTGATGTTGACGAACAGCCGATTATTCTTGGCAACCTCCTGCAGCACGTCAACGTCGCGCAATACGAGATTCGACTTGGTGACGATGCCGATTTCAAGTCCGCGATGCCGTGCAAACTCTTCGAGGATCGCGCGCGTCACCTCAAATCGCCGCTCCGCCGGTTGATAAGGATCCGTCGCGGTCCCAATCGCAATCTCTTCTCCTGGTTTAACGTGGCGCAGCTCCTGACGCAGCAAGTCCGCGGCATGCTGCTTGACGAAGATTTTCTGCTCGAAGTCGATGCCATCGCGCATTTCCATGAACTCGTGGGTGTAGCGGGCATAGCAGTACTTGCAGGCGAACTCGCATCCCCGGTAAGGATTGATTGTCCAGGTAAAGGGCATGCGGACGCCGGTGCACCGATTGAGCAGGGAACGAACAGGCAGCGTGAAGTATTCCACCTCGTGCCCTTGACGGATGGATTCTCCCTGCGAGGCCAGGCGAGCGATGCCGATCAG
The DNA here is from genome assembly GCA_963788645.1 of uncultured Acidobacteriota bacterium. Classification (GTDB taxonomy): domain Bacteria; phylum Acidobacteriota; class Terriglobia; order Terriglobales; family Acidobacteriaceae; genus JABDBE01. The sequence goes on from CAWBHF010000011.1 coordinate 200,783, forward strand.
TCTCGGCTCGGAATCGGGAAGGAGGGGCAGAGAAGCCATCACAGATATTCGCTTTTTCTTCGCTAAACAATAAACCTCTCAATCGGTTCGGTCAAGGACTATTTCCGCTGTATCAATATCGGAGTGGAGATACTCTCATAGCGCCCGTTCTTCTGGCTGTGTGCTCGGGAGACGAGAAAATGGAGGGGGCAAGGGGACAGGTTCGCGCCTCCGTTCGGCCCCGTAACAGGTTGTCCGACCAGGATTTTCTGCAGGGACGCGAGACTACCGAACCCAGTGCAGGATCACACTTTCTTATTGACAGACTGCTTTACCACGGATAATCTGAACAGAGATATATCATCTCCGAGATAAGATTCGATCTTTGACAATTCGATCTGGAGAGGCTCTTTCGCGGTCGCCGAATGCCCGGGCATTTCCAAAATTGGAACGCGCGGCGCCCGCGCCCCAGCTGTAACTACCATGTTCTCTAGATTTTGCGTGTAAGCCCTTAAAACTCAAAGATCTAGCACACGGTCGAAATTTAAATGGCTTGTTTTCAATATTTTGCAAGAAAAAGGGGGAGGGGGGGTACCCAGTATTAGACAGTAAGCCCCGTCCCGATTCGGGAAATAAGCTTACTGCGCAGGCTTCTCGAATATCTTGGGATCGATCGTCGGGTTGATCTGGATCGCCGTGTACTTCACTGTGCTCGTGTCCTTGCCGTTCTGTTTGTTTTGGTGCAGATAGGGAAAAGTGAGGCCGTCCGCAGTTCGCCAGTCGCTAAGCTCGGTTTGGCCCTGAAACTCTCCCGACTGCCCCATGCCCTTGTAAGTTTCGCGCAGGATCCGGCCACTCTTCGGGTCTACGTACCAGCGGATCCACGGGACGGCGCCGCCCACATCCACCATCGCAGTTTCGACATCGCCGATTTTCTCGGTGCCCGTGGCAGTGAAGGTGATCGTCGGGTCATTCAGATGCTGGGCCAGATAAACGGGGTCGTGATGAATCTGTGTCAGGCTCTCGGTCTTTTGCGCTGCAGGAAGATCGCGCACGCCTCTGCCTTCCGCCGACATGAACCCGGCCTCTGGGGAAACAACAACCGCGAGATTCCCGTTTGGCGTCTGGATGTTCACCCGCATTCGATCAGGGAAGACTATGGTCAACTCGATCGGCGTCGGTGTATCTCCGCCGGGATCGCTCTCGGTGAAGTTTACGTGCAAAGACTTAATCGACTGCAGCTTGTCCAAGCCGCCCATCGCCTGAACCACCTTTGCAGCCAAAGCCTTGCCTTCCGCATTCGAAGGAGCAGGTTTGGCCGGCGCCTCAGCCTTTTGTCCCTTTTCACCAGAAGGCGGTGGAATCGTAATGTCTACGTTGGTAACTGAGCCGAGAGAAGACAGCGGTTTGTCGAACTCTGCCGTGTTGCCTACGACCAGGACCGCTAGTTTCTCTCTGTGCAGGTACTTTGCCGCGGCTCGGGCTACGTCTTCCTTTCCAACTTTTTCGATTCCGGCGCGATACCGTTCCAGGAAGTCGGCGGGATATCCGTAGAACTCGTATGCCATGCGCTCACGCAGAACTTTCTCAGGCGAATCGAAATTGAAGACGAATGAGTTCAGGATGGAATCCTTGGCGCGTTTGATCTCTTCATCTGAAATGGGATTCTTCTCCAGATTGTCGATCTCTTTGTAAAGCGCCTGGATGGATTCCACCGTGCTCGCGCTCTTGGTGCTCATCGAAATGCGCACGATTCCCGGATGGTCAAAGGCCGAGCCGATGCCGCCACCAACGCCGTATGCCAGCCCCTGCGCGGTCCGGATGCTCTTGAACAGGCGCGAAGAAAAGCCGCCGCCGAATGCCTCATTGAAAACCTGCGTGGCGTAGTAATCGGGATTGTCGCGCCGGATACCTAGATCCGTCATATCAATCGAACTCTGGTTCACATCTTCTTTGGGAATCTGGTAATAGCCGGGCTTCGCGGGTTGAAAATCGATCTTGTCTTCCTTTAACAAGGTTCCCTTGGGCCAATCGCCAAATATTTGGCGGAGCTTGGCTTCCATGGCGGTCGAATCAAAGTCGCCGACAACACCCAGAATTATGTTGTTGGGATGTACGTGAGCCTGATGCCAATCGAGCAGGTCTGGCCGCCCCACAGAGGCAACCGTGCCGTATTCGGGTTCGCGAGCGTACGGGTTGTTCGCTCCATATGCCAGTTTCCTCGACTCGCGGCTCGCTATCCCGCTCACATCGTCGTTGCGGCGTGAGATGGAGTCGTCTAATTCATGTTGTGCAAGATCGATCTTGTCGGCGCGGAATTCGGGATTGCGAAGAACGTCGTTGAACGCCTTGAAGACATCGTCGAAATCGCCCTTCAGGCAAGACCAGCTGATCGTTGTCGAATCTGCGTTGCTGCCAGTTTCAACCTTGGCCGCCCGAATTTCGAGGTAGTCATCAAGTTGGTCGCCGGTTTGCGTCTTGGTTCCACCAGTGCGCCAGACTTCGCCGTAGATTTCCAGCATTCCAACTTTGCTTGCGGGTTCCGAACGCGACCCTCCGCGGATGCGTGCGACGCCATCAATGATCGGGAGTTCATGGTCTTCCTGAAGGAAGATCACCATGCCATTCGGCAGTTCGATGCGCTTCGGCTCCTGTGGATGAAACGCCGGCAGCGGTGGAATCGGAATCTGTTGCCAATTGGTGCCTTGGGCTGCAGCTCGGGGAACTACCATGCTGCAAAGAATTAGCATCGAAAGGAGAGTGAGCGTGAGTTGGCGTTTCATTGTGCCCCTCCTTTTTGGCTGCCTGCAGGAGCGGCGGTCTTGGTTTCGATAATTCCCACGGTTCGGTTGGTTGGCACAAAAGTTTGATTGGCGACTCGGCGAATATCGGCCTTGGTCACCTTATCGATGCGGTCGACCGAGCGAAACAGTTCACGCCAGTCGTCGTAGCGGGCCTGGTATAAAGCCAGACTGGACGCCAACCCTTCGTTGCTGCCGAGACTGCGGATCAGGCTGGCTTTGGCCCGGGTCTGAATCATCTTCAGTTCCTCGTCGCTGATGTCCTCGGTCTTCAGCTTCTCGATCTCGGCATGAATGGCGTCCGCCATTTCGTCGGGCTTGTGGCCAGGGAGCGGGAAGGCATAAAACGCGAACAGGTGCGGATACTTATTGCCGGGCAATCCGGTAAAACCCGCCGAATCGGAAGCGATTTTCTTGTCTCGTACCAGCGCGCGGTATAGCCTCGACGTACGTCCACTCGACATTAGGTCAGCAATCGCGTCGTAAACCGCATCGTCGGGGCTGCGGTAGTCGGGCCGGTGGTAGCCCTCAAGATAGAGCGGTTGCGACATCTCCTGCAACACGACGCGCCTCTCGGCATTCTGCGCTGGTTCGGTTGTGGTGCGCTCGTCAGGCCGCGGGCGCGAGGGTATCCTTCCAAAGTATTTTTCAATGATCGGCATGGTTTCGGAGGCCTTTACGTCGCCTACTACTGTCACGACCATGTTGGATGGAATGTAGTACTGGTCGAAAAAATTCTTGGCATCGGTGGCGGAAAAGGAATTCAAATCCGACATCCAGCCGATGGTTGGGCGATGGTAGGGATGTGCCTGAAAAGCAGCGGTGGTGAATTGTTCCAGCAGGCGGCCGATTGGATTGCTGTCGACACGCATGCGGCGCTCCTCGATGACCACATTGCGCTCTTTATAGAACTCGCGCATCACGGGGTGGAGGAAGCGCTCTGACTCGAGATAAGCCCATAACTCCAACCGGTTTTCCGGGAAGGAATAATAGTAGTTTGTCTCGTCGTCGTTGGTGTTAGCGTTCAGGTCCTCGCCGCCGTTCATTTCAACAATCTGGGGAAATTCGTTAGGTTTCACGTATTTGTTGGCTGCTGCCGTGGCATCCATCCAGGCTTTTTGCAAGTCCTTCAACTTTTGCTCGTTCGGTCCGACGGGATTGTCGCGCTCTGCAATATAGGCGGCGTAAGCTTGCTCCACTTTCTGCAGCGCGACTTTTTCGGCAGCATAATCCGTAGTGCCGATCTTGTCAGTGCCTTTGAAGGCCATGTGCTCAAACATGTGCGCCAAGCCTGTTTCGCCCATAGGATCCTGCACCGAACCAGCGTCCACGTGGGTGAAGAAGGAAAATACCGGCGCCTCGGGACGCTCGCAGATCACAACGGTCAATCCGTTGGCCAGTTTCTTGACCGCGGTGCGCTTTTCGAACGAGGCAACATCCTGTGCGGCGGCCAGCGCGGCGAGTATCAAAATAGTGGCGAACGACTTGAGAGCACGGTAGCTCATCGGACCTCCAAGAGGTTGGACGCGAGTGAAGGGCAGAAGTTTGAAATTACGTGGCGCAAGGGCAGGTTGTCAAACACCGAGGCGGTTAACAGATTACAATCCCGCATCAGAGACCTGAGGTCCTATCAAGACCGGGAGAGGCAGCATGAGCAAACCAGAGGTGGTTGAGATCGAAGGTAAACATCTGAGTTTGACGAATCTCGACAAAGTTTTGTACCCCGCAACCGGTTTCACCAAGGGGCAGGTCATCGACTACTACGCGCGCGTCGCGCCGGTTTTGTTGCCGCACCTTGCGGGACGCCCCCTCACTTTAAAGCGCTATCCCGAAGGAGTGGACAAAGAATACTTCTTCGAAAAGAACGCGACCAAGCACCGTCCGGACTGGGTGAAGACCGCGCCGATTTGGAGCGAAGGGAACCAGCGCAACGTCAATTACATTCTGGCAAACGACTTGCCTACGCTTATCTGGATCGCAAATCTCGCGGCCATAGAACTTCATCCGTCGCTGTCGCTGGCGAAAGACATCACGTTGCCGCGCAGCATGGTCTTTGATCTCGATCCTGGAGAGCCCGCGAATATTGTGCAGTGCTGCCAGGTAGGAATCTGGCTGCGGAGTATTTTCGAGCATTTCGGACTGCAGAGTTTTCCCAAGACCTCGGGCTCCAAGGGACTGCAAATTTATGTTCCGCTGAACACGCCCACGACCTACGACGCCACCAAGCCTTTCGCCCACGCGCTCGCCCGTCTTTTGGAAAATGAGCATAGGGACCTGGTTGTCTCTGACATGAAGAAGCAGTTGCGCGTGGGAAAGGTGTTCGTCGACTGGAGCCAGAACGATGAGCACAAGACTACGATAAGCGTTTATTCGCTGCGGGCGCGCGAGCACCCGACCGTCTCCACTCCGGTGAAATGGGAGGAAGTGGAGCAGGCGCTGAAAAAGAAAGATGTGACCCTGCTCGTGTTCGAAGCAAGTCAGGTGCTTGATCGAGTGCAAAAGATGGGAGACCTCTTCGAGCCCGTGCTGACGCTCAAGCAGAAGCTGCCAAAGCTCACGGGGATTGGAGAAGCTGCTCCAGCAACGGAAGCTGGGCTGGAGATAGCGGCGCAGGCTGAGGATAGTAGGACAGATAAAGCAAAGAAGACTACGAAATCCGCACGCCGCCGCGTTGCCCCCAAGAAAAGGAGCCGGAAGGTATAATCCGGCTGATCTTCAAGTTTGGCCACATCAACCTGGCAAGCGAAACCATGGCGCAACTCTACGCGGGCACATCAGGATGGGCTTATCCAAGCTGGAAGCCCGATTTCTATCCCGCGAAGCTTGCGCAGACAAAATTTCTGCAGTACTACGCCACGCAGCTCAACGCAGTCGAGGTCAACTTTACCTTTCGCCAATTACTAAAAGAGACGACCGCTCAGAAGTGGATCGATGCAACTCCGGCCGGGTTTCGTCTCAGCATCAAAGCCCACCAGGTTATCACTCATATAAAACGCTTGAAGAAGACGGAGGACTTCACTCCCCGCTTTCTGAGCACGATTGAACCGATCGCCCGCGCAGAAAAGCTGGGTCCACTGCTCTTTCAGTTGCCGCCAAATATGAAGGCGGATGCTCAGGTTTTGCAGGAATTCCTGGATGTTTTACCTCGAGCCGTTCCTTCCGCTTTTGAATTTCGGCATGAATCATGGTTCAACGACGAGATTTTTGGTCTGCTCAAAAGCAAGAACCGGGCGCTTTGCGTGGCAGAAACCGAAGACCGAGTCACGCCAGATGTCGTTACTGCCGATTTTTGCTATTACCGATATCGAAAGCCGTCCTATACCGGCGATGAACGCCGTTCTATGGTGGACCGCATTCGTGAACATTTGGCCCAAGGCCGCAACGTGTTTGCATATTTCAAGCACGAGGAAACGCCAGAGGGAGCGATCTATGCGGTTGAGGTGCTGAAGGAAGTTAATCAAATCTAGCAAGCGTATCTCAGATTGCAAGGAGTACCAGGGATGCCATCCCGGGTGAAGCAAGGGATCTAGTCATTGACGTCAGAGAAAGTGCAGATTCCTCGTCGCATTCGCTCCTCGGAATGACAGAGGTGGTATTGTCGATGGGGTTGAGAACAACCGCGGCATCGAACTCATCACTTCCTTCGATGTCCGATAACGCGCATACTTCCCCTGTGCCGTCGGAAGCGAACTCTCGCGTGGTGTCGGGCTTTCTCGACTACTTGAAAGTAGAGAAGGGATTGGCGCCCCTCACGGTCGCGGCATACACCACTGACGTCGGTCAGTTCATTTTCTTTCTGGAGAAACGCAAACGCTCATTGCTGAATGCGAGACGCAATGAAGTCCGCGAGTTTATTCAGGAACTTTTCGCTAACTCGGTTGACGGAAGATCCGTGGGAAGAAAGCTCTCAACGTTACGCCATTTGTATCGTTATCTGTTGCTCGATAAATTGATCCAACACGATCCCACGCTGAACATCGACTCGCCGAAGCAGTGGAAAGTATTGCCCAAATCGCTCGCTCGGGACGAAATGGAAACTCTTCTGCGCAGCCCGCGTGCTAGTTCAACCAGAAAGAGCGCTGAAGCGATCGCATTACGCGATCGGGCCATGCTTGAGGTTTTCTATGCTGGAGCGCTCCGAGTTTCAGAGATAACCACGGTTAAACTTGAAGACCTGAAACTCGACCTCGGCTATGTTTTGGTTCGCGGCAAGGGCGATAAAGAACGAATCGTTCCGCTGGGGAAGTCGGCGCAGGAAACACTTGCCGAGTATATGAGGAATTCGCGGCCTGTGCTGGCCGGAGAGAAGACTTCGCCTCTTCTATTTCTCGGGCGCGGAGCGCGCAAGTTGACTCGCCAGCGCGTGTGGCAGTTGGTTCGAGCGGCGTCGGCGAGCGTGGGACGCAATGCCAGTCCGCATATGCTGCGCCATAGTTGCGCTACGCATATGGTGGAAAACGGCGCCGACCTGCGGACGGTTCAGACTATCCTGGGCCACGCTGACATTTCGACCACGCAGGTCTATACGCACCTGGCACTCGATCGCCTGAAGAGCGTGTACCAGAAGCACCATCCAAGAGCGAAAGCAAGATAAACGTGAGTTTTTCCCCCAGAGTCACAGAGAAAGCGGATTTGTCTTCTGTGGCTCTGTGACTCCGTGGTGAGATTGGTTCTGGCGAAATATGGCGACACAAAAAAGCCCTGCATCAGTCGGAAGGTCCATCGAGAAGTTTCTTCATTCGCTGCGCCAGCGCAACGCTTCGATTCACACCATCAAGGCCTACACGGGCGATCTACAGAGTTTTGCCGCATATGTGGGCTCGCGGGATTGGCGGAGCATCGATCACGTTACGATTCGTGGATTCCTGTCTCATCTTTATGAGAAGAACCTTGGCAAGACCTCGGTTGCACGTGCCTTGGCTGCGGTCCGGTCTTTCTATCGCTGGCTGGCGCAGGAAGGAGCAGTTGAGCAAAATCCCGCCGCACTCGTGTCGACGCCGAAGCTGCCCAAGAAACTCCCGCGGGTGCCAACGATCGAAGAGATGAACACCGTGCTCGACGGGCAGATGCCTGAAGCGGCGTCGTTTCCCGAACGCGACCGCATCATGTTCGAATTGCTTTACGGATGCGGCATCCGCAACTCCGAGTTGGTCGGCATCAATCTTGATGACATACGTCTGAGTTCTGAAGCCATTCTGATTCGGGGAAAGGGCAAGAAAGAGCGCTATGTGCCCTTTGGTGAGTCCGTGAAAGTAGCCCTCGCTGCTTACTTACCGGAGCGTCAGCAGATGCTGGTTGAACGCAGGAAAACAACATCTGCGCTTCTTATCAACCAAAGGGGTGGGCGGCTTACAACGCGCAGTGTAGGACGCATCGTCAAGAAGATCGCCATGGCCAAGGGATTGTCGCCGGACGTGCATCCGCATACCCTGCGTCATGCTTTTGGGACACACATGCTTGAAGAGGGCGCCGATTTGCGCTCTATTCAAGAGATGCTCGGACACGAACGTCTTTCCACTACCCAGCGCTACACTCAGCTATCCATGAAGCACGTTCTCGAAGTGTATGACCAGACGCATCCGCGCGCGAAGTGACTTGTTTGCTCGCAACATTTCGGCCACTAACTCTAATCCGGGGACGTAGCACACGTACGTCTCTAGAGAGAGGGCTTTCGCATTTGCTTCCACATCCCGACCACGCGGTCTCTTAACTCGCTCGTGAGCTTCTCGTAGTTTTTTTCCGACGCGTCCGCCGCAGGCGGCGGATAAATCGCATCGCCGAAAGTAATTCGCAGCGGGGCGAATTTCTGAAAACCTTTCCCCCGTGGCCAGGCCTCATGAAAACCCTCAATCGCCACCGGAACGATTGGCGCCTGCAGATGGATGGAGAGAATGGCAGCGCCTTTCTTGAACGTTTTCGGTTCGCCATCAATCGACCGTTCGCCCTCCGGGTAAAGGAGGAGTACTCCCCCGCGCCGCAAGCCAAGGGCCCCGGCGCGCATAGCTGAAATCAGGTTTGCATCGGGATCCACCACCACTACGCGCAGCCATCTCGCCAGGGTCCGCATAAAGCCTCCGCCGAAAATCTCGCTGGTCCCGACCGCAAAACTGTCGCGGAATATCGGCCAGGGCAGAATGCTGCCCAGCACGATTGGATCGATAAAGCTCTGGTGGTTGGAGCAAATGATAAAGGGGCCATGAGCAGGAAGCTTTTCGAGGCCAGTAACGCGTAGATGAAAACGGTCGCGAGCGATGATCTGCGCAAGCCGGCTCACGATGTACCAGAATGTTTCTTTGAGCGGCTGTGGCTGAAGCACAACCTGCAACTGTGGATCTGAAGGCACTTCTTGCAACACGGAGCTCCAGCCGGCGAACTGCCCGCGAGGAGCACCAGTTGTGCCGCTGGCGGCGCTTTCGCACACCGCATCAACCAACTCCCTCACCGTATAGATTTCGGTTAAACGGGACTCCTCGAGGTCTCCTCCGATTTCCTGTTCCAGCGCCACCAAAAGTTCCACCCGCTGCATCGAGTCCAGCCCGAGATCGAGTTCAAGATTGTCACCAGGACGGAGCACCGATGGCTTGATTCTTGCCGCGTCTCGCATGATCTTAAGCGCCCGCTGCACATCCGGCTGTTCGAGCCAGGCAGCGTCTTCCGCAGTCAACGGTTTCTCTGGGCTAACCTCCGAATCGCCCGGTCGCCCTCTAGATTGATTCGCTCGCACCCGCTTTTCGATCTCGAATCTCTTTAGTTTTCGAGTGGTCGTTCGCGGCAGGCTCTCCGGCCAGATTTCATAACTTCCGATCCGCTTCGACGTGGGTAACTGCGCCGAAAGATTTTCAATGTCAAAGCGGATGACTTCTTTCGCATTGACGATCTTTCGCTGTTTAAGCACCTCGAAATTCGGGACTATCACTGCGTGCAGCCGGTCTTCCCCCGGAACGCCTTCGAGACCCACGACAGCAATTTCTCCAACGTAGGGCGACTTCAGGTAATGCGTTTCGACTTCCTCTGGATAAATATTCTTTCCGTTGCTCAGAACGATAACTTCCTTCTGGCGGCCCGTAATAAACAGATTGCCGTCCGCATCGAAGTAGCCTAGATCACCCGTATACAGCCAACCATCTCTCAGGACAGCCGCTGTGGCGTCAGCCCTGTTCCAATAACCTTTCATCACAATGGCCCCGCGAATCGCGATTTCACCAACCCGTTGGCCACCATCTTCTTGTGGTTGTGGATCGACAATCTTTCCTTCCACGCCTTCGAGCGGCTTGCCTACTGAGCCGATCACGTTGTCATCGTGCGAGGTAATGAAGGCAGCGGCGCAGGTTTCAGTGAGCCCGTAAGCCTGCAGAATGTCAATGCCCAGAGCATAGAAGTCGCGCGCGATCTGCGGATCAAAACGTGACCCACCCGTAACCAGGTAGCGCATTCTCTGGCCGAAAATATTGTGGATCTTTGGAAAGAGAATCGGGCCAGGATTCCATCCTAGCTTGCGGCTGAAACGCGTAATTGTCATCAACGCCCGAACCACCGACGTTGCCAGTTTTCCGCGCTGCTTCACTTCCTTAAAGATTCGCTCGTGAATCAGGTAATAAAATTGCGGCACCACCGCGAACGCTGTGATTTCACGCTCTGCCAGGGCGCGAAGCAGTTCCCTCGTATTCAGGGTTTCGAGATAGACCACGCGCGAGCCCTTGACCAGCGGTAGCAAGAGGTTGGCCATTTGCGAGAGCACGTGAAAAAGCGGAAGCACCCCAAGCAATGCATCGTCAGGGCCGAGTTGCGCCCAGCCGAATACGGCCCGCACCTCGCCCATGAGGTTGGAGTGCGTAAGCATCACGCCTTTGGGATCGGCCGTGGTGCCAGAAGTGTAGAGTAAGGAAGCGAGGTCATTACCCTTGGATGACGCTGGAATAAAGTTTCCCGGTCCGGCTTGAAAGATACTGTCCAGATCAACCACAACTCGTGTAGAGCGGGCACTCCTGCCCGCATTCGACGCGTCGAGAAGAACAATGTCGGTTGCCGACTCGCCAACGGCCTCCTCTGCGACGCCCAGGTGCCGTAGATCGCAGAACAGAAGGGAACTGCCACTGTCCTTAAGTAGCTTCGCAACCTGGTCCGCATGAAATGCCGTGTCCAGGGGAACGGCCGTGCATCCGGCTGCGATAATGCCAAGGTAGGCCGCGATCCAACGCGGATGATTGTCAGCCAGGATCGCAATCCGAGTGCCCGGTTGAAAGTTACTCTCGGTCAGCCAGCGGCCGATGCTCTCGGCCATGCGTCGCGCTTCGGCGTAAGTGCTGCTTTCGGCCCGGTCACGTCGTTGAATTTCGAGAGCGACGTTGTCGGGCCAACGCTCAGCGCATTGGCGGAAGAGTTCGTAGAAGGTCGGCATAGGCCAGCGGGAAAATATACCGGAAAATGCGATTCGGTGCTGTGCCCAAGAAAGCCCGACGGAAATCGGCTCAAGTTTTGCTTGATTCTGATCGGAGTGGTCAAGTTGACTGGGAGGGTTGCTTCTCGTGGAAGCCGCGACTTACGCGCTGCGTAAGCATCTAATATACTAACTCCTGGGTATAGTTCCGCCCTTCAAGGATTCTCGCTTTGATAAATGCTTTAGTAGCCAAGGTCTTCGGGACCAAGAACGAGCGCGAGATCAAGCGTCTCATGCCACGGGTCGAGGCCATCAATGCGCTCGAACCCGCCACGCGGGCGCTGACCGACGAGCAACTGCGGGCCAAGACAGACGCGTTCCGCCAGCGGATAGAGGAACGCCTCAGCAGTATTCCCGACGAGCCTGAGTCCGACGCGGATCGCCGCAAAGAGCTGGACAAAGAACGTGCCGGCGTGGTCAACGAGGTTCTGGATGAGCTTCTGGAAGAAGCTTTCGCGGTCGTACGCGAAGCTGGCCGCCGCGTTTTGAACATGCGGCACTTCGATGTGCAGTTGATTGGCGGCATGGTTCTACACCAGGGCAAGATTGCCGAAATGAAGACCGGCGAAGGAAAAACCCTGGTCGCGACTCTGCCGGTTTATCTGAACGCCCTTAGCGGACGCGGTGTGCACGTGGTCACGGTGAACGATTATCTAGCCAAACGCGACTCCGAGTGGATGGGCAAGTTATATAGTTTTCTCGGTCTCACCGTAGGTGTCATCGTTCACGACCTGGACGACCAGCAGCGCCGTGAGGCCTACGCCGCCGACGTAACCTACGGCACTAACAACGAGTTCGGTTTCGACTATCTCCGCGACAATATGAAGTTCGATCTGCACGATTGCGTGCAGCGTGGCCACAATTTCTCCATCGTCGACGAAGTCGATTCCATCCTCATCGACGAAGCCCGCACCCCGCTTATCATCTCTGGCGCCAGCGAAGAATCGACCGACAAGTACGCTCGGGTCAACCGCATTATTCCCAAGCTCGAAAAAGGCGAGGAAATCGATGTTGCTCCCGGCGAGCCCAAGCAATACACCGGTGACTACGTAGTGGATGAAAAACATCGCAGCATCACGGTTACCGACGAAGGCTGGGAAAAAGTTGAGCAGATGCTGGGCATCGGCAATATCGCCGACCCGGAAAACTGGGACCTGAAGCATCACGTCGAGACTGCGGTCAAGGCCCACGCTCTCTATCACCGCGATGTTGAGTACGTCGTTAAAGACGGCGAAGTCATCATCGTGGACGAGTTCACCGGCCGCTTGATGCCGGGAAGGCGCTGGTCGGATGGCCTGCACCAATCGGTCGAAGCCAAGGAAAACGTCAAGATTGAACGTGAGAATCAGACCCTCGCCACCATCACATTCCAGAACTATTTCCGGATGTACAAAAAGCTCGCAGGTATGACCGGTACGGCAGAAACCGAAGCGCCCGAGTTCGACAAGATCTACAAGCTGGAAGTGATGGTCATTCCCACCAACAAGCCGATGCTGCGGTTGGAGAATCCGGATGTTGTTTACCGCACCGAGAAAGAGAAATACTTCGCCGCCGCCGACGAGATTCAGAGATTGCACGCCACCGGCCAGCCGGTGCTGGTCGGCACAACGTCGATCGAAAAGTCTGAGCGCCTCTCTGAGTTGCTGAAAAAGAAAGGCATCAGGCACTGGGTTTTAAACGCGAAGCAGCACGAAAAGGAAGCTGAAATCGTGGCTCAGGCCGGCAGCAAGGGAATGGTCACGATCGCCACGAATATGGCGGGCCGCGGTACCGACATTCTTCTCGGTGGAAACGCCGAGTTCATGGCCAAGCAGGAATGCGTGAAGAAGGGAATTGCGCAACCCCTCCGCGCCGCCCAAGGCAAAGTGCAAGCCGTCGTCGATGACACCAAGAGCACGGTCTGGTACTACGCCGGCAACGAATACGTGGTTCCAACCGATCAGTGGACGGAAATTTTCAATCGCCACAAAGCAGAGACCGATAAAGGGCATGACGAGGTTATTGCAGTGGGTGGCCTGCACATCTTCGGCACCGAACGTCACGAGGCTCGCCGTATTGATAACCAGCTTCGCGGCCGTGCCGGACGCCAGGGCGACCCCGGTTCCTCGCGCTTTTACCTTTCGCTCGAAGACGACCTGATGCGCATCTTTGCCAAAGAGTGGGTCTCCAACTTGCTCCAGCGACTGGGCATGGAAGAGGGCGTCCCGATCGAATCGCGGATGATCTCCCGCCGCATCGAAAGTTCGCAGAAAGCGGTCGAAGCGCAAAACTTTGAAGCCCGCAAGCATCTTCTCGAATACGACGACGTTATGAATAAGCAGCGCGAGGCGGTCTATGGCCTGCGCAATCGCTTGCTGGAAGGTGTGGATCAGAAGGAATTGATCCTCGAAGATTATGTCTCGGGCATCCTCAGCGATCTCATGGATGAATTCTGCGCCGTCAAAGTCCACGCCGCTGACTGGGATCTCAAAGGATTGAAGGACGCCATTTTCACCCGCTTCGGCGTGGACATTCTCGCCGAAGGTATTAAGCCCGAAACCCTGAACCGAGCAGAACTGGGCGATGCGATATTCGACAAGCTCAAAGGCCGCTACGACGCGAAAGAAAAACTGATTGGCCCCGATGCCATGCGCTATCACGAGCGCATGATCATGTTGAGCGTGCTTGACGCGCAGTGGAAAGACCACCTCCGCGACATGGACCACTTGAAAGAGGGCATAGGTCTGCGCGGCTACGGGCAACATGACCCGCTTGTCGAGTACAAACGCGAGTCCTTCGATATGTTCGAAGCCATGATGCGGCGCTCCCAGGAAGAGACTGTGCGCTATCTCTATCTGATGCAGATTCTGGAGCGACCCACTGAGAGTGGCCCCCCCAGACCCGGGGATGTTGGTCCCGGCTCAGTTGGTCCGGAAGCGGGTGTCCCAGTTCCGCGAGTAGCCGGGGACGGGAACGGCCGCAGGCCGCCGCGGCAGCTAGCCACATCGGTGGACGAAATTGAAGAAGCCTTTCAACGCAAGAAGCGCCGCGAGCTGGAACAGGCTCGCATGGCGGGTTCTGGCGACCTGCAGGCAGTGCAGCAAGTAGTACGCGGCGCCGCCAAAGTCGGACGCAACGATCCCTGTCCATGCGGCTCCGGGAAAAAATACAAGAAGTGCTGCGGCGCCAATGCCTAGCTCGCGCCATGCATCGTCATCCTGAGCGCAGCTTCTGCGTCGTGAAGCGAAAGCAGATGCGTAGTCGAAGGACCCCCGCAATCGATGAATCTCGCGAAGCAGCCTCGGGGAATTCTCCCAAGCAGCGTGGGGAGAACGCCTCGAGTCCTCCAAAATACCCGGCCGTCCGGGGCCTTCGATTACTCCGTTCAAGACGACAACTTACTTCAACCCCGGCTTAGCCAGCACGAACGATTTCACCACGATGTTATTAGGCTGAACCCCGACTGGAATCATGGTCAGCAACGAATATTCCCCCGGCTCGAATTTCTTGCTGGGAGTGCGCTTTTGGATGACTGTCACATCTCCCGACCCCGAATTCAGAACCAGCAAATAGTTTTGGCTTTGCGAAAGCGCCAGCCCATCGGGATGGCTACCAACCGGCAGAGTCGCAATCATTTTGCCAATATCAATGTCATAAACTGCGACCGTATTCGACCCAAAGTTGCTGACGTATAAGCGAGAGTTATCCGCGGTCACCAGCCCCCGTGCCGGATGAGTGCCAATCAAATAACTGCCGCCCACTTCGTTCGTCGCAGTTTCGATGATCGAGATATTGTCCGAATCGAAATTGCTCACCATCAGTTCGCCGCCGTCGGGCTTGAGCGCGAGCTGTGCAGGTGTCTTTCCCACGTCCAACAGCGCCAGCAGTTTGTCATTCTTCAGGTCAATAGAGGCGACCTGGCCCGACGCCGCGCAAGCAACGAACGCTTTGCTGCTGTCCGGCAGGATGGCGATATCTTCCGGTTGCTGGCACACCGGAATCGTGCTGCGTACCGTGAGGCCCTGAGCATCGATCAGCGAAATCGTATTGTCCCCGCGGTTGCTGACTACCACAACTGCGCCATCCGAAGAGACTCTGGCCAGCCCCGGCGAAGCTCCCACTCGAACGTTCTTGATTACAATTCGCTTCTCGAGATCGATGGCCGAAACATTCGCCGAGCCCGAGTTGGCGACATATCCACGCTTCCCATCCGCAGAAACATCGATGAAATAAGGCTTCCCGTGCACGCCGATGGTCGCGACCACCTCGTTGCGCTCGGCATCGATGACGCTCACATTGCTCGATCCCGCATTGACCGCGTAAATCTCGTTCTTTTTGCCGTTCACCGCCAGTCCGGTGGGTTCGCTCCCGAGCCTGATGGTCTTGGCGAGCAGGAACGTACGCAGGTCGATCACGCTGACCGTGTTGCTCTTGCCATTCGTGATATAGGCGTACTCGTGATAAGCCGGACCGTAGTCGGTGAGCTGTCGCTCGTGGAAATACCACCACCCAATAGCCGCGACAACGGGAGAGAGGACAACGATGAATAGAAGCTTTCTCAAGTTAGGGGAGCAACGGACGATCCGAGCGCCGGCTCTGACGATACTGATCGAATTACAGATGTCCGACTTGAAGCCGACGCCACCGTTCTACCCACCACCGGAGCGATCTGCCGCACCTGCGCCATCAACTCGTCAAACTGATCGGGATACAGCGACTGCATGCCGTCCGACAGTGCCTTGTCCGGCTGATGATGGACTTCGATGATCAACCCATCCGCGCCGACCGCTACCGAGGCTCGCGAAAGGGGAGTGACTTTGTTGCGCTTGCCCGTGCCCTGGCTGGGATCAACAATAATTGGCAAGTGGCTCAGCCTCTGCACGGCGGGGATGACGCTCAAATCCAGAGTGTTGCGAGTGTGATCGGCGAAGGTGCGGATGCCACGCTCGCACAGAATCACATTGTAGTTACCTTCGCTCATCACGTACTCAGCCGCCATGAGAAATTCTTCCAGCGTCGCCGACATTCCGCGCTTCACCATCACCGGACGCTTCGAGCGGCCGGCACGCCGGAGGAGAGAGTAGTTCTGCATATTGCGGGCGCCGATTTGAATGATGTCGGCGTACTGCTCGACCAGTTCGAGGGATTCGTGATCGATCGCCTCGGTAATTGTCCGCAAGCCAAAATTCTCACGGACTTCAGCCATGATGCGCAGGCCTTCTTCGCCCAATCCCTGAAACGAATACGGAGAAGTGCGCGGCTTGTAAGCTCCGCCGCGGAAGAACTGCGCCCCCGCTCGCTGAACACGATCAGCTATCGCAAACGCCTGCTCCCGGCTCTCAATCGCACAAGGCCCAGCCATGATCGCGAGCGCCGGCCCGCCAATCGTGGCATCGCTCCCGGCAAAACGCACAACCGTGTTCTCTTCCTTGATGTCGCGACTGACCAGTTTGTAAGGCTTGGTGACGCGGATGACTTCTTGTACGCCCGACATTTCTTCGAGCGTACCGGGCTCGACTTCACCCTTGTTCCCAGTAATGCCGATCGCGGTTCGCTCCGCCCCTGGGATAGAGTGGGCGCGGTACCCGAGCGCTTCGATCTTCTGGCAGACGGCCCGCACCTGCTCTTCGGTGGCATGCGCCTGCATCACTACTAACATGGGACCTACCTCGACGGATTCAAGTCTATCGTCGAAGCCGCATGCATCGCAAACCGAGCTAGCTATACTGCCTTAATGGCCCGTTCCATCGCTCGCGAGCAGGACATCCTCAGTCTGCCTGTATCCAAGCGCCCGTCCCGCCTGACCTCGCGCCGCATCGGCATTCATACCTCGACCGCTGGCGGAGTCCACAACGCCGCCGAACGCGCCTATCGGCTGGGCTGCAACACGTTCCAGATTTTCTCCTCCAGCCCGCGCCAGTGGGCACCGTACGAACTGAGCCGCCCGCAATGCGACGAGATGATGCGCCTCCGCGAGAAGTATGACCTCAAGCCCATGGCAATTCACGTGAACTATCTGGTGAATCTGGCCAGCACGACGCCGCTGTTTCTGAAGAAGTCGATCGCGGCGTTTCGTGGCGAAATAGAGCGCGCCTTGGCTTTGTGTGCAGATTATCTCGTGCTCCATCCAGGCTCATTCCGCGGCACGGATCGAGAAGCAGGCCTGATGCAAACGTCCGCCGCAATCGCCGCTGCGACCCGAGGCCTGGATCTTGCCAAAGGCAATCTCACCATCCTGATAGAGAACACAGCCGGGTCGGAATACTCGCTCGGCGGAACCTTCGAACAAGTCGCTGAGGTCCTGGACACCCTTCGCTACCTGATTCCCATCGCCGCCTGCATCGATACTTGTCACACCCACGTTGCCGGATACGACATCGTCAGCGAGGAAGGAATGCGCGAAACGCTAACCCATCTCGACGAGACGGTGGGATTAAAGAATGTCCGCGTTTGGCACTGCAATGATGCCAAAGCAGCCCGCGGATCAAAGCTCGACCGCCATCAGCACATCGGCAAGGGAAGCATCGGCCTCGAACCGTTTCGGCGTCTGCTGAACGATCCTCGTCTGGCCCACGCTGCCTTCATTGCCGAGACGCCGATTGACCGGCCGGGCGATGACAAGCGAAACATCGCAGCGCTGAAGGAGCTAGTGACCTTATGAATGTGAGGACAACCGCCTCAGCTGTTCCGGTGGAGCAAAGCTCCGCACCCTTGCTGGTTGATGCCGAATGTGTCACCTTAGACGTGTCCACCGACCATGTTCAGCATTCACCTCACACCCGAGCTCAAAGAAAAGCTGGACGCCCTCGCCAAAGAGACGGGCCGCACTAAGAGCTGCCATGCTCGCGAGGCCATTCGGCAGTATCTGGAAGACCACGAGGACTACCTGAAAGGCATTGCCGCTCTGGAGCGTCGCGAACCGACTGTCACTCTCGAAGAGTTGGAGCGACAACTTGCGCGGTAAAGTGAGCAGCCATTTTACAGTTCTGGGCCCGAGCTCTCGAACCCCTCGACCAATGGGTATTTGCCCCAAGCCGTATCAGTCTTGCCCATGAGGTGCAGAGCGAATCTTTGTGCTCGTGCGTCACCGTGCTCAGACACGAAGATTGGGTGAAAGGGTGCCCTCAAGATGCAGCTGTAGGAAGCATCCTGTGGCACATGCCCGCCGAGCGACAACTGAAACGTCATGCCCGGTATGTGTAGAGTATGACAATGGCAGGAGTCAACGCGGACCGTGTCGGGAAAGTTAAAGCCGAGATGGGGATACTCTAGCCGCGAAAGAATAACCGTGACTGCAGCATTCAACGGAAACGATTCCTCACCCAGAAGGTAGCGTCGTATTTGTTCTTGGTACTGATTTCCGAGGCTAATGCCTTGATACCGTTGGCCCGAGGAGTACCACGGCCCGACCGATGCTCGCCAGAATACGCTCGTACAAAAATAGACTAGGCGATCAATCCGTATGGCAACGTTGGCTGACGCGTCGTAAATCTTAAAATTGCCTTCTTCGGCAGCGGCCACGGAAGCGTCAAGGATTGCTCTCAGTCGGAACCTCCCTCGGCCCCGGTAGCAGTGCTTCATCACCCAATTCTCGCCGTTTTGGTCGAACAGAGTCTCGCACTTTCCACAGAGTAGGTACTTTGTAGCCTGAAATGAGGTTTGTAGACGGTGCGCAACCGTAAGGAGAACTGGATCGGGTTTCCTCCCCTGACTCTTCGCTCGGATAAGTCGGTATAGAGCCGCCGGAACGAGATGGCTGTCACGCAGCTCGCCGAAACGCAAGCAGAGTTTGCATTCCCCGATTGCTTCTTTCTTGTCCATGGTGCACCGTTGTGCCCGGAGTTCTTTCCAGTTTAGCGCATCGGGCGAATGAGGAGCGAAACCTAGAGGTGAGGTCCGTCACGCGACCGGAAGGTGCCGCCATTGCCTCTATCATTGTAGAATCGAAGTCCAATACAGAACAAAAACACGACTAATGAAGCCAGAAGAAAGAGCAGAGCCGGGGGCGGTCGCTATTAGGAGCGGGTCCAATCCTGCCCGTGAAGACCGCTACGACGCCCAGCGCATCGAAGCGAAATGGTTCGAGCGCTGGCAGCAGGATGCTTTGCTCTACGCCGCCGAGCCTAACTCCACCAAGCCGAAATATTACGTCCTGGAAATGTTGCCCTATCCTTCCGGCGTGCTGCACATGGGACACGTCCGCAACTACGCTATCGGCGACGCCCTCGCCCGTTACATGTGGATGAACGGCTACAACGTGCTCCATCCCATGGGCTGGGATTCGTTCGGTCTCCCCGCGGAAAATGCCGCCATCTCCAACAACACGCCGCCGCGCGAATGGACGCTCCGCAACATCGCGAGCATGAAGAAACAGATGAATCAGCTCGGCTTCGCCTACGACTGGTCCCGCGAGGTCACAACCTGCCTCCCCGAATATTACCGATGGAATCAGTGGTTCTTCCTGAAGCTCTACGAAAAGGGTTTAGCGTATCGCAAGAAAAGCCTGGTGAACTGGTGTCCGAAGTGTTGCACGGTTCTTGCCAACGAGCAGGTTGTGAATGGCCGCTGCTGGCGTCACGAAGACACTGTGGTTGAGCAGCGCGAACTCGAGCAGTGGTTCCTGCGCATCACCAAGTATGCCGAAGAGTTGCTTCGCGATCTCGACAAGCTCAGCGACTGGCCCGAGAAGGTCCGCACCATGCAGCGCAACTGGATCGGCCGCAGCGAGGGCACGCTCGTCGACTTCAAACTCGACGGCACAACCGATTCGATCACCGTCTTCACCACTCGCGTGGATACGATCTTCGGGGCAACCTCCGTCCAGCTTGCGCCACACCATCCCCTGGTTGCGCAACTCACTAAGAACAACGATCCTTTGCGCGCCCAGGTAGAACAATTGATTACCGAGCAGCGCAAGGCCAAAGAAGTAGGGGACATCGGTGCCATCGAAAAGCACGGAGTCAATACCCACCACTTCGCCGTGAACCCCTACAACGGAGAGCGCATTCCCATCTGGGTGGCGAACTACATTCTCATGGATTATGGCACCGGCGCGATCATGAGCGTACCCGCGCACGACGAGCGAGATTACGAATTTGCTGGGAAGTACAACCTCAAGATCCGAATCGTGATCGTGCCCCGCTCCACCGACCCGGAAGAAACCAGCGTCGAACCACCCCTCCCGTTTACGACCATGGATGGCACGCTCGTGAACTCGGGCCCATTCAACGGCCTCGAATGCGAAGAAGCAATCCGGCAAATGTCCGCGCACGCAGAAAAAAAAGGCTTCGGCAAAGCCACGGTCACCTATCGCCTCAAGGACTGGGGTATCTCCCGCCAACGATACTGGGGCACACCGATCCCCATGGTTTATTGCGAGAAAGACGGAATCGTCCCCGTCCCGGAAAAAGACCTACCCGTAATCTTGCCGGACAACGTCGACATCACCTTGACCGGCGGCTCACCGCTCAGCCGGGTGCCCAAGTTCGTGAATGTAATCTGTCCAAAGTGCGGAGGTCCCGCCCGCCGCGAGACGGATACCATGGACACGTTCGTCGATTCGTCGTGGTACTTCTATCGTTATACCGATGCGCACAACGACCATGCGCCCTTCGATCCAAAGATCGTGGCGTACTGGTTCCCCATCGATCAGTACATCGGCGGGATCGAGCATGCGATTCTCCATCTCATCTACTCGCGCTTCTGGACAAAGTTCATGCGCGACATGGGATTGGTAAAAAACGACGAACCCGTCGAGAGATTGTTTTCGCAAGGCATGATCATTAAAGGCGGCGCGAAAATGTCCAAGAGCCTGGGCAACATCGTTTCACCCGACGAAATGATCGCCCGCTACGGGGTCGACAGCGCCCGCATGTACACCCTATTCGCGACTTCACCCGACCGCGAACTCGACTGGCAAGATGAAGGAGTAGCGGGCATCCGGCGAACGTTGGCGCGAATCTACCGCTTCGTAGCCAGAAACGCTCCTGCTGAAACGCGGCGAGCCGCATCCCCAACAATGCCGTTATCATCTGAAGCGCGCAGAATCCAACGCAAACTTCACCAGACCATCAAACGCGTCAGCGACGACTTCCAGGGACGCTGGCACTTCAACACGTCGATCGCCGCAATCATGGAACTCGTCAACGAACTCTATGCTGTCGAAGAAAGTGTGGCGCGGGCGCCCTCGCCAGCGGACATGGTTCCAGCCGAACTTTGGCGAGAAGTCCAGCGCGATCTCGTGCTCCTGCTCGCACCATTCGCTCCCCACCTGGCCTTCGAGCTCTGGGAAATGCTCGGCGAAAAGGGAAGTCTGCTTCGCGCGCCGTGGCCGAAATACGATCCAATATTAGCCAAAGAAGAAGAAATTGAAATCCCAGTGCAGGTCAACGGCAAACTGCGCAGCCTGATCGTAGTCCCCGTGGATTCCTCGAAAGAATTAATTCACGAGCGCGCCCTGGCCGCCGAAAAGATCAAAACCGCGATTGCCGGCAAGCAGGTGGTGAAGGTGATCGTAGTGCCAGGCAAACTCGCCAACGTAGTTGTGCGCTGAGTCATCTCCTGACATTCGCACACTTTAACAGGACGTCATCCTGAAGCTCCGCGCTTTCCAGCGCGGGCGAAGGATCTCGCGCGCAGTATTTCGGACTAACCACGGCCGACCGCTCGGGGTCACTGTCTCTAAATTGCGCTATCCTAACCCTGCATGAAGCGTTCCCCCACGCTCGAAGGCTTCCGCGCCATCCTCCGCCGCCCCTCGTTCGGCCTGGCCGAGATCACCTGGCGATGGAGCTTCGGCGCCGCAGCCGGCCTGCTGATCGCGCTCTCCTTCTTTGAATATCTCGACACCTTGCCAGTCAGCAAAAGCGATTTACTCTTCCTGCGAACCGGCCAGCCTGTCCTGATCTCTCGCGCGATCGTGCACGTTTTTCATGGCAGCGCATTTCGCGTGGTCGAGACCGGAGTCGTCCTGCTACTGGCCCTCGGAGTCGCCTGGATCGTAGTCGCTTCATTAGCCCGGGCGGCCACACTAAGAGCGCTGCTGGCGTATTTTCGCGACGCCGGCCTCTCAACCCTTGTACTCCAAGACACAAAGATTTGGCGCTTGCGCTCTCTCTTCGCGCTGAACTTCTTTCGTCTGGGCACGACGCTCGCAGCCATCGTAGGCTGCTGGGCCGCCATCCTCCTGGGCGGAGCCGCCTCACGGCCCGCCGATCCAGCGCCCGGCAGCGCTCTGCTAATCATGCTAACCATCACTATGCTGGTCTGGTTTGCCTGGTCAACCTTGAACTGGATTCTTTCCCTCGCGGCCATATTCGTCGTGGCCAACGGTGAAGACACATTCGGCGCAATCGCAGCCGCCGTCAATCTGTGCCGCAATCGCTCGGGATCAATCTTCGCGGTGGGCACTTGGTTTGGCCTCGCCCACCTCACCGCATTCGCACTCGCCACTTCGGTGGTCGCCTTCCCCCTAGGATTTGCCCCAGTCCTTCCCGCCGGAGTCGTCCTCGGCGGTGTGCTCGTAGTAACGCTTCTCTATTTCGCCATCACAGATTTCCTCTACATCGGACGTCTGGCGGCGTACGTCGCCATCGCAGAAATGCCCGACGTGCCGGTAAGCGCGGAAGCTGCGCCCCCACCGCTGCTTCGCGGAGGCACCCATCGCGATCCGACCGCCGAGTCGAGCCCCGCGGTCGATGCCACCGAACTAATTCTCAGCGACATCCCCGCAAATATCTAACAGCGATCTCGAAGCTCAAGCGTAAGCGTGCACTGTCATCCTGAGCGAAGCGAAGGATCTATGCATTCTTCCCGCAGCGCCACGCCCTTCTGGTTCCACAGAAGGAAAACGGCGACCTCTGTCGCGGGTTTCGCCGATGACAGGCGCGAGGAGCCAAAAGCTAAAGCTGGGAGCCAAGAGCCAAGAGCTAGGAAGGGGCCAGAAGCACCATCCCTCTTTACACTCCCGCTCCGATTTGAGACACTCGTCAGTGGAAACCCAATCTATCGTAGTCCTCGACTTCGGAGCGCAATACTCCCAACTCATCGCGCGCCGCATCCGCGAACAAAATGTTTTCTCCGTCGTCCTTCCATGCACCGCCAGCCTCGAAGAAGTTCGAAGCTATTCGCCTATCGGCATCATCCTGTCCGGAGGCCCGTGCTCCGTCTACGATCAGGACGCGCCCAACACCGACCGCCGCGTATTCGATCTCGGCCTGCCCGTGCTCGGCATCTGCTACGGATTGCAGTTGATGGTGCACGTCCTCGGCGGCAAAGTGCGCGCCGCCGATAAGCGTGAGTACGGCCACGCCGACGTAGAAATCAAAGACGACTCCCGCCTTTTTAAGGGCGTATCAAAACATCTTTCCGTATGGATGTCCCACGGCGACGAAGCGGTAGACTTGCCCGCCGGTTTCCGCCTCACCGCAAGTTCGCCCAACGCCGTAGCCGCCATCGAAAATCCCGACAAGAAGATGTACTCAGTTCAATTTCATCCCGAAGTGCGCCACACGCAATCCGGAACCGATATCCTGTGCAATTTCGCTCTCGTGATCTGCGGCGCTAAGCCCACTTGGACTCCGCAACACTTCATCGATGCCACCATCGCCAACGTACGCCAAACCGTCGGCAACGGCCGCGCCATTTGCGCGCTCTCCGGAGGCGTTGACTCCGCCGTAGCCGCCACATTAGTCGACCGCGCTCTGCGCGACGGCAAGAATTCACGCCTGACGTCGGTCTTCGTGAACAACGGCGTGCTACGCAAAAACGAATTCGAAAAAGTCCAGCAGAACCTCCGCGACAAACTCGGCCTGCACGTAGTCGCAGTCGATGCCACCGAAAGATTCCTAAGCAAGCTAGCCGGCGTAACCGACCCCGAGAAGAAACGCAAAATCATCGGCAACGAATTCATCGCCGTCTTCGACGAACAAGCCCATCGCATCGAGAAAGAAGAAGGCAGCGTCGAATGGCTCGTCCAGGGCACGCTCTATCCCGATGTGATCGAATCCCGCTCCGTGCGCGGGCCGTCGCAAATCATCAAGTCGCATCACAACGTCGGCGGACTACCCGAAAAAATGAAGCTGAAATTAATCGAACCGCTGAAAGAACTATTCAAAGACGAAGTCCGCAAAATCGGACGCGACCTCGGCATGCCCGAAGAAATCCTGCAACGCCAGCCCTTCCCCGGACCAGGCTTGGCCGTCCGCGTCCTCGGTGAAGTCACGCCCGAGCGTCTCGCCATCCTGCGCGAATGCGACGACATCGTGGTCAGCGAAATCAAGCAAGCGGGCCTCTATCAGAAAATTTGGCAATCGTTCGCCGTCCTGCTTCCGGTGATGTCGGTCGGAGTCATGGGCGACCAGCGCACCTACGCTAACACCTGCGCCATCCGTGCCGTCCACTCCGAAGACGGCATGACCGCCGACTGGGTTCCGCTCCCCCACGAGGTGCTGAAAACCATCTCCAGCCGCATCGTAAACGAAGTGAAAGGCGTGAACCGCGTGGTCTATGACATCACGTCCAAGCCACCCGGCACAATCGAGTGGGAGTAGGAGAGCAGTCCTTGGTCAGCTTGCTCCCAAATCTGTCACCCCGAGCGAGTCGAGAGACCTTGTGTTTTGACGCTGCTGACGAGCACCAACTGGAATTTACTCAAAATCCGGTTCTGTCCAAGAATCTTGTCAAGCCCCCTAAGCACCCCAATTCCCGCCAAACCCCTGATTCAACACACAAAATAAATCTGAAAACCATGTCATGTTTACCCTCGGGATTTGCTATTCTAAAAATAGAGAGAAAAACAGGCGCAAGCTCCGGCTTGCGCCTTTTCTTTTGTCACAGCTCCCAGCTATTCATAAGCAATGGGCGAACCCAGGCGCGCTTCCCGAAGACGCATTCCAGCGTCCGAGGAGAGTCGCGCCCGGCACGCCTCACTGCAGGGCGGCGCCAGACCAAAAGAAGGCGAACAAGGTGAACTGGCTTTCTTATCCAAGGCCTCGAGCCTGGGCTTTGCCCTCTCGCTGCCCTATGGACACATGCAGCGTTACGACTTCGTCGTGGACAGCGGCGGCCACATGTGGCGCGTGCAGGTCAAGACCACCAATCACATGTTGAACGGACTCTATCTGGTTGGCACCCACCATCGAGCCAACCGAAGGTCTCTCGCCTACACCGCCTCCGAGATCGATTTCGTAGCCGTCTACATTCTGCCCGAACAAACCTGGTACATCCTGCCCGTCCGCGAGGTGACGGAGCACCGGCAATTGCTCTTCCGTCCCAAGGGATACCACCGCCGCGACCCCTTCGCCCACTACCGCGAAGCCTGGCACCTACTCCGCCAACCAGACGGCCTGGTCATCGGATGAGATCTTCGTCTTCTCATTACGCTGTCATCCCGAGCGCAGAAAGATCGTCCGCTCGCGGACGATTTACGGAGTCGAGGGATCTGCTTTCTGCGGACACCACCACGAATGAGGGGTGCCCCATCTTTCGCGCCCTTTGCGAAAGGTGGGAGCGTCGAACTCCACGACCGACGTACTCTATCGCGCTTCGAACCTCCACTCTGTCATCCCGTGCGGAGTCGACGGACCCGCTTTCTGCGGACACCCTCGCGTATGGGGGTGCCCCATCTTTCGCGTCCTTTGCGAAAGGTGGGAGAGTCGAATGGCATAAGCATTCCGTTGAGAGCGCAAACCATTCGATAATTGTCATTCCGAACCGGCTTTTCGGGTGAGGAATCTGCTGTTCCGTCCGCCGGTGAGGAGCGTGCCGAAGGCACGAAGCGCATGCGCGATGACATGGCTGGCATGAAACTCCCGCCGCCAGAATTTCGGCAAGTCGAGAGTGGCTCAGGATATGCCCAAGTCATCGTCACGCTTCGTAACCACATTGAGCAGAGAAAAGTGTGGGTCGACGCTGATGCCAGTAAAGTTCTCGGCAATGCCATCGCCAAGAACCTCACCGGGGACGAGAAGCGCATCGTCAATTTCATCGCGGAAAATGGCACTATCAATGTTACGCAATGCCACCGTTTGATCGCAACAACAAAGAAATGGCATGCCGCGAAACGTGTACTTCAAAAGATGGTTGACCGAGGGCTGTTGAGGCACGTTCACAGTGAAACCGTGAAAAGAGATTCGAAAGCGTACTACACACTTCCAGAAGCACTGATGCCGCATAACGGTCGCAAGGCGAAGGGCGCCTAGATGCCTAGCAACAGGTCACCCGGTGCCCCAAGGTCGCGTCCGCTCTTTGCTCTTTGGACGCTAACCTGGGATGGCAATGGAGTGTTTCTAATCCCGTATCCGCGTTCGCGCCGAGTCCTGTGGTTTCGTGGGGACGGGATGACCAGGTCCCTCCCAAATTACCTTGCCCCGGAGTCGACGGATGGAGCCTTGGGCATACGTCTTCACCAACAGCCGCAATGCGTCTTCCACCACAGCCTCCTTGGTCCGAACGCCGCCACATCGCATCGCCTTACGCATCAACCGATCGTCGATTTCAATACTGGTCCGCATAGTTTAAGCATCGTCCCAATCCGCGAACACATGAGTTCACTCCGCTTTATCCAGCAGCTTCCGCGAAACTGCCGTCACCAGCTTGCGTGGACTGAATCGAACCGACTCTGCCACCAGCCAATTTCGGAACCCCGAGATCACCAGCGTCTTGCCGGCCATTAGTCCGCGATAGCCATCGCGGGCGACAGTCTTCGCATTCATGGGGCGAAGGGTCTTGACCAGCCTGGTGTTTTCCATGCCTGCGCGTTCCTGGAGGTTGGTCTCCGTTGGTCCCGGGCAAAGGCAAGTCACGGTAACGCCTGATCCCTTTAACTCGTTGGCCAGTCCTTCGGAAAACGAGATGACGTACGCTTTGGTTGCGTAGTAAACGGTCATGAGAGGGCCCGGTTGAAAGCCTGCCGTCGAAGCCACGTTCAGGATCTTGCCCGAGCGCCGTTCGATCATCGGTCCGAGAAAGAGCTTGGTGAGGTGAGTGAGCGCGGTGATGTTCAGCTGGATCTGTCCGAGACTTTCTTCGAGTGAAACCCTCGCAAATTCGCCGAGCACGCCGTAGCCGGCATTGTTCACCAGAACGTCTACCGCGATGCCCTCGCGCTGCAATTGATCGAATAGGAATTGCGGAGCCACCGCAGCGGTGAGGTCGAGCGGTACGGCCTTTGCCGAGATGCCAAACTGACGCTGCAGTTCGTCGGCGACTTGCGCGAGCTTGGGCGCGCCCCGGGCTACGAGGACCAGGTTGTGATGATCTTTGGCGAACAGTTTCGCCAGTTCGTATCCGATGCCGCCGGACGCGCCGGTGATGAGCGCGGTCTTGCCATCATTCATTTATGTTGCCTTGAGAATTGTGCCACCGAAATCAGCGTTTACCGCTGACAAATCCCATCCTCGCGTCATTCCGACAAACCCATCCTCTTGTCATTCCGAGGAGCGAAGGCGACGAGGAATCTGCTGTTTGCTTTGAACCTGAAGAAGCAGTTTCCTCGCCGCGCTCGCGATGGCAAAAAAACGGACGCTTTGTTACCAAGCAAACGTAGCCACCTACGTTTATACGCTTTACACACCGACCATGGCCGGTTCGACCTCGTAGATCGAGTGCCATGACGTCGCAGCCTTCAGGCGCTCGTTCACGTTATTGATGTTCTTCACGCCCTCGGTCTGCAGCCACTTCCGGAAAGCTTCCGCGCCCTGCTTGGCGTAGATGGGGATGCCTTCTTTCCAGGTCGCGCGGCCGCAAAGCACTCCGTTGAACTTCACACGCGATTCGCCGGCAAGTTCGAGAGCTTCTGTAAACTCCGCGTTGCTCACGCCTGCGGACAAGTAGATGAACGGCTTGGTGACGACTGACGCGGCTTTCAAGAACAGGTCGGCGGCTTCTTTCTTGTTGTAGGCTTTCTGGCCGGCGAAGGCCTTCGCGCCTTCCACATATTTCATGTTCACGGGAACTTCGACTTTCAGCACGTCGACGCCATAGCGATCCTTGCTGAATTCGCGCATGCTCTCGATCACGATCTGCGGCTTTTTCTTGGCGTAATCGAAGCCCTTCTCGTCCGCGCCCTCTTCGTAGCCGACAAACTCCAGGAAAAACGGGATGTCGTTGGCCCGGCACTCATCGCCGATGCGCTCAACCCACGCATGTTTCGCGTCGTTGATGTTCTTAGGATCGAACGGCGTGTAGTAAAGCAGAATTTTGACGCAGTCCGCGCCCGCTTCTTTCAGTCGCCGTGCCGACCAGTGATCAAGCAAGTCGCCCAGCCGCCCGGGGCCGGTCTTGTCATATCCGGTTTTTTCGTAAGCCAGCAACAGGCCAGCATTCTTAGCCCGTCGTTTCGACGCGGGCAATCCCCACTCGGGATCAAGCAGGATCGCACTAGCATGCGGCGTAAGAACCTCCGCCACCAGCGACTTGAATTCTTCCATCAAAGCGTCGCTGACTTCACCGCCCTTTTCCTTCGCCAAAGCCTTCTGCAAAGACCCCCTCTGGTCCATAGCCGCAGCTTGGATGACGCCTTGGGGGGTGGAGACCTTTTTTAGGCCGGAGAGCTTTCCGGGAGTGAGTTTCATGGGATTCCTCCGTGATTCTTTAGAGATGATAATTTAGGCATTTGTTCGAGCAGTTCATTGTAAACCCAAAGCGGGGAGTGCCCAAGGAGTCAGGGGGCGCTGATGATCCGTAAGAGCATGCCGCTGCCGGCCCTGACATTTATGTTGCCTTTGTCTGATGCGAGAGTGATCTCACCGACGGGATTGCTGCGACCCGCGTGGATGATCTTCAGGTTCTCGAGGTCGTAGATTCCGCAGGCATCGGAGGAAAATACCCACAGGGCTTGCAGGCGGTCGTTGCCCTCGACTTCTCCGCGGCACTTGGTGCCGGGCTTGCTCGAGACATGAACCAGGACCCCGTTGGGCGCTGGCTCTCCGACGACCTGCAGTCCGTTCGCGACCGGGCCGCCGCCGCGGTAGACGACCTCGCCGCCGATCTGATCGGTGGTCCACGCGTTCTCAGAGGTTCCGCGATCGGGGCCGTTTTCCGGAAGTTGGGCTTGCTCGACTGCCATCATCGATGCCAAGGCGCGCAGATTTGTAGTAATCGGTATCCGCCGCCGGGAAATCATCAGAGTGTCAAAGCGGAGAGAAAGTTGCGCGCCGCTTCCGCCATTCGGCGGTCTGACATCCACCACATGCCCGAGAACTTTAGCGCCAGCACGAATCGTCGGTTGGGGCGCTAGCGGCACGTCCTGCATTACTCGCGCTCTTATTTCCTGGCCAGGCTTGAGCTTTCGTGAGTTCAGGGAAGTGGTCAAGGAAACTGGAAGGATGGTACCGGGGGGAATCGCGTTCTGGGCAAACAAATCAGCCGCGAAGATGATCAGACTGATCGAGAATATGCGTTTCATGGAAGTACTTCCAGAGCCCGATTCATAGGTCTTCAGTCGAAAGAACGTCCTCTCCCGCGACGCAGGGTGGCGGAATTCAATCCTGAATCAAGAGTCTGACAGGTTTGATGCCAGGGCCGCAAGAAAGTCAGTCTCAATGAGTCCTATCAGGATGTTACAAGAGCTACGAAGGTTCGCGCACGTCAGAGTTGCGCTCGGCCAAAGCAAGAATCTATACTCCGACGGAGCGCTCCCAGGTCAGGGATAGAAGTTGCGAACGCGCTCGAGTGAGTACCGAATCCGCTTTGGACGTGGTGTTTCTGGCGGCTCGACGGAGACGGCATTAACCGCCCGGAATGAAAAGAGATGGAATTCGCCACGAGGTTGTGTAGACCCGGCGACGAAAGAGTCCTTTCCCTTGTCGCGCAAGCCACCATTCTGGAAACATACGCTGGGATCACAAACGGCAGTGACCTGGTTACATACGTCGATGCTGAACTGTCGCCGGCTGATTTCAGTCGAATGCTGGCTAACGATCGGATTCGACTATGGATTGCCGAGACGGTCATCGGAAAGAGCGCTGTCGGCTACGCCGCTGCGGTGACTGATGAAGGCGCGAGATCATTCTCCTCCTTCGAACTCAAGCGGCTCTACCTCTTCTACCGATTTCACGGGAACGGAATCGGCAAAAAGCTAATGCAGGACGTGTTGTCGTTTGCGGAGGGGATCAAGTCAGAATTATGTTGGCTTCAAGTCCATGAAGCCAACACGCACGCCATCGAATTCTACAAACGTTGTGGTTTTGTCCAAACGGGTAGTAGCCTGTTTCGCGCTGGCGAAGGCTCGTACCGAGTCCTGACTCTTAGTCTTGCGCTTCGCCGTTAGGCACAGGGAGGGCTGGCCGACAGCAAAGTGTCGGCCAATTCCCCAAGCTTTTCTAAGCAACCCGCCCAGCCTCGTGCTGGGTTTTGTCTGACCAGCTTAACGCGCCGCCTCCTCAGGGGACTGATGCAGTCGTTTTGATTGTTTCTTTTGGTTGTCTGAGCTATTAATCAAAGTGGCTGTGACTCCCGCGTTGTACAGAAAACTCCCGTTAGTGCCGCCGGTGTAGCACACCAACTCGACAGAGTCGCCCGCAGTGATGAACATCACGTCGCTAGTACTTGTGGTTACGTAAACGTTAGACCCAAAACCGCCACCATACTCGAAGGGTTGCCCGCTGCTCGCCAAGGTGTCGTAGCAGTACACGTAGCCGTCAGCGCCCCTGATATACGGCATGGCGGACGTGGCAACGAAGTATGTCCCTGCGGTGGCAACAGGGTGGGTTTTTGCAACAACCAGGTGAGTGGACGAGATTGCTATATCCGAACCTGCAACGTCCAGGGAGGAATAGCCAACGGAGACTCCCGGAGGTCCTTGCGGTCCCTGAGGCCCTTGCTGTCCCTGGGGTCCTTGTGTCCCCTGGGGTCCTTGTGGTCCCTGCGGTCCTACCTGGTTCCAGTGAATCTTGTGCTCGGTCGACTTACAGGGAGTGAACGACTGCACAATCCTGACTGCGCCAGAGGTGTTGTTGACACAGCCGTAAATCTTGGTTGCCGGCGGCAGGATCCCACCAGCCGAGGCGGCGGCTGGCTGAGCAGCCAATCGCAAAATACAGCAAGCAAGCACAACAAACGCGGACACACCAATGCTGATGCGAAACATAGATCCTCCTTTATTGGTTTTGCTATTTAAGTAACGCACGCTCTCGTGTTCGAAGAGAGCAACTGCTCTAGCCAGACTCTGAGTCGTCGGCTAATAGAGACCGGCAAACAGCTCGGCTGATTCTTTGGGGACATGACCTCGCCTCGCGGCAAGGCGACATGCCCCCGACGGAAAACTAACGAACGATGCTGTTATGCTTAAGGCTTAGGCCGTCCGGCCTTGATGTTGGTCTTGAGTTTCATGTGAGTTCTCCTTTCCTCGCAGCCACCGCGTGACCCCCGCCATGCGGTTGTCGCGATAATGTGGGGCACGATGCTTGCTCAGCCGCGCCCTGCACCTGTGATCTTCCGGGCCCGAATCCTCAACCGAGGTTCTCGGCCTCATATCTCTAACAGCGCAAAGTCATCAGGAAAGACATCATTGGCCACAACAAAATTTGTGATGGCGAAACACTGTGGGTAGATGACCTGCGAGGCAGCTCCAAAATTGACGGGATAGGAGGTTGAGGGTTCGAAGTCCGTCCTCCATAGTAACCAACTGGTAATATCGATCAACTTGGGAACCGATATGGCGAACGTGGGGGCGCGGATCGGAAAACGCGAGAATTCTCAAAACGTGTAATGGCCTGGTTTCAATATTTATCGCTCTCTCGGAGGTCAAAGTGAGATAATCGGGCGATGAAAAACCGCATCCAGCGCGAGAACTCCGTTGCTCTGGCAGAGCCCACGTAGAAAAGAACGGCCAAATCGCCCCAATCAAATCAGAGAGGATGAACTATGAAGCTCCCACGCTCGTTCGCAGTGCCGCTTATCTTGTCGGTCTTAGCGTCGGCATCCTTGGCCAACGCACAAAAGTGGCAAGTCCTGAAGCATCAACCAACTTTTGTGAGTGACACAGCGCTGTTGCTCACTGACGGTACGGTGATGGTACATGAGTTCTGCACCTCCAAATGGCATCGCCTCACACCGGACAACACAGGTAGCTATCTCAATGGCACCTGGTCAACGCTTGCCCCGCTGCCGTCCAAGTACGCGCCTTTGTACTTTGCTTCTGAAGTGTTGGCGGATGGACGCGTGCTGGTCGAAGGTGGCGAATACAACTTCTGCAAAGGAGCAGAAACGAACAAAGGCGCCATCTACGATCCAGTCAAGAACGAGTGGACCGACGTACAACCGCCCACCGGTTGGAGTCAAATTGGCGACGCACCATCGACTACCTTGTCTAACGGAACGGTCCTCTTGGGACATTCGGGTTATTTGCCGCACAAGGCGTCGGCCCTCTTTGACGCCAAAACGCTGACATGGACGGTCAAGGGAAAGGGAAAGGCAGACGGTTTCTACGAGGAAGGAATGGAACTGCTCCCGAATGGAATGGCTCTGGTCGTTGACACTCAGAACGTTCCGAATTCTGAGGTCTTTAATCCCAAAACTAGCACTTGGAGCAGTGCCGGAAGCACGATTGTAGATTTGTCGGAAAGATCGGTGGGATACGAAATTGGACCCGCTCTGCTCCGCCCCGACGGGACTCTCTTCGCGACCGGTGCCACTGGGCACACGGCTATTTTCAGCACCGGAACGGCCGAGTGGAAGGCCGGACCTGATCTCCCCAACAAGGACATTGCGGCGGACGTTCCTGCCGCAGTATTGCCGAATGGGGACGTATTGGTTGAAACCTCTCCTGTGAGTGGGGTCCCTGTAACCTTCTACATCTTCGATGGCACCAAAATCGTGAAAGCTTCTAGCCCGCACAACACCGGAGTAGAGGGTGGAATTTCATTTGCTGGACGTCTGCTGGTTCTTCCCACCGGCCAGATTCTCTATACCTTGGCCGATGGTTCAAGCAAGGATGCGGAAATCTACACGGCGAAGGGAACGTTCCAGCAGGCTTGGGCCCCCACGATCAAGTCCGCTCCGACCACACTCACCCGGGGCAGCACGTACAAGATTTCGGGCACTCAGTTCAACGGTCTGACTGCCGGAGCTGCTTACGGGGACGATGCGCAGATGAGCAGCAATTATCCGTTGGTACGGATCACCAATAACGCTACGAAGCACGTCACTTACGCGCGGACGCACGACCACAGCGCCATGGGCGTGCAGACTGGTTCGAAGATTGTCTCGACTCACTTCGATGTGCCAACAACGATGGAAACCGGAGCCAGCACTCTTGAGGTGGTGGCAAACGGTATCCCATCCAAACCCGTAAGCGTCACGGTGGAATAGGGAAACACAACGCTCAGGTAATCCAACACACTACGACGGCAAGCATTATAGCGCCGCTCTTGGCGACAATCCAGAGTCAACGAGTGATAAATCTCATGGCTGTTGACCCCCCTCCTTTGAAAAAAACTTGCCCCCGCGGAGGGATAGAAAATGTCCACCAAGATCGAGAACGTCGTTTATAGGGCATCCTAGCGCAAAGTTTTGTCGACCAGTTTCGAGAGATTGAGTTTTTCAACAGCCACGCCTGATTACAACAGTGGACGCCCTGGTTCGCTGATCGGGGGTTCCCACAAGTGACCCGCGATTTTCCGGATCGCAGCCTGCGCGAATCATAACCAGAAAGCTCAGGGAATGCGCGATCAGGCCTTGAGCAAAGCCATGGCAATGCTGTTCCAGGTGTCGGTCAAGGCAAGCTGGGAAGCGAGGATATAGACCGCAACCATGGCTGTGTATCCAAGGGCAAAAGGCCGATCGAGTCTGCGGGTGAGGGAGAAACGGATCACCAGCAGCACGGCACCAATGGCAAAGATAGGACCGAAAAGACCGCGCCATCCGACATCGCTGAAGAGCGGATAGAGAGCGGGGATGCGCGCAGTGGAGCCGGAAAGAATGCTCAGGCTGGCGAACAACATCATGGAACGGTGGATCGCGGGGCGCTTTCGGGTGATAAGTCCCGCTGTCACGAAGGCGTTGTACAGCGCGATTTCTGTAAACATCACCAGCATAAAGCGGTGGTACGGGAGCCCAAAAAGGGGATCATCGGGTGCGGACTGGACGGAGCGAAATGCGGTCAGGACACTGGAAATTGCCAGAACGGGAGTAATGGCAAGAGCGGCCCATCCGAGCTTCATGTGGAAGCGGCGGTTACCCGCACCGATGAGGAGAGACTGGATGAGGAATAGCACGACCCAGCAGGACATGGCAGTGCCATGGACAGCGTCAAGGACGAACATTCTTGGCGCGATCGAGTCGCCAAATGCGGGTTTACCGTGCAGATAGTAGGCGTGAAATCCCCAGAACGTCAGCAGAAGAAAGACCACAGCCGAGATGCTGTAGAAGTACCGATCCCGCTTCATTTGGGTCCTTTCGGAAAGCAGAACTAGTTCACTTGCACGTAGAGTCCCGGCCACCGCGAATATTAGACATCATAATGCAACCGCTTGCGTGCGAGTTGATCGATGGCGAAAAATCGCCGTTACACTCATCGACAGGTCAATGAGCGAAATGGCCGTTATCGACACCTATCGCTGAACAGTAGCGGAGAGGAAAGATCTTTCCCTCCTCTGCTGCCTGGCATGTGAGGTTCAAGATTCAACTTTACGGCCAACGGCTAGTCGCCCAGCCTGATGGCGTCCCGCGACACCTCAGCGCCGGGATCGGTACCAATAAAGCGGATTTCGTCCCCACCTTTCAGCAGGACCCCAGTCTCATGCAGGTGCTCGCCCAAACTGTCGTTGATGGATGCGGTGGCGGTGCAGTCGGAGTTCACTGTGTATGTGCCGATGTAGGTTGCGGCCAGCAGGGTCCCGTTTGCGCTGAACGTGACTGAGCCGGAGACATTTCCGTTGCCATCGGCTGTCAGCAATCCAACTTCGGTGTCTTGCACGGGGTTGGCAGTGCCCACGCCAACCATCCCTCCTCCTGAGACGCCATAGGTTCCAACTACGCTGCGCAGGCTGCACCCGCGGCCGTCCGCATGTGCAGCTCCGATGACAGCACGCAGGCCAAGAGGTGAGACACCGATCGCGGCCGTAAGCGCAAAAATCAACAATGCAGGTACCGCAAGTCTAAGTCCAGTTTTCATACCTATCTCCTCTATTGTGGCGCATCCAAACGCCGGGGAGTCCGTGAACTCCCCGGTGCGAAAGTGAATCATTGATGGATGGCAACGCCCTCGATGAAGTTTCCGGGATTTGCGGAGGACACATCGATTGCGTTGAACTTCGAGCGGTCAGGTGACACCTGGATGTTCAGGTTCCAACCGCACCCAGAACCGCAGGTCAGATTAGCCGTACCGCTGCCATCGCGATTCAGCGACTGAATCGTAAAGCTGTTGCTGCTGCTGGTACCGTCGCCACATCCAGCCGTGTGATAGGTTCCGCTGACGTTCGCCGACGATCCGCTAGCGTTGAGGGTGAAAGTGTAAAGCGTAGTACCAAAACCACAACCAGTCTGGCCGATGATGGTCATCTGCCAGCGCCCTGCCAGATCGGCTTTAACAATGTCTCCCGTGGCCGAGCTTGGTGTGGGCGTGGCTACTACAACAACGAGCGAAAGCACGACGAGCGATGCCCGCCGTGCCAGTTGACAATAGTTTTTCATGGGGTTACTCCTTGACGCACTTATTTTTGGAGCGCAGTTTGCTTGCCCTGCCGCATCCCCCTCTTATGCTCAGGCCGGCTACCTTGCTTCTATCTAGAGAAGCGGAAAAAACAGGAAAAGCGGCTCATGGGACAAAGAAATTTTCGGGATCAGGCATTTGACGCAAGGTTGAGTTGTGGAACACATTTCCCGACAAGGAGGTATGCGCACTCAATGTGCCCCGACTGTTGTTGAAACATCGCGATAACGCTCAAAACCCCCGTTCACGGGTCAATGAGCGCTATGGCTGGTTACATCAACTATCACAAGGCGTAGAAACCAAACGGTCTGAATGCTACCCGATCATTCGGCACTCGCCCCGAATCGGCCAAGAAGCTAAGCTACAGTGTGATCTCAAAGACGACGCCGTTACATCCCTCTCCCGAGGCGCAGTAACTGGCCGTGCTGTAGAGATTGCCTGCGTTGTCGAGGATGAGGTTGTCATCAGGCAGCAGAGCGGGTTTGCCTAGGAACACGTGGAGCAGGTTGAACGCCCAGCTTCCGTCCGATTCGGGGATCAGTTTGAAAACCACGCCACCATCAACGGGCCCGCCCCGATGGGTTATGCCGTAGAGGTTTCCGACCGCATCGAAAATCAGGCCACCATAAGGATTGCTCGCCGGATGGTTCGCGAAGGTATGGAGCACCCTCTCCGTCCAGCTTCCGTCCGAATGCGGAATCAGCTCAAAGATAACACCACACCCTCGAGTACCTTGCCGCCTGCAGGATTTGATATTGCCGCCATCAATCGTTGCACCGTAGAGGTTGCCCATTGCGTCGAAGATCAGGTCGCCAGTGGGAACGCCTCCGTCCTTGCGGCCGGTAAAGCTGTGCAGCACGTGTTCTGTCCAAGTCCCATCGGAGTGGGGCGTCAGCTCGAATAGGACGCCGCATCCTTGTGGGAGAAAGCATGCTCCCAAGCCGCCGAAAAGGGCCGTGCCGTAGAGATTGCCGGCGGCGTCAAAGAGCAGCCCGGCCTCAGGATAGCCTCCATCCGTGCCGCCAGTAAAGATGTACAGTACATGCTCTGTCCAGGTTCCGCCCGAGTTGGGCGTCAGCTCGAACACCGTGCCGCTTCCATTAGCGCCGCCGCCGCCCGACGTCGTACCGTAAAGATTCCCCGCCGCGTCGAAGGTGAGTTTGCCATCGGGAGAGGCTCCGTCGTCGATATCGAAGCTATGCAGCACGTGTTCTGTCCAGGATCCATCGGAGTTGGGCGTCAGCTCGAACACCGTGCCGCTTCCACTAGCGCCGCCGCCCTCCGACGTCGTACCGTAAAGATTCCCCGCCGCGTCGAAGATGAGTTTGCCAAAAGGATATTCTCCGTCGTCGAGATCGAAGCTATGCAGCACGTGTTCTGTCCAAGTCCCATCGGAGTTGGGCGTCAGCTCGAATACCGTACCACATCCGTGCAGACACTTCGTGGAATTGCCACCGTCGGCGGTCGTGCCGTAAAGATTCCCTGCAGAGTCGAAGACCAGTCCGGCGTAGGGAGTCCTTCCGTCCGCAGGACCCTTGAATCTATGCAGCACCTTGTACTTGCTCGCCGCGGCTGCACTTGCTGGCAGCATGAGAACAGCGGCGAGCGCCGCCAGAACCCCGCTCATCGCGAACCAGAATTTCTTTTGCCGCATGGAATTACCTCCATTTTTCGACGCGTTGCTGAAATGAACTTGAAGAACGAACACTCTCGGCGCGGGAAGCAACCGGCGGGCTGTGCGGCCTTAGGAACATCCCGAGGACGTGCGCCGAGACGGCATGTCGGCCCTAAGAGACGGAAAAATGAGGGACCCCTGTTTACACGGCCCTTCTTACACCCGCCGAGACCGCCTGTCAAGCAATGGTGCCGCAATGGTGCGCCGCAAACTGTTTGGATCACAAACCCCTTGGATAACTGTCTTAAAATCCCGATTTCACTCACTGATCCTTAGCTGGGGTTTTGAGTGCTATGGCTGTTAGCAACACCTACGGCTCGCACGTT
Source organism: uncultured Acidobacteriota bacterium (assembly GCA_963788645.1). GTDB lineage: Bacteria > Acidobacteriota > Terriglobia > Terriglobales > Acidobacteriaceae > JABDBE01. The sequence continues at coordinate 238,632 of CAWBHF010000011.1, forward strand.
ATACTCCGTCACAATGTTGCCACAGATAAAACACGTTGTTTCCGTGGTTTACGCTTACGCCCTTCTCGCCGTTTGCTTGTTCTGCGCGGTGCTGGGTGCGGCGTATGGCTGGAGTGAAAGAACTCGCAGCAGAAGCGGTGCAGGCATGTCCGTGGTTGGTGCTCTTTTTTTCGTCTATATGGCCGTCGTTTTCTTGTTTCAAGCCATTCGTAGCCGACAGTACGAACGAGTGACCACGAGCCTCGGATTCGTGCCGCTAGATTGGAAGGACGTGCCGTTCAACGACGTGCTTCGCGCCATCTTTCAAGGTCGGAAGAAGACGTTCCTGAGTCGCGTTGTTCACGGAGAGGCTTGCGGTATGCATGTTTACTTGTTCAATCGGGCACGCGATGTCGCGTGGTGGAGCGAGAAAAAGACGACAATCGTGTTCGAGCAATCGCAAGCGCAGAACTCAGATGATGTTGTTACGCGGCGCTTGTCCGAAAAGGGTGATGCTGAGTTAGCTCTTCACGGCCACTGGTGCATGATTCAAGCGCGACACGAAATCAAACCGGCCGCACTGCCGCAATGGTTGGAAACTGTCTTTGGTATCACGAGGCGTTCGTAAGTGTTGCGAAATCGCGATAACGCTCAAAACCCCCTCAATGAGCGAAATGGCCTCCCTTGAAAAGAGCCGTAATTCACTGCAAACAGCGGGTTGGCGTAGAGCCTCTTTTCATGCTTCGTTGTGACCGGATTCCGGTCATGCTGGCCTGGTTTCGTAAATTGACCGGCCGGTATTGTCTAAGAGCATGTAACAAAAATCTGACGTGAGGGAAAAGCAGTCCCTGAGAAGAGGCTTCCTGGACGCCTGTTTATCCTGCAACGCTATTGCGTTACTGTGAACACTCCGGGGCTTGTCGCCGTTCCTGCTGGCGTTGTTACTTGAATCTTACCTGTCTTCGCTCCGGTCGGAACCGTGGCCGTGATCTTCGTATCGGAATCAACCGAGAACGTGGTCGCTTTCACTCCTCCGAACGTGACCTTGGTTGCACCCGTGAAGCTGGTGCCGGTGATCGTCACCTGGGTTCCCACCGACCCACTGGTTGGGTTGAAACTCAGGATCGCGGGCGTGACCCGGAATATTTTGTTGCTGGTTCGGATTCCACCGGGCGTGGTTACGGTCACAGAGCCCGTCGTCGCACCCGCTGGAACAACCGCGGTCAGATAGGTGTCGGAGACTGCCGTGAAGGTTGCGGAGACTCCATGGAACGAGACTTTGGTCGTCCCCGTAAGGCCCTGGCCGAGGATCTCGATGGTCTTCCCGACTTTGCCCTCGAATAGGGGACCTACGAAACTGACGAACGGGCCGAGCCTCATGCCCAGGCTGTAGAGCACACCACAAAAACACAGCTTCCCGGTGCCGCCGCCGTAAGTGTCTCCGTAGAGAGTGCCGTTGGTGTGCTGGAACAGAGAAACCTGTGGATTTGCGCCCGGATACTTGCCCGTGGTGTTGGTAAGGTTGAGGAGCACCCTGTACTTGCCCGTGGAGGTGATCTGGAAAAGCACTCCGGACGAGGTATTGCTTCCCGCCGCGCCATAGAACTTGCCATCGGTCGCTTGCACCAGACCAGCCAGGGGATGAAGTCCCAGCCCGTCGGTCTCACTAAAACTGTGGAGAATGGTGAGGGCTCCTGCCGGGGTCATCTTGTAAATGGAACCGAAACCGTTTGCTCCGCCGCCTTCGGTGGTGCCGTAGAAATTTCCGTCATTGGCTTGAATGATCGCACCCTTGGGAGTTTGCCCGTCTGGTGGGCCGCTGAAGCTATGGAGCACGGTGAGTTTGCCTTGCGGTGTGATTTTGAACACGCCGCCGAAACGGTCGGCGCCGCCGCCTAAAGCTGTGCCGTAAAAGTTGCCGTCGGTCCCGAGTGTCACGGCCTGGGGATACGCAAGGCCGCTGGTGCCAGGAAACGTGTAGATTTCTGTCAGCTTCCCCGATGGGGTAATTCTGTATACAGTACCGAACACTTCCCCGCCACCGTCACTAGTCGTGCCGTAGTAGTTCCCGTCGAAGCCTTGGATCGGGGCAGCGTAGGCACAACAATTGAAGCCGTCAAAGGTGTGCAGCGTCGTGAGTTTCCCGCTGGCGGTGACCTTGAACACGGTTCCAGCGCCGGAACTGCCGCCCTCGTTAGTCGTTCCGTAGAAATTTCCGTCGGTGCCCAGCGTCAGGCCACTGTAAGGGTAAACCCCAGAATTCATTTTGTTGGTGCCATCGAAGCTCCACAACGGTGTCATCGACCCGGAGGGGGAAAGTTGAAAGACGGTACCCTCATTATTGTTATTCAACCCCCCATAGGTCGAGGTGCTGTACAAGTTGCCATCGCGGCCTTGCGTGAAAAGGCCGATCCAGGCAGGGTTGGCGGGGTCTCCGCTGTTGCTTCCGAGGTTGTAAAGATCCGTATAGGTTTGGGCGTGTGCCACAGGGTTTGCCACGAAGATCAGCGTGAGTATGGCGACTGCAAATGGCGCGTAGATTCGATTTTTCATTGGGAATCTCTCCTCAGGGCGAAGCCCAGAAACGAACAAGCGAAGTTCTCGACAGTTAGGGGGCCTGCTCGGCTTTGCAGGCGGCATCGGGGGATGATGCCATCGCGCACGCAATTGTCCTCTCCGCGAAACCGACGGTCAAGACAAAAAGATTCTGCCCCCAAAGCTGTCTTCCTTCCTCTATGCATTGCGAAAACGGACTGGAGAAGCCGTCATGCATTATCAAAACAGTCGCAGGTTCTATCTGCGGGTTGGCAGAAGTAGATGATTCGCGAGATGTCTTTTAGGCCGATTGTTCGCGAAACATCGCCATAACGCTCAGAACCCCTCAATGAGCGCTATGGCCATTACACTCTTTGAGAATTCTCACGTTTCCCGATCCGGAGCCCCCACGTTCGCCATATCGGTTCCCAAGTCGATCGATATTACCAGTTGGTTACGATGGAGGACGGACTTCGAACGCTCAACCTCCTATCCCGCTCCAAAATTGACATCCACAGCAGCCGCCACTAGTCTGTGTACCCAGACGCTTCCCTCGAAGGTGACCGCGTGGGGCATGAGTCGGCCGGGGAGATTACGCAATTGCTTCAGGGCTGGCGGGATGGGGACCGCAAGGCTCTCGACACCCTGCTGCCAATTGTCTACAAGGAATTGCGCCGCTTGGCGCACTTTCAACTGCGCCAGGAACGTCCTGACCACACCCTGCAAAGTTCTGCCCTAGTGAACGAGGCGTACGTACGCCTGGTCGGACTGCATGCTCCGCAGTGGGAGAGCCGCACTCACTTCTATGCCATTGCTGCGCAGCAGATGCGACAGATCCTGGTTGACTATGCCCGCCGCCACCGGGCCGAGAAGCGGGGAGGCGGTGTGGAGGCGATATCGCTCGAAGACGCGACGATGCTTTCGCCCAGCAAGGAGAAATCGCTGGACGTAGTGGCTCTCGATGACGCTTTAGAGGCGCTGGCGCAAATCGATGCGCGCAAGGCGAAAGTAGTTGAACTGCGATTCTTTGGCGGCCTTAGTTTTGAAGAGACGGCGGAGGTGCTGAAGGTGTCGGCGGTGACGGTGGCGCGAGACTGGAGCACGGCGCGAGCGTGGCTGCACCGCGAGATGAGCCGCGGAAATTCCGATGAATGCTGAACGCTGGAAACAGGTGGAGGATCTGCTGCAAGGAGCGCTGGAACATCCAGCCGAACAGCAGGAGGAGTTCTTGTGCCAAGCTTGCGGCGACGATACAGCGTTGCTGCAGGAAGTCCAGTCGTTGCTGACTTCCCATCGGAAAGTCGGTAGTTTTCTCGAACCACCCGGAACTGATGTCGCCGCGCAGGCCGTGGTGATCAGTGCAACTGTGCAGGCGGGGCCTTCCATCAGCGGCCAGACCGTCTCGCACTATCGCATTCTCGGGCCGCTGGGCAGCGGGGGCATGGGAGTGGTCTACAAAGCGGAAGATAGTTTGCTGGGCCGGATGGCGGCATTGAAGTTTCTCCCCGACGGCGCGGCACACGATCCGGCAGCATTGGAGCGCTTCCGGCGTGAGGCGCGAGCGGCATCGGCACTGAATCATCCCAACATCTGCACGATTTACGAGATCGGGGAGCACGAAGGGCGCGCCTTCATCGCCATGGAGTTTCTGGATGGCCAGACTCTGCGGCAGCGGATCGGAGGACGTCCGCTGGAGATGGAATCTGTCTTGCCTCTGGCCATCGAGATTGCGGACGCGCTAGAAGCGGCGCATGCCGAAGGCATCGTGCATCGCGACATCAAGCCGGCAAACATTTTTGTCACGACTCGCGGACACGCCAAGGTGCTGGACTTCGGATTAGCGAAGCTGACGGGGACGCGGCGGGGAAAAGATGCTGCCGGGAGTGGGGAAGACGAGACGGCGCTGACCGCCGATCCGTTGACGGGTCGAGGTTCGGCGTTAGGGACAGTGGCCTACATGTCGCCGGAGCAAGCGCGGGCGAAGGAGTTGGACAGCCGAACGGATCTGTTTTCATTTGGAGCGGTGCTTTACGAGATGGCTACGGGGAAGCAGCCGTTCCGCGGCGAAAGCGAAGCGACGATCTACGACGCGATTTTGAATCGCGACCCGGTGCCTCCAGCAGAATTGAATCGGGAGCTTCCGACGAAGCTGGAAGAGATCATCCACAAGGCGCTGGAGAAGGATCGAAATCTGCGCTACCAGCACGCCGCCGACGTGCGGACGGATTTGCAACGGCTGAAGCGGGATTCAGAGAGCGGACACTTGGCGGGGGCGGCAGGCTCAGGCTGGGCGGCGACGCAAGCCCATGGCCGTCTTGGCCTGGCGAAAGGCGCCAAGATTTTAGTGCCCGCACTGCTGCTGGCTGCCGGCATTACAGCCGGGCTTTATTATCGCTCGCATCAATCCAAGCTCCTGACCGACAAAGACACCATCATCCTCTCTGACTTCAATAACAAGACCGGCGACCCCGTTTTTGATGACACGCTCAAACAGGGACTGTCGGTACAACTCCAACAGTCGCCTTTTCTAGAGTTAATTTCCGATCGCCGGACGAATGAGACCTTGAGACTGATGGGCCGTTCCGCAGGAGACCGGCTGACACCGGACATAACCCGTGAGGTCTGCGTGCGCACCGGCAGCAAGGCAATGGTGACCGGTTCGATTGCAAGCCTAGGCAGCCAGTACGTAGTGGGCCTAAAGGCAGTGAACTGCGAGACGGGAGAAATACTAGCCGAAGCCCAGCAGCACGCCGAGAAAAAGGAAGCCGTGCTCGACGCTCTGGATGGCACGGCGGTCACTTTGCGCAGCAAGCTCGGGGAGTCTCTTAGTTCTGTCCAGAAATACGACACTACACTGTCGAAGGCGACGACTACGTCTTTAGACGCGCTGAAAGCCTACAGCCAGGGGCAGAAAATACGGCATGCACAAGGGGACACAGCCGCACTGCCATTTCTGAAGCACGCCGTGGAACTTGATCCAAATTTCGCGGTTCCCTACGCTACGATTTCCTCGATCTACTGCAACCTAAACGAAGAAAGCCGAGCGGCCGAGTTTGCGCAGAAGGCATATGCACTTCGGGAAAATACCAGCGAACTGGAAAGGTTTGGCATTGAAACAAACTATTACGAATGCGCCACCGGCGAACTCGATAAGGCGATGCAGGTGATGGAGCTATGGCGTCAGAATTATCCGAGAGGGCTGGATCCCTGCATCGATCCATCAGCTGTTTCCGCCAGTCTCGGGGACCACCAGAGGGCATTGGAGCTATGCCTTGAATCGCCAGCAGTGGAGCCGAAGAGCTCGCTCTACTATTTGAACCTGGCGAGCGCGTATATGAACCTTAATCGGCTGGACGAAGCGGAGGCTACGTACAAGCGGGCCGAGCAGCACCAGGTCAAGAATGAGATCTTGCTTGAGGGCAGTTACCTGACGGCTTTTCTTAGGGGCGATGATGAACGGATGTCGTGGCTGGCCGCAACCGCGGTGAGTAAGCCGGGTACGGAGGATCTGTTGCTGGCCGCGCAGGCGGACACGGCCGGCTGGTACGGGAAATTGAAAAAGGCCCGCGATCTGACTCGGCAGGCAATGGATTCAGCCCAGAACAATGACGCCAAAGAAACGGCTGCCGCCTATCAGGCGATGGCTGCGTTGCGGGAGGTAGAATCGGGCAACCGGGAAAGGGCGCGAGAGGATGCAACAGCGGCTTTAAAGCTGGCTCCAAATCAGTATGTGCAGGTATTGGCAGGCCTGTCTCTGGCGCGAGCAGGAGACACGGCGGGAGCGGAAAGAGTAGCGGACGAACTGGCTAAGGCGTTTCCTCTGGATACTCTGGTTCAAAGATACTGGCTGCCGACGATCCGAGCGGCAGTCGCGTTGGAGCGCAAAGCCCCAGATCGGGCTATCGAGCTATTAAAGACCGTCGGCGCGCTTGAGCTAGGCCAGCCCAGGGGGGCGGGCACTGTGTTATGCCCGGCTTACGTGCGTGGCGAAGCTTATCTCATGCTCCACGATGGCAAAGCGGCAGCAGCAGAGTTTCAGAAGTTTATCGAACACCGCGGCTTGGTCGGAAACTTTTTCTGGGGTGCGCTGGCCCGCCTCGGCCTAGCGCGCGCTTTCGCGATGGAGGGTGATCAGGCGCGAGCCCGCGCCGCTTATCAGGATTTTCTCACCCTCTGGAAAGACGGCGATCCTGAGACCCCCGTCCTGAGGCGAGCCAAAGAAGAGTATGCGCGGCTGCCTCGTAGCAAAACAGAGTTGTCTGACACCGTTGAAGCCAATCCTCGCAGACAGTGAACGTTCCGATGGATGCTGAACGCTGGAAACGCGTGGAGGATCTGCTGCAGTCGGCGCTGGAACTCCCAGCCAATCAGCAGGAGGAGTTCCTGCGCCAAGCCTGCGCCGCCGATACAGCGTTGCTGCAGGAAGTCCAGTCGTTGCTGACTTCCCATCGGAAAGTCGGGAGTTTCCTCGAACCACCTGGAATTGACGTCGCCGCACAGGCCGTGGTGATCAGTGCAACTGTGCAGGCGTCGCCTTCGATCACCGGCCAAACCGTTTCGCACTATCGCATTCTCGGGCCGCTGGGCAGCGGGGGCATGGGAGTGGTCTACAAAGCGGAAGATAGTTTGCTGGGCCGGATGGCGGCACTAAAGTTTCTTCCTGAAGATACGGCGCACGATCCGGCGACGTTGGAGCGCTTCCGGCGCGAAGCGAGGGCTGCGTCCGCGTTGAATCATCCCAACATCTGCACAATCTACGAAATCGGCGAACACGAGGGTCGGGCCTTTATCGCGATGGAGTTTCTGGATGGTCAGACCCTGCGGCAGAGGATCGCCGGTCGGCCTTTGGAGATAGAAGAGCTGGTGAGGCTGGGGATCGAGATTTCAGACGCGCTGGAGGCGGCACATGCGGAAGGCATCGTGCATCGCGACATCAAGCCGGCAAACATTTTTGTCACGACTCGCGGACACGCCAAGGTGCTGGACTTCGGAATAGCGAAGCTGACGGGGACGCGAAGGTTGGGGAGTGCGGCCGGGAGTGGAGAAGACGAGACGGCGCTGACGGCCGATCCGTTGACGGGTCGAGGGTCGGCATTGGGGACAGTGGCCTACATGTCGCCCGAGCAAGCGCGGGCGAAGGAGTTGGACAGCCGAACGGATCTGTTTTCGTTTGGAGCAGTCCTTTACGAGATGGCTACGGGGAAGCAGCCGTTCCGCGGCGAAAGCGATGCGACGATCTACGAGGCGATTTTGAACCGGGAACCGGTGCCACCAGCAGGACTGAACCGGCAAGTCCCGGCGAAGCTGGAAGAAATTATCCACAAGGCGCTGGAGAAGGACCGCAATCTGCGTTACCAGCATGCCGGCGATATCTGCACGGACCTGCAACGGCTGAAGCGGGACAGCGAAAGCGGACGACTGGCGGCAGCAGGCTCAGGCCACGCGCGGAGGGCCGCCCCCGGCAAGGCCAAGTTCAGAAGGACCATTGTACCAGTCCTGCTGCTCACTTCCGTGATCGCGGCGGGGCTTTACTACCGTTCGCATCAAAGCAAGCCTCTCACTGAAAAAGACACCATCGTGCTGGCTGATTTCGATAATAAGACAGGTGACGCCGTCTTTGATGACACACTCAAACAAGCGCTCACCGTTGACCTGGACCAGTCCCCGTACTTCAATGTCGTTCCTGATCGAAAGATCACCGAGGGGTTGAAGCTGATGGGCCGGGATCCTGGGCAGCGGCTTGCCGGGGATGTGGCGCGCGATCTCTGCCAGCGGGTAAACAGCAAGGCAATGCTGCAAGGCTCGATCGCCAATTTAGGGAACCAATACGTCATCGTTCTGGAAGCGACGAATTGCGCCACGGGCGATTTTCTGGCATCCGAAGAGGCCCGAGCCGAAAGCAGGGAGCAAATTCTTGCGGCGCTCGACAAGGCGGCGTCCAGTTTGCGCGGCAAGTTGGGAGAGTCGCTCAGGTCGGTTGAGAAATACGCCACACCCGTACAGCAGGCGACTACTCCTTCCCTGGCTGCCTTACAAGCCTACAGCGCCGGTCTGAAGGCTTGGGAACGCAACGGCAGCGAAGCCGCGATTCCATTTTTCAAGCGCGCCATCGAGCTGGATCCGAACTTCGCCATGGCCTATGCGCACCTGGGACAACTCCTTGCCAACATAGGCGTAGATAAGGACGCCTACGAGGCTAGCACCAAGGCGTTCCATCTGCGGGACGGAGTGAGCGAAAGAGAGAGGTTTTACATCGACTCGCGCTACTACCAAATCGTAACGGGAGAATGGGAAAAAGCGGTAAGGGTACTGGAAGAGTGGCGGCAGGTGTATCCGAGAGAGGCGGAGCCTGCTCGTACTCTGCACCTATGGTACAGACTGCTTGGACGATACGAAGACGCTTTCCGGGAGGGCAAAGAAACAGCGCTGCTTGATCCCGACGCGGTTGGCGCCCATGATGAGTTAGCCTTCACAGCGCTCACCCTGAATCGTCTGGATGAGGCGCAAGTAGCCTTGAGCGGCATCCCGATTCGTAACCATGATCCAGATGTTCAGTCCACAGACCTCTATGTGCTGGCATTTCTCCGTGGTGATTCCGCAGGCATGCAAAGCCAGTTAGACGGGATGGCTGGCAAAGATGGGGAGGAATATTTGCTCGGGCTGCAGTCGGATACAGAGGCATTTCATGGCCGCCTTCGGAAGGCGCGGAACTTCAATCGGCGGGCGATGGAATCGTCCAAAGTTGGAGCTGACAGCGAGCACGCGGCCTTTCGGATGGCCTGGTGGCAAGCGCAGGGAGCATTGCACGAAGCCGAACTCGGTCACGCTGCACCAGCCAAGAGTGAAGCGGCCGCAGCCCTTAATCATTCCAAGACCGAGGAAATCCGGGCCGATGCTGGCGTGGCCTTCGCCATGGCCGGAGACAATGAGACCTCCGAGGGCATCGCGGCCAAATTAGCAAAGCAGAATCCCTTGGACACATTGCTCAACATGTATTGGGTACCAACCATCCGGGCAGCCGTCCTGTTGAATCACAACCATCCATCTCAAGCTGTCGAAGAGCTCGAGGTGTCGTCGCGCTACGAGTTGGGGGATGTTCTTGGGTTTTACACTGCGCCTCTGTTTCCGGTTTATCTCCGGGGACAGGCATTCCTGGCAATGCATCAGGGGCACGAAGCTGCCGTCGAGTTCCAGAAATTCATCGATCATTCCGGCGCGGTTCAGAACTATCCCCTCGCCGCTTTGGCGCGGGTGGGCTTGGCCCGTGCTTATGCGATGCAGGGCAATACTCAAAGCGCTAGGGCCGCCTACAAAGATTTCCTGACCCTCTGGAAAGACGCCGACTCGGATATCCCTGTGCTGAAAGAAGCAAAGGCGGAGTATGCGAAGTTGGAGTAGCTGGCAAAATTCTGCGCTTGTCGCTTGCTGTTAGCGCGTCAGTGTTTTATCCGGCCATTTACACTCGTTGAGGATTATTGATAGGCCAAGGCCATCTGGTTGCGCAGGTCAGGACGGGATCCCGGACCGAGTCTGTAACCGAATTCTTCCCGAAGGTTGCTTGTCCCGTGTTTACTGCCGCAGCGTCAGCGTGCCTAGCATGGCTTGTTGTTTCGCGATCAGGGATTGGACGCCTTGGCCTGCGAGGGCGATCATCTTTGCCAGTTGTTGTTCGTCAAAGACCTGGTGCTCGGCGGTGGCCTGGACTTCGACGAGTTTGCGGCCGGCGGTCATGACGAAATTCATGTCTACGTCGGCGCGGGAGTCTTCTTCGTAGCAGAGGTCGAGGAGGATTTCGCCGTCGACGATACCGACGCTTACGGCGGCGACGAAATCGCGGAGCGGGGCGGAGGTCAGAGTTCCGGCTTCGACTAGTTTTTCGAGCGCTAATCCTAAGGCGATGAAAGCTCCGGTGATGGAGGCGGTGCGGGTGCCTCCGTCGGCTTGGATGACGTCGCAGTCGATCCAGATCGTGCGTTCGCCTAGGCGTACCAGATCAGTGACGGCGCGCAGGGAGCGTCCGATGAGGCGCTGGATTTCGTGAGTGCGGCCGCTGGAGCGTCCTTTTGTTACTTCGCGCGGAGTGCGGGTTAGAGTGGCGCGGGGGAGCATGCTGTATTCGGCGGTAATCCAGCCTTTGCCGCTGTTGCGCATGAAGGAAGGAACGGTTTCTTCGATGGAGGCGGTGCAGATTACGCGAGTGTTACCGACCTCAATCAGGACGGAGCCTTCGGCGGTGTTGATGTATCCGGGGAGGATGTTGACGGGGCGCATCTGGTCGGGAGTGCGGTTGTCGGAGCGATAAAACATAGGGGCGATTGTAGCAGGGTGGGGGGTGTCGTTAGGGAATGATGGCGGACGTCCCGAGATTGTGAACGGCGGTCGGGCGTTCCCAAAGGCACGCCCTGTTATGTGAATCATACCTGTCGAAATCAGCACTCAGAACGCCGTGAAGGGCCAATGACGTTATCGCGCGACTTAACGACAAAGTACGTGGCCGCAGACTCAGTTCGAAGGAGCGCTCTTCAAAGGCTCGGTTGGCGCCGCTGCACGAACCAGTTTCGTCCGCCATATGCCAACAGCGAGGCACGCTAACGCCGGGATGATCGCCTGTATTAGTATTCCGATGTAGTCGGGGGTGCGTGGAGGTATTCGCCATCCATGCCTCAGTAACCGCCAAGCGTCCACACCCCCGCCGTATAAATATAACGCTGCAAGAGCGCCCAGCCAGCCCAAGGGTTTCCTCGTTTCTATTACCCATACCAATGTGATTGCGGACAGAGCCGCAATCAGTTCGTCCGGGAATCCCCTCCACAGCCACATCGTCACACTGCCTGCATCCCCCGTAAACGTCACCCGGTTGTTGGCCACCATAAAGAGCACTTTCACTACCGACGCAATCACCCGTGAAAGCGTCCACAGTCCGAAAACCACGAGCGCGTTCCTTGCGGTCTGTTTGTTCATCTCGCTGGTTGCCTCCGTGCTTTCCACATGATGCTAATCCCCGGAAAACAAGGCATCCAAGTTACGTCGGATACTCAGTGGTCAGACAATGTAGATAATTACTGGGCGTTTTGCAGTTGGGCTACTACTTGGGTTACGGCGGGAACGTCGTAGAAATTCGAGAGGTCGGCGTGGCCGGCGAGGGTGTCGCGCTCTTTTCCTTCGACCAGGATCTTTACCCGGGCGATGCCGGGGATATTTGCGGACAAGGTCTGGACCAGCGAAACCACGGAGAGTTCCTCGACCAGCACGCCGGAGCGGTGGCCGTCGGCGAAGGCGGCGTTGAGGTCGATGACGGCGATTCCCGGGTCGACGAGGTAAACGTCGCGGATCTCGGAGCCGGGGGCCAAGGGGTGAGGCGAATACTTGTCGAGATAAACGGTGAACAGGGCGCGCAGGATTTCCGCTGCACGCTCCTGGCGTCCGGCCGGGAGCGGGGTGCGAACGGATTTTGGTCGCAGGACTCCGGCATCGTCATAGGCGATGTACAGCGTTACTTGCTCGCTCGATCCTGTAACGGGCGGCGCAACGGGTTGAGTATTGGCCGTGGAAACATCGGTGCGATCGACGTGGCCTCTCATGCGCCACGCGTAGAAGCCCATCCCCAGCGTGATGGCCAACAGGATTGCGACGGCGATGATGAGGTGGCGAGGAATCATCGTCCGGGCTCCTGCCGGTCGCGGAAGTCTCCCACTCCGGCGGCGATGGCTCCGGCGATCAATTGCTGGTAGGCGGGAGAATTCAGTTGGGAGACGTCGTCGGATGGAGGCGCAATTTCAATCGCTAGGGCGACGGTTGTGATGTTGTTCAAGGGGCGCAGCGGGGCGATCAGGGAACGGGCTGGGATCTGTTTGCTTTGGAGATTTCTCACTAAACCATTTCCGGCGGTTCGACTGAGGAGTTGGAATGCGCCTTGGGCCGCGTCCCAGCTGAGAAATGGGCCACGATTTTCTGTGCCAGCTGGAACGACTGCGCTGTAGACACGAATGCCAGTGCCCTGCGATGCGGCGTGGAGACAGAGGTAAATCGCGGGACGGGCGGAGTTGGTCAGGCTGGCGCGCTGGTCGAGTGTGAGGGTGGTGTCGCTATCGCGGAGAAGCAAAGTGGGCATGCCGCGGAGGTCGAGTTCCTGGCGCAGGCGGCGGGCGAAGGCGAGATTGACGTCTTTCTCTGCCAGTTGGTCGGTGAGCGAGGCTCCGCGTTCATCGCCTCCATGGCTGGGATCCACGACCACAAAATAATGGCGAATGACTGGGGCGATCGGGGTAGGAGGTGGCGTCGCCGCACTTGTCGCGGACGGTTGGGTTGGGGCCGGAGTCGTGGGTTGAGGTGCCGTAGCTTGCGGGACAGGCTCGATGATGATGGTGCGTCCGTTGTTGGTGAAGCTCGCCATCAGCGGGACGGTGGCCGCAACCACGACCTCGGCCGCCCCGTTGTTTTCCTGGAAGCTGGCGGATGGAATGACTTTGCTGTCGAAGGTGAGCGCCTGCGACCCGGGGGCTACGACCGCTTCGTGGTTGAAGGCCATGCGCAGCTCTCCGGGCTCGGTGGCGATGGTCGGATTTACTGGAGCAGTGAAGTTCATCACCAACTTCGGTGGCGTGGTCTTGCTGACCAGAGCGGTAAAATGCACGGCTACGTTGCCGATAAACAGGCGGCGCGAATTCTGATTGAAGGTGACCGGGCCTCCGAGAATGCGGGGCAAGAGCGTGCCCAGACAGGAGAGCGGCACGAGTCCGCGCTGATTGTCCAAGACGAAGTTTGAAGGAAGGTCGTAGTCGCTGCCATGAATGCGGGCGCGCGTCTTTCCCGAGGTGAATTCGCTTTCGACATCGTAATAACGGAATTTCCAATGCGGGCCGTTGACTTTGGCACTGACCACGCCGAGGGGTTCGAAGAGTTCGAGCAGGCCGACGTATTCGTCGCCATTGCGCTCGAGAACCGGAAGGGAATAGTTGGCGGCGTTGGAGTAAATGGTTACGCGTTTTTCTTCGGGAGCGCTGAACACTAGAAGCGATGTTGCAAGGAAAACCGCAGCGGAGAATCCTAATGCTGCGGGGACGAGACGTCCCCGGGATGGCCGGCGGAACGACCGCGCTATGTGGCGGCGCTTGTTACTCCAGCGCATAGATGGTCAGACCGCTTAACAGTTTGGGGTAGAAGTCGGTGGATTTTTGCGGTAGAACTTCGCCGGCGAAGGCGATGTCTCGTACTTGGCGCATGCGCACGGGATTCATCAGAAATGCGATGTTGGCTGCTCCCTCACGCACCCGACTCAACGCTTCCCCTACATCGCGAACGTAGCTGATGTTTTTTTGATCACGGATCGCTTCCTCCGAAATTCCCAGCACGCCTTCGAGCAGGCATTTGTGCAATTGAACCACATCGAGGGATTGCTGGCGAAGCGAGAGGCCGTGAAGCAGGTTGGCAGCCGCGGGTCGGGGGGTATCGAACAAAAATGCACGGTTGGCAGTGACGCCGAGGAGAGCGGTGCCGGCCTTCCCCGCGGCGCACAGGATTCCGATGGCGCGCTTGGCATCGATCGATGGATCAACCTCCTCCACACTGAAATAAGATCGAGCCCGGTCGCGCAGGTTGTCGGGAGAGAACGAATCCAGCCCATGCACGACCCGATGTGTCGGCAGAATGAGCAGCCCGGGGCTGTCCATATTGATAAAGGTCATCATTGCCAGGTCGTAGGGAGCGAGTTCGGAAGGAGCCGAAGGCGGTCTTTGATCGGATTTTCGCTCGTTGCGATAGGCCATAGCGGTCTCGTAGCGATGATGGCCGTCGGCGATAATCAGCTGCTTGTCCCGCATCTTGCCGCAGACAAGTTCGATCAGGCTGGGATCGGAAATCTTCCGAACTTGATGCAAAACTTCATATTCATCGCGGACTTCAATACTGATTTCCATATTTGCCACGGGAGCGGAGAGGGCGGCGTCGATCTCGCCAGCAGGATCGCTGTAGAGCATGAAGAGCTGGCCGAAATGGGCTCGGGTCGCCCGCAGGAGCTCGAGGCGATCGGCTTTGGGCTTGGCAAGGGTCTGCTCGTGGCGATGGACGATTCCGGCTGCGTAATCTTCAATTCTGCCCAAGGCTATGAAGCCCCGGCGCTCCAATTCGGCGCCCCCGCTGGGCGCCCGAAAACGTTGGATGTATTGGTATAGGGATTGCTGTGGATCCTGCAGGAAAATGCCCTGGCGTCGCCAATCGTAGAAAGACGCGGCGGCCCGAGTGTAAACATTTTCCTCTATATGATCGGTGGCTTGCGGCTTGCCAAGGATGATGCGAACCAGATTGTGGGGGCTAGCATCGTAGTAGCGGCTTTGCATCGCGGGCGTGATCTTGTCGTAAGGCTGAGTTACGACCTGGGTCAGATCAACCCTGGCGGGGTCGTAGCGCAAAGCACGGAACGGTGCGACGTAGGCCATAGCCCGAAACTGGAATTGTACATCTCCGGGCGTTCTAGGGGAGATGGCGAGGAGTAGGCCGTGAACTGGCGAGGTGTGACGCTGCCAGAAATTGACAAGTATTTGACAAGTGGGTTCCAGCGAGGATGTTAAATCGTAGCAGCTGTGCTTACGACAGCTTGGGGAAATGCTTGTGCACGACTCCGAAAATGTTGTTGCGCGGCAGAAAAAAAGGCTGACGCCACTGGGTTTGAGCTGTGGTACGATCAGCGATAACGAGGTATTTGTGGGCCGCCATCAAAGGCACGGGTGGTCTCTGCTGACCGCACACCGCGATTCCCACATGGGCCACGACGGGCTCCCGTTCGGAGACAAGGCGTGCGCGGGAAAGCGTGCTCTGGTTCTCTGGATTTTTGTTGCCGGATTGGTCTTGTGCTTTGCGCCAAACATGAGGGCGCAGGCTCCCGTTGACGATGTTCACGTCACGCCACGAGTAGAACCTCCCAAAGCTGATGCTTCTGCGGGCATCGATCCATCGCTGAAAACTCACACCAAGCCTCTCAAAGTCGATGTCAACCTCGTCCTCGTGCCGGTCACGATTACGGATCCCATGAACCGACTAGTCACGGGCCTGGACAAGGAGAATTTTCAGCTCTTCGAAGGCAAGGACGTGCAGGAGATCCGCCACTTTTCGAGCGAAGACGCTCCCGTGTCGATCGGGGTCATCTTTGATATGAGCGGAAGTATGGTCAGCAAGATCGAGCGGGCCCGCGAAGCGGTGGTTGAGTTTTTCAAGACGGCCAACCCGCAGGATGAGTTCTTTATGGTCGCGTTCGCCGACCGGCCGCAGGAAGTCTCTGACTTTACCTCTTCGGTGGAGGATATCCAAGGCAAGCTGGTTTACACGGTTCCGAAAGGTAGGACGGCACTGCTGGATGCGATTTATCTGGGCGTCAGCAAAATGCGGCAGGCAAAGTATCAGAAGAAGGCGCTGCTGATCATTTCTGACGGAGGCGACAACCACAGCCGCTACACCGAAGGTGAAATCAAGTCTACGGTCAAAGAGGCGGATGTGCTGATCTACGCCATCGGGATTTACGACCATTACATGGCCACGCAGGAAGAGGCTCTGGGGCCGGCTCTGCTGGGCGAGGTTGCCGAAGTCACCGGTGGGCGTTCTTTTACCATCGATAACCCGAATGATTTAGCCGATGTAGCAACGAAGATTGGGATTGAATTACGCAATCAATACGTACTTGGATACCGTCCAAAAAACCCCGGGCACGACGGCAAATGGCGTAAGATAAAAGTGAAGTTGATTCCACCCAAAGGATTGCCGCCGCTAAAGGTGTACGCCAAGACGGGGTACTATGCTCCTTCGGAATAATCGGGTTCCGGTTCTACTGTTTTTCCTCCTTTTCACAACTATAGCGTGCCAGAACGAGGCGGTCGCAGCCTCGGTACAAGCCAAGCAAGCTCAAAGCCAGGCGCAAAGTCCGTCGGTTCCGGCCGCGAGCCCGCAGTCTCAAGATCCGCAACCTGCGGATCAGAAAAGCCCGAGTGCGCCGGCGCCGGATCAAGCGGCGCAGGCTCAGCCAACCCAATCCCAGTCAACCCAATCCCAGTCAACCCAATCTCAGCAAAACCAGGGGCAGTCACAATCGTCCAGCGATAGCGGAGTGTTCGTCTTCAAGAAGGAAGTCGAAGAAGTGGTGGTGCATGCCACCGTCATGGATGACAAGAATCATCTGGTGACGAACCTCGACAAGAGCGCTTTCACCGTCTTCGAGAATAATCAGCCGCAGGTAATTACGTCGTTCCGGCATGAGGACATCCCGGTAGCCATGGGCATTGTGATCGATAATTCGGGCTCCATGCGGGAGAAGCGGGATAAGGTGAACAAAGCTGCGCTGAACCTGGTTCGTTCGAGCAATTCGCAAGACCAGGTTTTTGTGGTCAACTTCAATGACGAGTATTACCTGGACCAGGACTTCACCGACAACATTAACAAGTTGCGAGAGGCGCTGGAAAAGGTCGAAGCGCGAGGCGGCACCGCGCTTTATGACGCAATTCTGGCGTCGGCCAACCACTTGAAGGATGCGAAATTGCAAAAGAAGATTCTGTTCGTGGTGACCGATGGAGAAGACAACGCGAGCCGAAATTCGCTGGAAGAAACGGTTCGCAAGTTGCAGGAAGAGAATGGCCCGACCGTTTACGCGATCGGCTTGCTGGGCGATGAGAAGGCGCGCCGGGCGCGCCGGGCGCTCGAAACTATCGCGCAGCGAACCGGAGGGATTGCGTTTCTGCCCAGGACTCTGGATGAAGTGGACCAGATCAGCAGCAGCGTGGCCCATGACATCCGAAACCAGTACACCATCGGCTACAAACCCTCGACCCCGAAGAGCGCGGGCGGTTACCGCGCCATCCACGTGGAAGCCAAGGCCAAGGGCTACGGTAAACTTACGGTGCGCACCCGCAGCGGATATTTCCCTGGAGAGGAACACGCGCGCTAGCCCGGAACCACTTTTGGTCGAAGCTCAGCTCGCAAGCAACGTCGCTACGGCTTCCGTCTTAGGCCTTTGGTGCGATTGACGCACGCCCGCGGCTTCCGTACCCTGTAGAGTGCAGAAGACAACCATCGAACGTTCCCTCCCGCAGGTCACCGACGACATTACGCAGCTCGTAGGCGAAACTCCCATCCTCAGGCTCAAGCGACTTGTGCCCGCCGGTTCGGCGGAGGTTTACGCCAAGCTGGAGTATCTGAATCCCGGCGGAAGCGTGAAGGATCGCGCCGCCATCGGAATTATTCGAAGGGCGGAAGAGCAAGGTGCGCTCAAGCCCGGAGGGACGATTGTCGAAGCGACGGCAGGAAATACCGGAATCGGACTGGCCCTGATTGGAGTGAATCGCGGCTACAAGGTTGCGCTGTTTGTGCCAGAAACGTTTTCGGAGGAAAAGGTGACGATCATGCGAGCCCTCGGGGCCGAAGTGACCCGCACTCCGGACGCCGAGGGCATGCAAGGAGCAATCGACCGAGCCAAGGAGTTGACCGCCCGCGATCCGAAGGCATTCATGGCTGCCCAGTTTGAGAATCCCGCCAACCCCGATTATCACTACGAAACCACCGCCCGCGAAATCTTTGAGCAAATGGAAGGGAAAATCGACGCTATTGTGATCGGGTCTGGCACGGCGGGCACCTTTACCGGTGTGGCGCGTTATATGAAGGAGCGTCTGCCCAAAGTGCTGGCCGTGGCTGTGACCACACAGGGCTCGGTGCTGGGAGGTGGGAAGGCCGGCCCGCATAAAGTGGAAGGGATCGGATCGAGCTTCATTCCCAAAACGTTCGACGCTTCGGTGTGCGACGAAGTAATGGTTGCCAACGATGTTGAAGCCTTTGCAATGGTGAAAGAGCTGGCAGGGCGAGAAGGCGTGTTGGCGGGCTCCAGCGGCGGGGCTAACGTTTTCGCATCCGTGCAGATCGCTCGGCGTCTGGGTGCGGGAAAGCGCGTGGTCACGATGATCCCGGATTCCGCCGAGCGCTATTTGTCCAAGAAGATTTTTGAGGGTGGGATCTAGCGAGACGTTGCAAGCAATGTCTCTAGCGTAGAAACGAAGCTTGCTGCGTTTACCTTGCAGTCGAAACAACCAATCATGTCCAAAAACAAGCTTACCGGTTTTGCTACGCGGGCTATTCACGTCGGGCAGGAGCCTGACCTTGAGAGCGGTGCGATTTCGGCGCCCATTCATCCAACCTCTACCTATGTTCAGCAGGAGATTGGGAAGAATAAGGGTTACGAATATGCGCGAGTTTCGAATCCGACGCGCACGCGTCTGGAGGAGAATCTTGCGGCCCTCGAAGGCGGAATCGCTTCGCGCGTCTTCGCCAGCGGCATGGCCGCGATCAACGCCATGTGCACCATGTACAGGTCGGGCGATCATGTGGTGTGCGGCCATAATCTTTATGGCGGCGTGCCCCGGCTGTTCAATCAGGTGCTGACTGGGTATGGAATCGAATTCACTTACGTGGACACCTCCGAGGTTAGAAACGTAGAGCGCGCCATTCGCAAGAAGACGCGCATGGTATACCTGGAGACGCCGACCAACCCGTTGATGGCGCTCAGCGACATCGAGGCCGTCAGCAAGGTTTGCCGCGACAAGAAGGTGGAATTGGTGGTTGACAACACGTTCATGTCGCCATACTTTCAGCAGCCGATCGCGCTGGGAGCGGACATGGTTGTGCATTCGACTACGAAATTTCTCAATGGCCACAGCGATGGACTGGGTGGCGTCGTGGTGTGTACCCGGCCCGAACAAACCGAACAGTTGGGCTTTGTACAGAAGGCTGCAGGAGCGATTCTTTCTCCCTTCGAATGCTGGCTGGTGTTGCGCGGGGTCAAGACGCTGGCGGTGCGGATGGAACAGCATGATCGCAGTGGCCGGGTGATCGCGGAATTCCTGGCTCAGCATAAAAAGGTAAAGAATGTTTTTTATCCGGGTCTGCCCGATCATTCGCAATACGAACTGGCTCGAAAGCAGATGACGGGCTTTGGATCGATGATCTCGTTTGAGACTGGTTCTTTGTCGAATGCCAACAAGATGTTGAGAAAAGTCCGAGTGTGCTCACTGGCGGAATCGCTGGGCGGAGTGGAGACGCTGATCTCACATCCCGCGACGATGACGCACGCGGCTTTAGGGGAAAAGGGAAGAAAAGAGATTGGGATTACCGATGGGTTGGTCAGGATTTCCGTGGGCATCGAAAACGTGGAGGACATTATCGCCGATCTTGACCAAGCCCTATCTGCAATCTAGACGCAATGCGTCCTCGCCCATGCAGGGCAAAGTAAGGACTGTTCACCACCCGAATTCTTATTGACACCTAAGCTATTAATTACTACATTGTAGTTGATATGGCGATGCCGGAATCGTTGGGCGAATTTGAACAGATGGTTCTGCTGGCGATTCTGCGTCTGAGCAACAACGCATATGGCGTCACCATACGCAGCGAAATCATGGAGTGCACTCGGCGCGAGCCTGCGCCCGGCGCTTTGTACACCACCCTCGACCGGATGGAAGGAAAAGGCCTGGTGCGATCTCGCATTGGCGATCCCTCGCCTCAACGCGGTGGCCGCGCAAAGCGGTACTTCGTTGTGACGAGAAAAGGTCGTGCTGCCATAGTCAATGCCCAGCGCCTCTACAGGCGTTTGCTAGAAGGTCTTGATTTATTTGGGAGTGCAAATGCGTAGCGACTTCGTAGCAGAATGGATTCTCGCTCGATTTACCACCCGAAGCCGAGCTGCCTCCATCGTCGGGGATCTCCTCGAGAACCGCTGCGAGAAGGGAACTCTGTGGTTCTGGCGTTCCTTTGCAGGAATTGTCCTAGCGGTGGCTTGGCGGCGGCCTTTTGCTTTTGCATCTGCATTCTATCTTGGCCTACATGCGCTGGGCGCGCTTCAGATGCCGATCTATGGCGTTAATGCGGCCCATCGGCCTCCTCAGGAATGGATGCTGGTGTTCGATGTTCTCTCAGGACTCGGCATGCTGCTGTGGATGGCGGCACCGTATGCAGCCATTCGCTTTGGCCTTCGCGACAGCTTCGCACAGCTTGCCCTGGTGTTTGGAGGATTGGTCACGATTATCATCTTCTATTGGTGGATACCGGCGGTCTCAGCCGCTTGCCTTGTTCTGGCGTTCACACTCATCACAGCGTCAATGTTTGGTGCTCGGCAGCGGAGAGCATTGCTGGCTCTCGCGGTCACCACTGCATTTGGCTTTGGGGGAGGTCTGCTCACTTTCTATCTGGCCGGACTTTATCAGAAGCATCTCTATCCTGGCCAAGTGGCTGAGATCAACTCGAGTGTTCTCAACTGGGGTGTACCGCTGCTGGCAACTTGGATACTCACCACGGCATGCTCCCGCATGCACCGACTTCTGCTCCGGCCCGAAGGTGATCCGGAAGCAGACATGCAAATCAAGATTGATTCTTAGTTCTCATTAGCGTTCTTGCCCGAAGCAAAGTAGTCCACCATCAATTCATGGGACCACTCGGGCTGCCGGATGGTTTCCCGGTCTGGTGTGAATTCCAGGAATACCGGTTTGACGTCGAGCACGGGCGAGCCATCGAAAGCGTCCAAGCCTTGCACTCTCAGTGTCAGCCCTTGAACTGCGAGCAAGCGACAGACGGTCGCGGCAATTCGATTGGGCCGGGATTTTCCGCGCTGTGCGAAGATTCCGACCCGAGGCCAGTTCGGATTGCTGCGGGGATGCCGCAGTCCGCTGACGACCGCATCCTCACTTACACCATGCAGGTAGAAGAGCACCTCGACGTGAGAAAAATCGCGAAGCCCCTCCAGCGCATCGGGAGCGAACCAGTTCTCATCCAGGCGAATCTCGGAAACAACATCACCCCAAAAATCTTCTCGTGATGAACGCTCCGAATAATGAACCCAGCCCACTGGGCGCAGCACTATATCCATGCCAAACATGGTAGTGCGGTTGGCTAGGACTTGCCAATCTGGAGATGAACCCTCGCGTTTTTCAACTTCACCGACGGCCTGGCCCGAATCTCAGTGGGCATTGAGAACGTAGAAGAGGTTATCATTGATCTCGATCAGGCATTCGCCGCGATCTGAAACACAGCGCTGATCGGCAAAACAATTGTCAATCTGCAGTAGGTTGTCTTCGAGTCGCGACCTCACCCTTCGCGGGCTCTGAGTTGCATGTCGAATCCCCCGGAAACGCGCGAGTGGAATGCCACTGAGTATCATCGTATCTCCGGGCCACAAGCCAGTTGGGGTGAAAGAGTCCTGGCTAGAGTACACCTGCGCGGCGACGAGTTGCTGATGGACGCCGGTTGCGGAACCGGGCGGCTGACAGCCCGGTTGTTGCAGAGCCTGCCGCGAGGTCGGGTTGTTGGCGTGGACCTGTCGCAAAATATGCTGGCTACCGCACAAGACTATCTCTCTCGCGATTTTGGCGGCAAGTTTCTGCTGGTGGCTACCGATCTGCAAGATCTTCCATTCGAGCGAGTGTTCGATGGCATTTTCAGCACGGCTGCCTTCCACTGGGTTTTGGACCACGAGCGTCTATTTCGTAGCCTGTTCCGCGCGCTCCGGCCCGGGGGATGGTTACAGGGACAGTGCGGCGGTGGTCCGAATCTAGCACGGCTACGCCGTCGAACTGGCGAACTTGCGTCCACGGCGAAGTATGAGCGGTACTTCCGCGGTTTTCGCGAACCGTGGACCTTCAATGATGCTAAGACTGCTGCGGCAATGATGCGAAGCGCGGGATTCATAGAAGTCGATACCAGCCTGGAATCCGCGCTGACCACTCTGGAAGGCTCACTGCAATATTCGGATTTTTTGCGCACGGCCATTCTGCGTCAACATCTGCGGCGGATCCTAGACGACGAATCGCGCACGGCGTTCGTTGCCGTACTTGCTGCCCAGGCCGCGACCGACGATCCCCCATTCTCGCTGGATTACTGGCGCCTCAACTTGAGTGCAAAGATTCCGACTTGAGGCGATTTCATGTTGCCACGCCGGTGCCTGCATCCGCAGACGGGCTAAGGCTCATTCACCCCGTGCTGGAAAAGGAAGAAGTTGTTTAGGCGCGGAGGGAAAGGGAGTGAAACTGGTTCATCCTAGCGAATCCCCGAGACGAAGCGAAGCCATAATTCTCTGTTTATTGGGTTCCACGAACGCAACAGATTCCTCGTCGCTGATGCTCCTCGGAATGACAATGGGGAGGGTTATGCTGGGGGATATATTCGCTGCTGCGAATCTCGGGCTTCCCACAAGAATTCATTTCGACGAATCCTCAAGCCACTTGAGATATTCGGGGCTGCCGTCTTCAATCGGGATGGACGCGCATTCTGGGAGTTCGTAGGAGTGCATTTCGAGGATGGCATCACGCACGCGCTCAAAAGGAGCGGCGGTTTTGACCCATAACAACCATTCTTCAGCTTCCTCTACCTTGCCCTTCCAGCGATAAATGGAGACGATTTTAGGAACGATGTTGACGCAGGCCGCGAGCTTGCGCTCGATCAGGGTTTCCGCGATCCGGCGTGCTTCATCTACGGATCCGGCGGTAGTGAGGACGATTCTTTTATCGGTCATAGAAAGTCAGCCTGCTAGGGTTTGAAAGTTACGCGAATCTAAAGATTAGCACTTTGAAAACGGTTGCGTCGCCCGTCGGGCTATCCACTCCTACGTCGGCCCCTGATAACTACATGACGCATTTGTCAAAGTTGATTCCCTCTAACCCTAAAGAGAGAACTTCCGCTTGACGCCGGCAGGGGAAGGGAAGTTCACTGGAAAACTGGGGAAGAGCCCTCGCGCCTTCATCGGCTCGCGAGTGGTTGAGCCATGCATCTTCGAATCGGACGTTTTCCTAAAATTCGGATTTTGCCGCGGCCGGAGGATGGCTTACGTACGCTGGTGGAGCGGGCTCCGCAAGCGGAGGCGTGGGCAGATCGCTGGATGGCTAAACTTCGCCCGACGCTAACTCTGCTGTTTGCCATGCGCCGCCGGATCGCTACGGCTGCAGTGGTCGTGTTCACGGCATGGCTGTTTGCGCACGTGATGTTTGGCGACAATGGCATGGTGGTGTATCGGCAGAAAAAAGCTGAATACCAAACCCTGCAGAAGGAAATCGACGGTCTGCAGAAGGAAAACGACCGCTATTCGCAGCAAGTGAAATCATTGCAGGCCCCGGATCCAAACACGATTGAGAAAGAGGCTCGCGAACAACTGCACTACACGCGTCCGGGAGAAGTGGTGTATGTCGCCCCGCCGCCGGTGCGTCTCGCGACGCCGGAAACAAATGCCGCTCGGAAATAGAGCTGTTCTCGCGAAACTTTCGTCTAATAAGTTTGTGGTATAGTTCTCATCAATTCCTTTGAGAACTGCAGGGCGGCGACAGTTTCCGTCTTGTTTTTGAGTTGCACGTACGCAGCGGAATGCCGTGCAGCGTGAGCCTGGCTCCAAAAAATCGGCGGTTTGACCGCTAAAAGAGGTGTGCTATGAAAAAAGTACTGATGAGTTGTGCGGCTGTCTCAGTTTTGGTCTTTATGGTTGCAATTGCCTCGGCAGCAGACAAGTCCGCAACGGTGAACGGCTATGTGAGCGATTCCATGTGCGGGGCCAAGGGCGCCAGCGCAAGTCACGCCGCCTGCATGACAAAGTGCTTGGGCAAGGGCGCGAAGGCGGTCATCGTCACCGACGGCGACCAGAAGGTCGTCAACGTTGACAATCCGGATGCGCTTGCCGGCCATGAAGGACATCATGTAGCCGTCACTGGACCGATGACCGGAGATTCGATCCACGTAGACAGCGTGAAGATGCTCTGATTGATGAGTTCAGAATCGAAAGGGCGGCTTGACGCCGCCCTTTTTATTTTTGGAAGAAGTTAACGCACTACCCCTTCGAGGGGCGAACTGGCGGTAGCATACAGCTTCCTGGGCATACGTCCGGCCAGATAAGCCTGGCGACCGGCAAGCACGGCATGTTTCATGGCTTCGGCCATCAGCACCGCATCCTGAGCGCCAGCGATACCAGTGTTCATCAAGACGGCGTCCGCGCCCAACTCCATCGCAATCACTGCATCTGAGGCCGTACCCACGCCGGCATCGAGAATCAACGGCACGCCAGTAATCATCTCGCGCAGAATGCGGATGTGGGCTGCGTTCTGGATGCCCAGGCCGCTGCCAATGGGTGCTCCCAGGGGCATGATTGCGCTGGCGCCGGCATCGAGGAGGCGTTTGGCGAACACGATGTCATCCGAAGTGTAGGGAAGAACGGTGAAACCTTCCTTCACCAACACCTGGGTGGCTTCGAGTGTGGCCTGCACGTCGGGATAGAGGGTTGCCTGATCGCCGATGACCTCGAGCTTGACCCAATCTGATAGGCCCACCTCGCGTCCAAGACGCGCGGCGCGAATGGCCTCGTCGGCGTTGTAACAGCCCGCAGTGTTGGGCAACAAGAAATATTTCTTGGCGTCGATGTAGTCGAGCAGGGATTCTTTGCTGCGGTCAAGATTGACACGCCGCACAGCTACTGTCACCATTTCCGCGCCACTGGCTTCGAGTGCGCGTGCGGTTTCCTGAAATGATTTGTATTTTCCCGTGCCAACGATAAGCCGGGACTGGAACTGGCGTCCGGCGATGATCAATGAGTCGCTCATGCCTGCTATTGTATCCAAGTCCAGCGGATTGGTTTCAGGATTGACGCTGCAATAGAATTTCTGGCACGCGCGAGGGTGATTCGAGGGCAATTATGAAATTTGCAAAGATAGTGTTTTGGGTTGCCGGGATCTGGGGCGTCCTGGTTCTTACCCCGCTCTACTTCATGTTTGATCTGATCGGTCGACAAGATCCACCCGCGATCACGCATCCGGGATTTTTCTATGGATTCGTGGGAGTGGCGTTGGTATGGCAGATCGTCTTTTTCGTCGTCGCGACAGACCCGGCGCGCTATCGACCGCTAATGATTCTCTCGGTGTTTGAAAAGGTCAGTTATGTCACGCCTGTGATCATCCTGGTTTTGCAAGGTCGCATGCATCCGTCAGATCTCTTCTTTGCGGCAAGCGACTCACTGCTTGGAGTTCTGTTTGTCGTATCTTATTTCAAGACGCGCCGGCAGACCACTTAGAGAGTCAGTACTGTGAGCGCTCTTGTCTAATCCGGAGTTTTGGTTGGATTCTCGGAAGTTCCGGCTTCCGGATAGATTTTGATCCAGTGGTTTCGCACCTCGGGGCTTACCCGCTTGCCATTCCAGCTAAAGACAATGAGATTCGTCTTCTGCTTCGGCATATGACAGTCAACACAGTTCTCAGCGATTTGATTCTTCACCTTTGGATGGGTTTTCTTATGGCACTGTAAACAGTGCGCAGAGAATATGGCCGCATCCTTCTGGGTAGTGTGAACATCGTGGCATGTCAAGCAAGTCATGGTCGATGATTGGAAGCACCGGCTTTTCTTGAGCAGTTCGACCTGGCTTCCGTGGACATCGACGGGTGCATCGGGGTCGGGTTGCGGCAATTCCAGGTACTTGGCCATGGGCTCGCCCGGAACATAGGAGAACGTCGGCAGGATTGCGTTGCCGTGCCCGGCGTGGCACCAGGCGCAAAGATCCATCTGTCGGTCTCGCGGGAATCGGGCTGGATTGAGGATAGCCGGGTCTGGTGGAGCGGTCGCAGGTTTCGAATTGAAGCGGCCCACGTGTTCCCGTCCCGGGCCGTGGCACTTTTCGCAGGTGATGCCGACAACCTGGTCATTCCGGCGATAACGATTCAGCGGAGGCGGGTCCGACTCGAAATACGTGCCGTGGCATTCCAGGCAGCGTGGAATTACAGGTCGATCGAAAAAGGCGACGCCGTCGCGATACCCCGGGCTGTTCACCCAGCCAACTTCTCTCCAGTAGGAGACGGGCAACTGAAACAGCAGATCGCCTTTCCAGAACAAGAAAGTCTGCCCCTTGCCGCCCGAGCCGACTACTATGCCGAAACGTTCGACCCGCGAAGTTGTATAGGGCGGGATCCCTTGGACGGAAGTTTGGAAGAAGCCATCGTCCTTTCGCTCCATTTGGAAAAACAAATCGGGATTTGAAGTCTTGAAAATATTTCCGCCAGGGCTGAAGTTGCCCAGAATGGAATCTTTATCGGGAAGCCTGGATGTTCGGTAGTGCGCGGTTTTGTGAAATGTTTCGACCTCGGCTTGATGGCAGCCGCGACAAACCTCGTCGCCAACGTAGTTTCCCCGGGGATTTGAATTAGCGTTTGCGAGAGGCGCGGTCTGAGAGGGAGCTTGGGGTGGGCCTGGCGGGGGATTCGGCTGGGGAACGGCGCCCTGGCCCGCAGCTTCTATCGTCAGAAGCAGCAGAATCGCAGCTAGGTTCCGCGTGAACTTCTTGTCGCTGGCTAAGAACGGGGTCATGACGATGTTCTTCTGGTCACTTCCATTTCGGCTGGCCCTGCACGATCGTGACGTAGCGGTCCAGGGGAAGATCGGTGAAGCGTTCGGTCGCGGCGCTGGGTAAGGGCCATTTGATCTCCAGCCAATCAATCTTCGTGCGGTCGCCCAAGCCAAGAACCATACGCGGGTCATGCGAAGAGAGGAAGCTGCCGCCTCCGACCTTCATCCGGTGGCGTTTCAGATCTCCAGCCTGATATGTGATACGCGCGCCGATTGCGTCGCGGTTGGATTTCGTTCCGACCAGATTGATGCCGAGCCAATGTCGTCCCTTGGCCGCATTGTTTCGCAAGAGGAGCGGCGCGCCGTCATTGACCGATACCAGCACATCTACTGCGCCGTCATTGTTAAAGTCGCCGATCGCCATTCCGCGTGCTGACAGAGACTGGGCGAAAACCGGGCCGCTTTCCGCGCTGACATTCTGAAAAGTCTTGCCGTTGCCGTGGAACAGAAGCATTGGTTCCTGGTAGCCCACGTCTTTGCGAACAACCTGGATGAGGTCGTCGGGGTTGCCATTGGAAAGAAACAAGTCAAGATTGCCGTCATTGTCATAGTCGAAAAACTTCAGCCCCCAGCCACTCATAAGGCGGGTGGCGGAGGCAATCCCGTTGGGTCCAGCCTGATCGTCGAAAGTCTCGTCGTGATTGTTCTGGTAAAGCGAATACATTTCGTGGTCGATATTGGCGACGAAAAGATCCATCCAGCCGTCTTCGTTGAAATCAGCCGAATCGAGGCCCATGCCGGAGCGTGGACGACCAGCCTCGCTGTATGCGACTCCGGCTTGCGCACCGATTTCCTCGAACTTTCCGCCGCCACGGTTGACGTACAGAAAGTTCTGCACCGTATCGTTGGCCACGAACAGGTCCATGAGACCGTCGTTGTTGATGTCAGTCGCAACCACTCCCCACGCTTTGCCCAGATGAGTGCCGATTCCTGAAGTCTTGCTGACGTCGGTAAATGTCCCATCGCCGTTGTTATGAAACAGCCAGCTGGGCATTGGTTTGTAAAGGCGCGGAACGCAATATCCGGGGCTGTCGCCGGCTGCGCAAGGCAAGTTCTTGGATTTGTCGAAATCCACAAACTGGCAGACAAACAGGTCGAGGCGGCCGTCGTTGTCGTAGTCGAACCAAACCGCGCTTGAGGACCATCCGGGAGTCGCGACGCCGGCTTTCTCGGTTACATCGGTGAAGGTGCCGTCTCCGTTGTTGTGGTAGAGGATGCTCCGACCATATTGAGTTAGGTAGATGTCGGGGAAGCCGTCTCCGTCGTAATCGCCCACGGCGACGCCCTGGCCGTAGCCGCCGCCGGCCACGCCAGCTTTTTCGGTTACGTCGGTAAAAGTTCCATCGCGGTTATTGCGGTAAAGAGCGTTGCGCAGCGGTGGATTGGGATTGAAGAAATCACATTGGCCGCCGTTGACCAGATAGATGTCCATCCAACCATCGTTGTCGTAGTCGAGGAATGCGCAACCCGCGCCCGTGGTCTCGGGCAGGTATTTCTGCGGGGACCGCCCGGCAGTGTGCTTCCAGTTAATACCGCTGATCGCCGGAGGAACTTCCTCAAAAGGGTAGACGGCTTCGGGCAGGGCTCGGGCGAGTTGATAAAAAGAGGGAAGAGCGAGGCTAGTGGCAAGCCCCCGCAGAAAGCGGCGGCGAGAGAAAATGAATGTTCTTGGATTCGGCAACGGAGTCACAGTTTAGTCTTTTGGATACTGCTATTGTAGTGCGATGTGCCTCAATTCTGCCGCTCGAGGAACGCGTGAGGCTTGGCGCTGCGGGCAGAGTACACCGATCCTTCGCTTCGCTCAGGATGACAACGTGACTTTCGCCTACGCTAATTCGGCTTCGCCTGCGATGGAGGACTGTTTTCTCCTGCGGCACCCTTCTGGGTTAACTGTCTTTGAATGGCAAACTGTTTGTCGCCATCTTCTTTGCGACCGCTCCGGCTGTAGGCGATCGCGAGCAAATAATGCGGGGCCGGGTTTTCCGGTTCGAGTTTGACCGCGTTCTCCAAAGGAGGTATCGCCTCAGCGTACCGCTTAGCCGAGCCCAGGCAAGCTCCGAGTCCTACAAAAGCGTCACCGAAGGTGGGATCGAGCTTCGCCGCGCGTGAGAAGTGCCCGATGGCCTCATCCCACTGCTGGTTCTGTTGAGCCAGTGCGCCTAAGACATATTCAGCGCCAGCATTCGAAGGATCAATCTCAAGTTCCTGCTGCATTTCTTTCTTCGCTTCTTCGGCGGCGGTCGGGCTGGGATTGGGCTTCGAGAGCAACAACCGCCCAATGCGAAAATGGATGCCGGCCATGCGGGGGTTCTGCTCTAATATCAGGCGATACTCCTTTGCGGCTTCATCCCATTTTCCTTGTGCCTCATAAGCCTCCGCATTCAGCTCAAGTCCCTGAGGAGACTTGGGCGCGGTGGTGGCTAACTCCGCCGCGGCGCGGCTCGATAGGTCCGAGTAGGTATGAACGGACAGATAGAGGACCTCAGGATCCTTTGGGAACTCGCGATTCAAGAATCGGAGAAAGTCCTCGGCTGCATCGGGCTGATCGGCAAACATGGCGCATCGCACGCCGGCGAAGCCCACGCTGCGTTTGAGATCCTTGTCCGTCGTCTGAGACGTTGCTTGCTTCAACAGGGGCAGGGCTTCTTTGCAGTGGCCGGATTGGGCAAGGCTCACACCTCGTTCAGCGGAGGTCGCTACATCGCGTGTGGCCGCTTTTTGGGAAGCTTGAGCGAGGGACATCGGCGCGACGAATCCCAAGAGCAGGGCGCAAGCCGGAAGCGTATGCCAAGGTCTAAACATAAAGAGGGCAGGCGTGGGCGAAGACGCCTGCCCCATACTACAACGCTAGGCTCAGAAGTAGAACTTCAGAGCGAACTGTAACTGTCGTGCGTCCTGGGTCGTGCTGCTTATACCGAACGTTCCGCCGCAACAGCTGTCATTCGGCACCGCGAAGTTCGGGTGGTTAAACGCGTTCAGGAAGTCCGTACGGAACTGGACTCTCATACTTTCTGTAATCGGGAAATTCTTTTGCAGGCTGATGTCAACATCGGAGTATCCAGGTCCAATGACGGGGCCTTGTGCCGCGCAGTTTCCAAATGTGCCAGGTGCGGCGTTGGAGAATGAAGCCGGGCTGAACCACTGGATACCCTGGACGCTGACCGTCTTGGGGTAAGTAACCGGACCATTGCAGTCAGGGCGATTTTCGGGGCTGCCGGTTCCGGAGTTGCTCGCGCCATAGAGAGAAAGCGGGAAACCCGTGTGCCAGGAAATAACCGGGTTAACCGACCAATTGCCGACTATGGCGTTTGCCGCCGCCGGCATATCGTGCCCAAATCGTTTTCCCCGGCCAAACGGGAGCTCATACACCGCATATGCGCTGATGACGTGCGTTGTATCCCAATAGCACCGCGCGTAGTCGCCGGCGGGGTTATAGAGGTCTTGCCAATAGTTCCCCGAAGGTCCGGCCTGAGTGGTACTGCTCCAAGTGCCGTAATAACCGTCGTCGTCAGTCATGCACTTCTGGAAGCTGTACGAGATTTGCCCCTCAAGTCCGTTGCTGTATCGCTTCTGCAGCACGACCTGTAGCGCGTTGTAGTTCATGCTGCCAGCGGAGGCCGTATTCTTCACATTGCCAAAGCCATTAGGGCCATAGGTTGGTGACGTCGTGGTAACGCCGTTGATGACAGTACCGGTTGGATTTTGACCCCCGATCAAAGGATATGTGACTGAGCCATCCGGGTGCAGAAATCCTTGCGACAACCACTCCGGAACCATCAGGTGACTGGTGCTTTGTCCGACGTATCCGATTTGAAGAGTGGTGTTGTTCGCAATTTCGCGCTGGACGGAGAGGTTCCATTGATTCGCAACCGCAGGCTGGACCTTGCCGCTCCAGGCGAGCATTGTGGCTCCGATGAATGGATCGGACGCCGGCACTGCCGTGGCAAAGCCGGTTTCGGTGCTATATGCCGTGCCGGTCGCCACGTTGTTTAACTCAACCTGCGGGGATGTATAAGGCGGATTCTGCGGAAGGCGCAGGTTGGTTCCTGTTCCTTCAAGATAAGACGAGAGGGAGTAGGCGCCACGAACCACCGTTTTGTTTGTCGCCCCGGGGCTCCATGCGAAACCGATGCGAGGCTGGAAGTCCGGCAATCCGTAGGTGCTGTTGTAGAGCCCGCGGCTGAATCCGTTGCTGCCTACAACCCCGGCGGGAACAGGTGTATTCCCTACGAACTCCAGTGCGCCAGTGTTGATATTGACTCCAACCTGCCGGTTATTGGTTTCAACCCAGGGTGTGCGGGCTTCGTAGCGGAGGCCGATATTCACAGTTAGGGTGTTCGTAACCCGCCAGTCGTCTTGTACAAAGCCGGCGAAGAGCCAGTCGCGCTGATGCCATCGCCCCGAACTTGTGCCGCGGCCTACATCCTCCGGAAGACCCAGCGCCCAATCCGCAGACGGGTCACCGTTAGTGCCGTTCCCTGAATAGTTCCCACCGGGGCCGTTTCCGTAGAGCAAGGCCCCGAGTTCTCCGGCATTTCCGCTGTAGAAGACGTTAATGTTGTAACGGTTCATCTGATAGCCGGTCTTGATGATGTGCTTGCCGTGCGTGTAAATCAGCACATCATCAAATTGGGTCACGGTGGAGGAGAATTTTTCTAGCACGCTGGCGGAACCCAGACTGGTCAGTGTTCCGGGGTTAATGTTGGTAATTGATCCGCCGGCAAAGGCAAACTGCGGCAGACCATCTACTCCAGTGGGGTTGCCATCGAGAATACCAATCGAATTCGCCAGTGCTCCTACCTGACTGTTGAAACTGGTCAGGCCATGCGGTAGCTTGACATAGTTCATCCCGAAACGTGCTTCGTTAAGCAGGTTTGGCGAGAATGTATGGTTCCAGTTGACGGCTCCACTCTGGAGGTAGGCTTCGTTCACTGTACTGCCCAGCAGTGGCTGGGAGTTGGTGGCAGGATCGTACTGGTCGCCCTTCGAATACCGGAAATTGAGGTGATCCTTCTCCGTCGCGTTGTAGTCAACTTTTATATCGCCCTGATCTGAATTGAATTGTTGGGCTGTCGTGTTGACCGCCTGCCCAAAGCCATTGGGTAGAGTGGAGACGGCGACCGGATACAGCGAATTGGTGACCAGCGCAGTGAACGCTGGGTTCAGCATATTCGCAGGAATAATGCCGCCTGCAAATTGCTGCGTCGTCCTTGAACCGGGAGCCAAAATGTGACAGGGCGTGCCCGACGTTCCCCCTGTCCCTGCCGCGCATGGGTTGTAGATCGGTACGCCGAGTGCGCTAAAGTTCCCGGCAATCTCGGCGGGGGTGAGAACGGTGATGGTGCTCGAGGATGCCGGATGGTCCAAACGTCCACCTTGGTAGTCGACAAAGAAAAACAGCTTGTTCTTTACAATAGGACCGCCGAAGGTGCCACCGAACATGTTCCAGCGCAACTTCGGCGTGGGCAGGACACCGGTCGGGGTACCTTTCGTCAAGCCGTTCTCCCACTGGTTGGCGTTGAAAATGTCGTTACGGAAGAACTCAAATACATCGCCGTGGTACCGGTTTGTGCCTGACTTGATTGTGGCATTAATGATTCCGCCATTGTAGTTGCCAAACTCCGCGGAAGCATTCTGAGTAATGACGTTGAATTCTCCGATCGCATCCGGAGAAGGTGTGAAACCGAGAAGATTGTCCGAGGCCTGGTTGTTATCAATGCCATCCAGCAGAAAGTTGTTCGCCTGCTCACGGTTTCCATTGATATAGGGACGGCCTCCCTCTTCGGCGGTGTTGGATCCGAGATTGAAGCTGGCAGGATCCACGGAAATCACGCCGGGAGACAGCAGGGTCAACTGCACATAGTTGCGGGTCTGCAACGGCAGATTGTCAACGGTATTCGAATCGATGACCGAGTTGACTTGGGCGTTTTCCGTCTGCAGGACCGGCGCAGAGCCGGTCACTTCCAGAGTCTCGGAGACCTTGCCGATCTTCATTTCGAAGGTGAGACGTGCCGTCTGATTGAGTACCAACGCAAAGGGCGCATGAACGGCAGTGTCAAATCCGGGTGCCGTCGCTTTCACATCGTAGGTGCCAATCGGAAGATGTTGCAGGTTGAAGGCGCCCGCATCGTTGGTCTGAGCCGTGTAAAGAACCCCGCGCTCGGTGTCTCGAGCGACAATGGCGGCACCTTTTATCGGTGCACCGCTGGGGTCTACGACCGTCCCCACAATCGCTGCGGTAACTTCCTGGCCCCACGCCGTCACGAGTGGAATTCCGATCAGTAGCAAGAGGGCAAGCCCAACTCTCATCGACTGACGCATCACTACACCTCCACAGAAGACATCTTGATTTGGAATACCAGCCCTTGAGTAACTAACGACACAACTGCGCCACAAATAGTAACTGGCAAATGCTATATAGTAGATCGCGTCTCACCGTCAAGCGAAAAATGAAAGAGGATGTCAAATTCTTATCGGTGTCAATAATGTAATTTATCTATAGCACGTGTTCACACAAAATCACAAGCAATTGCTCGTTTGCCCTGTGGAAAACAAGCTTGAACCGTGATACATAAAATGGAATAGGGCTCTCGAAATCAGTATTTACGCTAGGTTTGCCCCTAGACTCTTTACAAGTTTCTAAGACAGGGCTAAGGTGGGAAGTCTTTACGGAACGCTTAGCCGCTCTATAGCGTATGATATGACGCTCTATAGCAGAGGCCGAGGCATAGCAGAATTAGTGGATTTGCAAGAGAACTCTTTCCATGGCCCTAGCTCTATAGCAGATTTTGATGTTGTGTCCGCGAAGTTTTCATTCGCTTGCAACATAAGCGTGCTATAAGTTCGATGATTCTCAGCCGCATGACTCCGGAGAGCATTCATGCCGAACAACCACCAGAACGGGACGCCGGCTTACAAGAAGATTCAGGCGACCATCCTGAAGCGCATTGAAGGCGGACACCTAAAAGCAGGCGATGCCGTCGAGTCCGAGCGGGAACTGGCCAAGATCCACCACGTGAGCCTCATGACCGCCCGCCATGCCTTGACCGCGCTCGAACGGGAGGGCGTTGTACAGCGCCGCCGGGGTTCGGGAACATTCGTCGCACCTCCCAAGATCCACTTCAACAAACTGATGGGCTTCACTGAGTTGATGGCGGGTCGGAATCTGAGTGCGTGCTCAAGAGTTTTGTCCTTCAGCGTTGTGGATAACGAGCAGGCCGTGGCTGCACGCCTGGGGTTGGCCGACAACACCGCGCTAAGCAAACTGTCCCGGCTTCGGTTGGGAGCTGATCAACCATTTGCCCTGGAAACCTGCTACTGGCCTGCCGAGGAATTCAGTCGTCTGACACGCGCCTCGTTTGCGCGCGGCTCTTTATTCTCTATTTTGGAGCACGACTACGGAATCCAGTTGGCGTACGCTGACGAAGAAGCCGACGCGGCTGCTGCCGAGTCCACCACGGCGAATCTTTTGCAGGTTCCACGCGGCCATCCTCTGCTCCGGATACGCCAAGTCATTTACTCAACGCAGGGAAAAGCAACGCTGTATGTGTTGGGCTTGTACCGCTCAGACCGCTATAACCTGTTGGTGCGAAGGTTTCGTTAGAGTTACGAACGTTGCTCATTGCTAAGCGCCTGGTAGGCAGCTCCCCAGACTGGAGCATCTTCGTTCACGACCACAGCGATCGGAATTCGCGCCAGCACTGCTGCGAACTTGCTCTTACCGCAGAAAGCACGCAGGAAGGCACCATCCTGCAGCTTCGACAGGATTTTTGGAGCAATGCCGCCCGCCACGTAGACTCCACCCAGAGCAACTGTTCGTAACGCCAGATTTCCGGCCTCGGCGCCGTATGCGTCCGTCCACACCTGAAGGGTCTCCGCACATACCGGACATGATTGCGCCAATCCCTGCTGGGTGATTTCGCGGGCTGCGTCTCCTTCAAGGGCATCGAATGATGGGTGGCGCAAGGCGGGGTTCAGAAACTCATGAATTCTGCGGAAGCCTCGCCCGGAAATAATCTCCTCGCAGGACACATGCGGCAGCTGCTTATTCAAGTGAGCAAGCAATCGGATGTCGAGTTCGGTACGGGACGCAAAATCGGCTTGTCCCCCTTCCGACGGTGCAACCCTGTGCTGTTCGCCGTCCCAGAAAAGAATGGCTTCGCCCAAGCCGGTTCCAGCGGCAATCACTACCTTCGTCGCCTTTGGCTCCCTGACGCCATGATTCAAGACCGCGAAGTCATGCGATCCGAGCCGATCCAGACTCAGCGCCGTTGCCGTGAGATCGTTTAGCAACACTACTTTGTCCAGATGGAGTTTTTCCGCCAGAGCCGATCCGTTCAAAACCCAAGGCAGATTTCCCGCATGAAGGGATCCATCGACCACCACTCCGGCTAAGCCGAATCCTGCGGCTTCAATCGCCCGGCCGCGCGAGTTCCCGTCGGGGCCCGCGGCTCGTTCAAGGAAGTCTCCGATTAGATCTTCGAATCCCGAGTAGTCTCGCGTTGGGAGACGACGCTGGAAGACGGAACGAAGGCTGGGCCCGTTTCTGGCAAACAGCCCAAGATTACACTTGGTCCCGCCGACATCACCTGCGAGAATCATCGCCGTCCGATCAGTCTTTTCAATTAACACGGTTTTACTATACTGCATGGTATCCGCGTTGGATGGCGGATCCGTGGACTGACGCTCATTCGGGAGCCCTTAATATAGATGCGGGATTCTCCGGAGATGCCGTCCGATTGGAACCGTTAATGAATGACAAAGAATGTCAGAGAGTGAGGGTGATCGACTCCCACACCGGGGGCGAGCCAACACGGGTCGTGGTGAGCGGTGGTCCCGACCTTGGGGTTGGTTCCTTGCATGAAAGGCTCGAACGCTTTCGTAGCCGGCACGATTGCTTCCGATCCGCTGTCGTCAATGAGCCAAGGGGATCAGATGTCATGGTAGGCGCGCTATTGTGCGAGCCTGCTGATTCGGCGTGTGCTGCCGGCGTCATCTTCTTTAACAACGTAGGCTACCTTGGGATGTGTGGCCACGGCATCATCGGCCTTGTGGCCACGCTGGCATACTTGGGACAGATCAAACCGGGCGAAGACCAGATCGAGACGCCCGTGGGAACGGTGAGTGCGGTTCTGCACGACAGCGGCGAGGTCACGGTGAACAATGTTGCCAGTTATCGCAGCGCTGCGAACGTGGCCGTCGACGTACCCGGCTTCGGCGAAGTGAGAGGCGACGTTGCTTGGGGTGGAAACTGGTTTTACCTCGTCCGCGATCATCCCCTGGAATTGGCCGTCGACAACATCGAGGCGCTGACCTCCTTTACCTGGGCTATCCGTCAGGCTCTCCGCGAGAACGACATCACCGGCGCATGCAGCGCGGAAATCGACCACGTGGAACTGTTTGGCCCGCCTCGAGCGGAAGGGGCCGACAGCAGGAATTTCGTACTCTGCCCGGGTAAGGCTTATGACCGCTCTCCATGTGGCACTGGGACGAGCGCAAAACTGGCTTGCCTTTACGCGGATGGGAAACTTCGCGAAGGCGAAATCTGGAGACAGGAAAGCGTGATCGGAAGTGTGTTTGAAGGCACGGTTAAAGTTCGGGATGGCAAGGTGTATCCGAGCATCAAGGGATCTGCATTCGTGAACGCCGACGCGCAACTGGTGCTGGATCCGCGTGATCCGCTGTGCATGGGCATTCGGAGATGAACCTCGCCGCCTATGACGTGGCTATCGTCGGTGCCGGTATTGTAGGCGCGGCCTGCGCGGATGAATTCGCGCGCCGCGGCATGAGTGTTGCAGTCGTGGACCGCGACCAGATCGGGTGCGGTGCGACCTCAGCCGGCATGGGCCACGTTGTGGCAATGGACGACTCGGAAGCGCAGTTTGCGCTGACGCGCTACTCGCAGCAACTCTGGCACCAATTACGGCCTGAGTTGCCCGTGGATGCCGAGTACGAGCAGTGTGGCACCATTTGGGTCGCGGCTGATGAAGAAGAGATAACGGAAGTCCGGCGCAAGCACAAATATTACGGAGAACGGGAAGTCCCGACGGAAATACTGGACGCACCAGCCCTCCGGCGCCTTGAACCAAACCTGAGAGTTGGTCTGATCGGAGGCCTGCTCGTGCCGCAAGACCTCGTCATCAATCCGCCGTGCGCTGCACGCTTCCTGATCGAACGCGCGCAGAAACACGGAGCCAAGCTTCATCTCGGTCGGTCCGTCGCGCAGGCGGGACAGGGAACAGTGCGAATGACGGACGGCTTCGAGATCCGGGCAGGGGTTGTGGTCAACGCAGCGGGAGCCTACGCGGGCGAACTGACGCCGGGACTTGAAATCAAAAAAAGAAAAGGTCATTTGGTGATCACCGACCGCTATCCTGGATTCTTGTGGCATCAATTGGTAGAACTCGGGTACTTGAAGAGTGCGCACTCGATCAGCAGCGACTCGGTTGCTTTCAACGTCCAGCCGCGCCGCAGCGGTCAGATTCTGATTGGATCGTCACGCCAATACGGCGCGGATCATCTAGAAGTGGACAGCGAGATCCTGACGCGCATGCTACAACGCGCTTACGAATACATGCCGGGTCTGGCGCCGATGTCAACGGTAAGCACGCGGACTGGCTTTCGTGCTGCCACGCCCGACAAGCTTCCGTTAATCGGGCCGTGGCCGGGCGACAAGTCGTTGTTTCTTGCGACTGGCCACGAGGGACTCGGTATCACCACGTCTCTTGCGACCGCCCGAATTCTGGTCGATCACATCACTGGAACAAAACCGGAAAGCCCGATTGCGCCGTATTTGCCATCGCGAGCGGCCAAGGAACCGCGCATGCTGAATGAACGTTGTGAAGCAGGAGGGCAGCCATGAACTGGAAGGGCGTGATGCCTGCCATCACCACCAGTTTTGACGATCATCTCGGCTTAGACCACCACTTTATGGCGCGACATTGCCAATGGTTGTTGGAGAATGGCTGCACCGGCATCGTCGCGCTGGGCTCCTTGGGAGAGGGTGCAACCCTGTCGTTCGAGGAGAAGCTGCAGGTGTTGCGGACCTGCGTTGATGCGGTGCAGGGCCGCAGTCCGGTAGTGGCGTCCGTTTCCGCGCTCACGACCTCCGAGGCCGTGGCGGTGGCGAAGACGGCAGCCGATATTGGTTGCGATGCTCTCATGGTTTTGCCACCCTACGTTTATCAGGGCAACTGGCGCGAAATGAAAACTCACGTCGCGGCCGTGTTCGAGGCCACGCCGCTCTCCTGCATGCTCTACAACAACCCGGTTGCATACGGCACCGACTTTCTTCCCGAACAGATTCGCGAGTTGGCCGCGGAGCATGAAAACTTCGATGCAGTGAAGGAGTCGAGTACGGACGTAAGGCGCGTATCCGCTATCCGCGCGCTGCTCGACCGCCGCTTGGAAATATTTGTCGGCGTGGATGATGCGGTTCTCGAGGCCATCGGCGTCGGCGCGACCGGTTGGATTGCCGGCCTGGCCAACGCTTTGCCGCGCGAGTCGGTCGATCTCTTCAACTTTGCCATGAACCGGGAGACTGACAAAGCATTTGACTTGTACCGCTGGTTCCTGCCTCTACTTCGCATGGATACGCGGCCGAACTTTGTTCAACTTATCAAACTGGCGCAGGCGGAAGTTGGGATGGGCAATGCGCGTGTCCGCCCGCCGCGCTTGGAGTTGGTGGATGATGAACTGGAACAGACCAGAAGAATTATCCGCGACAGCTTGCGTTCCCGGTCGCAAGCTGCCATCGGCCGCGTCTCGGCAAGTACGGAATAAATGCCGGCCTTTCAAAAGGCGACGACCTTCACAAACGCCGCACCCAGTGCCCGATTCCACACAAACGGAGCGGCCTGCTAAGATAGCTGCCCTGTATGGCTTCCACGTTTCCAAACACGGCCGTCCGACAAGAACCGACCGCCGTGCCCTCACTCCTGTCTTCGTCGCGATTGATGTCGCTTGACTTGTTTCGCGGGGCAACCATTGCCGGGATGATTCTGGTCAACAATGCAGGTGACGAGCCGAGTTCCTACTGGCCTGTCAAGCATGCCGAATGGAATGGCTGGACGCCGACTGATCTGGTGTTCCCGTTCTTTCTATTTATCGTCGGCGTGGCCATGGCGTTTTCCTTCAGTTCCCGGCTGAAGCGGGGAGAGTCCAAGCAAAAGCTTCTCGGGCATGTGCTCTGGCGCGGCATCGCGCTGTTTGCTTTGGGCATGTTTCTGAACGGCTTTCCTAACGGATACCATCTGGATTCGTGGCGGGTTTACGGAGTGCTTCAGCGGATCGCGATCTGTTACGTGATCTCGGCGATTCTGGCTCTGTGGGCGGACTCGCGAGGCTGGATCGTCACCATCGTCGCTTGTCTGGTTGGCTACTGGATTTTGATGCGCTTCGTTCCGGTACCCGGATTCGGCATTCCTACGCACGATGTCCCGCTGCTCGATCCTGATCGCAACCTTGCGGCTTGGCTCGACCGTCAACTCCTCGTTGGGCATTTATACGAGGGCACTCGCGATCCCGAGGGAGTGCTGAGCACGATTCCCGCAGTCGCCACCAGCTTGCTGGGGATGCTCACGGGTCAGTGGCTGCGCTCTGCGCGTCCTGCAAAGACCAAGGCGCTGGGTATGGCAGCATTTGGATTCCTCGGTGTGGTGACGGGAAAGATTCTCGACCTGGGTTTTCCCATCAACAAGAAGCTGTGGACCAGTTCCTACGTGATCTTCACCGCGGGGCTTGCCCTGCTCTGCCTTTCGCTGTGCTACTGGATCGTCGATGTAAAACAATGGCGGGGGCGCTGGACGAAGCCGCTGCTGGTCTTCGGGATGAATGCGATTGCCGCCTACGTGTTTGCCGAGGTGATTTCGCATGTGCTCGATCACCTGCATACGGCTGGAGGAACGGCGTGGCAGGAATTTACTTATCAGCATACCTTTGCGCCACTGGCCAACCCGGCGAACGCTTCATTGCTTTATGCCCTGTCCTATGTGCTGGTTTGCTGGGTGGCGATGTGGCTTTTGTATCGCAAAGGTATTTTCCTTAAAATCTGATGGTAGACTTCAGTACGTAGCACTCAACAGACAGTTTTCAGTCTAATCGTTGTTTTTCCCGGGCCTGGATTGAGATAAGGAGAATTTGTGTTCCGTGACAAGCGTGGGTTTGCGATGGATCGACTGCTCCTGATGACCGCTGTCTGCTGTTGGATGTGTGCGGGCAGCGTCGCCCAACAAAGCCAATCCGCTGCGCCGCCGCCCGATGCGCCTTCGACCTCCGCTCAAACTCAAACCGCTCCTCACGAGACCAACCCGCTGCAGGGTACGATGTCTTTTTTGCAGCGCAAGTCGGTGTTCTTTCCTAACCTGGCCACCAATTCTGGTCCGTTGAGTCCTTGGCAGAAATTCAAACTGGGGGCGAACAACAGCATATCTCTTGCCACAATTTTTGGTGCTCTGGCTGGGGCTGGCTACGGACAGGCAATCAACAGTCCCAAGGGGTATGGCCAGGGCGGCGAAGGATACGGCAAACGCTTTGGAGCTGAAATGGCTCGCTCCGCTTCTGCCAATCTGTTTGGGACATTTCTGATCGCGTCTGCATTCCACGAGGATCCGCGCTTCTATGTAAGGAAGCATTACTCGTTCATGCAGTCGGTGAAGTATGCCGCCGTTCGCGTTGTGGTTACGCGCAGCGACTCGGGAGAACAGGTGGTGAATCTGGCGGACATATTTGGTCCGCTGGCGGGCGAAGCATTGGCCAACACTTACTATCCCGAAGGAAACCGGGATGTCAGCAGCACCTTTATACGCTACGGGTCCGACTTGGGCTGGAAGTTCGGTGGTAACTTTTTACGCCAGTACTGGCCAAAGATTAACAGGAGGCTGCGCTTGGTTCCCGAGTCCCCACCAGCGCCGAAGTCCTGAACTGGCAGGCAATGAATGACTCTGCACAGCATATTTGCTCATCGATTCGAATCCGCGCGTTCCTGATCTTCGGCGTGACCCTTGTTTCATACGCATACTTTTATGGAGGAGCTGGCTGGAATCAGAACTCCCGCTTCGATCTGGTGCGCGCCATCGTGGAGCACGGGACGCTGCGCATCGATGCTTACCAAGAGAACACCGGCGACAAAGCTCTCGCCAACGGCCACTACTATTCTGACAAGGCTCCCGGGCTCGCGCTGCTGGCAGTGGCCATCGCTGAGTTGACCAGACCTTTGCTGCGAGGGGCGGGAGTCGATACTGAGTCGCCTCATGGCTTGTTGAGCCTCGCCTACTGCCTCACGGTATTTACCGTGGCTCTGCCGATGGCAGCGGCATGTGCCTGCTTGTTCTGCATTGCGTTGCAACTCGGATGTAGCGGTGGCGCTTCGGCATTCGCCGCTCTCGCGTTGGGACTTGCGACTCCCATGTGGGCATACTCGACCTTGTTCTGGGGACACGCCCTGGCCGGAGCGTGCCTGGTGTTCGCCTTCGCTTGCGCTCTGAGATTGCGTGGAGGTGGGAGTCACGAAGGAGATTTGTTCTGGGGATTGACTCTCGGTTTGACTGCAGGGTGGGCGACGGTGACGGAATATCCTTCGGCGCCTGCGTCAGCGATGCTTGCAGGTTGTGCCCTAGTCTTGGTCTGGAAGAGTGGGCCACGGCGACGATGGCGCGTTGTTCTTGGCGTCAGCGCAGGAGCATTGCTCTGCGCCGTCGTGCTGATGGCTTACCAGTACGCGGCGTTCGGCTCGATATTTCATCCGAGCTATGCCTACTATCCGGCAGGAGCTTTTTCCTGGATGAGGCGTGGCTACCTCGGTCTGACCTATCCCAGAATTGATGTCGCTCTAAAGCTGTTGTTTGGCTGCCGGCGTGGACTGCTGTTTTCGGGTCCGGTCATCCTGGCGGCACCTTTCGGTGTGCGGCTGCTGTGGAAGCAGCCTGCTACGCACGCCGCTGCAGTTACGGCGGCCGCCATCGCTGCCTACTATTTCCTGTTTCACGCTTCATTCTCTTCATGGCCAGCAGGCTGGTCCTACGGTCCGCGATACATGTCGCCCGGAATGCCGTTCCTCGGTCTCGGACTCGCGCCCCTTTGGGACTACGCCCGACCGGCATGGAGAATCGTAGTTGGGGCACTGGCTGCTGCAGGAGTTGGGCTGACACTGATGGCGGTTTCAGTCGGAGCGCAGCCTCCCGACGTGTTTCATTGCCCGCTACGTCAGTTCTACTGGCCATCGTTCTGGGCTGGCAGATTTTCGCTGAACTTGGGTGCCACCCTGATACCTGCCGAACAGGGCACCACCTACGTGCATGGCGCTTTCAACCTGGGCGAACTCGCCGGCCTGCATGGCTTGGCGAGCCTGATTCCGCTGCTCCTGGTTTGGAGCCTCGCTGTTGTTCTTTGGGCCTCGATCAGACGGGCTGAAATTGCCGCAGATCGGACTCCGGAGACTTTCCGATAATCCGATGCAGACAACCCGTCATGGTGACGTAGATGTGCCCTTCACATCCGCTATGCTTCCGGCATTTGACCCGATCAATCACAAAAGTTGTGCCGGTACACAGAGGCCGAGCCACCCATTTGGCGGGTAACCTAGGTAACTTTTGGCGGCTGAAACTGCGTGATACCCTCGTCGAATAAGAAGCAAGAAATCAACAGTTTCCGGGGGACAAATGCGTCGCCGCTGGTGCGTCTACCTGCTGCTGTTCTCGTCTTTGGCCGCTTTCGCTGACTCTAAGCCCGCGCCGGCCCAGCCCAGGCAGAAGAGTGCGCCCACAAATTTGCCCATCACAACTTCTTCAGCGCAGGCCCGTACTAGCTTTGAGAAGGCGATGCGGGAATTTGAAGAGTACCGCATTCCAGACACGCTTCAGGATTTGCGTGTCGCCACCAAAGCCGACCCCAATTTCGCCCAGGCATTCATCCTGCTCTCCCGCATGAGCCAGGATCCATCGGAACAGACCGCGACGCGCAAGCGAGCCAAACAGTTGACGGCGAAAGTTACGCCGGGCGAGCAGTTGCTGATTACCTGGCTGGCAGACGCGCAAGAGAACAACTATCTTCCTGCGATTGCCGCCATGAACGACCTCCTGGCGAAGTATCCCCACGACCAGAGGCTGGCGTACCTGGCGGGCGATTGGCTAATGCAACAGCAACGATACGAACAGGCCGTCGTGGTCTTGGAGCGTGCGCTTGCGCTTTATCCGAATTACGCGGCCGCATTGAACGACGTGGCTTACGGATACGCCGACCTGGGGAATTTCGACAAAGCCTTCGCAGCCATGGACCGCTATGTTGCGCTCGAACCCGACCAGCCGAATCCGCACGATTCCTACGGTGAAATTCTGCGTATGGCGGGCAAGTTCGATGCCGCGCTTGAGCAATACCGCATGAGCATTCGAATCGATCCCAATTTTGGCTCAGAACTCGGTGTAGCCGATACTTATGCGCTGATGGGCAAAGAACTGGAGGCCCGCGAGGAGTACGACCGCGCCATTGTTTTCGCTCC
Source organism: uncultured Acidobacteriota bacterium (assembly GCA_963788645.1). Lineage (GTDB taxonomy): Bacteria > Acidobacteriota > Terriglobia > Terriglobales > Acidobacteriaceae > JABDBE01. The sequence continues at coordinate 282,019 of CAWBHF010000011.1, forward strand.
GAGCAATGCGGACAAAGTGCAACGGGAACTGCAGTCGGCCGTCACCTGGATCCGCGAGAACAATCGCAAACAAGCCGAAAGAGCACTGACTGACGTTGCCCGGCACGCGCGTTCTGCGGGCCTGGCGCGCCTCGAAGCTGAAGCTCACCAGATTCTGGGCATGTACGAACCCGATCCGAAGGCAGCCATGAAACAGTTGCAAACTGCCCAGGACGTCCTCCAGGAAGAGCATGAGATTTCGGCCAGCGACCGTGATGAGGAGTTGGCACGAATCCTGCGAACCCGGGCCACCCGTCTGGCTGAAGCTCGGGATATGGATTCGGCCTCGAAATCAGTCCATCAACTTGAAACCATGGCGGGAACCAGTCGGAGCCAGGTCATCCAGCTTTGCTATCACGGCGCCGCCGGGGCGGTCCTCGTCGCGCGGGGGAACTACGCAGAAGCGATTCCTCATCTGCAAGAAGGTACCGCGGATCCGGACTCCATGCGCCTTTTGTGGCGTGCCTATACCAGCACAGGTGCCACATCGGAGGCCCAGGGGATCGCGTCGAAGTTGGCTGCTCTGAATCTGCCTACGGTGGAGCAGGCGTTGGTGGTGCCACAATTCCGGGTAAGCCTGGTCAGCCAAGTGGGGCAACCGTAGGGCGACGACACTCCCGGCCATGCCACGTATCCCGATCTTCAGTTTCGGACACGCAGAACCAGAGGCGGAACTTCCTCGCCTGACTGGCTACACGCCTTCCCTTTCGCTCGAAGGCCTGCAACTTGGCGTTGACAACCTCCGCCACGATGTTCTCCTCAGTCCCAAGTTCGTGACACAAACCCGTTCGCAGATTTCGCGTCTGATCGTGCGTCACGGCGATGTCGAAGGGTTGCTCGCCGCGGAAGCTCCACAAGCGCGGCAGAGCAGCCACTTCATCGGCTCGAATGCAGGCCCGAAGAGCAATGCGAAACCCGTCGGTTTCGAGTTGAAGCCTCTTCTGGCCGAAGTGCACTCGGCTGCCCTCAACCGCGCCAAGGCCGAGGGCAACCCTTCCCTGGACATCCTTGCCCGGGTAGCAATCATCAAGTTCCTGCGTATTGAACTGGGCTTGCAGTTCGCCCAGATTCTGGAACGCTGCCGCATGACGCTGAAGAGTTATGAAGGCATGCGGGTGCAGAAAGCGCTCGAATATCGTGAGCGGGTGGCGGCCTTCCAGGTGGCGAAGAAAGTAATTCTGCGAAAGACTGGGCAAGAATTGTTTCGTACCCTGCGGGAAATCGAGAAAGAAACTCTGGCCCGCACCCGCCGCTCTTTCTTTGGAAGTAACAATGACGAGCAATACAAGCTGTTTCTGAATCCGCTGATTTTTACCGCCGATGGTTGCGACGCTTACGTTAACGCCGAGCAGTATGTCATGCTGGGCAACTTCGACCGTGACCCCGACCGCTTCACCAATGTTCGCCGGATTGCCTACGAGTTCCTGCAATCCCTGAATCTCGGGCAGGAGGCCGATCCCGAGCGCGCCATCAACACCTGGCTGAACGTTCCGGAAAATGCCCAGGAATTACTCGGCTCCGGAACTGCGGACGACTCCATTCCCGAAGAGCGGGCGCAAAAGACGCGTCTCACCGCATGGTTGGGGCTGCTCGAGCGCGAGAAACTTATGGAGTACGTTATCGCCTCCTATGAAGCCGTCCCGCTCTTGGCCGAGTACTCACCCCGCATCAACGCGCAGCAATTGAAGAATGCTTTGATCTCCCGCGAGGAGCGAACCCGGGTAGAAAAGCTGATTGTGGAGCAAGGCAAAGTATCGCGTGACAGCTTGCAATCAGCAGTCCAGCGCGTGGCCAATTGCAAGGGAATGGAACGCGGCAAGATTGCGGCGCGATTTCTTCGCGACTTCATGCGCTACCACCGCGACCTGAGGAACCTTGAAGCCCTTCGGTCGGCGATGGATAATGTCAACCTCATTGCCAACGAAAAAATGCGCCAGCTCTCTTCTATGAATGGCACACTCTACGAGTTCCTCTTGCCCGAAGAGCAGAAGCCGTCGGAAGAGAAAGTGCTGCGCCACGTGATTATCAAAGCCGATGTCCGCGACTCGTCCCGGCTCACGCGCTCGCTGCTCGAGCGCGGAATGAATCCGGCGTCCTACTTCAGTTTGAATTTCTACGACCCCGTCAACAAACTGCTCGCGAAGTATGGTGCTGCCAAAGTATTTCTCGAAGGCGATGCGATCATTCTCACCATTCTCGAGCGCGAAGGAGAACCCGCATTGGCAGTTGGGCGCGCCTCAGTGCTGGCACGCGAAATTATCGATATTGTTCGTGGCTACAACCAGTTGCTCGAGCGTGCCGGGCTCCCCGGCATCGAACTGGGTGTAGGCATTTCCTACCAGGACTCCGCCCCCATGTACCTCATGGACGGCGAACAGCGGATCATGATCTCCGACGCGCTCAACGAGAGCGATCGTCTATCCTCCTGCAGCAAGCGGGTTCGCAAATCCATGAAAACGATGGAGACTCCCTTCAACGTCTACGCATTTCAGACCGTGAGCGATGCTGACGTCGAAGACAGCCCGGACGACTTTATCCTGAAATACAACCTGAGCGGCATCCGCATCAGCGAGGCCGCGTTCCAGCGGCTGAAACAGGAGATCTCGCTCGAACTATCTCCGCTGGATTTGCCCAAAGCGTTTGAGGGTGAAGAATTTCATCTATGGAGTGGCCTAGTTCCAGTCGGCAACGACATTTTCCGCAAGATCGTGGTCCGCGGAAGCCGCATGCCCCAGATCGATCCCCACAATTTCTCCGTCCAACTCTGGACCGAACGCTGGTACTACGAGATCTGCTCCAACCCCGCAATCGACGCCAAACTGGAAGGCAAAGCCGCCGCCGGGAAGTAAATGCGGGGATTTCCAGCGATTACCGTCACAAGCCGTCAGCGGTCAGAGGAATCTTCACGGCGACCGTTGTTCCCTCCGAGTTCGACGAAATCCGGAGCGTGCCGCGGAACTGGCGAACTCTTTCCTCCATGCCCCGCACGCCGACGCCGATCCTGGCAGCGCTCATCTCCCCGAGTCTTGCCGGGGGAATGCCCTTGCCCTGGTCGCTGATTTCAAACTCTACGGCGCGCTCCGAGCAGCTGAGACGGATCCTGGCGGAGGAACTTCCGGAGTGGCGATGAACGTTGGTCAAACTTTCCTGCACGACGCGAAAGATCAGCAACTCGAGCTCTTTGGGAAGCCTGCCCAGGTTTTTCGGCACATCCATGGCGACCTGAATCTTGCTGCGCTCCGAAAAACCATCCACGTACCATCGAATCGCAGATACCAGGCCGGCCTCATCCAGCAGCGGAGGATGCAGCAGGTAAGAGAGGGTGCGAATCTCCTTCGACAAATCCTGAGACAGTTGCTGGCCCTCAGCCGCCAAACTTACGATTTTGGGATCTTGACCCTTTGCGGCCTCATGCAGTGCGAAAAGATTCATGGCCAGCGCCACCAGAGTCTGACCCGCATGGTCGTGTAATTCCCGAGCCATGTGCCGACGTTCTTCGTCCCGGGCCCGTAACAGATGACCGGTAAGTTCTCTCAGGCTTATCTCCGCACGCTTCCGATCCAGAATCTCGGCTTCGAGCGCCGCAGTGCGTTCCGCCACTTTCTTCTCCAACTCCTCGTTCGCCTTTCGCAAGGCTTCTTCCGCAATCTTCAGAGGAGTAAGATCGGTCACGAATGCCGCGACTTCCGGGTCGCTTGCCGACGACTCGAGAATCGAAGCTCCCAGAAGGATGGGAACGTGTCTTCCGTCTTTTGCGATGTAAGCTTTCTCGTACACGTCGCAGCGTCCGGACGCGAGGAGCTGGCGAACTGCGTGGGCATCGGCCTTCGCGTACTCGGGTGGCGTGAGATCGTCCCAACGTACTTTCCCCGAGCTTACTTCCGCCGAAGAATAGCCAAGGGTCTTCAAGAACGCGGGGTTCGCGTAATCCAGTTCTCCACGAAGATTGCCGATGAGCATGCCGAACGGATTGGCCTCTGCCAGGCGACTAAATCTCTTGGCGGCCTTAGCGATTTCGAGTTGATGTACTTCGCTTTGCAAAAGGTCAGCGATGCGGGCGCCCACCAGCTGAAAGAACGTCTCGTACCGGTTGTCAAACGGTAACCGCGGACTGATGCCGGAAACCAGAACAGCTTGAATCGACGATCCGGGGATGCGGAGCGGCGACATGTAGGCGCGAGTCACAGGCTCGGGCCACGGTTGACAGATGAGCGGGCCGAAACGCTCGCGTAAATCTTCTACCAGCAACGGTGTCCGGGATTTCTCAACCTCGCCCAGCGGCCATTGGGTCGGATTCCCCAGTGCCTCAGCGGAAGCCGTGTTGCCCGCCGGAAGAAACTCATTCTGGATCGACAAGAATAATGCAGCAAAAGGGAAGTCGGCAGGATAGTCGTCGAGCTTTCTCACAATCGCTCGCGCGGCGGCCAGCAAAGATTGGGATTCCGAGAGTTCTTCCCGCACCGAAGAGTCTGCAGCGATGGCAAGCAGCGCTCGCAGTCGACGCTCGCTCAACACTTGTTCTGTGGTCTCACTGCAAACCACCAGTGTGGCTTGCACGGTTCCGTCTTTGTCCCTTACCGGACTGTAGCTGTAAGTCCAATACACCTCTTCCAGTTTTCCATTTCGCTTGATGGGGACCAGTTGATTGGTATTCCAGGTGGAGACGCCTCGGTTCATCACCGATTCGATTTGCGGACCGATAATCGACCATATCTCGGGCCAGCATTCCATGCCGCGCTGGCCTACGGCGACCGGATGTTTGTCGGCACGAATGCTGGGCCGATAGCCGTCGTTATAGAACTGGATGAGATCAGGCCCCCACCAGAGAAACATGGGGTGCCGCGACGCAAGCAGTAGGTTAACGGTAGTGACCAGAGTGTCCGACCAGGTTTCAACCGGGCCGAGCAGAGTCTTTTCCCAATCGAATCCGCGAATCAGGTCAGCCATTTCGCCGTCGCCAATGATTCGGGAGGACACCACATCGCCATGGGATGGCGTCATGAGGGTCTCACGATTGGAGGGCCGAGAAAGTGACGACATGGCTGAACCGGCTTCCGCCTGTTATAGAGATTTCGCTTTTGGACTCCGCGGCAACCCGGAAACCGCTGCGCGGCTTATCAAGCCTAGCGATGAGAATGAAAGTTTAGCATTGATCGCAACAAATCTGAAGCGGAGTAAAGCAGGTGTGGCGCGGGCGACGACGCCCGCGCCGTACGAACCTTTATTTCTTCAGTGAGGCGCTCTTCGTGTTGGTCACGCACGAGGACGGCGTGTCACTGCATTTGCGGAACGCGGGTACAACCAGTGCTTGCTCGAGCGTGGGGTCGTTGAGGTTGGTCAGTGTGTCGTTGGTCCGCTTCGCTCCCGCGCTGTATCCAATCTTCTGATAGGCGGCTGCGAGCAATTTTAGCGAGAACGGATTGTTGGTGTCTTCTTCCAGATGGGAGATGGCTTGATCGTACTTATGCTCCGAGAACAAGACGGCTCCGGCAGCTCCGTGATAGGCAAGTTCGATCAGCTTGTCGTTGGAGCTTTCCGACATTTCAGACAGCCGCTCCAGGTTTGATTTCACCATTTGCTTGTTGCTCATCTTCAAGGCGACTTCCACCCGTGCCCGCAGAATCTGCGCTAGTTCCTGCGAGATCGCGGTCTTCAGAGAGTTCTTGCCATCCTGGGTTGCGGCCTCGGCGTTGCCTAAATAAACCAACGCCTGCTTCGGATTCTGCGTGCACATCGCCATCTGCCGGTAGGTGTCAGCCTCGGCTTGGCTGTTCTGCTTCGAGTGCGCGTAATCGGCAATCGCCTGGAATGCGTGCTCAGCGCCCTCATTGTCGCCTTCACGGACATAAGTGGCTGCTTCCCTCGTCTTCCAAAGAATCTGCTGCAGTTCGGGCAGAGAGAACTTCTGGAATCCAATCTCATACTCCTTGCGCGCGCGAGCCTGATCTCCCATCAGCGAGTAAGTATCGGCAATGCCGAATTGCGACGAATAGAATTCGGGATTGATCACGAGAGAGGCGCGGTAGTGCTCGATCGACTGATTGAACCGACCAGCCATGCGCAGAATCTCGGCGTAGGAATCCTGTGGATTAGAGTCGTCGGGCAGCAACGCAACGTAGCGGTCCATCATCGCGAAGGCTTTGTCGAACTGGCGAATGTAGGCATAGTTGTAGCCCATGTTGTTGATCAGGCCTGGGGAATCCGTAATTCCCGAACGCTCATACACCGAAATGGAACGCTCATACTGGGCCTGCGTTTGCAGCCACCACGTGGTCATCCAAACTACCCACTTATCGTGCGGGTATTGATTGATCACGTCGTTCATTTTGGTGATGGCAGAAATCAGCTTGTGATCGGCAGCGTCCTGATACCACTCGATCACCAGTTGCTCGGAGGTGGTGGCGTGACTTCTGGTGGCGAATGCCTTGGCCTGCTCGCCGACCTGCTCAGCGGAATCGAGACTGATCTGCGCCAGAAACTCGTGGCCCATCGCGAAATCAGGATCGACCTGGACGGCTTTGCGCAAAATTTCAATCGACTGCGCCTGCTCCACGCGATCGAGGTACAGGGTCAAAGCTTCTTCAACCAGACGGCGAGCCTCGGGAGACTTGGTGGTCAGAGGCAACGCAGCGCTGATTTGGCTCGTTTGCGGGGCAGCACTTTCCTCGGCCACGACGACATTGGCTGCGAGCAGCAGGCAAATACCGACCAGCGATATGACCGTCCTGCAAATCGTGCTTCTTAAGATTGAGGCATTGCGAATCATAGTCAGTTTCCTCTTAGAAAATAGCCCTGCTCGACTGGCAGCTTGCCGTCGATCTTCACCACGTTGACATCCTGCGTCAGCGAATACAGATCGACGACGCCGATTGCCCCCGGCGAAGTCGAAACAAAGCGAAGCACTGCATCATCAGAATCTGCGATCATAATCACGTCGTGATGGGCCAGAATGAACGCATGCGCCTGTTCGGGCGTCATGTTCAGCAACTTGCGGAGGACCAGTTGCATGTCCGCGGAAGAAGGGTCGCGCATCACGATCTTGACGGGCTTTCCATCCGGCCAACTGTGGCCGTGCGAATTGAAGATTTTCACCAGCTCGGAGGTAGTGAGATTCGAGGTCGCGTTCGCCTTATCGGCAACAATCGCGAATTGCTTAGCCTGAACAGCGCTTGGCAGGATCGCGACCCACACCAACAGCATTAGAACTAGTCGCCGGTTTGTCACAATGGCGCGATTCTAGCCCGCGCTCAGTTACCGCGAAAGGTAACCAACGTAACCGCTGCAATTTCTTATTGGATATTGAACTACTGACCGGCGCGTAAGGGCGAAATCAGCAAACGAGTCGTCGCCTTCTTTTTGGCGTCAGTTTTGTCGGGCTGGTAAACGAGGTCAAGTGAACCTTCGGCGGTGGGAGAAGCCTCCGCCAGCGTGGCGGCCAGACTCCGGAACGAGCGTCCAACATCGGCGCTCTCATGGAGAGCCACGGGTGCTCCCTTATCGATCGCAGGCGCGATCGCCTGATGGTTATTGGGGATTTTCCAAAGCAGCTTGCAGCCGGTCGCGGTCTCAACGTCTTCGTCCCCGAAACCAGGGATCTTCTTATATCGGTTCAATACAAGGCGCACCCGGTCGCGTCCGCCGCCTTCTTCGAGAAAAGACCGCAGCCTGCCTGCGCTCCACAGAGAGACAACATCCGACTGTGCCACCAGCAGAACCGCGTTCGACAAATCACAAAGCAGCCGCGCGGTCTGGTCCGTGCGGTTGGAACAATCGACCACGACATAGCGAAACTGCGAAACCAGCAGATCGAAAAGCCGAGCCAGTTCCGCAGCGGTCGGAGTCGCATGCTGAGGTTCCTGCGGACCAGCCAGCAGTTGCAGGCCATTCTTGCAGGTGGTCATGAGTCCCTGCAGCAACGAAGTATCCATGCGATGCAGATTCTGCAACGCATCCGTGACGCCAAATGTTGGCCGCACGTTGAGATGAAGCGCCGCGTGTCCCAGCAGCGCGAAGTCGACGAGCAGCACTCCGCCGTGCAATTCCTGCAGCGCGACTGCGGTATTGACCGCGACTGTCGTAGCGCCTGCTCCACCTTTGGCATTGGCGACGACGAACACGCGGGCTCGGCCTGAGGATGTCCGCGTACGTCCGCGGGAAGCCGCGAAGCGGGTGAAGGCCTCGACCATGCTTTCCGGAGTGGCGTTGCGCTCCATGTATTCGCGAGCCCCGGCGCGCATGGCGGAAACGATGGTTCCCGGGTCGGTCATCGGCCCGACGGCGAAGATCACGATCTCGCTGGTGTTGGAGTGAATCAGTTCGATGGCGTGCATGGCACGCTGCATGTTCTGCGGATCAATGTCGACCAGCACTACATCCGCATGAACATCTTGAATCTGGCGCAAGATCGCATCGGTCGGGCTGGCAGGAAACCCAACGTGGCCAAAGACATTCCGGCCCATCTGCGTGCTCTCCAGCCTTTGCTGGAGAACCATGAGCCGTTCTTTGTCCTCGGTAAGGAGGGTGACCGCTATGCCATGCATGGCTGGAACCTCAATTATGAGCCCGGCAGGTGCATGTTAGGAAGAGATCAGGAGTCCGCCAAGTGACTATCGTAACGGAATGTTCCCCCAGAAGTTCCCTTTCAAGATGCACAGCAAATTCTCCAAGAGCTAAAGAACGACGCAGCGGCCAGAAAACCGCAGAGTGAGGGAATGTCCCCTGAGTATTCTACGCAAAACCTAGCCGATTGCAAAGCCGCGCCGCCAGCGGGATCGACGGACGTTCGCCGTTCCAAGGTTATCCTGCGCTTCGCATTTTATATCCAATAGCTTCTCCACAACCGCGAATCGCAACCCTCGCTCTATACTGGATGAGGAGTAATTGTGTGCCGCAGGTCAAAGACCTCGGCATTGAATCGAGACTTGGAACTCAGTCATCCTAAGAAGTACTCACCGCTTTGAGCAATCCGCCAATCACGGCCGGTTCCGAAGACCTCAACGGCTCTGCAACTCGGGGAAGCGGATTACCTGCGACCCTGCGTGCACTGCGCCATCGGAACTTCCAGCTCTTCTTCAGCGGACAGCTCATTTCGCTGATCGGGACCTGGATGCAGAGCATGGCCCAGGCGTGGTTGGTGTATCGACTGACCGGATCCTCGCTTTTGCTGGGCTCAGTTGGATTCGCCAGCCAGTTTCCGGTGTTTCTAGTCGCTCCGCTAGGCGGCATCGTGGCCGACCGGCACCACCGTCAACGTGTAGTCATCGGAACCCAAGTCGCGTCCATGGTGCTCGCCCTGATTCTTGCATTGCTGACTCTCACCGGGAAGGTGCAGGTGTGGCATATCTTCGTGCTGGCGGCGCTGCTGGGCGTGGTCAATGCCTTCGACATTCCCGGCAGGCAGGCGTTTCTTGTTGACATGGTAGGCAAGGAAGATTTGATGAACGCCATCGCGTTGAATTCATCGATGTTCAACGGCGCGCGCATCGTCGGCCCAGCCATTGCCGGAATTCTGGTGGCTAAAATTGGTGAAGGCTGGTGCTTCTTCGCGAACGGCGTTAGCTATGTCGCCGTCATCATCGGACTGCTGATGATGCGAGTGGAGCGTCCGGCGCGCCGCGCACCCGTGGCTTCGCCGTGGGCGCATATCATCGAAGGCTTCCGCTTCGTCTACCATACCGCGCCGATGCGCGCCATCCTGTTGCTGCTGGGCTTGGTGAGTCTGGTGGCGATGCCTTACACGATTCTTATGCCGATCTTTGCCGACAAGATTCTGCATGGCGGCGCCCGTGGGCTGGGAATTCTGATGGGCGCGACCGGCATCGGAGCCTTGCTGGGTGCACTTACTCTGGCCGCGCGGACGGGAGTGCAGGGACTCGGAAGATGGGTCGCGTTGTCTTGCGCCGGGTTCGGCGTCAGCCTGATTCTGTTCTCGTTGTCGCGGAACTTCTGGCTGTCCGCGGCGCTGCTGCTGCCTGTGGGCTTCGGCATGATGTTGCAGATGTCGTCATCGAATACGCTGATCCAGGCCATGGTGCCGGATCATCTGCGCGGGCGGGTGATGGCGGTGTACTCCATGATGTTTATGGGCATGGCGCCGGTCGGAGCATTCCTCGGCGGCGCACTGGCGGATCGTCTGGGTGCGCCTCTAACAGTGTCGATGGGCGCGGTCGCTTGTATTGGGGGTGCGGCCTTGTTTGGATTGCAGTTGCCGAAGATCCGGGTTGAGGCGCGGCAGTTGATCAACGCCCAAGGGATGACCGCCGCGGCGCTTCCGGAAGAACTGACGGCGAGAGTGGTGGAAGATTAGAAGGTCGAGCGAATCCGCCATCCACTTTAGCGATGGTTCTTTTGCTTCTTGAGTTTCAAGCTGATGGCTACTTTAATCACCGCGCCATCGACGGGATCGATCTCGAATACAGACTTGATGGTGTAATTGGGGCTGTCCAGCCGGTACTTGAAAACGCTATACCACTGAGCAATGTCTGTGTCGTAGGGAGCGCCGTAATTGGCCTGGACATCCGCAGCGGTATAGCTGCGGCCGGTGAACGCAAGCATAAAGTAGGTGTCCTGGTTCTTTTCGGTCTTGACCGCGGCGATTTCAGAAAAAGGAAACGGCTGGCGCGTCAATTGGTAATCCACGATTGCCGTTTTGTGGCGATGGAAAATCCCTTCCTGAACGATCTGGTCAATCCTTTCGCTCACTTCTTTCTCGAGCGTAGAGCGGTCGGTGGTTGCGGTGCAGGCGTCGTTGTGCGGACTGCACTCTCGAAGTTCGTTCTCGACATAGGCGCGAAGCACCGTGGAGTTTTCCAGCACCGCCTGGATGCCTTGCTCTCCGGGCAGAGTTGCGGCCGCGAAAAGATGGGGCACCATTTCGCGCCAGTCGAAGTCGTCGGCGGCGAACGCAGCCTCGGCCGGAGCGTGATTGCCGTCCGATGCTTTCGATAACGACGGAACGAGTGATAACGACAGCATGAGCAAGAGAGTTGCCCGGCTTATTTTTGTGAGCAAGGCTGAAATCATAGCGTGTGCGCGGGCGGTTTTCCAGGCGCGTGGTCTTGGTCGGACTGGGGTTTGGGTGGGGTTAGGCCTACGGCGTTGAAGACGGTGCGGAGGTCGCGCCAGTTGCCGCGTCTGGCGCCTTCGATGCAGGCTTCGAGCTTTTTGATTTGGTGCCATTGCTGGGATTGATGGGTGGTGAGGGGCGGGGTGGTGTCGGTTCCGGGATTTTCGCGGTTTCTTTCTGGTGAGTGGTTCGAATTCCCTGCGGCGTTTTTGTTGTCATCGGCCTTGTGGGGGTCCTTCGACTCGCGCTTTTGCGCTCGCTCAGGATGACAGGGTTTTTCTCGCTCAGGATGACAGAGTTTTTTCGGTGTGGGCTCGTTAGCCGCAGAGTGCAGAGGTCCTTCGTTGGCAGGCCTTTGCTTCGCGCAGGCCTGCGCTTCCTCAGGATGACAAGCTTCTTGGGGATGACGTTCTTCTTGGGTTGGGTTTGTTGGAGTCGGGGCGGGAGAATTTTGTTCGGGATGTTCGGTCAGGTATTGTTCGGCGTAGTTGGGGACTTCGCGGACCATGTCGTCCTGGCGGAGGTGGAAGTAGACGTTGCGGGAATTTCTTACCGCGATGTAGAGGGCTTTAAGGACGATGTTGGCACGCTTGTTGTCCATCGTGCCCTTGAGGACGGCGTCGATGGTGTGCATGAGGGCGGCCTGGATGGCTTCGGCGCTTTCGATGAGGGCGACGGGATGGATTTGGGAGTCGACGCGAGTTTGCACTCCTTTGATCATGCGGGTGTGGAAGTAGCAGAAGCATTCTTGTTTGAGCGCGGGAGAACCGCAGCGGTGGCCGGTGATCTGGATGTGGGTGCAGCGACGGACGTTGGGATGGATAGGCATGGGTATATACCGCGAAAATCGCGTTTTTCTCCTAAATCTATGATTTGATTGGGTTCGGGGAAGAGATACCCTTGTAAAATATCTCTTCTAAAGGACTTAGCTGTGGGGATATCTCGCGGGCCGGCAGGAGGCCGGCTTTTTATCCCCTACTTCTATGATAGCTGATGGCATAGGGTAAACATGACATGATTTCCGAAAATATATTTGCTTTCGGATGAGGGAGTTGCGGGAAATGAGGGGGTCTGGGGGGCTTGACAAGATTTTTGGCGGGCGGGGGAAATCGGTGCACGAGAGCGTGGGCGGGGTCGCAATGACTGTAATCGAGTGCAATGGGGAGTGGGTGTTGAAAAAGTCACTTCGATTAGCAGGATGAGATTCAGCAGAAGCATGTTAGAAGGAAGTGATCCTGACCATGCTCTGTTGGATTCTCATCGTCGGAGGACTGCTGATCATGATGGGGCAACACGACCGCTCCGAAGCGCTGTTCTACTACTTCCGCCTGGAAGATCAGGTTCCAGAGACTCATCTGCTGCGGCTCATTGAAAAGCACATCAGCTTTGCCTTTGTGCGCGAGAGGTTGAAGCAGAGTTACAGCGAGACCGGTCGTCCGTCGATTGATCCCGAGCTTCTGCTGCGCATCCTATTGATCGGCTACTTATATGGCATCACCAGCGAACGGAAGCTGGTGGAGGAACTGCGCATGCACTTGGCGTGGCGCTGGTTCACCGGTCTGGGCTTCGATCAGGAGATTCCACATCACTCCACGTTCTCCAAGAACCGGCACGGACGGTTTCAAGAGTCGAAGCTGTTTGAGCAGTTGTTTGAGCAGATCGTGCGGCAGTGTGTGGAAGTGGGGCTGGTGCAAGGGACGCATTTATCAGTAGACGGCAGCTTCATCGAAGCGAATGCGGCCAAAGAGAGCCGCATCCCGCGTGAGCAACTCAGGGAAGCGGCGCAAGTGAACCAAACTGCGCGCCAGTACTTGGTGGAACTGGAGCAGCAGAACCCCACCGAAGAGCCGGTGCATCAGCAAGACCAAGTGTCGACCACGGATCCCGATTCCACCTACGCCACCAAGGGCGGGACTCCAGCCCGACTGGGGTACTACGACAACTATCTGGTGGACAATCACAGTTGCGTGATCGTGGGGGTACAAGCAACGGCGGCGCGCATGAGCCAGGAGACCGTCGCTGCACAAGACATGCTCACTCGCTTCACGCAATGGCAAGGACGAGAGCCAGAATCGGTAGCAGCCGACACGACCTACGGGAACGGGGAGTTCTTGCAATGGTTGGCCGATCGAAGCATCACTCCCTATATGCGAACCCGCGACAGTGCTCTGAGAAAGAACAATCCCGGCTATGGCCCGGAGCGATTTACTTATCAGCCCGAGAGCAATACCTACCGTTGTCCTGCAGGAGAGCAACTGAACTACGTGGGGCTCAACGTTCGCAATCGAGCCCATGCCTATATCGGCAGCGCGAAACGCTGCGGGGCATGCTCACAAAAAGCACAATGCACGACTGGACGATACAAGTATCTCGCCATTCACATGCATGAGTCGGTACGACAACGGGCGCGGGAGTTGGCGCAAACGCCCGAGTTCGCGAAGGCACAACGACAGAGAAAGAAGGTGGAAGCCCTCTTCGCGCAACTCAAGAATCAGATCGGATTGCGGCGCTTACGCCTGCGCAGACTGAAGTTCGCGCGAGAGCAGTTCTTCCTGGCAGCCGTGGCCCAGAACATCAAGCGACTGGTCCGCTTCCTCAGCCAGCAAGCAGCACCGCTGGCTGCCAGCAACTAGAAACCCGTGAAGAACCTGCCAGTCCCCTACATCACGCCGCAACACAGCCGCGCAATCTGTGACTTTTTCAACAGCCACGGGATTTTTCGCCAACGATCCATCACGCAGATCGTAGACCTGAACGGAAGGTTTCAACTGGATCATGTGAAGCTTTCGTGGGTTCTACCGCAAGCCAAAAAATGAGGATGGTCAGTTGTTACGCAAACCCCTCGAAGAGCCTTGGGCTCAACTCAGAAAGGAAACCCCAGGTCGGGTGCTGGCAGACGGCGGGGAGGGGTCGGATGCTCCGCCCCGTTGCCTACTTCGATGGCGCCCGCAGGCTTTACGAACAACGCCGGATCAGGGGATGGGTCGCGGGAAAGCTCAACAATCTTTCCTTCCAGCTTTCGATGCCCTTCCTGCAAACACCGCAGCTCACGAGGGAAAAAGCACTCCCCAAATTTCTGATAGGAAGCGTATAGGCAGGAGTAATTCCCAAGGCGATTACCAATGCTCTTTGGCGTGGTTATTTGCATCAGCAATCCGTTCTCCTTATAGAAGCAAAGGGCGTATCTTTCGCCGTTTTCCCCCGGCAGCGTGACCACACATTGAATCGCGATACCATTTACGTCGTGGTCTGTGGCCGGTTGGAACGTGAATTCCTGCCACCACGAAGGGCTAAGCTCCAGGAGACTCGCGAACTGTTGGACTTCGACTGGAAGCGGGGGCCCGCTATTTAGCAACCAGTGTCGGGTCGCCCCGCCGACTTCAACGCGCCGCGATGCCCCCACTACAGTCTCGCGCCGCCATTGCGTGTCCGATACCCAGGTCTCTGTGTAAGTACCTTCTAAAGTGGCGAGTTCCCGCGTAATAGCAGTGAAGGTGGCTTTTAGTCGGAAAGCAGGCGCACTCGAAGAACGGATGTCAGACAGATCCCGGGCCCGCTCCAGCAACGCCTTGGCCTTCGACTGCTCGTCTTCCGCTAACGAGCCGGCGCTCAGCAACGTAACGAGTGCGGTTAGTAGAAATGCGGCGCAAAGCTTCATCGCCGAGAGTCCCTTTGTCTTAGCGTAGCTCAATTGCACGAGTCTTAGCCAGGTCCCGGGCCGGTGGTCGACACCTTGTCTTGCTGAGGGATGGGCTCAGCATCGCCGTTCTCCTGCTCCAGTTCTCCAATCTTCTTCCACAACACCGACTTGAGACTGCGCAGAAATGGAGCAGGCTACAGCTTGCTCACCGTACCGCTGCCGTTGTTTGCTACCCAGATATTGGCTCCGTCAAAGGCCGCGCCGCGCGGTTCGGTTCCCACCGCAAAGGTCCCGAGCACGGCGCCATCGCTGGCCCGCAACTCAGTCACACTGTTGCCGTTAAAATTCGTCACCCAAACGTTGGCCCCATCAAAGGCGACTCCGACCGGCGTCCGCCCCACCGCGAAAGTGCCAAGCAAAGAGCCGTCGCTGGCCCGCAACTCGGTGACGTTGTTGCTGCCGTCGTTTGGTACCCAGATATTGGCTCCATCAAAGGCCACGCCGTGAGGTTTCGTTCCGGCTCCGAAGGTGCCAAGCACCGAGCCATCGCTGGCCCGCAGCTCGGTGACGTTGCTGCTGCCGTAATTCGCGACCCAAATATTGGCTCCGTCAAACGCCACCGCGATAGGTTTCGTCCCGACGGCGAAGCTGCCGGCCACTCCTCCATCGCTCGCCCTCAGTTTGGTCACAGTATTACTGTTGAAATTCGCGATCCAGATATTGGCCCCGTCGAAGGCCGCACCGACCGGGTAGTGACCCACGGCAAAAGTGCCAAGCACTGTCCCATCGCTGGCCCGCAGCTTGGAGACATCGTTGCTACTTCCGTTTGTCACCCAGATGTTGGCCCCGTCAAAGGCCACAGCGCTGGGATTTTTCCCCACAGCGTAGGTGCCGAGCAGCTTGCCATTGTTTGCCTGCAGTTCAGTCACATTGTTGCTTTTGGAATTCGTTGTCCAGAGATTGGCTCCGTCAAAGGCCACGCCGATGGGTGCGGTCCCGACCGAAAAGCTGGTTGTCTGGTTTGCCTTATACCAGTGCAGGATGGCCACTGCATTGAAGTTGACCGGTGGATCCGCCGGACCCGCACTCGGTCCAGTCCATTGCGACGCCAGTAGACGCAAAGCAAACACGAGCATTACTACAGCCACAAATACGTACAGATGCGTTTTTCTCATAACCTCACCTCTCGAATCGAATATCAATACTTCTTCGGCGCATGATTGCAGATGTGATTCTTGGGTTAGAGGTGTGAATTGCAATCGGCACACCGACTCGTCGCCAGTATTCAGTTCGACTCATTACCTGTCAATGACCGGGATCACTGCTTGCATACATTGGGCCGGACAAGTTCTGAATAGCATCGACTAGGCATTGCAACTGCATTCGGAACGTGCAAGCCAATCAATACAACTCCATCCGGGTTGGTACCGGGCACAAAATCAGGGCACAGTGCGCCAGCCTTCCCCGTTGTCGTCACGCGCGCGGAATTTCGCCATACAACCGACCGCCCCCCGGAGTTCCCTTTTCTTATGGGAGGAAATATGGGGACCGAGGAATGGAATCTCCCGTTGGAGCAACCTCAGATTCTATGGTCTAAGCAGCACGGCAGATACGGTATTTACTGTATTGATTTTCCGAGAGCATTTGGCCTAGCGTTTGGAAAGCATTCAGAAGAGTTAGTGTAGGCAAATAGCCGCGATCGATCGATGGCGGCTTCGCACAGGCTGACAACAACAACTTCAATCGACTGATTCGGGGCATCGAAGAGAAACCGTTCCCCGTGGAATGGGTGGTTCGAGGAAAAAGCAGATTCCTCGCTACGCTCGGAATGACAATCGTTTTGGGAGTGTTTGATCATAGATCCTGTGACAAACCTGGCAGGTCCGTCTCAGCGAGCGCAACAGATCGATGACTTCGAAATGGCTTGGTCAAGAATATAAGGAGAAATTATGAAAATCGTAGTGATCGGCGGTACTGGCCTCATTGGATCAAAGCTCGTCAACAAGCTTCGCGAGGACGGACACGAAGCAGTAGCGGCAGCGCCCAACACCGGGGTCAATACCATCACGGGGGAGGGACTGGCCGAAGTGCTGAAAGGTGCCTCGGCAGTTGTTGACGTATCAAACTCTCCCGACTGGGAGGACGCAGCGGTGCTGAAGTTCTTTGAGACATCAACTCGTAACCTCCTCACGAATGAAGCGGCGGCCGGTGTACGGCATCACGTTGCATTGTCGGTGGTAGGAACCGATCGGCTGTCCGAAAGCGGTTACTTCCGGGCCAAGATTGCTCAGGAGAAACTGATCAGAGAATCTTCGATTCCCTACTCCATCGTGCGTGCGACGCAGTTCTTCGAGTTCCTCAAGGGCCTTGCCGACATTTCCATGGTCGATGGCAAGGTGCATTTGCCGCATGTGCTTTTCCAGCCGATGTCTGCTGACGATGTGGCGAGTGGCGTGGGCAGGGTCGCAGCAAGTCAGCCGGTAAATGGCATCATCGAAATTGGAGGTCCGGAACAGTTTCGCGTGGATGAACTCGTCCGGCGGCGCCTGGCCTCGCTCAAAGATTCCCGCGAAGTCATCACCGATCCAAATGCGCTTTACTCCGGGGCGAAACTCAGCGAGAGAACACTGGTTCCGGACAATATCGCACGACTCGGCGAGACCCGTTTCGAAACCTGGCTGACTCAGCCTGCAGCACAGATTCCGAGTGCGGCTCCGCAGCCCACAAGCGTCGCAGTGATGACAAAGGAGAAAGAGACTCGTAAAAAAGCTAGCTGATATCGTCAGCGCGCAGGCCACTGGTGAGCGGGGTGCCCAGGTTTTGTGTCGGCTCTTGACGCTAACCTGGGGCACCGAGCCATTACACACTTCGCATTGAAATGGCATCGGAAAGCGAAAAGTTAATTTATGACGTTCACAAAAGTAATTTTGGTGCTGGCATGTCTCATGTCTGGCACGCTGGTAGCACAGGAGGCTAAGGTAACGCCGCTCCTGTCGAAAGACCTGACCAACCTTCCTGGCAAAGAAGGTCTGATGATCACCGTGGAATATCCGCCGGGCAGTTCGGACCCAATCCATCGCCATAATGCCCATGGATTTATTTATGTGCTGGAAGGCTCGATCGTGATGCAGGTGAGAGGCGGAAAGGAAGTGACTCTGACACCTGGTCAGACCTTCTACGAAGGCCCGGATGATGTCCACGTCGTTGGGCGAAACGCAAGCCAAACCAAACCGGCGAAATTCGTCGTGTTCTTCGTGAAGGACAAAGGCGCTCCGATACTGGTGCCCGCCAACTGAAACCTGAACCTGCGAGTGGTGCTGCTCGCACAACTTCGGGAAGACGCTGAACTGCTCCCGGCGACGTGGCGTCCGCTGTGATTCGATTTCCGCTGAAGCCGGTCATCCCCGTCGCGTAGGCAGCTCCCTCAGGGGCTAAAGCCCGCTGTCCATGGGATCAACGGCCCGGCTGAAGCCGGGCCCTTCCCGAAACTGCTCATCGTGGGTGGGTATCTGCGCGGCTTTCGACGTGGTGGATCGGCTTTGTCGGTGGTGTTTCGGCGGATCGTTTTGGCGTCGTCGCCCCCCACCTTCCACGCAAAGATGGGCACCCGCGGGTTTGGTTTGCGAGAGAGAAACCGTTCCCCGTCGAATGAGTGGTTCGCGGAAAAAGCAGATTCCTCGCTTCGCTCGGAATGACAATCGTTTTGGGGGTGTCATGACAATCGTTTGGGAGTGTCGGTCGTTGAGCCGGGGAACTAACTCGCTTCCTCTCTCTAAGCCCCATACGCTGGTACCAGTTCGCTCCGTGCCTGGACCTGGGCGTTTCAATCCATGGCGGGTGTGATGGCTGGTGAGATTGCAGGGGTCGGCCGCGGCAGGTTCCGTTGCGATGGATCGGGGCATCTCCGTGCTATACTTTTAGGTCGCCTGCGGTTGGTTTCGAGGCAATCCCGAGGGTAATTCTGTGATCTCCTCTACGGGCGCGTCTTTTACAGATAAAATCAACGGAATCAGCTCAATTCAAGTTTATTGAACACGAGGTATAGCCATGTCCGGGCACTCTAAATGGGCCACAATCAAGCATAAGAAGGGCGCGCTCGATGCCAAGCGCGGCAAGATTTTTACCCGCTTAATCAAGGAAATTTCGATTGCCGCGAAGAATGGCGGCGGAGATCCTGACACCAATCCGCGGTTGCGTGGCGCAATTCTCGCCGCTAAGGCGGAGAACATGCCGCAGGACAACATCAAGCGGGCAATCCAGCGGGGGACGGGTGAGTTGCCGGGTGCGACTTATGAGGAGTTCTCGCTCGAAGGTTACGGGCCGGGCGGGGTGGCGATTCTGCTCGACATCAATACCGACAATCGCAATCGCACGGTCAGCGAGATTCGCCACGTGTTTGGCAAGAACGGCGGCAATATGGCTGACGCCGGGGCGGTGTCTTATATGTTCCACAAGAAGGGCGATATTGTAATTCCGAAGTCAGCGATCAAAGAAGACGACCTGATGGCGATCGTGCTTGATGCCGGCGCCGAAGATTTGCGTGACGATGGCGAGAACTGGGAAGTGCTCAGCGATACCTCGGCGTACGAGGCGGTTCTGGAAGCGGTGAAGAAAGCGGGAATCGAGCCGACGTCTTCGAGCGTAACCATGATTCCGCAGAACTACATTAAGCTGGAAGGCCCGGCGGCGAGTACCATGATCCGGCTGATGGAGGCGTTCGAAGAGCATGACGACGTGCAGAATGTGCACTCGAACTTCGATATCGATCAGAAGTTGCTGGAAGAGGTTGCGGGGTAGGCTTCGATCGGCGATATAGGTTGCACCCGTCGTTTATGCGGCGCATGTGGGCGCCGCAAACAAAATACATAGATCCTTCGCTCCGCTCAGGATGAGAGGATGAGCTTTTGCGCCAACGTGGAGCTGCCGGACGCCAGGATTCTTGATTGCCCATCCAACCTGTGTTGATCACCGGGGGAGCCGGGTTTATCGGCTCGAATTTCATCTTGCAATGGCTCGCGGCCGAGGCTGTTCCGGTTGTGAACCTGGACAAACTCACCTATGCCGGGAATCTCGGCAATCTAACTAAGATTTCTGCGGATACGCGCTACAGCTTCGTACATGGAGATATTGGCGATCGAAAGCTGGTGAGCGATCTCTTGGGGCGCTGCCGTCCACGAGCGATTGTGCATTTCGCGGCGGAGAGTCATGTGGACCGCTCGATTCATGGGCCGGATGACTTTGTGCGCACCAATGTGAACGGCACTTTCAGTTTGCTCGAGGAAGTGCGCGCTTATTGGGCGGAACTCGGACAAGAAGAGAAGGGAAGTTTTCGCTTCCTTCATGTTTCAACCGATGAAGTCTACGGATCGCTTGGTCCGAAGGATGCGGCGTTTTCTGAGACGACGCCTTATTCTCCCAACAGCCCGTACTCGGCGACCAAAGCGGCTTCTGACCACTTGGTCCGGGCTTATCATCATACTTATTTCATGCCCGTGCTCACTACCAACTGTTCGAACAATTACGGGCCCTATCAGTTTCCAGAAAAATTGATTCCGCTGACCATTTTGAATGCGATGAACGGTAAAGCAATTCCGGTGTACGGCGATGGACAGAATGTGCGCGACTGGCTTTATGTGGCGGATCACTGTGATGCCATTCGAACCGTGCTGGCTCGGGGAAAGATCGGCGAGACCTACAATGTGGGTGGAAGGAACGAAAAACCGAACCTTGAGATCGTGCACACGATCTGCACGATACTGGATGAACTGCGGCCGTCTGATCCGGTTGTGCCGCACAGCAAGCTGATTACGTACGTGCAGGATCGGCCCGGGCACGACCGGCGTTATGCCATGGATATGCGCAAGATCGAGCGCGAGCTGAACTGGCGACCGATGGAGACGTTCGAGACTGGGATCCGCAAGACGGTGGAGTGGTATCTGGCGAACGAGGCGTGGATTCGAGAAGTGACGAGCGGACATTATCGGGAATGGATTTCGACGCAGTATTCGGTGTGATGTTTCTGCGGGGTCGACGCAAAGCGGACAAGCAGGTTTCTCGGTTACGCTCGAAAATGACAAATTGATTTCAATGCCAACTCACGAATCCACGGGCGGTTGTCACTACAAGGGCATCATTCTGGCGGGCGGATCGGGCACGCGGCTTTATCCTGTGACCCATGCGGTATGCAAGAGCCTGCTGCCGATTTACGACAAGCCGATGATTTACTACCCGCTGTCCACGCTGATGTTGGCGGGAATCCGGGACATTTTGCTGATCTCGACGCCGGAGGACGTGCCGCGGTTCCAGCAGTTTCTGGGCGATGGATCGCGCTTCGGGTTGAACTTTGAATACGTAGTGCAGCCGCGGCCGGAGGGTATCGCGCAGGCGTTCCTGGTCGGCAAGGATTTTATTGGGTCTTCTTGTTGCGCTCTGGTTCTCGGCGACAACATTTTTTACGGACACGATCTGGTGAAGTGTGTGCAGGAAGCAGGGAAGAAGACGGTGGGCGCGCGGGTATTTGCCTATCCAGTGCAGGATCCGGAGCGCTATGGAGTGGTCGAGTTCGACTCCGATGGGAAAGCGTTGAGCCTGGAAGAAAAGCCGAAGTCGCCGAAGTCGCGCTATGCCGTCACTGGGCTTTATTTTTATGACGGCCAAGTGGTGGACATAGCAAAATCTTTGAGGCCCTCTGCCCGTGGCGAACTGGAGATCACGGACGTCAATAAGCAATACATGAAACAAAAACAGCTGGACGTTGTTGTGATGGGTCGAGGCATGGCGTGGCTCGATACAGGAACACATGAGTCGATGCTGGAGGCGTCTTTATTTATTCAGACCATCGAGACTCGCCAGGGGCTGATGGTTGCGTGTCCGGAGGAAATTGCTTACCGTTTGGGATACATCGGCGCCGAACAGATTGAGGCTACGGCATCTTCTATGAAGAACAATCGCTATGGCGCGTATTTGCTGCAGATGTTGAAGGAAAAAGTATTCTGATCGGCTTAGAACCCGTGTCGTGCGTCAGTTGGTCCCCGTTTGTGGAAAACCCCGTCGGTGTGGAAATAACTCGCCAATCCTACAGGATTGACTGTATTGCAGGTGATCGACCGCTACGGTAAATCCAGATGTTGAAGTTATTCTTTGGTTCTGTTTTCGATGACATGTGGCGGAGGAAGAGGATGGCCATTTCTGCAAGTTTGCCCTCTCGAAGTTGGGGATGGAGAGAGTTATACGTCGCGGCTTTGATGGAAGCTAGCGACGACAAGATGCCCGCGCGCATTGCGGTCGCGGAGGGCGCAATCCTGGAACGGGCGAGACAGTTGTTTAAAGCTGCGGGAGACAATATTCAGGAAGAAGAAGCACTCGACGATGCGCTTTACGCTCTTCGGGCATTGAAGACTTGCCTTGAGATTCACGGCGGGTTCGCCGTCGCGGCCTGAATTCTCGAACGCTCAGGGGTACGACTGCGCTTAGCGTTCAAGGCGCACGGCGTCGCCTAGCCATCAGGTTTTCCTGTCCCTGACTCCGCGGCCTCGGCTTGGCCTGCCTTTTCACCACAACTAAGAAATTGCCCGTAACGATGTGGAGTGTTTCGGGCCACCCTGAAGCCACATCTCGGAATCTAAACGGAAAGTGTGCATTCATTCGCTGGAGCCAGCGAGGAGGAGGCACTGCTATGAAAACATTTTGGACGACAGTATTCCTGGCAACCGTGCTGTGCGGGGTAGTTCTCGGCCAGGAAGGAACCGCGCCACCAACCGCTACTGCGCCTTTGAATGGCCCGCAGATTCCCGCGACCCAGTCTGGTCCATCGAGCGCAGCTCCGACCAACGCTCTGCGGATCGCTCCGGGAAGCGTGATCCCCGTGGAGCTGACAAAAAGCATCGATGCCAAGAAGTTGAAGATCGGTGACGAAGTTGAAGCCAAGGTGACGCAGGATTTGAAGGCGGCGGATGGCGAGGTGATTGTGCCCAAGAATACAAAGGTGATCGGACGCGTCACCGAAGCGGAGGCGCGCAACAAGGAGCAGAAAGAATCGCAAGTAGGTATCGCCTTTGATCACGCGGTCACCAAGACTGGAGACAGCGTGCCTTTGGCGATGTCGATTCAGGCAATTATCGCCCCGCCAAGTGCGAACCCTAATAGCGGCTACGCGAATGGCGAAGGCGTCGGTCAATCGCCCCCCGGTTCGGGCGGAGGCATGTCCGGGAACAACGGCGCGCGATCCGCAGGGATGGGAGTTGGAGCGGCGTCCCCGCCATCGCCGGGGTCTTCTACGCCCGGAGACGAGGCGGATGCGGCTCAGAACGGTGCGAACTCGCATCAACCGATCAACGGAAGCACCCAAGGGGTGGTCGGGCTTTCGCATCTGAACTTATCAACGGGGGCGAACGCGACGCAAGGTTCAGTCATAAGCTCAGAGAAGAGCAATGTGAAACTGGACAGTGGCACGTTCATGCTGTTGCGGGTGAATCAGTAGTTTCTTCAATGGCCGGGAAAGATCGAGCCCAGCCGCCGAAGCTGGGCCCGCAGGATTTAATGGGACATGCCGCTAGTCTTGCAACTCTTTGAAATGTGTTTCACGGACGTGACCGCAATTGCCTGGTCGGAGGCGCTGGTTTGTCCCATTGCACCGCCTGTCCCGCTTGACGCCGTGGTTGTGGTGCCGGTGACTTTAACTTCGTGACCGATGTGCTCGCTGAGCGTGGCACTGTCTCCGGTCAACTGAAAGGTCTTACCGTTCTTGTCGATCAGGACGTAATTCCCGTTGGAGCTGCTCAGGCAGCCCTGAACGGTGGTTTCCGTGCCTGCGCTTGTCGGCGTGGTTTGTGTCGAGTTCGATTGACTGGGGTAGTTCTGAGCGGCCGCCCAGCACACGCCGAGCAGCAGCATCGAAAGTACGAGTAGCA
Organism: uncultured Acidobacteriota bacterium; assembly: GCA_963788645.1. Lineage (GTDB taxonomy): Bacteria > Acidobacteriota > Terriglobia > Terriglobales > Acidobacteriaceae > JABDBE01. The sequence continues at coordinate 305,672 of CAWBHF010000011.1, forward strand.
GTGGATTTCGCATGAGGGTCCTCCAAGTCTTTAATTTGCTGATCTGACCAAAATTGTCGGCTCTAGTTCCTAAGGGCGCAATACAGCTGTTACCGGATATTTATGATTTCTTTTGTCTTCGCCTTGACCCTTTAGTTCTTATGGACTTAGCTTTTCTTTTACCGCTCTTTTACCGCGTATTTTTCCGGAGAGCAGAGATTTCGCTTTTTCGAGTTCGGCCCTCCGTCCGGCGCTAAGCCCGCGTCCAGCACGATTTACGAAGTAGGTAAGCATTCGCAGGCCCGAAGCGGGCCCTCGCGGAGAAACTTTTTTCGAGGCCAATGTCTTCGCGATTGTTTTTGCACCTCTAGTGAACAATCCCGGAGGGGGATGGGTGGAGTCTGTCTTTACGCTGGCTACCCATTTCTTTTTGCCGGGCATAGAAGTTTCTTCCGCCGAGAGTCTGATGCAAGGCAGGGGGTATGCGACGAGGAGTCGGTGTCCACGTGACTCCGAGCGACAGCAGATTCCTCGCTTCGTTCGGAATGACAATTTAATTGTGGGAACGACAATTTAGTCGTCAGACGACAAGTCAATTCAAGCATGGCAATTGAGTATAGGTATCGCGATGTTTTACACTCCGTCAATCGCCTGCAAGCCATTTCGTCCTGCATCACATTCGTCGTCAACTCTTTGATACTCCTGCGCATCAAATGCAACGTTAGCTAGTGATGTTTGAAGTATTGCACCGCACGCTCGTGGGCTTCTGCGGCTTTCTTTGTACCAAACGTGCCTAGATTGCGGCGTCGGCCCGTTTTGGATTTATCTTTCGAGAGTACAGGCGATATTGTCCGGATTTCAGTTTGCGAATCATGAGCCACCTCGGCAGGGTTTGATGCGGAGTGATGGAATGACGGAGGCGCCATTCTGCATTGCTGGCCGAAGATTGGGATTTTGTTCGCGGTCATGTTATGAAAGAAGGGGAATCGAAGCAAATTCGGAAGAGGAAGGATGGCACACGATGAAGGCTGTGAGTGCAGTATTCAGTTCGCGATCGGACGCCGAGCATGCCGTCGCCGAGATTAAGTCGGCCGGCCTGCCCATAGACCGGGTTACGCTTTTGACTCCGGGAAATTTTGAGAAGGGCTTGCAGTCCGTTCCCGCTGTGGCTGCGGAGCAGCCCGGCATGGGGAAGGCGATTGGCGCTGTGGTCGGAGCTTCGGCCGGACTCTCGGGAGCATCGCTGCTCATCGCGGCAATTATTCCTGGCGTGGGACCCATCACGGCATTGGGTCTGCTGGGCGAAGCTATTTTGGCTGCGGCTGGCGCGAGTATCGGCGCTGTCGCAGGCGGGAAGCTCGAAAATTCCATGACCGAGGGAATGCCGGAAGACGAGTTGTTTGTTTACGAAGATGCTCTGCGCAAGGGGCGCAGCGTCGTGATTGCCTTCGCCGATGACGATGCCAAGGCCTCGCTGTTGCGCGAATTGCTGAAGGCGGAAGGAGCGGAGGCCGTCGATTCGGCCCGCGAACAATGGTGGATCGGGCTGCGCGATGCCGAGCGCGAGCACTACACTTCTCTCGGGAGAAACTTTGGTCAGGACGAGAAGTTCTACCGACTCGGCTTTGAGGCCGCGCTGCACGCCCGGACGCGATGTAAAGAATACGATCAGGTGATGGCTGAGATGTCAGCTAATATTGAAGACCTTGAGCGGCAGTATCCGGGCGTTGAAGTGGAGGAACCGTTCACCCGGGGTTACGAGCGCGGCCGCGACCACTACCAGCAATTGTGTGATGAATCCAAGGCTGCGTGAAAGCAGGAGAATCGAAAAACTTTCAAGAAATTGTCATTCCGAGCGAAGCGAGGAATCTGCTTTTCTCTTCGGCTACAGGAACCGGTCTTCGCGATTACAGAATATCTCTGATTCCTTAGGCCTCAGCCTCAAGTTATGCTGAGGTCAGGAGGTCGTTATGCCTGATCAGGAGACCATCGAACGGGCTCGTAAAGATGCGCGAGAGGGAAAATCACCGAGCACGCAAGCCGGAGAATTCGTGCGCGAGGAGATGGACCACATCCGCGAAGGCAAGCACGGAGCCAGCTCTACCAAACAAGCGATTGCCATCGGCCTTTCCAAAGCGCGACGTGCAGGGGTAAAGCTGCAAGCGCCTCGCAAGGGTAAGGCGTCGGCTGAGACGAGGAAACAGGCCAGCCGCGACTATCGAAAGGGACAGAATCGACCGCGCACCAAGCCATCCGCAAGGCGTTCTCGCGCGGTCCGCGCTGCGCTGAAGAGGGAAGGTCACAGCGCCGCATCGCATACGTCACTATCAAAGCAGGCGCGTGCCAGTGCGAAGAAGCGTGGCCCGGCGGCGCGTCACCGTTCGGCTATGAAAGCAGTGCATACACGGGGGCGAAGCGCGCGGTCCAAACGGGCTGGAGGCCGATCGGGCAATCGCTGACGCGCTACTTGCGATAAGTTGTGCCGCCCTTCATCACGAAACTAACTTTCTGCAGCGCAGTGATGTCCTGCGATGGGTCGCCCGGGACAGCGATGACGTCGGCCAGGTAGCCCGGTTTCAGCTCTCCGATCTGCCCTTGCCAGCCCAGCAATTTGGCTCCGTTCAGCAGATCGGCTTGCAGCGCCGCCAGCGGAGTCATGCCGTATTTCACCATCAGTTCAAGTTCGCGCGCTTGCGTGCCGTGAGGAAACGGTCCCACGTCTGATCCAACTGCGATGGGTACAGCCGCGGCAAGCTGCTTACGAAACTCAGTCGCACGCAACTCCAGGATTTGGTGATCGTGAGCTTTCTGTTCTGTCGATGCGCCGTGTTCCGAGAAGTATTCGAAAATCGTAAACGTCGGCACTGCAAAGATTCGTTTTTCTCGCATAATCCGCATGGTCTCGTCGCCCAATTGGTTGGCATGATCGATCGAGACCACGCCCGCCTGCGCCGCGAAGAGTGTGCCGGGCTCGCCGGTGGCATGAACCGCGACCGGCTTGCCGGAACGGGCAGCTTCGTCGACGGCGGTTTTGAGTTCGGCTTCGGTGTACTGGTAGATAGTGGAAAGATGGCCATCGCGAACTGTGTCCGGGCCGGTCTCATAGATCTTGATGAAATCGGCTCCCTCCTTGAGTTGTTCCCGAATCACGGTCACGAGATCAGCGGAGTTATTCGCATACGTGGCATTCGAGAGCACGTGTTGCGCGGGATTGAAACGATTGGCGTCTTCGTGTCCGCCGAGAATGTCCACCGCGTTTCCGCTGATGCGCAGACGCGGCCCCGGAATCAGTCCCTGGTCGATCGCATTGCGCACTGCGGTGTCGGCGGAACCGGCGCCTTCGGTGCCCATGTCACGCTCGGCGGTAAAGCCCGCCATCAGGTCGGCCCGGGCCGCAAGAATGGCGAGGATCGTGCGTTGGGGCACGGACTCTTCGACGGTCTGCAAGTCTTCCGCGCCGGGATGCAGAAACAGATGCACGTGCGCGTCAATCAATCCAGGCATCAGCGTGGTGTCACCCAGGTCGATGACTTCCGCGCCGGCGGGACGGGCTACCTTGGCACCGACTTCGGCGATCCGTTCCCCTTGCACCAATACTTCGCCGGGCTTCAGGATTCGTCCACTTTCGACGTCGAGCAAACGCGCGGCGTGCAACACGGTTGTGTGGGTCGGCTCACTCTGGGATTGAGCCATCAAGATGAGGGCGTGCACCAAGAACCAGGTAGACAGGGCAGCGAAGGAAAGAGTTCTTTTCATGGTTATCGAATCATGGTTATCGGAGGGATGGTATCACTCTGAGAGGCAGCGCGGCTGCCGATTTCTTCGGCAAAGTCTCCGCTAGCATCGGCAAGCCATAGGTCTCGGGACGACCGTAACGTCGTCACCCGATGGCCAGGGAGATAGCATCAGGGATAAGGCTTCCGATTTGATAGCGAGGAACATGTCTATGCGTAAGGCGCACAAACTTGTGGCAGTTGTAGGAGTCATCCTGTTTGCAGTTTCCGCCGGCCACGGACAATCGCTCGGGGACGTGGCCCGCGAGCAGCGGCAAAAGCAGGCCAAGGACGCGCACGCAGAACGCAAAGTGGTCACGAACGAGGACATTCCTGAGCGTGAGGAGTCTGGCCCGACCACTTCAGTCAGCACCGACGAACACGATGCTGCCCCCGTGCCTCCACCTTCGAATGACACTCACGCCGGTGACCAGTGGAAGTCGAAAATTGAAGCACAAAAGAGTTCGATCACGTCTCTGCAGGGTCAGATCGACAAACTGAATTCGTCGATCCGCTTTGCCGGGCCGAATTGTGTGGCCAACTGCGTCCAGTACAACGAACGCCAGATTGCGAAGCAGGAACAGGTCGAACGGATGCAGAAACAGCTGAACGAGCAAAAGCAGAAACTCGAAGACATGCAGGAATCCGCTCGCAAAGCGGGATTAGGCAGCGCAGTCTACGAGCCCTAGCGCCGCGACCTACTCCGGGTCAATCGTCCGATCCAGATAAATCCAGAGCACACGCGAGAAGAGAGTCAGAGTAGGCGCGAGCGGCAAGAACAGCAAAACTGCCCACAGCGTTATTTTCTGCAGCGACCAAGGCGTAGCCGCCCACAGCAACAGGCCAAGCCCAACAATCGTGATCAAAGCCAGGCCGTAGCTGATGTACATCGCTCCCAGAAAGTAACCCTGTTCGCGCTCAAACTTCAGGCCGCAATGCGGGCATTGTTCCTGCATCCGTGGAAATCCGATAAAGATGGATGTCCGAAAAATTCTGGCCGCCCGGCATCGGGGACACAGCTGGCGGAGTATGGCCAAGGCCGTCGGTGTTTGCGTTGCGGCTTTCATGAAACGGTCGTGACTTCACATTAACACGCTGAACTTTGCTTCCCGCTCTCGTTCAAAAGTCCCTTGAGTGTAAAATCCCGCTAGGCGTATCATCGAGGCACAAAACCTTGATTGGCCGAAGGCTGTCGCACTACGACGTTCTCGCGGATCTTGGAGCAGGCGGAATGGGCGTGGTTTATCGCGCCCACGACACCCGGCTTCACCGCGATGTTGCTATCAAAGTTCTTCCCACCGATCGCCCGCTGAGCGCGACTGCCCGCGGCCGCTTTCAGCGCGAGGCCATGGCAGCGTCGGCTCTGAATCATCCCAACATCATCACTATTTATGAAGTCAACTCTGAGGGCAACACCGACTTTATCGTCATGGAGTACGTCCGCGGAGCGACTTTGTCGTCCGTGCTTAAGAATCGCAAGCTCGAATTAGGCGAAGCTATCCGCTACAGCATTCAGATCGCCGACGCGCTTACCAAGGCGCACGCCGCCGGCATCGTACATCGCGATCTCAAGCCGGGCAACATCATGGTCACGGAAGACGGACTGGTCAAAGTGCTTGATTTCGGTTTGGCCAAGTTCAATCCGAACCTGGCAAGTTCCGACACCGAGATTACGGACGCAGAGGCAACCAACCAGTTCACCCTGACCCAGCCGGGAGCTGTCACCGGCACCGTGGCTTATATGTCTCCGGAGCAGGCGCGGGGGGATCGGGTGGATGCTCGGTCCGATATTTTCTCGTTCGGCATCGTGATGTTCGAAATGCTGAGCGGCCATTTGCCTTTCATGGGACCAAACTCGATCGCGCTGCTGCACAATCTTCATTTCAGCCCACCGCGAGATCTGACCGAGATGCGGCCCGATGTTCCCAAACCGCTGGTGTCGTTGATTTCCCGAATGCTCGAGAAAAAAGTCGAGAAACGCATTCAGACCATGGCCGAGGTCGCCGCCGAACTGCGCCGCGGAGCTGTCGGTTTGATCGATGGCCCGCTCACCTGGCATCCCAGCGATGCGACGATTGATATGGCTCGGTCGCCGCGTGCTTTGTCAGGACGCTTCCCCAAGCGACAAGTATGGATCGCCGCCGGTTTACTCGGGTTATTGTTGGTGGCCGGGATCGGGGGGTGGCGCCGGCTGAAAAAGCCAAAGGCTGCCCAATTGACAACGGCGCAAGTGCCAGTTGACGACAATGCTTACGCACTCTATCGGCGGGCCCGCGAGGACCTCGATCACTCTGATCACGACGGCAAAGTCGATGCCGCTATCAAGCTTTTGGAGCGGGCAGTCCAACTGGATCCGCAGTCCGCGGCCAGCTATGCGGCGCTGGCCGATGCGTACGTAAACAAGAACACCGACAATCCCGACCCGCACTGGATAAAGCTAGCCTCGGAGTACGCGAACAAAGCGGTTAGCCTGGATGGCTATCTTGCCGCTGGACACGTATCGCTGGGTATGGCCGAGATGAGCGCCGGCGAGTCAGCTACAGCAGAAAAAGAGTTTCGCACGGCGGTTGATCTCGATCCGAAGAGTGCGGCCCCTCATCGCAACCTCGGCCTTCTCTACGAAAAGACTGGAAAGGCCGTTCAGGCTTCGGATGAACTACAGCGTGCCCTGCAACTCGATCCCAACGACTGGAAGACTTATCTGGCCGTGGGTCTGGACGATTATCAGGCTGGCCGCTTCAAGCAAGCCGCGGCGGCCTGGGAAACTGCTTTAAAGCTTGAGCCCGACAACGTCCCGGCATTGCGAAACCTGGGAGCGGTTTACCATTCCCTGGGCCGCGATGACGACGCGGTCTCGGCGCTGCAATATGCGCTCGAAATCAAGCCGGCCCCGGATGTGTACACCAATCTTGGAACCATCTTGTTCTACCAGGGCAAGTATGACCTGGCCGTGCCCGCGTTTGAGAAGGCGGTCGATCTGGGTGCCAACAATTACGACAACTGGGGAAACTTGGGCGATGCCTATCGCTGGTCGACGACCAAGAAAGACAAGGCCAAACCCGCTTATGATCACGCCGTCCAGTTGGTCCGGGAAGAGATTGCCCGGAATCCGAATCAGATTGAGCTGAGAGCAGACTTGGCCGCTTATCTCGCCAAGAGCGGCGGCAAGGCTGGGGCGCTCCAGGAACTAAAGGCGGTCGAGGCCGTCCATGACACCAATCCCTCCGATCTCTACACATCGGCGCTGGTGTATGAGCTTTGCGGCAAGCGTGACCAGGCGCTCGCCGCCCTTCTCGCTGCGGTCAAAGCTGGGCAGGATTTGAATGACATCAAGAACGAGCCTGAGTTTGTGTCGCTTCGCGCCGACCCGCGCTACCACCTGACCATCCTAAGCGCGGCGGCGACCAAACCTGTCCAATAACAATCGCAGCCTCGACCGCCCTTGACTTTCAGGCAATCCCGGAATACTGTGCGTTTCGCTGCTTTTTGTCGGGCCCCGAAATCCACTTCGTACAATTAAGGAGAAGACTATGTCGGTTTACCTTTACAACTTGATGTTCTCGTTGACTGGCTCCAACGTGAACGTGGGCAGCTTCGAGCCCTATCCCTCGGCACCGCCGCCGAGTCCGAGCATCGGCAACCTATCGAGCGCATGGTTCACGGCGACCGGCTCACCCCCAGGGTTGCAACCGTATTTTCAGGTCATGAGTCAGCCGCTGAGCTCGGGTCTTTGGGGAAGTTCGCAAAGCGATGCCAACGATTTGACGTTGAATCCCGGCGATTATCTGATGCTGAGAATATTCAGTCTGGACGCCAACGCGTCCAACTACCAGATGCGCTGTAACGCGGTCTTCGGCCGCGGTACCAGCCAGGCTCTGGCCCCGGGAGCGGGTAATCTGCAATCGCCGTTGGTCATGAGCACCGCGACCTCCCCGAACAGCACCTTGCCCCGTGCGGTCATTGATACCGACCAAAGCCTGGCTACGAACTGGCCAGCTCCCCTTAGCGATGGTTCCTGGGTACTCTGTCTCGGCCAGGTGGTTGTCGCTCCGGCTGGCGCGGCCAATGATTACACCCTCAATGTGGGGGCGACCGTCTATGTGAAAGCGAATCCTCCCGCGTCCGGCAATCTCTTTACCTTCGGGCGGGATCCCAGAATGCACGTGACCGGAGTCGGAATCAAGGTAGCGGCCTAGTTTCAAAGCCAAAGACGAGCAACGAATAGGCCACCGGTCGTTCCGGTGGCCTTGCTGCTGGGGCCTTGATTCCTTGACCGACACCGTTTTAGCCCAGCCATTGTCATTCCGATTCATGCCATTTCACCCCAACCATTTGTCATTCCGATTCATGCCGTTTCACCCCAACCATTGTCATTCCGACTCATGCCGTTTCACCCCAACCATTGTCATTCCGAGCGCCGCCCTTTGGCGCGAGGAATCTGCTTTCTCTCACTCCCAAGCAACAGCAGATTCCTCGCTACGCTCGGAATGACAAGCAGGTTGTTTGGAATTTCAACGGACAAACTCTGACCGGGATTACTTTTTTCGAACTGGCGGTTGGGGCGAGGCGACGATTGACCGCCGAACCGGCACAATCGCACCGCGGGCAGGATCGGTGGCCGCGTTGGCCCGCGCCAGCACTTCTTCCTGGATATACTTCACAAAATCCTGAATCTGCCGCTGCATTTCTTCCATGCGCTCGCGCATCTGCAGAATGATTGCCATGCCGCTGATGTTCACTCCCAGGTCCCGTGCCAGCGACAAAATGAATTCCAAACGCTGCAAATCCTCGTCAGTGTAGAGACGGGTATTGCCCTCGGTCCGGGAAGGCTTCAGCAATCCCTCCCGCTCATACAACCGCAACGTCTGGGGATGGATGCCGTACATTTCAGCGACGCTGCTGATCATGTACGCGCCCTTGGATTTGCGCTTCGTCATCGCCCTCTAATTTACAACAAATGCGAGCGTCACTGAGTTGCACACATTTGTGGGCAACAGGTGAAAATTGTTTCACAGTATTGCGAGCGTCCAAAACGCTGTAGACTGTCGGTGCTTTTCAGCCGGAAAAGCCGTCCGGGTGTATCGCACAATCGTGGGTTGCAAGTTCCTCCCCCGCAAGTCGGCGGTGCATAGGTTCTGAGATCCGAAAGGAATTTGCTTATGACGAGCAAGAAAGTTTCTACAAGAATGAACGCTGCGCTACTAATCATTACCATTGCCTTCGCGGTGACTAGCGCGCAAGCCGCTCCCACGGAGCAGGTACTGTACAACTTCAAATACAAATCCCCCAAAGGCGCCAATCCTAATGCCGGCTTGATTCGTGACGCTTCCGGCAATCTCTACGGCACTACCATGCTGGGCGGTGCGTTTAACTGGGGTACGGTCTTCGAGTTATCGCCTAAAGCCGGGGGAGGGTGGACTGAGAAAGTGTTGCATAGTTTTAAGGGCCAGAGAAACGGTGATGGTACCGATCCCTGGGGATACCTGATCTTTGACAGCGCGGGCAATCTCTACGGTACGGCGAGCGGGGGCGGCACCTGCGGCTGGGGAATAGCGTTCGAGTTGGTGCACCAAGCGAATGGAAACTGGACGGAAAACGTTCTCCATGATTTCGGGTGCCGCAGTGATGGCGCAGAACCGCTCACTGGCCTGACTCTCGACGCCGCCGGCAATCTGTACGGTACAACTTATTATGGCGGCTCCAGTTCCTGCAACGACGGCAATGGCACAGGCTGCGGGGTTGTCTTCGAGTTGGCTCCTCAGGCAGGCGGAGGCTGGACAGAAACCGTGCTGTATAACTTCAGCGCCAGCGGCGGAGACGGGAATTACCCGAGGGAAACGTGATTCTTGATTCTGCCGGCAATCTTTACGGCAACACATCTGCCGGGGGCGCCTACACCTTTGGCACGGCCTTCGAGTTAATTCCGCGGTCAGGAGGAAGCTGGGCCGAACAAATCCTGCATAGTTTTAAGGGCAACGACGGCAGCTATCCGATGGGCAACTTAATCTTCGATGGTGCGGGAAACCTCTACGGCACTACAAGCGGTGACGGCTCCAACCCGTCGACAGTATTCGAGCTGAAAGCGAAAACAGGCGGAGGTTGGACAGAGAAAGTGCTGCATTATTTCTATACCAGCGAGGATGGATTAACTCCTGAAGCCGGCGTCATCTTCGATAAAAAGGGCAATCTTGACGGCACCACGGTTGGAGGTGGTAGCAACACCTGCTTCCTGGGATGCGGCGTGGTTTTCGAGTTGACGCCGAAGGCTGGCGGCAACTGGAGTGAAAAAGTGCTGCATCGCTTCACCAAGAACGGTAAAGATGGGGACTTTCCCACCTGCAGTTTGGTCTTCGACAACGCCGGCAATCTCTACGGCACAACCCAGAATGGCGGCGCTAACGTCGAAGGTACGGTGTTCGAGATCAAGCCTTAATCCCCGCAAGGGCTACGGATATCACGGATTTTGTGATCCGTGTCAATCCGCGTAAACCCACGGCCAGGTTCTTTAGGCGATGGCTTCCGGCTTTTCCTGCTGAGCCGGAGCCCATCCCTGAGGTTTTAGCGCATGATTAAGGAAGTAAGCGACAACGCCAGCGACAATGAGCAGCATTCCGAAGGCAAAGGAACTCATCCCGAGAACCTGCTCGGTCTCGCTGCGCACCACGGAGAAACCAAGCAGAAGCATAGGAGCAATGCCGACGGCGACAGCTCCAAACATTCCGCCGGGAACCCGGAACGGACGATGCAGCTCAGGTTCGCGCACCCGCAGAACGATCAGCGCCATAAACTCCAGCGAGAGACTTGCGCCGTAGAGAAGAATGTCGATCGTCACCAAACGCTCGAAGCCCAGGCCCAGGCACAGCGCCCAACCCACAGCGCAGACCACAATCGCGACCCAGGGAGCCCGCGAACGCGGATGAAGTTTCCCGAAGACACGCGGCAACATGCCGTCCTGAGCCATGGCGAGGGGCAGGCGCGAGTAGCTCATGACCAGGGCGTTGAACATGCCGAAGCCGCTTATCATGCCGCCGAGGGCAAGGCCGACTCGCAATAGTGGGCCGCCCAGCAGGCCGGCGATGTCTGCCCAGAATCCAGTCTCCCAAGCGCTGGACGAAAGGCCAGTCATCCACATAGCGGCAACGGGGACGATATAGCTCAACGCCACGATCACCACGGCTGCCAGCATGGCGCGAGGATACGTCCGCTGTGGACGCTCGACTTCCGTCGCGATGGTCGAAGCGTTGTCCCAGCCCATGTAGTTCCACATGCAGATGAGCAGGCCGGTAAGAATGTCTACGGACGAGGTAGTTGGCTTGGTCACGGCATGCGCCAGCGCCCCAATCTTGAAGGGCGCAATGGCGACGATGAGAATGAACGGCGCTGACAGCGTAATCAAAAGCCAGAGCGACGTCGTCGAGACCACGCGCACGCCCGCGACATTCAGCAGCGCGCAGACGACCACGACCCCCAGTCCGACCACCCAGCCGCGATATCCCTCGGCGAACCAGGGAAACAAGCGCGTAAGGTAGAGAACGAACAGAGTCGGGTAGATCGCCATGTCGAAAATCGACGCCACCAGCGAGAGCCACGCTTCCTGGAATCCCCAGAAGTTGCCCATGGCGCGGCGCACCCAGGCGTAGTAGCCGCCTTCGAAGGGAAGAGCGCTGGAGAGTTCGCCGATCATGAAAGCTGTGGGCAGACTCCAGAGAATTGGAGTCAGCAACAAGATGAGGATGGCTTTGCCATAGCCCGCGCCGCGGACGATGTCCTCTGTGCCATAGGTGCCGCCCGACACCATAAAAAAGGTGGCGGCGACGAGTGGCCACAAGGTGAGGCGGACGGATTTCTTCCGGCGGGGGACAATTGCGGGTGGCTGGAATTGTTGACGCGGCGCGCTAGCTGTTGCCAATTTCTATGGCTTCCTCCTCAAGCGACTCACTCTCACCACCGCGTCTCCCCTGAATTGCTTTCGCGGCTCCCGGGTCACTGCGATTCCCGGGCATTTCGGCGAAGTTAGTTCGCATTCGTGAGAATACGGCAATTTAGATGCATTGTGGAAAAAAAGTGATCAGAATTAGAGAAATTTTTTCTCGGAGGGGCTGCGACGGAGGTAATGCTGCTCAGGGCTTTTCTTACACGTTCTTCCAAAGTTCCGCACGCGGATCTTCGGGGTTCAACTTCGCCAGCTCCCGCAGGATTTCCTTCGAGCGCTCGTCGCGAGGCATGGGCACGGCGGTCTTGATTTCGACAATCTCGTCTCCACGTGCCCCATCTTTCGTGGCCGATGGAACACCCTTCTCACGCAGCCGGAGCTTTTGGCCAGACTGGGTTCCGGGCGGAATCTTGAGCATGGCGCGTCCATCGATGGTCGGAACTTCCACCTTGGCGCCAAGCGCAGCTTCCGTAACGCTGACCGGAACGGTCAGGTGAATATCGTCGCCGTCGCGGTGGAAGATGGGATGGTCGCCGGCGCGGATGATGACGTAGAGGTCACCCGTCGGTCCGCCGTGGGAGCCGGCGTTGCCTTTGCCGGGTATGCGAATGCGCTGGCCATCGCGCGTGCCAGCTTTGATACGGACTTCGAGTGGTTCAGTCTTCTCCACGGTCCCTTCGCCATGGCAGGTGCCGCAGGTTGTTATGTTTTTGCCGGTGCCGTGGCAGCGTGGACAGGCCGTATTGAACTTCATGCGTCCGCCGGTCTGGGTTACTTGGCCGGTGCCGCCGCACTCCGGACAGGTGCCCGGCGACTCGATGTAGCCCTTGCCGTGGCAAGTTCCACAGACGTCGCGCCGGGTAATGTTCAACTTCATGACGCCGCCCCGGATGGCGGTCCAGAAGGGAACATTCACCTGGTATTCGAGGTCTGACCCTGGTTCGGGGCCCTCATGCGCCGCACCGCCGCGCCCGCCGAACATGCCGGAGAAGATGTCTTTGAAACCTCCGCCAGCGCCGCCGGATTTGCGGCCACGCCCGCCACCTCCTTCAAACAGGTCAGAGAAATCGAAGCCGCCGAAATCAAAGTTTGCGCCCTGACCTCCCGCGCCCTGGGGCTGTCCGCCTTGAAACCCTCCTGGAAATCCTGCCGAAGGCCCTCCCGCGCCCCCGCCAGCACGGGCATACGCGTCGGCAGTCGCCGGATCAATGTTGTCAGAGTAAAACCCAAGCTGGTCGTAAATCTTCCGCTTCTTGGGATCGCTCAGAACATCGTTGGCCTCAGAGAGCGCCTTAAACTTCTCTTCGGCAGTCTTATCGCCGGGATTGACGTCAGGATGGTACTTGCGCGCAAGTTTGCGAAACGCTTTGCGAATGTCCTCGGCAGAGGCGGATTTCTTCACCCCGAGGATGTCGTAATAGTCTTTCTTTGCGGCTGTAGCCATCGTTATTCGTGCGTCCTAACCCGGCTCAGTTCTGGATCTTGTGCCTTCCTGCTTCCAGCACGCCGATGCGCTCGTACTTTGGCGCATCCACGTAGACCGGAATGCGATTCACCCCGGTTAGCGTCTGGGCGAAAACGTACCAGCGGCCTTCGTCTTCCGCGAAATTCAAGAAATATGTTTGCCCGTTCACTTCAAATTGCAATTTCAATCTCCCCCTCGTACGAAAAAACATCTCGAAAAAACAAGCCACGGATGTTACGGATTCTCACAGATATCCGTGATGATCCGCGCCAATCCGTGGCCAAGCTCCTTTAGTTGCCCTTACTTCTTGTCTTCGACGTCGACGTACTCCGCATCGATCACGCCTTCGTCTTTTTTGGCGTGGCCGTTTGACGATGCGTCTGCTCCCGCTCCAGCGCCCGAACCGGCTTCCGACGTGCCTTGCGGAGGCTGAGCTGCTTTGTACATGTGCTCAGCCAGTTTGTGCGAGGCCTGGGTCAGCGTCTCGCGAGCTTTATCCATCGTCGCCTTGTCGCCGCTTTCTAGCGCTTTCTTCGCGTCGGCGATTGCGTTTTCTACGTCGCCGCGTTCTGAGCCGGAGATTTTGTCGCCCTGCTCGCGGAGCATCTTCTCGACGCCGTAGACCATCGAGTCGAGTTGATTTTTGGCGTCGATCGCTTCACGCTGGGCCTTATCTTCGGCTGAGTGCGCATCAGCTTCTTTCGCCATGCGCTCGACTTCCTCTTTGCTCAGACCGGAAGACGACGTAATCGTGATCTTCTGATCCTTGCCCGTGGCCATGTCTTTCGCGGTCACGTTGAGGATGCCGTTGGCGTCGATGTCGAACGTTACCTCAATCTGGGGCACGCCACGCGGAGCCGGCGGTAAGCCGGTCAGGTGGAACTTGCCCAGAGTGCGGTTCTGCGCCGCCATCGGACGCTCGCCTTGCAGCACGTGAACTTCGACCGAAGTCTGACTATCGGCCGCAGTCGAAAACGTTTCCGTCTTACGCGTCGGAATCGTCGTGTTGCGCGGAATCATCGGCGTCGCCACGCCTCCCAAAGTTTCAATCGCCAGGGTCAGCGGAGTCACGTCCAGCAAGAGCAGATCCTTGACTTCGCCGCCGAGCACGCCGCCCTGAATGGCTGCGCCGATCGCGACCACTTCGTCCGGGTTCACGCCCTTGTGCGGTTCTTTGCCGAACAGCTCTTTTACCAGCGCCTGAATCCGCGGCATACGAGTCTGTCCGCCGACCAGCACGACTTCGTTGATCTTGCTGTTGTCCACGCCAGCGTCTTTCATGCACTGCTTGCAGGGTCCAACCGAGCGCTGAATGATGTCTTCCACCATCGATTCCAGCTTCGCCCGAGTCAACTTCTTTACCAGATGCTTCGGACCACCGGCATCCGCCGTGATAAACGGCAGATTGATCTCCGTCTCCATGGTCGTCGACAGTTCGATCTTCGCCCGCTCCGCCGCGTCACGCAGACGCTGCAAAGCCATTTCGTTGCCCTTGCCGCGCAGGTCGAGACCTTCGTCCTTCTTAAACTCGTCAATCAGCCAATCGACGATCCGCTGGTCAAGGTTGTCGCCGCCAAGGTGAGTGTCACCGTTCGTGGCTTTCACTTCAATCACGCCTTCGCCGACTTCGAGCACCGAAATATCGAACGTCCCGCCGCCGAAGTCGTAAACCGCGATGGTCTCATCCTTCTTCTTGTCGAGGCCATAAGCCAGGGCCGCAGCCGTGGGCTCGTTGATGATGCGCTTTACCTCCAGCCCGGCAATCTTGCCAGCATCTTTCGTGGCCTGCCGCTGGGCATCATTGAAGTAAGCCGGCACGGTGATAACCGCGTCGTTCACTTTCTCGCCCAGGTAGTCTTCCGCCGCCTTCTTCAGCTTCTGCAGAATCATGGCGGAAACCTGCGGAGGCGTATATTCCTTACCCTGCGCCAGCACCGCAACGCCGTCGCCCTGTTTCACGACCTTGTAGGGGACCATCTTGATCTCTTCGCCAACTTCGTCGTAGCGGCGCCCCATAAACCGCTTGATCGAATAGACCGTATTCTCCGGATTGGTGATGGCCTGCCGCTTGGCCACCTGCCCCACCAACCGCTCGCCGGTCTTGGTAAATCCGACGACCGACGGGGTAGTCCGCCCACCTTCTTCATTGGGGATCACCTTCGGCTCGCCGCCTTCCATGACGGCGACGCAAGAGTTGGTGGTTCCCAAGTCAATTCCTATAATTTTGGCCATAACTGGCTCCTCCTAAACTAGATAAGTCCTGTGTAATCAGTTGATTTATGATTACGAACGATCCCATCCTAAGACTTGAGTGAATCGTTGTCAAGTTTTAGATGCGGGAGGAGATAAGGAGGATGCGGCACTGCCTACAAAAAGTAGCATTCCAGACGAGCGGCGGGTCGGGAAACAGCAAGAAACCGGCTCGGCGCGACTGTTCCTGTGCCCAAGTTAGCGTCCAAAGAGCGGACGCGAGCCTAGGGGCACCGGACTGGATCGCCCCCGTCGGTGGAACCAGTTTCAACCCCCAAGTCTGGACGCCGCCGATTGAAGGTCACTCATGAATTTGAATGCCTGATACTTGTTAGACAGGGTATCCTCCTTTTCGGCCACCGACTGACGAGGGTTATGCCCATCGCCTTCAAGAGGAGGGCCCAGAATTTGGGAGTCCACGGTGCGGCATCAATCTCGGCGACCTTTCCGGCAGCATCAAGAACCTTGTCCCATTTGCCTGCCCCCTTTGCTTCCAGTTGACGGCGAAATTCCTTAAAGTCCGGTATCAGTTCGGTTTCAATAAGATTGTTCGCAAATCGTGTAATCTCCTTGACAGGCACGTCCTCCCTGCAGTGCTCTTCCAACCCCTTGGAAAGCTTCCACAGGTGCATTGTGAAACCTTCTCGTGTGTCGGCGATCTTTTCCCGAAGCTCCATTATTTGCGTCGGGTGATAGACTCGCAGCTTTGGAAGTAGGTAGCTGAATGTTGCCTCGGCTTCCAGGGCGACGAGAACGTCTCTCCCCGGTCGTCCCTCTAGTGTGGTGAAAATCTGTGGCATGTCGATGTCTGTGCGGAGCATGTGATGCACCAAGTCATCGTTGACGCAAAGCTTCCCCCCGCTATCGATCTGCTTGTGCACGGGCAGTGATAGAATTGATTTTAATGTGGTGGGTTTGAGGGAGAATTTTTTTCTCAGCACGACATAGCGTCTAACGTCACAAAGGACGCGGCTTCCCCCGCCCCAAAGGGCTTTTTCCGACATCCGATACTGCTCTACGTTTGTGCTAATTATTCTGTCCTCCTCCTGAAGTTCCCCCCAGTGCTCAGTGCACACGAAGTCTATTTCGTGGTGGCCTGATTGCAGTAGTTTGGGTCTTTCGTAAAACTCAACTCTTTCATATTCAGCGCTGGGCGAGGCAGGCGGCGGCACCCTCCGTAACACTCCGGCGTCGAACAGAGTACCGTAGGTCACTTCCCAGTCCTTGACGACCCGTCGGTAGTCCTGCGTTTCTTCTTGCCCCAGTTCAACCACTGACCAGTCGGATGTGCTATTGGGCCTTCTATATGGAAGGAAAACCTGATCGTAGAACACGCACAGGGTCGCGGCTTCAGATTGGTCTCGGATTATGAGGTCGGAGTTGTAAACAACCTTGAAGGAGTCGTCCTTTTCTCCCATCGTGAGTCTCTCCTTTGAACGGGGCGGGCGGTTCAGAACCGGACAGAGTCACTTGCTGCCCTTTCGTGGTTTCGCGCCGACTATTCCGGATTGCCTGCTGCCTCCTCTGCACCTTGGGCTGGTAACGCTTGTTGCCGCCTCGCCGGTGCTTGGGCTTGAGGAGCGGGAATCTCCGGCAGCAACTGCAACGACCTCTCGACCTGTACAGGCCCGAGAAGGGTCATCGGGGAAGTACACGCTCGCCTTTGAGCACTTGCAACCATTGCGCCCGAATCTGCCGCATCTCTTCCTCCGATTCTGCATAGCCTTTCGGAACATAGATGCTGTCGCGAAGTGATGCCTTATTGAGATGGTCATAGCCGCCGAGACTCTGGCCGATTTCGTACATAAGGTCAATCAGCAGGTCAAATTTTTTTTCAGCCCAACGTGCCACCTGCTCGCTGGTTTGTTGTGGCGACTGGGGCACATTCAGGTGCGAACTATAAAGCTTCCACGCATCCAGCACTTGCTTATCAGATGAGAACTCAAGGGGAATGCTATTGATAGCATCAACATGACTCGGAGCCATCGGCACTTTCAGAGTGAGGAGCAACCGCCGGAATATCTCAGTCTTTCGGTTGCGCCTCTCACGCCTTTTATCACGCCAATTTTGAACAGCAAATGCGAGCAGAGGGCCAACGATTATGGCCGCGATCGTGAGCCAGCCCTCAAGCTTGATCCCGAAGAGCATACTTATTGCCGAGGAACACAACCGATCGTACTACAATGTTTCAGATACCCTTAAACGTAATCTTCAGCGGCAGGGAGCGGATCGCATGGTCGAGGGTTTTTGGATTCTTGAGATCACCACGCCCCAGTTCAACAGCGGCGGGGTCGCCGTTTTCGTGGGGGGCAAGATGTTTGGCGGCGACAATGGCTTCACATGGATGGGACCCTACCAAGAGGTGGGGTCGTTGTTGAAGGCCCGTGTGGCTGTCCACCGGTTTGACCGCACCGTACAAAGCATCCTGGGCAATGTTGGCGATGACTTCGAGATGCACTTCACCGGCAATATGCAAGGCAATGTCATCAGCGGCACAGCGATGATTAGCGGCCAGCCGCAGCAAAGTCTTGCAGTGCGCATGTCAAAGAAGGCGAATCTTTAGGCGGGTGGCCCACTCGAGCCGTTCTTTGGCTTGAGTGGGGCTTTGCGGCTGGGCCGAGTCTCCCTGCCCCCCTTTCTCGCTTCCGCGCCGCCCATTCGCATTCAATCTCCACCCGCCCTGGCCGATGCCCGAAGGTAAACAGTTCCGACTTTCAACGCGCGGTTCCTCCGCCGGGCTAGATCGCTTATCCGCCGCATTCCTTGGAGATGGTTTTGATTGAGCTGACCGTGAGCCTTACAGACGAAGGTGATCGTCCGGCATCTGAGCTGTCGGGGGCTGGCCCAACCTAAACCTCTAAACTACTCTTCAGGGTGCCCCGCTCAAGCTTTCGCTTGGGCGGGGCTTTCGTGGACGCGAGCCGCCGGCATGATCCCGTTCTCGGCGCCTGATTAGATAACCCTGTTGCGATTTAGTACCCTATTAGGGTACAATCGTACTCAGAATGAGTACAGCCACTACCGCGTCCGACAGCGCTCTGTTCGGCCGCACCCGCAGCGCCCTACTCGCGTTGCTCTTCGGCCACACCGACGAATCTTTCTACCTGAGGCAACTCATTCGCGCAGTGGGCGCTGGCCACGGCGCCTTGCAGCGTGAAATCAAGCAACTGACGAACATGGGACTCATCGTGCGCCGCGTCCAGGGCAATCAAGTGCTCTATCGGGCGAACAAGAAAAGCCCGATTTTCCCTGAAATCAAGCGGCTGATCACCAAGACCGTGGGTGTCCACGACGCCATCCGCGCGGCGCTCGCCACCCTGGGGCCTGAGATCGAGGCTGCATTCGTATACGGCTCGGTCGCTAGTCACCGGGAGCAGGCAAACAGCGATGTGGACCTGATGGTGATCGGAAAATCATTTTTCGGCGATATAGTCACCGCGCTTAGCCCAGCCCAAAAGACGCTCCGCCGGGAGATCAACCCAACCGTCTTTCCCATTTCCGAATTCCGCTCGAAATTAGCTGCCAAGAATCACTTTCTGCGTAGCGTAATGGCTGGCAAGAAGGTATTTGTATTAGGCAGTGAAGACGAACTTGCAAAGCTGGTTACGAAATAACTGGCTGGTTCAGCACGCAACCAGCAGCCATGAAATAGCCAATCTATTCGCCATCTCCGATCGTGACCTCGCGGCCTGCCAGACCAGGAACTTGCCCGCCGACTGGCGCTTTGCCATCGCGTACAATGCCGCCCTCCAGGCGGCGACTGCAGCCTTGGCGGCGGCTGGCTACCGAGCTAGTCGTGAGAGTCACCACTATCGCGTAATCCAATCGCTGGAGTTTACGCTGGCTCTCGAACGCAAGATGATCGACACCTTCGACAGCTTTCGCAAGAAGCGAAACTTCAGCAGCTACGACGTTGCCGGGTCCGTCTCAACTGAGATGTATGAACTCGCGTCGACCTTGCGCGCCAAAGTTGAGGGATGGATCGGGAAGAATTACCCGAAGTTGCTGGCGCATCAGCCGAGTCCGTGACTCAATACATTCCAGAAATCAACGCAGTCGGCCACCAGCCTATTGGCTCGCTGGCACTCCGCTGCATGCAGACGGCGGAGAGAACATCGTAGGATGAATCGCATGGCGCAAGAATTGGAATTAGACTGCCTCGACCAGTTGGCAGCGACCCCCGCGATCCTGCGCGGATTGATGTGCGACCTGTCGGTCGAAGATACCGAATGGAAGCCCACGCCCGACCGCTTTTCGGTGGCGGAAGTGCTCGCGCATCTTTCCCACTCCGAGGGCCAATGCTATCGAACCCGCGTGGACCGGTTCGTCAATGAGGAACTGCCGGAGATCGAGCCGGATGAGGCGCAGATGTATCTGGAGTTGTATCGCAATGCCAATGCGGAAGATGCCTTCCACCATTTTGAAGAGCAGCGCGAGACCAACGTGGAGTATCTGCGGACCTTGCCGCGAAGCGCCGGTGAACGCCGCGCCCGGCACCCGGAGGCCGGCGAAATCACCCTGCAACAAATGCTGCAAGAGTGGACCATGCACGATCTGGGACATATCCAGCAGATCGCTGAGCTGGTGAGAGCGCGAAAACACCTGCAGGCAGCGGGAAATCTGGGCGATAGCTACCGCCTGAAACCATAGCCTTCCAGTCCGCGCAACGGAAAACGGGGATGGCACCGTCGCCTTAATTCGATTGTTTCCCGATTTGGGGAAAACCTTGTCAAGCCCCCTGGACCGCTCAATTCCCCCTACCTCATTGATTCGGCTACGAAAATAAAGGTAATAATATACTTGACTGACTACAGATAATTTGCTATCTTGGGTGCATGGAAACACCCAAAACACTCCAGTCGGCAATCCAGTTCTTCAGCGACTACGACAACTGCCGCAAGTTTATGATTGCGGTTCGCTGGCTTGATGAAGTCGTGCGCTGCCCATACTGCAATTCTGAGAAAGTCACCTATCTGGCGAAGGCGAAGCTCTATCGTTGTTATGGCGACCATCCCAAGCAGAAGTTCTCGCTCAAGATCGGCACCGTGTTTGAGGATTCGCCTATTCCCCTTGAGAAGTGGCTTCCCGCCGTTTGGCTTGTCGTGAACTGTAAGAATGGAATCTCCAGTTACGAACTGGGCAAAGACCTTGGCGTAACTCAGAAGTCTGCGTGGTTCATGCTTCACCGGATTCGCCTCGCCGTACAATCCAAGTCCTTCGCCAAGATCGGCGGTCCCGATAGCGCCCCTATCGAAGTTGATGAAACCTTCATTGGTGGCAAAGCACGCAATATGCATCGGTCAAAACGTCAACGCCTGAGCAGTAAAGGCGGGATGCAAGGCGGAAGCGGTAAAGCCATTGTCATGGGAATGCTGGTACGCGGCGGTCAAGTAAAAACCGCTGTCATTCCGCATCGTAGACAGAACATTACCGAGAAGATTGTGCGCGAAGTTGTGGAGCCCGGAACCGAAGTTCACACCGATGAATTCCAGGGCTACTACAACCTGAAAGACGGTTGCGTTCATAAGGTAATCAATCACCTTGAGGGCTACGTCAAAGAGAATGTTCACACCAATGGAATCGAGAACTTCTGGAGCTTGCTAAAGCGCGGCCTGAATGGAACCTATGTTTCGGTCGAGCCATTCCACTTGTTTCGCTACGTGGACGAACAGGCGTTCCGCTACAATAACCGGGCGACCCGAGACAATCCGTTGACCGATGCAGATCGGTTTCAGTACGCCTTATCACAGATCGTGGGAAAGCGGTTAACCTTTGCAGAGGTGACTGGCAAGGTGGGAGAAACGGCCTTTTAATCCTTTGCGTGGGAAGCGCGGGGAGCGGCCTTCCGCTTCCGCGCTCGTTTCTCAGCATCGAGCTTAGCTTTAATTTCTGAGTGCGGCACAGCGACAAGTCGCCGCATAAAATTCGTGAACTTCGCGTACTCACCCTGCTCATTCTTGGCGGAAGGTTTAGGGTGTCGCGTCGGCAACGGGCACTACTCCATAAGCTGCAATGTGCGCGGCTTAGGCGTAGTGTGCTATGCCGTGCGTTCAAAGTCAACCGTCCCCTGAAAAATATTGTGCCTACCGCCATTTCTCGGCAATGCTGGATCGAACTGGCATAGACTGGCTGCTTGCTATGTACGAGGTCTATTTTGATGACAGCGGCACCGATACTCAATCGCCACTTGCTATAGCCGCATGTTACATCTCTACCAAAAGCGGTTGGGATCGGTTTGTCGAAGCATGGGATGAGATTCGCTATAGCGAAGGCTTTGATGTTTTCCACATGGTTGATTTTGCTGCCTATCATGACAAAACAAGAACACCGTTTTGTGACTGGGATCATATCAAGAGAGAGCGAGTCTACCGCCGACTCGCTACTGCAATCAATGACTACAAGCGCATAGGGATTGCCATCGCAATTCCGCAAGATGTATTTAACAGTATTGTCCCGACGCTTCCCGACTGGATGCGATGGCGCGTGGGCAACTACCCCTACACCACAGCAGTTCGTTTCCTCATGGGAGCGATTAGAAACTGGCGCATGCGTTACGGAATTGCTCTGCCTATGCAATATGTCTTTGACCGGATGACAGATCCAAAAGCGAAGGCTGAAATCACAATAATGTGGGCGGACATTGGCAATCCAGAAAATTGGTCGCAGTGGTATGGAATCGACAGCCCGGATGGGTATTCGTTTCAAGATAAATCTCTATTCAAACCGCTCCAAGCAGCCGACATTTTAGCGTGGCAACAGAATAGCCACATGCGGAACGTGATCCTAAAGGGACTTGATGAGCACGCCCATACTCACCGCAATTTCAGGATTCTCCGCGAGGACCAAGAGATGGACCTTGGTTTTCTGACCGAAGCCCAGTTCCGCACCGCGATGGACAAGGAGATGGCCTTCAGGATTGAACATGGTCAGACCGAAGCTAAGTTCTAAGCTTCAGGCGTATAATTCGCGGCATTATGGACAAGAGAACAGTTGATCGCCTCGTTGATATTCTGGAATCACTCGCGCAACGTGCGCACGAATTTACAGTGAAAGTCGCCGCACTGGAGAACATGCTGCATCGCCATCCTGACCTTGAGTTGGAGTACAAGGCTGAGATTCGCACGTTGAACGACTCGCTAGCCAATCGGACAAATTTTCAAAGTATTTCTGCAGCAATCCAAGAGATTCGTACAACGCTTCTTCGGCAATAGTTTCCTGCCCTGTCACGGCATTTTCAGTTTGCATTTTATCTCCCTAGTCAGTCAAATATATTATTACCAAAATAAATCTCAAAATCATGTCCGGTTTACCCCCTCCAACTTGATATCCTAAGAATAGACAGACAAAAGGCGCGGCCCACAGCGGGCGGCGCCTTTTTTATTTCTCCAAAATCCGAAAGGCTCTATGACCCTCCATATTCCTGAAATCCATGCTGTCGGCCTCACTACACGCAAGGCGCTTGGCGAAGCCGCCGAAGCCGCGTTCCTGGCCAAAGTCACCAGCCTTGGCTTTGGCGTCGCCAAGACGTGGGGAGACAGCGAACGCTACGACTTCATCCTCGATTCTGGCAAACGGCTCTGGCGCGTCCAGGTCAAGTCCTGCCGGTACTTTAGGTCTTGCTACCATGTGGCAACTAGAGGTGTCACGCGGGCGTATACCGCCGACGAAGTCGATTTCATCGTCGCCTACATCGTGCCGGAAAATCTGTGGTACGTGATTCCCATTTCCCTCGCCGCGTCACGCGACCGGATCTACGTCTCTCCCAATCGCGCTCTCCACTCCGAGAATGAAAAGTACCGCGAGGCCTGGTGCCAGATGGCTTGCCCTCGCGACGAAGTCGCCCCCACCCGCCTCCTGCTCAAACGGCAACAAGACTATCCTTTTGAAGCCTGTAAGCTGTGCAACCAGAAATGCCCACTGCACGCAATCTGCATGGAACTGACTCGTGACCGTCGTGGCCGATGGCAGAAGTCCGCCGTCCTAGCCCAGGCAAGAAGGGATCAGCGCAATCGTCAGCAACGCGGCTCAGTTTGATTGTCACCCCGAGCAAGCGTTTTCTGCGGAGCGAGGGATCTGGGCGAGCCGCGCGATGCGTCGCGTACTTTGAGACGCAATAATCGCGCGTTTGGCTCGCTTCCTTATCGAACTGCCGTCCTCAATCGTACTTCTCATACAGAATCGACTTGCGATCCCAACCCAGCGACTTCAGTAGATCGCGGTTGGCTTTGACCATCTTGTCGAGGCCGCAGACGTAAGCGTGCATGTCGCTTCGGCCCTGAGCGATCGGAGGAACATGTTCCTGCACATAGCCGCGAAGACCCTGCCAGTCCGGCCCGCCGCGGCTGAGTGTCGGCACGTAGTGAAAATTCGGGTGCTCGTCTGCCAGACGCAGAAATTCGTCGTGGTAATAAATGTCTTGCTCGGTTCTATTGCCGAAAATCAGGTAGAGTTGCTTGCCTTGGTGGCGTGCCTCGTCGCCCAGCAACCAATGCAACATAGAACGAAGAGGAGCAATCCCAGTCCCGGTGGCGATGAAGATGGTATCGCGCATGGGCGGGCGCAGGATGAAATCGCCGAACGGACCCTGGCAGGCGATCTCGTCGCTTTCCTTCATGTCACAAAGAAAGTTGGACATGAAACCGTCTTGTACCCGGTTCAGGCATAGGGCGAACTTGTTGTCGCCGTCCGGCGGAGAGGCAATTGAATAAGCGCGGGTGATCTCTTCTCCGTCGGACATGTTTGTCTTAAACGAAAGCCATTGCCCGGCGACGAAGCTGAATCGAGGAACGCCCTTCATTTCGAATTCAAGATGCTTGGTAAGCTCGGAGAGCGGGACGGAGCGGACGAGCCGCGCAGTGAAAGTTTGAAATCGCATCGCTTATGTAGATGAGGGAAAGTATGCCAACGACGCGATGAGCCTGCCTGCCCACGCCCTGTCATCCTGAGCGGAGTTTTCGTTCGCGTAGCGGACGACAACGAAGTCGAAGGACCCGCGACCGTTGGTAGTACTAGCGCCGTTTCAGGGAATTTCTATCGCGTTTGTCTGAAGAAGCCTGCAGCCTGCTATTCCACCGTGACCGACTTGGCCAGATTTCTTGGTTGATCCACGTCGCACCCGCGGCGCACTGCGATGTGATACGCCAGCAGTTGTAGTGGGACGATCTCGAGAATGGGCGACAACTCTTCCGGCGCAGGCGGAATGTAAAGCACATGATCCGCGGCTTCTTTAATCTCTTCATCACCTTCGGTGGCCAGCGCAATGACGATGCCCGAGCGGGCTTTGACTTCTTTCAGGTTTGAAGTCGTCTTCTCGTAGCGCACCATCGACAATTCATTGTTGGGGTCGCGCGTGCAAATAATTACCACGGGGAGATTTTCGTCGATCAGCGCGTTGGGGCCGTGTTTCATCTCCCCGGCAGGATAGCCTTCGGCGTGGATGTACGAGACTTCCTTCAGCTTCAAAGCGCCTTCGAGCGCGATTGGATAATGAATGCCGCGGCCTAGGAAAAGAAAATCCTGGGCGCGGACGTATTGTTTTGCTAAGTCTTCACAGGCTCGGTCATGCGTCAGCAGGTGCTCAAGTTTGCCGGGGATCAGAGTGAGTTCGCGAACGGCGGCTTTGGCCTGGTCTGCATTCATCGCGCCGCGGAGTTGCGCCAGGTAAAGCGCGAACAAGTAAAGCGCCGTTAGTTGCGCGGTGAATGCTTTGGTCGACGCTACGCCAATTTCCGGGCCGGCGTGGGTGTAAATGGTTCCCGCAGCTTCACGGGTAATCATTGAACCAACCACGTTGCAGATCGCGAGTGTCCTCGATCCTCTCGCTTTCGCTTCGCGCTGGGCTGCGATGGTATCGGCAGTTTCTCCGGATTGCGAAATCACCATCGTAATGGTGTCCGGGGCGACGATAGGATCGCGGTAGCGCCACTCGCTGGCGTAATCGACTTCAACCGGAACACGCGCCAGGCTCTCGATCATGAACTTGCCCGCCTGCGCCGCGTGCCAACTGGTTCCACAAGCTTCGACATTAATTTTCTTGGCGGCTTTGAATTCTGCATCCGAGATTTCCATCTCACTCAAGAAGATGTGCCCGGTCTCCTGAGAAATGCGTCCCAAGGTAGTGTCGCGCACCGACCGGGGCTGCTCGTAAATCTCCTTGAGCATGAAATGCTTGAATCCACCCTTCTCTGCTTGAATCGGATCCCATGTGACGTGTTGGACTTGGCGGGTTACCGGTTTTCCGGCGAAATCGGTTAGTTGGACGCCTTCGGGAGTGACTACTGCCAAATCGCCATCGCCCAGGAAAAACAGATCGCGGGTGTGATAGAGAATTGCCGGGACGTCGGAGGCGACGAAGTACTCGTCCTTGCCCAGGCCGATTACTGCGGGCGGGCCGTTGCGAGCCGCGACAATTTTGTCGGGAGCGTCGGCGGAGATGACTCCCAGGGCGAAGACGCCGCTTAATTGGCTGACAGTTTTTCGAACGGCCTCTTCGAGCGACGGGCGCGTGCCGTTGGCCTTGGCGAAATACTTCTCAACCAGGTGGGCGATGACTTCCGTATCAGTTTCTGTGGTGAATTTGTGGCCTTCTTCGATCAACTTCTTTTTCAGCGTGACGTAGTTCTCGATGATTCCGTTGTGAACGACTACGATTCGCCCGGTGCAGTCACGATGGGGATGGGCATTCTCTTCGGTGGGACGGCCGTGAGTTGCCCAGCGGGTATGGCCGATGCCGTAGGTTCCATCCAGGGGCTTTAGACGGATGACTTCTTCGAGATTGCGCAGCTTGCCTTCGGCGCGGCGGATCTGCAGGCCGTCGCCGTTGCCGCTGACTGCGATTCCGGCGGAGTCGTAGCCGCGATATTCCAGGCGCCGCAGGCCTTCGATGATGACCGGCACTACGCTTTTCTTACCGACGTATCCAACAATGCCACACATGCTCGACTCCCATGCCAGCTAATTCTTGTTTCGGGGTACTCATCGCGCATTTTTTGCACAATTCCCTGATGCATCATCAGGGAACCACGCAACACAGGGGTCCTTCGACTCCGCACATTCTCCACTTCGCGGAGAATCTGTTCCGCTCAGGATGACAACTCGGTCGTTACTCCTCGAGGGAGAAACGGAATTCTTCGATTACCGGATTGGTCAGGACTTCGCGAGCGATGCGCCCCACTTCCGCCTCGGCTTCCGCCCGGGTTAATCCGCCGTCCAGCGTGAGCTCGAAATACTTGCCCTGACGGACCTCCTCCAGCCCCTTGTAACCCATTTTCTTGAGCGCACCCTGGATAGTCTTGCCTTGAGGATCCAGCACGCTCTTCTTCAGCGAAACATACACGTAAGCTTTCATGGGGGATTTCTAATTATACGTCAGGCGGCACAGTAAAGGCGGTGCACGACCGGCCTAGACCAGTTGGGCAAGCTTGGTATCCAACTCAGCGAGCGCGGTTTGCAGGATTTCGCGATGGCGAGTGTTCTGCGCAACCTCAAGCTGCTGAAGTATATGCTGGCGGGATAAGAGCAATCCTTGTTTCTGGCGCTGATTGGCGACTTGTGCGGGAGTCAGAGGCGGTTTCGCTGGGCCAGGAAGGGAAACAGCTTGCGCCTGCTGCTCCTCGACCGATTTGCTCTCCCATCCGCGGGCCACAGGAAAATTATAACTGCCAATCATTAGGGAAAGCGCTGCTCGCTGCGACGCCATGAGGGAATCCCCGATGCGATTCGCAGTACTCTCCCTTAGACGGATTAAGAGGGGGCCCCCATTGTACGTTGACATGAAAAGTGCCAAGCTGGCACCAAGCATGCCAATTCACAGAATAAATGTTCTTGCTTGTTGAGTAATTAGGTTTATCATGTGACGCAATCTGGTTTTGTACTTTGGGTCGGAAGGTTTGCTCGAGGGGGACTTCCGTAAGGACTCGTGCAAATGGACCCGCGCCACTTTGAAGTAGCTGGAGATATTGGTCGTTACGAAGCGTTGCTGCAGATGGCGGACCTGGTGGTTCACCATCGTGGCGTGCCTGACCTGTTGCCCGAATTAGCAAAGCGGTTGCATCAGGTAGCCTCTTTTGAAGTCGCCAGTTTTTCTCTCTACGATCCCCAAAAGAAAATAATGCGGATGCATTTCTGGGAGGGCAGTGACCGTCTGACTGACCTAGCCGAATTGCCGGTGGAAGAATCGGCGTGCGGATTCGTGTGGGAAAGACAGCAGCCGATGGTGTGGCCGGATTTGCGGCAGGAGACCCGGTTCCGGCCAGCGGTGAGTCTTCTCACCGAAAAAGGAGTCCGCTCCTACTGCACACTGCCGCTGACAACCGCGCAGAAAAGGCTCGGGGCACTGGGATTGGGGAGTTCGCGCCCCAATGCATACGGTGAGGAAGACGTGCAGTTGTTGCGTCGCGTTGCCGAGTTGGTTGCGCTGGCGCTCGAGAACGGCATGACCCGCGCTGCCTTTCTGGAGGAAAAGCAACGGCTGGAGATGTTGCTGGAAGTCAGTACGGCGCTGATGTCCAACCTGGATGTGCAGCAGTTGTTCCCGACAATTTCAGATCTGATTCGAAAAGTGGTTCGGCAAGACTATGCCAGCATCGCGCTTTACGAGGAAGCGAACCACTGTTTGCGAATTTATGCGATGGATTCCCCGTTGGCGGATGAACTCATCGGTCCCGAGGCGGTGGTGCCGATCGCAGAGTCGGCTTGCGGAACGGGTTTCCTAAAAGGCGAAACGAAACTGTGCAATCGCGCCGATCTAGCCGCGATTGGTACTCCGGTCGTGATGCGGCTGGTGGACCTGGGAATTCAATCGTTCTGCGCGATTCCGCTGATTACTCGAAAAGGCAAGCTGGGAACTCTGAACCTGGGCAGCGCAACCGACCACGCGTTTGGTTCGCAAGACATCAGCTTTTTGAAGCAAGTCGCGGCCCAGGTGGCCATCGCCTTGGACAATGCGCGCGCATATCGGGAAATCGCAGAACTTACCGACAAGCTGAAAAAAGAAAAACTATACCTGCAAGATGAAATCCGCTCGGTGCTGAACTTCGAAGAAATTGTTGGCGAGAGTCCGTCGCTTAAGCATGTGCTAACCCAGGTCAACACGGTGGCGCCGCTGGATGCCACAGTGCTGATTCTGGGGGAGACGGGGACGGGCAAGGAGCTGATCGCTCGCGCCATTCACCGCATGAGCACGCGGAAAGACGGTAGCTTCATCAAGCTGAATTGTGCCGCGATACCGACTGGGCTGTTAGAGAGCGAGCTCTTTGGGCACGAGAAGGGTGCATTTACGGGAGCCATCAGCGCCAAGATCGGGCGACTTGAACTGGCTGACAAAGGAACGCTATTTCTGGACGAAGTGGGAGACATTCCGCTGGAACTGCAGCCCAAACTCTTGCGCGTATTGCAGGACCAGGAATTTGAGAGGCTGGGCGGGGTGCGGACAATCCGGGTGAACATACGCTTGATCGCCGCCACCAACCGGGACTTGGCGAAGAGCGTAGCCGCGCGGGAGTTCCGCAGCGATCTCTACTATCGTCTGCATGTCTTTCCCGTCAATATGCCACCCCTACGGGAACGAGGGAAAGATATCGAGCTGCTGGTGCGTTACTTTGTGCAGAGATTTTCCCGACGGATGAACAAGCAGATCGAAACCATCCCATCGCAAACCATGGATGCCTTGGCGCGCTGGGACTGGCCAGGGAATGTCAGGGAGTTGGAGAATTTTATCGAGAGATCGGTAATTCTCTCCGAGGGGACAGTTCTCAATGTTCCGTTGTCGGAGTTGAGACCTGCCTTCGGCGTTCGTCACGATACCACCCTGGAGAACCTGGAGCGAGAGCACATTCTTCGCGTGCTGCGCGAAACCGGAGGCGTGATTTCTGGATTGCATGGGGCTGCGGAGCGGCTGGGCTTGAAGCGAACAACGCTGCAGTCGAGGATGCAGAAGTTGGGCATCGTCCGTGCAGACTACGAGAACTGAAGTCCGCGCGACGATATGTCGGCATTCTGCCGCAGCCTCGGCAAATCCACTCGGTTCAGATTTTGCGTTTGTGCGAACGCACCTTGTCTTTGCTGTCACTTGGAGACAGTGATGAGTTTGGTATCCGGGCTGCGAAGGGACTCGGCGAAAGAATCAAATCCCTGATTTAAGGGTCACTGAAAACTCGGGTCGAGGGATAATGCAAGCGCGAAAATTCGAAATGTACGGCTGTGTAGCGCCTATCCCCAAGGCAGCCCACGCAGGGTTCGAGGAGGCAAGAGGAGAATTCCTTGCTCATTCCACTGGATGTTACGAGGTGTCGCGGAAGCGTCGTGCCACCCGCATCTGGCCAAGACGTGCGGGAAGGGCGCGATGCAACCGGGCAGAGGTCATCGTTTCCGGCAGTGGTTCAAACCAATTCGGCGAAGCTGCGGGACGCAGGCGGCCCAGCCCCTGAGGGAAAGTGTGCGCAAGAGTTCAGCGCACCGGTTGATCCCTTGTATCTGTTTTCTTGTGGCGTGTTGTGGCATCAGCAGCGGGATACAGGCGCAGGCTGGGAATTAGTGCACTTCCTGCGATCCTACGATAAAGGCACGCGGGCAATCGCAGCATCGCTGCTGGCAAAAACGGAGCATGCGCGTCTTTTGGTCCGGGACCTGCGCCGAGTCAGGATTCGTGCAACGAAGCCGGCTACACGTATGGTGGGGCGTCCCGGTGGGCAAGTGCCCGACAAGGTGGCTGAAATGAATACGCCGTATGGGCTAGAGATTGTAGAGAGTTGTCTGACCTGCAAGCTGCGGAAGAGGCACTGGTTCTGCGGGCTCTCACCTGAGGTACTGAAATTGCTGAGCGCGGCAAGCCATTTGAGCACCTATCCCGGGGGCGCGGTTCTCTTCGTCGAGGGACAAATGCCGCGAGGAGCTTTTGTACTGTGCTCGGGCAAAGCGAAGCTCTCTACCACGTCCCGTGAGGGCAAAGTGCTCATTCTGAAAATCGCTGAAGCTGGCGAGGTGCTGGGGCTGAGCGCTGTAATTGCAGGCGAACCCTTTGAACTCACCGCTGAGACTGCCGGGCCGTGCCAGATAAATTTTGTGGATCGCGATGCCCTGATACGGCTGATGGAAAGGAATGGAGAATTCGGGTTGCATGCGTCGCAAGCGCTCAGCCGGGAGTTCCAATCGGCATACCGCGACATTCATGATCTGGTGCTGGCCCGTTCCTCCGTGGGCAAGCTGGCGAGATTGCTGCTTTCGTGGACGCCGATTCGCGAACAAGTCGAGCCTCCAGAAATCCGTGTTCGGGCAAGTCTGACGCACGAAGAGATGGCGCAAATGATCGGCTCGTCGCGGGAGACCGTGACGCGGTTGCTGAGCGAGCTCAAGAAGAAAGAACTGATCCGCTTGGACGGCTCCACGCTGGTGATCCGGAATCGCACGGCGTTGGAAGCGCTGGCTGCATAGTGATGGTGCAGCCAAGGTAGACGGCCGGTTCTCCTCCCCGGCCGTCTATCTGAAGGACAATGTTCCCCCCTAAAAGCGAAACCCGATCTGAGCTGCGTACGAGCGCGGTGTGACGTAGTGGGTGCCGCTGAAGGTGGTGTGGGTTGACGCCGCGATCATCCTGCTTCAAAAAGCCGATCTGGACTCGCCCGGGAGCCATCTACAACCTAGAGGCCGAAGAGTTCCCGCAGACGCTTGGTTTGGGCGCGGCTGACTGGGATCTCGGTTTGCTTCTTGTCGTCCAGGCGCAATTGATAGGAGCTCTTGAACCAGGGAACGACTTCTTTGATGCGGTTTATGTTTACCAGGAACGAGCGGTGGGCACGCCAGAACATATTGGGATCGAGGCTATCGAGCAACTCTTCGAGCGTGCGGCAGTTGGATTGACCCTCCATGCCATTCGGACCGCTCGTCACTACCGTGATGATGCCGTCCTCAATCGATGCGAAACAGACGTCTTTCTGATTGACCAGGAACAGGCGACCAGCCGCTTTTAACAAAACCTTGGCGGTCTGTGGTTTCTGGGATTCCAGCATCCGCATCAGTGTGTCTAATTTCTCCGAGGATGCCCCAGTGGCTTCGGTCTTGGCCCGCGCTTTCTGGATCGACTGCGCTACACGCTTCTTGTCGAACGGCTTGAGTAAATAGTCGACCGCGTTAACCTCAAAGGCCTTCACGGCATACTGGTCAAAGGCGGTGGCGAAGATGATTTTTGGCAGTGGGACCTTGCGATCAAGTAGCTTCTTGATTACGCCAAAGCCATCGAGGCCCGGCATTTGCACATCGAGAAAAACCAGGTCGGGACTATGTTCGCGGATGAGATTCACGCCCTCGACGCCGTTCTTCCCCTGAGCCACCACGTCGATGTCACCAACGTTTTTCAGCAAGAAGGCGAGTTCGTCGCGGGCGAGTTGCTCATCGTCCACGATTACCGCGGATAGCGACATTCAGGCTCCATTGCGCTACTAGAAGTATAGGAGTGCGGCGAGGATTGGCGCAACCGGCGACCAAACGAGAGACGTTGCAAGCAACGTCTGTACAGCCTTGATCTGTCTGTAGAGATGTAGCTTGCTACGTTTCTAAGGCTAGTTCTGGGTCGCTGTTTGCTGGGTTGAGAGTTGCGTTGCGTGGGCCGCCAGCGATCCCCCACAATTAGGACAGTAAACATCATTGCCCAGAACTGCATGCCGGCAATGTGGGCAGGTAGGATGCAGTTGATGATTGCACCTCGGACAATAGTTGAACCCGCCCTGCACCGCCGCGTCACATTGCGGACAACGACTGAGCAGCGGTTGCCGCAAAACCAGATACAAAATGATGCCGAGACCATGAGTAATCAGGACCGCTATTACCGTCCACAGCACTCGGTTCATCCCCCGACCCGCGGCGTCGCGGTTGACATAGACGATGAGTAGGAAATAGCAGGCGAGTATAGTCCCGGCAAAAAAACCGAGCAGACTCCGGACCGGCGGCGACGGGGTATCTCTCTGAATTGCGAGCAGGGTCTGGAAAAGGATTTGCACGCCCACAAAAATCAGGATAGCCACTCCATAGGCCCACTTGGGGATGAGGCGCAGTTCGTCCGTGAACTGGGTTCGAATTTCGCTCCTTACCTGCATATAAGTTCTCCGTTTGGATCCTTATCGCGTGACGTTGTGTTCGTGTCGGTCAGATGGATCCCGCGGGCCAGAAACACCAGGCTGGCGGCCAGTGCCGGCGAAATCCAAAAAACCATGAAGCCCACCTGCCAAACTGGAGTCGAGACTAGTGCCCACGCTCCCAGCCACTCGAAACCCCGCCACAACAATGGCGTAGTGATGGCTGCCGAAAGGCCGACGAGAATGCAGGACATCCACACTAGCCACTGACGTTCCTGGCTTTGCCGCAGTTGTTGAGCATGTAAACGCACCCTCATCCGGGTTTTCCGCACTAGAGCCAGATCAGCGGCAACCGAAACCGACTTCAGGGAACGAACCAACTGGTCCGCAGCTTGGGCATAGTCGCGGCAGGATGCACATCCGTCGAAGTGCGTGTGCAACCAAGTTTGCTGAACATCCGCGAGGCCCTGCGAACCGATGGCAATCAATTCGCGTGCTTGTTGGTGGTCGTCGTCGCGCTTCACGCTTGCGCTCCTTTCAGTCTTGGCAAGAGCGCGTTCAATCCGCGATAGAGCCGCGATTTGACCGTGCCCAGCGGCGCGCCGGTTACTGCTGCAATCTCCTCTAGCGCCAGACCCTCCTGAAAACGCAACACAATCGCTTCGCGGTATTCCGCCGCAATGCCAACCATTGCTGCGCCGATCCGCTCTGCTTGCTCTTGTTGAGCAATCAATTCCAAAGCGGAGGGCCGAGTGTCCGGTGGATCGAGCGAAACTCCTTCTTCCTCATCTAGCAATCCATCCAGGCTGGCTGGTTTTTTCTTGCGCAGGTAATCCACGGTGAGATTTCGCGCGATGGAAAATAGCCAGGTACTGAATTCGTATTCGGGGTTGTACTGATGTCCGCGTTCCAACACGCGAATCCAGGTTTCCTGAAACATATCTTCGGCGAGTTCGCGGTTGCCGATGAGATAAACCAGATAGCGCAGCAGTCGATGTTGATACTGTTCAATCAAGCGGTCGAGCAGTTGGGGATCACGACGGCGAAGACCACGGGCGATCGCGCTTGTCTCCGATTCCATGCCGTTCACGAAATAACAAGCTGCGGCGTTCATGCTACCGGGATATACGGCTGAGGGGAGTGAAAAGATGCAGGCTCAACAGAATGCAAATACAAGTTGCTTATTTTCAGTCATTTAATCTGGGTAGTTCAATCAACGCTTGACTGCCTCAGGACGCATCCTCAAGCGCCAGCGCCATGCCCATGCCTCCACTTACACACAGCGTCGCGACGCCGCGTTTAGCTTTGCGCCTAAGCATCTCGTGCAGCAGCGTAACCGTGATCCGCGTTCCAGTGCAGCCGATAGGATGGCCGAGGGCAATCGCGCCGCCGTTAACGTTGACCTTCTCGCGATCAAAATGCAGTTCCCGGTCGCAAGCCAGAACTTGGGCGGCGAAAGCTTCATTGAGTTCGATCAAATCGAAATCGACGATGCGGAGTTGATGCTTCTGCTCCATCTTGCGTAACGCCGGCACCGGGCCGATGCCCATGATCCGCGGATCGACGCCTACGGAGGTTGCAGCCATGATGCGCGCCAGCCGTTTGAGATTGTTCCTTCTGACAAAATCTTCGCTAGCCAGCACCACCGCGGCGGCCCCGTCGGTGATGCCGGAAGAATTTCCCGCAGTGATAGTTCCCGTTTTCGAGAACACGGGAGAGAGCTTGGCCATCTTCTCCGTCGTGGCGCCGACAAACACATGCTCATCGCGATTGAAAGTTTGCGGGCCTTTCTTGCTTTCAAGGGTAACCGGAGCCAGTTCGCTATCGAATCGCTTGCCTTCGATAGCCGCCGCGGCGCGCGTCTGCGAGCAGAGTGCAAATTCATCCTGCTCTTCGCGAGTGATCTTGTACTGCTCGGCGAGCACTTCGGCAGTTTCACCCATCAACATTTTTGCCAAGGGACAGAAAAAGCCGTCGCGATACATTCCGTCAACAACTTCCTGGTTGCCCAGGCGATATCCCCAACGTGCGCCGTCAAGGTAGTAGGGCAAGCGAGACATCGACTCGGTACCGCCGGCCAGAACGCAGTCGAGATTGCCAGTCGCAATTTCCTGGTATCCCAAGGCAATCGACTTCAGGCCGGAGGCGCAAGCTTTGTTTACGGTGTAGGCGGGAACTTCCTGCGGAATGCCACAGCGAATCGAGATCTGGCGAGCGGGATTTGGTCCACCACCAGCCTGACGAGCGTTGCCGAAGATTGCTTCCTCGATCTGATCCTTCTCGACTCCAGCTCGTTCAATCGCAGCTTGAGCTGCAACCACTCCCATGTCCGCAGCAGTCAGCGACGCCAACGAGCCTCCAAATTTACCGATAGGCGTACGTACCGCAGACAAAATGTAGACGTCTCGCAACAGAGCCTCCTGCTTTACTCTAGCATTTGATCGGCTGAGGTTTAGATGCGACGGCCCGGGGCAAAGCTTCGAATCACCCGCAGGCGTGTGCGCGGTTAATAATGAACTGGCCTTGAATGCGTTCGTGTTTCGCGGGTCGGCTTAAGCCGGGGCTTCCGAAGCGACCGGTGTCGGCGCCGGAGGAGGCACGGGGGCCGTAACTGTGATGGGCGGTGCGGGTACAGTTTGGCGTGGAATCCGAATTTCGCCGCGTCCGTAAATCGCGGTAATGGCTGCAACTGCAGTGGGATCGAGGCGTTTGCCGGAAAGATTGTGAATGATTTTCAAGGCGTCCAGCGGGGCATGCGCATGTTGGTAGGGACGGTTGGTGGTGAGCGCGTCGAAAGTATCGGCGACCGCGATGATGCGCGGTAGAAGCGGGATCTCGTCTCCCTTGAGGCCGTGCGGATAACCGCGTCCGTCGAGGGATTCGTGGTGCAGTTCGATCCCCGGAATCATGTCCTTCAGTTGCGCCACTGGGCGCAGGATGTTGGCACCCTTGGTGGTGTGCGTCTTCATAATGTCGAATTCTTCCGGCGTGAGCGCACCGGGCTTTTTCAGAATGCGGTCTTCGATTCCAATTTTGCCGACGTCGTGTAGCTGGGCGGAGATGCGAACGGTTTCAATGAAGTCTTCGGACACGCCCATTTCTTTGGCAATCATCATGGAATAGCGCGTGACACGGTCGGAGTGACCGCGAGTGTAGGGATCTTTTTCGTCGACCGCGCCGGCCAGCATCTGGATTGAGCCCATGAATAGGTCACGATTCTCGGTGGCGGCGCTCTTGAGGTCAAGCACGAAATGCTCGAGCTCTTCGGACATGACGTTGAAGGTGTCGGCTAGCTCACCGATTTCGGTGCGGCTCTTCACGTGAACGCGCTGCGAAAAGTCTCCTCCTGCAATGGCCCGGCTGAAATGAGTGAGCACTTGCAACGGATTCGTAATCCGGCGGGCGGCGAAAATGCTGATGCCGATGCTCAGGGCGATCGCCATGATCGCCAGATTCCGGGCGTTGCGCTGCATTTCATACACGCCGCGGTAAGCCTCGGCGCGCGGCTTTTGCACGACCACGGCCCAATCCAGGTTGGTCACGGGACTGTAAGTGCCGAGCATGCGGATGTTGGTCTTGCCATCACGGACATTGAATTCCCGGGTGGCGGCGACCATTTGTACCTTGGTGCCAGCCTCGACGAAGTTCCGCACGATTTCGAGGTTTGACATGTCCTGACCCGTGGCGTAGTCGGAAGTGGCTCCCGCAACCAGGCGGCCCTGGCTATCTACTACGTAGGGCGTAAGTCCGCCTCGGTTGACTTCCTGCAGGCGGCGTATCAGGAATTGTAAGTCCACGACCGAACCGATCATTCCCAGGAAGCTGCCACCGTACATCACGGGAGTACTAACCAGCATTACCGTGCGGGAAGACTTGCCCGTGCCAACCACCAGTGCTTCGCCGTTGTAGACTCGTCCTTCCCGGGCGGCGGAATAGGCGCGCTCCAGTTCGCGTTGCAAAAAGGCATCGGGAGCGATTCTTCCGGCGGAAATTCCCTTGGCGTCCGCATTCAACAGCGTGGCATAGGCCAGGTCGTCGGAAGAAGAGACAAAATTTTCCAGAAGTGCGCGGAGTTCCGGCGCTTCAACATGTTCGGAAGTGATATCCCCTCCGCTCGCGACCTGGAGTGCGGAGGCCAGATTCGCTTGCATCATGCGCAGGGATTCCTGGTGCTGCGAAATGTCGTCCGCGAGCGAGCGTGTGACCGTATTTTGTAGAAGTCTCTCGTTGGTAATCAGGCGATCGCGATTGATGGATTCGACCTGCGCCGAGTAGAAATACATGGGCACGACGCTAATCAGTACGAGCACACTTAAGATGACGTACAGAATGGGTAGGCGAGATGGCGTTGGCAAGTTCAGCGACAAGCGACCCCTATTCGCGGTTTCTACGCAGCCGAAAGCTCAGGAAATGCTGCTAAAAGTGTAGCGTGTTATCGCAGCCAGCAATTGTTACGAAGGTACCCCGAGAAGCGGTGCCCTTCGGGCAATTTGGCCGATTTGCTAGCGTCCAAGAAGTGACTTCAATCACGAACAGGAACCGCTGGTATCGAGTCCGATTTCGCTCTTGGCGCTGCGCGTCATCAGGTCGTGGATGGCCTCGCGTGGCGATTTGCCCCTGTGCAGGATGGCATCCATTTGTGCGGTGATCGGCATTTCAACCCCGCGAGCGTGCGCCAATTCGACGGCAGCGTGAGTAGTGAAGACGCCCTCGGCCACCATGCCGTGCATGGCGGCGATGATCTCGGGAAGCTTCTGTCCGCGACCCAACTCGACTCCCACACTACGGTTGCGCGACAGGCCGCCGGTACACGTAAGGACCAGATCGCCCAGGCCCGCGAGTCCAGCCATCGTATCCTGGCGGCCACCACACGCCATGACCAGCCGGGTGATCTCCGCCAGGCCGCGGGTGATGAGCGCCGCAATGGAGTTGTGGCCGAGTCCCATGCCATCGCAAATTCCGGCCGCAATGGCGATGATGTTCTTCAGTGCGCCGCCGAGTTCCACGCCGATCATGTCACTGTTGGTGTAAACGCGGAAACAGGGATCGCTAAACTCTCGCTGGATACTCGAGGCAAGTTCGTTGTCCTGAGACGCGATTGTGATCGCGGTTGGATCGCCGCGTGCGACTTCTTTCGCGAAGGTCGGTCCACTCAGTGCACCGATGCGCGGCTGAAAACCTCGGTCGGATGCGAGCACGTTCGAGATCACTTCCGACATTCGCAGGAGCTTCCCCTCTTCCAGGCCCTTCGTGGCGCTCACGAACAACATGCCGGGCCCAAGAAACGGTCGCATCTTCTCGAAAACAGCGCGGCAGTGCTGCGAAGGCATGACGCTAACGACAATGTCGGCAGCCCGGAGTGCCTCCTCGAAACTGCCGGTGACAGAAACAGTTTCGGGGATGGCGTTTCCCGGAAGAAAGAGTTCATTGACCCGGCGCGATGCAATGGAATCGCGGACTTCCTTTTCGTGAGCCCAAAGACGGACGCGGTGCGTGTCCTTCCGTCCCAGGACGATGGAAAGGCTTGTACCCCACGCGCCGGCTCCAACAACGGCGATCTCGCTCATCGGCGGCTCCATTGGAAGCGGGATTCAGTATGGGCGAGCAAACGGCGGATATTCTCGTGGTGCTTAGCGATGATGAGAAGCGAAGCAGCCGCGATGAAAGCCAGCATCCGGGGGGTAGCGTAGTCGGGTTCGACGATCCGGGCAAGCACCGGAAACAGAGCGACAGTGAGGATCGACGCGAGAGACACGTAACGAAACGCTAGAAAGATCACGACAAAAACACCAATCATCACCAGAATCGTTTTGGGTGTGATGAGGACAAACGAGCCCAATCCTGTGGCTACGCCTTTCCCGCCTCTAAAACGCAACCAGACCGGAAAGACATGACCAACGATCGCGAAAAATGCTGCCGCGCCGAGCAGGGTGTTGTGGCCGGGGAAAAGCATGCGCGTAACAGTCACAGCCGAGATTCCCTTTAGCGCATCGAGAATGAGGGTAAGGACACCCAATGCAGGAGAAGTGCGAGAGACATTGGTTGCGCCAATGTTGCCGCTTCCGGTTTGGCGAACATCTTGCCCTCGAAATGTGCGCACGAGAATGTACCCGAAAGGAATGGAACCCAGGAAGTAGCTGTACACGGCCGTGAGTACCAAGGCGGTCATAGGGATATCGTCGTACATGCGTTTTGCCAGCCGGCAGGATGCCGCTACCCTAGCGCGAAGCGCGCGATCTTCGTATAACGCGAACCTCCCGGAGACAGTTGGCTCTGGTACAGAAAAAACTCGTGGGCCGCCATGGTACCAAAGTCGGGAGTGGGAAGAGCTGCCAATTTCTCTTGCAGCAACTGGAAGTTCTTATTGGCAGTGTCCCCTTTGCTCCAGCGGGGAGCGCCAGAGCGTCCTCCGCCACGCGCTAGCGTCAAGTGGGGTGCGAAGGGGTGGTCTTCTCTCGGAATCCCGAGCGCGGAAGTGGTCTCATCGACGGCTTTCGCGAGAGCTGGGAGATGCGGGCCAGATTCGATTCCCACCCAGAAGACGCGTGCAGCCTTTGCGGTGGGGAAGAACCCAAATCCGCGGAATGTAATCTCGAAGGGCACAGCGCGGACTCTGGAGAGGGCGCGCTTGATTTCTTCCACAGTCTCCGCAGGCTTCTCGCCGATGAATTTCAACGTCACATGCAGTGATTCCGGACGGACCCAGCGGGCGTCCGGCGCGAACCCGTTTACACCTTCGATGAACCGCTGAATGCGCTGGCGGACGGCATCATCAATGTTTAAGCCAACGAATATTCGCATAACCGTCGGTGGTCATTAGTGGTCGGTCGTTGGCCAAAACGATTCCAGCTAACGACCAATGACCAACGGCAAACGACAGATCTACATCAGCGCTCTTCTCACCATGTCCAGCGCCTGCTGGCTCGCGAAGCGGCGGATGTGTTTGCGATCTCCCGGAAACGTGCGTTCGATGACCTCGGTCCCACCCTCAGTAGCCAGGGCATGAAAAACCAGGCCCACCGGTTTCGCCTCGGTGCCGCCAGTCGGTCCTGCGATGCCCGTGATACCCAGACCAAGAGTTGTGCCGGTACGCTGCCGAATTCCGTCCGCGAGC
This sequence comes from uncultured Acidobacteriota bacterium, assembly GCA_963788645.1. Taxonomy (GTDB): domain Bacteria; phylum Acidobacteriota; class Terriglobia; order Terriglobales; family Acidobacteriaceae; genus JABDBE01. The sequence continues at coordinate 345,252 of CAWBHF010000011.1, forward strand.
GCGGCAGCGACTTCGCGGCTCACGGCGCCGTGCTTCTCGATCAGATCGGCCGGAACACCGGCGCAGGCGGTCTTCAATTGATTCGAATAAACTACGGCGCCCCCCACAAAGTAACGTGAGCTTCCGCTGACGGATGTGATGCGCTCCGCCAGCAAGCCGCCAGTACAGGATTCCGCGACTGCCAGGGTTGCGTTGCGCATCTGCAAATAGTAGCCGACGATCTGCTCCATCGAGTCGCCGTTGTCCGAAAAGACAAGATCGCCGAGTTCTTCTTCTATTTTCTCGACAAGTGCATCGACGCGCGCCTGGGCAGCTTCGAGCGAAGCGGCGCGAGTCTTTAGATGCAACTGGATTTCGCCTGCCCCGGCCAGGATAGTCGTTTGCACATCCGCATAGAGTTTATAAATGGGCGCCACCCGGGCGTCGACCTGCGACTCGCCAAGCCCAGTAATCTTCAGTTCGCGAGTCGCAATGAATTGCGGCGGCAACTTGGCGCGCAGGCGAGCAACGCATTGCTCCTCGAACAAGGCCTTCAATTCGTGGGGGGGCCCGGGAAGCAACATGATGATTCTCTCGCGGCCTTCGTACTTGCCACTCATCCACTGTCCAGGCGCGCTGCCGTTGGCATTGGGTAGAACGGTCGCACCGGTGAGGACATCCGCCTGTTTGGTATTGTTCGGCGCCATCTTCCAACCGCGGGCGGCGAACCGGCGTTCGAGGCTGGTAACAATTTCGGGATCGCGATGAAGTTCCAGCCCCAGCGCGTCGGCCACAGCCTCGCGAGTGAGGTCATCTTCAGTAGGACCAAGACCACCCATGAAGATAATGAGCTCGGCGCGCGATACAGCGAGATTGGCAGCTCCGGTCAGATGTTCGCGGCTGTCGCCCACGATGGTCTTGAAAATCACTTCAACGCCAAGCTGATTGAGTTTCTCAGTCAGATAAAGTGAGTTCGTGTCCTGACGAAAAGGAGTCAGCAACTCGGAGCCAATGGCGACAATCTCGGCGTTCACGACTAAAAGTGTAAATGAAAAAGGGGCTAAGCAAGATCGCGCGTGGATTTGCACAGATCAAACGAGCGGTGGCTTAAGGCTGAAGCCGAACTCAAGCAGGGAAGTCAGCTAGCGGCGATCCCTGCACATTCCAGGCGAGATGGTGAACGGCGCTGTTCGTGGCCAGAACGACCGAGCGTCCCGGAGCGAAGGCAAGACCGACTAGACCCGCCCCTGCAACCGCCAGAGATGCTTCGCCCGAGGGGTTGATCTTGACGATGCCACGCTTGCCCGAGAGCGAAGCGGCAACGTACAGATTGCCCTCCGCATCGAACGCGATCCCTTGAGGGCGTCCTAGTCCACGAAAGAAAATCGACACGTTGCCTTGCGGTGTAATTTTGTAAACGCAATCAAAACTCGAAGTCGTTGGCCCCGTCACGAACAAGTCTCCGAGCGGACCGAATGCCAGGTGGTAAGCAGAAATGCTGGGTTCGAGAGTGGCGAAGACGAAGATCTGACGGTCGGCGCCGATCTTGAAAATCGTGCCGCTGCGGTCGCCGACGTAAAGGTTTTCCGCGCGGTCGAAGGCAATGCCCGTCGCGACACCCATGCCCTCTGCATAGGAAGACATAGTCCCATTCGGAGCGACTCGGTATACGGTTCCATCAAACCGTGACGAAACGTACATTTGACCGCCGCGGTCGAACGCAATCGAAGTGGCGTTCATCAGGTCCGCAAGAAACGGCTTGACGTTGTAGTTGGTGTCGATTTTGTAGATGGCGACCGGAACTTTTTGTCCGCGACTCCCGGAAAAACTGACGTAGATGTTGCCTTCGGCATCGAGCGCAGGGTTGGTCACTGGGTGAAGATTCTCGGCGATGGGAACCGCTACCTTAATCTGGTGAGGATTGCTGGAGTTGCCGTTGGTTGATACTACGATCGGCCCGGAAGACGCGCCTTGCGGTACGCGAGCCACTAGAAAATCATCGGAGCTCACGACCACCGCACCCTCGATTTCGCCGAAACGCACCCGAGGCCGACGCAAGTCCTGCGGCCGCAGACCATGGCCGGTAATTCGTACTTCACCGCCGGGCAGTGCGGCAGCTGGAAACACGCCTTCGATATGCGGCTTTCCGTTGACGTTCGTCTTGCCCAGCAAGCGATCAGAAATTCCCATCGACTCCAACTTCCTCGTGCAGCGACGGAAGGCTATCGCGGCAAAAACCCGAAATGCAGCACGACTTGCATAATGATCAATGCGTAAAGCCCAGCCGCCACGTCATCTATTACGATGCCGATTCCCTCCGGAAGGTGCTCGAGTTGCCGCACCGGCGGAGGCTTCACAATATCGAACCCACGAAAAAGTATAAAGCCCAGCACCAGAGATTTCCACGAGACAGGCACGGCAATGAAAGTGACGAGTTGACCCGCAACTTCATCGATGACAACGAACTGAGGATCTTTCAAGCCCGTTGAGCGCGCCATATGCGTGGCCGCGGGAATGCCAATCAACACAGCCGCCACGGCCAGCAACGTCGCGGCCGCTGTTTGCCAGTGCGGGGTGATCCAACCGCTGAGCAGCCACCACAACACAATGGTAGCCGCCGAGCCCCAGCTTCCAGGCCCGGGGTGAAGGAGCCCTGCGCCAAAGAAAGTAGCCACCAGCTTGGCCCAGAGGGGAGCGCGAGGACGCGACAAGGGAGGGTCGGAGTCGGTTCGTGTCCTTCGGTCCGACTCAGTCTTCATCGGAGTTGTCCGGCAGCGCACCTGAAATGCTTTCCGAAGTGTCCCTCACGGGTGACGAGACCACGTAAGCGCCACTCGCCCATTTGCCGAGATCGATCAAGCGGCAGCGCTCGCTGCAGAATGGAAATTCCGCATCTCCACTCGCCACCGGCTTTTTGCAGGTGGGGCAACGCAGCTTCAGAGTGCGCTTGCGAGCCATAATCTCTAGACAATCTTCGCAACCAGATCGTAGTCGTGGGCCTCGGTAATCTGGCAGCGATAAAACTCGCCCGGTACGGGCTGGAGCCCCTCGGGAACATCGTTCACAAAGACTTTGCCATCGATTTCGGGAGCGTGCCTCGGGGTGCGGCCTTCGAGCAGCAGGTCACTTTCTTCCGACACCCCTTCGAGCAATAGATCGAGTTCCCGGCCGACCAGCGTTTTCTTTTTCTTCTTGCTGATACGCCGTTGGATCTGCATTAGATGCTTGCGACGCCGTTCAATCTCACGGCTCGGGAGTTTGTCGTCCAAGGCAGACGCCTGTGCACCCTCTTGATCGGAGTAGCCGAACGCTCCCATCCAGTCAAATTCAGCCTCGCGGACGAACTCGCAGAGTTGCTCGAATTCACTTTCGGTTTCGCCGGGAAAGCCCACAATAAACGTCGTTCGCAGCGTAACGTCTGGAATCGTGCGCCGCATCTTCTCAATTGAGCGCAGGAACACGTCTGCGCCGCCACCACGTTTCATCCGCTTCAGCACCGATGCAGATGCATGCTGTAAGGGAACATCCACGTAGGCGCAAATCTTTTCGTGCGCGGCGATGGTCTCGAGCAGACGGCCTGTGATTTTGTTCGGATACGCGTAGAGGAATCGGACCCAGCGCAATTCTTCAATACCCGCCAGCTTTTCCAGCAGAAGCGCGAGTCCATCTTTGAGGCCAAGGTCTTCGCCGTAGCAGGTCGTGTCCTGTCCGATCAGCGTAACTTCCCGCACTCCCGAGCGGGCCAAACGTTCGGCCTCAGCGATCACCGACTCAAATCGGCGGGAACGAAACTTACCGCGCAGCTGCGGAATAATGCAGAAACCGCACGGATGGTCGCAGCCCTCGGCAATCTTGATGTAGGCCGTGTACTTCGGCGTGGCCAGGACGCGGGGCGTCGCTTCATCGTAGAGATAGTTGGGGAGATCGGCGATGGCCCCGTCCCACGATCCGCGCGAGAATCGCCCCTGGGCTTCGCGAGCATCGCCCTCGGGACGCGAGGTCAAAATGTTAAACGGCGAAGACTTGGCAGGCGCCGGCGCGACCCCCGCCGTGGCGAGAATCTTTTCCAGTTCGCCGGTACCCACGACCGCATCCACTTCCGGAATGTTCTTGCGAATGTCGTCGCGAAAACGTTCGACCAGGCATCCCGCCACGACCAGTTTTCGGGCATGGCCGTCAGTCTTGTGACGCGCCATCTCAAGAATCGTGTCCACGGATTCCTGCTGCGCGCTGGCAATGAACGAGCAGGTATTGACCACAATCACGTCGGCATCTTCGGCGCGCGGTACCAACTCCGCACCAGCCTGCGCCAGCATGCCCATCATGACTTCACTGTCCACCAGATTCTTGGGGCACCCCAGGCTGACGAACCCAACCTTCGGCCGGGAGGGCGTAGGCGCGGCGGTCTCAGGCGCATTTTCGATTACTACTGTGGACTTCTGATGGGGCATGGAATCTATCTATTCTAACATTCACGCGTGCTCCGGTACTCCTATGCAGAGCCAGATGCCGAATGCAGATCAGCTTGGATATGAGAACGATCAATGCAATAGTGGAAATGGAGCGATCGGGGCTGCGGCGTGAATCGACTGACCTGGTTCGGATTATTTGCAGTTACGGCAATGCTGGTTTGCTATGCCTTTGAGAATCGCAGCCGATGGTTCATTCTGGCATTCGCCGTTGCCTGCCTGCTGGCTTCAGCATACGGATTTCTCCAAGGCGCGTGGCCCTTCGGCATAGTTGAGGCGATTTGGTCAGTGGTTGCACTTCGGCGTTGGTGGACGGCAACAACATAAAATCTCTAGTAGGCGAGACGGGTGATAGGTGGTAGCAAAGAACTCTCTTGGAGGACGCCTATGAAATTGGGTGGGACGGGGACTGGAAAGGGTGAGTCATCGCCTCAACGCATTTGTGGGGCTCGACTCACGTCTGTGCAGTTCGTGTTGGATTATCTAATACTCGGCTTTGACGAAAAGGGAGCTCTCACAACCATGGTTTGGCCGGAGATTCTCGAAGGGAAGGAGTCAACGAAGTACGGGACCAAGCAGTACAGGGACCGCCTTTGCAACGCAATCACCCAGGTCGTCGCAAGTGTTACAGTTTCGGCAGACGAGACCATCTCGATTCGTTTTCAGAACGGTCTTTCCCTAAGCATACCGCTTAGAAACTATGAACGGTCAGGCGAAAGAGCAATCTTTACTGCACACCCGCACCATCTGTTTGTATGGTGGAAGCATTCAGTCCGAAGCCCATTCTTGAGCTTTTAGTGGGGCGCTGAAAGCGCGGAACAGAACCTTTTTCGAAGCCATCTCACCGCCGCGCAGTCGTCGAGATTTCTTCATACAACTCCGGCAGTCGCTCTGCATCTTCGACCGAACCCCCAAAGCGTGCCGACTCGTAATGCCGTGTGAACTTGGCCACCGACTCACGCATAGCTTCGTCTTCAATCCCGATGAGAAATTCTGAAGGGGTATGGCTCGACGATTTCCGCCAACCCTTCCGCGCCAGCATGCGCGTCATGCGTTCATACCATATCGTCGCGGCCAGCCTCGGAGACTTCCCCGGACGAGCCGCCAGCCGCCGGCTGCGAAAGCCACGCCACAGCCGCCGAGCGTTCCCTCCCAGAAGAATCGCAACGGCGACAGCCGCTCCTCCGAAACCCCACTCCACCGGTGAATCTGACACCGTCCTCTGCGTTCGCCGAGCCACATTCAGCAACCCTTCATGCTGCCGCCGTGCCCAGATTCGCGCCTCCTGCAGCCATTCCATGCCGTTGCGGGTGGCCTCGCGACCAAGAGTGTACTGATGTCCGGCGTCATAGTTAATGACCCACTCCCGCCAGAAGGATGCCAACGCGTCCAAATACAACAGGCTCCGACTCCAGCCGGTATGCATCTGCGCCGGCGCAGCGGGAGTGGGATCAAAGCTGATCCACCCATAGCCCGGGAAATACGCTTCCACCCAGGAATGCGCGTTGCTGGCGCGGACCAGGTATTGCGAAGTGAGGTCGTTAAACTCCCCGGTTCGGAAACCGTTCACCACCCGGGAAGGAATGCCCAGCGTGCGCAGCATGATGGCCATCGCCGAAGCGAAATACTCACAGTGTCCCTGCTTGCGGTCGAAAAGAAAATTGGCCACGGGATCGTGCGGAACACTACGTGGAAGTTGCAGCGTGTATCCAAAATTCGTGCGCAGATACCGTTCAACCGCTGCGGCCTTGTCGTAATTGTTATCAAAAGAAGCCGTAATCTGTTTGGCCAAAGCGATGACGCGATCATCCGTGCGCGGCAGTTGCAGATAATTCAGCAGGACCTCCGACGGATAGTCGTAAGCCGCATTGCGCAGTTCGCCCGGACTGGCTTGAGAAATGTCCGACGTAACCTCGTAACGATTGATAGGGTGCTCGGGGTCGAGATCAAAGACGCCGTCTCCGTTATCTATCGACAGCAGACGGTAGTTGCCCTGCAACAGTCTGGCTGTTGGAGCCAGAAAAAAAACGTTGCTGATCAAAGGCTCCATCAAAACCCGGTAGTGAACTGCCTGCGGCGGCTGCGCTATGCGAAGCTTGTTCCAACCTGGCCCCGATAACAAGACAAACCGACCGGCTCCCAGGCTGGTCACTACATGCTGGGCGTGCGGGTTGAACCAGGTCTTGCCATCGAACACATTCAGCGTCACTCCACGCCACTTCAAGTCGTGAGACCCATGCAGATCGCCGTCGATCTGGATGTGCATCACCAGGGAATTCGACTGCTGTATCTCGCCAATCTGGCCGAGTTGCACGTGATCGCTGAAGCCGGTGCTGATTTCGCCGCTGCGTGCAAAGGCGCTGAGATATCCAGTCGAGATGCGGGGCAGCACAAAGAAAATGGCCGCCGTGCCCAGCATGATCAGGAGTGCAAGCACGGGTGAAGCGCTAACCAGAGAATAGGCCATCTGCCGGTAGGCCGAGTCATCGCTCGATGAGTTCGCTCGCATGCTGGCCTTGGCAGCGGCGTGCCGCATCTCCATCAGGATGCAGGTCACAACCGCCATCAGCATGAATGCGCCAAACGCCAGCAGAAACGTGCTGTCTACGGTAAGCACCGCTGCCGCCAACACCATGAGGAACGAGATCACCGCGAGGAAATAGTAATCCCGGTCGCGCTTGGCCGAGAACAAGCGCACGACCATGACGAAAAGCACAAGATGCACCGTGGCGCTGACAAACACCCCGGAGAACACCAAGTAGTCCGCCAGATAAAAAGCCACGTAACCGAGAGTGAGCGTGGTTGTCCAGCTCTCGGGGATAAGCAAGGTTCGGTGCGTCGCCAGAAGGTATCCGCGAAACAGGAGCGCCGCGCTCACCAGCAGAACCGTCGGCGCATCCAGGCCTCCGGTCGAAACCAGCGTTCCGAAACCGCACACGACCAGCAAATACAGTGCGAGTTCAAAGTAGCGCTGCACCGCCGAAGGCAGCAAAGCGATCTCGGATTGCAGGTTCAGCACCGGGGCCATGAACTTATCCATTGTTGGTCATTCCGCCGGGAAAGGGAAGAGTACGATCGGAATGTTAGAATCAAATAGGTCAGGCATCGGTCCCGCGCGACGCACTCCCGCCAACCCCGCCAGGTCCGGAAGGAAGCAACGGTAACGGGCTCTTGCGTGTGCAGTGGGTCGCCGGTGTCTGGCTTTTTCCGTTTCCGGCGATCCCCATTCATGGGCAGACAATGCTGTTCCACCTGCTGCACCTGCCTTTCAGATTCATAAAGTTGGACATTGTCCGTCCCGGTGCGTCAGAATAGCGGGTCTACATTTCATCACCTGATACCAACTGGAGAACTCATAGAGTGAGCCAAATTGTGCGCGCTAAAATCAGCGCTCTTGGGACGTACGTCCCGCCCCGCCTGTTGACGAACGCTGATCTGGAGAAGATGGTCGAAACCACGGACCAATGGATCGCGGATCGCACCGGAATTCGCGAGCGCCATATCGTAGACAAGGGAGTAGCTACCAGCGACTTGGCCCTGGAAGCCGCAAAGAAGGCTCTGACCGCACGTGGCATCGCGGCCTCCGATCTGGAGGCGATCATCGTGGGCACGGTCACTCCGGACATGTTTTTCCCTTCGACCGCCTGCCTGGTGCAACACAAGCTCGGAGCCAAGAACGTCTGGGGCTTCGATGTGTCCGCTGCGTGCTCCGCGTTCGTCTATGCGCTGCAAACCGGGGCGCAGTTTATCGCGACTGGCGCTCACAAGAAGGTCATGGTGATCGGTGCCGACGTCATGTCCTCGATCATCGACTATACCGATCGGGCCACCTGCATTATCTTCGGCGACGGCGCGGGCGCGGTGATCCTCGAACCGGCGGACGATGAGTCGCTAGGCTTGATCGACTTCATCCACGAAGTCGACGGTTCCGGAGGCTGTTCTCTTTACATGCCAGGAGGCGGCAGCCTCAATCCTTCGAGCCATGAAACCGTGGATCAAAAGATGCACTATGTCCATCAAGACGGAGGCGCCGTCTTCAAGTACGCCGTCCGCAAGATGGCCGAAGTCTGCGAAAAAATCCTCCAGCGAAATGGATTGAAAGGCAGCGACGTAGACGCGTTCATTCCGCACCAGGCCAACCAGCGCATAATTATGGCAACTGCTGATCGGCTGGCGATGAATCCAGCGCGCGTAGTCATCAATATCGACCGTTACGGAAACACGACAGCCGGCACGATCCCACTCGCGATGGAAACGGCCCGTCAGGAAGGCAAACTCAAGAAGGGTGATTTGGTCCTGTTGGCATCCGTAGGCGCAGGCTTCACCGTAGGAGCCACCCTGTTACGCTGGGCGTTTTAGCCACTCGGAGCGCCTGCCAGCGAGGCTTCGCGTCAGTGAGGCCATCCTGTCAAAGTGCGCAAACCCCAAAACGCGGCTGCTCCAAACGCGAGAGCGAAGGATACCCCGATAGCGCGACCTGGTAAATCACTTTTGCTCCAACCTTGGAGCACGGCCACCAGTCAAGCCAGGAAGATGAAAATCGCGCCGCCGGCAAGAATCTTAAGCAGCATGGATTGCACTCCTTAAGGGAAGCTTAGGAGCGCCGCGAACCCGGAACAAGGGCGCCGATCACGCGTGCACGTGATCTCCACCCGAGTTAATTTGCCCTACATCCCGTTCGCGCCGGCATTGCTTTTCTGCTGCTCGAAAGGCTTCTGCAAATACTTCCGCGCTTCTTCGAGAGCACCCTGGGTATTGTCGTTGGTCTGCAAAGCCTGCCGATACTCGTTCGTCGCCCGCTCGCGCTGTCCGGTAACATCAAAGATCTTGCCTAACTGAATGTGGCTCCAAACCTCGGTCCACCGCGGATCGCCGTCCCCATTGAGCGCATCCCGATAGGCATTCGCCGACGCCTGATAATTCTTCTGCAGGAAGAACACCTCCGCAACCCGGTAGTGCGCAAGCGAACTGTTCTTGTTGACATCCAGCGCTTTGTTGAACTCCGTAAGCGCTCCGGCGAAATCGCCCTGCTGCACCAAAGCCTGTCCGCGCTGAATCGACGCCCGCAGTTTTATCTCCGGAGAGTTCCGCAACACCCGGTCGCCCGGATCAATCGAAATCCGCCGCGGCTTGCCAAAGGTTTCGACCGAAAACGCCGAATTGGTTCCTACGACCTCAATGCGTTTTTCTTCCGTTTTGCCGTCAGTGTCAATTTTCAGCTCCACCGGCATGCGGAACAGATCGAGATCCTGGTTAATCTCCCCCACCACGCGAAAACCCTTGTTGTTCCCCAACCGGTAAACCGTGTACTTGGTCTTGAACTCGGGAGCCCCCGTCGAATCGAGCCACTGGGTGAAGAACCATGTGAGTTTCTCGCCATAAGCCTGCTCTGCGACGGCCGTGAAATCATCCAGCGAAGCCGACTTGCCAGAGTACTTCGAGGCAAAAGTACGCATAGTCTGGTCGTACTTCTGATCTCCCACAACCCAGCGCAGCATGTGCAGAATCATCGCGCCCTTGTCCGTGGCGAGCGACTGGAACTCGGGTGAGAACATATCCAGTTTGCCGATGGTCGCAAGCGGCACCGAATCGTAAGCCAAAGCTCCGACCGACATATCTTTCACGACTTCGTCTAAACCATTGCTTCCCGCGGCGTTCTCCACATAGCGGGCCTCGGAGTATCGCGCGAAGCCGTCGCACAGCCACCAGTCGTCGACAGAGTCCGGACTCACCGAAGCCCCCCACCACTGATGAGCGATGGTGTTCGCCAGCAATCGATAATTCACCTTCTCTGTCACCGCGCGGCTCGCGACCGCCGCCATCTCCGGCGCCCACGCCGACGGCACCGTATCATCCGGAATCTCGACCACTCGCAGAGTTGTCGAAGGCGCCGCGCCGTATAGGGTCACGTAGTACGTAAACTCTTTGAGCGCCGTCTCTGCATACATCGCGCCCAGGTTCTGATGAACCGGCTTGAAAAACACGTGCAGGTCTACACCCGCCTCATCGCTCTTGAACTCCTGAAACGTTCCGGCAACGATGCTTCCCGGAAAACTTGGCCTGCTCCAGACGAAGGTGTAAGTCTTCGTGGGCAATGCGCCACCGCTGCCTTTCTTCGAAGCGGTCTCTCCTACCGTCTCCTTCCCGCTGCCAATCACGACCATATGAGCCGGCACGGTGATGTTCATCGTGGCCGTAAACCGGTTGATGCCGTAGGCGTTCACCGGAAACCAGCGCCCCGCGTATAGCAGATAACTGGTCTCATCATTGATTGAAGCCAGCTTGAGCCCCTGCACCGGGCTGTCGTCGGCGGAGTCGAGCGTGCCATCATATTCAAACGTCAGGCTCGTGGAGGTGTTTTTGCTGAGCGGCTTCGACAACTGCACCCGCTCAGTGAAATCCTGCGTGATCCGTTCGGCGGACACCGGCTTGCCGGCATCATCGGTCACCTTAGTCACGCGCAAGCCGTTATGCAACTCGAACGTCGCGGCGGTGATGTCTTCCAGAGCCGTAAATTTCACCTTGGCCCGGGCTGTGATCTTATGAGTGTGCGGCGTCAGTTCGGCGTCGATCTGGTAGTCGTCCACCCGGATCCGGGTTTTCTCAGCCGGCCATGCGGGTCGCGAAACTAATAGAAACAACGAGGCAAGAAAGATTGTAAGGGCTCGACGCTGGCGCCGAGGTTCAAAGAACATTCAGGAAAGTCTCCCGGGAAGATCCCGCAGGTCTCTAATCAGTCTGATGAAGATTGTGACGCAAAAGATGCTGCCACGACAAGGCTTACTCGCTTTTCGCATTGCCATTCCCCATCCCACCCCGCCCCAGTAGCCCCAACACTGCCGCCGCCGCCCGCTCCGCCGGATGCCGCCCATCCGTCTCCCTCCCTCGCAACGACCCCCGGATCGCGCCCAACTCGTTAATCATCCGCTCCCGGGGCGGGCCATCAGGAAGAATCTCACCAAGCCTCGCCACCACCTTCTCGGCAGTGAAGTCCTGCTGCACCAACTCCGGGACAATCTCTTTTCCGGCGATCAAGTTCACCATGGCAAAGTGCGGCACTTTGACCCGCGACCGTCCCAGCAAATAAGTCAGCGGAGACACGCGATAAACCATGACGAAAGGCGAGCCCATCATCGCGGCCTCGACCGTAGCTGTGCCGCTCGCAATGATCCCAGCCCGCGAGTGCGCCAGCGCAGGCAGGGCTTCGGAAACCAGCCGGATGGATGAGCCACCAATCAGCGATTCGAGAAAGCTGCGATCCAGCGTCGGCGCGACCGGAAGCAGAAATTCATAGCCCGAACCCAGCTTCGCCGCCGACTCCAGCATCGTCGGCAAATTCATCCGCACTTCCTTCATGCGGCTCCCCGGCATGAGCGTGATCCAGGGCTTCGCAGTGTCCAGTTTGTTGCTCGCTGCGTAGGTCTCGCGATCAATCGCAGGCGGGGCAAGGTCGGACAAAGGGTGGCCCACGAAAGTCGCGTCCACGCCGCGGTCGCGGTAGAACTTCTCTTCGAACGGGAAAATCACCAGCGCCTTGTCGACGTACTTGCGGAGCAACCGCACGCGCCCCTGCCGCCAGGCCCAGAACTGCGGGCAAACGTAGTAGACGACCGGAACCCCGAGCTTGCGCATCTGCCGGGCCACCCTCCAGTTGAAAGCCGGAGAATCGATAACGATGGCGAGGTCCGGCCGGCGACGATCGGCTTCGGCAATCAGCTTGTGGAACAACCCATAGATTTTGGGAAGATGGCTGACGATCTCGGAGATGCCAACCACGGCAAGATCTTTCGCGTCGACCACCGTGTCGCATCCGGCAGCCCGCATGCGATCCCCGCCCACCCCAAAGAATTCCAAAGACGGATCGCGATGGCGCAGAGCCTCGATGAGCTGAGCCCCATACATTTCGCCCGACGCCTCGCCAGCGGAGATGAGAATCAGCACGGGAGCATTGTACTTGGGAAGAGTCGCGGGGACTGACTCATCTAATTTCCATTCCGCCAACCAGGGTGCCCCATCCTTTCGGGTTCTTTGCGAAGGGGTGGACGGCGGAGACCTCAACGGAACTCAGGCAGCGACTGCTAGTTACTCTCTGGCAAATTCGATCTCGCGGCAATTACGGAAGAGTATCGGGTATATACCCAAAAAAGCGCGCTTTCTGGCTAGATCTATGAAAACAAAGGGACTGTTTTCGAGATACCCTCGTAAAATATCCCTTTTAAAGGACTTACGGAGCGGGATACCTGGACATTCCTGCTCTGTAAGTTATTGAAAGCAGGAGGGTGAGCTCGGGATGCCCTCTAAAATATCCCTTCTAAAGGACTTAGCAGGTCCCTTTTTCGGGGATTTAGCGTGTCTGACCGCTGGACCGTTTCAATTGTCAAAGAGCCGGAGTTGCTCATTGCCGTTTATCGAACAGCTAATGTAACTCTTTATATGTTATCCGAGTAGAAACGCTGCGTCAAGCGAAAAGGAGCGAGGTCGTCGCGAGACGGAATGGCTGCAGATATCACGTTGGGGCTGATCAATGGGTGCCAGTGTCGCGAATCGAGGGCCTCGCGCCCACCCTCTCCGCAAAAGCGCGGAGAAGGGTGGGGCACCCGAGTTGCGAAGTTGGGAAGAGCTGGGTCAGCCCCTTCTCGCGTCCATCGTCTCCGCAAAAGCTGCGGAGAAGGTTGGGTGACGCAAAGTGGGATGGCCCGATTCGTTGATCAGGGCGAAAGAGTGCGCGCGAGATCCTTCAGCCCACTGGAGAAACGCGGGCCTCAGGATGACGTCTGGAGGGTGGTGGTCTCTGAAAGTCGGATTTGCTAGCCGCTCGACGACCCGCTCTAGCGGCCGATTATTCCATGGAACTCCCCGCTGCTGTCCTCCAGATATCCCGCCACACTCCCGTTGTTCTTGATGCGGTACAACGTCGTGTTGGCCGCTCCTGGAACGTCGACCTGCGTGTAGGTGCCGCCGGAGTATGTGAACCCATGCTGTCCGCTTGTGTCGGTAAAGGACCCGGCGATTGCGCCCGCGTCATTGATGCCGTTCGCAGAGGTGCTTTTGGCGTTTGGAAAGGCGATCGGGTAATAAACCCCTTTCTCGAACAGAAAACCACCTCCGCCTCCCGAGATGTCGTAATAGCCAACGATCTTTCCAGTGGAATTGATACCCCACGCCACAGTTTGTGTCGCACCGGGAAAGTCGAGGCGCGTGAAAACCCCAGCTTTATAGAGGAAACCGTGCTCGGCATTGTTGGAGTCAAGGTAGCTCCCCACGATCAGACCGGAGTCGTTGATGCCATTGGCATATGTGCCATGAGAGTGAGGAAAATTGAGGGTAACGAACACTGTCCCGTCGTAGAGAAATCCGCGAACCTTCTCCCCTAAAGTGACGTAGGCACCCACCATCTTGCCGGAGGCATTGATGCCGTCAACGATGCTGTCCGTGGAATGGGGAACTTTCAGAATGTGGTACGCGGTTCCGTCAAAATAGAAATTGAAACCAGCGTTGGGGACATTGAAATCGCCCACCGCGACCTTTTCGTTGTAGTCCTGCAGGAACGAGTCAGTAGCGCCCGGGTAATCGACCGACCTGAACTGGTAAACTTTCGTCCCTGCCAGCCCTAGCGCAACGGCGTCTGAGTACGATCCGGCAGTTGCAGTCTGCTGAGGAGCGGTGTGCGAATTCAAAGGCAGACCTTGGTTTAGGCGAAGCCTGAGTGACCGCAGCGTCTCTGTTCCGCCAGCGGTGGGCGCCGACTGTGCCAGCAGAAGCCAGCTATGCCCGACGAAGAATGCCACAGCAAGAATTGCCACGGAATAACGTAATTGTCGCGTCATATGCGGTCTCCTGAGAGTTGAATTAGGTCGGCACTTTCCTAATGGCCGATGATTCCGTGGTTTTCGCCGTGAATATCAACGACGTATCCAGCCACGTCCCCGTCGTTGTTGATGCGAATCAGCACCGTGCTGCCCGCACCCGCCACATCCGCCTGGTAGAAGACGCCGCCGATGCGCACAAACCCATGGTTTGTGCTTCCGTCATCGCTAAAGGTACCGGCGACCGAGCCGGCGTCGTTAATGCCATACGTCCAGGAGAACTTTGTGTTTGGATAGTCGATCGAGGTGTAAGCCTTTTTGCTCAGCAGAAACCCGTGGGGAGAGCCGCCCGAGTCGTAATAGTAGCCGACGACATCTCCAAGGGAATTGATGCCGATGGCAACGGTTGCCATTGCCTCTGGAAAGTCGATAGTCGTAAAAACCCCCTTCTTATCCAGGAATCCGTGCCGTTGGTTGTTGGCATCGAAATAGTCTCCGACGATGACACCTGCTTTGTTGATATCCCAGGCCTCCGTGTAGGTAGAGTTGGGAAAGTCCAGAGTTGTGACGCTTTTTCCGTTGTAAAGAAATCCGTGAATTCGACCCGGCTTGTCCTCGTAGGAGCCAACCATTTGGCCAGAGACGTTGATGCCATTGCATTCGCTGTTAACGCCACCCGCGATGTTGAGCAGGTGGTAAGACGTGCCCCGAAAATAGAACGCGACACTAGATATCGGGTAAGCGAACTGGCCCACCGCGGTCTCGTTGTTGAAATCGAGAACGAGCGAGTATTGCGAACCCGGATAATCAATCGACCTGAAATGGTAAGACTTCTTCCGGGCTAGCCCTAAAGCGATGACGTCCAGGTCGGATCCTGCGGTTGCCGTCTGCTCAGCGGCGCCGAGTGAATTCAATGGGAGACCCAGGCCACGGCGAAGGCCGAACTCGCCCTGGATCTCCCTTCCCCTCTGCCCAGGCGCCGCTTGGGCTGACAGAAGGCAGCTTTGCCCGGCGAAGAATGCAATTGCAAAAATTGCGACAGATTGAAGCAGGGATCGAGTCATATAGGATCTCCTGAGATTTTTGAGTTCGCTGGTCACCCAACGACCCGACTAGTGGCCGATCACGCCGTGGACCTCTTTGAGGCTGTCGATCACAGCACCGACCACGCTGCCGTCGTTCTTGATGCGTCTCAACGACGTAATGGCCGCGCCCGGCACGTCCACGCGGTTGAATACGCCGCCAGCATGTGTAAAACCATGCGTTGCGCCGCTGGCATCTTGATACTCCCCGGCGGTTGCGCCTGCGTCGTTGATCCCGAATACGTAGGTGTCGCTCGCGTGTGGGAAATTAATTGAAGAATAGGCTTTCTTCTTTAGCACAAACCCGTGCGCGCCCGTCGAATCGTAGTAGACGCCGACAATCTCCCCACCGGTGTTGATTCCGTAAGCTACAGTTGCGATCGCGCCAGGAAAGTCGACGTTGGTAAATACCCGCCCGTTAAAAAGGAAACCGTGCTGGACGCTCTCTGCATCCACGTAATCTCCTACGATGTGACCTGAGTCGTTAATTGCCAAGGCATCTGTGCGGGTCGAGCCTGGGGGGTCGATGGCGGTAAAGTTAGTCCCGTCGTAAAGAAATCCATGGTTTTCGTTCGCTTGATCTATGTAGCGGCCAACCATTTGGCCAGAGGCATTGATGCCATACAGATTGGTTATCGGGGCGAAGGAGAACTGCAACATGTGGTAAGAATTACCGCGAAAGTAGAATCCTTGGGTAACGCCCGGCGAATCCATAGTACCCACGACGGCTCCGTCATCGAAGTCCCAAGCATCGGAGTAGTTTGCACCCGGAAAATCGATCGACCTGAAGTTGTAGACTTTTTTCTGAGCCGGGACCAGGGCATCGGCTGCCGGTTGCGATCCGGTGGTTTGGGGAGTGACTGCCGTCAACGTTGTGGGAAGAAACGGCGCATGTCGAAGGTAGAGCAAAGATTGCACGTCTCTACTGCCGCCCGCAGGGACCGACTGCGCCGCCAGCCATCGACTTTGCGCTGCGAAGAAGGCTATCGTCAGAATTGCTAGAGCGTGAAGCAGTTTTCTCTTCGTCATAAAATCTCCTGAGAGTTTCACTACTTTCGTGGTTGACCTTGAACCCGTGGGCAGGCTTGGCTACTGACAACTGCGAGTGCCACCTGCCGCACAACGTGCTCGGCTCCAATGCAGCCGCTTTCGCAACCAACAACCAATCCTAGTGGCCGATGAGTCCGTGGGACTCACCTAGGCTGTCGTATGCGAATCCGACCACGGCTCCGTTGTTCTTGATTCGAATCAAGAACGTATCGGTCGTTCCCCCCTGAACATCGACCTGGTTAAACATACCTTCGGAATAGGTAAAGCCGTGAAAATGGCCAGCGGGGTCTTGAAAGGTGCCGGCCATAGCGCCTGCGTCGTTGATGCCGTACAGGTAAGTGAGTGCTGCCTGGGGAAAGTCAATCGCCGTATAGCCGTTGTTGCTCAGCAGAAATCCGTGATAGGTCGAGTTGTACCAGCAGAAGCCCACAACCTGTCCACTGGAATTGATACCGGTAGCGTTGGTTCCAGCCGAATTGGGGCAGTCGAAGTTGCTATAGTTGCCATTCACGTACTCGAAGCCGTGCGGGATCTCGCCTACGTCGTAGGTCCCGACAATCACTCCCGCGTCATTGATGCCGATGGCATTTGTTCCGTAGACGGCGGCGGGGTCATCGAGCGTAACGAACGTTGTCCCGTCATAGAAAAATCCGTGGATTCGGCTTCCGTTCGTATCGTCGAATGCGCCCACCATGTGGCCGGCCGCGTTGATGCCATAGACGGTGCTCGAGGTGGCGCCGGGTACGTTCAAAGTGTGATTGGTTATGCCCTTAAAGTAGAAGGCAGTCTCGGACGAGCCGAAGGCGTAATTTCCCCCCGCCATTCCATCGGCGAAATCATAGAGTTGGGACGAGGTCGCAGCGGGAAAATCCACCGTTCTGAACTGGTAAACCTTCTGCGTGGTCAATCCCAGAGCGGTCGCATCCGTGCGCAACCCGGTCTTCTGTCGGGCACCAGTTGGAAAAACCGGAACACCGGGAAAACCAGGACGAGCCCCGAAGGGTGCATTAATCAGGCCGGTGGCTGCAGGGGCTGACTGTGCCATCGACACTTGACCTTGCCCCGCGAGGAACGTCAGCGCGAGAATTACCAGAGAGTGAAACAACTTTCTTGTCATATGCCGCCTCCTGAGAGTCTGATGGAATCGCTTCTACCCTTTGTGACCGTTTCCAATCCTCTGTCTCTAAACAGCGTAAAGAAGGGAAAAATCTGATCATCGGTCTTGAGGATTTTTTTCTGGCTTGCGATTGCAGGGCGCAAGTTGGCACTTTTCAATAAGTTCCAGTTGACAAGCGTATCCGCTATGGCTGGGCTAGCCATCCGAACGCGTCGTTCCTTCCGGGGCGGATTCTTGGGGTGGGATCCAGCAGGTGGGCCAGTCGGTGCTGCTCTCGCCTAGTCGTCGGCTTGAGCGGTTACCTGGGGGCTGGTGGCTACTTCCTGGTCTTTGTATTGCAGTTGGTAGAGTTTGTAGTAGATGCCGTGCTGGGCGAGGAGCTGCTGGTGAGAGCCCATCTCGCGGACCTGGCCTTTGTGCATGACGACAATCTTGTCGGCGCGCTGGATGGTCGAGAGCCGGTGGGCAATGACCACGGACGTGCGGCCTTCCACCATGCGGCTTAGGGCGTCGCGGACGCGGAATTCGGTTTCCGTGTCCACGCTGGATGTGGCTTCGTCGAGGATGAGGATCTTAGGATCGTGGGCGAGGGCGCGGGCAAATGAGATTAGCTGCTTTTGTCCGGTCGAAAGCGTGCTGCCGCGCTCGCGGACTTCTTCCTGAAAGCCATTGGGGAGAGTGCGGATGAAGTCGGCGAGGTTTACGTCCTCGGCGGCTTTTTCTACGTCTTCGTCGTCGATCCCTTCCGTGCCCAGGCGAATATTGCTGGCGACGGTGCCGCTGAACAGGAATGGGTCCTGCAAGACGACGCCGAAGCGGCGGCGCAGATCGGCGATGTCCATTTCCTTGATATCGACGCCGTCGATTCGGATTACGCCTTTCTGCACATCGTAGAAGCGCATGAGCAGCGAGATGATGGTGGTCTTGCCGGCTCCGGTCGCGCCGACGAAGGCGACGGTTTCTCCGGGCTCGATGGCGAAGCTAACGTCGCGGAGAACCCAGTCGGGGCCGGAGGGAGTCGAGCTTGGCCCGACCGGATGGCTGGGGGCGGCCGTCCCCACGTGAGCTTCGCCCGCGTGATCGTTAGCGGGTACGGTTCGGTAGGCGAACCAGACGTGGTCGAATTCGATGCGGCCGGGGCCGTTCGGCGTCTTTATAACTGCGGGCGGCGTGATTTCTGCCGGCGTGTCGAGCAGTTTGAAAATGCGTTCGCTCGACGCCATCGCCGATTGCAGGATGTTGTATTTCTCGCTCAGATCCTGGATGGGCCGGAAGAAGCGCTGGGCGTACTGAATGAACGCAACCAGAACGCCGAGGGTGGTCAGGTTGCGGATCACGTCATTGCCGCCGAACCAGATGACGCAGGCAATGGCGATGGCGGACAGCACTTCCACCACCGGATAGTAGACGGCGTGGGCCATGATTGCGTCTTTGAAGGCGTCCATGTGGACGGCGTTGACGTCGGAGAATTTGTCGAAGGCGCGCTCTTCGCGATTGAAGAGCTGGAGCACGACCATACCGCTCACGTGCTCTTGCAGGTATGCATTGATTCTCGCGATGGCCACGCGAATGCGCCGGTAAGAGTCACGGACCTTGTCGCGGAAAATCTTGGTAGCGATGCCGATCAGCGGCAGCACGGCGAAGGTGATCAAGGCCAGCTTCCAGTCCATGCGCAGCATGATGGCGATGATCCCGGCGAGCACGAAGACATCTTCGAAGATTGAGACCACGCCGGAGGTGAACATTTCGTTCACCGCGTCCACGTCGGTGGTGACGCGAGTGACCAGGCGGCCTACGGGATTCTTGTCGTAGAAGCCGATGTGCATGCGCTGCAGGTGGCGAAAGATCTGGGCGCGCATGTCGAACATGGTTTTCTGTCCTGCCCACTGCATGTAATAGGTCTGGAGATATTCGAGGAGGAAGCTGAACAGCAGCAGCCCGACGTAGATGGTGGCGATCTGGGCGATGCCAACCAGCGGCTTGTTGCTCAGGAAGCGGCCTAGCGGCGTATGCAGTCCCTGCACCGGCGCGAGGTAGCGGTCGACGACGATTTTGGTGAGATAAGGGCCGAGCACGTCGGCTCCGGCCTTGATGAGGATGGAGCCCAGCGCGATGCCCACCTGCCATTTGTAGGGGCGGAGGTAGGTGATCAGCCGCTTCATCAGGCGGCTGTCGTAGGCTTTGCCTAGTACTTCTTCTTCCGAGGCCATGGGCTACTGTTCAAAGATACCTTAGATAGATGGGAAAGGAGGTGGCTAGGATGGAAAATGATGACGCGGGGGTCGTGGGCGTGGCGCTGGCCAGCCAAGAAGCAGATTCCTCGTCGCTGCGCTTCTCGGAATGACAAAGTCGTCGGAGTGCGAGGGCGTGGCGCTGGCCAGCCAAGAAGCAAATTCCTCGTCGCTGCGCTTCTCGGAATGACAAAGTCGTCGGAGTGGCTCGGATGGCACGGTTCTTGGTGCGAGCAGAGGAAAGCAGATTCCTCGTCGCTTCGCTCCCCGGAATGACAACGCGGTGGGTTGGGGTCGTCCTAGGCGATTTTTCTTAGGACCAGGGCTGAGTTTTTTGAGCCGAAGCCTACGCAGTTGCAGATGGCGTGCTCGATTTGGGCTTTGCGGCCGGCGTCGGGAACGTAGTCGAGATCGCACTCGGAGTCGGAGACGTCGAGGTTGATGGTGGGGGGAATCTTTCCGTGTTCCATGGCGATGAGGGTTGCGGCCAGACTGGCGGAGCCGCAGGCACCCTGGGCGTGTCCGATCTGGGACTTGAGTCCGGACATTGGGATGCGGCTGGCGTGGGCTCCCAGAGCGAGTTTCAGGGCTCGGGTTTCCACGCGGTCGTTCATTTCGGTTGAGGTGCCGTGAAGGTTTACGTAGTGGACATCTTCGGCGGAGATGTTTGCTTCTTCGAGAGCCAGGGTGATGGCGCGGGCGGGTTCATCGGGCGAATCGCTCATGCGCACTCGATGGAAGGCTTCGCAGGTCGAGGCGTAGCCGGTGATCTCGGCATAGATGCGGGCGCCGCGGGCGCGGGCGTGGACGTAGTCTTCGAGGATAAACATCCAGGAACCTTCGGCGATTACGAATCCGTCGCGATCGGCGGAAAAGGGGCGGGAGGCGCGCTCGGGCGCATGATTCCAGGATTGGGTAAGGGCGCGCAACAACGTGTAGCCTTTGATGATTCCGGGAGTGATTGGCGAATCTACGCCACCGACCAGAAACATGGGCTGCACGCCTGCCTGAATGTGTTGATAGGCGTAACCGAGTGCGTCGGTAGAAGAAGTGCATCCGGCGGTGACCACGTGGCTGTATCCGCGAAAGCCGAAGCGCATGCTGATTTCGCTGGGGATCGTGCCCATGGTTCCGCTGGGAATACAGAACAGGCTCACTTGCTTGACGTGTCCGGAATGCCAGAGCCGGTATTGTTCTTCAGAGAATTCCTGGGCGCCGCCGCCGGTGCCGAGGATCACGCCGATTTCTCGTTTCTCGTCCATGGACATGGCCGTAGGGTCGAGGCCGGCGTCCTTGATGGCTTCGCTGGACGCGGCTACTGCCAGGGGTACAACGCGAGAGACATGCTTGCGCTCACGCGCATCGATCCAGGCGGACTCGTCAAAGTCGGGAATCTCGCCGGCAATGTGCACAGGGAGGTCGGAGGGATCAAAACGCGAAATGCGCTTCACCCCGGACTTTCCCGCAAGAACGGCGAGACAGAAGGCTTCTTTGCCGATGCCGTTGGGGCTGACCACGCCCATTCCAGTGATAACCACCCGGGGAAGCGTCATTAGTTTTTTGATTCCTACTCCGGCTTGCTCAAAGTCAAAACCCGTCTGCCGCGGATTAGTTCCATCGAAACGCTCCGATTCGGATGCGGCTTTGGCTGCGGCGTGCCGCCAAAGTGGGATAATCGTGGCATGGCTCTTGGGCTTTACCTCTCCGTGCCGTTCTGTCGCACCAAGTGCACTTATTGCAACTTCGCTTCAGACGTCTTCTCCCGCGCCGTTTTCGAGCGCTACGTGGATCAGTTATGCGCTGACATGAAACGTGCCAGCGCGACTGTATCACAGATGGGCGGACACATCGATCAGGTTGTCGACTCCATTTACCTGGGCGGTGGAACCCCTACTGTACTCGATATTGCGCAATTGCAAAGGCTATTTGTCACGATTTCGGAGAATTTTGAAGTTCAGCCGGGGGCTGAGGTCACGGTTGAGTGCGCTCCAGGTACTCTAACTCAGGCGGTACTTGAGGCCTTGCAGGGGTGCGGCGTGAACCGCGTGAGCCTGGGAGTGCAGTCGTTTGTTGACCGGGAGGCGGCCGCGGTCGGGCGTTTGCACGATCGGAAGAAGGTTCTTGGTGAGATTGCGAGACTGAGAGCGGCCGGGATTACGAACGTCAATATCGACCTGATCGCTGGGCTGCCACATCAGACTGCCGAGAGCTGGGCGTTTTCCGTAGAGCAGACGATTGCGAGCGAGGCGCCGCATGCCAGTGTTTACATGCTCGAGGTGGACGAAGATTCGCGGCTCGGCCGGGAGTTGATTGCCGGCGGCACAAAATACCACGCCCACTTTGTGCCGGACGAGGATGCCACGGCGGATTTTTACCTGATGGCCTGCCAACGGTTGGAATCGGCGGGAGTGAGCCAGTATGAGATCTCGAACTTCGCGCGGCCGGGTTACGAATCGCGGCATAATCTGAAGTACTGGACCCGGCAGCCGTATCTTGGATTTGGGGTAGACGCGCACTCGATGCTGCTCGGGGCCGAAGGTGGGGTCGAAGCGGTGCGGTTTTCTACGCCGGATTCTTTGGAAACATATGTGGCCGGAGGCCCGCTGAATCGTATTCAGGTTTCATCGCAGTCGGGGCTTGAGGAGACGTTCTTCCTGGGCCTGCGCCTGGCTTGCGGAGTTAACTTGCGGCAGGTTGCGGCCGAGTTCGGGGAGGACGCGGTTGCAGGTTTAGGCGACGCTATCGCCGACTTCGTGCAGACAGGGTTGATGGAGAGAATGGGAGATGTGATTCGTCTGACGGCTCACGGGCGGCTTCTCTCCAATGAAGTGTTTGAGCGCTTCGTTTCCGTTCCAACCACCGACGTTCCTGCACGATGAAGAATCGGTGAGCGAGGAGGCACGGTAATTTGCCGCGGCTCCGAGGGTAACTTTCGCTCCCGCTTACGCCTGTGTTCTAATCAAATGTTTTGCATCTGCCGTGTGAGGATTGAATTCTGGACGCGGCTTTTCATAGTTTGACCGGAGGAATCTTGGATTTCGTATTGAACGAAGAACAGCTTCATCTTAAGAAAAGCGTGCGTGAATTTGCTGAGCGCGAGATCGCTCCCAATGTCATGAAATGGGACGAGGCGGGCGAGTTTCCCCTGGCAACGATCAAGGAACTCGGCAAGCTGGGCATGCTCGGGACCGTATTCCCCACTGAATACGGTGGAGCGGGAATGGGATACATCGAATACGTTACGGCGATCGAGGAGTTATCTCGCGTCGACGGGTCGGTGGGCATCATCGTGGCGGCACACACTTCGCTGTGCTCGAACCACATCTTTATTGCCGGGACCGAAGAGCAGAAGAAGAAATACGTCAGCAAACTGGCGACTGGCGAGCACATCGGGGCATGGGGATTGACAGAACCTTCCTCGGGATCGGATGCGGGTAGCGCGCGGATGACTGCGGTGCGCAAAGGAAGCACCTGGGTGCTCAATGGCACCAAGACTTTCTGCACGAATGGGCACTATGCCGATACGCTCGTCGTGATTGCGGTGACCGACCGCGCGGCGCACACTCACGGGCTCTCGGCCTTTATTGTGGAGAAGGCCGCGAAGGGATTCCGTCCGGGGAAGAAGGAGAACAAGCTGGGGCTGCGGGCGAGCGATACCGCCGAGTTGATTTTTGAAGATTGCATTATTCCGGCCGAAAATCTTCTAGGCAAAGAAGGCGACGGATTTATCGATGCCATGCGGGTGCTGGATGGCGGACGCATTTCGATTGCGGCATTGTCATTAGGTATGGCTGAAGGCGCATATGAAGCGGCGCTGAAGTATTCCAAGCAGCGCAAGCAGTTCGGCAAAGCGATCAGCGAATTTCAGGCGATCCAGTGGAAGCTGGCAGACATGGCGACGGAGATCGAAGCGGCTAAGCTGCTGACGTTCCGGGCGGCGTCGCTGAAAGATGCAGGGTCGAAGAGCACTCTGGAGTCGTCGATGGCGAAGCTATATGCCAGTGAGGTGGCCGTGCGTTGCGCCAACGAGGGCGTGCAGATTCACGGCGGGTACGGGTTTATTAAAGACTATCCGGCGGAGAAGTTCTATCGCGACGTGAAGCTGTGCACCATTGGCGAAGGGACGAGCGAGGTGCAGCGGTTGGTGATTGCGCGGCAGTTGCTGAAGGACTAAACCCAATTCGCCACGGATCAACCCGAATTACCGCCGATACCGATTTGACCTTTCTGGAGACGGCGAGTAGCTATGAAAGTTTTTCCTGCCCCATGCCCCTGCTTTACACTGACAAGTTGAGCCACGACTTCCAATCACTGATTCAGCAACTGTGTTCCGGCGAGGCGCGGGCTTTGGCGCGGGCTATCAGCATGGTCGAGAACCGAACGCCAGGTTGCGCGAATTTGCTGAAGGCTTTGTTTCCCCAATCCGGCCATGCGCGGATTCTGGGCCTTACAGGCGCGCCCGGCGCGGGTAAGAGTACGCTGGTTGATCAACTCGCCAAGCACTATCGCAAAGAGAATCGTACGGTCGGAATCATCGCGGTCGATCCCACTTCACCCTACACCGGCGGGGCGATTCTGGGGGACCGCATCCGCATGCAGGATCATTTTTCTGATCCGGGAATTTACATTCGCAGCATGGCTACGCGGGGCTCGCTGGGCGGGTTGGCACGAACCACGGCTGACGTCGCTATGGTGATGGACGCTTCCGGGCGCGACTTGATCATGATTGAGACCGTCGGAGTTGGGCAGGATGAAGTCGATATCGTGCGGTTGGCCGACGTTACGGTTGTGATTCTGGTGCCGGGGATGGGCGACGATGTGCAGAGCATCAAGGCCGGCATCATGGAGATCGCTGACATTTTTGTGATCAACAAGAGCGACCGCGAGGGGGCTGAGCGGGTCGAGCGTGAGATTCGCGCTCTGCAATCTTTGGCGATTCGCACTGACCATTGGACTCCGCCGATTGTGAAAACGGTGGCCAGCGACGGGAGGGGGATCGACGAACTAGTGGTGGCGATTGCCGAGTACGAGGCGTATCTGCAAAAGGAAAACCTCGTGCTGAAGCACAATATCGAGAATTGGCAGGAGCGGCTGATTGAGATGCTGCGCGACGCGATGCTGGAGAAAGCGCGTGCGCAGATGGAAGATGGTAATGTCGCACGCTACGCGGCGGAGGTTGCTGAGCACAAGCGGGATCCGTATACGCTGGTGGAAGAGATTGTGGGTAGGATCGGGAAGGCAGGTTCGTGACTTTACCTTAATAAATTGTCATTCCGAACGGGCGTCATCCCGTGAGGAATCTGCTGTTTTGAGGCGGCAGAAGAAAAGCAGATCCCTCGCTTAGCCCTCACCGCGCGAGCGCGGCTCGGGCGTCACTCGGGATGACAAGGACGAGAGTAGAACGGTAATCGACAAGACTTATGTTTACGATTGACCATCTGGGAATTGCGGTGAAGTCACTGGCTGCGGCGAAGAGTATTTACGAGAAGCTAGGGTTGACCGCGTCCGCCGAAGAAGTGGTTGCAGGCGAGCAGGTGCGAGTGGCGATGTTGCCGGTCGGAGAGAGCCGGCTGGAGTTGATGGAGGCGACGTCAGAGAATTCGACGGTGGCGAAGTTCATCGCCAAACGCGGCGAAGGACTGCATCACGTTTGCCTGCGCGTGCCCGATTTAGCCGTTGTCGTCGATCGTCTCAAGAAAGACGGCGTGCGGCTGGTTTCGAACGAAATCAAAGTTGGCGCAGGCGGTCATCGATATGTTTTTGTGCATCCTTCGAGCGCTGGCGGAGTGTTGCTGGAGTTGGTGGAAGCTGCTTAAAGCGGCCACCGGTGTTTGCGGATTGGCACGAATCTGCAATTCCCAATCATGATTCTTCTTGCGGTTGATACTTCCGGCCGACACGGCAGCATCGCTCTCGCACGCTGCGGGCCGAATGACGCATGCGATGTAATCGAGGTCGCTCCGCTCTTGGGAGGTACATTTTCCGCGGAACTGGTCCCACAAATTGCCGCCTTGCTCAAGAGACACGGATTCAGCAAAACGGATATTGGCGGCTTTGCTGCGGTTTCGGGGCCGGGGTCGTTTACTGGGCTGCGTATTGGCTTGGCGGTTGTCAAAGCCCTCGCGGAGGCTCTTGGGAAGCCGATTGCGGTGGTGTCGCTGCTGGAGGCTGTGGTGAGTGCCGGTGCTTCGAAGGAAAGAGTCGTGGCGGCGATGGAGGCTGGGCGGAATGAGGTTTTCCTGGGTGAGTATGAGTTAACCGGCACGGAGACTCGCGTGATTCGTGAACATCTCTCCACACGCGAAAAATGGCTGGAAGCGGCCACTGGCGCGGTGATCGTGACGCCGGACCCTGGGCTGGCGGAGGCGGCTCGGGCCAGCGGGCTGCATGTCGAAGAAGTGGAGCGGCCGCGGAGCGATGTGATCGCGCGGCTGGGATGGAGAAAGATGGTGTCGGGAGATACTGTGTCCACCGATGCGCTCGAAGCAAGTTACATTGGGCGCTCCGAGGCGGAGCTTTTCTCGAAAAGCAGCTAGTCCCTTCAATCCGACGGAGTTTCGGCGTCCCAATGCGCATTCGTCACGCCATCACTGCGGACATTCCGGCGATGATATCTCTAGAGAAGCACGCTGCCACGGCGGCACACTGGTCTGCGGAGCAATATGACGCTATATTTTCCGGCCAATCACCAACCCGTCTGGTATTGATCCTCGAAGAAGAATCCGCAGTGCAAGGATTTATCGTGGGCAGAGTTTTGGACAAAGAATGGGAGATTGAGAACGTCGCCGTTGCTGAGCCGGCGCGGCGGTGCGGGCTCGGTTCGCGTCTGGTGGGAGAGTTTCTCGACTTGGCTCGAAGCCAGAGCGCGGAGGCTGTTTTCCTCGAGGTCCGCGAGTCGAACCTAGCGGCCCGAGGGCTGTATGAGAAGTGGGCGTTTGTCGAAAGCGGGCGACGCAGAAGCTACTATCGCGAGCCCCACGAGGACGCCATCGTTTATCGGCTGGACTTTTCCTGATGTGCACCAGAATTAGTGCAGTTTGCTGGAAACTGCTGAGAACTCAGGGGATGCGGTCAAAAGATTTCGCATTGAAGCAGGCTAGGTCGTGTGGTAAGTTGGAGTCTGAAAACCCGGTTAGGAGGTCTGCTGGATGCTAACTTCTAGGGACCAGCTCTACGCTAGCCACGATGAATTTCGGAAACTGGCGATGGAGCATACGCTCTACGAAAAACGTCTTGATTCACTTACCGAAAAGCGCTATCTCACCGACGACGAAAAATTGGAAGAAGTGCGGCTGAAGAAGCTGAAGCTCCGTCTGAAGGATCAGATGGAGAATATTGAACGACAGTATCGGCAACAGCCACAAAACCAGGTAGCCTAATCCAGCTCCAATCCTTTGCGGCGCAGCCGCGGACGGGGTTATCTGTCTCCACCCAGGGCGCATGTAAGCGCCTTTTTTGTTTGCAGTTAACATGAAAGACTGAGTTGTTCCCCAGCCTGCACTATAATCCTGTGTATCTCCCAACATGGTTCGTGACGCTTACTATTACGCTCTTCCGCTTGTGGCCGCCGCGACGCTGATCGGCTGGCTCGCCGGTCCGCTTTGGGCTTTGCCGGCCTTACTGCTGGTTGCGTTTTTTCTTTGGTTCTTTCGTGATCCCAACCGGGTGGTTCCGGCAGAGGCAGGCGCGCTGGTGTCGCCTGCGGATGGCAAGGTCACGGACGTCTCGCCTGTAATCTCGAAAGGCGAGCCGCGGCTTCGCATCAGCATATTCTTGAACGTGTTTGATGTGCACGTGAATCGTTCCCCGATCAGGGGCACCATCCGTGATGTCCGGTATCAGAGGGGAAAGTTCGTCAACGCCATGAATGCGGCGTCGGCCGAGCAAAACGAGCAGAATGTCGTGACCGTCGAGGGCGAAGGCCAGATTGTAGTCTTCAAACAGATTGCGGGGTTGCTCGCGCGCAGGATCGTGTTCAACAAGAAGGTTGGAGATCGGGTGGAGCGCGGAGAGCGCGTCGGCTTGATCAAATTTGGCTCGCGGGTGGATGTCTTACTGGACGTCGGTGCAGCCCTCGAAGTGAAAGTTGGGGATCGTGTGAAAGGCGGATCGAGCGTGTTGGCCTATTTGAACGCAGAGAAGCCCCTCGCGGCGGGACGCCCAGGCCAGGCTCGGCAAGGAGCACGGTAATGGACCCAGAAGTTCCAGTGATTTTACGGCGGCGCAAAGAAGACCGGCCGTCAGGACGGTTGCGCCGGGGCATGTATATTTTGCCTTCGCTTTTCACCGCGGCGAATATTGCCTTGGGTTACTACGCCATCCTGCAGGTCACGCATGCCACCGCCGCGGAGCCCTGGCATTTTGATTTTGCGGCCAAGGCGATTGGCTTTGCTGTTCTGTTCGATGGCCTGGATGGGCGCATTGCTCGCATGACTCACACCAGCAGCGATTTTGGCCGGGAGTTGGATTCCCTGGCGGACGTCATCACGTTTGGGGTTGCTCCAGCGCTGCTGGCATGGATGTGGGGATTCCGCCAGTTGCCGGTGTTTCTGGGCTCGAGCGAGTTGACTGGCAAAATGATTCAGCTGGGCTCCATGGCAAGCTTCCTGTTTTTGATGGCGGGCGCCAGCCGACTGGCTCGCTTCAACATCGTGTCCAACCCGCAGCCGTCGAATCCCGGCCGTCCGGGGAAGAAGTATTTTGTGGGAATGCCGATTCCAGCGGGGGCCGGAGTCATTGCCGCAGTAGTGCATTTTTCAGGTGGAGAACCGATTTCGGCTCTCTGGAGTTGCATCACCTGGATGCTCATCGTTGTCGCGGCGGGATATCTGATGGTAAGCACGTGGCGCTTCTACAGCTTCAAGGACATTGATTTCCGCTCCCGGCAGCCCTTCCAGTTGGTTATCCTCTTGGGATTGCTCTTCGCGGCGATCTGGGTTTTCTCTCAATGGGTGCTGTTCGTGATCGCGCTGACCTACATGTTTTCGGGTGTGTTCTGGCGCTTGCAATGGATTTTCCGGCGAAAGCGTAACCCGCCGCCTCCACAATATAAAGAGGCCTCGCAGACTTCATGAGTTCGAATTTCAAGTCGCCTGCCTTGTCGCATGCTGAACCGGTGCGCGGGGGCAATTTTTACCGCCTCGCCATCGTCGGCGCGGGCGCGCTCAAGGGCAAGGAAGTCGCGGACGTGCTCAACGACCGCAATTTCCCCTCCATCGATGTCAAGCTGCTGGATGATGAGGAAGCGCTCGGGAAATTGGAATCCGTCGGGGACGAGGTCACGTTCATCCAGAATGTCCGCACCGAACAATTTCAGAACATAGATTTTACGTTTTTTGCTTCCGACCCCGAGTCCACCCGCCACAACTGGAAGACGGCTCGGGACGCGGGTAGCGCGATCATAGATCTTTCTTCAGCCCTCGAAGATGAACCGGGCGCCACGGTGCGTTCGCCCTGGATCGAGCGGCAACTGGGGCAGCCTTTGATTCCGGAGTTGCAGCCCGGACCGGCGGTGGTGGCTCACTCCGCGGCGGTCGTGCTGGCGCTGCTTTTGCTACGTGCGCAGAAAGCTGGACTGGTAAAGCACGCGGTCGCCACCGTATTTGAACCAGCCTCCGAACACGGTCAGAAGGGAATGGACGAACTGCACGAGCAGACCGTGAACCTGCTCTCGTTCCAGCCCATGCCAAAGAACATCTTCGATGCGCAGGTGGCTTTCAACATGGTAGCCCGTTACGGCGAACACTCAGCGCCTGCGCTGGCGACGGTGCAGAGCCAGGTGCTGAAGCACTATCAGCGAATTGCTGGCAAGGATGCTCCGTTGCCATCGTTGTTGCTGGTGCAGGCTCCAATCTTTCACGGACACGCCTTTGCGATTCACCTCGAATTCGGTCAAGCAACGGATGTAGAGACCATATCGCGGGCATTGTCCGGCGATCATGTTAAGCTCTCGCAAGCAGCCGAGGACGCTCCCACGAACGTCAATGCCGCAGGACAAGGCGATGTTCAGGTATCAATCGTCGTGGACACTAGCCGAGCGAATGGCTTTTGGTTGTGGGCGGCGTCTGATAATCTCCGCATCGCCGCAGCCACAGCCGTGGAGTGCGCAGAAACCATTGCAGCCACTCGCCCTCGAGGCAAGATCCAATGACTCGCGGCTTGACGTTGGCCGTGATCCTAAGCGTTGTCGGAGCAGGATGCGGCTATCACACCGCCGGACATACGGTAACCATTCCTGATAATGTGCGAACCATTGCTATCCCGGCATTCGTGAACCAAACTCAAACCTTCAAGATCGAGCAGATGCTGACATCGGCAGTAGTAAGAGAGTTCGTGACCCGAACGCACTACCACGTCGTCAACCAAGTGGACGCCGACGCTGACGCGGTATTGCATGGGACCGTGCTCGCCACCTACTCCAATCCATTAACCTATGATTCGCAAACCGGTCGTGCCGCCAGCGTGATGGTTGTCGTCTCGATGAAGGTGTCATTGGCCGACAAGCAGGGCAAAGTCCTTTACCAGAATCCTTCGTATCTGTTTCGCGAGCAGTACGAGGTGCCACGCGACCTGAATAGCTTTTTCGAAGAAGACACCCCAGCCTTTCAACGTCTGTCGCGCGACTTTGCGCAAGCTCTGGTGTCGAATATTCTGGAGGGCTTCTGATGCGAGCCTTCGCCCAGGCCGACCGTTTTGTGTCCGAGGTCCAAGCCCGCAAGCTGCGTCCGGCCTATGTCTTCGTGGGAGCCGAAGTTTTTTTTCGCAAACGTTGCCGCGAAGCGATTCTCGAACATCTGGTTACACCTGATTTGCGGGACTTCAGCTTGTTCGAGTTCGATCTGGCGGAGACAGATCTTGTGGAAGTCCTCGATCGCGCGCGTACGCCATCGCTGATGGCGCCCTTTCAGGTTTTCTTCGTTCGTGGTGTCAAGAACTTGTTCGGACGCGGGTCGAACGAAGAGAAGCTGGCGGCCATCGAGCAGTACTGCAAAGATCCCAACCCCGCCGCGGTATTAATCTTCGTCGCTGACCACATCAGCATTCCCGCGGACCCGCGCCGCATGGAATTAACCGACAAAGAGCGCTATGAGCGAATTCGTGAGACGCTGGGGCAATACTGCGCCATCGTTGAGCTGGCGCGAGTGGAAGAAAGCGAGGCGGTGCGGTGGATTGGCGAGTATGGCGCGACGCGAGGCGTCAAGATCGATGCCGATGCTGCCCGCGAACTGGTTGACGCTCTCGGCGGCGACATGATGATGGTCTCCAATGAACTGGAGAAGCTGATTCTTTACGTGGGAGAAAAGAAACGCGTCACGCTGGGCGATGTCGAAACCATGGTGTTGGCGGCAAAGCAGCGATCGTTGTATGAACTGACCGATGCGATTTCCGCCAAAGACCGGGTGCGGGCGCTCGAAATGCTCGATTCGATTCTCACTACCGGGGAAGGAGATGAGGCCGCCATTGGACATCTCTACATGCTGGCCAAGACCTTTCGCCAGATGCTGGTGATCCTGGAGCGAAATGTGCGCGATCAACGCATGTTATGGGCGGCGCTGTGGCAGGGCTTCCGCGTGCCGCCGTTTGCGGCGGATGACATCATCAAGCAGGCTCGGCGGTACAAGTCGAAGCGGGAGCTGACACGAGCCATTCGGCTGGTGGCGAAAACCGATCTGGCATTGCGTTCGAATCCTCCAAGCAAACGGATGGTGCTGGAGAAGTTGGTGATGGATCTGACGTCAGAAGCGAAACCAGAAGCCGGTTGGATGCAGGAAGAGTTGCCCGTGTGAGAGAGGCTTTTAGCGGTTAGCTCTTAGCCTTTTGGCCGTGTATTTGGCGTGCTAGTGTAGTGCGTCACAAATAACAACCTTTATCTATCCGCGAGCGTCTTATGATAGAGGAGACGCTTACGGATGCGAATCGCCCCAGTCATTACGTTGAGTTCGGAGGAAAGGGCTCTGTTAGAATCCCAAGCCCGGAGCCGATCTGTCCCGGTGCGGGTGGCGGAGCGCGCTCGCATCGTGTTGTTTGCAGCTTCGGGCCAGTCGGACAAGGAGATCGCCGCCCACCTGGTGATCACCCCGAAAAAGGTTTCCCGCTGGCGCAAGCGCTTCCTGGCGCTGGGCGTGCCCGGATTGCAGAAAGACGCGCCCCGACGGGGACGCAAGCCCACCATCGGTGCCCGCCTGACCCAACGCGTGGTGACCATGACCACGCGCCAGCAACCGGCCAACGCTACCCACTGGAGCACACGCACGATGGCCGCGGCTGTCGGTATCAGCGAAGCCAGCGTGCGGCGCATTTGGCGCGCCCACGGGTTGAAACCGCATCGCGTGGAAACTTTCAAGATCAGCAACGATCCTGCGTTCGCCGAGAAGTTGGAAGACATCGTCGGCCTGTACCTCAATCCGCCCGAGCACGCTCTGGTGTTGTGCGCCGACGAGAAGAGCCAAATTCAAGCCTTGGATCGTACCCAACCCGGTCTGCCGCTGAAGCGCGGACGCGGCGCCACCATGACTCACGACTACAAACGCAACGGCACGGCCACTCTGTTCGCCGCTCTGAATGCCGCCAACGGCGAGGTCTTTGGCCTTTGCCAGGAACGGCATCGCCATCAGGAATGGCTCAAGTTCCTCCGTCTGATTGACCAGACCATTCCGCCTCACCGACAGCTTCACTTGATCTGCGATAACTACGCGACCCATAAGCATCCCAAAGTGCAGCGCTGGCTGGCACGGCATCCGCGCTTCCATCTGCACTTCACTCCCACCAGCGCATCGTGGCTCAACATGGTGGAACGCTTCTTTCGCGACCTGACTCAAAACCGGCTCCGGCGCGGCGTATTCCGCGACTTGGAAGAACTCATCATGGCCATCGGCACCTACATCGACCGCCACAACAAAAGTCCGAAACCATTCATTTGGACCGCGCGAGCCGCCGACATCCTGGAAAAAGTGAAACGCGCCCGCCGTACCCTGAATAAACGTCACTCTGTTTGACGCACTACACTAGTACGTACACTCGGAGCATGCGGAATGCCGATAGTCACATTGGAATCGCCGTGGGAACGACTGACCTGAAGTCTGCCATTCCCTAGGCTGCGAAATCCACTCTGGATTCTTGCGGAATGATTCCTGCCTTGTGTCCCATGTCGAGCAATCGGCGCACTGCTTCTCTTCCCTCCGGTCCGTAGTCGAGGGTGCGCTCGTTCACGTACATGCCGACGAACTTATCCGCGAGTTGGGAGTCGAGGTCGCGCGCAAACTGCATGGCATAGGCCAGAGCTTCTTCGCGGTGATGGAGTGCGTACTGAATGCTCTCGCGCAACGCCGTGCCCACGCTGGACACCAATTGCGGTCCGAGGCTGCGGCGAATGGCATTACCACCGAGAGGCAGCGGCAGCCCCGTCACCTTCTGCCACCATTTGCCGAGATCGACGATGCGATGCAGACCAGACCTGTCGTAGGTCAACTGGCCTTCGTGAATGATGAGGCCAGCCTCCTGCTTGCCTTCGAGCACCTGCGGAATAATTTGATCGAACGGCACGACATCGGTTTCAATTCCGGGCGCGAAGAGTTTGAGGACCAGGTAAGCGGTCGTCAAAGTTCCGGGGACGGCAATCCGCTTTTGCTTGATGTCACTGACTGAATATGCGCGCGGGGCTACGATCATGGGGCCGTAGCCGTCTCCCACGCTGCCGCCACTCGGGAGCAAAGCGTAGTGATCCTGAATGTAAGGATAAGCGTGAAAGGAAATCGCGGTGACGTCGTAAACGCCTTCCATTGCTCTGCGGTTCAGGGTTTCGATGTCGCAAAGAGTATGAGTGAAGCGCAGGCCCGGCACGCGAACCTTGTTAGTGGCCAGTCCATAAAACATAAATGCATCGTCGGAGTCGGGACTGTGAGCGACCGTGATTTCGCGTTTGCCTTCAGTGATGGAAGTGGGAGAGTGATCGGAAGCGGCGGTAGTGAGAGTCATGGTTGAACCTGGTGGAACCGTTGCCAGCCGCTGGCCAGCGCGGCAGCGCACATAATCTTAATCACTTCAGCGAAGATAAACCAGTAGAGACCGAAACGTATGGCTTGGGCAACAGAATGCGTGAGGATCGCCAGCCAGGACAGGCCTCCGGCAAACAGATAAATCTCGGCTAGAACACAGGCTGAGGCTGCGCGCGCGAAACTCTTTTTCCCGTTCCTTCCCTCGAAGACCCAGCCAGCAATGCCCGCGACGAACGGATAAGCCAGCAGGAAGCCGCCGGTCGGGCCCAGCAATTGTGCTATGCCGCCTGGTCCCATCGGACTGAAAACGGGCATGCCGGCGAGGCCCTCCGCAAGGTAAAGAATGAGTGTCAGAAACCCGCGACGGCTGCCCAGCGAAAGTCCCACGAGTAGAACGCCGAAGTTTTGCAGAGTCAAAGGCACGGGTGTGAAAGGCAAGGGCAACGCGACGCGCGCACACCATGCCACGAACAGGCTGGCGCCAATCACAATCGCAACCTGGCTGGCGGCATCGAGAAAACGGTCTTGAGTTCCGAGGATCCCAGTAGCAGGCTTGGTCATGGCAGCAGCACTCCGGGCATTCTTGAAATCAGTTTCTTAAAGGCCGTCCGCCTCGCGATGGACGCCGCTTTTCCTCAACTCAGCCGTGACTTTCATGTGGCGGCGCACACGAAGATAAGCGGCCATGCCCGCCCACAGCACCGCTCCACCGCTGCAGGCGAGGATCAGAAATAACCACAGCATCCGCACAATGCCTTAGGATATCAAAAGCCAGAGACGCGCGCGGCTAGTTTTCATTTGACCGCCATGGCATGCTCCACCTCGTCGGCGGTGTGGGGGAGTGCCTCAGTCAACTGGATCAGCTTCCCAATGGCGTCCACATAATACATGTCTTCGATCCGCACGCCCAGCTTTTCCTCGGGAATGTAAATCCCGGGCTCGATGGTGAAGACCATCCCCGGAGCCAGTGGCACATCGTAATCCCCGGCATCATGGACGTCCAGACCGACGTAATGGCCCAGGCCATGGATGAAATACTTGCCCAGGGGTTCGCCGTGCAGATCCTTTCCGTGGGTGTTGATGTAGTCGTATGCCACGTTGTGAATGGAGTCGGATAGGTCACGGCGCAGGTGAGATTTTCCCGACTGAAATGCCGCCATGGCTGCGCGCTGCGCTCCCAGGACAATGTCGTAAATCTCCCGCTGACGGGCGGTGAACTTTCCCGTGGCCGGCAGCGTGCGAGTGATGTCGGAGGCGTAGAGAGAGTATTCACCCGCGGCATCAATCACAACCACGTCTCCGGACTGGATCGTGCCCGAATCGTCGGAATAGTGGAGGACGGTCGAGTTGAAACCCGATCCGACGACGGGAGTATAGGCCGGACGTTCACAACCGCGTTTGCCCCATTCGTACTGCATGAGGGCGGAGACTTCGCGTTCGCTGATTCCCGGTTTCATGCTATGCATGGCTGCGAGATGGGCCGCAACCGAAGCGTTGACCGCTTTTCGGATGAGATCCACTTCTCCCGCATCTTTGTAAGTACGGAGCGAGGCCAACAGCGGGCGAACATCCTGCTGAGAGAGTCCCAGGGGAAATGCGTTCGCGCGGCTCAACCATTCCATTGGCGTCTTGGAATTCGAGGTTTCGGCGGCGGCAGGAACGTCTGTGTAAATCGTAGCCCTGGGCTGGGGCAGGATGCGGACGAGTTCCTCTCGCATGTTGTCGAGGACTTCGACGTG
Source organism: uncultured Acidobacteriota bacterium (assembly GCA_963788645.1). GTDB lineage: Bacteria > Acidobacteriota > Terriglobia > Terriglobales > Acidobacteriaceae > JABDBE01. Next base: position 380,719 of record CAWBHF010000011.1, read on the forward strand.
GTCGAATCCGGTGAGGCTGCTTGCCTGGGGATTCTCCGGACCAAGCTTGGGGCCGGTCCACTTTTCTTCCACATAATTGTGGGCGGGCAGAAACAGAATCTCGGTGTAGGGGCGGGCCGGATCCTTGCCCTTGGCTTCCACGGCAGGGGCAATCAGCAGAGCGGCGCCGGGTTCGGTCCAGCCGGAGAGGTAAAAGAAATTGCTGTCGGGACGGTGTCCGTAAACCGCATTCGGACCTTCAGCTTCGGTGGGCGCGAAGAGTAAGACAACGCCTCCGCTGGTTTTGCTGGCCAAGGCCTGGCGCCGGGCGCGGTAGTCGGCGTTCGGCGCGCGCTCGAGGGCCAACGCGAGTTGAGCGAGGAACAATATTTCGAGAAGAACAACGAAGAAGACGAACTTGCGCATTGAGTTTCCTTGAATTTCCGTAATCAACGTCAAACCCCAACAGGAAATGGTTTGGTATGGGTCTCCGCGCTAAGTGAGATGCCAGCGAATCTTCCCTGTAGCAGAGACATTAGCCCCGTGTACCAGTAGCCAAGTACGAACAGAATCAGGAATGGAACCGTGATGTAATTCTCGTTGTCGATCGCGTAGTACACGGTCAGGGCGAAGTAGCAGCCGATCAGCATCTCTACCCATGGAATCCAGCCCAGCCCACGGCGATAGTTATTGGCGCGAACCTTATCCTTCTTCGACTCGACGTGATATTTCGGAGTACGCGCAAAATCGGATTGTTTCCCCAGCAGCGCTTCGAGCACCGCGCGGGTGTTGGTGACAGTGAGGCCGATGCCCAGGGCCATCAGAAACGGAAGATACAGGAGCGCGCGGTACCACTTGCCCGGAAACAACTCTCGCTGCGAGACCAGGTAAAAACTTGAGATCGAAAACGTCGACGCCATGAACAGCGGCAGATCGATGTACAGCATCTGAAACCAGCCCTGATAGAAACGAATAATCATTGCGGGCAATAACAGCACCGAGAGCACAATCATCAGCGGATAGCTCAGATTTGCCGTCAGGTGATACCAGGCTTCAAGCTTCACGTGAAATCGCTGATCACTCTTGAGCACCTGGGGCAGAATCTTCTTGCTGGTTTGAATCAGTCCCTTGGCCCAGCGAGCTTGCTGCGTTTTAAAGGCCGTCATTTCCACCGGCAGTTCTGCCGGGCATTCCACATCCTGCAGATAAATGAACTTCCAACCTTTGAGTTGGGCGCGGTAGGAGAGATCGGTGTCTTCGGTCAGAGTATCGTGCTGCCATCCGCCGGCGTCGTCGATTGCCTTCCGACGCCAAACACCCGCGGTTCCGTTGAAGTTGAAAAAAACGTCGCTGCGCGCCCGGCCGGAGTGCTCAAGCACAAAATGCCCGTCGAGTAAGATGGCCTCAACTTCAGTCAGAAATGAGTAATTGCGATTGATGTGGGTCCAGCGGGTCTGCACCATGCCGATCTTGGGATCGGTGAAATGGTGAATGGTGCGCAGCAAGAAATCCTCCGGCGGAACGAAGTCCGCATCGAAGATGGTAACGAACTCCCCCTTGGCTGTTTTCAAACCCTCAGTCAGTGCGCCTGCCTTGAACCCCTCACGATTCGAACGGTGATGGTAGGTCACTGGAAATCCTTTGGCGGCGTAGTGATTGACTAGGCCTCGTGCGACGGCGACAGTTTCGTCGGTCGAGTCATCGAGCACCTGAATGTCGAGTTTCTCCAGCGGATAATCCAAACGGCAGATGGCGTCGAGCAGTCGCTCAACCACGAATTGCTCGTTGAAGATGGGCAGTTGGACCGTGACGCGTGGCAGGTCCTCGAAATGCGCTGGCGGTTCAATCGTGCGGTTCTTTTTGTTCTTGTAGTAGAGGTAGACCAGGACATAGCGATGCGCGCCATACGATGCCAGCAAGATCAACACGATGAAATACGGAATCAGCAGCATCCTGTCAAAGGCGTTGGCGTGATACAAGCCCTGAAAAGTCTTATCGAGAAAATGCTGGCGGATGTACTGCCCGATCCCCTTCGGGGCGAGGAAGTCAGCCAGAGCGCCAAGCGGGATGGAGATACTGTTCAGTTGCGGCAGTTCCTCAGTGGCTCAAAACCATCGAACCTGAAACCTTCATTGTACGCGAGGGTCTTACCAAACCGGGAGAGTGGGCCTTTAGTTGCGGCGGGATAACCTGCTTCTGCGGTGCATTTACACTGGTTCGATAGGCGGGACCGTTTTCATTTTCAAGGTGTTAATTCAGGAAGTACGTTCGATACAGCGTATCTCTCTGCACCGGCTTGAACCCGGCATCTCGGATAATTCGTCGCAGTTCTTCTTCTGTGGTGCAGTTAGTCACGCCCGCTGCCCGTACTACATTCTCCTCGAGCATCACCGAGCCGACGTCATTGCCGCCAAATTCCAGGCCCAGTTGGCAGACTTTCAGCCCTTGCGTCACCCAACTGGATTGCACATTGAGGAAATTCGAGAGATAGAGCCGGGAGATCGCCAGCACCTTCAAATATTCAACCGCCGTGGCCTCGTCCCAATGGCGACCTCCCAGAGCTGTATTCGTAGGCTGGAAGCTCCAGGGGATAAAGGCAGTGAATCCGCCGGTTTCTTCTTGCAATTCATACAGTCGCTGAAAGTGGTTCACGCGGTTTTCATAAGTTTCACCCACGCCGAACATCATGGTCGCGGTGGTTCTCATGCCCAGTTGGTGGGCGGTGCGATGCACGTTGAGCCAGTCTTCGGTCAGGCACTTTAGGCGTGCGATCTTGTAGCGGACTTCGTCGTCGAGAATTTCGGCTCCGCCGCCTGGGATTGAATCCAGGCCCGAATCCCTCAGCCGAGAAATGGTCTCGCGAATGCTCAGTTCGCTGTATTCGGCAATCGCGATAATCTCTGAAGCCGAATAGCAGTGCAGATGGATTTTCGGGAACCGCTGTTTGATGCCGCTCAGCATCTGCTCATGCCAGTCAATCTTCAGATCGGGATGCAGTCCGCCCTGCATCAGCACTCCCGTCCCGCCTAGTTCGACGGTCTCCTGAATCTTTTCGTAAATAGTTTCGAAGTCGAGGATGTATCCTTCTTTCGCTTTCGGTCCTTTCAGTGGACGATAAAAGGCACAGAAAGTGCAGTACTCCGTGCAAAAATTGGTGTAATTGATGTTGCGATCAATGATGTAAGTAGCTACGCCTTCGGGATGAAGCTTGCGGCGTACCGCATTGGCTTCCATGCCGATGCCGATCAGGTCATCAGAATGAAAGAGATCAAGGGCTTGCTTCTTGGTCAGAGTCATGTGCGATCAGAACTCAGCAACAATTGTAGCGGAGCCGCGGCCCCCGCTCCAAATTGGGATGCGCCCAGGTTCATCTCCCTCTAAGCGCTTTAACCACAAAAGACACGAAGTTTCACAAAGCAACACTCGGAGCAGGTTTCCAGCGACATCAGTTGAGTTCTTACTTGTACCGAAGGTATTGGATCAGTGTAAGAATTCCACCCACGATTGCAAGGCCGATCAGTATGGCCAGCGCTTCTTTGTGGTACCGAGAAAAAAAACGCAGGATGTGGTTGCCATATCGCATTCCGAGGTAGGCACCGATCGAATAGCGAATTCCTCGGCCGAGCACCAGTGCGCCCAGGAACTTCTGTCGTGAGTACTGCATGGCGCCAGCGGCCAGCAGAAAAGGAAAAAAAGGAAAAGGTGGAGGCAGCACGGCTGGGATCGCGATGGCGCCAAATCCCCAGCGTTCGAATCTCTGGTAAACCTTCGCAGCTTTTCTCTTGGAGAGCCTGCGTTCCATCGCTTGCTTGCCACCTTTTCGTGCCAGGCTGTAGGTGATGTAGCCGCCGAGCACGGCTCCAATTGTTGCCATCACCGCGTAATAAGGCCACGGCTCGCGATGGCGGGCGGCCAGCCAGATGGTGAGCACGTCCATGCTGCCGGTCAGGGGAATGACGGAGTTGTCCGCGACGCCCAACAAAACCAGCCCCCAACCGCCCAACCGGCGCAGTCGCACCCAGGTGGAGATCGCGAGCATCGTCTGGAGATGGGGCAGCATTCGAGTGAAGTAGAGGTAGTCTACAGTGCGAAGAGGGCGTGGGACTAAATCACTGCGGCTTTTGCGGCATCAAAAAAGCAGGGCGCTGGTGCGGACGGCAACGCGCGACATGCGCGTGCGTATTCATAAAACAACTGCATGCCGTCGAGGCAATCATGGTCGAGCGAGTAATGGATGTTCCTAGTCAGATAGCTTTTGACTTCGTCTTCGTTCAGACCCACGCGCGGCGCCCAATCGCGGGCGATGTGGTCCAGGTTTTTCGGCAGCAAACCGTGATCGCGCGATTCCTGAAACATGGCGGCCAGGTCTAGATCCAGAGGTGCATCCTTCAGTGCCGCTTGGCGGACCGCCCAGAACGCGAAGACAAAGGGCTTGCCGGTCAGACGTATCCATTCTTCGGCGAGATCGAACGTAACATACCGGGAGCGATCGATTCTCAGCGCGGGATCTCCAATCACCAGGCCGGCATCGTGCGTCTTCAACATTTGTTCGACGTCCGGGGTCATCGAGACGAAGGTTCTGCCGCCTCCCCACCATTTATCAAACAGAACCTTGGTCAACGCGACGGAAGTCATAGACGACGTATCCAGGGCAACGCTTTGAATTTTTTCCAGTGGAACCTTGCTGACTAACAGGATCGAGCGAACCGCTCGTCGTGAGGCGATTGCTACCCCAGGAAGAATCGCCAGATCGGCAATACCGGCGTAGGCCGCCGAGGGAATAATGCCAATATCGGCCGAGCCTTCCCGCAAACGGGCAGCGCACTGGGAGGGCAGAGTGTAGGAAATGTCGAAGCGCCCCTTGGATGAAGAAGCATCCTCGTGTTCGAAATCCCACATAAGGGGCGCAGTATTAAGGTAGGAGATGGCCGAAATCCGAAGGCGTTTCATTAGGTCTCATGACCGATTCTAACTGAATGTCGGCGCCTTCTCCTGTTCGCGTTCCAATGTTCATCTAACCTTGACACTGGTTTCCCGGCGTGTATAGATGCCCGCAGAGGCGCAGGAGGTCAGGGTGTTCGAAGCAGCGGTCCCCATTTGCAAAACTAGCGAAACGTCTATGCAGTGGCTGGCCCTGGCGCTCACGCCCGGCTTAGGGCCGACAAAAGCGCGCCGGGTGATCGAGCTTTTCGGCGGCGTACAAGCGCTGTTCCGTGCCTCCCTCACTGAACTGGAGGCGGCAGGGCTTCGAGCGGTGGCGGCGCAATCCCTCGGGACTGGACGTTCCATGGAACTGGCTCAGGATGAAATGGGGAAAGCCTCCGCTGCCGGCGCACGAATCATCGCCCTCGACGACCCTGCCTATCCGGCGCAATTGAAGCAGATCTATGATCCGCCACTGATTCTTTACGTGCGAGGGAACGACGAGGTCATCTCGCAGCCGGGCATCGCTCTGGTCGGCACACGGCACCCCACGCCCTACGGATCAGGCATGTCGGAGCGGTTGGCTTGCGATCTGGCGGCGCGAGGCCTGGTGATTTTCAGTGGCATGGCCCGGGGCATCGATACCGCCGGGCATCGCGGTGCGATTGCGGCGAAAGGCAAAACCGTGGCGGTGTGGGGAACGGGCGTCGATGTCGTCTATCCCAAGGAGAACACGCGACTGGTCGAGCAGGTTCTCGCTCTGGGCGGCGCCATCATCTCGGAGTTCCCCATCGGCACTTTTCCCGCGCCGCAAAACTTTCCCATCCGCAACCGCATCATCAGCGGAATCTCGTTGGGCGTTTTGGTTGTCGAAGCGGCCGAATACAGCGGAACCCGCATTACAGCACGCTGCGCTTTGGAACAGAATCGAGAGGTTTTCGCGGTGCCGGGAAATGTCACCAACAAAGGCTCGTGGACTCCCAATACCCTGATCAAACAAGGCGCCAAGCTGGTTGCGACCTGGGAGGATGTTTGGGAAGAACTCCCGGCGGAGGTACGACTTAAATTACGGCCCGAGGGCGGGCATGAATCGCTGACGGAGCAAACCGCATCTCTATTCGGGGAAACGGAGCTGTCACCTCACGAAAAAAAGATCTTCGCGCTTCTCAAGGCGGACGAATCCACCCACATCGATGAAATTGTGGAGCGGCTGGAGCCTCATCTGTCGTCCTCTGAGATATTTGCGGCCCTCTTCGAGTTGGAGCTAGCCGGTAAGGTGAAGCAACTACCAGGCAAGAATTTCGTGAAAACTTTCTAGCTCGTAACTTGTTGATTTCTTCCAGTTCGTGCTAGCTTCACAAAAAGCGTAAGAATTGATTGAGGACACATTGACCAAAGGTTTAGTTATCGTCGAATCGCCCGCCAAGGCGAAGACCATCCAGAAGTATCTGGGTAAGGGCTTCACGGTCGAGGCTTCGCTCGGCCACGTGAAGGATCTGCCCAAGAGCACGCTAGGGGTCGACGTCGACAATGATTTCGACACGGAATACGTCGTCATTCCTGGTAAAGAGAAAGTTGTCGCTCGGCTTAAGAAGCTGGCGCAGGGGATGGATTCCATCTACCTCGCGCCCGACCCGGACCGCGAAGGGGAAGCCATCGCCGCGCACCTGGCGGAGGAGTTAGGCGACAACGGCAAAACCAAGAAGAAGAAAAAAAAGAAGGATGCAGAACCCGAGCGCATACGCCGCGTCACCTTCAACGAAATTACGCAACGCGCCGTACGCGAAGCTTTTGAACACCCGCGTGATATTGATCAGAATTTGGTGGATGCGCAGCAAGCCCGCCGCGTTCTCGATCGTCTGGTGGGTTATCAGGTTTCACCGCTTCTCTGGGACAAGGTTCGGCGTGGTCTGTCCGCCGGACGCGTGCAAACGGTTGCGCTGCGCCTTATCGTCGAGCGTGAACGTGAAATCAAGGCATTCGAGAAAAAAGAATATTGGACAATCGACGCCAATCTCGCGGGACCGAAACCACCGGCATTCGATGCGCGATTTCTCGGCAAGGGCGAAGAGAAGATCGAAGTCAACAATGGCGATGACGCCGAGAAGATCCGAGCCGCCCTGGAGAATGCCGAATGGCTTGTCCGCACCGTCGATCGAAAAGAACGACGCCGCAACGCGACGCCACCGTTCACCACGAGCAAGCTGCAACAGGATTCCTCCCGCAAACTTCGTTTCAGCGTCAAGCGCACCATGATGATCGCGCAGCGGCTGTACGAAGGCGTGGAACTGGGCGACGAAGGCCTGGTTGGTCTCATTACGTATATGCGTACGGACTCCGTGCGCGTTTCAAATGAAGCGCTTGCGGAAGTCCGCGAATACATTAAATCCCAGTACGGCGATCCGTATCTGCCCGAAACGCCGAACGCCTACAAAGAGAAAAAGGCTGCGCAGGCTGCGCACGAAGCGATACGCCCGACTTCGGTTATGCGCCATCCCGATCAGATTAAGCAGTATCTGAAGGAAGATGAATTCAAGGTCTACAAGTTGATCTGGCAAAGGTTCGTTGCTTCCCAGATCATGCCCGCCGTTTTCGACCAGACTACGGTCGACATCGACGCCAAGTCCGGAGCCGAGACGTTCTGGTTCCGCGTCACTGGTTCAGTGCTGAAGTTCGACGGCTTCCTCAAGGTTTACGAGGAGTCCAAGGAAGGCAAGGACGAAGAAGACGAAGAACTCAAGCACAAACTACCAGCTCTCGATCCGGGTCAGAAGCTGACGCTCAAGGCACTGAAGCCAGAGCAGCACTTCACCGAGCCTCCTCCGCGCTACAACGAAGCCTCTCTGGTAAAGGAACTCGAAGAGCGTGGCATCGGTCGTCCTTCGACCTACTCTGCCATTCTCAGCACAATCCAGGAACGGCAGTACGTGCAGAAGTTAGGCGGCAAGTTCACGCCTACAGAAATCGGCTTGGTAGTAACCGATCTCCTGGTCGAAAATTTTCCCGATATCTTCGATATTCAATACACAGCCCGTCTCGAAGAAGAATTGGACGAAATCGAAGAAGGCAAGGAAACCTGGACCCATGCGCTGGGCGACTTCTACAAGAAGTTCGAGAAAGACCTCCGTTACGCCTCCAAGCACATGGAGAACATCAAGCGGATGGAAAAGCCAACGGACGAGAAGTGCGAACGCTGCGGTTCGCCACTGGTCATCAAGTGGGGGAAGCACGGGTCCTTCTACGCTTGCAGTTCTTACGACAAAGAAGATCCCAATAGCTGCACTTTCACCAAAGAGAATCCGATCAACTTACCGGATCTGGATTCTGCCGACGTGCAGGAAACCACGCAGGAAGAGTATTGCGAGAACTGCGGACGGGTAATGGTTCTGAAGCGCGGGCGCTTCGGGCAGTTCATGGCCTGCACGGGATATCCAGACTGCAAGACCACACGCCGCCTCGATCAAGGCAAGAAAGTTCCAGACATTCCGCTCGACGAAGTCTGCCCTAAGTGCGGACGCAACATGATGATCCGCCACGGCCGCTATGGCGAGTTCACGACATGCAGCGGCTATCCTGAGTGCAAGTATGTGAAGCAGAACTTTATCGGGGTGACGTGCCCGTTGTGCAAGGAAGGCGAACTGGTCGAAAAACGTGCGCGCAAAGGGAACACTTTCTACGGCTGCGGAAACTATCCCAAATGTAAGTTCACCTCCGCCCACAAGCCCATCGCTGAGAAGTGCCCAAGCTGCGGGCACGAATATTTAGTGGAGAAGTTTTTGAAAGCCGGCCCTGTGATTGCCTGTCCCAACAAAGAATGCGAGTACGAACGAGCACTTCCTGTAGAAGCTGCAGCCGTTGGTTAGAGGTTGCTTTCAAAAAAGCTGCACCGTTTCCCGGATTCCTGCATCCCGTACACTAGGGAAAGTTACGCCGGTTTCCTGTACCAGAATCCCAAATTCTCTTGGAGGTTTTTCATGTCGAAGAAGCCCACTGCTGCCGATGCGGAACTAATTCTGAAGCTTTACGATCTGCGCCGCGAGGCCGAAATGCGCAAAGCCCGCAACTGGTGGCTGGTAAATTTCTGGCCCGAAAGCGCCGAGGATTTCGCGAAGATTGGCGGAGCCATGGGGACGCAGGAAAACAACTGGTTGCGCCAGGCCGCGGGATATTGGAGCATGAGCGCTTCGTTGGTGCTTTCCGGCGCCGTCAATCAGGAGCTCTTTCTCGATCCCAGCGTCAGCGGAGAGATGTTCTTCATTTTTGCCAAGGTAAAACCCTTTCTCGCTGACTTGCGCACTAAAATGAAAAATCCGCGCATGTTCGTCAACATCGAAAAGCTCATTAACAGCACCAAACAGAGCCGCGAGTGGCTCAAGTACGTGGAAGGTCAGCTGGCAAGTCGCCGCGAGGCGATGGCAAAATCCGCCAAGGCCAGCTAGAAACCGCAATTTTCGTGAGTGTGTGATCGGGTAATTGAGCAATTTCCAATTACCCGATTACCAAATTCTTCAATTACTAAATCTAGTCCTCTACGCGATGTACTCCCGGATGTATTCGTCTCTGGACTGCGCCAACTCGTGCGCATCCCCGTCGAAGATCACTTTCCCGTCACGAAGAATTAGGAAAGCCATGGGTACTTCACCACGAGCTCCCGGCGGCAGAGACCGCATTTCGTTCGCATTCCTGTCGAAGTAGTGTGTCGCCATGGTGAACGCGTCCTGCAACCGGTGAGTGACTAACAGCGAACTGGTTTTGTACACATCTCGCTGTTTCACGATCAGTTGGATGATGGTTGTGGAAGTTACCGGATCAAGGCCGCCAGTCGGTGAATCGTAGAGGAGGATCTCAGGCTGCGCAATTATGGCGCGCGCAATCGCGACACGACGCCGCATTCCCCCCGAGAGTTCAGCAGGGAACTTGTCCAGCGTGTCTTCCAACTCCACGAACCTCAACGCTTCCCGTACCCGCTTTTCAACTTCATCCTCGGAAATGTCCCCCTCCTCGAGCAGCCGGAAGGCGACATTTTCGCGAACCGTAAGCGAATCGAAGAGCGCGCTCTCCTGGAAAACCATCCCAATCTTTCGCCGCAGTTCAAATAGCGCATCTTCGGTCATTTGGGTCACATCATCGCCCAGAACGTAAATGTGTCCCGAATCCGGTTTCAGCAGACCGAGCGTCAGTTTGAGTATCGTGCTCTTGCCGGAGCCGGCGACGCCAAAGATAGCCTTGGTTTCCCCCTTGGCCAGACGAAAAGAGATTCCGTCGAGTACGGGTTTCTCTTCAAACGCGATCGACACGTTATCAAAGACGACGATGTTCGCTGTGGCATCCGGTTCGGATGGCAAGCGCTGTTCGATCGCGGTAGGAGGGGCGGCCATGATTCAGCGGTAACCGAAAATCGCCATCAATAGTTTGGTCGCGAAGAAATCCACCAGAAGGATGAATACCGAAGACGCAACCACAGCCTGGGTTGTCGCCCTACCCACGCCCTGCGTACCGCCGCGAGCCGAGATTCCGTAATAGCAACCGACGGTCGAAATAATAAATCCGAAGAGCAGCGGTTTCACCAGACCCATGAAAACGTCTTGAAAAGTGAGAATCTGCCAGGCCGTACTCCAGTACTGGTGCCAATCCATCCCCAGCAGTACACGTGCAACAGCGCCGCCTCCGAACAGCCCCAAAAGGTCAGAGATGATGGTCAGGAAAAATAGCATGAAAACAGTCGACACCACGCGCGGGGTTATCAGTTTCTTCGCCGGATCGGTGCCCAGTGCGCGCATGGCATCGATTTGCTCAGTCACGACCATCGATCCCAGTTCACTCGCCATGCCCGAAGAGTTTCTCCCCGCTACCATGAGCCCGGTCAACACTGGACCCAACTCGCGAACCATTCCCACCGATACTAATTGTCCGAGCAAAGAAAGGGAGCCGAAGCGTTGCAGCGTAGTCGAGCTGTTCAGCGCTAAAACCGCGCCTGTAAAGAAACCGGTGAGCACCACAATAGGCAGCGAGCCCACGCCGATCAGGTCCGCCTGCTGCAACATGTCAGCGAAATACCGCGGATAGCGGAAGATGTTGGCGATCGATTGCCCCGCGAGCAGGGAATAATCCTGGACGGTTTGAACAGTGTCTTTGACGAATTCCGTGGGAGAAATCAGTTCCATGCGATTCGAGAATCGTGGCCGCGTTCCTCGGAACTATAGCAGAGGTAAGAGAAGCTTTCAGCTCTCAGGTGTCAGCTTCGAGCCAAGAAGTGCATGTCGCGACGGTCGAAGCGCCCTAACTCAGAAAGGGAAAACCAGCTCGCGCAAACTGAGAGCCTGACAGCTTATTCTTTCGCTTTCTTCTTAATATCGATGCTCAGGCGTTTGATCTTCTGATTCAAGGTGGAAAGCGGGATATGGAATCGTTCCGCCGCATCGGTCTGATTCCAGTTACACTTCTCGAGCATTTCGACGATGATCTGGCGCTCGCAATCTTCCATAATGTCGAAGAGGGATGCGTCCGTGCTGCGCTCAAGCGCGGAGAACGCCGTTGCCCGGCCCGCGATCTGGTCGGGAAGAAGTTCGGGGCCGACTTCCACTCCCGCCGAAAGCACCACGGCACGCTCGATGACGTTTTCCAGTTCGCGCACATTGCCCGGCCAGGAGTAAGTCAGCAGCGGCCGCAGAGCTTCCGGTGTGATGCGTCGTGTCGGGCGCTCATTTTCCTGCGAATAACGATTCAGGAAGAACCCGGCCAATAGCGGGATGTCCTCCTTGCGCTGCCGAAGTGGCGGAAGATCGACGGTAATGACGTTCAGCCGATAAAATAAGTCTTCTCGAAACTTGCCATCCTTCACCTGCTGTTTCAGATCCACATTGGTCGCAGCGATAATGCGCACGTCCACTTGAAGTTCTTGCACCCCACCCAAATGCATGAACTTCTTGTCCTGCAGGACGCGCAGGATCTTACTCTGCGTGTCCAGGCTCATGGTGCCGATCTCGTCGAGGAAGAGGGTACCCCGATCGGCAATCTCGAACAGGCCTTTCTTGGAAGCGACCGCGCTGGTAAACGCCCCTTTCACATGCCCGAAGAGAATAGACTCCAGCAGATCCGGTGGCATCGAACCCGTATTGACAGGAACAAACGGACGATCGCGGCGCGGCGAGTTCAGGTGAATCGCCTTGGCGATGAGCTCCTTGCCGGTTCCGCTTTCGCCCTGCAGCAGCACCGTCGAGCGGCTGGGCGCAACCTGGGCCACCAGGTCGAAGATCTTCAGCATGGGCTCGCTCTTGCCCACAATGTTCTCGAAGTTGTAGCGTTGCTTGAGCGCGCGCTTGAGTTGGACGTTTTCCTCTTCCGCCCGGTGACGCGCAACCGCGGCCCGCACATCTGCCAGCAACTTTTCGTTATCCCAGGGCTTCTGGACAAAATTTGCCGCACCCGCCTGCATCGCCTTCACCGCATTTTCGACCGTCCCGTAAGCGGTGACCATGATGATGGACATCCCCGGATCCTGTCCATGAATCTCAGCCAATAAATCCAGGCCGTTGCGGTCCGGCAACGCAAGGTCGAGCAGCACGAGATCGAAAGATCGTTCGCCGATGCGTGCCAGGCCCTGTTCGCCGCTGGCCGCCGATTCCACTCCATAGCCTTCAAGTTCCAGGAGGGTTTCCAGCGATTCGCGGATTTCCGCCTCGTCATCGATGATCAACACAGATCCCGCCGCTGGCAGCGACGTTTCTCCTGGGTTGTGCCGTACGATGACCGCCGCTTCAGACATTGACAGCCTTTCTGGTTAACGGGAAATCCAGGTAGAAGGTCGTGCCCTGGCCATGCCGGCTCTCCACTCGGATTTTTCCCGCATGCTCCTGAATGATGCCGTAAGTTACGGACAAGCCCAATCCCGTGCCGCGTGCCTGACCTTCCCGAGGCGCCGTCTTGGTGGTGAAGAACGGGTCGTAAATCCGGTGGATGTGCTCTTGCGCAATGCCGGTGCCGGTGTCCGAGACCATCACGCTGACGCTCTCGCCGTTCAAGGTTGCGATTCGCAAAGTCCCACCGTTGGTCATAGCGTCTTTGGCATTGAGGAACAAGTTGAGGAACACCTGCTGCAGGCGCCCCGCGTTCCCGTGAATCAGCGGGATTTTCGGGCTGCGCTCATCCTGCACTTTGATGCGCGTCACCTTGAACTGATGCTCCAGAAGAGCCAGCGTGTCCGAGATAACCTTGTTGACGTCAATCGCCGTGAACTCAGTGCCGCTGGTGCGCGAAAAATTAAGCAGGTTGTTGACAATCTCCGAGGCTCGGAAGGTCTGCCGCGTGATCTTCTCCAGCAGCGCGCCTTTCTGCGCATCGCCCTGAAGTTGTTTCGAGAGCATCTGCGCGTAGGAGGAAATGACCGCCAGCGGTGTGTTCACTTCGTGCGCCACACCCGCAGCCAGTAATCCAATGGACGAGAGTTTGTCCGCCTGCGAAAGCTGCGCCTCCAGTTCAATGCGCTCCGTGATGTCGTCCATGATGATCAGCCGGCCAATCACGCTGAAGTCCTTCGTGACCAGAGGCGCGATGGCGACATTGACTATCCGGCTTTCTCCTGTCGGGGTTCCCAGACGGAACTTGTAAAGGTTGTGGATGCCAGGATTCTGGCGTACGCGGTAGAACTCCTCGACAAATGCAGCCGGAAAGACTTCGCCAAGCGGCCGCGTCAGCGCCTGCCAGCGGGGCAGCGCGTACATCACTTCCATTTGCGAGTTCCAGGACTCGATGCGGTCAGCCAGGTCGACCGCCAGCACTCCGACGTTGATCGATTCAACAATGTTTTCGTTGAAGTCCTTGAGGCGCTCGTATTCGGCAACCTTCTGTTCCAGCGATGCATACAATCGGGCGTTCTGAATGGCAATTCCCAGATAGCCCGCCAGCGTCTCCAGCAACTCCACATCTTCGCTGGTGAGGAAGTCTCCTTCCACGGTCTTGCCCAAGCCCAGCACGGCGATGGTGTGCTTTTGGGCGCGGCAGGGAATGTAATAGTTCAAATCAAGTCTCGCGATGGCCTGCTGGGCATTCAACGTCTCCCGCGGAACTTGATGAGTGTTGTCGAAGAACAGATGCCCGACGGAGTCTTCCGGCCGCGGCGTCCCGAGGAAACTCAAATCCAAGCCGCTGGTCTGCGTCATGCCAAACGACTTGGCTACCACGAATTGCTGCGACGTTTCCCCGCTTGCGAGGAAAACAGCCATGCGGTCGACCAGTAGCGTTCGTGACAAGCGGTCCACTACGGCGCTCAACATTTTGTCGAGATCGGTTTCTGAACTCAGCTCGCGTCCAAATTCGATCAACGTTTTCCTGTAGTCGTACCCGGTGCGATAGAAGAACTGATCAATGCGCTCCTGAATCCACTTCCGCACCGGATCAAACAGCAGGGCTGTGGCCACAATCGCGATGACCAATCCGATCGGCCCGGAACTCGGTACCTGCAGATGTACCAACTCCGCCACGCCCGCCACCACGGCAAAATAGGCACCGGCAATCGCTGCCGCCGCCAATGTGTAGACCATGCCCCGTTTGAAAATCAGATCCACGTCCATCAACCGGTAACGGAAGATGGCATAACCGAAAGTCAGGGGCAGAATTCCCAGCGATAGCACCGAAACCTTCATCGCCGTCGTGGGCAGCGAACCAGTCAGGTAAGGAATTACATAGAACAAGGTGAATGGAGTGATCGCCAGAATCGTTCCACGCGTAACCCACTTCAACTGCTGCCGGAGGATCGGCGTCGCCGCCCGGCGGTAGTTGTACACCAGCACTCCCGCTGCGGCGACGAAGTACGACGCCTGGCAACCCATCTCCAACCGGTCGAGATTCCAGCGCAGCAGTTCACTGGCTTTCAGGAATGACACCGCTAAGACGTGCACACTCAATAGCAGCAGCCCGGGAACATAAATCGCGAAGATCGCCCAGCGATGCCTGCGGACGAACCAATGCCGCTCCGGAAAGGTCAACACAAAATGCAGAAATAAAGCAGCCTGGAGCAGCCCAGCCGCAACATTGCCCCAGTAAATAGTCCAGTCAAACCCGTTGAACTTGCCCGTGTAGTGGAACGAATAGCAGATAAACGAAACCAGGCAGAAGATATAAAAATGGGTTGAGCCGGACGCAGTCCAGCGCCGCAGCAGAACGTACAGCCCAATGCCCAGGTAGATCAGCCCAATGAGCCGCAGCCAATTGTATTGAGACCGCTCTGCCGGAATCGGAATCAGCACCACATCCACTGGGACCGATTGCCGCACAAGCGAGTAAGTTGCCTTAGACCAGGCCCCAACGCGATAAAGCTGATGAGTTCGAGCGGCAGTAGTGTCGACTGGATGCTGGTCGATCGCCGTGAGCAGGTCGCCCACCTTGACCCCTGCTCGGGTTCCCGGCCCGTGGACTTCGACTCGGTCAGCGGTCAGTCGGCCCTGATGCTCGACCCACCATACTCCGTCGTCCGGAACCTGGAACTGACGCTCGCTTTGAAGGTTATAACCGGCATAAACCACGGCTGCCGTCGTCAGCAAGGCCAGTAGGATGGCCGTAAATCGAATTTGAAAATCCCTGTTCATGCGCCGCACAGGCTCCGCCGCCCGCAGGGACAAGACTTCCTGCTGACTCTTCTGCATTTTCACTGCCATCAGGGAAGGCATGGTGCTGCCTCTAAGAAGCCTTAATCCAACGGCTTCCAATATTATAGAGGCGTAGCCATAACAAGAGTATGCTTTTTGGAATAGTCGATGTGGTATTTTGTAACCCCATGCTCGGGATGGCTTTAGGTCCGGTATTTTCTTGGAAAACCTTCGCCACAGGGAGGCAGCTCTGCAAGGGCCTGGAATTTGCCAGAAATTGGCCTTTCCTGCTCCAGAACAAGCGAGTCCGAATCCCGATCCGAGCCGAATGTATTCCACAGTTCCATCTCCCCATCAGAAAAACCAGAAATGCTATACTCCCCGATTGTCTTGAGGGGGACACCCGATGAAATCAAAGATGCTTCTTCTAGTAGCGACTCTGCTATTTGCGGTTAGCGCTTTCGCCAGTACTTTCAAGGTTATCTATTCCTTCAGCTTCACCGACGGAAGCTTTCCTAACGGCGATCTGATCAGCGACGCTGCGGGCAACTTTTACGGAACTACCCAATTTGGAGGCAAAGCCAACCGAGGACTCGTCTTCAAACTGGATGGCAAAGGCCAGCAAACCATCCTGTACACCTTCACGGGCGTTTCCGATGGCGGAATCCCCATCGGTCGGCTGCTTCGCGATAGCGCGGGCAATCTCTACGGAATTACATCGCTCGGCGGCGATCCCACCTGCAGTTGCGGAACTGTGTTCAAACTTACGAAAAGCGGAACGCTAAACGTCTTGCACGCCTTCAAAGGCGGCAAAGACGGCTCCCAGAACCAGGGACAGCCCGAGCTTGGTCTGGTCATGGTCAACGGTGCCCTTTACGGCTCCGCCAGCTTTGGCGGCATCTCCAGCTGTGACCCCAACCTGGGTTGCGGAGTGATCTTCAAGGTCACCCAGACCGGCAAAGAGACGGTCTTGCACCGCTTTACCGGACAAGCCGATGGCGCATTCCCCCAGGACCTGACCACCGACTCAGCGGGCAACATCTACGGCGCCACCGGCGGCAGCTACAAGGCAGGAAACGCCGGAACCTTATTTGAGATCGACACAACCGGCAAGCTGACCACCATTTACACATTGCCCGGCGGCACCGCCGGAGTTTCTCCCCGCTGGCGGTTGACTCGCAATGCAAAGGGCCTGATTCACGGCGTTACCCAGTTCGGCGGCAATACCACTAGTTGCGGCCTAGGTACGTCCGGTTGTGGCGTCGTCTTCACCGTCAACCCAGCTGGCAAGGAGCACGTCGTGCATTCGTTCGGCCAGGTCCGCGGTGGAGAAGAGCCATCCTCTGGAGTCTTCGACGATGGGAGGGGCAATTTCTTCGGCGCAACCTTCTACGGTGGAACCACCAACTCAACTTGCACCGTCGGTTGCGGAGTTATCTACAAGATCGCCGCTGGCGGCAAGTATTCCGTGCTCTACCGTTTCACTGGCGCAAATGACGGATACCTGCCCACCGGGGGCCTGACCGAAGATGCCTCTGGCAATATTTACGGCGCCACCGTCCTCGGCGGCAGCTCGAACAACGGGGTGATCTTCAAAATCACACCCTGATCCGAGCCGAGAGCGCTCTGAAAATCCGAACGGGGCAGAGGGGTATGACCGCAACTGAAGAAGTCATCCTGCGCGAAAAACAATTCCTGCTGCAGACCTACAACCGTTACCCGCTGGTCATCGAGCGTGGCAAGGGAGTTTTCCTCTTCGATATCGAGGGCAACAAGTACCTCGACTTCGTCGCCGGCCTGGGAGTGAACGCTCTCGGCCACGCTCATCCGCGAATCGTTAAGGCCATCCGCGAGCAGGCCGCCCGCGCCATTCACCTGTCGAACCTTTACTACAACGAATATCAGGGACGCCTTGCTGAGAGGCTCTGCACTCTCTCCGGGCTGCACCGCGCTTTTTTCTCTAACAGCGGCACCGAAGCCATCGAAGGTTCGATCAAACTAGCACGTCTCGCCGGACACCGCACTGGTGGCGCCGCCAAAAGTCAACTAGTAGCCCTCGAAGGCTCCTATCACGGACGCAGCTTCGGATCGATGTCCGTCACCGGCCAGGACAAATACCGAAAAGGCTTCGAACCGCTGCTCGAGGACGTGAAATTTGTCCCCCGCAACGACGCTGAAGCCCTGCGCGCCGCCGTCAACGACAACACCTGCGCCATCGTCCTTGAACCCATCTTCGGCGAAGGCGGAATCTACGAGTGTTCGGTTGATTTTCTAAAAGAGTGCCGCACCCTTGCTGACCGCCATCACGCCGCCTTGATCTTCGACGAAATTCAATGCGGCCTCGGCCGCACCGGCACAGTCTTCGCCTTTCAGGCGTTCGGCGTTACGCCAGACATCGTCGCCATCGCCAAGCCCATCGCCGCGGGCATTCCGCTAGGGGCGTTTCTTGTGAAAGAAGACTTCGCGTCGGCGATCTCCGCGGGCCAGCACGGAACCACGTTCGGAGGTGGCCCGCTGGCATGCCGCGTCGCCCTCGAGTATCTCGCGATCCTTGAGGAAGAAAAGTTGCTTGAGAATGTCGCCAGAGTCGGCGAATATCTGCAACAGCAACTGAAAGCCCTGACCGAGCGCTATTCAGTCGCCCGCGAAGTTCGCGGCCGCGGCCTGATTCAAGGCCTGCAGCTCGATGTTCCCGCGAGGCCCATCGTCGAGCAAGCCCTCGCCGAAGGCGTCCTGTTCAACAGTACCCAGGACACCGTCGTGCGCTTTCTCCCGCCATTTCTGCTGCAGGAAAAACACGTAGACAAAGGCATCCGCGTCCTGAAGAAACTACTGAAGAAGGTTTGATTCGAGGATCGCCCATCATTCGGGGCCACACCGCTGGTTCTTTGCAGTCCCTCACTCCTGTCGCAATGCAGCAAACGGGTCAATCAACGTCACCTTATGCGCCGGCATGAAACAAGAAACCGCCGCGGCAGCCACGAACAACAAAGACACCATCGCAAAGGTGAAAGCGTCCGTCGGACTGGTGGCATACAACAAAGATGAAAGCAAACGCCCCAGCACCCCCGCGCCCACCAACCCCAAAGCCGTTCCCGCCACCGCGATCAGCATCCCGCGCCGAACCACCATGTAGATCACCGACTCCTTCGACTGTCCTAGCGCCATCCGAATACCCAATTCGCGTGTTCTCTGGCTGACAGACAAGGCCATAATGCCGGCAATGCCGCTGACGCTGATCACCAACGCAAGAGCCGCAAAGATGCTCAACAAGATTGTGGTGACCCGCGGAGAAGCCATCGATTCGCGCCGCAGGTTCTCCAGCGTCTGCACCTGATCCACCGCAATCTGTGGGTCGAGATCGTGCAGCGTCTTGCGGATCAATCCAGTCATGCTCACCGGATCAACAGCCGTGCGCACTACCAGTCCCCCGCGGAATCCACCTTGCTTGACCGGTATGTAGAGTTCGTCGCCAATGGGACGATCCAGTCCATACTCCTTGGCATCTCCAACTACCCCTACAATCGTGATCCACGTCTTGCCCTGATCAAAGCTGACCCTCCGGCCAACGGGATCGTCCGAAGCCCAGCGGTCGCGAGCCATCGTCTGATTAATCACGCCCACCATCGGTGCCTCAGCATCGTCGCGCTCCGTAAACGTTCTCCCGCGCACTGACGGCTGCCGGATGGTTTCAAAGTAGCCCGGGCTTACCAGCGTCTCATCTGTCAGTGCGGGCAACTCGCCTTTTAAGACCGACCGCCCTTCAATTTGAAATTTAAGGTGATCCGGCCCCAGCACCATAGCTTGTGCGCTCATCGGAAAATTCGAGGCCAGGGCCGCAGAGTCGACCCCAGGGGTGTTCCGGATGCTCCGCAGCACATTGTCCGCAAGCGCCAGCATCTGCTTGGGCATCTGGTCTTGGGGATAGCGGCTGTAATTTGGAGAAAGGTTGAGCGTAAGCACACGATCCGGGCTGAATCCCGGATCAACGTTGGCCAGCTTGATAAAACTTCGAATCATAAGGCCGGCGCCGATCAGCAACACAAAAGAGACGGCCACTTGCACTAGTACCAGCCCAGCCCGCAGACGCTGGCGTCCCACGTTGCTGGTGCTTTGTCCGCTGCCTTGCTTGAGGGCATCCGAAACTTGGCTCCCGGAAGACAGCGCAGGCACGAAACCAAACAGCAATCCGGACACCACCGACACCACCAGCGTAAACAGCAACACCACCGGGTCGACTCGTACTTCACTGGCACGAGTGGTGAATCGGGAAGCGAATTTCACCAACAATGCGAGCGTCGGATAAGTCAACGCCAATCCAAGCGCCCCGCCCGCCAAGGACAGCAGAGTCGTCTCCGTAAGCAACTGCCGCACCAGCCGCGACCGGGTTGCGCCTAAAGCGCCACGCACCGCCAACTCGCGTTCCCGGGTCAGTAAGCGGGCAAGCAGAAGATTGGCTACATTGGCGCAGGCGATGAGAAGGACGAAGCCAGCCGCCCCCAGCAAGACCAACAATGTCGATCGGGCCCGCCGCGTCAGGTCCTGCTTAAGCGGGGCCGCCAACAACCCGTAGCCGTCCTCCTTGGCATAGAAGTCGGGATTGTGCTGCGCAATCTGGCTGGCCACCATGTTGAGATCAGCTTGTGCCGTGGAGAGCGCAACCCGCGGCTTCATTCGGCCAAAGACCGTCATCATGTGCATACCTCGATCCCCGATGATCCTCGCCGAAGATCGTGCCGGACAAGCCGAGATCGGCAGATAGATGTCATTCTCTTCGGGATATTGCGGAATCGGAGCCAGCACGCCAATTACGGTGTGAGGCCGGTCGTTCATCTGAAAGACTTTGCCAACGATGTCGGGGTCTCCCCCCAGACGTCGCCAATAGTTGTAGCTGAGCACGATGACGGCGTCAGCGTTCGGCGAATCATCGCCAGCCACAAACGTTCTCCCCACCAGCGGCCGGACTCCCAGAACATTAAAGAAGTTCGCCGACACCACGCCCGACTTCACCCGCTCGGCGGAATCGTTTCCCAGCAACAGAAAATCCATGCTGTGATATTCGACCAGCGCATCGATCGTGTGATTGTTCTCGCGATAGTCGGCAATCTCAGGCACCGAAAACAAAACGTTCGTCACATGAGCCTGCGTGGCCTGCTGATGCAGCACCACCAGCCGCCCTCCGTCTTTGTAAGGCAGCGGACGCAAAAGCACGCCATAGACCGCGCTGAATATCGCGGTATTCACGCCAATCCCCAGCGCCAGGGTGACGATCACCATCAAAGAGAAACCCGGATTCTTCAGCAGAACGCGAAAGCCGTAGCGCAGGTCCTGGATCAGGTTTTCGAGCAGTGGCAGCCCGCGCCG
This sequence comes from uncultured Acidobacteriota bacterium, assembly GCA_963788645.1. GTDB lineage: Bacteria > Acidobacteriota > Terriglobia > Terriglobales > Acidobacteriaceae > JABDBE01. The sequence continues at coordinate 401,568 of CAWBHF010000011.1, forward strand.
GTCGCGGTAATCCTCTTTCGTCGGTTCCATCCCACCGAGCTTGATAAGCGCCTGCCGCCGCGCTTCCTGCGGAGTCATCCCCGATCGCAAATTGTCCTCGATGTGCATTTGCAGATGGCTCTCCAGTTCAGCCGCTAACTCCGCATCGCGCCGTTGCTTGTTGAACAATCCCGTCAAACGCACCAGCCACGCCCGCATCTGCCTCATAAAGGTTTCCCCTCGGGCGCCAGAAACCGCGCCAGAATCTCGGTGGTCTGTCCCCACTCCCGCGCTTCCTTGCCCAACTGCTTTCGCCCAGCCCGCGTCAGCCGGTAAAACTTGGCCTTGCGATTGTTGTCCGAAACGCCCCATTCGGAAGCGATGTAACCCTCCTGCTCCAGCCGCAATAGCGAGGGATACAAAGTCCCGTAGTTCACCGCCAGCAAATCCCCGCTGGTCTGCTCGATGCGCCTCGCAATCCCATATCCATGCAAAGGCCCCATCGTCTCCAGCGTCTTCAAGACCATCAGAGCCAAGGTTCCCTGCCACACTTCCGATTTCTCGCTCACGATCCGCTCCTATGCGTTACCCATACAAGCATGCCACACCTCCTATGGCAAAGCAATAGGAAATGCGAATAAGCGATATTCTGGGAAATGAAGTCGGGTGCCCTAACCCTGTCATCCTGAGCGGAGCACCTGCGTCGCGAAGCGAAGCAGATTCGCAGTCGAAGGACCCCGTGTCTGCTCGCGCCACGATGACACCGCCAGGCATTCCCAACACGCACACAGACGAGCGATTTCACAACCGCCCAAACCGCGCTGGAATTTTCCCGCAGCGGAGAAAAACCAGCTCTATTACGGCGACAATCTCAAAGTCCTGCGCCATCACATCAGAGAAGAATCGACCTCATCTACCTCGACCCGCCCTTCAACACCCGCCAGGGCTAAAAAGTCCCATTCCCCTAACCCTGTCATCCTGAGCGGAGCATCTGGGCCGCGAAGCGAAGCAGATGCGGAGTCGAAGGACCCCGTGTCTGCTCGCGCCACGATGACACCGCCAGGCATTCCCAACACGCACACAGACGAGCGATTTCACAACCGCCCAATCCGCGCAAGAATCTCCCCGCAGTGGAGAAAAACCAGCTCGATTACGGCGACAACCTCAAAGTCCTCCGCTATCAGATTAGAAAAGAATCGACCTCATCAATCTCGACGGAATAAGCTTGACCCGGCCCGAGAAATCAGATAATATTAAGAGTACGACATTAGCTGTTTGATAACAGCAATGACAGTACGCTCTTTGACAATTGAACCAACGCGACGAGAGGGTATCCCCTCGACCTAAGTCCTTTAGAAGGGATATTTTACGTGGGTATCTCTAAAACAGACCCTTTGTTTTCATAGATCTAGCAAGAAAACGCAAATCTTGAGGTATATACCCCGATATCAGATGGTAATCACTTACCTCGTGATGTTATAGATCGGTAACTACCATCACCCGTCGGAAGCCCACAAAAAAATAAGGGAGAGCCGAAGCTCTCCCTGCACAAAAGCGACAGAGGCGATACTCTTACATAGAAGGCCATAGCAGGCGAAGAGTTGCCCTATCGCCCAGAAAGTCGCCAATGAGCAGCGCACTGGAATCCTCCATCACCCCGCAGCAAGGGTTCCCCGTCGAAGAGCACTGGACTACGCTCGATGGCAGACCGGACAGTCCCTCCCTGCGCTACCTCCGTGCCGGTTCTGGCCCGCCACTACTCTTGGTTCACGGCCTGCTGGGCTATTCATTCTCCTGGCGATTCACCATGCCCGAATTGGCGAAGCACTCCATGGTCTTCGCCCTCGACCTAATGGGAACCGGTTTCTCTGGCCGGCCGCAGCACTTGGACTGCTCCTTCAAAGCCAGCGCCCAGCGCCTGCTGCAGTTCATGGACAAGACTAACGTCGTTTCCTGCGATCTCCTGGGCACGTCGCACGGCGGAGCAGTAGCGATGATGGCAGCCGCCCTGGCGCCGGATCGCTTTCGCCGGTTGATTCTAGTGGATCCCGTCAATCCCTGGTCCGAGCACGGGAAGCGTCTGAGCATTCTTCTCAGCAACCCTTTGGTCGCACCGGCATTTCTGAAGCTCGCGCCTCGTTTGCGAACCTTGCACGAGTATTATCACCGCCGCATGTTCGGCGACCTGCGCCGCATTCCGCCCGACAGCCTGGAAGGCTATCGCAAGCCGTTACGCATTCCGGGCTCGTACGAATACGCACTGGACATTCTGCGCTCGTGGAACCGGGATCTTGCAGAATTGGAATCGGTGTTGCCGCGCATCGCGCAAATCCCGACGCTCTTGATCTGGGGCAGCTTGGACACTGCCGTAGATCCTGCGTCTGCAATCCAGTTGAAGCAGCGGTTCACAGATTGCAAGCTGGTGATGTTCGATGGCGTGGGCCATCTTCCCTACGAAGAAACACCCGACGAGTTCAATCGTGCCGTGACCGCGTTCCTGTCATCAAACTCTCATTGATGCTACGCGGGTCGGGTGCTAACCTCGAAGAACATCTGCCGATGAAGCCGGCCAACACCCCGCAGCGATCCGCGATCGAGCGTTTTTCTCGCTTCCTCCATCTCGATATTCCTGAAGTATGGGTGCGCTTCCTGCTGGCGATCGTGGGCCTGACCCTGGCTTTCGCCGCCGCGCTCTTTTCCACGGTGTCGAGAGAATCGGGGCATCTGTCGGCGACGCTGGTGCTGGCCTCCGCTGCCTTGTTGCTGGCCGTGATCGTAGGATTGACCACGGTGCCGTATCTGGCACGCCGCGTGGCCGGCGCACGCATTCGCGATGCTTTCGACTACGACGTTACTCGGGTGGGGATCGTGTACGTCGTCATCGTGCTGATAGTCGGGATCGCCGCGCTGAACACAGGCAACAACTTGCTCTACATCATTGTGGCTGCGCTGCTGGCGGCGATTCTGGTTTCCGGATTCGCATCCGCCATCGTGCTGCGCGACCTGGAGCTGGATGTCCGCTTGCCCGAGCATGTGTTCGCCGGTCGGGCGGTGCTGGGCAGAATCGTCCTACGGAACCCGCGGCGCTGGTTGCCGTCGTTTTCTGTGAATGTGGTGCCGGCGAAAAAAGACGACGCCCCGAAACAATGGGAGTGGACCCAGGCTACGTTTGCCGTTCCACCGGGACGTCCGCCGGAGAGACAATGGATGCACTTTCGAGATTACAAACTACGCCGAGTTTCAAAAGCCAAAGTTCAGCCTGACATCTTTGAAGGCGCAGCATACTTTCCTTACATCCCCGCCCGCAGCGAACTGAAAGCTGACATCGAACTGCGTTTCGAGCGGCGCGGATATTATCAACAGAAGAGCTTTGGCCTGGCAACGCGCTTTCCCTTCGCATTTCTGACCAAGACCCGCCATGTACCGCTGGCACGCGAGATCATCGTCTATCCGCGAGTGGAACCTGCGGATGAGTTTTTTGAAGTTCTACCGATGATCACAGGCGAGTTCGAAACCTTCGTGCGCGGACGCGGCGACGACTTGTATCTCATTCGCGAATACATGCCCGAAGACTCAGCCCGGCATGTGGACTGGAAAGCAACCGCGAAGTCAGGTTCGCTCAAGGTGCGGGAGTTCAGCCGGGAAGACGAGCGCAAACTGCGTATCGTGTTCGACAATCCCTCCCAAAGAGTGGTGTCGGAGAAGGCGTACGAGGACGCAATCGACCTGGCAGCCTCGCTGAGTTGGCACTTCGCGGGCCAGAATACGGACATCTCCTTTGTCTCGCAGGGCTATAGCGGGGAGCCCGACCTGTACCGGTTTCTCGCCCACCTCGCGGTCGCCAAGCCGCAGGCATTGCCGTCGGTGATCGACAGTCTCCAGCCTTCCGATGACTACAACATTATTCTTACAACCCGGCCTCGCGGCAGCATTCCCACAGCGCTCTGGGCTTGCTCGTACTTTGTTTTCATCGCTGCTTCTTAGGTCCCTCCTGTTCTTTTTCCGGCCCAAGCAGGCTCGCCCGCGCAAAGTGTACAGGTCCACAAAGAGGACCAATTTGGAAACGCACGCACGTCAAAATGCTGGCATACATAATTCTTCCTCTTTTCATTGAAGTCGTTTCGGCATATACTCCTGCCCGCGTTGCTTCAAAGTGAATTCCCATGCTGGGGGTGAGCCAATGCATGTCTACGATTTGATTAACGCGCAGGATACGCATCGGGTGGATGTCAAGCAGACCGTGCTCGAGGTGGCGCAGGCGATGGTGGAGCGCAACATCGGCGCAGTGCCCGTACTTCGCGACGGTCTTCTGGTCGGCATCTTTTCTGAACGCGATCTGATGAAGCGTGTGGTGGTCGAGGGACGCGATCCTCGAACCGCCCGGGTCGAGGAAGTGATGACAGAGGATCCGCTCACGGTAACCCCGGACGAGAGCCTCGAGACCTGCATGCTGCTCATGCGGCGTCACGGTTTTCGCCATTTGCCGGTGTGCCAGAACAGGGAACTCCGAGGGATCGTTTCCCTGCGTGACATCCTGCTTCACGATCTCAACGAAAAAGACCACGAGGTCCGGATGATGCGGGCATACATTCAGGCGTCCCCGGAAGTGTAAGCGACGCAATCGACGCCTATCATCCGTCGTTGAATTTTCGGCAGCCGGACCATATCAGCCAGCAGAGCGTGGAATCATCTTTGCGTCCCAGAAGGCGAGGAGTGCGATATCCTTCTGAGCCGTCGAGGATCGAAGGAGATTGTGATGAGAATTGCCCACGCTCTGGTTTTTGGTGCCGTTATTCCCGCGACCTGGCGCGCCGAATGGGTATGGGGCTTTCCCTTAATCGTGTTAACGGTCGTCATTCACGTTTTGGGTCTTGGGCTTGTGAACCGCAGAGCCCGCCTGATCTCCAACAGCATGATGTCGCGCCGTCACCCTACCTTCATGCGGGTTGTGGCGATGAGCATTACGATCTGGCTGGCCTGCAGTCTGCACGCGTTCGAGGCCGCTATTTGGGCCTGGGCCTACCGGCTCCTCGGCGCCCTGCCCAACTACAAGTCCGCAATGCTCTATTCACTCAGCGCGATAACCAGCTACGGGCACGTGAATCTCTATCTGGATGAGCATTGGCAGCTTCTGGGCGCGTTGGAGGCTCTTAACGGATGGCTGCTGTTCGGGCTGACCACCGCCTTTCTGTTCGGTATCGTTAACAAGCTCTGGTTAACAAGCGAAAGGGGAGAGCAGTGGTAGGGGGCAGTCATAGCGCAATAAGACCGTCGAACCCGATTTAGTCGGGTCAGTTGATCCACCCGCTACTGGCCGAGATGGATGAGGGCGTTCCTCAACGGCGCGCTCGAAATTTGAATCACTCCATCGAATGGCGTGTACATTTCCAGGATCAGAAAAATCGCGCCGGAAACCGACAGTGCGGCGACGAATAAAGCCACGGTAACGGTTGCGTTGCGAGGCGCGAAGAGACCGAAGCTGATAAAGATGGCGATCAGCCAAAAAACCAAAACCAAAAGCATAGGCTTGGAGACGGAAACCGCTTCCTGTTCGTACATCAACCAACGGGTTTGTCCGAGGTCAATTGCCATCCCCACGGCTTGTGTCTGTAGCGCGCGTTGTCGGTCGTCCTTCGGCGTCAGCGCCTGAATTTTGTCCACCAGGGTGTCCGTGCCGCTGGTTGGCGCTCCTATTTCGGAGGACCGCTGCCTTTCCTGCGGCCAGATCCTGTCGAGATTGTCGTTAACTGCGGCGCGGAGTTTCTCGCGCGCTTCGGCCGACTCCGGCCCGTAGTGGGCCAATACGCGGTCCAGGAAGATAATCCGCGAGGAGATTTGGGTAAGATCGGCAGTCTGGGAATCGTAGAAACCTTTGGCCGAAGAGATCAGCAAACCGAGAACGAGAGCTGACATGGTTGCAACCAATCCCATTGCCAGCTTCACGACATCTTGCGATCCACCACTCAAATGATGCTCGGGCAGGGTCTTCCGCAAAACGATTCCGAGAACCGCGCCACCGAAAACGCTTATGAGCACGATCAAACTGAAGGCCGTGGGGCTCATGCCTTGCCTCTTATTCGCGACATATTTGCTTGACGCTTGGGAACGGGGAGTAAATATACACCGTTTTGATCGGGAAGTTCGCCCTGAGCGTGGAGAATTTGGGGTCTTGGCGTTACATAACCATGATCATCCCCATAGTAACCATATCGAGGCAGCGAAACTCTCATATAACTCCACTCCCCTCCAACCTATCCTTCAGCGGAAGAATTATTTAGCAGCGATGGCAGGGTAACTATTACCTCTGGTTACTTTCGTCCATTGACCTTGCTGTCAGAACTGGTAAGGTCTAGGTGCGCGAAAACGGGGTGAGTTACACCCTTGAGCTAGTGCGGTATTGAGCTAATCCCATGCATGCCAATATTCAGCAAGCGCTCTGGATGACCCACCCAGTCCTGGAATTGTCGCTGGCTGGGGTCCTCTTTTGGCGGCGGCTGCATCGGACCTTTCCAGTCTTTTTCGCCTACGTCGTTTTTCAGTTTGTGAACTTCGCGCTTTTGTTCCCGATCTACCGGTACCACAACGGCAGGCCCTATTTCTACGCATACTGGATCAGCGCCGCAATCAGCCTGGCGATAGGGTTCAAGGTCATTCACGAGATCTTCCTGGACGTGCTTCGTCCTTACCCTAATCTCAACGACCTGGGAACTCTGTTATTCAGGTGGGCTGGGCTGGTGATGTTATTGGTGGCGATCGTGGTTACGGCCGCAAGCCAACCCGGAAGCGACACGGTATTGGGCCAGGCCGTGATCATCGGGCAACGCTGTATGCGATTCATCCAATGCGGGCTGATACTGTTTCTCCTGTTTTTCTCCCGGCATCTGGGAGTTTCACGACGGCAATACAGTTTCGGCATCGCCCTGGGACTCGGCAGTTTCGCGGCGGTCGAATTAGTTGTATTTGCTTTGATTTGCGGTGGTCAAATCCGTACCGCTTCGGTAAGCATCGTCAATTCTGCAGCCTACACCTTGTCGATTGTCATTTGGACCGGATACGCGTTGCTGAAGACGTCGTCCCAGGCCGGGTCTGCCAGACTGCTGATGTCGCAGCGCTGGGATCAGGGACTCAGCGAGTTGCGGCACCCGGTTGGTGGCGATTCCTTGATTCCCATGTTCGAGAGCATGGTGGACCGGGCGTTCTCGCGTGCGCCGAGGGATGCTGACGGAGGAAGCGTCGAAGACAAGCGCTTGGCCCGCAAGATGTCCTCGGCGGAGAAAATCGCGCCCTCTTTTTCTGCGCGCGCTCTCCCTAGGAACTTAGTTCGTTAAGCACGGATTGTCTAAATTCAAGACCCGCTGTTTCGCAATCCGTAAAAAATGTGCGGACATAAATCGTTTCAACCGCGCACCTCATATTCGCTGCAAACAATAAATATCAAGTAGTTCAGAGGCCTGTTCGTTTTTCGTAAACCTCTTCGCTAAATCATTTCTGTTAAAACAAATCTGCGCGAAGCGCTTGACACCACCCTGTATAATCCCTGCCAAGTCAGGGTCGCCGCTCCCAGGGGACCCGCACTAGAGGAGAACAATCCATGAAACGTGCGGTCAGGATGTTGTTCCTGATGGTAGGTATGATTTGTGCTTACACAGCGCTTGCAGCTCCGGTAGTTCCGGTACCGGAGGACGGCGCGCCGATCCCGGATTGCACGGGACGCGGATGCCGCTAAGGCATTCGGCGTGATTACGAGCTGCCCCTAAGCAGCTCTTGAATTCAGCAGGCTGGCGATTGCAAAAAGCAACGCCAGCCTCTTTTTTTGTGCGGGAAATTCCTGCCGGGATTTAATGGCTGGTCAACGAGAGTCGGCGCAAGCATTGCGTCAGTTCCTCTGGATCAGAAAGCGGCGGCTGGCAGCTGAATCCGGAACAAATGATGGCTACAGTTTTACCTTGCTTGACCGCAGGTAGTTCCGGAATTGTCTGGGCAAGCGCGGGAGGAAGATTCTGCGCAACGGCTTCGTTAGCCGCGAGCTTGAGCACGGACTTGCCGACGGAATAGGATGCAACTCCCGCGTCGTACAGCCGGTCGGCCAGTTCGCCGCTTCCGACGATCACAATTTGGGTGTGAGGATGCGCGAGATGCACCGCGGCAATCGCGTAGGTGGCCGCGAATAGCCCGAATTGCCCAGCCAAGCTGGCGATGAGCTCGATAGTCTGTTCCGCCTTGTCGCGCATGGCGGTCTCGTTGGTGTAGGCGTGGAGCCGGAGCAGGGCTATCGCGGCGACGGAATTACCGGCGGGAGTCGGAGAATCCTGAAAAGGCTTGCGGCGCGTGCCCAGTACGCCGAGCAGTTTCTCGCCGGATGAAGTCTTCTGGGTATCGAAGAAGCCACCCGAAGTCGGGTCGAAGAAACGCTCGAGCATCGCGTCCGAAATGCGTCTCGCGAAATTGAAGTAGCTGAGATCGGCGGTGGTCTCATAGGCATCCAGGCAGGCAACGACAGTAAAGGCGTAATCGTCGAGCACGCCGGCGATTTGACGGCGTTCAGCATCCCCATCGGAATAAGCCAGCACGTGCAGCAAACCATTTTCCGCTTGCCATCCCTCGGCCAGGATGCGATCCAGGGAGCGCAAGGCGAAATGTTCAGCGACTTTGAGCCGCAAAACTTTCGCGGCGTCCAGATACGCCGAGACACAGAGCGCGTTCCATCCCGTGTAAACCGTCTTATCGATGTACGGAGTCGGGCGCTTCAGGCGGGCTGCATACATCTTTTTCTTTGCGGATTGCAGCAGAGTCTGGATCTGCTCCTGCGGGAGGCTCAGGCGTTTGGCAACCTCTTCTATGCTGGCGCGCTGGTACAGCACGTTCTTCGCAGGATTGTGGTGCATCTCGCCGATTTCGTTGATGTCGTAATGCAGAGTGGCCACGCGAGCTTCTTCTTCGGTGAGAACGGCCTGCGCCTCCTGCAACGTCCAGGTGAAGTAATCGCCGTCGTCGTCCATGGAGTAATCGGCGTCCTGGGAGCCGTAGAAGCCGCCGTGCTCGCGGTCGCTGAGCCACTCGTCCATCCAGCGAATGATGTCGCGAGCGACATCCGCGAAGAACCCAGAGCCGCCCGTGGCTTGATAGGCGTGAACGTAATTCTTCAGCAGTTCGGAATTGTCGTAGCACATCTTCTCGAAGTGCGGCACGATCCAGCGTTCGTCGACGGAGTAACGATGAAATCCACCGGCCAGTTGGTCGTAGACGCCGCCGCGGGCCATCTTTTCCAAAGTGCTGGCGAACACGTCGCGTAGGTGTTCGTCGCCTGAGCGCACGTATTGGTCGATTAGCAGATCGAGGGCAGCGGGATGCGGAAACTTGGGCGCGCTTCCGAAGCCGCCATTTTCCGGGTCAAACATCTTCAGCGCGGATTTGACGATGGCATCAATAACCGACGGCGAAAACCCGGCGCTTTTTCCGGTAAAGGACTCGGCGTGCGAGATCGCACCTTCGACCAACTTTGCCTGCTCTGTGACGTCGTCGTTTTTTTCGTGATAGGCATTCGAGATAGAAAGCAGCACACGCTTGAAGCTGGGGCGTCCGTAGTGATCGTCCGGCGGAAAATAAGTTCCACCGTAAAACGGTTTGCCGTCAGGCGTGAGGAAAGCCGTCAGCGGCCAGCCACCTTGTCCGCTGATCGAACTGACCGCGACCTGGTAGCGGCTGTCAATGTCCGGACGTTCGTCGCGATCGACCTTCACCGCGACGAAATGCTGGTTGATGAACTCGGCAATTTCGGGATTGTCATAGGACTCGCGGTCCATCACGTGGCACCAGTGGCACCAGACGGCGCCGATGTCGAGGAGGATGGGCTTGTTCTCCCGCTGGGCCATGGCAAAGGCGTCCTCGCCCCACTCGTGCCAGTGGATGGGCTGGTGCATGGCCGAGCGGAGATAGGCGGAAGACGCGCGGGAGAGGGAGTTGAGCGTCTGGGTGGTCATGAGATTAGTGTAACGGTTTTTGTGGTGAAGAGCTTCTTGGACGCGTCTTTCCTACGATGAAGTTTCTCATTCGCCCACTAACTTCTTCGCAATCGAACAATACAAACTGACGGCTTCCTGCAATTGCTGCTTCTCGATGTACTCGCCTTCGGTGTGGGCAACGTGAATCGATCCCGGACCGATCAGTAGTGGCTCGCCCCAGTTGGTGAGGGCAGGGATGTCTGTCGTAAACGCTGCGACCATGGTCTGGAGTCCGTCGAGGGTGCGCAGGCGGAGAAACGGAATCTCCAGAACGAACTCGACCTTGGCCAGGCCCACAACTGCGTGCTCAATTTTCCGCCGCAGTTCGTCTGTCGGTCCAATCAGACGATAAAGCAGTTGGGCCCGCGCTTTGTCGGGAATCACGTTAGGAGCGCGCCCGCCTTCGATCACCCCAATGTTCAGCGTGCATGGACCCATGGCCTCGTCTACGGGGAGTTGCATCGCGCGAAGCCGCCTCAAAGCTTCCAGCAGTTTGTCGATCGCTGACTCGCCCAGCTCCGGATAGGCGGAGTGGGCCATCCTTCCTTCGGCGATCACATTCACTCGGAGCGTTCCCTTGGAGGCGGTTGCGATTCGGTTCTCGGTAGGCTCGCCGTTCACTAGGAACTTACAGCCAGGAGACTGCTGGTTCGCCACTTGAGCCCCCAGGCTGTTCCGTTCTTCACCTACCAGAAAAAGAAGTCCGACGTACATGCCTTCTTGACGCAACCGCTCGCCTGCGGCGATCTGAGCCGCGATGATTCCTTTGGCATCGCACGATCCGCGGCCATAAACCCGAGTGGCATCTTCGGACGACGGAATAAACGGTGGCACCGTATCCATGTGCGTCGAGAAAACGATCGTCGGCTTCGGTTGCTGGGGAGAAGTCGCGTACACATTGCTGCGGTTGCCTTCGACCTGGAGCTTATTTGCCTTGTATCCCATGCGGCAAAGTTCGGCGTGAAGAACGTTGCCGACGGCGGCTTCGTTGCCGGTGATCGATTCAATGTCTACCAGTTGACGGGTGAACGCGACGACATCCATGGGAGAGAGGATAACGCATGTGCGGTGGTGCAGGCATGGGCCTGCCGATATGCGGGAAGCATTCAGCCGGCAACGACAAGACGTGGCAAGCCACGTCTCTAGAGAGTGGCTGGGCTGCTATTCTGTTGGGACTTCTAATGACTGCCCATTCCAGTTCTATTCGCTCTTTGTTTCTCGACGGTCCGTCGGGAAGACTGGAAGCGCTGCTCAATGCCGGCGCCGAACATGCTACTCACGCCGCGGTGGTCTGCCATCCGCATCCGCTTTATGGCGGAACCTTGCACAATAAGGTCGTGTTCCACGCCATGAAAGCGCTGAACAGTTTTGGCTATCCGGTATTGCGGTTCAACTTTCGGGGTGCGGGGCTGAGTCAGGGCGAGCACGACCACGGCGACGGGGAGGTGCAGGACGTCCGCACTGCGCTCGATTGGTTGGATCATGAGTTTCATTTGCCACTGATCTTCGCAGGATTTTCCTTTGGAGCAGCAGTGGGATTACGTGTCGCGTGCCCGGATGCCCGCGTCACCGCTGTCATCGGACTCGGATTGCCGGTTGTCACGATAGACGATCGAGTCTACGACTTCGACTTTCTGCGAAGTTGCGCGAAACCCGAGCTGTTCGTGAGCGGGGACCGTGATCAGTTCGGACCTCGAGCGAAGCTGGAACAATTGGTGCAATCACTTCCGGAGCCAAAGAAGCTGGTGATCGTCGAAGGCGCGGATCATTTCTTTGAAGGTCGCTTGCGGGAATTGCGGGAAGCGATTGAATCGTGGATCAAGGAAAATATTTCCGCTTGATCACGTGAGTACTGCCTGAAACAGCACCCTCTATAATCCCACTATGTCTTCAGCAGCGGCTAACCGCGAGAGACAAGCCATCGAAATGCGGGTTACAGCCCGGCATCTTTTCGAAAGCGCCCTCCGCGAGTCCAGCATCGATCGGGCGTTTGAGCGCCATATTTCCTGTGAACGCGGAGTGCTTCGCGTTTGCGAAGACCTTTACGATCTCCATGCCTACAACCGGATCCTGATAGTTTCGATCGGCAAAGCCGCGCACACCATGGTGAGCGCGTTCGAGATTCAGGCCGGAGACAACTTTGAAGGCATTGTCGCCAGTTCGGTGCAGCCCGTTTCGCAGGCGCGCGGGTTCCGCTATTTCCACGGTGGGCATCCCATGCCAAATGAAGAATCGATTCGCGCCGCCGAGGCCATGCTGAAGTCATTGAGCGCGCAGAATGCCTCGTCGCTCGTCATCTTCATGCTGAGCGGTGGCGGTTCTTCGATTGCAGAGAAGCCACTCGACGACGAGATTTCTTTGGACGAGTTGATCGCTACCTACCGCGTCCTCGTCCATTCCGGCGCACCCATCGCGGAGATCAACGCCATTCGCAAACATCTTTCTGCGGTCAAGGGAGGAAGATTGGCGCGGGCGGCCCCGGCGGCGCAGCAGGTTTCGATTCTGGTCTCGGATGTTCCGGACAACACGCCCGATGCTTTAGCTTCAGGTCCAACCATGCCCGACGCGACCAGCGTGGAGGATTGTTACGCGATTGCCGCCAAGCATCGCATGCTGGAGCATTTTCCAACTCCAGTGCGGGAATTGTTTCAGCGCCATGCTCTCGAAGAAACGCCGAAATCAGACGACCCGGCCTTTCATCGCAGCCGCTGGTGGACGGTATTGTCGAATTCGACTTTGCTCGACGCCTGCAAAAAAGAAGCCGAGCGCCACGGCTTCACCGTAGAAGTGGACGACAGTTGCGACGACTGGGACTATATGCGCGCGGCTGACTATCTGTTGCAGCGCTTGTTTGACTTGCGAAAGCGATCAGAGCGTGCCTGCCTCATCTCCGGCGGCGAGGTCACGGTGAAGGTCAGCAACGGAGGCATAGGCGGACGCAACCAGCAGTTCGCTCTGGCCTGCGCTGAAAACATCGCGAACGAAAACATTACGATACTCAGCGCCGGAACGGATGGCATCGATGGCAACAGCCCCGCCGCGGGAGCGATCGTCGACGGAACAACTCTCAATCGATCTAGCTCTCGTGGGTTGCGGCCGGCAGCCAGCCTTATCACCTTCAATGCCTATCCGTTGTTTGACGCCTTAGGCGATACGATCATGACTGGTCCGACCGGCAACAACCTGCGAGATCTCAGAATCCTACTTTCTTACTAAGCCGACTTCGGCATCTTGCTGAATGCCAGCTCTTGCTCCTTCTGCATTTCCTCGGCGGACATATCGCGGTTGTGGGTTGCCAGCGACCATTTGTGACCGAAGGGATCCAGCACGACTCCGTAGCGATCACCCCAGAACATATCCATCACCGGCATCTTTACCGAGGCGCCAGCCGAAACCGCACGCTGGAAGGCTGCATCCACGTTCTCGAGATAAATGTGGAGGGCCACGCCCGTGCCACCTTTGGCAGACGGCGCGGGATCGCTGCCGTACTCCGGGAATTCATCGTTCAACATCAGAATAGAATCTCCGATTTTGATCGAAGCGTGCATCACCTTGCCTCCTGGAGCTGGGGCAACGTTAAGAACCTCGGCACCGAAAGCCTTTTGGTAAAAGTCGAGGGCGCGGGTGGCATCCCGAACCGTCAGATGGGGCGTGATGGTGTGGAATCCATCGGGTATGGCTTTTACTTTGTCAGTCATAGAAATCCTCCGGACGAAGAGTCTAGACCAACCAATGTTAAAAGTTGTTAAAAGGAGAGAAATTTTCTCGGTCGGGCTGGACCAATGAAGAATGAACTCCGATCACTCCGCCTTCGGAATCTCCGCGAGAGAACTGTAGATCTTCAGCCCGAGGCTTCTGCCGACGCGCACCATCTCATCGGCTCCGGCCGACGGCCCACCGACCCGCAACACAGCATCGCACTTTTCAAGCAGCCGAGTTGCGATGGGATGGAATACCTCATTGAAAGCTTGGTCGCCAATCTCCCTGGACCCGGCCAACTCCACGAGCGGGAGCGCTAGCCACTCCCCCAAAACCGGAATGTGCCCGGCATGGAAGAGAGGCAGCGCGTACGACTCCATCTCCTGAACGTTTCTCTTGATCAGGGACGGATCGTCATTCGTGCCAGAGCGGTAGGGACCGGCAATCAGGATCATCATCGGTTTCGAAGTCACAGATTTCTGCGGAGCAGGCATATACAAAACTACCTCAAACCGGCGAATCGCGTCCTGCTACAATCTCGCCATGCGAAGACTTGTGCCAACCAGTATGATCGGCCTTTTCCTGGTCTTATCTTTCCTCTGCCTCCCCGCAGCTAACGCCCAGAAACAAAATCCTCCCAACGTTCCGGCTGCCCTTCAGGCTCCTACCGGCGAAGAAGTTATCTTGCTCGCCCATGCCTCCGGATCGCAGATCTACACCTGTCAGGCCAGCGCGGACGGCAAGTTCACCTGGGCACTGAAAGCGCCCGACGCTGAATTGAAAGATGAAAAAGGCAAGGTCATCGGAAGCCACTTCGCTGGCCCCACGTGGAAACTAAATGACGGAAGCGAGGTCACGGGCAAGGCCACTGCGCACGTCGACTCCCCAGATGCTGGCTCCATTCCATGGTTGCTGGTGAACGTTGTGAGTCATTCCGGAAGTGGCCCGCTCACCAGCGTGACGACGATCCAACGCATCCACACCCACGGCGGCAAGCCGCCAGCCGAGGGATGCGACCCGTCGCACCCAAACGCCGAAACGAAGAGCAGCTACACCGCGGACTACTATTTCTACGCGCCCGCCAAGTGAGGCTGGGATCCGCCAGCGATTCTAGCGAGGATACTGCACGTTGTGGATGCAACCGGGCGGCTTCGCCAACTGAGAACCGTTGATCTAATTCGCGATTTAACGCCAATCAACGGGTTCACTGAGACAGCAAAGTTCCCCCGGCCCTTTCCCTGTCAGTTGTGGAGTACGAGGCTCGCAGCATCTTCTATAATTCAGGCCATCTGCAACGACATTCGGGAAACTCTTCGCGATGCGTTCAGAAAATGGGAGGGAATCATGGCTCTAGTCGGGCGGACGAATCTGAAAGCTTGGCAACGGGTGGCGATGATTTGCGTTTTTTGCGGAATCGCCGCGATGTCCAGCGCCCAGGACTCGCATTACGATCAGCTCGCCAAGACACCGTTCCCGGGCGGATATCCGAGCAAGGAGTCCATTCAGCAGCTTAAGGACGAGTTGGTTTTCGAGAGAGCAGTACAGAGCTACCTCTGGGCATTGCCGGCGCTGAATATGTACGGAATGAAAGACGGCTCCGAAAAGATCTTCGGCGCGGGCTACAACGTCCTGCCGATTTTCAAAGATCGCCTGAACGCCAAAACGCTCGTGACTACGCCCAATTCGGATGTCTTTATGCCATGGGATACGTAGATCTTAAGGATGACGGACCGCTCGTAATTGAAGTCCCTCCCGGACTCCAGGGTATCCTTGACGACTTCTTTCAGCGGCCTATCTGTTCCGAACAGCCGATTGAGGGCAAAACGTGGTGCGGGGACGTCGGCCTTCCGGGGCCGGATCACGGCAGGGGAGGGAACTACCTGCTCCTGCCTCCCGACTATCAAGGCGCGGTACCCGAAGGCTTCCTGGCTTTTCGATCCCGCTCGTACGGAGTCTTCGTGTTCTGGCGCGGTTTTTTCAAGGACCCTAAGCAGCTCGAAGGGCCCGTTAGCGTGATGGAGCGAACCAAAATCTATCCGCTCGGGAAAAAAGATTCAGCCAAGCCCATGCAATTTCCGAACGCCTCGGCGAAGCCAGCAAACCTGCTCTACGCGACCGATGGGAAGGCTTTCGACGTTCTGGTTCGATTCATTGAGCACGAATATGCCGATCCAGCCGACAAGGAAATGCGCGGTATGCTCGCCACCCTCGGAATCATCAAGGGGCAGAAGTTCCAGCCCGATGCTCACGAGCTAGAACTGCTCGATCGCGCAGCGCGAACAGCCACACGTATCGGGCACGGCACGAGCTACGATCCGTCGCCGACTCTAACGAACGGATACTGGTACAAAGACCGCAAATGGATCAACGTCTTTCCCGGCAATGCGACCTTCACCGGCGACACGTTCAACTACATTGACCCGCGAACGGGTTTTTTTACCTACGCTTACTCGACGAGCCCCGGTATGGCAGCCAGCATGGTGAACGTTGGCGCGAAGTATCCCACTACATACAAGGATGCCGACGGCGATTTCTTAATGGGAGACAAGCGTTACAAATTGCACTTACCGAAAGATATTCCGGCCGCGCTTTTCTGGTCGGTGACGGCCTATGATTCGATGACCGCCTCGGGCCTCGATAATGGCCAGCCATTCCCCTCAATCAATACGATGGACAAACCCGCGACGAACCTCGACGGCTCGACCGACATTTACTTTGGTCCCGATCCTCCTGCGAACGGAAGCAAGAACTGGATTCGCACTGTCCCAAGTGAGGGTTTTTTTGTGATTCTCAGGTTGTATGGCCCCACGCAACAGTTTTTCGATAAGGGGTGGGTTCCGAGCGATGTAGAGAAGGTAAAGTAGTTCCGCCACGGCGCCGATCAGCACCGCAGACTATTATTTCTACACGCCGAGCAGGATGGGATGCGTTCTGCCGGCCCACTGCACAAAGCGGCGCCGCGCCGAGGCAGAGTCGGCGCGGCCCCGAGCGTTTCACTGGGCTACGTAAAACGCATACTGTAGATTCTTGATGGCGAATCCAGCCATGCCGCCCTTCCCGTTGGGTATTCCGCCGCCAGTCAGGGTGGTCAGATCGATGTCGCTCCAAATTGTGCCGTTGAAGGAGAGCTGGTCGATATCATTCGGTGGGTAAAATAGGTGAAATTGATTGTTGGGAGTTGTTCTGTAAGCGACCATTCCACCAATGCTAAAGTCCTGCTGACCGGCGAGCCCGGTCAAGTCTTCGTCCGTCCACGTGTTGTTCTTCAACGTGAACTGGCGGACATCAAAATCGTTAGTCACGCCATACGCCTCCAGTTGACCGGACGTGACCGCGAATGCCGTGATCCCGGCCGACGGACTGAGCGGCAGACCGTGTACCTTCGCCGAAACATCCTGGTTCACCCACTTGGAGTTATTGAAGAAAAGATGAGCCAGATGCAGCTTGTCCTTGGGGCTGAACGCGGCGAAGAACAGGTGCTCCTGATTTCCGGTGGCAAAGCCCGCCATCCAGCCACCAGCCGCCGGTTCTTGATGGGCAATCGTTCTCATGTTCTGGTCAGTCCAGTTGGTGCCGTTGAAATTCAGCTCGTGGATGTCGTTGGAATTATTTGCCAAATAGAAGACGTGCAAGTGATTATTTGGAACCGTGTGGAAAGCCACCAGCGAGTTGAAGTCCGTCACCGGGCCATTGGCAACCGTGGTGATGTCCTGGTCAACCCAGGTTGTGGTGTTGAAGAAAAGTTGGTGAACGTGCAGGTCGTTTCCCAGGTAGAAGACATGCAGCTGTTGGCCGATTGCAAATCCTGAAATTCCGCCCAAGCCGAGAGACAATGGTCCGCGCGTTACAGCCGTCAAGTCCTGGTCGCTCCAGTTGGTGTTATTGAAAAACAGCTCGTGGACGTGTTGATCGGTTGCGGAGTAATAGACATGCAGCTGGTTATTGCCAGTGGTGGAAAAGGCGGCGACTCCGGTTGGCGAATTTGGGAGGCTTGCGTTCGTCAATGCCGTGAGATCCTGATCGAACCACCCGGCGTTGTTGTGCGAGAGGAAATGAATATGGTCGGCGTGCGCAGGCAGGGCAGCGAACGATAACAGGAATAAAAGCGAGAGTGAAATCATCAGCCTGTTCTGAGGCATGAGCGTGCTGGTAGGTAGCATGAAATTCTCCTTGAATTGATCGGAAGCGTTCGGAGGCGGATCGTTCCACCTCGAGATGCCCCTCTGTCTGAGATATCGGAAACCGAAGGGAAAAGACGACACCTAGGAGAGAAAAATCGCCGACGGCCGAAAGGCTTATCGAGGCAAGGGTGTCTAGCTCAGGCGAGCCAGATGTTTTCTAGAAAAACCTGGTGACGCCTTCTTCCAGCACCAGCACGCGATCCTCAATCCCCGCAGCCTTCGCCTCCTGCTCCAGCAACTGTAAGGGCTCGTCCATGGGTTCATGGGAAAGTTTGAAGGTTCCGTAGTGCATGGGCACCATCCAGCGCGCTTTCAAATCAAGGAAAGCGCGGGTGGCGTCGGCGGGATTGGCGTGGACATTGCGAAACGACGGCGGGTCATATGCTCCGATGGGCAACAGCGCCAGCTCGGGCGCCAAGCGTTGCCCAATCTCGCGGAAGCCGGAAAAATAAGCCGTATCGCCGGCGTGATAAAGAGAATGCTTGCTGTCGCGCAACACATAGCCGCCGTAGCCGCGATGAGAATCCTTAATGATGCGGGCGCCCCAATGGCGCGAAGGAACATGGGTCACCGTAAGCTCGCGATGGCGGTAGCTGTTCCACCAGTCGAGTTCGACCACATCGCCAAAGCCGAGGTCGGAGACGAGATCGAGAACGTGATGAGGCACGACGATGGTCGGCGGCGCCGCGCGGCGAAGCCGAGCCTGCTGCACGATCGCCCGCAAGGACGGCCGATGCAAATGATCAAAGTGCGCATGCGTGACCAGAACCACATCGATGGGGGGAAGGTCGCGGAGCCGCACCCCCGGCTTGCGCAGACGCTTCAGCACAAACAGCCAGGGCGCAAAATTAGGATCGATGATGACATTCTGGCCACCGATCTGCACGAAAAAGCTGGAATGCCCGATGAAAGTCACGCCCAACTCGCCATTACTGACCAATTTGGGTTCGTACGCCTGCCCGGTGCGAGGGATGACCGCTGAGTGGCGCACCAGAGTGCCAAAGGCGCGCGCGCGTTTGCGGAGAACGGGATTCGTAAGCGTCGGCTTTAACATCTGCTCCTGGGCGGATCGCGGTCCGAGTTCCGGCCGCATTTGTTTCCGTCTGTTGCCATTCTAAGACAATTCGTCGCCGATTGCTTGACCGTTGCGCAACCGTCAGTTCTAATCCTAATAGGAACTTCTCCGCAAGCATTGCAAATTCAAGCTCGTAGAGACGTAGCTTGCTACGTCTCGCTTGGAGCCGCGACGTTCGCGGAAAGGACGAATTCATAGGAGCGAAAATGCGTGTTGCGTTCTTAGGTTTAGGAATCATGGGGCGGGCAATGGCGTCGAACCTCGCCAAAGCAGGTCACGAAGTCACAGTGTGGAACCGCACTGCCGGAAAGGATGTCGAAGGTGCACGCAGCGCCTCCACTCCAGCCGAAGCGGCCCGCGGAGCCGAAGTAGTGTGGACGTGTGTCTCGGACACCAAAGCGGTCGAAAGCGTTTTGTTCGGACCACAAGGCGTCCATGAATCCCTGGCACCCGGCACGACCATCGTGGATTCAAGCACCATCTCGCCTTCCGCCACCCGCCAGTTTGCCGAGCGCGTGCGCGCCCAGGGAGTGGAATATGTAGACGCGCCCATGACCGGATCCAAAGCCGGAGCGGAAAACGGCACCCTGATCTTCATTATTGGCGGAGAAGATGCAGCCATCGAAAAACTGAAACCCCTCTTAGCCGCGACCGGCAAAAAATTCTTCCGCATGGGCGAGACCGGCAAGGGCCAAGCCGCCAAGCTGGTCATGAATCTGCAAATCGCGCTCATCTACGAAGGTTTTGCCGAAGCCCTCACCTTGGCCGCGAAGCTCGGAGTCGATGCCGAAGTCCTGTTGCCCTTAATCCAGGCGTCGATGGTGAACTCGGGCGTGGTCGAGTACAAAGCTCCATTTGTCCTGAAACGTGACTTTTCCCCGAACTTCCCATTGCGCCTCATGCACAAAGACCTCAAGCTCGCATTGGACGCCGCCAAAGAACTTCGCGTCCGGCTGCCCGGACTGGAGACAGTCGAAGAAATCTACGACGTTGCCGACGAAGACGGCCATGGCGATCTGGATTACGCCGCGACGCTCACGCTGCTAGAGAAATGGGCGGGAGTGGAAGTTAAAGGAGCATCCGCCTGACCCGCGGTCGCCTTCTCGCGACTCCTATCCGACGTCAGGGTACTGTCCGGGTACTTCCGTAATGGAATCTTGCCTGCTTATTACAGAAGTATTACACACGCCACGAATGGTCCCTGCTAGGTTAGATTCATAGCACTTACATCGAATACAGGGATCCACCATGGAACTCGAAGCGCTACATCGCGAGCCAGCTGCCGACAACGAAATTAACTGGGTAACTGCAACCTTCATGGGCCTGTTTCATGTGGGCGCAATCGCCGCACTCTTCTTCTTTACCTGGAAAGCGCTCTTTGTCTCTATCTTTCTATGGTGGGTTTCGGGAAGCCTCGGCATCGGCATGGGCTACCATCGGCTGCTCACGCATCGCGGATACAGAACTCCGAAGTGGGTGGAGTATTTCCTGACCACCTGCGCGACCCTGGCGCTCGAAGGCGGACCGATTTTCTGGGTGGCCACGCATCGCATTCATCATCAGTTTTCCGATCACGAAGGCGATCCCCATTCCCCCCTCGATGGAAAATGGTGGGCGCACATGGGCTGGATTCTGACCGGCAAGTCCATGCATCACGACACCACAACGCTCGCGCGTTATGTCCCCGACCTTGCGAAAGACAAGTTCCACGTCTGGATCACGAAATACCACTATGTTCCGATGATCGTCCTGGGCTTGATCCTGCTCGCGATCGGCGGACTGCCATTCCTACTTTGGGGAGTGTTCATGCGCACCGTCGTCGGCCTGCACACGACCTGGCTGGTGAACTCGGCGACGCACAGCTGGGGCTCACGCCGCTTTATCACGAAAGACCTCTCGACCAACAGTTGGTGGGTCGCCATCCTGACCTTCGGCGAAGGCTGGCACAACAATCATCACGCTCATCCGGTTTCCGCCCGCCACGGCTTGCGCTGGTACGAAATTGATATGAACTGGTACGGTATCTGGACCCTCAAGAAACTAGGCCTGGCCCGCCACGTCTACCGCGTAAAGCTCTCGGAACTGAAGCCCAACGAAGAAGCCAAAGTAGCAGCTCCAACCCCAGAGTTGGTCTCAGTCTAGAAAATTGTCGTCATCCTGAGCGGAGTCGTCGTTCGCGAAGCGAACGACGACGAAGTCGAAGGACCCCACGTAGCCGATCCTCGCCAGATTGATTCAGGGAATTCGCTCAATGCCGCTGTGAGAACACCTTGGTACGTCGTTCCCGCCCCCAGCACACTCAGGGTCCTTAGACTGCGTGACCGCTTGCCGTCGCGAAGCAGTCACTGCGCTCAAGATCTTTAGTTGTTGCAGTTAACCCGCCGTGTGACTTCAGGATGACATCTGCCTGTGAACGACCTAGAATCACTCCATGCGCATCACCAGCCGGCGCAAAGCGACCATCACCTTCCTCGTTCTAGGCGTCGGCCTAGCCGGAGTCGCTGTTGCCGTAGGCTTCGGCTGGATCATCCTCAACTGGCGCGAAGGCATAAAAGTCTTCCTCGGCGTAATCTTCTTCGGCGCTATCACCACCGGCCTGGTTCTTAACACCATCTTCCTTCTGCGAGAGATCCGTCGCAACGAGCAGCACGACAGCTTCATCAACGCCGTTACCCACGAACTCAAAACTCCCATCGCGTCTATCCGCCTCTATCTGCAAACCCTGCAGCATCGTGACGTCGACGAATCCCAGCGCCGCGAATTCTACCGCCGCATGCTCGACGACACTGACCGCCTGCTCGGAACCGTCGAGCAAGTCCTGAAAGCCGGAGTCGCGGGACACCGAAAGAGCAGCCGCGAACGCGTTCCCATCAACTTCGCCCTCTTGGTTCGCGAATGCGTCGAAGTCGCCCGCACCGGCCATCATCTGCAGTCCCAGGCATTGCGTTTCGAACTCGCCGACGCCAACGGAGCGGCCGAAAACATCATCGGTGATCCCGAAGAGTTGCGCACTGCAGTCACCAACCTGCTCGACAACGCCATCAAGTACTCCGGTGACCGCGTGGACGTTTCCATCCGCCTCGATGCGCCCGACGAAAAGCGCGTGCGCCTGAGCGTGCAGGACCACGGCGTCGGCATTCCTCCCGAGGAGCTGAAAAGCGTCTTCAAGCGCTTCTATCGCGTCTCCAATCGTTCGCTGGCGCACATCAAAGGCACTGGCCTCGGCTTGTTCATCGTCCGTGCCATTGCCCAGAAGCACGGCGGACGCGCGTTTGCCGAGAGCCTGGGCGAAGGCCACGGCACGACCGTCGTGGTGGAATTGCCGCGAAGCGTTCCCCGCGAGAACGGCGCTGCGGAGAAAGCGGTTCTGGAGAGGCGGGCATGAGCCGCGTGCTGATTGTCGAAGACGAAGCCCACATCGCTCAGGGGCTGCGTTTCAATCTCGAAGCCGAAGGCCACAGCGTCGAAGTTGCTGGCGACGGCGAGCGTGCCATCGAACTGCTCCTGGGCAAAAGGGAGAACGGTCACAAGGAAAATGGCCATCCGGAAAACGGCAAAAAAGAGAACGGCAAACGCGCAGGCAAACACAACCAGCGCGAAGAGTTCGACGCCGTCGTGCTCGATGTCATGCTGCCAGGCAAGGATGGTTTTGCCGTGGCCACTGAGTTAAGAGCCGCCAAGAACTTTGTTCCCGTGCTGATGCTGACCGCTCGCGGCCGTCCCGAGGACGTGCTCAAAGGCTTCGCCTCCGGCGCCGACGACTATCTTCCCAAACCTTTCGAGCTTCCCATCCTGCTGGCCCGGCTGCAGGGTTTGCTGCGCCGCCGCGAATGGATGAACGTCAGCCCCGCCCCCGCCGCCGATGCCTTCTCCTTCGACGGGCGCACTCTCGACTTCAGCAAACTCGAACTGCGAGTCAACCAGAACACCATCCAACTGACATTGATGGAAGCCGAACTGCTGCGCCACCTGGTTCAAAACAGCGGACGCATCGTCCCCCGCAAAGCCATCCTCGAAGAAGTCTGGGGCCTGCACGAAGACACCGACACCCGCGCCATCGACAACTTCATCGTCCGCCTGCGCCGCTACATCGAGGACGACCCCGCCAAGCCAAAGCACCTGCTAACCGTCCGCGGCGTAGGATACCGCTTCGTGCCCGAACCGGAGAAGCTATGACCTGAAGCGGGTCACCGGCCCAGCCTCGACACCCTGCAGAAGACCAGGGAGCGTCCCGTCCGTCCCCCCGTCCCGTCCCGGTTTTTCTCATGGCCGACGATTTGTTAGTGCCGTGCGAATTGCTCTGTGCATTTCACTCGGCGCGAAGAGCCTTCATGACGTCGATGCGTGCAGCGCGCATGGCCGGCACCGAGGACGCGACGACCGCGGCCGTCAGCAGCACGAACGCAGAAAGCACCACAGGCAAGGCGCCCGGCATCTTCATGTCGAGGAAATAGCTGCGCGCCAAACGCGCCATCACGAACCCGAATGCCGCGCCTGCGAGGACGCCAGCCGCAGCCATTACGGCGCCTTCTCCGATTACGCCGCGCAGAAGGTCCCGTGGTTGTGATCCCAGTGCCAGTCGGATACCGAATTCGCGCGTCCGCGAACTGACCGAAAACGCCAGCACGCCCGCGACGCCAACCAAGGCGATCGATAACGCGACCGCCGCGAACACGCCAAACACCAGCGAGTTCAAACGGTCGGGCGTAAGCACTTCCGCGCGGACGTCTTCGAGACTGGCAGCATGCTCAATGGGTTGGTCGACGGACATGTCGCGAATGATCCGCGTGACCGGCGTGACCAGCGAATAAGGATCTGCATCGGTATGGATGAAAAGGCGGCCGCCAAACATTGGCCCTTCTTCAAATGAGCTATAGATAGTGACGATGGGCTCGGGAACGACATGTTGGTCGTCAATATCGGCGGTGACGCCAACGATGCGGTGCGGCGCGGCGCTAATCCCAGGGACGAATTTCAGCACGGGATCGGTCCAATAGACATGCCGATTGAGGGCATCCTGATTGGGGAACATGCGCTGTGCAAGCGTCTCACTGATGATGACGACGGGATCTTTATCTTTATTTTGGCCGTCGAGCTCGTTGAAATCACGACCGGTGAGGATGGGAACGCCGAGCGCGGCAAAGAATCCGGGAGAGATGACGCGCCACTGTGCGCGAGGATCCTCTTCGCCTCCGGCATGAACATGGCCGTCGGCGGAGAATTGCAGGCCGACGCCGGCGGCGGCATCGCGCCACGGAACCATCAGACCGAAAGCGGTCTTTTGCACGCCGGGTAGCGCATCCACACGGCGAATCGATTCCTTGTAGAAATCGAGCACTTGCTGAGGTGTTTTTCCGTAGGACATTGCAGGGACGTTGATGGCAAGAACGTGGCGGGTATCAACGCCGGTCCGCGTCGTTTGCAGTGCGATCAGCGTCGTGATCAACATGCTGGCGCCGGCCAGCAGCACGAAGGACGCCGCGATTTGTGTAACCGCGAAGATCCGCTGGCGGCCGCTGGTGCTCCCGGTAATCCGTACGCTGCCGCTGGCTAGGCTAAGGCCACTGGACGCATCGGCCGACGGCAGGCGCGGAACGAAAGCTAAAACCACAGCCGCGACGACGGCCAGCGCGGCTCCCACCTAGAGCAGACCGGAATCCACTGTCAAATCGAGCGCGCGGACCGAAAAGCGCGAGGCATAGCGGGCCAGGATCGCCACCATCGGGTACGCGCTGATTACGCCGAGAGCGGCGCCGGCGCTGCCAAGCAGAAGGCTTTCGGCCAGCAGCATGCGGCGTAGCGCGCCGGTGCTGGCGCCGAGTGCCGCACGGATGGTCAGCTCGCCTTCGCGGCGAACCGTCCGTGTGAGAATCAGGTTGGCGACGTTGGCACACGCGATGACGAAGACCAGTACTGAGGCTGCGAGTAGCACCAGCAGCACGGTCCTGGCGCCCGAGGTAATCTGGTCGTGAAACAGCTTCGCCCCGATCTGGAAGTCCGCTTTGGGCGAATATGCTTCGGGATGTTGCTTCATCATGGCCCCGTAGACGGAGCGCAACTCGGCGCGAGCTTGATCGAGGGTGGCACCGGGAGCGAGACGACCAAAGAGTTCCGTCATGCGATGAACACGGCCGGTGACCATGGTGGCGGAGATGTGGTGCGGGCTGGTGACGACGTTGGCGATGATTTCGGTGTCCTGAGGATAGGGGACGCAGGGTTCGAGAACGCCGATGACGGTGGCAGACCGATTGCCGAGGACACCAACATCAAGCCGAATAACTTTGCCGATGACCGAAGGGTCTTTCTTAAAAGTGGTGGTCCAGAAACGATACGTGAGGACGACGACTCCGGCAGCGTTGGGGCCGTCGTCTTGCGGTCCGATGAGGCGACCGAGGACAGGGTGAAGGCCCATCACGTCGAAGTAGTTGCCGCCGACGACGCCAGCTTGAACTTCGCGAGGCTGACCCAGGCCGATCATGGTGAAACCCACGGTCGAGAAATCGCCGAACGCGCTCAGGGTTTTAACGTTGGCGCGCAAATCCTGGATCTCGGACACGGAGAAGTTTGCGTTCTCGTCGCCGACTCCGGTGGCGCTCTGACGGATATAGATCAGCCGGTCCTCGTCGCGGTTCACGAGAGGTTTGAGGAGTACGCCGCGCACCAGGGTGAAGATGGCGGAGTTAGCGCCGATGCCAAGCGCCAGCGTCAGCACCACCGTGAGCGCGAGCCCTTTGGTTCGAGCCAGCGAGCGGAATGCAACTTTCAAATCGTTAACGAATGACATAATTTTGCTCTTCCTTTCCGGAAGTAAGTCTTTCCAGCGACAGAGTCATTCCCTAGCTTCACACGGTTTTGCGTCATTCTAAGCAAACGAGCTTTTTAGACGAACTCGCCCTCGTGGCTGCCCTCATTGCGGGGTATCCTTTCGCCGTCGCCGCTCGCTCTCCTTTATTATTTCGGTCAAATCCACAACCGGCCGAAGCTCAACCGGTCCAAGTCCATACTTAAAGCCTGGAAGCTGCGAGACAAGCTGAATGGCATGATTGAGGTCTCGCGCCTCAAGGATTTGAATGCCGCCGACCTGTTCCTTGGTTTCCGCATAGGGGCCGTCGGTGGTGGCGACTTTGCCGTTTTTCCAGTACAGGGTCACGGCGGTCTCCGGAGGCTGGAGAGGTACTTCTGCAACCAGATGTCCGTTGGCGCGCAGATGGTCATTGTGCTCAAAGCATTCGTCGAGCAATGCGTGCCGCTCGGCCTCGGTCATCCCTTCGAATTTCCCTGGCTCGATGTATCCCAAACAGATGTATTTCATCCATTCCTCCTGTTTCCTGTGGCTCCTTGTTCTAGTCTTCGATGGCCTCAACACCACGCTGCCTTAATCGTCCAAGGCTGGCCTTCATGTTTTTGAGTTCTTCGGCGGAGTGGCCCTGCCAGTCGATGACCTCGCCTATCACACGAAGCGGGTCTTTGGAGCGATATGACAATGTCGGATTGCCTGGGTGCTTCTTGTCAGTCAGGTTGGGATCATCTTCAATAGGGCCGGTCGCCTCGACAACGTATATCTTTCCGGGTTCCTCGCCGAAGGCCAACTCCGCTCCCCAAATCGCCGCATTTAGGGTGCCTGCCATATAGACGTAGGCAGCCATCGCCCTTTTGCCGTAGTTGGAACTGAAACCTGCATTGATGAGATCTCCCTTTTTCAAGTTGGCTTTGGTGCCGTGGAAGAAACTTCGACCAGGAAACAGCGGCGGGTTGGTCACTTATATCTCCTATCTTTGATCCCTTAGGCGCTTATCTCTTTTCGAAGAGCAAGTCAAAGACGCACTCGAGCTTTCTCGTAGAATAATCTTTTTTCCTTGGAACAACCCGGCTTCGACCGTTGATCGTACGTCACGACAATTGCGCGCTGGATCGTTCATCCTATAGTCGTCGTGCACAGAGAAAATCGACAGCAGAGGCTAACTATTTGTGAAAAACCGGGGTGTTTCCGTCCACCCCCGGGTTACCGTCGTCCCCAGTTTCCTCAGGATAATTTGGCGTTCCCATTGCCTTCTTCAAAATGGCCCATAACCTGTTGAGCACATAAGTATTCATAGCCTATGGGGGATGAACCGACTCCATCATTCAGTCCGGAAAGCCCTCTGCTATACACAAGCAAACCAATTTCTTCACAGCTTCCTGTCCCCAGTTTTCCTTTCGTAATGTGGTCCGAATCGATCGGGCGCGCCATCAAAACAATTGAGAGTAGATAAAGACATTGACGCTTCGCGGTCTGGCCCGTCGGATAATTTCCGGCTTGCTCGCGGCCGTCGGCTTGACAGAGCGGTTTCGGCAAAGGGTCAGGCAACATCTCTCAAGGAGAATCAACATGAACAGCCTTGACTCTATGTTACGGCGCAACAAAGACTTTGCCGTTCAGCAGTCTGCTGCGGGCACACTTATGCCCTCGCTTCCACGGGCACTCCCAAACGTTAAGGCGATCATCATCGGTTGCGCCGATATGCGTGTGGATCCGGCTCGCGTACTTGGAATTAAGCCGGGCGAGGCCGTGGTGATACGCAATATCGGCGGTCGAATCACGCCGGGGTTGTTGGAGCAGTTGGGACTACTCGGGCGAATCGGTGAAGTTGCCGGAGAGATTGCTGGAGGCGGCGGTGAGTTTCACCTCATCGTACTTCAGCACACCGATTGCGGCATCACTCGTCTTGTGGGCGATCCCGCCAGGCTGGCGCACTATTTTCAGATACAAGAAGGGGAACTCAAGAAAAAAGCAATCACCGATCCCCGCGCGGCGGTTGCCGTCGATGTTGCGGCGCTGCGGTCGATTCCGGCATTGCCGAGAGAGTGGCTTATATCAGGCCTGGTCTATGACGTCGCGACCGGACTTGTTGAGATCGTCGTGCCGCCAGCGCTGAGCCGCGCCGCTTAAATATCGGGGTCCGTAGGGCGGGTGGCCCGGCTTTAACGACCTTTTCGTACACGATTCCCACTGAGGGTGCCCTGTCCTTGCGTTTTCCGCAAGAGCCTGCCCTGAGCTTGTCGAAGGGGTGGGCGGCGATGCTGGGCGTGCTATTTGATTTTGTTGTGGACGCGTGATCAAGGCCACACGCGCCCATGACCATCCCCGGGAAGTGCGCAATGGTCTGGAAGAAGCAGCAAGGCAGGAGTTGGAAGGCCGAGGCCGACATCTTCAACACGGACAAATAGCGGTCGCCTGAATTGGCACCCAAGATGCAAGCGGGTGAGGCGCCGGGGCAACCCTGGCGACCAGGTCAATCAGCGTAATGGCGATCTATCGTCAATTGAGACCCGTTTCCAATAACTTGAGACATTCAGAGTGTCGATTTCCGTGCTTCTCATTCGACTAACAGGTGAAGGAAGAGAATGAATTTCTGGAGAGAACACTATGCAAAACAAGAAGGTCGGCGCAATCGTGGTGAACAGTATTGTCTTGATTGTTATGTTTGGCACCGCGTGGCATGCGATAGCAGAAGATGAAAAAGCAGTTTATCCGAACATGGCTCCTCTTGAGCGATACCTGATGGAGGATCGGGGAGCTGAGATCGCGCTGGCGCAGAGTGCGGCGCCGGAGACCATCTCGCGCGATGCTGAGGTCCTGGTTCTGGGACGCCACGGTTACGAAACTGCGATTCAGGGAAAAAACGGTTTTGTGTGCTTAGTGGAACGTTCCTGGACCTCCCCGATCGATGATCCGGGCTTCTGGAATCCTAAGGGACGTGCTCCTATCTGCTTTAACGGGGCAGCCGCACGTTCCTACGTTCCGCGCACCATCAAGAAGACGGAGTTGATATTAGCTGGACGCACGAAGGCTCAGATGATGGAGGCCATCGTCGCCGCTATCGACAAGAAGGAATTGCCTGTGATTGAGCCCGGCGCGATGTGCTACATGCTCTCCAAACAGGGCTATTTGGGCGATCCCGTCGGACACTGGCATCCCCACCTGATGTTTTTCTATTCGCAAACCGACCCTGCAACATGGGGAGTGGGGCAACAGGGTTCGCCGATCTTCGCATTCAACGACACCTGGGAGCACCTGACTACGTTCCTTGTTCCGGTGCGACAGTGGTCGGACGGAACTGATGATCGCTAAGAGCGCGTTTCAAAACCTCTGACTGATCTCTTGTACTTGCGCGCTCGACTTGGTACGGTCGCGCGAGGCATGCTGTGAGTGTCTACCGCCGACGCTTCGTGTCGACCCGCTTGGCGGCCACCTTGCTCGCCGATGGGGCACCTTGCTTCGCCATCTGCGCCTGCCCCGCCTTGGTCATCAAGCGCGATTGTTCGTACAGCTCGATCCACTTCTCGCTCGAAATCGCCGAGATCAGCTTGCCAATCGCTTCGAGCGGCAAATCGTCCGGCGACTCGAAATGAACGCAACACTTCCCCATGTCGAGCTTCTTCCCCGCCGCCTTGAACGCCGCCTTCAGCTGCTCGAGCTGACTCGCACTCCAAAACGCGCCCATCAGGTAGAGCGAGCAGTAGTTCTTCTGCGACGAGAGCGCGACGTAGCAGATCGGCTGCTTGTTGTAAGTGTCTGGATATCGAGACAAGGGGATCGTCCAGCCGATCGTGCCCCAGACGAGGTACTCATCGTAGCCGCGTGGAATGTGCTTGTTTACGAGTGCGCGCACCGTCGCTATCGTCTTCGCACGATCGGCGGGGAGTGAGGCGATGTATTGCGCTGGCGTCTTGACGTTCGATGGTGGTTTCATAGATTCTCGGCGACTGCAGATTTTCTGTCACTGTTTCAAGTAGCGCAGCGCAACACATCCTGATCTGAAGGTCTTCGACTCAACGAGTTTTAATTGTAATTTTTCCAGGATAATACCTTCCAACAACCGTCTTCCTTCTCCTGCAAGGATTGGCTGAACGACAAAACGATATTCATCGACCAAACCAAGTGCTATGAGCTGTGCAGGAATATCGACACCACCGACTAAAATAGGTTTGCCCGGTTCCTGCTTCAACTTAAGTATTTCATCGCGAAGGTTCGTACCAACAATTCTCGTATCTCCATCTTCCGTGCTGGCCAATGATCGTGAAAAAACAACTTTCTTGAGGGAGACAAAAGCTCGAGCAAATTCGAGGTCCGCTTTTGTTTCGGTCTGGCTTTCTGCGATATCAGGCCAATAAGGAACCATCAATTGATAGGTTTTACGCCCGTAGACGAGCAGGTCAACATCTTGCAGGAGACGTGTGTAGTGCTCAAGCATTCCTTCATCGGGATTGAATTTGGTGTGATCGCAGCAGCCATCCAGGGTAAGGTTGATTGCGTAGATTAGATTTCTCATTTGATTGTCCTGTCTCGCTCTAGTGTAACGGCGCTTGGGCGCCCTTTGCACAATTCGGCCTAGCGATTTTCCGTTCCGTCTGACCAGCGTTGCATAGGAATCACGAACTGTGTCAGGTGCTCCACGGGGTCGCTCATGCCAACGACGGGGGAACCTGGCAGATTCGCTCCCCAAATTGCGGGGTCGGTGTCCGAATAGAAAAACATGAGGTGGGGAGGCCAGTGAGGACTGCTGTCGCCGCCGTAGCCTTGCTTCGACAGCATGTAACACATCGCCCCGGATTCCATCGCCGGCAGTTCTTTCTTGGCGATGGCAGCGGTGATGGACTCGGTCATCTGAGCTTGCGTACGTCCCGCCAGCCCCCACTCGGTTTCTTTGGTGAAGCGCAGAAGGTAAGAACGCGCGGCTGCCGCGTTGACACACATTGGAACCCGCACTTTCGGATCCCAATAGTCAGCATCCGCAGCGGATGTCCACCCCCGTCCCACGATACACACGAAGCCGTTCTTACCTTTCACCGCGGTTTCGAAACCATGCCGTCCAAGAACCTGTACCTCTGCATCGCGTGCAATTGACCCCGGCGCTGCGCTTCGCGCCAGGGCTATTTCCGCACTCTGATCCGTCATGAGGTATTGGTCGATTGGGGCCATGTTCGCATACGGCGTGGTGGTAGACGGTGTTGTGGCGGCCTGCGCCACCGCCTGATATGCCGGATCAAGCACGAGAAGCACTGCGAAGCTTTTGATTGCGATTGCGCTAATTTTTTTATGCATTGTTTCCCTCCTTAGAACCGCGACACTTTCAGCTTCTCTGCTAAACAGCTTTGCCCATGGCGAAAGCCTTGCGCAGCGCAGACTTCCAACTCGCGCTGAATTCTTTGGAGACCTCGGCATCCGGCACGAGGCGGTCAAATCCGTGGAAGGCGCCACGCACGACCAGGAGTTCGGTTGCGACTCCGGCGTGGACGAGCCGGCGCGCGTACTCCATGTCTTCTTCGACGAACAGGTCGATAGAACCGACACCGATCCATGCAGGCGGTAGGCCGGCGACGCTGGCTACCCGGGCGGGTACGGCTGCTGCCGGCACCTTGGACGAACCCGCTGGAACACCGAGCAACGAGCTCCAGGCAAGACGATTGGCACTGGGAGTCCACATAAAGTGGCCAACGGCGGGCGGCGCTGGGTGGGAGCTGCCGGTTCGGTCGTCTAGCTGGGGGTAGATGAGCAGCTCGAAGCAGATGGGAACGTCTTCTTTGTTGCGGTCGCGCGCGTGAATCGCAAGGCTGGCTGCGTGGCCGCCGCCCGCGCTCTCACCGCCCACGGCAATCCTGGAGCGATCAATGCCGAGCTCCGCCGCATGGGCGTGAACCCATTTCAGAGCGGCGTAATTGTCCTCAAGCGAGCCGGGATAGCGCGTCTCCGGAGCGAGCCGGTAGTCCACCGAGACGACGACGCAATGGCAATCCGTCGCGATCCCTTGCAGCAGGGGCATCCACCCGGGATCCGTCATCATGAAACCGCCGCCATGCATGTGAAGCAACAATGGCTTGCCCTTCTCCAACGGCGCAGGATCAACGACCCAAAGACGAACCTCGGGTGCTCCTGGCGGCCCGGCGATATGCCGCTCCACGGGCTGCGGCGCGGGAACAGGTAACGGGGGCATGCCGGGCGTTTGCCGGAACTTGACGACCATCTCCGCCGAGAGGTCAAAGGCGGGGAACTGCTTGAGCGCAGGAAGAAGTTCCGGATCGACAAGGGAATATTGATCCGCAAGCGCCGGCGAAGTTTTTGGGCGCGAGGCTTGCTCAACCTCCGCCAGCGTAGCTGCGGGCGCGAGTCGCGTAGCCAGGCCAAAGCCGGCCAGACCAAACCCGGCGATGCGGATAGCGAAGTCGCGACGAGTGAGTTGAGTGCTCATTTTTCAATAGGCGATACGCGATACTAGTCTGTCAGGCCAGCATCGAAAATTTACTTGCTTCCGCCGGGTCCTTGTTCCGGAGCCGGGAAGAATAGAAGCTCGCGCACCTCGCCTGCCACATCGCAGGCGATGGCAGCCTTTTTCGCCCATGCGAGTGCCTCATCCATATTGGCGGCTTCCAGTATCCAAAATCCGCCTATGTGCTCCTTGGTCTCCAGGTACGGCCCGTCGGTGACGAGCACCTTGCCGTCGGGCTGCTTCCGCACCGTCTTGGCGTTGGCGGGCGGGGAAATGCCGCAGGCGAACTTCCTGGCGCCGGCAGCAATCAATTCGCGGTTGAGCGCGTGGATCTCTTCCATCATCGCTTCGGTTACGGTCGACGGGTCGAAGTCGTCGGGGAGGTAGTTAGCAACCAGATATTGCGGCATGATTTTTTCTCCTTGTTTCCGGTGGTTTGTTCCCGATGACTCGTTTCCTGTTCACTCAAGAACCGTAGCTCATCCTTCTTTCGTCTTATAGTCGTTGGGAAGACGGAAAATCGACAGCCTCTCGATTTTTTATTTCAGCTGCGGGGTGCCAGGTGCTGGGTGCCCCAGGTCTCGCCGCCGTTGCGAGACCTGGGCGAGGACCACTTCCGCGACGCGTGAGCCAAAATGACGACAAAAACGACAATACATTATGAGGGACGCTCCGGATTTAGCCACGCGCAGGTCTCGCAAAACCAGCCAGACCTGCGGCACCAGGCGGCGCGAATTCGACAAAGCGCGGAAAGTTTTTTTACTACTGGCCCATCTCATCAGCGACGGCGTCGCCGAATTTCTTTCGGATCTCCTTCTGGGTCTCCGGATCGAAGTCGGTCATATCAAACATCCGGCGAACTTCGACCATTTCGTTATCCTTTCCGGGGATGCGCGAGGCCCATTCGAGCGCCTCTTCGCGCGACTTCACGTGGATGATCCAGTAGCCGCCGACCACTTCCTTGGTTTCGGTAAACGGACCGTCGGTAACTTTCGATTTTCCGCTTTTGAAGGTGACGCGCGCGCTCATCGTCGAGGGCGGGGTCAGCCCGTCGAGCGCGAGCAGCACGCCGGCTTTCTGTATTTGCTCGTTGTACTTGCCCATTGCCTCCATGTCTTTGAAGTCGGGCACCCAGCCGGGTTTTGCGTTTTCGTAGTCTTTCGGAAACATGATCATCATGAAGCGCATGGTGTTCTCCTTGGGTATTGAGTATTGATTGTTGTGCGGACACCGTATCAGGGCCGCTACTTTTATATAAGAGCTTGAACCGCGCTGGGCCCTTTCTGGCGGGCCGGTCGCCCGGCCTTCACCAAATAGTCGAACGGTCCCACCGGAATTCGACAGGTCGTCGAGGTTTTTATTTCAGCCGCCGAATCCGCTCTTGCAGGAATTGCAGCTCCGCTTCCTGTTGGGTCAGCGCCAGCGCCTTTCTCATTGGACTCGGGACAGACCGGACGTTCACCAATCTCCATTCGTCGAAAACTCGGGAACATCCCGTCTGGAACATGTGAAAAAATTGATTTTCCGGAAGAGACAAATTCCTGCGCGGAAAAACTTTACGATTAAACGCCCTGCACGCGATCTTTGGTGATCGGCTATACATTTTCGATCAGCCAAACAAGTCCACAAAATCGGCAGAATCAATTTTTTCACATGTTCCTGTCCCCAGTTTTTAGCCGTTTAAGCTAAATAAAATCTACGAATGGGCCAGCCCCAAATTCTCAATAGACATCCGGCTCAATGGTATCCCGGCAGACCATCTCCGCCGACGCAACGGAAACTTCAGAACGATGCGCGACTAACACCACGCGTCCGGCCCTTTGGTGCGTCAAGCTGGAGCTCGGAACTTCGATTTCGCCTATCCGTACCATCAAGAAGTCATTTTCGAAATCAATCACTAATTCCTGTTCGCCCCGCACGTTCCGACTCGCTGGATGTAGGGTCACGACCCGCGGCCCAGGATAGGTTGCTAGGTCTACGCTTCCGTCTTGCCTAACGTAGATCATGTGAGAGCCTGTCCAAGGCGTCAATCCACCGACCCGAAAGCAAATTCCAAACCAGTCTGATTGATCAACCGTGCGGAGCATAGTAAATCGCGCCCGGACCGCACCATCTCGCATGACCAAATTGGGTAGCGGGTCTAATAAGGCCGACAGATCATCACGTTGGTCGTTTATGGCGTTCAGTGATCCGCTCGGAACCACTCTGCTATAAAACGGCGCGCTAGCACGGTCAAGTGGGAGCCTTTTGATGCGTAGAAATGTGTCCAGGTACTTGATAATCACACCGACCAAGGTCCCTTCGTCCTTGTATGTTCGAACGTCCAATTGACGTACGTCGAAACCCACTTCTCCAACTGCGCGACCCGTGACCCGCAAGATGTTCTTGTTTTGCATCAAGGCTATGCCCAATTCGACATGGACATTCGGATTGTTGTGTGTCAGGTCAGCGATGACGATGTCCGCTTTTGTAATCTGGTTCGTGAACTGTTCGTGCAGTTCACGATTCTGTGCCTTGAAAGTAGCGATTTCTGAAAATTCCGGCGACGGCCCAATCTCTTTCGTCGCAATAACAACCGTAAGATCGGGATAGCGCTGTCTCAACTGCTCTGAAATACGGTCGTACTGGTTTCGGGTCGCCGCATCGAAAGGAATCGCAATGAAAAGCCTGTGACCTGGTTTCATGTCATTCACCTATCATGTCGTCAGCGACGAACTCGATGCGTCACCGGACAAAGTTTTTATTTCAGCTGCCGAATCCGCTCCTGCAGGAATTGCCGTTCTGGTTCCTGTTGGGTCAGCGCCAGCGCCTTCTCATATGAAGCACGAGCCTCAGCGGTCCTGCCGAGCCTGCGGTACATATCGGCACGGGCGGAATGCGCTAGGTAGTAATTTGCCAATTCGCCCTGTTCCAATACCGCGTCGATATGTGCCAGACCGGCCTCGGGACCATCGCACATGGCAATGGCCACGGCACGATTGAGCTGTACAACGGGCGAAGGCTGAATCCGTAGCAACTGGTCATAAATCGCAACAATCTGCCGCCAGTCGGTGGCGGCGACCGATGCCGCCTCGACATGAATGGCCGCAATCGCAGCCTGCAGTGTGTAGGCGCCGAAGCGGCGCGACTTCACGGCTTTCTTCAGCAATGCCACTCCCTCCGCGATCTGCTCCTTGTTCCAGAGCGAGCGGTCTTGATTCTCCAGCAAAATCAGCTCTCCGGTCGGAGAGGTTCTCGCGGCGTGGCGGGATTCCTGTAGCAGCATCAGGGAAAGCAGCCCCATTATTTCTGAACCCATCACTTCCGGCTCTGGCCTCAGCTCGGTCAAATGAAGTTCGGTCAGCAACCGGCCCAGTCGAATGGCCTCGCCGGTTAGCTCGGCGCGGGTTACCTCCGCTCCCGCCGCAGCCGAATAGCCCTCGTTAAAGACGAGATAGATGACGTGAAGCACAGCGCCCAGTCGCTCCGGCAATTCCTCGGGCGTCGGTACTTCATAGGGAATGGGTGTCTCGCGAATCTTTGCCTTGGCGCGCACAATGCGCTGCGCCAGCGTACGCGGAGTGGTGAGGAAGGCCTTGGCGATTTCCTCGGTGGTCAGCCCGCACACCTCACGCAAGGTGAGCGCAACCCGCGCTTCCGGCGCTAGAGATGGATGACAGCAGGTAAAAATCAGGCGCAGTCGGTCATCTTCAAGCCGATCATCTTCAAGGCTGTTCTCTGCACTGGACCTTTCCGCCGAACTCCCTTGCGCTTCGAGATAGCGCACCAGTTCGTCTTGCGACGCATCAGATCTTGCCCGTCGACGCAGAGTATCAATGGCTTTGAATCGGGCCGTCGAAATCAACCATGGTCGCGGGTTGTCGGGTACTCCACTCCTCGCCCACAGGCTCAGCGCAGCCGCAAAGGCTTCGTGCATGGCCTCTTCGGCAAGATCAAAATCACCGAGCAAGCGGATCAGAGTTGCCAGGATTCTTCCCGAATCCACGCGATAAAGGGAGTCGAGGCGTTCGCGTATCTGGTCAGGTATCTGATCGGGGGAACGCTCGGACATGACACGCTGGGCCATGACGACGACCTTAGCAAACCAGCCATCCCGAATCAATTTGGCAAACGCGGATCGATGATCGATGCGAAGTGCCCAGATCGTGACTCGAAATCTGGACAACAGAACCCTTCTGTGGTCGACTCAACAATCGCTTGACTCAAAATCGCCAATGCACACTCATTTGAGCTTCGCCGGTTGGCCCGATCTATCGCGTTCGTTGCGAAGGCCGGGCTGTTCAGCAACGACCAAGACGCAAACCGCCTTCGTAATCTCGCTTCATACCAGGGTGGCTCGTCTCCAGCTTCCCTTGGGCGGGGATTTCCTCGACGCGCGAACGGAACGCCCGCCCGTTGTGTTCCTCGCAAAGAGGGGAAGCCAGATTCCCGATTTGGAACCGGCTTCGCAACCCAGCCACTTTTGTTCTTGAACTCAGCCCATCAATCACGATAAGATAGACACGCAGATGTTATCTGCTAGATAATTTCGGATCTTTGACAACCTGACTGTGAGCGCAGCCTCTGGGCGATTCCTGGCGCTGAGCTGGAATCACCAAAACGGAATTACGGCCATCCGGGCACCACGCTAACTCCAATGTTTCCAAGATTTTGCCTCTAACTACCTTAAGAACCATAGATCTAGGAGGCAAGAAAAATTCCAGTTCTTTGTTTTCTAGATTTTGCGCAGAAATGAGATTTTTTTCGGCAGACCTCTGCACCATAAACTGTGCAAACCCGGCCGGCACCATCGGGATGGGCTGAGTCAGAAACAGCGGATTTCTCGCTCTGCTCGGAATGACAAGATCTTCACCCCACCCGCCAACCGCGGCGACTTCGCTATTCCTGGATGCGTGTAGACGCGACTGAGGCGGGAATCCTCACGTTGCGCCGCGAAATCAGGGCGGTGATGGGGAAGAGAAGAATCGAGAGCATGCCGGCGCCGATGAGGGCGGCGGCGTTGTCGGGCAGCATTCGGCCGGTTTGTACTCCGATTTCGGCGATGGCGATCAGCAAGGGCAGAGACGTCGCGGAATAGAACACGAACGGAACGCGGTCTTCTTTGGCCAGCTCATAGCGATAGAAGACGATGGGCACGGATCGTGCCGCGAAGAGCAGCAGCAAGAACAGCGGCAGCCGCAAGAGGGCGCGAGGATTGGCGGCCAGTGCCTGGACATTGAAGTGCATTCCGCTGGTCACGAAAAACATCGGGATGAGAAACCCGTATCCGATGGCTTCGAGCCGATGGATCAACCGGGTTCCTTGCTTGCCTTTGCTGCCGAGGGAAACGATCATCCCGGCGGTGAAGGCGCCGAGAATGAGATCCAGCCCGAACTTCTCCGCAATGGCGATGAGGATGGCAAGCACCATGATGGCAAGGCGCACCGGCAACTGGCTGGTGGAATTCATGGTGGATCCGAGAAAGGCGACGATGCGCGGAGGCTTGGGCAGCAGCGCAAGCGCGGCTGCGATCAGACCTAGCCCCATGAAAAACAGGGTGAGCGCGGTTTGCTCCCAACGGGTGTGTTCCCGAGTCATCAGCACAGACAGCAGCACGATTGGTCCAAATTCGCCCATGGCACCAGCGGCGACTACGTAGGTTCCGAAGCGCGTGCTCAATTCGCCGGAATCGCGGAGGATCGGCATCAGCGTGCCCATTCCGGTAGTGGTCAAAGCCACCGCAATCAGGAGCGGGGCGCGAGCGAGATCCATCCAGTACAGAAGGCCGGCCAGCAAAAGAGCCACCGTTACGGAAAGTAGCCAACCTTCAACCGCAAGGATGAGGGGGCGGCCGCGAACGGCATCGAGGTCGAGCTCCATTCCCGCCAAGAAGAAGAGAAAAATGAGGCCGAGATAGCCGAGCATGGCGAGCATCCCGGTGGGCGCCGCCCAGCCGAGGACGTGCGGTCCCACGAGGATGCCGAGTCCGACTTCGACTACGACCATGGGCAGGCGCAGGCCCACGGGGATCTCGCAAATAAGCGGCGCGAGAACGGCAATCACGGCCGTCACGAGCAGGGCGCCGCCATCGAACTCCATACTCCCTCCTTAGGATTTACCGATCGAAATCTGGCGGGGTCTTGATGGCAGAATATGGGACCGGCTGCGGAGTAAGTCAAGGGAAATCGGGGGGGAGTCTTTGGTTGCGCCCGGGCAACGGTGATGGCAGACCTTACTGGCGGTGGGTGGAGGCTCCTACGGCCAGGTCGCGGAGTACGCCTAAGAATCCCGCGGCAGCCTTTTCGTCGGAGAGCGCCTCGAGATCGATGGTCGCGGCAAGGTGCGGCGACTCGGGACGGAAGCAGACGCTGACCAGGTTGTGCCCGCGAGAAGTCATCAGGGTGTTGATCACGGGGGGAAGTTCCTGCTTCCACTCGGTGCATGTGGTCAGGACTACGGGGCCGGGGCGGACAATCATCCAATCGCGCGATTTTCGCACCACCTTATTGTCACTGTGCGTGAGCCAGCGGTGGCGAAGAACTTCCAATCGCATGCCGGGTGCGCAGTCCAGATCGGCTTCAAAAGTCAGCGTCTCTCTCTGCTTGTGCCAGACACTTAACAACCACTGTATGGGCAGCGGACGAGGCAAGAGCAGGACCGTCACGCGGGCGTTCTCAAACCAGTGCGAGGCGAATTGAAAATGCCCTTGGAGACGGGAAGAACTGACCCAGCGGGATCCGGTCAGCTTGCCGCGATGCGAGCACGCTGCCTCTACCCAGCGCAGGGCTTTGCTGCCTCGTCGGTGGTTGTAGCTGGCAAGGCAGAAATACCACACCGCCACCAGGGCGATAGCGGCTGCTGCGTCAATGAGGAGGAGGCGTCCCACAACTAACCTCAGATGCGAATGGTACGTCTTGGGGTGCAAGCGCGCAACAGTTTTGGGCACTATTTTTGAGGGAATTTATAAGCCGCTCCGGATCATCAAGAAGGCCGGAAGAGATGAAGCTCTGCGGCTACAATGTCGGGGTGGAATTTGGACTACGGGAATTTCGGGGCGAGGACTTCGAGAGCCTGTGGCGCATTGATCAGCAATGCTTTGCGCCCGGGATCGCGTATTCGCGGATGGAACTGGCGGCTTACATTCGGCTTCGAGGGGCTTTCACGGTGGTCGCCGTTCCCATGCCTGACGGGGATGCGAAAGCGGGGGTCGAATCCCAGCCCAAAGTTCTGGGCTTCATTGTTGCCCAGGCGAACCGGCGGGGGATCGGCCACATCCTTACGATTGATGTGCCGCTTGCGAGCCGGCGGCTCGGGATTGGGTCAAGGCTGCTGGCGATGGCCGAGAGCCGGCTGGCCGCATCCTGTCATAGCGTGGTGCTCGAAACCGCAGTGGATAATTCAGCCGCTCTTGCCTTTTACAAGCGGCACCAGTACAGCGTGGTGAAAACCATCCCGCGCTATTATTCCAATTCAGTAGATGCGTTTGTGCTCGAGAAGACATTGCATGCAGGCCCGGGGCACAAATAAGGTTGCTCTTATGAAAGTTGCCATTCAAGGGGAAGCGGGTGCCTTCAGCCATGAGGCGGCGAAGCGCATGGTTCCCGGTTGCACGATCGTGCCCTGCGCTCGCTCAGCCGAAGTGTTTGATCGCGTCGAGCGCGGCTCGGTCGGCGTCGCAGTGATTCCGATTGAGAATTCGCTGGCGGGTTCGGTGGCGGAACACTTCGATCTTCTGCTGGCGCGGAAGGTTTTCATTCAGCGTGAATTCCGCTTGCGCATCGTGCATAACCTGATTGCAGCGCCGGGCGTGAAGCTGGGCGATATTCGTCGTGCCTATTCGCATCCGGTAGCGCTCGACCAGTGCCGCGATTTTTTCCGCAAGCATCCGAGGATCGAAGCCACGCCCTTCTACGACACCGCCGGTGGCGTAAAGCATGTCATTGAAAGCGGATTGCGGGATGCAGCGGGGATCGCCGGGCGCCAGGCGGTGGCCGTGTACAAGGGCCGGATACTGGCGGCGGGTATCGAGGACGACAAACGCAACTTCACCCGGTTCTTTTTGATCCGCAAGGGACGCCGCATAGTTTCCGGCGCCAATAAGACTTCGATTGCTTTCACCGTCAAGAATGTGCCGGGTGCGCTGTTCAAGGCGCTGAGCGTGTTTGCCCTGCGCGAGATCAGTTTGACCAAGATCGAATCCCGGCCCATGCGCGGGCGCCCGTGGGAGTATGTCTTTTATGTCGATTTGCTTTGCGGAGATGGCGGAGTCGCGCGCAATGCGCTGCGACATCTGGCGGAAAGCGCGAGCTTGGTGAAGATACTGGGAGTCTATTTTGCGGCGTGACCCGGCCGGGAGGTGCGTCCTTCACTGAACTCAGGTTAAATGTCACAGAGAAGGGTGAGTGACAACACAGTACATTCCAGGCTTCCGCAATATTCTGGTTGTGAGCATTCAGATTGAACGTCTAAAGACGGAGGCCTTATGTACTTGATCAGACTTACGGCTGTAATTTTCATATGTGTTCTGGGATTCACCCTGTTCGCTACTGCCAACCAGAATGACCTTGGGGTTGCAGACAGCAGTAAAGTGACGTTTACGGAACCGATGCGGGTGGGCGACATGTTACTGCCCAAGGGTGATTATGAGGTGCTGCACAGCATGAACGGCAGCCAGCACATCATGACTTTCAGGCAGTTGTATACTGGCCACCCTGCCGGAGTTCAAGTGCAGTGCCAATTGGTTCCGCTGGCAAAAAAAGCGGAGCGCACACAGCAGGTCTATGTGCTCAATGCATCGAACGAACGAGTGCTGCAGAGTCTGACCTTTAAAGGCGATACGGCGCAGCACGTGTTCTGAAAGTTGGATGAATAGATTCAGGGACCCGCCTCGTCCGGCCGAAGTGTATGAAGGCCGGATGGGGAGGGTCCATGTGTTTTTCAAATGATGGATGGTTTAGTCTAGGCCGCGGAATCGTGGACGGGTTCGGATGATCGTCCTGTGCACCTTGGTTTGGTGCAAAGCTTCGCCAGAAGGTTTAGAATTCGGCAGGTCAGGGAAGAAGTCATTTCCGGAGCTTCGGTTGCATCCTCCGGCACCTTTATGTCATCAAACTTGAGCATATTACACTCAAGGTGAAATCATGGCACAGTCATCGCGTACTGAGCGCAATACAAAAGAAGTGAAGGAAGCGAAAGAATCTAAAGAAGTAAAAGAAAACACAAGGAGTAGCGAGCCGGAAGACCGGGCGCTGCCGATCTTGCCAGTGCGGGATACGGTCTTGTTTCCGCACGCCGTGCTGCCTTTGACGGTTGGTCGGGAGAGTTCCGTTCAATTGATCAATTCGCTGGGCGAGGACAAGACCATTGTCGTTGTGGCCCAGCGAGAGGCTCGTGTTGACTCTCCGCAACCCACCGATCTCTATACCGTCGGCACCTTGGCGGTGGTGCACAAAGTAGTGAAGATGCCAAACCAGAGCCTGTTTGTGTTCGCGGAGGGCCTGGAGCGGGTGCGGTTAGTGGAGTTTGCTCAACTGACGCCGTTCATGCGGGCACGAGTGGATTCGGTCCCGGAAGCGATTCCTCCCAAGAGTTCTGAAGTCGAAGCACTGCAGCGCAATGTCCTGACCTTATTCCAGCAGATTGTGGCCGGCTCGCCGACCTTGTCGGATGAACTTTCCACGGTGGCTATGAATATTGAGGAGCCTGGCCGCCTGGTCGATTTCATTGCATCGTCGTTGCCGTCGCTCTCCACCGCGGATAAGCAGGACACGCTTGAGACGACCGACGTGCGCGTTCGCCTGGAAAAGATCAATCAGCATTTGGCGAAGGAGCTGGAAGTCCAGCAACTGCGAAACAAGATTCAGTCGGAAGTGCAGGATCGGGTGCAGCAAACCCAGCGCGAATATTACTTGCGCGAGCAGATGAAGGCCATCCAGAAGGAATTGGGTGAGCAGGACGAGGGCGCGCGGGACACGGAAGAGCTGCGCCAGAAGATCGAGTCCGCGGGAATGCCCGATGAGGTCAAGAAAGAGGCGCTGAAGGAGTTGGGGCGTCTCTCGCGCATGTCACCGATGGCGGCGGACTATTCGGTGACGCGGAACTACATCGAATGGCTTGCGGTGCTTCCGTGGGCGAAAACCTCCGGCGGCGACGTCGATATTCTCAAAGCCAAGGAAGTGCTCGACACCGATCACTACGATCTGAAAAAAGTGAAGGACCGTATTCTGGATTATCTTTCTGTGCGGCGTTTGAAGCCGGGGATGAAAGGACCGATTCTTTGCTTTGTCGGACCTCCAGGCGTAGGGAAGACTTCGCTGGGGAAATCTATCGCGCGCGCGTTGGGACGGAAGTTTGTTCGCATCTCACTCGGCGGAGTTCACGACGAGGCTGAGATTCGCGGTCACCGGCGAACGTATATCGGCGCTTTGCCTGGGCAGATTATCCAGGGCATTCGCCGCGCTGAGACCAAGGATCCGGTTTTCATGCTGGATGAAATCGACAAAGTCGGGCGCGACTTCCGCGGCGATCCCGGGTCGGCGCTGCTGGAAGCGCTCGATCCGGAGCAGAACTCCACGTTCCGCGATAACTATCTGGACGTGCCCTTCGATCTGTCGAAAGTGCTCTTCATCACGACGGCAAACATGCTCGATCCGATTGCGGAGCCTTTGCGTGATCGCATGGAGATCATCGAGCTGCAGGGCTACACCGAGGAGGAGAAGATTCACATCGCGTTTCAGTACTTGATTCCGCGACAGATTGAAGAGAACGGAATCACACCGGAGCAGATCGAATTTCCGGAAGAGGCGGTCAGCAACATCATTCGGCACTACACGCGCGAAGCTGGGGTGCGCAATCTGGAGCGGAACATCGGCACGGTTTGCCGCAAGCAGGCGCGCCGTCTGGCCGAGGGCAAGACCGAAAAGTTGATCGTAACTCCTGAGGTCGTGCAGGAATTCCTGGGCGGGATCAAGATCCGCAGCGAGGGTGAAATCGCGGAGCGCACCAAGCGCGCCGGGGTCGTGGTGGGCTTGGCCTGGACACCTTCTGGCGGCGACATTCTGTTCATTGAAGCCAACACGATGAAGGGCAAGGGCGGCTTTACAATGACCGGGCAAATCGGCCAGGTGATGCAAGAGTCGATGCAGGCTGCTCTGACCTGGGTGCGATCGAATGCAGAGCAGCTCGGAATCCCTGAAACCTTCTTCGCCGAGCACGATATTCACATTCACGTGCCGGCGGGGGCGATTCCCAAGGATGGCCCATCCGCTGGAGTGACCATGGCCACGGCGCTGGTCTCGCTGCTTACCGGGCATGCGGTGCGTCCGCTTACCGCGATGACGGGCGAGATTACGCTGAGCGGGAATGTGCTTCCGATTGGCGGAGTCAAGGAGAAGGTGCTGGCTGCGAAGCGCGCCGGAGTCCATGATGTTATCCTTCCCGCCGAAAATAGGATGAACGTGGAAGAGGACTTGACGCCTGAACAGCTCGAAAACGTCAGGATTCATTATGTCAAGACGATTAACGAAGTACTGGAACTGGCGCTGCCTTCCTCGCCGCGTCAGGAAAAACAGGATGCCGAGGAACGCGAGAAAGTCCTCAGTGAGCAGCCGGTAGGCTAAGAAGCGGTGACAATGTGAAGCATCAAGATGCCAGCTTTCGGAAAACGAAGGCTGGCATATTTTCTTTTAGGAGCTGGTTACTTGATCACCGGTTACTTTCGTGCAGGAATTGCTGTATGGAACTTATCGGGCAGGCTAGGGTTAATAGACAATAGAGGCAGTTCGGTTAGAAGGTTGAAGCGAGGAAGCACAATGACGACGCGCAAGAACTCGATAATTGGAATTGTCCTGGCGGCGATATTGCTCATGTTGCAGGCGCCGTCGAGAATTGTGGCGCAGGAACCGCCACCGCAGGATCAGGGTCCGCCCCCGCAAGGGCAGGGGCCTGCGCAAGATCCTCCGGGCCGCGTAGCGCGGCTCAGTTATTCGGTCGGATCTGTGTCCTTCCAGCCGGGCGGCGAGGGCGACTGGGTGCAAGCGGTGGCGAATCGTCCGCTGACCACGGGCGACAACTTGTGGGCTGATAAAGACTCGCGCGCGGAGCTGCAGACGGGTTCGACTTCGATTCGCATGGATTCGGAAACCAGCGTCACGTTTCTTGATCTCGACGACCACACGACCCAATTGAAATTGTCACAGGGTTCCATCATCGTGCGAGTGCGGCATCTGGATGACGAAGATCACTATGAAATTGATACGCCGAACCTGGCGTTTCAGATTCAGCGCACCGGTGAATACCGCATCGACGTAAATGCGGACGGAAATGAGAGCGATACGACAGTTTGGCACGGTCGCGGGGAAGCCACTGGCGGCGGGAATTCATATGTCGTGGT
Organism: uncultured Acidobacteriota bacterium; assembly: GCA_963788645.1. Classification (GTDB taxonomy): domain Bacteria; phylum Acidobacteriota; class Terriglobia; order Terriglobales; family Acidobacteriaceae; genus JABDBE01. The sequence continues at coordinate 446,120 of CAWBHF010000011.1, forward strand.
AGCGGGCCAGCGAGCTCGCTTCACTGGTACGGATCAGTTGGATCATGAGATCGACCAAGTTCCCAATCATGATGATTTCGACAACTTCGCAATGCAGCGCGACGATCGTGACGATCACGCTGAGTCATCGAATTACATCTCGCCTGAGATGACGGGCGCCGCCGACCTCGACGAATACGGTCGCTGGCGCTATGTTGCCGACTACGGTCCAGTGTGGACACCGGTCGCCGTTGCCCCTGGATGGGCTCCGTATCGGTACGGCCATTGGGTTTGGGTCGCTCCCTGGGGATGGACATGGGTTGAAGATGAACCTTGGGGCTTCGCTCCTTTCCACTATGGACGCTGGGCATTTGTGGAGAATTCATGGTGCTGGGTACCGGGTCCGGTTTATGTGCGCCCGGTCTACGCGCCGGCATTGGTCGCTTTTGTGGGCGGAGGGGGTTTCAGCGTCGGAGTTGGCGTCGGCGCCGGCGTGGCATGGTTCCCACTGGCTCCGCGGGAAGTTTACGTTCCCTGGTATCGAACCAGCCCGACGTATGTGAATAATGTGAACGTTACCAACACGCGGGTGAATGTAACCCAGGTGACCAACGTTTACAACACCACGATCATCAACAACAACACAACCAACATTAACAACACCAGGAACGTGACCCGGATTAACTACGTCAATCAACATGTGACAAACGGAGTCACGGCGGTCTCGCATGAGACGTTCGCGAACGCGCGTCCGGTTCAAGCAAACATTGCCAGGGTAAATCAGAGGGAGATCGAGAATGCTCCCGTAGTCCGCAGCATTCCGGTGCAACCGGTGCGGCAGAGTGTGATGGGAGCCGGGCGTCCCGATAGCGCAAAGCCGCCGGCCACAGTGATCAACCGGCAGGTGGTGGCGACCCGGCAACCACCGCCTCCACGTGCGCCTTTGGGACCGGGGCATCTCGCGGAACCGAACGTACGTACCGAGACTCCGGGACAAGCGCAAGGCGCGCGACCTGAGCAAGCCGCGCGACCTGAGCAACCCGCATCTCGACCAACCGAGACACCCCGGCCGCAGCCCCCGACGATGCAGGCCAACCAGCCTCCGCATCCGCAGGTGCCGTCGACCTCGGCGAACAATCACCCAACGGGATCGCCGAACGTCCCACGCCCCGTAGCCCCGCAGCCGCAAACATCACGTCCTGCAGAGCCGATGGGACAATATTCGGCGCCGCATCCGCCAGCCGCGCAGAACGGGCATCCGCTGGTGAGACCAGCGCCACCGGTGCAGGAGAATCCTCAGCACCAGCAGAACGAGCAGGCTAAGTTCAATGCATGGCAGCAGCAGCGTCAGAATCCGGCGCCGCGAGCGCCAGAGCAGCCGCGGGTGGCATCGCAACCGCATGCTCCGCAACCTCCTGCGCATGAGGAGAAGCATAGATAAGACTTGTTCATGCAGTCACTGATTTCGCCAGCTCTCCCGAGGGAGCTGGCATTTTTCTGTCCTCGCAGGGTGGCTTGACCCGACGACCGCGTTACACTACTGGCATCGAGGCGGTTGGAGTTTCATGCAGGTTCGCGTCTTATTCTTTGGCATGCTGAAGGACCTGGCGGGGCGAGGCAGTGAGCTTCTCACCTTGCCTGAGCATGCCACTGTGGGCGACGTGTTTACTCACTACGAAGAGACCGCTCCGCGGCTCGGGGAGTTTGCGGCCTCAATTGCGATCTCTCTCAACCAGGAATTTGCAGAACCGGCTGCTACGTTGAGGGAAGGAGACGAAATCGCATTTCTGCCGCCGGTGAGCGGGGGCCTGGCGGATTCCGAGGGTGACGGACGTACGGAACGTGGGCGCTACTCGTCGATTGTTTGCGAAAAAATCGAGAGGGAAGCGGTGGTGGACAAGCTCAAGCAGCCCGCGGACGGTGCCGCCGTCATATTTGAAGGAGTGGTTCGCGACAATACCCGAGGCCGGCGCACTCTCTATCTGGACTACGAAACCTACGAAGAAATGGCTCTCAAGCAGATGGACGCGCTCGGGGAGCAGGCGCTTCAGCAGTTTCCCGTTCGTGATGTTGCCATGGTGCATCGTGTGGGACGTTTGGAAATCGGCGAGACGAGCGTCTTGATCGTGGTGACCTCGGCACACAGGGCGGCTGCCTTCGATGCCTGCCGCTGGCTTATCGACTCGCTCAAACGCACAGTGCCGATCTGGAAGAAGGAACATTTCGAAGATGGCGCGGTTTGGGCCGATGGCGAGCCCTTCCCAGCCTCGATTTCCAAGGCCGAAGGCAGCCATCCGGGAAGGCCCGCATCTAAGTGACCAGATTGCCTGTTCGGCGTGTCTGCGGAGTTTCTTCACAAGACTTGTGCGGTTTGTCTCGGAGCGAGCATGTCCGCAAAATTTCCGACGCGAAGACTGCCAGAGACGATCTCAGCCTCCGAATGCAACGTCTGATTCTCTTTCTTGCTCTCGCGGTTGCGGGCTCGCACGCCCAAGTGCCCAAGCCCCCGTGGGCGAGTGGTGGTACGAGCCCGGCGAAGGCGGCGTCTCCGGACACTTCGAAGAAGAATAATAATGATGACGAGCAGAATTCCGGGACCACGCTTAAAGTTGACGTCAAGTTAGTCAATGTCTTCGTTACGGTTACAGACGAGCATGGTGCGCCCGTAGCTGGCCTGAAGAAGGAAAATTTCACGCTGCTCGAAGATGGCAAGCCCCAGAACATTTCAGTGTTCGACAAAGAGTCGGCGTTGCCGCTCTCCATTGTTTTGGACATTGACACTAGCCTCAGCACGCGCAAGGATTTGCCGCTCGAGCTGTCTTCCGCCCGGCGCTTTGCCCATGCCATCCTGCGACCGATTGACGCGCTCTCTCTGTACGGTTTCAGTGAGATTGTCAGTGAAGTCGTGCCGTTCACCTCTGATCTGAAAACGATCGACCGCGGAATTGACCGGGTTCACACGGGATCGGCGACCGCGCTCTACGATGCGCTTTATCTCGGGTCGGAGGCGCTCGAAACGCGCAAGGGAAGGAAGGTACTGGTCGTGATCACCGACGGCGGCGACACGGTGAGTCGCGTGGATTATAAGGAGGCGGTGCGCTCCGCACAGGAGGCTGAAGCCATCGTCTACAGTATTATTGTTGTTCCGATCGAGGCGAGCGCTGGACGCGACACGGGCGGCGAGCACGCCTTGATCCAGATTTCCGAGGATACTGGTGGGAAGTATTTCTACGCCACCTCGGTGCCGCAGCTCGACGAGGCCTTTCGGAAAATCAGCGACGAACTGCGGACGCAATACCTCTTGGCTTACTATCCGTCGCAGCGGCTTTCTGATTCCAGCTTCCGGCGCATTGAAGTGAAGGTCGACGGAGCGCCGGATGGCTCACCGCTCACGGTTCGGCACCGCACGGGTTATTACACTACGAAATCCAAGTTTTGACCGACCTAACCTCTAATTCTGATTTCATTTTCAATACTAATCTACAGAATATGGAATTGCCCCACTGACTACAGGTTCCAGAACAGTCCACACTAACGGCAGTTAAACTATTGACATAATTGCAGATGGCATGCAAGAGTGTCTGCGTTAATTGTCTTGGTCCGTCAATTGCATCGGTGTTGCCTAAGGGCTTGCTTGGGTTTTGGTCAGGGGGCTACAGTAGCCTCTCATTTGGCGGCGGTTTTTGTTGAGGAAGATGTGATCAAGAAATGGACGATGCCGTCCTGCGTGACTCGACCGCGAAATCGCTATTCGATTCGGAAACGCTGACTTTGAACAGATTCTGAAAGGAAGGTGGACGATGTCCCTGAATTTCAACCGCCCTCTCCGGCCCGCCGGGATGTTTCTAACGTTGGCTCTGGCGATAACCTTTTTGCTGTTTTCCACGCTTCTGCTGGCGCAGACTAACGTCGGCAACGGTAGCGTCCAAGGAACGGTCACTGATCCTTCCGGCGCGGTAGTGAGCGGAGCGAAAGTCACCATCACCGAGAAATCCAAGGGTGTGGCGATCGTTCGGACATCCGACTCCAAGGGTTCATACACGTCGGGTTCATTGATCCCGGGCGTTTATTCCGTACGGGTCGAAGCCCCCGGCTTCAAGACCACGGAAGTGCCGGTCACAGTGCAGGTGGACAACACCGCGACCGCCAATGTGAAGATGGAAGTCGGCCAGACGAGCCAGGTGGTTGAGGTAGAGGCCAGCTCAGTTTCGGTGAACACCGAGCAGCCGACCGTCCAGGGCGTTATCACAGAAAATCAGATCAACAATCTGCCGGTGAATGGCCGCAACTTCCTTGATCTGGCCCAGCTTGAGCCGGGCGTGCAAATTCAGGACGGTCAGAACTTCGATCCTACCAAGGCCGGTTACTCTTCAATTTCTTTCGGTGGCCGATTCGGCCGCACTGCCCGCATTGAAGTTGACGGTGTAGACGTCTCTGACGAGACCGTAGGAACGACCACCACTGATATTCCGTCCAGCGCTATTCAGGAATTTCAGATCAGCCAGTCGAGTCTTGACATGTCTACCGAGCTGACTTCTTCTGGCGCCGTGAACGTGACCACAAAGTCCGGAAGCAACGGCTTCCACGGCGATGCTTTCGGTGCATTCCGCGACAGCGTCTTTTCTGCGGCGCTGCCGACGCCTGTGGGTTTCACCGCCCCCTATCAGCGCAGCCAGTACGGCGGCGATTTCGGCGGACCCATCCTCAAGAACAAGCTGTTCTTCTTCATCGACGGCGAGCGAACCATTCAGCACACCGCTGTGCCCGTGCCAATCTCCGCTCCGTTCTCTTCGTTCTCGGGCACCTTCCAGGATGGATTCCACGAAGGCAACCTACTCGGCCGCTTGGACTACCAGGTTACGAAGAATGTGCGAGCGTTCTTCCGCTTCACGGATTTCCAGAATCTTCTGGGTGCCACCTTCGGGTACGGGTACTCGGTCTATAACAACAAGGACATCACCCGCAACTTTGTGGGCGGCGTGGATTTCAACACTGGCAGCTTCAGCCATGCTATCCGCTTCTCGTACCTGAAATTTCAGAATCAAATTGTGGACGCGACCACGGGCAGTACTACGCTGCCGTTTGCCAATATCCACGCGGAACTCTTCATGGGAGCGACTGGCTTGGTGGCCGGACCGAACCTTTTGTCTCCGCAGAGCACTCCTCAAAGCAACCATCAGATCAAGTACGATGGCAGCAAGATCATTGGCGCGCACGTGATCCGTTACGGAATCTCGTACAACCACATCCAGGGCGGTGGATTTGCGTCGTTCTTCAGGAACGGACCCCAAGTTGCCTCGAACGTTGATACTGGCGAAATCGCGGCGGCGGCCACTGGTCCTTTTCCAGGTGGGGCCGGCAATCCGTTTAATTACCCCGATGATTTCGTTCTGTTGTCCAACGGCTTGGGCTATTCCACGACCAAGGCGGCGCTCGGTTTCCCGGCAGGCGGCCTTGGACCCGATAATCGCATCAGTTTCTATGGAGGAGACAGTTGGAAGATCAAGCCAAATTTCACCCTAACCTACGGGCTTCGTTATATGCGCGACACTGGCCGCACCGATAGCCAATATCCGCAGATACCTGGCCTGAACAACTTGATACCGGGTGAGCCGAATCTGGGTGCGCAGGTCAACCAGCCCAACAATAACTGGGCTCCGCAACTGGGTTTTGCCTGGGATCCATGGAAAGACGGCAAGACTTCGATTCGCGGCGGCATCGGCTTGTTCTACGAGAACGCCATCTGGAACAACGTGCTCTTTGATGGCCCACCCCGTGAGCCTACCGGCGCATTCCTACAGTTCTTCCCGGCCTGCGCCGCGGCGGGACAGCCAGCACAGTTGCAGACGGTGAATGGCCCAATTAACCTCCCTGGTAGCGCAAGTGCGGTCGGAGTGTGCGGTGCCGCGGGTGCTACGAGCTTCCCGCTGATCGGTAACGCTCTGCCAGCAATCGTCGCATTGACGCAACAGTATATAGCAGGGAACCCGCTGAACCTGCAGGCACCCAACCCGGGCTATGTCCAGCCGGGCTTGGCTGGTTGCGTCCCTGGGGGATCCGGATGCTTCTTCCCGACGGGAAACTCGATGTATAACCCTGACTACAAATCGCCCCGGTCGGTGCAGATGAACATCGGTATCCAGCGGGAACTTCGCCGAGGCATGGTGTTGAGCGTCGACTACGCGCGCAATGTCCAGACCCACTACCTGCTGGGGGTGGACCAAAATCACGTCGGCGATATCAACTACTTCAATCTAGCTGGAGCAAACGCCGCGATCAACGCGACTAATGCCCACTTCGGGTGTCCAGCTGGAGCTGCTGGAGTCGGCTGCGCTATTAGTGCTGGAGCGTCGATGGGCGACTATGCCGGTAACGGCTTGGGAGCTACGGGCGACTTCGGCGGCTCAAGTTGCCCAGCCGCGATCGGGCATCCGTGCGCCTTCGGTGGCATTAATCCCAATGCACCTGCGATCGGTATGCTGTCGCCTGTGGGCCGTTCCGTTTATGACGGACTGCAGATGAAGTGGACCGACAACGTAAAATCGCCCTTCAAGGGCTCAACCGGCCTGAACTTCACCGCTTCCTACTCGTTGTCCAACTTCGGCAACACGGGCGGAGGCGTGAGGCCAGGCGCCAATGTCACCGCAGCCAGCGGCGACCAGGATTTCATCGTCCCGGCTCTGGACAACTCCAACGTCAACCGTTACTTCGGGCAGTCCACGCTGGACCGTACCCACCAGATATCCTTCGGTGGCTACCTAGACATGCGCTACGGTTTCCAGATTGGCATGATCGGGCATTTCTACAGCCCGTTCTCGACCACACCTACCGTTCCGAACACTGGCAACGGCGCGGGTGAAATCTTCCGCACCGATTTCACGGGTGACGGCACGACGCAAGATCCGATGCCGGGCGTCCACGTTGGAAGCTTTGACCGCGGCATTAACGCTGGCAACATCAACGGGTTGATCTCCAACTACAACTCAACGGTCGCGGGACAGCCTACGCCTGCAGGCAATGTGCTGATCCAGAATGGCCTGATGACAGCAGCGCAGTTGGTAGCTTTGGGGGGCGTTGCCCCTCCGGTGCCGCTGGCTCCTTCGAACCAAGTCAACCTGTCATGGATGCGGACCATGGACATGACGCTTGCTTGGACTTACACCATCAAAGAGCGGCTGACCCTCAGACCGTCGGTCGGCTTCTTCAACGTGTTCAACTTCGCCAACTTTGATCTGCCGGAAAGCATGATGTCCGGTCTGCTGACCGGCGCAACAGGCAGCATCAACGGCACCGATTACAACGGCCATTTCGTGAACCGAGTGGGCGTCGGCACTGGCGTTTACTCGCTGGGTTCGCCACGCACGATCGAATTCGCTCTGAAGCTGACCTTCTAGGCGAATCGATTAGCAACTTTTAACACCAGCTCCGCGAGGGGCTGGTGTTTTTTTGTCTTGCTGTTTAAGGAGTCAATTCGTTGCGCAGACGCTTGGAGAGTTTTTCCATCTGCTTCAGCTTATCGATCAGATCTTTCGGAAGCATTCCCTTGCCAACATTGTCGATACCGGAATGAATCGACTGAGACAGGATCACGAGCTCATCTGCGTCGCCCTTGACCTTGGCAAAATCCATTGTAGGCCGCTGGTGAATAGGAGGAGGGATACTCTTCTCGAACTCTCTCTCGGCTTGGTCAGCTTGCAGACGTCCGTCGGGTGGAATCGGACCCTGAGCATAGGCGGCGGAAGCGGAAAGAAGGAGCGCAAACAGGAGAATTGAGATTCTCATGACGAAAACCTCCTGGTCGGAACAATTGTCCGTATTCTACTCCTGCTTTTAGCGGCTGGCGCTCCCATCGGCAGTTTCCAGATTGAGGGCTACGGCACTGAGGCTTTCATCGGACGTCGAGAACGTGCTCCGCGACCGCCGCAGGCAGTGTGAATTAATCTAAGACAAGGTGGAGGACCGCTATGAAAAACTCTCTCTTACCCATTGCGTTGACGCTCGCGCTTTTATCCAGCATCGGCACGGCCCAGCAGTGCCCCATCGGATGTCAGAGCAAGATAGATGCATTGCGGAACGAAGTGGCGGCCCTCGAACGGGGATCTAATCAGGTGCCTTACTTTCAGAAATTTATTCTGACGCCAACACAGCAAGATCCCTCACATAATCTCTTTGTTGAGCGAATACTCCCAAATTACTTGGATCTGCTGCTCGTGCATATAACGATGGATCATAAAGTGACTGCGGTGCTGCTGCCCAGCGCAACTCCGCTGCTGGCTGACGCACATGCTCAGGGTCCGAACCAGGCGACTTTTTCGTCCAACTGTCGTAACTCAGGGAATGCTCCGGCACCTGCCAAAGTGGCTGTTTCGCTAGGCGTGCTGCGACAGGATGCCTCTGGGAACGACGTTTTCGGTGTAAGGGTCACAGTGGATGGGTGCAATCCGACCACTGGGCAAATACCAGTCGAGGTTACGGTCCTATCGAAACTATAAGCCGACGCGCGCGCCTTCCGTCGGCGTATGGGCCAGGCTATCTTCAACAGCGATCCAACCCATTCTCCAGTCTGGCCGTCCAAGTTCGAGGGCAGGCCACCGCCGTCTGATTCGGTCGAACCGCGGTGGGAAGCGCCTTTGGAATCAATTACACTTGAAGCTTCCCGATGAACGCTTTAAAGGCATGAATTTCATTCTCCTCCAGCGTGAAGCGAAGGCGCCGACAACGGTTCGATTGCTACTGCCAGGATTTCGAATCGCGATCAGTTCGCTTCTGCTGATAATTGTCTTGGTCGGGGTGCCACTCTCACAGAACAAAGCCATGCCCGCTTCTGGCCGCTCCAACGTCCTGCAGTTTCTCGATCAGACCATCAACTGGTACCGCCAGCTCGATGTCGAACAGCGAATTGCGACCGAACTCGACGAGGTTATTGCGGTAAATGACGATCGCCCCCTAGCCGACCAGATCGTGCGTGTCGCTTTCGATTTTGCGAGAGCCGAAGCAGACTTGGCGGCACAGACGACGATCCCCGGTCAGGACCAGAACGCTGAGAGTGCGCGTTACCAGTCGCTTCTGCAACTGGCGGCAAAGCTCGACCACGACGTGCAGCAAGACCAGGCAGAGTTGCAGTCCGATCGCCAGAAGGCGGATGTGTCAACCGGCAAGAAGCTGAAGGAACTGGAAGCCGCTATGGCCGAACTGCAAAGCGAAATCGATCTGGCCAATGCTCGGCGCGACATCATCCACAACATGGCCGATTTTGTAGGAGGCTCGACTAGCAGCATGGGTACGGGTAGTCTACGGGGACAGATTGACGCCCTGGCCCGCACCGTACCGCCGGAAGTGGCCGGCTCCGCGAACGCCGCCTCTTCCAACACGTCGAGTAATGTGCCATCGCGCTCCGCTCCTGCAATATCGGCCAGTCGGCCAACGCCAAGCGGCATTTGGGGACTGACCGCCGATCTGTTCTCTCTGTCCGGCAAGGTCAACGCCATTCTTGAACGCATAAAGGCGACAGATGCTCTCGTGGATGCCGGTAATCAACTGCGTGCTCCGATGGTCGCCCAGTTGAAGGAACTGACAAAGCAAAGCGACGACATTGCTCGCCAAGCCGACACTGCCGATGCCAACACCCTGGCCCAACAGAAAAAGGAGCTGGATTCGCTGACCGCCCAATTCAAGCGGCTCTCTGCCGCCATGCTCCCTTTGAGCAAGCAATCCATCTTGTTGGACCTCTACAAGAGAAATCTGATGAACTGGGAGGGTGGGGTCAAGTCCCGTTACCGGTCGGACCTGATCGGACTTTTGATCCGCCTGCTTCTGCTCGGATTAGCATTGGGATTGGTGCTGGGGGCGGCCGAGCTTTGGCGCAGGGCGATTTTTCGCTACGTGCATGACACTCGCCGTCGATTCCAGTTCCTGTTAATCCGCAGAATCCTGACGTGGTTTTCGATTGCGATAGTAGTGGCCTTCGCTTTTGCCAGCCAGCTTGGCTCGATCGCAACTTTTGCGGGACTGATCACTGCGGGGGTCGCGGTCGCGCTGCAAAATGTCGTTCTCTCCGTCGCGGGCTACTTCTTTCTGATAGGCAAATTTGGAATTCGTGTTGGCGACCGCGTGCAAATCGCTGGAGTTACCGGAGAAGTCGTCGACGTTGGACTGGTTCGGCTGCACCTCATGGAAATGAGCAGCATCGGATCCGAGATTCCCACCGGTCGCGTGGTCGCATTTTCCAACTCCATTGTTTTCCAGCCCTCGTCCGGCCTCTTCAAGCAAATCCCCGGAACCAACTTCATGTGGCACGAGATCACCGTGACGCTGCCCGGCGACAGCGACTACCACAAAGTCCAGAAAAATATGACAGAGATCGTAGAGAGGATTTTTGCAGACTACAAGGACGACATCGAAAGCCAGCGGCGACAGATGGAGCACACTCTGGGCTTCACCACTGCAGGGGAATTTCACCCTAGAACGCGGCTTCACTTTACCGCGAGCGGTCTCGAGGCCGTAATTCGTTACCCCGTGACTCTGCAGAACGCAGGTGAGATCGATGACAGGATTACTCGAGAGTTGCTGGATGCGCTGGCCAAGGGCCCCCAGCAAAAATCGGCCGGTCAAGCGACGCCGACGCTCAAGCTTCGGACGGATGTGTCTTCACCAACCACCTGAACGCCGTGCAGAACTCCTCGAAGTGACTTTACATCGCCGCGAAGTCGGCGAGATCGAGATACTCATCTATAGTGACGGGCGAACCGGTTGCACCGATATCGATTTGAACCTGGAAGCCGACTGCGCTTGACCATCCGCGGGGCAGAGGACCGGCAGGATATTTGACGTTAACGGGGTGTACAACGTTATCGACAGTCAGCGTGTCGTAATACATGCACGGCCTGCCACTGCAGCGATCAACGTCGCCCGCGACCCGGTGAACGTCCCAACGCACGTGGTGCCATTTGTTCGGCGCCAGTGAGCAGCGAACCGCAGTGTTCACCCACCTTCCATGAAGTTGGTCAAAAACTTGCCAGAGATGGTTGACCTGATTGCACTGTGAGCCCCACATAAATTCGGTTCCAGTCGATTTCGAGAGGCTGAACTGGTCGAACTCGAATGAGCCGGCGACCGAGGCTTTGTGCCCCGGGTAGACCCAGGGGCTGGTGCTGAAAGAGGTTGCGCCGTCATCAGCGCCGGCAATATAAGTCCACAGAGCGTTGCTGTACTTTGGCCCGGTGATCGACACCTTCATCGAGTCGCTATCCTTCGATGGGCTGGGGTGAGATGTTGTTTGCGACGTCGCGGTCGGAATTCCGCTTCCTCCGGGATTGCAGGCTGGCAATACGCAAACCGGTTTCCATCCCTTCATCGAATTATCGACGTTACGTTTGGAAATCCCGTCATCGTTCGACGGCACCTGGGCTACGGATAGCGCCGAAAGGACGATAGCAACCCCGAGTGGGGCGAGAAACCGGTGCGCGTTTTTCATCTTGTCTCCGAGCGTTGTTGTGAGATTTTGAGCGAAAGACGACTCAGATCACGTAGCCGTCACGCCCGGAGCAAAAGTATCGAATTAGGGTTGCGTCACCTAGATGTCGGAAGTGCATCGACCAAGTATTTCGCTCTCCATGAACTTTCCTGGGTAGCCTGTCCTTGCAGGGCGCCCGTCGTCTACACGTCAAGCTCGGATTCCGCTACGCGGTTATCAGTGATTCCAGTGCGAGGCGGTTCGGAATCACGAGTGTGCATCCGTTCTGTTGGATCAAGTGCTGTTTCTTGAAACCCGCGAAAAGTCGACTGACGGTCTCGCGCGACGTACCGATCATTTGGCCGATTTCTTCATGCGTCAGAGCCATCTTTACTTGGCTTGGATTCTTAGATTCGGTGTTCTGGTCAAGCCAGCCCACCAGCAGTCGGGCCAATTTTTCGCTGGCGGAGTCGGAGAGTATGAGGTCGCGGATTTCGCGGCAGGTGCTGGCGTAATCCTGGCTGATGTGCTGGGTCACCCACAGTGCGAGCTCACCGTGCTGGCGCATGAGGCGCAGCAAATCGGCTTGCCGGAGAAAGCTGATTTCGCACGGCTCCTGGGTCTCTGCGGTGGCCTCGTACTGGCGGCCGGCAACGGCCGCGGCAACGCCCAACGGGGCTCCGGGTTCGACAATTCGTAAAATCAGGGTTCTACCGTCGCTCCCACAAATGGATAGCTTTACCCGGCCGCGGCGCACGATAAACACCCCGCGCGGAGCTTGGCCTTCCGCGAACAAGACAGCTCCCGTAGGATAGGTCGTGGTGATTGCCTCTTGCTCAATAGCATCGACTAAAGACGGTGGGAAATCACAACAGGTTTTACCTGCCGACGCAATTTTCAGGGCATTGTTTACGATGTGTGTGGCCATTTTGTGCCTCCGCTCATAGGTACTTTGGCAAGTCCCCGGCCACTTCTGATCGAGAGAAGACGCTGCGGTTGTAGTCTTTTAAATAAAACAAACTAAACCACTTGCTGTGAGATCTCGGAATTCCGCTTGGCGACCTGCCTGCCGAACTCGTGCCGGAAGTGCGTGTTTTCACACAGTTCTGTGTGATCCCCATCACCGGTCGGCTGGTTGTAGGGCACGGGTCAGCGGTCGCAGACGGTTCCGCCCTTCTCAAGGGTTGTGTTTGGTTACTCTCGGTGCAGATCGTGGCTGCCAGGACGAGGCTTACGGTGCTACGTGGGTGAGGCCTGTACGTTCACTCCAGCGTCTTATGGATCGTGTTCAGTAGAGCCGTTCGTGTGAATGGCTTTTCGAGGAGGGTTATGCCGCGCTTCAGCACTTCCCGTTCGGCCATCAGTTCGCCTGTGTAACCTGACATGAATACAACCTTCAGGGTCGGGTGCGAGGCTCTCAGTTTCTCAACCAGTTCCGGACCGCTCATGCGGCGCATCACTACGTCAGTCAACAGCAGATCAACTGGGCCGGAATGAGACCGCACCCATTCCAGGGCGGATTTCCCGTCATCCGCCTCAAATACGGTGTAGCCGTGTTCCTGGAGAAGCTGCCGAGTTAAGCTGCGCATGATTTCGTCATCTTCGACGAGCAGGATCGTGGTCCCGTGCTGTTTCGGGCCGACGGCCTCCGCTTCGGGCTTGGATGCGAGGCCGATTTTGTGATCGGCGCTGGGGAGATAGATCTTAAACGTCGTTCCGTGTCCGGGTTCACTATAGACCATAATGTGTCCTGAGCTTTGCTTGACAATGCCATACACGGTGGCTAAGCCCAGACCGGTTCCTTTGCCGAGCTCTTTGGTGGTGAAGAAAGGCTCAAAGATGCGGGAGACGGTGGCTTCATCCATACCGCTGCCGGTGTCACTGACCGCGAGTAAAACGTATTTTCCGGCTGGCATAGCTTGATGCTGCTCGGCGAATTCTTCGTCGAATCTGACGGCAGTGGTTTCGAGAATAAATTTGCCGCCCCGCGGCATGGCGTCGCGCGCGTTCACCGCCAGGTTGACCACGATCTGGTCGAGCTGGCCAGGATCTGCCTCGACTACCGCCGAGGCTGATTTGGGGACAATCAGAATCTCAACGTCATCGCCCAGCAGCGGACGCAGAAGCTTGCTGATGTCCCTTAAGCGTTCGTTCAGATCGAGTACGCTGTGTTGGATTACTGACGTTCGGCTGAAGGCGAGCAGTTGCTTGGTTAACGATCTGCCCCGTTCGGTTGCCTTCTTAATGTTCTCAACGTACACCGATGGTTCGGAGGCGGGATCAATGCGGTCGCGGAGAAATTCGGCGCAGGCGTTGACGATGCCCAGGATGTTGTTGAAGTCGTGCGCGACTCCTCCCGCGAGCCGTCCGATCGCTTCCATTTTCTGGGACTGGCGGAGTTGGCTCTCGGCCCGTTTTTGGGCTGTGATGTCACGCGCGATCACGGATGCTCCTACAATTTCACCTGCCACATCCCGCAAGGGAGACACGGAGAGAGAGACATCCAAGTGCCGTGCGTCCTTGGTTACGCGCACCGATTCATAGTGCTCGGTGCTTTCCCCCTTCACAATTTTCTTTAGAATCTCCGAGATTTCGTTCGGACGATCGTCGGGAGTCAAGAGGGAAATATGCTTTCCGATGACCTCTTCGGGTGCGTAACCGTACATACGCTCGGCGCCTCGGTTCCAACTCGTGATAATGCCATTCAAGTCTTTGCTGAGGATCGCGTCTTCGGAGGAATCGATAATCGAGGCCAGCCTCGCCCGGTATTCTCCAAGTTGCTCGGATGTTCTTCGATGCAATTCTTCATTCGCCCGACGCAACTCTTCCGCGATTCGTTTGCGATCGCTGATGTCACGGATCGCACTGAGCACGAATATTCCGTTCTCGGTGGAGACGGGACTGAGACTGATTTCAACCGGAAATTCCGACCCATTGCGTCGTCTTCCATAGAGATCGAGATCCGCGCCCATTCGTCGCGTCTTTGGAGCCTCCGCGAAATTGTCGCGATGGCGATGGTGCTGCCGGCGATAGCTTTCAGGCACTAGCACTTCGACCTTCTGGCCTACCAGTTCGTCGCTGTCGTAGCCGAATAGCTCTTCCGCTTGTGAGTTAACTTGAAAGATGGTTCCGTCGCGATCTACGGCGACAACTGCATCCGGGAGAGCCTCCAGGAGATCACCGGAAAGGAGGGTTTCCGCCACGGTTCTGGTCGAAGCTGACGGCCCAGGCTTGTGCTCAGAGGAAGATCGGGACATAAGGCTCCGGTGTTCGGCTAATACGGTCTCTAACTTTATGTCGGAACCGGCCAGCCTGTAAAGGAGCGTGACCGGGTGAGCGTTTCGAATGAAATACATCTGGAGAATGCGTGATCGTGATCACAACCCGAAGTGAGGTTGATCACGGTAGCTCCGGGACGTCTTTGCGAACCTAGTTCTGGAGTTCAACGATGCAGATAGTCCCACTGGCGCAAGAGATGATCTCACCCACACGAGTTGTGGAAAGCCCAGGTCGGCTTACAACCCCGCAGAGAGAGCGTCGCCGCGCGCTTGTCATACCGCGTGAGCAAGGGGCGTGGGGAATGTTGCTGGTTCCTTTGGCAACGGGAGCGACGGTTGGCATCCTGAGCGGTGGCCGTGTTACCCCGGTGTTGTCGTTGACGATGGCTGTGCTTTCCCTGTTTTGGCTTAGAACGCCGTTGGAGAGTTGGCTCGGTATAGGTCCTGTTAATGTCCAGACACGGGAGGAGCGTCAATTAGTGAGCCGCGTCGTTTTGCCGCTTGCCACGGCAGCCACAGTCGCTCTGGTCGCGCTTTTCTGGCAAGGAAAAAACCGCGAACTGATGTGGCTGGGAATGATTGCTGGCATCGCGTTTGGTGTGCAAGTGTTCTTGAAGCAAATGGGACGATCGATGAGAGTGGCGGCGGAAGTGATCGGCGCGCTGGCACTGACCTCGACCGCGCCCGCCGCATACTGTGTTGCCATCGGACGGTTCGATGCCAAGGCCTGCGTGCTGTGGTTGGTCAACTGGCTGTTCGCTGTTGACCAGATCCACTTTGTGTGGCTCCGAATTCGAGGAGCGCGAGTGGCGGGACTGATCGAGAAATTCGCGCTGGGTTGGAGTTTCGTGATTGGGCAGATCTTGCTCATCAGCATGTTGGCCCTGGCGTGCCATTTCAGGTGGTTGCCAGAATTGACCTGGATCGCCTTCGCCCCGGTCTTGTTTCGTGGCTTCGCGTGGTTTGCGAAAAGGCCCCAGCCGATTGTGGTTCGCCGCCTCGGGTGGACTGAAATGGCTCATGCGGTGGCCTTCGGCGTTCTGCTCACGGCCAGTTTTTGCTTTGCTCCCTAAGATCGACAGAAAGTGTAACGGTCACTTCGGAATGTGCCACAGTGCACGTTGATGACAGTCATCCATCACTGCATATGTAAACCGATCAGGCTACACTATCGGCCAGCCTGAGCTCCCGGCGTTCGAAGACATTACGGCTCTCTGGGCCGAGGGCCCCCGCATAACACCGCTTATATCTCAAAAGGAAAGGAGCACCACCATGTTTGCACGCATCCTTGATTTCGAAGTGAAAATGGAGAAGAAAGAAGAGTTCCTAAAAATCATGAGGAATCAGGTCCTGCCCATCCTCAAGAAGCAGAATGGCTTCCAAGAGATTCTGCCGTTTTTCCCCGAAAAGATGAGAGAGGACAAGGTGTTAACCATCAGCCTGTGGACAACCAAGCAGGATGCCGAGCGTTATGAGAGAGAGTGGTATCCCAAGGTGTTTGACATCCTGAAACCATTCCTGAACACACCGGTCGTGGCCAATTACTACAACCTCGAGACCACACTTTGCGAGCACTTTGCCCAGGCACTGACCGCCTGAGGCGATGCAGCAAAACAACGCGACAATGATCGAATGAACGGTAATTTTAGACCCCGGGGCAAATGCTCCGGGGTTATCTTTTCAGGACTGCTACTTCGCTACTTCCGAGGTTTGCCTACGCGCTGCGCAGTTGCGAACATCAGCGTAACTGTATCCAGGTCCTTCGGTTGTACTTTTCCGGGCGGGATACGCATGTGAGTGAGATCTTCGAGCTTCTGCAGTAAGTCCACCAGCGCCATCGAATCAATCAATCCGGATGACACTAGCCGAGTGTTTTCGTCGATGTTCACAGTCGATTTTCTAGTCAGACGAATGATGTGTTCGATCATTTGTTGCGCTTCGGGTGTCATGAGAATTGGCTTTCCTTGGGATCGGGGTTGAGTTCGGGGTGCTCTTGCAGCAACTTTTCGCGGGTGGCGGAACGCGATGCTTTTCCTGCAGTACTCTTCACAATCCACTTTGGAGGTTTCAGGAAAATCGTTCGAACTGCCACGCCAATGCCGGCTACGACGAGGCTACGGAGTTCTGTTTCGATTGCAGCTGAATCGGTAGGAAGTGCCTGCCGTTCGACTTCCGCGACTACGACAACGTCATCGGTTCCGAGCTCAGGATTGTAATTGCCCATCGCAACGACGCGGCCATCGTGAATGGCGGGATGACCTGCCACAATCTCTTCAATATCCTGCGGATAGAGATTTTCGCCGCCGACAATGATTAAGTCTTTCTTTCTGCCGACCACGAACAATTCGCCCTTGAAATGGAACCCGAGATCGCCGCTGTGATACCAGCCATCGATGATTGCGCTGGCCGTGAGGTCGGGACGGTTGCAGTATCCGTCGAACAGGCAGTCGCTCTTGATGAGAATTTCGCCGACATGACGATGCTCAAGCTGTTCTCCGGAATCAGATACGATGCGCAGTTCATGATCGGGTAAGAGCTGACCCGACGATTGAAATGAAATGGATCCGGAGGTCCCTTCAGCAACTGGAACAATCACGTGCTTCGCACGAAACTCCTGACCGTCCGCCCAAACAAGGGCTGGGGACCGATCGATATCCGATTGGGTGACCGCGAAAACATTTTCGGCCATCGCATAGGAGGATTGCATGGCGGAGTTCTTCAATCCGATCGCGCCGAAGGTACTCTGGAACTCGCACATGCTGCTGGCGCGCACCGGCTCGGAGCAATTTATCAGAGCACGCAGTGATGAAATGTCGTATTGTGCCCATCCATGCTGCGGGGTTCGGCGAGGAACGAATTGGAAGGCGAAGTTCGGCATCCAGGCCAGAGTGCACTTGTATTCACTGATGATCTGCAGCATGGTCTCCGGATGCATGACCCAATCCAGCGGCGACTGCATTACAACAGGCAGGTGGGAAACCATGGGCAGCATAAAACATGCAATCAGTCCCATGTCGTGATACAGAGGCAGCCAACTGTAAATGCGATCCGACTCCGCATCGATTCTTAGCGCCTGCGCCAGGTGTTCGAGCTGCCTCAGCACGGCGGCATGAGATAAAGCCACGCCCTTCTGCAATCCGGTGGTGCCCGCAGAATGCTGAATGAATGCGGTGGTATCGGACTGGAGTTCGACTTCAGGAATCCGAATTTGTTCACCGAGTGTTGTCGTATCGCTGCCGCGAAGCAATGTCGTTCCGTCATTGAGAGAGACATAGGGAATCATCTCGTCGGGAAGGTCTTCATCGATCATTACCACCTTGGCACTTAGGTTTGCCGTCACCCCCGCGAGCCCGGAGCGGTATTTGGAAGGTTCAACCTTGAAGTTGGGATAAGCCAGGAATGCTGGCACGGAACCCAGCATCATGGCTCCAACAAAGGCGGCCATCGCGGAAATGCCTTGCGGCATAATAACGACCACGCGATCGCCAGTGGTTACACCGCGCTCGCGAAGTGTGTTGGCCTGAAGGCGTGCGCGCTCACGGAACTTGGCGAAGGTCACGGTCTCGCGTTCGTCTTCGTCGATCCAGACGGTGACGAATGGGCGATCTGCCGGAGCCGCTTCGAGTGCATCGACAAGATTGCGAAATCGGTTCACGCTGCGGTCATTGTAGCCGGGGAGCAGAGATTTTCAGTTACGATAACGCCAGTGAGGAACATTGCTTCGAGAGATCCTATATAGCCTGGTTTTTCTGATCAGCGTTGCAGTTTTCGCCAAAGTCCATTCGCGAAAAATGCGGCTGATGATTTTACTCGTGAGCAGCTACGTCCTTTATCTTAGTTGGGGTATCTGGTTTGCCGGGATTCTTCTTGCTTCGACGGTGATGAACTTTAGGATCGGTGAATGGCTCCGGCGAAGGCCCAGTCGGCTGACCCTCGCGGTTGGCATCCTTCTGAACCTTGCCGTCCTAGCCAGTTTCAAATATCTCCCGGAGGTGGCAGCGGGTGTTCCTCTTTCGTCGCTGCAAAGGTTTTCCCGCCTGACGATGCCTTTGGGGATCTCGTTCTGGACATTTCAGGCGATGAGCTATCTGTTCGACCTTTATCGCGGCGAAGAACTCGACCCATCGTTCTTCGAGTTTGCTGTGTACATGGCGTTTTTCCCGGTTGCGATCTCCGGGCCAATCTGTCGTATGCCGGATATGCTTCCACAATTCCGCTCCCAAACCGTGACAGCTTGGAACGACATCGGACGCGGCTTTACGCGCATCGCGATGGGTGTCCTGATGATGCAGTTGGCGCGTTTGCTCGGTCAGGGAATTCTCTCGGGCGATGGCATCGACAGTGGGTTCGATCACGTCCTGCGCTGGGGCGGAGCGGATGTGTGGTGCCTGGCATTCGGGTACGGGTTGCAGCTTTTCTTTGACTTCGCGGGTTACTCGCATATTGCGATCGGGGCGGCGAAAGCGATCGGTTTCACTTTGCCGGAAAACTTTGCCCGCCCGTTTCAATCGACGACTCCCTCCATTTTCTGGACACGCTGGCATATGTCGCTCTCATTTTGGATTCGCGACTACGTTTTCCTTCCTCTAGCGATGATGCGTCGCGAGGTCTGGTGGCGAAATCTTGCGCTGATGCTTTCGATGGTCCTCTTCGGGCTGTGGCACAAGGCAACTGTGCTGTTCCTGCTATGGGGGGTCTATCACGGAGTGCTTCTGGTGATGCATCGGCAGTTCCAGCAATTGCAGAAGACGTTAGACTGGGAGCCTCCAGCCGGGCTTTGGGCGCCGCTCTCGTGGTTCGGGACGATGAGCTTGATCAGTCTGGGATGGGTTCTTTTTCGCGCCAGCTCTCTGCCGCAGGCGGTTCAGATGCTGTCAGCAGTTTTGTCTCCAGCGAGCTACCGGTCGAGCTTTCTCAGCCCGAGTCTGTATCTGTTGGTTGCCGCTTTGGCGGTGGGATATGCGACGGTCGTGTTGGTTGATGAAGTGCTTGAAAACTACTCATCAGAAGCTGCAGCTGCTCCGGTGAGTTCGCGTTCAGCAATCATTGCCGCCATCGCCCGGAGTCGCTGGTATTGGATTCCGCCTCTCTATGGATTGGCGCTACTTGTGCTCTTGATCGTGACTCATACCCAGGATTCGGGCGCGGCTCAGTTCATGTATCGCCGTTTCTGAACTGTATGTAACTTCACAATGCTCGCCAGCGAAAACTAAGTGTACTCGCGCGAAAGGCCTGGGGGTCCGTTGGTCGGCCCCAGATTCGTTCAAAACCATGAACCAACGGACTACTCACCGGCCGCAGCACCACGCTTGCAAACGTCCGGAGACTGTTTCAGGGTGTGGTAGAAAATCTCGAATTGCTGCGCAGCCTGTCGGTCGCATCTGGGTCTCAAGACCTCGTACGTTACCTCCCCTTCGTTGCGAATTACTTCTTGCAGGGTGAGAGCGTGAGCGTACAACTGCTGAGAAAAGTGCAACAGCTTCTCCAGGTCGATGCCATCGGGTGGTTGGGTCTTCGCCACGCTTTTGCGTTCAAGCAAGGTTCGGCCACGGCTTTGAAGAGCATGGCGATGCGGGACCCGAGCCGAACGCAGGAAGGAACTTGACTGAGATTTCATGCATGGCTCCTCTCGTTGACGGTGGCAAAGGCACAAATGGCCTACGATGATCTTAAGATACCGGCTTGTCGGGGAACAGTCCAACGCATAATTTGCATTGGTCGTATCCAAACTACCATCGGTCGGGTCGTTCGCGGGCAGCCGGCCACGCGATTCCGGAGCTCCAGGTCAATGCACGCTGCCGTCAGGCGTGACCAGGGGAAATCCATCGCAGGGCCTCGCGATGTTGAACTGGTCAGAGGCAGCCGCGGGGTCGAACTGGTTGAGAAAGACGCCGTAATTGAAGTGCAGGGTGCGATCGCCCGGCCTTCTCGCCAGCGCCCATCGATATTGCGCAGCTGTGTCATCCGGGTTTTCGTCGGTATCCTCCGCGTTCATCATCAATCTCAGAATCTGGTCGGAATGGTTCAGTTGATTGGTGAAGGGAGGCTCTTGCAGGCGTCGCAGCATCTCGGTGGTCACTCTGGCACGATCAAACTTGGTGAACGCTAACAGCCGCTCACATTCCGTTTGGGACGGGATGTCTTCAGCATGGCGCACATCCGATGACAGTTGGTGCGCAATTTGGAAAAACATTGCACGAGCCAAGAGGTAGTTGCCATTCGGAGTTAGGTGCACGTGCTCGTACACCAGGTCGCTACCGGTGATTCCGTCTCTGCTTTCTTTGGTGAAGATCGCATCTGTGTCAACCAACTGGGCACCCGATGAATTGGCTACGGAACGGTTGATGTCATTAATTTTGCTATCGGCGCGAAAACGAAGGGTGTCGAGTTCGCGGGCGCGAAGGAAATGCTGCCTAGCTGCATCGTAATCCCCAAGAGCTTCCAGAGTACGGGCGATGCGGAAATCGAGCTCGGCGTATTCGTCATCGATGCGAGCTGCGGCCTCATAAGACTTCAATGCTTCAGCGTACGAGCCCGCATTCGCTTGCTCGGCTCCCTGTTGTACCAGGGTAGACCATGAGCGCAAAGCATCTGCTCCCAAACCCTCACGATGCAAGGACCCGAACGGAGCGCAGTCTTTCAAATTTGTCGCGACGGTTGAGACAATGACTCGCGCACCGGCATCGCGAGCTACGGCGATGGTGTCGCGCAGGTTTTGCTCGAAGTTCGCATAAGCATATTTCATGGGCGGCGAATTGGCTCGAACCTGCTTGTCCAGAAACATCGCCATTCCGCCCCACTCTTTCTTCGGCGTGCCGACTCTGGTCAGGAGCTGTCCGATGCGCGTCGAGTGGTAGAAAATGCTGCTGCGGATGATCGGAAGGCTCATCCCGGTAGATGTGAGCGCAGTGCCAGGACCGTAGGGTCCGACGACTTCATTGTTTCCCGAGTAGATAATGAATACGTCTGGGCGGTACCTCACCAGCCCTTTGGCGATGGGCAACACCACGTGTGAGTTGATGGCGACACTGCCAGTATTCACGATCTCGAATTTCATGGAGGGGTAGCGTTCGCTGAGCATCACCTCCAGATATCGGCTAAATCCGAAGGCGGGCTCGGGATCGCCCATGGCCGCCGATTCACCGAGGACTACAATACGAAATGTTCCAGTCGGTTTTTCGGCGGGAATCGCGTACATCTGTGGAGTCTTGATCATCCCCGGTGGGAAAAATGGGGCGGTGAAGAACAGGTTGTAACAAGAGGCAGCGCGGCCTTGGACGGTACACGGAACCGTCACGTCGGTGGGAAAGCCGATTCCGCCGGCTCGTAGACCAACTCCCACCAGTCCGAGCAGCAGTATTGGCGCAAGGACAACGATCGCCGTCCGTAGCGTCCAAATTCGCCAACTGGAAGTGCCCCGCTCTGTTTCGGTGGCAGCGAGCATTGTGACCTGTTCCGCCGTAACTCAGGTTGTTACATTCCCAGAATCCGATCAGGGCTGGATCGGATCTGATTACCTTGGGCCTAACCTCGGTTGTCAGACCCGTTGCTATCCAGCCCTGACCGTCCTCGTGCATACATCCGGCGATTCGAGCATTACCCCTTCTGTCCGCCACTCCCGGCCTTTGTGCTCTTCGCCTGCGTCAGCATTTGCTGAACCAAGTCTTTCTGTGGAAAATCGGGATGGTATTGCAGAAGTTTCTCCCACGCGGTGACCGCTCCGTCGACATCATTTTTGCCTCTCCACTTGATGATGCCGATGTTCATCAGCGTGCCCGCATGTTTCGGATCGTAAGTCAGTGATTGGTTGAGTTGCGCGAGTGCTCCATCCACATCTCCTGTGTAGTACAGACAGGATGCGTAATCAGCGCGAACTCCCAAGTTCTTCGGATCGAACTGCAGCGACTTCTCGAAATACCCGGCGGCTTCCTTGAATTGATGAGCGCTCTTGTAGGCCAAGCCGACCTGATTCCAGAGTTGCGGGTTTTTTGGGTCGGACTTTAGCTTCGCCAGCAGCGGCGCGGCCTGCTTGTCTGCCATGCGCTTCAGATCGTCCAAAGTGGGCTTTTCCTTTGGCGGCATCTGGGTCGTCGGGATTGGACCGTGATACTGGCCCATCGGCTGGGACGATGGAGCGGTTGCTGTCATCGCGGTCGGAGGTGTTGCAGCCGGTGCCGATGCTGAACCTCGCATCAAGTAACCTGCCAGAAACCCCAATACGACGCATACAACGCACATCACCAGCAACTGCCGAGGTCGCCAGCCTACCTTCGATGCTGCGAGTGAATTCGGTTCATCTGCCATCCTGAACTCCTGTTTGCGCGCTGCCTGGTAAGCGTCGGGCAACTTCGCAAACTCCTGTATCAAAGATTGCATCGGACTTGCCAAAGCTGCCGTCCGCGACGTGGTCGAGTGGGGCTGAGATTTCAACAACTTGCATGGCAAGCCGCCGAGTTGCTTGTCGGAAAGCTAGCCCAAATCGGGTCTTTCTCCCCACTGCGGGCGCGTTTTGCCGCTGGGCCTCAACTCCTATTTTTTCCTGGCCCGCGTGCCCGACATTTGGGCGTTGGAAACTGAGCCGTCGGCGTTGTGTGCGACCTGGTGGCAGGTCAAGGTGCAAGTGTTGCTGCCCCGGTTATAGGAAATGGGAGCGCCGTTATTTTGCCCTACCACGTTGACGTCGAAATTCACCAGGCGCTCACCCGAAACTCCGGGAGCTACCGAACCCATGCCGTGTGCTGTGTGGCAGACCGAGCAGGAAAAGCCATCCTGAGATACGTGGCTGCTATGTTTCGTCCAGCTAGTGTTGGCCGTAACTTTGGTCAGATCGTGACACTTGGCGCACATGCCGTAGGGGCCATTGAGGCTGGGATCAGGGTTAGGGAAGGTGTTCGTGACCAGCCCGCCTGGCGTCGCTGCTTGGCTGAATTGATAGTTGTGTTCGAGGATGTGCGAGTAGATCGAACCGTGCGGACCGTTCGGTCCAAGCCCGCCAAACTCGCGATTGTCGTCGCTGTTATGGCAATCGCTGCAGAAAATCCGAACTCCCATCAGCCGGCCTGCGGTGCCATTCTGATTCAGCATATTGGTGAGCAAACTGGGCTGCTGCAGCGGGCTCAGGCTATCGTGGGTGACGGGATGGCTCGAGGTTGCAGTGGCGCTGAACTCGGGGATGACGTTCAGGCGATCGGGTGCTGAGACAAGTCTCGTGGGCGCGTATCCATAGATCATCAGCCGTTGCTTGCCTACGCTCGTCCCATGACAACGGAGGCAGTTCTCATACTGATTGAGAGCGGGAAGCAGAACGGTCGCTCCATCGCTGGCACTGATACCGGTCAGATTCGATTGCGAAGGACGAATCGCCGGAGGCGCCGCAAACGTGACGACCTGGTTGGAACCGTGAGCGCTGTGACAATCCACGCAAGTGGCGTGACGATTGTTATTAAGCACAGCGGTTTCCGCAGCGTCGTGAAAGTTGTTCCCGGCCGGCAGCGGATGGCTTACCTTCGCGATCTCCGCCATGACGTTCGGAGCCGCCGGCGCCAGCAAAGTTCCACCGCTATGACAGGTGATGCAGTCCTGGGTCACCGCGTCCGTGCCGGGCACCAGTGGATTAGCCGGACGGAGCAGTCTTGCCGGCGCTGTGGCATCGTGCTCCATGTGGCACGAGGTGCAGGCATTGAGGGCAACGGTGCTGTAAGAACCCACGTGCGCGTTGGCGGCCGGTTGGTTAGTTGCGGTTTGATGAATACTGTTGGTCCACCCCGCCAACGGATTCGGTTGCCCGGGAACGATCCGGTTGGGATCGTGACAGGCGAGACACATCTGGCCGCTCGAACTGTCGCGGACCAGAAAATCCTGCGCGATCTTATCCGTCCCTTGCACGTGCGGGTCGTGGCAACTGGTGCACTCGATGTTTCCCTTGATCAGTTTCACGGCCCCGGTTGGGTCCGCCGTCTTACCTTGCGAAACCAACGATGCCACCAGGTTGGACGCGTCTTTCATTGGCAGAACCAGGCTGAAAGGGTGGGCCCCACCCAGGTTCGTCCCAAAGGAATCGATGCTGTTCATGGATCCGATCATTGGCAGCGCACCGTAGGCTGCCGATTGACCTACCGCGACGGTGCCGTCGTGGCAACTGAGGCACAAGCTGCTGGTTAACCCGAGAGTCGGTTGGGTGTTGCCTTGCTCGACGTAGGTCGAACTGGAATACGGAGTATAGGTTGACTTCGATAGCGTCTGGTTCCACAACGGAGAGATTCCTCCCAAGCCGCTATGCGGGGCGTGGCAGAAGGTGCAGCCGAGGCTTCCTTGCGAATACACTGAAGCACCGCTCGGAGGTGACAAGTTGTGCATTCCCAATACATCTACGGGAGCCTGCGCTACGGCGAGGCTTTGTGCCAGGACCAAGGCACACGCTGAGGCTAAGAGCCACCTCATTGTTTGCCCCCGTCAGCCGCTTTCGCCGCGGCAGAGTAATGAAACACTTCGACGCGCCGATTGAAGGAGTCCACGACATAGATGCGATCGTTGTTGTCGATCTGCAATCCGGTCGGCAGCTGAAAATCCCCAAGTCCGCTACCTCGCTGGCCGAAGTAATACAAAAGCCGGCCCTCCCGATCAAAGACCTGCACCATTCCCAGTTGACCGTCAACGACGTACAGATGCCTTTCGGAATCCAAGCCGATTCCTTTAGGACGGAACATCCATCCGGCGCCGTCTCCAAGCTTGCCGATGGAATAGTGAAAGCTGCCGGAACGGTCGAGGACCTGCACCCGAAAGTTCATGGCGTCGACCACGAACAGTTCCGAACCGCTCAGGCGCAACTCAGTCGGGTAGTTGAATTCGACGTCGCCAGTGCCATTTTTCCCGATCGTTGCCACCACGCTGCCTTGCATATCCATCACGAAGATCTTGTTGCGCAGGGTGTCGGTGATGTAAATGCGCTGCGCTGCGGAATCGACCGCGATTCCCGTAGGGCGTTTAAAGTATCCTTCTCCGCCTTTCAGGCTGCCGATTACATGTTGATACTTCCCCTTAGCATCAAACACAAAAATCTTGCCGGCCTGCGAATCAGTCACATAAATATTGTCCTGTGCGTCGACCGCAACACACTGTGGCGAAAGCATGGGATCTTTGCCGCTGTCCTTGCGTGAGAGAAACTTGTATTTCTTTTCGGGGAAGTCAAAGATATGAATCCCGTCGGCTCCGGGGTCGGTTACGATGACCCGTCCGCGCGAATCGGTTGCGATGCTGTACGGACTAACCAGGAAGTGGAAGTCAGGTTCGCCGGCGATGACGTCGACGACACGAGTCCAGAAGCTCCGCTTCGGCTTCACCTCGCGTTCCAGACTGAAGCTGCGCTCAAATGTAAGTTTTCGCCCGCCGTCCATTAGCAACTCGGGCGCAGCCGGCTGGGGAGCGGTTGTCTTTGGTTGTTTGCTGGCCCCTGCCGATAAGCCCAGCAAGAGAACAAAACCAGCGACGGCCAGGGACCTTCCCACTTTCTCTCCGCAGCGCCCGCTCAGAAGAAATCGAACCATCTCGACACTCCGACGAAAAATGAATTCGAGGTCCCCGGTGGAGCGCCCCCCGCACTGATGCTCTGAGTGAACCTGGTGTATCCAGACAGCAGCCCAATCCTCCTGAGATGGTACTGCATCTGAGCATTGAAGATCTCTGTGTTGTTGTGCGAAGTGGTCGCACTGCTGAGCGTATTGCTGATGGCGCGGGCATAGTTTGCCGAGAGCGTCAACCGGCGCACAGGCGTCGCGGAAATCCCACCACCATAACTGTCTCCGGCAAAGGTGATGAGGTCGCTCTCTGGAACCCCCGGCGTCGGTGGAAGTGGCACCAGCCCGGCGGTGGTGAGAATCGAATTTCCGGTCGCCTGCGTGTAGTTGCCGGTGACAGTGAAGCGGCGCATGCTGAACGAAGTCGAATAGCTCTTGCTGTCATTGGAGCTTCCAGGCTGGTTTGTCAGGCCGCTGTGGCTCCCATTGAAGGTAGCGATCCAGGCTAAGCCATGACCGAAACGGCGATGCAGCCTGGCGCTGTAGTTGTAGTAAGAGGTCGTATACGTGATTAAGACTGACTGCACATTCTGGGCATAGCTGAACGTGCCTGAAGTCTCCCAACCCTTAACCCTCCGAAAGTAATTCATGTTGCCGATGAAGCCCACCGAGTTGCTGCCTTGGCCATTAGACTGTTCCACCACGCCCGCGGAAAAGGTAAACATGTCGAAGATGCGGCGCGCATAATTCACCGTGCCACTAATGTAGGTTCCGGTGTAATTTTGTTCAAAATAGGATTGATTGTAATAAGTGGCTTGTCCCTGTGTAGACAGAAAATTTGTAAACTGATATGTTGCTCCTCCACCAGCCGTGAAAGACTTGGACCCAGATCCGAAGTTGAACGGTGTTTGGACGGTTCCGCTGTTGATGAGATTCTGATTGAAATACCCGGACAGATTGTCCGTGTAGCTCTCGTTCGCGAACAGGCTGAGCTTTTGCACCGGGTGGAAGGTTACGCCGGAAGTCTCGGTACTGGTCGTGTAATTGGTCGTGTTGTTCGCTTCTCCCTGGAAATCGGTAGTCGCCTCCGAGCGGGTGTAATTGACAAAGAAGGAGCCGTTAATCGGCAAACTGCGGTTGGCGCCAAAACCGAAATCGTGACCGGTGGTATCCGATACCGATTCCTGCTCTCCGGCCAGAAATTCCGGATAAACCGAGTGAAGGCTGTTCTGATCGTAGAAGCCGTTCAGGCGAAAACCTTGAACCGCGTAGGTCGACCTCACATTAAACAGCTTGGTATCAGAACCGGTCTGCTGGTCGGTTCCGTACACGGTGCCGGACCCGTTGCCCTGCGAGTAGCTGGCTGAAAGGGTGGGTAGGCCCGGAACCAGAGCACTCCATCCAATGCCGAAGCCCTGTCCGTGCCCGTGAGTGGTGAAGTCGGGTTGACCCGTCAAGCCGAAAGTGCCAGTGCTGTTGAAATCGTTCCGGTAGCTGACCGATCCCGGGAAATGGCTGCCGGTAAACAGATTGGCGGATGCATCAACTCCGCTGGAGCCGGTCAGGGACTGG
This sequence comes from uncultured Acidobacteriota bacterium, assembly GCA_963788645.1. GTDB lineage: Bacteria > Acidobacteriota > Terriglobia > Terriglobales > Acidobacteriaceae > JABDBE01. Next base: position 473,914 of record CAWBHF010000011.1, read on the forward strand.
TAATTGGAGTTGGCCCGCGACTGATTGTAATAAGGGGTTACGTCGAAGGAGAGGAAGTTGGGACTGTAATAGGAACCAGTGAGCGTGCCGTCAACTCCGAAGTTCAACCCGTGACTCGATTGGAACTGATCTCCGTAGTTGCCCGCGTAGCCCAGGGTGAGCAGGCCGCCTGCCTTCATCTCCAGATTTTCGCCGACCTGCACTTGGGCTGAAGCAATGGTTACCAGAAGGGTCAGCGCGACGATGCCGGATGCTAACCTCGTCATTGTGCAAGTGCGAGCCACCCTCAGATTCCCCTCTTGATTCGGCCAGGCATAGTTATTTAAGGCATCCCCGTTGCCACTCTCCCTCGTCTGGTAAATAGAGTTAAAGCATGTAGAATGAAAGCCTTGCGTGATGCTCTCGGCCGCCAGGATTGCTCTTCCCAATTCGGGCTGCGCCATATGACCCGCGCGGCGTGCTGAAATACTCAACAGGGAAAGGGGGACTGTCGACGACTGTGGGGAGCGGATGAGTCGCCCGGTTTGACGAAACCTGAGCTTCGCGCGGCGTGGGTAGCAACGCCGCGCTGTGGGGATATGTGTGCCGCCCGGCCCGAGCGGGCCGCCCTACACGATTTCGATCTTGGCTTTGGCGCGCAGGCTCTTTGCCAGATTCGAGCGCAACCGTTCGTACTTACTCTTCTGCAATTCCGTTTGCAAGTCGCTCTTTACGTCCGCCAGGCTTTGTTTCCTCACGGGAGTATGAGCATTCAAGCGGAAAATTGTGAATGCATTCTCGATCTGGATCAAACCGCTGACTTGTCCCACCTGCATGACTAACGCTGCTTTCACAATTTGTGGCGGCAATTTGTCGCGGCCCACCGCCTTGTGGTCACCCATGTTCACGCGGAAGTCGTCCTCGGAAATTTTTTCCGCCAGCAAGCCAAATTCCTCGTAACTCTTCGTTGCTTTGGCTTGGCGCAGAGCATCTTCGGCGTGCTTGCGGCTTTCCTTTACCACTTCCGGCGTGGCGGCTGCGTTTCGTGGCGGCAGAATGGAAATACTTTGTATGCTGAACGACTCAGGTTGTTCGAAGCGTGCCGGGTTCTTGTCGTAGTAGGCTTTAACATCGGCCAGCGATACGGTGGCTTTGTCTTCGACATCACTCTTCAGCAGTTCCTCAATCAGGAGCGAACGCTGGATCTGCTTGCGTAGCGCCTGGCGGGAGCCATGCATTTCCGTCTGCATGTATTGCGTATACTCGTCGGGACTGTTGAACTGTTTACGGAAATCGGCCTCTGCCCGGTTGAGACGATCTGCTGAGATCGTAAGCTTCCGCCGCTCAGCTTCCTGGTATACCAACTCTTCGAAGATGATCATCTCCAGCGCACCCTGCCGGATGGCTGCTTCTTGCGCCTTGGGAAATCCGTTGTGCTGCTTGGCGTAAGGGAAGATTGTGAACATCTCACGCACCAGGTCGCGGTTCGTCAACACCGCTCCATTGACCCACGCCACCGGCTTGTCATTCACCTGCAGAGTGGATACGGGAGAAGCCGCAGGCGCTGTGCCCATGCCGGAGGGAGTATGAGAGGCGACTTGAGCTGCTGCGGAAGCCGCCGTCACTAGCAGGATGCAGATTGAGAGTTGGTGTTTCATAAGTCCTCGCTCGTTACCTCAGAAAAAAGGGGAGAGAATTTTCTCTCCCCGTGGTTTCAAGCCGTCTTTACTGGAACTGCGTCGTAATGGTGGTGGTGTTGTTGGCTTCGTTCGCTTCGCCAAAGTGGCACTGACGACAGAACTGAGTCGTCGAAGGCGCCGAGGTGCTGGCGTAGGTCTGAAGGTTCGGGTTGTAAGGGCCATTCACGAAGAAGTAGGTGGCGTAGAACTTGCCGCCGCCGTCGCCTTGGATCGGGCTCGCGGCGCTCGACGTGTAAACGGTCATGACGTGCTGGTTGTGGCAGGTGGTGCAAGCCACATAGGGCTTACCAGCCGAGTTGACGCCGAATGGTTGGGACCACTTTCCAGGCGCGAGAGCCGGATAACCGTAGTTGGCAACGAACTGGGCATAGGGAGTGCCAGCGGTCAACACCATTTTTGTGCCGTTGAACGTCAGCCCGTAGGCAGACATGTCGCTGATCGTGGCATTCACGCCCACCGGGTGATCGTTGGTGTAATTGCCGGCCGTTGTGCCATCATTGCCAAGCAACGTCGGAATCGGAGTGTTGCCGTACGCCGTGTTGGTCAGCAAGCCAATCTTTTGTTCGTACGATTGGTTGGTCATCATGTTGGACGGGGTCAGGTTGCCGTCATGGCAGCTCAGGCAAAGCAGGATGCCGCCGACTTCGGTGCTGCCAGTGGTAATGCTGTTGGGCAACACTTCGGTATACCTTCCGCCGTCGCCGAATGCGATGGTTTGGCCATACAGTGGGCTGGCGTCCTGGCCCCATAGTGCATAGCTGCCGGCGTCCGCCTTCCCGTTGTGACCGGAGCCAAATGAGCCGCTATGCGGAGCATGGCAGCCCGCGCAGCCGCGGCCCTGATTGTTATGCGCACCGAGCACGTCGACCGGTGACGACCAGTTCTGGGCCATCATCAATCCCGCTACGGCAAGTACAAAGATTGCGAGTAACATTACTTTTTTCATTAGAATGAGACCTCCTCGTTTAGTTGCATTGCCTTAAAACCCTTGGAGGCTTAGGCCCCGGGCTGCAACTCCTCGCAGCCGCCCCCTGCCCTGACTAATGCAACTGCCTAACCGAGGCCCGGGACGTCGCCGGCGGGTCTTTGATTCTAGGTAAACATCAGATTATGAATGCGTTATTGCGATTTGCCCCAGACCGCTCCCAATTTGGGACAAAGGACAAGTGGGGGAAAAGAGCCAGTGCCTTCTAATCGGTTGGTCAAATTCCGCAGTCACTTGTGGAGTAATCCAACGGGCAACGCTGGGAACTGAAGGAGACAGTGTTGCGAAAAGCAACAGAGTATCGGCGCCGTTTCGGCACGATCATGGGAGTTTGCACGCCACATGCGAACACCTGGTCGCTGGCAACGCCTCGCTTCTATTTGCTCTGGGGAGCTTTTGCCTGGATCCCCGGATCAGGTAGCGGAACTATCTCGTTGTTGGATGCGCCAGCCTTTTTCTCTCGCGACGCGTCTTTCTGTTTGCGCAACTTATCGGCCTCGGCGTCGGTCACGTAGGCGAATTGTTGCACCCGCCCGGGAAAGATCTCTGACGTGAAGACCCGGTTCATCCTGTCAATAGCAATTCCGACCAGCCCTTGAAACTGACCAGGCAGAATCCCGTGTCCGCCAAAACTGATGAGCAGTTGCGCTTCCTGATTGAATACTTGTACCCGGTCCTGCATCCCGTCGACGACCCAGATGTGGCCATCGCCGTCGATGGCGACACCTTTGGGACGCGAGAAGTATCCCGGCCCGTCGCCGGCTTTGCCGAAGGTGCTGACAAACTTTCCGTCGCCATCGAAGATCTCGATACGGTTGTTCAGGGTGTCGGCGACGTAGAGATTGCCTTCCTGATCGACCGCCAACCCCGCTGGCCGGGCGAAATCTCCGGGGGTGGTGAGTTCATGTTTATGACCGCCGGTACCAATCCGGCGCTTCAGCTTCAGAGTGTCAGCGTCGTAAACCAGAACTTGATCCTGATCGATATCGGCGACGTAGAGAAGGCGGTTTTCGGTGTCGATCGCCATCCCCCCGGGTTCCACCAATCCATCTGTGATCACGTCTTCGGGCTGATGCTTGGCGTTCAAAACGAGCACGTGGCGCAAGCCAGGGTCGGAGACAAAGAGGCGATCGTTATCGTCCATGGCCAGACCGATAATACGAACAAAGTGGCCGTGGGTCTTGTTCTTGATGAGCTCAACTTCGCGGGTCCGGGTGTTGAAGATAAAGATGGCGCCGACTTTCTGATCGGCGACATAGAGGTTGTTCTCAGAATCCACCGCAATACCGTACGGCTCAGCCAACTGGAAGAGAACTTTCGTATTCTCGCTGGCGGGTTGTGTGCCGGCCAGACGATCCATCCAGTTTTGCTTCTTGGTGTTTGGCGTATCAACTTGGGAAAGCTTTTCGGCAGCGTAGAACGCCTGATACTTGATGCGGGCGATAGCGGGCGGGTTCGGCCAGACAATATTGGAATAGTCGATGACCGGCGGCACCTTCGGCGGCACAGCGTCCGCCGTCTTTTTTTTTCCGCCAAACAGCGAGACTGGCGATCCGAGCGTCAGGCTCAAAAGCACCAGCACCGCCAGAGATCCTTGTCGCCCTTGCGTCGAATTGGTTCGAGTTGTAGCCATTGTCATCACTCCTGCAAGCTATCGCGCTTTCAAATCCTTGTGGCACGTCGAGCAAAATGCCATGTTGTTGGCCTGATCCTTCACCAGTAAATCTGGCTGAGCCGAAGAGTGTGGCTGGTGGCAGGTCAGGCAGTTCATTGGAGTTTTCACCTTGGTCGGATCTGCTGGATCCAGCAAGTCGGAAACCGGATGCCCCGCCACCGGATGTCCCGTGCCAAACTTCAGCGGCAGCACCACGACCTTGTTCTTGGTGAAGTAGTCGTCGGGAAGCTTCACGCTTCCGTTGAAGATCGTGATCACAGGCTGCCCTTCCACTTGTTTTGGTTGCATCTCAGGTCCATGGCACTCGATGCAAAGTGCGTTCGGAGTCTTGGCGCGCAGCAAATGATCGTTTTCACCGCCGTGGGGCTGATGGCAGGTGGCACAACCTTGCTGGAAGGCGGGTTGGTGATGCACCGGCTTTCTGGCCTCCTCGCCAGATATCGCTGTGACAGCCTACGCAAATTTCGACCGCGTTGGTCTTGGGAAGCCCCGGCTGCCGGCTGGCGTGCGGGCTGTGGCAGTCAGTGCAATCCCCGGCCGCGCCGGGGTGCGGAACTTTGGCCGTCTCGATCAGCTTGGCTTTATCGTCATGGCACGTTACGCACAATGCCTTGGCGTCTTTCTGGGTAAGCACCACTTTTCCGTCCTTTGCCGGAGAATGGCAGACTTCGCATTGCTTATCGGCGAATGGCGGATGAGTGAATTTCGCCATCAGCTTGGGCGCTGTCGACTGGTGCGGATCGTGGCAGCTCACGCAATTGGCGGTTTCAAAGGGTTGATTCTGGTGCGCCTTCTGGAGGGCCGCATCCTTTACGTCATGGCAGTCGACGCAAAGCGCTGGTGGAGCTTTAGTGAGATGAAAGTCAAACTCGACTTTGCCGATCTCCCCTGTCTTATGCGTGACGTGACAAGTTTCGCAGCCCATATCGAGGGCGGCGTGGCGGCTGCCTTTCTCGGGAACGTTCAGTCCGGTCGTATGACAACCGAGGCAAAGGTTTTCTTTCTGATCCCCTGAAGTCGCTTTTAACAACTGATTCTTATAGTCGGAAGAATGTGGATCGTGACACTTCACGCAGTCGCGCACCGCCGGTGGGTGGACGGTGCCCTTTAAGTCGGCGGCATTTTTATTTGCGTGGCAAGTCAAACAGAGTGCCAGCGGAGTTGTCGTGATCAGCTTGACCCGAGTGACATCCTTAGTTACTCGAATCTCATGGCAGGAGGTACAGCCCATGGCCATCGCGGAGTGCACCGACTTGCCCTTGGTCTTGTCTTCATGGCAGGCGAGGCACGTAGAAGTGTCGGCCTTCGGGTCAAGCGGGACGGGATGTTTTGCCGCGTGGACGCGACCGGCAAGAATGAGTACGACGATGAAACAGCTGAGCGCGCGGAACTTGCGCGTTGACCTGGGACTCGATTTGAAGGATTCAGGCACTCCTAACACTTCCTCGCCGGTTGCCTCTGCACGCATCTCGCCTTATTTCGCCTGCCTAACGGGCTTCAGTAGAGTGGTTGTAAAGAATTGCAACAGAGCCAGTTGGGGACGGCAGTCCGCCGCACGAGAAATTGCGATCCCGAACAGCTTCGTTACGATGGGGCATCTCCCACAGCCGATTGGTCAAAATGACCCAAGCCATTATGCTCCATTCCGTACGTCTCCGACCGGACAGGAAATCAATTCCTGAGCATCGACTGAACCCAGACCTGCCGGCTGCGCCAAAATTCCAGCCGAACTCCAATCCGCTGTGTGATTTGCCTCACGCAGTCTATCGAGCCGCTAAGAACACGTAAAAGTATCGTCTGGATTTTCAATAACTTCGCCAATATTTTCTCATTGGCGGGAAACGTGCCTTTGCCACTTGGGGAAGAGGAAGCTATGGCTACCACTAATCACTCACTGATTCGCAAAACCTGGCAAACTCTGGGTGCGATCAAGACCGGCGTGGTTCTACTTATTCTCGTCGTCATCATCTCAGCGGCTGGGACGGTGATTCTGCAGCGTCCCGCCACTGACGCCGACGAAATGCAGCGGGCCTACTCGCCCCAGGTGCTGCGCCTGCTCGATGGCATCGGACTAACGGATGTTTTCCATGCCTGGTGGTTCGTTGCCCTGCTGGTGCTGGTGAGCCTCAGCATTGTATCCGCGTCCATCCAGCGCTTCCGGAATTCGTGGCGCTACTACGCACGTCCTTACAAAAGCCCCGACGAGGCCTTCCGAAAAGCCTCGGCGACCCAGGCGCTGATTCCAATTAAGGATGAAGAACCAGCCTTGAGCATCGCAGAGAAAGCGTTTCAAAAGGCTGGATTCCGGCCGGAACGGATTGTACGCGAAAACAGTTTCTCCCTCTTCGGCGAGCGCAACCGCTTTTCTGAACTGGCAGTTTATATCGTGCACGCAAGTCTGCTCCTCATCTTTCTCGGCGGCATCGTCGATGCACTCTACGGCTGGCGCGCCTTCGTTATGCTGACCCGCGGGCAACAGTCCAGCCAGGTGCAAACTCAGAACGGCAGCAAACGCAACCTATCGTTCGCCATCCGCTGCGACGGCGCCGGTCAGGAAAATTACGCGGACGGTACTCCCAAGCGCTGGTGGTCCGACCTCGCGATTGTAGAGAATGGGCGAACCATCGCCACCAAGCAGATCGTGGTCAACGATCCCCTGGTGTATCAGGGCGTCCGATTTTATCAGGCGAGCTACGGCAAGACTGGCAAGATCGACAAACTGGTGCTCACCGCTACCCCACGCGATGGCAGCGCTCCCAAGGACATCACCATTGGTCTGGACGAGACGCTTCCTCTGAATCCAGATACAACCGTCCGCCTCGCCGAATTCATTCCTGACTATGTGGTCCGGGATGGCCAGATCTACGCTCGCTCCGGCGAACTGGAAAATCCCGCCGCTCATTTGGTGGTTGAATCCAAAAAATCGGGACAGGCTGTGAACTTCTGGCTGCCCCCAATCCCAGGCTTCGAGCAGAATGCCAACTCGCCATACACGTTCGAAGGCAAAGATATACAGATGGCCTACTTTACCGGCCTGGAGGTCTCGCACGAGCCGGGGCAGTGGTCGGTTTGGGCAGGTGTGCTGGTAATGGGTTTTGGATTGGCGGTGGTCTTCTATTTCGTGCACGCGCGGGTCTGGGCTGTGCCGGTTCGCGATGACCGCGGCCAACTGACGCTATGGATCGGTGGAACTGCCAACAAGAACAAAGATGTGTTCGAACAGCGTTTCCGTAAGCTGGTCGAACAGATCGAATCAGAACTCAAAGCTTCATCGAAGCAAGGCGCCGAGGCGCCTGCTACTGCACTCGCCGGACGGTGAGGTCTGGCAATGGAGGATGCATTTATGTCACGAGTCGCTAGAGCCGAACAGCAACCAGCCGCTACTGGTACAGCGCTGGTCGTTATGGTGGGATTGGGAGTCGCCTTCCTGTTGTTCATGGCATTTTTGAATGTGGTCAAGAGCGGCAACCTGCTCAATGATTCCAACCTGCTTTACGCCGCGCTCATTTTCTATTCAGGCGCGGGAACCCTTTATCTCGGCTTTGGAGTCACCGGTACTCCTTCTTATGTCCGCTTTGCTTCCCTGGCAACATGGGCCGGCCTGATCGCCAACACCGGCGCCGTGGCCCATCGCTGGTATGAAGCCGGACATCCGCCGTTCGCCAGCATCTACGAGATGCTGCTCAGCTTCGTGTGGACTCTCGCCGTACTGACCTTGATTGCCGAGAAAAAATTCGGCGTGAAGGTCATCGGCACCGTAACCATGCCAGTGGCAATCGTGGGCGTTGTGCTGATGCAGTTGCTGCGCACCGAAGTGCATCCGCTCGTGCCTGCGTTGCAATCGACTTGGCTGCACGTCCACGTCACGCTAGCCATGTTGGCCTACGCAGCCTGCGCGCTGAGCTTCGCGCTGGCCATGATGTTCCTCATCCAGGACAAAATGAAGACTGAGACCTTCCTGGCCGCGACTAGCCTCTGCGGCATCGCGACCTATCTCGGTGTGCTGACTCGCTTTGAGAAGTGGGGCGGACTCAGTCTTGCAGCCTGGAATCCAGAACAGAAGTCAGAAGTCTTTCTGGCGAAGGGCGTGCGCCTGTTCGTCGTGATCCCGGATCTCGGCTGGCTGATGCTGCTGGTGCTCGCGGCGGTAACTGCGCCGTTTGTTCTCTATGTAGTTTGGCGCAAGACTGGGAAAGAAAACGTCATCGACATCGCGAATCGTGCAGTATTTGTCAGCATCCTGTTGCAGGTTCTGGCGCTGGTGTTCTTCCTGCTGCGGGCGCGCGACGGCCGCTACGCTTCGCTCGATGCGGACGGTTTATTCTCCACCAGTCTCGCGGCCAGCCCGTTCATTCTATCCGGCCTGGTCGGCGGAATCTTTGTTTCGCTGCTTTATCTCTTGCTGCTCTGGCGGCGACCGGATCTCGAGCGCATGTTGCCCAGCGCCGAAGAACTTGATCGCATTACCTACAAAACCATCGCCATCGCATTTCCATTACTCACCCTGATGATCGCGGCCGGCGCCTACTGGGCCAATCGCACCTGGGGCTCTTACTGGAGCTGGGATCCAAAAGAAACCTGGGCAGCAATCACTTGGCTGGTATACGCCGGCTACTTGCATATGCGTGTCACTCGCGGATGGCGCGGGCGGCGCGCCGCTTATTTCGCCATCTTGGGCTTTGCCGTAGTGATGTTCACCTTCTTCGGTGTGACTTACCTGCTGCCCGGAATGCACGCATATGCTTAATCGCCCACAGTTCGCGGCGAAGGCGCGTAGCCTTTCAGTGGGTCCAGTCCAAAGGTCTGCTGCCGTCGGTCATCCTATGGATTGGCCGGGCGATAGCGAACCGATAAAGTCTGCGGCATCCTCGCAGACGGAGGACTTCGAATTGAGTTCCGTACGAGTCAATTGGCAACTCAAGGCAATCTTGCCGGTCGGCTTCGTCCTGCTCGCCGGGTTGCTGCTCTTCATTCTTGCTACGGTATCTTTGCGCGATCCCGAGCGCCACGCTGTCCTGATCGTCGCCGGTGCCGGAGCAGTCGCTATCTGCGCCGTTTTAATCGTCGTTCTCGCCTACGTGATTCAACGGCCTATGGTCGAGTTGCAGGAGAAAATCGCGCAGGTGAGCGAAGGTGATTTGAATGTCTCAGTCAGCTTCGCCCATCGCAACGACGAGATCGGAGACCTCGGTCGCAACTTCAACCACATGATGCAGCAGTTGCGCGAGAGCCGTGCAGAGATTGAACGACTGCATCGCACTCAAATGTCTCGCGCCGAGCACCTGGCGACGCTAGGCGAGTTAGCCACAGGCCTGGCTCATGAGATCCGCAATCCGCTCGCCGGAATTGCCGGAGTCATCGAAATTGTCGGCCGCGACCTGCCCGCAACTAGTCCAGCTCGAGCAGTAGTAAAGGATGTCCGCTTGGAAATAAGCCGCATCAGCCGCACGCTGACCGATCTTCTCGAAACCGCACGGCCCCGCCGGCCCGAGGTTCGCCGCGGCAATCTCAACACTACCGTCGAACACGCCGTGATGCTCGCCCGGCAGCAAGTGCTCTCCCGGCCGATCACGATCGAATTGCAGAAATCGCTCAACCTCCAGGAGGTCGAGCACGACAGCGATCAGATTCATCAGGTCCTTCTGAACCTGCTCCTGAACGCAGTCCAAGCCATCGAGAAAGTCGGCGTAGTGAATGTCGAGATCGGTTCCCGAGAAGGTTACGCCACTATAGCGGTCACCGACAGCGGACGCGGTATCGCGGCTCAAAATCTGCGAAATATTTTTCGGCCTTTCTACACTACGAAAGGTGATGGCACCGGCCTCGGTCTCTCGCTCGCCCACCGCATCGTCGAAGATCACCATGGCCGCATCGAAGTGACCAGCGTCGTCGGGAAGGGAAGCAAGTTCGAGGTCCTCCTCCCATTTCAGATGCCCCCCGCGCAAACCGCCGCATCCTAGATCTGGTCATCACAAGTGTGTTCGTGGAAGGGCACGGCTTCAGCCGTGCCGATAAGAACCACTAAAAGGTTAGGCCCCCTGGGGCCAGGTCTGACAAAAGGCCCGCCCAAAGCAAGCTCTATCCGTTTCGTAGTAAATTAAACACCGATGCCCGCCGAGAAAATCATGATCGTCGACGACGAGCGCCTGGTGCGCTGGTCCCTGCGCCAGAAGTGCGAGGAGTGGGGCTACCACGTAATCGAAGCCGACGCCGGCGAACCCGCGCTAAAGCTCGCCCAGCACGAATCGCCCGATCTGGTCCTCCTCGACGTGCGTATGCCCGACCTCACCGGAATCGAGGTCCTCGATCAACTCAAGAAAAGCGGCGACGCCCGCGCCGTAATAATGATCACCGCCGATCCCCAACTTGACGACGTCAAAGCCGCACTCAAGCTCGGAGCCTACGACTTCGTAGGCAAGCCGGTGGATTTCGACGAGCTTCACGTCACGATCAAGAACGCCCTCGAAGCCACGAGCCTGCGCGCTGAAGTTCAGACCCTGCGAGGTGAGGTCCGCCGCGAAGCCGGCTATAGCAGCGTAGTCAGCGTCTCCTCGAAGATGACCGAACTCATGAACTTCGTTCGCAAGGTTGCGTCCAGCGAAGCCACAACCATCCTGATTCAAGGCGAAAGCGGCACCGGCAAGGATCTCATCGCAAAAGCCATCCACTACGAAAGTTCCCGCCGCGAAAAGCCCTTCGTCGCTATCAATTGTTCCGCTATTCCAGAAACGCTGATGGAAGCCGAACTCTTCGGCCACGAAAAGGGTGCCTTCACTGATGCCAAGCAGATGAAGAAGGGCCTGTTCGAGGCAGCCGACGGCGGCACGCTGTTTCTCGACGAAATCGGCGAACTCTCTCCCCTGCTGCAAGCCAAACTGCTGCGCGTCCTCGAAGACCAGGTCATCCGCCGCGTAGGTGGCATCAAGGATATGCAGGTCGATGTGCGCGTCATCGCCGCCTCCAACCGCGATCTTGAAAAGGCAGTGCGCGACGGCCAGTTTCGTCAGGACCTCTATTACCGCCTCGCGATTATTGCCATTTTCATCCCGCCGCTCCGCGATCGCAAAGAAGACATCCTGCCCCTGGTGGATTTCTTCATCGACCGCTACAACCGCCGCTTCAAGAAGTCGATTCGCGGAATCACCGATGAAACTCGTCGCCTGATTATCAATCACAACTGGCCGGGCAACGTGCGCGAACTGAAAAACACCATCGAGCGCGGCATGATTCTCGAAGACACGTCGTTCCTGCGCCCGGTGTATCTGCCCTTCTCAGTCGGCGAGTCGGGAGGCCGCACCGTCTTCGAGCGAACCTCACCCACCGACGGTGGACAAACCCTGCCCAACGGCCGGATTCTTCCCCGTCTCTATATCCCGGAAGGCGGCACCTCGCTCGAAGAAGTGGAACATGCCATGGTAGAGCTAGCTATGCGCCAGGCCAACGGCAACCAAACCCACGCCGCCAAACTCCTGGACATCAGCCGCGACGCCCTTCGCTACAAACTGAAGAAGTTCGGCCTGATTCGCGGAGACGAAGAAGCCTCCCAAACCACCGTGGCCGAAGATCAGTAAGAGCGGGGGACGTAATCCAAACAAGAGGCTACGAAGCCGAAACCCAATGGCGGCGCTCGGTGAGCGTCGGGGGTTCATAGGTGCATCCTGCCGCCAGTCGATTCTCCTCGCGGCGCGAGCGCCACAACAGAATAGGTCCGAGCGAAGCGGCGGTAAGGCGGGCGACAACCGGGAACTCCTTTTCGACTTCGCGGCGAAGCGCGTGAATTTGGTCACTCACACTGCGATTGACTTTCTTGAATTCTCGCTCCATTACCCAGAGCGCTGCATTGTAGGCGCTGCTAAGCTTCTTCGCTTCTCGCGTAAAACGCTCACGGATACGCGCATCGGGGTAGTCCTTGTACCGTCGCCACCCCAATAGCATGGTCTGGCACATGCGATAAAGACTCGGCCCGTTCCGCTCGAAATCGCGCCAGAAGGCCCAATCGAGAAACCGCTTTGAATCCTCGCGAGAGATTGCCCGGTGCCGGAAGTTGAATTTGTACTGCCCGTGAATATCGGCGAAGTCAACGTCCGTCAGCATCCGACCTTGCTCGGCCATCTCCTGGTATAGCGGCGTCCCCGGAACCGGCGTGTATAGCATGAACTGGTGGAAGTCGGTCTGGTAGTCGACCGCTGATTCGATTTCCTCCACGACGTTGTCCCGCGTGTGGTGTTCGAGTCCGATAATCGTCGAGCCCTGCACCCGTATGCCATGTTCGCGAAGTTCGCGGGTGAGTTGCCCGATATCCGTGCCTTGCAGCTTGTTATAGCTCGACTTGGGAGACTCCAAACCCATCCATACCCAGGAAATGCCAAGTTCAACCAGTTCCAGCATGGTGTATTTGCGAAGCGCGTTGGCAGAAGCGAAAACCGCGAGCTCCCAACTCTTGTGGGCCTGCTTCATGCGCTCCAGCAAGCGCATGGCTCGCGTACGGTGAAGCAGGAAGTTTTCGTCCATCACGAAGAACGAATTTACCTTGAGTTGAGCTTCAATCCCGCACATCACATCAAACAGTTCATCCCCGCTTTCATAAAAGTTGACAAACTTTCCTTTGCCGCCGAAAAAAGCAGACGTAGTACAGAAGTTGCATCCCATGGGGCACCCAACCGACGGGATGATGGTTGCCGCCGTCGCGCCCTTACGCTGTGGCAGGCGGACCCCCAGGATGCGCGTCTGCAGACCGGAAACGATGGCTGGGTGGCGGATCGGTGCGTTCTCGTCTTCGCCCAAATAACGGCGCATCCAGGAAATGCCTTCTCCGCGTACGATGTGGTCGGCGTCGATCATCGTTTCCAGGTCTGGAAGGGCAGCGACATGTCCGCCCACGACAATAACCGAACTCGGTGACAGTTCTCGCACCATGCGGCACATCTCCCGAACCTTCAAGACATTCACGATGATCGAAGAGATTCCAACGATGTCATAGTGGTTCGCCGTCAATTCGCGAGCAAAGGCTTCCCGCGTAGGAAAATCCAGCACGCTGCAGGGTGCAGAAATGTTTTCCTGGATCATCATGATGCCCCACGAGCGATGGAACATGCGCAGAGAGAAGCTGCCCTGCGCGCGTGTGACCTGATTGTGATAAAGCTCCATGGGGTTAATGGAGCGGCTGCCAAATTCGTCGTCTTGCGCATACGGCCCGAAGACCGAACTCAGCAGGACGCGAGCGCGACTGCCTTTGGGATGAGTTTTCATAGGTAGTGGTATTTCGAGCGTAGCTCGGGGCAGAATATTTCGCGGTGATCTCCGTTACATTACAAAACTATTACACGCGGCCCAAAGACTGATAGTTCCGCGTAACGTCGTGCCCGCTGAGCGATTTAGCTGGTGATCTTTCTTTGTCTTCGGAGTGAGCCACGGTGCATTGATCGAATCCGGTGTTCCGTAGCAGATTGACTCTCGCAATCCGAACCGGAGACGAGATCAATGTCCACCCAAACCTACTTACAAGCAAGACCGTTCACGCCAGCGACCAGAGTGCAGCAAAGTTTCGTAGCCGCCGCGGAAAAGAAAGCGCTGCTGTGGCTGGCGGAGCGCACCCCTCGCGGGATCAACTCGGACCATCTCACATTACTCGGATTCGCCGCCCAGTGCCTTGCCGGAGTCTGCTATGCCCTCGCTCGCTGGAACCGCTACCTGCTATTGCTCGGTATTCTCTTCCTGGCCTTGAACTGGCTCGGTGATAGCCTGGACGGCACGCTTGCCCGGGTACGAAATTGTCAAAGGCCACGTTACGGCTTCTACGTGGACCACATCGCCGATACATTCGCGGCATTCTTCCTGATGGGAGGGCTCGCGTTCTCACGCTACATCCACCCCGCGATCGCTTTTGGAATGCTCATCGCGTTCTTGATGCTCTCGATCGAGGCCTACCTCGCCACCTACACCCTCAGCCAGTTCCAGCTCTCGTACTGGAAGTTAAGCCCCACGGAAATCCGCCTGTTGCTAGCGGCAGGCAACATCGCCCTACTACGCTGGCCGACCGTCAACGTTGTGGGAACCCAATTGCGTTTGTTGGACATCGCAGGCGTCGTCGGAATCGTCGGGATGGCGTTGATGCTCATCGTCTCAGCAATTCAACACACCGCGACCCTATATCGCGAGGAGAAGATTTCGTGAGCCGCGAATGCTGGGAGAAACAACTCTTCAGCCGCGGAGGAGTGTTAGTCCGCTTATTGCTTGATCCACACTCAAGCCTGCATCGCACTGCGAAATTCGCTCTCGTAGGAGCGATTGGAATCGCGGTCCAGCTTGCAGTTCTCGAAGCCTTAACCGCTCTCGGCTGCAATTACATGTGGGCCACTGGCCTCGCGGTTGAGGCAGCCGTGCTGAACAATTTCTTGTGCCATCAACGCTTCACGTGGAGAGACCGGGGCGAACCGCGCCTCAAGCAGACCAGCACTCGCTTGCTTCGCTTTCACCTCAGCAATGGAGCCATCTCCATCCTCGGCAGCTTGATGCTTATGCGTTGGCTGGTGGGTTCCCTGGGCATGAGCGTACTCATCGCAAATCTGTTGACCATAGCGGCATGCTCCGTAGGCAATTTTCTCGCAAGCGACCGGTGGGTATTTCTGTCGCCGATTCAAGAACTCGTTCCACCAATGTGCCTATGGGAGAGCACGACTTCAGCTGTGCCGCTAGGGCCGCCGAAAATGTGGGCCTTAGCCTCCGAGGAGGACACGTCAACGCACCTATGAAACTAGTTCTACTTACGAAGCGTCCGGCGGACGGTCTCCCATCAAAAGCAGCGTCCGCTGCGCGAAAGGAAGGTAGATGAGCGCCGCAGTCGCAGCCAGCGCCAGACCCACTCCGATCTCCGGAGCCAAAAGGAACGGAGACAACCCCCACAGCTCGTCGAGAGGAAAAGTCACGGGGAAAAGTCGATGAAACTTATGACTCAATCCGGAGAGATCGAAAGCCACCGCCGAAATCAGATACAAGCGAATCGGCAAGCCGATGACTGCGGTGAGGATCAGCAACGTCATCGCCCACGCCGGATAACCGAAGGTCTGCTCCAGCAGTTCCTGCACTCGCCCCAACTGGGCCAACGCTGCGATGTAGAAACTCAAGTACATGACTTGAATCAGAAAGAAGAGCACGCGAACATAGCGGCGTCGAACCGGCGGAACATCCTCGGGGCGCGTCAGCACCGTTACCGAGGGCAACGGTTTAGGGGACGCAGGTTCCGAGGAGGTCGCAACCGGTGCGGCAATCGTTACCGGCGGTTCTGGTGTGGGATGCTTTGCCACGAACTCAACCGGAGCCAAAAATCGATAGCCGCGACGCGCCAGCGTTTCGATGAAGCGCGGGTTGGCCGCGGAATCGCTCAACGCTTCGCGGAGCTTGTTGATTACCGTGTTCAAGCTATGATCAAAATCGACAAACGTATCCGCCGCCCAAAGTTTCTGCCGAAGCTCTTCGCGCGTGACCACTTCGCTCGGACGCTCCAGCAACACCAGCAGCACCTGGAACGGTTGCTCCTGAACCCGCAGACGAATTCCCGCTTTGCGCAATTCCCCCGAGCCCGGGTCGGCCTCGTAGACGCCGAAGCGGAAGATTCCGTTCGCATGGTTTGCCGACATCGGAACCATCTTAACCCAGCGAGGTTTTTATGCCCCGTCATCCATGGATGACCATCGTCGCTGTTCTGCTCTCCACTTGCGCGGTTCGAGCCGTCGACCTCAAGCCTGAGACCAACGCCGCATTTGATCGCTATGTGCAGCTGAGCGAGCAGCGCATGCAAAACGACCTGCAATCCGGGCCCTTCTTATGGATGGACGGATTGCCGGCCCAGCAACGGGACGAAGTCTGCGGACGCCTGAAACAGGGAGAAGTTGTGACCCAGAAGCTGGAGACGCTCGACCGCGGAGCCTCCATTCCAGTTCCCGGAGGCCTCATCCATCATTGGCTTGGAGTTGTTTTCATTCCTCGCACGAATCTCAAACAGGCGCTTGCGCTCTTGCAGGATTACGATCAGCACTCGCGCATCTACGCGCCTCGCGTGCTCCGCTCCAAGGTGATCCAGCACAGCGGAGATGACTTCAAAGTGTTTCTTCGCCTGCGCGACACGAAAATCGTAACCGTCGTGCTGGATACCGAATACGACGTGCATTATGTCCGCTTAGACCCGGCGCGGGCGCACAGCGCCTCCTACGGCACGCGAGTGCAAGAGGTAGAGCACGCGGGCCAGTCGGATGAGTACGAGAAACCGGTCGGGCACGACAGCGGCTATCTTTGGCGCCTCAACTCCTATTGGCGTTTCTCGGAACGCGATGGCGGTGTCTACGTCCAGCTCGAAGCCATCTCCCTGACCCGCGACATTCCCGAAGGACTCGGCTGGCTGGTTCGTCCCTTCATCACCAGCATCCCGAAAGAGTCGCTCGCGTTCACTCTGAATCGCACCCGCGAAGCCCTCGGTCCAAACACCCACAAGACCCAATGAACCTGGCTTCGGCTGGACGAAATCCAAGCCGGCTCTTGGCTATAACTCTTTGGTTAACAACGTCGCTTGGTGGTTTACCAGTAAGTATCGGGGATATACCCGAAAAAACGCGTTTTCTTGCCAGATCTATGAAAACAAAGGGACTGTTTTGGAGATACCCTCGTAAAATATCCCTTTTAAAGGACTTACGGGAGGGGATATCCGCTCGGCCTTTTGCCTCGTAAGCCTATGAAAACAGATGGCAAGTTTTGGATACCCCTCTAAAATATCCCTGCTAAAGGAGTTAGCTGGAGCATTTTGGAGGGAGGCGGGTCGTTTTCATGGCTGCGAACGCCTGTGGCTGATGTCGAAAGTTGTCAAAGAACTAAAAATCAGAGCTGTTATCAAACAGCTAATGTAGCTGTCATTATGTTAACCGTATTGCGAGGCCCGGGTCAAGGAAAAAATTGACGGGTTCACGGCGAGGAAACGGGAGTGTGGCGATGGGTCAATGCGAAAGACTGCGCGCGAGATCCTTCGGCCCGCTGGAGAAGGCGCGGGCCTTCAGGATGACGTCCTTTACTGATCGATTTTGTTTCTCAGATAGGGAGTAGCGGCGCCCAGCAGATTCGGGGGAAGTGCATGGCTTTCGCCGTGCCGCTAAGTCTAGATTCGACTCAGGCCCTGCGGGGGCCGAACTCTCACCTCTTCCATGTGGACGCCAGCCGCGATCGGATGTACCATCGCCGGAACCCGCGCCGTTCCTACCCCGGCGCGCTGGAATCCCGTCTGAGGAGATGGTGGCAATGACCCGCAATCCACGTCCCCGCGCAGCAACTCGGCTGCTGCTACCCTGCATGCTGGTCCTCATCTTCACTTCAATCGCCTCGGCAGGGTGGAAAGAGAAAGTGGTCTACAGCTTCCAAGGAGGTACCAGCGACGGCTCCTCGCCCGCGGGTGGCCTAGTGTTTGACGCTGCGGGCAACCTTTATGGCAACCTGCGCGAGACGTGGGGCACCCTTGCCCAAAGTCAAAGTCCCCACCCTAACGTCGAAAAGCACGACGTTAGGATGGGCCACCCGCCGCAGAGTCTCGCGGCGAAGAAGTTTCAGATCACCAGTTGCCCGTTTCAAGCCGATGTCGCAGGGGCAACGTACACGCTCACTCAGCAATTGACAGGGATCGGCCAGGGAGACTGCATCGACGTAACCGCCCCGAGAATAACTATCGAGATGAACGGAAACGGAATCTCGTCCATCGGCGGTGACCGTGCGGCAATAAGCATTTCCAAGGGAGCGAACGGCGCTCACATTGTCGGAGGGGGAGCATCCATCGGGGGCCGCTACGGCTTTTCCTTCGGCATCTATGACGCGGGAGACTTGGCTTTAATTGAGAAAGTCACCATCTTCGACTTTGGTACGATTGGCATTTTCCTTGATACTGTGCAGGGGAGTGTCGTGAATGGGATTAACGTAAAAGAACAAGCCAATGTGGGCATCTTGCTTCAGGATACGAACCACTGTGTTGTGGAGAATAGTACGGCCAGCCAAAACGTCGGCCCCAAGATCGGAAAAGCAATCGGAATAGCCATTCGGAATTCCAGTTCGATGGACTCTTCGAAAAATAACGTCATCATTCACAACCAAGCTGACTCCAACGGGCTTTGGGGCATTGCCGTGTTCACCACCGGAAATCTGATTACCAACAACACGGCAAACGACAATAACTCCGAAGGAGAAGGCTACGGGTGGGGAATCTATCTTGGCGCGTCGGCTGGCGGCAACTTCGTGACTGATAACACCGCGTCCGGTAATGAACTATATGACGCTGACGACGAGAGTCCACGCTGCGGCAGCAATCACTGGAACTCAAATATGTTCACGAAGGTTAATCAAAAGTGCATTCACTGATTAGAGTTGGTCAGGGATTGTTGCTCAACCTTGACTGTGCCTCAACGCCGCGCGAATTGCTGTTATAACATCGCCCTACACTCGTTGACTTTCCGGCACTATTTGTCGGTCATTTGTGACTTGTAGCGTTGAAGCAACATGACAAATTGGTTGTAACCTTATGGTAAACCCTCCCCCCGAACGTAGTTACCAATAGATGAACAGGTGGCTTGAGGCCTCGAAGAACCCACCTTTCGAAAACCGTGAAAGGTGGGGCACCCTATTTTTCGTTTGAGGATGGAAGGACGAACCCGCAAAGCGGGTGCATTCATCCTTTGGCGTGTTGCTTTGCCTTCTCTATGTAATCCTGGACCTGTTGCTTCTCGGGATAGTTCGGGTTTCTTTGCAGCAACTGCTCCCAGGCTTGGACTGCGCCCTTGGGATCGCCCTTGCCTTGCCAGCGGACTACTCCCAGGTTGAACAGCGTGCCGGGATCATCGGATTGATACTTCAGGGCGGTCTGGAATTCGGCGATGGCTCCGTCGGCGTCTCCCGTATACCAGAGCGAGGTGCCGAGATCGGTTAACAGATCGGCGTTCTTGGGCTGACTTTTCGCGGCGAGCTGGTAATACTTGATCGCCTCGGGATATTGCCGTCCGTCGAAGTACAGATTCGCGACTTTCACAGTTGTGTCGAAGTCATCCGGACTGTTTTTCAAGGTCGCAAGCAGCGGCGCGACAGCCTGGTCGAGCATCGCCTTCTGCTGTTCAGGACTTACCTGCTCTTGCGTTGGGGCGGTCTGCGCCGCGCTGCCGCCTACGGCTGCGGACGCCACTGGTGAGGCGGAACCGCGAAACAGGTAGCCGAGGGCGACTCCAAGGACCAGGCAGAAGACCGCGAGTACGTAGGCTTGGGTGTCGGTCCAGTGCTCTTGCTTGGCGGCCTTCGGACGGGATATGACTTCACTGTTGGGCATGGGCATTCTGCTCCTTCAAGGATCTGGTGCCGGCAAGCGCCGTTTCGGGCGTTTGCAGGTGGAACAGCCGTTTCAATGCTGTGGTCATCTGTTCTTGCTCCACCTTTTCTGGAAGTTCCTTGAGTTCGCGGGCCAGGGACCCCGCGATCCTCTGCGTCATCCGGGACATGACTGCGTTTAACATTTCGTCCTGGTCTTTGGAGAACGGTCCGTTCTCCTGGCGGAAGAAATCCAGCTCTTGCCGGCAAATTTCGTCGAGCCGCATGCGCAAAGCCACGATGGTCGGCACTACCCGTTCCGCCATCAGCTTGCGGCGGAAGCCTTGCGCCTCCGACTGCAGAATCTTCTGGGCCTGAGCGGCGGCCGCCTCACGCTCTCCCGCATTATGGTCGACCACATTTTCGAGGTCATCGAGGTCGTAAAGGAAGATGCCCTCGACGTCGCGGACTGCGGAGTCGATGTCGCGGGGCATGGCGATGTCCACGATCACGAGGGGCTGATCGTTTCGGCTGCGAGCCTGACGCTCGTGCATCATGAGTTGGGCTTCCTCGCGGCTCAGAATGGTGTGCGGACAGGAAGTCGAGCTGATAATAATGTCGGCGTCCGCCATGTGTCGCCAGCGCTCCTCAAACGGCACCGCGATTCCACCGAGCTTCGCCGCCAACTCAACGGCATGCTCGAGCGTGCGAGTGATCACGCGGACGGAACTGGCGCCGTGGTTGAGCAACCCACGGGCTGAGAGTTCGCTCATCTTGCCCGCACCGAGCAGAAGAACTTTTTTGTCTTCGAGCGTTCCGAAAATCTGGCGCGTCAGTTCAACGGCCGCGTAGGGAATTGAAACCGGGGCATTGCCTATCGCGGTTTCTGTGCGGACGCGTTTCGAAACGTTGAGCGCTTTCTGCAGCACGGCATCGAGGAAGCGGCCCGTTGCTCCCAACTTCTGAGCCTGCTGCCAAGCCTGCTTCACCTGGCTCACGACCTGGGGCTCACCGACGACCATGGAATCGAGGCTGGATGCGACGCGGAAGATATGGAGGAGGGCGGCTTCGTCGAGCAAACGGTAGAAGTGCTTCCACTCGCACAGCTTGAGTCCGTAGTCGGCGCCAAGCAGCCGCATGACCGAGTTGGCGGCCAAGGTGACGTCGTTTGCCCACAGCCAAAACTCAGTGCGGTTGCAGGTGGCCATCACTATGACTTCTTCGATGCCTTCCGCCCGCGACAACTGTGCCAGGGCCTCATAGCGCCGGTTTTCGGCGATCCAGAAGCGCTCCCGTACCGCAACTGGGGCGGTGCGGTAATTCAGGCCAACGACCATGAGAGCGGGTTCCATCGCTTCATCTCCTAAATCACTCTCTAGGAAAGGCATGCCCGGTGCCAAAGCTGGTCCTGGCGCCAAGCAAGTAATCGATCTGTGTTTTCAGCGACTTAGATTAGTGCTGGTTGGAAGGGAATTGAGAATTTGTGAGGCCGATTGCGGCATATCGCGCTGGGCGGCGTCTTTTCGCCCCTGATGTGTTTCACCACAGAAACACCGAGGCACAGAGAAAAGCGGTTCGGAACCGCGCTTTCGAGCCGAACTGTTTTCTCTGTGCCTCGGTGTCTGAAGTGGTCGTGCTTAGTGTGCGATTTCCACCAATTCGGTGTTCTTCTCTTTGAGACCTGCCGTGCGCGGCTGGTAAACGCAGAACGGCTCTTCATCGAGATAGTTGCCGGTGGCGGCATAAGCTCTGGCGCGGCAGCCCATGCAAATATTGCGGAATTCGCAACAGCCGCATTTGCCTTTCAGGTTGTTGACGTCGCGCAGTTCGTTGAACACGACCGAGTTTTCCCAGATGTCGGCGAATGACTGCTTTTTCAGATCCCCCGCCAGGGCCGGCAGGTATCCACAGGGATAGACCTCGCCCTGGTGCGAGATGAAGCACACGGCCGTTCCGGCCAGGCATCCCTTGGTCATAGCGTTCATGTCGGTGGGATGAGTTCCGGGATGCCCGACGGCGTGTCCGATCCCTTGCGGCTTCAGTTCGATCCCGGTGGAACCGGGCATCGCCATTTCGGTCGGGCCGATGCTTGGCGAAGGGTGTACTGCTTCCGCCACCGGATGTGCTGCCTGAGCGGCAGCCTCGGAGCGGCGCTCCGCAACTCGCCGTTGGCGAACCACACGGAAGTAGTGCGGGGCACAGGTTGCCTTTAATTCGATACCACCTTCGAGCGAGCGATCGTAGAACCAGTTCAGCATCCGCTCATACTCCTCCGGTGGGACCATTTGTTCGGCCGCGATATCGACCCCGCAACCCACTGGCACCAACAGGAATGTGTGCAGCGCATCTGCTCCGAGCGATCTCGCGAGATCCAGCACCTGTGGAAGCTGATGGGCGTTGTGGCGGGCGATGGTGGTGTTGATCTGCACGGACATGCCCAAGCTCTTCAGATTGCGGAAGCCAGCAATGGCGGCGTCGAATGCGCCGGGAATGCCGCGGAAACTGTCGTGGGTCAGGGCATCGGCGCCATCCAGGCTGATGGCCACGCGCCGAACGCCACTATCGACGATCATTCTGGCAACATGCTTGGTCACCAGCGTGCCGTTTGTGGCCAGCGCGACGCGCAAACCCTTGTCCGTGCCATAGCGTGCCAACTGGAAAATGTCTGAACGGAAGAGCGGCTCGCCACCGCTAAGTACCAGGATGGGAGTTGAGACCTCGGCGATCTGGTCGATGATGTCGCGCGCGCCCTGCGTGGAGAGATCGTCTGGCGAACTCAGTTCGGTCGCGCTGGCCCGGCAATGGATGCAGCGAAGATTGCAGCCTTTGGTCAATTCCCAGAAAACCAATCGTGGCTTGTTTTGGTTGACTTGATGTGAATGCTGACCGTTGCCGTTTAAAGAAGCCATATGAATTCCCCCATCCTCAGGCGTAACAATAAAAGAGAACAAACCGGGCGGCGGTGATAGTCATCACCGGAAATTGTGATCTACGTCACGTGCGCAAAAGTGGTTTGTTGTCCATGGCAGACGGGCGTTTTCGCCCGTCTGGCCGGGCGGGGACGCCCGGCCTCCATTCGACGGAGCGAACCGGGTTAGTTATGGTTGGCAATCTCGCGCAACGCGCTCGTGTTGCGAATGACCAGAGTCGAGCCTTTCGCCTGCACGATCTGATGCCTCTTCATGTCAGCGAACAAGCGGGTCACCGTCTCTCGCGAGGTTCCAATCATTTGCGCGATTTCCTCATGAGTCAGTCTCAGCTTCAACCGGGGCTCCGATTTGGCGCCTTCGCCGTTCTTGTCGGTCCATTCCAGAAGCAGGTTGGCCAGTTTCTCGGCGGCAGAATGGGACAATCCGAGCGAGCGCACTTCATTGCAAGCATTGTGATATTTCTCGCTCAGCTGCTCGGCCACTTTGAAGCAGGCTTCTACATCGTCTTTGAGAAAGCGCAGGAAGTCATCGCGCTTGACGAAGTTGACCTGGCAGGGATCAATCGTCTCTGCCGTCACTTCGTAAGCTTTACCCGAGATGGTGGCGCTCAGACCCAGGACCTCCCCGGGCTCTGCCAGCTTCACAATCATGGTTCTGCCACTCGGGGAATTGATGGACAGCTTCACCGTGCCCTTGCACAGGACAAAGATGCCCCGTGGCATCTGCCCTTCGACAAAGAGCACAGCCCCCTGGGGATACGCGGTTGCGTACTTGATGTTTTCGAAGGTCTTCAGCGCGCTGGCAGGCAGATCGCAGAAGATGCGCTCGGCTCGCAGCTTGCAGGTAAGACAGCTTTCGACAATCTCCATTCCGTATGGTGAGAGCATGAACTAGCCTCCTGTGACACCTTGGTTGACGCCTCGATCCAGGCTCTCTCCGCTGGGTCGCTTGTTGCGTATTCCACAGCCGGTTGAGCCAGTTGCGCCTAAGTCAGTGTCCGTCTGCACCAGACCCTTGGCTGTGCTGCAAGGCACACCCCGTTGTGATCTGGCTCACATACTGGCTTGCCCTCAAAAAACGGAGTGTGATGCACATCACATGTGTCTGTGACGTGCCTTGCTGCGTCCCGCTTTGGCATCGTCCATGCTTATGCAGTCACAGTGGGATGAGCAAGTTGACTAAGGGCCAACAATCATGAAACGCAAGTTCAAGACCATGGACGCAAATGAGGCGGTCGCTTACGTCGCCTACCGGGTTAACGAGGTGATTGCCATTTACCCGATTACGCCATCCTCCAATATGGGGGAATGGGCGGACGAATGGTCCTCACAGGGAATCCAGAACATCTGGGGGACGGTGCCTCACGTCATGGAGATGCAGAGCGAGGGCGGGGCTGCCGGAGCGGTACACGGTGCGCTGCAGACCGGCTCACTGGCTACCACATTTACCGCGTCGCAGGGCTTGCTGCTCATGATCCCCAACATGAACAAGATAGCCGGGGAACTTACCCCCACGGCATTCCACGTTTCGGCGCGTACTTTGGCTACGCATGCACTGTCGATCTTTGGCGATCATTCGGATGTTATGTCCTGCCGCGCTACTGGGTTCGCGCTATTGAGCTCGAACTCCGTGCAGGAAGCTATGGACATGGCGCTAATCGCGCACGCCGCTGCACTCGAATCGCGAATACCGTTCTTGCATTTCTTCGACGGCTTCCGCACGTCTCATGAAGTCAACAAGATTGAAATGCTGGCCGAAGACGACATGCGCGCGCTCATTAATATGGATCGCATCTTCGAGCATCGCCAGCGGGCGCTTTCGCCAGATCACCCAGTACTGCGCGGAACGGCGCAGAATCCTGATGTGTTCTTCCAGATGCGGGAACGGGCCAACTCTTTCTACGAGGCATGCCCTGGAATCGTCCAATCGGTGATGAATAAATTCGCCGAGGCAGTAGGGCGCTCCTATCACTTAGTTGATTACGTGGGCGCGCCCGATGCCGAACGCGTAATCGTGATCATGGGCTCGGGGGCTGAGGTGGCTCACGAGGCGGTCGATTACTTGAACGCGCAAGGCGAAAAGCTCGGGTTGGTGAAAGTGCATTTGTATCGCCCCTTCCCGGTGCAGGCGTTCCTCGAAGCTTTGCCCGCCAGCGTGCGCAAGATCGCCGTCCTTGATCGCACCAAGGAATCGGGAGCGATTGGCGAGCCCCTTTATCTCGATGTCGTGAATGCGCTTCACGAAGGAGTGAAACGGGATAGCAGCTCGCGGAAGGTTGCTCCGGTGGTTGTGGGTGGACGCTACGGGCTCTCCTCCAAAGAATTCACACCGGCAATGGTCAAGGCGATTTACGACAACCTGAAAGCGGACACGCCCAAAGACCACTTCACCATCGGCATTCAGGATGACATCGGCCACACTAGTTTGTCTTACAATGCCGAGTTTTCGACGGAGCCCGAGAATGTTGTTCGCGCTATGTTTTACGGGTTGGGTGCGGACGGCACCGTGGGCGCCAACAAGAACTCGATCAAGATCATTGGTGAGAATACCAACAACTATGCACAGGGCTACTTTGTCTACGATTCGAAGAAGTCGGGCGCGGTAACTATTTCGCATCTACGCTTCGGGCCCCAACCGATTCGCTCCAGCTATCTGATTTCACAAGCCAATTTCGTCGCCTGTCACCAGTGGATATTTCTCGAGCGTTACGACATGCTCAGCGCCCTGGTTACCGGCGGCACATTCCTGCTCAACAGTCCGTTCAGTAAGGACGAAGTCTGGGACCATCTCCCGCGTCCCGTTCAAGAGCAGCTGATTTCAAAGCGTGCAAAGTTTTACGTGATCGATGCCTATCAAGTCGCGCGCGACACCGGCATGGGCAGCCGCATGAACACGATCTTGCAGGTGTGCTTTTTTGCTATCTCCAAGGTTTTGCCCGGTGATCAAGCGATTGAGGCGATTCGCAAGTCGATTCGTGATACCTACGGCCGCAAGGGCGAAGAGATCGTGCAGAAGAACATGCAAGCCGTTGACGAAACTCTGGCGCATTTGTTCGAAGTGAAAGTCCCGTCTGCACTCAGCAGCACGATTGAGATGCCGCCGCCGTTCTCGCCTTCAGCGCCGGAATTCGAGCGTGACGTTCTGGGCGCGATGTACGCAGGACGCGGCGACGAGCTGCCGGTGAGTGCTTTCCCGGTCGACGGCACGTTCCCCACCGGGACCGCGAAATGGGAGAAGCGTAACCTGGCGCTGGAAATCCCGACATGGGATCCGAAGATCTGCATTCAGTGCGGAAAGTGCGCCATGGTTTGTCCGCACTCGGTCATCCGCATCAAGGTCTACGACTCGAAGGAATTGCAAGGCGCTCCGACGACCTTCAAGTCCACCAAGACTCGCGATAAAGAATGGCAAGGTCTCAATTACACGATTCAGGTGGCTCCGGAAGATTGCACCGGATGCGGCATCTGCGTCGAAGTTTGCCCGGTCAAGAACAAAGCAGAAACGCGGCTGAAGGCGATCAACATGGTGCCGCAACCTCCGCTGCGCGTGCCTGAACGCGAGAACTGGGACTTCTTCCTCAAGATTCCGGACCTTGACCGCCGCAATATTAAAGTCGCCAACATCCGCCAGCAACAAGTTCAGGAGCCCTTGTTCGAGTTCTCCGGCGCCTGCGCTGGTTGCGGGGAAACGCCATATCTCAAGCTCATGTCGCAGTTGTTTGGCGACCGGGCAATCATTGCGAATGCCACGGGGTGCTCATCGATTTACGGCGGTAACTTGCCGACCACTCCTTGGACAAAAAATGCGGCTGGGCGTGGACCCGCCTGGTCAAACTCTCTGTTCGAAGACAACGCAGAGTTCGGGCTCGGGTTCCGGCTTTCTATCGACAAGCAGACCGAGTTTGCGCAGGAATTGGTTAAGCGCGTGGCGGGAACGATCGGCGAAGAACTCGCAACCGCGATTCTCACCGCTCCCCAGAAAGACGAAGCCGACATTTACGAACAACGCCAGCGTGTAGCCATACTGAAAGAAAAACTGCACGGGGTTGATTCCCTCGATGCCAAGCAACTGCTGGCCGTCGCCGACCTCCTGGTGAAGAAGAGCATTTGGATCGTCGGCGGGGATGGTTGGGCCTATGACATCGGCTACGGCGGCCTCGATCACGTGCTAGCCAGCGGGCGCAACGTCAACGTGCTGGTGCTCGATACCGAGGTCTATTCGAACACTGGAGGCCAGGCCTCCAAATCCACGCCGCGAGGCGCGGTCGCGAAATTTGCCGCGGGCGGCAAGCCCGGCGCCAAGAAAGATCTCGGACTCATCGCCATGAGTTACGGAAACATATATGTTGCCAGTGTGGCCATGGGCGCTAAAGATGAGCACACGCTGAAGGCGTTCCTTGAAGCTGAGGCGTACAACGGTCCCAGCTTAATCATCGCGTACTCGCACTGCATCGCGCACGGCATCAACATGACCACCGCGATGTCGAATCAGAAAGCCGCAGTCGATTCTGGACAGTGGCTGCTCTATCGCTACCACCCTGAGCGAACCGCACAAGGCGAAAATCCGCTGACCCTTGATTCGCGGACGCCGACCCGCAAAGTTGCGGATTACCTGACGATGGAAACGCGTTTCAAGATGCTCACCAAGAGTAATCCCGAAGAGGCCAAGCATCTCTGGCATGAAGCGCAGCATGACGCCGAGACCCGCTTTCATCTTTATGAATATCTGGCGCAGCGAAAGAACGGTAACGAGCCCTCCAAGGCGCCACAGCATACGGAGACACAGCAAGCTGGGTCTCCACAGAAAACGTAGAGGCGTTGCTGCAATGTCTCTACACGGGAGAAATCATGATTGACCTCAGCACTAACTACCTCGGCCTGAAGCTTCGAACTCCTCTGGTACCTTCGGCCTCACCACTGTCGCAGGAGATCGACGGCATTCGCCATCTCGAAGACGCCGGCGCATCTGCGGTGGTGTTGTATTCGCTGTTTGAAGAACAGCTGCGACAGGAGAGCTTCGAACTGGAGCACCATTTAACCACCGGAACGGACAGTTTTGCCGAGGCAGCTTCGTTTTTTCCCCAACCCGCCGAATTCCATCTGGGACCCGAGGGCTATCTCAATCACATTCGCAAAGCTAAGGCGGCGGTGAAGATTCCGATTATCGCGAGCCTCAATGGCGCGACCCTTGGGGGGTGGGCCAGGTATGCCAAGCAGATCGAACAGGCCGGTGCCGATGCTATCGAGTGCAATATCTACTTCATTCCGACGAACCCGGAGATCCCTGCTTCCGAGATTGAGAAGACCTACATCGACATTCTCCGAGAGGTAAAGATCTCGGTTCGCATTCCGATAGCCGTCAAGCTCAGCCCTTTCTTCAGCAACATGGCCAATATGGCAAAGCGGCTCGATGAAGCAGGCGCAAGCGGCCTGGTGCTATTCAATCGCTTCTATCAGCCAGACATCAATCTCGATGATTTGGAAATCCAGCCCAACGTCTTGCTGAGCACGCCGCAAGCGCTGCGGCTCCCGCTTACCTGGATAGGCATCCTTTACGGTCGCATTCGCGCCAGCCTGGCCGCCACCAGCGGGGTGCATGGCCCCGAGGATGTCGTGAAACTGCTGATGGTCGGCGCCGATGTGACCATGCTTTGCTCCACCTTGCTGCGGAATGGCATCCGCCATCTGCGGTTCATCGAAGAGGGTTTGCTGGAATGGATGGAGAAGCACGAATACGAATCGGTTCAACAGATGAAAGGCAGCATGAGCCAGATTCGCTGCCCCAATCCGTCAGCCTTCGAACGCGCGCAATACATGAAGGCGGTCAAGGGTGTGCAGCACGTGATGGTTACCGGACGCGAAGCCTGGAGAATTCTTAATGCAGAGTAGAGCGGACCGCAGAGAAGTTTGGGCGTTGGGCAGGCTGGCTGACGAAACTCACAGCAATGCGTGAGCGGTATCACAGCAGGATCAGGTTCAAGAGAGCATAGTTCTAATAAATCATGCAACGACGATCAAGTCACGAAATTCAAGCCGCGAGAATCTTCCGCAAGAAATCTAAGAGGAGCTTATATGCCGGTTACCAAGCAGCAAGCGCTCGATTATCACTTTGGCACACGCCCGGGAAAGATTGAAGTCACTCCCACCAAGCCTTGCCGCACGCAGCACGACCTAAGCATGGCCTATACCCCCGGGGTGGCGATACCGTGCATGGAGATCCATAACAACCCGCACGACGCCTTCAAGTACACGGGCCGCGGCAACCTGGTCGCTGTCGTGACCAATGGAACCGCAGTTCTCGGGCTTGGAGACATCGGTGCCCTCGCCGGCAAACCGGTCATGGAAGGGAAGGCCGTCCTGTTCAAACGCTTTGCTGGCGTGAATGTCTTCGACATTGAAGTCAACTCGCACGATCCCGATGAAGTCATTAAGGTTTGCCAGTTGCTGGAGCCCACCTTCGGCGGCATCAACCTGGAAGATATCAAGGCTCCGGAGTGTTTCTATATCGAAGAGACGCTGAAGAAGACAATGAAGATTCCTGTCTTCCACGACGACCAACACGGAACCGCGATTATTTCGGGCGCTGCCCTACTCAACGCTCTGGAAGTGGTAGGCAAGGACATCAGCAAAATCCGCCTCGTGATCAATGGTGCCGGCGCCTCGGCCGTTGCCACGGCTGAGCACTACATTCGGCTGGGCATGAAGCGGGAGAACATCACGCTCTGTGACACCAAGGGCGTGGTTTATCAGGGCCGCACCGCAGGCATGAATCCTTACAAGCAGCGCTTCGCACAAGATACCAAGCTGCGCACTTTGGCCGAAGCCATGGTCGGCACCGACATGTTCCTCGGACTCTCCGTCGGTGGTGTGGTCACGCAGGACATGGTGCGTTCGATGGCGGCCCGCCCGATTGTCATTGCCATGGCCAATCCCGATCCCGAGATTACTTACGAGGACGCGAGAGCGTGCCGCAGTGATGTGATTATGTGCACCGGGCGTTCCGACTATCCCAACATGGTGAATAACGTTCTTGGGTTCCCCTTCATCTTCCGCGGTGCACTGGATGTGCATGCCACGGTAATTAATGAGGAGATGAAACTCGCAGCCACCCGCGCGCTGGCAAACCTCGCCAAGGAAGATGTGCCTGATTCCGTATGCCGCGCTTATGGAGTCGCCCGGATGGAGTTCGGTCCCGACTATCTGATCCCGAAACCGTTCGATCCACGGGTGCTGATATGGGAGTCCTCCGCTGTAGCCCAGGCTGCAATGGAAACCGGAGTGGCCCAGGAACCGATCAATATTGAGGAATACCGCGAGCAGCTCGAACGCCGTCAGGGCAAAGCCCACGAGATCTCGCGCATGATGATCCACAAGGCCCAGGCCAAACCCAAGCAGGTTGTCTTTCCCGAAGGGGACAACGAGAAAATCCTGCGCGCCTGCCACTCGATATTAGACGAGAAGATCGCCACGCCCATCCTGCTCGGCAAAGTTGCCACGATTCAGGCGAAAACGGCCGAGCTCGGTTTGGATCTGAAAGACGCGCAGATCGTGGATCCGGCAGCATCTCCGCTTCGCGAAAGCTACATCCAGGAGCTGTTCCGGTTGCGCCAGCGTCGCGGCGTCACTCTTGCTGAGGCCCGTACACACATCGACGACCGTAATATTTTCGCTTCCATGATGGTGCATATGGGAGATGCCGATGCTTTGGTTTCCGGCGTCACCCAGCGCTTTCCCGATACCATTCGCCCGGCGCTACAGATCGTCCGCATGCGCGAAGGCCTGCACAAGGTCGCCGGATGTTATCCCCTGATTACGCGTGACGGAGAGCTGCTGTTCTTGGCTGACACCAGCGTGAATATCGATCCCTCCGCAGAGGACTTGGTGGAAATCGCTCTGTGCGCCGCCCAGGAGGCTCGGCGCTTTGACGTAGTGCCGCGAGTTGCCATGCTTTCCTTTTCTAGTTTTGGCAGCACCAGTCATCCGTTCTGCGACAAGGTGCGCAAGGCAGTAGAGTTGCTGCACAAGGCCGATCCAACCCTGATCGTGGACGGAGAAATCATGGCCGATGCCGCTGTCTCTCCAGAAATCCTGGAGCAGACTTATCCTTTCAGTTCGCTGAAGGGTGGCGCCAACGTGCTTGTGTTCCCCGACCTCGCCTCCGCCAACATTGCCTGCAAGCTACTGGCGACCATCGGAGGCGCGGACACGCTTGGCCCCATCCTCATGGGGATGACAAAGCCAGTGCATTTGCTGCCACGAGGCGCCGAAGTGGAGGACATCGTGAACGTTGTTGCCATCGCGGTGGTAGACGCGCGGGAGACGGAACCGCTCCCAGCGCCAGAAGTCCAAAAAGCGGTGGCGCAGGCAGACTGATCAGACGCCCGCTGTCGATTCAACCAAGACGTAGTCATCTTGAGCGTAGTGGATGGTGCGCTGCGCGCAGCATCCATGGAGTCGAAGCAACCCGCAGAAGCGGGAGACCACCAGGAACTCGGAAACGGGTTCGGACGAATTCCCTCGTACGATTCGTGGGAGAACTTGAGACGCCGCGTTTGAACTGATTTGTTAGGGGGCCTTCGACTGCGTTGCCCTTGCTTCGCGATGGCAGCTTCGCTCAGGATGACGCCTTGAAAGCTGGCAGAATGAGGCGCCCGCTTCTGTTTCGACGGGGCAGGGGCACACGCTAGTGCTTGTGCCCCACTGTAACCCGATCCCCTGATGCTTGCGCTACCCTACTTCGCTTGCAGCGATTCGATGTACTTGGTCAGGTTCGCTTCGCGTTGCTGAACTTCGCCCTCGTGTCCGTGGCTCATATTCCAGAACAACGAACCCCACACCGGCATTTCTTTGGATCCGTGCGCGGGAACAGCGGATTGGCCGCTGATCGTAGCCATTACTTTCATCGCCGGAAATTTGCCGCCGTTGTTCTTGCTCAGCATGGTGAGATCGGTAGGAGGAACCTTCAGCGCGCTGGCCGCTGGTCCTGCGCCTTTGCCGTCTGTTCCGTGGCAAACGCCACAATATGCTGTGTACATCTCGAGGCCGGATGCCGGGGAGGTGGGCTTGATTGTGGCGTGCTGGATCACCTTTTGTTGATCCTGCGTTTGGTCCTGCGCGACCACCGCGCAGGTAAATACGATAAGAGCAGTAAAGATTAGACCGATTGTTTTAACGGACATTGCATTCTCTCCTTTGGGCCGAGACTCGCTTGCTATGGTCTCGGCACACTCAGAAACCAACAAATCAAAGCTAAAGACGCCTGTTAATCATTTTCTCTGCGCATGCAACTATTGCGCCGGGCTTCTCCATCCATGGTCACCACGCGCGAGCGCCATCGTGGATTTGGTCGGGCTCCCGTTATAAAAGTCGGCTTCATATTTATTGATCAGAGTTTCGCGATCCCAAAGATTGAAGCCCCTTACCAGAGTCCCACCCGCGTCAAACAGGTTTCCCATCTGGTTGGGCACCCATTTCCACGTGTACTCAATGGTGACGTAGTTCACTCCACTCATGGCGACCGAATTGATGTTCACCAGTTGCCTCTGAGCCAAGGGAACTTGATACGCGACAGTGCCGTCGGTTTCTGTGAATTTAGAGACGCCGGGGATGGCCGCTAACAGGCGTTCTCCTCCGGGAGTGAGCGATATCATTTCCTTCCCGTGCGGAGCTGCAGCCAATTTCACGATGCCTGCCTTTTCCAGCAGCCGATAATGCGGATCGCTGGTTCTATCAGCGACACTGGGCTTTACCAAACCAGTATGGAAATGAATGACCGCAGGACCTGGCCCTTCGAGAGCCGAAGCCACGATCACGCTCGCCCCCTGAGCGCTGAGCGGCGCTCTTTCGCGGGCCTGGAGTACGATGTAGCCCACCATACCGACGATTGCCGCGACCAAACAGGTCATAAGAAGCAGCGGCAAGAACGCTGAACGTCTTTCCATTTCAACCTCAGCTTCAAACATGGCGTCCTCCTCTCGAAAAGCTGCAAATTCGCCAACCACTTCTTATTCTTAGTCCACCCCTTTGACGATTGCTGTGATCAAGGGCACAACTGATTGTGTGTTGCTTCACACTGAAGTAACCTCCGTCACCTGCGTTTAGGAAAACCACCGGTAAACCAGGTGTGCGTCTCCTCACCTACGTCCGTGATTTCCGTCACATTCAACCGCGCGGCCTCAAGGCAATAATCACATCAAGATTTCGGGGAGTGTTCCAACCCCCGAGGGTGGAGATCCCGTGGCAAAAGGACGTGTTTCGGTTGTCGTCGAGCGTTGCAAGGCCTGCGGCTTCTGTGTGGAGTTTTGTCCCTCCCACGTGCTCGCGCTCTCTTCCGCTTTCAACTCCAAGGGCTACCATCCGCCGCACGTGGTGCATCCCGAAAAGTGCAGCGGGTGTGACTTATGTGGAATGTACTGCCCCGACTTCGCCATTTTTGCGACCAAAGTAAAATCCGCGGGCGGAGGTGACAAATGAAAGCTGATCCTCGCGGTGTGCTAACCGGGGTTCACTTCATCGATGGCGACCACGCCTGCTGCGAAGGCGCGCTGGCGGCAGGAGCCCGATTCGCTGCCGGATACCCGATTACGCCTTCCACTGAAATCGTCGAGCGCTTTGCGTCACGCGTCCCGACCGTGGGCGGAACGTTTATCCAGATGGAAGACGAACTCGCGGCTTCGATCACTTTGCAAGGCGCGGTCTGGGGCGGAGCCAAAGCATTCACGGTGACCTCCGGCCCAGGCTTTTCTCTGATGATGGAACACATCGGCTACGCCGTCATGACCGAAACTCCATGTGTGTTCGTCGATGTGCAGCGCGGCGGCCCCTCAACGGGCCTTCCCACCCTCCCCGCCCAAAGCGACATGATGCAAGCAAGGTGGGGATCGCATGGGGATTACGAGATTATTGCCCTTTGCCCCAATTCCCCCCAGGAGTGTTTTGACCTCACCATCAAAGCTTTCAACCTGGCCGAAGAGTTTCGCGTGCCCGTGATGTTTCTGATGGATGAAGTGGTGGGCCATATGACTGAGAAGGTCGTGATTCCCCTCGCCGACGAGATCGAAGTCGTACCGCGCCGCCATACTCATAAGTCGGTTGACGAGTACCTGCCTTACGAAACCAACGGCGATGGAGTGCCGGAAATCGCGCATGCCGGCGAAGGCTACAAGTTTCATGTCACCGGTCTGACGCACGATGAGCGCGGCTATCCCAACATGACTCCGCAAGTACAGGACAAACTGGTTCGCCGCCTGCAAAGCAAGATTCGGGATGCCGCCGACCGTATTGCTCTGTTCGAGGAAGAGCAACTTGAAGGCGCCGATGTGGTGGTCGTCTCCTACGGGATCACTTCGCGGGTGGCGCAACGCGCTATCGAGGCGGCACGTCAGCAGGGCCTGCGGGTCGGCAAGTTACGTCTGATCACAGCGTGGCCATTCCCCGAGAAAAAGATCCGTGAACTCGCGGAGAAGGTGAAGGCGTTCGTCGTGCCAGAACTCAATCTCGGCCAGATGGTGCGAGAGGTGGAGCGGGCTGCCGCAGGGCTGGCAAAGACATTTGTCGTATCGCACGCCGGTGGTGGAGTTCACAACCCGCAAGAGATTCTCAAAGTAATCGTGGAGGCCGCCCGATGTCAGATAGTTTGATCAGCGTTGGCAACCCAGTCGAGCCCTTCTTGCGCAGCGATCGTATGCCTCATATCTGGTGCCCGGGATGCGGCATCGGGACCACGGTGAACTCGTTCGCCCGGGCGCTCATCGAATCGAAAATCGATTTGCAATCGCTTGCCCTGGTTTCGGGCATCGGCTGCACGGGCCGCGTGGCAGGCTACGTCAAACTGGATTCTTTCCATACCACGCATGGCCGCGCCATCCCGTTTGCCACCGGATTGAAGCTGGCGAACCCAAAGCTGAACGTTGTCGTTTACTCCGGAGATGGCGATCTTTCGGCCATCGGTGGCAATCATCTGATTCACGCCGCCCGCCGCAACATCGATCTGAAAGTCATCTGCGTGAACAACCTGATTTATGCGATGACCGGCGGACAAACGGCGCCGACTACTCCGAATGATTCGATTACATCGACGAATCCCTATGGCGCATTCGAGCCATCGTTCAATTTGCCACATCTGGTCGAAGCCGCGGGCGCGGTTTACGTCGCGCGCTGGACGACCTTTCACGTTCGCCAGTTGGCGCGATCCATCGGCGAAGCCTTCCAGAAGAAAGGTTTCTCCTTTATCGAAGTGATCTCACCGTGCCCCACCCTTTATCAGCGCCGCAACAAGCTGGGTGACGGCCTCGACACCATGAAGTATTACAAAGAAAAAAGCAAAGTCCGGCACGGAGCGCCGACCAGCGAAGTCGGCCTGACCATGACCGGGGAGATTGTCGTGGGCAAGTTCGTGGACCGCGACCGGCCCGACTACCAAACTTTAATGCGATCGCAATACGCTCAATCGCTGGGCGAGCGCTTCGTGGAACAAGCGGAGATGGTATGCAGCTAACCGAAATTCGTATCGCAGGCTTTGGCGGCCAAGGAGTGATTCTCTCGGCCGTCGTTCTCGGCAAGGCAGCCTCGATTTTCCAGGGCGCCTTCGCCACCATGACTCAAAACTTCGGCCCGGAAGCCCGGGGCGGCGCATGCAGCGCACAGCTCGTACTTTCCGATTCGCCAATTTTGTACCCGTATGTGACGCAGCCGGACATTCTGGTTGTCATGTCGCAAGAGGCGTACGTGCGTTTTGCCCCCGAGTTGAAGGACGGTGGCACTCTGATTGTGGAAGAGGACCTGGTGCGGGTAGACCTCAGCGTTTTTGGCAGCAGGGAGATCCAGGTCTATAGCATTCCTGCTACCCGCATCGCCGAGGTGCTGGGGAAGCGCATGGTGCTGAATTCGGTGATGGTGGGATTCTTCGCCGCCGTCACTCACCTGCTGGATCCGGAGGCCGTTGGCAAAGCGGTTGCCGATTCTGTGCCTGAGAGCTTCCGAGAGCTGAACCTGAAGGCTTTTGAAAAAGGACTGGAGTATGGGATCACGGCGCTAACCGCGACTGCGAATCCGGCGGATGCCGAGTTGCGGGTGGAGTATTCGCCGGAGTAATCTTCACGTTGCATTCTTTGAACTGTTTCTGTTTGGCCTTGGCTTACCCGTCGTGACTGACAATGCGTCAGACTATTAGATGCGTGTGCATTGGCTTGCATAATCGTGCTTGTCGTGACAGGGCTATTCTATGTCGTCGTCAACCATTGGGCCCCACTGGTCGGGGCAGGCGATCCACGTATCAGTCTGGGTATCGTAAGAAGCACAAAACCTAGACCAGTGCGAATGTCCAAAGCTATCCTGATACCAGACTTGGCCGTTGGTGCGAAGGTAAATCTTGCCAGTGTGGATCGCCTGAACTTTGGCCTCGTCCCAGTCAAGAATTGGACAGGTGGTCGCGATAGCTCCGCCCGGTCGTATAACGGAGTTGCCACCAAACAAATCTCCTTGATTGAGCGGTTCCAATGGCGGCATAAATGCACCCAGAGTCCAGTGATCGCAGCGCCACTTCATCGACGCTTTTACCGCTGGAGTATGGCCAGAATTGGGGACGTCTGTTGTGAATGTGATTCGTTTTGGAGGGGCAATTGGATTGTTGATATCCCCAGTAAATTCGGTCTTTCCGGGAATCATCCAAGCACGTTGGTCCACGAGAAAAGTGTGCTGCGTGTCTCGCCACAGGCGGTAAGTAACACCAGCGTAGAAGAGTCCCCCCAAAACGGCGAAAATCTCAAAGCATTTTACGGCAAATTGAAAGCATCTCCTCATCCGTGGTGTGGCGCAGCATCTGCAATAGCGGGGGTTTTTGGTATCAGTTTTGGTTGGTTCGGACTGTCTGGATGGTTCGGATATAGCATTAGGGCTTGCTGCGTAATCGCCGTCGCTTGGTTGTTCGGAATTGTGCTCTGGCTTTACGGTGTGTTCATCTTGTTGCCCTGGAGCGTTAAGGTTTTCTGACATCATAGAGGTACACTGCCAATATGAACCAGCCTGAATGACAGCACTGGAGAACTTTCAGCTGCTTGAATCGGCAGTCATGCAGGCTAAGAAACCAACAAAAAGGGGAAGCAGAAGGATAAACTTAATGCTCCCCTGAGGAAACCAAAATCTTCCGACAAGGACTAGAAGGGGACTTGCGTTTCCCCGTCCCTGTCGGCGGCGTGTGGAGCGAATCCGTGTCCTTCCCCCTTAGTTCGCGATAGGTGAACCGCAGCGGCTCGAAGCCGCGCCCCTTCAAAGTTTGCAGTCGCTCGATTTCGAGGTTTTTCCGTAGCTTCTGAGGCCGTGCGCTTCCACAACCAAGCCGGAAAACACGTAAATCAGAACTTCGCTCCGGCATTTTCGGGATTGCTGTAGCGTGGACGAAACAGCAGATCCCTCCGCTCCGCTTCTCATCCCCTTCGGGGATGAGAGGCTCCGGTCGGGATGACAATTCTGAGGGAGGTCGGTTGACGATCCCGAAATCAAGCCAGAGCGACCGCTAGTCAGAGCCTGACTTGGCATTTTCAGGATTGCTGTGGCGTGCATGAACACAAGGTCCCTCCACTCCGCTTCTCCGGTCGGGATGACAATTTTGAGGAGGGTCGGTTGACGATCCCGAAATCAAGCCAGAGCGACCGTTAGCCAGAGTCTGACTTGGCATTTTCAGGATTGCTGTCGCGTGCATGAACACAAGGTCCCTCCACTCCGCTTCTCATCCCCTTCGGGGATGAGAGGCTCCGGTCGGGATGACAATTTTGAGGAGGGTCGGTTGACGATCCCGAAATCAAGCCAGAGCGACCGTTAGCCAGAGTCTGACTTGGCATTTTCAGGATTGCTGTCGCGCGCACTAAACAGCAGATCCCTCCGCTTCGCTTCTCATCCCCTTCGGGGATGAGAGGCTCCGGTCGGGATGACAATTTTGAGGAGGGTCGGTTGACGATCCCGAACAAAGTTGGTTGACGATCCCGAACAAGCTCGGTTGACGAAATCAAGCCAGAGCGACCGCTAGTCAGAGCCTGACTTGGCATTTTCAGGATTGCTGTGGCGTGCATGAACACAAGGTCCCTCCACTCCGCTTCTCATCCCCTTCGGGGATGAGAGGCTCCGGTCGGGATGACAATTCTGAGGAAGGTCGGGTGACGATCCCGAACGAGGTCGGCTGCGATCCCGAACAAGGTCAGTTGACGATCCCGAAATCAAGCCAAGGCGATCGTTAGTCAGGGGCCCGGACTTGGCATTTTCAGGATTGCTGTCGCGCGCACTAAACAGCAGATCCCTCCGCTTCGCTTCTCATCCCCTTCGGGGATGAGAAGCTCCGGTCGGGATGACAATTCTGAGGAAGGTCGGTTGACGATCTCGAACGAGCTCGGTTGACGATCTTGAAATCAAGCTAGAGCGACCGTTAGCCAGAGCCTGACTTGGCATTTTCAGGATTGCTGTCGCGCGCACTGAACAGCAGATCCCTCCACTCCGCTTCTCATCCCCTTCGGGAATGAGAAGCTTCGGTCGGGATGACAATTCATGGCGAGGTCGGGATGACAATCCGTAACGAGCCACAGTAGCCGTGAAAGCGCCTTAGTGGTTGCGAGCGGCACGGCTGAAGAGGTTGAGGAAAAGTTGTCGAGAACGAAGGAGCTCACCTCAGGCGCTAAAGCGCGGACACATTTCCAATGACTGAGCGGCCCGACTGAAGTCGGGCCCTTCCCAAGAAGGAGAAACCGCCAACTCCTCCGCGCAGGCCTTAATGGACCGAGCCCGGCCACTTCTCGCCGACTCTCCGCGCAAGAGGTGCCAGGCTTCGCGGAATGGGTCGTACTTCGCCTTCCTCGAGTTGGGACATAGCGCGATGCTCCATTTTCCAAAGACATTCTGGGCTGGAATGATGTACCAGAGGTCTTCCAGGACTAAATATACGGCCACGAAATCGAACTCGTTGCGCCCGTACGGATCCCGCCAGCCCCGCATGGGACAGGCATAGCCCGATCCAAGTGTACGGATCGTGGACTTTACCTGCACCCGGGCAAACCTACCTTGGTATTCCACTATGAAGTCGTAGCGCGCCATCTCGCCAAACGGCTTGGTCACCTCCAGTCCGTTTTCCGCCGCCATGGCCATGAAGCGCATCTCGGCCCATTCCCCGCGCCGCTTGGGGTGTTTGATCTTTACTCTCGGTTTTGTTATGAATAGGTCCCCTGAAAGACTCCTGTCCTGGGAAATCTCTGTCGAAAGATCCCTAAAAAGTCGCGCTAATAGAAACGCGGCCCTTGAGGGGCCGCGTTTTTCGCTTTAAGTTTTTATTCGCTGTTGTAATTTAGCATCGATTGTCGCGGCTGGCAAGGAGTTTTTCAGGGTGGTTACACCATGGCCAGGACGAAGCAGATTCCTCGTCGCTTGCGCTCCTCGGAATGACAATGGAGGATGGGGGCGGGAATGACAGCAGAAGGAGGAGGCCGCAATGACGGCAGGAGAAGGGTCCGGA
This sequence comes from uncultured Acidobacteriota bacterium, assembly GCA_963788645.1. Taxonomy (GTDB): domain Bacteria; phylum Acidobacteriota; class Terriglobia; order Terriglobales; family Acidobacteriaceae; genus JABDBE01. Next base: position 512,992 of record CAWBHF010000011.1, read on the forward strand.
ATGACAACGGATCAGGGGGCCGCAATGACAACTGGAGGATTGTCAGGAATCTCCCATGGTGTTGCATTCTTACACGTATGCAGTTGCGAGATTCATCACTTCGCAGTTCGTCTGTAAGCTGCTGATTGCAAGGGATAATTCTTGTCGGTAGGGCTCCGAGGCCCTCAAACGGTACTTTGCCTATTGCGATTTTCATCGCTGCACTGCTTATGATCTCATCGCACGACTGAGCACCATGAGATTCTCTTTGGTCCCATGTGCTTTGTTTCACAGGAGATCGGCTCCTGTACATCGCTCACGCGCAACAAGCCGGGGCTGTGGCACGGCGATTGCCTTTAGAAGAGTGTGAGTGGCTCGCAAGATGGCCCTCCACCGAAAGCGACGACGAGGTGACTTATGACAGTCCTACTGGTTCTCTTCACATTCGCAGCCTTCTTACTGATTGACCACTACCGCACGCGCCACGCGCTTGTACAACCGGCGCTGCAGGTTGCCGCGGCAAAGCAGGATGCAGCGCCCCGCTTGAACCCCGCCCTGGTCGGCGGCTTCGAGGTTCCGGAGAACCTTCGGTACCACCCCGGCCACACCTGGGCATTGAGCGAGAGCCCCAGCCTGGTACGCGTCGGCATGGATGATTTTGCCTCCAAGCTGGTCGGCAAGGTGGAGAGCATCGCGCTGCCGCTACGCGGCCAGTGGATTCGCCAGGGCCAGAAGATGTGCACACTTCATCGCGACGGCTGCGCGGTCGACATGGTTTCCCCCATTGAGGGCACAGTCTCCGACATCAATCAGGCGATCCCGAAAGATCCGAAGCTCGCCCTGCGGGATCCGTACGGCGAAGGTTGGTTGGTGACGGTGCAGGCGCCTGACGCCAAGACGAGTTTCCGCAATCTGTTAGGCGGCGCGCTCGCGCGCTGGTGGACGGAAGAGTCCGCAAGCCGCCTGCAACGCCGCATGCCGATGGCGCTCGGGGCGCTTGCCCAAGACGGCGGAGTAGCCGTGGACAACGTCTCAGCCCAGATTCCGGACCAGGACTGGCTGCCGCTGGCGAAAGAATTCTTCCTGTCATAGCCGACCTCGCGGCCTGGAGAGGTGGAGGAGCCTCGCCGAGGACGCTGGAACACCGGCCGCCCTGATCCAAGGCCCAAAAAGCCAGGACACCCGGGCGGCCGGCGCTTTTTCGCTCGTGTGGGGACGGCGTCGCAGTGGTCGAGGCGGAGTGAAGCTCTGCGGCGCATCAGGGTGAACCGCCGAACCCTTCTCTCCGTATATACTCCAATCACGCGAGGAAACCCTTGAACAATGAGACTGTCGACCAATCCCGCCAACCTGCGACGCTGACAGCGGCCGATCCGATAGCACCCATAGAGTTTTCGACTCTCCACAAGATCTTCATCGGCAAAGATGGCCTCCGCGCGGGCTGGAGTCTGGTGATCTTCATAGCCATCTTCGCTGCGATTGCCTACAGCGTAAACTTCATCGGCCACAAGCTGTATCCGCCTACTCTAAAGGCTCCCAACGCCACCGCGGAGATATCCGCGCGCCGCGGTCTCATCGCCGAGGCCATCCCCTTTCTCATAACCGTCCTCGTTACCTGGATTATGTCAAAGATCGAGCGCCGCCCCAACTCGGTCTACGGCTTCGGCGACAGCCGCGGGCTTCAGCGTTTCCTCGCCGGTCTAGCTTGGGGAGTTGTCTGCCTCTCGCTCCTCATCTTTACCCTGGTGAAGAGCGGGCTACTCGTCATCAATGGGCGCGTGCTGTTTGGCAGTGACGTTGTCCGCTACGGAGCCATCTGGCTGTTCGGCTTTTTCCTGGTCGGCCTGCTCGAGGAGTATCTTACCCGCGGCTATGTCCAATACACGCTTACCCGCGGCCTCGCCGGCTTTTACCAGTGGGCGTTCAAGACTCGCCACAGCACAGCCTTGGGCTTCTGGACCGCGGCCGTGATCCTGTCATGCCTGTTCGGCTTCAGCCATAGAAGTAACCCTGGGGAATCCCCCATCGGTTTGCTCTCTGCTGGACTGGCTGGTATGGTCTTCTGCTTCAGCCTCTGGCGCACGGGCTCGCTCTGGTTCGCCATCGGTCTCCACACCTCGTGGGATTGGGGCCAATCCTTCCTCTACGGCGTGGCCGACAGCGGACTCATGATTCAGCATCATCTTCTCGCTACCCACCCCGTAGGCAAGCCCTTGCTCAGCGGCGGAGCCACCGGTCCCGAAGGCAGCATCTTTATCCTCGGCATCCTTGCCCTCATCACCGTCATCATCCTCTTCACTCTGCCCAAGGGTCGCTACGGGCAGGGTGCCAGGGCTGTCGAGGCCAGTCCACCGCCGGTTTGAGATAAGGCATCCCAACGCATTTGAAGGAAGGGCGGCTTGAGGTCCGCCACGCTGACTTGTCGCTATACTAGCCATTATCGAGCCACCGCTCGCGGGAGAAGGCATGTCGAGTCTGAAGGAATTCCAATGCGAGATTTGCGGGATTGTCAGCGACAATCCGATTCATTGGTTTGTGATCGAGTGCGGAGATCAGAAACTGGCGGTCATCAAGTGGGATCTGGCGGCCGCGAATAGCCCGACCGCCCGCCATTTCTGCGGCGAAGCCCACGCCCAGGTCTACATCAGCCGCTGGTTTGAATCCATTTGCGCGCCGCCCAAACCGGTTTTCAAGGTTTCGTAGGTTCGATTGCGCTTTTGACTGAGGGGCTTCGGCGAGTGAGTTCGGTCACCAACCTATGTGAGGAGCGTCACAGAAGCGCGCTCTCGGAAAAGCACAGAATGCTAGAAGGGGAAGCTCGATACTTCTCGCCCGTCACAAAAGCAGGCAAATCAGGAGATTTCAGCATGCCATCCAGGACCCTCACGGTCACCGACAATCGTACCGCCAAGAACTACGAACTGCCGATTGAGAACGGCGCGGTCCGGGCTATGGACCTGCGCAAGATCAAGGTCGACGCAGAGGATTTTGGGCTCATGACCTACGATCCGGCGTTCATGAATACTGCTTCCTGCCATAGCAGCATCACGTTTATTGACGGGGATCGCGGCATCCTGCGGTACCGAGGCTATCCCATTGAAGTGCTGGCGGAACATTGCACTTTCCTCGAAGTGTCCTACCTGCTGCTGTTCGGCGAGCTTCCAACTCCGGACGAACTGAAAAACTGGGTCAACGAGATCACGCATCACACCATGCTGCACGAGACCACGAAGAAGCTCATGGAGGGCTTTCTCCACGACGCGCATCCCATGGCGATGCTGGTGAGCACGGTGGCGGCATTGTCCACGGTATATCCCGAGTCCCGAGAGGTTCACGATCCTGTCAATCGGTTGCTGCAGATCAAACGGCTAATTGGTAAAGTGCCGTCGATTGCAGCCATGTCGTACCGGCATAGTCTGGGCTTCCCCTACGTTTACCCGGACAACGATCTCAGCTATCCGGAAAATTTCATGAACATGTTGTGGAGGATGGTCGAGCCGAAGTACGTAGCCAATCCGGTAATCGCCCGCGCCCTGGACATTCTCTTCATTCTGCACGCCGATCACGAGCAGAACTGCAGCACCAGCGCCATGCGATCTGTGGGCAGCGCTCACACTGATCCGTACCTGGCAACTGCAGCGGCCGCTGCCGCCTTGTCCGGACCTCTGCATGGCGGAGCTAATGAAGCGGTTCTGACGATGCTTGATGAAATTGGATCTAAGGCAAATATTCCCGCCTACATCAAGAAAGTTAAAGACGGTCACGGCAAGCTGATGGGCTTTGGCCACCGCGTCTACAAGAACTATGATCCGCGGGCCAAGATCATCAAGTGGGTCTCAGAGAAAGTTTTTGCGGTTACGGGCGGAAATCCCAAGCTTGACATCGCGCTCGAACTGGAACGAATCGCGCTTGAGGACGAATACTTCATCGCCCGCAAGCTGTATCCTAACGTAGACTTTTACTCGGGAATCATCTATCAGGCCATGGGCTTCAGACCGGAAATGTTTACCGTGTTGTTTGCCATCCCCCGCACCGCGGGCTGGCTAGCTCAATGGCAGGAGATGATTACTGATCCGGAGCAGAAGATCGCTCGTCCGCGCCAGATCTACACAGGACCCGAAGCCCGGCAGTTTGTGCCGATTGAAAAACGCGAGCCGGTCTTGGCTGCAAACCGCTAGCGCGTGTCACGGGCTCGTGAACTGTTCTGTGCTGGGGTTAGGACTCCTCAGAATCTCGTCGACGGCTGGACCTGGGTCATCGGTGTGACCGCTGCGCGACAAGTGCCGCATAGCGTGCTTTCCTTGAGGTCAATCCACTCCACGGCATGGGAAGAGGCCATAACGCAGCGGTAGTCATCGCAGTGAGTCAGGTTCAGAGTGTGTCCGAGTTCGTGAACTGCTTCCTTTAATATCCGCTTGCCAAACAGTTCTCGGTCGGGCGGCAGGCCATAGAACTCCTGCCGCAGCCGGTGGGCGGACACCAGGGCGCAGGGCCCACCCATCTGCGCCTCACCAAAAACGAAAGTCAGAATCGGGATATAAAGATCGACGGCGGCGATCCCCAGCATTCGCCACGACTCCCCGGTAAGAAAACTCTGCATGCGTTGGAGGATTTCCGAGGAGTGGTACTGCTGCCTCTCACCGTGGAAGGCAAACTCCGGATCCAGGCGGACGGGCAGCACTTTGCACGGAGCGCCGAATGTTTCTTCTACGGCGGGCCGCAAATCTCGCAGCAGTCCGTCATCCACATTCCCGATCGGCAAGATTTGCAGCAGCTTCATCGGGCCCAGCTTAGTGTGGCGGCTTCATCGCGCCTCAACGGGAGTGCGGGTCCACCCGTACTTCTTGAGTTTGTGATAGAGAGTCACCCGGTCGATGTCGAGGACCACCGCAGCGTGGCTCTGGTTGCCTCCACATTCCTCGACGACTCGCAGGATGTGGGCGCGCTCCATGTCTTCCAGAGTCTTGCTCGATCCATTGGAGACGCTTTGCGGCTTAAAGATAAAGTCCTGCTCCCGCAACTCCGGCTCCTGGCCCACAACCATGGCGCGCTCCACAGCGTTCTCCAGTTCACGGACATTGCCCAGCCACGACTGCTGCTGTAATTGGTTCATAGCCGCAGGCGACACTCGGTTGATGCGTTTGTTCATGGCAAGTGAAAACTTGCGAACGAAGTGGTCCACTAGCGGAGGAATGTCCTCCCTGCGGTCGCGCAGCGGAGGCAGTTCGATACGGAAGACGTTGAGGCGGTAGAAAAGGTCCGGACGGAACTTACCCTCCTCAATCAGTTTTTCCAGATCCTTGTTGGTGGCGGCGATGCATCGGAAGTCCACTTTAATGGTCTGGTTGCCACCGACGCGAGTGAGTTCGCGCTCCTGCAGAACCCGCAGTAAGTCGGTCTGGGTCTTCAGGGTGATGTCGCCGATTTCATCGAGAAAGACAGTTCCTCCCTCGGCGATTTCGAATTTGCCCTTCTTCCGATACTGCGCTCCGGTGAACGCGCCTTTCTCGTGCCCGAAGAGTTCGCTTTCGAGCAGCGTTTCCGTCAGCGCGCCGCAGTGAATGACGACCAAGGGATGAAATCTTCGCGAGCTGGCCTGATGGATGGCGCGCGCAACCAGTTCCTTCCCGGTTCCGCTTTCCCCCGTGACCAGCACCGTAGCCTCCGTGGGGCCAACGGTCTCGATCGCATCGAAGATCTTGCGCATGGCGCCGCTCTGGCCAATCAGCTCTCCGGGCCTTGCAACTTCGGCGACCGTCTCGCGTAGCAAGACGTTCTCCTGGGCTGTCCGTTTGTGAGCCAGCGCGTTCTTCACCAGGTGTGCGATTTCGTCCGGGTCGAGCGGTTTGGTCACGTAGTCATAAGCTCCGTTCTTCAGAGCGGTGACTGCGGTCTCGACCGAGGCATAGCCGGTCATGATAATCACTGTGAGTTCGGGGTCGACTTCGTGCATGCGGCGCTGCAGTTCGATTCCATCGGTGCCGTGCATTTTGATGTCGACCAGGGCCGCGTCCCAGCGTTGTTCCGCCAGTCGGGTCAGCGCGGCGCTCGCATTTTCTACCGTGGTTACTTCGTAGCCTTCTTCGCGGAACCATTTGCCCAACGAGTCACGCACGCTCAGTTCGTCGTCTACGATCAGCAACTTTCCTTGTGTGCCCACTTGAATCACCTCGCCTTCATCACGACGTCCCGATCGCCGATGCTGGCTAACGAAGCGTCGTTCGCATGAGCCGGCAGGGTGACGGTGAAGGTTGTGCCCCGGCCCAACTCCGATTCGACCTCGATGCGGCCGTTATGCCGCTCCACAATGCCGCGGCTGATGGCCAGGCCGAGACCTACCCCGCGCCCGCTTTCTTTTGTCGTCAGAAACGGTTCGAAGATCTGGGGAAGAATGTCGGGTGCAATTCCTGCGCCATCATCGCGCAATTGAATCCTGACTTCAGTTTCATCGCTACTCGGCCGCGCTTCGATCCAAAGATTGCCGCCTTTCGGCATCGCATCGATTGCATTCATGATCAACGCTAGAAAGACTTGTTCCATCTGCGCGGGATCGCAGGGCACGTGCGGCAGATTATCGGCAAGGTCCAGTTGGAACTGGATTCCGCCCATCTCCAGTTGATGGCGGACCAGCAGCAGAGAACGATCAATCACCGTCCGCAGATCGGTCGCTTGCACATTCATCGGGGCGGTTCGCGATAGCGTGAGCAGGTTCTTGACCAGGTCCCCGCAACGCCGGCTTTCGGAGGCAATCAATTCCAGGCATTCCATTGCCTCCTCGCGTTTTTCATGCTCGGCTTGGCCCGATGCCACCCATTTCCGCAGCAGCTTGGCATAGGTCAGGATCCCGGAGAGCGGATTGTTCACCTCGTGCGCCACGACCGCGGCCATCTTTCCAATGGAAGCCATCTTTTCGACATGCAGAACGTGCTCGTGCGCGCGCTTGAGTTCACTCGTCTTTTGTCCGACGCGATCTTCCAGCGTTCTTGCCCAAGTCACGATTTCTTCATTCGCAGCGTGCAATTGCAGACTCATTCCGTTGAAGGAATGAGCTAGGTCCCCGACCTCGTCCTGGGATCGCACCTCGATTTGATAACCAAGTTCGCCCTCGGAAAGGTGTTCTGTGCCGTTCTTGAGAGCTTTGATAGGTTTGTCAACCACTCGCCACACAAATAACCAGCTCAACGCCGCCACCGTGAGCATTGCGCCTATTGTGTAAAACAGCATAAGTGAACTGCTATCCGCGAGTTGGACATCAGTTTTCGCCAAAGAAAGATTTGTGTCGAGCACCCCCAGAACTTGCTGGCTGGCGGGATGCGCATGGCATTCGGCGTTCGAGCAGGCCGGCTGATTTTCGATGGGCGTGATAATTCCCAGCACCCGGTGTCCGCCGCCATTGCGATAAATGCGAAAGCGGTCGGGGCGATTCAGGCGTGCTAGCGGTTGCGATTGGGTGTGGCAACCGTAGCAGGCCTCGGCGCTCTTATCGAGGACGTGGCTGACTTCGCCCGCATCAGTGGAGTAACTGATCCGCCCCTCCTGATCGAAGATTCGTACCTTGATCATGCCGGGCTCGTCCGCCATGGTTTGAATCGCGTGGTAGAGTCCCTCGCGATCGTTGCGCAGCATGTAGTAGGTTGTGCTGCGCTTAATCACATCACTGACACGCTCGGCGCTGACGAGCGTCGCGGTTTCCAGGTGCTGGCGATGCAATCGGATATTCAAATATCCGAGCAGGGCAAAGATCACGAGCATGACGGCTAACAGAGATCCGATCAATTTTGTGCTGATGCTGTTAGACAGCCGCTTCCATCCCAGATCGATGCGATTTGGATCAGTCTCCGGCATGACTCAATACCGCTGTGGCAACCTCGGGCACAGCTTCGGTTTGCGGGTGCCGCTCTGCTGCATGGTTTTCTTCGGGGAAGATAGGCAGGTACTTCACGGCCAGGCCGAACAGCGCGAAGCCTGCGGCGATAATCATCAGGGTCACGGAGAACTCCGTCCACTTCGGCACGTAGTGATGTCCGACATAAGTCTCGAAGCCGGTGAGGCTGACATTGAGCCGGTTGGTGATGAATCCGAGCAAACTGAAGATGGAGGCTAGATACAAGCCGTTTGGCGAGAGGCGGACTTTTTTGAAACTGAGCATGGCGATTGGAATCACGAAAGCCAGGGTCAACTCGAGCCACAGGAAGTAAGCTTCATAGCTCGGCTTTATGATCTGTCGGAGCATGTCGCGATGGAAATAATCCTCGAACCGCAGTAGCGCATTGATCCACAAGGCAACCAGTAAAGCCCCGCCGAGTTCCACCAGAACCGGCAGTTCAAGGTGACGGCCAAAGGCCTTCGCGCTCTGCGTGGACTCGAAGATCGTCATCGCCAGACCAACGGCAATCGCCGATCCGAAGAAGAGGAATGGCAGCGCCGGTGTGTACCAGAAGGGATGCAGCTTGCTCGGCATGATCAGATAAAGCGATCCCAGCGAACTCTGGTGCAGGGTGGAGAGCAGGATGCCCAGGACGACCAGCACGGCATAAATCTTCTTGATCCACTTGATTGGAGTCTTAAGGTTGAAACGCTCCAACACATTCGGAAGGAATTCAAAGAAGAGCACCGTGGTGTAAGCCATCACGCACATACCCACCTCGAACATGACCGAGTGCGGGTTCATGTAGATGAGCTGATGCCAGATGTACCAAGGCCGGCCGAGGTCGAACAGCAGTCCAACAATGAAAAGTAGGTAACCAAGGAAAGCCGTCAAGACGGCTGGGCGCACGACACTGTGCAGGCGCTCGACGTTGAACAGGTACACCGCACCAATCACGCAGAAGCCGCCAGCCGCCAGCATGACCCCGCACAGGCAGTCGAAGCCGATCCAGAGTCCCCAGGGAAACTGATCAGTCATGTTTGAAACCGCGCCCAGACCACGGAAATAGCGAATGAATGCGGAGTACAAGCCCAGGGCCATGATCACAAGGAAAACAATTCGCCAGAAGGTCAACTTGATCTTCATCGGTCGCTCCCGTTTTTTTCTTCCGCTTCAGCGGCGGCTACTTCCTCGCGGCGATGTGAAATCCAATAAATGCCCCCCAACACCAACGACCAAACGGGGATGAAGTCCGGAATCTTCGACATCACTTTCCCGGTGTATTCCGGCATGGGAGTGTCGCCGATTTTTGCCGACGCGGGATACCCGTAATCTTCAACATTCACACTCGAAAGAATGAGCACACAGGTTCCGCCCACCTCATGCAGGCCGTAAATACGAGGTACGTAGGTGGACGGATTTTGGCGAAGGCGGTCCTGCGCTTCCTTGATAAGGTCGTCGCGTTCCCCGAACTTCGTGGCGCCCGTCGGACAGATTTCAGCACACGCCGTCGGTTTGCCCGCAACCACGCGATCCGGGCACATAATGCATTTGCGAACCCGAGGATTCAGTGATTGCCATTCGTACTTCGGCTGGGCAAACGCGCACGCCACCATGCAATACCGGCAGCCAATGCACTTCCAGACGTCGTAGACGACTGGCCCCTCCTTTGTCTTGTGGAAGGCGCCAACGGGACAAGCCGACGCACAAGCCGGATTTTCACAGTGCATGCACAGCCGGCGCATGAACTTCTCTTCTTTGTTCAGGACGACCGTGTACTTGTGTTCCGATTGCACCGACTCTGCGGCGACCTTGTCGTCGTAGGGCAGCTTGTTCTGCTGGGCGCAGGCGCCTTCACACTGTTTGCAGCCAATGCACATCGTCGCGTCATACAGTAGGGCCTTACTCATGGAAATTGCTCCTCGTGGCTCCCATGCGGGATTTCCTTTCCAGCGGAATGAAATACGACGTGGACGTACGCTGCGACGGAAGGGGCTTGGGAACCCTGCAGTACAGCTTTGGCGAAACGACTGCGAAGAAAGAACAGGGTCCGGAGTGGTGAGCATCCGGACCCGTGAGGGCCGTTCCATCTGGCAAAGTGTGCAGGGGAGGAGATTCCCGGCTGGCAGCGGATCGGCTGACCGGGGATCGGCCAACCTTCCGTTCCGACCGCCGAATTGAGCCGGACATCTTCATACCCGCCCTACAAGCTTTCTTCACCCGCTGCCCGACAATCTGTCGCGCGACAGCGGCAGTGCGCAAAGAGGAACAGCCAATCACTACTTCTGTAAACTACGAATGTACGAAACGACCATCTTCACCTGGTCCGGGGACAGACTCTTCACCGTAGCTGGGTGCTTTGCCTTCTCCGTAACTTCTTTCGCCAGGTCGTCATCCGAGGCCTTCTTGGCATCATCCGAAACCAGGCTGGGAATCTTGGCTGCGGGCTTGCCTGTGGCATCCGCCCCGTGGCACATGGCGCACTTCGCCTTGTAGATCGTCGCTCCGTCATCGGCGGCCCAGGACAGATTGGGAATCAAGATGAAAAGGGCTACCGCAATGGTCATTACCAGCATCACCAGCTTTGTTGTCTTCATGAGCTTCGTTTCCTCTCCTTTAGTTATTTTGCGATCCGAATAAATCAGCGGTTCTTCTCGTGGTAGAGCCTGTGTTGCGAAAGTAACCACTGACGTAATCCTCTAAAAACTGAATGTAAGAAAACTCAGCAACTCGGTTGCTGCCTAGTTGAGAGTTTCAACGTTTGGTGGTTTAGGCGCAGTGATCCAGATCACCCTCAATCGTGACCCTGTGGATATGTTTTTGGGCCCTAAAGTAACCACCCCCAGATCGCTGGAGTCACATCGGCAAGTGACTGCGATCACAGCACCCCGCGCAATTTGGAGAGACAATCTCGGCAGCGAGGCGATGTATGCCGAGACTCGTAATGGCTCTACTCGCGCTGATCATATTTGGCCTCATCGGAATCATGTTGGCGGTCGCAGTAATCATGGAACATTCCACATCCGACCCACACCCGGCCAGACGTGGCGCTTCACACCCTGTAACCGCTGGCGTCGCCCCCCTACCTAATCCAAAATTCGATCGACCGCGTAGCGAGGGTGCACCAGCAGAAATCGCGTCCACAAAGGAGAAAGTTCATGAGCACGCTTGTATTGGATAAAGACAAGAAAGCCGATCTGGCTGGACCGGGAATCGGCGACTATAAGGAATTGGAAAAAGTTCTGCCCCGAGGTTACCGCTCTCTGCTGACCCCGAAAGAGACCCAGCAGGCTATTTTCCAGGTGAAACGCTATATCGAAGATAACCTGTGCAAGGAACTCAACCTGATGATGGTCGAAGTTCCGCTCATCGTGGATGTGGAGAGCGGGGTCAACGACATGCTGGATCGCGACGGGTCACGCACTCCGATCCAGTTCCACATTTCGAATGATCGCAACCAGCATCCCATCGACGCGCAGGTGGTGCAAGCCGCTACCAAGTGGAAGAGGGTCGCTCTCAAACAGTTCGACTGCAGGGTTGGTGAGGGCGTCTGCACGGACATGCGCGCCGTGCGCAAGGACTACTTCCTCGATCACGACCATTCGGCGTACGTCGATCAATGGGACTGGGAGCGCACCATCACCAGTGAGCAGCGCAACCTGGAATTTCTGAAGTCGATTGTCAGCAAGATCTGGAAAGTCATCGTGGGTGCGGAAAAGTTTGCGCAGAACCTGTTCCCGCAATTGAAAGACTTCCGCTATCCGGACCTGCCGGAAGAGCTGAAGTTCTTGCACGCCGAGGAACTTCTCGACATGTATCCCGATTTGCCGCGCAAGCAGCGCGAAACCGCGGTGCTGCAGAAGTATCCGGCGATCTTCATCATCGGGATCGGTTGGCCGTTGAAGGATGGATATCCCCACGAAATGCGCGCCGCCGACTACGATGACTGGGTCACCGACACTCACGATCAGAGCGGCAAAGACACGCACGGGCTGAATGGCGACATCCTGGTATGGAATCCCGTTACCCAGCGCCGCCATGAACTGACATCGATGGGCGTGCGGGTTACGGCCGAAACACTGAAGAAGCAGCTCACGATGTCCAAGCAACTGGACTTCATGAAACTGCCGTATCACCAGGCGATCCTGAACAACCAGATTCCGCTCTCGATTGGCGGTGGAATCGGGCAGTCGCGGACGTTGATGCTACTGCTCCGCAAGGCTCATCTGGGAGAAGTCAGCGTCACGGTGTGGCCGAAGGTCCTGAAGGAGATGTGCGCGGGGAAGAATATCTTCGTGTTGGAGTAGGGTAGTTTCTGGACCAGAACTGAGAGGGGGTGGTCAAGCGACCACCCCCTTTCTGATTTGTTAGGCTCATTTCGCGGTTGAGTAGCCTGAAACAAGCTACGAGGAGGACGAGGATGTCCGCACTTCCCATTGGTGTCGGCGACATTGAAGCTCAAAAGCGATTTATTGAACGCAATCAGGCGTTCTTAGAAGAGTTCCCGAAGCTTTTCACGCTCTATAGCAGAGTTTTTATCCGTTCCCTTGCCTCTCCAAGTGAAAATGAGCGGCAAGCACTGTTGCATTTGGCCGACGATGATCCGGCGGTAGTTGCATTTGAGGACAAGATAATGGCCGATAGGGTCATCTTCTACCTTGGCAGGATGGCGGCGGACGATTTTGGGGAAATCTGCACGCTCAGCGGTAACGGGCGAGGATTCGGTTCCTACAAGATCGTGCGTGGCATGTACGAGCGCGTGGTGACGGCGATGTAAATCGCGGAAAAACCCTCCGAATCCCGTGCCTTTGTCGAGTCCTCCTCGATCGCGAAGCTCAACTATCTCAGTCGCCTGTTGAAGGCTGTCCCCGAGATGAAGGATCGCTACAATGACGAATTCATGCAGCGCGTTAAGACGGATGCTGCAGCAGCGCAGGCGAAACGAAAGGAATCCACATGTCCCAAGTGTCGCCAGCCCATCACACAAGATGCTTGGACCCGCGTCAACTTGGACGTGATGGCCAGGGCCGTGGAGCCATCCCTGGAAGTGCTCTATCCCCAGTTCTACCTTGAAGGAACTGCCCAGTCGCACGCGAGCATGTTGGGAATTGAACGGAGGCTGATTCGGAAGGACGGGGGCTACACCTACAAAGATATTTCCGAAGATGAAGCGCGCTTCGCGCTGCACCTCGGTCATCACCTGATGGTGAAGCTACTGTGGATGCAGAATAGCTACTTCAAGTTTGGCTTCGATAGTGACGTTCGCAACCGCGCCGACGCGTTCGTTTCCATTTGGGGAAAGGCTCCACGAGCGGCTCCTGACGTGGAATAGCGATGCCCTGGTCGATGCTGGCCGTCAGAACAACACTGGATGCGTTCTGATGTTTTTTACTGTTCAACGTCCTGAAACTGCGAAATCTCCACTGCGCCATTTGGAAACACGGCAGTAATTCTAAGCTCTCCGCCCATGGCGCGAATGTAGTTTCGGAGAGTGGACACATACATGTCGGTGCGCCGTTCGAGGCGCGAAACGCCCCCCTGCGGAATCCCCAGCAACTCCGCCAGACTCGTCTGGGTCAAGCTGCGCGCCTCGCGAAGCTGGTTCAGCGAGAGGCGTCCGATCTCGTCACGCACCCGCGCCTTAATGCGTGCGTCCCGTTCTGGCCCAAGCTGTTTGCGAACCTCTTTCCAGTTCCTCGCCACGGCTCACTCCTCAATCTCGCGCAAATGCGCGTCGTAGATTTCGTCCGCCTTCCTGATGTTGACCTTGTACCAGTTCGCATCCCCCGTCTTGTCCCCGCCAAGAATAAGGTAGGCGGCGCGGCGAGGGTCAAACGCGAACAGAATCCGGTAGGGTTTGCCCTGATGCTGGACCCTCAATTCCTTCATATTTGCATGCCGCGAATCGCGGACGGAATCAACATGCGGACGGCCAAGGGACGGACCCAGTTCTTCAAGCAGGTCCACCGAGAAGTTGACGCTTTCGTGCTCATCGTCCGTCAGCTCTCGATACCATTCGGCAAATTCGTCGCTGACTTCGACCGTCCATGCCACACGAACTACTATACCTTGTAGGATATATATTGTCAAAGGCATATTAGGAGGCTGCGTGGGGGGAGCGGTTGGCGCGCCGTCCAGAGGAAACGGGCGCGTAGCCCTTCGCGGAGCGAGTTACCAGATCTTCTACACTTCGACCGGCAGCGCCAGCGTCGGAGCTGGCAGATGGCTTTTCACCGCCGCCGCCAGACGTCGGATACCTTCCCGTATCTTCTCCGGAGTCGCGTTGGAGAAGTTCAATCGCATATGGCGGCGGCTTTCGCGGCCATCGTTGGCATAGAAGGAATCGCCTGGCACGAACGCCACATTCTGCTCAATCGCGGCTTTGAAAATCGCGTGGACATCCAGCCCTGGCGGCATCGTCACCCACAGGAACAGCCCGCCGTGGGGATGAGTCCAGGTTACTTCCGGCGGGAAGAACTCTTGCAGAGCTTGCAGCATGACGTCGCGGCGTTCGCGATACACCTGACGAATCAGCTTGACGTGCTTGTCGAGGAATCCATCGCGCGCCACTTCGTAGGCCACGAATTGAGTGAAGGTCGAAGTGTGCAGGTCCGCGCCCTGCTTGAGTTGCGCCAGCTTGCCGATGACGTCAGGCGGAGCGACGATCCATCCCAGACGAAGCCCCGGAGCCAGCGTCTTCGAGAAGGTGCTCAGGTAAATGACGTTGCCGATGGAATAGCCATTGTCGCGGCGCAGGTTTTCGCGGTCGAGCACGACCAGGGAGGGAAGATGCTCGCCTTCATAGCGCAACTGGCCGTACGGGTCATCCTCGACAATCGGGATGCCATACTTGTCCGCCAGCAACACTAGTTCGTGCCGACGCCCCTCCGACAATGTGGTTCCCGCAGGGTTCTGGAAGTTCGGCAGCACATACATGAACTTCGGGCCGGACCGCAGCGGCATTTCCAAAAGGTTGGTGCGCAGGCCGTCCTCGTCGATCGGCACGGATACATATTCCGCGCCGTACACATTGAAAGCCTGCAGCGCCCCAAGATAGGTCGGCGCTTCCACCAGCACGCGATCCCCGCGATTGATAAACAGCTTGCCGATTAGGTCCAGCGCCTGTTGCGAGCCCGAGGTGATCAGAACGTTCTCCACCCTCGCCTTAATTCCGTAGCGCGCCATGTTGTTCGCAATCAGTTCGCGCAGGGGCTCGTAACCCTCGGTTGCCCCGTACTGCAAGGCCGACGCCGCCTGCAGCGTAACCACCTTGCGGCAGGCTTCCTCAAAGCGTTCGATGGGGAACACATCGGGTGCTGGCAGCCCGCCGGCAAAGGAGATCATTCCCGGTTTCTGGGTGATCTTCAATAACTCGCGAATCGCAGAACTGGTAATCCCTTTAGTGCGTAGCGCGTAACGAGCCGTCCAGGCCGTCGACATGGGGAAACCCTCCTGACAGTCAGTGTAGGCTCCCGGCATCGGCCGATACTGTGACGCATGAGACATGAGCTTGTGACTCAGGTAACTGCCGCCAGATGACCGGTAGGTATGTCCGGTGCGAGGCCTTGTGAGTGAGGGGATTGGACGTGAAATGTCGCTCTTATGTGTAGGGAGAAAAGTCTCACCTCTAATCTCTTAATTCGCATGAAAAGGAAAACACGATGACTCGCGTCCTGAACTCTGTTCCAGTTATCTTATTGGCGGTTTCCGCCTTCGCGCAGAGCGGCGGTAGCGCTGAACCCCCCATCAACATGACTGTGACCACACCCGGTGGAACCGCGAACTACATCTCGCTGTTCTCCAAAAAGAACACCATCGTGAACTCTCACATTGTTCAGAAAGGCGGCAATGTGGGCATTGGGACGACCACTCCGTCCTCGCCCTTGACCGTCAACGGAGCCATTCAGAGCCTGGCCGGCGGATTCATGTTCCCCGACAAGAGCGTGCAGAGCAGCGCCGGCCTTGTCAACGTGACTCACGACGCCACACTGGTCGGCAACGGCCTCTCGACGTCTCCCATGGGTCTCGCAAATCCTCTCTCTATTACCGCGACGGGCAGTACAACCCCGCTTCAAGTCACCAATCCAAATGGGGGTGGTGCGATCTTTGCACAAGACAAGAGCAACTCAGCCAACGGGGTAGGAGTGTTCGCTACCAGCAACAATGGCACCGCAATTTTCGCCGTCGGTGAATCGACGAACAGCGTCGCAATTGAGGGCGCTGATGATTCGGCCGGCGGTATCGGAGTTCTCGGCTTTGGAGTCATTGGAACTTCTTGGGCCGGTTATTTTAACGGCGATGTCAATGTCACCGGCAATCTTTCAAAAGCTGGTGGATCGTTCAAGATCGACGATCCGTTGGATCCCGCCAACAAGTATCTCTATCACTCCTTCGTCGAGTCGCCCGACATGAAAGACATGTACGACGGCACCGTGACCACCGACGCCGCGGGCAACGCCACCATCCAACTGCCCAAATGGTTCCAGGCATTGAATCGCAGCTTTCGCTACCAATTGACGCCGATTGGACAATTCGCGCGGGCTATTATCGCCACCGAGGTGGAGCACAATCAGTTCACTATCAAAACCGACAAACCCAATGTGAAAGTCTCCTGGCAGGTAACGGGCACGCGCCACGATGCCTGGGCCAATGCGCATCGCATCCCGGTTGAAGTGGAGAAGCCGAAGGAAGAGCGCGGCCACTACATTCACCCCGAACTTTTCGACCAGGGACAAGACAAGAGCATCTTGGCTGCGCATCGGCCAGACATGTTCCGGCCAGACGGCGTCATGCTTCCGAAAAAGTAAATGACACAAGCATAGTTGCCTGGCCCCACTCATCGTTCCTCGCACAGAGTGGGGTCAATTTTTCAATGCGTGGTTCGTTTCAGTTGGTACTTGCCCAGCAGTTCCAAGTGACATTAGCATGAAGCGCGCGGCTCTAGGGTTTCGAATGCATTCCGGTTGGGGGGTGCTGGCAGGAGTCGCCGGAGATGCCAACGAGCTGGAAGTAATAGACCGGCGACGCGTTGTCGTTACCGATCGTGCAGAGCCTGGCGGCAACCAACCGTATCACCATGCTGCCAGCCTCGGGCCTCAAGAATCGGAGAAATATCTCGCCGACTATGCCGCCGTCTCCGAGCGCCTAGCCTTCGCGGCAATCGGAGAAGTAATCCGCGAATTGGAGAGACGCGACTACCGAACTGCAGGCGCTGCCGTCCTGCTGGCTTCAGGTCGTCCGCTGCCGTCTCTTGCGAAAATCCTCGCCTCGCACCCGCTCATTCACACCGCAGAAGGCGATTTATTCCGCAATGTAATCAGCCAAGCTTGCGAGCAGCTGAAGATTCCCGTCACGGCAATCCCAGAACGAGAACTCGACGAAAGAGCCAGAACAGCGTTTGGCAAAGCCGCCAGCCGAGTGCAGCGCATGATCGCCAGCCTCGGAAGTTCCATCGGTCCGCCGTGGACCAAGGATCACAAATCGGCCGCTCTCGCTGCTGCAATGATTCTGACGCGCGTGTAGGACGGACGCTCCTGTCCACGGCCTTTGACTCTGACTTTCACCTGGAATAAGGAGTGCAGCGCGCGGTTGAGCGCTTTCCTAACAATCGCAACCAGGGCCGCCAGGGGACCCGCACTCTTTCCAAAGCTTTTCCCAGTTCCAAAGCTGCAGCCGCGCCGACTGCGGCAACGGGAATCCCACCTGATGCGCGAGCAAACACACCTGTCCGCGATGGTGAGCTTCGTGAGAAAACATGTAGCACAGCATTTCCACGCCAACCGGCCAAGGCGGAGCCCAGCCGTCTCTGCGAAATTTCTCGACGCGTCCCCCGCCACCGCCGAGCGCGTCGGCCAGCATCTCCGCGCAACGAGCGGCGCTCTCGGCCAATCCCGCCCGAGCCTGCTTCGGCGTGCAGTGCGATCGGTTGAGCTGTCGGGGAACCTGCAGGTGCGGAACTGAAAGCCTGACCCACTTGCAACGGACATTGTGCATATGCGTGAAGATCGCCGCAATCGTGCGGGTCTTGCCAGGCGGTTTGGCTGTCCAGGCTGCTGGGTCAAGATGTTCGATAAGAATCTGGTTCATGCGCTCGTTGGCCGCAAAGATCCGGACCGCGGCTCGGCCGAGTGCAGCGTAAGCCGTGGGTTGCGTAACCTCGGCTTGACGAATCTTGGGTTGACGTTTGCTCACAGATTACGACGCCTCAACCTAATAATACGTCCGGTATAGCAAGTCCGGGAGTCCGGATACCGACGGAACGGCCACGAGTAATCATTTCAAGTCGTGAAAGATCGCATTTACGCGCATTGATCGGTTTTTGCTGCCAAAGAGTGCAATCGTCGTTTCGACACTTACGTTCTTCGGACAAGAGCAGCGCCTGTGTTGTGTCTAGCACATTGCGTACAGATGCCCACGACCGACTCCGTGAGAAAACCCTTATTCTCCTTCTCGTACATGCGGCTTTTCGCGTGCTATCGTGCTTGTGAGATGAGGTGCTGCTCGGATGAAAGCGCTCATTGCACTCTCTGTTTGTGGGCTGTCGATTACGTTGCCTGCCCAAACCTCACCGCAAACTTTTACCAGTCCGGATGGTGTTTTCCAGTTCAACTATTCAGGCATGCTGGTTGACTGCGCAAAGAAAGTACCGTTCAAGCCGACATCTTCAGGCGCACCAAAAGTGTTGGTGGGGGATACACCGGCTTTATCTATTCCCGACTCATGTCAGAGCATGGCAGATGTTTGCAGCGAGTCTGGGCGGTCAGGTGAGCACGCTCGCCTGTTTCGCCTATCCGAAAGACAAATTCAGAGACAAGCCCGTTTTTGCTGCAGCCGCCTTTTTTGTGGGGAAGATTGAAGAAGCAACGACTGAGAGCGCATGTTTGCAAGGTTCACACAACTGGAACCCCGACGAGATACAGACTGCCAAACTCACCAAAATCAACGGTGCTACGTTCAAAGTTTTCGAAATTGGCGACAACTGGGCAGGGGGTGGGCAGGGTGGACCTGTCTACCGGACTTTTCACGACGAGAAATGTTATGAGTTGGGTATCCAAACATCCGCGGAGAGAGCAGCATACGACCCTGAAACTTCCAAGGAATTTACTAGGCAAGACTCGGATGAAGTCCGGCGTCGCCTGAGACAGGCTCTTAACTCTTTCAAGTTCGTAAGGTAAT
Organism: uncultured Acidobacteriota bacterium; assembly: GCA_963788645.1. Taxonomy (GTDB): domain Bacteria; phylum Acidobacteriota; class Terriglobia; order Terriglobales; family Acidobacteriaceae; genus JABDBE01. The sequence goes on from CAWBHF010000011.1 coordinate 532,013, forward strand.
AACCTTCTCTCCTCGTTTGGCGTAACTTCGGCATGCCGCCCATTGACCCGGATATCGCCACTGTCTTAGACTCCAACAACTTCAATCAGGAGGGACCATGAATATCGGAACATTCACTCGCAGGAATTTTGCCGGGCGTCTAGCCACAATTCTTTCCAGCGTTGGTCTTACCGGGGCGGTGCTGGCGGGCAGCGCGCAAGCTGCGGCAGATGACAGCATCCGCAAGCTCAGCGACGACGGCAAGCCTGCCGATGGAAAACAGATGATCACGCCCATCGTGGTTCACAACGGCCTGATCTATGTAGCCGGGCAAGGGGCGCACGATTCCAGTCCGGCCGAGCAATTCGAAATTGGGCATCACACCACCATCGTCATGGACAATGTGAAGAAACTCGTCGAAGCCGGCGGCGGTACCGTGGACAGCATCCTTCAACTCAGCGTGTTTCTCGCCGACATCAAGTACTACGACGGAATGAACAAGGTGTTCAAGACCTACTTCCCGAACGGCGGTCCGGCCCGCACAACTGTCGCCGTGGCTGCGCTTCCCGGAAATTCGCTGGTGGAAATCAACTGCATCGCGGTCGTGGTGAAGAAGTAGCCAGGGCTACCCTTGAAAAACCGCAATTCCACGGAGGTCCGACGACCGCGACCTATCCGCAACCGCACGGCGTGGCTCGACCCTGATTGTTTTGATGACCTCTTGCTAACCGAGGGGAGCCGGTCTAGTCTAACTCGGTAACCGAGAGGAGACCGTGTGAGCAAGCCTTCCGACCTGGTCCAGGGGACGCTGGACATGCTGGTCCTCAAAATACTGGCGTTGCAACCTTTGAACGGATGGGCCATCAGCCAGCGGCTGAAACAGATTTCCAGCGATGTGCTGGGCGTTAGCGACGGTTCCCTGTACCCCGCACTGCACAAGCTCGAACATCGCGGTTGGATTAGGGCTCAGTGGAAGTCGAGTGAAAACAACCGTCGCGCCAAGTCCTACTCACTGACGCGACTGGGGCAGAAGCAGCTCGAACGAGAGACGGCCAACTGGAACCGCGTCTCAGCCGCAATCTCCGGCATAGTAAAGCTCAAAGAGGCCTGAACATGGATATCCAACAATGGTTCTATTCCCTGCCATTGCGGGTGCGCTCTTTTGTCCGTCCTCATCAGGTGGAGCAGGAACTAAAAGAGGAGCTTCGCGAACATCTTGAGGAGCAAATCGAGGAAAATGTTGCGAAAGGCATGTCGCCGGAAGAGGCGCAGTACGCCGCTCTGCGTACTTTAGGGGGAATCGCGCAGATTGAACAACAGTGCCGAGAAGCTCGTGGCAGGAACATCTTGCAGGACTTTGTTCAGGATTTGCGTTTCGGGTCCCGGCAACTTCGCCGTAGCCCCGGCTTTTCTGCGCTGGCAATTCTGTGCCTCACCTTGGGCATCGGCGCAAATGCCGCGGTGTTCAGTTGGGTCGAAGGGATCTTATTCCGTCCATACCCCGCAGTCGCACATCAGGAGCGGCTGTTCGCAGTTGCCGCAACAGTACAGAGAGAGAATAATCTGGAGTTGCTTTCTTGGCCTGACTTCCTCGACCTGCGCCGGAACTGCACGCTCTGCGAGGACTCTTTCGTCAGTAAGATTACCAGTAGCACGCTGAGTATCGGAGAGCGCGCAGAGACCGCGCGCGGAAGCATCGTCTCCGCCAACTATTTCGATGCCACCGGCGTGCACCCTATTCTCGGGCGTGGCTTCGAACCGGGTGAGGATGCAGGCAACGATTCCCATCCTGTCGTGGTCATCAGCTATCAACTCTGGCAAAATCGCTTCAAACGTGACCCGGAAATCATTGGCAAGATGCAGCGCTTCAACAATGTGCCGCACACCATCATCGGAGTCGCGCCAGAGGGATTCTACGGAACTTTCGTGGGCTGGGCCATGCAGTTCTGGGTTCCGGCGTCGATGGAGGAAACTTTCGAGAGCGGCGGATACAAACTTGAGGATCGCGGTGCGCGGTGGATTGAAGCTTATGTACGACTCAAGCCGAAATTCAGTCACTCACAAGCCCAGCAGGAAATCTCGGCAATTGCGGCCAGACTGGCGACGGATTATCCAGCCACAAACCGTGGACGCGGCATTGGGCTATGGCCGTTGTGGCAGACGCCGTTCAACAATGCCGGCACGCTGCTGCCTACACTCGAGGTAATGGTCGCGGTGGTCGCTTTTGTTCTACTCATCGCCTGCGCGAACGTGGGCAATCTGTTGCTCGTCCGCTCGTTTGCCCGTCGTCACGAAATGAGCGTTCGGCTCGCGATTGGAGCCAGCCGCATGCGTCTGTTGAAGCAACTTCTTAGCGAAAGTCTCATCCTTTCGGGGTTGGGCACGGTCGGCGGTCTTCTGGCGGCGTATTGGTGCCGCCACGCGCTGGTGCTCTTGTTACCGGCACGCTCAGGAATCGCAATGTACCTGCCCGGAGAAATCGACGGACGCGTGATGTCGTGGAGCGCCGGAATTTGTCTGACGGTGACACTGATTGTGAGCTTAATTCCGGCCTTTCAAACGCGCAACCTCGATCTTGCGGGCGCGTTGAAGGCTGGATCCCCAGGTGTAGTCGGCGCGCGCGGAAGAGGATGGATGCGCTCGATCCTCGTCGTGTTGCAGGTTTGTTTGAGCTTTGTTTTGCTGGTCGGGGCGGCCTTGTTGCTCGAAAGCGTGCAAAAGATTCGAACCGCGAGCCCGGGTTTTAACACGACGAGCGTGGTGACCACCGGCCTGCCGCTGGTCGCTGCGGGATACGACGTGCAGCAAGCCAAGATCTTTCAAGACGAGCTGATCGACCGCGTCAGCGCGCTTCCGGGCGTGGAGTCTGCCGCCTTCGCCCGGGTGACGCCATTGGGCTACGGTACGTATTCTTCCACGCCGATTGCTGTCGACGGCTACCAACCTCGACTTGAGGAACAACCTGCGATTGATTACGACGAGGTCAGTCCGGCCTATTTCACCACTTTAGGCATCCCTCTTCGCTCCGGCCGTGAATTCACCCGCACGGACGATGAAAACGCGCCGTTGGTCGCCATCGTGAATCGAACCATGGTGACGCGCTACTGGGTCGGTCAGGATCCTGTCGGCTGTCGACTTCAGGTGAAAGGCCGCTGGGCGCGAGTCGTAGGCGTGGCTGCGGATTCGAAGTATGAGAGCATGCGCGAGACTCCAAAGCCATTCTTCTACGTGCCGCTCCGGCAGCACTTCGTACGCGGACCGTCTTTGTATATCCGCACCAATCTACCGCTGTCGAGCATTCTAGCCTCGCTGCTTCGCGAAGTGCATGCTCTGGACCCAAGTCTTGCGCTTTACGAGATGATCACGCTCCAGGAACAAGTAAAACGCTCGACCTCCCCTCAACTCGTAGCTGTCACGTTGGTTTCGATTCTGGGGGGCTTGGCGCTTCTCCTCGCCTGCGTTGGTCTGTACGGAGTGATGTCTTATGCTGTAGCGCAGAGCAGGCGTGAGTTGGGGATGCGCATGGCGCTTGGCGCTGACGCGGCGAACCTGCTTGTTCTGGTGATTTCGCACGGGCTGAAGCTAACGGCAGGAGGAGTCCTATTCGGTATCGTTGCAGCCCTCGCGCTGACGAGATTACTCGGAAAACTTCTTTTCAACGTGAGCCCGCACGATCCGCGGGTATACGGATCGGCGCTGGTAATGATGATGATCAGTGCGATCTCAGCGTGTCTGCTGCCAGCCTGGCGCGCAGCCAGGACCGATCCCGCCCGCGTATTGCGGGATTGATTTTCAGTCGCGATCTGCGGTTCAGGATTTTGTTTTCGCGCCCGAGTTGGAGCAGAGCGAGGCCCGACACAGCGTAGCGCAGCGGAGGCCGTGCATCCATTCGACCCTCTCAAGCGGACGCTCTTTCATGATGCATTGACTCCAGCAGGCTAGGCCGAGCACTGCGACATCTGCAGAGATATCGTCCGTCAACGGCGGACTCTGAGGTGGTTGACTTCTTGCCCAATAGCTACGGTTGAGCTCAAACACCAACGGTTCCCGCCAGATCATGGGAGAGATCTGGTTCAGGCTGACGGTGCCAAGCAACGCACCGCCACCAGCGAAGGCTGCCCTTTTTAGGAAGCGGCGTCGGCTTGAGAGCTCTCGCATGGATGCTGCAAGCCTCAGAGTAAGAGATCGCTTTATCCACGGCAAGGCAAAATGAAGCATAGTAGCTAGCGCTTACAGAATGGAACGTCCATCCAGATGCCCAGGGACTCAGAGATTCTGCACGAGTTGTCGGCAAACGGCAGTCTTAGATTTTTTGGTCCCCTAGCTGTCGTCTTTTCGCTGCCGTTCCCGATGCCTCATCCGGCGTGCCGCACACCGTTTCAGGTTCCGCTAGTCATTGAGCACGTCGATGCAGAACTTCGGCTGATCCTCGTGAAAGTGAAAGTGGCAAAGTTGGGATACTACTTCCTGCGATGCCAATCGCGCTTGAGAGTCTTGATGAGCAGGTAGCCGCCGACAGCACCGGTGATGCCGCCAACCAGGTTCTGCCGAGCATTCTTGCTGTCTTGTAAGTTGGCCGCGAGTCCGATGGTCACACCCGTGGCAAGACCGATCCAAGGCTTCGTGAACGTACCGGTAATCGCGGAAGCGAACCCGGTTGTGAATGCCCACGCGCCCGGATCGTGCTCAACGGGACTTGGGGACGATGGAAGTTCCGCGCCCATGGCCGCACTGGCCAGAACAAGAATCAGAAGCACCGCAGTGACGCTCTTCATGAAAGATGGTTCTCCTTGTTGGGATTTGCGTTTGCTGCCGGTGCTTACTTCTTGGGAAGATGAAGACGCACAGGTTGGGTCAGCATGCCTGCCATCGTCTCTATCCCTGAAAGTCCTGAATGCAGGCTGATGTTCTTTTGTTAGCCGAGTGGGCGGCGGTTGTCGGAACGGTCCCGCAGGTGGCCCAAGCCACACAAAGTCCGCGCAGATGATTCTTGTCATGTGTGCGGGGGAGCTTATCTACAGCGCAATCGCGGTGCCAACACATACCAGGGTCAACGGACAGAGGAGTCGTACCGTTCGATGTTCGCCTGTAGCTGGGAATGCTACTGCCGGGAGGACTTACCTCGTTCGCGGCCTCGCAGAAACGGCTTCCTTGTCAAGCTTCCTTTGGTCACAATGTTACTCTGGCGGTTACTTTTTGCGTTCGACGGTAACTTGGGATTTGGGTGGCAATGCAAGAGCTTTTCCACCAGAAAAGGAAAATATCTTCCACACGTGGGAGTCTTGTTAGATCTTTGGGGCATATGATCTTGTACTCTTCAAATAACCACTGCGAGAATTAATACCCAAAGATAAATACCCGGACAGCACGGCATCAGCCTCTTTGTAGGGTCCACGCCGACTCGAAAAGAAAGACGCGAGGAGAATATGAACGCCGAGGAATTCCGAGCATCGCTCACTCAAGAGGCGCCGTGCAAAGAGCTATCCGCGCCGCTCACCGCGCTGTGGTGGGATGCAAAAGGAGATTGGTCCCGCGCTCACACCTTGGTTGACGAACTCGAGACCTTAGCTGGTATGGCCGTCCACGCTTATTTGCATCGCAAAGAGGGGTCGACATCGAACGCCGGGTACTGGTACCAGCGCGCTGGACGCAACTTTTACCGCCCCACGCTCGAGGCCGAGCGGGCGGCACTGGTCGAGGGCTTACTGTCCGATGCGGTAAGGCATGAGCCACGCCGCCACTTTGACGGAGGTGACGGTCGCTCCCTCGACGCCTAAGCGAAGCCGTCCGGTTGACTGACTGCGCCGACGTGGGCCTGATCATCGATAAAGAGGCGGCCCGCGGTCAGCGCCTTACGGTCAATTTCCAGCAGATCGAGTTTCTTCACTTTGTCTTCGAGCACTCGGAGTGCAGTTCCGGGAGCCAGGCATTCGGTCTCTTCCAGCAGCGCACCCATCAATACGATGTTGGCTGCCTTGGTCGAACCGAGTTTGTCCGCGATCTCCGCGGCTGGAATCGCGAACACCTGTACTCCTGGCGCTGCAAAGTCGGCAGGAACGCTGGCGCCGCCGTAGAGGATGAGTCCGCCGCTCGCGACCTCGTGCGCAAACTTCCGCAGCGAGAACTCATTCATGGCCACAAGAACATCGGGGCGCGAGACCAGCGGAGACCCGATCCGCTCTCTCGACAAACATACATGGCAGTGAGCGCTGCCCGAACGCATCTCCGGTCCATAGGACGGCAGCCAGCTTACCTCCAACCCTTCGCGCATGCCCATTTCGATAAGGAGTTGACCTAGCAGCAGCACGCCCTGTCCACCGAAGCCTGCGATCTTGATTTTGACGTCCTTGAAGTGATGGGAGTGCCCAGGTTTGGAGGCCTCATGCGTTTCCGCCTTCGAACCGATGCCGAGCACATCGGCGACTGGGTGTTGCGGCGGCTCATTGCCGGCGGGGATCTCAGGGCGGCGGTCGCGGAAAACATTTAATGGAAAGGTTGGCGTCATCTTCTCAAGAACCCAGCGCCGCGCTTCTACGGGGTCTTTGCCCCAAATCGTCGGACACGGCGAAAGGATCTCGACAAACGAAAAGCCGCCGCCGTCACGCTGGATCTCAAGCGCTTTGCGGATTGCACGGCGCGCTTTCATGATGTTCTTGTTGTCCGAAAGCGCTACGCGTTCGATGTACGCGGGCGCTTCGAGCGTGGCGAGCAGTTCCGCCATGTGAAGCGGGAAGCCTTCATTCGATGGGCGGCGGCCCCAGGGAGAAGTTGTGCTCTTCTGTCCGACCAGAGTGGTGGGCGCCATCTGTCCACCAGTCATGCCGTAGATTCCGTTGTTCACGAAAAAGACGGTGATCTTTTCGCCCCGGTTCGCGGCGTGCACGATTTCGGCGGTGCCGATTGCGGCCAGGTCGCCGTCTCCCTGGTAAGAAATTACGATCTTGTCAGGGCAGGATCGCTTGACGCCTGTCGCCGAAGCGGGCGCGCGTCCGTGAGCGACTTGCACGTTGCCCACATCAAAATAGTAGTAAGCGAAGACCGAGCAGCCCACCGGACTTACGAAGATTGTTTTGTCCTGCAGTCCGAGTTCCTGCAACGCTTCAGCAATCAGCTTGTGGGCCACACCGTGTCCGCAGCCCGGACAGTAATGTGTCTGGTGCTTCAGTTCTGACTTGCGCTCGTACAGATCATAGAAGAGCGGTGATTTGGAGTGGACGGTTTCGTAGGCGCTGTCTTCGGGTTTAACTTCAGGATCCAGCATGATCACGCCGTCGTTTGACATTTTCGTTGCCCTCAGGGGCTAAAGCCCGGATTTCTTTCGACCACTGTCGGCACGGCTGAAGCCGTGCCCTTCCAAAACTCACACCGCTACGGCCATACGCTCCAACACTTGCTGCTGCAACTCTGCGACCGAGGGCACGTTGCCTCCTACGCGGCCGTAGAATTCGACCGGCACTTTGCCGTTGAGCGCCAGACGCACATCTTCGACCATTTGTCCGTTGCTCAATTCGACGACCAGAACCTTCTCCACTTTTGAGGCCGCGTTCTTGAGGGCCTCTGAAGGATAGGGCCACAGAGTAATGGGGCGGAATAGCCCTGCTTTCACGCCTTCCTTGCGTAGTGCCTCAATCGTGGAAAGCAACACTCGGGACACGATGCCGTAGCCGACCAGCAGCACGTCGGCGTCCTCAGTGTGGCAAAGTTCATAACGCGGCTCGGCTTCTTGTGCGCGAATGTATTTTGCTTCCATCCGGCGCTGGTGATCTTCCAGTTCATCGGTTTCGAGATAAATGGAGCTAACCAGGTTAGCCCGCGTCTCCGGCGTGCCCTTTACCGCCCAGATTTTCTCAGGTGGCTGAACTTCACGATATTCAAGATCCAGCGGTTCCATCATTTGCCCGATGAAGCCGTCGGCCAGCACCACCGCGGGGTTGCGATATTTGTCGGCGAGATCGAAGGCTAGCATGGTGAGCGCGGCCATCTCCTGTACCGATGCGGGGGCCAGCACGATGTTGCGGTAATTACCATGGCCACCGCCCTTCACCATGGCGAAATAATCGCTTTGTTCCGGGGCGATGTTGCCGAGTCCCGGTCCACCGCGCATTACGTCGACGATCACGCAAGGCAATTTCGCGCCCGCCAGATAAGACATGCCCTCCTGCATCAGGCTGACGCCCGGCCCAGAAGATCCAGTCATGACGCGGACGCCCGCCGCCGCCGCGCCATAGACCATGTTGATGGCGGCGACTTCGCTCTCGGCTTGCAGAAAGGTTCCGCCGACCTGGGGAAAGTAGAGGGCGGCCGACTCGGCGATTTCGCTGGCAGGAGTGATCGGATATCCGTAGTATGCGCGGCATCCGGCGAGGATCGCACCCTTCACCACAGCCACGTTTCCTTTACAGAGCTGCCGCATGTTCGCCTCCTTGCACAGCCGCAAACGTCTTGCCTTTCGCCTTTATGCGGTAAACCGTAATCGCGCCCGGCTCGGGACAACAATAAAAGCAGATTCCACAGCCGGTGCAATCCTGCCCGGTGTAGCGCGCTGGATGGACCCCGTAAGAGCTTAGCTCCGGCGCCAGTTCCAGACACTTGGGCGGACAGGATTCCACACAGAGTCCGCATCCCTTGCATTCTTCGATATCTACCGTGACCTTACCGCGCGCTTGACCTGCCATCGTTCACCTCGTTGCCGCTGTCGCTGCAGTGATCGGCCGCTGCAGCCAACCGGTTTTCTCGCAAAATTCATAGAGTTCTTCCCGAAACTTCGGGTGTGCAACATCGATCAATGCCTGCGCCCGCTGGCGGATGGTCTTGCCGTGCAGATACGCCACGCCGTATTCGGTTACTACGTATCGGACGAGGCCGCGTGATGTAACCACACCAGCGCCCGGGCTCAGCATGGGTACGATCCGGGAGATCGCGCCATCTTTGGCAGTTGACGAAATGGCGATGATCGACTTGCCGCCCCGGGAACGTGAAGCACCGCGCAGAAAGTCCACCTGTCCGCCAATGCCGCTGTAAAACTGGCTTCCGATCGAATCAGAGCAGACCTGACCGGTGAGGTCGAGCTGCAGCGCTGAGTTGATTGCCACCATGTTGTCGTTGCGGGCAATCAATGCCGGGTCGTTGGTATAAGCCGTGGGATGGAACTCGAAGATCGGATTGTTATCAACGAAATCGAACAATGGCTTCGTACCAATGGCAAATCCGAGGATGATCTTCCGGGGCTTGAAGTTTTTGCGCGCGCCCGTAATCACGCCGGCTTCGATCAAGGGAATCACGCCGTTGGACACCAGTTCGCTGTGAACCGCGAGATCTTTGCGATCCACAAGATAGGGCAGCACGGCATCCGGGATTCCACCGATGCCTGTCTGCAGCACAGCCCCGTCTTCAATCAGAGCCGCGACATTGCGGGCGATGGCCCTATGCATGTCGGTGATCTGCGGTTCCTTCATTGCACACAGAGGCCGGGAAGAGTCCACGACAGCATCCAGATCGGTCACGTGGATGAAGCTGTCTCCATAGGTCCGGGGCATCTGATCATTGATCTGCGCCACCACGTAGCGGGCACATTTGGCCGCGGTGAGCGAGGTATCCACACCCACGCCGAAACTGCAAAAACCGTGACAGTCGGGAGGAGAGAGTTCCAGCAAGGCAACATCGATCGGCATGGCGCCGCTCTCGAACAGTTCTTCAATCTCACTCAGGTAGATCGGCGTGTAGTCGGCGCGGCCTTCGTTGATGGCCTGGCGCACATTCGGGCCAATAAACATTGCGTTATGCCGAAAGTGCCCTGCCATTTCTGGAGCCACATAAGGAGCCGCGCCCATAGTCATCATGTGGACGATTTCTACGTCCTCGACATGAGGGCCACGGCGCATCAGCGCTTCTACCAGGGTTTCAGGTTCGGCACACCCGGGTTGAATGTAGACACGCATTCCCGACTGCACACAACGCAGCGCCTCGTCTGGCGTCCGCAACTTAGCTTTGTACTCAAGCTCCCAGGACATGTTCCCCCACTATCCGACGGCGCTCACCTTCCGCCTCGGTTCCACCATTATCGAGCGCTCATAACCGACGGCCGCGCAATAGATGGCGCGGTCAAAAAATTGATCTAGCAGTTCCTCTACTTCGAGTTCGCCGGAGATTTCCGCGGGCCGATCCAGAATCGCCTCTCGTTTGAGGAAGTCCCAAAGGTTCTTCTTGGTCAGAATGATTGCCCAGATCAGTTCGCTCAGCGGCACGTTCTGCCGGGCGCGCTTCTCGCCAATCTGCAGATAGCGCTTCTCGACATCCAACTCGCTCTTGCCCAGAAGCCAGTCCGCCAGGTGCCGATAGATCTCGTAAACCCGCTGCTCGAGTTCCCCTGGAGGCACGTTGCGGTATCCGGGGAGTAAGGGCGAGTTCATTGTTTTTTCGAGGAGCCCTGCCGCCAGAGCCTCAGAATGGGTTTCAACCAACCGGAGAAGCCTGTATGCCAGCATCATCGCCGCCCCTCCTTCACTAGTGCCATCTTCGACCCCGTCGGTCGCAGCGGATAGTGCAGAGAGCACACGTGATTGTGATATGCGTCACAGAAAGAAAGGGTTTGATTATTCTTGTGATTCGTTCAGCGCTACGAATTGCCACCTAGGCCTGAAGTTCAAATCAAGGTACAGATTCACCATGGAGGTGCGAAAACGGCCGCGGTGCTTTCGTGACCAGTCCTACTCCACGAGAGCCGCCGCTCGCCGTGCTCGGCGCACTGGCGATCACAGCGCCGGGACTCTCGATCTGGAGGAGCGAGGAGTTGACCCTGCAAGGCGACTGAACATTACGTCGTCCCGCCGGCCTTCAAGGACGCTTACTCTTTCGGACTTCGGTTCCAGGGGGAGTGCTGCGGGTTCCAGCTATGAACTTCCTTTTCGAAATCCCCTGGCTTCCTGTCGTGAGCACACACGGTTTCTTTCGACGAATCCGTTGCGCTTATATGTTCGGCTAAACATTTCTCCAGCTTTTCGCGGACAGCGCTGTCGTTCAGCAGTCCGATGAGTTCGGCCCGGTGCATCCGGTCAAGTCCATGGAGTAAAGGACACCTGAGAAGATCCTGGTCGTTCATGACTTACTCCCGGCGCGAAATTCCTGTCCTTGCGGCCGACGCGCATCCGGTCAATTTGATTAGAAGACCTCGATGCCTGTGACGCGGTGATCGTGAGCACTCGATATCGTGATTTTCATCACATCAGGAGCTCACCACTCTCCGGTGGTCAGATATTCATGGATCGATTTCGCGGCGCGTCGTCCGGCGCCCATAGCGAGGATCACGGTCGCGCTTCCGGTAACGATGTCGCCGCCGGCGAAAACGCCCTTTCGCGACGTCCGCTGGGTCATGACGTCCGCTTCGATGTAGTTGCGCTTGTTCGTATTCAGACCCGGCGTGGTGCTCTGGATAAGCGGATTCGCGCCAGTGCCAATTGCGATGACGGCGACCGACAAGGGAATGTCGAACTCCGAGCCCTCGACCGCCACGGGCCGTCTGCGCCCGGATGCGTCCGCTTCGCCTAGTTCCATCCGCATGCAGCGCACCGCACTGAGCCAGCCTTTCCCGTCCGACAGGAACTCGACGGGATTGGTCAGCACGCGAAACTCGATGCCCTCTTGCTGAGCGTGTTTCACTTCTTCCTTGCGCGCCGGCATCTCGGCTTCGCTGCGGCGGTAGATCACGTAAGCTTTGCTTGCGCCCAGGCGCAAGGCCGAGCGGATTGCATCCAGTGCTGTATTGCCGCCGCCGATGACGGCGACATGTCTCCCGTGAAGATCAAGCATGGGCTCGTCATACTTGGGAAACTCGTAGGAGTGCATCAGGTTGATGCGGGTCAGAAACTCATTCGCTGAATAAACACCGTTGAGGTGCTCGCCCGGAATATTCATGAATTGGGGCAATCCCGCGCCGGTGCCAATGAAGACTGCGTCGTAGCCCTCTTCTTCGAGCAGCTCGTCGAGGGTCACAGTTTTTCCGACTACCACGTCGGTTTCGAATTCCACGCCCATGGCGCGCATGTAATCGATCTGCTCGCGAATGATTTGTTTGGGCAAGCGGAACTCAGGGATGCCATATACCAGAACGCCGCCCGGTGTGTGCAACGCCTCGAAAACGTGGACCTGATGACCCTTTTGAACCAGGTCACCCGCAGCCGTCAACCCGGAGGGGCCGCTGCCAACGATGGCAACCTTCTTTCCCGTGGGCGTCGTCTTGGGTAGTTTGCGAATATCCAGATGACGCTGCTCATAGTCGGCGACGAAGCGCTCCAGATATCCGATTCCTAGCGGCTGAACTTTCTTGCCCATCAAGCAGCCGCCTTCGCAGTGGTCCTCCTGCGGGCAAACGCGTCCGGTGATGGCCGGGAGCACGTTGTCTTCTCGGATCTTGGCAGCCGCTCCCAGGAAGTCGCCGGCCACGATTAACTGCACGAAATCTTTCACCTTGACGCCTACGGGACAATCTTTCGTGCAAGCGGGCTTGGCACATTCCAGGCAGCGCAGTGCTTCCTGGCGTGCCAGTTCTTCGGAATAGCCCAGGTTCACTTCGGTGAAATTCGTGGCGCGTAACAGGGGAGGCTGCTCCAGCATGTGCTGCCGAGGAATCTTCATCCGCTCCTTTAGCGGTAGGAGCTTCAACGGCGACTGCTTCGTGGATTGTGTCACTGACTGCCTCCTTGCAGTGCGCATGCGGTGTTTTGATCGGCATGAACGGGCGAGCGCTGGAATTCTTCCATCGAAAGCTGTTCGGCTGCTCGGTACATCGAATTGCGTTGTACGAGCACAGAGAAGTCCACGCTGTGAGCATCGAACTCGGGGCCGTCGACGCAGGCGAACTGGCTCTTTCCGTCGACCAGAACGCGGCAGCCGCCGCACATGCCAGTGCCGTCGATCATGATGGGATTCAAACTGACAATGGTGCGGATGCGCTCTTTGCGCGTCATCTCCGCCACGGCTCTCATCATGGGGATGGGGCCAATTGCCAGCACCAGGTCGATGCGCGTGCCGTTTTCGATCAACTGCCGAAGCTTGTCGGTAACGAAGCCTTTGTCAGCGTAACTCCCGTCGTCCGTCGTGATCATCAGCGAGTCGCTGACCTCGCGCAGTTCAGGCTCGAGAATGACCAGTTCTTGATTGCGCGCACCGACGATTGTGATCACGCGATTGCCAGCACGCTTCAGCGCCAGCGCCGTGGGATAAGCCATCGCTGTACCAACCCCGCCGCCCATTACCACTACCGTGCCGAACTTCTTGATCTCCGAGGGTTTCCCCAGAGGACCAACCACATTCAGAATTTGATCGCCCGTGTTTAGGGAATTGAGCAGGTGGGTGGTCTTGCCGGCGGACTGGACCACGATGCGAATGGTGCCGCGCTCGGGATCCGAGTGCTCGATAGTGATCGGGATGCGTTCGCCCTGTTCGTACATCCGCAGGATTACGAACTGCCCAGGTTTTTGCTTACGTGCAATGCGTGGCGCCTCGATGACGAACCGCTTGATACCGGGCGCCAGAAACTCAGCGTGCTGGATTTTGAACATGTGCCCCCATGGCTTGCCTTACCAGATTATTGTCCGGAACCGGGAGCCATGTGGCTGTGATATGAGTCACTGGCAGGTGCGAGGAAGGTCACACGGGGCGTCATGATGAGCGTGGATTGTGTTTACTCTTCCTCGGCCTTGTGCAGTTGTTGCGCCAGGTAGTTCTCGATGCCCATTTCGGTGATGGCGTGGAGTTGGCCTTCCAGCCAGTCGACGTGGTGTTCTTCGTCGGTCAGAATCTTTTCCAGGAGTTCGCGCGATCCGTTGTCTCCGGCCTTAACACAAGTTTCGATTCCGCCATTCAGGCGCTTGACCGCGTCGTACTCCAGTTGAAGGTCGTTCTTCAGTTGCTCCGCCACAGTCTGGCCGATGTTGATTTTGAAGTAGTCACTCATGTTTGGCGTGCCGTCGAGCAGGAGAATGCGCTCCATCAGCTTCTCCGCGTGTGTCATCTCCTCGATGGATTCGGCGCGGGTATGCTTCGCCATCCTTTCGTAGCCCCAGTTCTCGCACATCTCCGCGTGCAGGAAGTACTGGTTGATGGCGGTCAGCTCTGCCTTCAGTACTTGATTTAGTACTGCAATGACGTTTGCGTCACCTTTCATGATTGAGCTCTCCGAAGCCCAGAGTTTCGTCGTTTCGGTCCCATGGGCAGACCGCTATGATACACCCAAGTTTCCCTTCAAGAGTTTCACGCCTCGAAATACATGCTTCGTCGCGCAAGCTGCTCACAACAACCTGTGATCACGGTCACAGCGCGACGTCTGCAATAGGGCCAGACTTAGATCAGAAGTTGGATGTTCAGCAGGAGGTGGGCTCATGAAAACCTCGCGCATCATCATTCTGATTCTCGCTTTTATGGCGTTGGTTCTGACCATAACCCCGGCAGTTGGGGCACAAGGATCGGGACCAGGCGTGGCGGTTCCGAAGTATGATCCGGCAAAGGAAGCAACGTTCAAGGGAACGGTGGAAGAGGTGAAAGACCGTCAGTGCCCAGTGAGCGGTGGCATGGGGTCGCACTTGATCTTGAAATTGTCTGCTGACAAGACGATTGAGGTCCACCTCGCCACCACGAAGTTTGTAAAAACATACGAACTCGTTTTCAACAAGGGCGATGAGGTTACCGTTGTTGGCGCGAAGGTGCAGTTTGAAGGTGTGGAAACGATCTTTGCTCGCGAGGTAACCCGCGGTGGCGAAACCTTCGTCTTCCGCGACAAAAACGGCGCGCCGGTCTGGTAGCGCGTGCTGGGGCGCGGCGCACAGGGAGCGGGGCGGTGCGTCGCGCCGACGCGGAACTAGGGTTTTGTTGCAAGCATTGAGCAGCGATTTGTCTCGCGCTCTATTTCCGTGAGCCGGTCGGCACCGTTATAACTTTCCTGCGCGTGATCGCGGAGAAATTCGTAAGCGGGCAGGCATTTCTGAAACCAGGAACCGGCCTCGCGGCAGTATTCGACCTGCTGAGACCCATTCCCTGCTGACGCCGCCATCATGCTGTAGGCCTTTCCCAGAAAGAACTGATCGGATACGACGATGTATCCCACCCGCGACTGCGGATTCTTCGCATCGGACATTCGTTCCGTTGCAGCGAGGGACAACTGCAAGGGCTCGATCGCATCCTTGGGGTGCCCCTGGTGCAGCAGGATCTCGCCGATGTTGCCACGGACTACGGCAACGTCCTCCTGAAATTGTGCGTTACTTGGATCGGCGGCCGCGAGCTTTTGAAACGACACTAATGCCTCATGATCCTGGGCCAGCGCTGCATTGTTGTCCTTCATGTGGCCCAATAGTTCGGCAATGGCAAAGTGGTCGTAGGCAATCATGCGGCTGAAGTCTGTATTGTTCGGATCGGCGACGGCAAGGGCCTGCATTGTGGCGATGGCCTTCTTGTAGAACGCCAGAGCCTGCGGATAATCTTTGCGTTCATCTTTCAGAATGTCGGCGGCTCGGAAATAGCTCAGACCCAGCAGCCGGCGCGCTTGCTGATCTTGAGGATCGTCAGCGACCAACTGCTCAAGCATCGCCGTTCCCTCGCGAAGAGTTTCCAGTCCTCCGGCACGGTCATTCTCGACTCTGGCTTGCTTGTAGCCATAATCCATGCGGTAGGCCGCAAGGAGCGAGCGATTGGCCGGGCTGGTTGGATTTTCCTGGTAAAGCGCCTCTGCCACCGCGATCTCCTTTCGCGAATTTTCCATTGCACCCTTGAAATCGCCCTTGGTCCAGAGGAGATCGCTGAGCTTGCTGTAGTTGGGAACAAGCTGCCGGCGGACATCCTGGTCTTTTGGATCAGCGGCAGCCAGCGATTCGCGTATCGCGAGAGCCTTTCTGTAACTGGCCTCAGCGCCCTCGGAGTCGCCGAGATTTGCCTGGTGCGGCAGGCCCTGCACATCGCCGATTTTCTCGTATGCAGCCGCCAGCTCGCCTTGCAAGGAACGGTCGCCCTTTGCTTCCTGACTCAAGCTGTCCAGATATTCGAGGGCGCGGCTTACCAGGAGCTTTCGTGCAGGTGTGGATCCCGGCAGATCCTTGATCGAATCGTGTACTTCAAACATCAAGGAGTTTGCCAGTTTGCGGACATCATTGAAGCGGGCTTCGGCGCGGGCACGCTGGGAGCGCGCGATCTGAGCTTGCTCCCGGGCGATCTGTGCTTCCCGCAGAGTGACAACAATTCCGATCACCAGAATGACGATGACGGCTGTGGCTGCCGCGACTCCGGCCTTATGCCGCGCGATAAACTTCGATATCCGATATCGAGTGGTATCTTTACGAGCAAAAACAGGAAGGTTCTCGAGATGGCGCCGCAGGTCTTCAGCGAGTTTATCGACCGAACCGTACCGCCGCTCGGGTTCCTTGCGCAGGGCCATGAGCACAATATTGTCGAGGTCGCCGCTAAGGCGCTTGCTCAGCTTCTCTGTCGAGCCATCATGTATGGAACTGGCCGTCGCGCCCTGAAGCGGCTCTCCCCGCCCAGGCTTCAAGGTTTCAATTCGCCCGACCACCGTGCTGGGCTTTTCGGGCTCAACTTCGCAAACTGCGCGGGCGATCTGTTGAGGGGTGGAACCAGGCGCGGCGTACGGGTGATGTCCGGTGAGTAATTCGTAGAGCACGACACCCAGCGAATAGACATCGCTCGCAGTAGTGATAGCCTCACCTTTTACTTGTTCAGGGCTTGCGTATCCCGGTGTCAGCGCGCGGAATATCGTCAGTGTCGGTTCTGCGGGGCCGGTCTGTGAATCGGTTTCGAGAATTTTGGCAATGCCAAAATCCAAAAGTTTCGGGGTTCCGTCCAAAGTCACCAGGATGTTGCTGGGCTTGATGTCGCGATGGACGATCAGCCGCTGATGGGCATACTGTACCGCCGAACACACCGCCAAAAATAGTTTGATCCGCTCCGCAATCGGCAGCTTGCGTGAATCGCAATATTCAGTGATGGGCTGACCGTCAATCAGCTCCATGACAAAGTAGGGAACGCCTTCCACAGTCGTGCCGCCATCGAGAAGGCGCGCGATGTTAGGGTGATCTAGACTAGCGAGAATCTGTCTTTCGTTCTTGAAGCGATGGATGACAAAGTCGGAGTCTTGGCCGGCGCGCACCAGCTTGATCGCGACTTGCTTGCGGTACTGATCGTCAGCCCGAAAGGCGCGATACACTTCGCCCATACCGCCAGCGCCGATTTGCTCCGTGATCTGGTAGGTTCCAAGGCGACGGCCGATCATCGGGTCGCGACCTGTCGGTTCGGGTTGACTTGATGTGGCTTGTAGTGGAGGGCGGTTCAGGAAATCCGTGCCAGCCTTCTCGTGGGAAGTAATGAGAGATTCGAGCTCCTGGCGCAGTTCCGGATCGACTGAGGAGATCTGATCTAGAAAAGCCGGCCGCTGCGCTGGCTCAAGTTCCAGAACTGCGTCCAGCTTGTCCTTGATCTCGTTCCAACGTTCCGGAGTCATTGCTTTCATTGTTCTTCCGATGAGGTCAGCCCTAACCAGTGAACCTTACCGGGCCTGCGAGCTCGCGATTGTTTCCGAATGGAATGGTTCTTACCCGGCCTTCCGGTTCAGTTCGCGATGAAGCCACGCCCTTGCGGTCGTCCAGTCCCGCTTCACGGTTGCCTGCGAAATGCCCACGACGGCGGCAGTTTCCTCGATCGAAAGGCCACCGAAAAATCGAAGTTCAACCACACGAGTCTGTTGCGGGTCTAACTTCGCCAATTGGTTGAGCGCTTCGTCGAGCGCCAAGAGATCAAAATTGCCCCTCCCTGGAAGTAATGCCGCCGCTTCGCTCAACGTCAAATGGTCGGCGCCGTCGCCGCGCTTGGCTGCACGATGCCGTCGCGCATAGTCCACGAGAATTTGTCGCATCAGGTGAGAAGAAACAGCAAAAAAATGGGCCCGGTTGTTAATCTCGAGATCCTGGCGCACGAGTCGCATATAGGCTTCATTCACCAGCGCCGTGCTCTGCAAGGTGTGACCGGAACGTTCCCGGTTCAGGTGATGGTGTGCGAGCCGGCGAAGCTCGTCATAAACCAGCGGGATAAGAGCGTTGAGGGCTTCGCCATTCCCCCGGCGCCAGTCCGCCAGAAGTTGGGTCACTTTATTGGATACAGCCGGGCCCACTGTCCTACCCCCTTGTCCACGGCCGCAACCCGTGGGGGGATGAAAAGATACCCCGGTCTTGAGCGAATGTCAACCGATTAATAACACTGGACTTAGAGCGATTCTGTTGCGCCGCACCCCATTTTTCCTTCCACAGCTTTTGTTTTTGCAACTCCGTTACGAAAATTCAGGAAGCGAATTGAGAATGTGCTTCCCCAAAAAATTTGCCGACCTCACGTACCGAGTAAACAGGACATGATGCCGCGTATTTCGCCGGATCAGCGATTCAACGAATTCCAACATCGTGCTCGCAAGTACTAGCAGAACAGAAATTTACAGTTGATTGACGATTCTTTACGTCCACCGTGTAGTTGACTGTGTTGGAATATATATGGCGAACTCCAGACGACAGTCGAAAGCCGGGGAGGTGAGGTTTGTCCTCATTTCTTCATCAGCGTACGTGTCGAATTCGGGGGCGCATAGAATGAGATCGACAATAACCACATTCACGCTCGCGGGCTCGATGATGCTGGGCTCAGTCTGCCTAAGTCTGGTGCCGCAGAGCCGCGCTGATTCGAGTCAGACCCAGGAATCTCAGCCATCCGTATCGGCCAGCTCAACCGCGAAACCCGTGGGAGCAGTAAAGGCTATTTCCGGAAACGTTATTACTCTCACTACCGACGCGGGATCGACCGTCAACATCGTTATTCAGGAATCCACTCGCTTGATGCGGATTGCCCCAGGACAGAAGGACCTGAAAGACGCAACACCCGTGCAGTTGCAGGATGTGCAAGTTGGGGATCGGATTCTGGCTCGAGGCAGCGCATCCGACGATGGCAAATCGGTTGTGGCTTCTTCCGTCGTGGTCATGAAGGAGTCCGACGTGACCTCGAGGCAGGAACACGAGCGCGAGGACTGGCAGAAGCGCGGAGTGGGGGGATTGGTAAGCAAAGTTGATAGCAGCGCTGGAACGATTACGCTTGCGGCGCCGGCTCTCACCGATGCCAAGCCAGTTACGATCCACGTTTCGAAGAGCACCATTGTACGTCGGTACTCTCCCGACTCGGTCAAGTTCGACGATGCGAAGCCCAGCACACTCGATCAAATCAACGCCGGGGACCAACTGCGGGCGCGGGGAATACGAAGCGAGGATGGCAACTCTCTCGAAGCGGAGGAGGTGGTTTCCGGTGCATTCCGCAACGTCGCGGGTACCGTCATCTCGACGGATGCGGGGAGCAACACGATCACGGTGCAAGATCTGATAACAAAGAAGCCGGTGACTCTGAGAATCACTGCAGGCTCACAGCTCAGAAAAGTGCCTCCCATGGTTGCTCAGCGAATCGCTTTGCGATTGCGCGGTGAATCTCCGCCCGATGCTTCGGGTCCGCCTGGCGGTTCGCCCGTCAAGGCTGATCCCACGAGTTCTCCAGGAGGCTCGCGTCCCGGCGGTTCGCCCGATTTCCAGCAGATGTTGAAAAGAATGCCGGCCGTCACCCTTGCCGATTTGCAGAAAGGCGATGCACTGATGATTGTGACCACGCAAGGTACGCCGAATAGTGAGCCGACCGCGATTACATTACTGAGTGGCGTGGAGCCGATTCTGTCGGCGTCCCCTAACAGCAATCGGGCAGCGATGCTTCTTTCTCCCTGGAACCTCGGAGGCGGCGGTGGCGACGCCGTAGCGGGTACGACACCATAGCTCAATTGGCATTCTAGGTCTTGTTTCAGGAGAATTGATGAAGTCTGGCTGGCCCCGAAGTCGTTTATTCATATTTGTTACGCTCTTCGTCTTCCAGATGCTGACAGGCCCTTTGCCTGCGCAAACAGCTTCAGGCACGCTTCGTGGCCGGGTCACCGATCCTACTGGCGCGGTCATCCCGCAAGCAACCATCACTGCCACCGGGTCCACAGGCCAAAAGACGACTGCCGTCACCAATAATCAAGGGACGTACGAACTGAAGGGATTGTCTGCGGGAAGCTACACGATCACGACTGCGGCGATGGGGTTTGCAGTCTCCACAGAGCAGAACTTCGCGATCTCTGCGGATCAAGTGCAGCAGTTCGACATAGCGCTCGAGATCCAGGTGCAGCAGGAAAAAGTTGAGGTTCAGGAAGAAAGCACAACCGTGAGCGTGAGCCCGTCGGAGAATGCCAGTTCGATTGTGATTAAGGGGAAGGACCTTGAGGCTCTTTCGGATGATCCGGACGAGTTGCAGCAGGAACTCGAGGCGCTGGCCGGGCCTTCCGCAGGACCGAACGGAGGCCAGATCTATATTGATGGATTCACCGCGGGGCAACTACCGCCCAAATCTTCGATCCGTGAGATTCGGATTAATCAGAATCCCTTTTCCGCCGAGTACGACAAACTCGGATACGGCCGCATTGAGATCTTCACCAAGCCTGGGACGGACCAATTTCACGGCCAATTCATGGCCGATGGCAACTCTTCTGCTTTCGACGCGCTGAGTCCATTCGCCACCGACCAACCGCCGTTTCATTCAGAACTGTTTAATGGCACTCTCAGCGGCCCACTCAGCAAGAAGGCTTCATTCTTTCTCAGTGCCCAGGTACGGCAAATCAACGACTCCAACATCGTGAACGCGGTCGTGCCCACGACATCCGACCCGAACCCGACGACGGCCAACTTTACCGATGCCGTTACGAATCCGCAGACGCGGATCAACGTCAGCCCTCGATTCGATTTTCAGCTCACGCCGAGCAACACCTTGACCGCCCGTTACCAGTTCTTCCGTGAGACCGAAGACAACGAAGGAATCGGAGTCTTTTCGCTTCCTTCTCAGGCTTACAACACGGTTTCTACGGAGCAAACTCTGCAGATCAGCGATACGCAGGTCGTGAGTACAAACGTGGTGAACGAAACCCGCTTCCAATATCTGCATGACACCAGCAATCAGACGTTGGCGCCTATTTTCTCCGCAGGAGACACATGTGCCCAGATGCATTTCCAGGCAACCGTATCGGTGCTGGGAGCTTTCACCTGCGGAAACAATCAGGTCGGAAACGGTTCTGACGTCCAGAACCACTATGAACTGCAGAACTACACTTCGATCGTGCACGCCAACCACCTGATAAAATTCGGCGGGCGTTTGCGCGCCGTGACGGATTCCAATGTGTCCACACAGAATTTCAATGGTGCATTCACTTTCTCTACCCTGGCCGCATATGAGACCAACGTGCAGCCTGGCGCCTCCTGTTTGTCGCTGTTGATCGCAGCCTTGCCGACTGTGCCTTCACCCAGCGCATTGGCTGCTTGCGGCGCCAG
The DNA here is from genome assembly GCA_963788645.1 of uncultured Acidobacteriota bacterium. GTDB lineage: Bacteria > Acidobacteriota > Terriglobia > Terriglobales > Acidobacteriaceae > JABDBE01. Next base: position 553,417 of record CAWBHF010000011.1, read on the forward strand.
CCAATTTTCGATCACGACTGGACAGCCGCTTTCAACCGTCACCATGGTTGACGCTGGCCTCTATGCGCAAGATGATTGGCGGATCCGTCCCAACATGACGCTGAGCTACGGCCTGCGCTTTGAAACCCAGAATGACATCCACGACCATGGCGACTTCGCTCCTCGACTAAGCTTCGCGTGGGGCCTTGGTGGTGGTGGGAAAAAGAGTGCGCCGAAGACCGTGTTGCGAGCCGGATTTGGGATTTTCTACGAACGAATCCCTTACAACCTTGTATTGCAGACGGAGCGTCTAAATGGGTTTACACAACAGCAGACGATTGTGGCGACGAATACTTCTATGGGACAAATCTCGCCCACCAGTTATCAGTTCGCCTCTGGTCTGAGAGCTCCGTCTACTATGCAGACGGCGGTCGGCGTCGAGCGGCAACTCACTAAAAGCACGACTTTGGCGGTGACATATATAAATTCATACGGCGAGCACCAGCTTTTTCTGCGCAACGCCAACGCGCCGTTTCCCGGAACCTATCCCGACAATCCGATCCGGCCATTTGGAGGGACCGATAACATCTATCAATACGACTCCGAAGGGATATTCAGGCAGAACCAGGTAATCGCCAACTTTCGAACGAATGTTGGAACGAAGCTTTCGCTTTTCGGTTTTTACACGCTCAACTACGCGAACAGCGACCTTGGATCGGGAGGTGGTGGTGGCGGCGGGAGTGGGCCGTCAGTCAACTTTATTTCGCACCAATACGATCCCATGGCAGATTATGGCCGATCGCAATTCGACGTTCGTAGTAAGGCGGTCGTGGGCGGATCGGTTTCGCTGCCCTATGCATTTCGTCTGAACCCTTTTATCATCGTTAGTTCGGGCCAGCCGTTTAACGTCACCGTGGGACAAGACATTAACGGCGATTCCATTTTCAATGACCGTGCCGGTTTGGTAACCGGCTCGACGCCGCCGAGCGACATTAGAGTCACTCAATGGGGCACCTTTAACACCGCACCGACTCCCGGCGCGCCCACGATTCCAATCAATGTCGGTACCGGAACGACGTTGGTAACTGCGAATTTGCGACTGAGCAAGACTTTTGGTTTCGGAAGAGAAGTTGGTGCGGGACGCGGTTCTCAGACTGGACAAGGTGGAGGCGGTGGTGGTGGAAACGGGCGAGGAGGATTTCCCGGAGGCGGTTTAGGTGGCAGGGGATTGGGCGGAAGCAGTGGTGGGCCTGGTGGTCCCTTCAGCGCGGGAGCGACAACCAGTCGGCGCTACAATTTGACCTTCAGCGTCTCTGCACGAAATATTTTTAACCGGGTGAATCTGTCGCCGCCGATTGGCAATCTTAGTTCGCCATTATTCGGCGAATCCAACAGTCTCGCTGGCGGGCCGTACTCATACGGCTCCGCTACCCGGAGGATTGATTTGCAGGCTCTATTCTCGTTCTAGCGGCTTGCTGTTTCGCAAGGATATTGTTACAACTTTCAGTGGAGAAACCTTGAGAAAATTGAGAGTCTTTTCGTCTGTTCTGGTGGGCCTCTTTGTCTGGGCGATGGTTTTTGCGGGTTGCTCGGGCGGCAGCAACACGGTGTCGATAACGCTATCCCCCGCCTCCGGTCAGTCACTGAATCCGGGGGCTACCGTGACCATTACCGCCGTCGTCGCCAATGACTCTACGAATGGTGGCGTGACGTGGACGCTTTCGGGTCCCGGTTCGTTGAGCGATAACACCAAGACCACGGTCGTGTATACCGCGCCGACCAGCATTTCAGTCACCACGACGGCAACGATCACGGCAACATCAGTCGCGAACAGCAGCATCACCGCGACCGAATCGATTACCGTAAACGCGGTGTTGACGATTACCACCGGTTCACTGCCATCGGCAACTCTGAACGTTCCTTATAATGCATTCGTCAACGCTGCGGGCGCGCCGGCACCGTTCACCTGGTCTGTGACTGCAGGTAGTCTTCCTGCCGGCTTGAGTTTCATTACCAGCAGCACGAGCACCTCCGCTCAAATCACCGGCACGCCGACGCTCTTAGGGACATCCAAATTCAGCGTCCAAGTGACGGATACCGCGGGCACGAGCGTAACCCAGGCTCTAAGCATCACAGTCAATAAACCGCCGCCGCTAACGGTCGCAACGGGATCGCTCCCCAGCGGCACGGTGAACGTGCCGTATAGCCAGAATCTGCAGGCGAATAGCGGAGTCCCGCCGTATGCTTGGAGCCTCGCGAACGGCACGCTGCTGCCGATTGGTCTTTCTCTTTCAAGCAGCGGTGCGATTTCGGGGACTCCGATCGTAACTGGAATCTTTAATTTCACAGTTCAGGTGAAGGACTCATCGACGCCGAATCCTCAGACGGCCTCGGCGAATCTGAGCATCACAATCACGCCCGGGGCTACCACCGACGGTAAATTGAGTGGCAACTATGTGTTCTCCGTCCGTGGCTTCGACCTCAACGGTCTCTTCGTCGCCGCAGGCAGCTTTGTGGCGGACGGGCAAGGGAACATTTCAAGCGGCATTACAGACATAAATAACACCGCGATTTCGCTTCTCAGTCAGACTTTCAACGGCACGTATTCCATCGGCCAGGATGGTCTGGGATTCATGACCTTCAACATGACTGGGGGAGGCAGTCGCACGTTTGCGTTGTCAATGATGGCGAACGGGAATGCGAACATCATTGAGTTCGACGACAGCACGGGCGGATTCATCAATGGTTCTGCCCGCAATTCTGGTGTGCTGTTGCAACAAGACACTTCCGCAACGATATCCTCGATTAATGGCGGTTACGCGTTCGGCTTCTTGGGAGTCGACTCCAACAAGAATCGTTTTGGCGTGGCAGGAGCTTTTAACGCAGACGGAACGGGGAATTTTACAAATGGCGAACTGGACTCCGATGACAGCGGCTCCCTATCTTCAGGAGTTCTTTTCACGGGTGCATACGCTATTGCATCTACGGGTCGAGGGACGGCAACGATCGGGAATTCCCATTACAGCTTCTATGTGGCCAAGCCTACTGTCTCGCAGCCCAGTGAATTGCTCGTCGTCGGGATCGACCCGTTCGTGCCTGGAGGCAATCCCCTGGTTAGCGGTACGATTCTTCAACAGTCCAACAACGGATCCTTCAATGACGGTAGTTTCAACGGTCCCAGCGTTTTCGAAGTAACCGCGCTGGACGCATCAACGCCTGAGAGCCAAGTCGGAGTATTCAATGCCAGTGGCGGAAGTCTCAACCTGACCTCCGACCAGAATTCGGGCGGTACGCTGACGTCTCCGTGCAGCGGTTCGCCCACCCAATGCGGTCCGGGAAGCTACAGCGTTGCGTCGAACGGACGCGTGACGCTTGCCGAGTCGGGCTTCCAGAATTCCCAAACTCAGCAAAATCTGCAACCTGTCCTCTACATGGTGAGCAACAACGAGGCGTTCATTGTTGGCACTGATGCTGCGGTCAGTTTCGGATTCATGGCGCCGCAGTCAGGATCGCCGTTTATACCCGCTTCTTTGTCGGGAACATATGCGGGCGGGTCGCTTCCGCCGGTTGACAGCAACGCCAGCAACGTCGTGAGCATAGCAGTCGCCGGGTCGAGCACCCTCACCGTAACGCTGGACGTGAGTAATGGTATTGGCCTCAGTCAAAGCCAAGCGGCGGGCACGACCTCCTTAACTGACGCTAGCACGGGCAGGTTTAGCGCTACTCTTGGAAGCACAACGGAAATTCTCTACCTGGTTACGACGGGGCAATACTTTACACTGTCGACTGATTCGACCGCGAGAGTGGATATCTTTGGGCAGTGATGTCGGGGTTTACCTGGGCGGGGAACAATCGCTCACTGCGCTGCGATGAGCTCTTGCAATTTAGCCCGGTAACCCCGGCTGCACGATAGCTGCTTGCCGTCCTTGAGCACAACCATGTACTCGCCCCGGTTGCAGGGCTGCAGTTCCTTGATCTTTCGCACGTTCACAATAATGGAGCGATGAATGCGAACGAACTGATTCGCATCCAGCCTTTTGGCAAGACTGCCAATCCCTTCGCGAATCAGGTAGCTTGCGCTTCTTGTCTTCAACTCCACGTAATTCCCGGCCGCTTCCACCCAATCAATCTCACTCATGTCCACGAATACGACGCGCCCTGCGGCCTTGACCACCAATCGCCGGTCGGCTTGGGCCTCGGTGCGCGCTTCAGCCAGCAAGTCGAGAATGCGATGAGTCAGATGACGATCATGCGTCTTCACCAGTTGAGAGCGAGTTCGCTCAATGGCAGTATGAAGTCGCAGACGATCAAACGGCTTTAGCAAGTAATCAAGAGCCGACGCTTCGAACGCCCGGATCGCGTGGTGATCGCTCGCGCTGCTGAGGATTACGATCGGCATGTCTTTGGACGATATGTAATTAAGAACCTGAAAACCGTCGGCATCCTGCATTTCGATATCGAGCAACAGCAAGTCAGGTTTGTGGGTCTTCACCGCCGTAATGGTTTGCAGAGCGTCACCACACTCGGCAACGATCTCGATTCCGGATTCCTCGGCCAGCAGGAACCGCAACTGGTCGCGCATTTGCGGCTCGCTGTCGGCGATGACGGCACGAATCTCCGGAATCATCATGCGAATTTCACGCAGACGGCTTTCGATTTGCGGAGACCACCCCATATAGCTTATGACGTTTGAAAGTACGAAATGGTTGGTCACGAAATTCAGGGGATTGGTATCTTTTGAAGGACGCTTCGCACCTGTGGTGATGCGTCCTGTCAGCACGGCCTCCGGACGCGAGTGTTGTTGACAAGTCTTTGACAAATACAAGACAGACTGACCAGAACAGCGGAGAAAACAGTTTGCGAATAGACATTTCGCTGCTGTCGCGGCGTCACAATCGTTCTGTCTCGTAGAAGCCAACACTCTTTACGAATTTCTGTATAACTCTCATCCAAGATTTCAAGATCCATATAGTCCGCCGCGGATGGCGCTCACGAGCATTCTTCAGCAACGTAAATAACTCATCGTTCATCCGTTTTCAGCTCCGTTTCGTCACGCGAAACGCACGATCCATCACCGCGGTGCGGGGGGCAGCTTTTTTGGTGAATAGCATGCATCGAGCGATGCAAGCTTTGCGAGTGCCACGCGGATTGTATTTCTGTGCGCGCACGAACGAGCTATTCGTAGGAGGAAAGTCATGAGTTTTGCAAGGATGAGAACATTATTGGCCTTAGCGTTATTTCTGCTATCGCTCTCGGGATTGTTCGCTTTCGCACAATCCGTTACTTCGGGTGATTTAACCGGAACGGTGACTGACACAAGCGGCGCTATAATTCCTCAGGCTGCAGTTACCCTGAAGAGCACTTCCGAAGGATCCACTCAAACGACGGTCACCAATCAAAGCGGGAGCTATCACTTCTCGCTGTTGAAACCAGGAAACTACATTGTGTCGGCAACAGCGCCGAACATGTCCGAGACCAGGCGCTCGGTGGACGTCCAACTCGGACAGATCAGCAGTGTCATGTTGAGTCTTAATCCGCATGGGCAGAACCAGACGATTGAGGTAACGGCCGAGGCGCCCCTGCTTCAGACTGAAAATCCAAATCTCACCACCACGGTTGACGAGAAGCAAATCGCATTGCAGCCAAATCCGGGGAACGATACGACGTACTACGCTCAAACGGCTCCGGGCGTCGTAATGAATGTGGGAGGAACCTTCGGCGGCTACGGCAATTTCGCGGCGTTTGGTTTGCCTCCAACCTCCAATTTATTCACGGTGAACGGTAACGACAACAACGATGCGTTCTTGAATCTGAACAATAGCGGATCCAGCAACCTGACCTTGGGCGCCAACGAAATGCAGGAAGTCGCCGTCGTCACCAACGGCTACACCGCGCAATATGGACGTATGGCCGGAGTGCAGATGGATTCGGTGACCAAGTCGGGCAGCAACCAGTTCCATGGCAACGCGAATTACTTTTACAACGGTACGGTGCTGAATGCCAACGACTGGTTCAATCCCTCGACCAACACGCCCAGGCCCTTCGCCGTTAACAACCAATGGTCGGCTTCTTTCGGCGGACCCATCATCAAGAACAAAACGTTCTTCTTCGCGGACACAGAAGGCTTGCGTTACACTCTGCCGTCGACGCAGAACATTTTTCTTCCCACTGCGGCATTCGAGACTGCGGTGCTCAACAACCTGACCGCGAACGGTCGGGGTGCGGAGATTCCGTTCTACAATCAGATGTTTTCCCTTTACAACAATGCTCCGGGACACGCCAACTATTCTCCGGTGAGCGCTGCGGCCGATCCTACGCAGGGATGCGCCGATCTGACTAGTTTTTCGGGCTTTGGCGCGGGTGGAGCGCCCTGCGCCCTTTTCAATCACGCCTCGGGCACCAATCACAACAAGGAGTGGCTGCTGGCAGTCCGCGTCGACCAGAATATCGGCACCAAAGACAAGCTGTTTGGCAGAGTGCACATCGATCGAGGCTCGCAGCCGACAGGCACGGACCTCATCGATCCGCAGAACTTCAATACTCTAAGTGTTCAACCCGAAGACGACGGTCAACTCAACGAGACCCACGTGTTCAGTCCCAACGTCGTCAACCAATTGGTTGCGTCCGGGATGTGGTACAGCGCGGTCTTCACTGAGGCAACTCCTGTGGGCAGCCGGTTGAACGTATTGCCATACAACAGCGTAACCCTGAACGGTGTACTGTCGAATCTTGGAGGCACTCAGGTCGCCAATACAAGCTTTCCGCAGGGACGCAACGCCACCCAGTACCAAATTCTGGATGACCTTTCCATCAACCACGGGAATCACACCTTCAAAGTCGGAGTGAACTTTCGGCGCAATGACATCAGCGACTACGGAAACGAGATCAACGCTTACGGAACCGTGGGTTTTTCAAATCTGACGGACTTCGCCAACGGACTGCTGACCCCCGCCAACGGCAACGGGTACGGCCAAAACTTTACCGAATTTCCGAGAAATCCTCTGGCCATCTACAGCCTGGGCATTTATTTCCAGGATGAGTGGACAATTAAATCGAACCTGAGGCTGACTGCAGCGATTCGCGCTGATCGGAACTCGAATGCGGTTTGCCAGACTAATTGCTTTTCTCGCCTGGTCGATCCCTTCACATCGCTCGATCACGATCCAAACATTCCCTACAACCAGGCAATTCAGGCGAACCAGCATCAGGCGTTCGGCAACTTGCAAGCAGTCGCCTTCCAGCCCAGGGTTGGCCTCAGCTGGAGCCCGTTCGGCAGGAACACTGTCATACGCACCGGCATCGGCATGTTCACCGACCTCTATCAAGGCGTGATCGTGACGAACATAGAAGGCAACGCACCGACCCTGAATCCATTGGCTCTCAGTGGCACCGCGCTCACCGGGAACCCAGCCGCGCCCGGAATTCCTGTCGCTCCAGGAGTTACGATCAATGGCGTCCAGGACGTGCAAACCATTGCGGTGAATTCTAATGCGGCTTTCAATGCAGGGTTTGCATCGGGAGCGACGCTAGCGCAGTTGCAAGCGGCGGTCCCGGGATTTGCGCCTCCCGCGTTTTTCTCGAGTGGCAAAATCAGCAATCCAACCTATGTGAAGTGGAACGTGGAAGTCCAGCAAGCTCTGGGATCGAAGACATCCTTCGATCTGAACTATGTGGGCACGCACGGCTACGATGAGCTGATTGAAAGTTCAGCCGTCAACGCCTACTCTCCGAATGGGGCCTTGCCCATACCCAGCACCGTTCCCGATGCGCGATTCGGGCCCGTAACCCAAATCTACAGCGGCGGAGTGTCGAACTATGCTGGCCTGATTGCTTCGGTAACGCGGCGAGCCTCCTATGGTTTTAGCGGCAATGCGAGTTATACATGGAGCCACTCCCTGGACGAAACCACGGGCCTCTTTAACACGCCTGTTGCTTTGTTCTCCAGCGTGCCCTACCAACTGGATCCGAATAACCTGCGGCTGAACTACGGCAATTCGGATTTAGACATCCGCAATAACTTCTCGGCCACCTTCGTTTGGGAGGAGCCGTTCAAATTCCAAAAGCACTGGCTGGAGGCGACGGCGGGTGGGTGGTCGCTCTCGGGCACAATCTTCGCCCGCAGTGGGTTGCCTTATTCCGTCATCGACAGTGGCGCGCCTATTGCCAACATTCCGGCAGGGGCAGGAGGCCTTCCGGCGGTCTGGGGAGTCTACGGAACCTTGCTTCCCAACCAGACTCTTCCAGGCTGCGGCAGTCCCGGAAACATCGCCGCGGGAGATGCTCATCAGTGCTTGACCACGAGCATGTTCATTCCCTCTGGTTCCGAGACTAGTTTCGGGTCCGGCCGGAATCAGTTCCGTGGACCAGGCTACTTTGATATGGACGCGGGCCTGATGAAGAATTTCTCTATCACCGAGCGATTCCGGTTCTCGCTCGGAGCGAATTTCTTCAATCTGCTGAATCATCCTCACTTCGCTGCTCCGGTGAACGACCTGGCAGGAGGCCTCGCTCCATTTGGACAGCTCTACGCGACCGCTCCCACACCCACCAGCATCTATGGTGCGTTTCAGACTTCGGGTGTGACCGGGCGGTTGGTTCAGATCGTAGGGAAGATCACGTTCTAACCTATACTCACCGGTATGAAAAGGGCGGTCTCGTACGAGATCGCCCAATTGTTTTTGAAGTCCCAGGGTGAGAGCTGCCGTGCCAAATTGGGCGCAGAGGTGAGCTTCTTTGGTGCACGTACCAACGTTACGTTACGAGAGCTTGGGGATCACAGAGAAAGCCGTCGCATTTGCCGCATAATAATTGCGGAGGTGCTTTTCGGTGCTGTTAAGGCTCGACTATCTGTCCTGTGTGCTTACAATTCTTTCAACAATTCTGGTCGGAAGGAGACATTGGGAAGGTTGGGTTCTGGCGGGAGTGAACAGCGTAATTATCTGTTTCATCGGCCTCAGAACCTCGCAGTGGGGCTTCATTCCGGCGAATCTGTTTTGTCTCGTCCTTTATGCGGTTAACCTGAAAGCATGGCGGAAGGCCGAGACTGTAATCAAGAACGTTATCTGAGCGACTCTTCGACTTCCGAGAGCCAGTCGGGCCGCTTTAACACCTCACGTGGCTTAGGACCATCAGCAGCACCGACAATGCCATCTCGCTCCATCAGGTCGATCAGATGCGCAGCCCGACCGTAGCCGATGCGTAAGCGGCGCTGCAGAAGGGAAGTCGAAGCCTTGCCGAATTCCACGACCAACTTCACTGCATCTTCGTAGAGTGGGTCATTAGCAGCTTCTTCATCTCCCTCAACGTCGGCTCCCGGTCCACCACCTTCACGCTCTTCTTTCGGAGCCTGCAGGAACCTCTCTTCGTATTCGGCGAGGCCTTGAGACCGCCAGAACTCAACCACCGCCGCGATCTCCTTTTCCGTAACGTAAGGAGCGTGCAAGCGGTGAACCCGCGCCGACCCGGATGGCAAATACAGCATGTCTCCGCGGCCTAAGAGGGCTTCCGCGCCGTTGGCATCCAGAATAGTGCGGGAATCTACCTTGGTGGCCACGCGGAACGACATACGGGCGGGGAAATTCGCTTTGATCAGGCCAGTGATCACGTCTACAGAAGGCCGTTGGGTTGCAAGGACCAGGTGAATCCCGACCGCGCGAGCCATCTGCGCGAGTCGCGTGATGGATTCTTCCACATTGCTCGAATCGAGCATCATCAGGTCGGCCAGCTCATCAATGATAATTACGATGTAGGGCAGCGGGCGCTCCTCTGCACCGTCGCCAAACAAGCTGGGAGTTCCGTTTTCGTCGAACAGCCGGTTGTACTGGTCGATGTTGCGCACGCCTTTTTCCGCCAGCAGCTTCAGGCGCCGCTCCATCTCCCGCACCGCATTGCGCAACGCATTCGCCGCCAATTTGGGTTCCGTAATGATCGGCGTATAGAGATGCGGAACGCCCTCATAGTTCCCCAGTTCTAATCGCTTCGGATCCACCAGAATCAGGCGCACTTGATCGGGCGTCGCCTTGTAGAGGATCGACATGATCATCGCGTTAATCGCGACGCTCTTGCCCGCGCCGGTCGAGCCGGCAATGAGCAGGTGTGGCATTCCATTCAAGTCGGCAGTGACGATGCGACCGTTGATGTCTTTGCCGAGCGCAAGCGTAAGCTTCGATTTTGATCCAATGAACTCTGTGGACTCAATGTTCTCTCGCAGCCAGATAATTTCGCGCTCGCGGTTTGGCACCTGAATGCCGACCGTCGACTTTCCAGCCATGCGCTCGATCAGTATGCTCTCAGCCTTCAGCGCAAGACAAAGATCGTCGGTGAGGTTCGTAATGCGGCTGTACTTGATGCCGGCCTCAGGCTTGAATTCAAAGGTCGTGACCACGGGGCCCGGATTGATCTGGGTGATTTGACCATGCACGTCGAATTCTGCGTACTTTCCGGTGAGCACTTGCGCGAGTAGCTTCAACTCGTCGGCATCGATAGCTTGCTGCTCGTCTGGTCGGTGCAGCAGGGAACTAGGAGGCAGCTTAAAACCACCTGCAATGCGGGGCAAGGTCGTCTTCGGCTTCTGTTCACTGTCAGCTCGTTCGGTGACCTCGGGAGAAACGGTTTGCGGGGCGGCTCGCGATGCTGCCGTTGACCGGGCTTCAACTCCGACCTCTTCCTCGAATGTTCGATCGATGCCGGTCCGGACGGGTTCCTGAACCCGAGCCTGAAGCGGAGTCGCAGGCCGGGCCGGTACCATCTGGGTCGTGATGACTGGCTTGGGCGCAGCGCGTCGCTTTTCCAGTTCTTTCTGCATGCGCTTCTTAACCCGCGCGTCCCGCCAATCTTTCCAGCGATCCCACAACGCAATCGCGAAAGCAAAGCGGGTGGGCGCCCAGACTTGTAGAGCAGAGAAAGAGAATGCGGTTGAGAGATACAGGGCCACGGCCAGGATGCTGGCGCAAACGATGTAGGCTCCCGCCAAGTTAAAGTAATGGATGAGAAAGTCGCCGACTACCCGTCCAAACAGGCCTTCAATCGGGATGGCGTTCATCCAGCGCAGGTGACCAGGCAAAAGCGCCAACAAAGCCGGAACAAAGATCAGCATCCAGACTCCGCCCAGGACCTTGGCGCCCGGCGAAGCGACCTTGCGCGAACGAAACCAGCGGATGCCCAACGTCGCAGAAAAGACGGGCAGCAGAAATGCTCCGATCCCGAAGCCTTGCAAGACTAGGTCGGAAATAAGCGCGCCTACAACGCCGATCCAGTTGCGAGCCGCTCGCGAACCCGTCAGCACTGAGGCACTGTTGAACGATGGGTCCAGCTGCGAATACGAGGCCAGCGCGAGAAAGAGGAGGAGCGCGGAGATGCACAACAGAAAACCTACCAGCTCATTGAGCCGGCGGTTATTAGTCGGGGCAAAGATCTGTGAGAGATACCTCATAGGCGATTTGGTGGTACGCAGGAATGACACTCCTGCCAGTGGAGCCAGATCTATGCCAGAGCCATTCGATTATGACAAGAATGAAGGAACCCTACAACTCGGGATTCCCTGGCAGTATCCAGAGTGACAAACACTACCTGTGCCACCGGGCACGCCGCGAACGCCAGCGCCAGTGGGGACGCCAGAATCCCTACTGCAGATGCCACATGAGTGCCAGGCCAATCACAATTACCCCCACCACGATGCGATAAACGATGAAGACTTTCAAGCTGTTGGACTGAAGATATCGGATCAGCCAGGCAATCGCCGCGTATCCGACGATCGCCGAAACTACCACTCCCACGAGAAATGGCATGTGCATCCCCGCAGGCAGACCCTCCTTTCTGAGTTCGTGGGCCTTCAGCAGCGCAGCGCCGGCGATGAGTGGCGTTGACAGGAGGAAACTGAATCGCACTGCGGCGTCCCGCGTCATGTTGCGAAACAGACCCGCCGTGATGGTCGAACCCGACCGAGAAACACCGGGGATCAGCGCGAAAGCTTGCGCACATCCCACAATCAGGGCGTCAGCTAAGCAGATGCTGGTGAGTGGCTTCCTGAGTTCACTGACTTTTTCTCCCCACCACATCAAGAGTGCGACCACAATCAATGCTCCGGCGATCAAAAAGATGTGTTCCCGAAAGTACTCCTCGGCAGAGTGCTCGAGTAATTTTCCGGCGATTGCTCCTGGAATGGTCGCGACTGCAAGGAACCAAAGAAGCAGGCGCTCTTCTTTTTGTTCTTCTGCCGTCAGGCTCTGGTCTTCGCTGCCTTGCTCGGAAAAGCGCACTACCTTGCCGCCCACAGCCGCCCGGATAATCTGGAACCAGGTTCGCCGGAAGTAGAAAAGGACCGAAAGCAGCGTGCCAAAATGCAGGGCCACATCAAAAGTGAGTTCGTGTGCGGGCGAGAGTTCATTCCACCCGAGCAATCGCCGCACAATTATCAGATGACCTGAGCTCGAAACCGGAATAAATTCCGCCAGCCCTTGAATAATGGCTAGAACCACGGCTTGATAAATTGGCAAATTAGTCTACCCCGTTCCCATAGGTTGGAATATTCTGCTCGATCATGAACAACAGCAGTTGAGCGCGCGCGCCCCAATCGCTCTGCGGTCCCTGCGACACTGCTTTTTGCGCCAGGGCGATGGCTTTGCCTCTGGATTCATCGGATTTCTTCGATTGTCCTTCGGTCTTGTACATTTCGATCAGGACCGACCTGCGCCATGCCGCATCGTACAACGCTTCCACCAAGACCGGTGATTGCGGATGATCGTTCACGTACTTCTCATACATTTCAGCTTCCTTGTCGGGGCACTTTGCTGAGCCTTGCCAGTCGCCGCACAGCTTATTTTCAATTAGGTGAAAGGCCGCGAGGTCCGCCCACTTTGTTCCGGGGAATTTCTTCATCACTTCCTTCATGAAATCCTCGGTCATGCCTTCGCGAAGATAGGCCTCCTTCTCTTTAGCGGAAGGGCGTGACATCACATCCGCCTTTTCGATCTGCCACCGTATGTCTGCTGAACGGTACATGCCTTCACCGGCAAGCGGCGAATTGGGAAAGTACTCGGCGGTCCGATAGTAGAGACGCATCGCATCTTGAGCCGCGCCGCGGCGCCCGTGGCGCTGGCTCGCCTGGTCTTCGGAGTCAACCGCCTCTCCGAACACGATCTTGTCGCCATTCGGCGTCGATCCCTGCACCACGCCCTTGTTAAGCATCCATCCCGTGATGACTTTCTCTTCCGTAAGGGCCGCTTCTACATGCAACCAGCCGCCGCTGATTTCGAGGATGACGACCTCGCGTCCGCGATCAATGTCGGCAAGCTTGTTCGAACTGGTGTCGGGCGACAAATAAATGGAAGAAACCCTGATTGGGGTGCCCCGCACGGTTTCCGCCCGAGCCGTGAAGCAGAGCAAAACGGCAGACACAATTACTCGTGTTAATTGCATAGTCTCAATTCGAGCGCAGAAGTGAAAACGGAGCAGGCTGCGTTTCTACCGTATGACGACGAAACACCGTAGAGACGTTGCTTGCAACGTTTCACTCTCCTTTGATCTCCTGCAGCATCGCCGGATCAATGTTTCCGCCGCTGATAATTGCGACATTCATGGTGGTCCTCGGCAACTGGTCCTGATGGAATAAAAATCCCGCAACCGCGACTGCGCCACTGGGTTCGGCGACTGTTTTGGGATTCGCAGCCAGCCACTGTGTGGCTTGTCGGATTTCGTGTTCACTGACCGTCAAAATGTCGTCCACGTAGCGCTTAATATGTTCGAAGTTGATCGGGCCTATGCTCTGTGTCCGCAATCCGTCGGCGATTGTTTGTGAGGTCTGTTCGGCGGTCGACTCGACAATCTTTCCCGCTCGCAAACTCGCCTGCGCATCCGCGGCGAGTTCTGGTTCAACTCCGATAACCCTGATGGTTGGCTTACTCAACTTGATGGCTGTAGCCACGCCGCTAAGCATGCCGCCCCCGCCAACCGGAACCAGTACGGTCTCCACGTCGGGCAGGTCCTCGAGAATCTCCAGTCCCATCGTTCCCTGGCCGGCGATGATCTTTTCATCGTTGAATGGAGGTACGATAACGTAACCATGCCGCGCCGCTAATTCCTCAGCTTTTGCCTGGCGCTCCAGACTACTGGGGCCGACCAGAACGATTTCGGCGCCCATGGATGCCGCCGCCTCGCGCTTAATGGCAGGCGCGTTGTTCGGCATGACGATGACAGCCTTTGCTCCCAATCCTCTTGCCGCGTAAGCGACGCCCTGCCCGTGATTGCCGCTGGAATAAGTAATCACTCCGCGCTTGCGTTCTTCCGGAGAAAGAGATGCGATCTTGTTGTAGGCTCCGCGCAGTTTGAAGGCGCCAATCGGCTGCAGGTTTTCAGGCTTGAGATAGAGGGTGCGACCGTCTAGCCCCGAACCAAGATGCTGGATCTCTGATCGGATCAACCCAGTGCGCACTGCAATGCCGTGAAGGCGCGCCTGCGCCTCGCGGATGTCGTCCAGAGTTACCGTGGTTTGTGTTTCTCCGGTTTGCACGGAGCCGTAAGGGATAGTTTCCATTTGCGGGAATTCCAAACGATAGCATACAACCCATTTCCACCGGCGTCCCAACGAGGGGTTGACATCATGATGCCAGCATTGATAGCATCATGATGTGCGAACCACTCTTTCCTTGGATGACGATGTGGCGCGGCTCTTGAACAAGGAGAGCCGGCGGTCTGGCGCCTCGTTCAAGCAGGTGGTCAATCACTTTTTGCGCTTGGGATTAATGGCTTCAAAACAACCGCCCAAAAAGCCTTTCGTGGTAAAACCCATAAATCTAGGACTTCCTCCGGGATTGAGCTATGACAATGTCGAGGAGTTGCTCGAATTCCTGGAGGGACCGGAGTATCGGTGATCGTTCTCGACGCGAACATTCTTATCTACTCATACGATAGTGGCTCATCTCAACACACAAAGGCGCGGGCCTGGGTGGAAAAAACCTTCTCAGGTCTCGAATCCGTCGGCTTATCGTGGCAAACCGTGTCAGCATTCCTGCGAGTCATGACCAATATTCGATTGCCGGGACCCCGGCTGAGCCTGGCGCAAGCGGCCCGGCTGGTAGATGAGTGGCTTGAGCAGCCCAACGTACGAGTTCTTTCGCCCAGCGATGAACACTGGATTTTACTGCGGCGCATGATTGTCGAGGGGCAGGCTTCTGGTGCCCTGATCAGCGATGCACAACTAGCCGCGCTGACGATGGAATACGGCGGGGTGCTCCACACTACGGACCGCGACTTTGCGCGATTTCCTGGTCTGCGCTGGACGAATCCGCTCGCGTAGCACTCGGAACTTAAATCTCTAAAATGACCGGCATGATCAGCGGTCTTTTCTGCGTTTGCTTCGAAATGTAGCGCTTCAGATCCGCGCGGATCTTTTCCTTGATCACGCCGTAATCGGCCTTTTCTTCGTCGCTGGAAAGCTCCAACGTCTGCATTACGAGCTGCCGCGCGCCGTCGACGAATCCGTCTTCCCCCGGAGCAAACCCGCGGGTCACGATTTCCGGCGGACTCTCGACTCGCCCCGAAAGCTTGTTGATGGCGATGATGGGCAGCACGATGCCGTCTTCGCTCAGGTGGCGGCGGTCCTTGATGATCAAATCCTCCACCACGTCAGTTCGCGAGCCGGAATCAATGCATACGCGGCCGACGTTGACACGCCCTGTTTTGCGCGCGCCCAGTTCGTCCAGTTCCAGAATGTCGCCGCTTTCGATCAGCATCACGCTTCCGACGGAGCTGTGCATCGCGCCCGCCATCTCCGCGTGCAGCTTCAACTGCCGGTATTCGCCGTGGATCGGAATGAAGTACTTCGGCTTCACCAGGTTGATGATGAGCTTGAGTTCTTCCTGGCTGCCGTGTCCGCTCACATGGATCGGCGGGGATGACCCGTCTTCGTAGATTACGTGCGCCTGACGCCGGAATAGATGGTCGATCATGCGGTAGATCGCCTTCTCGTTGCCCGGGATGATTCGCGACGACAGCACAACCGTGTCGCCCTTCTCGATTTTGGCGTGCTTATGATTGTCAACCGCTGCCCGTGAAAGCGCCGACATAGGCTCGCCTTGGGTACCGCTGATCATCACGCAGACCTTTTCGGGCGGATAGTTCTTCATATCTCCCGGATGAATCAACAATCCCTCGGGGATTTCGATGTAGCCCAAATCTTCAGCAATCTCGGACGAATTGGTCATCGAGCGGCCGACAAATGCCACTTTGCGCCCATGCTCCCATGCCAATTCCACGGCCAGTTTAATGCGATGGATAGACGAGGAAAAGCAGGAAATGAATAGTCGACGCTTAGTGTGCGCGAACACCTCATCAAACTTCCGCCGTACCGCGCGCTCACTCGGAGTGTACCCCTTGCGCTCGACGTTGGTTGAGTCTTGAAATAACGCCAGTACGCCTTCTTTGCCGTACTCTGCGAACGCGTGCAGGTCGAACATCTTGTTGTCGGTGGGTGTGGGATCAACCTTGAAGTCGCCGGTGTGAATCAGCACGCCCAGCGGGGTATGAATGGCCAATGAAACGCAATCTACAAGGCTATGCGTAACGTGAATTGGGTGAATTGTAAATGGTCCTACCTTGAACCGTTCTCCCGCGCGAATCTCGTGCAGTTCGGCATCGTCCAGCAGCCCATGTTCTTCGAGCTTGTCTTCCACGTAGGCAAGCGTGAACTCGGTGCCCCACACTGGTACATTGAGTTCGGAAAGAATCCACGGCAACGCCCCGATGTGGTCTTCATGACCGTGAGTAAGAATGATGGCGCGGACCCGTTGCCGGTTTTCGATCAGGTAGGAAATGTCCGGGACAACGATGTCGACACCCAATAGCTCGGCCTCGGGGAACATCAGGCCCGCGTCAATAACAATGATGTCGTCGCCCCAACGCACGGCCATGCAGTTCATTCCGAACTCGCCGAGACCGCCGAGAGGCACGATTTGCAATTTTCCAGTTGGCATTTTTGGTGTTCCTTGATCGTAGCACACGAAACATGCGCCGACTGCGGCGATGCTGGCGCTCGTGCCCACCTCAAAGGCATAAACGGGAACTGGTTTTTCCGCGCCGCTTGGGTTAACTTCAAGTCAGATGGCGACGCAGTTACGCAAGTCGTGGTTCCGGCGCAAAGTCGAAGATGGTCTGCGGCGTGGTTTCCAGCATGCTTACGAAACTGTCAAGGTTGATCCGGACAGGTTCCTTCTGCAACTTCGGGCCGCATATGGTGTGCCCGTCAACAGCTTTCAGGGTCTTTATTCTGTTGAGGTCGCCCTTCTTGACGACCTCGCAAACGGCGTGATCCACAGCGGAATGAAGCTAGCTGCGGCCGAAGGAGCCGGCTTTGGCTTGGGTGGAATTCTGACCATAGTCCCCGACCTCAGCATCCTGGCCGGCATTACGCTGCGGACTGTTCAGAAACTCAGCCTGATTTACGGTTTCGAATACAACACCGACGAGGAGACCGCGGAACTCTGGATTGCCGCGGCCAGCGCCGCCGGTGTGGACATCAGCCGTGAGGTACTGGAAAAAGAAGTGGTGAATCGCTTTGTGCCCAAGGTCATCCAGCGGATTGCAGCGCAGGCCAGCAAGGAAGCGGTCGAGAAGTGGTCGGGGCGAGTCATTCCGATTGCCAGTTCAGCCATCGGCGCGGGGCTGAATTACTATTTTGTGCGCGCCTGGGGTGAACGTGCAAAAGCCCACTTCCGCACAAAACATCTGGAGCTTCGACGCCGAAGAATCGCACAACAGGCCGCTCTGTCCTGAGTGCACAGATGCTTCCAGTTACCGCAGGAGATCCTCCAGTTCGATTCGCTGGTCCGTCTTCTCGTCCCGATATTTCACGATGACAGGAGTATAGAGTGATAGATTCCACTCCCGAGCTTGACCCTTCGCCACGGCACGTGATCCGGGAACGACCACCGCATTTTCTGGCACCTCGAGTGGCTTGTCGTCCGTAGCCCGGTAGACCTCTCCGCGAACAATGTCATAGAGGGGAGTCGAGCGCGTCAGGATGGTGCCTGCCCCCAACACAGCGCGCGTCCGTACCAGAGTTCCCTCGTAAATACCGCAGTTACCACCAATCAGCACATCGTCTTCAACAATGACCGGAGATGCGTTGATCGGTTCTAGGACGCCGCCGATCTGTGCGGCGGCACTCAGGTGCACGCGCTTGCCAATCTGGGCGCATGAACCCACCAGCGCGTGAGAGTCCACCATCGTGCCTTCGTCCACGTAGGCGCCCACGTTAATGAACATGGGAGGCATGCAGATTACCGTAGGAGCGACATACGAGCCGGTCCGCACGGACGATCCCCCAGGCACGATCCGTACGCGATCCCGGACCGTAAATCGCCTGGCAGGGAAGGTGTCCTTATCGACGAAGGAAAGGCTCAAGTCTTCGCCCATCTTGCTGAGTTCGCCCAAGCGAAATCCCAGCAGAATGCCTTGCTTCACCCAGATATTTACCACCCACTGCCCGTCGATCTTTTCGGCGGCGCGAATCTTGCCCTGGGTCAGCTCATCGCGGAAATCCATGAAGATTTGACGTGCATCGGGGTTGCTCTCAACTTCGAGAGAGGCAAGACGTTCGATCGCGGACTTGAGGGATTCCATGCGGGGAAAGTATACGGGATTTTCACCTTGCCCTTGTGACGATTCACAGGCAAAATTTTTAGCGCTCTCTCAGCCCGCAGAATGACGATCGGAAATTCTCAAATGCATTTACACTCGCTGCGGATCAGCACGCCAGCCATGCCTTGTGAAGTTTCGCGGGCCTCGGTAAGCGACGCATAGGGTCCGTGCCAGCGTGCATGGTTGACATCATGTCCCGCGGGCCGCCCCTTGCCATGGTTGCATTGTCCGCAACTGGAACGGTGCAGAACAATCTTGTGCGGTCCAGCCAGCCAGTTTTCGTAAATGTAGAAACTGACCACATCGGCGGGCGGGGCTGCCGGCTTGGCAATCACCCCAGCTTCGGTCGCAATCTTTTGCAGCTTGGATCGCGTTTCGCGACGCATGGGCAGAAGAGGCAGACGATAAACCTCTTCGATTTTCCCCATCATCGCCATCACCGCCTTTACCGGCATCGGGCTGGACTCAATGAAATTGGCCTGCATCAACGCCAGATATTTCCGCTGAATGCGCCGCGCCGTCGTCCAATCGTTGTTCAGCGCAGCCCGGGTCATTTCGCTCATCTCTCGTGGAATTTCGTTGGACGCGACCGAAACGATGCCCACCCCACCAAGTCCAATGACCGCTAATGTGATCGAATCGTCGCCGGAAAATACGAGAAAATGTTCCGGCACGACGGCACAGACTTCCGCGATCTGGCTTATGTTGCCGCTGGCTTCCTTCACTCCCAAGACATTCGGGACCTCCGCCAGTCGAGCCAGAGTCGACGGTTCGATGTTTGCGCCGGTGCGGCCGGGGACATTGTAGAGGATGATTGGCTTGTCGACGGCTTCCGCGATGGCGCGAAAATGCCGATACTGGCCTTCCTGCGTTGGCTTGTTGTAGTAGGGCGAAGCCGTGAGAATGACGTCGACTCCAGGACGAGCCGCGACCTCCTTCGCTTTCTCCACTGCGTCATTCGTCGAGTTGGACGTGGCGCCGGCCATGATGGGCACGCGTCCCGCAACGACTTCGATCGTGACGTCGATGACCCGAAGCCACTCGTCGTGCGATAAGGTCGGAGTCTCACCGGTGGTGCCGCAGGGAACCAGAAAATCGATTCCGGCATCGACTTGCCATGCCACGAGGTTGCGCAGGGCGGGCTCGTCAATGGAGCCGTCCTGACGGAAGGGAGTTATGAGGGCTGTGCCGCATCCGCGAAGTTGCATGAGAATAAGATAGCGCGAATATGCAAGCTTGCAAAACCAGCAGCAGCGGCGGAATCGTCATTTTCACAGCTGCAGTTTGACCAGCCAGTTCGTGGGTTCCGGCAGAATCGTAAACCTTGGCAACTGTCCGCGCACCATGGCCACTTCGTCGCAAGCGTGAAATCGGGGGCAAACGTGGCAATCTTTATAAATCTTGTCCGGCAGATCCTCGCGCTGTGCGTTTGCGAAACCTAGTCGGGCGAAGAATTCCGGCGCTCGCGTGAAGAGACAAGTGCACGTAACCCGGTGTTTTCTCGCCTCCGCCAGCAAGGCCTTCACCAAATATCCGCCACCGCCCTTGCCTTGCTCTGAGGGCGCTACGGTGATGGAACGGATCTCCGCCAGATGTGGGCCATAGAGATGAAGCGCGCCGCAGCCGATGATCAGGCCGCCGTCTTCAAGAACGACAAAGTCGCGTACGTTCTCGCAGATCTCGGCCAGAGTACGTGGAAGCAGAGTGCCGTCGCCGGCATAGGCGGAGATTAAAGCGTGGATGCGCGGAGCGTCCGGCAAGATGGCTTTACGCGTGCGCATGTGCTTCCTCCCGGATGGAATCAATCCTTTGCCGAGCCTCAGCCATTGCCTGACGCACTCGCGCCGGAGCCGTTCCCCCTGGAACATCGTGGATAGCAAGCACCGACTCCAGTTTCAGGCAGGCGTAAAAATCGTTATCGAATTTGAGGTTCACCGAACGCAGTTCCTGCAGAGACAAATCCTGTAGCTCGCACTGCTTTTCCAGACACATCTGCACGGTTCTTCCAATCTGCTCATGCGCCAGACGGAACGGGACTCCGCGTTGCACCAGGTAAGTAGCGGCTGCCCAAGCGTTCATAAATCCCGCCTGCGCTGACTGTTGCATGCGTTCGTAGTCGAATTCCACGGTTTTCACCCACCCAGTAACGAGCGGGACCAAAGAAAGAACCGTGTCGGTAGCGTCGAACAGTGGCGCCTGGGTCTCCTGCAAATCCTTGTTATAGGCCAATGGCAACCCTTTCATACAAATCATCAGGGCGGTTGCGTCTCCGATAATGCGCGCGCATTTGCCGCGTGTGAGTTCGAGTAGATCAGGATTCTTCTTCTGCGGCATCGCACTGCTTCCGGTGGAATAGGCTTCTGGTAAGTGCACGAAGCCGTACTCCTGGGAGGAAAACAGAATCATCTCCTCCGCCCAGCGACTCAAGTGCAGGGCGAGCAGCGAAAGTGTGTTGACAAATTCGAGCGCGAAATCACGATCGCCCGTGGCGTCGATGCTGTTCGCGGTTGGCTGATCGAAATCGAGGCCAGCAGCCATCGCTCCACGATCCAGGGTGAGCGTTGCTCCAGCGACCGCTCCAGAGCCGAGAGGGCAAACATTCAACCGCTTGCGGCAATCCGCAAGCCGTTCCGCATCCCGCAAAAACATTTCCACGTAGGCCAGCAGCCAGTGAGATACCAATACGGGCTCTGCGCGTTGCAGATGCGTGTACGCAGGCATTGCAGCATTCCCCGCGTGCTGTGCCAGATCCAACAGCGCACGGCACCACACCGTAAGATCGCCCCGAAGTTGATCGATGGCCGCTCGGACGTACAAACGAAGATCAGTCGCAATCTGCTCATTTCGGCTGCGCCCGCTGTGCAGCTTGTATCCGGCGTCTCCAATCAGCGTTACCAACTGTTTCTCGACGAAGTGATGCACATCCTCGGCTTCCTCATCGTCGAGAAACGCCGCTGAAGCCGCCGCCTGCTCGCCGATACTCTCGAGACCCTGAAGAATGGCAATGAGTTCGGTTGAGTCCAGGACGCCAGCACCCTTCAGCGCTCGAGCATGGGCGCTGCTGGCCGCAAGTTCGTAGGCCAGCAATCGCCGATCAAAATCAAACGAGCGTTGCCAGCGTTCAAATTCCTTATCCAGAGGCTGCCGGAAGCGGCCCGACCACATCTTCATTGCGCCACCTCCGATCGGACGGCCTGCTTGCGCGACTGGGCACGCGAGCGGGACGGGAGACCGAGAATACGAATGAAACCGGCCGCATCTTTCTGGTCGTAGCTGTCGCCCATGGTGAAGGAGGACAGATCGGTGCGATAGAGCGAGTTCTCGGAATGACGGCTGGCCACCGATACGTTGCCCTTGTACAAGGACAGCGTGACCGTGCCTGTGACGTCTTTCTGTGTGGTCTCGACGAAAGCGTCGAGTGCTTCGCGGAGCGGTGCGAACCAGAGTCCGAAGTAAACCAGTTCGGCATATTTCAGCCCGATGTGTTGCTTGAAATGCGCAACTTCACGTTCAAGACACAAGGATTCGAGCTCACGGTGCGCGGCGATCAGTAAAGTGCCGCCGGGAGTCTCGTAACAACCGCGGGACTTGATACCAACGAATCGGTTCTCCACCAGATCGACTCGGCCGATGGCATTTCGGGCACCGATTTCGTTCAAGAGTTCGACCAATGACACGGGATCGAGTTCCAGGCCGTTGACCGAGATGGGAACGCCAGCTTCGAATCCGATCGTTACTTCTTCCTGACGATCCGGCGCGTCCAGTGGCGAACGCGTTAGCTGCCAGGTCGTACTGAGCGGAGCATTGCCGGCATCCTCCAACTCTCCTCCCTCGTGGCTCAGGTGCCAGAGATTCCGATCGCGGCTGTGAATTTTTTCGCGGCTGGCGGCCACGGCGATGCCGTGCTGCTCGGCATAATCGAGGCAATCTTCGCGAGACTTGAGCGACCATTCGCGCCAGGGCGCGATTACGCGCAACTCGGGCGCAAGTGCCTGATATGCCAGCTCGAACCGCACCTGATCGTTGCCCTTGCCCGTGCATCCATGCGCGACCGCCGTGGCTCCTTCACGCAAGGCAACTTCGACCTGATGTTTCGCGATCACGGGCCGTGCCAGCGAAGTGCCCAGCAGATATTTATGCTCATACACCGCTCCCGCCTTCAGCGCGGGAAACAC
Organism: uncultured Acidobacteriota bacterium; assembly: GCA_963788645.1. GTDB lineage: Bacteria > Acidobacteriota > Terriglobia > Terriglobales > Acidobacteriaceae > JABDBE01. Next base: position 576,204 of record CAWBHF010000011.1, read on the forward strand.
GTACCCGGTAAGAAATTCCTCACGCATGTCCTCTACCACAACGTGCGAAGCGCCGGTAGCGTAGGCCTTTGCGACTACCGCCTCGATGTCGTCTCCCTGGCCGACGTCGCCCACCATCGCGATCACATCGTAGGCGTAATTCTCCTTCAGCCACGGAATAATGATGGAAGTGTCCAGACCTCCCGAATATGCAAGTACCACTTTCTCAGGCATGGGCGCTCCTAGCTGGCAGGCGAGTTTCACCGCCGAGTAATAAATACAAGATGGCTTTCTGCACGTGCAGTCGGCTCTCCGCTTGATCAAAGACCACGGATCGCTCCGAATCAATCACAGCATCGGTAATCTCTTCTCCACGATGCGCGGGCAAGCAGTGCATGAACACGGCATGGGGGGCCGCTCCCGCCACGAGTTCCTCATTCACTTGGTAAGGCGGGAAAATCTTGGCACGTTTCTCAGCTTCGTGCTCCTGGCCCATGCTGGCCCACGCGTCGGTATAGACGGCGTCGACACCTTGAACCGCAACATGCGGATCGGAGAATATTTCGATGACCGCGCCAGTCTGTTCCGCTATTTCTTGCGCTTCAACCAGGATTTGCTCGTCGGGACCATAGCCTGACGGAGTGGCTATGCGGATGGTGGACCCAAGAAAAGCGCAGGTGAGCAGAAGCGAATGAGCCACGTTGTTGCCATCGCCGACATACGCCAGGCAAATATTCTTGAGATCGCCGAAGCGTTCTTGCAGGGTGAAGTAGTCGGCCAGCGCCTGACAAGGATGTTCCAGATCGCTCAGCGCGTTGATCACCGGAACTGACGCGTGCTGGGCCATTCCTTCAATTGTTTTCTGAGCGAACGTACGCAGCACGATTGCGTCCACCCAGCGTTCGAGATTATGCGCGATGTCGCTCAGTTTTTCGCGCGCGTCCAGCCGTTCGCGGGTCTGATCCACGAAGAATGTGGCGCCGCCCAGACTTGACATGCCCGCTTCAAACGTCAGTCGGGTCCGCAAGGAAGGCTTTTCGAAGAACATCGCCATTTGCTTGCCAGCCAGCGCGCTGCGAAACTCCGCAGGACGCATCTTCATGAGTCCGGCAAGGTGCAATACCGCTTCGACTCCGCTCGGCCCGAGATCACGAGTAGAAACCAGGTCCGGTCCCCAGAAAGTATTGGGAACCTGCGTTGGATTGGCGGGAATTCTGTTTAGTGACTGGCTACTCATGGTGGCTCCTTCTGTGTCGATTGCGGGAGTGGACGATGGTTTCGGTCCCGACGCCCTTGCGTTTTGAAGCGCTGCAAGTCAACGCTGAATCGAGTGCGTGAACTACTTCGCCCACATGTTTTTCCCGAATGATGTATGGAGGCAGGAAACGCAACACCGTTTCATGGGTCCGGTTAATCAGAATGTTGTTTTTCAACAGAATCGAAACCACCGCCTTAGCTGTGTCCGCGGAGTCCAGTTCCACGCCTAGCATCAGGCCCATTCCACGGACTTCGCGAATGCAGTTGTGCTTGGCTTTCAACCATTCGAGTTGCGCGCGGAAATAGCCGCCAACTTCGCGAACATGATCTAACAATTCGTCTAAAGTACTCAGAAATTCGATCGCGACCGCGCAAGCCAGCGGCCCGCCACCAAACGTCGTGCCATGCATTCCACGTTGCATGCTGTTAGCCACACGATTCGTCGTGAGAATCGCTCCCAGCGGCAATCCGGCGGCGAGCGGCTTAGCGACCGTCACGATGTCAGGTCTTATGCCGTAGTGCTGGTAAGCGAAGTAGTGTCCAGTCCGCCCCAGGCCACACTGGACCTCGTCGAGAATCAGCAACGCGTCATTGCTCTCCGTCAGCTTTCGCGCCGTCCGCAAAAACTCGGCGCTTACGGGACATACTCCACCTTCCCCCTGAATCGTCTCTACGCAGACCGCACAAATGCCAGCGTCAAACTGGTGTTTGAGGTCATCGACATCGTTGAACCGGACAAAGCCTACTCCGGGCAGAAGCGGAACGAACGGATCGCGATACTTGGCTTGGCCGGTCGTTGCGAGCGAACCAAAAGTGCGTCCATGAAAAGAGTTGTCTAAAGCGAGGATGCGCCACTTTGGCTTGTGACCGTTCGTGTTGTTAGTCCGCGCATAAATGCGCGCGAGCTTCAGCGCACCCTCCCACGCCTCAGTTCCGCTATTACAGAAGAAGGCCCGGTCCAAACCGGAAATCCTGGTTAGGCGCTTGGCGAGCTCCGCTTGGTACTCGTGGAAAAACAGATTGGAAACATGAATCAGCCGCCCGGCCTGACGTTTCAAAGTCGCTTGGATTGCCGGATGCGCGTGTCCCAGGGCATTGACCCCGATCCCGCTCAAGAAATCGAGATAACGATTCCCCCGCGAATCCCACAGATACACCCCACGGCCCCTCTCAAAGAGGATCTTGTGACGATCGTAGGTCGGCAGCAGCAACTTTTCTTCGGAGCGAACGACGGAAGCGAGGCTCATGCGCCAATTACCTCCGTCCCACATTCGAGCTTCGTGAAATAGAACTGCGGCAGAATCTCGACTTGCGCGGCGGGCAGGATTCTTACTCGCCCCACGCCCTTATGGAGCGCCTGACTGCAAGCTTCCAGCTTGGGCAACATCCCCCCGCCAATGACCGAAGCGGTGATCAAAGCAGCCACGTCCCGGGTGTTCAGCCAAGGCATGACCGCGCCGTCGGCGTCCTTCACTCCGTCCACATCGGTAAGGAAAATCAGAGAATCGGCGCGGCAAGCTACTGCGCATGCGGACGCCATTTGATCCGCGTTAATGTTGTAATACTCGCCGTCGGAGCCCAGCGCCACCGAAGACAATACCGGAATGCCCCCCGCACTCCAGATGGCCTCGATCCAGCGCGGTTCGGCATAACAGATTTCACCTACGAAGCCCAGATCGCAGCTCTGATTCTGCTTTTTGCGTGCGCGAAAGGCCATACCATCCGCACCGCAGAGACCGACCGCAGCGCTCCCCGCGGCCACGATCGCAGCCACCAGACTCTTGTTTACAATCCCGGATAACACCATCAGAGCGACGTCGCGGGTCTCGGCGTCGGTGATGCGCAGCCCGTTTACAAAATCACTTTGCTTGCCGAGCAGGTTCAAGGTTCGAGTGAGCGCGCTTCCTCCTCCGTGAACCACCGCAATGTGATGACCGTCCTGCGCCAGTTCGACGATCGCCCGGGCGCACTTTCGCAATCTGGACTTATCTTCGAGCGCCGCGCCTCCGATTTTGACTACGATTGTCACTGCAACCCTTCCTCTTCTTTCCATCCGTACATGAGGTTCATGTTCTGCACCGCTTGTCCGGCCGCCCCTTTGAGCAGGTTGTCTACACAGGAGATAAGTACCAGGCGCCGGCCATCATCAGCCAGACAAAACCCGAGATCGCAATAGTTCGTATGCAGAGAAAACTGGATTTGCGGCAGCTTCGGCGTCGCAAACATCCGTACCCACCGCCTACCGGCATAAAAGTCGCGGAAGCGGGATTCGATTTCGACTGGCTTCATCTCGCGGTTCAAATGCAGGTAGATGGTCGACAGAATCCCTCGGGGAATCGGAAGCAAGTGAGGCGTGAAAATCAATTCACACGCCTGAAGTTGCAACTGCTCGAGCATCTCACCCACGTGGCGGTGTCCGAAGACTGAATAAGCCGAAAGGTTGTCGGCCACAGAAATAAAGTGAGTGCGCGAGTTTGGTTCCTTGCCCGCGCCGGAAACACCCGACTTGGAATCAGAAATAATTCCGCGTTCGCGATCGATGACACCAGCCTTGATCAGCGGTGCCAAAGCAAGGATTACCGAAGTTGCGTAGCAACCCGGGTTCGCCACCAACGCAGCGCCTGGAATGCGATCGCGACTCAATTCCGGCAAGCCGTAAACCGCCTTCTTGGTAAGTTCAGCCGCGGTTACTGAGTCTGCATCGGTGAAGCCATAAACCGCCCGATTCTGCGCCTCCTTAAGCCTCCAGGCTCCGCTCAAATCAATCACGCGCAACCCATGCGCGATTGCCTCGGGCACGAGCGATCTCGAAACTACATGGGGCGTAGACAGGAAAAGCAACTCCACGCCCTGACGCTTAACTTCTGGCCATGAGAGCGGTTGCAGCGGATACCTTCCGTTGCCTGAAAGGGAAGGGAACACGTCGGCCAGGTTGCAGGTAGCCTCGCTATCGCTGCGGCCAAGCAGTACAGGCTTTTCGAGCTGAGGATGCCGCAACAAAAGTCGAGTGAGTTCCAGCCCGGAGTATCCGGTTGCGCCCAACACCGCAGTTTTGAGTTTGGCCGGCATCAGGCGAGCATCTCCTGAATGCGCGCAGCCAACTTTCGGGCGCCCTCCTTGTCGGGGCAAACCGTGAGAATGGTGTCATCGCCGGCAATCGTTCCAATCGCTTCTGGCCACTCCTCTTCGTCCAGAGCCGCTGCCACCGGCTGCGCACTGCCGACGCTGGTTTTGATGACGAGCAGGTTTTGCGCCGGGCGCAGCTCCAGTACGAATTCCCGCACCAGTCGCGAGACGGGCGGCAACGCCGGCGCAGAAGAACTGTCTCCTTGAGATAGAGCGTAACCATCAGCCGTCTTGACCAGCCGCAAATCGCGGGTATCGCGCGAGAGTGTGGCTTGGCCTACCTTGAGCCCGCGTTTGCGCAGGGCCCGCTGCAGGTCCTCCTGGCTGGCCAAGGGGCCATGCTTCAAGAGATCGAGGATCATGCGCTGCCTTAGGGATTTATTCATAATGAATAGTTATTCACATACGTGCATAAACATTCATATATATTATCGGCTTGACCGCAGGTGTCAAGCAGAAAACTGAATAGGGGAAACTGCAGGCGGGAGGGACAAAAATCCGTTTCCGCCGTTGCTACGCGCTAGAGGGAGCCGCCCAGGAGCCGGCGGTGCGCAAAAAGGCACTTTCCGTTGTGGTAGATTGTTAGAATGTGGGCGCGTAGCTCAGTTGGCAGAGCAATGCCCTTTTAAGGCATGGGTCGATGGTTCGAATCCATCCGCGCTCACCAGATTTTATGCAGGTTCTGGCGATATCCTCTTGCGAGCTCGGGTAGCAGGGCGGGTAGCAGTAGATTTTATCCCCAGCACATCGGCTTCGTCAGTCGCCACCATCTCTCGCACACTAGCCGGAACCGCTTGAGCATAGACATTCGCGGTCGTTGTGATTGACTTGTGTCCCAGGTGGCTCTGCACGTCTTTCAGCCGGAGTTGATTACGAGTCGCGTGGCTCCGCCGTAGAACTTGAAACGTCAGCGGCACCGTCAATTCCAGCTTCTCTTGCAATGGAACGAGCACGCGGTTCCTGAAATTATGCGAACTGATCGGAGTGCCCTTAGCACTGGCAAACATCAGCGCGTAGGGCGACGTGTCAGGACACTCGCCGCGCCACCGCAATATTGCCTCCCGGGTCATTGGCGGCACTACGATGCGCCGTTCCCCGGTCTTAGTTGCGTCTTCCAGCAACTGACCGTTCCATGCTGAGTCTCGCACGAGCAGTACATCATCCAAGAACGAACGCCAGCGCAAACCGAAGATCTCAGCAGGGCGAACAGCGCAGAACACACCGACATGGAGAATGGCCGAGTTCTTAGCATTGTCTTTCACTTCGGCCAATACACGGCTGGCAAGTTCCTTATCGAGTGTCGGCCTGTTCGGAATTCGTGTCTTAGGGTGACGAACTTTTCGCATTGGTGACTTGATGAGAATATCGTCGTCCACAGCATCTTCGAGAACCGACTTCAGGATTACCCAGCACTTCGTTACGACTGAGCGAGTGCGGTTGTGGCGCATCTTCTCGAACCAATCTGCAATCTGACGCTCTTCTATGTCCACCAGATGAGTCGAGCCAAACACAGGGCATAGATAGGCGCGGAAATAGGACTCGTAGCCACTGGCAGTCGGAGCGCTCCAAGCGACACGATGGCGGGGGACGTAAACGCTGTGCCAGTAATCGCTGAAGTTCAGCGGACTGTTCGGCGAATGAACGTCACCGCCTGCACGCAGGAACTTCTCAAGTTTGATGGATGCTGCAGACTTTGTGAGTTCTGATTGCCACCCGAGAAAAAGCTTTGGAATGCTGACTGACCCGTCAGGACGATAAACGCGGTAGCGACCGACCCACTTGCGACGACGCTCACCTTCCTCTGTGACCCAGCCGTTCTGGTGCGTTCGCATTTCGCGTAGGATGATACATCAGCCACGACGTTTGCGCCAAGGTCGGCCGTGAGACTGTTCCGCGATGAAGGTGTGCACGTCAGCAGGCCTGAATCTGATAAGACATCCTAACCGCACGCACGGTATACACGGTAATCGTCGGCCGACCGCGTGATCCCTAACCCAACCCGGGCTGACGTTCAGACGCTTAGCTACGTCACCCACGTCAAGCAGGTCGAGTTCGATGTCAGGCGTTGTGCTCGTGCCGGTCACGCAATACAGATTACGAACAGTCACGCTGGTCGGCCAGAGCACCGAAGACTATGAACTTCAAGTATCGAACATCAGAATCGGAGGCAATTTATCCTGTCAGACGCACAACGTGAGGGTCCAGTTAGTTGATGTCGTAGCTTCCTTTACCGGTGCAAAATCGGGCTCACTCTTCCTATGAGTTCAATCGAATCACACGAGAACGACGATGACATCAACGGCCTCTACCGCAAGAAATTGTGGAGATTAACATTGTGATGAGAGCGTGTTCCTCGGCCCCCAGCATTGGACGTGGCGCTGTGAGCTCTCAGCAGGATTGAGGCCCAGAACGCCGTTTCAGAATCGTGCGGCGCCGCCGTGTGCGTCAGGCTTGGGAATGGCGTCCAGAGATTCGACTCCGATTACCCCCAGGATGACAATCTGGCTTGAACCTTGGATGGAGCCAACAGGAATCGAATGGATGAGCCGAGCCGAGCAAAAACGCTCAATCAGCGGAAACAACGAAATCGCCATCGCGATCCACGTCGGCATAGTTCTGCGGAGCCAACCCAATTAGGCATCTGTTGCCGCTGCGATCTGTGCCTTGTTGTTCGCCGGCTCCAGCATATGTTCGCTTTTGATGCCAGAACAGTTGGCATACTTATTATGAGCACAGGACGAGGTGTGCGGAAAACGGACGCAGAGAAAACCGCCGAAAAAGAAAAAAAGGTAGAGAAAAGCTACAGGGCACACCAGTACATGGGCGCTGCACGTGGTGAGTGATAGAAAGTCGTCCTATAGCTCACCCCTGCTGTACAGTGGCGATTATATGGCAGCATGTCACTGCATCCCCCTATTACGTGGGCGATTATATTACTATCTAGTACACAGCAGTGCGCTTCGCTATCCATTCGCTATTGTGTTAAGTCTAATGCGTTCAATAAGATAGTGCATTCGATGGGTGCTCGTGGTAACTACAACAAAACAAAGGGGGATAGGCGGACATGTTTTGATTTTCCCTCTTTTTCACGGAGCGCACGCCGGGCAAACACACACACAAGCGAAATTGAAAATTCTTGGAAATCACAGTACCCAAGCGTGAAGTAGCTATCTTCTTAATGGTTTACAAGTTTGCGCGGTGTCAATCATGATGAAGAAAACCGGGCTGCAAAGCGCAATAAGTGGCACTTTGGCATCAATTCTAGTGCCATAAGTTATCTTTCTAGTAAACTTTTGACCCGGCAACTTGGCATGGCGCGGGCCGATGCCCGGGTATTACCTTCTAGTAAACTTTGGTATGCCGGATTGGCATCGGATGAACGTCTCGTTTTCCACACGTACTTCTGAACGTGGTGGCTTCGGGTGTTAGAAAGGAATCGCCCGGCGAGGGCGAAAGCAGCCAAAGCAGCCTCTGGGACGGGGAACGGCTCGGAACGAGTCTGGTAGGCGCACCGGACTGGCCCGGCAGAGACAGTTCAGTTGAGTTTTGAACTGACTACCTGCTCTCCAAATTGCTCCCCTCCTGAAGCAATCCCTCACTCAGACATATGTAACCCAGAGTATTCGGGCACCACCATTCTTCAACAAGGTGATCGCTGAGATGTTTTCGCGCCCATGATCGAAGCAGTGTCTGCCCGTATTTGGGCGCGGGAATCAGTGTCATTCCGTCTAAGTAGTTGTGTTCGCAGGCGTGCAGAGTGGCCCACATATTGCCTCCTGAAGACGCAGGACCACTAACGCTGGTGACGCGGTCGTACTTCAGGCCGCAGGAATACCGGCCCGCCTCTAAACAGGCGGGCCCGACACCTAGGAAACCAGAAAAAAACGATGAGCAAAAAATCCAAGAACGACAAGAAATCAAAATCAACGCTGGACAGCGACACTAAACACTCTGGCGTCAACGGCCAACCGAAGATCGGCAAAAAGGAGTACGAAGCCGAGATTTTCAAGCTACAAGTTGAGCTGGTCAAGCTCCAGGACTGGGTCACGGCGACCAACGCCCGCATTGTGATCATTTTCGAAGGACGAGACGCTGCCGGCAAAGGCGGGATGATCAAGCGCATCATGGAGCGTGTCAGCCCGCGCATCTTTCGCGTGGTAGCCCTCCCCGCGCCGACCGAGAGGCAGAAGACGCAGCTCCCTGCCCAGCGCTACGTTGAACGACTTCCCGCCGGAGGTGAAATCGTCATCTTCGACCGGAGCTGGTATAACCGCGCCGGTGTTGAGTACGTGATGGGTTTCTGTACCGATGAAGAGCACAGGCAATTTCTCAGGGACTGTCCTATCTTCGAGGGCTTTCTGGTCAGCCAGGGCATCATCCTTCTGAAGTACTGGCTCGAAGTATCGGAAAAGGAACAGCACAAGCGCTTCCTCGCGCGAATTGAAGATTCTTCCAAGCGCTGGAAGCTTAGTCCTATGGACTTGGAATCGCACCGCCGTTGGTACGACTACTCACGCGCCCGGGATGCCATGCTTGCAGCCACGGATACGGCAGCGTCGCCCTGGTACATCGTTCCGTCAGACGACAAAAAGCATGCCCGCCTGAACTGCATTGCGCACATCCTCAGCAGCATCCCGTACGAGGAGATTCCTTATACACCTCCCAAGCTTCCGCCAAGGCAAAAGCCGAAAGGGTACGTAGAGCCGAAGCAGAAGCATCGAACCGTCCCGCAGGTCAGGTAGGGCTGCAGCATGTCAGAGCGTCGGTGGTTCCGTCCCTTACCTGAGTGGCTAGTCTCATGCCGTACGGATTGGCTGCGGCCCGACATCGTCGCGGGGCTGACCACCGGTGCGGTAATCATTCCCAAGGCGATGGCGTATGCCATGATGGCCGGGCTGCCGGTCCAGGTAGGCCTGTATACCGCCCTGGTGCCCATGGTGATATACGCGGTGCTCGGGACCTCGCGCGTGCTCAGCGTCAGCACGACCACAACGTTAGCGATCCTGACCGCCGCTCAGTTAGGGCAGGTCGTGCCCAACGGCAACCCCGCAGCCCTACTGAGAGCCTCAGCGACGTTGA
>CAWBHF010000012.1:0-1262051 GCA_963788645.1 uncultured Acidobacteriota bacterium
AATCCCGTCGGGGACGCCAAATCTTATCAACGGCTTAGAGGAAATCGTCCTGTTTCCCGCAGGCACAAAAAGGCACAAATTTCACCCGAATTCCGCCGCGCTCCTCCGGAATCACCAATGTTTTCGCGGGTGTCGAGCCTATTCCTGCAGGCACAAAAAGGCACAGCTCAAGACCGCGCCTTCAGCCGCCGATTCCATTTGCGCGAATCAGACGGACTACATCACTTTGCGCCTTGCGCTTGTGAAGTGTGACTGCCTGGGTGTAAGTGTCCAAAGTGACGCGGCTCGACGCGTGCCGGAGCAGTTCCTGCATCACTTTGATATCCGCCCTCGTTGCCCTCAACAGTGACGAATAGGTGTGGCGGAACGTATGCCATCCAATGTGTTGGGTGATTCCGACCTTTGCTGCGGCAGGACGGATGAATCTCCGCATGATGCATTGCCCCCAATATGGCTGTCGGCCACAAGTGGCTGGGCTTGCGAATACCCAATCATCCGGCGCCCGATACCGCGTATGCTGTCGCCATGTCAGGAGAGCTTCCGCCAGATAGGGATCGAGCGGAATCGGTTTCTGTGATGCTTCGGTCTTGCATGGCCCAACTACCTGGAAGACGATTGACCTGGTGACGCTGATCTCGTTCGTGAGAAAGTTGATGTCTCGCCACTTGAGGGCAAAGAGTTCGCTCATTCGCAAACCGGTGCCGAAGTCGAGCAGTACAAGAGTTCGTTCGCGGAGGGCGAGAACTCCAATCAATTGGCGCACTTCGACTGCACTCAGCACGGTTGGGATCTTCTTTCGCTTCGCGCTTTGCCGTACCAATCGGATTGGATTGCAGCCGCAGATGTCATGGCGCATCCCGTGGTTGAAAAGGACGCTCATGAGATTTCTGATCTTGGCACAACTCGACCGTGCCAGCGCCTGCGATCTCAGCCATAGTTCGACTTCTCCGGCCCGGACTTCCGTGACAAAATAGCTTCCCCAGCGCGGTAAGATCCATTTTCTTAAATATCCTTCGTAAGTCACCTTCGTTGAATGAGTTTTCCATGTAGTGTCTGGTTTCAATTCCCGCTGGCGATAATGATCCGTCAGCTCGGACACCGTTATTGGCCCTGCTTTCACCCTTGCATCACGAGGGTTGATATCAAGCCGCAGGCCAACGATCGCCTGGCGAGCTGCAAGTTCATCAGTGAATTCATCGACGGAACCGACGACCATCCTGCGATGTTTACGCCTTCCATCCGGGCCTGGCTCTCTCCACCTGAACTCCCATACGTCGAGTCCTTGTTGGCGCTCAGTTCGGATCATGCTTCCGTGTTGCATGTTCTCCTCGCTTTCTTGCTGACTACGGTATTTTGCGCCGTTCGTCCAGGCAGATCGAAGCGATTGGCGAGAGGGGTGTTGAGGGGAGGCAAAGAACCCGAAGAGTGTGCGCCGGTTATCGCTTTCCTGCGGCGATGTCCCAGCGGTGTTTTTCGGTGAGAACGGTCATTGCCTCACTTGCAGGGCCCGCCTTCTCAATCGGCTTGCCGCAACCTCCCCGACGAGAGCATGCGATTGCCGTTGACCTGTGGCTATCGCGTGATCGACATCGCCTGAATCATGCTTTGTCTTCCTGTCGAACTCAGCAATGCGGCCCCTGGTTCGAGTCAACTGCAACGCTGCCGCCAATGGCAAGGAGACTGCCGCGCCGCCAGAACAGCGTGGAGTCCGGCAATGTGCGATCATTTGGGCGCCAAGTAACGGCGCGTACGGGTAGGAGCTTTGAGTTGAGCAAAGTTGACAGTGAGTTTCCGAACCTTGAGGCATCCCTGGCGGAGGTAAGACGCCTGCGTGAAGAAAATGCCCGGCTACGCAGCCTCTTAATCGAGCACAGTGTACGAATTCCTGAGATTCCGTCTACAACTGCAGTTTCTCAGACCCCTCAGACCATAAGCGCAGCGCCAGACGTTCGCAGGTCCGCATTGGGTACGGCGGAACAGCGGATCGAACTGTTTCGCAGCCTCTTCCGTGGACGTGACGATGTTTACGCCATTCGCTGGGAGAGCGCCGACGGACGATCTGGATACATGCCGAAGGCAGATCGTGATTGGAAATCGTATTTACGCGCCAAAGACAAGGACCGCAAGAGGGTCGATCGCCAAACAAGAAGGTTCAGGCCCCTAACCCAAGACGTTGTGCGTGGTCATCTTGTCGGGGATCATACAGTCGGGATCTATCCTCTTTTGCAGGACGAGACCTGCTGGCTCCTGGCGGTCGATTTCGATAAGAAGACCTGGCAGAAGGACGCCGCCGCGTTCCTCACGTCCTGTCGCGAGATGAATGTGCCAGCGGTTTTGGAACGTTCTCGGTCGGGGAACGGTGGCCATGTGTGGATATTCTTCAATCGGGCAATTCCTGCGACCTCCGCGCGAAAACTGGGCTGCGCAATTCTCACTCGAACCATGGAGTTCCGCCACCAAGTGGGTCTGGAGTCCTACGACCGATTCTTCCCCAACCAGGACACGATGCCCAAGGGAGGTCTTGGCAACCTGATCGCTCTGCCTCTGCAAAAGATTCCGCGTGCAGAGGGAAACAGTGTTTTTGTCGATTCGGAATTCCGTCCGTACCAAGATCAGTGGGCATTTCTGGCAAGCGTCGAAAGAATGTCGGCTGACGCTGTCGAGGCAGTCGTGCGGGAAGCTCAAAAACGAGGAGATCTCATTGGTGTCAGGGTCAGCACTATAGACGACGCCCCGCAAGATCCCTGGGCGCTGCCGCCATCACAAAAGAGAGTGGAACGTCCAATACCAGGACCGTTTCCACCTGCGGTTCAAATCGTTCGCGCAAACCTTCTGTATATCGAGAAGAATGGGCTGCCTCCGGCGATGCTGAACCGTCTGCTCCGGCTGGCCGCATTTCAGAATCCTGAATTCTATAAGGCACAAGCAATGCGGCTTCCCACATTCAACAAGCCGCGAATAATCGCGTGCGGCGAGGATCTCGCCAACCACATTGCTTTGCCCCGTGGGTGTCTGGCCGAGGTAATGGAGCTGTTTGAAGCACATCACATCAAGCCAAACATCCGTGACGAGCGGTGCGCGGGACATTCAATTGACGTGAAGTTTTGCGGCCAATTGCGCCCATCGCAGCAAGACGCTGTTTCGATGATGGCTGAACACGACGAAGGGATCCTCTGCGCACCTACTGCTTTCGGCAAGACCGCAGCGGCCGCGTGGCTGATCGCGGCGCGAATGGTGAATACCCTCGTACTGGTTCACCGCCAACAGCTGCTGGATCAGTGGCATGCGAGATTGGCGATGTTTCTCAATCTTTCAGCCAAGTCTATCGGCCAGGTTGGGGGCGGAAAGAGCGACCGTAGCGGCACGGTGGACATCGCCATCATCCAAAGCACCCACGGCAGAGAGGGAGTCAAAGACTTCGTCGCAGAATACGGGCACGTCATTGTCGATGAATGCCACCATTTGTCGGCATTCACCTTTGAGCAGGTGATGAAGCAAGTAAAGGCGAGGTACATCCTCGGCCTGACAGCAACCCCTGAGCGCAAAGATGGACACCACCCGATCATCTATATGCAGTGCGGTCCGATACGACACAAGCTCAGCGCACGCTTGATGACCGCAGTCACACCATTCGAACATGAAGTGGTTCCTCGGTTGACCGAGTTTTGCCTGCCGCCCGAGCAGATCGATACAACGATTCAGGAGGTGTACGCTGCACTTGCAGATGACCGTGCTCGCAATGAACTGATTCTGGCCGATCTGCTACGCGCAGTCGGAGATCGACGCTCACCGCTGCTCCTCACTGGCCGGACCAATCACTTGAAGTATTTCGAGGCGGCGCTCTCTGGTAAAGTGAGCAACGTGTTTGTGCTAAAAGGCGGCATGGGCAAGAAACAGCGGAGAACGATTGCGGAAGCCATTGCGGCTGTTCCGGAGAGCAAGCCAAGAGTCATCCTGGCAACTGGCAGTTACATTGGCGAGGGTTTTGACGACGCTCGTTTGGACACGCTGTTCTTGGCGATGCCGATCTCCTGGAAGGGAACGTTGCAACAGTATGTTGGCCGTCTCCATCGGCTTCACGATGCTAAGCATGTCGTTCGCGTCTACGACTATGTCGATTCTCGGGTGCCGATGCTGGCGCGCATGTATGCCCGGCGGCTAAAAGGCTACGGCGCCATCGGCTATAGAATTGGCACTGCGACCGCCGATGGGCCATCGTCCCGCGATTGAATGTTTCGGATGGGCATGGGGGGATATGACGCACCAGAACAACAAGCTAGTTGTGGTCCACATGGATGCGCGCAAGCTGAAGCGCGAACCCGACACCAATTTTCCGTCATTCAGCAAGGCGAAACTGGAGAAACTGATTGAGAGAGCGGTCGTGGATGCGTATACCGAAGAGGAGCAGGCTGTCGGTTTCCTCACGATGCTGCAGGAGCATCTTGCCCTGCCTTTTTCCACAAATGTCCTCGGTATTGACGTTGTCGTGGAGAAAGTGGACATGACACGAGGTGGCCAGATTGTCGCGATTTGCCGCCGTGGCCAAACCTGGCAGAGGATCGGTGTCCTCGATCTGCCGTTGCCGACGCTAGCGCCCGCCGGCGTGGAATGGATCGCGGCCTACCGCTACTGGCTTAGAGGATTCTGAATGAGCGAATACCAGTACTACGATTTCCGGGCAATCGACCGGGCGCTGACAAGAGCTGAGATCGCCCAATTGCGATCCATCTCCACGCGCGCCGCGATTACTTCAGCGAGTTTCACGAACCACTACGAATGGGGAGACCTGAAAGCAGATCCTCTCAAACTTCTGGAGAAGTACTTCGACGCGTTTCTTTACGTTGCAAACTGGGGAACCCGTGAGTTTTATCTTCGTCTTCCGCAGGAATTCGTCGACTACAAAGCGCTCAGGGCCATGCTTCACGGCGAAGCTGCTCAAGTGCGAAAAGCCGGAAACTCTGTGATCGTCGCGTTTGAAAATCAGTTCGAGGACGATGACTGGGACGACGGGACAGGATGGATGGGCTCGCTGATGTCGCTGCGCTCGGAGCTTCTGCGCGGAGACAGCCGTTGCCTTTACCTCGGATGGCTGCTTTGCGCCCAGAATGAAGAGTTCGCCAAGGACGAACTGGAGCCAGCGGCGCCTGCTGGTCTTGGCGAATTGTCCGCTCCGCTCCGTTCTCTGATCGAGTTTCTTGGAATAGACGAGGATCTCGTTGAAGTTGCTGCATCGGCTTCGGCGCCGCTGAAAGCTGGCCCGGATCGGGAAGAACTGGCGGCTTGGATTCAGAGCATGCCCGAAAAGGAAAAGAACAATTTGCTCGTTGCCGCAGTCTCGGAACCCGGTGAACGGTGGAAGATCCGACTGCGGCGGCGTTTCGAGCAACAGAACGCGCGGCGCATGTTGCCCGTGCCTAACGCAATTCAGCGGCGCACTGCCGGTGATCTTCTGACATTGGCCCATGCCCGTGCGGAAGAAAGGGACCGGTTACTGGAGGCGAAGCGAGCGGCAGAAGCGGCGCGGCGGAAAGCGGAGGACGAGGCCAACCGCGCTCGCTATCTGGACCAACTGGAGAACCGCGAAGATACGACTTGGAATCAGATTGCAGCGCACATCCAAAAACGGCAGCCTAATGAATACGACAAGGCCGTTACTCTGCTGACGGACCTGCGCGATCTCGCGGTCCAGCAAGGGCGAGCGACTGCATTCCAGTCCGCCCTGGGGGAACTCCGCCGAACGCACGCCGCCAAGGAGAGTCTTCTGCGCCGGCTGACTAAGGCAAAGTTGTAACGACCGGGGGACGATGAAGAAACCAGATCAGAGATGTTGGCTCGGCTCGATCCGCGAAGGCCGCCGAAGGGTCTCAACACACGCCCAGGTAGAAACCGCCACCCACACAAGCTGAAATGAGTCCCGGCACCGTCCAGCTTCCGTTCCGGATCAGACGAGTCTATAATCCGAAATAGACGCAACATTAATCCGAATTGGACGGAGCCTCCACCCGGCATGGACGACACTGAGCACGTGCTCTTTCCTCGCTTTTCTGCTGAACTGGTGACCACCGCGCTCAAGGACACTCCGGTTGTCATGGTTACAGGCCCGCGTCAGTGTGGCAAGACCACACTGGTCCGTGATTTGCTCGCGGGCAATCGCGAATTCATCACCATGGACGACGACACGGTGCTGGCTGCGGCACGCAGCGATCCAACTGGGTTGGTGCGCGCTCTTGATCGGACGACCATTGACGAAGTGCAGCGAGTGCCCGACCTCCTCCGGGCCATCAAGAAGTCAGTGGATGATGATCGCCGCGCCGGCCGGTTTCTGTTGACGGGCTCAGCCAATATTCTCACTCTGCCTCAAGTCTCGGAGAGTCTAGCTGGCCGCATGGAAATCGTGAGCCTCCTGCCTCTCTCGCGGGCTGAAATTCGAGGTAAGAAGCCGCATTTCCTAAGAGCCGCGTTCGATAGCAAACTCGGCAAACCCGCGGAGTTGATGATAGGCGAGGATCTGATACAAGCCGTGCTGACCGGCGGCTACCCCGAAATGCTGCGGCGCGGAGATCCAAAGCGACGCCAGGCATGGGCACGCGATTACATAAGAGCCATCGTGCAGCGGGATGTGCGCGAAGTTGCCGACGTGGAAAAGCTTGACCAAATGCCGGGGCTGCTGCAGGTTCTCGCACACCACTCTGGCCGGCTCACCAATTTTACGCAGATGGGCGGCCAAGTTGGGTTTGACGACAAGACCACCCGGAAGTATGTCGCCATCTTGGAGCAGTTGTTTCTCGTTCGTCGGGTGGAACCTTGGTTTCGGAACCAGTTGAAGCGTTTGGTAAAGACGCCCAAGTTGCATTTCCTTGACTCTGGCCTGCTCGGCGCACTCTTGGGGGCCACAGCGGAGCGGATTGCGAAAGACCGTTCGATCTTCGGACCGCTGCTGGAGACATTTGTTTTCTCTGAAGTGTTGAAACAGGCATCTTGGTTTGGTGAGAGCTGCGCTTTGTATCACTACCGGGACAAAGACCAGGAGGAGGTTGACCTTGTGATTGAAACTGGGAGTGGTGCGTTGGTCGGTATCGAAGTCAAGGCCGGTGCTACCGTGAATGCGGGTGACTTCAAGGGGCTCCGGAAGTTGGCGGACGCCTGCGGCGATAACTTCAAGCTGGGAGTGGTGCTCTATGATGGTGGGAGAACCGTCCCCTTTGGCGACCATCTTCTTGCTGCGCCAATTTCTTGTTTGTGGGGTTGAATGAATTCTCGCCTTCGATCTGCTTCCAATCTTGGACCCAGGCCTGCGACTGGCATTCGGACACACTCACAAACACCTTGAATGAGCTGATCGAGTAGGAATGAGACAGTTGAAGCATCACCGCAAGAGATCGAAATCGTTCAGTGCTACTCCGGAATCCCACATTCGAGACCAAGGGGCCAATCTTTTCAAGCGCCGAAACTACATTTCGAGTTTCCCGTCTACGGGGGAGCACCGAGGCAGATTTCAGGCTGTGCCCGATCTCGCGCTGGGGACACATCGGGGACACAATAAGGTGTTTCTTGCTGCTCCTAGAACGCCATCCAGTGCGTCCGTGTTCCTGTAGTTTGTTAGAGTTACGTTTAGCCATCCCGCTTTCACGGCGGTAACACGGGTTCAAATCCCGTCGGGGACGCCAACCACTTAGTTTAGCCTCAACGGCTTACCGTGGAAGTTCGCCGCAGAACGCCGCAAAAACACATCGGTTGTGCGTTCCACCGCCGCTCGTTGGTCTTGCGGGACGACGTGTGCGTACCGCGCCAGCATTCGCAGGTCGGCGTGACCGAGCTGTTGCTGTACGACGCGCGCGTTCGCACCTGCCTGCATCAATGCGGTGCCCAAGCCATGCCGGAAGGCATGGAATGCCCCGCGTGGAATCCCCAGCCGCTCGCGGATCGGATGCAGGATGTCCCGACGCACGTAGCAACTGGTGATGGGCTGACCCCTGGCGTTCGCGAACAGCAACCCGAATGCATTGGGCCGCCACCGGAGCCGGTATCCGTTGAGCATGTCCACTAACACCGGCGGCAAGGGCAGATCGCGAACACTAGCTTTCGACTTCACCGTGAGCAGTTTCCCGCGCCAGTTGCTTTGACGCACCAACAGCACGCCGCTGCTAATGTCGAGGTAATGCCAGGCGATGCCGACAGCCTCGCTCGTGCGCACACCCAGGTAGGCCATGAACGCGAAACAGATGTTCCACGGCTCTGGGGCGGCGTCGATGATTCGTTGGGATTCGTCAGGAGTGAAGAACCGTTGCGGTTTCTGTAGTTCCTCGACGGGTAGCCGCAACTTTCGCCAATCGAGTTCCGGTGAGAGATAGTTCCAGTCCCGCGCCGCGCCTAGCATGCTTGCCAGCGTGCTGATCGCGTTCAGGATGGTCTTGCGACTCAGGCTGCGACGCCGCAGATCATTTACTAGCAACTGCGGAACTTCGCCTTTGACCTGATCTAGCCGGTAACGTCCTAGCACCGGCTCTATGTAGATCCGGCACAGGGAGCGTGCTGACTCGCAGGATGACGGCTTGAACGTCGGACAGACATTCGCACAATACACCTCTGAGAATTCCTGCACTGTAGCCACCTTTCCCGGCAGGTAATTCGGCTGGTTGACGTACTCGATCATGCGATCTGCAACCCGCCGCGCTAGGGCTTTGGTTGGTAGGTCCTTCGTCGCGCCTACCCGGGCCCGACGCTCAACCCGTACAACCGAACCCGCCTTGTTCAGTACATCCTCGCGCCAGCGCAGAATCCAAAAGCTTCCTTCCCTGCGCAGCGCACCTCGCTGATACCTTCTTCGAGCCAAATCTCCTCCTAGATTTGGCCCGCCGATTCCAATCGGGATGTTACACGGTTCGGGTTGTGGATAAAAATGCATGACACCTAGTTCGTAACTTCGCTGTGCTCCTGGAGCACATCACCCGTGGGCTTCGGTTTTCGAGCACGCCTGCCACACAACCGGCAATTCCGCAAAGCGCGCTCTGCGCGTCTCTGACGCCGATATTCGCGTTGATGCTCGCTAGAGCAAGTCACAGCGCCGCGACGTGCGCGATTCGCGGGAATCGGCTGTCGGCAGAGAATGCAATAGGTAATCATTGGCTTGATTCCGTCGACTCCTGCCAGACTTCATAAGCTTCGTTGAGTTCTTGCATCCGTTGCGTGCTACCACCCAGGTCGGGGTGAAGCTTCCGCGCCAGCACTTTATAACCGACACGAACCATTTCCTGTACTAGGGGACTAGGATTCAAGTTGTGGTGAACTATTCTTGGTGTAGGCCGGTGCGTCGACAAACCGCGCGCTTCCATGGCGTCCCGTAGTCGCTCCAAGTCGTTCGTCTGTGTGTCCTCAAGCCATTGCAGATACGACGATGGAACCTCCCGTGTGTCTCGGCCCTTGTACTTTCCAAAAACTAATATCATTGCGACTCCCGCCACCAGCCAGGGTTTCGACCGGAAAGTTCCCAGGTGTGAGAGGCTCTTCGTTCCAGGAGTTCGGCGCGCATCAGGAAGTAATTCTCACGGGCCAGAGTATCCAACCGACGAAACGCATCCTGCTGTTTCGGGTTCAGGCTCTCTGGCCACGCGAGCGAGATCTCGCGGTTGGCGATAACGAACTTGCCGCCAAGCCGCTCAATCTGTTCGATCAGTTTCGTAGTCGTCATACCCCTGTACCCTGATCACCCTTAGTAACCTTGGACAATTACAGCCAGGCATTCAGGGATGCCAGGTTTTTTTATGCTGGATAGAAGAGAAGAAGAACCAAGTACAGTAAGTAACTTCTGTACTGCTCTAGTTGTAGGCGTGCAGGTTGGTACCCCTGGCACCAGGCACCAATCTTCGGCTTGTAGGAAAGACATCCAGCACCGGAACGGAAAACCTGAAAAAACCGTCTGTCCGGAAATTTGTGGGCTTTCCGCATCCTTGCCTTACGCAACCTACGACTGTTCCCCTCTTATCCAGCATAAAAAAACCTGGCATCCCTGACAGTTGATCGGACTTCGCTACCCATCCACGCCCGGGAATGCAAGTACCTCTTCGTCCGTGCTTGTGTCGGTTACTGCAGCGAAGCCATTGACTTTGCTTCCTGTAGACCGCTGTTGGTCTTTCTCTCGTTTGTAGTTCAGGGGAATTGGCACTGGCTGTGTTCCAGGCGGTGCCGCTTTGACCGCGATTACACGTGCCCACGTGCCCGTGGCCGTGCTTTTCCGTTCGGTTTCGCAAAGGAAAGTGCGATTTAACAAGCTGTCGCAGTCGAATAGACCAGTAGCGTCTCGTTTGGGTTCCGATCCAGTGATAATTTTGACGAGTTTGTAAAACTTCGACTTCGGGTGGACAGACGCGGTGTAAAGGGAATCAATCGCAATCTGCTTACCGGTTTCCGGGTCAACTTCGTCAAGAAATCCTCTCAGTTTAAGTTTGTCCCGGGTAACGGTTCGTCCGCCGAACTCGGACTTCATTTGTCCAGCGTCGATTACGTCGGCGACCGTTTCCGTGTGCCAGCGGTCGCTTGCCTGCGGAGGTTGTTCGTTGAATTTTATTTTCATGCTGTGTAGACCTCGTAATTTGAAATATGCGGCGCACCCCATCCCCGCGCCGCCGGGGATCAGGTCGCCAGTTGGTGCTGGCGGCCTAGAACTCTTCATCTCAGGGGATAAAACTCTGGTAAGGAAGTTCATGGTTCTAACTCCGCAACTGGGATTACCGGGCGGCAGCCGTGGCTCAATGACACCTGGGTTATGGACTGAAAATCACGCAGGTTAACCAGCAACCTTATCCATGGGCAGGATGGCTCCACAGTTTCCAAAAACCAGCGATGATGCCGGTCATGGGCAAGGCGGAGGAACGACTGGCCGCATTCAAAACAGAAATGCCAGCGCAATGCCGGTGCCGGTTCGCGGGGATAGAGGCGGTGATGTTCCTTACCGTCGCCAGCGACCATTTCGTAAATCCGGTCAGCCAAAGCGGGAACCACTTGCATCCCGAGTGCGGACGCGCTAAATTGTGCCTGCTGCATATAACGACTCCTCACAGGGGCGCGGTCTCCTGGCTGGTGGGCGCGCCCTCGTGAACCCCTGATTAAACTCCCGACTCCCGCCGTTCACTCACCTGATGTTCCCAGGTGCTGCCGGGCAAAGCGCAGCAACCCCAAGCGAAATCTTTCCACCCGCAGCGCAGCTTCAAGCAACGTGGCTTCGTCTTCCGCAGGTTGCCAGTTGTATTCCCGGCCCCAGAGATGCGCCTTGCGCATGCGTTCAGCTTCAAGCTGAAACGTGGCGCATGACTGCATCAGGACGGAGATCGGCTCTTCGGTCGATTTCCCAGGCATCATGATGTGGCGAATCTAAGGCAGGCGGGAAAAAGTTTCTACGAAAAAGCGACGTGAATAGCGGTTTTGACCAGTGTTAATGCGTGTGTAGGTTACTATAGGCTACGCATCTTACACACCCTTTTTTGGTTTCCGCCACGCATTTTGTCGTTCGTTATAGATCTTCTGCCGCCAGCGGAGGTCTTTGAAAGCCTCAACGTATGTAGCCGGACAACCCTCTTTTTGCCAATTGTCCTTGGTACGGAAGGGGCGCTGCATGGCGTCCAAAGTGCGAAGATACTCCGGGGTGGAAAAGTCTCTCGGAATTTCCCGAATGCGGCGATTACGCTCCTGTACTAGCGGAACAGGCTGACGCTTTCGCGAACGAACCGGGGTGATAGCCGGAGGAGACACCGGAAGAACCGGGGGCTTCACCGACAACTCTTTCTGCGGCACGGCTAAACCGGCGATCTCAAGTTTAGTGGTCCTTCCAGGCTTGGGGTTGAAGGTGAGCGTAACCGTTCGCACGTCAAGCTCACGCGTGTCTCCACGTTCACGAGGATCGTCTGAATATTCTTTAGGATCGGTCACGGGCTGCTCCTCAAGTAGCAGCGGGACGGCCTTGAGGAAACCGTCCCGTGGTGAAAATCGGTGATCTGATCAGGATCGCCGGTGAAAATTATGAACTCGGATATTGCGGAATGCAATCCGGGTTTTGGTGGTGTTCGATGCTGCTGATAACATACGCCGCGCAGTCATCATTGGCACGTCGTGGCGAGCTTTGTGGATAGACCTTACTTTAAGCCTTGGATCGGCGAGAAATACAGCACCACGAAGCTGCTGATTCTCAGTGAGAGCGCCTATGACTGGCGAGACGATGAGGGAGAGCTACGTACTCCATTGTGTACGCACCCCAAGGCATCACTTCTCTGGAGCATCAAGAATTTCCGCGAGGTCCGGTATTTTACTCAGATGAATCGAGCGCTTTGCGGAAGCGAAATTCCAGCCCAACTGTGCCCCGCGCACGCCTTTCCGTTCCGTGCGATTCAGATTAACTCAACTTTCCTCTTGCCTATTCCGATCAAATCGTTTATGAAAGCTATGAGCGCTCCTGTCGCGCTAAATCTAGTGACGACAGGAGGATTGTGCCTAATCCAGCCGCAGGAACTCCCCCGAACTCTCAGCCGCGAAACGGAAGACCGCCCGGTTCTCGTTCGTCTTATTATCACGCGTTAGAACGCATGGCCGCTAAGCAGGCTAACCTGCGAGATGGGGCCTTAGCCGATCCGTTCTTGCGCGCCTCAGAGGTAGGAGTTTTGCTTGATCTCGGCTACAGCGCGGTTTACCGGCTGATACGATCTGGCCAGTTAAAAGCCTCCCGAACCACCGCCCAGCGCGGTCACTTTCGCATAAAACTCTCTGCGGTTCAACGATTCATTCAGGAGCAAACTCAATGATCAATGGTAACGATGATCTCGACGATGAGGGCTGCACGCCGGTTTCTTCCGCCCTCGATGAGTATGAGCTTCCGGATTTTGCCACGGAATCCGCGGTGTGGAGAACTAGAGCCCACGAACTTTGGCTGGACGCGCGCGCAGATCGGGACCTTCGGGCCCAAGCTTCGGCGATTCAAGCCGCTCTTCGCGGTTTGGAACATTGGCGAAACGCAATCGAAGAGGAAAGCCGGAAGAAAGAAGCATCGAAGGAACTGCCAGATGGTCAACACATCGCCACCATCGAAACGTTCGACGAGATAATTCGCAAGGTTCGCAACTATCGCGAGCAGGATCAAGCCGTCTGCCCCACATGTCGTGGTTTTGGTGATCGTGAGAGAATTCGCCAATTCAAGGATTGGCTTCGAGCGCAGGGTCAGCAATCTGCGAACTCGTTCGGAGAGTGGAGTGAGTCGTCTTCCAAGCACCTTTCTGGAATGTTACCTGGAGTGAAAAAAGATGATGAAAACACTGACACCGCCATTGCCAAATGATCTCGCCGGAGAGATTGCGGAGCTAAAAGACCGATTGGACGAGGCTGAAAGGGCACGGCTTACACCTGCAGATCAGAAGGCTGCCAGAATTCGAAAGCGGCTGGAAGACAAACAGCTCGAACTCGCACAGATCGAAGCAAACGAAGCCACCGCAATCGCTGAGAACCAGCGCCAGATGGCGCTCGCAGCTTTGGAGGGAATCGAGCGCGACATTCAGATGGAAAAGTCCAGGCTCGATACCATGAAAGCTCAGTATGCGCAGTTGCCACCGCAAATTCAGGCCGGCGAATGGCGTTTCGGACAACTTCTGAGGGCACGTGCTGAGGCGAGAAAGCAGCTGGAGGTGCGTTAATGGCAACAAACCAATGGGGTCCGATTTATTCAGAATCAGATGGAGTAGTTAACTCTCCGGACAATCGGTTCGACGTTGAGAATCTTCCTAGTCCACCGGCGTTTAACGCGGCTGATGGGGAAAGCTCGACTGAGAGTTTTGTCAGTGGATCAGTCCAGACCACGCAACATGGCTCGCCAGCGATCAAGCACAGCACCCGTGATCGCGGGCTGCACTTCAGTGCAATGGAACGCATGGAACACTGGTGCGGTTGGTTCTACCGGCAACAAGTTTTCGTAAATCGGAAAGGGTGACCCTTGAACTTAGAATTGGCACTTCTCGGCATGGAAGTTGAGTCGATTCCTACAAGCCCGCAAGCTTCCGGCTCTGTCCGGTTGGATACATTTTTTGAGCTTGAAGATTTTGCCATTGAGGAAGCAGAAGCCAGCTCTGCCGACGATGCGGAAGTAATCCTCATGCATTTGCCCTTGGGGAAGCGGGTCACGGTTAGCAAACGTCGAATTCAAGCCTGCAAAACCCCGAGCGAATTGCGGGAGCTTGACAAGACGCTCTACAGAAGCGCGGGATTAGACCCCGCGTCTTTTGGACTCTAACCAGTGTTGAAAGTTTTGGCCCCGTTTGTGATCGTTGCGCGGGAGGGAGGACCGTCCGATTGTCAGTGGGGCCATCGGTTTGGGCTGACAATCGAGGGCAAACCTCTGGGTCAGTTTTGCAGATCGCACCCTTGTCCATAACGGAAAGCGACACCGTACGGCTAGGCAGCCGGGGTTGAATGCGCATTTGACAGTTCTCCTTGGGGAGCCCCGCTTAGGCTCCCTATTTTTTCATCACGCTGGCGTCGCCATGCTGTTGTGCGACTTAGTTTCGCAGAACCGTTCAATCGTGGTCTTCCCAGCGTCACGCCTTTTGCTTTTGCATTCCTGAGACCCGCGTGCACTCGTTCGGTGATCAAACTGCGCTCGAACTCGGCCATTGCCCCGATGATCTGAAACATCAGCCGACCAGATGGCGTGGTTAAATCCAGGTTATCTCGCAGACTGATGAACGCAATGTTCTGCGCTTCGAAGTCAGCCAGCGCACAGACCAGATGCTTCAGACTGCGAGCGTAGCGGTCCAGCTTCCAAACGATCACCGCATCGAACTTCCGCTGCTTCGCGTCGTTGGTTAGCTGATTGAGTTGTGGGCGTGATTCTTTCGAGCCGGAAACGTGGTCAATGTACTCATGGACGATCTGCCAGCCGCGACGTTCGCAGAACTCCCGCAGCTCATTCAACTGCATCGTAGGGTCTTGCGTCCCGTTGTTCGTGGAAACGCGGCAGTATAGCGCCACTCTGAGAACTGTTTCGATTAGCTTCTGTTTCATAAACCCCTCTTTTTTTTCGAGAATTTGACGATGAGAACAAAGCCCTTTTTGAATCACTCCCCGTGTTGCACAAACAGATGATATTGAAACGTGTGGACGATACCGGACATGAAGCACTGCAACGCCATGCCAGACCGGCTGCCTGGACACGAGTGCTATGACGCACATGATGGTCAGTTAACTGAACCTGCCTCACACGTGTGCAGCGACCCTGACGGATACGCTTACCGCAACGAATTTTCAAGGAAATTGACTGACTGAGTTCTTTGCCTCAGAGTCCAGACTAGCACACCTGTCAACTTGTAATTACTCGTAGCTAATCACGAAAATCTCACCGAAAGCCTGTAAATAAAGGGGTATCGGTAGGATTTAGAATGCTGCAAACCTGCACTGCCGTCTCCACATATAACTAATAGTTTACATTTTTCTGGATATACACAAAAGGCGCTCAAACCAGCGCAAACCTCCAGGCGACCCCAGTCGATGAGTGTAATCGCGATTTATCGCCAGTTGACAAGGACGGACACCCCCGCCTATTCGCGCTTTGTTCTCGACAGTCCTTCCGGCTCGGCGTAACATTAGCAGCATCTTTGTTAGGGTCGCTTGTCTAGTTCCCCGGTTGCGGCCCTCGGAATCATTTAGGTCTTCCCTCAGTTGTTGCTCTCGGGCCGAACCCCAGGAGGTAAATCATGAAACGTATAGTGATTGGAATGTGTCTGGCACTGGTGATTATCGCGGGTGTGAGCTTAATCCCTAGCCGGGCGCAGGAAGCACAAACACCGACCAAGAACTGGGCGGCCGGGAATCCGCTGAAGATCGGGCTGTTGAAGTGGTATCAGGCGAACTTGGTCCCCACTAGCTTTACCGTGGGTAGAACACAGAATAGCGATCCTTATGGTGTAGCCTTCGACGGGGCGAATATCTGGACCGCCAACAGCGGCGACGGGACTGTCACTAAGCTACGCACTAGCGACGGCGCGAACCTGGGCACGTTCACAGTGGGCGGCCAGCCCAACGGGGTCGTGTTTGACGGAGCCAACGTCTGGGTTACGGTGAGTCCGAACACAGTGAGCAAGCTGCGGGCCAGCGACGGCAAGGTCCTGGGCACGTTTACCGTGGGGAGTGCGCCCTGGTGGCCCGCCTTTGACGGGGAGAGCATCTGGGTGCCAACCCAGGGCGGAGTAACCAAGCTGCGAGCTAGCGATGGCAAGAACCTGGGAACGTTTTCTGTGCCCGGGGCGATTGCGGTCGCTTTTGATGGGGAGAATATTTGGGTCACGGGCTATGGCGCTGATACGGTCACCAAGATGAGTAAGGGAGGGAATGTCCTAGCGGTCTACAAGGTGGGTGGGAACCCGATTGGGGTGGCATTTGACGGGGCGAGCATCTGGGTGGCGAACGACGGCGACGGGACGGTAAGCAAGCTGCGGGTCAGCGATGGTACAACGCTCGGCACATTCAAGGCAGGGGCCTCACCCTATGGCGTAGCGTTTGATGGGATGAACATATGGGTAACTAATGGCGTGGCGCTGGCCGAACTACAGGCTCGTGATGGCAAGCTCTTGGGCTATTTCAACGCCAACGGCGGTTCCACGGGCGTGGCGTTTGACGGAGCCAACATCTGGGTGGCTATTGGTCTGGATCACATCGTGCTCAAATTCTAGCCGGATAAACGCAAGTCGAAGACTTTTTCCGTAAGGGATCTCAGCGAAACAGATATTCGAGGAGAGGATTGAGGCATGAAAACATCAAGTATCGTTTGGGTCGTACTATTGACCGCTCTCGCATCTTCACAGTTGGACGGCCAGGTGAGCGTGACCACTCAGCACAACGACCCCTGGCGAACCGGCCAAAACACCCAGGAGACCAGCTTAACTACGGCGATCAACAAGAATAACTTTGGCCTGCTTTGCAAAATACGTTTGCTATCGACTCCTCAGCAAGAGCAGGCCTACGGCCAGCCGCTGGTGGTCTGGAATAACAATGGTACTATGACGGTCTACATCGCCACCATGCAGGATAACGTTTATGCGTTTAGCGTCCCTATAGCTTGGAACAACCAGACGTGCACCCAACTCCAAGGTACTGCTCCCGTGCTCTTGCTCCGGGGAGGCCTCGCGGGACAACACCCGGCCGACGCTTGCTTCATCGGCAAAGGGTTCAGGGGGACCGATTGTTCGACGCGAGCCATCTGCCCCTCAGTAGGGGTTTTGGGTACGCCAGTCATTGATAGCGCGTCCAGCACGATGTATCTGGTTACCGAATCCCAGGACACGGATACCGGCCAGCAAGGCACGAACTGTACCAAAGCCCCGCCAACAACCTGGTATCATTATTTGCACGCGTTGGACCTGACAAGCTCCAGCTTGGCCGAGAAAAACAGTGGCCCTAAGCTGATCGCGCCGTCCCAAATAGGCACCGCCATTTTCGATTCGCAACAGCTCTTGCAGCGGCCCGGCTTGCTATTCCTTCCGCCCGGGACCTCGCCGACTTCCCCAACGGTTTATGCGGCTTTCTCCATGATGGATGGAACCAGCCCGAATCCGAGCGGGTGGGTTTTGGCCTACGACGGCGGAAATCTGGGACTCGGAGGATTTCCGCTGGCTTACGCTACGACCTCGGGGCTGGGCGACGCCAACAGGCGTCACGGTGGCGGCGTATGGATGGGAGGAGGCGGGTTGCCTGCGGGACTGGATGGAAATAACAACAACTCCATTTACCTCACCACTGCCGACGGTCAATTCGACAATCCGCTGGCAACGAATGGCAACGCAGGCAACAGCTTTCTCAAACTGACCACCGACTTGCAGGTCTCGAATTATTTCACCCCTTCGGACCAGTTCTACCGCTGGGACACCAGCTGCGGCACAAAAGACATGGATCTGGGCTCTGGAGGCGTCGGCTTAATTCCCGACGGCATTCCTACGAGCGGTGCCCACCTCGCCGTCAACGGGGACAAGGAGGGAGCCATCTGGGTGGTGGATCGCACCAACCCGGGCGGGTACGGTGGCCCTGTCATAGTCGGTTGCGCCCAATACAGGACTGACGGCAATGTGCAAACACTCCGCCCCGTGGTCAACATGACCTACCACGCGCTTTTTCACAACAGTCCCGCGTACTGGAACAGCGCTCTCTATTTCGCTGGTGCGCAGACAGACGCTCCTAACAGCCCGTGGTGCAAGTTCGGATTCGTGACCACAAAGTGTTGAGGTATCCACAGGATTGGTTTGTAGAATCGGCGCATGGCGATGGGGACGCGCAAGCAGCGGGAGAAGCAAGAAGATTTGTGGATCGCGCATGCGGAGTTGGCATCGGCTCCGGGGCATCCGTTCTATCAGCGTTTGAATGAGTTGCTGGAGGCCGAACGCTTCGACGAGTTTGTCGAGGGCCGGTGCGCGAAGTTTTATGCGGAGAAGAACGGGCGTCCGTCGCTGACGCCGGGGATTTACTTTCGGGCGCTGCTGATCGGGTATTTCGAGGGCATCGGGGCGGAGCGCGGCATTGCCTGGCGGCTGGCGGACTCGCTGGCCCTGCGGCGTTTCGTGGGCATCGCGCTGGACGAGTACACGCCGGATCACTCGACGATTTCGCGCACGCGGCGGCTGATCGATCTGGACACGCATCGCGAAGTATTCGGCTGGGTGTTGGGCGTGCTGGCCGATCGTGGTTTGCTGAAGGGCCAGCGGATCGCGATTGATGCGACGACGCTGGAGGCAAACGCGGCGATGCGCTCGATTGTGCGGCGGGACACGGGCGAGAGTTACGAGGAGTTTCTGCGGGGGCTGGCGAAGGCCTCGGGCATGGCGACACCGACGCGCGAAGACTTGGCGCGGTTGGATCGCAAGCGCAAGAAGCGGACGTCGAATAAGGAGTGGAAGAGCCCAGCGGATGGCGATGCGCGGATCGCGAAGATGAAGGATGGGCGCACGCATCTGGCGCACAAAGCCGAGCACGCCGTCGATCTGGACACGGGCGCGGTGTTGGCGGTCACGCTGCAAGGCGCCGACCGGGGGGACACGGCCACGCTGGATGAGACGTTGTGCGAAGCCGGGATGGCGGTGGCGGAGCAGGTCGGGCGCGAGGCGGAGTTGCGGCCCCATGAAGCGCCGAAGGTGAACGTGGCCGGCATCGAAGAGACGGTGACCGACAAGGGTTATCACAGCGGCGCGGTGGTGAAGCGGATGAAGGCGTATGGCGTGCGCAGTTACATCCCAGAGAAGAAACAGAAGGGACGGCGGAACTGGGCGGGCAAACAGGCCGAGCAGCAAGCGGTGTATGCGAACCGGCGGCGGGTGCGGGGTGAGTACGGCAAGAGTTTACTGCGGCGGCGCGGCGAGTTAGTGGAGCGCAGCTTCGCGCACTGCTACGAGACGGGCGCGATGCGGCGCTGCCATCTGCGCGGACAGGAAAACATTTGGAAGCGGCAACTGATCCACGTGGGCGCGTTCAATCTAAGCCTGATCCTGCGCCAACTGCTGGGCGCGGGCACGCCGCGGGAGTGGAAGAACCGCTTCGGCAACCTTGTTTTGACCCTTTCCTTACTCTTCCCGTGTCGGATAAATAAAACACGGTTTTGCAGAAGCCGAATCTCTGCGTCCCTTGCCAAGTGTTTCGTGAGATCGCGTAGCCGACTACGTCGCCCGGCATGCAGGAAATCCACTACTTGCACCCCGGGCTGCTAAGGGGAATATTCTTCCGTTGACGCGGTTTCCATTGTGCAGTACGAATGGGCCGATCTGCAGCAACTCAACGCCTTCCTCGGTGCAGTTCACCTACGGAACGACGCCGTCGGTTTCGTCCAGTGGCAACAGCAACGGAATCGTGTGGGCAGTCGACGACCTTAACGGCTACGCCGCCCAAGGCGGGGCCGCTGCGGTTCTGCACGCCTTCAATGCCTCAAGTATGATTGAGTTGTACAACAGCGGCCAGTGCGGAACGGCGGATCTGCCGGGCCCGGCAACGAAGTTCTCCGTGCCTACGATCGCCAATGGGTATGTATTTATCGGCACGCAGACGGATTTTGACATCTACGGAGTGCTTCTTCAGGCCAGGCAATGCTAGTGAGTCGATGGCGTACTCGTAAACGCGACGCGGCATGTTTCGCCTCGTTGGTAACCCCTCTTCACGGCGAATAAAACGGCGGCATTTGCTTAAACCATGGGGTCGCTACTGTAACCAGGCCATTACACTCTTTGAGAACTACTGCGCCCGCGAAAAGTGGTCCGCCCCGAGGCTCCAAGCTGTTCAATGGATCGGCGTAGATGGAGTTCACTTTTGCTCGGTAGCTTCTTCCACGATCCGCACAGCGGCTTGGCTGAAATCCTCACGTGCTTTTTTCCCCTGATTCTGTGGGGGACGGTGGGACGATTTCTTTTCGAGTTGATCAGCTTCTCGCTGTGCTTTGTCGGCTTTTGTGCGTTTCTCTGACATGCATATATTTTCCCACAGGCGGACGCATGGATACTAGGCAGCCCGTCCCATAAGTGATGCCTTGCACTGCGCGAGGATGTTGCCGGATTGACGCAATTCCCCCGCTTCCGAAGCTACTGCAGTGCGTTTAGCTTCTGGTAGAGCAACATCGCCACAAGCGCCAGCAGAAATACCCCAGACCCGATGCTAAACACGAGCACCGGGATGGTAAGTCGGTTGACCTTGGCCAACAGTTCCGTCTGCTCTTCGTGCATGTGCGAACTCGCGTCATCCAGAAACAACTGATCATCCCTGTGCATGGTGAGTGTGCTCTTGTAAATCAGGAGGACGATCAGACCAATTGCGAAAAATCCGAAGATCACCGCCACGACAGTCAGCGTCATAAGCCGCCTCGAGCAGACATCGCCACCCTCTCCTTTGCCATTTCCTTTATAACCTCGGCAAGTGTCGCTTTGGCCGATTTCTTTTGTGTTTTTTTCCTAGCCATAGACCTATGGTTTCAGAAATCCGGGGCGCTAACTGGTCAATTTGGATCAAGTGGCCCTTTGTCTAAAAAGCCGCATGGTCGGAGACGAAAGTTGGATGATTGATGTAACCAGGTCAGCATGACCGGACTCCGGTCACAACGAAGCATGATAAAGAGGCTCTGCGCCAACCCATGTTTGCAGTGAGTTACGGCTCTTTTCAAGGGAGGCCATTACACTCAAAACCCCTCCCTTGGACTGTCGATCTGGCGACGGGTGCACCTCCCCGAATGCGGGAAATGGCCCGAAGGTCTCATTGACAATGTGTGGCTGACGACTAGCATGGTTGCGTTCAAAAAGGTAGAAACGAATAATGAAAACATTAATCGTTATTCTCGTCCTCTCGCTCGCAGCCGGAGCGCAGACTTATACCGTGCTCGACTACCCCGGTGCAACGGGTACCGTCTTAAGAGCAATTAACAAAAATGGCGCAGTAATCGGGTACTACTTGAGCGGCACCGTGCGGAACGCGTTCCTGCGTAAGCCTACGGGTAAATACATCCGAATCGGCGGGAACAAGAGCAAGCAAATCGTTGCGGAGGCGGTAAAATTGGAGAGTGGTCTCTTTTTTCGTCTGGCATCTCATCCGCTCCTGTGATAAATAATTTTTCTCATGATGGATCGCGTGCCGCTGGATGATTTCGACGAAATACAGCCCCGTCCTATTTCCCCTACCCTAGACCCCTTCACTCCTGAGATCATTTTCCCTGAGTTACCGCAGCCGCAGCCAGACCCCATCATGCCCAAGGGTAGCAAGCAGCAAAACGGCATCACCGAAGCTGATCGCTTGCTAGCTGCGATTGTACTTCTAGCGCGTAGAGAACAGACTCCGGCGACCAGGGGCGCGCTCAGAAACCTAATTGCGAAATTCAGTTGCGAGTGCGGTCTGGATTTCTAACGAGAATTTAGCAAAGAACCATTCCCTATCGCAGTTCCGATGATGATCGATATAACGAGATAGGCGAGCGCAAAGCAAAAGAATGCACTGAACCCCAGTGTGAATACTGTGGACGATCTAAACGCGGTGAAGTTTGCTGGGTTAAACAGGAACATTTCGTAGAAGTAGGTCAATAACGCCATAAACAGCAACCCATACACGACGGTAAATCCAAGAAGCACCATCGGGAATGCGAGCTTGGGCATCATAGATGAAACATGCAACGTTGGAATGAAAACCAACGATGCCGATGCGAGCGTAATCAGGACTTCGGCGCACTTCAAATAGTGTTCCAGTCGGGGATCGAAGCTGACCTCTTCGGTTCCGAATGTGATCTCGCCGGTTTGTGGGTCACGCCCTCTCTTAAACGGTGTCAACGTCACGTACTTTTCTTTGCGCTCAATGCGAAACTCGAACGCAAAGAAAGCCGCAGGACTTAGCAATCCCAGTGCGACACCCAACCAAACCGCGCATGGAAAACCCATTCCTTCCCCTTATCTTGGGATCATGTTGCACGAAGATTCTACTGCACAATCCACTGCACAAAGTATCCCACCTGCGATGAAAAAGGCCCACCAGCTCCGCCAGTGGGCCACTCCTTATTTCTCTGATTACTGAAGCTCACTCGATCGACTGTAACTCTTTGCCAGGCTTAAATCGCACCGCTTTGCCTGGCGAAATAGGAACTTCAGCGCCGGTGCGCGGGTTGCGGCCAATACCGGTCTTGCGCGGCCTAACATTGAACACTCCAAATCCGCGTAGCTCAATCCGGTCGCCTTTCGCGAGTGAACGCTTCATACACCCGAAAACAGAATCTACGGCCAGTTCAGCCTTGGTTTTAGTGATTCCTGTCTTATTGACCAGTTCGTTTACTATATCGATCTTAATCACAAGGAGTGTCTTTCCCAGTGCGTTGAAGTCAAATAACAATTTGTAGTATGTCGCATGTGCCGCGAAATCAGATTCTACAGCATCAATCTGTGCTTGCTCTGGGAAAATCAGGGGTTGAGGCGAACCACCTGGCTTCCGCGGGTTGCGTCCATTTTGCGTCCAATAATAAGGACAGTTTGGGAAGGGAAGCGCTGTCGATTCAATCGCTTAATGTGATTGAATACAGCCCTGAAAAGGCTGGCGTCGGCGGTTCAACTCCACTCAGTGGTCTCCATTGTGGTGTTGCAGCGAGACTCATGCAGTCGTAGTGCAGTATTCGCGGCTCTTACATCCGGCAGAGTAGAATTTCCCAGAGGGATTTAACAATATGGCGAGCGATACGCTCCCCCCATTCTCCGCTCGGAATCGCCGTGACAACACTGCTCCGATAGACGGCGACTTCCCCGCCAGAGCGCGCATCGGTTTGCTCCATCTGCTTAGCGATGGCATTCGGAAACAATATCTGGAAGGCTGGACGGCCATAGCTCTGGAGTTACAACGAATCGCGCGACTTCCTCCGGAGACGTATACGAGACCCGACAACAGCGCGGCCCGGGATAGCGCCGGTGCAATCTTGAAAATCCTTCCCTGGGAAGGCGTGTTCGACTTCTGTGAACGGTTATGCAGCTACCTCGCGCAGGAAGTCGGATTCTTTCATGACGACGAGTACGTGATAAAGGCGTCGAAGAGTGAAGTGCGACTCTTTCTCTCAAACGAAATCCAGCGGCTGTTTCAGGAAGAAAATTTCGCGTTCGAGTACGGGGATGGACTTGTCCAGCGGCGTGGGAGACGGCACACGGTTGATCAGGTATCTAAGGCAGAAGCGGTTCTTGCCGATACCCGGCTAGACACGGCTCGCAAACACTTCGCAAAAGCGCTCCGCTATTTCCGGGATCGAGTAAGGCCGGACCCCGAGAACGCCGTCAAGGAAGCCGTGTGCGCGGTGGAGGCCGCTGCAAAAGATTTATTCCCGCATGCCAAGGCCGCCACTCTGGGAGACGCCACTAAGTGGCTCACCGGAACCGAACCGGGGAAACTGCCGAAAGCAATCGGTCAGACGTTCACCGGACTCTACGGTTTTCGCAGTGGCGGGACGGCGTGGGGCATGGAGGTTCGAGTGGGGGCGCAGCGACAACTAGCATTGCGGAGTACGTTCTAGCTGTGGCTGCATCGCAAATTATCCTGCTGGTCGATCTCGCCAACGCTGGAGAGGAAGAGATTCCTTTTTAGAAACTTCGCCGCAAAACGCCGCAAAACTATCCTTTATTAGGGCTCAAATCAATGGTTGGCGTGGCCTAAGCCTTTTGGAATCAGCGGGCCATTTTGAAGTCCGACGGGTTCAAATCCCGTCGGGGACGCCAAATCTAATCAACAACTTGGAGGAACAGCGACGGTTTTTTGCAGGCACAAACAAGGAACAGCAGAACCGCCAGATCTCTCCGTCCTGCCGCTCCACGGCCGCACCTCCCAAGACTTGTCGGTTTTTTCGCAGGCACAAGAAGGCACAGACTCACATGCCAGTTGCAGGCACCACACCGCGGAGGCAGATCAAACGAATCACTCAATCTGCGCTTTGCGTTTTTGTGCCGTGACTGCTTGTGTATATGTGTCCATCGTGACCCGGCTGGAGGCGTGCCTGAGCAGTTCCTGCATGACTTTTATGTCCGCCCTGTTGACCCGCAGCAGCGTCGAATAAGTGTGCCGATGCCTTGCTGCATGACCATTGACCAGCGTTACAGCCATTGCCTGTTCGACAGAATCCAGAAAAAGCCGCCCGCTCGGAAAGCCCGCAACTATCTCTGTGTCGCGGACCCACTCAACCATCGTCTCTCCACGCTTGCTATCATTGAAAATCAGCGGTTGAGTGTTTGTAAGTTGCACAAACGTAGACATTTATAGAAAAACGGCTTGTGCTGGACTTGTACGATAGGGCTCCCTTGCATTCCCGCGCGATTTACCGCGTTTTGAGGACTTCGGTGTGGCTAAATACGGGGGATCTGGCCGAGCGCCCCGCAACGCAAGGACCGCGGTTTCTTCAGAGTTTGCTGGCAAGAGCACTTTCAGCGCGCATTCGGGGGAGAAATGTCCGCAGTATTCTCAATGAACTAGAGGGCTACGGCGAGGATTGTAGTCCGCAACGGCGGAGCCGAGCTTAGCACGCTCGCACATAGTTCGTAGAGCGGGGTTGCTTCCGCTGTTGTTGCGTCCAAGTGTTCAAAAATGTCGGTGATAGGGACGGCAACAAAATAAAAGGTTTCCACAAAATCACCGCTTTTCTTCATGATCCAATTCGATCCAATTAGCTTGGCGTGAGGTCGGAACCAGACTTTTCCTTACAGCCTGACCAAATTGCTCTGAGCCTCGCGCTTCTGCGGACCAATCGTTTTCATGTAAACATCGGTCGTGACCTTCAAGCTCGCGTGGCGCAGTAGCTCATGCCCTACCTTCGCGTTCTGGCCATTTGCGTTAGGGGAGTTACAAACGGTGGTCGGGCAAGTGCAATCCGAGAAAGGCACAGGAACTCGTCGTGAAACGACACCGAGCGCGGAGAAGCGAAGAGTATGACTACGATCAAGCAACGGGGAGAAGGGTGGCCATCATCTGGCCTCCTCGGTGCTTTTATTACACCTAGGGCGCGATTTTGCTGGCCATTGTGGCTAAAGGATTCCTCTCCTCCGCCCACTTCGAATTCGGGCCTTGGTCACTCCGGCATTTCCTAGGGTTGGTGGCTCAGGGTTGGGGGTTAGCTCCTAGCACCAGAAAAAGTGTTCCACCCCAGTGCCTTTGAGTACTCTTATTGTGACTCCGCTCACAGTTGGCTGTGATGCCGGACAGTGCACCTGCCCAGGGTTTCCGGTGAAATCGAAGCTGGGGTGAGTTGTTGTGTCTGTGCGCAAGTTCATCCGGCGGATAGTCTGTGTCCTACTGGTGTTTTGGACTATGCGCGGCCGCGCAACAGCCCAAGACACGATAACTGCAACCTCCCCTCAAGCAGCGCAAACCGTACACCAAACTGTGGCGGGTCTCAGTTATTTGGGCTCATTCTCATCGGCTGCTGATGTAAGAGGACCATTGCATCCGCTCCTGGATCGGACGCTCGACATCATTGCGGGTCCGAATGACTCTGCATTTCTCGTCAACGTGTTGAAGTCGCCATCCGCCGTGACGACCGACTCGAACGACCGTGTTTTCGTTGCCGATCCTGGTGCGAATGCCGTGCACATGTTCGACTTTAGTCATTCAAAATACGGCCTCCTGGACGGAGGCAATGACCGTGTGGGAACGCCTGTCTCGCTCGCCGTCGATGTTCAAGACAATTTATATGTTGTCGACGAGCGTAGACGGATAGTGCTCGTCTACGACTCGGCAGGACAGTTTCGCCGCTACTTGGGCAGGCTGACCGGAGGAGAATCGTACTTCGAGAGCCCGGCGGGGATTGCGATTGATAAGCCATCAGGACGCATTTACGTGTGTGATACGCATCGGCACATGATGATTGTCATGGACGACCGCGGACGGCTCATTGGCAAGGCCGGGAAACGCGGTGGTGGTGGCGAGCCGGGTGACTTTAGACTACCCAGTCGTGCGGTCGTTCTTGGTGGCGAAGTGTTCGTGCTCGATGCCGGCAACACCCGCATTCAGATCTTCGATACAGCGCTCCATTTCCGCCGAGCCATTGACTTGGCCTATGCGGATCACCGTACCGGGTTGGCGGTAGACAACCAGGGAAATATTTATGTCAGCGATCCAGTTCTTAATTGCATTCAGGTCTTCAGTCACGAAGGGCGGCTGCTGTACACATTCGATCCACGTAAAGCCCAGGGGGCGAACTTTAGCCACCCGTCAAGCATGTGGGTTTCTTTAGGCTCTTGCCTTTATGTGGTGGACTCTCAGAGCAATCGGGTCGGTCTGTTTCAGATCAGCGGAGAGAATGCTCGGCAGTGCCGATGACGAAAGGCTATGCTTGGTATAGCCGACATCTGACGGGTTTATTTCAGGTAATTCGCAGTGGCGGTGGATTGAGCAGGCAGTGGTCCTATAGGTTTGTGTTGGAGCTGCGCCCTGGACATCTATCTGGTCGATGGCACATACGAGTTGTTCCGCCACTACTACGCTCTGCCGTCCGCGAAGGATTCGGACGGAAGAGAGGTTGCTGCGGTTCGAGGCGTCCTCGCTTCAGTTCTGGGCATGATCAAAGGCGGTGCCACGCACATTGCGGTTGCGACCGATCACGTAATCGAATCGTTTCGCAACAAACTGTGGCCGGGGTACAAGACCGGTGAAGGCATCGAACCCGACCTGTTAACACAATTCCCGTTGCTCGAAAAGGTTCTTTCGGCGGCTGGCGTTGTGGTCTGGCCTATGGTTGAGTTTGAAGCGGACGATGCGCTTGCTTCGGCTGCAGTCGCGGCGTCTCGAGATGGGCGCGTCGAAAACGTGATTATCTGCACGCCCGACAAGGACCTCGTGCAGTGTGTGCGCGGCACGCGCATTGTCCAACTGAATCGCCGGACGCGCGTCACGTTAGACGAAGCCGGCGTGATCAAGAAGTTCGGCGTCTCGCCGGAATCGATTCCCGACTATCTGGCACTGGTGGGCGATGCGGCCGACGGTTATCCGGGACTTTCAGGCTGGGGTGCGAAATCGTCTGCAGCCGTGCTCGCGAAGTTTCTCCATCTAGAGTCCATCCCTGCGGACTACCGGGAGTGGCATGTGAACGTCGCCAATGCGAGTGGCCTCGCATCTACCCTTTTCCGTGAGCGGCAGAGCGCACTACTCTTTCGCACGCTCGCCACGCTCCGAAGCGACATCCTGCTTTTCGATGACGTCGACCGGTTGCGCTGGAATGGCCCGACACCCGGCTTCGAGACCCTTGCAAGTCGATTGGACGCCGCCGTTACCGAGGCCCGGCGCCCCCGGGCGGTAGAGGCGCGAATGTCGCGAGAGTCAGCTCCGTATGAGGACTGGCGTCCCGGCTTGAATCGAAAGCAATAGATGAGGCCGAAGACCAGCAACAGCGCGCCCCACCAGACGTTGGCATGCAAGTTAAACAAAACTACGCCCGAATTCTCGGGAGGATTGACCAACTGATAGATCCCCGCAGCGAGAATCAGCGCTCCGTTCACGGCCAGCGAAATGCCGATGAAAAACCAGATGGAAACCATGCCGCGAGCCTCCGCTCACCAGAAAATAATGTTTAGTCCGATGAAAACGAAGTGCCGACGTCGATTCCCAGGAAATACATTCTGCGACCGTTTTACATGTTGATCCCACGACACTAGAGCCTAGCGTCTTGAGGGCGTAAGTAAGGCATCGTGTAATCAGAAATACAAGCGTGGCCTTCCATCTTGACCGCGAAATCTTGTAGGTCTGCGCGCCACCAGAATTATTCTTCTCGCCCGCTGGAAGGTTGAATCTGCACAAACTGCCAGCCAAAACGCCCTTTGATGCAAAGATTGCCATGAGTCACGCTGTGGTCAAGCGGAGAAGTTACGCGAACGATCCGGCCTTCTTGCTGGTGGACGGTGAGCTCACAGCCCACGCCGCAGTAAGGGCAGATGGTGTTCGTCTGGATTTGAGAGCTCTCGTCCCATTTGCCGGCCTGACGCATGTCATATTCCTTCTTAAACAGAAGAGCGCCGGTGGGGCAAACACCGATGCAATTACCGCAATAGACACAAGCTGACTTGGGTAAGGGAACGTCAAACTCCGTAGCGATGTGGGCGGAGAAACCTCGGCCTGCCACGGCGATCGCGAAAGTATTTTGCGCATCCACGCCACAGGCTTCCACGCATTTGTAGCAGAGAACGCATTTGGAGTAGTCCCGGACGTAAAGGTCGTTGTCAATTTTGACGGGTTGGGCAACGGTTGCAGAAGCTGTGCCAAAGCGCTCAGGACGGGCACCATAGTCCTCCATGTACTCATGCATCGTGGACGCCGTGGAAAGGTCTACCGACGAGGCCAGAAACTCCAGCACCAGCCTCCGGCTGAGACGGACGCGCTCAGAATCCGTCTTGACCGACATGTTGGGTTCGACCTTGCGCGAGCAAGCAGGAACCAGCGTCCGCGAACCTTCCAATTCGACAACGCACACGCGGCAGACATTGACTGGAGTGAGGCTCTCCAGGAAGCAGAGCGTTGGAGTTTCGATACCGAGCTTCTTTGTCGCATCGAGAATAGTCGAACCCTCGGGAACTGAAACAGCCTGACCGTCGATTTCGATTTCGATGGAGTGGCGCTCGGGCTGAGACGGAGCCTGCGGCACGGGGCCGCGCGGCAGGGGAATCGTTGGCCGGGGCGCGTCGAGGTTTTCTCTCGAGCCTGTGCTCATGAAAAGAGGCTCCATCGTTGCAGAGCAGATTCCACTGCGCTGGAAGCAGTCTGGCCAAGGCCGCAGATTGAGGCGTCGCGCATGGCCTGGCCCATCTCGCGCAGCAGATTGATCTCATCGGCTGCCGAGCCCAGCGGCGTGGCGCTTACCAGTCGCTGAAGGGCTTCCTGCTGGCGCACCACGCCGACGCGGCAGGGAACACATTGGCCGCAAGTTTCGTGGCGGAAGAAACTGGCAATGCGCAGCAAAATGAGGCGAAGATCAACCGTGTCATCAAACAACATAACTACGCCCGAACCGAGCATAGCGCCGATGGCTCGCGTAGCTTCAAAGGTTAGCGGCGTCTCCAACTCCTGAGGCCCAACAAAGGCACCGGCCGCACCTCCCAGCAAAACCGCCTGCAGTATGCCGCTGCCAGCTACGCCTCCAGCAAGATCAATGAGTGTGCGCAGCGTGGTTCCCAAAACGACTTCGTACACACCGGGCCGCGCCACGTGCCCGCAAAGGCAGAAGAGCCGGGACCCGGCTGAGTTGTCCGTGCCCAGCTTGGCGTAAGCGGCACCGCCCTCGCGAATGATATAGGGAACGTTAACCAGAGTTTCCACGTTATTGACGACGGTCGGCTGCTGGAAGAGGCCAGATTGTGTGGGGAACGGCGGCTTGTTGCGCGGTTCGCCGCGATAGCCCTCAATCGAATTGAACAATGCAGTTTCCTCGCCGCAGACATAAGCGCCGGCTCCCCGCCGAATTTCGATGTCGAAGTGCAAGGCGCTGTTGAGAATGTTGTTGCCGAGAAATCGGTTTTCCTTGGCTGACTCGATGGCGGCATGCATCCGCAGCGCGGCCAGTGGGTATTCTCCGCGCAGGTAGATATACCCTTGCCGCGCACCGGTGATGTAAGCGGCAATCGTCATGCCTTCGAGAACAGCGAAGGGATCGCCTTCCATGAGAATACGGTCTTTAAAGGTGCCAGGCTCGGATTCATCAGCATTGCAGACGACGTAGTGCACGCGAGTGCGTTCTTGTAGCAAGAGATGACGCTGCAGGAAGAGCGCTTCCCATTTCTTAGCGGTGGGAAACGCCGCTCCGCCGCGGCCAAGCAGTTTTGAAGCAGAAAGCTCACGCAGCGTGCCTCCAGGGCCAAGCTCCAAGGCTTTGTGCAGACCCGCATAGCCGCCGAGTCTTTGATAGGTCTCCAGGGTCGAGGCGCCACCTTGGCCAATGCGATGAAGAAGTCGTAAAGACGAGGGTTCACTCTTGTGTGCTGCCTGGGGGACGCTGGTCGGAACCTTGAGCACGTCGGGCTCGGTGGGCAGACGACCCTGAACGGCGTCGTTTATCAAAAACTGCACGGCATCCGCCGAAGCGGGTGCCAACACTCGTTCACGGGATTGCGCGCCGGCCGAACTGACCAGTGCTGCGGGAGCACGCTCGCACAGACCCAGACACTGACTGCGAAGCCAGGTAGCGCTTGCGGCGGAGCAGGGGGAGCCTGCCGGACCAATCGCGCCTTCTAATTCAGCACAGAGTTTGTCCGAGCCACTTGTGACGCACGCAATATCATCACAGACGTGCGCAACGACCCGAGGACGCGGCTGGACCGAAAACATTCCATAGAAAGACGCCACGCCATAAACCTCGGCCGGGGCAACGTCCAGCCGCAATGAGACGTAGTTGATAGCGCCGGGGCTGATCCAGCCGATACGGTTCTGTATCGCACGAAGTACGGGTAGAAGGCAATGTCGCTTTCCGGCGCATTCGCTCTGCCAGCCTGATTCCAGCGGTCCCAGCTCAATGTCAACCGCAGTGCGTTCTTCTGCAGTGGCTTGCGCGTCCGTCAGATGGAGATCCAATCAATCCTCATATGCCTTTTCGATACGAATCGCCGTTGCCTTGAACTCTGCGGTGCCTGACTTGGGGTCTACAGAGTCAATCGTCAACTGGTTGGTGGCTATCTGATCGTGATCATGAACGGATAGAAACGCCAAGCCCGGACGCAATCCCGAATCGAAGTGCACGGGAGCAACGAGCGATCCCCGCCGCGAGGTCACACGGACTTTTTCGCCTTCGTGCAACCTGTAGTGCCGACCGTCTTCCGGAGAAATGTCTAGTGCTTCTCTGCGCCGAAGCGGGGATGCGTATTGTCTGGTTTGCACGCCTGTATTGTAATCATCGAGCCGGCGGCCGGTGGTGAGGCAGATGGGGTATTGCTTGTCAAGTCGGTCCACGGGCGGTTCAAACTCAACAGCGCTGAACGGCGCCCGCGGACCAATCAGCGGGTCACTCCAAAGCCGTCCGTGAAGGAACATTTCTCCGGGGTGCTCCTCGTCGTAGCAAGGCCATTGAATGCCGCCCATCTGTTCCAAGCGACTGTGACTCATGCCGGCGTGCATGGGACTCAACTTGCGCAACTCATTCCAAATAGTTTCGGGATCAGGCGCGCCCCAGTCGTGGCCGAGGCGACGTGCCAGATCAAAAATGATCTCGAGATCGTCGCGAACGCCAGCCGGAGGTGGCACGGTGCGACGCACGCGCTGCACGCGGCGCTCGCTTGATGTCACAGTGCCTTCGCTCTCAAAAGCGCCAGCTGCTGCGGGAAGTACAACGTCAGCCAGTTCGGCAGTCTTGGTATAGAAAAGGTCCTGGACCAGAAGGAATTCCAGCCCGCCCAGGCGCTTCAGAGCGCGATGCCGGTCGGCCTCAGAGTCGGCGGGATTCTCGCCCAACACGTACAGCGTCGTCAGATGGCGGTGTTCCATCGCCTCAAACATATCGCTCAGGTGCCAACCGCGTTTGGGTTGAATCTTTGCACCCCAGGCCTTTTCAAACTTGGCGCGAAGCTCGTCGTTTTCAACATGCTGAAAGCCGGCGAGGCGGTCCGGAATGGCACCCACGTCGCCGCCGCCCTGGACGTTGTTCTGTCCGCGTAGCGGATTGACGCCACTGGCATAGCAACCGACGTGCCCGGTCAACAGCGCAAGGTTGATAAGCGCCACGACGTTGTCCACCGCGTTGTGATGCTCAGTGATGCCGAGAGTCCAGCAGAGTTGGGCGCGGGGAGCTTTAGCGTAGGCATGGGCCATCCTGCGGATGTCTTCTGCGGGCACGCCGGTCTCACGCTCGGCCCGCTCAAGCGTGTATTTCTCAACGTGGGCTTTGTAGGCTTCAAATCCGCTGGTAGCGTGGTGTATAAACTTTTCGTCGGCCAATCCGGCAACAATGATCTCGCGTCCAACCGCGTTGGCGAGCGAAATGTCAGAACCCACATTCAATCCTAGCCATAAATGTGCCCAGCGAGCCGAGCTGGTGCGCCGCGGGTCCAATACGTAGAGTTCCGCGCCGTTGCGGACGCCTTTTAGCAAATGATGAAAGAAAATCGGGTGGGTTTCCCGCGCGTTCGAGCCCCACAGCAGGATCACATTGGTCTCTTCTATTTCGCGGTATGAGCTAGTCCCGCCGCCCGCTCCGAATACCGCCGCCAGACCGGCGACGCTAGGGGCATGTCAAGTCCGGTTGCAGCTATCAATGTTGTTGCTGCCCATGACGCTGCGAACGAATTTTTGCGCCGCGTAGTTCAGCTCGTTCGTAGTCTTGGAGCAACTGAACATGCCAAAGTTCCGGGGATCGTTTTTCTCAATGGACTTGCGGAACGCTGCGGCGACGCGATCCATGGCTTCATCCCAGGTAGCGGGACGATGCGAACCATTCTCGCGTACCAACGGTGCAGTTAGTCGGGCGGTAATTGGTCTTGGCATAGTACTTTCAAAATAGATATTAGAAGAATCGTAGCACTTTTTGATCGGGAGCCCGTCTTGCCGGTCGGTATCGAGCTGATCTTTGACGGATAGGCTCGGATTAGCGCGAGGGCGCGATTCACAGCTTGCCCAGAGCGCAATGCAGAGCAGCATAGCGATAAGTGAAGTCTGAGCTGGAACCATCGTTTCAGAGTCTGGGCGGGGTGAATCAGCATCCAGATAGAACATGAAGCAGCCGTGCGATGAGGCGATGATTCGCTGTGGACGATTCGCAGTTCTCGGCAAAACTGACTCAGGGCCTTGGATTCTAGCGGCAACCATCCTTGGTTCCAGCATGGCGTTCATTGATGGAACGGTCGTCAATGTAGCTCTGCCTGCGCTTCAGTCGAGCCTTCATACGACGGCCGTGGATATGCAATGGGTGGTTGAGTCCTATGGCTTGTTTTTGTCGGCGCTGATCCTTGTCGGCGGTGCCATCGGCGATTCTGTGGGAAGGCGCCTAGTATTTCTGCTCGGGGCGGGACTGTTCGCGGTTGCATCAATTGGCTGCGGCTTGTCGTCGAGTATTGCCGAATTAGTTGTCGCACGTTGTGTGCAGGGAATTGGCGCTGCAGCTTTGATTCCGAGCAGTCTTGCCATTATCAGTGCGTCCTTTAGCGAAGACTCTCGCGGTCAAGCGATTGGAACCTGGTCGGGCTTCACCGCCATCACCACAGCCCTTGGCCCGGTGATCGGGGGATGGTTAATCGAGCACGCCTCCTGGCACTGGGTTTTCTTTATCAACGTTCCGCTGGCCGCGGCGCTGATCGCGATCTCGCTGTGGCATGTCCCGGAGTCGCGAACCGCATCAACCGAGGACGTCGATTGGCGAGGGGCCCTGGCTGCGACTGTGAGCCTCGCTGGATTGGTATACGGATTCATCGAATCTGCAACGCTGGGCTGGAGCCATCCGCTTATTCTTGGGAGCCTGATTGTCGGCTTTGGCTCTCTGGTTCTCTTCATATTTATCGAACGGCATGTGATTGCACCCACGGTGCCTCTCTGGCTGTTCACCTCTCGCAGCTTCACCGGGGCGAATCTGTTAACACTGCTGCTCTACGCTGCACTGGGAATCTTCTTTTTCCTGTTTCCGGTGAACTTGATCCAGATACAGGGGTACTCGGCGACGGCGACGGGCGCAGCATCTGTGCCGATGATTTTGCTCTT
Organism: uncultured Acidobacteriota bacterium; assembly: GCA_963788645.1. GTDB lineage: Bacteria > Acidobacteriota > Terriglobia > Terriglobales > Acidobacteriaceae > JABDBE01. The sequence goes on from CAWBHF010000012.1 coordinate 34,147, forward strand.
GTTCTTCCTTTCACGCTGGTCGGGCGGACTGGTTGCGCATTTTGGTCCGAGGCTGCCCCTAATTGCTGGCCCACTGATTGTGGCGGCTGGGTTCGTGCTGTTCGCAGTGCCGTCCGTGGGAGGTAAATATTGGGCGACGTTTTTCCCGGCGTTCGTCGTTCTAGGCTTGGGCATGGCGGTCAGCGTTGCGCCGCTAACTACGGTGGTCATGAACTCGGTTTCTAGCGACCGAGCGGGGACGGCCTCGGGCATCAACAATGCAGTCGCCCGCATGGCCGGAGTTCTGGCGATAGCGATTTTGGGCAACGTGATGGTTCAAGCATTCGGACACAAGCTGCAGAGCTCACTTAGTGGCCTGAATCTCATTCCAAACGCGCTACACGATATGCAGGCGAACCTGGTCAAGCTCGGCGGTCTGGATGTGCCTCCCGGCCTGGATGCCAACACGGCGGCGGTGGTCCGAAATGACATTACCCAGGCGTTTGTCTTTGGATTTCGTTTGATCATGGTGATTTGTGCCGGCCTTGCGATGGCAAGTGCTGGAGTGGCCTTGAGAATGCTTCCTTCCAGCGATACAAAATGACAAGAGGGTAAGTGAAGGTCGAGTGCACCTTGCGCGAGTCTTGAGCAATTACTTCGGCATGCTAGGATTGTGTCGATCGTTGAGCTCGGTTAATCGTTTCCCAGGAGAACTTGATGAATCAGAATTATCGGTTCCAATTCGGAATTATTCTAGCAGCACTCTTTCTTGGAGTATCGACAGCGATAGGCCAGACAACATCGGGACGCGCGATTACTTCGCGCGCCTCTGAAGTTGACGGAGTCAAACTGCACTATCTCACGGCTGGCCACGGTCCCGCCGTACTTCTGCTCCACGGCTACACCCAAACATCGCTGATGTGGAAACCGATCATTCCATTGTTGGCCGAGAAATTTACCGTGATTGCGCCCGACCTCCCCGGCATCGGTGATTCAGCGATTCCGAACAATGGCCTGGACATGAAAACAGCCGCCATTCGCATTCACGCGCTCGTTAAGTCGCTCGGGTTGCAAAAAGCGAGGGTCGTCGGACACGACATAGGGCTGATGGTCGCTTACGCCTATGCCGCGCAATTTCCGGCGGAGACAGAAAAGCTTGCTGTGCTGGACGCCTTTCTCCCCGGCGTCGAAGGATGGGAGCCGATCTACAACGATCCAAACACCTGGCACTTCCGCTTTCACGGTCCAACTCCGGAAGCTCTGGTCAGTGGACGCGAGCAAATCTATTTTGCATACTTCTGGAACGATCTTGCAGCAGACAAGACGAGGTCCGTCCCGGCTGCGGACCGGAAAGCTTATGTTGAGGCTTACTCCCGTCCCGGACGCATGCGCGCCGGATGGGCTTACTTTGCCGCTTGGCCGCAAACTGCCAAAAACTTTGCGGAGCTTGCTCAAAAGAAGCTGACGATTCCTGTCCTTACGATCGGCGGCGATAAATCGCTAGGTGCGGCCCTCGGCCAACAAATGAAGCTAGTCGCTGACGACGTAACAGTGATTGTCCTGGAAGACACCGGGCACTGGGTCTTGGAAGAACGCCCGAAGGAGACGACCGACGCTCTGATGAAGTTCCTGTGAGGTGGACGTGCACGCCAGATGACTTTCTTGCTACAGCGCGAGGTGTATGTTCGGGTACATCGTTCGGAGTACATTCTCTTTTTTACATGCTCTGCGAATTTCGCTTCACCCTTACGACAAATTGTTGTAGGCTTCTGTAATCGCCGGCGAGGCGAGCTGCGGGCGATGACGATCTCTGTTTTTGCTTGATTTGACTTAGAAGTCCTATAGCTGTTTGACCGGAAGAACCCAATAGCTTCCGATTGCGAAAGGATGGTCAGACGCATGCAAAACACCCGGAGAGATTTCCTGAAGGTCACCACACTAGGAGGCGTAGCGGCAACCGTATTTGGGTTTGACCTTGCCCCCGCATACGCTCAACTTCGCGAACTCAAGATAGCCCGCGCGACGGAAACCAGATCCACGTGCCCGTATTGCTCAGTAAGCTGCGGCGTCATAATTTATACGATTGGCGACAAGGCCAAGAACGTCACTCCCCAGGTTATTCACGTCGAAGGTGATCCCGACCATCCCATTAATCGTGGCACGCTCTGTCCGAAGGGCGCTTCGCTTGAGCAGGATATTCTCAACGAGCGCCGACTTCTGAAACCGCAAGTGCGGCGACCTGGTTCGGATCATTGGGAAGACATTGGCTGGAACCAGGCCATCGAAGAGATTGGGCAGTGGATAAAGAAGACGCGTGACAACACTTTCATCGAGAAAGACGCGCAGGGACGCACCGTAAACCGATGCGAAAGCCTTGCCTGGATCGGCGGCTGCACCGACACCAACGAATTCAACTACCTCGTCGTCAAGACCATGCGAGGTCTGGGTCTCACCTACATAGAAAACCAGGCCAGGGTTTGACACGGACCCACGGTCTCAAGTTTGGGACCAACGTTCGGACGCGGGGCCATGACCAATGGCTGGGTCGACATCAAGAACACCGACATGATGTTGGTCATGGGCGGGAACCCTGCCGAAAACCATCCTTGCGGTTTTAAGTGGGCGATCGAAGCCAAGCGAAATCGCAACGCAAAACTGATCGTGGTGGATCCGCGCTTCACGCGCACCGCTGCGACCTCCGATCTGTTTCTTCAGATTCGCGCCGGAGCCGATATTGCACTGCTCGGCGGGATCGTCAACTACGCGATCGCAAATAACCGCATTGCAAAGGATTACCTCGTCAACTACACCAATGCCGCCTTCATTGTGAAGGAAGGTTTCAAGCTGCCCGAAGATGGACTGTACTCGGGCTTCGATCCGGCGACTAAGATCTACGATAAATCCACTTGGAACTACGAAGGGGCGGAAGGCAAGGGCCATGCGGCCCCCCCCGCAGGATCGGAGAAGCCGGTACCCACGCTTCCTCCGGACGTAGCTTACGACCTCACGCTGCAACATCCACGTTGCGTCTTCCAGTTATTGAAGCAGCAATACTCGCGCTACACGCCGGAAATGGTGGAGCGCATTACCGGCATACCGAAGGATCAGGTTCTAAAAGCCGCCGATTTGTTCACTTCTGTGCGCAAAGACGGCGACTTGAAGAAGGTCGCCACGATCATGTACGCGGTCGGGTGGACGCAACACTCCTTCGGTACGCAAATCATCCGCACCGCTGCCATATTGCAATTACTGCTTGGCAACGTAGGGCGCGCCGGGGGCGGGGTCAACGCTCTTCGGGGGCATTCCAATATCCAGGGTGCTACCGACATGGGCGGCGTGTTCGACAGTTTGCCGGGCTATCTGAAGGTACCGAACCCCACTGATGCAGACCTTGCGACTTATCTGAAACGAACCACTCCCACGTCCTCCAAGCCAGCTCCGTGGAATTCGTTCAATTATTGGTCGAATACGCCGAAGTTCGCAGTCTCCTACTTAAAGTCACAGTTTGGGGACGCGGCAACGAAGGAGAATGATTTTGCTTTCCACTACATGCCGAAAGTGGATCGCAACTATTCCTGGACTCAAATCTGGGACAACATGTACCGCGGTTCAGTGAAAGGGATGATCGCCTTCGGCATGAACGGCGTCGCTATTGGGCCGGATTCACAGAAAAATATCGATGCCCTGAAGAAAGCGGACTTTCTCGTTGTCGGCGAGATCTATCCGGATGAGACCAGCGAATTCTGGAAGTCGCCAGGAATTACTCCCGACGAAATGAAGACCATCAACACGACCGTCTATCGACTGGCGTGCGCCGGCTTCGCCGAGAAAGATGGGTCCATGACCAACTCGGCTCGCTGGCTTCAATGGAAGAACGTTGCCGTGCCGACTCCAGGCGAATGCCGCCTCGATCAGGACATTGTCTCCGACATTTTTCTGAAGGTGCGGGAGCTCTATAAGAAAGAGGGTGGCAAGTTCCCCGATCCGATTCTGAATCTCACATGGTCTTACACCAATCCACAGCCGTCGCTGACTGAGTTAGCAAAAGAGATCAACGGCAAAGCACTTGCGGATCTCACCGATCCCAAAACCCAGCAGGTCATCAAGCGCGGCCAGCAATTGCCCGGCTTCGCGTGGTTGAAAGACGACGGCACCACTTCCTGCGGCAACTGGATCTATTCCGGATGCTGGACCGAGGCGGGCCCGCAGCTCGCACGGCGCGGAACGGAAGATCCGTCGGGCCAAGGCATTTACCCCAACTGGGCATGGTCGTGGCCGGCGAACCGTCGCGTTCTTTACAACCGCGCATCCTGCGATGCCTCGGGAAAACCTTGGGACGCGGAGCGCAAACAGGTCTGGTGGAACGAAGCAGCACAAGTGTGGGTGGGCAACGATGTCCCTGACTTCAAAGCGGACTCACATCCCGATGAACACATGGGTCCCTTTATTATGACGCCTGAAGGGACTGCCAGAATATTTGCGCCGTTGGGCGCATTTGCAGATGGACCTTTCCCCGAACACTACGAGCCGATCGAGAGCCCGGTGCAAAACCTGTTTCATCCCAACCAATCCAATAATCCGGTGGTGAAGAAATTGACCACGCCTGCGGATAAATACGCTGTGCCCGGCGACGGCTTCAACATTATTTGCACTACCTACAGGCTCACCGAGCACTATCACTACTGGACCAAGAACAATCCCATGAACGTGCAGCTCATTCCGGAGCCATTCGTCGAGATTCCCGTGGAACTGGCGCAGGACCTGGGGATCAAGGGCAACGACAAGGTCAAAGTAACAAGTGCGCGCAGCTATTACATCGCAAAAGCCTTCGTCACCAAGCGTATCAGGCCCATGATGATTGACGGCAAGAAGGTTTACCAGATTGGCATTCCCATTCATCAGGGCTATCGCGGAATTCAGGAAGATGCGGGGCGCGATGCGAGGACGATCCTTAACCGCCTTACGCCGACCGTGGTTGATCCCAACGCGTATACCCCGGAATTCAAGGGTTTTCTGGTCAAGGTTGAGAAGGCATAAGGCAACGTTATGAGCCAGGCAACTTTGCAAATTGTCAAGATCTCCGGCCACGCTGGACCAGTGCCAGGAGCGGGCGTTGAGCGAGCAGAGCAGGTCTGCAAGCTGGTGGATACCACGACCTGTATCGGCTGTAAAGCCTGCGAAGTCGCTTGTCTGGAATGGAACGGCTACACGTTCACTGAAACTGTTTTCGACAACAGTTATCAGACGATGCCGGAAACAACCTGGAATTACTGGAACCTAATCAAGTTCAACGAGCACGAACGCGAGGATGGCAGCGTTACCCTCCTAATGCGCAAAGATCAGTGCATGCATTGCGCGGAACCAGGCTGCCTGGCGGCGTGTCCGGCGGACGGCGCCATTGTGCAATATTCGAACGGCATCGTCGATTTCCAGCAGGCGAACTGCATTGGTTGCGGATATTGCGTGAGCGGCTGCCCGTTCAACATTCCAAAATTCAATTCGGCTACAAAGAAGATGTTCAAGTGCACGCTGTGCTCGGACCGGGTCGGCGTGGGCCTTGAACCTGCATGCATCAAGTCGTGTCCCACTGGCTGCCTGCACTTTGGCACGAAAGATGACATGAAAGACTTGGCGGAGACGCGAGCCAAACAACTCCGCGAGAACTACGGTATCGAGAGGGCCGGCGTGTACGATCCGGCCGGTGTCGGCGGGACCGGCGTGATCTACGTTTTGCATGACGTTACCAATCCCGAGGCATACGGAGGACTGCCCAAGGATCCGCAGATTCCATGGGTGGTACGCTTCTGGAAAGGACCGGCGAAGTGGATTGGGAATCTCGCTATGCTAGGCGGCATCCTCGGCGTGACCCTCCACTACTTCCGCTATGGTCCGAAGGAAGTGCATCCCGAGACGCATGACAACGGAGGACAGCCGTGAGTTCGCACACCATTTCCTCGCAACGAACTACGGGCGAACCTGGAGAACGCATCCTCCGCTACACGCTGGTCGAGCGCGTTCATCACTGGATGGGCGCTCTGTTCTACGTCTATTGTCTGATCACCGGCTTGGCCTTTTGGTCCCCATATATGTATTGGCTCGCGGCACTGGTTGGCGGGGGGCCGACGGCGCGTTTCTGGCATCCGTGGCTTGGCGTGGCCTTTGCATTCTCCATGTTCTGGATGTACAAAATGTGGCGCGGCGACATGGCTACCACCGACGCGGACCGGCGCTGGAAGGCGGCCGTGAAGCACTACATTGAGAACGACGACCAGAATCTTCCTCCCGAGGGCCGCTTCAACTACGGGCAGAAAATATTTTTCTGGCTGATGTTTTATGGCGTGATTCTGTTGGTGCTTTCAGGGGCTGGGCTTTGGTTCGTGGAATCCATCCCCTGGAGCCTACGCTGGTTGCGCTATTTGTGCGTCACAGTTCACGTCGTTGCTGCCCTCGCCACAGTTGGCGGCTTCATCATCCACGTTTACATGGGAACGGCCATGATTCGTGGCGGTTTTACGTCAATCATCCGAGGCGAAGTTTCTGTCGCTTGGGCGAAGACTCATCACCGTCTCTGGTACGAACAGGTCACCGGCAGCCGGCCTCCGCGGAAATGAAGCAATCCAAATGGGATCGGAGAGTTCAGCGGGCGGATGAGTTGATATCCGCGCATCCTTTTGCGGCTGAAGTCTTGCGCTTCTACAAAGGCGTCGCTACATTGCAGAAAGAACTCTACTCCCAAGTCGAGGCGACGTGCGGGAATGGTTCGCATAAAGAGGCTGGTAGTTTGTTCGATGAAGACCTGGATCTTCCTCTGCTGCAGCCAAAGTTTCAGGACTTCCTCTCTCGCGTGGGTGCTTTCAGCCCTCGACCCGTCGCTGAATCCGCTGCCAACTTGAAGAAGCAGTCGGCTGCTCAGTCTCGAAACTTGCTCATCGATCATTGGCGGACGGCGTCGGATTCCCTGGTCGTGTCCAGCGAATCCGAAGCGCTCCTGGTTTGGATATTTCTGCAGCCCTACGCGGAACTCCTTGCGGATCGGAGCCAGCATAAGCCTGGCAACGATGCCCTCGCGCTTTGCTTTTTTTGCGGAGGAAAGCCGCTAGCCGGCGTGCTGCGTCCCGAAGGAGATGGGGCAAAACGATCTCTGATCTGTGCGCTCTGTGCCACGGAGTGGCCGTTTCGGCGGATTCTGTGTCCGGGGTGCGGAGAGGAATCTGTAGAGAAGCTTGCAATTTATACTGCAAACGACTTTACCCACGTACGGGTTGAAGGGTGCGACAGCTGCAAGTGCTACATCAAGACAATAGATCTCAGCAAGAATGGCCTCGCCGTGCCGGTGGTGGAAGAACTTGCGACCATCCCACTGAACCTCTGGGCCCAGGAACACGGATACACAAAACTAAGGACCAACCTTCTCGGGATCTAGCAACCCGACGCTTGTAGGTGTCCAGTTCCTAGGGAACTCCTGCCGGGAGTGCGCCAGTCGAGAATCGTACTTTCAGAGTCTTGATCTCATACGGTTTAGTGTGCACCGTGATGGCATCGTCACGTACTGCGAGGTCGACAGTTGGCTCCTCCATCAGATCGATTTCTGATGCAGCCTGCATACCTGCTGGAAGTCGGAGTTTTACATCTGCCTCTCTTCCTGCCCACTCATAAAAACGTAGGACTAAGGAGTTGTCGTCTTCGGATTTCTTGATCGCGGTAAGCACTACGTTGTCCGGTTCCACTTGCACGAAAGAATGTTGGCTCGGAAGAGTTCCCTCATGCTTCTGCGACGGCATGGCGAGCAGTTTGTAGTTAAGCTCGTAGCCGCGACGCACGGTCAGCGCGTCTCGCCAACTTCCAGCATGAGCGTACAGAGAGTAGGTGAATTCGTGATGACCCTCATCGGCGTGCGGATCGGGCCACTCCGGCGATCGCAGCAACGAGAGGCGCAGCACATTGCCTTTTACGTCGTATCCGTACTTGCTGTCGTTTAGCAGGCTGAAGCCGTGTTTCGAATCAGAAAGATCAGCCCAGCGCTGGGCAGGGACCTCAAACTTTGCCTCTTCGGCTGCGGTATTGCGAGTGGTCGGACGTTCTATCGAACCATAGGGAATTTCAAAAGTGGCTTTGTCATTGTGTGCGCTCAATGGAAACGCCACCTTTAACAGGATGTGTTTCTCATGCCATTCTGCCTGCATCTTTACATCAACCCGGGGCACACCAGCGTACATCGTGATGTCCTGTACAAAGGAGGAATTCTGGAAGTGCTTCTTGACGCGGATCACGGCGCGGAGGGGCCCGCTCTCAATCATTTTCACTTCGTCAGCTTTATCCAAATCCCAATGCTGTTTTTCGAAGTCAGAATCGATGTTCCAGGCGTCCCATTGCTTGGGTTTGTCGTAGAAAGCCTGCAGGAGATTTCCGCACAAGAGCGTCTTGGGGCCGCCCGTATCAGTCTCGGGGAGAGCCAGCGCCTCGGTTTGAGTTCGTAGATCGAAGAGGCTGGTCATGCATCCGGTTTGAGAATCGACTGTGACTCGGAGGTATCCGTTTTCCAGCGTAGTGCCGGAAGCTCTGACGCTTTGCAGTTGGCCGTTGATCACATTCGGGGGGACGCCGGAGGTCAATGCGGAACGCACAAAATAGGTCCGGTATCCGAGCGCTGGCTCGTTGGCCAGAATGAGCACATGGGCTCGATTCGTGGTCGCGTCCATCGCGAGTAACTGGTGCTCGACTAACGCTCCCGTGGTGTCGACTACTCTGATCTGTTTAGCCGGGCCAGGCAATTGCACTTCAACCTCGATCGGTTCCTTTCGCGGCCAGGAAAGAGAATTGAAAATCACAACCGGCACGCCATCACCTTGGGTGTTGATGTGAGCCACGATCTCGTCGAGTGCTCCGCCCGTGATCTCATTCGCCGAGCGGGCAACATCCTCCAGATTTCGCTTTGCGTCGAGATAGTTCACCGCGATCCCAGATCCCGGCATAATGTCGTGGAAATGGTCGAATAGCAGATTCTTCCACGTAAGTTCGAACTGATCCTGTGCATAGGGGCGGCCGAAGAGGGAGGCTAGCGATGCATACTTTTCCGCATCGAGCATTAGTTCCTCATCATGCCGGATCCGCTGTTTCGTATCCGCCTGCGTTGTGTATACGCCGCGGTGGTATTCGAAATAGAGCTCGTCCTTCCACGTGGGAACAGTGAGACTTGGAAACTGCTGGTTCAGGTCAGCGAAAAATTGTTTGGCGGTGCTGAAGTCAATCTTCGGGAAGACCGTATTCGGATCCCGAAGGCGATTGGCCTGATCGAGCATCGTTCGGGTCGGCCCGCCACCGTGATCGCCAATTCCATACAAGTAAAGCATTTGAGGAGAATCGGTCGTCTTATTTCCGTAGATGAGCGGGGCATAAACCGAGAGGTCCCGCGTGATCTGCTGAGGGTTGAAGTCATTGGCGTATTCGTGGGGAAAATAGGTTAGTAGTCGGCTCCCATCAGGCGCCTCCCACCAGAACAGCCGGTAAGGGAATTTTGTGTAGTCCGTGGCCCAGAGCAATTTGCTGGTCACGAAATAGTCGATACCGGATTTTTTGTAGATCTGCGGAAGCTGCCAGTTGTATCCGAACGAGTCGGGGTTCCAGCCGATCCTGATGTCGGCGCCAAAGTTCTTCCGAAAATATCGTTTGCCGACCAGAATCTGGCGCACTAGCGACTCGCCGTCCGGCATGTTGAGATCGGGTTCGACCCACATGCCGCCGATGACTTCCCATCGTCCTTCTTTTATGCGCTGTTTGATCTGCTCAAACATGTCCGGATATTTTTCCTGCATCCATTCATAAGTGCGAGCCGAGGACATAGTGAATTTGAAATCAGGGTACTCGCGCATTAAATCCAAAACGCTCTGAAACGTATTACGCACGACCTCGACCGTCTCCGTCCACGGCCAGAGCCAGGCCATATCAATATGCGAGTTCCCGATGGCACGAATCGTGAACTGTTTCAACCACGCATTCAACGGTTGCAGTTGGCTCTGGGCAAGGCGTAGCGAAGCGTCAAAGCCCGCCTGATTGTTCTTATCGAGTAGCGAAAAATCGATGGCTTTCACCGCGGCATCGAGTTGCTGCTGACGATCCGCCCGACCGTCCTCATAGGCCACAATCATTGGACGCGCGGCGAGGATTTCCATTCGCAACATCGCTGGATCGGGCCGTCCGGGAGCAGGTTCAATGGTCAACTGTGCGTGGTGAAATTCAGTCTCGACGTCGGGAGCATCGATCCGCACGGCAATCAGAAACTTCTGCCCGGGTTGCGCGTTCTCCGTCAGAAGAATGGGCTGCTGCATGTCGTCGTCGCCTCGTGATACGAGCGAGCCGTTCGAGAACACTGCGATCGTAACCGGACCTTTGCTGTTCCAGTTAAAGTCGAAGCGGAAGTCCAACTTCGCGCGGGCGCCGAGTACTGCATAACCGTTGATCTTCTCCGGAATTATGATCGAGCGGCGCAGCACGCGAGATCCGGTCGACCACCTATCCCCGACTTTAGCCGTCTCCCATCCCGAGTCGTCCACAGACGTATCCTCGGGATGCGAAACATCGACATGCACACGCCAGTCAGGCAAGGGCAGATTGGTGAGCGATTCCAGATGATCCAACGTCGCTTTGTAGGGATCGGTTGAGTTCTGGCCCGCAGGTGACTGTTGCGCAGAGATTGAGCTGGCAGTTACGAGCGCGAGAATTGCACACACGATCCATCGCTTCACCAGAGATTCCTCCACCCTTAGATTGGACTGAGTAAGCGAAGGAATAGGGTACTCGTCTTCACTGCGTCTTGCCAGCGTTAGGGGAAGGTCCGGCCTAACCGCCGGCGATTGCCCCTATGACGAGAAGAGGCTCCTTGCCCGACGCGACCGCATCGGGCAGCGGGGCATCCGGCGATTCGTGAGAAAGATCCTCCTCGCAGGCGAAGAACCGCAGGAACGGACGGCGCTGCTGAGTGAGGTGGTCGCGGATAGTCCCGCGTAGCATGGGATAACGGACCTCAAGCGCGTCGAGCACCGAGCGCTGCGTGACCAGACCTTCGACATTGAGCTCAACTTCGACACCGACGTGCGCCAGCGTTCGCAGGTGCTGCGGAAGAATCACTCGAATCATATTAAGCCCTTCTCATTAGGGCAGCGCCGCTGGCGCCTGGATTGTTACTGTATCGCCCGAGTGAAGTTTGCCAGAGTTTGTGCCGATGAAAACCAAGGATCGATTCGCAACGGCAATGGTCACATGGCAAGCTTACAGTCATGGCCATTGGTTATTCCAAGGAGACACAGCATGAATTTCGACGAAGCCATCGTAGCTCACAGCCAATGGAAAATGAAGCTCGCATCGTACGTCTTGAAGCCTGATCACAGTCTGAGCGCGTCCGACGTGGGCGCGGACAATAAATGCGCATTAGGCAAATGGCTTCATGGCGAAGGTAAGAAATATTCCACCTTGCCAGAGTTTCCGAAATTGGTCGCCGATCATGCCCATTTTCATCAAACCGCGAGCAGCGTAATTCGAAAAGCTGATTCCGGACAACGCGTCACCGAGGACATTGCTCTCGGAGCAATTAGCGAGTTCGCGACGGCATCATCGGCCGTCGTCCTAGCACTCATGGCTGTGAAAACCAAAGTGTGATCTCCGAGCATATAAACAAATTTATCGTCAGCGCTTATTTTCTCTGGCGCTCATCTGAGTGTTTGCACTTCAACCGACAGCACCGCTGGAAGATCCCGAACGATTGGATTCCAGCTGTCTCCGGCGTCGGCTGACGCGTACACCTGTCCGCCGCTGGTGCCAAAATACACGCCGCATTTATCTAGCGAGTCAACCGCCATGGCGTCGCGGAGGACATTCACGTAGCAGTCTTTTTGCGGCAGGCCTTTGGTGAGCGCTTCCCACTCGTTACCGCCAGTGCGGCTGCGGAAGACGCGTAGCTTGCCCTCATGCACGTAGTGCTCTGAGTCGCTCTTAATCGGGACTACGTAAATTGTCTCCGGTTCGTGCGTGTGAACATCGATCACGAACCCAAAATCGGTTGGCAAGTTTCCGCTAACCTCCACCCACTGGTCGCCAGCGTTGTCGCTGCGCATCACGTCCCAGTGCTTCTGCATGAACAGCACACCCGGGCGTGAGGGGTTCATCGCGATATGGTGAACACAGTGCCCGACCTCGGCATCCTGGTCAGGGATGTATTGCGAGCGCAGTCCGCGGTTGATCGGCTTCCAGTTGGCACCACCATCGTCGGTTCTAAACGCTCCCGCTGCCGAGATCGCGATCCACATCCGCTTTGGGTTCTTCGGATCGAGAATGATGGTGTGCAGGCACATGCCTCCGGCTCCGGGTTGCCAGTTGGGGCCGGTGCCGTGTCCGCGAAGGCCGGGGAGTTCCTGCCAGTTCTGTCCGCCGTCGGTTGACTGAAAAATGGCGGCGTCTTCCACGCCGGCGTAAACCGCGTTGGCATCAGTCAGTGACGGCTCTAAATGCCACACACGCTTGAACTCCCACGGATGCTGCGTGCCGTCGTACCACTGATGCGTGGTGAGCGGCTTGGCTGCGGCGTCATACGCGAACTTGTTGCTTTCGCTCTTGGGGGGGCCGGATGCAGCGAGTTGCCCGGCTGGCGTTCCCGGCTGATGCCAGGTTTTGCCGCCATCGTCGGAGCGCTGAATGATCTGCCCGAACCATCCGCTCGTCTGCGAAGCGTAAATTCGATCCGGATCCACCGCCGATCCCTTCATATGGTAAATTTCCCAGCCCGCAAAGTAAGGGCCGCTTATGTCCCAATTCTCGCGCTTGCCGTCCGATGTCAGAATAAATGCACCTTTGCGTGTGCCAACCAGTACTCGTACTTTGCCCATTGTTACTCTCCGTTGTTAGTTTCGATTCAATCCAATTCTTCTCACTTGTAGATGTTTGTGTCTACGGTACCCGTAACCAGACAATTTTGTTCTTAAACACTCCAGTTTAAGCTTTTCGCGAATTACAACGGAACTCAACTCCGCCGAGATCGAAAATCAGTTCGTATCGGTGGGCAGCCGTGCCGTCCGACCACTTTTCAACCGGAACCAGGAGTACAGTTATAGGCTCCGGAGCGCCTGAAATTGCCCACCGAGCATGACCGGGGGGCCGGGCGATCTGCGCCCCAGGTGGCGCCTTGGGTGAGCGGAGTGTAGATCATCAGATGGGACATGTTATGGCCGTCATCATCGGTAAGATATGCGCGCTTCGACATCATGTAACTCATCGCTCCGGGCTCCAGAGTGGGCCGTTCTTTTCGATCAACTGCGGCCTTGAGGTTGTCCATGATTTGTGCTTTGGAAAGCCCGGCGAGCACCCATCCTGTTCGTTTGATTGTGAGCGGCAGGATGGATCGAGCAGCGGCTGGATAGAAGCAAATCGGCCCCCGCAGCCTTGGGTTCCAAAACTCCGGATGGTCAGATGGAGACATCCACGCTCGTTCCACAACGCATACGAAACTGTTTTTGCCTTTGAATGCGGTTTCGTAGCCATGCCGTCCGAAGACCAGGATCGTGGCGTCATGCGAAATAGAATCTGGAGCCGCGCTACGGGCCAACGCTATCTCGGCGTCACGATCTGTCATCAAGTATTGGTCAAGCGGAGCCATGCTAGGGTACGCTGTCTTCGCAGCTTGTGCTTGCGCCTGCAAACACCCGCCTAACATGACAAGCAGCGCCAAGGTTCCCGATACCATTCTCTCCGTCATGTTCGGATTCATCGGTCACTTCTGAAAAATGGGACTGGAAAATCTGAGCCTGCGCCGAGCACCTATTGGCGCAGGCTCGATCGCTATCTGATCTGGCTGCTTAATCAGCGCTACGCGGCCTTTTGCAGCTGGCCGCGCATTTGCTTCATGAACTCGCGCATTTTAGCGATATGACCGGGCGAGCGCTTGTCCATCCAGACTTCGAAACGCTGCGCGGCCTTTTCCAGATGTGCGAGGAATTGCTTGTTGGCCCACTGTTCTCGTCCTTCGGCGATGGTGGGCTTGATTCGCTCCCAGACGCCGAAGAATTCACCGCTGGTTTCGAAGAACAAGTCCTCGTGAAGCAGACCATAATTCAGTAAAGCGCAGGCCTGTTCCCAATAGCTGACCACCATCATGAAGTTGGTGCCGCCCTCTGTGCCGGGCGCGGTAATTCGCATTACGTCGTTCCAGTTGTCTGCGAAGTAGTTCTTGAAGAACCAGTCTCGGGCCTGCCGAAGCCGGGCCTCACGGCGTTGTTCGAAAACCTGCATTTGGAGTTGTGCTTGTTCGTGCGTGGGTTTTGTTTCCATGGTGTTTTCTCCTTATTTGTATTATGCATTGCCTTCTGACGAATCTACTTAGCCGGGGCAACCCCGTCGTACGCTAGCTTCAAACGGCTGATGTCGAGCTTTTCCATTTGAAGCATCGCTTCCATCAAACGTTTTGCTTTCCCGGGGTCCTTGTCACCTAGCATTGCGGTTAAGGCCGACGGAATGATTTGCCACGACAGACCGTACTTGTCTTTCAGCCAGCCGCATCTTGATTTTTCTCCGCCTGAAAGCTTCTCCCACAGCTCGTCTGCTTCTTGCTGCGTTTCACAGTTCACGAAGAATGATATGGCTTCTGTGAACTTGAAGAGCGGTCCGCCGTTCAATGCGAAAAAGTTTTGCCCATCAAGTCGGAAAGTTGCGGACATGACCGTCCCTTTCGGCCCCGGTCCCGCATCCCCGTAGCGGGTGACTGTTCCTGCCTTCGAATTCTTGAAGACGGAAACGTAAAAATTCATCGCCTCTTCGGCTTTGTCGTCGAACCACAAGAACGGTGTGATTTTTGGCATTTCGTTTCCTCGCATTGCGTTGAGTCGTGCTCGCTTGGCTGACCCTAGGGCAAGCCCGGGATCTCGACTACCGGCCGTATTTCGACGGTGCCTTTGCGTGCGCCAGGAATGCGACCGGCGATATCGATGGCTTCGTCCAGGTTCTTGGCGTCGACCATGAAGAAACCGCCGAGTTGCTCCCGTGTTTCCGCAAACGGACCATCGGTTACCAGCCGTTTGCCATCGCGTACCTGAACCGTGGTCGCCGTCGACACCGGCTGCAGCGGGGACGTTGCCAGAAACTGGCCATTTGCCTTGAGCGTGTGCGCAAGCTGCGTCGACTCACCATAGCACTGTTGCCGCTCGGCCTCGGTCGAGGCCTTCTCGTCGGCGTAAATCAGCAATATGTATTTCATTGTTGCGGCTCCATCAGTAAGTCGAACGACGGATGTCGATATCGACAGCCCGATAAAAGAAGTTTACCGTGAGGCCCCTTCGGCCCGGAATAGCCATTGCCCTCGTATCGACCATCGGCGAGTCTGCCTGTGTAAGCTTAGACGCAATCATTTCTTCTCGGCTAGCTGTGCACGGAGACTTTGATCTCGCTCTTTGATCTCAGGTGTAACCGCGGCGCCGAAGTCTTCCATTTCGTACACCGGACGAATCTCGATCTCTGTGGCGCCTCCGAAGGGGCTGCGCTTTAGCCATTCAATCGCCTCTTCCATCGATTTTGCCTGCCAGACCCAGAAACCGGCGATCAGTTCCTTGGTTTCGGCGAAAGGACCATCGATCAATGTCGGCTTCGCTCCGGAGAACTTGACGCGCTTGCCCTTGGAACTTGGCTGCAGCCCCTCACCAGACAGCATCACGCCAGCTCTTACCAATTCCTCGTTGTATTTTCCCATCGCCGTCAGAATCTCTTTGCTAGGAAGAATGCCGGCCTCAGAGTCCTTGTTAGCCTTAACTATCACCATGAATCGCATTTATGTCTCCTTTTGAATCGACTTAAAGCGCCTTTTTGGATGCCTTCATTGATAAATCGAACGGCACCCAGCTAAATCGACACCGAGATGAAAATAAATTTACAATCAGGCATGCCCCTCGATACCGCCGAAGCAGTGGCCGCAGTCTACCGCTCCGATTGGGGGCGAGTCGTGTCGATCCTGATTGGCCTCATTGGCGACTTCGACCTTGCCGAAGAGGCCGCGCAGGAAGCGTTTGCTGCCGCAGTAGAGCAATGGCGAGTTTCCGGCGTGCCAGAGTTCCCGCGGGCGTGGATCATCCAGACGGCGCGGCACAAGGCCATCGACCGTATTCGCCGCCAAACACGGTTCGAGGAAAAACTTGAATCCTACGCCACTTCCGGTCTGGTCCGCACCATTGAGGAGCCAGATTACGATACCAGCGAGATTCCCGATGACCGGCTTCGCCTGATCTTCACCTGCTGCCACCCGGCACTAGCCCCCGAGGCTCAGGTTGCGCTGACCCTGCGAACCCTTTGCGGCCTAGAGACCGACGAAATCGCGCGGGCGTTTCTCGTGCCCGAAGCCACGATGGCACAGCGGTTGGTGCGCGCGAAGCGCAAAATTCGCGATGCCGGCATTCCCTATATCGTGCCCGAGACCGGCGACATGGCTGCTCGGCTAGGGGCGGTGCTGACCGTAATCTATCTGGTCTTCAACGAGGGCTATGCGGCTACACGGGTGGGGCCGCTGGTCCGAACCGATCTTTGCGCCGAGGCAATTCGCCTAGGGCGTCTGGTGAGGTCGCTGATGACACCGCAACCCCCAGCGGAAGCGACGGCCCTCGTTGCCCTCATGCTGCTTCATGATGCGCGCCGTGACGCTCGCACTGATGAAGCCGGAGACATCGTGATTCTCGAGGAGCAGGATCGGGGCCGATGGGACCAAGGGCAGATCGCTGAAGCGTTGCCGTTGGTGGAAGAGGCTTTTCGCGGTGGCCATGGTCCTTTCGCTATACAAGCGGGGATCGCTTCTTTGCATTGTCAGGCGCCGCGGGCTCAAGATACGGACTGGCCGCAGATTGTCCGACTCTACGATCTCCTTGAACAGATCCAGCCATCTCCCATTGTGGCGTTAAATCGAGCGGTAGCGGTTGCGATGGCGAATGGCCCTCAAGCGGGCCTTGGGTTGATTGATGCGCTGTCCGCAAACGATAATCTTGCCGACTATCACTTGCTGCATGCGGCGCGCGCCGATCTGCTGCGTCGCGTTGGATCTCCCGTCGAAGCAGCAGAGAACTACCGTCGGGCACTCGCCCTGGTGACTAATGACAGCGAGCGTCGATTCCTCGAGCGTCGGCTGCGGGAAGTCCAGTCATCAGTGGCGTAACCTGGCGTCCCTCCACCTCCACGAAACTCTTTGATCTTCGCCCGGTTTTCGCTCGTGCTTATTCGGATATCGGTGAAGTCACGGCCCAAACTACAGTTATCCCGTATCGAATCGAGAGCTGAGATCGCATCCAATCAGACGGATAAGGGGGCATCTTGGCGAACGGAAACGCAATTATCGAAAAGCAGGCGCGGTCGAACAAACTGGTGCCATTGCTGCCTGGCGCGCGGAGCGACGCTGCCGGGAGGGCGGTCAACAATGTCATCCTTTTGTCTCTTCCGGATGAAGAATACAACCTGCTTCGCCCTCACCTTGAGCCCGTGGAATTGCCGCAATACAAGATCTTGCACGAGCCCGGCGAGAAGGTCGCCTATGGCTACTTTCTCAACGACGGCATGACCTCGCTCGTGGCTCTAAGCGCTGATGGCAGAAGCGTTGAAGTTGGCATCGTCGGCAAGGAAGGGATGGTGGGATTATCCCTGACCGTGGGTTTGCAGCGAGGGACATTCAGGGCAATCATGCAAATGCCTGGAAGCGGAGTGCGGATACGGTCGGAGGTTTTTGAAGAGACCCTAATGTGCGCGTCGACACTGCGGTCGGAACTCAGCCGCTTCGCGCTGATGCACGGGATGCAGGTCGCCCAGCTCGCAGCATGCAACCGGCTGCACAACATTGAACAGCGTCTGGCGCGATGGTTACTGATGTGTCAGGACCGGGTCGATTCCCAGTTGCTTCCTCTCACCCACGAATTTCTGGCGCAGATGCTCGGCACGGGACGCCCCAGCGTGACCTTGGCAGTCGGAGCTTTGGAAGACGCAGGACTGATTGAAAATTTGCGCGGTACCGTGAAAGTTTTGAACCGGAAGGCGCTGGAAGAGGCTGCCTGTGAGTGCTATGGCGTTATTCAGCATTTCAATGGAGGCCTAGGCCTGAAATAGCTTACCGGAACCTCTCCGTTCGGTGTCGAACAGACAAACTTCATCTGCGACCACTAGCCTACGCCCACCTGTCCAAACATGTCTTGGGCTTGCGGAAGCTTGCAAGGGAGCTGTGTGGAACGTATAACTAGCCGAACAGAACGAAAAGGCATACGAACTGATTCCACGGGAAGACCGGTCCAGAACTCGATTCTTAGGTCTATACCAGACGGCGAATTTAATCTCCTTCGACGACAACTGGAGCCACTGGACCTGCCATCGCAGCGCATTCTGCATGAGGCGGGCGCGAAGATTGACTTCGCCTATTTTCTGAACGATGGAATGGCCTCGCTGGTGGTGCTCACCAGCGACGGTCGAAGTGTGGAAGTGGCGATCGTAGGCAAGGAAGGGATCGTAGGTACGCCGCTGGTCGCCGGACTAAGCCGCGGACCGCACCGGGTGGTCATGCAAATTGTCGGAAGCGGGCTCAGGGTGCGATCTGCGATTTTGATGGATACCCTCCAGTTGGCGCCGGAGCTGCGGCAGGTATGGAACCGGTACGTACTTATCCAGGGATTGCAGGTAGCGCAGATTGCAGCCTGCAACCGGCTCCATGAAATTGAGCAACGGTTGGCGCGCTGGTTGCTCATGTGCCAGGACCGGATCGACCGCGAAAAACTTGTGGTAACTCACGAATTCCTGGCTCAGATGCTCGGTACGGGGCGCCCCAGCGTGAGCCTGGCGGCAGGAATCTTGCAGCGGGGTGGCCTGATCGATAACGGGCGCGGCACCGTAACAATTGTGGATCGCCCCGGACTGGAAGAAGCTGCCTGTGAATGCTATCGGGTAATGAAACGATTTAACGGCGATCCGGGCGTGTTATAGGCAACGACCGATGGTCTGATACCGAACAGACATCGGCAGCGAAAGGCTCTATCTTCCGCGATATAACAGTCTTGGTAAGCGGGAACCTCCTGGAAGGTCATAAGAATCAGCTATACGCATTGTTTGAGGTGATTTCGGTGAGCACGGATCAGCAAAACGACTGGCGGATTCTCTATAAAGCTGCTCTGCTTGAACTGGATCCTGCCAAACTACCGGAACGAATCGAGCAAGCTTGCAAGGCTATCCTGACGCACATGGAAATGACGCAACCGAACTCCCACAATGTCGAGCATCAGGCATTGATTGACGCAATGGCGAACCTTCGAGTGTTGCGTCGCGAGGTCGTGCCTGCGACTCGTAAAGAGTCCGAATCCCCTGCTCCGACCGGTTAGTCCGTTTCGGAATTGAATTACCTCTGCGGTATTGTCACCTGGCCAGCAGGCACGTTCGTCTGGCTTGGCGGCGCGGGCAAAGCCGGACCAGCTTGACCGGAGTTAGCAGGCGAGGCGCTGGTATCCTGGTCCGGAACCGTTTGCCCAGTCGCCTGGCCAATCGAAGATCCTGAGACGACCAGTTCTACCCGTCGGTTCTGCTGCCGTCCCGACGGTGTATCGTTTGAAGCAATGGGCTGGCTCGGTCCAAAGCCTTGCGTCCTTATGGCTGACGAGTTCACTCCCTGGCTGGCCAAGTAATTCCTCACCGCGTCTGCTCTTTGTTGAGAAAGCTGCTGGTTGAATTCCAAGCTCCCGGTGCTGTCTGTGTACCCGTCGATTTCCACGCGGATATCCGGGTACGCGATAAGAATTCCGGCAACCTTCGCTAGGCGTTCCCGAGCCACCGGCTGCAAGTCGGCTTTCCCGGTGTCGAACAAAACATCAGGCATGTTCACGATCAACCCTCGCGCGGTGTCCGTTGTCTCCAGAATCTGATTCAATTGCTGCAGCATGCGAGCCCGCATCTGGGCTTTGTCGGTTTCCGCTTGCTGCGCTTGCTGCGTTGCCTGCTGTTTGTCTAACTCAGCCTGTTGTCGCGCTTGTTCTGCCTGTGCCGCCTGTGCTTGAGCCTGGGCGGCTGCGGCCTGTTGCGCCTGAGCGTCGGCCCGAGCCTGCGCCGTCTGATCGGCAGCCGCTTTGCGTTCTTGTTCGACGTCTGCACCTTCCTCGCGTTTAATGGACATCACCCGCGCCTCTTCCGCGGTTTGAACTGCTTCTCGGGCGACGGTCCCGATCGGACCATTACCCTGCTTCCTGCGGTAATAGTCTTCCGCCTGGTTCAGCAGGTCCTGCGCTTTTTGCAATTCGGAAGCTGCGTATTCACTGGCGCTGGAGTCCTTGGCGACTCGGACAGCATTCCGCGCTTCGAGCAAATCAAGCGGCGTCTTATTACTGACTTCGTAAACCGGAGAGTTGATGGGCTGCACTTGAGAGTTGTATGCATCTCGGGAAATAAGCTCAAATTTCACCTCCACCGGCTCAACCCCGCCCTTGGTGTCGCGTCGAATCTCGTTTTGCGCCACGACCAAGTCGCTGGGTTGTGTGACCGCAAAATAGGGTTCCGCGGTTACGATTAAAGCGAATGCCTGCAAATCCGATGTCGTACGCACGGAGGCTTTGCCATCGTCCAGAATCAATTCGCCCAGATTCCGAGGCCGTCCCTGAGGAGTGATCGCCCACAGCACATAAGTAAGGTACGCCAGGCCAAAACTGTTTGCGCGGGGCAAGTGCTCCACTTCCGCTTCGATTTTCACGCCGCCAGCTTTGCCTTCCACTTTGGCTTCGCCGCGCACTCCGGAGGCAAGATTGGTGCCCTGTCAAATCTACCTTCGTGGAGCCTTTGTGGCGGTAGTCCACAGCTTCTGTACTGCGTGAGACTACCTTCATGCGGTATCCCGACGTCTGATCACCCGTGACCGCTGCGCTCTGTTGGCAGTATCCCGGTGCGACGAGACCCGTGAATGTCAGAACGAGGCAAGTCAACAAAGGCAAACAGTTCAGACCTTTTCTAAACTTGATCACATGTACCTCCCGTAGTCTCAGCGATCAGAATTCAATGGATTCTGATCGCCGTCGTAGCCTTGCTCGGTCCATGTTACCGCCCGGTGTGCGGCCTTCGAGGATTCGAATGAGCACCGCACCCAACGCCACCACAAACAGAACGAATCCGCCCACCATGTATGAA
The DNA here is from genome assembly GCA_963788645.1 of uncultured Acidobacteriota bacterium. Classification (GTDB taxonomy): domain Bacteria; phylum Acidobacteriota; class Terriglobia; order Terriglobales; family Acidobacteriaceae; genus JABDBE01. The sequence continues at coordinate 55,276 of CAWBHF010000012.1, forward strand.
CTAACCACCCCGAGCAAAGAGAGGATTAGCAGGATCACCAAAACGGCCCAAAGCATTCCCTGCGTCCTCCCTCGGCGACCTCCGATCCACAATGAACGCCACTGCTAGCATGAACGATTGTGCCGCCCAACCCCATAGGGGATATGCCGTAGGTTCACAAAATAAGTTCTGGACGCACCGTAGGTCGGTCCTGCCGCTTAACTCGCGCGAGGTAATGGTTTGTCCGTCTTCTGCCAGTCGGCACGGGCTTCTCCAGTCGATGCGACATCGGTCGCGCCGGTGCGCTCCAGCACGTCCTTTGCCTTTTTTGTCCAGTTCGAATCGTCACAGTGAACCGAGAGCAGGATCCCCCCTTCCTTAATCCGGCCTTCGTAGCGCTTGGCTTCGTATTCCGGAATGCCCATGCCGATGAGGGCTCCCGCAATGCCTCCGATTGCTCCGCCCACGCCGACGCCTGTTAAAGCGGCCACGATCGGGCCGGCTGCAATAAGGGGGCCCACCCCAGGGATGGCCAGCGCTCCAATGCCCGCGAGCCACCCCAAAGTGCCGCCGACAACCGCGCCGGTAGTGGCTCCGGTAGCGGTCCCTTCTGGCGCCTTTGTGCTTTTTTCTACAGCGAAATCTTTGGTACCCTGGTTCTCAGGAAACAGAACGGAGATGTCGGTATTGCGGAAACCCTCCGCGCGCATAAGGTCGACTGCGTATTCAACATCAGCTTGAGTACGATAGATTCCGAACGCTGCCGTATTTTTCCCAGACATAAATAGCTCCTTCAACGACTCTTCTTGATTTTGTCTTCGCTCGCGGCATTTAGGATGGCAAGGGAAGGGTTGGGGATGGCCGTCTGGGACCGAAATGAAAGAAGCGGTCTTATTCTCGCGATTTCTGGATCGTGGGCAATGTCGACGCGGTGTCGATGGCTCGATCTGTGTTACTCGCTTTCAACTTATCCAGTTCCTCTTGCGTTGTTCTCCATGCTTTGGCGTTCGTCTTAGTCGCCACCGGCGCAGTCGGGTTGGCATAGAAGCTGAGAATATTTCGCCGTAGTTCAGGAGATGCCTGATCGAAATTGTGTTTGGCCAAGTCGTCCAGCAGGCGGGCGTAAGTTCTATCGGCCAGGAAATATTCTCCGGCGCGAGACTCGCGGCCAGTATCGAAGTCTAGATCTGCGATTTTAAGCTGCCCCGCCTTTTGTTCGCGTAGCAAGGCGCCATAGTCATCTACAGTTTTGTTGACGCTCTTGATGTACATGTCCTCAGTCTGAGTAGAGGGAATGTTGAAGGCCACCGCTTTGAATGGGCCCACCTTGGGGACAATCTTCAGAAAGAACGCGAGCACCCGGGTTCCAAATCCAGGCTTACGATATCCGTTTCCCCACTCCTCTTGGTATTTGGCCCGGGAGAGGTGATAGAGGAATTCCTTTTCGTTGAAATTCGGAGTGTCCTGCACAATCTCTTTGCGGCGTGACAGTAGCGCCATGCGAGTCATCTCCGGAATGACTGTGCTGATGGCGCGTCGAAATGTTCCTATGGCCAAGTCTTCATTGTGTAAGACGTCCTGCAGTTGGAGACCATAGGTTTCGGCAAACACATTCTCGAGGAGAGGCTTGCTAACTTTGAAACCGATAAAGTCGTGGTATTTGTCAGAGGTATAGCGATTTTTGGCCACTTGCACCATGTCGAAGCCGAATTCGGTGCGAATGTGCGCCTTGGGATCGTCCGCGTAGGTGACTTCTTCCCCGTATTTCACCCTCAACTTCGGAAAAGTTACCGCGACAACATGGTTGATGGTGGGATGGCCGCTGTTGTCGGAAGCGTAGTGTGCGAGCGCGCCCAACGCGAAGGCATACTCATTGAGATCGGTTGAGTCCCGGATAAGGGCCGATACAAAATCACCGCTACGAACATAATGCACCAGGTCGCTGAAATACTTGTTGCCAAATGGATAATAGCCCATGTCCTGGATTACGCTGCCGCCGTAGGCGTAAGCATAAGCTTGCTTCAGATCTTCTGCGCTGGCATCGGGAAAACGCTCCAGCAGCAACGGTCGAAGCTGATCCTTCCACAAGAGGTCGACGATTTCTTCGTGGGTGAGTACGGAATATCCGTTTCCCGCTGCTGAGCAGAGGAACACGAACAACAAGACGACGGCGACTCTGGCAAGAACCCGTCGAGTTGGTCGCATGGTCATTTCGTGGGGCATTTCCCGCATACAAAGCGACGGCCGCCTGCCACTATCAGCATGTAGGCACGAGCAAGCGGCCCCCGGACGGATTATCTCGTACCTTAGACGGTGGTTCTCCGCCCGCTTACGAGATTGATCACGAGAACGACCAAGGCGAGCACCAGCAAAATGTGAATAAACCCTCCCAGTGTGTACGAACTCACCAGGCCCAGTAACCACAAGACCAGCAGTACAACGAATATTGTCCAAAGCATGTCAGGCTCCTTTGTCTCAGCGTGAGGACGCTCACTCACCGCCGTCACTCGCACTTAGTTTGCTTCGCCTGCAGAATATAGGTGCTCTTGGTCGTCCCCGCTATCGGGTGAACGGGGTACATCAGCGAGGTTCTTGTGGTAGCAGATATCTTTCGTTCGGTTAGAACCGAGTCTGACGGCGAATCTTCTGGCGCACGCCTACGGGTCTTCCTCAAATAAATTACGGCTCGAACTCGATGGGCACTTATGGCTGAAGGCTTTATGTTTCCTTCAGAGGCGGAGGGGCGCCACCTGGCATAGCTTGGTTCCGGTCTCGGGTTCGAATCCCGGGGGAGAACAATCAATCGGTGAACACTCATAAATCCTGTCGGCGCGCAGCCGACACGTAAGGAGTAACTCAAAGTGAACTTTAAAAACGGTGTAAGAACGTTTCTTCTCGTAAGCTCGCTCTTAGGCAGTGCCTGGGTGGTTGCCCAGGACTCGACCACTCAAAGCGCTCCGGCTGACAACACCAGAGTCAATCAGCGCGACCAGAACGCAAACGAGCCTACCGCAGATCAACAGAAAGACAACAGTTCCGACCGAGACATCACTCAAGAGATCCGCAAGGCCATCGTGAAGGACAAGTCTCTGTCGACCTATGCCCACAACGTCAAGATCGTCACACAGAATGGTCAAGTAACGCTGAAGGGACCTGTGCGATCGGACGACGAAAAGCGGGCGGTCGAAGCCAAGGCGGCTGCTGTAGCAGGCGCGAGCAATATAAACGACCAGTTGGAAGTCAAATCCAAAAACTAATTATCGCAATCACGACCACAAAGGAGATCCTCAATGGCAGGGAAGAATACAGCGGTTTTCGGAATCTATCCCAGTTACACGACCGTAGAGATGGGAGTTGACGGCCTGAAGGCGGCGGGATTTAGTAACAGAGACATTTCTGTGCTACTCCCCGAAAGCTCGGGATCAAGAGATTTCGCGCACGAGAAAGGCACCAAGGCACCGGAAGGAGCCTCAACGGGCGCCGGAACAGGAGTCGTCCTCGGCGGCGCAATGGGGTGGCTGTTAGGCGTTGGTGCACTGGCAATACCGGGCTTGGGACCGTTCATTGCTGCCGGTCCGATCATGGCAGCCCTTGCGGGTGCCGGCGTCGGTGGTGCAGTCGGTGGAATTACCGGAGCTCTGATTGGAATGGGAATTCCGGAATACGAAGCCAAGCGCTACGAAGGCAGAGTAAAGGATGGTGGCATTCTGCTTTCGGTTCACTGCGACAGCTCGGAGTGGGTAAAACGGGCGAAGCAAGTTCTCGAACACACGGGCGCTCAGGATGTTTCGTCAACCGGCGAGGCTAGCTCCGACGACTCCACTGCTGAGCGGCACCTGCCTCGCGCAGTTTAAGCGGTACGTAGGCTTAATAACAAAACACATAAAGGAGAAAAGTAAATGAACTCGGATCAAATGCAAGGCAAATGGAAACAGATCAAAGGATCGGTCAAGGAGCGTTGGGGCAAACTAACCGATGACGATATCGACGTCATCAACGGAAAGCACGATCAGTTGGTCGGCAAGATCCAAGAGAAATATGGCATCGCACGAGAGGCGGCTCAAAAGCAGGTTGATGAATGGAATGCAGTCGATTCTCGTGAATCCGACCTGGAACAGCGACGCAAGGCCAGCTAGAATTGTCCGGCCTGATCGTTACAGGGAGCCGCATGACGGCTCCCTTTTTTCGCTAGGCCGCAGAGCCTTCCGTCGGGTTCTGAAATTGGGTAGGTATTTGCACCTGGATGATATTGTTTTTCACGGCATAAACAACCAGGTCCCGGATGGAATGGAAGCCAAGTTTCCGCATAATGTTGCTACGATGGGTCTCGGCTGTCTTTGTACTCAAATTGAGGACGCATGCAACTTCCTTGGAACTCTTTCCCTCGGCCAGAAGTTGAATGACCTCCCGCTCGCGAGCGGTCAACTTCGGCAATCTCGGAGGCTCGCCGCTTGACCCGTTGTGCCCCTTGTCGAGAAAGCCTGCCAGCACCATATCGTTTACTCGGGGAGTAAAGAACATACGGTTGCGCTGCAGTGCCTCGACGGCAGAAACCAGATCCCGAGCGGCGTCGGATTTGAGAACAAACCCGCGAGCGCCCGCATCCAGAGCCTCGCGAATTACCTGATCTGAATCGGTGATCGTCAGAACGATGACCTTGCAGTGGGGATCGTGTTGGGTCAACTGGCGAGTGGCCGCCAAACCGTTGAGGTTGGGCATGCCGACATCCAGAATCACCACGTCGGGCTTCAATTGCGCCGCCTTTTCGATGGCTTCGCGCCCGTCCTTGGCTTCCGCGCAAATCTCCCAGCCGTCATGTGCCTGCAGCAATGCACACAGCCCACGGCGTACAACTTCATGATCGTCAGCTATCAGGATTCGCAGTTTCATAGCTCACCTCGATAAGTTTTTGCAACGTTTTAACCTTGACAAGAAACCGGCTATCCAAGCCCAAGTACCGATCCACTCAGCCTCGGACAGAATCCCCAGGATGCGAATTCAGGGCTGTAAAGGGCAGATGCTGGCTTACCGCCTCCACTGCCGCCAATAAATCACGTGAAGCGTTGGATTTTACGACGTAGCCCCGCGCGCCCGCTTCGAGCGCCTCACGCATCATATGCGGAGAATCATGTTGCGTCACAATCAGGATTTCAGACGTGGGCGCCGCCTTACGGATTAGACGGCATGCTTCCAGGCCGCTCATGTTCGGCATGGTAATGTCCAACACCACGACATCAGGTTTCAGACGGCCCGCCTTAGCAACAGCTTCGATTCCGTCTGCCGCCTCATCGACGATTTCCCACTCGGGGTGCCCTCCCAGTAAAGTTCTGAGACCGTGCCGTACCACTGGGTGATCGTCCACAACCAATATGCGAACTGTCATAAATCCGTTTCTAGATCCCGGGGAGGGCCGAGGACGTCTTCAAAATACTTTGACGTCATATTTCTCCACGATTGCCGGCATTAGGGAGCGCAATCGGCTGGCACCGGTAGGGTTATCCGCACCGATGTGCCAGTGCTGCTCGACTCGATCCGAACATTTCCCCCTAGTTCACGGGCCCGCTCATGCATGCTCATAAGCCCGACACCCGTCCCCGTTCCCGACACGCGAAAACGATCGAGCATTCTTTGCTCCATCCCGTGGCCGTTGTCTCTTACTTCCAAAATTACATCTCCAGGCGATCGGCGAATCAGGATATCTGCCTCCGAAGCACCGGAATGACGATGGACGTTGGTCAAAGCCTCTTGCAGCACGCGGAAAAGCGCCAGTTCAATCGCGTCGGGCAAGCGAACTGGATCATTGGGAGCGTCCAAGTTCAATTGCAGTCCACTCCGGAGACCAAAGCCCTCAACATACCACCGCGCGGCGGAAGCTATCCCCACTGCGTCCATGGTTGGGGGGTGCAAGAGATAGGAAAGCGTCCGAACTTCCGCGATACATCGTTCCAGGAGTTCTTCCGATTGCGACCACAAATCTGCCTTATCCGGAGCGCGGCGGAGTATGTCGATGTCGAGTTTCAGCGCAACCAAATACTGTCCTAGACTGTCGTGCAACTCGCGGGCAATGCGGCGGCGTTCGGAATCCTGCGAACTGAGCAGGCGCGACGAAAGCTGTCGCAACGCCGCTGTCCGTTGCTCTACCAGGGATTCGAGTTCTGCCTGGCTGCGCCGAAGCCTCTCTTCGACCTGCTGGCGCTCTGCGATCTCGTTCTCTAATGTCTTTGCTTTTTGCTGCAACTGAGCTACGCTGCGAAGCCGTTCGTCATTACTGATGAGGGCGGTATAGCTTTCACCTGGGATTACACCGGAATGCTCGGCACAGATCTTGAGAAGTACATCACCATGTTCTTCGCGATAAAAACTAGATATTGGGTAGGCGCAGCGAAGAGAGAAGGATTGGGTCCCGGCGAGTTCGTTCCACAATTGTTCCAGGCGAATGGCAGCGTCGGGCTTTCCCGCAGTCCACAGCAGGGAGACCATTTCGCCGAACGCGACAACCTGGCCTTGCTCGCTTCCGGTGGCGGCCCTGACTCTCGCAACGATCCCGCCTACCAACTCCACAAAGAGGGCCGGGTCGGGCGATCCATCCAACATGAACTTGGTCAAAGTGTCCGCTGCATCTAGGGGAATATATCTTCCCTGTGCGGCGGCCTTGGTTGTATCGAAGCCCCAGGCTTTCAACCTGCGAGATAATTCATCCCGATGTTCTTTGGTGGCGATGACCACGGCGCCGTTCCCGGCGCCAAGAGCAGTGCCGATAAATCTACTCAACTCATCGAGAAGAAAGTCATCTTCGCCGTAGAACTGCATTACATGCGCGGAATGACCCTGGTCGCTCGATGGTGTGAAAGAGGCCAGCGATGCAGCGTCCAAACTCGAACTGTTGGCAGTTCCCAGGTTCATACTCCTCAGTTGTCGAGATAGCGATATCCAAGGATGAAATCAAACAATGTGGCGACCCAACCGATTCTAATATTGCGTCGCATCCACCTGATATACAGGGAACCCTGTAGGAAGACCCCGGAATGCATGCAGACTGGGCCTTCCTGCCATTTGCGGCGCAATCAGCGCGACAGGAAGCGAAACTGAGCCATCGTCACTCCGCGGCCTTCCAAATGTAGAAATTATCATTGTCCGACAAAGTCTCTATTCCCAAGCCTCGCGAGGCCGATGCGCGATGAACTGCTGATCGAAGGTTGGCCAGGCTAATTCCATCGACCTGCGAAAGCGGGATCTTGATCGCCGAACCGATCGGCAGGGTTTCCAAATCCTGGAAGACTCCCTCGATTAGCTCGTGGTGTTTTCCGCGTCGACCCCTTCGCAGGTTGGCGAGAACAACGCGGTCGTAGTTCAATGCCGGTTTGTGATTCTTTACAGTTTCTTTAGCCATACGCTTAAACTTCTCCAACAGGGCGTTAAGAATGACTTATAAGGTTCTCGCTAAGACTTGTCAAGCATTTTTTTCGGTTTGCACACACAATTCTTTTATCGTATAGGTTAAGTCATCCGCGGTACTCGCGGCGTGTTTGCGTCTCCTGGGCTTCTTTAATTCATGCGGATAATCTATTTCCACCCTTTTTTAGTGGTGTCTGTATGCTGAGCGCAGGCTGTAACTGGAGAAGCGTAATGACCATGAACCATGCGTGGCGGGAAGTCTACCGGGCCGCTCTGCTGGAGATTCAGCCTGAAGAACTGCGGCGAAGAATCGACGCGGCGGAAAAGGCTATCTTTCAAAGAAGCGAAGAGCTCAAACAGACGGACTCCGCATCCGGCGAGGAACAACAGGCGATGACGGACGCATTGCGGACACTGCGTCTCCTTGCCAGCGCCGAATGCCGACCCCGGCCCTCCTTGGCGACGGATGTCCACCAGAGCGAGGTGAAGCCATGAATCAGTTCTGCGGTCTGCCAACGAGAAAGTGCCGCAACTTGATCGTATCGTCACGGGTTAGAAGACAAGGGATGGTAGAGAGCCTCGATGCACTATGGCGGGAGATGTACCGTCACGCTACCATTGAAAAAGATCCACAGAAGCTGTCCCAGCTAACGGCGGAAGTAGAGAAACGTAAGAGGCTGGCAGAAGGTGTCCGCCAAAGCAATCGACTTTGAACATCCGGGGCCCGCGGGTACGAATGATGTCACCACCAATGATGTCACCTCGTAAGAAAGCGCAGGTAGCATTCGCGTCGGCTGTGATTCTGCTGTTTCTGAGCGCAGTAGCTACCTATCTTACGATCGTCCGTCTTCTGGAGAGTGAAAAATGGGTCGTTCACAGCCATGAAGTGCAAGCTGCTCTGGGCAGCGTAGATTCGGCAGCGTTAGATGCCGGGCGCGCCCGCTCCGGCTATGTAATCAGCGGAGACTCCGCCTTCATAAACAATTTTGAAGGAGCGGTTCCCGCCTTGAATCGCGTCCTCCAGCACCTGCGCGAACTGACAAGGGATAATCCACTCCAGCAGGAGCTGTGCACCCGGTTGGAAGAGTTGACGGCCCGCAGAGTTGCGCTATTTCGTGAGTCGATTGCGCTCAAGAAGTCCGTCCCTCAGGATCAGCAGGGGCAAGACGAAATATCCCGTCGAGGCCTGCCAATTGTTTCGGAAATGACTTCCACAATGCAGCAAATGCGCGACGAGGAGCAAAGATTGTTAATCGTCCGCGCGAAGGCCTCGAAACACTTGTTCATTCTCGCGATCGTTGTTCTTATGGTAACGTTCATTCTCGCGCTTATCATGTTTTCCGTCCACTATCAGCTTCTGACGGCGGAACTCGATGCCCGTCAGCAGGCTGAGCGAACGGTGACGGAGAGTGAAAAGTCACTGCGCAATCTTACTGGCCGCCTGCTACAGCTACAGGACGAGGAACGACGCAGATTTTCGCGGGAACTTCACGATAGTCTGGGGCAATACCTTGCCGCCGTAAAAATGAACCTTGACATGTTCTCGAATTCCCAGCCCTCGGATAAGCTCTTGTCCGAGGCGATCCATCTTTTGGATCAATCCATTGCGGAAACTCGGACCATCTCGCATCTTCTCCATCCTCCGCTTCTAGATGAGGCCGGGTTCTCATCTGCGGCGAAATGGTATCTTGACGGATTTGCCCAGCGCAGCCGGGTTGCAGTGAAGGCAGATTTGCCAGATGACGTCGGTCGCCTGCCCAAGGCAATTGAGCTCGGGCTTTTCCGCGTGTTGCAGGAGAGTCTGACAAATATTCACCGCCATTCTGGCAGTTCAAGAGCCGATGTTGCTCTCAAGCTTTCTCCCCACGCAGTCGTTCTCGAGGTCAGGGATTACGGGAAGGGCATCTCTCCAGACTTACTAAGGAACTTCCAGGCGAGGGGGACCAACTCCGGTGTGGGCCTGGCGGGAATGCGAGAGCGTCTCCGCGAACTTGGTGGCCAGCTTAGCGTTCAGTCTCGAGCTCCCGGCACACTCATCTCTGTGACCATGCCTCTTCCTCAGTCCGCCAAGTTTGCCAACGCGGCTGATTGATCATCAGTTTGGAAAATAAGTTTCCTCGCGAAGCAGGGCGCTCACAGCGTCCACAACGGCATTGATGTTGGTCTTTGCACAAGCTCCGCGGATCCCGACTTTTCGAGCCTCATCCCTGAGCTGTTTCGAATAGTATATTGTGACCAGCAGAATCGGAGTCTTCGGCGAGGCGTTAACGATGGATCGGGCGGCTTCTAAGCCGTTCATCTCTGGCATCTGGAAGTCAAGCACGATCAGGTCAGGCTTTGCGCGTTGGAATCGCTCGATGGCTTCTTTGCCGTTGCTGGCCTCATCACAAACCAGCCAATCGGAATGGTGGTTCAGCACCCCGCGAAGACACCGGCGTATCGCGGCATTGTCGTCCGCCACTAAGATCCGAACCACCGAACACTCTCCCGTACCGTCCAGGCGCCGATCACAGCCCAGGTCTTCCCAAACGCCTATCTTGAACCTATCGGTGCCCATGTCCGACCAGCAATACACTGGACACCTTACTGCCACAAGAAAGTTGCTGATTCGATGGTCAGATTTTGGGGCGCTGGACGTTTGGGCTGGCAACGCTGATTGGGACGACGTAGCCGTTGCTTAGAAGACTTGCGCGATTCTGTTTCGAAGGGCGTAGAGAGTCAGATCGGCGACAGAATGCAAGTCGAGCTTGCGCATGATGTTGGTGCGATGAGTTTCAGCGGTTTTCACGCTGAGGTTTAGAGCCACAGCTACTTCCTTGCTCGTTTTCCCCTCGGCGAGAAGCTGCACTACCTCGCGCTCCCGTGGCGTCAGGCGATTCTTGGTGCGCGGTTCATCCTTGCGATCTGGGTTCAAGTATCCGTCAACCACCAGCTCTGTCACCCGGCTGGTAAAAAAAGTCTGACGGCCTTGCACGGCTTCTACAGCGGTCACGAGGTCCCGGCCAGCATCGGATTTCAACAGAAAGCCACGAGCGCCCACCCCGAGTACCTCCCGCACAACCTCCTGCGAATCATGCACCGTGAGGATGAGGATATTGGTCTCGGGACTATTAGCGAGAATCTGGCGAGCCGCTTCAATGCCGTTCAGATTTGGCATTCCGATGTCGAGCAGCACCAGGTCGGGCTTCAATTCTCGGGCCCGCTCTACTGCTTCGCGTCCATCCACTGCTTCGCCGCTTACCACCCAGCCAGAATGGCTCTCGAGCAAGGCACGGATGCCACGGCGTACAACTTCATGGTCATCGGCAATCAGAATTCGAAAAGTCTTCATGCTTCAGCCTGGTCGAAACTAGTCCGGGTCACGCAAGACGGAAAATAGTCCAGCAAAAAAGATGCCAAAGGCGCGCTCTGTGAGATCGCCTAACCTTGTGCCATTTGAGTGCTTTCGAGACTGTGATCGCGCGCGATGTTGTCCAGCCGCCCCGCAGTCGGTGAAATGGCCAGACTGATCATAGCTAGAGAAAGCTTCGGTAAGACGTACCCAGCGGGAGTGGGGGCGTGACTCGCCTGACGCCGTTCCGCTTCGGCTGAGTCCAACGCAGGGAAACGACAAAAACCTCGGCCGCCTACCACCCCCGGCTGGCACTCGACCACGGTAACGGAACCGGAAGTACCCTGCTATCGGGTCTGTCGAGTAGTGCGACGTAAATAGAGAAGTAGAAAGGTCTAGTGCAAAGACTGCAGAAGGCAAGCCTCCCATGACTCGTGAACGGTGCACTTTCGGGCCCCGATTTACAGGATTTACTGTATTCACAAATTTCCTCGCTTCTAGAAGTATGGCTTCTGTTGGATGCAGATGGAGACGACCATGAGCGACTGGAAAGAACTTTACAAGGCCGCTGTTTTCGAGGATGACAATGCCAAGATCCCCCAGCGTATCGTTGAGGCGGAAAGGGCCTTGGCCGCTCGGGCGCTTGAACTATTTGGCACGACCGAGCATCAAGTTCGCGAGCAACAAGCGATGGAAAATGCCATGTATTTTTTGCGTCTGCTGCGAAAAACCGATCAATGGATGAACAATTCGTCGGAATCCTCCCGTAGGACCACCTATCTAGTTCAGCAACTTGGATAAGTTGGTGTGCTCCTTTTTGCTTGCGAGCAAGATTTACATACCACGCTTGACTTTGCTTTTTTGCAATGAACAACTTAGTGCTTTGGCATGGTAGTTGCTTTCAGTTAGAACGATTCGCACGACCAGGAGCCGTGGAGAATGGCTGAGAGCAATAAAACCGACTGGCGGGAACTGTGTACGGCCGCATCCAAGGAGCCCGACCCGAATAAATTCGCTACGCTCATCGAACGAATTATCAAAGCCTTGGACGACCGCGCAGAGGGATTCATGGAGTCCGAGCCGCTCGACGAGTGTCGCCAGCTCTGAGGTTTGATGTTCGCTCCCGCTTCGAACAAAAATAACCGCCAGCCTAGACTTCGAATATGCGATATCCAGCGGGTGCTTGCTGTGATTGAAGCAGAGTGATGGCAACGTTGTGGACGGGAATTCCGCCAGTGGTACGCCCATTCAACTTCCCGTTGTGAGCGTGTCCATGCACGACGAGATCGGCGCCATGCCGGTCGATAACTTCTGCCAAGCGAGAGGTTCCAAGAAAAGGAAAAATCTCTGGCGCTTCTCCCTCCGCCGTTGCCGCTATCGGCGCGTAGTGCAGCACCACCACGCGTTTGGTCGTCCGCAACTGCGACATTGCTCGCTCTAATTTCAAAGCCTCGTCGATTGACGCTCTCACAAAGGCCTTGATCTCGGGCTCGCCAAACGCAGTCAGAGCTCCGCGCCCAAAGCCACCCACAAACCCCTTGGTACCCGCAAAGCCGACTCCATCGCGCTCATAGGCGCTTCCATCCAACACCTTGATTCCATCCGACGTCATCATTCGCATTAGTTCTGCTGATTGCTCGCTCTCATAGTCGTGGTTGCCGAGCACGGCGACGGTGGGAATTCGCAGACGCACCAAAGTATTGAGTAGGGGCTCCATTTCTGACGGCTGGCCATAGTTGGTCAGATCGCCAGCGACGACGAGCACGTCAGCATCATCGCGAACTCTGGCAAACTGATCGCGCAGAGTAGTGGCGTTTTGCGGGGCGAAATGCAAATCGGCAGTTGCGGCTATCCTCATACGCGTCCGATTTTTCCTGTTAACCGCACAGGCGGTCGGTGGCAGCTCCAATTTTCGATAGTTTCCGGGAGCGATATTCCTGCAGAACGTCTTCAAGTCCCCAATTGTTCACGTCAATCGCAAACATGTTGTCATCGATCAGGCTGCCTCGAAAAGTGCCTTGTCCATCAGGTTCCACAACCAACTTAAGTAGTCGTCCGAGAAGGTCCTGCCATAGCACCGCAGGCACATAGTGAGTCTGTGCCGGATAAACGTATCGAAACAGAACCAGAGCCCACAGGAGCATTTCCCAGTGCTGGTCGGCAAGATGAAGAATGCGACCCCAGTCCAGGTTTCCCCGGGTCGCGTAAATGATGTGCACAATATCCGCCCCATCAAACCTCTCGCGGCGAGTCACAAACAGCTTCGACACGAGCAACTCTTCTGCCGCCAACACCCGAGTTGGGATGCCGAATACGGTTGCCGGTTTAGCATAGCGAATCCAGGACTCATTTACGCTGATCGCAGCGTTGCTCATACCGGTGATGAGATCCACAAAATAGTTATCCCTGTGAACTTTGGCGAGCCAGACGGGATCACATACCTCGCAATGAAACCCATGGTGCGCCAAGTATTCCAGAGCAGCGAAAGAGTTCTTCGGGGTCAGAAAAATGTCCAGATCTTTGGTGGTACGGCATATGCCGGTGTGCTCCAGCAGCGAGAAGGCGCCAGCGACCGCGAAGGGTATTCGACGCCCCTCAAGAGCCTCGAGTACCTCTCGAGCCAAGGCTTCCTGCTTTTCCGGAACCTCGACTGGAACAGACGAAGTTACCGGAAGACTGGTTGACGTTTTGTCGATCGGTTCAGACACCTTGTGGTCCGCCTTTCTTCAGCGCGTCTCTCAACGCATGAGCGGGGAGACGGGGAGCGAATAAGATGCGGCGAAAACGAGTAACGGCCAGACCTCATCGGCCTGGCCGTAGTGTTGAACCGGAGCTCGTCTACTGCATTTGAGTGCTTGCAGTGTTAGGGGACGCCGGTTCCTTTACCTCGCCCTGTTCTCGTGACTGCCGGGAGTATTTTCTTACGGCTGTCAGGAAAGACTCGCTTCCCTGTGTGGGCGTGACCTTGCCCTCCAAAATATCGGCGAAGGGAATTGGTTTGCCGTAGAGCAGCTCAGTCTCGTCCTTGTCCTGTTTGACCACAGCGCCGCTCAAATCAATACCGGCAAAAACACCTCGAGCGCGGGAGTAAGTCAGCACTTCTGCCCTCATCGAAATATCCGTGTCAGCAGCGGTTTGACGCCCAACTGGTCCTGCGGCGGCCGAAGCGTCCGCTCCGAGTTTGAACTTGCTCGCCAGCAAGTGCTGCATACCCTGGTCATTGGTAACTACCATCACGAGATCGATTGCCTGCCCGCCAAGCTGCAGGCCCCAGCTGCCACCTGTGACGCTGATCGGAGCAGGTGCACTCCACCCCTTGGCGGTCCTACAGGTAGCTACGCCCTTGCCGTGTTCACCACCGAAACCGACAGCAACCTTGATGACGGAAGGTATGACCGCGATACATTTGGCGTGTTCCATGACTCCGTCGGGAATCGCTTTATCAGGAGTTGCCATAATCTCATTGAGAACCTCGGCCGACTTCACGATACGTTTGTTGATATCGCTCTGCTCCTTGCCGTCGTCAGCGGCCCAGCTCATGCTAGCCAGAACCAAAACCATGCTGCCGAGCACCAGGAGACATTTCGCAACTGCTCCATTTCCAACTCTCATTTCAAACCTCTTCTGTACCCACTGCGGGCACCAGGATTTGTTTCCTCCACGACTTTAGCTGTGCGGGTGCCTCGCTTCCATCCGGTCCAGGCCGTAGATACAGATAAGACATGCCTTAGCGAGACGCTTGCATCACAACGCCGGTCCCGCCAGTTGCGAAGTGTTCGAAGCCGGCTGCATGACTACGGATAGAGCCCAACCTTCGAACAGCGGTCTCGTTTGTTTGGTGCTCACACGCTTGTCTTCGAGATCGACGGACTGCGTTTCGGGTACGCGGGCTAGCAATTCACGAATTCGCAGCTTGGCTTTGTGCAATTGCGATTTCGAGTTTCCCACCGAACAACCAAGCATCTCGGCGATTTCCTGATGCTCATAGCCCTCGACTTCGTGTAAGAGGAAAATGGTCCTGTATCCGTGCGGCAGTTCCTTGATTGCGGCGGCCAGCGCAACGCGGTCGACGCAGCCCGAAAGGCGGTTGTCCTTGGCTCCGTACTCTCGACGTATCTTGGCTCCGTCGCTGCTGCTGTACGGCTCATCCAGAGATACCTGGCAGAGCGATTTCTTGCGGAAATGCATCAGCACAGTGTTGACAGCGATGCGGTGAAGCCAAGTCGAAAACGCAGAGTCTCCCCGAAAGGTCGCTATCTTGCGGAATACCTGCAAGAATGCATCTTGGGTGAGATCTTCCGCTTCCGCGGCATTGTTCGTCATGCGCAAACATACAGAGTAGATCCGCGCCTTGTGTGCGTGAAATAGAGCGGCAAAGGCATCGGGGTCGCCCTGTTGGGCGCGCTGAATAACTTCGGAATCCACAGGAACCGTGCCCGTAGTAGTAGATGAGTCGCTGTTCACCGGAGTCTCCTTTCAAGTCCTGAGTCCAGCTGATATGCGATGAACATGAAGCTGAGTTTCGTCGCATTCACAGTTCGCAGAGTAGGGTCGAAAACGAGATTGGTCCATCCAGTGCAGGCTGTAGGCTTTTCCAGATGTTGCTGTATCGCATTAAGGCGGTTATTTCCCTCTTCTTCTTTTTCTTCTTGTTTGACGTTGCGTCCCTCACTTGTTCTTCGCGTCAACCACATTACGCATATTGATGCACTCCAGTTGTTGTGCTATCCCCGCTGCGACGGCTGCGTGCTACAGAGATTCCTTACGTTCTGTACAGAGTCAGTAGGATTGTCCATGCGTCTTGGTCAACCTATGCTGCCGCTATGGAATGTTCCTTCAACGTACCCACCAATCGAGCAGGAGTTAGCCGAACGCTGCTGGCTCCTGCTTCTCGCCACTGTCGCTTAGTTTCGAAGGCCTGACGAGAAAGCCGATTGGTACGGCCGCGTCAAGGGTGCGTCCAATCAGATTTGCCACTATTTCCTAGGGAGGCCTTACAGAATGAAAATCGACTCGCTGAACGGTTTGTATTTGGAACAGCTAAGAGATTTATACGACGCGGAACAACAATCGATCGAAGCGCTGCCGAAGATGGCGAAGGCATCCGTCTCGCCAGAATTGCGAAGTGCTTTTGAAGAGCATTGGGAACAAACCAAGGAACACGTTCGCCGGATCGAAACCATCTTCGAGGAGATGGGGGAGAAGGCAAAAGGTCAGAAATGCAAAGCAATGGAGGGGTTGGTGAAGGAGGGTGCTGAAGTTATTAAGGAGGACATGGAAGACGGCGTGAAGGACGCCGCTCTTATCGCCGCTGCCCAGCGGGTTGAACACTACGAAATGGCAGGATACGGGTGCGTGCGAACCTATGCCTCTCTGCTTGGAGATCAAAAGGCGTCGGCAATTCTTGAAAAAACTCTGCAGGAAGAGAAGGAAGCGGACGAGACTCTCGGGGGCATTGCTGAGCAAGTTAATGTGGCAATTCCTCGGGGAACTCCGAATGCAAAGCGGGCCGCCCACATGCCAGGTCGTAGGTCGAAGTCAGCAGCCTGATGCTACAGGAATTTCATCACGAAATTACAGCGTTAGTCGGATCGTCTCCGAATCCGCCGCGGTTTAGCCTGTCAAACGGCAGTCAGATCATCAAACTGGAGGCACTATGCTTTATTGGGCGTTGATGTTCCTGCTGGTTGCGATCATTGCGGCGGTCTTCGGATTCGCCGGAATTGCCGTTGCGGCAGCGGGGATAGCGAAACTGCTGTTTTTCATCTTTCTGGTTTTGTTTGTGATTACATTCGCCACGCACTTGACACGCACAGGCGGCAGCCGAATCTAGGATTCTGAAGTCCTGCTTCAGAATCGAATTTTAACGGCCCGGGTCGCGAGGTGAAATTCCACCGATCAGGGTCGTCTTTTTTATGGCGGCGGGAAAGTTCGCCTTAGCGTAGTCGGGAGTATGCAGAGAGTGCATAAGGGAACGCAATTCGGTAAATACGGAATCAGCCGGATGGGTTTCGTGACGGAACTGATCTATTTCTGAAATCAGCCCCAACGCGAGGGGTGGAAGGCAGGCGTCGGGTTGTACCTTCCTTGTGAAAAACTGGCGTTTGCCTTCTTCCCCAAAATTGGGGGGATTCGTCGCGATCCTCGATATCGGATGTAAGCCAGAATTGTCGGACGTCTTAACATTTGGGAAGAATGTTATCTCGCACGAGCAACCGTAGAAATCCTCAGTGAGCCTACCGAAGGCTTTCTTGGATCTGGGATCTGTCCACGGGCATGCCTCGTTTATTCGCGACTGACCTCCTCCTTAGACGGAGCTGGGTTTTACAGCGAACATCCCCAAGTCCTACAGGAAACACCCTAGAGCGAACGCGGTATCTTTCGTGATAAGAAATCGTGCAAGGCCGAAGTTCTGCCCATTTTCTTTTTGCATTTGAGATGGGACGTGCGCGGATGCGGCCCTTAGCTTGGGTCCAGCAAAGACCTAGGGATCTCTTTCACCGCCGGAAACGCCTGCTGGCATCGCCAGCCAGATCCGGAGGAACAAAGAGGACGCTGCACAAGACGAGAATGCAAAAGACGGCCTACTCCCCGTTCAATTGAGGACGACTATGAAGCGAAGTGACCGCAACTCGGCGACCGCGACTTTACGTAGCGAAACCAACACGAGCGTAAAGAACAACGGGCATTCGAATGTCACGGGCGAACCCGCGTCGGCCGACTTCAACGCGATACTCGCGAGCCTCCAAACTATGCGTGACGGGGACTTTTCAGTACGGCTGCCGGGTTCCTGGACGGGACTCGCCGGAAAAATCGCTGACACATTTAACGAAATTGTCTCCGCCAATCAGCAAATGGCGCAGGAGTTAAAGCGTGTGGGGCAGGTCGTTGGCAAGGAGGGAAGAACTCGCGAACGCACGCGATTTCACGAATCAAGGGGCGCGTGGGGCGAGATGGAAACGTCCGTCAACACGCTGGTCGAGGATTTGCTTCGTCCAACCACGGAAGTTACTCGCGCCATCGCCGCGGTTGCGCAGGGCAACCTGACCCAGACTGTGCGTCTGGACGTGGATGGGCGACCGCTGGAAGGAGAGTTCTTACGTTCAGCCAACATCGTCAACACCATGATTCAGCAACTCGGGGTATTCACGGCTGAAGTGACACGCGTTGCTCGTGAAGTCGGCACTGACGGCAAACTGGGCGGACAGGCACAGGTGCCAGGAGTGGCCGGTACGTGGAAGGACCTCACCGACTCCGTCAATTCAATGGCTAGCAACTTGACGGGCCAGGTTCGCAACATCGCCGAGGTGGCGACCGCCGTGGCCAGTGGCGATCTCTCACGCAAAATTACGGTGGATGTACGCGGCGAAATTTTGCAGCTCAAAGAAGCGATCAACACGATGGTGGATCAGCTCCGGTCGTTCGCGTCGGAAGTCACCCGCGTGGCCCGCGAGGTGGGCACTGACGGCAAACTCGGCGGGCAGGCGGTGGTGCCGGGAGTGGCCGGCACCTGGAAGGACCTCACCGACTCCGTCAACGCCATGGCCGGAAACCTGACGGCGCAAGTGCGCAACATTGCCGAAGTCACTACGGCCGTGGCACGCGGTGACTTGTCGCGCAAGATCACGGTGGACGTAAAAGGTGAAATTCTCGAACTCAAAGACACGATCAACACCATGGTGGATCAACTCAACGCCTTCGCCGGAGAAGTGACTCGTGTAGCGCGCGAAGTGGGCACGGAAGGCAAGTTGGGCGGACAGGCTCAAGTGCCTGGAGTGGGTGGCACTTGGAAAGACCTGACGGACAACGTGAACTTCATGGCCAGCAATCTGACCGGCCAGGTGCGAAACATCGCCGAGGTGGCAACGGCGATCGCCAGCGGAGACCTTTCGCGCAAGATCACCGTCGATGTGCGCGGCGAGATTTTGCAGCTCAAGGAAACTTTGAACACCATGGTGGACCAACTGAACCGCTTCGCTGGTGAAGTCACGCGTGTAGCACGCGAAGTGGGTACTGAAGGTCGGCTGGGCGGTCAAGCCAACGTGCCGGGCGTGGCTGGCACCTGGAAGGACCTCACCGACTCCGTCAACTCCATGGCCGGAAACCTGACAGGCCAGGTCCGGAACATCGCTGAAGTGACCACTGCCGTGGCTCGTGGCGACTTGTCTCGCAAGATCACAGTCGACGTCAAAGGTGAAATTCTCGAGCTGAAGAACACGATCAACACAATGGTGGATCAACTAAACGCGTTTGCCGGCGAGGTGACCCGCGTTGCCCGTGAAGTCGGCACCGAAGGCAAGCTCGGCGGCCAGGCGCAGGTGCCAGGCGTAGCTGGAACGTGGAAGGATCTCACGGACAACGTGAACTTCATGGCCAGCAACCTGACCGGACAAGTGCGCAACATTGCCGAAGTGGCAACGGCTGTAGCCCGCGGCGACTTGTCGCGCAAGATCACCGTCGACGTGAAAGGCGAAATCCTCGAACTCAAAGACACCATCAACACCATGGTAGACCAGTTGCGGGCATTCGCTTCCGAAGTAACCCGAGTGGCTCGCGAAGTCGGTACCGATGGCAGGTTAGGAGGCCAGGCGCAGGTTCCGGGCGTCGCCGGTACGTGGAAAGATCTCACCGACTCGGTGAACTCGATGGCCAGCAACCTGACCGGGCAGGTGCGCAACATCGCCGAAGTAGCTACGGCTATTGCAAGCGGCAACCTCTCGAAGAAAATTACGGTCAACGTCAGCGGCGAAATACTTCTGCTCAAGGAAACCATCAACACCATGGTGGACCAGCTGAATGCGTTCGCGGGCGAGGTGACGCGCGTGGCACGCGAAGTTGGCACAGAAGGCCGATTGGGCGGCCAGGCGAACGTGCCGGGCGTAGCCGGCACATGGAAGGATCTCACCGACTCTGTCAACTCCATGGCCGGAAACCTCACCGGGCAAGTGCGCAACATCGCTGAAGTGACCACTGCCGTGGCTCGTGGCGACTTGTCCCGCAAGATCACGGTGGACGTCAAAGGCGAAATTCTCGAACTGAAAAACACCATTAACACCATGGTTGATCAGTTGAATGCTTTCGCGGGCGAGGTGACTCGCGTGGCTCGCGAAGTCGGCACCGACGGCAAACTCGGTGGCCAGGCGCAAGTGCCTGGAGTTGCAGGGACGTGGAAGGATCTCACCGACAACGTGAACTTTATGGCCAGCAACCTTACCGGGCAAGTACGTAACATTGCCGAGGTAGCCACGGCAATCGCAACCGGGGACCTCTCCAAAAAGATTACCGTGGACGTACGCGGCGAGATTTTGCAGCTCAAAGAAACACTGAACACCATGGTTGAGCAGTTGCGTTCGTTCGCAGCAGAAGTAACCCGCGTGGCGCGCGAAGTGGGGAGCGAAGGCCGGCTGGGCGGACAGGCCAACGTGCCCGGTGTCGCCGGCACATGGAAAGATCTCACCGATTCGGTGAACGCAATGGCCGGGAACCTCACAGCACAAGTCCGAAACATCGCCGAAGTAACAACTGCGGTAGCGCGCGGCGATTTGTCGCGCAAGATCACAGTCGACGTGAAGGGCGAAATCCTCGAGCTGAAGAACACCATCAACACCATGGTCGACCAACTCAACGCCTTCGCAGCCGAAGTGACACGCGTGGCCCGCGAAGTTGGCACCGAAGGCAAGCTGGGAGGTCAGGCGCAGGTGCCCGGAGTGGCCGGCACGTGGAAAGATCTTACCGACAACGTTAACGTGATGGCCGCCAACCTCACCGAGCAGGTGCGCGGCATCGTTAAAGTGGTGACCGCGGTCGCCGACGGCGAACTCACTCAAAAATTAACGGTGAACGCCAAGGGCGAGGTAGCAGCTCTCGCCGAAACCATCAACAACATGACCGACACATTGGCCACCTTTGCCGACCAGGTGACGACGGTGGCGCGCGAAGTCGGAGTCGAAGGTCGTCTGGGTGGTCAGGCCAACGTGCCCGGCGCGGCCGGCACCTGGAAAGATCTTACTGGCAACGTGAATCTGCTTGCCGACAACCTTACCAACCAAGTGCGTGCAATCGCGGAAGTCGCGACCGCTGTTACCAAGGGTGACCTGACGCGCTCGATTCAGGTGGAAGCGAGCGGCGAAGTCGCGGAGTTGAAAGACAACATCAACACCATGATCGATAACCTGCGGCTCACCACGGATCGGAATACCGAACAGGACTGGCTCAAGACGAATCTCGCCCGATTCACCAGCATGTTGCAGGGCCAGCGCGATCTTGGCACGGTCGGTCGGAAACTCCTGTCAGAGCTGGCGCCGCTTGTGAGTGCTCAGCAAGGTGTGATCTATCAGATGGAAACCGAGGAATCGGCTGGTATGGTACTGCTCTCGGCCTTCGCGGCCGATGGGCAGGATGGCCATCTGCGGCGCGTAAAGTTGGGAGAAGGCCTCATCGGGCAATGCGCGGCCGAAAAGAAACGCATGTTGATTACCGACCTGCCGGAAAACACGGCCCCCATCCGTTCCGGTTTGTTTGAGGCCGTTCCGCGAAATGTCATCGTGTTGCCCGTACTCTTCGAGGATCACGTCAAGGCGGTCATTGAGCTAGCTTCGCTTAGCACATTTACCGCGTCGCATCTCGCGTTCCTTGAACAGCTGACGGCCAGCATTGGCATCGTGTTGAACAGCATTGAGGCGACGATGCAAACGGAAGGCCTGTTGAAACAATCACAGCAGCTCGCCACCGAACTCCAGACGCAGCAAAGAGAGCTGCAGCAGACCAATGAGCAGCTGGCGCAAAAGGCACAACAGCTCGCCGAGCAGAACGTAGAAGTGGAACGCAAAAACCAGGAAATTGAACAAGCGCGCGGAGCTTTGGAAGAGAAAGCCAAGGAACTCGCCCTGACCTCCAAATACAAGTCCGAGTTCTTGGCCAATATGTCTCACGAGTTACGGACGCCCTTGAACAGCATCCTGGTCCTTGGTCAGCAACTCACCGACAATCCAGACGGCAACCTGACACTGAAGCAAGTCGAGTTCGCCCGCACCATCCACGGCGCGGGGACCGATCTGCTGAATCTGATCAGCGACATTCTCGATTTGTCGAAGATCGAATCCGGCACCGTATCGGTAGAGGCCGAAGAAGTGTTCTTCGCCAGCCTGCTTGATATGGTCGCGCGGCCATTCCGCCACGAGGCGGAGAATCGTCGCCTTGGGTTTGAAGTGCACTCCGATCCGCACCTTTCACGCAGCCTGGTCACCGACTCGAAGCGTCTGCAACAGGTGCTCAAGAATCTATTGTCGAACGCATTCAAGTTCACCGAGCAAGGAGGCGTGCAGTTGAGTGTATCGGTTGCGGCGGGCGGCTGGAGCGATGACCATCCCATCCTCAATTCGGCAGCGTCGGTCATCTCCTTTGAAGTATCGGATACCGGCATCGGCATTCCGTCGGAGAAGCAACGCATCATCTTTGAGGCGTTCCAGCAGGCAGACGCCGGCACCAGCCGCAAGTACGGTGGAACAGGCTTGGGGCTGGCCATCAGCCGAGAGCTGGCCAACCTGCTTGGCGGCGAGATTCAATTGCGCAGCGCCCCAGGGAAGGGAAGCACCTTCACTCTGTACTTGCCTCAGACCTATGTTGGTCCCTCCGCCGCCAGCGTTACATCGGCCGACCGAAAAACCCGGTCAGCTGCCCCGCCGCTGCAGTTGTCTGCGGTGCGGGCGACGGAAGTCGCGGTCGAGCATGTCGCCGACGACCGCGAGAACCTGCGGCCAGATGATGCGGTGTTGCTGATCGTCGAAGACGATCCGCACTACGCTCGTGTACTGTGCGACCTGTCTCGCGATACGGGATTCAAGGTGCTAGTCGCCATGAAAGGCTCGGAAGCCCTGGCGTTAGCTCGCGAGTTCCATCCCACCGCCGTGTCACTCGATGTGTTCTTGCCGGACATGCTGGGCTGGACGGTTCTCAACCATCTGAAGCAGGATCCGGCTACTCGCCACATCCCGGTTCAGATGTTAACGCTGGACGAAGACCGACATCACGGCTTGGCCCGTGGGGCCTTCGCTTTCGTGACCAAGCCGACGACACCGGAGGGACTGGGAGCGGCCCTAAACCGCATCAAGGAATACTCGATGCCGCGCCGCAAGCGCTTGTTGGTGGTGGAAGACAATCCAGCCGAACAGCTTAGTATTCGCGAGCTGCTGGGTTATGACGACATCGACGTCTCGGTCGCAGCTAGCGGCAACGAAGCGCTTGCCACGCTCAACGAGCAGCCGTTCGACTGCGTCGTCCTCGACCTGCGCCTCCCCGATATGTCGGGCTTCGATGTTCTGGAGCGACTGCGCGACTCTTCATCGCTCGGCGATTTACCGGTCGTGGTGTTCACTGGAAAAGAGCTCTCGTCGGAAGAGGATGCTCGCCTGCATACGCTGGCGCGCAGCGTGGTCGTGAAAGGCGTTGAATCGCCGGAACGCCTGCTAGATGAGACTGCTCTCTTCCTGCATCGCGTCGTCGCCGATCTTCCGTCCGAGAAGCAGAAGATGCTCGACCGATTGCATCGTTCGGATGACGCTCTGGTGGGGAAGAGAGTGCTAGTCGTGGATGACGACGTGCGAAACATCTTCGCCCTCAGCAGTGTCTTGGAGCGTCGCGGAATGACGGTGTTAACCGCCGGGACGGGACGCGAAGCGATCGCCACTCTCGAATCCACTCCTGACATGGCGATCGTATTGATGGATATCATGATGCCGGAGATGGATGGTTACGAGACTATGCAGGTGATCCGGCAGAACGCGTCATTCCGGCGCCTGCCTATCATTGCGCTGACTGCGAAAGCGATGAAAGGCGATCGCGAGAAGTGTCTCGAGGCTGGCGCGTCCGAGTACCTGGCTAAGCCAGTGAATACGGAGCAGTTGCTCTCTGCACTTCGCATGTGGCTTCACCGCTAGTTCTTGTGCATAGCGTGGTAACAATAGCCGAGGGAGGCGCGAAGGGACTATGACTGTAGATGAAAAGGTGAACATCCTCATGGTGGATGATCAGCCATCCAAATTGCTCAGCTATGAGGTCATACTCGCTGAACTTGGGGAAAACCTGATTAAGGCCAGCTCCGGAAAGGAAGCTCTGGAGCATCTCCTGAAAACTGATATCGCGGTTGTACTCATGGACGTAAGCATGCCGGATCTGGACGGTTTTGAGTTGGCTGATCTTATCCGCCAACATCCCCGATTCCAGAGGACTGCGATTATTTTCATTTCGGCCGTTTACCTCACCGACCTGGACCGGCTTAAAGGGTACCAGCGCGGAGCAGTGGACTACATTTCAGTTCCGGTGGTTCCGGAACTCCTGCGCGCCAAGGTCAGCATATTCGCGGAGCTCCATCGCAAGGCCCACCAACTGGAAACGCTCAATCACGAACTGGAGCAAAGGGTCACGGAGCGCACCGAAGAATTAGAAAGAAGGGCAGAAGCGCTGCAACAGCTCAACAGTGAACTTGCTCGCAAGAACCAGGAACTTGACGCCATCGTGCGGACCGCTCCCGATATAATTTTCAGTCGACAAGCGGACGGGGCGAGAGACTACATCAGCGACCGATTTTACGAGTACACCGGGGCTCTGCCTGGCTCGGCAAACGGCTTCGGCTGGCTGGACTTTGTACATCCTGACGACCGTGAACGGAGTATGGCCCAGTGGATGAACTGTGTTCGTTCGGGTGACAACTATGAATCCGAATACCGTATCCTCGGCCGAGATGAGCAATATCGCTGGTTCCGGGCGCGCGCGGTTCCGATCCGAGATTTTGAAGGAGCAATCCTTAAGTGGTATGGAATCTGTTCTGACATTCATGACAGCAAACAGCTCGAGCAGTCGATTCGAGATAGCGCAATTGAGTTAGAGAGAATGGTAGACGACAGGACTGCCGCCCTCCGGCGGCTTTCCGGCCGCCTGATCACGATGCAAGATGATGAGAGGCGGCGCATCGCGCGGGAACTCCACGATGGTCTGGGGCAAGAGCTCGCCGCAGCAAAGATGATGATGGACGGCATTCTTACCAGGAAGGGCGTCCAATCGAATCAACGAGCGGCCATGGACGCTAGTGAGACGATTGATCGCGCGATCCAGCAAGTCCGTAACTTGTCTCATCTTTTGCATCCCCCTTTGCTCGACGAAGTCGGGCTGCTCTCTGCCCTTCGATGGTATTTGGACGGGTTGACGAAGCGCAGCGGCATCGAGACCTCGCTCGATGTGCAGCCACCGGATTTTCCGCGACTTGCGGTCGAGTTGGAGACGGCTATATTCCGCATCATTCAGGAGGCTCTTACGAATGTTTATCGGCATTCAGGAGCGCAGAGAGCCTGGGTTACTCTGGCGCAAAGAGACAATCGGGTGGTAGTTAAGATTCGAGACGACGGCAAGGGGATTGAAAATCCCATCGCGGAGTTGCGGCCAGGTAGCATTGGCATCGGCATCGGAGGCATGAGCCAGCGGGCAAAGGAATTTGGCGGGGAACTGCGGCTGACCAATTCAGATCCCGGCACGCTGGTAGAGGTTGCTGTGCCTTCCCTAACTGCCGCGCCCCCAAATACTCACGCTATGGCTTGACGAGGCCTCTTATCGTTCGTCCGATTTCGTTCTCCTAATCGCCGGTACCGGTGGCGGAGTGAGCTTCTGAAGAAAACTTCCGTCGCACGCTATCCCCCATTTCATGCACTCTCCCCGCTATGGCGCTACGGGTTTCTTCTTCGCTGGCAGGTGCGAGAATCAGTCCTACACCGACGCCAACGCCGACTCCTGCCGCAAACCGCAGGAGGTTCGACAGAACTTCATGATCTTCGCCGCGAATTGCTCTCGATGCTCTCGCCACCCGATCGGCCGCCGTCTGATACTTCTGTCGGGCAACA
Organism: uncultured Acidobacteriota bacterium; assembly: GCA_963788645.1. GTDB lineage: Bacteria > Acidobacteriota > Terriglobia > Terriglobales > Acidobacteriaceae > JABDBE01. Next base: position 80,869 of record CAWBHF010000012.1, read on the forward strand.
TCTTGCAGGTCGTCGATGCGTTCCGCGGCACGGTCGCGCGCCTTTTTGGTCGTGTGGTCAGACTGTTCCAGTAGATAAAGGCTGGTGCCGAGTAGCAGCTTCAAGAACTTATTCATATTTTGTCCTTTCCATCGCATGTAATCTTATCCTCGCAAAGCCTAACATCTGCGTGTTTCTGCTGCCATCAAGTCGATGCTGTAGGTGTTCCCCATAATTTGCTTACCCATGAGTAGACAATCTTGCGGCGCTAGCCATCTGCCCAACTTGATCAGCGAACAATGGCAGACGGCCGTGCAACCCCAGCAGCGACGCACACAACAAAGAACTCCGTATGAAGAAGAAACAACGAGGCAGCGTGAAACAGCGTGATCGCTCATGGCTGGCCTTGCTGGCTTTTTTTGCGGCAACCACGCTGGCCTCCTCTTTGCTCTTTGCCGCGGTACTCGCTGGCGTCACGGTTGCGATTGCCGGTGGAGAAGTTCCGCAAAATGCCGAGGGACAGCAGTTTGATCCGATTGTGCCTAGCCAGACTTTTTCAGGAATCATCACCGACGCACGTTGTGGTGCCAGACATACTGATTCAGAAAAGAACGCATCAGATTGTGCTCGCCATTGTGTGCAAAATGGAGCGAGCTACACAATCGTGGATGGAGACAGCAGCTATATACTGGCGGGGGATCCGCATCAGTTCTCGCAATCCGCTGGCCAACGCGTCAGCGTGACAGGGTTTCTCGTAGGGAACACGATCAACGTGAACGCGGAAAGCCTTGAGATAGAGCGCGGACGTTAAACCATGGCGGAGTGAACGCTCAGTTGGCTCAGAAGCTGCCAAACTAAGCATAAGCGTGTAGGGTATTTACCCGATTGGCCTGCCCGACGATATACGGTACTTTCCGAGCTAGTTCTGAATCTGCACCCGCGTTAAAGCCGTTCTCGATGCGGGTCGGCGGTCATGGGTTAGTGTCGGCGACACCGACGTTCGGGCCCTCACGACCGCCTTTTCTATTTACAGCGAACCGGCTGAAATGCTTACGATTACGAGCGATGTTCGGTATTATGGTTATAACGGGGCGATGTGGGATGGACAGCAAGCACACGATCTAACTTTCGTTTTCCTTCGCCCCTCTCGTTAAACGGTCAATTTAGGACCCCACCTATGGCGGAAGACGGTTTCTGGAGCAGTTGGCGGGAGCGCCTGGTAGCTCTTCGCAACCTGCCGCCGGTCCTCGGAATCGTGTGGCAATCGGGACCTCCGGTTGTAGCGGCGGGATTGATTTTCCGCGTGTTCGCTTCGCTGTTGCCGATGGCACTTCTGTGGGTCACAAAGCTCATTATCGACGGCATTGTGCGCGTAGCGTCGAGCCATCAGCCGGTGCAGCCTCGGTTTTGGTGGTTGGTTGCGGCGGAATTCGGGCTGGCCGTCTTGAGCACGATCCTTACGAGAATCATCGATTATTTGGATTCCCTTCTGGCCGACAAATACACGCGTCACGTCAGTATCCAGGTGATGAAACATGCGGCGGAACTGGATCTTCTGGCTTATGAGAACCCAGTCTTCTACGATCGTCTGGACAGAGCCAGGGTACAGGCGACCGACCGGCTGGGAATGATCCAATCGATCGGACGTCTGGTTCAGCAGGTCGCGACGGTGGTGTCCTTATCGATTTCGATCATGATCTTCTCCCCATGGCTCATGCTTCTGCTTGTAGCTGGCGTCTTGCCGGCGTTTCTTGGGGAGAGCCATTTTGCATTTCTTGGATACGCCAAGAATTTCCGGCAAACGCCGATCCGGCGTCAACTGGACTACCTGCGCGTGCTGGGCGGCAGCAGAGAGGCTGCGAAGGAACTTAAGCTGTTCGGGTTGAACGAATTTCTGACTGGGCGATTCACTCGTCTTTCCGATGAAATCTACGACGAAAATGTGGCTCTGTCACGCCGAAGGCTGATTGCCGGCTCATTTTTGTCCGTCCTCGGCACCATGGGTTACTACTCTGCGTATGTATTCGTAATTTGGCGCACCCTGGCAGGAGAACTCACCATTGGTACCCTGACATTCTTGTCCGGCGCCATCCTGCAGGCCAGCACGAATATCCAGCAGATTTTTTCGACTCTGTCCGGCATCGCGGACCAGGCATTGTTCCTTACCGATCTGCTTGCGTTCTTTGACATGCAGCCTACCATCCGGTCCAAGCCCAATGCCCTAGCGGCTCCGAGGCCGATCGTGCGCGGATTTGAATTCCGTGACGTCTCTTTCCGGTACCCGGGCAGCCCCCGATCAATTCTCGACCGGATGAATTTCCGTCTCCAACCAGGAGAGCGCGTCGCGTTGATCGGGGAAAATGGTCAAGGCAAAACAACCGTGGTCAAGCTGATTACTCGGCTGTACGATCCTAGCGAAGGACAAATCCTGCTGGATGGAGTGGATCTGCGAGAGTATGGCCTCGAGGATCTTTATCGTGAAATTGGTGTCATATTTCAGGACTTTATGCGATATGAAATGACGGCTCGCGAAAACATCGCCGTGGGCCGCGTTGAGGAAATCAACTGTCCGGAACTCCTGCGGACGGCAGCGCGGAAGAGCATGGCGGATAGTGTAATTGCCCGACTTCCACGCGGTTACGAGCAAATGTTAGGTGGCCGCTTCGATGGAGGCCTGGATCTGTCTGGCGGTGAGTGGCAAAAGATTGCGTTGGCTCGCGCGTACCTGCGCGACGCGCAACTTCTCATTCTCGACGAACCGACCGCCGCACTCGATGCCCGCAGCGAGTTTGAGGTGTTCCACCGTTTTGCTGAACTTACCACGGGGAAGATGGCCCTATTTATTTCACACCGATTCTCTACCGTGCGTATGGCGGATCGCATCGTAGTGCTCGACAAGGGCAAAATTGCCGAAGAGGGTAGTCACGAGCAGCTGGCAGGTATGGGCGGTCGCTATGCAGAAATGTTTGAAATGCAGGCCGCCAGCTATCGATAGGAAACGTGAGAGATGTCGCAGGACATTCATCTGGAAATGGTTAATACGGAAATTGAACGCACCTCATCGGGCGACGAAGCGGGGTTGAGCGATCGTGCCCTACGCGCAAGTGCAACGCTGTTGGCACAGAATCTTTTCTGGCTGCCCAGCGAAAGTGGATCGCAAGTGTTCCTGGGGCGCTGGCGAGAGCTGTCCAAAGCGCTCAGCCCCGTCCTCAATGCGGTCGAAGCGCCCCTCCCGGGCGTGGGGATTTCGGACGACTCCCGCTGGCTGTACGACAACGTTCACCTGATGGTCTCGGAGCTCGACGGCGCAGGCGAAACCTTCAAGCTACGGCGAAAAATTCCTCATGTGCGAACTCAAAGCGGAGCCATTACTCCGAGGATAGCGGCTTTGGCCGAGGCTTTTTTTTCGACGACTGCATATCACTTTAGCCAACAGACATTCGTTTCCTACCTTGAGGCCTTTCAACAACAAACCGTTCTCACAATGAAAGAGCTCTGGGCGCTAATTCCGACGCTCAAGCTGGTCTTGTTGGAAGAGATCGCGGTTCGAGGTGCCCAGGTCATGGCGAATCCTGGGGGACCGCACGATGTTGGCGCGTGCGTGCGCAGTCTTCGCGATGTCAGCCAAATCTTTTGGAAAGACGTGCTCGAACCACTGATTATGTTCGACGCTATCTTGCGTCAAGATCCTGCAGGCGCCTATCCTCGAATGGATTTTGACAGTCGAGATGCATATCGAAACGCACTTGTAGACATTGCCGAACGCGCCGATTTTACCGAGATGGAGGTTGCGGCCGAAGCGCTCGCGCTGGCGCAGGAGGCCCACCAACGAAAGGAAACAGATCCGCGCGTAGCCCTAAGATGTTCGCATGTCGGATACTACCTTCTTGCCGAGGGAGCCACCTTGCTGCAACAGAGGGTGGGTTTCACGCCTTCCGTATACCAAAGGGTATCGTCCGCTCTTCGGCGGTATCCCGACGAGTTTTATCTCTCCATCATGTTGCTGTTCACTTTCGCCATGATGTCAGCGATTGTTTTGCTTCTGATCGCCCCCCAAGTTGCCCCCGGCCTTATTTTGTTCTCGATGCTGGCGCTGTTTCTACCCTGTTCTCAAGCTGCCGTTCAACTGAGCAACTATTTAATTACCTCGCTGCTGGAGCCGCAGATTCTTCCGAAGCTTGATCTGTCCGAAGGCGTTCCTGACGATTGCATTACCTTCGTGGCCGTCCCCAGCCTGCTGCTGAATGAAGGTCAGGTTCGCAAGCTGGTGGATGATGTCGAGGTACGATTTCTCGGCAACCACGACCGCAATATGCATTTTGCGCTGCTGACCGACCTGCCCGATTCGCGCTCCGAGCCTCGCGAAGACGATCCGCTGGTCGATCTGTGTGCGGAGTTAATCGGTGGATTAAACGAGAAATATGCCGACCGCGGGATGGGATCGTTTCTTCTCTTCCATCGGCACCGCATCTACAACCCAAGAGAAGAAGTGTGGATGGGTTGGGAGCGCAAGCGTGGGAAGCTGATGGATTTGAACCGGCTGCTGCGCAATGAGTATGACAGCTTCCCATTCAAGATAGGGAATCTTTCAATACTGCCGCAGGTTCGTTTCGTAATTACGCTCGACTCTGATACCGAATTGCCGCGGGGTTCGGCGCATCGTATGGTCGGGGCTCTGGCCCATCCGTTAAACCAGGCAATCATCGACCCGGAAAAGAACATCGTTGTTGCAGGTTATGGCATTTTGCAGCCGCGGGTCGGAGTGAGCGTTCAAAGCACCGCACGTTCACGGCTGGCGAACATTTATTCGGGAGAGACGGGATTCGACATTTATACCCGCGCGATCTCTGACGTTTATCAGGATCTGTACGGTGAGGGTATTTTCGCGGGGAAGGGAATTTACGAAGTTGACACGGTGCGTCAGGTGCTCGATCGCCGGTTCCCGCGCAATGCATTGCTCAGTCACGACCTGATCGAAGGTGCGTATGCGCGGGCAGGCTTGGCGAGCGACATTGAAGTCATTGAAAGCTACCCCTCCCACTACTCGGCGTACAATCGCCGCAAGCATCGCTGGTTGCGCGGTGACTGGCAGATTGCGGGATGGCTTCTTCCCCAAGTCCCGGATGAGTCGGGACGGCGAGTTCACAACCCGATCTCGATCACTGCCCAATGGAAGATTCTGGATAACCTCCGCCGCAGCCTAGTGGAACCCGCCACCTTACTATTGTTTGTGCTGGGGTGGATCGTTCTGCCTGGGGCCCCGGTGTATTGGACGCTCGCGACCCTGGCAATTTTGGTTGTGCCTGCTTGGTGCCAGTTCGTCTTTGAACTGGTTCGTGCCGCGGTCCAACATAAACCGACGGTTGCTCGCGAAGCTGTGGATGGAGTTTTTGCGGCCAACGTTAATGTGTTCCTGACGTTGACGTTCCTTGCGCACCAGATGTTGATTTCACTCGATGCCGTGGTCCGAACCCTGGTCCGCCGTATCTTTACCCGGCAACGGCTCTTGCAATGGGAAACTGCGGCGGAGGCAGAGATCGGCGGATACAGGCGAACGCCGCTCGATAGCTATCTGGATTGGACACCGGCGCTCGCTCTCGGGCTGGGTCTTCTGGTGTGGCTCATGCGCCCCGGCGCCCTGCCTGCGGCCCTTCCTATCCTCTTGCTCTGGGCTGGTAGCAAGTTGCTGTCTGGGTGGTTGAACCGCCCTCCGCGCGCTCTGCGCGGTGAGTTGCCCGAGAAGGATGAATTGCTGCTCCGTGACGCGGGCCTTCGAATTTGGAGATACTTCGCTGAATTCTGTACCGAAGAACACAATTGGCTCATCCCCGACAATGTGCAGGAGGAGCCTCCTGCCATTGCCCCCCGCATCTCGCCTACTAATCTGGGTCTTCTCTTCAATGCGCGGCAAGTTGCCTGCGAGTTTGGCTACCTCACAATTCCTGAGTTTGCGCAACAGACTGCCCGCACTCTGGCAACAGTGGCGAAGTTGCAAAGCTATCGCGGACATCTGCTGAACTGGTATGACACGCGATCGCTTACGCCACTGGAACCCCAACTCGTTTCCGCTGTCGACAGCGGCAATTTGCTGGCCTCTTTATGGACTCTTCAGCAAGGATGTTTGGACCTCCTGATCCGTCCAGTTCTGCCGGCTTCCTCAGCCGAGGGCTTCCTGGATCATCTCCGTATTCTGGTTGGTCTGCGAGCGTTTTCGCCAAAGCGTTTTTCCATCGCTCAGAAGGAGATCAAGAAAAAGGACTGGCTGCAATATCTACTGAGCCTCGCGGATCCTTTTGAAGAAGAACATCAGAATTCCTCAGCCAAACCCTCAACAGATGCGCAGTGGTTTCTAGACGAAACGAACTCGCGGTTGGAGGGCGTCCGGCAAACTGTACGTTCCTATGCGCCGTGGCTGCTGCCTGAGTTTGCTCCCGTGTGGCGTCAACTAGCGGTCAAGTCAATGTCTGCGCCCGACCTTCCGGCACTCGAGCGCATGCCAGCCTTCATCGATAATTTGGCCGCTCGCCTCCAATTTGTGAGTCAGGCAGCCGGTGAGGCAGAACGTCATTCCCTATACCAACGTCTTGAGGCTTTGCTTCCGGAAGCGCGCTTTCGGACACTTCGCCTGATACAGGATCTCAGAACGATTGCGGCCACCGCAGGCGCGCTCGCCAATGAAATGGATTTTCGCTTTTTGCTAAACCAGCGCAAGCTATTGTCGGTCGGGTTCGATGTTAAGTCGAAAAAGGTCGAGGCAGCGTGTTACGACTTGCTGGCGACTGAATCGCGCACTGCGGTTTTTACGGCGATTGCCAAAGAAGACATCCGTCAAGAAAGCTGGTTTCTGCTGGGCCGCGCTCACACTCTGGACCATGGGAGGCCAGTGTTGCTCTCATGGACTGGCACCATGTTCGAGTATCTGATGCCGCTGGTCTGGATGCGCACATACCCGGACACTCTGCTGGAACGCTCGGCAAGGGCGGCCGTGCGCTCGCAGCAGGCATACGCAGCGAGCAGACATATTCCCTGGGGTATTTCGGAGTCGGCTTATTTCAGAATGGATGAGGCGGGAAATTATCAGTACTATGCCTTTGGCGTTCCTAATCTCGCGCTTAGCAAACATGAACAGGGCGCGCTCGTCGTCTCGCCGTACTCCACATTTCTGGCGTTGAACGTCTGCGCGTCGGATGCGCTGGAAAATCTGCATAGAATGAGTCGCGATGGATGGCTGGGAGCGTACGGATTTTATGAAGCTGCGGACTTTACCTCGTCCAAACATCATTCGTGGCGTCAGCGCTCCGAACTCGTGCGGTGCTGGATGGCCCATCACCAGGGCATGAGCCTGCTCTCGATTGCCAACTTCCTTCACGACGGTGTAGTACAGCGGTGGTTTCATAGTGAGCCGCGCGTGCAAGCTACGGAATTGCTATTGCATGAGAAGCCCGTTTCTCATGCCCGCGCAATGCATGCGGTCTACCGGGCTCATGCGGCATGAATTCGCCCGATGAGCGGAGCTCAGGGTTCAACCCAGTGATTTCAAGGCCAGGTCGCCATCCGCGAACGTGCGTGATGAGCAAAACCCATGCTTGTCGATTTTTCGTCTTGTTCGTCGTGACGCTCACTCAGAGTGCACTTATGGTGAATGCTCAAGTCAACTCGAAGGGGGATCTAATTGTTGTAGACGCGGGCGCTTCTTCTCATCCTTTCCCGCATTTCTGGGAGAAGATGTTTGGTTCCGGGCGCGCCGCGCTCAGCCTGCGCGACAGCTACCGCAGCGATTTGCGACGAGTAAAGCAAGCAACGGACCTCGAATACGTTCGCTTCCACGCCATTTTCCACGATGAAGTGGGCGCGTACGACGAAGACAGCCATGGACGCCCTGTATACAATTTCTCTTACGTCGATCAGATTTATGACGGGCTGCTGGCCAACGGTGTGAAGCCGTTTGTTGAGCTGAGCTTTATGCCTCAAAAGCTGGCCGCTCACAACAGCCTGCACAGCTTCTGGTACAAGCCCAACGTTTCTCCGCCGAAGGATTGGACCAAGTGGGATGACCTCATCGTCTCGTTTGTTAGACACCTTGTCGATCGCTATGGCCTCGACGAAGTTGCCCAATGGTACTTCGAGGTATGGAACGAACCCAATCTGGATTTTTGGGCTGGAGACCCCAGGCAAGAAACGTATTGGGATCTTTACGATCACACTGCGCGCGCGATTAAGAGCGTAAATTCAAGACTTCGAGTGGGTGGTCCTGCGACGGCGCAAGCGGCATGGATGGATGTTTTTATTGACCACTGTGCCAAGAACAAAGTCCCTATAGATTTTGCCTCGAGTCATGTTTACGCCAACGACCTGTCCCAAGACGTCTTTGGGACTGACGAAGACATTCCACGCGACAAAATGGTCTGTCGGGCGGTGAGCAAAGTTCATAGTCAGATTGAAGCTTCAAGCATGCCCAGCCTGCCATTGATCTGGAGCGAATTCAATGCTAGCTACAAGAATGAACCTGAGGTTACGGATTCGACTTATATGGGGCCTTGGCTGGCCGACACAGTGCGCCAGTGTGATGGGCTGGTCAGCATGATGTCTTATTGGACATTCTCCGACGTGTTTGAAGAGCAAGGAGTGGTGAAGACGCCCTTTTACGGCGGCTACGGACTGATCGCCGCGGGTGGTATTCCAAAGCCTGCATACAACGCCTTCAAACTACTGCATAAGCTGGGAGATCAGCGCATTGTGCTCGATTCGGATTCTGGCCTGCTAACGCGTCGCAGGGACGGAACCCTGGTTCTCGCCTTATGGAACTATGCTCCGCCAGGACAGACGGGTTCGCCAAGAAACTTCAGTGTGAACTTCAAAAACGCCAGGCCACGACGTGCTACTATTTCGCGCGTGGATCGCGAACACGGAGATTTTCATGCTCTCTACGAAAAGATCGGTTCGCCTCGCTACCCGACGGAGGCTCAAATCCAGGATCTGCGCCGTGCGGCCGATCTTCCGGATCCAGAATCTCGCAACCTTAAGGGTGACGAACTGAATGTCACTCTACCCGCGCACGGCTTGGCCGTCATCGAACTGAAGTAGCAGGTATCTTATCCGGGTTCGGTGCCTGATGGCGCATAAGCCGTAAACCCCGCGCGTTCCATGCCGCGCTTTGCCTCCGGGTTCTTCATAAATGTGTCCCAGACAAAACCCGTTCGGGCATTCTCGGCCATCACCATAGTGATGCCGGTGTCAATTCCAATCACATCGGTGTCATACCAGTTCTTCAGTGGATTAAATGCATTTACGAATCCATACCGGCTCCAGGCTGATCCGTAATGGCTCTTGATGTTTTGCAAGACGCGCATCACGGGCTGCGGCAGAAAGGGAAGGGAACCCGCCGACGCGCTGGGAACAACGGTGCCGTCGATTGGGCCCATCGACGGCGGTCCACCCCAAATTACGTAGCCTTTTTGCGAATCAGATGCCGTGATGCCCCATAGATCATCGCTGTAATCGGGAAACTGTTTTGCCAGTTCCAGACAGAAACGGCGATGGACGTCAGTGGCGATCATCGAGTTATGAAAGTAATCCGCGTATTTGTCACGTTTCTTACGGAAATCAAACCAGGCCTGGGAATACTGGTGCACGAACAAAGGCGCAAACGATCCAATGTACCGAAGGCCATCATATTCGAACGTCACTCGTTTCCAGGCATTCCAGGTTTCGACCCGCAGCGGATACGCAGACGATCCCAATCCCAGGAGATACATCATCATCAGCTCGCTGTAGTTGTCCCAACGGTAGGGCAAGAAACCGATTTCTGGGGTCCATCCGTGCGGCAATAATGATGTGTCCTCCGAAAGCCACGTCCAATCCACTCGATTGAATATCTGATACGCCAGAAGGCTGATTTCCGAATGTTGGAAGTGCTGGCGGCAGGTAAGAATCCCGCAAAGCAGGATGGCTGTGTCGACGGAGGACACCTCGGAATCCCAAACCCTCTCGCCGGTGTTTATATTGGCGAAGTGATAGAAAAATCCTCGATGTGTGGGTAACTTTTTCCACAAGAAACGCAAGCTGGCTACCGTGCGCTCACGGGCCTCCACTAACGATACGTAACCGCGTTTTTGTCCGATACAGAGGGCAGTCAGCCCGAAGCCAGTTGCCGCAATACTCGCCACTATCGCGGTGTCACTCGCGCGTGTGTTGCAGCGGTCTTTGACCATGCCGGTTTGCGGATTCGCCTGCTCCCAAAAGTAGAGGAAGTTCGCCTTCTCAATTTCTTCCAGCAGTGCATCATCGGCGTTCGAGAGCGACGTCGGGGCCGGGGGCAGGGCGGGGTTTGTGTGCTGTTGTTGCGGAGACGCAGTTAACGCGGCCGGAAGGCTCCACGAGAGAGGAAGGCAAACGCCCAAACCAGCGATCTGCTTCAGCAGAGATCGCCGCGATGGGTTCTTCGGCCTGAGGCTGTCCTCGTTTGTCCCGCTCACCTAGTGAAGTGTAGACGATTTCTGAGCCGCCTGTAGAGTGCCGGAACCACGAGAGGCAAAAATACTTAGGGCTTGCGGAGCAGCATCCAAATAATCCACCGCAGTGTCATAGAATGTACGGAACAGCATGACTGGCAAGCGAAAGATCGCGATTTGGGCTTTTGTGATTGCAACTCTCGGAGGTGTCCTTGCTGCAGTGCTTGTAGCAATTCACAGGGCGCAACCGATAACCATAAAGGGCGCGGTGCTAAGTCAGGACGCCGATCCACAAAAGCAATTGCCCATCGCTGACGTACAAATCACCGGAACGGACGGTTCGGTCATCAGCACTTCCAAGTCTGATTCCGGGGGCTTCTTTAGCCTGACTCTGCGCCGGGGCCTCAGGCGACGTCAGCCACTCATACTGCGATTCCGGCACCCGGATTACCAACCACTCGATCTGAACGAATTTGTGGGAGACAAAATCTATATCGCTCGCATGGTGCCAGTTTCTCATGAAACCAAGTCTCGGGTGCAGGCCGATCACGCCGATGTGACCGTTTCCAACGTCCGAGTACGGTACTCCGTGAAGGCCACCGCCGAGGCGGATGTCGGCAGCGCGGTGAAGACATTCCAGGTTGTGAACATCGGCGATGTCCCTTGCAAGGGCCGTCACCCGTGTTCGCCAGATGGAAAATGGAAGGCCGCGTTGAGTTCCGCTTCCATCGATGCGGGGGACGGAAACGAATTCCGAAACGCCAGAGTTTCCTGCATCGCGGGCCCTTGTCCCTTCGCACGAGTTGAGTTCGAAGATCTTTCGCGGGGCGGACGGAAGGTGAACGTTTCCGTGCGGAACTGGTCCGATACGACGACGTTCTTGGTGGAGGCCGAAGTGGTCCACCCCATGGTCAGCGATCTTGTCCGCGAGTCGTATCCAGTGATTTTTGGCCAGGCGTTGAATTTCAGCTTGCCACTCTCAGCGGAGGGGCCGAGCATTGAAGCTGAGATTAACGGGGAGTCCGTTGTTTTCCCACTGGGGCCGGATCTCTACTTAAGTTGGGCCGATTGCCACGTCCGAGTTGATAAAGATCAAGCCAAGGCTTATCGCTGCGAACTCAAGCCCGGATATCGGTTTAAATAAGAGGTTCTAGTTTAGGCCTAAAGCAGCTGGAGACCCGACATGATCTGCTTGACGATTTCAGTCTCTGGTAAGGAAGCGTCGATTGTGGCTGCGCCGGTCGGGTCTTCCAGACTCGCAAACTGGCTTGCAAGCAAGGTTTCTTTGGCAAAGTGTGCCCGGCGCTTTTGCAGCCTGGAATAGAACAGCTCAAAACTGCCTTTCAGATACACGATCTTCATTTCCAGGCCTTGGCGTAATTGGCCTCGATAGCTCTCTTTTAGCGCTGAACAGGCAAGAACAATGTTGTGTCCGGCTGCTGTCTGCTCCGCGACGAAGTCGTGAATCGCTTTTAACCAAGGACCACGATCGGCGTCATCCAACGGTACGCCGCGGCTCATCTTCTGTTTGTTTACCGCCGAATGAAAATCGTCGGCATCAACGAACATCCAGTCGAGAGCTTGGGCGAGTAAAGTTCCAACCGTTGTTTTGCCCGAAGCCTCCACTCCCATGACGAGAATTACCACGGAGGGCTCCAAAGCGGTCCAGTCTACCAATAGGGAGTCGTGCTGCGAAACCAAAATCGCGGGCAACGTTGGTTTCATCAGCGTGCCTGGCCAGAAGATGGTCGAGCCTGCAAAATTCAAGAGATAGTTACCGTGATCAGAGTTGAACAGTAGAGTCCGGTGGTAAAGTTTGCCTGTGCGGAACGATCGATTGGAAAGACGCTTCTCCGGTCGCCGCAGAAGTTAATCGTGGCGGCTGTTCCGGCGTTGTTGAATGTGACCGCAGTGATCACGACCGAAGTTCCATGGCCGTTGTTGACGAATGCCAGTTGCACCGTGCTTACCGTTCCACTGATTCGCATGGAATTACCCGGATTGGAAACGAAACCAACAAAGACTTGTCCACAACCGTTCAGCAGAAGAAGCAGTACTGTGAGCTGGACAAGCAGGAGACGCGTCAAAGGCGATCTTCTCAACACCGTAGTAATCCGTTGAGGTCAAGTTTAGCGGTGCCTCGCTCGTTTCTCGCCTGTAAGTTCTACCAGTTTCGCTCACCGCAAGATTTTCGTAGTCTGGCATCGGACATATCAGGAGCATCGTTTGCCTTCGGTGGTTGGGTCGGCCGGAGCTATAAGGAGAAAAAGATGAGATTGCGGGAGTTCGGCTTAACGATCATCCTTTTGGTTTTTTCGATGTGCGCGTATTACGACGCCGCCGCCCAAGCCACCAATGCCATTCCCAACTCGGACTTGCCGCAGACGTATGGGGCGACGGCCTTCGGCCAAAGCGGCGCTCTTGCCGGTAAGAGTTTTGGCGTGACGATCTACGCCACAGCATGGACCAGCGATCAGGAAGCGCACAATTTCGCGACGATTCTGAAGAGTAGCGGCCCGAACGGATTGGTAAGTGCCCTCGAAAAGTCCCAAGACGTAGGCCGCCTGTCCCCCACTGGGTACGTTGGTAGCAGCTTTCGCATTGCGCGCCTTCGGCCGGCGGCCAACGGAGAAAGCAAAATTATCATGGTGACTGACCGTCCCATCACCTTCGGCGAGGCGTATAACAGCACGCGTTCCCGCGACTATCAGTTTGGGATTGTGGTGCTGAACTTAGATAAAGACGGCAACGGTACGGGTACTCTGGCGCCCGTATGCAAGATCAAGTTCAACAAGAAGGATGAACTGGAAGTCGAGAACTACGGCCAGAAACCGCTGCGCCTCGCGAATGTGCGGCGGATGAAATAAGCACTGAAATCACTCCGCCTTTCGCCAGCTTTTATCCGGAGAGTACTCTTTCATCGCGCTCGCGAGTCCTGCCGTTTTCGGGCCGAGGTCCTTCTCATAGATGACTCCATCCTGATTGACAATGAAAGTCATCACGCCCGATGAACGGTAATCCGCAGGATAGGCAAGAAAAGCAAAACCTCCGGTCATCTCGCCGTTCACGACGTAACTCTTGGCGCCGCCCGGCGCACTCTTTCCCTGTCCAGTCAGTATCCGATAGTAATAGCCGTGGAAAGGCGATGGACCCTCGCTCTGTTTCTTGCCGTATCCTTCACCAGCGGCATAAGCCACCAGCGGGCCAGCGGGACTCTGTGGTTCACCCTCAGAGGCCTTCCAGTACAGCCCATTATTCTGGCCTTCATCGCTGGCAAACTTCTGCGCATACTGCTGACGTTTGCCATCACGCGACTGGCTGTAGTAATCGTTCTCGGCATCGATGAGGGCATCCAGGACTTCCATAGCCGCGAACTCATTCTTGCCGATGCGGCGGAACAGGATCTCTTGGGTCGCGGTTGCTGTATCGAAGTACCAAAAACCGCTCTTGCTAACCAGAGGCAGCGGCACTGGCCAATTCTCCGCCCCGATATAAAGGGTCGTGGTCCCGTCGGGTTCCTTCGCCAGGCGATGCATCTCCTGATACCGGGTGACGAACTCATCCCTGCTCTTCTTGTCCTGCACGTCGTCGCTGGAGGAGACGATCGGAGCCCCAGCTGGCCCCAGAATATCGAGTAGCGCCGTCTTGTCACCACTCTGCGCGGCGGCGAATAATGCCTGACTTGCTTCATCGGCAGAAGCAAAGGTTTTCTGTCCAGGCTGCTGGGAGAGCCCACACAGGGTCAAGATAAGCAGCAATAAAGGCAGGGCCAAGGCGGCACTTAGCAGACTGTCTTTTCGCGATTCCAGGGTCGGCGAGCGCTGTGGCATTAGCATCTTCTCCAATTGATTAGGTCCGAAGGTTTTGCGCGTCATGATGCGCCATCCTTAGTTTCGCCTGCCTCCGCCCGAGCGAGCGGCTCCGCTGCTGGCGCGCGCTGCCCCGCCGCTATAACTCGATCGTCCTCGTGATTCGGCGGCAGCTGTGCTACCTCCCGAACCGTAACCGCTGAAGGCACCAGACTTGGTTCCAGGGTCCCGGTTCTGACCGTATCCGCGAGCCGCCTCGTTCTGTGCCCGATTTTGCAACTGCGCCTGATTGTTCTGCGCGTTGCCGCGATTCGCCGGCAGTTGGGTTGGCTTATTGGTATTCGCAGGCAACTGCGTTGGTCGATTCGTGGAGGTGTTCCCGCCGGTGTTGATGTTTACTGTATTCCCGCCACGATTGATGGTATTTCCGCTCATGTTGCCGCTGCGATTCACATTGGTATTGCCGCTGCGGTTGATGTTTCCGTTCGCGCCATAGGGCGTTGGCCTGGGATAGTTGTTGGGATTGCGGTAATAGGAATTTCGATTTACAAACGTGGTACTGCGAGAGACGTAAACGTTGCGGTTGTAAACCACCGTTCCACCATGCCAGTTGCAGTTCCAGGAATTCCATCCCCAACCACAGCACCCTCCACCGTTGATGGCCGCACCGACCATCATTCCGACGCCGAACGAGATAACCGCAGCGGCAGCCACGTCCGCGCCGCTGTAGCCGGGATAGGCAGGCACCGGAGTTCCATATACGACCGTAGGGTTATAGGTGGGAACATAGACCACCTGGGGGTTAGCAGGTTGGACGACAATGGTGGTCTGTCCTCCCGAGCCCTGCGTGGTGACCGTCTGTTCCTTGGTGGTCTTGAGATTGCCCGCGTCTTTGGCCTTCCTGCGTAGGTCCTGCACGGCTGTCATGACATCCTGCTGCTGGTTGAAATAGGCGTCACCCAACGCCGAAGTCCAGGTGAGATTCTTGCTCATATTGTCCAGCACAGAGGGAAATTGCGTAAGAGCCTTCACGCTCTCGTCCCACGGCTGAGTATCGACTGCCTTAGCCAGGTCTTCACCCTTCAAATTGGCGTTCTGCTGCATCCATCGGTCAGCCTCCACAATTTGCGTCGGATAAGTTGAGCCCGCCAGGATCTGGGCCACTAGAGCGTCGGGATACAGGGCGATGGGCGCTACCAATTGCTCCAGTTGCTCTGCGGATTGTCCCGCCGGCGCTTGCGCCCCCTGCGCTGGGGCGGACAGAGCCGGAGTCTGGTAGGCATCGCCGTTGATCGCACAAGTCGCAACCAGCAGGGTCCATACCAGAAAGTGCGCTGTGATTCGTTTTGCAGTTGTCATGATTGGCACTCTCATCAATGCTTCTCGATGCTTCGTTAGTGCCGTCCGGGACATAGATGGTTCACCAGTTTTGCGTCAGGGCAAACCGTTTGGTCGCGGTTGGTACGTGCCCAAAGCAGCGAACTAGTTTGCAGACTACCTCGAATCTTTGAATTAGGATAAATGGCCGGGAGGTGGGGGTGCGACTAGCAAAAATGGTAGTTTGCGCAAAACCGCAGGAAGCAAATTCTTTTTAGCTTACCCTAGATTATGCGGCCTCCTTCGGTGCCAGGGACGCTGCGAGCTTCGCTCTTTCTCCTGTAGAAGACACGATCTTCATCGTGTTCCAATCGTAGGGCAGTTCCGTGCCGCAGTCGAGACAAACCACGTAGGTGCCGGTGAGCAAAGCCGCTTTCGTGCGCTGAAAACGGTGACGAGGAGTAATTGGAAAACCATAGTGTAGGTGCCAACAGCCGAAGACAGTATCGAGGAGTCTGGTGAACATATGCCCCCACGGCGACTTCATATCGGACTTCTGGAAAACGCCTCTATCTCGCGAGAACTGAACCCTGTCGCAAAGACAGATAAGGCGCTCCCTCACGCCAGCCAGCGACGCCAAGAAGCGCTCCAGCGGCGAACAACTATCCGTGCGGACCGCCGCTGTTTGTCCCTATTACACAAGGACTGGCTAACCTAGGGAACTAGCAGAAACACGAGCAACAAGAAAATAAATTGCATGCCAGCCAGTCTGGACGGATGGGGTGCGGCAGGCCGAGTCCAGCCGACAGTGCGGTGGTTGATGCCCTATATCTCTTTTATTGTCAGCAGCTCGGGGTCATTGCCTTCGCTCAGATGCGAGGTTGCTTACGGGCAACGACTTGCAGCAACCAGTATGTCATCCTCTTACGTCATCAGTTCAGCACCGCCGGGTCAGCGACTTTGGCTTTGAACTTTGACCAGGCGGAGGCCGTTTCTTTGCTCCAAATTCGCACCCTCGTAGTGGACGACTTTGCGTCTTTTCGGCGTCGTGTTTGCTGGATGCTGGAGGAAAGTCCTGAGGTGCGGGTCGTCGGCGAAGCCGTCGACGGAGCAGAGGCGGTCCAGAAAGCCGTAGAGCTTCAGCCGGACCTAATCCTTCTGGATAGCGATCTCCCAAAACTATGCGGAGTCGAAGCGGCGCGACAAATCCGCACCCTCGCGCCCAAATCTAGGATACTCTTCCTCAGTCAAGACTCGAACCCAGAGGTGGTCCAAGACGCTTTCAGCGTGGGCGCGCGAGGTTATGTCACCAAGTCGGATGCGGCACGAGAGCTGTTGGCCGCTGTGAAAGCGGTCAGCCTGGGACAGCAATACGTCAGTCGTGCATTGGCAGGTTTCGACCTAACCGACACGGCAGAGGAATAGCTCGACATGCACGTATTGAGTGGTAGGTCAACTGCAGAACAGCAGAAATACTTGAACGTGAATTATTGGTTCCTACGAACGATGTTGATGCCTGTACTTCACATTCAGAAGAGAGCAACAATTGCACAATCGCAACCAGTACTCGATACTACAACCTGAGGGCGGCACCGAATGTCGTTAGTTCGTATTCTTGTGGTGGATGACTTCGAGCCTTGGCGTCGGCTGGTGTCTTCGATGCTCAAGAAGATCCCGGAACTCCAGGTTATCTGCGAGGCGTCCGATGGACTGGAAGCAGTACAAAAGGCGGAGCAACTGTGCCCGGACTTGATCCTGCTCGATATCGGGCTCCCGCGACTGAATGGAATCGAAGCCGCTCGACGAATCCGCAAGCTAGCCCCCGACTCCAAAATAATCTTCCTCAGTCAGGAATCGTCTGCTGACGTGGCGCAAGAGGCGCTTCGGGCAGGCGCATCGGGCTACGTGGTTAAAGTAGACGCTGGAACCGAATTGCCGGCAGCCATTGAAGCCGCGACTCATAGCAAGAAGTTCATCAGTGCGAGTTTAGTGGGGAAGGTTTCTTCCGCTGTCAGCGATGGGGCGAGCCGAGACTACTCCCAACTCCAGGAAGTGCTGGCGTCGGTTGCACCCCTTCGACCGCACCGCCATGAGGTCCGATTCTACCCTGACGATACGAGCTTTCTAGATGGCTTTGCTCGCTTTGTCAGTTCGGCTCTAAAGGCCGGAGATGCGGTTATTGTGGTCGCGACTGAGTTACATCGCAACGCTCTTCTTCACCGATTGCACTCTGATGGCCTGGAGATAGGTACCGCGATCAAAGATGGCCGCTATATCTCAATGGACGTTGCCGATACACTGTCCACATTCATGGTGAATGACTTGCCCGACCCGGTGCGATTTTTGAAGGTGGCGGGTGAACTTGTGGCGACGGCAGCGAAGGCGGCGAAGGGAGATCGTCAACGGGTCGCGGCTTGCGGGGAATGCGCGCCTTACTTGTTGGCAGCTGGTAAGACGCACGCTGCGATTCGTCTCGAGCAACTCTGGGATCGGATTGCGAAGACGTACGACGTAGATATTCTATGCGGATATCCGTTGATTGGCTTTGGCCGCCCGCAAGAGAGCCCCGTCTTCCAGAGAATCTGCGCAGAACACTCAGCTTCTTATTCCGGCTGACGACGCGACTCACGAGATCATAGAAATTTTCCCAGGTCTGTTTGTGGCATCGAAGCCGAGCCTAGCAAAGCCGCTCTGGAGAGTGAAGGAGAATCTTGCCACGACTCTTGGTTAAGACACCCTTTCGTTGCCACGCGCTGAAAAGGCGGCTGGCAGTGAACGGCGCGACGTTCGCCGCGTTGGCGACCTCCTCGTTCGTGACGTCGAGTTCAATGCCGCCCGGAACATCTTCTCCGATTGCCCTGGCGAGACTGGCCAGCACTTGAGCCAGCCGTTGTCGGGCAGTGTGGCAGGTTAGTGCCACGTGGGACGCGAGATGCCACGCGAAGTAATCGTAGGCGACCATCAGCGCGTTATCCAGCAGCTTTGGATAGCGCATAGCAAGACTTCGTCGGCCGGTCCCAGACCAATGCTGAGCTGTCCTTCAACGTCTCCGTGCTGACCAGGTACGCCGAAGGTCTCGACAGAAGCGTAGCACCGCCAAATACCTCCCCCGGCGGAAGCCAATGAAGCAGAATCTTCCTGCCCGTCTGGGTGACGAAGAAAAATCTGGCTCGCCCTTTCGTAAGGAGAAATAGACGCTCGGCGGGGTCCCCCTGATGCACAACTGCAGACTTGGTGAGAAATCGCCGATTGGTTGCGGCAGCAAGAATCACATGACGCTCGGCGGGTGCCAATCCTTCCAGGAATGTTGGCCTCAAACCCAATGCGGCGGCAGCTCCAGCTGCAATCATGATTGCTCCCTCTGGCCTGATCTGTTTCACCTTCACGCAAGCTGAACGTCAGGTCTACAAGTCGGCTCTCTATACCGCGACCTTAAGCAGTTACATTGCATGTGGGCACTGGCAATAATAGTAGAGATTCTGGCATACGAATTGAAATTTCGGTCAAAAGGCCGCAGGGGTGGCGTGAGCGTTGATAATGTTAAAGTCCTAGTTGAAGTAATAACCCTTCCGTATTCATACGCCGCGAGTCTCCCGATACGAAAGTGAAGATGTTGTTAGTCGCAAAGAATTAGCGATTGCCTGCATGTGTATCATTTTGGTAGCACGAAAATGTGAAACGTAGTACAAACGTCTTGGACACGATCGGTGTGAAAATTGGAATCGTTTTGAAAAGCTTGGGAGCCTGAATCCGTTTGATCCTCTGTTCGCGTATTTCATGTAGCGAATATGCGACGCAACTCAACGATCTTATTTTGTTTCGCGCACAGCCTCCGCTGCGTAGGACTCGGCCTGCTCCTCTTTCTTTCAAATCCGTCGGAAGCTGAGGACTTGGGCAGTGTGTCAGGCAGGGTCCTCGATCCTCGCGGAGCTATCGTCTCCGGGGTACACCTAAAACTGCTGAACTCTGCGGGAGTGTTGGTTCGGGAAACCAGCAGCGAAGGGCAAGGGAATTTCGATCTGGAGGGCATTGATCCTGGTGAATACCAACTAATAGGGCAGGACCCTTCTTTTGTTGCGGCGATCTCAGATGTCTCAGTCGCCAGCAATCAAAGAAGCCAGATTACTCTGCAATTCCAGCAACTGATTTCCGTTCAGCAATCGGTTACGGTTGTGGCTTCCGCTCCATCGTCCCTGTCGCCGGATCCCTCGCAAACTGTCGTCATTCACGATCAAGTGCTGGATGCCAATCCGGGACGGCCGGGCGCCCCCATTTCGATTCCCGGCCTTCCCATCGAGACTGCATCAGGGGGCATTAAGGCGCCGCAGTATTTCGCGCCGGGCGTTGCCGGAGATCACGGTGAGCCGATCGGTCAGTACTTTCAAGTGGGGGACTTTCTATTTCCCAATAATCTTCCAGCCAACGCCCATGGGAATGGCTACTCCGATCCGAACCCCCTGATACCACCGACGATCGAGGCGGTCACGGTGGACGGTGGCGCCTTTGACGTCCGGCAAGGGAACCACTCAGTCGATCTTGCGGCCACCTATGTGCCCCGGCGCCGACTCAATAGTTTTCTGCAACTCACGGGGGACTATCACGACGCCGACCTGAGGGCAGGTTGGGGCCCCCGAAATCCGCTCACCGACGGATGGATTGCGCTTGAGCTTTCTTTCGGCAATGGATTTCTCAAGCGCCTGGAACACCGGCAACAATACAAGCTGAACGGGTTCCGCCAATTCAATCTCGGGCGGCATCAGTTGACACTGTTCGGCTTGGGTTACTACGGGTTCTCCGACATTCCAGGATTGATTCCGATAAGCTTTCCCGTTCCAGGGGATACGATCGATGGTCGGCAATTGGACCGGACGCACACATTCATTTTGGTCGCATCCGATAACTGGAAGCTCAGTGAACAGAGGCAATTGTCTTTCTCGGGATTCTTCCGAAATTATGCTCTCCAGCTCAGATCGAATTTTGGTGAAGGCCTGATTCAGCAGAGCGAATCCCGAAACGTCATGGGCGGCGAGACGACGTACATGCAGAGCGTCCATCCGTGGATTGCATTGCTGGCAGGAGTTGATCTTCGCCGGGACGCGCCTCGTAATCTAAATTTGGACCAGGTTGACGATCAGGGAATTCTCCAGCCCGTGACCAGCAACAATCTGACCCTGTCTTTCGTCGAGCCCTTTGTTTCATTTGACGGGACAGTTGGCAAGTATGTGCACTACGACCTGGGTGTTCGGCAGGAAGAAGTCTGGATGAACAATCAGGATCTGATCAATCCTGAGAATTCCTTCAACAAGCTTGCTTCGTTAACGTTGCCCAAAGGGACGCTCACCCTGTTTCCCTCCGGCACGGGATATCTCCCCACCGTAGCCTTCAGTTACGGGGAAGCGTTTCATACGGAGGACCCGCGCATTGGCACGGGTACGGCGCTACCAACACTTCTTGCCCCCTCCCGTGCCTATCAGCTTGTGTTCTCCAAAGTAATCAAGCAGACCCAACTGTACGTGACCTTGAAGCGAGTTTCGAATTCTCAAGAACTCGCGAAGATCGATCCGGATACGGGCCTCCAGGAGAGTCAAGGGCCGTCTCTCAACAAAGTTCTTTCCGTGTCTCTGCAAAGAAACTTTACTTGTGGAGCCATGTACATCTCTTATGCGCAAGCTGACGCCAGGGACACTTTGACCGGACAGCCCGTACCGGAGGCGCCGCGTACGATTTGGGATGCCGTCGGGTCGGTGAATAGACTGCCTTTTCACTTGCAAGCTCGGGGCGAATTCGAGTATGTGAAAGCCAAGCCGCTTGGGGACGGTTTTGTGGGAGTGCCAGTTACCGAAGTCCGCGGCGCTGTGCTTAGACCATTTCTTGAGAATCGAACGTCCATCGCGGCCAATTTCTTGCTCGCCCACGGTTACACCGGCCAAACCACCGAGACATTTCCAAATCAGTCCGGCACTTGCGCCGTCGAATGTGTAGTGGGCGTTCCGTCGAAATCCTACATCAGCTTGAGTTGGACCTATTATTTCAAAAAATGACTTCCATAATGCCCCGCCCCGCTGCCTGTCCCGGCGATCATGCCCAGAGGTAATGAAAGCAGCTCCGGTGTTCGAAGATATAATGAGACGCAGTGGCGCATTCGCGCCGTATCGGGCTAACGTAACGAGCGACTGGCGGCTCCCTATGGAACGGTGTACTGCGGATGAATGTTGTCCGAATCAATTCATCGCAAATTGGGCGTCGATCATTGCTTCTTTTTGCTTCATTGGCGTTCTCTGTCTCGCCGTTCCGTTGATCACTTGTCGCGCCTTGGCACAGTCCACCGACGAAGTGCACATAGTTCCGCGGAATCCGATTGATCATGCCATCCAAGTGCCCCTGCCTGAATCGCCGGGAAGCGATCCTGCTTTGAATGCGCACACCAGACCGTTACGTGCTGATGTCGACCTTGTGCTTATCCCTGCGACCGTTACGGATGGAAAGAATCGACCCGTAACCGACCTTCACAAACAAGATTTCGCTGTTTTTGAGGAAAACGAGCCGCAAGTGATCCGGAATTTTTCCACGGAAGACGCACCGATCTCGGTCGGGCTGATCCTGGATGTCAGCAAGAGCATGAGCAACAAGTTTGAGACGGAGCGTACGGCCGTCGCGGAATTCTTCAAGAGTGCCAACCCGGAGGACGACTGCTTCGTCATCACACTTGGCGATCGCCCCAGGATCATTGCCGACACCACGCAGTCGCTTGACGAGATCGAAGCCAAGCTGGCCAGCGTAATCCCGAATGGAAATACTGCCTTGTTGGACGGAATCTACCTGGGGGTGGACAAGTTGAGTTCGGCCAGGTATCAGCGGCGGGCGTTGCTGATCGTCTCCGATGGCGGCGACAACCACAGCCACTATACGGCGAAGGAGATAAAGAACCTGGTGCAGGAGGCCGACGTGCTCATCTACTCGATCGGAATTTTCGACAACATGCCAGTCCCCGTTTTCAAGACAATCGAAGAAAAGTTGGGCAAACGCTTGCTGACCCAGATTACTGAAGAGACTGGAGGGCGTACCATCGCTGCGGATGACCGCAACAAGGTTCCCGAAATCGCCGCCGCTATCAGCAAGGAGCTCCGGGAGCAATATCTCCTCGGGTATCGGTCGAGCAATGCCGCGCATGATGGCAAATGGCGGAAGATCAAGCTGCAGGTAAGCGCATCCGAGGGTGTTCCCCCACTTCACGCTTATTACAAGAAAGGCTACATCGCGCCCGAGAAGTAGGCGTTGAAACCGTGCCCGAATAGCGTCGCTATTTGGAAGGATACTGGTGGAACATTTTGATAATGGCCTTCTCGATTATTTCCATCGTTTTTTCTTGCTGATCGGGATCAAGATTAGCCTGGGCGACGCCACGCCACCTGAGCTTCTTTGCCGAGCGTTCCACAAGATCGATGACCAGCGTTCCCTGGTCAATTAAGACAGCACCACTGCCGTGCCCCATGGCGCCAGGGTCGCCCTCATCCCACCAGGGACCGTCGAGGCCGGGCATGGCGTAGATGTTCACGTCATAGGACACGTTGAGTTTGCCGTCGAGTGCTCCGTTGGCGTTGACTAATAAGTCGGCATTACTGTCGGTCTTGGTTAGACCCTTCGCCTGAAGCTGTTTGTCGACCTCTCCCACGATGTCCATGACAATGAACGGGTGCGAGTTGGCGGATTGTTTCATCCACGAATAAGTTTTGAAGCCGGAAAAGTTTTGCTTCTTGTTGTACTCGACCCTGACCTTCTGTGCTCTGACATTGGCAGCGCAGATGAGACATAAAATACACAGCAAAGCGGATCTTCGGTTGCGTTTCAAGTTAGTCACTCCTTGCGAGGTCCAGAACAAAACTGTTGCGACAGCTTACTCTAGGGTGCGGCGATCAGTTGCGCTACTATCAAAAGTCGCAGTGGTCCCCAGTCTGCCGGGTCTCTGGCTGCAAGTTTTACTAGTTTTCAGCAGAGCGATGCGCGGGTACCCTTGTGTTGGCGGCTTCCAGACCGTCGCGCCTGCGGTATTCGGCGACGCTACAGGCATATGAACTCCCAGTTGAAACCCTTCGCAGTAAAAAGCGTGCTCGTGGTGGACGCCGACGCGCAGATGCACTCTCTTCTTTCGAGTGTCTTCAAGCCAGGGGAGTGGGCTGTCCAGCACGCGCCCGACAATGCCGGGGCACTTGCCATGGCCCAGGCCAAACCTTTCGACCTTATCGTGACCAGCGAAAAAACGTCCGGCAGAGAGGATGTCGAGTTACTTCGCAAACTTCGGAAGGTGCGTCCCCACACGCGGCTCATCATCCTCACCGACGAAAGCGCACCTACGGACGTCATCGACGCCATGCGCGCAAGCGCCTTCAGCTATTTTTCCCCGCCCTACGCTTTGGACGTGCTGGCTGACATGATTCACAAAGCAGTCGAAGAACCCGCCTGGGACGACGGCATCGACGTCATTTCAGCCACCCCCGAATGGATTCGCGTTCTGGTTCGCTGCGACCGGAAGACCGCCGAGCGGGTGCTACAATTCTTTAACGAGATCGCCGATCTTCCCGAGCCAGAGAGAAGCGCTGTCGGAATGGCCTTTCGCGAGATGCTGCTGAATGCGATTGAGCATGGCGGTGGGCTCGATCCGGCGAAATTTGTTGAGATCGCCTATGTTCGCGCCCGTCATATGGTAACGTGCCAGATCAACGACCCAGGCCCGGGCTTTACCTTGGATGAGATTCCGCACGCTGCCATTGCCAATCCGGCCGAAGATCCGTTCCGCCACGTTGGTTTCAGAGAAGCTCAGGGGATGCGTCCCGGTGGCTTCGGGGTTTTGCTGGCGCAGAAACTGGTTGACCAGCTCATCTACGG
The DNA here is from genome assembly GCA_963788645.1 of uncultured Acidobacteriota bacterium. Classification (GTDB taxonomy): domain Bacteria; phylum Acidobacteriota; class Terriglobia; order Terriglobales; family Acidobacteriaceae; genus JABDBE01. The sequence continues at coordinate 105,308 of CAWBHF010000012.1, forward strand.
CCAAGACGGGAATGAGGTTTTGCTGGTCAAGTATCTCGATCCCGACCGGCTTCGAGTAGCGTAGCAGTCGTTGTCTGTGCGATTCTAGATGTTTGATGCAAAAGCGAATGGATAGAAAATGTGTTGAGCTGTCCCCCATCAGTACAGATAAGCATTTGAAAAGGCATCGGGTTGACCTGTCCCCCGCAGCCTCCTTATGCCCGGTTGTAGATCTAAGTATCGTATCCTGCCCGAGGAAACCTCACCTATGATTTCGAAGACGATGCGCTTAGTTCATCGCAAATTGTTCTTTGCGTTGTTGGGACTTCTCTGTGCCACTTCTCTTAGGGCCGCGGAATGGAAAGTTCTAGGACCGGATGGAGGAGATGCCCGCAGTCTGGCCTACGACCCGCGCAATCTCAACCACGTCTTCCTGGGGACGGGCACTGGAACCGTGTTTGAATCGTTGGACGGTGGCCAGAATTGGTCACGCTTTGCACACCTTGGCAGCGGCGATGACTATGTTCTCGACCACATTGTTATCGACCCGCAGAATCCGGACGTCATGTTCGTGTCAGCCTGGAGCGTGGAAGACCAGAAGGCTGGAGACTTATTCCGCTCCCGCGACGGCGGAAAAACCTGGCAAGTGCTCCCTGCCATGCGTGGAAAATCCATTCGCGCCCTGGCCATGGCTGCATCTGATCCGAAGGTGCTGACCGCCGGCGCGCTCGACGGTGTGTACCGCAGCACGGATAGCGGTGAAAAATGGGAGCGAATTTCTCCTGCCGGCCACGCTGAAATTAAGGACATCGAATCGATTGCGGTTGACCCCAAGAACCCAAACGTAGTGTATGCGGGGACTTGGCACCTGGCATGGAAGACCGATGACGGCGGGGTTACCTGGCGCCACATCACAAAGGGCATGATCGAGGACTCGGATGTTTTTTCGATCATTATTGACTCCACCAATCCATCAGTTGTCTACGCAAGCGCATGTTCGGGAATCTACAGCAGCGACAACGGCGGAGAGCTTTTTCGCAAGGTGCAGGGAATGCCATTCTCTGCCCGGCGTACGCGAGTTTTGAAGCAGGATCCGAATAATGCCAAGGTGGTTTATGCCGGGACAACTGAAGGTTTATGGAAGACAACCGATGCCGGTAAGACCTGGAAGCGGTTCGGCAGTCCTGAAACGGTTGTGAATGATGTGTTGATCGATCCCCGAAACTCCAAGCTCGTGTTGTTGGCGACAGACCGCAGCGGGGTAATCGCGAGCGACGACAGCGCGCAGACTTTCCGACCGTCCAATCACGGCTACGCGCACCGCTACGTTACCGCGATCCTGGCTGACAAGAGCGACTCTGACCGGATATTCGTAGGCGTCGTCAATGACCGGGAATGGGGTGGGGTCTTTTCTTATCGCAGCAGCGGGCAACACTGGGAGCAGAGCAGCACGGGCCTTGGCGGCCGCGACGTTTTCACTCTGCGGCAAACGTCCAGCGGTTCGCTGGTTGCCGGCACGAATCGAGGTATTTTCATACTCGATCGCAAGTCCGCGAAGTGGCGGCCAAGCAATACCATCATCAACGGTCAGGTTCCGCGCCCAGCGGCGAAAAAGGGAACCAAGGTGGCAGCGGCCAAGCCTCCGGTCACTGTGGTTCTCGACGCCAGAGTCAACGATATTGAGGTTGCGCCCCAGCGATGGCTGGCTGCGACGTCGGTGGGATTGTTCACAAGTTCGAATGAGGGAAAGAGTTGGAGCGGCGGTCCCGTGATGGGCAAGAGCGACTTTGTCTCGGTGCAGTCGGACGGAGACCTGGTAGTGGCCGCTACTCGTGGCGAAGTTGCATTCTCCACAAACGGAGGAACCACATGGCAGACAGCGGCGTTGCCGGCAACCGTCCGGGTTATCCGTGGAGTGACAGTTACGCCTGATGCGCAAATTATGGTCGCATCCCGCGAAGGTGCATTTCGCAGTACCGATAGCGGAACAACTTGGCAGCGTATGCTCAACGGCTTGCCGGACCGGGAGATCAGTTCGATCTCATACGATGAGTCAGACAAGCGTCTGCTCGCCACCAGCATGGCAACCAGCAACGTCTTTCAAAGCAGTGATGGCGGACAGACTTGGCGTCGCGGGCCGGATTCGGGTTATCCGCTTCGGCTCATCAGTGTGGTCGGCGGACGCTTCGTGGCGGCAACGCCGTTTGATGGTGTAATTGTCCAGCCTTAGATTTGATGGCTGGAGAGCTCATCCTACGTCGGGTGAGACGAAGCGGCAACCGGCAAGTGCGAGCTTCGTAGCTCGAATTAAGTCGGGTATCAAACGCGGTTTCGTTACGTAGCCCAGCGCGCCCGTTTCCGAGGCGGCCTCGCAAATAAGGGCGTCGTGATTGGCAGTCAGAAAAACGATTTTCGCGCCGGAGTTGTTGTCCCGCAGACGTGCGGCAGCTTTGATCCCATCCAAGACTGGCATCGAAATATCCAGGACGATGACATCAGGGTCCAGTTTGGCGGCCGCATCTAGCGCCTCCTGACCATTGTGGACAGCTCCCACCACGTCGAATTCGGATGCCAAAGTGGAAGCGACCTCTTCCAGCATCGCCAGGTTGTCATCGGCCAATAACACGCGGGCTTTGGACATTTGGGACCCTTTCAGTTGAAACTCTCTTAACCCCGTGCAATCGGCATTCCAAACGGAAGACCTTCCTGATGCGAGGGGAGAATGAAGAATCGCGACCAGGATCCCCAGCTTTGGCGAGACGCTGTCCGGTTTCTGATCCTCCCCATTTTGTTCGAGATGGCACTTCGCAAGCGAATCAACCGATCTAGACTCCACAATTTCCCATCTGTCACCTGAGCCAACCGACGTCGCGGCAATTTGCTCACGCCTGACGGTGTTTTACCCCGATGCCGGTTCGTCGTCATGCGGCCTCGCAAACCAGAATCAGGTGACCTGAAGCCCGCGAAGGAACAGTTCATCCCAGCTTGAAATTTACCCGATTCTTTCGCACGATCGAACTGTAATTTCTGCTAGTTCGCCTCGGTATTTGTACCTATCGAGGATGGCTGGCCAAGAATATCGGTCCAGAACGTGACATTCCAAACACCAGGAGTCCGATCTCAAGGAGCTAGTTCCCGGAGATGGAGTGGCATTCCAATCAGTGCTTAGTTCGGCAGAACGTCTTTGAGCGCCCGCTCGATTCGATCCACCTCTTCACGGATCACCCGAATGGACTGCTGGTTTCTTGAGGGGTGCGCCATCGGGGAAATCGCTCCCAGGGCGTGTCGTATACGGTGGTTTCTATCCCAAATCAAATGCAGTCGCGCCGTTGTTTGCTTTCGGTGTAGGTAAACGTTCCGGGCGAGTTTGCTGGCAAGGTAGGCCAAGACCAGTCCGAATAACGCCTCAATAGGAAGGCGATCTGTGGCTCCGTCAAAGTCCGAAAAAGCTAACCGGTAAACGGCTTCACCCAGACCCAACGAAGCGAATAGCACCGTAGCTCCGACCAAATAAACTTCCAAGCCTTCCGTCTGCTGAAAAAAGCGATCGGCTGTTAGCCGGGTCCGCATCAACTCGATTGCCATAGAGCCCCCAAGTCTGGTATCGTCCTGCCGGTTTCGGTCTTGGCATGAAGACACGATCCTAGCATCTCTCCGCATCAGTTTACGACACAACCGTATCTCTTGATCGCACCCATCTTGGATAAATTCATCTGCCAAATTGCCCTCTAACGACACGCGTAGCCGGGCGCATCTCAGATTCTTGTGATTCAGGTATACCCAGGCGATTTCCATTGCTCGCGTAGAAGAACCGCTCATAGGCCTTGTACATATTCTCAAAAACTACATCCCAGGAAGTTGAAAGTGCGTACAAGCGAGCGGCCAGACGCATTGCCAGTAGCAACTCCCGCTGCGTTAGCAACCGATCCGCAAACCCGGCGAACTGTTCCAGATTGTTGGCGACATACCCCGTCTTGCCGTGTTGTACCGTGCCTCTTGGTCCACCGATCGAACTGACGATTGCGGGAACGCCTGAAGCTAGCGCCTCAAGAACCGCGAGACCGAATGTATCCGTCTCCGACGGAAACAGAAAAAGATCCATATTGGCAAATGCACGGGATAGATCGCGTCGAGTGAGCACTCCGGTGAATTCCGCCTGTTGCATGTGTTTTTGCAACCACTCTCGTTCCGCTCCGTCGCCAACAATCACCACGCGGAAGTCTCGATGGCCGCGGGCGAGGAGGGCATGCTCGATCCCCGCGAGCAAGCGCACATTCTTCTCCGCCGTCAACCGTCCCACGTAGCCGAAGGTGAAAGGACCGCCTTCACGGTCACGGAAATCTGGACTGAAGGCCGCCGTATCCACGCTGTGAGACATCAACAAACAAGGTTTACCCGTCATTTGTTCGAGGAGGCCGACCATTTCGCGGTTGGGAGCGAAGAGAAGTCGCGGGATCTTGTAAAAGCGGATGGCTGCGCGCAGCGTCCATCGTTCGACTGCGCTCAACAGTTTGACAGAGAGGGAATCTGGAAGGAACGACAGAGGTCGAGAAAGACGAGTCCGAGCATATTGGTGCAGATTTGTTTGCCAGGTTGCGGCCAGCGGAACGCCGAGTCGATAGGCAACTAGCGCACCGAGCATCCCCACATCGCTTGGCCCTGTGATCTGGACGACGTCGGGATTGAACTCCCGCATCAGAGCAGCCGCGACCCGGTAATGTCGCCAAAACGTCAGATCAAATTGGTGAGTCCGGTCGAGTGGAAAAGTGAGTGGACTCCGAGAAAGCTGGATGCGGGTTACGGAACCTGTTGTTACAACCTCGTTGCGCGGTCCGGCGTGGACGGTCAGAAATTGAAGCTCGCGATTTCTTGCAAACGCTTCGAAATGCCGGCTCGTATTAGCGACGCCGTCGACTTCGTTGTACGCATCCGGGAAAAACGCGACTCTTAGACTTCTACTGTATCCATTTCGCACAAAACCGCCTCAAACAACTTGTTCCGCAGGTAGATGCAAATCTACCAGATCCCGTTTGCGCCAATTTTCCAGCGTACCAATGAGGACATACGTTATGCGGCCAGAGGCGTGTTCCAGACAACTGGGGCGCTATAAGGATATCGCGGTCAATCACACTATCTTCAAGTATGTCATTTGCGCCGGCGAACACCACGGGTTGAGAAAAACGGTGTACGGTTTCGCTGAGACTAGGTAACATCGCCGGGGACTGATCCCAGTCCCCTAGCGCGTAAGAGTCCGTTAAAAGTTGAATACGACTCCCGCCTTATATTGAAAATTGTTTTGGCCACTGGCTGCGGAGTTGTTGAAGCGAGTGTAAAGATAATCAATCTCGGCCGGCCGAAACGCGATGGTCCCCGTATGGTTAATCGGAATGTCAATGCCTCCGCCCGCCGCGAGTGCAAAGCTATTACCGGAAGGAGCTTTCGAGAACACTATGCCTGATACCTTCTCCAGATTTCCGTAGACGTTGGAGTGCGCTCCACCCAGGAGAACATGGCCAAACGGCCGTATCTTTCCGGTCCGGATCCCGATCTGCGGACCGAACAAATAGGTGAACAGGTTGCCTTGGACATTCGCGCTGCAGCCTAGCGGGCAAATGGTACTTCCCGCTGCGGCGTGAAAGTTTTGGGTGTTACTGCCATAGCCCTGAAGATCCATCTTGATGCCAAGATACTTGGTGAAGTTGAAGTCGACCGCACCACCGCCACCGTTCAGACTGTAGCTTGAGGTGTAGGCGTGACTGGCGTTGTAACGAGCATAGCTGTAGTCGACCGCCACCTCGAATTTGGAATCCTGGGCAGATGCCGCCAGCCCAAGCAACATAACAACCCCTACGAGCAATACACCGCTGAGTTTCATTTTATTTGTTCTCCATTCTTTTAAGTTAGGAAAGTCTTGACCGCACGCTTTCTATTTCGTGAAGATCGCACGAGGCGGCTCCGAGCCCTCTTCGTTTCCAATGGTGATATCTGTAGTTCGATCTTCTTCTCATCGCGTTGGTTGCCTGGTGTTATGTGGTCCTCGATCGTGACTACGAACTACAGTCTTGTACTCGGGGCAACGCCAGCAGCCTGTTAGTAAGGTGACTTACAGGTACTTGTAGCTTGTCGCGCGGTCCTGCGCGACTAGCAAAAGCGACAGCTTATCGTTAAAAAGTTCCTTGCTTGGAACTGTCAGGATGTTTAGCGGCCTCACCAAAATCATTTGCTTCAACTTCAAAGTGGAGGAAAAATCAAGGGATATGCGCGCCCGAAAAGACTGGCAGAAGTAGTAGGTATGCAGGAGGGGAATTGCGGATAGCATTTCGGTGATGATGAAGTCCGGCGTCGTTATTTCGTTGGCGGACGCGCAATGACAGCGGGCGCCGTGGGCAGATTTATGAGTGCGGAGGGTCACAAACGGGCTCGGTTGATGATTGCCGATGACCACATCCTTTTGGCCGAGGCCTGCAAGAATCTGCTGGAGCCGGAATTTGAGGTGGTCTCGATCGTGGGCGATGGACGCGCTCTGTTGCAGGCGGCGGCAGAACTGAAGCCCGATGTGGTGATCGTCGATATTGCCATGCCGCAATTGAATGGGCTGGACGCAGGCGAACAGGTTAAGCATGCCCTGCCAGCGGTCAAGTTGGTGTTTCTGACCATGAGTCTGGATTCGGAAGTGGCGGCGGAGGCGTTCCGGCGGGGGGCCTCGGGATATGTGGTGAAAACTTCGGCGGCCGAGGAATTGATGCTGGCCATTCGTCGAGTGTTGCGGGGAGAGTCGTATTTGTCTCCGACGATTACTGCGGATACGGTGAACTTCCTATTGCGCAGCGGGCAGATTTATGACGCCGAGAAACGAATCTCGGCGCGGCAGCGGGAAGTGTTGCAGTTGTTGGCAGAAGGGAAGTCGATGAAAGAAATTGCCAACATTTTGAACTTGAAGCCTGGAACCGTAGCTTTTCACAAATACAGCATCATGGAAAGACTGGGGCTGAAGACGAATGCGGAACTGCTGCAGTACGCCATCAAACGTCACATCATTCCCTCGTAAAGAAGTGGTGCTGGAAGCCTCGCGACTCCGATCTACTGGAAGGGATTCACGATGCGAACTCCGTCGACGTCGCGAGCCTCTTGCAAGTCTTCAGAGTAGAGAATCCGACATCCAGTCTGTTTGGCGGCACGCAAGACAAGAGCATCCCAAAAAGAAAATCCGTGAAGCCGGTGAAGATCGATAGCGGCTAAGATGTCCGCGAGCTCGGGAGCCGCAACGTCAAACTCGGCTAGCAATTCGATTTTTCGCCGGGCAACGGCTGGATCAACATGTAGCTTGCGGGTGACGGTGACGAAGTATTCCTGGAGGACCTGCAACGAAACAACGCCGGTTCCCGCACGCCGGTGCTCGGCGATCAGATCGAGGGCACGGTGTTGTTTCTTTGGTGCGCCCTTGTCGTCCGCATACACGAGCACATTGGTATCGAAGAAGCTACGAGCGCTCATGAATCTCGTCCCGATCGAAGCGCCATCCGCGCGAGTTGCCGCGACCCGACAGACGTCTAAACTCGTCAATGCTGCGCTCTGGGTCGGCGGCGCCAGCCAATGTTTGGAGGTAGTCGCGGATCATCTGATTGAGGCTTTTGCCCAATGCCTCCGCTTTCTTCCGGGCGCGCACAACCAGCTGTTCGTCAATGGAAAGGGTAACGTTCATGTACACAGTATATGTGCGCATGTATCCTGTGTCAATCGGGATAGGCGGAGAATATTCGAGCAAGGAAACGACGATGGATGGGGCGCTGGCGGCTTACCTTATTCGGCCAGATGACAGAAACGGGAGTAATGGTGGAGGCGGCGGGAGTCGAACCCGCGTCCGAAAATGTTACTGGTCAAGAGACTACATGCTTATTCACGTTCATGCCCTGGGCATTACCCCAGGACGTTCGCGGCCCACGCTCAGAACGGACAAGAAACGCTAGCCGCTAGCCTGTGATCTTAGCCTCTCTCCCCAGACGTAGAAGAGAAGAGCAGCCCGCTGTGTGACGTCCTACGGAGGCCCACGGGCGAAGCCTCCTCGGACGGCTGCCTAAACTAGTTAGGCTGCGTATGCCATTGGTTGATTGGCAATTATCATTTTGCCCACGATTACGGGTGTGTGCACCCCGGCATGCCTCTTGGCCGCAAGCATCTCCGTCGAAGCCGTGACGCCCCCACTGGTGGGAATGGCCATGCAAAGACCTGGTTCCAATCTAGGGGGAAAAGGACTTGAAGTCAAACCGTAGAATAGTCCAGAGTTGAGCACTCGATTCAAGATTCAAGAGATTCAGATCCGAGCCTGAACCTAGATTCCTAGAGATTCGCCTCGATAAAGCGGCAGTACCTTGCAAGTCTTCCTGATTCGTTCAATCTGCTGGGGGGTGAGATTGAGGAACTCAAAGCCCGAAACTCTGCCGATATTGCGTCGCACCAATGCCAGAACTCTGCCGCCCGCAATCGGTGCAATCTCGACGGTGGCGTTTACTTTCAGCGAACCAGCGGTAATGGCCGACAGGCCACTTTCGCTGATTTCGATGCCGATGCCCGGTATGTCCTGCTCGCCGGCGGTGCGAATTGTAATCGGCGCGCTAAAACGGTAGCGCGGATGCCGTCGACGATCAGGAATGGTTTCGGGAGCCTTCCCAGAATCGAGGTGCGTCTGCATGAACGGTTTTTCCCTCTGACTAGAGTATCGGCGACAGTTCGATTTTCTTTAATTATCCGGGCTATGGTTTTGCATCCTCTCACCATCGCAGACATCTGATTTAAAGCAACAGCTGTAGAATGAGGCTGTTGACCGATCATGACTTGCATCGTCAAAGGCTGTCAGGAGAACCGCCAGTGAAGTCGGAGTGTTTGCCTTTCAGCCAGATCCCCCATACCACCCGCCTTTTCGCCGATTTTCTTTCCGATTATTCCAAAGTTCAGCAGTTTTACCCCCGCCCTGCATACTTCAATCAGTGGTTCAAGAACGAGGCGACAGGTGTTGTTGGCTACGACTCCGAACGACGACAGCGTGTTTCTGTTATCCTCGAACGCCAAAATCGAACGTGGACTGCATCCGGGAAGACTTTGGAAAATATTGCTCGACTTCGAGCTGGAGCGTCCGCTGTCGTTACCGGACAGCAAGTGGGACTCTTTGGCGGTCCATTGTTTTCAATTTTCAAAGCGCTGACCGCAGTCAGACTTGCCGATGAAGCCACTCGGGCTGGTGTCGATTGCGTGCCTGTATTCTGGCTGGCGACCGAGGATCACGACCTAGCCGAAGTGAATCAAGTTTCGATCCCTGGCCCGGATGGCGTTTTGCAGAAGCTGGCTGCGCCCACGCACGGCGTATCAGATGCGCCGGTCGGGACGGTAAAGCTGGGTGCGGAGATTCAGTCTGTGGTGGAAGCCGCAGCGAGCTTGCTTGGGGCTTCCGAAGTTTCCGATCTGCTCCGCGAAGCGTACCGGCCGGGCGAGACTCTTGGGACTGCGTACGCGCGCCTTTTTTCGCGCCTATTTGCGGCTTGGGGCGTGATCCTTCTGGATGCGGCCGACCCTGAATTCCACCACATTTCGGAGCCCATCTACCGCGCGGCGGTCGAGCGCGCCGGGCAACTGGATGAGGCGCTTTTGGCTCGGGGTAAGGCGCTTGAAGGTGCTGGATATCATCAGCAGGTCAAGGTCACGCCCTCGTCCACGCTGCTATTCACGCTGCGAAACGGAGCGCGCGTGCCAGTGCATCGCAGGGTGAATGAGAACGGGAGCGCTGAATTTCTGATCGAAGGGGAACGAATCTCGCAGCTGGATTTGCTGAATCGCGTCGCCTCGTCGCCACAAGATTTCAGCGCCAATGTGTTATTGCGGCCGGTGATCCAGGACTACCTGTTGCCGACTCTGGCCTACACCGGAGGTTCGGCCGAAGTTGCATACTTTGCGCAGGCAGCCGTGGTCTACGAAGCGCTCCTGGGGAGAGTGACTCCGATTGTCCCGCGTTTCTCGGCGACGATTGTAGAGCCAAAGCCGAAAACACTACTGGATCGCTACGGACTTCGCTTGCCCGATCTTTTCGACGGACCCGAAAAGTTGCGCGAGCAGATGGCTTCGCGAACCTTGCCGAAGGAACTGCAGTCGGCGTTTGATCAGGCGGAAAAGTCGCTGGAAAAGGCGCTGGCCGCGATTCGCGACGGCCTAGCCCGTTTGGATTCGACCTTGGTCGAGGCCGCCACCAATGCGGCATCCAAAATGCAACATCAGCTCACTCAATTACGCGCCAAGGCGGCGCGCGCTGAGCTTCGTCAGACGGAGGTGTTAACCCGCCATGCTGACCTGCTCAGCAATGCGTTGTATCCGGAGAAGGGACTGCAGGAACGTGAGATTGCCGGTGCATATTTCATGACGCGGCACGGGAAAGAATTTCTGCGGGATGTGTACGAAGAAATCCGCCCGGACTGCGTCGATCATCAAGTGATCGCGATATAGGCATTCGCATTCGGCTCGTGCGGATCAGGCGTTACGTCAGCCTCAGCTCTAACTCCTCCCCAACGATTCAACCCGCGGCAGGTTGGACTCACGATGCGCTCCGGATACGTCGAACAGGATCGCCTGCATCCCCGCGTGGGTCGCACCCAGATAGTCGACCGAGTACATATCGCCCACGTACAGACTTTCTTCCGGGGCCGCATCCATCACGCGTAGGGCGGCCTCGAAAATAGCGCGGTGAGGTTTTTCATATCCGACCAAGCCGGAATCCGTAATGGTAAGAAAACAATCGCCGATTCCGCAGCTCCCTAGAGCATCCGCAATTTTGCCGTCGGCGTTCGAGATTACCGCAAGTGGATAGCGTCGTCCGATTCGTTGCAGAACTTCGCGCGTTCCGGGGCGAACATCGCGCCAGTTCGCGGATACGCGAGTGGCATTGACCAGGGCATCGCGCAAAGCATCGTCATCAACCGCTAAGTCGTCGAGTAGATGGGAATAGAAGAGATACCAGTAGCTCAGATCGGCTTTGCCGTCGTGCTGCATGATCTCATCGAATTCTTTCTTCGTTCTGCGCTCGATGGCGTGCCATTGATCGAGAGTCGGAGTCAGTTTTCGCTGATGAAGAGGAGCGAGGATATGTGCTCGATCGGGGAAGAGAAGCGTGTTGCCAACATCGAAGAAGATTGCTCTCAGCGGAGCAGGCATTGAGCGAGACCTGTCCTACTCCGCTTCTTCGTCCCGCTTCTTGCCATAACGCAGGGCCAAGCCAACTCCGATGGTCATGAACCCAACGGGAGGGATGAGCAGGACAACGACTCCCCGGGTTATCGCTTGTTGACCCTCTTTATTGAGGGCGCGCGCTGTGCTGTAGCACATGGCGCAACTCTGGGCCAAGGCCGGAGCGGCCCAGAGTCCAACCAACAAACCCAGGATTGGCAGGCGCGACTTCATCGGACTCCCAGATGCACAATTCGAAAAGCGTCAGGAAAGAAAATGCACATCAGGCACAGACAAGCGGTCACGGCAGTCATCATTACCCACTTCATGGCGGGAATCTCATACTTCAAGTGCATGAAGTAGCCGATGATGAGAGCGGACTTGATGATCGAGAGAATCATCAGGGCTTCGAGCATCTGGACGGGCTGAAAGACCTGTTTGTAGGCGAGGACCACTTCAACTGCCGTGAGCAGCAGCAGCGCTCCCCAGACCCAGAAATATTGTCCCTTGCTGTCGTCGTGTATTATGGCGGCGGTGTGCATTTAGTGTTTCTCCCGTACGACTTTCTAGTGCTGCTCGCAAGATCCTTCGGGGCTGGACGCCCCTCAGGATGACGTCAACGGCTATGTTTTTTTCGCCAGTACTTCACACCCGCGTCGACATCAGATATACCAGCGGAAAAATGAACATCCAAACCAAATCTACGAAGTGCCAGTACAGTCCGGCGATTTCTACGTCATGCGCGTCGTAATCCTTAGGCTTCAGAATCAGGATTATGGCAGCTACGATGAAGCCCGCCAGCAAGGCATGCACGCCGTAATGGAACACGCTACCTGACGGAATCAGCCACCAGGCAACCGCCCAGATGGCGAGCAGGATAGGCAGAAACGCTTTGCGCAGAGCAACCACACCTAAATAGATGACGCCAATGGTGACGTGGAGCATGTGCATGCCTGTGAGGGTAAAGAATGTTCCGCCGAACTGAGGCACGTTCGCCGCCCACGGATTCTTGAACGGGGTCATGCCCTCATCGATCAGGTGAGTCCACTCCAGTCCGTGGAGCACGATAAATGCGGCGCCAAAGAACATGGTGAAGAGGATCCAGTTGCGGGTCCAACTGCGGTCATGACGCCTGGCCGCGAGAACCGCCAGCACCATGGTCAGCGAACTGGAAAGCAGGCAACCAGTCATGATCGTGGCGTTGGTGATGCTTTCCTTGCCGAAAGGCGTGGGCCAGTCGGGATTCGAAATGCGCCCGTAGCTGTAAGCGAAGAGCAGCGCTCCGAAGGTCAAAGTGTCGGAGAGCAGGAACAGCCACATCCCGATCTTCTTGGAGTAGGTGCCGAACAGAGATGGCTCGTAGACATCCGCCACCCCGTGTTGCACCGCGACTTCAGACATGTTTTCTGTCTCCTTATATTCGTGTGGCGATATTCGTGTGGCGGGGGCGCCCTCACCCGCGTCTCCCTCTAGCGCACAAACCACAACAACCCGAAAATGTAGAGCCATAGCAAAAACATGAAGTGCCAATACCACGCCGCAACGTCCACCACCACACGGCGCGCCTCAACCGGCTTGTGCAGCAGGGAAACCGCAGCCGCATATAGCAACACCAAAATACCTCCAGCGAGATGGGCGGCATGTGTCGCCGTCAGCAGATAGACAAACGAACTACTGGCGCTGGTTGCCAGATAGAAACCGCGATCGGCGAGTTCGCGCCAAGCCATCCACTGCCCGGTTAAGAATCCGCACCCAAGCACGAGCGTGACACCCAGCCAGGGAAAGCCCCTTTCTTCCCCAAGAGAAACGCCTGGGATCGAACGAATTGGAGCCAGAGCCGCTTGGCGAGTAATCTGCCGCCGAGCCAATTCCGCCGCGATACTGCTCATGAGCAACAGGGCCGTGTTCACCAGCAGAAGAGTGAGCGGGAGATCGACCGGGATCCAATCCCGAATATAAGTGTTGGTGCGTTCATCGAGCGTAGGCAGTCCCCTGCGCACAATGTAAGCGCTGGTCAGGGAAACGAAAATCATGGTGACGGAAGTCAGCCCGATCGCCAGTCCCAGCCGGAGCCGGCGCAAGCGCGCTCCGTAATCCGGAGAACCATCGCCCCGGCCGTCACCACCTCCGCCGTAAGCGGGCGGACGTACGCCACCGCCGCCTTGGCCTGTCTTCGGTACGTCAATCGTGACTGGAGAACTCAAAGTTGCCATTCTAATGAGATGCCACAGTAGCTGGATCGGTCTGCATCACATAATCCCGCGGCGCGCCTGGCACGCTGTATTCGTACGGCCCGTGATTCACCACCGGGGTGTGTCCTCCAAAGTTATCGTGAGGAGGTGGCGTAGCCGTGGTCCACTCCAGGGTAGTTGCCTCCCATGGATTATCGGTTGCCTTGGGACCTTTGAACATGCTCCAGAACAAATTGAGCACGAAGATGAGCTGCGCCGAAACGGTCACGATTGCCGCATAGGTAATAAAAGTGTTCAGCGGGATCAGGTGTTGCAGGTAGGCGAGCTCGGTGAATTGCGAGTAGCGTCGCGGTTGGCCCGCCATCCCCAGATAATGCATTGGCATGAAAATGCAGTAAGTGCCAATCAGCGTAATGACAAAGTGAATCCGCCCCCAGGTCTCATTCATCATGCGGCCAAACATTTTGGGGAACCAGTAGTAGGTCCCGGCGAACATGCCAAAGATCGCAGCCACACCCATGATGAGATGGAAGTGGCCGACCACGAAAGCCGTGTCATGGAGCGGAATGTCGAGAACAGGCTGCGCCAGGAACGGCCCACTCAGCCCGCCAGAGACGAACAGGGAAACAAAGCCAATGGCGTAAAGCATTGGCGTCTGGAAGCGCACCCGGCCGCCGTGAATGGTTCCAAGCCAGTTGAAAGTCTTAATCGCGGAAGGAACGCCGATCGCCATGGTCATCAGCGAGAAGGCAAAGGCCGTGTAAGGACTCATGCCGCTCATAAACATATGATGGCCCCAGACCATGAATCCCAAAAAGCCGATCGCCATAATCGCGTACACCATGGCCTTGTATCCAAAAATAGGTTTACGCGAGAAGGTCGAGAGCAACTGCGAAGCGACGCCCATGCCCGGCAGAATGGCGATATAGACCTCAGGATGTCCGAAGAACCAGAACAGGTGTTGCCACAGCAGCGGTGAGCCGCCTTTGTGTCCCATGACCTGGCCGTTCACGACTACCAATGGAACGTAAAAGCTGGTTCCCAGATTGCGATCAAGCAACAGCAGAATGCCAGCGGAGAGCAGCACACCGAATGCCAGCAGTCCGAGAATGGCGGTAATAAACCACGCCCAAACCGTGAGCGGCATGCGCATCATGGTCATGCCCTTGGCGCGCAGGTCTAGAGTAGTGGTGATGAAGTTCAGCGCACCCATCAGCGACGCAATGCAGAAAATCGCGATACTGGTGATCCACAAGTCCGCACCTAATTGTTCACCCGGGCCTGAATTAGTGAGAGCGCTCAGTGGGGCGTAACCAGTCCAGCCGTGCAGCGGAGCTCCGCCGGTCACGAAGAAAGCGGCCAGTATAGTTACGAAGGCAACGAAAGTCGTCCAGAACGAAAGCATGTTCAGTACCGGAAACGCCATATCTGGCGCGCCAATCTGAATCGGCAGAAAGTAATTCCCGAACCCGCCCTGCGGCGCTGTGGTCAACACGAAGAAGACCATAATCGTGCCGTGCATGGTGAGCAGGCTCAGATAAGTCTCAGGCTTGATCTCGCCCACCAACGGCAACACGGCCGTCGGCCAGATCATATGAACACGCATGAGAATCGACAGGAACATGCCGACAAACACCGCCACTAGCGCCAGAAAGTAGTACTGAAGCCCAATGACTTTGTGATCCAGGCTGAAAATATATTTGCGGATGAAGCCCTGAGGAGCGTGCGCGTGGATTGTTGCCGAAGTCGCCATTACTGTTTCTCCGCCTCCTTAGTCGCCAGCCACTTGTCAAAGTCTTCCTGGCTCACAACCTTCAGCATGCCGTGCATCTTGTAGTGTCCGAGTCCGCAAAGCTCGGCGCAAGCAATCTCGTAATCGCCAACCTCAGTCGGCGTGAAATGCATATGGATGGCAAGTCCGGGAACCGCGTCCTGTTTGAATCGCATCTGAGGAACAAAAAAGCTGTGGATTACGTCGACCGCACGCAGGGTGAGGTTCACCTGCCGATTGACGGGAAGATACATCGTGCCGGTAACGACATCATCTTTTGCGGCCGGGTCCGTCGTATCGAGCCCCAGGGCAGCTTCGTTTCCTGCCGACGGATCCATCAACTTGGCCTCGGTCCGGCCAAATTTTCCATCGGCGCCCGGGTAGCGGAAGTACCAGGCGAACTGCATGCCGGTGACCTCAACCGGGATCGAGTCAGCATCCGCGGGCGCGAAGCGCTCCGACGCCCAGATGGGGCTGCCCATAAGATTCAGCCCAATAAAAAGGACGGCGGTCAACGCAGTCCAAATCACTTCCATCCTTGTATTGCCGTGAGAGTAGGTAACCTTGGTGGCCGTCCCCCGATCGCGGTACTGCCAAACGAATAGCCCGAGCGCGCCCTGGGCGGCCACGAAAACGATCCCCATGAGCACATACGTCAAGGCAAATTGATGGTCGATCCAAGGCGTCGACGTCGACGCGCCGTGCGGAAGCCACCAGGTTTGTGCCACGAAAAAGTAAGTGCTGACAAAGGTGATCAGCCAGATAATCGCGAGAAGAGCGAGGCCCATCTACAAGACCTCCAGAGGTCGGGGTTTGTCTTTTCTCATAGTGCGTTCACAAATAAGAAGGAACAATCGGCCCGAAGTTTATCACAGCAGTGTGTGACACGCGCAAGCACTTGTTGTGGAAGGAATCGATTCGGGAACGTCGTCGAACGTCGCCCGGTGCAGTCGAGGCGTCGAACCGAAAAGGAGCGTTGGCACGCAGGGAAACAGAGCAGCCCGACGACATCCTTTGTGTACGTTTGTGTCTTTCGTGGTTTAATGCCTGTGACCCTATGCCGAAGAAATCGTCCGGCCACGGCCATGGCACTCGCTACGTTCGTCTGCAGAAGAACTACTGCTTCGCCTGCGGCAAGAACAACCCCGAAGGCATGCGCCTCAAGTTCGTCTATGACGAAGATCGCGATTGCTTTGCCTGCCGTTTCCGCCTGGGCAAACGCTATACCGGACCGCCCGGCCACGCCCACGGCGGAATCATTGCCACGATCCTCGACGAGGCCATGGGGAAAGTCAACAAGTTGCGCCACGTAATCGCCCTAACCTCGCAGATCACAGTGGACTACCTGAAGCCCGTGCCGCTGAACAAACCGCTGCGGGTGGAATCGCGCGAGGTGCGCGTCCGCGGACGGCGGCACATTAATATGGCAGAAATTCTAAATCCCAAAGGCGAAGTGCTGGCCCGCAGCCGCGGTTTATTCATCGCCATCGATCCGCAGAAAATGTTCGCCAAGTTTGTAGAAAGATAGAGCAAATGGCTCCCACAAATCTATGAGCGAGCGCGTCAGGAGTCGGTGGCGCCAGCTCACGGCAGCGCAGATATCGTTGCTCTTCCTGTCCCTTCTGGCTTGGCCGATCTTTCGGAGCATCGACCGATATTTGGGCGGACTAGCCACCGCGTTGGGCAAGTGTGTCCTAATGGCTTGGTTGGCGCTGTTCGTGTTTGATGGAGGGTTTATCTACTTTTGGCGGTGCCCGCGCTGCGGAGAGCCGTTCAACTGTGGCTTCTTTGATCGGACGCCCTATCGACGCGAGTGTCAAAACTGCAAGCTGCCCCGCGGCGCCACTCAATTTTAGCCATTCTCAGCCTTCTGGTGCCGTGAAATAGTCTTACGGCACTCCTCCAGAGCTCTAGCCAACTGCTCGACTCCTCTTCGCAGTTCGGATGCCCCCACCGCCGCGAAGCCAAGCACAAGCCCGTTGCGACGCGAACGCCCGTAAGCGTAACGACTCAACGGAAGCACTTCGACATCGTACTTCGCCGCAGCCTGCGCAGCGTGCTCGGCGAGGATTCCGTCTTGCAGCCAACCCACAGTTCGCAGGCCCGCCTCTACCGCCGGGATTTGCAGTAGTCCCCCGAGCCGTTCCTGGGCACACTTCACTAGCACGGACAAGCGCTCGGCGTACAACTCCCGCATCCGCCGCACGTGCCGCGCAAAATGACCTTCCTGAATAAAGTCACACAAAATCGCCTGATCGATCAGCGGCGGATGATGCGTGCTCACCGACTCCGCTGCCGCAAAAATGTCGACCATGTCCCAAGGAACCACGAGATATGCCAGCCGCAGAGCAGGGAAGAGCGCGTCCGTGAAGCTGCCCGCGAAGATCACCATGGCCGCGCGATCCAAACCCTGCAGTGCAGGAATCGGTCGCCCAGAATACCGGTATTCGCTGTCGTAATCGTCTTCAAAGATGATCGCCCGCGAACGGCGCGCCCACTCAAGCATTGACAGCCTTCGGCTCAGGCTCATAGTCACTCCAAGAGGGAACTGGTGCGCCGGAGTAACATAAACCAGCCGGGGACGCGGTTGCCGTTGCCATCGCCGCTGCCCAGCCTCAAGGTTCAACCCTTCGTCATCCACGGGCACCGGACAGATTGTCGCTCCCATAGCCCGAAACACCACGGCCGCCCCCGGATATCCAGGTTCCTCCATCCACACCGGATCGCCTGTGTCCAACAATAAATGCGCCGTGCGATCGAGCGCCTGCTGTACACCCGAGATGATCAGCACCTGATCCGCCGTACACTTTACACCCCGCGACGTGTTCAAGTACTCGGCCACTGCTTCTCGCAGCGGACGATAGCCAAGGGCCTCTCCTCCGGCCAGTAATCGCGCGGAAACCCGACGCAGCCGCCGCGTCGCAACCTGTGCCCACAGGCTCATAGGAAAAGCATCGAGCGCCGGCTGGTTCGCCCGAAAGGCTCGTACGGGACGCGACTCGGCTCGGGACAACGGACGCAACCGGCGCGCATAGGCTGAGAGTGGAATGCCGCGCCTTGGCGTGCGCGTCTCTGATTTTGCCGGTGTCGCGAGCAGAAGCTCATCCGGAAGAGTTCGGCTCACGTATGTGCCAGAGCCGACTTTACCTTCCACATAGCCTTCCGACCGCAACTGCTCGAACGCGGTCACGATAGTCGGGCGCGAGATTCCGTACTGCGCCGCAAGATCGCGCGTAGCCGGAAGACGGGCGCCGGGCCGGAGGTGTCCGGCAAGAATCGCCGAGCGCAACTCATCGTACAGCCAGCGATAGAGAGGCAAGCGCGGCCGGGGCCCCCTCAGATTCAGCGGCAGCGTGCTCGATTTCTTAGCCATACCTATTCAGTCTTGCCGCTCCGTTGTCATTCCGTGCAAAGCGAGGAATTTGCATTTTGTCAGTGCAGAGGACAGCAGATTCCTCGCTCCGCTCGGAATGACAAGTTAAAAGTGGTATGGTAAGAATACAGTAAAATGGACATTCCACACTAGCCACTTATTTCGTACCATACTGTCATCCTGAGCGAAGCGAAGGACCTGTGCATTCTGTTAGCAGCGCCAAGTTACACGACCCTAGGCGAAAAGAGGACTTATGTCGAACAACAACGGAAGATCCACTAGCCTGCGCTTGAAGACCGGCCTGGCCGAAATGCTAAAAGGCGGCGTCATCATGGACGTCACCAACGCCGAGCAGGCGGTCATCGCTGAAAAAGCCGGAGCGGTCTCGGTCATGGCTCTGGAGCGCGTGCCCTCGCAAATCCGCGCCGAAGGCGGCGTTGCCCGCATGGCTTCGCCCAAAAAGATTCGCGAGATCATGGCCGCAGTCTCGATTCCGGTAATGGCCAAGTGCCGCATCGGCCATTTTGCCGAAGCTCAAATCCTGCAGGAACTCGGTGTCGATTACATCGACGAGTCGGAAGTGCTTACTCCTGCCGATGAAGCCCACCACGTCGACAAACACGCCTTCACAGTCCCATTCGTATGCGGTGCCCGCAATCTGGGCGAAGCCCTGCGCCGCATCGCCGAGGGCGCAGCCATGATTCGCACCAAGGGCGAAGCCGGCACCGGCGACGTAGT
The DNA here is from genome assembly GCA_963788645.1 of uncultured Acidobacteriota bacterium. GTDB lineage: Bacteria > Acidobacteriota > Terriglobia > Terriglobales > Acidobacteriaceae > JABDBE01. The sequence goes on from CAWBHF010000012.1 coordinate 124,566, forward strand.
CCACGCCGTGAAACACATGCGCCAAATTGTGCAAGAGATGAGGATCTTGACCGTGCTCAGCGAAGAAGAACTCTACGCCAAAGCGAAAGAGCATCAAGCCCCGTACGAGTTGGTGAGGCTAGTAGCGAAAGAAGGGAAGCTGCCCGTCCCCAACTTCTCCGCCGGCGGCATCGCCACCCCCGCCGACGCCTCGCTGGTTATGCAACTGGGAGCCGAGTCCGTGTTCGTCGGCTCCGGCATCTTCATGCAAGATTCCACCACCTTTGCCAAGCCGGAAGAGGCAGAGAAGCGCGCCAAGGCGATTGTGCAAGCCGCCACCCACTACAACGATCCTAAAGTTCTACTTGAAGTCAGCGAAGACCTGGCCGGAGCGATGAAAGGTCTAGCGGTAGGCGCGCTCGACGAAGCTCAAATGCTGCAAACCAGAGGTTGGTAAACCAAATTCGTGAACGGCAAAGGCACGAACGCTCGCGAAGTAAGTAGTGGACCCGGGATCCTTTGTGGTGGATGGATTTTCATGAAGATAGGTGTGCTAGCTCTCCAGGGCGATTTTGACGCTCACCGCCAGCGGCTCGAAAAGCTGGGCGCTGAAGTTGTGCTCGTCAAGAAGCCTAGACAACTCGACGAGATCGATGGCCTCGTAATCCCTGGGGGAGAATCCGGCACGTTTCTGAAATTGCTTGGTGAAGCCGGATTCGAAAAGCTAAAGCACTTCGTTCATGTGAAGCCAACCTTCGGCACGTGCGCGGGCGCAATCCTCCTGGCCAACGAGGTAGAGAACCCGAAGCAATCCGGCCTGGGTGCGCTCGACATCCGCATCCGCCGCAACGCCTACGGCCGCCAGATTGACAGCTCAATCCGCCAAGGCCGACTGGGCAAAGAGCCGATCGAGATGGTCTTCATCCGCGCTCCCAAGATCGAGCACGTCGGCCCAGGAGTCGAAGTGATCGCCACTGAAGGCAACGATCCCGTAGCAGTCCGGCAGGGAAGTGTCATGGCCGCCACCTTCCACCCCGAACTGAGTGAAGACACCCGGGTGCATGAATCGTTCCTGAACTTGGTCCGCAGTCAGGTCTAGACCTCTTCCAAGGCCCGCGATTACTCCGATTGTTACGCACTTAGCGTCTCACGCTCCGAGGAGGACAAGAATTTCTCCAGCCGGTCGTAGCTTGCAGCCATGCCAGTCTGCATCGGAGATTTGAGTACGGCATCGCGCGTCTGGCGCGAGTTATAGAGAATTGTCTGCGTAAGTGTGGTCTGGCCAGCCTTCTCGACCAGCACGATTGTGTCCACGGCCTCGCCGGGATACCACGCTTCGTCGAACACCTCAGTGGCGACAATCCGTTCCGGCGGCACGACCTCGCGATAAACGCCGCCCATCCCCATTTCACGCCCATCGGCATCGTTTCTCCAGACGTAGCGATACTTGCCGCCCGCCCGCAAGTCGATCTCGCAGATCGGCATCGACCAACCGTCCGGTCCCAGCAACCACTTCTTAATTAGATCCGGCTTGGTGTAGGCCTCGAATACCAACCGGCGCGGTGCATCAAAGACCCGCGTTACCACAATCTCTCGGTCACCATGCGCCGTAATGTTGAACGTTCCGCTGTTTTTCATCTCTGATCTCCTTTTAACGGGCACTTCTTTTTCTTGATCCTTGTCTTTGGGTCGCCAGTTTGCAGGTCATGCAGCAGGTCGTCCAGGCGCCGGAACTGCGCGTCCCAGAGCTGACGGTAATTCTCGAGCCATTGCGTGGCGTCGCGCAGGGACTGGGCTTCCAATCGCCGCGGACGCCGTTGCGCGTCGCGTCCGCGCGAAATCAATCCTGCGCGTTCCAGCACTTTAAGGTGCTTGGAAATCGCGGGCTGGCTTATCGCGAACGGCTGTGCCAGGTCCGTTACCGAAGCCTCGCCCTTGGCTAATTGAGCCAGGATGGCCCGGCGCGTGGGATCGGCCAGAGCTGCGAAAGTCGCATCAAGACTATGCATAACTACGAGGTTACATAACCTATAAGTAATGTATTAAAAGGGGTACTTTCTGTCAAGAAAGTTTTCGCGGGTCGGAAATCGATCAAAAACTTTCTCTTGACAACTTCATCGCGTAACCATATAGTTACACATTATGCGGAACCGTTCGGTTACATATTCCACGGAAGCCACGTTTCAGGTCCTGGCCGATCCGACCAGACGGGCCGTGCTTGATCTCTTGCGGCAGGGAACCCAGCCGGCCGGGCAAATCGCCCGGGCCTTTCCGGTTTCACGGCCCGCCATTTCGAAACATTTACGGTTGTTGCGACGAGCTCATCTGGTGCAAGAAAGGCGCGAAGGTCGCCATCGCCTTTACCAGCTCAACCCCGAACCGCTGAAAGCCGTCGATTCGTGGCTCGAACAATATCGGTCGTTCTGGCAGACAAGCCTGGTCAACTTGAAGACTTTTGTCGAAGCCGAATACGCGAAAGAAAATGCCCAGCATCGGGCAAAACACAAAGGAGACACAAAATGAAAACACTACGTATCGCAGCATGCCTATTCCTGTTGGCCTGTGCCGCTTTGGCCCAGACCGACACGCAGAAATCGTTCGACCAACTGAAATCACTCACAGGCTCATGGGAAGGGAAGAATTCGACGGGTGAGCCGGTGCAAGTGACGTATCGCATGACCGGTGAAGGCTCTGCGCTGATGAGCGAGATTAACGGCCACGGTCACGATATGATTTCGATGTTTCATCTCGATGGCCCCAACCGGCTGATCCTCACGCACTATTGTTCGGTCGGCAACCAGCCGCGAATGCTGGCCAGCGAATCGGCTGACGGCAAGACCGTCACCTTCAACTTTCTCGATGCGACCAACCTCGACAGCCCGCAATCCGGGCACATGGATCACATGATAATCACGATGCTCGGACCCGATCACCACACCGAAGAATGGGTTTTTGCCGATCACGGCAAGGAACATAAGGAAGTCTTTGATTTAAGCCGGACGAACTGAGGGCGACTGCAGACCTTCGAAACCCAAATTATAAGGAGCAAGCTCATGGCACAAGCAGTTGTCACGCCCGATCAAGATACGATCGTCAGCGAAATTCACGTCAACGCGCCGGCGCAGAAAGTGTTTCAGGCGCTCATCGATCCAAAGCAACTCATGAGTTGGTGGAACAGCGAGGAATGCAAAACAGAGTTGTTTGAAATGGACGCTCGTCCCGGCGGCAAATGGCGCTTCGTAACCAGGAAAACCAAGTTGAACGTCAACGGCGTGAGTCAGTTCTTTTGCGACGGCGAAGTGCTTGAATTCGACCCGCCTCGCGTCCTCGCCTATACCTGGATCGCCAACTGGCATGAGGACAAAGCTCGCCGTACCATCGTGCGCTGGGAGTTGACGCCCGCCAAAGACGGCACTCATGTGAAAGTGACGCATAGCGGTCTGGCTCAAGAAGCAGTGGCACGCAAGGATTACAGCGGCGGCTGGCCTGGCGTGGTGGAAGCGCTCAAACAATTTGTCGAGAAGTAACCGGAGACTTATGGCAAGACCTGCGGTTACGGCCGCAGACACAAGCATGTTTCAGGAGAGCTTATGGCGACAACAAGTATTCTTCCCGATCGAGACACAGTGGTGGTCGAGGTATTCATCGCGGCTCCCCCGGAGCGCGTGTTTCAGGCGATCACCGATCCGGCGCAGACGGTGAAGTGGTGGGGCCAGAAAGGGATGTACCGGCTCACCGGTGGGCGAGCCGACGTGCGTCCCGGAGGAAAGTGGCACACCGAGGGGATGGGAGCGGACGGCAAGTCGTTTCGAGTCGAGGGCGAATATATCGAGATCGACCCTCCGCGTTTACTGGTGCACACGTGGAAGGCGGACTACGCCAGTCATCCCAAGAGCACGGTCGTCCGGTGGGAGTTGCAACCGCACAGCGTTCATGGCCTGCAACACAGCGGTCCACAAAAGGTCGGCACCGGCACCATGGTGAAGATCACCCACAGCGGGTTTGCCGGCGACCTGAAGGACGCGACTGATCATGGCGAAGGCTGGAAGCGCGTGCTTGGCTGGATGCAAGCATTCGTGGAAAAGGGGGAGACCATCGACAACCGCACTGCCTAACTTGAAGCCAAGAAATCTCGACTTGTCGAGCTGAGTGCTAAGTCGAAGTCCCCACTCTAACGTCGAAAGGCGCGACGTTAGGGTGGGGCACCCTCCAGGTTATTGCGTTCGCGTTTGGTCTGTGATCCAGTTGACTTCCCAGGTCTTGCCGCCATCGTCGGTGAAAGCCTGTTCGAAGTGGGGCACGCTCGTGTTGGTGTCCGACCAAATAAATCGGACAAAAATAATCTTGTCGTTCAGCGTGTCCTGCGCATAAAACTCGCCGACTCCGTTCTTGAATTGGCCGATCTGTGGCGGGACAAGAAGTCCGTCCTTGGCGTTTGCCCAGTAAAGGCTCCATTGGCGCGCCTTGGGATTGAAGGTACGGAGGGTCAGGCCTTCGATGTGACCCGCCACTGGGCTATCGGTTTCGAACTGCTCAATCTGAGCGCGGCCACCCCATACCTTGCGGGTGACGGAAGTACCGTCGAATTCGACCCAAGTCGTCGAACCAGTTAAAGGATGCAGACGGCGCTTCAGATGAATCTTCCAGCTGCCCAGTTCGAAATCAAAATCGTGTTGGCCATCGGCAAACGCAGCAGTGGGTTGACCGCTTTCGTCCGAGGCGTCTTTCACGCGCGTGTCGGTCGCCATCCAATTCACTTCCCAGGTCTTGCCTCCGTCGGTCGAGAACGCCTGTTCAAAGTGGCACGAATTCGCGGTTATGTCCGAGATGACAAACCGCACGTAGACGGCTCGGCCGTTCACGGTTTCCTGATCATAAAACTCGCCGCGTCCGTTGTTGAACTCGCCAACCGACGGCGCTGCAAGGATGCCGTCGCTGCTGTTCGCGAAATTGAGGCTCCACTGATGGGATTGGGGACGGTAAAGCCGAAGGTTCAGGCCTTCGAAGTGCCCCTGCGGGCCATCGGCTTCGAGCTCTATGATGTTGGCACGGCCATCCCAGACCTTGCGGACCACGGTCACGCCATCGTATTCGACCCAGGTCGTCGACCCGGTGAGGGGATGCAAGAGGCGCCTCAGGTGAGTTTTCCAGGTGCCAATTTCGAAATCGAAGTCATGCTGGCCGTCGCGTTCCCCAGGTTGAGATGCGACTTTCGACTTATCTGAATTCTGCTGAGCGCTTGCCCCAAAAGGCAGCAAGACGACAGCCAGGCTACATGCGACCAGATAAATTCGAATGTGTTTGATATTCATCACACCCTCCTCGTTTATCCTGCGTAACAAATTATTCGCGCTGTAGAACATAGCTAGCTATGTTTCTACAGATGAGGCGTTCGTGCCGTCCGCACGAAAACGCAAACATAGTCGAACAGGCGAGCGGATGTGTTAATCCTGAGTAAAAACAAGTAAACAGTTGTGAACTGCGGACATTATTTCATCGGGGAGAAATCCGTCGGCCGCATGTTTGTTACGTCCACCTTTTTCACCGTCGTCTCGGCCTGCTCGGATTTCACCACCCCTTGAAATCCCGGATCAGCCGCGAATGCCTCCCAATTCTTTTTCGCTTCCGCCCGGCTGGCATGAGCCAACAGGAAGACGAACGTGTTCTCCCAGCCGGGAGCATCCTCAGGAACCCAATAGCCCACAACATTCAGACCATGTTTAGCAAGCAGCTTGGAAGTCGTGTCGCGAAACCGCGACTCGAGCGCCGGCACTTTGCCCGGCAGCGCATGATAAATGCGAAGTTCGAACACGCGATCGCTATCGGCGCTGGCATGTTTCACGTGTGTCAGGCGCAGAGTGACTAGCGAGCCGGCGGCGAAGGAAATCAAACCGACGATGGAAATCGTCCAGCGATTGAATCTCACCCAGTTGCGTGTCATGGAAGCCTCCCGTACGGAGTACGCAAAGCATCGCATTTTGGATGTTCTAACTAGGCGAATATGACGGCGACCGCTTCGCTTCCGTTTTATTTCGGAAGAGTTGTGAACGCGTGGCCGAAGTACCGAGATCCTTCGTCGGCAGGCCTTCTCATTGCGAAGGCCTGCGTTTCCTCAGGATGACAAATCGATTGACGGGTTAGACGATCTCAGAGTCGGCTACCGCGTCGCCACCTAGCGCATGTTGTGCTGCACGCTTTCGAATCCCTGTTCAAATTGCGTGACCAGCGGGGTTTCGCCGGACTGCAGACCGTCGCGTCCCATGACCCTCCAGAGAAAATTCCCATGCTCGTGCGCATCGTACACCGCCAGCAGATCTTCGGAAGGCCGGCTCGTCACCCGGATGATGATGTCGGCATCCGAGGGCTTGTACACGAGGGTCAGCTTCCCCCAATTCTGAATCGCGTTCTGCACAGTGTAGATCGCCATCCGGTCATCGGCGAACAAGTTCGGGTCGAACTGACCTCCGTCATAAGAAGTCACGTAAACAAATCGTGCATTCGCCATAGTGCCCGGAAACGCTGGCACTTTCGCGGTGCTCGGATCGGGCGCAGCCGTGGCGGAGATCGCCGCCACCACCATCACGCTGATCGCCAGGAAAGAAAATCGCTTCATAGAAAAGACCTCTACTGATTAGATGCCTTCAGAAGAGGCGGGACAGCTGACGCTCTCGAATCAACGCCTTACAGAAGGCTGCTGTCAAAATGGGAGAATGTGTTCCGGGAATGGTCTCGCGATTTTGCAGCGAGGCAGGGTCGCGTTTTCATTTCTGCCTCACATCTTTCTTTAAAATCTAGGAAAGGGAACTCAGGCGTAGCCAAACCGGCTGCGCGTTTGTCGTCATGCAAACTGAAAATCAAAAACGAGATCGCGAATGTGGCCAAGTGCCGGAACCACGATTCGATATTCAAGCCATCGGCTTCGGGAGCCACCGACGGTACGGAGAAGTCGCGGAGGCGAAGTTTCTGGCTAAAGCCGCCAGCCTGGGCTTCGGCGTAGCCAGACCGTGGGGAGACGAGCGTTATGACTTCGTCCTCGATTCCGGCCACAGATTCTCGCGCGTACAGGTGAAGTCGACGCGAAAAGATCGCAGGCCCCGGTGTACGGCGTGCTGGTTTCGAGCAATCGGCTGGCACCCTACAACGAGACCGAAATTGATTTCCTCGTGGCGTATCTGGTGCCAGAGGACGCCTGGTATGTCATTCCTGTGAATAAGCTCAAAGGGCTCGAGACTCTGTATTTCTATCCCCACGGGCGCCGGTCAAAGTGGGAGAAGTATCGCGAGGCATGGTGCCAGATGGCATGTCCTCACGACGAGAACGGCCCCAGCAAGATCGAGACCCCGCGCTGCTGCGACAAAGCCCCGGTACGCCTGCCAATCTGCCCCCTGAAGCTGCTGCGCTGAGATCGTGCTTCAGACCTGTCGACCGGTTCGAACTGACCCCACTGCCTACGGTGGACGAAATGGGTGTCCCAGGTCTCGCGTTCGAGACCTGGGCTTCCGCGGCCAACTCCGCAAGCCCGCAACCCGCACGCTGTCATCCTGAGCGTAGCGAAGGATCTATGCAGTTTGCCGTGCCGGTGGGAGCGGATGCGAGCTGGGTGCCCGGTTCCTTGCCGCATTCTGGCATGGGGCGGGAGATGGTGCACGACCCACCTGGCACCACGCCTCGAAGATTCAACGTCTGGACGGAGCATAAGCGGATGGAAAAACTATGCTACGCGCACCGCAACCCGGTAAAGCGGGCTGAGCGAGCAGCCGGAGCTGCTGCGGTGGAGCAGCTACCGCAGGTATGCCCCCGCTTGAGCTTGACCTTCGTGCGGATCAGATCATTCTGACGATCCGCAGGTGAGGATGAGAGATTCAGCGTGACACACCTACCCACACCTTGCACAAAACGCAAGCAGCAGGGCACCCGGCCAGCAGCTCCGCTGATATACAATCGCGCTACCTTGAGAAGGCAACAAACTGATAACGTCGTCACGTCGCAGATGGCAGACCAGGATCAGGTGATTCGGCGTCAGGAGGAGTGTTTATGTTCGGAGCGAAAGCCAGTCTAATTCTGGTGACGTCATTGATCTTGGTTCTTTCCCTCTCGGCTTGTTCGACCAAGAACGCCGAAGCACCCGCCGCCCCTCAGCAGACGAGCCAATCGCAGTCCATGCAGTCCACACAGCCGAAGCCCGCGCGCAATCCACTGAAGAACGCATACTTCGGAGACTTGCATCTGCACAGCGGGTACTCCATGGACGCGTTCGCCTTCGGCACGCGGACTACGCCCGAGGATTCGTACCGGTATGCGATGGGCGAGTCGGTGGATTACATGGGGAAGCCACAAAAGCGCATTGCCCCGCTCGACTTTCTTGCTGTTACCGATCATGCCGAGTATCTGGGAGTCGTGCGGGACGCGCCTGACCCCAACGGGCCATTCGGGAAAACCGAGTGGTACACCATGATGAACAGCACCGATCCTGCGGTATCGGCCACGGCTTTCAAGAAACTCATCGGTTCCACGGTGGTCAACAAGCCTTTGCCAGAATTCTCGGATCCCAAGATGCTTCGCTCCACATGGGAGAAATACGAAGCGATTGCCGACAAGTACAACGCACCTGGAAAGTTCACCTCGTTCATCGGATTTGAGTGGACGTCGGCGCCCGACTTCCAGAACCTGCACCGCTGCGTGATCTTCGCCGATAAAGGGCCAGCCATGCCTTACACGGCATTCGATTCCTTGGATCCGGAAGATCTTTGGCGCTATCTGGAACTGCAACGCAAGCAGGGGTTGGATGTGATCGCGATTCCGCACAATGGCAATGCGAGCAACGGCCTCATGTTCAGTGCGAAAGACATGTCGGGCAAGCCGCTGACCCGGGACTACGCGGAGCGTCGCATGGCGAACGAGCCTCTGGCAGAGATTATTCAGGCCAAAGGGCAGAGCGACACGAGCCCGGAGCTTTCGCCCACCGATGAGTTCGCCAATTTCGAAATGTGGAAGTACCTGATTGGCACCAGCATTCACGCAAAGTCTGCAACCGGAAGCTACATCCGCCAGGCCTACGCAGCAGGACAGGAACTGCAGGCCAAGCTGGGTATCAATCCATTCAAGTACGGTATCGAGGCCGGGACCGACTTCCATTCCGGAATTACCTCCACCGAAGCGAGCAACTTCCCGGGTTCACACGGCAACCAGGACAACGATCCCAAGACGGTGATCACGGCAACCACGTCCGTCGCGGGCGAGCCCCCGACCGCTCTCAGTTCGGGCGGACTGACCGGAGTCTGGGCCGAGGAGAATACGCGCGAATCCCTCTTTGCGGCACTCAAACGGAAGGAAACCTTCGGAACCTCCGGCACCCGGATCAAGGTGCGCATGTTTGCCGGCTGGAGTTACCCCAAGGATATGACGCAAAAGGCTGACTGGGTCAAGGCTGCTTACGATGGTGGCGTGCCCATGGGCGGCGACCTGACACCACAAGCAGGTGAAGCAACTCCGACGTTTGTGTTTCATGCCCTCAAAGACCCCAATGGTGGAAATCTTGATCGCGTACAAATCATCAAGATCTCGACCAAAAACGGTAAGAGCCAGGAGAAAGTTTACGACGTGCTTTGGAGCGGGGACCGCAAGGCCGATGCGAAAACCGGCAAGGTTCCTGCCGTCGGCAATACGGTTGACGTGAAGAGTGCGACCTATACGAACTCAATCGGATCGCCGGAACTTATCGGCGAGTGGACAGATTCCTCATTCGACCCTAAGGCGAACGCAACCTACTACGCCCGGGTCCTCGAAATTCCCACTCCACGCTGGTCCACTTATTGGGCAGCAAAGCTGAACCTCCCGCCAAATCCCGGCGTCGCAGCATCCGTACAGCAGCGTGCCTGGACGTCGCCGATCTGGTACACACCGGCTGGTTCGCAAACGGATCACAGGCCCTGAGATCGGAAGGAGATGAATCTTGATTCATTCAAAAAGAACGAGCGGACTTGCAATTCTCACTGGCTTGTTGGCAACGATGCTCTTTGCTGTCTATGCACCGGGGCCGTTATTCGGGCAGGAGTTTCCAAACCTTGACCAGAAAACCGCTGAAGAAGTGCTTCCCAAGAAACCCTATTCGCCTCATGTAGATCAGAATTATCCCAAGCGCGTTTTCTGGGGTGACACACACTTGCATACCTCGCAGTCATTCGACGCGGTGATGTTTGGCACTCGCCTGGGCCCGGAAGAAGCTTACCGTTTCGCCCTGGGACAAGAGGTCATTTCATCCACTGGCCAGCGGGTGCAGTTAAACCGCCCACTCGACTTCCTTGTTGTGGCCGATCACGCTGAGAATTTAGGCGCAATGTCTGCGGTTCTCGCTGGCGACCCGCAGTTGATGGAAGACCCAGTGCTTAAACGCTGGCATGACCTGATGAACCAGGGACCCGAGGACGGATTCAAGGTGTACCAAGACGTTGTGGTTGAATACGCCGGAAAGGGTCGGCCGCTTCCCGGGCCGCTCAATGATCCCAAGATGCGGCATTCGCTCTGGGAAAGGAACACGGCAATGGCAGAGAAATACAACGACTCTGGCCATTTCACGGCCCTGATCGGCTACGAGTGGAGTTCGAACACCGGCGGCAACAACTTGCATCGCGTCGTGGTATTCCGCGACGGAGCAGAAAAGGCCAACCAGGTTGTTCCGTTTAGTTCCTTCGACAGCGACAATCCGGAAAACCTCTGGAAGGCGCTCGAAGCTTACGAGCAGAAGACTGGCGGTTCCGTGCTAGCGATTCCACATAACGGAAACCTTAGCAATGGCCTTATGTTCCCGGTAGTCGATTTTGCCGGCAACCCGTTGACTCGTCAATATGCCGAGACCCGCTCCCAATGGGAACCGCTTTATGAAGCCACTCAGATGAAGGGCGATTCTGAAACGCACCCTTATCTTTCTCCCAACGACGAATTTGCCAATTTCGAGCGATGGGATAAGGGAAATCTAGATCTAAGCACCGACAAAAAACCGGAGATGTTGCAATACGAGTATGCCCGCTCGGCTCTGAAGCTCGGGTTAAAGCTCGACAACCAACTGGGCGTTAATCCGTACAAGTTCGGCCTCATCGGTAGTACGGACTCGCACACCGGACTGACCACCGCTGATTCGGACAACTATTTCGGGAAGCTCCCGGCCTATGAGCCTTCCCCCGAGCGGTGGAACCATGCCTCGCCGTTTCCCAGCGGAAAGGCCTACTACGGTTGGGAGTTTGTCGCCTCGGGTTACGCAGGGGTGTGGGCCACGAAGAACACTCGCGAGGCCATTTGGGATGCATTGAAGCGCAAGGAAGTATATGGAACCACGGGACCAAGAATCGTCGTGCGCTTCTTCGGCGGTTGGGACTTTGAAAAAGAGGATGCGCAGACCCCAAATCTTGCCGCTACGGGCTACGAAAAGGGTGTGCCCATGGGCGGCGACCTTCAGCAAGGGCCCTCCGGAAAATCTCCAACCTTTCTTGTGGGTGCCCTCAAAGACCCTATCGGAGCAAACTTGGACCGCGTTCAGGTCGTCAAGGGCTGGCTGGATGCAAAAGGTGACGTGCAGGAAAAAGTCTACGACGTCGCCTGGTCGGGAGGCCGCAAAGCCGGTACGAATGGAAAGCTGCCCGCGGTCGGCAACACCGTCGACATGAAAACGGCGACATACGCCAACACGATTGGTGCGCCGGAGTTGACCACAACCTGGAAAGACCCAGATTTCAACGCCGCGCTCAAAGCGTTCTACTACGTTCGCGTTTTGGAAATCCCGACTCCGCGATGGACGCTCTATGACGCGGCGAGATTCGGCATTACGATGGATGCGAAAGTTCCGATGGTCGAGCAGCAACGCGCCTACACCTCGCCTATTTGGTACACTCCGGCAAAATCAAAATGATGACTAACCTTCTGAAGAAACTCGCCCGCGAGCCGCTGCTGCACTTTCTCGTACTGGGGGCCGTGATTTTCGCCGCCTACAACTTGGTGTCGAAGCACACCAGCAGCGAGCCGGGGAAGATTGTGATCACACAAGGCCAACTCGCCTCGATGTGGGAGAGCTTCGCCCAAAACCGGCAACGGGAACCCAACCGCGAGGAGTGGGAGGGCTTGATCCGGGAGCGCGTGCGGGAAGAAGTCTATTATCGCGAAGCGTTGGCGTTGGGCATGGACAAGGACGACCTTATTATTCGGCGTCGCTTACAGCAGAAGCTGGAATTCATCTCTGATGATGTCGCCGCGCAAGCCCAGCCAACCGATGACGAACTGAACGCATACCTACAGGCGCACCCCGATATGTTTCGGGTCGAGCCGCGGTTCACATTCCGCCAGGTGTTTCTCAACCCGGAGAAGCACGGAAAAAGCCTTGCGCACGACGCCGATGAACTGTTGGCGAAGTTGAACCGGGACGATAGCAAAGCTGACATCTCGACGCTAGGCGATTCGATCATGCTGGACAAGCAGTTCGAAAGGCTGCCAGCCAGCGAAGTCGCGAAGCAGTTTGGCGAAAAGTTCACGACGGCTTTAGGCGGCCTTCCGCTCGGTCGATGGCAAGGGCCGGTCGAGTCTGGCTACGGTGCGCATCTGGTCTTCGTGAGCGAAATCGTGCCAGGATCAGTCCCCGCGCTGGCCGAAGTGCGCGACGCTGTGCGCCGTGAATGGGACAATGCCCGCCGCATGGAAGCAAACGATACGTTTTATCGCGAACTGCTTAAGCATTACACGGTGACGATCGAGAACCCGGAACCGCCGAAGAAAACGGTCGCGAGCAGCAAGTGACATGAAGCGCGAAATCCTCATCTTCGTTCTGCTCGCCGTGCTCGCGCCGGTCGTGTTCGCGCACGAAGTGCGTCCCGCGTATCTCGAGCTGCGCCAGAACGGTGCGGAAGCTTACGACGCGCTGTGGAAAGTGCCGGGCCAGGGAGACTTGCGCCTGGGGCTCTACGTGGAACTTCCCGCGACCTGCACCAACATTACCGAGCCACGCGGTACGGCGGCCAAGAGTGCCTACACCGAACGCTGGACGGTAAAGTGTGCGGGCGGTCTCAGCGGCGGAACGATTCGTATCGCCGGCCTGAGAGCGACGGCGGTCGATGTGCTCGTGCGTCTGGAACGTCTCGACGGCACTACGCAAGTAGCGCGGCTAACACCGTCCTCACCATCATTTGTGGTCGCGGCCGCGGCGAACGCGGTGGGCGTCGCCCGCACTTACACCGTGCTCGGCATTGAGCACATCCTGTCGGGCATCGACCATCTTTTGTTCGTGCTCGCGTTAATTATCATCACGCAAGGCGGTTGGAAACTGGTCAAGACTGTCACCGCTTTCACCGTCTCGCACAGCATTACGCTTACTCTGGCGACGCTCGGCTATGTCCACATTCCGCAACGGCCAGTCGAGGCAGTGATTGCGTTGAGCATCGTCTTTGTCGCGGCGGAGATTCTGCGTGGACGGCAAGGCTATGTTGGCATCGCCGCCCGTGCGCCGTGGGTCGTGGCCCTCATATTCGGACTGATGCACGGCTTGGGTTTTGCCAGCGGGCTCAAAGACGCCGGTCTGCCGGACGGACATATCCCTACGGCTCTGTTGTTCTTCAGCATTGGGGTTGAAGCGGGACACTTCCTTTTCATCGGCTTCGTCTTGGCGCTCACCGCAGTCATGCTACGGGCCGTTTCAAAACTCACGCCCATCAACCAACAACGATCAGCCATCCTCCAGCTTGTGCCGCCCTACGCCATTGGCACCGTGGCAATGTTCTGGGTCATTCAACGCATAGCCGCATTTTGAGCCACGTCGGACCTCGCTTGACCCGGCTCGCACGAGTTTGCTACCTTCCGCGCGACTATTGCTTGGGGGCTCGATATGCGTCCACTAGGCATGACTCTCATTGCCATCCTGCACTGGTTGCGTGGCGCGGCCTATGTGGTTGTCGGACTGGCGCTGCTAGGGATCACCCACTTTAGCGCCCACATGATCGCGAGCGTGGCTGGAAACACCTTTTTTCAGCGTCTGGTTTCTGGCTTGGGCAGAACGCTGGGAGTTGGCGTGCCAATTTGTGGCGCTGCACTGCATCGTCATAAGACTCGGTATGCGGGCGATGAAGAATTGGGCGCGCACCGTGACCCTGATCTTTGTTCTGCTCTCTGCTATGGTGCGCCTGGTCCACTTTCCTACCCCTTTTGACCTGCTGCGCGTGGCCGTGGATGTGGCCATCCTCGTCTATCTTTTGTTACCCGATGTGAAGCGAGCGTGCGGCCTGAGAAGGTCTGCCCCTCCGGCTACCGGCTGAAATGCCCGAAAATACGGCTCGGCGGCTGCGTTATACTTGAGCTGGGATGGCGCAAGATTTGCAAAAGACTTTCTACCTGGAAACTTTTGGTTGCCAGATGAATGCGCACGACTCCGAAAAGGTCGTGGGCACGCTGGTTTCCGAGGGATACCGCCAGGTGCAAACCGTCGAAGAGGCCGAACTAGTTCTCTACAATACATGTTCCATTCGCGATAAGGCCGAGCAGAAAGTTTTCAACCGACTGTCGGATTACAAGAAATTCTACAAGCAGGGCAAGCGTTTTGGCGTGCTGGGCTGCGTCGCGCAGCAGGAAGGCGAAAAGATTTTCGAGCGGGCGCCGTATGTGTCGCTGGTCTGCGGATCGGCGTCCTATCGCAATCTGCCGCAAATGCTGATTCAAATAGAGAACGCACAGATCGAGGCAGGGAAGCCGTTGCGCGTTACCGGATTGGACGACCGCGAAACCGACGAATGCTTCGAGACCGAATTCACCGCCCGCACCAATCCGCATCGGGGATACATCACCATCATCGAAGGCTGCGACAAGTTCTGCGCTTACTGCGTGGTTCCGTTTACGCGCGGCAAGGAGCGGAGTCGGACGTCAGAATCCGTGTTGTCGGAAACCCGGCAGATGGCCGAACTGGGTTATACCGAAATTCAGTTGTTGGGGCAGAACGTAAACTCTTACAAAGACCCGGCAGGGAAGAGGACCTTCGCCGAATTGCTTGCGGCGGTGGGGGAAATTCCAGGCATCAAGCGGGTGCGATTCACGACCTCCCATCCCAGAGATTTTGGCCGCGACATTGTCGAAGCGATCGACGCGGTCCCCACTCTTTGCGATCACGTCCATTTGCCAGTGCAAAGCGGCTCCGCGCGAGTTCTGGACGCAATGCAGAGGCTTTACACTCGCGACGAGTACCTGGAACGCATCTCATGGATCAAGGCGGCCCGCCGCGATATCAGCATTACCAGCGATATCATTGTAGGTTTTCCGGGCGAAACCGAGTCTGAGTTCGAGCAGACTTTGTCGTTGCTCGACGAGGTCGAATACGACGCGATTTTCGGATTCAAGTATTCGCCTCGTCCCAACACTCCGGCGCTGAGTTTGGAAGACGCAATTCCGGGCGAGGAGAAGGCGCGCCGATTGGCCATACTCAACGAGAGACAACGCGAGCTCCAGAAGCGGCGCAACGAAAGATACGTAGGGAGGACTCTTGAAGTAATGGTTGAAAGCAGAAACGAGGCTCGGGGGCAGTGGAGCGCCCGCACCTCCCAGAATAAAGTATTTAATCTCACTGCCCCGGACGGCGTAAAACCGAGCATTGGCGCCTACGTGACCGTAGTGACCAAAGCAAGTTTTCCCAACAGCCTTTTGGGCGAAATAGTGGTATAAGGAGCTTTTCGGAGATCACGATGGAAGTCGAGATGAAAATTCGCGGGCTGTTGATGGACCCAGTCACAAATATGCCGATCGTGATCCTGAAAGACGCAGGAACTGACGCGGTACTGCCCATCTGGGTGGGCATTTACGAAGCAAATGCAATCGCGCTGGAGATTGAGAAGGTAAGCACCCCGCGCCCAATGACCCACGACCTAATAAAGAATGTCCTAGTCGGCCTAGATACGCACGTCCACAAAGTTGTGGTGACGGAGCTGCGGGAAGATACGTTTTATGCGGTGATTTGGCTGGAGCGAGACGGGCGGATCGTGAGCGTTGATTCGCGGCCGTCGGATGCGCTGGCCCTGGCTTTGCGGGTGGACTGCCCGATCTTCGTCGAGGATGAAGTTTTGAAGAATTCCAAGTTGGCGACTACGGCTTCTGATCGCGTCACTAGCGAAGAACTTCGCAAGTGGCTGGAAGGCCTGAATGACGAGGATTTAGGGCGCTATAAGATGTAGGCGATTGAGTCGTTGAGTAATTAATTCATTGCGATTGGGTAATTCGGTTCCTCATGCCTGATCCGGCGGAACAACTCCAGCAAATTTACGTGGCGGGATTCGAGTTGAAGGTCTTCGACCGCTTTCCCAAATGCGTTGGCGTGGTGCGGGATGACTGCATCGCATTGCTTGTGCCGTCGGCGGATGGATTGCAGATGCTGGGCACTCCGGGATGGCAGATGGGGGAGGCCATGGGTGTTCTGGTTGAGACCGGAGGCCGGAAGGTTTTTCAGGCCAAGGAGGAGGTCGTCGAGGCCACGCCCGAGCGGCTCGAGGCGCTGAGGCGGTTCCGCGAGGATTTGCGCAGGCTGCTGGACGGAAGGACGTGACTGGCGGTTGCGGGTTTATTAGTTTACATAATACCTATTATCGGACATTAGATTAACCACCGCCCTACTCCGTTCAGGGACGGGAGTCTGGTGAGAACTCATCTGAGCCTGATCGCGAGAACAGCAGATTCCTCGTCGCTTCGCTCCTCGGAATGACAAGCGTTGACTGAACTAGGGTTGACTGAACTAGGAATGACAAGTGTTGAATAAACTCGGGATGACAAGTGTTGAATTGACAATGAAGCCATAGTCTCCCGGACCATCGCTTTACCTGACAGTCTGCTTTCAGTTGTTGTTTGCGCGGGACAGTTGTGCGCCCGCCCCTCCGGCTAGCACGATCTTGGCGTGGAACAGCGTACCTGCTACCCGGGTTGCGATGGCAATCAGTTCCCTTTGCCCGACGAAGACTTTGACTGTCCTTGCTTGGGAGAGTTCAGGTAGGTTCACCGGGCGACCGGCGCGGATGCGTGTCGCCATTTCTTCGTTGGCGCTGACGCACGGAAACTGCGGCAGAAGTTTGCGGGGATGAATGAAGATGTCTTCTGTTTGACCCGTTCTTACAGCCTCAGACAGCTCGTCGAGCGTATGGGCGTCGGCCAGTTGGAATTCGCCGACTCCCATCCGGCGCAACGACTCGAGGTGGGCGCCACAGCCGAGTTGTTGGCCCATGTCGTGGGCGACTGAGCGCATGTAGGTTCCGGAGGCGACGCGGGCGCGGAAGCTGGCTCGGTCGTTCTCGACCCGCGTGATCTCCAGTTCTTTTATCTCAACTTGCACCGGTGCTAAGGCGACATCGGCGTGTTTGCGAGCCAGTTTGTAGGCTGGCACTCCTTGAATTTTCTTGGCGGAAAACGGTGGTGGCGTCTGTTCGATCATGCCTTGAAATCGGCTAGCCAGTTGGCGCACCTGGTCCAATGAAAGGGTCACCGCCTGGGTTGGTCCGGTTGGTTCGCCCTCGGCGTCGTAGGTGTCGGTCGCAAATCCGAAGCGGATGGTGCCCTCGTAGATCTTTTCCGATGACAGATAGAACTGCGCCAGTCGCGTCAGATTGCCAATCACCAGAGGCAACACTCCCGTCGCTAGCGGATCCAGGGTGCCCAGGTGCCCGACCGACTTCTCTTGCAGTATGCGGCGTACGCGGTTGACGACATCGTGCGAGGTGAGGCCGGAGGGCTTGTCGATGATAAGGACACCGTTCATGGTTCGTTAACTTAGATGTTGGAACTCACTTCAGCCGAGGGCTGCTATCCTAATGAAGGTCAACGAGGGGCGGCCGGCCTGCGTTCGCTGAGAACTTATCTCATCGTGATTGCCGAACAGCAGATTCCTCGTGGCTTCGCTCCTCGGAATGACAAGTTTTGAATAAATAGCCTTACCAGATTACGACAATTTCCTGATCTCGCATGATTCCCCTGAGCGATGACACGCCGCGATTCAGCACTCCATTCATTACTTACTTCATTATTGCCCTGAACACGGTTGTGTTCCTGTTTGAATTGTCCGTGGGCGAACAGAGTCATCGCGCCTTGAATAGCCTGATGTACCAGTTTGGAGTCGTGCCCGTCCACTTCGAACGGGCGTTGGCGGGTTCGCCTGCCTTTTCCTTCGCCGGACTGTTTCTCCCGCTTCTCAGCTCGATGTTTCTGCACGCCTCGTGGCTGCACCTCATCGGCAACATGTGGTTTCTTTGGATCTTCGGTGACAACATTGAGGATCATCTGGGCCACTTTACCTATCTGCTTTTTTACTTGGTGAGCGGGTTCGCGGCGGCGGTCGCTCACATCCTTCTAAATGTTAGATCGAACGTTCCCAGCGTCGGGGCGAGTGGTGCCATCGCGGGAGTGATGGGGGCGTATTTCGTGCTCTACCCGCGAGCTCGCGTGCTCATGTGGTTTCCGCCGATCTTTTTCTTTCATTTGCCGGCGTGGCTGGTGCTGGGATACTGGTTCCTGATGCAGTTCCTGAGCGGAGCGGCAACCTCGATCGCAGAAACCAGCCAGGGCGGCGGAATCGCGTTTTGGGCTCACGTGGGAGGCTTCACGGCGGGTGTAATACTGATCAAATTATTGCCGGAACGGCCTCGAAGATACCGCTACGCTGCCTGATGATGGAATCGCCGTCTATGACGGGCGTGAGCATTGATGCAAAGATCCGCCGGAGGTACAATTCCTTCCTGCTTGGCAGTTCAGACCAATTCGCGGAGGGATGTATGTCGAAACAAGTTCTTCTGCCTATGCTCCTGACGATCCTGCTTCAAACCTCAGTCTTCGCTCAAGACACAGAATCGCCTAAGCCCCCAGGTTACTGCAAACCATGTCTGTTCTATGGCGGCGATTTCAGCAACTCCGCGAATGCAGAGGGCCTGGCCAATGAAGAGGACATTCTGGTCAAGGACTCTAAGATATTAATTCCCTTTGATGTCCCGAAGGCCCAACAATGGGATGCAGTCGGTTTGTTCACGAACGACTTTTCGACCGTTAGCCTAATTGACCCGGCGAAAGCCGCCTGGTCAATCTCAACCGGTGTGACACAGGGGAGTTGCGGTACGCCGCTGGCTTCCGGCAATTCCCGCGCGACCTTTAAAGCCACCGGTCGCAGCGCATTCGGGCTTAACGAATACACCGCCCTAGTGAAGATCAGGGCCGTTCCGCTCCAACCTGGCAGACACTGGCTGACGACTGTACCCGAATGCACCAATACCGCGAATTGTGGCTCGGCGCGGTATTACGCGAGCGACTTTGTGGGGAAACCGCTTGATCCATTTGGTCCGCCGGAGCCTTGTAACCAGGCGTACTGGACTTCGAAGACGCTCGGGGAGAACTGCAACCGCGTCGTGGCCAAAGGCTGCGGCCGATTCTCGGCGGGCGTGCTCGGAACTAAGCAGGGCGCGGACGAGTTGCTCGAAACGACGACTGACCAGTAATGCTGAAGCGAAGTGCATGGCCAGGCCGAACGGGCGAGGATACCCGCGCCTGCATTTGCATCCCGCTATAATGGTGGTGTGAGCGTCGACCCAGTTCAGCAGGTTGCTTCGGCGGAGTTCCCTACTCGATGGGGGAAGTTCCGCATCTTTGGATTTCAGGCAGGAGCTGGCGGCGGCGCGAACCTGGCGAAAGACCCCGCGAGCAAGGAGGAGGCCGTCGCTATCGTGATGGGCGACGTGCATTCTGGGCCACCGCTGGTACGTATCCATTCGCAATGCCTTACGGGCGATGTTTTCGGCTCGCTGCGATGCGATTGCCGGCAGCAACTAGAGATGGCGCTGGCCATGATCGCCGAGCAAGGCGCGGGAATCTTGATTTACGAACAGCAAGAGGGGCGCGGCATTGGCTTGATGGCCAAATTGCAGGCCTACGAATTGCAGGACGCCGGCCTCGATACCGTCGAGGCGAACGAACGGCTGGGATTCGAAGCGGATCTTCGCGCGTTCGCGATGCCAGCGGGAATTCTAAAGGCTCTGGGCGTATCGAAGGTGCGGCTGCTCTCGAACAATCCGGATAAAGTTGCGGCGCTCGAACGGGGCGGGATCGAGGTGGTCGAACGCGTTCCCTGCGAAGTGACTCCGAGCAGCCATGCTGAGGACTACTTGAAGACCAAGAAAGAAAAGATGGGGCATTTGTTTAGTTCGCGGTGACTATCCACGACAGCAGATTCCTCGCTTTGCTCGGAATGACAATCTGATTGGCGTCGTCGGAGGGGCAACTCTCAATTGTTGCTCGCTGCCGCCAGCACTGCGTGCTTCGTGAACACCCGGATCATCTCGCGTCGATATTCTGGAGTGAGTGCCGATGTAGTGAGCGGCTTGGCGGTTTTCGCAGCCAAGTTGCCTACCGCCTCCGCCAGCGCTTCATCCATTACTTTTCCGGCAAGCAACTCGCTGGCGCCCTTGACTATACGCGGCTCGGGGTTGACGGCCGTGACCGCAACGCGTGCATCGGCGACGTGGCCGTTCGAACGTTTCATCACGACCGCTACTCCCGCGAGCGGGTAATCGATCGATCCGCGAACGCGAAGTTTGCGATAGATGCCCCGATAGTCCGCCGACGATTCGGGCAGGAACACTCGCGTTACCAGTTCGTCAGGCCGCAGGTTGCGATAGGCGACGCCGTCGTTGTTGTAGAAGTCACGAAGTGGTATCCGCCGCATACCGCCCGGGCTGGCAATTTCGATTTCTGCGTTTAAGCACAGCAAGGCCGGCGGCGTATCGCCGGAGAACGCCGCCCAGCATTTGGTTCCACCGGGAGCCACGTGACAGAGGTTTCCATCTTTCTTGATGCAGAAGCCGCAGCCTTTGCGCCAGGTAAGCGATTGGTTGTACCAGAGGCAGCGGGTGTCCAGGCAAATGTTCCCGCCGATTGTGCCCATGTTGCGCAGCAAGGGCGAGGCAACGGTCGCAGCAGCCTCGGTAAGAACTGGATAGCGAGTTCGCAACAGATCGGAGTGCTCGATGGTGGTGAGGGAAGTCAGGGCTCCGATCTCGACGCCACTTCCCTGCTGGCGAATGCCTTTCAGTTCCGCGATGTGGCGGATGTCGAGCACGGACTGAGGCTCGAATAACTTTTGCCGCATGGACGGAATGAGATCGGTGCCTCCGGCGACAATTCGGACAGTGCTCGTGGGCGAGTCGCCCGCGGCCACACCACCATTACAGTACTTTGCAAGGAGCGTAATTGCTTCGTCTAACGTGCGCGGCCGCAGCAGTTTGAATTGCGGGAGACTCAATCGTCACCTCCGGCTGCAGCGGGCGCTTCGCGGCGCGAAGGATCGAGCGGATGGCGATCTGGTCCCTTGCCGCGATACCAGAGCGAACCGCCGTGCTCGCGAAAGGTTTTGGGTGAAGTGGGATCGACACCTTCGGTGAGATTTATGTACTTCGCATTGTTCTTCGCTCGCAGGGCCGCCAGAACGCGCTCCGGCGTGAATGGAGATTCGTGTAAGCGAATGCCAACGGCGTCGTAGATCGCGTTGGCGATGGCGGGGATGGTCGCGGCCAGCGAGCCTTCGCTGCACTCTTTCGCGCCGAACGGGCCTTCGGGATCTACGCTCTCGACAATGATCGGTTCAACCTCCGGAGATTCGACCGAGGACGGGCTGCGATATTCGAGCAGGCCGGGATTCATGAGCATGCCTTCTTTCCAGACCATTTCTTCGGTGAGCGCCTGGCCCATGCCCATCCAGACTGATCCGATGATCTGACCTTCGACCGAGACTGGATTCAAAGCGCGACCACAGTCATGCGCGGCCCAGACTTTGTGGACGGTGACTTCGCCGGTTTCTTCGTCGACTGTGACTTCGGCGACCTGCGCCGAGTAAGAATAGGCGGGCGAAGGTCCGACTCCTGCGCCCTTATGTTTGCCGCCGCGGGCATCTGGAGGCGGCGCGTAGGAACCGGTTCCGGTGAGGGCGCCGTGGAAGTCGATGGCGGCGACTACGGCTTCTTCGAAGGTCATCCAGTCTTTGGGGCCTTCCTCTTTGCGCTTTTGCTGAAGCGAACCGCGCAGGATTTGTCCTTCGACGCGGCCAGAGACTGAGGCTCCGGATTGGGTGACTTCCTCGTCGGAAGTCTTTGGCACGATAGGCGGAGCACTTCCCTTCTTGTAAACGATATCTTGGCGGAAGACTAAGTCTTCAGGCGCACAATTCATTTTGCGAGCGGCAGCCGACGCGATCTGCCTCTTGACCTCTGTTGAGGCGCGCAACGTAGCGTTGCCCGCCATGAACGTCACTCGGCTTGAGTAGGAGCCGATGTCGATGGGAGTGAGGTCGGTGTCGGCGGCGATGATCCGAACGCGTCCCAGAGAACAGCCGAGGACTTCAGCGGCGATCTGGGCGGTCATGGTGTCTGAGCCTTGCCCGATTTCGGAGGCGCCGGTGTAGACGACGACTCCGCCGTCGCGATCAATCTTGATGTTCACCGTGGAGTGGGGCATGTCAGAGCGAATGATGGAATTGGCGGCGCCGCTTACGTAATGGCTGCAAGCAATGCCCAGGCCTCGACCTTTTGTCAGCTTGCCTTTGCGTTCTTTCCAGTTGGAGCGCGCGACAGTCTTTTCGATGCACTCCGGCAATCCGTAACTCTGAACCCGCAGGCCGTTCACGGTGATACAGGGCGGCTTGAGAAGATTCCGCTGACGAATCTCGGCGGGGTCAATTCCGACCTTGGCGGCAAGTTCGTCGAGTTGTGATTCAAAGGCAAAGCGGACGTTGACCGTGCCGTGGCCGCGCATGGCGCCGCAAACTGGTTTGTTGGTCAGAACGCGGTAGCCGTCGTATTGAATGTTGGGGATGTCGTAGAGCGCGCCCAGCAGCGCACCGGAGTAGAGAATGGTGACGACGCCGTAGGAGCAATAGGCTCCGCCATCCTGAATGACGCGGGCTTTCACTACGGTGATGCGGCCATCGTTGGTAATTCCAGTTTTCAGGTCGATGATGGTGCGGGGACGTCCGCGGTGGGCCCAGAAGACTTCTTCGCGGGTGTAGGTGATCTTCACCGGAGCCAGTGCTTTTCGTGCGGCAATCGCGGCGATGATTTCGAGTGGAATGACTTCGCTCTTTCCGCCGAAGCCGCCGCCTACCAGCGGCTTGATGACGCGAATTTGTGACATCGGCATTTCGAGCACCAGCGAAAGTTTATGTTGCAAGTAGTAGGGAACCTGGGTCGACGACTGAACTGTCAGACGCCCGCGGTTGCCGGTGTGCGGATCGATTTCGAACGCAGCCAGCGTCGAGTGGGGCTCCATCGCGGCGTGGGTGACTTCGTTGGCGATAAAGCGGGCTTCAGCTACCTGGTCGGCTTCGGCAAAACCTTTTTCGGGGTCTCCGAATACGTGGTGATAATCCTTTTCCAGGTTGTGCGGCTTGTTGTCGTGGATGAGGTTGGCCTCCGCCTTCATCGATTCTTCGGGATCGAAGTAGGCGGGCAGGAGTTCGTATTCCACGTCGATTAATTCCAGCGCCTGATCTGCAGTCGCCTCGTCGACTGCGGCGACACAAGCAACGTTGTCGCCGACGTAGCGGACTTTATCGAGAGCAAGGGCGTATTCGTCGTGGCCGACGGGAAGAATGCCGTAGGGGTTGGGGGCGTCTTTCCCGGTGACGATCGCAACCACGCCGTCCAATTTCTCGGCGCGGCTGGTGTCGATACGTTTGATTCGGGCGTGCGGGTATGGCGAATGCAGGATTCTACCGATCAGCATTCCGGGCAGTCTGAGATCGTCAGTGTATTTGCCGGCGCCCGTGGTCTTGCCGGCGGCGTCGACCATGGCAGTGGGCTTGCCGATTATGGAGAAGCCGTTGGTCGTTCGTCCTTGATCGTTGGCCACTAGAGATTCCTCGCTTCGCTCGGAATAGCGGCCGCAGAATTAAAGTCAGCAACTCCCTTCTGTTCGGCCTCGATCGCGGCCTTGATCGCTTGATACATCTGGCTGTAGCCGGTACAGCGGCAGAGATTTCCACTGAGGGCGCTGCGAATGTCCTGTTCTGTTGGTTCGGGGATTTCGGAGAGCAGATGCTTGACGGTCATGATGAATCCTGGAGTGCAAAAGCCGCACTGCGCTCCGCCCCAATCGCCATAGGCTTTCTGGATGGCGGCCAGACTTCCGTGCTCGCTCACACCTTCGACCGTGGTGATCTCCTGCCCTTCACAACTGGCAGCGAGCAGAGTGCAGGCCATCATCGGGATGCCATCCACCAGCACGGTGCAGGCGCCGCATGAAGAGTCGTCACAGCCGCGCTTGGATCCGGTAAGGTCGAGATCCTGACGCAAGACGTCGAGCAGCAACTTGCTACGCTCGAAGGCCAGCTCGTGCGTGCGACCGTTGACGCGAAGTTCGATGAGTTCTTTTTTCATTGCTTGTTCTGGTTCTAGCTTCGTGCTTGATTCTTTGCTGTCAGCCGAAACTTTCTTAATATCCAAAATCGGCTTGCGCGGCGTAGGCGTGTTGTTTTACGCCCAATTCTTCTACACGGCATGCGCCCAGTTGGTTCAAGTATGCACGGCGGTCCGTGATGTTGCGAACCCAGCGATCTAACCATGCGTCGCTGTCAGCTTCCGTTTTCGTATGTTCGTGATATTGGCGAAAGAATGCGTCGTCGCGCTTGTAATGTCCCTGAACAGGTGACGGATGGCCGCCGTAGGGGCACTCGACGACTGCGTTCACGAGAAATCCGGGAATCACGGTGCGATTGGGATCGCTCGAAATCACTTCAGGCTCGACGATTTCCTCAGCCACTACGATCACGCGTTTGGCAGCTCGAACTGCTTCGATCATCACGCCGAAATTGCCCCAGCAGTGGGCATTGCCTTCAAGATCGGCACGCTGCACGTGAACGATGGTGACGTCGGGGTTGAGTGCGCGGACGGCATGCAAGGATTCCCTCGGCTCGAACGGTGAGACGATCTGACAGAAGAAATCATTGTTCTTGGCGACATCGCTGCCCAGTGCCGATCGAGTAGGAAGAAACGGCACCCCCATGGCACCGGCTTGGAGCGCGAGGGCGACGGTGAAGTTCGTCATGTTCACAATCTTTATGGCATCATGCTCAACCGCGTGGCGAAAGTTGTAGGCCGAGCCCATCATCACATTCCCGACCCACGCGGCGATAACCTTCTCAACACAACCCGCAGCGACGAGCTGATCGAAAAGAATGTCGGAGATCGGTCCGATCAGGGTTAAATTGCGCTTTCTCTGACGAATGATCTCGTGCCCAGCGGCGAAAGGGATCATCTGCTCCATCTGCAATCCGAGGGCGACTGACGCGCCGTCGGGAACAAATTTACCGATCGCATCGTGCATGGTGAGGAGCTTAGACATTGACGACTCGGCCATCACTTCCCTTTCCACACGGGCTCGCGCTTTTCGAGAAACGCTCTGATTCCCTCGCGGGCATCTTCGGTTTTAATCAATTCGTCGAGATAAATGCTCTCAGCCCGCGCCAGGCCCTTATGAAAATGAATCGCATCCCACACGAAGATCGCCTTCTTGGCGCTGGCCAGCGCTACGGGGCTCAGCTTTTTCAACCGGTCAAGCGACCGTTCAGCTGCCAGCTCGACCTCGGTGTCGGGCGCGGCTTCGTTAGCGAGGCCGATGGCCGCCGCTTCCCTGCCGGTGATGCTGCGGCCGGTCAAAATAAGATCAGCCGCGCGTTTCTGTCCAACGATGGCAGACAAAACCGTTGCCGCTACCGGTGGATAACATCCGAGCTTGATTTCGGGGAAACCCCATGTGGCCGATTCCGACGTGTAAACCAGATCGCAAACTGCGGCCAGCTCCGCGCCTCCGCCGAGGCAGTTTCCGTGCACACAGGCGATGGTTACCTTTCGACTGTTGATCAGAGCGTGAATTGCGCCGTGAAACTTGGCGAGCATTTCGTGGGCTTTATCCGGCGCGTGGATAGCCACGTCAACACCCGCGCAAAACACCTTTTGTGAGCCGGCGAGAGTGACGATCGAAATCTCCGGATGTCCATCGATTGTTGCGAGTGCCGCAGTCAACTCGTCCATCATCGGAATGTCGATGACGTTCACCGGCGGATTGTGCAAGGTGATCCGCGCGACCGGGGCCTGAAGGTCGAGAGTGATCCGCGAGTTTTTCGTTATTGCGGTGACCATGGCGAAATCTGACAGCCGATCCCCCGACCGCACATTCGGAATGACAATGCAAAATTCGTAATCACGTTATTTCGTCCAGAAGCCGTCTTTGTCATATTCGCGGATGGCTTTCAACTCTGCGGCGCTCGGATCTGGCGTTTGCGCAAGCCTCTCGCATACTCGTAAATCCCATCCCGTATTGTTTAGAACATCAGTCACTTCAATCCTCGGATGGACGGAAGCAACATACGCTTCTCCATCCGCATGCCTACGAAGACAACCTCGCCGTCGCGGATTTCGCGAGCCGCCGTCGCCACCATCAGTTCGCCCATCGTGTAGGGAATGGTTGTCACGCTCGCTTGATTCGTGATGTCAGTGGCAATCGTCACAGGCGCAAATCTCTGCGGAGCTTAAGCCCCGCTGGACAGCCTAGTGCGGCTGTCCCCACGTGGTCGTCGTTCAAGGAAAGTTCTCGTCCACCGGGCCTACAAGTTAATTGCCGACTTCCGGACCTCGCCGATGGATGCCAGCGGATCGCGTGCACCCTCCTTGGGCGCAATCCATTTCTTCTCGTTGGCGATGATGTCCAGCAAAAGCTTCTTGTCTGTGGCGGTCGGCATGTAATCTTTGACGTGCTCATCGTAGTGCTTGTCGTCGATGGGTTCGCCCGTCTGGGCGTGGAATTTCTGTCCCGCCCAGCGTCCGATGTTGCGATTGAACTTGATATCCGGCGCGTACAGCCTCGGTTCTCCTGGCTTCAGAACGCTATTGAAGCGTTCGATCAGTCCAGCCACCTCGTCGCGATACAAATGCCGGTTGTAGTCGTTCAGCTCGTCAACTTTCGCTTCTTGCGGGTTCTTCGGTTCGTCGTAGCGACCTTTGACGCCCCAGACGTACGCCCAGTGCGCCGAAGAAGAATTGTCGGTACCGAATAAATCGTAGGAACTGGAGATCCACTTGTTGAGATACTTCTGAATTAACCAGGCAGGAATTACGCCTGCCTCGACAATGCGGCGGAGGCCGTCGTTACCGGTGCCCATGTGAAAAGCTTCTTCGCGCAACATGTAGGACATTGAGCGGCCCAGCGGCGCGAAGGCAGAATACTTCAGCATCTGCAGTTGGAATTTGCCGTCGCGGTCGACGAAATCGGTGTAGGTGAAAAAGTCCATCCAGTTGTCGACGTCGACGTTGAAAGCGCCCAGCAGGCGCTTGTTTTCGAAGGCGCGGCGCTCTAGCATCTTTTGCGCCTCAACTTTGCCGGAGTATCCGAAGTGCTCGACCAGTAGCGCGCACATCTGCCAGCCATGTCGCATTTCCTCGATCATCACGCGCGTGATCGCTCTTCGATCCCAATCCGTGGGTGCGCTCTCAAACAAATTTCGCTGTTGTTCGACACTGGCGAATTCGGTGTCACCCTGATAGACGATTAGGTTAATCAGCGCATCGCGCATCTGCTGCGTGGGCACCTGACGCAAGTTTTCCCACTTGCGGCGGCCTTTGAAGGCGCCAAACTGGATTTCGTCAGTCTCAATCGCGCCGTACAGCGTATCGAACTTAAAGTTGGCAATCTCGTCGTGATTGACGCCGATGTCCTTTCGCCAATCGTCAAACAGGCCAACCCAATCACTGAAGGTTCCGATTTTTGCGACTTTACCTGGCATATAACCTCTTGGAGTTTTGACAAATGTTGCTCAGCTGTAGAGACTTTGCTAGCGACGTCTCTACGCCATGTTGAGCCAAACTGTTTTCAGCTCCGTGTAGTGTTCGATGGCGTGCACGCCCAGCTCGCGACCAAATCCCGAGCTCTTGTAACCGCCGAACGGCAGGGACGCATCCATCAGCCCATAGGTATTGATCCAAACCGTTCCGGCCTTGAGTTGCCGAGAAACCAAGTGCGCTTTCTTTACGTCGCGCGTCCATACTGCGGCTGCGAGGCCGTATGGATTGTTGTTCGCCTGCGCGATTACCTGATCTACCTCATCGAAGCTCAACGTCGCGAGCACCGGCCCGAAGATCTCTTCCTGGGCGATCTTCATTTCGTTCTTCACGCCCCCAAAAATTGTGGGTTCGAGGAAAAAACCCTTGCCGCCGTCCACGGAAACACGATTTCCACCGGCGATCAGTTTCGCGCCTTCCTTCTTTCCTGCTTCGATGTAGCCGAGGACGGTTTGCATTTGTTCCTGGCTAACGATCGCGCCCATGCGAGTTTTGGGATCGAGCGGGTCGGCGGGCTGCATCTTTTTCGCGCGGGCCACGAGCTTTTCAAGAAACTCGTCCTGCACTTTGCTCTCGACGAACAACCGCGAGCCTGCATTACAGACTTCACCTTTACCGTAAAAGATCCCAGTGATTGCGCCTTTAACGGCACTGTCAATATCAGAGTCCGCAAAAACGATGTTGGGAGATTTGCCACCGAGCTCAAGGGTCAAGCGCTTCATGCTATCGGCTGCGCTGCGCATGATTTCCTTGCCGACGTCGGTTGATCCCGTAAACGCGATCTTGTCGATTCCAGAATGCCGAACGATCATTCTTCCGACTTCCGATTTTCCCGTTACGATGTTCAAGACGCCCGCGGGTAAGCCAGCTTCAACCGCTAATTCGCCGAAGCGCAACGCAGTCAGCGACGTGAGGCTGGCGGGCTTCCACACGATGGTGTTGCCGCAAGCGAGTGCGGGACCCAGCTTCCAGGAGGCCAGGAGCAGAGGGAAATTCCAGGGCACGATCATTCCGACGACACCTACCGGCTCGCGCAGCGTGTAGGTGAAGGCGGTTTCGAGTGTGTTGACAGTTTCGCCGTGAATTTTCGTCGCCCAGCCCGCGTAGTAGCGGAGAACGTCGATCACCATTGGCATGTCGACGTACCGGGACTCGAAAATCGGTTTGCCGTTGTCGAGGGTTTCGAGTTCGGCAAACTCGTCGATGTTTTTTTCCAGGAGGTCAGCCAGACGCCAGATCAGGCGTCCACGCTCGCTGGCTGACATCTTGCGCCAGGGACCGTTGCGATCTTCGACAGCACGGCGGGCAGCAGCGACAGCGCGGTCCAAATCGGCTGAGGAAGCTTCCGCGATCTGGGTCAACACTTCGCCGGTCGCGGGGTTTATGGTGTCGAATTGCTTCGAAGCGTCAGTCCACTGGCCGTCGATGAGCAGACGCCCTGGAGAGAGTCTTGTTCTCGTAGCTGTAATCATCTGTCTTCCAATCGTCGAAACTCTGGGGCCCGGATCCTTGTCCGGTCAGGACGGGCGATACGCCCGTCCTCTATCATTTGACTATCCTATTTCGCCTTGAAAATTGCGGGGCGCTTCTCCACATACGCGGCTAGGCCTTCCTTGGCATCTTCGCTCTGGAAAAGCAATTGCTGGTTCTCGCGTTCGACCGCGAGTGCGGATTCCATCGGAATTTCCCAGCCGGTCTGCACGGCGCGCTTGATGCGTCCCACTGCTTTAGCTGCTTTGTTTGGCGGGCAGAACTGGCGAGCGTATTCCAAAACGTTCTCCATGAAGTTTTCGCGATCGAAAATGTCGTTAATGATCCCGAACTCTTTCGCTTCTTCGAACGAGAACGTGTTACCGGTCACCATGAGTTCGATGGCTTTGCTCTTGCCTACCATGCGCGACAGGCGCTGTGTGCCGCCGGTTCCTGGGAGAACGCCGAGATTTACTTCGGGCAAACCGATTTTGCCTGCGTCCTGACGGGCGATGCGTATGTCCGCGGCCATGGCGATTTCGAGACCACCGCCGACGCAGTGGCCGTTGATGGCTGCAATCACGAGCTTCGGAGTGTGTTCGAGACGAAGCAGCATTTCGTTGGCGTGCAGGCAGAAGTAATACTTGAAAGTGGGATCGACGCTGGCCAGCATCTTGATGTTGGCACCGGCGGAAAAAAACTTGTCACCCGAGCCGGTCAACAGGATCACGTAAACGTCGTTGTCCATGCGGGCCTTCAGGATGGCCTCATCGAGTTGGCGATTCATTTCATAGGTGTAAGTGTTGGCCGGGGGATCGAACATTTCAATCACTGCGACGCCGCGATCAGTGCGGTAGTTGATAAGTTGCTTCGTGCTTTCGCCTGCTGCCGGTTGCAAAGTTGTAGCCATGTTCACAACTCCTTTTCGCAATGTTTAGAATCTGAATCTAGTTCGATGCCGATCTCTTTTTCCGAGATTTCCTTGTGTTAGACCGATTACGGTCCGTTGCGGCGCTGATGCCACGCAGGAGGATGTCGCCAATTCCGCGCGCCAATTCTCCTGCGTTGGCATCAATCCGTGGGTTATACCAGGTATAAATCCAGTTCATCATTCCGAACAAACTCAGCACCGCCATCCGACTGGAGAATTCTAGTCGCTTGGCAAACTTGAAGTCGTCCAGCAATCCGACGCAGATTCGGTAATACTCGCGCTTGATGGCTGCGATCTCCGCTCCGTAACTGTTCTTAAGCACTTCCGCTTCGTGCGAAAGAACCTTCATGGCCTTCTCGTTGGCGAGAAAGTATTCCAGATGATTAAGAATGAAAACCCGAATGCGCCGTTCTGGATCGGAAACTTCGCCGAGGCGCTCGCGCAAGCGCTCCACGATCGTACTGAAGGTATGCTTTTGAATCAGGTATAGGAGCTTTTCTTTGGATTCGAAATAGTAATAGAGGCCCGACAAGGACATGCCGCTGGAACGAGCGAGGTCGCGCATGGAGGCGCCTTCGTATCCCTTTTCGTAAAAGACCGCCGTCGCATGGCTCAGAATTTTACCCAGCCTGCGATCGAAGCGGCTTTCAGCCGGCGGCAGCTCGCGACGTCGCGCCGAAACCGCAGAAATTGTCGAGGAGGACGATGCCATGAAAGTTCGAACGTTCGTTCAAATAATGATAACGCAGTGTGGCAAGAATGACAAGGGCAGATGCGGACGAGAGATGCGTGCTGATCCGGGCAATCAGTTGCGTATGTCGGCCATCAACTGCTCGACCTGCGCTTTTGTATCGGCATTCAGCGGCAAAAGCGGCAGGCGGGTGGGGCCGCCGAAGTAGCCGTTGAAATCCATGGCATGCTTGATGCCGGCGATGCCAAACTCGCTGACGACTTTCTGGGCGGCGCCGCAGATCTTCTCCTGCTTCAAACGCGCCAGCTCACTGTCGCCTTCTTTCCAGGCGGCGTAGATTTCATAACACGCGGTTGGTGCAGGATCGCCAAAGCCAAGGACTCCACCGACAGCGCCTACCCGGAGCGACGGCTCGAATGTTTGCGCGGCCCCCACAAGCACCTGAAATCCCACTTCCTTCTGCCGTGTCTTCAGACCGGAAATTACCTTTACTGCGGAAGATGACGGTGTGGACGATCCTCCCAGTGCCGTGACAGAAACCAGTTCCCCACCCCGACCATCTCCCCCGGTCGGTGCCTTGAGCATCCGTAGCGTAACCGGGTCAAAAGTTTCAGTAACGGTGGCGCTGCGCTTCACGTGCCGGGTCGCTTCAACCATCACGCGAACCTTTTCAACCCCGCCGCCCGATTCTTTGATGCCGATGATGTTAGGGTGGTCCGCGAGCTCGATGACCAGTTCTGGAGGCATGTCGTAACCCGTAAATGGTGGAACGCTGTAAATCAGCACCGGCAGGGGCGACCGGTCGGCGACGGTGCGGTAAAACGCCAGAATATTCGGCGGCTGCATTTGCTTCTTGTAATAGAACGGCGTGCGGATCAGGGCGACGTCGTATCCGAGTTCGGCCGCATACTCTGTGAGCTTCAGGGTGTTGGTCGCAGACTCAGCCCCGGTTCCCGCGATCAGCACCTTGTTTGGCGCGGCCGTTTCGCGAATGCTTTTGAGCACATCTCGTTGTTCCTGGTCAGACAGCATGACCGCTTCACCGGTGGAACCGAGGGCGACGATGCCTGCCACCGGAGTTTTCGAAAAACGCTCGACATTGTGCTCGAGCTTTTTGAAGTAAATGTTCCCGTCCGGATAGAACGGAGTCGTGATGGGTGGAAAAATTCCGTGAAGTAGCATAAGAGCAGCCCTCAGCTATCGGCTTTTAGCTTAGCAGCTTCCGCTGTCAACTTAGGACGCGGACATCGCTGATGGGCTTGCAGGTTCTACCCTCGATAGCCACCATTCTCGCTCATCCCACCTTCTGAGCTCGCTCGGCGTGCAGCCTTTGCAGCGCCTGCACCCGTATCTCGCCTCGCTGCAAGGCTGAAATTCCCTCGGCCGCCGCGCGGGCCGCCGCGAGCGTCGTGATCGTCGGAATACGTGCACCGACGGCTGCACGACGGATCGCTTTCTCGTCGAAAAACGGATCGACGCCATGCGGTGTGTTAATGATGAGTTGAATGCGCTCGCCTTTGATCAGATCAACCACGTTGGGCCGGCCTTCCTTCACTTTGTACACGCGTTCCACGGTCATCCCGGCATCCTCAAGGACGTCGGCGGTGCCGGCGGTAGCGACCAACTTGAAGCCCATGTCCACAAATTTGCGCGCGACGTCCGCTACCTGGGGCTTGTCGTGATCGGTGACGCTGACGAAGACCGTGCCCTGCGTAGGCAGCTTTTGCCCGGCCGCGGTTTGTGCTTTGGCGAAGGCTTCACCGAAGTTGTCAGCTACTCCCATGACTTCGCCGGTGGACTTCATCTCTGGACCGAGCACCGTATCCACGCCAGGAAACTTGTTCCACGGAAATACGGGCGACTTCACGTAATAGCAATGCCCGGTATCGAGGTCGGCGCGGCGCTCGATAAACTCCGGCAGGAATTCGCGCAGTTTGCGTCCCGTCATGAGTCTCGCCGCAATCTTAGCCATAGGCACGCCCGTGGCCTTTGAAACATACGGCACCGTCCGTGAGGCGCGCGGGTTGACTTCGAGGACATAAACCTTTCCACCGTCGCCGTTAGCTTTTGAGTTGCCATTGGTTCGCGGAATCGCAAATTGAATGTTCATGAGCCCGACGACTTTCAAAGCTCGCGCCAGCTTGAACGTGTAGTCACGCATGCGGGCCATCAGAAGTTGAGGAATGTCGACCGCCGGGAGCACGCAGGAAGAATCGCCGGAGTGAATGCCGGCCTCTTCGATATGCTGCATGATCCCTCCTATGACCACGTCTTCGCCGTCGGAGAGCGCGTCTACATCTACTTCAATCGCATCTTCGAGGAAGTGATCGATCAGCACCGGGCGGTCCTGCGAATATTCGACTGCTTCCTTCATGTAGCGAGTAACGGTTTCCTCGTCATAGGCGATGACCATGGCCCGTCCGCCCAAGACATACGAAGGCCGCACCAGCACCGGGTAGCCGACTCGATTTGCCCCTTCGACGGCCTCTTCGATTGAAGCTGCCATCACCCCCGGAGCTTGGGGGATGTCCAGTTCCTCAAGCAACTTGCCAAAGCGCTTGCGGTCTTCTGCAAGATCGATGTGTTCCGGCGCCGTGCCGATGATCTTCACGCCTGCTGCCTTCAGCGGCAACGAGAGGTTCAACGGGGTTTGCCCGCCGAACTGCACGATCACCCCGACGGGCGCGCCTGCTGAGGCCTCGTGCTCGCAGATGGCAAGGACGTCTTCGAGAGTCAGCGGTTCGAAGTATAGGCGGTCGCTGGTGTCGTAGTCGGTTGAGACGGTCTCCGGGTTGCAGTTGATCATGATCGTCTCATAGCCATCGTCGCGCAGAGCGAATGCCGCGTGGCAGCAACAGTAATCGAATTCAATTCCCTGCCCAATGCGGTTGGGTCCACTGCCCAGGATGATGACTTTCTTTTTCTTCGTTGGCGCGGCTTCATCCTCTTCTTCGTAAGTCGAGTAGAGGTACGGTGTGTAGCTTTCGAACTCGGCGGCGCAGGTGTCCACGCGTTTATAGACCGGCTTAATGCCGTGTTTCCGGCGCTGATGGCGAACTTTATCCTGGTCCCCTTTGCCGTTAAGCCGCCAGGTCGCCGCCAACCGTCCGTCGGAAAAACCCATGCGCTTGGCCTCGCGCAGGACCTCGGTCGGGATGGACTCCATTGGATGTTTTTCCAATTCGAGCTGCATATCATTAATTTCTTTGAGCTGATAGAGGAACCAGGGATCAATCGAGGTCATCTTCGCCAGCTGCTTAACCGTGTGGCCGTGGCGCAGCGCGTAACGAATATAGGAGAGCCGTTCCGGATGCGGCGTCACCAGCCGCTGGGTAAGGATCTTGGGCTCGATTTTTTCTCCGCCGATGCGCTTGCCCGTGTCCAGCGCGCGCACCGCCTTCATCAACGACTCTTTGAAGGTACGGCCGATAGCCATGACTTCCCCCACGGACTTCATCTGCGGGCCAAGATTCTCGTCCGCGCCCGGGAATTTTTCGAATTGCCACTTGGGAATCTTCACCACGACATAATCAAGCGTGGGCTCAAAGCAGGCCGGCGTTTTGCGCGTAATATCGTTGGGGATTTCGTCGAGCGTGTAGCCTACGGCGAGCTTCGCGGCGATTTTGGCGATCGGAAACCCCGTCGCCTTCGATGCTAAGGCGGAGGAGCGCGAGACGCGCGGATTCATCTCGATTACCACCATACGACCCGTGGTCGGATGCACGCCGAACTGAATATTCGATCCGCCGGTCTCGACACCGATTTCGCGAATCACGGCGATGGCAGCGTCGCGCATGACTTGATACTCGCGATCGGTAAGGGTTTGCGCCGGGGCGACTGTGATTGAATCACCGGTGTGGACACCCATGGGATCGAAATTTTCGATTGAGCAAATAATGATGACGTTGTCTTTGAGATCGCGCATTACCTCGAGCTCGTATTCTTTCCAGCCGAGTACGGATTCTTCGATCAGGGCTTCGTGCACCGGAGAGAAATCGAGGCCACGGGCCAGCACTTCCATTAACTCTTCACGGTTGTAGCCGATGCCGCCGCCGCTGCCGCCCAGGGTGAACGACGGACGCACAATCACCGGGAATCCGATTTTGCCCGCGAACTCCAGGCCGTCTTTCAAATTGTTCACCAACGCGGATTTGGGAACGTCGAGGCCGATCTTCTGCATTGCATCTTTGAAAACCAGGCGATCTTCCGCCTTGTTGATTGCGCTAATCTGCGCGCCGATGAGCTGGACGTTGTATTTCTCCAGCACGCCGCCATCTGAAAGCTCGATGGCGAGATTGAGAGCAGTTTGGCCCCCGACGGTGGGTAGAATGGCGAAGCCGGCGCCGGGCGAACGCTCGCGCTCAGCCCGAATGATCTCTGCCAAATACTCGCGGGTGAGTGGCTCGATGTAGGTGCGGTCGGCAACTTCCGGGTCGGTCATGATGGTGGCCGGGTTGGAGTTGGCCAGCACCACTTCGAAACCTTCAGACTTGAGCGCCTTGCAAGCCTGCGTGCCGGAGTAATCAAACTCCGCCGACTGGCCAATGATGATCGGGCCAGAGCCGAGAATCAGGATTTTCGAGATATCAGTGCGTTTAGGCATTTATGCAGTTTTGTTCGTGGCTTGAAGCGGCGTTCCTCCAGAGGTATTGGCGGACTCTTTCCTCTCTCCAAACCCCGCGGAGCCGCCCTCGTCTAGAGAATTGTCATCCCGAGCAAAGCGAGGGATCCGTAGTTCTGCCTTGGCACCCCAGCCCTCGGCCAAGTCTTGCCAGGTCGGATTCGTCGCCTTGATCAGGGCTAGCCGTTTCGCTCGCGTCCAAGCCTTGACCTGCTTCTCCCGGGCGATAGCATTCCCGATGTGCTCGAATGTTTCGTAGTACACCAAGCGATTGATGTTGTACTTCTTTGTGAAGCCATCGATTTCACCGCTCTTATGCTGCAAAACGCGCTGATAAATGCCGTTCGTCACACCGGTGTACAGATTCAGCGATCGGCTGGCCATGATGTACACGTAATAGCGTTTTTCGCCGCTCAACTGCAGATCCCTCGCTTTGCTCGGGATGACACTTTTATAAGGAGGACTGTCCTCATCCCCTCCACTCCTCCATCAGCTTCACGAAATCTTTGAACAGGTAATGCGAATCATGCGGACCCGGCGACGCCTCGGGGTGATACTGCACGGTGAACAGCGGTAGGTTCCGGTGGCGCATGCCTTCGAGCGTGTTGTCGTTAAGGTCCATGTGAGTCAATTCGACTTCGCTTTGCGGCAGCGAATCCGGATCGACCGCGAAGTTATGGTTGTGGGCGGTGATCTCGATCTTACCGGTGTTCAACTGCTTTACCGGATGGTTGCCGCCGTGGTGGCCGAATTTCAGTTTGAATGTCTTTCCACCCAGAGCAATTCCGGTCAGTTGATGTCCGAGGCAAATGCCGAAGATCGGCAACCGTCCCATGAGTCGCTTGATGCTGTCTACTGCGTAGGTACACGGCTCGGGATCGCCGGGGCCGTTGGACAGAAACACGCCAGCTGGTTTCAGCGCTAACACATCCTCCGCCTTCGTCTCGGCCGGAACCACCGTGACCTTGCAGCCCTCGCCGCGCAGCTTGCGCAGGATGCTCAGCTTGATCCCGAAATCGTAAGCGACGACGT
Source organism: uncultured Acidobacteriota bacterium (assembly GCA_963788645.1). GTDB lineage: Bacteria > Acidobacteriota > Terriglobia > Terriglobales > Acidobacteriaceae > JABDBE01. The sequence continues at coordinate 161,150 of CAWBHF010000012.1, forward strand.
GAAAGCGTTCTGGTTGGTCTTTGACCCCAACCACTTCTTCCGGAAGGTGAGAGCGCTCGCCGGTTTCCCAAACATAGGTATGGTTTGTGGTGACGACCTTGGCCAGGTCGGTTCCATCCATCTTCGGGAGTGCACGGGCTTTCGCGATCAACTTTTCGGTGTCGGTTTCAAGCGTAGATATGACTCCGCGCATCGCGCCGTTATCGCGCAAGTGGCGTACCAGCGCGCGGGTATCGATGTCGCCAAGCACGGGAATTCTGAATTGCTCGAGATATTCCTCCGCAACCTGCTGCGAGCGCCAGTTGGAGCTGACGCGAGAAAACTCGCGCACAATCAGGCCTTCAATATAGGGCCGCGTGGCCTCCGTATCCTCGGGGTTGGTGCCGTAGTTGCCGATTTCAGGATTGGTGAGAACGACGATTTGGCCAGCGTAAGAAGGGTCGGTGAAAATTTCCTGATAGCCGGTGATGGAAGTATTAAAAACTACTTCCCCGTAACATTCGCCTTTGGCTCCGTAGCCTTTGCCTCGGAAGATTCTTCCATCTTCCAGCGCAAGGATCGCCTGCATTCGTGCTCCAGGGAGTGGATTTTAGAGATTTTAGCAGGGATACGGAAATGCACCAAAGAAAATGTCTGTGCAAATCTTCGGTTCGCGTTTGACGACGCCCATCTACGTCGTCTGGTTTACGCCGAGTACCAGAATCCGTCAGACGGCTTGCGCGGACTGCGGCGGCGTTCGCAGGCATCGGAGGTGCACTCGACTACATCGAAGAACAGTTCATCCTCGCTGCGCGAGGAATTTGCGGCCTGGGCTGCATCTTGCGCCTCGTACTTCAGGCGAAACCAGCTCTGAGGGTTGATCTCGACTTTGCCTTCCGCCGCATGGCGCCGAAGATGAAAGTGCAACCGCATCCAAACTCACCGAACCCGACCCATCTTATCCACGGGCCAATAGCCGAAGACGGCCTTGCCGTAGATGTAGCTCTGCCCGACCGGGCCAAAGTCACGGCTGTCGTTGGACAGGCTGCGATGGTCGCCTAAGACAAAATAGCTGTCCGGCGGAACTACAACCTCGGAGTAGGACCGTTCGTCCTCGTAGGCACGCGGAACGTAGTCTTCGTCGATAGGCTTGCCGTTCACGAACACCCGCCCGGCATCGATTTGGATGTGGTCGCCTGCCAACCCAATCACCCGTTTGATAAAACTCTTCGACGGGTCCCGCGGATAGCGGAACACGATGATATCGCCGCGCTGGATCGGCTCCAGGCGGTAAACGAACTTGTTTACGAAGATCCGTTCCTGGTCTTCGAGCGAGGGCATCATGCTGGTGCCCTCTACTTTGACTGGTTGGTACAGGAAAATGATGATGAAACAGGAAATGGCCAGCGAGATGATCAAATCCCGCAACCAGACCGACAGCACCATCGCGCGTGAAGGCGCGGAGATGACCGGCTTTCCTTCATGGATCGCGCTGGGTTCGGTAGCGTCCGCCTGACCGGCCATAATATTTCCAATTTTATACGGATCGGACTTCTCTTGCAGAGATTGATTCGCGAGTTTATGCTCGCGCCCCCCGCCTATTGCGACTGCGTGATTCGGGTTACAATGTTACAGCAATTAGAACCGAGGAACGGGATTATGTTGAAGCGCGGACTTACGTTGGTATTTCTTTTTCTGATCACCATGACGGTCTCCGCCCCCTGGGCAACTTCCCAGCAGGAGGGCGCTGTCCCAGTCTACAATGCCGGTCCTCCGCCCAAGGGCGTCAAGCTTCCAGCGATCTTGAGCAAAGATCAACTATGGGCTGAAAACTCTCAATATCCATATCAGACGCATGCTTATGATTTAGCTGCGAAAATACCCGTGATCTTGCATCAACAGCCGTGTTACTGCTATTGCGATCGCATGGGACATAACAGCTTGCACAGCTGCTTTGAAACCACGCACGGCGCTCATTGCGATATCTGCATAAAGGAGCTGTACTACTCTTATTCCGAATACCGCAAGGGCAAAACCGCATCCCAGATACGGAAAGGAATCATGCAGGGGGAGTGGCGGCAGGTAGACTTGGAAGTAGCCGCTTCGATCAATTAGTCAGAGAGCGTCGCTGAATGGCTCCGAGGGGCGGATCGACGATCGGCCGGAACGCGCGTATAAACTGCTGATCTTCGAAGCTTAGTTTTCCACAGCCGAAATATTGGCATCCTGAACCCCGGGTCACAAAAGTGGAGCTTAGCACGACGGAAATCGCTAGAAGTAGTTGAGATAGTTCCATCTAATATCAAGATAAGAGGCATACTTACGAAGAGTACAGGACGAATTCTCCAGATGGCACAAAAGACCACCCCCAAAAAATCGGTAGGCGACGACCCTCGTTTTGCACAGGCTGTGCAAAATTACGAGGCGGGTTTGCGCGCCATGCAAGAGCACAAATTCGACAAAGCGAAGTCCTACCTGCAGAAAGTGATCTCCGGAGCGAGCAAAGAGCTGGCGGATCGTGCTTCAGTCCACTTGAACGCGTGCAACCAACAGACGGAGCGCGCTATTAACCAATTCAAGAATTCTGAGGAACACTACGACTACGCCATTTCCCTGATGAACGTCGGAGACTACGTAAGCGCCCGCGAGCACCTCGACAAATTGTCGAAGCAGGCGCCAAAAGCCGACTACGTTGCTTACGGCCTGGCGGCTCTCGATTGCCTCACCGGCCACGTCGAGGACTCTTTGCGTCATTTGGACGATGCCATCCGCATGAATCCGGGGCTTCGTTTTCAAGCGCGGAACGACTCCGATTTCCAGAATCTGGCGGAGGATCCGCGCTTCACCGAGTTGCTGTATCCGGATCCCGGGGCGGAATTACCCTTGCCGGTCGATGCCGAAGAGGATCGCTAAGCAGCCCTGATGGGCTCCCCCGACCAGTCCGACGCTTCGCACCGCCGCTCCACCGCAACCGGAAGCGGTGGTCTGCGGGTGGTAGTGATTGGGGGCGGTACCGGGCTTTCCACGCTACTGAAGGGGCTGAAGTGGTACGTCACCCCGTCGGCCGATCGACCTGCGGCAAAATCAGGCAGGGTGGAAATTTCCGATCTCTGCGCCGTGGTTACCGTCAGCGACGACGGCGGATCGAGCGGCCGTCTGCGAAAGGAACTGAACATGTTGCCGCCGGGCGACATTCGCAACTGCATTGTCGCTCTGTCTGAAGATGAAGCGTTGCTCTCCAAATTATTTCAGCATCGGTTCGTAAAGGGATCCGGACTGGAAGGCCACAGCTTCGGCAATCTATTCCTAGCTGCTCTTACCTCCATCACGAAGGACTTCAGCGAAGCTGTCCGGTTGTCGTCTGAAATTCTAGTTACGCGCGGTCACATCTATCCCGCTACGACCTCCAATGTCGAACTAGAGGCTCTCATGGAGGATGAGACGCGGGTACGTGGGGAAACCAACATCACAGCCAGCAAGGGCCGCATCAGGGAGCTTTTTCTGGTTCCGCACGATGTTCAGCCACTTCCCCAAACTTTAAAAGCAATTGCTCGTGCGGATCTGATCACAATCGGGCCCGGTTCGCTTTTCACGAGCCTGATTCCAAACTTGTTGGTGAACGGCATCGCAAAAGCAATCGCCTCTTCTCCTGCGATCAAAGTTTATATTTGCAACTTGATGACCCAGGCCAATGAGAGCCTGGGACGCACCGCTGCCGACCATATCAGGGCGCTGAATGAACATGCGCAAGCCCAGATCTTTAACTATGCGTTGCTTAATCAGAGATCCATCTCTGCGCAGCTAAAAGCCAAGTACGCGCTCGAAGATGCCACTCAAGTGATCGTCGATCAGGAAGCGATTAAAGGGTTGGGGGTCGGCCCGGTGCTAGGGGACTATCTCGATGAGGGCGAGGTGGCCCGTCATGCCGCTGATCGGATTGCACGCGATCTGATGGACCTCGCAGCACAGGTGCGATCGAATGAGCGGCCGTCATCGAAGCACCAAACCATGAACAATTAAACCGGATATTCAATTCAAAATAGGCCACACTGATGCGAGTAGCCATGGCAGCGTTCAGAGCGTTCGGTGCCTACCATGAGACTCTCGCGGTATATTGGTTCGAATGCCGAAATCAAAAAGTAACCAATCGCATCGCATCCCGCGCGTTGCTGTTCTCATCATGGCCGCGGGAAAAGGAACGCGGCTCAAATCCAAACATCCGAAAGTGTTGCATCAGGTAGGCGGAAAACCGCTACTAGCCCACATGATCGCGGCAGCCGTGAAAGTTGTTCCGGCGCAAGATGTATTCGCCGTCATCGGTCACGAAGCGGATCGCGTTCGCCACGCTGTTGCCGACACTGGAATCAATTTCGTAGTGCAAGCCGAGCAGCGTGGAACGGGACATGCTTTGATAGTCGCGCGTGAAGCCTTGGCGCCCTACGACGAGATTATTGTGCTCTCCGGGGACGCTCCCCTGATTAGTCCGCAAACTATTCAGAAGCTACACGAGTTTCACAGCACAAGACATCCCGCGATGACCATTCTAACAGCCCAACTTCAGAATCCGACCGGTTATGGAAGAGTGATCCGCAAGAACGTAAAGAGTTCCGACGTTAAGGTTATCGTCGAGGAGAAAGCGGCAACCCCCGCACAACGCAAGATTCGCGAGATCAACGCAGGCTTCTATGCGTTCGATGGGAAACTTCTTTTTGCACACATTGACGAACTGAAAAACGACAACGCCCACGGCGAATACTACCTCACTGACATGGCTGCGATTTTGCGCAAGGCAAAGAAGAGCGTGATGGCAGTTGCGGCTGGTGATCCCGATGAAATTCTAGGCAGCAATACCCGCGCTGAAATGGCAGAGATCGATCGGCATCTACGCATGGCCAAGTGTCGGCAACTGATGGCCGAGGGAGTCACGATTTTCTACCCAGAGACCTGCGTAATCGATAACGACGTCGAGATCGGCGCAGACACAATCGTCGAGCCCTTCGTGCAGATACTGGGGACGACGCGCGTGGGCAGCGATTGCCGCATTCGCTCTTATACCGTGATTACTAACTCCGTGATCGGAGACAGCGTAAACATACTCCCGGCCTGCATGCTCGACGGGGCGCAGGTGATGAAGGGCGCTATTCTTGGGCCGTATTCACGTCTTCGTTCCGGCAGCGAGATCGGCGAGGGCGCGCACGTGGGAAATTTTGTCGAGACCAAGAAAACCCGTCTGGGCAAGGGCTCGAAGGCCAATCATCTTACTTATCTTGGAGATTCCGAAATCGGTGAAGGCGTGAACGTCGGAGCCGGTACGATCACCTGCAACTACGACGGAAAGCACAAACACACTACCATCATCGAAGATGGCGCATTCATCGGCAGCGATTCCACCCTGGTCGCGCCGGTCAAGGTAGGACGGGGAGCTTACGTGGGCGCTGCCTCGTGTATCACGGACGATGTTCCACCTGACTCGCTTGCAATCGCGCGGGCGCGCCAGATCGTGAAGGAAGACTGGGTCAAAGCAGACCGAGCGGGACGTCTCAAGTCCAGCAAGCCAACTCGTGGTTGAGGCCGCGTTCAAGGTCAGCAGATTATTGCAGCTGCGCGTAGGGGGCATTCATGCAAATTGCGGCGGCCATTGCCGGCGAGGCATTCCAGGCAGATGCAACGCGAATTACGCCATCTTCGTTCGAGCAGAATCCACGCACACCGGTCTTGTTGAACCCCGCCGGTGAACCGCCTACGGTATAAGCCAGATTCGGGGGACCACCAGCTGGCACGCCCATCCCGAAATAGTAGCCGGTTTTGGCTGTACCTAGGGCGGTGGCGCTGGCTAATCCGAAATCGATCAGGCAGGCTTTCGCCGCGACCGGACCGCTGGCGGGACAACCGGTCACGCCGGGAAGGTCCGAGCGCGACAAGAGAGTTCGAGTAGCCAATCGCCGCATAGATGGATTGATAACTGACCTGGGCGGCATTGATGGTCCGGATTGAGTTGGCTGCTGACGCTTCGTTGGCCGCCATCTTTGCCCCGACCAAACTCGGAATAGCGATGGCCGCGATGATCAGAATAATTGCCACCACAATCAGCAACTCAATCAGCGAAAAACCCTTTTGTTGTCTCATCAGAATTTCCTTGTAGAGCAATGCGCGACTACCCCTGAGTTTTGGAACGAGGACGGTCGAAACAATTGCACCTTTTCTGTTATCGGATTCTATGATCGAGGAGCGGTTGGCGCTATTTTTTGAGCTGGCGTATCCGCACTTCAAAGCTAATGACGCCGTTGTAATCACGCAGCGCGAAAAGAGAGACGTTCCGCGTTAGGTTGTATTCCACCTGAATGATCTGTTGCGAGGTCTGGGAAACATTGGTCGTGTAAGTCAGGGTGAGGTTGTCCTTCACTTGCTGTTCAATGGTGACCGCCGGCGAAGTGGTCGTGGGAGAAGTCTCTGTATTTAGACCCTGAGGGTCAACGCGGATATGGCTAATCCCAAACAAACTTCGCGAACGATTACCGATGGCGGAGTTGAGAGCCTCAGCCAGAATGGCGCTTGAGGCCTGCTGGGCAAAGGGCGACTGTCCGGATTGTTGCAATTGGGCGGATTGCTGCTGAGTTTGGCCAAGCGCAAGCAAGCTGATGATATCTGCCACTGGCAATGGCGGCTCGGAATGGTAAGTCAAACTGAGCCTGTCGATTTCCCCGTTCAAGTTGACAGTGATGTCGTAGTCGCGTACGCGAGTGGACGCTTGTAGATCCAGCACCGGCGTCGTCGTAACCGGATTGGCAAAAAGAATGTCGCCGCGCTCCATCCGGTACTTGGTGCCATTGAGATAGACTTCGCCTTCCGTAACATCGGCGCGTCCCAGCAGAACAGGTTTGGCCGCCGTTCCTCGCAAATGCAAGTCAGCGTCACCCGACAGGCGCACAATCGCTGTCTGCATCTGCAGTTCCGGCGTGGTCACGATATGCACGTCCATCCGGATCCTGTTCAGCAGCGGATTGGTTTGCGGCAAAGCTGCACTCTGCGCGCTGCGCACCAGACTGGCTCCGAAGTCGAACCCGGGAGTAACCCCCAGCTTGGTGACCGTCACGTCACCGGACAACACCGACGATGCGGAGGTGCCGGCCCAGTGCAGGTCGGCATTTGCCATGGAACTCACGCCGGGCGGATAGCGCAAACGCACGTCCTGGCCCTGCAGCGTGAGATTGAAATTAAGCTGGCGGTTGTACGCGGTGGCGTAGCCACCAAAGCTGACGACTCCACCCCCGACGTGGGCGGTAAGGGTTTCGATTTGCAACCGGTCTTGAGTGAATACCGCGGATCCGTTAATTGCGCTTAGCGAACTGGGCAGATCGCTGTAGGCGATCGAGCCGTTGCTGATTTGCAATCTGCCTTGAGTCGTGGGCTTGCTCATGGTGCCCGCAATCGTCAGATCAACAGCGACTTCTCCGGACGAAGTGAACTCGGAGTCGTAATTTTGAATGAGCTGGAGGCTGGCTCGGCCTTGAGCGCGCAAGTCAAGCGCGCGTTCACCGTTCAGCTGTGCTGAGCCGCCGACAGTAAGGTCGGTGCCTTCACCAATGAGATGGAATTGCTGAATCTTGAGGAACTGGTTGGAAATAGCAAAGCTGATGGGTCCGTTGTTGCGAACCTTGATATTTGCGACGTCAGCAAAGAAATCATTGAGATTACCAATGACCTCGAGTTCACGAGGCCTTCGCAGCGGGCCTCTTAATTGCAAGTCGCCGGCCACCGCAGAAAGGCCGGTTACCCGCTGTTTGAGATAGGCCCTCAAGACGGAATCCACGCTCAGATGATTGAAGTGGAGGCTTATGGTAGAAGACCAGTCTCCATGCAGCTGAACGTTGCCATCGATGTTCAGCTCCGCCGCCTTGAATTGAGAGTGCCCGCTCACGTGCAAGTCGGAGCCCTGGGTTACCGCGTCGAAAATATAGTCGCCTGCCTGCTCGTGGTCAAAGGCAAGATCGCGCAGACGGATGTTCGCATTGATCGCCGGCTGCTCCAGCGTACCCGAAGCTTGAGCGGTAAAATCCATTCGGCCGTCGATGCGCACCCGGCTGGCTTGAAGCTGCGGAATCCGGGCCAGATCGAAGTCGTTTCCGTTGAGCTGAGAACGGAAAGCATGGGTAGAAAGGTTGTAGGTGCCAGAACCTGTGACGTGCGCCTCGTAATATGCTAGATGCAGGTCGTCCAGAGCAACCTCGTCGCGGATGAGAGTCAGCTTGGCATCCAGATGCTGAACCGGTTCACCGCCAATGACCGCCTCGGAGAGTTCAATGCGACCGTTTGCCGTCGGGTCGGCCTTCGTGCCCTGAACTTGCGCAGACAGGTTAACCGTGCCGGAAACCGGGAATTCATATCCAGTTAAAGCGAGAAGTTCATCGGCATCGGCATTTCCCAGCTCGACACGGCCGGCGATAGGACTCGAATCAGTGAACTGTCTTTGTTGCAGTCCGGCGCTGAGGTCGAAGGCAACAGTGGTCCCGCCATGATGCATCCTGCCGTGATGAACCTCAAAGACACGCGGGGATAGCTGAACATTGGCAGCCAGGGTATCGCAGTGCACTTGTTTGTCCGGCGCGCGAGACGTAGCTGGGATCAGGAGATCAAAGTCTTCGGACTGCACTTTACCGGCAAAGGCGATGGCAGATATTTTGCCGCTTGCGGTCCCGTTGAAAGACGCGTGGCCCTTCAGAACGACCGGAATTCGCTGCTGGTAGCCAATGTCCGAGAGAATGGGCTGCCACTCACTGAGATCGGAGGTTGTGACCGAAAGGTTTAATACGGCTGCAGAAGACAGAGTTCCGGAGGCGCGAACTTGAGTGGCGCGAGTGGAAGCGCTGAACTCAGCAACTTCGAGATCACCGGAAACCGTGCGATACTTCGCGCGGGCGTGGGCATTAATCGGCAGTTCTCCGGGGCTCACATGAGCCGGCGCTGCCACATCCGCCGCAACCTCGATTTCGGCAGTGCGCACCGAGCCTTTCCACTGCGCTACGACGTTCCCACTGCCGGCACCGGCTAATCGCAAGCGCCGGAACGGCCGCGCCGGAGAAGACAGAGCAGACGCAATTTCCGAAACTGAAACTCCTTTCAGCTGAAGTCGGATACTTCCCTTCTGCTCGTTGGAAGGGTTTCCTTTCGCGATTGTCTTAGCTGGCGTTGGATTGAGCCAGTTAATGATTTCTGCGTCTCCAGTTACTTCTCCTCCGAGCAACCTTGCATCAAGTCGAGAAAACGCCAGTCGCTGGGAATTTATCGCGTAATCGCTGCTTACCGTTGCAGCATGTAAGGCGACTGAACGATCGCGCCAATCAAAACCCTTGACCGAGAATTTTCCGGACGAAGAAAAGACTGTCGATGACCACGAGCCTTCACCCGTCGCCTGGAGAACCCCTTGGCGTATCTCACCACGCCGTGCAATCGCGCTCGCTTCGCCAAGATCGAGGGTGAGGTTGTACTTGGCTACCAGGCGAGGTTGCTGCAAACTGACAAGTCGGCCACTGCCTTGCAGCCGTGAACGTCCAGAGGTAGCAGTCAGCGATTCGATCTCGAGACTGTCCTGGCCCAAGGTAAAGTGAGCCTCTGCCATCCAAGCCACAGGACGATAGGTTCCGTATTTAGTATCGATCTTTCCAAGCAGCAGGTTGCCGGTGTAACTACTGTGCAGCAAGGAATAGCTCAAGTCCGCGACCACGTCCTGCGCTATGAAATCGAAAGGCGTTTTCTGATCATTCCAGAGCAACTCGCCGCGCCGCACTTCGAGTTGACCGATCGAAAGAGAGAATAGTTGCTCGACCGGTGTCCTGGTCGACGTAGCCTTCAACTTGGGCGCAGGTTGATTGGTAGTTCCGTCGGGATAGACGACGATGTGAACGACGGGCCGGTCGAGCACCACGGACGAGAATCCAAACTCCGCTTCTAAAATAGAGATCAGCTTGACACGCGCAACCAGTCGATCCATGTGGGCATAAGGAGTTTCGTCTGCAGCTTCGCGGCCATGGATCGTGAGGTCTCGTATCTCCACCTGGAAGCGAAATGGGACGGTGTGAATGCTGCCCAAATCCACGCGCCCACCCGTGATCCGCTCCAACTCAGCCACTACGCGGAGGCGCACCATGGTTTGGAAGGAATCAGTAGTCGCATACCAACCTAGCCCGCCGAGCAGCAGCAACCATGCCAGCGTAGCGAGCAATAAATAGATGCGGAACCTGCGCCAGAGCGGCTTGGCGCGGGATTCGCTCATTGCAACTCGGCCCCGGAGTCCGCGGTCCCGGTATCGGTGCGGATTTGGCTTCCAGAACGCAAGTCTTGAAGCCAGGCGAGCAGCATCTGATTCATCTTCTGCTGCGTAAGCAATTCCTTGATTTTGGGAGTGACTTCGGCGAGGGGAACCTGTTCGGCGCCCGATTGCCGCAGTTGAGGCAGGAGTTCCTGATTGTAGTAGCTCTCAATGCTTTTCGAATCGATAATGACGTTCGGACGCAACCGAGCGTCTACCAGACCCATCAAATCCACTTGGAGCGCGACCCGTTTTTTCAGTTCGCTTTCCGTCAATCCGTAACGTTGCAGGGCCGCCTGCCAGGCAGCTTCGGTCTCTGCGCCTGGATACCGTTTGCGAATCTCCTGAATGCTCTTCTCGACGTCTTCGGCGGCAGCGTGGGGAAAACCTGATGAACGCATTTGCTCGCGCAATAGTTCCTGATCAATCAGGTGATCCAAGGCGGCTTTACGATCCGCGGCCTGCACCTGATCAAGCGGGCGACCCGCGACGAAAGCTTCGTAGCGTACCGCGTCCTGCCATTCGCTTTGCAGAATAATGTGATTGTTTACGGTCGCAACGATGCGGTCTAAAACGTCGCCCGCCTGAGCAGAGAAAGCCATCAACATCACAGTGCAAGCAAGAAAGGGAGACTTTTTATTCATCAGAAGCTCTGTCCAATACTAAAGTAAACATTGAAGTGCGACGTGTGCTGCGGCACGAAATACGGCAGCGTCGCTGCCCCATTGGTCGTAGTATTGCTCACGCAATAGGGTGACACGGCCTGGCCACGGTAGCTGGGTACGTCCTGGCAACTCGGAAACGCTGGTGGATTTAAATTGTACCCGAAGTCGAAGCGCACTGGGCCGATTGGCGTCTTGTAGCGAACTCCGACCCCTATCGCGTGAGAGATGTAGCTGTAATCGCACTGGGTCGCCGTGCTTGGCTGGAGACAGAGTTGAGGATCCTTCTGTCGCCAGCGAAGCAGGTTGTTTAGCATATCTCGACCATTGGTGAAAACGTTTCCCGCGTCTTCGAAAATAGCGAAGCCGAGGTTATCCTGGACGAACGGCAGCGTTGGTGGCGGTAATCGTAGTTCAAAGTTGTTCAAGAAAAGTGCACTGCCGCCTAGAGGAAAGCCGGTGACCGGGTCGCGCGGACCTGCCTGATTTAACCCAAAGCCTCGATGAGAGTTGCCACCGCCGGTGAAAAACCGCTCAGCTAGAGGGATGACCGTCGTCGACGGGCAGTTGGTTTGCGTCGGGTCGGGACACGCTTGCCCGGGCGGCAGGATTACCGTATTCCCGAAGGCAGTCTCCACCCCGATTCGCAACGAACGGGCGAATACAAACTTCTTTTCTGTCGGGCGGTTCTTGCCGAATGCGTGGTAAGTGGCGTTCTGACCAAGGATGCTGCTGAAATCCGCTTCTGAACCAAAGGGACCGGCCGCCACTGCCGCGTCGATCGTGTTATAGCTTCCCTTCGTAGTCTCCAGATTGTTATCGCGCTTGTTGCGAATGTAGCTGAAACCCGGCTCACCCACTCGCACCGGCAGGGAAAGCAATGGAATTTGCTCCGGGCTGATGTCTATGTTACTGGCCTTCACCCGGCGATAGGTAAAACGATAGGCCATGGTGGTTGCTTTGCTGACGATCTGCTCGGCCTGTACGGATCCTTCCAAACGCTGCGAGGTGAATGTCGTGACGTCGATCGTGTTGTCGTAAAAGGCCGTCAAGGACAACTTCCAATTCGGACTGTTGAACCATCGTGGAGCCGCATAGCTGATCAGGCCCCGCTGCTGCAGGCTGCCTACATCGGCCTTCAATGTAATTGTGTGGTCGCGGCCACGAAAATTAAGTCGGGTAATACCGAGCGAAACTCGCGGGCTCACTCCAGTGCTGCCCTTTGCCTGGTTGCTGCCCACCGCTGAAGGCTGACCGGTCTGGAATTCCAATCCAATTCCGTAATTGAATGTGTAACGCTTGGCTTCCTCAACATCGACCAGGACGTTCTTGTCGGGCTCGTTGCCATTTGGATTTTGCACCGCGGTACCTACCTGGCTGAAGATACCGAGATCGTAGAGGCGCTGCTGGGTTTGTAGCATATCAATCTGGCTCAGCGGGTCGCCTGCCTTTACTTTCAGTTCGCGCTGAACGACGAACGGCTGGGTGTGGTTCAAGCCGGAGACAAATACCTTATTGACAAAAACCTGCTCTCCTTCATGGATCTTGAAAGTGACGTCCATGCGATTGGGTTCGCCGGGGATCGGTTTTGCTGCCGCCTCGAAGCTGGCTTTGGGAAATCCGTGATTGAAATAATAGTTGAGAAGATTGTCGCGATCCTGAGCAACATCGAACTCGGAAAAGGGCTGGCCCTTTGCCGTGTTGAGATAGTCTGCAAGCTGGTCTTCGGAAAAAGCGTGATTGCCTTCCATGTGAAACTCGCCCACCAGCGTTTGTGGGCCCTCGTCCACGGCGATTCTGAGCGCAAGGTCATTTTCGCGTCCTTCATAGTCATCGATCACTGTGCCGTTGATCTTGATTTGCTCAAAGCCGTTCGCTCGGTACAGGTCTTCGAGACCACGAATATCCCCACTGAGTAACCCTTGGCTGTATCGGCCACGCGACTGGAAACGTGCTGCCGGATGCACCTGCATTCGGGAAAGCAACCTGTCCGTCAGGAAGTATTTGTTCCCGACGAACTCAATCCTAACCAGCCTGTGACGCGCGCCAGGGTCGATGACGTAGGTGATTTGCAGTAGGTCCGCGGCGGTATCTGAACGCTCCTTCATCCCGACCTTGGCGTCGAAGTAGCCCTGGCTCTGAAGGTAGTTCAGCAAATTGCGACGACCTTCGTTCAGCAAATCCTCATCCACGGCATTCTCTTCGAATACGGGCACGTTCTGCTTGAGTATGCGCCGCTTGATCTTGAACCCATCAGCGGCTATCTCCACCTTCGGTCCGGGGACGATGTCGAACGTATAATCCACCGCGTTCGCCTCTTCGCGATAGGACTTCCTGGAGATCGAAACCTGGGCCAGCAACCGGTTCTGTTTCTGATATTTCTTGCGCAGCCGATCGAGCGCACTGGTTGTGCGCTGAACGGAAACCGGCTTGCCGGGATGCATTTTCGAGATGTCCTGAATCTGCCCCTGCGAGTATCCCGGATTGCCGGTGACGGAGACATTGCCCACGCGAGCCTGAGGCCCCGGATTGACTGTAAAGACGATGTCGATCTGCTGCCTTGCCGGATCCTTGTGCTCTTGTACCCTGACGGAAGAGCGATAATACCCATTCTCTTGCATAAGCAGTTTGATATTTGTCAGGGCGCGTTCGATCTGATCGGCAGTGAACAGGTCTCCCAGTTGAAACTTCGACGCGTTCACTACTTGTCCCGCGGTAGGCCGATTGGGGACACCCTCCACGTCAACGCCTCCGACAAAATAATTCGGCACAGTGAAAATCGACAATGAAACCTTGCCGTCTGAAGTCCGTTCCGCCTCTACGCGAATATCCGCAAAGCGTCCGGTACTATGAAGCCGGTGAATGCTTTCGCGGACGAGTTCACGGTCCAGCGGCTTTCCCACCTGCAGCGATATAAGATCGCGCCAATGCTTCTGATCGACGTCGGAGGGAATGTCCGGCCAGCGAATCTCAGCGACCGTAAGACCCTCGTATTGGGCCATAGCGTCGTCGGTGGGCATAGTTGGAGCCTGCCTGGATTGACCGTGTTCCTGCCATGTTTCCCCATGCCGCGAGGACTCTGCGGAGGCTCTCACGACACACGTCATCGTGAGCGAAAGCGCAATCAGGGTTGTCAACAAAATCCCCCTCAGTTGCAAACACTCTCCCCTGTCAGGTATAGCTGGTTAACAAGTTCGATGAACCCGCGTAGAACAATGTTGTATAGCGCACTTCGACTCGCGCGCTTGTCTTTTTCAGCGCCCGGTAAGGCTACAGCCTCGGCATCGGTTTCGAAAACCTCGTGGCCCTATCATAATGGTTTGCGGAGGCGAAACTGGTGACCCCTTTGGAACCGGACGAGAGATATTCGCGGCAGGTGCTTTTCCGCGGTATCGGGGTTGAAGGCCAGCGCAAACTGGCTGCCTCACGCATTACTATTGTAGGCTGCGGCGCCACCGGCTCGGTGATCGCTTCTCTGCTCGCCCGCGCGGGTGTAGGCAAAATCAGCATCATCGATCGCGATTACGTCGAACCCAGCAATCTGCAGCGGCAGTCGCTATTTGATGAGGTCGACGCCGCCGAGTCCCTACCCAAAGCGATCGCTGCGGCGAGGAAAATCGCGGCTTTCAATTCCGAAATCGCCGTCGAACCACACGTGGTTGATCTGACGCCAGGCAATATCGAGGCACTTCTGGAACAGACCCAGCTTATTCTCGACGGCACCGACAACTTCGAAACCCGCTATCTCGTCAATGATTTCGCTGTGAAGAATTCTCTTCCCTGGGTTTACACCGCCGCCGTGGGCAGCTATGGCGTAACTCTGAATGTGGTTCCTGGAAAGACCGCATGTTTGGCTTGCATTTTCGCCGATCCCCCGCAAGGCACATTTGAAACCTGTGAAACGGCGGGAATTCTGAATTCTGCGGTAAATCTCGCCGCTTCGATCGCGGTGACAGAAGCAGTGAAACTGTTGATCGGAGCTGATGAATGGCTCCGGCGCACACTGCTCTCGTTCGATGTCTGGAGGAACGAGCGTGCCGAGGTAGCTGCTGACAAACCCCGTTCTGGCTGCCGAACCTGTGGGGAGCACGAGTTTCCTCACCTTGGGGGAGAAGGCCGGCCCCATATTACCTTGTGCGGACGAAACTCCGTGCAGATTCATGAGCGCCACCGCCCGGTGGATTTGGCGCAAATGAGCGAACGCCTGAAGCCACTCGGCACCGTGCGCCACAACAACTTCGTACTGAAGTTCTGGCACGAACCATATGAAATGACAATTTTTCCCGACGGCAGAGCCATCATCAAGGGAACCACCGACAAGACTGTAGCCAAAAGTCTCTATGCGCGCTATGTAGGATCCTAATAAAACCCGCTCCCAGAGCCGGGTTTCGGGTTATGATGCTGTCGTCTGATTTCGACACGGCACTCTACGAGGAACGCTTCGCGGTCTACAACTGACCACCCGCGCGACCTTCCACCGAAGAGAATCGGCCCGCTCGAATCGGATCACCCAATGTCTGTGGAGGATCCAATGCGTTTTCTGAACACGTCGTGCATGGTTTTATTGCTATCTGGGTTGGCTGCCGCACAAGCGACGGTAATCGGCGGAACCGCTAGCAACTGGGCTCCCGCGTACGGCGTTTATGCAGCACCATTTGTTCCGCTGGTTACGACTCCGTCGCTGACTCTAGCAACCGTTTCACCTTCGGCGGTAGGAGCCAGTAATGCGACGTTTGGCAATGTAGCGGGCGCCAGCAATGCCACCCTCTCGATCGTATCGCAACCGCCAGTCGGCGTTTATACCGAGCCGGTCTGGTACGGCCCGTCTGCGGCGGTGGAAGTGCCGTCCGAATCTGGATCGTCGGCCAGACCCGCGCAGCGAGCTCGAGGATTTGATCTCGGAGTCGCAACGTGGCAGAGCAGTGAGAGTGTGAGTTACCTGATGGCGAATCGGGGCGGCGCGAAGAAAGCGGGGCGAGCCTACGGCAATCAAGACGTGGACCAAGAGAATCAGAAAAACGGCACGGTCAAGTTCCGAGGGAAGACCGAACATATCTGACGCTGCGTCGTCGTTTATTCGTGACGGAGCTATGCGGTTGGGTCTCTGTGATTTGGTGAAGGCATCTGGCCGAGGCCCAACCGAGATTTGTTTGCGAAAAGCAAAGAAATCGCGTCGGCTTCATCTTTGCGACAACGCCTCCAGCGCCGCAAAGAATCCCGGACACGAGATGACCGCAGCATCGGCTCGCCGAATCTTAGTCTCGCCTTCCGCTCGCAAGGCTGCTACCGCGAACGCCATCGCGATCCGATGATCATCGAAAGAATCGATCTCGGCCCCGTGCAATGTCTGTCTGCCTGGAACGCGTAATCCGTCCTCGTATTCTTCGACTTCCGCTCCCATGGCCCGCAGGTTCGTCACAATCGATGCGATCCGATCCGACTCCTTGACCCGTAGCTCGCTGGCATCGCGCACTTCGATTCCCCCTGCTGTGTAAGGTGCAATTGCGGCCAGCACCGGGATCTCATCGATCAGCGCCGCAGTATCCGCGCCCGCAATCGTCGCTCCACGCAAATCGCGTCCGTCCACTTCGACGGCCCCGACCAGTTCTCCGTGCTGGTCTTCCAGTTCCGCCACCGTGATACCAACTCCCATCAATATGAGGATGTCGAGCAATCGCGCTCGCGTCGGATTCATCAACAAGTGACTGATCAAAAGACGAGATCCGGGAAATAAAGCCGCCGCACAAAGAAAAAAAGCAGCGGTCGAAAGGTCACCGGGAATCTCTGCCTGGATGGCACGGAGCCTTTGTCCACCCAGAATTCTCGACTGATTGCCGTGCAGGGTCACTTCTGCGCCGAACGCCCGTAGCGCCAGTTCCCCATGATCCCGGGTGCGCACCGGTTCCTCTACGCGAGTCTCCCCGTCGGCGAACAACCCTGCGAACAACAAGGCAGACTTCACCTGAGCGCTGGCCACCGGCATCTTGTAGTCAATCGCCTTTAGAGGTGCGCCCGCGATGCGCAGCGGTGGACGGCCTCCATCCTCGGCCGTGATCTTTGCACCCATCGCTTCAAGTGGCGCAATGATTCGCGCCATCGGACGCTTCGACAGCGATTCGTCGCCCACGAGCTCACAAGTGAATTCCTGTCCAGCCACAATGCCGCTGAGCATGCGCATGGTCGACCCCGAATTGCCACAGTCCAGCGGCAGGGTCGGTGCTTGCAACTTGGTTCCCCGTCCCTGAATGAGCACAGCGTTTTCTTTTCGTTCCACCTGCACTCCCAGCGCTGTGAGACAACCCAATGTGCCAGCGCAATCCGCCCCCGTAGAAAAGTTTTCCAGCCTCGTCGTTCCTTCAGCCATGGCCGCCAGCATGGCGTAGCGGTGGGAGATTGATTTGTCACCCGGCAGGCGCAGCACTCCCTCGATTGTCCGAGCCGGCCGAACTACGACCGTGGAATCTATTCTCTCCTTCTTCATTCGTTACTCAATATAACGGAAAAGAGAAAATGAGGCCTGGACTCTCAGACAGAAGAATGCGGGTTGCGCGCCGGGACAAAGCGAAAGAATTCCTGATCGGAATTCCCAAATGTCTAAACCATCGCCTTCGCTTCGGCAGTTGCTTCTTTCAGAATTTCAGCGGGCACTTCCTTGATGCTTACATTAAATTCAAACATCGGCGTCTCACTGCCACGCCCCCAGCGGCTGACCTCCCAGTGAGCGCGGAGAAACTTGGCCTGCGGCTGCCCCGCCAGATCCAGCAGCAGAGGATGCTGCGCCTGATAGAACTTCTGAGGAAAGTTCGTGACTGGCTTCGGCCCCCAAGTTGTGCCGTCAGGTGATCCATAAATACTTACGTCCAACGATTCCTGCTCGACAATGCCAATGATGTTCAGGCACAACAGGAAAACGCGATTCGCCGCACCGCTGACGTCCACGACCGGACCGTCACCCTTGGCGTAGACCACCGTCTTTTCGGAAACCAGGAACGTGTCAACCATAGCGCGAGCATTGTAACAAAACGGCATTCACGGTGTTTTACTAGCCTCCACGTACCGTATCCAGAAACTGACGCAGCAGCTTTCCAACTTCCTCCGGCTGCTCCCAGGGAGAATAGTGCCCTGCCTTCGCGATCACTTTCACTTGGCAAACCGGAATGTTCCGGCCCATCAACTCAGCCTCGGCGATGCCGGTGAGAATGTCTTCATCGCCCGTGACAACTAGGGTCGGTACATTGATCGTCTTCAGCGTTTCCACGGAATCACGTCGCTCAGCCATGCCTCGCTGCACCAAGGCCACATCTTCCGTAGACATTTTTCGCATCATGCCCAAAGCTCCCTCAACCAGGTCCGGGCGGGTGGCATACGTCGTTTTTCCCAACAGTTTGGGAATCATGCTTTGGAAGAATGGCTCTGTTCCGCGCTCCGTTACTTCGGTCGCGGACTGCAGCCGTCCAGTTCGGGCCTCGGGAGTATCTGCCGGTGCTTTGGTGTTGCAAAGCGTCAAGGCCTCCATGCGGGCAGCGAACCTCCGCCAGAATTCGAACAATACATAGCCGCCAATCGATGCGCCGACGAAGAGAGCGCGCCCTATTTCTTCATGGTCCAGGACTCGCACGATGTCGACGGCATGCTTTTCCATCGTGGCTGAACCTTGGCCGACTCCGGAGTCGCCATGCCCTCGCAAATCGGGAAGAAGAACGCGGTAGCGAGTCACCAGTGACTGAGCGGCTGGCTTCCACAAATCGTGATTCGCGGGGAAAGGGTGGAGCAGGACAACCGGTGGCCCGCTGCCAAGAACTTCATAAAATATCTCGGCGTCGCCGCTGCGAATCTGGGGCATCGCCAAATTTAAACACAGCCAACCCTAAAGCGCCGAATCAAAACGCTAAAGCTAAGGATTGATCACTTGCTGCTCACCCGCCGGAGCCGCGAGTCGCAATGGCTCTTCCGGCATCACAATCCATGCGATCGGATAAGCCAGCAGACCCACGCCGGTCATCAGGGAAACGAACAACCAAACCAAACGCACCAGCGTAACATCCAGGTCGAAGTACTCTGCGAACCCACCGCACACGCCGGCGATCTTGCGGTCCGTCCGGGGACGCACCAGGCGTTTTCGGGCGGTCACCGCACCCACCCGTGCGCCGCAGTAGGCGCAGACATTCGCGTCATCCTGAATCACCTTGCCGCAGTAGTTGCAATACATGGTTTGCCTCCCCTATTTAAGATACGCGCTTTGCAGGACAAATGTTCCCGTCGTTGATCGATAAACGAACCGCTTACGAATAGCCGAGTTCCGCGTCCAACGCACTGGCCACCGCTAGTCTGCCTTGGCGGTCTCCCAAGCAGTGCGGAACGAAAGGAAAGACTTACTCGTATACAAGAAGCAAGGTCTGTTGGACAAACGGCGACGGGAAACATGCAGCTCCGAGAAGATATTCGATATGCGCTCAGGCAGTTCGCCCACGCGCCTGGGTTCACGATTACAGCCGTGTTAACTCTTGCATTGGGCATCGGAGCCACCACAGCCATTTTCACTCTCGTGCACGCAGTCTTGTTGAAGTCCTTGCCGGTGACGAAACCGAGCGAACTCTTTCGGGTGGGCGATATCGAAAACTGTTGCGTGAACGGAGGTCTGCAAGACGACTGGTCGCTTTTCTCCTACGACAAATACAAGACCTTTCGCGACGGCACTCCTGGCTTCCTGGAGCTCGCGGCTTTCCAGGCCGGACGTAGCCTGATTGGCGTTCGCCGTAACGGAAGCAATCAGCCTGCCGAATCGCAACGCAGCGAGTACATCTCGGGAAACTACTTCCCTATGTTTGGCATTGGCTCTTACGCGGGACGTGTGATTAATTCCGCAGATGATCGCAAGGGAGCAGATCCGGTCGCGGTCATGAGCTATCGCACCTGGCAACAGAAGTATGGACTTGATCCTTCGGTGATCGGGGCAAGCTTCATCATGAACGGTCAGCCCTTCACCGTCGTAGGAATCGCGCCGCCGGGCTTCTTTGGTGACAGGCTCGAGAGTCCGCCTGCCTTCTGGCTTCCACTGGCGGATGAACCTTTGATCAACGGATCGAGCAGCATCCTCGACTTCCCGGAGCAGGACTGGCTAAATCTGATCGGCCGCGTTGCACCGAGCGCCAACGTGAGGGGCATTGAGGCTCGCATGCAAGTGGAGTTGCAACAATGGCTGTTGAGCCCGGTGAGCAAGCTCCAACCCGGAGAAGACGCCGTCGTGCCGAAGCAGGTCCTACACTTGTCGTACGGCGGCGGCGGAGTGCAGATGATGCGCGACGAATACCAGAGCGGCCTGCATCTGCTGATGGGCATTTCCGGCTTCGTGCTTCTGATTGCGTGCGCTAATGTAGCCAACCTGACTTTGGTGCGCGCGACCACCCGCAAGCAGCAGACTTCGGTGCGGGCCGCCTTAGGTGCGCCACGATCGCGGCAAATCGGCCAGGCGCTAACGGAAAGCACGCTGCTCGCCTTGCTCGGGGGCGTTGCTGGAGTTGGCCTGGCGTTTGCGGGAACGCGGCTCATCCTCCACATGGCATTTCAAAAGGGCTATGTTCCTATCGCGGCTACGCCTTCATTGCCGGTGCTGGCCTTCACCTTTGCCGTGGCCCTGCTCACCGGAATTCTGTTCGGAGTCGCCCCAGCGTGGATGACGGCGACAGCAAATCCAGTCGATGCCTTGCGAGGCGCTAATCGATCGACCGGGCAGGGCGCCGGTTGGACCCAAAAGTCACTGGTTGTGGCCCAGGCTGCTTTGTCACTTGTATTGCTATGCGCTGCGGGGTTACTGACGCAAAGCTTGAGAAACATGCAGCATCAGCACTTCGGCTTCGAGACCTCCAACCGTTACATTTCACATATTGATCCGCAGATGGCCGGTTACAAGCCAACTCAGCTCACTGCTTTCTATCGGCAACTACGCGACACGCTGGCAGCCATTCCGGGAGTAAGCGGCATCAGTTTTTCCCTTTACACACCAATGGAGGGAGACAACTGGGGGGAAACGGTTTATGTCGAAGGTCAAGCTCCCCCTCCACCCGACAGTGATCAGAATAATGCGTCGTGGTTGCGGGTAAGCGATGGCTACTTTGCAACCATCGGCACCAGAATTGTGCAAGGCCGCACCATTGCCGACCAGGACACTGCTACCTCTCCGCGCGTGGCAGTGGTAAACCAAACGTTTGCCAAGAAGTTCTTCAAGGGCGAAAGCCCGATTGGAAAGCATTTCGGCAACATTGAGCCACGGTACGCCGGGAGCTTCGAGATTGTTGGCGTGACCGAAGATACCCGGTACCAGGGGCCAACCCGCGAGATCCGGCCGACATTTTTCCTGCCGGCTGAGCAGAGCGTTAGCTACGAAAATCCGCGCTTCATCACATTCGAGAACCGGAACCACTACCTGAACGCGATCATTTTGGAGACGCGGGGTAATGTGCCGGGCCTGGAGCCGCAGGTGCGGCGCGTTTTGGGACAAATAAATCCCGACCTAGCTGTAATCGATTTTGTGAGCTTCGCGGAGCAGGTTGAAGGAAATTTTAGCCAGCAGAAGATGATCGCGAAGCTGACCTCGATGTTCGGGATCCTCGCGCTGGTGCTGGCCTCGGTCGGGCTTTACGGCGTGACTGCCTATTCGGTCGAGCGCCGCACCAGCGAAATCGGAATCCGCATGGCCCTCGGCGCAGATCGATTCAACGTCTTGAAGTTGGTTCTTCGGGGAGCTTTTGTGCAGATTGGAATCGGGCTGACAATAGGCATTCCAGCCACTATTCTTGGAGGGCGAGCCATGTCTGCGCAACTCTTCGGCGTCAAGCCTCACGATCCAAACATATTATTATTGACGACCGCGGTTCTGAGCTTTGCTGCCCTGCTTGCGGCCGTCGTTCCGGCTCGACGGGCGGCCACGCTTGATCCCATGCGAGCCTTACGCACAGAATGAAGCGTTCGGCGGTCGTCGGGACACGGCGAGTCATTCTTCGCGATAAGGATCTTTCAGATAGCGGTTGGCGGTGTCCGCAAGCGGGGTCTCGCTGTTTGTAGCGACGACCGCGCGATAGCTTTTCATTGCAAGCTCGCGTTTCTGTAATACGTCATACATTTCGCCGGCCGCGAGATTCGCTTTCTGCAGGACTTCGGGGTCGGGTTGAGCGACCTCGCTTACCTGCTCGTAAGCCGCGGCCGCCTCGCCGTAATTCTTCTGGCTGCGAAGCAGGTCGCCTAGACTCAACGCCGAAATTTCATAATGCAAACCGTCATAGTCTCCCGCCCTTCCCGCTTTCCAAACTCTTCGATAGACCGCTGCGGCCTCCTGTTCATGCCCCTCTGCCCGAAGCAGATTCCCTTCTTCCAGCGCCATCAACACATCGCGCGGGTATGCCTGGATCAGGCCACGCGCGATAGGCAAGGCTTCCGAGTAACGATGTTCCCGTCGAAAAAACAGAACCAGCAAGATTTTAGCGTCGGTACCGGTCTCTCCCGTCCCTTGTGCGCAGTCGTTGAGGTATTGGAGCCCTTTTTCCTTGTTTCCACCAATGCCCACCACGGTAACACCCGCTCGCAGTGCCAGAGGAAGGCTGCCCATCACATAATTGTGCGCGCCGACAATCAGCTTCGCCGGCGTATCTTCGGGAGCTAACTCCAGCACCCGCTCGTGATCGCGTCGCGCTCCCACGGCGTTGCGCAGCGCCGAAATCCAGGCGCGCTCAATCATGGCGGTGTAGGTAGCGAATTGGCCACGGGTTACCCCTCGGGCATAGAGAGCGGGAACATCGTTGGGGTTTGCATCAAGACTCTTTTGCTCGAGACGCAGGGCTCGCTGAACCAGTTCCTGGATCTGCTGCTTTACCTTGGGATCAGCCGGTCGATGAGCGGCTCGAATAAAGGTGTCATTCGCATACTCACCCGTATTTAGTGCCCCCATTCGGTAGAGCTCACGAAATAGGATCACCGACAAGAAATGGTTCACCGCGAACGGGTCGTCTGGATGCCTTCGGAGCACTTGCTCGAACTCCTGCGCCGCGCGGTCGTAATCGAGGTTGTAGAAATGGTCAAAGGCGGTCCGATTGAGCGGGTCCGGCGGGCGAAACGAAAGATTGTCCTCTGAGTGGAGTGTCTGGCCGTTTGCCGGGACAGGCGCAATGTGGATCGCCACCAAGGCTAGAGTCACTAGCACGCTGGCAAGGACTGAATCGCGGGGAAACAAATGGATATACCTCAGGTTTAATCTCGTGTCTCGAGTCTATCTGATGCTCGGGGAACGCAGACGATGGAACCAAAACCATCAATTCGGCAAAACATTTGTTGTTAGCTGTTTGGGTGCGGTCTGCAGAATTCCCAAAATGGCCATCTTTGCTCGGGACGGGGTAATTCTTGCCCGGCGGCCAAGCGGGAAGCGAGGCGAAGCTTGTCGAAGTTGTTGTATCGCGACAACTTATTAAACGCGGGCTTTGGTCACTGGCTTGCGATTGATGGCTTGGGGCAATCCACATGTCAGAGGTAGTTGAAAACGCACCGCAGGAGTTCTGGCGCCCTCCCGTCGTTCAGCCGGAAGCTGCGGAACCGATTATGGTCGAAGTTTGTGATCGCTGTGGGACAGAATTCATGGTCGGTTCAAAATTCTGCCACGATTGCGGGGCGGCCCGCCAACCAAGAGCCAATTCTTCCGCCGCCCAAGGCTGGATTCGGGCACTGGACTTCATTCGAGTCTTGGAGTTCCATAACGTCAAGGAATGGCTGGGGCTCCCTATGGCCTCGCTGATCGCTTTTTTCGCCGGATTGGGATGCCTGCTGGCGGCAGTTGCTGTCGGCGTAATTTACTCGGTTCAGACTCTGGCCGACTTTCAGGCCATTCAATCTTGGCGGATACAGTGGTTGCTGGCGGCGCTGGTGGCGTTCGCGGCGGGCATATTGTTGAAGCAGGCCGGTTCGGTCAGGACCGATTCCTCTAGGAAATGAAGGCAGCTTAATTTCCCCCGAATCCCCTTTCCCCTTTTTCTTCTCTTGCTACTTCCGCATCAATCCTGAAGACAATAGCCTTCAGCGTGACCTGTCCTCAAGTCACAGGCTCCGGGTCCGGCGCTATAACCCGCCTCTGCTGCTGCATGCGATAGAGATGGTGAACTGGTCCAATACCATGACCCAATGGGTGCGCATTGCTGATCGCGGCCGCAACATAGGCTTTGGCCAGCAACACGGCCTCGGGTAGTCCTCGTCCCACGGCCAGATGGCACGCGAGCGAAGTAGAAAAGGCGCATCCCGTTCCATGAGTCGAGTTGGACCGTAGCCTGGCCGACTTGAAGAGTTCTTGTTCGATCCCCCGGCGCCCGGTAAAGCTCAACAAATCAATCGCCTTGTCGAGGTGGCCGCCAGTGATCACGACTGCCACGGCCCCCATCTCGTGGAGCCTTCTGGCCGCCGTGCGCATTTGCTCCGGATTGGTAACCGGCAATCCGGTCAGCGCAGAAGCTTCATCAACATTCGGAGTCAACACTGCAGCCAGGGGAAGGAAATTCTTAATCAAGAACTGGGCTCCGGCGGCATCCAGCAGTTCGGCTCCGGAGGAACTTTTGAGAATCGGGTCCAGCACGACATTCGGCAGCTTGTTCGCGGTCAGGAAGTCGACAACCGCTCGCGCCACCGATCCCGACCCCAGCATTCCAACATGGACGGCGGAGACTTCTATATCGGAGATCAACTCCGCAAGGGTTTCTGCCACCAAGCCTGGGTCGACGGCCTCGACACGCCGAACGCCTGCCGTAGATTGTACTGTCAAAGCGGTGATGCAAGCCACGCCGTAACAGCCATGGGCCGCAATCGCTTTTACATCCGCCGTGATCCCCGCTCCACCGCTGGGATCAAACCCGGCGACCGTGAGGACCACAGGGGGCATTGGAGCCATAGTCGAAATGTATCGGAAACGCCCTGCTTTGCAAATCTGTTTCGAGGTGCATCCTGTCGAGAGGGGCTGTCTTTCCAAGTTGCGGAAAAACTCGATTTTGAGTGGCGCAGCATTGAATGAGGATTTTGAATCCGCTTCGACAATAAGAGTTTTTACGAAGCCTCTTACGCGACATGGAGCGATTTCAACCCAAATAGTTGGAATCACAAGCTCGCGGCCATAAATTCCGCTAACTGCATGAAAACACAGGTAGTGGGAATATTACGCACTCCTCCGCAAGCTCCGTTATTTACCACTATATAAACACACAAGTTGCTGTAGTTACAGCAACATCTCTATGTTCTCTCAAGCTAAACCGCAGGTTACGTAATATATCCATAACTAGCGGGCCCGATTGATACAGGCGATTTCGGATTGACACCCTTGCAGTCCGGCCTATAGCATCTACAGATCATCACCGGACTGGGTCGCTGGAGGACGACTTTCGGATGAAAAGACTTTAGAGACGAGGTGACACTGAATGCGAAATCGAATGGCTCATGGACTGGCGAGCGTCTTATTGGTCGTCAGCCTGGGAGCGGCTCAGGGGCCAACCAGCTCAGGGTCGAAAGACACCCAAAGTACGACGCCCAGAAACTTAGCCACGAGATCCGTCTCGGATTCTCAGCCGAAACCAACCCACCATCCCTACCAGTTGGGAACCGCATCCTGGTACGGGGAATACTTTGAAGGTCGCCCGACTGCCAGCGGCGAACCTTACAACATGCACGACCTCACGGCCGCTCATCCTACTCTCCCTCTCGGGAGCTGGGTACGCGTGACCAACCTCCGCAATGGACGAGTGGTTTATGTCCGCATCAATGACCGCGGGCCGATCGTCCCAGGCCGGATTATTGACCTCTCTTATGGCGCAGCCCAGGTTCTCCACTTCGAGAATAGAGGCCTGCAGCGCGTACGCCTGGATTTGGCCTCGCCACGGAAGGCTCCTGAGCAGCTGGCCATGCTGCAGTCACTAGCGTATTAGCCACGTTCGTTCTACACTCGCAAAGGGATGTACGATCCGCGCCAGCGTCTAATCGTCGCACTGGATGTACCGTCCGCGGCCGCCGCCCAGAACATCGTGGCGGCCGTGGGAGATTCTGCCTTTTGCTACAAGGTAGGGGTGCAGCTCTACACCGCGGAAGGGCCCCGCGTAGTTCGCGACCTTGTTGCCTCCGGGCGCAGGGTTTTTCTGGACCTGAAATACCACGACATTCCGAATACCGTCGCCGCTGCCGTTCGTGAAGCCGCTGGCCTGGGTGTGAGCATGCTGACGGTGCACGCTTCCGGCGGCGGCAAAATGATGCGCGCCGCCACCGAGGCCGCACGCAGTCTGAACGGCTCCCTCATGGTTCTGGCGGTTACCGTCCTGACTAGCCTGGATGATCAGGATTTGGATAAGCTGGGCGTACGCGGCCGGGTAAAGGACCAAGTGCTGCGTCTAGCCGCGCTAGCCATCGCTGACGGATGTGCCGGCGTGGTCGCGTCCGCGCAGGAGGCCTCCGAGCTACGCAGCGAACTCGATGGTGATTTCGCCATCGTAACTCCAGGTGTACGTCCTCCCGGCACCGACCCCGGCGATCAGGCCAGAGTGGTCACTCCAGCCGAAGCCATCGCCGCCGGCGCAACTCACATCGTCGTAGGACGCCCGATCACCAGCGCCGCCGACCCCGCCAGCGAAGCCCGTGCCATCCTTGGCCAAATCAGTTTCTGACCCGGAGCGCCCGAAAGCAAAAGAAAAGCCGCGACGTCGCGGCCAGCTCGGAAGGCTCCAAGCCAAAAACTAAAGCGCTTTTCCTACAACTTCTCAAAAAACTCGCACACAGAGCACGAAATAAACACTCCACCCGGCACTCCGCGTTCACGATCCTTTACTCGTTTCACGATCCGGGTGGGTTTGCCGCACTTCGGACAATCCGTGCTCTTGGATGTATCCATCACTTTCTTGCGATCTGCTGTCTTTGCGATCTTGGCCATGCTTTATCTCCTGGCAAAAATTCTCCCACAGGCCGACGGCCTGGACGAAATCAGAATCCTAATTAAGAATTCGGGAGTGCGTCTAAGGCTGGGAATCTATACTCGCCGCACTCAATTTTACATGAATGAAGCAGAGACTGTCTTGGTCGCTCTTGTGGAGCGGGCGCCCTCGCCCGCTGAATTCAAGATTAATTCGCCTACTTCGATACCGCCGCAAACAGATCCGAGTGCATCAGCGACTGAAACTGTTTGTCATCGGCCTTGAAGTGCATCTGCAAATTCGAACTGTCCGAGTTTACTGAAACACTCTCCAGCGCAACTTTCTCAATCGGAGTCGCCGTCATCTTTCGATAAAGCACCCCCGCCTTCACCAGCGAGGAAAGCGTAGCTGCCGTCACCGAGTCCGAAGTCACGACATCCATGTCAAAGTTCACGCCGTTGGTAAAATTCATGGCATAGCGCGAGCCCAGCACATGCTTCTTGATGGTATCGAAGTCCGCCAGCTTGCCAGCGTCGCCCAACGCCGAAAGCAGCATGTTCTGCGTTCCCTGCTGATCCAGCACACTCCACACCGTGCCCGACTCAACCGAGCCGATCATGTCCGTTACCTGACTATTGGAATCGAGCGCCGTGGCGTAACCGTCACGCGCATCCAGCGCGCCCTTCACCGCTCCGCCATCGCCGAACAACAGCGAATTTTCGTCCAGGAAAGTCATCTGCATGCCACCGGACATCGGGTAAATATCGGTATCGCGATACTTGATCGGTTTCGTCTTGTTCAATTTCGCCTTCTTGAGAAACGCCTTGCTCGAAAATGAACCTTGCGCCACCCCGATCACTTTGACGCCCTCTTTGCCATGACGGTAAGAAGCGAAGGTCAGCTGATCCACATCCTTCTCCGGATCGATTCCAACGCCCTTCAACGAGGCTTCGAACTCCTTAAGGCTCGGCGGGAGCACCTGGTCTTTCAGCGCCATGGCGGTGCTGGAATTCTTCAGCGTCCGGTAGTCCACTGTGATGACCTGTTGTACCTCTGAAGGGATCACTCCGCGGGCGGAGCTGCCCATAGCAGATGCCCATGCTGCTGCAGTCGAGAACGAAAATACGATAAACATCAACACAACGTGCAATCGCTTCATACGTAGAGGGCCTCTTAAGATATGGGTACTTAGATGCAGAACGAACTGCAGCAGTAAACTTGCGCTGCCTTGCTTATTGTAAGCCAATCATACCAAGAAGATACCGAACGAAAGTACGACCCGCACCTGACTAGCCAGCCAGCCCGGAATGCGAACTATTCCTTTCAGTCCATAGCCCTGCTGGGTTTCCCACAAACCAATCAGCCTCCCCGGCAAAACTCAAGCCACCCGCGCCATACTAAAATCAAATTGTCATGCGCTTCGACCTCGATTCTGCCACTCGCCGCCGCCTCGGATACCATCTCATCGACCAGATCGACAATTTCTTCGCTTCCCTGCCCGACCGCCCGGTGCAGCTTCCGGCGGACCAAAGAACCTTCGCCGCCCTGAATAATCTGCTCCCCGAAAACGGCGAAGACGCCGAGAACGTGCTGCACGAAGTCTTCCGCGAGATGGTCGATAAAGGCTTCCACGTTCCCAGCGCGAATTACTTCGGCCTGATGAACCCCACTCCAACCTATATCGGAGTGATGGCCGAAGTGCTGGTCGCAGCACTCAATCCACAACTTGCCACGGTCAAGCGCTCGCAACTCGCCTCAAAGATCGAACACGAAACCGTGCGCTGGATTGGAGAACGGGTCGGCTGGTCGGGCGAATTCAACGGAACGTTTACGTCTGGTGGCAATGAGGCAAACTTTACCGGCCTCGCGCTCGCCCTGGCCGCAAAGTTTCCGCACGCGATCGAAGAAGGCATCGCGTCGATTGGAGCGCGGCCTGTCCTCTACGCCTCCGATGAGGCGCACCACTCGATTGATAAATCAGCCGGCCTGCTAGGAGTCGGGCGCAAAGCGCTGCGGCGCGTCGCCGTGAACGAGAGTGTGCAACTGGATCCGCAAATTCTGGAGCCAGCTATCCAGGCAGACCTGGCTTCCGGCAGAAAGCCCTTTTGTGTAGTGGCTACGACGGGAACCACAAACACCGGTGCGGTCGACGATCTCGTAGCCATCGCCGAAATCTGCCGCCGTCATGATTTGTGGTTGCACGTCGACGGCGCCTACGGCGCTGCCGCCATCTTTTCCGATCAACATCGAAATCTCGTGCGCGGCATCGAGCAAGCTGATTCCATCACTATTGATCCCCACAAATGGATGGCCATGCCCCTTGCCGCAGGCGTAATCGTCACCCGCCATCCCCAGATGCTGGAGCGAGCTTTTGCCGTCGCCGCTCCTTACATGCCCAAAGCCGCCGAGTCCAAGGGGCTCGACAATTCCCGCATCAGCACACAGTGGACGCGGCGCATGAACTCGCTCAAACTCTGGCTCACGCTGCGAGTTCACGGACGGAAGGCGTACGAGGAACACATCGACCGTCAACTCGGTCTCGCGAAAGGTTTCGCCTCCTGGATCCACGCCTCCGAACACTTCGAACTGGCCGCCCCTCAGGTTCTTCCCATTGTCGCGTTCCGATTGAAGGCGCCCTCGATGAGCCAGGAACAACTGGCGGAGATGCACAACCGCACTGTGGACGAAGTCACACGCGACGGCAGCCGATGGATTTCCGAAACCAAAGTGAATGGACGCAGCGTGCTCCGAATGATGGTGATCAGTTACCTCACCGAAGAACGCCATCTGCAAGCGCTGGGCAACGCATTATCCGACGCAGCCCGCGTCACCCCAAAATAAACTTGTCATTCCGAGCACAATACAAAAACAGAATTTGTCATTCCGAGCACAAGACAAAATAAGATTTGTCATTCCGAGCAAAGCGAGGAATCTGGTTTTACCGGTAACCGCAAAAACGCAAACTCTTAGCCAAAAGTCGGAATCGCTATACCTTCTTACGTTCGCCGCGACCCGGTTTAGCCACACCGCCAGTCTCCGCCTGAGACGCCCTCAAATCACGCTTGGACAAACCACCCGTCTGCACAAGCTTGAACACATACAACACCACTTCCACCCGGCTGGAAACACCAAGCTTGTCGAAGATGCGGAACAGATAATTCTTCACCGTGTGTTCCGTGAGGTGCAAGCGGTGAGCGATCTCCCGGTTGGAAAGTCCATCTGCGACGGAGAGAACCACGTCCCGCTCACGCTTTGAGAGCGACGCCATGCTGCTGCCGTCCGGTGGCTGCACCGACATGCCATCCGAGATGGCTTCGAGCAGATAGTGCAACTCCCGACTGTTTGCCCAAATCTGGCCGCTATGCGCGCACTGAATACACTTAGCCAAATTCTCCAGCGTTTCCGTGCGACAGAACACGCCCCGTACACCAGCACGAAAGGCCTCCACCACCGCGCTTCGTTCGGACGAGTCCAGCAACATGACAATGCGCGTATCGGGATAAAGCCCGCGCAGCTGTCGCGCCACTCGAAACCCCAAGGTGGCGTCATCTTCTAGAATCGGGCTAAGCAGGAGAACCTCAGGCTTTGCACTTCCCACGAGAGCTAGAATCGCATCTTCCGGCGGCTCCGCTTCAAACACCTCAAAGCGCTCATCCCGCCCCAGCGAGTGCGCCAGCAGCTGAGTATTCATCCGAGTCTTATCGGCAATCAGGACTCGGATCGGCGGTGAATCGGGAGCGTCGCTCGCTTCTGCCATGGTCGTTCTGCGCTGTGGATTCCGAATCGGAGGTCAGTCTGATAGCGCCAGGACCTACAACTTATTGCACGCTTTGACGCGATCTTCTAACCACTTTAGTCTCCCCAAGCCGAAGCGCAAACGGTACTTTTGTACCCGGCGGCAGCTAGGCTCACGGGCGGCAAGATGCATTCCGCAAATCCGTCATCCTCAGCGTCAGCTCAAAAAAGCCATCATCCGGAACCGCTTAAAAAGAAAGACGTCATCCTGATCCCGGCGCAGCCCGGGTGAAGGATCTCGCGCGCGGTGCCCAAGCTCCATGCGAAGGCAAGCTTTCCATCGGGGTTCTCTGCTCCCCCGATCAAGCGGTCGCCCATCCTTTGCCGCGTTCTTTGTGGAAAGGGTGGGCGCGAGATTCCCAATTCGGAACCGCATCAGCAGACCGCCCACTTTCTGCTTGACCTCGCGCCTTCACGTCCGATAACATAAGCATGCAGATATTATCTGCAAGATAATCATCGATCTTTGACAACCTAGCTAGCGAAGGCGAACGTCGCAGCGACGCCGCAGTTCTAGGATCAAACTTCGGGTCGTCGGCGCACTGCTGTAACTCCAATGTTTCCATGATTTTGCCTATAACTACCTTAAGAGGAGGCAAGAAAAAATCCAGCCCTTTGTTTTCGGGATTTTAGGCAAAAAGGAGAGTTTTTTCTTGAGACAACTCCTGCACCACGTAGTGTGTGGTTGGGCAAGCGCGAGAAATGTGCCCCACGCTTCTCACTCGCCGACATTGACCATCTGTGTCCCGTGCCTTATTCTGAGTATTCGTAAGAAGGATGAGTTGTTCAGCATGGCCCTGACTTAGCCTGATCAAATCCAATCTTTTCGAATACTTCAGAATTATTCGTGAAGCAAAATCCCGCTCTTAGTCACGGCGGACGAAGCCACAATGACAATGAAGAGGAGCGTCTAGGTGAAGATCCTGGTAGTGGGCGGAGCTGGATACATCGGAAGTCATACGGCGCGGGTCTTGCGAAGGGCCGGCCTCGACGTACTTATCTACGACAACCTGTCCACCGGCTTCGACTTTCTGGCCAAGGGTTTCGAAATGGTGGTCGGCGACGTCCACGACAACGCAAAGCTCATGGAGGCGGTGAAACGGTCGGACGCCGTGATGCACTTCGCCGCCAATCATTATGTCGGCGAATCGATGGTCAATCCGCGAAAGTATTACCGCAATAACGTAGAAGGTGGTCTTTCTCTCCTGAACGCGATCATGGACAGTGGGAAGAAGAACTTCATGGTCATTTTCTCCTCCACCTGCTCGGTCTACGGAGCCCCCGCCAAAATGCCCATCACCGAGGACGATCCCCTAACCCCGGTGAACCCTTATGGTGTGTCCAAGGTTTTCTTCGAGCAGGCGCTGCAGTCGTATGACACGGCCTACGGAATTCGCTACGCCAGCCTGCGCTACTTCAACGCGGCGGGGGCGGACGAGAGCGGGGAGATCGGCGAGTGCCACGAACCCGAGCCGCATTTGATTCCGTTGGCGCTGCGTGCCGCTGCGGGCATCGGGGAACTGCAAGTCTTTGGCACGGACTACCCGACCCCCGACGGCACCTGCATTCGCGATTACACCAATGTAGTGGATTTGGCGGAGGCGCACGTTATCGCTTTGCAGCATTTGGTTGCTGGCAACCCATCGTTCACCGTGAACCTGGGTACGGGCGAAGGTTCGTCGGTAAAGGACGTCATTCGTACTGTCGAAGAAGTGACTGCGAAAAAAGTACCGACTCGAATTGTGCCGCGGCGACCGGGCGATCCGCCTTCCCTGGTGGCCGATCCTACGCGGGCAGAAAAATTGCTTAACTGGAAAACCAAAAGGACGTTGCGGGATAGTGTTTCGACGGCCTGGGCGTGGATGCGGCGGCAGATGGCGATGGCTCGCAGCTAGCGGGGATTCGCGCCGTCCTCTCGGCCTCACTGCCATCGAGCTCAAGAAAAACAGATGCGATACTGTTCCCCCGCCAAAGAAATTCTCCACGTTTATTAGAAAGCCCTCACAAAAACGGACTCTTCGGACCCGCATAAACACTGGTTTGGAGCACAGACGCTCGGGGTGCCCTTTAGTTAGGGGCCGTTTCCTTAGGAACCTGACCGGTAACACTTCGACACGATTGATCCCGTTGAGTGCAAGGAGAACTATTGGCGCGGCGTCAACCAAGCAAAAAGATGAACGAGGTTGCCGCACACCAGTCGGATAAGCGTGCGGGTTTTCGCTTCGCCACTGCCGCTGCAGATTGACTGTGCAGCTTCTTCGGTTTCAAAGCAAGTTCCAATCTTCCACACGCACACGCACAAACCTGCTGGATGAATTTACCGACCTTCTGCGAGAGTGCCGCGAGCACAATACTCTCAGGTTCCCATCGCGCAAGCGATTCGAAAAAAATCGTCTTAACGGCGCTACGGAATTTGTGCAGAGCAGCCGCAGAGGCCTTTCGCCCCTGTACCGAAGAGCAAGCTGGCCTGGCCGGATCCTCTCTGCGCGCTAATACCTCGGTAATGTGGAGCATTGATGGGAGGCTGCTAACGTACCTCTGTTGCCGATTGCAAGCAACGTAGAGAGGAATCGTGATCAGACGAATCTTGCGCTACAGCCTGTTATGCACTCTTGCCGTGTGCTTCGGATTGTTGCTCACAGGCTGCGCCGGTGTGAGCAGCGGTAGCAGCGGAAGTGGTGGGCAGGCCAAGGTCGCCAAGGTCACCGTGGCCCCGCTCTCGGCCCAGATACTGGACGGAGCCTCGCAGCAGTTTAGCGCGGCTGCGTTCGACTCCAGCGGTAACCTTATTTCAGGCGTCAACTTTACTTGGTCCTCGGACGCACCTTCGGTCGCCACCGTGAACGGCAGCGGCTTGGCCACAGGTATCAGTGCAGGCACAGCCAATATCACCGCCACTGCCCAGAGTATCCCCGGTTCCGCCAAACTGACGAGTGGAAGTGGCGGGCAGGCCAAAGTCGCCAAGGTCACCGTGGCCCCGCTCTCAGCCCAGATACTGGACGGAGCCTCGCAGCAGTTTAGCGCGGCTGCGTTCGACTCCAGCGGTAACCTTATTTCAGGCGTCAGCTTTACTTGGTCCTCGGACGCACCTTCGGTCGCCACCGTGAACAGCAGCGGCTTGGCCACAGGTATCAGTGCAGGCACAGCCAATATCACCGCCACCGCCCAGAGTATCCCCGGTTCCGCCAAACTGACGAGTGAAAGCGTTGCCCACGCGGATTTTTTCGTTGCTCCCAATGGTCTCGACTCCTGGAGCGGAACCTTGCCCGCGCCAAATTCCGCGAACAGTGATGGGCCTTTTGCCTCTCTTGCCAAAGCTCAGATCGCGATTCGGAATCTTGCTAAAACCAATCCCAAGCGGCCCCTTAGCGTCATGGTGCGCGCAGGAACCTACTATCTTCCCCTGAGCCCCACCAATCCTGGCACGCTGAACTTTACATCGGCTGACTCCGGAAATTCAGGCATGCCAATAACCTGGCAGAATTATCCGGATGAAACTGCGATCCTCAGCGGAGGAGTACCCGTAGGAGCTGGAGTCCTGCACTGGACCAATGTTTCCGGCAATCTCTGGCAAGCCCAAATCCCGTCCAAGGGTCAGGTGTTTGAATCCCTTTTCTATAACGGCGAGCGGCGGTTGCGTGCCAGAGTTCAGTCCTCGGCGGGCGTGGGCTACTACATGAACAACGGTGCCTGCTATTCCACGGTCACCGGGCAGACAGTGAGCCTGGCCAACTGCAACCTCGGCACGTTTCTGAGAATCGCCGCCGAGGTCCCGCCCGGCAATACTGGTTGCCCGAGCGTGAGCGACGGAACTCAATCTAAATGTCTGGACCGTTTCAAATATGACCCCAGCGATCCCATCACGAGGTGGGTCAATCTGAACGGCATCTATACCGGAGATCCCTCGAAACCTTGCCAGGCAGATAGCTCGAATCCCTATCCCGCCGGGGACATTGAACTGACTCTTTTCGATGCCTGGACCGTTGACGTCATGCGCGTCAACTGTGTCGACACCACGAACCACATCATTTATCTCACTGGACCGACCAAAGGGGCTGCCAACCAATACAACATTTTCGGTCCTGGGGCTGGTCATCGCTACATCGTCGAGAATGCTGTAGACGCCTTCCAACAGGGACAGCAGACGGGTCAGACCGGACTCTGGTTTCTGGACCGCTCGACTGCTCCTTGGTCCCTGTCCTATCTCGCCGATAGCGGAGAGAATCCTAATCAGGACATAGTGGTCATTCCGCAAGTTCAGCCAGCCAGTGCCACCGGTGGCAGTATCGTGTCCGCGACCCAACTCAGCTATGTAACCTTTCAGGGTATCGTTTTTGAGACGGACAATTTTGTTCCACCTACGGCTGGTTTCAGCAATGACGAGAATGGGGAAAATACTTTGCCGGCGGCGATCGACTGCGAGAGCTGCCAGTATGTCACATTCGACGGCATCGCCGTCCGTCATACCTCAGCCTCCGGTCTCCAAATCGCTTCTCTCGCCGGACACTCGGGACCCCCGGCGGCCAATGACGTGGTTCAAAATTCGGCTTTCTATGACCTCGGCGACAGCGGTATTCACATTGGCCATTCGCCGCAAGGAAACGACCGCGCCGCCAGTGTCGTGCAATCCGTCACCGTTCAAAACAACATCATCCAGGGCTATGGCCGTGTCTTCCCCGATGGCGAAGGTCTGGCTCAAGGTAACGGCAACAACATCTTGTACCAGCACAACGACATTAATGACGGATACCACGCCGGCATCTCCATCTGCGAACAAGGATGCCCGGGGGAAAACGGCAGTGATATCGTCAGCCAGTTCAACCATATCTGGAACATCATGCAAGGCATCACCTCGGACGGCGGA
Source organism: uncultured Acidobacteriota bacterium (assembly GCA_963788645.1). Classification (GTDB taxonomy): domain Bacteria; phylum Acidobacteriota; class Terriglobia; order Terriglobales; family Acidobacteriaceae; genus JABDBE01. Next base: position 196,670 of record CAWBHF010000012.1, read on the forward strand.
ACGCTGTACTACAACGTCGGAAGTTCGCAGCGAAGTGGGACTGGAAACAAAATTCTCAACAACCTAGTCCATGACGTGAGTGATTCGTCGGTGATCGATCGAGGAATCCTGGGAACCGGATATGGTGGTCACGGCATTTATCTGGACGCGCAGTCCGCCGGAGTGAGTGTGGAAAACAACGTCGTCTATCGTGTTTCCGCCGATATCCTTTTTATGACCCAGGGGCCCGCGAATTCCGATCCCCCCGACACATTCAGCAATAACATTCTTGCCTACGGCCGTAAAAGCATGTTTACCGAAGCATGGGGATGGCCCCAGAACTGTGGCAGCTCAACCCGAGTCAACCTGGTTAGCAACATCATGTATTTCGATCAAAGCGATTCGACAGCCTTCTACGTTATTCAGGGGTGTGCCGACTCATGCGGTATGGCGTTCAATCAATACCAGAATTTTCAACGAAACCTGTATTGGAGAACCGACGGGCAGTTTGCAACCTACAAGAAGGCATTCCATGTCTTGACAACTCCGCCGCCGCCGGGTCAGGCGAATTCATGCGCCCAACCCCTGAATCCGAGTGCAGACTGGACCTTCTTCGACTTCCCAACCTGGCAGAACGGACATCCCATGGTCAATGGAATCCCTTTGTCCATGAACGAGGACTCAGAAGGAAGCGTAAGCCTGGATCCGGGATTCGGCAATACTGGTCAAGCTACCGATTTCTTGCTCTCCCAGTCGCCAGTCTCAGGCTTCGATTACAGCCAAACCAACAACACGATCAACCTGGCGGGACGAAGCAATCCTCTGATTAAGGCGCCAACAGTGCCACCCACTTTCCCGACATACTATTACACAACCTTCTAGATCAGCTCCCAGGACGGCGATCGTAGGGCCCGAACAGCTTCGGCAAATCGGCCATATTTTCTTGCCCTCTGCATTGTTTTCGATCCGAAGTTCGCCGTCTGCGTTGAGCCCTGGTCAGACCCGCGCACATCACACCCTGACCGTACTTTCGTCATGTACTAGTGGGATCTACGTGCCTAGAAACGAGAACGATAAAATTCCGACGACTCAGCCACTGGAGTGGACTCCAATTTCTAGGACACGCCATGTCGTCTTATTCGATTCTTGCGCCAAATAGAAGGGCCCGAACAGCTTTCGGAAGATCGGCTATATTTCTTACCGTTAGCCTTTTTGCGATCCAACCTCCGGCGATAGCGGCCAGCACGGGAGACCTGGTAAGCAGTGCAACCACGCGTACGCAGAGGCGAGCGCCTGGCAATGCCCAGGCAGATTTTTTTGTGGCTACCGATGGCAACGACTCCTGGAGTGGTACTTTGGCCTCCCCCAATTCCCAACAGACAGACGGGCCGTTCGCTTCGATCGCCAGGGCTCAGGTCGCTGTGCGGAAGCTAATTCAGAGCAATCCTGACCGGCCTATCATGGTCATGATTCGACAGGGAGTGTATTCTCTTCCGTTAAGCCCCACTAACCCCGGAACTCTGAATTTCAACAGCAGCGATTCAGGAACTTCTAAGATGCCCGTGACGTGGGAAAACTATCCCTCAGAGATCCCCATTTTGAGCGGAGGAGAACCGGTAGGCGGTGGCGGGCTGGGACTTACCTGGAACAATCCTTCCGGCAATCTATGGCAGGTCAATCTACCTGCGAACATGCAACCCTTTGAGTACCTGTTCTACCACCACGGGACGCAGCGCTCCCGCCGGATGCGCTCCCGCTTGCAGTCCTCGACAGGCGTCGGATACTACATGAGCAACGGTTCCTGCTACTCCACTTCTACTGGACAGACGGTCGATATTTCAAAGTGCAATCTCGGCACTTTTCTGAGAATCGCCGCGGTAGTTCCTCCGGGCAATACAGGCTGCCCGCATGTGACCAGTGGCTCTGAGTCCAAGTGCCTGGACCGTTTTCAGTATGACCCGAACGATCTTATTACCAACTGGGTGAATCTGAACGGAGTTTATACGGGAGATCCCTCGCAACCCTGTCGGGCTGACAACTCGAATCCCTATCCGCCTGGCGATATTGAACTGACTCTGTTCGATTCCTGGACCGTGGACCTTATGCGGATCAACTGCGTTGACACTACGAACCGTATCATTTATCTGACTGGCCCAACCCAAGGGAGCGTGGGTAACTACAATTGTTTTGGTCCTGCCGTCGGCCACCGCTATACCATCGAGAACGCGAAGGACGCCTTCAACCGGGAGCAACAGGATGGCCAGACCGGCATCTGGTTCCTCGATCGTTCGACTTCATCTTGGACGTTGTCCTACATCGCTAGTGTTGGAGAAAACCCTAACCTCGACAATGTTGTGATCCCCCAGCTTCAGCCCGCCACTCCTACAGGCGGGAGTATAATCTCGGCCGTCCAACTTAACTACGTAACCTTCCGGGGCATCACCTTCGGGATGGATGACTTTATCCCGCCCCCGGCAGGCTTCAGCAACGATGACAATGGGGAGAACAACTTGCCTGCGGCCATCGACTGCGAGAGTTGCCAGCATGTCACTTTCGACGGAATCAGCGTCAAGCTTACCTCCGCCTCCGGTCTGCAAATCGCTTCTTTAGCGGGACACACAGGACCACCCGCGGCCGACGATGTGATCCAAAATTCGGCCTTCTACGACCTCGGCGACAGCGGCATTCATATTGGCCATGCACCGCACGGCTGGGACCGGGCAGCCAGTGTGGTTCACTCCGTCACCGTGCAAAATAACATCGTGCAAGGCTATGGCCGTGTTTTCCCCGCGGGCGAAGGGCTGGCTCAGGGCAACGGCAACAATATCCTGTACCAGCACAACGATATTAATGATGGTTACCACGCCGGCATATCCGTCTGCGAAAGTGGGTGCCCCGGTGCCAATGGCAGCGGGATCATCAGCCAGTACAACCATATCTGGAATCTTATCCAAGGTATCACTTCGGATGGGGGAGCGATCTTCTACCTGGTGGGAGATGGGAACAGGAGTGGGACAGGCAACAAGATTCTCAACAACTTGGTCCACGATGTGAGCGATTCCTCGATTATTGATAAAGCAATCCTGGGGACCGGCTATGGCGGGCAGGGCATTTATCTGGATGGGCAGTCCGCCGGTGTGACTGTAGAAAACAACGTCGTCTATCACGTTTCTCAAAGCACGGTATTCATAGACAAGGGTCCCGGTAACTCCCAACCCGCTAACAACTTCCGCAACAATATCTTTGCCTACGGTGCCAAGAGCATGGTACAGGAGAACATAGCCTGGCCCCAGAATTGTGGCGGCTCAACCCGGCTTAACCTGGTTAGCAACATTTTCTATTTCGATCAAAATGAAACCAAAGGGTTCTACGCCATTCAAGGGTGTGCCGACTCATGCGGCATGTCGTTCGACGGATTCCAGAATTTTCAGCGAAACCTCTACTGGAGAACGGACGGCCAGTTTGCCACCGATAGCAAGGCGTTCCATGTCTTGACGAATACGCCTCCTCCGGATCAGGCGAGTTCATGTTCCAAACCCCCCAATACGGGTGCATGGACGTTCTTCGACTTTCCGACATGGCAGACGGGACATCCCATCGTCGACGGAAAGCCATTGCCCATGAATGAAGACTCGGAAGGAAGCGTAACCGTAGATCCCGGGTTTGGGCACACCGGCCTGCCTTCCGACTTCTTGCTCTCCAAGTCCCCAGTCTCAGGTTTCGATTATGCTCTAACCAACAAAACCATCCACACGGCGGGACGAACCAATCCATTGCTCACGCCGCCACAAGTATTACCCACTTTCCCCACGTACTACTACACAGCCTTCTAGGCGACATTATCTAGTACCTGCTATCTCGCAGCCCGCTCAAGATTACGACCACACCAATCATGCTGCAAAGTCCGCCACCTAGCGACGGACTTCTACGCACTGAACAAGACAACCCAAGCTCCGTTACCGACATCGAAGCGCCGTCGAGTAAACGAAAGTGGCGCTTATGTCTATGTTCAGATACCGCGCTGTCGTGTGTTGTTTGACTTCGATTTTCCTGATGGTTCTTTATGGTTGCGGAGGGGGCAGCAGTTCCAGCTTACCCGTTGGCTCAATTCAACTCAGCGTCCACGCCGCCGGCAATGGCGGCGGGACGGTCAGCAGCAATCCCGCAGGCATCAGTTGTGGCCAAGCTTGCATGGCCAGTTTTCCGAGTGGAACCCAGGTCACGCTCACTGCATCTCCGACGGCGAATTCTTTTTTTGCCGGCTGGTCCGGGGCTTGTAGCGGCACCGGCGTTTGTAAGGTCACATTGATGGAAAATACTTCTGTCATGGCCGGCTTCAGTGCCTCGCCGGTGCTGTCGGTCACCTTGGACGGTACAGGGAAGGGGAGCGTCACGAGCAACCCTGCTGGCATTAATTGCGGGCAGACATGCAACGCAGTCTTCGGCTCAGGAACTCAGGTAACGCTCAGCGCCGCCCCTGCAATGAATTCAGCTTTCATCGGCTGGTCCGGAGGGTGCAGCGGCACGAATCCCACCTGCACAGTGACGCTCAATGCGAGCGAGCAGGTGACCGCGACCTTTAATCCCGTGAAAGGGCCTCCCGTGTTGAGCGTAAGCCTGGCGGGAACTGGCACGGGCGCAGTCTCCAGTAGTCCCGCGGGAATCAGTTGTCAGCCGACGTGCAGTGCGAGTTTCGCGGTAGGGACTCAGGTGACGCTCACCGAAACCCCCACGACGAACTCATATTTTGCGGGATGGGGCGGAGCGTGCGGGGGGACGAATTCCACTTGCATAGTGACCCTCAGTGCGAGCGAGCAGGTGACTGCGACTTTCAACCCGGTCCAAAGCCCACCGTTGTTAACAGTGACTCTCGCGGGAACTGGCACAGGCACGGTCTCCAGTAGTCCTGCAGGAATTAGCTGCCCACCAACCTGCAGTGCGAGTTTCGCGGCGGGAACCCAAGTGACGCTGACGCAGACCCCGGCAACGGGTTCGTATTTCGCCGGATGGGGTGGGGCATGCAGCGGGGACGACAACACGTGTACGCTGGCACTCACGGCGAGCCAGCAGGTCAGTGCAACCTTCACCCTTTCCCAAGGCGTGAACGTTCTCAATCACCTCATTTTTCTGGCTCAGGAAAACCGCTCTTTTGATCACTACTTTGGGGCATTGCGAGGCTACTGGGCACTGAACGGATATCCTGACCAGTCATTCGACGGCCTGCCGCAGTTCAATCCCACGTCCGGCCCGCCGCCGCTCTACGGGCCTCCCCCGGCCATCCCAGGCTGCGATCCCAGCGCACCCCCGCCCAGCGATTGCATCTTTGACGTCAACAATCCCGTTTCTTCCTATCACCTGATTACTCAGTGCACGGAGGACACCAGCCCCAACTGGAATGAAAGCCACGCGGATTGGGACTATCACGACCGGCTTGGCAACCTGCCGGCTACGCTGAACGGGTTCGTTTGGACTGCGGCTCATTTCGCCAGGTCGCTCCAACCGCCTTACAACGACACCGATGGTATCCGCGCGATGGGTTATTACGATGGTGGCGACCTAAATTACTACTATTTCATGGCGTCCAACTTTGCGAGCTCGGACCGGTGGTTCAACCCGGTCATGACCCGAACTCCTCCGAACCGCGAATATCTTATCGCGGGCACGTCCCAGGGATATGTGCATCCAGTGGGCACAGACAGTCATGATAAGGCGCTGCTGACGACGCCGACGATCTTTCAGGAGCTTCAAGCGGCGGGGGTCAGCTGGAAGATTTATGTGAACCCTACGGGAAGCCCGTGTTCTGGCCCTCCTTACGATCCTGCCTGCCTGCTGACGCTGAGCTACGTACAGTATTTTCAATGGGGCCAGACGATTCCCACGACGTACCCCAAGAACATCGGCACTATAGGCATCGTAAACTCTGATTTCGACACCGATTTGCAGAATGCAACTTTGCCACAAGTCTCCCAGATCGAGCCGGCAACCGACGCTGGTCTCGATGAGCATCCCTCAAACTCGTCGGCGCCGAGTGACATGCAAAAGGGGGCCAATTATGTTTCTTCGATCATCAATGGGCTGATGGCGAGCTCTTCCTGGAAGGATTCGGCCTTCATTTTGACCTTCGATGAATTCGGTGGCCTCTATGACCACGTTTCACCCCAACCGGCTGTAAGTCCCGATGGCATCAAGCCGGTGGATTTGCTTCCAGGTGATGTCTGCGCGCAAACTACGGGACCGACTTGCGACTTCGTGTATACCGGTTATCGCGTGCCTCTGATCGTAGTCTCTCCTTATACAAAAAAGAACTACATCTCGCACACGGTAGCTGATACGACTGCGATTCTGAAATTGATTGAAACTCGTTTCAATTTGGCCGCTCTAACCCAGCGGGACGCCGCCCAGATGGACATGACGGAGTTCTTTGATTTTAGCAATCCAGTTTGGTTGACGCCTCCGAGTCCTCCAGCCCAGAACACCGACGGCCCGTGCTATCTCAATAAATTGCCTTAGGGGATCTGTTGCTGGCAGAGAATCTCTCCGGCAACCAGCGCGGCAACATCGGTTACGGCACCCCGTGGGCTGTGGCATAGTCTTCAAGTTAGTGCCGAACTCTAAAGGTGGATGGAATGAGAGAGCACTGCACAGTTCATCGACCATCCGGGAGCGTTTTCCCAAGCTGGCGTAATTTTCGACGCCACAGGGAATCCCTATGGCACAACCGCGGGCGAAAGCGTTTGCGGAAACATCCTGCGTCCATACCATGAATTGCGCAAATTGAGGACAGGGCCACAATTTCTCCTTATGGACTATGAGTTTTCCCTTGGGGTACGAATGTAATCAGACGCCGCTTGTTCTTGTATCACCCACTCCCACAACGCTTCATGGTCCCGCCGCAGATCTACCCTGCAGGTCGCTCGGAAAAAAAATGCGAGGGCGTGAGGGAATTCACTCCGAAATGTCGCCTTTATAAGTGAGGGAAAACGACATGGCCTCCGACGGCTGCTCCATGGGTTCGCGGAGAACAAAGTTTTTCCGTGATCGTCCAGACAAGTTAGAACATTTCATCTCAACATCAGGAGAAAAACATGAAACTGAAATTCCTCGCCCTTTTCCTTGGTTTGGTAGTTCTCGGGTCCATGCCCATGTCGGCGCAGACCACCTACAACTTCCAAACTGTTACCTACTTCAAAGATACTTTCACGCAATTGCTGGGCATCAATAACGCCAGCAAAATCGCCGGTTACCACGGGCAGGCGGTCAACCGTGGTTTTACGCTTACGCTGCCCAAGCACTTCGTAAACGAGAACTATCCACAGTCGACGATGACCCAGGTCGTTGGCATTAACAATAACAACCGGTCGGCGGGATTCTATGTGGATAAGACGAGCGTCACCCATGGCTTTACCTTTGGTCCGCCGGTCAACTACGCAACAGTCGATTTTCCGGGTTCAGCCTTCAACCAGCTTCTTGGCCTGAACGACTTGGGCCAAGCTGCCGGCTACTATGCTCTTTCGCCGGACAACAGCACGCCCGACCATCCCTACATCTATGCCGAGTTTGGTGGCGTGTTCGAGGAACTGACGATTCCCGGAGCTGTGGGAGGAGCCCAGGCGACCGGCATTAACAACTTGCAGCAAGTGTGCGGCTTCTACATTGATAGTACGAACAACAACCACGGGTTCGAATTGAGTGGCGGACACCTCCTGACACTTGACTTCCCGGGATCTACCTTTACTCAGGCGCTGGGCTTAAACAACAAAGGCCAGATCGTCGGAGTTTACAACGATGCCTCTGGCAACTCGCACGGATTCGTATACAGCAAAGGAACTTTCCAGACGGTCGATGATCCAAGCGGCAACGGCACTATGACCGTTGCCAACGGGATCAACGACAATGGCCGGATCGTCGGCTTCTTTGTGGATGCAAATAGCAATACCGATGGATTCGTGGCCACTCCAAAGGCTGGACGTGCGTGGGGAGAATCCGCTCAGTAGCCGCGGGCTGTTTGTCTTCAGCTTCGCAATCAAAACCGCGCCTTGTGGTTCTCAGATGGGAGCTGCAAGGCGTGATTGTTTTGTGCCGATCTCTGTTGCTTTAACGTTGATGCCCTCCGAGGCCAATAATTAGCCGAATGGGCTGGCGTCCATCCCATAAAAGGCGAACGGATTTAATCGCTCGGGAACGAAGGGGGCGAAGAAAACCCTGGAGAATCACCCGACCCTCGGTTCGTTTTCGACCGTGTCCTCTCAAGCCACAAACTCTTTAACGCTAACTACTTAGAGTCGGGCTACGGGGAGACTTTTGTCTCTATGACGAGAGATTCGCGCCATGCTATATTTAGGTGCCTCGTCCCCCTGAGGTTCGTAAAAGGCCAGCCTGATCGGAGATTTTCCACGGCGATGAACTCGAGAATACCGGCACTGCTAGTTCTGTTGCTGACCTCCTCCTTGCTGCCAGCCCAAGTAGTGACCTCGTTTGAGGGAATTGACGCGTCCCAACTACGACACCCATTGCTTGATTTTGACCCGAATGGGGCCGTCGGCACGAAGCAATACATGGAGTGGGTCAACGTCGCATATCAGGCGTACGATAAGGTAACGTTTGCTCCGGTTTGGCCGATTCCCAGAATTGGCAACTCGCCGTGGCAGTTGAGCAAGATGCAGAACTGCTACGACCTGAGTGGAGATGGTCTGATCATGTTTGACCGGCTTGCGTCGCGTTGGATCGTTGCCGCCCACGGCTTGCCTGGCGGGGGCCAATACTATTACTGCGTGGCCGTCTCCAATACTGACGATTTGACGTCCAAAACGCTCACCTGGTTTACCTACGCATTTTCCTTGAACCCGCAACTGGGAAACAACTCGCGAGGCCATGCTTATTTTCCCGACTGGCCGAAGTTCGGAACTTGGGCGGATGCTTACTATGTCAGCTTCGATCTCCTGGATATTGACAACAATTATCTGCCCATTGGTGTGGTGGCATGCGCCTTGGATCGGACGAACATGCTGACTGGTTCGACGGCGAGCCCAATGCAGTGTTTTTCTGATCCGAGTCCCATTCCGAAGAACGGCAGCTTGTATCTGAAGCACAGCTTGATTCCGGCGGACGTAGAAGGCACCACTCCGCCGCCGGCTGGCCGGGACGAGTTCATGGTCAGCATCCAGAATCCTCCCAACGACGGGAAGAGCACCACGTCGAGCGCGATCAACTTGTGGGACTTTCATGTGGACTGGGGAAACCCGGCCAACTCAACATTCACCCCTTCGTCGCTTGCGGTTACGCCCTACACTCCCGGGTGCTACGACGCCAGTTTCCCTCTTCGGACGGTTTGTGTTCCAGAACCATCCACGAATCCTGCGAATGGTTTTCATTACGAAGTCGACTCGGTGGGAGACCGGCTAATGCCTCGTCTCCCGTACCGTAATTTCGGTACCTACGAGTCGTTCCTGGTGAGCCAAACGGTCCAGCCCGGGAAAACCAGGCAAACCGGAATCCGTTGGTACGAGCTGCGCAGTAGCGGCAGCGGGAGTCCGACAGTTTTTCAGAGTGGCACGTTCAGCCCCGACAAGGCTAACTTTCGTTTCATGCCCAGCATTGCCCAGGATAAGGCCGGCAACGCTGCGGTCGGTTACAGCATATCCAGCGTCACCAATCATCCCGGGGTGAAAGCCTCCTGGTGGAATCTGCCCAAGCCCACCATTTCAGCCGGGGTCGTAGTGATGAACGGATCGGGGGATGAACAGAATTCGGCTCACTGGGGCGACTACACCAGCATGACCGTGGATCCCGTGGATGGTTGCACGTTCTGGTATGTGGATGAGTATTTTACTGCGAATCAGAACACCACCGTTGATTGGCAGACGCGGATTGGCAAGTTCAAGGCCGGGAGCTGTGGAGCCAAAAAATAGGCGGCATTAAGAATTCATCATGCTGGGGGAATCAATAGACATGATGGAAAAGGTGGGGAGCGGGAGCAGCATGCTCGTGGACACGATGCCTCGATTGACCAATAGCCATGAAGACAGGGTGGACATACTGGGCGTCCGGGTTCGCCCAATGAGTTTGGCCCAGACTGTAGACGCTGTCGAAGAATCGATCAGACGGAATGAGCGAACCTATGGCGTATTCATCAATGTCTACAATGTGATTGAAGCTCGTCGGGATGCGGCGTACCGCCAGACTCTCAACGACGCAGACTTTCCAATGCCTGACGGGATTCCCTTGGTATGGGCCAGCCGCGTGTTAGGTGATCCCGTACCCGGTCGCGTTTGTGGGCCCGATTTCCTGGTGGAAATGAACAAACGGGCCGCGCAGAAGGGATACACCGTCTACATCGTATGTGGCGGCGACCGGAAGGCCGAACGCACCGCCGCTGCTTTCCAGGCACTGCACCCTGACATCAAAATCGTTGGAGCCTGGACGCCTCCCTGGGGTCCGATTGAAGGTAAGAATAACCAATACATTCTCGGCGAACTCGCTCGCACTCAGCCCGACATCCTCTGGGTGGGCTTGGGCGCGCCGCTCCAGGAGCGCTGGGTGTGGACGAACCGCGAGCGCATCGAGGCCCGGTTTACTGGTGCGGTAGGCGGCGCATTCGATTACCACATCGGAATGCGCAAACGGGCACCGCGATGGATGCAGCACCGCGGCCTGGAATTCTGGTACCGCATAAGTCAGGATCCCAGCCTGTTCTGGAAGAAACGGCACTACGCAGATTTCCATATGTTTGTCCTGCCCGTGCTGCAGCAGGCCGCCAGGCAACGGTTGGGCTTTAAGTCAGCGAGATAAGAAGACCCTGACTGTGGTCTGCGTTAACTCTGTGAAGGTCTCAGTGATGGGGACCTTTTTTCGACTGCAAGAAGGCACCCTGAAACTCCGCCTGGAAGAAATTGGCTTTTCCCAAATGCCATCACCTGGAGCAGTGACGCCGCTCACTGCAGGTCTGGCACAACTGCCGTAGGTTGGGTTCGAGGTCCCTGAGTCCTTCCTCGCAAACCGGCCATGCAAGAACAAAATCAAGGCAACTCAAAGAATATAGGATTTCCCCCGACCTAGTTCCGCACTTATCTGCGCTCTCCGGGCCGCCGCGAAACCCAAACCGTAATGAATTCTGACCCGCCGCGAGAGTGGCGGGAGGGCAACATTTCGGAAGCGCGCCGATCGCGCTTCGCAACCGTCGAGGGAATTCATGGTTCGGCTTCGCATTCATTCGATGTGCAGGATCACGGAGAAAACATCATGAGCTTTAAGAAATTCTCGGGAGCCGCTAGCGCGGCTCTGACTATCGTCATTATCCTAGCTCTTCTGTTCGTGCCCGGCGCTCGCGCAGCCGGCAAGTACAAAACGCTGTACAAATTCAAAGGCGGCAAGGACGGAAGTTGGCCCCCGGCTGGCCTGGCCTTCGATGCGACCGGTAATCTCTGGCACTACGTTGTACGGTGGTAACCGTTGTGGGAGTGGTACCTGCGGCGTGGTCTTCAAGCTGGTGCCCCACTCGGATGGAAGCTGGACCGAGAGCGTGCTGCATAGCTTCAACGGGGGCACCGACGGAGCGAACCCTCAGGCTGGCCTGACTCTCGACGCAGCCGGAAATCTCTACGGCACGACCTACGACGGTGGCGCTAACAGCTATGGCACCGTCTTCAAGCTCACCCCGAACCCGGGTGGAAGTTGGGCCGAGAGCGTGCTGTATAGTTTCTGCTCCCTAACGAACTGCGCCGACGGAGCACAACCTCTGGTTAGCTTGACTTTCGACGCCGCAGGAAATCTCTACGGCACGACGTACGCCGGCGGCGCTAACGGATATGGTGGCGCCGTTTTCAAGCTCACTCCGAACCCGGATGGAAGCTGGGTCGAGAGCGTGCTGTATAGTTTCTGCTCCCTGACGAACTGCGTCGACGGGAAGTGGCCCCTGGCCAGCCTGATCTTCGACCATGCCGGAAATCTCTACGGCACGACTTCCGATGGCGGCGCTTATAACGGATCGAATGGTACCGTTTTCAAATTGACGCCGAATGCGGACGGAAGCTGGAGCGAGAGCCTGCTGTATACCTTCGCCAGCCGCAACCACGGACCCGAGGCCGCCCTGATCTTCGACGGGGCCGGAAATCTCTACGGGACGACGACTTTGGGCTATCAGTTTGGCTGCGGCGACGTCTTTGAGTTGACGACCAACCCGGACGGAAGCTGGAAGTTGAAGGTGCTCTACAAGTTCAGGTGCGGCAAGGATGGATGGCTTCCCCTGGCTGGCGTGATCTTCGACGCAGTCGGTAATCTCTATGGAACGACCGCCAGGGGCGGCACCAGTGCCTGCTACTTTGGGTGCGGCGTCATCTTCAGACTAGCTCCGAATTCGAAAGGCGGCTGGAATGAGACGGTGCTGCATACCTTCCTCGACCGACCCGGAGCCACCCCCTACGCCGGCCTAATCTCCGACGCGGATGGGAATCTCTATGGAACGACCTCCGGCGACGGCAGTACGACTTTCGGCTCGGTGTTTGAGATCACGCCGTAGCTGGCTTCTCCGGCCGCTTGGGTTTGAGTATCTAATACCGGGCGGCCGCGTCTCCTTCTAGAAATTCGTGTAGTGGTACGTGGGGAAAGTGGGTAACACCTGCGGTGGCTTAATCACCTTACTAGTTCGCCCGGCAGTCTTGATAGTATTGTTAGTTTGAAAATAATCGAACCCGGAGACGGGCGATCTCGTAAGCAGGAAATCAGTGGGCTGGCCCGTATTGCCGAAGCCGGGATCGACGCTGACAGTTCCTTCCTGGTCTTCATTCATCGGCAATGGCTTGCCGTGAACGAGTGGGTGCCCGTTCTGCCAGATCGAGAAATCGAAGAACGTCCAGACGGCGCTAGGATTGCTGGGATCGGTACAGCTTTTCGCGTCGTTTGGTGGAGGCGGATCGGTCAAGACGTGGAACGCCTTCTGATAATTGGCAAACTGACCATCCTTTCGCCAGTACAGGTTCCGTTGAAAATTCTGGAATTCGTTGTATGCCATTCCGCACGAGTCGGCGCACCCGTGAATGACGTAGAAGTCGGTCTTGTCGTCCTGGTCGAAATACATGATGTTGTCGATCAGGTTAACTCTGGTTGAGCTGGTGCAGTTCTGCGGCCAGGCGATTCCTTCTCCAAACATTCCCTTGCGCCCGTAGGCAAGAATATTATTCTGGAGCGTGTTGGCAGGCTGCCCATCCGCGGGCGCCTGGGTAATCATGACGCTTTTGGAAGCAACGCGATACACCACGTTGTTTTCGATACTCACGCCGGCCGACTGCATGTCCAAATATATGCCCTGACCGCCGTAACCGGTTCCGGGAAAGTTCTGATCGATGATCGAAGCGTCGCTCACATCGTGAATGAGATTGTTGAGAATTTTGTTGCCTTTTCCACTGCCCTGAGGGTTGCTCACCTCGTAGTAAAGCGCTCCCCCGTCGGAGGTAACGCCTTGCATGATGTTCCAGATGTGGTTGTACTGGCTGACCATGCCGTTGCCGCTGGCGCCCCAACATCCCATTTCGCAAACTGAAATACCGGCGTGATATCCATCATTGATGTCGTTGTGCTGGTAGAGGATGTTGTTGCCGTTACCTTGTGCAATGCCTTCGCCATCGGCGAAGACACGCGAATATCCCTGAACAATGTTATTTTGCACGGTGACGGAGTGAACTACGCTGGCCACCACGTCACCCCCGTGCGGCGAGTGGCCAATGCGGATTCCGCTGTCCCCAAGGTCGTAGAACGCTGAGTTCTGGATCACGTCGTTGGCCGCAGGCGGTCCGGTGTGAGCGTTCAGAGAGGCGATCTGGATGCCGGAGGCAGAAGTATGCCTCACGCTTATGCCATCGAAAGTGACGTTTTGACAGCTCTCGCAATCGATGGCCGCGGGCAGTGTGATCTCCCCATTCTGGTCATCGTTAAAGCCGGATGCAGGCGGGATAAAGTTATCCATCTCGAAGATGATGCCCCGGAACGTGACGTAGTTAAGGTAAGTGGCTAAGAGTATGCTTCCGCTCGTCGGATTGGCTGGTTGAAGTTGTGGCAAGACAACGTTGTCGACGTTGGGGTTCTCTCCATTATTGGCTATGTAGGAGAGCATCCAAGGAACACTTGATCGATCCAGGAACCAGATTCCGGTTTGCCCCGCTTGCTCTTCCTGGTCGAAAGCCTCTTTTGCGTTTTCGATGATGTACCGGTGGCCAGCCGCGGGGCCGAAATAGTCATACTCGGCTACACTCCCCTGGGTAGGACCGGTGAGATAAATGATGTGGTCGGTGGTGTCGACACAGTTGATCCGCATGACGTCAACCGTCCAGGCGTCGAAGAGGGTTAGTTCAATGTCGCCGACTGGATAAGGATTGGAACTGGCTGCGCGACAGGGATTCGAGGGATCCCCGGTATAGACGCCGTTCAGGTTTGCCCAGTTCGCAATTGGATCACGAGGGTCATATTCAAAACGGTCCAGGCACTTAGACCGACTTCCCGCGCGTACACTCGGACAACCGGTATTGCCGGGAGGAACCTCAGCGGCGATTCGGAGAAAGGTAGCGAGATTGCAGTTGGAAATGTTGACCGTCTGCCCGCTGACCGTGGAGTAGCAGGAACCGCTCTTCATGTAGTATCCGGTGCCCGATGGAGACTGTAAGCGGGAACGCAAGCGGCGCTCTGCACCGTTTCGATTGTAGAACAAATACTCGAACGGTTGAGTGTTGGCGGGAAGTTGAACTTGCCACAGGTTGCCAGCAACCTGTGCCCAACTGAGCCCCAGCCCTCCTTCGCCGATCGCTTCTCCTCCGCTCACGATAGGACTCTCTCCGGGATAATTTTCCCAGGTAATGGGCATTTGAGAAGTCCCAGAGTCAGAGGAGGTGAAATTCAAAGTTCCCGGATTGGTAGGGCTCAAGGGGAGAAAATACGTTCCCTGCCGGAGCATAACAATAATGGGCCGGTTTGGATGTTTCTGGATCAGTTTCTGCACAGCGAGCTGCGCCCTGGCGACCGATGCGAAAGGCCCGTCCGTGTGTGAGGAATTGGGGTTGGGCAGGGTACCACTCCAGGAATCGTTTCCGTTAGACGCCACAAAGAAGTCCGCAGTAGGCCTGGGCGAATGACGCAGCGGCCGCATGCTGGAGCTGACGCCACGAGGTGCCGTGCCTTTGATTTGGGACAAGCCTTGGATCCTGAAGAAGACAATCAATATGAGGACAATGACATTAAAGAAAATCGGCAGAATCTTGCGGTTTGACGCAAGCGACAACAACGGGGAGGGCATTACGTTTCCTCGAAACTGGATTGGACGCACCGACCGGGCCCTTTTCTCGCACTCTAATTGCCTGCTGACGGAGAAAAAAGATCTCACTAGTACATGAGAAAAGTTATGGTAGTGATTCCGAGTCGGCCGACTCAAAACCCATTGATAAACATAGTTTAATAGTATTTACTGAAGAACTCCTGTGACGAAAGGGATTGCACATAACTCAAGTCCGGAGACCCGATAGCGCCGGCAGGATTCTACCTAGAAGGCTGTGTAGTAGTACGTGGGGAAAGTGGGTAATACTTGTGGCGGCGTGAGCAATGGATTGGTTCGTCCCGCCGTGTGGATGGTTTTGTTGGTTTGAGCATAATCGAAACCTGAGACTGGGGACTTGGAGAGCAAGAAGTCGGAAGGCAGGCCGGTGTGCCCAAACCCGGGATCTACGGTTACGCTTCCTTCCGAGTCTTCATTCATGGGCAATGGCTTTCCGTCGACGATGGGATGTCCCGTCTGCCATGTCGGAAAGTCGAAGAACGTCCATGCACCCGTATTGGGGGGTTTGGAACATGAACTCGCCTGATCCGGAGGAGGCGTATTCGTCAAGACATGGAACGCCTTGCTATCGGTGGCAAACTGGCCGTCCGTTCTCCAGTAGAGGTTTCGCTGAAAATTCTGGAATCCGTCGAACGACATGCCGCATGAGTCGGCACACCCTTGAATGGCATAGAACCCTTTGGTTTCATTTTGATCGAAATAGAAAATGTTGCTAACCAGGTTAAGCCGGGTTGAGCCGCCACAATTCTGGGGCCAGGCTATGTTCTCCTGTACCATGCTCTTGGCACCGTAGGCAAAGATATTGTTGCGAAAGTTGTTAGCGGGTTGGGAGTTGCCGGGACCCTTGTCTATGAATACCGTGCTTTGAGAAACGTGATAGACGACGTTGTTTTCTGCAGTCACACCGGCGGACTGCCCATCCAGATAAATGCCCTGCCCGCCATAGCCGGTCCCCAGGATTGCTTTATCAATAATCGAGGAATCGCTCACATCGTGGACCAAGTTGTTGAGAATCTTGTTGCCTGTCCCACTCCTGTTCCCATCTCCCACCAGGTAGAAGATCGCTCCCCCATCCGAAGTGATACCTTGGATAAGATTCCAGATATGGTTGTACTGGCTGATGATCCCGCTGCCATTGGCACCGGGGCACCCACTTTCGCAAACGGATATGCCGGCGTGGTAACCATCATTAATATCGTTGTGCTGGTACAGGATATTGTTGCCGTTGCCCTGAGCCAGCCCTTCGCCCGCGGGGAAAACACGGCCATAGCCTTGCACGATGTTATTTTGCACGGTGACGGAGTGAACCACACTGGCTGCCCGGTCCCAGCCGTGCGGTGCATGGCCAATATGAATGCCGCTGTCGCCGAGGTCGTAGAAGGCCGAATTTTGGATCACATCGTCGGCCGCGGGTGGTCCTGTGTGTCCCGCTAAAGAAGCGATTTGCAGACCGGAGGCGGAGGTAAGCTTGACCCTGATTCCGTCGAAAGTGACATGCTGGCAACTCTCGCAGTCGATGGCCGCAGGCAAGTTGTTCTCCCCATTGTCATCGTTGCTGAAGCCTGCCGGGGGCGGGATAAAGTCATCCATCCCGAAGGTGATGCCCCGGAAGGTTACGTAGTTAAGTTGGACGGCCGAGATTATACTCCCGCCTGTAGGAGTGGCGGGCTGAAGCTGGGGGATGGCCACAGTATCGACGTTGGGGTTCTCTCCGTTCTTGGCGACGTAGGACAATGTCCAAGACTTCGTCGAACGATCGAGGAACCAGATGCCGGTCTGCCCATCTTGTTGTTCCTTATGGAACGCATCTTTCGCGTTCTCGATAATATAGCGGTGACCGACGGCAGGACCAAAACAATTGTAGTTACCCACGCTCCCTTGGGTTGGGCCAGTCAGATAAATGATACGGTTCCTGGTGTCGACACAGTTGATCCGCATGACATCCGCAGTCCAGGAACCGAAGAGAGTAAGTCCAATGTCACCGGTGGGATAGGGATTCGAGCTGTCAGCCCGACAGGGTTTCGAGGGATCTCCGGTATAGATTCCGTTTAAATTGACCCACCTGGTGATAGGGGCATTAGAGGCATACCGGAAACGGTCCAGACACTTAGATCCGGAGGAACCTGTTACGTGCGGACAGCCAGTATGGCCGGGACGAATCACGGCGGCGATTCTCAGAAAAGTGCCGAGATTGCACTTTGAAATATCGACCGTCTGTCCGTTAGAAGTGGAGTAGCAGGAACCGTTGTTCATGTAGTATCCGACGCCTGTCGAGGACTGCAAGCGGGAGCGCATGCGGCGCGCCCATACTTTTCGCTTGTAGAACAAATACTCGAAAGGTCGAGTGCTGGCGGGTAACTTAACCTGCCATAAATTGCCATAAGGGTTAGTCCAGGTGAGTCCCAACCCGCCCATGCCCCTACCTATGCGCTCTCCTCCGCTCACCAATGGAATCTCTCCGGGATAGTTTTCCCAGGTAACGGGCATCTTAGAAGTTCCTGAATCGCGGCCGTCGAAATTCAGAGTTCCCGGGTTGGTGGGGCTTAAAGGGAGAGAATAGGTTCCTTGTCGAATCATGACAATAATAGGTCGTCTAGGATGGCTCTGAATCAGATTCCGCACAGCGATCTGAGCCCGGGCGATCGAAGCGAACGGCCCGTCTGTGTGTCGCGAGTTGGGAGAGGGCAAGGTACCGCTCCAGGAGTCCTTGCCATCAGCGGCCACAAAAAAATCCGCCGTGGCCCTGCCATGCTCTTCCGCCTGCTCTTGCATGGTGACATTTTCGGCCGGCCCTGACGCGCTGACCGCTAGTGCCGCACCTTGGATCGCAAAAAGACTAAGAGCAAGAAAAATACCGCACTCAACGAAGGCCATTCGGACTGTTCGGTTCGACGCAAAAAAGAAACAACAAGACATAAGGTGTGCTCGAGATTGGACGTGACTACACTGGCTGGGTCCAACGGAACTCTATCGTTCTCGCCGCGAGAGAGATAGATCACATTGGTACATTTCGAAAGCAGAAGGGACGCCGGCCCGTACTACGTGGTTCGGTGGGATGGGAGGGTGAAATCCGGGTTTGGAGCCGCAGCCCGCGAGCATGTCCGCGACGCCGCCTCGGAGCAGGGCGAAGGAATCGAGCGGAGCGATGCCGTAAACAGAAAAGCCGAACCGGGCCAGGATTCGGCTTTTCTGCAAAACAGGTGTCATTAAACGCAACCCCTTTTTTACATGACTTCTTCTTCTTTGTCGCAGTCTCCTCCGGCCACCTCGGGACTCAAACCCCGAACAGCAAGCTACGGTGTGATCTCAAACACCGAACCGAAGGTTGAAGTGCCGTCCCCGGGAGTTGTTCCATAGAGATTTCCGGTTGTGTCGAAGATCAGGCCAGCTTTGGGTCCGCTTCCGTCTGACCCGCCTGTGAAGCTGTAGAGCACGCTCTCAGTCCACGTTCCGTCCGTGTTCGGAGTCAGCTTGAAGACGGTCCCACAGCCGTAACCATTGCAGGAGTTGAGATTGCCGCCTCCCGCCGTTGTGCCGTAGAGACGGCCTGAACCATCGCGGATCAGGCCAGCATTGGGCCCATTCCCGTCGCTGCCCTTCGTGAATTGGTGGAGCACCTTCTTCTCCCAACTTCCGTCCGCGTTCGGAGTAAGCTCGAACACGATGCCATATCCACCGCGCGACGTGCCGTAGAGATTTCCTGCATTATCGAAGATCAGGGCGCCAGTGGGTTGGGCGCCGCCCTCGCGGTTCTTGAAACGGTAGACCACCTTCTCTTTCCAACTTCCGTTCGTGCTCGGCGTCAGCCCGAAGACGACACCGTGGAAGTGGGGGAGCCCGCCGCCCTGGGATGTCGCGCCGTAAAGATTTCCCGCTTGGTCGAAGACTAAGGAGCCGACTGAATACTGGCCGTCAGGGCAGTTCGTGAGGGAGCAGAAATTATGCAGCACCCTCTGCGCCCACCGTCCGTTTTCGTTCGGCGTCAGCTTAAAGACGGTGCCACAGCCGTAACCATTGCAGGAGTCCAGATTGCCGCCCTGAGGGGTTGTGCCGTACAGATTCCCCGCTTGGTCGAAGACCAGGCCGGCATTGGGAAAAACTCCGCCCTTGTCATGTTTGAAACTGCACAGCACTCTCTCGGTCCAGTTGCCATCCGCGTTTTGGGTCAGCTTGAAGATCGTGCCCGCGTTATCGGTGCCCCCATAGGCCGTCGTGCCATAGAGATTTCCTGTGTGGTCGAAAGTCAGGCCGGCATTGGGGTTGGCCCCGTCCGCGCCGCTTTTGAACCTGTGGAGCACCTTTTCTTTCCAGCTTCCGTCGGCGTTCGGGATCAAGGTGAAAAGGGTGCCCGCGTTGTGAGTACCGCCCTGAAACGTCGTACCGTAGAGATTTCCTGCCTGGTCGAGGACCAGACTGGCCATCGCCAGGCTTCCGTCCGTGCCACCCTTGAACGTGTACAGCGTTTTGAACTTGCTTTGCGCCCAAGCGCCGGGCGCCAACACCAGAGTTAGAATGATGATCATCATCAGGGCCGCGTTCGTGGCTTTTGAGAATTTCTTATGATTCATGACTTCTTCTCCTGCTCTTAGTCGAATGAAACGAGGTCGAGGAATGAATTTTCTCGACGGTTGCGAAGCACAATCCTCGCGCTTCTTGATGGTGTGCTCCAACCACGTCAGGTGGCTGGTCAGGACTCAGACTCTGGTTTCCGGCCTGCTCAGCACTCGATACAAACCCTGAGCGAGCCGAAGAAGCCAGCTACGGCGTGATCTCAAAGACCGAACCGAAGGTCGCCTTGAGGTCGCCGAAGGTCGTCCCAAAGAGGTTCCCGGATGCGTCGAGCATCAGGCCGGCGTAGGGCTCGGCCCCAGGACGGTCGAGGAAGTAGTGCCGCACTGTCTCCTTCCATCCACCTTTTGGGGTCGGCGCCAGTTTGAAGACGACCCCACAGCCGGCGCCGCAACCAGCATTACCGCCATCCAGCGTGGTGCCGTAGAGATTTCCTCCTTGGCCGAAAATCACGCCGCCAAAGGGGGCAAGCCCGTCCTGGCATGAGTTGAGGGAGCAAAAGTTGTACAGTACGGTCTCCGCCCAATTTCCATCCAAACTTGGCGTCAGCTTGAAGAGGGTACCGAATGCCCCCACGCCATGTACGTTAGCGCCGCCCTGCGACGTCGTGCCGTAGAGATTTCCTTTCTGGTCGAAGATAAGACCACCATGGGGCCATTCTCCGTCGCTGCAGTTCGTCAGGGTACAGAAGGTATACAGCACGCTTTCGGTCCAGCTACCTTGCTGATTCGGCATCAGCTTGAAAACGACACCGCAGCCGTAATCAGGATCGCAGCTCAGGTTGCCGCCGTACGCAGTCGTGCTATAGAGATTCCCAGCTGTGTCGAAGGTCAGGCCGGCCACTGGACCGGCTCCGTCCGCACTGCCGGAGAAAGTGTAAAGCACGGTCTCTGTCCAAACTCCATCAGCTTTTGGGCTCAACTCGAAAACCATGCCGTCGTCATAAGCGCCACCGTTAACCGTCGTGCCGTAAAGATTTCCTCCCTGGTCAAAGACCAGACCCGCAAAAGGCCTGCTTCCGTCGCTGCAGTTCGTGAGGGAGCAGAAGTTATACAGCACGCTTTCGGTCCAGCTACCATCCGAGTTCGGCGCTAACTTGAAGACGACGCCACAGCCGGAGGGGTCGAGGCAATAAATGCCTTGGTTGCCGCCGTGCCAAGTTGTGCCGTACAGATTTCCTGCCTGGTCGAATATCACTCCGGCCCAGGGCTGGCTTCCGTCTTTGCCGCCGGTGAAGTTGTACAGCGTTTTGTACTTGCTCGCAGCCCACGCGCCGGGCGACCACAAGAAAATTATGATGACAATCATCAGAGTCGCGCTCGCAGGTCCCAAGAATTTCGTATCGTTCATGACTTCTTCCCCTTTGATATCGCAGTCTCCGGCCACTCTGCACTCAAACCCCGAGCCGCCGGAGAAACCAGCTACGGCGTAACCTGGTAGACCACACCGGCGCAGCCGCTGCTGCTGCAGTACATTGTCGTACCGTAGAGAGTGCCCGCGCCGCCGAGAACGAGGCCACCATACGGATTCTGAGCGGGCTTGCCTTGGAAGACGTGGATCAAACTGTATCCCCAGCTTCCATCCAGATTGGGTGACAGTTTGAAAGCCGCGCCACAGTTCGCGGAACCGCCGTGCGTGGCTGTGCCATAGAGGTTGCCCACCCCATCGAAGATCAAGCTAGCATAGGGCTTGGCTGCTCTCGTACCTCCGAAGCGACGCAGCACGCTTTCTGTCCAGCTTCCGTCGGCATTCGGGGTGAGCTTGAAGACCATGCCGTTGTCAGAAGCGCCGCCCCCGGCGGTCGTGCCATAGAGATTTCCGGCCCTATCGAAGATGAGGCCGCCATAGGAAAAATAGCCGTCGCTGCCGTGGAACCGGTGCAGCAAGCTCTCCGTCCAGCTTCCGTCGGCGTTCGGGGCGAGCTTGAAGACCGTGCCGGCGCCAGAAGCACCGCCATACTCAGTCGTGCCGTAGAGATTTCCGGCCGCATCGAAGACGAGGCCGGCACTGGGAAAATACCCGTCGTTGTTGCCTATGAACGAGTACAACACACTCTCCGTCCAGCTTCCGTCAGCGTTCGGACGGAGCTTGAAGACCGTGCCGAGGCCAGAAGCGCCGCCATATTCAGTTGTGCCGTAGAGATTTCCGGCCGCATCGAAGACGAGGCCGGCGAAGGGATACGCTCCGTCGCTGCTGTTGAATGAGTGCAGCAGGCTCTGCGACCAGCTTCCGTCGGTGTTCGGGGTGAGCTGGAAGACGGTACCGTGGTTAGAAGCGCCGCCTGTGCTGGTCGTGCCGTAGAGATTTCCGGCCGCATCCAAGATCAGGCCGGCACAGGGAATCGCTGCGTCGCTGCCGCCGTTGAACGAGTACAGCACACTCTCCGTCCAGCTGCCATCGGCGTTCGGGGTGAGTTTGAAGACCGTGCCGTAGCCAGAAGCGCCGCCATATTCAGTTGTGCCGTAGAGATTACCGGCCGCATCCAAGATGAGGCCTGCGAAGGGTCCGGATCCGTCATTCGCACCGTGGAATCTATGCAGCACCTTATACTTGCTAGCTGCCCCAGCGGCAGGCGCCAGCACCAGAGTTACCACGATGACCATCATCAGAGCCGCGCTCGCGGCTCCCAAGAATTTCTTATATTTCATAGCGTCCTCCCGAAGGTTGCCCTCCTCGCCACATCTCGTGGCTGGTCAGGATTCGTTACTATTTGGGTTTCGCGGCGGCCCGGAGGAGCGCTGAATCAGTGCAGAACTAGGTCGGGGGAAAACCGATATTCTCCGAGTTGCCTTGATTTGTGCCGCCTTGCGAATAGAAGAAGATTCGACAACTCAGACTCACGCTAGCCGCATTACCTACGTGACGCAATGATTGGGATCACGATTTGGTGTGACGAGAGGGCGAAACCTAGTTTTAATTGCCTTCGAGTGCCGATTCCTTCCGCCGCCAGATCGACAGTCCTGGCGCTCCCATTGCCAGTGCGCCCAGAGTGGCGGGTCCGGCAGATGGTGTGCTAAGAGGTGTGGGATTCGGTTGTTCGATGTCGCTGCTTTCATCGACTGATTTGGTCTGGCCGGTGAGGATGGGTTTGTTTGGCACGGTTTCGTATGCGTAGCCGGTAATAACTTGCCTGTTGATGTGCGCCCAACCGAAGTGGGTTGTTCCGTTGATGACAAACTTCAAGCCGAGGAAGCTGTCGGGACGTCTCTTCCACGGACACCAACTTCTGCCTCTACGACGCCCTCTGCTTTCCCACTCACCGGCAGCCACGGTTTCCGCAGAGCTGTCCCCGATACACAAGCTTCCTCGGACGAAGCGAAGGCAGTCCTTCGTCGGTGTTGGGGCTTCCTAGTTCGCATGGTCTGCAGTTGCGTAGATCAGAAAAACGGGGGCACTTCACATACGCTTAAGCGGACCAAGGGACGAAGCACACCTCAAGGCCATGCAGTACACACTGTCGGGTAGTCCTCAGATTTTCGTGAACTCAGTTACCGGAGGGTCTTCAGGAAGGAAGGAATTGAAGCCGGAGGGGAAGCGAGCGGATGGAGAATGGAAAACTACGCGCTCAGTACAGGAGTGCTACCGCTTGGAAAAGCGATGCAGCGCAACCGTAAGCAAGGTCAAGCGCTGCGTCTCCCGACTGTCGCCTGCATGAAATTCGAAATCAGGAAACATTGACCGGAGTTGCGTTCGCGGCAGCTACATGCTTTCTGGATCTCTCTTCAAGGTATCGAGGCAGGGCATCCTTCCAGGAAGGAATGGACACGCCCACCGAACGCAGCTTGGCCTTGGAGAGCACTGAATTCGCCGGGCGCCTCACTGGGCTGGCGAACTCGGTGGACTTTACGGGTGACAGCTTCGCATCTAAGCCCGCACGCTCGAAAATGTAGCGGGTGAACTCGTACCACGAGCATTGGCCCTCGGAGCTGACGTGATAAAGCCCGTAGCGTCCGGTCAAAATCAAGTCACGCGTCGCCTGTGCCAGATCGGCGGTGAAGGTGGGCGTGAGAATCTGATCATCGACCACGCGAATGGCGTCTCCCGCCAAAGCTTTTTTCAGCATGGTTTCGACAAAATTGCCGCCCTTGCCACTGCTTCCTGCGACTCCGTACAGACCGCAAGTGCGGATCGCGAAGTAGCGGTCGGCATAGGCCGCGATCAAGTGTTCGCCGACGACCTTGGAAGTGCCGTAAACGTTCACCGGAGCAGGCAAGTCAGTCTCCTCATACGGAGAGCCTTTTTCATATCCGCCGAAGACGTAGTCGGTGCTGTAGTGCGCAAGCGTCGCGCCGGCAGCATTGCAGGCTTGGGATAAGTACATTACGGCCGTGCCATTGACCTCGAAAGCCTTCGCAGACTGCTTCTCGCACTCGTCGACCCGGTGGTACGCAGCCGTGTTCAACACTACGTCCGGCTTGACCTCCGCCATGGCCTTGGCGATTTGCGCCTCAGAGGACACATCGAGTTGAGCGTGGGTGAAAGATGTGACCGTGTCGCCTGCGGCACGAAATACTTTGAGCAGATCGCTGCCCAGTTGCCCGTTCGCGCCAATGAGAAGCACCTTCATCGAGCCACCTCGGCGAGGGAGCGCAAGCCATTATTTGCGGAGAGCAGTTTCAAGGTGTCGATGTTGTAGTACTGCGGGTTGTCCCAGTCCTGGAATTTGTCCATGTTCTCGATCAGGTTCTTCACAATGGCCTTGACATTGTGGTTGGCGTGGAAGCTGAGAACGTTTTCCGCCTTTTCGATGCTGACTTTGTAATTGCGGAAATCGGTCTTGTGGTTGATGGTCAGATGCACCCGAATGCCCAGTTCTTCCTCGATTGCCATCTTCACCAGATCGCCGACTTCGCCGACGGTATAGTTTCCCGAGGCAATGTTGAAAATGCCGGAGATCTTCTGACTGGCCTCAATCGCGCGAATATATCCATTGGTGGCATCTTCGATACTCATAATCGGGCGCCAAATGGAAGGATTGTTGACCGTGATCTCGCGGTTGCGTACTCCGTTCTTGAACATGGTGTTGACGATCAAGTCGAGGCGCATGCGCGGGCTGTAGCCGGAAATAGTTCCTTTGCGGAGAGAGATGACCGAAAACTCGTCGTCGACCAGATTCATGGCGGCCTGTTCGCCTTGAAGTTTGGAGATTCCGTAAGGATAGAACGATGAGACCGGACGGGTTTCATCGAACAACTCGTTGACGGTGTAGCCATATACCGAGCACGAGCTGGCATAAACGTAGCGCTTCACCTTAGCCTTTTTCGCGACGTAGGCGAGGTACGCGGGAGCAGCCGCGTTGAAAATGAAGTTCTCGCTCGGCGAGTACTCCGCCATGGGATCGTTCGACAAGCCTGCCAGGAACACGACCTGCTGATACTGTTCGAGGTCCGGAACGGAAATGTCGAAAATGTCCTTGTGAATGATTCCGGTCTGGGAGGGGAGATGGTTGCCGAACCAGAACAGATCCAGGACATCCACTTCGTAGCCGCGATCGAGCAACTTAGGAACCAGCACGGACCCAACGTAGCCCGCACCACCTGCAATCAAGATCTTCATGAAGTTTATCTCCCCACCATGGTTTCCGTTTCCGAATATCGGAAGTTTTCGGATTCTGGACGTGCCAGCCACTCTTTCAGTGTTTGCGCCTTGCGATCCTTGTCGGAAAGAATAACGTCACGGATCGGCCACTCAATGCCGATCTCGGGATCGTCCCAGCGGATTCCTGACTCTGCCTTGTTGCTGTAGATTCCGGTACATTTGTATTGGATCTCGGCGTATTCGGAAAGCACGCAGAAGCCGCGGGCGAAACCGGCGGGCGCCCAAATCTGCTTACGGCTTTCTGTGGAGACCTCTGCGCCAAACCACTTGCCCAGTGTGGGCGAACCTTTGCGTATGTCGACTGCAACCAGGAATGCAGTGCCGCGGGTAACTCGCATCAGCTTGCCCATCGGCGGCTCCCATTGAAAGTGCAGCCCACGCAGAACGCCGCGAACCGAGCCGGAATGGTTGTCCTGAACAAACTCCGTCGGCAGCCCGAGCGCCTTAAACTGGTCCGCCCGGAAAACCTCGGTGAAGAACCCGCGGTCGTCCTGGAATACCTGCGGAGCAAGAACGCAAACATCCCCCAACTGCTTCGACTCAATCCGTAGTTCCATGTTCCCTCATTCGTGCAAAAAAGAAGATGCTGGACCCGGTACTCTCTAGTGACCGTCCCAAATGGCGCGCAGCATCTCATTCTCTTGATCAAACAGAGAATCGGAGGATGCTTCACGCCAGATTCTACACGACCTATTGACCGGTCCCAACCAGCGAAACCGTCTGTTGTCCAAGGCTGTCCGTGATCACAAGTTTCGCGGTTCGTTTGCCGGTTTTGGAGGGCTTGAAAACGAGGTTAATGGTGCAACTCGCAGCCGGTGCCAGATGGGCGTCGCAGGTATTGCTCGAGATTGAAAAATCCTGAGCGTCAAAACCTTCGATCTGCTCCCCGCTAATCGGAAGATCATTGAAGCCCGAATTGGTCAACTTGACTGGCATTTGCGGGCTGGCCTGTCCAACTTTCTCGTTGGGGAAAGTGAGAATCTTTTTCGATAGGGTAATCACGGGAGCCAGAGTTACTTCGCGTACCCGATTGTTGCCGGCATCCGCGATCAACAAATTTCCGTTACCATCCACGGCTAGGCCGATATTGTCGAGCGTGGCTTGGGTGGCGGGCCCCCCATCGCCACTGAACCCAGACTGTTGCGGATGTAGAGGATTGCCCGCCACGGTTTCTATCGTCAAACTGTGCGCGTCGATCCGCCTTACCACATTGTCCGCTCCCCCACCCACAAACACGTTATCGGAGGAATCGACCACGACTTCGAACGGCTTGTTCATGCTGGCGGCTTTTGCCGGACCACCATCGCCGAAAAACCTTTTCTTTCCGTCGAAGGCAAACGCAACGATATTACCGATCGGTTCTTGCGAACCGCCGCAACCTCCCGCGACTTCAATCACGCACCGAATCTGGCTATTTTCAGAATCCGCGATGTATACGTTTCCGAAGCTGTCGACCGCAACGCCATAAGCTTTACCCAACTTTGCCTTAGTCGCTGGACCATCGTTGCCAGTGAAACCACGAACACCAGTGCCAGCTACGGTGCTGATGATGCCGGAGGTGTTGACCTTGCGAGCCTTGTGAGCGTAGTAGTCCGCGATGAAGAGATTGCCGTTGCTGTCGAGGGCGACTGAAGTCGGGAATGTCAGTTCCCCGCTGGTTGCCGGAAGACCATCACCGCATTTTCCGCTGCTGGGTGTGCAAGAATGCCCGTTCCCGGCTACAGTCACAATGTTGCCAGTGCTCGCCACGACTTCCCGCACTACCTGATTGCCGGTATCGGCAATGTAGATGTTATTGTTGGCGTCAATGGCCAGACCGCTAGGACTGTTCAAAGTGGCGTCGACCGCCAAAGCTGTACTAGCGTTCGGAGGACCGACGATGCCCGTACCTGCAATGGTGGAAATGACACCGGCGGGCGTGACCTTTCGAACCTCATTGTGGGCGGCGTCGGCGATGTAGAAATTCCCAGCGCTGTCCCAGGCCACAGTGTTGGGGTCGGCAAGGGTAGCGCTGGTCGCCGCGCCTCCGTCGCCGTCTGGACCGCCTCCAGCAATGGTGTTGATGATAGCGTTCACTACCTCTCGGATGCGTTGATTACCGGTATCGGCGATCAGGATGTTTCCCGAAGAATCGATGAACACGTCGTTGGGGAAATTCAATTCAGCCTTCTTGGCCGTACCTGCATCACCCGAGAAACCTTCGGCGCCGGTTCCCACCACGGTTGTTATGTAACCGTTGGCCAATTTTGATCCACCACATCCTCCCGTGACTTCGACCACACAGCGGATCCGGTTATCCGAACTATCGGCGATGTACAGATCTCCGGCGCTATCAAATGAGATATTCGCGGGGTTCCCCAAGAATGCATTGACGGCAAGGCCGCCATCACCGCAACCCTTCAGAGGATTGCAAATCAATCCAGTGCCAGCAAAAATATTGATTATTTGCGTGCTGGCGTCAATCCAGCGCACCTTAAAGTCCCGAGTGTCGGCGATGTACAGATTGCCAGCCTTGTCGAGAACTAAGCCGCCGGCAAGATCAAACTGGGCCTGCTGGGCAGGTCCGCCTTCGCCACAAACATATTGCGAACCATCACATACAACTCCGGTTCCCGCAATGTTCACTATGTCTCCAACCGGCAGGGATGAGCCGAAACAGCCACCCGCGGTACCGATGACGCAACGGATGCGGTAGTCGTAAGTATCAGAGATCCAGAGGTTGTTTGAGCTGTCCACAAACAACCCTGCGGCATAGCTGAGGTTAGCATCGAGAGCGGGCCCGCCGTCACCGCAAGCTGCGGTAGTGGGAAAGCAATTTTTTCCGCTCGCATCGACTACGGTTACGATGTTTCCGACGGCCGAGGTTGAACCGTTGCAGCCATTGCTGACGGCGAGGATGCAGCGAATGCGATTGGCGCTCTTATCTGCCAGGTAGAGATCGCCCTTCGCATTAATCGCCATGGCGGAGATGATGCCGAGAGATGCTTTGGTCGCTGCGTGATTATCGCCGCTGCCACCGGAAACACCAATTCCGGCGTACACGCTGAGGACGCCGGCGGGAGTCACTTTAAAGATGTAAAAGCTATTGGAGGTACTGATGTACACATTGCCCTGAGCATCCTCGACCGCGGCGCTCGGACTGGGAACGTCCGCGGCCGTTGCCTGACTAACAGGCAGCCCGCCTCCGGCTACGGTCTTAATGGTATTTTGGGCCTCAGCCGGTGATGAAGCGAAGAGCGCAATGCACGACGCCACGATCGTAATCAGGGCGAAAAGGAATCGCCGATTCTTGAGACGAGGAGACGCCAGGAAGGCCTTTCCGAAAGTGGATTGGCTGGTTTGGCTGGTTGCGATGTGGCAGTGTGCAGCATTAACAGTTGATGTCGCGATGAACATTGCGCCTCCAGGAAACGTGAGAATCTTATTTGGATCTGGTTGAGGGATCTTTCGGCTGAAGCAATCCTGACAATCGCAGCTGAAATGGATGCTCGGCTTTCACTGAATCTTAACTGCCTATCAAGATACCAAGGCGACTACGGCGCGCCCGACATCACCAAACTTGGTAGAAGCGTATCCCACCTGCGAAGCTCCTGCAAGAGTGAGAAAGCCCTGAGTCTAAAGTCTCCTACGAGCCGAGTCGTCCAGGCATTGCCTTTGGCCTAGAAGCTTGTAAAGCTGTATGTCGGGAAAGTTGCAGGCACTGGCGGAATGGTGATCGTCGAGTGAACCCGTCCCGCATGGTCAATAGTGTCATTTGTTTTGGTGAAATCGAATCCGGGAATTGGGTTTTTCGACAGTCGGAAGTCGCTCGGCTGGCCGCTGCTTCCGAAATTCGGGTTTACCGTGACAGTCCCAGAATTGTCCTCGCCCATAGTTGGAGAGGTACCTTGCGGCCGTGCGTCTCTCCATTGGGAAAAATTCAGGAAAGTCCAAGCCATATTGGGGTTCGCCGGCGCGAAGCACTTGCTGGCGTCGTTCGGCGGTTTGCCATTGGTGTGGAAAGCTTTTGGATCGCTGGCGAAGTTCCCGTCCGTTCTCCAGTAGAGATTTCCCTCAAACTTCTGAAACTGATTGTGGGGCAGTCCGCATGAGAAGGCGCAGCCATGGACGACGTAGAACCCGGCCGAATCGTCGCGGTCGAAGTAGAAAATATTGTTGGTGAGGCTGGCCCGCATCGAGGCGCCGGCGCAGCCATGAGGCCACGGCTTACCCTCGCGAAACATCGACGAACGGGCATAGGCGAAGATGTTGTTATTGAATGTATTCGGAGGCATACCATTTTTGGGACCGACCGGCATGTAAACTGCATCGCTCGCCACGCGGTATACGATGTTGTTTTGCACATCAACCCCCGCGGATCCGATGTCCAGATAGATGCCTGCGCCTCCGTATCCGGTTCCTGGAATCCCGGAATCGATGATTGATGAATCGGTAGTGTCGTGCACCAGATTGTTATAAATTTTGTTTCCTAATCCACTCCCATTTGGACTGCCGACGTTGTAATAAAGCGTTCCGCCGTCGGAAGTGACGCCCTGCATGATGTTCCAGATATGGTTATAGCTGCTGAGGATGTTGGTGCCGTTGGCTGTATAGCCGATAGAACCGCATCCCAGTAGACATGCAGAGATGCCGGCGTGATAACCGTCATTGATATCATTGTGCGAATACACGAGATCGTGGCCGCCAGCTTGCGCGATCCCCTCACCATCGGCGAAGACACGGGAATAGCCTTGAATCAGGTTGTTCTCCACCGTGATCCTCTGCACCTGGGACTCCGCTCGATCCATTCCGCTGGGTTTGTGGCCGATCCGCACACCGCTGTCACCGATGTCATAGAACGCCGAGTTGCGTATGGCGTCATTCGCACCAGGTGTCCCCGAGGTCGCGGAGACAGAAGCGATGAGGATTCCCGAAGAGGAAGTGTGCCTTACCGTGACACCATCAAAGATCACGCTCTGGCAGCTCTCACAATCGATGGCTTCGGGCAGCGAATCATCTGAATTCTCGTCGTTGTTGTATCCCTCGGCCGGAGGTAAAAAATTATCCACTTCAAAAGTGATCCCCTGAAAAGTCACATTGTTCAAATCAGTAGCCGAAATCAGACTGCCTCCAATCGGGCTCACGGGCGAGGTCTGAGCTATGACGACAGTATCTGCATTGGGGTTCTCGTTGTTGTTTGCGAGGTAATTGAGCGTCGGAGGAGAGGTGGAGCGATCCAGGAACCAGAGGCCTCCCTGTCCTGCAGCCTTCGCAGTATTAAATGCATCTTTGACGTTCTCGATGATATAGCGGTGATTCCGCCCGGGTCCGAAAAATGGAAAAACGTCTCCATTGCCTTTGGTCGCGCCCGTCAGATAGATGACGTGGCTCCTCGTGTCCACGCAACTGATTCTCATGACATCGACGGTCCAGGCGTCGAAGAGAATGAGCTCTATGTCGCCCACCGGATAACTGTTGGAAGATCCTCCACATCGACTGCCGCCCGGATTCAAGTTGGCCCAGTTCGTGAGGGCAGAGTCACTCGGATCGTATGCAATGCGATCAAGACACTTGGAATCCGATCCACTTCGGTTGGTAACACTCGGACAACCAGAACCTTGAGGAGTCTCGGGCGAGACCTCGTCAGCGATGCGGAGAAAAGTACCGAGGTTACACAACGCGGGGCTAACCTTTCCGCTGGGGCCGGGCGAAGTCGTGGAGTAGCAACTTCCGTCCTTGAAGTAATAACCGTTGCTCTTCGGGGATGAGGACTGGATTCGGGCCCTCAATCTACGCTGCCCGTTATAGAACAAATATTCGAAAGGCTGGGTGGTCGCGGGCAATTGAACAGTCCATAAATTTCCTGATGCATGCGCCCATGTGAGATTAAGGCCGCCGTTCCCGATCGCTTCCCCGCCACTTATGATCGGAGCTTCCCCAGGATAATTCTCCCAGACAACAGGCGTTTGAGGAGAACCCGAATCACGGGACGTAAAGTTCAACGTGCCCGGATTGGTGGGACTCAGCGGAAGATAATAGGTCCCTCCGCGCAGCATGACGACGACAGGCCGGCTGGGATGGGACTTCATCAGGCTCTGGACCGCACTCTGCGCTCTGGCCGGCGAAGCAAAGGGTCCATCGTCGTTGCTGGCGTTGGGAGCTGCCAGCTTCCCGCTCCACGAGTCCTTCCCGTTGGGTGCGACATAAAAGCTGGCCGTAGCCGGAGGCGCATCGCTTGCCCTCAGCAGGCTTCCGGCGAGCGCCGCAACCAGGAGGAAGGCGCAAACACTCCGCCTTGGCAGCGTTCCCTTATTGCCGTCAACTAGCGCCGCGCGAAGCACGAGAAAGGACAAACGGAAGCATTGAATAACTTCCCGACGACCAACGTTGCAGAACCAAGGCTTGACACCAGTTCGACTTGCCATCACTGGGCCTGTGAACCTCCTGTTAAAAGGGGAAACGATTAGTAGATTCCTGGACGGAACCATGATCGCAGATGAGTCTTTTGGGCTGCAAGCAAAGAGGCTGGCCCGCGCGATCCAGAGGGGGGAGCCTGCAAACAACGGATATGGTGCAGAACTTAATAAGCGGCGAAGGCAGGCGGGTCAATGAGTCTGCCTCCGCCGTTTTCGGATTACTTCGCGGCCAAATTAACCTGACGAATGCGGTTGTTGCCAGTATCTGCGATTAGCAAGCTCTCGGATGCGTTGACGGCGAGTCCAATGTTATCCAAGGTGGCTTGCGTAGCGGGACCGCCGTCGCCCCCGAAACCGGCTCGAAGCGGATGAGTAGCGTCGCCAGCCACGGTGCTCACGATCTTGGTGGCTGCATCAATTCGGCGAACCACTTCATCCGCGCCACCACTGACGAAGAGGTTGCCAGTTGGATCCAGAGCTACTTCCAGCGGGTCCTGCTGGGAAGCGGCTTTGGCCACTCCACCATCTCCGGCGAAAGTCTTTTTTCCGTTGAAAGCATAGGTCAGAATCGAGCCAACTTTGAGAACCGCTCCATTGCAACCTTTGGGAACCGCAACCACACATCGAATGCGGTTGTTCTGTGAGTCTGCGATGAAGATGTCTCCTGCCGAATTGACCGCCACTCCGTAGGGGCGGTTCAGTCGTGCATTGATCGCCGGGCCGCCATCTCCGGTGAAGCCTTTTCCACCCGTTCCCGCAACCGTTGTGATCGTGCCGGATGTGTCCACCTTGCGAATACGGTGATCGAAGTAATCGGCGATATACAGATTTGCTGTTCCATCGACGGCAAGCGAAGCCACGCTGGTTACATTCGCCTTTGTTGCCGGACCGCCATCGCCACAGGGGTTCGTGGGTAGAACGCAAGGGTTGCCGCTGCCAGCAAAAGTGGTGATGGTGCCGGAAGCGTTGACTCTGCGAACTACCAAGTTGCCATTGTCTCCGATGTAGATGTTGTTCGAAGCATCAACAGCCACTCCCGTGGGAGCGTTAAGAGTCGCGCTCACGGCCGGTCCACCATCGCCTGTCCAACCCAGACCGCCAGTGCCCGCCACGGTGCTGATGTTTCCCGAGGTGTCGACCTTGCGTATACGGTTGTTGGCGGTGTCGGCGATGTAGTAGTTGCCGGCGCTGTCCCACGTTACAGTGTTCGGAGCAGCCAGCGTGGCGGCTGTGGCGGCTTCGCCGTCACCGCCAGCACCTCCTCCCGCGAGTGTGGTAAGAGTGCCTTGGCTCGCTTGGCGAATTCGGCCATTACCGGTATCGACAACGAGGTATCCGGCGTTGTCAGCGAAGACGCCCTTGGGCTGATCAAGTGCCGCCATCCGTGGAGCGCCGCCGTCCCCAGAGAAACCCTGGACGCCACTTCCGATCACTGTATTGATCTGCCCGGTTGTGACAATCACTTTGCGGACACGGTTGTCCAACTCATCCGCAATGAAGAGATTTTGCGATTTATCCAGCGCTAGGCCCCAAGGGTTGAAAAGATTTCCTCCGAGGGCCGGCCCTCCATCCCCGCAGTTGCTCGTCGGCTTGGGGCAATGTTTTCCAGTGCCCGCGAAATTATGAATGATTCCGTTGGTCACGACCCGAACCCGCTGGTCCCTGGTATCGGCGATATAAACATTACCGGACGTGTCCGCGACAACGCCCGACGGCATATCCAGGTTGGCGCTGGTCGCCGGGCCACCGTCGCCACAGACGAACAGCGGGCCGTTGCAGATCACTCCGGTACCGGCGAAGGTACTGATGTTACCGGACGTGTCCACTCTCCGGATGCGCATGTCCGAAGTGTCGGCGATGTAAAGATTGCCGGCGCCGTCCAATGCCACCTGCTGGGGCAACGCCAGCTGCGCCTGGGTGGCAGGGCCGCCATCTCCGCAGCTTTGGAGACGGTAGGGGCAAATCTGTCCGTTCCCGGCCACGGTGCTGATGGTTCCGGCGTCGTCGATCTTGCGGACCTTGTTGAGGTCGATAAAGTAGAGGTTGCCGGCACTATCAAAGGCGAGAGAAGTGGGTCCGCTTAAGCTGGCGCTCGTGGCCGGGCCGCCGTCGCCTTGATAGCCTTGGATGCCCGTACCCGCAATAATGCTTAGCGTGCCGGTCGTGTCTACCTTGAAGATGTAGTAACTGTCGGGCGCGGCAATGTAGAGGTTCTCGCTCACATCTCTTGCAACAGAAGTGGGCGCCGGAATGTCCACACCGGTGGCGGGGCCGCTTGGAATTGCTCCCCCGGCAACTGTATTGATGTTCTGTGCCATCGATTCGGTTGAGAGCCCGAGCGCTAAAGCGGCAACTGCCAGTAAGGTCAGAATTGCTGAGTAAAGGCGAATTTTCTTCTTCTTTCTTGCTGGGTCGAATCCCCCCCGGGAAGGGGTTTCACTGTTGGCAAAAGGGCGTCCGACTAGACGCACGACTAAGGGAAACTGATTGAAATGCATTTGCTCTCCGTATGGATTACAGAAGATTCTGGGACTAATTGGGGGGAACTGCGGATTTGTATCCGTCCACGACGCCTCGGCTCATCCCGAGGACGTGCTTGCATTGGACAGCTGACCGATAGTGCTCATATTCTTTCGCTGGAGGATGAGGGAGGCTATTTTTTCGATGCAGCGGAAATTCTCAATCTCAAAATCCTCGATGTCAATGCGAGCGTTAAAGTTCTGTTCGATGTGAAGCAGTAACTCAACAAATCTTTGAGAGTCAAGAATACCGGTGTCAAACAGATCCGTGTCGACGGATGGCACCTCGACATGCATGACTTCGGCAAACAGGGCCGAAAGGCGGGCCTGTATGGTTTGGTAATCTGGTGTTGCCATATCAGGATCATCCATACTAGTTACCGAGTCTATCGCGTCTTGGACTGAATGCGGGCTTGCAGGCTGCATTCAGTTCCCCGCATCGTAAATTTCGATCCACTAAGACGCAGCCAGACGATCGCCAGACTTCAAAATCTCACTGGCTGGCAAGCACTTATCTCCAACTTGCAATTTGCTCGCCACAACCCATTCATCCTGGGAAGCCACGTAGACATCAGAAGCAACGGACTTGCCAACCGTTCCGGGCAAGACGTCGGTTCGGATCCCGGTACACCGCGCCTTCAACAATGCAAACTCTTGCGCACCCAGTCGTATCTTCGGGCCTCCCCAGGGCGAAGAAAATGGGAAATAATCGCAGGCGCGAACAAGATTTACCACCCTTTGGGCCGGCCAGAACCACGAAATTCGGCCATTTTCCGGAGCGCCCCGTCCAAAGTATTCTCGACGTGTAAGATCCTGCTGACAAAGGGGAATCTGCGCCGATTCCGATGCCGCCACCTCCAACAAACGTACCATGAGCTCAACCCCTCGGCGAACGCACTTGAAACTGAGGGAGAGCGCCGTATCTTCATCCCCGATAGGAAACATTGACTGATAGACAATGGCCCCGGTATCGATTTTCGGAGTCATTTTGTGAATAGTGACGCCATGAGTCCGTTCGCCACGGAAAATCGCCCAACTGACCGGATTAAGGCCAGCATAACGAGGCAAAGGGCCGGGATGCAGATTGTAGGCACCCAGGAGCGGCGCTGCCAGAACCTCTTCGTGGATAATGTAGAGCGAGTGAACATTTAACAAAATATCTACGCGCTCCGCGCGCAGCCGGTCTCCTAAACTGGATTCCTTCACCAGTTCCGCGGGCCAAGTTTCAAAGCCCAGATCTCTAGCGACCTTCCAGACGCCGGCGCCGGCGAAGCCTGGCTTGGGGCTGGCGAGGACAGCCACTAGTCGATGGCTGCTGCGTGATAGCGCACGCAACATCTGCAGACCCGCGGATTCCTCTGCAACCAGGACGACATTCATCTCACTCTTGATCGCGAAAGGTTCATCAGCGAGCTTTCATTCGAAGGACTGGCCACCTCTCGCGATTCCAGAGTTTCGCGGCCCCGGGTCGAAGAAGCGGATTCGGATGGACCCTCCTGGGCTCCAAGCATTGCTCCAATTTCCGAAGCGAATAAATCCTGGATTTTTCGCCGGTCGATTTTGCCGTTGGCGTTCTTTGGCAGTTGCACGAAGTTGCTCCAGCGCGCCGGGAGCATATAAGGAGGCAAGAGCCCGATTAGCTTCTGCCGAATCTCGGGGTTCGTAACACGTATGCTCTCCTGAAGAACGTACGCGCAGCAGATTACATTCGTTTCGAAGCCATCCGTAGGAACGGCAACGACCGCACACTCTTTGAGCTCCTTGAATCCGTTTAATGCCGTCTCAATTTCGCCCAGCTCGATGCGATAGCCCCGACTCTTAATCTGAGTGTCGACTCGCCCGACGAAATACACCAGGCCGTCCTCGCCCACCCGCGCCAGGTCACCAGTGCGATAGATACGCTCATGGTCTCCGTAAGGAACGAAGGCTGAGTCGGTTTTCTCTGGATCACGCCAGTACCCGGGACTCAATCCGACGCCACCGATATACAGTTCTCCCACTGTGCCCGTCGGTACTGTGTGAAGGTCTTGGTCCAGGACCAGGAGTTTCTCGCCATCGCACGGGGTTCCGATGGGAATCGCTTGCGCATTGTCATCAGGGCATGCCGGAACTCTGTAATAACTGCTCGCAATGGTCGATTCAGTCGGACCGTAGAGATTGGTAAAGGTGACGCGCGGTAGCCGGTTCATCCAGTAAGCGAGAGCCGGCGTCGGGAAAACTTCACCGCACCAAAGCAGGCGTCGCAAGCTGGAAAAATCGTTTGACTTCACCACATCAAACTTGGCCATATAATTCAGCACGGAGGGAACCGAGAACCACTGGGTAAGTTCAGCAGTGCGGATGAATGCGGCGAGTTTATTGGGCAGCAGGCTCACTTCTGAGGGAACAAGATGAAGCTGGGCGCCGACGGCAAAGGCTCCGAAGATATCAAACGTCGACAAATCGAAATGCAGCGGAGGATGGCAGGAAACGCGATCCGAATTATCCATACCAAAATAGCGGGTGGCCCATTCCACGAAAGGAATCACGTTGGCGTGGGTGATGACCACTCCTTTGGGCTCACCGGTAGAGCCCGAGGTGAACAGGATGTGGGCTGGCTCTTGCGACTTCGTTTGATACTCGATGGGTTCCGCGGAATAAGCTGCAGTATCGCTCCACGTGAACGACGGGGTAAAGTTTCGCGAGGTCGGGGTGGAGTGTTCCATCCACCCGACGCGAATCGAGCGCAAGTCATCCTGCGCGAACAAATCCTCCAGCAAGTCGGCGGAAGCGACGACTCCCAAGATGTATCGCGGATCGCTTGACCTCAAAACTTTCGACACACGAGGGGCGGGGCTCGAGATATCAATCGGGACGTGGATGCAACCGGCTTTCAGGATGCCCACAATCGCAATAATGGCGGTGGGAGACTTTGGAATTGCAAAGCATACCCGATCTCCCTTGCCGCAACCCGCAGCCTTCAGCACACGCGCAAAGCGGTTCGTCACCTCTTCCAGCTGACCGTAAGTAAGAATCTCCTCCCCCATGACAACGGCCGCGGAATCGGGGCGACGTTCTGCTTGGGCTGAGACCCAGTTTTGAAGGAGCTGCGTCATTTCGTCACAAGACTTCGCGTCCGCGCGAAAACTGCATTAATGTGTTCCAGCTCTTCTCTGGCGGGGGGAATATCAAGAATGAATGTAGAGTAACCGCAGTCAATGTACTTGGCGAGCTCCGTCGCCACGCGCTCGTAACTTCCAACCAGGTAAGGACAGAAGGTTTTGTAGTTCTCAAAAGGATGTAGCCAATAGGGTGTGCCACCGTTTTTTGTATCGGAAGCCATTCGCGAAAGTTGCTGATGCCATGCAGAATCTGAAGTCTTCATCGCCAACTGGTGGGTGAGTTGGCCTTTACGATCTTCTGGGAAGCGCGCATGCGCAACCCGCCAAGCTTCTTCCTCGTCTCCACGGGCAATGATTCCGACGCGAATTCCAAACCCTGCGGCCGAGGGATCACACTGTGGCTCGCATTCCGCCGGCTGCGGATACTTTACAGCAATGGCACCCAGCGCCTGGGCTGAGGTTAAACCCGCTTCCGACGATCCGGATACCAGAACCCCGGGAATCAATTCTGGCGCCAGGGGAGGCGTCATTCGTAGTTTGTCAACGATGTAGAACTCGCCGTGGTAACTCACGGCGACAGAACTCTTCAAAAGCTCATGAATAATCGTGGTGTATTCCACCAGCCTCGCATACCGTTTGTCGTGCGGGGTGGTGTCATTCAGGGCGGCCAGATCATTCTTGAAGCCGCCCGCCACCATGTTCAAATAGACTCGTCGGCCATAAAGGTAACCGAGAGAACTCACCATCTTGGCCACCGCATAAGGGTGCATGTACGAAGGTTGCACGGCCACCAGGGGCGACAACCTTCGGGTATTCTGAATTATGATCTGCGCCACCTGCCACGGATCGACTAGCGAGTTATCGGTGTAGACCAGAATGCCCTCGCAGCCCGCTTCTTCGCTCCAGCGAGCTACGTCAATAATGTTCTGCACGTAAGATTCACGCAATACCGCGCTCGACTGCGGCGAGGTGGAGAACACTCTGATCTCTGAATTATGACCTTCTTCCATATTCAATGCATCGGCACAACTGGCTACGAATCGGCTGGACGCGTACTGTCCGCCGGAAGCCGAAAGTCGAGCTCCGCAGCATACGGACGTCCTCGCAGTCTGCGATACACCTTCCAGAGCCGCAGCGGCACAAAGGAGTACGTGACTGGTGTGCTGTGATACCAGAGCTGCAGCCCTTGATAACGCATTCTGTCCCACAGGCGCTCTCCTAGCGAAGGAGAGCTTGTGCTGCCCAGGTCGCTAGGATACAGCGGCCATTTGCCGTCGAACTGCTTGCGCCACATGGACACATAACGGTCAATCTTGCCCTTGAGAGCCGGGGGAAGGTCCGAGGAACTCTTCTCCGCTTGAATGATCTTCTCCGCCTTCACCATTGAGTGATGAGCGGCGTTTTCGATGGCGCTGCGGTCCGCACCCTTCAGGGAGGTCATTCGCGGATCAAATGGAATTTGTAGGAATTTGCAGATCCCTTGCATCGTACCGGTGGGATCGCTTACCAGATCCTCGTAATAAATCTGATGAACGGGTACGTCACGCGAAAGCAAGTCATCACATTGTTTTTTCAACTCGCGGTATCCAATCACGCTACGCAACGTGACGCCGGTCCTGCGGAAGAAACTGGGCTTTTCCGCGGCCTTCCGGATGCTGCGACAGATACCTCCCAGGTCACGCCAGATGATCACAAAGCGCGCATTGGGAAAGGTTCGCGACAAACGGGAGACTTCGTCCGAGTAAGTCGGCGACTTGCATCCCCAAATGGAGGCGCCTTTCTTTTGCTGCGCGTATTGAATGTATACCTTACGGAATGCAGTTTCTAGATCAGAGATCCCGCCCGGGATTTGACTCAAATCAACCTTATGCCGGCTGAGCGATCCGTTCCAGAATTCCCATCGCGCCAGCCACCGGCGCGTATTAGTAGGAAACCAAAAAAGGGATGGAAGGTGTGCCAGATCCCCTTCGTACATCAATGCGATCTGGGGATGCTGGTTCAGAAGCGCATAGAGTAAGGATGTTCCGGAACGAAACATTCCCACGACAAACAGAGGGCCTTCACAGGGCTCTGAAAGCTGGCCATTGCGGTCAGCACATTCCACAGGCTGGGTCATGAGTCCGTGCATTGCTTACGCTCTTTCTCTCATTCTTAAATTCGGCACAGCAAGGTCAACGTTATCGCCAAGGCGCCGTACTAAAGACTGGCGTCTCCGTCGAAGCAGGTCGTATCCCAAACCTGGGGATCTTGCAGACTGGTTGCCAGATCGTGGTCGTTGGTCTTGTAGAAATATCGCCACGAACCGAGTTCCCGACAGTGAGGAGCCAGACTATCAATCATTCGTTTCTTGTCGGAGCCGAAACCGATGGCTTCGAGCATGTGGATGTTCTCTCGCTGGCACCTTTCGAGCGCGCTTAACAACATGGGCTTCAACAACTCGGTCCGCCCGGGAGAGGTTTGGAAATCGACCAGTCGCATCCGCTTAAGCTCGTAGGAGGGGTTATCCTGTCGGCAGAAAGTAGCATAAGCCACTAGGTCTCCGCCCGCGCTGACCGTCGTCACCCACGCCTTGTTTTTCGCAAGAGCATGTT
This sequence comes from uncultured Acidobacteriota bacterium, assembly GCA_963788645.1. Taxonomy (GTDB): domain Bacteria; phylum Acidobacteriota; class Terriglobia; order Terriglobales; family Acidobacteriaceae; genus JABDBE01. The sequence goes on from CAWBHF010000012.1 coordinate 236,735, forward strand.
TGAAATGCCAGTCTAGGACCTCTTGAGAACGAGTGGCTAGCAAACGCCCGCAAGAGTCTCTACGAACGCGCTGCCAGAAGGATTCAAATCTGTCATCGAACTGAGTGCAGAATTCGACCTCGGTACCGTTACGCCCGCTTCGCGATGCTCGGCTCGTAAGCGCATCCCGGAGATACAATCCGGCGGACAAGGGGTAACTGACAGTCTTGCCCGTTGGCATTTCCTTCCTGGAAAGCAGACTACTGGCAAAGGCACGGTAGTCGGTGATCCAAAACGCCGAACGGTTCCACGTTCCTGACGGCACCCGCAATGCTCGGAACAACCCCTGCAACAAGGAAGCCTTGGCATTGACCGTGGTATTCACGAACAGGTCAACGTTCTTCTGGGCGAAGAAATGGCTCAGCAGCAAAAATGCGTAGCAACGGTATCGCGCATCAACCACGAAGGAGCGACTGGTTGCCGCGACTAAAGATCGATGGCCGAACTCATAACGGAGCGGAATGTTGGCAATGCAACCGACAATCTGGTCGCCTTCGTCTTCGCAAACCCACCCGATTGGCCAGTCGGGTAACTCGCGGTACATGGGATTATGTACCCACAAGTGTCTCCATTCCTCGTATCTCTTGGTTTGCAATCCGTATCGGGATTCCAGCGCCGAAACCTGTGCATGGTCCTCAAAGGTAGCTTCCCGAAAACGCGGGGGAGCAATTTTGGAAATTACTTTCTCCATTCAGGAAACTTCTTCTACGCTCTCGACGGCCTTCCGGGTGGCCTCAGATAAACAGTTCCGCAACAAGTTCGCTACCAGATCAACATTCGCCTCGTGGAACATGGTTTCGTGACCGCCGGGAAGTCTGTGAACCTCCAAATCGTGGCACATGTCGTTCCAGCTTGCGTAAAAGTCCCAGTAGCGCCCGCCGGGCCAGTCGCTGGACTGAAAAAAGACGATCCGCCCCGGATAGGCCTTGGGCCGGTAGTCAAACGAAGTGGGGTGAATAATGGTCTCCAGATCCTGCAACTGGTTTTCACTTACCCGCAAGCGCAACCCACAATAGATTCTCCAATACCTTACTCGGGCCCTGAGGCGAGCTCCGACCAGCCGACCGTGAATGAATCCTGGAACTCCCGCAATTCCGCCCCGGCGAAGATTTCGCAACTGATATTCCAGTTTCCTCTGAGCCAACTGACGATGGCTCTCTTGCGAATAGTCCTCGTAATAAGCTGGATTCTGGGCGTCAAACAAGGCGAGAAAAGGCACTTGTTGTCCTTGAGCGACGAGTTGCCTCGCCATCTCGTAAGCGATGACGCCGTTCACACAAAGGCCCGCCAGATAGTACGGGCCCTCAGGCTGGACTTCACGGAGCCGGACCACTAGCGCTCGCGCGATGTCTTCAAACTTATACGGAACCGGCAGGCGACTGGCATCGGAAACTGGGAGATGCAGCGCCAATACGGGCTGATCGGTGCCCAGGTGCTTCGCCAGAGGCAGGAACAGAGATCCCCCGCGAACCCAGTACAACGGCGGCTTGGAGCCTAGAGGTTGAATCGGAACCACGGCTGGATGATGTAACGAGTCGGTTTGACCATCCAGCATCGCCGCCAGTTGTCGGACGGTGGGTGCCTGGAAGACGTTCGCCAGCGAGAGTCTCTTGTCAAAACGCTGTTCAATGCGCATCAGCAGCTTTGCGACCAACAATGAGTGGCCGCCGAGATCGAAGAAATTATCGGTAACGCCAATTCCCTGTTTATTGAGAACTGACTCCCAAATCTTCACCAACTTCGCTTCGAGTAAATTGCTGGAAGGCTCGAATCGGGCCGGAACCGCAGAACTTTGCGCAGGCGCTGGCAAAGCATGGCGGTCAATCTTGCCGTTAGGCATTAATGGCAAAATCTCAAGCGCCACGAAGTCGGATGGAATCATTGCTTCCGGTAACTTCTCGGCGAGAAAACTCTTGACTTTTTGCGGGTCAAAAGTGGTGCGATCATTTGGCACCACGTAGGCGACCAGTTTGGGCTGATCCGGCTCGTCCTGGCGAAGTGCGACTGCAACTTGCCGCACTTCTTCGCGTTGGGCAATGACGGACTCGATCTCCTCAAGCTCAATACGGAATCCCCGAATCTTTACTTGATGATCGAGGCGTCCCACGAGTTCAAGGTCGCCGCTTGGCAAGTAACGAACCAAGTCTCCGGTCCTGTACAACAGATCTCCAGAGTTTCCACTGAAGGGATCCGGGACAAAACGTTCGGCCGTTTCCACCGGCCGATTCAGGTATCCACGAGCTACGCCGGGACCGCCGACGTAGAGCTCACCTGAAACTCCAACTGGCACAGGATTCAAATGCGCGTCCAAAACGTAAACCTTTGCATTAGGAATCGGGCGCCCGATAGGAACAAGTTTTCCCGGCTGCTCGCGTTGGCACTTGTACACGGAACTCCATACGGCAGCCTCCGTGGGGCCGTACTCGTTGAACAGCGTCGTCTCGGGCACCTGCGCGTAGTGGCGCTTTACGAGCTCCGGCGTACAAGATTCTCCGGCAACGATCGCCATCCGCAACGACACTAACTGGGAAGCTTTGGCCTGGTCCAGCAGCAGACTATAGAGCGACGGCACACAGAGCAGTTCTGTTATTCGATGCTTTTCAACCAAGTCCGCAAGCCGGGTCAGATTCGACTGCAGTGGCCCTGGAGTCGGTACTAGAGCGCCACCGCGGCACAGCGTCCCGAAGATCCCCACCAGAGAACTGTCAAAGGCATACGACGAGAGCAGCAGAAAACGCCCTGCGTCTGCGCCGTAGTACAACGAACGGGCATGCGTCGAGTGAACCAGATTGCGGTGCGTAATCTGAACGCCCTTCGGTTTTCCGGTTGAGCCCGAGGTGTAGATTACATAGGCCAGGTTCTCAGGTTGGCATCGGTTCCGCAGTGCGTCTGAGCTCTCCCGTTCAACCTGAGCCCACTCGTAGTCGAGACTGATTACCTGGGGAATCTCGGGCGACAGTTGATCTCGCAAGTGGCTTTGCGTGAGCACGATTTCAAATTGGGTGTCCGCGAGGACATGGTTCAAGCGGTCCGCCGGATAACTTGGGTCCAGGGGAACGCATGCGCCCCCCGCTTTGAGCACGGCCAGGACGGCTACAATCATTTCCAGCGAAGGCTCAAAATACAGTGCGACGGGTTTCTCGGGAGCGACTCCTCGCCCCACGAGATGAACAGCCAACTGGTTGCTTCTGTCGTCAAGCTCGCGATAAGTTAACTGTCGGTCGCCGTCCACCAGAGCAACCGCTTCGGGGGTGCGCTCGGCTTGGCGGACGAACAACTGATGAAGGCAGAGCTCGGAAGGATAGGCTGCGCTAGTTTCGTTCCACTGCACGCAGATTTGTTGCCGTTCTGGCGACGTCAGTACAGGAAGCCTCGAAATGCGCTGGTCCGGATTCGCAACAATACTCTGCAGCAGGGTCGTAAGGTGACCCGCCATGCGGGCAACGGTTTCCGATTCGAACAAGTCGCTGCTGTACTTGAATCGACCGACAATTCCAGACGGGCGATCGTCGAGTTCGAGGCACAAGTCGAATTTGGATATTCCCGTGTCGATCTCAGACTGAGTGAGGGCTGCAGTCCACCCCTCCTGAGTTTCCGGCATCGGCGGTTCTAAAGTGAGCAACACCTGAAACAGCGGATTGAAGCTCAAGCTTCGGTTGGGGTGCAGTTCATTCACTACCTCGGTGAACGGTGCGTCGTCGTTCGACAAAGCATCCAGAGTGAGGTTGCGAGTCCGAGTCAGCAACTCGCGGAATGTAGGATCGCCGGACAAGTTATTCCGCAAAACCACGGGATTAAGGAAATAACCCAGCAGACCTTCCAGCTCAGAACGCTTACGTCCGGAGCTCACCGTCCCGATCGCAACATCCTCCAGTGCCGAGTAACGGTGCAACAGTACCGCAAAACTGGCCATCAGGGTCATGAACAGAGTTGCGCGCTCTCGCCGGCTCAGCAATTTGAGGGCATCCGCTAGCTCTTTGGACAAAATCACGGGGTGAATGGCACCCCGAAAACTCTGCATGGCGGGACGAGGATGGTCGGAGGGCAACTGCACGACTGGCAAATCTCCTCCCAGCTGCTTTCGCCAATACGCCAGTTGCGATGACAAGTGGCCGTTTCGCGAAAACCAATCCCGCTCCCACAAGGCAAAATCGGAGTACTGGATCGAAGGCTCAGGCAAAGGCGAATCGTGCCCTTCAGAAAAAGCCGTGTACAGCGTAGCTAACTCCGGAAGGAGCACACGGTAAATTGAATATCCGTCGAAAATGATGTGGTGAAGTGTAAGGAACAGCCGATGTTCCGTGTCGCGGAAGCGCACCAGCAAGGCGCGGAACAGCGGTCCCCGCGACAAGTCGAACGGCAATTCGGCGTCTTCGGCTCCCAACTTCTCGGCCTCCAGTTCCCTTTTCGACGATGGCAACCTGGTCAAATCGACGACTCGAAGTTGAATCGGCGAGGGTGGCAGGATAATTTGTGCCGGCTCGCCGTTGACTAGGGTAAACGTCGTCCTCCACGCTTGATGCCGCCGTACGATCTCAGTGAGAGCGCGCTCCAAAACCCCGATATCCAGGGGTCCATCCCGGCGGATCGTTACTGGCTCGTTGTAAATCGGGAGCTCTGGAACAAGCTGGGCGTGAAGCCAAACCTGCTGCTGGGCAAAAGACAACGGCGCCACATTGCCAGCCAAACGCGGAATTCCGCGTCCACCGCCCAATTGGGTTACCTGCGCCTTATGTACTTCTTTGAGTTGTAGTGCGTTTCCCACGGATGTTTGTGTTTCGTACCAACCCGGGACCGAAGTCAAAGACTCGCGTCACCATCAAAACAAGAGGGGTCCCACGCCAACGGGTCTTTGAGGCTCTCTGCCAGTTGCCGGTTGGTCGCTTTGTAGAAATAACGCCACGAGGAAAGGCTTCGGCGATCGGGAGACAGACTGTCGATGACCCGCTGCTTCTCAGGAGGAAAGCCGATCGCTTCCAACATATGAATGCCTTCGTCGCGGCAGCGCTCCAGCGCAGTGCACAGCAGGGGTCGCAGTAACTCTGTCTGTCCGTCCAGTGCTTGAAAGTCCACCAGACACATGCGCTTGAGCGCGTACAGTGGGTTGTCCTGGCGGAAGAAAATAGCGTATGCAGCCAACGCCGGACCCTTACTGATAGTCAGCACCCACGCTCGGCCTTTCGACAGTGGATGCTTGAAATGCCAGTGCAGCATTTCTCGGGACCGGTTCGCCAGCAGACGGCGCGGCGCACTCTTGCGCAATTGCTGCCAGAAATCCTCGAAGCGGTCGTCAAACTTATCGCAAAAGCCCGACTCAAATCCATTACGCCGCGTCTTCAGTACCCTGCCCGCTAGCGCGTCGCGGAGAAACAACCCGGCGGAAACCGGGTATCGCAGGCTTTTTATGCCGCGCACTTCTTTCCTGACCAGCAAGCTGGCACTGAAGCCCTGATAGTCCGTAATCCAAAAAACTGACTGATCCCAGTTTCCGCTTGGAACCCGCAGTGCGCGAAAGATTTCGTGCGCCTTGCCCGCCTCCGCATTCACCGTGGTGTCGAGAAACAAGTCGACGCCCTTCTGCTTGAAAAAATGGCTCAACAGCGGAAGCGAGTAGCTACGATAGGAAGTGTCTACGACCAGTGCACGGCTGGAACTCACCACCAACCGTTGGTCGCCAAATTCATACAGCAGAGGGACATTACCGATATAGCCAACGACTCGATTGTCTTCGTTCTCCAGTACCCAGCCAATCGGCCAGTTGGGGAATTCCTGGAAAACCGGGTTGTTCGCCCACAAGTGGACAAACTGCTCGTAGCTCTCAGTCTCGAGAGCGTAACGAGACTCAAGCGCAGTGATCTGCGCGTGGTCTTCAAAAGTGGCCCGTCGGAACCTCAGGGCCTCGGTGACGGCGATTTCAGTCATCGTGTTTGGGGCAACAGACGTTCGCAACGACGCTCCAACGTAATACTGCCAATCGGTTTCACGGCCAGGGCAACCGCTCTCAGCAGGAGTATAAGCTTCATTCGCTGGTTGTAGACATCACGCCGATGGCGCAGCAAAGGAAACCGGTAACGCGGTAAGGCCGCGCAAGCCCAGGTTTTCACGCCAAGTGACGGTTGAGGATTTCAATTTTAGGTTTCGCAGTCGCTGCAGGATGGTGGCAAAAGCGATCTGACCTTCAATGCGAGCCAAGGGAGCGCCAAAGCAAAAATGCGCGCCAAATCCAAAGGCCACGTGACGATTGTCCTTGCGACGGATGTCCAGCCGATCCGGATCCGGAAAGCGTTCTGGATCTCGATTGGCCGCACCCATCACCGCGATCACAGCCTGCCGCTTGCCGATCTTCCGGCAGCCGATCTGGAGATCTTCCGGTGCCAAGCGAGCGGTATGTTGGCTTGGACTCTCGTAGCGCAGCAATTCTTCGACGGCCGATGGAATCAGCGAGAGATCACGGCGGAGGTCTTCGGCCACCTCCGGATTGCGGAGCAGAGTGAGAACCCCATTGCCTATGAGATTCGTCGTCGTCTCTTGCCCGCCTACCATGGTGACGATAAGGTTGGCCACGAGTTCTTCTTCGTTCAGCCGATCGCCATCCACTTCAGCCGCGAGGAGCGAGCCGACGAGGCCGTCTTTCGGGTGAACCCGCTGTTCCCGGATGGTCTCCCGAAAATATTCAGTCATGTGATTCAGACTGTTGAGCACCCGGCTGGCGCGATTCGGATTGTGCTGGAAGTTTCCCAGCATTTCGGCGAAGTCGGCCGACCAACGCTTGAGCTGGGGATGGTCGGAGATCGGCACCCCTAACATTTCTGCGGTGACGATCGCCGGCAGCGGAGCAGCAAAATCAGCCACCAAATCCATTTCGCCGCGGGGAACCGCGGAGTCCAGCAGGCGGTCGGCTATGTCCTGTATATGTTCCCGTAGGGCTTCAACCCGGCGGGGCGTGAACGCCTGCGAGCACAATCCGCGAAGGCGAGTATGTGCTGGAGGGTCCATAAAAAGCATCTGCTTGACCATTACTTCCGCGATCGGGCTGAGGTCCGACAAGCCCATCACGGTAAGTTGTTCCGGGGTCGGCGTTCGATGGGCGGAAAAATCCAACAGTACTCGAACTACATCGTCGTAGCGAGTCACCACCCAGGCATGCAGAAACGGGTCCCAGTGAACCGGATCTTCGGTCCGCAGTCGCCGATACAAAGGATAGGGATTCGCGAGGACGTCTGGATCAAGCAGATGGTAGAGGCTTAGAACTGCCTCTGCCTTCATGGACACAGATTCCCCACGAGGGACACTGGGAATCAACTTTTCGCCGGCAACCGGCTTTGTCGCCATCGTAGCCTAGTCCGCACTCATGCGTTCGCCCCGAATCATCCGCTCGATTTCCACGGAAAGTTCAGCGGCAGTGGGCCAATCGAACACCGTGCGTAAAGGAAGCTCGATCCCAAAGGAATCCCGCGCTCGGGCAATCAGTTGCGTGCCCAATAGTGAGTGTCCCCCGAGAAAGAAGAAATTGTCGTTCACTCCGACTCTTTCGATCCCCAAGAGTTCGGCCAAGATCGAAACCATCTGCTTTTCAACCGCAGTGCGAGGGGCAACGTAGACCTGATCGCCTATGGTGTTGAGGGAAGTTGGCGCTGGAAGCATGGAGCGGTCGATCTTTCCGCCGTTGTTCAAGGGAAAAGCGCTGAGCCGAACAAACACGGCAGGTACCATATAGTCAGGCAAGTACGTGCGCAAGTAATCCTGAATATCACTGCGCACCAGCTGTGAGTCGGAGCTCACAAGGTAAGCGACTAAGCGTTTATCGCCGTTGGTGTCAGCCGCCACAACTACGCTGGCCTCCACTCCGGGATATTGATTCAGGATCGTCACAACTTCGTTCGGCTCGATGCGATAACCGCGAATCTTGATCTGATCATCGATCCGGCCCATGAATCCGATTTGTCCGTCCTCCAGATAACGCGCCAGATCCCCTGTTCTGTACATGCGATCATTCGGGCGTGCGCTGAAGGGATTAGGAACAAAGTACGCCGCATCCTGATCGGGACGGTTCAGATATCCTCGGGCCACACCCGTGCCTCCGATGTACAACTCACCAACTGTGCCGGCTGGAACGGGCTGCAGCCATTCATCGAGAATGTACGTCTGCACATTGTCAATGGGGCGCCCAATCGTGGGTCGAGCATTGGCGCGTTCATCCGGCAGCACCACGCCAGAGGTCGCCACTACGGTGCATTCTGTCGGACCGTAGTTGTTAATCAGTTGGAACGGAAGATTGGGAGGAGGAAAGCGGCGAAGCGTATCAGCGCCGGTCAGCAAAAATCGCAAAGGCGCTCGCGCCGGCCACTCCTCAGACAGAAGGCTTTCCGCCAGAGAAGTTGGGACAAAGCTCACGGTGATTCCCTGTTCGAGTAGCCAGTCGTGCAAAGCCCTGGCGCCGCCCCGAGTCTCCTCATCAGGGAAGTGAACGCTCGCTCCCGCAGTTAAGTAAGGCCAAATCTCCCAGACTGCGGCGTCGAAACCAACATTCGCCACCTGGCTCGCGCGGTCCGCAGGCGTAATCGAAAAAACCCGGCGGTGCCAGTGAATCAGATTTAACAAACCTCGATGGGTAATCTTCACGCCCTTCGGCCGTCCGGTCGAGCCCGACGTATAAACAATGTACGCAAGATCCTCGGCTCCGAGGGAAACAGGTTGCAGTTCTGGAGTACGCTGCGATGAACTCGTCCGATCCCTGTCGACGACTAATACCTGCCAGCTTCCGGCGGGTAAATTAGCAGAATTTTGCTCCCGGGTAATGAGAACCTTCGCCTGCGTGTCGCGCACCATGAATTGGAGACGATCCACCGGAAAATCGGGATCCATCGGGACATAAGCTCCTCCCACCTTCATGACAGCGAGTGCCGCCACAGCCATCTCTGGAGAGCGTTGCAAGCAAATGGCGACCGGAACATCAGGGCCAACACCGAGAGCTTGCAAGCGATGGGCAAGACGTTGGCTCCAAGCCTCGACCTCTCTGTAGGTCAAGCGCTCTGCCTGACCCGCCAGAGCAAGCGCATCGGGTGTTTTTCGCGCCTGCTCGCTGATCAGTTCAGGCACCAACATATCGAGGGAGACACTCAAAGGCGTTTCATTCGGCCGACCATTCGCGGCTAGCTGGGATGAGTTCATGAGCGGAGGCACACTTTCAGTAAAGACATCCGAACTGGTTTTTTCCCACTTCAACTGTTATCTCCAAATCAATACTGCGAGGAACCCGCAGCGCGATTGCGAATTGTTATATTTGACAAGCTGACGCGACCTATATGCCGGGGACGGAGTAGTAGTTTACAAAGCCGGGAAACTGCCGAGTCAATCCATAAAAGCCGAAACCGAGGTAGCTTGATCGCCGGGTAATTCCACTCCCTGTGAACGGACAGAATCACCTCGTCCTTCCCACAGACCATTCATTCTGATACCTGGAGGAGATGGATAAGTTCGGCTGATCGGCCAGGTAAATTGGTTTTTCTCAGCATCGCACGAGAAGCCTGAGGACAGCCAGAAGTTGAAGCAAGGCTTGTTTTTGGCGGTTGGAATGTAATCGGCCCGCAGCTCCCGCAAGCCCTGGGTCGAACAGTATTGAGCAGCAAAGGCAATCATTGCGTGCTCCACGTTCCTTCCCATTACGCGACAGCTCAGGACAAAATCAACGATGCACGCGGTGTCCGATTCAATTTCCAAACTCAGAATACCGGTGAGCCCGGAGTCGCCAAACTTGTCTTTCACTCGGAATGTCCACAGCTTCCTTCTGCCTTGGTGCAGCCATAGCTGCAACTCTTGTTCCGACAGGCGCCGGGTGGAGAGGTTCATCTGGTTTGTCTTATTTAGCAATTGCACGACACGCACGCGGCTGGAATCACTCACTTCCTCGATCGTGACTTCCGTATCAAGGCAAAGTAACCATTCTTCAACGGAGCTGACCGTCTGTTTGAGGAGCTCGCGCTGTTTCCCAATGGAGTAGGTTTGATTCCGGGATGCGTCCTCAGCCGTCGAGAAAGCAGAATCAAAGCAATCCAGTTCCAGCAGGTGGCTGGCAAACAGCGTCTTGTCATCCGGCCACTCGGGTACGTACACCTCCGGTAGAGCTTCCCGGACCCGCGCGCGTTCAACCGGATTGTCGTCGATGAAGACCGCCGATTGCAGCCCCAAATTCAACTCGGCAATTACTTCAGTGACGTTCGCAGCCTTATCCTTCCAGTTGATCCGCCAAGCGGCAAAATCCTCGGGGCGCAGTAGCATCTCGGGATGTTTGCTGAGGGCCTCCAACGCGACGCTTTCCTCGTTCTTGCTGACAATGGCTAACAAGATTCCACGGTTGCGTAAGCTCTTCAACGCCCGCTGAAAGTCAAGGAAGGCCTCGCCCGCATAGTCATGCCCTCCGAGCTGAACGTTCTGCCATCCGAGATCGCCAATCACACCGCCCCACAATGTATTGTCGAGGTCAACGATCACCAGCTTCTTACTGGATCCTAGCAGGGCTGAAATCGCGGCCTTTACCTCGCGAGCCGCAAGGCGGAATACCTCGGAATGGAACGGTGTCTTGGTCAGGTACCACAGCTTTGGACTGTAGGATTTTTTCCCGACCGATTCCATCCATCGCTGCCCGTCGAGCAGATAAATGCCGCCACTACCCTCCAGCTCTTCAGCCAACACGAGATTCATTTTTAACAAGAGCTTCCGAGCTCCCATCCCTCTCAGGCTCATGATGCCATTGCCACGGTAGTAAGAAGGAAGAGTCCAGGAAACCACGAAGATCGTGCGGAAATGTTCTTGCGCTTGCTTCAGACAATCTGCAAATTGTCGAATCTCGGAAACCAGTTGCTCCTCGGAGATAGCGGCGTGAGTCAGGGCCTCGGCAAAAGTGGGAAGTGTTTTCTCCGGTGATGTCCACACCAGGGCAAAATCCGAGAGACCGACGCGCTCCGGCTGAAGCAGCGCCGGGAACACTTGACCGAATGGCGCAGAGGTTGCCGAAAGCTGCGGTTCCGAACCGTCGTTACTGAGATATTGTCCCAGCGTTGCGAGATTGAAATCCGAGATGAGGTGGACGTTCAAGACTGTTCTCTCTGAAATAGACCGACTTATTGCGATCGTTGAAGCGCTCCTGGCAGCTTCTTGTCGGCAAGCTCGCAGACATAGGCTGCGAGAGACTGCACTGTCCGAAAATGACCGGTGGCTGGAGAAAAAGGATCGTCCTCTGTGAGATCAACCTGGAAGCCGAAGTGTTCCTCCAATTTTTGTTCCGTGATCACGATGAAGTTCCCGAGGCCCAATGAGTCAAGTCTACTGCCTGCGCCGAACAGAACCGTGCTTACAGATTGTTCCATTCGCCGGTCTGGCGCCAATTGCAAGTTAAGGTCGGAAATAGATTCGTAGATCACCTTCAGCACGTTATCGAAGGAGCTCCAGGAATTCCCCGCCGGTTCGTTCACAGCAGAACTGAAGGTCTTAATTCCTTCCATTGTTATCTCTCCCACTCCAGCGTTGAAACAGCGCCCCGTTCGTCAATCTGTCAAGGGAATCACGCCGGGAGATCGCCGCGAACACGGCCTCCAGTCGGTCCCATTGGCCACATTCATCGATTTCCCAGCTATGGAGGTACAAATGGGCAATTCCTCCACGTTGCTCTACATAGTCCAGTCCGTGCAGGAAATGCTGTTGCCAGTCCGTCGCAGCGTTGTAGGTGCGCACGAAATTAAAGAGACCGGCGAAGTTACCTTCCCAGGCGGCATGCCGCAGTTGAATTGTCCTGCTGTGTTGATACGCGTGCGTACTGACTCCCCACAGGAACGGATTTCGAGGAAACGTGTGCAAGTTGAAGAAACAGGTTCGTGCACCCAGAAAACCCGCTTTCCTGACCAGACCATGCGTCGTGCTGTTGAATTTGCCTCTCGGATAGCAGAACGAAACCACGGGCTTTCCAACGGCTTCTTCAATCCACTGCTTGCTTCCCGAAATCTCCGCCCAGGCTTCAGATGTAGGCAGAGACGTAAGGGTCACGTGGCTCATGGTGTGAGCGCCAATCTCGAAGCGCTCCGACAACTCGCGGATGTGGCTCAACGGCATCACCGGGCGCTCAGGATTTGTTGCGGGGATGTAGAACGTGGCCTGGAGCCCGTATTTGCTCAACAGTTCAGCCGTTCTCAAGTCAGTCATTGCCCCGTCGTCGATGCTGATGGTCACAAAGCGATCTGGCATTGGAGTCGTCGATCGTCGTTGAGCAAGTTCTTGAGGAGCGTTCATTCTGCACCGTATGCATTCAGGCTGGAGGGGCCTGTTGTGGTAGCTGAATGCCTACGCGCTGTGGCTCGACTGCCGCAACTCGTTCCGCAATGACTTGCTGGTAAATCTCAATTAAGCGCCGGTAATTCGCTGCGGCTGTGTACTTAGCCTCGTATTCTTTGCGTGCCTGCTCACCCAAACGGCGCATGTACGCGGGCTGCTCCCACGCGCGGGCAACAACGCGAGCCATATCATCAGCATCACCGGGCCGGAACAGCAACCCGCTGTGCCCATCTTGCACGATTTCCTGCATGGAACCGAGCTGGGAAGCCAGCACCGGAACGCCACAAGCGAATGCTTCAATAATACCAAGACCAAAGGTTTCGTACAGTTCGCTCGGAAAGATTACGAAGCGCGCATCCTTAATTGTTTCGATGACCTGCTCGTGAGGCATCCGGCCCATGAACCGCACATTGGAAGCACCCTGTGCGGCGGTCTGCGATTCGAGTTGTGCTCGTGCGGGACCGTCTCCCACGACGCGCAACTCATAGCTCTGGGGCAGCTGACGCCACGCCTTGAGCAACGTCTCCGCGCCTTTTTCCTGCGATATCCGGCCAATAAACAAAGCATAGGATCCATGGCAAGTTCGCATTCCCGGATCAGGGTGAACGAAATTGGGTTTGATCACGACCTGGTCCTCGGGAAACCCGGCATTGACAAACCGGCTCCGAGAGAACTCGGAAAGTGCGATGTAACGATCGACCATCCGCGTCCACGTCTTTGCGGTGCGATGGACGCTTAGCATCAGCGCTACGGGTGCGGTTTGAGCGCGCGAGTTGCGATAGCACCCATGCAGCACTCCTTGCCAGAAGTTGCCGGTACCGCAGTCTTCGCAGGGCTTTCCGGCGCGAAAGAAATTGGCGCCGGGACAAAGCAACCGATAGTTGTGCAGGGTGTGCACCACCGGAACCCCTTCGCTGCGACAGGCCCAGAAGATGGAAGGCGAAATCAATGGAAACGTATTGTGTACATGGACGATATCGGGCCTCTGCCCACGCAGCTGCGCGACAAAGTCCCGATGGGAGTCCGAAGCCCATACCGTACTGGAGATCAAACCAAGGCGCTTGATGGTCGAATACTGCTTGATCTCGTCATTGTGGCGGCGATATTCAAAAACCTCGTTGCCACCCTCTTCCAGTAGTCGCCGTTCTTTCCCGAACACAACTTGCTCCCCGCCCGGCTCCTGATAGGTGTTGTAGACGAGCAGGATCTTCATGAAGTCGCCAGGGGTTGCAACTCAGCGCGTTGCCACAGCACTCCGCGTGAAGGAAGAGCGTTCAGTAGCTCAGCGGTACACCGCTGCAGCACTTGAACGATGAAGAATGTAGCCAGAAACAGCATGTACGAACTCAGGGCACGCCCGCCATAAGCAGTATTAAATAGACCGTTAATAAACAGGTTGGCGTACATCGCAAGAGCGCCAACCGTCAACAGATGAGTGAGCGCTGCGCGCCGGTCCCCGGGCATCCTTTCCCGCAGAATGGTGGCGATACGAAGCGTACGGAAAATGCCACGGACGATCAGGACGTTAATTATGATCATGAGCCCGAGGCCGATAATGCCGTTGTTATAGGCAACCTCGAGGAAAGCGTTGTGTAGGTTGACTGCGCCCTTAAGAAGCTCGCTGCTCTTCTCAAAAGAGAAATAGGACGCCAGATAACCGTGCCCCCAAATAGGGCTTTGTTTGAAGCCCGCAATCCCTGCGGCCCAGATCGCAGTCCTTCCGGTGAGGGTGGAAGCGCCCTGGTATGACTGCAGGTGATCCGCCACCGGAGTTACGGAAATAATCACGAAGCCCACACCGGCGAGGCCAAGCAGCAATCCAAGACTGCGCATGACTTTCTTTTGCAGCACCAGGAACAACATGGCCGAGAAGACACCGGCGATATTACCTGTTTTGCCGAGCGACAGAATCATGATGACCGTACCGATAAGGCCCACCACGATATAAGTCTTGCGCTTTTCAATCGAGAAGAGAATCGTGGACAGCAGCATGAGCGATGCGGCGGTCAGCGTCATCGCGTCCGGACCGGCATTGAGGCGTCCGCCCACTCCCTCAAACGCGGTGGATGGATCCGAAAACGCGATCACCGCCGGAACGACCGCCAATATGAGAAATGCCCAAAGCGTCACCTTCAGGAAGGTAAGCACATCTTCGACGTCGAGCATCACGCTGGCGCTCAACTGAAGCAACACCACCACCAGTACCAATTTGAACGCCCAACCCGCCGAATACATTTTCCCCGGTGATAGCACACAAGACAGCGCTGAGATTAGGGCGAGTAACGCAACCCACTTGTAAGGCCCGGAAAACAACTGACGGAGATACGATCTCTGCTGCAGCGAAATGATCGCCAGTGCGCCGAAAGCCATCACCCACATGACAGCTTCTCCGTACGCTTCTGTCGAGAAATTGCCCTGGGAAGATGCGACGCCGGATCCGGTGTGATCGAAAACCACTTCACAGATCAGAACAAACCACCAAATCAAAAGGGCCAGCCGGTAAACCGCGACACTTAACTCTCCCGTAGCTCCGGTTCGCTTGACTGTGGAACCTAAACCGAGAAGGAGAAGTAGGGCAAAGAGCGTGGCCACAACCAAGATGAGGATAGAGTCATCGGAAACCAACTTCTGCGGCACCATAAACCATGCCAGGGCGAAAAAAATCGAAAGGCCGGCTAACTGCAAAACTGTGCCCCGAGAGAACAAAGGCTCGGCTGTGCGGCCAATCGTGTTTTCTCGCGGCATTCTTTGGAATACTGTTTTCATTCCCTCGGTACCTAGCTAGCGTGAACGTTTGTGATTGATTATCGAGAGGAGGAGAGAGCCGGGCTGTTCTCGACTCGGGTATTGATGCCTGGGATGACATCGTCAATCTCAGTCGAGAGCGGGTGCCCAAGGCGCTTTAAGACAGTGCCCGCATACTGCTCAATCAGTTGCACTTGGGCTGGGGTCAACTTGGAACGCCATCCTTGCACCGCGCCGGTATTTACGAAACGTCCTTTTACCGAAGCTTTCACTGGTTCTCTTCGTTCTTTCTCCTGCATTTTCTCCAGGGAGCTGTTTGCCACAGCACGTTGAATAACTTCCGGAGTCGCGTTGACGCCCAGGAACTCTGCCATTTGTGCGAATCCCTTCACCGGATCCTGGCGCAAATCTTCAAAACGCATCACCAGGATATTGGGAGTCCCAATGAGGGGACTATCCAGCCAGGAGGTTACGTGGCGTTGCCATGGGCCAAAGCCGCTTACTCTGGTCGTGACGAAATGCTTGACGAAGTCGTCCAGGTCGCCGTGAAAGAATTCCAGGTTTCTCAAGTAGGTAAACTCGGAGAGCAAAACGTCGCGGCAGTCCCGCGTAAGATAGATGGCTTTTTTATACTCCCTGCGGTACTGCTCGTGCGTACTGATCAGCCTGCCACCGCCGGGCAACACGCGACCTCCCATATGGTGCTTCCCGACTCCACACAGCGTGGAATCGACCGCGCGGAATCCGGACTTGCGCTCCGTGAGTATCTCAAACAAGGTGTGCCGGGACCATGTCGTCCCAGACCTCGGATAAGAGTCAAAGAAGACGTCTTCGGGACGGAAGCCGTGGTGGCGGTACCAGATAATCGGCACTCTCAGAGCCGTCCTTGATAGCTTGCGGCGGAACTTGCGCATCGCCGTGGTCGGCTTACGCGGCTTTGAGCCATTGCTTGAATTGTTCGATTGCTCAGTCATGAGTTTGCCCTCCGTTAGAACCGAAAATTGTCCGATATCAGCATTCAGCCGGATCTCGCAGATCCGGCAATTCGCCTACTCCGCCGGGGCTTCCTCTGCTCGCTTCCAGGGAACCAATTTTTCCAAGAATCCTGCATGGCCCGCGATCTTGCGGCGAAGAACCACCACTACGATCACCAATGACAGGAAATCCGCGAGATTGGTACCCCAGATCGCGCCGCTCAGCCCGTAAACCCACGCAGCGGGAACGCCGATCAATAGCGATAAGAAGGTTGCCAACGCAAATGCTACAAACACCGACGCGGGCGATTCCATGGCTCGCAAAGCGATTGCCGGCCCAAAGCATGCGCTCCATAAGATGGACCCTACCGCCACTGCCGGCAGGAAATGTGCGATGTCAGAATACTTGCCCGAGTAAAGGAAACGGAACACGGGGTGTTGAAACAGTAAGAGAGCGACCCAATAGGAACCCGAGATCCCCAGTGCCACCATGGTCATTCTCGCGCCAAGGCTGCCAGCGCTGGAGTTTCCCTTCCTCGCCAGCAGGTTGGCGGCATAAGGAAGAAAGAGCAGCGATAGTGCGGCTTTGGTCTGCTCCACCGGAAGGGTGAAGTTCATCAGGGCTTTGAGTTGACCAGACTGCGCCATGCCCGCGAACGAACTGAGCAAAGGATAGTAAATGTAGGCCGGAATCCAGTTAGCGACGCAACTGGCAAGCGCCCATCGCCCATATCGCCAATGTCGATGCCAGCTTTCGCCAACTCCGGGAGCGTAGGTCGAGGGCCGCAACTGTTTCCGCAGCCGCACCAGGTTGTAACATCCGGTTCCCAACGCCGCCACGCCCATCAAGGCAAAAGCACTGAACGGCGAGAGTAGTCCGCGGTGATACACCACGTAGAGCCCGCTCATGCTCAAAGCGGAATATACAAACGCTCCCGCCGCAGCCTTGGAGGCAGAAAGCTCCAAGTAGAACGTGCGGCGAGCCAACCAAAAAAACAATATGCACGGGGAAGCAAAGGTAACGCCCGCCAGTGCGCCTGCCAAAACTGAGGAGTTTGTGAATTCCTTTGCGACCAGCGCGGACGCACCAAACACAACCCCGATCGCCAGCGAGATCGCGATGTGAATCCAGAGTAAAGAGCGAAGATATCCGCGCAAGCAATCGCGGTAGGAAGAGCCACCAAATACGGCCATGGGCTCCAGCACCAGCGACTGGTAGACCAGCGAGAGCAACACGAAGATGCCAAAAGCGACCGCGTAGGCGCCGTACTGCTCAGGCACCAGCCAGCGGGCGAGCAGAATACTGACCAGAAAATTCGAGCCGGAGATTAAACCCTGATCAAGGATGGCAAAGCCACCCTTGTGAATCCAGGGAATCAAGCGCTTCATCGAAAAACCGCCGCTGCCCTGGCGTAAGTCAGCGGAGGAGCTTTCCGATAACTTCTCGTCGATCGCTGCTACTGGCTCTTGCGTCGAGTGCTGCAATTTACCCTTTCGAGATCCGGTTTCAGTTATTTCTGCCGAGTTCGCGCGTTTAGGAAACCTTGAGCGTCGCTCTTGACTGCTCGCATGCCGATCGGGCCTGATCAATACAGTCCTTAAGTGTTTCGGCTAGTTGGCGCACTTGGGGCTCGACCAGGATTCCGTAGTGGTCGCTGACGATATCGCGAATCTCAAGCCTCCCGACCAAATGGGACCAAGCAGCGTGTGGATCGTCGACGCTCCTTAGAGATATTTCGGTAGCGCGTATCAAGGTCGCTTTACCTTCGTATGGCTTTAAGACGTAGTTGTCCGCAGCAGTTTTGTTCGAGCTGCGCACGTGCTTAAGCAAGCGAGGAATCCGCATGCTCAGAAAAGTGCGACGGATTCTCTTTCGTGCTGCCTTTGGCAGATCGTGGAACAAATGCTGGCGGGTGGGTTGAAGCAATAATTTGACAAATGATGTGGCAACCGGCTCCAGGTTACCCGGGTAGGTATCAAACAAAACCACCAGACCAACTTCTTCTCCCGCCGCGCGAAGTTGCTGCGCCATTTCGTACGCTACTAAGCCGCCGAACGAGAAGCCCCCGAAGAAGTAGGGTCCTCTCGGATGGACGGTGCGCATTTCATTAAGGTAGTGCGTCGCCATCTCTTCAATGCGGCTATGGCAAGGGTGCTGGCCATCCAAGCCTTGGGATTGCAATCCGTAGAAAGGATAATCGGGCGCCATATGACGCCCCAATTCATAAAAGCCAACCACGTTCCCGCCCACTCCGTGGATGCAGAAAAAGGGCGGCTGGGAACCGACTGGTTGAATGGGTACGAGCGACGACCAGTGCCGAGACCAACCCTCCTGGCGCAGCACGACAGCGAGTTGTTCAACAGTCGGAGCCTGGAAAAGCATCGCCAATGGCAGCGTCTTTCCCAGGACCTGCCCCGCGCGGTGCATTAGCCGGGCAGCCAACAGTGAGTGTCCCCCCAACTCGAAAAAGTTGTCGCGAATCCCGATGGGCTTCTTTCCCAGCACGTCTTCCCATATTCTTATTAACTCGGACTGAAACCCGTCCGTCGGGACGGCGGTCGCGTCTACCGTGGTTCGTGCGGGCGGAGCGGGCAATCCACGCCGATTGATTTTGCCATTCGGAGTCAGCGGCATCTTCTGCAAGATCACAAAGGCCGACGGCACCATATAGTCGGGCAGATGTTGTTCCAAGTAACCCCGAAGTTCCGCAGTTGGGAGCTGAACTCCTTGCTTAGGCACAAGGTAAGCGACCAACTGTTTATCGCCAGAATTGTCTTCACTCGTACGCGCGATTACCACCACTTCGCGAACGCCGCTGTGTTTCGCAAGCTCGGATTCAATCTCTCCCAGTTCGATGCGAAAGCCACGAATCTTGACCTGATCGTCTCCCCGGCCCAGAAATTCGATTTCACCAGACGGCCGGTAACGCGCCAAATCTCCCGTCTTGTACATGCGTGCATTGGGATCGGAGGAGAAGGGGTCAGAAATAAATTTCTGCGTCGTCAACTCGGGACGATTGAGATAGCCCCGGGCCACGCCCACGCCCCCAATGTGTAGTTCGCCCGAAACACCCACGGGCACTGGCTGCAGATGGCGATCGAGCAGATAGATGCGCGTGTTGGCCAGAGGTTGGCCGATCGGGATGTTCTCTGGAATCGGCTGTCCGGCATCGAAATTCGGCTCGAACGCCGCAACGGCGATACTGGCCTCGGTGGGGCCATAGGTATTGATCCAGCGAACACGTGTTCCAACCGTATTCGACCACGCAGCGTAAGCCTTTGCCAGAACCTTCTCGCCACCCACGATGACCAATCGCAGACCTTGCGGAACCGGTTTATCGACTTCTGGAATTTGATTTACCCACTCATGCCAATAAGCGGTCGGAAGATCCAGAACCGTAATGCCCTGCTGTTCGGCCCAGGCCAGGAAGTCAGGAACGGCGAGAGGAGTTTCCTCCGTTCTAAACACAAGCGCAGCGCCGCCTAGCCAGGCGATGAAAAGCTCTTCCACCGCGATGTCAAAGCTGATCGAACAAAACTGGAGCACCCGGTCGCGAGGCGTGACGCCGTACACTCGGCTCATGTTCGCGTTGTAGTTCACCAAGCCTCTATGCGCCAGGAGAACTCCGCGTGGCTTTCCGGTAGAACCCGAAGTGTAGATGACGTAAGCAATGTCGTCGGGTGTGGCGAGGGACTTCAGATTCGTTTGAGGCTGGCTGGAGAGTGTCACGGCCATATCCGCGAGGAAAAGCACTTCGCAGCCTGCCGGAATCCTGTCCGACAGAATCCCCCGATTGGTCACGAGCGCCTGGGCTTGTACGTCCTCCAGCATGTAGCTGAGGCGTTCAGCCGGATAGTTAGGATCGAGTGGAACGCAGGCGCCGCCGGATTTCAGAACGGCTAAAACGGTAATCGCAAAATCGAGGGACGGATTGAGACAGATCCCAACCCGCGCGTTGGGTCCAATCCCACGATCCCGAAGATGATGAGCTAGCTGGTTAGCCCGGGAGTTAAATTCCCTGTAAGTCAGTTGGTCACTGCCGCAAATAACCGCGGGATTTTCCGACAGGAGGTCCGCCTGTGCCTCGATCAGGTCGTGCAAGCACTTGTTCGGGTAATCGCACTTGGTCTGGTTCCATTGAACAAGGACCTGTCCCGTTTCCTCGGCAGTGAGAATGGGCAACTTCGACAACTCCCGGTCTGGATTTTCAGCGATGCTTGCCAGCAAGGTCCGCAGATTTCGGAGAGTGCGGTCGATGCTCGCGCTCTCAAATAACTCAGTACTGTAGAGGACAGAGAGGAGGATACCGTTCTCATCCTCTTCGATCTGGAAGTACAAGTCGACAGGCGTCTCAGGTATGAAAGGTTCTTGCGGGTTTTGTTTCGATTCTAAATCCAGCCCTCGATACGAAAACGAAACCTGAGAAATCAGAGCCTGAGCGCTGGGCGTGAGGTGTTCAGCCAATTGTCGAAGAGGAATACTTCCGTACCCGAGTGACTCCAACACGTTGCTGCTGAGACGTCGCAGCAGGTTCCGGAACGAGGGATCACCGGACAGATCAGCGCGCAGCAAGAATTCCGCGCGCGGGTCCCGCGATACGTCCGCAAACTCTGTGCCCAGCCCGGAAATCGAACAGCGCATCACAAAGTCGTCTTGAGAGGTGTAGCGCACCAGCAAAACCTGGACGGCGCCCAAGAGCACGATTGGGAGCGGGACTTGCTCGATCAGGCCCAGATCGAGAAGCGAATCTCTCAAAGCCCTGGACAAATTTTCGGACTTCCAGCCGAGGTCCGATGTTGGACGAGGCGGCCTGGGCTTATCAACTGGCAGGTTCAACGGCGAGGCGTCCAGGAGTTGACGGTTCCAGTGAGCGGCATGCGGCTGAAACACCGACGGCTCAGCCGGCTCTGACGAAACGGTCTGCCGAGCTAAAGGGAGGGAACTCAACTTTTCTGCGGAAGGGCTGGTTGTGGGACTTCTGTCCATCCGGTCAAATCACTCGCGGAGAAAACTGCTTGAGGTCTGATTCAGTGAGACAGTCGCAGCGGTGTCAGGCGGCTCCGGAACCTCGCAGTACGGCTGGCACGGTCTTGGCTAGAATCTGCAGATCCAGCCATAGGGACCAGTTGCGCACGTATTGCAGGTCCAGCTCCATCCATTTGTGAAAAGGCAGAGAACTTCTACCGTTGACCTGCCACAGGCACGTAATTCCGGGCCGGACGCTAAACCGGCAGCGCTGCCAATCCTCGCCTGCTTCCGTGAACAACTCGTAGTCGCGAAGCTGCAAGGGGCGTGGACCGACCAGACTCATGTCACCACTCAAAACGTTGAAAAGTTGCGGAAGTTCGTCGATGCTTGTCTTGCGCAGAAACGCACCGATAGGAGTGAGCCGGGGATCGTTCTTGATCTTGAATACGGGACCGGTGGCTTCATTCAGGTGTTCTATTTCCTGAAGTTTCTTTTCGGCATCGACGACCATCGTACGGAACTTGTAAATGGTGAAGGTTCGCTTGTTCAAGCCAATCCGTTTCTGTACGAAGAAAACGGGTCCCTTCGAGGTCAGCTGAATGAGTACAGCAGTCACCAACAGCACTGGAGCGACAGCGATCAGCAGCAGGAGCGAGAGTAAGAAGTCAAGCACCCTCTTGATAACAATGGGCCATCCTTCCTCGACCCCGCTGGAATGCGTGATCAGCGTCGAATTTTCAAACCGCTCCGTCATAGGAGTTTGAGTCTTCCGGTTGAAGAGATCCGAGAGTACGCGGAGGATGATTCCTTGTTGCTCGCAGGTGGCAGCGATATCAGAGGCGTGATCATGAAAAGATCGCAATGGCACAGCCAGCACAACCTCATCAACCACGCTTCGACGCAGGAATCCACGAACCTCCTGTAGGCTGCAGACTAACGGCCACTCGCTCTTTCGAATCGTTTCCGCTCCCGCCCACTCATCGTCTGCGAAACCAAGAACTCGGTAACCCAGCTCAGGCTTCGACTGGATGGTCTGAGCGAATTCGATGGCACGGCCATTGGAGCCGACAATCAACAGGTTTCGCAGGTTGCGGCCATGCACCCGCAGTCGGCGCAGATAGGTACGGATTGCCAGTCGGCTCAACACCGCCAAGGTCGTGCTGACAACCCAAAAAATCGCCACGAATGCAGGCGTCACCATTCGAAAACGCAGCAAGAAGGAAACCAGCATCAGGACCAGCGCACCTAGCGAGGTGGCCTTGAGGACGTCCAACACTTCGGCCGTGCGTGTGGTCAACCGCTTGGAGCCGTACAGACCGACCATCTTGAAAATAATGTGCCAGAGCCACAGCAAGAAGAAGAAAATGACGAAGTTTTCCAGCTTGATCCGCATCTCCAGAAATTGAGCGAACGATACTGGACCTCCCGCCGCGAGATGCGGCAGGGTGGCAACCCCGAAGGCGACAATCATGAGCACCAGATCGAACGTTTTTGTCGCGGTGTTAAGGATTTTGCGTCCCATCGCGATCATGAGTAGGTCCCTCTGAGGCTAGTGCAGGCCGCATCAAGGCAGCGGCAAGAGATGGATGAACCTGTGAGCATGTGGCAGGAGGAAAGGCCTAGAGATCCGAGGTAGGTTCGGTCGGGACAAGCCAAGTAACGTCCGGCTGGCCAGCAGTTCATCCGTACCCGCCCCGGCGTGGACTAGAGATGTTTGTAAATTCGTTGCGGAATCGGGAAGGTTCGTTGGTTCAGGACCGCCCCGAGCATGCGCACACTGGAAGCTTGCAGCTGTTGCATAGCGTCGCGTGTTGAATCGCGACGCGAGGAGTTCGCTTTCAAAACCAAAACTACACCGTCGACCCAGCCACCAAAAATCAAGCTGTGATTACACGTATTCATGGGCGCAACATCCATCAGGACATAGTCGAATTCGTTCCTCAGCTCTGCAATACGAGTGCGCATGCGGCCTGAGGTCAGCAAGTTCTCGGAATTTTCATCGCCCGTACCGCAGCTGACCAGCCAAAGATTCGGCCGCGAGAGTTGCTGCGCATATTGGCGAACCGGGCCATCCTCGGCAAGCGCGTTGGCTAAACCGTAGTGATTTTCAACTGCGAACTGATGGTGCAGCGAGGGCGAGCGCAGATTGCAATCGACGACACAAACCGAGTTTCCCACCTGCGAGGCCAACACTTCAGCTGCACGGGCGCACATCCAGGTGCAACCATTCCCCAATTCCGTACTTGTGAACACCACATGACGCGGAGCTTCGTTGCCCGGCACAAGAAATAACCGATGGACCAACTTGGTCAGCTCTTCCCTTGCTATTCCGTCAACCTCCAACGCAGGCGTGGCAGTGGATACCTCGGGCAGAGACAAGGTTTTGGCCTCTGGCTCGACCTCGGGTTGTAACATTTCCATTGCCTTGCCGGTTTGGTACAAGAGTTCGAAGTTCTTGCTCATAGTCGGTCCTCAGGTTTCTTCTTGACGGATGGATTTTTTCTTGTGCTCGGTGTCGATTTACAAAGGCTAACGAGTGAGCCGAGTGCGGGTGACAAACCTAGCTTCCCCGCCCACTGTTGCCCGCAAGTCTCAATACGCTGCTTAGTGGCTCCCAGCGTGGCCGACCGGAGAGATGGGAGTGCGCGTACCGCTGCGGGAGTAATCGCGGACGCGACCGTTGCCATTACTGTTGCCGTAGGTTCCGTTGGCCGGAATCACCTCGAATTCGTTGGGAACGGCAGCGAGCACCGGAATGTTCAGTTCAGCAGCCACTTCTGTCGGGGTACGGAACGACGGGTCGAGGTATTCCTGGATGAACACGGCACCTACGGATACCGTACCGGCAATCAACGTCCCGACCAGCAAGAAGAAAGGAACGGAGTGAGCGGGCAGGCTAGGCGCGATGGGCGTTTCCGCGACAGCCACGTTGACGATTCTTGTGCTATCCAAGGCATCGGTCATGCGCGCCTCTTCCCTCTTGCGGAGGTACAGCAAGTAGTTCTCCTCCTCGGCCTTGTAGTTGCGCACCAGATCCTGCTCGATAAGCCCCTTCTGCTCCAGGTCGCGAGCTTGCGTTTCGTACTTCTCAACAATGGCCTGCATCGCCGCTTCCTGCGCCTTCAAACCGGCGTAATCTGCCTTTGCCTTGGCTAACTCAGCGTCAACCCAGGCGTAAGTCGGGTTGCGGTCGGTGGTCTCCGATTTATTGGGCTTAGCTTCTTCGGCGGCGATGGAGGCCTTGGTGTCTGTAATCTCTTTGTCAGCTTCCACCACCAGGGGATAGCTCGGCTGATACTTTGTGAGCAGCTCGGTACGCTTGAGCTCCAGCGTCATCAGCGTGTTCTTGAGACCTTGCAAAACCTGGGCGTCGTCTTCCGATTTCATCTCGGTGGTCAAGCGCTCGGGCGTGATTCCTGCCTGCTTCTGCAGGGTTTTAATTCTTTCCTCGGTGGAGGCCAGCAAGGCACGCGTTTGTTGCAAGCTCAAATGGAATTCAGTCAGCTTTTGCAGAAAGAGGTCGCGAGCCACGGTGGGCGCAACTCCATTCTGCTCGCTGGAGAATTGCTTGAGTTGCTCCTCGGCGTCCGCCAAGTTGCTCTTATAGCGTGCTGTCTCTTTATCGAAGAATTGGGCTTGTCCCGGTGGCGTGTGCACGGCAGAGTGCTTCTGAATGTACGCATCGCCCAACGCCCGTAGCACATGCGCGGACAGCTGGGCGCTGTCCGACGTGTAGCTTACTTCAATCAGGTCGCTCTTTTTCCCCGCAGCGATGTCCAGTGCGCTTGACAACCGGTCGGTCGCCTTTTCGATGCGCACTTCCGGAGTGGCAGGACCGAGTACATATTCCGATAACGATTTGCGGCTGTTCAAACCGCAGGCGAGGACGACCTGGCGGAGCACGTCGCGGCTCTGCAGCAATTCGATTTCGGAGTTGAGTTCTTCTTCCGTGACGGGAGTCCGCATCATCACCGGATTGGTCGTCTCCGGGCTTACCACCGGGTCCATGCGCTCACGATCGACCAGGAACTTGGTGGTAGCGGTATACCGGGCTGCTCCGAATATGACGAACAATATCGTCCCCAGCAGGATCCCGAAGAAGCAGAGCATAGCAGTCCGCTTATGGCGAAAGCCGACGACCAAAAGATCGCGCAGAGAGAAGTTTGAGGTTTTCTCGTTCGTGGTTATCAAATCGTGGTTCATTGGTCGACCTCTTCTTAATGGATTGGAACGAAAGCACCCATATTGGCGCTGGGCAGGAAGGGCATGATCTTGGAGAGCTTGTTCTTCGGGACGAAGAGCGTGTCGCCGGGGTGCATGTACGGGTCCTCGCGAAGATCACCCTTGGCTTCCATTTTCTTGATGTCGAAAATCTGAGTTGAAACCCAAGCGTCAGACACCCGCCGGAAGAGCACGACCTGCGAATGCTTCGCAGCGTCGGTAAATCCGCCGGCGATCGCGATGGCTTGAGTCAGCGTGGTTTCCGCGCGGAGATCATATTTGCCGGGATGGCCCACCTGTCCGTCCGCGATGAAATACGGCTTGTTGAAATCCTTGAGTACGATTGAAATGATCGGATCGTGCAGGATGCCGCCGTAAGCCTTGCGAAGAGTATCCGTCAACTCGGGAATCGTCAACCCCTGGACTTTCACATCGCCAACTCCATACAGAGTTACGAAGCCATCCGGCTGGACGGTCACCGCGAGCTGATTGTATTCGGGACTCAGTGGGAAGGTGAGGTCGAACGAATCGCTGGCCGCAATCCGGTAGCGCGGATCGCGCTGCTGGAACTGCGGCGCTGCACTCGATGAGGAAGGAGCCGTGGTGTCGGGCGTAGTGTCGCTAACGTTTGCCTTTGCAGTCGTTGCCGCAGTATCACCGCTCGAACCTGAAGTTGCAGGCACGGAACTAGCGGGCGACGCAGTTTGCGCAACGCACACAGCTTGTGCGGCCACGAAAACCAGTGCCAGACAAACTGGCAAGATCCAATTCTTCTTCATAACTTGTTCCTCAATCCCAAATTCTGCTTTCTGCGGCTATGTTCAGAATTCACGCTGAAAAATGAGCGCTGCACTGTAGAGCACTAAAGACGATTCGGGAAAAACGACACCGAATCCCGGATGCCGCAGTTAAGCGGATTTTACTCGCCTTCACCTCTCCACAAAAGGCGACAATTGCGTGCGCGGCATGATGTTGTGTTGACGGATCTTGTAGAGCAGCCCCCGATAACTGATGCTCAACAGTACCGCCGCCCGCTTGCGGTTCCACCCGGTTTGCTCAAGAGCCCACTTGATCGCATCGATCTCGGTCGCCGCTCGCAGACTACGCAAGGTCGAGCCTGGCGCAGGCGCCAAAGAATCCGTCGACGCAACCGCAATCGAGGGCTGGTCAGGGTTGGCTATGGGGTCACTCATTGTTTGGATGTCTTGAATTTCTGGCAATCCCTAAGAATGGTGGCGATTCCGCGGATCAGGTATCGTAGCTTCGCCCTCTGAGTCACATTCCGTGACCCCCCGCGATAGTGTTTCCCCTGCGGAATCGCGAACCTCTTAGTGTTTCCGCGATTCGCTATGTGTTGAAAACCGCTCGTTGGGGGAACGAATTCAGTGATCTTGCCAATTCCTAGCGATCCTGCCTTAAATCGTGGCAGCCCACGATCAAGAGTGGTCAAAGCGTATAGAAGCTTGCAATTTCCTGCAAGAGGTAGAAAGCCTTGGTGACTAAAGTCTCCAAATGAGGGGTGTCGAAGTTGTTGAACGCTCTAGCTTTACTGGGGTTCCAAAGGAGTCAATGGTACGGTTGAACGATGTCCGTCCCAGCGGTTGGGGGACGGCCCATCGAATCGTAAGCAAACCGTTTAAAGTAATGCCTTTATGCGGAATCCCTCGACGGAAACCCCGAACCGCAACAATCCATTAGCTATCAAATCGAAAGTGCATTCGAAGCTTTAAGTCTCCGCCTGGAGTCATTGGCAAGTCGAGATTTTGAAGTTTGCAATCCTGGTGTTCCACTTAATCGAACTCCCCGTCTGGTTCGAGGCAAAATACTCATTCACATACCAGAAAGTGCAATCATCCACCGGATCCACCGTCATAGACGTGTAATCGCCCCAACGGCCGCTATTCTCCTCATCGCCCTTGCCCTGCCAGAGCAGGAGATTCGTTGGGGCCGAGTGAGTCTGAAGATTCCACCACACCGTCCTTATGCCCGGATGACTTCCGGTACCCGACATGCTGAAGCCCGCCGCTGCATTCGCATTCTTGTCTTGCGCAATGCTGGGCATGAAGCGAAACATGTTGGTGCCAGGTCTAGAAGTTCCACTTTGATAGATGGCAGGGGTCCCGCTGCCGCGAAGCTCGTACCAGCGAATGCCCGTTTGTTGGCTTCCGTTTGTGCCTGTCTGAATGCTATGAGTCACCAGGAACGACTCATAGGTTTGAAAGTTCCGGTAGGCCAAGCGAGGCATCAGCCGATCGCCCACCGAGTCTATGTAGTTGTGCGTACTCTTGCTGCTCCCTTCAGCTACGCACACCGTATCCAACAAAAGGGACAGGTCATAGCAACCGGGAGTGTAAGTCGGAACCGAAAGCGACGAGTTTGTCAGGGTTGAATTGGCAGGGTTCACCCAATCGGTGTGGAAACCCCAGAGGTTGATGGAGGTAGAAGTAGTGCTCTTCTTGTCGTTCGGAGGGTTCTGGATGCTCACGAAAAACGCGTCTCGGCCCTGCGGGGGCGGAGTGGTGCCTTCTACATCAACAGGGATCAAACTATGTCTAAGATACATAGTTCCATGGACTGGAATCGGGTTGGGATCGCTAAAACATTGAATCGGATTCGCTTGGGCCCCGACCAGCATGTTCGTCCGGTCCATAGCGCATGCTTCAACGCCGATCGGGATGAATGCGTTGTCCTTGTCCAGAAGATCGAAACCCAGGTAGTAAGCATCCCACCAACTACCGATCTTGGGCCAATCGGGATAATACAAATGACCTTGGGAATTGACGCCGAGCAATGGATTTAGAAAGAATTCATATGTGTACCACTTTAGGGTCGTGGATGTAAGGTCGTCCGTGCTTGAAACCGCAACACAGTAAAAAAAGCTGCCGTTATTACCGGTGGTGTGAACCCCGATCACCCAACGCGAGGCGAGGCGATCAAAAAGAATTACGCCGTCTCCCCCGAACCCATAGCAGTCCTTCATCTTATTGGACACCCACGGCGTGTTGCCCGGCTGAGGGGCGGACCAAACGGGCGCGAAGGTGACTTTGTCATAGGCCTGGAAATAGGTATTCACCCACTCCAAGTATTGCTTCGTACCGACCGCACCATTCGGATCTATATCAAACTGAGGGTGAGGTACCTGGGTCGCATCGAGACCCTCAAACGAAGTGACAGTCTGAGCTTGCACGAACCAGGATGTAAACACGACCAGCACCAACACTCGCCAGCTTGATTGGATCATTCGGGCTTATCTCCTACAAAAACTCTGGCCAGGCAGCTGGCACGGGAGGGATTAGAGAATAGCATGACTCAATCACTTTTCACTAGACAAAAATTCACAGGAAACGGCTCGAAAGGCAGCGCTGGAGAGGCTTTTTAGGGGCGGTCACTGAATCGTTACCGGGTCGAGGCCGGAGCCGCGGCGCCCCCGCTGCAACTCTCCGCCTGACAATTTCTGTCATCCACCGAACTCAGAATCCATTCGATCGCCGGTCGCTGGCTGGCGACAATGTGAAACCGCAACTCGGAAATTGCAAGCCACTCCGGATCACCTTCCCAGGAGCCCCGCACCTGGCCGGTCGCGCTGACCCGGAACACCGCGATGTTACACGGAACGAAAAGATCAGAGTAATATTGCAAAACCAACTTGAAAGCGGTAACTCGAAGGCCCGTCTCCTCGGCGATTTCTCGGTTGAGGGTATTCTCTTTTGGCTCCCAAGGCGTTGCCAGTCCGCCGGGAAGTGAGAGCCCACGACCGTCGTTCCGACGGATGACTAGGTAGCGGTCCCCTTGCTGAATAATCCCTAAGGAGGCGCGTAGCACGCCGAACACTGGAAAACGTCGATATAGCGCAAAGCTAACACGAGAAATTACCCAGAACATTCGTCGACGGGATGCTTGAAACGTCATAGGGCCGAGCGCGCGTTCCGGAGATTTCGCTGACAGTTTATATTGCCTAGCTCACCATGAGGCAATTTCCCAGGTTCCTACTCGTACGGTTTGCGAGATCACACCTGCCTGATTTTCCTAGAGCTTGCTCACAAAATCGTCCTTGAACTTACCCACCCAGATGTTCGCTCCATCAGCCAGCCCGTCAATAGGGTCGCACAGAAAACTGCAGCGATTCAGCCTTGTAATCGGCGCGGCACTTACGGAGCTTCCAGGAGCACCGGTCGGGGGCTGATCTTCAGGGCGCCAGAAACGGGGCTTGCGTGTCCTTCCAGATCCTTCAGGTTCTTGAACGTCGGTTTGGGTGTGTAGGACTTTTCACCCGCTTCGCTCCAAACTACCACGGCTTCATGTCCATCCTTGGTGGAGAGGCCGCAGGTCCAGATCGCGCCATCTGGAGTGCAGGCCTTGGTCATGGTTGATCCGACCATCCACTGATACAATTCGCGGTAAGCCCGGGCGGCCTTGCCCGCTCTTCCCTGCTCCCGGTTATAGAGCTTTCCCGTGGCGCCATCGTTGTACGCGTACCAGTAGAGCCTCTGCACGCCCTGCGACCAATGCACCAGGTAGAACTGAGTGATGAAGGCAGATTGCAAGTCTTCGTCCGTGATATCTGACGTGTTGCCCCAGCTGGCCTCGGTATCGATGACCGGCTTCGACTCCTGTCCGTGTTTGGTTAGGATTTTGCGAAACTCCGCGTAATACTTGACGAAATCCGTGGCTGGTGCGGGAGCGTGAACATAACCGTGAAAAGCAATACCGTCGGCGAACTGGCCACCACCGGCGGCCAGCCAGTCTTCCATGAAATCGCGAGTCCGGGGCGCCTGCAGGCCGGAAGGAGGAGTCAAGAAAACCGCATCGGGATCAATACCGTGGATGATCTCTCTAGCATCTCGCGCCATGCGCAACAGTTGCGGTATGGTTCCTGACCACATCCTGGGCAGATAGGGTTCATTCCACAACTCCCAGTACTTGATGTGGATGCCACGATTGTTCTTGCTGTGGGTGGCGATTGCGGTGACGAAATCCTTCCAGTACTGGTCAGGGCCATTGCCTTCCGCATCCAGATCCTTGGGCGGGGCGCATTGGCCCGGACCATAGTTGCAGTCTGCGGTCGGCCGGCTGGAAGCAAACGGCGGAACCTTCCCGAACGTGTAAAGCACATCTTGCACGCCGTGTTGCTGCAGATCGGCGAACCAAGTGTCCACCTGGCTCCAGTCATACTGACCCTTTGCGGTGTTGATCTGGGCCCAGCCGGTCGCCGAGTCCCACATTCGGAAGCTGCCAAAGGGAATCTCCGGCCACGGGTCGGGGCGCTTAGGGTAAGCATGGCGATGCATCCCGAAAAACGTGGCGGGAACGGCAGCGGGGAGTGGATGCGGCTCGGACTCCGCGAACAGCGGATCGGAGAGAACAGTACTTCCCACCTTCGGACCAGCGGCGAGCGATGCCATTGCCAGAACGAGGAAAACTGACGAGAGCACTCGTGTCAGCACTTTTCTAACCCCCGCGGAATCCCACAAGTAAACAGCTGACTCCTATGATACGGTGGAACCCCTCGTAAGTCACCGCCGCCAACAAGGCTCACGCTTGATCCGACTGGTCAACACCTGCCTCCTGCAGCGTTCGCGAGAGAGGATAGCCCATGTTATCCATGAGTTCGCCCCAGGCGCTTTCAATCAATGCCACGGAAGTGTCGGAAAGAGCGGACCGCCAGCCACCGCTGGTGGCGGTGCGAATAAAGGGCTTATCCTGCCGGGTCTTCTTCAGCTGAACATGCTGCCTGGTTTGGTCCTTTTCGAGCGCCCGCATGCGCTCGGGAGAGCTGCGTTCAATCGCCTGGGCGAGCCGGTCGGGGGAAGTGGCGATTCGCGAAAAGCCAGCCTCACGCATAAATTCAGCCATCCGCAGGAGTTCGGGGAGCGTGTTTTGTTTTAGATCTTCGTAGCGGACCAGCAGGAAATTGCCCCCTCCCTGCCGCATGCTGACCCAACTCTTGACGTTGTCTCCCCACGATCCCGACCAGGGATCGTATTGAGCCGCGATAAAACCCGGAATGAAATCATCGATCGGATAGGTGTCGGGGATGTTACGCCATTTGACGTTGTGGTGATAGAAGGACACCGCCACGTCGCGCGGGTCGCGCACGATGTAGATGATCTTAGGATAGCGGGGATTAAACGGTTCGTGGCTCTTCAGCAAGCGAGGACGCGGGAGGCGTCGCAGCACGTGATCATAGTTAAAATAAATCTCCGCGACCCGGGACTCGATATTGCCAAACGTGGCGGGGTGCTCGGGATCAAGCAGGTTCGCCACCAGGAAGCGCGTCCAGGTGTTCCCCGACCGAGGGTACGAAACGAGATAGACATCATCCGGAAAGATGGTGGCCGAGCGTCCGGCAACTTGCGTGCCGGTGAGTAAGCGAGCCGCTGTTACCGCGGCCCTGATTCTTCGTTTTAGAGTCGGATTCTTGACGAACCTGTTCAGAAAAGTCGGCATATAGATTCTATTAGGCCTGATGGCACATCGAAGAAGAGCTTAATCTTTCCGCAGGCGCAACCATACCAAGCGCACGATCAGACGAATCTAGCTTCCTTCGAAACACTTCAGGCATAGCCTAAAACTTGTTATCGAGCAAGGCAACGCGGTCTTACCATCGGACGAGCTGACTGAAGCCACCACACGGAGCCCCATCGTTTCGCGGAACTTATGAAACGTCCCTGAGTGAGAACTTCAGATTTGAAGCGCAGTGTGAGCCGCGCATCCGTTTTTGTCAAGAAAAATATCGTACTCCAAGTACGGAACTGCCGGTCAGACTGCAGAATTCATTCCTCTTGATTTCCTGCGGCTAAAAAGGCGACTGGACAAATCCAGTCGCCTTTCGGGTTTGAAGTTACCGACCTAATTAACCGTCAACGTTATGGGTGTGGTCAATTTATGAGGCGTAGTATTGATCGTGCCAGTCACGTTAAGCTGTATGGTCGAGGTTCCGGCCGGCGTGCCGCCTCCCCCGCCACCACCACCTCCGCCACCGCTGCTGCTACCGCCACCGCAACCAACCAGCGCGAGCAGCATGACCAAAGCGAGAACCGTGAACACGATTCCGAGCCGGCGGTTGCGCTTCTTCCCACCCCCCGCAAGGACCATGCCGAGCACTCCCACTCCACTCAAGCTAGCCCACAGATTCAATCCACCCTGACGATGGTTGACGTTCGCAGGCGCCTTCAACACCGCGGTCGGCCCCTTAGTGGTTATTGTGAGCGTCGTCGTCTTACCGGCTTGGACTGGAGACGCGCTGAAGCTACAACCGGCATCGGCTGGCAAGCCGGTGCAGGACGATGCATCGAAGGTTACAGCTCCGGTGTAGCCGTTCACCCCGGCAACGACCGCGATCGTGAAAGTGGCGCTGCTGCCAGGGTTCACCGTCGCGCTTGTCGGAGAGGCAGTCAGCGTGTAATCCGGCGTTGCAGTTGGATTGACCACCTGACTTAACGGCGGCGTCGAGGTGCTTCCGGTAAAGTTCGTGTCGCCACTGTAGACCGCATCAATGCTGTGCTTTCCGGCTGTGAGCGTGCTGATGGCAAGAGTGGCAACGCCGCTGGAATTCAGAGCCCCGGAACCCAATACTGTCGTTCCTTCCATGAACTTAACCGGGCCCGAGGGAATCACGGTATCCCCGGCGAGTGTGGACTTAACCGTCGCCGTGAAAGTGACCGATTGTCCTACGGTGCTGGGGTTAGGCAAGGAAGCCAGAGTGGTTGCGCTTCCGGTTTGTCCCGTGACCGTGACCATCTGTGCCGACGAAGTGCTTACCAGATAGTTCTTATCGCCGTTGTATTGAGCAACGACGCTGTTCGCCCCGGTTTCAAGGCTTCCCGTGGTCAGCGTGGCTTGCCCGCCGACTAAGGGCCCGGATCCTAGAACGTTTGAGCCATTGTCTATGAAGCTCACCGTTCCGGTCGGAACCGCTGTGACTCCGGCGACTGTCGAACCCGTCACGACCGCAGTGAAAGTCACGGGTGTTCCGCGGCTCACGTTATTGGCGGATGGCGGATTCAGCACCGTGGTGTCGCCGCTTGTATTCAGCAAGACAGTCACGCCGACGAAGTCTCGAGCGTTGGAAGAAGTGACCACGTCCACTGCGCCGTCGCCGTTGATGTCAGCCAAAGCGATGTCGTAGGCCTTTGCCCCGGCAGCAAACTCCAGCGGAGTGTAAGGGAATGTGCCATCGCCCGCACCGTACAGAATTCCTACCGTACCGTATTTCTTGTTGGTGTAGACCAGATCAAGTTTGCCGTCGCGGTTCAGATCCACTGCCTTGATATAGCCAGGGAATGGTTCGTCGAGCGCGATCTTCTGCGCGGTCGAATAAACGAAGCTGGGTGCTTTGAAAGTGCCATCACCCTTGCCAAGAGCGATCCCAATTCCCTGCAGGTGGCCCGTGGTGGTTTGATCTTCCAGTGTGACAGCCATGTCTACGTTGCCGTCGCCGTCAAAATCGCCGATGGTAGCGTAGTACGGATTGTTAAAGCCGGCCCCAAGATCGAAATTTGAACCGGTGAACGTGCCGTCTCCTTTGCCAAGAAACACAGCCACGCTTGTGCCCGGGACTGCGGCGGTTCCCCACAAGGGAACGACCAGGTCGAGTTTGCCGTCTTTGTTCAAGTCGGCAACGGTGATTTCCGTCGCCAACGTGGCGAGGGGCTGAAGCGGCCCAAGAATAAAACCAAAATTGCCTGGACCAGTACTGCTGTTTGTCAAAATGGCAACGTTGGCGCTCGGCGTGTTCGTGTTGGTCACCACGGCAAGATCGGACTTCTTGTCGCCATTGAAGTCGCCAGCGGCGATGCCTAGCGCACTGACGCCCGTCCCGGCCGAAAACGTCGTCTGATCGGGTGTAAAGTGGCCTGCACCGTCGCCGGCAAAGATTTGTACCACGCCGCTGACGCTATCGGTTGCAGCAATGTCAAGCTTTCCATCGCCATCAAAATCGGCGACTGCGACGTACTGGAATTGGGGATTAGTCAGAGAACTGCTCCCGGCGTAGGACACTCCGGGCTGCAGAGTTCCGTCTGGGTTAGAGATAAAAACAGTCACACCGAGAGTCGTCGCATTCGTTACGTTTCCGTTGCCTACAACAAAATCCGGAATGCCGTCGCCGTTAAAGTCACCGTTCGCTATCCCAACGGAATTGGAAAGGTCGAGCACCGGAACCGAGTAGTCGACAGCGGAGCGGAAGCTCGGAGGCGTGGTACCGAAACTCTGCAGATAGACGAAGCTGAATTCGGAATCTTGGAGAATAACGTCGGCGTGGCCATCTCCGTTGAAATCCGATACTACGGCCGGAGTCAGAGCCGCGTTAATGTGGGCTCCTCCACCAATCGCATAACCGAGTCCAGGAGCAGACAGCGCGCCCGTACCGTCGCCCAGAAGAACTGTAACGTCGGCGCCTTGCCAGTTAGACGAGACCACGTCATTATTGCCGTCGCCGTCGATATCGGCGATGGACACAGCAGAGGGGACAACGCCTGCGAGCGTGCTGACAGGATAGTACTTCCCCGTGCCGAAACTGCCAGCGCCGTTGTTAACCCAAACCGTCACATTATTGTTGTTGTAGCAATTAGCAGCGACAAGATCGAGATGACCGCTCAGATCGCCCGCCCCGAGATAGCAGGACTGAAAATGGCCGTCCTGGGTCGCCAATAGAGTCGGTCCGGTATATCCGGATCCATTGTTCAGATAAACCGCAATCTGGTTCGTGGTCGGAACGGGCCCGGCAAAATCAAGCCCGTTCGCGCCATCGAAATCCGCGAACACCACGGGACTGAAAGAATTGGCATTCGCCGGATCCCCGGCGGCAAGCGCGCCGGTGAAGGCGACTGACGTTGCGGTGTTGAACGTACCGTCATTCTTGCCGGTCAGCGTCCAGATGCTTCCGTTGGGAGAAGCTGCATCGACAGCTACGAAGTCCAAGAAGCCGGTGCCAGCGTCCTTGGTTAGCGTGCCCCACACCATGATGTCACTTGTAGTTGTGACTGCCGTGTTTCCCTTCAACGTGAAGGTGCCGTCGCCGTTGCTTAGATAAACATCGATCGAAGCTGGCGTCGTCGAAGCAATAGCTTGAATTCCAACGACGATATCGTCCTTTCCATCTCCGTTCAAATCGCCCGCCCAGACCGGGTTGAAGATTGGGCTGGTGTAGGTTGTCGGAGTCAGCTTGTTGGTAAAGGTGCCATCGCCGTTGCTCAAGATTACGGAGATCGCCTGCATCGGCTTAAAATTAGAGTTCGTGTTTACGATGGTAGCAACATCCAGTTTTCCGTTGCCGTCGAAATCGCCTATAACTGCTGGAAACGGAGAGTAAGTGCCCCCCTCCGCAGCAATCTGGGTAGCGCTTAGGAAGCCAATGTTACTCGGCGGAGGGGGAAGAGTCGGCGCCTTCTGCCGCGGCACAACGGAAGTCCGTTTGCCGTTGGCTTGCGCCGCCGCAGGTTGGCTGAGCGAAACAAAGCTAGCCAATATGGCGATTACCACCAGAACAAGAAGAGAAGCAGTTCGTTTGTTCATAGCTGATGAGACTCCGTTTGAGGTCTTTTCCTTGCGCACTATTTCTGGATATCCTTCGCAGTCCACTTCAGGAGGTGGGTCAGCGGCAGGTTTGGCAGAACTGGATACATCTGCCCAATTTCAGGTCCAAAGTGTAGCCCACAACTCCTTACTCTTGGAATAGCACTTTCGTACCTTGAAGGTAACCCCCACCATACACCGCTGGTTACCATGTGGCTATGGTTGTTGCTGGAACCCGCCCTCCGAGCTGTACCCATGAACCCGAACAGGGCGAAGAAGTTGCCCAGCACTTGGTTGCGACAATCTCGGGTTGCGTTGCCGGAGTGAAAACAATTGCAACCCGGTGCATCAAACTCGGCAACTAAAGGGTTGCAGTATCGCCGAATAGCTTCGCATTCGTTAACATCGTCGTTAGTCTTCTTTTCAGAGAAAACGAGTGAAAACTACTGAGACGGGGTTAATGCGCTGTTAACTGTCGATTCCTTCTTGTGTGGAGAGATTCATGTCTCAATCTAAGGTGATTGTTCTTTGGAGCTTGCTGATTTGCGCCGCGGCACTTCTGATCGGCGTGAATGGCTGCGGTGGAGGTAGCGGAAGCTCTGCCCCCCCGCCGCCGCCCCCGCCTCCGTCAAAGATTCAGCACGTAGTTGTGATTTTCCAGGAAAACCGCTCCACCGATAACCTGTTTCACGACTCGGTCTTGATGCAAAGAGGCGCGGACATTGCCGAAACGGGTACGAATTCAAAGGGCACCGTCATTACCCTGACACCCACCTCTCTAGTTACCGATTACGACTTGAGCCACAGCCACAGCTCGTTCGTCGCCATGTACGACAACGGCAAGATGGATGGCGCCGACAAGATTCCTGTTGGGTGTAATCCGAGCGCGACCGATTGCCCACCGCCGAACCCGTGGTTCCAGTACGTTAACCCCAGCGAGGCCGCGCCCTATTTCCAACTCGCCGAAACCTACAGTTTTAGCGATCGCATGTTCCAGACCAACCAGGGACCAAGCTTTCCTGCCCATCAGTTCATTATCTCCGGAACGTCGGCGCCGAGTGTCGGTAGCAATTTGTTCGTCTCCGATAACCCGATTGGGGCTGCGCATCCGTTTGACCTGGCGGGCTGTATCGCCCCTCCAACGGAGACGGTAGCACTGATTGATCCGAGCGGTAACAACTCCCAAACAACTTATCCCTGTTTCGAACACCCCACCCTGACGGACGAACTTAACACTAACGCGATCAGCTGGCGATATTACGCGCCGTCGGCAGGCATCATCTGGAACGCGCCGAATGCGATCCAGCATATGTGCGGCCCGAATGTGCCTCCGCCCAACGCCACCACCTGTACCGGCTCCGATTGGACCAACAATGTAGTCCTGCAATACACCCAAGTCCTGACCGACATTCAAAGCGGACACCTCGCCACCGTAAGCTGGGTTATTCCGAGTGGGCAGGCTTCAGACCATGCAGCAATCACCGATGGTACTGGACCATCCTGGGTGGCGTCGGTGGTCAACGCTATTGGGAACAGTCAATACTGGTCGGACACCGCCATTTTCATTGCCTGGGACGACTGGGGAGGCTGGTACGACCATGTGGCTCCGAACGTCATCAACTCCTACGAGTACGGCTTCCGGGTCCCCTTGATCGTCGTGTCTCCTTACGCCAAAGCGGCTTACATTTCTCACGTGCCCCACCATTTCGGGAGCATTCTGAAGTATATCGAATCTAACTTCGGCTTGAACTCGCTGGGCTACGCCGATGCGAACGCCGACGACCTGTCCGACTGTTTTGACTACAACCAAAGCCCGCTGCCATTTCACACCATCGCAGCGCCCATGGACGCGAACCATTTTCTCCGAGATACGAGTCCACCCGCCGACCCTGACGACGATTGATTGCGGAGATTGCTTAACCGGAACGCACGGGCAGCCGAACGGCACCCTCGCTTTCGCTGGAGTGGACAAGATGCCGCGAAATTGAGCGGTAGAATCGCTCGGCAAGACTCGCCGCTGTTTACCTCGTAGCGCGATCGTTTCTTATTGCCATCGACTATGATATACGGAGGAGTTTGTCCGGGGGGTCGGCTCCTGGCGGGAGGATCTGATGCTGCGCAAACTGATGTCCGTTAGCCTTTTTCTCACATTGTTGACGCTTGTCACAACAATGGCAGGCGCGCGCCACAAGAAGACAAAAGAGAAAAAAGAAGAGGACACTCTTTACGGGACGATCGGGTGCTCGATTCCGCTTGCCCCACCAGCCAAGGGCGCGCCTCCCAATCCAACCGACTCAATAGCGCTCTGCCTGGTCCGGCACGGAAAAGCCGTGATTGTTCAGGACGGAGGCCAGGACGCGATGATGATCGACAACCCAGAGGCTGTCGAGGATCAGGAAGGGCATCGAGTTTCAATAAGCGGATACATGAATGGAGAATCATTTCACGTTGTCAGCGTGAGAATCCTTTAATTTGGGGCTAACAGCGTACGGCCATCAGAAAACCGCATCCTTCACCCACTCAAGAATCCTTATCGCCCCGAATACCCGGATTCATTTCTTGTAACTGATCACGCCGAACAGTCCGCCCTTTTCGTTATTAATGCCTGCGGCGAAGAATAGCTGGTTGGTCCTGCCATTCTGCGAAGTCCCGCCCCCGAACCCAATCGCCCACAGACCGCTCTCGCTGATTATTTTTCCATTGGGGTCGGTGAGAGGCCCGATAAGCTGCCCGGTGGTGGGGTTGAAGGCATTGATTCGGCCATCATTCAAATTCCCCACCAACAAGGCTTTGCTTGCCGGGCCGAAGTTCCCGGGTGCCTGCGCCAATCCCCATGGTCCGTTGAGCTCGCTGCCCGAAGTGAAAGTTTTGATCAGGTTGCCGGCCATATCAAAAATATCCACAGCGCCACCAACCCTGGGACTCGTGAAAGCCACGAACAGCTTGCCATTGATGGGTCGAACATTGAAAGGGGCGGAGCCGGCGGGAAGGTTGGAATCAGTGAAGGACTTGACCAAGTGGAACGAGCCGTCGTAGACGTCCACCTTATTGTTCTTGTGATCCGCTGCATAAATAAAGTTAGCGCCTTTGCTCGCTCCGATGGCCAGCCCGGTGTATGACGCGCTGGGGGTTTTTACTACGACGATTGCGGTGTTGGAGTTTACCTTCGAGTTCCAGCCGCTGATTGTGCCGTCGATGGTATCAAAAATAAAAGTCGCAGGACCGGAGTGTCCACCCTGCGAAATCTGGAAGTCAGTCGTACGGTTGTAAACGACGCCGGTGGGAGTCCCATGGCGCTTGGAAGCAGCCGGAACCGTAATTACCAACGACTGCTTCACGCCTTGAGCGTTGTAAGAGGTTGCCAGACCGGTGCCGGTGTCAGCGACGCAAATCGCGCCTGCGGGTGCATATGCGATTCCCCATGGATTAATAAGGTCGGAGTCTAGAAATTTCGCTATTCCGCCTTGGCTGGATACCAGATTCGTGACCTCATACTGAGCAACAGCTGGCGGTGCAATTACCGCAAATCCGATCATCAGCGACAGGACGATGGGGAGCGCGCGACTCGAGCGGCTATGAGTAAACATGTTCTCCTCCTCAGGTTGTATTTCTGTTGTTTTACTCCAGGAATGAAGGAAGGATCGGACGCGTTCGGAAATGCATTCCATCGAAGCAACTCCGGCGGCAAATCACGAACAGGACATGAACCGCAGTTCGGACAACTCAACCGGTCGGGTTACGAGAACCCATACTTGAACTATGTGGCCCAACGAGCATATTCCTGCATCCGGGCTGGGCGGTTGTCAAGGCGTCTGGGCCGCATTGCCCTTTGGGTCCAGAGACGAAGAAGCAGCGATCAAGCAAGTAGAAATACCTACACCCAAATTACTCGAGGGCTTTCTGACCCACGCCGATCAGATAAATGTTATGCGGGCTGCCCACAGCATTGTCGGTAATCGTCACGTACGCGGTCTCAGGCTTTACGACAGATGCGGTGAAGGCAACCGTAATGTTGCACTTCGCACCAACCGCGACGGTTGCGCAAGTGTTGGTCTGGCTGAAGTCGGCCGAATTTGTACCCGTAATTGCTATGTTGCTAACAGTTAGGGTCGAGGTCCCGTTGTTCGTCAGGCCTATGCTCTTCTTTACCTGTACGCCCACCTTCGAGGGCGGAAAGTTATAGCAAGGATTCGATAGGTAAATGTTGGGTCCGGTTGAGGTACCAAGAATTCCAAAGACATCAAGTTCATTCTGCGTTCCCACGTAGACCCTGCCATTGGCGATGGTCGGAACC
Organism: uncultured Acidobacteriota bacterium; assembly: GCA_963788645.1. Classification (GTDB taxonomy): domain Bacteria; phylum Acidobacteriota; class Terriglobia; order Terriglobales; family Acidobacteriaceae; genus JABDBE01. The sequence continues at coordinate 276,816 of CAWBHF010000012.1, forward strand.
GCGAACTTGTTACCGCAGCCTCCACGGTCCCGCGGCACGCCTTGGGAAAGCGCTTGGGCGCTGTTGTAGAGAGATATGGCAAGGTTGGTGGCATCGTAAGCATAGAGCACACCAGGTCTATCCCCGGATTGCGTGCCTAGGGAATCCTGCCGCTCGACGGCCCAGACGATACCGTCACCGGTGCCGTTGGCTGAAACCGAGGGCGTAGTTCCCACTGGGAAGATGTGCGAACTCTGGGCAACCGGGACATTCGAAAGTAGTCCGTTGGCCAGGCTGAACATCTTCAAGTTGTCGCCTTGGCCGCCCTCTGAGGTGACACCACCTAAATAGACATAAGCACCCTTCTGTCCTTCCCAATAGGCAGGGCTGCTCCAGTATCCAAAGGGAGCTCCAAGTACCTCTTCGACAGCATTGTCCTGACCGGCGTTATATTTTCCCAGATTATCGCGATCGAGAAGATAAATCGTGCTTACGCCCGAGGTATCGCAAGGCTTACCGCCTTTACCTGCAATGACCAGTTCATTCGGGACCGAACCCGATTGGGTGGGCAAAAGGATGGGCCCGGCAGAACCCAAGTCCATGTCGTTGTCTTTACGACATGCTTGGTCCATTGGCGTGAAATAGTCCTCCACAGCGAGGCTGCCGTTGAATTTTATCAAGCTGTCGCCGTAGTCGCGGCCTCCCGTACTCACATCGAAAAGCGCGTCGCCGATTGCCGCGTAGATACTCCCAGAGCTATCCGCGGCCAGGCCATTTCCGCTCGCCCAGATACCGCCAATATGCGAGTCCGGAGTGCTATTGAAGATTCCCACACGCTTTAGCGTCTTCGCGTTGTACGCCAGGATCCAACCGTGAACGGCTCCGGCCCATCCGATGTAGATTCTGCCATTCACCAGGAGCAACCCAGACCTTTGCACATCCGCTAGAGGGTTGAACGTGATAATGCCGTGCTTGTTCCCCGCTCCAGTCCCGTGAACAGTCGCCGTTATCGTCACCGGCCCACCGAACTTCTCTGCTCCCGTCGTTATATCGACGGCGTGAAGACGCTGGAAATAATTGCCATTCTCCGCTGTCCGCACCAACAGGTACATGGTCTTGCTGCCGGGATCGATGACCGGCGTGGAATTGATTCCGTAGATGGGATAAACTCCGCAGCTGATGTCGGTGTTACCGTCGGTTCCGCATGGAACCGGCGTGATACCCTGTGCCCGGTTAATAAAACTGATCTGCAGCAACGGATTACTGCTCAAGCCGTCCGCGTCAAACGCGTACACGCTGTCGTTTTGCGTCTCCACATAAACTACGTTGTGCTTGCCTTTGCCCGGAATGGTCACGTTCGGCACGTAGAGTGGCTGCGAGTAAATCTGGCCGTCCACTGAGTATGAAAACACTTTACCGAACGTGTTGGCCCCCACGTTTTGCGGAGTGAGAGTCGTTTCGTTCAAGTTCTGGCCGGTGCGGGCGTTATCGTTGTGCTGCGTCAGGACGCCCTTGAAAGTTTGCGACCATGCCGGCGTAAAGCATGAAACCACTACCATCAGGGACGCCAAGCGGGCGACCCAACGAAACGCGACCTCTTGATTCATAAACGTAACCTCACTTCCGATGTGATCAGCTCCAGCCGAACTCTACTCGCTTATTACCCAACGCCACCGAATCCGCCTAACCACTCGGCGAGCAACAACGAAAACCGGGAAAAATTGCGCGGGCCGAATCGATGCCTTTCGTCAGGTATGCGCACAGAACTCGTGACAAACGAGGAACAACCCAAGTTCTCAAGATTCTGAACCCCGACAAAGCCGATGTCAATATGCAATAGCTTGCACTCGCGAAGGGAAAAATGGTTCATTTTTCGCTTTTTCAGGACCGCAACGCGCGGCCCCAGCCGTGCTCGGGCTCGTATACTGGGACTCTGTAACTGTAACTGTCTGCTTAAATCGGAATAAAGGATTCCCAACAATGCGCAATCTGTGCCTGTTCTGCCTGCTGCTTATAGTCGTTTCTTGGGGACAAGAGAAGCCTGTCCCGTCAGCGGCTCAACCAGACTATCGTCCACCTGCCGTCCAAGAGAAGAACGACGAGGGTGCAATGCCTGCTTCGGCGTCTAGGGTTGCCCCCAACGATGCAGTCCTCACTATCAAAGGGCTCTGCCTGAAGTCGACCATCTCACCCTCGGACCAACCGTTTAGTGCATCCTGCAAAACCGTAATTACCCGGGCTCAGTTCGAGCAGTTGGTCGATGCCCTACAACCCCACGTTAGTCCCTCCATGGCGCGCCAGATCGCCAACTCGTATCCCAACTTGCTGGCGATGGCACACGAAGCCGAGGCGCGCGGCTTGGAGAATAACCCTCATTTTGAGCAACGTCTCGCTTTCGCACGAGTGCAGATCCTCTCCCAGGAACTCGTCCGCCAATTTAAAGACGACTCGGAACAGGTGCCCGAAAAGGACATTGAGGACTACTATCGCAACCATGCAGCCGCCTTCCAGCAAGCGACCCTCGAGCGAATTTTCATCCCCAACCAGAAGCGGCTGGAACCTGTACTCAAGGAAGCTACGACAGAGGCCTTGACGATGCAGAGGAAAGAGGCAGAAGACGCCATGACCCGCGAGGCTCAGCAGTTGCGTGCGCGCGCGGCCGCAGGCGAAGACTTTTTCAAATTGCAGAATGTGGCCTGGGTAGCGGCCGGGTTGGACTCTGTTCCGCCCACGCCTAGTCTAGGCCAGGTACGTCGAGACGGCCTGCCCCCCGCCCATATCTCTGTATTCGAACTGAAGCCCGGCGAAGTCTCCACCGTGATCAGCGATTCCACTGGCCACTATATTTACAAAGTTGATGCCAAGGAAACAGAGACGTTGGAGGCGGTGAAAGACAGCATCCACGAAACGCTCCAAAGCCAACGTATGGACGAAATGATCCGACTCGTCCAGCAGTCCATCACGACGGATGTCAACCAGGCATACTTCGCATCGAGTGAAGAACCGGTTCCCGGAAACTCAAAACCACACTAGCTTGGCAGCACCGGCGTGATCACTTTTCTTGAGACTGCTGACAACCCGCCCTTCTTTTCATATGTGACGTCGACGCACGAGGTTGATTGGGATCCGACGAGTTTGCCTTACCGGGAAGTCTTAGCACGCGAATAGCCTCTACCGTCGCCGAGTGGAATGTTCGCAGGCAGGGTTGGTAACAAATGGACTGGCATATCGGTGACGTCATCTGAGGAGCGATGTATGAGTTCATATAAGGTATACCTGCTCTGGGGGTTGCTCATCTCAACTGCTGCCGCATTGGTGGGTTTGAACGGCTGTGGGGGGGGAGCCAGCCAAGAACCCGCCCCACCACCTTCATCCAAGATTCAGCATGTCGTGGTTATTTTCCAGGAAAATCGCACGCCCGACAACCTGTTTCATGATCCAAATCTGATTGCAAAAGGTGCGGACATTGCCAGCAGTGGTACGAACTCCCTCGGCCAGGTGATCCCCCTCGCCGCTACGTCCCTAGTGACCGACTACGATTTGAACCATTCGCACGACTCTTTCCTCAAGATGTATGACAACGGCAAAATGGATGGCGCCGACTTGATCCCTATCCATTGCAACGCGAAGGAGGCGGACTGTCCTCCTCAGAATCCTTGGTTTCACTATGTGAATCCATCAGAAGTTGCGTCGTATTTCCAGATGGCCGAAAGCTATACCTTTGGCGACCGAATGTTCCAGACCAATCAAGGTCCCAGTTTCCCCGCCCATCAGTTCATTATTTCGGGGACGTCAGCGCCGACTCCGCCGGGTCAGCCCAACAGCGATTGGTTCGCCGCAGAAAATCTGCTCTATCCGCTCAGTGCCGGCAGCAATCCGAACGCGGGGTGCATCGCGCCCCCAAGCGTAACAGTCATGCAGATTGATCCTAGCGGTGTCGAGCACCCGGAGTATCCGTGCTACGAACATCCCACTCTGACCGACTTGCTCGATACCAACAAGATCAGCTGGCGCTACTACACGTCAGGGGCAGGATCGATATGGACCGCACCCAACGCAATCGAACATATGTGCGGACCAAACGCGCCGATTCCCAATGCTACAGAATGTACCGGCGCCGATTGGGTGAATGGCGTCGTCATTCCCGAGACCCAAGTACTGACTGACATCACTAGCGGTAGCCTTCCCAGCGTGAGCTGGGTGATTCCGAACGGGCAGCAATCCGATCATGCGGGGGTCAATGACGGTTCAGGGCCTTCCTGGGTAACATCCATCGTCAATGCTATTGGCGCCAGTTCTTATTGGTCCAATACAGCGATCATTCTGACGTGGGATGACTGGGGAGGCTGGTACGATCATGTCCCGCCACCCGTGATCCTCAACGCTTACGAGTTCGGTTTTCGCGTGCCTCTGGTCGTTATCTCTCCCTACTCCAGGGCCGGATTTGTCTCCCACACAGTTTATGACTTTGGCAGCATTCTGAAGTTCATTGAGGCAACCTTCGACTTGCCCAAGGTGGCTCCCCAGGCCTCTCCGGCCTATGCTGACTCGTTCACTAACACCGGCGACCTTTCCGATTGTTTCGACTTCGGCCAAACACCGCTGACGTTCCAAACTATTCCAGCCAAGCTCAACGCCGCCCATTTCGTGAACGACAAAGCACCACCGCTAGATCCTGACGACGATTGATTCGCGCCATGGCCTCTTCCTGCGACCGCCGGTCTGACCGTAACATGTAAACGAAGGGTGCTGCGGATCGATAGTCTATTTGGTTCGTTGAATGGTGAAGCTAGTGTAGTGCGTCAAACAGAGTGACGTTTATTCAGGGTACGGCGGGCGCGTTTCACTTTTTCCAGGATGTCGGCGGCTCGCGCGGTCCAAATGAATGGTTTCGGACTTTTGTTGTGGCGGTCGATGTAGGTGCCGATGGCCATGATGAGTTCTTCCAAGTCGCGGAATACGCCGCGCCGGAGCCGGTTTTGAGTCAGGTCGCGAAAGAAGCGTTCCACCATGTTGAGCCACGATGCGCTGGTGGGAGTGAAGTGCAGATGGAAGCGCGGATGCCGTGCCAGCCAGCGCTGCACTTTGGGATGCTTATGGGTCGCGTAGTTATCGCAGATCAAGTGAAGCTGTCGGTGAGGCGGAATGGTCTGGTCAATCAGACGGAGGAACTTGAGCCATTCCTGATGGCGATGCCGTTCCTGGCAAAGGCCAAAGACCTCGCCGTTGGCGGCATTCAGAGCGGCGAACAGAGTGGCCGTGCCGTTGCGTTTGTAGTCGTGAGTCATGGTGGCGCCGCGTCCGCGCTTCAGCGGCAGACCGGGTTGGGTACGATCCAAGGCTTGAATTTGGCTCTTCTCGTCGGCGCACAACACCAGAGCGTGCTCGGGCGGATTGAGGTACAGGCCGACGATGTCTTCCAACTTCTCGGCGAACGCAGGATCGTTGCTGATCTTGAAAGTTTCCACGCGATGCGGTTTCAACCCGTGGGCGCGCCAAATGCGCCGCACGCTGGCTTCGCTGATACCGACAGCCGCGGCCATCGTGCGTGTGCTCCAGTGGGTAGCGTTGGCCGGTTGCTGGCGCGTGGTCATGGTCACCACGCGTTGGGTCAGGCGGGCACCGATGGTGGGCTTGCGTCCCCGTCGGGGCGCGTCTTTCTGCAATCCGGGCACGCCCAGCGCCAGGAAGCGCTTGCGCCAGCGGGAAACCTTTTTCGGGGTGATCACCAGGTGGGCGGCGATCTCCTTGTCCGACTGGCCCGAAGCTGCAAACAACACGATGCGAGCGCGCTCCGCCACCCGCACCGGGACAGATCGGCTCCGGGCTTGGGATTCTAACAGAGCCCTTTCCTCCGAACTCAACGTAATGACTGGGGCGATTCGCATCCGTAAGCGTCTCCTCTATCATAAGACGCTCGCGGATAGATAAAGGTTGTTATTTGTGACGCACTACACTAGTTGGGATCGAACCGACGACCTCGCCGTTGCGAATTCTGTGGGCGATGTTCCTTGGGTTTGCAGCGAACTCAGTGTCAATGTCTAGGTTGCGCGAAATATTAGTACAGTTAGGCGTCTGCTTCTCTTATCTCGGATACCGGCAGTTGTTACGATGGGATGGCAGTGTAATTCGAACCTTCGTTGTAAAGATATGCTTCCCGAAAGTTTTGCATTTGAGGTGACGGCGTCTGGGTGACAAATAACAAAAGCAAAACTGTTACCAAGATGCGAGCGTCTGGCGGCGTCGCTGGCGTGTGCCCCATCGACAAAATCGGAATTCGCAAACCTGAAGGTGTCCTCGAACAATGAGGGCCCCCACTCTTTATCCGGAGCACGTTTTCGATCTAGAAGGCTGCGTAATAATATGTGGGGAAAGTGGGTACGAGTTGTGGCGGCTTGAGCAATGGATTGGTTCGTCCCGCCGTGTGGATGGTGCTGTTGGTTAGAGCATAATCGAAACCTGAGACTGGGGACTTGGAGAGCAAGAAGTCGGAAGGCAGGCCGGTGTGCCCAAACCCGGGATCTACGGTTACGGTTCCTTCCGGGTCTTCATTCATGGGCAATGGTTTTCCGTGAACCCGTGGGTGTCCAGTCTGCCAGGTCGAGAAGTCGAAGAACGTCCATGCACTCGTATTGGGGGGTTTGGAACATGAACTCGCCTGATCCGGAGGAGGCGTATTCGTCAAGACATGGAACGCCTTGCTATCGGTGGCAAACTGGCCGTCCGTTCTCCAGTAGAGGTTTCGCTGAAAACTCTGGAATCCGTCGAACGACATGCCGCATGAGTCGGCACACCCTTGAATGGCGTAGAACCCTTTCGAATCATTTTGATCAAAATAGAAAATGTTGCTAACCAGGTTAAGCCGGGTTGAGCCACCACAATTCTGGGGCCAGGCCTGGTTTTCCTGTACCATGCTTTTGCGGCCGTAGGCAAAGATATTGTTGCGGAAGTTGTTAGCGGGTTGGGAGTTACCGGGACCCTTGTCTATGAATACCGTGCTTTGAGAAACGTGATAGACGACGTTGTTTTCTACAGTCACACCTGCGGACTGCCCATCCAGATAAATGCCCTGCCCGCCATAGCCGGTCCCCAGGATTCCTTGATCGATAATCGAGGAATCGCTCACATCGTGGACCAAGTTGTTGAGAATCTTGTTGCCTGTCCCACTTTTTTGAGAACCTCCGACGAAGTAGTACAGCGCCCCGCCGTCGGAGGTGATGCCTTGCATTATATTCCAGATGTGATTGTACTGACTGACAATATTACTGCCGTTTTCGCCCGGGCATGAGTACTCGCAGATGGATATGCCTGCGTGGTATCCGTCATTAATCTCATTGTGCTGGTACAGGACGTTGTTGCCGTTGCCTTGCGCCATCCCTTCGCCATCGGGGAAAACGCGGCCGTAGCCTTGTACGATGTTATTTTGCACGATCACTGAGTGAACCACACTGGCTGCCCGGTCCCAGCCGCGCGGCGCATGGCCAATATGAATGCCGCTGTCGCCTAGGTCGAAGAAGGCCGAGTTTTGGACCAGATCGTCGGCCGCGGGTGGTCCTGTGTGTCCGGCTAAAGAAGCGATCTGGAGACCCGAAGCGGAGGTATGACGAACGCTGACGCCATCGAAGGCGACATGCTGACAACTCTCGCAGTCGATGGCCGCGGGCAACGTATTCTCGCCATTTTCATCGTCGCTGAAACCGGCGGCCGGCGGAACAAAATTGTCCATCTCAAAGACGATGCCCTGAAAGGTTACGTAGTTGAGTTGGACGGCGGATAGGATGCTCCCGCCGTTTTGGGTGGCGGGTTTGAGTTGGGGTATTAGAACGTTGTCAACGTTGGGGTTCTCTCCGTCATTAGCGACGTAGGACAGTGTCCAAGGCTTCGTCGAGCGATCAAGGAACCAGATTCCGGTCTGGCCGTCCTGTTGTTCCTTGCGGAAGGCATCTTTCGCGTTCTCGACAATGTAGCGGTGGCCGGCAGTGGGACCGAAACAATCGTAGTTTCCGGGACTGCCCTTTGTCGGGCCGCTGAAAAAAATGATGTGGTTGAGGGTGTCGACACAGTTGATGCGCATGACGTCCGCGGTCCAGTCGTCGAACAGGGTGATTTCGATGTCACCGACCGGATAAGAACTAGAGTCGTCGACACGACAGGGACGGGAGGGATCTCCGCTATAGACGCCGTTCAAATTGATCCAAGTAGTGATAGGATCGCGAGGGTCATATTGGAAGCGGTCTAGACACTTGGATCGAGTTCCGTCACTCACGCTCGGGCAACCGGTGTTGCCGGGAGGCACTTCGGCGGCGACACGCAGGAAAGTGCCGAGATTACAGTTGGCCAGGGTGACGGCCTGTCCCGTGACAGTGGAGTAGCAGGAACCGTTGTTCATGTAATAACCGATGGCGCTGGGGGATTGCAGGCGCGAACGCAGCCGTCGACCGCGACCCTTCGTCTTGTAAAACAGATATTCAAAAGGTTGAGTGTTCGTGGGTAACCGAACCTGCCATAGATTTGCGAAGGGATTTATCCAGGTCAGCCCCAGTCCGGTGCGATTTATCGGCTGTGTTCCCGTCCTTATCGACTCCCCACCGCTCACAGTCGGAGTTTCCCCAGGATAGTTTTCCCACGTAACCGGCATCTTAGACGTTCCCGAGTCACTCGAAGTGAAACTTAAAGTTCCCGGATTGGTGGGGCTTAAGGGGAGGTAGTAAATACCTTGCCGAATCATGATCACGATGGGCCGGTTGGGATGGCTCTGAATCAGCTTCCGAACTGCGACCTGGGCCCGCGCGACCGAAGCGAACGGTCCGTCCGTGTTTGCTGGATTTGGGGCAGGCAGCATCCCGCTCCAGGAGTCGTTGCCGTCAGTGGCCACAACAAAATCCGCTCTGGGCTTGCCAGGGGAGACTTGCGCGATGGACTGAATCGAGAAAATGCTGATTAGGACGAGTATGACGCACTCGATGAAACTGGTGAGGACTCTTCGGTTCGCCGCAACCAACAAACAGGGGGACATTGCGTGTCCTTTGAAAACGGAATTGGGACTGCGCTGGCAAGTCCTTAAGCGGAATCTAATCTCTGTGTGACCGACGATACAGATAACCGACGTACATGACCGAATTGCAACGAAGATCTGCCGTCGTACCAGCGCTCTCGGTTAAGAACGGATTGGAGGATTCTTCGTGGTTACGATCATCAGAGCCGCGATCGCGGCTTCCAGGAATTTCTTGGGGGTGGTGACCCATCCAAGATCAGGCCAGCATAGTGGGGTCGATACCTTTATATTTCGGGACGATGCCGCTCCTTCTTCTTCCACGTTCCGTTTCTGGATCAGGATTAGCTTGAACAGTGCTACGATCGCTGTGGTGAGGACTGGAGTTGCCGGTTCGGCTCAAGCTGGACTAGCAGGTTTGAATACGAGGCGGAAAGGCTGGCATCACGGTTGGATGTGATGGACCGCCCTGTTCGCACCCACTCTTTTTTGCAAAGGCGCGAATAAGGGTGGGACACCCCGGATAGATCCTTTTAAGATTCATCGAGGCCGCCCGGGGCCCTCATGCGCGCGTTGCTGCGCACCCCTTTTGTCCCCTTCGGGGTGGGAAGCTGCTCCCATGACCATTTGGTAGGCGCGTAAGCGACTTTATCGATCTAGAAGGCTGTGTAATAGTAAGTTGGGAAAGTGGCTAGCACTTTCGGCGGCGTGAGCGAGGGCGTGGTTCGCCCTGCAGTGCTGATGGTCTCATTGGTTTGGATGTAGTCGAAGCCTGCCACGGGCGATCTAGTCAGCAAGAAGTCGGTCGGCAGTCCAGTGTTGCCAAATCCAGGATCCACGGTTACGGTTCCTTCCGAGTCTTCATTCATCGCCAAGGACTTTCCGCTAACTAGAGGATGTCCATTCTGCCAGGTTGGGAAATCGAAGAACGTCCAAGCCGATGTGGGATTGGAGGGTTCGAAGCAGGTGTTCGCCTGGTCCGGCGGAGGCGTGGTTGTCAAGACATGAAACGCGTTCTTGTCGCTGGCGAACAGGCCATCGGTTCTCCAGTAGAGATTGCGTTGAAAATTCTCGAAGTTGTTGAATGCCATGCCGCAGGAGTCGGCGCAGCCTTTAATCGCATAGAATCCTGTCCGATCGCTCTGGTCGAAATACAGGATGTTGCTGATCAGGTTTACCCGCACCGAGCTACCACAGTTCTGCGGCCACGTGATGTTCTCTTCGAACATGCCTTTGCGGCCGTAAGCAAAGATGTTGTTTTTGAACGTGTTGGGTGGCTGATTGCTGGCGGGGCCCTTGCTGACAAACACAGCGTTGGCGGAAACCCGATAGACGACGTTATTTTCGATACTCACTCCCGCGGACTGAAAATCCAGGTAGATGCCATGACCACCATAGCCGGTGCCCAGGATTCCTCGGTCGATGACGGAGTCATCGCTGACATCGTGAACCAGGTTGTTGAGAATCTTGTTTCCTGTCCCGCTTTTCTGGGAATCTCCTACCGAGTAATAAAGTGCGCCCCCATCCGAGGTGATGCCTTGCATGAGGTTCCACAGGTGGTTGTACTGGGTGACAATGCCACTACCATTCTCGCCCGGGCATCCCACCAGACAGATCGAGATGCCGCCGTGGTATCCATCATCAATGTCGTTGTGCAGATAGAGGATATTGTTGCCATTGCCTTGGGCAATGCCTCTGCTATCGGCGAAAACGCGGGCGAAACCCTGAACAATGTTATTTTGCACGGTAACGGAGTGCACCACACTGGTAGCTACGTCATTGCTTTGCGGCGCGTGCCCGATATGGATGCCACTGCTGCCGAGGTCGTAGAAAGCCGAATTTTGAACCACGTCGTTGACCGCCGGGGGGCCGGAGTGTCCGGCCAGAGAAGCGATCTGCAGACCAGAGGCGGAAGTGTGCCGGACGGTGATGCCATCGAAGGTGACCTTCTGACAACTCTCGCAATCAACCGCTGCAGGGAGTGTGCTCTCCCCAGTCCGGTCGTTGTTAAAACCGGACGGAGGAGGGAGAAAGTTATCCATCTCGAAGGTGAGGCCCTGAAAGGTTACATAGCTGAGCTGGATGGCTGAAAAGATGCTACCGCCCGTAGGACTGACGGGCTGCAACTGAGGGATGATAGCGTTGTCATAATTGGGATCCTCTTCGCTATTGGCGACGTAGAATAGCGTCCACGGCTGAGCGGAGCGATCCAGAAACCAGATTCCGCTCTGACCTGCATGTTGTTCCTGATAGAAAGCATCTTTGGCATTCTCGATGATGTATCGGTGGCCTGCGGTCGGACCGAACAGGTTGTACTGACCGGCAAGCCCCTGGGTTGGACCGGTGAGATAAAGGATATGGTTGGTGGTGTCGACACAGTTGATGCGCATGACGTCGACGGTAAAGCCGTCGAACAGAGTCAGTTCAATGTCCCCGACGGGATAGGGATTCGAGTTATCGCCTTGACAAGGCTTTGAGGGATCTCCTGTATAGATGCCGTTCAGATTGACCCACTTCGTGATGGGATCGCTGGGGTCATATTGGAAACGGTCGAGGCACTTGGACTGAGTTCCGTCGCTGACGCTGGGACAACCGGTATTGCCGGGAGGGACCGCGGCGGCGATTCTCAAAAACGTGCCGAGGTTGCAGTTGGCCAGGCTCACTGTCTGCCCAGTGACCGTGGAATAGCAGGCACCATTGTTCACGTAGTAGCCCACGCCAGCGGCGGACTGCAGGCGCGAGCGCAGGCGTCGTTCGCGACTCTTCCTCTTGTAGAACAGACTCTCAAAGGGCTGAGTGCTGGCCGGCAACTTAACTTGCCACAAATTGCCGGAAACTTGTGTCCATTTAAGCCCCAACCCGTGGAAGTTTATCTGCAACCGTCCTTTGGTGATGGCCTCGCCCCCGCTCACAGTCGGAAATTCTCCGGGATAGTTCTCCCAGATTATCGGCATTTGCGAAGTGCCCGAATCGCTGGAGGTAAAACTCAACGTTCCCGGGTTGGTGGGGCTTAACGGCAGAAAGTACGCTCCCCCCCGAATCATAACAATGATGGGTCGGTTCGGATGGGCCTGAATCAGTTTTTGCACCGCGATCTGGGCCCGGGCGATGGAAGCAAATGGTCCGTCATTGTGGCTGGAATTGGGAGCGGGCAAGGTCCCACTCCAGGAATCATTGCCCTTTACCGCCACAAAAAAATCGGCTTTAGGATTGCTGGGAGGCTGCTTCTGCGCTGCCGCGCGAGTATAGCCGTCGCTGTCTGTGGCCCCTGCCGGCTCCGCCACTGCGCACAAGCTGATGAGAACCAGTACGACGCACTCTAAGAAAATTGCAAAGATCTTTCGGTTTGACGCAATCAACAAATCGGGGGACATTGCGCATCCTGACAACTGGATTTGGGACTTCTCTTGCCAAGTCCCGAAATCGAATCTATTCGTCCCCAAACCAGCGAACTAGATAACCGTGGTCTTATGACCGTAGTTATGTGACCGAAGTCATCACAAAAACCTATCAATTCGTAGGCCTGCGAACCTATTTCAAGCTTTCGGAGTCGGATCCGCGCTCGAAAGTCACCGCCGAACCTGGAATGTTACTTACCATGCTCGGACTGCCTGATGTCGAGAGCTGCGGAGTGACACCATGGTCGTCTACTGCCCCACAGTGGCGTAAAGAAAACAGGGAAATTTCTTCAATAACAGTTACCAGTTACTCAATCAGCTCGGAGACATTAATTAGAAGGTAAACACTCGTACCGGTTACGACCTGCCTCAAGGCGATAACAGGTGTAGATCGACTCGTCGATATGGATGCTTTACTGATGAAACTATTCCGCCGTCTGGGGTGGTGCGGAATCCGACACCGATGCTGAAGTCACACTTCGAAGTTGGTGAGCATCCTAGGTTCAGATTTCGCACTCGCATCCCGCGCAATGACAGGTACACCAAACCGAGATCGAAAGTAGACTCGGAGCGTTTTTGGCGAGATCAAGAGTTTAGTGAAAAGACTTCCAGATCCAGAGCCCGGCAATCATGGATCTCAACTTTTTGCGTGCTGTTGGACGCGCCACATCCAGATGGTTGAGGCATGTTTTACAGTGATGAGATGCGCAACAAGATCTGAGAACGAAATGCTAGGTTCTAATATGCAAGAACCCGAAATGCTACCGGAAGAGCTTCAACGTTCCTTGGATCACAAATCTCGAATTGTTTCGCAATGCCGCATTCAAGCCCTGCCGTTCAGGAACGGAGAACGTTCAATTGCCACCGGCTCGGCTCGGTACTACATCTCCCGAGACGACAATCTATTCTTCAGCGGCAGCTGATTCTTTTTCATTTACCGGGGCCAGACGCACATCTGTTCTGCGCCTCACCCCAGCAGACTTGCTGCCTCGGTGACGTCCCTGGTTCGCTTACTCGATGAGTTCAATAACAAGCCAACAATAAGTTATGTGTCAGCGATCTCTGACTTTGTTAGGAAGAACTACCGAGTGGAATAAATTGCGACTGCGCAACATAGCAGGCAGATGGAGTAACTCCTGAAAGAACCAGCAGTCGCAGCCCGCCTACCCATGTGGACGACCTGGGTTGGCCCGCATGGGACGTGGTATGCCAAGACAGTCTTCGGTATGTCACCCCAAGAACCGGCAATTATTTAACCCTCTCGCCTGCTGTAAAAAGGCGAGTCGGTCTTGGAACCACCCGTCCAAATCCATCGCCTCCTGATCTAGAAGGCGGTATAGTAGTAGGTAGGAAACGTGTTGGGCACAATTGCCGGCTGAATTAAGGGGTTTGTTCGTCCAGCGTGCCTGATGGTCTCATTGGTTTGGATGTAGTCGAAGCCTGCCACGGGCGATCTAGTCAGCAAGAAGTCGGTCGGCAGTCCAGTGTTGCCAAATCCAGGATCCACGGTTACGGTTCCTTCCAAGTCCTCATTCATCGCCAAGTGCTCTCCGTTAACTAGAGGATGTCCATTCTGCCAGGTTGGGAAATCGAAGAACGTCCAAGCCGATGTGGGATTGGAGGGTTCGAAGCAGGTGTTCGCCTGGTCCGGCGGAGGCGTGGTTGTCAAGACATGAAACGCGTTCTTGTCGCTGGCGAACAGGCCGTCGGTTCTCCAATAGAGATTGCGTTGAAAATTCTCGAAGTTGTTGAATGCCATGCCGCAGGAGTCGGCGCAGCCTTTGATCGCATAGAATCCTGTCCGATCGCTCTGGTCGAAATACAGGATGTTGCTGATCAGGTTTACCCGCACCGAGCTACCACAGTTCTGCGGCCACGTGATGTTCTCTTCGAACATGCCTTTGCGGCCGTAAGCAAAGATGTTGTTTTTGAACGTGTTGGGTGGCTGATTGTTGGCGGGGGCCTTGTAGACAAACACAGCGTTGGCGGAAACCCGATAGACGACGTTATTTTCGATACTCACTCCCGCAGACTGAAAATCCAGATAGATGCCATGACCACCATAGCCGGTGCCCAGGATTCCTCGGTCGATGACGGAGTCATCGCTGACATCGTGAACTAGGTTGTTGAGAATCTTGTTTCCTGTCCCGCTTTTCTGAGAATCTCCTACCGAGTACCAAAGTGCGCCCCCATCCGAGGTGATGCCTTGCATGAGGTTCCAGAGGTGGTTGTACTGGGTGACAATGCCACTACCATTCTCGCCCGGGCATCCCACCAGACAGATCGAGATGCCGCCGTGGTATCCATCATCAATGTCGTTGTGCAGATAGAGGATATTGTTGCCACTGCCTTGGGCAATGCCTCTGCTATCGGCGAAAACGCGGGCGAAACCCTGGACAATGTTATTTTGCACCGTAACGGAGTGCACCACACTGGTGGCTACGTCATTGTTTTGCGGCGCGTGCCCGATATGGATGCCACTGCTGCCGAGGTCGTAGAAAGCCGAATTTTGAACCACGTCGTTGACCGCCGGGGGGCCGGAGTGTCCGGCCAGAGAAGTGATTTGCAGACCAGAGGCGGAAGTATGCCGGACGGTGATGCCATCGAAGGTGACCTTCTGACAACTCTCGCAATCAACCGCTGCAGGGAGTGTGCTCCCACCAGTCTGGTCGTTGTTAAAACCGGAGGGAAGAGGGAGAAAGTTATCCATCTCGAAGGTGAGGCCCTGAAAGGTTACGTAGCTGAGCTGGATGGCTGAAAAGATGCTACCGCCCGTGGGACTGACGGGCTGCAACTGAGGGATGATAGCGTTGTCATAATTGGGATTCTCTTCGCTGTTGGCGACGTAGAATAGCGTCCACGGTTGAGCGGAGCGATCCAGAAACCAGATTCCGCTCTGACCTGCATGTTGTTCCTGATAGAAAGCATCCTTGGCATTCTCGATGATGTACCGGTGGCCTGCGGTCGGACCGAACAGGTTGTACTGACCGGCAAGCCCCTGGGTTGGACCGGTGAGATAAAGGATATGGTTGGTGGTGTCGACACAGTTGATGCGCATGACGTCGACGGTAAAGCCGTCGAACAGAGTCAGTTCAATGTCCCCGACGGGATAGGGATTCGAGTTATCGCCTTGACAAGGCTTTGAGGGATCTCCTGTATAGATGCCGTTCAGATTGACCCACTTCGTGATGGGATCGCTGGGGTCATATTGGAAACGGTCGAGGCACTTGGACTGAGTTCCGTCGCTGACGCTGGGACAACCGGTATTGCCGGGAGGGACCGAGGCGGCGATTCTCAGAAACGTGCCGAGGTTGCAGTTGGCCAGGCTCACTGTCTGCCCAGTGACCGTGGAATAGCAGGCACCATTGTTCATGTAGTAGCCCACGCCAGCGGCGGACTGCAGGCGCGAACGCAGACGGCGTTCGCGACTCTTCCTCTTGTAGAACAGACTCTCAAAGGGCTGAGTGCTGGCCGGCAACATAACTTGCCACAAATTGCCGGAAACTTGTGTCCATTTAAGCCCTAGGCCGCCCGCGCCGATTGTTTCTCCCCCACTCACAATCGGAATCTCTCCGGGATAGTTCTCCCAGATTATCGGCATTTGCGAAGTGCCCGAATCGCTGGAGGTAAAATTCAACGTTCCCGGGTTGGTGGGGCTTAACGGCAAAAAGTACGCTCCCCCCCGAATCATAACAATGATGGGTCGGTTCGGATGGGCCTGAATCAGTTTTTGCACCGCGATCTGGGCCCGGGCGATGGAAGCAAATGGTCCGTCATTGTGGCTGGAATTGGGAGCGGGCAAGGTCCCACTCCAGGAATCATTGCCCTTTACCGCCACAAAAAAATCGGCTTTAGGATTGCTGGGAGGCTGCTTCTGCGCTGCCGCGCGAGTATAGCCGTCGCTGTCTGTGGCCTCTACCGGCTCCGCCACTGCGCACAAGCTGATGAGAACCAGTACGACGCACTCCAAGAAGATTGCAAAGATCTTTCGGTTTGACGCAATCAACAAATCGAGGGACATTGCGCATCCTGACAACTGGATTTGGGACTAGCCGCCTGCAGTTGGACGTTAGTTACTTGCTCGCGGGAGGCATAGATCACACTAGTACATCTCCACGGTTATGAAGCTGGCTCACCGCGGCATCACTGATGCGCTTGTTATACGGAGGCCCACGGGAGCCCAGATCCGTCTCTCCTCGCCGTGAGCCGGGCATCGACGCCGTTGGTCAGTAGAACGTGGGAAGCGGTCTAGTCTAGGCGAACGCTGTGAGTTGATCCTCAGTCCTCATCGGGTTCGGCATCGTCATCAGGGTCTGCAGGAGCTTGGTCTCCCTTATGCAGTCCGTAGTTCTCGAAGTATTTCGCGTTGTATTGCTGGTACAGGGGGGCAATTTGAATGGGCCGGAACTTCCGCGGCGCTTGGGTGAAGTCGAAGAAATCAGAAAGAGAGTAGAGCGTGACGTTGTGATCGCTAAAGGGAGCATCGGGAGCCAGATAATCTGCGTAAGGATAGGAGGGACTAATTCCCAAGCCCGGGGACCCCGGAAAGCTCAGGGGAATCCCGTTCTTCCCGAAGGCATACTCGGTGAAGTTCAGAATACTGCCGAAATCGTGAATGTAGGGCACAACCTCGCCAGGGCCGTAAGGAGGAAGGGCGCCGGAAATGTAGCCCTGCTTGGCATAGGCCGAGACCACTAGCAGGGGCACACGGAATCCATAAACGTACTGGCTCCCAGTGCCGTTGGCGTACCCTTGGCAGGTCCCATTCGGCCCAGGTTGGCAGTTCCAGGGCAGAATGTGGTCGTACCAGCCGCCCCAGTCGTCCCAGGTAATCAAGACGACAGTGTTCGACCAATAATTGCACTTCGTCGGCAACTCCTTGCCCGAATTATCGTAGCCACCTACGGCGTTAACAATGGCGGCGACCCAGGTGGGACCCTTAATGTCAGCCTTGGCTCCCGCGTGGTCCGAATAGCTCCCGTCGGGTATCACCCAGCTCACCGCGGGAAGAGTGCAATTCTGCAGGTCTGACAAAATAGGAGCCATCTTGCCCTTTTCTGGCGGATAGGGAGGTATTACTACATGGTTGGTCCACTCCTCGCCCGAGCAGGTGCCGCCGTAGCCGGGCGTACCACACAAATGAAGGATTGAGTTAGGGGCGATCCAATACGACTTGGGGTGGCCCGCCCTTCCACCGGAATACTTCCAGGTCAAGCCGTGGGCATCCAGCAGGTCGGGCAGCGTGCTGTGATCGTAGCACGGAAAACCTGGAGTGTTCACTGGCGGCGCAGGAGTGTATCCATCGGACTCAACCCCCTGAGGGTTGATTTGCGGCGGTGCGATCCCCTGAGCCGCGGCGCATCCGGCCTCGTTGTAGCCATACGGAATTTCGGCGACGAACCACTCCCAGTATTTATCGGGGTCGCCGTCGTTGTAGACTGGCGCCGAGGTTCCCGAGAGCAGGAATTGATGCGCCGGGTAGCTGGGACCTTGGTTCGTCTGAAACATGTAGTTAGCGTAACCGTATTGTTGAGCGATCTCTATCAAAGGCTGCAGGACTCCCGTGGAGTTGTCGACAAACGTGTATTGGGCACAATGGGCGTAACCTGAAACGGGACAAGCTGGAGTACCGCAAAGGGATTTGTTCATCGGAACATTACAGGCTCCGTCCATGTTTCCGTTCCGGTAGGTTTCGACCCAGGCATCGTTGATGGGAGGCCTCTGTTCGTGCCCGTGGTGGGGATCAAAACAAGCATCCAGCCGCCAAGGTGTCAGCGTAATATTTACGTCAGTCTTGGTGATCGTGTCGTAGCATTTGCCTTGCCGCGCAAGGTCTGCCCCGGGTGGTAATCGGTGCCGTTTTCTGACGGCATCGGACCCAAACATGTTGTCGGGGGAGCGGTTTTCCTGGATGACGATAATCACATGTTGAACTTGTTTAATATTGTTTGTCTGCGCCAAGGCGAGCGTCATGTCACCGGAAATTGTTAGCAGTACGACGATGGTGGCGAGTTTCATACGCATCCTCCTTCAAACTTCGGCCTGATCCGAAATCTCGACATCATACCTCTGGAAGCGTTAGAAAGCACCATCTTCTTAAGGCCCGTCTCCTGCCATATCTCGTCGGGATAAGCACAGAACTCTGGTCGCGAAAACCCCGATATCTCCGAGTTGCTTTGAATTGGCTTTCAATAACTTTCTGTGACCGAGATCGCCAAACTAAGTACACGCGGTAGTTCAGATCGCTCACAAGATGACCTTTACCCCGAAGGATCAATTAATTGCACCAATTCCTTCGGGGGAGCCCCGCACCCAGTGTTGCTAGATGCGCGCACACCAAACGGAATTTCTTCTACATGAGTCGCACGGATGTGATCTCCGTTTGCGCGACGATCCCGCGGCTAATCGTTGTCAGGAGCTGTAGGCGGTGTGGTGTCTTCCAGGAAATGCTGAGCATCCATTGGGGCTGCGATGGTGTGAAAAGCTAGCGGCGTTTGGTTGTAGTCAAAGCAATCCGAGAAGTCATCGGCATCTGCATCCGCGTAGCCGAGCGAACTAAGACTGAAAGTCTCTTCGACATATTTCAGAATGCTGCCGAAATGATGGGTCACGTGAGAAATGTAAGCCGCTTTGGCGTAAGGGGATACGACGATCAGCGGCACACGAAAACCGTACTCATAAGAATTCTTGATCGGCGGTGCAACATGGTCGTACCAGCCTCCCCAGTCGTCCCAGGTAATGAAGATCACTGTATTAGACCAATATTGGCTGTTCCCAATAGCGTTCACCACCGACGCCACCCATGAAGGTCCAGAGCCCTCATTTCCCCCCGCATGGTCGGATGCCTGCCCGTCGGGAATTACCCAGCTCACCGCGGCAAGTCTGCCGTTTTGGATGTCGGTTAACACTTGTGTCTGTTGCAAGACCACGTTGTTGGTCCAATCTGAGCCCGTACAGGCAGTCGCGTTGGGAGGAGTAGCGTTGGGTACGCACATATGCCGGATCGCATTGGGAGCGTTCCATATGACGCCGGCGGAAGGAGCGTAATATCGCCAACTTAGCTTGGCGGCGTTGAGGCTGTCCGTCAGCGTGCGATGATCGAGACACGGGTATATCGTTTGGGCTTCTGAACCGCTGGGATCTATCAACGATACTTTTTCCTCGGCAGGGGCTATGCACCCCGCATAAAGAAAGGAATTACTTCCACCGACCGGATTCTCCGCCACCAGTAAATTGCTGCCCGCACTGGGCTCGGAGGTTCCCGCAATAATGTACTGATGTGCGGGGAAGCTCGGTCCCTGGTTAGTCTGAAACATGCGATCCCCAAACGTGTAGGTTTCGGCGAGTTGGAAATAAGGTGCTACATCGCTCGGATTGACATACTGGAACCAAGGATTTGGCGGGGGGCAGGACGGAGGAGCGTTCTTGTCGCAATGCACGGGAATCTTGTCGGCGCCGTCCATCTTGCCAGCGTCATACATGTCAAGAAACGCCTTGTGCGCATGGCTCAGATCGTAGTCCGTACCCAGAGTTGTGGCTGTCAGCACGACTTTCTGGCCCAGCGAATTCACCCCGTATTTCTGGATATCTGCACCTCTTGAAACCAGGGTTTGATCCTGAAATAAGTTATCCGGAGTCCGATTTTCCTGGAAAATCACCACCACATGCTGAACTTTTCCCGAGGGCGGAGGTGGCGAGTTGGTCGAAGAACTACCTCCTCCGCAACTGCTCAGGCTTGACAGTAAGACAGCGCTGCAGCCGAGCAGACTCCAGAGCAGAAACATCCCGGATCGAAGTGCGACCTTTTTCATACCGATGGCAGTTGCCGCGTACGTCCTTATAAACCCCGATTCCGTCCTTTCCACTCATCCGCGGATGCTGCATTGGGATGCGGATTTGTTGGATCGGTTTGCACCCAATAACTTAGATAACTGGTTAAGACTCAAATCCAGTGGGAAGCAGTTGTTGCAATGGCCAGTGTTTCGTTCGCCCACGCGCGACTTGAAACACGTGTGAAGAATGCCAAACTGACTGCATCGGACGGAATGAATAACAATTACTTCGATCTCGTCGGTAGCAGTAAGCAGTAATACCCATCGGGGTACAATCAGCGTACGCGACGGTGATTGGGGATGCGTCTCGCGTCGGAAAAGCTCGCGCCGCGCGCCGTCTCCGGGCTGTCACTGGACCGGTCATTTCGCCCGCTAGAATACGAACCGCCTCCGATAAACCGGGGGCGGTTCTTTTTTGACTTGACTGACTAGCGACTACCGATGTGCGGAGTTGTGCTTGTCCTTGTAGATCTGTTTGTTTACTTGCTTCTGTTGCTGCTTGATCTGGGACTTCTCTTGCGAAGTCAATTTGCCACCGTTGGCCGTGAGATCGTTGTGCCTTTCCGTGTTTATGGCTTTCTCTTCGTTCTCAAGGTGGGTAGCCTCACCCGAGGTTATCTGACCACTCTTTTCACCCTGGGCGATATGCTCCTGCTGAGTCTGCTCGGTCTTCCCGATGCCGCTCTTTGGGTCGGTCTGCCGCGTGGCTGAGTTGTGTTTGTCCTGGTAAATCTGATGGGACAATTGATTCTGCTGTTGCTGCAGCTTAGCGCGGTCAGCGGATGTAAGGTGACCGTTGTCTGCCGCCTTCATCTGCCGCTCTTCCTGGTTGATTTGCCCTTCCTTCTTATCCAGGCTGTCAGCCTCGTTAGTCGTAAGCGCACCATCACCTAAACCCTTCGAGATGCGGTTCTGCTGTTTCGCTTTACGCTCATTGATCTCTTTCGGACCCTCGGGCGGGTTTTGGGTTGGCGCCACATTCGGCGTCGCGCCCGGTGCAGCACCAGTGGTAACCGGCGAAGTGGGGGCTGTAGGCGTCGGGCTTGAGGTCTGTGCTGTGGCGGGCAACAATAACAATGCCATCGCCGCGCTCAAAAAGGTCACTTTGGTGAGGTTCATCATAGGGGTATATTCTCTCCTTTTGGGGGTTGGTCTCGTTCGGCACCTGACGGTGTAACTCGTCAGTATGCGCCGTTCTATCTTCTCAGCTGGCCTCCGTGGCCTTCAGATGCAAAAAACACCATGCTCTTGCAATAGTTGCGCTGCAAATTCTATGCTTGCCCAGATGTCACCTAACCGATTGATTATAATAGGCCGTGCTCGTGTCTCATCAGCCTCAAATCTAACCCGTTAACTCGCCCTGAAGTGTAAGCTCTTTGGAGCAAACGAAGGGAATCGACTCATTCCGGATTTTAATCCGGACTATCCCTTGAGCGTTGTCTCCCGGCAACCCGGCTCGGGACACACATACCTCAGCACGTTCCTTTGCCGGTCGAGGCTCGAGATAAACATGGGCCGGCCGTGCTTGTCGCAACACGGCTGATCATTCGAGACCGCGGGAGGCTCATCTCTAACTGGCGTTACGTAGCCCAGCGATTCACTGAAGCAACGGTGACAAAACTTGTCTGTGCAGCGGAAAAACTCAACCGAATAATTGACGCTGAATGGAGCCAGCAAAAATTCCATGGTCCGATAATGCTTGTCGCACAGGGGAAGGATGTCGGTCCTCACGGGGCGATTCTAGCATCCACAGCAAAACAAAACCGGCCGCCGTGCCCGCCGGTGAACTCGCGTATGGCGTCAGTGAATGTGTCGTCCGCGGCTAGTTGCTGTCGTCCCGCCGCTTCAGCGTCGGCTTATCATCGTCGCTCGTCGTCGTTCCATTTGGCGTATCAGTCGCCGAAGTGCGCCGCAGACTGGGTTTGTTGGTGTCCTTGTTGTCGTTCACCTTGCGCCGGTTTTCGAGCGACGCCAGCCGTGATTTGACGTCTTCGAATTCCGACGTAGTCACGGTGTACTCCGGCCGCATTGGCAGGATCTTCTCAATCTCCTGCTGCGACTGGGCGATCCGGTCCGGTGTCTGAGGATGCGAAGCAAATGCCTTCGCCAACGTTCCCGGCTTCTTCTTTTCCATGGCCTGCAGTTTCTCGAAGAAGGACACGAACGATTGCGGGTCGTATCCCGCCTTGTACATATATTGCAATCCCAGGTAATCCGCCTCGGCCTCAAATCCGCGCTGGAAGCTCAACATCGTCAGGGGAATCGCCAATCCCGCGGCTTCGTACGCGGCGTATCCAATCCCGCCGCCGACGAATATCAACGGGATGGTGGCGAGGTTCGCGTACTGCGAACGGGTCAATTGCCGGGTGGCGTGACGAGCGCACACGTGGGCTATCTCGTGAGCCATCACGCCGGCCAATTCCGCCTCTCCATCCGCCGCCAGAATGGTTGCCGAGTCCACATAAACAAACCCGCCGGGAAGCGACATGGCATTGACTACGTCGGAGTCAATGATCTTGAAAGTAAAAGGAACCTGCGCATCCGAATTGCGCACCAGGTTCTGCCCCAGCCGATTCACATACTCGTTGACTACTGGGTCGGAGACGAACTTCGAACTGGAGTCGACCATCTGCGAATATTGTTTCCCCATCTTGATGTCGCTTTCGATGGAGTACCAGTTTCCCGCGCCGCGTGTGCCAATCTTCCGATTTCCGATGGCGTCCACGTCACTCTTGCCACCGTCGTGCTTGACCTTATCGGGATCGGCGGCTTGAACCGGAGCAGTCTGGGTAGCGGAGCTGTCGGCGCCGCTTTGGGGCGCAGTCCCGGAAACTCCCGGGTCGCCGTTGGGGACGGGAGCATTCGTGGGAACGCCGCCAGGAGTCGGCTGACTGCCCGGAGTGCCCACCTGCCCAAACACCGCAGGGGCTAGACTACTGAAGGTGAACAACGCAGCCGTTAACAGCGATAATCGGAACTTCATAACCAGACTCCGTTTTCCCGCCCGAGCGGGCCCGTGGTTCGATTATACCCCTCGACGCAACCGGTATTTTGCAGAATTCCCTGTAGGGTTCGACGCAGAATCTCTCGGGAAGGTTATCCGTGTAGCCGGACTCATCACCTCCGCTGCCGCAGCGGAAAAAGAACCGGCTCGTTCGGATTCCTCTCAACCTCCTCATTACAAACAGCAAGCAGTTGGCAAATCCTCATGGTTTCCTGAAGTAGCAGATCCTTGTTGGAACCAACAAAATTGGAATCACCAAAATTGCTCGTCGCATGTCACTAGTTGACTGACGCCATCCTGAGGCTGGCGCAAGCCGGGCGAAGGATCTCGCGCGCAGAACCACAGTGTATGCAAGCGCCCTTCACGGATTGACCGCCAGGTACTGATCGAAGAAAGCCAACGTTTCCAAAGCCAATCGGCGCCGCGATTCAGGAGCTTTGAAAGTGTGGCCATCGTCGAGCTTGATTAAAGTAACAGGAACTCCCGCCTGCTGAAGCTTCTCGTACAGTTCCTGCGCTTGCGCGATGGGAACGTTGGGGTCGCCTGTACCGTGCACGATAAGAAATGGCGCATTCGCTTTCTCCACATGGAAGACCGGCGAAGCGCTGCGCCACGCCTCGGGAAGTTTCGCGAAATCGCCGCCAAGAAAGTTGGCCATCGCGGCATCTCCGTCGGCATCGCGATTGGTAAGGAAATCGCTAGGGCCGCTCACGTCCACCACCGCCTGCACACGGCTGGAATACTTGGCCAACGCCGGATCGGAATTATCGCGTGTATCCTCCATGCCGAGGAGCGCCGCAAGCTGCGCGCCGGCGGAGTGTCCGAAAGCCCCGATGTGATTGGGATCAATGTTGTACTTCGAAGCATTGGCCCGCAGCCAGCGAACCGCTCTCTGCACGTCCTCGAGTTGCGCCGGCCAGCGGTTCTTGCTCCCTTCCAGCAAGCGATAGTTCACCGAGATGGCGACAAAGCCCGAGCGCGCCAGGAAATTCCCCATCGGCCGCATGGTGCTTTTGTCCAACGACGTCCAACTGCCGCCGTGGATCATCACGACAGCAGGTCGCGGCTTGGACCCAGGCGCGGCCGGCTGATAAATATCAAGCAGCAGCTTTTCGCCACCTTGCACTCCGTACTCGACGTCCTGCTGGGTCGAAACCGGATCGGCGGGTTCAGGCTTCGTCGCAGCGGGCGGGATTGGCGAAGCGGCCACATTTGGGCTTGGCTGCGCAACAACGCAGGCACATCCAAGCAGCACACTAGCGAGCAAAACAGCCTGCCTACCCATGACAGAAATTATAGCCGCAGAGTTCCGCGGCTTGAGCTTCCGCTTCCAGTCGGGCCTTAATAAAAGAGACGTCATCCTGAACCCGGCGCAGCCGGGTGAAGTATCTCGCGCGCAGTACCGCACTGCATTCAACCGACCATCACGGATTAACCACGAGAAACTGATTGAAGAAAAGCCAGCGTTTCCGAAGCCAGCCGACGCCGCGACTCCGGAGCTTTGAAAGTCTGACTATCGTCCAGTTTGACGAAGCTCACAGGAACTCGGTAAGGTCCTCGCCGAGAAGATCCAAAAAGCCATTGATACTTGTACTGAAGCGCGCCCGGCCAAAAAGGCGGCGGATCTCTGAAGCAACAGCCATGTCTCCTAAAGCTGCCTGACCCAAGGTCAATAAGTGATATCGGGAGTGGCTGTTGAAAAACTCACACTTTAGAAGTTCGCAGAAATTTCATCGCGCTAGGATGCCCTATAAACGACGTTACCCATTTTGGTGGACATTTTCTATCCCTCCGCCGGGACCGTTTTTTCAAAAGAGACGGTTTTTCAACAGCCACGGGATGTTATGCCAACCATACTGAATAGCTTAGCTTCGTTCTGCGAAGAACCGAAAACGCGGACTAGTGAGAAAACCAGATAAAAAGCCACACTTCGACCGTAACTGCTGCCATCAGAACGCTATTCGTGCGGGGGAAAACCCAACCAACCCCGTGAATAAGACTTCGCAATTTCAGGACAGAAATCCACACCGCAAAGCTGCCGGAAAAAAAGACAGTCCAAAGTTTGGGGCCATGTAAGGGTTCTAGGAGAGCGAGACCATACCCGAGGATTCCCGCAAATATGCCGAGGAAGTACGGACTCTTCCGAACCTGCGTTTGTGGCGTGGATTGACCTTGCTCGCTCATGCGCCCTGAGACCTTTGCACTGGCTGGAATTATAAGGCGTGAGCGATAGAACGTGGGTAACTTCCGTTACCAGGCCATAGCACTCAAAACCCCAGATCCGCGCAGCGAGGCAGCCCGCTCCCCATGACAGAAATTGTAGCCAGTAGAATCCCCGGGTTGATCTTGCTCTTAATGCGTCTCAACAAACGACGTCATCCTGAGCCCGGCGGAGCCGGGTGAAGGATCTCGCGTGTAGTGCCTATGCTCACGCGGGAACTGCCAAATTGAACACTCTTGCGCCGCTTCCCTTCCGGTCGTAACATGACGCCGTCTCGATGTCAGGAGGTTTTTCTTGCTTGATCGCCGACGGTTTCTTACCGCTACTTCCGGGATTGCCGCCGCTCTCGCCCTGCCGAGCCGCCTGCTCGCGCAGCTTCAGAGCGTGCCTTCGAAGCTTCCCGATTCCACGCTCTTCAGCAGCGACCCGGATGCCTATTGGGCCGACCTTCGCAAGCAATTTCTGATTCCCTCCGATGAGATTTACTTGAATAACGGCACCGTGGGGTCAAGCCCCGCGCCGGTACTGCGCGCTATCTTCGACGGCTACACCCAAACCGAAAAGATGGACCAGCAAGATCCCGAGGACTACCCGATCTGGGGATACGCCGCGTGGAACCAGTTTCGCGACCCGCTAGCCGAGTTCGTGGGATGTAAGCGCGATGAGATTGCCCTGGTTCGCAATGCCACCGAGGCCAACAGTTACATCGCCAACGGAATCGACATCCAGGCGGGCGATGAAGTGCTCATGACCGACCAGGAACATCCCGGTGGCCTCCAGCCTTGGCGGCTGCGAGCGAAACGTTATGGAGTCGTAGTAAAGACCGTCACCCTGCCCAAGCCAGTTAAAGACGCCAGCCAGGTTTTGAATCTGTTCAACGATGCCATCACTCCGCGCACCCGCGTGATCTTTTTCAGCCATATCACCACGGCGACCGGCGTTGTGCTTCCCGCCAAGGAACTGTGCGTCCTGGCGCGATCGAAGAATATATTGTCGGCGGTCGACGGGGCGCACGTGACCGGCATGATGCGCCTCAACCTCCACGATCTCGGCTGCGATCTGTATTCATCCAGCCCGCACAAATGGCTGCAGGCCACGAAAGGATCAGGCTTTCTATATGTGCGAGAAGAGGTCGTCGACCGGCTGTGGAACACCATCGCCACCGAAGGCTGGGACGAACCCGAGCTCCGAGCCGAGCGTTTCCAGCGCATCGGTTCGTCGAATGTGCCGGCACTCTGGGGATTGCTGGCCGCAATCAATCTGGCAAACCAGATCGGGATGGACCGGATCGAACACCGCCATCGCGAGCTCTGCGATTACATTCTCGCCCAGATGATGAACCGCGGCGCGGAGTCGTGGACTTCTCCAGATCCAGCTTTGCGCTGTGCCATTGCGACGGTCAACGTTCCTCCCATCCAACGAATGGACCTCGAAAACTGGATGTGGAAGACACACAAGATTCGCATCCGCGGCGGAGACCCCTCGAAGCTCAGGCTGTCCACACCGTACTATTTACAGAAGAAAGACATCGACCGATTCCTGGAAACCTTCGACGCCTACAAGCGACAAAAAGGCATGGCGTGAATTTGCCCGGCTGAAAGCTGAGAGCTAACCGCTGGCAGCCAGTCCTCAGTCGTAATACTCCAACCCCAAATGGGTGATCAGTTCTTCGCCGCGCAAGTGCCGCAGCGTATTCTTCAACTTCATCAACTGAATAAACAGATCATGCTCAGGATAAAGACCCGGCGCCGTCATCGGAGACTTGAAATAAAAACTCAACCACTCCTGAATGCCAAGCCCGCGTAGCTCCGCGCTGCGCTGCGCCAGATCCATAAACAAAACCAGATCCAGCACAATCGGCGCCGCCAAAATAGAATCCCGGCAAAGAAAATCCACCTTAATCTGCATCGGGTAACCAAGCCACCCGAATATATCGATGTTGTCCCAGCCCTCTTTGTTGTCGCCTCTTGGGGGGTAATAGTTTATGCGGACCTTGTGGGTGAAGGTGCCGTAGAGGTCGGGATATAGTTCGGGTTGAAGGATATGCTCGAGGACGGAGAGTTTGGATTCCTCTTTGGTCTTGAAGGAGCCGGGATCTTCGAGGACTTCGCCGTCGCGGTTGCCGAGGATGTTGGTCGAGAACCATCCGTTCAAGCCGATCATACGGGCCTTGAAACCGGGGGCGAGGATGGTCTTGATCAGGGTCTGTCCGGTCTTGAAATCCTTGCCGCAAATCGGCGCGTTATTTTTCCGCGACAGTTCGCGCATTACGGGAAGATCAACCGTCAGGTTTGGGGCTCCGTTGGCAAAAGGTACGCCTTCCATAAGTGAGGCGTAGGCGTAGATCATCGAGGGGGCAACGTTTTCATCGTTCTGCCCGAGGGCTTTTTCAAAGGATTTCAGGGACTGATGGGCGGCGGTGGGCTCGATATAACTTTCCGTCGAACCGCACCAGATGGTGATCAGGCGAGAGGCTCCAGAAGTTTTCCTGAAATCGCGGATGTCGGCTCGCACCTGTTCGGCAAGATCCATCTTGTTCTTGCCCTTCTTGACGTTGGGGCCGTCGATCATCTTGACGTAGTTGTGATCGAAAACGGCTTTGCGCGGCTTGATGGAGCTCATGAACGGTTTGATCTGATCGATCAAGTCGCGATCGAGAACACCGGCCTTTTTGGCTGCGGTATACATGTCGTCCTCAAAAATATCCCAGCCGGTGAAGACGAGATCGTCGAGGCCAGCCAGCGGAACGAATTCTTTGATTTTGGGCGAGCGGGCATCGGTGCGTTTGCCCAGGCGAATGGTTCCCATCTGCGTGACGGAGCCGATGGGCTTGGCGATTCCCTTGCGGATAGCTTCGACGCCCGCCACGAATGTGGTCGCGACCGCACCCATGCCCGGGATCATTACTCCGAGCTTGCCTTTGGGAGATTGAATCTCGCTGCCGTTGTGTTTCTTGCTTTCAGTTCTTGCGGACTTCTGCCGAGTCGCCATCTTATGGAGGCTTCCTTATGAGAGCTCTTGCTGGTGAGAGCCGGGGATGTAAGGCAAACAGTTATGTTCTCGTATCGAGTGAGGATTTGCAACCGATGCAGGCTGAATGGGAGAACATTGCGCTTCTACTGCGAGAGCGAGGCATTGAGTGTGTCGCTGAGGGAGCACAAACAAGTCGTGAAGGGTATCGCGGGTAAGTTATCGCTGTGAGGACTTTCAGTCCCCGCTGGGACTTGATCCGACCTTTCGCTTTCCCGACGTTGCAGTGTGTGCATGAGACTATTCTTTCGTTCCGCCAGGGCCTGCCTGTTTGCCAATTTTCCCCACGGCGTGCATGCTTGCGGAAAAACTCATGCTTGCTGCCGTCAGAATCGAGACGCCTTATTCGTTTCTGAGCGTTTACCCCAGCGCCAGTGCTGCGCCAGCCAAAGGCAATGCTAGTTCAGGAAATTCGGAGTTGCGGTATACTTGCCCGCCCGTTGCGGAGGCAATTAGTGGCGGTGGCTCCAGAAACTTCGAGTGCGCTTGCTCCAGCAGCGCAGGCGCCGGTAGCTTCGAGCAGGCTTGCGGATCACACCCGGCATCTGATCGCTGTACGGCTGCTTCCCTTTCTTTTTGTTCTCTACATCATCAATTATCTTGACCGCACCAGCGTGGCTTATGCCGCGATCGGGATGTCCCGTACGCTTGGGTTCAATGACCGGGTGTTTGGTTTGGGGGCTGGCATTTTCTTCGTCAGCTATGTGCTATTGCAGATACCGGGCGCTCTTATGGTTGAACGCTGGAGCGCACGGCGTTGTATCTCCGTGATCCTGATGGCGTGGGGATCGCTTACTGTGCTGACTGCGCTGGTGCACACTCCGGGGCAGCTTTATGGGGCGCGTTTGCTGCTGGGGGCGGCGGAGGCGGGCTTTTTTCCTGGCGTGGTTGTCTACCTGAGTCACTGGTTTATTCGCGAGGATCGCGCCAAGGCCGGGAGTAATTTCATGGCCGCAATTCCACTGTCGTTCATTGTGGGGTCGCCGCTGGCGGGATGGATCTTGGGGCATCCCTGGCTGGGTGTGGATGGTTGGCGGTGGTTGTTTGTGCTTGAGGGAATGCCAGCGGTTCTGCTGGGTGCGGTTGCGTTCTTCTATCTGACTGATCGACCGCGAGATGCGGCGTGGCTCGCTCCGGAGCAGCGGCGGTGGATTGAAGAGAAACTGGTGGAAGAGAAGGCGGTAAATCCGAAGAAGATCACGCCCTGGCGGGCGCTGTGTTCGGGTCCGGTGCTGCTGATGTCCGCAGCAGCGTTTCTCGAATACTTCGTGGCTTACACGGTTGCATTCTGGCTACCTACGATTCTGAAGCGGCAATCGGGCTTCTCCGACGTGCGTGTGGGATTTATGGGCATGGTGCCGTACATGGCCGGATTTATCGCCATGCTGGTCAACGGATGGCATTCGGACAGGACCGGGGAACGACGCTGGCACTCGGCGGTTCCGCTGTTCATTGCGGCGACTGCGTTGTTTGGGTTGATCACTGTGAGTGCTTCCACCCAGGTCTTGCTCATGCTCTTTACCATGGTGTTATGCGTATCGGGATTTCTGCCGGTGTTCTGGACGATGCCCAGCGAAATCCTGAGCGAATCGGCAGCGGCGGCTAGCGTGGGAATGATTAATGCGGTGGGGAGCGTTGCCGGGTTTGCTGGTCCTTTCTTGTTTGG
Source organism: uncultured Acidobacteriota bacterium (assembly GCA_963788645.1). GTDB lineage: Bacteria > Acidobacteriota > Terriglobia > Terriglobales > Acidobacteriaceae > JABDBE01. Next base: position 306,938 of record CAWBHF010000012.1, read on the forward strand.
TTATTTGAATACTCGGACGGGATCGTATTCGTCGGGATTGAAGCTGATGATGGCTTGCGCGATTACGGGAGGGTTGCTGGTCTTGCGGGTTCCGCGGGCGCGGGTTGGGGTTTCTCGCTCTTGAAGGCCCGTCTTTTGGTTTGTCATTCCGAGCGCGGTTTTTGGCGCGAGGAACCTGCTTTTCGCGATCGCAGGCAACAGCAGATTCCTCGCTTTGCTCGGAATGACAATCGGGTGCTCGGAATGACAATCGGTTTCATGGTTGACGAGCGCTAGTTGTGCTTGTCCTTGTAGACGGTCTTGCTGATGCGGTTCTGCTGCCGGTTGATCCCCTTTTGTTCTGCCTTGGTGAGATGGCCGTTGTGCTCGGCCATGTCCTTTTGCTCACGCTTCTGCACGTTGGCTTCGCGCTTTTCCAGGTTGCTGGTCTCCTGCGGCGTCAGGGAGCCATTCTTTACTCCGTTGGCGATGCGATTCTGCTGGTTGGTTTCGCGCCCGTTCACCTGATTCACCCGGGGGTGACCAGGATCGACAACACCCGGGCCAGCGCCGGAAGTGGTTGAGGTTTGGGCAATCGCGGAGCCGGTGAATACCAGACCGCCGACTGCCACGATCAGAAGCGAGTTCGAGATTTTGTTGATCATATCGGTGTAAACCCTCGCCAAGAAGAGTAGTTCTCAAGTCTCGGGTTCAGCGAGTTACGAAGGTGATGGACGGTTGGTGACCGGCAAGTGGCAGTCGCCCGTGCCTCCCGCCTGACGCCGCGGAGATTTGGGACGATACGTTTGTCAGCTCTTTTTCACAATTACTTGACACCTTGGTGTCAACTTTGTCGCTTTTATCAATGAGACTTCGATGTAACAGATTAATAAGAGGAGGCATTTATGGATGCAAACTACCTGGTCTTATGTGGGATGGTTTGGGCTCAATTCGGGCACGAACAGGCGGGGCGGGAGTTGATCCGGGCGTTGGGGTCGTCGGATGAAGTCGTTCGGGTGCTGGCGCGTACCATGCTGGAGCAGGCGGATGGGGGCTCAAAGGAGTTGATCGGGCAGGCGCTCGCGGAGGATCAGATATCCGTGAGCATGGCTAGCCTTTGCGGTTTTGAACAGAAGCAAGGATCGAGGCTGAAGAGTTGGGATCGGACGGTTTCGTATGCGGCGGCTTCGGCCTAAGAAACTTCATTCACAACCGAGGAGACGCGGTTCACAAAGAAAAGTGGACCTCAGGTCTCCGTTCTTGGTTAGCCTATGTTTCCTCGCTTTCCGTCAACTTCGAAATCACGTTGAAATCTTCAAGCGTCGTCATGTCGCCTTTGACTTCTCCGCTCGTGGCGAGCTCACGCAGCAGACGACGCATGATTTTGCCGCTGCGGGTCTTAGGCAGCATGTCGGTAAAGCGGATGTCGTCGGGCTTTGCCATGGCGCCGATTTCTTTGGCTACCCAGCGGCGTAATTCTTCTTTCAGTTCAGGACTGGGCTGGCGGCCCTGCTGCAGCGTGACGAATGCCGAGATGGCCTGGCCTTTGAGATCGTCCGGGCGGCCGACGACTGCGGCCTCCGCCACGGCTTCATGCGCCACCAGGGCTGACTCGACTTCCATGGTGCTCAGGCGGTGGCCGGAGACGTTGATGACGTCATCGACGCGGCCCATGATCCAGAAATAACCGTCTTTATCTTTGCGTGCACCGTCTCCGGTGAAGTATGCGCCGGGAATTTGCGACCAGTATTGCTTCACATAGCGGTCGGGATCGCCGTAGATGGTGCGCAGCATGCCGGGCCAGGGTTGGCGGATGATTAGAAATCCTCCCGAGCCATCGGGGACCGGCTTGCCGTGCATGTCGACAACCTCTGGGACGATTCCGGGGAACGGCCGCGTGGCTGAACCGGGCTTGGCTCCTACCGCACCGGGCAAAGGTGTGATCATGATTTGACCGGTTTCGGTTTGCCACCAGGTGTCGACGATCGGGCAATTTTCGTGGCCGATGACTTCGCGATACCACATCCAGGCTTCGGGATTGATGGGCTCGCCGACGGTGCCGAGCAGGCGCAGGCTGTCGAGACGATGCTTTCGCGGCCACTGTTCTCCCCATTTGATAAAAGTTCTTATCGCGGTCGGCGCGGTATAGAGGATGTTCACGTGATGCCGGTCGATGATGCTCCAGAAGCGGTCGGGTTCGGGGCAGTTGGGTGCGCCTTCATACATGAGGCTGGTGGCGCCGTTCTGCAACGGTCCGTAAACGATGTAGCTGTGGCCGGTGACCCATCCAATATCGGCCGTGCACCAGTAGGTGTCTTCTTCTTTGAGATCGAATACCCACTTGGTCGTGATGTATGTGGCCACGGAATAGCCGCCTGTCGTGTGCACGACTCCTTTGGGTTTTCCCGTCGTGCCCGAGGTGTAGAGAATGTAGAGCGGATGTTCGGCGTCGAGCGGCTCGGCTGGGCATTCGTCGGGGACCGAGGCCATCAGCTCATGCCACCAATGATCACGTCCCGCCTGCATATGAATTGGCGAACCCGTGCGCTGGTAGACGACGACATGCTTCACCGAGGGGCAGGACTTCAACGCTTCTTCGACGGCGGGAAACAGTTTGACTTCGGAGCCTCGACGATAGGATCCGTCCTGCGTAATCACGGCGGTGGCCTGCGAATCATGAATACGGTCGACGAGGGCGTTGGCGGCAAATCCACCGAAGACTACAGTATGCGGCGCTCCAATGCGGGCGCAGGCCAGCATGGCTATCGGGAGCTCGGGAGTCATACCCATGTAAATGGCGACGCGGTCGCCCTTCTTGACTCCGAGCGACTTCAAAACGTTGGCGAACTTCTGCACTTCGCGATGGAGTTGCTGGTAGGTCAGCGTGCGGACTTCGCCGGGTTCGCCTTCCCAGATCAGCGCGGCTTTATTCTTGCGCCAGGTTTGCACATGGCGATCGAGGCAGTTGTAAGACAAATTAATCTGGCCACCGACAAACCATTTTGCCCAAGGATTGTTCCATTCCAAAACCTTGTCCCACTTCTTGAACCAGTGCAGCTCATTCGCGATGCCAGCCCAGAATTTTTCGGGGTTCTCGACGGACTCGCGATAGATGCGGTCGTACTCTTCGAGACCTTTGACGTGCGCCTGTTTAGAAAAATTCTCCGGAGGTTCAAACCGGCGCTGCTCCTGCAGGACGGAGTCGATGTTGGTATCGGAAGTGGGGACGATCGCCTTGTCTGCCATGATTATGCCTCGCTACGGGGCTGAAGTCCGCAAACTTAAGCCGCACCGCATTCTACTGCGGAGGGGGAACTCTTGTCTGCCACCGCGACAGTCATAAAGATGTCTGTTTAGTGCAGATCCAGAAACTTGCGCCGATTGTTTTGAGATGGGATCGGGCAAGAATCGTACTTGCCGAAGGTGCGGTAGCGGTTGCGGGCGATGAAGTTGTAGCCCCAGTTTCGCAACCACAAAGGTAACGCTCCGAGGAGCACTCCGAGCGCAGCCCATCCTCCTTCCCGCAAAACCGCCACCGCAGCGTCGGACCGCGACACAATCCTCTCTTCCTGCAGGCGGTGATCGATTACTACGTACATGGTATCGAGGTCTTCTGCCGTAGCACCGTGCCGGCGCAAGATCTGAGAGGCAAATTCACTCTGTAGAGCGGCAAAGCGGAAGCGATCCTGCGAATCGTGCCGCAAAACGAACTGGACTAGCCGATTGCAAAGGCCGCAAACGCCGTCATAGAGAATGATCGGATTGGGTCCGGGACCGGACATTGCGCTCCTGTCATCATCCTACCGGAGACTGTCTTTGATCCGGAATTCCCCGCCCCGGCTCTTTCTGCACCAAACCGAAAGCAGAAGGCCACGCGGCAACTTCTTGCTGCAAAGCTGTGCATTCCGAGTTCTCCCCCGAATCTCACTGCCGAGCCCGAAGATCGACGAATGCTCGATTCTTCGCTGGATTTGAACCTATCCCCGGTTTGGCGGCAATCGTGCTAATGCCTACTAACTGGATGGACTTTATCTCGTTAATGGTAGAATGTCGTCGCGGTCGACGTGTTGTTAAAGCGCCCAGAGGATTTCAAAACCAAGGAGGAGTAATGACAAAGTTTTGGCTCGGTTGTTTGCTGGTATGTGTGGTCGGCCTGACCGCTCTTGCGCAACCTCAGAGCGCGGGATATCAGGCGGGTAAGATCGTGAATGTCGAAAGGCTGCCAGGCACAGGTGGCGGTGGGGGCACCGATGCCACGCTAAAGCCAGAAACCGCGACTTATAAGATTTCGGTGCAGGTAAACGATACCGTCTATGTTGTCCGCTATCAGGCGCAGGGGGACCAGGACCTGTCTTGGATTCAGGGTAAGGATGTGCAGGTCAAGGTTGCGGGCAAGAAGATGTACGTGAAACGCGTATCGGGGAAAGACGCGAAGGGGAGCATTCTGAGCAGCAGCAAGGCAACCACGCCTTGAGCGGTTTTGCTAGCCCCTCTGTCGCGGGGACGTGGACAAGTCTTTGGGTGAGCAGCGATGAGCATCGCCTTCCTGTCAGCGGCTATCCCCGCGGCTCATCTCGAGAACGTAATCTTCGATCTTCCCTTTTTCGAGCAAGTAGACGCCAGGCCCCTGCTGGCCTCGAACCGTACGGCAGAATTCCGCCACGAAGAATTCGGCTTGCAAGGCTTCGGTGAAGGCCCAACGGGTTTGCAGGCGCCATTCTCTCGCCAGTCCGGGATCTTTTCTCTCCACGCAGCTGATGTCGCTCGGGATCTCAATGGCAATTCTTTGGCGACTTAATGCCGCGGTAAGGTCGGTGCGAGCCGGCTTCCCGTCGCCATTGAACTGGATCAGGGGAGTCAGCGTCGAAAGCGCATCGACGACTTCTGTCCGGCTGTCTTTTCCCTGCAGTCGCGCCTGTACCCGGCGACTGGCTAGCGGCCACGTGACCCAGAGACGGTCTGTGCCATTGCGGTGCAATGCGCTTGAAGTTTCTGGTCCGTACAAATCGACTTTGTAATTTTCCGCTACGACTCCGAGCTTGGCGAAATTAAGATGCGCGTTTCTGCTCTGCAGAGGATCGAACGTCCAGGTCATTTCACGGACTCGACTGTCGTCGATGCGCAAGGCCAGCGCTCGCTCGCGCTGCGTGAGCTTGAGCTTGTATCCCAGGCGCGAATTACGATAGGACTCACGCACCGCTAGCATGTGCGAGTGCGCGATGAACCGACCGTGCTCCGTGCCCAGAAAAGCGAAGGCAAAGCCCACCAGTTTCGCACCATCGAAAGCGCCTATCCAGATACCCCCCGCCTCCCTGCTGGCAATGGCCAAAGTCAAAGGCATGACGTCGAGGTCCGATAGCCCCCAGACTTCTCTTTCGACTTCCTCGACCTGCTTCAGGTCATCGAAGGTTTGCAGGTCGCGAATGGTGACCGCCGGCTTGGATGTGGTCTCAGCCATTTATGTGTGCGGAGAAAGTCGCAACAATATACGCGAGAAGCCTGGCATGCGCCAGCTAAGAGATCCCAGCCTTACGTTTGATGGGGGACAGAACTGCCACGTAAAGAATGAGTCAATGAAGGTAATTTTTTGTAAAGATCGCAAGTGCTTCTTTTGTTTGAGGATAAAATTGATTTTGCACGAACAATACCCGGCAATGTTTCCTTCCGTCCGGGCGGCAATATTCCGCAACCTGGGTCGGGATTGGAACGTCCAACCCTTGGGCATTGAGCCCGGCAAGACTACAATTTATGTTGGATTTATCACACTCTTCTTCGGAACGAGGTCTGCGAATGACAATCGCTCCCCGCAGACCGCAGGCTGCATCGGAGGCGCCAGCCTTTAGCCTCCTCCCGCAACCGTCGGTCAAGCCAGTCCGACGGGAATTCCGCTTGCAACCTGGCGGCTCGCTTGGGCTGGTTCTGTTGCTGGTTATGTACCTCTCAAGCTGCGGCGGCAGCGATCCCAAGCCAGCCTCGGCTAGGGCAAGCGTTGCGCAAGTGGTTCCAGCGTCGGTGGCAACCGCCGAGCGCCGTGACATGCCCTACTATCTCACCGGCCTGGGATCGGTCAATGCGTACTACACGGTCAGCGTGAAGAGCCGAGTCGACGGCGAACTCATGCAGGTGAATTTCAAGGAAGGCCAGGATGTGAAAAGCGGCGAGCTTCTGGCCGTAATTGATCCCCGGCCCTACCAGGTAGCGCTCGATCAAGCACAGGCCACACTGTTCAGGGATCAGGCTCTCCTGCGGGATGCCAAGTTGAACTACGAGCGCTTCAAGGGGTTGCTGCAGAGTTCGGGAGCGATGTCACAACAACAAGTGGATACGCAGCAGGCAACGGTTGACCAACTCGAGGGAACCGTGCGGAACGACCAAGCGGCCATCGACAGCGCCAAGCTGAATCTCGTCTACTGCCACATCACGGCGCCGGTTACCGGACGGATCGGACTGCGGCAAGTTGATCCAGGGAACATCGTTCACGCCAATGACACGAACTCGATGTTCGTAATCACGCAATTGCAGCCGATCGCGGTTCTCTTTACGCTGCCCGAAGACAACCTTCAGGCGGTATCGCAGCGCATGGCGAAGGGCTCTCTCGAAGTCGACGCATATAACCGAGACAATCAAACCAAGCTTGCTACCGGAAAGTTGCTGACCATCGATAATCAGATCGACCAAACTACAGGGACCGGGCGGCTGAAAGCCGTCTTCGACAACAAAGATAATTCACTCTGGCCAAACCAGTTCGTGAACGTCCGCTTGCTGCTCGAAGTTCGGAAGGACAGCACTGCGATTCCGGCAGCGGCCATTCAACGGGGGCCGCAAGGCACTTACGTATTCGTGGTGAAGTCGGATAATACGGTCGATGTGCGCCAGGTGACCATTGCCTTCACCCAAGACAACATTTCGGTGATCGCCAGCGGGCTCTCTCCGAACGAGGTTGTTGTAACGGACGGTCAGGATAAGTTGCAACAGGGCAGCAAGATTGAGATTCGCACCGGGGCTCCGACCGGCGTCAAGCCGCAGCAAGCTAGTGGGACGAATGGTGCGGGAAGCTCTTCGCCGAATGTTCCGCATTCAGGTACGCAATGAATCCGTCGCGTCTGTTCATTCTCCGACCGGTGGCCACGGCTCTGCTGATGGTGGCAATCATGCTGGTCGGCATCGTGGCCTACCGTCAACTTCCTGTCTCAGCCCTGCCCGAAGTAGATTATCCGACCATTCAGGTGATGACCTTTTATCCGGGCGCCAACCCTGATGTGATGGCATCTTCGGTGACGGCGCCGTTGGAGCGCCAGTTTGGTCAGGTCCCCGGCCTCAGCCAGATGACCTCGACCAGTTCGTTTGGCAGTTCCGTCATCACGCTGCAGTTCAACCTTGATCAGAATATCGATGTTGAGGAGCAGCAGGTCCAGGCCGCGATCAATGCGGCTCAAACTTACTTGCCGACGGACCTGCCGAACCCGCCGATTTATAGCAAGGTAAATCCCGCGGACTCGCCGATTCTTACTCTCGCGCTTACCTCCAAGACGCTGCCACTTTCGCAGGTTGAGGATCTGGCTGACACTGCCATGGCGCAGAAGATTTCGCAGGTCACGGGCGTGGGATTGGTTTCGATCAGCGGCGGGCAGAAACCGGCGGTTCGCATTCAGGCGAATCCTACCGCGCTGGCGTCTTATGGATTAAGCCTGGAAGATGTGCGAACCGCGCTGGCTGCGGCTAATGTCGACCAAGCCAAGGGAACTCTGAACGGTCCGCGCCAGTCGTTTACCATTCAGGCCAATGACCAGCTGATGTCTGGCGATCAGTATCGCCCCATCGTGATTGCGTATCGAAACGGGTCTCCGGTACGCCTCTCGGACGTCGCCACAGTGACCGATGGAATCGAAAATGTGATGCAAGCCGCGTGGATGAATCTGGATCCTGCAGTCATTGTGAATATCCAGCGGCAGCCCGGCGCGAACATTATCGGGGTTGTTGATCGGATCAAGAAGCTGCTGCCGCAATTGCAGGCTGGTTTGCCGGCGGCGGTGAATGTCGCGATTTTAACCGACCGCACTATCACCATCCGAGCTTCAGTCAAGGACGTGCAGTTCGAATTGATGCTCACGATTGCGCTGGTCGTGATGGTGATTTTTCTGTTCTTACGCAATCTTTCCGCGACGGTAATTCCCAGCGTTGCTGTGCCGCTTTCGATCGTTGGAACTTTCGGCGTGATGTACTTGCTGGGCTACAGCTTGAACAACCTCACGCTCATGGCTCTGACCATCTCTACCGGGTTCGTGGTGGACGATGCCATTGTCATGATCGAGAACATCAACCGCTTCTTGGAGGAGGGCGACTCCCCCCTGGATGCCGCGCTGAAAGGCGCCGGGCAGATCGGGTTCACGATCGTCTCTTTGACGGTTTCGTTGATCGCCGTGCTGATTCCGCTGTTGTTCATGGGCGACATAGTCGGCCGCCTATTCCGTGAATTCGCGGTCACGCTGGCAGTGACCATTCTGGTTTCGGCTGCGGTCTCGCTCAGCTTGACGCCGATGATGTGCGCCAAGCTGCTTAAGCACAAAGATCCTTCGAAACGAGGCCGCTTCTACAACCTCTCCGAGGATTTTTACAACCGGGTGATCGCGTTCTACGGGCGCACCCTGAAAGTTGTGCTTCGGCATCAGACGATCACTTTGCTTGTGACCGTTGGAACGCTCGTCCTGACATTGTTCCTGTACGTCGTCGTGCCCAAAGGATTTTTCCCGGTTCAGGATACCGGCGTAATCCTCGCCATTGCCGATGCTCCGCAGAATATCTCGTTCAAAGCCCTGGCCGATCGCCAGCAGGCCCTGGCACGCGTCATCCTTAAAGATCCGGACGTCGAGAGCTTGTCTTCTTTCATCGGCGTGGACGGCACCAACCTCACGCCGAACAGCGGCCGCGTCCAGATCAACCTCAAGCCTCGCGACGAGCGCACGGCATCGGCATCGGACATTATTCGCCGGCTTCAGCCTCAGGTGGCGGAGGTCGAAGGCATCACGCTTTTCATGCAGCCGGTGCAGGACCTGACGGTGGAAGACCGCGTAAGCCGTACTCAATTCCAATACACGATGGAAGATGCGGACGCGAAGGAATTGGCCAAGCTGTCTTCGCAGCTGGTCGACAAACTGCGGACCTTGTCCCAACTTCGCGATGTCGCCAGCGATCAGCAGGCCGGAGGCCTGCAGGCGGATCTGAACATCGATCGCGATACCGCTTCCCGCCTAGGCATATTCCCGCAGCAGATCGACAATACGCTGTACGACGCATTTGGACAGCGCCAAGTCTCCACCATCTTTACGCAGTTGAATCAGTACCACGTAATTTTGGAAGTGGATCCGCAATTCCAGCAGAGTCCGGGCTCTTTCAAGGATTTGTACGTCAAGTCGATGAACGGAACGCAAGTGCCGCTCTCCACCTTTACCCAGACCCATACTTCCAATACTTCACTCGCGGTCAATCACCAGGGTCAATTTCCGGTGGTGACGATCTCGTTCAACCTTGCTCCGCGAATGTCTCTGGGCGATGCGACCAAAGCCATTCAGCAGGCGGAAGCCGAAATCGGAATGCCCGCCAGCGTTCATACGGCATTTCAGGGCACAGCGGCTGCATTTCAAAATTCTCTTTCCACCGAGCCCTGGTTGATCGTGGCCGCGATCGTGACCGTGTACATCGTGCTGGGGGTTCTTTATGAAAGCTACATTCACCCCATCACAATTCTCTCGACGCTGCCGTCTGCCGGAGTGGGCGCAATCCTGGCGCTGCTGCTGACCGGAAATGACCTCGGTGTAGTCGGACTGATTGGAATCATCCTGCTGATCGGCATTGTGAAGAAGAACGCGATTATGATGATTGACTTCGCTCTCGAGGCCGAGCGCGTGGAGCACAAGCCGCCTGAGGAAGCCATCTTCCAGGCCTGCCTGCTGCGCTTCCGTCCAATCATGATGACGACGATGGCGGCTCTGCTCGGCGGACTGCCTCTGGCTCTTGGCTCCGGGACTGGGTCAGAACTTCGGCATCCGTTGGGAATTACGATCGTGGGCGGCTTGCTGGTGAGCCAGGCGCTCACACTGTACACAACCCCGGTGGTTTATTTGTGGTTCGACCGTTTGGCCAAGCGATTCGAGAGATTCGGTTTGGTAAATACGACGGAAGAACCAGCAGTCGGAGACTAATCGATGAATATCTCCGCTCCCTTCATTAAACGGCCGATCGGAACGTCGCTCCTGACGCTGGCGCTGTTGATGTCGGGAGCGCTTGCCTTCACCAAACTTCCCGTTGCTCCCTTGCCCCAAGTGGAATTCCCAGTGATCCAGGTTTCGGCGAGTTTGCCCGGGGCAAGTCCGGAAACCATGGCTTCGGCGGTCGCAACCCCGCTGGAGCGGCAATTTGGCCGGATTGCCGGCATCAACCAGATGACGTCGGTCAGCCAGCTCGGGGCGACCGGTATCGTGCTGCAGTTCGATCTTAACCGCAACATTGATGCCGCCGCCCGCGACGTGCAGGCGGCGATCAATGCCGCGCGGAGCCAGTTGCCGTCGTACCTTCCCGGCAACCCCTGGTATCGCAAAGTGAACCCGGCGGAGGCACCGATTTTGATCATGTCGATGACCTCCGACAGCGTCACTCTGCCCGGTATCTACGATCAGGCTAATTCGATCCTGTCGCAGAAACTGGCGCAGGTAAGCGGGGTCGGGCAAGTGTATGTGGGCGGAGGCGCCAACCCTGCGGTGCGCGTGGAGCTGGACCCGAATCTGCTTAACAAAACCGGGGTTGGTCTGGATGCGGTCCGTACTGCCTTGGCAGCGGCAAATGCGAATCGCCCCAAGGGCGAGGTGGCTAACCCGACCAGCGCATGGACGGTCAACGACAACGATCAGATCATGCACGCGGACGACTATCGGCCGCTGATCGTGGCTTACAACAAGAACAACGGAGCGGCAGTTCGTCTGGGTGATGTGGGCGATGTGCAGGATTCGGTCGAGGATGCCCATATCTACGGTCTCGCCAACGGCAAACGCGCTGTGATCCTGATCATTTTCCGCCAGCCCGGCGCAAACATTATTCAGACGGTCGACAACGTTCTCGCCTTGCTGCCGCAGCTCCGGGCGTCGATTTCTCCCGCCATCAAGCTCGAGGTTGTGTCAGATCGAACAACCACCGTCCGCGCTTCGTTGCGCGATATTGAAATCACGCTTTTGATTTCTGTCGTTCTCGTCATTCTGGTGGTGTTCGTTTTCTTAAGAACGGTTCGCGCCACAGTCATCCCCAGCATTGCCGTGCCCCTATCGCTGATTGGCACATTCGGGGTCATGTATCTGCTGGGGTACACACTCGACAACTTGTCGTTGATGGCCCTCGCGATTTCAACCGGCTTTGTGGTGGATGACGCTATCGTCGTGCTGGAAAACATTACCCGCTACCTCGAGCAGGGAATGTTGCCCGTCCAGGCCGCATTCCGCGGCGCCCGTGAAATCGGCTTCACTGTGCTTTCGATGAGCACTTCGCTGGTTGCAGTCTTTATCCCGATTCTCATGATGGGCGGAATCATCGGCCGCCTGTTCCGCGAGTTTGCGATCACGTTGAGCATCGCCATTGGCGTGTCCCTGGCGGTCTCCCTTACGACCACGCCAACCATGTGCGCGCAGTTGCTGAAGCCGATGCACGAGGAAAAGCATGGTCGAGCCTATCGCCTAAGCGAAAAGATGTTCGAAGGGATCCTGAGCATCTATCGCGTGAGTCTGGGATGGGTGCTGCGTCACCAGTTCAGCGTTCTCGTAATTGCCATCGCGACAGCTTGTCTCAGCGTTTATCTGTTTCAACAAGTTCCCAAGGGCTTCTTTCCGCAACAAGACACCGGAAGAATTCAGGGGGCGGTACAAGCGGCGCAGGACATTTCCTTCGACGCGATGAGCCGCAAAATGCGCCGCTACGTTGATATCGGGATGAAGGATCCGAATGTTGCGACCATGATCGGCTTCTGCGGCGGCACTACGGCGATGAATCAGGGCCGCATGTTCATCACCTTAAAACCGCTGGGTGAGCGGAAGGAGGGAGCGGATCAGGTTATACGAGAGCTCAGCAAGAAATTTGCCGAGGTGCCGGGTGCCACACTCTACATGCAGACTCAGCAGGACCTGCAAATCGGCGGCCGCTTGAGTCAGGCGCAGTACCAGTACACCCTTCAAGGTGAGGATCTGAATGAGTTGAACTCCTGGGCGCCTCAGTTGCTGCAGAAGATGCGCGCGCTTCCGCAACTGCAGCAGGTCAACACCGATCAGCAGGACAAGGGCTTGGAAGCCAACGTGATCATCGATCGTGACACGGCTTCGCGGCTAGGCGTGGCCGCAGCGGACATCGATGCCGTGCTCTACGATGCTTTTGGACAACGGCAAGTCTCGACTATTTACGAACCTCTGAACCAATATCACGTAGTCATGGAAGTAGCCCCGCAATTTCAGCAGAGCCCCGACACATTAGAAAGTGTCTACGTTCACTCATCCAACGGAAACATGGTTCCGCTCTCCTCCTTTGCGCACTTCGGACCGGCCAACACTTCTCTTGCCGTCAGCCACCAGGGGCAATGGCCAGCGGTGACGATTTCCTTCAATCTCGCGCCCGGCGTTTCGCTCGGTCAGGCGACCACAGCCATTGAGAAAGCCGAAAGCTCCATCAATTTCCCTGCAACCATTCATGCAAGCTTCCAGGGTACCGCGGCAGCGTTTCAGGACTCGCTGGCCAACCAGCCGGTCCTGATCATCACGGCGCTGCTCGCCGTGTATATCGTGTTGGGAATTCTCTACGAGAGCTACATTCATCCGGTGACCATTCTCTCAACGATCCCCTCGGCGGGTGTAGGTGCTCTTCTGGCGTTGAAACTCACCCACAACGAACTCAACGTAATCGGACTAATCGGCATCATTCTGCTCATTGGACTGGTGAAGAAGAACGCCATTATGATGATTGACTTCGCTCTGGATGCCGAAAGGAAAGAAGGAAAATCACCTTTGGATGCGATTCACGAAGCCTGCATACTGCGCTTCCGTCCAATTATGATGACGACCGCCGCAGCTCTGCTCGGGGGGCTGCCGCTGGCGCTCGGCACCGGAACCGGTTCAGAACTTCGCCGGCCCCTTGGCCTCACTATCGTGGGCGGCCTGATTGTCAGTCAGGCATTGACTCTGTTCACGACGCCCGTTGTATATCTCTACATGGACCGTCTACGGCTGCGGTCAAGCCGGAAGAAAGGCGAACTGCCCGGGCCAGTATCGCCAGCCACTAGCCACGCGGATTAGAACAACAAGCCAACACTCCCGTTATCACGCGGTACCAATCCCAAAACCAGTACATGAACCGTTACTTTCGTTACTTGTTCCAAGTAACTGAGCGCAATACCATTTCTCCAAAGTGGGTGTGGGTGCTTAGAAATACTGTATTTGCGATTTCATTGGCATTGCTGCTAACCGGCGCGGACAGCGTCACAGGCCAAAGCAGCGAATACAAAGTCGTCTCTGTCGCGAGCCCAGGGACAATCAAAGGCATCGTCAAGTGGTCCGGACCAGAGCCCCACGCTAGCAGTTTCCCCATCAGCAAAGATCCGCAAGTGTGCGACCCCGATTCGCACAAGACTCGCGATCTCGAACGCCTGGTGATCGGTCCCGAGAGGGGTGTGGCAAACACGGTAGTGTTCATCAAGAACATTTCCAGCGGGAAAGCCTTCGACTTGCCTCCCGCCCGACGTTCTCTCGACCAGCATTTCTGCCGCTACGAACCTCATATTCTATTGGTTCCTGAACGCGCTGCCCTTCAGATGAAGAGCTCGGACGCCACGCTTCACACCATTCACATGGATGGTGCGGCCAGCTATAACCTTCCATTTCCCTTCCCCAATCAGACCGTTTCGCGCGACATGAATACGCCCGGAGTGGTCAACTTGAAATGCAACGGTGGGCACGTCTGGATGAACGCCGAGATGTTGGTGGCACCGCACCCGTACTATGCCGTGACCGATGAAAGTGGTGCGTTCGAGTTAACCGATGTTCCGCCCGGAGAATATGAGATCGTGGCCTGGCACGAGGGCTGGCAAGTCATGGGGAAGCAGGCTGCGTTTGACGTCCTCACCGAAAAGAGAGTCGAGCGCCCGATCTTTTCTGATCCCCGCACTTGGGAGAAAACGGTCAGCGTGGGCCAAAACGGCACCGCAGTCGTGAACTTCGTTCTTTCCGAACGGTAGCGGTCCAACGACGGGCGGCACCCCTTCGTTTACCAGGTAAACCAGCACGGTGGCATTCTGATCAAGACAGTCAAAACCGGCGATTCCCGGCTGAGGATCCGGTCGAGCCGAAAAAAAACAACTATCAGGGCTAGGGATTCGGTCTTCCGCGGTTTGACTGACCTCGCAGCTTCATTCTTACCGCTTCCGAAGCACGAGATGTACTTCGGAGGAGAGCCGTCGAGTATCCAATTCCAGTTGCAGCGAATCGATTACTCCTCGGAACGCATTCTGCCATCCCTCGGTGAGTGCTGCGGTCTCCGGTAGTTTTCCCAACGTCACCAACACGTGACGATACAGGTCAATCATGTCGGTCCCAAACCACCACTCGCCTACCCGCTCAAACCCGAATTCGTGGCACATCCAGTCCAGCGATACGTCGGTGTAGAGGTGAGTGTGGCCGGCTCCGAGGTGGCGGTGAAAGACGTTCGGGAAGACCGCCTCGAAATACACACTTGGACTAAACAGAGGTACGGAAATAAACAGATATCGTACTTTAGAATTTTCTTTAGCGGCCGACAGCACCGCTCGCGGATGTCTCAGGTGTTCAAGAACTCCGACCATCGACAGAACCGCGGCATCCGCCTGACCCGTAATCGCTTCTATTTCTGCTAGAGCGTGTTGTTGGAAGGCGGCCTGTTTCACCATTTGCCGCGCTAGCGCGATCTGGCATTGCGAGACCTCGTAGCCAACTATTTTCCTCGCGCCAGTTCTGAGGAGCGCTGCCACGAAATAGCCTGAACCGGCACCCATGTCTGCGTAACTGAGGTGCTCGAATGTCTCACCCTGCCCTTGGAGTACTTCGGCCAAGAACTCAGCCTTGGGCAAGTAAATGTCGGTTACACGCGCGTCATAGGCTTCGCGATCCGCGGCGGAGTATGTTTGAGCGTAGGAAGCACCGCCAGCCCCGGCGTAGACAGCCTGACAGAACTCATCGCTGTCTTCGTACGCGCCATTCAAATGTCCGCAGTTCGCACACTGGAGATAAAGGACCTTCAGCTTGCAAAATCCATGCCCACTCAGCTCGAATCGGCAGTTCTTACACTGAGATCTCTTTGGCTGCCTGGAATAGATGTCGCAAATGCGTTGGACATTTTCCTGCAATCTGTCGTTATCCTGAAAGAAAGCGGCCTTCTGTTGCAACAACGGTCCACTGGGCTTGCCAAAACGCACGATTCTTTTCGACTCAGACACTTTTTCTCCGAGTGATGCGCATCCGTTTGCAGAAAGTCGGCTCGACCGTGCTCTCAAGAATGGCAAACCAGAAGGTCAAAGGCGAAAGACCAGCCAAGAATGCGCAACCCGTCTTCTGACGGCACTATTCTTTCTTTGAGATGAGCCCCAAAATCTTGCTGGCCAGAGCGTCGGAAAATCCAAAACGCGCCTTAGCCCTCGAATAGAGATCGACGGCCTGCTTGTCTAGCCAGATCATCGCAGCTTCAGTCACGCTGTCTCCGGGGCGGGCATGGTAGTTCGTCGATCGGGGAGTGGATTTGGAATCCTGTTCAATCGTGTAGTAGTAGAGCGCCATGCTTTTGCGCGAGACGCCTTCCGGACAATCGAGCGGTGCCGGGAAACCATGCAACGATTTTTCGTTCGTATTGAAAATCAAAGCATGGTTAAGCAGCGGGGGATACTTCGCCACGCAACTTCGCATTCCCACACTCCAAAGTTCGATGGCGCCGCCCCATTCCGGCCGCCATTCCGGATTCAGGTAAAGAATGAGGTTGACCCGCCGGCGCCAATGTTTGTGGTAATGGTGATGCGAGAAGTCGGTGTGGACGTTGAGGAATCCGCCGCGGCTTGACTGGTGCAGGCCGCCGCCCTCCAGGCCGGAATCGGAAACCAGATCTGGAATGCCGGTCAATTCCGAAAGCCAGGTCACAAAGCCCGGAGAGTTCAGCTCATCGGTCACCTCTCCCAGCCCCCGGGGAAAAAGCTCCCGTTTCGCCATGCCCAGTTTATTTTCGTTGTGATGCTTATATTGCGTCCATGCGTCAGTGTGTGGATTGGGAAACTCCTCCGCAATTGTGGTCGCCACGCCTGCATCGAGGAAGTCTGGAAGCAACACGTGAGGCACAGGATCGCCTTTCGCGTAATGCTTGGCCAGGATCGGAAGTTGAGAAGTCCATCTTGAGTAGGGGAACAATCGCTCGGCTTGCTCTAGCGTTTGCAAACAGGACATCGGCCCTCATCCTTATAGCGACAGTCGAATCCGTTAGAGATCGGCGCGCCCCCCACACCGCATCGTACAGAGTTCCGACCTTATTTTTCTTCGGCTAGGTGTTATAACGTCGATTCTACCAAGTAAACCGGCTCGACGCCGATGATTTACTGGGCTCAATTCAGTCGGCAGACCACCACGGCGCTATTGTGGTAAGGGCAATCAAGCCCTGCCGCACCCGGTTGTTGCAGAACTATCCAGTTGACTCCGTATTGTGCCTGCAGCCTGCGGAAATCGGGTACTTGAAATGTCTTCCAATTGCTTTGCGCTTGAACTTGCGTGAGCCACTCATCTGCGATGGAAGGAAACATGGATACGGCTCCGCTGTCCTTGACCGCATCGGCTAGCATGCTGCGCTGCGCTATCGCGCTGAATCCGTTCTCGTCCTCTCCCGGAATGTCCATGTAAAAAGGGTCTAGGGCGAAGATGGCATCGGCTGGAGTGTTGGCTTGAATCCACTCGAATGCCTGAACCCATGGATTTCTCGGAGCGGCTCCCGGCCATTCAATGTGAGCGCTGGCAGGAAACAACACAAGTTGAGCCCAGAACATGCCGGCGCACAGGGGCACAAATAGTGCTACCCATCGCGACACGCGATTCTTCAGCACATACTCGCCCAGTAGTCCGCCCGCAAATAAGAAAAAAAGCACATACAAGAGATACAGGCTCCGCATGGGCTGAAGTCGAGCAATGGCCTCAAACCGTGCCGAACTTGACAGAATCACGCCCGCGGGAAGATAAACCAGGGCATAAACGATCAATGCTCGGCACAGCAGGTCAAGATTGCCTAACTTTCGCGAACGGGCGATGCGACTGAACCACCACAGGATTGGAATCGGCGCCACCGCGCCCAGCAACTCGTACCAGTGCCATTGCAGAAAATAGTGATAGGGGTGGGAAAGCGCGGCTTGATGGTATGCCGGCGATGTCGGCCCAAGCGTAATTCCAAATGGCAGCAAACAGGCAAGACCGGCAAACCGTTGATCGAATTGCTTGACGCAGAGCAGCACGGCACAGAAGGAAAGAGCGAAGACCGGCATAAGCGGATGAATCAACGCCGCAAACACGAGAAACAGCGCCGCCTCAAAGTACTTTTCATCGATGACCTTCACGATGGCGAAAATTGCGGCGCAGGCAACCAGATTTCGCGGGTTGACGTATTGATCGATGACGTACAAAGCCGTTCCAGCAACCGGCAAGGTGAGAAGCGCCGCGATCATTGTCACGCCTCCCCAGCGAGCGTTTTGATCGGGAAAGCAGCAGCACATCAACTGCCAGCACGCCAGCAGAAACAGAAAGATGGAAATCAATTGCACAATGAAGAGCACGACTTCCAACGGAAGATGACTCACCCGCACGAAGACGGCAATTAACTCAGGAAAAAACGTCAGGTGTGCATGTGACTCGAAGAATTGCGCATTAAATGGAAACAAATCCGGATGCAGGATTTTTTCAACCCCGGGGAGATAAATTGCCGCGTCCTCTGCCCAAGGATGGTACCCGTGAACCAGCAATGCACCGAAAGTAAGAATTGAGAGAACAAAGAAGTCTTTAAGCTTCAAACGTACGCTCCGCGAATGGCCTACGCGCATTTACCATTGGGCCTCCTTTCGAAGGGACTGATCGGAAATTGTACAACCTGAATAGACCAGGGCGCGGCCACGAAGCCGATTCGACGCGGAGAAGACGTTTCCCAATTAAGAAGCGCCCCGTAACTCTTTCGAGTTACGGAGCGCCCGAACAGCCCTCCCCCAGAACTGCTCGACCACAGAGTATGTTCCGTCTCTTCAGATGTAAATCCCACGGACGTGCCGCCGGTTGGCACGAAACGGCTAAGTATGCATCGCCCACCAAGACTTTTCATTAGTTAAAGCCTTCCAGATGTGGAAATCCTCTCCCTTTCTCAATTGAATCCCGGTTACTGCCGTAATCTGCCCGAAGGGTATAACGATTGACGATTGCCGACGGCCTCCTTAGATTCGCAACAGGGGGTTGTATGAAGGATATTCATGAGGTCCTGCGCCGTAAGCAGGCCCGGTACGCGCAATTATCCAAGCAGATCGAAATGCTGCAGCAGGCGGCCGAAAAGCTGCGTGAAGTGGCTCCTCTGCTGGCTGAAATCGAGGATGACGACGCGGCGGTTTTAGCCGAAGTGGACGAGCAGCCGACGACAGCCAAGGCTGCCTCCGCTTCCAGCGGTTCGGGTGCCGCTGCCAAGCCAGCCCGCGGCGTGGCTCCGCGCTGGCCCTAACCAAGGGAGATTCCATTCGCCCCACATGAGCGGCATATGACGTTTCACGCACTTTTGGTTTCGAAGGACGAAGAGGCAGCGGCAGTCTTGACTCCGCTGCTCTCGCGCTGCGGCGTCGCCGTCGCCGGCTGCGGATATCCCGAAGCCCTGTGCCGCCTGACGGAAGAAAAGTTCGACTCCGTTATCGTCGATTTCGACGATCCGCACAGCGCTTCGCTGGTGTTGCAAAATGCCAGCGAAGTAAACTCGGGCATCAAAGCTGTGACCGTCGCCTTGCTGAGCGACAAGACGAAAGTTCGCAACGTCTTCGGCGCGGGCGCCAACTTCATTCTCTACAAGCCGATCTCCGTGGAGCAGGCCGAAGGCAGCCTGCGCGCCGCCACTGCCTTGATCAAGCGCGAGCGTCGCCGCTCTTTCCGAGTTCCCGTACAAGTTCCGATTCAGCTGCAGGTCCAGAACGGGGCTCCGCTCGAAGGCATCCTGCTCGACCTCAGCGAAGATGGCATGGACGTGCTGGCCGCCCAGCCGTTATGCCCTGGCTCTACCATTAGCGCGCAATTCAATCTTCCTGACAGCAACACCGAAATTCAGGCCAGCGGCGAACTTGCCTGGGCCAGTCCCAATGGACAAGCGGGAGTACGCTTCATCGATCTTCCTGAAAATCTTCGCGCCACGCTAAAAACCTGGGTATCGGCGAACGCCCCGGAAATTCCGCCGCCCGATCCCGAACCCGTATCGCAGTGCACCCTGACTGACCTCAGTCTGGGTGGATGTTACGTCGAAACCGAATCGCCCTTCCCCGAGCGCTCTGGAATTACTCTGTGTCTGAATGCTGAGGACGTTGAAGTCCAGGCAGAAGGTACCGTACGCGTGATGCATCCCGGATTTGGCATGGGCATCGAGTTTGCCGCCCGTACCACCGACGAACGTGCCCAGGTCGCCCGCTTCATCGGCTTCCTGACCAGCCGTCCCGGCATGCTTCCCCAACTGCTGATCACCCCGCGCATCCTCGCCGCCGGCGACACCTCCAACGCGCCGGACTCGCTGCCTGCGCCCGAACTCGAAGACCCGCTACTCGAACTGCTGCGCAGCGGCGACTCACTCAACCAGGAAGAATTTCTCCAGAAACTCCGCCAGCAACGCAACTCGGAAGAAGTCACCTCGGCCTGAACGTCGGCCCGAAGCTTGCAAAACACCCCCCGCGTTGTCACCCTGAGCAAAGCGAAGGATCTATGCATTCTGGTTGCACCGCTAATTCCCCGGCGCTAGATCCGCCCTAGCCGGCCGGTCTCTGCCAATTCATCTATTTTTGTTTACTTATGCTGCCGAACAGGATATTGTAAATCAGTTTTTATTAGCTCTTTGACAATTCAGCCCCGACTCATGCTGGCCACGCCCCGCGAAATCACGGCTAACTCCTTATCCCGGAATATTTTACGGATAAGTCCTTATTCCTCAAAGATTTTGAGGGTAGTCTCGCCGCAAACCCATGATTTTAAAAGACCGAGGGGGAGGGGAGGGTACCCGTAACCAAGTAGTAATTTCCCGAAAACGGATCGCACTCCTTGAGCTGCAGTTCAGCCCCAAAACACCAAGAGGCCCGCACGCCGTCTCTCGTGCGAACCCCTTAGCGCCGGGTTTATTCCACCTCGAATGCGGGAAGTGTAACGGGCCATCGTTTCGACAAGGTGTCAGCAGAATTAATTTCCCGTGAAATCCTTCGCGGATTTTCCACAGACCCTCAATCCCGATTGCCCATTTCTGTAGCTTGAGCAACAATCAGTGGAAACCACAGTCATCCTTTGCGGAGGCAATTCCCTGCTGAACTCATCTTCCGTGGAACTAAGGTCTACCGCGCATCAGGAATCCTATCTCTCCGGCGAATCCATATTTCCTCTGCCGCTACTCGTTGTGATCGCAACGGCGTTGCTGGTGATCCTTCCATTCTTCTTTCTGGGCAGTCCTTCCGGACACGACTTCGAGTTCCACGTGAACTCCTGGATGGAAGTTCTCGGTCAATGGAGACAAGGCATCGTCTATCCGCGATGGGCCGCCCTTGCGCAGTACGGATACGGCGAGGCCCGATTCATCTTCTATCCACCAGCTTCATGGACGCTCGGAGCGGCATTAGGCGCGCTGTTGCCGTGGAAAGCGGTTCCCGCCGCTTATGTCTGGATGGCGCTAACGCTATCTGGATGCTCCATGTTCCTTCTGGCTCGTCGATGGCTGGATCGTCGCGGTGCCATCTTCGCCGCCGCGTTGTACGCCGCAAACCCTTACTACCTCGTAATTGTGTATTGGCGGAGTGCGTTTGCAGAACTGCTGGCCGGCGCGTTGCTGCCTCTGCTCTTACTCTACGCGCTGCGCGTGGAAGAAGAGCGAGAAAGAGCGGTCGTCGCTTTAGGATTGATCGTCGCCGCCGCGTGGCTGACGAACATTCCCGCCGCCGTGATGGTGACTTATTCTCTGGCGTTGCTGATTGTGATTCTAGCGATTCTCGACCGTTCGCCGCGCTTCCTGTTCTCCGGCCTTCTCGCCGTTCTGATCGGTGTCTCTCTCGCAGCATTTTTCCTGGTTCCCGCAGCGTACGAACAGAGATGGGTGAACATTGCCGAAGTGCTTTCACCGGGAGTTCGCCCGCAGGATAATTTCCTCTTTATCCGTATGAATGACGTCGATCACAATCGTTTCAACCTGCTGGTATCGTGCGTGGCATCTGCGGAAATGATTCTGCTCGGGCTTGCGGCGTTCTTTTCCCGTCCATGGAGGCGACATCAGCCGCGGATCTGGTGGACACTCGTCGGCTGGGGCTCTCTTGCCATGCTGCTTATGTCTTCGTTTACATTTCTTCTTTGGGAGCATTTGCCTGAGCTGCGCTACCTCCAACTGCCCTGGCGTTGGCTGCTTTGCCTGAATGTGACATTCGCATTACTAATTACGGTGGCGGCGCAGCGATGGATTGTTCGCGCACTAATCTGTGTCGCGATGTTGCTGGTTCTCGGTTTCGTCTGGCATCGGGTTCAAGCTCCATGGTGGGAAAAGGCGGAGGATTTCGGCCAGATGCTGAACAACCAGCGAAGCGGTAACGGTTACGAGGGCACCGACGAGTACGTGCCCGCCGGCGCCGACTCGTACGAAGTCAAACAGGACGCTTCACTAGTTGTGTTCGATGACGGCTCATCCGATCAACTTGAACGCGTCCAGATTCAACGCTGGAGCGCCGAATCGAAGCGATTTACCATCGACGTCGTCGAGCCTGGGCATCTCGTGCTGCGACTCTTCAACTATCCAGCGTGGTGTGTCAAGGTGAATGGCCATGAAGTTGCCACTTCCACGCGAGACGTCACCGGACAAATGTTGATCCCTGTCCAAGCGGGAGAGAATCGGATAGAGATCACCTTCACGCGTACGTGGGATCGAACACTCGGAGCGATCATCTCAGGTGTTACTGTTTTATTGCTGACAGGTCTCGCCGTGCTTCGGCGAAACGCGTCGCGAAATTGACATGACGGATCGCATCCTCATCGCGACATCCAACCCTGGCAAGCTGCGCGACTTTGCCGGAGCGGCGGTATCCCTTAGCATCGAGATCGCGCCCATTCCAAACTTCGCGTCGTTGCCTGTGGTGGTTGAGGACGGCCTGACTTTCGAGGAAAACGCTCAGAAAAAAGCGGATATTTACAGCCTCGCGGTTCCGGGTGAAATTGTTTTGGCCGATGACTCTGGCCTGGAAGTCGACGCACTCAAGGGCGCACCTGGCGTTCATTCCGCGCGCTACGCAGCTGACGCTCCTCATCTGATGAATAACAACACCGACGACGAGGCCAACAACGCGCGCCTCCTGCGTGAACTAAAGGGTATTCCTCCCGACAAGCGCAGCGCTCGATTCGTATGCGTGATTGCCACCGCGCGCGATGGCCAAACATTGCAAATGTTTCGCGGGGAGGCCGAAGGCACGATCTTGAATCACGCTCGCGGGGCGAACGGATTCGGTTACGATCCCCTGTTCTACTTCCCGCAGATCCAGAAAGCGTTCGCCGAACTGACTCCCGAGGAAAAGGCTCAGCACAGTCATCGGGGCGCTGCCCTCCGGAAGTTTCTGGCGTGGTACCAAGCAATGAAGAATGGCTCTGGAATCTAACTATTTTCCGGCGCGGATCGTTTCCTTGCGAACGGTAAATTTCTCGACTAAATCTTCACGCACCCGATACCCGGTTCCGGGTTCATCGCGGATCAGGATCGTGCCGTGGGCAGTAACCTCTACTTCAGGTTCAATGATGTCTTCTTTCCAATAGCGTTTGGAGGCGGAAACATCTCCTGGCAGTCGAAAGTTCGGCAGCGTGGAAAGAGCGATGTTGTGGGCACGCCCCACCCCCGACTCAAGCATCCCCCCGCACCAGACGGGAACGTTCCGCGACGCGCAGACGTCGTGAATCTTCTTGGCCTCCGTAAAACCGCCCACACGGCCGACCTTGATATTGATAATGCGGCAAGCGCTTAAATCCAATGCCTTGGCCGCGTCACGTGCGTGCCGGATGGATTCGTCCAGACAAATCGCGGTACGAAGTTTTTCTTGCAGGCGCGAGTGATAATAAATGTCGTCGTGCCACAGCGGTTGCTCAATCATCAGCAGATTAAACTGGTCGAACTTGCGCAGGTGTTCGATTTCGTCCAGAGTGTAGGCGGAGTTGGCATCGCAACTGAGCACGATCTCGGGCCAGCGCGAGCGGATGCGCTCAAGCACGTTGATGTCCCAGCCCGGCTTCACTTTCACCTTGATGCGACGATATCCCGCCGCCAGTTCGATCTGAATCTTCTCCAGTAGTTGCTCGACAGAATCCTGGATTCCGATGGACACACCGCACGAAACTTCCGGCAACGTGCCGCCGAGCAGTTTCCATAGAGGGATTTGCTTCTCGCGAGCCTCGGCGTCCCAGAGCGCGTTCTCGATCGCCGCTTTGGCCATGTCATGGCCGCGCACTCTCGCCATCAAAGGCACACACTCGCCCGCGGATGACAGCTTGCGGCCCAACACGGCTGGGGCAAGGTAATTTATGATCGTGGGCCAGGCGCTTTGCGTCCACTCGCTGCTGTAGAAGGGGTCTTCGCCGGCCACACACTCTCCCCAGCTGTCAATGCCATCACAGTGGGCCGTAATCAGAAGGATTTGGCGGCTGAAAGTGCGCTTGAAGCTCGTCTCAAAAAAATGGACGAGGGGCATCTGAATTTCGCGGATGGTGATGGCTTCAATTTTCATATCGTTGAAAACGGTTCATCGACAATAGTCTCTCGAGGCTCACTCTGCGAGATACATCCACTTCTCCTCCCAGTGACCCAAAAGAAACTGGCCGCTTCCCTGTTGGTCACGTTCGTAGCCCAGCACCGCCAATCCAGTGGCAAATGCTTTTACGAATTGCTCTCGATTGGTATCCTGCACGTGTTTCGCCTGACTCCGAGTTGCAGGCGTGGCCTTCCAATCGTAAATCTGAGCTGGAACCGAAATCGCTGCTCGAACTTCGACGTGCGGCTTCTTTCCCGTTTGCAGCAAACTTTCCACCCGCTTCGACTTCAACCACCACTCGGCCACCAAGCGGTCTGTCGGCAGGCCGCCTTGCAAAGGTGAAGAGGTAATTCCGTATTGGTTGACACTGTAGCGGCGGGCGATCGCGCCCAGCTTTTCTATATTGAGATATGCATTCTTGATTTCTAGCGGATCGAATGTCCACTCGATCAACTCGAAACCACGGGCCAGCGCGTCATCGCGCTGGAACAACTTGATGCGGCGGCCAAGGCCGGCATTCTGATGCTCGTTGCTCACAGCCAGCATGTGGGAGTGCAGGTAGGAATGCCTGCCTCGGGCACCCGGTACTGAGAGGGCAAATCCCACTATTTCGTTGCCTGCGAAAGCCCCGATCACCTGTCCTCCGACTTTGTCGGCCACCACGAACATTCGCAGTGGAACCAGTTCGGCGTCGGAGAAATTCCAGACATCCTTTTGAAGGGCGACGCAAGCACGCATTTCATCAAGCTGGTGGCATTTGCGAATGACGATCGAATCCGCATTCACCGGGTGTTCTGCTCCTGCAGCTTGGCCTGCTGCCACAAACTTTCCATCTCTTCCATTGAGGCTTCCTGGGCAGAGCGCCCGGAGGTCCGTAACTGATCTTCCATCCACTGAAAACGGCGCTTGAATTTGCGGTTGGTTTTCTTTAATGCGGATTCGGGGTCAAGCGAAAGATAACGCGCGATGTTAACCAGCACGAAGAAAAGATCACCGACTTCGCCTTCCAACCGCAGGTGCAGGTCTTGGCTTACCGGTTGCCGGCCTGCCCCGGCTATACCTTGCCCTGGCGGTTGAAGTCCGGGCGCGGGGAATTCTTTGAGCTCCGCTTGCAGCTCTTCGGTTTCCTCGCGGAGTTTCTCGAACAGCCCCTGGATGTTCGGCCAGTCGAAGCCCACCCGTGCCGCTCGCGAACTAAGCTTGTGCGCTTCGAGCAAAGCCGGCATTGCGGCGGAAACTCCAGCCAGCACAGACTCCTGCGGGTCCTCGCTCTTTGCGGACTTCCCGCCACCTGCCGCCAGGCGTTTTTTCTTTTCTTCAGCCTTAAGCGCCTCCCAGTTGCGCAACACCTCCGATGAAGTGTCTGCCTTCACGTCGCCGAAAACGTGGGGATGCCGATCAACGAGCTTCTTGGAAAGCCGATCCAGAACTTCGTCGATCGAGAACGTACCTTCGTCTTTCGCCATCTGCGCATAAAACAGAACCTGGAGCAGCAGGTCACCCAGCTCACCGGTCAATTCGTCCCAGTCGCGATTGTCGATGGCTTCGAGTACCTCGTAAGTTTCTTCGAGCGTGTAAGGCTTGATGGAGTCGAAGGTTTGCTCGCGATCCCACGGGCATCCTCCGGGCCCTCGCAGTCGAGCCATGATCGAAACCGCGCGTTCGAAACGCTCCCCGGTAGTTGGCATGGGACAATCACTGTAAATGAGGCGCGTGGGCTGGGGCAATGCCCCTTTATCGGATAGCCTCGCTCGGAACGACTTCCAGCGATGTACATTAAGCTGTCGGTATGCAATCAATCGCTCACATGATCGCACGGCCGTCGCTGCAGAATGAGCGCTTCCACGTGATTGTGGTCGGCGGCGGAATCAACGGAGTCGCCGTAGCTCGCGAGTGTGCGCGGGCAGGGCGACGCACGCTCCTGGTTGAGCAGCACGATTTTGCCGCGGGCACGACCAGCCGTTCGACTCGCATCATTCACGGCGGCTTGCGTTACCTTGAGCACGGCGACATCGGACAGATACGCGAGTCGTTGCGGGAACGGAAGTGGTTGCTTCAGGAGTATCCCCATCTAGTCCATCCCCTGCAATTCCTGCTCGCCCTAGATGACCAAAGCCGACGCAGCGCACTCGCCGTGCGTGCCGGGCTATGGCTCTATCGGAAAATGGGAAACATGAGGCGTGGCGCTGATGGGGGCCGCACGGAGTCGGACAGGCTCGAGCGTCTACTCGACGAAGGCAAGCGCTTTTCCATCTTCAGTTTTGAAGACGCCCAGTGCGAATTCCCGGAGCGACTGGTTGCGGAATGGCTCGTCGAGGCAATTGCAGCCGGCGCCGTGGCCCGAAATAAGACCCAGGTTCTCGCAGTGGAGACTCGCAACGGACGAGCCAAAGGTATTTTGCTGAGAGATCAGGCTCGCGGCATAGAAGAACGAGTCGAAGCCAACTGGATCATCAACGCGACTGGCCCTTGGGCCGACCGGATCTGCGAGAATTCCAGGATTCGGACAAAGGATCCGATGGTTGGTGGGGTGCGCGGATCGCATATCGTGCTGGCGAAGTTCGCGGGTGCGCCCGATGCTGCGGTATACACCGAGGCGGTCGACGGGCGGCCCATCTTTGTCATCCCGTGGAACGAACAAGTGCTGGTCGGGACGACTGAGGTTCCAGACGGTAGCGATCCTGGCCAGGTGCAACCGTCGGGGGATGAAATCGAGTATTTGCTGCGATCTTTTCTCCATCTGTTTCCACGAGTGGCAATAGCGCGGGAAAACATACACTACGCGTTCGCCGGAGTGCGGCCGCTGCCTTACTCGCCGGAGAAAAAACCGTCGGCGGTGAGCCGGAAGCACTATCTCCATGACCACACTGCGGAAGGCGCTGCGCAGATGATCTCTGTGATTGGAGGAAAGCTCACCACGGCGGGCAGTCTGGCACGCGAGTGTGCGGCGAGGATCGGAGCTAAAATCATCCCGTCTACCTTCGCTCTTGCATTCGACGACGTCGTCGATCAGACCCTGGAAAGGTGGGTTGTCGAGGTGGCGAAGGCGGGCGGCATCAGCGCCGAAGCGGCGCGCGGTATTGTCGAATGGTACGGAAAGCGTGCCCTAATCGTCGCTCGTAGAGCATACAGCAGTGTAGAAATGCGGGCTCCGCTGTGTTCGCACACCAATCATATCGTCGCCGAAGCGGTCGAAGCATTTGACCATGAGTGCGCCGTGACGCTGTCGGATGTACTGTTGCGCCGTGTGCCGGTCGCGCTCGGGGCGTGCTGGTCATCCTCGTGCAGCCGCGAAGCTGCAACGCGGATTGCGCTGGTTTTAGGATGGAGTGAAGAAGAAACGGCGCGGGAACTGGAAACCTTCGAAATAGAAAGAAGCGGATTCCTGAGGGAACCGTTCCTGACCGGTACGGTTCCGGGAGCCGGAGGTCACTGACGCGACATGTTTCGCATGATTCATCGGAACGTGCTCACCAACAACTGGGTATCGTCGGAGATAAGCCCGTCGACTTTCCATTCGGCTAGCCGCACCATCGTTTTCGGATCGTTCACCGTCCAGGTGAGAAGCTTTCGCCCGACGTCATGCACTGCCTCAACTAATTTGCGCGTAACGAGCGAGTGATGAGGAATTAGGTACTCGACATTGATTTCGCGCCAACCTGCAAGATTCTCCCGTTTGTCGTAAATCATTCCACACTGAATCTTCGCGCTGCGTGCTTTCAATTCCAGGATTACCTCGGGGAGGAAGGACGAAACTACGTAATCCTCTTCCATCCTGAATTCGCGCAAGAGAGCGAGCAGCTTCGATTCCAAGCCGGGAACTTTTAGTTCGATGTCGAGAAATGCCCGTTGATTATAGTGTTTCAACACGTCGCCGACGAGTGGAAGTTGAAGTAGCTGATCTGCGGTGGCATGCGCCACGGCGATGCCGTCGATCTTGGGGTCATGGCACACAACACAACGCCCGCAACCGGTTAACCGGACATCGAATTCAAAACCGTCACAGCCGTGTTCAAGAGCAAGATCAAAACAGGCCGGAGTATTTTCGGGAACGGAGTTGGACGCACGCGCGCCACGATGACCGAGAAGTAAAGGGGGATCCGGCATGCGGCGTAATCTTACGCTCGATTGCGGGGCGCTGGGTAAACAAAACAACGCGCACCCTGTGAAAATTCGGGCAAACTTCCCACAACGGGTGAAAGTTTTCTAGACCCAGCGAAACCTCATACGGAAAGGTCAATCGAGATCGAAATCCCGTATAGGTTTGCCGGTGTCCGGCGACTCTTTGGCCTTCTTGACCGCTTCCTGGAACTTCTTCTCCAGAAGATCGCCGGCATGCTTCTGTGCCTCCACCGATTGGCGAAAGATAGACTCCCGGCGGCTGTCCTGCTCTTTCATAGCCTTGGCTGCTGCCTCAAAGTCGTTGAACATCTTCGGCTTGACGGCGGGCGTATGGGCGATCACCCCTTTGGCCGTTGGATCGACCTTCAGCACCGCGCTGCAGCACGGGCAAGTCACGTCGAAAGCCGAGGAGTTCTCCGCCATGCAGAAATCATAACGCAAATCCGACACTCGTTGGTTAACTATCTCCTTGCCACGCAAAAGGCGTTTGAGATGATTTTGACGTATTGGATTTGATCGCCCGACGCCGGTGAGGGGTAAGGGACAAGTGACGCCTACAATCATTCCGCTTCGAGTCTCGGGGTTTGCCCTATTTGCAACGCCTGGCTGCAGAGGTAGATTGGTGCAGGTTTGGAGGAATCGATGGCAGCTGGGTCTTTCATGGATTCTAATTTACTGAAGTATGAGATCGCACTGAACCGGCTGGGAGCGCGGAAATCTTCAAAGCGACAGCGTCCGATCGTCGAGCGAGTAAAGACGAGCCAGCAAGACGCAGTTGCTGCGGCGGCCGAGGCGCTGGCGGCGCTTTGGAACAAGGGTCGGGGTAGAGGCCGGCGATGAGTGCGTCGTCGGATAGGATGCTGGAACTCCTGCAGCAGATTTCGGTGCTCAAAGAATTGGACGAGCACGATCGAGATGACGCGAAGAGCAGAACGGCGATGGAGGATTCCAGGGAACGACGCAAAAAACGCCGTGAGATTCGCAATGAAATGAAAAAGCTCGCCTCCGGGGTTCGCGGTAGGCTTCCGAATAAAAGATAAACCCTGACGCGCGGGGGCAACGGTCAGGGCACCCGAGCCGTCTTATAGCCTGCCTTATGTCCCTTGAATCCAGGCCAGCAACGATGTCCGCACCCGAGGAGTGGAAGGTTCTAAATCAAACCAAGCACAACGGATTCAGAGTCGACGAAGACGCGCCGCCGGATGCGGATGAAGCAGAAATTCTGCAAGCATCGATTAAAGCGGGTTCCGTCGCACAAATCGTGGTGGCGGTCGTGGCGGTGGTCGGTTTGATTTATGTATTGAAACTGGTTCTGATTACCGCCCTGACTGCAACGCTGTTGGCATTTGTGCTCGAGCCTCTGGTGAACGCTTTCTCGCGCATTCGTATCCCACGTTCGGTGGGCGCGCTGGTTGCGGTGCTGCTGATGGGGCTGTTAGCCATTGGGTTGACGCATTTCTTCTACAGCCGGGC
Source organism: uncultured Acidobacteriota bacterium (assembly GCA_963788645.1). Classification (GTDB taxonomy): domain Bacteria; phylum Acidobacteriota; class Terriglobia; order Terriglobales; family Acidobacteriaceae; genus JABDBE01. Next base: position 336,564 of record CAWBHF010000012.1, read on the forward strand.
GGTCGATTTTGCTACAGAGTTGCCAAAATACTCGGGCAAGATCCGTTCTGAGTTTGCCACGTTGCGAGCCGAAACCAGCAAGATTGAAGACAGCACGCGTTCGGTGATTTCCTCACCCAAGCAGGAGACGGCGGTTCCAGTCGAGGTAAGGGAGCCGCAGGGTTTGTCGCGGGTTATTTCGGCGGGCAGTGGAACGGTGGGCGACATTCTCCTCGCCATCAGCTTTGTGCCGTTCCTCGTGTACTTCATGCTGACCTGGAAGGACCATGCGCATTCCACGACGGTGCGCATGTTTCCGAAGGAACATCGATTGGTGGCGCACCGTACGGTGGGAAGAATATCGGAGATGATCCGCAGTTTCATCCTCGGCAATGTGGCAGTGGGGGTGACGAATGCGGTGATCAGCAGCCTGGTGTTCTGGAAATTGGGGATTCCGTATTTCTATTTTCTGGGAGCGATCAGCGCCTTTGCGAGTTTGATTCCATCGTTGGGTGTTTTCCTGGCCCTATTGCCGCCGCTGGCGGGGGGCATCGGGATTCTGGACAAAACCGGAGTTCTGGTGGTTGTGCTCACAGTAGTTGGAATGCACGTGCTGACGGTCAACGTCATCTTTCCCAAAGTGGTGGGCAAACAGTTGCGGCTAAATCCGCTGGCCATCACTCTGGCGCTGCTGTTCTGGGCGTGGATTTGGGGCGCCATGGGATTGATCCTGGCGGTTCCGCTGGTGGCGTCGACCAAAATTATTTGTGATTACGTCGATCCGCTGCGTGGGCTCGGAGCTTGGCTGGGCGAATGAGGCGATGGCCGCGGCATGCCTGATTCCAAAATCGAGTCTTGGGAACCACATTATCTGTGATTCCATCAGTCCGCTGCGGGGGCTGAGGGGTTGGCTGGTGACTGAGCTTCTTCACTGGGCGGTATCTCAGTCGGCTTGCGCTTGGCAGGCTCAGCCGACGGCGGCCTCACAAATCTCAGGGGTGACTTGATAGCCTCCCGGCAGAGGAAGCGCACGATGGTGAGTTGTTCTTTCAGAGTGAGGTCATAGGCGCGCAGAGCTACCATGCCGGCGATGCTGAAGCTGACTCCCAGGTTGAGAACAAAGACGACCGCAATTCCTTCTACGGCGGAATAGAACCAGGCTCGGCCGAGGCTTGCGGTGCCGAATCGCGCGGCCGCCAAGGCGAGCGTCCCGGAGGAAAGAGTTACGTGGCGGACATCGAGAGGCAGGCCAAAGAAGTGGCCGAGTACCGGCGTAAAGCCAAGCAGGTAACCGAGAATGACGCTGGTCGACCAGCCTCCGAGGTTGCGATCAAGAATTCTCGCCAGCCATCGCATCCAGTTTGGATGAATGCGCGAACCCAGCGGGTGTTGAGCGACTGCGTCTGTGATGCGGTAGTAGTTGGCAAAATTCTCACACCATCCGCCGCCAAGAGCGGCCAACCAAAGGATGATTCCGGTGATGATTGCATAAAGGCCGGTAAAGGACGCGAAGGGATGAAGCGTGGTGTAGACATAGGTCGCGCTTTCGGCGGGAAGGTAGGAGTGGGCGAACATCACAACCCAGAGCTTCTCGAACAGCACCGCTCCTACGCTCACAGCCAAGACATTTCCCACGGCGGCGGCAAGTTGTGTGCTAGTGATGCGCGCAACCAGATCGGCGATCTTGCTGGATCGCTCGAGCCCGCGATTGTCGCGCACGATACCGGCAAAGGTTGCTGCGGTTGCCGCGGGCTGCTTGGTGGCGAGAACCAAGCCGAAGATCTGTAACAGCACAAAACTCACGGCGTAGTTGGTACCGCTGGCGAATCCTTCGAGAAAGGGCGGCAGCTGAGCTTCGACGATGCGCATTTTGATGGCGGCTGTAAAGACCGTCAACAAGCCACCGCCGATTGCGGCTCGCCACATGTGCCAGTATTCGGAACGGTCTTGGGCGATGTAATGTTCGCCGCTTCGGCCCGTGTGATCCACGGTTTTCCGGGCAATCAGGCTCAGGTTTTCACGGAGAAGTACGGCGACGCTCCGGTCGGATTTCCAGCCAGCCATCAGCAGTTCAAAGAGATGTCTTATAGCGCGCGTTCCGTCCGCCGTTGTCGCGGGACAGAGCACCCCGACCAGCGCTTCCATGCGGGCAAGGCAGGCGCCGATCTTCTTCAAGTCGAATACCAGTTCGACGCTGACGCCCGCAGCCTCCAAGTGTTGATTCACCGCCGCCACCGCCTGACGGCACCGGGACACCACACTCTCCCATAACAAAACACTCGCTCGTGTATCCGAGGAACCTGGGTCGAGCAGCGCCTCGGTACGGTTTAGCAGTTCGTAGAACGGTGAATCCGAAACGCCGACGGCCCGGCTGCGTTCGCGCATTTCCGGTTTCAGGCCCAGCCAACAGGTGCGAATGGCCAGGAGCCGGAGAGCTTCGCGTAGGTCCGATTGCTGTTGGTTCCAGGGCAAGCTTGGGTCCGGCGGGGAGAAGATTGCGACCAGGCGTGAAAACAATTTCTGCGGGATGTCAGCAAATTGCCGGACCTGCTCTTTCGACGAATAGAGGCTGATGAGCAGGCGAGTTGCATCGGATTCTGTGCGCGCAGTAGGCAGAAACTTTGCCACCAGCCGAGCAATGAATTCGGTCGGCAGGGCGTGATCGGAAGGAATTCCTGTCTCGCCCAGAAGCACAATGGAGCGGAGTTCCTTGAGCAGATGAGTGAACGCCAACTGCATCCCGCGTTTGGCTGGTTCGTCGGTTTCCAAATACTCCACCAGGCTCGCGAGTTCACTATGATTCGCATTGAGTTGGTCTTTTTGCTGGATCGACTGGATGAGCTCAATCAAGGTTGACTGTCGGGATTGCAAGTCAGAAGCAGTGTTGAAGGCGACGATGTGCCGAAGCATCTCGGGCGAGACTTCCCGTGATCGGGAACTCTCGAGGTCTGTCTGGGTTGGCTGGGTGGCGTTCATTTCCATCGTGGACCAAGGATCGGGAAATGGTAGTCCTTGCCGTTTATACCACGCAACCTGTAATCAATGGGCTGTAGGGGCCGACTGGAAGAAATGCAGTCTGTCGTGGTCCTACCGGGACGTGAGCAACCTTGACACCTTAAGGTATATTGAACAGATAGATGATCTTTCATTTTTGAGCGGAGGAAGGACCATGATTAGCTCGAAAACTACTTGGATTTTGCTATCAGCCTCGTTTTTCGTATCGGCTGCGATCGGAGTAGACGTGGCGGCGCAGACGATGGCGCACCCCCCAACAACCAGCGCCACCAGCCCGCAAACTCAGCCATCCAAGAGCGCTCAGAATCACTCCGCAGTCGAGCATAATCCGGCTTGCCAGAGAATCGTCAGCGAATGCAAGAAACTGGGATTCATCCAGGGGGAATGGAAAGAAGATAACGGCCTCTGGAAAGATTGCTTTGATCCGGTGGTAAAGGGCAAGGGCAACGCCACGCGCGACGGAAAACCTATTACCGTTCCTGTCAGTGCCAGCGATGTCCAGGCCTGCCGAGCAGCGGAAGGCCATCACAAGCAAGTGCAGTAAGCATCAATGATTTTTGTGCATCTCTATTCCGGCATCTGTAGCGCCGCCTGCCGGTTTGCTCTCCCATTTCAGCACCTTAAGGTCGAGGACGAAGATTGCATACATCACTGGGACCTGAAGCTTGGTGATGAGCGTCGCGAGCAGAAGACCGCCAATCTGCGCGTAACACAATGGCTTCCAGAGCGGTCCTCCGTGCAAGGCCAGCGGAAACAGCGCCAGTACCGTGGCAAAAACTGTGATCAGCACGGGGCGAAGGCGCAGGATGCCTGCGTCGATCACGGCGTTCTCAAAGTCATCGCCCTCGATGTGCCGCTCCTCGATGAAGTCGAAGAGCACGATCGAATGACTGACGATCACGCCCACCAGGCTGGCGACACCTAGAAAGGCCATGAAGCCGAAAGGCTCGTGCATGACCCAAAGAGCGGCGAACGCTCCTACCATGCCGTAGGGAGCAGCAGCCAGAACAAGCAGGGGCTTGATGCCGTTGTTGAACTGGAAGACTAGAGCAAGGTAGATGGCGGCGATTGAGATTAACATCACTCCCGCCAGGTTCTGGAACCCACTCTTGGTTTTGTAGTACTCGCCCCCGATTTGCATCTGGAAGCCGGGAGGAAGCGACTTCTGGAATTCGCGCAGCTTGGGCATGGCTTCTTTCAGGACCTCGGAACTCAAGTGTCCGGCCACGGGAAAACTTCGCACGCAGATGGTTCGAAAGTGATCCATGCGAATGACGCGCCCGATGACGAGTTCGTGCTCGATCTGCGAAATCTGCACCAGCGGGATCTTGGACTGATCCTGAGATGCGTACACGTAAAGATTCTGGACATCGGAGAGCTGCGCCCGTTCACTCATGCGCAGGCGGGCGACCACGGGAATCTGTTTCTGTCCTTCCTCAAGTGTGGTCACAGTCATGCCGCTGATCCCGGAGGTCGACGACAGAGCCACATCACTATTGGTAACGCCAGCTAGGTTGGCGCGGTCTGGATCAACGGTGAGTGCGATCTGGGCGTTCGGATCTCCCCACTCGTTGCGGGTGCGTTCGGCAATCGGGATGGCGCGGAATATGTCTTCCAGCTTGCCCGCAAGATATTCGAGAGTCTGGTTATCCTGCGGCTCGGACGTCGCGTTTACATCGGCCGTGCTGGAAAGTCGGATCTCGATGGGGTAGTCGATCGGATTGGTCAGCAGTTGACGTGCATCCAGCCGAGCGCCGGGTATTTGAGAACCTAGAACCGGCTGTAACTGCTTGATGAATTCCGGGGTGACTTCTTTGTCCGAGACCTCGATGAGAACCTGGGCGTAGTTGAGTTGCTGCGCCTGCGGCGAAGCCGAAAACCAGAAGCGTGGCCCACCGCCTCCGACGAAACTGGTTATGTAACGCAGTACCGGCGCGGGGCTGCCATCTTTTCCAGGATGTTCGCGACCGAACTTCTCAGCCTGTTCGCGAATGATTTGTTCGGCCTTCAATGCGCTCTGATTGGTGGCGCCCAGGTTACTGTCGTTGGGCAGCCATACGTCGACGTACGACCAATACTGAACGTCCTCGGGGAAAAATGCGGAGTTGAGCTGGGCAAAGATAAAGAGGCCGACCGCCAAAAAAGCCAGCGACCCGATGAAGAACTTCCACCGGTGTTCCATGGAGAATCGGCACGCCCTTGCGTAATAACCGGTGAAACCCTGCTCGCGGCGCTGGTCCATCGGTAGTTCGTTCTTTTTCTCCGGCTTCATTAAGTAGTACCCGAGATAAGGAACAAAGGTCATGGAGGCCAGACGGGAAGCCACCAGCGAGCAGGTCATTACGATGGGCAAGCTGTAGAGAAATTCTCCGGTGGATCCGGTGAGCAGAAGAAACGGAATGTAGGCCACGATGTTGGTCACGGTGGCATAGAGGATCGCCGTTGCCAGCTTGGTAGGTCCGAGCCACGCCGCCACGATATTCGGATGGCCTTCGGCCAGCATGCGCTTGATTGAATCCCCCGCAACCACCGGATCGTCGACCAGCAATCCGAGAGCAATGATTAAAGTGGCGACAGAAACCTGCTGGATGTCGATGCCCAGGAGGTACATCATGCCGAACGTCATCGCCAGCGTGATGGGGATAGAGATCGCCATGAGCAGAGCGGAACGCCACTCCCAAAACCCAATGAGAGAAACGATCACAACCAGAACGATGGCCTCGTACAAGGCATCCATGAACAGGTCGATGTTTTCTTTGACCTGCAATGGCTGATCGGATGTTCTTACGATGACTAAATCATCAGGCAAATACTGGCGGACTGCGGCAAGTTTTTCGTCGACGTTTTCGCCGAATTGCTCGATCTGCTGACCGTCCTTCATTTGCACTGCAACCGTGACGGCGCGGCTGCGATGCCAATGATCGTCTTTATCCTTCCAGGTCAAATAGTTCAGATAGCGGGCGGGACTTTGATAACCGCGAGAGATATCCACGACATCCCGCAGGTACACCGGACTGTTTCCGGCAGAGGCGGACACTCCGATGACTACGTCGCCAATCTGCTGTGCATTGTCGAACTTGCCCGAGGGGTCGATCTGAATACTCTTTGGACCAACCTCCAACACGCCTCCGGGAATCGTGGAATTGCGTGCTTCGAGAATGTCTTTCAGATTGGAGGGCTTCATGCCGTATTGCGCGAGGCGTTCCTGCGAATAGTCGAGGTAAATCTGCTCCGGAAGAACTCCCTTGCGATCGACCTTCGCGACTTGAGGAACACCCTGAACGGTGCGAGCGATCAGGTCGGTGAAGTCGTCGAGGTCGCGGTAAGAGTATTTGTCTCCGGCGGCGGCGATGAGCGCTGCTTGAGTTCCTTGCGGGTCGCGAATGAAGACGGCAGGCCAAGCGTCTGGATGAATTTCAGAGCGATGAAGCTTGTCGGAAAGAAAACGGTCAGCGATCGCCCGCAATTGAACATTATCGAATTTCGAGCTGACATCCGCGCCCACGAAACCGGTTCCCTGGAAAAAGTGCGGGTCGGTGATCGCATCGGTTTGCACCGCTGCTCTGACGATCGCCTCAAAGGACTCGCGCACCAACTCCGGAGCCACTGACTGGGGAAACGCACTGACAATGCTGACCCGCGGCTGAGGGGCATTACGCGGCTCATCGCTTCGGGTCTGCTCGATCGCTTTCTGGACCGCTCGGGCGCGAAGGGCAATCTCCACGTCACTTGCCGGCGGGCTGGCGACGGTCAGCATGAGAGCCGAGGTATCGCCGAAGTCGCTGTTGAACTGGATGGGCCCAGCTCCCTGGGGAAGCTTGCTGTTCAGCGCATTCAGCTTGAGATTGATGTCGCTGAACTGCTTCTTCGTATCTTTGACGGAATCGTCCATCTGCACGTAGACCATGGACAATCCGGGAAAGCTGATGGATCGAATGCCGAAGTCTGAGGGCGAGGGCGCTCGCACAAATGCGTTTTGCGCCATGGTCTGCTCAATTTGCCGCGTGACCTGTTGTTCGACCTCGAGCGCCGTCGCACCCGGCCATTGCGCAGAGGCCACTGCCACGCGAATGGGGATACTGGGATCCTTTCGTTTGGGCATGTTGTGGTAGCCGTACCAACCCCAGGCGAATATTCCAAGCAGGAGGATGAATGCAACCTGCCGGTGCTCGGTGAAGAAGCGGGCAGTGTTATGCACATTGGCGACGATGTCAGCTTCGGATTTATGCGTCATAACAACAAGAAGGCTGCTTTGAAAGACTAGAAATCACGGAATAACCTGCACCTGATCCCCGTTCTTGACCATGCTTGCGCCCGTGGTGATGACCCGTTCGCCGTGGTTGAGCCCGCCGTTCACGGCGATCATGTTTCCATAGGCGTCTCCCAGTTGCACCGGCCGCACACGCGCGGTCACGGCGGTTCCCTGGGCTTCGGCAACCATGACCGCAAATCCATCCTGGCGCTGAGGGTCGCGCACGACCGATTCAATCGGAATCGCTGTCAAAGAGCGCGCCAGTTGATGGCCGCTTACCGAAAGGGTTGCGATCATCCCAGACTTCAAGACGTTGCTTTGGTTCTGGATCGCGACTTCGACGGAAAATACCCGGCTCTTGGGGTCGGCAGTGGGAGAAATGTTCGTAACCGTACCCGCGAATTGCCCCTGCGCTGCGTCGGTGGTGATGGCCAATCGCTGTCCAACTTTGACGCGAGCAATGTAAATGTCGGGGACACCAAAAACCGCCTTTACGGTTTGCGTGTCGGCAATTGAAAACCCGTTTGTTGCCGGGCCGACGAGGCTGCCTATATCCACGCTGCGTTTCACGATCCATCCATCGAAGGGCGCTGCCAGCGAGCAGTAATCCAGAGCTACCTGCGCTTCACTTACCTGCGCCTTTCCGGCTGACACTGAGGCGGTCGTGCTGTCCAGCTGCGCCTGAGCGGAATCCAGTTCCGGCTTGGTGGCGCTTTGACTGGAATAGAGCGCGGAGGTGCGATCAAAACTCAGCTTGGCTTTAACATATTCGGCCTGTGCCCGGGAAAGTTGCGCGTTCGCTTGCTGAAGCTTGTCGAGATAGTCTTGCCGGCTCACCACGGCGAGGACGGTTCCCTTTTTCGCCCAGTCGCCTTGATCGACATTGCGTCGCCCTCCGCCCGCACTCGGCACTTGCAGAACGCTTTCCACATAGCCGTTAGACTTGAATGCCAGGTCCACCTGCGTGTAAGGGGCGATGCTGGCTGAATACTTCAGCGCGTTGCCAACGTCGATCGTCCCCACTTCGGCTGTGCGTACCGGAACCAGCGCTTTCGGTTGCGACGCCACCTGATTGCAAGCGGAAAGGCCAAGAGCGGCGAAGCATGCGAGCACCAGCGGGCAGGAGGCCTTCCATCTGTGCTTCATGATGTCACTCTTCTCCCAAAGCTTTTTCGAACTCTGCTTTCGCCGTCCAGAAAGCTAGCAGGGCCTGTTCGTAGTCGTGGTCCGCAGTGGCGACAGCCGTCTGTTGCTGCAGTACGTCTCGCAGCAGGACGCTGCTTTGGCGAAACTTGTCGTTGACTTCACGCAGCTTCTCGTTGGCGGCGGCTTGAGCCGCTTCCGCCACCGAAAGCAACTGCCGGCTCTCATCCAGTTTTCGAAAATGATTGTTAACGTCGAGCACTACCTGGGAGCGGGCGTCCTTTAATTGATATTGCGTCTGCTCGAGCGTGACCTTTTTCGCGTTGACTTCATCCTTCCGGCGCCCCCAATCAAAGGGCTCCCAAGATATCTCCACACCGGCCGCGGCTATGTTCTTGGGCAGGATCTCGGTATTGAGCGGGCTGGAATAGTGAAAGGCTGCGCCGATATCAGGTATGAACTGGGACTTAGCCAGCTTTCGATCCACATCCGCCCGCTCTACATTGATCTCGGCCTCCTTGATCTCAGGCCGCTGCGTAAGCGCGGTCCCCTGCGCAATCTGCAGATCGGTTTCTTTGAGCGAAATCGCGGGCACCTGCTCGGTCGTGAAATCCGTTTCCAGATCTCTGCCCAAAAGGTAATTCAATTGTTCCTTTTGAGTTTGGAGATTGTTGTGCAGTTGGACCACCTGGAAACGAGCCTGCGCCAGCTTGGCCTTCACGTCCAAACTCTCGGACTGCAACACCCCTTGCTGCTCAATGTACTGCGTTGCGACGCGGTCGGTTTCTACATATTGCTTCACCGTGGCGTCGGCCGATTGCAGCGCACTTTCGGTCTGCAGCACGGCATAGTAAGCCTGCTTCACATCCGCAACCACCGATTGCCGCTTCCCCCTCAACTGCTGGCTCGCCATATCGGACGAAAGCTGTTTCTCCCGGATTGCGAGATGAATTTTGTATAGCTGCGTGATCGGCTGCGCGACTTGCGCATCCGCGAATCCGGTTACGCCCTGCGACAAATTTATTCTTGTGGTCTCGCTCGGGTTGGGTAGACTATTAATTTTGCCGAAGATCCCTTGGCTGAAGGTAAAAGTAGGCGAATTAAGGTCGCCAGACGCGAACAAGTAGGTACTGATCGCAGGGAACCGCCTGGTTTTCGCCGCCGCGACATCCCAGTTGGACTTGTTCACATCCAGACCAGCGATTTTCAGGGAGATGTTGTTGGCAATCGCGATTTGGACGGCTTGGCTAACCGTCAACATTGGCGGCGCGGGACTGGCCTCCTGAGCCTTAAGGGAAGGAGCGGCCAGAATCAAGAACGCCACCAGCGCCAAACACACAGACATCGTTTTGCCAAACACTCGCCCCATGACCCTCGAAAATCGCACACCATCCTACACCAATCACAGAGGTTCGCGGACCTGGCAAAACGATTTGCAGAGCGAAAGTCATCGTCGGTCTTCCTAAAACATTTGCAGGAGTTTCAGGGCAGTAGTTCGTCATAAGTCGCTGAGATACGATAATCTGCATGGCGGAATCCAGCAGTATCCTGCGGATGCAACAGCAGATTCTCTGCTGGCGGTCAGGGCTGTATTATGTCAGCGGTAATAAACAAGGGATCGACATATGGGGCGTTCGTTGATTTGGATAGAGGATGCGAACGGTGGCTGGGCCTGCTCAAGCTGCCGATGGAGATTCCCTGTTCCCACTTTGCTCAGCGGAAAGGAAGCGAAAGCCGCTTACGACCGCCTAGCCGCGGCAAAGTTTCGTGAGCACGCGTGCGAAGCCGACAGCAGCGTTCCTGCGGCGAAACTTGAGACCAGATGGGACGCAGACCCGACGTTCGCGGAGCGGGCGAGAAAGCTCATCATGCAAGGATACAAACCCAAGGACGCCGCGGAGCTTGTAGTTGAAGAAACAGCGCTTGAGAATCACAACGATCCGAAGATCATGGCGAAAGCGCGTGCTGATGCCGAGGATTTCCTTTCAAAAATCCGCAAAGGCCTTATTTGAAAGGAGCATCGATCGCGGGTCGATGCACTCCGTGACATCAAATCACGCACCGCGGGGACCAACTACTTGGGCGCCCCGAGGCTCTTGATGTCGGCAACCACCTTGGGAGCAACTTTGTCGAGCGCTTGCTGCACAACTTCACCAAGAGAACCGATGTCTCCAGCAACCGCTGAACCAGTTGCGGCGACGGTCGAATCCGAGACCCGGTACAACTTGTATTCCACGGTAGTGTGGTATTCGGGAATATTGGTGGTCTGTCCCGGCTTGCCGGACGCCCCGCCTTCGTTGTGCGCTTCCGTCAAGGTTGTAAAGAGGACGAATGCACAATCTTTTTGGCGCGCCTCGGCCGAGACTTGATCGCCAGTGGCGTCCAGCGGCACTGCCTGCACGGAAGACTTCTTCTGCTTGCCAAAAGCCTTCACCAGCCGTTCGCGGCCGGCCACGCCCGTAATCCCGCTCGCGCTTCCAAGCACAGTCACGCCCACGCGAACGACCTGGGCATCCTCGGCAAAGCTAAGCCCCGAAGCCAGACACGCGATTAGAAAGAAAAAGCAAACGACAAGACGGACTCTTTGCATAGCTCTTCCCCGCGGCAGATATGCCCACAAGAGGTTACCGCGAACGTAGCCGGGGCACAATACTTTCTGTGGCTTCCTGTTGACGAAACATGCCGGTGAATTCCGTTGCACGAAGGACTTCTTCTGCTTACCAGAAGCTCACTGCATGAGACGCTTCAGAGCCGTGCGCGCATCCCCAACCTGAGCCATGCGGGTTTGCGAGTTCGCGAAGTATGAGATGAACTCCTGGTATTCGTTGATTGCCTGATCGCGCTTGCCTGTACGCTCGTAGAGTTGTCCGAGATAGTAGTGCGACAGGATTCCAATGGCAGGAAAACGTTTTGCCATGATCCCGCCGTTCTCCAGGCTGCGCCCCACTCGCAACCCGGTGCGAAACTCATTTTCCGCCGACGCGTAGTCATTGGTAAGCAAGTGAGCGCGCGCCTTCAGGTATAGGAGATAGGCGTCCTGGAAATTGGGGATCCTGGCGGCATGACTCAAAGCCGTTTGCCCATCTCCATTGTGTACCGCCAGGGTCATATCAGCGTAGGCCTGATTAATTTCAATCGCTCGCGGCGCAATCCAGGGATGGCTCGACGCATATTTCTGCAGACTCTGCTGCGCCGCGGACGAGTTCCCTGCCATGGTCTGCAAGAATGCCAGTACAGGCAACTGCTCGTCATCAAGCTTCTGTTGCTGAATAAAGGAAAGGGCCGATGAACTCTCGCCCAGCAAGAGCGATAAGACCGCATAGGGTTGCAAAAAACCTCCTGCGGCCTCGCCCTGTTTTGCCTTTCCCAATTGCAGCACAGCCTCCCGGTAACTCGCGATCGCACCTTCGAAGTCCCCCGCGGTCTGCTTGAACTGCGCCTGAAATCCCGGAACATAAAGGCGCCCGAGCGCTGACGTGCGTTGGGCATACTGCTGGAACGAGGCGCTGGCCACGTCGGGCTTCTTTTGGTCGGTGTAAACAATGGCAAGTTTCAGGTACTCGCCGTAGTCGCTGAAGTCCGGTTTCAGCTCGAGCACTTTGCGGTAAGCGGCAATCGCATCGTCATCCCGCCCCGCCATAAAGAATATGTCTCCGCGGCTGTCGAACGGATTCGGGTCGCCGGGACGAACCGCAATGTAGGAGTCATTGGAGGCCAGCGCACCGCTGATGTCGCCCCAACGCGCCAGAACGTAGGACTGAAAGTTCAGCAGGTCCTCATTTTTCGGATCGAGCGCCAGTCCTTGCTGGATTAGCCGATTGGCTTCATCCTGTTTTCCCAAGCTCGACAAAAACTCTCCCAGGATGCCGCGATCTTCGGTGGCGTGCGGGAACTCCGACACGATCGATTCCCGGGCAGCCAGCTCCGCCTCTGGATCCTGCGATCGTGTGGCTTTCAGCACCTGCAATGAAAGTTGGTCATAACGCGGCAGGCGCGATTGCAACTGCTCTACCTTGACCGCGATCTCCGTACCGCGCCTCACATCGCCCTCAAGAGAGTACTGGTCGGACAGGCGCAAGTACGCCAGGCCAAACTGCGGATCCAGACGCACAGCCTCCTCTAGTTCCCGGATTGCGTCCGAAGTGAGGAAGCGCCGGCCGTAGTCGATGCCCAGCTGGTAATGCCGATACGCTTCGACGTTCGAAGTGGAAGCTTGCTCGATCTCCGGCGCTTTTTCCGGCATCTGAGAGGCAGGCAGAAAGTTGCCGGCGATATTCGCCGTCAGCCGGTCGACCATGCCGAAGATGCTCTGCACATCCTGCCCCTCCAGTTTGTCAGAAAACAAAATCTGACCTGTGCTCGTATCTTGCGCGCGCACGTCGAGACGTAATTGCGTCGGTCCCATCTTCAACAACGCACCCGTGATATACGCATCGGCGCCCGCGTCGCGGGCAACATTCTGCGCCTGCGCCGGATCCATCGACTTTCCATCCTTGCTTGCCCGCCGCACCGCGCTCATCACTCGCTCAGTCGAAAGTACCTCCAGACCCTTCACCTGGGCCAGATTCGTGGTCAACATGTCGGTGAGACCGTTGTCCAGCCAGTTGAGCGATTGATCTTGCGAGAGATTTGAGAAATAAAGAACCGCGATCGCTTTGTGGGCATTACTTCCAGCGGGATGGGCCGCACGGCTGCGGAAGAACCAGAATCCGCCCACAGTGGCAATCACCAGTGCGGCCAGTGCCGACGCAATGAACCATATCCGCTTGCCAGGCGGGACGGGAGCCACAATCTGAGTCACTTCTCCAGACACAGGTGCTGCGACGGCAGGGCGCGAAGCCGGTCCGGACGATCTTGCAGCCAAGGGCGCAGCCTCGATCTCGGTGCGCGTCGCGGCAGGTGCGGACGCCATGGAAATCCCTGCCGACCCGGAAGGTAAAGGCTCATCTTCTACAACCGGACTTCTCCCGGATTCCGTATCCCGCTTCAAGCGCTGAAGATCAGCCCGCATGTCCGCAGCGTGCTGGTAACGCAGATTGCGATCCTTCTCGAGCGCCTTGCTGATAATTTCTTCCAGCTTCGGCGGAAGATCAGGATTCAGCCGCACCGGAGGCACCGGCGCTTTGCGCAGAATCGATTCGAATATCGCCGCTGTGCTATCCCCGCGAAATGGCAGCGTGCCGGTAGCCATTTCGTAAATCACAACCCCAAAAGAAAACAAATCCGTGCGCGCATCCAACTCCTTGGCTCGCGCTTGCTCCGGAGACATATACGCGACCGTTCCCAACGTACTGCCGGGGCTGGTCAAATGCGGATCGCTGAATGCCGTAGCGCTGGCATCCAGTGCCTCAGGTTTGCGATCGACGACCTTGGCCAGGCCGAAGTCGAGCACTTTCGCAAGACCGCGCTTGGTCACAAAAATGTTGGCGGGCTTGATGTCGCGGTGAATGATCCCTTCGCCGTGCGCATTGTCCAGCGCATCCGCGACCGCGATGGCAATCTCGAGTATCCGGTCAAGATCCAACGGCCGTCCGATGATCAGGTGTTTCAGGGTCTGCCCATCGAGAAACTCCATCGCGATGAACGGCTGGTTGCCTTCCTGCCCGATTTCATAGATCGTGCAGATGTTGGGATGGTTCAAAGCCGACGCGGACTGGGCTTCACGCTGGAAGCGGTCCAACGCCTGTCGATCCTTGGCCAGGTCCTCGGGCAGGAATTTCAGCGCGACAAAGCGGCGTAGAGTTGTATCCTCGGCTTTCCAAACGACGCCCATCCCGCCACCACCGAGCTTTTCGAGGATGCGGTAGTGCGAAATGGTTCGACCGATCACTGGAGCAAAATCCTACGTGTTTGAAACTTCCAAGTCAACGAAACTCATTGGTTTTGACGGGTATATCGAAGCTGGATCTTGGCATTTAGTCGACTAGTGTCGACGGGCAGGAGCAGGGCCGGGAGGAAGAATTTCCGGCTCGCCAGCGCGAACTCGTTGGTAGGTCACATAGAATACGGCCGCCGTCCAAGTGGGAAATAGATCGAGCCCGGGGATGAGTTCTGCGAGAAGCGAAGGCAGGAAGGCCCAGTGCCACCCGAGGCAGCGGACAAGAATCGCCGCTGTGGCCAGATCCAGGAGCGTGTCCGCCGGCGACAGGCCACCAACCGCGAACAACGGCAAGGCAAAGATCTGGATGGCATCGGTCGCGATGGCCACCAACCAAGCCAGCCGGTGCTCCGGAGGCTTGATCGCTTTAAAGAAGTCAGACGCCCACATAAACGATACCACCAACAGGATATAACGAACCCAAGCCGCCGGGCGATAGAATCAGCGTGCCACGGGTTTAGTCGGCTCTTAAATGTTCATTGGTCATTTCGCCGTCGGTTTTGCCGCCAAGAAATTCGCGCCGCGCACCTCCCTCGCGCTGCTGCTCGTCGCGCCGCTGTTTTCCGATATGCTTTGGCCCTTCTTCTTGCTGCTCGGCTGGGAACAGGTACGGATTGATCCGGGCAACACGCGCTTCACGCCACTTGATCTCACGTATTATCCGTGGTCGCACAGCCTGCTGATGTGCATCGTGTGGGCAACCGCTTTCGCGCTGGTTTATTACTCGATCGCACGATATCGGCCAGGCGCGATTGCCATCTGGGTCGGCGTACTCAGCCACTGGATATTGGACTGGGTAACCCATCGCCCCGATATGCCACTTTATCCCGGCGGACCTCTCTTCGGTCTCGGACTGTGGAACTCGGTTGCGGGAACCCTGCTGGTGGAAATCCTCATGTTCGCAGTTGGCGTCTGGCTGTATGCACGCGCTACTCGTGCCCGCGATCGCATTGGGCGTTATGGTTTCGCCACATTTGTCGCTTTACTATTCGTACTGTACATCGGCGATCGCTTTAGTGACCCACCCGCAAGCGCGACCGACATTGCCTGGAGCGGCGTCATCGCAATGGTGATCATTATTCCTTGGGCCTGGTGGTTCGACCGGCACCGCGCTTTGCGTATGGCTTAGCAGTTGGCGACCCCGGAACAGGCGTCCAGGGTTACGCTCCCTTAGCCCGCGTCAGATACCAGCACTCGCGCGCGATTGCCCAATCTTCCTGCGCGTGGATTACCAACACGCGAACCGACGAGCTAGTCGTGGCGATGTCACGGTCTGAGGATGATGCAACGTTTTCCCCGGCGTCGAGCTTCAAACCGAGATACCCAAAATTGCCGCAGGTAGCGGTGCGCACTTCCGGAGAGTTTTCGCCAACACCGGCGGTGAATATGACGGCGTCCACGCCGCCGAGCACCGCAACCATTGCGCCAATGCCCGATTGCAGCCGGTGGATGTAAATGTCGAACGCAAGTCTTGCCCGTTCGTGGCCGTTCATAACGGCGGCCAGGATTTCCCGCAGGTCGCCCGAGATTCCCGAGATTCCGAGCAGCCCCGATTCTTTATTCAGGATGTCATCGAGTCGTGGAGCCGAGATTCCCCTCTGCCGCGTGAGGTAAGTGAGGATACCGGGATCGACCGACCCGGACCGGGTGCCCATCATTAGCCCTTCGAGCGGCGTGAAGCCCATCGTCGTGTCAACGCTGCGGCCGTCCCGAATGGCGGCCAGCGAACAGCCGTTCCCTAAGTGACAGCTCACGAGTTTCAGGGAATTCAATTCCCTGCCCAATACACGTGCCGCACGGCCAGCGCAATACTGATGATTGATGCCGTGAAAGCCATAGCGGTGAATCCCGTCGGCAAACCATTCGTAAGGACCAGGGTAAACGGCCGCAGCCATCGGCATCTTTCGATGGAAACCGGTATCGAAGACGGCGATCTGAGGCACCGGCCCGAACAGTCTCTCAACGATCTCCATGCCTTCCAATTCGGCGCGATTGTGAAGCGGAGCAAAGACGGAAACCTGGGCGATGGCGGACTTGACTTCCGATGTGATCACGACTGGACGTTCATATCGTGGACCGCCATGGACTACGCGATGTCCGACAACATCAATTTCAGAGGGCGCAGAGACCGCGCGAGTTTCGCCCTCCCAAAGCGCGCCCAGCAGATGCTCGATGGCCTGGGAACGAGAGACGGTTTTGATAAGGGTCTTGCGCTCAACTGCGTTCTTATTCCTTAGTGAGACTTCAGCATTGTCGCCTTCAAACTCGATTTTGCCTTCCCATAAACAAGCGGGCGGGTCATCCGGTACGGAGTCGCCGACCTGGTAGAGGCAACTCTTCTGGCTGCTGGAACCGGAATTGAGCACAAGGATTTTCATCATTATTGCGGGGATATTCCCGAACTCGCCGCAAGTCTCAAGGCAAGGTTGGCGTAAGCACGGTCAGATCGCCGACTTTTTCTCGGCTCAGCGGCCCGTGAAGATGGCTGGCATGGTCGATCATCCACAGCTCCGGAATAATCTCTCCGACCAACTTGCCATGGCAGAAGAGTCGAACCACGGAACTCTCGGAAACCACGATGCCCACAGCATTAGTCACTGCACTCATGTTCGCTACGGCGATATGACGGCTGCCGAGTCCCAGAGGGACATCGCCGCCCGAGACCACCGCATCAAGGTAACGGCAAGCAGACAGAAAGACTCCGTCGTGACTGACTACGAACCCGCCGTCCAGTTGCGCCAATTCCTTGATCGTCCCGCGAAGATTGAGATCGCTCACGTGGCGCGACAACTCGGGATGCCCCATCAGCGGATCGAGAATTAACGGCCTCGACCTTGCCAGGACCGCTTCCTCGTCCCCCAACGTAAACAGCGTACCGATCCGCCTTCCTTCCCTCCCCTCGCGGGCGATTTCAACCGCCAGTTCGATGAGTGAGTCAAGAACGTCGGGATCGTATTCCGTTACTTGGCAGAGAATGCTCTTAAACATGAATCATGCGCCTGCCCACATAGGGACCATAATCATGAAAGATCAGATTGACCATCCTTTGAAATCGCAACTGCAGAAAAGATGCCGGCAGCGCGCTCGAGGATTCACGATGTGCTGATAGGCATGTGATTGCATTGGCACAATAATTCCTAACTGCGCATGAGAAGGACCGCAGACTTAGGTGAGAATCTGCGCACGGTGACTCGAAGAATCCACCGAGCCACCACCGTTGTCTTGCGATCTGAGTGGCACGTGAGCACGGATTGTCGTACCGTGGTTGGGCTGCGACTCGATCGAAATTTCGCCCTTCACCAGGTGGAGTCGCTCGCGCATGCTGATCAGGCCGAGTCCCTCGCCCGTGATTGCTGACTTGGTCTCAAACCCAACACCTGAGTCGCTGACCGTCAATTGAATTTCACCCGGAGCACCGTGAAGTTCCACTCGGAAGCTTCGCACACCGCTGTGCTTCACGCCATTCTGAAGGGCCTGCTGTAAAACCCGGAATAGGCAAAGTGCGACTTCCTGGGGCAAATCCGGCGGTATGTTGGCATGGCGAAAGTCAATCTCCACCTTTTGGTATTCCGTCAGCTCTTTGCAGAAGCCTGCAATCGCCGGCACGATGCCGAGATATTCCAGTTTTGAGGAATGAAGGCGGTGTGCGATGGCTTGAATATCATTTCCGATATTCGAAACGCTCTTGCCGACTTGCTGGATCCGGCTGCGAACTTGACTCGCAAAATCGGGAAGATTCTGTTCCAACAGGTCCAGTTCGATCGCCAACAACGCGATCCGCTGATTCACGTCATCGTGAAGCTCCCTGGCGATTCGAGTGCGCTCTCGCTCTTGCGCCTCGATCAACTTACGGCTCACACTGGAAAGAGCCTCTTCCGCATGCTTGTGCTCGGTCACATCGATGCAAGAGCCTATATATCCGGCGAAGGATCGGTTGGCGTTGAACCTTGGGACACCCGTATCCGAAACCCAGCGATATTCTCCATCGTGCCGCCGGAGGCGATACTGCATGGTGAACTCCTCGCGGCGATCAAATGCCCTGGTATACATTTCCAGGCACGCCTTCCGGTCGTCAGGATGAATTCCTTCCGCCCAACCGTTTCCGAGTTCAGCCTCAAACTCGCGTCCGGTGAAATCCAGCCAAGGCTGGTTGAAGTAGGCGCACAGTTTGTCGGGCCCGCTCATCCAGATCAGCACCGGAGCTGTATTGGCGACCAGGCGGAAGCGCCCCTCGCTCTCTCGTAGTGCCTCCTCTGCTCGCTTCCGCTCAGTGATATCTCTCGCGATCTTGGAAGTGCCGACGATCTCTCCCTCGGAATCTCTGATCGGAGATATGGTCAGTGAGACATCGACTTCCTTCCCACCGTTCGCGACGCGGACGGTTTCGTAGTGTTCAATCCGCTCTCCCAACCTCAACCTCTGTTGAAGCTTGTCGTCTTCATCACGCAGTTCGGGCGGGATCAAGATCGCAATAGGCTGTCCAACCGCTTCTGACTCTGTATATCCGAAAATGCGCTCTGCACCCGCATTCCAGCTCGTGATGACTCCCTCAAGGTTATTGGAGATAATTGCATCATCAGAGGATTCCACAATGGCGGTATGTCTGAATCGGGCTTCCTCTGCACGTTTGCGCGCCGTGATATCGGCTACCACGCCAATCATTCGCAGCATTTTGCCGTTCTCGTCGAAGAATGCTCGCGCGCTTTTCTCGGCCCAAATCATGCCACCATCAAGACGTAATATGCGATAGGTAACCTGACAGTTAGGATTCTGCGGAGTTGGCCTAGAGCAGCTGACCGCAACGCGGTCGCGGTCGTCCGGGTGCACCTGTGCCATCAGTTCTTGGCGAGTAGTCTGCGTTGTCTCACCCTCTCCTAGCAGATCAATGCACTCCGCAGACCGCACGACTTCGTCGGTGGCAACGTCCCACTCGTATGCGTACATTTTTCCAGCCTGGGCTGCTAAACGTAAGCGTGCCTCGCTTTCGCGCAAGGCCTCTTCTGCCCTCTTCCGTTCGGTGAGGTCGATGAGGGTAACCAGGCTTGTGTCTCCCATAAAAGCAAGATGGGCTTCGATGTGGCGGGTTAAACCATCCTTGCACCTGACTTTCGCTTCCATTGGTTCAACATCAGTGCCATTCCGGATCGCGGTGTCCATCCGGGCTTGCCATTCGGTTCGCACTGCTTCTCTGTAGCTTTCATCCGGATATGCAACGCGCCACCAGTGATCCACATCTGGAATATCTTCGATCGTATAACCAAACAGCGCTGTGAACCGGTCGTTCGCCAATTCGTTCTTTTGCTCAACCCCCCGAGTGACAACCATCGCCACACTAGAGCTTTGCACTAGCCGCCGGCTGCGTTCGTCGCTCGCCTGCAACTTCGTCTCCGCGTCCTTCCGCTCCGTGATGTCCACAGAAACGCATACCAATTCGCCTAGGTGACCGTTCCCGCCAATGATGTTGACGATGTTGCGCAGCCAAACGGTTCGGCCATCCGCGGCAATCATACGGCACTCGAACTCGTGTGTGCGTTTCTCCGCAACAGCCTCGGCGGCAAACGCCAACACCCAGTCGCGGTCTTCGGGATGAATGTGATCCTTCCAAAAACTTGCCTCCCCTACCCAGCTCTTGGCAGGGTAACCGAGAAGTTCTTCCGCCTGTTTGCTGGCATAGGTGATACGGAATGTCGGAATCTCAGCTCGCCATACGATAGCCCGAACGGTCTCGACGAGTTCTCCATAACGAGCTTCTATCTTTTTCACATCAGTGATGTCTTTGAAGCAAATGACCACTCCACCGTCCCGAGTGCGAAGGGGGGTGGCCGTTGCCGCAAACCAACGCGGCTGCAAGGACAAATCGCACCGATAGTCGTAGCGTAGACGCTGAACGCGCCCGTTCATCACAGTTTGAATGATGGCTAGAACTTCTTCTGCCTCGGGCCATTGAGCGGCCGATCGGCGCAAAATTTCCATGTAGCTGGTGCCAACGGCAGCAGACCACGACGGGCTGCCGATTTGCTGTGCATTCCGCTTCCATGCATCATTCACGTCGCGGATGACTCCATCCTTATTCAGGACGGCGATCAGGTTCTCCAGAGAAGACAGGATGGAACCTTTCAGAGCTTCACTCTCGCTGAGCGCTGCCTCGGACAATCGCTGTTGTAAGTTGCCGACTCGAACATCAGCTTCCAGTTTCCTCGCCGTAAGATGTTCTTTGAGAAAAACACAACTCGCCAGCACAACCACCGAGACCAGCACTATCACAAGGCGAAATGTATGGACGCCGATAGGTTGGTCGGAGCGGAAAGCTTCCCAAATGCCAACGAGGGGAATGGAAACCACTGCCAACATTGCCAAAAGCGAAGTAACGTCGGTGTGAACAGCATCCGGTTGACTACAGATTACCTCCGCGGGCGGCAGTTGCCGCGCCCGCAGCGGTACCCATGCAAACCAGCAAACTGCTGCAGTTTGAGCGAGGGAGAAAATGCTTCCGTTGTACTCCCGTCCGGTGTCGATGGCGAAGTTAGCGAGCGTGGAACTCAAGGCGTACAGCGCGCTCGCACCCAGCAGGTGCAGGTAAATCAATCTCCATGCGCCCCGCGCGCGAGCGCTTGCAACCGCCGCTGCCACGACCAGTGTAATATTTTCGATCGCGTAGAGGACATCAAACCGAGCGCCGTACTGCTCAGTATTCCAAAGATATTGGTGAGGAAAGATTACGTATGCATAGAGAAAGACCCAAAAGAAAAGTAAGAGAAAGAAATTCAAGCTAGCCCGTGACGGACTTTGGTTGGATCGACTCAGATGCGGCTGAATCGCGAGCGCGGCCACGAACGGCACCACGTGCATGAAGAGCGTCGGATCGGCAATCGAGTTACCGGGCACGTCCATATGCCGTGCAATTACGTAATAAATAAAGAGCCACTGATCGAGCGCCCACAGACCATAGCCAGACGCCATCAACATCCAGAAGAGGCGATTACTCCCAGCCTGCTGCAGGCCCTGCCGAAGCGCGAAAACGCCGCCAAGCACTAGCACCAGGAAATAGACAATGCCGAACCATACCGCAACGACATTTGCACTCTGGCTTAGAGAAACGACGCCTTTAATGACCACCAGTCCGGCGAGGACGGCTGGCCAAGCATAGAAGCGGATTCCAGGCTGAGGAGGGCTCGACGATTTGTAGGCTCGGATGTTCATCCCAAACGGCAATAGAAATACGAACTGCTGTATCCAGGTAATGCTGCGGGTGCGACCCGTGGATGGAGGAGTCCGTGCGGGCTGGCCGGCAACAGATTTCAGGTACACCTCGGCAAGGCGTGCTTAAGCACGCCTTACCTTCGGTCTTGCATTTCCAGAAAGTTAAGGACGACGGCCGCGTCTGCTACTTATCCGCAGCTCGCGACATTGTACACCGCGCTCCGCGCAAAGCCTCAGTTTTTCAGTCTAGCGCTGCAACGCCTAAGTGATGGTTAAGACCAGGGCGCTGCTGGTTCCACCGCTGCTGCAGCCGAGATTTCCTGAGTTCCCGCTCGGAGTGTTGACCTTCACGCTCGCCGTGCCAGTCGCTGAGATTACGGCGGTCGTAATCATGGTCTGCAACTGCTGGCTGCTCGTGGCCAGAGTGCTCAGACTCGTTCCATTGACAACCACGACAGAAGACGAAACGAAATGGCTACCATTTACAGTCAGCAAGAAGCCTTTCTGTACCTGCGCCAGCGTAACCGTGCTTGGAGAGAGGGATCCAATAACCGGGGACGGCCGTGAGCTCCCGCACAAAGGATTGAGGGCATTGCATCCCTGAAGGAAGAACAAGGCAAGCAGAATCACGCTAAGGAATCGCAGGCAAGAGATGTTGCGTTTCATACCGCATCGTACACCCCGGTCGCACGGTTTTGACGGGAATCTGCCCGGTGGGGGTTTCCTCCCGTATTCCCTCTGCGCATTAGAACGAAAGCTCAAGCCCTGCGAGCGCGCCCTTCTGGGTCAAGCGGAGACCGATGCGGTCAGAGCTTGCGTTGTTGGTCACAACCAGACGCGACCCCAACTGGTAGCCCACGTTGGCACTGAGGTGCTTCGTCAGGGTCCATCCGACCGTGTCCACCGTCGAGACAAAGTTGCCATACCCGCCGAAATACATTCCGTAGACGTTGCCTTCGACAAAGAGTTTGGGTGAGTTGGTCAAGTAGAGGCGGAATTCGGGACCGCCCACAGGAATAGGAGCCAGCAAGGATCCGCTTGCCGACGCTGACACCCCGCCGTTACCAGCTTGAGCCGCCGCACTGATCTTCGCTGACGTATCAAATAGATCCACCTGCACGCCGATTCCAAGGTGTCCGCGCTTTCGCCGAATGATGTCGTATTGGTAGCCGGGAGCATAGAGATTTTGGTTCAGGCTGCTCTGGGTCGTTGAGCCAACGGGGAAGGTTTGCCCCTGGAACGTAATGGTTCGACCCAGTATCGTCTGACGAGAGGTGTCGAACGGAGCGACAGACAAGTAAAAATGATTCTTGCGGGTAAACTTCCAGTCGATCTTGCCGACAAACGTCGAATAGCTATTGAATCCCAGATCCTTTTGCAGATCAACCGTCCCGGCGTCCGCGGAGCCTTGAATACTTCCAGAAGGACTCGAGTAAGCCCAGAACCCGTCGATGCGAATCTTATAGACGTCAAAGTCCTCGGATTGACCAAGCGAGGGAACGGCCAGGACAAACATCAGTGCTGCCACTCCGGCCAACAGCCTCGCCAACCTAATGCCAGCTCTCACTGCTAAACATTTCTTCGTGGGGCTGAGTGATTTCATATCGTGTGATCCCTTTCAATAGTTGTCGATGGCAGATCTATCCGCTTAACTCTGACGCGGAACCTTGCGGTGTTGGTCGCGAGGAAAGACGCGAAGTCGCTCATTAATGCGGCTCGCCGGTCAGAGGCAAATCGTTTCGCGGGGAGGCTCAGCGTTGCACTGCTTGAACTCGATCTTCTCGACGTAGGCGTTTGCTCCATTCCAATCGCAGTTCAGTTTATACCAGACCTTGCGATCTGGATTGGTTTCAGGAATTACTTAGTTTGTACAGTTCTCATGCCGATAGGTAATGTATCAGTTTGAAATTCTTAGAAGTCGGGAGCAAAGAGCACACGGAGCAGGAACCAAAAACCCTCGCGGATGACACCGTAGATACACCCAATCACTATAAGCACCTAAAATTCCCTTTGCCCAAGTAGGGAGTGGATCGACGACTTTATCTATCGCTCTTGAGATCAGTCCCATTAAGCGGCGCTCTTCTTTCTGTAAGGACCGCGCTTCGCGGGCTGCGGCAAGTACCTATCTGGCAAGCTGGACGGGATCGCGCGGACGTTTGGCCGCGAAACGAGTATCGCACAGGCCGCGCCGTGATTCTACGGGATCAAAATTCGAACTGATACATTACCTACCGATAGGATAAAGTCTCTACGATGCCAAGACACGCAACCTTCATAGCCTGCCGCGTTGTTCTACTCTCGCTTTTGTCTTGGGCCGCATTCGCCCTCGCTCAGGCACCCCAGCCCTGGATGAACCCTCGTCTCTCGCCCGACGAGCGTGCCGATCTGGTCGTGAAGCAGATGACGCTGGATGAAAAAATCCAACTCGTCCATGGAAGCATGGCCATGCTTGGTCCGAAAATTCCGGGAGCGTTGGGCGGAGACGGGTATGTCCCTGGAATTCCTCGCTTGGGAATCCCCGACCTCAACTTGATCGGCGCCGGCGTAGGGGTCACCAACCTCGGCAAGCGCGCGAACGGCCAAGCTACGGCCCTGCCTGCCTCACTGGCCGAAACTGCGACCTGGAACCCGAAGCTCGCTTATGAATTCGGAGCGGTTATTGGCAAAGAAACTCGCGATCAGGGTTTCAACGTCTCGCTGGGCGGCGGCGATGACATCATGCGCGTAGCGCGCAATGGGCGCAATTTCGAATATCACGGCGAAGACCCGGTTCTGGCGGGAAAGATCATTGGGCAGGAATTGAAGGCGATTCAGGATCAGGGCGTCATTGCGGACATCAAGCATTACGCGCTCAACGACCAGGAGACGGATCGCATGGGAGTCAGTTCCAATCTCGACCTGCGTTCCATGCGCGAACTCGATCTGCTGGCATTTGAAATCGGCATCCGGGATTCCGGCGTCGGTTCGGTGATGTGCGCCTACAACCGCGTGAATGAGGTTTACTCCTGCGAAAATGAATATCTTTTGAACCAGGTGCTCAAGAAAGATTGGGGTTTCAAAGGGTGGGTCATGTCAGACTGGGGCGGGACCCATAGCACCGTAAAGGCTGCCTTGGCGGGTCTGGACCAGGAATTTTTTGAGAACAAATATTTTTCTGCTCCGCTCAAGAAAGCTGTGGAAAGCGGCGCAGTTCCGATGTCGCGGCTCGACGACATGGTTCATCGCATTCTGCGTACGATGTACGCCTTCGGAGTGATTGACAATCCGCCCGTCGTTCGGCCCATCGACGCCGAGGCTGACGCCGCCGTCGCGCAACGCGTCGAGGAACAAGGTGCGGTGCTCTTGAAGAACGCACGAGATCAATTGCCGTTGAAGGCGTCGAGTCTTCATTCGATCGCCGTGATTGGATCGCACGCTGATGTAGGCGTTCTTTCGGGAGGCGGCTCGGCTCAAGTGGAACCGGTCGGCGGAAATGCAGTTCCTCCCAAAGAAATACCCCCGGGTCCTAACGGGATCCTTGCAGTGATGGTATGGGACCCTTCCTCACCCCTCAAGGCAATCCGCGCCAAAGCCCCAAACGCCAAGGTCGACTATGACGACGGGACGGATTCCCCAGCCGCCGCCAAACTGGCCCGCGATTCTGACGTTGCGATTGTGTTCGTTCATCAGCACACGCACGAGGACGCCGACTTGCCTGGTCTTTCTCTGCCGGACAATCAGGACGAATTGATCAGGCAAGTTGCGGCGGCGAATGCTCATACCGTTGTCGTGCTCGAAAACGGAGATCCTGTTCTAATGCCTTGGCTGATCAACGTGCAGGCCGTCTTGGAATCCTGGTATCCCGGCCAGCGGGGCGGCGAAGCCATTGCGAACATTCTTTTCGGCGACATAAACCCTTCTGGAAAGCTTCCAATTTCGTTTCCCAAGAGCGAGGCTGATCTCCCGCACCAAACCATCCCGACTCCGCCTCCGTCGAAGGAGCCACCGAGTTCCGACCTCTTGCCGACCCCGGTCTTCATCGATGCCGGTTACACCGAGGGGCTCAAAGTTGGCTATCGCTGGTATGACGCCGAAAAGAAGGACCCACTCTTTCCTTTCGGCTTCGGACTCTCGTACACCACTTTTTCTTATTCTCAACTCAAGGTGACGTCGGGCAAGTCGGTGGAAGTAAGCTTCTCCGTCAAGAACACTGGTTCGCGGGCTGGAGCAGAAGTGGCACAAGTTTACCTGGGCCTCCCAGCGAGCGCTGGTGAACCACCGAAGCGCCTTGTGGCTTGGGAGAAGGTTCAGCTAGATCCGGGTCAAAGCCGCACGGTTACGCTTTCGCTCGAACCCCAATTCATGTCCGTGTTTAACGTTGCGAAGGACGCATGGGAACTTCTTCCTGGTGATTATCTTGTTTCGGTGGGTGGATCTTCGCGGCAAATACCGCAGAGCGCGACGTTGCACATGCCAACCCAGAGCCAATAGAGATTGCCGACAATCCTCGCCGAATGCCTTCGCTACAAACGCACCTTACTCGTAGCGCAGCGCTTCCACTGGATCCAGCCGCGAGGCCTTCATCGCGGGATAAATACCAAAGAACAGGCCGACGCTCATCGAAGCTGTCACCGCAGCAATGACCGCCCACAGCGGCACCGCCGAGGGCAAACTTGGTAACAGCTTGTTAATCAGAAAGCTGATTCCTGCCCCCAGGGAAACGCCGATAATTCCTCCCGAGCCGGTCAACGTAATGGCTTCGGTCAAGAATTGCCGAATGATGTCACGACGCCGCGCGCCGATGGCTTTACGCACTCCAATCTCGCGGGTGCGCTCGGTCACCGACATGAGCATGATGTTCATCACGCCAACTCCGCCGATGAGCAACCCGATGGAGCTGATCACCACAACAGCAATCGCGATCGCACCGGTGATCTGGCGGAATTGACGCGCAATGGCCTCCGAACTGGATATCGCAAAATCATTCGGCTTATCGATGCCAACCCCTCTGCGCCGCCGCAACAAACCGATAATCTCGTCCTCCGCTAGCGATTTTCTGCCGGGATACGCTTGAGCGCCAATGAAGTTCTCGTCATCCTGCGGGTTGTGTTTGCGGTATGCGCCGTACGGCACGACCACAACTTTGTCGGCGGACGCATCTTTGAAGAACTGACCTTTGCGCTTCTCGAGCACGCCCACGACCTGGTAGTAAGCGCCACCGACCTCGACCGATTTTCCGAGAGGGTCTTCCTCATGGAACAGTCCTTCAGCCAGGTCGTGACCGATCACCGCCACGTCCATGTGATGCAGGTTCTCGGCTTCGCTGAAGAAGCGCCCCTTTTCTGGATTAGCGTTGTAGACCCACTCGTAAGAGGGAATGGTGCCGGTAAATTGAATGCCGTAGACCTCGTTCTTTTTGTAGCGAGCCGGCACTGCGGTGATCGGCTGGCCTGGTTGCAGCCGCGGTGAGACCTCGACCGTCACATCTTTCACATCCGGGCACTCTTCCACGATGGCCATCGTGTCTTCATAACTCAGCGGCTTGCGGTTGCGTTCTTCCGCGGTGAGGTTGCCTCGGAAGCCGAAGTCCCAGCGAAAAACGAAGAGCGTGTCGGTGCCATATTGATCGAGAAACCCGCGAATATCCTGATCAAGGCCCACCATAATCGAGGCCACCGCGACGATCGCCATGATTCCGATGACCACGCCCAGGACGGTCAACAGTGACCGGGTCTTGTGCTGGCGAAGAGAATCAAATGCCAGCCGCGTGCTTTCGTTGATTTCAATCCGCACGGTCGAAACCTCTCTTACGAACCCTTCAGCAAGCTTCTAAATCTCAAAGCGCAGCGCCTCAATAGGATCCAGCTTGGAAGCCCGGCTCGCCGGATACAGCCCAAAGAACAATCCCACGATTGTCGAGACTCCGAGCGCCAAAATCACCGCGCCGATCGGCACCTGCGATGGCACCGGCGTCAACACCCGCACCAGCGTGGAAAGAAAATAGGCGATGGCAATGCCCGTCGCGCCTCCTACGCCCGCCATCACTGCCGATTCCACCAGGAATTGCATCATGATGTCACGTCGTCGCGCTCCCAGCGATTTCCGAACCCCAATTTCGCGGGTGCGCTCGGTGACGCTGGCCAGCATCACATTCATAATCACGACGCCGCCGATCACCAGGAACACCGAAACCACTCCCACCATGGTCGCCGCGATGGCTCCGGTCAGGTTCTTCCAGAGACTCATAATGGTGTCCGACGCCAAAATACCGAAATTGTCATCGGCTTTAGGATCGAGATGGCGCCGGCCGCGCATCATCGTCCGGGCCTCATCCTCGGTCTCCTGCATCCACTCCGGGCCCCGCGACTGGATGTTGATTGCCAGATCCAGCCCCTGCCCGTGTTCTCCATAACGTTTCAGGAATGTTCTTACCGGGATGTAGACAAAATTGTCCTGCGATTGTCCGAAAACCGTTCCGATCGTCTTAGCGACGCCCACAACTTGAAAGCCCATGCCGTCGATGTAGATCGTCTTGCCAATGGGATCAACCGTCGGAAATAGCTTGGTGGCGACGTCCTGTCCAATGAAAGTGACTTCCGCCCGGCCCTCGTTGTCCGCATCCGTAATGTAACGGCCAGTTTCGGGCTCCTCCACATCCATGTCGGCGATATTCGCGGTTACGCCGCGAATATTGATATCGTCCAAAGCCTGCGTTCCCAGCCGGACCTTGCCGTTGGTTCGCGTCTCCAGGCCGACCGCCTTGGGCATCCTCATGCCATCGCGCAACGCCTCAAAATCCTCCCACATAATGTTCCGATTACGACGAACCGCTTTCAGGAAGTCTTCCTGATTAGTAATGATGGGAAAGCGGACCACCAGAAATACATTGGACCCGAGATTGGCAACCCGATTCTGAATATAAAGATTTGCCCCGGTGATGATCGACACCACAAGGATGAGCACCGCCACCGACAAAGTCACGCCCAGCAGCGTCAGAGCCGAGCGCAGCTTGTGCGCGCGCAATGCCGCCAGAGCCTCGAGGGCCGGGTCGCGAAACACGGTCCCCTGGCGCCTGAGTCGTTCTCCGACTCGCGAGGCACCCGACTTCCGAAGGCTCACCTGCGGCGACGCCGTAGCTTCCATCGTTGTGGATTCCGTGTGCTCCACGCTGTAATCGTATACGAGGTCACGCCAGAAATGGTTCCCGTTGTCTACAGATACGGCAGCGCACCGGTCGTAACGTCCTTATCCTTGGACTTCAGCCAAGAGCAACTGGATAGCCGGGAAACACCCCTTTATCACACGAGGCAGGAGTCTGAGCACCCTGACTTGTAATCAGGCCACTGTAAAAAGTGACAGTAGTCAATCTTCGGCGCTGAGGCAACAATTGCACTGAGGCGCCGGGAAACTTGGTACTGATCAAACAACACGTCCGCGCCGCGACCCTCGCATTAGCGATTGTGGCCTCCGGACCAGCAACCGCTTCACAAATGGCGCTTTCAGCGATTGCGTCGCCAGCCACCCAGACGCGGCTCCCGGAAAATCTACCTGTAGAACTTCTGGACCCGACGCTCCTCTTTGTGCCAGCCGTACCTTCCTACGCAAACCTTACTCTCACGGACTTCAATATCAAGTTCAACCCCGAAACCTTAATGAACATCCTCCGGGACAGCCGCCACGAAAGCTGGGTCTTAGCCGCTTATCCCGATCCCCAGACCAGCCGGCCGCTGATCGGCGCCGGGTTCAATCTCGATGTCAGCGCAACCGAGCACCCGCAGTTCGACCTCTTCAACCCGCATGCGTTTATCGAGCCCTCCAGCGCTCAACTGTGGCAGGCCGCTGGACTCAGTCCGGCTAGGTTGCAGATGATACTCGACCAGTTCGACCGCGATCTAAGTGCGTGGAATAAAAAGAAGTTTCGCAGAAAGATCAGAACTCATCAGCTGTCCCCCGAGCTAACCGGCCAGGAAGCCACGAGGTTGCTGCAGGTCTCGGTGATACTGGCCGTCCAGAACGCTAGAGCCTATTGCCGTGAGTTCGACCAGCTAAACGCCTTCCAGCAGATGGCGCTAACGCAACTGGTGTTTCAGATGGGCGTGAATCTGGAGGAATTCATCCAGTTTCTCGGCGTCATTAACGACCTAAGCTACCGCGATCCGTCGCAACCCGGAAGCAATCGGGAAAGAGAAACCGAAC
This sequence comes from uncultured Acidobacteriota bacterium, assembly GCA_963788645.1. Lineage (GTDB taxonomy): Bacteria > Acidobacteriota > Terriglobia > Terriglobales > Acidobacteriaceae > JABDBE01. The sequence goes on from CAWBHF010000012.1 coordinate 366,206, forward strand.
ATTGGAAGGCGGTACAGAGCACGCTGATCCAGAGTGATTGGGCGAGGCGCTACACCAGCCGTGCGGTTACTGTGATCGCGATGTTTGATCCTGACTATGACGAAAACCCCGCCCTGGCGGAGCACCAGGTGAGCGCCGTACTCCACCCTGTCGTTGTGCGCCATGCCAAGAAACCGCACGCCAGCTCAGTCCGGGCAAGTGGACAACGCCAGTCAAGTCAGAAAAAACCACTCTGAACACCGTGTAGGGCGGACACTCCTGTCCGCCGACTTTGAGGTTGGGGCTTTGGTCGCGGAACGTCACAGTCGAGCCTGATCGACGGGCGGCGGACAAACTGTCCACATCCCCGCGCGCTGCCTGATCTGTTATGGCTATGAATAAAATCCGTCTTACCAAACAAACTACTAGTTCCCCTTTATCGCGAGAAGTAATAAAAGAAATCATGGAAAACTTTGCCGAATTGATGCAAAGGCTGCTTGAGATCCAAAGTGGCGGACGACAAAGAACTTCCAAGGTGATCACAGAAGCCGACCGACTAGCCGATCGTTTGGAGAAACGCATGTCCCCGGAAGAACCCCCGCTAGCGCTACATCTTGGTCAACAAATAACATCGCCTTCTGTTTCCCCCGCTCCCGAGTGCGTGTTCCGCGCGGATGACCGATTGCTCTGAACAAACAAGGGGGGCAAACCCCGGCTTGCGCCCATATTTCCGGTGAGCCAAATCAAACCTGCTTTCCGCTTTGATAGGTAGAAAGAGCAAAACTGGCGGAATGGCAGACGAGGCGACATTCAGCTAGTTCAAGGTTGATCCACGCCCGTGGATCCCGGTGCCCCGCAGCAGTCAAAATCACGGAGGCGGATATGAAACGCAAAATGCACCATCTGTGCCAGGCTCTTTGCTTGGCATTCCTGTTCTTTTCCGGCGTTGTCCAAGCACAAACTTTTTCCGTTTTGCACGACTTCGGAAGCAACACCGGTGACCCATCTAAACCTGCATACTCAGGCATCATTGCCCAGGGCCGGGACGGCAATCTGTACAGCACCGCGCCCGCAGGAGGCGCCTGCTGTGGGGCCCTATTCCAGATCACCCCCGCGGGGAAGCTGAAGAACATACACAACTTCACCGGCAGCAACAACGATGGCGCGTTCCCCCAAGGCGGCGTGACCCTCGGTAGCGATGGCAACTTCTACGGCACTACCTACGAGGGCGGTTCGGTAACGGCAGGGACGGTATTCAAGGTAACTCCAGGAGGCACTTACACCACCCTCTATAGCTTCACAGGCGGCAGTGACGGAGCCTACCCCTTCGCGCCACCCGTAGAAGGAAATGATGGAAATTTCTATGGAACAACCACCGCCGGAGGGAATACCACCGCGTGCGGCAGCGGCTGCGGCACGATTTACAAGATCACGCCTGCAGGAGTACTCACTAACCTCTATCAATTTGACATCACCCACGGCTATGCGCCGTACGGGCCTCTGGTCCTGGGCACGGACGGAAATTTCTACGGGACGACTACGTTCGGGACTAGTGCCAATGCAGGTGTCGTCTTCAAGATTAGTTCCACCGGAAAGTTTGCCCTGCTTTTCAGTTTTGACAACGCCCACGGACAAACTCCTTTCGCCGGCCTGGTTCAGGGCGCCGACGGGAATTTCTACGGGACCACGATCAACGGGGGCAGCACGGGCGGCGGAGTCGTCTACAAGATCACCCCGTCGGGCAAGCTGACCGTCTTACACGCCATGAACGGAACCACGGACGGAGCCAGGCCTTTTGGCGGTTTAGCGCTGGCGAGCGACGGCAACTTCTATGGCGCAAACGCCTACGGAGGAACTGTCAATTCTAACTGTGCCGATGGCTGTGGCACGTTTTTCAAGATTACCCCCAAGGGGGCTTATTCGGTGCTCTACAAGTTTGATTTCACGACTGGAGCGACGTCCGAGAATACGCCTTTCCAGCACACCAGCGGAGTGGCTTACGGGGACAGCCCGGTAGGCGGCACGGGGAACGTGAATCCCTGCGTTGCGGGACTTTGTGGAGTCTTTTATAGCTGGAAGAACACCACTCTGCCGGCATTCGTCAGCCTGTTGCCGTACTCTGGCAAAGTTGGCAAGTCGGTCGAGTTTCTGGGCCAGGGATTCAACGGAACAACCAGCGTATCGTTCGGTGGAACCGCTGCCAAGTTCCAGATCGCCTCGGATACCTACCTCACAGCGACCGTACCCGACGGCGCAACTACAGGCTCCGTGACGGTAAAAATCTCCGCCGGAACATTAGCCAGCAACAGAGTATTCCGGGTGACGCCGCAGATATTGAGCTTCAATCCGACCAGCGGCGCGGTTGGAACAAGCGTAACCATCACGGGAGTGAGCCTGAAGCAGGCTACGAAGGTTGCCTTTGGCGGCGTGGCCGCAACCAGCTTCACTGTGAACTCGGATAAGCAGGTGACCGCGACGGTTCCTACCGGGGCGTTGACGGGGCACATCACGATTACCACTCCGGGCGGAGCGGCTGTGAGCAAGGGTGTTTTCACCGTAACCCAGTGATGTCACGAGTCGGTGGCCCACCCATTACACCTGCAAATCTGGCTTACACGAAAATGGGGGCCCCACCCTTCCGCATCCTTTGAAGGGTGGCGAGGCGAGGATGCGAGCGGTACGCGTTTGAAGGCGCGCCCGACTTCGGCCGCTTCTCCTGTTGCGTATCGAAATCCTGGCAGCCTCCGGCCGATGATGGTTTCGCAATACCAAACCCATAAGCCACGCGCCAGCACATCTTGCGTACCGCGTTCCGAAAATCGCGCCATACCTCGTGCTCTCCCAAATTCTTGTCAAGCCCCCTGGAGCCCTCAATTCCCCGCAACCATCTCATTCCACTCCGAAAATAAAGTTCCAAATCATGTCATGTTTACCCCCTTGAACCTGTCATACTGGTATTAGGGAGTGAATTGAATTCAGCCGGGCCTGCGCTCATCCTCAACTGTGCCAACAACGCTAAGTCCTTTCAAAGGGATATTTTAGATATCAATCACGGCTGCCGCGACCTATTTTCATAGATTTGCGGGGAAAACAGACTCGAAAGAAGAGATATCCCCCCTCCCTAAGTCCTTTAGAAGGGATATTTTACGAGGGTATCTCGCTTTCTAACCCAATCGATTCATAGATTTAGCAGGAAAACGCATTTTTCGGGGTATATACCCCGATTGCGGGGGGGATTGGTGCTACTCCGCCAACTTCTTCTCCAGGCCGTCTATCCAGTCCCGTTGGAATTCGGGCTCGATCGTCTTCGCCAAGGTCAGTGCCTTCCCGTAGCACTGGCGAGCTTCGCCCGCGCGTCCCATTGCTTTCAGGATGTCTCCCAGGATGGCGTTCGGCTTCACGGCATCTGGAGCGAGTGCCACCGCCTGCTGAGCTTCGGAGAGCGCTTCCGGGAGTTTCTGTTCCCCTAACAGATTCTCTGCCTTCTGGGTATGGCTGATCGCGGCGGCCAGCGGGATTTCGAAATGGCCGTCGAAGACGAACACTCCGTAATCGATGACCGCCGTGGGATGAAGGTGCTTGAACTGCTCGTAGGGGTTGAGTGCTCCCGCGCCAAACTCGAATCCGGAGAGGTCGCCAGCACTGATGAGTACCGGGCCATCGATTGCCGGTGGCGCTTCGGCGGGTTCGTTCACCCAAAGCGAATCGGCGGTCGGCAGCGGCTTGCAGGGGATGCCGTAGTAGTGTGTATCCACGACGCCTTCGCCAAAATAAACGAACCAGCAATCCTTGACTCCGCGCCTGTCCAGATAGCGTTTGGTGGCTTTGAGTTGCTGTGCCCAGTCCACATTAGAGTCGGTTAAGTATTTGTAAGTCTGGGAAGGGCCGCCCCACAATTCATTGGCGTAGGCGATATAGGCAGGGTAAGTGCGGGTCACCGAGATCGCCTGGAAGATCAGTAGCCCGACGACCGCGTAGAGCCAAAGGCGGTTCTGCTCGACCAGTTTCCAAGCCGCCCCGCCAATCAGCACCGAAAGAAAAACGTAGACGGGGAGGATGTGCCGAACACCAATGTTCATCCCCGAACCCACGGCAACCGCGAAATACACCGCAGGAGGAATGGTGAGGTACAGGATTTCTCGCCAGGCGCGAAGCTTGCCGCTGGCAATCGCCCACACCGCGATCGACAGCATGAGGAGAAACGTCAGGCTCGACTTGATGACAAACGCGGCCGGAAAGTAATACCACACGCCTTTCGGATAATCCTTGCCGAAAAGGTAAGAAGCATAGAAATCCGACATGATGCGAACGTCGGCGAGTCCGTAGATGTAAGACTCAGGCAGCAGATGCAGGCTGGCGACGGTGTTGAGCAGGCGGACATCGCGCGGACGGGAGAGTCGTTGCACGAATTCAGAAAGCGGAGGATTCAGTTCTTGCCCCTCCCCTCGCGCCTTGTAGCGGAATCCATAGAACGACCACAGAACGCCGACCGATATCACACCCAAGACCAATAACGCGATGGCCAGGCGAATAGCTCGTTTGCTGCGGGGTACCGACCCATATTCCTCGTTGGGATTTCCGCTCCGCAGTACTTCACAGGTCGCCAGCAACAGGAGCATTGGGAAGATCAGGATCGTGCTGTGCTTCGAGGCCAGTGCAAGCCCAGCGGCCAGACCCGTAACAACGAGCCGAGTAACCGATGGAGCTTTCACGTAACGATAGAAAGCATAGATCGACGCAAACATGAAACAGGAGCAGCCGATGTCGGTGCCGACCACAGCGCCGTGCGCCAGCATGGTCGGATCAAACGTGAGCAATGCTAGAGCGATGAAAGCCGCACCCGTTCCGAACATTTCCTGCGCCGCGAGAAAGACGAGCACAGCCAGCAACAATGCCAGCAGAGAAGCCGCCATGCGGGCGCGAAGGAGGATTTTATCGGCGTCATTCTGAAAAACGAAATCCTTACCATCGAGGAACGCTTCGATCTTGAAGGAGCGATTCTGGAGCGGTGGCATTTTCAGAGAAAGATTCAGTAATGGAACTGCTGCGAGCAATTTCACCAGCGGAGGATGCTCGGGATTGAGGCCGAAATCGCCGTGCTTCCAGGACATATATCCGGCATAAATGTGGTCGTCTTCATCCCAGGTAATGGAGTTCGCGCGCGCGGTGAGCACGAACTGAAGAACCAGGATTGCAAGAAAGCAGGCTACGCCGCCAATAACCCAGGCGCGGCGGGGAATTTCGTTTTGTGCAGTCATTGAGCTTGATAAATGCATAACCAAGCGGCGGTCACGGCGTCACGCTTCGAGACTACACCAACTTTCCTGGTCTGTTTGGTACCGACTTCAAAGCCGCTTCATAAGGTTTCGTTGCGGTCGCCATGGGTCTGCCCCAACTTTGGTGCTATGCCTATGGCACGTTATGGCGTTGACCCGACAGGTTACTGTTGGTTACTGTTGAGTTCGTTCATCTCCCCCAAAGCAATATCCATGGGGATTCTCGAAAAAATTCCGACATTTTTAACCGTAGGCGTCCTGGTTATCATTTTTGTTTGCTTGAAGCGCCAGGCACGCAGCGCCCGCCTCACCCTCTGGACGGTTGGATGGGCGCTGGTCTTCACGCACTTCCTGGCTCAACTGCTGGAACCGGATCACGGCCACGTCAGTTCCCTTCTCTTGGCCATCGATTCCGCAGCTTTGCAAGCGGCGGCGGTAAGTTTTCTGGTCTCGGTCTCTTCCGTGGTTGAGGATTACGCGAAGCGCAGTGTGCTGCTGCTCATACTAGGCGTGCCGTCCATCGCGTATGTGGCCTTCGAGTGCTGCGATGTGCAAGCGCGGTGGCCTTATATCTTGTGCCTGATCGCTTGCTTCAGCGGCGCGGTGTCCTTCTTCTTCCGGGTAAACCGGAAGTTGTCCTTGTACCTGGCTGCCACGACCTTCTTATGCTCCATCGCCGGAGTCTGGGCGATTCGAGCGGCAATCCGCGGCTCATTTGATGAAGGAACGATCGCGCTGCTTGGGCTTGGATTTGGTTTGCCTGGACTGTTTATCTGCCGGAATCGTCGCCGAACCTCTCCTGCCATGCTGACTATCGCCGGCGGATTCTTCTGCTGGGGAGCGGTGTTCCCGATCGGATTGCTGGTCGATCTTTTCGCGCCCAACCTGATTCTTCCCGGCGAACTATGGAATGCCCCGAAGTTCTTCGTGGCTTTCGGAATGATTCTTGCCGTAGTTGAAGACAAGTCAGAGTCGATCACAGGCATGCAGCGTAGGGCGGAAAGGCTCAGCCGACAATTGGAATGCTTCTCGGCAATCACGTCGCGGCTGTTAGGCGGCGCCCGCCCGGATACATTCTGCCCGGCAATCGCTTCGGCCATTACCGAGGTCACCAACTTTAGCGCGGCCGTGGTCCAGTTGGAAGATGCAGAACGGAGATTATGGGTGGCTGGCTCCAGCGGGCTGTCGTCAGAGTCGTTGCGGAAACTGCAGGCTCAAATCGAGGACTGGACTGTCGATCACATTCGAGGTTTGTGTTCTCCCACGCAACTCGTCGGGAAGAGTTCGTATTCACTGCCCGCGTATGAGGCGATCCCGTTTGCGCTGACGGCAGACCGCCTCACTCTCCGAAGTGACGAAGTATTGATTCCTCTTTGTTCCCCTGGAGGAGCAACTGTGGGGTGCATCCGACTGGCTGCGCCGCGGAACCCGAATGCGATCGAGGCACTGGAATTGTCACGCATCGAAATGCTCGCGGCCGACCTTGCGGTAGCGGTCGAGCTGAAGGCATTGCACACGCAACTGGTGTGGTCGGAGAAGCTGGCCGCAGTGGGGCAACTGCTGGCCGGAGTCGCGCACGAACTTAACAATCCCCTGACCGTGATCATGGGATACGGCGAACTCATCAGCGATACCATCACCGCGCCGACCGTTCACGATCAACTGATGAAAATGGTCAATGAAGCCAGACGTATGAAACGGATTATTGGCAATCTGCTTCGCTTTTCACGGCAAAGTGCAGGCGAAACGCAGACCGTGGAATTCTCTCCGCTGGCGCAGGACGTGCTGGCTCTTCGCGAACACTACACACGCACTCGAAACATTCACGTTGAACTCGACATCGAACCGGACTTGCCGACGCTGGCGGTCAACGAGGACGAAATCAAACAGATCCTACTGAACCTGTTTAACAATTCCAGTGACGCTTTGGAAGGAATGGCCGGGAGTAAAGAAATCAGCATTCGCGCCTATCAGAACGGCCGACGGGTGGTCATCGAAGTGGCAGATACGGGCCCAGGCTTTGGCAATCTCAGCCGCGCGCTCGACCCGTTCTACACCACCAAGCCGGTAGGCAAAGGAACCGGATTAGGATTGAGTGTTTGTTACGGAATCGTCAAGGAACGTGGCGGAGATCTCAGAATCGAAAACTTGAAGCCACACGGCGCACGTGTAACCATCGAGCTACCGCTCGGGGAAACCGCCGCGCCACCCCTCGAAGTTGTTGTCGCTCACGCCTAAAGCGTAGAGCGCTCGCCGAATGACAGCGCCGAATTGACTCGTCCATTGCAAACTGCACGAGGCCGTCGGTGCGCTAGCGTGATCAGCAATTGTGCTTTTGACTCGCTTCAATGTGATGCGAGTCACAGCGGAGGAACTGTGCCGGAGGGATAATCAACTCGGAATCAACTTCGCCCCGAGCAAGCACCCTGCGCGCTTCGGGTTAGTTGCGAGGAGGGCACCATGAAGCAAAGTATTCTTGTATTTCTCTTGATCTGCGCCGCGACACTATTCGGACAGGACAAGTCAGTAATAACGGTGAAGGACTCAACTGTGAACCATGGCGTAGTCATCGTGAATATTCACGAGTCGGGAAAGCCGTTTGAGCTACAGTGCACCGAGTCAGTTCCGCGCTGCACAGCTCCCCAACCCGGAAGCTACTGGATGATCAGGCTACCGAAGAACCACGGATTTTATGATTGCGCCAACGTTGATCTTTATTCGCAGTCCGAAACTTCCGAGAACACGGACAAGATTCTCGGCGAATACTGTATAAACGATAAGTAGTGCCTGGAAAGGGCAACCGAGCCAGCTTCGGTCTCTGAGGCAAAGCTTGACCACTCGTCTCATCTGACCGGGCCTCCCATTTCGCGGGGGCTCAGCGTGATTCGTATTTGCATTTCGACGGTTACCAGTCCGCCTCACTTCTTACTAAAGGCCCTGTGTTAGCATCCGGAGTGCTTCCACCGCGCGAAGAATTAGATCGCAGAAACGATGGAATTTACCGGTCATTTTCGCAGGCTTACCCAAGTACAACGGAATACGTTCATCGCCTGCTTTTTGGGTTGGTCGCTGGATGCCTTTGATTTCTTCATCCTTATCTTCTGTGTCAACGCACTGGCCTTGGAGTTTCAGACTAAAGTCTCAGCTATCACAGAGGCAATTTTTCTCACGCTGGCCATGCGTCCGGTAGGCGCATTTTTGTTCGGGTTGATGGCCGACCGTTTTGGCCGCCGCCCTACGCTGATGGTCGACATCGTCGCGTATTCCGTCTTCGAGCTGGCCTCGGCCTTCGCTCCATCGCTACACTTCTTTCTTGTTATGCGGGCATTGTTTGGAATCGCGATGGGCGGAGAATGGGGGGTCGGCGCAGCCCTGGCGTTCGAAACGCTGCCCGCTGAGGGACGCGGTTTCTTTTCTGGCTTATTGCAGGAAGGCTACGTCGTCGGTTATCTGATGGCCGCGTTGATGTACGGAACCATGTTCCCGATCGTCCGCTGGCGCGGAATGTTTGTCATCGGAGCTCTGCCCGCGTTCCTCGTAATTTACATTCGCACCAAGGTTGATGAATCGCCGGCGTGGCTGCAGGGGCGGGTCTCGCGCCAGGCGGAGAGTCGTCTGGGAAAGGACATTCTCTCCCACCTTGGCAGCTTTCTTTTCCTGGTTGCTCTGATGTTCGCCTTCAATTCGTTCAGTCACGGCACCCAGGATCTCTATCCAACTTTTCTGCAGAAGAACCTTCAGTTCTCTCCGCAGACTGTGGGGCTGATTGCGATTATCTACAACATCGGCGCGCTATTGGGCGGGATTTTATTTGGCACATGGTCGGAGAGAATCGGCCGTCGCCGGGCCATCGTTATTGCCGCTGTTCTGGCCATTCCCGTCATCCCGCTCTGGGCTTATTCCCACACCGTCCCGATGCTAGCGCTGGGTGGTTTCCTGATGCAATTCATGGTGCAGGGCGCGTGGGGTGTGATCCCGGCCCATCTGAATGAGCTTTCTCCGCCCAGTGTGCGTGGCACGTTTCCCGGCTTTGCGTATCAGCTCGGGAATTTTCTTTCGTCGCGCAATGCGGTGATTCAGGCAAAACTGGTCGAACATCGCTACGGTGGCAGCTATCCGCCAGTGCTAGCGGCAACCGTTGTAATTGTTGCGTCGCTGGTTGCCATCGTCACCTGGAGCGGACCTGAGAAAAGAGGCGCAGACCTTTCAAATACAAGCTAGAGGATCTTACGCCTAACAACCGCGATTCGGACCGAAGCAGCCCATCTCTTCACACCGCAACTGGGCCTTCTACCAAAATCTTCGGCTCAAGTTCGACGGCGCAGGAGAGCGAACGTGCCACCAGACAAGACTTTTCGGCCTTCTCCAGAAGACGCTGGGCGCGCTCACGCTCTTGCTCTCCAAAAATGATAGCTATTGGCTTCAAGTTGATTTTTGTGAAGCGGAGGCTGCCATTCTCTTTTTCGATCACCCCATCAACAGCAACTTCGATTCCCTGGAAATCCAGTTTCGAGGCGCCGGCCATGCCTCGGAATGTCGCGACATAACAGCTGGCGACAGCTGCCAGCAGAAAGTGTTCCGGTGTCCAGAAACCGGGCTCGCCGCCGAACTCGGGTGGAGCGGAGAAATTGATGAGTCGAGGAGCGCCGTGCTCCAGTTCGACGAAACCGCGATCATGTTGATGCCACTGCGCGCTGGCGTGGTAGTTGTATCTTGTTTCCATGCTGGTCTCCTTTTTACCAAGGCTAACAGTCTCCCAGTGCCGGGTATGTGAAGTTCGTCACATGGTCGTGTGACCTGCCAGGGAACTCGTTGTAAATACAGTTACGCGGAAATAACCCATACGCAGACATTCGAATGGAGTAGCATTATCTTGAGGTGTTCTCGCCTAGGCGGACGCTGACACGGAGTGAATTGATATGAGGAAAGGCACCTTAATAAGAATGCTCTGCGCGCTAATCGCGTCTGTCCCGCTCGTCTGCCTGCCGACACTGGTTCTTGCCCAGCACGGGGGACACGGCGGTGGAGGAGGATTTCACGGAGGCGGCGGAGGCGGATTTCATGGAGGGAGCGGCTTTTACGGCGGCGGAGGCCATTCCTACGGCGGTTATCACGGTGGGAGCTATGGGTGGCACGGAGGTTACGGCGGCTGGCATGGCGGCTATTGGGGCTATCCTCGTTACGGTTACGGTTACGGTTACGGTTGGGGATTCAGTATCGGCTTCGGTTGGAGTTCCTATTGGCCGGGATATCCTTATGCGTACGGGTACGGCCCGCGGTGGGCCACCCCTTACTATGATCCTTATGCTTTTGGTCCGTATGGCTATACGTACAATGGGTACGGCAATGTTCCCGGCTCCAACTCTTACGGCAACTCCCCGGCGAACTCTCCTGCACCTCGTGACATGAATTCCGCAGCCACGAATGTCGCGTTGTTTGCGTCGAAAGGTTCAAATCACGCGACCGACGCGACTGCCGGCACAGCGAACAACTATGTACTGGCGAGTTCCAGTACGCAACAATCGCCTTCGCGTCGGGAAGTGCAGAATGTGATTCAGGCGTTGCGGGCCATGCCGCCGGATGCTCGCCGGCGCCAACTTGACTCTGGTCGATATAGTGCCTTCTCGTCCGAGGAGCGCTCACTTCTTGACAACGCTTCACAGCCTCCACTTGCTTTAAGGAAGGCTCCAGTGAGTACGCCTCGGCCGCCTTCCTAGTTGGCGGTCAGCTCATCGCTGGCTGCGAACTTTCCAAGACTTGAATGACGCAGCACCACGCGTGTCCTTCGCAATTACCCCGGCCTAGATGCTGCACCGCTCGCCGATCTACTCAAGAATGTCATGAACTCCTGACAGAGAATGTTCGCCTCATTGCAACGTCTCCCCGTTCGGCGGTACAGCATGAAACGAGGCGAAGTAGGATATTGACCCGATGTAAGGCGAACCCACGACTACGGTAGCGTCACAGTGGTGGCGGAATGGATAGTTCTTGAACCATCCAACCGACATCCCCGGTGGACGCGATCAACTCCGTATGTACCCGGGAAAATCAAATTCGCACCGGCTTCGCGTGGCTGGTGACTTTTGCTTAACGGAGCGAGTCCATGTCAACTATTTTGCTCATCCTTCTGGTGCTACTGGTGGTCGGCGCACTACCCACGTGGCCATACAGCAACGGCTGGGGTTATTACCCGAGCGGGGGACTGGGTCTCGTAGTCGTGATTGTGTTGATTCTCGTACTGATGGGTCGGATCTAGCGGATCCGCCCCTAAGTCCCAATACGTCTATTGTCGTCTGATTGCGACAGAGGTTATTTCGATTTCAGCGGTTGCGGGTGAGATTTGGGCTAAGCGAGCTCGCACAGCAACATGACCCACATGGAGGAAAACAAAAAGTGAAAACAACAAACCTTAGAATGCTGGTCCTGATTCCGCTATTGTTGGCCGGCCTTGGCCTTGCGTGCACAAACCAGCGCAGCAGGAATGACGCTTCGTACAAGGACGATGTCCAGAAGGCTCTCAAGCAAGCTGATTTGACGGATGTGACAGTCACGGAAGACAGCGACAAAAACACGATAACGCTGGGAGGCACGGTGCATTCCGATGATGCAAAACGCAACGCCGGTGACGTCGCTAAAGCAGCTGCGGGCAGCCGCGTGGTAGCCAACGAAATCAGTGTGCAGCCCGTGGGTACAGAGTCGCAGGCCAAAGACATAGCCTCGAATCTGGATGACGCAATTGAAAAAGATTATAAAGCGGCACTCATCTCGAAGGGCCTAGACAAGCAACACATTCGCTTCGACGCCAAGAACGGCGTTCTTGTACTGAAAGGCAGCGTCAAGTCCGACGGCGAACGTCAGCAGGCTCAGTTGTTGGCGCAAGCTGTGCCTAACGTGCAACAGGTACTCAACCAGATCGACGTCAAACGATAGCTGTGGTTCCCTCTCGCGAGCCACTTCGTCTCTCGGAGAGTTGGAATGAAACGAGAAACACTATTGCTAATCGGGTTATCTTTATTGCTCTTTACTGTGCCTATGGCAGTTTCGCAGGACGGAAGGCCCCAGCCCTGTCCCGACGTCACGCCGGGGGCTCTGGCCTGCGAGTTAATCGCGTGGTCTCGCTTGCAGGAGCCAGCTCCGCTGCCCGAGCCAGATGCGAACCCGGTGCCACCTTCGGATCAACAAGGCAAGTCATCGCCGGATTCCCAGGCGCAACCGGAGACGTCCACACGAAGCATCGTCGGCATCATCGTAAGGCAAGGCGAGAAGTACGTGCTCAAGGCCGGAGACAATACGACCTATCAACTCGACGACCAGGACAGGGCCAAGCAGTATCAGGATAAGCAAGTCAAAGTGGTTGGTAGATTAGACCCGACGAGCAATTCCCTTCACATCGAGGGCATTGAAGTGGTTTCGTAACCTCAGAATTATTCCTGCTCTCCGAAATGATCCGAGCGATCGAGATGAACGATCGCCTCCTCGGCATATACGGGATTTTTCCTCGGAAGATAAGGCATCCTTTCTATACCCCGAAATTGATTGCGGCTACAAGCTGGTCGTGACGTGAGTATTTCTGGTTCGGAGGTTCTATGAACGTGAAAGCAACGGTTGTATGTCTTGTCCTGCTCTCGGCGACCTGGCTGGTCGCACAGACCGCAGGCAGCGCTGGATCGGGCGCTGGCCATGCCGGAAGTGGTAGTCAAAGTGCAGCGCCCGGCCAAAAGGCTTCACCCGGAAACACAAACCCAACTCCGGGTAGCGCGACGCCCGCGCCTGGCACGGCGGCGCCGACCCCGGGTACGGCAGCACCAACCCCCGGAACCGCAGCCCCAAATCTTGGCAGCGCCACGCCCAACAACAATCCTTCAACGCAAAACCCGAATAACACGCCTGCGCCTGGTAACGCTACACCAGGGACGGGAAATTCCGGAACCACCTCTCCATGTGCGAGCGGTCAATCGTGTGGCACACCGACGTCTCCCAGTAACCAGCCACCAAGCAATGGGACGAACGGGGGCACGACTGCGCCTCCTTCGAACTAATCTGATTTGAAAGCTATCTCTCCGCAGGAGTGCTGGTGTTCTTACTCGGGACACAGGACTCCTGCGCTTGTGCGTTTAGGGAAACCGCAGTGCGCCGCGAAAGACGCCTCGGGAGCGCGTTATCGGTTGACCTTCCGAAGCGAAGACGAAAATCCCTTACTTAGAATTCGTCTGCAAGGCGGGTCCGGGACCTCGCCGAATGAGAGCTCTTTTCAATGTCCGTGAGCACGTGTTGGCCGTCTCTGCGCTCTTCAATCACAGCTGAAGGCTCTGGTCGCGAGAATGACAGGTCGGGAAAGAGTTTGCCAAGGTTCAGAACCGCGGAACGCCGGAAGGGGCTCCAACCCGAAGACCAGGCCGAGGAGGCCACTGCCTTCTTATACTTCTTCAGCTCAAACCAGCGGTCGACCACCTTTGCCGCGCCCCTCTACTTGAACGCGCTGCCATACCTGTTCATGTGGGTTCGGCACAGTGACTGGCGATCCTTTTTTAAGGGTGGCGCGCTTTTGGTGGCGGCAGCGGCGGCTCATCACGCCACCTTGCTTTTCGGGTCTTTGCTTTTCGCACTTCCCGTGCTGGCGCTGGCGATTTTGGATCGTGAGGACGGCGAACCAGCTTCCGTGCGAGGAGTACTCGTGCGCGCCGGCACCATTGCAGTGCTGGTCGGCGCTGCAATTGCTGTGGCACTTCTGCCTTTCTGGATTGCGCTCATTCACTATCCCGTGACTCAGGTTCCGATCCCACACCCCAGTCGCGCGAATTACATTCTGAGTCCCCAATGGGGGCTGAACTATTTCGTGATTCCCTATGGCGCCTTGATTCTTGCCCTGCCCTTCATCTTGTGGCGAGGTTCTTCGATCGCACGACTCCGCCCACTGCTATTAGGGTTCTGGCTGGCATTTTTGTTGGGACTTGGAGGAACGACCCCGGCGGGCCGATTAGTCTTGGGCCGGGCGTTTGAAGTGCTGACCATGGAGCGCTTCAGCTATTGGGCTACTCTGCTCGCGCTGCCTTTTGTGGGTCTTCTGGCTACAGAACTGATCGACCGGTTCCGCATGCCCGCAGTGGTCGGTTTAAGCATAGCAGCGGCGCTGAGTTGTGCTCTGGCGGTGGCCTGGTCCACATACCGACCGGCCGACGCCGCAGAGTTTAACGTGGACTCAGTGGCCTCCTGGCTAAACCGCGACGGTCACGACCGGTACCGCTACGTCACCTTGGGGTTTGGCAACAAGATCGCCCGACTGGCCGTCCTGACCGATGCCAGCAGTGTGGATGGTGAATGGAATTCCGGTCGCCTGTTGCCGGAATTGACTCAGCACGGTGCAGGAGCTCTCACCAGTTCGAAATACTTCGGTAAACAAGGCATCGAGGCACTGAGCGCGATACTTCATCACGCCGACCGGTACGGCTTGAAGTGGGTATTCCTGCGCGACCCGTACTATGAACCGCTGCTGGTCTTTGCCGGCTGGCGCCGAGTCGATGATCTGGATGACAAGACCATCACTGTGTGGAGTAAAGAAGATGTGCCTCCGGCAACGCCGGTCAATGCGCCTCAGATTCCGCCGCATTGGCAGGGACTGATTTGGGGCACGCTTCCAATTGGCAGTAGCATCCTTGCGCTCCTGCTGATGCTGATTCCGGAGAAACGATGGCTCGCGCGGCCGGCCGTTCAGCCATCTTCCGGTCGCGAAGATCTTGTACTTGGGAGGTTGGTGTCGTGAGTGGACGTCTGCTCGCTGCGCTTCTTGCGGGTGCGACCATTGTGCTGGTTATTGTCGGGACTCTTTGGCCGGCCCAGTCCGCAATCGCTATGGCTGGTTCCGGATCGGATCTACTGCGACCTCCCTCGTCTCCGCAAGCGGCAGTCGAGAATCTGGCAAATGAAATTGGCCGGCAAGATTGGGGAAAAGCCTACGCTAATCTCGCTAATCAGAACGAATTCACGGAAAGCGACTTTGTGCGCGACCTGAAGGGAAGCTACCCCAGCTTGCGCACCTACGCGAGCCTCGACAGCTACGACCAGCGGCCACTGCATGCTTCCTCTGACGATGCACAGGTTCGACTGAACTTGCGCTGGTCGACTGTGGTGGGGACTTTTCTGGAGACACGCGACTTGAGGGTTGCCAGAACGGGAGACCGCTGGCAGGTTGTGTGGCCGCTAGTAAAGGAACATCGAGTGCCTCCTCAAGTTATCCCCGTAAATTACTTACGCTGGGACGTGATCTATCGCGGCCCGGAAGACGACTGGGGAGCTCAAGACGTGGAGTCGCCGCATGTGCGCATCGTGGACATGCATCCTGTCGATCGCGGTGGTGGCGTTGTCCTTTTGGGAGAACTCCTGAACGAAGACGTAGTACCTGCTTTTGTCACGGTTAAAGCTACCTTGCTGGCAAAGAACGGGTCTGCGCTAGCCACCGAAGACAGCTTCGACAAGATTTCTCACATACTCTTGCCGCGGCAGGTAACGCCATTTCTCATTACGTTTCACAATATAACTTTGTCTCAGGTGGACAGCGTTCGGATGGACCCCTCAGCGAGTCTAATCGCGGCCTCGGCCGATCCAGTAATCGAAATTGAAGATCAGCAACTGAAACCGGCTCCCGACGCCTCTCTGACCGGGAAACTGTTGAATGAAAGTGGTGAAGTCGTCAACATCGCACACGTGCTGGGGACTTTCTATGATAATCGCGGTCAACTCATCTGGATGGCTGACCGATACATCGATCGCGCTTTGTTGCCCCAGACCCCGGTCCCGTTCACGATTTCTGTTCCGTCCGACATCGCTGCCAAAGTCAGCAGCGAGCGAGCGGTCACCACTGCGTACAGCTCCGACCGATTCCAATGAAATTCAGATTCACATTTCTGCTCGGCGGGCTGATTGTCGTGGCGGGTGCGCTGGCTGCCTCCCAGACCAGCGCCCTGCATTTGCCCAAAAGCGTCGAAGCGGGCAGCGCCTTCTCGATTCAAAGCGATGGTAGCGGTAACGCAGTCCTCTACATCGTGGGCCCAGGACAGGTATTGCGACGCAACGTGCAATTGGGAACAACCACGTACTTGTCTCCAGGTGATCCTCACAACGCCGGTCACTACCTCGCCCTTCTCGTCGGGAATTCGTCCGCAGAAGATGGCGCGTTCGATGTCACCCCCGCACATCAGCCTGAGACTTTGAGTTTTCTGGCTAAGCCTTCTCGTCTCCCAGTTGACTTGCACGGTGGCATCAGCGGCGTAGTGTATGTCTTTGATACTTTTCAAAACCTGATCCTCGAACCCACACCAGTTTCGTTCCAGCTATCGGGGGCTACGAGCAGCATCCAGACACGGTCTGCGATCACCCGTGATGGCGTTGCCTGGACCAAGATGGATTCCACATCCAGGGAAGGCGCGGCTCAGTTTGTTGCTCGAGTTAGAGACGTTTCTGACCGACGCGTGATCCAGCAAGTTCCAGGTGATCCATGCGGCTTAAGAATGAGCGCTCGGCCCGCAGGCCAGAACCTTGAGTTGGAAACGGAACCAGTGCGCGACTGCAGCGGCAACGCCGTGCCGGACGGAACCATTGTTACTTTCACCGAAACCTACAATGGCAGCCAGGCCACGGTAGACGTGCCTCTCAAGCGCGGAATCGCGCGGATCGAAATGCCAGCATACAACGGAGCCACCATCTCGGTCGCGACGGGTGTTGTCATGGGAAATGAGATTCGCTGGGAGAGCAAACGGTGAAAGCGATTCGGATTCCGTTACTCTCCATGTGCGCCGTGTTCGCCGCGCTTTTTGTCTGGGCATCTGATCCGCCCGCAGTGCGCGTCGAGCCCACAGATGCAGTGGGCCCGCGGGCTTTGGAGAAACAGACCGAGACTGCCGTTATTCGCGATTATCTACTGGCCTGGCGAAGCATGACCGGTGCGCTTGAGCAAAATCGAGCGGATCTGCTCGACACGGATTTTGTGGGTACCGCACGAGCCAAGCTTGGCGACACAATTCAAGAACAATCAAGTTTAGGGGTTCAAACCCGTTACCACGACGGCGCACACGATATTCGGTTGATCTTCTATTCGCCAGAAGGGCTGTCGATCGAGTTGACAGACCAGGTTGAATACGACGTGCAAGTTGTAGATCACCAGAAGATCCAGGCAACGCAGCACGTCCGCGCGCGTTACATTGCGGTCCTCACTCCCACTGAAGTTCGATGGAAAGTGCGGGTCTTCCAGGCGGAGCCCGAATGATGGGGATATCTCTTCAAGGAGCATTTTTATGATTTCTGTCGTAGTGCCTATTTTTAATGAAGAGGAACTCATACGGCGGTTTCATGCCGCGATTGCCGACTCGATGAAAGAGGTTGGCGAGGTTTGGGAAGTGATCTATGTAAATGATGGCTCCAGGGACTCGTCTCTGAAACTGTTGAGAGAACTCCAAGCCGAAGACACACATGTTGTGGTCGTAGACCTCTCTCGAAACTGGGGCCACATGGGGACGATCTCAGCGGGTTTGCAGACTGCTCGCGGCAATGCGGTGGTGTTAATGGACGGCGATTTCCAGGACCCTCCGGAAGTAGTCCCTGGATTGGTCGCTGCATGGCGGCGAGGAGCGCAAGTCGTAACCGCGGTAAGAAGAAGCCGGCAAGAGCGGCGCAAAGTGCTAGCCAAATTGTTTCCGCTCTTTTATCGCGTGCTGGGAGCTCTCTCTGATTTTCCGATTCCGCTCAACGCGGGAATTTTCGGCCTCCTGGACCGGCAGGCCGTCGATTCGATTAACTCCTTGAGCGAGGGCAACCGCTATTTGCCCGGTCTGCGGGCTTGGGTAGGTTACCGGACCGAAGTTGTTTTTTATGACCGACAAGATCGGGCAGGAGGCGAGGGAAAGCTCACGTTCCTGAGCCGGATCAAGTACGCGATGGATGCTATCACGAGTTTCAGTTATAAGCCTCTCCGGCTTAGCTTCGTATTGGCGGGGTTCGCACTGACAATGTCCGCCCTTCTGGCAGTCTTTACCGTCCTTTCGAACAGCCCGTTTAATCCATTGGGATACGGCGTAGCGGCTTCAGTCTTTCTGATGGGAGGACTTCTGCTTCTGTGTCTGGGTGTGCTTGGTGAATATCTTGGACGAGTCTACGACGAGGTGCGCAGCCGCCCGCTCTCAATCATTAATGAGGTTTACTACGCTCCGGAACTAACCTCCTCTAAAATAACAATCAACCGCCCACTGGAAGATCGGGACCGGACATTTCGCATCGCGTAGAAGTTATTGGCCGGGATGTTCCTGAGAGTTCGTCCTACACTTGGCGAGTCCGCGCTCGATCGCTGTTCCTTCTTCATAGTCGTTCCAGGTTTCAATCAAAAGGAACGGGAATGGATGATCGGTGGAGTAATATCGCCGCCATACCTGCATCGTATCGGCAAAAGTTTCACCACAGTGTTGGGAAATATGCCGATTAAGCCCCCATGAAGCTTTGCTATCGTCAAACCCCGCCCAGGCTCCTCCCACAGCAATTTTGTCGGGGTACTTCGATTGCATTTTGCGGTAGAAGTCGCTCAGGTATTCTTCGCCCCAATTGCTGCCGTCTGCGGCCCAGCCTTTTCTGCCTGGGTTTATCCACGCATAGAAACCATCGAAGGCGGCCGTGAACGGAGTCGGATGATCTTCATAAATAAGCAAGGGGGGCGGATTCCACTTGCCGGTGGCCTCGCGCACACGGTTCCAATCGGTGTGCCCGCCCTTGGGAAAAATGAAGATCACGGGCCGGTCGTTGTATGTGAGATACGCTTGACGCCCCGCCGCGCCGGAGGAAAGGTAGGTTTCACGGAACTTGGCAAACGCGGCAAGTGTATCATCGGTCGCTCCCTCACCTTCCTGGTCGGTCTCGTCGTACATCATCGAAATGTGAAAGTTCTTTTCAGCGGCAATGCTCTGAAGCAACGCATAGCTGCGGTCGATGAATGGCTCGCGATCGCCATACCAGTCCACCACGAATCCGGAGATGCCGAAAGCTTTGGCTTGATCAATTTGTGTGCCAATGACGACTGGATCCTGGGACGAATAGCCCACCGAGATGTGTCTGGGATGGCCAAACCACGGTTCGTACACCGCCAAAATTCTGGGTGAACCTTGCACATCGGGAACATCTTCGCGAAGGGTCTGGCGCACGCCCGGATGAGTGCATCCTTGCAGCAGCAGGATAGACACTAATGCAGAGATCACCCGATAACGATTTCTCATAGAGATGCCCGAGATTAGAAGCGACAAAAGCAGTTCAGGTTGTCGCCGCACGGCAGCAGGTCCAGGTCTACGCATACAGCGCGCCTCCTAGTTTCGGCATCCGAAGACCTGCCAGAGAGGGGGATCCCTCCCTGCAAGCGCATCGCAGTAACACGCGCCGACTCTGCGAGGCCAGACGTGATCAGTTTTCCTTTTCAGTTGACTGGGGCCACCACCGCGAACGATATGAACCCAGAATCGAAGAGTTTGCAGGCCCGGGTTCTCTCGGGAAGTTTCGTGTTGCTCACTGGTTCAGGGCTGGTGACCGCAATCAACTTCGTTTACAACATTGCGGTCGCACGGTTTCTTGGACCAACCGGCTTTGGCCACGCGACGGCCGTCTACACCCTTCTGATCCTGATATCTGCGGTCACGCTCTCCTTCCAAATTGTCTCAGCGAAGGTTGTGGCGCAACAGACTTCGTTGAAAGGAAAAAGCAGCGCCTATCGCGGATTTCACCGAAGTGCGTGGGCGTGTGGAATCTTTGTCGCTCTGCTCTTGCTGCTTTTTCAGAATGCAATTGCCGGCTATCTCAATTTGCCCAGCCCCATTCTCGTCGTCTTACTAGCCATTGGAACGGCTTTTTATGTCCCCCTCGGAAGCCGACGTGGGTACATCCAAGGCGCATACGGATTCCGTCACTTGGCGACCAATCTCGTTCTCGAGGGGCTGGTTCGGCTGGGTGGATCTCTCCTTTTTGTCACAATGGGCTTAGGCGTCCGGGGAGTGGTCGCCGCGAACTCTGCAGCAGTCGCCGTAGCTTACCTCGCCGCCGTACCCAAACTTGCCGTGGGAATTCCGCAGGACTTGCGCATCCCGCATGCATTTCGGGAAGCCTTGCAGGCAATTGTCTTCTTCGCCGGCCAGGTGCTCATCAACAACTGTGACATCGTGGTCGTCAAGCATTTTTTTCCTCCAGTATCGGCTGGACTCTACGCTGCAGTGGCGTTGGTCGGGCGAGTGGTTTTTGCTTTTTCCTCGGCAGTCGTGAATACGATGTTTCCGCTGGTAGCCGGCACTCGCAGTGAGGAAAGAAAGGACCACCGCGTCCTCGCGACCTCTTTACTACTCGTGTCAGGCATTGGCCTCGCGTTGGCTCTTGGCTTGTGGCTCGCGCCCGCCGGCATTTGGGCCGCTTTGTTCGGTTCCCAGTTCGCCATAGCGGGCAAATATGGACTTCCTTACCTGCTCGCGTTGTATGCTGCCACAACAGTTGTCTATTCGCTCAGCGTCGTAGTTATTGCCTACGAGATGTCTTATAGGATCGCGAACACAGGTTGGGTGCAGTTGGCCTTCAGCGGCGTGCTGATCGCGGGCATTTGCCGGTTCCACTCGTCTTTGCAGGAGGTCATTTGGATACAGTTTGTGCTGATGTTGGTGCTGCTCGTCGTCTTGGCAGTGACTTTCCTGTGGAAGATGCTGATTCCTTCCGAAGAGCTGGAAAGGCGTCCAACCGCTCGAGGGGTAAGGATAATTCGACGGGTTTCGGAAGACGAGGTCATTGCGGAATTCCTGAAAAGTGACTTCGGGAACCCGGCATTTGAGGAGTACCAGGATTCCCTGCGTGCACTTGTGATGGAACCGCACCTTGATGACGCCGGTGAAAATGCCAAGCGGCGCGCCCTGTTGTTTATTCGACATTTTCCATTGTGGAGAGAGCTGCCGAGGGGAACGGAATGGTTCGAAGTAGAAATCCGAGACGCTGAGTTGGGGCAGATCCGCGTTTTCCCGCGCGCCGTGTGGCGAAAACTCGCGCGAGGCAACTTCTCTATCGCCGCAGTGGCAGCACGCATTGGCACATATCGCGGCCGTGATCTCACGGTAAGAACATTTCTGTTGAAGATTGCCAAGCTGCAAAAATGGCTCAGCCAGGATGCCGAACCGGGGGCGGTGCTTCTAATCGGCATTAACGAGAGTGAGCCGTTAACGATCCTGGATGGAAACCACAGGCTGGTCGCGGCGACTCTGACGTCACCCGGGGCTATGCAAAAGCTGCGCTTTCTGTGTGGACTGTCGCCAAGGATGACAGAATGCTGTTGGTATGAAACCAATCTGGCAACCCTTTGCCGTTACGGGGCGAATCGTCTAGCTAATTTGGTGCGTGATCCCGAAGCTGAACTCGAGCGTCTTCTGCAAGGATCATAAAGGCGAAACGTAACGCTTCCGTACTACTGAAAAAACCTTACCCCCCTACAGATAGCACTGGATGGACCCGTCACCGCGACGAATATAGATTTAGGCCTGTGTACTAAACCATTTTTCGCTCCCTGTTTTGGGAATTGGAAGGATGGCATCTTTAGAGCCCCGGATGGATCAACATGATAGGTCGGAGACCCGTGGTGGTTATGCAATTGCCCGAAAAGTTGAGCGTAGAAGAAGCCCGTCTATTTTTACTCGAGGTGGAACCCTGCCTGAAGACAGATCGGCCGCGCGTGGTGCTTGATTGCTCCAAAGTTCAACAACTTGACAGCGACGGCATTCAGGTATTGCTCCGTTGTCTGGAAGAAGCGATGAAGCGCAATGGCGATGTCAAACTTGCTAATCTTCTCTCCGAGACCAGAGAAATTCTGGAAGTCACCCGACTGGACAGTCTGTTTGAATCTTTTGACAATTCCGCGGACGCGGTGAACAGTTTCTACCAATTCCCGATGGAAACACATCAGCCAATCCTACAACCGCGATATCCAACTTCCGCATCCGAGAGTGTGACGTAAAGGATGATCTTTGCAGTACAGCGGAAACGCGATTGGAGCGAAGATGCGAAATTGGGAGTGGCTGGTGCGACACATTGCCGGTTGTCTCGTGCTGTTATTGCTGCTCCCATCCATTCCTGCGGCCGCCTTGCCAACACAAGACCAGGCTGCCCGTGAACAGAGCGGAAATGCGTCCTCTGTCGAGACGCAATCTCCCGGCTCCAATGGTGTCTCGCAGAGCGTTAGCCGAGATGCCTCCCAGCCGGAGGCTATTCCGAACAGCCCAGGTGCTGTACGTACGCAAGCAGTCGAAAATAAACAGCAGTTCATCGCTCAGCAATCTTCGTCTAGAGAACAGCAACTGCAAGAACCCGTGGGCACAGCCGCGGCGGCATCAGTAGAAACAACGGGCGTCGCAGCTTCTAACCCGGCCGGAGCGGCTATTGCGCCGGCAAAACAGAGACGAACGCGGTCCATCCTAATCACAGTCGGCGCCCTGGTGGGTGCCGGGGCTGCAGCTGGGGCCGTCGCGGCGCTCTCCGCAGGCAGTCCCAGCCGGCCACCCGGCGCACATTAGCGCAAGGGCTCCATGATTGCCAAGACATCCCGCCGCAAGCGACGTCCTACGTTCGTGAGTTTCTCCGGCATCGACGGCGCGGGAAAGAGCACTCAGATCGAAAACCTTCGGACTCGACTGAACGAGGCTGGCGTCCGAGTCTTGTTAATTACATTCTGGGATGAGGTTGCGAGGCTGAAGCGAATCCGCGAGACCACGGGCCACATTCTGTTCAAGGGAGAAAAAGGTGTCGGCACTCCGGAGAAACCGGTAAGGCGGCGAGACAAGAACGTCCAGTCCTGGTTTATGACCCCAGTGCGGTTTTGCCTGTACTTCTTCGACGCCGTCTGGCTCAGCGTCGTGGTAGCGAAAGCGAAACAAAGCAACTCCGAGATAGTAATCTTTGACCGTTACCTCTACGACGAACTCGCAAATTTGTCGCTGCGCAACCGAGTGGCTCGAGCCTATGTTCAGGTGCTGCTGAAGTTCATTCCGCAGCCGGACATTAGCTACTTGCTGGATGCGGATCCAGATCAGGCACGCGTGCGAAAACCGGAATATCCGCTCGAGTTTCTCCATAGCAGCCGCGCATCTTATCTGGCTCTAAGCAAACTCGTCGACGGGATGACGATCGTTGCTCCGCAATCACTCCAGGATGTCGAATGCCAGATCTTACGAGAATTTCAGGAAGTGACGCGGCTGATTCCGGTGACAGCCTGGTTGGCCTCAAGCTGTCGGTAGTCGATGGCGCAACGCGCAGGTTTCTTTCGGCGGAAGATCAGGAAAGAGAGGTACGGGGTACCATCGTGCTGTGCCCCGTGTGAGATCTCACCGGTACGTGAAACTGAAATTATCCAGGTACGTGGTGTAGGCCGACTGTTGGTAGTTTCCGTCCATCTGATAGTTCACGGTAATGCCCCACCAACCCCCCGGAGCAGATCCCGGCGCATAGTACTTGTTAATCGGAGTGTTCACTCCGTTTAGTGTTATCGACTGGAAGAGCAGCCAATTATCAGACTCGCGCTGCACTTGAATCGTCAAATGGTTCCAGGTGTTGTTTACGGGATTGCAGGCCACGCCGGTCGAGACCCATCGCTGATCGACGTTGTCCCAGATGTCCCATACGTGCCCACCTCCGAGGTTGCATTGGTTACCCCAAATCAATCCCAGCCCGTTGAAGTACATGCTGATGTCGAACTCGAGGACCTGTGTAACCCCGAGATTCGTCGGGTAGAAGTAAACGTCATAGGTGAAGTTATGCAGCGTCGGAAGCAGTGTGTGACCTGAATCGGGCAAACCCTGCGTCGAACCCTGGCCGATCAGAGGATTGCTCCAAAGTACATCAGCATAGGGCACGGTCCCGCCGATATTGAACTGCGTCGAGTGGCCGCTGAGCGGGGGCGTCTTGATCCCTTGTTGCATCGACCAGGCAACCCCGGGACAGGGATAGTCACAAGTCGCATAATGCGGAGGCAACTCTCCCCAACTTTTCCATCCGGCGCTGGATTGCAGGCTGGAGAGCACATTTCCGCCTCCTCCTTTCACCGTGATGTTGACGGGAGTGTAAGCGGCTCCGCCACAGTAATCCCACTCTTCCACCACGGTGTGATGGCTGCCAGCGCTGATGTTCAACTTGGTATTCAGGCTGGCTCCGCCTACGACGTAGACGAGTTTGTTGTCCACGTAGATCCCCATGGACGCGACGCCCTTCGAACAAGTATTCGTGGTCGCCGTAGCAGCGTAGCCCACCGGCGAGCTGACCGTGCTGCCGTCCGTGGGCGCGGTCACCCACACGCCAGTCTTGCCGTCGACCGTGATTGCCAGCTGTTTATAGGTAGCGCCGCCGCAGTAATCCCACTCTTCCACCACCGTGTTGTAATTGCCCGGGTCCAGGGGCAACTTGGTGTCCAGCTTTGCACCGTTGACCACGTACTCCAACTTGTCATCGACGTAAATTCCCATGGACGCTACACCCTTTGAACAGGTCTTGGTCGTCGCGGTGGCCACATAATGCACCGGCGTGTTAACGGTAGCGCCGTTCGTGGGCTGGCTGACGCTGACATCGGCGAATGCGGATGTTACCAGCAACGCCGACATGCAAATAGCAAGGTGTGAAACCTTCATTACAGATCCTCCGGTGTCTGTTTGGAGCGCGTACTTGCGGAATCGCAAGTTCGGAAATTGCTCTATGAATGGACTAAGCCCGACGCGAACGGGTCATGGCCCCTTTAGGTCCCGCTGATCAGTCTTTTCGATCCGGGGATTCAGCGATGTTGATCGAACAGTAATACAGGGATCTTTTGAGGGTCAACCAAGAAATGCCTTATGACCCACTCAGAAGTACATCGTCATTCGTGACGGCCGGCCCCTGACATCTCCGCATTGCTCTGTGGGTTGGTAATGGGCCAACGCTTTGCCCGCGGCAGCCATCTCACGTGCACCCTCAATGTTTCATCGCCAAGTCATAGCTCGACCGCAGGATAACGTAGCCAAGCTTCCGTCGACATCGTTTTTGTCACTGGCGATTCTGCTGGTGTTGTTGATCGGCTGCCGAGGGTTGGTTGCCAACCAACCGACCCCGGACAGCAGTCTGCAAAGCATTAACCACATCATCTTCATGGCCCAGGAAAACCGTGGCTTCGATCACTACTTCGGAGCCATGCGCCAGTACTGGGCCGCCAATGGTATTCCGGATCAATCCTTCGATGGATTGCCGCAATTCAATCCTGCTAGCGGGGCGTCGCCGCTGAAAGGACCGGTACCAACGAATCCCAGTTGCGATCCCGCTTTTCCGCCGCCCAGCGACTGCCAGTATGACGGCAAGAGTCCGTGGGTCGAGTCTTTCCACATGATCTCCATGTGTGTCGAGAACCCGAGCCCTTCGTGGAATGAGGAACACGTAGATTGGAATCTCGGTGATCCACTCTCCACCAGCGCCTCGCTGAATGGATTCGTCTGGACCGCGGCTCATGACGCCAGAACGAATCAACCACCGTTCAAGGACGTGGACGGAGTGCGTGCTATGGCCAACTACGATGGAACGGATCTGCCTTTCTACTATTCCATCGCTTCAAGTTTTGCCACTTCCGACCGCTGGTTTGCGCCAACCATGTCCCGGACCCAGCCCAACCGGATGTATATGCTGGCTGCCACCTCAGCGGGACATGTCTATCCGCCCGCGTCAAACACGCCTCCCCTAGCCAACCAGACTATTTTTGATTTGCTCCAGAGCGCCGGAGTCAGTTGGAAGATTTACGTCACCGACCTGACGCATGCCGTTCCACCCGTGCAAGACAGCACGCTGAACATGTTCACTGCGGCCGGCAAGTATCCGTCGAACATTGTGCCGGTCTCGGAGTTCCTAACTGATGTGGCGAATGGTACCTTGCCGTCAGTGGCCTACATCGATCCCGGCTTCGATAGCGGACTTGACGAACATCCGGGCCTGGACGATGGCATGCCGGGCGGCAGCGTACAAGTGGGATCCCAATACGTTTCCAGCCTGATCAACGCTCTCATGCAGAGTTCTTCGTGGCAGGACTCCGTATTCATCCTCACCTTTGACGAGTTCGGCGGGTTCTACGATCATGTTCCGCCGCAGCCCGCGCTCAGCCCTGACGGCGTAAAGCCTTCTGATCTCATGCCTGGTGACATTTGCACCAAGGGCACAGGTCCGACTTGCGATTTCGTTTTCACGGGCTACCGTGTTCCGTTGATCGTTATCTCACCATTTTCCAAGAAGAACTACGTGTCGCACACCGTGGCGGACTACACCGCCTGGATGAAACTGGTGGAAACGCGTTTCAATCTTCCCAGTCTGACAAAGCGGGACGCGGCCCAAATGGATATGACCGAATTCTTCGACTTCGTAAACGTGCCCTGGAGTACGCCGCCAACTCCCCCGGCGCAGCCAGTCAATGGGCCTTGTTACTTGAATAAGCTTCCGTAGTCATTCTTCTCCGGAACCACGAAGGACACTAAGGTGCACAGAGGGCCGACTGTGAATTCAGCATTACGCTGCAAGCAGCTACTTGCTCGCTGGCGAATTCACCGTCACTGCCTTCGCGTAATAACGAGTGCCATCAAAGTTTGCGGTGACTGTCACATCGATTCCCTCATGCACCTCGCGGCTGATAG
Organism: uncultured Acidobacteriota bacterium; assembly: GCA_963788645.1. Classification (GTDB taxonomy): domain Bacteria; phylum Acidobacteriota; class Terriglobia; order Terriglobales; family Acidobacteriaceae; genus JABDBE01. Next base: position 393,135 of record CAWBHF010000012.1, read on the forward strand.
GGACATCGGGATCAAAAGCTATCTCGTACCGCTTCTCGTCGCGGGGATCTATCAGTGCCAGCAACCCGGAGTGCAAGTCGAGAAAGACGACGTTTCCGGTGAATACGAATGTGCTTCCCGGAGTTGCTAAAACGGTGATCTTACGGGCGACGTTTTGTCCGGAGACGGCGGGTTGGAAATCAACGGAGATCAATGAGCCGGGAGTTAGGTCGCTCGCCGAAGCTTCCGGACCCTTGCTGGCAATTGCTGTGCCGGGCGGTACCCGCAGCTTAATAGGATCGGGAGACAGCGAATCACGCACGGTGAGTTCGCCTTTGGTCCGATCGTATTGCAGCATCTGCCCCTGGCACTCCCCTTCCGGCAGTTGCGACAGCATGTGAATGCTGCGGGCAAAAATCGTGGTTCCGTCCAGCATGGTCTCGACCGAAACGTGGTCGCTGGTGTGCAGATTGCGAAGCGAGCTTTTTATCCCATCACGATAGACCTGGGTGCGCTCGTCAAAAAGGACCTTTATCGTTCGGCCACCAAAAACATTCAGGGTCAATTGGTCACGCACCCCGTCCACCTGACGAATTGACCCGCCGATGACGGTGCTTTTCCCCCGGGGCACGGGTGGCAAATCAGAAGAACTGGTCGGAGAACCTTCCACCTTGGTTGTAGGCTGATCGGCGGTTGCGGGCGGGTCAGCCAGATCGTGCGCCGGGATCGAGCCGCCGGCTGGGACCTGGGCAAATGCCAGACCGCTGAAAATTGCCGGCACTAGAAAACGAACTATGGTTCGAAAAGCAGCCATCAAGATACCCCATCCAAACTACCTGGATTTTCGCCATCTGTTTGATGGCGGGAAGCGAACAACAGTGGCCTCAAAGACGCATCTCCGCTGTGAAATTTCCGGGATTTGGCCGACAACGCATTTCCCGACTTTGCCATCCAAGATCGGTGGCAATAAGAGCGGCAGTCGATCGAAGAAGCAACTATGTCTGCTAAACGACTTGGCCTTTTTGTAATCGTCTCTCTCTTCGTTTTCTCGCCGTATCGGAGTGCGTGGGCAGGGGATCTGAAGATCACGCTCCCGAAACGTAGCCAGCCTACGCCGGTGCAGCGTTTGAATCGTGAGGGGGTCGATGCAGTCGACAAGGGGCAATACGAAAAGGCTGAAATGCTCTTTTACAAGGCGTACCTCTTCGATCCCGCCGATCCCTTTACGCTTTACAACTTGGGCTACATTTCGGAGTTGAAAGGGAACCTAGAGCGCGCACAAAAGTTCTACGGGCTGGCGTCGGAGCAATCGACGGACGCAGTCATCGATCGCACAAGCGTCGACGGACTCGAAGGAAAGCCGATGAAAGATGCTTTCGGAAGCCTGCAAAACGTCCCGATGCAGGTGAATCGAATGAATGTCGAGGCGATCCGGCTTCTGTCACAGAATCGGGCTAAAGAAGCTCAAGCCCTGCTGCAACATGCCTTGACGTTGGATGCGCACAATACATTCACGTTGAACAATATGGGCGTCGCGGAAGAGTCGCGGGGAGATTACGACGAAGCGCTGAAGTACTACAAGGCAGCTGCAGATTCGCATTCGACACAACCGGTGATTGTGACTCTGGACCGGGCGTGGAGGGGAAAACCCGTGAGCGAAATGGCAGACGACAGTGCGAAAAGGCTCCGGCAACGCATGCAGAACTCGGCCACCGCCCGGGCGAAGTCCGAGATGCTCGCCGTGCGCGGCGTATCAGCGACGAATCACAATGACTGGGCGACGGCGAGACAAGACTTTCTCGAGGCTTACTCGCTTGATCCGCAAAGCGCGTTCTCGTTGAACAACCTCGGTTATGTCGCAGAGATGGATGGCGACCTCGAGACCGCTCAGTTTTTTTACGAAAGGGCTAGAACGGCCGAGGACGCCAAAGCGCACGTCGGCCTCGCCACGCAGCGTTCCGCCGAAGGGATGAACCTGTTTGCGGTGGCTGGAGACAGCGATCAGAAGGTTGATACGAAGATAACCGAGGAAAATCAGGCCAGACAACGGCAGAGAAGTCCCGTCGAACTCAAACATCGCGATAACACTCCGGTGGTGGAGCCTGCACCGCCAGTTGCAACGCCGTCCAGTTCAATGGCGCCGACGAACGCCTCGCAACCACCAGCTTCGCAGCCATCCCACTAGAAGGACCTTGTAAATGACTAATCAGGAATCTTCTCCATTCCGTTCGAACAATTCTCTGGACGTTCTTTCCCGGCTTCTCCTGGGTAGAGTTGGCCGAGGATTCTCTGAACCTGAGGGCGAGGGCTGCAGCCTGGCGAAGATCAGCCGTGCGGATTTTGACGGCGTGGTCACTCTGGCGAACTCTAATCACGTGGTCATGCGCGGGTTGGATGTCTTTCTGCAACTCGCGAACAACGCCGGCGACAAAGGCCGTGCGGAGTGGGCACTGACGGCGCTCGTGACTGAGCGTGCGCGTATCGACCACGCGATGCCTTTCTTGCACACAATCTGTGACACGTTCGAAGCCGAGGGACATGACGTCACAGTTATCAAGTCACTGGACCACTGGCCGGATCTTGGCAGCGACCTGGATCTTTACACGAATGCGGATTCAGCTGATGTTCTCCGCCTCATGAAACGCCGTTTCCAGGCGCAGCTTGCGCCGCGCAGTTGGGGGGATCGGCTGGCGCATAAATGGAACTTCCTTATTCCCGGATTACCCGAAGCGGTCGAGATTCACATGGGCCGACTGGGTCAAACCGGAGAACAGATCACAATCGCCAACTCGGTGGCGAGGCGAGCACGGTCCGTCCACGTGGGAAACCACATATTCAGGGTGCCTTCTGCATCAGACCGCCTGATGATCTCCGCTTTGCAACGAATGTATCGCCATTTCTACTTCCGGCTGTGCGACATCGTGGACAGCACGAGCCTTGCCGAACAGGGCGGCGTCGATTACCAGGACTTACACGCGTCGGCAAAAGCGGCAGGTATCTGGGAAGGCGTCGCTACTTACCTTCAGATCGTATCGGACTACGTCGAACACTATCGGAGCGAAGGACTTGATCTTCCATCATTCGTGAAATCGTCAGCGCAGTTCGGTGGAGACAAGCTTCACTTCCGACGAGAGTTTTTGCGTGTCCCGATCATGCCGGAATCCGCGAGCCTCTATGCGTCGCAACTCACGACTTTGCTGCGTAATCGAGCGTTAGTCAGCACCGCCCGGCTTAGTCTGTTGCCCTACTTGGCAACCGCGGCGGCCGTGGGACAGAAGATTACAGGAAGCGATAAGGGAATCTGGTAGGCTGGCCAACGGATCAAGGACAATGCAGTTTAGTGGACAGCCTCACCCGCGTAGTACCCGCTTCGGGTGCGCACCGTCAGGTTGCGATAGCCTGGCGCCTGAGCCGTGACTTGAATTCTGCGGTATTCTGAGCCCTGTTTGGGATTGTTCGACTTATAACCAATCGTGTACTGACTGCGAATGTCGTGTGCCACGGTGCGGGAGATCTCGTCTACTTCGTCCAGGCCCTTGGGGAAAAATGCGACTCCGCCAGTGCTGTCGGCCAGGCTCTGGAGGGCCTCGATTCCCGATTTTTGAAGCTCGTCGCTGACTAACCCGACGGCATAGAGCGTAGGCCCATTTTCCTGCTGCAATCGGCGCGAAGCTTCCTGCAACGTTTCCTGACTCGCGTTATCTCGGCCATCTGTAATGACCAGCAGAACCTTACGGTCGATGCGGTTGTTGTTCAAATGCACAGCGGAAGCGACCACCGCATCGTACAGTGCCGTTCTTCCTTGCGCGGAAACTTTCTGCAGGGCCTGCTGGAGCAGGTTGACGTCAGATGTGAAGTCCTGATCCAGATAGGAATCCTGGCTGAAGTTGACCACAAAGATCTCATCGTTGGGATTGCTGGCTCGAAACAGATCCAGCACCGCGTGATTTACCTTGTCTCGCTTTTCGCGCATGGAGCCGGAGTTATCGATCAGGATACCCATCGCTACCGGAACGTCGTCACGACGAAACGAGGTAATCGCCTGCGGGACTCCGTCTTCGAATACCTTGAAGGCCGGTCGGTCCAAGCTGGTGATGAGGCGCCGTTGCTCGTCGACCACGGTCGCACGCAAGACTACTTCCTGTACTTCCTTCTTGAACACGAAGACGCTATCCTGCCCGTCGGCCGGCGCTGCTTCGGGCGGTGTTGCCGTCGTGCCTTCGCTCTGAGCCGTGGGCGCTGGGTTAGCGATTGGGGCGGGTTGCGCGACGCCCGCGCCGGGAGGCGCCGGAATCGTAGAGGAAGTTTGCGCCTCGATTCTAATCGTCAATAAGGCAACGGCGAAGAATACGCTGCCAACTACTACCACTTCCCGCAATGGCTGGAACCTAGCAGAAGAGGCACAATGACGCTCTCGCTGCTTGTTAGCATTTACCTTGGACCTCATAATCGCTAACGTTCAGAGGCCGAAGCGCGAAAAAGGGTTGCTCCGTCTTTTGTGCCGACCTGTCCCACTTCAATCCAGGGCTTTTGAGGCAGTTCGCGATAGCAGGGCGTGAGTTGCCCTGCTGCGAGTGCTCTTGAGTAGTCTCACGACCAACTTAAGGAGGTTCTGAGTGCGCGCGTTGCTCACAACGCTTTGCCCCCGCGAACCATCAAAGGTCAGATCGTAAAAAGGAGGAAGAAAGAAGGACATGAGGGGCCCTCGCAAATCGCATCGAAAGATCCGCTACACTGTCGTGGGACTGGGGCACCTTGCACAGGTCGCCGTCTTGCCCGCGTTCAAGCAGGCTACCAACTGTGAGTTGGTCTCCATCGTTTCCGACGACCCCAAGAAACGTTCCGCGATAGGCAAGAAATACGGCCTTGAGGAAGTGTATTCATACGCCGACTATGAGATGGCCCTTTCTTCGGTCGACGCGGTGTACATAGCCCTGCCGAACCATCTTCACCACGAGTATGCAGTGCGTGCCGCCCAAGCTCGGGTTCATGTGCTCTGCGAAAAACCGATGGCTGTGACTGAAGCAGATTGTGAGGCCATGATCGAGTCGGCAAATAAGAACGACGTAAAGCTCATGATCGCCTACCGGTTGCACTTCGAGAAAAGCAACCTCGAAGCCATCCGTCTGGCGAAAACTGGCAAGCTGGGAAAACTTCGGATCTTTGATTCGGAATTCGCCCAGCAAGTCGTCGCAGGCAATATACGTGTGACCGAGCCGGTAGAGAACGGAGGCGGACCGCTATACGACATGGGCGTGTATTGTATCAATGCCGCGCGATACCTGTTCTGGGCGGAGCCAACAGAACTTTTTGCTTTCAGCGCCAACAACGGAGACGCTAGATTTCGTAAGGTCGATGAAATGACGATAGTAACCATGCGTTTTCCTGAAGACCGTTTAGCCACATTCACGTGTAGCTTTGGCGCGGCCGACATCAGCCGGTATACATTGATTGGGACGAAAGGCCTGCTCACGGCCGATCCGGCCTACGACTACTCAATAGGAATCAAGCATCGGTTAACAATCGGAGACAAGACGATCACCAAGAACTTTCCCAAAACCGATCAGTTCGCCGCTGAGTTGATTTACTTCTCCGACTGTATCCTGAAGGGCAAAGAGCCGGAGCCTTCGGGACTGGAAGGCTTGGCGGATGTGCGCATCGTGCGCGCCGCCTATCAATCTGTCCGTACTGGAAGGGTAGTTGAGCTTCCAGATTTGCCTCCTAAAAAAAGACCGACGTCGCAACAGGAAATTCATCGAGCACCGCACAGCACACCGAAGACCGTGAACGTCCAATCTCCTTCGGGGGAGTAGCATGATTAAACTGAAACCGAGTCGCAAATGACTCGGGTTGCTCAGGAAGCTCGCTTGCGACTCAACACATTCTGCGGTGGAACAGCGATCGTTTGTTCATTGAATGAAACAAACTGTCATTTCAAAGACTCCCGACGTTCTTGTGATCGGCGCCGGAGCGGCCGGACTGGCGGCTGCCAGCGAGTTGGGGCGCGCCGGTCTGTCGGTGACTATCCTTAAAGCTCGTGACCGCATTGGTGGACGTATGTTCACGCTGCGCGACAACATTTATCAGGCTGGCAGAGTGATCCGTTTTCTCGTGGAGCCTGCAGTTATGGCGCGATCGGTGCAGATGGTGCGCAACAAGCCTTAGGCAGCCCGGTCGAAAATACTCTGTTTTGTGCCGCGAAGCTACAGACATAACCGGACACAATGGGACAGTCCACGGCACGATTGCAAGCGGACGCCGCGCGGCACGGGAGATCCTGCTTGATCTTCACTGAGGCGCTCGTGGTACAAACTCGGAGGCAAGTTTGTCGGCCTCACCGGAGGAATCCAGGATAGATGTCCAGTCAAACTCAACCGATTGTTTGGCCCGGTCAGCCTTATCCTCTGGGATCAACCTGGGATGGCGAAGGCGTCAACTTCGCGCTCTACTCCGAGCACGCGGAGAAGGTGGAGCTTTGCCTGTTCGACATTTCCGGAAAGCGTGAGACCCTGCGCGTTCCGCTTCCTGAGCAGACTGATATGGTCTGGCACGGCTATCTTCCAGAAGTACGGCCCGGCCAATTGTATGGGTATCGAGTCTATGGACCGTATGCTCCGGCGGAAGGCCATCGCTTTAATCACCACAAGCTTTTGCTCGACCCCTACGGCAAGCAGATTCAGGGCGCGATTCGCTGGAGTGACGCGCAGTTCGGATACAGGCTCGGACACAAACAGGAAGACTTGTCTTTCGATCGCCGCGATGATGCTGCTGGTATGCCAAAAAATCGGGTGATCGACTCTGCTTTCACCTGGGGAGCGGATGCACCGCCTAGAATCCCGTGGCACCAGACATTGATTTACGAGCTTCACGTGAAAGGATTCACCATGTGCCACCCTGAGGTTCCCGCTCACTTGCGTGGGACGTACGCGGGTTTGGCCACAGCTCCAGTCATCGAACACCTCACGCGCTTGGGTGTCACTTCGATCGAACTCATGCCCGTACACAGCTTCGTGGACGACCGCCAACTCGTGGAGCGCGGTCTGCGAAACTATTGGGGCTATAACTCGATCGGCTTTCTTGCGCTTGAACCGCGGTACATGGCAGCCAGCTCAATCCGCGAATTCAAGACGATGGTCAAGACGCTGCATTCTGCGGGATTGGAAGTGATTCTTGATGTTGTCTACAACCACACTGCTGAGGGCAACCATCTGGGTCCTACGCTATCGTTAAGGGGCATTGACAACAGCACCTACTACCGCCTCATGCCTGAGAATCCCCGTTATTACACTGACTACACCGGGACGGGAAACACACTGAACATGCGGCATCCGCGTGTGTTGCAGCTGATCATGGATAGTCTGCGTTACTGGGTTCTCGAGATGCACGTGGACGGCTTCCGCTTCGACCTCGCCGCTACTCTCGCACGCGAACTGCATGAAGTGGACCGTCTTGGGGCGTTTCTCGACATCATCCATCAGGATCCCGTTCTCTCCCAGGTGAAGTTGATTGCTGAACCTTGGGACCTCGGCGAAGGTGGTTATCAGGTTGGAAATTTTCCCGTGGGCTGGGCAGAATGGAACGACCGCTACCGAGATACGGTGCGGAGTTATTGGAAGGGCGATGGCGGAATGTTAGGAGACTTGGCTTATCGAATTACCGGTTCGAGCGACCTCTATGCGCACAGCGGACGGCGTCCTTACGCGAGCGTCAATTTTGTCACTGCGCATGATGGCTTCACGTTGCAGGATCTGGTCAGTTTCAACGAAAAGCACAACGAAGCGAATGGTGAAGGCAATCGCGATGGCAACAACGATAATCGCAGTTGGAATTGCGGAGTGGAGGGTCCGACTGACGATCCCAATATCCAGGCGCTGCGCGCCAAACAGAAGCGGAATCTGTGGGCAGCGCTGCTCCTGTCCCAGGGCGTACCGATGATGTACGCCGGGGATGAGATCAGACATACTCAGATGGGAAATAACAACGCCTACTGCCAGGACAATCCGATCAGCTGGCTGAATTGGAATTTGCAGCCTCAAGATCGCGATTTGCTGGCATTCGTTCAGCGCATGATCAATCTGCGCAAGAGGCATCCCGTATTTCGCCGGCGGCGGTTCTTCCAGGGCCGGCCGATCAAAGGCGCAACCGTAAAAGATGTTCTGTGGCTCAACCCGAGCGGCAATGAGATGAGTGAGGACGAATGGCGCGATCCATCGCTTCACTGCCTGGGAATGCTTCTCTCCGGTCAGGGATTGGATGAGACCGACGAACGCGGCCGCAAGCTGAGTGACGAGAACTTTCTTGTGCTGCTTAACGCCTACCACGAAGATATGGCATTCACTTTACCGGCATTCCGTCCGGGCGCCCGCTGGACCGCCCGGATGGACACTTCTCGCGAAGCCGGTTTACGTCCAGTCGAAACGTATGATGCGGGCACCGCCTACCCTCTGCAGGCACGCTCGATGGTCGTGCTCATGGAGCGGCGCGGAAACGGTAAGAAAGACGAGTCCAATGAAGCGCCGTTATAAGATGCCGTTCGGCGCTGAATGCCAGGACGACGGAAGCATCCGTTTTCGTTTGTGGGCTCCGGCCGCGCGGACGGTTGAGCTGTGCCTTGCTAGTTCCAACAAGGCTGTGCGGCTTCCTCTCAACAGGTGCGATCAGGGCTGGTTCGAGCTGACGACCGACGCCGCAAGGCCGGGCACACAATACAAGTTCCGCATCGATGACGCGCGGGAAGTCCCCGACCCAGCCTCCCGATTTCAACCTCGGGACGTACATGGCCCCAGTGAGGTGACGGCCCCCGAAGCCTTCGACTGGCAGGACGGCGCATGGCGTGGCCGCAGATGGGAAGAAGCTGCGGTTTATGAACTGCATGTTGGAGCTTTCACGCCATCCGGAACTTTCGCCGCTGTGCGCGATCGGATCGACTATCTGGCTGATCTTGGAATTACCGCGGTGGAGTTGATGCCAGTCGGCGACTTTCCCGGCCGACGCAATTGGGGCTACGACGGCGTGTGTCCGTTCGCTCCCGACAGCACCTACGGCAAACCGGAAGATCTCAAAGACCTGATTCAAAGCGCCCACAACCGCGGAATCATGGTCCTGCTGGATGTTGTTTACAACCATTTTGGCCCTGAAGGAAATTATCTTGCGTCTTACGCCCCTCAGTTCTTTACAGATCGGCACCGTACGGCGTGGGGAGACGGCATCAATTTCGACGGTCCCGAAAATCGAGTGGTGCGCGATTTCTTCATTCATAACGCGCTCTACTGGCTGACCGAATATCACTTCGACGGATTGCGCCTGGACGCGGTTCACGCGATCATCGACGACTCCACGCCCCACATTCTCACGGAATTGGCCGATGCCGTCCGCAGCTCAATTGAGCCCGACCGACACGTTCATCTCATTCTCGAAAACGATCTTAACCAGGCCCGTTATCTTCAACGCACAGAACGTTGTCATCCTCGGAGCTACACCGCGCAATGGAATGACGATATTCATCACGCTCTCCACGTGTTGGTCACAGGCGAGCGCGATGGCTATTACTTGGACTATTCCGAACATCCAATCGATCAGTTAGGTCGTTGCCTGGTTGCAGGGTTTGCATATCAGGGCGAGGCTTCTGTTTACCGAAATGGCAAAACACGCGGTGAATCGACCCAGGGCCTGCCGCCTAATGCGTTCGTTTCCTTTCTTCAGAATCACGACCAGATCGGAAACCGCGCTTTTGGCGAGCGAATCACGACACTTGCAGATTGTCGCGCCGTGCGCGCGGCGGCTGCGATCCTCTTACTCGCTCCTTCTCCGCCTCTGATCTTCATGGGTGAAGAGTTCGGTGCTAAGACGCCGTTCCTCTTTTTCTGCGATTTCGAGAAGGACTTGGCCGCGACTGTCACCGCAGGGCGACGCAACGAATTTGCCAGATTCACCAGGTTCAATGACTCCGCTGAACGTAACCGGATTCCAGACCCGAACGCCAGCACAACGTTCGAGGCCTCACGCCTTCGCTGGGATCTGATCGATCAACCGCGCCAACAAGGCTGGCTGCGCTTCTATCGAGAATTAATGAGATTGCGGTGCCAGCATATCGTTCCACGTCTTGCCTCTGCATGCGGCGTCCAAGGAGATTTCGAAGTCCATGGAAATCGAGGACTCATTGCACGCTGGAGGTTTCCTGACCGGTCGAGACTCATTCTGATGGCGAACCTCGGAGCCGATTCCCTGCCGGGCCTGCGGCCGCCGGCTTCGCAGAAGATTATTTACGCCACCGACGAAATTAGCGTGGAATCATCAGAAGAACAGACTCTGCCGTCGTGGTCCGTGGTGTGGTCTCTCGAATCATGAAGCTGTGCACGCACATTCCGCTGGCGACTTATCGTCTACAACTCAACCGCGAATTTACATTCGCCCAAGCCACGGCAATAGTGCCCTACCTCTCCGCTCTGGGCATCAGTCATTGCTATGTTTCCCCCTGTTTGAAGGCCCGCGCTGGCAGCACCCACGGATACGACATCGTGGATCACAACTCGCTGAATCCTGAAATCGGCAGCTCCGAAGACTTCTACCGTTTCATAACCACTCTTCACGAGCACGGTATGGGATTGATTCTCGATATCGTGCCAAACCACATGGGAGTGATGGGCAGTGACAATGCGTGGTGGCTGGACGTTCTAGAAAACGGCGAGTCTTCCATCTATACGAGGTTCTTTGACATTGACTGGCATCCGATAAAAGCGGAACTCCACGGAAAAGTGCTGATTCCGGTGCTCCACGATCACTACGGCGTGGTCCTCGAAAGTGGCGGACTGAAGCTTGTCTTTAAGCAGGAACGCGGCGAATTCGATGTGTCTTACCGCGATCATCGCTTCCCCGTGGATCCACGCGAATATCCGCGCATACTGCAACATTGCACGGATACGCTCAAGGAGAAACTCGGCGAGCAGAACCCGGATCTATTGGAGTATCAAAGTCTGCTAACCGCTTTCGGCCACTTGCCAAGAAGGTACGAGATTAGCAGCGAGCGCATGGCCGAACGCAATCGTGACAAGGAAATCCACAAACGCCGGCTGGCGGAGTTGTGCTCGCGGTCCGAGGAAATTGCTGCCTGCATCGCCGGCGCCGTCACCTTGATCAACGGCAATCCGGCAGATCCTGCAAGCTTCGAAGAACTCCACGAACTCATCAAAGCGCAAACCTTCCGCTTGGCCAACTGGAGGGTTGCCTCCGACGACATCAACTACCGGCGCTTTTTCGATACCAATGATCTTGCCGGTATTTGCGTGGAAAACGAAGCCGTGTTTGAAGGCACCCACCGCCTCGTCTTGAGTCTGATCGCAGACGGGAAAGTGGATGGCTTGCGCGTTGACCATCCTGACGGTTTGTACAACCCTGCACAATACTTTGAACGCCTCAACCGTGGCATCGAGGCCGCGACAAAGAATCCCGAGGACAGCAGACACTATGTGGTCATTGAGAAAATCCTGTCCGGCGGAGAGCGTTTGCCCACCGAGTGGCCCGTTTGCGGCACGACGGGCTACGACTTTGCCAATCTGGTTAACGGAGTGTTTGTAGATCCCGCCTCGGCCATGCGTCTGGAACGCACTTACCGAACCTTTATCAACGACGAAATTAACGTGGATGACCTTGCGTACCGCTGCCGCAAGCTGATCATGCGGGTCGCGCTGGCCAGCGAACTGAACGTCCTTGCCAGTCAACTGAGTCGCATTGCGCTGTCCAAGCGGCGCACCTGCGACTTCACTCTCAACAGCCTGCGCGATGCGCTGATGGAAGTAGTCGCCAGCTTTCCGGTTTACCGCACCTACGTCACCTCCTCTGGCGTCTCCGATACCGATGCGCGTTACATCCGCGGTGCCATTATGTCGGCCAAGTGGAGAAGTCCGGCCGCTGATCCCAGCATCTTCGATTTCATCAGCCGAGTACTACTGACCAGCATTGCTGAAGGGCAAGATCCACCTTACCAGAATGCGGTCACAACCTTCGCGATGAAATTCCAGCAGTTCACCGGCCCAGTAATGGCAAAGGGCCTCGAAGATACTGCCTTCTACCGTTACAACCGCCTGACCTCGCTGAACGACGTCGGAAGCGACCTTCATCGCTTCGGAACCACCACCGAGGAGTTTCACCTTGCCAACCAGGAACGGCTGCGCTCTTGGCCGCATACGATGCTGGCCGGAAGCACGCACGACTCGAAGCGTTCGGAGGATGTGCGCGCCCGGATCAACGTTCTCTCGGAGATGTCGGGACCGTGGAGGCTTCGGGTACGAGAGTGGCAACGCCTAAACCGCAATCATCGAAGCATCGTCAACAACAAACCTGCACCTTCTCCCAATGACGAATACTTGCTCTATCAGACCTTGGTGGGCACTTTGCCATCGGATCTTCAGAATGATAGGGGATCGTGGAAGAATTTCCGCGAACGGACCGAGAACTACATGTTGAAGGCGATTCGCGAGGCCAAGCAGAACACCAGTTGGATCAATCGAAATACGGAATACGAAACGGCGGTTTCATCTTTCGTCAAGACACTTTTGAACCCGGAATCGTCTAACCGCTTCCTCAACGATTTTCTGCCCTTCCAACGCCGTGTCGCCCGCATCGGGCTGTGGAATAGCCTTGCGCAGACACTACTCAAGCTGACCTGCCCAGGCGTCCCCGACATATACCAGGGCAATGAGTCGTGGGACTTCAGTTTGGTTGACCCAGACAACCGACGCCCGGTCGACTACAACCACCGCCAGCAAATGTTCGAGGCCATTCGCAACTCGGCAAACCATGATGACAGGTTAAGCGCGCGTGCCTTGCTGGAAACCCCTGAAGACGGTCGCCTCAAGCTATTCTTAATCTGGAAAACTCTCTGCTTACGTCAGGAGCAACCAAAGCTTTTTCAACGTGGAGAATATTTGTCATTGGAGTCTATGGGGGCGAAGGCCAATCATGTAGTGGCATTCGGCAGAACGTCCGACACTGCCAGCCTGCTCGTTGTCGTTCCCCGCCTGATCGCTGGCTTGGTCAACGACGCCGATCTACCGCCCATCGGCTCCCATGTCTGGGAGGATACGCACCTTCGACTCTCATTCTGCAATTCCTCAACGATTTTTCGAAACGTATTTACTGGAGAAGTGCTCGATCTGCAAAAAAGCGATGAAGGCACAAGAATCGACGTCGCGAGAATGTTGGCAGACTTTCCAGTGGCTCTTTACTTCGAAGCAAAGTCCTGACCCGCCGCGTTCTAACCCGAACGGCCAAGCACCCGACGGAGTACGAGCATTTCAATTTCCCTCCGTGACTGCCTGATCTCTTGAATCTCATAGCGCCAGCGCTTGATCTCCATCTCTTTTTGACGGAGGTAAGCTTCATGCCTGTTCAGAAACAGGGCTAATATTTCATCCTCTCCCCGCACCACTCCACTCTCCGGATCAGCCCGATTAATCGCGACCGGCAGCGACTCGATTTTTGCTAAGCCCTCCGGTCCTGCATTATCGCTCGGCAGCAGCCCCACGAATTCCAGTCCGAAACAATACCCATTGCGATCGCGCACGGACGCCGCGACGCGTAGGCGATTCGAGGTCTGGAACTCCACTTCCATCAGATCGCCGGGCTGCAATGGCACTCCGCCATAGAGCGCCATCCCTCCTTGGCTGATCTCGGTAGTCAAGCCGGGTACCGTGATTTCGGAAGCTTCGTCAGCGGTAATGATACGGACAGGGAGCTTCACCTGATGTCGAGGCCAACGGCGAGTGTTAGCGGGGGCGGGGGCCATCTTTATTTCAGTGCATGCACCTGAAGGAGATAGAAAGCGCAGCCTAAACCCAGTAGTCCCAGGGCAAGTGCTCCTGCAGCAATCTTGAAAAATCGTCGATGGGGCTGGCTCTCGTGACTCGAAGCTGCCCTGAGCTTTTCCATCCACCTTTGTTCAGCTGCTTCCTTATTCGCGATATTCAAGTTCAAAGATGACTGAATGGCCGCTCCTAATCTGCGGCGATCGTCTACCGGAAGCGCAACAAAGCGGAAAGGTTGCTGTGTGCTGGTAACGGGGCTCAGCATCTCCGCCGCGCAGAGCACAGGCCCGGTATGGGTTAGAAACATCACCTTTACCTGGGAGCCTTGATCGATCGCCCGGGGTAGAGCCAGCAATCCGCCGTTAACGGAAAGCACCTGCAGTTCGCCGGAAGCGCGTTGACCATCCTGGAATCGAAGGACTGCGGGCGTGAAATCTGCGAGGTTGACTCGCGGTGCGCGCAGTGGAGCGTGCAGTTGGGAGAGGCCGTTCATAGTCCATGTCAGTATGGAACGTACAGGCAAAGAGGTGGAGATTACGAAGGGAGTTGTACGGATTTCATCGGCTGAATTCGGACTTCCGACCCAGCTTTCGTAATCTGCTCGCGACCAGGGTTGCGTGAGATAGTGGACGCAATGGCCGACTTCCCCCACTCGAGACGTAAAATCCGTGCCCCCCGAGTCAACCTGTGGGGAACCGTTTCTGCGACGATTCAGCTCCAAAATGGTCGGCAGCTCTGGGCGAAAACCCTGCGGATTTCGACCACCGGAGGCCTGCTCGAACTCGCCAACTGCCTCGACGAAAGAGTCACAGTCCACCTGACCCTCCATTTGGGATCGCACGCCGTGCGTGGGAAGGCGGCGATGCTGTTTCCAATGCCGGTCACGCAAGGCTATCAGCAGCCTTTCCGCTTTACCGACCTTCGCGACGAGGACCGTTTCAGGCTTCAATCGGAGATCGGGGTTCTCCTGCGGGAGAGCAGGCTCTCAGCGATGGGACGCAGCGGGTTAGGCTTGAGCCGGCCCCGATGGTTCCCGAAATCACTCTAAGGCAGCCCTGTCGTTAATCATTCCTCCAAGGTATTCGAATCCTCCACGATGCGCTGCGCTGGACTATAACTATAAAAGATAAGAGATGAGTCGCAGAGCTGGACTCACTTAGCCAGTTGCAAGTCACTAGGAGACAGGAATGACTACTGCGTCATCTGCCAGAAAACATGCAGGTACTGCTCCGCCGAGCGACCAGCCTCCGGTGCCGGAGCCAACATTCGCCGAGCGTGCGCGTACGCTCATGTACCTGGGCCGCATTGGCAGCCTGTCGACCCTTTCGCGGAAACAGCCGGGGTTTCCGTTCGGATCGGTGATGCCTTACGGGTTGGATGGTCGCGGGCGTCCCATCTTCCTAATAAGCACCATGGCCATGCATACCCAAAATCTGCAGGCTGATCCTCGCGGCAGTCTGCTCGTCACTCAGGATGACGCCGGCACTGATCCGCTCGGGGCGTCGCGGGTGACGCTGGTCGGAAATGTATTGCCGATACCAGAACCGGAAGTCGCTGGTGCTCGCCAACTCTACCTTGCCCGCTATGCCAACAGCAAATATTGGGTGGATTTTGAAGACTTTTCTTTTTACCGCATGGACGTTGTCGACGTTTACTACGTGGGCGGCTTCGGAGTAATGGGCTGGGTCACGGCCTCGGAATATGATCACAGTCAGCCGGACCCGCTGGCTGACTCGATGGTCGAAATTATTCAGCACATGAACGCCGACCACAGCGATGCGCTCGTCCTGCTCGCCCGGAAGTTCGCCGGCATCGCATCACAGGAAGCGAGCATGACCGCGGTCGATCGCCTGGGCTTTCATGTGCGCTTGAAAACGCCGGATGGCATGCGCGGCTCCCGGATCGCCTTCTTGCGGGAAGTGAGCAGTCCGTCGGAAACACGAAAAGTCCTGGTCGAAATGGTGCAACAGGCGCGAGCGAACGCAGAGTAAATCTCCCGAGCCGGCCCGTCGGCTTTCCTTTGTGAACCTCGTGTCCTTTGTGGTGGTTGGTTTGTAAGAAAGGCGATTACCACAAAGGGCACGAAGGTATACGAAGAAGAGCAGAACCATACCTCCACTCGCCAAAAACATCGAGTTAGAACGATGGGGGCGAGCGAACTCGCCCCCCGGATAGGCTTAAGCTGCAGGCCGTTTCGATCCGGCAGACTGCGCAGCCGCAGTTGCCTGCGCCGCAGGTTTTCCAGTAAGTGCTCCCACTAACTGGGCTCCATCGGGACTACCAAGTCCGGTACATGCATCCCATCCCGGACCTGCGCTGAAGTCGCCGTTGTTGCCTTCCGTGATGTCGTGAAATCCGGACGCTTCGACGGCTTGGTTGTAGATCAACGGATTCAGAAATCCAATCGGCTTCCCGGTCAGCTGATTCATTCGCGCCACCAGCGCCGCCCACAACGGTGCAACCGCGCTGGTGCCGCCGAAGACAGCGGTCTGACCATCGACCAGAACGTTATATCCGGTGCTCGGGTCGGCATCGCCAGCGACGTCGGGCACCCCTCGCCCTCCACTTTGACCCGACGGCGCCGGAACACCGAATCCGTTTTGCCACGCTGGAAGCGGAAAAACATCGCTCACTCCCCCACCGCCACCGCCGCCTCCCGCTGGCTGGTTGTTCCACACCACTTCGTTGACGATCTGTCCGTTCGAAGCTTGCAGCGTGGTGCCGCCGCAGCCAAGTACGAACGAGCTGGAAGCCGGAAAATCCACGTGGTCGTTGCCGTCGTTCACCCCATCCGAAGATCCATTGTCACCCGAGGCAACGCAGACTGTTACACCCATGGCTGCCGCGGATTGGAAGGCCTCGTCGTAATTGGTGAGCGACTGCTGCGTCCATTGCGCCTCAGCGGCCCCCCAGCTGATCGAAATAACCAACGGCTGGTTGGCACTGTCGTGCACTGCAGTGGTGATTGCGTCAAGAAAACCCTGATCTGTATTCGGGGCAAAATAGACTACGATCTTCGCCGCCGGAGCAATCGCTCCCGCCACTTCAATGTCGAGCATCACCTCCCCGTCAGCGCTGTCCGGAGTGGTTGGGTTATTGGTGCCTCCATCGACAGAGTCGGAAATCACTTGAGGCTCATTGATATTGAGCGAGCTGAAGTAGTTGCTCAAGTCATCCAGCCGAAAACCGCCCCCCAATTCAATAATCCCGATGCATTGGCCCGTACCGTCGCCGGATGGGAAGTCATAGATTTGCGCCAGTTCATTGGGATCGTGCGAGTTGGTGGCAGTGTGGGCCTTTACCCCAGCCTGCGGCTGCACTCGTCGGAAATGCGGTTCTGCCTGAGGCCGGTTGTCGAGCCCGAAAACACCCCGGATAATGTCCGCGTACTCCGTGGGCACGTTGATCGCGCCGACTCGGCCGCGGAAGTTTCCCTTGGGATGACTGTACTCCTTGAGTTCCACGTTGAACGCTTTCTGAAAGTTGCTTACTGTTCCAGAAAGAACCACAGTCCGGCGGGCAAGTTCAGTACCAGTTTGGCGGACCTGGAGACCGAACTCCTGAGCAAACTGCTTGATTTTGTCGAGGTCAGCCGGGTCGGCGCCGTGGGCATTTTCGAACTCGGCACGCGACAAATGCTTGAAGCCAGGTTTTTCGAGCGCACTCCTTAACTCTTTGTGTTTGGCTTCTGATTTCGAGCGAAGCCGAACTGAAACTTCGATCACCTGGTCCGGATGCGCATCGTGAATCAGGCGCGCACCACGGACTGGCTTTCGTTCACTGCCTGCAATGACGTTGAATTTCGGCGCGGAAATCACAGACTGCTCCTTGCTTCGGGGGAAACAGATCGGCTGGGAATAGTTTGCGACAAGGTGTCGCACAGGCGAGGGAAGACCGAGGGTCGTCCCGCCGTTCAAAGTGTCCCGAAACGCGCTGAGAATATCAGAAAAACGAAATTTATCAATACAAATTTGACCTAAAATTTAAAAGAAGGGCACGCTTGGACCATTATGAAACTTCTCCTGCTCAGAGTTACTTATTATTTGGCAAGGCGCGCCAGCACCGGCCCGAGAATCGCCAGGAAAAGAACGTAGGCAGCAGCGAGTGACGCCAGGCTTGGTTCGAGTCCAGCTCCGAGACCCGCAATCACGATGGAGAACTCACCGCGAGCCACCAGCGCCATCCCCGCCCGCAAACTTGCCTGTTTGTCGAAGCCGGCCCGCTTTGCAGCCCAATATCCAGTCATCACCTTAGTGAGAGCGGTCACTATACCCAATCCGAGTGCGACGGGAAGCGCAGCCGGTAGTGTGCGCGGATCGATCTGCAGCCCGAAGAAGAAAAAGAAAGTCGCTGCAAACAGGTCGCGCAGCGGAGCAAGAAGTCGATGCGACTGCTCCGCGATCGGCCCCGATAACGCGATGCCCACAAGAAAGGCACCGATGGCCGCTGATACCTGGAAGCGCTCGGCCAATCCAGCTACGAGAAGCACCGTTCCAAACGTGGTCAGCAAAATGATCTCGTCCGATTCGTGAGCCAAAAACCCGCTGAGTTGCCTTCCATACCTGAGCGCAATGAAAAGAACAATGAGGACGACCATGACCGCAATCGAAACCGAGGCGGCGATCTTCGCCGGACCGCCACCAAGCAACAAAACTCCAACAAGCGGGAGATAGACCGCCATCGCCAAATCTTCCAGCACAAGCACGGCGAGGACGATCGGCGTCTCCGGATTGTTGATTCGCCGCAATTCCCCCAACACCTTCGCGATCACTCCCGAGGACGAGATGTAAGTGATGCCTCCCAGCAGGACGGCAGGCATCGGCGCCCATCGCAGGAGAAGTCCCGCTAAGAGTCCCGGGGTGAAATTCAAGACAAGATCGGCAATACCCGCCAGCAGCCCGAAGCGGAGGTTCTTTTTCAGGACCTCCCCGCTGTATTCCAGCCCCAGCATGAAGAGCAGCAACAGGACGCCGATCTCCGCGCCTGTTCCAATGAAGCCCTGGCTAAGAGGAAGCGGCGCGAGGCCGCCATTGCCGAAGGCGAGACCTGCCAGCAAATAGAGAGGGATGGCAGAGAAGCACCACCTATTCGCGAGGCGCGCAAGAATTGCAAGCAGGACGATGGCCGCGCCAATCTCCACGAACAAATGGGAGACATCATGCGCCGGAGGATTCATTCGACGCGGTCCATGCCAATGGGATGGAAGCTACTCCGCGGCATGTGCCGCCAAGGTGCCTACCATTGAGATGTTTTGCAGCAATTCCTGCGGCAGGCCATGTCGCGACTGCAAGTACTCCGGGCTGTTATAGGAAACCCAGACTTTCCCCTGACCATCTTCCCAGACCAATATCTTGGGCGGGAGATCGATAGCGACGCTGGGAGCGGCCAGCATCAATGGAGTACCGGCCTTGGGACTGCCGAAGATCAACAGTTTCGTGGGGCGCATTTTCATCCCCACTTTTTCCGCTTCTCCGCTGTGGTCCACCAGCGCGAAAAGCATAACTCCCTTAGCCTGCAAAATGCCCTTGAGCCTTTCGACTGTCTGGTCCACCGAATGATTGCTGAGCGTATCAACGATCCCACTGGTTGCACTTGAGGTCATAAGTATTCCCCGCCGCTTCCGGAATCCAAGTTGAGAGATGGCGGAAGCGAGTGGGAGTCGAACCCACCAGTGACAGGAAAACCTGCCGCCCGCCGGTTTTGAAGACCGGGATGATCACCGGACCACATGCGCTTCCGTGCCGCTCCACATCGCGGCTGAGGCCTCTATGTTATCTGTGAAGCACATTTGCTGCATAGGGTCGGGTTCTTCGGAAAGGGAAAAATTGCCGGAATGGAATCAGAACCAAGTTCTCACTCTGGAACTGACGGGAACGGCAACGCCCGCCATAAACCTGATGCGGTGGGCGTACCATTCGGTTAGATGACACAATCTACGGCTGATAAATCTGCACGTAGTCGTAAACGTTTTTCAGAAAAATTCCGCCTCCGAAGCAATAGAGGTTGCCACCGACTACCGCGGATCCGGCAGCATAGCCGGGTGCCTGCGGCATCGGCGCGAGCGTCGCCCACTTTTTCGTCACTGGGTTGTAGGCTTCGTTCAGGGTGATCATGGTTGGCGTAGTGCCGCCCGCAACGTACAACTTCCCATTAATGGCCGCACCGCATCCCGGGGTGCGGGGGGTCGGGTCGGCGGTGAGTTCAGTCCATGTATTGTTCCCTGTGTTATAACCTTCGTTATCACCTAGGTTAACGGAGCTATTACTTCCGTCGGCCGACAAGACGGTGGTTCCCAGTAGACCTACTGCCGACCACCCTTTGGCGACCAGCAGAGGGGCCTCTTCAGTCCAGGTGTTGGTCGTGGTGTTGTAGCTTTCGACGGTCGTCAGAAAGGTGCCGTTTAGCTCTTCGCCGCCAATTACATAGATGACGTCTTTGTCAGCGACAGCGGAGGGTTCCTGCCTGGCGGTAGGCATGGGAGCCAGCGTCGACCAAGTATTGCTGGTGGGATCGTAGGCTTCGGCAAGGGTCAGAAACTCAGAGCCATTGCCGCCTCCGAAGATGTAGAGCTTTTTGTTGACCACGGCATAAGCGGTAAACGAGCGCGGGTTCGGGTCGGAAGCGCCGGTTGTCCAAGTGTTCTTCTGGGTGTTGTAGATTTCATTGATACCGAGTATCGATCCGCTCGCGGTGACCCCACCGACGACGTAGATGTCGGTCCCAATCGCTCCTGCGGCGGCACCCATGCGAGCGGTGGGCAGCGCTGCACCGCTGCTCCAGGAATTGTGAACAATAAAAGTCTGTGGGCTGGTCAACGTAGTCGAGCCCGTCGTGACGGTGACCTTGCCGTCAATGGCTCCCCCTGGAACCGTGGCCGAAATGTAAGTCGCTCCGCTGAGTGTGAACTGCGTGGCTTGTACGCCGCCGAACTTTATGACCGAGGATTTGCTGAAGCCCTGGCCCAGAATGCCGATCTTGGAGCCGACCTTGCCAGAGGTGGTGACCAAACTCACAAACGGGGCCGCGCCGATGTTCAAGCCGTAGAGCACGCCACAGGTGCCATTGCAATTTTCGGATCCAGACCCGCCCCTGTAGGTGTCGCCATACAAAATGCCATTTGTGTCCTGGGTCAGTGCGGACTCCGGATTCTGACCGGTTTTGCCGTCGAAATTATGCACGACAGAGTAGACGCCTCGGGAGGTCACTTTGAAAATAGTCCCAAAGCCTAGCGATCCACCCCCGTTCGCCACTCCGTAGAAATTGCCGTCCGTGGCCTGTATCAGACGGGAGTAGGGACTGATCCCGTCGGTAGTGCCGTTGAGGTTGTGCAGAACCGCGTACGTGCCGCTCGGTGTGATCTTGAAAACCACTCCGGCGTTGCTTGAGCCTCCTCCGCCGGTGACGCCGTAGAAATTTCCATCGGTTGCCTGGATTAGACCCCATGCAGAGGTTCCATCGCTTCCACCGAAGTTGTGAAGCACGGTGAAGCCTCCGGCCGGAGTCACTCTAAAAAGCACTCCGTCACCGCTCGTGCCTCCGGAAAACGAGCCTCCATAGAAGTTTCCGTCGGTGCCCTCGATCAGTCCAGCTACGACGTCATTGCCGTCGGTGGTATCGAACTGATGCAGCAGGGTCATGGTTCCGGCCGGAGTCATCTTGTACAGGGTTGAGCCGCCGTTACCAACGGAAGTGGTTCCATAAAAGTTGCCGTCCGTGCCCTGGATCGGCGCTGCGCCGGGGTAGCTTCCGTTACTGTTATCCGCAGGAAAGACAAAAAGGGTTGTCAGTTTGGCGGCCGGCGTAAGTTTCAGCACCGTTCCGCAGCCCAAGCCAAGGTTGCAGTTGGGATCGCCACCCTGGTTGGTTGTGCCATAAAGATTCCCATCCGCACCCAGGGTTACGCCACCAATCGGATAGTCACCGTTGCTGATGACAAAATTGGCCAGCACAGTGAGTTTTCCTGAGGGGGTGACCTTGAAGGCCGCACCCCTGCCATCGCTTCCGCCTTGCCAGCTCATGCTGTACAAGTTGCCATCTCGTCCTTGCGCGATAAAGTTCGGTCCCGCGCCTGGAGTTATGGGGTCATTGGTATGGCTTCCGAAGTTGTAAACGACTTTATAGGTTTGGGCTTGGGCCGGGATCACTGCCGAAGTGATGGTGATTGCAACTATCGCGGCCACAACTGCCCCAATCGTAGAAAACGAAGTATGTTGTTGCCGGAAGTAATTCATAAAGCCTCCTGAACAATCGCATTCGGAATGCGACTAACCGCCGGAAACCACCGTGAGGGTCACATTGCCCGAGTTGTAGGTCACGGTGAAGTGCTCGCTGCTGTTGATCCTAATGCCATTCACAGTGGCAAACGTACCGGTCACGTGCTTAGCCGTCAGAATTTCGAACTCGGCGCCAATCAGCGGCACGAAATTATTAAGCAGCCCGATGTTCAGAGTTCCGCCCAGAGTGGCTGTGCCGGTGACGTTGAGCACATTGAACTGGCCAGCGTTGGCGCCGGCGATGTTGGCATCCAGAGCACCAGCCGCGGTCTGGGTGTACGCGCCGGTGATCCCCAGTTTGCCGGTTGTCGTTGTCGAATCCGCCGGGATTACCGTTCCCGACGAAGAGACGTGGGCGGCAACAGTTCCTCCGTTGCCCAAGAGCGAGCCTTTGACAATCTTGATGCCGGCAGCGGCAGGGTCGGAGCTGGAATCGGATTCGTCACTCCTTTCCTCAGCGCTTGAGAGAGCGAGCTTGCCGTTCACGGTAGTTTTGCCGCCGTGCTGAAGATACGATCCGGCCGACCCCACCGTGAAGGTGCTGCCCTTGCCGATGGAAATCGCTCCCTGATTGGTGAACGTGCCCGCGGAGGTGAAGCTCTGGCCTCCCTTGAGATCAAAGCTGCCTTTGACGGCATTGGTGACGAAGCCTGTCAGTGCGTTGGTATTGGGATTCAGGATCTGCGATGCCTTCCCGTTGAGAACGATCTTTGCGCCGTTCGTGGTAATGTTGCCGGGAATCTGGAGCGTGCCGGTGACGTTATAGGTGCCGCCGGTCAGAACGCCGTTCGCCAGGTTGCTAAACGGGTTGGCGTTCTGCAGGTCGACGGTGCTGTTGGCATCTGCAATCATTATGCCTGCGTTGGTAAACGGGTTTCCACAACAGGAGCCGCCGCCGATGTAGAAGACGCCCCGGTTGGTGGCTCGAATCGTCCCGTTGTTCTGGATTTGTCCGACGCGGTCTATGAGGAGCATCAGGCCGCTTGTGCCGGCCGGCACATTGGCGATTATCGTGCCATCGTTGATGACCTCGCCCGTCAGCAGAACGCCTCCTGTCCCTTCGACCGTGCTCTTGTTATCGAATGTTCCGCTGGTGCCGAGGTTGTTGCCGATGGCAGCATTATTGTTGTAGCTGTTATCGGTGCCATCCCCCATGATGATGGAACCTTTGCCAGTTATTGTTAGATTCTCTCCGTTGGGAATCTGAAGAAAAACCTGGCCATTCCCATCAGTAGGGGCCAGGATTTGCATGGTGCCGGTGTTATTCAGCGTTCCCTGCGCCTGAAGATCCTGATAGTTAATGATCATCGTTCCGGCGTTATTGACGGTGCTGGTTGTTCCGTCAAGTAATGAGCCACCCTGGCCGTAAATCACTCCTCCACCCGAACCGTCGAAAGTGCCGCCGGTGATGGTCAGGCCCGAAGTCCCAAGCGAGCCAACCAAATCGACGTAAGAGCCTTTGCCCACCGCCTCAAACGTGCCACCGACATTGTTAATGGTCGTGCTTCCCACAAGGAGCCCTCCGCCGTTCGTGGCTTCAATGATTCCAGTGTTGGTGCTGGCACCGGCGCGGCCCAGTTGAAGCTGCAGGTTATTCGTACCCGTGGGAACGTTCGCGTTAATGGTGGCGCTGTTGTTGAAGCTCACCAGATTCAAAATGCTGCCCGTCCCCTGGACGAGTTGCTGGTTCACGAAAGTGGCGCCGCTGATGTAGTTCTGATTGTTGTATGCATTGTTGGTGCCATCTCCCATGGTCAGACTGCCGCTGCCCATCAGGGTAAAGGTCTGGCCGCCTGGGATGTTCACGCCGGCCTGGCCGGAGTTAGAGAGAATCTGAAAGGTTCCGGTGTTGTTGATAGTGCCCTGGACATTCGAGGTAACGTTGACAGCTAAGGTCCCTTTATTCGTGATGGTGTTGCCGTTGGTGCCATCGAGCGTGGTGGAGTTTCCTGAGTAGATCACTCCGTCCCTGGACGTGGTGAATGTGCCGCCCGTGATGGTCTGACCGCCCTGGCCCTCGTTGGTAAAATCGACATAGGAACCGGTGCCGCTCGCCGAGATGGTGCCGCCAACGTTGTTCAGCGTGAGGCTCCCTATCGCCATTTGTCCGCCGGCGGTGGCTTCCATCAGGCCGGTATTGCTTGAGGCGCCCTGGGCCTGGTTGCGTCCCACGACCAGTTGAACTCCGGATTCGTTGGCGTTGATCACGCCGTTCTTGGCATTGTTGAATGTCATGTCGAAGCCACCGGCGCCCTGGATCGTCGACTGATTCACCAGCTTCGCACCGCCTCCGATATAGTCGCCGCCGAAGGAGTTCGCGTTCATGGTAATCGTTCCGCGGCCGGATAGGGTCGTCGCCCCGCCGGATGAGAGCGTCAGACCGGTTGTGCCAAACGACACCGGAGCGGACAAGATAATCTGGCCGCTGTTCGCGATCGAGGAGCCATTGATGTTGAGGTTAGGACTAGCGTTTGTCACAGTGGGGAGCGTCAGGCTGTCGGAGCTGCCGAGGGTGAAGTCGGCTATCCCGCCGTTGACGTCCAACACAACTGCGGCTCCCGATGTTTGAATGCAGGCGTTGTCGCTGGAACCCGGCTCCTTGCCAGTCGACCAATTCGCGGGGTTGCCCCAATTATTACCGCCTCCCGCTCCGGTCCAGCTGTCGGTGCACTGCGCGAGCGCCGAAGTCGAGCCCGGGAGTGAGAACGCAACCATTACAGCCACACTTAACGCAAGCCTGCGCAAGCATTCTTCCTGACGGCGGACGCAATTCATAAAGCCTCCTGGACGTACCAACAAGCTGTTCTGGTCTCTCGGATTTCATCCCCAAAGCCTGCCCGCCGAGTTGGCAGAGCGGGCAGCCTTCCGTGGTTGGTATTGTAAGTTTTGCCGTTTCTACTCGGTGCCCTGGAATGCCTCCGGCGCCGTCTTGCCCGCTGGATCGTACGAGCCAACAATCAGGTTGCTGTCATTGATGCCGCCGGCTCCAGTGTTGGAGCCCTTGGGATAGTCGAAAACAAAATAAGAGCTTCCCTTCTTTAGTGCAGCGTGGCCCACCCCGTATGGATCGTAGATGAAATAGACGATGTCACCGGCGGTGTTGATACTCTCCACCTCGTTCACGGCAGCTCCCGGGACATTGATCGTCGTGTATTTCTTGCCGTTGTAAAGCGAAGACTGCCGGTAGCCAGCCGAGTCTTGCCACTGCAACGTAACCATGCCAGCATTGTTGATGCCACGGGCGAGAGTGTATTGCGCGCCAGGAACATTCAAGGTCTTGTATTTGCCGGCGCTGAGGACGAATCCGTGGGGAATCCCACTGCCATCGATGTAGAACCCTGAGATACTTCCAGAGTCGTTGATTCCGAGGGCGGCGCTAGCGAGCGAGCCCTTCGGGCCTGGTATATCTTTGAATTTTCCCGACGTATATTCGAACCCATGCGGATTGCCTGAGGAATCGGTATATAAACCCACAATGTCGCCAGCGGTGTTGATGCTAAAGCAGGTGGTGACACCCTTGGGGTCGTCGATTTTCTTGATTTTACTGCCGGTAAGCATCAGCCCGTGCGCCGTTCCCCCGGAATCAACGTAGCTTCCCACGGACACGCTGGAATTGTTGACCCCCAGGAGTTGCGCTTGTTGGTTGCCCGACACTTTGACGGCGCTCAATGTGAAGGCTTGTGGCGAGGCCAGATAACCTGACAGCACACCGTCGACGCCCCAGTAGTAGCCGACGTAGTCTCCCTTGCTGTTGAGCCCGAAGGTGCCGGCGAAGTCGGCGCTCGTATACTTACCTTTAACGTAGGTGAATCCGTACGTTAACCCAGCGGTGTTCCCGTAAGTACCTGTAATTTCTCCTGCGTCGTTGATCCCCGCGGCCGAAGTCCAGACGGCGCCCGGGTATCCGATCTCAGTGATGGTTCCGCTGGCGCTGCGGTAGTAGCCGTGCTGGACGTTGCTGGAGTCGAAGTACTCTCCGACGACCTCGTTAGAGCTGTTGATGGCGTAGGCATATGTCGGGTCAGTGCCATTGGCGTAGAACTTTTTCACCTTTCCCCCAATGTAGGTGAAGCCCTCCAAGACACCCTCACCCGCGTTGCCTTCGGCACCCGCGAAGGCTCCGGCGCTGTTAACTCCGAAGATGGAGGTTGAGACGTTGCCTCCTACGTCGAACTGTTTATAGGTTCCGTTTACGTAAGTGAGGCCGTGGAAAGTAACGCCGTCAGTATCAAGCCAGTCGCCTACGACCTCACCAGCGTCGTTGATGCCGAGGGCACGGGTATAATTATCTGATCCCGCCCAATTGATCGTGCTGTATTTGCCGCCTGAATACAGAAATCCTATCGTCGCCCCCGAGGATGCCGTGCCGTAACCGACAACCGCCTCGCTTGCGTTCACAGCAATCGGGACCGTGCTATTTGCTTGGTTGGCGGGAACCTCCAGTCGGGTCATTTTGAGCCCTTGGCCGAGAGTGTGGGAGGCGCTGAGAGTCACCATCAATGAAGCAACAAGAAGGAGTGTCGCCGACTTCAACCCCCGTTGACGCTGCTTGTGAATTGCCGAGACTCGCCCCATATTCACGTGGATCCTCCTACCTGAGTGTCAACGGAATTGTCCCCGCTGCAGCGGGTTTGATACTTCAACAGTTTCCCGTAAATCAATGGTTTTACAATACGTATGGCGTTCGCTCTCCTGGCAGGCTTGGGGAAAGCCCGCGAGTCGAGATAAAACACTTTACCGCCTACCCCGGCTCTCGCATATACTGGTGTGCCGATCCCCCACCCGGCAATAGGCGTTACCTGACATAACCAGACATTTCGCGACATATGGTGGGGAGTAAACCGTCAACAAGCCGTCAGCGCCTCGACTCCTGGAAGGAGATCGCAGTCTTCTTTGGCCGCGACGAGCGCACCGTTAATCGCTGGGAGAAGGAACTGGGTCTGCCCGTCCACCGCTTGCCGGGGACCAAAGGGCGGGTGTACGCCTACGCCGATGAGCTGTCGGCTTGGCAGGCTGCTCCACGGAATGTGGGATCGGCGTTGCCGGATAAGAGTTCACAGGCGCGGTCCGAAACCTCGAGCGGTCGGTTCACTGTCATTGCCGGGCGACCTTCTCTTTCTGATATTTCTCCATCAAGATCCCAGCCGGAACCGGCGCCTATACACCCGGCAGAGCGTTCTGCCACGCGACGGGGGATCACTGGCTGGCTTTTGGTCGGCGCTTTGACCGTTATGGCAGCTTTGGGGCTGATGCTTGTTTGGCACCCGAAGGCGAGCCTCAATTCCTCCGCGGATATACGAAACAACACCGCAACCAATCCGCAAGGCTATTCAGGCGGGGTGGTGCAGGCCTCGTCCCACGCCCATAATCCCGAAGCCGAGCAACTCTACCTTGAAGGAAGGTACTACTGGAATAAGAGAACCCCGGACGACCTGAACAAAGCCGTTGACTACTTCGTGCAGGCGATTGTGCGCGACCCGAATTATGCACTCGCCTACGTCGGGCTGGCGGACTGCTACAACCTGCTCCGCGAGTACACAGCGATGCCAGCTTCCGAAGCCTACTCTCGGGCTTTCGTGGCAGCAAAAAAGGCGGTGGAACTCGACGATCAGTCTTCCGCCGCGCACGCTTCACTAGGATTTGTTTTGTTCTACGGAAGATGGGACGTGACAAATGCAGAACTGGAATTCCGGCGCGCCATCGATCTCGACCCGAACAACGCGGTCGCTCACCACTGGTATGCCAGTTATTTGCTGACCGTGCGCCGATTGCCCGAATCATTGACGGAAATCGAACGGGCCCAAACGCTCGATCCTGCATCCGCGTCCATTTTGGCTGACAAAGGCAACATCCTGTTCCACTCCGGACGGCGAGATGAAGCTATCACCCTGCTGAAACAGATGGAAACCACGGAGCCCGCCTTTCGCTCTCCTCACCTATATTTGAAGGTTTTCTATCTGGCCGAGGGAGACTATCCAAACTTTCTTGTTGAATCCAGAAAGGACGCGCTGTTGTTGCGTGACAATTCAGCGCTCGCAATTACTGCGGCTGCCGAGAAGGGCTTCGCGGCGGGTGGCGCGAACGCGATGTTTGAATCCATGCTCCAGGTGCAAAAGAAGCTCTACCCCCAGAAATTGGTTTCTCCAGTCGCGGTAGCGCAGACCTGCGCCCTCCTGGGCAGCAATGACGAAGCTCTCCAGTACTTGAGAGCCGCCTACGACCAGCATGACGAGTTGTTGCTGTCGGTTGGACTCTTCCCAGCATTGAACAGCTTACACGATGAGCCGGGCTACCGCGATTTGCTATCGCGTATGAATCTTCCGGTCGAGAACTGAAATAACCGCGGCCACAGATTCGCAGGGAATCTCACAGATCAAGCGATCCGTATTCATCTGCCCGATCCGTGGCCAAACGCCTACGCGGACAGGAGTGTCCGCGCCAAACAATCCTGTTACTTCGGCTGCGGGACGATTCGCAGATATGGTTTTGGCGACTTCCAGCCTCCTGGATATTTCTGCTGTGCTTCATCGTTCGAGACCGCAGGCAGAATGATGACATCGCCCCCCTGTTTCCAGTTCACCGGTGTAGCGACTTTGTGTTTGGCCGTCAGTTGCATGGAATCGAGGACCCGCAGTACTTCGTCAAAGTTGCGGCCGGTGCTCATCGGATAGGCCAGCATCAGCTTGATCTTCTTGTCGGGACCGACAATGAAGACCGTGCGCACGGTGGCGTTGTCTGCCGCTGTGCGTCCTTCGGAGGTGTGGCCGCTTTCTGCGGGAAGCATGCCGTAGAGTTTGGCGATCTTGAGCTCAGTGTCGCCAATCATCGGATAGTTCACTTTGTGGCCTTGCGTCTCCTCGATGTCGGTCGCCCACCGGCTGTGATTGGTCACTGGGTCGACGCTCAGCCCTATGATCTTGGTGTTTCGCTTGGCGAATTCGGGTTGGAGGCCTGCCATGTAGCCGAGTTCCGTGGTGCACACGGGAGTGAAGTCCTTCGGATGCGAAAACAAGATCGCCCAGCCGTCACCGATCCATTCGTGAAAGCGGATCGTGCCCTGAGTGGTTTCGGCAGTGAAATCGGGCGCTGTGTCGTTGATGCGGAGGTTTTTCGTTGCGGCTTCAGTCACAGTATCTGTGGTCATAATCTCTCCTCGATAAGAAGTTTCCGAAGGTTCGGTCAGTCGGAAGGATGGCGTCTCAAAAAAAACTAAACCCACCCTCGCTTCGCCGGGTGGGTGGAAAGGTCGGCCTACGCTACCCACACGCCGGCGCCCGTGTACAACAACACATAGGGCGAGGCGTCGAGCAGATGCTCATCCAGTCGTCAGAATACGCGGCGGTCGAAATCCAGTCAAACAGCGGCGGCTGATTGGCCGCGGAAGATCACATGCCTCGCACCCTTCATTACGCACAAGCGCTACAATAGCCAATCATGGCAAGCGAACTTCGGCGGCTTTCCTTTGTGCAGGTGGACGTCTTCTCTTCACGGCGTTTTGAGGGCAACTCCCTGGCCATTTTTCTCGATGGTCGGGGACTCAGCGACCAGGAAATGCAGGCGCTGGCACGTGAAATGAATCTGTCTGAGACCACATTCATTCTGCCACGCGAATCATCGGTTGAACGCGAACACGGAGTGCGGGTCCGAATCTTCACCGTGCAGGAAGAGTTGCCGTTCGCCGGCCACCCGACGCTTGGGACCGCATTTCAATTACGTGGCTCGACGAGAGGGAAAGAGATTGTGCTGGACCTCAACGCGGGCAAGGTTCCCGTGAACTTTGAAGAGAAGGCGGGGCAACCGGTTTTTGGTGAGATGACCCAATTGGATCCCAAGTTCGGCGAGAGGCATGATCGGGAGACGGTGGTGCGCGCCTGCGGGCTACGGGACGGCGATATCGATCCTTCCTTACCGATCCAGACGATTTCGACCGGTGTGCCGTTCACGATTGTTCCGCTGCGCGGGCTCGAGATCGCGCGCAACCTGCATATCGACATGAAGGGCTCCCAGGAGTATCTGGGCCGTTCCGATGGAAAGTTTTTCTACTTCGTGAGTCGTGAGACGGTTGATCCCGCGGCCCGGCTGCACGCTCGTATGATGTTCTACAACGGCGAGGATCCAGCCACTGGCTCGGCTGCGGGATGCGCTGCTGCGTGGATGGTCGCTCATGGAGTTGCGCAGCCCGAGGAGCGGGTCTTGATCGAACAAGGCGTCGAGATGAAACGCCCCAGCCGCATTTTTGTTCGCGCTTCGCGCAAGGATGACGGAGTGGTTAATGTGCGCGTCGGTGGAAATGTTGTCGAGGTGCTTCGCGGAGAAGTCACTTGCTGAGAGTATCGCGCGCGAATGTGCAGGAAAAATCACGTCATGCACAACCGGGAAAATTTTTCAATGGGACAATTCTCCCATTAGCATCGGCGGCACTTTACATCGGCTGAGTTCAGCTTTAGGATTCATCTCGCTCTGAATTCTCAATCAAGAAAGTTTTCGGATCTCCCCCGGCACACGCTTTCGCCGGTTTGCCATTTCGGAAACAAGAATGAAACCAAAAAGAACGATCCTTTGCGTCGACGATAACGAGCAAGCGCTCTCCATCCGCAAGGTGATGCTGGAAACACGAGGCTATCGCGTAGTTACCTGTACCGGTGGCGAAGAGGCATTGGAGCGTTTCAAGAAGGGTGGAGTCGACCTCGTCCTCACCGATCTCATCATGCCCGGCCTGGACGGGACCCGGTTGATCGAAGAGATCAAAAATGTCTCGCCCCAAACTCCGGTTATTCTTTTGTCGGGCAAAGTCAAAATCTACGATCGCGACAGCAAGGCCGATGTGTTCCTACCCAAGGGAATGTATGCGCCCGTCGAGTTGCTGGAGCGAATTCGCGTGTTGTTAGTGCGCAAGCGCGGTCCCAAGCGCGCACAACCGGTAACCGTGCAATCTTCCTCGCGCAGCAACGCGGCTTGATCCCAACCAACTTTGACTAAGCGAAATTCGTTAGGGGCCGCAGGTCGTGGCGCCCGCGCCCACATTGGCTTTAGCTTCGTGTAAGATCGAATATTTGGATGGCCATTCTTATTGAAGCCGTGGATGTTCGCAAGACCTACCTCGTAGGCAAAGTGGAAGTGCCTGCGTTGCGGGGAATTTCCTTCAGCGTGCAGAAGGGCGAGTTCGTTAGTGTGGTCGGACCTTCGGGCAGCGGTAAGTCCACGCTTTTTTATCTGCTCGGTGGACTGGCGCGAGCCGATTCGGGTCGGATCATTATCGACGGCGATGACTTCGCGCAGCTATCCGATGCCGAACGGACTCGCATGCGCAAACGCAAAATCGGATTTGTATTCCAGAAATTCAACCTGCTTCCCACACTTGATGCGCGTTCGAACATTAATATTGCTGTGGATATTGCAGGGGCCAACGGCAATCGCGATGCAGCGTACTTCGACAAGATCGTCGGCCTGCTGGGACTCGAAAAACGCCTGCCACACCGCCCTGCCGAACTGTCTGGAGGCGAGCAGCAGCGGGTTGCTCTGGCGCGAGCACTGATCAACAAGCCCACGATTGTGCTCGCTGATGAGCCGACCGGTAACCTGGATTCGAAGAACTCCGTAATTGTCCTGGACATGCTGCGGCACTCCAACCGGGAACTCGGCCAGACAGTCCTGATGATCACGCATAATCCGGAGGCAGCCAGCTACGGGGACCGTATTATTCACATGCGTGATGGCGAAATTGTGCCGCCGGAGAAGGACCCGCAATGGACGGGAGCACAGACGTCATCCGGCAAAAGAGTTGATTCGCTGCCCTGTGGAGACAAGCAGAATGGATGATCTGAAGAAACCGATCTTGCCGGGCGAGGGCGCCTCTGACTACGAGCGCTATCTGCGCACCGACGAACTGTTGTCGCTGCAAAAGTCAGCGGAAGAGTTTCTGCATAAAGACGAGATGACCTTTCAGGTCGTCCATCAGGCTTCTGAGCTTTTACTGAAAGGTGTTGCCTGGGAGCTGGGACGGGCGCGCACCCACATCGAAGAAGGCGACTTCGCAAATGCGGCCCGGCTGATTCGCCGCGCCAACTATATGCTCGATTATCCGATCTCCATGCTGCACGTGCTGGAGACGATTACACCTTACGACTATCACATTATCCGCGCCGGATTGGGACACGGCAGCGGCCTGGATTCACCCGGCTTCCTTTCGATGCTTCACATTGGTCCGCGCCTGGGCGAGGTCTTCCACGCGCAGCTACGCAAGGCGAACCTCAGCGTGGACGATGTTTACCGGCGGCATGACGAATTTTTCGGTTTGCACGATGTGGCGGAACGGCTGCTGGATTTCGACGAGCGCATTCACCTCTTTCGCTTTCATCATCTCAAGTTGGCGCAAAGGATCATTGGTGGCGGCGTGATTGGCACGATGGGTACGCCGGTTGAAGTCCTGCATCAGCGCATGGAACACCTTTTCTACAAGGATCTTTGGGACGTGCGTAACCAGATCACAGCCAAATCCCATGAAGCCATGCAAAAGCCCACGACGGGGTGCGCGTACTAATTACGCCTGCGTTTAGCCAACGATCATGGCGCGAATTGTCATTTTAGGTTGCGCTGGCAGCGGTAAGACTACCTTGGCCCGGCAACTTGGCGAACGTACCGGTGCACCGGTTATCTGTTTAGACAATATCTGGCAGCCTCATTGGGGAGAGACGGACGTTCCCGCTTTCCGGATCTTACTAACGAAGGCGCACGCCGGCGAAGAGTGGATCAGCGACGGTAATTTTGCCGTGGCGAGCTTCGACATCCGCTTACCTCGCGCTACTCTGGTAATTTGGCTCGAGCGCTCAAGACTTTACTGCGCATGGCGCGCAATTACGCGAGTATTCAAACCCGGCGAAGCACACCGAATAGGCACACTCAGCGAAGTACTAGCGTTTATCTTGCGGTTTGACCGGGTGAACCGCCCGCGTATTGAAGCCCTTCGAGTTTGTTACGGACCGGACGTGCCTGTCTGCAGGCTGACAGGCGATCGCGACATTGCCGCCTTTCTGTCATCTTACGGCGATGGCGCTCAAAGTAGAATTTCGGGCTGACCCACCATGAACGTGCCGTTGCTGTGGAGGGATGGCTTGTTTATAATCAAGCAACCGAGCGGGAGTAACTCAGTGGTAGAGTGCGACCTTGCCAAGGTCGAAGTCGCGGGTTCAAATCCCGTCTCCCGCTCCAGATTTTCTTTGTCCGTTCCGGAGACATAGGTAACAGAACGTTCCACCGGCAAATCCTCCAAATTCCCACCTGTCGCTAGCGACAGTTCCCCTGCCTCGATAAATGTGATTCCGTAACAATGGGCGATTGAATCTAGAAGACCCCACCCAAAGGCGCGTTCGCATATACAATTGCGATGCTTCTTAGCAAGAGAGACTGCTTGCATCGAGACGTCCATGCCTCATTCTGTACTGACGGTTGGTTTGGCAGGTGCTTGTCTCCCACCTCCGACGAGAAGCTGGCTATGGCTACCGGAATGTGGCACGGCTTCAGGCTGCTGCTCATCGTGTGCGTCACCATGGGAGCCTGCCACGCCCAGGATCTTGCTCCCCGAGCTTATGTGATCACCCCACTTCACTCCAATGCGATCACTCTGACCTGGGCGTTCTACGACGGAAACATTAACTACAATGGCGCCCTTCCTGTCAGCGGCGCGGTTGGAACGTACAACGTAGAGATTTTCAGCTATTACCACTCGTTCAGCCTCTTTGGCCGCTCCGCAAACATCGTCGCTTCGTTGCCTTACGCGCTGGGGAGCTTCCATGGAACCGCGTTCGGCGCCGAGCAACACCTTTACCGTTCCGGCCTCCTGGATTCGAGCTTTCGCTTCTCCATAAACCTTAAGGGTGGCCCCGCAATGCCGGTGCAAAAATTCTTGAAGTGGCATCAGAAGATTCTGTTGGGCGCCAGTCTCAAAGTGTTGGCTCCGACCGGACAGTACGATCCCACCAAACTGATTAATTGGGGCACGAATCGCTGGTCCTTCAAACCAGAGTTTGGCTATTCTGAACGCTGGGCCAAATGGGTGCTTGACGGTTACATGGGGGTGTGGTTTTTCACCACGAACAATGACTTCTGGTCGCGCAACAGTTTCTACCCTGGTACTCGATCGCAATCGCAAAGTCCAATTGGCGCGTTTGAAGGACATCTGAGCTACGACTTCAAGCCGCGGCTCTGGGCTTCTCTCGACGGCAATTTCTGGTTTGGCGGGAAAACCAGTGTGAACGGTGTACAAAATCCGCTCACCGAGCAGACGAACTCACGCATCGGAGGCACCGTTGCGATCCCGATCACCAAACACCAGTCTTTGAAATTCAGCTACAACAATGGCACCTATATCCGGTTCGGCGGGAACTACCAGAATGTTTCCGCTGCCTGGCAGTATTCGTGGCTGGGAAAACCTAAGTAGCTGAGTCCTCTCAACTCTCCGCCAGTTGATGCCACGAACACCTTGCCGTTACAATGACGCAGCGGTCAATTCTTTGCAGTTGATAGGGCGCGGTACCCAAGTGGTAAGGGAGAGGTCTGCAAAACCTTTATGCGTCGGTTCGATTCCGACCCGCGCCTCCAACCTTTCTCGGAGCTCTCTGATTCGCCTCAGCGGAGGATGAAAAGCGGAAGCAGTGTTCCCCGCTCGACTCGGCTGTATTCGTGCTGCCGCTTCTTCTCCTCCGCTTTAGCGGTCCGCGTCACCGCAGCGTGGCGTCTAAAAGAATCCCAACGCCTTTGGGCTGTAACTTACCAGCAGGTTCTTGGTCTGTTGGTAGTGGTCGAGGATCATTTTGTGAGTTTCGCGACCGAAGCCTGACTGCTTATATCCCCCAAACGCGGCATGCGCCGGATACAGGTGATAGCAGTTGGTCCAAACCCGGCCAGCCTTGATGCTGGAAGGAGTCGGCCTTCGATGATGACCCGTGATCGAGTGCAGATTTTCGTTTTTTCGAATCGTCGATCCAACCAAAAAATGTCGGCGCTTCGTCTTCTTGAAGGACGAAGCGCCGACGGATCTTACAGAATGTCACAATCTACTCAGACTCGAAACCGGACTGTGACAACAGTCTAGTGTCCCTGCACCGCGAAGCCAGCCTGCAAGCCGGTTCCGGAACTCCAAGTTCCGTCCACATAACCAGCAGTCAGGTTTACTGTCTCTCGCATATCGGTGCTGTTGAAAGCCCAGGCGCCGAAAGTGGTCGCGGACTTCTTGTTAGTGCTGACAACCACCCAGTACGGCTTTCCCTTCTTCACCTGCACGCCCGCGTCATTTACAACCGCGAGGACGCAGCAGTCCCCGAAATTACCCAAAGCGCCTACTTTTGTCGCCTTGTTGAAAAGAGGCGTTCCTGGTATTCCGTTTGAGTCGCTATAAAGACCCAAAACGATCGAGTTGACTCCTACGACGAAGCCTACGG
Source organism: uncultured Acidobacteriota bacterium (assembly GCA_963788645.1). Taxonomy (GTDB): domain Bacteria; phylum Acidobacteriota; class Terriglobia; order Terriglobales; family Acidobacteriaceae; genus JABDBE01. Next base: position 428,625 of record CAWBHF010000012.1, read on the forward strand.
ATGCTTTGAGCCTGGTTACGGTGGCGTTGGCGGAAGGTGTGAAGCCCATGGCCGCCCAGTACGTATGGCCGAAACCAGCACTCGGTCCGGCAATCGTATCCCCGTAACAGCAAAAATAGACGCCGAAGGGATACTTGCTCAGATTGCCCGCGATGGTGACGAGACCCCCGTCTGGATCAAGTTCCGTCGGCACGAACCTATGCTGTCCATTCGTGGCAATCACATGTCGTCCGTCGCTAGTGGTGACGACCCCTGGCCGGGATCCCATGGCCAGCGCGGTGACTCCAATGAGCGCCAACGCGACCAAGCCAATTAGTATGCGTGTGAGCGGTGATTTAAACATTCTTTATCTCCTCCGTTTTTAGTTGAGTTAGCTGAGGTGACACCGGAAATCGGTAACCTTGGTCCCTGTTTTCTGTCGCAACGATCGTTGCTCCCACGGGTCGTATCCGGCGTTTTACATCTGCGAACAGCTCGGCTGCGACGAGGTCAGAAAACGACTAAGCAAGATCTTCCCGCCCCTGCAGCAAAACCATCTCCGGAAAATCACGGAGACGTCAAAACCAACGGTTGGAAAGCGACACGGATTTTTTCACTCATGCATGTGAGTGTCAAGCAGATTCCTTTTCTGGAGCGGGATTTCAGTGGTACAGTGCAAAACTCTGCGAACGATTTGCAAAGTTGTGCGCGGCGATTCTCCGGCGTTGCATGATGGCATTAAAAAGGGCATCTGTGGAAAACCTAATGACGTTGAAGATTCGCGGATGCGAGGTCCTGTAGTTGTGGACTACTGACCGTTCTCGGGAATGAATGTCTCCGGCGGATCGAAGAAGCAGCGTCGCCAGAACGCTTGGTCCGAGAGTACGCCGGTCCTCCATTGCTGAAGCGTAGGCAAGGTTGCCGCGGCCAAGCCGCCATCCTCCGAATCGAAGACCACTACTACTCCAGCCGCACTGGTTGGCGCTTTCCTGAGCTCGGCGTATTCCTTCTCGAAAAGCGACTTCGTAAATTCCAACTTGGCCTTCGGTCCTGTACCTGATGGATTGCTACCGATCTTCTGCACGGTGAGGATCTTCACGGTTCTTCCCTGCAGAGGCTCCCACGTCGCAGGAAAAGATGCGATCTCTTCGTTTTTCACCTGAAATTGTTCAGCATTCGCTGGGACCGGAGGATCTTCAACTCTTGCGTCCGACGCGTAGATTTCCGGCACCTCGAGAGCCGAGCGCCGAATCCACCCTCGAGAAAGACCGGAGATTCGCACATGAACCCAACTGACGTTCATGTCGAGAATCTCAAACTCATCCTCAGCAGTGGCGAGAAAGAGGACTTTGGCGCCCTCGGCCGGACTGACAAGCACAGGCGTACCAGACTTCTTGACCGCGACCAGATTCTTGGGATGGGCCTGGTTGTGCAGGATCTCTTCCAAGCCTTTTGCCTCCTTCGTGAGTTCCTCCATGTGTTTGTCGGCTACTGCTTTCTGGGTAGCCAACGAGGTAGTCAGGTCAGAAGGAGCGCCGTTCCCGAGTCTGAAGGGCGAGTTAGCGGTTGTTGCGGGACCGTTCGACGTTGCCGTCGAATGCGCAGGGATTCCCGTGCTGGGCATCGGCGCCGAGATGGTGGGCGCGGACGACTTGTAGCTCGGTTGAGCAGGCGCTGGTGTCACCGGAGCAGCAGCGGAGGATGACCCTTGGCTGTCCAGAGCATCCTGAAGGTGATCCAGAAAATCGGCTTCCAAGCGCCCATTCGAAGGCAGCACCTGGTACCCGGACTTCGCTGAATCCGGATCTGCGTACCAGGCAGTAATCTTGGCGCTGACCCTCACCAGTGCTCCGCCCGAAGTCGTGGAACTCACCTGGATTGCGCATTGATAGAAGCCGCGTTGAAAGCGCTCCAAGGGACGATCGCCCGGACGTGTGAAACCATCCAGCACCGGCAACCGCCCCGAAGCCGACGACTGCAGCTGCTTTATGGCTTTCTCCACCGTCAGCGTTGACTGGGGAAACGTGCGCTCACTAGCAGCGCTTTGAGCCGGGCTTGGGAGTGCCAGCAGAATTGGCATTACGAGGCAGACAAAAACAAATACATTTCGCGGAAGAGCCAAGGTCCGATGTGTTTGGCTCACGGCAACGACTCCAGTTGCTCGCGTTGAACCCAACCGTGCTGACCGCCCTCGCTTTCGATGCCGTACCAATACGGCGTTACAACCATGATCACAACTTCAGTGCCGGCATCGAGAGACTTCAAATTCGAGGCAGTGTGAAAGGGAGCGGATTTGAGTTGGGCGCCGGGTGCCTTGATTACGCGTTCCGCCTGCCGCCGAAGATCCTGGAGGTGCTGTTCCAAACCCTGAACTGAAGTTTGCGCGTTGGCCAGCGATACAGCTTCATCCTCTTCGCTCTTACGTTCGAGTGCCTGTTTAGCGAGCTCTTCTTGCCGGTGTTTTTCGCTCTGCTGAGCCTGGGTCTTCTGCAATTCGAGCGCGTCGACGTGATCCTGCACGTCCCTGAACTCGGCACTTTCGACGGTGCCATCCGAGGCATGAACAGTGCGCCGAAAATCCTCCACAAAAATCGCGTCGATGCGCAAAATTGTCTTGCTGGCGTTCTTACTCTGCACCAGGTAGCGCACCGCGAGTGTGCCTTGGTCCCTCGTTTCCTTGAAATTCGCTGGCGCCAACACGCCGGTTCGGACCTTGTAGAAGACAGTACCAGACTCGTTCCACTCGGGAAACAAGGTCGAGGATGTAGCGGCAGTCGCCTTATCAATGTACTTGTCTTTGTTGTATTCGAAGCTGCCTTGAATGATTCCGTTGTCGACGACTGTCTCGACGGCCTGCAGGACTTCCCTCTCCGGAGCTTCAATTTCAGTGGAAAAGCCGAGGCCGAAATCCTCATGCTTCTTGTGATCGCGACCACGAAGCGGACTAACCGCGATGGCGATCCAGAAAACTGTGCGCAGGACCCGCGCAAGGCTGTAGCCGAACCCTCCGTGAGAATTTCGGGCGAGTAAGCAACCCCTAGCGAGGATGGAATCGAATATTTCTTCCCTGTTATTGATATTCCGCATGCACTCCAAACTGCAGGCCCAGTTCCTGAACGCTTCAGCGACCGACTATTTGGGATCCGGTTCCTAGCTCTCATACTCCCGATCGCTGTGGGCTGTCAACTTGCCGCGTACGGTGCCTTTATGCAGAAGGCCTATCTCGTGACAAATTCGTGACAATCTTTTTACAAAATATAGACGAAGCTATCACATCCAAAATGGGCATGAATGGTACGGTCGCCTGCAACGCATCGGGTAGAGGTGACTGGGGCATGAACACAACCTCAAAGCGCAACGAGCGGGCACGGAGCAAGTCTAAGCTGGCAGTAGCCCGAAATGAAAACGGAAACGGGACCAGACCCAAGCGGACCCGGGATGGGGCGGCGAAGAAACAGGCGCTTATTCGCGCCGCCCTGAGCCTTTTCGCGTCGAAAGGATATGAGGTAACAACCACTCGCGAGATTGCCGCCTCGGCTGGCTGTGCGGAAGGCCTGATCCACCGCTACTTCAAGGGTAAGGCTGGGCTACTCGCGGCCATGATCGAACATCGGGTTCGTAATGAAGATGTGGACTCCAACGATCAAGTGCGGCCCGCTTCCGATCTGACAGAAGAGTTTCTCCAGTTGGTTGACCAGGAAGTCGAGCGCATGTGGGAGAGCCGTGACTTCCTGCGTGTGTTCATCCCTCGCGCCATCGTCGATCCATCCCTTGGCACTCTCATGCGCGATGCATTCAGTTCGGAGCGCGCGAAAACGATTTCCGAGCGACTGAAGCATCACGAATCTTGCCTGGCGTTGCCGCAAAGCGCCTTGGATGCCTTGGCGCAGGCGGTTGAAATGCTGGGCCTCGTCTTCGGCTTTGTCCGCCCAGTACTGCTCGGCCACGATCGCCTTGGGGCGAAGAAGATGGCGGCCGCAGTTGCCAGGATGCTCGTCGACGGCCCAGCCGTTTCAGTGCTGGTTTAGCCCACTTATTACAGGCGTCTCCCGTCCTCGTCTCACCAACTTCCTAGACTGGGAACATTGCATTTTCCGATTTTCCCTTGACACCGCTCTAACGAACATGATAATTAGTGCGTCCACGCGCACTTCACCGCAAGTTTTCGTTGTCTGACTTGTAAGTCGTGTCAAGGGGACGAGATGACCGCTTCGGCTGTGCCTGTTTTCACCGGATCGCTACGGCTTCCCTCCTCTTCCTATCGTCACCCCTGGTGCTGCAAAAAACGCTTTCAGCGCGCCCATCCAACAACAAAGTGGTTTTTAGATCGCGAGAAGATCCTCACCATGTTGGAGTGTGCCGTTTATTGATTGGCCCGGTAGTTTTGCCTTTGTGATTTTGTGCATAGGAGGACTAGATGATTTCGCTCCGGAGAAGTCTTGCGGGTAGTTTGCTACTGTTGTTGCTTGTCGTCGGCTGCTTCCAGGATGCTCATGCATTACCCGCCTTCGCCCGCAAGTATGGCTTGCGTTGTTCGGCCTGTCACGAATCCTGGCCGATGCTGAATTACTTTGGACAGAAGTTCAAAGACAACGGTTATCAGCTTATGAATGACCGAGACGCGCCCATCTGGCAGAATCCGTCGTACTGGCCGGTCACCTTCCGCATGATCCCGATCTGGCACCGCGTGAGCACGGGCAGAGTCGCCGTCGACCAGGGAACGGGTCAAAACAACGCCGAGTCCAGGATCGAGAGCTCGGGCTTCGACTTGAGTGGGCTTGACTTCCATACTGGCGGGACGCTCGAAAAGAACTTCTCGTTTTACGTGCTTCCTTCTTCCGACGCCACCGGATCCTTTCACTTTGAAACGGTCATGGCTCGCTTGGATAACGTGTTCAGCAGTTCCTGGCTCAATGTGAAGCTGGGTAAATTCGAACTCGACAACCTGCTTTCCGAAAAGCGTATTCTGACGCTGACGGGTAACGGCGGAATTTATCAGACTTATCACTTCATCCCCTTTGGGGATAACAATATTTTCGGGCAGATCGGCGACAACCAGCTCGGCGTAGAGTACATGGGACACTCGATGGATGATCGGACGCGAGTCTCCGCCGCGCTGATCAGTTCAAGTGACGGCAACGTCGGCTTGATCACCGGGGCGAACTCGTATACCGGGTTCTTCACCGCAAGTCGGGCTTTTGACACCGGTAAACTGGGAGTACAGCGTATCGGGTTTTATGAAATGGTTGGTCAGGCAGCGACCATGTATCGAACTTCTGCTGGCGTACCGATTCCTGGCTCCGGTATCGGCAACAAGGGATTCAATCGTATTGGCTTCGTCGGACAATTCTATTTCGGTCCCCACTTTGACCTGCAAGTCGTAACTCAGCACGGCTCGGATAACGCCTGGTTTGGACAGGGCTATGGCAATGCCACGGATCCGAACAACGGGACGCCGGGAAATGACCTTCCCAACGCCACCCCGGGAACCGTCCTTCCAGCGACTGCGCGAGCGCCCAGCTGGAACGGCGCTACCTTCGAAGCTCACTACGTTTACAGTCCGCAGCTGATCTTCATCGGGCGTTTTGAACTGGAACGAATGTCGCAGCAGGGAACGGTGGGAACACCGTCAAGCCTGGGAAATATCACTACCTACACCATTGGCTACCGCTATAACCCCTTTATGACGAGCCGAGCGGGTTTCGCCTGGCACAACGAATACAACTGGCTGCATCAGGACGGGACCGGGCCGCAACCCGGCCAGAATTTGAACACGAGCGAACTGTTGATCGGCTTTGACTTCGACTTCTAGAGAGGGACAGCAATGCGGACAAAATCATTCCGGCAGTGTTCGTTACTGATCAGCGCGGCCGCTGTTCTCGCGCTTTCCCTGCCCGCAAGGGCGCAACTCACGACCTTGCAACTGCAAGAGTGGCTGAATTCACCGGCGGCGACCAGCCATATTGGCAATATCACCGGGAATGCCAAGGCCGCGGCCATGCCTTATCGCAGATATTGTGTTGGCTGCCACGGCGACCTTGGCGACGGCAATGGCGAGAATGCGGTCTGGCTCGACCCCAAGCCACGTGACTTTCAACTGGCGATCTTCAAATGCCGCTCCACCCCGACTGGCACTTTGCCCACGGACGAAGACCTTTACGACACGATCGCCCGCGGCCTCGACCGTTCAAACATGCCCATCTGGAACACGTTTACCAAGGATGAGCGCGCGGATCTCGTAGCCTGGATCAAGCACTTCTCGCCGCGTTGGCAGAAAGAGAAAGCCGGAACGCCGATCGAGATTCCTCCGGAGCCGGAGGTCACGCCCGAGCGCGTCAAAGCGGGACTGGAAGTCTTCGGAAGAGTGCAATGCTGGAAGTGTCATGGCGTGCAAGGGATGGCAAACGGCCCCTCCGCCTCAACCCTCACCGATGATCTTGGCCGGCCGATTCTGGCTTACAACTTCACCGACGGATCTCGACCTAAGTGCGGCAGCAGCGACCGTGACCTCTACAAAATCTTCATGACCGGTCTGGATGGCACACCGATGCCGTCGTTTGCGGACAACATTAAACCGGATGAGGCGTGGGACCTGGTGTTCTATCTGCGCACACTGCAGCCCCACAACGCATTTAATGCCAAGGAAAAGCAGATCGCCAGACAACTAGGATTGAAACCGGTAAGCCCACAATAGGCCCGGATTTCACCGGCCATTTCGTTTTTTTAGGAGAGTATCTATGAAAAAGCAGCGCTATTCGAAGTATGCAGCAATACTATCTGTGCTAGTACTGGTTGGCTTCGCTGAACTATCTCTGAACCAGAAGGTCAGCGCTGCTGCAGAGGGCTCAATTGCCGGAACCGTGAAGTTCAGCGGCACCGCGCCGCACATGCGCGGCATTGACATGTCGAAAGACCCTTACTGCGTGAAGCAACACGAAAATAGTCCGATCACGATGGAGAACGTCGTGGTTGGAGCGAGCGGGGGTCTAGAGAACGTTGTTCTCTATATCTCGGAAGGTCTGACCGGCAACGAGGCTAGCGCGGCGTCCTCAAGCGAACCGGTTTTTGACCAGAAGGGCTGCCAATATATCCCCCACGTCTTGGCGATGGATGCCGACCAGAAATTCAAGGTCACCACCAGCGATCAGACAACCCACAACATCCACCCGCTGCCCAACCCGATGACCGGCAATATTCCGTGGAACAAATCTCAGCCGCCAGGAGCACCGCCGATCGAAACGAGTTGGAAGGCACCAGAAATGATTTCGGTAAAGTGCAACATTCATCCGTGGATGCACGGTTACCACGCTGTGGTCAAAGGACCCTACGCGACCACCGACAAAGACGGCGCTTATACGATCCACGGTGTCCCCCCGGGCAGCTACACGGTGACTGCCTGGCAAGAGGATCTGGGAACTCAAACAGCAAAGGTGACGGTGGCGGCGGGCAAGCCCGCAACCGCTGATTTCACCTTCAAAGCGAAATGAATTGGTGGTTCGAGACGAAGAATTCCTGAATTGCGCTAGGACGATGGAAGAACCTGAGGACACCGCCCGATGAGGCGGCGACTGTTTTTAACAAGCCGTTGGGCCAGGCGGCAGCCCGGCCGGAGGCAAGGCTAGTATGGCGAAATTTTTTGCGGTGACCATTGTTGTGATTGCGATCGTTTCTGCGATCCCCATCCTCCGTCATACGTGGGATCCACCAGCCGACATTTCGACCCATGGTGGGCTGATTGACGAGCAGATGTCGGAAACGATGGCTGAGGCTGGAATCTCGTTCCTGGCTTCGCAAATTCTATTGGCTTTGTTCATCTGGAAATTTTCCAGTTGGCGTCCCGGCGACAAGATCAAGACCTTTCCCGGCGGCGCCAAGGCTATGGTTTGGGCGGCATTTCTGCTGGTGGGAACTGAAGTTCTAGCTCTGGGCGTATTTGGAGCTAGGGCATGGGCCAATGTCTATCTCACCCCGCCCTCGACCAACGCCATACCGGTTCAGGTGCAGGCCGGGCAGTTCGCATTTTACTTTCGCTATCCCGGACCGGACGGAACCTTCGGCCCGATCCATCCGGACCTTATTAGCGAAGCCAACCAGAACTTCTTTGGCTTAGATACCACCCACGATCAGGATTCCAAAGATGACATTGTGACGGCTGAAATGGCGATTCCCGTCAACAAGGAGATCCATCTCCTCATGCACTCGAAGGATGTTGGGCATTCCTTCTACGTCCCGGCATTGCGGGTCCAGCAGGACTTTGTCCCCGGATTGGATCTTTCGCTGCATTTCACTGCAACCCAGGTTGGAAAGTACGAAATTGTCTGCACTCAGCTCTGCGGCTTGGGACACTACAACATGAAGGCATATCTCGAGGTGATGTCCCAGGAAGACTACGATAACTGGCTGAAGAAGGAAGCGGCAATGCAGTAGATCCAACTCGCATTCGGTGTGACCGAGATGTCTCTTTCGAGGTGAGCACATGCACGATATGTCTGCACACGCAGCACACGCCCACGAGCCAACCAGCTTCATCCGTAAGTACGTTTTCAGTCTCGATCACAAGGTGATCGGCAAACAGTATTACGGGTTGGCCCTGGTGGCCGTGCTGGTGGGGATGGTCCTGTCCTGGCTGATGCGCATTCACTTGGCCTGGACGAACTATGCGATCCCCGGTCTGCATTTGCTTTCCGCCAACGGCGCTCCTGGCAACGTAATGACGCCGGAGTATTACCTGCAACTGATGACCATGCACGCAACCATCATGGTCTTCTTTGTGCTGACCACTGCGCCATTCGCTGCGTTCGGCAACTATTTTCTGCCCATCCAAGTGGGTGCGGAAGATATGCCCTTCCCGCACTTCAACATGATGTCGTTCTGGGTCACTTTTGTCGGCTTCCTGGTTCTGATGTCATCGTTCTTCGTGGGCGACGGGCCCACCCTGGGCGGCTGGACGCAATATGCGCCACTTAGTGCTATCGGATCGGCCTCCGGCCCCGGCCAAGGTACGGGCGTGGTTCTCTGGGCGGCAGCTATCGGAATCTTTTGCGTCGGTCAGTTGCTGGGTTCGCTGAACTTCATTACCACGACACTCGATATGCGAACCAAGGGCATGAGCATGTGGCGCTTGCCGCTTAGCGCCTGGGCATGGTTCATCACATCCGTGATGGGCCTTACCGCCTTCGCCGTGTTGATGCCCGCGACCATTCTCCTGATTCTGGATCATGTCGCTGGAACCAGCTTCTTTGTTCCCTCGGGCCTGGTACTGAACGATCAACTGCAGCCGCATTCCGGGGGATCGACGCTACTCTGGCAACACCTGTTCTGGTTCTTTGGACACCCCGAGGTCTACATCGCAATTGTCCCCGGCATGGGAATTGTGTCTCATATTCTGATCGCGAACATGCGGCGACCCATGCTCAGTCACCGAGTCCTGGTCTACTCGATGGGAGCGCTGGCAGTCCTCAGTTACATGGTCTATGGACACCACATGTTTGTCAGCGGCATGAACCCGGTGTCGTCGCTCGCATTCTCGTTCCCGACCCTGATCATAACCATCCCATCCACGATTATCGTCCTCATGTGGATGGGCAGTATCTACGGGTCGAAATTACGCATTAACACCGCTTCTCTGTTCGCCTTGGGCTTTGTCTCGATGTTTATCAGTGGCGGAGTGAGCGGCTTCTTCCTGGCGCAGCCCTCGATTGACATCATGCTGCACGCCACCTACTTCGTGGTCGGACACTTTCACCTGGTGATGGCCGTTGCCGCGATCTTCGGCATTTTTGGAGGAACTTATTTCTGGTTCCCGAAAATGTTCGGCCGCATGATGAACGAAACTCTGGGCAAAATCCACTTTTGGCTTACCTTTGTCGGCGCTTACTGCATCTTTATGCCGTTCCACTACCTGGGAATTGCGGGTAACGTCCGCCGCTACCAGGCGTTTGTGGACGACTACCTGCAGCCGCTGATTCCGGTGCATCGCTTCATTACCATCGCCGCCCTGCTGACAGGATTATCCCAGCTGATTTTCCTCTACAATCTGGTCCACAGCCGGTTTTGGGGAAAGCCGGCGCCTGACAACCCTTGGGAAGCAACCTCTCTCGAATGGAGCACGCCCACGACCCCGCCGCCGCACAACAATTTTGGCGACAAACTGCCGGAGGTTTTCCACGATCCTTATCAGTATGGCGTGGAGAGTTCTGTTGGAGATTACGTAATGCAGGCTTCGCCCGAACAAGTGAAGTCGGCACATGATGAAGCGTAGTCGGACAACGCTGTGACGGAAAAAGGAGTTTCGTAGTCTATGGCAACTACGGTCCACGAACCGCCAAAAATCGAGGAACGACACGATCCAGCGCGACTTGGAATTGATTCCGGCAATGGCGGTCGGCGGAACTTGGTTCCGGCCGATGGTGATTTCCGGGCGGTCAAGGACTACGCTCCGCCGCCAGCCTCAACCGGAATCTGGGTGGTACTGGCCTCCATCACGATGACCTTTGCGGCGTTCACCAGCGCCTTGATTGTTCGTCAAGGGTCGGCACTCGATTGGCGCCATCTCAGCCTCCCCCGAATCCTTTACGTCAACACTTTGCTCCTGCTTGCCAGCAGCTTCACTCTGGAAGTGGCTCGCCGCCAGGTCGGCGGCTACATGAGCGGACGAAGAGGCGCGATCGCGCACCCCGCGCGCTGGTTATACGTCACACTGTTTCTAGGATTGTTGTTTGTGGCCGGGCAGTACGTCGCATGGATGCAACTAAGGGCCGAAGGCCTGTTCCTGGCGACCAACCCGAGTAGCTCATTCTTCTATGTGCTGACCGCCGCCCATGCCTTGCACGTCCTCGGCGGGTTGGGCGGTTTGACGCGCGTTATTCGCAGGTTTAATGGGTCGATCCTGCGCAAGAGCACTCTGGACGCAACTTCTCACTACTGGCATTTTATGGATGCACTGTGGGTGTACCTGCTGTTGTTACTGTGGATGAAGCTTTAGCAAATTTGACAACCCGAGGAGGCACCGTGAGCCACGCCGATACAATGGGGGGACATGCAGGAGTGATGGAGAAGCCCGCGTTTTCGGTCCCTGCGAAAAAGATGGCGATGTGGCTGTTCATTATCGCCGACACCGCGACGTTCGCGGGTTGCCTGGTTGCGTATGGATTCCTCCGAAATGCGACTCCGGACTGGCCAAGACCGTTCCACAGCATAACCAATGTGGCGATCATGACCTTCGTCCTCGTGACCAGCAGCCTCACCATGCTTTTTGCAATCGATGCGGCCAAGGCGGGAGAAAAAGCTAAAGCGCTGCAGTGGACGATGATTACCGCAGGTGCGGGGGCTCTTTTCGCCTTGTTGCACATCCGGGAATGGCTGGGGCTGATCGGCGAAGGCATGACCCTGTTGAAGAACCCGTGGGGTACGGGCCTGTTTGGCGCCGCATTTTTTAGCATCACCGGCTTGCATCTTCTGCACGTTACTGGTGGAGTGATTGCGCTCTTGGCAGTCGGCATCCGTTACAAAGGAGGCCGTTACAACGCAGACGATCTCGAAATCACTGGCCTTTACTGGCACTTCGTGGACTTGGTCTGGATGTTCGTTGTGCCGCTGGTCTACCTGTTGAACCTGACACACTAAACAGAACAGGAGCAAAATCATGGCGATGGCCGAAGCAAACAAAAGCAACATTAGCAGGTACGTGATCGTGTACGTCTGCATTCTTGCCATTGCGGGCCTGCAATTCGTGATTGCGTACTCCAACATCACTGCGCCGCAGATGTTCGCGCGGATGCTGTTTCTGGCAATCGTAGAGGGCGCGCTGGCGCTGCTGTTCTTTATGCACCTGTCTGATAATCACCAACTACTGTGGTTTGTCGTAATCTTTACCGTGTTCGTGCTGCTGGCGATGCAATATGGGTGGACGGACAGCTTCCGGGAGTTGCTCGGAGCGCCTTGGTCGAGCTATTCAAAGTAACGGGATGACTGTTCTCCCTGCGTGGAAAGCAGATATGAGGTTTCAGAGCACAATCCGACTGATGGGCATTGCGCTTGCAGGACTGATTGTGCTGCTGATGCCTCTGCCCGCTTTTTCTCAGAACTGCGCCCTCTGCTATACTCAAGCCGCTTCCGCAGGAGCCAGGATGATTGAGGCTCTGCGCAGCGGCATTTTGATCATGGTCATTCCTCCCACATTGGGATCCATCGGTATGATTTTCATCGTGCGCAGAAGGAATAATCTGTTTAAGCGCAACGAATCTGCGGCAGAAGACTGGTAAAATGGCGACCACAAATCTAATGGCAAATTCCATCTCTCCGCAGACGCTGACTTCCAGGCTTCGGGATTACTACACCTTGACTAAGCCCGAAGTGAACCTTCTCATTCTGATGACCACCTCAGCCGGGTATTACCTCGCCTCCCGCGGACCTTTCAGGATCGCAGGCCTGGTCAACACGCTGGTTGGTACACTGTTAGTTGCTAGTGGGACCGCGACTCTCAATCAATGGATGGAACGGCTGTGGGACGGTCAAATGCGCCGGACCGCGAACCGCCCTTTGCCTTCAGGACGGCTGAGTACGCGCGAGGCGTTTGTCTTCGGCATTCTATTGAGCGCTACCGGTGGGCTGTATCTGGCGGCTACGGTCAACCTGCTGTCAGCGTTTCTAGCGGTTTCGACGTTGCTGTCATACCTCCTCATTTACACCCCGTTGAAGAGGAAGACACCTTTATGCACGTTGCTCGGAGCCTTCCCTGGAGCTATGCCAACCCTGATCGGATGGGCTGGGGCATCGGCGGTCATCGATCGCCACGCCTGGTATCTTTTCTCGATTTTGTTTCTGTGGCAATTTCCACATTTTCTTGCGATTGCCCTGATGTACCGTGACGACTACGCCCGTGCCGGCTACAAGATGTTGCCTGACTTTGATCTCGACTCGCGCTTCACTCGCGCAGAGATCGCAGGCTTCAGCGTAATGCTGGTCCTGGCCACGATGTTGCCTCTGGTAGATCGTGCTGGCCTGTGGTATTGGGCTGGAATGTTCATGGCCGGAGCCTTCCTCTTTTATCACGTGGGCAAACTGACCGCATCCGCCTCGAAAGTGATGGCCAGCCGTGTCCTTCATGCGTCGGTTCTCTATCTGCCGGTTGTTCTCGGAATCATGGTGTTCTGGAAGGGATAGCGTTCCAGGCCCCAATGTGATGTTTCAATCTGTGTCTTGGTGGAATTCATCCTTCGCCATTTTCCTGTTTTCCGGCGCGGTCTTGTTCGCAGCCGAGCCCACTTTTACGCAGACACAACTTTCTCCTCCCGTTAAGCGATCGGAGATTCTCCGATCACTCCCTCTCACAAAATTTTATGACACTCCTCATCCCTTTCCAGCTGGCAAAATCGGGGAGCTGATCCGCTCCGAATCGTTTGATGAATACGAGCTTCCGCCTGAGGTTTCAGCGATTCGGATTCTCTATCACTCGCATTCCGCAACCGGAGAGGACGTCGCGGCCTCAGGCGTGGTTCTGATTCCCAGCCAAGAAAAGCCGCCAGCCGGAGGCTGGCCAATCATCGCGTGGGCTCATGGCGCCACCGGCGTCGCTCGATCGTGCGCCCCGTCCCTGATGAGGAATCTGGTGCATGGACCGTTTCTCTCGATGTATGTGAGCCTGGGGTACGCTATCGTGGCCACGGATTATACCGGGCTGGGAAGCAATTTTCGCAATGCATACCTGGACGCCCAGTCGAACGCGACCGATGTCATTGCGTCTATTCCCGCGGCCCGTGCCGCAGTTCCGCAACTTGGCCTTAGGTGGATTGTCATGGGTGAGAGCGAAGGAAGTTTAGCGGCGGCTGCGGTGGCCGAGAAAGAAAATGAGATCCATGACTCTGGATACCTCGGAAGCATTGCAATTTCTGGCGTGATAGACGCAAAGGATCTGTACGCCCACCAGAGTCAAATACCCTCCAACAGCGCGTTCCTATTTCTGGCGTATGGCACCAGGACGGTCTATCCGCAGTTTCAAGTTACCGACATGCTGGCGGCGAAGGCGCTTGAGCTCTATGGCCACATCCAGCAGGACTGCTGGCACCCGGCAGCGAGCGCTGAACCGTCACCCGCCGAAATGTTGAAGCCAGGGTGGGAGAACAATGAATTCGTTAAACAGTACTTCGCTAGAAACAGCGTTGGGCACATCCATGCAACCGGTCCGATCCTGGTGATCAGCGGCGATGCTGATCGAGTCGTGCCCACTTCACGCACAGCACCGATCGTCGAACGCATGTGCAAACAGGGTGACCGGCTCCAATGGGAAAAGTATCCCAATCTCGATCCGGGTCGCGTGATCGGAGACTCGGTCAGGGAGCAGATTACGTGGATCGAAGGACGATTCGCCGGACGGACGGCACCAGGCAATTGTCCGTGACATCGAGGGTCACGACAACGCCTATCGCACGCTTACGTCGAGCTACGCGATTTCCCGATCAGAGCGCCGTGGCGACGCCCCGCGTAGGATATTGCAGGCATCCGAGCAATACGACGAGACGGGTCATCTGCTCGTACCTTTCGGCGACGCGTACCGGAGAGATGCGCACGCCCGGGAGAATCATGCCGAGGTAGAATCTAGGGATTGCGTGTAAAGCGTAAAGCCGGAGGCGAAGCGCATTTTGGACCAGTTTTTCAGCAGCGTCCGCGGTCGCCGGATCGGGGCTGCGACGCCCGGCATCGGCCAGACGAAGCAGGACGGCTGCATTTTGAGCCGCACAGGAAACGTACTCTACCGCGGCCCGCAGGCGTTCCCGCTGAATTTTGCGGAACTCGGTTGGAGCCAGATTCGTGCGAAGAAACGCTTCCTCGTCGGGATCAACGAGGTTCTGAAATGCCGCAAGGTCCACCGCACGAATGTGCTCGGTCGGATTATCTAAAACCTTGGACGCGGACGCCCGGCCCCTAGCTAGCGTAATCAAGAAGCCTAGACCAACGAATGCGACCAAAACGAGGACGAGTGTGATAGTCAGGGTGAAAGTCATTGTTGTACGAGACGCTCCAACTCCCGATTCCAAATCTCCAAATCGTATTTCGGCAAGGTTTGCAGAGTGATTCGTGGCTCCTGATCGACGCGCACGAGGTACAAGATCCAGACGAGCACGCAAAGGTGATAAATTCCCATGCCAGCGACATCGAACGTCTCGTCGCTGGCGGGGACATAGAGTCGAATGGCCGTAGTGGCTAACTCGGCGATCGCGAACGTCCCCAAGCCCAGGGCAATGCCGAACGCTGGACTCCGCCATGAGAGAACGAAATAGCGTGAGAACAAGAACAAGGAAATCAGCAAACCACATTGCAAGACACTGACTGCGCGATCCGCGGCAAAGGTCGTCGTCTTCAACGAGGCGTATGCAGCATCCTTCAAGACATGATCCATGACGTTGCCGGGCGCAAAGACCGCGAGCCCAACCGCAACCACCAGAAGTACCAGGGTCGCCCCGCGGAACAACCATCTCCCAGCTCCATTAAGCGCCGGGTACCGCTGAAAGAAGTGGCTGAACAGCTCATAGATGACGCCAAACCTGATAGCCGTACTAAGAGCCAGTCCCACCGCGTACACCTGAAAATACACTGTGCCGAAATAGGACACAAAATGAGCTACCACCAGCAGCAAAGCGCTCTGCAAGATCTCAAAGCCGGTATAGAGGAAGAACATCGGGAACTGACGAAGCAGTCCGCGACGCACCATCGCAAACAAAATAATCCCCTGTAGGACGTGGGGAGCTATCCACAGGTAATACCAAAGCATTCGCGAGGCAGGCATGGGCTATCGCGCAGAATATACACCCTTTTGCGCCAGCCCACAACAACAGCTTTAGCGAAGCCTATTGTCCCGCAACGACTCTCGGCGGGCCGGTCGGGTTGCCATCCACCGGCGCACTGGGGGGCGCGGGGAGACTGATCGGGCCAGACGAAGCCGCAGCTGTCGAGTAATCAACAGCCATCACAGTTACCGGTACGGAAGTACACACCAATAGCAGCGCAACAACCGACAGACGGGAGCTCATTTTCACGGTGTAATTTCCTTTCCTATGTGGGATTACCCCGTGATAATGTATTGGCGGAAGCCCTTTTGGGTAGATTACTTTAGTAATTTCGAATTTCCAAAACCGTAAAAATGACTCTGCATTCGGCGCTCGAGGACCTGCAAGAGACGACTCTGACAGCCTTGGCCGGCTGCCTGAACCGGCTAGAGTATCTTTCTGGGTTGCGGGATAAAGCGGGAAGCTACGAACATTGGGGTTTCAGTCGCGTCTACGGGGATTTGGCGGCACAAAAAGCGCTGGCCCGTGCGCACCGCTCTCAGCTCTCGAAAGTCCTGGCGATGCCGATCCGGAAATTAGTGCAGGATGCGAAACAATCCAGCCAAGTGGCAGGCCTTCCGCCTGACGCCTACATCGAACGACTGGCAACCGCGAGCCCGAGCTTATTGCCCCCCGGCCCTGGCGCCGGATCTGCCCGGCATCTCAGTTCAGTACTTCACGCGCTTTCGAGCTTGTTGAAGAATCCAAGAGCGGACGCCAATCCCCCAGCCTGATCGCGACCCCCACGACCTGGCCAATTATTTCCGCCTCTTGCGGGTACCGCAATGCACGAGCTGCCACCGGTGATAGCGGGTGGGGCTGCAGAATAATTTCTTCGCGGGTCATTGTGCACCAGCAACAGGTGTGACCGTCCCGTGTTTCCACGAAGTAGATAGGCCGCTCGTATTCCGACCTCCAGCCTCCTTCCGACGCCTTGTTCTTGGACTCATCGATCTGCACGAAAGTCCCCGGCGGAAGAATAGGGTACATAGTCAAATCGTCGCTTCCGATGTAGCCATAGGTGTACCGGCAGGTGGCAAATTGCGCCAAGTACGCAAGAGGAACTTGGCCCCACTGTTCGACCATTCTTCCAAAGTTTACAGTGCGACGGGGATCAAAGCTCGGGTCGAGACGTATCGGCATCTGAATGCTGGAAAGATTCGCCAAGGCTTCGGAGACATGCGATTTCGGCGGGATAACGAAATCCAGATCCGCCGCCATCCCGTTCAAATCCACCCCGTACCAGGACAAAAGTTCCCGGATGTCACGGCGGTAGATGACCGCCAGAGAATACAGCCGGTAGATGCTCGGGATCACTCCTTTTGTCTCAACATCCGAAAGTCGGCTCGGGGGAATGGAAAACTCGTCATTCTCGCGCCGCTGCGCGATCCGCGTGCTGGCCGTCTCGACGTCCCTCATGGTCAATCCCAGTTGCTCACGCAGCATGCGCAAGTTCTGTCCGCCTGGAAACATTTTTGCCCCCTCTCACGTCGGCAGAAGTAACTGCAATAATAGCAACTTAGAGCCGCGACGGCGCTAAAAATTTGCACTCCTTGTCGCGAAAACCCGCCGAGAGTCGGCGCTATGAAAAGCCACTATCGACGGTGTACCGCCCCTGTTACGAATTCGTAAATAACCAGGACGAATTACCGCCTGCTTCCGCGTGATTGTCCAAAAGTGACACCTCATCTTGAACGCGAGGCTCGACGAAGTCAAGAGCATCAAGTGGGCCGGAACGGCAGGAAACCCGGATGGGGAATAATCAGGGCCGATACGGGACCGGCCCTTTAACAACAACTCTGGGTCGCAAGTCAGTCCGCGGCCGCAGAACTATCTACTGCTTCCGACAACGGCATCGTCACCAGATGCTCGCTGATGAACCAAACCTGCAGTTCGTTCGTCCGCAACACATCCGAGACGACTACGTCATTGGTCCCGTCGTCTCCCAGGGTGGAAGCCCGCTTCGCGAGTTCGCGGCAGTCCCTGATAATGATCTGGTGAGCGTCCAGCAGGCGCGAGAGTTGTACCGGAACTTCTTCCCTTCCCTTGGGTGGCCGTTCGATTCGTGTAGTCTCCGCCACATCAGGGGCCATGGCGATGCTGAGGCCTCCAAGCAACTGAATTCGTTCGGCGATGGTGTCGACGAGCTCAGACTGCTCGCCGAAGTGCTTGTCGAAAAGCAGGTGAAGTTGGTAGAAGGTCGGGCCCGCGACCTGCCAATGTGATTTCTTATACAGATCGCGAAGGGTCATGGTGTCTGCAAGTAACAGGTTGAGTCGTTCCGTCATTTCCAGACGGACCGGCTCTTCCAGTTCCAGGGGCAGAGCATGGTTCACGGTGCCATACTGCTGAATCTCTCGTGCCCTCTGATGAATGTGCGGCTGGGCATTAATCTTGGAAGCAGGTTTCTTCGCCATAGGGAGTCTCCTCTTTCTCGATTTGACCGAATGTTTGGTTCTGCCTGACTTGGATGCAATCTGTGGTTGACCGGTACCGGTTCGCGGCCGGCAATCAAGCGTAACGCGGGGCCCACTCCTGATTGTTATGGATGTGTCCTCAGAGCCCAAGGATTCCCGTTTGAGCACAAATTGTAGCCCTCGCCAGCTCCCCCAACGAGTTCGCCAGCAAAATTCCCCGCGATTGTCTATCATGGGAGATTCCGACTCATAATGGAGAAACCAGACGTGGCTGAGACCCAGACGAATGGATTGGAAGTGCTTGAAACTCGCGAATGGCTCGATTCCCTCGACTATGTGCTAGCCGAAGGCGGCCCGGAGCGCGCCGGACGCTTGCTGCAGCAGCTGTCGTTGCATGCCAAGCGCGCCGCCGGAGTCAACCTGCCGTTCACGGCAACCACTCCTTATCAGAACACCATTCCCTCGGTTCAGCAGCCGCCCTTCCCTGGCAGCCAGGAGATGGAGCGCCGCATTAAGAGTCTGGTGCGATGGAACGCGCTGGCCATGGTGGTGCGTGCCAATAAGATTCAAGAGGGCATTGGCGGACATATTTCGACCTTCGCCTCGGCGGCTACTTTGTACGAGGTGGCGTTTAACCATTTTCTGCGCGCCCAGACCGAAGCTGGAGATCGGGACCTCGTTTATTTCCAAGGCCATGCCGCACCCGGCATGTACGCCCGCGCCTATCTTGAAGGCCGCATCCCCCGGCAGAAACTTGAGAACTTTCGCCGTGAACTCAAACCTGGTGGCGGGCTCTCCTCTTATCCTCACCCCTGGCTCATGCCCGATTTCTGGGAGTTCCCCACGGTTTCGATGGGATTGGGTCCGATCCAGGCAATTTACCAGGCCCGCTTTATTCGCTACCTCGAAAATCGCGGCCTGAAGCTCTCAACCGGCGGAAAAGTTTGGGCCTTCCTGGGCGATGGCGAAATGGATGAACCCGAAGCGTTAGGTTCCATCACGCTGGCTTCACGCGAGCGGCTCGACAACTTAATCTTCGTCGTGAACTGCAACCTGCAACGACTCGACGGTCCGGTACGCGGCAATGGAAAAATCATTCAGGAACTGGAAGCCATTTTCCGTGGCGCGGGCTGGAATGTAATCAAAGTAATCTGGGGCGGCGACTGGGACACTCTCATCCGCAGCGATCGTGATGGTTTGCTGGTCAGGCGCATGGGGGAGATCAGCGACGGCCAGTATCAGAAGTATTTCGTCGAGAGCGGCGCTTACTTCCGGCAAAACTTTTTCGGCACTGATCCTCGCTTGCTTAAGATGGTCGAGCATCTCTCCGACGAACAACTCGCGCGCATGCGCCTGGGCGGGCACGATCCGATCAAAGTCCACGCGGCCTACAAAGCGGCGGTCGAGAACCATGGTTCGCCAACCATCATTCTGGCAAAGACAATCAAGGGTTACGGCCTGGGTGAAGCCGGCGAAGGCAAGAACATTACCCATCAGCAGAAAAAGCTGAACGACGACGAGTTGGAAATGTTCCGCTCTCGTTTCGGAATTCCCATCCCCGACGACGAACTGCACAACGCTCCCTTCTATCGCCCGGCCGATGACAGTCCCGAAATCACATATATGAAGGAGCGGCGCAAGCAGCTCGGCGGCTATCTCCCCGAACGTAAAGTACGAGCCAAGCCAATCAGCCCGGTTTCCGAATCCCACTTCGATGAGTTCTATAAAGGCACCGAGGGTCGCGACGTTGCCACTACCATGGTCTTCGTGCGCTTGTTGGGGAAATTGCTGCGCGATCCCGAGATCGGCAAGCTGATCGTTCCCATTATTCCTGACGAAGCGCGCACTTTCGGCATGGAAGCGCTTTTCCGCCAGGTAGGCATTTACTCCAGTGTCGGCCAGCTTTACGAACCCGTCGACATGGACACGCTTCTCTATTACAAGGAAGCCAAGAACGGACAGATCCTCGAGGAAGGCATCACCGAGGCCGGTTCGATGTGCTCATTTATCGCGGCGGGCACAGCATATGCGAACCACGGGATCAACACGATTCCTTTCTTTATTTACTACTCGATGTTCGGCTTCCAACGCATTGGCGACCTGATCTGGGCCGCCGCCGATATGCGCACGCGCGGATTCTTGGTGGGTGGCACCGCCGGCCGCACCACGCTCGCCGGCGAGGGCTTACAACACCAGGACGGCCACAGTCATGTGCTGGCACTCCCCGTACCGAATCTCCTCGCTTACGATCCCGCTTTCGCCTATGAAATTGCCGTCATCATTCAGGATGGCATCAAGCGCATGTACGTGGATCAGGAATCAATCTTCTATTACCTGACCGTTACCAATGAACCGTTGCCGATGCCCGAGATGCCGCACGGGGCGGAAGTCCGGGACGGAATTCTGAAGGGTTTGTATCGCTTCAAATCCTCTGCGAAAAAAGACACCAAGCTGAGAGCGCAACTCTTCGGCAGCGGAACAATTATGTTCGAAGTGCTCAAGGCGCAGCAGATCTTGGAAGAAAAGTACGGTGTTGCCGCCGACGTTTGGAGTGTGACGAGCTACAAGCGGCTCTATCAGGATGGCAACGACTGCGAGCGCTGGAACATGCTGCATCCAGGTAAGGCTCCGCACATTCCATTTGTAACCCAATGTCTGAAAGATGCACCCGGAGTCTTTGTCGCCGCATCCGATTATATGAAGGTGCTTCCGGAATCGATTTCGCAGTGGGTGCCGCGACCACTGATGGCGCTGGGTACAGACGGTTTTGGCCGCAGCGAGGGCCGAGCTTCCCTTCGTGATTTTTTTGAAGTAGACGCGAAGCACATCGTATTGGCCACGTTAACCGCGCTGGCGCACGACAAACAAATCGGGCCGGAGATACTCCAGCAGGCGATTAAAGACTTGGGCATCAATCCGGAAAAGCCGAACCCGGCCCATACGTAGTAGCGCCGGCATCTTGCCGGCTGTCCCGAGGGCATCCTGCCCTCGGACGCCCGCGAGGACGCCTACACACGACGGGCGCTAGTACGGCGGCCCTAAAGACCAAGGGAGTCACAGTGACAGAATTTAAGCTACCGGAACTCGGCGAGAACATTGATCAGGGCGACCTCGTCCGGCTGATGATTTCGCCCGGCGCCACCATCACCCAAGGCCAGGCGGTGATGGAACTCGAAACTGACAAGGCGGTCGTCGAAGTGCCGTCCACGGTAAGCGGCGTGGTGAAAGAGATTCGCGTCAAAGAGGGCGAAAAGATTAAGGTCGGGCAGGTCATCTTCACCTTCGAGAACGGCGCTGGCGGTAGTGTGGCGAGGGCGCCCTCACCCGCGAAAGCGTCAGAGCCCAAGGCGCAACAGGTGGCCGCGTCGGCCTCAGGCGCGACCGCCACGATGCAGTCGCCCAAGAAAGAAGCTCAACCCGTAACCCAGCCGCCATCCGTTCCCCCTTCAACTGCGGCAACGCCGGACCGACGAGCTTCCCAGAGCCCTGCCAATGCTGGCCCCACTGAATTCAAATTGCCAGAACTGGGGGAAAATATCTCACAAGGCGATCTGGTGCGCCTCATGATTTCTCCCGGCAGCAAGGTTTCGCAGGGCCAGCCCGTCATGGAACTGGAGACCGACAAGGCGGTGATCGAAGTTCCCTCTTCAATCAGCGGCGTTGTCAAAGAAGTTTGTGTAAAGCAAGGCGAGAAGGTTAAAGTCGGAGATGTCATTTTTACCCTCGAAGGCGCCGCGGCACCTCAAGCGGCGCGACCAAAACATGCACCTGTCGAACACGTCTCAGGACAGCAGGGGGCCCGCCTTGCTTTCCAGGCTGCTATTCAGGCCGAAGGCAAAACGGAAGAACAGGCGCTTCCACCCGATCAACCGCAGACGCTGCCTCCCAGCTTCACCATGCCGGCTCAACTCGATAAGGTCGCAGGCTCCGAACATAGAACGCCGGTTCCGGCGGCCCCACACGTTCGCCGATTAGCCCGCGAGATCGGCATTGACATTCACGACGTGAAAGGAAGCGGACCCGGCGGACGCATCAGTGAAAGCGACGTGAAGGCGCATTCAAAGGCGCTGCTCGCTTCGGTTACTGCGGCCGCACAAGCGCCTCGCGGCCCTCAATTCACTCAGCTGGAGTTGCCAGATTTCACCAAGTGGGGCAAGGTCGAGCGCGTTTCGATCCGCGGAGTACGCCGCAAAACCGCCGAACATCTATGGCAGGCATGGACCACGGTCCCGCACGTCACGCAGAAGGATAAAGCCGACATCACCGAACTCGAGCACTTGCGCGCGCGCTTCGCTCCGAAGGCGGAAGAAGCCGGCGGGAAGATGACGGTCACCGCCATCGCATTGAAGGTCTGTTCATCCGCGCTGAAAATCTTTCCCCAGTTCAATGCCAGCATCGATCTGGCAAAAGATGAGATCGTTTACAAGCAATACATCAACATCGGCGTTGCCGTAGACACGGATCGCGGCCTGCTGGTCCCGGTGATTCGAGACGTTGACAAAAAGAACATAGTCGAACTCGCGGCCGAACTTACGCAGCTTTCCAAGAAAGCACGCGAAAAGAAGTTGACGCTTGCGGAAATGGAAGGCGGCACGTTCACCATCACCAACCTCGGCGGAATTGGGGGAACAGGATTCTCCCCCATCGTGAATTATCCCGAGGTCGCGATCCTGGGCCTTTCGCGCTCCAGCATGGAACCCGTATGGCTTAACGGCAAGTTTGAGCCGAGGCTGGTCTTGCCAGTGTCTTTATCGTATGACCACAGGTTGATTGACGGAGCCGACGCTGCCCGGTTTTTGCGTTGGATCGCGGAAGCCTTTGAGCAGCCCTTCTTGCTGTCGGTTCAGGGGTGAACATCCGAAGCATAACCTGTCATCCTGAGCGGAGTGGATGCTGCGCAAAGCGCAACATCCACGGAGTCGAAGGACCCCGCGCTGCTTATAGCCAGGTGACTGTCGCAAGGCATTTTCGCGACGATCTCCAGTACTTGGTGGACACGCTCCCGAAGCTGGCTTTTGGAAACCGGGTCCCACAGGGTTCTTCGGGTACGTTGCTGTCGTTCCGCGACCCAACTTGGTGAGAATGACACAGTTTTGTCAGTAAACAAATTTCCATGACAGACCCATTGAGTCTCCACATCGCAGTAATCGGCGCTGGACCCGGCGGCTACGCCGCCGCCTTCCTCGCCACCGACCTTGGGATGAAAGTCACGCTCATCGATCCGGAACTGAACCCGGGCGGTGTGTGCCTGTATCGCGGCTGCATCCCGTCGAAGGCACTTCTCCATGTTGCCAAGCTGATTGACGAATCCCGCCACGCGAAGAATTGGGGCATCGAATACGCCGACCCGAAAATCGATCTGCAGCGCTTGAGCTCTTGGAAAGAAGGCGTCGTCAAGAAACTCACCGGCGGCTTAGGCGTGCTTTCGAAACAAAGGAAGGTCGAATACATCCAGGGCCGAGCAGCATTCGAAAATTCAAATACGCTGCGTGTCAGCCGCACAAATGGCGCTGAAGAATCCCTGACCTTCGACCGAATCATCATTGCCACCGGCTCGCGGCCAGCAATCATTCCCAGCCTCAAACTTGAGACTCCGCGCATGATGGACTCGACATCCGCATTGGACCTGACCGAAGTACCCGGCTCTCTGCTCGTGGTCGGTGGCGGATACATCGGTCTGGAACTCGGCACCGTCTACGCCGCCCTGGGCGCCAAAGTCTCGGTTGTCGAGATGCTGCCCGGACTTCTACCTGGAGCCGATCGCGATCTCGTTCTTCCGTTGCACAAGCGCATGGAGAAGATCTTCGATTCCATCCTGCTCAACACCACCGTTGCCGCAGTGAAAGAGGAACCCAACGAAATCCGCGTCACCTTCGACGGTCCAGAAGTGAAGGAACGCGAGAAGCTCTTCGATAAAGTCTTGGTGTCGGTCGGACGCAAACCCAATTCCGAAATTCCCGGTCTGGAGAAAACTCAAGTCAAAATCGGTCCGCGCGGATTCATCCAGGTGAACAAGCAGCTACAAACTGACGACCCCGCAATCTACGCCATTGGCGACGTTGTCGGCGAGCCCATGCTCGCTCACAAAGCCTCGCACGAAGGCCGCACCGCCGTTGAAGCCATCGCCGGACACAAAGTCGCCTTCGAGCCCAACGCCATCCCCGCCGTCGTCTTCACCGATCCCGAAATCGCCTGGTGTGGTCTCACCGAGACTCAGGCGCAGAAAGAAAGCCGCGAAGTCAAGGTAGCCAAATTCCCCTGGGGAGCCTCTGGACGCGCCATGACCATCGACCGCCCCGAAGGCATGACCAAGCTAATCGTCGATCCGCAAACCGAGCGCGTGCTAGGTGTGGGAATTGTCGGCGCCGGCGCCGGCGAACTAATCGCCGAAGGGGTGCTCGCCATCGAGATGGGCGCCCTCGCCAAAGACATTGCGCTGACCATTCATCCCCATCCTACCCTCTCGGAAACAGTCATGGAATCGGCCGAAGTCTTCTTCGGCACCAGCACCCATGTGTACCGGCCCAAGCGCCCATAGGAACTCAAGCCCAATTCGCTTTCGGTACAATGAACTCTCGCTCTGCACTCGATTCGCGCCCCTTCTCTGGAGAAGGAACCATGTCGTCTTTATTCTTTAAGCGAGCTCGCTGGCTTCTCTTGTGCGCAGTCATCCCCGTGGCTGCAGTCGGACAACTGTTGCCAACACAATCCAGCAAGCCCGCCGGAGCCGCCACCCAGCCTGCGCCGCCAGACCCCCTGGGCCGCGAGACGCCTTACGGCACGATTTACGGATTCCTCCACGCCGTTCAAGCGGGAAATTACTCGACTGCTGCGCAGTATTTGCAGCTGTCGAATTCCAAGCGCTCCGCGCAAGGTGAAGACCTCGCCGTCAAGTTGAGGGCGGTGATGGATCGGGCTTTTTCCGGCAATCTCAGACTGATCAGCAACCTTCCCGAGGGATCCCCACAAGAGGGATCTTCCCCAAATCAGCAGCGCCTCGGCCCTTTATCCGCGGGAGACGTCGATGCCGATCTCGATCTCGTCCGTGTTTCCGACGTCAGCGGCGTGAAAATATGGCTGATCTCTTCTGACACGCTGGCCAAGGTTCCCGACCTTTACGACCGCCTGGAAGTGCGTCAGGTGGAAAGCCACCTTCCTGATTTCTTGGTGCAGTACGAGTTCCTGGGGATAGCGATATGGCAATGGCTAGCCGTGTTGCTGGCCATCCCCGTCTCCGCAGGCCTGGGCTGGCTCACGATCCGGTTCCTCGGTCTCTATCAAAAACTGCGCCGCCGTTCCACCATACCCCGCCCGGCTGCCTGGAACGCCATCTCGAAACCGCTGTGGCTTCTTTTTGCCACCATTTATGACGGCATGCTCGTGCGACAGCTGGGCTTGCCGCTATTGGCACGCCACAACCACCAGGAAGTAATCGGTGTGGTATTCATCGTTGCGTGCGCCTGGTTGGTCTCTCGAATCGTTCAGCAGATCGCGCGACGGGTTCGTGAACGTGCAATTCGGGCGGGTCGCACCGGCACAGGCTCGCTCTTGCTCCTCGGTGAACGTGTCCTCAAAGCCCTTATCTCCATTGTTGCCGTCTTTGCCATACTCGCCTCTCTCGACGTCAACATAACCGCCGCCCTTGCCGGACTGGGCATCGGCGGAATCGCCATCGCTTTCGCTGCCCAGAAAACCCTGGAAAATCTTTTCGGCGGAGTCTCTCTGCTTGGAGATGAAGTCATCCGCGTGGGCGACATATGCCGTTTTGGCGACAAGACCGGAACGGTGGAAGATATCTCCCTTCGCTCGACTCGCATTCGCACTCCCGAAAGAATTGAGCTCTCCATTCCCAACGGCTCGCTCGCCACCATGAATATCGAGAACCTGAGCCGCCGCGATAAGATCCTCTTCAACACCAAACTCGGCCTGCGCTACGAAACTTCCGCCGACCAGTTGCGTTACGTTCTCGCGCAAATTCGCCGCATGTTCTATGAACATCCCAAGGTTGAGACCGACGGTGCCCGCATCCGCTTCATCGGATACGACAACAGCGCCCTGACCCTCGAAGTCTTCTGCTATGCCCTGACCCGAGATGGCGCCGAGTTCCTCGCCATTCAGGAAGATCTCCTGCTCAGAATCATGGATATCGTCGAGGCCTCGGGCACAACCTTCGCGGTCCCCTCGCGCGTCCTTTATATGACTCGCGACGCCGGTCTCGACCAGGAGAAAACCGCCGAGGTCTCGCACGAGGTGAAACAGTGGCGAGAGAGTAAGAACCTTCCCTTCCCCGATTACGCTCCCTCCGAGATCTCCGAGGTCAGCAATTCACTGCCTTATCCGTCAACCGACTCGGCCCTGAGGAGCAGAAAATGAAGAGCAGCAGAAAATGAATACAAAGAGGAACAACAAATGAGCCAATGCGTCCGCTTGACGCTAATCGCCGTCGCGATCGCATGCATCGCCGTGCCACTTTCTTCCGAGGAGAACCTGATGCAGACCGCTCCCACCGTCGCCAAAACGTCCGCCGCGACCCCGCTTGCCTGGATGAACGCCTCAATTGCCAAGCTGCAAACCGAGCTCACTGGGAAATACGGCGCGCAACAACAGCCGCGCCTCGACCGCGGTCTCCATCAGGTCGACGAATTCTGGCGTGCGGAAGACGGCGACGCCTCTGTCTTCGAAGACTTCGTCCGCACCAATTTCGCTGGCGATCGGGCGACTCTCGACACCATGTTCTATCGCTTTCAAAGCCTGCTCGAACAACTCGACGGCCACATGCATGAAATTCGCCGTGAGTTCAATCAGCAATCCGACCTTGATCTCGGCCCGGTGCTCCCCTTCGACGAGGTATTCGCCGGCTACGATCCTGGTGCGCACGTGATCGATGACTTCTTCAACAACAAACTTGCGTTCACCGTGCTCTTGAACTTCCCTTTGACCACCCTCAATGACCGCCTCAAGAACGGTCCCAACTGGACTCGCCGTCAGTGGGCCGAGGTCCGCCTCGCAGAACGTTTCGACAAACGCATTCCCGCCGACGTCAACCTGGCCATCGCTCAGGCCGCAGCCGAATCCGGACAATACATCGCTCAATACAACGTCTGGATGTATCACTTGCTCGATGCGCAAGGCCAGCGCCTCTTCCCGCCCAAAATGCGCTTGTTAAGCCACTGGAACTTGCGCGACGAAATCAAAACCAACTACTCCGACAAGCAAGCTGGTCTCGCCAAGCAACGTATGATCCAGCAGGTGATGGAGCGCATCGTTACGCAGAGCATTCCGCAAGTTGTGATTAACAATCCCGCCGTCGACTGGAATCCGTTTACCAATGAAGTCAATCCCGCAGCGGCAAAAGATTCAGATGCCACAACCAGCCAGCCAATCACGAACGCGCCCGAACCGGACACGCGTTACGCGGCGCTTCTGAAAGACTTCAACGCGGCGCGCAAAGCCGATCCCTATTCCCCAACCGCTCCCACGCTGATCGACCGCCGCTTTGATGAAGACCGCGAAATTCCGGAAGCGCAGCTGAAAGCCATGCTGGAACAAATCCTGACTTCCCCGCTCGTGGCTCAAACCGCGCAACTCATTCAGGCTCGCCTCGGGCGCCCGCTTGAGCCTTTCGACATCTGGTACAACGGTTTTCGTCCCGGCAGCCAATACACTGAGGCCCAGTTGGATGAGATCGTCGCCAAGAAATATCCCACCGCGGAGGCCTATCAGAAAGACATCCCCAACCTCCTGATGAAGCTCGGCTTCACTCCGGATCGTGCCCAGTACCTGGCCAACCACATCATCGTTGACCCCGCCCGCGGTTCCGGTCATGCTATGGGATCCGAAATGCGAAGCGAAAAAGCGCACCTGCGCACTCGTGTCGAAAAAACCGGCATGAACTACAAAGGCTTCAACATTGCCGTGCATGAAATGGGGCACAACGTGGAGCAGACCTTCTCGTTAAACGACAACGACTACAGCTTGCTTCAGGGCGTGCCCAACACCGCCTTCACCGAGGCTCTGGCCTTCGTCTTCCAGGGACACGACCTCGAACTGCTCGGCCTGCCCGCACCAGACGCCAAAAGCCGAGCCGAGAAAACTCTCAATGACTTCTGGGGCACCTACGAAATTGCCGGAGTCGCTCTAGTCGATATTGCGGTCTGGCACTGGATGTACGATCACCCGCAAGCCACTCCCCAGCAACTCAACGCGGCCACGGTGCGGATCTCGAAAGACATCTGGAACCGCTACTACGCTCCCGTCTTCCACAAGAACGATGTCGTCTTGCTGGGGATTTATTCCCACATGATCGATTCGTTCCTCTACCTGCCCGATTATCCTATCGGCCATCTGATCGCATTTCAGATTGAAGAACAAATGAAGAAAGCCGGCGCCATCGGCCCCGAGTTCGAGCGCATGGCCAAAATGGGCCGCGTCACCCCCGATCTCTGGATGGAACGAGCCACCGGCAGTCCCGTAGGACCAGAAGCCCTGTTGCAGTCAACCCAACAGGCGTTGGCTGCCAAAACCACGCCCTGACCCGATCCCATCATTCTCGTTGCTAAAATCGGGACGAGCACAGGAGGAGAATCGTTGAGCGAAACCAAATCGGGTGACGGCTGGACGGGCGTGATCAAGGGCCGCCCCAACGTGGGAGATTTTGCGGAGCGCACACGCCGCACCAGCATGCAAGACATCCTCCGCTTTACCGAAATGACAGGCGACCGCAATCCGCTGCACTACGACCAGAAACTCGCGGAGGGGTCAGTTTTCGGCAAACTGATCGTGCAGGGTGGCGTTACCTCAGGCATCCTGAATGCCTTGGTCGCGGAAGACTTGCCCGGCCCGGGAACGGTGTTTCTTTCCGTCGAATGGAAATTCGTCAAAGCGGTGGGCATTGACGAGGAAATCACCGGCCGGGTTGAAATCAAAGAGGTCCGCTCGGACAAGCCCATCTGCAAACTCGAGACTACTGTGCGCAATCAAGCGGGAGAGGTATGCCTCAGCGGCACGGCCACGGTCTACACGGTTCCGCTCCTGAGACCCTGAAGCTAGGATGCCCACAACGTCGCCTACTTGCGCTTCGGGTTCATCGCACCAGGCTGCTGACGCTTCGCGCTGGCGGGTCCTTATATTACTGTCGATCGCCATTGTCCTGTCGATGACGGCTTGGTTTTCGGCGACCTCGATCCTCCCCGAACTGAAACGCGAATGGAACGTTTCACCGTTCGTCCTTGCTTGGCTGACCATTGGCGTGCAGATCGGTTTCGTCTGTGGCGCGTTGACCGCCAGCCTGGTAAATCTTCCCGACATTGTTCGTCTCAGAACGCTAATGGCAGTGTCTGCCTTATTGGCGGCAGCAGCGAATGCGTCACTCCTCCTGAACCACGGTCCCGTGGGTGCGATTACAGCCCGAGTCGTGACCGGATTTGCCTTGGCCGGCGTCTATCCGCCTGCTCTTAAGCTGGTATCCACGTGGTTCAATCGCAATCGAGGTCTTGCGCTCGGAACCGTAATCGCCGCTTTGACCCTCGGGTCGTCCATGCCCCACCTTTTTCGCAGCCTTTCAAGCGCGGTGGACTGGCGATTCGTCATCAAATCGTCCACTCTCGCCACTTTGGTTGGAGCGATCCTCTTTTTGCTCTTCGCCCGCGAGGGGCCCTATCCTTTTGGCCGCGCTCTCTTCGATCCGCGCCAGGCCGGAGCGGTCTTTCGCAATCGCGACCTCCTCCTCGCCAATCTCGGCTATTTCGGACACATGTGGGAGCTTTACGCCATGTGGGCTTGGCTTCTTGTCTACGTGAACGAAGCCCTCGGCGCCCAGCGCCTGCCGACAGTCGGGCGAGCGTCTCTCCTCACTTTCGTCGCGATCGCGACCGGCGCGTTCGGCTGCATGCTGGGAGGCATTCTGTCCGATCGCATCGGCCGCACCTTAACTACCGCTGGCATGATGATTGTTTCAGGAGCTTGCGCGCTTGCTATCGGCTTTGCCTTTGAAGGGCCGTCATGGCTGTTCATTACGATCCTGGTGATCTGGGGGATCTCCGTCATCGGAGACTCCGCCCAGTTTTCCGCCATGGTTACCGAACTCGCTGACCAGCGCTTTGTCGGCACCGCACTTTCAGTGCAACTCGGTCTGGGATTCGCTCTCACTGTAGTCGCGATTTGGCTGATGCCTCGGATCGCCGGGTTCCTGGGCTCTTGGCGGTGGGCATTTGTCGTTCTCGTTCCAGGGCCGTTGATCGGCGCTTCTACCATGCTGTTGCTGCGAAGAAGCCCTGCCAGCGCGAGGCTGGCCAACGGAATGCGCTAGAATCCGGCAGGCAGTTTCTACCGGCCAGAGACTCGGATTACGCGCACCTCGGGCCGTGCTATCCGCGCCCACCACCGCAAGGCCAGGTGAGTAGGCCAATACACCAACCCCGGAACAACCACAAGATAAGCCGCCAAATAGACAATCCCCGGCACCAAGTGTTGTTCGTGAAAGAATGGCCCACGCGCCCAGTTCACATCGTATTGCGGCCGCCAGAAATAATTGATCGGAACCACAATCCACGCGGTCAGCGTTTGATATTTCCACCCACGCCCGTCATACCCCAACCGCCAGATAGCCCATAGCAGTAGCGGAGGCATCACCACGTGAAACAAACTGAGCAGTCGCACAATCAAAGGCAGATGAAAATCAAACATATACTCCGTGCCACCGATAACGTGCCGACCGGTGAGCACCGCCTCAATCAAATCGACGGTATAGAGCGTTTGAAAAACCAGCAACCCGCAAGCCTGCCACGAGAACAGCAGCGGGCTCTCCAACCACAACGCCACCGCAACTAACAAATTCCCCAGATCGCAGAAATACAGGAAGTTCTGCAATCCATACTGATGCCAATAAACCGGCACCCAAGCCAGCACCCACAAGCTCCAACCAACCTTGAGCCAAAGCGGAATGCGCATGCCCGCAATTGTACCCGCCCAGAATAGACAGACACACTGGACCATGCCGGTCATGGACCGGGACGGGGCTTCGTGTGCCCCCGGGGCATTTCCGGCGCGCGAACCCCGGCCACGTGGGGTCGGCTTCTGAGTGTAATTCTGGTTGCGACAGTTAGCAGTAGACAGTAAGCAACGTGGACTGATTGTTTCAGCTATTACAGCTTCGCGTACTCCGCCTTGGCTTCTTTCAGGATGGGGATGTCTGGGTCGGCGTCTTTCCAGAGCGTGAGAAAATCCTGGTAGGCCGCCTTCGCTTTTGCGGTGTCGCCGGAGACAGCATACGCGCGGGCGATTTGAAGATGGGCGAGCGAGCCAAGCAGAAAGTTCTGGATGATCCCGGGATGATCGAGAAACTTCTGGAACTCGGCGGCTGCGGCAGGACCATTCTTTCGGGCAAGATAGGCCAGGCCGCGAATATACGCGGGATACATTGTGCCGCCGCTGATTGTGGGAGGAGGCCCCCCGAGTTCGTAGGGTAGTGAGGGCTCCAGCGCAATGAGCGCCCGGTCG
This sequence comes from uncultured Acidobacteriota bacterium, assembly GCA_963788645.1. Lineage (GTDB taxonomy): Bacteria > Acidobacteriota > Terriglobia > Terriglobales > Acidobacteriaceae > JABDBE01. The sequence continues at coordinate 460,342 of CAWBHF010000012.1, forward strand.
GGCGCCTGCTGTGCCATTGCAATCGAGGCCTCGATTACCGGGAACCAGTACACCTTGAGATAAGTGTTCGCAAGTTCAGACTTTTGCAGCGCTTCGATGATGGTCCTGGATTGAACAGTTTCGCCGCTGCGTGCGAGCGCCAAAGCCGAGAGAACTCTGACATCACGACCGGGAGCGAGCCCCAACGCTCGCGTGACGTCTTGGCGCGCAGCAGCCACGTTGCCGAGTTCAGCTTCTCGGAGTCCCTGATAAACCAGCCACTGGGCGCCGGTTTCTTTGGCATCCGAGCGCACGGCCGAGTCAGAAGCACGGCGGGCGAGATCGCGGGCTTTTCCCAAGCGACCGTAGTAGGCCTGGGTGTCGGCGTGGATGTTGAGCATCTGGTCTTCTTGGTTAGGGCGGCCAGCCGCCCACGCCACGTCGCGCTCCATTTCGGCCGTATCCCCCGACAGAAATGCCAAGCTGTACAGATCGGACCGAAGAAGGAAGTCATCGAAGTTTTTCTGCTGGGCTTCCTGGATCGTCTGCCGCGCATCCTTGAGCCGATTGACATCGATGTAGTTGTTTGCCAGGTTCCCATAGCCAGTTCTCGTGGGCTCCAGCCGCTGCCCCGTTGCGGTTTCCGCGATCGCTTTGTCGTATTGGCCCAGATTGGCATAGAGCGTACCGAGATTTCCGTGCGGCACGAAATCCCGCGGGTAGCTCTTCGCCCAGAGTTCGTAGGCTTCCGTGGCCTTCTCCACTTCACTGGTGACATTCTGAAAGTACAAGGCGGAAATGCGGTACCTCTCACGTTCACTTACGCGATCGCGCAAGTCGTAAGCCTTCTTGGCATAATCCGCGGAGAGACTCGCCTGTCCAAGATTCCCATAATGAACGGCCAGACCGGCGTAGGCTATGGCGAAGTTGGGGTCGAGTTCGATGGCCCGCTTCATGAACGGAATGGCTTCGGCGTCGCTCTTGGTGCGGCCGGTGGTGACGCCCATGCTGTAAGCCTTCAGGGCCTCGAGTGAGGGCGTAGTGGCTTCCACCGGCACATCGAACTTCTGCACCGAGGCGAGCGATTCGCCCAGCTTGGCACGCAAACTGGTTGCCGCAGTGCTCAACGCCTTGAGCACGCCCTCCTTGCTGGCTGCTTCCGCTTGCTCCTTGGCCAGCGCGTCCCCCGTGGTGCAAGCAACCGCCTCCAGACCGATCACATACTGGCTGCCAAGGTTGGAAACCGAACCTGCCAAAATGGCCTTGCTTCCGGTGCGCAGGCAGAGTTCTTTGGCCACGTCGGCGGTGACGTGCTCGGTGGGCGGGCGGTCCATCAGCTTCAGCGTCGCGCTGATCTTGCGGTCGGACAGAATGTTGAGGAACGGAGACTGTTCGAGATCGACGGCCAGTGCCTGCTTAAGCGTGTCGTCGAAGACCGGGTCGCCAGTGGTGTTGGTGAAGTCCGTGAGAACGACTGTGTCTTTTTCCGTGAGCGGGGCAGCGTTCGTTGTTGAAGTCGCGGGGCGCGAGCGCAAGTAGAGCCCACCAGCCACTAGGGCAATGAGGGCCACGAGCGCAACCGGAAGCAAGATCTTCCAACGTGAACCGGGCGACGCCAAAATTGGCGTAACCGCAACCGAAGCAGGCCTGGCCGCCGCTATGCTCCCTGAGGAAGGCAACGCGGGAGACACGGGCGGAGCAGGCGTATCTTGCACGACCGCCATCGCGCCCGAACTCGCGGGTGCGCCGTGCCGCGATTCCGTGTCCCGCTTCAGCCGCAGCAACTCGGACCGCATCTCCTTCGCGCTCTGGTATCGCAGCTCCCGGTCTTTCTCCATTGCCCGGTTGATGATGTCTTCCAGCTTGGCAGGCAAGTCGGGATTCAAGCGCACGGCAGGGGTCGGCTCCGCGTCCAGAATCGCTTTGAAGATCACTGCAGAGCTTTCGCCCCGGAACGGCATTGCACCCGTCGCCATCTCGTACAGCACGGTGCCGAAGGAAAACAAATCGCTGCGCGCGTCCAGTTCTTTCGCCCGCGCCTGCTCGGGCGACATATAGGCGACAGTACCGAGGGCGGAGCCCGGACTGGTGAGATGCTGGTCGTCGATGGTGCCGGTCACAGTGTTTGATGGCACTTGCTTCGAGGCGCCGGCTGCGGGCGTCACTTTGGCCAGCCCGAAATCAAGAACCTTGGCATGTCCGCGCTTGGTCACGAAGATGTTTGCGGGCTTGATGTCGCGGTGGACGATGCCTTCCGCGTGCGCTGCATCCAGCGCATCCGCTATTTCAATGGCAAGGGACAGGATCAGCGCCGCCTCCATCGGACGCCCCGCTATGCGATGCTTCAGCGTCAATCCATCGAGAAACTCCATGGCGATAAAGGCATCGCCGTGCTGATCGTCGATTTCGTAGATCGTGCAGATGTTGGGATGGTTCAGAGCAGACGCCGATTTGGCTTCGCGCTCAAAACGGTTGAGGGCCTGCGGGTCTTTGGCTACATCGTCAGGCAGGAACTTGAGCGCAACAAAGCGGCCGAGCTTGAGATCTTCGGCTTTGTAGACGACACCCATCCCTCCACCGCCCAACTTCTCGACGATGCGGTAGTGCGAGATGGTCTGGCCGATCAAGTGACGAAGCGTACGCCGGACCATACTAGGGCGCAAGCTGCGGCAAGTCAATAAAAGTCACCGAGTTGGTGACGTTAAGCTGCTTGTGTAAATAGGTTGAGGGTGCGGTTTTTCCATTCCAGGTTGAATCTCTGGAAGATGGAGTAGATGATTCGGTTCTACGCTTTCTACTCAAAATCAAAGGCGGGTTTACCGGCAGCGTCCCCAAGCCAACCCTTCTCCATCCCGACTCCTCCCCGGTTTGGACCAACGCCGGTAGGACACCAACCTTCGTAAGTGACGACAGAGTCAAGGGCTTGGAATCGCTTTCAAAGTACCTACGTAACTTGATGCTCCCCACCACAGTACCTACGATTCCAGTATGAAGTACAACGCTCTCTTATTCTGTCCCGACGAAAAAACCGCCCGCGTCGTCACACAGGTTCTGACCGACCTGGAGTTTCGGGTTGAGCCCTGCAACGAGCCTTTTGCAGCAGTGAAAAAGCTGATGGCAGAGCACTTTGATGCCATCGTGGTGGACTGTGACAGCGAGCAGAATGCCGCTCTGCTATTCAAAAGCGCGCACAATTCCGGATCCAATCAGTCGTCGCTTGCGGTTGCCGTTGTCGAGGGCCAGGCCGGTGTTGCCAAGGCGTTCCGCATCGGCGCCAACCTGGTTCTCACAAAACCTATCAACGTTGAACAATCCAAAGGAACGCTGCGAGTCGCCCGCGGATTGCTGCGCAAAACCGACGCGGCGAAACCCGCGAGTGCGACGGCTGCTGCACAGCCATCTTCCCGTCCTGTTAGTACGATCGAAACCCGGCGACCCGCCCCTCCGCAAGTCTCCGAACCAAGACCCGTATCTACATCTTTGCCGCCGCAGCAGCCGCCATCTCCGATCCCAGCGGTGAGCGCTTCCCTGTTCGAAGTTGAGAATGATCCTGGACCGAAACCGGAACCGACAGAAGCGGCACTGCTTGAATCGATGCCTGCGCCATTACCCACATCCTCCACCAACCGGGAGTACCCCTGGCAACCAGTTTCGAAGCCCGCTGCAGAGTCGATGGCGACTGCTCTCAAGCACGCGGCAGAAGCAACCGGAAGGTTGGAAGTTAATTCTGCTGCGGCAATTGCTTCCGAAGCACCAGTAAGCCATTCCCACACCACCAGCATGTCATCCGGTCACGCCGCAGCGGTCGCTCCGGCAAGAATATTGCCGAAGGCCGATGAACCAATCGAGGCGCCACCGCTGGAAGCGCCCACATTTGCGTCGCTCGGCGGCGCATCCCCTGAGCATGCAACCAGCGGTGGAAAGAAAACGATTCTGATCGCGGCGGCTGTTCTTCTTGCAGTCGGAGCCGTGGGTTATCTCGGCTGGACGAAAATTCATCCCGCGAATAGCGCTCACGTTTCTCAAACTTTGACTCCTCCGCCGCAGACCGCTCCGCTTCAAGCGCAGCCGCCGACTCCAGCAATCGTTTCACCTTCTCCGAGTCCCGCGAAGGACACGGCCAGCACCATAACGTCATCGAAACCAGCCAGCGCGCTGCCAATCGAGCAGGGACCCGACATCACCCTGTCTTCGACTGACACGCATCCACCGGCTCCGAAAAAGTCGACCTCCATCATTGCGCCGAACACCGTGGTCAGGACGCCTGCGGACGCCGATGCGCCCGCACCCATGGTGGTTAAAAACGAGGTCGCAAACCCAACCTCGCCGACGCCGCCCGCGCCGGGGGAAATACAGCCACCTGCTCCCGGATCCTTGGGCCCTGCTTCGAACGCTAACGACCAGGCCCTCTCGGGAATCATGAATACAACCGGACCCGCTCTTCCGAAACAGCCCACGCAAACGCTGAAAGTGTCGCAAGGGGTGTCGCAAGGCCTGCTGGTCAAGAGCGTTCAGCCCGTATATCCGCAAACCGCCAGACAGCTGCGCATTCAAGGGTCAGTCGAGCTTCTTGCCAACATTGGCAAAGACGGCAGCATCACGGCGGTCAAGTTGCTCAGCGGCCCTTCCGTTCTGTCCCGCGCCGCGATCGACGCCGTTAAACAGTGGCAATACAAACCGTATTACCTGGACGATCAACCCGTCGAGATCCAAACTCAGATCACGGTAAACTTCAAGCTCCCGTAAACGCTTGCTTCAGCGCCGCGGCGTCAGGACTCGATCCTGGCGCCGTTTTGCTTTGTATTTCACAAGCTATAATAAAGAGATGCCCACCAGCCGGAATTCCCTTCTGCAGGTGCTGGCCAAAATAATCCTGACCTGCTCAAGCTGACAGCTGAAAGCTTCCCATGGACTTCAAACTAGTAAGTGACTACAAACCGAAAGGCGATCAAGCCAAAGCCATCGAATCTCTCACCCGAGGCCTATTCGATCGCGAACAACATCAGGTCCTCTTGGGCGTAACCGGCTCCGGCAAAACCTACACCGCCGCCAAAGTAATCGAGCAACTGAATCGCACCACCCTGGTAATGGCCCACAACAAAACCCTCGCCGCCCAGCTCTACCACGAATTCAAGAACTTCTTCCCTCAAAACGCGGTCGAGTACTTCGTCTCTTACTACGATTTTTACCAACCGGAGGCGTACGTTCCTGCAGCAGATCTCTACATCGAGAAAGAAGCAACCATTAATGATGAGCTCGACAAGCTGCGGCTTTCGGCTACTCGGTCTTTGTTTGAGCGGCGGGATTGTTTGATTGTGGCTTCGGTCTCGTGCATTTATGGATTGGGCTCTCCCGAAGCTTATTACGGGATGATGTTGTTTCTAGAAAAAGGGCAGAAGATCAAGCGCGAGGACATCACGCGCAAGCTGGTTGAAATTCTTTACGAGCGAACGGATGGCGATTTTCGGCGCGGGACTTTTCGGGTGCGCGGCGACGTGATCGAGATCTTTCCTACTTATGACGACATGGCTTATCGCGTCGAATTGTGGGGCGATGAGGTCGAGGCGCTCTCGCAGATTGATCCGCTGTTTGGGACAGTTAAGCAGAAATATGTGCGGCTGCCCATTTATCCGAAGACGCATTACGTGATGAAGCCGGAGACCCGCAACAAAGCCGTGGATTCGATTAAAGAAGAGCTGAAATGGTGGGAAGCGGAACTCGAGAAACAGGGCCGTGTGGTCGAGGCGCAGCGGGTTCATCAGCGCGTGATGTTTGATCTTGAAATGATCAAGTCGATGGGCTACTGCCACGGTATCGAAAACTATTCGCGGCACTTTACCGGACGGCTCCCCGGCGAGCCTCCTCCAACGCTACTCGACTACTTCCCCCGCGACTACCTGATGTTCATCGACGAATCGCATCAGACCGTGCCGCAGTTGCATGGCATGTATCACGGCGATCGGTCGCGCAAGGAAACGCTGGTCGAGTATGGATTCCGTCTGCCGTCGGCGTTGGACAATCGTCCGCTTACGTTCGAAGAGTTCGAGCATCGCATGGGGCAAATGATCTATGTCTCGGCGACCCCGGGTCCGTATGAGCTGACCAAGTCGGCTGGAGTGGTGATCGAGCAGATCATCCGGCCCACGGGCCTGGTCGATCCTCCCGTCGAAGTACGTCCGGTTAAGGGACAGATTGACGATCTGCTGCACGAAATCCGCGAACGCACCGCCCGCGGCGAGCGCGTGCTCGTGACCACCCTGACCAAACGCATGGCCGAAGATCTGGCCGAGTATTACAGCGAGGTGGGCGTGAAGTGCCGCTACATGCACTCCGAGATCGAGACTCTGGAGCGGGTGAAGATCCTGCGCGACCTGCGCAAGGGCGAGTTCGACGTGCTGATCGGCATTAACCTGCTGCGCGAAGGACTCGACCTGCCCGAGGTTTCCCTCGTCGCGATTCTCGACGCCGACAAAGAGGGCTTTCTGCGCTCGAGCGGCGCGCTCATCCAGACCATGGGCCGCTGCGCCCGCAATTTAAATGGGCGGGCCATCCTTTATGCAGACCGCATGACCGACTCCATGAAAAAAGCCATGGGCGAGACCGACCGCCGCCGCGCCATCCAGGAAGCCTACAACGAGGCCAACGGGATCACGCCCGAATCCATCGTGCGCCCGCTGGACATGTCACTGGCCCGCATCATCGAGGCCGACTACACCGACCTGACCGGCGGCGAGTCCGAAGGCATCCCCGAATTCAAGTGCCAAGAAGACCTGGATGTCTACATCGGCAAACTCGAAAGCGACATGCGCGAAGCCGCCAAGCGCTTCGAGTTTGAGAAGGCAGCAAAGCTGCGGGACATAATCAAAGAACTAAGAACCAAAGAGTTTCTGTTTGCCTAAAACGGGTGACAATTCTGTGGGTGCCCCAGGTCTCGCGCTTTTCGAGACCTGGGAGGGTACGACCGTTAAGTTGGGCGAAGCAGAAGCCGCAAGCCCGGTCGCTGTGAGTTCCAGCAACTGCCAGTCGTTAACCCGAACCGGCCCGACTTCTCCGTACACATAAGAACGGAAACTGCTCCACAACCACTGATCCGGTTCCGTTACCAAACCACGCTCCACAGGATTCCGATGAATGTAGCGCAGCTTCTCGATGCGTTTTCGTTCGCGATAAACATTGAAGTCGTAAAAGCGAGCCTGCCAAACATGGGGTGAAACATTTTCCACGGAACTGGGTGCCCCAGGTCTCGCGCCTTTCGAGACCTGGGTTCTCGCCATCTCCGCCAATATCCGCCGCGCAAAGCCCAACTTGAGGGCTTGCATCGCGACGGAAGGATCCCCAACCTGCGGCTCTGTAATCAACAGATGAAAATGTTCGGGCATCACGACATATCCGATCACGACCAGCCGATAGCGCCGGCGCACCCGCTCCAGCACAGTGAGAAAAAGATCGCGACGCGAGGCCGTCCCCAGCACCGGCTGGCGCTTATAGCAACTGCACGTGATGAAGTGCAAATCGCCCGCGCCATAGCAACGCTTGAGGAGTTTCGGCACATGACGAGAATAGACACACACTGGCACTCAAGGATGTGACGGATGAACATCCAGGGTCGAGGCAAGACTCATCAATCGCCGATTCGGAAAGGATTCGAACGAGCGCGAACGCGGGTGCCCCAGGTCTCGCGCTTTTTCGAGACCTGGGATTTGGCCTATCTCCGCCAACTACCGCCGCGCAAAACCAAGTGAAGGGCCTGTTTCACTGTGAACAGCCGTCCTCAAACATGTGACCAATGAACACACAGTGTCGTGAGAAACCCAGGTCTCGAAAACCGCGAGACCTGGGGCACCCGGCGAAACGATTCGAGTTCGAGAAAGCGGCTAAGCTGCGGGGCACGATCAGGGAGTTGCTAGCCAATTCTGCCCGCAACTACCGCAAAGCCCAACGTAAGGACCCCTCTCGGCGGCCGGTCTAACAATGGGCGACAAACACACCGAGCCGAGGAAAACCCAGGTCTCGAACACCGCGAGACCTGGGGCACCCGGCAGAACTGAAGTCTGCCGTAGAGTGGTATCTGGAGCGGAGTGAGCCCGCCGCTGATGGACTGGTCGCTGAAGTAGATCGTGCCATAGCCTTGGTGACCGAATCGCCACGTCGATGGCCAGTTGGCGAGTACAACACCCGCAAATTTGTCTTGCAGCGGTTCCCTTTCGCAATCACCTACCGCGAGAAGGATTCGGGCGTCCAAATCCTGGCTTTCGCTCATGGTCACCGCCGACCGGGCTACTGGAAGGAACGGCTCTAGCGGATCGAACGTGAGTCAGAAGCCCCACCCTAACGTCGAAAAGCACGACGTTAGGGTGGGCCATCAACCCGGCCTGATTAGTTTAGTTTCCTGAATTGGTCGGCGTATGCGCTGGGGGCGCTGAAAGTCCCGTCGTCAAACTTAACTATTACAGTCTGTTTCCCGTTCAGATACCCAACCTCAATAACCGTGCCTAGCTGGGAGGGATCACTTGTTGGTGGCCCCGTTAGCATCTCTGCCAGAGTTCGCCCATCAATGCGCTCCACCCGAGTACCGGCATCATGATGTTCCCAGACCTTGTGGAATTGAAGGTCTGTTCCGGCTCTTTTCGCTTCAGCTTCATTCTGTCGCGTCGTCTCCCGCAGAGCTTTTGGCCATCTTGATTTTGGCCTCCCCCCTGACCGAAGACATGTGCTCTCGCTTGATCGCCAGCGTCATCCGCTGCTTTTTGCGATGCATTACATTTTTCACAAGAGGAATCGTACTTTCTAGGATTTGCTGATCTTATGCGGGTCCGCCAATAGTAGCCAACGCCAGCCTCGGTGACGCAAGGCTGTCCTGGTTCTGCGCCGCAAGATGGACATTTACTCCCAAGAGTTGAAGCCACGTAAGCCATTATAGATGCCCGGTGCGCCATTTCTCGCGTCATTGCGAGAAGTGGGCCTTCGCCGACGCCCTACCAACCAGCCAGCGCTCCGCCGAATCTTCTCCTCCCACCAAGTCTACTCGGTCGTTTGGAGCCGACACGGTTATCTAATCAGGCAAAATCGCAATATTGCTAGGTATGGCGGTTGTAGGAGATTGGGCCACCAATTTTGAAATTCATGCCCGGGGTCCAGTCAAAGCACATTCTAGTTTCGTGCAGCTTGGTCGATGGGTCAGGGTTCACGGAATCCTCGTAGAGGATCCTCAAGAGTACAATTACCGCCACAACTCTGTCATTGAGCCTGTCGCGCAGATCGCTGTCTTGGAACATCAAAAAGCGTGGTTCAACTGCGCAGATTTCCATGTCTTGATCACCAAGTTCGTGTCCGGGCATCAGGAAATCAAGCTTAGGAATGTGTTCGACCCCATAGGATGGATCACCGGAAAGTTTAGAGGGATGTGCATAGATGATGCTATATGCAAAAGACAGGATTTTGGCAGGACTCCTTCCGACGTTTCCGGCTCTGAAACTATAAACATCGTTCTCCGATCCTATGGCGAAGAAGGTCACCCATGGTCTTTCGGAATTAATAATGGCCTGAGCATTCAACAGGGCCGCATCCGCACTTTTCTTAGCAATTGCAGTTTGTTCTTTCAGATCATCCAAAGTTTGGAGGGCGGCCCAAACGGCGACTCCGGTGATTACTACCAAGGCCCAATTCGACCAAAACGCATCGGTCCACGGCGGTATTTGGGGCGACCTATCGGGCTTCCCTTGATCTTGTTTGAGGGATGACTGGGCTGGCGTCTCCTGTTTGGCCGGAGATTGCCCTAGAGAAAAAATGGATACGCACAGAAAGAAAAGAAAAAACGAGCAGCGCATTGCGGCTAGTTTACTACTGGCGTTGTCTAGAACACAGGATCAATTCTCAGTCCGTCAAACCTCGCTTGGGCGGGGATTTTCCTCGCCTGAACGCATCCGTGCGGTGGGGAGGACGCCAGCCTGCTCCCGGCGACGCGGCGTCCGCCGCGATTCGATTTCGGGCGCGCCCGTCTGCTCCGTTGCGTGGGCGGGTCCCTCAGGGGCTAAAGCCCGGTGTTCATTGGGATCGTGACGGCCCGGCTGAAGCGGGACCCTTTCAAAGCTATCTTCCTACCACCATCAGCGCGTGAGATACCGCGCGGGCGACAGAATCGCGATTCCCTGCCACGGATGCAAAGCCAGCAGATCGGCGTCGCCGGTGAGGATCAGGGCCGCTTTGCCATTCAGGGCGACTTCGAGAAACTTGTCGTCTTTGGGATCGCGGCATTCGCGGACTGGATACACGATCGGCACAAGCTCGGCTACGCGTCCAAGCAGTCGCAGGAACTGCTGGCGGTCGGCAAGACTGATGTAGCGGTCGAACTTGGGACGGGCCAGAACATCGGCCAGTTCGTTCACGGTGTCTTCGGAAACCAGCAGAAGTCCAGAGTCGGCGGCCTTGCGCACCGCGTCTCCCGGAACGGACGATGGAAGCAGGAGGCGGCTGACCAGGCAGTTGGTATCGGCGACGATACGCTCGCGGACGCGCATCAATCCTTCAATAACTTCTTCAGGACCGATTCCGTCAGGCCGCGAGCCTTGGCCCGAGCCGCAACTCGATCACAAAAGCGCTGAAACTCCGCGGCGTTCAGGTCGCGAATCCGCTCGTATTCCTCGGCCGACATGATCACCGCAACATCCCGGTTCTGGCGGCGGATGACTACCGGTTCGCGTTGGGCCGCGTCCAGAAGCGCGGCAAGGCGCTGTTTGGCGTCCGTGGCAGAGACGGTTCGCATAGTGTCTATATTAGACAAAATGGACAATATAGTCAAAATGTCTTACCCTCGAGGGTTAAAGCTCACGCCGCCGCGGCTTCCAGCGTGGTTCTCCCGCTCGGGGCGCGGCGATGCGGAACCGGGGTTCTCATTTTGGGCGGCGCCACATAATCTTCGATGATGCCGTAGAGGTCGACACAGCCTCGTCTCGCAGGCCTCGCCGGGGCGCGGTTGTGGAGTAAGTGCCAGGCCTCACGGTACTGCTCCCACTGGTTGAGTTTGTCCCCAGGGCAGACGCGGATCGTATGTTTTTCGCAGGCGACCGCGAACGGTATGACGTACCACACGTCTTTCGGAATGCAGTAAATCGCCAGATAGTCGAAGTCGGACGCCCGGTAAAGTCCGTTGGGTCCACATGCGTGCAGCAGGCTGGCCTCGTAGGTTCCGGGCGTTGCCTTGCTATCCCCGTGGTAAGTGGATTTGATCTGAACGCTGACGAAGCGCCCGCCGAGATCCAGGATCACGTCGTATTGTGCGCTGTCGCCGAGCGGTTTGGCCACCTGGAAGCCGAGTTCGACGGCTTTGGCCATGAAACGAAGCTCGGCCCACTGGCCTCGTTTCTTGTGGTTGCGGATGTCCATGCCGGAGGTTTTCACTGAGTTCCTTGTGTACCAAATAGAAAAGGCGCGGCCTGTGGGCCACGCCTTTATTTGACTCTATATCTAGCGTAGCATTTTCAGAGAGGTAAACTGCCACCTTTTCGGGATTTATATTTGGTGTGGTTTCAGCTGGTTAGAGAAATTTAGACGGCTTCAGGGGCTTGACAAGATTCTGTCCAAATAACACTCTTTTCGTGTTACACTGATTCCGTGTCATCCATTCGCCGCTTACGCAATGTTACCGTGACCCTGGAAGAAGAGGTCGCGCAGTGGGCTCGCGTCGAGGCGGCGAGGCGGGATACCAGCGTTTCGCGTTTGCTGGGGGAGTTGCTCAAGGAGCGCATGGCGGTCGAGGACGGTTATGAGAAAGCCATGCGGCGGGCGCTTGGCCGCAAGCCTTTTCTGCGTAGCGACGGCCGGTATCTGACGCGCGAGGAGGCCCATGACCGAGCCGGGCTTCGCTGATCCAGGGTCGGCCGGCACATTGCCGGGCAATCTGCCCCGAGATCAATCGGCCGTCTTTATCGATTCGAATGTGCTTCTTTACGCTGTGGACGAAGCGGATCCCAAGAAACAAGCGGCTGCGAGAAATTGGCGCGCCGAGTTGTGGAAGACGCGGCGGGGCCGGGTTAGCTTTCAAGTGCTCAGTGAATTTTATGTCAACGCGGTGCGGAAGCAGCCGGCGGCTCGCGAAGAAGCGCGGGCAGAAGTGCTTGACTTGGTGGCATGGAATCCGGTGGTTACTGATGCGGCGCTGCTTGAGCGTGGGTGGAAGCTGCAAGACCGCTACCGGCTTTCCTACTGGGATGCGCTGATCGTGGCGGCGGCCAAGACGGCGTCTTGCCGATACTTGCTTACGGAAGATTTGCAGGCTGGCCAAAGACTCGATGGGATCGAAGTGGTGAATCCGTTTCAGCGCGGTCCAGAGTACGTGAGGTGAACGAGCTACAGACTCGCCACTGCGGCGTGCGAGCGGGCTCCGCTTTCTTTTTCTGCTGGACGATCGACCACGGTGAGTTCTTTTTCGAGTGAGGAAAAGCGCTGCAGGATTTCGTGTATGCGTAAGGACATGTTGCGAATGGTTTCGATTTGGGAGCGGGCTGCGGCGGAGAGCGATCCGGGTTCGAGCAGCAGCAGTTCGGAGTTACCTAGCACTGACGTCAGCGTGTTGTTCAAGGTGTGGCGCATTTCGAGCATGTAGCGACCCAGCAAGGCTTGGCGTTCGAGCTGGAGGTTGGCTTGTTCGAAGCGGTGAGCGTCGGTCTCGGCGCCGACGCGGTGGAGGATTTCTCCGGCCACCAGGACCAGCGTGTCGAGCCAGTTTTCTTGCTGGCGCACTGTGGCGATTCCGGGCCAGCGGTCGCGAACGGTTTGCGCGACCCGGGCATCTTCACAGACGAAGAGTATACGTTTTCCGGCGGCGTCCATCGCTTCGAGAACCACCGAGAGCGCTTCTGGGCGCAGGCCGCCGGCGATAGCCAACTGGAACGTGTCGGGATCGAAACCAAGGCAAACGTCGCTGCTCATCAGAGTGAATGCGGGAACGCTGCGCTCCGCTTGCCAGCGCGCAGTCACGGCACGCGAGAGTTCCGCGTCGTCGGAAATGATCAGGATGGAAGGTTGATCCACGTTGCCTTTCTGCGTCGTTTAGCTTCTGGCTTCTAGCTCTTCTCGTTCGTTACTTCGCGTCGCCTTCGTCAGGGCCTTGCTTCCCGGCGTCCGCGTTCTCGTTCCAATCTGCGCTGCCGGCAACTTCGAAGTCGGGCACATCCGAGTTTGATGCGGCTGCGGCGGCTTGGGCGCGCGGCTTGGACGTTGCGGGGCGCTTGGCATTTTTTGTGAGAGCGGCTTCGACTACGGCCCGCAGATCGACAAGCATAGAGACCGGCTGCCCAGATGAATATTCGGCGTGAAACATCACCTTCCATGATTGGCAGATCATGCGCAGGCGGGCGATGGGTTCGTCGGCGGAAAACTGCGCGCGGCGGCAATCGAGCGTTTCAACGCCCTTGCTCTCGAGTTCACGAAGCCCGTCCAGGATAGCGTTGAGGTCCTGGTGCATCAGGCGGAAGAAACTGCGGCGCATCAAAAAGCTGAAGCGGGTGAAGGCAACCATGGCCGCGAGTTCATAATATTTCTTGCCGCATGATGTTTTCAGCTTTCTTCCCTTTTCGAGAATGCGGCTGGTGAGGAGTTGGTTCAGGTTGCGGCAACCGTTTGCGGTTTGCACTACTTCATCGAGCGGAGTCAGCCATTCTGGGACGGCCGAGTCCACAGGCCCGAGCACCGGTTCGAGGGTTTGAGCCACGTAGGCGAAATCGACGTCGGCGTCTTCCAGGCGCGATGGGGCGGAATGGGAGAAAAACTGAACCAACAGGAAGTCAATCTTATCGCGATCGGAGTCGGTGTGCTCTTGCCTGCGCAGGTGATGAAGCAGCAAGGTGCGCAGAGCTTCGTCGCTGCACACCGTCGTGGTCTGCAAGAATTGGCGAAGCTGATGCACTTGAATGCGAGCGTCCAAGTCCGTAAAAAGTTGCCGGGTCTGTTCGACCGATTCCTGCGGTGGCGCGTCGATGCCCGCTTCCAGATCACTGTGCGATGGCAGATCGATTACGAATTCGCGTGCCAGAGCGGCGTATAACGGGTAGAGCAGGCGCGCGTCGCGCCACTCCGCCGCCAGTTCACTCAATTGAGATGTAGATGTCATAATTTTGCAATTCGGTTTTCACAATTCAGGTTTCACGATCCAATTGGCAACTTCGCTGGTGAAGCGGGCGGCGACCGCGGTTCGGCCTCCGTTATATTGAACCGCTACTACGCAAGCCTCGGTATCGAGCGTGCCGTCGGAATTCTGCAGCCGCAGTTTGTCAGCAAATTCGAGTGGCAAGGTTGAGGCGAACAGCACTTCGGTCGGTGTGCCAAATTCAATGACGGTGCTCTCGGAAAACGCTCCAGTCCCATTCGCCAGGCGAGTCAGGCGCACAGGGATGCGGACCGGGGTCGCATTGGGAAAGAACTTTGCCAGCCTGCTGGTTGAGCTTTCACGTGCCGGAGCCGCCGCAGCGCCCGATTTGGACACAGAATTCCTCATTCCTAAATCCCAAGGGGTCGATGCGGCCTGGATTCCCCAGTCCGCCGGTTAGCGTGGCTGGGACACCCGGACCGCATCGGCTAGACAGAATGCACGAGCGCGGCCAAAGGCTAGACAGTTAAGCCGGACCAGCAACGTGCGCTTTATCAACGGGATAGATATGAGGCTTAGGGGAGTTCGCTATGATTGTCTTAGCCCTACTGTCTCAGCGTGAGACAAAGTCTCAGGGTCGCTGAGCTCCGAAGCACAACTGTCGCCCTCCACAATTGTGCAAACAATTGCACAGTTTGATTCGGTTGCATCTATAAGCCTCAGATTCTTCAGGCTGAGAGGGTTGGTATGGGGCTTGCCTATAGTCATAGCGGAGCAGACCTCACTGGAGTAATCGAGTTCCAAGTGACAGTAAGGACTCCATAGGTTTCCAACATTGGAGGTAATCGGAAATGAAGACCGGATTGTTTCTATTGTGTGTTCTTTGTGCCACAACTGCGCTGGCGCAATCGGGTGGTGCGGCCCTGAGCAGCGAGGTACAGGTGTTTCAGATGCCGAGCCACGAGCACCGTGCGACTCAGCAGACGATGGCGCAGGAGCAGAGCTTACTCGAGAATTCTAATTTTTTGTCTGTCCAGGGTGAGCGGCCTCTTTGGGAAGTGCAACCGCTGTCTCCCAAAGTACCTCTTGGAGATATCGCACGCGAGCTGAGGAAAGAACACGAAACCGCGAAGAAAGCCGACTTCATTCGAAACGATTAACTCTTGGCGAGATGAGCGGCGGGGTCGGATCGAAAGAAGAAGCCGACCCTCGCGACAAGAATCGAAAAGCGAGCGCGAGCGTACACCGTCCCGTCGACATCGCCTGCTTCTTGCTTACGGTTGGACGATAGGAATCGCCGATGCCAATTGAAGGTCGATCAGTAGGGCAACTCTCCTGTCCATCTGGAAAAACATCGCCGTCTTCTTGCCAGAAAGAACTTTTTCGAAGATCGGAACGTACTTCTGCCGAAGTTGCACAAACGATTCATCTACCCCGATTGAGCGCGTGATGAGGTCCTGCGCCTGCGCATCCGTCAAGGTGTTATAGTTCGCGGCGTAGTCTTTAATCAGGGCTAACCGGGTGTCGCTAATCTTTGTCGTTTCGGCTGCGTATTGGTCGTAAATCGGCCAGAACTTTACTGCTTCGGCGTCGGTGAGTGGCAAGTTTGCGGCGATCAATTGCTTCTTCTGGGACCGCACATCCTTCCGTAACAACTGGATATCCTGGTCGGACACGGTGGCGCTGGAGCTATCCTGCGCAAACAGAGGGCGGTTATTCGCCAAGATGGAACCGGCAAGAATTAAAACTGCAATCACACTCTTCTTCATTGTTTTCATCGTTGTCCTTTTCCTTTTGAATGCCAAAAATTGATTGCGTGGCTTCTCTTCGCTGAAAACGACCGAAACCATGCCTCGGCGAAGTGCATGCGGTGGTAAAAATCCGTTAGCCGTTGCTCGGATTACGATACGGTGGGAACGAGATCCAAGCCAACTAGCAAAAGTGACAGTTGACTCTTTCTCGTCTCTTACCAAGCGTTTTGCAGGTTGCGGCCTTCAGGAGTTCTCCATCGAAGGGAGAGCATGGTCCGTGGCATCTGTTGAAAGCGCCTGAGGCGGGGGCTCCGGATCGGTCTGAGGGAGTATGTCGGGACCTAACTTACAGCTCTCGTCCGGGAGAACCGCCTCCGGTGGAGAGAAAGGTATGTCCCGTCAGCGCAGCGCTGATTGCACGCGGAAGGTCGGTTACAAGGTGCGACTTGAAAACGTAGCCGCTGCCACCCGCTTCCATCGCGGTTTCCATAAGAGCATGGTCTTCAAGACCAGTGAGGAACACGATTTTCGTCGGCGCGCCGATTTTCTTGAGGCAGCGAGCCGCCTCAAGACCGTCCATTATCGGCATCATGATGTCGAGGACGAGAACGTCCGGCTGCAGCCGCAAGGTCGCTTCAATTGCCTGCTCCCCGTTCAGCGCGGAGCCGATTACTTCAAATTGGAGTTCGAGAAGTCTGGAGACGGCGCGGAGGATCTGTTCACTGTCATCGGCTAGCAATACTCGAGGTTTGGTCAACGTTCAGAATTCAATCCTTACTATTTAGAGATTGCGCTGCTGATCCTGCTTAGTCGGCGATGTCCGGATACCACTGGGAGGACAACTGACGCAGCGATTGCCCAGCTACGCCAGGCTTGTCAGCGGCGCCGAAACACCGCCGTCTTTGAATCTACTAGAGTTCAAGGGAGTCGTCGTTGCTCTACAGCAATCAGGAGGGACCCACGAGCAACATGGGCGACGTAGTTGTTTGTACTATGGTGGCGACTGTTAATTCTGCCAGTGGTACGGCACCTGAGCGTCGTTTAAACATCTGAAGACTCGGTGAAAAAAAGAGGAACTGCGAGAGGGGAAGGTCCATGGCCCATTCATTCAAGTCGGGAGTCATCGTGTGCGCTTGTGTGATCCTTGGCACAGCCTTGCCCTGCCTGGGACAGCTGCAAACAGCGACACCGTCCCCGGAACATCAGAAGATGGGCTACTTCGCCGGAGACTGGAAGCTTGAGGGCACGATGAAGATTAGCCCGAACGCTCCGGGCGGACCATTCTCTTCAAGCGAACGCGGCGAGTGGGTGTCGGGCGGATTCTTCCTCGAGACCCACTCCTCGATGCATTCTGTCCTAGGCGATGTTCGCGGTGTAAGGGTTCTGGAGTACAACCCCGCCGACAAGGTCTACACCTACAACGCGTACAACAGCCTGGGCGAGCATCTGATGGCGACAGGCCATGTCGTGGACGATACCTGGATCTGGAATTCCGACGCGCAGATGAACGGGGTGATTGCGAAGGGACGTTATACTGTGACGGTGGTTTCTCCGACGGCGTATACCTTCAAGTACGAGACACCTACAACTGCCAGCGGGTGGGCTACGGTCATGGAAGGCAAGGCTACACGGTCCCAATCCGCCGCGACGCAGCCGTAGTCGCTGTTGATCTCGATCGCCTCTAGTAATCGGCGATCGACTTACATAGCCGCTTTGCGCCGGAAGGACAATGCTGGCGCGCATTATTGATGACCAGGTCAGCTTCATCTTCGGACATGGTTTCATCGATATGCCGAATGACGAATTGCTCAAAGCTCTGGTCTGAAGTGAGACGGACGAACGCGTCCAGATGCTCCCAATCACGAGCCAAAAGACGGCCCACGGAATCGCTATACTCCTCGGCGATTGCTCCCTCGTCGCAGTGCGCGAAGCGCTTGAACGAGCGGTACACACTATCCCAGTCTCTGAGTTGGTCAGCCTCTTTTTGCGCCTGGCTAATCTCATTCTCAGTGCATACTTTTTGGGTTGCGGCTTCGCTAAGGCCGGCTAACGCTACAGTCAAGCCAAGGACCAGGGCTATTTCCCACAAGGCGGCGGCAAATCGCATTCGTTAAGCAGACCATTGCAGCTGAGTGGGTACAAGATAACTTTGGACTGAACACTTCAGCGTCGCTATGAATAATCTGGGAAATATTTTGCCGCAGGCTCACAATTTTGCCAGTTTGCCAATCAGGCCCGCGTCTCTAATCTAGGTAGGCGACACATTGCGTGCGCGAGCGGCTGCAACTCACGAGCCTTTCCAAACTGCAACTAGTTGTCAGAAAACTGGTTTCGAGAAATGCGGCCGCTTCCACTCCGTTTACCAGAGGAACCGGATGAACTCAACGGAATCTCCCCACCCACAGTCCGCGGCGCCAAGACGAAAACTACTTCTGACCGAGGCCGATTTGGCCAGGTTGAGGCCCATCGTCAGGTCTGCCAAACATTTTCTGAAAGGCCGGCCCTACATTGAACTGATCGACCAAACGCTGAACGACGCTGGCGTCGTTCCACCCGGAGCGATCCCGCAGGATGTCGTGACTGTCAACTCATCGGTTATGGTCACGGACCTGGATCAGATGCGGCAAACCATCTACACCGTCGTATTTCCGCAAGATGCGAGGAGTTCCGACCACTTGGTTTCTCTCATGACTCCTCTTGGTGCGGCGTTACTCGGCGGGCGCATCGGGGAGATTATTGAAGTAGCCGGGTCACGGCTACGCATTGACCAAGTCATCGGGGGTACAACTTGATCGAGCTTTTGCTCTCTGGCTGGTGGATGTTCCGTGCAATACGGCGACGGACGTGGTTTGATGATAACGTCTAGCCTATGCTGGGTGCCACCCAGCCGCAACAGGCAGTCGTAAACGTGATCGTCGACGGGTCCATTCGGTGACACCGGCTCGGCTCATTTCGCTGTCGCACGTTTTCGGACTATGCGTTCTAGTATTGTCGTGTGCGGGGCTGCGCGCACAAGATAAGTGCAACGCAGAAGTCAAGCTTTTGCTCTCTCCCACCCAGACTCAAGCTGCTATAAAAGCGCTCAATCTCAAGAAAGAAGCAGCAGGACGTGTCTACTTTTTCGATACGGACACCCTTGGTTTGTTGTCCCAAGGGCTCATCATCCGGCTGCGGCAAGGTGCTGATGACGACCTCACCGTCAAACTGCGGCCGCAAGGCGAGAGGAAAGCGTTCGTTCCCCACAACATGGGCGTGGGCTTTAAATGCGAGGTTGACCTGATTGACGGCGTAGCGAACCCCTCCTACACAGTGCGAATCAATTACGTTGCCAGACACGTGCCAGAGACAGGGACCGACATCCTAAGCCTGCTCAATACCGAGCAAGAAAAGCTATTGAAGGACGCGCAGATCTCGGTTGATTGGGCCCACGTCAAAAAGATCGCCGACATCCAGGCGACAAGTTGGCAAACCAACGATCAACCAAACTTCAACAAACTTACGCTCGAGCTTTGGGAGTGGTCTGGCGGCAGCGTTCTCGAACTCTCAGCGAAGGTCGCGCCCGATGCAGGCTCGTCCGCCTACACGGAGTTGCGAAAGCTTGTGGGAAACAAAGGACTGCTGTTGAACAATATCCAACAGGCTAAGACAGGCATAGTGCTCGAGATGCTCAAACCAAAGCCGTAACCCGGTCTTTTTAGGCGACTCGGGCCGGCACGGAAGGCAAGCGATGGACATCGACGGTCTCGGCTTCGGTGGCACCAAGAACATTCCGGACTCGCTCGGCTTCCGCAGCGGTACCGTGCAAAATCAACAGAAATTTTCCAGCCTTGACCGAGCTTTCATACTTGAGGACGCTGTCCCTTGGGATGCCGACGCTGACCAAGCCAGCTCCTAACACGCTCACTCCACCAACAAAAATCGCTCCCTCCAACGCTCCGACGATCCAACCTGTTACCGGGCCGGCTGCCACCACCGGACCGATCCCTGGAATGATCAGGAATGCTGCTCCCATCAACATCCCCCAAAGGCTGCCCCAGAATGCACCCGTTTTTCCCCAGTATTTCATGCGGTCTCCGGTGGTGTAGAAGCCGACAACGTTTTCCTCACTTTGGAAGTCCCGTCCCACGATCGAGAACCTTTTAACGTCGAAGCCTTCCTTCTTTAAGGTCCTGAGGGCATTTTCCGCCCCAGAGTGTTCGCCAAAGACGGCTACGACAGAATTCTCCTCGGCTGCTGATCTCGTGCTCATTTGGCTCTCTCCTTTGACGAAGTCGCGCTACCTGAAACCAATGAGTATTGACTGAATGCTTATCTGTCTCAACTAGCAGAAGTGAGAGTTCAGCGACCAAACAAAATTGCAATCGTCAGAGCGCAATTGGTTGCTCGAGTCTCGACGTGGGCACCTTTTGACCGATCGAGTTCAAGTTTCGAGAGTCTTTGTTCTCAAATTCTTGAATAGCAGTGTTTGAGGACAGAGTCTTAGCAGCTTTGAACAACCTGCCGCCTTCCGGACGCCTTCGGCTGCTAATGCCAGTGTTCGGCGCAGCCTCTTCCAGACATTCACATGAACCAGTTTTCTAGACGTGAGAGTCTGACCCGTTCTTAGACCTTAGGTTTTCTGGCAGGATTCTGGTACCGGAGAAAATATCAGTGCAGACAAAAAACTGCAGAGAAAACAAGCGCCGCTGCCAATCTGGCCAGCGACGCTCAGTGGCTTTGCAGATAAAACTCACGCCGCAATAACGTGATTCCTGATCGCGTACTGCACCAGTTCAGCATTGCTCTTGGCATTCAATATTTCCATGATCCGATACTTATGGAAAGCGACCGTGTTCGTGGTCACATTCAATGCGTGCGCGACTTCTTTCATCGACTTTCCTTCCGTTAGCAACTGGAGGACTTCACGCTGCCGCTCGGTGAGCCGTTGCCCTTCGTCGATAAATTCTTTGTCCTGGCGCAAGAGGAAATCGACAGTCTCCTTGGCGATCGCCGGAGAGAGATATGACATCCCCTTCAGAACCTCACGGATCGCTACGGCCAACTCCGATGCCGCACAAGTCTTCAGCAAGTAGGCGGAAGCCCCACGCCGGAATGCCTCGGCGGCTAAGACCGGATCCGTGTTCATGGTCAAGAACACCAGCTTGACCGAACGCAGTATTTGTTTGATCTGATGTCCAGCGTCGAGGCCGTTCAGGAGCGGCATGCCGATGTCGATGATGATCACCTGCGGCTTCAGGGTGGCGGCGATGCGCACCAGCGCGCGCCCGTCACCTACTGTAGCGACGACATCATATTCCGGTTCGAGCAGCTTCTTGCAAGCGTCCGCCACAAAGGCGTGGTCGTCTGCAATCATGATTCGCGGCCGGGTCATACATTGCTCCTTCGCTCAATCGGATTAGGAATCAACCGGGGCTTAAAGTACACCGCATGATGCCCCCGGTCGATCAATACTTAGATTACAAGCAACTTAGTCAAAAACTTCCAGCGGACTAAACTAGTTGGCGGAATTGTACAACACTACCCCTAAAACTACTAGCTCGCTACCATAGAATCGCTAGCCAGAACTGGCGTCGCAGATACTTCTTGATTGCTGCACTAGCTTAACCCTGAGGGTCAGAGAAGGCCACTGTCAAAACTACCAGTTCACGACTCTGGAAACTTCGGGATCGTGCCCAAGCGAAAATACCGGATAGGTTCATGCTCCTTTGTGGCCGAGGATTCCGCGCAGCTCCACGTGCGCCTTATGGAGTTGGGATTTACTCGTACCAGCAGCCACTCCCAGACGTTCCCCGACTTCACCGTGCGTAAAGCCATCGACATCGTGGAGCAGTACTACACTTCTTCGCGCTTTGGACAGGCTCTCCAGCGCGCGTCTCAAGGCCACACGTTCAACCAGGAACGAACGGGTACAAAATTGATCTCGCAACGCTGACGGCAGCGGCCCCGGTTTCAGCGTCTGGGGAATATTCAAAGATACTTCCCGCGGACGCCGTCTGCGGAAACGCATGAGGGCAAGATTCACAGCAACCCGGTGCAACCATGATCCGAACTTTGCGTCACCCCGGAAGGTCGATATTTTGCGATACACCTGCAGAAATACTTCCTGGGCGAGATCCTCCGCATCAGATACGTTACCGGTGAACCTGAGACACAAAGAATAAACTCGCCTCCGATGCAAGTGATACAGCGACTCGTAGCCAGCCACGTCGCCGTTCCTCGCCTTCTCGATCGCTTCCGCTTCCGGCATCGCAGTGCTCGACATGGCCGCTTGTTCCTTTCCTCCGGCGTGTTCCCAGGACCAGAGCTGGGACTGTCACAATGCACCGCAACGCGAGCACCGCGCAACTGTTAGTTTTGCTAGCTGCAATGGGGCTTTGTCGGGCGCTACATTTGGTCGCATGATGAGGGGTGTGCAAGCGGGCTTCGGGCTTCGGGCTTCGAAATCACTTGAGCGGAGACCAATGGGCCATGCCCGCCGGAGACGTACGCTGAATAGAAGGGCCAACCCGATCGTCGGAAACGAGACCGTATGTCACGTTTGATCCGTCAGCTGCTGCGGCCGTATCGAGGAACTCTGGTCGTCATATTAATCGCCATGGCGGTCGAGACGCTCATGAGCCTTGCCGGCCCGTGGCCGCTGAAAATAATTCTCGACAATGTCGTCGGGTCACATCATCTTCCCAAGTGGCTCGATCACTATCTGGGATCGGTAACCACTGGACTCGGCCCCGGCAAAATGAAGATCGCCGCTGTAGCAGCGCTGTTTGCGATTGTTATCGCGGTGATTGGCTCAATCGCTTCTTACATCGACAACTATTACACCGAAAGCGTGGGCCAGTGGGTGGCCCATGACCTACGAATGCGGACGTTTCACCATCTCCAGCGGCTTTCTCTGGCCTACTATGACAGCCACCAGACGGGGACGTTACTCAGCACCATTACGGATGACATTCAGACGATTCAAGGTTTTGCTTCCTCGGCGACTCTGGGCATTCTGGTCGATCTTTTGACCATTGTCGGGATGCTGGGTCTGATGTTCTGGCTCAATCTAGATTTTGCACTCATGGCACTCGGTGTAACTCCGATTTTGTTGCTGTTCGTGTCGCGGTTTAAGCGATCAGTAAAAAAAGCCACTCACGAGGTACGCCATCGCCAAGCTGACATTGTTGCGGCGGTCCAGCAAGGCCTCGAATCTGTGCGCGTGGTGAAGGCATTCGGACGTCAGGATTTGGAACAAGAGGAGCTAAGCGAAGTAAGCCATGCTACGGTCGAGGCTGCCCTCAAAGCACGTAAGGTGAAGTCGATGCTCTCGCCGGTCGTCACTGTGACTGTCGCGCTTTGTACCGCAGTCGTCCTTTGGCATGGCACGTCCCTCATTCTCGCCGGGACCATGACGGTGGGGGCATTAACCGTTTTCCTTTCATACCTCAACAAGTTTTTCAAACCGGTGCAGGATCTCGCCAAGATGACCAATGCTATTGCGCAGGCCGGCGTTGGAGTCGAGCGCATTCAGGCCATTCTAGAGACTGACACGATCATTCCCGAGCGCCCGGATGCGCGGGAGCCCGGCTCGACTCGCGGCGAGATCATTTTTGACCACGTGGCCTTTGGTTACAACAAAGATGAGCCTGTGTTGCGGGACGTTAGCTTCACAATCAATCAAGGCGAGTTAGTCGGAATTGTCGGCACGACCGGCGGCGGCAAATCCACAGTTGTCAGCCTGATCCCGCGCTTTTATGATCCGACTTCCGGCTCTGTCCGGATTGACGGCGTCGACATTCGTGAGTACAAGATCCACCCTCTTCGCGACCAGATCGGCTTCGTGCTGCAGGATACGGTGCTTTTCCGGGGAACGATCCGTGACAACATCGCCTATGGCCGGCCAGGGGCGACGCAGGCGGAAATCGAGGAAGCGGCGAAGCTCGCCAATGCCGACGAGTTTATTTCTCGAATGCCCCATGGCTATGACACCCCGGTGGGCGAGCGCGGTCTTACTCTTTCCGGGGGCCAACGACAGCGTATCGGAATTGCTCGCGCCATCATTCGCGACACACCGATTCTGATCCTCGACGAGCCTACTGCTGCTCTCGACACTGAATCCGAAAGACTAGTAATCGAAGCCCTGGAGCGGCTCATGAAGGGGCGAACCGTTATCACGATTGCACATCGGCTCAGCACGATTCGTGACGCTAACAAGATCATTGTGCTCAAGGAAGGCGTCGTCGCTGAGCAAGGAACTCACCAGGAATTAATTGATCTCGGCGGAGTTTATGCCGAGTTGCACAGGATACAAGTTGATGGAGTGTCGGAAAAAGTTGCGTCTTAGATTCAGGTCATTGCAAGTCGTGCGTGGTCGCTCGATCCGTCGTCGACGATCACGAGCGCATGTCTGTTTCCCGGAGGTGGTATGTCCCGTTCCCTAGTCGTTCTTCCCGACGACTCTGCCCAGCCGATTCTCGATGCCATTAATGGGGCGACCAAGTCGTTAAGGGTTAAGATGTTCGTTTTCTCTGACCCGGCACTGTTGAACGCGGTTATTGAAGCGCACCGCCGAAAGGTCAAAGTGCGAGTGATGCTGAACCCCGCCCGCCGCAGCGGCGAAGCAGAAAACGAGGAGTCCCGCAAGATGCTGACCAAAGCGGGGGTCGAAGTGATTGACAGCAATCCGGCGTTTGACCTGACTCATGAAAAATCGATGGTGGTGGATGACCGCACAGCCTTTGTTAAATCGCTGAATTGGGAGACCAAGAATCTAACTGAGACTCGGGACTATGCCGTAGTCACAGACCACAGCCACGAGGTCAACGAGATTATCGATTGCTTTGAGGCGGACTGGCATCGAAAATCTTTTGATCCTGGTGAACATGCGCATCTCATCTGGTGCTGCGGCAACGGCCGGGACCGGATCGCGGAATTTATCGACCTGGCGAAGCACACGCTGTTCGTCCAGAACGAGCGCTATCAGGATGCCATCATCATCGAGCGCCTGGTGCGCGCCAAAGAGCGCGGGGTGAAGGTTCATGTGATGGCACGCCCTCCGCACACGCTGAAAAAGGAAAAGTTGGTCGAGGGCGTGGGCGGCTTGCGCATCATGGACGATGTGGGGATCAAGATCCACAAGCTCAAACACCTGAAACTCCATGCCAAGATGCTTTTCTCGGATGGGGTGCGAGCCATCATCGGCTCCATCAACCTGGCTCCGGGCAGCTTCGACAGCCGGCGCGAACTGGCGATTGAGGTACACGATGACGATGTGATTGAACGGCTGCATAAAGTCGTGCATCAAGACTGGGAGAATTCCCATCCGCTCGATCTAACCGACGAAGGGCTGCTGGCTGATCTTGAGGACCGAAAAGATGCGTCAGATCTCGCGATTCACGCTCAGCATAAGAACAAAGGTTGAGGTGTGCAGGAATTACTCCCGCGTGTGCGAAATCGCGGGCGTTTAGTCGCAGGGACGGTCTGAACAGGAATCGAACATTTCAGAGTTTTAGAAGCGAAGGGACGAATATCACCACAACGGCATCACGTGGTTCAAACAGGAAAGGATAAAGAAATGTTGCATACAAAAAACACAACTGCCAGCATCTACAAGGTCGCAGTCGGGAGTTTGCTACTGAGCGGTCTGCTGTTGGTGGTAAGCATTCCCGGCTTCGCGAGAGAAAAGAATGAAACCATCGACGCCACGGCCTTCGGCACGGGCACACAACTGGGGGCGAATATCGGAGTGACGTTGAATATCTACGAATTCTCGACTCCCGCTGACAAATCGGTTCTGGTTCAGGCGTACGAGAAGGGTCAGAACCAGGGTCTGGTGAATGCGCTGCAGAGGATGAAGGCGGTCGGCCACGTCGAGATCACCGGCACTCTCGGGAACGACTGCTCCTATATCAAAATGATTCCCACACCGACGGGGCGGAAAATCGTATTTGTGACCAATCGCCAGATCCGCTTTGCTGAAGCGTGGACGGACAGCCAATCTCAATCGTTTAACCTCACCGCCGGCATTATCGAAATCAACGACCAGGACAAGAGCAAGAGCACAGGCGTCTTGTATCCAGCGGCGCAGCTTGTCCTCGACAAACAGGGAGAACTGCAGTGGGATCTTCGAGAAAACCCCTGGAAGCTGGTTGACATTCTGGATTGGAGAGGCACCCCCGGCGTCAATTAGCGAGGCTCACTTGCGTCGGCCCGGCGATGGTGGAACTGACCTTTCCTCATACTTTGCAGGGGAAGATTGGCGCTTGGTGCTGAACCTTCCTCTGATTCAATTACTGTTTAAGAAGTATTCGACGCTTTGGTTTTTGAATTCCTAATTTCGTGAGGAGATTATGAAGATTCAGCGCAGCTTTGCATTCTGCTCCAGTTCACTCTTGCTATCGTTTTGCTTGCTGCTCAATTGCGCGGGAACATGGGCGCAATCCAAGAATGCCAGCAAGTATGCTTGCTCGGAACCGAACCCGGCGGCATTGTGCAACGCCAGCAACACCTGCGGATCTGCTTCGACTCCGTGCACCGTCGACGTCAAGCGAACTGCGAACTCGGCTGAAGCCGTAGCAAGTATTACGAAACCGAAGGGGAATGCAACGTTCTGTGTGAACGCGGGCACAACGTTAACCTGGCAAAGCGGCTCCAAGAACACAGGTTTCGTCGTGGACTTCGGCCCTTCTGATCCGTTTGCACAGGGTGGAACCATCATCGGCGGCTCTGATCGCTCGGTCTCGGTCGTGGCGAAGAAGCCCGGCTGTTACAAGTATTCCGCCGGAGCCTGCGTGTCGGGCGCCATTTATGGAATGTGCGGGAACGCAAACGCAGAGGTTATCGTCGTCGGTGGCGGGAATTAAGTCTGCAGATCCGACGGGACCTGCTCGCGCGCATCTTGGCTACCGCAGTCCGGGAGCAGGCGAATGCCGACCTCCCGGTGCGGAGTTCCACGCCAGATTGTAGCTAAAGCGATCTTCTGTGATCCGCTACGCAGTAAGCGGACACTCGGGATGGCCGCACGCGCACGCGATCTCCACATCGTCTTTTCCGGCGTCCCGGCATTGCTCACCGCAGTAGTCTTGATGAGGTGGAACGACGCAGCGGCATGGCATGTGTTTACACGTCTTCGGCTCAGCATTTGGCATGGTATGTTCCTTTCTTCTTTGTGATTTCGAATTTCGTTTCTCGGATTACCCGGCTTCCTGGTTGCTACTGCGATAGCCAGCGACCAAGCGCGCTACCGTAATCGCAATGTAGAGCACGCCGGCTACCGCTTCGAGTGCTGCGACCATGCGTGCGATCGGCGTGACGGGGACGATGTCTCCGTAGCCTAAGGTAGTCAGGGTGGCGAGACTCAGGTAAATTAAGGTGCCACGTGGAAGTGCAGACGTGGAGCTCGAGGCTTGAACGAACGAACCAGGATGAATCGCTTCCAGCATATTGTACAGACTGAACCACAGCATTCCTAACAAAAGATAAAGGCTTACCGAGACAAAGATTCGGTCGTCCGTCACCGAGCCGGCGCGGCCCAGGTAGGCGAAGAATCCAATTGACACGACTGCGAAAAACGCCGCCAGAATTGACCAGTTGATGATCGAAAGAAGTCGAAGTGGATACAGATGCGCAGCAGCCATCACCAAAATTGAGAAGCCCGCGAGAACGATGGCGGGCCATCGGACGCGTGTTCTTTCTGACAACGTCTGAGTAGCCGAAATCAGAGTTCCATACATCGAAAACAGAAGAATTGCCTCGCCCAGTTGGTCCTTCTCCAGCAGAGGATTCAGGATCAGAAACACGAGTAGCAGACCAAGCAGCCAAACGGAGCGGCGACTCTGCGCCGGAGCATTGGTGTTGGGCACACTCGACCTCCCTGCAATCTCGGTAGGGGCGGCATCGGCAGATACTGATCGACTTGCCGAGCTATTCCGACTCAGGGTTTCAGGATTCAAAATCCTCCCCCGCTACATCGATGCTATTTCCCCAATAGCTACTTGGGCCACTGTTTAAACATCTTCTGAACCGCTTTCTCGACCATCTGCTGATTCTTGTTTCCGTTGTTACTCAGCGTGTTTTGAGCGATTCCTCGCCAAACCAACGACTTGGCCTTCGCGTCATAGAGGTCCACTACCATAGTTCCTTCAACGTTTTGTTCTGGAGTAATACCGCCCATACCGCCGCCGATCCCGCGCATACCCCAGGCGCTGTAGGACGTTTGCTGCCTCAGACCCCCGTTGGAGGTGAGAATCAGGTCTGGATTCTGATTTTCCTGCACCATCTGGAATCCCTTGGCTTGCATCGCGTTGTTGATATCCTGCTGAGCCACTTGGGCCAGGATAGAGTTCTGAATCTGGTTCTGGTTCTGGGAAGCCCACGCGTAGGTGTGATACTGCGCGAAACTCTGGTTGTGGTTGTAGTTTACCGAGACCTGCTGTGCCGACAAGGCGATTGACATCAGGAACATCGAAACGAGAATCGCTAAAATCTTTTTCACGGATCCCTCCAAATTTTTCGTTCTACGGGAAAATTCGTTGTTCGTTCTCAACTAGTCAAACTCTGCCGCCGCAAGCCTCCCATCACTTTTGGTTGCCGGAAAATCGAAGACTCACCGAGTCGATACGGCTTCGCTATGTTTGTCTGCGGGCCCGCAGGGCAGATCGATCTTGCTCTCAAGATAGACCCCATACAGCATCAAACCCACAGTGAGGAACACAAATATCAGGAGGCCTAATATCGCTGCCGTCATTTCTAGTCGCCACACAGAACCTTGGTCAGGGCATTGCTCCGTTGCACACTTGACGTCGCATGCCGATCACCCAGATGAAATTGGCTTGATGCGTCCACCCTCGTCTGGAGCAGGCTCCGATGCTTCGAATTCCATCGCGTTACACTAGCTGACGGAGCTCGATCACGGAACTAGTAAGTCTTACAGGGGCGAAGGGAAAAACTGGCAGAATGGCAGACTGAGCTCGAAACTGCGGTGCGATACTGCGCTCATCAACAGCAAAATGGAAATCGACGAAACCACTCCGGTCGAGCTTCC
Organism: uncultured Acidobacteriota bacterium; assembly: GCA_963788645.1. Classification (GTDB taxonomy): domain Bacteria; phylum Acidobacteriota; class Terriglobia; order Terriglobales; family Acidobacteriaceae; genus JABDBE01. Next base: position 489,179 of record CAWBHF010000012.1, read on the forward strand.
GCTGCGTTGTTCCGGCTCGGCAGGGCGATGATCATGAAGGAATTCATGAGGGAATAATGTGGCGTTTAATAGCGTATTGCAGCAGTTCCGCATTCGTCTTCAGGCCGAGTCTTTCCATGATGCTGTACTTGTGAAAGGCCACGGTCCCGGGCTTCAAGTTCAAAATGTTGGCAATTTCTTTCATCGACTTCCCTTCTGCCAACAACTGCAACACTTCCCGCTGCCGCGCCGAGATTCGTTTCTCGGCGTCATAAATCTGCCCGCTGCGCAATAGGAAGTTCACCGTATCCGCAGTAATCGTCGGAGACAAATACGACTCTCCCCGCAACACTCGACGAATGGCCAGCATCAATTCCTCGGCCGCCGAAGTTTTCACCACATATCCCGAGGCCCCCCGCCGGAACGCCTCCGCCGCCACTTCCGAATCCAGACTCATGGTCAGAAACACCAACTTGACCGCTGGCAGGGCATGCTTAACCTGTTCGCCTGCGTCCAGCCCATTCAATTGCGGCATGGCAATATCGACGATCACCACATCGGGCTTCAGTTCTGCCGCCGCCTGCAACAGAGCGCGCCCATCGCCCACGATCGAGACCACTTCAAATTCCGGCTCCAGCAGATTCTTGCAGGCCTCTGCCAACAGGATGTGGTCATCGGCAATCATCAGCCGAGCTCGCTTGTGACGTTCCACAGACATAAATCTGCCTACTGCGCCCGCCGTCATCGCGGGTCCGTCATCGAAATAAAGAGGCCGATACTCATCACTACCGAAATCTAACCGCAATTCGCTTCCCGCATACCTACTACTTCTGCCAGTCTTTTTGGGTGCGTGACCTTGTGGTTGAGGGGGCATCCTGAGACCGCCGCGCTCGGTGCAGCGGCGAAAAGTTCGCCTCGACAAATATCGGGCAAGATGCGCGAAGGTCGATTCTCCCCAGTCTTGTCTCTTCCACACGCTACAACCGGCCTCCATAGCCAAACTGGCAGAATCTCCCGAGCAAACTAGCACATTTGCTAGTGTGCGAAACGGGAGTTGCTTTCTAACATTTCCCCAGTGCAGCGCAAGAAGTAAATCTGTCCGACTGGCCATGCTTTTGTTTGAGAAGACGAACAGGAACCAGGCGCGCTTTCAGTCTCAACAAAAAGTACGGTTGAGTGGAGAAGAAGGAAACTTACATGAATAAGAGAATTGTGAGCTTCGCGTTTGTATTCCTGTTTGCCATCTGTTCGGTTGCGCAGGATATCCCCAAGGCCGAAGTCTACGGCGGCTACGAGTTCTTACGGTATAACGCGTCAGCGCCTGTAAACGCCTTTACGGCGAACGGAGGGGTTGGCTCGTTCCAATACAACTTCAACAAGTGGATTGGGTTTGTTGGCGAACTGGGCGGCGTTCACAACGGCGCTTTGAGCATCGGGAGCAGCCGCACCCTCACACCCGACCAAACTGCCTTTACTTATTTGTTCGGACCACGCGTCTTCTTCAACAAGGCCGGGGTCGTGTCGCCGTTCCTGGAGTTCTTTGCGGGAGGCATGCACAATTCCAGAAGCTTCAACGTGCCTAATTCGCTTATTCCCCCCGGATCCGTTGTTCCGCCGGGCGTGACAGTGACTCCAGGCAATGGGGTTACCAAGTTCGCGAGCACGCAGAACGCTGCGGCTCTGGCCACAGGCGGAGGCGTTGACATCCGCTTGAGCCGACGGATCAGTTTCCGTCCCATAGAACTGGACTATGTGCCTACCCACTTCTCTGCGTTCAACATCCCGGGGCTCGGAACCATCAACAGCACCAAGTGGCAGCAGAACCTTCGCTACACGGCTGGACTCAATTTCCGATTTGGAGGAGCGACTCCGCCGCCGCCGAAGGCGTCTTGTTCCGTTGCGCCGTCCGAGGTGCTGCCTTGGCAAGGCCCGGTCAAGGCTTCTCTGCAGACCGCAGACTTTAATCCCAAGCACACTCTGACTACCGACTGGAAGGGCACGGGCGGAAGCGTTACCGGCGACAACACGTCAGCCACGGTAGACACCGCTACGCTGGCTCCGGGCAGCTACACCGTCACCGCCAACGTCACCGATCCCAAGGAGAAGAAGATGAACTCTGCCTCCTGCTCGGCGTCCTTTACGGTGAAGCAGCCACGTCCACCCGAGGTGGCTTGCTCAGCCACTCCGACCACCATCCATCCTGGCGATCCGGTTACGGTCAGCGCGCAGGGCAGCAGTCCGGATGCGAGCCAGATTAAGGATCCGAATTTCACCGCCAGCGCGGGAACCGTGGGCCAGGCCCAGACCACCCCGGGCAGCCAGGCTGGCCAATTCTCAACGACCGCTGCTCTGGATACGAGCAACGTACCTCCAGGGCCGGTCAACGTCACGGTCGCAGTCACCGACGTACACGGCCTCAGCTCCACCTGCGTGGCGACCGCCAATGTGGAAGCGCTCCCGGCGCCCGTAACCGTAGTCAGCGAGAGCCTGATCAGTGATTGCGAGTTCAAGAATTCCAAGAAACTCGCGCGGATTGATAACGAGTGCAAAGCCGTTCTAGACGAAGTCGCTCTGCGCCTGCAACATGAGCCCAACGGCAAGCTTGTGGTCGTGGGCTACGCCGAAGAGGAAGAGGAAGTCAAAGTAACCGAGGTCGAAGGTCTTCGCGCATACAATGCTAAGTCCTACCTCACCGGAGGCGAAGCCAAACAGCAGATTGACTCCAGCCGCATAGAAGTTCGCCAGAGCCAGGACAGAGCCACAGGCAGCAAAGCCCAATTCTACTTTGTCCCCGAGGGCGGAACCTTTACCGTAAGAGACACCACCATCGTAGATGAATCTTCTTTGCCGGCGGACAAAACCGGAGCGCCTAAGAAGACGAAAGCTTCGAAACAACAAGCATCAAACCCGCCTGCTGAGTAGAAGCGCGCAACGTAACACCCCGTGGGGCTGGCTGGACTCCCAACTGGCCTCACGGGCCTACCAAAAACACGAAAGGATGACACTATGATGCAGAATCGCAAAAGAAGCATTGGATACGCGGCGTTGCTGTGCTGCCTGGCAGTCGGAATGGCCTACGGCGCATCAAACGGCGAGAAGACGAAGGTCACCGGAATTATCACCGGACGAACCGGAGAAACGCTGACCATCAAGACTATGGACGCTGGCAATGTCACCGTTGTCCTCAACGATGATACCAAGGTTCAGCAGCCCAAAGGCCTTGGCCTACGCAAGAAGCAGATGTCGGCTACCGTTCTGGTCCCGGGTCTCAAGATTACTGTAGACGGAGTCGGCGATGCCCAGAGCCGCGTAGTCGCCAAATCCATCAACTTCAACTCAAACGACCTGGAAACGGCGGAAGCCATTCAGGCTGGACTGACTCCGACCAAGCAAGCGGTCGCGACCAATCAGCAGAACATCGCGGCAAACAAACAGGCCACTGAAACCAACTCTCAGGGAATCGCTGCGAACCAGGTGCAGACTGCTGCCAACAAGCAGCAGATTGCCAATAACCAGGAACAAATCGACGCGAACCAGCAGGACATTCAGGCAACCACCAAGCGTTTCAACGAGCTTTCTGAATATGACACTAAGGGTCAAGCGACGGTTAATTTCGCCGTCGGAAGTACTGCAATTTCGGCCTCAGACAAGGCCGAACTCAAGCAGCTGGCCCAAAGTGCCACAGGCCTTACTGGATACATCATCCAGGTTAAAGGTTTCGCGGACTCGTCCGGAAATGCCGCTATGAACCAGCAGCTAAGCATGGAGCGAGCCCATGAAGTCATCGCATTCCTGCTGCAGGACTGCAACGTGCCGGTTCGGCACATCATCGCCCCAGGCGCCATGGGCACCGCTGATCCAGCAGCGCCCAACGAGACCGCCCAGGGCCGCGCGGAAAATCGCCGCGTCGAAGTAAAGGTTCTGGTAAACAAAGGACTGAGTGCCGGGAATTGATTCGAATCTCAATGGCGAGCTTCAATAGCGCCTGCTACTGGAGCTCGCTACTTGGGCGTTCACTTTCGGCTTCGCCTGCTACCGAGCTCACCAATTCGTGAAACGAAGTGTTGCTTTACCATCCAGAAACTGGGACAACGTATGCAACTCTCCAGGCTGTCTCTGTATCACCGGAGCCACGCGCGAGTTCGGCTTACGATACTTCTTTTGTTGATCTATTCAACCGTGGCGATTGACTCCGCTGCCAGCTCCAACCAGCTCGCGACCGTGCTGACGGGCAAATTTGTCGCCCGTGTCTCCGGACCCCCGGTGACAGGCTTCGGTTTGAATCACGAATACTACGTCTTTGAAATGTTCTCGGCCACCGGATCGCAGTTCGTGACCCTCTCCAACACATTCCTCATCTACCAGCCACACCTACCGGTCTGGGGTCTCGACTATTCCAAGCTCTATAAACTTACTGCGGTAAGGGACGACAAGTGCGACGACACCCTGGAAAATATTTCCCGGCGCTCCGTTTTCGATAAGCAGGGGCAGTTCTTGGAAACGAAGTACTCGCTAACCTACGCCCAAAACTTTCCTCCCACTACCCTACCCTGGAAGAACCCCTTGCCATGCTATGTCGTGTATCCCGTGCAACCGCCAGGAAAGATCCTCACTGAAACAAGTCCGCCACCGCTTCCGCAATAGCGCCGTTACCCCACAAAATAAAGCTGTCATCCTGAGCGAAGCGAAGGATCTCTGTATTTTGGCCGCAATACCTCAGGACTTCCCGTGCTCCACCATCGTCACCGCGCCCGTGCGCAGGTCGTAAACGCCACCCACAATCTTCAACTTCCCGTCTTTAACCCGGGGCGCCAAAATCGGATCAAGCTCCTTAAGGCGGGCTACTCCGATCTCCACATTCTTCCGAATCGCATTTTCGAGCGCGTCGCCAGGCTCTCCTTTACTCTGCGCAACGGCCGGCTTGATCAGTTCCACGAGGCCGTTGATTGCGCCCGGCAGCGAATCCTTGGCGTCAATGTGCTTCATGGCAGCTTTGACCGCGCCACAACTGCTGTGACCCAACACCATGATGAGCGGGACACTCAATTCAGCAACCGCGTACTCAATGCTTCCCTTTACAGTGACACCCGCGCCGCTCACGACATTGCCGGCCACACGCACCACGAAGATGTCGCCCACACCAACATCAAACAGGATCTCGGGTGCCACGCGAGAATCCGCACAGCTGACGATGACTGCCTCTGGATATTGAGCCTCCGCCAAAGCTCGAAAATCCTCTGGGCTGCGCCGCGGATTCGAGGGCTGGCCCTTCACGAAACGCGCGTTGCCCTCGATGAGCTGGCGCAAGGCCTCGTCCGCGCTGATCTGCGGCCGCGCTTTAGCCGCAGATTCTTTTTGCGCAAATGCAAGCAACCCCTTGGGGACGGCCAGGCTCAATCCCGCCGCTGCCAAGGTCACAAACTCACGCCGGGAAACCTTCGACAGATTTTTCATGATCACTCCTCCTGTTTAAGTTGCCGATGTGAGCCCAGGCGTTCGCGCCCATGGAACCCACTGAAGTTCACAATTTAACCATAGTTTCGTCGGTCTTCGAATGTTCTAATCGATCGAGACCGATTGCACGACTGGCAAAACTACAGCCGGCTTCAACTCGAGATAAAAGAATTGTGGGAAGTCCTGCCAACCGCTATCATGCTTCCGATTCTTGTCCGAACTTTGCTGTGGCCGTCTCCAGGGAACACAAGCAACTGAGGAGGACTACCGATGGACGTCTCGCAAGGCTTCGAGGTTTTCCTGTACGGGATCGTGGCTATTTTCGCAGTTGGCACCATCCTGAGCGGCTTTTTCCAGGTGCGAACCGCCGAAGCGGTCGTGATCCAGCGCATGGGCAAGTTCCTTCGCGTCGCCAATGCCGGTATCAACTTCAAGCTGCCCTGGCTCGACCAGATCGCCGGACGCATCGACCTCCGCGTCCAGCAACTCGCTCTCGATGTAGAAACAAAAACCAAAGACAATGTCTTCGTAAAGATCCCTGTCTCGGTTCAATATCACGTCATTCCCGAGAAGGTTTATGAGGCCTTCTATAAGCTAGCCAATCCCAAGCAACAAATTTCTTCTTATGTCTTCAACGTAATTCTCGGCCACGTCCCCAAGATGATTCTCGACGACGCCTTCCTGCAGCAGTCTGATATTGCGATTGCGATCAAAGAAGGCCTAGACGATGTGATGAAAACCTACGGCTACGCCATCGACCAGGCACTCGTGACCGACATCGAGCCCGACGAGAAAGTCAAAGCTGCGATGAACGACATCAACGCCGCTCAGCGCGAGCAGGTCGCAGCCACGGCGCGCGGCGAAGCCGAGAAAATCCTGAAAGTGAAGCAAGCCGAAGCTGAAGCGCAGAGCAAAGCCCTGCAAGGCCAAGGCATCGCCAACCAGCGCAAAGCGATCATTGAAGGTCTGAAAGACTCTGTCGAGGCTTTCTCAAAGGCGGTCGAAGGCTCTACACCGCACGACGTGATGATGTTGGTCCTCGTGACTCAATATCTTGACACCATGAAGGAAATTGGCGCCAACGACAAGAGCAACACCATCTTCGTATCTCATTCCCCCGCAGCCATCGGCGACCTGTTCCGGCAGATGCAGGAAGCAATCATGATCGGACAGAAAGGAGCGTCCCTGAGCCAGTGAAATGCGCTACAATTTGCAACTGCCGCCGAAAGATTAGGATTTGATCAGCAAAGCCGCGAAGCGGCAGCGAAAAGATTGTAGCCCACGGCGCAAGCCGTTGGTTGAAAGTGGAAAAGCGTAAAGCCAAACGGGGCGAAAGAACGGTCGAGATCGTCCGGGTATCGGCAATCCCTCAAACATCCGCACGCAGGAGAAAAAAGTATGGCAACCGCATTGAAGATCGATCCAAGAGAAGACAAGATCCACAGCTTTATTTCCCGAACCCACAAAATGCTCATCAATGGCAAATGGGTGGAAGCAGCATCCGGAAAAACCTTTGCAACCTATAATCCGGCAACCGGCGAAGTGCTGGCCCGCGCGGCCGAGGGCGATCGCGAAGACATCGACCGCGCCGTCAAAGCCGCTCGCACCGCCTTTGAAACCGGGCGTTGGTCGCAATTGACACCTTCCGAGCGCGGCCGCGCGATCTGGAAGCTCGCCGACCTGCTCGAGGAAAATCTCGAAGAGTTCGCCGAACTCGAATCCCTCGACAACGGAAAACCGTTAAAAGTGGCTCGCGTAGCCGACGTCCCCCTGGCCGTCGACTTGTTCCGCTACTTTGCTGGATGGGCGACTAAGATTGAGGGGAATAGTATTCCGATTTCGGTGCCTTATGCGCCGGGGGCGAAGTTTCTTGCTTACACTCTCCGGGAGCCCGTGGGCGTGGTCGGGCAGATCATTCCGTGGAATTTTCCTTTGCTGATGGCGGCTTGGAAGCTGGGGCCAGCGTTGGCTACGGGAAACACGGTTGTGCTGAAGCCGGCGGAGCAGACTCCGCTGACTGCATTGCGTTTGGGCGAGTTGATTCAAGAGGCTGGGATTCCGGACGGAGTGGTGAACATCGTTTCGGGATACGGCGAGACTGCAGGTGCAGCGCTGGCTGCACATCCCGGCGTGGACAAGGTCGCATTCACCGGTTCCACAGAAGTCGGCAAGCTCATTCTGCAGGCAGCTGCAGGCAATCTGAAGAAGGTTTCGCTGGAATTGGGCGGCAAGTCTCCCAACGTTGTCTTTGCCGATGTTGATCTCGACGCGGCGATTGCCGGCGCCTCCAGCGCGATTTTCTTCAATCATGGACAGTGCTGCTGCGCGGGCTCTCGCCTTTATGTGGAGAACAAGATCTTCGACAAGGTTGTCGAAGGCGTCGCCGAGCACGCCAGGAAAATCAATGTGGGACCAGGACAGGATCCGGACACCGACATGGGTCCGCTGGTTTCCGCCGAACAACTGAATCGTGTCTGCGGATTTCTCGAGTCTGGATTATCCGAAGGCGCCAAGGCCGTCGTCGGCGGGGGTCGGCACGGCGATAAAGGGTACTTCGTTAAACCTACGGTCCTGGTGAACACCAACGAGAAGATGAAAGTTGTGCAGGAAGAAATCTTCGGACCAGTGGTCACGGCGATTCCATTCAGCGATCCGGCAGAGTTGGTCAACCAGGCCAACGATTCGGTTTATGGACTGGCGGCGGGGGTGTGGACGCGCGATATCTCCAAGGCGCATCGTCTGGCTTCGCAACTCCGTGCTGGTACGGTGTGGATTAACTGCTACAACATTTTCGACGCTGCCCTGCCCTTCGGCGGCTACAAACAGTCGGGCTGGGGACGCGAGATGGGTCACGAAGTGCTGGAGCAGTACACCGAAGTCAAGGCGGTCTGCACCGCGCTGTAAGCTGACTCTCGGGCGGCTCGAAGTTCCCACCCTTCGCAACTTGCGAGAAAGGGTGGGGCACCCATCGGTGATTTTCACTTTCGACGCCGAGGACGGGCGAGAATGCCCGTCCTCTGTTGTTTGAAGGCTCCTCACTTTGTTGGCCTTTTGCAACGCGGTACGAAGTTGTTTCGAGGGCGACCAAGCGGAGGGATGTGGACTGATATCGCTGGTAGTTTGAGCAAAAACAGGGGGCTCAGGGGGCTTGACAGGTTTTCGGCAGTGCGGTGGTTTTTGAGGTTTTGGCATCAACGGTGACGTCGGCGGGTTCCCTGAGTTCCCTGAATCGTCATTCCGAGCCGGCTTCAGCCGGCGACGAATGCTGTGCTGTCCGGCCGGGCATAAGCAGATTCCTCGCTTCGCTCGGAATGACAAGGGTGTGGGGAGGGTGGTGATCGTAATAGATCGGGAAGGCCATCACGGTCCGCGTGGTGACGGTGGAGGTCGTCGGAGCTTCGCGGCCGGGCTGCCTGACTCGGAGGATGAGGCGTAGGATCGCTTCGAGTTCAAGGCTGGACCAGCCCACCAGTTCCCGATTACTGCTGCGCTTACTTGCCGATTGACAACCTGTTGATTGCGGCTCATAATTCGGGCCGCGTTTCGGGCGCCTCTTCCTCCTTCCGTTCGCCGCCTGGGACTTATTGTCGACGCCGGCTTTCTAGCTAAAGCATTCGGGTCCCATTCTGAAATCAAAGGAGTGCCCATCTATGAAAAACCAAGGCAGATTTCCAGCCGGCAGACGGTTCGCAACTGCGCTGGTCGCGGTTTCGATGTTCGGTGGCGCGGCGCTGGCCGCGCAGAGGGGTCCAAGCGCTTCGAGTAAAACAGCTCCCTCGACACCTCCGGCTGTGACGTTTACGACGCTGGTGACTTTCGATGGGACGAATGGGGCCAACCCTGGCCTTTCGCCCATCCAAGGCACGGACGGGAATCTTTATGGAGGAACAGCGGGTGGAGGGGAGTACGGTCGGGGCGTGCTATTCAAAATGACCACGAGTGGAACCCTGACTCTGCTTTACAGCTTTTGCGCACAGTCGGGATGCCCTGACCGCGTCGGTGCAGCGCCGGAAGTGTTGGGTTCGGACGGGAATTTTTACGGGTCAACGGGGGGCGGCGGTCCATCTAACGATGGCACACTCTTCAAGTTCACAAGGGCCCGCACTCTGACGACGCTGCACGACTTCGACGGGACGGACGGGCTCGCTATAAAACACCTGGTCCAGGGAAGTGATGGAAACTTCTACGGGACCACGTCGAATGGCGGCAACCTCAGCGAGTGTAATGGCAATGGTTGTGGCACTGTCTTCAAAATGACTCCCAATGGAAAGCTAACTACGCTTTACGCCTTTTGCAGCAAATCAGGCTGCGCCGACGGCGCTGTGATTTACGACGCCCTGAAGCAAGGCCCTGACGGAAATTATTATGGGACAACGTGGGCAGGCGGGCTTTGGAACGCCGGCACGATCTTCAAGGTCACGCCAAAGGGAACGCTGACGAACGTTTACAGTTTTTGCGTCGTGAATTATCCCTTCTGCGCCGACGGCAGCAACCCTATCGCGCTCGTGCTGGGCACGGACGGAAATTTTTACGGGACCAGCGCCTACGGCGGTAACTACCTCGAAGGATCGGTCTTCAAAATCACTCGAAGAGGGAAGCTGACTACGATTTACAGTTTTTGCGTCCAGATAGGTTGTACGGACGGCTCCGAGCCTCACGACGGTCTGGTACTGGGCAGCGACGGGAACTTTTACGGTCCAACCTATCGTGGCGGGACGAATAACAAAGGCACTCTCTTCCAGATCACACCCGCCGGTGCGCTAACCACGCTGTACAGCTTCGACGGCGGCGCTGACGGCTACTATCCCATTCAGCATTTGTTTCAAGCGACCAACGGCATCTTTTACGGGGTAACCGACAACGACGGGTCAAGCGGGGATGGCACGATCTTCAGTTTGGACCTGGATCTTGGCTCCTCTGTGGAAACTGCGCCCATATCCGGCAAAGTCGGGTCGAAGGTCATTATCCTGGGAAGTAAGTTGAAGGGTACGACCAGCGTTACCTTCAACGGCGCGATGGCTATCTTCAAAGTAGTCTCCAGTACGGAAATCACGACCACCGTCCCTAAAGGCGCGATTACTGGGGAGGTTCAGGTCACGACGCCGGATGGCACATTGACCAGCAATGTTAACTTTCTGGTGGTGCCTTAGAGCTGAGGCTTCGGCATGGGTGGCGGATTCTTTTCAGCTTTCCTCACATACAAAACCAGATGCCCAGCCCTTCCCGCGTTCTCGTGAAGAGGGGCTGGATTTCTGGTGGACATCGCGGGGGCGGATTAGGGCATACACACCGGGCTGCCCTCGATGACGCGCTGTCCAGCGAGGATTTGATGTCGACCCTACACTCTGACAATTGTCATTCCGAAGCGACCTCAGCCGGTGAGGAATCTGCTGTTCTGTACGGGAGGGGAGAAGCAGATTCCTCGCTTCGCTCGGAATGACAAGGGCGTGGGTGACGCTCGGAATGACAAGACGTAGGTGATGCTCGGAATGACAAAGAGGCGAGTGGCGCTCGCAATGGCAAAGGGGCGGGTGACGTTCGCAATGATGAGGGAGTGAAACCGATTTCACATTCTTACGTTTATGGGAGTGCCCCGCGGTTTGCTCCAGTCGAAGGAGAAACTATGAAGGTTCGTTCTGCTCTGCGCACTTCTTCCGTAAAGTTTGCGGCATTTCTGGCTTTGACTGCGTCATTCGTCTGCAGTCAAGATTCGTCTGCTACAAAGCCACTGCCAGTGCCTTCGGTGCAACAGGTGATGGATCACTACGTTAGTGCGCTGGGCGGGCACGACGCTATTTTCAAACACAAATCGATGACGGTTCGGGGGACGTTTGTGGTTTCCGACAAAGGCCCCAGTCTGGATCGAGATGCTTATTACAAAGATGGCAAGATGCTTTACGAGATCATTTTGCCCAATGGAAGCCGTTATCAGGAAGGATTCGATGGCACGGTGGCGTGGCAACTTCAACCGGGCCAGCCGCCGGCGGTCTCGGAGGGCAACGAGGTGAAATCGAAGCAATGCGACGCGGACATGTATTATCCCGGGCGCATCCTGGATTATTTCAGTTCCGTGAACGTCGTGGACGTGACCGATTTCGAGGGTCACACCTGCTATCACTTGAAGGGGACGAATAAGTGGGGCATCGTCAACGAACACTTCTACGATACGACGAGCGGCCTGCTGGTGGGATACAGGTTCAATTCAAGCTGGCGAGGCGGCCCTGGGGACGAGTTCGAAGTGTTCTCCGACTACAAAAATTTTGGCGGATGGCTGATGCCCACCCGAGCAGTGCACAGGAGCGCCGATGGCACGCAGGTGGAGACGGTCACGTCTGTGAGCTTTGACGACGTGGCCGATTCTGTATTCGCGCTGCCCGACGGCGTCAAAGCGTTGCTGGCGAAGAAAGGCCGGAGTTAGCGACCGTCCGTTTCCGGACAGGCCATTCCATCCCCGCACAGTCGTGTCCTGACTTTACTTCTTGCCTAGGCCTCTTTTCTCCTTCGAATCAGCACCTTGCGGCCAACTAAGGCTGGCCCCTAGGGTGCAATTCCCTTCGGCATGGAAAGCCTACACACCTTCCAATCTTACCGGGCCGGTTTCGCGGTTGAGGGTTCCCCCGCTGGGCGCGTGCTGGTGGCGGACGACCAGCCGCACGTTTTGGATGCACTGCAGTTGTTGCTAAAAAGCCACGACTATCGGACGGAGGCGGTGACCCATCCGGCGCGAGTGTTGCAGGCCTTACAGACGGGTGAGTTCGATGTTGTGCTGATGGACTTGAACTATACCCGCGACACGACCGCGGGTGGCGAAGGCCTGGAGCTGGTTTCGCAGATTCGCATGATCGACCAGACTCTGCCGCTGGTGGTGATGACGGCCTGGAGCAGCGTCGACCTGGCGGTGGAAGCGATGCGGCGCGGGGCCTCCGATTTCGTGCAGAAGCCCTGGGGCAATCAGCAACTTTTGCAAAAGCTGGAGATACAGGTGCAGCGCTGCCGGTCCCTTCGGCAGGCAGAGCGGCAACGCGCAGACGAACTGCGCGATGCACGTGAGATCCAGGACAATCTCCTACCGAAGAACATCCCTCAAGTAAAAGACTACGAAATCGCCGGCATGACGCAGCCAGTCCGCTTTGTGGGTGGAGATTATTTTGACGTAGTGCGGGTCAGCGAGACGCAGACGGTGCTTTGTATTGGGGATGTGGCGGGTAAAGGGATGCCGGCGGCGTTGCTGATGTCGAGCTTGCAGGCGGCGCTGAAGCCGCTAATGTGGGAGACTCGGTCGCCGCGGGAGTTGTGCCGACGGTTGAACCGCATTCTTTGCGAGATCGCTCCGGTGGGCAAATTCGTTTCGTTCTTCTATGGAGTGCTTGACAGTAAAGAGAATCGGTTGACGTACTGCAATGCGGGGCACAATCCACCGGTGCTGGTGCGGAGCGATGGAGCCGCGAGCGAATTGAACGCAGCCGGAGCGGTGCTGGGACAATTTCCGGATTGGGTTTATGAGCAGAGCGAGGTGCAACTGAGATCCGGCGATGCGCTGCTGATCTTTACTGACGGCTTGGTTGAAGTGTGCGGCCAGGATGACGAGCCGTTTGGTGAGGAACGGCTGATCAGGATCGCAATGGAGAACCGCGGCGCCAACGCGGGAAAGCTCGAGAAGTTGTTGACGCAGGCGGCGTCCGAGCACTGCGGTGGGCGTTTTCAGGATGACGCCAGCATGATTGTCGTGCGGGCGGTGTAGGCTCCATCTACTACCCACAATCGTAGACGCATGGCACTTTTGTGGGGTTTAATGCGATTGAAATTTGTGTTAGCGTCTGTTCCATGGAACGCTGGACGATAGGCCCGTGGTCTAGGTTCGTGCTCATGGGTCTGCTCTTCCTTATCGTCGTGATCCTGATTTTGCCGGAAGTCGACCTGCCGGATACGGCTTTTCATGGTGGGACGGCCCCGGTTGACGTCCATTCTCGGGTTACATCCGCGCCCGGCTTGTTGCCGGTTCGCGTGGCGGCTACGTTTAACTTTTCTGCTCACCCTGCCTCGCGCCACTGTGAGCATTCACTGGCCTTTGCTCACGCAACTTCGAGTTACTTGCCACTCCTCCATCGCTCGCTCCGCTGCTAGAGGTTCCACCGCAGACTGCGTTCAGGCTTGCTCTGGAATTCGGAGCAAGGAAGGGGCAGTTCGGTGAACTAACTTGGATCCTTGGGGGAGGGTCCGGTGTTTCTGTGCTGCCCCTTTCTAACTTGACTGAGAAGTATATGGAGGGCTGAATTTATGGAGAACAAGCACCGGGTACCCATCTTTTTGGCGGTGGAGAGATTACAGGAGGCATCGCAACAGGCGGGCCTGACGGAGGACGATGTCACTGGGTTGCTGGCTTCGGGACTGGATGTCTGCGAGGCGGTGACCTACGTCGAGGCTGTGCTTTCCAACCGGGTGCACTGATTTAAGTCTGTGGTCGTCTTTGCGGTTGCCGCTTTGGAGCAACTCCCGGAGGCTCTGGCCCGGCAGACTGACTTGCTCGAGATAACTTCCCCACTGCCTACTCCAACTTCGCATACCTTGCGGACTACCCGCGCGGGCGGAGCTGCCCGCGCCTGCGTGGACGATGGCTTACAATAGCCTCGAAGAGGAAACCCCATGTCCGTTACCCGCACGGTTCGTCCGGAAGGCGCGCGCGCGTCAGCCGTTTCGACCGAGATTCCGCCCGTCCCGTTGACGATTGAAGGGTACAGTGTCCTTCATCAAATGATGCGTTTTCGCTGGTCGGCCTGGCGGTCGCTGCGTCCGGCGCAGAAGGCCAAGATCGTGCACGAGGCCAGCAGTGTGCTGGCGAAGATGGAACAGAATGCGTCTGGCCAATCTGGACTCTATTCCCTGCTCGGGCACAAAGGCGATCTGATGTTTGTCCACTTCCGGCGGTCGTTTGAGGAACTGAATCAGGCGGAGCTGCAGATCGCCCGTCTTCGGCTGAGCGATTATCTAGAGCTCGCGACGTCGTATCTTTCGGTCATTGAGCTTGGACTGTATGAATCTACGATTAAGGTCTACAACGAGCTTGCGGAACGCGGCGTTGAGCCACACTCGGAGGAATGGAATCAGGCGATCAAGGAGACGCTTACGCGGCAGAGAGAAGCCATGCGGCCGCGATTGTTTCCTGAGCTGCCCAAGCATCGGTATCTTTGTTTCTATCCTATGGATCGGCGGCGTGGAGAGGACAAGAACTGGTACACGGTTCCTATCGAGGAACGGGCGCGGCAGATGAATGAGCATGGTCTGGTGGGCCGCCGGTACGCGGGCGAAGTGAAGCAGATCATTACCGGATCGATCGGATTCGATGATTGGGAGTGGGGAGTCGATTTGTTCGCGGATGATCCGCTGGTTTTCAAGAAGTTGATCTACGAGATGCGCTTTGATGAAGTAAGCGCGGTATACGCGTTGTTCGGGACATTTTTTGTTGGCTTGCGGTGCTCTTCGAGCGAGTTGGGAAAATTGTTGAGTGGGCAGGTGCCGAAAGGCTAAATGGCGGGTATCGTGGCGAGGGAAGCTGCGCCCGCTCAAAATCAGAGATGTTCCCCAGCGGCTGAAGCCGTGCCCTCCCGTTTTAATCAGGAGATGAGATGGCAACCCTTGGATTTGTCGAGTATGAAGACGCGAGCGCTGAGGTCCGGGCGGTCTATGACGACATCATGGCGGTGCGAAAGACCGATTGGATCAACAATTTCTGGAAAGCGATTGCGCATGATCCGGCTACTCTCAAACGAACATGGGAAGACATCAAGCAGATTATGGCTCCCGGAGCGCTCGACCCGCTAGCCAAAGAGCTGATTTATGTGGCGGTCAGCGTCAGCAACCAGTGCGATTACTGCATTGCGTCTCATACCGTTTCTGCGAGAAAAAAGGGCATGACGGACGAGATGTTTAAGGAGTTGATGGCGGTGGTGGGCATGGCGAATGAAACGAATCGATTGAGCGCTGGTTATCAGGTGGAGATCGACGAGCAGTTCAAGAGCGGTGGCTAGTCCTTCGTCGTTCGTCGTTTGCGCCCGAATGTCCGAGCGGTTCGGTTTTGTTTTCGTTTGGTTTTCGTTCTGGCGAACTCGAACTCGTGTTGCTTCATGTCTACGCGACGGCCGCGAAAGGTTACGCCTTCCGCCTCCAGACGGAGACGCTGTTCGAAGGCCGAGTCTCCCCGTAGTTTAATTGCGCCTCCGGCGCCCAGCACTCTTTGCCAGGGCAAGTCAAAAGAGCGGCGCAGAGCGGCGACGACCTGTCTGGCCGCTCCGGGATATCCGGCGGCGCGCGCCACGGAACCGTAGGTTGAAACCTTGCCGCGAGGGATTTTGCGGATTGTGGCCACGATGCTGACATCCATCGTCATGTTAGTGTCGAGCGATGGATTTTTCTCCGTAGACTGCTTTCCATCTTATCGGAGAGCGTGATTCGTATAGGCAGTCGCGGGCGAGGGCGCCCGCGCCACACTAGCATCACGCGGCCGCGCCCTTGCGGAACGACTCGAGAGCCTTCTCCTCGCTGTCATAGACATCGAAAATGGTGACCAGCTTGGTTACTTGCAGCAAGTCTCCGACGCGCTGGGTCAAATTGGCCAGCTTGATGGAGCCGCCGTTGTTCCGGGCAGTGGTATAAAGAGCCACTAACGTTCCCAAGCCGCCGCTATCGATGTAGGTGACGCCCGACAAGTTCAATACGACACGCTTGCTTTGCGTGATCACCATTCTCACGGTGTCACGCAGGTCGGCGGACTCTTCGCCAAAAACAATACGCCCTGCGCAATCGACTACTACAATGTCATCCACGGTCCGAACAGTCAGTTTCAGTTGCACGTAAGCCCCCTAAGGCCCGAAAGCCAACAAGGAAGCCTACTCTGTGGAGTATCTTTTCTGCAAGGACTTCGTTTGGGAAGGAGGCCGAATGTACGATTGGCTGGAGTTCTTGCCCTTTTCGACCCCACTCTGCTCGGCTGACCGGACGAAGCGTCTGGGGCTACGTACGCATCGCGATCACGTATAATCGAGCTTCCACACCATGAGCTACCAGGTTCTGGCGCGCAAATATCGGCCGCAAAACTTCTCGGAAGTCATCGGGCAGGAGCATGTTACCCGGACTCTCAAGAATGCCATCGAGCAGGGGCGCACGGCCCATGGATACATCTTCAGCGGGCACCGGGGGATTGGCAAAACGACCGTGGCTCGAATTCTAGCCATGGCTCTGAATTGCCGGTCATCGCAAAATCCGGTGACTGAGCCCTGCGGAGTTTGCGCGTCCTGTACCGAGATTCGGGCGGGCAACTCGGTGGACGTCATCGAAATCGACGCGGCCACCAACCGGGGCATCGATGAGATTCGGGAGTTGCGCGAGGCGGCTCGGTATCGTCCGGCGCGCGACCGGTTCAAGATTTATATCCTCGATGAGGCGCACCAGATTACGGATGCGGCCTTCAATGCCTTGCTGAAAACGCTGGAGGAGCCTCCGAGCCATGTGGTTTTCATGCTGGCCACAACCCAGCCGGAGGATATTCCTCAGACCATTCGCTCGCGTTGCCAGCATTTCAGTTTCCGGGCGGTTCGCTTTGAGGAGATTCTGGGACAGCTGAAAGATCTGGTTGGCCGGGAGAAGATCGAAGCCGACGAAGATGCCTTGGCACTCTTGGCGGAGGCTGGGGATGGATCGATACGCGATGCGCTCTCCATTTTGGATCAAGCCATTGCCTCTTGCAACGGGCGGCTCACCGCCGATGCAGTGCGGCAATTGGCTGGCGCTGCGCCTTCCGCGGTTTTAGAAGAAGTAATGCAGGCCGTGGCACGCAGTTCCAGCGAGGAAGTTCTGCGTCTGGTAGACCGGCTGATCAGCGAAGGCCACAGTCCGACTCATTTTGCTCGGCAGATGGTTCGTTTCCTGCGCAACAGCGTGGTAGCGAAAATCGCTGGTGCAGACTCTTCCCTGCTGCAGATTTCCGGTGATGAACGAGCGCGGGTGGCTCGGGTTGCTGAATTGTTCAGCGAGGAGGATCTGGCGCGACATTTGCAGATTATGTTGCGGACTCACGGAGAGCTGGGCTATCGGCAGGAACAGCGCTTTCATCTGGAATTGGGGCTGCTGAAGATGGCGCACGCCCAGCGCTTGCTGCCGATCGAAGAATTGTTGAGCGCTGTAGGCGTGGCCGGAGGGAGTGTTCCGAGAGCGAGCGGTCGTCCGACGGTTGTGCCCGACGCCAGGAAGCAGGAAGCGCTTCCAGGAGCGCGAACAAGTCAGGTTTCGCCGTTCGCGGCCGATTCGGCGCGCAAAGGCGGACTGAAAACACAGCTCTCGTCTGACGACCACTCTGCTTCGGGAGTCGGTGCGCTCGGAAGAGGCAAAGCGACGGCGACCGTGATTATGGGATCAGCAGCTCCGGTGGCGGTCGCGGAGGTTGCTCCGGAAATACAGACCCGGCCAGGGCCAGTTCCAGAAATGCGGCCAACGGGGTCCGAGGATGTGGGCGGCGCATTCCGTGAATCTGTGCTGAATGCATTGTCTGGGGGCGGGCATCAGATGCTGGTTTCGATGCTAGAAGGTGGCGAATGGCGGGTCGAAGGCAACGAACTGCTGATCAAAGTTGCTGCGTCGGCGACTGTGATCGATATGACGCTCGGGACAGATGCTAAGCGCTTGGTAATCGCAACTGCCAGTGGGGCTGCAGGGCGACCACTCAAGCTTAGAGTGATCGCTGGCGCCGGGGCGGTGAGCGCGGCTCCCAGCCGTCCTTCGTCAAACGGTGGCGGACGCAGCCGAGCGGAACAGGACCCGATAGTTCGCCGCATGAAAGAAAAGTTCGGCGCGGAGATTCGAACGATTATCGATTACAAAGAAAAACGTTGATGCTGGATTGTCATTCAGGCCGCACGGGCGGGGGCGCCCGCGCCACACCTTTTCCGGGAAGGATGAAATGGGCGGATTCAACTTGCAAGAATTGATGTCGCAGGCGAAGCGGCAATACGAAGTGCTGCAGAAGAAAATGGAGGAGACAGTGGTTGAGGGCTCGTCCGGCGGCGGCAGCGTGGTGGTGAAGATGGACGGGCGCAAACAGGTGTTAAGCATCAAGATCGATCCCGAAGCGGTTAAGGGCGGCGATGTCGAAATGCTGCAGGATCTGGTGACCGCGGCCATTAATGGGGCGAGCCGGAAGATCGATGAGGCCATGCAATCCACCATGGGCGGGATGCTGGGTGGGCTGGGAATTCCGGGAATGTGAGGATTTGAAAGTTACACAATTACTCAATTATCTATGTCTAAATTTGCGGAGCCGATGGCGCGGCTGATCGACGAACTCAAGAAGCTGCCGGGAATTGGCAGCAAGACCGCGCAGCGGCTGGGGTTTCACATCCTGCGCTCGAACGATGAAGATGCGGAAGCGCTGGCTGCGGCTGTGCGCGACGTAAAGGCCAGGCTGCGTCTGTGTTCCGTCTGTAACAACATTACGGACGTCGATCCTTGCATTTACTGCAGCAGTGCGACGCGCAATCAGCGGATGATTTGCGTGGTCGAGGAACCCACCAACATCGGGGCCATCGAGAAGACCAAACACTTCAACGGCGTTTATCACGTGCTGCATGGGTCCATTTCACCGTTGCACGGGGTTGGGCCGGAACAGTTGCGGATATCCAACCTGATACGGCGGGTCGAGGACGGCGAGGTGGATGAAGTCATTATCGCCACTAATCCGACGGTCGAGGGCGAAGCCACTGCAACGTATCTTTCCGGGCAACTGCGGCGGGCGGGGCTTAAGGTGACGCGCATTGCGATGGGCATTCCGGTTGGTAGTGACATTGAATATGCCGACGAGATCACTATGCTGAAGTCGATGGAAGGACGCCGGGAGTTGTGAAGCGTGCTTTCCCAGAAGTGCAAACCTTTGCACATCGAAAATGGCGGGCGGATCATCGAGCTCCTTGGCGTCGCCTAATAGCGCTGTAAACCATGACGTATCATTCAGTTATAGAGCTACGCTAACCAAACGCATTGAGTCGACCCTCGGCCTCAAAGTTGCACTCACCTCGAATAAGTGTTTCCTTCGTCTTCTCCGGACGTTGGTCAGCAATCTTTTTAGATCGCGCCGCGCTGTGATGTAACCGCATCTCAATGCGACGCTGTAAGGAGCCGGGCCAACCAGCCCGGTTTTCTTGTTGAGCGACTGACTTGCGCGGTAATACGGATCAGAGAATGCAACGCTGCAGTCAGTTGGAGGCCGCTTCGGTCTCCAGAAAGTAGTTTGCTTCTTCCTCGGCGGGAACTACGCCTTCTGGGAGGACGCCCTGGTTGTACTCTGCCAAGCGATTCTTCCATTTCAAGAACTCGGTCAGGTTCCGGGGCTCGATACGGATCTCCACGCGTCGGAGGCTGGCGAGCAGGAGGTTCATCTCGTAGCGAAAACCGGTCGCGGTGCGAAGGTTTTTTGCCGCGGAGTGAAGCAATCTCATTCTTCGATTGTGCCATTCGAGCAGGCCCCAGCCGGGCGGCAGCTCATCGAGATGTATCAGAGTTGGCGGCGTGAGATAGAAGCGTTCACAGCCCAGACCCAATTCCTGTTTGCTGCGAAAGGGCTTGTCACGGTCGGCAAGAAAGTCTGCGCGTGAGACCTTACATTCCACCAGCACGGAGTGGCAGGCCCGCTTCCATCCGATGGCGTCGGGCATTTCTCCGCTGAGGCAGGCTTGCTCGGAAAGAACCACTCCGCAACGGTAAGATCGCAGCCAGGCGACGGCTTTCTGGACTAATTGGGAGTGAGTCATAGGATGCTTCGGTTGTACTCGCTGGCGAGCGTGCAAGGGAGTGACTTGAAAGCTTCTAGCTTCTAGCTTCCGGCATCGAAGCCCGCAGCGGTTTTACCATCACCGGTCGGCGATAAACCGTTTCGAGGAGGTGGCGAGCGGCGGCAACGCTCTGGGCGGTGCGATCGCGCAAAGAGTAGCCTTGCGCAGCGATCTCGAGGAAGCCATTTTGCGCGTGCACTTTCAGGCTTTGAATATGACGATCACGCTGTGAGTCAAAGGCGTTGGCCAAGCGTAGAATCCCGGCCAGTCTCAGTACGCTTTGGCTTTGTCCCGGCGTCAGCCCCGCTAGGGTTTGTTGCCCCGGTCGAGGCAGAGCGCCACGATGGTAGCGAGCGACGATGCCAACCCAGCGCATTTTATCTCTGCTCCAACCCAGGGGAGGGGTCAGCCGCCGGATCAGCTTGTCGGTTGCTTTGTGGTGCCCTTTTTCGTCCTTGGAGCGTCCGACGTCGTGCAGCAAAGCCGCTACTTGCAGGATGTCGCGTTGGGCTTTGGGTACAGTATCCGCCGGTTGCCTGGCTGGCAAACCGTCATAAAGCTGAAGGGCCAAGCGAGCCACGTGAAGCGAATGCTTGAAGTCAGGGTCGAGAAAGGAAGCCCACAGTCTGAGGCGGCTCAGAGCGGCGGATTCGATTTGTTTTCCGACTGGCAATTGAGCGCGCCAGAGCTGCCATAGCGAACTCTTGCCCAACATCTTGCCCCGGTACTTTTCTATCCGGCGAGCACGTTCTTCAATGATCCTGGAATGCCACTTCGAACGCGAGTCAGCGTCCGGAAAGGCGTTGACTTGGAGGGCAGTTGTCCAGAGCACATCAAGGTCGTGAACCTCCCCTAGCAAGTCTTGTAAATCCTTAAGGTCATCGCTCCATGCCGCATGTTGTTCGGGTAGGAAGTTCTCCACGATGTAGCGGAAGCGCTTGATTCCGATGCGGAGTTGATGAAACGCGATCTGTGAGCGGTTGCGCAGCGCACGTTGATGCAATTGGTAAGCTTCCGTCCAACGCTCGAGCGCGAGATGCTTGAACAGGGCGCTTCCCGTCCGTATTCTGGCGGCGCGGCGAGGCAGGGATGTGATCCATCGCTTCCACTGTTTACGATCGAACTCTTGCAAAGCGATCGCAGCTTGCTGTTTGAGTTGCGTTTCACGGCCGGCAAGGTACTGCAGCAGCGCAGAGGATACTGGGTCATCGGGATTGCCGAGACTACCTACCCACTCCTCCATTACTTGCGCATCTCGCAGCTCTCCCAGCTCACGGAAGAGTTGCCGGCCTGCTCGTTTCATCTCTTTCCATGCGGGATCGGGATCCATCACACGAAGTCCATCGGCCATGGAGCGACATCGGCGCAGGGCGACTCGCAGATCGTGTACGGGATCCGCGCTGAATTCCACGCTCGCGCGGTTGCACTCCTCGAGCACTCGCTCCATCCATAGAGCAAGACCGGTTTTCTTCTGGGGGCTTCTCACAGCGGCGGTAGCTGAAGACAGCGGCATCGGGGTCTTTCGAGGGTGCAGGGTCACCAATCATTCTCGCTGTTGCGGCGAATTAATTCCAGTATGGAGCGGCTACAAATTCCATGAGCATCGACATCAGCCGAAAAGGTGGGAGATTGTTTTAAAAGCAACCCTGGCAAATCGTCGCTGGACCAGCACAATCTTCTCCCTGGGTCCACCGGGGGCCAGTTACCTCCGTAACATGCATCCTCTTACCTTGTGCATTAACCTTATACCGGAGTTTCAGGAGCCACGTATTTCAACCGCCGCCACATCCAAGAGAGAAGACCGGAACGCGTCTGCTCGCGCTTTTATCCATAGTCTGAACATTCTGGTGAAATACGTGCGCCTCTATGGATTTCAGCACAAGCGTACCGAAGGACAATTCGAAATTACCTGGAACGAGTTGCAGCATGGCTTGCCCGAGAGCGGCTTTCTCCTGGGAGTTTCTGACAGCAGGCTGCTCCTGGATGGAGTGGCGCTGGAAACGGGACAGGCGGAACGCAGCTTTGCCCAACTCCTGGCCGCAGCTGGTTTGGCCAGTATTCACTTCTCGAAGGGAGTGACGGTCGACGATTTTGCGCGCCTCATCAAAGCCTTTGCGGTGGGCGGATCGAAAGCCCAGGACGTGGTTCAGCAGATCAAAGACATATTCGGAGACAGCAAGACGTCTTCGATCCGGATTAATGAGGTCAAATTTGTGGCGGCCGATCCAGGCTCGGCCGATGTCACGATTGCGGCGCAGATTGCCGCTCAGACTCTGGGCCCCGAATTCAAAGAGTGGTTGAACGATCCGCAGAAGTTGCTGCAACTGATCGCCGCCGCTGAGGGTTCGCGATCGGGGGGCGCAGGCGGCAGCGTACCCATTGGCAGCGTCCCGAATATCGGTAGCGCTGCACCAGCCGGGGTCAGCGAATCTGGAAGCGGTAGTGGCGGCACGGGCGGTGGAACCTGGGCCGGAGGCGTCGTTCCGCTCCAGGAAGAAGAAGTTATTCAGGCGATCCGTCTGCTGACTAAATTCGGGGAAGTCGGTGCCGACCCGGGAGCCAAGACAGAATTGCTGCAGACCGAACTCACCCAGACTGATCCGAATACCAAGCTCAACCTGCAACAACTGCTGGAAAGCTTGGCGGCAAAGAATCCCACGGAAAAGAACGATACGCCTCTTTTGATGAAGGCAGCCGAACACATGGCAATTCGTTTCGCCATGGAGCGCTTCCAAAAAGGAGACATCAAGGTCAACGCCGTGCACCAGATGCTGGAACATATGAGCCGGCAAATGGACACTTTGCGGCAGATCCTTAAAGTCCACGAAGACAAAATGAGCAAGGCGGGGATTCTGGTCGAGTCCCATGCCGACATTCTCGACCGGATGTTCTGGGCGGAAGTGCCCGAGGCTGGCAAGAAAAGCGTGCTGCTCTCAAGCGAAGCCCCCTGCGTGCCCCCGCGAAATGTCCGTCAGTTCATCGAGGTTTTGCTGGAGCGCGGAGATCTGGAAGGCGCCAGTGCTATCCTGCAGAATTATTCGAATTGCCTCACCGCCAAAGAAGCCGAGCCTCGCCGAAAGGCGGCGATCGGACTTAGCCAGTTGGCCGATCTCTTTGCCACCCCGGGCATCGATTTGATCGGCCCCATCGTTCACAAGATTGGTGAGGCTTTGGTCCGGGACTCCGATCCAGAGGTGCAGAGTCTCCTAAGCGCTGCCTTTGTCCGGCTGAGTTCTGAAGCGGGTAATCGTAAGCAGTTTGCCGCCCTTAGTGAGGTGTGCGTCGCAATTGAAGCAGTAGCCAAACAACGTCCGGCAATGGCCAACGAGTTGCGCCCGCGCATCGGTGTAGAGAATCGGCTGCCGGAATTCATCGAAGAGGCGCTGCGACTTCCGCAAGTTCCGCCGGACCTCATTCTCGTGCTCCGCCGCACTTCGCAGGCGGCAGTGGAACACCTGGCAGACCGTTTCTTCCGTTGCATGCGTCGGGAAGAGTGCGACCGGATGGTAGAGATTGTGACCGACCTCGGCCCTGCCGCGCTTCAACAAGCACGAGAGATGCTGAGGGTGGGCGGAGTGCGCCAGGCCGCAGCTGTCGTCGGGCTCTTGAGCCGTCTCGACGTGCCAACGCTGCTCGAGCTATTGCCCGTCCGTCTGCCGGAATGGAACCGCTTCTACCACGACATCGTTGTTCGTCAAATCGCTTACGGCGCGGCACCCGACCGCGGGCGCACTTTGCTGGAAATTCTGGAGCACCTGGACTCCATGGTCCTTCCCCAGGCCATCGATGAGATTGGTATGAGTGGCGACCGGACGACCGTGCCGCCCCTGATGGTCATGGCAGAGGCGGGCGAAGCCCAGGGCCGATCCGCAATCATCCAGATCAAAGCTGTGGAGTCGTTAGGCAGACTGCGCGAACCCGAATCCATTCCGGTGCTGCGTGCTTTGCTTGAGACCAAGAAAATGTGGAAGTGGTCGAATCATCGCGAGCTGCGAATCGCGGCTGCACAGGCCCTGGCAAAAATCGACCCGCGCTATGCCGCTCAGGTTATGTCGGATAGCGGCTTGGCGCCGGGCGAACTGGCGATTGCCCCGTTAGACGCGGCTCCGGCTTGCCCCTGGGTACGGCAGCGCCGTTATGAACGAATCGTCTTACGAAAAACGCTCTCTGCAATCATCAGCAGTTCCTGGGGAAAATCCAGCATTCTGCTTCGCGAGCTCAGTTTGGGCGGCGGAATGGGTACGAAGGAAGACAACCTCCGCGTCGGCTCGGAAGCAAATATCGATATTTCGACCGGCGTCCGCCACATTCGCGGGCAGGTCTTGCTGCGCCGTGCCCGGGTCAACGAAGTCGGATTTGAAATTGTGAATACTGACATGGAAAGCCGTCTGCGCTTGCGTGCAATCTTGATGGAGGCCGTGGAACGCGCTCCGGAGATACGCGGCAGCGAGTGGCAGGGCGAGCGGAAACTTTAGTCCTCAGAAGCAAACAAAAGCCCCGGCTTGTTCCGAGCCGGGGCTTTTGAACTTAGCAGAAAACCTTCTACTTCACTTTGGCGAAAATGATGACTAGCGTGTACAGCGCTAGTGACTCGATCAGCGCCAGCCCAAGAATCAGGGCCAGCTGAATGCCGGGTCGGGCTGCGGGATTGCGCGCAAGGCCTTCTGCGGCAGCGGCCGTGGCTTTACCTTGTGCCAGAGCGCAAATGCCGGAAGCGAACGCCATGGAAAACCCAGCAGCGATGGCGACCCAGTTGACACCGCTGGCCGCCGCTTCCCCGCCCTGTGCGAATACAGGAACGGCAAAGCACAACAACGACAGCACCATGAACAGATTGCTCAACTTACGCATTGTGTTTCTCCTCGTGACTATGAATTACCGCCAGTGGGTGGTTGACGCCATACCTTGCAGACGCCCTCACGCTGAACGGTGAACCGCTGAACATCAAAATACTCTACTGATCGCCCGGAGAAACGTAGCCAGCTACATTTCTACAGCAAGAAAAAATGCGCGCCTTAGTGTTCTTCCGCCACGGCTCCAGACAGATATACCGTCGTCAGCAGAACGAAGATATAGGTTTGCAGCAATGACACACCGATGTGCAATCCAAGAAACACAATCGGTATGCCAATTGGCACCAGCGAAAAGAAGACCAGAGTGACCATGTCGCCGGCGAACATGTTGGCGTAAAGACGGATAGTCAGCGACAGCACCCGGGCCAGATGGCTAATGAGTTCAATAGGAACCATCAGAGGCGCAAGCGCAGGCATAGGCCCGGCGAAGTGCTTCAGATAGGCGATTCCCGCGTGCTTGAATCCCTGAACCTGATAATAGACAAACGCGCAAATCGCCAGCCCCAGCGGAACAACGGGAACAGCCGTAGGCGATTCAAATCCCGGAATTACGCCAATCAGATTACAAATCAGAATGAAAAAGCCGAGCGCCATCAGGAAAGGCGTGAAGCCCTCGCTGTGGTGACCAATGATTTCGTGGCTCTGGCCCTGCACAAATCCGTGAGCGCCCTCGAAGATGTGCTGCAATGCACCAGGTCTGTCGACCGAAAGCCGCGACCGCACCAGAGCGAATACAATGACGAGAAATGCAAATACCAGAAGCTCCATTGCCACCGAATTCGGAATGGGTGCATCCGGATATTTTGGCTCGATGTGGAGCGTCCGCAGCAGCCCAGCGACTGGGCCGGCGAAAAGCTTATTCAAAAACTCGGTAAACCAAAGCTGCTCGTGCATAATACCGCTTCTAGCTCTTGGCTCCTGGCTTTGTTACCAAATTCTGTGCTGGGATATTCAGAATCCGCGCGCCAGAGCCACATAAAGTTCGTAAGCCGCTTCGCACGCGATGCCCCCCACGGGCAGAAACAAGCCCGCAAAGAGCCCATACAGACTCGCGGGAGAAACACTGAATATAGCATAGGCAGCCGCAGCCATCAAAAAGTAGCGCACCAGGAATCGAAACACAATTCCGCCGCTCGATTGTTTGTAAGCGCTCTGTGTGGCACGGTCGGCCAAGGCGCTCACGACCCGCTCCAGCCAATGAAAATTGAGGTAGGCGACGGTGCACCCGCAGGCAAATCCGAGAGCGATACGCCAGCCGAAACGCAGCCATCCCGCCAGACTTAGAGCAATCGCTAGGGCGACCATGAAATGCGGGATTCGCGTCAAGGCGCCGGAATAGAACGACTCCGCCCGGCTTTCCCCGTATTCACCCATGAATTCTCTCAGTCGGAGGAAGTGACGGTTCGGATCAACTCTACGAAGCCGGCAACGATGCCGAGAATCAGCCCGACCAAATACAGCCAGGTCGTATGCAGCCAATGATCGAGCGCCAAGCCGATCAACCATCCGGCGACAGTCGCGGCAGGAAAAATGAATGCCAACTGGCTGTAGTTGGCCAGTTGCACGAATAGACTTTTCTTGCCGGGAGGGTCGTCGCCAGTGGGCATATGTCCCTCTTAACCCAGGTTCATCGACCAGGTCACAAGGCGTATGAATCGCTCAGGAAAGATCCCGATAACCACCGTAGCAAACGCAGTTACGCCCAGTGCCACTCTCATGGCGACGCTGATGGGCAGTCTGGTTTTATCCAAAGCCTCGCTCATGAACATGGCATTGGCAATCCGCATGTAGTAGTAAAGCCCGAAAACCGCATAGAGCACCGCCAGGGACGCCAAAACATAATGGCCGCTCTCCATCAGGCTCAGGAAGATAAAATACTTCCCGTAGAATCCAGCCAGGGGTGGGATGCCGGCGAGTGAGAGAAGAAAAATCAGCATCAGAACGGCTTCGGTCGGGGCCCGCGAGAAGAGCCCCGCAATATCGTCAATCTCGTCGCCAATCACGTTCCGCTGCCGCAGTGAAGTCACCACGGCGAAAGCACCCAGGTTCATGAACGTGTAAACGAGGAGATACAGCAGAATACCCTTGAAGCCATCAAAGAAAGCAGGTGCAGGAAAATCCACCGAAGCCAGGGCAACCAATCCTAGCAGCATGTAACCGACATGCGCGATGGAGGAATAAGCCAGCAACCGCTTGAGATTGTTCTGCGTGAGCGCCGCCAGATTCGCGCCGGTCATGGTGATGATTGAAACAAAAATCAAGAGCGGTACATAGACGATCCGCAACGGAAACAAGCCCCACAGCAAGATGCGCAGCAGCATCGCCCATGCCGCTGCTTTTACCGCTACAGACATGAATCCGGTAACGCTGGTGGGCGCGCCCTCGTAGGCGTCCGGCAGCCATTGGTGGAAAGGAATGGCGGCAATCTTGAAGAACAGGCCCGTCGCCGTGGTCAGCAGCGCAATCACCGCCACGGGACTGACATGGTTCCCGTTTTGCGCCATCTGTACTGTGAGCGCCTGCCTAATCCCGCCCAAGTCTGTAGTCCCGCTGAGGCCGTACAGGAGAGACAAGCCGTAAGCGAAGATTCCGGAGGAGAACGCGCCCAGCAACAAATATTTCAACGCTGCCTCATTGGACCGGCGATCTGTACGCAGGAATCCGACCAGCACGTAGGTAGAGATCGCCATCAACTCAAGACCAATGAAAATAAGCACAATGTCGAAGCCCGACGCCATGCACATCATGCCAATAACGGAAAACAGAATCAGCGCGTAGAACTCGCCGTGGTTTTCATGCTCAATTTCGAGGTAGCGCGCCGACGTCAGGATGGTGATGGCTGCTCCCGCCAGAAACAGATAATAGAAATAAATAGAAAAGTGATCGAGCACCATGGAGTGCACGAACGCAACTTCGATTGAGCGGCCCACCTTGATGGCTTCGAATTGCGCGTACTGGATCTTCAACACTCCCGCGGCGGAAAAAAGCACGCCCATAAACGCCGTCACGGCGTTCGTCCACTTCCACTCCGCCGGAATCATCAAGTCAATTAACAGAATGCCCAGCGCGAATACGGTGAGCATGACGATCGGGAGCGACAGCAGATAGTCCGTGCCGGTGAAATATTGTGATGGAATGCCAGGCACTTATTTCTTCCCCTTTGCGGCACCGGAAGCGGGCGGAACTGCGAGGGCTGCGGTTTCCGGCGTCCGCGGTTGGGCGGAGGCATTCACCGCACCGCTGATCCCCGGATAGTCAGGCCGAACTGTCAACACTAGCTGGTTCACGGGTTTCTCAAGGATCTGGAAAAACGGCTTGGGATAGAGTCCGATCCAGAAAGCCACGATGAGCAGCGGTGCGAAGGTCAGCACTTCGCGCGGCGTCAAGTCATGCAGTTTCTCATTTTTCGGATTGGTCACGGTTCCGAAGAAGACTCGCTGGTACAGCCATAGCAAGTACGCCGCTGCCAGGATCACGCCCGGCACAGCCCACGCGGCCCACTTCCAATTTTCCATAAACGTGCCCTGCAGGATGGTGAACTCGCCGACGAAGCCGTTCAGCAGCGGCAGTCCCATGGACGACAAAAACATGATCATCGTAATCGTGGCGTAGAGCGGCATAACGTTCGAGATGCCGCCGTATTCCGAAATCTCTCGCGTGTGCCGCCGTTCGTACAGAATGCCGACGATCAAGAACAGTGCGCCCGTCGAAATGCCGTGGTTGATCTGTTGCAACACCGATCCGCTCAGCCCGGCTGGATTCAGGGCAAAGATGCCTAGCGTGCAGAAGCCCAGGTGGCTGACCGACGAGTAGGCTACGAGCTTTTTCATGTCCTTCTGCATCAACGAGACCAACGCGCCATAGATGATTCCGATAATGGAAAGAAAAATCATCCAGAATCGCACCTTGGGATGCATCACGACGTCTGGGAAAAAGGGGAGGGCAAATCGGATGAAGCCGTACGTTCCCATTTTCAGCAGAACGCCGGCCAGGATGACCGAGCCTGCGGTAGGCGCTTCCACGTGGGCATCCGGCAGCCAGGTGTGGAACGGGAACATCGGCACCTTGATTGCGAAAGCCACGAAAAATCCTATGAACAAGAGGATGGCAAACGTCGAACCGTACGCCGGGTCGTGGAAGATATGCGGAGCGGTCTTGTAGAGTGCCTCAATACTGAACGTGTATTGGCCGGTCTGGCGGAAGTTGTAGAAGTACAAAAACAGAACCGACAGCAGCATCAGTACCGAACCAAGCAGCGTATATAGGAAGAACTTGATGGCGGCGTAAAGCTTGCGCGGCCCACCCCAGATGCCGATTAAGAGATACATCGGCACCAGCATGGCTTCCCAGAAAACGAAGAACAGGAAGAAATCGAGCGCCATGAAGACGCCAAGCATTCCCGTCTGCAGCACCAGAAACCAGATGTAGTATTCCTTAACCCGGTTCTCGATTGCGCTCCACGACGACAAGATCGAAATCCATCCCAGCAGCGTGGTAAGCATGATCAGCAGAAACGAAATGCCGTCAATGCCCAGCACATACCCGGCGCCAATGGAGGGAATCCAGTTGTTGGGAGCACCCTCCATGAACTTGAATCCAGGCTCAAAGCGCTGCGCCCAGAACCACGGCACCAGCGGGACCGAAACCAGCAGACCCGCCAGGGAGAAGAGGTTCGCGATCCAGCGGATGGCGTCTTTTTGCTCCTTCGGAACGAATATGAGCAGGAGAGCGCCGGCGAGCGGCGTGAATAAAATGATCGAGAGAATATGGCTTTGCATATTAGGTCAAAACCTATGTGGCGCTGACATTCTTGTCCGCGTCGTCCTTATCGCCAAGCATAGTACGCGACAAATCCTACCAACCCCAACACCATGACCAGCGCATACCACTGCACCAAGCCCCACTCCAGTAACCGCACCGGGTATGACAACATTCGTGAAAGAACTGCGGGACCGTTGACCAACGCACCGTCAATAATCCACTTGTCGAACCAACTGGAAAGTGTGCCGGTCACCCGAGTAATCCATCCGCCGCCATTGACTATGCCATCGATCACATGCGAATCGAACCATGAGCATGCTTCACCCAAACCCATGACGCCTAAACGAACGTCTCCTACTTTGCGGCGGCCGGTGAACGCATAGTCGTACCCTTCGTCGACGTAATACTTGTTGTAGAGCACGTTGTACAGCGGCAGAACCGCTACGGCAATGGGCTCGACGTATTCTTTGTCCGCGTCGCGATACGCGCGCCACGCCAGGCCCCACCCGACCACGGCCGCTCCGACTGAAAGGAACATCAGCCCATATTCAATCGGGCTGGTATGTTCCTCTTCTTTTTCACCGGCTGCTAACTGTGCGGTCTTCCCTTCTTCCTTGAAGACTTTGGCTTCTCGGGCAAACACGGGATCCAGAAACTTTGCAAAATGATCGGATCCGCCGATGCTATGCGGCCACCCCAGCCACCCAGCGCCTACGGCGCAAACCGCCAGAATGATGAGTGGCACCGTCATCGACTTCGGCGACTCATGGATGTGGTGCTCGACCTCGTGACTCATGCGCGGACGGCCATGAAAAGTCAGGAACATCAAACGGAACATGTAAAAGGCAGTCATCAACGCAGTGATGAAACCAATCAGCCAAAGCCAGCGATAAGCGCCGCCCTCGGAAGTCCATGCCTGCCAGAGAATCTCGTCTTTGGAGAAAAATCCTGCAAACGGCGGGATGCCGGCAATCGCGAACGTGGCAATAAACATGGTCCAATGTGTGATGGGGATCCGCTTGTGCAGGTCGCCCATATTGCGCATGTCCTGCTCGCCGCTCATCGCGTGAATCACCGATCCCGACCCCAGGAATAAGAGCGCCTTAAAGAAAGCGTGCGTAAAAACGTGAAAGACGCCCGCGGTAAATGCTCCCACCCCGAGCGCGAGAAACATATATCCCAACTGCGAAACCGTCGAATACGCCAGCACGCGCTTGATGTCGTTCTGCACTAAGCCAATCGAAGCCGCAAAGATCGCGGTGAGCGCACCGACGATCGCAACCGTTTTCATCGATGAAGGCGCGAGCACAAAGAGCGCATTCGACCGCGCCACCATGTATACGCCAGCCGTGACCATGGTCGCGGCGTGGATCAGCGCAGAGACAGGGGTTGGTCCTTCCATAGCATCGGGCAACCAGACGTAGAGCGGAATTTGAGCAGATTTTCCGCAGGCGCCTATGAATAGGAGAAGTGTTGCCGCTGTAATTACTGGGTCGCCAATCGCAAAATGGCCGCTGCGCGCCAGGTGCGTGACCTCGGTGAAGCGCAGCGACCCGAAGTACCAGGCGATGGTGAACATGCCCAGCAGAAACCCAGCATCACCGATGCGATTCACGATGAAAGCCTTGTTGGCGGCGGTGCTGGCGGAATGGCGATGGAAATAGAATCCAATCAGCAGATACGAGCAGAGGCCCACGCCTTCCCAACCGACGAACATCAGGGCGTAGTTGTTCCCCAGAATCAACATCAACATGGAGAACATGAACAGGTTCAGATATCCAAAGAAACGGTAGTACCCATGCTCGTGAGCCATGTAGCCAGTCGAGTAAATATGGATCAGAGCTCCAACGCCGGTTACGAAGAACAGCCAGATTGCGGAGAGCGGATCAAGCAGAAAGCCTACGTCGGCCTGAAACGAGGCTGGTCTCCCATCGCGCATGACGTAGTTCATTTGGCCAGTGTCGGTCCCTAGCCAGGTATAGACAATGGTTTGGTAAGGCTTGCCGGGATTGTCGTGGGCATAATCCGTGTACTGCCAGACCGCTCCGCATGCGAACAGGAACGCCAGAACGACGACCCCGACGCAAACGGCGTTGACCGTTGCCTTCTGAAGCTTGCGGCCAAAAAAGAACATCATCGCCGCGCCGAACGCGGGCAGAAGAGGAATCAGCCAAATGTGGTCTAAAAAAAACATGTCGTCGGCCGTCAGTCGTTAGCCCGTCCCTGGTAGTTGTCATCCTGAGCGAAGCGCAAGGAGCTATGCATTTTGGCGCGGTACCAATCTCTTAGACTCCATTCGGATGGACAACGAACAGAATTCACCATTTCAACAAATCCACTTCGTCTACATTCACCGTTTCTTTATTGCGAAAGAATGCGATCAGGATTCCCAAGCCTACAGCAGCTTCCGCCGCCGCATCGGTGATGACGAAAATCGCAAATACTTGTCCATGCAATCCCCATAACCGGGAAAATGCCACCAGATTCAAGTTGACAGCATTCAGAATCAGCTCGATCGACATCAAAACGATGACCACGTTTCGGCGTGTCAGCACGCCAATCACTCCCAGAATAAACAGGGCCGCAGCGGTCACGAGATAATGAAGAGTTCCAATCGGAGCCATAATCACCGCTGTAGAAACGCAGCTAGCTATGTTTCTACGAAAATCGTCAAATTCTTTTTTTGGCCATTACCACCGCGCCGATAATCGCCACCAACAAAAGTAGGGACGCAATCTCAAACGCGAACATGTATTGCCCATAAAGCATCACGCCAATCTGCTGCGTGTTACTGTTCTCGAGCGGCTGTGCAATATGGTAAGGAAATAAGTTCTTGCCTTTCACGTACACCACTATGAACAGCGCACCCAACGCGATCGCAGCCGCAAGTCCAACTAACCACTGCTTGTTGAACTGCTCTTCCTTCTGGGAGCGCTCGATGTTCACCAGCATGATCACAAACAGAAAGAGCACCATGATGCCGCCCGCATAGAGAATGATCTGGACGCCAGCGACGAATGGCGCATAGAGCATCAAATACAATCCGGCCTGGGCGAGCAGGCCGAAGATCAGCGCCAGGGCAGAATGTACCGGATTCTTCTGTGTGATGACGAAAATTCCGCTCAGCAACGTAAGCCCGGACAAGAAATAGAAAAAGAAAGTTGTCGCTACGGGTTCCATGCCGGGTTGGGCAAATTGCTGCATGCTAAAGCACGACTCCCAAAATGGCCGTCAAAATCAGCACCCCAATTCCGATCGGCAACAGCACCTTCCATCCCACTCTCATCAGTTGATCGAAGCGGTAGCGCGGGAACGTGGCGCGGTACCAAATATACAGATACATAAAGCCCGCTACCTTGGCCACAAACCAGAAGATGTCCTGAATGCGATCACGGACTGGCGGCGCAAACAAGATCAACCCGATCAAGCCCAGCACCGCGCCGAATCCGGCGAGGCCAATCGTCTGCACCCGAAAGTATGGATGCTTCGGCATGCGTCGAACGCCGACGAAGGCAATGGCTGCAAGCCCCAGGAATGTCAGTCCAGGAAACAACGAGAACACCAGGTCCCAAGTTTCCCCGGTCAATGTGTTCGGGAAAGGCCGGTACCACCCTCCGAGCCACAGCGTCACCGCGATCGACGACACTGCGATCATCGCCGCGTACTCGCCGAGCATGAACAGCGACCAGCGCAGGCCGCTATATTCCGTGTGGAAGCCAGCGGTTAACTCCGATTCTGCTTCTGGCAGATCAAAGGGCGCTCTATTGGTTTCCGCGACCATTGCAATCGCGAAGATGCCGAATGCAATAAAGCCCAGCGGGAAGAACTTGAACAGGAACCAAACATGCTGCTCCTGCTGTGCCTGGACGATGCCAATCATGCTCAGCGTCCCCGTTCCCGATGATGCAACAGCGACTCCGTAAGGCCCGAGTCCGTGCAGGCTCGTCATGAGAATGGCAGAGACAACGGCCAACCCCATCGCAACTTCGTAAGAAACCATCTGGGCGCTCGAGCGGAGCGCGCCGATCAATGGATAATGGGAGTTGGAAGCCCAACCTGCCATCACAACACCCAGAACGCTGAGCGATGAAACCCCGAGCATGAAGAGAATCCCGATGTTCAAGTCGGTAATCGCGTGAGTGGGCCCGAAGGGGACAACGATGTACACAGCAAAAGAAGCGCACAGAATAATCAGCGGCGCAATCCAGAAGACAAACTTGTCCGCTTCAGACGGGATAATGTCTTCTTTGGTCATCAACTTGATGGCGTCGGCGATCGGCTGCAACAGGCCGTGCGGGCCCACACGCATGGGGCCAAGGCGAATCTGAAAGTGCGCCAGAGCCTTGCGCTCCAGCCAGTTCATCGCCATCACCGCAACCGAGATACCGCCAAAGACCACCAGGATATAAACGAGCGCCCAGAACACATTGCCCGCCTGCCCCGGGGTAGTATTGCTGCTGAGATAGGAAGTGATGTAGTTGAGCATCAGCGGTCAACCTCGCCCAGCACGATGTCGAGTGTGCCGATGACCGCGATGACGTCCGCCACGAGCGCCCCGCGCACCATGACGTCAAGCGCCTGCAAGTTCACGAAGGACGGTGGACGCACGCGCACGCGATAGGGCTGGGTAGATCCGTCGCTCACAATGAAATACCCCAACTCGCCCTTGGGCGCCTCGATCGAGTGATAGACCTCGCCGACCGGTGGCTTCATCACCTTGGGAACCTTCGCCATAATTGGGCCTTCGGGGATTCTCTCGACCGCCTGGCGGATGATGCGTAGCGACTGCCGCATCTCCTCCATGCGCACCGTGTATCTATCGTAGGTGTCGCCGTTCGCGCCGATCGGAATCTCGAAATCAAAGTCGGGGTAAGCGGCATACGGCTGTGCCTTGCGCAAATCCCACTTCACCCCGCTGGCCCGCAGGACCGGTCCGGTGACGCCCAGTGCAATGGCGTCAGCACGCGATATGACACCGACGTTTTTCGTTCTCTCCAGCCAGATGCGGTTACCGGTCAGAAGCTCTTCATACTCGTCGATCTTGGGAGGAACGAAATCGAGGAACCTTATCACGTCACGCTCAAAGCCCTCATAAGTCTCGTACTGGCAGCCGCCGATGCGAAAAGCATGGGTGGTCAGACGAGCGCCGCAATATTTCTCAAAAATCTTGAGGATCTCCTCCCGGTCGCGGAAGGTGTAAAAGAGAGGCGTCATCGCGCCGATGTCGAGAGCGTGCGTACCCAACCAGAGTTGATGGCTGGCCAGGCGGTTCAGTTCCGTGAGAATGACCCGAATGTATTTCGCCCGCGGCGGTGCTTCAATGTTGAGCAGCTTTTCTACCGCCTCGCAGTAACCCAGCCCGTTCGAGACCGCAGCCACGTAATCCATACGGTCGACGTACGGGTTGAACATGGTATAAGTGCGGTTTTCGGCGATCTTCTCCACCCCGCGATGCAAGTAGCCAATCACGCACTCGGTACCTAAAACTTTCTCACCATCCAGCTTGAGAATCACGCGCAGCACTCCGTGAGTCGCAGGATGCTGCGGTCCCATATTGATGATGAGCTCATTGCTGTCGAGAAAGGTTTTGTCGGGTTGATCGAGTTCGAGGTGCGATAGGAACCTCGTCGAATCCGCCGTCTTCGGGTCAGTAATGGTCCGGTCGGTCATGGTTATTGGCCGCTCTCGATCCCCAGGTTGGCCTGCACCCATTCCTGATCCTGTTGAATGATGCCGTAATCTTTGCGAAGCGGATAACCTTTCCATCCATCTGGTAAGAGGATGCGCTTCAAATCCGGATGCCCGTCGAAGCGGATGCCGAACATGTCGAAGACTTCGCGCTCCAGCCAGTTGGTGGTTGCCCACATCGATGCCGCGCTGGGAACGCTATCGCCATCCGCGATCATCGTTTTCACGCGAATGCGTTCGTTTCGCGAGAACGAATACAAAATCCAAACCACTTCAAATTGCTTTTCCCGCTCAGGATAGTGCACCGCGGTGATATCCACGCAATAGTCGAACTGCTCGCGATTGCGCAGAATCTGGAGTACTTCAGAAACAATAGTCGGCTCGACGACCATGTAGTTCTGGCCGAGATAAGTATTCGCTTCACGAATCCCCGATCCGTATTGGCCCTTGAGTTGGGCGACCATTGCCGAATCCCATGGAATAGGAACCGGACCTGCCGGTTTCGCCGGCGCGGCCGCCGCTTTCGGCTCGCCGCCCGCGGGCGGAGTGGGCGATTTGGGTTCCTCGGGCATAGCTACGAAAGCACAGACCTCCGGCGCAGCATCAGGTTCGGAGAACGTTAACTTCTAACAGCTTGCGAATACGGTGTCAACGACGGCCATCACGTATTTGAACTCGAGGTCAGGCACGATGAGCTGCCGCCTGATACCCCTCGATCAAATCACGAATCCGCTGCGCGTCAGCCTTGCGATGCCCGTGACTGGTGATCGGATCGGTGCCACCAGTCGACTCGATGCATATCTCAGACCATACAATCCCTGTCGAAATCCGGACCGAAGCAACTTGTGCGATGGCGATGCTCTCCTCGTTGCTGCCGAAAAACCGCGGCTTCACTTTGCTCACGTGCAACGCGTTCACCACGATGCGAACGGGCAAAAGCAAATTTCCTTTAGTCCAGCGGCTGGCAACAAAAGTTTCACTGTCAGGGATCGCGTTAGTCATAAGCAAGAAAAAACATTAGCGGACGGCAAGACTCGGCCCGGAAAACTGTTTCCACTGAATGCTAAGTGCTGAGTGCTGCTGTCCTACACCCACTCCAGCGCCCCTTTTCCCCAGATCCAGATGTAGCCAACAATCAGGATGCCAAGGAAGATGAGCATCTCGATCAATCCGAACGTGCCCAGCGCCTTGAACTTCACCGCCCACGGGAACAGGAAAATGGTCTCCACGTCGAAGACCACGAACAGGATGGCAATAATGTAATAGCGAACGGTGTAACGCCCTCGCGCGCTGTCGATCGGATCAATGCCGCATTCGTACGGCATCAACTTCGTCCGGTTGGGATTCTCCGGCCGAATCAGTTTTGCCGCGAGCAGAGTGATCGGAATCAATACTCCAACCACAGCGATAAAGATAAAGAGCGGAACGTAGTTTTGCGGCATCGGCCTCAACTTCCCGCATCAATTGAAAATGCTAAAGCAGTTTATAGTACCGCCGGGAACCGTTGGCTTCAAGGACTCTCGTCACCACCTTGTTTATAATCGATCTTCTATCTTCGCGAATCAAAGGAACCCATTGGCACTCGACGAGAACATTTACAAGCTGCGCTTGGAAAAACTGAAGCAGATTGAAGCCCTGGGCCAGCAGTCCTATCCGACCAAGTACGAATTTACTCACACCATCCCGGCGATTCTGTCAGGCTATTCGGACAAGTCAGCCGAGGAACTAGATGGCTCGAGAGTTAACGTCAAGGTAGCGGGACGCATCATGGCCATCCGCCTGATGGGCAAAGCCGGATTTGCGCACCTGCAGCAAGCCGGGCAGAAGTTACAGATTTATGTAAAAAAAGACGCAGTCGACGAAAAAGGCTTCGAACTTTACAAACTTCTTGATCTTGGAGATCACGTCGGGGTTAGCGGACATTTGTTTCGCACCCGGACCGGCGAACTCAGCATTCACGTCGAGGAGATTACGTTTCTCTCGAAAGACCTGCTTCCTCTCCCTGAAAAGTGGCACGGCCTCACCGATGTCGAATTGCGCTACCGCCAGCGATATGTCGATCTGGTCATGAATCCGGAGGTCCGCGAAGTTTTTCTGAAGCGCAGCAAGCTCGTGCAATCCATGCGGCGGTTCCTAGACGCGCAAGGCTTCATCGAAGTCGAGACTCCCATGATGCAGCAGATCGCCGGGGGTGCAGTCGCTAAGCCGTTCGTGACCCATCACAACACGCTCGACATGGATTTGTATCTGCGCATCGCGCCAGAACTTTATCTCAAGCGGCTGACCGTCGGCGGATTCGACCGGGTCTACGAAATCAACCGCAACTTCCGCAACGAAGGCCTGGGATGGCGCTGGAACCCTGAATTCACCATGCTTGAGTTCTACCAGGCTTATACCAACTATCGCGGGGTCATGGATCTCACCCAGCAGTTGATTGAGCAAGCGGCGATTGATGTAAATGGCACAACGAAATCCAAGTGGGGCGAGGAAGAAATCGACTGGGCAGGATCGAACTGGCGGCGCCTGACCATGCGCGAAGCGATTATTCACTACTGGCCAGAGACTGCAGGACCTAAGCCCACAATGTCGGAGTTCAGCTTTCACGATTCAGTGAAAAACCTCGTCGGGCATTTCAATAAAGCTCACGCGCATGTTGCATACGACCCCAATGAGCCGCTCGGAAAGACGATCGCAAATCTCTTTGATGCAGCGGCCGAAGAACATCTGCTTCAGCCTACAATCATTTACGAATTCCCTACTGCGATCTCGCCGCTTTCCAAACAAAAAGCCGACGAACCCGACTGGACCGAACGCTGGGAGATCTTCGCTGGGCAAATGGAAATTGCCAACGGCTTCAGCGAACTCAATGACCCCGAGGACCAGCGACGCCGTTTCGAGCAGCAACTGAAGGAACGCGAGCGCGGCGACGAAGAAGCTCACCAGATGGACGAAGACTACATTCGAGCGCTCTCGTATGGAATGCCACCAGCCGGCGGAGTGGGCGTGGGCGTGGACCGGCTTGCAATGTTATTGACTGACTCCCACACCATCCGTGATGTGATTCTGTTCCCGCTGCTGAGGCCAGAAAAAACGGCCAGCGCCGAAGACGCAAAAGAATAGCTGATGAAATCAGACCACTAGCGCGGTCGCTTTCTTCCGAACCTCCGCCGCAAACCCTTCGTCCTTGAGCGACGCCAGATTGATCTCGACATTTGCCAACGCCCCCTCGATCGCAGCCTTGGCCAAAGCGAGCGAGGTAATCAAGTCAGATTTCATGTTCGGGTTGGTGATGGGTTTCAGTTTCTCGGCGATTCCCGCTACTTCCCTCGCCCGTTCAGCCACGCTCAACGGCACGTTGGTAGCCTGCTTCAAGGCGCTGTCAATAACACCGTCTCCGTTCGCTGATTCCCTTGCCTGCTTGTAGGCCTTCATCACGGCGTTGTAAGACTCGGCATCCGCGTCGATCGCCGCCTTTAATTCTTCGCGCAGTTGTGACAACCTGGCGATCGCTTCGCTCAACTCGCGCTCATATTGCAGGTAAGCTTTCTTGCCCCGCGACATCGACGCCACCATCGAGGCTAGTCCGGCCGCCATTGCGCCACTCGCGGCTGCTGCGCTTCCGCCTCCCGGCGTGGCTGTGGGCGCTGCGAGTTGTTCCACGAACGGCTCAACACCCGCTCTCAATCCACCGACCGCAGCTTTACCGCCCGTCACCGCAGCCAACCGGTTTTCCAGAATCAAAGACGAATCGAAATTCTCCACCTGTAGAAACCACTCCGCTGCCGATTCCAAAGCCTTCTTTGGAATCAATCCTACAATTTCGCTGCTCAAAGCCGTGACTCCGTAGCGTTCAGCCTCACGCTTCACCAACTCGAAGGCACGATGAACCGGCGTCTGCTCAAAGTCGGTCAGGTTCATCGACACCTGGGCCAGCCCGCGCACCAAAAATCCCGCGCCCTTTACAAAGCGCAGGCCGCCGCTCGAGAAGCGCACCGCCTTGGCAATCTTCTTGGCAATCTCCACGTCCGGAGTGTTCAGAAAAACGTTGTAAGCGATCAGGAACTTGCGCGCCCCAACCACCGTCGCACCCGCCGTCGGATGCACCCGTGCTTCGCCAAAATCGGGCTTGCGCGCCGGATTGGTCGCAATGTCCGCCCGTATGCCTTCGAATTGGCCGCGCCGAATGTTCTCCAGATTCTGCCGCTCAGGCCTGGCCGCAGCCGCCTCGTACAGGTAAACCGGAATCTGGTATCGCTTCCAGATCTCGACTCCCACATGCCGGGCCATGGCTACGCAATCCTCGATGGTCACGCCATCAATCGGAATAAACGGCACCACATCGGCCGCGCCCATCCGGGGATGCGCTCCCTGATGATGATTCAAATCAATCAACTCTGCGGCCTTCCCCACGCCGCGAATCGCAGCCTCCTGAATCGCCCCTCGCTCCCCGACCAGAGTGATCACACACCGATTGTGATCCGCATCCATCTCGCGATCCAGCAGGTACACGCCATCCATCTTCATCGCAGCAATTATGGCGTCGACCTTGGACTTGTCGCGTCCTTCCGAGAAGTTAGGGACACACTCCACTAAAGTTGACATAGCAAACAGCATATCCGGCGCAGTTACAGGCCTGCAACTTGGCGGAACGCATTCCGTACACCTGTCGTTGGAGAATGAGTCGTCGATGGTCTGCGCATCAGCCCTCACGCTCTCCCACGGAACTGGATGATTGTTCGCCGATCGCGCTTTGAGGGTCTGCCCGCGGGTAACTCTTCGAACTGCTTCATCGCCTTACGCTCCGCGGCCACCTTCAGCCGCAGCTCTCGGCTGGCCCCTGTCTCACGGTAAAGCGTTTGCGCAACCGATGCTGGGCCCCGCACCTCGCTAAGCAGCAGGACTTCCACCTGAAATTCGCCGCCCTCGTTTGTCACTTGTAATTTGTCTGCAATTCGAACCTCCCGCGCCGGCTTGGCGGGCTGCCCGTTGGACCGAATTCTGCCGAGTTCGCAGGCGCGTGCGGCGAGCGATCGCGTCTTGAAGAATCTAGCGGCCCAGAGCCACTTGTCGATTCGCACCGAGTCCATGACTCTATTTTCCTATAGATTCAGAATTGTTTCCGGTCAACTGCCAACGATTATGTCGCCAGGGCTGTCTGGCAACAAAACCCAAGCAAACAAGAAAGCCGCCCCGAAAGGCGGCTTCAAGGTTTTTCTGAGATCAACGCCGCTTACGGGCCGATTACGCTGGACGCCTGATTGTTGAGTCCAACCACGACGCACAGAGCCTTGCCCGAAGCGTACGATGCACACGAGGGGCCAGCGGTGATGGGCGGTCCGCCGACCTTTGTATATCCCGTCCATTGAGTACCGTTGTAGGTGTTCTCATACATCAGGTGGTCCCTGTTGCCGTTGATGAACGCACAAGTGACCGATCCCGGCGTGGGCAAAGCGCAACTGAATGTCGGCAAAATGTTGCCGGTGAGTTGTATACAAGAGTTGCAGTTCCAATCGCCGATGTTCCAGCCGTTGCCATTGAAGCTGCTTCCCCATGCCACTGTATTGAAGCCGTACGAAAGGCAACCCACAACGCCTTCCACTGAGCCTTTTTGGTTAAAGGGAAGGCAGAAGGGGTTTCCCAAGAACCAGTCGTTCAGCGTGAGGAATCCTTGCCATTTCGAGCCGTCGAAAAGATTCGCAATGTAGGAATTGTTTCCGCTGACCATCGCAAGAGCGGCACAAATCACATTGCCATCATCATCGCTTGTGCAGGTGGGTGCGGATACCAATTGTGCTGTTTGGGTAGAAGACTTGCCCCATGATCCATTAAACACCGATGCGATTAGAGAACTACTCTCGCTCCTCGCCCCGCAAAGAACTTTCCCGGAATGAAGGAAGGCGCAACTGGGGGATGACGCAATTGCCTGGCCGGAATCGAGCGGGGAGCCCCAACCTGTGCCGTTAAACACAACCGCTGCCAAGGTACCCTTGGCAGTGATTACACCGCAGACGATGTCGCCTGCTTCGTTATTGACACAGCTTGCATCGGAGGTCACTGCTCCTGACAAATTAGCCCAGCCCGACCATGCGCCTTTGTTAAATTCGTTGGCCATCAAGGTACTGGTT
The DNA here is from genome assembly GCA_963788645.1 of uncultured Acidobacteriota bacterium. Classification (GTDB taxonomy): domain Bacteria; phylum Acidobacteriota; class Terriglobia; order Terriglobales; family Acidobacteriaceae; genus JABDBE01. The sequence continues at coordinate 530,852 of CAWBHF010000012.1, forward strand.
TGGTTTCGGGCCACGCACATCACCTCGCTCGCTGCGATCTGGACACATGCTGGCTCTCCCACGACCGCCGTCTTTCCCAAACTGCGAAAACCGCTCCAGGTGGCAGACGCCGAAGGGATAAACAGCAAACTGGCGGCAGCGACCGCCAGGCAAGCGAAAATCCTGCGTTTCATAGTCACTCCTTTCATCTGTGTATGCTGCAAAGTGGGCAAAAGCGATGAGCCCAGGTTCAGTCTGTGGCACGTTTCAATCCCTGCTCCTGCTACGCATTGCGCAAACCCGCAGGAAAAAACCTCACGCCGCTGAGAATAATTGAGATTAAACCCCGACTTCTGATTTGGCCCAAGCATTGGTTGGGCAACTGCAGGAAGATGATTGAGCGACTAGAATTGCCCTCTCGGCGTGGTTTACATCAAGACGACAAAGGTCGGTCGAGCGGCAGAAGTTTGTCTTCTTATGGTTGTCGTGCACAGGTTTTGTTAGCAGGCTGCTCGAAATCCGTGCTTCTTACTTCCCGAAAAACTTCCCAATCCCCAACCGCACCTGCACCGTATTGACTCCCGGATTCGGCGAACTCAACCCCGCATTCGAAATATGCATGTACCGGACCTCTACGCTGAAAGCGTGCTTGTCGCCCAGGATATGCATACCCAGCGCCGCCGCATCGGTAAAGTTCACTGCCGAAGTTCCGATCGGTACCTGATGGTTGGTAAACAGTGTCCCACCATTTAATTCAAGATAAGGCTCAATCTGTCCCCGCGCCGCGAAGTCCCACTTCAGTCCCAGCGGACTGAAACCTCCCCCATAAGCCGTGTTGTAGCGCTGGAAGACCATGAAAACCGGCACTGCATCCACGACGTACTCGAATCGTCCGTTGAGGAATCCAGGGCCATGCGGCCGCGTGAGAATCCAACCGTAACGCACCCCCACATTCCATACGCCGGTATCGGAAGTCCCGCCGGGCACCGAGTATCCGCCGCCTGTCCACACCTGAACTTCGCGGCCGCCATCTTCCGGCCGCGACTGCGCCAACCCAACCGAACTCAACCAAAGCAGCACAACGGCAACAAGAGATTGTTTCATTAAGATCAAGACCGAAGTTGCAACATACAGGAAGGCTCACCGCCGGACTAACCGCGTAACCCCGGAAGTCTTGGTTCGGGGCGGAAGCCTATAAACTCAAGCCACCATCCACAACCAGAATCTGCCCGGTAATAAATTGAGGCGCGGTAGCAAAGAATAACACCGCTGCCGCGATCTCTTCACCAGTTCCGTTGCGCCGCATCGGAGTCTGCTTCGCCATTCGCTTCATAAATGAAGCTGCCGCTCTCTCTCCCAGATCGATCATGCCCGGAGCCACGCAGTTCACCGCGATCGCCGGAGCCAGCGCCTTTGCCATCACCTTCGTCAACATATGCACCGCAGCCTTCGACGAGCAATAGTGCGCATGGTCAGCCCAGGGAAGTATCCCGCCCAGCGACCCCATATTGATGATCTTTCCCCGCCTCTCACGAAGCATTTTCAAAGCCTCACGCGAAACCAGAAACGGTCCCCGTGTATTGGAAGCGAAAATTGCGTCCCACTGCTTCACAGTCAGCTTATCGAATTCGACCGTCTCATAATTCGCCGCGTTGTTGACCAGAATGTCCAAGCCGCCCAACTCACGGCCGACATCCTTGAAGGCTGCTTTGACGCTCTTCTCCTCCGTAACGTCACAGCGCAGTGCCACAGCTCGCACTCCGAAACTGCTCAAATCGATCACCGTATGCTGCGCTTCGCGGGTCGAGTGCAAAAAAGTGATTGCGACATCCGCACCCGCCTCCGCCATAGCCAGGGCCGTAGCCCGCCCCAATCGTCGAGCCCCGCCTGTGATCAGAACAGTCTTACCCGCAAGCGGCCTCCCCGAATTCTTAGGCATAGATGGGAATTGTATCGTGCCCGCCAATCACACTGTAGAAACGTAGCTGGCTAAGTTTCTACAAGACGAATCCCCGCCTTCCGAGATCCGCTGGAACGACCCCTCCCTCTCTTGCTAAACTCACGGCGATGTCAGAACTCCGCCAGGTTGTGGTCTATTCCCGCAAGGGATGTCACCTCTGCGAAATCGTCAAAGAGACCCTGACCAAACTACACCGCCGTGGCGGCTTCACCTGGCAAGACATAGACGTCGACAGCGACGAACGCCTCCGACGCCAGTTCACGGACGAAGTCCCTGTGGTCTTCATCGATGGCCGCAAAGCCTTCAAGTACCGGATGGACGAATCCGACTTCCTCCGCAAGCTGGCAAGCTGACCGCAGTAATGTTCTCAACCCACGGCTATGTGCAGGCCATTGTTCCACGTGGAAGACTTCGGCACATCGCGCTAGAATCACTTGCGCATGCTTCGCACTCATCTCTACGCTGACCCTCGTGGCCGGTTTGTCCACAATGTCATTCTCGAATCATGCTCCCGATTTCCGCACAAGACCGCCATCATCGACAGCTCCTGCGACCGCCGCATTCTTTACTCCGAATATGGAGAGTTGGTCGAGAGGCTGGCCCGCGGCCTCGTCGCCGCCGGCTTGAAACCCGGCGGAGTCATCGCCATCTACCTGCCGAACTGCTGGGAGTTCTGCGCCGCCTATCACGCCGCTACCCTCGCTGGGGCCGCGCCCACTTTACTGAACCCCAGTTATCGCGAGCGCGAAGTGCGCTATCAACTGGAAAACTCGGGCGCCTCTTTGCTCATCACCGACGGCGCTTTGCTCGAGGGAATCAATCTCGCGGGGCTTTCCGATCTGCGCCACGTCTATACGACGCGACATCCTACACCTGGGACAGAACCATTTGCGAACCTGATGGCCCCTGTCGGCTGTGGGTGGCCCACCGCGGATCGACCGTCAGATCAAAGCCTTGCCGCGCTTCCCTACTCCAGCGGTACCACCGGCCTTCCCAAGGGCGTGATGCTTTCACATTACAACCTGATAGCGAATGTCTACCAATTCATCGGTCCGCACGCCAGTGAGATGTCGCCTGACGATGTGGCTCTCTGCTTTCTCCCCCTCTATCACATTTACGGCCTGAACGTGGTCCTGAATCCCTTGTTAACGCTCGGTGCAACGATCCTGTTGATGCCGCGCTTCAACGCTTCCCAGTTGTTATCCCTGCTCGTGGACGAAGGCGTCACCATGATGCCGGCGGTGCCGCCCACATTGAATGCGCTGTGCCAGGCAGCCGAGGCCGGCCAATTCCCTAAGAACCACCGTCTGCGCTGGGTGAAGTCAGGGGCAGCACCGCTTGCGGCTGAACTCGGCCGCCGCTTCACCGAGCTGACTGGAGTTCTGGTTTGCCAGGGCTATGGTATGACCGAAGCTTCGCCGGTTACGCATGTCGGATACCTTGAGCCCGAACTCTACAAGCCTGACTCCATCGGCCAACCACTCGCGCAAACCGAATGCCGCGTCGTGAGCCCTGCGGGCGTCGGTGGAAGCGAGAGCGAGGTTCCTCCGGACCAACCCGGCGAACTGGTGATGCGCGGACCGCAATTCATGATGGGCTACTGGAAAGACCCGCAAGCCACGGCAGCCGCACTCCGCGATGGATGGTTCTGGTCGGGCGACATCGTAAAGCGCGACCCCGAAGACTTCTATTACGTTGTCGATCGCCTCAAAGAGATGATCAAGTACAAAGGTTTCCCAGTCGCCCCGGCTGAGGTCGAAGCGCTGCTGCTCGAGCATCCCTCGGTCCGCGATTGCGGCGTGGTCGGACGCGCAGATCCCGGGGCGGGCGAAATCCCGGTGGCGTTTGTCGTGCTTCGCGAAGGCTCGGTCGCGTCGAAGAAGCTAGAACAGGACCTCTGCGGATTTGTAGCCGAACGCCTTACTTCCTACAAGCAGCCACGTCAAATCCATTTTGTCGATGCCCTCCCTAGAACCCCCTCCGGTAAAATCCTGCGCCGCGAATTACGGAAGAATTTCACCGCTCAATAGTCAGACCCACTGCCATCGAAAGCCTCCGATCTGCGACACTCCTCCTTGTGTGAACCCCGCTTGACATATTCTTATATGGGAATGTAATGTGTTCTGCATGGCGCGTGCAGCGACCACCTCCGATGTCTTCAATGCCGTCGCTGAACCTCGGCGTCGAGAAATATTGACGTATCTCGCGTTGGACGAACGAACCGTGGGAAACATCGTCGCAACGCTGCGCCTCGAGCAACCTTCCGTCTCCAAACACCTGCGTGTTCTACGCGACGTGGGCCTCGTGCACGTGCGCCGTACTGGCCGCCAAAGGTTCTACCGAACCAATGCCGACGCAATCCGTCCAATGCATGAATGGACCCGCGCTTTCGGGCGCTTCTGGGGACATCAACTGAATCGCGTCAAGCAGCGTGCCGAAGCGAAGATGAAACAGGCCCTGCCACATTCGAATTCTGGGAGGAAACATGATCTCAATACCGAAAAAGATTGAGGATTTAACTCTGAACATCACGCAAGAGATCCACGTCCGTGCGTCCCTCGAAGTCACCTTCGCCACGTTGCTCGAACAGATCGGACCCCAGAATGAAACCCACGACGGCAAACCCATGCCATTACAGATTGAGCCCTGGCCCGGCGGAAGATGGTATCGCGACCTAGGCGAGAACAACGGGCACCTGTGGGCGCACGTGCAAGCCATCAAGCGACCAACCCTACTCGAATTTGCCGGCCCCTTGTTCGCGTCGTTTCCCTTCGTCTCGAATGTCCAGTACCGGCTGAGCGAAGCGCCAGATGGAACCCTGATGTCATTCCACCATACGGGGCTTGGATTTATTCAGGATCAGCAAAGAGAACAAATGACCATGGGTTGGAACGCGATGAACCAGCGCGTCCGCAAACACGCAGAGGTCGCTGGCTCTCGAACACCCACGCTGCAAGGTTCGCGATAGCCGTAACTGCAAGCTGAAGGAGGCGCACCATGTGCCCAGCATGCCTCGCAACTGCCGCACTGATTGCCGGAAGCTCGAGCACGACGGTCGGCGTTGCCGTGTTCGCTGTCAAGAAAGTCTGCGGCAAGAAAGCCGCAAGTCAGATCCGTACTCAAACCGTAGAAAAGGAGAATGGTAATGCCCAGTGAGAAGGTCGCCTTGCAAGAACGCAAGATCGTGTCACACGACGAATGGATCACCGCTCGCGAGCAGCACCTGGCTAAAGAAAAGGAATTCAGCCGCCTGCGAGATGAGTTGAGCCGCCAACGTCGCGAGTTGCCCTGGGAGCAGGTAGGAAAGCAATACGCCTTTGATAGCTCTAAAGGCAAAGAAAAACTCTCCGATCTTTTCGATGGACGAAGCCAGCTAGTGATTTACCACTTCATGCTTGGTCCAGAGTGGAAGGAAGGATGTCCGAGCTGTTCATTCCTGGCCGATCACTTCGACGGTCCGACCATCCACCTTGCCAATCGCGATGTCACGCTGGTCGTGGCTTCGCGTGCTCCTCTCGCCGAAATCCAGGCCTTCCAGAAGCGCATGGGCTGGCGTTTCAAATGGGTATCATCGTTCGGCAGTGACTTCAATAGTGACTACCAGGTGTCAGCTTCGAAAAACGAGCCCCAAGGCAAGGCTTATTACAACTACGAGATGACTGACTTTTCCAGCGAAGAGCGACCCGGAGCCAGCGTGTTCTATAAAGACGAAGCCGGCAACATTTTTCACACCTATTCCACCTACGCGCGAGGACTGGACATCTTGATCGGCGCCTACAACTTTCTCGATCTCGTACCCAAGGGCCGCGACGAAGAGGGTCTGCGTCACGGGATGGCATGGGTGCGCCACCACGACCGTTACAATGCCGCTTAGCTGAATCGCGCAAGGATTCTGGAGCCGCTCCCCGCGCCTCCAGAAAAAACTTACGTCCTCTCTGAACTTTTCTTATGCTGCCTCCGTACCTCCTATTGACGGCGGCTTTCAGCCGCCAGCGCGCCAACCGCGCACAAGGAGGGCACCATGGACGGAAACTTAATCGGTCTGGTAGCAGTGATCATGATTTTCGGGATACCGATGGCCGCGATGTACACCTTTTATCATGTGCGCAAACTGCGAACCGAGGAGCGATTGGCAGCGCTGGCGCGGGGAGTGAACGTGCCCATGCAGCCGGAACTCTCGGAAGGTGCCCGTTCGCGCCGCTCCGGCATTCTTCTGGTCACGGGGGCGCTTGGTTACATGCTTACGTTTGCACTTATCGCCCGGGTCGAGTCGGACGCCTGGGTGGCAGCGGCGTTCGGGATCATCCCGCTCAGCGTCGGGCTTGGATTCTTTGTGGATTCCGCGCTCATCCGCCGCGATCTGCACGCGTGATGTAATGGCGTCTGCGACAGGCCGGGTCTTCGATCCCGGCCAGCGGCTAAAGTGGAGTGATTTTCGGGCATATTCGCATGTAGGTGAATCTCTGTGTCCTCTCGACAGCCTGAATTCGCTGTTCGCACAACATGAACACCTACATCGATCAAGCCGACGTTACCGGGATTAAGGCCCGCGGAGTTGGCTGGAAAATCGCCTCCCTGTTGCTCATCTACCTGTTTCTGGCTAGCTTCTTCAACGTTCTCTGGCACCTTCTTCATCTCCGTCCACAAATGCAACACGGCATTCTTAACCCCGGCCTTATGGTGCTTACCGGTGTAATTCTCCTGGGATCGATCCTGACCGCGTCCGCCTTGACTGCGCATCATTTCGATCACCGGTCACTGGCCACCATAGGAGTGCCTCTCTCAGGCCAGTGGCTGCGGCAAGTTCTTATTGGTTTTCTGGTTGGTTCCGTCCCGCCATGCTTGTTCTTTCTGGCGGCGTACAAACTGGGTAGCGCTCAAGTGGCAGACGCGCCAGTCGACGCTCATCACCTGTTTACGCAGACTCTGCCCGCCTTGATCGCCACTCTGTTGCTCGCCTTCCATGAAGAACTTCTTTATCGCGGATACCTGCTGCAAGTGATTTCGCAGAAGAGCGGCCGTTGGATGGCGGCGCTTATTACTGGAGTCCTCTTCGGGCTGGTGCACGCCGGAAATTCTGCGGCCAATCCGCAGGGCCTTCTGTTCACTGCGATCGGCGGAGTATTGCTAGCGTGGCTCGTTATGCGGCAGGGATCTCTCTGGATGGCCGGTGGCTACCACGCCGGGTGGAATGCGACGGCATCTCTCGCGCTGGGGCTACAGGTTTCGGGCACGACCATGCCCGGCTCCTGGATCTCAACCACGCTCACCGGTCCGCGCTGGCTCAGTGGCGGGTCGTATGGTTTCGAAGGTTCGATCATTAGCGGGCTGGCGGAACCGGTCATCCTGGGCGCTTTGGTCTGGATCGCCCCCCGGCTGCCCGCGCATCCCGCCTTGTGCTGGTACTTTGAGAAGCAAGCCTAGCGAAATCAATCGCCACTGCCCGTCACAACTACGTTGTCATCCTGAGCGAAGCGAAGGATCTGTGTACTTCAACCCGCGGTGCACGGATCCTTCGCTTTGCTCAGGATGACAAACCACTCACTCGCCGGTTAGAAACTTGTACTGGTCCTTGTTCAACGGCACCACACTGAGCCGTCCCTGCCGCACCAACGGCGAATCAGCAAACAGCTTGTGCGCTTTAACTTCCGCCAGGGTTACCGGCTTGGCCAGTGGCTTCCCTGCTTTGATCTTCACCAACGGAGTTTTTGGATCGGTCGCATCAACAGAAACCACACTCGCGGTTCCCACCGCGCTCTTGTGATCACCCGTCTCATAGATCACCAGACGATCGGCGGGCTTCATCTCGCGCAGATGTCTCACCGCTACGGGATTGGTGACGCCGTCCCAAATCGTGCTCTGCTCGCGCTGCAAATCGGCAAAAGAATAAACAGTCGGCTCGGTCTTCAATAAATAGTCCATCAGCGGCCTCTCGATAAAGAAGATATCCCAGAAGTAGGCCACAGATTGGGCCAGTTCGGCAATGCCGCCGAAGCTTGCCTACCGATTTTCTGCGCTCCAGATGAAAATCATTTCACTGTATCCCGATTGGCAGGATGGGTATAGACTTGTCGCCGCTTTTGAGGGCGCGGGCCATTCGCCGCGCGCGCCAGGAGATTGCCGATGAGTGCTCCCGAGCAACGATGCAGCGGGATGATTCCGGTATTTTTATTGGCCATGAAAATATCGCTTTCCGCTCTGCTGCTGGCCGCGGTCTCTGCGGCCCAGACCGCAAGCCCGAGAAGCTTCAGTTTGCTCTACCAGTTCAAGTCCGGGCGCGGTGGCTCCAGCCCTTATTCAAGTTTGATTCTCGATGCCCAGGGCAATCTCTATGGCACCACGATGATCGACGGAGCTTACAGCTATGGGACGGTCTTCAAAATAAGTCCGCAGGGCAAGGAAATCGTACTGCACAGTTTCAGGGGCACCGGAGGTGACGGTGCGACCCCGGTTGCGCCCGTGATCATGGATGCCGCTGGCAATCTTTACGGAACCACGGAATATGGTGGCCTCTTCGGGAACGCATGTGGGCCAGAGGGCTGTGGGACTGTCTTCAAAATCGATACAGCAGGCAAAGAGACTGTGCTGTATCACTTCACGGGAATCCCCGGTCTCGACGGGATGAATCCCGAACAAGGTCTGGTCCTGGACCCGAAGGGCAACCTCTACGGGACGACTTTTCAGGGCGGCACCTACGACACCGTCGGGAACAGCTACGGAATCGTGTTCAAGCTTGATCCGGCGGGCAATGAAACCTTGCTGCATAGCTTCAATCCGACTGCACCACCGTATGACGACGGAGGTTGGCCCCTCGGAGGCTCTCTGGTGCGGGATTCTGCCGGCAATCTTTATGGAACTACCTACATTGGGGGTTTAGCATCTTTAGGAACGGTTTTCAAACTGCTTCCCAACCGACGGATCAACATCCTACACAGCTTCTTTGGAGGCGACGACGGTATGTACCCCTACGGAAGCCTGGTCCGGGGCGCGGCAGGAAGTCTTTACGGCGCAACCTACTTCGGCGGTGCTTTCGAAGGTGGAACGGTGTTTAAGGTGGGTGCCAACAATAACGAAACAATCGTTCATGACTTTGGCGGTTCCGGTGACGGGGCACCTCCGGGGGCTGGTTTGGCGATGGATCGTGCTGGCAATCTGTATGGCACCACCACTGAGGGCGGTAGCTCATATTTCGGTACAGTATTCAAGCTCGACCCAAGTGGCAAGGAAACCGTCCTGCACACCTTTCTAGGTAAACAGGGAGACGGGCCGGATTGGGGCGTCATCCGCGATTCCAAAGGCAATCTTTATGGCACGACGCAGTATGGCGGCGCATATGGCGGAGGGGTCGTCTTTAAGATCACTCCGTAGCTGCATAATTACGCACCCAGGAACCTTATGACGAATCCCAATCGAGGCTCCATCTTCGCGTTTTCATCTCAGAGAGTCACAGCGAAACTCGCACTGGCGGCCTCGCTGATGCTCACATTGATCCCCGCTCCTGCAGCGTCCGCCCAGACTTTCACTCTCCTCTATCAATTCAGGTCTGGCCCGGGCGGGATCAATCCCTACGCCGGCGTCGTCAGGGACGCGAAGGGCAATCTCTACGGGACAACGTATAACGATGGCGCTTTCGCCTCAGGGACGGTATTCAGAATCAGTGCACTGGGCAAGGGGAAAGTCCTGCACAGCTTCAGCCAGACTGATGGCGACGGAGCATTTCCCTGGTATGGCACTTTGGCGCGAGATTCTTCCGGCAATCTCTATGGAACCACGATTACGGGTGGTATTGCTGGAGAGCTCTGCTGTGGCACCGTCTTTGAAGTAACTGCATCGGGCAAGGAGACCGTTCTGTATCGTTTCACGGGAACTAACGGCGACGGATTCCCACAGTACGGAGTCGTTCGAGACCCGTCGGGGAATCTTTACGGTACGACGCCTAACGGCGGCACCAGCAATGCTGGGACACTGTTCAAAATCGATCCGACCGGCAAGAAAACCGTGCTGTACAGTTTTACTGGATCGACGGATGGCGGAGAGCCCCTTGCCGGCCTCGTCATGGATGCGAAGGGCAATCTGTATGGCACTACGACCCAAGGCGGCCCTTCCTTCGCTGGAGACGTATTTAAAGTCGACCCGGCGGGAAATGAAACAGTCCTTTACACCTTCATGGGCTCGACCGATGGCGAAGAGCCCGAGGCCGGGGTGATCCGCGATTCGCACGGCAACTTGTACGGAACAACGTATCTCGGGGGCACAGAGGGTGCGGGAACCGTGTTCAAGATCGACCCTCAAGGCCACGAGACTGTGCTTCATAACTTCGCTGGGGGTAGCGACGGCTGGCTGCCCGTCGGCGCTAGCCTGGTCCGCGATTCGGCGGGCAATTTATATGGCACCACTCCGCAGGGCGGCTCCACTGACTTCGGGGTCGTGTTTAAAATCGACGCCAAGGGTAATGAGACCATCCTTCACACTTTCTCCGGAAGCGACGGCAAGATTCCTTATGGCACCCTGATTCTCGACAAGACGGGGAACCTCTACGGCACTACTTATCAGGGCGGAGCTTACGGCGGTGGCGTAGTGTTCAAGATCGGTCCGTGAGGCCCGCAGGGGCATTTCTCGTTGAGCCATCCGAAAGAGTGGCCCCCCCAAGCGACCAGAATAAATAGATTGCAATAGTGCGCGCGAGATCCCTAGGCCCGTTGGAAAGCGGGGGTCTTCGGGATGACGTCGTCTTTGTGGGATCCTGCCTCGCTGTCCTCTATGGCCGCGGCTTGGCATTCGGGCCAGGCGGAGTCGTCGGTTTCTTGTCGTTCTGCTGATCTTCGTAAATCGAGTATTGGCTGTCGGGACGCTTCAGTTTGATGGTGATTTCCATCGTCGGCTGGTTCACTTCGTAATCTTCCCCGTACGTCTGAAACCCCCGAGCCAGCACCTGCACCCGCAACTTACCGTAGGGAACGCCGTCAAAGCTGGCCTTACCTTCCGCGTCCGTTTTGAGTTCCAGACCGCCGCGATCCTGCTTGTTGTTCTTTCCCACTGAATGCATGACCACACCCGCGTTGCGCACTGGCTTTCCGTTGTCGTCCTTCAGTACTACGAAGCTCAGCAGCGCGACGGGTTCGGCGTATTGGAACTTCTTGTCGCTCGCCCGGGCCTGAATAGCGGATGCTCCTGCCAACCACAGCGCCAAGGCCACCGTCAAGCCCGAGGAAACCTGTCTCATTGCCGCACCTCAATTCCATTCGCGTGCCAACTTCAAGAAATGCTTGCAAACCACTCTTGCAGCATTAGTTACAGGCATTCATCAACTGTGGCTTGACAAGCAATCATTCACTAACTTATACTTAGCACTCGCCAACCATGAGTGCTAACAAGACATCTTCGACCGATTGGCGACTGAGTACCCCTTGAGTAATCTACCCTAAATCCTAACTGAATACGAACGAAAGGAGCTACAAGCATGGCTACAAAATTTACCCCACTGCACGACCGCATCCTGGTCCGCCGCATAGAAGAAGTAGGCACCACCCGAGGCGGCATCATTATCCCGGATAGCGCTAAGGATAAGCCTTCGGAGGGCGAAGTTATCTCCGTGGGACGCGGAAAGAGCAACGACGAAGGCAAGGTGTTCCCCTTGGTAGTGAAAGAGGGCGACCACATTCTGTTTGGCAAGTACTCCGGCACCGAGATCAAGCTGGACGGTGAAGATTTCATCATCATGCGCGAGGAAGAGGTTCTCGGCGTGGTGACGGGCGCGGCTAAGAAGGAATTGGCGGGTTCGCGCAAGTAACAGCAATAAGGATGTTCGTCTCGCGCTTTATTGCAATCGCTTGACGCGATTGCGCGCGGTGACGAACTCAGATCCTTCGCAACGCAAAAAGCGCGTTGCTCAGGATGACATCAAACTCTAAAACTTTAGGAGAAAAGAAATTTATGGCTAAGCAAATTGTTCATGGAGAGGATTCGCGGCAGGCGATTCTTCGCGGCGTGAATATTCTCGCCGATGCGGTAAAAGTCACTCTTGGCCCCAAGGGCCGCAACGTTGTGATTGAAAAGAAATTCGGTTCGCCGACCATCACCAAGGACGGCGTCACCGTGGCCAAGGAAATCGAACTGAAGGACGCGCAGGAGAACATGGGCGCCCAGATGGTTCGTGAAGTGGCGTCGAAGACTTCGGACATCGCAGGCGACGGCACCACCACCGCTACCGTGCTGGCCCAGGCGATCTATCGCGAGGGCGTCAAGACCGTTGCTGCCGGCGCCAACCCGATGGCGATGAAGCGCGGCATCGAGAAGGCCGTTACCGCTATTTGCGGCAGCCTCGATAAGGAAGGCAACCGAATCAAGGGTGAGCTCGACAAGTTCTCCAAGCCTGTAACCGGAGACATGATTGGGCAAGTCGGCACTATCAGCGCCAACAACGACGAGACCATCGGCAAGATCATTGCCGAGGCCATGAAGAAGGTTGGCAAAGATGGCGTCATCACCGTGGAAGAAGCCAAGACGCTCGAGACGCAACTCGAAGTGGTCGAAGGCATGCAGTTCGACCGCGGCTATCTGTCTCCGTACTTCGTCACTGATCCGGAGCGCATGGAAGCCGCGCTTGAGAACGCCTACATCCTGATTCACGAAAAGAAGATCAGCTCGATGAAGGATCTTCTTCCGCTGCTCGAGCAGATCGCGAAGAGCAGCCGTCCGTTGTTGATCATCGCCGAGGATGTTGAAGGCGAAGCACTCGCAACGCTCGTCGTGAACAAGCTGCGTGGCACGCTGCAAGTCGCCGCCGTCAAGGCGCCCGGCTTCGGCGATCGCCGCAAGGCTATGCTGGATGACATCGCGAAACTCACGGGTGGCAAGGCCATCACTGAGGATCTCGGCATTAAGCTGGAGAACGTGCAGATCAGCGATCTCGGCCAGGCCAAGAAGATCACCATCGACAAGGACAACACCACCATCGTCGAAGGTAAAGGCAAGCCCGGAGACATTCAGGGCCGGGTGAAGGAAATTCGTGGCCAGATTGAAAAGACCACCAGCGACTACGACCGTGAGAAGTTGCAGGAGCGGTTGGCGAAGCTGGTTGGTGGCGTGGCTGTAATCAAGGTTGGCGCTGCGACCGAGACCGAAATGAAAGAGAAAAAGGCTCGCGTCGAAGATGCCATGCACGCAACCCGCGCTGCAGTCGAGGAAGGCATTGTCCCCGGCGGCGGAGTGGCGTTGGCTCGCTGCGTCCCCGCACTCGACAAGCTGAAACTCGAGGGCGATGAGCAGATCGGCGTGAACATTGTGCGCCGCGCTATTCAGGAACCGCTGCGTCAGATCGCCGAGAACGCCGGCGAAGAAGGCGCCATCGTCCTGGGCAAAGTCAACGACTCGAAGGACAACAACTACGGCTACAACGCCCTGACCGGCGAGTATGAAGATCTGGTCAAGGCGGGCGTGCTCGATCCGACCAAGGTTGTTCGGACCGCGCTGCAGAATGCCGGATCGATCGCGTCGTTGATGCTGACCACCGAAGCCCTGATCGCCGAAATTCCAGAGGAGAAGAAGGGTGCTCCGATGGGCGGCGGACACGGCGGCGGGATGGAAGGAATGTACTAAGAAGCTGTCAGCTATCAGCCGTCAGCTTTCAGTTGGAACAGAAGGCCCCGCGAGAGCGGGGCTCTTTTTTTGTTGGCTCAGCCTGAAATTGGGGTACATCCCGTCTGTCCACGGTTTTTTCACGGTTTTTTCCGCATTCTCCAGGTCAGCGCCAGAAAACGGGCGCGGGACCTGGGGCAAAGTGCTTACAACCTTTTCCAAACGGCGAGGGAATCTATTTCCTCGGCGGCCCCACCACGAGCCTTGCTCACGCGATTGCCCCCTGTCTTCTTTGATTCATACATGGAGCTGTCGGCAAGAGACAACAAAGCCTTTGGGTCGTTGGTCGACTGCGGGAAGCACGCGACTCCCATACTGGAGCTCAAATATTTGGAAGCCGCTGCTGTTTCGATATTGGCCACGTGCCGACGAATTCTCTCCGCGACAGCGACAGCCTCGTCAAGACAATGATTTGGAAGCAAAACGCAGAGCTCGTCTCCGCCGAAACGGTAGATGAGTTTGAGATGAATTGTTCACTCTTGGTGTGTGGCTATGACGCCGCGACACGACTGGCGGTGGTGAAAGACTTTCACGAAGCCTACGGGGTGGAAAAGTCGGCGGTGAGCGACAACTTCATCGCCTCCAGCCGGGAGAAGTTGCAGGAATTGATGGAGCGGCCGCTGGGTGCGTTGCGACTGTGTACGGTGCTGATCGACGGCACGCCGTTCCGGGATCGGCAGATGATCGTGGCCTTGGGCATCAACATCGACGGGCGCAAAACCGTGTTGGGCCTGCGCGAAGGAGCCACCGAGAATGCGGCCGTGGTCAGTGAGCTACTCAGTGATCTGGCGGCGCGCGGGCTGGACTTCAGCGTGCCGCGGTTGTACGTGCTGGACGGAGGCAAGGCGTTGGCGGCGGCGGTGCGGCGTCATGCCGGTGAGGCGGCTTTCATCCAGCGTTGTCAGGTGCACAAGCGGCGCAACGTGGTGGACCACTTGCCCGAGGAACATAAACCGGCGGTCAAGAAGAAACTGCAGAACGCCTACGCCATGACCGAATACGCTGACGCCAAGCGTGCGCTGGAACGGCTGCATCGCGAACTGATGGAACTGAATCCGAGCGCCGCCCGCAGCCTGGAGGAAGGCCTGGAAGAAACCCTCACGGTGCATCGTCTGCGGGTGCCGGCCCAGTTGCGTCGCACGCTGGCGAGCACGAATGTAATCGAGTCGGCCTTCTCCATCGTGGAGACAGTTTGCCGCAACGTAAAACGCTGGCGTGCCGGCGATCACATCGAGCGCTGGGTCGGCTCCGGCCTGCTGGTGGCCGAGCGCCAGTTTCGCAAAGTTCAAGGCTACCGGGAGATTCCATCGCTGTTGACTGCGCTTGCGAACACGGTTTCGAAGAAGGCTGTTGCCGAGGAAGTGAAGGTTGCGTAGCCTATGACGGTCGAGAGTCGCTAACTTTCAACGGAGTTCCGGGCAACGTCCCTTTCATTCTTAACGTCGTCAGTCCAGGAATTGTTACCGATATGACAAATACTGGATTTCACGCTATAGGGAGCGGATGGGAAATGGGGGTTGCTAGGCTGCTGTTTTCTGACTTTAAGCGTACCCATTCAGTGCAAAGAATTCTTTATGATTCATTTGATGCGAAGGCAACAGCAGAAATGGCAGTCGGCGTTGGTTATGAGTGGGACGCTACAGTAATTACAGCATTTGGTGACGAGACAATCGCCAGAGTTCCAATTGATAAGCCGACTAAGGAGCTAATAGAACGA
This sequence comes from uncultured Acidobacteriota bacterium, assembly GCA_963788645.1. GTDB lineage: Bacteria > Acidobacteriota > Terriglobia > Terriglobales > Acidobacteriaceae > JABDBE01. The sequence continues at coordinate 546,145 of CAWBHF010000012.1, forward strand.
GCTTGGGCGAAACACAATAGATCACCATTTGAGAAAAGAGAAAAGGACGACATACCAAATCCACCGAAGGATTGGAAGAACGTTCTGTTGGATTATGTAGTCATAAACGTCATCCGACAGGAGAGAGCTTTACCGCCAAAGAAATGATGGCTCTACGCTGTCAGTTTCTCAAAAGTTAGCGTAGGGGCTGTGACCATATGACGCAAGGTATCAAGAAACAGGACAGGCGACTTTCGGCGGTTAAAACGAAACTCCATCTCCGCAAGATATGCGGGGAGGTGCTTCGCGCTGATCTTGTGCCACGATCCCATGATGCCGCGTTTCAACAAAGAAAATGCCGACTCTACGGTGTTCGTGTGAATGTCGGTTCCGAGCCGTACATACTCTTTGGCGCTGTGATTGACAGTTTCGTGCTTCATGTCTCCGACTGCGCTTTTGTAGGCAGGCAGTTCATCAGTGACGATCACATCCACGTCAGTGCTGATATTTTCTTGGATATACTTAGTCAGTGTTCCCTTACGCGCATCTTCCGCATGAAAGAAGCGAACATCGCCGCCACGTTGACGGATTCCAATGACTACTTCTTTGTTGCTAGTAGCCCTGCCGCGTCCGGGATTACGTTGCTTGCCTCCAATGTAGGTTTCGTCCATTTCGATAGTACCGTCCAACATCAGGCGTTCGGCTTCGCTCATAGCAGCGCGGATGCGATGGCAGAGATACCATGCCGTCTTGTAAGACCCTTTATGCTGGCCCCAGATAGTACGCTTGAGCTGGTGAGCACTCATGCCCTTCTTGGCTTCACAGAGGAGCAGGACGGCGAGAAACCAGATCGGAAGTGGCAAGTGGGAATCATGAAAGACCGTACCACTGGTAACCGTGAACTGATATTTGCAACCAACACATTCGTAGCGGGCATACTCTTTCAGCCGCGATACTCGCGTGTCCTTGCATCGCGGACAGCTAACACCCGCAGGCCATCGCAGACGCTCAAGCAACTCACGACACCGAGCGTCAGTCGAATACATTTCATTAACTTCAGGGAGTGTCATGACAGAACCTCGTAAACCGAAGTCTCCGCTAGAGCGGATACCAACACGAAAGCTAGTCGCTGGAATAAGACGAGACTTGCGCAAGATGATGCGAGAATTACCCAAGCAGGAACCGCGTAGATCAAAGAAAGGACGTGGGTAACGTTTAACATGGTTGCATGTTACCCAAACCGTTACCCTTTGTCAAGTGAATAATCTTCATGCAATGAACTGTGTGACTGCTGTAGTGGCATGTTGAATCCCGAGGTCTCTGACGCGCTTAAACTCGCCCATGATTTCTGTAAGGTCATTTGGCGGCGGAATGCGGTGAGCCTTCTCATAGGTCTTACGGTAGGATTGCAGCTTGGCCGCCATGCAACGCCCAATGTAAGCGGAGTGAAGCTTGATCATGCGCTGAATCTCGACTCCGCTAAGAGGAAGATTTCCTGTGTTTTGCTGAGCGCTTCTGGTCAGGGTATTGGCGCGCTCTTCGCGTAACTGTTTCGCGGATTGTGTTCGCTCGGCTTCGTACAACGCATCCGCGTGCTTTTTGATATCGGCGTCCACTAGCTTTCGATTCTATTAGCAAATGGAGACTAAGAGAAATGCCCCGTGCTCCGGGTTCGGCGAGCGCTCTCGGGCTGGCTGGTGACCCACGCTTGAGCTTTTTCAGGAGTCAGGCACTTCAATTTCGGGAAGCGCCCGGCCTCATCCTGTTTCAGAAGTGAATGAGCGCTCGTCAAGGTTCTCGTTTCCCACCTTTCCGCAAAGGGCGCGGAAAGATGGGGCACCTTTTTTCTTGGTGGGGTTGAGATTGAGTGGGCTGGCGTTCTTGGATCATTTCAGAATTCCCATGGACAATGCTCATGGTGCGGGCACACGCGGGGTCCTTCGACTGCGCATTCCGGTTCGCTTTGCGAACCGGAATACTGCGCTCAGGATGACAACGTAAAACGGGATCCACGAGATACAAAACAACCGACTCTGTCCCACGCTTCGGTTTTCGAGGGCGGACACTTCCGTCTCTAGAGCGCCCGGCCTCGTCCAATTTAGAAGTGAATCCCGTGCGCTTGTCGAGATTCTTGTTTCCCAGCTTTCCGCAAAGGGCGCGGAAAGATGGGGCCAGTTCTTCTTCGCGAGGGTGAGATCGGGGAGTACGCTCGCTTAGGGTGATCGGCGAACGTGAGTGCAGAGATCCTTCGTCGGCAGGCTTTCGCGAGCGAAAGCCTGCACTTCCTCAGGATGACAAAATTATGGAGATGGACGGTGATGGGCGCTCTTCGTCTTTGGGTGGGGCGAGCTTGAGTGGGCTGGCGTCCAGGATCATGTTCAGAATTCCCGTGGACAATGCTCGTGGTGCGGGCAGACGCGGGGTCCTTCGACTACGCATTCCGGTTCGCTTTGCGAACCGGAATACTGCGCTCAGGATGACAACGTAGAGCGGGATCCACGAGATACGAAACAACGGGCTCTGCCCCAGGCTTCGGTTTTCAAGGGCGGACAGGTCACTCTCTAGAGCTTCCGGCGTCATCCCATTCCGGAGGTGAATGCTGTGCGCTGGTCGAGATTCTCGTTTTCCCACCTTTCCGCAAAGGCGCGGAAAGATGGGGCACCCGTCGTTTTTGTGAGGGTGAGATTGGGTGGGCTGGCGTCCTGGATCATGTGCAGAATTCCCATGGACGATGCTCGTGGCGGGCAGACGCGGGGTCCTTCGACTGCGCATTCCGGTTCGCTTTGCGAACCGGAATACTGCGCTCAGGATGACAACGTAAAACGGGGTCCAGGAGATACGAAAAACAACGGACTCTACCCCACGCTTCGGTTTTCGAGGGCGGACAGATCACTCTCTAGAGCGTCCGGCGTCATCCTATTCCGGAGGTGAATGGCGTGCGCTGGTCGAGATTCTGGTTTCCCACGTTTCCGCAGAGGGCGCGGAAAAGATGGGGCACCTGTCGTTTGTGGCTGGGTTGAAATTGAGTGGCTGGCGTTCTGGATCATGTTCAGAATTCCCATGGACAGTGCTCGTGGTGCGGGCGGACGCGGGGTCCTTCGACTGCGCATTCCGGTTCGCTTTGCGAACCGGAATACTGCGCTCAGGATGACAACGTAAAACGGGATCCACGAGATACGAAACAACGGACTCTGCCCCGCCCTTCGGTTTTCAAGGGCGGACACTTCAGTCTCTAGAGCGCCCGGCAGTCGGTTTTGGTTAGACCGGGCGCGTGGAAGTTCCCGCTGGCTTGACGAGGGTGAGATTGTGTAGTTCGCGTTCAAGATCGTGTTTAGAATTCCTATGGACAGCCGCTGGTGGTGCGGGCAGATGCGGGGTCCTTCGACTTCGCATTCCGGTTGCGCTTTGCGAACCGGAATACTGCGCTCAGGATGACAACGTAAAACGGGATTCACGAGATGCGAAACAAACTACTCTGTTCCACGCTTCGGTTTTCAAGGGTGGACAGATCACTCTCTAGAGCGTCCGGCGTCATCCTATTCCGGAGGTGAATGGCGTGCGCTGGTCGAGATTCTGGTTTCCCACGTTTCCGCAGAGGGCGCGGAAAAGATGGGGCACCCGTCGTTTGTGGCTGGGTTGAAATTGAGTGGCTGGCGTTCTGGATCATGTTCAGAATTCCCATGGACAGTGCTCGTGGTGCGGGCGGACGCGGGGTCCTTCGACTGCGCATTCCGGTTCGCTTTGCGAACCGGAATACTGCGCTCAGGATGACAATGGAAGACGGGACCCACGAGATACGAAAACAAACTACTCGGTCCCACGCTTCGGTTTTCAAGGGCGGGGACGTCGGCTTATGGTTTGGCGGCGAGTTTTTGTTTTGATAATTCTTCGCGGAAGTCTTGTTCTTTCTCGGCGATGAACTTCTTGTAGCCCTCGGGATCGACGAACGGGTTCGCGCCACGCTCTTTCATGCGCGGGTATTTTTCCTCCAGGCCGAAATAGCCGCCGTGGGCTCCGAGAAAGATGTCGCATGGCAAGGACTTCAGAACGCGGAACATGCGCTCGTAATCTTCGGCGATGTGCGGATAGGCCGCGTTGTCGACGAGTTTGTAGCCAGCGTTCACGCCGGGGCCGCCTACGATCACCGCGTCGTAGGTCTTGTTGCCCTCTGTCACTTTCATCGTCCAGGTGGTGCAGCCTTTGGTGTGCCCGGCAGTGAGGTGGGCGACGAGTACCGTGGCATCCAGTCTGATTTCGTCGCCGTCGTGCAATACGCGATCGACCTTGGCGGGGCGATACAAAGAGTCAGGATTGGCGCCGTACTGGAAATCACTTTTGCCGCCAGATTCGACGACGGGCACGTCGCCATCCATCACCATGTACTTTGCGCCGGTCATCTCTTTAATCAGCGCGCTGCCGCCGTCGTGATCCCAGTGGGCGTGACTGATCAGAAGAATCCTGGTATCGGAGAACTTGAATCCGAGTTTTTCGATACTCGCCTTGATCAGCGGCACGTTGGCATCGAGATCGCTGTTGATAAGGATGTTGCCTTGCGGGGTTGCAACCAGATAGTTCGCCAGCCCCTTGCTTCCGACGTAGTAAAGGTTGCCGGCGATGCGAAATGGGGTGAACGGTTCGGTCCAGTCGGGAGGGTTTGCTTCGGCGAAGGCGATCCCGATAGCTGACAAGGCAAGGATTAACAGCCGCAAAACGATGCGAACGTGTGGACGCATCAGTAAAGTATAAGTTACTTATTGGCTTGCCCGGTGCTTCATTTCTCGCGCGTACTGTTCGCGGGAAGTGGGGTTCGGGTGGTCGAAGATGCTTTCTTTCTGAAACGTGAGAAGCGAAACAACTGAGGCTGTCCGACCCTTGGCTTCAAGGGCGGGCACTTCAATCTCGGGAGGCATCCGGCATCATCCTATTTCAGAAATGAAGGCTGTGCGCTGGTCGAGATTCTCGTCTCCCACCTTTCCGCAAAGGGCGCGGAAAGATGGGGCACCCGTCGATTTTGGCTGGGTGAGATTGAGTGGGCCGGCGTTCATGATCATGATCAGAATTCCTTCCCACCTTTCTGTTTTCGCCAAAAGCTTGTCAAGACCCGTCGACGGGCATTTTTCTGTATCTTGCTGATTGCAATCGGAAAATAAAGTTGGAAATTGTGCGTATTTACCCTGCCAGGTGTGATATTATAGTATTAGAGTTCATAACTAAGTGATAATGATAAGCGGCGTGGCCTTCGGGCTGCGCTTTTTTGTTGCGCGCGAATGGCTGTGCGCGATTCCCGAAGGAAAATGCATAGATCCTTCGCTTTGCTCAGGATGACACTCAGAAGAGGATGGGGATATTCAGATGATCGTGGGAATGGGAGAGGGGTCGGGGATTTCGATATTCGCGGATTGGAATAGTGGCGGCTGGCTGGCGGAAATCTTTGCTTCTGTTTGCACGCGGAAGCGTTTGGGCGAAGAAGCAGAGGCAGCTTTCTTGCACAAGGCTACGGGTCTTGGTTTGAGCGTGGCAAGGCCGTGGGGCGACAGCGAGCGATACGACTTGATCGTGCGGTCGGGGCGGCGGTTGTGGCGGGTGCAGGTGAAGTCGACGCGGTATGTGGGAGAGCGGCGGTTCAGCATTACGGCGCGGGGTTGCACGGCAGCGTATACGGAAGACGAGATCGATTTTCTGGCGGCTTACATTGTGCCGTTGGATTTGTGGTATGTGATTCCGGTCAAGGCTTTTGCGCCGAGCAAGTGTCTGCGATTTTATCCTGAGAGCAAGGGTTCGCTTGGGCGGTATGAGAAGTATCGGGAAGCCTGGTGGCTGATGGATGGCGAGGGAGCACGGGTCTCGGAAGAGTAGTGTGGGAACTTTACCCGCCTGCGGAACTTTGCTATAACCCAGACATCGAGCCAACGAAGCCTTTGCTCCCGACGAAAACTTCCGCGTCGTTTCCGAGTGCCGCTTATGAGCAGCAGGATGGCGTGTTCGCGCCTGCCTTTGAATTAGTGCGACAGGCGATTGCGGATCACGTCTTCCCTGCAGCGTCGGTTGCCATCGGCTATCGTGGCAGCCTCGTCGGACTGAAGGCTTTCGGCCGTTTCACTTACGAACCCGCTTCTCCTGAAACAACCACGGCCACGATTTTTGATCTGGCTTCGCTGACGAAAGTCGTCGCGACCACAAGCATGGCCATGATTCTCTACCAACGCGGCCTGCTCGATCTGGACTTGCCCGTGGCGGCGGTCGTGGGAGAGTTTGCCGGAGAAGACCCGCGGCGCCATGCTGTGACCCTGCGCATGCTGCTGGCGCACTCTTCAGGATTGCCGGCGTACGAAAAGCTGTTTCTGCGAGCCAAGACCCGAGACCAACTTCTCGCGGCTGCCTTCGCAACACCGCTCGCCGCCAATCCCGGAGCCAAGGCGGAGTACAGCGACATCGGCTTCATCATCCTGGGCGTGGCGCTCGAACGTATCGCAGACGAGTCGCTCGATCATTTCTGCCAGCATGCGATCTTCGGGCCGCTGGCAATGACGCACACTGCGTTTAAACCTCCCGCTGCGTGGCAGGGGTCGATCCCGCCGACTGCGGACGATCGATCTTTTCGCCATCGGATCATTCAGGGAGAAGTGCAAGACCAAAATGCCAGCGTGATGGGCGGCGTCGCCGGACACGCCGGCGTATTTGCCAGCGCCGAAGATCTCGGCATCTTTGCACATGCCATGCTGTCTGGAGGACTTCCCATCGTCCGCCCGGAAACGTTAGCCGTGTTCACGCGGCGCGAGTCTTCCCCCCCGGGCACATCGCGGACTCTGGGCTGGGATACGCCGTCATCCCCATCCCAATCCGGAGAATATTTCTCGGCGAATTCCTTCGGCCATCTCGGATACACCGGAACCTCGCTGTGGATCGACCCGAAGCGCCAGCTTTCGATCACATTGCTCACCAACCGCACCTGGCCCGACTGCAGCAATGAAGCCATCAAGCAACTCCGCCCCAAGTTTCACGATGCGGTGGTCGAGTCGTTAGGCACCTGTGACGCACACCGAGCCCCGGACTCATCGTCCGGAGGAGCCAAACAAACTCCAGTTCGCATTCCCGTCGACGCCGGCAAAAACCGAGTGTGATGATGTGGGAAAGCGCCAACCCCAGAGTTAAGTTGCCGTGATCCCGTTACCTTCGTCGTAGCCCGTGCGCAAGGTTCCAAACTCTACCGGCGAGTGCAAGAATCACTATCGCTGTATCGAATTGACCAAACAGGAAGCTTCCACCGCCAGTCACGGAAAGACGAATTATCTATGAACGGCACCGCTCCAACCTCCACCCTGGATCCGCAACTGGCCTCAGTCTCCACTCCCCAATTCTCGAGAGACTTCGACGGCAACGAAGCGGATCTTCTACGGCAGCAGATCGGTCAAGGTGATTTCAAGGGGCTGCGGCATTACCTCGCGCGGACGCGACAAAACCGCGATTGGCAAGACCGATACTTCATCCTCGACATTGTCGCTCCGGCCATCTTGCCCGCTTCACTCGACGCTCTGTGCCGTGCCGAACAAAATGCCGCTGATTTGTTTTTGATTCGCGCCGCTCACCTTTTCGATCTCATCAGCAGGAGCCAGGGGAACCAAGACGGCCGATCGCACCCCCGACCAGCAATTCACTCAGGCCGGGCAATATATCAAGGTGGCAATCGCAAACCTCCGCCACGCTATCCAACTGGATTCGGCCGATCCCACGCCACATGTGTTTGCCATGCGCTCTTTCCAGGTTTTCTCGGATCTTCACAAACTCCTTCAACAAACATACGAACAAGCGATCGAAGTCGCTCCGGATTTTGTCCCGGCTCACCTCAGTATGGTGAACGCGCTGTCTAAGAAATGGGGCGGTTCCCACGAACAATCGCTGCAAGCGGCCCGCGCGGCGATTTCGCAGGCCCAGCCCGGCAGTGACGCACCAGCTTGCATTTTCTTGGCGCATATCCTGGTCTGGCAGTATGCCATCCTCTTTGATAAGGACCGGAAGCGCGCGGAAGCGTACACGAACGATCGCAAAGTCACTCAGGAATTGAATGAGACATTCGAGTCGTGGATCCGGCCTCCTTACCGATCGCGCCGGTCCAGCCTTCCGTATCTTCACCACGCGGCATACTGGTATTACCAGGCAGGTGACCGCGCACGTCTGCAGCAGACTCTCGCTCAAATTGCCGGCAAGTCTTGGGACAAGGCTTGGGTCTTCGTAGGTGATGGTCGCAAGACTTATGCGTCCGCCCTCGAATTTGCAGCGACGGGGACGAAGAATGGTTCCGCACCGCAGGAAAAGAAGAGCGGCTTGTTCGGCTGGTTCAAGTAAGGCAGGCGGTCGTTCTGGCTTCCTTCTTCATTGACGTCAGCCTTGCGGCGCAACCTCAGGCCGTCACTCCGTCATGGCTTCGCCTCCAGGAGTTGTTCCCGCGCTACGCTCGGAATACGTGCAGGTACTGGTTCTGGTGGTCGTTCCCCTAACCGTTCTGCTGGCCGTTCTTTTGGTTGACTTAAAGATTCGCCGTGCAGTCGTCGGTCAACACGGCTATATGACTTTTCGTCCCAGCTTGGCTGTTCGATTCGCTTGGTTCTTCACGATCGTTACGCTTCTGGTGAACCTGTTCGCCATCCGCCATTACTCTTGGATTGTCATTACAGCAGACCTTTTAGCTGCGCTCGAACTGCTTCGTACGTTCCCGCAAACTCTGATCTTAGGGCCAGGCGGTCTCCGCTGGAAGAACATCACCGGCACAGTCGAACTCGCTTGGGAACAGGTCTCGTGTTTCGCAGAACGGCGGTCTGCTTTCGGAGTGGAGTATAGGTTGATCGGCAATGACGGGCAGACCCTCGTCATCAGTTCGCTGGTCCTTCCCGGCTGGAAGCAAATCGTCCGTGGTATCTGGCTAAATCTTGACCAGCGTCACTTGAAACCCGGCTCGGTGGTGCCCCAATCCGCCCTGAACATGCTGCACGGGTTGCTCGTCCCCGTCTGTCTACTGATTATCGTTCTTGGCTACCGCGTCGGAGGCTAAGAGGCTGGTTGAGCCACCTTTTCGCAGGCCGCCCGAAGGACGATCGCTGCCTCTGCTAATCTAGGACTTCAACGTCGAAAGATTCCCGTGAAGTCGCTTGCCGGACAGCAAAGGAGAACAACTGTTGAGACGCGTTCCAAAGAGATCTCCCACAAACCTAAGCCACCTGCCCACCGAACAGCCCAATCGCGCCACCAGGAATCTCGACCAGAAATCCTCGCTCGAAATCGCCAGCATCATCAATTCGCAGGACTCGAAAGTTGCCGCCGCCGTAAAAGCCGCCCTGCCGCAAATCGCACGCGCAATTGACCTGATCGCCAAAGCCCTTCAACAAGGAGGCCGACTCATCTACGTTGGCGCTGGAACCAGCGGCCGCCTCGGCGCGCTGGATGCCTCGGAGTGTCCGCCAACCTTCAACGTCAATTACAACACTGTGCAGTTCATCATCGCCGGCGGAATCAAGGCGCTGCACAGCGCGACCGAAGCCAGCGAGGACTCGACCGAACTGGGTCATCGAGAAATGGCAAAGAGAAAACCCGGCAAGAAAGACGTGGTCGTCGGAATTGCCGCCAGCGGACGCACTCCCTTCACCGTCGCCGCCGTCAAGTACGCCCGCCGTCATGGCGCCAAGACTATCGCGGTCACCTGCAACGCAAATTCTCCGCTGGAAAAAGCGGCACATTTCGCCATCGTCGCCGAGGTTGGTCCAGAAGTTATCGCCGGTTCCAGCCGCATGAAAGCCGGCTCGGCGCAGAAGATGATCCTGAACATGCTCTCGAGCGGCGCCATGACTCGTCTGGGCTACGTCTACGGCAACCTAATGATCAACCTCCACGTAAAGAACTACAAGCTGCGCGAACGTGGCTTGACCATTCTGCAGCAAGCCGCCGGAACCACCCGCGTTGCCGCCGAGCAAGCCTTGCAAGCAGCAGCAAACGACGTTCCCGTAGCCTTGGTAATGTTGCAGGCCAACATAACTCGCCAGCAAGCAATCAAAGCTCTGAAGCAAACTCACGGCCACGTGCGCCAAGCCATCACCGCCGCCCGAGCTTTATAGTGCGGCCGACACTCACGCGAGGACAACCGCCCCCGGCTGTCCAGTCGAGCAAAGCTCGACGTTTCCTGCCTTTGGCAATATCCATCCGACTTCCCCACCGGGTGCCCCAGGGTCTCGCGTCGAGACCTGGGAGAGCAACGATATTGCCCTCAGTACGCCAGGTGCTACGAGCGAACCCAGAAGGTCGAGTTTAAATTTAAAATAGATACCCAGGTCTCGAAACCGCGAGACCTGGGGCACCCGCAACGGGCTCTGACATAGCTCTCCGACGTTTCATGTCCAAGCAATGTTGCATCCCCGCAGGCCGTGCCCTTCTGATTAACCAATTCCCAGTCACCCCAAACCCGTTTCGCCTTTACAATATCTCAGCGCCACAGATTGGACGGACCCCGTGGGCCTCGCCCTCGCTCAAGGTCTACCAGCGTACGATATCGATATGGACAAACTCGTAATTCGCGGCGGCAATCCGCTGCTAGGAACAATTCGCGTCAGCGGCGCCAAGAACGCCGCTTTGCCCGCTATGGCCGCCGCCTTGCTAACGGAAGAGCCGGTCATCCTGGAAAATGTTCCTCAAGTTCGAGACATCGAGACCACGCGCAAGCTTCTGGCTGCGATGGGCGCCGAAGTCGAACTGGGATATGGCCGCGCCCAGCATCGCACCACCATTCAATGCCGTAATCTGACCTCGCCCGAGGCCTCCTACGAACTAGTAAAGACCATGCGTGCCTCAACCCTCGTTCTCGGACCGCTCGTAGCCCGCTGTGGCCGTGCCCGCGTCTCTTTGCCGGGAGGCTGCGCCATCGGGGTTCGCGGCATCGACCTGCATATCAAGGGTCTGGAAACCCTGGGCGCAACCATCACCCAGGATCACGGATACGTCGAAGCCACTGCGAAACGCCTTCATGGCGGTGAAATACTTTTCGACAAAATCACCGTCACCGGCACAGAAGACCTGTTGATGGCTGCGGCTCTCGCCGACGGCGAAACCGTAATGCTGAACTGCGCGCGCGAGCCCGAGGTTGCCGACCTCGCCGCACTGCTCAACAAGATGGGCGCTCGTATTGAAGGAGCCGGCACGTCGACCATCCGCGTGAAGGGTGTGGACAAATTGCACGGAGCGCGGCACCGCATCATTCCGGACCGCATCGAGGCGGCGACGTTCATCATCGCGGGCGCATTAACCGGCGGAGACCTCAACATTGCCGGATGCGATCCGCATCACCTTGGCGCGCTGCTGGATAAATTAACGGAAGTTGGCGTGAAGACGGCCCGCAGCGGTGATTCGGTTCGGGTGATGGGCGACAATCCTCCGAAGGCCGCCGACATGGTCACCGAAGAATATCCCGGCTTCCCCACCGACGTGCAGGCCCAGTACATGGCTCTGGCCACCCAGGCGGATGGCGTCTCGATGATCACGGAAAACATCTTCGAGAACCGTTTCATGCACGCTCAGGAATTAGTCCGCATGGGCGCGAACATCAAGATTGAAGGACGCCGAGCGGTGGTTCGTGGTAAAACGCCGTTGAGTGCCGCGGCTGTCCTGGCTTCCGATTTACGTGCCTCCGCATCACTAGTGTTAGCCGCCCTAGTCGCCGATGGAGAGACAATTATCGATCGCGTCTATCACATCGACCGCGGCTACGAGAACATTGAAGAGAAGCTGCGTGGCGTGGGAGCCCAGATCCGCCGCATCGGAGAAATTTTGCCCAAAAAGGCTGCTGCGCCTGCCGCTCGAGTATGACTCCTCATTGCGGAGACGCAGCTTGTGGCGGGAAGGGGGAAGGTAAAATTGGGGGGGCGGATCGTAAGGGTCCGAACGTCAGCCTCGCTGAACACTAACCCATGAGCCGCCCCAAAGTAGCCGTCGAACTTTTGTTACCTTAGCGCACTTCGCGTAATCAACCAATACGGTGAACACTGTAGCGCCCCCTCCGGAAACCTGTATGCTCCTGAAGAAAAAACTGCTTTCATATCATGGCATCGCTTCAGCCATGCTTTCGCTGGGCGGAATCGTAGCGCCTTCAGTCTCGTGCTGTCATTAGTTGCCATAGGTTCGGCGTGCGCTCTTGCGGTTGTTGACTGCCCTCTGCGGCACACCTACCATTTCGGACAGCCGTTTTGGCAGGGCAGTTGAACCCAATCAGCGCCTTAAAGGAGGGCTTATGACTCGCGAAGCCAGACTGATGTCGGGAATCATCCTCCTCACGGTACCCACGATTCAGTACGGCGGGTATTTTCTGCTGACCTCACTGATGACTAAGGGGAGTGGGTACATGGACAACCCTCTGCGCCAGAATTTTTTCCGCGCCGGGCATGCCCACGCGGGCGTGATCGTGATTCTGTCGCTGGTTTGCCAGATGCTCGCGGATGCCGCAACACTTCCTTCGCCTGTGCTGTGGTTCGTGCGCATCGGCGTTCCGCTCGCAGCGATTCTCATTTCTGCGGGATTCTTTTTCGCGGTATTGCCGCCGGACGCCGCCCAGGCCGGGGGAGCGGTTTCTCTGATTTATGTCGGCGCGGTTATCCTCGCCTGCTCGGTGGTCTCGCTTGGCATCGGATTGCTGCGGTCCCCGCAAGCCGCCTAACGCTTCGAGAGATGTCGTCTCGCAGGAGCCGTCATCCTGAGCGTAGCGAAGGACCTATGCATTTTTTCAGCAGTCCGACGCTCGATCCATTGCATAGAATGAGGCACAGCCCAGCGCTGCATATCGCTTTACCCTGACCGACAAAAAATCCGCGACCGAAGTCGCGGATTTTGTCTAAAACCATTGGCTACCCTTAGGCGGCCTGTCGCGTCGCCAGTTCCTGCGCGTAGTGGCGTGCTTCCGAAGGGGTTCCGATGACCTTCATCTCTTTCCAGTCGTAGGGCAGTTCCCTCCCGCAATCCAGGCAAACTACATACGTGCCGGTCAGCGCTCCCGCTGCGGAAGGCCGCAGACCCTTGCGAGAGCCGGGACGCACGGTGATCGGAAAACTATAGCGATTATGCCAGCAACCGAAGAAAACATCGACCAACTTCGATATCATGTATCACCTCCACCCGGCCGAAACCCCTGTCCTACAGCTATTCCCTTAGATTCGGTCTTGTAGAAAAAGGTTTCGTGTAACTCTGGATAGTGTCGAAAAGGGCGCAAACGTTACTGTGGCGGCGATGGAATCCGCTTACGAACTCAGGGTTTATGCGGGACTGCGGCGTTAGACGTGCTCCGGCCCGCTCTTCTTGCGGGAATGACACTTGGAGACAATAGCAGTGCGGAGGCGGGTGCGAAGATCTTCTGGCAATTCGTAAAGTTGCGAGTCGCGATAAATCTCGATGGTCTTCTTGGTCGTATCGCAGACGACGTAGCAGTTGTGGCACCAAGCCAGATGATCCTCCAATTCAGCTTTCGTACGCGCATCAATCGCACCATCAAGGTAGTTAGTAAGCTCATTCAAGAATTCTGCGCACTTCACTGGTTGGTGTCTCCGGTTTCGGGTTTTTCTGGGGTTTCGGGTTTTTCTGGGATTTCGGGTTTTTCTTTGCCGTTTTCGCGTCGCTGAAAGAAGCGGCTGAGACGCTCGCGTAATTGCAGGCGAGCGCGAAGCAACCGCGACTTCACCGCAGGGATGCTAAGATCCAGCGCCTCGGCGGTTTCTTCCGTCGACAATCCTTCTACGTCGCGCAAGACGAAGACCGTTCTAAAACTTGCAGGCAAACCCTGGATGGTGCGAGTCAAAATATCCCGCAACTCCGCCTGGTTATACTGCTGCTCGGGATTCGGGCTCCAGTCCGCGACTTCGCGCGGAAGAGAGTCTTCCTCGGTCTTGACGTCTTCGTCGAGCGAAACCATGCGTTCGGGGCGACGACGGCGCAACCGCATGAGCGCCTCGTTCACCGCAATACGCACGAGCCAGGTGTAAAACTTTGACTGGCCCTGAAACTGATGCAGATTGCTGTACGCTTTCAGAAACGCGTCCTGCACCACGTCTTCCGCATCTTCGCGGTTTTGCGTGATGTGCTGGGCGATCCGAAAAACGTTCCGGTCGTACCGCCGAACCAATTCCTCAAAGGCTTCGACGTCGCCGCCTTTAGCCGACTGTACGAGAGCCAACTCGTCAGAAATTGGCTCACCTATTTTTGGTTGGATGGTGCTCATCATTCATCCGATGCAACTATTTTCACGTGGCGGCGCGCAAGGAACTGTTATTTTACTTGGTAACCTGGGGTAACGCGTAAACTCTTTTGACGCATTCCTGAGTGAAATAGTTTAGCAGGATTCAGGAAATGGTGAAGAAACGTCGAAAGCGGTGGCGGAATCCGCAGTGATTCGACCGCGTTTGCGATAGGCAGAGAGGGCGCGGAGAAGCGTATCGGGAGTTGGAGTGCGCGTGAACTATCCGAAAGATATCCGCCTTTTTCCAGACCTGCCACCGCGGTTCCAGCAATCGGTACAGAGTGGGCAACTGAAACAGGCGCTGCGGCGACTGGCGCGGCACCCCCATGGGCGCGGTCAGTTGAACCCAGACGAGGAATTCGTAGATCCCATTTTCGCGAACGATTTTGTAACAACTACTTGAAGCAGTACAAATAGCGCTGCGGTAGCCCGAGCGGAACGAGTTCCCCCTGGAGAAGTTGCTTCTGGTTATCGCGCAGGACTAGAGAGGTCTCCGCCAACTGAAACGTGAACTCTTTCATCGTGCCTTCACGCTCGATTTTCAGCGTCATGCTGCCCGGCTTTTGCGAACTGAACAGTTGCTCTAGTTCAGCTACTGATTTGTTTTGCGGGTCCGCTCCGTTTACAGACAGGATAGTGTCACCCCAGTGGACACCGGCGCGGGAGGCCGGTCCATCTTCGATTCCGAGCACTACCGCCTGAGCGGGGTTCTTCAGGATCATCACTTCAAATCCCGCGTAATAGAGCTTCTCGTTGGTCGGATAGTGACTGGGAAACACCCTGTCGACGAAGCGATCCTGCGTTATCGAGGCAAGCTTGCCATTTATTTCTGCCTCTGTAGCATCCAGAGGCACAATCACGCCGCTCTTTAGGGTTTTTTTGTGTTGGTTGCAAGGGAGCATTGATCTTTGCTCGCGACCAACCGCCGCAACGTAAGGCTTCTCCTGTCGCATCAGGGTCAGCGTGACCGCAGTCGGTTTGTCTGATTGCAGGAGTTTGGACGCCTCGTCGCCGGTAGAGATACGGGTCCCGTCGACCGCGACGAGAACATCACCCGACTTGACACCAGCGCGCTCTGCGGGCGACGGTGCACATACATAGGCGACGAACACTGGGCAAGACTCAGCACCTCCGACCAGACCAATCCCCGTTCCGAAAGTGGACGGTTCCTGGCCGAGGACCAGCGAGCAAGTAAGTAGAAGAATCCCCAGAAAGCAAGGCGCTTTCATGGCAGCAATTTTAGTCTTCTTGGGGCCTTGATGGGTAAGGCGACTGTCTAAATGGCGCAAACCGGCGTCAGCACAAGCGTGAGCCGTTTCTTCGCCCTCTCAGCAGCAACTTGCTCACGCGTTTATGCAGCGGCTTTCAGGTCGGCTTCGTCGTATGTGATCCTAGTGCACCTATTGCGAAATCATCCCGATACCGCTGAACGCAAACACAACAGAGAGAGCAAAGCTTCATCACAATCCTCAACCGAAACAGGCGTTGTCGTGCCTCTGCACAACCCGATCAACTCCCAACGTCCCGCCATCGTTCATCTAACTCCGACCCAACTGAAATTGCTCGAACTTGTGCAACGCAGCTTCGACCTGCTGCCGATCGGCGCGGGACTTCCCCCGGTCGATCCAGTGCCAGCGCTGCACCAGAAGTTTTTGCTGCGACCGTTCGGTTTTTAGGTCGAGGGCGGCAACGATCCGATCCCCAATCAGGACTGGGCAAACGAAATACCCGAATACCCGCTTGTGCCTGGGAACGTAGGCTTCGAAGCGATACTCGTAATCGAAGAAGAGCCGGAATCGCTTGCGCTGGATGATCAGGGGGTCGAAGGGAGACAGGATATGAACCTGTTCCTGCGCTTCCCGTGCTGGATCGGGAATGGCATCGAGGGTATCCGGACGGACCCAGTGCAGTGATTGGCCCGCTCCTTCCATCTGCACAGGGATCAGCTCCTTTCGACGGACTCGCGACTCCAGCAGACGCCTCATCGCTGGTTTGCGTGGAGCGTCCAGATGACAAATCGATTCGACACTCACGATCCCTTGCGCCTGCAGGGCACGATCAAGCAGGTAGTTCAACGTTTCCTTTTCTGTCGCTGGGCTTGGCAGGCGGTTCCAACCGAAATGGCGAGTCATAAGCTCGTACGTCTTCAGCATTCCGACCCGCTGACTAATCGTCACCAGGCCCTTGTAGAAGGCCAGCTCCAGAACGCGCTTGGAAGGCTTACGGCTGGCCCACGCGTAGTCTTTTTCGACCGGCTCGTCCTCAATGTCGCGGATGGTGAGTGCGCCCAATCTGCGGATGCGCGACAGAACTCTGCGCAGGTCACCATCTGAAACCTTGCCGAACCAGCCGTTGCGACGCTGCCAATCCTGGTGCGCCTGGCGCATATCCCGCACATAAAACCGCAGGCTCTCCGTCGGCACGTACGATAGGGCGTGCGTCCAATACTCGAAAACGGTCTTGTCGATGCTCTGCGCCTGGTACAGATGCTCGCGCCGATACGTAGGGATGCGCGTGTAGAGGATGTGGTGATGGCTGCGCTCGATGACGTAGATAGTGTCAATCTGCAAGTAGCCCAGGTGGGCCACCGCTGCCGGCGTGGCCTGCGGGCCGGAGCCGAAGGGTTCGGTGGTGTCCAGGCGCTGGGCATGCAGCCAGATTCGGCGGGCCTGAACGGAGGTGAGTTGGATGAGCGGATGCTGCAAATGGGGTCTCTGATAATTAAAGGAACTTTTTCAGCGTAAAGCCTTATAGATCACGCCGCTTCGGCAGTCAAGAGTGACATTACATCGGAAATTTGTTTTTCTTTGTTGAAGTGCTGCTTGGGTTTCTGCGCTGTTCACCCATGCGGTTCTGCTTCATAGTTTGAATTCATTTCCGGGGCGGTTATCGCAGTGCTGGAACTGCTACGCAACCCAAAATCGAGGTCGTCCTAGCCTGTGAATCTGGCCGCGGTCGGTGGCTCGAACACGTTACTTCGGTCATCCGTGAAACTCGACGAAGTGGCCTTATAATCAGAACCTTGCTGGACGCATGGGGCGGGAAACCGCCTTCGGGGCCGCGAGAGGGCGCTGAAACCTCGATTGTGTGATGGAATGCTTCACCTCCGGGGCTGAAGTCGCCAACGTATTTTCGGTGGTGGGCGGCACGATTGGAATCGTGCACTCCCAAAAGCACTGAGGCAGATGTAAGGCGGTCAGGGCCACAATGGCACAAAAAAGTTCGATTGATCAAATTGTCGAGAGGGCAGTCTCACGGGTCCTCGAAGGGCATCTTCCGGAATTGCGGAAAGAGTTGGTGCGCTGCGTTCTGGAGGAACTGAAACCGCACGTCGGGGGGAAAGCTGGGGCTGCGGGAAGCGGGGCTGGCGATCTATTGCACGCGGTCTCGGCAATTCATGCAGGGACGACGCAGAAGGAAGTTTTGCGGGCGCTGCTGGAGAACACCGCGAATTATTGCGGCCGAGCTGGGTTGTTCGTGATCAAGTCGGGATCGGCGACAGGATGGCAGGGGCGCGGGTTCGACAACAACGAAGACCTGAAAGATTTTTCGCTGGATGTGAGCAGTCCAGCGCCGGGCCGAGCTCTACAATCGCGCGGCGTGGTTAACGCAGGGACATCCGAAATGGATCCGCGGTTCATTTCGCAATTCGGCGCCCCCGTGGAAGATTATCTGCTGGTGCTGCCGCTTCGTTTGAAGGATAAAGTCGCGGCTCTGGTGTACGCCGACGCTGGAACGGGCGCTGGCGGGAAGATGGACGCGGCCGCGCTCGAATTGCTGGTCGCGGCTACTGGGGCGTGGCTAGAGGTAGCTTCACTGAGAAAGCAGGCGTTGAAGGACGGCACGGCGGAAGCCCCGGCGGGTGAAAAATTCGAGGCTCCGCCAGTGCAAACGGTATCATCTTTTTCAGATCCGTTCGCGGCTCATGCCCCGAAGCATGTGGTCGCGGCGCCGGTTGCGGCCGAAGAGCCGGCAATAGCAGAGGCCGTGGCTGAGGTCGTGTCCGCGCCCGCCGCAATGGCTGCAGCGGCGGCGGCGCCCGCGCCCGACGCGTTTGCCCACATGACGGCGGAAGATGCGGAAGTCCATCGCAAGGCGCAGCGTTTTGCGCGATTGCTGATGGACGAGATCAAGCTGTACAACCAGGCCAAAGTCGCGGAAGGCCGCAAGCATAAGGATTTGTACGATCGCCTGAAGGAAGACATCGACAAGAGCCGTTCCACCTACCAGAAGCGTTATGGCAACACCGCGGCTGCCAGCGCCGAGTACCTGACCGTCGAACTCATCCGCAGTTTGGCGGAGGATGATGTTTCTCTGCTGGGGCCTAACTTTCATCGTTGATTTGCGCTGCTGGCCTTCTCGGTTCCCACCCTCCGCAAAGAACGCGGAAGGGTGGGGCACCTTCTTTGTTGTGGTTCCCAGCGACAGCAGATTCCTCGCTTTGCTCGGAATGACAACTTGTCGGGTTCGCATGACAAGTTGGTTAGAAGGTGTAGATCAGGTCGAATTGCAGGCGATTCAGGTAGGGCTCCTGCTGTCCGGGCTTCGTGATGGTTGCTACGCTGCTGTAGTTGTTGAACAAGGCCGCGTTGTTCTCCAGGTAGGTGTTCAGCGTACGTCCATGCCACCAGGTGAAGCCGGCGACGGTGTTGGCACGCACCTTCCACAGAGCGTAGATGCGGTTCTGCAGAATGTTGGTGGGCGCTCTCTGATCACTTTCAACGAACGACGCAATGGCGGCGTCCTGCTCTTCGCGGTACCAGCTGTAGCCGACCTGGAAGTCATTCTTGTTCTTCAACTGGCCTACGTTTGCGTCAAATCCGTATTCCTTGTTTTGGCTTCCGAGGTTGGTGAGGACTTGGCCCTTGGTTCCCAGAGGATGATTTTCCGCATCGAGGTTGTCCAGGAACTCGACCATCAAGTTGACAGGGAGCCGCTGGAATCCGGTTTGGAACTGGTTGTTGATGATGAAATCCGCGTAGTTGAAGCCGGAATAGAAGTGGGGCACGCCCTTGGCATCCACGAAAGTGGCGTTGGTCATGCCATTCGGCGCAAACACGCAGGGCGGGAAGCTGGGAAAACTCGTTCCCTTGGCGCAACCTTGGCCTTCGCCGGGCGCGGGGATTCCGGTAATGGGAGCTGGTTTGGTGCCGCCGGTCGGCGTGGCAGGCTGGAAGCCCGTGGTGGTGGCTCCTACTGCGAATGCGCTGGCCTGCAGAATCGCATCCGGGCGGTTCCACTTCAGGGTCGTGAACGAGGGTATGGCCGTCCAGAATCCATATTGAAAACGGCCAGATATCTGCCCGCCTAACGTGTAGGAGTCTTGGGACGGAATCCCTGGTTTCCCATTGGCTTGGTTGTAGAGCAGTTCGATGCCTTGAATGGTCACATTCTGCAGAGGGCCGGGAAGATTGAAGGAGGCTTTTTCGTTGAATCCTTCCGGGTTCAGATCGGGATCAAAAGTGGCGGAGGTCCGCTGCCAGGTGTAGGCGAATTTTCCACCAGTGAGAGAAAGCCAATGATGTGCGATCGGATTGTATGTGATGTAGCCCCGATCGAGCGCGATTGTCTTGCGATCGAACTCGTTGGTAAGGGTCTCGTTGGTTGAGGTTGGGTTGCCCAGAGCACCCGACGCCAAAGCGATGCCGGCAATGAGATCTTCGTTGAGCTGGCCATCTATTCCGAAGCGCACACGAATGCGCGCCAGGTTGTTGTCGGGAACCCCCGACTGGAAGTAAGATTCGCCACGGACTCGAACATCACCGCTAAAGCGGAAGCGACCGACCAGGAACTCGAGCGCGCTCAATTGCCGGCGTTCGTCCTGGGTCGTGGTATTCACGACCGCGAGGGCGCTTTGAGCCTGGGCGGCGTTCGAGGCAGCCTCATCGGCTACAGTCTTGGCCTGGGTGGCCGATTGCTGGGCTTGCGCAGCCGTGCTCTGAGCCTGATCGATCCCGCTGGCCGCCTTTTGAGCGGCGGCGTTGGCCTGCTGGGTGGCGTTCAGCAGTTGCTGAAGCTGGGACCTCAGTTGGTCAACCAGTTGGTTCTGCTGTTGGATCTGCTGCTGTTGGGCCGCCACAGCCTCCTTGAGGTCCTGGACCTCTTTGACGGTGACCGTCTGCCGGACCGGGGCGGTGCGTTTTTGGGGTGCGGGAGCACCGGTTTGGGCGGATACGAGGCCGGTTAATGGGATCATGCTAATTATCATGATCAATATAATAGAGATGTGCTCCCATTGCTTTCCTGATTTCATGTGGGGTTCGACGCTCCTAATTGTTTTCGACTCGCTTGAGCCGCTTACTTAACAACCACAGAATTCAAACAAACTCGGTTCGCTACGCCAGTGTCAACCGGCGGTTCATTCGATCTCCTGCTGCGATTGCTCCCGGGCTTGAAAGACCTTTATGTCTTTGGGGATCACGAACACGGCCTCGTCCTTCACCAAGCGAAGAGCCTGGAAGCGATCCTGAGACAATTCGACATGAACCAGAGCGCCCCATTCGGTCATGGCCTCCACTTTGACGAGAGGGCCGGCAGAGTTGATGTGCTTGATCCGGGCGCGAAAGTGGTCTCCGCCGTTGGCCTGGCGATCAATGCCCAGCAAGTGCGGCCGTACATAGACCACGTGCTCCGTTTCCTTTTCGTGGATGAAGGCTTTGCCGTCGTCAATGCGCCCGTGAAACAGATTCACGTTGCCCAGGAACTTGTAGACGAATGGCGTCGCCGGGTGGTTGTAGACTTCATCGGGCGAACCGATTTGTTCGATTCGACCCTGATTCATTACGACCACCTTGTCGGCGAGTTCCAGCGCTTCTTCCTGATCGTGAGTCACAAACACGCTGGTGATGTGGATCTCGTCGTGAAGCTGGCGCAGCCACCGCCGAAGTTCCTGCCGGACTTTGGCATCGAGGGCGCCAAAGGGTTCGTCGAGGAGCAGAACGTTGGGCTCAACGGCGAGAGCCCGCGCCAGGGCTACGCGCTGACGCTGTCCGCCGGAAAGCTGCGAGGGGTAGCGCTGGGCCAGGTTTTCCAACTGAATGAGCTGCAGCAACTCGTGAACCTTGGCGCGGATTCTTGCCTCGGAAGGGCGCGCGGTGCGCGGCCTGACTCGCAGTCCGAAAGCGATGTTCTCGAAAACGGTCATGTGGCGGAACAAGGCGTAGTGCTGGAATACGAAGCCGACCTGGCGCTCGCGGGCGGTGCGGTCGGTGATGTCGTTGCCGTCGAAGCGCACGGTGCCAGAGTCCGCGAATTCGAGGCCAGCGATAATCCGCAGCAACGTGGTCTTGCCCGACCCCGAAGGGCCGAGCAGGGCCACGAGTTCCCCGCTGGGGATGTCCAGGGTGACGTTTCCCAGCGCGGTGAAGTTGCCGAATTTCTTGGTAATGCTTAGCGCTTGGATGCTCATGCGATCACGGTGCTCCAGGTTCCTTCGCTCTCCGCGGCTTGCTGCTTGGCTCTCCATTCGACTGCGCTCTTCAGCACTAGCGTCAGCAGGGCCAGAAGAGCGAGCAGAGACGCGACCGCGAAGGCTGCGACATATTGATATTCGTTGTAGAGAATTTCGATATGCAAAGGCATGGTGTTGGTAAGGCCGCGAATGTGACCGGACACCACTGACACCGCGCCGAACTCGCCCATGGCGCGGGCATTGCACAATATGACGCCGTACAACAGACCCCATTTGACGTTAGGCAGCGTCACTCGCAAGAAGGTCTGCCAGCCGCTGGCGCCGAGGGTTAGTGCCGCTTCCTCTTCTTCGTTTCCCTGCGCCTGAATCAAGGGGATCAGCTCGCGGGCGACGAAGGGAAAGGTTACGAAGATCGTCGCCAACACGATTCCGGGCACAGCAAAAATGATTTTGATATCGTGCCTTGCTAGCCATGGCCCGAGGAGTCCTTGCAGGCCGAACATCAACCCATAGATCAGGCCGCAAACGACGGGCGAAACGGAAAAAGGCAAATCGATCAGCGTGATCAAGAGACTCTTTCCTACAAACTCGAATTTCGCCAGCACCCACGCGGCCGAGATTCCGAATACCAGGTTCAATGGCACGGCAACGGCGGCAGTCAGTAGCGTCAGGCGGATGGCGGCCAGCGCGTCGTGGTCATCGAAGCTGGCAAAGTAGGCTGCGATCCCTTTCTGAAAAGCAGTGGCAAAAACTACTGCCAGCGGCATAAACAGGAAGAGCCCCAGAAACAATGCTGTAACCCCGATCAACATCCAACGCACAGCCACGGATTCTGTAGTCGCACATGTCCCGAGGCCCGCCCGCGCCGCCCTTGCGTTTAATGTAGTCGCTCCAGCCATAAAGTATTTGATCGTCGATCAGTTTTCCTGCGGTAACAATGTCGGTTGCAAGACCGTTTCGGTCGCATCCAGATCTGATGAGCGCCCTGCCCTGAGGCGCTCGGTGCTCCACTTTTGCAGCAGATTGATTGCCAGCAACAGGGTGAACGAGACTACGAGCATGACCACCGCGATTGCGGTCGCGCCCGCGTAGTCATACTGCTCCAGCTTGGTGATGATCAACAGCGGCGTGATTTCAGTGCGCATCGGCATGTTTCCCGAAATAAAGACCACCGATCCGTACTCGCCGATGGCACGCGCAAACGCCATAGTGAAACCGGTCACCGCGGCGGGCAGAATCGCGGGCAAAATGATTCGTCCGAAGGTCTGCCACCGGTTGGCGCCCAGACTGGCAGCAGCTTCTTCCACATCCGTTTCCAGATCCTCCAGCACCGGCTGAACAGTTCGCACCACGAACGGTAGGCCAATAAACGTCAGCGCGATGACGACTCCGAAGGGCGAGTAGGCGCCTTTGATCCCAACCAAATTCAGATACCGGCCAATCCAGCCGTGACTGGAATAAATGGTCGTAAGCGCGATGCCGGCCACAGCGGTCGGCAGGGCAAAAGGAAGGTCAACCATGGAGTCGAGAAGACGCTTGCCGGGGAAGTTGTAGCGAACGAGCACCCAGGCGACCAACAGGCCGAAGAAAAGATTGATGGAGGCTGCGATCACCGACGCTCCGAAACTGAGTCGGTAGGAAGCCACGGCGCGCTGCGAGGATACGACGTGCCAGAACTGAGCCGCGGTCAACGAAGAAGCCTTGAGGAAAGTTGCTGACAACGGTATCAGCACGATCAAGCTGAGGTAAAAGATCGTGAAGCCCAGAGTCAGTCCGAATCCGGGGAGAATGCTCCGTTGTTTTAGCGTGATCGCCATCGCTGTTTCTTTCGTGTAGCCTGCTACTGCGGCTGATAAATCTGGTCAAAGACTCCGTCGTCGGCAAAGAATTCTTTCTGCGCCTTTTGCCAACCGCCGAAGACTCCGTCAACGGTCACCAGCTTCAGCTTGGGGAACGTCGACGCATACTTTTTCGCTACCGATTCCATGCGCGGTCGGTAATAGTTCTTCGCCGCGATTTCCTGTCCCTCGGGCGTGTAGAGATACTTCACATAGGCTTCCGCTGCCGACCTGGTGCCTTTCTTGTCCACGACCTTGTCTACGACCGCGACGGGCGGCTCCGCCAGGACGCTTATGGAGGGGACAACGATTTCTACTTTGTCGGGGCCGAGTTCCTTTAGCGAAAGAAACGCTTCATTTTCCCAGGCGATCAGCACCTCCCCGATCTCGCGCTGGACGAAGGTCGTAGTCGAGCCGCGTGCTCCCGAGTCAAGAACAGGAACGTTCTTGTACAAGCGCTTCACGAAGTCTTTGGCCTTTTCTTGATTACCACCGGGTTGATTCAGCGCATAGGCCCAGGCCGCGAGGAAGTTCCAACGGGCTCCGCCGGAAGTTTTCGGATTCGGAGTGATTACGGCTATCCCGGGCCTTACCAGATCGTCCCAATCTTTAATGTGTTTCGGGTTCCCCTTGCGCACGAGAAAAACGATGGTCGAAGTGTAAGGCGTACTGTTGTCCGGCAAGCGCTTCTGCCAGTCTGCCGGTAGCAGAGAGCCGTGCTCGGAGATCGCGTCGATGTCATAGGCCAGCGCCAGGGTCACGACATCCGCCTGCAACCCGTCGATCACCGCGCGCGCCTGCTTGGCGGATCCGCCGTGCGATTGCTGTATCGTCACAGTCTGACCGGTCTTTGCTTTCCAATACTTGGCGAAGGCAACGTCGAAGTCTTGATAGAGTTCGCGCGTCGGGTCGTAGGAAACGTTTAGTAAAGTTACGGACGAGCCTTGCGCCAGGCATTGCACGGACACTGCAAGAAGGACACCGAGAGCAATTGAGATCTTTTTGCAGATCATCTTATTCGCCGCCCCGGCCCGGAGTTCCATGCACCACCATGGGCAGAACCGTCGAGGGCTCGCCCTTTTTCTTACGCCGCTTTGTCTTAGCAGCGTCCACACCTTTTCCATTCACGATGTCCGCCAGGGTCGTGTGCTCGAGGATCTTGGCCGCCGCATCGCGTACCGCGAGGAAGACCTGATAGAGAGCGCGATGCTCGTCGTCGCGGTTGATCAGCGTGCGCAACTGGTCGGCGTCCCCGAACGGCGCAAGCGGGCCGTCAATCAGGCGGATGATTTCGCTGAGATGAATTTCGGCAGGTGGCCGCCGTAACTGGTACCCGCCTTTGGCGCCGCGCACGCTTTCGACCATGCGCGCATTCTTGAGCTCCAACAGGATCAATTCCAGGAACTTTTCTGGCAGGGCCTCTTCGTAAGCAATGTCACGGATGCGAATCGCGCCCTGGTTGTAGTGACGGGACAACATCATCATGGCCTGCAGTGCGTACAAACCTTTTTGGGAGATTTTCATAATGGCTCCAGAGTATGCCATAAACTCTATCGTTGTTATAGAGTTTATTGACATCGAAGACATTAGCAACTGGGATGCCAAGGGGCCTTTATCTCGAGATGTTACGTTAACTGCTGTTGCATTAATACGTTACAAGGGTTTGGCTCATCGTGTGCTTGGAGCATAGGCATGCATTCCCTTGCAGTTTGGTAGTAGATTCGTCGACGTAATGCGGCAACAGTCAGGTCCAACGACCCTGCTTTCAGGGGCGAAATGACTTCCGGATCGGGAAGCAAGTGAGGACGTCGTAAGAACTCGTCTTTCTTCAACATCGGATTCCGCATGTCGTCCCGCCGTCGCCACACGGTTTCCTTCCTTTACAATTCGGCTTTTCTCAGACGCAACGAGTTTGAGATGACAGAAACGGAACTGAAGCTCATGGCCGCGGCGGCCAAGATCGGACTCAACAGCCAACCAAAGAACGGATAGAGCACGCCTGCCGCAATCGGCACGCCTAGCAAGTTGTAGATGAAGGCGAAGAAAAGATTTTGGCGAATATTGCGCATGGTGGCCTGACTGAGTTTCCGAGCGCGCACCACGCCAGCGAGATCGCCTTTGACTAGGGTGACGCCCGCGCTTTCTATCGCCACATCGGTTCCCGTGCCCATGGCGATTCCTACGTCGGCTTGTGCCAGCGCAGGTGCATCGTTGATGCCATCGCCCGCCATGGCGACGGTGTGTCCTTCAGTTTGCAAGCGACCAACTACATCGGACTTCTTGTCCGGCGAGATTTCCGCCTCGAAAGCGTCGATGCCAAGCGTCGCAGCAACCGCTTGGGCTGTGCTGCGGCTATCTCCCGTGAGCATGACAATGCTTAATCCCGCAGCCTTGAGATCGCGCAGCGCTTGCGGCGTCGATGGCTTGATCGGATCGGCGACGCCGATCAGTCCTGCCGGCCGGCTGTCTACCGCGATGAAGATGACGGTCTGGCCGTTGCGGCGGAGCTCTTCCGCACTGCCCCTCAGTGCGTCGACGGACATGCCTGATTGGTGAAAGAAATTTTCGTTCCCGGCGGACACAAGCTTTCCATCCACTTTGCCGCTAATGCCAAGTCCAGTGAGGGACTGAACGTCCGAGGCACTGGCCAACGGTATGTTGTTGGCCTTGGCGGCAGCGACGATTGCGGAACCCAGGGGGTGTTCGCTTCCCTGCTCGAGGCTAGCCGCAAGGCGAATCAGTTCAGTTTCATCGCCTCCCGAAAGCGCTATCACCGATTCGACGGTGGGTTTGCCTTCGGTCAATGTACCGGTCTTGTCGAACACCAGCGTGTCGACTTTTTCCAGGATCTCGAGGGCTTCCGCGTTCTTGATGAGAACACCGGCTTTGGCGCCCCGTCCGGTACCGACCATGATGGCCATGGGCGTGGCCAGGCCGAGCGCGCATGGACACGCTATGATGAGCACGGCCACGGCATTCACCAGCGCGTGGGCGAGGCGGGGTTCGGGCCCGAGGAGACTCCACACGATGAAGGTGAGAACGGCGATGGCGATTACGGCGGGGACAAACCAGGCGGCAACACGGTCGGCCAGACGCTGAATCGGAGCCCGGCTCCGCTGCGCTTGACTCACCATCTGGACGATGCGTGCCAGCAGGGTTTCGCTGCCGACGCGATCGGCCCGCATCACGAACGATCCGGTGTTATTTACGGTTGCTCCAATCACTCCGCTGCCCGGCTCTTTTCGAACCGGCATCGACTCGCCAGTGATCATGGATTCATCAACCGAACTCGTGCCTTCGAGGACCACGCCGTCGAGCGGGATCTTTTCGCCGGGCCGGACGCGCAGGTGGTCGCCGGGATTTACCTGATCGAGGGGAATGTCCTGTTCATTGCCGTCGCGCAGAACGCGCGCCGTCTTGGGGCTGAGGTCGAGCAGGGCGCGAATGGCGGCGCCGGTGTGGCTGCGGGCTCGCAGTTCAAGCACTTGTCCCAGAAGCACGAGAGTAACGATGGCGGCAGCGGCTTCGAAGTAGACCGGCGGGTTGCCGCTGATATCGCGGATCGAAACGGGAAAAATGCCGGGGAAAACGGTTGCGGTCAGGCTAAAAGCGAATGCCACACCTGTGCCCATGGCGATGAGCGTGAACATGTTCGTCGAGCGATTGATGATTGAGGTCCAACCGCGCTGAAAGAACGGCCATCCTCCCCAAAGGACGACGGGCGTGGCGAGGAGCAGTTCGATCCATGGGAGCCAGCGCCCGGGCAGCGCTCGTCCGACCGGCATTCCTGGCAACATGTCTGCCATCGCGATTGCCAGGAGCGGGGCAGTAAAGGCCATGCTGATCCAAAAGCGGCGCGTCATGTCGCGCAGCTCAGGATTTTCTTCCTGGGTTGTGGTGATCGTGCGGGGTTCAAGCGCCATGCCACAGATGGGACAAAAACCCGGACCGGACCGGACGATTTCTGGATGCATGGGGCAGGTATATTCGCTGCGGGTAGTGGGCAAGGCCGTTTCACGCTCGAGGGCCATGCCGCAACTGGGACAGGGTCCGGGTTTGCTGGCGCGGACGTGGGAACACATGGGGCAAACGTAAGCTGCTTGAGTTCCAGGCTTTGGACTTCCGGATCCAGGATTTACCGGCGAAGCGGGCGGACGAATCGCTGGCGCGCCAAGGCTGATGAATTTGTCGGAATTGGGGCGCAAAGGCTGGGTCAGATATTTTTCGGGATTGGCTTTGAATTTCTCAGCGCACGACGCGCAACAAAAGTAGAGGGACGTGCCGGCGCGCTCGAGGCGGTGTTTCGCAGTAGCAGGATTCACGTTCATGCCGCAAACCGGATCCTTCACAGCCGTCGACGAAGTTGTAGTGTCACTCTTCATGTTTCTTGCGTCGCCTTGCGGCATTCTGTCGCCGCCAGATGAGGCGTTCAGGGTTTACGTGCACAAGCGGTTTTTCCAGCTAGATAGCATTCTAGATTCTGGTCGCTAGCGCTTCGATTCTGGACTTCATCAATCGGGCTGTTGGCGACTGTTGTATCTTAGAGGATGAGGACAACAAGAGCCATATGACCCAAATGGAAGTCGCTTACCGTTACGGTTCTATGCCAGGGGAAGCCGAGATGCGTGCGCTTGATGGCATGCGGGAAGTTTATGGAGTCCGGCGAATGCAGTTTGATCCGAAGGAACGAATTGTGCGCGTGGAGTTCGACGCTTCACGCTTCAAAGAGCCGGTGATTGCGGGACTGCTGCGGCAAGCTGGACTGGATATACAAGAAAAACTTGTGCTGGCTTAATCGGTACAAGAAAGCAAGAGCTTGGGGAGGGCTCTTGTCGGCCAGGTGATAATCGAGCTGAAGGGAAAATGCAAGGGGCGTCCAAGAAAACCTCTGGCCGAAGTTTATCTTCAAGGGCGCCCCGTTGCGCGCCACTTCGTCTGTCGATAAGTGTAGCACTCGATTTGCCAATTTCAAGCCCCTGAAAATACGAGCTGCCTGTTCCGCGGGACAGGGTAGGAATTGCCAGCGGTGAGAAAGATTTACGCTGGAACTCACATAGGCAAGAGCGGTGCCAAAGGCTCATGCAGAGTGTGAGAAAAGAAATATTTAGTGCGGGACGTAAGGTGTTTACTGTATGGCGATCGCGCAGCGACCTTGCCTTCATCGATGCCAGCGTTTCCGATATAATCGAAATCTCTGCTGATTTGTTTTTTGTGCGCCCGTAGCTCAGCTGGATAGAGCATCTGGCTACGAACCAGAGGGTCGGGAGTTCGAATCTCTCCGGGCGCACCATTCTTTAGTCGAGCTGTTCAATTCTCGTATTGCTCTCCCGGATCGCTTGCGTCTGGCTTCGCTTCCCTGCTCTGGCGTCGACGCCATTACATGCCACCCCGTCGGCACTATCCAGCTTACCGAATGCTATGATTCCCGCCACACGAGGGGAATGTTCATGCGGCTTGGAATTCTCACACAGTGGAAGTTCAAACAAATCTCGGCCCGGACACCGCTGAGCGCTGCGATCATGATCCTTGCTCTGACGATGATTGGGAGTGCCGTGGCCCAGTCGGTGGCTACCGCTTCGGAGCCAAAGATAGCGACGGTTCACGTCGATGCGACGCCGGGACATGCCATCAACTCCTTCGATCCCGATAGCGCGCTGGGCAGTTCGATCGATGTGCTTTCCCGCTTCGACATCAACAAGGTGTACACACCGCACATCATCCAGGAGTCCCTCTCTGCCGGATGGGGACCAATCACCTACCGGAACAACACCGAGTTGCGCATGGCGGCCTGGCATTGGACGGAAAATGGAACCTGGAGCGACCCGGCCCATCGCAGCGGATACTTCACCGGCAGCACCGAACTCAAAGAACCGACCCGCTACATTCTTGCCTACGCCTTGCCGCATCGGGGATTTGCGACCAGCGGGGATCGGCCGGTGCCAGGTCCAAATCTCACGTATTGGAAGAGCAATCCGTATCTCACCAGCAAGTTCACCGGAGAGAGCGACGCGCTCCATCCGCAGTGGGTGGTCGTGGATTTGAAGGTAGAGAAGCTGGTGAACGCCGTACAGATCGCCTGGGCGAGCCCTTATGCCACGACTTGTCAAGTGGAGTATTGGACGGGCGGGGACCCGCTTGATTTCGACCTCGGTCCCAAAGGCGAATGGAAAGTTTTTCCCTCAGGCGCACTGAAGAACGGGAAAGGCGGCACAGTCACGCTGAAGCTGGCGGACACGCCGGTGTCGACGCGCTTCCTGCGAATCTTGATGACGGAGTCCTCCAACACTTGCGATGAGCATGGAGCCGACGACGTTCGCAACTGCGTCGGCTATGCCATTCAGCAGATTGCCGTGGGCATGATTGATTCCAGTGGGGCTTTCGTCGAAGCAGCGAAGGCTTCAATCGAGGGCCCCACGACTTATTGCGTTTCGTCCATTGACCCCTGGCATTCGGCAGCCGACGTGAACGATGGTGGGCCCTACCAGCATACGGGCTTCGACCTTTTCTTCACCAGTGGGCTGACCAATAATCTGCCGGCGATGATTCCGGTCACCATGCTCTACGGGACGCCAGATGATGCTGCCGCGCAGATTGCCTACATTGAGAAGCGTGGCTATCGCATCGGATACGTCGAAATGGGCGAGGAGCCCGATGGCAAACACGCCATGCCGGAAGATTATGGCGCGCTCTACGTTCAATGGGCGGCAGCCATTCACAAGGTCGATCCCCAGCTCAAACTCGGCGGCCCGGTCTTTGAGGGCGTTAACGAAGACATCCGCGTGTGGCCCGACGCGCAAGGCCGGGTTTCGTGGATGGGCCGCTTTGTGGATTACCTGAAGGCACACGGCCGCCTTTCTGATCTGGCTTTCGTATCGTTCGAACACTATCCGTTTGAGCCGTGTACCATCACCTGGAAAACTTTGTACACCGAACCGCAGTTGATGAAACACATCATGCAGGTATGGAGAGATGACGGCGTCCCCAAGGACGTGCCGCTGATGGTTACCGAGAATCACCTCGCCAATGAACTCACAGGGCCCATGACTACGATCTTTGCGGCGCTGTGGCTCGCCGACAATGTTGGATCGTTCTTTGAAGATGGCGGAGCGGCCTTCTATCACTCGCCCATCCAGCCGCAGGGCATTCACAATACGTGTCTCGGTTGGGCATCGTGGTCGAACTTTGTCTCTGACGAGAATTACGACATCAAGGGATATACCTCGCCTTATTTCGCCGCCCATATGATTAACCTGGAGTGGGTGCAGCACCGCTCGGGCGTGCATCAAATGTTTTCTTCTTCGTCGGATGTCAAGGACGCAGACGGGAATGTGCTGGTCACGTCCTACGCGGTGTATCGGCCTGACGGAAACTGGTCGCTCATGCTGGTCAATCGTGACGAGACCAGCGCACACACGGTTCGTGTCCAATTTGAGGATTCCAAGAAGAGGCGGAATGTACCCTTTTCAGGGCCGGTCACCTTTGTGACTTTCGGGAGCGAACAGTACGTGTGGATCAACGACGGCTTGAATAGTCATCCCGACCCGGACCACTCTCCGGTCGGCACGACGATCACGACCAGCTCGCAAACCGGGTTCAGTCTCCCTAAAGGGTCGATCACTGTCTTGCGAGGGAAGGTTACGGGCTTGAAGGATTGAGGGCTTGGCAACGCGTGGATGTTTTTGCACCAGCCCGAAACACAGAAATACCCGGAATCCTTTCGAATCCCGGGCATTCTGGTTGCCACTTAGACAGCTTGAACGTTCTCAGCTTGCCAGCCCTTGGGGCCTTTGGTGACGTCGAACTGCACCGCCTGGCCTTCTTGCAGGCTGCGGAAGCCGCCAGCCTGAATCGCGGAGAAGTGCACGAAGACGTCTTCGCCATTTTGACGGCTGATGAAGCCGTAGCCCTTGGCGTCGTTAAACCACTTTACTGTTCCTGTTTCTGCCATTTTTTGTACCTTTTTCTGTTTTTAGATTGTGCTGAGAAGATTCGCTGCTAGTGAGAGGGGTGACGCTGGTTGGCGGAACCGACTTTCAATTGCTTGTGAGTCAAACTTAGCTGGAACTCATTATACACGAGGAAAGGTAACGCTGCGGAATATTGCGCTGTCATCAGTTTGCTCGCGCCCGATCCTTCGACCCGCTGGGCCTTTGGGACGATGGCGGCTCCAACGTGGGTTAACTTTTTGTTTTGGACTCCGGCCATGCCGATTACCACAGTGCGTCGGCCCGGAAGTTCTTCGTCTGGGATCTCCGCAATGAATTTCAGGTCCAGGCCGAGACGCCTGCTTTCCTGATATGCCGCATCATTGAAGAAGTAAACGATGTCGCCGCCAAAGCGATCTTTGGCGCGGCGGCGTTCGTCGAGGTCAAAGGGACTGGCAGAATAAACTTTCAGCCCAGGCGTATCTCTCAGGATGGCACCAAGTTCGCGCTGGAA
This sequence comes from uncultured Acidobacteriota bacterium, assembly GCA_963788645.1. Lineage (GTDB taxonomy): Bacteria > Acidobacteriota > Terriglobia > Terriglobales > Acidobacteriaceae > JABDBE01. The sequence continues at coordinate 578,069 of CAWBHF010000012.1, forward strand.
ATCAAGCGCTCCCTGCCGAACTTGCGCCATCGTGAAAGCGATTACGTGGTAGGACATAGTTCGAGACGAGCATCGCAGGAAGGCGCCTAGTCTGTCCAGTGCGGCGCTACGTAAACACAAATCCTATCGTTACCTGCCCCCTGCCCATGGGATAATCTGGGCAGCAACCGGTCAATACTTCACCTCAATCAACGTTTCCCTCCGTCAATAGGCACTCTAAGGAGAAGTCATGACTCGTAAGCATTATCGGAATCTCTGGATTGCTCTGGTCTGTACTTGCCTGGCTCTCAGCTCGACGGGAAATGTGCTGGCCGCCGACAACGGCACCGATACCGCTCCGGCCACCCATCACATTCAGACGGTATTCATTATTCTGATGGAAAACCACAACTGGACGGGTGATGGTAATTTAGATATCAAGAACAACCCAGCCGCTCCCTACATCAACAAAACTCTGGTTCCCATGGGATCGCACGCAGAGCGGTATTTCAATCCGCCGAACCTCCATCCCAGTCTGCCCAACTATTTGTGGCTGGAGGCGGGCACGAACTTCGGCATTTTCGACGATGGCCCACCTAGCCAACACCCCCTTCCTACCAAGCTGCACTTGGTTACCTTGTTGAAGAATGCAAACATCTCGTGGAAGGCATACCTTGAGAACACTACTGGCGCTGTGTGCCCGTTATCGGACAGCGGAGAATACGCCGTCCGGCATGAACCATTTGCCTACTTTGACGATGTCAGCAATTACCAGAATCCTAAATCCAAGTACTGCATTGCCCATCTCCGGCCCTACACGGAACTCACTGCCGATCTAAAGAACGGCACCCTTCCGCGATACGTCTGGATCACGCCAAACCTGTGTGACGATATGCACGATAACTGCACCGGGAATCCGATTGCGCAGGGCGATAAATGGCTTTCTAAGAATGTGCCGGCAATCCTGAAGTCTGCCGCTTTCAAGAAGGGTGGTGCACTGTTCATTGTCTGGGATGAAGCGGACAGCGGAGACGGGCCCATTCCTATGATCGTGCTCTCGCCATTCGCCAAGGGACACAGCTATTCCAACCAAACGCATTACACGCACGGTTCCATGCTGCGCACCATTGAGGAGATCTTTGGAGTGAGACCCTTGCTGCGGGATGCGGCGAAAGAAAAAGACTTGCGCGAAATGTTCACCGTGTTCCCGTGAGAATATCCGACTTAAATCTGCTACGCTGTACTCACGAGCGGACCCGTAGCTCAACTGGATAGAGCACTGCGCTTCGAACGCAGGGGTTGGGAGTTCAAGTCTCTCCGGGTCCACCATTTTTGGTCGATCACATCGCTGGGAGCCCGCTGACCAGTAGTCGCCGGGGTTATTCCCCTTCCTCCTGCGGCTTGTGGATTCCGTCTTTTACAATACGAGAGTGAAAACTTGGGACGTCATCGTTGTGGGTGGCGGAATCATCGGACTCTCGCTCTCGATTGCTCTGCGCAAGCGGGGGATGCGCGTTCTGGTGGTGGAGCGCGGAGAACCTGGCCGCGAAGCTTCTCACGCCGCAGCCGGGATGTTGGCCGACTGCCCGCTCGAGACTCCGCCGGTGCTGCTGGCACTAGCTAGAGCGAGTGCGCAAATGTATCCGGAGTTTGTCCACGAGTTACAGGACGAATCCGGAATGAAGGTCGATCTACGCGATGACGGCACGCTTTTATTTGTCTCGTCAGATCGTGATTCAGAACTGTCGGAATTTTGTACAGCGAACCCACTCCCTGCTCCTCTGCCCGACCTTGAGCCTGCTCTGGCCGAAACGAATGGTCGAGCCGTTTACTTAAAAGAACGCAGTGTTGACCCGCGCGCTCTGGTTGCAGCCGCGTTAAAGGCAACGAAACACCGGGGGGTGGACATCTCTTCCGGCACCACTGTGACAGATGTGCTTCTTTCTGATGGCAAAGTCACAGGCGTGCGCGCGGATAAAACGCAATACACCGCGCCTTGTGTTGTGAATTGCGCTGGCGCGTGGGCTGCAAGTTTCTCGACGCATCGCTTCCCTACCCGCCCGGTCAAAGGACAGATGCTGGCGGTAGCCTGCGCCGAGCGAAACGTGTTGCGCCACGTGATCCGCGGTCCCGATGTGTACCTCGTTCCGCGCAGTGACGGACGAATCGTGATCGGCTCGACGCTGGAAGAAGTGGGGTTCGACAAACGCACCGATGTGGATACCATTCAGCGCATGCATCAGGCGGCAATTCGAATGGTGCCGGCTCTCGGGCAGGCTCGGGTTCTGGAAGATTGGGCCGGGCTAAGACCGGGAACGCCCGATGATCTGCCCATCCTTGGCGCGACGACTACACCTGGATATTTTGTCGCCGCTGGGCATTTTCGCGATGGAATCCTGCTCGCCCCGGTTACGGCTCATGTGATGGCGCGGGCAATCACGGGCGCGCAGCCCGATTACGATATTTCGAAGTTTTCTCCGACGCGATTTCAGAACTGATGGCTTTCCCCGAAACTCCGCAACCGCAGATGTGATTCCGATTTCATCTACCTTGACCGTTCAGCGCGCTAAGAGCCTTCTTCGCAGCCTCGAGCTTAGGGTTTAGCTCAAGCGCCTGTTGGAAGGCAGCCTGGGCCTCCGGAGCACGCCCCTGCTGCTGAAGGATCTGACCCAGCCGGAAGTAGCCTTGGGCGGATGGAGACTCAGCGACATTTCGAATGGCATCGGACAGTTCCACCTTCGCGAGCCCGTCCCTGGCATCCGCTTGCTGCGGGTTGATCTGCAACGCTTGCTCATAACTCGCGCGTGCCTTGGAGTATTCTCCGAGTTGGCTGTACAGCCTGCCCAGCGTGTCTAACGCCGTGAGCCGCATTTTGGGATTCGTCACCAGAGGAATCGCCGTCTCGTACTCAAGGATCGCATCCCGCGGGCGGTCGGTCAGAGCGAAATCTCCGGCTAGATTGAGATGGCCGCCGGGATCCTGCGGCCTGAGGCTGATTGCCCTCTTGAAATGGGGTACCGCCTCGTCGTAGCGCTCCGCCTCCAGAAAAGCAGCACCCAGATTCTGCTCCCCAAAAAAATTGTCCTGCGTGACGTCTACCGTATGCGCCCACAGATCGACCGCGCTGCGCCAATACCGAAGCTGGTCGGATGTGAACAGTACGAGGACGCCCAGAACGACCGCAGCCATCTTCGCCCGGGGCGCAAAGGCGAGTTGCCGGCTGTCCGCCAGATCCGCGGCGCCCCACACAACCATCACGAAAATTCCGATCAGAGGAACGTAGGCGTAGCGATCGGCGATGGCTTGCTCGCCCACCTGGACAAGCCCGATCACCGGGACCAGCGTGCCAAGATACCAGAGCCAGCCGGTAATCAGGCACGGCCTCGCAGCGCGCTGCCACCATGCCAGCGTGCTTACTGATAGCAGAAATAGCGCGGCCAGCCCTAGTCGCCAGACCGCGAGCGTAGCACCGGGGTGAGGATAGAACACGGCCAGCCAAGCGGGCCACAACGCCTTCCACACATACATCGCGTAGGCGTAAATAGCGTTCTCCAGACGTACGCCGAGAGGAAGCACTAGCCGCATGGAACCGCCGGAGCGTTGCGCGAAGATGGTCACAGCGCAGGCGGCGGCAGACAGTACAAGTAACGGCAGCTTTTCAAGGATGAGTCGAGATATGCTCTCTTGAGGAACCGACACGGCGATCTCGGGCATCGCTTGATCCAAGCCCTGGATTCGTCTCAATGGCCAGAAATCGAGCAGCAAGAGCACGCACGGCAGAGTAACGACCATCGGCTTCGAAGCAAGTCCCAGCACGAACAAAGCCGCCACGACCAGATAGCGTTTGACATCCGGCTTGAGCGCGTACCAGCCATAAGCACCCAGTGTGAGCAGAAAGAAAAGTGTGCTCAGGACATTCTTACGTTCAGCGATCCAGGCGACCGATTCCACATTAAGCGGATGAATCGCGAACAGCGCCGCCACCAGAAAGCTGCGTCCCGGAGCACCCGTTGCACGCACCAGCAGCAAGAACAGCAGCACGACGCTCAGCACGTGGAGCAGCACGTTGGTGAAGTGATGCCCGGAAGGACTCAGGCCATACAACGTGCAGTCCAGGGCATGCGAAAGCCACGTCAGCGGGTGCCAGTTCGCGGCCTCAGTCGAAGTCAAGGACCAGCGAACCGTCCCCCAAACCAGGCCCGCTTGCACGTGTGCATTGTTGGTGACGTAGCTGTCGTCGTCGTAGTTGAAGATGAAAGGATGGCCAATGGCAGAGGTATAGACCGCGAAGGTTACCACCGCCAGCAGCAGGCAGATTGAAATGTCGCGCTTTCGCGGAGATGCCAGCACAAAGCGCTCGAACCTTTGCCGGAAACCGGATTGTCCCGGCGCATTGCGCTCAGATTGCGATTCCGCCGGCTGGTGACCCGTTCTTACCCGAGAGGACATCATGAATCGGAAATGACTGCACTTGACTGACCGTCAAGCACAGGCATTGTACATGGCCAAGCATTCGGCTCGAGTCGGCGACCCTGTCTCAACTCACGTTCTGTTTGCTCAGCATCACTCGGTAGGCGATGAGGGAAACAGTAGGAACGAGGGCCGCCAGAGCATATGGCTGACAGTCTCGACAATGCTGACAAGGGGAGACCCACCTAGCATTGAGGGTTCGTTCCTTTTACACATGATTTTATTCCGCCTGGTCCTTCCGTATATAACCGGCACACTGCAGCACGGGCAGTCGAGGATATTTGGGAAAGATAGGATCGGTTTCTGAGAGTATGCAGCGATAAAACGTTGATCCTCGGGCAGACTGAATTCGCTGCGAGTGCACGCAGTCGAGGCACAATCCGACGCGACTCTGTTCATCCCTGGTACGGGTGGCTTCCGTCACCTTCTGCAGGATAACGCACCGCAGAACTCGTATCACGCCTTCAGGTATACTTATCCGTTTCGTGGATACTCCAGCCCTAAACATAAAGAAAGGGACACATCTTATGGCTTCCCCGGCAGTGGATTACGCTCGTTCGAATCAGCAGCGATTCTTGAACGAACTCAAAGATCTGCTTCGCATCCCTAGCGTCAGCACTTTGGAAGAGCACAAGTCCGACGTGCGCAAGGCCGCCGATTATGTGGCCAACGAACTCCGCCGAATCGGCATGGAGAACGTGGAACTCATCCCGACCAAAGGCCATCCGCTAGTTTATGCAGACTGGCTCCACGCCCATGGCAAGCCGACCGTACTCATGTACGCGCATTTTGATGTGCAACCGCCCGATCCCGTCGACGAGTGGCACACTCCGCCGTTTGAACCGACTGAGCGCAACAGCAACATCTATGCCCGCGGTGCGGTTGACGATAAGGGTCAGCTCTGGATGGAGGTCAAGGCTCTCGAATCCTTGATGAAGGCTCACGACGGCAAACTTCCCATCAACGTGAAAATCATTTTCGAAGGCGAAGAGGAAGTCGGCGGCGAGTCCATTGCCGAATATGTGCGCAAACAGAAAAGCAAACTCAAGGCTGACTTCGCGCTGGTTTGCGATACAGAATTGTTCGCGCCGGACCTTCCAACGTTGTGCGTCGGGCTGCGCGGACTGGTTTACACAGAGATCGAGGCGTTCGGCGCAAAGACCGACCTGCACTCCGGCATGTACGGCGGCGCGGCACCCAATCCATTTTTCGCTTTAATTGAAATCATCAGCAAGCTGAAGGACTCAAAAGGCAAGGTGCTGATCCCGGGTTTCTACTCGAAGGTGAAAGCCCCAACCGCGGCCGAACTCAAGGCATGGAAGCGTCTGCCATTCAACGAAGAGCACTATCGCAAAACAGAAGTTGGTTCCAAGGTGCTCACCGGCGAGCCTGGCTACTCCGTACTTTATCGCACCTGGGCCCGTCCCACGCTCGAAGTTCACGGCATGCCCGGTGGCTTTACCGCGCCCGGCGCCAAGACCGTGATCCCCGCGAAAGGATCCGCCAAAGTTTCCATGCGGTTGGTGCCGAACCAGGATCCGGACGACATTCTCAAGCGCTACACCGCCTATGTGAAGAAGCTCACGCCGAAGGGCATCGAGACAAAGATCAAAGTATGGAGCAAAGGCCCGGCCTGCGTAGTGGGCACAGACAACAAGTACGTCAAAGCCTCCACCGACGCCATGCACGACGTGTTCAAGAAAGACACGGTGTTTATCCGCTCCGGCGGTTCAATTCCAATCGTCACCGACTTTCAGGACGTGCTGAAGATCCCAAGTGTCATGATGGGCTTTGGCTTGCCCGACGACAATCTGCACGCGCCCAACGAGAAGTTTCATATTCCGAACTTCTATCGCGGAATCGAATCAATTTGTTTGTTCTTCGAAAAACTCGGCGAGTAGGCGGCAAGACGACCGCTGGCGAGGCGAGCGGCGGAATATTCCCAAGTTACCAATTACCGGGTAACTGAATCACGGAGACTGCGTGGCTCAAGCGGTTGACTACTTGGTCCGTCGCGACAGGACTTGCCATCCGCGACGTGCAGGTTACCGCGGACCTACTTTCAAGAAGTTCCACCAATTGCAATTAGACATTGCCTAGGCTTGGCGCTTGCGCTAGGCTTATTTCGCTCTCGCGACTCTTCCTTCCTGCTTTCATCCCCACCAGAATCTCTGTGCTAATGTTGCATTGTGTGTGCAAAATGACGTGGTTGTGCAAAAGGGGACCCCATATATGGTGTTTTCTTGCTTGACCCCGGCACAATTTCGCCGTTACAGTAGCTTCCATCTGTGCGCCCGCCCCTGTTTCAGCGGCAGGATGTTTTCGGAGCGAGCTGTGGAGGAATCTAAGTGGTTAACCAGCTCCTGAAGGAGTAGAAGTTGCTCAAACTGAAAAAACTGCACATTCTCGGCTTCAAATCTTTTTGCGACCGCACCGAACTCAAGTTCCACGGGGAGGGCGTCGCGGCCATTATCGGTCCCAACGGCTGCGGGAAGTCCAACATCGCGGACGCGATCTCGTGGGTGCTAGGCGAACAGTCGGCCAAGACTTTGCGCGGTTCGCGTATGGAGGACGTCATCTTCGCGGGCACCCGCGATCGCAAGCCGACCGGCATGGCCGAAGTTGCCCTCACTTTGATCGATCCCGAAGTGTACGACGGCCCCGACGCGAATAATCCCACCGAGATCGAAGTCCAGAATGACCTGCCCGAAGATGCAGGCGACTGGGATGAAGCGGAAGTCCGAGCCAAAGCCGCAGAGGAAGTCGAGCGCCTGACCGAAGAAGCACAGCCCGGGCAAACCGATGAAGAGCCTGCCATCTCGTCGATCGAGTCGACCCAGAACGCCGGACCGCAAGTTGTGCTAAAGATCCGCCGTCGAAAGTTTCAGCAGCAATTCCGCGCCGGAGAGATCGTGGTCACTCGTCGCCTATTCCGCTCCGGCGACAGCGAATATCTGTTAAACGGTAAGCTCTGCCGCCTGCGTGACATTCAAGACTTATTCATGGGCACCGGCCTCGGGCCGGAATCTTATGCCCTCATCGAACAAGGCCGAATTGGTCAGATTCTGAGCAGCCGCCCGACCGACCGGCGCGCCATCATCGAGGAAGCCGCGGGCATTACCAAGTTCAAGACCAAAAAGCGGCTAGCAGAAGCCCGCCTCGAAGATGCCAAGCAGAACCTCTCGCGGGTCAACGACATCTTCGAAGAAGTCACCCGGCAAATGAATTCGCTGAAGCGCCAGGCCTCGAAGGCCGAACGCTACGCCAAACTTCGGGAAGAGATGCGTGCGAAGCTGCGTTTGGTGCTGGCGAGCAAGTTCGCGCAATTGGATCGCGAAAGCCTTGAACTGGACCAGCAGATCAACTCGCTGTCCGAGCAGATGCGTCATCAGACCGAGGCGGTTCAGCAACTCGAAGCCGAGCACGCCGACCGCACTCAGCGGGGATATGCCATCGAGACCGAGATTCGCGAAAACCGCGAGCGTCTCAACCAGATTAAGCTGGAAAGCGAACGGGCGCATGCCCAGCGGCGGCATAACGAAGAACGTTGTGCGGAACTGGTGGTGCGCTCAGCAGCGTCTGAAGCGGAATTGTCCCAGGCGCAACATCGGTTGACGGCTTTGGAGGCCGAGCGCGACACGAATCGACAATTACTGGAGTCGGCGGCCGCTGATTTCACCCATGCTCAACGGGAACTCGCCCAACGCCAGCATGAGGCTGCAAACGCCGCGAGCGCGCTTGCGGAACTGGAACATCAGCAGGAAGCATCCCGCATCTCGGTGATGGAAATCGTCGCATCCTCCTCCAATCTGCGCAACCTGCTCACTCAGGCGGAAGAGCGTCTGGCATCGGTAGACCGCGAGGCCCAGCGTTTGCAGGTCGAAACGACGACCGCGAACGCTCAGGTGGAAGCTTTCGGTGGACAGCGTGGACAATTTGCCCTCGAGTTCGAGTCCGTCTCGCAGCGTCTCGTTGGCTTGTCTGAAGAGATTTCCCAAACGCGGCAGTGGGTCGAAACCAGGCGTCGCGAAGAAACTGATGCCAAGAGCCGGCTGGACAGCTTGCGAGCGGAATATGCGTCCTCGATTGGAAAGAAGGGGTCGCTGGAAGCAGTCATTGCCGAGCACGGTTATTCGACGGAGTCCGTTCGCCGCCTGTTTCAATCAGGAGTGATGGACGGCGGCTTCGCTCCTGCCGGCGTGTTGGCTGATTTCCTCGAAGTCGAGCCTCGCTATGAAGGTGTGGTCGAAGACTTTCTCCGCGACGAGTTGAATTACGTCGTAGTGAAATCCTGGGACGCGGCCGACGAAGGTTTGCGCCTGCTGCGAACCGACGTCGATGGACGCGCAACATTTTTGGTTCACCCCGAGGACTCCCAGGCCAAATTCTCCTTCGCCGTCGACGAAGTAGCCCGCGCCGCCGCTCCCAGCCAGTCGATCGTCCCGCTGAAGCATGCCATTCGCGTTCTCAATGGCTTTGGGCGATCCTTGGAGGTCATCCTTCCCAAGCTGCGCGACGGCTACATCGTTCCCGAGCCTGCGTCCGCACGCGAACTCGCACTGTCGAACCCGGATGCGTTTTTCCTTTCGCAGTCGGGAGAATGCTTTCACAACGTGACCGTGACTGGCGGCAAGCAGCGTGCCGAGGGCCCGCTTTCCATGAAACGCGAACTGCGCGACGTAATGCGCCTGTTGAGCGAACTGGAATTGGCCCTGCGGAATGACGAGCTCCGGGTTGTGACCTTGGCTCGCGAGATCAAAGAATTGGCCTCGCGCCTGGATCGGCTGGAGTCAGAAAAGCGCGAAGCGGAAAAGCGGGCCATGACCTCGGGCCACATGTTGCAGCAACTTGATTCCGAGATGGCTCGCGTGAGCGAGCGGTTAAACACTTGTGCTCATGAGATTCAGCGGCTCGCTTCCGAGCGCGCCGAGCAGGAAGCGTTGATCTGTTCACGACGGGAGGAATTAGACGTTCTCCAGCGTAGGCGCGAGAACTTAGAAGCGCTAGCGGCGTCGGCGAATCAGGAACTGGCCGCGATGCGGGAACGGCGGGACTCGGCGGCAGAGAACGCTTCCCAGCACCTGGCACGCGTAGCTACTTTAGAAGAACGGCATCGCTCCGCGACCGCAGTCCTGGAGAAGATCGAGTCCATGGTCTCGGATATGAGCGCCCGCGCTGCTTCCCTGCAGGCGCAGATCGAGTCCTCGGTTGTCGAAAAGCTGCAACGCGAGGCTGAAAATCATCAGATGATCGCTCACCTGGAAGAGCTCGAAGCCGAGCGCAATACCACTGAAGCGCGCGATGGGCTGTTGCAGTTTGAGTCCGATCAAGTACGCGCCCGGCTGGGCGAGATCGAGGATGTACTACGCGATGCTCGTCTATCGCTCGACCAGGCTCGCGATCACAAGGGTGCGCTGTCGGCCGCCGCGGCCAAACTGCAATCGGATGCCCAGTACATGGCGGAAACCTGCCTCAACGAACTTGGCCAGCAGCGTCACGAGTTGACGGCCGACGCCGCAATTCCGCTCGCGTATGGCGAGCAGTTGGCGGTCGAGGACCAGGCTTATCGCGAGATCCGCACCCGCCTTGACGCCATGGGCCCCGTAAATATGATGGCTCTGGAGGAGTACAAGGAAACCGCCGAGCGCCACTCATTTCTGGACACACAAAGAAAAGACCTGCTCGATTCCATTGAAAATACCCAGGCCACCATTAAGGAGATCGACGCCTTCTCGCGGCAGAAGTTTGAAGAGGCCTTCCACAAAATCAATGAGAATTTCCAGGCCACGTTCCGCAAGCTGTTTGGGGGTGGGCACGCTTTCATGCGCCTGACGGATGAAGAGAACAGCGCCGAAAGTGGCATCGACGTGGTAGCTTCCCCTCCGGGCAAGAAGTTGCAGAATGTACTGCTGCTCTCAGGCGGCGAAAAGGCCCTGACCGCATTGTCATTGCTGGTCGGAATATTCCAGTACCAGCCCAGCCCGTTCTGCATTCTTGATGAAGTCGATGCACCGCTCGACGAAGCCAACATCGGACGCTTCACCGAACTGGTTCGAGAGATGAGCATAAAGACGCAATTCGTGCTGATCACCCACAGCAAGAAAACCATGAGTATCGCGCCGGTCCTCTACGGCGTAACCATGCAAGAGCCAGGCGTGTCCAAGCTGGTCTCCGTGCGCTTCGGAGCAACCGCATGATGTCCACCGCTTGCGGAACAATTTTGATTTTGGGTGGCGCAGCGCTTCCAGCGCTGCGGTAGCCGTTCTCGAATGATTGAGAGGTTTTTAATCCGGTTCTGCCGAACAAGAGTTTTTCTGCAGCCTCTTATAGCGAAGGCGCGAGTTTCCTAACAGCCTCGGATTCAGAACGACGCCCCCTGAGCGACTGGCGTCAACGAAGAGATAGCGCCCTACCGGCTAAGTGTTTGCCGTTCAGAGGATTTTCTTCACAACACCCGAGTTATCCTCTGCTATCCTCAGCTTTTCCACAAACGATCTCTGCCGGAAAGCCGCATCAGGCGCGCGATCTCAAGCACACTATCAACCTCAACACTTTTTCTTTCAAGGGAATGCACAGTCTCCACATTCGACCGTGACTTAAATCGTTGACAAATATTTCTGGCAGGTTAGAATACGCGACGTTTTCTAACTGTAAAATTTAACTATGAGCCCCCAGATTCTCGATTCCGTTCTCCTTCGTACAGACTTCTCCGAACTCAAACTTCACGCCAGCGGTAAGGTGCGGGATGTCTACGAACTCGACCCCGAGCATCTTCTCTTTGTCGCGACCGATCGCATCTCTGCTTTCGACTACGTACTGGCGACCGGCATTGCCCACAAAGGGCGCGTGCTGACCCAGATTTCCTTGTTCTGGTTCGATTTCCTCCGCGATCTGGTGCCCAACCATGTGGCCACGGCCGACGTGACACGATATCCCGCAACGGCGCAGAAGTACGCCGACCAATTGCAGGGGCGGTCGATGATGGTGATGCGCGCCGAAATGATTCCGGTGGAATGCGTGGTTCGAGGATATATTTCCGGATCCGCATGGAAGGAATACAAAACCAGCGGCCGCGTGTGTGGGATCGAACTCCCCGCAGGACTCAAGGAATCCAGTAAACTGCCGCAGCCTATTTTCACCCCAGCCACCAAGGCGACCACCGGACACGACGAGAACATTCCATTCGATGAGATGACGCGAATTGTGGGCGTAGAGTTGAGCAATCAACTCCGCGACCTCACTTTGAAGATTTACAGCAAGGCGGCGGATTACGCACTGCAGAAGGACATCATCATCGCGGACACTAAGTTTGAGTTCGGGATGACCTCCAAGGGCATCACCCTTGCGGATGAGGTACTCACTCCTGACTCATCTCGTTTCTGGCCCGCTGACAAGTACCAGCCAGGCCGGCCGCAGGACTCATACGACAAGCAATATGTCCGTGATTACCTTGAGCAGATTCGCTGGAACAAGCAACCGCCCGCGCCAGCTTTACCCGTGGATGTGGCGCGCCAGACTAGCGAGAAGTACTTGGAGGCCTTCCACCAGCTCACCGGACACGAGCTGGATGTTTAGCGCAGCAATTATTTGGAGAACACGATGACGGGAGCTGATTGGGTCATCGTGGCTGTAATTGTGGTTTCAGTCATTCAGGCCGCGATCTCTGGTTTCTTTCACGAAGCGTTTGGAATTGCGGGTCTGGTTTTTGGGTATCTGCTGGCAGCGTGGAATTATCAGCGGTTGGCGGATCGTTTTGCTCCTCATCTGAAGTCCGAGTGGTTGGGTGAGATTGCGGCTTTTCTGATTATTTTCCTGGCGGTGCTGGTCCTTGCCGGAATGGCCGGGCGGATCACCCGCCATATCGTCAAAGAGGCTGGGCTCAGCTTTATCGACCGGATTTTGGGCGGGGCGTTGGGCGTCGTGCGCGGGAGTTTGATCGTAGCCGTCATTCTGGTAAGCATGGCTACCTTCACGCCCACTTCGCAGTTGCTGGAAGGTTCGGAACTGGCGCCGTATTTCCTGGTAATTGGACGTGCCGCCATTTGGGTGGCGCCGTCGGAATTGCGCGCCCGTTTTTATCAGGGATTGGATTTGCTGCACCGTGAACAGCAGCACCGATAGCGCTCACGATCGCAGCGTCGAAATGAAATCAGGCAAATAGAGAAAAGCGCAGCCGACAGGCTTTCAGAGCAGCTTTTCAACAGAAAGAGGATGCCGTGAGAGATCAGCTCGAAGCACTCATCCTGCAGATGTACAAAAGCAACATTCTATATTCCGAGGCGGTTCGGGAATTCAAGAAGCGCTTCATCCTCACCGTGCTGCAGGAGAACAACGGAAATCAGTGCCGCGCCGCGCGCCAACTGGGAATGCACCGCAACACCCTCAGCCGCACGATTGCCGAATTGAAGATTGATATACGGCAGCTACGGGTTGGGGCCAAACGTCCTCCGCGCAGCGCTCGCCCTGCGGCCTACGACAAGAAGGCCGTCCGCTAGCAACCCTTCTTACCAACTCCAAATCACTAGCAAGAAACTAAGGGCAGCGTAAAACGCTGCCCTGTATGAACTCGAAGTATCGAGTTCAGTTCGTAGAATGGTGATGGACCGGAGGCTTCTTGGCCGCTGGAGCCGCCTTGGTCAGCAGTGCGCCCTTCTCCATGGTCATGACAAACGGGCTCGGCGTATACGAAACGGGCGTGCCCTCGAAGTCCAGGGTTGATCCTTCCTGCGGCATCAGCTTCGCTGGAATAGTTCCACCCATGGTGACCACGATGTCCGCTCGCTTCGCGTCGATGTCGTCCTGACTGGCCGCGATTTGCAATTCGGTTGGGGATGCCTTGATGACCGTGCCTTCCATCTGCAGGGGCACGCCCTTGATCGCAGACCAAACTTTCTCTGCGTCCGCTGGCGCACCGGCGGAAAGAACCAGTTCCCACTCAGCGAAGCTCATATCCTTCGGAGTCTTGGTCTTTACCAGGTCCGCGGCTTGCTCGGCTGGGGTCGGAGGAACGTATGCCTTGATGGTGAATCCCGGTGGCGGCAGTGGAGTGGTTGCGGTCATCGCCAGGAGTTCGTTCCAGCCTTCCTCCGAACCGTGGTACTTCACGTACTTGGCGTGGCCGAACTTCGTGATCTGTGCCTTGCCCGCCGGATCCTTGACCAGATTGATGGCTCGAGCTATGAAGAACAACCCATTCACGTCATCTTCGGGAGTGGCGGTCAGAGAGGCGAGTGCCAGAGGATAAACATTTTCGACGTTGTTCGGATCCGCTTCGACCGCCGCGCGCAAATCTTTCTCTGCGGTCGCGTTATCTTTCAACTGGAGGGCGGCAAAGCCGGCCACGCTGTCAAGAAGAGCACCCAACTGCGTCTTCGTCTTCTGGAAATCCGCATCCGAGACCCCGTCCGGTTTGGCCATGGTGGCCAGCGCCTGCAGGCCGCGTTCCGCATGCTGTTTCGCATCCGCCCACTTCTGCGCTGCCCGTTCGCTGTAAGCCAGTAAGGCCAGGGCGCGAACGTTATTCGGGTTGGTGGCCAACAGCCGGTTCGCAGTATCGATCACCTTCGCCTGGTTGCCAGCTTGTTGATAAGCACCCATGAGCAATTCCATTGCGTCTTCCTTCATCACGCTATTCGGGTATTGGGCGATGAAGGCTTCCAGACCGCTGATCTTGGCGGTCGGATCGGTTTGCTGCACGGCTCCCACGTAGGCGTTGTACTCGGCCGGATCCTTGATCTCTTTCTTGGGTTGCGGTTGGGACGCGGCGGCCTGCGCCTGCGCGGGCGCCGCGGTTTGTGTTTGCGGTTGCGTTGTGGCTTGCTGACTCGAGGCTATTCCAGCAAGCGTAATCACAATCGCCACTAGACTCGTCTTCATTTTGAAATGGCTCCTTGAATTGTCGGGAAAAACGGACGGCATTCGTACCCGGGTGTACCCAAGCTCAAAACCCGGCTGCTCAGAGCATGAGCTTCATCCGCTCTGTGGCAGGCCCGGAAAACCCGGCGCCCGCCCGGTAACGCCAACGAGGCCAAGATATTATTTCCGGTGAGCCGGATTATAAGTATGTACCTCGACTAAGGCAAGCTTACTTTCGCAGTCATCCCGCCAATCTTGTAAGATGCGACCAGACGCCCACGCGTTCGTGGGTATGTCAAATCATAGTCATCATACGCAGGCGCCTCATGCAGGAAACTACTAATAGCGCTAGTCTGGTTGACCAAGTTGCCGTGGTCACCGGCGCGGGCCGGGGCATCGGCGCGGCCATCGCAGCCAAACTCGTCGGTATGGGAGCGACAGTCGTGCTTTGCGGACGCAGTCGTGGACCGCTGGAGTCGACTGCTGCCGCGATCTCGAAAGCGGGGGGACGAGCCCAAGCCCTCGCGTGTGATGTGACCGAGCTGCGCTCGGTCGAGGCCATGGCGGCACACGTGGATCAGACTCTCGGCCGACTCGACATTCTGGTCAACAATGCCGGCGTGGGCGGGTTCGGTGGTCCTCTGCACCAATTGCCGCCCGACTCCTGGGAACAGGTGCTGAATACAAACCTGCGCGGCGTCTATTACTGCATTCGCGCCTGCGCTCCCATGATGATTCGCGCTCACAGCGGACACATCGTCAACATTTCTTCGCTAGCCGGCAAGAACGCTCTGCTAAACGGCGCGGCCTACGCCGCGTCGAAATGGGGACTGAACGGGCTGAGCTGCTCCGCTGCCGAGGAGCTGCGGGGGCACAACATTCGAGTTTCTGTCGTCTGCCCTGGCTCCGTGGATACGGAATTAAGCCCGCATACCGGGAAAGATCCGGCTAAGATGCTGCGCCCGGAAGACGTTGCCCATGCAGTGGCGATGCTCGTTACGCAAGCTCCGCAATCTTTTGTCAGCGAGATTCTGCTGCGCCCGACTCAGAAGCCTTAGGACGGGGCTTCTTTGCTCTGGTCCGTGATTCCGGTGAATTCGAAGACGGTGCGGAGATCGCGCCAGTTGCCGCGTTCGGCGCCGGCGATGGCGGCTTGCACTCGCTTGAGTTCGTTCTCTTCTTTCTGCGTCGCGCGCTGGGGTTGCTTTCGCTCCTGCGGAGCTGGGTTTGCGGTAGCGCTTTTCTGGGATACGTTCGGCTGTGCGGCTTGTGGCGCGGCTTGGGCTTCGATCTGGATTCCCGCTTTTGTCGCGGCCTCGCGGGCGGGGCCGCCCGCGCTACACGGGCTTTGGCTTAGCGGGGGGCCGAACTCGGGGTGCTCGATCAGGTATTGTTTCGCATAGTCAGGGACCTCGCGCACCATCGGTTGCTCGTGGGAGAAGTAGCGGTCTTGGTCGAAGCGGACGTTCTTGGCATTTCTGGCGGCGATGCGCAGGGCTTGAATGATCAGCCGGGCGCGGGTGGCGTCGAGCGTGCCTTTCAGCAGACCGTCGACTACGTGCATGATGGAAAGCTGGATGGACTCGCAGTCTTCCAGCAGGGCCATGGAATGAAGCTGCATATCGACGCGCTGTTGCACACCTTTGATGACGCGGGTGTGGAAGTAGCAGAAGAACTCGCCGCGCAGGGCGGGCGATCCGCAGCGCTGTCCGGTGACTTTGATGTGAGTGCAATTGCGAACGTTGGGACGGGTGGGAATGGGAATGGCCATGAACTACTCCTGAAAAAGTATCGCGTTTCCGCGTAAATTCTTGAATTGATTGGGGCGGGGCGATGGGGTGCCCGCCAGATCTATGAAAAGAAAGGGGTTGGAGGCAAAATCTTCGGAACAAAGGAGTTGCGGGGTGATTGCAGGGGAAGAAGTGGCTCGACAGGTGGATCCGGAGGGAAGGGACAACTTAGAAGCTCCTGGGTTGGTTTGGTATATCACTACTCTATATTATATCTTATAGCAAAGTCAAGAAAATAGTGGAGAAAATCGGAGCGCATTCCCAAAACGGGAATTGTGGAAGCTGGGTTCGGTCGAGACTCAGGGATCCAAGGGGTGCCCGCACCCGGCAAAAGCGCGATGTGGGTTTTGCCACCTGTTGCATCTCGAAAACGGCCCGCAATGGACACTGACACAACCTGCGCTCAACTCGGATCCGAGCAAATAACTTTCCAGAAACTGGCAGTGTCGGACCTGACGATGCTTGGCGAGTGGCTCAAGCGACCCCACGTCGGCGAATGGTGGAATGCCTGCAAGTCCCTCGAAGAGGTACGCGACAAGTACCTGCCGCGATTGGTGGACAAGTCTAACGTGGTGCCATACCTGGCTTATCTCGATGGCACTCCGATTGGCTACATTCAGTCATACGTTGTGACTGCGGCAGGTAACGGTTGGTGGCCCGACGAACATGATCCCGGAGTGCGAGGAATTGACCAATTCCTGGCAGACGAGCAGAGCTTAGGCCACGGACTTGGTACGCGGATGGTAAGGGAGTTTGTGAAGGTTCTGTTCCGCGACCCCAGCGTCACGAGAATTCAGGCCGATCCGGCTCCTACGAACGCACGCGCGATTCGCTGCTACGAGAAGGCAGGCTTTCGACGTGTCGGTCCAATCACTACGCCCGATGGTCCGGCGACGCTCATGGTCATTGAGCGCCCGAGTCTCCGATAGCCGGAGGCTGTTGCAAACCTCACGCGCGAGAAATCCACAGACATTCGGAAGCGTTTACTCGCAGCGCTGGAAGCGCTGCGCCACCCAAAATCCGAAATGCCGAGCGCCGGGGCGCTTCGCCCCCGAATCTCTTCAGATCAATTCAGATTGCTTCAGACTGGCTCTATGGACGTTTCTATAGATTCGGGGCATGATCGCACCGGCTTGCGGATTTACTTACCGGTTCGGCAAGGAGTCTGGGGCCCGGTAAGGGCTCGAAAGCCGGGCGAGTTTTCTGTTCCACCAAGATGCCAGGGAAGTGGGTGTTCGAGGGGGAAAATAGCCCAAGATTTCCTTTGCTTTTACTGACCCTTTCCGCCATGGTTCGGCGCTTTTAAAGAGTAGGGGAGACTTTGGTTGTGTTCTTCAAAGGCGAAAGCTCTGGAATCGATGTCGGGGCGGCAGAAACCTTCGCCAACCCGATAGGGCGGAATCACTCTGTGAAGCCGCGGCGCTGAAACGAAATCGGTGCCTGCAACACTATGCAGGCGACTGCGGAAGGGATTAGAGGGTGCCTGCTTCGACTCGTGCGTTTCCTCAGTCTGCGAGAAGGCCCTCGACTCCAGACGATTAATCGACTTTCTGAGAAGGCAGATTCTCGGGGGAGAAATTTGCCGTCTCAGACTTAACACGACCCCAGGCGCTCGGGTCTGGCGGTCGTCGTTACCGACCGGGTCCACGTGACCGTCAACAGGGGTGGGTCGCTTGGCAGTTCTCTGTCTGCTGGCATCGCCATTGTCGATGGTCCCGTGCGCACCTGAAGCACCACAGTTAGGATCAAAAGTTAGCAAATCACATACAAGGAGAATCTATGTTCCGTATCAGCGTTAGTGTTTGTGGTTTATTTCTGCTTGCTTGCTGCATGTTGTCGATGATTGTTCAGCCAACGGCGGCCTCGGCCAATGAGATCCTGCCGCCAGCAACAACGTTTTATGGCTGCGTCAACAACACCTCCGGTGCCGTCAGGATTGTGCAGTCGTTCACTACTTGTAAGTCGACCGAGCACAAGATTCACTGGAACCAGGTAGGACCGAAGGGACCGCAAGGGCCACAAGGACCCAAGGGAGCCCAGGGACCTCAAGGACCACAAGGACCGACAGGACCACAAGGACCGACAGGACCACAAGGACCGACGGGACCACAAGGACCTCCGGGAATCTCCGTGGGGTACTCCACCGTAGTCGGTTCGGACACACCGCTGGTCAGCGGTTACCAGACCGTTGCACAAACGAACACCATTGGCACTTCGGGGACGTACTTCATTTCCGCATCGCTGTTACCCTTTGTCGTGGCTGGCGACAGCTACGTTTTCTGTACCGACGCCCTTGCGAGCACCGGGACCCATCGCCAGTTTGGTGGATCCTTTCAATCTGGCAATTACGCGGAAGCAAGCATAACCGACGTTGTTTTCATCTCGGCGGGCGATGCTGTGCAAATTGATTGTGAGACCGGGGGGAGCAACGGCAGTTTTGTTTTCGGTGGTGCGCTAACAGCCACGTTGATCAATAGCGCAGACAACCATAAACAGGGTCAATCCCGCCATGGGCATAATGTGGGGCCCGAGCAGGTCCGTTCGCACTAGAACTGGGAGCATCCGAGTTCGTTTCCAGTGTGCCCCGCCCCGGCATCTATGCTGGGGTGGAGGCACAGTGGAGACAGTTCGGACCTTGTAGCTGTCGAGAACAGCAATCCGCGCGACGACGCGTCAGCTTAGCAGCCGTTGAACATCGCGACGAATCGCCGTGATGTCGCATTGTTCCTGAAAACCGAATCGCCGAACACCATCCACGATTGCGGTCAACAACGCCCTCGCACCGCAGGTTCCGATGTTACTGGAGCTGATCCAATCAGACACTGCTCGTCTAATTCCTCTCCTCGGTTGTTACTGGCTTCGGTGATGCCATCAGACTACGGGCTAACCGAGGGTCGCAGTCCCCAGCCCAAAGAAGAAATAGCGAACTGGAGTTGTTCGCGAGGTGTATAGTGACGCGACGGGAACCAATAGTCCTGATCAGATCTGCGTGGCCAAAGACGGTCAGATGGTTGTACGGTTGAAGCGAGAGTGGGTTGCGTCATGAACTACGGTCCTCAGCGGCCATGGGTTTTCCTTATACTGTTGGGTCTCCTCGCCATTTCAACCAGCGCGCGCGCTCAATCCGGCAACGACCCATGGAGCGGCGCTTCTTCTTCCGGCACCTCCGGTGTTTTGGGAGTGCCCATGCCCACCGAGACTCCCAACACAGAACCGGTTTCCCGCCGCGCTGACTCAGGCAAACAGCTGGAGTTCAAGTCTCAGACCTCCCTTGTGCAGGTACCAGTGGTAGTGACCGACAAAGCCGGCGTCCACATTCATCGATTGACCAAAGGGGACTTCAAGATTCTGGAAGATGGCAAAGTGCAGAGCATTGCCGGCTTTGAAGAGATCATTCCTGACAAAAGCGTCGTGCCCAGTCCGAACAGGCCCGCGGGCACATTCACCAATCTGACTGCGGATGAGAGCAAGCCCCGCTCGGTAACGGTGATGGTCCTCGACAAGGTGAATACGCCGTTCCTCAGCCAGGCGTATGCGCGTGCGCAACTGATCAAGTACCTGGCCAATCACCTTGACTTATCGCAACCACTCGGACTGATGGCAATCGGCAGCCAAGGCGTGACCGTCTTGAGCGGACTCAACTCGGACCCGGCAACCCTCATTGCTGCACTCAAGAAAGCTAGTGGCGAGACTTCACAGATGGAGCAATTCAGCAATGACGCGCAGGCCATCGCGTCCAGCGGAGATCCTACCAGTGGTCTTATGGGAGGAATTCGTCCTGGCGATCCTCCGGAGTTGATCGTTCGCAAATTCATCCTAAAGCAGGACGCCGTCGACGCTACCTACGGGCAAGCGCGGGCTATCGAAACTACCTTGCAAGCGTTCCTGTCGATCGCCTGGTCCTTGTCAGGCATTCCGGGAAGGAAGTCGCTGGTGTGGGCAACGGGCGGCTTTCCCTTTTATCTGGATTCCTTCGCCTCCGTACCAGGCGACAACGGCCTGAGATTGTTGTACGAACGGGCGCTCAAAGCCCTGAACGATGCCCAGATCTCGGTTTATCCACTGGACGCGCGGGGTCTTGTCACCAACCCTATGTACGGTGGAGATTTCGCTGGTTCTCTAGTCAGCGAAGAAGCGCCGGACTTGCTGCGCGAGTCGACCCAGAACAGCCTGAAGAATTTTGCCAGAATGACCGGAGGCGTAGCGTATTACGGCAACAACGATCTTGCCGGGGCATTCAACCGCGCCGCAGAGGACTCTTCCTCGTACTATTTATTGAGCTACTACTTCGATCACCGCAACAACAAACCTGGCTGGCGGCAGTTGCAGGTGGCAGTCTCACGCAAAGACGCGGAGGTACACGCCCGGGCGGGATACCTGGTGTCCGACGTGGCTGTCAATCCCGACCTCACGCATAAGGCGGACATCGAGTTCGCCCTGAACTCTCCGTTTGAAAGTACGGGCATTCCAGTAACGGCGCGCTGGGAGGGATTCCATGCGGATGGAGCTAAGAAAAAAGTTGGCTTTACTTTACAAGTTCCAGCGACGGATCTGATCAATGAAGCCGACAAGAATCGCTATGACCTAGAGTTTTTCGCCCAAGCCACAAATCAAGGCGCACCCGCGGGCAGCGCCGGACAAAGCATCAAGGGTGCGGTTCGTCCCGACGCCCTCGCCAAGCTAAAAGCGGACGGCATCTTCTACACCAACGCCCTCGAGCTACCGCCGGGAAAATACCAAGTGCGCTTCGTAGTCCGCGACAACCTCAGCGGCAGGCTCGGCAGCGTAATCGTACCCCTGACCGTGAACTAGCGCGTCAAAATCGGGATCGGTCCTATGGCACTGTCCGGTCGACCAACAAACAGGTTTTCGGTAATTCCAACCAATCCAGGTGGTGGTCAGTAACGGTGGCTCGGAGCTGGCGGGACTGGTTACGCAGGATGACAGGCCGATGATCGGAGCGCGGGTTCGGATTACTCCCGATCCGGAGACTCGCTACAATCGTCTGCGAACGCGCACCGCGAATACCGATCAGAGCGGCCACTTCTCTTTTATTGGCATTGCTCCTGGTCAATACCGTGTTATAGCGAAAGTTTCAGATCCAGACGTCGTCACTTCCGATCCGAAAAGCGTCAATCTTGCGGAACATGATCACAAAACAATTGAGCTGACGGTTGCATCGCCGCAAGCGCACTGACTCCGCTTTTCTGAGCGACAACTAACCTGCAGTCATGGCAACTGCTGTTGCTTCTGGTTGGTTGCAACGGCTCATGTTGCAATAGCAACATACATATGTTGTAATAGCAACATGGAGGGGAGCGAGCCATGAACCAGACCCTGGACGCGATATTCCAAAGGCGAGCGGTTAAGATCTTTGAACCCGTAGAAATTTCCGAAGAGCTGCGCGAGCAAATTCTCAATGCAGCCCGCCGTGCCCCCTCAAGCTTTAACAGCCAGCCTTACAAGTTTTATTGGGTGCGGTCCGCGGCAAAGAAGGTCGCAGTGGCGAAACTGTGCCTCGGGCAGAAGCCCGCAGAAACCGCCTCCGCACTGGTCGTGGCGGTTGCAGACCTCGGATCGCTGTCTGCCACGGCGCAAGGCCAGCTGGAGTGGATGCGCAGGAGCAACTTCACCGAAGAAAAAATTCGCGACTACGAGCGGAAAGCAAAGATCGGCCGGATCCTGTTCATGCCTGGGCCATTCGGGATGTTTGCTGCGATCAAACGAGTCTTGTTTCGGCTGCTGAATCTGAGGATGGTGATTGGGATGCCGCCGCTATCCCGGCAGGACTTGTTCAAATGGGCAACGAAGAGTACAGCGTTGGCTTGCCAGAATCTGATGATCGCCGCCGAGGCGCTGGGAATGAACACTTGTCCGATGGAAGGCTTTGATGGCCGCAGGCTCTCTCGATATCTGGGGTTGTCTGGCCGGCACCACGAGATTGTGATGGTGATTGCGATCGGGAAAAAATCGCGTATCCACAATGAGCCGCCGCAGTGGCGAAGACCCCTCGATGCAACGGTGACCGTCCTATGAACATCCTCCCAAGGAAAGAGATTCCCGATGACATTCTGAAACACTCGGTACTCGCCCATATCGCAGCGGCGTATTTCTCGGTGGGAAAGAGACTGGAGCGAAAAACCCAGTGCTCGGCGACACGGGGCTTTATCCTGTCGACATTGCGCGGGGGAACAGCGCTGAATTCGAATCAGATCGCGACGCTCCTGGGTATTGACCGGACCGTCGTGCACCGGGCGATCAAGTCACTGGCCGAGGAAGGACTCGTATCGGAGCACAGGGCAAAATCGGGCCGAGCAATTCGAGTCCAACTGACGGCCAAAGGGAGGAAGTACCGAGAACGGATAATCAAAGCTCGGGTGACCGCCGATGAGAGTGTCCGGCGGCAAATGACCTCGGAGGAGCGCGCGACGCTTCTTCGGCTTCTGAAGCTAGTTGCGGAATGTGACTTCTGAGGACGGTTCGCCGTGGGCCCATACGGACAAGACCCGCAAAGGCAAGTTGACCCATAGCACCCTTTGAGAATTGTGGACCGGCCCATGAGTTTAAGCGCGACTTGTGGCCTGTCATCGCTACACGTCAATCCAGTTGAGCGTCGGAGTCTACGCTGCGAGTCGTCCTTCTGCTGGTACGGCCGGAACATAGGGGAATGTGGTCGACGGTTTCGACGTGACCGACTCCTTGCCGATGCCGAGGCTCACGGGTGTGTTGGCCGCTATCGAGAACATGACATTGGGCGCGTTATCGATGAGGGAGCGACCGTTCCACTCGGCGAAGGCGAACACGGCCGATGTGCCGACCTCGTACGGGAGAATGTTGGGACAGAAGCGATGCGCTACCCCCTCCGCGTATGCCTTGGGATCCTGGGCGGTTCCGTAGGCGGACACGACGCCCGCGATCGCTTTGGTGACAGCCTCTCCGTGCGTTGGGAAGTCATCTGCCGGGCGCGCGGCGTTGAGACGGTTGCCGAGATCTTCGTTGAACTGGGTGAACAACGGGTGGATCATTGGAAGAGCCACGCGGTTGATCGGACGCCATCCGCCGGCGTCGGTGGCGAGCGAGGACACTGCCCAGACGCCGATCCGACGTTTGCCGCCTGCGTTTGCGAGCAGTTCGCCATCAGGCAGTTCCAGCACGATCGAATGCACCGTGTGGCCCGCAAACAGATTCTTCGCGTGCGTTGGATCCCATCCGGACAGGTTCACGACCGTGCCATCCTGAAACGCGTGGCCGACTGCGTGCAATACGTCGGGCTCGATCCAAAACGGGTCGCCAGCCTTGCCGGCCCAGACGCGCACGCCGGCCGCGGTGGTGGTGGTCTCGCCAGTCGTTCCCTGCGCGACGACTGTGCCGGCTGCATGTGGATCTGCCGCTTCTGCACCGCTGATGCGCCGCACGATGTAGCGCTGCTTCCCCTGGCTGTCGCGCTCGTCGAATGTAAGGCGGTAGGTTAGGTCTTCGACGGCATCGCCGTTGAGATCGACCTTGAATTCGTACATGCCTTCGGGATGCCAGCCAGGTGCAGGAATGGGACCGAAGATTGAGTGGCAGACGTTGATCACAAACACGGTGCCGGTTTCGCCACGGAATACGTAGAGGTCGGTGATGTCGAGGCGGATGTCTTGTCGAGCGATTGGCGAGTCGAGATGATGGGACATAGTGATCTCCCTTTGTACTTAGGAAATTGGATGAACCTTGTGTTTCGAATCTTGAATGAAACGGGTCGAACCGACTGAAGTGTTCCGCGGCGGACAACGATCGGGCTTGTTGAGCGGAACGACTAGAGCGGGATTCTATACGTTCCTTTGGGGAAGGTCAATTTGGTGGCGATGGGTCAAGAAACGGTGCTGGGGTAGCGCGAGGGCGTGTCGCGGGCGATCCAGAAACAGGCGCGGGTCTACTTTTTGAAGAGATTTTCGAAGGCCGTGCGGGGGTCCATGGGCTTTGCGGAACTTGGCGTCGAGGTTTCTTTTTCTACGCGGACGCGCATGGAATAAAAGGTGCATTGATTGCGCTCGTCCTTGCGCGTGATTCGTGCGGGGATAGGTTGGGTGCATTCCCAACGGCTTGACGTGTCGAAATACGTGCACTGGCGGCAGGAGTGGAGTTCGAAGCCGCACTTCGGGCATTTGCCGATTGGATCGGAGATTGAGGTCAACAGAGTGCCGCATTGCGCGCAGCGGGAAACCGTATGCGTTCCCGGCATCTGCGGTGCGCGAGGGCCGAAGGTTTCTTTCTTTACCGGCCTTTCTGTGGATTGCTTCTGCCGCTCTTCTTCCCTGCCTCGGTCCTGGTATCCATGCTGGCGATACTTCTGTGACACACGCACCCCCTTGTGCAGCGATATTGTCTCGCTTCGTGGGGAAGTCTACAAGTGCAGTGTGATCTATGGCCGTACCTCGATGTTCTTTCGCCGCTTCGCCGCTCGAAACAAGAGGCGCGGTGTGGACAAATTGTGTTGGGTACGGGCAGAAAGCAGATTCCTCGCTGCGCTCGGAATGACAATCGGAGTGAGGATGGCAATCGGGCGCGTGGCGGGCAATCCGGAGGGGATGGCAATCCGGGCGTGGGGATGGACAGCTGAGCTATCGCTGGAGCTCGAATTGTAATTCGTGATACCGGGTGCTACCATCCGATTAGCTGGATGAGAGTGGGAGGTTTCATTTATGTCGGACAGCAATAACAATAGTTTTCTTTGGTTCCTTGCGGGGCTGGGGATTGGCGCGGTTGCGGGCGTGCTCTATGCTCCGCGTTCGGGAGATGAGACTCGTCAGGCGCTTCGTTCCAGAGCTGAAGATGGCCGGGAGTTCGTCCGTGATCGGGCGCGGCAGGCTCGCGAGCAGGCTTCCACTTGGGCTGATCGTGGCCGCGAAGTGTTGAATCAGCAGAAGGAGCAGTTCCGGTCGGCGTATGAAGCCGGAAGGCAGGCGTACCAGGAAGCAACCGCTACCGAGGGCGGTGGCCCGCAGAATCCGTGATTGAGATCTCCGCCGCGCCGGTTGCTTCGGTGTCGTAAAGCGGAGGAACGCTTATGGACTATCTACCTATCTTCATCGCTGTGACTGCGGCGGCGGTCGTCATCCAGGCTGGGATTCTGGTGGCGATGTATTTGGCCCTGCGGCAAACCTCTGTGCGACTTGAAGCGCTAGCCGCCGATGTCAGGGGCAAGATTCTGCCCACAGCGGAGATCGTGCACTCCATGCTGCAGGAGTTTCGCCCGCTTCTGCAGACCGTGGTCACGAATGTAAGTGAGTCGAGCACAATGGTCCGGGCCCAAATTGAGCGGCTCGACGCAACCGTGAGCGATGCGATTGACCGCACGCGGTTGCAGGTGATCCGCGCCGACGAATTGCTGAATCGCACTCTTGATCGGGTGGAGAGTACGACTGATATGGTGCATAAGACGGTGGTTTCTCCGGTTCGACAGCTGTCGGGATTAGTTCAGGGAATCACTTCTGGACTAGAATTTCTGTTGGGAGCAAGACGCAAACGCAACGGCGTTCCGGTTCCGCAAGACGAGATGTTTATCTGATCGCATGGCGCGGACACCTTGTCCGCGGGTATCTGAAGTGGATTCACCAAGAGCTAGAAGGCCGCGGATAGGAGTGTCCGCGGTTACGTGATCCAACCGCCGCCAACTACTACATCTCCATCGTAAAATACCGCGGCTTGGCCTGGCGTAATCGCGCGCTGGGGCTCGTCGAAGGTCACAAGCACTTCGTCGTCGCCTGACATCTCGATCACGGCGGGGGCTCCTTCGTGCCGATGGCGGATCTTCACGCGGACACGCATGGGCTCGTCGAGTTGCGACATGGCGACCAGGTTCACGCGGCGGGCACGTAGAGTGCGCGAGTATAGTTCCTCCTGGTTACCGACGACGACCTGGTGCTGGTCTCCCTTGATCTGGATGACGTAGAGGGGTGATCCCGTGGCGACACCGAGGCCCTTGCGCTGACCGACGGTGAAGTTGTGGATGCCGCTGTGCTCTCCGATTACTTCTCCGGTGGTAGTCACGAGTTCGCCTGCGGTGTCAGGCAGGGCTTCGCCCTGCTCAGCGAGGTATGCGTCGAGAAACTTCTTGTAATCGCCTCCGGGAACGAAGCAGATCTCCTGCGAGTCCGGCTTTGCGGCGAGAGCCAGCCCGTGATGGCGGGCTAGATCGCGGACTTGCGGCTTGGTCATTTCACCGAGAGGAAACAGCGTGCGGCTGAGCTGATCTTGCGTAAGCCCGAACAGGAAATAAGTTTGATCCTTGGACGAATCGGCCGGACGCTTTAGCAGCCAGCGGCCACGCTTCTCGTCGAACGCGACCCGAGCGTAGTGGCCCGTGGCCAGAGCGTCGGCGCCAATCTGCTGGGCTACGATCAACAGCTGATCAAACTTCAAGTGGTTGTTGCAGAGGCTGCATGGTATAGGCGTTCGTCCTGACAAATACTCTTCGACGAAGGGCTGGACCACTTCGCGCTCGAAACGCTCTTCGTGATTGACGACGTAGTAAGGGATGCCAAGAGTTTCGGCGACGCGGCGGGCGTCGTAGACATCGTCCAGCGAGCAACAGCGTCCCTGGACGGATTCCGGCATGCCTTCGCGTCCGGCTAGTCGGCGTTGATTCCAGAGCTGCATGGTCAGGCCGATAACGTTGTGTCCCTCTGCACGCAGCATGGCCGCAACGGTCGAGGAGTCGACTCCGCCGGACATGGCTACGGCGATGGTGTTGTTTGGTGGCATGCAGCTTCCGGGCTAGCTGTCAGCTTTCAGCGGTCAGCTATCAAAAGGAAAATCTCTGCTCGACAGACTTAAGCTGAGAACTGATAGCTAAGAGGTGACAGCTGTTCTATTGTAAACCGGCGAGAGCTCGCGCAGGCGGGCTACCGTTTGCGGTACGAGGTCGAGAGCGAACTCGACATCGTCTTCTGTGTTCTGCTTGCCGAGGCTGAAGCGTAAGCTGGCGCGGGCGATTTCAGGCGGCAATCCCATGGCTGTCAGTACGTGGGACGGCTCAATTGCGCCTGAGGAGCAGGCTGCTCCCGTCGAGACCGCCAGGCCCTTCAGATCGAGCGCGATCACCAGGGCTTCGCCTTCGATGTAATCGAAGTGAATGTTTGTAGTGTTGGGAACCCGGGGAGCGCCTTCGCCGTTTACACCCGTGGCTTCTACCTCGGAGAGGATTTTCTGTTCAATGCGATCGCGCATTGCGGACATGCGCGCCAGATCGCCTCGTTCCAAAGCTTCCATGGCTAATTCCGTGGCCTTGCCGAGACCGATGATTCCGGGAACGTTCTCCGTGCCCGCGCGGCGGGATCGCTCGTGGCTTCCCCCATAGAACATTGGCTGAAGGATCGTCCCCTTACGCACGTAGAGAGCGCCCACTCCTTGCGGGGAGTGCAGCTTGTGCCCCGAGATTGAGAGCAGATCGCATCCGATGCGCTTTACGTCGATCGACACCTTCCCTGCTGCCTGTACTGCGTCGGTGTGGAAATATACGTCTGCCTCGGCGGCGATCTTGCCAATGTCCTCGACGGGCTGCAAAACGCCGGTTTCGTTGTTCGCCATCATGATGGTGATCAGCTTGGTGTTGCGACGCAAGGCGCGACGAACGTCGTCGGGATCGACCAACCCCCGGCTATCGGCGGAAACGTAAGTGACTTCGCAGCCCATGGCTTCCAGGTGCTTGCAGGAATTCAGCACGGCGTGATGTTCGATCGTCGAACTGATGACGTGATCCCCGGCTTGGGCCAAGCCAGAGATGGCGAGATTGTCGCCTTCGGTGCCGCCGCTAGTGAAAACGACCTCGGACGAGCGGCAACCGAGTAGACCCGCCACTGATTCGCGCGCCCGCTCGACCGCCGCCCGCGTCTCCTGGCCGTGATGGTGGATGGACGAGGCATTGCCGAAGTGATCGGCGAAGTACGGCCGCATGGACTCGAAGACCTCGGGAAGAACCGGGGTGGTGGCGTTGTTGTCGAGATAGACTCGGCGCATAAATTCTTTCTATTCTACGCCTGCACTGTTGATCGCAGGTGCCCTAAGAGGCACGGGAGCAATGCTATTCGCTTATGCCTGACGAGGGCGGAGAAAAACACATTTTTGTTACTTCAGCGTTAAAACCCTTCATTCATTCGAGGACGGATAGCGCCGGAAACGCTGCGCCACCCAAAATCGGAGTTTTTTCGCAACCCGTGAAGGCATAGCGGAAACGAATCGAGAGTTTCTCCGGAGCCTGTCCACTTGTGTAGAGGGCCAACCCGGGGCCTCACGCTAGCATCAGATTCTCGCCGCGTTTGCGAGTGTCGTTAAGCGCCGGGAGTAGAAGATAAATATGGCACGTTCAATTACAGTCATCGTTTGCCTGATGCTCACGTTATGCGTGGCGATCGCATTTGGACAGGTTGTATCCACGAACTCCCCGGTCGCGTTTATTTATGTATCGAGCAGTCCCAGCAACAAGAACTACGAGATTAACGGTTTTGCGGCGGAGACCAATGGCAAGCTCACTCCTGTGTCCGGGTCGCCGTTCCCGGCGAACGTGCAGGGCATGGCCGTGAATGGAAAGTTTCTCTTTGGTACCAACGGAGTTTACATCTACACATTTTCGATCGCCTCGGATGGCGTCATCGAGCAAGTTGATGCGATCAATGCACAGAAGTTCAACGGAGGCCGCTGCGGTGGCCCGACTTCTCTGTTCCTCGACCACACCGGCACCACGTTGTATGACGTGGACTACTACGGCGATGCGTGCGCCAATAACACTTATCAGTCTTTCGGTATCGACCGGGCCACTGGTGAACTCAGTTATTTAGGCGCAAGTAATCCCAGTGTGGATTTCAATGTTCCGCTCAGCTTCACGGGGAATAATGCTTTCGCGTATGGATCCAGTTGCTACCACGTCAAACCGGATATCTTTGGGTTTCGGCGGGACGGGGATGGGACGATGACCTTATTGGATATCAATCCGACGATGCCGGCGGCGCAAAACGGGGATGGATATTGTCCGTCCCTTGCGGCTGCGGATCGAAGCAATCACGTGGCAATTTCTGTCCAGGAAGTCAATGGGGCAACCTGGAAGCCGGTCGGCTTGCCCCAACTTGCGACTTATACGGTTGACAGGGCCGGAAAGCTCGCCACGAAGAGCACGTTTTGGAATATGCCGAAATCGCGTGTGGAGTACGTCTCGGATATTCGTATGTCACCGTCGGGGAAGTTACTTGCCGTGGCCGGAATGGCGGGATTGCAGATATTTCACTTCAATGGGAACGATCCGATTACGCGCTTTACCGGGCTGCTTACGGCTGATCCGATAAGCCAAACGTTCTGGGATGACGACAATCACCTTTACGCGATTAGCCAGACGGCGGGCAAGTTGTTTGTATTTACGGTTACGCCGACGAGGGTGAGCCAGGCTTCTGGGTCGCCTTATGCCATCAAGAACCCGCAGAATATCATCGTTCTACCGAAGACGTAGGCACGATTGACGCCGCGATGCTTCCGAATGTATCGGCTTTAAAAAACTCCAAAATCAGGGGCAGTGGACAGGAGCGTCAGGTCTACACTCGTTTTTCGAATGGCACCCAGTGTTGTGGGTAGGGTGGGCCGATGTAGTCAGCACGAGGACGGATCAGGCGGTTGTCGTCGAGTTGCTCGATCACATGGGCGGTCCATCCGCTGATTCGTGATACCGCGAACACCGGTGTAAACAGATCCACGTCGATTCCCAGGGTGTGATAGGTGGAGGCGGAATAAAAATCGACGTTGGCGTTGAGCTTCTTTTCGGCCTTCACAAAGAGTTCGATGGCATGAGACCAGTCGAACCACTTGGCCTGACCGCTGGACTTTCCAAGATCCTCTGACATTTTCCGCAGGTGCGTGGCGCGGGGGTCTTCGGTGTGGTAGACGCGATGGCCGAATCCTGGAATTTTCTTTTTCTGCGCCAGCATTCTCTTGACATACTCGACCGGGTCAGATCCTGAGCTGTTGATCGCTTCGAGGATGTGGAAAACGGCCTCGTTGGCTCCGCCGTGCAATGGGCCTTTCAGGCAACCGATGGCAGAGACAATGGCGGAATGCATATCGGAAAGAGTGGCGGCGGTGACTCGTGCGGCGAAGGTGGAAGCGTTGAGTTCGTGGTCGGCGTGCAGGATCAGAGCGATGTCCAGGGCGCGCTCGGCGGTCGGCGTAGGCCGTTCGCCGTTGAGCATGAGAAGAAAATTCGCGGCGTGGGAGAGCGACTTATCTGGCTCGACGACTGGCTTCCCTTTCCGGAGGCGATCGTAGGCGGCCACGATCATCGGTACCTGTGAGGTCAGACGAATCGATTTCCGAAGGTTCGCTTCGTGGTCGTTCTTTCTCTCGTCCGCGTCGTAGAAAGCGAGCGCCGATACGGCGGTGCGCAATACGTCCATGGGGACAACGTGCTTTGGCGCCGACCGTAGCAGGCTGACGATCGCCGGGTCCATTTTGCGCTCTTCGGCCAAGCGGTCACGAATCTCTTTGAGTTCATTCCGCGTAGGCAGCCGGCCGGACCACAGGAGATAACAAGTTTCTTCGAAGGTGGAATTGTCGGCCAGTTCGTGGACGTCAATGCCACGGTAGGCCAGAACGCCCTGATCTCCGTCGATGTAACAGACGCCGGAGGTGGTGGCAACAACTCCCTCCAGGCCTTTGGGAGGTTGCGCGGTCGTCACACTGGACATACTTCCTCGCTCGAGTATTGGATGCGTTGGGGCCGCACGGAAGGGAGAATTTGTGCGCGTCTCAACTAACTTTTATACGCCAAAATCTTTAACTTTCCAACCGTAGAGCGGTGTTTGGCAAATAGCGGTTGGCATTTAGCTCCACAGAGTATTTGGGTAGGTGAGAACTTGTGGCTCAGTGCCACGTGCCGTTTTTTCCCGCAAGACTCTGCTTGTCCACCGTTCCAAAGAGTTCACCCGAAGGTACAGGGTCCTGCTGGGTATGGTTGGGGACCGTGGTTTCCCGGTTACAATCGGTGCATGCGTATGCGTTGGGCATGGTTGGCGTTGGCCATTGCGGCGCTCGCGGCGGTGGCTGCAGCTGCCGACGAGCCGCAAAACCTTGCCTTGCTGCCCTGTCCTGCTGCGTCTCGCGATCCCGCATGCAATCCTTCGAAGGAAGCTCTCAAGAAATCCAAAGCTGCGTTCTCCAAGGCTCTTCAGCTGCAGAAAGCTGAGCACTTCGATGAAGCCTATGTGGAATTCGATACCGCGGCTCGGTTAGTCCCAAAGAATGTCGAGTACGTGACCGCGTTGGCCCTGGTTCGACAGCAATTGGTCTTCGATCACCTGCAGCGCGGCAATAACGATCTCACAAATGGAAAGGTGGTGGAAGCGCAGGCCGAGTTCCGGAGTGCTTCGAATCTGGATCCGCAAAATGAATTCGCACAGCAGCGCCTTCGTGATTCGTTGACGGAATGGTCGCCGAAGTTGACAGGCGCGCCGCGCGTGGTAGCCGAATCAGCGGAAATGCAGCTCGTTCCAAAAGCGGATCTGCATGATTTCCACTTCCGGGGAGACTCGCATGCCCTGCTGACGCAGGTCGCCGGAGCTTACGGGGTGACCGCCGAGTTAGACGAGTCAATTCCATCGCGCCGTGTCCACTTCGACATCGAAAGCGTCGACTTCTATGCTGCCATGCAAGCCGCCTGTTCGGTGACTGGCGCTTTGTGGGTGCCTTTGTCGGAAAAGCAGATCTTCCTGGCAAAAGACAGCACTGAGAATCATCGCCAATTCGACCACATGGCGTTGCGTACTTTTTACGTGCCGGGAGTTTCTACGCCGCAAGAGCTGAATGAAATGAGCGCTCTCTTGCGCACGATCTTCGATGTCCGGTTCGTGGCGCAGCAGCCACAGAACGGGATGCTTGCGGTACGGGCGCCGGTAGGAGTTCTGGATGCGGTCACAAAGCTGATTGAGAGCTTCGGGCTGTCGCGTCCGCAGGTCATGCTGGACATTCAGGTATTTGAGATTGACCACCAGCTGACCCGTGCCATTGGACTGCATATTCCCAATAACTTCACCTTGATTAACATTCCCGCCGGGGCGATCGCTGCTCTGACCGGTCTGCTGGGCGGACTTGGCGGACAAAATATTCAGAGTTTGATTAATCAATTGATTTCGAGCGGCGGCATCAACCAGGCGAATTCGCAAGGCATTGGCGGGTTACTAGCGCAACTGACGGGCCAGCAAAGCTCGATTTTCAACCAGCCGTACGCTACCTTTGGCGGCGGCCTGACGCTGATGGGATTGAGCCTGGACACCCTGAGCGCTCAACTCTCCATGAACGAGAGTTGGCTGAAAACGCTGGAACGCTCCACACTGCGTGCTGCCCAGGGGAATGAGGCAACGTTTCGGATGGGGTCGCGTTATCCTATTTTGAATGCGAGCTTCGCGCCTGTGTTCAATACACCGGCGATTGCGCAAGTGCTGCAAAACGGGAGCTTCCAGGCTCCGTTTCCTTCGTTTAGTTACGAAGATCTGGGCTTAACCTTCAAAATAAAACCGTCGGTTTATGCGAACTCAGATGTTGGCCTCGCGTTTGAGATGGACTTCCGCACCCTGGCGGGACAAAGTTTAAACGGTGTGCCGGTGATCGCGAATCGCGAATACAAAGGCAACGTCACCCTGGTTAACGGAGAGCCCGCAGTGGTGGCTGGTTCGCTGAGCCAAAGCGAACAGCGCAGCATGAACGGCATTCCCGGCCTGGGAGCCGTTCCGGGCATCAATAAAGTGATGGTCACGAACAACAACATGGATGAGACGAACGAGTTGCTCCTCGTAGTCACTCCGCATGTAGTCGATGCCAGTCGGGGCCAGAGCGTGGAAGTCTGGCTGCCCAAAGGCGGTCAGTAATCGGAAGTACTTTTGCCTTTCCGAGAAGCGAAGAAGACTATTGGTTCGTTGGCCGAACACCAGATTCCTCGCTTTGCTCGGAATGACAATCAGTTAACAGAGAGCCTCGCTTTGCTCGGAATGACAAAGTAAGAATGACAAAGTGAAAGACTGGTTACTTCTTGGCCGTGGTGTTTTCCTTTGCGGCGAAATCCACTAGTTTCTGGAGCGTTTCGTAAGGGACGGCGGGAACTCTACGGCCGTTGATGAAGAGCGTTGGTGTGCTGTTCACGTCGAGGGCCTTGCCTAGAGCTTCCGATTTTTCCACTCGGGTGGTGGTTTCGGGTTTGGCGGCGCAGGCTGCGATATCAGCGCCCTTAACCCCAGCAGCGTCGGCCAGTCCGGTCAATTTTTCATCGGTATTTGCGGCGGTGATGTCGCCTTGCGCGGCGTAGACACTCTGGATGAACTTCCAAAAAGCATCGTTTGAACTGCGGCTGACACAGTCGGCATAAGCCGCAGCCTTAGCCGCCCAGTCGTGCATGGGAAGCGGAAAACTCTGGAAGACCACGCGAACACTCTTGTCCTCGGCCATGAGCTTGTCGAGAGTGGGCTGCGCTTCCTTGCAGTGCGGACACTGCAGATCGCTGAACTCGACCACCGTCACCGGAGCGTTGGCGGGGCCGTGAGCTGGCCCATTCATGCCGCGTTCCAGTTCCTTCTCAGTATCAGCAAACGGATGAGCGCCAAAGGGAATGATGTCTCCGATCAGGGCATGCTTGCCGTCGGGGGTAATGTACAACTTGAGCGCCTGCTGGCCCTGAGCGCCGCTGAGCACTGCATT
Source organism: uncultured Acidobacteriota bacterium (assembly GCA_963788645.1). Taxonomy (GTDB): domain Bacteria; phylum Acidobacteriota; class Terriglobia; order Terriglobales; family Acidobacteriaceae; genus JABDBE01. Next base: position 611,869 of record CAWBHF010000012.1, read on the forward strand.
TACTTCCGACAACCCTTCGATTTCAGACGGCTTGATGCTTGAGATCTTCGAGGTCAATGAAGGGTCATAGCCGAACCATTCGTGGAGAAAAGCATTGACCGTTTCCTCAGAGGGAAGACTCGGGGTGACCGCGGCTTTGCTGGCGGCTTGAGCTGCGGCCGGTTGTTGTTGCGCGCCAGCCAGCGTTAACAGTAGGAGCGGGATAAAAAGATAATTCAGTCGATGATGCATGCGTTCCTTTCGGTGGATGTCAAGATTATGCGTTACCGTGAAATCATTGGCGCACTTCGAATATCCGACTTGGCGGCGATGGGAAAGCGGCGACCGTAGCCGAAGGCTTTCTCCGATATTTTGAGGCCCGGCGCCGCCTGTTGCCGCTTGTACTCGCTGCGCTCGACCATGTGGATGACGCGGCGAACCAGATTGACATCGTAGCCGCGATCGGCCGCAATCTGATCCGCGGTGTGCGACTCTTCGACATAGTCCTCGAGAATGGCATCCAGCACTTCGTACGGCGGGAGCGTGTCGCTGTCTTTTTGACCGGCGCGCAACTCTGCCGACGGCGGCTTCTCCAGGCTCGATTGTGGGATTACCGGACGGCGCGAATTCACGTAGTGGCTGAGGCGGTACACCATAGTCTTGGGCACATCCGAAATCACCGCCAGCCCGCCAGCCATATCTCCATAAAGCGTGCAATATCCCACGCCCAGCTCGCTCTTGTTGCCGGTACTGAGCACGATGGCTCCAAACTTATTGGAGAGCGCCATGAGCAACATGCCTCGCGCCCGGGATTGGATGTTCTCTTCGGTCTCGTCTTCTTTGCGGCCGGCGAATACCTCGGCCAACGTTTTCTTGTAGCTTGCGACGATATCGCGAATGCAGAGCAGTTCGAAACGAATGCCCAGGTTCTCGGCAAGAGCGCGGGCGTCATCGACCGAGCCGCTGGATGAATAAGGGCCCGGCATGCCGACTCCGATGACATTCTCAGCGCCTAGCGCATCGGTCGCGATGGCCGCGGTAAGCGCCGAATCGATGCCTCCGCTCAGGCCGATAATCACTTGCCGAAAGCCGCACTTTCGCACGTAGTCCCGCGTCCCGAGCACCAGGGCGGAGTAGACGCTCGCCTCCTCGCCTTCGATCTGGCGATGGATCTCGCCCGTCAGTTGATCGGAGTCGAAGTAGACGATGTCTTCCTCAAAGGACTTCCCTTGCGCGATTACTTCTCCGGCGGGATTCAATACCAGGCTGGAGCCGTCGAAGACCAGGCTATCGTTGCCGCCGACCTGATTGACCATGGCAACCGGCACCTTGTAGCTGCGCGCGATGGTGGCCAGCATGTCCCGCCGCAATTCGCGTTTGCGGAGCCAGAAGGGCGAAGCGGAAATGTTCAACAGAAAGTTGCCGCCAGCGTGAACCAGAGCCTCGACGGGATCGAAGGTGTAAAGGCGTTTGTTCCAGAAGTGTTTGTCATTCCAGGCATCTTCGCAAATGGTGAGCGCCATTTGTTTCCCGCAGAATGGAAACAGCAGCTGGCTTTTTCCGGGAGCGAAGTTGCGCATTTCATCGAAAACATCATAAGTGGGCAGCAACATCTTGGACTGCAGAAAAGCCACTCGGCTGTCTTTCAGCAGCGCAGCGGAGTTCATCACTGACTTGCCGCTTACCGCCTGGGCCGGAGTGACCACTCCGCAAATGACGGCGATGCCGCGGGTTTCGGCTGCAATATGTTCCAGACTCTCGCGGTTGTGCTGAACGAAAGAGACGCGCTCTACCAGATCGCGGGGAGGATAGCCACACACGGCGAGTTCCGGGAAAAGGATTAATCCCGCGCCCTCGGCCTGGGCACGATGAGAAAATTCAATGATTTTCGCGGCGTTTCCGGCGAAATCCCCGACCGTGGGGTTAATCTGTCCCAGCGCAATCTTCACTCTTCCAGTGTAAAGGGAGGCGGCGTGGGAGCCAAGTCTCGGGCACGCGCGAGGGCGCGACGATGCTACGAGGAGAGGTGAGGAGCGCTGGTCGGGTCGGTCGGCGGTGGTGGACCTTGTAGCACCGGTGCGATGCCGCCGGCCGGAGTGGGATGATCCGAGGTTGGCTCTCCCGGACGCCGCAGGCTGGGGGCATTCGCCGGTCTCTGGTCGGTTGCTTTCGCCACGGTCGGTTGCGTATCGAGATTGACTTCTTTCTCGGTGCGCAGGCTCTTGCTGCCGTCGACTTTCATGCTCTCGACGCGCACGACTTCGTCGCCGACCAGACGAACGAAGTCTACATCTTGCGGCGGTTCGCCGTAGATCCACTCTTCGTACTCGACTTCTCCGTCCTTCTCGCGAATCTTCTTGGGCGGGCGGCCTTTGGAGTAAATCAGCATCTCGCGGTTCATTCCGACCAGGACCTGATGGTTCTGGATGGCTTCCTTGACCTTGGGCGGAACGGTATCGAGGTAAGCCTCTTCGGGTGTCTTGGCGTCGAAATCCAGAACCGGTTTAAGCAGATCTTTGAACTTTTCGGGAGTCAGGTCGGGCACATAGTGATCGAAAAGCAGATCCACGTAGGTGCCACGGGGATTCGCATTGTCCTGGCCGGAGCCGTCTGGCATGGGGCTGCCGCCGGCGCCGATCTGAATGTGCTGATACCACTTCTGCTTTTTAACCGGGCCCCCGTTGATTTCGAAGCGGATTTTGTCTTCCTTGATGATCACACTGGTGATGCGCGCTTCATCCCCGGGCTTTACAGAAGGCCCCCACAGGGACATCAACTGCTGCAGTTCGGCACCGCTGGGTGAGACGACACCATCCTTCAGAGTGAGCCCTCGTTTGCCCATCGGAAACGGGGTGCGAATGAACATGAGCTCGTCGGTGAGCCCGTGAATCAGATCCATTCGCGTCTGTTTGGAAAGGTGAGGGAGTGGAGCCGGGTTCTGGCTGGAGGTTTTCTGGTCGGAAGCAGCCGCAGTCAGGCAACCGCAAAGCAAGACGGACAGGACGAAAACGTAACTTCGCTTCACAGGGCACCCAAAGCACTATCTGGGGCGATTATAGCGCGGTTTGAGGAGATCGGAAGGAGACTTTTTCGAGGATTTTGTGTGGCGAACGCTGCCCGGAGCGAGATGACGTGGGTCTGAGTGAAATCTCATTTTTCGCCAATTACCGGCTTGCCTTTTGTTTGATCTTTTGACATTTCCATGACAAACGCTGGGAGACGCAGGCTTAGAATTCCTGCCGAAGTCGTCGGCGACGGGCATCGGCCCGCCGCGCGTCCGTACTGATGGCACCCCGCCATTGGCAGGCAGAAACCCTCAACTGATCTTCGGAGGTTCTCGTATGCGAAAACAATTCTGCATTCCCTTCACTTGTGTCGTTCTGACTCTTTTCGCTCTGTGTGGGCCCACATTCGGGCAGGATCAGGCTGGCACGAAGCCTCTCAACTTACAACTCAGATATGCTGAACCGCTCACTCACGGCTCGGACCAAGCAGCCCGTGCGCAACTCATTCAGTCCGGCAGGGCCGCCAGTGTGTTACCCGTATGGAACTTCCAGGCGGTCTCCAGCCGCGACGGCAACATCTACGCCGGATCAATGGTAGGTGCAAACCCCACTACCCGCGGATCGGACGCGCATGTCACAGTGACCGGCCAGGTTGTGCCGATCATTCTGAAGCTGCACACCATCGGAGTCAGCTTCAACCAGAAGACCGGAAAGATAAAAACCAAACCAGGGAATACCACTTTCGATCCGACAGTCGCTGACAACGTGTGCCTGACTGCTCCAAATAACATGCCCGTGGACCTACTGCGACAGGGTCCAATTCTGTCGGACGCCAAATTCAATTTTGGGGGGACGGATGTGGGTACCACGCAGTATACCGATGCGTTCCAGCGGGGCAATTTTTGGAGCATGATCGACAGAACGAACTACCATGTGCGCCTCTCGCCGGTCAGGGTCTTGCCTCCGCTTGTGATTGATGTGCCGGCGAAGAGCGGCTTAGCGCTTTCTGGCAAAATCTTTGGAGCATGCAGCTCACTAGGGATTGTGGACATCAATCTGATTGACGCCGCCGTAGTCAAGGCAACTCTGAACACGCATGGCATCACTCCGAAGACGTTCCCGATGTTCATGCTTTACAACAGCGGCATGTCATTCGGAAATCCAGATAACATCAACAACTGCTGTGCCGGCGGGTACCACGGTATTAATCCCGTCAACCCGGTCACATTCCAGACCTATTCTCCATTTGATTTCCAGACGAACGGCATATTCGCGGCGGCGGACGACACTGTGATTCTGTCGCATGAAGCCGCGGAGTGGATGAACGATCCCTATGACGTGAACCCGACCCCGGCGTGGGGACACGTTGGCCAGGTGACCAACTGTCAGAACAACCTGGAGGTGGGGGATCCACTCACGGGCACGAACACGGCCCCCATCGTCGGGAAGAATGGCTTCACCTATCACCTGCAGGAACTCGCTTTCTATTCGTGGTTCTACGGAGCTCCGTCTGTGGCCATCCATGGATGGTTCTCGGACAACGCGACGTTCATGACCGACGCAGGGTCACCCTGCAAGTAGTCCATTGCGGGTCGTGAGCTTGTTGGAATGAGGGGCCGCTCACATTGAGCGGCCCCTTTGCTTGCGTGCGCTGCCTCACCGACATGATCGGGCTTCGCTCAAGTGCACGCTCCAGTATGCAGAGTTAAGAAGGCCGCGGCTACAGTGGACGCCCGGGAAATACACACAAGAATCTAAAGCTCGGCGAACAATCGAACGCCGTCCCTGGCTACCTGTAGCGGCAGAACGTGGCCGCCGTTATCCCCGATGGCGGTTGCGACGCGGCTCGCGGCGCCCTTTTCTACCAGGAAGATGGCGCAGCCGCCGCCGCCCGCGCCACAAGCCTTGGCGGCTTGGCCGCCGTGCCTCGTGGCCACTGCGACCAGTTTATCGATCAAGGGCGTCGTGATGCCTGGTGCATTGCTGCGGCGCAGTTTCCATTCCTCGCGCAGAAGCCGGGCTACCTCGTCCCATTCGCCGCGGACGAGCGCATGGTGCATGGCGCGGGCGATCTGGGCAATCCGCTCGAAGTTGCGGAAGACCTTGCGATCGCCGTTGATGTGGGATTTGAAAACCTCCCAGTTGTTGATCCCGGACTTTCTGGGCGCTCCCGTGTACGCCAGCACGAAACGGGATTCGATCTCTTCCGGCATGACCGGGACAGCTTCCCGATGAATGCCGTCGGCATCGAGATGAATCGCACTCACTCCCCCATAGAGGGCCGGATAGTAGTCCTGGCAACCCGTGGGCACCGCGATGATCTGCGCCTCGACGTTCTGTGCGATCACCCGCATTTGCTCAAGAGTTAGATTGCGTTCGGTGAAACGGGCGAGGGCCGAAGTGGCAGCGATCATCAGCGCGGAAGATCCGGAGATGCCAGCGCCGGCGGGAGATTCGGAATCGGTTTCGATCAACAAGCCTTCTCGGGGAGCGAAGAACTGCAGCAGGTGCGCGGCCAGAGGAAGGCGAAAGCGTCGAGCCGATCGCATGGCATCCAGGCTGGGAAAAAATTCTTCCTTCTTCGTGTCGAGCGATCGCAGGTGAATGCGCTTCCCTTTGAGCGGAGTAATGCGGCACGTGGTCTGAATGTTGAGCGCAAAATTCAGAGTCAGCGCGCCGGGATGGAATAGATAGAGCGGCCAGAGGTCGAGCGTGCCTCCGGCCAAGTCGGCGCGGCAGGGTGCCTGGGCGAAGATGGTTCGGCTGCTGCTGACGTCGGGTGGTTTTTGCATGCAGTGTTTGTATCACAGAGACACGGTGACAACTCGCCTCAGTAGAGAGAGGACAACGGCACTCCTGGCCATGACACATCAAAGGCCGCGGACAGGAGTGTCCGCGCTACACTCGCGCGCTGCCGCCAGAACTTCCGGGATCACGCTGTCAACATCCGCCTCGGTGGTGCGGTGATTTACGATGCAGGCGCGCAGGCAGAATTTGCCGCGCAGGGTTGCGTTGGAGAGATACACGCGGCCCCGCTGGACTACGCGCTTCAAAATCGCAGCGTTAAGCTGATTGAGTTCGTTTTCTAACCCGGATTTGTTTCCGACGTAGCGGAAACAGACCGCGCTTAGCTCGACTGAGGCCAACAATTCCAAGCCGGGCTGGTTGGCGATGGATGTGGCAAGGCGCTGCGCCAGATCCAAGTCTTTTTGAATAGCCGCCCGGAACGCCTGCAAGCCGTGATAGCGCAGCGAGAGCCAGAGTCTCAGCGCGCGGAAACGACGCGAGAGTTCCATGGATTCTTCGAAGAACGCGAAGCCCTCGATTGGGTGATCGGTCAGCGCCTTGGCATAATCGCCGGTGTGCGCGAACGCGGCACGGGCGGCATTCGCATCGCGGTACAGAAGACAGCCGCAATCCAAAGGCTGATACAGCCATTTATGCGGGTCGAGGGATAGGGAATCCGCGAGATTCATACTCGCGAATTTGCCCGGCGCGGCGATTGCGGCGAGAGCGCCGTAGGCTCCGTCGATGTGCATCCAGAGATTGTGAGAGCGGGCGATGACCGCGATTTCCGGCAATGGATCGATCGCGCCGGTGTTGACCGTGCCAGCAGAGGCGACGATTGCGATAGGGGTCTTCCCTTCTTTTTTGTCGCGTTGGATCGCCTGTTGCAGTTGCGTGGGGAGCAGACGGAAGTTTTGGTCGGTTGCAATGAGCCTGAGATTTTTCCTGCCGATTCCGAGCAGGGCGACGCTTTTCGGGAGCGACATGTGAACTTCTTCGGAAGCGTAGACGACGGCTTGCGGGGCGTTGCGGAGGCCAGCTTCGTTTGCGGGCAACTTCGCCTCGCGCGCCATGGCGAGTCCCATCAAGTTGGCTGAAGAACCGCCGCCGGTGAGGCTGCCGCGAAAGCCGGCGCAGCCGATGGCCTGAGCCAGCCAACCGACAACCGTGTGCTCGATAGTGACTGCGGCTGGGCCGGAGCGCCACGCCGTGACATTCTGATTCAGCACGCTCGCCAGCAGATCCGCAGTTGCAGCCACGGGTTCGCCGGAGCCGAGGACGTATCCGAAGAATCGTCCATTCTGGGCCCGGGAACGGTCGATGACATCCTGCAGCCCGGCTAGTGCCTCCGCGCCCATGCCCTTTTCGTTGAGAGGAGTGCTAAATAGGCGTTCCGCCTCTTCGCCGGTCGTCGATGGAGAGATGGGGCGCGAATCCAGTTCGCGAAGATAGTCGGCGGCGAGCTGCGTAACTTTCTCTGACAGGCGACGAAACTCATCCGGCGAAATCTCCAGCGATTTCATGATCAAGGATTGTATTGCAAAGCAGTGTGGGAGCGGGCGTCATCGCGGGGCGCGCGAGGGAAATCTTCAAGCCAGAATTTGTCGCTCGGGAAGAACTGTCGAGCTTTGCTCGACCGGACAGCCCAGGGCGGCTGTCCCCATGTTAGGAAATATTCAGGGCGCGCTTGATCGTGCCACGCTCTTTTTGAATTTTTTCCTGGAGCAGGGTGATGGCATAAATCAACTGCTCCGGCCGTGGTGGGCAGCCCGGGACATACACGTCGACGGGAATCACCTGGTTCACGCTTTGCACCAGCGCGTAATTGTTGAACACACCGCCAGAGGTCGCGCAGGCTCCCATCGAGATCACCCACTTGGGTTCGGGCATCTGCTCCCAGAGCTGGCGGATCACTGGCGCCATTTTGTTGGAGACCCGTCCGGCAATAATGATGAGGTCGGATTGCCGTGGAGACGGACGAAACACTTCGGCCCCGAAGCGGGCAATATCGAACCGCGACGCACCCATGGACATCATCTCAATCGCGCAGCAGGCCAGGCCGAAGGTCATAGGCCAGATCGAGTTCTTGCGCATCCAATTGACCGCGTTGTCCATGGTGGTGAGGACCACGCCTTCGGGCGTCGGATTCCCGTAGGTGAGGTCTTTGACGACGCGCTTGCCGTCTTCGATAGTGACGTAGGGGCCGAAATTCGCGTCAGCTGACATGAAACTATTGTAAACCGAGTTCGGGCACGGCGGCGATTCCCATCGATTTCGTCATAGGGTAAGCACGATTTTGCCGAACATCTCACTTTTCTCCATGTATTCGTGGGCGGCCCGGGTTTCCTGGAGCGGGAATGTGCGGTCGACGACTAGTTTCAGGCGGCCGGCAAAAACGTGGCTCAGCACTTCGTACAACTCACTCATCGTTCCCATGTAAGAGCCGAGGAAATTGAGCTGGCGTGAAAAGAGGAAGCGCAAATCGAACGCGGCGTTATGACCGGTGGTCGCGCCGCAGGTAACGATGGTTCCTCCCGGTGTGAGCGATCTCATACTCTCTTCCCACGTGGCCGTGCCAACGTGCTCAACCACGATGTCCACACCTTCTTTGTTGGTGATTCTTCGAACTTCCTGGGAGATCTTTTGTTTGTAGTGGTCGATGCCGTAATCGGCGCCGAGCGAGCGCGCCTTTTCGAGCTTTTTCTCGTCTCCTGCAGTAGTGATTACGCGGGCGTGGAACAGCTTGGCGATCTGGATGGCGGCAATGCCGACGCCAGAACTTGCGCCCAGAATCAGAACAGTCTGGCCGAGTCGAATACCTGCGCGGCCGACCAGCATATGCCAGGCTGTTAGGAACACCAGCGGAACGCTGGCGGCCTCGATAAAACCCAAATCGTCAGGGATTGGAATTACGTTCACGGCGGGGATGGCGATCAACTCGCGGTTGCCGCCGTCGACCGCGTTGCCTAGCGCGGTGAACTCGGGGCACTGATTCTGCAGTCCGGCGACGCACTTGGCGCAATGATTACAGAAACGCATTGGCGCCAGGAGCACGCGTTGACCGACGACGAAGCCCGTGACATATTCGCCGACGGCCGCGATCTCCCCCGCGATGTCGCTGCCTAGAATGTGCGGCAGTTTCACCCCCGGCAATCCCTTGCGCACCCAGATATCGAGGTGATTCAGGGCGCAGGCCTTGACGCGGATTAGAAGCTGATCTTTGCGCGGTTGTGCGTCGGGAATGTCTTCGTAGCGAAGAACCCCTGGACCACCGAATTCGTGCAGGCGAACGGCTCTCATAAAGTGCTTTCCGAGAAATTAGAAGCTACCACAAATCCAAGCTCCGCTTCCCGGTTCGGTTACTTGACCCTGATGTGCCGGAAGATGTGCCGGAAGACGTTAAGGGTCCTTAGCTTCGACGCAAGCGGGTAATGTGCCCTGCTGGTCCTACGCAAAAAGCCCCGGGGATTGATGACCCGGGTCTCTTGCTTTGATTATGACGTCAACTGCAGTGGCTCACTTCTGTCCAAGTGAGCAATCGCCATTTACATTCTGAATGTAAATTCCGTTGCTGCCCAGCCGGTCGTCTTCGAAAGCTATGGTCGAAAGACTGGTAGCGGTAACGATGCCAGCCGTGGGCCTTCCCTTGTTCGACGTCGCCGTGGATACAGGAAATTGGGCGCACTTGACGGTGCCACTATCTTCAAGACGAGTGGCTTGAATGGTCGCGTTTCCAAATCCTGCCATGTCGATCCAGGACACCAGCGCACCGGATCCCACCTGCACGTTGGTCGGGAGAATCTGCGAATCCGTGCCCAATGGCACAATCACTACGCCAGTTTGTCCCCACCTGCGTCCGCCCTTGGGGCCGAATTTCTGGGCAGAGACCCCGTTCAGCACCTGGTTGGAATCTTCTTCGGTCCAGACCAGAAAGACTTCGTCCGTCGAGGCTCGGTAGGACGCCGCCGGGTCGACCCGCACATCGGAAGTATTGGTCGAGGCCGCCGAGCCATTGTGGGGAAATGCTTCGCTGCCGTCGGCGAGAATGTGCTGCGCGAAGCACTGCAACGGACTGTTGGTATACCAACTGAACACTGCACCACCTTTTCCGTCGGGCACAAAATACGGGAAATTGCCAAACTGCAGCGATCCGGTATCGAAAATGGTTACATGCTTTTTCCCCCACAGAAGTTTTCCGGTGGAATCGAGCTTATTCGCGCGCAACTGGCTATCGCTTCCGAAGCCCTGATTGCGCACCCATGAGACGATCACCGAACCGTTGTCCGCGGCATGGAGATCCGCCAGCCAGTAGTTGGCGCCTGATTCGCTCAACACCACGCCCTTGCCCCATTGCGGAATGCCATTGGCGTCTAACTTCTGCAACATTGTGTCGCTGTCACTAATCCAGGCCACCACGATCCCGCCATCGCTGGTGCCCGCGATTTTCGGCGATGCATTGCTATGCGCCGAGCCCGTGGTGAGCTGAACTCCGCGACGTCCCCACAGAGCTTTTCCCCCGGGGCCTATCTTGGCCGCAGTCACCTGCTGGTTCGATCCTTCGCGCGTGTCGAGAAACGCCAGCAGCGCATTGCCAGCGGTGTCGATATCCAGCCCGTAATCCTCGGTCGAGGAATTGCTCAAATGCGCTACCTCGATGCCGCCGTGCTTGAACTTCTCGACTCCTTGCGAAGTCAGGTGCTGTAGAAAAACACTGTAGCCATGGGGTGGCCGACTGTTCGGATCGTTATCGAACCAACTGACATACCAGCCATGATGTGGCAAAGGCTTCACCTTGGGCTGCACTTGATCGGCGCCGTCGCTGGCGTTGGCCAGCGGCAGGTTCTTCGCCGGATCAGACGACCACTGAGCCCACGCGTTCGCACCGAGAACAATGGAGAGCATTAGAACAAAACCGTACCGGATACCGTGTTTCACGAATTCCTCCTGACCAGATTTATGCCAAAAACAAGTAAGAAACAGCGCGGCCATACTAACCAAATCCCACGCTTCCTACTAGAGTCTTATGTTTCCACCCATTTCAATCTGGTTGGAGAGCGCCATCGAAGTTTGACTTGCCCAACGAAAAACCCAATAATCAAGCCTGGATGGACATCTACGAGGAAATCGTCAAGCTGCGCCAGGAAGGCCGTCGCGGCGCGGTCGCGACTATTGTCAACGTGCGCGGGTCGATTCCCTCTTTTGAGACGGCGAAGATGCTGGTCCGTGACGACGGCTCCATCGCCGGCACCATAGGCGGAGGCTGCGTCGAAGCTGAAGTCTGGCAGGCCGCCCGCGAAGTCATGGAGAACGAGAAGCCTCGCAGCCTGACTTTCAACCTCAATCAAGATCCCAAGTACGACACCGGCCTGGTCTGCGGCGGAACACTCGACATTTTCATTGAGCCTGTGCTACCTCCAGCATCGCTTTATATTTTCGGCGCAGGCCACGTATCGGTAAACCTTTATAGGGTTGCACGAGGCGCAGGATTTGATGTGACCGTCATCGACGACCGGGAGAGCTATGCCAGTCGCGAGCGCTTTCCCGACGCTAAGGAAGTGATCGCCGAAGACTTCGAGCAAGCCATGGCGCGGCTTGCGCCGAACGAATCCTCGTACATCGTGATTGTCACCCGCGGACATCGAGACGATATGCGTGTGCTCCGCTGGGCGGTGCAGACCCGCGCACCGTACGTTGGCATGATCGGTTCCAAGCGCAAGACGATTACCATCTTCCGCGAACTCACGAAGGAAGGCATTCCCGCGCACCTATTCGATCGCGTGCATGCCCCCGTTGGGTTAGATATTGGTGCGATTACGCCCGAAGAGATTGCCGTGGCCATCACGGCGGAGTTGATCGCGGTACGGCGGCACTCGGAGCGAGCTTTGCCGCACATGAGTTGGTTCAAGGGCCATAAGGGTCAATTGGACACGGAAGAAGCTGCAACCGAGAGCCGGGAAGAAAATGAGAGGCGTCGCTGATTTTCGACGTCCGGTTCGCTCTGTGATCGCGAATTGTCAATCGGGAAGCCTTCCCTTTCTGCTATCGTCGCCTCATGCCCCATGCACCCGATCTCTATGCTGTGATCCTCGCCGCCGGCGAGTCCACGCGTATGGGCACGGACAAAGCTTTGCTCCCTTGGCCGCCGGCTACACCCGGAACTCCACCTACCGGACGGACTTTTCTTTCCGCTGCCATCCAGGCGCTCTATCCCTTTAGCGATAAGGTGATTGTGGTGGTGGGCAAGAACGAGAACAATCTGGCTCCGGTAATCTACGCTAATGGGGCTTCTTTGGTGCGGAATCCTGAACCTGAGCGTGGGCAGTTCAGTTCGCTGCAAGTGGGATTGCAGGAAGTGCTGAACGACGGCCGCGACAGTGCCATGATTACGCTAGTGGATCGGCCGCCCGCGAACGCTGCGACGTTAAGAATCCTGTGCGCGTCGTTCACACAGGCGCCGAACGAGATATGGGCCGTGGTTCCCGAACACCAGGGAAAGCATGGTCATCCCTTTCTGGTCGCCCGAGAGATGATGACAGCTTTCCTGAAAGCTCCCGCAACCGCAAGCGCGCGCGATATTGAACACCAGAAACTGCAGCATGTTTCCTATGTTGTCGTGGATGATCCGCTCGTCACCATGAATGTCGACACACCGCAGGAGTATGCGGCATTATCTCAGTAGCCCTCGCGCAATCCTTAAACATGGACAAGACATACTTGACCCCAACTGCGACGCTCAAGTCGGCCGATTTTCTCGACTCGGTTCTTCGCCTTCAAGTTAAACTTGCCGTCTTCGATTGCGATGGCACCTTGTGGGCGGGCGATGCCGGCGAACGATTCTTCGACTGGGAGGTCAAGCGCCGCCTGCTTCCCGATGATGTCGCGCGCTGGGCGCGCGCGCGCTATGCCGAATACAAGGCCGGCAAGGTCAGCGAAGAGCAGATGTGCGGCGAAATGGTGACCATCCATAAAGGACTCGCTGAGTCCGATGTGCTACAGGCTGCCAAAGAATTTTTCGATGAAAACTTCGTGCGCCAGATCTTTCCTGAGATGCGAGAACTGATTCGACTTTTACAGGGCTCGGGCTGCGATGTCTGGGCCGTGTCATCCACCAACGAGTGGGTGATTCGCGCCGCGATGAAGCACTTTGGGATCGATGAGAAAAAGATTCTCGCTGCATCGGTGAAGATTGAAAATGGACGCATCACCGATCAGTTGATTCGAGTGCCTTCCGGCGAAGGCAAGCCGCGGGCGATACTCGAAGTCATCGGCAAAAATCCCGACCTGGCCTTCGGGAACTCCCGCTGGGACGCCGACATGCTCGCGATTGCCCGCCACGGATTCGCGGTAAACCCGAACCCCGATTTGGAGAAGAAAGCACACGAAAATAGATGGACAGTGTATTGGCCGGAAGGAATTCGAAAATCGTGACGATCCACAAAATCCGTGACTAGATTTTGATTTGTTTCAACGCCGCCGCTAGCCCATCCATCGCAAGAAAGCTGGCGTGAGCAGAAGCTTCTGGCAGACCGCCGACAGACCGTACCACTTCCTCCCGGCGCAACCGCCGGGCTGCCTCCACGGTTGTTCCCTTAACAAGCTCTGTGAGCGCCGAACCACAGGCCATGGCCGGAACGCATCCTTTGGCAAGAAAGCGGATTTCCGAGATACAACCATTCACGACCTTCAGGCTCAACTTCAAAATATCGCCACAAGCGGGATTTTCGACCTGCACGGTCACATCAGGATCGGAAACTGCACCAGCGTTCCGCGGATGCTCAAAGTGGTCGAGAAGCTGGGCAGAATACATTGAACAGATTGTAACGTGGAGGAACCACAACTGTAGAAACGTTGCTAGCAAGGTTTCTACCGCGATAAGCACCCCAACTCCTAACCCTGTAAGATTGATTAGTCTTGCCTGCCGACCACACTCCGCAACGAATCGTTTCTTTGCAGCCGAGCGCGACCGTAATTCTAGCTGCGATAAGCAAGCTGGATCGCATCGTAGCCTGTACCAAATATTGTGCCGATGTCTGTCCTGAGATCAGCAGTCTTGAAACGACTATCGTTGCCGACTCCTGGACCGCAAGCACCGACCAGATCGTCTCCGCCCGGCCAGATCTTGTGATTGCCGCAGTCCCCTACCAGGAGAAGGCAGTCACGGAAATCCTGAAGTCGGGCACGCGCTTTCTTGGCCTCGCACCGAAGACGCTCGCTGACATCTACACCGACATTGCCACCATCGCGGGAATCATGAGTGCCAGCGATCGGGGTCAGCGAGTGATTCACGAAATGCAGCAAGCGATTGACAGCATCCGCTCGCAAACGAATGGCATGAGCCACACTCGTGTTTTCTGCGAGGAATGGGGCAAGCCCTTGATCTCCTCACAGCCATGGGTCGCCGAACTGGTCGCCGCAGCGGGTGGAGAGTTCGTGGGCACTCCGGGAAAACAAACTTCCGCCGCAGTCGTTCTTGAAGAAAATCCTGATGTGGTTGTGGCCGCATGGTGCGGCGCCGGCGAACGCGTTCCTCTGGAAAAGATCATTCGCGAGCGCGGTTGGGAAGAAATGCAAGCCGCCAAGGCAAACCGCATTTACTGCATTCGCGACGAATTCCTGAACACCCCCGCGCCCACGCTGATCCAAGGTCTGCGAGCGCTGGCCGCGGCCATTCATCCTGAGGATTTTCCACAACCTCAGGGTCTAAGATGCATTAGCAGAATGCATCTCTCGGCGAAAGTAATCTCTCAGTGAACCGATTGGCTCTTGTCACCGACAACACCTTGCCCGGCAGAACGTTGGCCTGCCCATGAAACGAGTCGTGGCAGGCTTGATCTTCAAGGACGGAAAAGTGCTCGTGTGTCAGCGCACGCGGCATCAGACCATGCCATTGAAATGGGAGTTTCCTGGCGGCAAGATTGAAGAAGGTGAACAACCGCGCGACGCCCTGCGACGCGAACTGGATGAAGAACTGGGAATAGAAGCGAAGATTGGGGAAGAAGTGTCGCGTATCGTCCACGAATATCCTGGCGGAGGCTCGGTCGAACTGCGCTTCTTTCTGGTGCCCGAATACCAGGGAGAAATCGAGAACAAAATCTTTCGCGACGTGCAATGGTCTCCCCGCTCGGAATTGCCCTCGTACGATTTCCTGGAAGCCGATCTACCGCTAGTGCGGGACTTGATGGACGGCAAGATTGCCTAGGAAATTTCTGAACTAACCCCTGTTGTCATTCCGAGCAAAGCGAGGAATCTGCTGTTGTCGGGCCACCGCAAAAAACCACACTCCGTCCTCACAGCTCACTGCGAGGCGGGATCCCTGCGCTTAAGGGTCGGGTGGTCATCGCCGTCGCTACTACTACTGCCGCTGTCAGTCGTCGTAGTGGACGCGGCCCGTCGCAAGGTAGGACCACCGTCATGACCGTTATCGATCTTGTGACGGTTTTCGAGCCGTGCGAGCCTCTCCTTAATGTCCTGAAATTCGGAGGTGTCCAGCTTGTACATCGGCTCGGGAGGCAGCAGCGTATTAATCTCCTGCTGGGTCTTCGCAATGCGGTCCGGGGTCTGGGGATGAGTCTCGAAGGTCTTCGCCAGTGTGCCCGGTTTGTGCTTCTCCATCGCCTTGATCTTCTCAAAGAATGACGTCAGCGCCTGCGGGTCGTAACCTGCCCGGTATAAGTACTCGACACCAAGGAAGTCAGCTTCGGACTCGAAGCTGCGGGCGAATTTTAGAAAACCCATCGGGATCGCCATGCTGGCCAGGCTCTGCGCAGCATAACCGATTCCGCCGCCGACAAAGATCAGCGGAATCGACGCCAGTTGCATCAACTGCCCGCGCGTGTTTTCGCGAGCCAGATGGCAGGCGGCCACATGCGCGATTTCGTGCGCCATTACGCCCGCTAATTCAGCCTCGTTGTCAGCCGCCAGAATTAATCCGGAATCCACATAAAAAAAGCCTCCCGGCAGCGCGAAGGCATTAATGTCATCGGTATCTACCACCTTGATCGTGAACGGCACCTGGGCATCGGAATTTCTCACCAGGTTTTGACCGATCCGGTTGATGTACTCAGTTACCTCGGGATCAGTGATCAGCTTGGTTGTCGACTCGACCTGCTGGGCATATCCGCGGCCCATTTCAATCTGCTTTTCCAGGCTGTACCAGTTACCCAGTCCGCGATCACAACCTACCTTGCGATTGCCGATCGCGTCGATATCGCGAAGGCTTCCATCGTGATAGGTCTTAGCCGCTTTCGGCTGCGACTCGGCGGTTACTGTCGGCGCGGGCGTCGTAGGTGTAGTTGTCGGAACGGAAGCAGGCGGTTCCGCCGTAGTCGCGGCAACCGTGGTCGGTGTATCCGCAGGCGGCGAAGCAGTGGAGGCCGGAGAAGCCTGGTCCTGCGCAACCGCCAAAGTCCCAAACAAAAGCAGGAAGCCCACGGTGATCGGGAAGACGGGACGACGCATGACCTGCCACCAGACTGGATTCTTACATACTTACAAGCAGAAAAGTAGCCCAAAAATTACCAGTCTTGCACCCTGATTGAGATGCCATTGCGCCCCCCTATCCCCGTGCCTGAGCTCACTGCCCCGACCTCAAGGTCCAGAACCAGGCGATGCTGAGTAGCGTCATGATGATCGTCGTCCCCCAGGCAATCCAGTTGTAAACGCGCGAGTTTACATACTCGCCCATCAGCTCTTTCTTGTTTACCAGCAGCAACATAAAGACGAGCACCGGAGGCACCGCCACTCCATTCACCACCTGGGAAAGAATCGAAATCTTCACCAATGGCAGATTGGGAAACAGGATCACGCCCGCCCCAGCGACAATCAGGACGGTGTAAAGCCAATAGAAAACGGGCGCCTCAGAGAACTTCTTCCCCACCCCAGATTCAAACCCCAACCCCTCGCAAACCGTATAAGCAGTAGAAAGCGGCAAAATCGAAGCCGCAAACAGCGAAGCATTAAACAAACCCATAGCAAACAGGATATACGCATACTGGCCCGCTAGGGGGCGGAGGGCTTGGGCGGCGTCTTTTGCGTCGGAGATGTTGTGGTAGCCGTGGACGTAGAGCGTTGCGGCGCAAGCCACGATGATGAACCACGCGACGATGTCGGTAAAAATGCAGCCGGCTATGACATCGATTTGCGAAGCTTTGTATTGGCGCTTGGTTATGCCCTTCTCAACGATCGAGGATTGCAAATAGAATTGCATCCAGGGAGCGATCGTGGTCCCGACGACGCCGATGGTCATGTACAAATATCCCGGCAGCATGAAGGCGGCCTTCGGCGGAGGTTTCACCGTGGCCACCAAGGCGTCGATCCAGGCGGGCTTGGCGAAGAAACCTGCGAAGATATAGGTGACGTAAAAGAAGGACGCGACCAGAAAAATCTTTTCCACGCTCTTGTACTGGCCCTTTACCACGATGAGCCAGACGATCACGGCGCAGACCGGAACCGTAATGTATTTGGAGAGGCCGAAGAGTTCGAGGCTGCCGGCGATTCCGGCGAACTCACCAACTACGTTGCCGAAGTTGATGATGAGGATTCCGAGCATCATGAAAAACGTGATGCGAAAGCCGAATTCCTCGCGGATCAGGTCGCTGAGGCCCTTGCCCGTAACCGCGCCCATGCGCGCCGAAATTTCCTGCACTACGATCAGCGCCAGCGTGATCGGAATTAACGTCCACAGGAGAAGATGCCCGAACTGTGCTCCGGCAGCCGAGTAGGTGTAAATGCCGTTGGCATCGTTGTCGACGTTCGCGGTAATAAAGCCCGGTCCCACTACGGCGAAGAACAGCAGGATCTGGGTCTTCCAGCGTTTCAGGAATTTCATGCGCCCAATTCGCAGACATACGATGAGACATTGTCAAACGATCAGACAGAATAAACGGGGACGGGGATTCTGAACAGGTGAAAAGTCAGATGTGGCGGTAAATTCAGTTTGAAATGGTCCACGCGAGATTCCTCGCCCCCGCTGGGGGCTCGGAATGACGGCTTTTGAAACAAGCGGACCCGTGACACGGATGGTGAGAATTCCCTGACGCTTTTTTCGCTAAGCCGGCAACACAAGGTCCTTCGACTTCGGAGTCGTTCGCTACGCGAGCGACTCCTGCGCTCAGGATGACAATTTGTTAATTGGGCAAGATGTCGCTTTTTTGTCGCCTCCACCTTTCGCACCGAACGCGGAAGAGTGGGCACCCTCGTTTGCTTGTCATTGGGGATTTGGCTGCGCTAAAGTGAGCATCGGATGAGCTTGCCTGAGGGATTTGCGGTACGCCTTGCTTCCACTGACGATATCGATACGCTGGTGGCGCATCGGCGCGCGATGTTTGTTGATATGGGGTACCGGGACGAGGGGGCATTGGACTCGATGGCAACCAAATGTCGTCCGTGGCTGCTTACGAAGATGGACAGTGGGGAATATCTGGCGTGGCTCGCGACCGCTCCCCACCAGTCGGTGGTCGCTGGCGCCGGTTTATGGCTCATGGACTGGCCGCCTCATATGATCGGCTGCGGTCCGAGAGCGAACATCCTGAATGTCTACACGGCAGTCGACTATCGTCGACGGGGGTTGGCGGGTGCACTCATGAAAGCTACGATCGAGTGGTGCCGTTCGAATGCGATTGACACCGTTGTTCTCCATGCGAGCCCCGATGGCCGTCGCCTTTACGAGTCGGTGGGCTTCACAGGAACCAACGAAATGCGCCTTCGACTGTGAAGCTTGCGTTGGGCGCGTGCTCTCGAAAAATCGGACTCCTGGTTTATCCTTCCCTGAAGGGTCAGCAGGCAGCGAGCGCGTGCGCGGAGGAAGATGTGCTGATTCGGCCCTTGCCGTTGCTCAATTTCTTCGTTGCGGTTGTGATGCTCTCCATCGGGCTGCGTGTCAGCAGCGGAGAACTGATCAACGTAGTGAGAAACCGCGCCCTGGTGACGCGCACGCTGCTGGCAAATTGTGTCTTGATACCGGCCTTAGGCTTCCTGCTGGTGCATCTTTTTCCGCTGGCCCCTTCAGCAAGGATTGGTATTTTATTGCTAGCCGCGATTCCCGGAACGCCGATCGCCTTGCAATTCACGCGACAAGCCAAAACTCGCCTCGCGTTTGCCGCCGCGATGACATTCGTGCTTTCGGTGGTGAGCATCGCCATGACTCCGCTGGCGCTCAAAGTGATTCCGGAGACGGCGCAGCGGGTGGAGCGGCCGATCCTTCGGCTGGTGGTGAACATTGCGCTGTACATCGCCCTGCCGCTGGTAGGTGGCGTGTGGGCGGCGCGCCATGTGCCGAAAATTACTCACCGGCTAGTGCTGCCGCTGGGTCTTCTCGCGTCAGCCCTCTTCCTTGCTCTTATGTGGGAGACGCGCTTGGTGCGCGCGGAAGCTTTTGCCGCGATCCGTGGCGGCGGAGCGGTGATCGCGATGTTCCTGTTGCTGCTTCTGTCGATGTTAATCGGCTGGCTGATTGGTGGCCCGGACCGTGAATCGCGGCGGGTTTTGGCGACCGCTACCGGCATGCGCAGCGTGATCGTTGTGCTCTACGTGGCTCGGTATTGTTTTCCGGATACGACGGTGCATGCTGTCCCGATTACCTACGCGTCCCTGATGGTTCCTACCAACCTGGTTTTCCATCTGGCTTGTAAGGTGTGGAACAAACTTCGGCCCGCAGTGGTGAGTGCCGGGTAGATTTTCTTCGAACTGGGGCGGTGTGGGTCGGACTCTCACATTTTGAATTGTGAGTTCTTTTGATTATCAGGCCTTCGCGCCCATGGCCTTGGGGATGAAAACATCCGTGGGAAGTTTGAACCGAGTGCTTAACTTCCGTACTTGCTCGATGGTGAGATTTCGATGTCCTGCCAAGAACATCGAAACTGCACTTTCCGAACCAAATTGAGGAATGAGGTCGCGCTGGGTGAGATTCTGTTTTTGGATAAGAAAGCGCACCACCGAAGCCGGGTCAGCCGCAGGAACAGGATAATGCTCTTGTTCGTAACGTTCCACGAGCAAGGTTAGAAGTTCGACTGCATCTACTTCAGAACGAGATGGGCTTTCCAGCGCCGTCAGTTGGAAGAGAGCGTCAGTGTAAGCCTCAAGTTCCGCCTTGTTGCGGATGACGCGCGGAGCGCCGCGCGCAATCATTTCTGCCGGGTTTGCAAGAACTCTGCTCATTTTGTTCCAAACCTCCTATCCCAGTTACTACGCTTGCCGTATTCCTTATGGGTCAAGAAAGATCGGATGTAGACGTGGCCGCCGGTCTGCATTCCTGGTTTCCTCTTCGCATAGTGGATTACGGTGATCAGCCTGTACCGGTTGCGCCTGATGTCAAAGATTACGTAACCATCCACAGTGTCGGCATCCTTGAACGTGCGGCGAACTTCCGCAAAATTCTGCCAGCGGACCGCCTCGACGATGCTAACCCACGCTCTGATTTCGTCCGCCGCATCCGGGCAGCGTTCCATCGCCTCGCTCAGATGCTTGCGCGTAACGATGTGCACTTACCAAGAATACTTCACAATATGTGAAGTCGTCAAACGAATTCTCCCAAGGCCTTCCCGCCCCTAACTTGGCGGGCTAAGGAATGGCATCGCTTCGTGACGAATCCCTTGTTTGCCCGCCGTCCTGGAAACTCGTTCGTTCCCGGCAAGATTGGTGAGAATTCCCTGACGCTCTTGCGCCACAAGAGACAACCACAAGGTCCTTCGACTGCGCTCAGAATGACAGTTTGTTTATTACTCGGTACCCATGAATGTTCCTGATGCTGACAGACAGCAGATTCCTCGCTTCGCTCGGAATGACAAAACTTAAATTTGGAATCACGCAGATTCCTCGCTTCGCTCGGAATGACAAACTTAAAGTTGGAAACGCAGAGTTGTTCATTGCTGGAGTTGTTCATTGCTGGAGTTGTTCATTGCTCTGGATGACAGTTTGTTAATACTCAGGATGACAAATCGTGGCGGTCACAGGAAGCGGGGATCGAGGTTTCCGGGGCGGGTGGGCCCCTCTTGCCGGCAGCGGGAGAGGAATGAGGCTCCCGAGGTTTGTGGGGCCATGAGGCCCCAGGCTTCGCGGTACTGTTCGTATTGGGGATGGCGGGCGCCTCCGTAGGGATAAAAGAGCAGGTTTCTTTTTCCGATCTTCTCGACCGGGATTACGTACCAGACGTCGATGGGAACGAGGTAAGCGACAAGTATGTCGATGTCTTCGGAGGTGTACTGGGACTTCTCCTGATTACCGCATCTTGCATGCAGGTCGTAGCAGCGTTTGCGATGGTGGCATCCCGACTTGACTTGTACACGCCAGAGTCGCTGACCGGAGTCGAGGATGAAGTCGTAGCGTTCGGAGTCGCCCCAAGGTTTGGCGACTCCGAAGCCGAGGCTGGCGGCCTTATAGAAGAAGGCGAGTTCAGAGACCTCGCCGCGGCGTTTGGTCCAGAGGGGTCCGCGCACCAATGGTAGTTTCGTGCCTAACAGGGACTCATGGTCGGCTTGCCGGTCGCGCTCGAGGTTGGCCAGGACTCTTGCCATTTGATTAGCACGGCGTTGGTTCCAAGGGGATAGAACTTCTTCAGGCATGGGCTGGCGCTCCAATAAAAAAGGCGCGAGCCGGATTTCCGGCCGCGCCTGCTGGTTTTTTGGTCCTATATCTAGTGTAGTGCGTCAAACAGAGTGACGTTTATTCAGGGTACGGCGGGCGCGTTTCACTTTTTCCAGGATGTCGGCGGCTCGCGCGGTCCAAATGAATGGTTTCGGACTTTTGTTGTGGCGGTCGATGTAGGTGCCGATGGCCATGATGAGTTCTTCCAAGTCGCGGAATACGCCGCGCCGGAGCCGGTTTTGAGTCAGGTCGCGAAAGAAGCGTTCCACCATGTTGAGCCACGATGCGCTGGTGGGAGTGAAGTGCAGATGGAAGCGCGGATGCCGTGCCAGCCAGCGCTGCACTTTGGGATGCTTATGGGTCGCGTAGTTATCGCAGATCAAGTGAAGCTGTCGGTGAGGCGGAATGGTCTGGTCAATCAGACGGAGGAACTTGAGCCATTCCTGATGGCGATGCCGTTCCTGGCAAAGGCCAAAGACCTCGCCGTTGGCGGCATTCAGAGCGGCGAACAGAGTGGCCGTGCCGTTGCGTTTGTAGTCGTGAGTCATGGTGGCGCCGCGTCCGCGCTTCAGCGGCAGACCGGGTTGGGTACGATCCAAGGCTTGAATTTGGCTCTTCTCGTCGGCGCACAACACCAGAGCGTGCTCGGGCGGATTGAGGTACAGGCCGACGATGTCTTCCAACTTCTCGGCGAACGCAGGATCGTTGCTGATCTTGAAAGTTTCCACGCGATGCGGTTTCAACCCGTGGGCGCGCCAAATGCGCCGCACGCTGGCTTCGCTGATACCGACAGCCGCGGCCATCGTGCGTGTGCTCCAGTGGGTAGCGTTGGCCGGTTGCTGGCGCGTGGTCATGGTCACCACGCGTTGGGTCAGGCGGGCACCGATGGTGGGCTTGCGTCCCCGTCGGGGCGCGTCTTTCTGCAATCCGGGCACGCCCAGCGCCAGGAAGCGCTTGCGCCAGCGGGAAACCTTTTTCGGGGTGATCACCAGGTGGGCGGCGATCTCCTTGTCCGACTGGCCCGAAGCTGCAAACAACACGATGCGAGCGCGCTCCGCCACCCGCACCGGGACAGATCGGCTCCGGGCTTGGGATTCTAACAGAGCCCTTTCCTCCGAACTCAACGTAATGACTGGGGCGATTCGCATCCGTAAGCGTCTCCTCTATCATAAGACGCTCGCGGATAGATAAAGGTTGTTATTTGTGACGCACTACACTAGACTAGCAAATTGGAGGGGGTAAACCGGACATGATTTTGATATTTATATTTCCGTCCGAATCAGCAGGTTGAGAGAAATGGGGTGCGTTTACCCCCTTGACAAGATTTTTCCCGAAACGGGAATTGGAGGGTTTGGGTCGGTACGGGTGAGTCGCACGCTGATGAGCGGCCGGAGCGAAATCAATGGGGAAGAATCTTGATCTCGGATTTGAATTCGTGATAGTTGCGGAAGTCAATGATGTTGTGGCTGCAGTTGCTGGTACCCCGTTCACAACCCAAGGCCTCGGCATGGACCGGAAGCAGAAACGATGCCTCGCCAAGCCTCACGTTCGAATAATCAAGCGCGGTTTCGACCGTATCCATGGGGAAATCTGACGGTAGGTCGCGGGCCTGCATCTCGATTCGCAGGACGCGCGCGGTGTTCGGATCAACCCATACGGACCCTACGTAAGCAGCAGTCAGACTGCGAGATCCGGCGTGCAACATCCAATGTGAATTTTCACTCTCCACTTGGAAGTCGTAAACCTGGGCACTGACACCCGAAATAGTGGACGCACCACCGGCCCGGAACTGCGCGCGTGTAGCGGGGTGAAAAAGTTCCAGCAGTATGGACGCAAATTCTCCGGTAGACCAGGACCCATCGATTTCCTGCAGGCGCTTGTCCGTGGGGCGGTTATCGATCTTCACATTACGATAACTTTCCTGCCCGTCCTCATAAACGATTTCAGCCGAAACCAGGTCGAGGGGCATTTTCTCCGCGTGGCCTCGCTGGGTATACCGCGACATGAACTCCTGGCAAAGAAAGTTGGGGAGCTTCTGGGAAAACTGGAACGCCACCTCTCTGGCCCTTTCGATCAAGGATTCGGCGGGAGTCAGCGAACGCGTGGGTGCGGAGTCCGCAGGTCGCGCCGGGACGGGGGGCGGGTCAGGACAGGGGGGCAGAGCCGGCTGGGTGCCTCGTTTCAAAATGGGAGGAACGTCGGAGCAAGGAGCCGTACTCTGTGCTTGCGATTGGGCTGCAGCCGGCTCGGCCAAAGCAAGCGCCAAGGCGCCTACTGCGCCAGCCAAGCGAAGCCAGCGGCCCATAGGTTGAAGGCTGCATCCTTTCACAGACTCACTTCCGCTCGAATTTAGCACAATTCACGTCATTTCACTCGTTGAGCTGGGTCGAAACGTGTAATGGCTTGATTTCGTAAACTATTCCCGGACCTTTTCCCGCCTCGCTCGTTCCGACTGGCTGTTTTACCAGTTTTCGAGAAATCATCGTGCGTAGTAGCGTTTGGTGATCACTCCAGAGGGAAAGACATGAAGAACAGACTGGTTTGCTTAGTGGCCTTGTTGCTTTTAACAGTTGCGTGCTCGGATTCGGGCTCGAAGGTGGCCCAAGACGCGAAGGAACTCGAAGCGCTCGAAACAGCCAAAGATGCATACGTCTATGCCTACCCGCTGATGACCATGGAGATGACCCGCCGTGCCTCCACCAATGTCGTTGCGCCAGAAGGCACTTTTGCGCCGATGGGGCAGTTCGCCCGGCTACGCTCTTACCCCGACGCGACTTTCAAGACCGTCACCGCGCCCAACGCTGACACGCTCTATACCATTGCATGGCTCGACGTGTCGAAGGAGCCCGTGTTGATCAGCATTCCTGACATGAAGGGCCGCTATTTTCTTTTCCCGATGCTGGACGGTTGGACAAACGTGTTCCAAGACCCCGGCAAGCGCACTACTGGCACCGGGCCGCAGAAGTATGCCATCACCGGGCCGGGTTGGAGCGGCACACTACCCGCTGGCGTGACCGGGTATAAATCTCCCACCGCAATCGTGTGGGTTCTTGGCCGCATCTACTGTACGGGGACGCCTGAAGACTACAGAGCCGTGCATGCACTTCAAGATCAGGTTACCGCCGTCCCGCTCTCCTCCTACGGCAAGCCCTATACTCCTCCACCGGGTACGGTTGATCCGTCGCTCGACGCGAAGTCTGCTGTCCGTGAAAACCTGAACGCCATGGATGCCGCTTCATACTTCAAGCTTTTTTCTGAACTCTTAAAGAAGAATCCGCCGTCCGCTGACGATGCTCCAATGGTCGCGAAACTGGCCAAAATCGGGATTGTGCCGGGGCAAGATTTCGACGCTTCCAAACTCGATCCCGCCGTTGCCGCAGGTCTCGCGAAAGCGCCTAAACCTGCGCAAGAAAGAATCGCCGCTTGGATGAAGGAGTGCATCGTCAACGGAGATGGAAAACTTGAGAATGGCTGGACATACAGCACCAAGGTTGGCGTCTACGGAAGCAACTATCTGCAGCGGGCCATGGTCACATGGTACGGGCTGGGCGCGAACCGCCCTCAGGACGCCGTCTACCCGACTTCCGAAGGCCCGGAAATCGTCTCGAAATACAACGGGGCAAACAAGTACGTGCTGCACTTCGACAAGGGACAGATGCCGCCTGTGAATGGCTTCTGGTCGCTGACTATGTATAACGCGCAGTATTTCTTCGTGGACAACCCGCTCAACCGCTACACGCTCAGCCAGCGCAACAAGTTCAAGACCAACGCGGATGGCTCGACCGACCTTTATATTCAGGCTGACTCGCCGGGCAAAGAGACGGAATCGAACTGGCTGCCATCGCCAAAAGACGATTTCGTTCTAATGTTCCGGCTCTACTGGCCGAAGGAGACCGACCCAACGATCCTGAACGGCTCGTGGAAGATTCCCGGAGCAAAGAAGGTTAGTTAGTGGCAGGGCGTTCACAAAGGTACGCTGCGTCACCAGCGCGTTCGCGACGTTAGTCAAGGCTGGTTGCGGCTTTGTGCTCCTCTGAAAAACTAACCGGGAACTGGTAACTGTTGCAAAAATCGCGTTGCTGTTGAAAAACTCACACTCGAGAAGTTCGCAGAAATTTCATGGCGCTAGGATGCGCTATAAACGACGTTCTCGATTTTGGTGGACATTTTCTATTCCTGCGCCGGGACAGTTTTTTCAAAAAGAGGGGTTTTTCAACAGCCACTCGCGATAACGCTCATCGACTGATTCTGAGTACTATGGCCATGCGGGTTTGGTGGCTGAGGGGTCGCTCATGCAGCTAAAGACTCGTGATCTGCTGGCTCACGGTTGGCAGTCGCAGGCCAACCTCTCTTTCTTCTTGTTCCTGCTCGTGGTCGTCACGTTCGTGCTTCCAGCGATGGGCTTCGAAAAAAGTCATTTGCCGATCTACGCAGACATCGCATTTACCGTCGCGGTGGCGGTTGGGACCGCGATCGCCTGGGAGAACCGAACCCTCTTCGCGCTAGCGTCTTTGTTGTCCCTCGTAGCGATTGTGGTGCGGTGGGCGACGTTGTGGACCCGGACAAATCCGGTCATGCTCTGGCGAGCATCGACCGGGCTGGCAGCTATTCTAGCGATTACGGTTGTATTGCTTTGGCAGGTGTTCCGCTCGGGGCCGATCACGGCGATGCGCGTTCAAGGTGCGCTTGCTGCTTATCTGTGTCTTGGTTTCGGCTGGGCACACGCTTACCACATCGCAGCATTATTGGATCCCGGTGCTTTCGACGCTGCGGGGAGCGATGTTTCGGTCGTGACCAGTTGGGTCAACTATAGTTTTGGGATGCTGACGACCGTTGGCTATCAGGGAATCCTCCCGGTCCACCCGGTGGCCCATACTCTTGGCTCTGGAGAAGCGGTGACAGGACAGCTCTATTTGGCGGTACTGGTGGCCCGGTTAGTTTCGATGCAGGTAAGCGCCGTAGAGAAGCGTGGCCGATAAAGGTTCGACTCGCAGGCTTTCAGCGTAAATTGGCAACCAGCATTTGCATTTCCAACGGTCACGCCGCAACTCTCGCATCGTCGGCTTTAACTGGAACGTGACACCCGGTTGGATTGGTCGATGGTTGGCGAAACATCGCGATTACACTCAAAGTCCCCAATCGGACGCCAATCTCTGCCCGATGGGTAGAAACTCCGGCGGGTGGCGCCGCTTCCGCGCTCTTTGCGGAGGGCCTCTTACAGCTTGGCTCGGAGCAGGCTGATTACGTCGTCGGAAGTGATCACTCCGGTCAGCTTGTTGTGGTCGTCGATTACGGGCAGAGTGACCAAGTTGTATTTGTCGAAGAGTTCGGCGAATTGATTTTCTTTTGCGTCCTCGTGGCAGGAGATGAGCGGCTCCTGGGTGAGCGAGAGCAACGGGGTCTCCGGCGATGCGAGTACAAGCTTGGCCAAGGGCACGGCGCCGGCCAGCGTGCCGTGGGAGTCGACCAGGTAGATCGTGCTTACGGCTTCGATGCCGCCTTCGAAGTGGCGCAAGGCTTCGACCGCGTCGTGAGCGGTCGAGGCTACGGGCAACGCCAGGTAGTCGGTATTCATGCGGCCGGCAGCAGTGTTCTCCTTGTGCTCGAGAAGTTCCACCATCTCCTGGCGTTCTTGGGGAGCCATCTCCTGCAAAATGTCGGCGGAAGTCTCCTCGGGAAGGTTGTCGAGCAGGTCGGCGGCTGCGTCCGGGTCCATCTCTTCGACGATGTCAGCGGCGCGGTCGGAGTCGAGCGACTCGACAATCGCCTTCTGCACCTTGGGATCGACTTCTTCCAAAGCCTCGGCGGCGACTTCCTCGTCGAGGGTTTCGAAGACGGCTTCGCGCTCGTCGGGAGCGAGATCTTCAACGATGTCGGCAATGTCGGCCGGATGCAGGCGGGCCAGACGTTCGTGGGAGATTTTCAGCTTTACCCGGCGGGCGGGGTCGGTTTCGATCAGATCGACGAATTCCCAGGGGATCGGCCGCTCGGGAATCTGGCGGAGCAAGGCCCGAAGCGCATTCATCGGGACTACGCCCTTCAGCAGACGGCGGATCGCCCCCCGGGCACCTACGTCAACCGAGCCTACCTTCAGCACGGGATGGCGGCTATGGAGGTCGTGGAAGAGTTCGACGTCGTTGACACGAACTACCTTGCGGCCGTGGACGTCGATGATCTGCTGGTCGAGCAGGTCGCGGGCGAGCAGGAATAAGCCTTCGGAACCATCCGCGATGGGCCAGGCCGAAGCTTCGCTATCGATGCGCAGGCCGCCGTTGATCGAGTGCACAGCGCTGAACGGCATTACGCGGTCCCCGGACTTGGTGCGAACGATCATTACGGCGATGCGGGCGCGATCCTCCTGGGGCGCAACCGCGAGCTCGCGGACACGCCCGCACTGGCCGCCAGAGGGTTCATATACGGGCAGACCCAGCAACTCGGTAAGCGCCAGCGATGACATCGCTCTGAGAGAATACCCAACCGCGGGACCGGAAGCCAGAACCGTTTTAACTGTTTTGGGGTTCCGGTGTCTAAGTGATTTTGGCGGGGCAGAGGGCCGGAGTACAGGCGCATTTTGCGGGGGTAGAATCGGCGCGTATAATCCGCGCGTTGACATTTGCACAGCCGCAGGGCAAACTACCCAATCCGCTGATCGGGAGCTTTCGGTTCGCGCGAATTGATAGCGCGGCGAGGTCAACCGGGATTGGCGGATGTTTCGGGTCTGCGTGCTGGTTCACAAACACTTTGCCATGACCGAACTTCGGGTCTCCTATACGCTCGATTCGACGCTGGAGACCGTCGACAGCGCCGAACAAACAGCCAGCCGAATCGCGGCGGAAAGCGGATTCGATGAAGATGTCGTTATGCAGATTTCCATGGCGGTGCGCGAGGCGGCGGTGAACGCGGTGCTGCATGGCAATGCGTACGATCCGGATAAGAAAGTCAAACTCGACTTCGAACGGACCGCCAGCGATCTGGTCATCACCATTCGTGACCAGGGCAAAGGGTTAGACCCGGCGAAGATTCCGGATCCTTTAGCTCCGGAGAATCTATTAAAGACTTCGGGACGGGGAATTTTTCTTATTCGCTCGTTCATGGACGACGTTCAGATCCTGCCGTCCCAGACGGGCACCGAAATTAAACTCGTAAAGCACGTTCACGGACCATCCGGGAACGTTAAGGAGGCTTCTCAGTGAGCATGAAGACCAGTACACGTCAGGTTGATGGCGTCACCATCGTGGATTGCAGTGGCCGTATCACGCTTGGTGAGGGCAGCGTGATTCTGCGGGACACGGTGCGCGAACTGCTTTCCAAGGGGCAGAAGAAGATTCTGCTCAACCTTGGCGAAGTCACATATATAGACAGCTCGGGGATTGGTGAGCTGGTCAGCGCGTTTACCACGGTTCGCAATCAGGGCGGAGAACTGAAACTGTTGAACCTGACCAAGAAAGTTCACGACCTGCTGCAGATCACCAAGCTCTATACCGTCTTTGACGTGAGAGACGACGAGGCCAGCGCGGTCAAGGCGTTCAGCTAGACTTTCTTTGGGGCGACGAGAGGGCCGGCCTGACGACCGGCCCCTGTCCGCCTTTTCTGTTTCGGGAAACTCCGCGCTTTTTTCTCAGCTGATTCCGGCCTGATCGGTAAAACACAACCTACAATTGATGTGTGCGCCGGCTCGTTACTTTGTTGTTGCTGGTTTTTCCGCCGTCATTCGCCGCGGCGGACTGCATCCCTATTACAGAGGCGCGATTGCATATCGGGGAAGACAAATGCGTTACCGGCAAAGTTCTCCGCGTAAAACATCAGAGCAGAGGCGTGACGCTTTTTGACTTCTGCCAGGATTCGATGGTGTGCCCTTTTACCGTCGTGGTTTTTGCTCACGATCTCAAGCGCATCGGGGATGTGAATCAGTTGCAGAATCGAGTAATCGAGATTCATGGTCCAGTGAAAGAGTACGACGGCCGGGCTGAAATCGTTCTCGAACAGTCAAGGCAACTGGGCGGAGACGGGCTGCGAATTCCGCCGCTGCCGAAGAACTACGACGTGGAGAACAAGGGCCACTACAGCGGGGGAACGTTCAGCTTGCCAAAGCCCGCTTATGCGACCCACAAGAAAAAGCAGCCGGCAAAGATTCCAGTGGACATTCCTCCGGATTCCGATTCCGTGGAGAGTCCTACACCACCATAACTAGACACCCAGAATCAGCCAGCGTGGGGATAGGCTCCGATCTCGACGTCGGGGAAGGCATACAGAATCGAGTACGCCGATTTGCTACCCGTTCTGCAGCCTCACACGGTGATTTGCCTCACACGGTCGTGTGACGACGGTCGTGGCGGATGAGGTTCTAGTCGCTTAAGCTTGCCTCGAATTAGTGCAGCCAGCCGACCACGATCCAACGGGTCGGTTTCGAAAACCAGGCTCGGGAAGCTTTCGGTGGCTTCAATTTTAGATCTGATTCCGAAAGCAGGAGTTGGTAATGGATACCTTCGGTTACGGCAGATGCTGTCAATGCGACGAAGAGAACTTTCTCCAGGAGGGTTCAAAATGTGCCCGCTGTCTCGGCTTGGGGTACCTGCCGATTGACGACGTGGACACCGAGGAAGAGTCCTCGAATATTTCCTTGGATCGCCCGGCAGCGTAGCATTCCGGCAGCGAGTGTACTGTGCTCGGGACACTTACGCGGTTTCCTGTCTGTGGCGTCATCGATGGCCACATCGGCTGGTCAGGACTGCTAGACCATCCCTTTTCTCAATTCTTCCAAGGGATAGAAAGTGCCGCGCCACATGACCCCGCCGTTTGCCAAGGTCAAAGTCATGGACCGCAGCATGATGTAGACGAATAGAGACGTGCTGATGGGATGCAAGACGAAGTAATAGGCGGCGACGTCGGACTGCCACGACATTCCCACATAAATTCCGAACATAGAGGCGAGCGCGACCGCGTAGGGGAGGCGTGCCCATCCGTGAGCGAGACAAATCCCCAGGAACG
This sequence comes from uncultured Acidobacteriota bacterium, assembly GCA_963788645.1. Taxonomy (GTDB): domain Bacteria; phylum Acidobacteriota; class Terriglobia; order Terriglobales; family Acidobacteriaceae; genus JABDBE01. The sequence goes on from CAWBHF010000012.1 coordinate 642,207, forward strand.
GCGTCAAGTTTAGAAACGCAAGCACGAAGGCAGACAACAGCGCCCGCCACCACTGGAACGACATAATGGCAAAAAAATTCTTGGTGAGATTGTCGACCATGCCCATCGCGCCCTTCGCCCAGCGCAATGAGATCAAGTCTGCGCCGAAAACGTTGCGTTGCGCGTAGCCGCCATTCTTGACCAATTTCCCGAGCTTCATGTCATCGAGCACTTCGAAGCGTAGCGCCTGGAAGGTGCCAAGCGCTTCGTAGACGCGGCGGCGGATAAGGTTGAATGCGCCCACTCCCATATGGTCTTTGGTCTTGGGATCGGCCACCTTCCAGGGGCGATGGCCGAAGGCAAAGAGCGTCTGGAAGAAGGCGATCATCATTTTTTCGCCGGGGCTCTTCATGATCATGCGGGGAAATAAGACAAGGTGGTCGGCGGATTCAACTTCAGCATAGGCCAGTGCGCGGGTGAGGACATCGGGCCGGAAGAACACATCGGCGTCGGTGAAAAGAAGCCAGTCGCCGGTCGCCTGATTGGCCGCGCTCCACATCGCTTGAACTTTGCCCAACCAGCCGGGGGGCAACTCGGCGACATGAATCACCTTCAAGCGACCGCTTGCTTCGGGAGTGGAGGCAATTCGATCCATGACCTCGCCGGTGCGGTCTGTGGAGCGATCGTTTACTGCGATGACTTCGTAGTTGTCGTAATCGAGCTTCAGCAACGTAGAGAGGGCGGGCCCGATGTGTTCTTCCTCATTGCGGGCAGGAACAATGATGCTGACGCGCGGGTTCCCATGCGGCGTGGCAGGTTTCCGGTTCCACTCGGGCTGCGCGATATCGGCTACTTTGGGCATGCCCATGGCGGCATCGAGCACACGCGAAAACCAGACCAATGCGAGAATGCTGCCGGCCATCCAATGAAAGAATGCCCATGAAAAATGAATCATCCCGGCTGGCCGCCGGGGGATCCAGGTTCGCCGTCGACCCGTACTGCAGGAGCGAATCGCATACCGTAAAACAGTATGGCAGAAGAAACCGCCATCGCAATGATAGGCGGAATAAAGGCTTCCTGAAGCGAGTGCCGGTCGGCGACGTATCCCATGAGGGTTGGCGAAGGAACGTCGCCGAAGAGGTGAAACATGAAAATATTCACCGCAATCGCGGTTGCCCGAATGTGCGCACCGACTGAATTCACCAGCGCCGTGTTAAGCGGCGAGGTATTCAACAAAAGCAGAAATGCCGCCACCGCGATGGCGGGCAGCATCAGCGGCCCCTTGCTGTATAAACCGACGATCATGACGGGCACGCCGAGGCCCATGCTGACCGCGGACACAAAATAGTACGAACCTTTCATGCGTGGCAACAGACGATCACCGAGCCAACCTCCGGCCAGGGACGCGAGGATGCCATCGACCACGACGATCTTTCCAAACATCAGATTCGCCGATTCCAGCGTATAGCCACGCATCCGAACAAGAAAAGTCGGCATCCACACTTGGATTCCGCCTAATGAAAAGGTTCCAGCCGCCATCCCCAAGGTGACCGTCCAGAATGCCGGGTTGCTCGCCAGGCCCCGCAGGGTTGCGCGATCCGGAGTCTCTTTCAGTGAATCGAACTGGCCGCGCGGCGGCTCAGGAAGGAACATGATCAGAAGCGCAAGCAGGAAGCCGGGAAATGCCGCAATGTAAAAAGGAAACCGCCATCCGAATTGAGGACCGAGTTTGCCACCCAGCAGATAGCCCGCTGCCGTGCCGACGGGGATGGCCAGATAAAAGATGCCGAAGATGCGACCGCGCTTGCTCTCGGGAAAAAGATCGGCGACAAAGGTCGGAGCAATGGTGACAAAAGTTGCCTCGCCCACTCCAACCAGCGTATGGCGGACCAGCAGCTCCCAATATGTGTGCGTAACCGCGGTCAGCAGCGTAAGCGCACTCCAGAAGGCGGCGCCTAGAACAATGATCAGCTTTCGCGAATACCGGTCGGCAAGCGGCCCGGTAAAGGGCGCGGCAATCATGTAAAAGCCTAGAAAGGCGCTCGTAAGATATCCAACCTGTGCGTTAGTAAGGTGAAATTCGCTCTGCACCAGCGGCTGCACCGCAAATAACACCGAACGATCGATGTAGTTGAGCAGGTTCAGCGTCGTGAGCAGGACGAGCGCAGTCCAAGGATAAAGTTTCGTTTGGGTCACTTGGCGAAGGAATATATCATGGCGGGCGCAGCATTCGCGCCATGGCGAGGGTGATAAGATTCGGCTGCCCCCATTCTCCAGCAAGGAAATCTCAGCATGAAGAGACTTATTTCTCCGCTCTTAGTTTTTTTCGTGCTTTTGTCTTCCGCCCTGAATGCCGACGATGCAGCGAAGAAGCCGGAGACTGGCGAACGCCATGAGTTCATCATTTCAAACTTTCATACCGAAAGCGGCGTGACGCTTCCTCAAGCCCGGATTGTTTATGGAACCTACGGCCATTTGAATGCGGCCAGGGACAACGCAGTGCTCCTACCCTCGCACTACATGGCGGACTTCCATGGCTATGAATGGCTGATCGGGCCCGGGCATGCGCTCGACACCAGAGGGCTGTTCCTGGTTGCAACGGAGCTGTTTGGCAACGGGCATTCGTCATCCCCGAGTAATACGCCCGAGCCGTACCATGGTCCGCGATTCCCGGTCACGACAATTCGCGACAACGTTGATATTGTGCATCGGCTGCTTACGGACGAACTCAAGATTACCCATCTGCGCGCGATCATCGGATTCTCCATGGGCGCACAGCAGGCATTTCAATGGGCAGTGAGTTATCCCGACTTCGCCGACCGCATCGTGGTGACCTGCGGAACTGCGAAGACTTATCCGCACGGAGTCGTGCGCCTGGAGGGACAAATCGCCGCGCTGACCGCGGACGCTGCCTTCGAGACTGGCGACTACAAGACACCTCCGACTAAAGGACTGGAAGCGTTCGCCATGGTCTGGACAGGATGGCTGTTTTCGCAGGAATGGTGGCGACGCGAGTTGTGGCGGGAGACCGAAAAGCCTGGAATGACATTCGACCAGCTAGTGCATAACTTCCGGACGGACTTCATCCCCGGCGCCGATGCCAATGACTTGATCCTGCAGATGCGCACCTGGGAGAAGCACGATGTGGGCTCGACGCCCGGGTTCGACGGGAAGGTCGAGAATGCACTACGCTCGATTAAGGTTCCGTTCCTGTATATGCCTTCAGAGACAGACCTCTATTTCCCTGTGGGAGACGCGCGCTATGAAGCAGCGTTCATAGCGAAAGTTTCATTGGTACCGATCCCATCACTGTGGGGGCACACGGCCGGCGCGGCGAGTAATCCGGCGGATGAGAAGTTTTTGAACGAGACGATCGGGCATTTTCTCGGCAATGGCCAATCGCCATGAGCAGACGGGCCTTCGGAGTAATTCCTCCGGAATTCCGGTCCACATAATAACGATTGACGTTATTAACGATCATCGTTATGATTGAGCCTGTGATCAGGAGTTTCGCGAACCGGGCGACGGAGCAGATCTGGCGAACCGGCAAGACCCGAGGCTCTCCGCCCGCGGATATCACGAGACGAAAACTGGGAATGCTCGATGCAGCGTTGGAATTGCATGATTTGAATTATCCGCCTGGCAACCGACTGGAGAAGCTGCGCGGTGACCGGCGAGGGCAATACAGTATTCGCATAAACGATCAATACCGGGTTTGTTTCGTCTGGCGCGATCACGACGCCTGCGATGTGGAAGTGGTCGACTATCACTGAGACTGGCTGGCAGGGAGAAGTTGATGAGTGTATTGAGAAAAGGCACGCCGAATTGGATAATTCATCCCGGCGAAATTCTGCGGGAGGAATTCTTAAAGCCCATGTCAATCTCTGCGTACGCCCTGGCAAAACGGCTTCGTGTCCCTCCACCTCGTATCAACGACATCATCCTGGAACGACGTGGCATAACTGCGGACACCGCGCTTCGGCTGTCGCGGTTCTTTGGAACCACCGAGCAGTTCTGGCTGAATCTGCAGGATGCGTATGAGATCGGCCGCGCAAAGACTGGACTGGCACACGAATTGGAACAGATTGAACCGCTAAGAGCTTCGGCAGCAGCGCACTAGGCGCTAAGAAATGCGACGCTTGTCAGTGAATTGCATTTCGTCTTTCGGAGTGAGTGACAGTCTCTTGACCTGGTTTTCGAGCCTCAGGTCTATTTCCGACCCTTATCTTTTGGCCTTGGCCACTTGGCGATCACGACCGTCGATATTCCTCCACGCGGCCTGAAGTCGCCCTTCACTTCAGCCCACATTGGATGCGACCAGCGCACGACGTCCTCGAGCACGCGGTTCACGATGTTTTCCTGAAAGATTCCTAGATTCCGGTAAGACTGCAGATACTCCTTCAGCGATTTCAATTCCAGGCAGTGCTTGTCGGGCATGTAGCGGATGGTGAGCACTCCGAAGTCGGGTAATCCGGTCTTTGGGCAAACCGAGGTGAACTCGGGATCATCGACGACGATTTCGTATCCCGGAAACTGGTTGGGCCAGGTCTCGATCTCGGGGAACTTGGCGTCCAATCCCGCCTCTGCATGTTCCGGCTTGTAGCGACGCGGTTTGGGCATGCCACATTGTAACCAGCGATCCAGCCAAATGGCCAAATCCCGCAGGATTTTGCGGTCCAATCCGCAAGACTGGCGCATCTAATCGGATAGGTTCCTTCTACAGATTCCCGAGGCTGCAGGTGGTACATTTATGCTTCAGCCATTTGCATGGGATTAACCAAGGATAATGACGAACGGTAGCACCAGTTTCGTAACCCGGCACCGCTGGATCGTGACGACCATCGCGATCGTCGCAGCGGTCATCCTGCTCGCGTCTTTCATGTCTCGCGATCCGGCAGTGCCGGTGCGGGCGGTGAGCGCGCAGCGGGGGACGATACGCAGCGTTGTCTCCACCAATGGCAAAGTCGAGCCGCTGCAGAACTTCGAGGCCCATGCTCCTGTCGGCACCACGGTGAAGAAGATTCTGGTCAAGGAAGGAGACCAGGTCAAGAAGGGTCAACTGCTGGTGCAATTGAACGATGCGGACGCCCGCAGCCAGGCTGCGCGAGCCCAGGCTCAAGTCCAATCCTCAGAGGCCGATCTCAACGCTGTCCAAAAGGGCGGAAACCGCGAGGAGGTTCTGACACTCGAATCGCAAATAACCAAGGCTCACACCGACTGCGATACCGCGCAGCGCAACCTGGACGCACTGCGTCGCTTGCGCGAACAAGGTGCGGCGTCACCGGGTGAAGTGAAAAATGCGGAAGATCAGCTCAAGCGCGCCAACGCAGATCTCAACCTGCTTCTGCAGAAGCAAAAGGATCGTTACTCGCAGCCGGAGATCGCCCGGGTGGAAGCTCAGAAATCGCAGGCTGAAGCCGCGCTGGCAGCAGCAGAGGACAACCTTAATCAGTTAAACATTCGGGCTCCGTTTGACGGGGTCGTGTATTCCCTGCCCGTACAACTGGGCGCTTACCTCAACCCCGGCGACCTGGTGTTGCAGGAAGCGGATCTGTCGAAAGTCCGGGTGCGGGCCTTTGTCGACGAACCCGATGTCGGACGACTCGCACCTGGTGACAAGATCGAGGTTACGTGGGATGCGTTGCCGGGACGAAGCTGGGAAGGCGCGGTAAGCGTGATTCCGGCCGTCATCAAACTGCACGGCACGCGGAACGTGGGAGAGACGACCTGTGTGGTGGACAACAAGGATTTCAAGCTGCTTCCGAACGTCAATGTTGGAGTCACGATCATTACGGCTGAGCACCGCGACGTTCTCACCGTGCCCCGCGAGGCCGTCCATCAGGACGACGACAACAAGACTTACGTCTACCAGATCGTCAACAATGAACTACAACGTCGTTACGTGCAAACCTCCATTTCGAATCTCACTCAGGTTGAGGTTACTGGAGGCCTGCCTGAAAACGCGCTGGTTGCTTTGGGTCCGTTGAATTCCAAACCTTTGCGCAACGGTTTAGCAGTAAAGGCGGTTCGCTAGGAAATGTTTTCGCTTAAGAGAGTGTCGATCCTATTTGTGCTGGCGCTTCTTCCTTCACTGGCCGCGGCTGATTCCGCCGACAGCAAACTCCTGGCTGAAGGCCGCGTGGACGATGCCATCGTATCTCTGCAGCACAGAATCAGCAACGCTCCCAATGATGCCGCGTCCTATAACCTGCTTTGCCGGGCCTATTTCGCACTCGCCGACTGGGACAAGGGAATTTCGGCGTGCGAGAAAGCGGTGGCGCTGGATTCGGGAAATTCGCAATACCACATGTGGTTGGGCCGCATTTATGGGGAGAAGGCCGACCATGCTGGTTTCCTGACTGCGGCAGGACTGGCGAAAAAAGTTCGGAACGAATTTGAAACCGCGGTACGCCTCGATCCCGACAGCACGGAAGCGCGCACCGATTTGGCAGAGTTCTACATGGAGGCACCCGGAATCGTTGGAGGAGGACGCGACAAAGCCGAAGCGCAGGTTCCGAGAATCGCGGCCACAGATCCGGTCCGAGCGGGTTGGGTCAAAGGAAGACTTGCCGAAAAGAACAAGGACCTGCTCACGGCCGAGAACGCATATCAGGGGGCCGTCGATGCCAGTCACGGCGCGGCGCTAGCCTGGCTGAACCTGGCCTACTTCTATCGACATGAGGGACGGCTGGATGCCATGGAAGATGCCATACGCCATGCAAGTGCGGCTCCGATGAATCAGCCAGAAGTGCTGATGGAGTCCGCCAATATGCTACTTCGTGCCAAACGCAATCTTCCGGAGGCGACCCAACTTCTTCGCCGCTACCTGTCGCCTGATTTGACCGTGGAAGCTGCGCCTGCATTCAAAGCTCATTACCTGTTGGGGACAGCGCTCGAGCAACAGGGCAACAAGCCGGCAGCGGCACAGGAATACCGCGCGTCACTCGCTCTTGCAAAGAGTTTCACTCAGGCTCAAACCGCTTTGGACCGGCTGAATGGCGCAATGGCTGATATCGTGAATCCACGTTAGCCGGTGACTAGGGACTTCGAATTCGTCCAAAATATTTCCGCCTATGCCCAAGAATTGGAAGACCAAGCTCATTCACTCCGACGCGCATGCCCCTGGGGGTTTCCATTCCCTTTCCACGCCGGTTTATAGAGGCTCAACCGTCCTGTTTCCGAATGCAGCGGCGGTGCAGGACACGTGGGACCAGCACGAAGTCGGCTACACGTACGGCCTTTATGGCACGCCCACGACGCTGGAATTAGCGGCGCGCATTTGCGAGCTCGAAAAAGGCTTTCGCACCTTCATCACGCCCGGGGGACAAGGTGCCATCGCGCTGATCAACTTGTCCTTTCTCAAAGCGGGCGATCACATTCTTGTACCGGAGAGTGTTTACACGCCCAATCGCAAGTTTGCTGTGGAGGTTCTTCGCCGCCTCGGCGTTGAGGTCAGCTTCTATCCTCCCACGATTGGAGGAACAATTGAATCACTGTTCCGCGATAACACGCGCCTGGTCTGGTGCGAGAGTCCCGGCTCGATCACCATGGAGGTGCAGGACGTCCCCGCCATTGTCGCCGCTGCTCATCGCATCGGAGCCATGGTCGTGCTCGACAACACTTGGTCCGCCGGCATCTATTTCGATGCCTTCGCTCACGGCGTCGACGTCACCATGCAAGCGCTCACCAAGTATGTTGGCGGACACAGCGACCTTCTTCTGGGTTCGATTACCGTGCGTGACGAAGCTGCCTACAAGCGCATAGGGTCAACCCATCAACTCGTCGGATGTGGCGCTTCGCCGGACGATTGCGGCCTTGCCTTGCGCGGCATGAAGACGCTTGCCGTGCGCCTGAAAGCGATTGAGGAAACTGCCCTCGCGCTAGCCCAATGGCTGGCTGGGCGTCCCGAGATCGAACTGGTTCTTCATCCCGCACTTCCCTCTTGCCCAGGACACGAATTCTGGAAGCGAGATTTCACCGGCTCGGCCGGACTCTTCTCCATCGTGTTTGATCAGCGCTTCACCAAGCCCCAGGTTCTGGCTTTTGTGGATGCGTTGAAACTGTTCAAAATCGGCTACAGTTGGGCGGGTGTGACCAGTCTGGCTGTGGCGTACGATTTTCATTCCGCTCCGAACCGCCCAGACTATGGCCATCGCATCGTGCGTCTGAACATCGGTCTGGAAGACTTTGACGATCTCGAGGTAGACCTGACGCAAGCGCTGGATTCGATCGGCTAAAAGTCTGCGTCGAGCTGCGATCGAACCTTTGTCTGACATTTCATTCGTTCCGCCGTTTTGCAAGACGACGTGGGTTTTCTGATGAGAATGCCCCTCGATGCCCCAGCCAACGCAACTCGGCTCATAAAATCCGGTGCCTGACACCTATCAATTCTCGTAGTCGAACGCGCGACAGATTTCCGCTACCGTAATAGCGCTTGGAATTCGTTCCTGCGTCAGACGAAAGGAACAGACTTATGCGCATGCGAATATGGGCCTATCTCTCCGTGGCATTCCTGTTGTTAACATCTTTGCAATCAATCGCCCAGGAACAGGCTGCGGGCTCTACAGCTAAAAAGCGTCCCACGCTCGGACTGGTTCTGCAGGGTGGCGGGGCGCTCGGACTGGCGCACGTTGGTGTCATCACTTGGCTGGAGGAGCATCACATTCCCGTGAACTACGTGGCCGGCACCAGCATGGGCGGTCTGGTCGGCGGAGTATATGCGACCGGACGCAATGCGGCCGAGGTTCGCGACGTGGTGAACGGGATCAATTGGGACCAGGTAATGTCAGGGCAGACGCCCTTTCAAGATCTCTCTTTCCGGCGCAAGGAGGATCAGCGCCAGTATCCGAACAGTCTTGAGTTTGGCTTGCGCAAGGGAGTGCAGTTTCCCGAGGGATTTAATTCCGGCCAGCAGGTCTCACTCATTCTCGACCAGGTTGCTCTTCCGTACTCCGAGATAAAAAGCTTCGACGATCTTCCCATTCCTTTTGCGTGCGTCGGCACCAACCTCGTCAACGGCGAGCCGAAGGTTTTTCGTAGCGGTTCCTTGTCGCTAGCATTGCGCTCCACCATGTCTTTGCCAGGAATTTTCACGCCAGTGCGCACCAAAGACGCCATCTACGCCGACGGCGGATTGCTCGAGAACATTCCGATTGGCGTTGCAAAACAAATGGGAGCCGACCTGACGCTCGGAGTTCACCTGGAAGAGGCACCTTTGGCGCCGGATGCAAGTCTCTCCAGTTTCGCCGTGCTGGGCCGTTCGATCTCCGTGATGATCTCGGCCAACGAGTTGAGGAGCATGCAAGATGTCGATCTGCTGATTTCGGTTCCGTTGCAGAAGTATGGGACCCTCGATTTTGACAAGTCCGACCAGATCATTAAAGCGGGCTACGACGCTGCAGCGGCCAAGTCCCGAATACTTTCGACCCTCGCCGTGGATGATGCCACATGGAATCAATACCTCGCGGAACGAGCGGCTCGCCGCATAACTACTCCTCCAATTCCGGAGTTTGTCGCCGTCGACGGCGTAAATGGGCATCTTTCGCAGCGCATACAAAAGCAAATGGCCGGAGCCGTCGGGAAGCCTGTCGACTACAACGAACTGGATAGCGAAATCATGCACCTGAAGGGGATTGGACGATTTTCGACGCTCAGCTACGAAATGACAGAGCGCAACGGCGAGCAAGGTTTGTTGGTGAAGACCGAGGAAAATACTTATGGACCCCCGATCGTTCGGCCGTTGATTCTGGTAGATGGATCCAGTCTGAACAATGTTACCTTCAACCTGGGAGCCAGGATCACATTCCTCGATATTGGTGGTTTCCGCTCGGAATGGCGAACCGACATCATTCTGTTCTCGCAGTACGGAATCAGGTCGGAGTACTATCACCCGTTCACTCCGCAGACTCACTGGTTCGTTGCTCCTCGGCTCTTTGCTCTGAACAACCCTTTTTATCTTTATGACAACAACAAACTGCTCACCATCTATCGGGGAACCAATGCCGGCGGAGGCCTTGATACGGGTTATCAGTTCGGAAGAATCGCTGAACTGCGCGTCGGCTACGAAGGCGGATGGGAGAAATTTGCCCGGCAAATTGGAAACCCCAACGAATTGCCTTCCTTTTCAGGCGGCTATGGCAACGCGAAAGTCCAATTCAGGATGGATCGTCTGGACGACGCGGTGATTCCTCGCGCGGGTCAAAATCTCCAGGTGGATTTTCATTGGTCAAACGCTAGTCCGTTCGTGACCAACTCGTATCCGGTCTTTGAAGTTGGTTCTCGGAACTATTTCCGCATCGGCGAGCCAAACTCCGTCTTTCTGAGCGGATATGGAGGAACGACGTTCGACTACGAAACTGGCCTGCCGCAATTCTCCCTCGGCGGCTCGCAGCGTCTGGTTTCCTACGGCACGAATGAACTGTTGATGAACAAATACCTCCTCTTCCAACTGGGATATCTGCGGCAACTGGCAAAACTCCCGCCGCTGCTCGGGAGCGGCGTTTACTTCCTGGGCCTCTATGAGGCGGCGCAAGTTTATGGTCCGCCCCATACCATGGTGAACAAGGCTTCGGGCCTCCCCAACGATGCCGCCGCAGGCCTCGTGGTCAACACCATCTTTGGGCCAGTGGAAGCGGCGTACGCATACGGAGACACCGGACACCACAAGTTCTTCTTCCGCATTGGGCGGCTGTTCTAGAACTTCGCTATGCAGATGTGGTGGTGACGAAGCGGATGCCAATGAGGACACTCTTGGCATGGCTCCGCCTCCCTCATCTACAATCGTGTCTCCAATTCTCGCAACTTCTATCGAGGACGAATCCATGAAGCCATCCAGTTCCGCATCAGGGCTGCTCTCTCTGGGTGTATTGCTAATTTCTTTCTGCGGGAGTCTCGTGGCTGAGCAATTGCCCCTTAAGCAAGCCGTGCAGTTGGCGCTGGCCCACAGCACGACGATCGAGGCTTCTCATCTCGACGAGCAGCGCGCCTTTGCCTCCTACCACGAAGTTCGCAATCAATATCTGCCGCAGTTAGCGGTGGGTTCGGGGCTCGGAAAGTCCTACGGCTATCCTCTCAGCCTGGAGGGCTCCGCGCCTTCAATCGTCAACGCGACCGCGCAGTCCGCGTTATTCAACCCTGCGCTGCGGGATTTTGTTCGCGCGGCCAGGACCGAATGGCAGGAATCTACGATTCAGACAAAAGATCAACGCAGCCAGGTAATTGAGGACACGGTCTTGAGTTATGCCGAACTCAGTAAATGGGAGGCGCTCATGGCCCCACTGAGTCATCAATACGAGGACGCGCTAAAAATGGAGCAGACCGTCAACAAGCGCGTCCTGGCTGGCGTGGACAATCCGTTGATTCGAAACCAGGCGCGACTCAACGCGGCTCGTATTTACCTGCACATCTCCCAGGCACAAGGAGCAATTGACGTCCTGCGCAACCGGCTTTCGCAATTGACCGGTCTGCCGGCCGCTGCAATTGAGACTGTGACCGAGTCGATTCCCGAGTTGCCCGAGGTAAAACAGGAAGACAATCTCGCCGCCAAAGCCACGCAAGACAACCCCTTGATCCAAATCGCCGACAACCGCGCCACCGCGCTTGCTTTCCGTGCCCGCGGCGAGCACCGCTCGATGTGGCCGAGCGTCGACTTTGCCGCTCAATATGCGCTGCTGGCCACGTTCAACAATTATCAGGATTTTTTTCAGCCCCACAGCTTCCAACCGAACAATGCCACGGTCGGCGTCCAGATCCGCTTTCCCTTCTTGAATCCTCCACAGCATGCCCGCGCACAAGCCGCCGACGCGACCGCAGTCCGGGCCAAGAAAGATGTAGAAACGGCGAAAAACCGAGTATCCGAACAAACCTTGAAGCTACAACGTTCGGTCGCGCAACTGGCGGCGGCGCAGCAAGTCGTCGATCTCGAATACCAGATCGCCAAGTCCAATCTCGATGCCACGCAAACCCGAGCCGATGCCGGTAGCGCGACTCTGCATGACCTGGACGACGCCCGCAATCAACTCAACGAACGCTACGACTCCCTACAGGATACGAACTTTGAACTCCAGCGGGCGCGCATCAGCTTATTGCGCGCCACCGGCGAACTCGAAGCATGGGTGGGCGTCGGGAAATAAGCGTGTTCCCTCGCGAATCTTTGTGCCCACTGTGGTTAAAGAGGTTTGACCGAAACCTCACCACGCCCCCACCCAATCCGAAGCCCAGTTTCCCTGTTGAACGCATCAAATCATCCATTCGCCGTAAGGGTTTTGCACCCACCGCAGCCACCGATTACACTGTTCTTGCATACACTTAGGGAAATTGTGTTGGATCGAGCCAAGCCTGCCACCTACGGGTCAAGGCAGGTACTCGGAGTGTACCCACGGGCGCTTTAAGACGGCTCAAAATGTTACTATAAGAGCAAGCAAACCTATGCCATTAAGAACCTTGTTTCTGAATCCGCCCTCGTTCGAGAACTTCGACGGGGGAGCCGGGTCGCGTTGGCCCGCTACCCGTGAGATTGAAAGCTATTGGTACCCGGTCTGGCTCGCCTATCCGACCGGAATGCTCGAGGGCGCACGCCTGCTCGACGCGCCTTCGCATCATGTCTCGGCTGATGAGACCATCAACATCGCCCGCGATTACGAATTCCTCGTACTCTTCACCAGTACCCCGGGCTTTCCGGGAGACATCCGGCTGGTAAAGAAGATCAAGGAAGTAAATCCCCAAATCAAGATCGCCTTTGTCGGGCCGCACGTCAGCGTGTTGCCCGAACGGTCGCTGAAGGATTGTCGGGAAATCGACTTCGTGGTTCGCAAGGAGTTCGACTTCGCCGCTTGCGAGTTCGCCAACGGCAAACCACTGGAAGAAATCCTTGGCATTTCGTTCCTGAAGAACGAATCGGTGGTGCACACGCCGGATCGCCCAGAGGTTCAGGATCTCGATTCCCTGCCCCACGTCACCGAAGTATATCGCCGCGATTTGGACGTGACCAGGTACAACGTGCCGTTCCTGCTTTACCCTTACGTCTCTCTCTACACGACGCGCGGATGCCCCGCGCAGTGTACGTTCTGCCTTTGGCCGCAGACTCTGAGCGGCCATCCATGGCGAAAACGTTCCACCGATGACGTAGCCCGGGAAATGGCCAAAGCCAAAGAACTGTGGCCCGAAGTCAGAGAATTTTTCTTCGACGATGACACTTTCAACATACAGAAGGCGCGGACTATCGAGCTTTGTGCCAAGTTGAAGCCCCTGAACCTAACCTGGTCCTGCACGTCGCGAGTCACAACCGATTACGAAACATTGAAGGCGATGAAGGAAGCGGGCTGCCGTCTGTTGATCGTCGGATACGAGTCGGGAGACCAGCAGATTCTGAAAAATATCAAGAAAGGCGCCACCGTTGAGCGGGCCCGCCAGTTCACCAAGGACTGTCACAAACTAGGGCTGGTGGTTCACGGCGACTTTATCCTCGGCCTGCCCGGCGAAACCCACGAGACCATTCGCACCACCATGGCGTTCGCTAAGGAACTGGACGTAGAGACAATTCAGGTCTCCGTGGCCCATGCTTATCCCGGGACCGAACTGTACGACTACGCCGTAAAAAACGGCTTCATGGTCGGTGACAACAAAATGGTGGACGAAGGCGGCCATCAGCTAGCCCACATCCAGTATCCGGGTCTGCCCGCGGATGACATTCTCGAAGCGGTGCACCGCTTTTACGACGAGTATTACTTTAGGCCGAAGGCCGTATTCCGCATCCTGCGAAAGGCGGCATTCAACAGCGTGGACCGCAAGCGGCTTTACAGAGAAGCGAAGACCTTCCTGAAAACTCGCGCCATGCGCCACAAATGGGTCAAAGACAAGCGCGAGAAGGACGATTCTGCCGCCGAGATCGCTCCCGCGAAGGCCTAGCAAGGTTAAAGTGAAATTCGTGTCAGGGCACGCCTTCAGGCGTGCCGCTAGGGCTCCAACGATTTCGGCTTTAGCCGCCGAGGTAACCGCGCCCGAAAATCCACGTTGTCATCCTGAGCCAAGCGAAGGATCTATGCATTCTCTTTTTGCTGCCAACCTTCACAGGTTGCTTACAAAGATCAGCGCCACGCAGAATCGGGACTTTTCCGAAATTCGTCAGGAACAGACCGTGTGACCCCTCGCAAGTATCTAGTGCTCGCCGGCGTGACCCTGTGCGCTTCCATCGGCGATTCCCTGCTCTCCCACGGCATGAAACAGGTGGGCAACATCTCCATCAGGCATTGGTCGGATGTGATTCTGGCCGTTTTCAACCCTTCGGTTGCTCTGGGGATTTTGCTCCTGCTCGGATTCTTCGCCTCTTACATGACCGCGCTCTCCTGGGCCGATCTGACCTACGTTCTTCCCGCGACCTCGCTCGGCTACGTGCTGCTCACCCTGATTGCGAAATTTTTCTTGCACGAGCAGGTGACCACCTCGCGCTGGATCGGAATTCTTCTGATTTCCGCCGGCGTGGGATTCGTGACCCAAGGTCCCGCGCTGACCCAACATCCGGCAAAGCCTCAGCTCCACGAGGCGGCCTGCGAACCCGCTTCATCGAGGGACAAGGGATGAAGCAAGCCTACACTTGGAGCGCAATTGCCGTGATTGTGCTGGCTTCGACCACCGGCGACGTACTGCTCTCCCACGCCATGAAGCAGGTCGGGGACGTGGGCGAACTCTGGCGCCAGAGTGGCCTTTGGACAGTATTGCGCAGAGTCCTGCGCAATCCGACCTTTCTCTTCGGCCTCCTCGTCATGACCATCGCCTTCTACAGCCTCCTCTTCGGACTCTCCTGGGGCGACGTCAGTCTGATCGCACCCGCTTCAGCGTCTCTCACCTTCGTGACCAACGCCATCGCAGCCAGGATATTTCTCCGCGAGCGTGTAGATCGCCGCCGCTGGCTGGCCGCCTTGCTGGTGGCGGGCGGCGTAGTGCTGCTGGCCGCCTGAGGCCAGGGGGATGGCCACCCCTCATCATGGACCGATGAACTCAATCTAGGGTGCCCCACTCTTTCGCGTTCTCTGCATCGGGAGTGTTGCTCTTGCCGCCTGAGAAGATAAAGATGTTGTAGGTGGGCTCCAGTAACGTCCCGTCTCCAACATGTTTCTCATTCCGAGCGAAAGCGAGGAATCTGCTGTAGCTGGGAATGACAAGCCAGCCCGACTAGACGATTGCGGGGACGGAAGATCTCGCATAATCCCGGGGACAAGGCGAAACGCATCACCTCGCTCGTTAATATGCCTTGACACGTATATGCGCTACGGAGTATATACAAAGGGTGGAATCTGCCTTCGAAATCATTGCGGAGCCGAACCGCCGCGCGATATTGAGCCTCCTCGGCTCGTCACAACAGTCGGTGGGAGAGATCGAGCGTCAGCTTCATATGACGCAGCCGGCCGTCTCAAAGCACCTGCGAGTGCTGCGAGATGCCGGCTTCGTCGAATCCACGGTGGACGCGCAGCGCCGTCTCTACCGGCTGAAACCAGAACCACTCCGAGAGATGGATGCCTGGCTGGCTCAGTTCCGCCGCTTCTGGTCCGCTCACGTGGATGCTCTCGAACGCCACCTTGATGGGATGGATCGCGACCGCATGGATCGGAAACCACCAACGAAACGAAAAACTAAAGAGAAGACGACGCGGCCGAAACCGCGGACGTGACAAAGGAGAAACGAAATGAAAATCAAACTCACCAGCGTATACGTCGACGACCAGAACAAAGCCCTGCGCTTCTATACGGAGGTACTGGGCTTTGCCAAAAAGGCCGATTTCTGCCAGGGCCCATTTCGCTGGCTGACTGTGGCCTCGCCCGACGAGCCGGATGGCACCGAACTGCAGCTGGCGCTGAACAACAATCCCGCGGCTAAAGCGTATCAGCAGGCGATTTGTCAGCAGCACCAGCCCGCGGCAATGTTTTTCACTGATGACGTCAAAGGCGACTACGAGCGTGTCAAAGCCCGCGGCGCCGAGTTCACAATGCCGCCAAGCGACGTGACCGGCTCGACCATTGCCATGCTGAACGACACGTGCGGCAACCTCATTCAGCTCACCCAACTGACACACTATTAAGGACGCCCGTAAGGGAAACGCTAAGGAAAAAAGATGATCGATCGCGAGCAGTACACACCCGGTCCGGCCCACCTGGCGCATGTAGAAAAGGACGGAGAGAAGTGGACTCTGGTTCTCGTCAGACAACTGCGGCACTCGCCGGAAAAAGTCTGGCAGGCGATAACCGACCCGGCGCATCTGCGCGAGTGGGCTCCCTTTGAAGCCGATTCGGACCTGGGTACGGTTGGAAGCACGGTGAAGCTCACCACGGTGGGAGCGCCCGCGCTGCGCATTACCGAAACAACAGTGACGCGGGCCGATGCTCCTGAGGTGCTTGAGTACAACTGGGGTGGCTTCGATATGCGGTGGGAACTCGAAGCCTTTCGTGGAGGCACCCGCCTGACGCTATGGACCAACATCGGTCACCGCTTCATCGCAATGGGCGCTGCCGGGTGGCACATTTGTTTCGATGTTCTGGACCATCTGCTGAGCGGCACTCCCATCGGCCGCATCGCCGGCCCCGAGGCCATGAAGTTCCCCGGCTGGCAGCGCCTGACCGCGGAGTACGGCAAGCAGTTCGGTATTGAAACGCCCAACTGGCCTCAGGCGGCTCAAAAGTCGTGAATCGTCGCTTCATTAGTCTGCGCCGTCATCCTGAGCAAAGCGAAGGATCTATGTACTTTGCTCGCAGCGCCGACGCATTATGCTTCGCCTCGAAACGCGGTGACTTACGCCGCGTATTGCTTGGACAAGATACTAGTAACTGGGTAAATGACGCGGTATCGCCGATAAATGGAGGACAAACTCATCATGAAAGATGCCACCAAACGCTTGAAAAAGGAGTTGTCACCGGAACAACGTAAGAAACTGCTCGAAGCATTGAAAGCCCGCTTCGAGAAAAACATGAACCGCCACAAAGGTCTTGAATGGCCGAATGCGCAAGCAAAGCTGGAAGCCAATCCTGAAAAACTGTGGTCACTCAACGAAATGGAGAACACTGGCGGTGAACCGGACGTCGTTGGTCAGGATAAAAAGACGGGCGAACACATTTTTTATGACTGTTCAGAGGAAAGTCCCAAAGGCCGCAGAAGTCTTTGCTACGACCGGGAAGCGCTGGACTCAAGGAAAGAAAATAAACCAAAAGGTAACGCCATGGATATGGCAGATGCCATAGGCATTGAGCTTTTAACGGAAGAACAATATCGAGAGTTGCAGAAGCTTGGAGACTTCGATACGAAAACTTCGAGCTGGGTGAGAACGCCTTCTGCCATCAGAAAGCTCGGTGGCGCCCTCTTTTGTGATCGCCGCTTCGACACGGTTTTCACGTATCACAACGGCGCGGAATCTTATTATGCCGCCAGGGCGTTCCGTGGCTCGCTAAGGGTCTAGCGGGATGCCGAGAAAAACTCAGAAAACGAGCAGGACCGGCAGGGCATGACCGGAGTCCCCAGTTCGCACGATTTTCGCTCGCTGGGGTGGACGAGTTCTACTCTGCCGCCCAATTCTTGAGTTTTGTCATTCCGAGCCCTCGGCAGCCGCGCTTACGCGGTGAGGACGGCGAGGAATCTCATTTTCCAGCAGCCTGGTGCAGAGCAAGCGACGCTGTACCGTCGATCATGGAGCGCAAAGTCATTATGAAAGAAGCCACCAAACGCACGATTTTCGCTGGATTCACCTCGTCTTTGCCATTCCGATATTCAGTTACCTCTATGGTCCGTTTGAAAAACTCCCAGACTACGCCCCCGCAACTCGGTTTCTCTTCCTTCCAGTAATGGTCCTCTCGGGATTGTGGATGTGGAAAGGCCACGTCCTTCGACGACTTATTTCGAAAAGATCGGCGTAATAAATCATTCAAGCGGGTGCCCCAGGTTCGCGTCCCTTCCATGGATGTTCTGTCCCATGACATCCAAAGCCATCCAGCGACGCGAACCTGGGGCATTGGCAAAAAACTTCGTTTTGCTGAATAGGAGTTGGGTTAAGATAGTACCCTTCCCCATAGAGCCTGGGTGGCTGTGTGCCTCCACGACTTTCTTGTCTAGAGGTGTCTTATGGCAAATCTTGCAATCGTCCCGCCGGCGACTGTGTCGACCGATCCACGCATCTTCCGAGTCTTTATAAGTTACGCTTCCGAAGACGCTTCCATTGCGGTGGCGATCCATAAGTGTCTTACAGCAGCACTGCCCGAGGTCTTCACCGAGATCTATCTAGACAAGCAATTTCTGCAACCCGGCGACAAGTTCAAACCCGAGATCGAGTCGAAACTCGAAAAGACAGATGTGCTGATCATTGTCTACACAGGCGTCGAAAAACCGAGTCACGGATACACGGGATGGGAAGTTGGATTCTTCGACCATGTCATGAAGACCGCGTCCCGCCCCAGAAAGAAAGTACCGATGTTTCTGGAGAGCCTGCCCGCGACGGCAATCGACGATCAAGGAATCTCGCTGAATGTGGGACGGGACAAGTTGGAGCAGACAATTGCAGAGTTTGAAGCCGACTTAGTGGTTGATCCAGAGGATCCCCTGTGCCGGATGATCGAGGCTTGGCAAGATGAGGTCGGCGACTTGATCAAAGCTGCAGGGTTCGTCAAACCTGTTCTGCGACCTGAACAAGATGCCATAGCCCGCGTGAAGAATCTGCGACTCGAAATCTTTCGCTATCTGAAAACGACTGTGGCGATCACGATGAAGCCGCAAAAGCAGATCACGATAAAAGCAAAGGGCGCGGCTCTGCAAGCAGCCTCACAATCAACTGAGAAGAGTCTGCCTCCCGATGCGGAACTGGCGCCTATTGGCTCGGGTGGAACCATGGCGATATTCGGGTTACCCGACACTCAGACTACATGGGAAAAGTTTCTGAATTCGATAGCCGGCAACGAATTCCGCGAGTCGTGGAAGGATGCGATCACCAGCGTCGTTATGTCCAGCTTCCCGGATAAGATTAACGTGGACAACAGCCAGGTGATCGTCTCGACCGATGCAAGGAGAGCGTACCGTATCATCCTGACCACGGCTACCAAGTACTACGACGACAATCGGGAATTCAACCTGTACTTCGTGGAGGCCCTGCAGCGCTCGGATTACGGTAACAAAGACACAACGTTATTGCTGAAAGGCTTGGAACTTGTATGTCGATTCAGATTTCTGTTTCTCGAAAAGGATAGCGAATTCTTCTACATGAACGTTCAACTGAGACGTCCGGAGCAAATTGTGGAAATAACTAACCAGCTCCAGAGAGAACTGCTTCTATTGCGAAAGGATTCCCGGGATGCAGGATTGGAACACACAAACGTGTGGAGCCGGTTTGTTACCTGGGAGCATCTTGAAAAGATGGCCAGCGTGTTCAGACCCCTGGAGAGCAAGATTCAATCGGTCATCGGTGAAATCCTGAGAGCAAAGGGTGATGAGAGCAGGCTCATCGAGTTGCGCCAGGAATTATCCGCACTGCTGAAGGAGCTTGAAGAAAACATACGCCCAGAGAACACGCTGCTGCTGCACGAAATGGCGACAAAGCTGGAAGAGATCACAAGCAAAGAGGCAGACTAACGACAGATTTGTGGACGTGCGCCGACAGCGAACCGACTCAACCCAGGACCGAGGAGATAACCGTGTCGGCTCCTTGCGAGCGAGTAGACTTGGAAGCGCTCAAAGCGACCAAGGCTCGGAGGAAAGGAGCCAAAACGGGTTATCTCCTCGGTCCCACCTCCTATATGTTTGTCATTCCCAGCGGAAGCGAGGAATCTGCTGTAGCCGGGAGTGACAAGCCAGCCCGATTAGGACATTTAGGGGACAGAAGATTTCGGACGGCAATCTCGGTAAAAGACGGGACGCTCCCCAACTTGTTGCGCGGAAACTTTGAGAGCGTTCCGTCTAGACCCCAATCTCCTTTGATGGCACCTCTAGGCGGGAGGCAGGCTTGTCTCAAGGGTCGATACCCACCCGTAGTGCGTCTTGGCAAGGTGACGAGAACGATGATAGTCATCAACGCCAGGATAGCGAGGACGAAGATGCTGCCTTCGGGGCCGGCAGTTCCTCCGCTCAGGATGGGCTTGGCGGGTGGCCCGGACGACCGTCTTCAATTTACTCTCGAGGGTACCCCGCCCAAGCTCCCCGCTTGGGCGGGGATTTTTCCCCTGCCGAACGCATCACCTCGCTTCACACCGCCGCTGGCTGCGCTACTTGCAATGCTGCGGCGAAGGCGTCGATGGCTTGATCGATCTGCTGGCGGGTGATGATTAGCGGGGGTTGGAAGCGGATCACGTTGCCGTAGATGCCTCCTACGCCGACCAGGACGCCGTTGCGTAGCAGGGCGTCGCGGATGGCTTCGGCTTCGGTGGTGGCTGGGGTTAGCTTTTCGTCCTTCACCAGTTCTACGCCGATCATCAGGCCGAGGCCGCGGACTTCTCCTATGAGTGGGCTATGCTTTTCCAGGGCGCGGAGTTTGGTCATGGCGTAGTTGCCGGTTTCGGTGGCGCGGTTTGGGAGATTTTCTTTCTCCACGAAATTGATGTTGGCGAGGGCGGCGGCGCAGGAGATGGGATTGCCTCCGAAGGTGGAGAGATGGTCGCCGGGTTTGAAGGCGGCGGCGATTTCAGGGCGGGTGGTGAAGGCGCTCAGGGGGAATCCGTCGGCGATGCCCTTGGCGGTGACCAGGATGTCGGGGACGACGCCGTAGTGCTCGATGGCGAACATTTTGCCGGTGCGGGCGAAGCCGGATTGGACTTCGTCGGCGATGAATAGAATGCCGTGCTGGTCGAGGACTTTCTTTACTTCTTTGAAGTAATTTGGCGGCGGCACGACGATGCCGCCTTCGCCCATGACCGGCTCGGCAATGAATGCGGCTACGTCGTCGGAGGTGGCGAAGCGGATGGCGTCGTCGATGGCCTTGGCGCACTGGCGTCCGCATTCTTCGGGGTCGTTGCGCCATCGCGAACGATAGGCGTAAGGTGCGGGTGCAAAGGCGACGCCTGGGGCGTAGGGGCCTCCGCGTTTTTTGCGGCCCTGGTTGCCGGTGATGCTAAGGGTGCCCCAGCTGCGTCCGTGAAAGCTGGCGTGGAGCGCGATGTATTCGTGCTTGCCGGTGTAGAGGCGCGCCAGCTTCATGGCGCCTTCGATGGCTTCGGCTCCGCCGTTGCCGAAGAAAGTTTTGGTCAGTCCGTGCGGGGCGATGTGGGCGATCTTCTCGGCTAGATCGGCTACCGGTTTTACGTGGTAGATGTAGGAGGAACAATGGACAAGTTTGTCCATCTGGGCTTTGGCAGCTGCGATAACTTCGGAATTGCAGTGTCCAGCGTTCACGACTGAGATGCCGGCGAAGCAGTCCAGGTATTCGCGACCGTTTTCGTCGGTGACCGTGGCTCCGTTGGCATGGTCGATGACAATGGGGACTACTTGCTTCATGAAGCCGGTCATGACGTAGTCATTGTATTTTTGAATGGTGTCGGACATTGATTCCTCTTCGCTTCGGACATTCTCAAAGGCATCAACCACCCTTCGATTTCGCTCAGGGCAGGCTCCGGACAGGAAGGTTCACAAAGGAAGCTGCTTCCTCAGAACTTGCGCGAGTGGTCTTTGGCCCAGCGTTCCACCACTACTTTTTTCTCGGTGTAGAACTCGATGGCATCGCGGCCCTGGCCGTGGAGGATGCCGAAAAAGCTGTCTTTCCATCCGCTGAACGGGAAATAGGCCATGGGCGCCGCTACTCCGATGTTGATGCCGATATTGCCGGCGGGGGCTTCGTAACGAAACCGCCGCGCCGCCGCGCCACTCGAGGTGAACAACGAAGCCTGATTTCCGTACTTGCTGTGCTCTAGAAATGTAAGAGCTTCGTCGAGGTCGCGGGCATGAATCAGGCTTAGGACCGGGCCAAAGATTTCCGTGTCGGCTACTTCGCTTGTGGGCGAGACATCGTCCAGGATGGTCGGCTTCACGAAGTTCCCTGCTTCGTGTCTGGGAATGTTCGGATTGCGTCCATCAACCAGAACTTTCGCGCCCTGCTTTTCGCCCGTGGAGATCAGAGAGTGAATTCGCGATTTGCTCCGTTCGCTGATCACAGGTCCCATCTGGACGCCTTCGTCGAGGCCGTTTCCTACGCGGAGGTTCGCGGCGGAATCTGTGATGGCATCGCGGAAGGTCTTCTGCGCTTCGCCGATTGTTACTGCGACTGAGACTGCCAGACAGCGCTGCCCGGCGCAACCGAAGGCGCTGTCGCTGATGATCTGGGTCGCCATCTTCATGTCGGCGTCGGGTAGAACAATGACGTGATTCTTGGCGCCGCCCTGACACTGGGCACGCTTTCCGGTGGTTCCGGCGCGTTCGTAGACATATTTTGCAACTGGGGTTGAACCGACGAAGCTGATGGCGCGCACTTTGGGATGATCGAGCAATGCATTGACGACAGCCTTTCCGCCGTTCACGAGGTTGACCACGCCCTTGGGTAGGCCGGTCTGAGCAAGCAGCTCGTAGGTTCGCTGAATGGTGAGGGGCACGCGCTCCGAGGGTTTGAGGATGAATGTGTTGCCGCAGGCGATGGCGTAGGGAAGAAACCAGAACGGGACCATACCAGGGAAATTGAATGGCGTGATCGCCGCGACCACGCCGAGGGGTTGGCGGATCATGATTTCGTCGATGCCGCGGGCTACGTCTTCCAGGTTATAGCCTTGCATCATCATCGGAATGCCGCAGGCGACCTCGACGTTCTCGATGGCGCGCCGCCACTCGGCTTTCGCTTCCGTGAAGGTCTTTCCGTTTTCCTGGGTGATGAGGCGGCTCAGTTCGTCAATGTGATCTTCCAGAAGTTGCTTCAGCTTGAACAGCGGCTGAATGCGATCTTCGGGGGGCGTGCGGCGCCACTCGGGATAGGCTGCGGCAGCGGCTTCCACGGCGACTGCGACTTCGGCCGCGCTGGAAAGCGGGGCTTTAGCGATGGTTTCGCCCGTGGCGGGATTGGTGACGTCGAGCCATTCTGCGGCGGTGGAGTCGACCCATTGGCCATTGACGTAGTTGGGAACTTTGGTTAGAGGTGGTGCTGCTATTGTCATGGGTAAATCCTCTGCTACTGCGAAATTCTCGAGCTGCCAAACATTGCAAGCAACGATTCTACAGTCATCGCGTTCTGCTACCTCAGCGGCTAAAGCCTCCGCTAATCCGATAGCATTTATCGCAGCGCTGAAGCGCTGCGCCAGCCAAAACAGAACTTTTCAGCGACCTGGTAAGGCTGCCGAGCCTGCTCGGCCGGCGGACGAGGGCATCTGCCGCTACGTGGTCGTGGTTGCAGGGACGGCACCTTTTTTTTCGGCCACCGCTTGCAGAGCCGATTCCAGAACGTCAAGCGCTTCTTTCATTTGTTCGTCGGTCACGACCAGCGGAACCAGGACGCGGATCACGTTGGAATACGAGCCTGCTGTAATTGTAATTAAGCCGTGTTCGTAGCAGTACTGTGTGATCTCTTTTGTCTCGTCGGCGGCTGGTTCACGTTTATCGGGAGACTTCACTAGTTCAATCGCTTGCATTCCGCCTAGCCCGCGCACGTCGCCGATCATCGGCCAGCGCTTTTGCCATTCTTTGGCACGCTTCTGGAATTTGCTTCCTATTTGATTAGCGTGGGCCAGTAGTTCTTCGCGGTCGAACATGTCCAGAACGGCCAGTGCGGCGGCGCAGGAGAGCGGGTTGCCGGCGAAGGTGCCGCCGAGTCCTCCGGGACCGGGGGCGTCCATGATTTCGGCTCGGCCGGTGATTGCCGCGAGTGGCAGGCCTCCGCCGAGCGATTTGGCTGTGACGAGGATATCCGGCTCGATACCGTAGTGTTCACTGGCAAACAGCTTGCCGGTTCGACCGAAGCCGCTTTGCACTTCGTCTGCGATAAAGAGAACGCCGTGCTTGCGACAAATGTCGATCAGCACGCGAAAGAAATCAGGCGGAGGAACTACGAATCCGCCTTCGCCCAGCACTGGCTCGGCAATTACGGCCGCGACATCTTCGGATGCGACTACTCGTTTAAACGTGTCTTCGAGATGGCGGGCGCAGAAAAGATCGCACGATGGATATTTCAGCGAGTACGAGCAACGATAGCAATACGCGTACGGAATCCGATAGACGTCGCCGGGAAAAGGCGCGAAGCCCGCTTTGTAGGGGTGGGTTTTGCTGGTCAGCGCTAAAGTCATCATAGTGCGGCCGTGGAACGCGTCTTCGAAGGCGACGATGCCTGAACGTCCGGTGTGAGCGCGGGCGATCTTTACCGCGTTTTCTACCGCTTCAGCGCCGCTGTTCACGAGCAGCGTTTTCTTGGGGAATTTGCCGGGCGTGATTTGGTTCATGCGCTCGGCTAGGCGGACGTAGTTTTCGTACGGCGTAACTTGCACGCAAGTGTGCAGGAACCGCTCGAGTTGCTGGCGGATGGCCGCGATCACTGGTTCTTGACGATGTCCTACGTTCAAGCAGCCGATGCCGCCGGCGAAGTCGATGTAGCGATTGCCGTCGACATCTTCAAGGCAGGCGTCTTCGGCTTTTGCGACATACACTGGCGTTCCGTGAGAGAGGCCGCGGGGAACGGCCGTGTTGCGGCGCTCGGCCAGCGTTTTCGATTTCGGTCCCGGGATTGGGGTTTTGAGTTGAATTGTGTTCATGGTACTTCCTACTTTTTCGTGCCAATTCCCTGCGGCTGTCATCGTCGTGCAACCAACGCAAGGTCCTTCGACTAAGTAACTGGCTCGCTTCGCGACCCAGTTACTGTGCTCAGGATGACGAGTTTATTTTCAGTACCAGCCGATTGGGCTTTCGTTTAGATTTATGTGCACTTGCTTGGTTTCGAGGTACTCTTCGATTCCCCATGGGCCTAACTCGCGACCAAAGCCGGATTGTTTGTAGCCTCCCCAGGGCGCTTCGACATAAGTAGGTTGCATGTGGTTCACCCAGACGATTCCGGCGCGCAGCGATTTCACGATACGGAATGCCTTGAAGATGTCACGCGTCCAAACGGCGGCAGCGAGGCCGTAGGGAGAATCGTTGGCTATTTTGAGCGCGTCTTTTTCATCTTCGAAGGGGATCAAAGCGGCGACCGGACCGAAAATTTCTTCACGCGCGATGCGGTCGTTGTTGGTCACGTCGTAAAAGATCGTCGGTTCGATGTAGTAGCCCTTCGCGAATTTCTCGGCGCGTCCGCCGCCGATGGCCAGCTTGGCTTCTTTCTTGCCAAGCTCTTGGTAGGAACGTACGCGGTCGTATTGATCTTTGCTGACCACCGGGCCCATCTTGGTTTCACGATCGAGCGGGGCGCCCAGCTTAATTTTCCTGGCTTTTTCGGTCATCGCGTCAACGAACTTTTTGTAGATTGGCTTCTGCACAAGTATGCGGCTGCCGGCAGAGCACACTTCGCCCTGGTTGATAAAAACGCCGAAGAGCGCGCCGTCGATCGCGGCTTCGAAATCGGCGTCGGCGAAAAAGATGTTGGGCGATTTGCCGCCGAGTTCGAGGGTAACTCGCTTCACTGTATCGGCGGCCTGTTTGACGATAACTTTGCCAACGGCGGCGCTGCCGGTGAAGGCAATCTTGTTCACGTCAGGATGTTGCACCAGGGGCGCGCCACAGCTTTCGCCGAATCCGGTGACGACGTTTACTACGCCCGGCGGCAGACCTACATCCGTGAACCAGTTCGCCATTTCGAGCGCGGTAATGGGCGTCTGTTCGGCAGGTTTCAATACGCAGGAACAGCCTGCCGCCAATGCTGGTGCCAGCTTCCACGCCGCCATTAGCAGCGGGTAGTTCCAAGGAATAATTTGTCCCGCGACGCCGATGGGTTCTTTCATCGTGAGGCTTACGGCGTTATCAGGAACCGGGTTTACGTATCCCAGAATCTTCGTGGCCAGGCCCCCGTAATATTCGAAGCAGGTTGCGACGTCAGTGATGTCGTATTCCGCCTCAACGATGGGCTTGCCGGTGTTGCGAGATTCGAGTTCTGCGAGCATACCGGCGTTCTGACGGATTTTGTCGGCCAGGCGAAAGAGTACGCGTCCGCGTTCCTGTGCGGTTGTGGAGGCCCACGGTCCGTCTTCGAAAGCGGCTTTGGCGGCGGCTACGGCGCGGTTGACGTCGTCGGCGTTCGCGTCAGGAACCTGCGCGATCACTTCTTCCGTGGCTGGGTCACAGACCGGAAACGTTTTGCTGGATTTGCTGCCTATCCACTCGCCGTTGACGTACATCTGGTAGGTGCGAACGTCGGCTTTTACTCCACCTGGCATAACTTCCTCCTATAATCAGTCGAGCTTCACTCGACCAGACAGCCCCTTCGCCTTCGCTCAGGGCAGGCTCGGGCGGCTGTCCCCACGTGATCAATTTGCTAAGTTCACTCGCTTGCTCCAATCGGAACGGTTTCCGATGTTTTCAGGCGGCTGTATCCAAAGAAGAAAAATACTGCTAATGCCACGAAACCCAGGGTGATGCCAAACATACTAACTTCATATCTCCACAATGATGTGATTTGTTTGGCCGGGAAAAAGGCGACAACGATCGCCAGCGTGGTTGTGACGATTCCAGCGACGCCGGCAAACATGAGCGTACCCTTTCCATAACGCCCTTGAAGCGAGCCGCGCAGGGCAAACTTGATCAAGGCGGCAAAGACGTAGAGAAATGGAACCAGTTGCAGCACAACCGCGGCGGACAACATTTTCTGAAATGCCTCCTGCACTCCACCAGAAAGCGTGAAGTTGAGCACGATCAGGACGAGCGATACCAATCCCTGCACGATCAGAGCTACATGAGGGGTCGCATACTTCGGATGAACCTTGCCCATCGCCGCAGGCATGTAGGAATCGAGGCCGGCGACGAAAGGGATGCGGGCTGAGCCGCCCATCCACGCTGAGCCGATACCAGCAATCGACAAACTGAGCATGATCGCGAATGGCGCAATGATCCAGGCAACACCGACTTTGGCGGCCATGTGGCTGACGGCCTGCACAATTCCTTGCAGCACGTTGATATCATTTTTTCCAATAGCGATCAGAAGCGTAAGAGTTGCGCCTACGTAGAGAGCGCCCGAAATCACGCCTCCCCAAGCGACGGCGCCGGGCAGAGTTTTCTGAGGTTCACGGATTTCATCGCCCATCACCGAAGCGAGCTCCAGTCCAACCAGGCCGAAACAAATTACGCCGAATGAGTTCAGGACAAATTTCGGATCCGCGGGAATTTTGAAGTCGGCCGAGGTAACTGGCGTTCCGAAGCGCGACCATACTGTGATGCCTAACCCGATGAGCACGGCAGCAGCGACAAAGGTGCCGATCGCGCCCAGGTTGTTCAGCCACTTGCCCACACTCAAGCCGACGATATTGAGCACGGTGAGAAGAGCGAGCAGTGCCACCGACGCCACCATGGCGAAAGTCTTGTCGTCTCCCAGGGCGGCGTGGCCGGGGCCGAGGGCGAATACGGAAACGCCAACGAAGTACAGCATCACCGTGGGGACGTAAAGCATGTTATTCGTCCAATAACACCAGCCCGAGAGGAAGCCGTGGAAGTCGCCGAAGACTTCTTTGGCCCAGAGGTATACGCCGCCTTCTCCGGGATAGCGGTGAGCAAGTTCGATAACGGCGATGCCTTGAGGCCAGAAAAAGAGAAGCAAGGCGATGACCCAGAGCCAGACAGTGACGCCGCCGTTGGAGGCAATCGAAGGCACAACGTTCAGGTTGAAGACGGCGACCACGAACAGCAACACCAGATCGAAGCGGCCGAGTACGCGCTTGAGGTGAGGTTGGTTGGCGCCTTGGCTATCGGCTGACAAAAGCTCAATCCTCGGTCCTTACCCTTTCTCTTCTCTCTCCGTTGTCATTCCGAGCAAAGAATCTGCTGCGCGCCGGCGGAACAGCAGATTCCTCGCTTCGCTCGGAATGACAAATGTCAATTGGCAACCACTTCAGCTGTCCGTTCTTGCTGGGCTTTGGCCAGCGCGGGCGCGACATCTTCAAAGGCCGCGAGATGCTTGTCGATGTCGGCATCGGTGTGCTGTACCGAGATTGTCCACTGCTCGTCCCACCAGTAAGGTTGCGGCATTACTCCACGGTTCACCATAGCGAACCAGTAATGGCGCCAGAGATCGATGTCGACCGCGGTCCAATCGCGATAGTTGCGAATCTCTTTGGGATAGAGCATGAGAGCGCCGTTCACGCCCGCGGTCGCGATGTACGCTTGCAAGCCGACCTTCGCAATG
This sequence comes from uncultured Acidobacteriota bacterium, assembly GCA_963788645.1. Lineage (GTDB taxonomy): Bacteria > Acidobacteriota > Terriglobia > Terriglobales > Acidobacteriaceae > JABDBE01. Next base: position 670,429 of record CAWBHF010000012.1, read on the forward strand.
ATCTTGCGATATCCAGCTGTGAGTTTGTTGCTGAGCTTGTCGACGTGCGCGTAGTTCTCGCGAGTGAGCACTTCGCGGAACGTCGCGAGGCCCGCGGCCATCGAGACTGGATTTGTGTTGTAGGTGCCGCCGTGAAAAACCTTGTGCTCCGAAATCAGGTTCATGACGGACTTGTGGGCGCCGAAAGCGGCGAGGGGCAATCCGCCGCCAATTGACTTGGCGAGGCAGATCATGTCGGGCTTCACGCCGAAGTATTCCGAGGCTCCGCCCCAGCCAAGTTTAGCTCCGGTCTTTACTTCGTCGAAAATCAGCAGCGCGCCGTTCTTGGTCGCGATCTCTCGTAAGCCTTCGAGAAATCCCGGCTGAGGCATGCAGAGGCCGACATTCATCATGATCGGTTCAAGGATGATGGCGGCAATTTCGCCGGGACTCTGCTTGAAGCGCAGCTCGACGCTGACGAGATCGTTGAAGGTGGCTACAGGAACGTTGGCGATGCTTGCCTTGGGCACACCCAGACCGCCGGGAACTGAAGTCGGGGCGTTCACGTCTCCGAACTCCGGGGCATGCGGTTTCACGCTGACCAGGGCGGCGTCGTGCAGGCCATGGTATCCGCCTTCGAACTTGAGAACCTTGTCACGGCCGGTTGCAGCGCGTGCCAAGCGGACGGCATGCATCGTGGCTTCGGTGCCGCTGCTGCCGAAGCGTACCATCTCGACCGGAAAGCGGTTGCAGATCTCTTCGGCCAGTTCCCACTCCATGTCGTGAGGCATGCCGAACATGGTTCCGGTGCTCAGACGCTTTTCGACAGCCTTCATCACCGCGGGATGACAATGTCCGGCCATGAGCGCGCCGAAACATAGATTGTGATCGATGTAGTCGTTGCCATCGAGGTCGCGGAAGTGCGAGCCGCTGCCTTCCTTTACGAAAATCGGGTAGGGATCATAGGCGCGATAGTTACTGGCAACACCGAGCGGGATGCGCTTCAGGTTCTTCTTGTGGGATGCGGCAGACTTGGGCGTGCGACGCTCGAAGGTCTCGAGCTCCTTCTGCAGTTCGGGGTACATCGGGGTCTCCAGGAATCTCAAGCCGCTTGTGCGGCCATTAGAATGTGCCCGGGCGCGAGGGCCGCCCGGGGCTTTAGGTTAGAAGAACAATTTTAACGCAAATTGCACCAGGCGCGGGTCGCGCGCCGAAGTAATCTTGCCGAACTGAGCGCCATCGCCGAGATTGCCATCCGGATTCACGAACTGGGTGTGATTGGCAATGTTGAAGATTTCTCCGCGGAACTGGAAATACTTGGTTTCGGTAATCGCGATCTGCTTGTGCACCGCAAAGTCGGTGTTGTTGAGCCCTGGGCCGCAGCAGATTGTGCGCTGAGTGCCGGTATTGAACTGACCCAGAGGTGGCGACACAAAGTCGGTGCCATTGAACCAATAGCCGCCGGTCTTTCTTGGGTTCAGAGTCTGGAACGGCGCGACCCGCTGCGGCGCCTCAGTTCCTACGAAGAAGAAGCTGTTGATCAACTCTGTGTCAGTGGAAGAGTTGATCGAGTCGTTCGACAAGCGGATGGGAAAGCCACTTTGGAATGATGTGATGCCGGAGACCGCCCAATCGTCGATGACTTTACCTACCCAACCTGAGTGTTTGGGAATCGGCAGAGCCCAGAAATAACTGATGACGAAACGTTGAGCAGAGTTGAACAGAGAGAGCGCGCGACTGGCACCGAAACTATAGGGGTCCAGCGTTTCTTCAAAGCTCGATGCCTGGTCGATGGATCTGCTGAAGGTGTATGCGGCCTGGAACTGCAAGCCCTTTGAAAAGCGCTTTTCGAGCATGGCCTCGAATGCGTTGTAGTTGGAGTTGGCGATCGTGTCCTCGGCAAAGATGTCAGTGAAGACCGGAATACCGTCCGCCGGGCAGTTGACGCCGCTGAACGGATTGCAGGTCGGAGAAGAATATGGACGCAGGCCGACGAGGTTAAGGCCATTCGGCGCGACGGAGCCAATCGAGGTGCCGGCTGGAATTACGGTCGGGCCGGTCGGGCCGTAGGGAACATGGAATCCTCCGGCTGGGGCTACTGCCGATGGCGAGATTATATATTGGGTATCTTCCAGGGCTGGACCGCACGTCGCGGGCGTTCCAAACGAACTCACGTTTGCTGGATTCGTATTTGCCAAGCTGATGATATCGAGGCAGGTCTGGGGATTCGATGGATTGATATCGTGCGAAGCCAGCAACCGGTGACCTTGAGATCCCACGTAGCCAAGTTGCAACATCAAGTCCTTGGCCAGTTCTCGCTGAATGTTGAAATTGTATTGGGCACTGTACTGCGTTCGCATGTGCGGCTGGAATTCACCGAAAAGTTCGATGGACCGGAACTTTTGCCAATCCTGCGGCTGACCCGGGACGGGATTGAGAATTCCGTTATAGGGATTCGGATTAACGGTCCCACTCTGGCTGACAAAGGGCGTATTGAGGAAGGAAGGAGGCAGGAAGGTGCTGCCGCCGAAGGGAGGCTCGGCGCCGAACTGCTCCATCACCAACTGCTCCATGGGATTGTAAAACAGCCCCCAGCCGGCACGAATGCTGGTCTTTCCACTGCTTCCGGGACTGTAGGCGAGTCCGATGCGCGGCGCGAAGGCCTTGTAATAGGTCTGGGTCAGGGCGTCAGGAACTCCTTTGTCACCGGGAAAAACGAGGCCGGTAGGAAGCACGCCCGCAGCCAGGCAAGTCGGCTGGCCGAAGCTGGCTTGCTCTGCTGGAGTCAGCGTACACGGATACACGGTTGTGTTCTGGCCCGGCCGGAAGGTTTGGACGTGATGGCTTATGTCAGTGAGCGGGGTATCGAGTTCCCAGCGGAGGCCGTAGTTGAGAGTGATGTTGGGTCTGATCTTCCAGCTATCCTGAGCAAAAGGGTAGACCGAAGTGCTGCGGATGGCCTCACTCTGGGCTGCACCCTGGGTGTAGGAATCCAGCAGTCCCAGAAGATATCCAGCATAGTTGTCGCCATCGGCGGTAAGCACAGCGTTCGAACTCGAACTATCGACCACGGGCGCCCCGTTAACATTGAAGTACAGGGTTTGATTGAAACTCGACCGCCGGACATCAATGCCAAACTTCATGGTGTGATTGCCTTTGACCCAAGTAAGACTGTCCGACCCTTGATATGTGTTTCCAATCTGAGGCAACTGCCCCTCGAAGTTGTTTCCGATGACGGCACCACCAGAAACGGTGATAAACGGCACTCCTTCGTGCGTGGCCCCCAATCCCGGAGTGATACCGAACGCCGGATTACCACTCGCGCTGCCGGCCAGCGCATTGATAGCTGAGGAATCCGAAAGGCCGGTGAAGCAGAACTTTTGCGCAGCCGAAGTGCACGACGCGGTTAGCAGGTTGTTGGTTTGCGGAGCTTGAAAGCCGAGCTGACCCTCGCGCATATAGGTGAAGCGTGCCTCATTGACCACGGCATTGTTGACGGTCCAGGTATGACTCACGTTCACCTGCTGATAGCGCGAATCATTGTTGCTCCCGAATCCGGGGATATTGGCTCCGGCCGCTTGAAAGAAGGAGAACGGCTGGAAGTTCGCGTCGTCGGTGTAGTAGTAATAACCCGTGAGGCTCTGGTGTTCGGTCAGCTTGTGGTCGATGCGGATGGTGAACTGGTCCTGGAAATCGCCGCCCACAGGCACGGCTTGAAAGATGTCGCCTCCGACGTTCGCTGCCGGAATGAATCTCTGGAGCAAGTTCGCCGCAACGGGATCCTGACACGGAGTGGGAATAACACCATTAGGAAAGATCGAGTTCCACCCTACTCCCGCAGCAGGAGTGACGGCACCTGGAACCGCGAGGATTGCGTTTGTGCATCCCGGCCGGCCATTCAAAGCCTGTGCGACGAACGGGTCGCTGATACCTCCCGTGAATTGCTGACCTGCTGAAGCAAGGCCTGAAAAGTCTCCTGTTCTCTGCGGTCCCGTGGGCACGAGCACTTGCGAGCCAGACTGTCCTTGCCGGATTCGTCGACCTTCATAGGACAAGAAAAAGAAGGTCCTATCCTTCTTGATCGGCCCCCCGAAAGTCCCGCCGAACTGGTTCTGGTTGAACTGCGGTTTGACAGTGTTGAAGTAACCCTGGGCGTTCAGAACCGTGTTGCGGAAGTATTCGTAGAGATTGCCGTGGAAGTTGTTGGTGCCGGATTTCGTGATCACATTGACCACAGCTCCGGAGTTACGGCCATACTCGGCGTCGAAGGTATTGGTAATGACGCGGAACTCCTCGATGCTGTCGGGAGTGGGTTGGATCGTGGGAAGGTTGACGAACTGGTCGTTAGCGTCACCGCCGTTCACGCTGAAGTTATTGGAGCGCCCGCGGCCGCCGTTTACGGAAACGGAACCCGCAGAATCTGAACCGTAGAAAAGACTGCCGCTACTGCCCAGCTGCGACTGCACGCCGGGTTGGAGCTGCAGGAACTGGTACGTATCACGGGTGTTCAGTGGCAATTCATTGACCGAGCGGTCGTTGATCACGGCGCCAAGCTGCGTGCTGCTCGTGTCTACTTGCGGGGCTTCCGACGTTACTTCGACAGTTTCCTGTGTCGCGCCGATTGCCAGGGTCTGATTGAGCGTGACCACCTGGTTGACGTCGACGGTGACGCTTTTTTGCACGCTCTTTTTAAATCCGGTCAGTTCATATTCGACTCGATAGCTACCGGGCACAACTTCCACAAAGGTGTAGTCGCCGTTGGTATTCGTTTGAGTATCGCGAGCGGCTCCGGTAGCCTCGTTTGTCAACGTGACCTTTACGCCTGCTAACACCGCGGCTGTAGGGTCGGCTACGCGACCAAGGATCCGGCCTCCAGTGCTTTGTGAGAACGCAGGAATGGATATGAGCAAGCCGACCACAGCCAGCAGCCACGCTGCCGGGCGACGCGTCAGAGACGGAGCCATTGATCACCTCCCGATTCGGGGTGGAAGTTTGCCTACAACAACTCTTGCGTGAAAACCAAACCTTGCTATAATCGCGCAAGGTTAGAGAACCCGCGGCACACTGTCAAGTAAAAAATGGGCTGTGATTGAGCTTGAACCTGAGATGGGGACCACGACTTTAGAAATGAAGCCCGCCAACCCAAAACCCTACTTGAAAATCGGCGACGTAGCTCGCCTGGTTGGTGTTTCGCCGTCAGTCATTCGCTCGTGGGAAAGTCTTGGTCTCACCCGACCCCATCGCACCACCAGCAAATATCGGCTCTACACGCCCGAAGACGTGAAAGTTCTCAAACGCGCGCGATTTTTGCGCAAGGTGCGTGGACTGAACGCGCCGGCTATCGCACAAGTGCTGAAGCGCGATGGCCTGGTACGTCCAACCACGAATGGCACGGGCGCCATCGGCGTGCACTTGCGTCAAATGCGTCTGCGGCGCGGTTTGTCTTTAGCGCAAGTTGCCAAGCGTGTCGGCATCTCAGTGGGATTCCTCAGCGCTCTGGAGCGTTCCCACATGAGCGCATCGGTAAGCACTCTACGAAAGCTGGCACGGTTCTACAAGACCAACATCCTTGATTTTTTCGATGCGGCGGAATCGAATAGCCGATTGGTGCCGTCGGGCAAACGCAAAGTCCTCGAGGCGGGGCCGGGCGTCCGCATGGAGTTGCTGGCCTGGGGAAACACGGTGATGGAGCCGCACCTGTTTCGCATTGCTCCGCGCGCTGGTAGCGGCGAGTCCTACACCCACGAAGGCGAGGAGTTTCTGCACGTCTTGCGGGGGCAATTGCATATTTCCGTGGCGGAAGTGGAGTACCGGCTGAAGCCTGGGGACAGTTTTTATTTTGCGAGTGACACGCCGCATCGCTGGTTCAATCCGGGCCGCACGGAAACCCGGGTGTTGTGGGTGAACACTCCACCGACTTTTTAGAACCAACGCAGCGCGAACAACAATTCGTACCATCGCAAAGGAACATTCATGACTCGATGCCTCCTGGCAGCGCTTTTAGCGATGTGCGTGCTGCTTGGTGCCTGCGCCAAGAAGACTCCTACGCTCAACTTGCTGGTGTGGGAAGGCTACGCCGATCCATCGTTCGTACGAGGTTTTGAGGAGCAGTATCACTGCAAAGTTACGGTTTCTTACATGGGCTCGAGTGATGAACTGGTTGCCAAGCTGCGGGGCGGGAGCGCTGGCAACTATGACGTGATTTCGCCTTCGAGCGATGTTGCCACTTCGATTGCCGCGGCGGGATTGGCTGCACCACTCGACGTTTCGAAGTTTCCGAGCTACAGTCAACTCTCTCCCCAGCTCACTTCCCTGCCCCTGGTGCGCGTCAAAGGGCAAGTGTTCGGTGTGCCGTTCATGTGGGGACCGAACCCGATGCTTTATGACACCACGGCATTTCCGCGACCGCCGGATAGTTGGAGCGTGTTTTGGGATCCGAAATACCGTGGCAAGGTTTCGGTTTGGGACGAACTATCCACGGTTTACATGGCTGCCCAGGTTCTCGGCTTCGATAAGCCTGACGCCACTCAGCTTTACCACCTCACCGATGCACAATTGGACGCGGTCAAAAAGAAGCTGCTGGAGCTAAAGCCGAACATCCGGAAGATGTGGTCGACGGGCGGCGAGCTCACAAATCTGTTTCAAAATCACGAAGTGGTCTTGGCCATGGGATGGCCGCTTATGACCAATCAGCTTCGCAAGATCAACTTTCCGATCGGCGAAACCATTCCGAAAGAAAATACTACCGGCTGGATCGATCATTTAATGGTGACCGCCGGCAGCGAGAACAAGGAACTGGCCTACGAGTTTCTGGAGTACATGATCGAGGCGCAGACGCAGAAGAAGGTCGCGGATGTAACCGGCTACACGCCGGCGAATCCGCAGGCGGCGCAGTACATGACTTCGGAGCAGATCAAGAGCCTCCATCTGGATGATGTGGACAACTATCAGAAGCACATCTACTTTTGGCAGGACGTGCCTCGCCGGGCAAAGTACGTTGAAATTTGGAATGAAGTAAAGGCAGCGCAATAGTTTCGATACGTAGCGCCGGCATCTTGCCTGCCAGCGACAGCCGAGACGGCGGCGCTACTAATACAAATGGCTACCACGACCGAACCCGCAATCGCTCGTTCCGCCAAATCCGGCACTGAGCCACTGCTCACAATTCGCAACGTTGCGAAGTCTTTCGGGAAGAATCCCGTGCTTCGTGACATCTCTCTGCAAATTGCGGAAGGCGAGTTTCTGACTATTCTCGGGGAGAGCGGATCGGGCAAGACGACGCTGTTGCGCATCATTGCGGGCTTCGAGAGCGCTAACTCTGGCGAGATTCTGATGGAAGGTGAACGTCTCGACCTTTTGCCCCCGTACCGGCGTCGTGTAAATACAGTCTTTCAACACTACGCTCTCTTCCCTCATTTGACGGTGGAAGAAAACGTCGGCTACGGGTTGCGCGTCGCCAAGTTGCCGAAGGATGAAATCGCTACCCGCGTCTCAGAAGCGCTGGCAATGGTTAAGATGACTGCCTTCGCCGATTCCAAACCCGGCAAAATCAGCGGCGGACAGCAGCAGCGAATCGCGTTGGCTCGCGCCCTGGTAAACCGGCCGCGGCTCCTGTTGCTGGATGAACCGCTTTCGGCTCTCGACGCCAATCTCCGCCGGCAAATGCAAGTGGAGCTGAAATCGCTGCAGCGAGAGGTCGGGATCTCGTTCGTGTTTGTTACGCACGATCAGGAAGAAGCCATGGTGATGTCGGACCGCATTGCGCTCTTGCGCATGGGAGAACTGGAACAAGTGGCGTCGCCGCGCGAAATCTACAGCCATCCGGCAAGCGCTTATACGGCACAGTTCATCGGTCACACCAATCTGCTTCGCGCCGAAATAAAAGGCGGACTCGTCCGCTGCAAGTCGCTCTCGTGGTGGGTTGGCCTGCCGGAGGGCCCCGTTTTGTTTTCCCTCCGACCGGAGAATATTCGGATCGTAAACTTGGAAACGGCCCCTGACGTCAATCTGGTCAGCTTCCGCGGCAGGATTCAACATCAGGCGTTTCATGGCGCTACCGAATTACTGCAGGTTGCCTGTGACGATGGGCTCGTATTATCGGTGAGAACCGCAACTCGCGAAAACCGGCAAGGGGAACTGCATTTGGAGTTCTCTCCCACGGATGCAGTGCTAGTTCGCGAATCTACGGAAAGAGGCTGAGCGAAAGATGTTTTCCCGCGCATACCGAACGGCCATCACGGTGCCGCCGTTGCTATGGGTGGCGGTGTTTTTGCTGGTCCCGTATGTGCTGCTTCTGTGTTACAGCTTCTGGTCGCTCTCGACATCGCTGACCATTGTCCACTCCTGGACCCTGGATAACTATCGCGAACTCTTCCGTGTACATGTGTATCTGCAAACTCTTTTTCGATCGATGTGGATTGCCGCCCGGGTCATGATTTTCTCCCTGCTCCTTGGATATCCTCTCGCCTACTACTTGTCATTTTATGCGGGTGCGAGGAAAGATCTTTTTTATCAGCTCGTCATTATTCCGCTGTGGGTCAGCTACCTGGTTCGTGCTTACGCCTGGAAGACAATCCTCGGAAGCGACGGCGTGTTGAACACGTTGCTCCAATACCTTCACCTTACAAAACATCCGCTGGAATTTCTGCTTTACAGTCCATTCGCGGTAGTCCTCACGCTCACTCACATTTACACGCCGTTTGCGGTGTTGCCGATCTACGCGGCCCTGGAACACATTCCTCGCCATCTGGTCGAGGCGTCGCATGATCTAGGGGCGCCGCCGCTGCAGACATTCTGGAGAGTGATTTTTCCGCTTTCGATTCCCGGAGTGCTAGCGGGAGCAACTTTTGCATTCGTGCTCAGCCTGGGGGACTTTCTTGCGCCGCTGCTGCTCGGTGGTCCCAGCGGGATCATGATTTCGAATATTGTGGTCAGTTTGTTCGGCGCGGCTTACAACTGGCCGTTAGGAGCTGCTATCTCGCTCGGGATGTTGCTGCTCGTCGTCAGTCTGCTATTTCTCTCCGAGAAACTGGAGAAGAAATGGAGCTTTCGATGAGCACGCACAGCACTTCGCGCTGGTTGCCGTGGCATGCAGTCGCTGTCTTTGCCTTTCTTTATCTGCCGATCGTGACGCTCATTGTCTACTCCTTCAACGGGTCGGGGGTTGGCGGATTTCCTCCGCGCAACCTGACGCTCGATTGGTATCGCATGCTTTTTGCCGACGATGCCATCTGGGAATCAGTCTTGAACAGTTTGATCGTCGCATTCGCCGCAATGGCGATTTCGCTGACGTTTGGCATTCCAGCCGCGATAGCTCTTGATCGGGCGAACTTTCCGGGAAAAGCTCTGTTCCGCCGGCTCGTGCTTTTGCCGTTGATTCTTCCCGGAATCATCACGGGCCTCTCGTTGTTGATGCTGTTCCGGGAAGCGGACGTGAAGCTTAGCCTGTTGACAATCGTTCTGGGGCACGGCACCGCCCTTATCTCGGTCGCGACTACGGAAGTGTTCGCTGGCCTGCAAAAACTCGATCGCGCACAGGAGGAAGCATCTCTCGACCTGGGTGCAAACTATTGGCAGACTTTCTGGCGGGTTACGATTCCCAACCTGCGCTTGTCGATTATTGGTGCTGCCTTGCTGATTTTTACGCTTTCCATGGATGAGATCGCGGTCAGCTTTTTTCTGATTGGACGCGACAACACTTTGCCGCTGGAAATCTGGGGAAGGTTGCGGCGCGGGATTACACCAGAGATCAACGCGATTTCCACCATCATTTTTGTTTTTTCTCTGATCGCGATCGTGAGTTGGTATCGGCTTCGGATGAATGCAGAGAGGCGAGGGGCGGCTGCGTGAATGGAGGACGGGAGCGAAACCACACTATGACTACAAATCGCAGGAGCTTCATTAAATTCGTCGTCGCCGGGTCGGTGGCCGCTGGTTGTCCGGTTGATCTTTCTCTATTAGCGGCCGAAACGCCGCAGCCTGAGGTGAACGGCGAGGACAATCGAATCTGCCATCAGGTGCGGGACGGAAAAGTTTTTTCCCGGCCTCCAGTTTCGGCACGCCACGACGTCGTCATCGTCGGCGGGGGAGTCAGCGGAATGACTGCAGCATATCTTCTGCGCAGCCGCGATTTCCTCTTGCTCGAAAAAGAACCGCACTGGGGCGGCAATGCCTATTTAATGGAATATCAGGGATGCGCATATGCCACGGGGTCGGCATTTTTAGGAAAAAGCGAGTACGCCTACAGCTTCGCGAAGGAAATCGGCCTGGAGCCTCTGCCCATCAACGATCGGGACAGCACCATTATCAAAGGCGAATGGGTTCCCAATACCTGGGCTGAAGGTCTCGATAAATTGCCTTACCCCGCGTCCACCCGCGAGGGCTTCAAGAAATTCAAGAAAGACATACTCGCGATCGACCTGAAGAAACGCGAAAGCGAACTCTATAATGTTCCTTTTTCTGATTTCATGAAGGGCTACCCAGTCGAGGTAAAGCAGTGGTGGGATAACTACGGCCCATCTAACTGGGGAGCAGTGACTGAGGATACGGCCGCCGCGGTTGGCATCGACGACATGCAGACGATCGGCGCAGACGCCGTTCCGAATTTTTACACCTGGCCCGGTGGCTTGGGCGCGATCACTAAGAAGTTGGCCGAGATCATGCAGCCCAAGTTTTCAGACCGTATGCAATTGAGCGCAACCACAGTTGCCGTCGTCCCCGACAGCAACGAAGTCCAAGTCACTTATCTGCAAGGCGCGGAACTGAAGACCGTGGCCGCGAAGACGGTCATCATGGCCAGTCCGAAGTTTATTACCCGGCGCATCGTGCAAGGCCTATCAGAAAAACAGAGCGATGCCATGCATCAGATTCGCTACATTCCATATGCGGTGGTGAATCTGATTTTCGATAGACCCGTATTCAACAAAAGCTATGACACGTGGTGTCCGGGAAACACGTTTACTGATTTCATCGTCGCAGATTGGACGATTCGCAACCAGCCAGGCTACAAGCAGAAATACAATATTCTCACCTGCTACGCGCCCATGAGCGAAGACGATCGCGGTTACTTGCTCACCGAATCGGGCGCGCGGAAAAAAGCGGTTAGCGCGCTCACTGACTTTCAAAAGCTTCTTCCCGGCCTCAATGTCGATCCTATCGAAGTTCACATCTACCGCCGCGGTCATCCTCTTTATATGTCGACGCCCGGGCTCTTCACAAAAGTACAGCCGGTGGTGCGAGAACCGATGGATCGCGTGTTTTTTGCCAACACCGATTCCGAAGGCGCCGAATCGACCACCAGCAAAGCGATCTTGGCCGCCCGACGCGCGGTGAAAGAGACTGAAGGCCGGATGACAGGAAAAGCGGCTTCCCATCCCAAGATTGTGTCAGGCTGAGCTTCTCACCACGGAGCCCCAGAGACAGGGAGAAAATCCTAGATTTCTTCTCTGTGAGTCTGTGTCTCTGTGGTGCACCCTTCGAACCCATAGTAAAGTGATTACAGCGGTCATTCAGGAAGGAAGTCTCATTTGAGTTCCAGCATTCGCAATATCGCAATTATTGCCCACGTGGACCATGGCAAGACCACGCTCGTCGATGCCATGCTGCAGCAAAGTGGCACCTTTCGCTCCAACGAACACATCATTGAACGAGTGATGGATTCGAACGATCTGGAGCGTGAGCGCGGCATCACCATTCTGGCCAAGAACACGGCCATTTTTTACCACGATGTGAAAGTAAACATCGTGGACACGCCCGGGCACAGCGACTTCGGCGGAGAAGTCGAACGGGCACTGAAGATGGTCGATGGAGTCATGTTGCTGGTCGATGCCAGCGAGGGTCCATTGCCGCAAACGCGGTACGTTCTCAGCAAGGCGCTTGAGGCGCACCTTGCGCCAATCCTCGTAATCAACAAGATTGATCGCTCCGACGCGCGTCCTCAGGAGGTCCTGAACGAGGTTTACGACCTGTTTATCGATCTTGACGCGAAGGAAGAGCAACTCGACTTTCCTGTGTTGTATACGAATGCAAAAGCAGGGACTGCCTCGCGAGATATTAAGGGAGGCGGTGTGAATTTGCAGCCTCTTTTTGAGACCATCGTCGAAACCATTCCCGAACCCAAGGGTGACGCGGCAGGTCCGCTGCAGATCCTGGTAGCAAACCTCGATTACAGCGACTATCTGGGCCGCCTGGCCATTGCGCGTGTGTTCAACGGAACGATGTTTACCGGTGAGGACGTCGCTATCGCCAAGCTGGACGGCACACTCCACAAGACCAAGATTACCAAACTGTTTTCATTCTCTGGTCTGAAGCGAACCGACATTACTGAGACCACTCTCGGCGACATCATTGCCGTGGCTGGCGTCGAAGGCATCACCATCGGCGAAACGATTACCGACGCAGAGAACCCGGCGCCGCTTCCTCACATCACTATTGATGAGCCTACAATCGCCATGCTGTTCACCGTGAATACTTCACCGTTTGCCGGACGCGAGGGCACGTATGTGACCTCACGCAATCTGCGGGAACGCCTGCAGAAAGAGCTGCTCACCAACGTCTCCTTGCGCGTGGAGGATACCGCGACCACGGATTCATTCACGGTCATGGGCAGAGGCGAGCTGCAGCTTTCGATTCTGATCGAGATGATGCGCCGCGAAGGCTTCGAACTTATGGTGGGAAAACCTGAGATCGTCACCAAACGCGTCGATGGCAAGCTGATGGAGCCGATCGAGAAGCTGACCGTGGATGTGCCCGAAGGTTTCGTCGGCGTGGTGATGGAACAGCTCGGCGCGCGCAAGGGCGAAGTACTGAACATGCACAATCACGGATACGGCCGCGTCCGGATCGAATTCCGTGTCCCCAGCCGTGGACTGATCGGCCTCCGCAGCCAATTGCTCACCGACACCCGCGGCACCATCGTCATGAACTCCCTCTTTGACGGCTACATCGAATGGCAGGGCGAGATTCCGCATCGTCTGACGGGCGCGCTGGTTTCCGACCGCTCGGGAGTGACTACTCCGTATTCTCTTTACAGCCTGCAGGAGCGTGGCGAGCTTTTTGTCGGCCCCACAATCGATGTTTACGAAGGAATGATTATTGGCGAGAACGCCAAGGATAACGACCTCGACGTGAATGTCGTGCGCGAAAAGAAGCTCACCAATATGCGATCTTCGACCTCCGACATCGCAGTTCGCCTCGTGCCTTTTCGCAACCTGAATCTGGAGCAGGCGATCGAATTCATCGCCGACGACGAGTTCGTCGAAGTCACTCCCAAGTCGCTGCGCCTGCGTAAGAAAATTCTACAAGCCAACAAGCGCAAGAGAACGTCGATGGCGATGGCGGAAGAAGAGCGCTGATGATGTGCGCAAGCCGGATTCAGAGACAAATTCCGACTTGAAGCTGTATCTCGTGCCGTGCAGTTGCGCAGTACATTCGCGGTCTCGAAAGACTACGATCGTCAGGGGACTGCCCTGGGGCCGTTATCTGAAGTGTCCCAGCTGCGGCAAGCGTCACGACCCAAAAACCGCCTTTTGCAACTCGGCTTTCAACGTGGCGGGTACTGGGAAAGTAGACGGGTGTTTAGGAAAAGTAAAGTGCCTGTCATCTTGAGCGCAGTGTGTTTCGGACGCCAGCACGGAACATACGAAGATCCCTGCAGGTCACTGTTGTCCAAGCTGCTTCGAGGCGTTCTCGCTATTAACCATCCGCCGAAATTTATCGCGAGAATACCTTGATTCTGCCATGGAAATACTCGGTTGCGGGGATTCTTCGACTTCGTAGCCGATTCGCTTCGCGAATCATCTACTACGCTCAGAATGACGGAGCACGGGAAAGATCAATTTGATGCCTGAACCCCGCGCCCATCCCCGGCCCACGCGAGTTGCAGTCGTCGGGGTTGGCAACGTCGGCGCGACCTTCGCCTACGCCTTGCTACTGAGCGGTCTCGCCGCTGAGATTGTGCTGATCGATGCCAACCGCGCTAAGGCGGAAGGCGAGGCCATGGACCTCAATCACACCGTGCCCTTCGCTTATCCCACACGGGTATGGGCGGGCGATTATTCGGATTGTGCGGGCGCAACCGTCACCGTGTTGGCCGCAGGTAGCAATCAGAAGCCGGGAGAAACCCGTCTTGATCTAATCAAGAGGAACGTTTCGATCTGGCGCGACATCGTCTCCGAAGCGGCTAAGCATAATCCCGAGGGCATTCTCCTGGTCGCAACCAATCCAGTCGACGTTCTCACCTACGCTGCCTGGAAGCTCTCCGGACTGCCTTCCGAACGGGTGATCGGCTCGGGCACCCTGCTTGACACGTCACGCTTCCGTTACCTGCTCAGCCAGCACTTTGGGGTGGATGCGCGCAGCGTTCACGCTTTCATCATCGGCGAACATGGAGACAGTGAAGTGCCGGTATGGTCGTCAGCCAATATTGCGGGCATGCGCCTGCCCCAGTTCTGTAAAGCTCAGGGCATCCCCGACGACCGGCAGGCGATGGAAAACATTTTTCTGCAGACGCGCGATGCTGCTTATCAGATTATCGAGCGCAAGGGCGCAACCTACTACGCCGTCGCGGCCGGCCTTATGCGCATTACTCAGGCAATCCTGCGCGATCAGCGGACGGTGCTCTCCATTTCAAGCGTGATTAACAACTACCACGGACTGTCGGATCTCTGCTTCAGCCTGCCCACCGTGCTCGACCGCGGAGGGATTGAGAAGGTTCTTCATCTTGAATTGGACAATGATGAATTCGAGAAGCTTTGCCGTTCCGCTGAGATTCTCAAGGCTACGATCAAAAGCCTAAACCTGGATTGAATAGGTGAAGAATGAGTCCAGCGTAACTTTCACGGCACGCGATTTCGGTAACACCATTGCCCGCGAATCCGCTTTCAGCCGAATGTCTTCCCGACCGTAGCAGACCTGCTATACTTCCTGCGCATTTGATTGTTCGTCAACTTTGGCTTTCGGCTTGGCTAACCAGCCTTCCAATCGCACCGAAGTCGCCCACGTTCAAATAGCTCACTCAGAGGCAATCGCGTGAAGAACATTTTCGTTGGGAACCTCGACTTCAACACTTCAGAAGACGAATTGCGCAAGCTCTTCGAGGTACACGGGCAGGTGGATCGGGTTAGCATTATGACGGACCGGGACACCGGACGTTCTCGCGGTTTCGGCTTCGTGGAGATGACGAGCGCGGAGGATGGAGAGAAGGCCATCGCGGCACTGAACGGCACGCAGATTGGCGGACGCACATTAAACGTGAACGAAGCTCGCCCCAAGGTCGAACGCGGTGGCGGCGGTGGTGGCGGCGGTCGTGATCGTGGTGGCCGGGGCGGGGGCCATGGCGGTGGCGGCGGCCGTCGGGATCGCTACTAGACATCGCGTGTCTGCGACAAAGTCAGAATCACTTAGTCCCGTGTCGTGGCTCTGCGACAATTGCGAGAAGCCTGACCTCGGAGCCTGATCGAACCCAATTGATAGGGCAAAGCTCCGCATGTACACTGGAAATATTGGTGTGCGCCCGTAGCTCAGCTGGATAGAGCGGCAGCCTCCGGAGCTGTAGGTCGGGAGTTCGAATCTCTCCGGGCGCACCATGCTTTCGTTTTCCCGTTCACACAGTGCGCCTCGGAAAACTCAAAACTCAGCGAAAAAGGTTCAGAGCGTTTTCATTATCATCCACGAAGTAGATGCCCTGACCCGCAGCAGCGGTGAGTCCGAACAGGGCGCCGGCTCCGGTGCCCATGTTGTCCAACTTTACCTTTCTGATTTGGTCCCCGTGGTGACCATTCGCCCGGATCTCCACCATGAATCCATCCCCACCATTTACGGTCAGGATATTCCCATTGGGTGCAATCGCTAAGCCAAGGGGAACATTCAGCGCGCCACCCTTCGAGACGGTTCGGCCCGTTCCGTCCGAGTTGTGCCGGTGAAGCGGATCATTGATCGCGACGACGCGATTGTTGAGACTGTCGGCGACAAACAAGACTTGATCACCGCCGTGGTCATTGCCGTCGTTCCGGTTCAGTCCGACTCCGGTTGGCCCAATGACCAGTGCCGCAGGATCGGTGCGCTCGGCGAAATGCGAACCGATAATCGTCCGCGATCGCTCTTTGGGCATGGAACCGCTTTCAATGCGGAGATCAATGCGCAGCACAGTTCCTTTGTGAACGATCCTGCCATTGCCAGCGACAGTTCCGTTCAGGACGTTGGCTACAAAGAGAGCTGCACGATCTCCGCCATCAGCGGCTGTCATATCCCAGGGGCCGTTGATATGCTTGCCGGAAAAGGTCTCCACGACCTTGCCGCTGCTGTTTAGAACCAGCAGACATCCAGCTTTAGCGGTAGCGGCAGTCCCGTCGGTAGTGGGCAGACTTCCTACGATTACCCAACCGGAGCGCAGCACGACCAGCGCGGTCGTCAGGCCAATCCCACCCGGACACCGACCGGGTAGGTTCTTGGGATCGATCTGGGCAAATAGACTAACGCTGCCACCAGGAGAGATTTGCACGATTGTCGTGCCCGTCCCCTGCAGGTTGCCACTATTGTTGAAGTTGCTTACCAGAATATTTCCCCGGGTCAGCGAGCCTGTAGACCTGAGGACGCGGGCTACGCCATAGGGATTGAGATCGCCGTTGCTGGGAATCGTAGAGGCGACGGTAGTGATGGTCCCGGCTTGTGCGATGGTCAGGGCTAACGCAACCACTGGAACCAGCGCGATGAAACGAAGGTTCGAGCAGAGTATTCGATTCAGCATTTTCATGGTTCCTCCTCGATCAGCAAGACATTTCCGGGCCGTGAGAATTTGATAGTGGGGCGACGCAGATCTCACAGCGCATGGGACACAAATGCTATGAAGTTCGGGTCCTGCGACTGTCAGAGATTTGTCAAAACTTTGTCATTTCGCCGCTAAAGGTGGCACATTTTGCCGGGCCGACATCGGGTCCGGAGGCAGCCTTTGCCTCCGAGCAATTCGGAATCGAGAATGAACCTGCAGATGAATGTATTGACCTCCAATGAAATCAGCAGCGGAATAGAATTACTTCGGCGAAGGACGATGGCAAGTGACTTGCACTTGGGGAACGCGTCTCTAAGCAATTCGAGGAGTTGACCAATGTCAGTAGCAGCGATCCTTCCCAACGTACTAAATCAGGCCTACAACTTGCTGAGTCCGAACCAGCAGCAGCCAACCAAGTTTCAACAGCTCGCCCAAGCCCTCCAGTCTGGCAATTTAACCAATGCCCGGCAGGCTTTTGGTGCTTTGACCAATAGTGCGTCGAGCTCCGGCCTGCGGAGTCTTCAATTGAAGCAAAGCCTCAGCGCGCTCGGATCGGCCCTACAGTCTGGCAGTCTGACGAGCGCGCAGAGCGCCTACTCGTCGGTTCAACAGAGCTTGCAGAATTCGACTCCGATGGCGCACCATCACCGGCCGCATCACGGTGGAGTCGGGCTGCACTTCCTCACATCCGGTTTTCCGGATGGCAGCAGTTCGGGAAACAATTCCGCCAGCCCGGGCGAAGTCTTTCAGCCGGTCAATTTGACAGCTTGAGTTTCGTTGCGCAGCGCTCAGTTTTTTTCACAGGCAAGCAGTCTGTTGATTTTTTCGGTTAAAGCAAATCGAATACCCAGCCGATTAAGCAACTGGGAGCAAATTGGCAAGAACTGGGGAGCGCAAAATCCTCGTCAACCAGTCAAACGTAAGGAGAAAATAATGTCCGCAATTAGCATTTCCAACATTCCATCATCGTTAGCAACCTCTTCCGGGATCACGTCCTCAGCCGATTACTTCAAGCAACGGCGAGCGGAGGTGCAACAACTCGACGAGGCGCTCAAAACCGGTGATCTGGCCACCGCCCAGCAGGACTACAACAACATCGTGGCTCTGGGCAACAATGTTCTTCACCGGGACAACCCTTTTTACCGGGCTGATCGCGGACTGGACTTCAACGCGATCGGAGGCGCGCTTCAAAATGGCGATCTGAAAGGGGCGCGGCAAGCCTTCGCCGCGCTTGAAAGCACCTATAAGGTGCCACCCTCGAGTACAGGGTCCGCCAGCACGACAGCGGGGTCGGAAGGTGGAGTCAATCTAATCGCGTAATCGCTCGCTGGCGAAGTTGTGAGCGCGGGCTTCCGGAAGCTCGCCTTCTCTCAAACTTCAGAATCTGAGTCAACAGGTGAATCCATCCTCTAACATTTTCAGCCGCGGCGCCCTCTCTCGCCGCTCGGGTCCTCGATCTATCTTGCTAGCATTTGAATACCAAAGTAACCACGCCTTCGGGCGAGGTGCGCGAAGTGGTCAAAGAGGACAGATTGTCGCCAAGCCGAAGTGGGGGACAAACTGTCCCATCGAATAAATCGGATGGCCTTCCTAACTGACTGATTATCCAAGGTTTGATCGTGTCCCATTTTGGAACTTCAGCTGCAATTCCACCGGTGCGATCTCCCCCCGCGATCAAGCGGGCCCATCGCGCCCGCTGGAGGATTCGGTTACATGAAGAAGCTTCTGGTCATTTGTTTACTAGCGACGGTCACTCTGGCGTATGCGGACAATCCAAAATTGTCTCCTGACTTGCAAAAGTCCTCGGTGAAACATGCCGTGGTCGTGGTGCAGTACAACCAGGCCCCTGGAGTTCTCGATCTTGCAAACATCACCAATTTGCTGGGCACCATCCTGAGTCAGGTGCCCCTGGTGAACGGGATCGTAGCCGACTTGCCGCTGGCGAATATTCTCGCGCTGTCGAACCAGTCGAATGTGAAGTACATCAGCCTGAACCGCCCGATGACTCCCACGCTGAGCAACGCTGCGCCTGCGGTGAATGCTTTTGCCGCGTGGCAATCGGGTTACACCGGGGCGGGCGTCGGAATCGCACTGGTTGATAGTGGCGTAAGCGACCACCCGGACCTGCACGGTGGCTTATTGGGATTGTCTAGAGTTGTATATAGCCAGAGCTTTGTTTCTGGCACCTGGAGTGCCGCAGATCAATATGGTCACGGCACGCACATCGCAGGCCTGATTGCGGGGGACGGCGCGAGCTCCACGGGCTCAAAGTATTCGCGCACGTTTGAAGGCATCGCACCCGGCGCGAATCTTATTAATCTTCGCGTACTCGATCAAAGTGGCGCGGGAACCGATAGTGCTGTAATTGCCGCGATTGCGCAGGCCATTGCCTTGAAGGCGCTCTTCAATATTCGCGTTATTAACCTTTCGCTCGGCCGACCGGTGTATGAAAGCTACAAACTGGACCCGGTTTGCCAGGCGGTGGAAGCGGCTTGGAAGAATGGCATCGTCGTGGTGGTTGCCGCTGGCAACGACGGACGCTACCAGCCAACCAACGGCTACGCGACCATCAATTCGCCGGGCAACGATCCATATGTTCTCACTGTTGGCGCGATGAAGCCGATGGGAACACCGACCCGCAATGACGACCTTATCGCCAGTTACAGTTCGAAAGGGCCGAGCGCCATTGACCACATCGTGAAGCCCGACCTGGTTGCGCCGGGCAATCTGCTGGTATCGCTCGAAGCCTCTAGCAGTACGCTCTACAGCGAGTATCCCGCCAATCGGGTGCCATACAGTTATTACGTGAATGGTGGATCGAGTGCGTCCTCTTCCAGCTACTTCACTCTTAGCGGAACCAGCATGGCTGCGGGCGTGGTCAGTGGAGTCGTCGCCGATCTGCTGCAGAAAAGTCCGCAGCTCACGCCCGACCAAGTTAAAGCCCGCCTGATGAAGACCGCCTGGAAGTCTTTGCCGTCGCAAAGCAGCGTCTTTGATCCGACGACCGGACTGACCTACACCGATCAGTACGACATTTTTACCGTTGGTGCAGGGTACGTGGATGTGGAGGCGGCGATAACCAACACGGATGTGGCGAAAGGGACCGCCATGTCTCCGACGGCAAACTATGATC
This sequence comes from uncultured Acidobacteriota bacterium, assembly GCA_963788645.1. GTDB lineage: Bacteria > Acidobacteriota > Terriglobia > Terriglobales > Acidobacteriaceae > JABDBE01. The sequence continues at coordinate 690,306 of CAWBHF010000012.1, forward strand.
CGAGCTCAGGCAATGTGTTCCTGACTTCAGACCCGTCAGCGGTGTGGAACAACTCCGCCATGTGGGGAAGCGCCGCAGTCTGGGGCTCTTCGCAGTTCGTCTCTTCGAACTCAGCTATGTGGGGATCTTCGGCCATGTGGGGGTCTTCCGCAATGTGGGGCTCATCGGCGATGTGGGGATCGAATTCCACGACCGGATTTGGAACGATCTGGAGTAATAGTGCTATGTGGGGAAGTAGCGCCATGTGGGGCAGCAGTGCAATGTGGGGAAGCAGCGTATCGGCGGGCGAACAAAATTGAAGGCTTCGCCATGTCTACGGAACTCAACCCCATGGCTGGCAACCGCGTCCAAGCGACGCCGCCAGCAAAGGTTTACGAGAGAACAACCATTTCCAGAGCTGAGCTGATACGAAGATCGGCTGCGCCGGCGCCCGCTGGCGCAGCCACGGAGTTCTTGGCTCCGAACTCAAGAATCTTCCCGCGTCGTTCCGGCGAAACCCATTTCACTCTTCTTCTGAAATTGTCCGGTACGTAAAACTCAATCACTATAGCCACAGCCGTCTCCTTCTTTGTCTTAATCGGAACGCGTTCACAACCGCAGGTCCGCTCGTACAGCTTTACCACTCCCACCCGCACTGACAACGCACAGACTTGCTCAGCCGAAGCTTGGTCAAAAGTCTCTTACATATTGCGCATGACCTCATCCACATTACGTCTTCTCCTACGAATTGTGATCCTGCCCATCGGGCTTTCCAAGTTGCAACCAGGATTCCTGCATTGTCTGGTTCACTTTCGCAAAACCGCTTACACACGATTGGACGCAACGTTTGCCTTCGAGATGCTGCGCAGTTGTCACTTTATTGTTAAGAAATTGTTCGCAAAGCTCGCATTAGCCCACGGAGAGACCCGTATCAGGGAGGGAAAAACGGAATGGAGGGAGGGACCAGACCCACTATCCCCTGCAATTGTGCTCGGGCGTAGAATGTGCGCAACCGCCCCATGAAGGTTTTTAGTGGCGTCAGAGCAGAACGGGCGAACCCACAACGCGAGGAAAAACGACGATGACCTGGAAAAGCAAACTGATCCTCGGAATACTCACGGCTGTAGCAATGTTCTTCCTCTCTCTTTTGCTTCCGCGAGGAGGCTCATTGCAGGAAGCACAAGCGGCCCAGTTTCCTGTGACGGTCGGAGTCTGGGCAATCTTCGTGTTGCTGTTTGTGAAACTAAAGTAGGCGACCAATGTTGGATACGCACAGGCGCTGACCCGAGCGAACGAAACAAGAACCTATTTGACCGACAATTTGTACACCGTGGTTGATTCAAAGTGCTGTGCCGGTTTCAGCTCGGTAGTTGGAAAGCTGGGATGGTTGGGTGAATCCGGAAAATGCTGCGTTTCGAGGCAGAATGCGTCGCGGCGGTTATAGCCTTTGTTGTCCCTGCCGTGAATGCCGTCGAGAAAATTCCCGGTGTAGAGCTGGATGCCCGGCTCCGTCGTCCATACTTCGAGCAACCGGCCAGAATGCGGATCATAGGCCTGCGCGGCCAGCGATAACGATCCCGCCTTTTCTTTGTTCAGCACCCAATTGTGATCGTAGCCTTTTCCCAACTTTAGTTGCTGGTCATCCTGATCGATGCGGGCGCCGATAGCGGTCAGGGTCGTGAAATCGAAAGGAGTGCCTTTCACGCTTCGGAGCTCTCCCGTAGGAATCGAGACTGCATCAATCGGAGTAAATCGATCAGCACGGATCATAATCTGCTGCTGCAGGACGTCCCCGTTGCCCTGGCCCGCGAGGTTGAAGTAAGCGTGATTGGTGAGGTTCAGCACCGTGTCCTTGTCGGTGGTCGCACTGTAATCAATTTTGAGTTCATTCGCGTCGGTGAGGGTGTAGACAACTTTCACGAGCAGGTTTCCGGGAAAACCTTCTTCACCATCTTTACTGAGGTAGGTGAGTTCTAGCGCTTGGCCAGCGCTGCCGGACACGTCTTTCGCGGTCCATACTCTCTTGCTGAATCCACCGTGCAGGTGGTTGTCGCCGTCATTCTTCGCCAGCTTGTAGGTTGTGCCGTCGAGGGTGAAGGTGGCGTGAGCGATTCGATTGGCGTAGCGTCCGACGGTCGCACCGATGTACGCCTTGCCGGTGGCGTAGCCGTCAACCGTGTCGTAACCCAGCACGACGTCATCGCGTTTTCCGTCCCGGTCAGGAGCTTTTAGCCAGACGACTGTGCCTCCGTAGTTCGTAATTCCGGCTTCCACGCCGTTCTTGTTGGTCAGAATGTAAAGATCCACCGTTTGTCCGTCTTCGGTCTTGCCAAATGATTGCTTTTGCATTTTCGAATTCGCCTCAGCCTGTAAGCCGGATGCAAAAATCGTTACGCTGACAAAAATGATTATCGCGATAATTTCTTGGCCCTGTCTTACCATTCGTCGTCTCCGTAAAAGGACTGAAATCGCCACCGTCGGCTCGGGGGTTCGTTGCCCAGTCGACTCAAATCCCTAGTTGGAACTCGCGAGGAGATCAATTTTGTCGATGATCAGCGCATGCGAGCCGCCGCGCTCGAAAACTTTCCCCGTGGCCGTGACCTTCTGACCGGCGAACGGAAGAAGTTTTTCGTTCTGACCCGACGAAGGCGTAGAGTCGGAGATTGGCCAATAAATCGTTCCGTCGTCGGAGAGAATCACGAGCGGTGAACCTGCCTTCGCACAAGCGACTGCGCATTCAGGGCTTATGGGTTTCTTGAGGTTCTTCGTAAAGGTACAAGCCGAGTCGATGACATAACCTTTGACAGTAATTGGCTGACCGTTTCCGCTTGCCGCCAAGGCAACTGCCAGTAGTGTGACTGGAAAAACTATCTGGACGAAAGTTTCTTGAACCCGCATAAGGCTTCTCCGTTTTCCGAAGATTTCTGATGTGAAAAGAACCAATCAGTAGACCACCGATTCAGTCGTGCGCCAAGTCCCACTTCTGGATATCGCCACAGGCGCTCCGAGCTTCGGCCAGCTTTCAAGAACCAACGACTGGCTTAACGCCCTCGCTTTCCACGCACTCATAAGACTTGCCCGCGGCTAGATTCTTGTATTCTTCGGTCCTTCCGTTGGGCCACTGAATGACTACGCGTTCTATCTTGTCGCGCTTTCCTAGACCGAAAGTAACGGGAAGCTCGGACTGCGAAAGATAGCTTGAGCCGCTCCTGACCAAACGGGATTGCACCGTGCCTTCGTAGTAGATGCGAACCGCCGCGCCGATTGCATCGCGGTTCGACTGCTTGCCGATCAGGTGAAAGCGGATGCTGTAGTTTCCCGCGAGCTGATCGTTGCGATAGAGATAAGCGGGGCCGTTGTTGGTGGTCATGAGGATGTCGAGGTCGCCGTCGCGATCGAAGTCGGCGTAAGCGAGCCCGCGTCCAACTTTAGGCAAACGGAATGCATCGCCAACTTCTGAAGTCACATCGCGAAATGTCCGCTTCCCGCTATTCAAGAATAACTGCGGCGGTTGCGCATAGCCAACATTGCCGCGGATGGCGCGCACAGTGTCGTCGATATGCCCATTAGCTGCGACCAGATCGAGCATGCCGTCGAGATCCGCATCGACAAACATGCAGCCAAAACCCAGGGTGGTCTTTGAGGGAATTCCAACACCCGCCTGGGTCGCGATATCTTCATACGTCCCGTTGCCGAGAGCTCGATATAGCCCGATCATTTCGTTGTCAAAATTCGTGATAGCCACACCCGTTGCACCTGAGTTGTCGAAGTCGGCCGCGTCAACTCCCATTCCCGCGCGCGCCTTGCCGTCGGCGCTGAAAGCAATCCCTGCCTCAACTGCGACGTCTTTAAATGTTCCGTTGTGCCGGTTACGGTAAAGCTTGTTCGGCTGCGTGTCGTTGGCGATCAGCATATCCGGCCAGCCGTCCTGGTCATAGTCGAACATGGCTACTCCTAGCGATTTCGAACTGCTATCGAAAATACCGCTGGTTGCGGTGACATCCTCAAAGGTTCCGTCACCCCGGTTGTGGAAGAGCCAGCAGGTTTCGCCGCGGTAAGCCTCGGGCGTGCAGTAAGACTTATGTTTGCCATCAAGGCTGCAGAATACATCGTGTTCCGGCGACCATTTCACGTAATTGCAGACGAACAAGTCAAGCAGTCCATCACGATCGAAATCGAACCACAGCGCGGATGTACTCAGCGCTTGCCGGTGGCCAAGGCCGCTGGAGATGGTGACGTCGACGAACGTTCCCTTTCCGCTATTTTTGAAAAGACGGTTCTGACCGACGCACGTGATGAAGATGTCGGGAAAGCCGTCGTTGTTGTAATCACCCACCGCGACGCCCATCCCGTACATCTCTACATCAAGGCCCGCTTTATGGGTCACGTCGGTAAAGGTGCCGTCACGGTTGTTGCGGTAAAGCCGAAGAGTAGATGTCTGGCGCTTGTGACCGGGCCAGTCCATGCCATTGATAAGCAGGATGTCCTGCCAGCCGTCGCTGTCATAGTCGAGGAAAGCGCAGCCCGAACCGAGCGTTTCAGGAAGAAGTTTGCCTCCATAGGCACCGCTGTTGTGCAGAAATTGAATGCCCGATGAACTCGTAACATCTACCAGCCGGAATCCAGGACTTGATGTTTCCGACGCAGATCCAGCGAAGAGTTCCAACGGCAGAACCGAAGCTGAGGCAGCACCCGCAATCCCACGCAGGAAAGATCTACGGTTCACCGAATGTTCACCAAGCCACTGCGAATGGCGTAAACCACGAGGTCGGCCGTCTTATGAATTCCCAGCGCATCCATAATGTTGGCGCGGTGAACGGCGACGGTGTTGGCGCTCAAATCGAGATCCGTAGCAATTTCCTTGTTCGATTTGCCGGCGACGATAAGGTGTAACACTTCGAGTTCACGCACGGTGAGTCCGGAATTCCGCTCTCCCTTCAAAGTGGCAGCACGGGAGACTTGCGGGTCGAGAACAATCTCGCCCGCGACGACTCGCCGGATGGCCGTTACCAGTTCCATATCCACAGCACTCTTGAGGATGTAGCCCCGGGCGCCTGCATCCAGCGCCTGATGCACCCAGGTATCTTCAGAATGCATGCTCAACATCAAGATGGCGGTATCGGGAAGCTTCTGGAGGATACGCCGGGTTGCGTCCAATCCGCTCATGCCGGGAAGAGCGCAGTCCATGATAATCAGCTGCGGACGCAGCTGCTCCGCTAGCCGAACCGCCTCAACGCCGTCGCTGGCTTCCCCGACCACCGTAATATCACGTGCGTCCTCGATGATGCGTCGAAACCCACGGCGGACCAGGCTGTGGTCATCGACGAGCAAGACCGAGATTTTATTGGACATGCGACTCCGCTTTCCCTATTGGTGCTTTCAGACGAACCAGCGTTCCACCCTCGGAGGGCCTGAGAAACTCGATGCTTCCACGCAACAACTCCGCGCGTTCGCGCATGGCTACAAGTCCAATGCCTGATCTTGTAGATTGTTCCACAAATCCTACCCCGTGGTCTTCAACCTCCAATTCCAATCCTGCGGGGAAGAAGCGAAGCCGCACCCATGCCTGGCGCGCTCCAGAGTGGCGCGCAAGATTATTAAGGGCTTCCTGCAGGATGCGGTAAATATGAACTCCAACGCCGCCATCGACCGGAAATGGCGTTCCCGATTTCTTGTAGGATATTTCAATTCCAGTTTGCCTTTCCACCACCGGAATGTACCAGTCAATCGTACTCTCGAGACCAGCCTCGTCCAGCATGACCGGGTGCAGTGCTTGCGAGAGGCTGCGCACCTTGTCGAGCGTAGACTGTGCGATCTCGGAGACTTCTCTTAGTTCAGCGCGCAGCGGCGAGCCTTCGGGCACATAATTTCGTGCGCGGCTCAACATGGAGCCGATCGCCGTCAGGATCTGGCCAAACTCATCGTGCAGCTCGCGCGAAATATGCAGCAGCGTGGACTCCTGGGTCGAGATCAATTTCTGCGCTAGTTCGCTGCGCTGCTCGGAAAGAGCAGCGAGCCGTGCGAAGAGGCGGCGATTGGAATAAATCACATACAGGCTGGTAAGCAATATTGCGGTGAGGATTGCGGCAAGAAATATGTAGACCTGCCGCTGCACGCGATCATAGATCCTTCCGACACGTCCTGCCACCTGTTCTTCACTTTCATTGTTCTGCACCAGCAACCGTGCCACTGCCGTGCTTAGTGCTGCCTGACGCGCCTGCAACGAAACCCGGATCTGGGCGCGCGCATCGTTCTCTTTGCCATCGCGAGCAAGCGCAAAGGTACGGTCGACCGCGTCCCAGAATTGGGTTATCGAGTTTCCCAAGAATTGTCTTTGCTCGGGGGTTCGCTCGGCCACGGCAACCTGCTCTTCAAGTTTCAGTGCATCATTCAGGTCGGCGCGAATCCGTTCGAACTGCGCTGACCAGGCCGTAAGCGGGTAGGGCTCGTCATTGTCGAGCATGTCGCGCATGGCCAGCGCCAGCGAGTTCAAGTCGTTCTGGATGCGCAGGAGTTGGAGGGAGTCTTTGCGGTTCCGCCCGGCAAGATCGTTTTGCAGTTTGCGAAGACCCGAAATCTGCACCGTGATGTACCACGAGTAGGCCACGACCGCGACCAGAGTGATAATGAGTCCCAGGAACAGACCCGGGGTTGGCGACCGACTGGACGAGGGCGGGTGAAGCACGACTTGAGGATATAACGCACGCGGATCGAGTGCCAGCGCGGTAGTTTTGTGTATACGCGCGATCACCACCGCTACTGTTTTCATATTATTGACCGCCGGTTGGCGGTGTCTATAATCGCTTAACTTCGGAGGGGTCAATAAAGTTTGTGGGAACGATGGTTCTCAACGCGAAGGCCAAGTCGCTAAGAAGGCGGTTGGTTGCGGCGTTCGCCATGCTCGCGCTCTTGTGGGTCGCCGCCTGCGGGGCGTTGTACGCGGTCATGCGGCAGTCGCCGGAGAATTTTGCACGAGTCATGGCCAGAGTTCCCGGTCCGGTTGCATTTCTTGTGCTTCCATTTGAAACCTTGTGGATGCGCGCCCGTGCCGGCAGCCTGCAAGTGGGCGATCCGGCGCCGGATTTTTCCCTGGCGAAGCTGGACAAGAGCGCACAAGTAAGGTTGTCCGCGCTGACGGCTCAAGGACAGCCTGTGGTGCTTATATTTGGAAGCTACACTTGACCTCCCTTCCGGCGGGAGGTTCCTGCCCTCAACAAGCTCTATAAAGCATACGGCGACAAAGTTGCGTTCCTGGTCGTCTACATTACCGAAGCGCATCCCAGCGACGTCTGGCAGATGCACAGCAACATCGAGGACAAGGTTGTGTTTGCCAGTCCGAGAAGCGAGGAAGAGCGCGGTTTTGTCGCCGGAGCTTGTGTGCGCAAGCTCGGAATAGAGATTCCCGCAGTGCTGGATGAATTTGGCAACTCAACCGAGCAGGCGTACACCGCGTGGCCAGACCGCCTTTACCTGATCGACTCCACAGGCCGCGTTGCTTATAAGAGCAAGCCAGGTCCGTTCGGCTTCAACGCTGAGGAACTGAAGGCAGCCGTAACTCGGGCAGTGCACTCGACTCAGGCGCGGTCCGAGACAGAAAAGCGGGGCACCCCTTAAACCTACCCACAGGTTTCTCTGTACGAAGAACTTTCATTCTCATTCGGAAAAAACCTCTTGTTTATTTGATCTACACCGCGACACATTGGCTATGTGCTTGGCATCGCGAGCCCGAGGAAAGTGGCATAGAGCTTGCTAGGTTATGGCTCGCAGGATCGTAATCAAAAAACGGAGGAAAGACGAATGAAGAAACTACTTACAGCAATAGCCGCGATGGCGCTAGCGATCGCACTTTCTGCGGTCAGCTTTGCCCAGCAAGATCAGTCAGCGCAGCCCAGCACCCAGCCATCGACTTCGGATACACAGAACACGCAGCAGCCCACTGCTGATCAGCAAGGAACACAGCCGCAAACCAGCTCGCCGGACCAGGATTCATCGAATTCCATGCAGGCCAGCCAACCTTCATCTTTCAGCGGAACCGTGGTGAGGGCAGGTGGCAAGTATGTGCTGAAGACCAGCGACATGAGCTACCAGTTGGATGATCAGCAGAAAGCAAAGAAGTACGTGGGCCAGCAGGTAAAGGTAAGTGGAAGCCTCGACAGCAACACCAGCACCATCCATGTTTCAGACATCAGCCCGATGAGCTAAGCTGCGCCGACAACCGCACGAGGGGGCTTTAGGCTTTGCGGATAAAGCTCCCAATTTTTCTTTTTTATCGTCCTCTCGTTTCCTATCGATCCCACTGAAGCTTCGAACTTCGAATAGTCTGAGCGCGCGCCACTTCGCAAAAATAGTCGGAACTGACATCCAACACCGATCGCCCGATAGGACCGAAACCTACCAAAACACAAGCGGCGCTGCGCAAACTGCGGTAAACTTCTAGCCGCAGACTCCCAGTTACTTGTACATGCCTCAACCCCAAGACGGCCCGCTGTTCCGGAACACCGGATCAGATTTTTTCTTCAAATCCAGGAGACATCGATGCGTATCTTAAGACTTGCGATCGTAGTCGTTCTACTTTTCCCTGTGCTCGTCATCATTCATGCCTACGCCCAGGGCGCACCCGCGTCACAGAGCACGCCTAAGCTGGAGCACTTCGATGTCAGCATGGTCGATAAGACGCTCGACCCGTGCCAGGACTTCTACAAGTATGCGTGCAACAAGTGGAATGCGGCGAATCCTATTCCCGCGGATCAGGTGGCTTGGGGAACTGGCAGTGGTTTGCAGTACTGGAACGAGAACATCCTGCGCGAAGCCCTCGAGAAGGCGTCAGCACAAACCAGCAATCGCACGGACTTTGAACAGAAAATCGGCGACTATTGGGCTGCCTGCATAGACGAATCAGGAATCGAGGCCGCCGGGACCCGCGATCTAAAACCCGAACTGGAGCGGATCGCTCAGATGACCAGCAAGTCGCAGCTGGCCGATCAAGTGGCCCATATCCACCAAGCCGTTCCTGGCGCCTGGCAAGGCGATGACAACCAAACCCGTGCCGCGCTCCTAGGCTTTGGTCAACAGCAGGACTTTGACGATGCCAGCAGGGTCGTCGCCGCTATCGATCAGGGCGGGCTGGGATTGCCGAACCGTGACTTCTACATCAAGGACGACGATAAATCACAAGAGATCCGCGGCGAGTACGAGACCCATATCAAGAAGATGCTGGTACTTTCGGGCGAAAGCCCGGAACAATCAGCTGTCGATGCGAAGACGATCATGGCAATCGAAACCGCCATGGCGCAAGCGCAGATGGATAATGTCACGCGGCGCGATCCCAAGAACTTGAACAACAAGATGAGTTTGGAGCAGGTTCAGTCACTGACTCCCTCGTTCGACTGGAAACACTACATCGAGGTGGTCGGAGCACCGCCTTCTTTGCCACACTACATCGTATCTTCTCCTCAATTTTTCCGCGGCCTCGAACCATTGATTCAGCAGCATTCGGTGGATGATTGGAAGGTTTACTTGCGCTGGCACCTGGTCCACGGCTCAGCGCCGTATTTGAGCAAGGTGTTTGTCGACGAGAATTGGAATTTTTATTCACACACCTTGCAGGGAGCAAGACAGCTGCAGCCTCGCTGGCGCCGCTGTGTACGCGCCGCCGACCGTGATCTGGGAATGGCTCTGGGACAGGCATACGTAGCGGCAGCCTTTCCGCCGGAGAGCAAGCAACGTACGGTCGCGATGGTGCATGACATCGAACACGCGCTGGACCAGGACATAACCACCATCGACTGGATGCAACCGGCAACCAAAGAGCAGGCGAAAATCAAGCTGCAAGCCATCGAGGACAAAATCGGATATCCCGACCATTGGCGCGATTACTCCTCGGTGAAGGTTGGGCGCGACAGCTATCTCAACAATGTTCACGAGGCAACCACTTTCGAGTTTCACCGACAACTCAACAAAATCGACAAGCCCGTTGATCGCGCGGAGTGGACCATGACCCCGCCAACCATCAACGCGTACTATGATGCGCAGTTGAACACCATCAATTTCCCCGCCGGCATTTTGCAGCCTCCATACTTCGACAGCAAGATGGAGGATCCAGTCAACTACGGCGCCATCGGGATGGTCATCGGACACGAAATCACCCACGGCTTCGACGATCAAGGCCGCAAGTTCGATGCCCAGGGGAATCTCCGCGACTGGTGGACGGAGGCGGACGCCAAGGCCTACGACCAGCGCGGACAGTGCATCGCCGACGAGTACACCGAGGAAATCCCGGAAGCCGGTGTCAAGCAGAATGGACATTTGACTCAAGGCGAGGACACCGCAGATAACGGTGGTCTGCGACTGGCGTTTATGGCGGTAACGAACAAACTGCAGTCGGAGGGCAAGGCGCTCGACGCCAAGGAAGCCGACGGCTGGACACCGAGGCAGAAGTTCTTCGTGTCTTACGCATATTCATGGTGTGAGGAGCTTCGTCCTGAATTCATGCGGACCATTGTGCTGACAAATCCGCATTCAATCCCGAAATACCGGGTAAACAATGTCGTCTCTAATATGCCCGAGTTTCAGGAAGCCTTCTCCTGCAAGAAGGGCTCGCCCATGGTGCGGGCTAATCAATGCAGGGTCTGGTGAGAACTTTTCTTGTACACGGAATTACGCCAAGATTGAAATGGAGGAACGATTCATGTTGAAGAAGCTCTTGCCCCTGGTGACCTTGCTAATCGCAGTCTGCGCTTTCGCACAACAAACGCCGACACACTTCGACGGCAAAACCTGGTGGGGCTACGTGAAGGTTCTTGCTGACGACAATATGGAAGGTCGGGAGACCGGCAGCCCGGGGCTGCAAAGGGCGGAGGCTTATGTCGTCGACCAGTTGAAGTTGGCGGACCTTCAGCCTGCGGGAACGGACGGCTTCTATCAGAAGATTCAATTCCAATCCCGGCAAATCATCGAAAAGGATTCGAGCCTCGCTCTGGTGCGCAATGGCAAACTTGAGCCGCTCATCTTGGGCGAAGATGCCTTCTTCAATACGCGAGTCGACCTTGGGCCGGCGGTGAAAGCGCCGCTGGTCTTCGTGGGATACGGTTTAAGCATTCCCGAAAAGAACTATGACGATCTTGCGGGCCTCGATCTAAAGGGCAAGGTAGCGGTAATTCTAAACGGTACACCCGCGGACATCCCCGGCCCTTTGGCATCTCACTATCAGACTGCCGTCGAACGCTGGAAGACTCTGAGCAAGGCCGGAGTGATTGGTGTGATTAACATCGCGAATCCTGCAACTATGGACATTCCATGGTCTCGCATGTCGGTGAACCGTACTCATCCCAGCATGACGCTAGTGGGACCCGAATTCAACGAAACGCAGGGTGAAAACCTTGCTGTGATCTTCAATCCCGCGAAAGCCGACGATCTCTTTGAAGGATCCGGCCATACTTTCGAGGAGATTTTGAAAGTCGCAAAAGACAGGAAACAACTTCCGCGGTTCCCCCTGACTGCTTCAATCGAGGCGAAAGCCAAGATTGAAAAGACAAATTTGGAGTCGGCCAACGTCGTTGCAAAACTCCCCGGCAATGATCCCGAGCTTAAGAACGAATATGTCGTGCTTTCCGCTCACATTGATCACATCGGCATCGGCGAGCCGATTAACGGCGATCGCCTTTACAACGGGGCTATGGACAACGCCTCCGGAAGCGCGTTGCTGCTTGACGTTGCAGCATCGCTGAAAAAATCGCCGGAAAAGCTCAAGCGCTCGATTCTGTTCCTGTTCGTCACGGGAGAAGAAAAAGGATTGCTCGGCTCAAAGTATTTTGCGGCCCATCCTACGGTCGATCCGAAATCCATGGTAGCCGACATTAACGTGGACATGTTCTTGCCCATTGTTCCTCTCAAGATTCTCACCGTGTTCGGGCTGACTGAGTCTGATCTTGGCGACGCGGCCCGAGAGGTGGCGCAATCGTACGGTGTTACGGTTCAGCCTGACCCGGAACCGCAGCGGAATCTCTTTATTCGCAGCGATCAATACAATTTCATTCGACGCGGCATTCCGGCACTGGCCATGGGCGTAGGCACGACGCCCGGCTCCCCTGAACAGAAGACTGTCAAAGACTGGCTCACCCAGCGCTACCACGCGCCCTCCGACGATTTGAATCAGCCAGTGGACCTGCAAGCGGCTGCGCTCTACGAAGAAATCATTCGAGGACTCATGATCTCAGTCGCGCAGAATCCGCAGCGGCCGCAGTGGAAGCCCGACAGCTTCTTCCACAGATACGCCCAGGCGGCCGGCGAATAGATCAGCCAGGACCCTGCAGCTACTGCGGCGTAGCCTGAACGTAGACCTTGTCAGCGCTTACCAGTTCCGCATTCGGCACCTCGGTCTGAACTTTTACTCGCTGCATTCCCGCCTTTTTCTGTGCCTTGGGGACAAAGGTCAGCAAATACTGATGGTTTAGCTTGCGCGAAGTGTCCTCCAGATAAGGAGCGAACGAGACCGGCGGAGCGGGACCGGTAAGGTAGTAACTTTCGCCACCAGTCTCGTCGGAAAGTTGGGAAAGATAATTCTGTCCCCAGTACGTGCGCCAATAACTGTGGCCGTAGTGTCCGACGCCAGGTGTGTAAATGCTGTAAACGATGACCCCGGAGCGTTGGGCTTGTTCGATTACCGTATCGACATAGCCGTTGTCGGGACCGCTCCCCCAGTATTGGTCGATGCCATCGGTGATCATCAGAACCTCACGACGTTCATCGGTCGCGGGCCAGCGCTTAATCAGATCGCCCAGCGAAAAGTACGGACTCGCCGAGGCGCCAGGAGTTCCGCGAGGCAGGCGCAACGCTTTGCTAGCCAATGCGTGGTCATTGGTGAGGTTTTGCACGACCTGCGCAATTCCGTTCGCCATATAAGCGACTCCGATCTTCGTAGTCGGCGGCTGGGCATTGATGAACTGACGGATATCTTCCAATTGCGATCCCAGGCTGACGCCGGATGCATCGTCGAGCAGAATGAAAAATTCCAGCCCTGCATGCTCTTGCTGGAGGGGCAACCAGGCGGTTACGCGATCCCGATCCCGGCCTTCATAGACCATCACGTCGTCGCGAGTGATGTCAGGCACGTTCGAGCCATGACGAGCTTCGACGGTCACCACTAGGCTCACGGCGGGTCCGGTTGATGACGCGCTTTCCTGAGCAGCAACCAACTGCACGCCAGCCAACAAGGTGGCCACTACGATCAAAGCCTCAAACACAAGACAACTCTTCTTCATGGAGTTCTCCTTTTAACCCCAAGCATCAACCTCAAGCATTCCCTAATAGTTGAGATGCCAGACAGCCAGCAAAGGGGGCAAAGACTTGAATTTCCGGTCTGCGAAAACCGTTAGCTTTTGTGGACTCATCAGAGCTCTTAGCACCATCTGGGTCGGAACTTTTACGGGACATCGCCTTCGGATTCGTCCACGGCATGCATTCATCTTCCAGTTACTGGCCTTGCGCTTTTACCCTGTCGCCTACGATACTGGAGGTGCACAAAAACTATGAAGACTAACCTTTCTTTTGCCAATCCCGCAGAAGTTGAAACCGAATGCCTGGCCGTAGTTATTCTCGATCAAGGCTCCAAAGATAAGACCGAACTGGTGATCGAAACCAGCGATGGGGCGATTAAAGACGTCACGTCCGACGTAATGGCCAGCGGCGAAGTTACGGGCAAGATATTTGAAACTACGCTGTTGCATCGCCCGGCAAAGCTGAAGGCCAAGCGACTGTTGCTTCTGGGCGGCGGCAAGGCCAAGAACTTTTCCGCCTCCGAATTGCGTAAGCTGGGTGGTGCCGTGGTCCGCTTCCTCAAGCCGAAAGGCATTCGCGGTTTCGCCTTCCTCGCTCCTCAAAGTATCAAGAGCGACGAAGCCGTGAGAGCGATTGTGGAAGGAGCTTTCGTGGGCGACTTCGATCCCGACACTTACAAGACTGACCGCAAAGATCAAAAGATCGACTCGATAACAGTTGTCGGGCGCGGAGACCAAGCTCAACTTCAGAAGGCGATGGACGAGGCCCGCACCATTGGCGAGTCGCAGAATTTCACTCGCGACTTGGTCAATGAGCCTAGCAATCGCATGACGCCAACCATTCTGGCAGAGCGCGCCCGCAAGATGGCGCAGGAAGTTGGCCTGAAGGCCGAGGTCTATGGAGCCGACAAACTCAAAGAATTGAAGATGGGGGCCTTCTGGGGTGTAGCGCAAGGCTCCGATGAACCCCCTGCGTTGATCGTTTTGCGCTACGAGCCGGCCGATGCGCCTGCGACGCCAGTCCTCGGTCTGGTTGGAAAGGGCGTTACGTTCGATACAGGCGGCATATCCATTAAGCCCGCGGATGGCATGGAGAAGATGAAATACGACATGGCCGGCGCTGCCGCCATGATCGGCACCATGCGGGCCATCGCGTTGCTTAAACCGAAGGTTCGCGTCACCGCCGTTATTTGCGCCACGGAAAATATGCCTTCCGGCAAAGCGCAGAAGCCCGGCGATATACAGATCGCCATGTCTGGCAAATCGATTGAAATTATCAATACTGACGCCGAAGGCCGGCTGATTCTCGCCGATGGCCTCTGCTACGCTCGCCAACTCGGTTGCACGCACCTGATTGACGCCGCCACGCTGACCGGCGCTGTCGTGGTTGCGCTCGGTTACGTCAACGCCGGCGTTTTTGCTAATGACGAGAAAATGTACGAGCGCTTCAATCGTGCGCTTGAGAAAGCAGGAGAGAAATTCTGGCGACTCCCGCTCGACGATGAGTACAAGGAGAACATCCGGTCGAACATTGCGGATATCGTCAACTCCGGCGGCCGCTGGGGAGGCGCGGTGAATGCGGCGATGTTCCTCAAAGAGTTTGCTGAAGAGACGCCGTGGCTGCACCTGGACATTGCCGGCACCGCGTGGATGGAGGAGACCAAACCGTGGATTGCCAAAGGTCCGTCGGGAATTGCGGTGCGAACTCTGATCGAGCTCGCCAGAGGATTTAACAACTAGGTCGTGTGGCGGCGGTCCACTCCGTCCGTCTGCATCGAAAATTTGACCATCATGCAGCCCATTCTCGACCCCCTGCATCTGAAGCTGTGCTGACTATTTCAGCGACACGTCAGCATATAGACCATTTCTGCGGACGTGGAGAATCATTCATGAGAGCACTGTTTGGTGTCGGGTTGGTCGTACTGGTCCTAGGAATTCTTTCGTTTTTTGTGCCCGTGCCACATTCAGAACACCACGGGGTCAGCGCCGGTGACGTCCAGCTTGGGGTAACCACCCATCACGAAGACCGGGTCGCTCCTGCCCTTAGCGTGGCGCTGGTGGTGGTGGGAGCGGGCATGATGATCGCCGGACGCGGCAAGAGCTAGCGTGAGCGGCGGGCATGAACCCGATTTACATCGCCGCTGGAATCGAGATCCCCGTTACAGCTAAGGCGCGGATCAGTTCGCGACGTACGACCGCGACCGTAGCGAGCAAGAATCTTTTCCGGCTCTCATCGGGCTCAGCAAGGATGGGATGCCGGTGATAGAAAGCGTTGAAAAGTTGCGCCAGCTGGAATACGTGCTTCGCTAGATAAGCTGGCTCTGTGGTCGCAATACACTGCTCGATCACGTAAGACGTCTTCGAAGACGCCAGCCACAGCTCCCAGATTTCGTCTACATCCGCAGTATTCAAATATTTTGCATATTCGTCGATTGCAACGTAGCTAGCTATTTCTCCACAGAAAATGTCTGGATCGAGTCCGCCTTTACGAAAAATGTTGTTGGCGCGCACTACCGCGTACTGCGCGTAAGGTCCGGTCTCTCCTTCGAAGCTCAGCGCTTCCTTGAAATCGAAGGCAATCACCGACGGCTTGGTAAACTTCAACATGAAATAACGTAGCGCGCCAACCGCAATGTGCGTAGCAATAGTCAAGCGTTCGGCGTCGGTTAGCTGGGGATGGCGAGAATCGACTTCTTTCTTGGCCGAGGCAACTAACGTATCGATCAAGTCATCGGCCTTCACTCCGAAGCCTTTGCGGCCGGAGACTTCGATGTAAGAACGACTCTTGTCCTCCTCGGAAAGTTGATATCCCAGTTCGGCGGCGCAACGCGGAGTGAGCGCGACCATCTCATAGGAAAAATGCGTGTAGTGATCGGCCTGCTGATTGTACCCCATGCCGCGCAGCGCTTCGACGACTGTGTTCTGCGCCTCAGACTGCCTGGCATCAATCACGTTATAGATTTCGGCCACATCGCCAAAATGCGGATGATCGAGCTCCCCGTCCATCGTCGAAATCCAGCAGTCGTGCTGGTTGGGATATCGATAGAACTTGCGGTATTCGAAATCGCGCCCCAGCAAGCCAAACTTCCAAAGGTGATAGGCAATGTCTTTGCCCACATAGCCCACAGTCCCGTTCGACCGTACAATAACTTTCTGATCTTCCTCAGCAACCTCGGTGTTCTCTTCATCCTTTGCCGTGGATACTTTCCCTCTGCGCATCACCCAACAGCCCTTGTTCTTGCCTTCGGCCTCGAAAGAAAGAACCCCACTATCCCTCAGCTTGGCAAAAGCTGCGTCCCAGAAGTGCAGATGAAGGATTTCGCTCTCCCGGGGCAGGAAGTCGTATTCGATGTCCAGCCGGTCCATGGTTTCGAGATGGCGTCGAAGCACGGCGCTGGAGATGAGTTCAGCCATTTCGGAGTATTCATCGCCCCCCTCCTCCATCGCGTGCAAAACTTCACCCCTGAGCAAACGCCCCTGGTCGGGATGCGCCAGATACCATTGCGAGGTGGCCGCGTAGACGTCCCAGCACAAATAGTCAAACAAATAGGTGGGTCG
Source organism: uncultured Acidobacteriota bacterium (assembly GCA_963788645.1). GTDB lineage: Bacteria > Acidobacteriota > Terriglobia > Terriglobales > Acidobacteriaceae > JABDBE01. Next base: position 707,117 of record CAWBHF010000012.1, read on the forward strand.
CGGAATGGGAGTTGGCCAGGAAATCTTGCCTGGGAGATCAAGGGCCGGGAATGTTAGTGCGAACGCCGGATTGTCGATCGAACGCCGCAACTGATCCGGACGAACTCCATTCAGAGAAAATCCAACGATCACGTCCGCGACTTGGACACCCGTATTGTCGATGTAGTTCTGGATATCCACTTCCCTACCCGCAAAACGGAGTAGGCGAACAAAAGTGTCGCCCAGGATGGCATTGCGCAAGTGACCGATGTGTGCGGCCTTGTTCGGATTGATACTGGAGTGCTCGACCAGGACTTTGCCCGGTGGGGCATCAACCGTCGGTTTTTCATCGGCAGCGAGCGCGGCCGCAAGCCACTCGCGTTTTACCCGGGCATTGATGTAGCCCGCCCCGGCAAGCTCCAACTTTTCAAATCCTTCGATCGGCCCGATACCGGCAACGATCTCTTCAGCAATCTTCCGGGGTGGCTTGCGCAGTTTTTTAGCTAGCTCAAAAGCAAGCGGCAACGCGTATTCGCCGAGTTCGACGCGAGGCGGCTGCTCGACCACAATCTTGGCCAGTTCGACATCGTAGTTTCGACGTAGAAAGTCGCTTATTTGCTGGGCCAGCCGGCGTTCCAGATGACGGTACAAGAATCCCCTCGAGGCAGTTCGGGAAAATAGTGATTGTAGCAGAGGCGTACCGCGCAGCGGTTTGACGCAGGGTTCTAGCTTCCCTATGATGAAAATCAGTCGTAGGTCGCTGGTCGTTGGCCGCTAGCCGATGACACCAAGACTAACGACCCAGGGTCAACGACCGACGACGGCTCCTATGCGCATAGCCTATCTCGAATGTTTTTCCGGCATGAGCGGGGATATGTTCCTGGGCGCGCTGGTCGATGTCGGCGTTCCCGCCCAACTTCTTGAAGAAACCGCCTCGTGTTTACACGTAGGGGCAAAGCTTGAGATTTATCGCGTGCAGCGCAATGGCATCAGCGCGACCAAGGTCGACGTTTATGCGAACGGTGAAAAGGATTTGCCGCGCGAGATGTGGCAAGAACAAGTGGGGCACGCCAACGTTGGGCAGGAAGATAAACACCCGCATAACAAGCGTGGGCAGGACGAGCATGGACATTCGCACGCCCACCATGGTGAACCGGTTGCGCTCCTGGAGCACAACTATGCGTTGCAAAGCCACGGGACTGCGCGGGGTGGGGCATTGTCGCCCGAGCACGCCGAAGCCGCGAATACAGGGAGCACCGGGCCCACGTCTCATCATGGTCATTCGCACGAGAAGGGACGAGGGCTGAACGAAATCCGCGGTATTATCGGCAAGGCGGCAATCAGCGAGGGTGCGAAAAAGACAGCGATCGAAATCTTCGAAGCTCTGGGCGAGGCAGAGGCTAAGATTCACGACACTGACGTTGAGAAGATCCACTTTCACGAAGTCGGATCAGTCGATGCCCTGGTAGACATTGTCTGCGCCGCCGTGGGAGCCGAAGCGCTGGGCGTTGACGAAATCGTCTGTTCGCCGCTGAACGTGGGAGGCGGCACAGTCGAGTGCGCGCACGGAACTTTGCCGATACCTGCGCCCGCGACGCTCGAGTTGCTGAAAGACGCACCCGTGTATTCCTCCGGCGTTCAAGCTGAGTTGGTCACTCCAACGGGTGCCGCGATAGTGACAACGCTGGCAAAACGCTTCGCGCCCTTCCCATCGATGAAGGTGGAAAGGGCCGGCTACGGAGCCGGGACTCGTGACTTCGCCGGACATGCGAATGTGGTGCGGCTCACAATCGGCGAAACCCAGCCGGAACTGTCATCTGAAATTCCGACGGACACAATCACCGTGCTCGAGGCGAATATCGATGATTTGAACCCGCAAGTTTTCGGCTACGTCATGGATCGTTTGCTCGCGGAAGGCGCGCTGGATGCCTTCGCTTTGCCGGTGCAAATGAAGAAGAATCGTCCGGGCATGCTGCTGAACGTTCTATGCCGGACGGAGGATGCCTCGAAGTTGATCCGTCTGATTTTTTCGGAAACAACAACCCTTGGCGTTCGGCAGCGTGAGGAAAAGCGTCAGATGCTGAACCGGAAGTGGGTAACGGTTACGACCCGCTGGGGTGATGTACGGCTCAAGGTCGCCAGCATGAAAGACGGGGTGATGAACTCCGCGCCGGAATATGAGGATTGCCGACGCATTGCTACTGAGTTCCACGTTCCACTGAAGGCCGTAATGCAGGAAGCTCTGCAGCTTTATATGAACCGCCAGCGCTGAAAAAATCATCAACCACAAGGGGCACGAAGTTCGCCACGGAAAGCGCCATAATTGGATTCCTTTCACTGCCTGAATTGAAGCAAATGAACAAAAAGTTCTACATCACGACACCGATCTATTACGTAAACGCGCGGCCGCACATCGGCCACGCTTACACCACGATTGCCTGCGATACTGTCGCGCGGCGGCAGCGCATGCTGGGGGCGGACACGTTTTTTCTCACCGGCACTGACGAGCACGGGCAAAAGATTGAGCGAGCCGCGCAAGCTGCCAACAAAACGCCGCAGCAGTACGCCGATGAAGTCTCGGCGCAGTTCCGGCAGTTGTGGAAGCGGATGGGCATCACCAACGACGACTTTATCCGCACTACGGAGGAACGCCACACCAAGCGAGTGCAGCACCTCTTTCGGCAGCTCCGCGATAACGGCCACATTTATAAGGGCACTTACACCGGCCAATATTGCGTGTTCGACGAACTCTACGTGGATGCGGTTGCTCCTGGCGCCCCTTGCCCAGAATGCGGGCGTCCGACGGAAACGGTAAAGGAGGAGAATTATTTCTTCCGTCTGTCTGCATTTCAGGAAAAGCTCCTCCAACTGTACGACGAGAAACCCGACTTCATCCGGCCGGAGACGAGACGAAATGAGGTAATGTCATTCGTGCGCGGCGGAATACGTGACCAATCGATCAGCCGCTCGACGTTCTCCTGGGGCATTCCGGTACCGGACGATCCCAAGCATGTGATTTACGTGTGGTTCGACGCCCTGGCGAACTACATCACGGCCATCGGATACGGATCGTCGCACGAGGGCGCCCAGGAAGCGTTTAAGAAGTACTGGCCCGCTGATCTGCAGATGATCGGCAAGGAGATCGTTCGCTTCCATTGCGTGTATTGGCCTGCGTTTCTGATGGCTGCGGGACTTCCTTTACCCAAGAGCATTGTGGCTCATGGCTGGCTGCTGTTCGAGGAAAGCAAAATGTCGAAGTCGCGCGGAAACATTGTGCGTGCTGAGACGATTCTCGATGTGCTGGGCGCTGACGCGCTTCGCTACTTCCTTCTGCGTGAAGTGGTATTCGGCCAGGATGGATCTTTCTCCTTCGACGCATTAGTGCAGCGTTATAACGCGGATTTGGCAAACGGCCTCGGCAACCTCGCCAGCCGAACACTGACCATGATCACACGCTATTTTCGAGGCGAGGTGCCCTATCCTTCGGCTCTGGTCTCGCAAAGAGCGGGAGACAATGCTATTGCTGAGAGCGCACGGCAAGTAATCGCGGAGTGCAACGCACTGTTTGATCAATACCAGTTCTCGCGGGCTCTCGAAGTGGCGTGGGGTCTGGTGGCCGCAGTCGATAAGTACATCGTCGAGAACGAGCCGTGGGCGCTGGGCGAAAGGCAGGACGAGGAGAGTCGCTCGCGGCTGGGGACGATTCTGTATACCAGCGCTGAAGCCTTGCGCATTGTGACTGCGTTGGTACACCCGGTGATTCCCGACGCAACCTCGAAGATTTGGGCGCAATTGGGCCTGGGCGATATTCGCAAATTTCCCCTCTCCGATCTGAGATGGGGACAACTCCAACTCGGGACTAAATTGGGCAATGTCGAAGCGGTATTCCCGCGCGCTGACAAGAGCGCAATCGAGAGGATGCAGAATATGGAAGAGCAGCAACGAAGCGCCCCTAGCGCAATGGAAGCGCAGCCTGCGACACCAGCACTGACAGCAACGATTCCTCACCTCGCCGCACAGGCCGTGGTTGCTACGCCCACTGCGAAGCCTGCCCCAGCCGTGCCGGACGGGAAAATCACCATCGACGACTTTGCGAAAGTTGAACTGCGCGTCGGGCAGGTGAAGGCCGCTGAAAAGGTGAAAGGCGCGGACAAGCTGCTGAGGCTGGAGGTCGATCTGGGTACGGAGGTTCGACAGGTGGTTGCTGGTATCGCCGAATCCTATGCGCCGGAGCTTCTGATCGGGAGAAAAGTAGTAATTGTTGCCAACCTTGCGCCTAGAAAGCTCCGTGGACTGGAATCGAATGGAATGATTGTCGCAGCATCGCCCGAGGGCGGGAAGGCCGTGCTGGCAAGCTTTCTAGAAGATGTGCCGGTGGGGACGAGACTGAAATAAGACCACCTTTTTGATCGGACATCCGGCATGTCGGGTGTGTCACCCGTCACCACCCAACCAACGACTAATGACCAACAACCAACGACCGATCTTCGTCGACTCCCACGCGCATCTCGAGATGGAGCAGTTCGATGCGGATCGCATCGCCATGCTACAACGCGCCAAAGAGTCTGGGATCGAAACTATTCTCGCCATCGGCAGCGGAACCGGGCCAGGGTCTCTTGATTGCGCAATTCGGCTCGCAGAACAGCACGAGTTCATTTACGCGACCATCGGCATTCACCCTCATGAAGCCAAGCTCGCCAACGATGGCGACTTCGACGAGATGGCGCAATTGGCAAAGCGGCCGAAGGTCGTTGCCTGGGGCGAGATTGGACTCGATTACTTCTACGACCATTCACCGCGGGACGTACAACTACGAGTATTTTTGAGGCAACTGGAACTCGCGCAAGCCACGAAGCTCCCCATTGTGATTCACTGCCGGCCTTCCGATAAAACTGAAGACGCCTGGCAGGACTGCCTCAAACTGTTGCAGGAGCATTGGGCCACGAGCGGCTTGGGAGGCATCCTTCATTGTTTTACCGGCACTTGGGCGCACGCCACCCGGGCCCTCGACATGGGATTCATGATCTCCTTCGCCGGAAACGTCACCTTTCCTAAAGCACTGCAGATTCGCGAAGCCGCAAAACGGGTACCGCTTGACCACTTGCTGATTGAAACCGATTCGCCATTTCTGGCGCCTGTGCCTCATCGCGGCAAGCGGAACGAACCTTCGTTCGTAAAAGATGTAGCGCGGCAAATGGGCGAGTTGCGCGGGCTTTCAACAGAGGATATTGGTTTGCAAACGGCGACAAACTTTTATCGCTTCTTTTCGCTTCACGAAAAGCTCAACTCCATTTAGCTTGTTTAGAGCATCTTTTGCTGGGGCTGCGGAATCTGTTAACTGGAAGCGAATTACTATGCCAGAGAATACTTTTGACATTGTGAGCAAGCTGGACCTCCAGGAAGTGTCGAATGCCATGCAGCAGGCGTTGAAGGAGATTCACACTCGTTTCGACCTGAAAGATTCGAAGTCAAACATCGAACTCGAAGGCAAGGATGCCATAAATTTGCACTCGTTAGATGAGTACAAGCTTAAGGCCGTCACCGAGATCTTTCAGCAGAAACTGGTAAAGCGGGGCGTCTCTCTCAAAGGATTGACATACGGTCCTGTAGAACCCGCCGCGGGCAGCACGGTGAAGCAGAAGATCACCATGCAGCAAGGAATCCCCATCGAGAAGGCACGCCAGATCGTGAAGGTCATCAAGGATTCCAAGAAGAGGGTGAATGCTTCGATTCAGGGAGATTTGGTCCGGGTGAGCGGGAAAGATCGCGATGCTTTGCAGGAAATTATTGCCCTGCTCCGCGCGCAGGATTTCGGCATTGATACGCAGTTTACAAATTACAGAACGAACTAAAAGTTTACGGATTAAGGTTTCGAGTTGGGGACGAACCAATTGAGCACGCCGGCCACCATCAACGGAAAAGAAATCTTTGAGTTGTTGCGCGGCGACCTTTCCGCCATTGAGCGCGAGTTTGGGCGCGATACCGTCTCGGGCGTAGAAGCGATCACGGAAATCGGTGAATATTTGCGCAGCGGCGGCGGCAAGCGTATTCGTCCCATGCTCCTTTTGTTGTCTGCCAGACTCCTCAACTACCAGGGACGTGGTGCCATCAAACTGGGTGCAGTTGTCGAAATCATTCACACCGCAACTCTAGTCCATGACGACATCATCGACGAAGCTCAGACTCGGCGAGGCCGTCCCGCTGCCAATACACAGTGGGGAAACTCGAAATGCGTCCTGGCGGGGGATTGGCTCTACATGCAGGCCTTCAAGATTGCCGTGCAGGAGCGCGACTTCCGCATTCTGGACACATTGATCTACCTGACCCAGCAGATGGTCGAAGGCGAACTGCTACAGATTGAAAAACTGGGCAGGCTGATTTCCTCGGACGAGCATTTCGACCTCATCTTTCGCAAGACGGCATGTTTGTTCTCTGTCTGCACGCGGATCGGGGCAATTCTGGGTGGGGCAACTCCGGAACAGGAAGAAAATCTGGCACAGTACGGCCGGGACCTCGGTATGGCATTTCAGATTGTGGATGATGTGCTCGACCTGACCGCCTCCGAGGACATCCTGGGCAAGCCCGTGGCTAGCGATCTGCGCGAGGGCAAAGTAACAATGGCAGTGATTCATGCGCTCGAGCGCTGTACTTCGTTTGAACGTGAGCGCATCGACCGGGTAGTGCGGGAACGCGCCTTCGACGGCGTGACGCACGGGGAAATCCTCGAGATTCTGAATCGTTACGGTTCCGTCAAAGCTGCGAACGCCCGAGCTATGCAATATGCCGGGTTGGCGCGAAATGCGATCTGCGGATTCCCCGATAGCGAGATCAAGCGAGCCTTGTTGTGGGCGCCGGAGTTCGTGGTGGCGAGAGAAAAGTAGTTACGGCCTCTTAACTGCCACTCCGAGCATCTCGAATCTTCCACCTTTCAACAGCTTCCCGGAGCCGATAAACGCCCGCGCCGGCAAGTCCTTTGCGAATCGTTTGACGTAGGCGGCGTTGAAGGCCTCCCACAAGGAAACGTCGGGCGAGTAAACTTGTACCCAGACCAAGTCATCCATATTCATGCTGGCCTCGGCAAGGACGGCCTCGAAACCGTCGAACAGCAGACGAAGTTCCTGGTTGACGTCTTCGGGTGCCATGCCGGTTGCGGGGTCGATACCAATGCGCCCGGAGAGGTAAAGAGTGTTGTCCACCAGGACCGCGTCGCTGAATGGCAGAGGCCCTTTGCGAACGGGCAGATTAATGTGGCGGCGAACGGCTTCGGTTTTTGCCGGCATTGGATTATTGTTCCTCTCTGGGGCTTTGAATCCTGTTGACGAGGCAGCCTATCTAATACCTTCAGTTCTGATGCGTTGAAGATGAATAATATTCTCTCACTGATCGCGCATCACGGTTATCTCGTCATCTTCGTGGTTGTGCTGGCTGAAGCGATCGGGCTACCCGTTCCAGCGGCTGTAGCTCTCGTGGCCGGTGGAGCTGGCGCGGCGGCCGGCAGTCTGAGCATACCTAAAGTCTTATTCGTCGCCCTGAGCGGAATGCTGCTCGGCGACAGTCTGCTCTTCATTCTTGGCCGCTACATGGGATGGGGCCTCCTAGGTCTCCTGTGCCGCCTATCTGCGAATCCGGAGTCGTGTGTGCTGCGCTCGGCTGAATCCTTTTACAAGCGGGGAAAGACTACGCTCCTGGTCGCCAAGTTCATTCCCGGCGTCAACACGATGGCCCCGCCCCTGGCCGGCAGCATGAAGATGCGCCCTATGCAGTTCCTTCGCTTCGACGCCGCTGGCGCGTCGCTGTATATCCTGGCCTACGGCACTCTGGGATTCTTGTTTCGCGACTTTCTGGCCGCAATCACGCGCGGATTCCAGGCCGCTGGCCGCGTGTTTGAGGAAGTGCTTTTCCTGGCGGCCATCGTCTATATCGTTTACCGTGTCTGGCTTTACCACAAGAATAAGGTGTACCGCGTGGTGCCGCGCGCACAGGTGGAAGAGCTGGCAACGAGACTGGCTTCGGAGGAAAAAGATAAGGTTCTGATTCTTGACGTCCGAAGCCACGGCTACTACGACGCTGGCGCGGAGCGCATCAAAGGATCGATTCGCATCGAACCCAACAACCTCACCGAGGAACTCAAAACCCTCCCCAAGGACAAAGACATTTACGTCTACTGTACTTGAGCGCGCGAAGCGACCAGCGCCCGGGTGGCGCTGCAACTGCGAGAACAAGGATTCAGCGCGTTTGTCCTCGTGGGCGGCGTGGCGGCATGGAAGAAGGCAGGTCAACCGTTGGAGCCAGTGCCCCCAAGCGACCTCATAAAACTGCCGACATTCGCATAGCGACACCCCATGACGCCCCGAGCCTTCTATACTGCTTCCAATGGCCCGGCATAACGAAATCGAAATCAAGTTTCGCATCGACGATCTACACGCGCTCAATCAACGGCTGCGAAAGTCCGGTTTTCGCCTGGTCACGCGTCGAACTCACGAAATAAATACGCTCTATGATTTACCCGGCCAACTCCTGCGCAAGCACGGCGAACTCCTCCGATTACGGAAGTATGGATCCGAATGGCTACTGACCCACAAAGCCAAAGGCAAGACAGGACGCTACAAGACGCGGGTGGAGACGGAAACAAAGATCGAGAATGGCGCAAAGATGGATGCCATTCTCCACGCTCTCGGATTTGCTCCGACCTTTCGCTACGAGAAATTCCGCGCCGAGTGGGCTGACGGCAAAGGGCACGTCGTCGTGGATGAAACCCCCATCGGCAACTTCGGCGAGATCGAAGGCCCTTCACGCTGGATTGATCGCACGGCCCGCCTTTTGCAAATCAGCCGTGCTGACTACATCACCGCAACCTATGCGGATTTGTTCTTCCAATGGAAAAAGCGGACCCGAAGCCGTGCGAACGAGATGACCTTCAAAGCAATCGATAACGAAACATCTGGTCGCTAGCGCACAATGCAATGTGACCGAGAGTCTCTTTGACGCTGTGCACTTCTCGCCTGTTATGCACCAAACTAACTAACAAGATCGCTAACGGAGTGCGTGTTACTCTTTTTCTGCTGTGGTTTTGCTCCCCAGCGCGTGCCACTACAAAAAGACAACTTTCGGCGCCTCCTGCGAACGGTTGAAGCTCTCTCCGATCTCGGCCCGGAGATGACGGCCGAACGCGAATTTCCTCAGACCGCACGCGCCATGTTGTCAGCGTCCATCGAGGCTGGCGGTGGCCGCGAGGGGGCGCTTTTTACTTATAGCGACCGCCCCTCCCTTCTCACCTCAATCGCAGCCGAGGGATTCACCCTAATGCCGGAGCCGGCTGTGATCCCACTCCTGCCCAGACACGTTCATGCTCTCACTTCGTCCCGCGAGCCCCTGATTCTGGACTCCGGCTCCTACGACCTCTACCTGAGCGCCAACGGAAATGTTGCTCCCGAGCTCTTCAAGTGCATCGTTCCCCTAAAGGTCGGCAGCAAGCTCGTCGGCCTCATCGCTCTGGGTCGTCGGGAGGGTGACGCCCTATACGATTCGGGCGACCTCGAAGCCCTGGACTTGCTCTGCCACTACGTGGCCCTCGCCGTCCACAATCATTCGCTCACTCAGACTCTGGCCCAGCGTGTCTCGGAAAATCTTCGCCTCATGGCGTCCTTGCACGGCTTCTACGACAATGCTCTCGAAGCTTTCGCCACCGCCATTGACGTCAAGCACATCAACATTCACGGCCATTCCCTGCGCGTTGGCCGCTATGCTTCCGCCATCGGTGAAGCCATGAACATGGATCCAACCGAAGTTACAGCCCTTCGCTCAGCCGGCTATTTGCACGATATCGGCAAGGTTGCCGTGGACAAGCGTCTCTTCGGCAAACCAAGTTCTCTGGATGCCGAGGAATTCCGGGAAATGGCGGACCACACAATCGTAGGACATCAAATTGTGAGCGGTGTCCAGTTTCCATGGCCCCGCATCCCCGAGATCGTACGCTGGCATCATGAGCGTAGCGACGGTTCCGGCTATCCCGACGGACTGCTGCTCGAAGATTTGCCCATGCCCGTGCGCATCGTCGGCTTGGCCGACACTTTCGACGCCATGACCAGCGAGCGTCCCTACCGTGAGCGTCATTCGCTCGGCAGCACTCTGAATGAAATCGTACGGCTGACTCCGCAGAAATTTGACCCCAACGCTGTTCACGCCTTGCTTCTGCAAGTACGTCGCGATACCGTCGGCAGTAACCGCACGCCCTTTCTTCAGGATCGCTTGGTTGGCGACATCGCAGCCTCCGACATCGACCAACTCGCCGCCAGCCTGCAGCACAAGATGAATCACGGCCGTCTTTACCTCACCTGAGACCAGCACTCTTCATCCCCTCTTTTGTTCTGTCATCCCGAACGAAGTGAGGGATCCATCGAGGCCGGAACAACCACAAAGTTGCAGGGAATTTCTGACACAGACTCCACGTTCTCGCCGGGAATCGCAAGAAATCACCCTCCGCTAAAGTTCTTTGGCGCCCCGCCGATAACTGATCCGTACCCGTCAACTCTATCCTTCCCTGCCTATGCTTGATCGCAACGAAACTCTCCCTGATTTGCCCAAGGTCCGGCAATGCCCAACGAGACACGACATCCCAAGAGGTAACCATGGCAACAACGATGGAGTATCGATACGAAGCCCTGGCACAGCAATCCGAAGCCTTGCGAGTCATCTTCGAGGGCCTTCCCTGGGGCGTAATCGTCGCTGATCAGCAGGCCAGGCTTCTGTTCTCTAATCCCGCGGCGGAATCGATATTAGGAATTGGCATTGTCGAGACATTGCCCAACACGCGCACGTCGCCCGAAGGCTGGTATCTGCCCGATCAGACCTCAGTTATATCGCCCGATCAATTGCCCCTGGTTCGAGCCATTCGTGGAGAGAAGGTTGTCGATGAGCTCATTTTCGTGCGCAATTCTCCCCAGCGGCCCGGAGTGTGGATCCGCGTAAACGCGTGGCCCCTGCAAGATGCAGCTGGAGCGATTTCCGGCGGCGTTGTGATGTTCCACGATTTCACCCGGGGACGCGACGCACTGCAAAGCTTCGTGCTGCTTTCCCGGGTCGTGGAACAGACTGCCGACAGCGTCGTCGTGACCGACACCCAAGGCATCATTCAATATGTGAATCCAGCCTTCGAAGCGACCACCGGATACCACCGAGACGAAGCCCTGGGCAAGACTCCACGAATCTTGAAGTCGGGTCTACACGACCCGGAATTTTACCGGCAGATGTGGGCCCAATTCACTCAGGGGCCCGCCTTTAAGGGCATGGTCATCAATCGCAAAAAAACCGGCGAACTCTATTGGGCGCAACAGACCATCACATCCATGCGCGATGAGTCAGGCCATCTCACCCACTTTGTGTCAGTATCCCAGGACATCACCGAGCTTAGAAAAAAGCAGGAGCAGGAGTTTCAGCTGCAACTTGCGCGCGATGTCCAGCAGCGCTTCTACCCAGCTCCACCGGTGATACCGGGCTTCGACGTCGGTGCCTCCGCTCATCCCGCCGACGAGACCGGAGGCGATTATTTCGATTTCATTTCCGTGCCCGATGGCTCGCTTCTGATCGTCGTGGCCGACGCCAAAGGGCACGGCTTCAGCTCTGCCCTGGTCATGGCCCTCACCCGGGCCTACGTCCGCTGCTTTGCCGCGATGCAACTGGAGCTCGATGACATCCTGGCCCGCGTCAACCAGATGCTTCTGAAAGACCTCGAACATGGCCACTTCGTCACGCTGTTTCTGGCGCGACTAAATCCGGGTCGCCAAAGCCTGTCCTATGCTAGCGCCGGCCACGTTCCCGGCTTCATCTTTTTCGATTCTGGCAGCGTGAAGTGTACCTTGGACAGCACGGGTCCGCCGCTCGGCCTCTTTTCCGGAAGCAAGTTTTCGTTGAGTCCCGCAATTTACCTTGATCCGGGAGAAAGTGGGTTATTCCTCACGGATGGAGTCACAGAATCGACCACCCCGGACGGACACCAATTCGGAGCCCAGCGCGTGCTTGACTATGTTCACAAGCACCACCACGATTCGGCTTCCATCATTGCGGATGGCATTTACCGAGAAGCTCGGGCATTCGTGCAAGGAGATCCGCAGGACGACGACATCACATCGGTCATCATCAAAGCCGATCGCCGTGCTTAGTTCAGAAAAGAAGTGGCACTGGATAGCAGCTGACGCTGATTTTAGGTGGAGCAGCGCTTCAGCGCTGTACTAACTCCATTGTTCCGGATCCGGCTTCAGCCGCTGCGGTATTTTCCCGCTCGGGAAGCCGATTTTTAGCAACCTGTTGGCACGATGTTAGCCCCTTTGTCAGCAACTTTTCCCCTGCCCCGGGTTCATAATTCTAACGGCCTCCCCGTATCCGCATGAGATTAGGGCGCTCCCAAGTCGGCCTCGCACTTCTCCTCTCATTGCTGGGACTTGCTATCTCTGCACAATTGGCACTTGCCAGGAAAAAAGAAAAGCTGGCCATCGCGCAGATGGACCGGCAGAAGCAGGTCGTGCATGCTCTGAACCGCCTGACATTCGGGCCGCGCCCCGGCGACGTCGAGCACGTGATCGCCATCGGTGTGGACACGTGGATCGACCAGCAACTACATCCCGACAAGATCAACGATAGTGCGCTCGACGCTCGCCTTTCGCAGTTCCGCACCTTACACATGGACACGCGAGAGATTGTGGATAACTTCCCTCCCGAGCCGATGATTAAAGCCATCGCCGAGGGCAAACAATCGCTCCCGTCCGATCCCCTCAAACGCGCCGTTTACCAGGCCCAGCTTGATCGCTATCAGAACAAGGAAGAACACAAACAAGAAACCGACTCCGGAAGAACTGGCACGATCTCAGACGACGAACGAGCGCGCCGGCAGCAGGAACGCGCCAACGCCGAACAGAAAGTCGAGGATCTCCTCGAAATGCCGCCAGATCAGCGCATCAAAGCCGTGCTCAAAATGTCGCCGGAAGAGCAGCGCATCCTGACGAACTCCTTGCAAGGCGAGAAGCGCGATGAGTTTCTCGACGGAATGAACGCCCGGCAGCGCGAAACCATCGAGGCGATCAACTATCCGCAACAAGTGGTTGCCAATGAACTGGTCGAAGGCAAATTGCTGCGCGCCATCTACAGTGACCGCCAGTTGCAGGAAGTCATGACCGATTTCTGGTTCAACCACTTCAACGTCTTCATCGGCAAAGGCGCTGATCACTACTTGATCACAAGCTATGAACGCGACGTCATTCGCCCGCACGCTCTCGGCAAGTTTGAGGATTTGCTGGTTGCAACCGCGCAGAGCCCGGCCATGCTTTTTTATCTCGACAATTGGTTGAGCGTCGGGCCAAACTCCGACGTCGCCAATGGCATTCCCAAACGGGCCAATAACAACTGGAAACAGCGCGTCAGGAACAACGGCCGGACGAACCAGTCCAAGGGCAAACGCAACGGCCTGAACGAAAACTACGGCCGCGAGCTTATGGAACTGCACACGCTGGGAGTAAACGGTGGCTACACCCAACAGGATGTCACTGAGGTCGCCCGCGTCTTGACCGGATGGACACTCAAGCAGCCCAAGCAAGGCGGCGGCTTCACCTTCGAAGAGCGCACCCATGAACCCGGGGACAAAATCGTGCTCGGCCACCGTATCAAACCAAGAGGCGAGAAGGAAGGCCTCGAGGTGCTGCGCATTCTGGCTCATCATCCTTCGACTGCGAAATTCGTTTGCACCAAGCTGGCGATGCGTTTCGTCTCTGACGATCCACCGCAAGCCATGGTCGATCGCATGGCACAAACTTTCTTGAAGAAAGACGGCAACATCCGCGATGTGCTCAAGACGATGCTTGACTCTCCGGAGTTCTGGGCCCCGGAAGCGTATCGAGCCAAAGTCAAAACACCGTTTGAGTTCGTAGTCTCAGCCCTGCGCGCCAGCGGAGCCGAAGTCACCGACGCCATGCCCATCGCACGCCAGCTTCAGAACATGGGTATGCCGCTGTATGGCATGCAGCCGCCCACCGGCTATTCCATGAAAGCTGATGCCTGGGTCAACTCCTCCGCGCTTCTGGGGCGCATGAATTTTGCCCTGGCGATGACCTCTGGAAAAGTGAAAGGCGTGCAACTCGATTCCGAACGATTGGCAGGACAAAACGATGCGCAGCAAACGTTAGAAACGCTCGAGAATAATCTTTTGGCAGGAGCAGTTTCCAAGCAAACGCACGAAGTAATCGTCGCCCGCCTGCAGGATTCCAAGATCACTCGCCGCAAGCTGGACGATCCGGCCCGCCCACCAGACACAGGCCTGATCGCAGGTTTGCTGCTAGGATCGCCAGAGTTTCAACGAAGATAGGTGTATCCACGGGCATCGATACATCGTTAAAGGGCTAGAAGCCAGGAGCTTTATGTCGATCACGAGACGAGTATTTTTGAGAAACGGCGCGCTCGCCGTCGTAGGCACGGCTGCGATCCCATCATTTCTCGCTCGCGTCGCCTACGCTACTCAGTCGTCGGCAACGCAAAATAAACGTCTGGTCGTCATTTTTCAGCGCGGCGCGGCCGACGGCCTGAATATCGTCGTACCCCACGCCGAGCGGGCCTATTACGCAATGCGTCCATCCATCAACATTCCGCGCAACCAGGTGATCGATCTCGACGGATTCTTCGGACTCCATCCTTCGCTCGTGCCCTTTCAGCCGCTCTGGAAGCAGCGTTATCTGGCAATCGTTCACGCAACCGGCTCGCCAGACCCGACCCGCTCCCACTTCGACGCGCAGGACTTCATGGAATCCGGCACACCAGGCGTTAAGGCCACCGAAGACGGCTGGCTGAACCGCTCGCTGCATTCTTGGCCTCAGTCCGCCCCAACCGATGAATCTGCATTTCGCGCTATCGCCCTCGGGCCTTCCCTGCCGCGAATTCTTTCCGGCAGCGAACCCGCAGTCGCCATCAACAACATTAACGACTTCGGTGTAGGAGGAAACAATCCCAAAACCTCGCCCAACGCCAACACCTTCGAAGCCATGTACGAGCACTCGGTTGACTCCGTGCTGCACGGCACCGGACAGGAAACCTTCAACGCGGTAAAGATGCTGAAGTCCGCCGATCCTGGCAAGTACAAGCCCGCTGCCGGCGCCGACTATCCCAACGGACGCTTCGGCGACAGCCTCAAGCAACTCGCTCAACTCATCAAAGCGAATCTCGGAGTTCAAGTCGCATTCGCCGACATCGGCGGCTGGGACCATCACGTCAACGAAGGCAGCACGCAGGGACAGATTGCTAACGTTTTGCGCGAGTTCTCGCAATCGCTCGCCGCCTTTTGGACCGACCTCGGCGATCTAGCCGAAGACACTGTGGTCGTGACCATGTCCGAGTTCGGCCGCACCGCCCGCGAAAATGGCAACCGCGGCACCGACCACGGCCACGCCAACGTAATGTTCGTAATGGGTGGCCCAGTCAAAGGCGGCAAGGTCTACGGACGCTGGCCTGGCTTGGATCAATCCCAACTCTACGAGGGCCGCGACTTGGCGGTGACCACCGACTTCCGCCAAGTCCTGGGAGAAGCCGTCTACAAGCATCTTGGAAACAAAGCGCTGAATCCGGTCTTCCCAGGCTTCGACAATCAACCAGGAAAGTTCTTGAAGTATTTGGGATGAGCACGCAAGTCCGCAACTTGCGCATTCAACAAGTTGTCATCCCGAGCGTAGCATCAGGTTCGCAGAGCGAATCTGATACGGAGTCGAGGGACCTTGTGTGTGCTGTCCACCGCGATAAGCGGAAGATTTCTACAACTCAACCATCACGTCGCCGCCTTCCACAGTGATCGGATACACCGCAACCTTGGCGCTCGCATTATGCGCCGCCTCGCCCGTCTTGGGATCCCAACGCCAGCCGTGCCATGGGCACACCAGCTTATTCCCTTCGATCACGCCCTGTCCCAGCGGCCCGCCGCGATGCAGGCAAACGTTGTCCATCGCGGAAATAGTCCCCTTCACATTGGCGACGCAGATCACTTTATCGCCACAGGAAAATTCCCGGGCTTCGCCTTCAGGAGGAAGTTCGGATTGCGTGGTGAGCTTGGTGAGCATCAGTCGTGCGGACTTACTGAAAGCTGATAGCTATTTCGGCTGCAACGTCTGCGCGATCATGACCTGGCGCTTGAAATTCTCCACCATATTCGGACCCAGCCGAACTTCCGTGGGCTTCTTGGCAAGAGTCATCTGGTCGATCTTGTCCTGCAGTTTCAGCAGCGCGTAGAAAAGATTCTCCGGACGCGGCGGGCATCCGATCACATAGACATCCGTAGGCACGATTTTGTCGACGCCCTGCAGCACGGCATAAGTATTGAACGGCCCGCCCACCGACGAGCACGCGCCCATCGAGATCACCCACTTGGGATCGGGCATCTGGTCATAAATGCGTTTCACCACCGGCGCCATCTTCAGCGTCACCGTCCCAGCCACGATCATCAGATCGCTCTGCCGCGGGCTGGGGCGAAACACCTCCGACCCGAACCGCGCAATGTCAAACCGCGCCGTCGAAGAAGCAATCATTTCGATGGCGCAGCAGGCCAGGCCAAACGTCATCGGCCACACCGCCGACTTCCGCGCCCAGTTGAAAACGTAATCCACCGTGGTGATCAGGAAATTCTTTTCAAACTTGTTTTGCAGCCAAGCCATTAGGCGTCCTCGGGCTCCCGTCGCAGCATTCTCTTCCAGCCCGCACGTTGGGCCGCAAGCATTTCAAGTCTAGGTGCGCGTTGCGTGAGTGTCAATCCGGATCGGCGGTAGCATTCCGAGGAAAAACTGTCAAAGAGAAATTTGACTTCACTCTGTTTTCGGGCAAGACCTTCGGAATTTGATCGCACCGCACCAAGCGCGAGCACGCGAGATTCTGGATTTTGGGCTGCGAAGATCAAACCGAAGAGCAGTTCGAGCAAAATAGCAGCTCTCAACATGCAGTATTCGCCGCCAAATCCTTGCTCAGTGTTCGTTTTCGCCGATTGCCCCCTACTAAGCTGCCGGCCTTCCGATCTGGAAAAGGTACTGCATGGCTTGCTCGGCGCATGAGTCCAAGCTGGCTTCTGTGTCGACAAGGAGTTTGGGGTGCTCGATTGGTTCCCACTCCCTTCGGATCTGACGGTACAGATCCGAGGTGCGATTCGTGGCTGGGTGGATCCGCTCCGTGGCTGCCTTTTCTAAGCGCGCGAGCGCTGTTGGTTCAGAGCAGACGCACTCCAATATGGCCCATCGGGTTTTCAGTTGTGTGCAGAACTGGAGCACGCGCTCGCGCTGGTAGCGCCGTGAGAATGTGCGGCCGTCCAGGAGAATGCACGAAGACGAATTTCTTCCGAGGAGATAAGCAGCCGTCTGCAGCATGATCTCCTGACAGAAATCGTCTTGCGCACGCGAATATTCGACGTGTGCCGGCGTGAAGAGCGCCGCTCGAATCACGTCCTTATCGAGTATCGCGGCCGGAAGACGCTCGGCAAGTGAACGCGCCAGCGCGCTCTTTCCCGTACCCGGGAGGCCGGCCATGATCACAACCATGGGTAATTCCGAGCTAGAGAATGTCTTCACCAGATCCTGCGATTGGTCCGCCCTCGTGGGTCGATGCTAGCATGCGCAGTAGGCTTACGTGCATCCGGAGAACCCTAGCAAACCGGCAGCGTGAGTAGCTCATCCATCTGGGGCGGATTTCACAGCTTACCGATATCTACGCGTAACACAACCTGGTCGGATCGGCCGGCCTTATCGGGCTTCCGGTCGGGCGCGACGCCCGGCGCCTGTCGTTTTACAAGCTCATCGTCCTTCCGGACAATCCCTTTAGTACCTGCACCCTACCCCCCGCGGCACCGTATAATCGAGGCGAAACCAGCATAAATCTGGTAAGGAGTGGGCAAAGCTTACGTTGGACCCTGCATTCGCATTGGCGATTTTCGCGCTGGGGCTGGCCTTTGGCAGCTTCCTGAATGTGTGTATCTATCGCCTGCCGCAGGATTTGTCGGTCATTCATCCCGGTTCCGCGTGCCCTAAGTGCGAGCAGCCAATCCGCTTTTATGACAATGTTCCGGTCTTTAGCTGGCTGATTCTGCGCGGGCGCTGCCGCCATTGCAAGGCTCCGATCTCGCCGCGTTATCTGGTGGTTGAACTGCTGACTGCCGCGCTGTTTCTGGCCTGTTACGCGTATTTCGGGCTCACCCTGGCCACGCTGAAGTACTGCACCTTCGGCTTCCTGCTGGTGGGCTTGATTTTCACCGACGCCGAAACCCAGCTCTTACCCGATAAATTGACCTTGCCGGGACTTGCTCTGGGATTGCTCTTCAGCCTGGTGGTTCCAGTTAACGATTTGCTTTCAAAGATGCTTCTCGGTTTGGTGTACGAGCCCGCGGCCAGCGCCTCCAGTCCCTGGCTTTCATTGCTGCAGGCGTTGATGGGAGCGGCGGCAGGAGCTTCGTTCATTTACGGAGCGGGAGCGATTTATCTGCGGGCGCGCGGCGTCGAAGGCATGGGCTTCGGCGACGTCAAGCTGATGGCGATGGTGGGCGCATTCCTTGGAATCCGCCTGACCATTTTCACCCTGTTCAGCGCTTCGATTGTGGGATCGCTAGCCGGACTTTGGACAGTGTTGGTGGTGTGGATCAAGCGGACGCGGCGGCGCATGGTCCGCCATCATGAACCGGCGAGCGTGGCTCGGCGCCATGGATGGGAGTCGGCCAGCATTGCTTTACGGCGCTTCCCCATGCCGTTTGGAGTCTTTCTGGGCAGCATGGCCATGGTCGCTTCTTTCTTTGGCGACCAGTTCTTTCGTTGGTACTGGAGGCTGCTGTGAAACTGCTCAGCAACCCCATCATGCTTCGCATTGCGCTCCTGCTGTTTGTCACCGGCTTTGCCTTTTGGTTGGCGACGGCGCTGCTGCGGCGCATGCGTCGCATCCTCACGGAAGAGTCTTTTGCGGTTGACTCCGTTCCGGAACTCGAACAGTTCCCCATGCACACGTATAACGCCGTGATTCAGCAACTGAAGCAGCAGAAGCATGAATTGCTGACGGTACAGCAGGTGGAGCGGCGTAGAGCCAAGACTTCGGAAAACATTAGTGCGGCTGTGCTTTCGAACCTATCGAGTGGAGTGCTGTTCCTTACAACCAGCGGATTGGTTCGTACTGCCAATGCCGCGGCCAAGAGCATTCTCGGCTTCGCTTCACCGGTGGGGATGAGTGTCAGCGAGATATTTCGGGCAGCGAAACTGAGTTCGTCTGCAAGTGCTAAGGGAGGACTGGCAGCGGTGGTGGAGGCGAGTTTGCGGACCCAAAGCGCGTCGCGAAGGGTCGAGGGGGAGTACGTTACCCCGTCGGGCGAGCAACGCATTCTTGAGACAACGATTTCTCCGGTCTACGCGCCCTCAGGTGAGATCTTGGGCGCCGCTTGCCTGATTACCGACAAAACTGAGTTTGCTTTGATTCAACGGCTGCAGGAGTTACGCGGGGAAATGTCGGCCGAGATGGCCTTGGCGCTGCGAACTTCGCTGGCGACCATTTCCAGTTACGCGCAACAACTGGCCGTGAATCGCGATCCTGGGCAAGTGCGGCAGTTGGCCGTCGACATTGTTTCGGAGGCAGCTGACCTCGATCACACGATTGGCGGCTTTCTCGCGGGTGCGAAAGCTGCGAAGGCCGCAGGAGCTTGAACTTAATCAACGCCGAGGCCTTAAAGAAAAAAGGCCGCGGCATGGAGGATGAAGCAACTATGAAACGCATCACGCATGTCTGGATTGGAGCCATGATTCTCGCCGGGCTGATAGCGACGTTTGCCAGCACCCAGGACTCGACCCAGCAACAACCTTTGGGCGACTATGCCCGCGCCGTGCGCAAAGACAAAAAGCCAGCCGCGGCAAAGCAATTTGACAACGATAATCTGCCTGTGGACGACAAGCTTAGCGTCGTGGGCGGTGCGGGAGCGCCGAGTGATGCCGATAAGTCACAAGCCGTAGCGGACGCGAGCCAAGCTGACAAGAAGGCTGATGACAAACCTCCCTCAATCCAGCCGGGAGAATCAAAGGAGGACCGACAGAAGACCTACGACTCGTGGAAAGACCGGTTGACCGACGAGAAAGCGAAACTGGATTTACTCAACCGTGAACTGGACGTCGAGCAACGCGAGTATCAACTGCGCGCAGCGGCTTTCTACTCCGACGCCGGCAACCGTCTGCGAAATTCGGCGGCGTGGGACAAGGAAGACGCGGACTACAAGCAGAAGATCGCAGAAAAGAAAAAAGCTGTCGACGAAGCCAAGCAGCAGCTCGATGACATGCAAGAGGACGCCCGCAAGGCGGGAGTTCCGTCTTCAGTCCGAGAGTAGAAACTGCGGTCATGCGTGATGCCAGGCCCTCGACCCGATCGAGGGCCTTTTCTTTGGTGTCGCACTGCACTCTAAGCTCGTGGAAGGATAAGGAGCCAGTACGCGCTGATGCACAGTAAGAAAACAGCCACACCCGCGACTGCGATCCGCGGCCCGAGAACCCGGAAACGCTGGCTGAGCGCCGTCAACAACAGAACCGTGGCCAGAAACACCGTTACCTTGACGTAGTCGTCCCCGGTGTCGCGCGTGCTCACGCCTTTTTCAAAAAAGCCCTTCGCCTGTTCCGCTAGCTGCGCCCCCTTGGTCGAGTTGGCATTCTTGTACTCAGTCATAAAGATTGGCCCCTGCGGCGCAGACAGGTTCTTGACCGGATCGAGCTTCCACCACGCCTGGAATGCGACGGCGTATTCGGGGCGGAACCGTCGCTCGTAAAAATCTGCGACCTTGTCGCGGCCGCCAACCTTCGCGGCTACCCAGCCGTTGAAGGTCACGATGTCGTAGAGGCGGTCTTGACCCGCCAAAGTTATCTTTTCCTGCGACAGCACGGTGGTGCGCGAAGCTTTCGCGTAATTCTCGGCCGACAGGGCTCCCCAGCGCGATGCTTGGTAGCCGCTCCAGGCGGTTGCGAAGGCTACGACCGCGAGCAACACTGCCTCAAGAATCTCGACCCATTCCGCGTGCGCGCCAGACGGCGCCGTGTGGTGATGGCCCTGTTCGTGGATCTTGTGAGCAAACTCGACGTTCGATGTTGCCTCCGACATCGTGAATCTCCTTCGAGAACTTGGGAACCGACGAACGACGCGACGATTCGATATTCACTTTCTATCAAACTCAGCGCAGCAATAACATATGGAGTCGCGATTCGTAGGTCTCGCCCCCGTTCACTTTCGACTATGCGGTCGCCGGGATAGCCAGAGCGAGCCCGTAGGACCTCTTCCCCTTCGCGCGATGTTAGGAGTTAGCAATGAGCAAGTCAATCGACGCGGGGGAAGGTGTATGGCGACGGCAAAAGTGCTACACCCTCCTTTCCGAGCCACTCCTCGGCGATCCGCTAGGAAAACGACGACTGCGGTCAAAGAGTGTGATAATGATTTCGTCAACTAGGCGCTCGTTCACTCCCAACCCGTGCGGACGGATAATGAGGCGCCTTCCGAGGAGGCCTTATGAAATGGTCGTCTGAGTTCCATAAGACAGCCAACCTTTCCGAACCACTACATCAGCGTCTAAACGCCTACGCGCTCGCGGCGAGTGCGGCGGGAGTGAGTATGCTGGCTTTGGCGCCACCGTCTGATGCGAAGATTGTGTACACTCCCGTTCACGTTAAAATCGGCCCTAACGCTAGCTACAACGTCGATTTTGATCCGAGCACTCCGGTTCCCGTCTTTACGCTCGTGAACTATTACCAGATCTTCACTGACTTTTGTGCGGGCGGTCTTGGGGTGCGCCCCGGCAAAGGCTCGGTGGCCGGGTCGCTGACCTCCTCCTCCTACTCCACTTATGTGTATGCACTGAGGCGTGGTTCTAAGATCGGTCCTGCTGTTCAGTTTAGGGACGGAAATCGTGAACTTATGGTCGCAGTGGGTGGACCTTACTCCTATTACCACGGTCCCTGGCTAAATGTTATGAATCACTATCTTGGTGCAAGGTTTCAAGTTAATGGGCATTTCCATTACGGGTGGCTGCGACTCAGCGTGAAAGCGACAAGGGCAACATGCAAAGTCTATGCTACGTTAACCGGCTACGCCTACGAGACCATCCCCGGCAAGCCTATCATCGCAGGCAGGACCCAGGAACAGGTTGAAATGGGGAACGGTTCCGAGCCACCGAATGCCTCGCTAACCGTCCCCACCTTGAAACCCGCCACGCTCGGCATGTTGGCCCTGGGAGCGCCGGGACTGTCGATCTGGCGGCGTGAGGAGTCACTACTTCCTTCAGCCTAACCCGCGCTTTGCCAAAGCGATTGTTGGCGATAAATCCGATTTCACTCTCTGACCTTGGATCGGGCGTTTTCCCAAGTCTTCCTTGCGGAGAGAGGGCGAGAGCGGATCGGAGCAGTATCAGCGATGCCCAGACGCGAACCGCAGTACTGATAGTATGGCGGTGGCAGAATCTTGCGCAAACACACTCTAGGCATCGTCGCAGTCGCGGTTATTCTTCTGGCCTCCCTCAATGGTCTGGCTCAAAAGGTCACGATCGATTTCGACAAGGGCACGAATTTCTCTCGGCTTAAGACTTATGCGTGGATCAAGGGGACTCCGGCCAGTAACCCCAAGCTTGATCTGTACATTATGGGCGTCGGGGATCATCAGTTGGCGCAAAAGGGACTCACCAAGGTCGAGGCCAAGGACGCTGATCTGCTCATTACCTATCATGCGGCCAGTAATGCGGAGATAAATGCGACTATTCTGGACAACGATTCTTACGCATTCTCGCTCGGCCTTCCGCAGGCGACCGAAGTCACATGGTGGGCCTTGCCCCCGCAAGGCACAACTGCGCGCCTTATCCGCAAGGGAACTCTGGCCTTTGAAATCATCGACCGGCAGCGCCACCGACTGATCTGGACCGCGAGCGCAAAGACCACACTGGATGAGAAGCGAAGCAAGGCTCTTGATCAATTGGACAAGGCTCTCATTAAGGTTTTCAACAGCTATCCGCCGCTTTAGGAATTGCTGGAGGACTTGCGGGCAACGCGCCAATATACGAGGCTGATGATTGCATCGTCGAGTTGTTCCACCGAAGACAAGCTAGCGGAGTTGCGGAGAGCACAGGGCTACGTTTCGAATGGCTACGCTAGCCCTGGCACCAACTGCTCGACGATCAGCATGAATACGGATAAGAACCAGCCCACCGTCGCATGGCTGTCGAAACATCCCAATAGCACTCATTGACTCTGGCCTGGCCAATTTCCCGGTTCCACTTCGATAAGTGGAGGAAACAGTTTTCCTGCCCTCTGTCCGACGAACCGATGTGGCCACGACCCCAGTAAAATACGGACTTATTCAACACGCATTACTGGAGGAATCCACCCGGCCCAAAACACCACGCAAAGCAAAGAAGTCCGCAGCCCGGCACGTAGTAGGGCCGACCAGTCTTCGGCTCGGCCACAGCGTCCTCAAAGCTGCCGATGTTTTAGCAAGAGAGGAATCAGCGGCCAGGGGGATCAAGGTATCTAGAGCGGACATCATCCGCGAGGCTGTCATGGAGCTATCGCAGGAAAAAGGTCAAACGGAAGGATTGAGATTCGTTAGCAGTATTCCGAGCGCGCTTCACGCGCACCCAGGCTGCGAGCAAGACGTAACTTTGGGTATCGGCTCTGACGGCGTCCCTCGGCTTTGCGGCTGCTATCAAAGAGTCAGCAAGGCTATCAGAGGAGGCGAGGGCAGTGGGTACTCTATTCCCGTTGGACAACTATTTGGCGCGATCGGGGAGCTATCCTTTACCGCACGCTCGAGCGTGTTGCCCGTCACAGACAAGACTAAGCTGACTCATGTAAAAAAGAAGTTGATCGTTTCATGACGACTAACCTCCTTGTTCCACGATCGCAGAGGAGCCGAACCGCCCGTCAAGGTTCGGCTTTTCTGTTTTTGCGTCCAATATTCGGTGACTTACCCCGATTCACTGAATATCCCGTCATAACACTCACTGAGCAGTTTTGCATGCTATCGCGTTTTCACCAGAGTCAGTTGAAGCCAACTTTTCAGTTGCGGAACAGGGTTCGTCACCGCATTATCTCGTATTCGCTTGATACCAAGCCACTCTTGTATTGACGAGTACTGACGTGCCGGAGCTTGATGTCCTGTCGCACGCCGCCAAACAAAGGAATGCCTTCCCCGATCAACACCGGTACGCGCGTGATGGTGATACCGTCGATTTGGCCGCTTCGCAGGAACTCTTGAATCACGATCCCGCCATCGACATACACGTGTTTAGCGCCAGTTTCCGCGAGTTCGCGGGCAATCTGCGCCGGTTCACCGCTCATTTGTTCCACACGCCCCGTGATTCCAGAAAAGTCGAGCGGACGATGACTTAGAACTACGACCCGCTTATCGCTATAGGGCCACGTCGGCAACTTCAAAACGACCTCGAACGTGTTGCGGCCAATCAAAATGGTATCAACACTGGCGATGAACTCGTCGTATCCGTGCGGCTCGCCGCCACCCGCTGGTAGGAAATCGTATTGACCATTCCGGCGCGCAATGAAACCGTCGAGGCTGGTTCCAACGAATACAGATAACTTCATCGCAGGCTCCTTGGCTAGGGTGAAGGAAGGCCTAGTTTAATTCAAGGCTTCAGAGGTTGCTCGCAAAGTCGCAAGCGTATGCTTCGCAGAGTTGAAGTGTAGCGCCGCGCAGGTGCATGTGGTCATCCGACCGTATATCGCTTGCGTGCAAACCTTCGTCAAATCGCGCATCACTCATCGACCTTTGGCGGGGAACCCCTTACACCTGCAAGTATTGACTTTAGCCATAGACGTATACGTACTCTTGTACGCAACTATCGGTCCAGTGACGTGGCATCTGAGGGACTTTGTCCTTCGTAGAAGCGCTCCCCTGCGCCGTGAACAAAGCCGGGTCTGGCCCACTTTTTGCTTCCCCTCACCTAACCCACCCGGTGGTTGCCCCACCCTTCTTCGCCTTCTGCTCGAAAAGGGTGGGTGCGACATTCCCACTTTGGGACTGGATGCGCGGCCCCGGTCGCTTTCCTGTTGACCTCGCGCATTCAATTCCGATAACATACAAGCACAAAGATTATCTACGAGATAATTTGCGATCTTTGACAACCGATCGGCGAACGAGTCCCAAAATGGAGCAGCCTTGGCATCGACGCCCGGCTAACTCCAATGTTTCCAAGATTTTGCCTCTAACTACCTTAAGAACCATAGATCTAGGGGACAAGAAAAATTCCGACACTTTGTTTTCTGGATTTTGCGCCGAAATGAGTGTTTTTTTTTGATGCAAATATGTGCAACTATCAGGACTGCGGAGTCGCGACCGGAACCACCATGATCGAGTTATTTCATTGCCTGGCGGAGTTTCTGAATTTGTTTAAGGTGATGGCGGCCGTGCACCCAATGGAACTTTCGCCACTGACGGGCGGTTAAGGGTCCAAGGAAGGGATGGTCAAGCACTCGGGTGCGTTTGCCGAAGCGGGCTTCGCATTGCGTGATCAGATCGTCCATGGCGGAGATGCGCGGCCCGATTTCTAATACGACGTCCTCAACCGGTCTCCCACGGGGTTGGGCATGGTCTGGCGCTTTTCGACCTTCGGGGATGTGCCCCAGTCCGGTGACGACAAATGCACTGATGCGATCCTTTAGCAGTGGCGTTCGCGCCCGCGGCTTGTTGTCTTGGAGGCAGCGCTCGAACGCTTTCGTCGTTCCGGTATAAGTGAGATACAAGTGCTCGAGCACTTCCGCCGTGCTCCACTTGCCCTCGGTATGACGGTGCAGGTCTTCCGCGGTCATGCCGTGGGTAGCGGAGGCGATGGCCTTCTGTAACCTTTGTAGATACGCGTCCATGGACGAAACTCCTACAGTGCTTCTAGTAGAATCAACTCCAGCATTCACGGTTGCAAAAATTTCACACCCCACGGATGACGCTATGAAAAAGTTGCTGATAGCAACGCTGGCAGTCGCAATCTTTACGATGATGGGCTGCTCGTCACAACCCTCCACACCCGCGCAGGCAGAGAAGCCGCAGCCGAAGGCCGCTGAGTTGCAGACTGGCCGCTATGCTTTCCAAAAGCTTTACGTCTCGGCGCGCGGCTGGGCCCGGGATGCACAACCTTACCGACTGGAATCGCAGGCCACGGCTGACTCCAAGGGTAAAGATGGCAAGTCGGCGGTATGGCACGCCTCTTTCGCGTCGCCTGCCGGGCATGGCGCGAAGACCTATGTGTGGTCCGGCACCGACGCTCAGGACGCGCCCGCGCGAGGAATCACGCCAGGCACCGAGGACAGCTACAGTCCGACAAATTCGTCGACGCAGGTTTTCGACGCTGGCTTCCTCAAGGTGGACTCCGACAAGGCTTTTGAAGTCGCGCAGCAACATGGGGGCGACAAGGTGCTGGAGAAGGCTTCGGACACTCCGGTTCTCTACGTGCTCGATTGGAGTAAGGCCACCAACTTGCTGGTGTGGCACGTCATTTATGGGAACAGCCGTGATACTGCCAAATTGACCGTCGAGGTGAATGGGACGACGGGAGAGTTCCTGCGGGTGGAGAAGTAACAGACTACGGTTTGGACTGCGCCTTCTCGGAGTTCTCGTTTTTCGCTTCAGCCGCCTTTAATTTTTCCAGTGCCTTGCGTGCCTCTTTGGCGTAGGGGCCGTCGGGTAAAATCTTGAGATACTCCTCATAGTGTGGGATTGCCTGATCGGGCTGGTCCAGCTTCTCGTAGCATTGCGCCATGCGGAAATTGGCGACCGCATCTTTCTCTTTCCAGATTAGCGCGTCCTGATAGCGGGCGAGGGCGGCTCGATAGCTCTTGCGTTTGAAGTAATAGTCGCCGACCTCGTCATCCTTCATAGCCCGATACGGATTCCAGGGATGCATCTCCCCCACGTCGCTGCCAGGATCGTCTTCCGGGTTGGTGTCGACCACGCCGCTGTTGGGATGGTTCTTGGCGTCGTCTTTGGGAGGGCTAACGTCCACCCGGGTGTCCCGGCTGGAACTCTCGCCGGTTTCGGTCGCTGGGGCCGAACGCGGCGGGGCCTGATTCTCGCCCGGCTGCTCTTGATCCTGATCCGACTGCTGTTGTGCGACTGCCCAGCCTCCCAGAAGAAGGGATACGAGGGCTACGAAAACAAACCTATGCATAGACAGATTTTAACGCTTTGCGGGGCAAAAAGTCCGCATCCCGCCTCGTTGTTGGTCTGCTCTCTCACGCAAAAAACAGGCCGCTCCTGGGGATGGAGCAGCCTGTGTTGGCGAAGTCCTCCGGGGAGGAGGGTGAACTTGTTTACAGGGACGGCCCGGTCGGCTGGTTCGTCGCCGACGCAGGAGCGGTTCCTTGCGTGTTGGTCATGAGCCGCACGTCTACGCGACGGTTCTTGGCTCGGCCTTCCCTGGTCTTGTTTGAATCAACTGGCTTGTCCTTGCCCAGACCGATCACATAAATCTTGTACGGCGGAATGTTGCGCTCCGAGGCCAGGTACTGAATCACGGCATCGGCACGACGCTGGCTCAGGCCGTAGTTGTATTCGGAATCGCCTACGGAATCGGTCGCGCCTTCCACGGTGAGAATGTAGCCCTTGGTGCTCGACACATCATTCGCCAGCTGATCCAGCGCAGTCTTGGCGTCTTGAGTCAAGTTGTCTTTGTTAAACCCAAAGTGCACTGAGGTCTCGGTGACTACTTTGTAGTTGTCCAGGTTGGCGACGGCGCTCTGCAAGGTGTCCACACGGTGGACGGCATTGTTGGCCTGGGTCTGGGCCTGATCGGCCTGCTGACCAGCTGCCTGAGCCTTCTGGTCCACTTCCGCAGCCTTGGCTTGTACCTGCTGGATTCCGGCCTGCGCGCGCGCGTCTACATCCTTGATGTCCTTCGAATTCTTTGCGGTCAGGTCATCCAGTTCATTGGTTTTGTTGATCAGCGGCGTGGTCTGTTGACGAACATAGTTTTTGCTGGCGCAGCCTACCGAGGCCGCCATGCTTACTGCCAGCAGAACTGTTAGCGAAGTGCGATTCATTTTAGAGACGCTCCTTTTTTCCTTGCAACCGAGACTCTAGAATCTCGCCGATCCTGTGTTCGCTTTCTCTTGCCTTGCTTGATCCCGGGGTTCGAACCTGGTGTTCCTTGACTGGGATCGTCAGATTCCTGAGCTCATCTGCCGTCCCACCACACTGTACTTGAGCACGAGCGCTGCCAACCCGGCCTGGAAGGTAGGTCAGCCTGTAAGTTATTGCTGTAGCGATGATTGTGAGCTTTCTTGCGGCGATACACAGTCGAAATATTGCAATTTTGGCAACATTAACCGAGACGCACTGAGGAAATTTTATACGGTAAAGGAGCATTCGGAGGTTGCTCGTTAGAGCACAAGCGAGCCGCGCGAAGGCGCCCGGCGGGCGGAAAAGCCTTTCCGCGAGGAGTCCGGAGGTCCGTCGACTCGGCCCGCCAGGCGGAGGAATCCGCTCTCTGACTGGCGTCTTTCCTGTTGTTTGCATGATGCGCCCAACGCGCACAGTGTACGTTGCCAGGCTTTTCTGAGCCAAACCAAGAGGCCGATTCTTGCACGAACTGTCAATAGACGAGCCATACACCAATTTGTAGCACACGCGTCATCGATCCCCACGGCGGAACCGGTCAGAATTAAAGAGACTCTAATAAAATAGACCGATACCACAAACTATGGATCTGGCCACCAAAATCCGTACCTTGCCCGCGTCGGCAGGCGTGTATTTATACAAGAACGCCGAGGGTGAGGTCATTTATGTGGGTAAGGCCAATAACCTGCGCAGCCGGGTCAGCTCTTACTTCCGCGAAGGACGCCTTGAAGACGCGAAGACTGACACGCTGGTGCGTGAGGCAGTGGACGTTGACTACATTGTGGTCGCCAACAATAAAGAGGCCCTGGCACTCGAGAACCATCTCATCAAGCAGAAACAGCCGCGATTTAACATCCTGCTGCGCGACGACAAGACTTATCCCTATGTGAAGCTGACATTGGGCGAGCGCTTCCCGCGGGTCTATGTCACCCGACGGCTGAGAAAAGACGGCAGCGCGTATTACGGCCCTTATTTTCCGGCGAACCTTGCCTACCGCATCGTGGACCTGATTCACCGCCATTTTCTGATTCCATCCTGCAAGGTTGACCTGGGGCATTTTCATCCACGCGCATGCCTGCAGTACTACATCGGTCGGTGCCTTGGTCCCTGCGTGGAAGGATTCACAACGCCCGAGGCCTATCAGGAAGCGGTTCGCGACGTGAAACTGTTTCTCGAAGGCCGTCCGACGGACCTGTCGCATTCATTGCGCGAGCGCATGGCGAAAGCAGCTGCGGCTGAAGAGTATGAGCGGGCGGCAAAGTATCGCGATCTGATTTCGACCGTCGAGCAGTTGCAGGAGAAACAGCGCATCGCGGCGGTCGAAGGCGACGACGCCGACGTCTTTGGCTATCACTACGAAAACGACATGCTGGCCGTGAACCTGTTCCACATGCGCGGCGGACGCGTTCTGGACCGTCGCGAATTCTTCTGGGAACAACTGCCGGAGTTTGAAACATCCGACAGAGACGTGGCTGACTACGTCTCGCCGAAAGACATTGCAAGCAATGTTTCTACGGAAGGATTCAACCCCGGTGAATTCTTCTCGGCCCTGGTCAAGCAGCTTTACATCGGCCAGCCTTACGTTCCGCGCAATATCTACGTCCCCGTCGAATTTGAAGACCGCGAAACACTCGAAGAAGTGTTATCCGAGCAGATCGCAGCCGAGGGCGGCCGCGCCACTCGGGTCCGTATTGTTGTTCCTCTGCGCGGAGAAAAACGTTCGCTGCTGGATCTGGCGGGCAACAATGCCAAACAGTCTTACGATCAGCGCTTCCGGGTGATGAAGCCCAATACGAAGGCGATTCAGGAAGCCCTGCAGGATGCGCTCGGCATGCCGGAATTGCCGCGCCGCATCGAGTGTTTCGACATTTCGCATATTCAAGGCGCGGAGACGGTGGCTTCGATGGTCGTCTGGGAGGACGGCCACATGAAAAAATCCGATTATCGCAAGTTCATCATCCGCAGCGTGGAAGGCGTGGACGACTTCGCCTCCATGCGCGAGGTGGTGACGCGCCGCTACAAACGCCTGCAGGAAGAAAAAAAGGCAATGCCGAGCCTGGTACTGATCGATGGCGGACTGGGCCAACTACACGCCGCAGCCGAGGCGCTTTCGTCGCTCGAGATCATCAATCAGCCACTAGCCGCGATTGCCAAGCGAGGGGAAATTATTTACGTGTACGGACAGGAGAGTGAGCCGGTCGTGCTCGACCATCACTCTCCGGTTCTGCACTTGATTCAGTTGATTCGCGACGAAGCCCACCGCTTTGCTGTGACCTTCCACCGGAAGCGCAGGCAAATGCGCGATCGGTCGACTGAACTATTGGAGATCCCCGGCGTGGGAGCGCGAACAACGCGACGGTTGCTGGAACATTTCGGGAGCGTGCAGGCGGTGAAGCAGGCCGAAGCCGCTGCCCTGTCCTCTGTAGTCACGCGCGCTCAGGCGGAGGCGATCCTGGAACACTTTCGGAAGTAAGACCTTCCATCCTGCTAAACTAGCGGCTCGTCCCATGAAAACGCTTCTGCTCGTCTTGATTCTCAGCACCGGCGTTCTTTCTGGTGCAGCCGCGCAAACCTCGACCCTTCCGACTCCGCCTGCACCGCAACCCGACCTGGCTACTCCGCAAGAAAAGCATCTGCGCAATGTTCGCCAGCTCACTTTCGGAGGACAGAACGCCGAGGCTTACTTTTCGGGCGACGGCAAGAAGCTGATTTTCCAGTCCACACGTGACAATCTCGAATGCGACCAGATGTTCACCATGAACATCGACGGCTCCGACGTCCGAATGGTGTCGAATGGCAAGGGAAAAACTACCTGTGGTTACTTCTTTCCCGACGACAAAACAATTCTCTATTCCTCCACGTACCTGCAAGACGCCAAATGCCCGCCGCGTCCCGATTATTCCAAGGGATACGCGTGGGCAGTCTACCCCGGCTTTGATATTTTTGCCGCCAATCCGGATGGCTCCGGCCTTATGCAACTCACCGACTCGCCGGGTTACGATGCCGAGGCCACGGTCTCGAAAAACGGCAAGCACATCGTCTTCACTTCCATGCGGAATGGTGATCTCGATATCTACAGCATGGACGCCGACGGCCGCCACGTAAAGCAACTCACCCGCGAGTTGGGATACGACGGCGGCCCGGTCTTTTCGCCCGATGGAAAGCAGATCGTCTATCGCGCGTATCACCCCGTCAGCGACAAAGAAATTGCCGACTATAAGGAACTGTTGGCCCAGAACCTGGTGCGCCCGACCACGCTTGAAATCTGGATCATGGGATCGAACGGCAATCACAAACGCCGCATCACAAATCTCGGCGCTGCCAGCTTTGCTCCCGCGTTGTTCCCCAAAGGCAAGCATCTGCGAATTATCTTCTCCTCGAATCAGGGATCGACCGGCGGGATGGGCAACTTCGAGCTTTACACCATCAACGTGAATGGCACGAAGTTGGAGCAAATCACTTACAACCCCGGCTTCGACGGCTTCCCCATGTTCAGCCCGGATGGAAAGAAGCTGGTCTGGGCATCGAATCGCAATGCCAAAGCGCCGCACGAAACCAATATCTTCATCGCCGATTGGGTACCGTAATCCGAAACGCTTCGACCGCCGACTGAGGCCTCGTCCAACTCACCATTGTCATTCTGAGGGCCCGAAAACTCATATTTGTCATTCCGAGGAGCGAAGCGACGAGGAATCTGCTTTTTCTCCGCCCGCGCGAAAACGTACATCCCTTGCATTGCTCGACAGCGACGGACAGAAGTTCTCGGCCTTCCGATTGCCTTTCCGAGAGCCAGCCCACGCGCAACGCGCCGTATAATAGCCCTTCGCGCAATGGAACCTTGGATGAAATCCCGCCAGTGGTTGATCGCGCTCGGGCTACTGGCCCTGGTACTAGCGGCTGTCGTCGGATCGGTCCTGACTCGCGACATTGGTCCGCTCACGCCCACGACCGCCGGAACGGAAAACGAGCAAACTCCACTGGTGGACGAAAAGCCGCTGCAGACCGCGCGCGCAATGGCCAAACTGGCTGCAGGCGCGGACGAACATCGCTTTTCGGATCAGGCTTCAGAACTCGCTGACAACGAGGTGGACCTCGCCTTTCACGACGCTTTGCGGGATGCCGCGAACCATCCCGTCGCCCCTACACCGCAGAATCAGGAACTCTTCGAACACGTGACCCAATCCGAGGCCGATGTCAAAACCGATCAGGACCGCGTAGAGCAGCTCAAGAAGGAGCTCGCCTCCGCCAGCGGCGCCAAACAGGAACGTGTTCAGGAGCAACTCGATGTAGCCCAGGCCCAACTCGAACTCGATCAGGACGAAGCCGGTGACGCCAAGGAAGACTTGATCCGATCGGGCGCCGATCCGGGAAGCTTGATCCAGCGTCAATTCGACCAGCACCAGGCCGCCGAACACGCGACCGATGAGAAACCGGCAGCAGCCGCTGCAAACAACCTCGAGGTCAATTACCAGGCGGGCAGCCTCTACGCCCAATTCCTTGCCTGGCGCGCCTTGCGCAGCAAAGCTATTCCGTTGCTGGAAGCGCAGAACGAAGCCCGCGAGACTGCGGCCAAGCTAGTCGAGAAGCACGCGGCGCTAGAGAAGCAAGTCACAGCTAGAAAGGCTAAACAGCGAGAGAATCCATCATCTGCGAGTCAAGTACCTGCGGGTCAGTCAGACTCGGGTCAGTCGCTCGCCCAGGCTAACCCGACTCAATCCGCAAACCAGCAAGGCTTTGCGCCCAACGCTTCCAATACAGCGGTCAAAGCGCTGCATCGTCTTTCGAATGACCAGAAGAATTTGGCTGACCTCGACAAGCGCATTCAGGATGAGCAGGAATTGGCCAATAGCTATGCGGGATGGATTGCCGTCCTCCGTTCACACCAGCGCGCCGCGTTGCACGGGATGATTCAGTCTGCGCTGTTCATCATCCTCATAGTGCTGATGGTGTATCTCGCCGACCGTTCGATTGATCGCCGACTGGCCGAGATGGGTCAAGGCACTCGCCTGCACACGCTGCGCGCCGTGATTCGTTTCGCCGTGCAGGCCTTGGGCGTGTTGCTCATTTTGTTTGTGATCGCAGGCGCTCCGCAGCAGACTACGACTTTCCTGGGCTTGGCCACCGCCGGAATCACGGTGGCAATGAAGGACTTCATCGTCGCTTTCTTCGGCTGGTTTGTGCTGATGGGGAAAAACGGACTGCGGGTGGGCGACTGGGTGGAGATCGACGGCGTAGCCGGCGAAGTAGTCGAGATCAATCTGCTGCGCACGGTGTTGCTTGAAACCGGCAACTGGACTGACACCGGCCATCCTACCGGCCGCAAAGTGGCATTTGTGAACAGTTACGCTATTGAAGGCCACTTTTTCAACTTCACCACCAGCGGCCAATGGATGTGGGACGAACTGCAAATCACCGTGCCGCCGAATCAGGATCCTTATCCGTTGCTCGACGCCATCCAGAAAACAGTCGCAAAGGAAACGGAAACTACCGGGAAGGCGGCTGAAGCAGAGTGGAAGAACGCCGCTGGCCATTACAAAGTAAGCTCAGTCTCGGCCGCGCCAACCGTCAATTTGCGGCCAACCTCCTCGGGCGTGGAAGTCCACGTCCGCTACATCGCGCGCGCCCAGGAGCGCTCCGCCATCCGCACCCGCCTGAATCAGGCGCTGGTAGAACTGCTGCATCGCCGCGGGGATGAAAAAGCAAGCATGTCCGCAGCCAACTAATTGCTCGAACAGAGGATCCGTCTAGGGAAGCTCTGATTACAGTCGGTCGCGCTTCACGCATCCTTACGGGCTAGCGCCAGCGCGCCTTGCACAGGTTCAATCACCTTCGCATTCAGGGAAGCACGCGGGTAAGCGGCGCGAACACTCTTGTCGAAAGCCCGGCACACCACCGCGGAATTGTCAAAGACTCCCCCCGAAATGGCCACCAGAACTGGTTTACGCTTCCCAAAAAGTCGGGCGATCACGATGCTAGCCAGATTCGCCAACTCCCCGCCTGCGAGGGTTAACACGATGCGAGCGGTTGTGTCGCCGGCCTCCGCCGCGGACACGACGGCCGGAAACAATGCCGCGAAGTCAGGAGACTTATTCGCAGCGATCACCAACTGCTCACGCGTGGTCACATCCCAGGACTTCATGATGTTATCGAGCAAATCGCTCGGCCGCGCATCTGCCGTTTCATCATAAGCGCGCATGCATGCCGCGACTGCCGACTTTCCAATCCAGTGCCCCGACCCTTCATCGGAAATAGCAAACCCCCAACCGCCCGCTCTCGCAGTCTGTCCAGCCGAATTCCGTCCATAAGCAATTGATCCAGTGCCGGCAATAACAATCACGCCCGGCCCGCTCCCAAACGCGGCTTGCATCGCGATGACCATGTCCCCGACAACCTCAATTTCTCCGGAAACAAGTTCGGACACCAGACCCCGCACAACCGCTGCGATTTCGGGGAGCGTCCCACCCGCAATCCCCACACATGTTCGTTCGACTTGTGCGGGCGTAACGTTGGCTGCGGCACAGGCCTGCCGTATCGCAGCGCCCAGGCTCCTGCGGGCCCGGCGCTCTCCCACCCGAACCACGTTGCTACCTGCGGATGTCCCTGTGCCCAGCAGCGACTTCTCATCTCCGACAACAGACGAAGTCTTGCTGCCCCCGCCGTCTATGCCCAGAAAAATGCTCACGAGCGTAGTTCTATCACAAGCGCACGCCCGCGTAGAGCGGACACTCCTGTCCGCTGCCTTAGGTTGACCTTTCTGTCGTCGCATCGGGTTATGACCTAGATACCTTGCGGCGCAGACAAGCCAACGCAGCGCAATAAAGCCACATACTGTGGGGAGCAGCCTATGGGCCTGGACAAACTAGATCTCGTCATTATCGCGCTGTATCTGGTGGGGATCACTTTGTTCGGCCTGCGCTTTCGCAAGCGTCAGCGCACCTTGCGCGATTACTTTCTCGCCGACCGCAACATTCCCTGGTGGGCAATCGCACTCTCGATCGTCGCTGCCGAAACCAGCACGCTCACCATCATCAGCATTCCCGGCCTCGCCTACGATACGAATCTCACCTTCCTGCAGGTCGTGCTCGGATACCTGGTCGGACGCGTCATCATTAGTTTCGTTTTATTACCGCACTACTTTCGCGGCGATCTCTACACCGCCTACACACTGATCGAGCGCCGCTTTGGCCGCGGGCTCCGATCGCTGACGGCGGGCCTTTTTCTGATCACGCGAGCGGTGGCCGAAGGCGTGCGCGTCTATGCCGTTTCGATCGTTGTGGCCATCGCGCTTGGAACTGGGGAGATTGCCTCGATCGCCATTATCACGGCACTGACCTTGATCTATACCTTTGAAGGCGGTCTGGCCGCCGTGATCTGGACGGACGTCGTTCAAACTGTGATTTACGTAGGCGGAACGCTGGCGGGGCTGTTTACCATCCTTCACCTGGTTCCCGGAGGATGGGCCACCATTCACAGCGTAGCGGCGAGTGCGGGCAAGCTGCAGGTCTTCGACTTCACGCCTACGTTCTGGAAGCCTTACACATTCTGGGCAGGCGTTGTGGGTGGGACATTCCTTACCACTGCGAGCCACGGCACCGATCAACTCATCGTGCAGCGTTTACTGGCCGCGCGCAGCCAGCGACAGTCGGTCACGGCGTTGCTCTCCAGCGGAATTGCCATCCTGTTCCAGTTTGCTCTGTTTCTGCTGGTCGGCGTAATGCTCTTTGCCTATTACCGCGTTCCTTCGGCGACCTTTGGCACACCGGACAGAATCTATCCCAGGTTTATTGTCAGCCAGATGCCGCATGGAATCTCTGGCCTGCTGATTGCTGCGATCTTGGCCGCCGCGATGTCGAACCTCAGCGCCGCTTTAAACTCACTCTCGTCCACTTCGATCATCGACTTTTATCTTCAGCGTAAACCACAGACAGACGAACGTCGGCGCGTGCAGCTTTCCCGCATGGCGACATTCGTTTGGGCTCTGGTGCTCTTCTCGTTGGCGGTGTTGTCGCTGCACAAAGTGGGACGCGTCATCGAGGTCGGATTGCAGATTGCGTCTGTCGCCTACGGAGCGTTGTTGGGCGTCTTCCTTCTCGGAGTCCTGACCCGGCGCGCTAACCAGAGCGGCGCGATGATCGGAATGTTGTGCGGCTTCGCTTGCGAACTCTACATCTGGCTGGGAACGCGCGTGCCTTGGACCTGGTACGTCGCAATCGGAACCGGTGTGACGTTCGGTATCGGATACACAGCGAGCATTGCGCTGCAACGAAAGACCGCAAAACCTTAAATCGCAGGAAGCGAGCCTTTCGATGAGTCTCTACCAAAGTTCGGCGGTCTCTGCGTTTTAAGGTTTTCGCTTATACTTTCCACTCGCCAGATGCCGGCAGAGGCCAAATCCCGCCCCGAACTCGTTCGCGACCTCGGCGTCAGCCATGCGGCCGCGATTGTCGTTGGCACCATTATCGGCAGCGGCATCTTTCTTGTCCCAGCTGAAATGATGCAGGCTGTCGGCTCGGCCGAGTTGGTTTATCTGGCTTGGCTTGTCGGCGGACTGCTCTCGTTCTTCGGCGCGCTCACCTACGCCGAACTGGGCGCTATGAAGCCACAAGCCGGCGGCGAGTATATCTACGTCCGCGACGGCTACGGCCCGCTGGCCGGATTTCTCTATGCGTGGACCTGGTTTCTCATCGCTAAGCCCGCATCGATCGCGACCGTTACGACCGGACTCGTTCGCATACTCGGAAGCTTTCCCGTCTTTGCGTTTTTTTCCGAGCATGCGATCAATCGGCCGTTGGCCATTTCCTACGGACAGATGGTCGCCATCGCCGCAACCATCTTGATTTCGCTGCTCAACTACATCGGTGTCAAGAAAGCGGGCGAGTTTCAACTTGTCTTTACGTTGTTGAAGGTCGCGATCATTCTCGGCATCGTCGTAATCGGGTTCAGCTATCGCGACGGAAGCTGGAGCCACTTCGCCGGTGAGTTTGCCGGAGCCAAGGGCGGCATCGCCGGATTCATGGCTGCGCTGGTCGCTGCCTTATGGGCTTATGACGGATGGAACGATCTCAACATGGTGGCGGGAGAAGTTCGCCAGCCGGAGCGCAATATTCCGATCGCGCTGATCGCGGGCGTCGCCACCGTGGGCGCACTTTACATGCTGGTGAATGCTGCCGTGCAGTTCGTTCTGCCCGCGAGCGCCATTGCGGCTTCTCCCCGGCCCGCCTCGGATGCCATCGCATTAGGGTGGGGCACCCTTGGCGCCAGCTTGGTTTCGGCTGCCATGGCGGTTTCGATGCTGGTCACGTTGAACGGAACGATCATGAGCGGGGCGCGCGTGCCCTTCGCCGTGGCTCGCGACCGGTATTTCTTCTCGGCCCTGGCCGAGGTCCATCCGCGCTTCCACACGCCCTCGGTCGCTCTGGCCGTGCAAGCGGCTCTCGCTATCGCCTTGCTGCTGCTCGGAGGGAGTTTCCGGCAATTCTTTTCGCTGGCGATTTTCGCGGAGTGGCTGTTTTACATGATCGCCGGGAGCACGGTATTCATCTTCCGGCGACGCGATCCGCAAGCGGCGCGCCCCTACCG
This sequence comes from uncultured Acidobacteriota bacterium, assembly GCA_963788645.1. Lineage (GTDB taxonomy): Bacteria > Acidobacteriota > Terriglobia > Terriglobales > Acidobacteriaceae > JABDBE01. The sequence continues at coordinate 744,791 of CAWBHF010000012.1, forward strand.
GGTCTGGGGATATCCCGTGGTCCCAGCCCTGTTTGTGCTGTCCTCCGCGCTGCTTCTTTACTACACATTTACCGATAATCTGCGGAATTCTGGGCTTGGATGCCTGGTAATCCTGGCTGGCGTGCCGGTTTTCTATGCTTTTGCCCGGCGACGGTCCCGCGAGAATCGGTAGTTCGCCTCCCGGCGCTGCCGTGCCGCGCTCTCACATCCCGCCGCTATGCGGTTGGAGCAGAACCTGCACAGATTCTGGTGCAGGAGTGGCTTCAAAAAAAACTCTCGTTTTGGCGCAAAATCTAGAAAACAAAGGACCGGAATTTTTCTTGCCTCCTAGATCTATGGTTCTTAAGGTAGTTAGAGGCAAAATCTTGGAAACATTGGAGTTACCTCGGCGCCGTTGCCGACGCTGCTCCATTTTGGAATCCGTTCATCGATCGGTTGTCAAAGATCAAGATTATCTCGTAGATAACCTTTACAGTCATATGTTATCGCAAGCGGAGGAACGAAATCAAGAGAAAAGCGGTCGGGCGGACGCGCCCCGTTCCAATTTGGGAATCTAGGACTGAGCCGAAGATGAGATTGAGGCAGGTCTGGAATCCTTGGGGTTCGTGCTGGTTGCATTTTCGTCTCCCACCCTTCCGCAGAGAACGCGAAAAGAGTAGGGCATCAGGTGAAAGCTCTTTTTTAGAGCTTTTTAAAACTTCGTGGTCTCGTCATAGGCGCAAATACGACGCGGGCTTGCAATAATGCGGCGGTCAATAAGAGAACTTCAACGCGAACTGAATATTGCGCTCGCCTTGCGAGCTGTCGACCACGCCGAGTTTGTAATTGAGCCATGTCCTCGGAGAATTCAAAATGGGAGTGTTTGTAACGTTGAAGAACTCCGCCCTGAACTCTAACCCCTTGGATTCGCTCAAAGGGAATTCCTTCTGAACGCTTAGGTTCGCGGTGCGTAGACCGGGCCCCCGCACCGTGCCCACTCCACAAGTTCCGAACGTGCCCGGAACGGCCGGGCCATACGAGGCGGGGTCAAACCACTGGAAGCCTATGAATTGGCCGCCTGAACCGTCGAAAGCGGGTTTGCGACCAAACACATGAGGCGATGCATTGCAGTTGGCTCGTGACCCGCGGGAATTGGTGCCGGAAGCGTCGTCGGCAAAAATCGTGAGAGGAAATCCGCCGTGGGCTTGGACGATACTGCTCACTTGCCAGTTCCCGATAACCGCATCGACGAACGAATTCACATTGTTGCCCCATCGCTTATTGCGACCTAGTGGAAGCTGGTACACTGCGGAGCCACTGAGTAGGTGCGTAACATCGTAATAGCAAGGCCCCCACTCGGCGCCCCGATCATACAGGTTCTGCCAATAAGCCGAAGCTGGTGTTGCCTGTCCGCCTGAGCCGAAATATCCGATTGAGTCAGTCATGCACTTCGAGTAGGTGTACGCGACTTGGCCTTGGAAACCACTGCTGAAGCGCCTCTGCAAAGTCGCCTGGAGTGCGTTGTAGCTCATGTTGCCAATCGCGGCGGTTCCAGAGATCTCGGATAACTCTGACCGAAGGGTCGGGTTCCCAGAAAGGAAGGGACTCGGGGTGATAGTCCCGTCGGCGTGCAACTGACTCTGAAGATAGGGCATGGCGACCATCAAGTGGGCACCGTGCTGGCCGACATAGCCCACCTGAAGCGTGGTCGAGCCGGTGAACTCGTGTTCAAGAGAGAGATTCCACTGCTGCGAAATGGCAGGCTGGATATTGGGATCCCACAAACGAATTACCGCGTTCTGAAATAGGTTGGTGGTGGGCGGAAGCAAACCTTGCCCGGTCGTGGTTGCCGGGAGATTACTATCAAAATAATTCGTCTGAAACTCAGGGCTGGTGAACGGGGGGTTCATGGGTAGCCTGAGATTGTTTCCTGTGCCCTCCAGATATGAGGAAATCCCATACGCAGCGCGCAGTACGGTTTTATTGTCCAGGAACGAAGGCGTCCAGGCGAAGCCGATCCGCGGCTGAAAGTCCAAGCCGCCGTTGTGCGAATTGTAGAGTGCACGACAGTCGCTGTAGATGCAGCGCTGACCCGCAAACTGGACTTGCCCAGTGATTGGTGCGAAATTAACCTGGCGGTTTTGCACCTCTGCCCACGGACTGTGATTTTCGTAACGCAACCCGAGATTCAATGTGAGCGTCTCGGTCGCTCGCCAGTCGTCCTGGAAATAAATGCCGAATACATTGGCACGCTGGCCCCAGGTTCCGGTACTGTTGATCCCCCGGCCAAAGGACTCTGGCAGTCCAAGAAAGAAATCAGCTTCTCCAGCGCCCGAACCACCGCCTGACACCGCCAACTGATCGGGACCTGCTGTAAAGCGCCCGCTGAAGTTCATAAACCCGGTTCGACCATTCGTGCCTGCTTCATAGGTGTTGATGCGCTGCCGCCAATACTGGAACCCGGTGTGGAATACGTGGCGGCGGTGAGTGATGATGAGGTCGTCTTTGTACTGAAACACGGTGTCCGCAAAGAGCTCCGCCGTACCAATATTTTGACTGCCGAAGGGGGGCCAAACTGCCCCGCCAAAAATATTGATAGCCAAAAGACCGGGACCGTGGTCATTGGCGTTGGCGATCCCAAGTTGCTCGCCGAGGTTTCCAAAACCGTTATCGAATCCCCCATCATTCACACGGACATAGTTCGCACCTACACTCGCTTCATTTAGTACATTGGGACTGAAGTCGTGGGTCCAATTGACCACTCCATTTTCCAGGCGCGCTTGGTTGAAGGTATCGAAAAATAGTCTGAAGGAATTAATTACGGGGTTGTCCTGGAAGCCCTCGGAGATCCGACCGTACAGCCGGTCATTTTGTGTGATCGTGTAATCCACCCGTACATCCCCTTGGTCGACATTGTTGTAACTTCGAGTGGTATTGATGAAGTTGTTCACCAGGTCACCGGTCATGGGCAACGGATAAAAGCCCGAAGAGAATAAGTTTCTTGCCACCGGGTCTATCAACTTCAAGGGGATGTGATTGTTCAGAAATGGTGTGCGATTGCCGTTTGCATCGAGCTGATAAGGGTTATATAGCTGGACGCCCTGATCCGTCAGTAATTGCGAAAAGTCGCCCTGCCGCTCGGCCGCGGTGAAGAGCGTAATTGGAGTGCTCGATGCGGGATGGTCGAACCGCTGTCCTTGATAATCGATGAAAAAGAACAATTTGTTCTTCACGATCGGGCCGCCAAGCGTGGCACCAAACATGTTCCAGCGAAGTGCGGGCTTTGGGAGCCCCTGAAAATTGTTGGCCCAATTGTTGGCATTAAGGACATCGTTCCGGAAGAACTCGAAGACGTTGCCGTGGTAGCTGTTGGTGCCGGACTTGATAGAAGCACTGATGATACCGCCCTGGAAGTTTCCGAACTCGGCGGATGCGTTCTGGGTAATCAGGCTAAATTCCTGGATCGCATCCACACTGGGGGTAAACCCGACCAGGTTGTCCGACACCTGATTGTTATCCATGCCGTCGAGCAGGAAATTGTTTGCCTGCTCGCGGTTTCCGTTGATATACGGTCTGCCGGCGCCTAATGGGCCGTCTCCGCTGGTCAGCGTTTGAGGATCGGGATTCACACTGCCGGGCGCGAGCAGGGCCAACTGAATGTAGTTGCGTGTCAGCAGGGGCAAATCAATATTGGTACGGGAGTCGATAACCGTGCTGAGTTCTGTTGAGTCGGTGTGCAGCAACGGAGCAATCGAGGTAACGTCGATGGTCTCTGTGGCCTGTCCGATCTTCAGCTGGAAATCGACGCGTGCGGTCTGGTTCAGGACGAGCGTAATCGAGCGGTATACCTCGGTCTGAAATCCCGGCGCTCCCACCTTCAGTTCATATGTACCGACGAGCATGCGCGGGATGTGAAAAACGCCGGTACTATTCGTTTGTGCCCGGTAGACCGTCCCTCGTTCTTCATTCGTCGCTGTAAGGGTTGCACCGGCAATGCTTGCGCCCAGGGGATCTACAACACTGCCAGTTACAGCGGCCGTCACTTCCTGGCTCCGGGCTGAGTCAGAGCCCGCAAGGCACACTGCCAATAAGGCAACAGCAAAGGCTCTCTGCGTCGAATGGAGCTTCGGCATCACAAAACCTGCAGACATTGGTTGCCTCTGCCCACCTTCTGGCAATGAGCGCTAACGAAAATTTTTCACCAACATGATGGTGGATTCCGCATCACCTTTATCGTCGTAGAGAATTGATTTGCCGTCGGGTGATACAGCTAATCCCACGCCACCGGGCTGGTCCGTGGCTGTAACCGTTGTGGTCTTTCCAGTCGCAAAGCCAAAAAAATTCAGAACTCCGACTGTGTCATTGTTCTTGGATTTGTCCGCGTCGCGGAAGTAAATGCCTTTGCGAGTCAGTGCCCAGTTAAACCATTCGTGGCCGCCCGCGCGAGGCAAAACGCGTTCCTCTATTCCGCCGCCCAGGGGCATCTTCCATATGCCGGGCGCGTCAAACTTCGCGAAATAAAGGAAACGGCCATCTTCGGATTCGACGGCAAACACGCCTCCATTCTTGGTGATCCGGACAGGAGATCCTCCTTGCATAGACACCTTCCACAGTTGAAAGGGTTCCCCTGTCTTGTCAGAGTAGAAATAGATCGACTTTCCATCGCGCGACCAACTTGGCCCTCCGTTGTTTGCTCCGGGCAGAGTCGGCAGCAGTTGCGGCATGCCCCCACCCACTTCGAGAAGGTAGACCTCGCTACGTTCTTTGGGACGAAACTCAAAGGCAATGTAGCGGCCATCCGGGGACCAACGTGCAGCCCCTGCTGTGCCGCGCAGAGAGGTCAGCTGTCCGCAGTTGGCGCCCACGATGTCGCAGGCCCAAATCTCCGAATGCCCCAGTCCATTTGACTCGACTGTGAATCTCTTTCCATCGGGAGAAAAGTGCGGCCGCCAGTTAAACCCCTTATCCGATTTCACCAGGACAGGCGGGCTTTGGGGATGTGTTTCGTCTTTGAGATTCAACCGAAAAAGGCTGTCCTTGAAGAACATCCGCTGGTAAACCAACTGATTCCCTTTGGGAGAGATAGACGGGCTCCAAGCAATCACCCCGACACTTGCAACTGGTCGCAATGGTCCTCCGGTAGGGGATACGCGCCACAGACTGTTGAGCCCTCCTCCACGATCGGACGAGAACACGATATCGCGGCCATCCTGCGCCCAGGTGGGAGACCCGAGTATCCACGTATTGTCAAACGTTAGTCGTTTGGCTACACCGCTGGCTCCACCGCCTGCGGCAGGTACGACGTAAAGGTCAGATACCACACCCACGATGCTCCCTCTCACGAAAGCGACTGTCGAGCCGTCGGGCGAGAAGGCCGGCGAATAGTCGATCTCCGGGCCGGAAGGAAAGGTGAGCTGGCGCGTGGAGGAATCAGCTAAGGAAAGCAAGGAAATCGATGTGTGGTTCGTTTCCCCATGACTATCTGCAAAAGCCAGAACCTTGCCATCGGGAGACCAATTCAGACCCGTCGTCCAAGCACTTGAGAGTCCCGTGTAAAGCCGTTGCTCAGTGCCGCCGAGAGCTGGTACTACATAGATAGATGTTCCGTGATCAACATCGCGGTAAAAAGCGACCCGGCGGCCATCTGGTGACCACGTCGGAGAATAGTCAGAACCGGCAGTCAGGCGCAGCGTCTTTTCGCCACCAACGATCGTGGTGTAAATACCACCACCATCCGCGTTTCCGAGTGCAAAGGCGACCTGATTACCGTCGGGCGAAAAAGCGGGGTCGTGCTCAAACCCCGGTACCGCAGCCATGGGCACAATTTCAAGTGGGGGTAGCGGTTGCTCTGCTCGGCGTCGCGAAAATCGGCTGATCCCAAATCCAGAGATCAGGAGCAACAGTATGGCTGAGGCTACGAGCCAACCTCGATTCTTCTTCCGTCGCGCCCACCGCATTTCTGGAACAGCCGGAGAAGCTGTTTGGGAAATCACTTTTTGCACTGGCGCGATGAACCGATAGCCTCGCCGAGGGAGCGTTTCGACAAAACTGGGATTGTCCGCTTCGTCTCCCAGTGCCAGTCGAATCTTGGTAATCGCTGTGTTGAGCGCGTGGTCGAAGTCGACGAACGTGTCTTCGGGCCAGACTTGCTTGCGTAGTTCTTCCCGAGTGACCAACTCGCCCGAGCGTGACAGCAGGATGGCACAGACCTGAAAGGGCTGACCCTGCAAAGGCACCTTGACACCACTCCTACGCAGTTCCCCGGTCTTCAAATCTGCTTCAAACAGTCCGAAACGAACAATCTGCGCAGAACCGTCGCCATTGTCCAATGTGGAACCCCAAGCCTGTTGACTCGAACTCTAGCACCTTTGGCCAACTTCTCAAACTCCCGACGCCGCATGGACTGTATTCAAACCGTGTACCGGCAATCACTTGGCAGAGTGGAGAACAAATAGCTAAGAAAAGTATGCGCAGTTCATTGAGGTATTTGTCGTTGTAAATGACCGTTGGCGTCACCACGAAAGCCGAAAGGGTGAACGCCATGAATCGACCGCTTTTCTCCAGTTGCTTGCTGCTGATCCTCACACTTTTAAACCCTAGCCTCGGTTGGTCTCAGCCGATTGCTCCTGATCTGCCGGAAGCGCAGTCACTCGCGACGGCCCACGTCACACTTCCGATTCATCTCTACTGGGGCTACCTGGTCGTGGTCGAAGGATCCATCGGCAGCCAGAGACTCAATTTCCTGATCGACACGGGGGCTTACCCGAGTGTCGTCGACCAGAAGATCGCCCATGACTTTGGGTTGGCCGAACAACCCAGCCGAGTGAACCTGTCGAATAAGAGCATTCAGACGCGACGGGTCCTCCTGCCTTCTTTACTTCTTGGCCCGATTCGTGCCGAGTCCATCCCCGTTCTCACGGAAGACCTCTCATTCTTGCAGAAGGCCGTGGGGTACAGGGTGGATGCGATTGTCGGTTTGGATGTCCTCAGGAAAAGCAGTTTTACCATCGACTACAGGGCAAAGGAAATGTTGTTCGGCCCGGTCGAGAGCCTGGCGTTTTGCGCTCCGTTCGAAACCGATCCGCCCATCGTGACGGTTCGAATGGGATTCCAAACTCGACAGCTACGCCTAGCGATCGACACAGGCGGTCCGGACCTGATGCTGTTCCAAAGTCGACTGCCGGACTCCACCGGATTTGAGGAACTCGGGACCGAGAAGGTTGCCGATGTGAGTGGAGCTTTTCAGCGCAGGAAGGTGCGGATTCCCGAGGTATTTCTGGGCAAAGAAACAATCGGCGCGCAGATCGCGTTTGTGGTCGACGACCGGAAGGATGACGGAGACAATTTTGACGGTGTCTTGGGTGTTAGAGGGCCTCAGTTCTGGAAGGTTGCTTTCGACTTTGAACACCGCAGGTTTTCCTGGGAACAAGATGCGGGACGAACCGGGAACCTGTCCCCGAATTTCTGTCCCCGAATTTCTCCTTCGCTCAAGCCGTCTATTGGCTTGAGTGGGGAATTTCGCGAGGCTCCAAAAGCGGCACACGCGCTCCAAGCTGCCTCGAACACCTGGCTGGAGATGGAAGTCGCGAACGCAGAACGGCGATGGTAGGAGCAGAACGTCACGAAGTGCGTCTGCCCGGACGCGTGGAATCGTTTCAGTTCCAAGGCATCCGGCCGGATTACGCCAGAGAAGCTACCCCACTCAAGCCAAAGAACGGATTGAGTGGGCCACCATCCGACGGCTTTAGGTTTGGGTTCGAAGTGAGTGAAAGCATTCTTGCCGGCACGCCAACGGCAGATTCCTCGCTTTACTCGGAATGACAAGTTTGATCACACTATACGCCGAGATTCCCCGAGATTGGGGAATTGCGTACAATAGCGGACACCGCAACTTTGTGGGTGTTCAGGTGTTCAATCAGCGAGCAATTCACTCTTTGAGGAGGGTACAGATGCGGAAGAAGGCGTTACTGGGAACCATGCTGAGCGTTGGTTTGCTCTTCGGAAGTATGGCATACGCGCAAACGGGCGCGCAGGGTGGCGGAATGAAGCCACCGCCGGAAAACATCAGCGGGAAAAAACACCCCAACCTGGCCGCGGCGCAACGTCACCTCGACATGGCCTTCGAAAAAATCAATGCTGCCCAGCAGGCCAATGAGTGGGATCTGGCAGGACATGCCGCCAAGGCCAAGGATTTGATCGACCAAGCCAGCCGGGAACTCAAGGAATCCGCAGAAGCATCCAACAAGAACCACAAATAGCCGTCCTCAATCTGACATATGGGAAGCTCAGTCGTACCAGATTCCGGGGCTGAGCTTTTTTCTTTTTAGGGTTGACTTCTCATTCCCTCCTGTAGTTTCCCTCGAAGTGCGAACTTTCATGTCGGTGCATGGGCATCGGCCTGCAGACTTGCCACGGCCGAGGAAAGCAGATTCCTCGTCGCTTCGCTCCTCGGAATGACAAATTTTAGGGGGGTCGGAATGACAATTTTAGGGGGATGAGGGTTGGGAGGGTCCTCGCCTTCTTTGGTCCGGTCCCGTTTTGGGCGGGTTTTCATTACCTTGGTACACGTGCCGGAGACACGTTTACCCCTCGCCCTCCCTACCGTAAGTTAGAACCTCCACCCGCGCGCCTCCCCACGGCTCGGGTTCCCTCTTTTGGAGTGTGTGGATGGCTACGCCTGACAAGCTCGAATTCGGTCTTCTACCGGAACGGCCAATTGGCTGGCGCACGTTCGCGACCAGTTACGGCATCGAGGCCTTTCTTATCCTGCTGTTGCTGGGCGCTGGCTTCTTCTTTCCAGACACCCTGCGACTGAGTAAGAGAATGACCGTTACGGAGCTGGTACCGCGGCCCGATTTGAGGCCGCAACCTGCGCCTCCGAAAGTCAAGTTCAAGAAACCCGTAGTCCTGCCCAAGGTTCCGCCTCCAGTAAGTTTCCCGACCGCGAAATTGTTTGTGCCCAGGGATCTGCGCGTCAAGAGGAAGAAAGAGGAGGAAGAGAAGGCCCCCAAGCTCGAAGCTAAGTTCAAAGCACCCGAACTGGCGCCGCCGACGAGCGCGATGCCAGCGAAGATCGTGTATACGGGCGCGTTTGGCAGCTCGGCTCCGGCTACGGTCAGCGCTCCCATTCAGCAAGTGCAGACCGGAGGATTCGGCGATCCGAATGGCCTGAAGGGACAGGGCAAGGACAACGCACATCTCGCCTCGGCCAAGCTCGGTTCGTTTGATTTGCCGGAAGGCCAGGGCACGGGCAACGGAGCGGGCGGTGCGAAAGGGATCAAGGGCACGATTGCGAGCGCAGGTTTCGGAAACGGGATCGCGCAGGGAGACAACAAAAATCACGGTGCAGCGGTGCAGACGGCGGGATTTGGCGCGCAGGAGCTTTCGCACGGCGCGCCCAAGATCGTGCAAGCGGACAGCGGTCCGGCCACGACACAGGTGGAAATCATTTCTAAGCCCAGCCCGGTTTACACGCAGGAAGCGCGGCAGCTCAAGCTCGAGGGCGAGGTGCTGCTGGAAGTGATGTTTGGCGCGAATGGGCAATTGCACGTGAATCGAGTGGTACGCGGCCTGGGTCATGGGTTGGATGAGGCCGCGGTCACAGCGGCGAGTCAGATGCGGTTCAAGCCGGCACAACGTTTGGGTACACCCGTGGATTCCACGGCGATCGTACATGTGGTTTTCCAGTTAGCGTACTGAGTTTTGCGAGACTGAGATAGAGAGGAACAGAGTTATGCGTACTTGGAAATGGATGCTCACCGCTTCCCTGCTGATCACGCTGAACGCGATGGCACAGCAGACCGCGGATCAATCTTCGTCGAATGCTGCGCCAGCGAATGCAGGGGTTTCGCAACCCGCGACCACGCCAGCGCCGACGGCTCAACCGGCTGCCACGCAGTCCGCCAATCCGGCTTCGGGGCAATCGTCTGCTACTGCGTCGGCTGCAATGGCTCCGCCCACGACTATGGATCAAGTGGTGGATCGCACCATCGTGCGCGAACATGCGCTAATGGACATGCTGAAGACGCGCACCCCGCTGGTGGAGACTTATCTGCAGAATCTGAAGTCCGATCCAAAGCTCGGGCCGGTGCCGAGTGAAGACCATTACTTCCTGGGACGGCTCGACTTGGGAGAGAGCATCGATCGCCGTGATTACCTCTCCAGGGACGAAAGCTTCGAGAAGAATCTGCTGGGCGGCGTGAGCAAGCTGTTCAAGTTCGAGTACAAGCCCATGGGCTTCTCGTGGATGATTTTCGCCGATCGCGAGGACTTCGACCGCGGCCATTACAGTTTCAAATACGTGCGCCGCGAATTCCTAGGCGACGTGCGTTGCCTGGTGTTTGACGTCACACCCAAGAAAGATGCGGGCAAAGGACGATTCCTCGGCCGCATCTGGGTGGAAGACCAGGATTACAACATTGTCCGGCTGAATGGTACGTACGCTCCCCGGCCGAAAAACGCCATGTACTTCCACATGGACAGCTGGCGCTTGAATCTGATTCCCGGCTACTGGGTTCCGGCGTTCATCTACAGTGAAGAAGGCGACTTCAGCTACGGCGCCAAGGACAAAATGGCCTTCAAGGCACAGAGCCGCATCTGGGGCTACGACCTGAAGAAAGGCGGGAAGGAAGACGAACTCACTTCACTGCGAGTTGACTCAGTGAAAGACGAAACGCCCTCGACGACGGATGCGTCACCGCTCGAAGCGCAGCGGCAGTGGCAGCAACAGGCTGAGGACAACGTGGTCGAGCGCCTGCAGGAATCGGGCCTGGTGGCTCCGGACGGCGAAGTCGACAAGGTTCTGCAGACCGTGGTCAACAACCTGATCGTCACCAACAATATCGACTTGCCGCGTCCAGTGCGGACCCGGGTCATGATTACTTCTCCGCTGGAAACGTTTAGCGTGGGCAATACCATCGTGGTCAGCCGCGGTTTGATTGACGTGCTTCCTGACGAGGCTTCGCTGGCGATGGTGCTGTCGCACGAACTGGCGCACATTGTCCTGGGACACAACCTGGGCAGCAAATTTGCCTTCAACGACCGGATGCTGTTCTCCGATGAATCGACTTACAGCAATTTCGGCTTCCGGCACAATCCGGATGAAGAAACCGCAGCTGACACCAAAGCTATGGAACTGCTGAAGAACTCGCCCTATACGCAAAAGCTGGACGTGCCTTCGCTGTTCCTCAAAGAGCTTTCCGACCGGGCTCCGTCACTTTCCGCGTTGTTGACCGCTCATCTGGGCAACAGCTTTACCAATGAAAAGGGTCAACTGGTGCGGCTATCAGCGCTCGAAGCCATGGGACCGGCTCTCGATCCCAGCAAACTGGATCAGATTGCCGCGCTTCCCATGGGCGGACGCGTGAAGCTGAATGCCTGGAACGATCGCGTGGAACTCACCAAGTCCGCGCCGGTGGCGATTACGTCGGCGCGCGACAAGATGCCGTTTGAGGTAACGCCGTTCTTCCCGCGATTGAGCCGCCTGAACAGCGACGCCAACACGGGGAATGCGACGTCGGCATCCAACACAGCACCGAGCAACTAGAGTGGAAGACGGGCGTCTCTCGCCGTCAGTTTCAAACGAGTTGATGGAAGCGCAGGCCGGGACCGGAAGCAATTCCGGGGTTCCGGCCTTCGTCTTTTCTATGAAGCGATCTTGAGCTGATCGTCGTGAGAGCAGTGCGCGGACTCTGCATTCCCGCTGATACGGGCGGGGACGCTTGGCAGGATAGCTTCTCAGTGGCGGGAATGGTTATTCGTCAGAATCGACGCAGAACTCGGGCGTACAGTCGTGGGTCAGGAACATGGGTGAACTGTCGTCATCAAAGCGGCCAAGCAACTCATCGAGCAACCGCTGAGTGGACGGGGCCCCATCGACGGCTCGACTCGACTCGAAATCGACCGATCGTTCCGCCTGATCGATGGTAGGGGCTTCTGAGAATTCTGCTACGGCGTTCAATGCTGACTCCGTTTGGTGCGAGTTTCATCTGCTACTCCTCGATTATGTGCGACGCTGCTTACTTTCGATAGATTACCAACGGTCGTGATCGTATTCTCGGGACTAAGGCCAACTGCGCCGAGCGGCCTTTTGCTACTCTTGCGCCTTGCCCTTGCCTGGCAGGCCAGCGGGATTTTCGTGGGTGCGTTCGCGGAAGCCGCCCTTCAATCCACTGGCGAGCGACACACTCGACTCCCCGAATTTGTCGCGCAAACGGTCCGCGGCTGAGAGCGCTTGCTGCCAGCGTTGTCGCCGCGCGCCCTCGATCAAGTCTTCCTGTTGCGACTCGCCCTGGAAAGACGAGGCGTGCACGCCGAGCAATCGCACTTGAGTTCCCTTGCGCCAGTTCTTGCGAAATAATGCTCGCACCTGCTCAAAGATCTCGGTGTCAAGCTGGGTAGGAGCGGGCAGGCTGTGAGCTCGCGTGATCGTAGTGAAGTCTTTATAGCGCAGCTTGAGCTGGATGGTGCGCGCGTGCAGATGGCCTTCACGTAGTCGCCGCCCCACCATCTCGGAAAGCCGCATCAAAGTGGACTCGATCTGCTCCGGGTCAGCGGTGTCTTCGTTATAGGTGTGCTCATGGCTGATCGACTTCGGATCGGTGCCGGCGCCAACTTCGCTGTCGAACCATCCCCCGGCATCTTCTCCCCGCGCCTTGCCCGCCAGCGCCAGACCCCACTTGCCGAAATGTTCCTGCAGAAACCCACCGTCAAAGCGAGCGAGATCACCCACCCGCCGAATGCCCAGGGCCTGCAGGTTCTGCTCCGTAACTTTTCCCACACCTGGGATATCGCGCACGTCGAGCGGAGCCAGAAACTTCGCCTCCTGGCCTGGGATGACCCAGAGGATTCCATGCGGCTTGGCTTTCGCCGAGGAAACTTTCGCAATCAAACGCGAGACACCAATGCCAATCGAACAATTCAACTGCGTATCGGACTTAATTCTCTGATGAAGCCTGTGGGCCGCGCCCAACGGCGGGCCATGCAATCGCGCGGTCCCGGTCATGTCGAGGTAGGCTTCATCAATCGAAGCCATCTCGACCAGCGGCGAAAATGAATTGAGCACACGATAAACTTTCTCCGAACACTCGCGATACCGCTCCGGGTGGCCGTTCACGAAGATGGCATGCGGACACATCTTCGCCGCGGTACGCAGCGGCATGGCCGAGTGCACGCCGAATTTGCGCGCTTCGTACGACGCCGCCGAAACTACTCCGCGCTCATCCCGCTGGCCTCCAACGACCACCGCTTTGCCCTTGAGCGAGGGATCAAACAACTCTTCCACCGACACGAAGAACGCGTCCATGTCTACGTGAAAGATGGTTCGTTGGGCAGGCGCGAGCATAAGACGACCACAGGAGATTGCTGGAGGAATTGTATCAGCGAGACAGTGGCGAGTTCTTCCGAACGAAGACTGGCGCCGGCAGGCATTCGACGCGAGTAAGAAATAATCCCAACCAACCCAATGAGGCTGGATCCGCTGCCGGACGGTTTGTCTGCCTCGCCCGTTAGTCGTTCATCCAGCGATAAGCACGCACGGCAAAAAACATATTGGCGCCGGCTACAAGCGCAGCGGGGACGTACCAGACGCGGCTGTGTTTCTTCTTCATATAGTAGGTCAGATACGCAACCCCAAGATCCGCAGGAATTCCGATCCCGTATATGGCAGCACGACTCTTTAACGATGAGGGGACATCGTTGCAAGACGCTTGTACCTCCAAGCAGCGCACCGTCAATTCCGCATTCGCAACACTCGCTCCGAACATCCCGCCAGTGACCAGCCAGTAATTCCGGTCTGCGACACTGCGATCGGGCGAGAGTGGCCCTCCCATCGCCGCGGGTGGCGCCCCGTGAGACTGTCTTTTTACAACCGGGGAAGCCCCTGGATCTGCGGCTGACGCGTCCGACTTAGCGGTGCTGGGCGCGTCCGGCAGGTCGGATTCATTGCCGCCGCCGATCACAGGCGCTTCACCGAGGGTCGCGGTTAGCAGCGGCCGGTTGGCGCCGCTGGCCTCCACTTGAAGATCGCCTGCCTTTTGAACGTCCAAGCGATCCGACTGCGCTAGTAACGGAAGCGCCGACGCCAGCACAAACGCGATACCGATATAAGACCTTCTGTAGTGTTTACGCACCCTTTCCTCCCGGTGCTCAAGCTTCGGTTTCTCGGGCGGGCCGAAGTCTCACACGCAGAGCCCCGCTGCATTAGAGCACTTTAATCGCCGAGACTACCTTGAACAGGGCACTCAGAACCAGTAGCCGAGGAACAAGCACTTTAGATTGGGAGTTGATGCGGCAATGTCAGGAGATAAAACGTGCTGTGGTCGGCATTTACGCACGTTTGCGCTTCGTGAGTTGCAAGCCGAAGAAAGTTTTATTCCTGGCTGAAGACCGATTCTTAACACCGCATTCGATGTCATTCGCTTATCGTGAATGAGACGGCACAACGAATGTAGCTCAATTTTTCTCTCGCTTTGAGACGGATAATTGATCGAGTCTCGCAACGCACGAACGAAACGACTCGCCGGCTCTCGGTTCCAAAGTCGTTCCCGCCTGCAGCTCTATTCATTACCTTTGAGCGACGCAATATCGAACTCGCATCAGCTTGCAGCCGTAGATCAATCTCCTCTTCATCCTGAATGAGACGTGCCCCATCCTTATTGCTCACGCGGCTCTCGTTTTGAGACGTCGTCGCTCAGCGATTCCCAAATCGGAACGGCTAAATGCCGGAGAACAAGTGATTTACGGAATGGACCGAATTGGCACCCGCCATGCATCCAACTGGGCGGCGACGAATGTAGTCGCCTACTTACACCGCAGCTGTACGAACTCGCAGTTGAAACAAGCGGTCTTCAGCACTGGCCGCGAGTACCAACAAACTTCTAATTCAAGCAAACGCTTTCTAAGCGACGGGGGCGAAGCCTTGTCTCAAGTGATCAACGCCAGCACTACCGCGACAACTGGCAGCGGGATGTTGCCTCCGTCCCTTCACACCACCGGCCGCCCTCCCCGCTGGTACGCCGTCTATACGAGTCCGCGACACGAGAAGCGAGTTCATGAACATCTGGGACACCGCCGGGTCGCATCCTTTCTCCCGCTTTTCCGGACTGTTCATCGCTGGAAGAATGGCTGCAAAGCCCAGGTCGAGCTTCCGCTTTTCCCCGGCTATGTGTTCGTGAACATCCCAAGAACAGAACGCGTGCGAGTCCTCGACGTACCCGGAGTGATCTCATTCGTCGGGCCAAAAAGTGAACCAGCCCAGCTATCGGATTTTGAGATTGAGACGTTGCGGTCCGGCTTGCACCTGCAGAAAGTCGAACCCTATCGCGGCCTCGCTATCGGCCAGAAGGTAAGGATCAATGCGGGAGCGCTGCAAGGACTGGAAGGCACGCTGGTTCGAAACGCCAACGGCCTGCGAGTGATCATTACAGTTAACCTGATTCAACAAAGCGTGGCCGTAGAGCTGGACGCCGACGTCGTAGAACCCGTTTAGTAAGCGAAGCGATCCGCACGATAAACTGTCATCCTGAGCGGAGTAGCGGCTTCGCAAAGCGAAGCTGCTACGTAGTCGAAGGATCCCCGGCATTATCAGCACAGCCAAAACTACTCCAAGGCATTCTCACCAAATCCCCCGCTGAAGAATCAAGCACTACCTAACTCAATGCCCGCTACAAAAACCCAAAGTCCGAACGGCACCGCGAACCGCATCGTCGAAGCCGCTGTGCAATTGTTCTCGCGCCAGGGTTTCGCCGCCAGCAGTACGCATGAGATCGCCCGACTGGCGGGGGTTAGCGAGGTCACGGTGTTCCGACATTTTCCTCGAAAACGGGATCTGTTCTGGGCCGCCACCGAATCGCGCCTGCGCCGTCTACGACTCAACAAGGAACTGCGAGGACGACTCGAGAATGACGAGAACCCTCGAACCGCCATTCCCGGGATTGTCGCCCTGCTAGTCGAAACCGTTCAGCATCAGCCTGAAATGCTTCGCCTGCTTTATCTGAGCCTCTTCGAACTCGAAAACGGCGCGGAACGAATACTGCGGAAGCATCTCGTGCCTCTGTTTGACCCAGTCCGCGAATATTTGGCCAGGTGCGTGTCAAAGGGACTGATCCGCGATCTCGAGCCCGGAGTAGCAACCTTGGGCCTGGCAGCCTCGGTGGCAGCTCATCAGAGTCTGCAACAGGTACTGACCATCGAAGACATGCCGTACGCAAACACGGACGAAGCGATCGCCGCTTATAGCGCCTTCTGGATGAAAGCGCTTGTACCTGACTCCGAAATAGTAACCACGATTTAATACTCAATTCCACGACAACGCGCACCGTTCTCAGAGAAACGGTTAGGGTGCTGCGAAGACTACTTAAGGAAGCCATGGCCGACAACGACTCCATAACGGCAAGCAAGAATCTGGAAATCCAGAGATTCAGTCTCTCTGAGACCCATCCTGCGATCATCGACGCTCACGACGATCAGATCTCAATCGTGCAGTTCTGGCGTGTGTTGCAGAAGCGGCGTTGGTTGGTTGCGATCAGCGTGGGCCTGGTTCTAGTGCTAGTGACCGCCGTCTCTTTGCTGCTCCCGAAACGTTACGACGCCTCCTCTCGCATTCTCCTGGATCTCGAAGGCACGGATGATCTCGGCCTGGAACAAGTAGTCATGCCGATTGGCCTTGATCTGAACACCAAACTAGAGACGCAGATACGCATTGTGCAGAGTGACACCATTGCGAACAGCGTAATGAAACAGATCGGGCTGCAACACAACCGGGACTTCGCGGGCAAGTATGTCGTGCCGACCGGTCAGGATTTCGATAGCCTGGATCTCGAAACTCATGCCAAGTTAAGCAAGAGTTTTCACAAAGCGCTGAACGTCCAGCTCATTCCGAAAACGCAAATCGTCGAGGTCCATTTTCGCAGCGAAGATCCACGGCTTGCGGCGCAGGTAACAAACGCGGTCGCCAATACGTACATCGAGCACAATTTTCAGACAAAATACAAGGCCACCTTGCAAACCTCCGACTGGTTGACTAGACAACTGGACGATCTGAAGAAGCACGCGGAATCGGCTCAGGAAACCCTCACCAGCTACCAGAAGAAGACGGGAATCCTGGGAGTGGACGAGACTCATAACATCATTCTCGACAAACTGGAGGAGTTGAATAAGGAACTTTCTGCCGCGGAAGGCGACCGCATCGTAAAAGAAGCCAAATACCGGATCGCGATGACGGAGAACCCGGAACTCATCGCGAACATCGCGCCCGAGAGCGTCCTGGGAGCGCTCTATAAACAGCGCGCCGAGATCAGATCCGAGTATGCGCAATTAGCCGCTAAATATGGGAAGTCTTATCCTCGCGTGATGCAACTCCAGTCAGAGCTGAACGAGTTGGACTCTAGCATCGCCGAGGAGATAAAGAAGGTCGGCGAGACCGTTCACGCTGACTATCAGGCGTCATTGAAGGCCGAGGGCATGCTGCAGAATACGTTCGACAAACAAAAAGGCGAGGCTTACAAACTGAACGAGGACGCGATTCAGTACGCTATCCTGCGCCGGGATGTCGAATCCAGCCGCGACCTTTATGAAGGGTTGCTGAAAAAGCTAAAGGAGGCAGGCATCCTCGCCGGTTTGAAGTCGAGCAACATTAATATTGTGGATCAGGCGAGTGTGCCCGTCGAGCCTGTCGAACCAAACATTCCGCTAAATATGGCTTTGGGTTTAATGGGCGGCCTGCTGAGTGGAGTAGCTTTAGCGTTCATTGTCGAAAATGTGGACAACTCGATTCGCACTCCACAGGACATTGAAACGTACTGTTCCCTGCCTTCTCTCGGCGTCATACCGAGTGTTGCCCTTAACGGCAAGAACGGGCACAAGCTCATGGCCGCCACACGGCAGAAACAGCTGATTCTTCCGGTCACCATGGAGCAACGCAATTCAGGAAGCGCCGAAGCTTTCCGGGCCCTGAGAACTTCCCTGTTGCTTTCCTCCCCGGGTGCGCCGCCACAAGTGATCCTGGTAACCAGCGCCATGATGCAAGAGGGCAAGAGTTTTACGGCGCTCAACCTTGCGGTGGTTCTGGCTCAGACCGGACAAAAAGTTCTGCTTGTGGATTCAGATATGCGGAGGCCGGCAATTCACAAATACTTAGGCCTCTCCATGAATCAGGGTTTGAGCGCATGTCTGGCTGGCACGGAAACAGCAGATCGCGTCACGATTGCGGTGGACGAAATACCTGGCTTGCATGTGATCCCCGCAGGCCACATGCCACCTTATCCCTCGGAGATGCTGGCCTCTGACGCGATGCCACAACTGCTGCACAGCTGGCGCGGAGAATACCGATACATCGTAATTGATACGCCACCCGTATTGGCGGTGACCGACGCCGTGGTCTGCGCCCGGGCGGCCGATGTGGTGGTTTTGATCGCTCGCTCCGAAAAGACTGGCCGGCAATCGCTAGTTCGCACCCGCGATATCCTCAGGAAAGTCAGAGCCAACATCGCCGGCGTAGTGGTCAACGATCTTTCATTCAACTCAGTTGAGTACCGCCAGTACTACGGCCACTACGGCTCCGAATACTCTTACTACTACCACAATAATAATGGTCACGGCGATGGAAGCAGCAACGGACACGGAAATGGCAACGGTAACGGCAACGGACATCACGAAGTTCCCAAAGGATCGGCATAGCATATGAAAGCGAACTCCGGATTTTACCGGCTTGTGTTTTCCTTGATCATCTTTGCAGCCCCAGTAGTCGGGGCACAGGATAGAACCAGTCCCGGCATGCCTCCGGTCGTCTTCGCGAGTAGCAGTTTTGGAAGCGGCGCGGCTGGTCCGATTGGCGCCGGAGACCTCGTGGAAATGAGCGTCTTCGACACTCCAGAATTAAGCGGCAAGCTTCGTGTCAGCAACACCGGTGACATCATATTGCCGCTGGTGGGCTCACTTCACGTCGCAGGTTTGAAGGCGGAGGAAGCGCAGAACTTGATTCGCCAAAAGTTCATCGACGGAGGCTTTCTCAAGGATCCGCAAGTCACGGTTTTCATCGCCGAGTACGCCACGCAAAATGTTTCCGTTCTCGGGGAAGTCAAGAACCCCGGCATTTATCCAGCTTTCGGTTCGCATCATCTGCTGGATTACATTTCCCTGGCGCAGGGGCTCTCGCCGATGGCGAGTACACGAGTTACGATTACGCGCGCGGCTCATCCCGATGAACCGCAGCTTGTGAAGATGACCACGGGTCTCACTCCCAAGCCGGAAAACAATCCGCAGATTCAGCCCGGCGACACTATCTTTGTGGAGCGTACTGGAGTCATTTACGTGATTGGCGATGTCGCCCGGCCGGGGGGCTTCCCCATGGATCATGATGAGCAGCTTACGGTTCTGCAGGCGGTCGCGCTGGCTCAAGGGACCAATGCTACTGCAGCCAAGGGCTCAGCCAAGCTTATCCGCACCACATCTGCGGGACGCCAAGAAGTTGCCATCAATCTGAAGAAGATTTTGACCGCGAAGGCAACCGACCTTGCGATGCAGGACAACGACATTCTTTTTGTTCCGAGCAGCGCCGCCAAGAACGCCATGAAAGATATCGAAACCGCCTTGCCGACGGCAGCCGCGGCAAGCATCTACCGCATACCGTAAACATCCGTCGCCACAACAATCCCAACTACCCGAAATAGCAAGTACGGAAAGACTGATGTCCGTTACCAGTGTTGCAGTTCGATCCGAACATCCCCCTATTGCAGCAGTTGCCGCACCGCCGCTGCGGGTCTCGTTCAGTTGGACCCTCGGGGGAAATGTGGTCTATGCAGCGTGCCAGTTCGGAATGCTTTCCGTACTGGCCAAGCTGGGGAGCCCATTGATTGTGGGCCAGTACGCCCTGGGCCTAGCCATCACTGCTCCGGTCTTCATGCTAACCAATCTTCAGCTTCGGGGAGTGCAAGCCACCGATGCACGTCACGAGTATGGCTTCGCGGATTATTTCACGCTGCGACTGCTTTCCACGCTGTCAGGAATCCTTGTCATTGTTCTTATTACGGCGATCGCGAACTGTGATGCAGCGACGAAGATGGTGATTCTGCTTGTCGCCGCCGCGAAAGGAGTCGAGACCATCGCCGATGTGATTGCCGGACACTTGCAGAAGTTTGAGCGACTGGATCAAGTGGCACGGGCTCTCATGATTCGCGGCACAGTGTCTGTGGCCATCTTCGCGGCGGTTTTCTGGCTTACGCGAAACCTGATGACCGCAGTCGCCGCTCTGGCGCTGACATGGATGGCAGTGATCGCATTCTACGACCTGCGTGTTATTTCACGATTGCTTGGCGAGCACGCACAGTTCTTTCGTTTTTCTTTAGACACGCAGAAGTCGCTGGTCTCGATTAGCTGGCCGCTCGGTGTCGTGATGACGCTCGCATCTTTGAACATCAACATTCCCCGTTACATTCTGGAGCAAAAGCTTGGAACCGCCGAACTCGGTATTTTCGCTTCGCTTGCTTATCTGCTGACGGCCATCAATCTGATTGTGATCGCTCTGGGACAGTCGGTCTGCACGCGAATGGCGCGACTTTTTGCAGAATGTGACATCCGCCAGTTCAAAGCATTATTAGGGAAATTGATTCTGTTTGCAGGCGTTCTTGGCATGGTGGCTCTGGGCATCGCCTCGGTTATCGGGCGGCCACTCCTGACTCTTGTTTACCGACCAGAATATGCCGAACACGTCGATTTGTTGCTGTTGCTGGTCGTCGACGCGACCCTGGTAGCAATTGCCACATTTGTGGGCTTCGGAATGACCGCCGCTCGCTGCTTTCGCCCGCAGATGTCGATTATGGCAGCGACCGTGGTCGTGACCGTCGCATTCACACTGGCGCTGATTCCACGCTTTGGTCTTATGGGCGCCGGGTACGGATTGCTGATCGCGTCTTTCGTGCGAGCAGTGGCAGGATACATGGTTCTGGAGTCGGCAATGAAGAGGCAGGCGGCCTGATGCGCATTTTGCATGTGCTCGGGAAACTGGACCGCGGTGGAGTAGAGACTTGGCTGGTGCAGGTATTACGCCATATCGATCGCGAGAAATACCAGATGGACTTTCTCGTACACACCACGGAGGCCGGTGACTACGACGAAGAAGTACGCTCGCTGGGCGCTCGAATCATCCCTTGCCTCGGTTACACCAATCCGGCTCGCTACGCACGAAACTTCCTGCGTATCCTTCGCCAACACGGACCTTACGACGTGGTCCACAGCCACGTACACCATTTCAGCGGATACGTGCTGATGCTGGCCAAAATGAGCGGCGTCCCAGTGCGAATTGCGCACAGCCACAGCGACACACGGCTGGCAGAATCATCGGCCGGCGGGCTGCGCAAGGCTTATCGGTTTAGCATGCGGTCACTGATCGGCACATGTGCGAGCGACGCTCTGGCTGTCAGTACCGAAGCCGGCAACGACTTGTTTTCCGGGCCCTGGCGCACGTCGTCCGAGTGGAAACTCCAACACTTGGGCATCGACTTATCGAAATTCGATGGGTCGGTGGATAAGCAAGCCGTGCGGCGTGAACTGGGCATTGCAAAAGAGGCGCTGGTTGTGGGTCACGTTGGAAGGTTCTCGGCAGAAAAGAACCACGCTTTAATCGTCGATATCGCGCGCGAACTGATCCGGCGCGAACCTCGAACGATGTTCTTGCTTGTCGGAGACGGCCCACTACGACCATCGATCGAGGCAAAGGTCGCGAGCTATTCGTTGCAAGATCACTTCGTATTTACGGGCGTGCGCGACGATGTTCCAACTCTGATGAAGGGTGCCATGGACGCCTTCTTGTTTCCCTCATTACGCGAAGGATTGCCCATCACGTTGTTGGAAGCGCAAGCCGCAGGGCTGAAGTGTGTCATCTCGGACCTGATCTCGGCCGAAGCGGACCTGGTCCCCGAACTGATCCAACGGGAATCTGTACGAAACTCAGCTACCGAATGGGCACGGCAAGTGAGGCGCCAGCTAACCAAGCCTCGCCAGGAGGCATTCGAGGCAGTTCACTTCGAAATGGCCTCCAGATCGATCGAAGTTTCCAGCGAAAGGCTACTTTCGTCGTATGCAAGCTTCTCTCGTACCTAGTCAATACGCAGAAACCGCGCACGCCCGCACTACCATACTCGTGGCTTCGTTCTGCGTCGCGTGCGTCCTGGTTGTGGTGGCTCTGCAGACCATCGACAATTCCCACGCTGCCGTGTCGCTGAGCATATTTACGATCTTGATGTCGGGGTTCACGGCATGGCGGCGATTTCGGTACCACGGAGTTGAACCGCTCGCTCTGTTCTGTCTGGCTTTCGCCCTATATGACGGATTACTGCTGTTCCGGCTGGCGACTGTGGGCGATGACTCCGTCCTGCTTTATCCCGCGACCTTTAGCAAAGACACTTATGCCTCGGCAGGGGTGCTGTGTGCGATCGCCGCCGGGGCAATTCTGCTTACCGCCATACTGTGGGAAAACATCAGTGTGCACCGCGGGAGGCGGCAACGACCAAGCCGCTCCTCAGGCACTGCCGGCGGTTGGTTCTGGTCAGGAATCATCATGTACGCCGTGGGCGCAGTTCTTTACTACCTGCAATTCCAGCAACTCGGAGGCTACTTCGTCGCCCTTGCAACCCAGCGGGGTGAGCGTTTCGAACTGGCGGGCGACCCCAGCGCGCTGAGCTATCCCTATCTGGCCTTTGTGATTCCCGGTATCGCTTGCATGTGCTACGGCGCCGAGTCCAACCGGAAACTCGGCAAGCGCATTATTTGCTATGGACTAGTAGCCTTTTGGTGCCTTCTGGTTCTGCTGCAAGGCGATCGCCGCTTGCTTCTTCAGGCGGTGCTCACCACCGTGGGTGTGCTCACTGTGCTGCGGCGAAACTTCCTGCGCTTGAGGGTGCGGACTTGGGTTCTGATAGCCTTTGCTTACTTGGCGTTCTCCGTCTACGGCTATGCTCGGACTCTTATCACGAACATTGCTGGAGGCCTTCAGAGCCCGAGTGAGGCTTTCCAGGAACTGACGAATGCTTGGACCTCGGATTGGGTGATGCCCGAGCACACCGAATTTGCGGGTCCATATCTGTCGCTGCTGTCTGCAGTATCGGTGCACTCCGAACATATCTATGGGTCCTCCTATTACGACTCGATCCTTACCGTGCTTCCGAGGTTTCTGTATCCGGGCGCCAAGCCCCAGGTGCTCTCCGAAGGATTTGCCGCTCAGGTGCATCGGGGAAATGGGGCGGTAACGGGGTGGGGTTACAACCCGGTTGCGGAAGCCTATGTCAACTTTGGCATAGTCGGGGTCGCGCTCATCTTTGTGCTTTGGTCTCTTTTCTTTCTTGCAGTGGGAGCACTGCGTTCCTGCGGTACCTGGGGAGTGTTGGCGTCGGCCACTCTACTTTCGGAGGCCATAACGGCGAACCGCATCGACTTCCGCAACGTTTATTGGGAAACCACTTATTTCGTTGCCGGCGTCATGCTCGCTACCTGCATCTCCGCTACCATTAACAAAATCTGGAGCAGGCCTCGACGACACATCGACAGTTGGATTCAATGAGCAAACAGTTTTCAATCACGGCTATGTGGCTTGTGCTTATGCTCGTGGGCCTATCGCGACCATCTGCGCTTCCGTCAACTGCCTTCGCGGCTGCATCGCCGACGGTGCCGACCATGCCGCGATACGACGCGCGAGAGAACGGATTGAAGTGCGACGGCGTTACCGACGACACCGCGCCATTCAATTCCCTGATTGCCAAGGTGAGTTCTGCGGGCGGAGGCAACATCGTCTTCCCGAGGGCGACCTGCATCGTGACCAGCCTGAATCTGGCGAACAACCTATCTATTCACGGGCAGGGGCCAGAGATCACCACTATTAAGCTCAAGAGCCATACCGGAGACTACGAGGCAATCTTCGGAACAAACAAAAGCGCCTTCCGCAACGTAGGTTTCACTGACCTCACAATCGATCAGAACACCAGCGGAAACCCGGTGACGGCTGGGATTCTCCTGGGCAAACCACGGTTCGTAATCGCGACCGGAGCCGGAAGCAGCAAGCTCACTATCGAGCGCGTGAACTTCAAAGACCTGGGCAACATCAACACGATTTACTCCGCCAGCGAGTTCACCAGTGTCAAGGGCAGCGCGTTCGCCTTAAACTGCGGCGGCTCAGTGTCCCATGACCACTCGACAGTGTACGTGGCCGGCGAGCACTCGCAGACTCAAAACAACACTTTCAAGGGCTGCGTGAACGCTGCCGGCTCTGTCACCGCCATCGAGACACACGGCGGCGACCAGTCCGTTGTTGGAAACCGGATTGACAGCTTCTGGATTGGAATGAACATCACCGGTGTAGCTTCGACCGACTCAACTAGTGTTTCGGTTACGGACAACACGATCAACTGGGCTTACTACGGTATCCAGATGTGGTCGAACCGCTACCGCTCGCATACCAGTGGCTACGGGTTGCACGGCGTCACGATCAAATCCAACGCGATCCGCCTCACCCAAACCGCATGGACCAAAAATCCGGTCACGGGCGGAGAGAATATGGGCAATCCGAGTGGTATCTGGGTCAATGCCACCGCTAACCTGCCGCTGGCAGACATAACGATCCAGAGTAACGGCATTGAATACGACCTGGAGACAGCTAGCTCAGCGCCATACAATCCGAGCGGAATGGGCGTTGGCTACTGGGATTCGACGAGTGTGAACTCGATTACTGATCTTAGAGT
The DNA here is from genome assembly GCA_963788645.1 of uncultured Acidobacteriota bacterium. Taxonomy (GTDB): domain Bacteria; phylum Acidobacteriota; class Terriglobia; order Terriglobales; family Acidobacteriaceae; genus JABDBE01. The sequence continues at coordinate 769,495 of CAWBHF010000012.1, forward strand.
CGTAGACAACACCATCAAGAATGCTAATGCAAATGCCGTCCGCGTTTCCGCCAATGGCAGCGATCTCGACATTTGCGGCAACATCATCATCAATCCTGGTTCCTCGGCTAACGGCGGCCTCAGTGCGGGCCATCGTAATGGTATTTTCATCGCCAGCACCACCGCTCTTGCCAGCGTTCGCGTAAACGATAACACCATCACCGACACCCAGCCGACGAGCCGAATCGCGCGAGGCATCTATCTGGCTGTCGCCCCGGGTAGCCAGCTCTCTGCTGTTCGGAATCGCTTCGCCATCACCGGCTCGAATATCAATTCTCTGCTCGGATTCATCGACTCCAGCAGCGACCTGCAATCGCCGCTTGTGCAAGCGCTCGTCGAATCGCCTCCGATAACATCCTCACTTCTGCCCACCCGTAAGGTAACTGTTGGATCGACGTTTACGGACGTGACGCGCGGTTATGTTTACCAGGTAAGCCCGGACGACCGTACTTGGTCGTCGGTTGCGAGCCGCCCCTAACTCCGGACTTATTACCAAACTCCAAGTCATCGTTCAATGCGCTTAATCATCACCTGCGAGCACCGCTTCAGCCTGGCTTACGATGGCTCCGTATGGGCAAAGATGACTTACGACTATCCTTTCTGGGAAAGATATCTGAGCGCGTTTGATTCGGTTCGGGTTGTTGCCCGCGCGAAGTTTGATCCCCGCATCGATAGCGAGTACAGAGCCGTGACCGGCCCTGGCGTTGAGTTCTGGCAGCTTCCCTTTTACCTGGGACCGGAGCAATTTCTGCTTCGTCGCACAGCAATTCGCAGATCTCTGCACTCAGCCTTGAGCGAAAGCGAGGCATTGCTCTGCCGGGTTGGTTCACCTTTAGCGGATGAACTGTTGCCGAGTTGCTGGCGGGAAAACCGGCCCTATGGTCTGGAGGTCGTCGGAGACCCGTACGAAGCAATGGGACCGGGAACAATTCGGCATCCGCTCCGACCTTTTTTCAGGGATCGCGCTGCACGGTCACTTCGAGCGCAGTGTTCGCGTGCTGTGGCTGTTGCCTACGTGACCCGTGAAAGCTTGCAACGCAGATATCCATGCCCTGCTCATTCTGTCGGTATTTCAGATGTTGCGCAGCTCGACTTTACGCATACCCCCAAAGTGTTCACTACGAATTACTCAAGTGTGTACTGTGACGACACTGACTTCGTGGGCCAGGCCCGCCAATTCCAGAGTCGCGAACAGCCTCGAATCCTCTTTGTGGGCTCGCTCGCGCAGAGGTACAAGGGCTTGGACGTGCTACTCAAAGCAGTGAAACTTCTCGTCTCAGAAATAACTCCCGGGCTGGTAGTTGTCGGGGACGGGAAGCATCGTGTTGAGTTGGAAAACCTGGCTGACAATCTTGGAATCTCGGACCACGTGCAGTTTCTGGGAGAGTTGCCGTCGGGACGAGCGATCCGCGACCAACTTGATCAAGCCACCCTGTTCGTCATGCCGTCACGCACAGAAGGTCTGCCGCGAGCCATGATCGAGGCGATGACTCGAGCGCTTCCCTGCATCGGAAGCAGAGTTGGCGGCATTCCCGAATTACTTGACGACCAGGATCTAGTCGATTCGGAAGACGTTGTCGGCTTGGCTTACAAGATCAAGCAGGTTGTCACGGATCCGCAACGGCTCTCTGAAATGTCCCGGCGCAATCTAGAGCGCGCCCAAGAGTATCGCCCTGAAGTGCTAGACAATCGCCGGACGGAATTCTACCGCTTCTTGCGCCAGGCCAATGAACGATGGCAGGCGGCCAAAACATCCACGAAAACCAAGAGTGCCATCGCATGAGAGTGTTGCAAGTCATCAAGACCTCGGAAGGCGCATTCTGGGCGGTCCGGCAAGTCTCGGAGCTTATTCGGCACGGCCTCGAAGTCCATGTTGTGTTGCCTGACAGGTCGGGAGCGGCGGTTCAGGCTTGGCAAGGAACTGGCGCGGTTTTGCATTACCTGGACTGCCGTTTGCCAATTAGGAATCCGGGAAGAATGATTAGAGCGCTCTCGGATGTGCGGAAACTCGTCGGCCAGGTGAAGCCAGATCTCATTCACAGTCACTTTGTGAGCACGACGGTGATGCTTCGATTGGCTTTGGGAGGACAACATCCCGTGCCGCGCGTTTTCCAGGTTCCCGGGCCGTTACATCTGGAACAATGGCCCACCCGGACGTTTGAAATATCGACCGCTGGCGAATGTGACTGTTGGATCGCGAGTAGCCAGTTCACCAGGCGGCAGTATGCCGCGGTTCGCATCCCGGCCGAACGACTCTTCTTAAGCTACTACAGCTCGGATCTTGGTCTCTTTTCACGTCGACGCACCGGATATCTCCGCACAAAGTTGGGAATCCCCGATGATGCCTTCGTCGTTGGAAATATCAACTTAATCTATCCACCCAAAAAATATCTGGGGCACAAGGTGGGTTTGAAGTGCCACGAGGATGTGATCGAAGCAATCAGCATCGCACAGCATCAGAGAACAAATATTTGGGGTGTGTTGCTGGGGAGCACGTTTGGTAACGGATCCGATGGGTATGAACGAAATTTGCGCAGCCTCGCAGAACGTAAAGGCCATGGAAATATTCTCATGCCCGGAAAGTTTAGTGTCGCCGAGGTGGGAGCGAGTTGGCCGGACTTCGATTGCGCAGTGCATGTGCCGCTGTCAGAGAACTGTGGGGGGGTGGTCGAGCCGCTGCTTTCCGGAGTGCCGACAATCGCGGGAGAAGTTGGCGGTTTGCCGGAGGTGGTGCAGCACGGGCGCACCGGAGAAACCGTGCCTGTCCGCCGTCCTGATTTGTTGGCAAAATCTATCGTGCATGTTCTCGACCACTACGAGGAACAGCAACGCATGGCCGATCGGGGACGACGGCTTGCCGCTGTGATGTTTGATGCCGAACGCTGCGGGAACGAGATCGTTTCCATCTATCGCCACATACTCTACGGTGAACCGCGGCCCGAGGAATTCGATTCGGAAGGCTTTGTGAACTCGCTAACCTTCTCCGATTGCTCCAACGCCAGCGTGCCTCAAGCATTCGCAGTTTCTGGATAGCCGCTGATGCCCACAAGCAAGCGAATATTGGACGTAGCGGTAAGCACCGTGGCAGTTGCTACGCTCGCACCGATCCTCGGCGTTTTATCAATCCTCGTGCGATGGAGACTCGGTTCTCCTATTCTGTTTCGGCAGCAACGGACGGGACACCACGGCCAGCTTTTCACCTGCCTCAAATTCCGCACCATGACCGATGCCCGCGACGCCAACGGTCAATTGCTTCCGGACGCGCTTCGCTTGACGCCACTTGGACGATTCCTGCGTAGCACCAGCCTCGACGAACTGCCGGAACTGCTAAACGTCATTCGGGGTGAGATGAGCCTGGTCGGTCCACGGCCATTGTTGCCCGAATACCTCGACCGCTACTCGTTGGAACAAATGCGCCGCCACGACGTGAAGCCGGGAATCACGGGATGGGCACAGGTCAATGGCAGGAACGCGCTGGATTGGAATCGCAAGTTTGAGCTTGACCTGCGGTACGTGGACCACCGCAGCTGCTGGCTGGACCTCAAGATTTTAGTAATGACCGCTGGGCAAGTGCTGAGGTGTGATGGCATCTCAAGACCTGGCCACGCAACCATGCCAGAATTCAGGGGTGCAAGCACAGAGCGTGAACAGGAAAACGCGTAATGAAGCGAAGGCGAATTGTCATCGTCGGTGCGGGCGGGATGGCTCGGGAAGTGGCGTCGGCTGTACAGTGGATCAACCGGTGCGAGCCGCAATTCGATTTCCTGGGCTACGTCGTCAGCGATCTTTCTCGGCTGGGCGAGCGCGACAGTCGAGAGCAGGTGCTCGGGGATTTCAGTTGGCTCACGCGCAATCGTGCGTCAGTCGATGCTCTCGCACTGGGAATAGGCAGCCCCGCCGTCCGCTTGAACCTTGCTGCCGAGCTTACCGCTTTGCTGAACGATGTGGAATGGCCGGCGCTGATTCATCCAACCGCGGTAATCGATCTTGACTCAGCGAAACTGGGGGCAGGTTGCTTCATTGGGGCTGGAGCTGCCGCAACCGTCCATGTTCACCTCGAACCGTTTGCACTTGTAAATTTCGGTGTCACTCTAGGGCACGAATCGCATATCGGTCGAGGTTCCGTAGTCAATCCCGGTGCAAACATTTCTGGCGGCGTAGTAATCGGCGAGGGAGTATTAGTCGGCACCGGGGCTCAGATTCTGCAATACCTTCAGATCGGCTCCCGCGCCACTGTCGGCGCAGGCGCAGTCGTCACGAAGAATGTCGCCTGCAACACGACCGTGGTCGGAGTGCCTGCTCATCCTCGCAGGACCGCGAAAACCGCCGCCTCCGGCGTGTAGGCTCAGCAAAAGCGTCGCGAAGTCAACTCCTCAAGCACTTCTATGAATACAGCAACTGCTCAGCGAACAACTGCATCCCCCGCCAGGCAAACCGTGTTGCCGTTTGCCCCCTGGCCTTATTTCGAGGCTGACGAAATCGAAGCGGCGACCGCCGTCCTGCGCTCTGGAAACGTGAACTACTGGACTGGTCAGGAAGGCCGATTGTTTGAGGCTGAGTTCGCTCGATCAGTCGGTGCGCAATATGCCGTGTGCGTCGCCAATGGCACAGTGGCTCTGGAGCTGGCCCTGCAAGCGCTCGGCATTGGCCGCGGCGACGAGGTCATCACCAGTTCGCGCACTTTTATCGCCTCGGCAAGTTGCGCTGTGATGCGGGGCGCTCGTCCCGTTTGCGCTGATGTAGACCCCAACAGTCAGAACATCACTGCGGAAACCATACGGCAGACAATTACTCCAAGAACGCGCGCAATCATTGCGGTGCACCTGGCGGGATGGCCCTGCGATATGGACGAGATTATGCAGGTAGCAGCGGAATACGACTTGCGAGTAATTGAAGACTGTGCGCAGGCCCAGGGTGCGATGTACAAAGGCCGCCCGGTGGGTTCGTTGGGAGACGTTGCAGCCTTCTCGTTCTGCCAGGACAAAATCATGACCACCGGTGGCGAAGGGGGAATGCTCACGACGAATGACCCTGAGGTTTGGGAGCGCGCGTGGAGCTTTAAGGACCATGGCAAAAGCTATGATGCCGTTTACCGTCGCCAGCACGGAGAAGGCTTTCGTTGGCTCCATGAATCGTTCGGGACCAACTGGCGAATGACCGAGATGCAGGCTGCACTCGGACGTGTCGCTCTGACTAAATTGCCACGCTGGGTTGAGACGAGGCGCCGTCACGCGAATCGGTTAACTAATACTCTTTCCGGCTTGCCCGGACTGCGAATCGCAAAAGTTCCGGACGCCGTTCATCACGCATATTACAAATATTATGCATTCCTCCGCCCCGAACTGCTACGCGATGGATGGGACCGCAATGCCGTGATGCAAGCCATCAATGCGGAGGGCGTGCCTTGCTTCGTCGGGAGTTGCAGCGAGATCTATCTTGAGAAAGCGTTCATCACGCGCCGCAAACATCCGAGTCTCCCTGTGGCCAGGCTGCTCGGCGACACCAGTCTCATGTTCCTGGTTCACCCGACCCTGTCTGACGAACACATCGCGTTCACGTGTCAGACAGTCGAAAGAGTAATGGCAATGGCGTCAAAATAAGTAAGGTCAGAGAACAGTTGTTCACGCGTCCACAAGGTCGAACCACACGGATCGCCTTTCCGGATTACCCATGGCAAACGCATTTCGCAACACCCCCTCTATGCTTGTCAGGCAGCGATTTTGGGCCATCTCGCTGTTCCATTTTCTGCTGATTGCGACCTCGATCGTAAGCGCATGGTTGCTTCGGTTTGACTTTCGAATTCCATCCCCGACTCTGCTATTCGGCTGTGTGCCCGTATTGATTTTGTTCCGAATCGTTGCGTTGGCACGCTTCAACCTCCTGCATGGGTACTGGAGCCACAGTGGCGTAACCGATGTCATTGACATTGGAAGAGCGGTGGCGCTCGGCAGCCTGGCATTCTTCGTAACCACCCGCTACGTAGCGGGAAGGTATGAGTTCCCACTCTCGATCTACATACTGGAAGCGATTATTACGGCAGCAGGATTAGCGGGGGCACGCTTGTGCGCAATAGTTCTCAAGAGCAAGACGCTCGTCGGTTTAGCCACGCGCGAGAAGCGTCGGGTTATCATCGCGGGCGCAGGAGACGCCGCCAGCCTTCTGATACGCGAAATGTTGAAAACTGAATTCGCCCCGGTGGCATGTCTCGATGACGATGTTTTCAAGCATGGAGCAAAGATTCATGGCGTACCGGTCGTGGGCACGATTGACGCGATCAAGGCGACGGTCGACAGCTACCACGCGGAAGAGGTGTTCATTGCGATTCCTTCAGCCAATGGCGCACAAATGCAGCGCATCAGCAGACTATGCGAGCGCGTCAACGTGCGTTATCGAACCGTCCCAAACCTCCACGATTTATTGATGGGCAGCGGTTCAATTTCACAATTGCGGGAGGTCAGCGTTGAGGACCTTCTGGGTCGCGATCCTGTTCAATTGGACCTAAGCCAGGTTCGTAAACAGATCGCCGGGAAAGTGGTGATGGTCACGGGGGCTGCGGGCTCTATCGGCTCAGAGCTTTGCCGTCAAGTACTGGCCTACTCTCCCGCTAAGTTGATTGTGTTAGACCAGGCGGAGACGCCGATGTTCTATTTGCAATTGCAGTTGACGAAACTGCCTTCCGGCGACCGGGTTGTATACGTAGTCGCGGATGTTGCTAATACCTCACGCATGCGCGCGATACTCGCTGACGGAGCCGTAGAGATCATTTTCCACGCTGCCGCCTACAAGCATGTTCCCCTCGTAGAGCTCAATATTCGCGGGGCGCTCACCAATAATGTGCTGACGGTACCTCCCTTGCTGGACGTCGCTGAGGAATGCGGCTGCGAGGCTTTCGTCTTGATCTCATCCGACAAAGCCGTGCAACCGACGAGTTTCATGGGCGCCACGAAGAGGCTAGGCGAACTCATCCTGGCGGCCAGGCCAAAAAAAAACATGCGCTGCGTTTCGGTGCGGTTTGGGAACGTTCTGGGTTCTCAGGGCAGCGTGATTCCGGTATTCAAAGAGCAGATCGAAAAGGAAGGACGAATTACCATCACACACCCGGAAATCACCAGGTTCTTCATGACAATTCCAGAGGCGGTGTCGCTGGTTTTGCAGGCCTTCACGGTCGGTGAACACGGCGACATTTTGGTCCTGGACATGGGTAATCCTGTTCGCATACTCGATTTGGCGCATTCTTTGATTCGCCAGTGCGGGAAGTCTCCCTCCGAGATAAGGATCGAATTCGTCGGCCTGCGCCCAGGAGAAAAGATGTACGAGGATCTGTTTTATCCGGCGGAAAGAAAGTTCGGGACAACCAACCGTAAGGTAAAACGAACCCAGTCTGAGATTATCGCTTGGCCGGCTCTGTGCGCCCACCTGGAAGACCTGATCTCGTTGACGAATTCGGGCACCGAAGTATCAATCCGCGCCAAAGTGAAGGAAATTATTCCTGAGTATTCCTACCAGACCGAAACTGTCCCTGTGCAAAATGAACCAGCCGAGAACACGCTTCCTTCGGTGATGAATATCGAGAGAGCATTCGCCGCTGGCGCGGGACAGGACTGATCCTTCACACGCCACCTTCGACACTTGGGATTTCCGCAAACCTTGGCCCGGACATTCCCCCTGACGTTCCGAGGCGGACCTAATATCCAGTTCAATTTCGATCAGGTTTTCAACTGCTATCTGCTGAGTGTTTACTCACGAGGACAATGGAACCAGCGACGGCGATTCCAGGTCCGGCCGCCGCACGCAAGGCACTTTCAGCTCAGGCATGGGAGTGCCCGCGAAGAGATGCCGGCAAGGCTTAGCCAGCCATCGGGTCCAGCGCCCGGACCAGCTAACGCGTGCGCTGTCGGTCGCGATGCCGGTGTCCGCATACATCATCCGGTAAATTCTCGAGATCAGCACAAACGCCAATCGTCCCCGGCCCGACTTGATGAAGCGGGATCGCTTCCAGATCGGCCCCCAGCTGTAGAAGCTGTCCCAAACACCTTGGGTGCGGGAACGGATTTCTTCAGCCGACATAACCGGATGATCCCAATACAATTTGGGACGAAGGGCTTGCGGTATAAGCCACCGCCGGGTCAGCGGAATCCCCGCTACGGTTGGCGGGTGGTCTCCCAGCGTCTTTTCCCAACGATTGAAGTCTACGGTGCCCGGATAAGGGCTTAGCATCACAAACTGTGCGAAGGTGCATTCTGCGCTGATGGCGGTAGCGGCGGTGGCGGCGAACGTTTCCGGACGGTCGCTGGGCAGGCCAAAGATGAAAGATCCCAGCACGTGCACGCCGTGACGCCGGAAAGTACGCAGCTGTTCGGTCAGTTTCTCACCGGCCAGGTTGAAATCCTTGTAGACGTCTTTCAATCCCTCCGGGGTCACCGACTCCACTCCGACCAGCGCGCCCTTGATGCGTGCAGCTTTCATGGCATCCAGAAATTCCGCGTCTTCCGCCGCCTCCATTGTGATCTGAGTGAAGAAGACCATGTCGTCGGGAAGCTGGGCGAGACGAGACATCAGCTCGAACCGCTCCGCGCGTATCGATTTCAGTTCGTTCAGCCGAGCTGTATTTTTCTGCTGAGCCGCCAGGCTTAGGTCGGTCAAGGTGACGGGATAGAAGTTGTCATCTGCCAGCGCGATGAAGCGAAAGCCCAACCGGCGTAACTGCACGATTTCCTCGATCACGACGTCGGACGCACGCTGCCGAGGCCGCTGTCCGTCGGTGCGCCAGACCGAGCAGAAAGAACAGTGCTTCGGACAACCGCGGACCGTCTGTACCGAAGCCCACATGTAGCGATTGCGAGGAACCAGATCCCACCGTGCCGCGACAAAATCGCTGGCTTCAATTTGGCCTCCGATGTAAAGAGATTTCGGGTTTCCCTCGCAACAATCAGCGAGAACCGTCGCCCACGCCACATCGCCATCACCCTTGACGACCGCGTGCGCTCCTCCCAGTTCAAGCGCTTCCTCGGGATACAAAGAGGCGTGAATGCCTCCGAAGATTACATAGGCCCCTCGACCTCGCGCCATCTTGCCAATCTCGTAGCCCCGAAGCGCGTTCGCAGTATGAATTCCGATTCCAACCGCATCCCCGGCATGGATCGAGTCAGGGCGCAACTGCACTAGCGTTTCGTCCACCAAAACAGGATCGCCAAAACTTCTCGGCGTTGCCGCCGCCAGCACATACTGCCAGCGCGGAGTGATGACTGCCGTCCCAAATGACACACTACTCGGATTGATCAGATGAACGTTCACGCCGGGAGCCCCCTTTGGCACCGATTGCCCGCGCGCAGCCGTGATGCGTTACCTCTTCGCCGCGCGAAAATGACAGGCTCCGCGTCATTTCATCACTCTGAAAGGCGCGGGATTTAGATGTGGCAGGAGGTGGGAGCGGACGGTTCGTCTACTCTCTCGGCCTGGAAGAAACCCACAAGATTAGAAAACACCGCAAGATAGGTCAGAAAGAAGCGGCAGCTTGCAGACTAGTGGATACCTATGGGGTTGTCAACATTCGTGACAATATCCGTTACTTGTGATGACAGCGTCGGTTCCATTTTTGAATCGGTATCAGTTCTGGGCAATCGGTCGGCCGCCGGAGCGGCTGTGGAATCATTCGCCACCAGCCTAAACCGCCGTCAGCACCGGACTCTGCACACCCCGCGCCGACCGCACCCGTTCGTAAACCCGAACATATTCTTTGGCCGAAGCGTTCCAGGAGAAATCGCGGTTCATGCCATTGCGCATCAGAGTCTGCCAGGAAGACCGATCCCGAAAAGCCTTTAAGGCTTCTTTGATGGTGAGCAGCAAGGCTTCGCCGCTGTAGTCAGTGAACTTGAAGCCGGTTCCCTTCCCGGTGCGGGCATCCCACGGCTCAATCGTGTCGTCAAGCCCGCCGGTAGCGCGCACAATGGGCACGGTCCCGTATTTGAGGCTGTAAATCTGATTCAGCCCGCAAGGCTCGTACTTCGACGGCATGAGGAACATGTCGCTGCCAGCTTCGATCTTGTGCGCCACCGCGTTGTCGTAAGCAATCTTGACCGCGATCTTTTGTGGAAAGACTTTTTGCATGCGCGCAAACATGTCTTCGTACTGCTTGTCGCCATTGCCCAACGCCACAATAATCATCTCCTCCCGCGCCAGCCGGTCCATGATTTGCGCGATAAGGTCAAACCCCTTCTGCGACGCAAAGCGCGAGACGATCCCGATCACCGGCAACCGCAGATCCGGATTGGCAACCCCAAAGGTCGCCAGCAAATCCTCTTTGCACTTCGCCTTCCCCGACAAGTCCTCGGGCGAATACTTGGCCACAATAAACTTGTCCGTCTGCGGGCTCCACTCGTCATAATCGACGCCGTTCAGAATCCCGGTCACTGTCGAAGCCCGGTCGCGCAAAACCCCTTCCAGTCCAAAACCAAACTCCGCCGTCTGAATTTCGTGGCTGTATTTGCGGCTCACCGTGGTAATGAAATCGGAATACACCAGCGCGCCTTTCAAGAAGTTCACTTGTCCAAAGAATTCCATCTTGTCGATCGCCAACAGATCCCAGGGCAGGGTAAGAAGAGGCAAGGTATCGGGCGGAAACAAGCCCTGGTATCCCATATTGTGAATGGTGAAGACAGTTCCTACATCACGGAACGCGGGATCTTCGGCGTACTGCGTCCGCAAAAGCACCGGAACCAGCGCGGACTGCCAGTCATGACAATGAAAGACGTTGGGCACACCCAGAATCTTCGAAGCTTCCAGCACCGCCCGCGAGAACAGCGCAAAGCGCTCGGCGTTATCGGGATAATCTCCCGCCGAAGTTCCATACAACGCCTCGCGGTCAAAGTACGGAGGATAGTCCACAAAATAAAAGCGGACCCCAGAGTGATTTCCGCCGGTCACAACCGAACAGAACCGGTAGCGATCATCAAAGGGAACGGTAATGCTGCGGACCACCGTCTGCGCATCGGAAAGCTTGGTCTGCCGGTAGCGCGGGACATAAACGCTGACCTGATGCCCGGCCGCAACCAGAGCCCGCGGCAACGCGCCAACCACATCAGCCAACCCGCCAGTCTTCGAAAAAGGCACGCACTCCGAGGCAGCAAAGGCAATATGCATTGAAAACCACCCTCCAAATTATGGCCCGCGCTTCGGCGCAAGTTATGATAGGTGGTCGTCATTGCTGCACGCCATCCTGCGCACGAGATTCGCGGGGTGAGTGTCCAGTGTAGTCGCCGGAAAGAAAGAGGGTCAACGTGCCGAAAGTATCTGCTGCGCGTCCAGCTCCCCGGACGCCCAAATTGGGCCAGCATTTTCTCGCCGACCCCTCCGCCGCATTGCGCATCGCCGAGTCCTTTGGAGATCTCTCTCAGAGCACGGTGCTCGAAATCGGAGCCGGACGCGGCGCCCTGACTTCCCTGCTCGCCCGCCGCGCCCGGCGCCTCATCGCCATCGAGCTCGATCGTGTCCTCGCCGCTCAACTGCGCATGAAGTTTTCCCTCACTCCCAACGTCGAGATCATCGAGGGCGACATCCTCGCCATCGATTTGGACACGCTCTTCGGACCGAAACCCGGAAGCACGCGCCCCGGAATCAACCACCAGCCGGAAAAGGTCCGCGTTGTCGGCAACCTCCCCTACTTCATCACGTCAGACATTCTGCTACGCCTGTTCGCCTACCGCCGATACTTTGACACCATCGTGCTCATGCTGCAGCGTGAAGTCGCCGACCGCGTTGCCGCGCATCCCGGAACGAGCGAGTATGGACTGCTCTCCGCCACCGCTCAGCTTTACGCCAGCGTCGAGAAACTTTTCACGCTGCCCCCAAGCGCGTTTTCACCGCCGCCCAAGGTCTACTCCGCGGTCGTCCGGCTGACCATTGCCTCCCGCATCGAAGGCTTGAACGTCCCCGAGGCCGGCTTCATCGACTTTCTAAGAAAGTCTTTCGGACAGAAGCGAAAAACGCTCTGGAACAACCTGAAATCAGACTACGACCCCGCCACCCTGCGTGCCGCCCTGGAAACATCGGGAGTAAAACCAACCGTCCGTGCTGAAGCGCTATCATTAGAGAAAAGCGCCGCATTATTCAGGGCATTGCTGGACAACAACAAAGGCGATTGAACAGACTCTGGCCGTAGTTTTGAAAACAGGTTTTGGGTGGCGCAGCGCTTCAGCGCTGCGATCCAGGCGCTAGAACGATCGGCTTTAGCCGCTGAGGTACCTCTCAGGCAAGGAGGACTAATGGCCGCAACCATACGTCATCCCGCCGTCGCCGGACGCTTCTATCCCAACCATCCCAACACCCTGAAAAAAGACCTCCACACCTACCTCTCAACCCAAGTCACACCGACGCCGGCCATCGGCTGCGTCGCCCCACACGCGGGATACGTGTATTCCGGCGCAGTCGCAGGGGCAGTCTTCGCCAGCCTCGCCCTGCCCTGCCGCCTGATCGTCCTCGGTCCCAACCACACCGGCAAAGGGCAACCTCTGGCCATCATGAGCAGCGGCGCGTGGGAGACCCCTCTGGGCCAGGCCCCCATCGATTCATCTCTAGCCGAAGATCTGAAAAAACGGTGCCCCCTTCTCAGCGAAGACGCCGAGGCCCATCGCCGGGAGCACGCCATCGAGGTGGAATTGCCGTTCCTCCAAGCCCGGCGCCCCGACTTCACCTTCGTGCCTATCGCGCTAGGCACTGGACAATTCGAAGGTCTCGAAAAGCTAGGCCACGCCATAGCCGAGGCCGTGCAGTCGCAAGCCGACAAAATCCTGATCGTCGCCTCAAGCGACATGAACCACTACGAGAACGACGCTGTCACCCGCGTAAAAGACCATAAAGCCATCGAGCAAATACTGGCGCTCGACGCCCGTGGCCTGTTCGAAGTCGTGATGCGGGAAGACATCAGCATGTGCGGCTTCGGACCGACCGTCGTCATGCTGACCGCCGCCCAGCGCCTGGGCGCAACCTCCGCCGAGCTGATCAAGTACGCCACCTCAGGTGACGTCTCTGGAGACCGCGAAATGGTAGTGGGCTACGCCGGCATTGTCGTCCGATGAGCGTCGGCCTGCTGGACATCTCCGCCGCACCCTGCAGAATCGGAACAAAGTCTGTCACGACTGTCTGACGCCCACATGATTTACACTGGCCCGTTCCCCCGGAGGCAGCTCATGCGCCGTTTGCTCGGCTTGATGGTTGCGTTGTCATTCATCCTTCCCGCCCTCGCTCAAAATAAACATCCCTTCACCTTTGAAGACATGATGGCGCTCAAGCGCGTCAACGAGCCCATCGTCTCGCCCGATGGAAAATGGGTGTTGTTCAGCGCCATCGATGTCAGCCTCGAAGCCAACACCAAGACGCCGCATGTCTGGGTCGTCCCGACCGCCGGCGGCGAACCACGCGAAATCATTCATGTCCAGGAATCGGACCGGCCGCGCTGGGCCCCCGATGGCAAGCGCTTTTTATTCTTGTCCTTCAAAGAAGGCGGTTCGCAGATCTGGATTGCGGATTTTGATGACACCAAGGGAACCGTGACCGCGACCCACAAGCTGACCTCCATCGCGACCGAAGCCGATGGCCCCCTCTGGTCGCCCGATGGCAAGAACATTCTTTTCATTTCCAATGTCTATCCCGAATGCGCCGATGAAGCCTGCAACGCGAAAAAACTCGAGGAAGCCGACAAATCGAAAGTCAAAGCACTCATCTTCACCCATCTGCTCTATCGCCACTGGAATGCCTACAAGGATGGTAAGCGCAATCATCTTCTGATCATTTCGGCCGACGGCGGAGCCAGTCGCGACCTCACTCCCGGAGACCACGACGTGCCGCCTTTCAGTTTGGGCGGCCAGGATGACTACGCTTTCTCGCCCGACGGGCAGGAAATCTGCTACGCCTCAAACCACGACGAAGATGAAGCCCTCAGCACTAACAACGATCTATTCATCGTTTCCGCAAATGGCGGCCCGGCCAAGAAGATCACCGACAATCCCGCCAGCGATTCTTCCCCGCTTTATTCGCCGGACGGAAAATACATCGCCTACCGCGCCCAGGTTCGCGCAGGATACGAGAGCGACCGCTTCCGCCTCATGCTGTATAACCGTCGCAGCTCGCACATCCGCAATCTGACCGAGAGCTTCGACCGCTGGGTGGGAACCTACACCTGGGATCCGGACTCGTCCAAAATTTACTTCGCCGCCGAAGATAAGGGCGATTCCCCCATCTATTCCATCTCGCTGGATACCGCCGTCATCGGCGGCGACGCCGGCAACGATACCAGCGCTCGTGTCACCAAGAACAACGTCAAGCTGATCGTTCCCGGCCATAACGACGACGTCGCCGTAACCCACGACGGCAAGAACCTTTTGTTCACTCGCATGTCAGTCCGGTTTCCCAACGAAATCTTTCGCGCCACCCTTCCCCAGCCCGGAGCCGACTCTGCGGCTGCGACCGTCTTCGAATCTCAGGAAGTCTGCACCGACGCCAGCGGAAAAATCAAACCCGAGGGCTGCAAGGCCGCGAGCGTCGAAAAGAGTGAAGTTCAGCTCACCGATCTCAATCATGCCGTGCTTTCCAGGGTTGCCATGTCGCCGCTCGAATTTTTCTGGTTCACGGGTGCGGCCAGCGATAAAGTACAGGCGTTCTTTATCAAGCCGCCGAACTTCGACCCCAACAAGAAGTATCCGGTCAAGTTTCTCATGCACGGCGGTCCGCAGGGGGCCTGGGGCGACGACTGGAGCTATCGCTGGAATCCCGAACTCTTCGCCGCCAACGGCTATGTGGTCGTGATGATCAATTTCCACGGATCGACCGGCTACGGACAGAAATTCATCGACGCCGTGAACGGCGATTGGGGTGGGGCGCCGTTTGATGACCTGATGAAAGGTCTCGATGAAGCCGAGCGAAACTATCCCTACATCGACAAGAGCCGCGAGTGTGCTCTGGGCGCGAGCTTCGGCGGCTACATGGCCAACTGGATCCTCGGCCATTCAAACCGCTTCAAGTGCATCGTCTCCCACGATGGCACCTTCAACAACGAATCCGCTGCGGGCACTACCGAGGAGCTTTGGTTCGAAGACTGGGAGTTTAAAGGCCCGCTCTACAACAACCGCGAGCTCTATCGCAAGTGGTCGCCGCATTTGTCCGCGCTGAATTTCAAGACTCCCACTCTCGTCGTCCACGGCCAGCTCGATTACCGCCTCGACGTCTCAGAAGGCTTCCAGCTGTTCACCACTCTGCAGCGCCTGAAAGTCCCCTCCAAGATGCTCTATTTCCCCGACGAGGGACACTGGGTCCTCAAGCCGCAGAACAGCCAGCTCTGGTACAAGACGGTAAACGACTGGGTCGATCAATGGACAAAGAAATGACCCAGCCCACGCCACTGACCGCCTAATTGGTTCGCAACCGGGGCAGGCCTTGAGAGCATCTGCGGACTTCCCTTGGACTTATCAAAATCTTGTCAAGCCCCCGGCGACCCTCAATTCTCCCTAATCACTTCATTCCATTCCGAATATAAACTTTGAAACCATGTCCGGTTACCCTCTCCAACCTGTCATACTAGTATTAGAGACAATGTAGAGACGTTGCCGTGCAACGGCTCAGGTCGTGCCTGAGAGTCGGCATATAGGTCGGGATATATCCCGTTTCGTAAGTCCTTTAGAAGGGATATTTTACATGGGTATCTCGAAAACATGTCCTTTGTTTTCATAGATCTAGGCAGAAAACGCATTTTTTCGGGTATATATCCTTATCAGCATAGTAAATCTCAGTGTTTGGAAGTTACATATCAGTAAACACCAGCTGAGGCGCCCCAGCCATACAGCCTGCTGATTCCCCGACCCACAAACCACGAGGAGTAGAATGCTCCGAACTCCAAACTTGAGGAGGGATCGCCCGCATGTGCCCGCGCCTGCACGGACGAGATCCCGGCCCGCGTCTGAGCGCCTGGATCGTGGTCGCGATGTTTGCGATGGTTGCCGTGCCCGCCGCGCTCACTCTGTATTCGGTGCGCTCTGCGGCGACGCTGCAAATCTCATCCCCCAACCCGACCCCGTATGGCTATACCTGGAGCCTGCTGCTCTTCATCGTTCCAATTCTGGTGATCGGCTTCTGGTTCCTGCCCGCGGAAGGCGTAGAGATTCCCCGACAGGCATTTTGGCGCACCATTGCCGTTCTAGTGCCCCTGGGTTTCGGGCTGGACTTCTTCTTTGCCCGCTGGTTCTTTGTTTTCCCCAACTCCGGCGCGACGCTCGCAATCAAGGCTCCGGCTTTGGGTCACCCGGTTCCGGTCGAAGAATACGTCTTCTACTTCACCGGCTTCCTCTGTGTGCTGCTGATTTATCTTTGGCTGGACGAATTTTGGCTGGCGGCCTACAACGTTCACGATTACGCAGCCGAGTCGAAAAAGATCTCGCGTCTGTTCCGGTTCCATCCGACTTCCGCAATGGTCGGCATAGCCCTGATTGTGGCGGCCCTGCTCTACAAGAAAATGTTCTCGCCGGTTCCAGAGGGCTTTCCCAGCTACTTCACCTTCCTGGTGCTGGGCGCTTTCGTTCCCGCCATGAGCTTTTTTCCGACGGCGCGGCCGTTCATCAACTGGCGAGCCTTCAGCCTGACGCTCTTCATCGTCGTGCTGGTGAGCCTCCTCTGGGAAGCGACGTTGGCCGTGCCTTATCAATGGTGGGGCTTTCAGCCAAAGCAAATGATGGGCTTTTTTATCGGGGCGTGGGCCGGCCTGCCGATCGAGGAAGTCTGCCTCTGGATTGCGGTCAGCTACTCGACCGTGATCGTGTTCGAGGTTTTCAAACTATGGCAAGCGTCGGGCAAGAAGGCAAAACACGCGTTCCTGGGCAAGCAGTGAAACCCTATTATGGAATGCGAAGCCTGAGCTTTGTTCGCCCGCCCGGACGGGGGCGTCCGGGCCTGAGTGGGCGTAGTCTTAATCTTCGACGCTTGAGTTGGAGTGGGCCACTTCTTCGGGGTCTTCGTAATCCCCGGCGAGGCTGAAGTCGTTTTGCCCGAAGTCGTCGTTCTCTCCAGGGACGCCTGACTGTTTCTCCAATTTTCGCTGCTGTCTTTTTTCCAGTTTCTCGCGCTGCTTGTCCTGACGCGAGCGCTCCTTTTGGCGTTTGTTAAAGCTTGAACGACTTCGACCAGCCATACCCACCTCCAGGGATAATTTTGCGGGCTGCGATCCATAAGAATCGCCCTCTCCGAACCGTCACGAAGCTAGGACGTGACCGGCTCGGGACGAGCGGCGGCCTTCACCTTCTTGGGCGCGCCCGCGGGTTTTGTTTTGCCAGCCCCGGCCTGGAGTAGTGCTTGAGTTCGTAACCGGCGCTGAATGTTCTGCTTGCGCTCACGATTCGCTCGGGACTTGTCTCCATTGATTAACGACATAGTTATCTCCTGCCGCACCCGGCTTTTGAGTCTTCTCAATCGCGAAGGCGCAGGTCTGGTTGCGATATTCTTCGTGGTTAAGGGCTGAATTTAGTATACGCGATTTACTGCGAAGCTGAGAACATTACGTAGGTCGAAGGCGTAACGCCGACAGTTTTATCTTGACTCGAAGTTTTCCTATTGGTATTCCATAGGTAGCGCTAACCGCGGGATCAACTGATCGTCTATAGCGTGGACGGAGGACGCAAATATGCGCGCTTTGCTCTTGCTCTGCCTGGCTTTCCTATTCCGTGCCCAGTACGACTCGAAGACCACACCTTCGCAGGGCAATGAACCCACGTCATCCACGCAGACGCCAACTTACACGTCGGACGGCCGTCTCTTGTTTCCGGCCAACTATCGCGAGTGGATTTATCTGACCTCCGGCGTTGATATGAGCTACAGCCCAAACGCCATGGGGATGGATCACTCCATGTTCGACAACGTTTTCGTGAACCCGGATGCGTACAAGGCTTTCCTTCAAACCGGGACTTGGCCCGACAAGACCATGCTGGTGCTCGAGGTTCGGGTGGCAGGAAGCAAGGCCTCGATTAACAAGAGCGGTCATTACCAGACTTCGGACACGATGGGCCGCGAGGTGCATGTTAAAGATCAATCGCGCTTCCCCGGCAAATGGGCCTTCTTCGGATTTGAAACCGACAGCCCATCCAAGCAAGTGCCCAAGGAGGCCTCCTGCTACTCTTGCCACGAGCAGCATGCCGCAGTGGACACGACGTTCGTGCAGTTCTATCCCACGCTCATCGAATTGGCAAAAAAGAAAGGAACGCTGAGCGCCAGCTATCTGAAGGACGAAGCCGCGAACGCGAAGAAGTGAACTGGAACTCTGTCATCCTGAGCGGAGTGGCCGTCGCGAAGCGGCGGCAACGAAGTCGAAGGACCCCGGGCAAGCCGTTTGCGGCGACAACGACTCAGGGCGTTCTCACCGAATGCATGGGGGGAATTCCCTGCGCATTTCTGATAGTCCCTCGCATCCCGGGGGTCCTTCGACTCCGTGACTGCTGCGCTACGCGCAGCAGCCACTACGCTCAGGATGACAGAGATGCCTTGGGCGTAGCTCGCTGCGGTTTTATCCGGCCCGGCTCACCACACCCGGCAGGCGTTCTCCCGCACCATGGCCTGCCCTTTATGGCAGCCGAAGGCCTTGGCGAACTCGGGCATGTTGGAGACGACATTGTTGACGCGGTACTTGTCCAGCGGATGCGGGTTCATCAGCAGAATGGTCCGCATCATCTCTGGACGCAAGTTGCCGCACCAGATGTGGGCATACGACAGGAAGAAGCGTTGCAGCGCGGTCAGGCCGTCTTCTCCCTTGGTATCGAGGCTCTGGCCTTTCCCTTTGAGATCCGTATTCAGCGCGGATAACGCGAGATGGATTCCGCCGTTGTCGGCCGTGTTTTCGCCCTGGGTCAAGCGGCCGTTTTGCTGCACCCCGGCTTCGGGGACGAACTCGGTGTATTCGTCGGCGATGCAGTCGCCGCGTTTGTCGTAGGCCTTGGTATCGTCAGCCGTCCACCAGTCGCGCAGATTGCCGTTCTCGTCGAACTTGCGTCCCTGGTCGTCATAGCCATGGATGGTCTCATGACCAATGACGGCTCCGGCCGCAGCGTAGTTGACTGAGTCGTCTTTGGTGGGATCGAAGAACGGCGGTTGCAGAATCCCGGCCGGAAAGTTGATGGTGTTGGTCTGTGGATCCTCATAGGCGTTCACCGTTGGTGGAGTCATGCCCCATTCGGTGCGGTCTAGCCGCTTGCCAATCTTGTGCATCTGGCGGTCGAATTCGAACGCCGCAGAGCGCTGCACGTTGGCGAGATGATTGTCGGCCTGAATTTCCAGAGCCGAGTAATCGCGCCAGTGGTCGGGATAGCCGATCTTGTCAATCTGCGCGGCCAGCTTCACGCGAGCCTGTTTCTTGGTTTGCGGACTCATCCAGTCCATGGAATCGATTTCCTGGTTCAGCGCGACTTTGAGCGCGTTAACCATCTCCTGAACGCGCTGCTTGCTCTCGGGAGGAAACGCACGCGCCACGTAGGCCTGCCCCAGCGCTTGTCCGATGTCGCGGTCTTCCGACTGAATGCATCTGCGCCAGAGGGGCAGAATCTCCTTGGCGCCAAAAAGGGTCTGAGCAACAAACGTAAAATCTTCGTTTACGAAATCCTCACTCATGGCCCCTGCCAGGCCGTTCAGTAGTTGCCATCGGAAATAGGCCTTCCAATGATCGAGAGGCTCGCTTTGAATCAGTTGCTCCATCTCACGAAAGAAATCCGGCGAGGTCACGATGTAAGTGGGCGTCGCCGGCGCGTGGACCAGTTGCAAATAGCGGTTGAAGTCAAACGATGGAGTCAGCTTTTGAACCGCGTCCAGACTCATTTCGTTGTCGAGGTTCTTGGGATCCCGCCGTTTGACGATCTCCATCGCAGCTTTCGCCATTGCTGTTTCCATTTGAAGGACGATCGCGGCGTCCGCCTTTGCCTGGGCCGACGGTACGCCAGAAAGTTCGAGCATGCGGGCAATGTGAGCAACGTATTTGTTCCGGATCTCGACCGACTTCGCATCATCTTTCAGATAGAACTCGCGGCCCGGTAACATCATGCCACCTTGGTCAAACTGCGCGATGACGTGGGTTGTGTCGTGGAAGTCAGGCTGCGCGCCAAAGCCGAACAAAGGCGCATAAGTCTCGGGATCGGCGGGATTCCAGGCACCGGGCATCGAACGATGGAGATCGGCTACGACCTCAACGATCTGACCCTTGCTGGACATGGCTGCGATCCTGTCCAGTTGAGACTGCAAAGTCGGGACGGCGGTCGCGTTCCTCTGTTTCTGATTCGTGCAGGCCGACCAGTAATCGCCGACTTTCTGCTCGACGGGCGTGCGCTCGCTCGCTGGCTTGGCTGCCACTTCGATCACGGTCTGGTGCAGGAAGGTCTCGTTCCACAACTGGAGCTTGCCGAAGGAGTCCCAGAAAATTTCGTCGGGCGGCACAGGATTGTCTGCGATCCAGCGGTTGCAGGCGTACTGGTAGAAGTCGGTGCAAGGATCGACCGACGAGTCGACCTTCTTGGGATCGAAGTGATCAAGCTCAACCGATTTGCTGGAGTCCTGTGCGGGCGCAGTTTGGGCGTAAGCAAACTGAATGAGTCCGGAAAATGAAAGAGAACTTAGAAGAGCAATCCGTATGACGAACCATCGCATGCTGGCTTTCCTCCGAATTCGGCTTTACCGGGGACGGAGAGAAAGCTTACCACGCGGTTTTCATTCCGGCATCCTGACGAAGGTCGAACAGGGCGATTGACGTCATCCCAACAAAAGAGGCGACCCGATGGCCGCCTCACAACTCTAGGGCTATTGTTCCTGGCTAGCTCTAATGACGGCCGCCACCGGAGTGGCCGGCACTCGAATGTCCAACTGAAGCGCTGGGGGCGGTGCCGCCATGCATTCCTCCTGCTTGCGAGGGCGACGTGGAATAAAATCCACTATTCCACGAGGGAACCCCAACCGGCGCTGTGTGAACTCTGGCCGTTGCGAAGCCATGCTGCTGCACAGCACCCGAAAGCTGACCTAGGTTCTTGATGCCCCCGCGCGGAATTCCGAGTCCAGCCGAGTTCTGGGAAATTTCCACCCGGTTGGACGATCTTCCGAGGACGGTCGGCAGTGGTCCGCGGTTCACCGGGACTATTCCCGTGCTAGAACTGGACGGAGGCTGCGGCGCGACAAAGTGTGCTGGTGGACGAACGATCCTTGGCGCACTCCATCCCGCCCACGATCCGCCGGGTTGCCATCCCCAGCCATAGGTCGGCAGGTAAACCCAGGAGCCGTAGTGATACGGAGTCCAGCCCCACGGATACCCCGACACCCAGCTGTAGCCGAAGCCAGGAGCGAAGGCCCAGGCGCCGTTCATGAACGGATCCCATCCGGCGCCCGCAAAGTAAGGCTGCCATAACTGGCCGTAGCCCGGCACATTGGAAAAGCTGCCGTAGTAGTTCAGATCGGTGGTGCCGTACGCGTACGGCGAATAGCTGCTGTAGGAGTTGCTGGCGTATTGCTGGTGATATTGATTCTGCTGCTTGTCCCAGGCGTCAAAGGGATCCGGCTCCAGATTCTTGGCTAATGTAGAGTGGTCGTCGTCCGTCAGGTCGAACGTCGCAGTGTGGTTCTTGCTGACGGCAACTGTCCCCGAATCGCCCTGGACTTGCACATCGCCGCTGAAGACGGCTAATTCCGCTGTCGTGTCATCCACTTCAACGCGAAGATGAGCGGCATGCGCCAGCGCGACTTTCTCGTGAGCGAAGGTCAGGTTGAGTTCAGCATCCTTCGCACCGGCAAAGTTGACGTAGGCAGTGCCTTCCTGCAGGAACACGGTCGAGACTTTTGTCCCCGAGTCACGGAGCGAGAGCTGAGGAAATTCGATCACGGTGCCGGGAGTAAGGCGGAGCGTGCTTCCGTCCTCGAACTCTACTTCGGCGCGACCGTCTTTGCCGGTCTGTACTTTGACTCCCTGCGTGATGGGCAAGTTCAGGAACGCCTTCTCATACTTCCCGGTGTTGCGGTCGACTTGCACGTCGCCCTGAACTTCGCTCAGGCGTACCATGCGGACTTGGGAATCGGCAAAGGCGGAAATGGTCAGGGAAGGAACCGTCTGCAGCAGGAAAGACACTACGGCTGTGGTAATCAGCAGCTTGATGCTCATTTTGGACATGGACAACCCCCGGAACGGCCCTTCCTGAATTATTAGAACACGGATCGAGGTTTTTTGTTGCCTGAAGCGCACATATTATTCGTTTGCCACCAGTTACTTACCCTTGGTCGCTGCAACTTGCAGCAGGCGTTGAGCCCGAGCTCGGCTTACCTTGATTACGGATGGATCGTCGAGGATCTTTTGCAAGATCGGAGCGACAGCTGAGATCTCCTGAAGCCCGCCGCTATTCGACATTTCTTCCATCTGTTTCAGTTCCTGGTCCAAAGCCAGCTTCTGGTAGCGCAAGTAGTAATCGAGCCGGTGGCCAAACTCCAAAGTCGTGGACAAGGATTGAAAGAATTCGGTCAGCTCCTGAACGGCAGGGATGGGCGAATAGTTGTAGGTGGCGTGGGTGTTCTTCTGCGCGTCTTTGTAGATCAGTGTTTTGACCCCGGTGGAAGCCAGGTTTTTGTTCTTGGAATTAAGCTCCCCTTCGAAATAATGCGCGCGTTTGGTGAGGTCGAAAACGCGGGCGCGCGAAGCCTGGGAGACGGTGAAAACTGAATGGAAGGGCTGACTGTCGGCCGAGTCGTTGAGCTTGCTGTTCGAGTCGTAGATAGCGCTGCCATCGTCGGAGAGCGAGACGACGTAGTGATCCGGATCCGAGCCGGGGAAATCGCAGGTAAAGCTGACAGTTGGGGCGGCCGTCTGTTGAGCGTTCGCGGCGACCGGGAAAGACAAGCAGCAGATCACGACGCATACAAGCGAAAACAAGCACTGGTCGCATACGAGGGCTGAGGATCGAAACTTGCAGGAGAACATGTAGCTTGGATTATGCCAAAATTAGTTTGAAGCGCGTAATCCCTTTATGCCCGCTGGCGTTCCAACGTAGCTGAAGTGTGCAAATGGCAGATGGCAATCGCGAGGGCATCGGCGGCATCCGGCGGCTCGGGAATTTCGGCGAGATTCAGCAGCCGCGTAACCATGTGCTGGACTTGCTGCTTCTCGGCCCTGCCGTAGCCGACGACCGCGGATTTGATGGAGAGCGGTGAATACTCGGCGACCTCGAGGCCGGCTGAGGACGCGGCCAGCATTGCGACTCCGCGCACTTGTCCAAGCTTCAGCGCCGACTTCACATTCAAAGCATAAAAGACATCTTCGATGGCAACTCGATCGGGGTGGTGTTCACCTATGATGGCGGCCAGGCTGTCGAAGATGGTCGACAAGCGCGCAGGCATGGGTTCGCGAGGAGAAAGCTTGACCGCGCCGCAGGCCAGGCATGTCAGCTTTCCGTCGCCACCGAGTTCGACGACGCCGTAGCCCGTGTACTCGGTGCCGCAATCAATGCCGAGAACGCGCATCCGCTAGAGTCTAGCATCTGGAGTGGGGAAGGTTGTTTACTCCTGCGGGTTCATTCTTGATTGAAGAGATCGGAGCGGTCAAGTTGCTCGCCCTTGAAAATGACGATGGAGATGCGCTCGACCGAGGTAATGTCCTCCAGCGGATTGCCGTCGACCAGCAGCAGATCGGCATCGTTGCCCACGCGAATTGATCCGATGTGATTTTCCGCGCGCAGCAGGCGGGCGGCATTGTAAGTCGCGGCTTGAAGCGCAACCGTGGGAGGTATGCCGGCGCGCACCCACAGTGCAAGTTCGTGTTGCACCGTCGGTCCGTGGAGAATCAGGAAATTGCCGGCGTCGCTGCCCATCACGAGGGTAACGCCGTCTTTGTACGCCCGCAGCAGGTTCTGCGTTCCCACGTCGAGCTTGATGGGAAACTGCGCGATGCGTTCGCGCATTGGCTCGGTTTCTTTGGACGCCATCGCCTTCTCGGTGGCTTCGATCAGATCCGTCGGCCCTACTTGTTGCACCAGCGAGCGCTTCAACAGATCCGTATTGCCAGCGGCAAAGTCCCGGAACGCTTCTGCCACGCTGAGCGTGGGATCGTAGGAAATCTTCTTGCTTACCATTTGTTGGAACAAAGCGTCGGGAATTGCCTCGCGAAAGGAACCGTGCTCGATGGAATTCGCATCGGCGGAAACCGCATCGGTCACATCACGAAGATCCCCGGTATGTACTGCGAGCGGCAGTGACTGCGCATGGGCTTCCTGAGCAACGGCCTGGAAGATCGCGCTGTCAAGACGATTGAAAACGTGGGAGCCGCCGCCGGCTTCGACTATCGCCTTGATACAATCGACACCCGAATGCTTGAGTTCATCGACCTGGCGGCGGGACTCGTCGGCGGAAGCTGGAATCCGCGTGAACTGTGCCTGAGCCTGCTCGCGGATGTTTGGCGGCATGTCTTTGAAATACTCCGTGCCGTGCCCGCCTTGGGCGGTAAAGAGTGGTCCACAAGTGAAGAGCTCAGCCCCGAGCCGCTCACCGTTGTTCACGGTTGAGCGAATTTTCAGCACGATGTCCAAAGGATCGCCCACGCTTCTGACCGCGGTCACGCCGCTGTAGAGATAAGCTGCGAGATCTCGCAGCATGTGGGATTCGGGGTTGTACTGGCTCATGTCCGCATAAAAACCGCCCGGCGCAATGAGATGCACGTGAACGTCAATCAGTCCGGGCAGGGCGGTCTTGCCCGCGGCTTCGATCGGCGTGGCCTTCATCGTTTTCGGGTCCGGGCCTTCTCCTTCATAAACGCCGGCGATTTTCCCGCCGCGAATCAGGATCGAGCCCGATTCGATGATCTTCCCGTCACCAACGAAAATGCGCTCCCCGCGAATCAGGTAAGTTTCACCTCTTGCCAGTTCGCGGTTCAGCATCCTGGTCTTGGCCACGTTCTGGCGGGTGTGAGCCTGCCACAGGCCGAGTACAAAAAACGGCAGCATCACCGCGCCCACCCACAGCTTGGCGGTGCCGCGAATTTTTTCTTCTTTTTCCCAACGGAAGAGCTTGTACGAAATGAAGAGCCCGACGAACACCGTGATCAGGAGCGCCAGCGCCGGAAAGGCGTTGGCCATCAGGCTTTCCTGGCGCAGCATCATTCCCTCGAGGCCCGATACTAAGTAGGTTGCGGGCAGGAATTGGGTCACGATCAGCAGCCAGGAAGGAAACATCGATGTAGGAAATGTGGCGCCGCTCAGAAACAGCATCGGCAAATAAACCAACTGAACCAGGATCTGGCTTTCCTGCATGGAATTCGCGACGGCCGCGAGAATCATTCCGATGGCGCGAAAGGCTAGAATGCCCAGCGTCGCAAACAGAAGAATCGAGTCCAGCCTGTCCGGCCACGGCATACCGTACCCGAAGTGCGCCGCGCAAAACATAAACAGCACCAGCGGCATGAAAAGAATCCACCCGACGACGGTCGCAGCGACGAGAATCGGCGCCGGAGTAATCGGAGTGACCTTGTAGCGGCGAAGCACGTTCGACTCGCGCTCCTGCACTGCGCGCATGCCCGCACCGAACAAGCCGTTGCCCAGGACCCCAATAATGATCACCATGGTCACAATCTGGGTCATGGCGGTGCCGCGATCTCCGTGCATGGCTTGCGCGAACACGACGAAGAAAATCAGCGGGAACATGTAATTGAAGAACAGGACAGACTTCTGTCGTAGCGCGAGCTTGAGGTCCAGTTGGATGAGGGCGATGTAACTTTTCATTTTCGGTCGAACCCTTCAGTCGCGCAGGCGCTTGCCCGTCAACTCGATGAACACATCCTCCAGCGTGGGTTTCTTCAGATGGACATCCACCAGCTCAAGACCGGTCTGCTCGATCCACTTGATCAAGTCGACGAGCGTAGTTGCGGGGCGGCGCGAAATCACCGTCAACGTTTGGCCGGTCGAGTCAACGCTGCTCTCGATCGCCTCTGCCCACACTGGGCGCGCTAGCGGGATCGCCTTGTCGCAAGTCACGACGATGGTAGAAGCTGCGCGGCTTTGCTGTTGCAGCTTGCGGGGCGTGTCCATGGCGATGATGCGGCCCTGATCGACGATGGCAACTCGGTCGCAAAGGCGCTCTGCCTCCTCGATGTAATGCGTTGTCAGCAGAATGGTGCGCTTTTCATTGCGCAGTTGCTCGAGCAGCCCATGAATCTCGGCGCGAACCTGGGGATCGAGACCGGTGGTGGGTTCGTCCAGAAAGAGAAGTGCAGGATCGTTGACCAGCGCGAGCGCCAGAGCTAAACGCTGCTTCTGGCCGCCGGAGAGCGTGCTGTAAAAGGCATCCCGCTTATCCTCGAGTTGCAGGCGCTTCAATATTTCGTTCGCGTCAACGTTGCGGGTGTAAAACGACGAGAACACGTGCAGGGCTTCGCGGACACGAATCTTGTCGGGCAGATTCGTGGCCTGCAGGCAGACCCCGATCCGATCCTTGAGTTGCTGTTTTTGCTTCTCGGGATCGAAACCGAGGACGGACACTTGTCCTCCGCTGCGCGGGCGCAAGCCTTCCAGGATTTCAACGGTAGTGGTCTTGCCCGCGCCGTTCGGGCCGAGCAGGCCGAAGACTTCCCCAGACTGGATTTCAAAATCCAGGCCGCGCACGGCCTCCACCGGCCCATAGGCTTTGCGCAGGTCGTGGACGGAGATGGCTGGTTCGCTCATACGGGTTGAATCACGAAAGATGTACAGACTATTCGAGAAGTGCTGAAGCGTCAAAACTAGCAGCACTTTGGCCGGCGAGCCTTGATTCGCTCCTGCTCGCGCAGGAAAGCGGCATAGGTGTTCGGGCAGGAACTCATTCCGTGTTGGGCAAGAAAACGAGTGTAGGCAGACTCGTCGAAAATCTCGCGGAGAGTGGCGATAACTGTGGCGGCCATTTGGCGTAATCGCATCATCCCTGTTCCTCCGCGGCAAAACGCGTGAGCACAAATGGCGCTTCCTTGACTCTCGCCTGCATCCTTCCAGAGAGCACACTCAACCACACGGAGATTGACTCCAACAAAATGAGGGCAACCATACAGACCAATAGTCCCGCCACGGCGGCATCCAGTCGATCGTTGAAGATCAGCCGCGAGACTTCGTGCCTCGACACTGCAGAAGCAAGTTGCCGCGCGTGCGCCAGAAATCCAATCCGCGGATTGGGGTCGAATACCTTATGCCATGACGCTGTAAACGTCACCGCAACCAGCCAGGTGAGCGGGACCAACGTCACCGGCGAATATCGCGCCTTGCCCATCTTGATGATGATGGTCGTCGCCACGCATAGTGCCACGGTCGCCAACAGTTGGTTACATATGCCGAACAGCGGCCACAGCGAATTGATTCCGCCGAGAGGATCCTTCACCCCCTGCCATAAGAACGATCCCCAGGCAGCGACGATCAAAGCGCTGGTGATGAGAATCGAGGGATACCAACCGGTACGGCCAAGTGGCTTCCATATGTGGCTGAGCGCATCTTGCACCATGAAGCGGCCCACGCGCGTCCCGGCGTCGAGAACGGTAAGAATAAACAACGCCTCAAACATGATGGCGAAGTGATACCAGATTGCCATGACCGCTTGTCCGCCCAAACTGCTGGAGAAAATGTGGGCCATCCCCACGGCAAAAGCGGGCGCTCCGCCTGTGCGATTGAACAGGGTCTGCTCGCCCACAGCCTGAGCCAGCGCATGCATGCCAGCGGCGGTGACCGGGAATCCCCAGCCACTGATGGTTGCGGCGGCGGATTCAGGCGACGTTCCTACGACTCCTGCCGGGCTGTTGATCGCAAAATAAGTTCCCGGCTGAAGCACGCAGGCAGCAATGGTCGCCATCACTGCTACCATCGACTCGGCCATCATTGCGCCATAGCCGACCATGCGCGTTTCGGTTTCCCGCCGAATGAGCTTAGGAGTGGTTCCGCTCGATATCAGAGAATGAAATCCGCTGATCGCACCGCATGCGATGGTGATGAAGGCAAATGGGAAAACGCTCCCCGCGAAAACCGGCCCGGACCCGTCGGTAAATCGAGTCAGCGGCGGCATGAGCAGCGTAGGACGCAGCACAATGATTCCCAGCGCCAGCAATCCGATCGTCCCCAGTTTTACGAACGTGCTCAAGTAGTCGCGCGGCGCCAGCAAGAGCCACACAGGCAAGGCTGAGGCAGCGAACCCGTAAATGATAATCACAGTCGCTAGCGTGGGCGCAGTCAGAGTAAACCAAGGAGCCACCGATGGATTCTGCGAGACCCATTGCCCTCCCCACACCGCGAGCATGACGAGAATGAATCCGAGCAGCGAAACTTCCAGCACTTTGCCAGGACGCAAGCGGCGCAGGTACAAGCCCATCAAGAGCGCAATCGGGATGGTCATGGCAATGGTAAACACGCCCCACGGGCTGGACTTCAGAGCATTCACCACAATCAGCGCGCCGGCACCCAGCAGAATCACGATGATACTGAGAACTGCCACGTAGGCTACAAACCCGCCGACGATGCCAATTTCCTCGCGCGCCATTTCGGTGAGCGACTTTCCGTCCCGCCGCACCGAGAACAGTAGAATGACGAAGTCTTGCACACAGCCGCCAAACACGGCGCCCGCCAATATCCAAAGCGTGCCCGGAAGATATCCAAACTGTGCGGCAAGTACCGGACCAACCAACGGCCCCGGCCCGGCGATGGCCGCAAAATGATGCCCAAACACGACCCACTTGTTGGTGAGAACGAAGTCGCGGCCATCGTCCAGGCGCTCGGCAGGCGTTGCACGCCGGGGATCAAGAGCAAGCACCTTGGCGGACACAAACTTGCTGTAGAAACAGTACCCCAACGCATAAGAACAAACTGCAGCAACCACTAGCCACATCGCGTTGATCTGCTCGCCGCGACGCAGCGCAATCGTAGCCAGTGCGAGGGCGCCGAGAACGGCAACGCCGAGCCAGACTAGAATTCGAATGGGTTTGTTCATCGATGGATTGCCAATTTTAGTGGTAGCCTGAACCGTCGTCTTGCAAAAACTGCGGGACTAACGGTGGTCTATTCGTTGCTGGCCTCATCCTAGCGAATGGCCTCCACTTTGAGTGCCATGCCTAGCTTATCCGTCAGCGATACTTCTTCCAACCATTCGAAATCCTCGTCATCGAAAGCACCACTCACCCATCTCCATACGCCAGAACTTGATTCACTGTGGGGCATTGCCATTGTACTGGTGCTCCTCTTTCATGGGATGGCCCGCCAATAAATGCACAACTCTCACATCTCGGCAAATTCCTGCTAGCGTTCTCTCGGTACGGATGGGCAGGCGTGAACTTGTTCTTTCGGGATTTCTGATTACCGGAATCCTGCTCGACAGTAAGGCCAAGCCCGTTTACTTTCGCAGCTTCGATCTCCGCCGGGCATTGCGTATACTGCCTGCTTTTTATGTAACACTCGTGATTCTGTTGATTGTCGGGTGGATCAATTGGCGGTTTTTGATACTGAGTGCTCTGTTCCTTGCCAACTGCGCGCCGTTGATTGGTGTCCCCATGCAATATGGGCCGTTGTGGTCCCTGGCGGTGGAGGAACATTTTTATTTGCTTTGGCCTTTCCCTATTCGCAAACTTGCGGTTCGCCGCCTGATCGCTTTCTTGACTGGCGTCTGTCTGACTAGTCCACTGCCGCGAGCATCCACTGCCCTGAGCAGGGGCGACCTTCAACACTTCGTTGGCTTGTATACGTGGCTTAACCTGGACGGACTGGCGCTAGGCGCGTTGTGAGCGATTTGGCTGCGCCAACCGTCGTTCCATCGCCCACACCTGTCACGCTTTGCCTTGTTGGCCTTGATTGCGGGCGCGGTTGCTTCGCGCTAGTGCTGCACCATCCGTTGGCGGAGGCAGCCCTGTTAGTCTCTGCTTGCAATGTTGGTTCGGCTGGTCTTTTGTCTTTGGCGCTGCTGCTCGGGACCAGTCGCTGGAGTTTTCTCGTCAATCGTCACGTTCTGAAGTTCTTAGGCTTCATTAGTTATGGTCTGTACTTGATTCACGTCTTGGCTTTCAGGTGGAGTGAAGTCTTGCTTTTGCGGTTGTTCCCGCCCTTGATTTCTAGTTGGCCAACGGTCGCTATGTTGCTGCGCTTTACCTTAGGCTGCGGCCTTGCGATTATGGTCGCGTACTTGTCCCGGACCACTCTTGAAGATCGATTCTTGCGCGTAAAGTCGGAATAGGCCGATCGAGGCAAATAATGGTCCCGATCCAGTCAACCAATCAGTTTGCTCTGTGGGATGGCGACGCTGAGACAAATCAGAATGCGAATGGATTTTTTTCATCGCGTCCTGATTAAGGGCGCTCGTTCAGTTGATCCTCGGCGGCAAAATCCGATCGGCAAACAAGTCCGCGTGCACAAAACCAAAACCCCAGTCTTTATGTCCGCTAAAACGAGATCTCAGCATCGCCTCCACTTTGCGGCTGGCCTGGTTGGGCTGAAAGGCGGAGATCACCCATACTCGCCTGTACCCGGCAGCAATGTTGTCCAGCACGTCAGCGCCGGGCCGCGATGGACGCAGGGCCAGTAATTCCAAATCCGTCTGCTCCGGAAATTCGTGAATCGGAGAACCATTCATGTGCAACAACTGCTGATACTCATCGAAAGCAATCCTCTCCTCACTATAGCTAAAGAGAACGGCGTCTCCCGCCTCTGCTTGTGACAAGACGTAGCGAGTCGCGTCTCTCCAATCGTCCGTGTGCTCGACGTCCGCACGGCCGCGCAAATAGGAATCGGTGCCATCTAGCGACAGTCCGAGCAGAACCATTAGTGTGGCAAGAAAAAGAACTTTCGAACGAATTTGGGTCGCGGCATCAGCCACGAGCAGCACCAGCGGCGGAACGCAGGGGATCATGAAACGTGGTTCAAATGCCGGTCGGCGAAGGGAAATGGCCAGAAGGCATGCGATGGGTAGAATAAGCCACACCGAAAGGAACCAATATTTCCAAATGTCAGCAGTGGCGGAATGCGATCTCAGGCGACTGATAGCGGCTGCGAACCCACTCACAACCAGCGCCACATACGCCAACAGAAGCAAAGGACCACCGTCGCCTGTCATATCGAGAAAAAACTTGTACAACTCTTGCAGTGAAGGCCGTGTAAGCCAGGAAAGCTGCGACCGATCCGAAATAACAAGCAGGCAATAGGCAAGCGGAGAGGTCAAGCAACAAACCGCTACGGCGCTCAAAAGAAATTGTTTTTTACGAATTTCACGCCGCCGGAAAAGCAGCGAAAACCACTGCGCGAGTAGCATCCAGCAGCCGAAAACTTGGGCGTACACCATGAGGGCGCTTACCAGAACGTACGCTGCCCAGTTCTTGCGCGAAGGCCGTTCCAGACTCCGCAGGAAAAACAAGGAAGACATTACAGCCAGCAACATGAACAAGCTATAGGCGCGGGCCTCCTGTGAATACCTGATCTGAAAGGCATGCACGGACAGCAATAGCGCAGCCACTCCTCCCGCTTTCGGACCAAAAAGACGAGTGCCGAGCAAATAGATCGCCGGGATCGCGGCTACCCCGGCGAGCACTGAAAGAGAGCGCACGACAAACTCGCTGTCACCCAGCCGTATCCAGCCACGCAGAAGCAGGTAATACAGGAACATATTGGCCTGGCGGTGAATGATTGCGCCCACGAAAACTTGCCTATCCACCCGCGCCAATACCGCACTGGTGGCTTCATCGAGCCAGAAACTCTTGGTTCCCAGCCGGAACAATCTTAGGGCCGTGCCAACCACAACGCCCACGCCCAGCCAAATCCAGGATTTCAGCCGGAGTAAGCTTCTGGGCCGATCAGTCAGGGGAAGATGCCGACTCACGATGCCAGAGCATAAACGATTACCTTGGCTGAGGCAAAAACGGTTCTACCATCGCCGCGAGGCATTAGAATCAAAGAACCTGCTGCACATCGGCCATGCATCCTGTCTTCGCAATCGAAGCTTTGACCGGCGCCAGTCCCGCGGTTGCGCCGGCGTGGCAACTATGGTGGGCAAAGTTCTCGGTGTGGCTACTGGAGGGGGTCGCTGTCGCCGTCGTGGTTGCGATGGCCCTCTTGCGACGCCAGTCCGGTCCGCCGCCTACGATCCTGCTTGCCGGCGAACGATGGTTCGCCAAGCTGGCAAGAAGAAAGGCTCTTTCTGTCGTGATTGTGGGGGTGTTCGTGCTATCTCTCCGGGCGGCTCTGATTCCGGTCCTAGGTGTTTCCGAACCAGCCGTCCATGATGAGTTCAGCTATTTGTTGGCGGGGGATACTTTCTCGCAAGGCCGCTTGACCAATCCCACACATGCTATGTGGCCGCATTTCGAGAGCTTTCACATCATCCAGCATCCGACCTATATGTCTATGTACCCGCCCGCACAGGGCTTGGTGCTGGCAGTCGGAGAGCGTCTCGGTCATCCCTGGATTGGGCAGTTGCTTGTCACCGCTGCCATGTGCTCAACCCTATGCTGGATGCTCCAAGGGTGGCTCCCTCCAGGTTGGGCTCTGGTTGGGGGGATGTTGGCAGCGTTGCGCTTGGGCATTCTCAGTTACTGGATGAACACGTATTGGTGCGCTTCGGTGGTCGCCTTGGGCGGAGCGCTCGTACTCGGGGCGTTGCCGCGGTTGAAACGGCACGCCAGCATCCTGAATGCAGTGGCGATGGGTCTCGGCTTGGTGATCCTCGCCAATAGCCGACCTTACGAGGGCTTACTTCTCAGCCTGACGGTGGCTTCCGCCATGTTGATCTGGCTGCTTGGAGCAAATCGGCCTCGCGCATTCGTCCCCCTTGGCCGGGCAGTGGTCCCAATTGCTCTTATCCTTGCATTCGGTGCGTTAGCTACTGGTTATTACAACTACCGAGTAACTGGTAGATCTTTACAGCTACCCTATGAAGTGAATCGCGGTGCCTATGCTCCGGCGTCATATTTTGTATGGCAAGGGCCTCATCCGGAACCTGCCTATCGTCATGCGGTAATGCGCGACTTCTACGAGCACGAGTTTCAATTCTACAGGGAGGGGCGCACGCTTTCGGGCTTCCTTTGGCACGCGTGGTTTAAGCTTCTGCTCGGTTGGATCTTTTTCCTGGGCCCGGCACTAACTATCCCGGTATTGGCCTTTCCCTGGGTTTTACGAGACTCCAGAATGCGCTTCCCGTTGATTGCCCTTGGAGTATTTCTCCTGGGACTCGCGGTTGAAATCTGGACCTACCCGCATTATTTCGCGCCGGCTACCGGTCTTTTGTATTTAGTCCTGCTGCAATGCATGCGTCACATGAGATTTTGGCAATGGCGCGGAAAGCCAATAGGCATTCCGCTCCTGCGAAGCGTGCCCGTAGTCTGTTGCGCAATGATTGTCTTGAGGGTTACCGCTATCGCGGCTCATATCCAGATTGAGCAACCTTGGCCTCGCGGCAATCTTGCCCGGGCTAGCATCCTCCACACCCTACAGCTTTCGCCAGGACAGCACCTGGTCCTGGTTCGCTATAAGAAATCCCATGGCTACGACCAAGAGTGGGTCTACAACGATGCCGATATCGATGCCGCGAAAGTCGTGTGGGCACGCGAAATGGACGAACAGAGTAACCAGGAACTGCTATGGTATTTTAAGAATCGACTCGTTTGGGTGATCGAGCCAGACCAGTCTCCGCCAAAACTTTCTCCGTACCCCCTGAAGCCTGAACAATCACAGAAGTCGCAGTTAGACCCGGGAAGTGTTGCCCAAGCTGCTTCGAAATAAACGACGGCCGACAGATTCCGCTGCCGTGACCATCGCATAAGCCGCCAGTAATATTATGACCGGCTCGGCGGGATGGCGATACGTGCTGAACACGTGGGTGATGTAATAGACCACTGGAAAAACCAGGATGACCACGGCGTATGGCACTCCTTCCCATCGTCTGCGCCACAGCGCCAATACCATTCCCGCCCATGCGAGGAGGCTCACTGGTAGCCACGCAGACCCTTCGGGAGCACTCCAGAACCTAAAAAAACGCCTGGCGGACAATCGAACGAACTGTGCAGGGTGATGGTAAACAAATTCCAGTGCGATTTCGCGCTTGACCTCCATGAAACGAAGTTCTCCGAGGCGGTTGTACTCCGTCGGATCAAGGACAGGAAAGTCACTGTCAAAAACGTGCGTCACTCCCTCATGATTTCCGAGCCAAAGTTCAAGCCCAAAATTATCCCGGATCGGGATGAGGCGATGAAAGGCGACATAATTTCGGATCGTCCACGGGACTAAGATCAGAAAACAAACAGCGATCGATGCGAGTAACACCGTGTAACACGAGCGCCCACGCCTGTGATAACTTGCCCATAACCATAGCCAGAAGAATGGAAAAAGTCCTAGAAGAGTTGTGTTGATCAGGGCCGCTGTTCCCGCAAGCGTTCCAAAAAGTAACCAACGCGAGGCACGGGAGGAATCAGACAGTCCCGGCAACAACCACAGTACAAGCATCAGCAACAGGGCTGAGAGACTGCTTTCCCACAAGCGGATGGACACAACCGCCTCATACTGCCAGCACGCCCACACCCACGCCGCCAGAAGACCCGTGGCAGCACCGAAATCCCGCTTCCCTATTCGCAGAATCAGCACTGCCGTAAGCGCTGAGAAAAAGGCGTTCAGGCTGGCTGCAATCCATAGCGACGAGTAGGTGTAAGCTCCGGCTAATTTAAAGATCGCAGCCAGCAGGAAAGGATACAGCGGAGGCTGTTGCGCGGTGGCTGCCACTGGTGTGTGGGGCCACGGCGCACTGTAGCCGAATCCCGAAATTAATGCCCAGGCAATATGGGACGGTTCATTGTACTGATAGAAATTTCGCCCCTCGTTCAGCGGAAGCAGTTGAGACAACACCCGCAATCTGACAAGCAGTGCGATGAGGAAGACGACGCGCGGCGAACTCGCGACTCTCAAAACTATTTGGGAAACGTGCGAACTCTTCATCCGTGAAGGAATTGTAGCAGCGCCCAACTGAACCACCGCAGCACAGTTCCGCTTCCTGCGGTGGGTGCCGATGGTATCGCCTCACCCTTCTCGCTTCGCAAACAAAAAACTCAGTGCCTCCGGGAAACGCTTTGCCCATTCGCCTTCGTTGTGCGTTGCACCCTCGTCGATTTTCACCAGCAACCGACTTTCATCCAAGCCCGCGCGGCGCAGGGTCCGTTCGAGTTCGCGGAGGTCTTCCACGACCTGCTTATCTTTGTCTTCACGGCCCGCTTCTCGCGTCCCTATTGCCATAAACACTTTCTCCGGCCATTGTCGAAAATGGCGGGCGTGCTTAAGAATCCTTCGATTGGAGATAAACAGCGATGGACTTTCCAGCAGCAGGCGACCGAATACTCCTGGGCGCTCCGTAACCGCGTAAAGCGAAATGAGCGCACCTAGCGAAGACCCTCCCAACCCGGTATTTTCAGGACCCCGAGCAATTCGGTATCGCTCGTAAACAAGCGGCATGACTTCGCTCATCAGGAACTCAGGATAGCGCTTCCCTTGCGGCCGCAGAACCGCCGGATGAAACGAACGGTATGGCAGGTACTCCTTGATGCGGTCGCCCTGGGTATTGTCGATCCCAACGATGATCAGCGGCGAAATCATTTCCTGGCGAATCAGGCGGTCGGCAGTTTCGTCCACTTGCCATTCGACGCCGGCGAAGGCGGTCGCGCGGTCAAACAGATTTTGTCCATCGTTCAGGTAAAAAACGGGGTAATGACGCGTTTCATTGCCCGGTGCGTCATATCTTGGAGGCAGCCAGATCCGCAGCATTCGCGTGTTGCGAAATATGCGGCTGTGAAGTTCATGCAGCCGAAGATCTCCGGTGACGGATTCGTTCGGTGGCGCTGCTGGGGCTTGACTGGCTTCTTCCATCATCCGATGTAGGACGCAGGCGTCGACGCCCGTGCCGGCAAGAGTCTCTTCAATCCCGGCGCAAGGCACCCGCGGCCAGAAATGATGAGAGCACGGTAATGAGAAAAATTAAAGTCAGCGACGAGAGGCACAAAATGCACCATGTCGCCAGAACAAACTTCTCGATGTACGTCAGATAGAGAGCAAAGCCGAGCCCCGCCATCGAAGCGATCAGTAGCACCAACGGAGCCTCGGCTTTCTCCCGATAAAACGTTGCCAAGGAAAAAAGAAGGCCGTAACCAAGAATGCCGATCAGCGCATCCGGAACCCCGAGCACTGTCGAGTAAATGCTGCGGTTCACGATGTCGCAATTGAAACTCGCCCCGAAATCGCAGTATGTCGTCTGCGAAGTTCCATAGTGGTGATAAAGGGAAACCGAAGAGACCACCATCCCGCCCAGCGCCAGGATAGCAATCACCTGAAACAGGCGGCACGATGCTGAGGTCATGGCAGACTGCACCCAGTCGCCTCACTCAGGAATTCCAATTCGTGCTCACCCTCGACCCGCGTGCCATCGGCGAAGATCCAGGTAGGAAATCGCTTGATGCTGGCTTCGTTACAAACCGGTTCGATGCCTTTCGAGCCTTTAATCCCACACTCAATGTAGGGAGCGTACTGAAAGGATGAGCCGAACTTCTCCTTCTGCTCCTCGCAATGCGGACACCAATAAGCACCGTACATTTTGGCTTGCTTGGCGGTCAGGCACTTGGCGAAAGCGTCCAGACGACTGTTTCGCCTGTGCCATCCAAAATAGTATGCGGCGGCAAACGCAATTACGATTACAACGGCGATCATAATGTAACGCGACCGTCCCGCACTTGGGGTCTGCCCTTCCCGCTCCTGTTGTCTTTTTCTGCGCTCTTGTGACATAGGGATAAATTCTTATACCACGACGTTCAACGCGGATGGCAGGACGTCCAGCGTCTGGCATTGCAGAGTCAGCACTTCACCGTCGATCATTACGTCCACCGGGTCGTCCAGATAAAAGTCGATCCGGTTCGCCTCCCGCCGTTCGGCCAGGGGATGATGAATATGCGTGCCGTCATAAAGCGTGGGCAGATTGCGGATCAGACCCAATCGTCCGATCGGCCCCCAGCGCACATATTCGATGAGCCCATCATTCACGTGCGCCTTGGGCGCGATCATCATGGTTCCGCCGGTGAACTTGCTGTTGTTAAAAGTCAAAAACAGGCAGGGGCGGCGGTCGATCTCTGCTTCCCCATCGACGCGCAAAGGAAACGGCCGCCGACGAAAGCGAGCCAAGGAAATAAAAATCGACGATTGATAGCCCAGTTCCCCCCACCCACTGAAACGCCGGGCACGCAAGGTTGCAACATCAGCGGCGAATCCCATGGAAAGCAAATTGATGTAGTGGAGCACGCCCTCGGCATGACGTAATCGCAACACGTCACAGGGCTGGCACCGCTCCGCGAGTAACGCCTCGACGGCGTGGTCCACTCCACGATCGGTGAATTCCCGGAGAAATGAGTTTCCCGTGCCCAGTGGAAGAAATGCGAGCGTGGCAGGCTGAGCAGCGTCCTCGGATGGAAAGAGCCCGTTGACGATCTCATACGACGTGCCGTCGCCGCCGACAGCGATAAATTTCCGATAACCGCGGGCATAGGCCTCACGCGCCAGCCGGATGCCCTCGCCTGGAGCCGTGGTTTCGACCACATCCAGCTTGATTCCCCCCCTCCGCAAGCGATCCAGCGCCTCAGGAACCAGCTTTCGACATCGTCCCCCGCCCGCAGCCGGATTTACGACGGCAAGAAACGCCTCCGTATTGCTCACAGTTCAACCACGGCGGCACGGCCGAGAAATTTTCGAATCTCTTCGGCCAGTTCGTTACGCTTGATTTTCATGGACGCGGTGCGAGGAAAATCCTTGTTGCAAAGCACGTATCCCCCAACTCGCTTGAAGTCGGGCAGACGCCGGTTGCGCGCAACGATCTCCTCTTTCAACGTATCGCTGAATTCTTGGTTTTGCTCCATGCGTAAAAGGAGAACCAGCATCTCGCGTCCGAGAGTTTTTGCCGGCCATAGATAGTTCGCAGCGAAAATGCAGCTTTCTTTCACGGGTAAGCCGTCGAAAATATTCTCAATGTCTTCCGGATAAATTTTCTTGCCGCCCTCGGTGACGATCATGTTCTTCTTGCGCCCGAAGAGTTGCAAGTGCCCATCGCCATCGAATCGACCTAAGTCCCCTGTCAGCAGCCAGCCGTCGACG
Organism: uncultured Acidobacteriota bacterium; assembly: GCA_963788645.1. Lineage (GTDB taxonomy): Bacteria > Acidobacteriota > Terriglobia > Terriglobales > Acidobacteriaceae > JABDBE01. Next base: position 807,657 of record CAWBHF010000012.1, read on the forward strand.
ATCGTTTGCGCGGTCAGTTCCGGATCATCCAGATAATGGGACATCGCCGTCTTCGTGTGCGCCGCAACTTCACCGATTCCTTCCGCGTCCGGGTTCAAGATCCGTAGTTCCACTCCCGGCAGACACTTTCCCACCGTATCCGCGCGAAATGGTTTCAGATCGTTGACCGTGAGCACGGTGCAAGCCTCCGTCAGGCCGTATCCGTTTGCAATCGGTATCCCCAGATCATAGAAAAACTGCAACGTTGCTGGTTCGACGAAGGCGCCGCCAGTAATGAACGCCAGCAATTCCCCGCCGAACGCGCTGTGGACACTCGGCAACAGCCGGCGGCTTAACTTCACATTCGGCTGTTTCTTGGTGAGCCGGCGATTGATCCCGATCATCCGGTTGAGGAAAAATCGCTTGACGGAGGATAACTCGTCGAACTTGCCGCGCAGCCCGCGTTCCAGGTTCTTCAGAATCATGGGAACCAGCGCGACATAGGTGATCTGGTAGCGGACGAAGGCGTCGCGTACAAACTCCGGCCGCAGCGTCCGCAGATGCAGCACACACGCGCCGCAGACGAACGGACCGATGAAGCCAACCATAAAGTCAATCGCGTGGTTGGTTGGCAGAATACTGAGGTAGCGCACCCCCGGCCAGAACGGGTACCACGCCGTCAGCGACTTGCACTGCTCCAGATAATTCTCGTGGGTGAGGACGCATCCCTTCGGCCGTCCACCCGTACCGGACGAATAGACAATGCAGGCCACGTCTGTCCGCTGTCGCAAAACAAAATCAGGATTACCCTTGCGACGGAAATCTTCCCATCGATAGGCACCGGCGAGATCGGCTCCCAACGGCGCTTCCGCGACCAGCACTTTATTGAGCTTATGATTCTTGAACTCAGGCGACTGCGTGATTGCGCGCCACAGATAGTACTCAACAATCAGGACCTTGGCTTTGGAGTGCGCCAACAACTGCAAGTGTTCAGCCGCAGTCAGCTTGTAATCGAGTGGCACCAGCACACCGCCGCGATAAAAAACCGCGTAGGCAGAAATCAGCCACTTGGACTGATTCGTCATAACGATCGCGGCACGATGGCCGGCATTGAATTCAGCATCCTCCAGGGCGCGAGCCAACGGCACAGCCACGTCCTTGAAATCGGAGTAGGTAAGCCGAATCTTCTCTCGATCCCGATCCGCCTCGATCAGGCATACTTCATTCGGCCAGCGATCCAAAGCATCCCGTAGCGCAGCGCCCAGACAGCTGTATTGGTCGAGATTGAGCATTAAGACTTTATTTCACCACAGAGGCACAGAGACTCAGAGAAACGCATGTTGATCAGTTCCCTACCGGTGACGACCGAAAACTAGTTCGCATCCTCGAATCACAACCGAGTCTGGATTCGGTTGGCGAGCGTGCGGAAATCCGATACTCCCTGCAATTCGTAGTCCGGTAGCTCGATGCGGAAGTGATTCTCCAGCTTCGTCAGCAGATCGAGGGCCTGCAAGCTGTCGATCCCGAGCGTCTTGAAGAAGTCATCGTCGGGCGTGAGCTTCTCCCGCGGCACCTTGAAATGCGCCGACGCTAGGTTCAAGACTTCTTCAAGCGTTTGTTTAGCTATCGCCATTATGCTGTTCCTTTTGTGGAGATTGCCATCCTGAACGAAGATACGAAAATCTGCGCACTTGGCACGACCAAAATAGTCACGGCAAGTACGGCAGCGCGTCCTCGCTTTCCGCGAACTTTCTCAGACCAGCTTCGACCGCCGGCTGGGCAAAAAGCTCGCAGAAAATATCGATTTCCTCTCTCAACGCCTGATACGGAATCGTCTTGATAAATCTCTTGGCCGCAATTGCCGTGCGCCGATCAAACTTTCGGAGCTGCGCCGCAGTCGCACGTGCGACACGCAATGCCTCGCCGTCCCCGACTACTTGGCTGACCAATCCCACCTGTTGCATCTTGGTCGTGTTGAAACTTCGTCCCGTAAGCAGCAGATCACGAACTACCGCATTGCCCAGATCGCGTTTCAGACGAGGAATGCCCCCAAAGCCAGGAATCAAACCCAACCTCAGCTCGGGAAAACAAAATCTTGCCATCTTGTCCGCGATAATCAAATCGCATACCAGCGCCAGTTCAAAACCACCGCCGAAAGTCACTCCGTGTACCGCCGCGATGGTGGTCAGCGGCGAAGCGTCGATCATATTCAAAACCCGGTGAATGCGCTCCAGGTAATCGCGAACGCCCTTGGCGGCATCCCTCTGCTGCAGTTCCTGGGAACGCCGATATAACTCGCGCAGATCGGCGCCCGCGCAAAACCCAGCCTTGAGCTCGCTATAAATAATGAGCGCGTGAGCTTGATCCTCGAAGCTCTGTAGAACCGCGACAAAGTTCTCAAGCTCGTCCAGAGTAAGCGAGCCAATCTCATTGTAGGGCTCGCGATGCAACGCCAACTCGACCACGCCGTCCCGCAGCTCCCACGAAAGCGCCTGACCGTGAACACATTCCATGCCCAGCACGTTTTCCTTTGTGAGTGTCCTTTGTAGTTAACGCTCTAGACTAAGAAGCCTGCTTCACCCCGTACATTTCTTCGATCTCGTCTTTCAAACGCGCCGCAATCAAATCCCGCTTCAACTTTCCATTCGCCGTCAACAAACCGTTGTCAATCGAGAACGGCTCCGAATAAATATGAAAAGCTCGCACCTGCTTGTAATGCGGCAAGTCCGGATTCATCGCGTCCAACGTAGCCTGCACTTGTTCCCGCGTCACGTCCCCGGTTACGACTGCCGACAGAAATCCCCGCCCATTGCCCGCCAGCAAGACCTGCTGTGCTCCTGGCAAGTTCCTGAGCAACTCATTTTCAATCGGCTCTGGCGCAATGTTGTGACCCGAGCCCAGAATGATCAAATTCTTGATGCGTCCGACAATCCGCCAATTTCCTGACTCATCCACCTCGCCCTGATCGCCGGTATGAAACCAGCCATCGCGTAAGGCCTTTGCAGTCTCCTGCGGACGATTCCAGTATCCCGGAAAAATATTTGGTCCCCGTACCACGATCTCGTCGTTCTCCGCGAGCTTCATTTCAATCCCGCGGATCGCCGGTCCTACATGCCCAGGCTCTACGTGTTGCGGATCGTCCATCGTGCAGATGGCGGTGGTCTCGGTCAAGCCATAAACCTGCAGTACCGGAATCCCCAGCATCAGGAAGTAAAGTTGCGTCTCTAAGCTTAGCGGTGCTGAACCGCAGATGAGTGCTTTCAGATGCGAGCCAATCATCTTCTTGCGGATGGTCGGAAGAACCAAAGCATTAGCCAGCGCCAGCCATATCCAATCCGCGAAACTTGCCTGGCCCTCTCGCTTGCGCACCCACGCGCTTTTAGCGCGACTGTAAATGCTGAGCACCACGCCACCCGTCTTCCAAAGCTGTTCGTCGACGGCTTTACGCATCCGTTCAAGAAGCGCCGGAACGTTGAGAAAGTAATCGGGAGCAACGGCGCGCATGTCACCTGCGATCTTGCTCAAGTTCGTGTTTAGCGTGAGCCGGCTGCCGCGCGATAGACAGGTCAGCAGCATGATCCAGGACCCGGCGAAGCAAAACGGAAGATAATGGAACACCCGATCCTGTCCCGCCTTGCCCCGCATCAGAGCATCGAGTCGCCCGGAAGTACATCCCAGCATGTGCCTGACATTTCCCGCCGTAAGGACAACCCCTTTCGCCTCACCAGACGTGCCCGACGTATAAATAATAGTCACGGGATCGGAGTCAGCAAGCTGTTCTCCTTCCAGGTGCCCCATCCTTCGCGTTCTTTGCGAAGGGTGGGGATTTTCCTTCCCCTCTTCGACATTCCCGCCCGTAAATACATCCTCAAGGAGCACCTGCGGAGGCGCATCCGGCCAATTCTCCACGATGCCATCCCGCAACCCTGTATCGCCGCAACAGATCAGCGCGGGGGAGCAATCCTTCATCATGGCCACCACCTCCAACGGCGCCTGCCGCGCATACAGCGGGACAACGATCAGCCCTTGCGCCATGATCGCCAAGTCCATCGCCACCCACTCGATGCTGTTGTGTGCCAGTAGAGCAATGCGGTCGCCGTGCTGCAGATCCTTGGCCGCAAGAAGCGTTCGGGCTTGAGCGATCTGCTTTAACAATACCGGCCCAGTTACTCCCCAACTCACTTTGCCAGTTTCTTCCTGGTCATGAAGCTCCCACAGGACACTTGTATCTCTAGCTCCTTCAAGCTGCAGAACAATGTCATCAACAAAACTCACTGGCCAGCTTCCTCTGTGCCTCTGTGTTTCTGTGGTGCAAAGCGCCTCACCTGTAAGCCTCGGCCAACCCACACAACCCAGCACTCATCGGCGGCAGATAATCTTCCCAACCCCACTCCCCCTTACGCGCGGGAAACTCCGGATAACGCCGCTGCACCTCTTCCTCAAAGTACAGGCCCATGCGCGCCATCACTTTCAAATTCCGTACCACAGTTCGCCCGATTCCGTCGGCGATCCGTTCGCCTTCCTGGTCCAACTTGAGCAGTGTCGCAAACAGCTTCGATTCCAAATCGGCGTCATCGACATTCATCAGCAGATCTTCGTGACCCCGCTCACGCATGAGATTTCGAATGCGCTCGTCCATGGTGATGCCCGCGGATGGCACCAGCGCCGGCATACTCGTCACAATCCCGTGATAACGCGAAGACGCCATCATGTGGCAAGCCCGCAGCACGCTAACTAATTCATACATGTTATAGTCTTCCGAGCTGAGCACGGGCACGCCGCCAAGCTTTTCCGAGATTCGCCCCGCAGGACGCGCATCCAGCCGCTCTGTCGCCGCAAGAATCACGAACACCTTCCGCTGCTTGCGAAAAGCATCCACAGCATTCGCGATCGCGGTGAGATAGTGCTCGTAAGCCCGATCCGCCTCCGGCCCTGAATTATGGAAGTACACCGATCGGTAGTGGCTATCCTTATATGCTCCCGCCAGTTCGTGCAACGCGAACTTCGCGACCGAAGCCTTCACAGGCCACTCAAAGGGATTAATCGGACACACCACGAGCACCGGCGTACTTCCATCCCATCCAACTTCGCGGAGCGCTTTCTTACCGTACTCCGCGGGATGCGGCTCAAACGTCCAAGCCGTATCCGTGCCCAGTTCATTGGGGACACCCAATTCCCGCAGAATTGTGCGCGATTCCTCGTTGCGCGTGATCACCAGCGAGTTTTGGCAGTAGCGAGCGCACATCTTCGCCACCGTCGCATCCATGTGCCCCGCTTCAGCACCATAGCCCACCGAAAGCTTGTTCTGCGCCGCCGCAATGCCCAACGATCCAATCATCATCGTGGTCAGCGCGTTGGCGAACTTGCTCTTGAACATCGAACCTTCGCAAGCCACCACACCGTGATGCTTCGGCACTTCGTCCGATAAGAAAGGAGGAAAGATATCCGGCAGATGCACCTGCTCCGTACCATCGAAGTACCCCTGCGAGAACTTGGGAACCTGCGTCATCACGCTAAACGCAACCCGCTCAGCGCCAAGGATGTGACGAAGCTGGCGCAGCATCTCCTCCACGCGCACGTCGGAACCCATGTTGCGGGTCCCGTTGTACCCCGCAAACAGCAGCTTCAGCTTCTCCCCCGGCTGCCACGGCTTGCCTTTACCCAGCATCCATCCAGCTTTCGATTTTTCAATCAGGGCGCTGACCCAGGCTTCGAGCACCAAGTCCATCATGCCGCGGAACCCCCGACTGTCGCAGGCCAGTCCTGATACTGGTAGGAAAAGTTGCCTTCCCGGCTGAACTTCAGCAAGGGATAGCTGTACTGCGAAAATGGCACAGGCTTGCGGCCAAGCTCAGAGGTAACCCGCGTATTGTCGAACACCGTATTCCAAACCAGGTAAGGCATGAACACTTTCATCAGCGAAGCTCCGTGAGCAACCGCTCCCTTGCGATTCGCCAAACTATTCACCGTCCCGGAAAAGGGCGCCTCCAGCACCGGCACAAACATGGGTCCTCGTTTTTGTTGCGCACTGGCCAGCGCGTTCGTCAATTCACGAAAAGTCTGCGACTCCGTGCCCGAAGAAAGATGATAGATATCGTGCTGCGGACGATCCTTCTGGTGCAACGCGGCAATCGCATCCGCCACAAAGTCCACGTTCACAATGTCAATCTTGTCATTGGGACGGAACGGAAGCACCGGCAAACCTGCCAGAAAAACAAAAGCTTTGACCATGTCGAACTGTGTGGTCTCCGCGCGGCGGCTGTCGCCGAGCACGATGCTCGGCCGAAAAATCGTAATCGGCACTTCCGGCAGAAGCTGCCGAATCATGTGCTCGCAAAACTTCTTGGTGCGCGCATACGGATCGTAATCCGAGCGCTCCCAATCGATCGACTTATTCTCTGTGACCACTTCATTCTTGCGCTTCCCCGCCACAGCCACGGTGCTCACATGGCTAAACCGACGCAGCCCGTGATAGTGGTGCACGCGCATGGCAAGCTGCAGCACCTCGAGCGTCCCCCGCAGGTTCACATTCAGGCAGCTCTTCTCCGACTTCCGATTCAAAGACGCCGCACAATGAATCACCGAATCGGTGGTATGGATCAAGCGATCGTAGTCATCCCGGCTAAGACCGAATTGCGGCCCGGTCAGATCCCCGCGAAAGATCCGGATTCGTGTCTGCAAATACTCGTAGAAGCGCGGGAAGTCGAGATGCAATTGCAACGCCTGCCACAGCCGCACCTCTGCATCGTGCGGATCGCGCGCCCGTACCAACACATTCAGCGAAGCTCCATGCTGCTCCAGGAGATTGGCGGCGACGTGTCCGCCGATGTATCCGGTAGACCCGGTCAGGAATATCGCCACGTTGCTCCATTGGTTCCGGTTTTAATGGTCTCGCCGTTACTCTCGGCCTCGGCCAGCTGAAAACTCCTCGACGGCCGCGCCTCCAGAGGACGCCCTTCAATCAGCGGATACGTCCATCGCCGCAGCGCCGGAATATGAATATTGATCCAGTACTCCCACCAGTCGATGCCGCGCGTGTCGTAGCCGAAATCAGCCTTCTCTTCGGGCACCAGCGCAGACGCGAGTTTTTCAACATTCTCCGCCACGAAGTCATGCTCGTTCAGAAGAATAAATGGCTCGAACAATTCGATCAGCTTTTCGACTTTTTCCAGACTGCGTTCGGCCCTCGCCAGCGGCGTCTTTCGCAGCGGAAACGGCGACATAATCCGCTGAATCGACTTGATGATCGCCTTCTGCGCCGGCGCCGACATGCGCTCGTAACGCTGCTTCGAAACTGGGATTGCGTCGAAGCGCAACCTCAGCCAGCTCTCCAGACCTTCCAAAGCCCGGTAATGCTTGCGATGCGCCAACGAAGTCAGTTCAATCGACCGCCGCATGTCACAGGGATTCGTGACCGACGTGGCCAACTGATAAATCTCCGCGTTCCGCCGCTCGACGATGGCAGCCGCGATAAGGGTCATGCCCCGGCACACCGCATCCACCGGAATTACGTCCAATCGTTTGCGCTGGTTCGACGGCAGTTGGCGAAAATACGTTCCCAGCAAGTAGGAGAGCGCCGCCGAAGTATTGATGCCCTCATTCCACCCCAGGAAAGGCTTCTCCACCGAGGTTTCGACAATCGACGGACGCACCATCGCCATCGGCAGGCCCGCGCCATACTTGTGAATCAACGACTCCGCCAGGCTCTTGGTCAGCGTGTAGGTGTTCGGCCAGCCCAGTTCGTTCGCGCGCTTCTTCCCCGCTTCGGTCAAATAATTTCGCAGCCAGCGGACCCGGTTCTTGCGAATCTGATTCTCCAGCGCAGCGCCTTTCAAGTCTTTCGACGCATGCTCTTTTTGCTTGGCCTGCTGCCGCAGCTCCTCGGTAACTTCGGGGCTGTCTGCTTTCTCTGCCGCCCGTGCCACCAACTCGTGCAACGATTGCCACTCGGCATCCGCGTCGAAACTCGCCAGTCCGGCCGGCGTGTAATTCGGCCGCAGGGTTTCGCTCACTCGCCCGTCTCGCGCCCCTGCCACGTAGCACGTGGAAAGGTGCAATAAACCCGCATGATCCGACTTGCGTACGAACTCGACGACGCTCACCGCGGCATCTACGTTGGTCAGCAGCGCATCCCGTAGATCAGGATTGAAGTCAGTCAGGCCCGAACTGTTGACGATGAGATCGAGATTCTTTCGCAAGAGCTCCGACACATGCGGCGCCAAGCCAAGCTCCGGCTGCGACACGTCGCCTTCCACGACCTCCACGCGCTCTCGCAAAAACCGCGCCAGTCCCGCACCGTAACGCTTGTACAACGGATCGAAAACCGGAGACTCCTCTACCAACTTTTCGAACCGCCCTTGCGCCGGATTCGACTTCTGCCGCCGGATCAGCAAATAGATGCGCCCGATCTCCGGCAGGTCCATCAGCAAGTTGACCAGCCAAACCTTCCCGATGAACCCGGTCACGCCGATGAGCATGACGTGCTTCCCTGCCAGCGCCGCTCGAACCGAAAGCCGCTCGGTCTGCGGTGCCCCTCCAAAGTGGACGATCGGATGCTCCAGCACCGGCACTTCTCGCGTCGCAGGAATAACCGCCGACTGCAAAGCCAAATCATTCAGACCGAGATCGCGAACCAATTGATTCGAAGTCCGCGTCCCGTCCGGCCCTGCCCCCGTGATCCTCGCAAACACGCCACGCGGTCGGACCACCGGATCCAACAACCTTCCAGTCGCTATGCCGTCGCGAAATTCGAGCCGATTCGCAATCAACCATTTCGCTCCCAGATGCCGCGCCAGCGGCGCCATCACATGATCTAGCCCTTGACTAACCAGAACTACGGCGACCCCCGAATCGATCAATCGTTGAAGCCCTTGGACTCCCGCAGGCTTTAGCTGTGGCTTCAACTTGTACTGGAAATACTCCTCGCCCAAAAGATCCAGTCGATCTCGGCTGACCCCGCGCAGCACGGTATGAACCACCCGCGTCGCGAACACCCGGTTCGTGGCATATAAGAAAGGACGAAGCACCGCCATCACCAGAACCAGGCCCCGCCGCATCCAGCGTTCGATAAACGTCTGCCCATTCCAGGTGAAGAACGCGATCGGGCGCACGGTCGTCAACTCCAGCAGACTGCCCTCCACCCGCCAATACACCCGCGGTGCAGCCCCGCCATCGCCCGGATTGTGATCCAACAGTTTCAAATTCTGGCTAAACCCCGCTCCGTCCCCTGAGTAGAAGGGTACGGTTCTGACAGGCCGTGGAAGATCTCTAGGTTCGTATCAGGGTATGCCTTCAGGCATACCGTAAGCCACTGGAACTGGATCCGGCCTTAGCCGCTGCGGGCGTCGTTACATTCGATCGCAACCACAGACCGCCATTCCGGTCTCCTGGGAGCGCAGGCATCCCTCTTCATTGTCGGCAAACTCTCTATTGTAAACAATAGCGACCAAAGGACGAAGCTTAAGAAGTAACAATCGAAAGAAAGCCCGATGATGTGTCACTGGTCATCCTGAGCGCAGCCTCTGCATCGCGAAGCGGGGCAGAGGCGAAGTCGAAGGACCCCTACCACTCAACCTGCCAGAAAATACCTCAGGGAATTCTCACCTGCGAACCTGAATTCAAACTTCATTTTGAAACCACCAAATTGCTCTTAACCGAGAATATCCCCGGCGTAGTGTTAGCCCGGAGAATCACGAGATTCCTGTCGGCCACGCTGTCTACCACTCCTTCCAGCGTCACATGGCCATTCTTCACGATAAGTCGAATCGGTTTTACCACCGGCATTCCGTAGCGCTGCAGGGGCGGGTATCCATAGATCGACCGGTACAAACTCTGCCGAAGCCTGTCATCCATCGGCGAAAGCGGCAAAACCTCGATCTGGTTGTCGACCCTTTCCACTCCTTCAATCCGCTTCACCGCCCCCTCCGCATCCGACTTCAAAGCCGGCTTGGTGACCTGCCCTACCAACGTGACGTTGTAGCTATCGACCTTGTAGCCCAGGTTGTCGAACACGGTCAAGTACGGCAGCATCACCAGTTCGTGCCGCACTTCCTTCTGAATGCGCTCCACCGCCTGCGGAGGCGCTGGGCGCTGCTGCCCTCGCCCCGGAAGCGTTAGGACAAGCGCCATGAAACAAATGCAAAGCAACAGAAGCAACTCCCTGTTCTTCATAATCAGTTCTTGTTCCTCATTCCTCACATCTGACATCTGATGTCGTACCTGAACTCCAGTCGTAACATCGAGTCAACTGTTGTCAGCTCTGGCCCACAATCTGAGCGAACTTATCCAAATCAATATTCCCCCCGGACACGATCGCCACCACCTTCCCCGAACCCGCTCGTCCCGACAAAGCTGCCGCGATCGCGCATGCCGCAGCCCCCTCGACAATCGCCCGATTCCTCTCCGCCACCAGTTTCATAGCCTGCGCCGCTTCCGCCAACGTCACCACCAGCGACCCATCCAGCAACTGTTTCGCCCGTTCAAACATATTCGGAAACACCATCTTGCTGCCAATTCCGTCCACAAAAGACGTCTTGTACTCCACGCTTCGCGGCTCGCCCGCCGCCCACGACGCTGCCAATGGCGCCCCGGTCTCGATCTCCGCCGCATAAATCCGCACTCGCGGCGCTCGCTCCCGCAACACCGCCGCAATGCCGCACGACAGCCCTCCTCCACCCCACGGAATCACTACCGCATCCAAATCAGCCAGATCCTCAAGCAATTCCAAAGCGATCGTGCCATTGCCCGCCATCACATCCGGATCATCGAATGCATGAATGAAAGTCGCTTCCACCCCCGGATACGACCGCGTCTCAAACGTACGCCACCACTCCGCAAACGGAACCTTGATCACTCGCCCGCCCATCCGCTCGACCGCACTAACCTTCGTAGCCGGAGCCGTTTCCGGAGCCACAATCGTCGCCCGCACCCCCATCCGCCGCGCACAGAACGCAACCCCCTGCGCCATGTTGCCCGCCGAGGCCGTCAGCACTCCCCGCTCCAGCCGCTCTCGCGGAGTCCGTGCCATCACGTTCGCCGCGCCCCGGATCTTGAACGACCCGATCGACTGCAAACTCTCCAGCTTCAAATACACCTCCGCCGGACTCTCCGCATTACACCGCACCAAAGGCGTCCGCAGCGCCACGGCCGCAATGTTCCGCCGCGCCTCCTCCACCTGCTCAAGCGTGATAGCCATCTCCATATCTTAACCGCGACCTGTGTTTTCCCTTGTGAACCTTCTTGTCTCGTAGAGCGAAGGGAAAGACTCTTGACTCGTATCAAGGTATGCCTTCAGGCATACCGTAAGTCGCTAAGAATGAACGCGGCGCCGCTGTTCTTTCGAGCCGTTCCGCCCTCATTTTTCAATTGACCGAACCTCTCGACATAGATAATATATAAACATACCCCATTAGCTGTTTGATAACGGCGATGAGCTTTCCCGATCTTTGACAATCAGGCGTGTGTGTCGTGGCGCGAAGCCATCTGGGTGAGATGCCCCGACCCTTAAGTCCGCAGAAAGTGCGGTATCTCCACGAGTGCGAACGCACTATCATGTACTTACGAAGAAGGACCACATTGGATCCAGGATATCCCGTCCCGTAAGTCCTTTAAAAGGGATATTTTACGCGGGTATCTCGGAAACACTCTCTTTCTTTTCATGGATTTGGAGAAAAAACGCAAATTTTAGGGTATATACCCTTACCAAAAGCGTAAACCTCGCCATCGTGGCTATTGGCACGCGAGTAAACTACCCTACTCGTTCTCGCTCCTGTCGGAGTCGGCAATTGAAGTTAAGATGATTGCCGTGCAGAATCTCACGCCGGCAGCCATCACAGCCCTGGCGGTCGAACTCGCTCCTGCAGTGGCGTTCGGCTGTGCCGCGGAGCGCATCGGGCGAACGGTCCAGCGCTGGCCAATGGCAGCGCGCATCGCTCTCCCAGCCGCGCATGTTCTGCCTTATATCCTGGTGGCAATCTCTCAGCACGTCTTTCGATGGCGCTGGTTCGCGCTCTATGCTGCCATGCCGGTTGTGATCGCGTGGTTGCTGACGCAAGCCGCGTCAGCCGACCCCGAGCAGCACGGCAACTGGCGAGACGCGATCATTCTGCCGACCCTAGGGCTGGCCGTGGACCTTCGCTGGTTCGACGGAGCGTGGCCCGTGGGACTACGGGCTCTGAATGAATTGCTCCTCGTGGACATCGGCTTGTACGGCTTCCTGGCGGTTCGTCAACTCAGCGGAACGGGCTTCGACTTTCATCTGCGCTGGAGCGACTGGAAAGGTGGATTGCGCGAGCTACTGTTCTTCACGCCCTTAGTTTTGGGTCTCGGATTGACGCTCGGATTCATTCATCCTCACGCCAACTATCCGTCCCTCGGCTCGGCAGCGCTGCGATGGGTGGGGATTTTCTTCTTTACTGCAGTGCCGGAAGAACTCTTCTTTCGTGCCTGGGTGCAGAATCTGCTCGAGCGCCGGGTAGGGCGGCGGACGGCGCTCGTGATCGCGTCATCGCTCTTTGGGCTGTCGCATTTCAACAAACGCTCGGCACACTTCAACTGGCGCTATGTCTTGCTGGCCACGATCGCGGGAATTTTCTACGGACGCGCCTGGCGCGAACACCGGCGCGTGCCGGCCTCGTCCATCACGCACGCCAGTGTGGACTGGGTATGGGGCCTATGGTTCTAGGCCCCAGTTCCATCTCTGCCAGCACAAAAACATTAATGTCCGAACACATAAGCTGAACCTGGGCCGGTGGTCTTGCCACTTGGATGGTTGATGGATCCGACCGCTATCGTGCCCCCGCTGAGGGACAGGCTGAAGGCGAAGACATCACCCCCGTCTCCGTCGGATGGAGTCAGCTTTGCCGCGAACTTGGAGGTTGTCTTCCAGCCAGATTTCGGCTTGTCGAAGACATATGCTCCGCCAATGAAGCCGTTGACACCGATCGCGCCAACCACGGCCTTGTTACTGGTGACCGCAGCCGACCAGCCAAGCAAGTCGCTGGTCTGTCCGTCCGAGGCAGTTAGCTCGGCATTAAACTGCGATGTTGTCTTCCAGCCGCCAGCGGGTTTGACGAAGATATAGGCCTGCCAGGGCCGGTGGCTGTGCCAGTGGAAAAGTTCAACTGGGGAGCGCCGGCGAGCACGGTGGTGCCGTCGGCACTAAGGCAAGCTGACCCCGCCTGGCAGAACCCGAAATCATCATAGGCGGCACCATCCGTTGCGAACAGCTTGGCTGCAGGCTTCGAAGTCGTCTTCCAGCCGCCCGCGGGTCGAAGGAAAATGTAGGCCACTCCCTGGGCCGCGTTCGCACCTACCGTCGCGCCGGACGCGCCAACGAACACGGTCGAGCCATCGCCACTGATGGACACTTCAGCGGCAAAATCACCCGCGGCGCCGTGCGCCTCGTAAAGTTTGGCCGTTTGCGTAGCCGTCTTCCAGCCAGAGCGAGGCTTGACGAATACATATGCCGCGCCCTGTTGCAAGTTGCCGTTGATAGTGGCGAAGGCCGATCCAACCGCTATGGTGCTGCCGTCCGCGCTCAGCGCCAACTCGTTACTGAAGCCGTCAGTGGCCAATCCATCCGACGCGGTCAACACGGCTTTAAATCTTGAGGTGGTCCTCCAGCCGCTCTTAGGCTTAAGAAAGACGTAGACTTTGCCTGGACCGTTACACGTGCCGCTCTGGTTGCAATTCCCTACTGCGATCGTGTCACCCACAATGTAGACCGAACCCCCAAAACCATCACCTGCTTTTCCGTCTGAGGCGGTCAGCTTGGCCGTCTGGGTCATATTTCCCCAGCCACTCGTCGGCTTTACGAAGACATAAGCTGCACCCTGCCCGGCATTGCCATTCACGGTTGCGTTCTGGGCACCGACGACTACGGTGTCGCCGCTGATACTGATGGAGATGCCCATCTGATCACCATTTGCTCCGTGCGATGCAGTCAGCTCCGCCAGTTGTGCCCACGGGTCGATCAAGGCTGAGTAGTTGGATTGGGCATGCGCGCCGGATACGACAACTATGGCCAGCGCAACGATTATTGAGGTCATCGAGACCGTGCGGATTCGCGTCCTCTTCATTGGGATTCTCCTGGTGCAAGATTCGAATTTAACCTACCTAAGGCCCCACATTCACCTACGGATAAACCCTAGCTGCTCTACGGAAATTTGTTCCGGCACGCGGGCGCAACCTCCATTTTGAACCAGCTCTCTAACCGGTTCGGAGAAATTAAGATTATGAAGTCGTTGCAATTAATTCTTTCCTCTTGTCTTGCTCTAATCATTATTGGCTGTGGCCCCGGTCACCCGAACTTGACCAACATCGCGGACCGATCATTCGCGCGAATCTTACCTTTGCCAAAGGGGCAAGTCAACGAAAGGCGTCGAGTTGGCAATCGATTTCGAAGGTCCATCCTCTGCTGGATTTAGGCGTGAACTTATAGGCGCTCGTCACTACCCCAGCCGATTGTGGCGTCGTCCCATATAGATTCCCGTCTCCGGGAAATTTGGTGTTCTCCCGACGCGAGCCGGGGTAAAATGTCCGGGGCTCCCCTATGGGTCGTGTTCCCGCTCGATCGTTTCTCCGCACGATGGAACTCACACTTCTCTCGGAGGTGATCGAATGAAAGGCTACAAATCTCGCCTGACTATCGCTAGATCGCTGGTCGTCTTTGCCGCCATGATGATGTCCGTCGGCAGTGCCATTGCATCCGGCCCCACCGAAAGGGTGCTCCACCGTTTTAGAGGCGGCAGTGACGGATCCGCACCCTCTACCGACTTGATTGCCGATAAGGCCGGCAATTTGTATGGCACGACTACCAACGGCGGCGGTGGATCGTGCCAAGGTGGCTGCGGCACCGTATTCGAACTCAGCCCCGCCGCGGGCGGTCGCTGGACCGAGACCGTCCTCTACCGCTTCACCGGCGGCAACGACGGAGCCGTTCCCCAAACTGGCCTGACCTTCGACAGCGCCGGCAATCTCTACGGGACAACAATTCACGGCGGGACGCTGGGAGACGGCACGGTTTTCCAGCTGACGGCGCCAGCTACGTCCAGAAGTAGTTGGATGTTGAAGGTGCTTCACAGCTTCGTCGGTTCCACCGAAGGGGAATATCCCTGGGGCAGCCTGGTTTTCGACCAGGCGGGCAATCTCTACGGCCCAACGCTTTTTGGCGGCAAGTTTGGCGGGGGCACCGTCTTCCAACTGGGCGCACCGGCCAGAGCGGGTGGAGCGTGGACGCTGCACGTGCTCCACCATTTCAGAGGAACTAATGACGGCCTCGATCCCGTGGGCGCGTTGATCATGGATAGCAAGGGTGCACTCTACGGTACAACCTATGCGGGCACGGTGTTCAAAGAGGTGCCGCCGCCTCAAGGCCACACTGCCTGGACTCTAAAAACGCTCTACAATTTTGATTCCGTGCTCGGGCTCAGTGGGGGCGTGCTCGCAGGAAAGAATGGGATCCTGTATGGCGCGACTGCCCTGGGCGGCTCAGCCAACGAGGGCACGGTTTTCCAACTTACGCCTCCGCTCACCCGTGGAGGCGCCTGGACTGCGACGACGCTCTACGAGTTCGCCGGAGGCAGCGACGGCGAATATCCTCAGAATGTTCTCGCTGCAGACAAAGACGGCAATCTTTACGGCGCGACCGAGAGTGGCGGAGCGTCTGGTCTTGGCACAGAGTTTAAGCTGACGCCTACGCAACACGGCGCCTGGACCAAAACCATTCTTCACAATTTCACTGGCGGCAGCGACGGATCGGGCCCCGCAGCCGGTCTGATCTTCGGGAGGCAAGGCGCGCTCTACGGAACTACCGTTGCTGGCGGCACATCCGACAATGGGACGGTGTTTGAGGTCGTCCCTTAGCAACGCTGATCCTGTTGGTTCGCCATCGGTAGGAGAAGGCTTCATTCACAAGCGCACGGAGAAATCCCTATGCAGTTCTCTGACTTGATTGGGCAAGAAGTAGGACTGCTACTTCCGAAAATTTCTACCGCCAGGATATTTCGAGTAAAAGTGCTTGGGGTAGAGAGCGGAGGAATATGGATTTCCAGCCAAGCGGCTATGAGCGCCATCCTGCAAGTCTTCCACGTTCAAGTCGCGCCCCAAACTCTCGCATTTTTCATTCCATTCCATGAAATGACATTCGCAACCACAGAAAGTCACGTGGCGTCGTCGGACGAAAAGGCATCCAGCGGATGAAAGCCTCTGTCTCCGGTAGTTCGGGCTGCTACGCTTTGAAGTCTGTGATGCCGTCCGCAACCAACTGCACAGCAATTGCCAATAGCAGAAAGCCGAAGATGCGATTGATTGCGCCGGCACCGCCTGGCCCTAGACGCTTCACCAGCGGCCCTCCGAGTTGGAGAAACAAGTACACAACAAGGCCCAGCGCAATGATGCCGATGACCATTCCGAGGTAGGCAACCATGCTGTCGGCGTCGGCTGACAATCCCATGACCACCCCAATGGATCCCGGGCCGGAGAGCATGGGCATCGCCATTGGGGTCAGCGAGATGTCGTCTTTGGTGGCTGCTTCCTGGCTTTCCGCGGCGGTCATGCGACTGTCTCCGGTGACCATACGCCAGGCAGTGTTGGCGACGATCAGGCCACCAGCAATCTTCAACACCGGCAACGAAATGCCGAAGAGGATAAGCACAAAGCGTCCGAAGAAGAGGAAGACGACCAGAATTGTGATCACGTAAGCGGATGTCTTTAACGCAGTGCGCGTGCGATCGGCAGGCGGGAGGCCCTCAGTCAGAGCAAAGAAGATGGGAATTCCGCCGAATGGATTCACGATGGGAAACAAGGCCAGAAAGGTGGCTACAGCCGCCGACGGCAGATCGCGCAGAAAGTGTTGCACGGCGTTGGCGGGTGTCATTGGGAGAAAGCTTAACAGCTGGTTGGCAATCGGAAAAGTGGAACGCGATGGGCTGCGGCTTATTGATCGGTCTGCAACAGCAGATTCCTCGCTTTGCTCGGAATGACAATATATTTCGGGATGACAACAGATTAGCGATCGTTCTCCAATACTTTGGCGGCGCGATTCAGTGCGGTGGCCAGCAATGCGATTTGCTGGCGGGTGCGAGCGAGATCGTGCTTGTCGATGGCCTCGTTAATTCCGGGGATGACGACTGCTGCATATCCCGTGTACTGGCCGGGGGCATAGATGGCATGGCGAAACCAGGGACGATTCGGCAGTCCCTCTGGTATGAGGAGGGCACGTTCCGCGTCGCGCAGGGCTCGGTTCAGTTTGGCGGGATCTGGCGGAGGCTCCTGTTGCCGGACAAGGGCCTTCGCGGCCGCCTGTTCGAAATGATGCGCCGCCTGGGACGCTTCTGCGAAGTTTACCGTTTGAGCCGCGAACTCAGTCTGTGCTTTCTTCTTCGCAGAGTCGATATAAGAGGTGATCTCCTTGGCATAATCTTCGTAATCGTAGGGGAGTACATCGGCATCGGCCATGCGGATGATTGCGATGCCGAAGATGCGCGCCATTTCCTGCTCATAGACAAAATCGGGATCGCCGAATTTCTTGAACCAGTTGAAATTATCGAAGGCTGAGTGATACACGCCATAGGAACCGGTCGAACTGACATCGGCCGAGGGCACTCCCAGGTGTTGCAGAAAGACGGTGTAATCCGATCCGCTGCCCAAATCCCCTACGGGAACGTCAGCCTTCGATTGTGCGGCGGGGATGCGCTTACCGTCGCCGATGGCCTCGGTGGGAGATTGGGCAGACTCCGCTCCTGGCTGATTTTCCTTTCGCCAACTGTCATAGACAGTTCCACCCTTGGGAGCCGGAACAGATTTGGCCACTTCGCGCAGAAACTGTTTCAGGCTGGGCACGGACGCCGCCCCGAACTTGGGCCCGGAGACCGCGACGTCCATGTTGAAATAAGCTGCTGCGTTGGCCAGTTCAGTCTCGTGCTGCTCGCCCCATTCGGTCGAACCGATCAAGCCTTCTTCTTCCGCGTCCCAGCTTCCGAGAATGATCGTGCGCTTCGGCTTCCAGCCCGATTTCAGCAACTCTCCAAGGCCGTGCACCGTTTCCAGCATGGCCGCAGTACCGCTGTTCGGGTCTACGGCTCCGTACACCCAGGCGTCACGGTGATTTCCGGCAACTACTGATTCGTCGGAAAGCTCACTGCCGTGGACCCGGCCTATCACGTCCCAGATAGTGCGGAACTGGTAATCCTGCTTGAGGTGCATCTTCGCCTTTACCGGTCCCGGCCCTACGTGATAGGTGAAGGGCAACGCGCCCTGCCAATCGCGGGGTGAATCCGGGCCTCCGAGATGTTCAAGGATGGGCCATGCATCGGCATAGGACAGAGGCGTGGTCGGGATCTTCGGCAGCTGTGCGGATCGGTCAGGCGGCGTGCGCTTGTCGTCTGGAAGGGAGGGGACGGAAGCAATTCCAGGAGTGGTCGGATCTCCGGGAAATTCGAACATGTAACCGATTGATCCGCGTTGTACGCCGGTATCAGGGCGCCATGGGCCCTGGGTATATTTGTCTCCGCGGCGCCAGCCGTCGTCAGTGGGGTCAGAGTAGATGATTAAGCCAGCGGCGCCCTGTTCCTGCGCGACAAACGCTTTCACTCCCCGGAAATTCTGTCCGTACCGGACCAGGGCGATCTTGCCGCGCACATCGACTTTCATCTGCTCCAGCTTCTTAAAATCCTCGAGCGTGCCGTAGTTGGCGTAAACCACGTCGGCCTCGACATCGCCCGACGGGGACATGGCGTTGAACGGCGTGATGACTCGCGGATCGTCACCAGACGCATCGCCGTCGACGTGCTCGCGCGTGGGTCCGTGCATGTGAACGCCGGTGGGAGCGGTCACGTCGACGCTGATTTCGCTGGGGTAGTTCATCCACACACGATATTCCACAATCTCTGTGTCCAGGCCGGCCTCGCGGAATTTTTGTGCGACGTAGTCTGCGGTGGCCTTATCTTCGGGTGAGCCGGCAACGTGGGGAGCCTGGGTCAGAATGCGCAGATGCTGTTCGGCGCGTTTGGGATCAGGCACGGCCAGAAACCTGGTTTCCTCGGCGGTTTCTGCGGCAGCATCGTGGTATCCGAAAATAGCAACGGAGGATTTAGGTGCGCTTAGGGACGTTTGGCTTAGGGGAACGCTTAGGAGGACCAGGCTGAAAAACAACCTGGAGCCAGATCGGAGGACTATAGGATTTCGTTTCATGAAAAACGTAAGTGTACATGATTCGCCCGGACGGGGACGGCTGGGATCGCTGATCGATTGCCACAGATTCGTCGAAATTCGAAGCGGCACCAACTTCACCAGTTGGTGATATAGTACATCTTGTGAAACGCGCAACCATGACTTTCCCTGACGACTTGGCCAAGGCTGTCGAAAAGTATCTGGCATCACAAGAAGCGCCCCCTACGTTGACCACGGTCGTGCAGGCGGCACTACGACAATACTTGGCTGAGCGAGGGTTTCTACGCACACGGCGAACGCTCACCATCACGCCCGCAGAAACTGGAAGCGGACGTTCTGACGTCAGCCAACATCATGACCGTCATCTAGCCGGGCTCCAGAAGTGAGACCGGCGGTGCTCGCCGATACGGGGCCTCTATACGCGGCCGCTGACCCGGACGACGCTCACCACAAGCGAGCGCACCGGGAACTGCGAAGGCTAGCCGATGAACACCACGAAATCATGGTCGCCTATCCTACTCTGCTCGAGGCCTACACGCTGGTATTGTTTCGGCTGGGTGAGACAGCGGCCTCACGCTGGTTAGAAGATATGGCGGGCGCGGCCCTGGTCAATCCAAATGCGGAAGACTATCGGCACGCGGTCACCAGAGTGCAATCGCTAAGAGATCAATCCATCACGCTCTTCGATGCCCTTGTGGGAACGCTAGCTGGTAGGTTAGGCCTAGAAGTATGGACTTACGATCACCACTTCGATGTGATGCGGGTGCCCGTGTGGCGCTGATGCTACGTGAGCCCCATGAGAGCTTCGAAAACGATAAACTGCTTTCATGCCGGTGCAAGATGCTACCCAACGCTTCTCCTCCCGGGTTGACAACTATGTGCGCTATCGCCCTGGGTATCCGCCTGAAGTTCTCGAGCTTTTGAAGAAAGAATGCGGGCTTACAGCCGAGTCAGTGATTGCAGACATTGCCTTCGGCACCGGCATCTTTACACGTCTGCTGGTCGAGAACGGGAATCGTGTTTTTGGAGTCGAGCCAAATGCAGATATGCGCCGGGCAGGCGAGCAATTCCTGAAGGGTTATTCGCGCTTTACCAGCGTTGCGGGAACGGCAGAGGCGACCACGCTCGCGGACCACAGCGTGGACATCGTGACCGCAGCCCAGGCGGCGCACTGGTTTGATCGCGAGAGAGCTCGGCGGGAGTTTGTCCGGATCCTTAGACCTGGCGGCTGGTGCGTGCTCTTGTGGAATGACCGCCGGTTGGACTCGACTGAGTTTCTGCGCCAATACGAAGAATTGCTGCGCACTTATGGAACGGATTATGCAGACGTGCGGCAGCAGGGTATGACGCTTGCCATTGAAGGTTTTTTTGGAAATGGTTTCCAGACTCGCGAGTTCGAATACAAGCAAATCCTTGACTACGGCGGGCTCGAGGGCCGATTGCTATCTTCTTCTTACGTTCCACAGAAAGATCATCCCAGCTACGATCCAATGCTGTTCCAGCTGCATCGCATCTTTGATGAACATCAGGTAAATGGAAGGGTCTCGTTCGACTACGACACCCGTGTCTACTACGCGCGCTTGAAGTAGAAAGCAAATTCGATTCGCATACGCATGTTTTAAGAAGTCAAGAACCCGATGCCTCACGAAAAATCGTTTCACATGACACCCGATGAATTCAGGCGGCATGGCCATACCATGGTGGACTGGATCGCGGATTACTATGCACGGATCGAGTCGTATCCGGTACTCTCGCGTGCGGCGCCAGGTGAGGTGCGAACCGCGCTTCCTTCGAACGCTCCCCTGAAAGGCGAATCTTTCGAGGCGATCCTTGGAGACATAGAGAAGCTGATTCTCCCGGGGATTACTCACTGGCAGTCGCCAAACTTCTTCGCGTTTTTTCCTGCCAATACCTCGGGGCCGGCCATCCTCGGAGACTTGCTCTCATCTGGGCTGGGAGTACAGGGGATGCTTTGGGCCACCAGTCCGGCGTGCACGGAACTGGAGACCCACGTTCTCGATTGGCTAGTGGCAATGCTTGACCTGCCGCGCAAGTTCCTTTCAAGCAGCACCGGCGGCGGAGTAATTCAGGATACGGCCTCAAGCGCCTCGCTTTGCGCGTTGTTGGCGGCGCGGGAACGCGCGACCAATTCCGCCAGCAACAAACGCGGCTGCGACGGAAATTTGGTTGCGTATACGTCCTCCCAGGCCCACTCTTCCATCGAGAAAGATGTGCAGATTGCCGGCCTGGGCCTGGACAATTTACGGCTCATCGACATCGATGACAATTTCGCGATGCGGCCGGATGCGCTCGCACGACAGGTTGAGAACGATCGGCGTGCGGGTCTTCTTCCCTGCTTTGTTTGCGCCACCATCGGCACCACATCCTCCAATGCGATTGACCCCCTGCCCGAAGTTGGGCGCATCTGCCGCGAAAACAATCTATGGTTTCACGTGGACGCTGCTATGTCCGGAACGGCGGCGCTCTGCCCCGAGTTTCGTCATACTCACGAGGGAGTTGAACTCGCCGACAGTTACACCTTCAATCCGCACAAGTGGATGTTCACCAACTTCGATTGCAACTGCTTTTACATTGCCGATCGCAAGGCCTTGATTCAAACTTTAAGCATTCTGCCTGAATACTTGCGTAACAAAGCCACCGAATCAGGAGCGGTCATCGACTATCGCGACTGGCAGATTCCGCTTGGCCGTCGCTTTCGAGCGTTGAAATTATGGTTCGTGATCCGGCACTACGGCATCGAAGGTTTGCAGTATCACATTCGGCGTCACGTCGAATCGGCGCAGAAGTTCGCGAGTTGGATCAGAAACGATGATCGTTTCGAGCTGGCAGCGCCTGCGCCGCTCAATCTCGTCTGCTTTCGTCGCAAGGGCGGAGACGAAGCGAATCAACTCCTGATGGATCTGCTCAATCGAAGTGGAGATCTCTATCTGACGCACACCCGCCTGAATAACAAGCTGACCTTGCGATTCTGCGTCGGCCAGACGAATACGACGGCACGACACGTCGAGCGGGCCTGGAACAGGATTCAGGAAGAAGCAGAAAAAATGTAGGCGCGGGCGTCTCCTGCCGGGATCACTAATTACTTCGGCTTGTCTGCAGGCGGGGGATCAGGCTTCAAGGTAATTGCATTGGCGGGAGCCGACGGGTTGATTCCGAAATCCCAAACGTAAGTGTTTATTCCTTCCTTGCCCAGCATCTCGACCACGGCATACTCGCCGGGTTCCAACGCACTTGCAGGCGTAATCTTGATCCAGCCTCCAGTCAACCTCTGCGAGGTAGTGATTACCAGTTTCTGTTCCTGCGTGGCTTTTCCCAGCGGATTAACTTTCACATCTCCGACTAGCCGTTTCCCTTTCTTCGACTGCAACCGCACGATGTGGTAACGATCTAACGGCTGTTGTGGTTGTTGAGGTTGTTGCGGCCCTTGCGGCGCGTTCGACTTCGACCCCTGATCCTCATCGACGTTGATATAGATGGTGGGTAGGGTCACGTGTGCCTGAACCGCAGCATGCAGGCCGTCGAGCTCGATCGTCTGTTTGCTGCTGGCGATGGGGTTGATGGCTGAGCGCAGAATGTTGGTTGTTGTGTTGCGATTGACCTCTCCGCCATTTTGCTGCAGCAGAACGAGCTGGGGCTGACTCTGAAAAGTATCCAGCAACAGCATTCCGCCAGCATCGGGCAGATGGAGGCCGGGGGCCACCTGGGGAGTCTTGGCCTCCTCGGCGCGGCGCTCGGCTTCGGCTTCTTTGTCGAGTTCAACTGCCTCGGGAGCGGGAACGCCGGCCGCGCGATCCTTTTCGAACTTCTCAGTAGCCGGCCAATCCACCAGCGAGTTGGGCAACTCCTCCCACTCTTCGCGCTCGGCACTCATGTATCGCACGCGGTCGCCTTTGATCTCCCACTTGTTGGCAAGCTGGTAAGAACCGTCTTTGAGGATGAGGCGCTTGGCCAGTTGCTGGGCAATGACGGGCATCGCCATGACGAATAGGATGGCCAGTAAAACCCCAGCGCAACATTTAGAGCCTGATTTCATCATTCTCCGCATTCCGCATTATGATGCGCGGCGGTTGCGTAGTGAATATGCTAGCGAATGTGATATATGCGCACGCCGAGACGGAGACCTTTCCAGGATCGATCGGCGGTGTAAACTGGCGCCCCCAACACAATTCCCAGCGCTAGGCAAGCCCGGTCCCCGAGCGATAGTCCAAGCGAGCGAGTTTGGGTTGCCAGGTCGCCAGCAATCCTCGCTTGCTCGATGGTAAAGGGTTCGGTTTCGCTGACGGGGCCGGTAGCGGCGTCCCAGGCGTCGTCAGCATCTAATCCCCGGCTGACAAGTTTGCTTTGCACCTCGGCAAGATTTACCGTGCTGATCGTCGCATTGCTTAAGAGGCGAAGAGGCAGTTTTTCCGTACCAGTTTCTCCATTCAGAATCGCCAGTACCACCGAAGCATCCAACACGATCCTACTCACGTTTCGCAGCCTCGCGCCTATCGGCAATCAACTCGTCAACCAGTGAGATGCCTGGTTTCACATGTTGCCGAACAAGTCGCTGAGCGCGCTCGATCCGTCGTTTCAAGGTCAAAATGCGTAGCTCGTTATTTTCCATGCGCAATACGACTTCATCGCCAATATTGATGCCCATCGCCTTACGAAAGGAGGCCGGGATGACGACTCTTCCGTTTTCATTGACGCGGGTTCGGGTCTCCTGTTTTAGTTTCATTCATTCCTCTCCATGACACTATTATACACTCATGACACACATGAACATAAATGACACTTCTATCAGTCTTCCAGCTTCCAGAAGTCGCCAACTAAACCGATTCTGCCGAATGCAGCTTCAGCCTCAGCTACTGTCTTGGGCCGCCAATCTGGACTCAAGCGGTCCTCGTACCATTCCCTGGCCAAGCGCCATCCCTGACTCAGCGTCATGGTTCCACCGCGAGGGCGATTCCATTGCGCGCACCAGCGATCGACGTGTTGTTCCGACCGGAACAGAAGCATGGTCTTTCAGGTAAAGACGATATCGTCGTACCAGTGGCGAGCCGGTACGGCAATATGGACGATTCCCTTCGGCCCGAGAAGTCGGCCTTCTTCCACATGGAGGGTCATCTCGTAATTGCAGCAGCCGCAGGAGGCGTCAATGCGCGCGTTCTGGTGCAGCATCGCTGGGATTCCCAGGGCATCCCAGATGCAGTTGCCGTACCATGCACGCTTGCCGGATCGGACTGGAAAAGCCGTGGGCACAGCGGAAAATGGAGCGGCGCGCCACAGTTCTCCATTCTCTTGCAAGACAAAAGCGTGGGTCTGAGCTAGCCGCTCAAGTGCGGCTCTAGTGTCGCGCAGGGGAGAAGAAAGCGCTGCCGTCATCTTTGCCACACTGGGCGCTTTACCCTCGCGGATAAAGTGGCGATAGATGAAGTGACGAAGCCGCTGGTCGTTTGTCTCGGTGCTTCGTTGCTTGACAGTCATAAGTTCGGTTCGGACTCGAACCTGCTTCGATGGATTCTAAATCGAGCGCAGAGTATCCATCGGATCAACCGAGGCAGCACGCGCCGCGGGCAGCGCTGATGCCAGAAGTGCCATGAGCATCATGGTCATGACTGCCGCGAGAAAAACGAACGGGTCAGTAGGGCTCACATTAAATAGGAATGACTTGATCAGCCGCGAAATGGCAAGCGATCCGAACAGTCCCAGGCCACAGCCAAGAATTGCAAGTTTCGCGGCTGAGACGAGAACCAGGCGCGCGATCCCCGTGCGTTGAGCCCCCATTGCCATGCGAATCGCGATCTCCCGGCTACGCACCGAAACCGAAAACGCCATGACCGCGTAGATTCCGGTGGCCGCGAGCAGGAGAGCGCCCACAGCAAAGGTTGTGATGAGGTGCGTATTGAAACGGCGCGGCGCTTCCACGTTCGAGATGACCTCAGTCATGGGCTGCACTTGCTGCAGGGCGAGCAGCGGATCGATTTCGGCAACGGCCGAGCGCAGGGTCTGCGTCATCCGCTCGGGCGGCAGGGCGGACCGGAGAGTGATGTATCCGTCGACGGGTCCATTGAGTTTTCCGTCGGACGCAGAACCATAGAGAATGGCTGGCTGCTGCGCGGGAAAATACCACTGGTCGCTGCTGGGCTCATCGCGAGAGCCGATCTTGGTATCGGCCACGACACCAACCACGGTTGCCCAGGGCAGTCCCTTGTGTGGGTTGCCGACGTGCATTCGTTTGCCGATGGCCCTCTGACCCGGCCAGGAATGCTTGGCCATGGATTGATTCACGATCACAACCAGCGGCGCGTTAGGCCGGTCCTCCTGGGTAAAGTAGCGGCCATCCAGCAAGGCCACTCCCATGGCGCGGAAGTAGTCGCCATAGATTGTCGCGAACATAGAAAATTGCAGCTTCCAGCTGTCCTCGGGCATGCCTTCGATGGTGTACGCGGCGCCGCGGTACAAACCGGATGCGGGCAGAAAGTTCGTGATGCCGACCGCGACGATTCCGGGCTTGCCGGCGATGCGATCAACCACTGCACGGTTGAAGGTGTCGATTGAAGCGTCGGTCGAATACTGATTGAGGGGCAGTTGATAGCCGGCGACGAGGACGTGGTCAGGGCGGAAGCCGGGATCGACAGCTCGCATTTTCTGGAAGCTGCGCAAGAAAGCGCCCGTTGCAGCCAGTAGTATCAGGGCGATGGCGATTTCCGAAACGACCAGGGCGGAACGCAGCCAGGAGTGACTCGAAGCAGCAGTGCCCGTTGTCGCACCCTCTTTGAGGCTTTCTGTCAGATTGGTGTGCAAGGCCGCGAACGCAGGCGCAAAGCTGCACAGAGCTCCGGTCGCGAGAGCCAAAAGCAAGGCGAAGGCGACGACACTCGCGTCCATGGCGATCGACCCAACGCGCGGCATGGACTCCGGCAACAAGTGCAACGCGGTGCGGATCGCCGTAGCGGCAAACGCCAGACCAAGCAGTCCACCCGCCAAGCTCAACAATAGACCTTCCAAAACAGATTCGCGGACGATGGCACTGGCGCGCGCGCCCAGAGCAAGTCGAACCGCATATTCTCGGCGACGGCGGATGGCCCGCACCAGTAACAGACCAGCGACATTGACGCATGCGATCAGCAGGACGATAGCCACTGCCACGAACAAGGTTCGCAGCAAGGAACGCACCTCCGCGACAGCGCTCTCATGCAGCAGCGTAACGTCGCCCCGGATGTGAATCGCAGACATACTGACTGGAAAACTGCGCATGATTTGCTGGGCGACGCGGTCGGCATCCTTCGCCGCCTGTGCCAGCGTAACGCCGTTCTTCAGCCGGGCGACAATGTTGTATCCCCAGAAGCCGGCGGACTGGTCGGAAAGCTCGTCGGGCGTGAAGCTCATAGGCACCCAAAGTTGCACCTGGTCGAGGTGTCCGGGCTGCAAGGGAAACTCGAAGCTGCGCGGCATCACGCCGATGATCGTGTATGACCTGCGATCGAGATCGATGGAGCTGCCAAGGACTCTGGGATCGCTCTGGTAGCGGTTTAGCCACAAGGCATAACTAATGACGGCCAACGGTTGATGGCCGTCCTCTTCCTCCTGGGTAAAGACGCGCCCGATGATTGGACGAACGCAAAGGGTTGGAAAGACGCCCGCGGTGAATCGAGCGGCGTGGATTTCTTCTGGAGTTGCGCCTCCGGAAAGCTCGTAGCTGGTGGTGATGTAGCCGCCAAGAGAGGAAAAAGCATTGGCCGCATTCGAGTATGTGCCAATCTCGCGCGCAGTGACCGGAGTGTTCGGGCCAGCTCCCAGGTGATCACCCAACAGAACGAGGCGATCAGGATTGCTGAACGGGAGCGGCTTGAGGAGAATGCCTTCGACCAACGAGAAAATTGCGGTAGTAGCACCGATACCCAGTGCCAGAACGACGACGACGGTCAGGGCAAAGCCGGGCGCTTTACGCAACTGCCGAAATGCGAAGCGGAGATCCTGAGCGAGAGCGTACATGCGTCCGTTTTCCCCGAAGTGGCGACTCGATAACTCAGTAAATATAGGCGCTACACCAGCTATTTTCCTAGCCTGATTAAATAGGCGGGTCCCGCTCAGGCTGGGACCTTGAGCGGGGCACGCTGAAGAGAGATTCGACTATTGCATCGAATCAGGGGTTCCGGCGAACTGCTCGCAGGAAACGTTGGGGTGCCAGTTTACGAAGGCGCCGTTGGGATTATCCTTCCACGCCCAAACGTGCAGGGTGTAGAACGCGGGGAGGCCGAAGCGATTGGGGGTTCCGAACAGATGAAAGAGCTGTCCCATGAGCTCCGGCGGAGACGAATGGTTCTTATTCCACTGGTCGGCGAGAACCAGATAGTCGGCGCCGGTTAGTTTTGCGCCTCCGCTTGACGTTGGCTCATAGATGATGGCCTGGGGATGCGTAACGTCGATGACGCCGCCCTTCACCAAGTCGAAGTTGATGTAGTGGAGTCCCATGGCCCCCTCGTCAGATCCGCTGACGCAGCCGAATGTAAGGGCATAGCCATCCGCCTCGGCTACCTTCACATCTTTGAAACGAGCGGTCACTTCCCGGACCTTTTTGAGAAGCGCCCCCTGCTTGCTCTTCTGGCCTGGTGTTAGCTCTTGATGTTGCATGTGCGACTGACCAACTTCGGTCGCGGTTTCCTGTTGAGGGTCAGCTGCGTTTGCGCTCGAGGTCTCAGCCAAGCTGAGAGAACAGAGACACAGCACGGTAATTGCAAAAACAAACTTCTTCACAAGCATCTCCTAATGTTGTTTTTCATTCCGGCTCGCCAAGTTCTGCAAGTGAGCCTGTGCGGATAGTGCTTGAGTCCACTGTTTCAACCAATGGCAAACGCATGAAAACTGTCTTACATTCGCATGAAAGTGTTAAGTCCTAGAAAATAAGGGAGGGGATTACGCACTGTGAACATTTGAAGTGTCAGTCGGACACGGCCAGATTCTCAGGCGCATGGGCCGCGTCTCACCCGTAAACATCCGTGACATCGTGGTGACAATTTCATCATTTCCCCGGGTGTAAAATGTCAAATTTATTGGAGCACCTGCGTTGCCATCGAATGAAGTAGTGTCTTCGAACTTGATCAGATTCGGAGGCGAGTTTGAACTCGACCGCGGCGCCTATGAGCTTCGAAGGGCCGGCCTGCCAGTCAGGTTGGCGCGTATTCCGATGGAACTGCTGCTGCTTTTGCTGGAGCAGCCAGGTCAACTTGTCGCCCGGGAACAGATCGCCGAGAGGGTCTGGGGCAAGGATGTCTTCCTCGACATCGACAACGGCATTAATGCCGTAATTCGCAGGCTTCGCCAAGTCCTCGAAGATGACCCCGAGCAGCCACGTTTTATCCAGACTGTTGTTGGCCGGGGATATCGCTTTATAGCTACGGTCCAGGAAGTTGCTCCGTCGCCTGCCTTTTTCACGGCTGCTGAGACGCAATCTCCGCGGATTCTTCTTGAACCAGAGAAAACCCCGCCGAACAGGATTACACCATCTCCCAGGTCACGTCGGATGATGGTGGCCACTGTTCTGGTTTTTCTCGTTCTGATCATGGCCTTGATAACGGCGAGATAGCTCGGTGGCAGTCGCGGGCACATCGAGTCGATAGCCGTATTGCCGTTCGTGAACTCCAGCGGTGATCCCGATGTCGAGTATCTCAGTGACGGCATCACCGAAGGCATTATCAACGGACTATCTCAACTTCCTCAGATGCGGGTGTTGGCGCGCAGCACAGTGTTCCGTTACAAGGGACACGATGCCGATCCGCAGAAGGTGGGGCACGACTTGGCGGTTCGAGCAGTTCTTGCCGGAACGCTCGCTCGGCACGGCGACGATGTGCGGGTTCAGACGGAACTTATCGACGTCACCAACGGCTCGGAGCTGTGGGGTGAGCAATACGACCGGAAGCTATCGGACATAGCAGCCGTTCAACAAGAGGTTGTGCGCGATATTTCCAACAAATTGAGAGTGCAGCTCAACGGAGAAGACAGAAATAAACTCAGCAAGCGAACCACCGAGAGTTGGGAGGCCTACGACCTTTACCTGAGAGGGCGCTTCTACTGGAACAAGTTTAGCGACGAAAGTCTGCGGAAGGCCGTTGGGTACTTCCAACAAGCGATTGACAAAGACCCGAGCTACGCTCTCGCCTATGCTGGATTGGCCGATGCCTATCATGAACTTTCGTATTCCCACCCCCCTCGGGAAATGATGCCAAAGGCGAAGGCAGCGGCATTGAAGGCTTTGGAGTTGGACGATTCGGTTGCCGAAGCCCATGCGGCTTTGGGATGGGTCAAATGGACATACGACTGGGACTGGGTCGAGGCGGAGAAGGAATTTCAGCGATCGATTGAGCTGAGCCCTAGCTACGGAATCGCTCATGGAATGTACGCCCTCTACCTGGATTCAATGTCCCGAGTGGATGAGGCCACGGCGCAGCACAAACGAGCACAGGAACTCGAGCCACTCTCCTTGATCATAAACACCAATGCAGCAGAGGCATTCTACGACACGCGCCGCTACGATCAAGCTATCGAACAATATCGGAAGACATTGGAAATCGACGAGGGCTTCGCTCCGGTTCATGACGATCTCGCAAGAGCTTATGAGCGCAAGGGGATGTATAGGGAAGCTATTGAAGAGTGGCAATCGGGTCTCATCGAAGTGGGAGGGTCGGCAGTTGCGGCGTCTATTGGACAGGCGTACTCGAAGTCAGGGTACCAAAGGGCATTGCAAATCTGGCTCGAGCACTTAACAAGTTCCTCGAATTACGCGTATGTTTCGCCTTTCTTCGTAGCAACTTTCTATGCGCGGCTCGACGAGAGCAACCGTGCCTTCGAGTGGCTGTCCAAGGCCTATCAGGAGCGCGACAGCGACCTCGTATTTCTGAGAGTCGAACCGGCCTTCGACAATCTCCGTTCCGATCCACGTTTCGCGGAACTGGAGCGGAAAATCGGCTTCCCCTCAGTGATGGCGGAGGCGAAAGCAGGATCACCCGTGAAACCCAGACAGTGAGGGGTGACATGCAAGCCGGCCTTCTCGGCCGGCTAGGGATCATTCTGGCTAAGGTTCGGCGCTATTACGGCTGGAGCAGCGGAATCTGCGAGGCCAGCTGTACGTCAATCAGCATTTGCGCTCTGCGCTCGATCTGCTCGTACAAAGCTGCCTTCTTGGCCGGCAGTACCTTGCGAAAGTTGGGCCAGTACTTCTGCCGGAGCGCTGCTACGTCCGCATCCAGTTTCAGCGCCCGCGCGGACCAATTGTCGGCTTGGGCGTCGGTCATGCTTCCGTAACTCTGCGCATATTCCTGAATCAGCGCGTACTTATCATTATTGATCTTCACCAGTTCGGCGGTGTATTGATCGTAGACCGGCCAAAACGCCTGCGCTTCGGTGTCGGTCAGTGGCATGTTGGCCGCGATAATCTGCTTCTTCTGCGAGCGAATGTCCTTGCGAAGCAGATCGATATCCTGACTCATCGAACTTTGAGAACTCGGAGGCGCACTCGCCGTCGCACCGCTTGCCTGCGCAACCGCTGAGGGATGACTGAGCAATGCAGCTCCGCTGATTACCAACACTGCAAGTAAAGATTGCTTCATTTCGTAGCTCCTGGATTTGGTCGATTTTTACTTTTGCGAATGAGACGCTGCAGGGCTCCGGAACCCGAGTCGCGAGAATTGTACATGATCGGCACCGAACATTCGCTCGGAGAGTAGTTTAGAAGTTTAGGTTTGACAGTCTCCGCATCCGCTCCCGGCGTCTACTTGTCAGCAATCTCCAGCCCCGCTTTGCGCAGACCGTCGATGATTTGCTCGACCAGTTCCGGCTCCCACCACTTATTGCATTCTTCCCGCACTGCGGTGGCGAACTCCGGGCGCGCCGCCAGCAATTCCTGTGCCGCGTTACGCGCCAGCTTCAGTTCGCCGAGTTGCCCGTAAGTGGCGGCGAGTGCCAATTCGTTGCGCCAGAAGCCCGGCATGTTGACTTTCAGTGCAAACTCCAGGGCATCTCGGTAGTCGCCCTTGCGGTAGGCATTGAAGAATGGCGGGAACCAGTACCAGCCGGGATGATTGGGGTTGAGGCTTCTGGCCCGTTCCATCAGAGCGCACCCGCGCTCCCAGTCGCCGGAAAAGGAAATCAGAAAACCCATGTACCCGATGGTGAATCCGTCCATTGGATTGAGTTCGATGGCCCGCTGGGCTGCGCTTCGAAAGGCTTGCGTTTCCCGCCGGAAAAATAAGACCGACGCCAGGGCGTGATGCGCCAGGTGGTTGGATGGCGCCGTGTCCACGGCGCGCCGGGCTGCGGCCAATGCGCGTCCGACTGGGTCCGACCGCACGTTGAATCCGTGGTTGTTCTCTTCCCGGTATAGCATCGCCAACATGGCCCAGCAATCCGCATTTCCTGGCGCCTGCTGAACCGCCTTCTCCAGCGCCGCCCTCGCGCCCGCGTGGTCGCTCTCGTTGACATGCTTGAAGTATGCGAACCCGCGGAGCAAAGCTTCGTAGGGGCTCAACTCATCCGGGTTTCGGTTGCGCAGAGTCTGGCTCATGCTGTACGGCAGAACGCCGTGCGTATCGGCTACGGTCGAGACGATGCGAGGCACCAGGTCGTCTTGGAGTTCAAAGATCCCGTCTGAAGCGAAAGCACGATCGAAAGTCTCCGCCCACAAGTGGGCGCCGGATGTAGCGTCGACGAGCCGCACCGCAAGGCGTAGCCTCGATCCCGCCTGGCGCAGGCTTCCCTCCATGACGTAACGCGCTCCCAGTTCCTTGCCGATCGCCCGGACATCTCCTGACTCGCTCGAATATTTCGCAGTCGAACTCCGCGCAATCACCCGCAGGTAGGAGAAACGTGACAGACCGGTAACGATATCCTCGGTCAATCCCTCCGCCAATGCCGTGAGATCGGCGTTGGCGCCGCTGTATTTGAAGGGCAGCACGGCTACCCAGAAGCCTTCGTCGGCGCGAACTGCGCCGGAGTCGGGGGCTGAAGAAGGCTCAGACTTGAGCGCGACGGCGGCCGGTCTTGCCTCCTCGGGAATGTCCAGCCCGGCTTTGCGCAAGCCATCGATCAGCTGATCGATCAGTTCGGAGTCGTACCATTTGGCATACTCCCGGCGTGCGGCGGCGGCGAAGTCAGGGCGAAGAGCCAGCAGATCTTGCACGGCCTTGCGCGCTTCTTCTCGCCGGCCCAGTTGGCCGAGCGCTGC
Organism: uncultured Acidobacteriota bacterium; assembly: GCA_963788645.1. Lineage (GTDB taxonomy): Bacteria > Acidobacteriota > Terriglobia > Terriglobales > Acidobacteriaceae > JABDBE01. The sequence continues at coordinate 840,031 of CAWBHF010000012.1, forward strand.
CGCCCGCAGAGCATGCGTATGGAAGTAGCCGGGCATATTGACACGAGCCGCTCCCTCGAGCACTTCCGCGTACCTGCCCTGCCGGTAGCTGTTGCAGCATCTGGCAAAATAAAAATATCCCGGGCAATTGGGATTCAGCTGCATGGCGGACTCTACCATCTCACAACCGCGGTCCCACTCACCAGCCGTGGCAATCAGCAAGCCAAGATAGGCCCTCACCGAGGCATCCAGCGGATTGAGCGCCAGGGCCCGCTCCGCCTCGACGCGGAAGGGGATCATCTCCTTGCGGAAGAAATAGACGGTCGCCAGCGCGTAGTGGCCGAGCGCATGGGTAGCAGCCAGATCCACGGCGCGCTGGGCGGCCGCCAGAGCGCGGTCCAGCGGGTTGGGCCCGGCATTGAAGCCCTGCGCAAATTCGCCGCGATAGATCATGGACAACATGGCCCAGCTATCGGCATGATCCGGAGTCTCGCGAACGGCGCGTTCGAGAATCTTCCCAACCGCGGCATGTTCCTCGGGCGTGATGCGCGTGAAATAGCTAAAGGTACGAAGCACGGCGTCGTGCGGGGTCAGTTGGTCTTCACTCTTGCCGCGCAGCGCCTCGCTCATGCTGCAGGGCAGAATGCCGTATTGGTCAGCGACGGTGGAGACGATGCGGGGGACGAGATCGTCTTGAAGTTCGAAAACAGTTTCCGGACTAAACGTCCGCTCATAGGTTTCTGCCCAGAGGTGAGCGCCAGAGACTGCATCGACCAGTTGAACTGCAAGCCGTAGCTTGGTTCCTGCCTGGCGCAGGTTGCCTTCCATTAGGTAGCGCGCACCGAGCTCCTTGCCGACGGTGCGCACGTCGACCGCCCGATCGGCGTAACGCGAAGTCGAACTGCGCGCGATCACACGTAGGTACGAGAACCGAGACAGTCCGGTGACGATGTCCTCAGTAAGCCCTTCAGCCAACGCCGTGAGATCGGCGTTCCCACCGCTGTATTTGAAAGGGAGCACCGCAACCCAGAAGCCTTCCTCGGCGCGAACCGCACCGGAATCGGCGGCCGCCACCGCTCGTGCCGCCGAAGTTGGTGCCGGAGACGTTTTCTGAGACGTTTGCCGCGACAGATCGCGAAACTCGTTGCTGACATCACGCGCGGTCTGCACCCGGTGACGCGGATCCTTCTCCAGGCAGCGTCGCACAATCCGCGCCAGATCGCTGGGCAGATCGGGACGAATGTCGGTGACGGACGGCGCGGTATCCCGCAGAATCGCCGAGACCAACTCGGCGGAAGAATTCCCCTCGAACGGACGCCGCCCCGTCGCCATCTCGTGCAGCACGATGCCCAGGGAAAAAATGTCAGTACGATGGTCGAGCGGGCGGCCCGAAGTCTGTTCGGGCGACATGTAAGCCGGCGTCCCCATCACGACGCCGACCTGGGTTTGACTGGCCGAGGTCAGCGTGGCATCGCTAAGGTTGGTTGTGCGAACATCTTTTGCCAGCCCGAAGTCCAGCACCTTGACGCGGCCATCGTTCGAGACCATAACATTCGCGGGCTTCAGGTCGCGATGCACGATGCCTTTCTCATGCGCCGCGGCGAGAGCGTCGGCCAGCGCACTGGCAATGCCGACGATCTGCTCGACCAAAAGCCCACCTGCGGGGATCAGCCGGTCGAGTGGACGCCCCTCCACAAGCTGCATAGTCAGGAAGTGGACGCCGTCGGATTCCTCCACCGAATGGATGGTGACAATGTTGGGGTGGTCGAGTTGGGCGAGGGCCTTAGCCTCTCGACGAAAGCGGGCCAGTCGCTCTGGATCGTGCGCCATCTCGGCGGGCAGCACCTTGAGCGCTACGTCGCGGCCGAGCTTCGTATCGGTGGCCCGATACACCTCGCCCATGCCACCGGCGCCCAGCGGCGACTGGATTTCGTACGGTCCAATCTTCGTGCCAGAGGTCAACGCCATCCGGCGGTAATTATAGTACCCTCGAAGAGAACGCCCAGTTCACCCCCTGGGTCGCCTGTGTTTGCGGGGGTTGAGCGGGCACCGGAAAAGTACGTTCGGACCGCTTCACTTTCATCCTCACCATATCGCAGCGCGATCTTCAGGCCTCAGAAATAACTTGTCGTTGGCCGTAACGTCGTATGCTTTGTACCAAGCCTCGACATTGCGCACCGTATCGCTTCGGTATTGCCCCGGCGCATGGGTGTCGGTTGTGATCTGCTTACGCAGCGCGGTCTCGCTCTGAAGCTTTCGCCATCTCTGGGCGAACGCCAGGAAAAACCGCTGTTCGCCAGTCTGTCCGTCGATCACGACATCGGGCTTGCCTTTCAAAGACAGGACATATGCATCATGCGCCGTCAGCAGCCCCGCCAGATCGGCGATATTTTCACTCAGCACCTGCTTGCCATTGACGCAAAGATCAGGAAGCGGGCAGTAGCCGTCAAACTGAGCCACCAACTTCGCAGCCGCCGCGTGGTACTTGGCCACATCTTCCGGGGTCCACCACATACCCAGTCGGCCCTGGGCGTCGTAAATGTTGCCCAGTTCGTCGAAGCTGTGGCTGATTTCGTGGGCGATGCCTGCTCCGGCGGAGCCGTAGTTCGACGCGGCATCGCCCTGGAAATCGAAATAGGGTGGCTGCAACAGCCCGGCCGAGAAGGTTTCCGTATTGGGGCTGAACACGATGACCGCGCCCACGATTTGCGGATCGATTTTCCACTCGCCCGGATCGGCTGGTTGTTTCAGCCTTGCCACGTTCTGCGAACGATTGAAGGCTTCCGCCCGACGCATATTGCCGAAGGCGTCGCCACGCACAACATCAAGCGTCGAATAATCGATCCATGTGTCGGGGTAGCCGACGCCTATCCTAAGCGCGGCCAGCTTGGCCAACGCCTTTTCCTTTGTCGGCGGCGACATCCAGGTGAGATTCGATATCCGGGCGCGATAGGCAGTGATGAGGTCGGCGACCATGGCTTGCGCCTTCGCTTTGGCCTCAGGCGGGAAATAATGTTGTACATAAAGTTGGCCGACCGCTTGGCCCAGGGCGGCGTTAGTGGCGGCGATGGCGGCCTTACTGCGGTCCGGCATCTTTTGCGCGCCCGACAAGATCGTGCCGTAGAAGGCGAAATCTTCGGCCGCCACTGCCTTGGGCAAAACGCTGCCATAGTGTTCGATCAGGTGAAGCCGAAGATAGTCCTTCCACAGATCAACGTCCTCATTGCCTACCAGGGCAGAAGTTCCAGTCACAGCCGACGGCTGCCATACGATGAATTCTGACTCCCCGGCAACTCCGGCTGCTGCAAAGTAAGCGCCCCAGTCCATATCGGGCGCCTTTGCGCTAAAGTCGGCGCGTTTCCACGGATTGTTCTGTTTGAAGACGTCAGCCGCATCGGAATCCGGGGCATGAGATTGCGCTATTTGAATTTCGAGTGACAATATGCGCGCCGCCTTGGTCTCCGAATCTGCAACTCCCACCAGTTTCAGGATCGACGCAATGTGCGATTGATACTGGGAGCGCAACGCGGCCATCTTAGGCGATGGGTCGAGGTAGCTCTCGCGATCGGGCATTCCCAGACCGCCCTGCAACAGGTGGAAAACATAGTGGTCGGAGTCCGCAAAACTCTGGTTGACCCACACGCCGAAAATATGATCAGCGTTGCCGGTGAGTCCGTCTACCTCAGTATTCAAAGTCGTGCCGAGATACGCCGACAGAGACGCCCTATTTGTGATCGCTAAGATCCTGGCCATTTCGTCGGCCAACGGTGCCAGCTCCTTGGCCTCGATGCCATCTTCGTCCATAAAGCTGGCGTAGTAGTCGCCAACCTTCTGTGCAATGCTGCCCCTAACGGACTGGGCCGCGGCCGCGTCTTGAATGAGATTGCGTACCCGCTGGCTTGTTTTCTCCGTTAAGATCGCGCGCGTATCGAAGCTCGACTGGCCAGCGGGTATCGTTGCCTTTTTGAGCCAGCCGCCATTAGCGTACCGGTAGAAGTCGTCCCCGGGTCTGACTGAACGATCCACGTCCTGCATGCCGTCCTGCGGGCTCGCATTTTGATCAATAGGTGAAGCCGCCGCCAGGGAAACCGCGAAATAGAAGATAACGATTAGCGCTGTAAAAACACGCATGAACATCCTTTCAAAGATATGCCGATTAAAGACATGCCGATTTTCGCACTCGCAACGGAGGTGGACTGGCCGTTTTCGGACGCGGTCAACTTAATCTGCTTGGGAGACTCTGATCAGCGGGCATCCCGCTTTCAGCAATACCGGGCCAGCCCCGAGGTGGTGTAAGCTGACTGGGCCAGAAAGGGGTGTTGCGATGTTCGAGTCAGTATCCACGAAGCTGAAATGCGTTGGTTTATCGATCATTTGCATAACTGTAGCCGCATGTGTTCTGCAGCCGTCTCTTCTCGCCCAATCACATCCGCGATTGATCGCCAGCGCGCAAGAATCGTCTAGCTCCAGCATGTCTGAGGCGGTGCCCTCCGAACAGGCTTGCCAGACCCGAGTGAACGACACGCCAGAAAAACTTCTGGAGTGCATCCAGCAGCCAGCGCTCTGGAATCATCTCGCTCACTTTCAGAAGATCGCCAACCAACATAAGGGATCGGATGGCCACGGCAACCGCGACACCGGCACAGCCGGCTACAGAGCGTCGGTGGATTACGTTGCCGGGCTGGTGCGGCAAGCAGGCTATCACGTGACCGTCCAGCAGTATCAATACAATGCTTTGGAGGTCGCTGGAGTGCCGCAGTTCAGTACGCCGGACCAGAGTTATGCGTTCACGCACGACTGGCTTGTCGCTCAGCGTTCCGGCGGCGGCACACTCACGGCCTCGATGCAGCCAAATGGCAGCTCGGGCAACGGATGCTTAGCTGGTGATTTTGCAGGATTCATGGCTGGGCATATTGCTCTGCTTGAGCGTGGCGCATGCGCCTACGATGCGCAGGTGGTGAACGCTGAAAATGCGGGTGCAGCCGCAGTCATTCTCTATGGGTCTGGCAACGCTAGTCCATTCCCAGTGCGGCTCACGCGTGCGGCGAAGATTCCGGTCGTTAGTGTTTCTTACGCGCTGGGTTCGGGGTTGCTTCGCCGATACACCGACGCGAACTCGCCGACGGTGCATCTCGACATTCACATGCAGCCCACGTCGGGTGTGGACTATAACCTGATCGCCGACTCACCGTTCGGAGATACCAACCACGTCGTCGTGGTGGATGCGCATCTTGATTCCATCTTCGGCGCGGGCATGCTGGATAACGCGTCCGGATCGACAACCATTCTCGAGATTGCATTGAACATGGCTAAAACGTCGACTCACAATCAACTTCGCTACATCTGGTTCGGTGGCGAGGAACTCGGGTTGCTCGGCTCCGCCTATTACACCTCGCACTTGAGCAGCGCGCAGCGCAAGCGAATTGCCTTCGACATTGATATGGACGTCACGGCCACTCCGAACTTTGATATCTGGATTGCCGATCCCGCGTTTGCATTGAATGTCGGCCAGTTCCCCAAGAATGTGGTGCCTCAGTCAAAAATTGGCAATCAGTTCTTCAAGGACTTTTTCGACTCCTTCGGAGTTGTGTCGCAGTCTTCCTCGTTTGGGAATAGCGGAACAGACTCGAACTCGTTCGCCCTGATCGGCATCCCGAACAGCGGCATTCTGACCCGCCAAGATTGTTGCAAGGAACAATCGGAAGTCGCGATATGGGGCGGATTCCTCGGAAACTACGAGGGCACCGTGCCAGGTGACGATGGCGGATGCGTCGACTATCCTGAGCGTTGGTGTGACAATCTTTCGAATAACGATCCGTTTGTATTAGGACTGGCATCGAAGGCTTCTGCGTACGTGACCCTCAAGATGGCCAACCATGTCTTTAAGGCAGAGCAGCCATGAGGGGGTGGTCCACCCTATCCTTCTAAACTACTCTTGAGGAAACGCGCCATGTGTTTTTCAGCCACAGCGAACTTTGTGGGCAGCGGAGTTCTGGGCGCGGTCGGCGCCGTCACCTTGACGAAGGTGAAACACCGGCGCGAACTGCTTTTCGCGGCGCTGCCCACGCTATTCGCGGTTCATCAGTTCACCGAGGGATTTGTCTGGCTGGGGCTGGATGGAATTCTTTCGCCCGCGGTCGCGCACGACATGGGGGCGGCGTTCATGCTTTATGCGCAGGGGCTTCTCCCTTTTTTGTTGCCGCTGAGTGTGTTCATGTTCGAGGCTGACCGGAAGAGCCGCGGAAGGATGCTGCCGTTCGTCGTGCTCGGCGGTGCAACAGCGCTCTATATTTTGTGGGCGCTGACGGCATTCCCGTTGCAGCTCTACGTCAAGGGCAACAGTATCGTGTACATCAATCAAGCCACCAACAATACAGCGGTTGCGATCCTCTATGTGATTGCCACTTGTGGGTCGCTGTTTTTCTCGAAGATCCGGATGATGGCGATCTTCGGCGCGGCCAACCTGGCGATCCTGCTGGCGGTCATGGAGTTCAAGCGGTACGCGTTCACCTCGCTGTGGTGTGCCTATGCGGCGATCGCGAGTGTGATCATCCTTGGCTATTTTTGGAGAAGCCACGCAGAGCGACCGTTTGCCTACGCGTAGCTCCGGTTCGGTGACAACTGAACACGCCCGCTCGTTGAGAGCTTGAACGGGGGACCCTCGGGAATAGTTCCGATGCACCATTGATGGTGCAGATTATGCTTCAAAAAAAACTCTTTATTTTGCCTAAAATCTAGAAAACAAAGGCTTGGAATTTTTCTTGCCTGCTAGATCTATGGTTCTTAAGGTAGTTAGAGGCAAAATCTTGGAAACATGGGAGTTAGCCCGACTGACGTCGCCAGCGACAATTTAGGTTGTCAAAGATCAACATTATCTTATAGATAACTAATGCTATTGATATGTTATCGGAACCGAAGGATGAAATCAAGGGAAAAGCGTTGCAGCGGTTGGCCTGAGTTCCATTTTGGGAATCCGGGAGTGCGCCGACGCTGATATGGAGATGGCGTCTGGAGTCCTTGGGTTCGGGTTGCATTCTCGCTTCCCACCCTTTCCGCACAGTACGCGGAAAAGGGTGGGGCACCTGGCGTGGGTACGAAAAAACGCATTGGAATTACCGCGATGAAAAATGGCGAGTCTGCGTACAAGGAATCAAAGACCTAAAGCAGTTCGCTCTTTTCACGCTGCGTGGTGAGCTAGAGGTCAACCCGCAAGGTTTAACTTTTATTCGCGTTGCGCCACGCCCCGGCCAGTAAGAACGTCAGCAGGGCATGCAAGATGAGAGCTGGCCACAGCAGCGGCCCGACCCATTCGCCGCGAACGCCGAGATAGAGAAAGTAAAGCGTGGTGAGCGAACTGTAGGTCCACATGCCGACCAGGGGCGTTCCCGGCCAGCGGGCGACTCCCAATCCGATCAGAGCGATGCCGGTCACACGCGCCACCGGCATGGCAATGCCGGTCATTGCTGCACCTAACAGCAGTTGCCCTACCAATGACGGCACCGCCAACAATGCCACCCCCATGGACGCCTCGGCCACAGCGGCAACAGCCAGCAGTTTCTTCATCCAGCTAGTCCTTGGCGCGGGCAACCGCGTCAGCAATGGCCGGAAGCTGCTTACGATCTTCTGACGTCAACTTCTCCGGTTCGAGGGCGAAAGTAAGCTTATTGATCGTGCCGGTGAACTTGAATGGGACATCGTAGCGATACTCCACCATAGCGACGCCGGTGTGCGTGTCTTGGCCGATGTCAAAGGTTTCGTCCTCCGGAAATGTGATGGGAGTGGTGTGTTCCAGGGAATTTCTGGCCACTTCCTTGCCATCAACGGAGAGCACGCCCGTCCCTCCCTTGCCCAAGCCGGGGCCATCCGACTTAAAGTCGAAAACGATGGTGTGTTTTCCGGCGCTCAACTCGGGCCCTTCCCAGGCCGTGCGTTTGAGGTCGAGCAGGTTGTAGAGGAACACTACTTTACCGCGGCCAATTCCCAACTCACCCTTGCTCAGGAAGAGTCCGTAGCCGCCGAAACACCCCCCATCGGTGACGATCATGCCTTCCGCGCCACCTTTGGGGATATCGACTTCGGCATTGATGGTGTAGGACTTGTTGAGGATGCTCGGAGCGCCACTGTTGGCAACGCCGGTCAGTGTCCCGTAGTAAGTGAAGACCGTTCGGCCTCCCGTGAGGTTCGGCTTGGGGGCGTTCCAACGCGTCAGCGACGTGTTGTCGAGCGGCAGCACGTCATGCTTCTTCGCCTCTGAATAGAAAATCTCCTGCATCTGCTTGAGCTTGTCCGGCATTTTGGCGGCGAGATCGTCGGACTCGGTGGGATCCGCTTGGACATTGTAGAGTTCCCATTTGTACCCCGTGATCACGTCGGGCGCCGCGGCCGTGCTCAGTTCCCACGGGAGAGTCGCTGGCGTGGTCGCCGCGACCCAACCGTCGTTGTAGATCGCGCGGTTGCCGAGCATCTCGAAATATTGCGTGGTGTGCCGGGTGGGCGCGTCCGCGTTCGCCTTGTTCCATGTGTAGGCCATGCTCACGCCGTCCATCGGGCGCTGCTGGATGCCGTTGAGCGTATCCGGCGCCGGGATGCGGGTCGCTTCTAGAATCGTGGGAACGATGTCAATGAGGTGGTGAAACTGACGGCGGATGCCGCTCGGGTCGTTGATGTGGCCGGGCCAGGACATGGCCATGCCCTGGGCGGTCCCGCCGTAGTGCGACGCCACCTGCTTCATCCATTGGAACGGCGTGTCCAAGGCCCACGCCCAAGGTGCCGCAAAGTGAGGGAATGTCCGGTCAGATCCCCAGAACTCGTACCAGAGAAACTGGTCTTTGACCGGCACGGCAACGCCATTGAACGTGGTGAACTCGTTCGGTGTGCCGTTGAGCATACCTTCCGCGCTTGCGCCATTGTCGCCGCTGATGTAGATGATCAAGGTGTTGTCGAGTTCGCCCAGGTCTTCGACGGCCTGGATGACGCGACCGATTTCGTAGTCGGTGTACGCGAGGTATGCGCCGTAGACGTCAGCTTGCTTGATGAAGAGCTTTTTCTCCTCCCAACTGAGGGAATCCCATTGTGGCAGGTCTTTCGGCCACGCTGTCAGCCGGGCGTTCTCGGGCATGATGCCCAGCCGTTTTTGATTGGCGAAGATAGTATCGCGCAGTTTGTTCCAACCCCCGTCGAAGAGATGCATGTCGCTGATCTTCGTTATCCACTCCGGCGTCGGATGATGCGGCGAGTGCGTCCCGCCGGGCACGTAATAAACAAGGAACGGCTTTTCGGGCGCGATCTCCCTGAGCTGTTTCATGTACTGGATGGCCTCGTCTGCCATGGCGGTGGTCAGGTTCCAGCCGGGATTGCCCTCAAAGGGGTAGATAGCCGTCGTGTTGCGGTGCAGGTCCGGTTGCCACTGGCTGGTGTCGCCGCCGACGAAGCCATAGAAGTACTCGAAGCCCATGCCGTTCGGCCACTGATCGAAGGGCCCCGCCTGGGTCGCCTGATAGAAGGGCGTGTTGTGATCCTTGCCGTACCACGAGGTCGCGTACCCGTTCTCCTTGAGAATCTCGCCGATGGTGCCGTTCTCCTTCCGGATGATCGAGTCGTACCCGGGGAATCCGGTGGCGATTTCGCCGACCACTCCGAAGCCGGCCACGTGGTGATTGCGCCCGGTGATCAATGCCGCACGCGAGGGCGAGCACAGCGATGTGGAGTGGAAATTCGTGTAACGCAGGCCGCTTTTCGCGATGCGATCCATTGCGGGAGTCGGGACGACGCCGCCGAACGTCCCCGGCGCGCCGAAGCCAACATCGTCCGTCATGATGAGCAACACGTTGGGTGCGCCCTTCGGCGGCACCACGCGCGGCGGCCACCATGCTTTCGACTGCGAGGCCCTTTCCTCGATCACCCCGCCGAACTTCGGATCGGGCGGCGGAAGATGCTTTCCGTTGAGCGTGGTAGTGGCGTGGGGCGAGCCGGGAGTACCGGTGATTTGCTGCGCCGCAGAGGGCAATACACCCATCGACAACAGAAGGCTGGCCAGCACGACTTCTGAACGATAACGTTTCATAGTGCCTCCTTAGTTTTTATCGCGCTGGTGACAAAGGCGGTGCGGCACTCTCGGCGCGTTGAGGCTTCATCTGCCTGAGTAGTGCTTGCGAGTAGAGCCAACTCGCTTTGCGGGACCCTGAATGGCGAAGACCCGCAGTCTAAGCAGACTAAAAGCTTGGGGAAAACCCAGACGGGAGGTTTGTCCAGATTCTTGAGGCCACGGAAATGGATAAGAATCTCACCGCCAAATTCCGCCTGATTGCTGGAAGCGCATAAAAGACAAGCCATGACACAGCCCTCTGTCCGCCTATGTGACGCGAGCTGACACAGCGCAGGCTCCTCTTGCGAGGGCGATGGCATCAAGGTGTCACGAATTATGACACGCGTACTCTTGATTCCCTAGAAGAATCGCACTCGTCGAGGAGAGTCCCGAGGCATGGAAAGCACCGGGTGAAGCAGAAAGTGTCGCCTGCATTCAGGCAAAAATCAAATGAGTTTTGATTGCGTGTTGCACCAAATCGGCATCGTTCCCTGCGTGCAGTATTGCCTTGATCCGGATCTTATGAAAGGCAACCGTGGAGGTAGATACGTTTAAGACGCAGGCTACTTGCTTCATCGAATTACCTTCCGTTAGCAGCTGCAACACTTCGCGCTGGCGCTCCGTGAGCATTTCTTCTTCCTCTATGGATTCCTTGTCCTGGTGCAACAAGAAATCGACTGCTTCTTTGGCGATTGCCGGGGAGAGGTAGGAATTGCCCTGGAGAACCTCGCGAATGGCAACTATGAGTTCCGAGGCGGAGGAAGTCTTCAGCAGATATCCCGAGGCTCCGCGGCGGAATGCCTCGGCGGCCAGAGCGGGATCCGTATTCATAGTCAGGAACACCAGTTTCACCCAAGGTAGCAGTTGCCTCACTTGATAGCCGGCATCGAGACCGTTCAAAAGCGGCATGGCGATGTCTACGATGATGACCTGTGGCCTTAAAGTAGCGGCGATCTTCACCAGCGCGCGACCATCACCCACTGTGGCAACAACGTCGAACTCGGGTTCGACCAGCTTCCTGCACGCGTCCGCCACAAAGGCGTGGTCATCGGCAATCATGACGGTCGGTCGATTTTTCTCCAAGGTCTCTCCTTCGCGGATTTTCGTTCTCGATTCGGCTCGATCGCAACAGTTGCGAAGGATGGCGCACCGTTAAGGGGAGAGAATAGCAGGGCGATAAAACCAGATCGGTGACGCCCGTCACAGCCCTGGGTTTTCACGATCTCGAAGATGGAGATGACCCAATCGCTGCGAGCGAAGCTCCACCCTCACCTGGACGGCGACATGATTGACGAAATCACGCCATTACACGTTTTGAGGACAAATCCGGGGTCCCCGAATTTAATTCACACTTGACATTGACCGATAATCCACAACCATATGGTTGTGGATAAATTAGGTACAACGTTTGCGGCTTTGTCTGATCCAACCCGGCGGGCAATGATCCAACGACTCTCCCATGGGCCAGCCTCCGTGCATGGATTGATGGAACCGTTTGCACTCTCGCAGCAGATGATTTCAAAACATATTGCCTACCTGGTGCGGGCGCGGATTGTGATCAAGACGAAGCGTGGACGAGAGAGTGTTTGCACGCTTAGGCCAGCGGCGATCAAGAGGGTCAGCGACTGGGCGGCTTCCAGTGTAGCGTGAGCCCAGTCGACAGGCTCGGGGCAAGCTTTGGATAGGCCACCCGTCCCACACCCTAGAATCTCTCTGGGAATTCTCTCGCTGCTCTAAAAACGGTTGCGACTTCAATCAGCTCGTCTTGAACCCGATACACCACGCGAAAACGCCCGACGATGACTTCGCGAATTTCAAGTTCATCTCGCTCCGGCACAATACGTCCCGAGTGCGGGAACTGGATCAGCTGCTCGACAGCAGAAAAGATTCGCGCGATGGTCAGACCTGCATAATGCTCAGAATCTTTGGCAATGTATTCGTGGATAGCGTCAAGATCGCGCAGCGATTGTGGCGACCAAAGAATGCGCATTACAGTCCAAAGCGATGCTTGGCCTGTTCGTGCGGAATGCCCTGGGACTCATCAAGCTCGGCCAATCCAGTTTCAACTTTGGCCAAAAATACGAGCCGCTCAATAGCATCGTCGATGGTGGCATTTGGCGGCATCGCCTGGAGAGCCTCGATAATGCGGTCGCGGGTAAATGGCTCCTGCATGGCTTGATTGTAAACACATTTTCGCGTAGGCGGAACTACACGTAACGACCAATACTCATTCGAGCCAAAACAGGGCTCGAATGGGTCACCGGCCCGCGCGGCCCTGCATTTCCTCGACATCCTGGCGAAAGTAGCCGATCGTCAACTTCTTGGGGACTGGGACCGAGCCCTCGTCGGGAGTTTCCTCGCCGACCACCATCCGGAATAGCGTTGTCTTGCCCGCCCCATTGGGGCCGACCAGGCCGACTTTTTCGCCGGGATTCAACTGAAAAGAAGCGTCCACGAAGAGCAACTGCTTGCCATACTGCTTATTGATGTTTGAGAAAGAGATCATCTTGAAGGAGCAACTCGCGGTACGCTGGTCTCTTCCTCCGCCGCGATTGCGCAGATTCTTGGACGACTTTCCTGGCCTGCATTGCTGACCATGGCTGGTGCGGCTGGTCTCTATCTAACCAAAGAAGCCGCGGGAGCGGTGGTGGAAACACGCAAGGCTCGCAGAGACTGCGCCATCTCGTATCTTCTCGATCTGGATGCTCGCGGTTGATCCTCGATTTTATGAAGCACTCTGCGACGCAGTTATGCCTCCAACCGTTACGTTGGCTGATGAGATAACCGTGTCGGCTCCTAACGAGCGAGTAGACTTGGAAGCGCTCAAGGCTCGGAGGAAAGAAGCCGACACGGTTATCTCATCAGCCAAAGGGGTGTTGAATCCAAGCCGGATGACCTCAGCCCCATGAAACGTCAAGTTCGGGTAGTGCATTGGGGCTCGTCAGGACGTATTCATGACGATCGAGTTTTGTGCCGTCGAGGCTACGTGTCGCCGCGTTGTGAGCAACTCGCAGTTTCTGAAATCCCAATTTCTCCACGATGCGCCGGCTTGCCTCGTTTCCGTCGAAGTACCCGACACTGATTGCCTTCGCGCCAAGGTGGCCGAACGCGTACCGAATCGCTGCGTTTGCCGCCTCCGTCGCCATGCCTTGTCCGGCGTATGTAGGTGCCACCCAGTATCCTGTCTCATACACGTCTTGCTCGTCGGTAAGGTCCAATGCGGTTCGAACGACGAAATCCCGGTTGATGCGATGGAATCCGGCCAATGCGATTCCTGCATGATTCTGGTAATCCAACGTTCGCCGGATAGAATCTTCCATCGCTTGCCGTGACAGTTGGTTGTCGAAAGCCCAACTCATCCAACGCTGCAAATCGGGCCACGCTTCCTCCTTGGCGGTCTGGATCGAATCCAAATCGCCAAGCCTCGGCGGACGCAAGATCAGGCGCGGGGTAACAATCGGCATCAAATGGCGCATAAAGCGGCTACGCTGGAATTGTAGCGGACTGGTGAAGACGTCCCGGTCTGTCCCCTCATTTCTTCGTCCATTTCTCCTGGAGTGATACAATGCTTACAACAGTTACACTCTCGGAGGATCGATGAAGCAAGCGCGAACGATGGTGCTCAGTATGCGCCTGCCAGTGGAGAGCGGGAGACGCTTGAAGCGCATCGCGAAACGGCACGGCTGGACGCCGAGCGATGCTAGCGCGCGGCTGGTGGAAGAGGGCTTAAGGCGGTCGGAATTTGCCTTCCTGGATTTTCGCGATTCACCGGCAGGCAGGCAAGCCTATATCCAAGGCAGTACCCTGGCGATATGGGAGGTCATGTTGCTTCTTCGGAGTTACAAGGGAAATGTCAAGGATGTGGCCAAGCATCTGAAATGGCCTGAAGCGAGGGTTCGAGCTGCCCTTCACTATTCGGAGGCATTCCCCGGAGAGGTGAACGACGCGATAGCAGAGAACGATTCAACTGATTTCGACAGCCTGAAGCGCATGCTTCCCCAAGCGGTCGACTTTGCCGCCAGACCGACCAAGCGGGGCTGACATGCTCAAGCTTCTTCTGGATGAGCACATCTCTCCAGATGTAACGAATGGCGTCCAACACCGGAATCGATCGGTAGTTATTCACTCCATAGTTATCCAATCAATGGTGCAGTGGGAGAGCGGAAACTTTCTTGGGAAGGAAGATTCCGTTTGCCTGTTGGAAGCAGCGAAGCAACGCTTGACCCTGGTTACCTATGATCGCAGGACGATTGCTCCGTTGTTAAAGGTCTGGGCAGAGGCAGAGCGATCCCATGGCGGTGTGATATTTGTCGATGAAAAGACAATCTCGCCGGCGGACATTGGAGGGCTAGTCCGTGCTCTAATTTCGCTCGTGGACGAGGCCGGGAGAATGGACTGGACCAACCAAGTGTACTTCTTGCGGAGCGGACGCTGACGCATCCGGTCCCTGCGATCGCTTCATCGAGGACCGAACGGCGCCGCATCTCCTCGACGTCCTGGCGAAGGTAGCCGATCGTCAACTTCCTGGGGACAAAGACCGCGCTCTCGTCGGGAGTTTCCTCGCCGACCACCATCTGGAAGAGCGTCGTCTTGCCCGCCCCATTGGGACCGACCAGCCCAACTTTTTCGCCGGGATTCAACTGAAAGGAAGCATCCACTAAGAGCAACTGCTTGCCATACTGCTTATTGATGTTTGCGAAAGAGATCATTTTGAAGGAGCAACTCGCGGCACGCTGCCTCTTCCAGTGTAGCCCGGCCAACGCTGGCGTTGGATTATTGAAGGTTTGCCCGCGACTCGGGTGCAATTGCGGAGGTCCATCAGCTTTCTTCTCCATTCTTGCCTGTTTCTATTAACTATGGTTAACTATTTACAATGACCTCTGGTTAATAGAAGAGAACAGTGGGCCTTTGCCACCTGAGGACAGAGAAGTGGAGTATCCATGACGCGGGCAGCGAACTTTGCTTTTCTTGTATTGACGGTGGTGTGTATTCTTCCGACGAAGGCACCGGCACAAGGAGAAACCACCAGTGCCATCGTTGGCCAAGTCCGAGACACAACCGACGCGGTTGTGCCGGGCGCCATTGTGACGATCACGAATCACGAGACTGGCCTGAAGCGTAGCGCCCAGACCGATGACGCAGGACGGTTCAACTTTCCGCAGTTAAAGCCGGGCACCTATTCGGTTAGGGTGGAAGCGCCAGGTTTCGATCCACGCCAAAATGACAACGTGATTTCGGGTCTGGGCCAGAAGCAAACTATGGATTTCACGCTCAAGGTGGCGCGGTCCAATGAGGCGGTTGAGGTTAGCAGCGAAGCTCCAATCATCAATCCGGAAAATGCCAACACATCCACGACTCTGAGCGCACCAGCTCTGGAGGACTTGCCGAACCCGGGAGGTGACCTCACCTATCCTTTGCAATTCGCGCCTGGGGGGCTGATCAATACCGCAGGAAGCAGTAACGATTTTGTTGGCGGCAGCAACGGGTATGGCAACGTAGAGTTCAACGGACTGCCCGCCCTTTCCAATGGCTACATCGTGGACGGACTAGAAACGAACGACCCGCTCACCAATCTCAACAGCGGTCTCTCAACTAATCTCGTACTGGGATTGAATTCGATTTCGGAAGTGACCGTCAACACACTTTCCTATTCTGTGGATCAAGGACGTTATGGAGCATCGCAAGTCGACTATGTCACCAAGTCCGGCACGAATCAGTTTCACGGGAACCTCTATGAGCTGTGGAATGGTTCGCTACTGAATGCAGCGGACTACTTCACCAATGCGACTCCGGGGAACCACAAGCCCAGATCGACGGTGAACCACTTTGGGGGCAGTCTGGGCGGTCCGATTGCGCACGACAAGCTTTTTTTCTTCTTCGACAGCGAATGGGTGCGGATCGCACTGCCCATCGTCACACCCACGATTGTTCCCAGTGCGGCATTCCAACAATACGTGCTGCAGCAACTTCCTTCCACGTCGGTCCCGTTTTATCAGCAGATGTTTTCGCTATATGGAAACACCAGCGGCACACCGACCGCGATACTAGGCTGCCCGCTTGGCGCGGCTGGGGATGGTTGTGCCAACAGGCAAAGCGTATCGCACTCCAGCGACGATCATGAGCAGGTGCAGACGGTGCGTGTCGACTACAACATCAACGCGAGAGATACGGCCTGGTTTCGTTTTCAGGCCGACACCGGCGTGCAAGCTGCCTATACGGACCCTATCAACTCTCTGTTTGATGCGCTGTCATCGCAGCCTCTCTACTCGTTTGCCGCAGGACACACGCACGTCTTCTCGCAGAACTTGGTCAACTACTTCAATCCGGCGTTCTCTTGGTACGAGAGCCTGTTCGAGCCAAGCAACTTGCAGCGGACTCTTTCCGCGTTTCCGATCGTATTGCAGGGCACTGGCGCGAACGCCTTCACGACCGTGGGAGGGCTTGACAACACCTGGATTCAAGGCCGGCGCGCATCTCGCGTTTTCATCAACGATAACCTAGCCTGGAGTCGCGGTGCTCATGAACTGCGGTTCGGAACCAATATCCGCGCCTTCCGTCTGAACGACTACGACTTCGGCGAAGGCACGGTTCCCACCGTGACCTATGCGAACTTGCAGCAATTCATAGACGGAGCAGCGAACACCGCGTCGAAGACGTTCCCTTCGCACCTAAACGAGCCCTTCAACTTTCTCAATCTCGACGTCTACGCACAAGACACCTGGAAAGTGACTCGCAAACTGACTTGGACGTTCGGCCTACGCGACACCTTCAATTCAAATCCGCTGAATCCTCATGATCAGGTTGCCCGTCTTCGCGGCTCCTTCAGTTCAATCTCGCATGATGTCAATCAACCGCTGAATAAGGCCATCCAGACTCATCTCGGCGATCTGTTTTCGTCTACACCGCTGGCCATTCTGCAACCAAGAACGGCGATTGCGTGGCAGTTCGAGCCGAAAACCGTGCTCCGGACTGGCTTCGGGATTTTTAGCGACATCTTGCCGGGCAGCGTGGCTGACCTGATCGGCGCGAACCCTCCCTACGACAAGACGTTTCAGGGAGGCTTGCTTGGCAGCGTCGGCGGCACGGCTATTGCGCCGGGAGTGCCCAACAGCGCAGTCGATGCAACCATCACGGCAAATCAGATTTTTACGTCGGGATTTCCCCAAGGACAGCTTTCGTGCGCATCTCCACAGTCAAGTCCCGCAAGTTGTATTCCCCCGGTTGCGATCACGGCCGTCCCGGACGGCAAGCTCCACGCGCCCTACTTCATGGAGTGGAGTTTGGGAATGGAACATCAATTTGGAACGACGGCTAGTGTGCAAGCGCAGTACGTAGGCACGCGGGGCGTGAATCAACCGTACTCGACCCAAGTCAACGGCTACCAAACCGTGTGCCAGGGCTGTTTCGCACCGTTC
Source organism: uncultured Acidobacteriota bacterium (assembly GCA_963788645.1). Classification (GTDB taxonomy): domain Bacteria; phylum Acidobacteriota; class Terriglobia; order Terriglobales; family Acidobacteriaceae; genus JABDBE01. Next base: position 857,509 of record CAWBHF010000012.1, read on the forward strand.
CCCTACATGCAATCAACCGATCCGCGATTCGGCGCGGTGACGCAGTTCTCCACCGGCGCGAACAGCCACTACAGCGGCCTTCAACTGACTGCGATGAAGCGCCTCGGACATGGTCTGCAAGGGCAGATCAACTACACTTGGAGCCGTTGCATCGATACGGTCTCGAACGGAGGATTCCTCTCGTTTTCCGCAGGAGGGATTCTCTCGCCTCTGCCGGGAGACCTGGCCCGCGACTATGGTCCTTGCGACTATGACATCCGGCACAATCTCAATGCGCAGTATGTTTATCAGCTGCCGTTGAAAGTGCACAGTCATTCGCTGGGCTACGCGCTCAACGGCTGGCAGATTTCCGGAACAGCGTTTTGGCACAGCGGGGTTCCTTTCTCGGTGCTGAGCACGCCTTATTCAGCAAACGGAAACGGCATCGTGCAGGGCAGCGGGCCGCAGTTCGCCAGTATCGTTCCCGGCGTTCCGTCGTATGACCATCATCCGATTCCGGGCGTAACTCAGGCGGGAACATTGCAGTGGCTTAATCCGGACGCATTTGCGTCGGCGGTCGATCCGAGTACGGGGCAGTGCTATGGCGGCGACAGCGCGCAGAATTGCCAGTTCGGAAACCTCGGCCGCAACGCCCTGCGCGGTCCCGATTTTGTTTGGAGCGACTTCTATCTAACAAAATGGTTTCCCTTGAGCGAGCATGTGAAGCTGCGGTTTGAGGGGCAGTTTTTTAATGTTTTCAACCATCCGAATTTTGCGCTTCCCAGTATGGTGCAGGCCGGCATTCCAGGCAATCCTTCCACGCAGAGTGGATTTGGAGCGCTTACGTCCGCAACCTCTCCGCCGACTGGCTTACTAGGCGTCGGACTGGGCGGCGATAGCAGTCCTCGTATGATCGCCTTCCAAGCGCGGTTGGAGTTCTGAGTGTACACGGCGATTGCGGCTGGATTGTCGGCAATCCAGAAGTAATCCGCAAACAGGCTCCCGGAAATCACCCGATGGTTTCCGCTCATGCCTGACACGTTCTGCCTCTTCCAGTGTAGCCCGGCCAATTGCCAGCCAACGCTGGCCCGTTGGATTATTGAAGGTCTGCCCGTTAATCTGGATTCGCGCTGGAGGGACTACGAGATGCGAAAAGGGTTTACGAGAAAACCAAAACCGGACGAGCCCACGACGTTGGTTAAGAACTACATAACGCCGAGCGGGCTGGAGCGCCTCAAGGATGAGCACCGGTTTCTGCTCACCCGGGAACGCCCGGCCGTGACGGAGGTGGTGGCGTGGGCTGCGGGCAACGGCGATCGCAGTGAAAACGCCGACTATCAGTACGGCAAGCGGCGGCTGCGGCAGATCGATGGGCGGATTCGCTTTCTCACCAAGCGAATCGAAGCCGCGGAAGTGGTGGACCCGGAAGCTCCGAGAGCGGGGCAGGCCAAGGAAAAGGAAAAGACGAGGGCATTCTTCGGAGCGACCGTGCGCTATGCCAATGCCGCGGGAGTATCGCGAGTGGTGAGCATCGTGGGCACCGACGAGGTCGATCTCAACCGCAACCACATCAGTTGGGTGTCACCTCTGGGGCGCGCGTTGATGAAGTCGGCAGCGGGCGACAGCGTAGTCCTTCACTTGCCGGGCGGTACAGAATCCCTGACCGTGCTGGAAGTGGGTTACGAGCGCATTGCCGTGGAACCGTTCCGTGAACCGCCCGGATCCGAGGCCTCGGCAAAGAGACTCCCTCGCCGACGCTAGATCCACTTCCCGAATTCGCTGGCACAACGGCGGAAGAGCCGATTACAAAGCGTTTCAAATGGTGGGCCGTCCAAACGCCTCCCCACGAATGGGAATCCGGCCTGGTGCCGCGCTCCTTGCGGTTTTTGCAAGGGGCGGGAGCGGTTGACGGTCACATCTTTCCGGACGAACCCGGTTTAACCTCCCTTCATGCCCGAGGGTCTGAGGCGTTACTACGGCGCTGGAGATCTGCACTTCATCACCTGCAGTTGTTATCACAGGAAGCCTTGGCTCAACACCGGTGAGCGGCGTGACTTGTTTCTGAACATTCTTGAAGAAGTGCGCACAGAGCATCGCTTTGTTGTGTTGGGATACGTCGTCATGCCGGAGCACTTTCGTTTGCTCACGAGTGAGCCACAGGTGGGGACGCCATCGACGGCGATGCAGAGCGTGAAACAGCGGTTTGCGCAGAGAGTTGTGCCTCGGCGCAGGCAGCGTCGTTCGGTCGGCACCCGCCCCTTGCACAGAACCCAAGGAGCGGGGCATCCAACACCCAGTTCAGGTTTCCAGAAAACTACCTAGCCACGCTCCCGCGTTTCTGGCATAATTGATCGTGCACCCCAACCTGCACAAAATTCCAAAACAATTTAAGGTGAGGAAGCGATGTCGGCAAAGTACATCTTTGTGACCGGTGGAGTGGTATCTTCGCTCGGGAAAGGGCTGGCGGCGGCCTCGATTGGCTGCCTGCTGGAGAGCCGTGGGCTGAAAGTCAACCTGATGAAGTTCGATCCTTACCTCAACGTGGACCCGGGCACAATGTCGCCCTTCCAGCACGGGGAGGTTTTCGTTACCGACGACGGCGCCGAGACCGATCTCGACCTCGGCCACTACGAGCGCTTTACCCACGCCAAACTTTCTCGCGACAACAATTGGACCACCGGCCGCATTTACGAGCAGATCATTGCCAAGGAGCGGCGCGGGGATTATCTCGGCAAAACTGTGCAGGTTATTCCGCACGTTACCAATGAAATCAAGGCGGCGATGAAGAAGGTCGCGCAAGATGTGGATGTCGCGATTGTCGAGATTGGCGGCACGGTGGGCGATATCGAGTCGCTGCCGTTCATGGAAGCTATTCGGCAGATGCGGCAGGAACTGGGCCGCGAGCGGACTTTGTTTATGCACGTCACGCTGGTGCCGTTCATTGCAGCGGCGCAGGAGCTTAAAACCAAACCCACTCAGCACTCGGTGAAAGAGTTGTTGAGCATTGGAATTCAGCCTGACATTTTGCTTTGCCGCACCGATCGCTTTCTTTCCAAGGAAATCAAATCGAAGATCGCGCTGTTCTGCAACGTCGAGGAAGAGGCGGTCATCACGGCCAAGGATGTTGCGTCGATCTACGAAGTGCCGGTGGTGTTTTCGCACGAAGGGGTGGACACGCTGGTGCTGCGGTATTTGCGCATCGAGGCCAAAGACCGCGATCTGAAGAGTTGGGAAGAACTGGTGCATCGCGTTTATAACCCAAAGGCCGAGGTCACGATCGGGATCGTAGGGAAATACGTGGAGTATGAGGATTCATATAAATCGCTGAAAGAGGCTCTTGTGCATGGAGCTTTGGCGCATAACTTAAAGCTCAACTTGAACTGGATCGAGGCCGAGGGCCTCGAAGCCGGAGATCAGGCCAGCGAAGATCAACTCGCCGACTACGACGGGATTCTCGTGCCTGGAGGCTTTGGCAAACGTGGCATTGAGGGCATGCTAGTTGCGATTCGCTATGCCCGGGAAAAGAAGGTTCCTTACTTTGGAATTTGTTTGGGGATGCAGACGGCTTGCGTGGAGTTCGCGCGCAACGTTTGCGGGTTGGCCGATGCTAATTCGAGTGAGTTCGATCCGGCTACTCCGCATCGAGTGATTTACAAGCTGCGCGAGTTGCGTGGCGTGGAAGAACTCGGCGGCACCATGCGGCTAGGCGCCTGGACCTGCAAGATCGAACCTGGGACTTTGGCGCACAAAATCTATGGGCAGGATGAGATCAGCGAGCGGCATCGGCATCGTTATGAATTCAATCGTGAGTATGAGGAAACTTTGACCGCTGGCGGATTGCGAATTTCCGGGTCCACGCCCGATGGAACTTATGTGGAGATGATCGAGCTTCCCGATCATCCGCATTTTATTGGGTGCCAATTTCATCCGGAGTTCAAGTCGAAGCCGCTGGAGCCGCATCCGCTGTTCAAGACTTTCGTGGGCGCAGCTTACGAGCACGGGCTGAAGCGGCGAGCGGACAAAGTGGCAGCTGAGGTAGAAATGTTTCACCGGCCTGAAAAAGTCGGGCGACGATAAGAAAAGACATCAACCACTAAGGACACGAAGGTCCACAAAGGAAACGTTCTGGATCCCCAATTCCTGAGCCTATGAGTGTTTCTTTCCAAGTCGAGGGCGTGCGCATCGGCTCCGGCAATTTGTTTCTCATTGCCGGACCCTGCGTCATCGAGAACGAGAAGCACGCCATATTCATGGCGGAAGTGATCAAGGGCGTCACTCGATCACTAAACATTCCTTTCATCTTTAAAGCCTCTTACGACAAGGCCAACCGCACTTCGATGCGCAGCTTTCGCGGACCGGGTCTGACGGAGGGGCTGCGCATTCTCAAGAAGGTCAAGGATGAAGTGCACGTCCCGGTACTGACCGACGTACACGACGCGCACGACGTGGGCAGAGTGGCTGAGGTTGCCGATGTGCTGCAGATTCCGGCATTCCTCTGCCGCCAGACCGACTTGATCATTGCGGTAGCCATGAGCGAGCGGGCGGTGAATATCAAGAAGGGCCAGTTCGTCTCGCCGTGGGACATGAAACACGCTGTCGAAAAATGCCGCACTGCCGGAAACGACCGCGTATTTCTCACCGAACGCGGATCAAGTTTCGGATACAACAATCTGGTCGTGGACATGCGCTCGCTCGCCATCATGCGAAAGTTTGCCCCGGTAGTTTTTGACGCGACCCACTCTGTGCAGTTGCCCTCGGCGTCCCACGGAGACGACGATGGAGGGGTAACCAGCGGTGGGCAACCGGAGTTTATTCCAGTGCTGGCTCGCGCGGCCGTGGGAGCGGGGGTGGATGGCGTGTTTTTGGAAGTCCACGACAATCCGCGGGAAGCCAAGTCCGATGGTGCGAACGCGCTGGAGTCAACGAAATTGCGCGGTGTGTTGAAAGAGCTGCTGGCGGTGCAGGGAGCCATCAGGACCGCTCAATCAACTCCGTAGCCATGCCCGCTCCCGGGCTGAAACCTAAACCGCAGCCCCAGCGCAACAACGCTGGAAATATGGAATCTGCTACCATTTTCGCCACTGACTCCGAATGTTTACCTTCGCTACTATCGCCGGCATCGCCGTCATCCTCGCTGTCCTGCTGGATGCGTTTGAAACCGTCGTTCTGCCGCGCCGGGTGCGGCGCAAGTTTCGTATTACAGTTTGGTTCTACCGGAACACCTGGATTCCGTGGCGAAAAATTACAGCCCTGATCAAATCACCGGGCCGCCGCGAAAATTTTCTAGGCTACTTCGGGCCGCTGTCGTTGCTCTTTCTGCTCGCGCTCTGGGCCTGCGGTCTGATCTTTGGCTTCGCTCTGTTGCAGTACGGGGCCGGGGAGCACGTCATGCTCGGCAACGAACCCGTGACGTTTGGCCGGGTGATTTACTTGAGTGGCTCAACCTTCTTCACTTTGGGTTATGGCGACATTATTCCGACGTCGAGCTTTGCGCGGGCTCTGGCAGTGCTCGAAGCCGGCATGGGCTTTGGTTTCCTGGGCACCGTCATCGGGTATCTGCCTACAATTTATTCCTCGTTTTCCAGGCGTGAAATTGAGATCTCGTTGCTGGACGCGCGCGCCGGTTCGCCGCCCACCTCAGCCGAGTTGCTCGTGCGATTCGGAAACTGCCCACAACAAATTGTGCTCGATGAAATATTTCGGGCCTGGGAGCGCTGGTCGGCTGAATTGCTGGAGAGCCATATTTCCTATCCGCCGCTCAGCTTCTTCCGCTCGCAGCACAACAATCAGTCCTGGCTGGGTGCGCTCACCATGATTCTCGATGCCAGTTCCCTGGTGCTCGCCGGCATCGACGGCATTCAAGAGCAGCAGGCCAAGCTGACATTTGCGGTGGCGCGGCACGCGATGGTCGACCTGGCACAGTTGGTAAATGCGCGATACGATCCGCTGGCTCCTGGTCGACTTGACCCAGAACAACTGCAAACCATCCGGCAGACGCTCTTGGGTTGCGGTTTGCGCTGTTCGCAAACACCGGAATCTGAAGAAAAGCTTAGGCATTTGCGCTCACTCTACGAGCCTTATGCAGTCGCCATCGCGCGCAATTTGCTCATCACCTTGCCTCCCTGGATTCACACCGTCAAGAAGAAAGACAATTGGGAAGCCGGGCCGTGGGATCGGGCCATTCAAGCGATGAGTCTCGCCGAGTTGGGACAAAGGGCAGACCAGCGACGGCGCATGGACGACCACTTCTGAAAAGATACTCGATCTGTAGGGACGTAGCTTGATACGTCTCGCAGCTACTTGGGCGACGAACGGGAGTGTCGCAACCAACGTCGGCCGTCCTGCTGGCGTGCTAACATCTTCTTTCTTCCATGAAACATGTGGGCGAAAACGTGGTGCGCATCGAAGCCGACGCCTTACGCGCGCTGGCGGATCGCATTGCCGGGCCAATGGCCGACGCATTCAACCGCGCCGTGGAATTGATCTACGGCTGCAAGGGACGAGTTGTGGTGACGGGTATGGGCAAAAGCGGCATCATCGCGCGCAAAATTGCCGCAACGCTGAATTCGACTGGGACGCCTGCGCTGTTTATGCATCCGGTAGAAGCAGTGCACGGAGATTTAGGAATGGTGATGCGCGGCGACCTCGTGTTAGCACTTTCAGCCAGCGGCGAGACCGAGGAAATTCTGCGTCTGCTGGCTACCCTCAAACGGTTGCAGGTGCCTTTGATCGCGATGACTTGTGACGAGGTTTATGCCGGGAACACGGGCGGGGGCGCCCGCGCCACACGCGCTAGACTCTCCACTTTGGCCGAGGCCGCCGAGGTCGCGCTGGATTGCTCGGTTGCCGAGGAGGCATGTTCGTTGGGACTCGCTCCGACGGCGTCCACAACCTGCATGCTCGCCCTGGGCGATGCCTTGGCGATGACGCTGGCCGAGATGCGAGGCTTCAACGAAGAGGATTTTGCCAACCTGCATCCCGGAGGCAAGCTGGGCAAGCGCCTGGCCCGAGTGGAATCGCTGATGCACACCGGCGACGCTGTCCCGCGCGTTACTCCGCGCACGACCATGCCGGACGTGATCTATGAAATGTCGCGCAAGAAGCTGGGTGTGACTGCGGTCGTCGAAGACGAAAAACTGGTGGGAGTGATCAGCGATGGTGATCTGCGGCGGCTGCTGGAACAACGCGGCAAGGACGTACTCGATTTAAGCGCAGGCCAGTGCATGACTAGGAATCCGAAGACGATTAGAGGCAACGAGTTCGCCGCGACCGCTCTGGCTCTGATGGAAGAGAGGAAAATTACATCGCTGGCGGTGGTGGATGGCAACAGCAAACTCGAAGGCATCGTACACCTGCATGATCTGTGGGGAGCCCAAATGATGTAAGAATTGAATAATTGCGCGATCGGGTAAATTGGCAATTGAAAACTAATTACACAATTACCCGATTACGAAATTACTCAATGAGTCAATCCTATGTATCACTACGATCCCAATACGGCGCTGGAAGAACTGACGGAAGACGCAACCCTGCCCAACCCGGTCCACGTGCGCGACATGATTCTGCGCAAGCATCCCGGACCGGATAAGTCGCTCGAACTTAATCGGATGTTCATCGAATATCAGAAGTTTTTCGGCGAGACCCAGAAGCTGGGGAAAGAGATTCTGAAGCAGTTGGTTGGACGCTGAGGACCCGTGTCTACGAAGTGGCAGCGACTAAGCCCAACCAAAAGGTTTGGCGCCGTCTTCGCCGTACTCGGCTTTGTTATTGCAGTCGCAATCTTGTCGATCTCGTGGTACATAAATACCCATGGGTTGCGATACGACCTTTCCATGATTGCTCTCGTTCTGTGCCTGCCTTCCCTCACACTTATGGCCACCGACAATGCAAGTCCCATCGTTCAAGTCTTTGCCATGCTGCTGGTCACGGTCGAGAACGCAGTTTTGTTCGGACTGGTGGGGCTCGGACTTGGAACACTTCTGTCGCGTTCCGGTCGTTAACCACCGTCTAATTCCCAATCGTTTACAATAACCAATTCCCTGCTGCTCAGGATTCCTTACTATGCATCGCTGGTCTCAACTTTTTATTCCTACGCTGCGCGAGGCGCCTGCGGACGCTGAAGTCGCCAGCCACAAGTTTCTGGTGCGAGCGGGTTACATTCGCCAGCTTGCTGCCGGGATTTACTCCTATCTCTTCATGGGAAATCGGTCGTTCAATAAGATCATGGGCATCGTCCGCGAGGAGATGGACAAGATTGGGCAGGAGTTCTATTTGCCGGCGCTGCATCCGCGCGAGCTTTGGGAAGCCAGCGGGCGCTGGTCGGTGATGGGCGACAATTTGTTTCGGCTGAAAGACCGCAAGGGGGCTGATCTTTGCCTGGGCATGACCCACGAAGAAGTCATGACCGACATTGCCCGCAAGGAACTGCGCAGTTACAAACAGTTGCCGCAAATCTGGTATCAGATTCAGTCCAAGTTTCGCGATGAGCCACGGCCGAGGTCGGGGCTACTGCGGGTGCGGCAGTTCATCATGAAAGATTCGTATTCGTTCGACATCGATGCCGCTGGGCTGGACGTTTCCTATCGGAAGCACCACGACGCGTATTGCCGTATTTTCGACCGCTGTGGGCTGAAGTACATGGTTATCGAGGCGGACTCGGGTGCGATGGGAGGGTCGCAATCGCAGGAGTTCATGGTGCGAACGCCTGCCGGCGAAGATCAAGTCGTGCGCTGCGAAAGATGTAGCTACGCGGCCAATTTAGAGAAGGCGACTTCGAAGCTGGACCCGGCCGAGGACTTGAAACCCGAGGGCGACGGCAAGCCGCTCGAAGTTCACACTCCCGGCCAGAAGACGATTGAAGCTGTCGCCCGTTTCCTCGGGGTCTCCCCTAAGAACAAGATCAAAACGCTGGCGCTCGTTGCCCAGGAAAAAGACAAAAAGACCGGCAAATCCACCTCCCGCGCCGTCATCCTTCTCCTGCGCGGAGACCACCAGATGAACGAAGCCAAGCTGACTTCCGCCATTGGCGGCAAAGAAACCAGACCCATGGAAGAGGGCGAAATCAAAGCGCTTTTTCGTTCTCCTGCCGGTTTCCTCGGCCCTCTCGGCATTGACTGGGCCAAGGGTCTGGACGACGTCGCTCGGCCGATTCTGCTGGTTGACAAGGCACTCGAAGGCCGCAAGAACCTGATCTCCGGCGCCAACAAAGAGGATTATCACGTCAAAAACATCACGCCGGGCGAGACTTTTCAACCGACTGCCTACGCAGACCTGCGCACCGTTACCGCCGGCGAGGCTTGTCCTAACTGCGGCAGTGCTTTGCGCATCGATACCGCCGTCGAGATCGGCCACATCTTCAAGCTTGGCTACAAGTACTCCGAATCCATGAATGCGCGCGTGCTCGACAGGAACGGCAAGGAAGTCATGCCGACAATGGGTTGCTATGGGATCGGCATCGAGCGCATTCTTACCGCGGCGATCGAGCAGAGCAACGACGAAATCGGCTTCTGGCTGCCGCAGTCGATTGCGCCCTTTGAGATTGTCGTCTGTCCCGTCAACGTGAAAGACGAGGCGCTTTTGAAGGCTGCGACCGAGATCGCGACCCGCTTGGAGGCCGACGGATTCGACGTGTTACTGGACGACAGGGACGAACGGCCAGGGGTCAAGTTCAAAGACGCTGACCTGGTGGGCATACCCTTTCGTGTTACCGTCGGTAAGAAAGTTACCGAAGGTACTGTAGAGGTCGTTCAACGCTCGACACACCAAATTCAGGATGCTAGCATCGCGGCTATAACGGACTATTTCAGAGCTTTTCGGCCTGCCCGCTGAGCAGATCTTGGCGTGCACGGTCGAAGCCGGGAGCACGCGATGGGAACGGTAAAACTCGTTTTTGGCATGTTTGTGATTGTGGCAGGAATCTATCTCGGGGCGGAATTGGTCCCCGTCTATTATTCGAATTACCAATTCCAGGATGACGTCAAGACTGAAGCCACGCTTGAGACCTACACCAGCAAGCCGGAAGACGCGATCCGCGACGCTATCTACAAGAAAGCACAAGGCCTCGACATTCCGCTGACGAAAGATCAGATCAAAGTGCAGCGTCATGGAACGCAGGGCACGGGATCGCTCAGCATCAGTGCGCCGTACAGTGTCCACCTGGACCTGCCCGGTTATCCTGTAGACCTGCATTTCGATGCTTCCACCGACAACAAGAGCCCCTTCTGATAACGTTTGTGGATTCGGCGTGATTTAGAATAGACGCTGGAGGCAAGCTCTGGGGCCTTCGCTTGTTCAATGAGCCAAGAAATTCGATGGCCGTGGGTGTAACTGCCGGCCGTTCCCGTTTTGGGGATAACGCGTTCACTTGCGCTGTCATCTCACTACAGCGGGACGCCACCGCCTACGGGACTCCGCTCGACTTACTGTGACCATTAAGCTAAAGATTCCGAAAAGAAAGAAGAGTGCGGCAGGCGGCAAGGGACTTGTCTCCCGCGACCCGGTGATCAGAGCCGCATTCGCGGTTTTCATCATTCTGTCCGTGGGCATCTGCGGATGGTTTTCCTATTACTACGTTAAGTATGGCCGCATCATCGATCAGCGCTTCAAGGGAACAGTTTTCAGCAGCTCCGCCAGTATTTACGCCATTCCACGTGCGCTTCGTGTAGGTGAGAAAGTCGACCTGCACGAGATTGCAGCGCAGCTTCGCCGAGCGGGCTATGCGGAAAACGATGGCCCGTCTCCCATGGGAAGTTACCGCACTCTGAATGGTGGTATTGAGATCAAGCCGGGGCCGCAGTCTTACCACAGCCCGGAACCGGCGACGATCCGCGTGCAGGACGGGCACGTCTCCAGCATCACGGGAAAATCCGGTGAACTGGAAGCCTACGAACTCGAGCCGCGGATGATTACTGCGCTATTCGATGCGGAGCAGCGTTCCAAGCGGCAATTGGTAAAGTATGACGACATTCCCAAAATACTGGTGGATGCGGTGCTTGCTATCGAGGATAGGCGCTTCTTCCAGCACAGCGGCGTGAATTTCATCCGCCTGGGCGAGGCCGCGTGGATTGACTTTACGCACCAGAAACATGAGCAGGGCGGTTCTACCCTCACCATGCAATTGTCGCGGGCATTTTTTCTCAGCCCAGAAAAGACGGTCAAGCGCAAGATCATCGAAATCCTGATTTCGATGGAGCTGGAACAGAAGTTCAGCAAGCAGCAGATCTTTGAGTTTTACGCCAACCGGGTAGATCTCGGGCAGCGCGGTTCGTTCACCATTAGCGGCTTTGCCGAGGCCTCGCAAGCCTACTTCAATAAAGACCTGAAAGACATTACGCTCCCCGAGGCTGCGCTGATCGCGGGACTCATCCAGGCGCCGAGTTATCTCTCGCCCTATCGTCATCCTGAGCGTGCGACCGAGCGCCGCAATCTCGTGCTGGACAGCATGGTCGAGACCCGCGCAATCACGAAAGAGGAGGCAGACAAGGCGAAGGCAACGCCGCTGAAGCTCGCGCCTCCTAACGTAGAGGCGAGTGACGCTCCGTATTTTGTTGACTTGGTTCGCGATGCGGTGATCAGTCGGCTGAACGAACGGGAACTCAACGAGCAGTCCTACCGCATCTACACGACTTTAGATCCTGATCTGCAAAAGGCAGCGGCGCAAGCTGTCGACATGGGCATGAAACTAGTCGACGATCAGGTAACGAAGAAGCGCACAAAGAAAGTAAAGGTTGGCAAGAACAAGTTCGAAACCACGGTGGCACCGGGACCGCAGGCTCAAGTGGCTCTGGTTGCACTCAATCCTCATACCGGAGAAGTACTGGCCTTGGTCGGCGGGCGGAACTATGGCTTCAGCCAGTTGGATCACGCGGTCGCGAAGCGTCCGACGGGATCGATTTTCAAGCCGTTTGTTTATGCCGCCGCAATCAACACCGCAGTGGATGGAGCCAACCCGGTATTCACTCCGGCGTCCATGGTGAAGGACGAGCCCGGCAGCTTCGCCTACGGAGATCAGATTTACGAACCGCGCAATTACAAAGAGGAATACCACGGCGACGTAACCGCGCGTTATGCATTGGCAATGTCATTAAACAATGCGACCGTAAAGCTAGCGGAGGAAGTTGGGTACGACAAGGTTGCAGACTTGGCCAAGTCCGCCGGAATCACTTCAGTCAAGGCCACACCGGCCATGGCGCTCGGCTCTTATGACGCCACGCCTCTGGACATGGCGGCAGCGTACACCGTGTTTGCAAACGCAGGAATCCGCATCTCACCTGTGATGGTCAACTCCGTTCGCAATGCCGCCGGTGACGTGGTCATGGACTTCAAACCGGAAAAACGGCCGGTACTCGATCCCCGGGTCGCCGCCGTGATGACCAACATGATGGAAGGAGTGCTCAACTTTGGGACCGCCTTCGAGGTTCGCACCCGCGGGTTTGAAGCTCCCGCGGCGGGCAAGACCGGAACCTCCCACGATGGCTGGTTCGCCGGCTACACCAGCAACCTTCTCTGCATTGTGTGGGTTGGGTTTGACGACTACAGCGACATTCACCTGAGCGGAGCCCAAACCGCCGCGCCGATCTGGGCAGAGTTCATGAAGAAGGCGGTCTCGCTTCCCCAATACGCGGACGTGAAGTCATTTGCTCAGCCTGCCGGCGTGGTGGACGTGCAGTTGGACAAAACAACTAACCTCTTGGCTACCCCGGCCTGTCCGGAGACCTACACTGCGGCGTTCATCGCCGGAACGGAACCGAACCAGACTTGTGATCAGCCGACTGGGGTTAAGGGTTTCTTCTCCCGCATGCTCGGTTTGGGAGGCGACAAAGCTTTGCCGCCTCCAACGGCTGGCGCGCCTGCCCAACAGGACGCCAACGCCGCCGACCAGGATGGGAAGAAAAAAAAGGGATTTTTTGGCAAGATTGCGGGTATCTTTAAAGACGACAAACCGTCTAACCCTCCGCCCGATCCACCGGCGCGGACCGAAACCGCGCCGCAGTGAAGGAACATTATTTGCTGTGTAGGTGTCAATGGTTGTGTGGGGAGTTCGCCCGGTTTTCTTAGGAGGTGAGCTATGCGCCGTCAACCTCTCTTCTGTTTGCTGATGATCGTTTCTGTTGTCTCCACTCTAAGCGCCCAAACTTCGAACACGGAACTGGTACAGGTCAGTCCGCCTACGATCCGCCACACCATGCCTCCGTCTGCCACCTCTTCGGTGGAGGAGCTCGAAAAGCGGGGTGATGAGCTGCGTCTGCAGAAGGACTACCTCGACGCCCTGGACTATTATCGGGCGATTCTGGCCAAGACGCCGAACAATCCTGCGGTATACAACAAAGCCGGCATCGCGGAGCTGCTTATGCAGCGCTATAAAGAGGCGGGCAAGGACTTTGAAAAGGCTGCCCACCTCGACCACCATTACGCCGACGCGATGAACAATCTGGGCGTAATAGATTACGAGCAAAAGAAGTACGCGAAAGCCATTAAGCAATATGAGAAGGCGATCAAGTTGCGCCCGGACTCGGCCTCGTTCTACAGCAACCAGGGTGCCGCTTACTTCGGAAAGAAAGAGTTCGAAAAAGCTATTGACGACTACGCTAAGGCTATGGAAATCGACCCAGAAATCCTGGAGCGTACCTCACACAACGGCGTATCGGCGCAGCTACCGTCCCCAGAGGATCGGGCGCGGTACGACTACCTCATAGCCAAACTCTGGGCGAAACAGGGCGATCGGGATCGGTCTTTGCAGTACTTACGGCGGGCCATCGAGGAGGGATACAAGGGTATTGACGACGTCTACAAGGATCCGGAGTTTGCGGGCCTGCGCAGTGACACGCGGTTTACCGAATTAATGGCAGCCCGCCTGCCAGCCATACCGGAGTAAGTATTGTCATTACATTGGTTTAAGAGTTTTCGGAAATTTTGTGGTCCCGCGCGAAACTTTTTTCAGGTGATGGGTTTTTATGTTCCAATGACTCCTGAAAACAACAGGGTGAGTAAGGAGAAACGGTAGCCCATCGGTTGTCGACCCGAGCACGCCCCAAGCAGACAACCGATGGGTTTTTTCTTGAAGTCAGCTCCTAGCCTTTGGCTCTTAGCTCCTGGCCTAACCAAAATCTGACAGTGTGGCCCCCACCGAGAATCACCGAGATGTTTTGCCTAATAGCAAAAGCCAATAGCTAAGAGCTGGTCTGATGAGTGCCACCTCAGGCGAAGATTTAACGAAAACCTTATGGTAAAATTGTCGCAATGGTTTCTCCCGCCTCCGCACTTGCTTGGGCCCACCCTTTGGTCAGGGACTGGTTTGTCCGCCGATTTGGCACGCCCACTGAGCCGCAGGAGCAGGGATGGCCGCATATTCTGGCGGGTCGCACTACACTGATTTCTGCTCCCACCGGCTCCGGTAAGACCCTGGCTGCGTTTCTCGCTTGCATTGATCGGCTGGTGCGCAAGGCGCTTGCGGGCGATCTTCAGGACCGCACCGAAGTTCTCTACGTTTCGCCACTGAAGGCGCTGGGCAACGATATCCAGAAGAACCTCGAAGTGCCGCTTGGCGAAATTCTGCAAATGGCCGGCGAGCGTGGCTTGCTGATGCCCCAGATTCGCACTGCGGTCCGCACGGGCGACACGCTCATGCACGAGCGCCGCGCGATGCTGAAGCGGCCTCCGCACATCCTAGTCACCACGCCAGAGTCTCTTTACATTTTGCTCACTGCGGAAAAGAGCCGGGCTATCCTGCGTGATGTCGAAACGGTCATCGTCGATGAAATCCACGCAGTGGCCGACGACAAGCGCGGCGCTCACCTGACTCTGTCGCTGGAGCGATTGGAAGCATGGACGCATCGCCCGCCTATGCGTATCGGCCTTTCGGCCACACAAAAGCCAATCGAAGAGGTCGCACATTTCCTCACCGGAAGCGGCCGTCCCGATCCTGTGATCGTCAATGTTGGACACAGACGGAAGCTCGATCTGGCGATCGAGGTTCCAGCCAGCCAACTCGGTCCCATCGCCACCAACGAAATGTGGGACGAGATCTACAACCGGCTGGTGGAGCTCATCGAGCAACATCGTTCTACGCTGGTGTTCGTGAACACGCGTCGATTGTCGGAGCGAATATCGCACCATCTCGCCGAAAAAGTTGGCTCCGACAACGTCGCCGCCCATCACGGCAGCCTCTCCCGCAAATTACGATTGGCTGCGGAGAAAAAGCTCAAAGATGGCGAAGTCAAAGTACTGGTCGCGACTGCCTCGCTGGAGCTGGGAATCGATATCGGTACGGTGGACCTGGTTGTCCAGATCAGCTCTCCGCGGGCGATCGCCGTAGCGCTGCAACGCGTAGGGCGCTCGGGCCACTGGCGCGGGGCAGTTCCTAAAGGACGTTTCTTCGTGACCACTCGGGATGAGCTTCAGGAATGCGCAGCCCTGGTGCGAGCCATCCGCCAAGGTGACTTGGATCGTCTCATGATCCCGGATTCGCCGCTGGACATTCTGGCCCAGCAGATCGTGGCAATCTGTGCGTCGGGCGGTGGTCGTGTGGAGCGGGCGCCCTCGCCCCCTTCGAGCGTGGACGGCAGTTCCTCCGCGACTGAAGAACTAATGTCGGCGTCTTCCGACACGCGGGCGGTGGCGCCCTCGCCATACGATTCTGGTTGGGACGAAGACGAACTGTTCGCTCTGGTTCGCCGCGCATATCCTTATCGCAATCTCTCGCGCGAGACTTACGAAGCCGTTCTCGAAATGCTGTCCGAAGGGATTGCGGCCCGGCGTGGACGCTACGGAGCCTACATACATCGGGATCGAATCAATCGCAAGCTGCGTGCGCGGCGCGGCGCGCGACTGGCGGCGATCACCAGCGGCGGCGCCATTCCTGAAACTGCCTTGTTTACGGTTGTCGCCGAACCGGAGGGCACAGTTGTGGGCACGCTCGACGAAGACTTCGCCGTCGAGAGCAATGCCGGCGATATCATGCTGCTGGGCAACAGTTCTTGGCGAATTCGCCGGGTCGAAGGCAAATCAGGACGCGTACTGGTCGAAGACGCCCACGGCGCGCCGCCGAGCGTTCCCTTCTGGCGCGGAGAGGCTCCGGCACGAACCGAAGAGCTCTCTTTGCACGTCGCAGATCTGCGGCAACAGATCAGCGACCGGCTGCCGAACCTCTCGCCGATTGGAGTCTCTTTCAGCCAGCCTGAAGTCGCGGAAGCCGTCGCGTGGCTGAAAGAAGAATGCGGCGTGGACGACTCGGGTGCCGAGCAGATGATCGAATACATTCTGCAAGGGCGGGCGGTGCTGGGAGCAGTGCCGACGCAGGAAACAATTATCGCCGAACGGTTCTTCGATGAGGGCGGCGGGATGCAACTGGTAATCCACGCGCCTTTCGGAGGGCGCATCAATAAGGCATGGGGCCTGGCCTTGCGAAAACGGTTCTGCCGCAGCTTCAACTTCGAATTGCAGGCGGCGGCGACAGACAACGGGCTAAACATTGCTTTGGCCGAGCAGCACAGTTTCCCCCTGGCTGATGTTTTTCATTTCCTGAACGCTGAGACGGTCCAGCCTATCCTGGAGCAAGCTGCGCTGGCGTCTCCTTTCTTCGGAACGCGCTGGCGCTGGGACGCCAATCGCGCTCTCGCTCTCTTGCGCTTTCAGTCGGGCAAGAAAGTCCCGCCGCAGATTCAGCGCATGCGCTCCGACGATCTGTTAGCTTCGGTGTTCCCCGACGTCGCCGCCTGCCAGGAAAATATCGAGGGAGACATTCAGATTCCCGACCATCCTCTCGTGAATGAAGTAATGAAAGACGTGCTCACCGAGGCGATGGATCTGGACGGACTGAAGTATCTGTTGCGCCGCATGTCCGACGGCCGCATCCGCTGCGTGGCCGTAGATACTCCTGTGCCCTCACAGTTTTCCCACGAGATTCTCAACGCGAATCCCTATGCCTATCTCGACGACGCACCGCTGGAAGAGCGCCGTGCACGCGCGGTCGAGATGCGGCGGATTCTGCCGGAATCGGTGCTAGAGGAAGTCGGGAAGCTCGATCCCGCAGCGATTGCGCAAGTCCGCGAAGAGGCCTGGCCCGACGTCCGCGATGCTGACGAGTTGCACGATGTTCTGCACACTCTGATCGCTGTACCGGTTCTCACGTGGGGACAGGAGTGGGCTGACCATTTCGAAAGGCTCATACAGGAGCATCGAGCTGGTCCGGCTTTGGTCAGCGATAAACAATTTTGGGTCGCCACCGAGCGAGCCAACATGTTTTCATTGCTTTTCCCGAGTGCCAGTTTTGATCGCGCACCAATCGCGCTCAACACCCCACTTCCCTCTCGCGATGACGCTGTTCTCGCGCTAGTCACCGGCTGGATGGCGCATCTTGGCCCTGTGACCGCCAGCCAACTCGGCTCCATGCTGGGATTGCCACCCTCCGAGATCGAAGGTGCTCTGCTGCGTATGGAAGCTAATGGCGCCGTTTTGCGGGGTAAATTCACTGATCAAACCATGCGGGCGGGGGCGTCCACACCACACGAACTGGAATGGTGCGAGCGGCGTTTGCTGGCGCGAATCCATCGCCTCACCGTCGCGACGCTCCGGAAACAAATCGAACCCATTTCTGCAGCGCAGTTCATGCGCTGGCTGCTACGGTGGCAGCACCTTGCACCCGGGACCCAAGTGCAAGGTGAGCGAGCCACCCTCGATGTTTTGCGTCAGCTGCAAGGTTTCGAAATCCCAGCCAATGCATGGGAGCGGCAGATCCTGGCCAGACGTGTTGCGAATTACGACCCTCAATGGCTCGACCAACTCTGCCTGACGGGCGCGGTCGGCTGGGGACGCCTGTCTCCGCATCCGGCAACGCTTGAGGATTCGGCCGCAGGTAAGCGGCGAGTGATTCCGACCAGTGTAGCTCCGATCACATTCTTCATTCGTGAAGAAGCCGATTGGATGACTTCGCATAATTCCGCTGCCAGCCAGCCGGAGGCGCGGGGCTTGAGCGATGGAGCGCGTCAAGTACTCGATTTCCTCCGCCAGCGCGGAGCTTCGTTCTTCGCGGACATCGTTCGCGGCACCGACAAGTTGAAGGCCGAGGTCGAAACTGCCCTGTGGGAACTGGTGGCTGCCGGAGTGGTGACCGCCGACGGCTTCGACAACCTACGCTCCCTGATCGACCCAAAACGCCGCGCCGGACAAGGCAGTGGTCGCACCGCGCGCCCCCGCCATAGCTCTGGAAGATGGGCACTGCTTTACACGGATCAGGCGGTCGAGCGCAATCGTGCCGTCGAAGCCACTTGCTGGATGCTGCTGAAGCGCTACGGCATCGTCTTCCGTGACGTGCTGGCACGGGAGACCAATCTGCCGAAGTGGCGGGAGTTGCAAGTGGCCTTTCGCCGGTTGGAAGATCGCGGAGAGATTCGCGGCGGCCGCTTCGTGGATGGATTCATCGGCGAACAATTCGCCTTACCGGTTGCGGTTGAATCGTTGCGGGCCACGCGGAAGCTGCCGCCAACCGGGGAGACCATCACGCTCTCCGCGGCTGATCCGTTGAACCTGGTCGGCATCCTGGTTCCGGGGGAACGCATTCCCGCGATCTCAGCAAGAACTGTGAGCTTTCGCGACGGAGTTCCAGCGGAGCAACCCGATACTCAACCGTCTGCACAGCCATCCGCAGTGGCCGGCTGAGAGATTTTTCCCCGGCGGCGGCCCTTGAGTTTCTGAGCTTCCCGCAAGATCTGGCTTGTAATCTCAACCGGGAGCAGTTCCCATGGACGCTGGTCCGCGGTTTTTTCCCGGTATGCCTGGAGTGCCTGAACCACAAAGATCGTGTCCATATTCAGACGAAGCAAACAGAAAAATCGGGAGTCTGATGAGGGGGTCGCCAGACTCCCGATTCGGCCTCTTCCCAGCAAGACTGCCAAAAGCGCTTCCCCCATCGCTTCGCCAGGTCAGGGCTTACGGTCGATAAGTGCACTTGCAGGACCACCGGCAAAGCCATGAACTAATCCCGCAGTGTCATCCCAAGTGACTGATTTAATTAGCTCGCGTTTCCTGTCGTCCGGTGCCGACTCGTTCTTTGCATCTCTCTGGCCTATCCGAACGGATAGCTCCACTATCTGTTCGGATAGTGAAACTATCGCAGATAGTCTTACGAATTCGGCTGAAAGTGTGTTACAGAGGGTAGCTGTAGTAAGGGGATTTGCAGTGAATCCAAGGCTTCTCGCGATTGGTGGGCCATCGAAAGACCTGACCTTTGCTCTCCCCAACGGGGAGATTCATATCGGCCGCGACCCGTCCAACCTGCTTTCCATCTGCGACCCTTCGCTTTCGCGCCGCCATTGCGCGCTCACTCGGGACAGCGAGGGTTATAAGATCCGGGATCTCGACAGCCGTAACGGCACATCCGTGAATGGGGTGGCCGTGAAAGAGGCGCGCCTGTGTCACGGAGACCAGATCTCCGTCGGAGATTCGATCTTCCTGCTGCTACTGAATGAAGACGCCGAGGAACCGGCTGCCGGGCGAGTTGAGTATGAAGACAGCTTGACCCAGGCAACCGCGCAGATCAGTCCCCAGGATGTGCTTTACCTGCAACCGGACCGGATTCTTAACGAGCTTCCCGCAAATTCCCGGGTGGCTCGCAATCTGAACGCACTGCTTAAGGTCAGCGGGGTTGTGCATTCCATCCGCGACCTCCATGAACTGCAGGCGCAAATCCTGAATCTCATTTTTGACGTAGTGCCGGCTGAGCGCGGCGCGATATTGCTGGATGGAAAAGCAGACGAGCCGTTTGCTTCGGTGTTCGCGCGCCATCGCATCGCTAAATCGGTGTTGCCTGTTCCCGTCAGCCGAACCATTACCCGCCAGGTCATGAAAGCAGGGGTGGCGATTCTTGGAGCTGACGTCCCCGGCTCGAATGGCTTGGCTGACGTGGAGAGCCTGCTAAATTGCCAGGTGCGCTCGCTGTTGTGCGTGCCCCTGACCGTTTTTGAGAAAGTGACGGGCTGTATTTACCTGGACACGTGCGACCCAGCCAGCCGCTTTGACGAAGACCATCTCCAGCTCGTCGCGGCCATCGCAGGCATTTCTGCCGTGGCGATCGAGAATGCTCGCCGCATGCAATGGCTGGAGCAGGAGAACCTGCGGCTTTCCACCGAGATCAATCTCGACCACAACCTGATCGGCGAGAGTCCCCGGATGAAGGAGGTTTATCAATTCCTGGCGCGAGTAGCACCAACCGACTCGAACGTGTTGCTGCAAGGCGAAAGCGGAACCGGAAAGGAATTGGCGGCGCGGGCGATCCACCGCAATAGTCCGCGCTCCAGCAAGCCTTTTGTCGCGATTAACTGTGCTGCCATTCCCGAGGGCCTGCTGGAGAGCGAGTTGTTCGGCCACGAACGAGGCGCATTCACCGGCGCAGTAGCGCAGAAAAAAGGGCGGCTGGAGATGGCCAACGGCGGGGTGGTCTTTCTCGATGAAATCGGAGAGCTTGCGACCGCCCTGCAAGTCAAACTGCTGCGAGTCCTGCAGGAGCGTGAATTCGAGCGCCTAGGTGGGATGCGTCCAATTTCAGTGGACATACGTCTGATCGCCGCCACGAACCGCGATCTCGAAGATGCCGTGAAGGCTGGAGCCTTTCGCAAGGATCTGTTTTATCGCCTGAATGTTCTCTCGCTGGTCATGCCCCCGTTACGCGAGCGGCGGGAAGATATAGGGATGCTGGCCGAGCACTTCATCCTGAAGTACGTCAAGAAGTCCAACACACGAAGCAAGAAACTGTCTCCTGAGGCGCTGGTCTGCCTGGGCAACTATGACTGGCCCGGCAATGTACGCGAACTGGAGAATGCTATCGAGCACGCGATGGTGCTCAGCTTGTCCGATATTCTTCAGCCAGAGGATCTGCCGGAATCCATTCTTGAGAAAGGCCTTGCCTCGGGTACTGACGGCGCAAAGTATCACTATCAGGTGAAAGAACTTAAAAAGCAGCTGATCCTCGACGCGTTGGAGAAGAGCAAACGCAACTACACGGAGGCCGCGGCAGTTCTGGGTGTGCACGTGAACTATCTGCATCGCCTGATTCGTAATCTGGATCTCAGAGAGCCGCTGCACTCATCGCCGAGCCTGCGCCGCGGTACCGAACGGCATCACCGCGGCGGCTCAAGGCATCTGGAGACTTAGCAAAGTCGCGGGATTCAAGTAAATGCCCTGCCAGCGCACCGCCACGTGCAGGTGTGGTCCGGTAGCCCGCCCGCTTCCGCCGCTCAAACCAATTGTCTGACCGCCGCTAACGTGCTCCCCTTCTTTCACCTCGATCTTCGAAAGATGCATGTAAAGCGTAAGTAAGCCCTGACCGTGGTCGAGCATCACGCAACTACCCTCGAAGAATAACGGTTGCGCCAGCAAAACCGTTCCGCTGTTCAGCGCCGCGACTGGTGTGCCTGCCGGAACTGCGTAGTCGAGCCCTTGATGAACGCTTTGGGTCTTGCCGTTGAAGGTGCGCGCGGTCCCAAACACATCAGAGATCTGCGCTTTCACCGGGGGTCGGAAATCACCGGCCCACTCGCGCTCAGGCGTCACCTTCGCGAACGCGTGTTCCTTCAGGGCCTTATCCTGATCGATTTTTTGCAGTTGCTCGGGGTTGGGTTCCGTATATTGCTTGGGCACGCTGGCCGCGATGCTGTGATACTTTCCTTTGCTTACCGCAATTCGCTTTTGGAATACGAGATCTTTGCCGGTGGTCGTCACTCCCTTTAGTTCAAGCGAATAATTTCCGGGACGAGTCTCCAGGCTCGCGCCCGCGATTCCGTACCAGACTTTGCCCCCTGGATTCGAGGAAAACAGCACTTCATGTTCAAGCCATTTGCCGGAAAGCGATTTCAAGGGCTCCAGCGAAGCCACATGCAATATGATCGGCGATCCATTGACCACCCCGGCTGGCTGCCAGGACACCGTGAAGTCTGCAGCCTTGGTCTTCGATGCCGATGCCGGAGCGTTGAATGCGGCAAGAGGCAGCCCGCCCAGCAGAACACCGGCCAGGATCACAAGGTTCCAGCGCCAGGCCAGCGTGAATATCGAGGATGGATACACTGCAAATCAGCCTAGCACCTACGCCGCTGTTGTGCGGCCCGTATCGATCCCATGGAACCCCTTTTCGTACCCCTCGAAAACCACCCGCTGGGACTGTGTAAATCATTGACTTGCAAGCAGAACACGATGGTAATGGGCTCAGCTGGTTTTAGCCAGACATTTCCGCGGTGGTGAGCAAGAATCGTACAATGTCTGGCAGCTTCCCTCGTCAGTTGGGCGCACAAGTGTTTATCGCCGCCATGGCGATCGCGGCGGTAGTGTGCTTCTACATTGCGCTGGCGAATTGGGAATCAACCGACCTTATCAAATTCCTCTGCTACCTAGCGGTCGCGCTGCTCGCTTCATCTCTGAAAATAAAACTGCCCGGCATCAACGGGACCATGTCCGTGAATTTCCTGTTCATTCTCCTCGGCGTCCTGGAGATGAGTTTCGCGGAAACTCTGCTGATCGGTTTCGCGGCGGTTCTGGTTCAGTCGTATTGGAAGTCCTCTAACCTCAAGTCGATCCACGTTTTTTTTAACCTTTCACAGTTGCCGGTTGGGACAGCCGCGGCGTACGTGGTCTATCAGCTCGTGACCACTCACGGCTTGCATCGGAACGATCCTCTGGCGTTGCTTCTGGTTGCGATCACCTACTTCGCTTTCAATACTTTCGCCATGGCAACCATTATCCGGTTGACGGAAGGTAAGCCAGTTCTGAAAGTCTGGTCGGAATGCTACTTCTGGTCGTTCCCCTATTACCTTGTCGGAGCGGCAATTGCCGGCTTAGTAAGCTTCTTGAATCGGCACATCGGATGGCAGTCTTCGCTGCTGGTCCTGCCGCCCGTATACCTCATGTACCGGTCGTATCGACTTTATCTGGGTAAACTGGAAGACGAGACCCGCCACGCCGAGCAGGTATCGAATCTCCACTTGCGCACCATTGAGGCCCTCGCGCTCGCCATCGAGGCCAAAGATCACACCACGCACGATCATCTGCAACGGGTTCGCGTCTACGCCATGGAGCTTGCCAAAGATCTGGGCTTGAGCGAAGACGAGACCGAAGCTTTGCAGGCGGCGTCCGTTCTGCATGACATCGGCAAGCTCGCCATTCCGGAGCACATCATCTCAAAACCAGGAAAGCTCACGCCGGAAGAGTTCGAGAAGATGAAAATCCACCCGATTATCGGGGCGGAAATTCTCGAGCAAGTCGAATTTCCCTATCCCGTCGTGCCTATAGTTAGGGCGCATCACGAGAAGTGGGACGGCAACGGCTACCCCAGCGGACTAAAGGGTGAAGCCATTCCGATAGGAGCGCGAATCCTCTCAGCAGTCGATTGTCTCGATGCCCTCGCCTCGGATCGGCAGTACCGCCGGGCGTTGCCCTTGGACGAAGCTATGGCACGCGTTGTTGACGAAGCCGGCAAAAGCTTTGACCCGCGCGTGGTGGAAGTCTTGCATCGGCGCTATATCGAACTCGAGAAACTAGCCCACGCGCGGCCATCGAAAGCTCCCGCTAAACTTTCGACGGATGTGAAGGTCGAACGCGGCTCGGCTCCCGCCGCTGGTTTTGCGGAATCCGAAACGCCAGCGACCCACCAAACAGAACAACGCCGCGATTATCTTTCTTCCATCGCCGCCGCGCGCCAGGAAGCGCAAATGCTCTTCGAGTTGAGCCACGACCTGGGCACATCGCTGAGCGTGGACGATACTCTCTCTATGCTCTCCGTCCGCTTGAAGCGCCTTGTGCCCTACGACTCCATGGCTGTCTATCTTAAGCAGGAAAACTTGCTGACTCCCGAGTATGTCAGCGGCGACAACTTTCGTTTGTTCTCATCTCTACGGATTCCGCTCGGAGAAGGCCTATCCGGATGGGTTGCACAAAACAGTAAGCCGATTCTGAATGGCAATCCATCGGTCGAGCCCGGATACCTCAACGATCCGAGCAAGTACAGCACACTTCGCTCAGCGCTTGCCGTGCCTCTCGAGGGAGTTTCCGGCGTAGTTGCGGTACTCGCGCTCTATCGCGCTCAGCAGGATGCATTCACCAAGGATCACCTTCGAATCCTGCTCGCCATCAGCTCAAAGCTGGGCTTCACCATCGAAAATGCGTTGAAATATCGCCAGGCCGAGGATTCAGCGACAACTGACTACCTTACAGGACTGCCCAACGCCCGCTCGCTCTTCCTCCATCTCGATCGCGAGATTGCCCGCTGCAAGCGCTCCAAACTGCCGCTCGCGGTCTTCGTTTCCGACCTCAATGGATTCAAGCAAGTGAACGACCGCTTTGGACATTTTCAGGGAAACAAGTTGCTGCAAATGTTCGCTGAAGCCTTGAAGGAGTCCTGCCGCGAATACGACTATGCGGCGCGCATGGGCGGCGACGAATTCATCGTGATCGCTCCGGGCCTCAATCGCGATGCTGCTGCAGAAATGGCGCATCGGCTCAAAACCATCATCGCGAGCGTTGGAAAAACAGTTTGTGGCGAGGGCCTGGTTTCAGTGAGCATTGGTCAGGCTTTCTATCCTGAGGATGGCAGCAACGCCGAGCACTTGCTTGCAGAAGCCGACCGCCGCATGTACGCAGTAAAGAATTCACACTACGCAAACACCGCCGACCGCCATGCGGAAGCGCGATCTGCACGCGCAACCAGTTAAAACCCTAAGAGAGCAAAAACCACGCCCAAGCAGCTTGAACCCGACACTCTTTCGCCTGCTCAGAGCGCGCATTAGGAGAAGGTGGCCGCCCCGAGCTTTAAACAACCACTACAACGTCTTCAGGTACTCGATGATCTGCATGCGTTCTTCGGGCGTCAATTTGCGGCCGATCACTCCGCTGCCCTTGGGGCCGTCATTGAATTCGTGGCCGGCATTCGAGTTCCCCGGTAGATCCACACGAAACTCACTGGCACCTTGAAGCGGACCGGTGTCGAGACCGAGCTTCACCGGATCAAACTGTTTGTTTCCCAGATAGAAAACCCTGGACCGCTCAGACACCGGCGACAGCAATTCAAACAGGTTCGGCACCGAACCATTGTGAAGGTAAGGAGGAGTCGCCCAGATGCCATTGTGCGGCCGCGCCTTGTAAGCCAGCGGTGCCCGAACTTCGTTCTTTCGATAGCCGTTCCATTGCTCCTGTTGCTCAGGAGTGAGCTTCAGCTCCAGGTAAGCCTGCTCGATCACCTTTTGGGTAATAAATGTCAGACCGTCACCAGCAGAGAGTGTCCGCTGGCCCAGAGGTCCGCTGTCGGCAGTTCGATTATGAAAGTTGTGCGCCTGCCTTGGGTCCGTTCCAATCTCTTCGAGAGGAATCATGGTTACTTTGAAAAACTGCTTTCCCCCGTTGTCTTTGTAATCTGTCCAATGTTCCGGCTTGCGGCCCTCGTCGGAATCCATCGGCGGCTGATGACAGTGCAGGCACAGCTTGTTATAGAGTTGCTCGCCCTTGGCGGCCGCGCCGCGATCAATCTTCCCCAGTAAATCCTCCGGCCACTTCGGCGACCAGACACCCTTCCCGGGTGCGTCACCGCCAAGCAGAGTTTCGATTTCGTGCAGGTTTTCGACGCGAATGGTGTTTTCAAACTGCGCTCCGGGATAGCCGAGCAGGTTGATGCGCGAACGCACACCCAGCGCCTCGCCAACATTTCGACCCATGGGTTGTTGGATCGAACCGTTGTACTGTACCCAATCCATCCAGGATGCGTCCCAGATCGGCGGGTAATTTACCGGCCCATTGCCGACGGCCAGGTTCTTGTTGTTGTTCAACTCTGTTCCGAAAACGAAGTTGCCGATCCGCGCCAGCGCATCGGTGCGCCCGTAACCCTCAGGCGTCGGAAAAAGATGAAGCGTCGACTTGAACTCCGTAAAAGTGGTGTCGAGATAATACTTCAGCGCCTGACGCAATCGCACCTGGTCGGCGTGGGGATGGTCGGGGCCCAGCACGCGGTCGGCAAACCGGTGGAAGCGCAGCGGATCGTAATACGTCCAGGTGACCGCGAGACCGAGCGCCTCGGTAAACTTCTGCAGATTAATCAGAGACGGTCCGGCATCGATGCGGATCGCCTTCCCACCATAAAAGAGTTCGCCGGTGTGGCAAGCGGCGCAAGTTATGCCCAGCACAATCAGTTTCTGCCCAGTGTAGGGATCAACGAAACGATCATCGCGAGCAAACCCTACCGCCAGGCCGTCGGGATTTTGCTCGTAAGCTTTGTCAGGGATGAATCCGAATCCTTGCAGGTAACGATCATTCTTGAACGGGGGCGCTCCCGTAAGAGTGAACCGAGGCTGCTCCAGCGCAAGAAACCACGCGTAGGGCAACAGTTCACTTCCCTGCGCGGTGTGGTAGTAAGTACGTCGTTGGTCCTCGGTCCAATTCTGCGGCAGCCACACAACTTCCTGCGGCCGTTCGATCCTTGGCACCTCAAGACTGTTATGGACGACAAAAATCACAATGACCAATACACACGCCAGCAACCCCGCGATCAATGCCACGGCCGCGATCACACTCTTACGCCGTAGCAGCCCAGTCTTCGTGCCTTGCTTAGTTGGTTGGAGTTCGCTCATCGGTCACCTCAAGGTTCGAGCGATCTGGAAATGGAAGCGCGATTCTTGCACGAAAGCAAACTGCACGCAAGCGCCGTTCGTACTTTAGAATCTCTCCTCTATGGAGAAGCTCCAGCTTTGGGCGCAACCCTGGTGGGTAAACCTGCTGATTCTGATTCCAGTGGCTACCTACTTCGCGTTCCGGCGCAAGGGACAGCTGCTGTCTTGGCGGGTGCTCCTCACGATTGCAATCTTTGCCGTAGCTTTTGGATTCGTTGAAGCTGCGGTCGTCGTTTATCTGCGTGCGGCCATCGGTCTGCTTCCCGGATACGCCGGCAACTTATCAGACCTGCAGAATTCTTCGCGCGGCTATGAGCAGGCAACTTCGCTGGCGCAGTTTCCTCAAAGCCTGCTCGCCATCGAGACCTATCGCGAAGCGGCCACGATGGTCATGCTGATTGGCGTCACGCTACTCGCGGCGTCTAAGGCCAGCGCACGGTGGGCTGCGTTCCTCTGGCTCTTTGCCCTCTGGGATATTTCCTACTACGCTGGCCTCTGGGCCACGGTGCGATGGCCCGCGTCCCTCACCGATCTCGACGTGCTCTTCCTCATCCCCGTGCCCTGGATCGCCCAGGTGTGGTTCCCGCTGATGGTGAGCGGGTTGACGGTTCTGGCGATAGGTATATCAAACCGCACAGAATTCAACGGACGCAATTCCGACAAGGCTCCTACTGGTTACCGATAACGCTACACCACAGTCATCTTGTCGAGGTTGCCAACTTCCTTCAATCTAGGTGGGTGGCGAACTCTGCCTAAATCGAGCCGACCGACCGAATGACTGAAACGAAGACTTCTGCGCCCGGAGCGGATTGGACCAAGCTGCTGTCCGACCCCGAAATCGTGAGCCATCTCGGCGAGTTGCTCCAGGCTTATCGCGACGCCGAACCTGCCCGCCGCAATCAGGTTTTGCTCGAGACCATGCGCAAGATCAAGAGCCGAGCGCCGGGAGCACGGCCAGGGACATCCTCTTCTCCCCTGCCACCAGCGGAGCCCGCCGCGACCACCCCCGCGGCAACTCCACCCTTCGAACCGGATATTTTTACTCCCTGCTGGGGACAAGATCGGCGGCGTTATCCACGGATGAAGTGTTTCGTCGCGGTCGAGTTGCGCGTAGACGGTTCGCCCACTCCGGTCTGGGGCAATCTGTCGAACACCAGCATGGGCGGAGGGTTTGTAGAAACTGCAACTCCGCTGAAGACGGGAGTAAAACTCGAAATCGGCCTGTGGGTGGCGAACGGAAAAATCTGGGTCAAAGGCATGATCCTCAACGGCATCGTCACTCGCAGCAATCCCACGTTTGGCGTGCGCCTCAAGTTCGACAACCTCGAACCTGGCGAACGCGAATCCCTGAAGCAATTTCTGAAATTCGTCGAGGGCATCACCAAAAGCTATCAGAATCAACAAGGCTACCTGGCGCAGATGAAGCGTTAGGCGGTTGTCCTTTCCTCAATCCCTCCGTCTAATCCGGGCATGAACTTTCGCCCCGTCTTAGTAGCGTTCCTCCTGTGCTTGCCCGCCGTCAGCCAGGATGCCGCGATGTTCCGCGGCAACCTTCAACACACCGGCATCTACGATGCGACGGGAGTGCCGCGGTTCAACCAAATCAAATGGACGTTTCATACCAGCGGCCGTGTAATCTCCTCCCCCGCGGTTTCAAATGGGATGATTTATGTGGGCAGCACGGACGGAAATCTGTATGCCGTCGATCTCGAATCCGGCGCACAGAAATGGAAGTTCGAAACCAAGGTTCGTGTGCCGTCGTCTCCCGCGGTAAGCGGGAGCATCGTCTACTTCGGCAGTTACGATGGCAACTTCTATGCCGTCGATGCGAAGACTGGTCAGTTGAAATGGAAGTTCCAAACCGGCGGCGAGCGGCGGTTCGCAGCCAAGCACATCCATGGAATTCAACCGGCGGCAGAAACCATGCCCGATCCCTTCGACTTTTACCTGTCCTCGCCGGCGGTATGGAACGGAGCGGTCTACTTCGGGAGCGGCGACGGAAACATCTACGCTTTGGACACGGGTACCGGCGCCTTGAAATGGAAATTCCAAACTGGCGATGTAGTTCACGCTTCACCTGCCATTGCCAACGGTATCTTGTTTATCGGTAGCTGGGACAGCTTTTTCTATGCCCTTGACGCCGTGACCGGGAAAGAGAAATGGCGCTACAAGACCGGGGAGGATCACGAAATCTACAACCAGGTCGGAATCCAGTCCTCGGCCGCGGTTATGGATGGCGTGGTCTACTTTGGCTGCCGCGACTCCAACTTCTATGCGCTCGACGCTGCAACTGGCCAGAAAAAATGGTCCTTCAACAACAAAGGATCGTGGGTCATCACTTCGCCCGCCGTGCTCGACGGCAAAGTCTACTTCGCAACGTCGGACACGGGCATGTTCCACGCGCTCGATGCGAAGTCGGGTGCGCCAGTGTTTTCGTTAAAGTTCAAGTGGCCCATGTTCTCCTCGCCAGCGATCGCCGGCAGCATGCTTTACATCGGCACGCACGAGGGAAAGCTG
This sequence comes from uncultured Acidobacteriota bacterium, assembly GCA_963788645.1. GTDB lineage: Bacteria > Acidobacteriota > Terriglobia > Terriglobales > Acidobacteriaceae > JABDBE01. The sequence continues at coordinate 886,638 of CAWBHF010000012.1, forward strand.
ATCGCCATCGATCTCAAAACTCAGAAACTGGCCTGGGAGTTTCAAACCGATGCCTCCCGACGAAACGGTCCGGCATTCACGAAGCCAGACGGAACCCCGAATTATGAGGTTGCTTTCGCCGAAGATTTCTATGACGAACTTGTGAGCGGTGTCAGCAAGATGCAAGCCATGGGCACGGTTCTATCGTCGCCTGTAGTCGTAGACCGCGTAATCTACGTGGGAAGCACGGACGGCAACCTCTATGCGCTCAATTAGACTGCTTCCTGAAAACTGAGTTTGCAAAAAAACTGTAGCCTACGCTGAACCCTTGTCCCGCCACCGTCATCCTAGAGGTTAAGAATAATCGATGCGGATGACGAATCCTGGATGACAGGATTTCTGTCCTCGCCATCCGCACGCGCTCTTCGAAAGCTTGGTAAACTGCCTGATGTGGGGAAGTAGCTCTGTTCTCAATACCTGAGATGCGGAGTCATCATCGGCATAAGATCGTAAACCTCCGAAACTGTGACCGAAGGGAGAACTTTCTATGGTGGCGAGCGAGCAAACTTTGCTGACCAGCACTCAACTGGACACCCTGAGCATCAATACCATCCGCACCCTGGCGATCGACGGGGTGCAAAAAGCAAACTCCGGCCATCCCGGCGCGCCCATGGCGCTCGCCCCGGTAGCGTATTGTTTGTGGCAGCAATTCCTGCGCTATGATCCGGCGACCCCCACCTGGCCGAACCGCGACCGCTTCGTGCTCTCGAACGGCCACGCTTCGATGTTGCTCTACGCGATGCTGTACTTGTCCGAAGTTCGCGGAGTGAATCCGGAATACGAGTCGCGGGGCGAATTCGCAATTACGCTGGATGACATCAAGAACTTCCGCCAAATTGATAGCAAGACTCCGGGGCATCCCGAATACCGTCATACCGCGGGCATTGAAACCACGACTGGACCACTGGGTCAAGGCATTGGAAACACCGTAGGCATGGCCATTGCCGCCAATTGGCTGGCGGCGCACTTCAACCGTCCCGGCCTCGAGATTTTCAAATACAACATCTATGCCTTCTGCGGTGACGGCGATCTGATGGAAGGAGTAGGCAGCGAGGCGGCCTCGCTGGCCGGCCACCTGAAGCTGCCGAACCTTTGCTGGACCTATGACAACAACCGCATCACGCTCGACGGGCCCGCCGACTGGTCGTTCACCGAAAATGTGAGCGAGCGCTTCCAGGGTTACGGTTGGAATGTGGTCCACGTTACTGACGCGAACGATCTCAACCAGCTGGCCAAAGCCTACGAAAATTTCCTGGCGACCAACGATCGCCCCACGCTGATCGTCGTGAACACCCATATCGGATACGGATCCCCGCACAAGCACGACACCAGTGAAGCCCACGGCGAGCCCCTGGGCGAAGAAGAAGTGCGACTCACCAAGAAGGCTTACGGCTGGCCTGAGGACGCGAAATTTCTTGTGCCCGATGGCGTGTTGGAAACCTTCCGCCAGGGTATCGGCAAGCGCGGACGCGACCTGCAACAGAAGTGGCAGGCATCGTTCGCGGAATACACGAAGAAGTTCCCGGAACTCGCCGACGAGATCAACCGCATGCAGCGCCGCGAGCTGCCCGACGGATGGGATAAGAACCTCCCCAGCTTCCCTGCCGATCCGAAAGGCATGGCGACACGCGACAGCGGCGGCAAAGTGCTCAACGTTCTCGCGCAAAATATCCCGTGGCTCATGGGCGGTTCCGCCGACCTGGCTACTTCTGACCGGACGCGACTCAAGTTCGACGGCGCCGGAGATTTTCAACCGGGCAGCTATGGCGGGCGCAATCTGCATTTCGGCGTCCGTGAACATGGCATGGCCGGAGCGCTCAACGGTCTCGCGGTTTCCAAGATCAGACCCTATGGCGGAACCTTCTTCAACTTCACCGATTACATGAAGCCTGCCGTGCGTCTGGCCGCGCTCATGGAAATTCCGACGATCTTCATCTACACCCATGACTCCATCGGCCTTGGAGAAGATGGCCCGACCCACCAACCCATCGAGCAATTGGCTATGCTGCGCGCGGTCCCCGGTCTGGTTTTGTTAAGGCCGGCGGATGCCAACGAAGTCGTGGAAGCATGGAAGGTGATCATGCAACTCAAGCATGAACCCGCTGCACTCGTTCTGACGCGGCAAGCCCTTCCGACCTTCGACCGCTCGAAGTATGCCCCGGCTTCGGGCGTGGCCAAGGGCGCCTACGTCCTGGCCGATGCTACTGGCGGAAAGCCGGACGTCATTCTCATGGGAACCGGAAGCGAAGTTTCCCTCTGCATGACGGCCTACGAGCAACTCCAGTCAGAAGGAATCAAAGCACGCGTAGTCAGCATGCCATCCTGGGACATCTTCGAAAAGCAAAGTGAAGATTACAAGAAGCAGGTTCTACCGCCCGCGGTGAAAGCCCGCGTATCGGTCGAGGCGGCGTCCACATTCGGCTGGTCGCAGTACGTCGGGCCAACCGGCAGGATGATCGGGATGCACAGCTTCGGAGCATCCGCCCCGATCAAAGATCTGCTGAAGAAGTTCGGCTTCACCACGGACAAAGTAGTTGAAGCAGCGCGAGCGTCAATAGCAGCGTCGAAGTAGAATCGGGATCGTCGCTCCGAGTCGGCTTGTGCCACAGCGCGCCAGATCCTTCGGGACCGTTGGTCCCTCAGGATGACGTCAAGATCTACTTACATTCTGACGTCATCCTGAGCGACCGAAGGTCGCGAAGGATCTGGCGTGGGGTGATACAACTGTTAGGCCGTGCGTCAAGACACCTGAATCGAGAGGCTTAAATGGCAACCGGAATCATTGAAACCGCAAAAGCAACCAACCCCTTGAAAGATCTCCTGAACTACGGACAATCCGTGTGGCTGGACTACATTCGCCGCGACCTGCTCACCAGCGGCGAACTCAAGCGCTTGATTGAAGAGGATGGCCTCCGCGGCATGACCTCGAATCCCGCCATCTTCGAGAAAGCGATCGCGGACAGCACGTTGTACAGCGACATCCTCCAATCTTTGCGAGCCAGGACCGATCTCGATGCCAAAGGCCGCTACGAGATTCTCGCCATCCGCGACATCCAGGATGCCGCCGATTTCCTGCGCCCGGTTTACGACGCCTCCAAGCGGCGCGACGGCTACGTCAGCCTCGAAGTCTCGCCCTATCTCGCACGCGATACGAATGGCACGCTGGCGGAAGCGCGGAGACTATGGAAGACCGTGAATCGTGAGAACGTCATGATCAAGGTTCCTGGAACCGCCGAGGGGATTCCCGCCTTCCAGCAACTGATCAGCGAAGGCATCAACATTAATGTGACTTTGCTGTTCGCGCAGGAGGTCTACAAGCGCGTGGCCGACGCCTACATTGCGGGGCTCGAACAACTCGCTGCGCGCGGAGGCGACGTGAGCAAAATCGCCAGCGTCGCCAGCTTCTTCATCAGCCGCATTGACAGCTCTGTGGACGGCATCGTCGACGCGCGTCTGAAGGCCTCGAAAGATCAGCGCGAGCGTGAGCAACTAGAGAGCATCCTTGGTAAGGTTGCGATTGCCAATGGAAAACAGACTTACGTCAGCTATCAGAAGATTTTCAGCGGCGATCGCTGGAATGCCTTGGCTTCCAAAGGCGCGCAGACCCAGCGTGTGCTCTGGGCCAGCACCAGCACCAAGAATCCCAAATACCGCGACGTCCTGTACGTCGAAGAACTGATCGGGCCGGACACGGTCAACACAATTCCGCCCGCAACCCTGGATGCCTTTCGCGACCACGGTCGTCCGCGACCCAGCCTGACCGAAGATGTTGAATCGGCCAATCGAACCATGGAGACCACGGCCCGGCTCGGCATTTCGATGAAAGAAGTCACTGACAAGCTGACCGACGACGGCGTCCGCCTCTTCGCCGAGGCCTTCGACAAACTGCTTGCGGCCGTGGAAAAAAGCTCGAAGTGACTGCGAAACCAGTTCCAGCGCCGGCATTTTGCCGGCTGTGGCGAGGGCATTGCCCTCGCTCCGGGTCCGAGCGGCCAGCCAGATTCGCCAGAATCACAAAAACGATTTAATATGGCCGGAAGCGCGAATGAAGCTGCTAACGGCATCCTTTGTGAAAGAGCAAAAGACGAGGTTCAGACACAATGGCTCAGACTGACGTAGCGCCCGCCGTGCAGCAACGACCCGTCGCGAGAGTCGGGGACCCCTGCGCGATGGTGATCTTCGGGGCAGCCGGAGATCTTACCCGCCGCAAGCTGATTCCCGCTCTCTACAACCTCGCAAAAAGCCAGGTGCTCTCACGCGAGTTTGCCATCGTCGGCGTCGCACGCGCGAAGATGTCCACCGAGGACTTTCGCAACAAACTTACACAGGACATCAAGCAGTTCGCCACCGAGCCGGTCGATTCCGACCTCTGGGAATGGTTCTCCCGCCGTCTTTACTACCTTCCGGGCAACTTTGACGACAAAACCATTTATCCGAAATTGAAGGATATGCTCGACACGGTCGACAAAGACCACTCCACGCACGGCAACCACTTCTACTATCTCGCCACCGCCGCCAATTACTTCGCACTCATCGTCGAAGAGCTGGCAGCCAATGGGCTGATGGAAGAAAATCAGCGCTGGCGGAGAGTCATCGTAGAGAAGCCATTCGGCCACGACCTTGAATCTGCAAAGGCGCTCAACCAGCAACTCCTGCGAGTGGCGCGCGAGAACCAGATTTACCGTATCGACCATTACCTCGGCAAAGAAACCGTGCAGAACATTCTGGCGCTGCGCTTCGCCAACGGAATATTCGAGCCCATCTGGAACCGCCGTTACATCGATCATATTCAGATCTCGGTAGCGGAAACCGTCGGCGTCGAATCGCGCGGCAGTTATTACGATCAAGCGGGCGCACTGCGCGACATGGTGCCCAACCACATCATGCAACTAATCAGCCTCACCGCGATGGAACCGCCGGTTTCCTTTCACGCGGACGCGGTGCGGGACGAGCAGGCAAAGACGCTGCACGCCATCCAGCCTCTCAGCGACGAAGAGGTTCTCAGTAGAACTGTTCGCGGGCAATATGGCGAAGGCATCATCGGCGCAGAGCGTGTTCCCGCCTATCGTGCTGAACAAGACGTGCCTCCAGATTCGAGGACTGAAACCTTCGTAGCCATGAAGCTGCAAATCGACAACTGGCGCTGGGCCGACGTTCCGTTTTACCTCCGCACCGGAAAGAGGCTGCCGGCGCATAACACGCACATGGTGATTCAGTTCCGGCGTGCGCCGTTCGTGTTGTTCCGCGATACTCCTGTCGACGCTCTCATGCCCAACCAACTGGTGCTGCACATTCAGCCGGAAGAAGGCATTTCGCTGCGCTTCGCCGCCAAGGTTCCGGGCCCGGCTATGCGCCTGGGCGGAGTCGACATGAATTTCGAATACGCCGACTACTTTGGCTCCCAGCCCAGCACGGGCTATGAGCGACTGCTGCACGATTGTATGATCGGCGACGCAACCTTGTTTCAGCGCGCCGATATGGTTGAGGCCGGGTGGTGCGTGGTGAGTCCGGTCCTCGATGTGTGGAAGGCGCTTCCGCCCCGCAATTTCCCCAACTATCCTGCAGGCACGTGGGGTCCGAAAGACGCTGACGATTTGCTGGAGCGCGACGGCCGTCGCTGGAGGAACTTCGAGAAATGATATTGGCGGGCGACATCGGCGGGACGAATGCGCGGTTGGCGTTCTTTGATGTTGCGGAGGGCCGCTTCCGGCTGGTTTCGGCAAGCGTGTTTCCCAGCCGCGAATTTGCCGGCCTGGATCAGATTGTCGCCAAGTTTATCGAGACGGCAAAGCTTCGTCCCGATGCCGCTTGCTTCGGCGTTGCCGGCCCGGTGCGCAACGGGAAGGTCGAGACTTCCAACCTTCCGTGGATCATCGAATCCAAGCGTCTGGCCGACGGGCTGCATTTGAAGAAGGCGGTTCTGATCAATGATCTCGAGGCCAACGCGTGGGGCATTGCCGCTCTCGATCCCAAAGACGTGGTGGCGCTGAACCAGGTGCGAGGAAACCCCGAGGGCAATCAAGCCGTGATTTCGGCCGGCACCGGACTGGGTGAGGCCGGCATGTATTGGGACGGATCGCGATACCGGATCTTCGCGACCGAGGGCGGTCATACCGATTTTGCGCCGCGCAATGAATTGGAGATGGAGTTGTTTCGCTACCTTTCCGGCCGCCACGGACACGTCAGTTACGAGCGCATTGTCTCCGGTCCCGGCCTGGTCAACGTGTTTCACTTCTTGCGCGATACCGGGCGCGGAACTGAGCCGCAATGGCTCACCGACGAGATGGTGCACGGCGACCCCGCGCCCGCGATCTCGCGTGCCGCGCTCGACGGCAAGTGCGGGTTGTGTGAACAAGCGGTCGATCTTTTCGTCTCGGTCTTTGGGGCGGAAACGGGCAACCTTGCTCTCAAGCTGATGGCCACGGGCGGAGTTTACCTGGGCGGAGGAATCGCTCCCAAGATGCTGGCTAAGTTGTCCGGGCCGTTGTTCATGAATGCGTTTGTTGGAAAAGGGCGCATGCAGCCTCTGCTTGAATCCATGCCGGTCAAAGTCATCACCAACGATCAAGCGGCGTTGATGGGAGCGGCTCGCTGCGCTGCTGCGAACGGGTCTGGTTAGCGTCTTCGATTGGGCTCGCTGCTCCTCTCAAACCTGTGTCCTACTCTTAAGCTGAAGATGTCGGCGATTGCGGGCATGTTGATTTGGGAATTAGATTTTCGTGGTTCCCTGCCAACAGCAGATTCCTCGCTTCGCTCGGAATGACAATTCTTGTTTGGGTGTTGCCCCTCGCTTCGCTCGCAATGACAATTCTGTTTGGGTGTTGCTCCTCGCCTTCGCTCGGAATGACAATTCTTGTTTGGGTGCTGCCCCTCGCTTCGCTCGGAATGACAATTCTTGTTTGGGTGTTGCCCCTCGCTTCGCTCGGAATGACAATTCTTGGGGTGCTGCTCCTCGCTTCGCTCGGAATGACAATTCTGTTTGGGTGTTGCTCCTCGCTTTGCTCGGAATGACAATTCTGTTTTTATGGTCGTGGGGGTTTGGGTGGGGTTAGGCCTACGGCGTTGAAGACGGTGCGGAGGTCGCGCCAGTTGCCGCGTCTGGCGCCTTCGATGCAGGCTTCGAGCTTTTTGATTTGGTGCCATTGCTGGGATTGATGGGTGGTGAGGGGCGGGGTGGTGTCGGTTCCGGGATTTTCGCGGTTTCTTTCTGGTGAGTGGTTCGAATTCCCTGCGGCGTTTTTGTTGTCATCGGCCTTGTGGCGGTCCTTCGACTCGCGCTCTTGCGCTCGCTCAGGATGACAGGGTTTTTCTCGCTCAGGATGACTGGTTTTTTGGTTGGGGGTGGATTGGTCAGGCTTGGAGTGCAGAGGTCCTTCGTTGGCAGGCCTTTGCTTCGCGCAGGCCTGCGCTTCCTCAGGATGACAGGCTTCTTGGGGATGACGTTCTTCTTGGGTTGGGTTTGTTGGAGTCGGTGCGGGAGAATTTTGTTCGGGATGTTCGGTTAGATATTGTTCGGCGTAGTTGGGGACTTCGCGGACCATGTCGTCCTGGCGGAGATGGAAGTAGACGTTGCGGGAATTTCTTACCGCGATGTAGAGGGCTTTAAGGACGATGTTGGCACGCTTGTTGTGCATCGTGCCTTTGAGGACGGCGTCGATGGTGTGCATGAGGGCGGCCTGGATGGCTTCGGCACTTTCGATCAGGGCTACGGGGTGGATTTGGGAGTCGACGCGGGTTTGCACTCCTTTGATCATGCGGGTGTGGAAGTAGCAGAAGTATTCTTGTTTGAGCGCGGGAGAACCGCAGCGGTGGCCGGTGATCTGGATGTGGGTGCAGCGACGGACGTTGGGATGTAGAGGCATGGGTATATACCGCGAAAATCGCGTTTTTCTCCTAAATCTATGAATTGATTGGGGTGGAAAAAGAGATACCCTTCTAAAATATCTCTTCTAAAGGACTTAGTCGGGGGGATATGTCGAGGGCCGGCAGGAGGCCGGCTTTTTATCCCCTACTTCTATGATAGCTGATGGCATAGGGTAAACATGACATGATTTCCGAAAATATATTTGCTTTGAGATGAGGGAGTTACGGGAAATGAGGGGGTCTGGGGGGCTTGACAAGATTTTGGCGGTTGGGCGCCTCGCACTTCCGCAGAAGGAGAAGGGTGGGACACTGGGCTTAATGGTGGTGCGCGCGAGATCCTTCGCGGACTTCGTCCGTTCAGGATGACGTCGGAGGAGCCGAGGACGCCGAATGACGACGGAGTGACCGAGGAGGCCGCGTGACGACGGGGAAATGAGGGGGGTCTGGGGGGCTTGACAAGATTTTAGCGGTGGGGCGACATTGCTTTGCCGCAACGACATGGCTGCCAGTTCTGGAGGATACTGGGGTCAATTCCTACAGAATCACGAGGTAAACAGATGTCAGTGTCATTCCAACCCCAAGGCCAGCTCACCCTGGCGAATCTTCTGCAACCGATGCAGTTCAAGACTGTGCTTCTGGTGGCATGCGGCTTGAAGAACTCCGAAATCGCGGGGTTTCTCGGTACTACGGAACAGGTGGTCACGAACGCGCTTAAGGATGTTTATGAGCGTACCGGTTGCTGGAACAGCAGCGAACTGGTGCGGCGATACTTCCGTGAAGTGGCGAGCGGCCTTCTGGAACTCGGACGGTTGCAACGGGAGTTGGCAGAACTTGAGGCTCGGGTTGGGCAGAGTCTTTATGCGCGTCTCGGAGACGGGCTTCAGCACGTCAACTGACCTTTCGCGAAGAGCGACGCGTCGCCTGCAACCCTGACGCTGATCTGCCCTTGATCGTCTTTTTGCGCAACAACGAATAGAGTGCTCGGACGTCCGACGAAACGGCCTTGCGAGATTTCGATGGTCTGGCCGGGATTGGCGAGCCCATGCGCGACAAGGTAAGCTCCGGCGGGGCCGGCAGCGCTACCGGTTGCGATGTCTTCGACCCGGCCATCGTTATCCCAGGTTCTTCCCTCTCTGCGGTTCACATCGAACACATAAACAAATTTCGCTTCAAAACGGGCGAGTTGCTTTTCAAATTCTGGCTTCAGCATTCGGGCGGCATCCAGGTCTTTATTAACCGGGACGAGAAGGTATGGAAGCCCGGTCGATGCGATTTGAAGAGGAAACTTGTCCAGAAGATGATCCCGGCGCAGATTCAGTGCTTCGAGAAACGGTATGCTTTCCCGTGGGGAAAGCATGGTGCCAAGATCACAGACGCCCTGATCCATTTCTGCGCGATAGTGAGAGGCTTGGCGCAGCGTCTGGACCGGAAAGCTTTTTTTGTTGAGTTGGAACTCCCAGGAGACGTTGCGAGCACGCGCCATCGTCTGTTCATGCAGAGCAGCGGCGGCGCCCAGAATTGGGTGGCCGGCGAAGTCGAGTTCTTCTTCCATGGTGAACACCCAGGCGCGAACCTTCGTCGATTTCGCTTTCTGGAGCACGAAGATGGATTCGAACTGGCGCATCTCGCGAGTGAGTTCCTGCATGAGGGCGGTGGGAAGAGTTTTCCGCAGCTGAAAGACAGTAACGCCGTTTCCTGAAAGCGGTCTGCTGCTGAAGACGTCCACGTGGTGATACTTCAGACGCAAAGAGCGGCGAGCTTTCTGTGGCCTTGGCATTGATTCCTCCCGCGTGACGAGCAATCGGGACATTGTAGTTGAAGTAATCGGGGCCATTAACGAACAACATGCAGCAAACCAAATTGCGAGTCGAGGGCGATTAGGCGGGCTTCGAATTGTCGCGGGATCGGCGCTGTTTCTTGGCTTCAACCTCCGCGACTCGTGCCTTCACCAATTTCCTGACAAGAGGCGTCGGCATTGGCTTGTCGGTGGGAAAGTGAACGGTTCCTTTGGAGATGGAGTAGGCCGCAAGGTCTTTCTTGAAGGTTGCGATGACACTGCGCGTTGGGAACAGACTGCAGTGATCCGAAAAAGCGGCGTACCAGATGAGCACTTCCCCGTACTTGAACGCCGGGATCCGATAGCTGATGATCTCGGTCGCTTCTGGCGGCACAGCGGACCGAATGGCGGCGCGAATCTGGTTCAAAGTGGAGCGGGCGGGTTCGGGGACGCAAGCGAGATATTCATCGACGGTGTTGGGGACGACCTTGCGCTTTGAACCGCGCTTGCGCAATTTCACTTTCTTCATGCGGACAATTCTAGCAAGGATTGACAACCACCTGCCGCATTGCAGGGAACAGGTTCACTCTCATGCAAACTGCGTTAGTACGCCATAGTAAAGGGTGCCCCACCCTGGCGCGAGGCCGGGGTGGGGCACCTGAATAAACAGCTTTGGTTTTTGTTGGAGCAGAGTTACCGCGAGGCTGCCTGGACAGGGGTCTGATGCGAGTGCAGGACCTTTGCGTTCTTGGCTTTGTTTGAGCTGTTAATCAAAGTGGCAGTAACGGCAGCATTGAATACGAAGCTAGACGTTCCACCGCTCTCACAGCCGACCTGCACAGCATCGCCCGCCGAGATAAAGAGGACGTCGGTCATACTTGCCTGTGCGTAATTGCCCGACTGGAAAGACCCGCCCCACTGGCTGGGGGTTCCGGTGCTGGCCAGGGTGTCGAAGCAGAAAACATCGCTGTCGCCGGCCTCAACAAAGGGCAATACCGCCGCGGAGATGAAGTACGTTCCCGAGGTAGCAACGGGATTGGTTTGCAGGATGATCTGCCTGCCGCCGGTATTCAACGGCACATCGCTGCCTGGAGTAATAAAGGCGGAGTAGCCAGCGGAGATTCCCGCGGGTCCCTGCGGTCCCTGGGGACCTTGTTGACCCTGAGGACCCTGGGGTCCCTGTTGTCCTTGAGCTCCCTTGAGGCCCTGGGGGCCTTGTGGTCCCTGCGGTCCCTTGGGGCCCTGGGGGCCGACCTGGTTCCAATGAATTTTGTGTTCAGTCGACTTGCAGGGAGTGAATGACTGGACAATCCTGATATCGCCGGTGCTGTTGTTGACGCAGCCAAACAAAACCGTAGCTGGCGGCAGCACTTTGGATGCGGCTGCCGGGGATTCTTGGGCAGCCAAAGGCAGAACGCAGGAAGCAAACAGAGCAAACGCGCAAACTACACCATTGATTCGAAACATGACTTCTCCTTGTTGGTTTATTGGTAATTTGTCTTGATTTTCTTACTTACTGCGAAGGGCCGAACTACGAGGACTAGCGGAGCGGATAAAACTTACCCCACAACATTAGAAACCCAGGATCTTCCCGATTTCACAACGTCCAAGCTAAATGCCCCACACACATGTAAAGTGCAAAATGGGAAGAAAACGTTTCAACAGGAAAAAAAGATTTGATTTGCGATATTTCGCGAGTGAGTGCTGAAACGATCTGCATGGAACGATGCTAGCCAAGTAAACTTGATTGCGCTCGAGTGTGACTGGAGGCGGTATGGCGGAACGATCCCGATTATCTTTGTCTGCGATCGCGTGGTTGCTGGTTTTCAATTGCGCGACGATTAAGGCGGACGACAAGCCGACCCCTATCGCGACCGCGGCGGCGGCGGTCGAGGCCAACATGAAAACGAGTGAGGGCAAAGCCTATGACGCGCAGATCGGCAAAGAGCTGACGAAGAAGTATCCGCCTGTTATGAAGGCCTGCAAGGAGAAGGCGAACGGCGAAGCGCGCAGCTTCGACATGCTGGTTCGGGTTGAAAAGGACGGAGCTGTGAGTGAGGTTTTGTTGTACCCCTCGACGAAGGTGGGTCAGTGTTTGCGCGAGACCCTGTTGAAGGACACGTTTTCACCACCGCCGACGCCTGCTCACTGGGTGGACATTCATCTGGACATGAAGCGGTGATCGACGCCTGCAGCCGTCCCACGGCTTGCGCCGCGGGCTGCATTCTTACGCCGCTTTGCGGCTGGATCCAGGTTCAAGAGCGAATGGCAGGATTGACTCCCTTGACGAAGGGGCTGAGGCGTGGAGGGTGAAATGCCGACTCAAACAGCGGACCCAACAATTCAAGAATTGCTGCGAGGTCGCTACGTTGCTGCGCTCGCGACCGAGAACGCGGATGGGACGGTTCATCTGACGGCGGTCTGGTATCTCTTCGAGGATGGGGACTTGTTTATCGCGACTTCTTCCAAGAGCCGGAAGGCTCGAAATATTGTGGCGCGGGCGAAGGCATCGCTGATGGTGGATGTGCGAAAGCCGGGAGCCGAGCGGGGCATGAATGCGGCGGGGAGGGCGGAATTGATTTCAGGCGAGAAGTCCGCTGAGATCAATCGCCGCATTCACAGTCGATACATGAGCGCCGATGCCATGGCTGATCCGCGCATCGGGCCGGTGTTTGCGTCGTTTGACGATGTCACGATACGAATCAGGCCCGGTTCGTGGACCAAGTGGAACATGGCAGTGTTGGATCGCCAGGCGTTTGGCGGGCGGTTGGGAGGAACGCCGGGATACTTGCTGCCGTTGGATTGACGGCGAGCGTAGAAGAAAGAAACGCTGGGCCGGATCGCTCTCGCACGGAGCTTAGGTACTGCGCGCGAGATCCTTCACCCGGCTTGCGCCGGGTTCAGGATGACGTCTGTCTGGAATAATCGGATTCAGGATGACGTCTTTCTGGATTTTGTGGGACGACAGCTCAGCGAGGGTGGATCTTGATGGGAAAGATGTGGAGCAAGGTGAGCATTTCCCAACCCAGGAGAATCACGGAGACTACGGTTACGGTGATCGCCAGGATTTCACCAAAACTGAGACTGCTGCGGCGAGGCTCAAAGCGCCTGGCGACGAGGCCGAGAATGTTCAGGGTCGCAAAGCCGAACACCAGCACCCAGAGGATGTTATAGACGTTGTCCTTCTTGGTCGAGGACTCGAATGCGACGAGCAGCACGGATTGCAAGCTGACAAGGGTGGGCGCCGGCCAGGCGCGTGAGGTTGCGCGTGCGAGTGTTGTAGTCAGGGACGATACCATGGCTCGGTTTAGTCAGGTCCTCGAACGAATCTCCAACCTCTGCTGAAAGCCTACGATATTACTCTGTTTGCGGCGCGAAAGTCAGCGTGAAAGCTGGGTTACTGTCCTGCGTCCGCTGGGCTCTGCTTTATAATAGAGGGCTCTGCATCCCTTTCGAAGCCTTCTGAGGACCCAGCAGCGCGGTAATCAGGCGTTGCAAAGGGCGTTTTGGGGCAGGTTTGGCGGGGTGGTTTTGCAGATACCCATTAACTGATGTCCACGGAAATGGTCTGGCTGAAAGCGGATCACGTAATCTCAAGCGGATACAGTGGCTCATGAGCGGGAATCATGGGCCACTTTTCTCTTGAGTGGGATTGTTTGTGCAGTGAATTGTGCAGTAGCTACTCCCCGCCGAGACCCTTGATGCCGGACAGGTTGGCGTACACCGCGAGGACCACACCTGCCACGAATAGAAAGGTAGCTGCCCACCCGCTGAATCGGTAAAGTTTGTCGCAGGCTTCCTGGACCTGTTGCGATCTCGTCAGCACACCATCTCCCAGTTCGGTCACGACCATCTCTTCCGTAGCCAGGACCACTATCAACAGCTTCACCTGAACTGCCCGAGTCCAATCGTGTGCGGGAGATGTCTTGAGGGCGTCCGAAGCTTCCTTGTTGATTTTGTCGACGCTCGGACGCAGTGTCTCACGTCCCTGTCTCAGATCGTCTGCACCGGACGGCAGCTTATCTATGAACCGCGAAACGCTGTCGAAGCTGCTGTTCACGTCTCCGAGGATCTGCTGCGCAATCACAACATCGTTCTTTATTACGTCTGAGTAGTCCCGATCCTTCACCGATTGAGTTTTGTTGATCTGATTGATTTCATTGATCTGATTGATCACCCGAAAAACAAGATCGTGCGTTTCAAGAGACGATAGGCCAAGTTCTGAGCGGTAGAGGGCTTCCGCTGACCGCAGTGAGTCGGCCTGGTCCTTGGTCTTCTCTTTGACCACTTCTTTGGCTATGTAAGTCAGGAGCAGTACTGCAGCGCTGATGATGGTTAGGACATTCCTTCTTCGCTTGCTTCTTGCTTCGTGGGTTTGTCTGGCCACGCAGGTATTCTATATCTAGAAATCCAGCCCATACTCACAACTGAATTTTGCGATCAGGCTTCGCAGTGCACCCTTGGTTGCCGGAGTCTGTTCTTTACGGGCCACAAGCACAATCGCTCCGAGCAAGCGGTCCGCTTCTGTGATGCCGTCTTTCTCCGCAACGCCCTTTGGAGCGATTGCACGCGGTTCAGGATGCGTGATCGGAGTAGGAATGGGCTGATTGACTGGTCTAGGAAGAATTGGGGCTTCTAGCGGTCGCGGTTCGATGTTGAAGGGTTCCACAAAAAAATTAGATATCACGGAGTCATTGAAAATGCTAGACGAAAAGAAAATCACAGCGCCGCTACGGTCGTGCTGATTTGATTTGGGAAACCTTGGGCTAGTAAGTCTTCATTGCAGCGTGAGTTTGAACACTGTTCCACACCCGGCATGAAACAGACCGAACTGTCCTTTGTAAGTGTTGCCGCCGAACCTGGTTGTGCCATAGAGATTGCCGGAGTGGTCGAATATTAGTGCGCCGTAAGGATTGGCTCCATCGTGTGGGTTTTGCGATCTAGATAGTTTCGGGTTGAAAATATGTAAATTGGTAAGCGTCCAGACACCATCGTGAAGCCCGATCTTGAACACAGTGCCGCAGCCGAACGAATCGTAGCAGCCTAGCTTCCCGCCGTAATAGGTGGTTCCGTAGACGTTGCCAGATTTGTCCACAACCAACGGACTATTGACTCCCGGCCAAGGAAAACCATTACCGTTATCCGAGAAGGAATAGAGAACGGTTGCAGTCCAGAGGCCTTTTTTTCGGGTAAGCTTCAGAACCTGCGTGCAACCGGGACCGCAAACCGTGCCTGGACCGTAGAGAGCCAAGGTATAGAGGCTACCCTTCGCGTCCATTACCAAGCCACCAGTTTCGCCATCGGTGAAGGTGTAGAGTGTGCTTTCAGTCCAAGTGCCACTGGTATTACTCAGTTCAAAAACAGTTCCGCTGCCGTTGGTATTCAGCACATTTACTCCGTACAGATTGCCGGAGGCATCTCTGATCAGGGAACCACGAAAGATGCAACAGTTGGCAGGGAATTCGTACAGAATTGTTTGTACCCATCCGCTTTGGCCAAGACTCAACTCATAGACAAAGGATTGTGTCCCCCCACCCTGCGTAGCTTCCCCATATAGATTACCCGCTTGATCTAAAACGACGCCCGTGGAGTTGAGTCCCGTCGCCAGCGTAGTCTCCGTCCCGTAAGGCACACCTTGACTGGGAGGAGTCAATTCGTAAACGATGCCACTATAGGCGGGGCCATAGGTGGTGCCATACACGTTTCCGGCTTGATCGACCACGAGACTGGAAGCAGGCATATTGTCAGTATCGAAACTCCATATTGTGGTCTCCGTCCACCCGTTAGATGTGGGACTCAATTCAAACACGTCATAGGGGCCTT
The DNA here is from genome assembly GCA_963788645.1 of uncultured Acidobacteriota bacterium. Lineage (GTDB taxonomy): Bacteria > Acidobacteriota > Terriglobia > Terriglobales > Acidobacteriaceae > JABDBE01. Next base: position 902,140 of record CAWBHF010000012.1, read on the forward strand.
TTCCGTTGAGATTTCCAGCCGTCACTCCATAGAGATTTCCGGTCGTATCCACTACGAGACCATAGCGGGGAAATTGCGGACCGCTTTCACTAAAGTTGTAGATAGGGCCTTCCGTGTACTTCGCTGCTTTGCCTTGGACCGCAAGGCAAAGAATCCCACAAATCGTGAATACGTAAAGATATTGTCTATTCATTTGCGGTTCTCCTTTTAAGCGCAGAACCTGGCCAGGATCGCGACACCGGACTTTTGGGGGGAAGGGAAAGACAGATGGATTTTACCACGCCATATCAACTTCTTGCAGGGTGACTGGGACAAGGCCGTCAAGGAGCCGAAACCCGATGATACTTGCATTCTGTCACCAACAGCAAAGACCGCGCTCCTTCCACTCCGCCCCCTTTGTTGTGAGGGATAGGATACTAATTGGCAAACCGACTTCCGTGGGTGAATCTGCAATCTCTAACTTAACCATCTGTTCGGCCAAGTCTACTAGAAGAGGACCGTCAAACAGGTGGGGGCTCTTCTCCTGCGATGCTGAAATAGCGTCGATCACGCCAAAAGCATATCTGTAGTGTTCGCATGGGGCACAATCGTACTGGTCCTTCTCCGGCATTCCTATCGCACCTTGCTTGGTCCTTATGAAAGTCCTATGGAACCATTCTGGTTTGCTGTCCTTCCCAAAGGCTACGAAGCTACCCGAGGGAAAACAGGCGTGTCATCGCTGCGACAATCCATTGTGTGTAAATCCAGGGCACATGTTCTCGGGAACGATTGCTGACAACATGCACGACCGAGGTCTCAAAGGTCGCACGGCACGGGGAGAGAAGCACGGTAACACCAAATTAACCCGAGAGCTAGCAGGGGAAATTCGACGCGCCTACGCCTCTGGGCTAACACAGCAACAGGTTGCTCTGAAGTTCGGAATTCCGAATCACAGTCAGGTGAGCCGGATCGTGAATTACAGAGCGTGGTTTTAGCTATTGTGCAGCTTCTGTGCAGTAGATGCGACTCCAAAAAGACTGCTAAACTAGAGTTATCAATAACTTAGAAAGTACAGGCCAGTAAGTATCCATGTCCACGGAAACTATTGTTGTTCGCGGTGCCCGGGTTCATAACCTCAAGAATATAGATTTTGAGATCCCGCACAACTCCCTCACGGTTGTCACTGGGGTGTCGGGGTCGGGGAAGTCGTCGCTCGCCTTCGACACAATCTACGCCGAGGGCCAGCGCCGTTATGTTGAGTCGCTTTCGGCATACGCCCGCCAGTTCCTGGAGCGGATTGAGAAGCCCGACGCGGACGTGATCGACGGAATCGCGCCGGCGGTGGCGATTCGGCAAAAGAACACGACACGGAATCCTCGTTCCACGGTTGGCACTGCGACCGAGATTTACGATTATCTGCGCCTGCTCTTCGCCCGGGTCGGCCGTACTTACTGCGTGCAATGCGGCAAGCTGGTAAAGAAAGACACGGTCGACGAAGTCGCAGATGCCGTGCTGAGTCTGGGTGAGGGCACACGGCTGAATGTGCTCTTCCCGCTGCAGCGTACGGCGCCGCAAGCGGCTGGTGCGCCGGACGCGCCTTCCGCCGCCGCTAAACGCAAGAGTAAGAAAAAAGCGAAGAAGGACGAGGGCAATCTTCCGTCCGATCAACTCAAAATCCGGTTGCTCGATTTGCGTACCCGAGGGTTCAACCGCCTCTATCAGTCTGGGCAAATCTTTGAGTTTTCCACTCCCGAGTCGTTGCTGAATATCAACTTTGCGGAGCCAGTATTTCTGTTGGTGGACCGGCTCGCGGTATCGGCGGAGTCCCGGGCGCGGATCGTGGATGCGGTTGAAATCAGTTATCGCGAGTCGGGCGAAGTCATCTTCGAGACCCCTTCTCGCGAAGGTCGGGCACCGGACCAACTGCGTTTCTCCCAGCGTTTCGAATGCAAGAGCTGCAATATTCGATATGAAGAGCCGGAGCCGAGGTTGTTCTCGTTCAACAATCCGTACGGCGCTTGCCCGCGCTGCCAGGGATTCGGGAACACCATTGACTTCGATTTGGACCTCGTGATTCCGGACAAATCGCTCACCTTGAATGAAGGTGCGATCGAACCCTGGACCAAACCCAAGTTCCGCTCGCTGCTTGCCGATTTGAAGCGCTTCGCGCGCGAGACGGGCATTCCCATGGACTTGCCATGGAACGAACTGGATCGCCAGCAGCAGGAACTGATCGTTCAGGGGGAAGGGCGATTTCTGGGAGTACGCGGCTTCTTCGGCTATTTGGAACGGAAGAAATATAAGCTTCACGTGCGTGTATTCCTGAGCCGCTACCGGGGATATTCCGTCTGCTCGATCTGCAATGGCGCCCGCCTGCGCATGGAAGCGCGGCAGGTAAAGGTCAACGGCAAGAATATCGGCGAAGTCTGCTCCATGACGATCGAGGAGGCGTCGAAGTTCTTTGAAGCGCTGGAGCTGACACGGCAGGAAGCAGGGATTGCCGAAAGGCTGTTGCAAGAAATCAGGGAACGCCTGCGCTTCCTGAATGAAGTAGGGCTGGAGTATTTGACCCTCGACCGGCTCGCGTCCACGCTGTCGGGCGGTGAAGCGCAGCGCATTCAACTGGCTACTTCGCTGGGCTCGCGTCTGGTGGGAACGCTCTATGTGCTCGACGAGCCTTCGATCGGACTCCACAGTCGTGACACCCACCGGCTGATCAAGATCCTGCACGATTTGCGCGACTTGGGTAATACGATATTGGTGGTCGAGCACGATCGCGATGTCATGCAAGCGTCCGACACGATTCTCGACCTTGGACCCGGCGCAGGCGAAAACGGAGGCAAGGTAATCGCGACTGGAACTTACGACCAAATTCAGAGAATGCCGGGTTCTCTCACCGGACGCTATCTGTCCGAAGAGCTACATATCCAGATACCAAGCACTCGCCGCAAGCCAGGATCCCAGCGAATCAAGATTTACGGGGCTCGAGCCCACAACTTGAAGGGCATTGATCTGGAGGTCCCGCTGCGAATGCTGGTGGCGATCACCGGCGTCTCTGGCTCGGGAAAATCGACCCTGCTGCACGACGTGCTGTATCAGGCGCTTTCAGCCGCGAAGAAACAGCCCAATGGCAGCAACCCCGCTGCTCCCGCGTGGGACCGGGTGGAAGGAGCCGAGTTTATCGACGAAGTTGTGCTCGTGGATCAATCTCCGATTGGACGCACTCCGCGATCCAATCCGGTCACTTATATCAAGTCCTTCGACGGCATCCGCGATCTGTTCGCTTCCCTTCCCGAAGCCAAGAAGCGCGGCTTCTCTGCCGGACACTTTTCCTTCAACATTCCTGGTGGACGCTGCGAGACTTGCCAGGGCGATGGAACGGTCACGGTGGAAATGCAGTTTCTGGCGGACGTGGAACTCATCTGCGAAGAGTGCAAGGGCGCACGCTACAAGCCGCAGGTGTTGGAGGTGCGGTATCGCGGAAAGAATATTCACGAAGCGTTGAATCTCACGGTAAAGGAAGCCTTGCAGTTCTTCGCCGGCGCACCCAAGATTGTGGAGAAGCTGCGGGTACTGGAGGAAGTAGGTCTCGGTTATCTACGTTTGGGGCAGTCCGCGACGACGCTCTCAGGTGGTGAGGCGCAGCGGATGAAATTGGCGGCCCACTTGCAGCCCGCAGCGCGAGAAGCCAGTCGTCGACAAGACTCCGAAGGTAAGCCGCGCCGGAAACCGCACGTCCTGTATATTTTTGACGAGCCGACCACCGGACTGCATTTTGACGATATCAGTAAACTACTCTCCGCCTTTCGCCGTCTAATCGATGCAGGAGGTTCGATCCTGGTGATCGAGCATAACCTGGAAGTGATCAAGACCGCGGATTGGGTCATCGATCTCGGTCCTGAAGGCGGCGAGCGCGGCGGTTACGTTGTCGGTTCAGGTCCGCCCGAAGCTATCGCCATATTACCGAAGTCGTACACGGGGAAATTTCTGGCGGCTTTATTGAACGGAAATGGGTCGACGCGGAATGGGGGCAAATAAGCCAATCCGGCTTGCGCTGGTGGGGATTTGCCTCGCCGGAATGGCGCTCGCCCAGTCCAGTGGCCAGACGGTCCGTCATCACAAAGTTGCCGAGCAGAATTCCTTCCCTCCCGAGTTAACTCAAGCTGAAAGCGATATCGAGAAGCGCGACTTCGCCTCCGCCGAGCCGCTGCTGAAGAGAGTGGTGGCTGCTGATCCCAACAATTTTCAGGCGTGGTTCGATCTGGGATTCGTCTACAACGCCCTGGGCAACATCCAAGAATCAATAGCCGCATATCGCAAGTCGGTAGCGGCAAGACCGGATGTCTTCGAGTCCAACCTCAATCTTGGACTTATGCTGGCCAAAACCGGGCAGCCCGACGCCGAGCAATTTCTTCGCGCTGCGATTACGCTGAAACCCACGGCCAACGTCGACGAAGGCCATGCCCGGGCGTGGTTGTCGCTGGCTCATGTGCTGGAGAAAAGCAAGCCTGACGAAGCGATCGAAGCGTACAAGCAGGCTTCCGCTCTCGAACCCAAGGATCCCGAGCCTCATCTTTCCGCCGGGTTGTTGCTCGAAAAGGAAAATCGTTTTGCCGACGCTGAACAGGAATACAAGCAAGCTCTGGCCATCGATCCCAGTTCGAGCGATGCGCAAACCGGGCTGGCCAACATCTATATGCGCGCGCAGCGATTCACCGACGCCGAACCGATTTTGCGCCAGATCATTGCTGCTCATCCGGACGATGCGGCGGCTCGGATGCAACTCGGGCGTATCCTGGTTGTCCTCGGAAAGAACGACGATGCTATCGCCGAGCTGCAGTCGGCGTTGAAGCTTGATCCGGGAAATTCTGCTTTGCAGGCCGACCTTGGGGATCTTTACCTGCAGAGCAAGAAGTACGATCAGGCAGAAACGGTGTACCGCACGTTGGCCGCTGCTCATCCCAATGATGCGCAATTGCATCACTATCTCGGGGTTACGCTTTTGAAACAGAAAAAGTATGGCGAGGCGGAGCAGGAATTGCTGATTGCGGTCAAACTCAAGCCTGATCTCGGTGAGGCCTATGGCGATCTGGCGGTCGCGGCCGACGAGAATAAGGACTACGCGCTCGCGATCAAGGCGGCTGACGCTCGCGCTAAGTATCTGCCCGAAATTCCCGTCAGCTATTTCCTTCGCGCCAGCGCCTACGATCACTTGCGCGACTATAAAATGGCGGCGCAGCAGTATCATCGTTTTCTTGAGGTCGCTAACGGAGAGTATCCTGATCAGGAGTGGCAGGCTCGCCATCGTCTGATCGCGATTGAGCCGAAAAAATGAGCGCTATGCGTCTGCAGATCAGAATTGTGGCGGTCCTCCTGGCGACTTGTGTCCTGGCATTCGGTTATAAGACCGAAACTCTGCAGGAACTGATGGCCCGGGAAGAAGCAGCCAAGGTCGAGGACCGCCCCGCCTTGTGCACGGAAATCGCCGAGCGCCAACTCAAAGCAGCCGACGAATTATTTACCGCTGGCAAAGTGGAAGAGGCGCAGGCTGCGGTGAAAGATATCGTGACCTATTCGGAAAAGGCCCACGACGCGGCCATCCAGTCGGGCAAGAAACTAAAAAATACCGAGATCGATTTTAGAAAAATGGCAGCCAAGCTGCGAGACATCAAACGCAGCTTGAACTTTGAGGATCAAGCCCCGGTGCAGGCCGCCGCCGATCGCCTGGAAAGCCTGCGCACGGATCTTCTATCCCATATGTTTGGCAAGGGGAAATGATCTGTATGCGGAGCAAGCCCGCGCGCCTGATATTGGCGATTTTGCTGCTGTCGACTGTGTGGGCGCAGCGACGCAGTGACCCTCTCACTCCGGCTGAAGAAGACCAACTTCGAGATGCCGCTCAGGAACCCAGCGAGCGAATTAAGTTGTTTATCCTTTTTGCCCGGACTCGACTGACCACGCTCGAGCAGGTGCGCGTCGATCCCAAAGTCACCGACCGCGCCCAGCAAACTCGCGATCAGCTGCAAAGCTTTCTGGACGTCTACGACGAATTGAACGACAACATCGATACGTTCGTCGAGCGTAAGGCCGACCTGCGAAAACCTCTGAAATCCGTAATCGACGCCGATACGGAGTTTCAAGCCAAGCTTCGAGCACTGAAAAGTTCCGCCGACGCGAACAAGAACGAAACCAAACAATATGACTTCCTGCTAAGCAACGTTCTGGATGCCGTCGATAATGGCCTGCAAGACCACCGTCAGTTGCTGACCGAACAGGAAGAGGCTGCGAAGCACAAGAAAAATAAAACCCCGTAAGAGTTCGGCGCCCCAGCGCGCCCTCAGCGTTGTTAGATTTCCGCCATGCTAATCTAACCGCAATGTGACCGACCGACTTCTCCACATCTTTCAGGAAGCCTATCGCGAACTGCGACCCCGCGCGCCCATGCCGGAGATAGAAGTCGAGTTCTTCGCCTATGTGAACATCAACAACACTATCCGATTACGCGAGGGAAAAATGTTCGTGCGGCTTTCCGATTTGCTCGAAGGCGCTCCGGAAGCAGTATTGAGAGCCATCGCTCACATTCTTCTTGCCAAAATGTACCGCAAGCCTATCGAGCGCGCCCATGCGACTCGTTATCGCCGACACATTTCAGGTCACGACATCTCGAGAAAAGCTCATCTCATGCGTCAGGTGCGAGGCCGCAAGCGAATCGAAAGCGCGCAAGGGCGGACCTACAATCTGGACGACATCTTTGAAGAGCTGAACCGGAGATTTTTTTACGGGCTGCTGGCGCGGCCGCAGATGACCTGGAGCCGCGATCACGCCCGCAACCGGCTCGGCCATTACGATCCCGCTCACAATGCCATTGTCGTCAGCCGCGTCTTCGATCACCCTCGGGTTCCCGGCTACGCAGTGGAGTACATCGTGTATCACGAAATGTTGCACCTCAAGCATCCGGTGAAACTGCGCGGCAGCCGGCGTTGTGTGCATTCGAGCGAGTTCCAAGCGGAAGAGAAACTTTTCCCTCATCTGGACCAGGCCAAGGCTTTTCTCAAGCATATTTGACACCCTTGTCATTCCGAGTGAAGCGAGGAATCTGCAGTTATTTCGGAATCGCGAGACAGCAGATTCCTCGCTTCGCTCGGAATGACAAAGGGTGCGAGCAGCGTCATGACAATGCTGGCAGTGCCGTCGTGGCATATGGTGGGAGTGGCGTCACAGATGACCGAAGCACGTGATTCAGATCACACAGCCTCGTGATTCCACGCGTTGACGCCCTGGGAGCCGAAAGACTATCCTAGATAATGAAATTGAAATTCATTTTCAATATCATAATTTGAAGAGCAGAGGCTATTTCTTAGATGTTGGAAGCATTCATCGTAACTTTGCGGGAAGGGGTGGAAGCCGCCTTAATCGTCGGCATCACCCTGGCGTACCTGGCAAAGATCAACCGCCCGGAGTTGCGCAAATCCGTCTATGCAGCCTTGATCTCCGCGTTCGTAGGCAGTCTCGGGGTCGCTGCGCTGCTTGCCCGTACCCGCTGGAATCAGGACATTTTCGAAGGGTGGGTCATGCTGGCCGCCGCCTTCTTCGTTATCACCATGATTATTTTCATGATGAGGACAGGGCGGAAGCTCAAGGGTGAGATTGAAGGCAAAGTAGGCCTCCTCGCCGGGCGGAACGCGTGGTTCGGGCTCTTCGCATTCGTATTCTTGATGGTGTTGCGGGAAGGTGTGGAAACGGTTCTCATTCTCTCCGCCGTCTCTCTCAACTCCACCGAATTGCTCAGCTTCGTGGGAACGTTCCTGGGCGTGATTGCCGCGATTGCGTTTGGCGTGATGTTCGTCAAAGGCAGCGTTCGCATCAATCTGCAGAAGTTTTTCCGCGTCACCACGGTCATTTTGTTCTTCGTAGCTGCGCAGCTGGTGATCTCCGGCCTGCATGAGCTTTCTGAGAACGGCGTGCTGCCCTCTTCGAAGACGGAGATGGCGATCATCGGCCCGATCGTGCGCAACGATCTCTTCTTTTTCATCACGATTCTCGCCCTGGCTGCGCTCATGGTGCTGTTCGAGGTCAAGCGCCGCCAACCTGGACCAGTTCCCGCGTCCGCCGCTGAAAGACGAAAGGCGCTGTGGAGCGCCCGCCGCGAGCGCCTCTGGATGGCTTCGGTCTACGCCAGTTCGTTCGTCTTCATCGTTCTCGTGACCGCCGAGTTCATCTACACCAAGAGCGTGAGCGCGTTGTCTCCGGCGACCGAAGTCACTTTCGTAAATCGCCAGGTCATTATTCCGCTTACCCAGGTGCAGGACGGCGATCTGCATCGCTACTCGGCGCAGGAAAATGGCTCGACGGTCCGCTTCTGGCTGTATCAGAAACCCGACGGCAAGATTGCCACGGTGCTGGATGCCTGCGAAATCTGCGGCGCGGTCGGCTTCTACAAAGGGCCGAACGGAGTGGTTTGCAAAAATTGTGCCGCGCCGATAAACCCGCAGTCGGTCGGAATGCCCGGCGGATGCAATCCCGTGCCGCTCAAGGCGCAAGTTACGGCCGACGCCGTCATCATCCAGGAGGCGGATATCGCGGCCAAGAGCCGGATGTTCCAGGAATAGCATGTTCGGACGCCTGGTCTACGAATCCTTCCGGCGGCAAAAGCGGCGCAAGGTGCTGGCCGGAGTCGCGATCACCCTGGGCGTAGGCGTGGCCACTGCAATGATTGCGGTGGCTACGGACATTGGCGACAAGATCAGCCGCGAACTGCGCAGTTATGGCGCTAACCTTGTTGTTACTCCGCAGGAAGATACTCTCGATGTTCAGATCGGCGGAATAGATTTCAAGCCGCCCAGCGACGGCGCGTACTTGAACGAAGCCGACCTGCCCAAAATTCGGGGTACGTTCTGGCATCACAACATCGTGGGATTCGCGCCCATGCTGCCGGTCACCGTGCACGTGGGCGATGACACTGCAACCAATCTGACCTTGCTTGGAACCTACTTCTCCAAGCACCTCACCTTCGGAAAGGAAGATTTCACGACCGGCGTGCGCGTCACGCATCCCTGGTGGAAGGTGCAAGGCACATGGCCCGATGACAATTCGTCCGAGGTATTGCTGGGCGAAAGTCTGGCGGCGAAGCTCGGCCGCAAGGCCGGAGACGAAATCGAAGTCGCCGGTCAAACCCATCGCGTGTCCGGCATTCTGTCGACGGGCGGTGCGGAGGACAACGAAATCGTCGCTCCTCTGGCGCGAGCACAACAGATTCTCGGCAAACCAGGTGCAGTGCGACGCCTCTATGTAAGCGCGCTGACCAAGCCCGAAGACGCGCTGGCGCGCCGCGATCCCAAGAGCATGAACCCGGAGATGTTCGATCGCTGGTATTGCTCGCCGTATGTAGCCTCGATTGCCTACCAGTTGCAGGAAGCGATTCCTCACTCCCATGCTGAGCAGATTCGCCAGATCGCGCAGAACGAAGGCACAGTGCTTTCGCGAATCAAGGGCCTGATGCTGTTGGTCACGTTGGCGGCGCTCTTCGCCTCAGCGCTCGCGGTCTCCGCCGCTATGGCTACAGCCATTTTCGAGCGCCGCACCGAAGTCGGCCTGATGAAAGCGCTGGGGGCGGGCAATCTTTCCGTCGCGGCATTGTTCTTTGCCGAGGCGCTGCTGCTGGCCTTGATTGGAGGCGTCGTAGGTTTCGCCGGCGGCGCTGTGCTCGCACGTCAAATAGGCCGTTCGATCTTCGCTTCCCAAATTACGATTGAACCCGTTCTCTTCCCCGTGATCCTGGCCATCGCCGTCATCGTGACCTTCACGGGCAGCGCCATGGCGATTCGCCGCGCCGTTAAGCTCGATCCCGTCTACGCGCTGCGAGGCGAAGCATGAGCGTGCCCCGAACCCCCGACCTCATCGAGCGCCGGGCCGGCAAGCCGCACACTTCGATGTTCCTGCGTATGCTGATGCGCGCTGCCGTGCTTCGTCGTGGACGCGCCGCCTCTGCCCTGCTCGCGATGGTCGTTGCCGCTGCGGTTGCGACTGCTATGCTCAACCTCTATGTAGACGTGCAAGCCAAGCTACGCAAGGAGTTCCGTAATTACGGCGCGAACATCGTCATAGTCACAAGAGACGGCCAGCCGCTTCCCGCCGATGCTGTCGATAAAGTCGAATCCGCTCTGGAAGGCCACGGCCTCGCTGTTCCCTTCGCATACGTTGTAGCCCGAACGTCCGACGGCCAGTCGGTCGTGGTTGCTGGAACCAATCTCGATCAGGTCCGCAAGCTGGATAGCTGGTGGTCGGTTACAGCCTGGCCCAACGGTTCCCAAGACGCCCTGCTCGGCGCGCGCGCGGCCGCGGTCGTCAGCCCGCAAGGAAAACCGTTCGACCTCAGCTTTCAGGGCCGCACGATTCACCTCAATCCGGTTGGAACGCTGCGGACGGGCGCTTCCGAAGATAGCCGCATTTATCTTGGGCTGAAGGATTTTGAAACCTGGACCGGGGTGCAACCTTCGACGATCGAGATTGCTTCCTCCGGCTCGTCCGAAGAGGTCAGCGCTCTCGTGCAAAGGCTGTCGCGAGCGCTCCCCGCTGCGGAAGTCCGTCCGATCCGGCAGATCATGGAAGGTGAAGCGCGTGTGCTAGGAAAAACCCGGGCAACGTTAGCCGCCGCCGCTGCCCTGATCATCGCGACTGCGGCGCTTTGCGTGCTCTCTACCTTGATCGGATGGGTCTTTGACCGTCGCCGCGATTTTGCCATCATGAAAGCCCTGGGCGCTTCGGAAGGGCTCATCAGCGGATTTTTCGCCGCCGAAGCAGCTGCCCTGGGAGCAATCGGAGCGATTCTTGGATTCGGCATCGGAGTCGGCGTTGCTGCCTGGATCGGCCGGGTGAACTTCTCCGCCACGGTCGTCCCGCGTTTTGGGGTCTTGCCAGTCGTGTTGGCTGGCAGTATTGTTGTGGCCCTGATTTCGGCGGTGCTGCCGATTTTTCTGTTGCGACGGGTGCAACCCGCTATGATCTTGAGAGGGGAGTGAGATGATCAAGCTCAAGAATGTCAGCCGTCTGTACCCCGCGAAGGCCGAGGCCAACGGCGGTGTCATCCGCGCGCTCGATAGTTTCTCCCTCAACGTCGATCCCGGCGAGTGGATCGCGATCATGGGCCCGTCCGGCTCTGGCAAGTCGACGCTGGTGAACCTGATTGGCTGCCTTGATCGTCCGACTTCTGGCGAGATTTGGCTTGATGGTGAAGACGTCGCCAATATTTCCGCAAGTGAGCTGAATCGGGTGCGGGCGGAGAAAATCGGCTTTGTGTTCCAGCAGTTCCACTTGATTCCCTATCTCACGGCGCTGGAGAACGTTATGCTAGCGCAATATTTCCACAGCATGACGGACGAGCAGGAAGCGCTCGACGCGCTTGAACGTGTGGGATTGAAGCAGCGCGCTCATCACGTTCCATCGCAGCTTTCCGGCGGTGAGCAGCAGCGAGTATGCATAGCCCGAGCCTTGATCAACGACCCCAAGATCGTCCTGGCGGACGAGCCCACGGGAAACTTAGACGCCGTCAACGAAGAAATTGTCCTGCGCCTGCTGCGCGAACTGCACCAGCAGGGACGAACCATCGTTATGGTGACGCACGATCCCGTCGTCGCGCGCCTCGCCGACCGTCGCATCGAACTGCATCACGGCAAAATTGCGGCGCAGGAAGTTTTCGCCATGGCCGACGAAGAACAGTTCGACGAAGTGCTGGAAGAACTATGGGCGCTGGCGGAGCACGGCGAGATTGCTGAAGTCGGCCGCATGGAAGTGCACGGAGCCTTGCCGGTAAGCATCGCCGTAGAAAAAATGATCGCGCTTGGCTTGGTTACGGCTACGCCACATCCGCCGGAAGCCCACGACCACAAGCCGTTCATCAACCCCTGCCACGACGCCCTGAAGCCAACCGGCGTCTCAACCGGGGACGGCAGTATGATTGTCGAACTCACGTCGCGGGGCCGGCAGCGCGCCGCCGACATTATTCGCCGCCATCGCCTCGCCGAACGTCTGTTCACCGACAGTCTCGCCATGGATAGCGAGACCGAAATCGAGCAGCAGGCCTGCAAGTTCGAGCACATTCTTTCGCCCGAAGCCACCGATAAAATTTGCGCCTTCCTGGGCCATCCCCGCACCTGCCCCCACGGCGCGCCAATTCCACCGGGTCCGTGCTGCGGCCAAAAACCAGCTTCGGACTTCGTGTCAGACGTTGTCGCTCGTGCGCGTCGGTGATTGAGAATGGCAGATAACCGCCGAGAGTTCCAGAGACTCGCCAGAATGCGGCTGAGTGATGCACGCGCACTCATCAGGAGCGGAAACCTCGGGGGTGCATACTATCTGACGGGCTTGGCGGTTGAGTGCGCTCTGAAAGCCTGCATCGCAAAGAACACAATGCGGCACGATTTTCCGCCAAACCTGAATATCGTCAGAGACATCTATTCCCACGACCTGGGTAAACTATTAACTGCAGCGAAGCTTAAAACCGCGCTCGACGCGGAAAGACGGGGAAACGCCTCCCTAGACAACAAGTGGGCGGTCGTTCTCAAGGATTGGAACGTTAATAGCAGGTACGCGATAGGGGGCCTGAGCGCAACGGACCTGTATCAAGCGGTTGCAGGCAGAAACGGAGTGATGCAATGGCTACGGCAACGTTGGTGAACAGCGACATCGAAATCGGCCGCCAAATCGTCGCCGCTCTCACGCGAGCAAGAATACCTGTGGCCGTTTACCTGTGGGCATTCGTGCCTCAACTCCAAGAATGGCAATTCATAATTGCGACGTCGCTCGTTGACACCAAGGGCCCACTTGCCGCCTACGGGGAAGTTAATAAGGTCTTGCGAAAAGAAGGTTTGTTCGACGACACGCCGCTCCGGAGGATTTTCTTGAGGAGCCCAAACGATAGGGTCTTGAAGTCGCTTGAAAAGGAAAGCAGAGTTGTGCCACAAGAGTCGTTCAGGATCGTAAACGAGCACATTGCCGGCAACTTTGTCGAGGATGCTTATCTCTATACCGGATCGATCCACGTCTTACGTGACCAAAACAAGTATCTGGTCGTGTATGCGCCGTACTCAGGGAATCGAGGCGAGAGGGTGGGGCGGGCTTTGCCGCTGGATGCTATGGCGGACCTGAGGGAGTTTCTAGAGACAAAAGTAAAAATCCCCAACAAGATTCTAGACTCCGCTATAAAGGAACTGGACGAGCGCGGTGGTGTCTCAATTCCAAATGTACAGCTCAAACCCCACGACCTCAGACGGCTAGGGTTGCTCTAGAGTGACCGCTCGCAGAACCTGCATCGGCGTTTTTGACTCGGGCTTTGGCGGGTTGACCGTCCTCAAGGCTCTACTGCGCCTGAACCCCAATGCCGACTACTTTTACTTTGGCGACACCGCGCGCCTGCCCTACGGCTCAAAATCCGCGGAAACCGTAGCGCGCTACGCCGTCGGCGCGGCGCATTACCTTGAACAGCAGGGTGCACAGACACTTGTCATCGCCTGCAACACGGCCACAGCTCTGGCGCTGGACAAGATTATTCAGGCGGCAAGAGTCCCAGTGGTCGGTGTGGTCGAGCCTGGAACCGAGCGCGCCTCCGCTGAAAGCGAGAACAAGAAAGTCGTCGTCATCGGCACCGAAGCGACCGTCAGCAGCCATGCCTATTTGAAAGCTCTGGAAGCGCGCGGAGTGCAGGCCAGAGAAAAAGCCTGTCCGCTGCTCGTGCCCTTGGTAGAAGAGGGATGGATCGATCACCCGGTGACCGAAGAGGTCGCTCGCATCTACCTCAAAGAAGCCTTCGCCGACGAATTCAAATCCGCCGATGTGCTCCTGCTGGGCTGCACTCACTATCCACTCATCGCGCCCGTGTTGCGCAAGGTTGCTCCCAAGCATGTGAAGATCGTCGACTCAGCCGATGCCACCGCCGACGCCGTCGCCCGGGTTCTCCGCCGCATCCCCCTGGCCGAGTCGCCTTTGCTTGAGCGCCGCAAGCTGCCTCGCCTGAAATGTTTCGCCACTGACTCAGCCGAGAAGTTTCGCCGCCTAGGTACGCAATTCCTCGGCCATCCGGTTGACGACGTGCATCACGTGGATCTGCCCGAGTAATCCGTGAATCCAATCCCGTAGGAATTCATCTGTTACCTTTCGAGTTTGAAAGCAAGAGTCGGATAGACGATCGTGCTCAATCAAAATAATCTGACTTCCGATATCCACGTAGCCCCAGACGCTTGCGTCAACGCAGTCGAGCAAAGCTCGGCGGATACCAGCTTGATGAGCCAGATGCACGCACTCGACAATCCGATTTGGCAAGCGCTGATCAGCGTTCATGCGCACTTCGCAGAGACCAGCAATGGAGCGCGGAAGTTCCCTCATGAAGTTAGCGTGTTGGCAGGTTTTTGCGAGCCGACGGTGGCGAGCTACCGTTCTCTCGCCGCTCTGCTGCACTCAGACGAACGGGTTGGGCTTTTTCTGGAGCAAGCGCCCGATCCACCCGCTCCCTGGGCCGTCGACCGGAGCACCCCGTTGCTCCAGATGCTCTGCGAACGTCGCATCCCGACTAGCACCCGCTCCAAACCGGCACTAATTTCTCTAACCGAAGCCGATGTTCCGGAAATGCTGGCTCTCACCAAGCTGACCAATCCCGGCCCATTTGGCCCGCGCACCCACGAGATGGGAGATTACTTCGGCATTCGCGGCGGCGGAACATTGGCAGCGATGGCGGGCGAGCGCCTCAAGCTTCCGGGCTACACCGAGATTAGTGCCGTATGCACGCATCCCGACCATCTCGGCCACGGCTATGCCAGCGTGCTGATCAACACGCTTATGGACCGCATCTTCAGCCGCGGCGAGCAGCCAATTCTCCACGTCCTTCCGGAGAACACTCGCGCCATCCAGGTGTATGAGCGCCTGGGATTCGCAAAACGCGGCCTGCTGCACTTAGCGGTCCTTCGTCTCAATGGTACCTCGCAATAATTGCGCGAGAAGTTTGCCACAAAAGCAGAACGGCCGCGATTTATCGCGGCCGCACTTATCAAAACTAATCTTGAATCAGTACAAGCGGAAAGTCACTTCCACGTTGATCTGCACTGCCACCGGCTTTCCATCTTTCATCGCAGGTTCAAACTTCCAAGTCTTCACCGCTTCCATCGCCTTCTCATCCAATCCTAGACCCAAGGTTCGAGCTACGCGAATATCACGCGCGCGACCGTCCGGCCCAACCACCAACCACAGAACGCATGTGCCCTGATATTTCGCCTTGCGAGCTTCCTCTGAGTACTCGGGATCAGGCGCGTAAATCGCTTTCGGTGCGGATACGCCTCCACCTACTTTGAACGCTCCGCCACCGGTACCACCGCCATGGCCCGGTCCGTATCCAGGTCCTTCACCCGAACCTACGCCGCCGCCATTGCCTGAGCCAATACCGCTCCCAGAACCCGTGCCGTTTGATGGCGGCCCAGGCAAGTGCGACATGGGATCGCCCAGATTCGGCAGGTTGTTAGACGCCAGATGAACTTCCGGGGGAATCACCACGGTAGGTTCAACGGCCAACTTGGGGTTAGGGTTTCGGACCACCACCATTGGCGGCGTAATCTGCGTCATCGATTGTTTTGGCAGTCTGCCCTTTGAAGCCTGCAATATGTCACGATCGCCACCACCGCCACCACCACCCGCCTGCGTTTTTGAAGGCGGCAGAGGAGGAATATCGTCGGGAGCAATCAGAGTGACAACCTCTTGAGGTTTCGTGATCTGCTGCACTACCCGCCGGCCCAGGATGGTTCCACCAATGATCAATATCACCGCTATGACATGGACGATGCTCGAGAACAGCGCGCCGTTCTTCTTGTAATCGTAGAATCCCCAGATGTCCTTGACCGGAATTGGCTTGGACGTAAGCTCCAGCGGCGCCTGCTTCTTGGGGAAGAATAATTCCTGGATGTTCTGAAACAGAGACTGCCACAGAGGCTCGTCCAAGACGTCCTTGGACAGCAGCAGATTCAGTTCGGGTTCACCGTCCCGCTTAGGCTGAATGTCGTCAGTTGCCATATTTGACCCGAGCTCTCGTCTGGAGGCTGAACCCTCGAAAAATTACCTCTTCCCTAGGTTGATGAACCTTCACCGCGACAAGTTGCTTTTTAGTATGAATAACCGATTCGATACGTGCAAGCCACCCCGAAGACGACAGAATCACCACATCCCTCAAATTAGATGCTTGAGAGCGGGAAATCGTCTGCAAACAAAATTGTACTCTTTTTCCCTCTCTTTTCCACAGTGCTTTCGAGGCCCCCTCCACCAAAGTGCCGGAGCCTGATGGACGTTCGCCCCAGCACTCCCTATAATGAAAAAAATCAATCATTTGGGAGTAAACCGCCGAGTGCCGCACCACCTCGAATCCAGTTCCAACCTGCACCAAATCCACGTCGCCGGGCAAGCGATTTTGTGGGGTTTGCGACGTGTTTACCAGTTCTGCGGCTTGGAAGCCTATCCACGCCCATGACTCAACCCCACTTAATGCGCCGCTTCCACTTCCTGATCGCGCTGTCGGTCGTCTTGCTCGATCGCGTCACCAAGTGGGCGGTCGCCCAGAATATCCCGCTGCACGATGGCAAACAGGTGATTCCCGGGTTCTTCCGAATCACCCATGTGGAAAACCGCGGCGCCGCCTTCGGTCTTTTCGCGGACTCGCCTGCGCAATGGAAGATCGCCATGCTGGTGCTATTTTCGATCGTAGCTCTGGTGGTCGTCTCCGCACTTTTATGGCGAAACAGCCATGCCATGACCACAACCGGAATCGGCCTGGCTCTGATTCTCGGCGGAGCTCTGGGCAACCTGTGGGACCGCTTGCTCAACGGTCGGGTGGTCGATTTCTTGCTGTTCTACGTCGGCCAATATCAGTGGCCTGCCTTTAACGTAGCCGATAGTGCGATCGTCGTTGGAGCCGGCTTGCTAGTCATCGAAATATTGTTCGCCAAGGCTCCCGCACAGGAAACATCCGCGTAAAACCGGCCATCAATCCTCCTACGGCTCACCATACAGCTGCCGGTAAACACTCGCATTGCGCAGGATCGCCTGCACGTATTCTCGCGTCTCCGTAAACGGAATCGACTCCACAAATTCCTGCGGATCGCGGTACTTTCCCTGCCCCTGCCACTCTCGCACTCGCTCCGCGCCCGCGTTGTAAGCCGCGAGCGCATACTCGAAAGCACCGAACTGATCCACCATGCTGCGGAAGTAACGGGTACCGAGCTGCATATTCACTCCTGGGGTGAACAACTCGTTGCTCGAAAAATGCTTCATCTTCTCCTGCTTTGCCACCGACTTCCCAACTTTCGGCAGCAACTGCATCAGCCCGACTGCGTTAGCCCGGGACACAGCACCAGGATTGAACTCGGATTCCTGCCGGATCAGCGCCGCCACCATGTATGGATCCAGAGCATTGTCCGACGAGAATTTTTTCAGATCGACCCAAAACGGCTTCGGGAACAACGCCTCCCAATACGGCCGAGGCAAGCTCGCAAAATCAACCGCAAAGTAACCGGGGACAGCTTTCTTCAGCACCTGGATCGCCATGTCGTACCGACCAGAATCCGTATAGAGGTGTGCCGTCTCTGATGCCAGCCAATTCCCCTTAGTCTCTTCGGCCGCCGCGCGCAGCTCGCGCACTGCAAGATCGAGCAGCGCTCCATTTGCCAGAAGCTGAGCCTTTTGCACTCGCAGATTGTCGGGAGGAACCGGGTCGGCAGTTACTTTTGTGCTTGCATCGAGCGGAGGAATGCGGTCGAGCAGCGCGTAATGCACCGGATCGCTATCCGGTTTGAGCTTCTTGAGTTGCTGCCGCGCCAGCTCACCATAGTAATAATTCCGGTAGCGATCCGAGATTTTCTGATAATAGGCCCGCGCCTTCGGCGCTTCCCCATCGTCCTCCGCCAGCCGCCCCCGCCAATACAAAGCCGCCGGAATCTCCGCGGATGTCGGATACAGTTCAATCTGCTGCTCAAAACCTTTTTCGGCATCGATGCGCCGGCCCTGCCGCAGGCTCAGCCAAGTTGCCTTCCATAGTGCGTACGAGGCCCTGCCGCCGTCTGGAAAGCGTTGTTGCAGTTCGCGGAAGGAATCGATGGCGCGGTCGTAGTCGTGCCTCAGCAGGTAGATGTTCCCTGCTGAAAGCAGGGCCTGTTCCAGCCAGGTGCTGGTCGGCGCAGTCTCTCGCAGTTGCCCGAGGATTCGCAGAAACGCTTCGTCATCGTTCGCGTTGCGGGCGATCTCTCCCAGGTTAAATAAGCGCTCCGCGTTGAGCTCTGGAGTAGACTGGGCCATCGACTCCAGCGCCTTTTTGGCTTCTTTATCCCGCCCGGCATGGCGCAACGCTTCTGCCATTGCCATCGTCAGCGTAAGACGATTGTCCGGGCCCGCATCATTCAACAAGCCGTGATATTCGTTGGCCGCCTGGTTGTACTGTTTGCCCTTGGCCAAAAGATCGGCGCGCGTTTTTCGCTCCGCAAAGGTGGGTGGCTGCGTATCCGGAGTTGCCGCCAATTTGCTCAGGTCACCGTCCACCTGGCTCGCTTCCCACGAGAGTGGCATGGTGAAGTAAAGATTGCGAAAGATGGTCAGGGCTTTCGCCGGCTGTCCTGCGGTCTCGTAGGCGCGTCCCAAAGCGAGTTCGAGGTCCGCTCGGATCGGCTGCCGATCCTTCTCCAGCAACTCGACGGCCTCGGGCGCACGCCCATCTGCAACCAGCGCATTGGCGTAAGTTACATGTGCATCGCGAGTGAGGAGTGACTCAGGATAAGACTTATCGAAGGCCCCCAGCGTCGCCACCGCCTCCGCCAATCGGCCCGTCTGGTAATAGGCTTTACCTAAATAAAAATTGACGTAATCTCCCAGATCCCCCGCCCGCGCCTTCGCCCGAGTCAGTGGATCAATCGCCTGCGCGTAACCCTTGTCCAGAATGTGCGCATAGCCGATCACCAACCAGGCCAGCGCTCCTGCGTCGTCTTTGGCATGACGCCGAGCGTAGGCGTCCACGCCGGCGTAAGCCGCCGGAGTGCGATCCTGGAGCAGTTGCCGTGCCATTGGCTTCAGACTTGCCGACGCGACGAACGCCTCGTGCATGCGCTGCAAGCGCGGCGACGGCGTCTTGCGCCTCGCGTGAGCTGCTGTGGTTCCGCTGCTCTTCTTCTTCGCAGGAGTAGCCTTATGGGTCGTGGAGGGCGTTGAGGATTTAGTCTTCGGTTGGTCTGGGGACGGAACCGGAGACTGATTTGAGGATGGAACAGGCGACTGGGTCGTGGGCTGAACTGAGGGCTGAACTGAGGACTGAGCTGAGGATTGCGCAGAAGGAGCAGCAGCCAGTGGAGAAACACCACTAGACAAAACTGCCAGCATCAAAACCAGAACTCTCAAAAGATAACCCACCGATGATGGAAGAACGCTACTCGCAATTATCTTCTTTTTCCTGCGATCGTCAAAGTCTCCACACTCATCTAGTTACGAGCGGCTCGCCGTCCCAACGGGAGCATGCGGAAGGTTTGTTTGGGCGGGACTCCGGCCCAGCGAAGCTCAACTGCGCCTAAACGTGCTCGACGCTCCGAAACCCGCATCTGGGTGTGGTTCCCTAAGAAGCGGCCTGCAGGCCGCGCCCCTTGCTTTGATCGGCGCGGAAGCGCAGCAGGGCCGCGATGTTCCCTGCACGGTCAAATTCAGGATCGTCCTTCACATAGAAGAGTTCGATGTCGCGGCGGATAGCGGCTGGAATAATTGCGTCGGTTACATCTTCGATCTCGTGGGTTTCCTGGCCGCATGCGGGGCACTGTCGCACCATGTGCGCGTCGAGGTGGCCGCAGTGGTTGCACTCGACCGCCAGGTGCGAAAACTTGTCGCCAATCAGCAAGGTTTGCACTTCGCCCAACTCCAGCGACTTTAACACTCGGCGCAGTCCGGTCACTCCCCGGGCATTGCTCTTGGCCTGACTGATTGCTTCTTTGGCCAGCTCTTGGCAACGCTGGTCGAGGGAGCTGCGCAGAATTCTGCCGGCCCGTTCTTTGATCTGCTCGTTGGTTATGCGAGCGAGATCGGCGGGGAAATGCCCGAGCAGACGCTTTTTCACATAAGGATGCAGTTGAGTTTCCAGCTCGTGCCAGCCGGCATCGTGACAGCCAACAATGAGCTTCTCGAAGAGGCCCTTCTCAAGCGCCGCGCTAAGGTGCTCCGCCACATCCTTGAAATGGTGCAGGGCTTCATCGTTGACGCGACGCTGAGCATGACCGCCATCGTAACCGGCGTAACCGTCGCTACGTCCCTGCCGCCCCGGGGGTGTGCGGAAGCGACCTTCTCGCTCTTTCAGTTCATCTAGTCGGAGTTCGAAGAAGCGGGCCCTTTGGCGATCTACCAGCGCTACCCACAAACGAGGCTGCGCGCCGAGCAGCAGCGCCAAGGGCTTCAAATGGAATTGATGGTTTACGAAGAGCTGGGTGCCGTGATGTTGTGGGGGCAAATCAAATTCTCGCCAAAAATTGCGGCTACTGCAGGCAAACACCGCCCTGACGCGGGCCTGGTTGCCGTGCAGGCTCTCCGCCAGTTCGAGGATGCGATGCAAGTCGGCCCGGGTAGCACCATTCTTGCCGTTCTTGTCCGCGTCGCGCAGAGCCTTGCCAACCAGATCTTTGGCAAGAATCGTTTCTTCGCGATGGGATTTGTTCTGCGGAGTCCTCGGCTCAAAATAGAAGCTGAGCGCCCTGCTTTCGTCGCCATTAGCGTGAAATTGAGCCAGCTCACGGATATCTTCGCGGGTGATCATAGGATCTCTTTTTTGATTGCGGTTTATGCGGTTCAACCTCTGGCGGATGCTCGAATCAGCCGGTCCGGCTTCGGCTTAAAACGGTTGGCCAACGGCGCCAGGTGACGCAAATGTTGGCGCGCCAATTCAATCGAACTTCGTACCTCGTCAGGCTTACGATCGGTGATGACGCCGATCTCATCCAGCGAAAATCCCTCAATAGCGTGCAGTATGAACGCCTCGCGGTCGGGGCGGTTCGCGCCTTCGAGGGCAAACTGCACCAGCGCAACCATCTCGTCCGAAGACGCGATGTCTTCTGGGGTTGCTGCGCGGCGGTCCGCGATCACGTTCTCTCCGGTGAGAGTCTCATCCGGTTGATGGAACTGCAGCTCCGGCTCGTCACTTGCGCGAACATTCGGGCGCCGGGCGGAATCCTCCAGGTGAAAGGACAATAGGCTCTCGGGACTACGGACGGAAAGATCATCGATGGACCGCAACGCCAACCGGTAAAGCCACGGCTCGAGTGCCAGGCTTTCCGGTTTTTCCCCACCATTGCCCAGTGCTCGAGCGATGGCTTCGTCGATGACTTCCTCTTTCGAGACAGCATCGGGAGTGATTTCCTCGGCCGTTTCACGGAAATAAAGTTCGCGCTCGACGAAACGTTCCAGGCGGGCGAGACTGGCATTCACGTAAGTGCGGATGTCGTCGGATGAGGCAGTCGGAACACGCACGGCCGCCACTGTATCTTCAAAGGCAACTTGTCGTTGGGGACGGAAGTCAGCTACGCGACGTCGCTGCCACTTGTGCGAATTGCGCAAGAGATCTTTGTGCTTGCTGAGTTGCTGGAGGAGGTCGTCAAACGCCGCCTTCACAGCCGACGCCGCGTTGGAGGCAGATTTCTGGACCGCCATCTGGCCGGAAGGCAGGCGCAGGTTCAGTGAGACCGTGGTTCCCTCACGCGGGGAATTCTGTTCCACAACTCCCTTCAGGTGCACCAATTCGGGGCGAAAAACCTGCAGGCGCTTGCGCAGTTTGTCGACCAGATGGTTGATGTCTTTTTCGATGTCAGGAGTTTTGCGGGATTTATAGCCGATGTGGACATTCATCTCAGGCCTCGGATCACGGATGAGAGTCCGTGAAGATTTCCGGTTCCTTACAAACCGATTCTACACCCGCCGAAGGAAGGGCGAATGCAAAATAGGGAAACTAGAACTCGATCACTGCAGACCGTGATGGTTGTCCTTGCACAGACGCGGCGAGTAAGGATGCGACCGTGACCGAGGTTTGAGTTCCAAACGGCTGCTACCGTTTCGTGCAAGTCCCGAGCGTGTACGTACATTGGTATTGACATCTACGGTGTTTTCTTGCTATGGTTATATCGGTGCCGGACGGCGGCCATGCGTTTCGAATGGGACGAGCACAAGAGTCGGCAGAACCTGCTCAAGCACGATATTCGGTTTGAAACCGCGGCCCTTGTTTTTGATGATCCTTGTGCTCTGACCCAGACTGACCAGTTGTCCGAGGACGAGGAGCGGTGGGTCACTCTGGGGGCCGTCGACCCGGCAGTCGTGCTTTTTGTCGTTCACACTTGGCACGAGAGGGGCGGCGAAGAAGTTATCCGGATCATTTCGGCGCGCACAGCAACGCCGCGCGAGAGGAGAAGGTATGAGGAAGCTCAGCAGAGAACAAAGGCGAGACATCGCCGCCATCGCGGCCAAGAAAGAGGAAAGCATTGATCTTTCGGAGATGCCGGAAGTCGTGGACTGGAGCGGCGCCGAGATGGGTAAGTTCTACCGCCCCCCGAAGAAGTCTGTGACCATGCGCCTTGATCAGGATGTTCTCGATTGGCTCAAGGGGTATGGCAAAGGCTACCAGACTAGGGTAAATTCGCTGCTTCGGCACGCTATGGCAAGTGCGGGAGAACGAACTCGCAAAGGTTTCCGACGATCGCGCCAAGCCTCATAGCGGCGGGAGGACAACGATGTCCCATCTGGGAAAATTTCGTAAGGGATGGGAGAACGAGCATCTCGCGTCATTCCTGCTTTCGCGAATTTCGTTTGTTGCCAACCCGCTGACGGTGACCGATGATGTTGGATCGGACTTTTTCTGCACGCTGTTTGAGGTTAGCGAGGCTGATCAGTTATTCCCCCGCAGTTCCTTTGCTATCCAGATCAAAAGCTCGAAAGACCAGATCGACGCAACGGGGAAGATCGAACACCTTCGCAAGCTCGAGTTGCCCTTCTTCGTCGGTGTGGTGGATCAGAGAAACCTTAGGTTGTCCATCTATTCCGGCGACTACTTGCCGATATTTTTCTCGCACTACGGAATCCCTTAAGAGCTCAAACTCTGGCTGCAAGATACTGCATTTACCTACGACAACTATTGTGAGGCCAAGCCTGAGGGTAAATACATTCTGCGGATGCCCCATTTGCTGGATCTAGAAGGCCAAGAGGGCAGCGATGTAATCAGTAGTAAAGGGCAGCGGCTTATTCAACTCTGCTCCAGAATGCTTCAAAATGTCTCGTCCAGACAGAACTGCGAATACGTCTTCCATCTTGGTGATGGCGAAGTTGCAATCTTTGCCGGGTCCGGCTCTGCACAGACCTTCAGAAACAATCTCTACTACCGGCTTGCAGAGGCGTTTTACAACTTCGGGTGGCTGCACCGAAACACTCCCGACGGATTCAATCTTGCAGAATTCCAAGTGTTTGCGAGCTTCTACCACGCTTTAAAGAACGGGGGGCAGCTTCCAAACTTGGTTTCAGCGGCCTACGAATCCATACAGCAGCAGCTTGCCACAGACGAGCATTATAGCTGACATTAGCTAGCTTGCGACCCTCGACGTAAGTCCCTACACCGCGACCGTGACCGACGTCTCCATCCGCGACACGGGCCGGTACAAGGTGTCGCGTTCGATGGGCTCGCGTCCGGCTTCGCGGATCAGGCGCACTAACTCTTCGCGACGCATCCCTTGTGGAGTAGTGGCACCGGCGTCGTGGTAGATCTTTTCTTCGATTACCGTTCCGTCGATGTCATCGGCGCCGAAGCGCAGTGAGATTTGCGCCATTTTTGCCGTAACCATCTGCCAATAGGACTTGATGTGCGGGAAATTGTCCAGCACTAGCCGGCCCACAGCGATCTGTTTGATGTCGAGCATGCCGGTGGTTTTTGGCAAGTGTTGCAAAGGCGTATTGTCAGGGTGAAATGCCAGCGGGATATAAGTCTGGAAGCCGGCGGTTTCATCCTGCAGATTTCGCAGCTTCAGCAAGTGATCGACACGGTCTTCGTCGTTCTCGACGTGGCCATACAGCATCGTCGCGTTCGATTTCAGGCCGATCTGGTGGGCGAGCTTTGCCGTTTCGAGCCACTGGTCACCATCAATTTTGTGATCGCAAATGATGTGGCGCACGCGGTCGGCGAAAATCTCCGCGCCGCCGCCGGGTAACGAGTCCACGCCCGCGGCCTTGAGTTGATGCAATGTTTCCGCAATCGACAGCTTGGCGCGCTTCGCCAGATACGCGACTTCAACCATCGTGAAGGCCTTCAAATGAACCTGCGGGAAGCGCTGCTTGAGGCCGGAAATCAGGTCGAGAAAATATTGAAATGGCAGATCAGGATGCAACCCGCCTACGATATGGAACTCCGTGACCGCTTCGCTGTAACCCGAGGCAGCCGTTTCAAAGGCTTCATCGAGCGCCATGGTGTAGGAGCCGGGAGCATCCTTCTTGCGTCCGAAGGCGCAGAGCCGGCAGGCGGCCACGCAAACATTCGTCGGATTGATGTGACGATTGACGTTGAAGTACGTCTTGTCGCCATGCATGCGCTCGCGCACAGAATTTGCCAGCCAGCCCACGGCAAGGATATCGGGAGAACGATAGAGCGCGAGTGCATCATCGCCGGTTAGGCGCTCGCCCGCCAAGACCTTGTCTTTGATCGGGTGAAGACGACGGTCGTCCGTCTGGAAAGGATGGATCCGAGGTGGTAGCATGCCGGACATTGCCTCGATCATACCGCACAAAAGCGGCAGAAGTCACAGGGGCCATTCGCGCAGGCATCCCGTACGGTATTCTCGACGTGGATCATGCACCGGGACGATTCGAGCAGCATCGTAAAATGATTTCACGCATTTGGCGCAATCGACAAAAGAGGCTGCACCTTGGAACGACCCATCGCAATCTAACCTTCCCAGCGTATGGCAGAGACACCGGAGACAATGGCAGCGCAACCCGAAGGAACCGCGCAGGCGGATGCGCCTTCGACCTCGCCTGCCGAAGTGTGGCGGCCTAAGTTCAATCCCTGGTTGATTGCGGTTGTGGTGGCGCTTGCGGCCTTCATGGAGGTGCTCGACACCAGCATCGCCAACGTCGCCCTGCCTTACATCGCCGGTAATCTCGGAGCCAGTAACGACCAGAGCACATGGGTCCTTACTTCGTATCTGGTTTCGAACGCCGTCGTCCTCCCCATCAGCGGATGGTTTGCGAGTGTGATGGGACGCAAGTGGTTCTTCATGACGTGTCTGGTGATTTTCACCATCAGCTCGCTCCTCTGCGGCTTCGCGCCCAGCCTAGGAGCCATCATCATCTTTCGCATCCTGCAAGGAGCTGGCGGCGGCGGGCTTCAACCCATGGCGCAGGCAATCCTGGCGGACACATTTCCTCCCGAGCAGCGTGGCTTGGCATTTGCGCTGTACGGCGTCACCGTCATCGTCGCACCCACCGTCGGTCCAACCCTCGGCGGCTGGATCACCGATAACTACACCTGGCGCTGGATCTTCTTCATCAACGTGCCAGTCGGGATCATCGCGCTCTTCCTGGTCTACCGCCTGATCGAAGACCCGCCTTGGGCAAAGCGGATCAAAGGCGCGCTCGCCAAATTCGACTACGTCGGCGTGTCGTTTCTTGTTCTGGGAGTAGGCGCGCTGCAAGTCATGCTCGACAAGGGTCAGGAAGACGACTGGTTCGGCTCCCGCTTCATCACCACGCTAGCCATCCTCACCGTAGTGGGCCTCGTGTCGTTAGTCGTCTGGGAGTGGTTCTACAAGAACCCCATCGTGGACGTGCGCCTGTTCAGGAATCTCAACTTTCTGGCCGCGAACGGCATGATCTTCGTCCTCGGCCTCATGCTGTTTTCGAGTCTGGTCATGATGCCCCTGTTCCTACAATCGCTCATGGGATACACCGCCGAATCGGCCGGCTTGGTTCTCTCCGGCGGCGGTCTTCTGCTTTTGTTCCTGATGCCCCTCGTAGGATTTCTCTCCTCCAAGGTTCAGGCTCGCTATCTGCTGGCGTTTGGCTGGCTGACGCTCTCCATCGGCATGTATTATTCGACGCAGCAGCTTGACCTTCAAATCAGCTTCCGCAGCGCCAGCATCCTGCGGGCGGTTCAGGTCTTCGGCCTGGGATTCCTCTTCGTCCCCATCAACTTGAGCTCATACGTAGGAATGCCGCTCGAGAAAAGCAGCAGCGTCGCCGGCCTGGTCAACTTCATGCGCAACATCGGCAGCAGCGTCGGAACCTCGATGGTCACAACCTTGATCGCCCGCCGCGCCCAGGTCCACCAGGTCTACCTGGTCGCGCACGTCACCGCGGGACGCCCAACCTTCTCCGGCGCCGTTGCCGCCACAACCGCGCGCCTGATCGCATCCGGCATGGACGCCGAACACGCCGCCCGGCAAGCGTATGGCCTGGTCTATCGGACGATATTCATTCAGGCGAGCACGTTAGCGTATATCGACACCTACTGGGTTCTGGCAATTGGAGCCGCGATCATGTTCGTCATCTCCTTCGCCCTAAAGAAAAACGAACCCGGCGGCCGTCGCGTAGCGATGGACTAGCGGGTGGCGCAGCACTTTCCAGCGCTGCGGTGACGACCTTGAATGAATAAGGGTTTTAAGTCCGAGGCGGCGAGAATACAATTTCCTGATAACGGTTCGAAAACCCTCATGATCCGCGTCATCACCATCGAACGCGAATACGGCAGCGGCGGCGCCGACATCGCCAAGAAAGTCGCTTCCCGCTTAGGCTGGAAACTCTGGGACCAGCTCCTCACCAACGAAATCGCGCGCCAGATGGAATGCGATTGCCGCGTCGTCGAGGAACACGAAGAGAAACGCGACTCACTTTCCTACCGCCTCTTCAAAGCATTCCTGCACGGCAGCCACGAAGGCAGCCAGAACGCCCCGCGCCTCAAAATGGCAGACACCGACTGCATCCGCGAAGTCACCGAGCGCGTGGTGAAAAGCGCCGCCCAGAGCGGCGAGTGCGTCATCGTGGGTCGCGGCTCCGCCTACTATCTGCACAACCGCCCTGACGCCTTTCACGTTTTCGTCTACGCCCCGTTCAGCGGAAAAGTCCGTCGCCTGCAGGCCGCCGGCAAGACCGAGAGCGAAGCCATCCACCTCGCCGAAACCGTGGACCGGGATCGCGCCGCCTTCATCAAAAAATACTTCGGCGTCGAGTGGCCGGATCGGCATCGCTTTCATCTGATGATCAACTCTGCGATCGGCGAGGATGCGGCGGTCGAGACCATACTCGATAGCGTCAGCGTGCTGGAGCAGCAAAGAGCCTGATAAGCCAGGGCTTGGCAATGATCCGCGGGTCCGACATCAACGCCGCAACAGCAAATCTCCCGCAATGAAAAAGAAGAACACCACCGAGATCACGCCGTTCATGGTGAAGAACGCGGCGTTGAGCTTCGAGAGATCGCGGGCTGAGACCAGGGAGTGTTCGTAGGCCAGAAGTAGGGCCACGGCTGCGACTCCCGCGATGGCGAGCTTTCCCAAGCCGAAAGCGGCAACCAGGGCGACCAATAAGAGGATCATGATGAGATGAAAACAGCGCGCGATCCACAGGGACCTACTGATTCCAAAGTAGCGCGGAATGGAATGTAGCCCAGCCGTTCGATCAAACTCATAATCCTGGCAGGCATAAAGAACGTCGAAGCCACCACCCCAGAAAGTAACCGCCGCAGTCAGCAGCAGGATCCGCAGATCGAGGGAGCCACGGACTGCAATCCAGGCAGCGGACGGCGCAATCCCCATGGCGAACCCCAACACCAGGTGTGACCAGCGTGTGAATCGCTTGGTGTAGGAGTAGAGCAGAACTACGGCTAGTGCAAACGGAGAAAGGACGAACGAAAGCCGATTCAACTGCGATGCTGCAAAGACAAACAGTGAACAAGACACCAGGACGAACGTGATCACGAATCCGGGAGTAAGAGTGCCAGCAGGCAGAGCGCGCGTCCGGGTTCGCGGGTTAGCGGCGTCAATCGAAGCATCCGCAAGGCGATTAAAAGCCATCGCCGCCGATCGGGCAGCTACCATGGCGACGATGATCCACGCCAACGCATGGGCGCTTGGCAAGCCGTTGGCCGCCAACATGGCTCCGCAGAGAGCGAATGGAAGCACAAAGATAGAGTGCTCCCACTTGATCATTTCCAGAGTGATACGGAGGTTGTGAAGAACCGGCACAGGTAAATTGTAAAGGCAGTTCGGTGTTGTCAGTTCAGCCTCGGAAAAAATCAGCCCGTTGCCGTCACGAAGGATAGCCCTCACTGCCAATCAAGGGGACAAACCGGCATCCTTCCATTCTGGTGACCGATGGCTGACCACCGAGTTTGCGCACCAATTGCAGTTCCTGCGCATGGCTCGGACCCACCGGGATTACCATGCGTCCGCCCTCGCGCAGTTGTTGGAACAACGGCGCAGGGATCTGCGGCGAAGCAGCAGAAACAACGATGGCATCAAAGGGAGCGCGTTCAGGCAGGCCGCCGCTACCGTCGCCGAGCACCACCTCCACGTTGGTGCAAGCAAGATGAGCGAGCCTGGCCCGTGCGGCGCGGGCGAGAGACGAGTGCCGTTCCACCGAATAAACGTGCTGCGCAAGTTCCGAGAGCAGCGCGGTTAGATAACCGGAGCCCGTACCGACCTCCAGCACTCTGTCAGAAGGTTGCAGTGTCAGCGCTTCCAACATAATGGCAACGATGTAAGGCTGGGAAAGGGTCTGGCCTTCGCCGATCGGAATTGGGTGATCCTCGTAAACCTGGCCGAGATACTCCTCCGATACAAACTCGTGGCGGGGCACGCGCAGCATCGCTGTCAACACGCGGTCGTCTCGGATTCCGCGAGCACGCAGTTGCGACTCGACCATATTGCGGCGTTGTGCGAGAAACGAATCGGTTTGGGCCTCGGAGGCCATGTTCCAGTCGCTCCCAGAATAACGCGAATCTCCATGGCAGCTCGTGAATCCTCTTTAGATTATGTTTCTAGTACCATGCTTGAGGGTTTCGAGGATGGACCAGTGAGCGACAGCGAACGATATGCCCCGGGTTGGCCCGGGATCCCTCCGCGCTGGACTTCGAGCGCAAAAAGTGGCGTAGGCACGGCTCTGAATCAGCACAGCCGGGTGTGGTTTACCGTCAGCCACGGCATCTTGAATGAAGTTTATTACCCTAGAGTCGATCAGGCTTGCACCCGTGATTTGGGATTGATCGTGACTGACGGCGCAAGCTTCTTTTCCGAGGAAAAACGTCACTGCAAGTTTGAAAATATTCCCGTCGCACCCGGGGTTCCTGCCTATGAACTGATCAACACGGAATTACAGGGACGCTACCGGGTCGAAAAAGAAGTGCTGACCGATCCGTATCGCAACGTTGTGCTGCAGAGAATTCGGTTTATTCCTTTCCGGGGAACGCTGGCAGACTATCGTCTTTACGCGCTGCTGTCCCCGCATCTCGCTAACTGGGGATACGGCAATACCGGTTGGGTGGGCGATTACAAGAGCGTGCCCATGATGTTTGCGCAACGTGACGATTGCGCTCTGGCGTTTGGCTGCTCGACTCCCTGGAAAAAGATGACGGTGGGCTTCGTTGGATACTCCGACGGCTGGCAGGACCTCTCACAGAATTTCCAGATCACGAGGGACTACACCCGCGCCGAGAACGGCAACATTGCGATGACGGGTGAGATCGACTTGAACGCGTGCGAAGGAGAGTTCGTACTTGCTCTAGGCTTCGGAGGTATCTGGTCGGAAGCCGGACAACAGGTGCGAGCTACTTTGCTCGATTCCTACGACGACCTTCGCAAACATTATGTGGCGCAGTGGGAACACTGGCACGAGGGTCTGATGAAATTGGATGTGCCTCTGCGTGAACGCGATCTGTATCGCGCCAGCGTGGCTGTGTTGCGCACTCATGAGTCGAAGGATCTGCTGGGCGGAGTGATCGCCAGCCTTTCCATTCCCTGGGGGTTCAATAAAGGCGATGAAGATCTCGGTGGGTATCATCTGGTCTGGCCCCGTGATCTGGTGGAAACTGCCTTCGGATTCCTGGCCGCGGGCGCGCAGGCTGACGCGGTGCGGGTGCTTCGCTATCTGGAGTCCACGCAAGAAGCCGACGGACACTGGGCTCAGAACATGTGGCTGGACGGGCGTCCGTATTGGAATGGCCTGCAGATGGATGAGGCCGCATTTCCTATTCTGCTGGTGGATTCTCTGCACCGGGAATGTCCGGAAGTCCTGGGCGGCCTCAAGCGCTGGTGGACTCTAGTTCGTCGGGCAGCGGGGTTCCTGGTTCGCAACGGGCCAGTCACGCAGCAGGATCGCTGGGAAGAAGATGCTGGCTATTCGCCGTTCACCCTCGCGGTGGAGATTTCCGGGCTCCTGGCTGCGGCAGAAATTGCGGACGCAGTTGGAGAGAAGGCCATCGCCGAATATATGCGGGATACGGCCGACAACTGGAACGAAAACGTCGAACGCTGGACGTATGCCACGAATACGGCCCTTGCGCGACAGGTCGGCGTGGAGGGCTACTATGTGCGTATTGCGCCGCCGGAGACGGACTGTGCGCCCTCTCCTGCCGACGGATTCGTCCCCATAAAAAATCGGCCACCGGGTCAAAGGTCGGAGCCAGCGACTCAGCTGATCAGCCCGGATGCGCTGGCGCTTGTGCGTTTCGGCCTGCGGGCACCGGACGATCCACGAATCCTCAACACAATCAAAGTAATCGACGCGTTGTTGCGGGTGAAATTGCCGCAAGGATTTTGCTGGTATCGCTACAACGGCGATGGTTATGGGGAGCACGAGGACGGATCGCCGTTCGACGGCACGGGAATCGGACGACCGTGGCCGCTGCTGGCAGGCGAGCGAGCGCATTACGAGATTGCTGCGGGACGCCCTAGAGTCGCAGAAGAGCTCTTGCGAGTGATGGAGTTCTCCACCGAGGGTGGACGCCTGATTCCCGAGCAGGCATGGGATGCCCCGGACATACCCGAGCGAGAACTTTTTACCGGAAAACCGACCGGCTCGGCGAGTCCGCTGGTGTGGGCGCACTCCGAGTACATCAAGCTGCGACGCTCGTTGCGAGAAGGAAGAATTTTCGATCAGCCGCCGCAGAGCGTACAACGGTACTTGGTGGGAAAGGGAGTATCTGTTTACTTCGCGTGGCGCTTCAACAACCGATGCCGGACAATGCCCCGAGGCAAGAAGTTGCGCCTGGTTCTGACCGCTCCCACGCTTGTGCACTGGAGCTTCGACAATTGGCAGACTCCCCAGGACATCAAGACCATCGACACAGGCCTGGGTACCTATATTGCGGACTTGCCCACCGACAGATTGTCGCCGGGAAGCGAAATCATATTCACGTTCTACTGGTTGCAGGAACAACGTTGGGAAGGCACGGACTTTTCAGTGACGGTGGAGAATTAGGCTAGCGCCGGCATAGTGCGATTTAGCCGCCTGTGTAAAGCAGCTCCACAACGGTGCAGTCGTCGTTCAAGGGTGTACCGCCACAGAAGGTAGAGATCGCAGTAAAGATTTGTTCCAGATTTCCGGACTTCGCGGCTAGTTCCAGGCGCGAATCTTCAAAAAAGTCTCCGCGCGAGTTTTCGGCTTCGGTCACCCCGTCCGTCACCAGTACCAGCCGATCCCCCGTCTTCAACTGACAGTGATCGCTTTCGTACTTGGCGTCAGGCAACAAGCCAACTGGAAGATTGCCGTGCGCAGGTCTGCTCACCTCGCCATTAGAAATGACCAGCGGCTGAACGTGCCCGCAATTGACATACTCGGTGTCACCATTGTCCCGCACACGGGCAATAATCACGGTCGCATATTTTTCGCCGATATTCTTGTCGGTAAAGAAACGATTGACGGCAGTCACGATCTCAGTCAGCGGCATACCTGCCGTAAGCTGCGAATAAATCATTCCCTGCAAGGTGGAAGCGAGCAGCGCGGCCGATACTCCTTTGCCGCTCACGTCGGCGAGGACAATGGTGAGACCCTCGTCCGTATTCACCGCATCGAAGAAGTCACCGCCGATTTCCTTACAAGAGAGATTCCTTCCCGCCAGCTTGGCGAACGGGACCTCGGGAATCGTAACCGCCATCAAACGCTGTTGGATGGAGGCTGCAATCGACAACTCCTGCTGGTATCGTCGGCCTGCCTCTTCAGCCTGCACCAGTCGGGCGTTCTCAATAAGCGAAGCCGCTTCGGTCGCGATGGCGTGGAGGATATCGTTGCTCACGCCCGAGATGTCACGCGAGGCAAAGCGCGAGTCGACGTACAGGGCCCCCATGACTTCGGCGGAGATCGCAACCGCAGGAGCTTCGGCATCGCGAGTGGCATGCACTTGCGGCTTGCGAAGGGGAACGCAAATCACGGTGCGAAGATCGTAAGCCACAATGCTCTTGCGTCCTGTGAGGTCGACCGAGCGACTGGTGTCGGTCAAAACGAACTCGGAGTTCGACTTTAGCGCATCATCGAGAATCGAGTGTGAGATCGTCTTGTCATCCAGCAAGGGCTCACCTTTGGAGTTGCGTCCAGCAGCGAGCCGCAATTCCCCTCGGGCGTTTTTCATATAGACGTAGGCCCGCTCAGCGCGAGTAAGCTTCAGAGTTACATCCAGCAGGGTCATCAGGATTTCGTCGAGCACACCGATGGTATTCAGCTTGCGGGCCGCTTCGAGAAACAGAACCAATTTTTCCAGATCCGTGGTCTCATCCGAGATATGCATCCCGGAGATCTGGCTCAGAAACTCGCGCGCGGAGTTCGTCGTCCCATGCTGCGGATTGAAGATTACGTAAGCAACTTCCCTAACTCCAAACTCCAGACGGTCGTTGCGCTCCAGAACTTTGCGCTCAACTCGCTCGCCGTTGACGAACGTCCCATGCTTGCTGCCCTGGTCGACGACGCTGAAGACACCATTTTCCGAAATGATCTGGGCGTGATCCCGCGACACGCGCGGGTCCGCGATGACCAGGTCCTTGTCAACCTTGCGCCCGACCCCGAAAGGACTGTGGTCGAGGTTGATCACCCGTTGTTCGTTTCCCTGGACAAACACAAGCGTCGGAAATATGCCCGAACCGGTTCCCGAAGACGGCCCAATGATGGTTTGGAAATCCATATGACGCAGCAATGCTCCTTAAAACTCGCTAGAGGAATAATGACAGCATCGAAGGCCGGGGGGAAGAGCCTAAGAAGATTTCACCAGCAGACCCTGAGTAAATGGAGACGGCAGACGCTTCGATTCATGCAGCCCCGCGATGAAACGTGGCAATCGCCTCCTGCTCGCTGTCGTACGCTTCAAACACAGTAACCAGTTTCGTTATCTGCAAGACATCGCGCAAACGCTGGCCCAGACCGGTTAACTTGATTTCGGCACCGCCCGCCCGCGCCGAAGAGTAAACGCCCACCAGGATGCCAAGGCCACCGCTGTCGATATAGGTCACGCCCGCAAGGTTCAGCACGATCTGGCGTGAGGAAGTCAACACGCGCTTGAGACTTTCGCGGAGTGAGGTCGCTTCTTCCCCGAACACGATGCGTCCCTGACACGACACGATCGTGACCCCGTTATCCTGCCGTGTCTCGATCTTCAGGGACACTTTGTCCTCCGCTAAGCTTTCTGATGAAAATGCCGGAAAAGACTAACCCTTGCGACGCCAGAATGCAAGCGCTGCTGACTATTGGGAGAGGGCAGTCGGATCGGGGGCCGAATCAGTATCAGCGCACTCGGGATGGACCGCAGCAACAAGCATAACCACCGCGATTGGGATTACCACGCTGGTGTAAAGCGGAACGGCCCAGGCCCCTTGCACCGTTTGGGCAGGCAGGAAAATCGCAGCCATAGTCAAAGACGTGGCCGCAAGCCACGGCCATGAAATCAGAAAAGCCGAAACCAGTGCGACGATGCGGGTCGGCCGATTCTTCGTCCAAAGAACCTTCCGCTCTTGGATTGCCAACAAAATTCCCGGCAACAAGAGCGCCTGATTATAGGGGGCTGCTTTAGGCACGACCATAACCGTCACAGCCAAGGTTAGAACCGTCACCCAGCGGAAGGCTGTCGAATCGCTAGCCGAACGCCGAAACCGCCACCATACGAATGACAGCCCAAGCACCGCAAGGACGGCCAGCGCTCGTCCCCAAACTGGCGTCAGCAGGATCTCCAATATCGACTCTGCGCCATCGTTATATCGCCGATAGGCCGCGACTGCCTCGCGAAAGTGTCCCACCCAGCCTGGCAACACGAGCTCACTCGCGCCGCACAAAACGGCCAAGGTTGCCATGAATCCCCAAACTAAATTCCTGCGCTGGGAGTTATTGATTGCCCACACCATTAGCCACGCCGCCACGGGCAAGACGAGTTGCGGTTTGATTGTGGCAAGCGCCAACAGCATGCCGGCGGACAATAAGTGTTTGTCGATCAGCAATGCGACGGTGCCCGCGATCAGTCCCGCGACCAATAGACTGAGCTGCTGCAGCTTGATTCCCTGCAGAACGGGAAAACTGCCGAGGGTCAGCACCACAAGCGCGATCGTCGAAGCGCGGGAGAGCCACCAATGCAAGCTGCGCAACCAGAGCAGGACACTGACGACTGTCCCTAAGAAAAGCAGCCATCGAAACCCGGCCTGCACCAAGGGGAACGGCAAGCTCACGGTAGGAGCAAGAAGGAACATGACATAAACCGGATAAGCAAAACCCTGCTGATCTTGCGGATCTTCGCGCCTGAGTGGATCGAGCGCGCGCCCGTAGTAACCCATTTGAATCTCACGAGTCAGCTCTGGACTGTAAGGGTCGCGATGATGTAATAGGAGCTCTCTGGCACCGAGCCAACGGGGATAAAGGTCGGAAAGGTTTCCCCGAGGTGTGCCATGCAGCGTGGCGTCGGTCAGCTGATGAGGGATGAGCACGTGCTGCACGTAGAACCACATGCATGCCGCCAAGAGTAACGCAATAGGCAACCCGAATTTGTAATCTCTCGGCAAACCGGCAGCTACTGCGGATGTCCAGTCATTTCATGCGACTCTGTGCGACGGTTCCGTTCAAGCCATGGTTGAAGGACCAAACATAAAATGATCGTGCAAGCGATCAACGTCCAAGGAATGAGCGGAGAAATCCACATGATACCCAGGCCGAAGCGAAGCAACGCGACCCAGCTAAGCATCAAAAGCATCCCCCCTAGGAAGGGTACACACCTCAGCCGATCGATCCACGGGATTTGCAGCGCGCAACCGGCTTGTATCATCAGCGCAAATGGCAGAGCCACTGCCAAATCGACGAAGTAGTGCTCACCCAACCCAAGAGCCGCAAGCAGTGTCCCTGCCAGGAACACCATCACAAAGATCTTTGTCCAATTCGATAGGCCTTCCGCGTACCAGAATGCCAGCAAGGCCCAGGCGACATGCAAAGACGGAAAAGCATTGCGGACACCTAAAATAAACACGGGATGGACGAGCATTTCCTTGATTTGCTGATTCGATAAAGGCTCAAACGGAAACTTTGATCCAAAGAGATAAATCGGGCCACAGGCGGGCAGTAGATTGTAAAAAATGACTCCGACGGGGCCGACGACGAAGAACCCGAGAAAGGCGGCCAGGGCGGCGCCACCCCCACGTACCAGTTGTTTTGAATAAATCAACATCGCAGGAATGGGAAGCGCAAAATAGAAAAGCAGAGCAACCCGCGTAAGCCATGGCGTCCGCAATATCAGTTGCCCCACCTCGAAGCTTGGTTGCACGCCAAGACTGGCGTCGAAGTTGAAGAGAAAGAGATCAAGCGTTGAGGGGTGCAGCCTACCGGTAATCTCAAGCAGCGCAGAGCTGGTGTATCCGAGAAGGACGAGGAGCAAGGGTGGTAAGAAAGCGTAGTGCAGCAGCCTGCGCTCTTCTCCAGCGCTCCAGATTCTGCGAAAGGCCAGGAGTCCCAGACTGGCAACTCCCAACAGCGCAAGTCCGGGCATTGTACGTAAGGATACTTTGAGCGCGAGAGTTTGCAGCAAGACCAGCAAGCAAGTTGCGACGACCAGTTGCAGAACTTCCCATACAGGCCGAACATGAAGAAAAACAATGACCGTGCTAACCAAGGTAAGAGAAAAGAACACGTCTGCGACAGTTCGATAATAAAAGGCGCGGTTGAGTGCCAGAGCAACGCCGCTGGCAGTCAAAAGGCCTGTAACGACCATCGAAACGGCTTTTTTTTCACTGCCCCTTCCTGCGCTGACCTCTGTCATGTTGTGCCGTAGGACGAGAGGTCGTGGCGGGTCCGAAGTGAAATTTGCCCGGCGATTCCACACATGCACAGCAGGACCGCCAAACCCATCAAGGCCAAGTGTCGATAGCGAAGCACTAGCAGAAGTTGCAGGGGCGAAAAGAACAAAACTGTCCCCGCGCAAATCATCAACCAAGACGGCCACTGAACAAAATTCTCTCCTCCCCGCAGTTCGTTCGCCATGAGCAAGGTCGGCAACATCAGCATACTCAAGTCGTAGTCCATGGCATGATAGCTCACGAGCACAGTGGCAAAGGCTGCGAGGGAGAACTTCAAGTCAAATAGGTTGGAACTATCATTGGCACGACATTGCCATGCGGAAAAAAGAATAACCCCGAGGGAAATTACCACGACGACGACAACGGAATACGCATTGGAAGCTAAAACCATATTCAGAAGCCCGCGTAAATTCGGCATTGCGGACGGCGAGATCCCACTCGCCTCCACGCCCTCCAAATGCAATACGTAGCTTGGAAACCAAATCATCGCATCCTTTCCAACCACGACCAAGGAGACGACCGCCAGGGTGCTCGCAACGGTCACGAACCCATAGAAAAGCTTTTTCTTTCCCTGGACCAGCGACAGGAGGACGAAAGGTACCACAAGATGAAATTTGAATGATCCCAGGGCCAGCCAGCATCCTGCCCAAGCCTCGTGGTGTTTCTTCAGGCATACAAAAGCGAGCGTGTAGAGAAACAGAAGCAGGATTGCATCCTGTCCCTGGAGCAGGGCAAAAAAAATGGGGGAGGAAGCCAACATCGCGAGCATCCAGAACGACCAGGAATAGCCTTGCAGTTTGGGGAGATGCGGCCGGAGCAGGAATGGTAAGGCAGCCAGCATCGCCAGATTTAGCAGATCCCAGAGAGCGAAGGCTGCAGGATAGGGAAAATAAGTGAAGGAGGCAAAGAGTAGCGCCTCAAATGCCGGATGGTTAAAAGGTAGCGGACCCTGGCGGATACGAGCTTCCTTCGCAAACTCTCGCTGGACGCGAAACTGTGTTTGGTCGTTGTACAACTGGTGCCCTAGCCCTTGTCGTACAATCCGGCCCGCACTGTAGTAAATTGTGAAGTCCGGATATCCCATCCTTACCAGGTGCCTGAGGTTCCAGAAAAGTGCAATGTGAATTAATACCAAGCCGGCCAGATAGAAGATAACGGCGGGTTTTACGTTAATAGTTTTCATGTCTGCAGCGCTTCAGGCAGCACCGGGATAGTCGCAGATCAAAGGGTGAGGCGATTTTATACCGTGTGACGCAGGTCGAGGTATTATCTTCGGACTGGTGATCGAGTGCCTCCAAACGCGTCGTGTGTTCGTGGTTGTTCTTGCTTTGGGTATTTTCACCATGGCGGCACGGGGCGTTACGGATCCTGACGTGTGGTGGCATCTGCGCACTGGGCAGCTGATCCTCCAGACGCACAAAGTTTTTCACACCGACCCTTATTCCTTCACGCGATTTGGACAGCCGTGGATCGATCACGAATGGTTATCCCAGGTTCTGATGTTTGGTTTGTATCGGCTGGCGGGGTGGGGTGGGCTCATCGTTGTTTTCAGTGCCGTGATCGCGTCCGCGTTTCTTGTAGCTTTTTCGCGCTCTCCCGGCAGGCCTTATGTCGCTGGAGCGATTACGTTATTGGGAGCTTTCGCATCGGCGCCCAGCTGGGGTGTTCGCCCCCAGATGCTTACTTTGCTCCTCGCTAGCGTGCTTCTCCTGATCCTGGAACGTTCTTACAAACGTCCCGGTCTCCTGTGGTGGACACCTTTGCTGATGCTGCTCTGGGTGAACCTTCACGCGGGATACGCACTGGGGATCGCACTCATGGCGCTGTTTCTGGTCGCAGACGCCCTGGATAGTGCCTTTGGTTTTGCCTTTGATCCCGCCGCGATTGATCCCAAACCCAGGCCTCCAGCCGCGTTACGCCGTCGGCGCCTCGGCTTGGCCATTCTGATTTGCGTGGCAGTCGTCCCGCTGAACCCGTATGGCGCAGCAATGTACGCTTATCCACTCGAGACGCTCCATTCGCAGGCTATGCAGACCTACATCGGCGAATGGTTTTCACCCAACTTTCATCAGCACCGATATTTGCCCACGCTCGCCATGTTCCTGGCAACGGTTGCGTTAGCAGCGGTTTCGCCCCGGCGTTTGCCCCCGCGAGACATTCTGCTGTTATCTGTGACAACCTACGCGGCATTGCGGTCGGTAAGGCATATACCGATTTATGCGCTGGTCGCAATCCCTATCCTGAGCAACATGATGCAGACATGGTTGCAGAAGCGGGGTTTGGCGAAGCAGTTCGCGGGAAAGCAAACTCCGATGACTTCGGTCAAGCTCTTCGTGAACGCAGGGTTGCTGGCAGGTTTCCTCGTCTTTCTGTTTGCCCGGGTGCATTATGTGACCGGCAAGCAGTCGCAGATAGAAGCAAAAGAACTTCCGGCAGCCGCCGTTTCCTTCCTTGCTGCACAGCGACCGCCCGCTCCACTACTGAACCACTACAATTGGGGCGGATATTTCATCTGGAAGCTCTATCCGGAGTATCGAGTCTTTATCGACGGTCGGGCAGACCTTTACGGCGATGCCTTCATGAACGATCTGGCCACCACCTATTACCTGAGGGGGGATTCGTGGCGCAGCCCATTTGAGAAATGGGGAATTCGGACGGTCGTTCTCCCTCCGGACGCTCCCTTGGTGACGGCTTTGCGAGCCTTGCCTGATTGGGAAACAATCTACGCCGATGATCAAGCAGTGGTGTTGACCAGGAGAGTGCTGCCGGACTAGGAGAGTTTTTCAGTCTTGTCACGCCAATTAATAGGTCAACGAGGCCGGTTCCAATCTACGTTATCCCTGCGCCGAATGGAAGAAATCAGCCAACGGCGTTAGGGAAACCCTGAGATTTGCTTTAGTTAACCCAGAAAACACGGACTTTCGGGGACCAAAGCCAGCATTTAACGGTCATCCGC
This sequence comes from uncultured Acidobacteriota bacterium, assembly GCA_963788645.1. GTDB lineage: Bacteria > Acidobacteriota > Terriglobia > Terriglobales > Acidobacteriaceae > JABDBE01. The sequence continues at coordinate 941,386 of CAWBHF010000012.1, forward strand.
CTGGGTCTTACCGGAGTAACTATGGTTACTACCGGAGAGTCCGGGGGCGCAACAAATTGTCGCCCTGTCGAGATGCTCAGGGTATGATGAGGGGTGGAAGTTAGGGGAAAGTCCGATCCCCCTTCGTAAACCTTTGATTCGAAAAAAGCAAGCGATTGGCGCGCCATCGGATGCGTGCGCATAGAATTGCACAGTGCTGGGCGGGAGTGTTTGCCATTCCTCTTGGCGCAAGGAGGTTCAGAGTGAAGAAATTTTTCAGTATGCTTTGGTCGGAAGATGAGGCCCAGGATATCGCCGAGTACGCTGTCATGCTGGCCGTCATCCTTGTCATCGTTGTGGGAACGATTCGTCTGATCGGCGCCAATGCAAACAATGTCTTCTCATCCGTTGCCAGTTCAATCTCGCAGTAATGTTGCAGGACGGCTGCGCTCCGGGCGATGGTTGGTGAGTTCTCGTGGGAGACAAGGACAGTGCGCCTCGGCGCGCAGGTCGTTGCCAGAGGTCGGCAAGCGAGATTTCGATTCTTTGAGGAGCAGTGAATGAATCGCAACCGGCTCTTGTTAATCGGGTTTATCGCCCTGGCGCTGGGCGCGTTTGTGAGCCTCGTGGTCTATCGTACTCTGCAGTCCAAAGCAGGCTCCAAAGCGCCTCCGGGCGAGGAAGTAGTAGTCGCAGCAGACGATCTTCAAGTAGGGACGAAGATAGAAGACAAAGACGTCCGGTTGGTTCGCTTCCCGAGTGGTGACCTCCCTGTCGGCTGTTTCCATCAGAAAACCAAGGTGGTGGGACGAGGCGTCGTGCTGCCAATTGCCAGGGGAGAGTTCATTCTTACCAATAAGCTGGCGGGGGAAAACGCAGGTTCTGGTCTGCCGTCACTGATTCCACCGGGCATGCGGGCATTGTCGGTCCGGGTGAACGATACCAGCGCGGTCTCCGGTTTCGTGCTGCCTGGTACGCGAGTGGATGTGTTGCTGACGGGAAATCCGCAAGGATCCAACGAGCAGCAAACTACGACCGTTCTGGAAAATGTTGCCGTGATCGCTACCGGGCAGCGGCTGGAGCGTAACTCCGCGGGCGAAGCGCAGAGTGCTCCTGTGGTCACACTTCTGCTCTCTCCGGATGACGCTGAGCGGCTTACGTTGGCCAGCTCTCAGGGCCACATTCAGTTGGCTCTACGCAATCCACTTGATACGCAACAAACAGACGTGGCCGCGGTGAAGGCCAACTCTCTGTACAAAGGTGGCTCCGAGCCAGTGCCCGCAGCGGCCCCGCGGAGCCGGCCTAGACACGTTGAAGCCCCTCCCTCAATCCCGAGCGCTTACACGGTTGAGGTTTATAAGGGAGACAAAAAAGAAGAGACCAAGTTCTAAGCATAAGTCAGGCTGGCGAGGTTAGAAAACATGTCGAACCGCTCCCGCAGGTGGGAGAAACGTGAAATGCGATTTAGCAAGCGGGTGGGAATGACGTTTGGCATTCTGTTGCTGCTCTGCGCCATTGCAGCAACACAATCTCAAGAACAACAGACTTCGCAAGCTGCGTCGCCGCAACCTGCTCAACAGCAAACAACGCCGGATGCCGCATCGCAACAACCGGCACCCCCGGACGTCACGCCGCAGCAAGGAGCACCTCAGGTTGCGCCGTCGCAAGCATCGCCTCAGGCGCCGACGGCCACAGCACAGGCCCCTTCAGAATCTGAATCTCATGGCGCCGCCCCTTTGCGCGTGATGGTCGACAAATCGCTACTCATCAATACGACGGAGCGGCTGAAGCGAGTTTCCGTCACCGATCCCAGTGTTGCGGATGCCATCGTAGTGACGCCCACCCAAATCCTGGTGCACGGCCGCTCCGCCGGCGAAGTCTCCCTGCTGATATGGGATGAACTGGAGCGCTCGCGCAGCTTTGATTTGCGTGTGGATGTCGACGTCAGCGCCACCGCCGAGGAAGAACGACGGGTTTTCCCCGAGGAACAAATCACGGTCAGTCCTTCGCGCTCCGCCATTGTTCTTTCCGGTCACGTCTCCACGGAGGACGTCTCCACCCGCGCGGCCAAGATTGCCGAAGCTTACTCGAAGAATGTGGTGAACGTGCTCACTTTCGGTCCGGTGGGGGCGCAGGAGATTTTGCTGGAGGTGAAGTTCGCCGAAGTGGATCGCAGCGCGGCATTGCAACTGGGCGTTAATTACTTCCTACCTAACTCCGGCCATACGACAGGAACCTTGAGCACGGGGCAATTTGGAGGAAGCACGATCTCCACTAGTTCCACCACTACCACCTCCAACGGAGGTTCGACCACGACCTCCACCGCACCCACAGCTCCTACCATTAACCTCACCAATCCTTTGAACCTTTTTCTCTTTCGCACCGACATCAACTTTGGAATTGTGGTGCAGGCACTGCAGCAGAAAAACTTGCTGGAGATTCTGGCTGAACCTAACCTGATCGCGGTAAACGGCAAAGAGGCCAGCTTCCTGGCCGGCGGAGAGTTTCCTTTTCCCATCGTCCAACCGGGCCAGGGTTTCACCGCGGTCAGCATCTCGTTCAAAGAATTCGGCGTAAGGTTAAGGTTCACTCCGGTGATCATGCCCAACGGAAATATTCACTTGCGAGTGGTGCCCGAAGTGAGTCAGTTGGATTTTGCGAACGGACTTACGATTTCCGGCTTCAACATCCCGGCCTTGAGCACGCGGCGAGCCGACACTGAATTCGAGCTGAGGGACGGGCAGAGCTTCGCGATCGCCGGTCTCATGGACAATCGGCTGACCAATATTGGCAATAAGATACCCGGAATCGGCGACATTCCGATTCTGGGTAATTTATTTAAGAGCAAGAATATGCAAAAGAACAAGACGGAGTTGATGGTCTTGTGCACCGTGCATCGCATTTCGCCCAGCACTCAGGAGCCTGCCCCACCCGGCTACCCGCAGCCATTCCTCAACCCGGAGAAGTTTGATGGAAAGAAGCCATCGGGAGGCAGCAAGTAAGGGTGCGAATCTCCGAGTGTCGGGGTTCTTCAAATGTCTTTGTCTCTTTGTTGATTGGAAATCTGTAGGAGAATTAGCAGTGTCATGGCGGAACTCTCGGTTGTAATTGTTGCGGCGGATAACGAACAGCGGGCCGTGTTGCAGGTTTTGGTCGACGGAACCAGCGTGGCTCGAGCCGTGCATACCCATGCCAGTTTTCCGATCGCGGCAAACGACCCACTGGTGCGCCGGATCCAAACCACGAAGGCCGACGTCGTTCTGGTGGACATCCCCGCGGATAACGCGATCATGGCTCTGCGAGCAATCGAACTGCTCCACCAGGAACTGCCGACCATGGCGCTGTTTGCCATTGGCAGCATTTCGCAACCTCAGGTGATTGTTGGGGCAATGCGGGCTGGTGCCCGTGAGTTTATCGAACGGCCCACCACTACGACTGATCTCTTGGAAGCATTCGTCCGGCTCACGGCAGCGCAACGAAAGGTCAACCGGGAAGGAACCAGCGGCAAAGTCTTTATCGTCGTGAACGCCAAAGGAGGAAGCGGCGCCACAACGGTCGCAGTGAACCTCGCCCTGGCTTTGCAGTCGGCCCATGGCAACACCGCGCTGGTCGACCTCGCTCCGCTGGGACACACGCAACTGCACATGAACCTGAAGCCGCTGTTCAATGTGACGGATGCGATCCGCAATCTGCATCGCCTTGACAGTTCGCTGCTGGAAAGCTTCATGACCCGGCATAACGATGGCCTGCAACTCCTGGCTGGCCCGAATGTTCCGGTGGCGGCGGAGCCTTCCACCGCAGAGTTCGCCCGCCTGTTCGACATGCTGATGGCGCAGTTCCGTTATGTGGTGGTGGATGCTTCTACACGAATAGACTCGACCACGCGTCTGATCTGCAGCTTGTCGCAGACCGTATTGATGGTGGTCAATGCGGATGTGGCTTCACTTTGGAGCGCGGCCCGGGTTCAGCAGTATCTCGGAGAAGGTGGTGCCCGCGACAAGGTGAATCTCGTGTTGAATCGCTTCCGCAAGATTCCCGGCTTCAGCGAGACTGATGCCGAAGCTGCGGCCGGGGTAAAGTTGTTGTGGAAGATCCCCAACCAGTATTTCGCGGTGTCCACTGCGATTGATCGCGGAGTACCGGTGATGGCGCAAAACCACACGGAAATCGCGCGTGCCTTCACCGGCCTGGCGGCGCGACTAACCGAAAATGATTTGGAAGTGAAACGGAAAGCTTGGTCATTGTTCAAGACGGTTTAGGATTTTAAGACTTTAGGCAACGGGGCAGTCAGAATTCATGGCGAATTTGCAGACTTTCGAAAGAACCGAGTACCAGCAGGTCAAAGCCGACCTTCATCGCAAAATTCTTGATCGGCTTGACCTGGAGAAACTGGGCAGGACTCCGGGCGATGCCGCCCGGGACGAAGTCCTTCTTCTCATCCGCAATAGCGTAAACAGTGAGGCGGTGCCGCTCAGCTTCGCCGAGCGGGAACGTCTGTCACGGGAGATTCTGGACGAGATCTTCGGCCTCGGCCCGCTGGAACCGCTGCTCAAAGATCCAACCGTCTCCGACATCCTGGTGAATCGTTTCGACAGGGTCTACGTGGAGCGCGCTGGAAAACTTGAACCTACGGGTTTGAGCTTCAAGGACGATTCTCACCTGATGCAAATCATCGACCGCATCGTTTCGCGAGTCGGACGCCGGGTCGACGAATCGTCGCCAATGGTGGACGCGCGTCTGCAGGACGGTTCGCGTGTGAACGCCATTATTCCTCCGCTCGCGATTGATGGGCCCTGCCTTTCCATTCGGCGTTTTGGTCGCGATCCGGTGACGGCCCGCAACATGATCGAAAACAAAACCCTGACCGAGCCTATGCTGGAATTGCTTTCGGCCATGGTTAAGGGACGGCTCAACCTCTTAATTTCCGGTGGCACGGGCGCCGGCAAGACCACTTTGCTCAATGTGCTGTCGGGTTACATCCCTAATTCCGAACGCGTGGTTACCATTGAAGACGCGGCCGAATTGCAGATGAAGCAGGAGCATGTTGTGCGCCTGGAAACCCGCCCCCCCAATATCGAAGGCAAAGGCGCGGTGCGACAGAGGCAGTTAGTGATCAACAGTTTGCGTATGCGTCCTGACCGCATCGTGGTGGGCGAGGTGCGCGGCGAAGAAGCGTTTGACATGTTGCAGGCCATGAACACCGGCCACGAGGGTTCGTTGACCACGGTTCACGCCAACGCCCACCGCGACGCCCTGGCTCGATTGGAAAGCATGGTTTCCATGGCCAATCTGAATCTTCCCGAGCGGGCCATGCGGCAGCAGATTGCATCTGCCATTCACGCCATTGTGCAGATTGCGCGTCTCTCGGATGGAACCCGTAAGGTGCTTTCGGTTTCCGAGGTTACCGGCATGGAAGGCGATGTCATTTCCCTGCAGGATATTTTTGTGTTTGAACGAACTGGGATCGATGAGAGTGGCAAGGTCAGGGGCACGTTCCGCGCTACCGGCATCAGGCCTCGCTTTGCCGACCGCCTGGCCACCGGCGGTTGCCGCTTGCGTGCAGGGTTATTTGATTCTCGAGTGGAGGTCTAGAAGGCTCACGAAACCCGCGAGCGGAAAATCATGCTAGCGATCCTTGCCATACTGGTTTTTGTGGTCGTCGCCCTCGGTGTCTTTGTTGTGGCCTCGTTGCTGGACCAGCGCAGCGCCCAGGCTCGGCTTCTACGCGAACGGTTGGCAACCGTGCAACAGGCAGCTGCCCACGCGCCCAGCGAAGAACTTGCCTTGCTGCGCGACGAAATGTTGAGCAAGATTCCGGCGCTCGACAATCTGCTCCGCCGCTCTTCCCGGATTTCGAACCTGCAGCCCTTCCTTGAACAAGCGAATCTGAAAATTCGCGCTGGCAACATCCTGATGCTTTGCGCGGTCAGTGCGGTGGCGTTGGCGGGCGCGGGCTTTCTTGCAGCAGGATCTCTTTCGGTAAATCAGGCCCTGCTGTTTGCCGCGGTTGGCCTGGTTCTCGGCGGATTTCTTCCCTACTCTTACGCCTCGTATCGCCGCACCAAACGTTTTCAGAAATTCGAAGAGCTGTTTCCGGAAGCGATTGATACCTTAGCCCGAGCGGTTCGTGCCGGCCACGCTTTCACCACTGCGCTGGAGTTGATTGCCAACGAACTTTCCGAACCGATCGCGTCGGAATTCCGCAAGCTCTTCGAAGAGCAGAAGTTCGGCTTGCCGGTCCGCGACGCGTTGATGAACCTGGCGGAGCGTGTACCGCTCGTGGACGTGAAGTTTTTCGTTACGGCGGTAATGCTGCAACGCGAAACCGGTGGCAATCTGGCGGAAATCCTCGATAACCTTTCTTATGTGATCCGCGAACGATTCAAGATTATGCGCCAGGTACGCGTGTACACGGCTCAGGGACGCCTGACCATGATGCTTCTGATGGGCTTGCCTCCCGTCATTGTGATCACGATGTTGCTGACGAGCCCGGCATTTATCCGGCCACTGTTCGCGGACCCGATCGGGCACTTTCTGGTGGTCGCGGGTATTGTGCTGCAGACCATGGGTTATTTTGTAATTCGCAAGATCATTCAGATTCAGGTTTGAATTAACGCGTGGCACTCGCGCTCACCATCGTCGTCTTCCTGACCATCGCCCTGGTCGTGTTTTCATTCGGGGCTGCGGCTTATGCGCCTTCTTCCCTGCTCGGTTCCCGCTTGCGCGCTCTAGGATGGCAGCGAGCCAAAGCTCCGGAGAAACCCGCCCTCAAAGAGCGCATTGAACAAGCGCTCGATCCCTTCAGCAGGGCCATACCTCTGTCACCGAGTGAAGTCTCGCGCGCCCGCCGCTGGCTGATCCAAGCGGGTTATCGCGAATCCCGCCACATGACGGTCTACGTGGGCAGCCGCCTCGCAGCCGCGATCTTCGGGTTCGCGCTGGTGATCGCAAGTAGCGGATTTGACTCCCCGGTATTGCTGGTAAGTGTGGGTGCCTTTGGATTCTTTCTTCCTCGATTCGTGCTGAAGCGCCTGATCAAGGGCCGCCAGCACCGCATCAAGCTGGGGTTGCCGGACGCGTTGGATCTCACCGTGATCTGCGTGGAAGCCGGCTTGGCGCTCGATCAGGCGATGATGCGGGTCGGGCAGGACCTGCATCACGCCCATCCTGAGTTGAGCGACGAGTTCCACCTGGTGAATTTGGAGATGCGGGCCGGCAAGCCTAGGGCGGAGGCGCTGCGCAATCTGGTGGAACGGACCGGCGTTGACGATCTTCGTTCGCTGGTGGGTACCTTGATACAAACCGATCGCTTCGGCACCAGTATCGCCCAGGCGCTGCGGGTGCACTCGGATTCCTTGCGCACCGAACGTCGGCAACGGGCAGAAGAGCAAGCGGCCAAGACAACCATTAAAATGGTAATTCCCCTGGTTTTATTTGTCCTCCCCTCGATCATCTTTGTCACGCTGGGCCCGGCGATCATTGAATTGATCCGGACGCTGGCGCCCGTGACGGGACACTGATAAAACCAACGAACGAGAATCGACGAATCAGCGAGCGCGGATCGAATCCAGCGGTTATGATTCAGGAGTTGTGATGTCGTTAGAGCCCGCCACAGGTTATGCGTTCAACCGGACCCGCAACGCCTATCTGGCCAGTCATTTGTCCGTTGCGGAAACCCACTTGTCGCGCCTGCGCGGGCTGATGTGCAAGGACGCTGCAAATTTCCCGGCGGGAAGCGGCCTTTGGATCATCCCGTCCCGCGGTGTACATACGCTGGCCATGAAGTTCCCCATCGACGTCCTTTATCTGGACAAGAATAAGTTTGTCGTTCACGTGGAACAGAATCTGAAACCGTGGCGCATGGCGCGAGTGAGCCTGCGTACGGCGTCCGTTCTCGAACTGCCCGACAACACGCTGCAGTCCAGTGGAACCGCCGTCGGAGACGAAATTGAGATCGCATGGGGCCAACCGGAGGCGAGCACGGCGTGAACGACGATCTCAAACTCCTGGTCGAGTGGTCATCGCCGTGGCGGGAATTTGTTACTGCGATTCGGCCTGCGCTGGCTCGTTCTCCCGCACCCCTCGCAGGAGAAGCCAGAACCGGATTGGTTCCCTACCGCGGGATGCTCGCCTCATGGATAGTAGAGGGCGCAGTGCTGGCGTTGGGTATCCTGGTATCCCAGAAACTCGTCAGCCTGCAACCGACCGTGCTACCTTCCATGCCCAAGTATGACGTCATTTATTTCTCCGGCGAGGAACTGCCACGCACTGAAGACGCAGGCGGAGCGCAAACCGGCCGTTCCGGACGTGCCGGCGGGCATGAAGCTCATCATCGCACGCAGACCATCCGCGTGGCGCGTGGCGATTCGCCTCGCGAAAAGGTGGTGGATGCTCCCAAACTAAAGCTTCCCCAGTCGGATTCCGCAGTCGCAAATCTATTGGCGTTTAACTCCATTCCAGGACCTGCGCCCGCGGAGGGTCTGACATCTTCGCTCCGTACTCCAGCGTTGAATGAGACCGCCGTGGCTCCGGCTCCGGATCTGCGAAACAACAGCGCGCAGCGCACCCCGGCGTTGAATGCCAATGTCATTCCACCAACGCCTGAGGCGCAAAGTGAGAATATGCGTTCTGCACCAGCGCTTAATGCAGCCATCGTTCCTCCCAGCCCCAGCGCGCATCAGCGCGATCTTCCTTCCGTGCGTGTACCCGGTTCGCAAGCCGTGAGCGTGATTCCGCCGCCGGTGTCCGCTCCCGAGCAGGCCACCGATCTGCATGCCAGACTCACGCTTCCCGCACCCGCGGTGATCGCCCCACCGCCCACGCAGGTTACCCACGACATCAGTCCGCGGGGGCCGGGATACGGTACCGGCACGATGCAAAATCAGGTGGTACCGCCCCCGGCATCGATGACAGGTACTTCCACCGCGAATCGCACATTCGGAGGCCTAGGCAATGCAAACGTGGTCCCGCCGCCGGTGCAGTTGAACGGCGCTGCAACCGGGGGCCGCGCTGTGGCCGGTCTGGGGAACGCGAACGTTGTACCTCCTCCAGTGCAAGTCGGTGGAGGGTCATTGCAGCATCCGGCGACGGGCGGGTTGGGAAACGGAACCGCAGTGGTGCCCCCTCCGCCATCAGTTTCCGGTGCAGGTTCACCTTCCGGCATGGGTCGCGGAAATCGCGGCACCGGCCTGGGTGGTCCGATGGATGCCGGTTCCGTGGCCGCTCCGCCATCCAGTAGTGGCGGCAGCGGTAGAGGCACTGGGGTTGTGGTGTCCAGCCAGCCTGGATCGAAGATCGGTGTGCCGGGCAATGGCGGCGCAGGCTCGCTTGCCATGTCTCCGTCTGGAGGAGACAAGCCGGGGGTGGGCGGATCAGGCGGCGGATCAGGCATCGGCCGTGGCACTGGACCAGGCAGCGGCTTATCCGGAGAAGGGTCGGGCGCAGCGAAAGAAGGTGTCGGCCACGGATCGGAAACCACGGCGCGCGGTGGAATCTCTCCGTATCCCGGTCCCGGCGGGGCAGGCACGGGAACTTCCGGCAAGGCGCCGATACCCGGCGTCTCCGTGAGTGGGGGAAGCAACATCGTTACCCTGCCAAGTTTTGGCGCCGACGGAGGAGGTCCGAACATCATCGCCCGTTCGTCTGTCGGGAAGGATCAGGAAGGTCCTGGCATCACCGTGGTCGGAAGCGCGCGCTCGGGAGGCGCGTTCGGCTTCTACGGGATGCTTAAAGGCGACAAAGTTTACACAACCTACTTCGACACGTCCTTGGGTGTTGCTTCTATGCAGTACGCGGATCCGTCGTCCGCGACGCATCCGTATGCCGAAGACTTGGTCGATCCTAAGCTTATGCGCTCCGATTTGCCTGCCAATTTGAAGCACTCACGGCTGATGATTGCTTGCATCCTCGACAGTTCTGGAATGCTCCGAAATCTGCGTGTCTTGGAGTCAGAACAGAGCGAGATGACTTCCAAAGTTCTCGCTGCGTTAACCAGTTGGAAATTCCGGCCAGTCTTCCGCGGCGATCAACCGATCGAAGTAAACGCCATCCTTGGTTTCAATATCGATACCCGCTAGATTGTCCGGCTACGGGTTACGGTGAAACAACACCGCCGTCCCATCCTCATGGATCAGATTCCATCCCGAGGTCAACCCAAGCATCGTCCCCAGCGTAGAATTCTTCTCCACGAGCACCCAGTCAACATGCTCTTCCTCCAGCACCTCGCTCCATCCCGGCTGGATAAAGACGACCTTCAAGTAATTCTTGAAGAATTGATCGCCATACAAGTCATGGCGATCGTCTACCAGCACTTTGGTTTCGGGATACAGGCGGTAAATCAAGTACCCACCCCACTGGTCGGGACAAAAAATCGGCGCCCGGATATCGCGCTTGGCAATCACGTCCACTGCTTCAACCGGGAAGCGTTTGTCATCAAAATATGCATTCAGCGCTTGAACCGACCCGAGCTTGCCTCCGTGCAAGCACGCCCAGAGGCCCACCGTACACGCGATCACCAGCCAAAGATGACCATGGAAGCCCAGCTCTAACTTTTCCATGCGCGAGCTGAAACGGTGCAGCCACGAAAACAAACTGCGCAGCCATGGCGCCAAGTCTGCGTCCTCGTCCGCCTTCTCGACCGTCTCTGAAAGTAAGGGAGCGATAATCAGCGTTAGTAGAATTGAAGAAACCGGAAGGTTGCGCGAAGCGTAAAGACCACTGTAGGCAGCCAGAAGAATTACCAGCAACTGGACCGGCTGAGGCTTTCGCCGCGCGCTCGCTAACGCCGCGATGGTCACCAGCAACAACACCGCGAAACACTGCTGCGCCACGCCATGAAAATCCGGCGACAGGAATTCGCTGATATGGTTCATCAGGAACCGGTCGGAGAGGTACTGGTAAATGTGCATTTGAAGCTTGTAGCCGTACGGATTCACGAAGGTCGCCAGCAGAGAGAGGACACCGACCAACCCCAGTCGCTTCAGGCATCTCCCGATCGCGTCGCGGTTGCCAGGAACAGTAAAGTAGTCGATACTCCCGCCGACAAAATAAGCGCCTAGCAGAGCGAGGCCGAGAAGAAATCCGCCATGCAAGTTGACCCACAGCAGCATCAGTACAGGTAGCCAGAAGAGTCGGCGAGGTCTCTCAGCGTCAGCACTTGTTCCCGCCGAATCCAGCAACTCAAACCAGATCACGGTAAACAGCCAGCTCAAAACATGTGGCCGCGCCAGAAAATGAACGGCCGAGGCTCCGAGCGACAGCACCAGAAGAAAAAACGTAATTGGCAGGTTGCTGCCATGATGCATAGCCAGACGAAACACCAGTGCGAACGTGGCCGCCATGACCGCGGCTGTAAAAAACACCACGCCGTTCAGTCCAGACACATGGTGAACCGCCGCAATCATCAAATCGTACAGCCATTCCCAGGCATACCAGGGCTGCCCGCCCATGATCGCTGAGAAAGGATCGACGCGAGTGATGGAATGCGTTTGCAGCATCAACCCGCCGTTTCGGATATGCCAACCCGACCCCGCATCGCGCAGCAAGAGTCGTCCGAAGGCACCGCAACTCAAGCCGAAAAGCAATGCAATAAAAAGAAGATCGGAAATCGAAGGCATCAGGAACTGCAGCCAGCGTGAGGAGCCAACGGATCGCGCCGACGTGTTGGATGGAAGCTCTGGTTGCGCAGGTTTCGAATGCAAAGCGTGTGCTCGCGTGCCTAACCCGGCAATGTTACCCGATTCAACCGGGCCGCGCGTTATTTGCTTGTTACTACTGTCGGCACTTCGTCATGGATGATAGGTCAGATAACCCAACCCTACGCGCATATGATGAAGCCACCTATCGGGAAGGCTCGCGGCAATGGTGAGTCCCAGAGCACCATGCACCAACCCCAGCGGAAAAATGTTGCGATAGCGGCGAAACATTTCGCAGAACAACAAGCCGCCGATCAAACTCATCAATGTCAGCACCGGGCTCGGAAGATGCGCAACACAAAACAGAAGCGACGCGCCCCATACCGCGCGGCGGCTGCCCAGCAGCGACTCCATCCGCACGTAGAAGAACGACTGCAAAATAAACTCCTGCTCAAGAGCCCAGAGGGCATACTTCCAGGCTCGTTCCCAAGGCACCGGCTGTGCCGGCCCGAATCCCCGGACCAACCAACCGGCTACGACAATAGTGAGAACCATCAACGTCCCGCCGGTGAGCATTGCGACTGCCCCGGCCCGTGGTCGTGCGAGCCCCAATTCACGCCATGAATAGCGGCCGCCCGCCGTGAACCATAGAACACAAAGCGCCGCCAGCAGAGTGCAACCCATATTGACGAGGCCCCGCGGAGTCCATACCGCGATCATGATCGAAATAAAGACCAGGCCAACCTCGCCGATGAGGAGCCCGCGTTCGAGAGTTCGTTCCGAACCCAGCCCGGGCGAACGACCAGCGACAATGCCTGAAATTAATCTTTTCGACCCGGCAGCCATAAAAGGAATCTATTAAAGTGAGATGCATGTTTTCCCGGCATCGAGTATGGCAAGCTCTACAAAGGTTGATCGATGAATACTAGAAACGGCAGGGCTACACCACAGATCGTAATTATCGGTTCCGGATTCGGGGGCCTCAACGCAGCGTTGAAGCTCGCCCGACATCCGGTCCAGGTCACCTTGATTGACCGCAGAAATCACCATACGTTCCAGCCTCTGCTCTATCAGGTCGCAACCGCCGGACTCTCCCCCGGAGAAATTGCCGCTCCCATCCGCTGGATCTTTAGCGGACATCGCAACGTCGAGGTCGTACTCGGAGAAGTACACGACGTCGATCTCAAGCGACACGTGGTGAAGCTTGCTGATCGCGAACTTCCTTACGATTACCTGATCGTCGCGGCAGGCGCCAGCCACGCCTACTTCGGCCACGACGAATGGGAGCCGCTGGCGCCCGGCCTGAAGACGATCGAAGACGCCCTCGAAATCCGCCGGCGAGTCTTGCTCGCATTCGAAATGGCCGAACGCCGCGCCGCCAGCGGCGGAGGCCAGGTACAACTGAATTTCGTCATAGTCGGCGGCGGCCCTACGGGCGTGGAGTTGGCTGGAACGCTCTCTGGAATCGCTCGCTGTGCGTTGGCCGACGAATTCGTGTCGATTGATCCGAAGAGCATGCGGACCATACTGCTCGAAGGCGGACCTCGGGTTCTGCCGGCTTACCCGGAGGATCTGTCACGCAGCGCGGAAGATCAGCTTCGCGAACTTGGAGTTGAGGTCCACACCTCGGCAATGGTTACCGGCGTCGAACCGGCCGCCGTGGTTATGGGGAAAACTCGTCTCCCGGCGGCGGTAATTCTGTGGGCCGCCGGGGTTGCCGCCTCGCCCTTAGGCAAGAAACTCGGCGCACCGACGGATCGCTCTGGACGCGTGTTGGTGAATCCCGACTTGAGCATTCCCGGACGCCCCGAAGTTTTCGTCATCGGGGACTTGGCTTCCCTGAAACAGAAAAATGGTCAGCCGGTTCCCGGCCTGGCACCGGCTGCAATTCAACAAGGAAAAGCCACGGCCCGCAACATTCTGCGCGACCTGGAAGGAAAACCAAGGAAAGACTTTAATTACTTCGACAAGGGTAGTCTGGCGACCATTGGCCGCTCCGCCGCCGTGGGGCAGTTCGGCAAGATTCACATTTCCGGCTTTCTCGCATGGCTCGCGTGGCTCACAGTCCACATCTTTTTCCTCATCGGATTCCGCAATCGCATACTCGTCCTGATCCAATGGGCCTGGTCCTACTTCACCTACGAGCGCGGCGCCCAATTAATCACCGGGGACCAAACCCTCCCCAGTTGGTCAGACCTTACGCGCAGCCAGAACGGCGTGGAGGAGGAAACAAAAATCACAGCCTAGACAACGCTTACGCCTGGACGGAGTCATCGAAACTTTCCTGGTTCGTCAACGCTCACTTGCGCATGTCTTCGCGGCTATTCGAAAGAAATAGCAGTGAATCGGGAGGTCACGCCTTTTCAGCCGAACCTTACTCTGTCATCCCGAGCAAAGACTCATCGTTCGTTCACGAACGATGAGTCGTAGTCGAGGGACCTTGCGTTTCCCGGCTTCCGCATCTAAGAAACCACGTCTTGATCAGAGTTTCTCTATTTTCGCGACGCGTCCGCTACGACGCTCTGCGAAGAAGCAGGAGCCTTCGACGCCGCCGAAATGCTCTTCGACTCCGGTTGCCCGAAAACTTCCGGATGCAAGTAGTAGCCCTGTTCCCCGGCCGCTTTGTCCTCCTCCACCGGGATGCGATACGCATTGGCATAAGCGTCGTGCCGGATGCCGGTAACCTGCCACGAAACTTCCACGCCGGGCTTACTGGTTCGAACTACAAATCGGTTCCCTGCGATCTTCTTAGCCACGATGGCCTGCGCGAACTGCCCGATCACGGTCAGCTGATATCGGAAATCCCCATTGAGCGCTTCGAAGTAGTCTGGCAAGTTCACCGTTGCCAGACCATGCCGATCGGTGGTGATGTTCCCGTTGTAAACGTTCATCATGTCGGGAGACTCGACAAACGAATGGGATAAATACTTGTTCGCGGGATCGAGCGGATGATCGATCTTGAATGAGCCGCTGCCTTTGGTCAGTTTGCCTGTGACACTGAGATTTCCCGCATAAAAGCCGTTGCCGCTAGCGTCAACGCTGAACTTCCCGGCATAGTTGCTCCCCGCGAGCCCGAGCAAGATTAGTCCGCCTCCACCATGGGCAACGAAAACACCAGCCGTCCCTCCCGAGGTGCTCTCGATATTGCCCTGAATTCCGGTGCCTCCGGTCGTCGAAGTGCTGTTCCCAAATGCGCCGATACCGTTCGGACTCACAGTCGATCCAATAACTCCGGTGGTGTTGCCGCTGCTAGCGTACGCGGTGCCAAGCACTCCGACTCCCGCAGTGCTGGGTGTATATCCGCTGACGCCATATACGCTGCCAGTTGTGGCGCCAGCGTTACCGGTCACCCCCGAGGCGCCTGTGGTGTTGCTGGCGGTGCCGCCGGCAACACCGGAGACCTGCCCACTGGTTGCACCCTCATAGCCGCTGACACCGGACGAGTAGTTGGTTGTGCTATTGGTGCTGCCGCTAACGCCAAACACCTGGCCGGTCGCGGCACCCTCGAAGCCGTTCACGCCCGACGCGTTGGTTGTGGTGCTATTGGTCCCCCCGCTCACGCCGTAAACTTGGCCGGTGGTAGCGAGTTCAAACCCAGTCACGCCAACCGCTCCGGTGGTGGTGCTCGACGCAAATCCGCTAACACCGTGCACCTGGCCCGTGGAGGCGGTTTCATTACCGAGCACGCCGCTGGCGCCTGTGGTCGTGCTGGTCGCAAAACCGGCCACACCATACGACTTACCCGAGGTAGCATTGGATTGCCCGATCACCCCAATGCCACCCGTAGCTGCATTGTTCAGCCCATACATTCCGTTTCCAATCGGAGAGGAGCTTTGTCCGTACACGCCCGTCGTGCCTGCTTTCGGATCGGTCGCAATGCCGTCAATGGCAGCCGCAGAGCCCGGCACCGTCACTTGCATACCCAGAGCTGCTTTACTGGCGACATCAACGGTGGCCTGCGGCGTCTTGGTGCCGATCCCCAAATTACCTCCAGTCTGGTAAATCAGCGAATTGCCAAGCGCCGTTGCCCCGGTCCAAAGAGGAACGAAATCCTTTGTTCCCTTTCCCGTCACTCCCGCCGGAGGAAGATTCGGTTGAGTTGAGGAAGCCGCCGACGATCCAGACTTTCCTTGCGCTCCTCCCGTAGTGGCATGCATGAATGCCGACGCAGGCAAGCCGCCCAGCGTCTCCGCATCCGCCGCCTTCAATGCATAGGGCACACTCAAAAGCAGCCCCCGCGGCTGCTCCCGCTGTCCTGAAATCTGCGTACTGATCCAGTGGGCCTCCGCCGTACTGAACAGACTCAACGGAACGCCATCCGCGCTGGCCGAGCCCAGCATCACCGTGTAGTGTCCAGCGTCATCGGCTCGCACATTCTGAGTCTCGACCCACAACGGACTGCCACCTTGCTGATCCTTGTAAAGAGAAAAAGTGACGCCGACCATGCCAGTCAATGGCTTGTGGGTTTCGTCCTGCGCCGCACCGGAGAATTTAATGAGCCGCGGAATCTGCGTCGAAACCAGACTTGAGTTCGGCGCCGCGGTTTGCGCCAGAGTTGAGACCACCAACGCAGACAGAAAAGTGACAACGAAGCATGCGCGAAGCTTCATGGAAAATCCCCTCTTTCTTTGAGATGTAACTTCGATAACGGGACTGCGGGGCAGACTAAGCCCTCCCGTCGGCCATGGCGCACCCTTATATCACCGATGAGGTACCCTGACAATGGCCCTCGGGGCCTCAACCTTGGCCAATCCCAGACCGGGAAACTACCCCTGGGGAGAACGTCCAGAGTCTTTCCTCCCATAATCAAAGCCTCATTCACCCGCTATAATCTAGTTGCCTTGAAATTTCTCTGGCTCACCGCAAGTTTGCCTTTGCTGTTCTGCGCAGCCTCCTTTGCTCAGGGACCGGCCATGGCAGGCCAGACCGTGCTGGTCGTTCCCTTTGAAAACCAATCCAAGGCTCCGGGAATCGAGTGGATCAGCGAATCCTTTCCCGAACTGCTGCAAGAGCGCCTGAATTCCTCCACACTTTTTGTCCTGCCGCGCGAAGATCGAATCCGTGCCTACGACCGCGTGGGCATCCCGATCGCGCTTCGTCCTTCGCGCGCCACAATCTATCGCATGGCCGAGCAGTTAGACGTGGACTACGTCGTCCTCGGCCAGTACCGCTTCGATGGCAGAATTTTCTCGACTGCGGCACAAGTTCTGGACATGCGCCATGAGCACCTTCTCCCCGAAATCGATGAATCCGGCCCGTTGATTCAACTCATCGATATTCAAACCGGGCTGGCGTGGGATATCCTGCATGCCCTTCACCCGGACATTTCCGTCAGCCGGCAGGCATTTGTCGCCGCCGCGCCTCCCATCCGCTTGGACGCCTTCGAAAACTATATTCGGGGAATCACCGCGCCCACCGCCGCGGAACAGATCCAACACTTTCGCGAAGCCGTTCGTCTGAATCCGGCTTATCCCGAAGCGCTATTGCAACTGGGCAAGGCCTACTACCGCGAACGCAAGTACGAGCAGGCGGTCTCGACGTTGGCGCGAATCCCCGAAAGCGACCCGCTGGCGCGGGAGGCCAACTTCTATCTCGGTCTTGCGGCCTATTACCAGGGAGACTTCCCGCGCGCCGAATCGGCATTCCGCTTCGTTGCCGCTCGTATGCCTCTGGCCGAGGTTTACAACAACCTTGGCGTGGTCAGCTCTCGCGGAGACAAGAAAGGCGCCACGGAATATTTTCAGAAAGCAATCGACGCCGATCCGAACGATCCCGACTACCACTTCAATCTGGCCGTAGAACTTTATCGCACCGGTGACCTCGCAGGCGCATCGCGTCAACTTCACGAAACTCTTTCGCTGCGGCCGGGCGATCCGGCCGCCAAGTCCCTCATGGACGCGATCACACCGGCAACCAACGCGCAAACTCCGCGAGCCATTGTGCCAGCAACTCAAAAGACTCCAGCCGAGCGCATCCGAACTAATTACGACGAGAGTTCATTCCGCCTGTTGGCCTTGAAGATCGACGCCGCGGCCGAACCGCGCCTCGCGAAAACCGATCCCAAAACTCACGCGCAATTCCACACCGATCGCGGCCATCAACTGCTAACCCAGGGATTCCTCTCCGAAGCGGAAGCCGAATTCCATGAGGCGATTGCCTTAAACCCCTCCAACCCGGAAGCCCACGCCGGATTAGCCAGCGTGCTGGAGGCCGAAAACAACCCGGCCGGAGCGCGAGCCGAGGCCGAGCAGGCATTGCGCTTGCGCCAGTTTCCCGAACCCCTTTTGGTGTTAGCCAAGCTTGATTTGCGAGACAATAAACCAGACGCGGCCGCAGAGAACATTGATCGCGCTTTGCATTTGGAGCCGACTAATGCGGCCGCCCTGGCGCTCAAGCGCGCCGTCGCAGCCAAGCTCGCGCAGGAAGCGCAGCCGCTGCCCAATCGATGAAATCGTTCTTCGCCGTACGCTTCTTCCCCGCCCTGCTGCTGTTATTCGTTCTCTCCGCCGCTTCTTCTGCGGAAATATTGAAGATCGTCGTGAACGACGCGATTCATCCCATCACCGATGAATACATTGGCCGAGCTATCGCCGAGGCCGAACACGGTAAAGACCAGGCCTTGCTGATCGAGATCAACACTCCCGGCGGTTTGCTCGAGTCCACACGTGACATCATCGAGAAAATCCTGGCTTCATCCGTGCCCGTAATCATCTACGTCACACCCAGCGGAAGCCGCGCCGCGTCCGCGGGATTTTTCATTCTCGAAAGCGCCGACGTCGCAGCCATGGCGCCCGGCACGAATACCGGCGCAGCTCATCCCGTCACTCTCGGTGGCGGCAAGATGGACGACACGATGAAGGAGAAAATCGAGAACGACTCCGCCGCTTTGCTGCGATCCGTCGTCTCCAAGCGCGGCCGTAACGTCGAGATCGCCGAAACCGCCGTTCGGCAATCCAAGTCGTTCACTGATCAGGAGGCGTTGTCCCAAAAACTCATCGACTACGTTGCGCCCAGCGAAGACGACCTTTTCAAGCAATTGCAAGGCAAGCCAATAAAAAGGTTCAACGGCCAAGCCATCACTCTGAATCTGGTTGGCGAACCGGTGCGTCCTTTTGACATGACCCTGAAGCAGCGCATACTCGCCTACCTCTTAGATCCGAACGTAGCCTTCATCCTGCTCGCGATTGGAGCGCTGGCCCTTTACGCCGAGTTCAACCATCCTGGCGCAGTCGTCCCCGGCACCGTCGGAGTCGTCTTTATTCTTCTCGCAATCTTCGCGCTGAACTTGCTGCCCACTCGGTTCGCTGCGGTAGTTCTGATTTTTGCTTCGTTCATCCTGTTCGCGCTCGAAGCCAAGTTCGCTGCCCACGGCGTGCTAGCCATCGGCGGTATCGCCACGCTCACGTTAGGAGGATTGCTGCTCGTCGACGCGCCCATCCCCGAAATGCGAGTCCATCTTCTCACCGCTCTCGCCGTCAGCATTCCGCTTGGACTCATTACCGTCTTTCTGATGAGCATTGCTTTGAAAGCCCGAGCGAATAAAGTTGTAACCGGAGTGCAAGGATTAATCGGAGAAATTGGCCTCACCCAGAGCGCATTATCGCCGCAAGGAAAAGTCTTCGTCCACGGCGAACTCTGGGATGCCATTTCCTCCGCCAACCTTCCCGCAGGACAACCGGTAGTAGTGCGCCAAGTGAAAGGCCTACAACTATCGGTAGATCCAGCCCCAAACGCCCAGACGACGCGGGCCTGAAACAATGGCGGGCGAGAATCCTAGCCCGTCGGCAGTGCTCACGATAGCGACGTTACTTTGTGTCCCATTGTGTCCGGAGCCTGCCCTGAGGGGAGTCGAAGGGTGGTGAACGCCTTTGACTATCGCGATCTCCGCAGCAGTGACGCACCTCACGAGACAACCCCGCAAGCCCCTGAAATCACGGCCCAGCCGACCCAATTGCGATACAATCCGCCTCAGAGGCATTCCTGACAATCAGGCGCGGAGGCCCAGATGGAGCTTGGCTTTGGTTTCACGACCATCGTAATTATCGTCGTCGCTTTATACCTGCTAAGTTCGATCAAGATCCTGGCGGAGTATGAGCGCGGTGTGATCTTTCGCTTGGGGCGGCTGCTCCCCGAAGCCAAGGGTCCCGGCCTGATCTTCGTGTTCGCCCCGCTGGACCGTATGGTGCGCATCTCGTTGCGGCAGGAGGCTCTGGAAGTGCCCGCGCAGGACATTATCACGCGCGACAACGTCACTTTGAAAGTCAACGCCGTCATTTTCCTGCGGGTAATCGAGCCCAGAAAAGCTGTGGTCGAAGTTTCCAACTACGTGTATCAAACTTCACAGTTCGCGCAGACCACGCTGCGATCCGTCCTCGGCGAGCAGGAGCTCGACGAACTCCTCGCACATCGCGACAAGATCAATCTCCGCCTGCAAAGTATTCTCGACACCCACACCGCTCCCTGGGGCGTGAAAGTGGCCAACGTCGAAGTCAAGCAGGTGGACATGCCCGAGTCCATGCTGCGCGCCATGGCCAAGCAAGCCGAGGCCGAGCGCGAAAAGCGTTCCAAGATCATTCACGCAGAAGGAGAGTTCTCGGCCGCTCAGCGCTTGGTCGACGCAGCTCACTTGCTGGCTACCGAACCTGTGAGCGTGCAACTCCGCTATCTGCAAACCTTGACCGAAATCGGCGTGGAGAAGAACACCACCGTAGTCTTCCCGGTTCCCGTGGACTTCTTCTCCGGAATGCAAAAACTATTGGCAAGACCCGACGGAAACGCTTCGACGGAAACTGCGAAAAGCTGACCAGTCGGCAACAACGACAACGAGGTTGAAATGGCAACCGCTACATCTCAAGACACAGAGATCACCCTGGGCACAGGCAAGATGCTTGCCCTGTTTTTCGGACTGGTAGCACTTTGCGCCGTCTTTTTCGGTATGGGCTTTTCTCTGGGGAGAAGTTCGGTGAGAATCGCCTCTCCCGACATTCCGCCGGCGACTGCCGTCAACACCAGTGGCGCCCGGCCTTCCGCAGTCAAGGCCACTAGCACCGCTCCGCCGCCCGATATGACGTTCTACAAAACGGTGGCGACCAAAGAAGGAAACAGCCAGCCCGCGCCCAAGGAAGTCTCAACCCCGGTTCCCGATTCCAGCACCCCTGCCGCTGCGGAACCAGCCTCTGACCCTGTTGCTCCGCCGCCGGCGAACAGCTATTTTGTACAGGTAGCCGCTGTCAGCAAAGCGGA
Organism: uncultured Acidobacteriota bacterium; assembly: GCA_963788645.1. Taxonomy (GTDB): domain Bacteria; phylum Acidobacteriota; class Terriglobia; order Terriglobales; family Acidobacteriaceae; genus JABDBE01. Next base: position 962,241 of record CAWBHF010000012.1, read on the forward strand.
AGACGCGGCGGCTCTGGTCGACGCCCTTAAGAAAAAACAATATCCCGCTTTCTCCACCAACGCGCCGACCGACAAACTCATTCACGTGCAGGTCGGACCGTACCCGGACATCAAGGACGCCGAACTCATGCGCGGCAAGCTGGTCGGCGACGGCTACAACCCTATCTTGAAGAGATAGCGATTCCGCAAAGCGTCAATCCCTGCTGAACCTCTGCTCTTTCCACGGATCACCGTACATGTGATATCCGTTCTGCTCCCAGAAGCCGGGATCATCGTGATCCCGAAACTCCAGCCCTCGCACCCATTTCACTGACTTCCAGGCATAAAGGTGAGGCACGATCAGCCGCAGCGGATATCCATGGTCGGGCGTGAGCGGCTCACCGTCATGATGTGTCGCAAGCAAAACCTCTTCGCGATCAAGATCAGCCAGCGGAACGTTAGCGGTGAATCCCTGCTCGGCATGCACCAGAACGTAGGCTGCGTTCGCTTTGGGAGGGGCACGCATCAGCAGTTCTTGAAACGCCACGCCATCCCAGCGATTGTCGAAACGGCTCCAGCGCGTGACGCAGTGAAAATCGCTGCCTCGCTGCACCTTGGGTAAGGCATTGAACTCCTCCCAGGTCAGACGCAAAGGAGACCCGACAAGCCCATACACTTGAAAGTCCCAGGCCTTCGGATCGAAGCGCGGTACCGATCCGTAGTGCAGAACCGGCCACTTCAGTGTCAGCGACTGCCCGGGCGGCAAGCGTCCCTCCTGCTTCATCTGTCTTTCACGTTCTCTGCGCTCATTTCCTTCAAAAAGCATTAAACTCCTTGCCCAATAGAATACAGGCGTCGTCGCCCGTCTGATTCACTTTGCTTCAGACATTGACAACCATCGATGCCATGTTTTATTGCTATCTTGCCATGACCGACCCCGAGCAAACCCTGAATCGTATGCTGCACGCCATCGCCGATCCCACTCGACGCCGAATTCTGCAAGCCCTCAAAGAACGCGGAGCCTGTTCCATCGGCAAGGACGTAGGCCTCTGCGCCTCGGATATCGAACCGCGAGTCCACCTTTCCCAGCCTACGATCTCCCATCATATGTCGATTCTCACCAAAGCGGGACTGGTGGAGGCAAAGAAACAGGGCCAGTGGAGATGGTACAGGCGAAACGAGAGCGCCCTCCGCGAATTTGCCCGCGCACTGCGCGAGAGTCTTTAGCCTAGACTGCATATGTGCTAAACTGCCGCTCCCATTGACTCGGAGAACTATGTCCGAAACCACGCATTGGACGGGGCCGGCGTCGGGCGCAAGAACTGGTACGATGACGGTCGAAATCACCCGCGACGGAACTCACATGACAGGCACCCTGCACATTCTTGAACCGGGGGTGGGAGAGATCCACTCGAAATTCGCGGGCCAGTGGACAACGGCCAACAAGTTATCAGCCGAAACCCTCGACTATTTCATTAGCCACTCGGGCGGCGCGGTCACGCTACCGCGAACGGGCAACATGGAAGGAACATTCGACGTAAAGCGAAACGCGATTATCGGCCAATGGAGGACCGAGGTTGATTCCTTGGGAGAGTTCCGTTGGACTCCCGCGTCCAGTCCGGACCTGAGGCCACCAGGTGCCTTAGTCGCAGTACCCACCCAGGTCGCGCGAGGTTGGGAGCGATTCGCCACCAGCACAAAAATGTTCTTCGGAAAACCCAGAACCTGGGACGAGCGGCATAAAAAGTGGCTAGTGCTCGCGCTCCAACTGGCGATAGCCGGATTCATCGGCTACCTGGTGGTCGCTTTCGTGATCGATTTGTTGGTTGGCAACTGATCGCTCAACCGGCGAAGGCCACTGTCTGGACACACCCAGAACGATGACGAAGCGGACGTCCTAAAGCTGATGGTTAGGCCGGGAGCTTCATCCCAAAATCTTGTCAAGCCCCCCGCGACCCTCAATTTTCCCCAACCTCTTCATTCCATTCAAAATATAAACTTGCAAACCATGTCCGTTTACCCTCTTCAACCTGTCATACTGGTATTAGAGACGTTGCCCTGCAACGCGTCCGCGCCTAACGATCGGCGTGTATCTCGGGATACCCCTTTTTGTAAGTCCTTTAGAAGGGATATTTTACGTGGGTATCTCGAAATCACGCCCTTTGTTTTCATAGATCTAGGGAAAAAATGCAAATCTTTGGGTATATACCCTTTATCATCCGGTAAACCCCCAGCCTGGATGTTCAATGAATAGTAACTACCTCCGGTTCAGTGCACGGAACAGTAACCGAGTCAGTTCCCGCAATCTTGTTTAGTCTTGCAAACTGATGACGATTAAGTATCTTGGGGCTGAGAGCACGACTTCAGTTGCGTCCGTTAGTTTCGCTGAAGAGGAGACGGGATGCTGGGGAAACAAGAAAGCACGACGCCCGAGACTTCGCAAGAGAGGCGGGGCATGCGGCGCTTTGATATGCGCCTGCCCGCAATCGTGAAGCTTCCCGACGCAAGCGTTGACGAGCTATTGACCGAGACCCAGAACGTGAGCGCCCGCGGAGTTTTCCTTTATCTCGACCGGTCGCTCTCCGCCGGGTCTCGCATTCATGTGACGCTGACTTTTCCATCGCACGTCACATTGACCGAACCGCTGCGCGTCCGCTTCAGCGCTCGCGTGGTGCGGGTGGAAGCGCCGCTTCCGGCCTCGCGCATCGGCATCGCAGCCGTCATCGAAGAGTACGAGTACCTGCGGTCCACGGCCTCGAGCAGTTGAATTTCAGCGATTGAGCTGTCGAAGCGAGGTCAACCCAAACTTTGCCGACAGACGCAACCCTTGTCGACCGACCCCACTCTTGTCATTCCGAGGAGCGAACGCGACGAGGAATCTGTTCTTGCCCAGCCGGGAGAGGAAAGCTGCTCTTATTCAATGCGCTCTTTGAACTCCTGGATTTCTTTCCTCAGCCGCGTATAGCGGCGCAAGAGGGTCGCCAGATAAGCGACGTGAATGGCCCAGGTAGCGATGTATGCGGCGTAGAGATAAGTCATCCAGCCCGTCCAGTTCTGATTTGTGAACCTCGCGGTTCGAGCAGGGCCTCAAGGGCCAGAGTTTCGTCCACTTCGCGGCGCAACACTTCCAACCGGTAACGCGACCAGCACACGAGCGCGGCGAAGCAGGAGAAGGCCAGCCAGTTGATTAGCAGTATATGCAGCATGTGGGGGTCAATGGAACCGCCTCCGCCGACCACCGGCTGGGGATGCTGGGTGCGGAAAAACCAGATGGAAAAATAAACCAGAGGAACGTCGAGAGCTCCGAAGACGGCCAGCACCGCGGCCAACAGCGGAGTCTGGCCGCTCGTCGAAAATTTCCGCAGAACCAGGTAGCTGACGTAGATCAGCCACAGCACGAGCGTCAGAGTCAGGCGCAAATCCCAGGTCCACCAGATTCCCCAGACCGGACGCGCCCAGATCGGCCCGGTTACCAGCACAACGGTACAGAACACGACGCCCACTTCCGCCGTGACCAGGGCAACGATATCTGCCTTGGTATTGCGCCAGATGAGATATGCGATCGAGGCGAAGAAATTGATGAAGAACAGAATGAAGGCCGTCCACGCCGAGGGCACGTGATAGTAGAAGATGCGTTGCACGTCGCCCATCGTCTGCTCGGTGGGAGCGGCGACCAGGGCTTCATACAGGGCATAGCTGAGCAGGGCTGCCGTGAGAACTGCGAGGATGGGGAAAACACGCTTCATTCCGCCTGCAATACAAACCCGAATAGGAAGAGGCTAGCGATAGTAAACACCAGATCGTAGGCGGCAAGCAAGACGATCCAGAACTTCGCGGAATATTCTCCAGTGAGGATGGCTCCGGTGGCTTCGACCATGGCAAGCAACGCGGGGATGGAAATGGGAAACAACAACAGCGGCAGCATGATCTCCCGGCTGCGAGTGCGCAATGACATGGCCGCGAAAAACGTCCCGTTCACCACCAGCGCCCAAGTTCCCAGGGCGGCAACGATGGGCAACTGGTATGCCGGACCCAGCGCTCGCAGATTATAAAAGACAATGAAAAGCGGCGTCATCAGGGCCTGCAGCACGGTGACGAAGATGAAATTTCCGATGACCTTCGCCAGGAACAGGGCGTTCGGCGGAGCGGGGGAGACACGGTATGCGTCGAGCACCTGATTGCGCGTCTCGCGCGCCCAGGTCTGGTTCAAGGCCACAACTGCGGCGAAGAGAAATGCCACCCATACCAGGCCGCCCGCGATCTGGCGTGATTCTTCGGCGGTCGGATCGAATGAAAAGCTGAAGATCACGACCACCAGCAGCGAGAAAAACAGCATGGAATTGATGGCGTCTTTGGAGCGCCATTCCAGGCGAAGATCTTTGGCCAGAGTCGCTCGCGTGAGACCGGAGACGGCGTTCATCTGCACTCCGTGGTCGCGGCAAGTTGCGGCGTGCGGCTGACGATCTGTCCGGCTTCCATCCATACGAACTCATCGGCGGCGCCGTCGAGTAGGGAGGCCTGGTGTGTGACCACGAAGATCGTCTTACCGGAATCGCGCAGGCCGGCGAGCAAGGTCACCATTTCTCGAGCTGAACGCACGTCCACATTCGAGAAGGGTTCGTCGAGGAGAAGAATTTTGGGATCGTTCAGGAGCGCACGAGCGAGCGACATTCTCTGCCTCATGCCTTGCGAGTATTGACCCACCGGCCGAGTGAGCGACGGATCAAGTTTCACTGCCCGGATCGCCTCGGCGCAACGTTGGTCATTTGTAATTTCATACAGGCGCGCGAAGTAACGAAGGTTCTCCATGCCGCTCATTTCGTCGTAGAGCAAGGAAGGATGCGCCATGTAGCCGAGTTGACTGCAGACGGCGCGGAGATTGGTTGTGCCCAACATGGAGATGCTTCCGCGAGTCGCCGGAGTCAATCCTGCCAGGGCGCGCAGCAGGGTGGTCTTCCCTGCCCCGTTGTCGCCAAGAATGGCGTACAGACGCGCGGGAGCGAACTCGGCACTGACGCCGCGCAAGGCGGCAAAGCGTCCGAACTGCTTGACGAGATCGGTAACAATGACCGCTGGAGGCATCGGAACCGAAGATAGCTGAAGCGGTCGGCGAAGTCGAGGGCTGCACGAGGTGGCGGGCGACTGGACGTGTTCGTTCGTAAGGGGCTGCCGGGGCAATCTCCTGTTAAATTGCAAGTATGGTGGTGAATCGGCAGCCAGCAGGAGATGAGCGCCGATGGGAGCGTCGCGCGGTTGACGTGCCCATCCGCGTAGTTGCCGATGGTCTGCCCGGTAGCGGCGTAATACCCGGTCGCGGAACCAGGATGAGCGAAGGCGGCATCTGCTTGTTTGCTCTGGCAAATCTGGCCGTAGGAACTCATATCGATGTTGAACTCATCGACGCGCGCACCAGCACACCGGTTCGCGTCAGCGGAATCGTTCGCAACCGCTTAGTCTATCTTTATGGGGTCGAGTTCCTGGTTGATCAGCAGAAGGATCGGCAACGCATCGCTCGATTAAGCCACACCTTCAGTCAGACGACCGGGGCATCATAATCCGAGGCAGCCCGCCTCCTCTCCGCTATCTCTCGATGACTTTAATCTCGCCCTGTTTCTGCAGCACTTCGATCCGAACCGCCCCGGCATGACGCTCAAGGAAGAGGTCAATTTGACCTTGGCCGACTTGAAGGTTCTTGATCCAGAGTTGCGGAATGCCTTCCGGCAGATACGGGCGATCCAGAATGAGATGCTTCTCATAGCCGTCGATGGAGAGACCCAGACAAGCCTGAAGCAGCGAAAAGACCGCGGCCGCGGCCCACGCCTGAGGTGAGCAGGCGACAGGATAAAGAGTAGGACCTTCTCCCGGCCGTCGATCTAATCCACAAAACAATTCCGGAAGGCGGTGGAGCTCTACGGCGCTGCTTGCGTCCAACATGCTCATCAAGATCTGGCCTGCGAGTTCTCGGAATCCATACTTGGCGACGCCGCTCGCAATAAGCGCATTGTCGTGCGGCCACACTGAACCGTTGTGATAGGAGAGCGGATTGTAGCGGCTTTCCTCCGAGCCGACGGTGCGTATGCCCCAGCCGGTGAAAAAATCACGGCTCATTAGTGTGTGAGCGACCCGCCGAGCTTTGTCTGGTTGGGCGATTTCTGTAAAAAGACAGTGGCCGGCGTTCGAGGCCCTCACCCGGCAGGGTTTCTTGCGCCCGTCCAGAGCAAGCGCGTAGCTTGCCAGATCCTCACACCAGAATGCTTCTTCGAATCTGTCCTGGAGTTCGGCGGCTTGCTGCTCAAGCAGGACTGCTCTCTGCTTGTCGCCGAGGATATTGCTGATTCGCGCGGCTGCGCGCTTGGCGGCATACACGTACCCTTGAACTTCACAGAGTGCGATCGGCGGTTCGGCAAGAGTTCCGTCGGCATGGAAAATGGAATCATGCGAATCCTTCCATCCCTGCTGAATCAAACCTTTGCTGCCGTGGCGTGCATATTCGACGAAGCCGTCGCCGTCCACATCGCCGAACTTGTCGATCCACTGCAGCGCAAGGTCGATGTGTGGCCATAATCCATGAATAAAATCGCGGTCCCCGGTGTAGTCGTAATAAGCACCGGCCAGCAGGATGAACAATGGAGTCGCGTCGACCGTGCCGTAGTAGCGGGCGAATGGGACCTCTCCCAGCGTGGCCATTTCTCCCCGGCGCACTTCGTGCAGGATCTTGCCGGGTTCGGCCTCGACTTGCGGGTTCGACTCGATTGCCTGCGTCGAGGCCAAATATTGCAGAACGCCCTTCGCGATCCGAGAGTTGACCCAGAGCATTTCAAGCGCAGTAATGATTCCGTCCCGGCCGAAAACCGTGCTGAACCATGGCACTCCCGCGTACGGATAATCGACCTCAGGATTGCCCAGGGTCATCATTTCTATATCGGCAGAGGAGCGCCGGACCCATCGATTGAAGCGATCGTTGGAGCTGGAGATGCTGCACAGACTCGCCGAGGCCGCATTGAGTTCGCTTTCGGCGAAGACCATCGCGCGGGAGTAGCTAAGGGAAGGCTCTGAGGCGGGGGGATTGCACGAGACAATTAGATGCAGTGCGACGGATTGTTTGGGGCGGAGCTTGAATTCAAATCTCAACTCGGAAGGTGAGGTTTTGACAGGGTACGGATGGCATTGAATGCGCGTTCGCCGGACGGTGTTATCCAGGCCTTCGTAGCACAACAGGATCGAGTTCTTTTCAATGCGATCGTCTAGCCTGCGCCCTCTTTTTGCGCGGCGTGTTCCGCGGACCTCAAAGATGTCGGCAAAGTCCGCGCCAATGGCGATCGAAAGTGGAATCTCAACCGGCGTCCGTCCGTAGTTGGCGATCTGGAATTCTTCGTAACAGACGTCCCGCCAAAGAAATTTGGAGCGCAGCACGTGGATCGTCCCGCGCTCGACGATTAAGTCATGGTTCTCAGAATTCGCAGACACGTCGACATTGGCAAGATCCGCCGTGAAAAGCAGGTTGCCAGATTCGACGGTCGAGCTGAGAAGAAGCGGCCGGGTATCCCACAAGGACAGGACCAACTCAGAGAGGAATCGCGTGCCTTCGAAGAAAATCCCCTGCTCGCCCATCCCAAAAGGCTCAACATCGCCGTAACGATCGAACACGGCGAACATCTTGCCGTACTTCAGAACCCGCGTGCGATCATCCGCTGGGGAAGATCGGGTCGCTATGTAGTACTGCTGGGCAACATTACCCTCGTCCAACTTAAATCTCCGTCTGGCGGCAGGACCGGTTGGGGCTCTCCGTTGATGATGCGATCGTACACGGCAAGGTAATCTTTCGTCATTCGTGTCACGGTGAAACGGCGCTCAAAAGCCTCGCGGCATTTCGCCCTGTCGATCCTATCAAGCCTTTCGACTGCTTTGGCGGCGCTGTCGACGTCGCGGACCAGAAAGCCGGTGATTCCATCTTCGATGACCTCCGGAACCGAGCCCAAGGGCCACGCAATGACAGGCGTTCCGCAAGCCAGAGCCTCGATCATCACGATACCGAATGGTTCGGGCCAGTTGATGGGGAACAACAGGGCAGCTGCATTACCGAGAAACTCATTTTTGTCGGAATACCCAATCTCGCCGATAAACTCGATGAGAGAGTCATTGAGCATAGGCTTGATGACGCTTTCAAAATACTGCTTGTCGACGCGATCGATCTTGGCTGCGATCTTCAGCGGCATGCCCACGCGCTTTGCAATCTGAATGGCGCGGTCCAAACCCTTTTCAGGAGATGTGCGGCCGAGAAATGCGAGATATTTTCCTGGCGCTCCGAAAAAGGCGAGACTGTTTTCCGGCAGTCCGTGATGCACCGTAGCCTGCCAATTCGCCCAGGGCAGAGGGATTCGCTGAGCGTCGGAGATGGAAACAACCGGCATATCCGAGAATGTGCGGTACAGAGGCTGCAAGTCGGGAATGTCCAGGCGTCCGTGCAAAGTCGTGACTTGCGCGACCTGTTCCCGACGGCTCAGAGGAAAATGCAAATAGTCGACATGAAAATGGATAAGGTCAAAGTCATCCCGTTGGTCGAAGACCTGCTCCAGCATGTTGACGTGGTGCGCCAATTGATCAATGCAAGACGGGTTCATTCGCAGGGATTGTGGACTTCCGGCAACCAACCGCGCGGTTGTCATGGAGTCGCCGCTGGCAAACAACGTTACATCGTGTCCGAGGCGAACCAAATCTTCGGTGAGCCATGACACAATTCGTTCCGTGCCGCCGTACAGCTTTGGCGGCACGCTTTCATAAAGGGGCGCAACTTGTGCAATTCTCATGGGTAATTCTCTTCGTCAACTGATCGGCAGCAGGAAACAATTGTGGAATCGGGTTAGCAACCCACCGCCGCAGCTTTGCGCCACCGACTCCGTCGCGCTTACCGAAATTTCATTGTGCAATATTCTGTCGATTTTTTCTCTCAGGGACATCCTGTAAGCCGCGCGATTGCATTACTTAGAGAGGCTAGCGATACGAGAAGGATTTATTCGCCAAAGGAAGACAAGAAGAGGAATACGGAGCGGACGGGCCAGACGGCCCGTCCTCCATTGGCCGGTTGTGTGACTGGAATCAGCTGGCCACGTCAGCAAGGTCGGCTTGCAGTTGGGCGAAGTTGAAGCCAGGCGCGAATCCGGCTTGCTCCGCTTCCGGCGGCAGGATGGCGTAGGCTTCATCGACACACTCGTCCCACCACGCCCAGGTGGCCTGCTGCGTGTTGCCCCAGGTCAGCACAGTCACGCCGGTCTGGTCGTATGCGATGGCATAGACCGCGTGGCCGTCGTTGGTCAGTGGCCCCGGCGTCCAGGGCTGGTGCGCGTCAAATTCCTGCTGGCAGTTTTGCTGTACATGGAACCCGAGGTACACGCCGCCAAAGAGCTGGATTGCCAGCTGAACATTGGTGTGGTTTTTCGGATCGATGCTCACATAGTTAACGATTTTGTCGCCGGAGACCGAGGTTTTCCGCCAGTAGTTGAGCACATCGAGTTCGTTCAGTCCGGAGTCCACCCCGCCCGTCAGATGCATATAAACCTTGACCACGGACGGCTTGGCCAGTAATTTTATGCTTGCCGAGCATGCCGTGAAACACCGTCTCGGCGTGGGCCAGCGCGGCGATGGTGCAGTCTCCCAGGGTGTCGTTCCCGTCCATGGGGAACAATTTGGTTGGGTCGGTCGTCTTCAGCTTGGGGTAGACGCTGGCGGTTAGAACGTTGTAGGCAGCCGGAGGCGCCGCGATCTTGGGCGTCAGATAATTCTTGAACCGCAAAGTGCGATAGTCAGACTTCGGCGGATATTTTCCAAATCGATAGTTCGGCATAGAGTTGCTCCTCTCAGGGTGAGCTACATGAGATGGTGATGAAGAGGAGCACTTCGTTTCATGGTGAAGATCGGGGCTCCGATCGTGCGGGGACGGGTCTCAAACCCGTCCAAGCGGAGTAAGGCTCCGCAAGCTGGAACCCACGCGAACCAACAGCTTCAGATTGGCTGCGCTGAAAGCCATGCTGCCAAAATCAAACACACGGTGATCGCTACAGAGAAAACGATAGGGAGGATAAAGAGGTATCTCCAGCTCACCACTGTGATGGCTGCAAAGCAAACCGCGAATGCCCACGCAGTGCCGCGCATGAGCGCTAAAGTCTGTGCCGGAAGACCGCCTAGTTGCCACGCTAGTATCGCCGCGAAAAAATAAAACACGCCGACCGAGAATCCAGCCGCAACAAAGAGATCCCAATAGGTCCGGCTGAACCCCTGCACGTCAAAGTGAATGGACCGCATGGAGCCAAGCAGGGAGTCCACTCCCCAACTGGGATCGGACTGGCGAAAACCGAGGGTATGTCCGACTGCAAACAACAGCAGAAGAACCGCGGCGATTCGATAAAACAGAGAGGCCTTCATATTGCGCCCAAAGAGAACGGTCGAAGTGTAGCAGAGTGTTCGGCCCGCGCTTGCGAGTGTCTGGCATCCTCAGGAAGCGCAGGCCTTCACAAAGCGAAGGCCTGCCAACGAAGGATCTCTGCACTTCTGCCTGGGGCACCGGCCCGGCGCTATGCGACCGGGAAGAAGCCGCGGTCGAGACTGAATCCCGCTGGACAGCACGTCGTCGTCAGCAGCTTGGCGTGTATCCGGTGATCTGCCGTCGCGATGTCAGCTAGAAGCCCCGACCTCTCGCAAAGAACGCGAGAAGGGCAGGGCACCCGCGTTTGGGTGCGGTGAAAGCATGGGCCAGCCCCCTTTCATGGTGTTTCTCCTTTTAGTGGTCGTGCGTTTCTCCCGCAGGATTCTGGGGCGGTTCCCCGCTCTTCAGAAATGCGCTGGATCCGCCTCGCTCTTCTGGTCCCACCCCTTCATTTCATTGAGTTCCTCGGCCGTGATCTGAGGCAAGTGCCGGATGAACAAAACCAGGCGCCAGGTTTGCGCGGCAGTGTGCGTTCCGCTGAAGGCTGGCATGCCGCTCAAACGAACTCCATTGTCAATTGTGTAGTAGAGCTCGCCATCGCTCTTGTTCTGCGTCCCGCCTGCACGCAAGTCGGGCGGTTTCGGATAGAGGCCCTTGCCGAATACCGTGTGGCCGCCTCCTTCATTCGAATGGCACGGAGCGCAATGATAGGCGAAATGCTCCATACCTCCCCGAATGTTCTCCGTTGAAGGCACGATGGGATTGCGAAGTTGGCGATACGCGGATGGCACGGCCAATTTGCGTGCCGTTGTGGCGGCGAACTCCTCAATTGCTGATGGTGTCGCAAGTGCGCTGAAGCCTCGTCGCACGAGAATCAGCCCGTATACCGCGGCTGCAACCGCAAGAGCAAACAGAATCAGCGAAACTGCTTTCCAGGGTGTCATGCCTACCTCTCCTGCCCCGTGTCATGGTCGTCCGCCTGTCCGAACGACGGGAGGTACCGGCCGAAGTTCAATTCGAAGTCGCTCGGAACGCCGTAACCCATATTGCGAATCTTGGCACGACGCGCCTGCGCACCTGGCAAGGCCAGCAGTGGGAAGAACAAGTCCTGGCTCGACTGGATCTCGGTGGCTGTCGGCATCCCGAACCGATTGATCTGGGCCTTCGCCGCGGCCAGCGTTTCACGGTCGAACGAGGCCAGACGCCGGGCGAGGGTATCGACAAACGAGTCGAGGCCGGCATCGTCCAGGGTGCGGTTCACCCAGCCATAGCGCTCGGCGATATCAGCATCGAAATCGTCGCCGCTGAGGACGATTTCAAGTGCGCGCGAGCGGCCGACCAAGCGCGGGAGCCATTCCATCGCTCCGCCGCCTGGGACCAGTCCGACGCCAACCTCGGGGTTGCCGAACAGGGCGCTTTGCCGGCTGGCGAAGCGCATGTCGCAGGCCAGCACGAACTCGTTACCGATGCCGCGCGTGCGGCCGCGAATCTTGGCGATGCTCACGACTGGCGTGGACGCGAGGCGCAGCACAAAGTCGCGCCAAAGGCCCAGCACCTCTGGCCGTTCCGCTGCCTTGGCTACGTCGAGATGGGCGATGAAAAAATCGGGATTCGCGGACTGGAACACCACGACCTTGACCGACGGGTCCGCCTCGAGGTCGGTCATTAACGCTCCCAATTCGACGATCGTTGTAGGAACAAACATGTTGATCGGCGGGTTGCTGAACGTGATCGTCCACCGCCCCGGATGGGTGCGGTCGGTGTTGAACTGCGAAGGGTCAGGCATGGCGAATTTTCCTATTCTCTTGTGAAGAACCTTACCGCGGCGATCGGAAGCCCGCACGAACCTCTTGTGCATCGCTGGCTTGAGTCATGGTGGCCTCGTTTGAATAATTTTGAGGTTCTCGTTTGCGCTGCGGTTGATTTGTGTGGCCGGGGGGCTCCGACCAATCGGGTTCATTTTACTCTCAAGAGTGCTCGGTGCAAATTGGATCTCGCTGGACGGCGCGTCGTCGTGAGCAGATGGGCGTGTATGCGGCGCTCCGTCGCTGCGATGTCAGCTAAAAGCCCGCCCTCTAGCAAAGAACGCTAGAAGGGCAAGGCACCCCATTTTGTGTGTGGTGAAAGCCTTGGCCGGCCCTCCTCATCGCGAGCGCGCTACAAGAATGCGCCCGGCACTCCACAGGCCCGCAATCTGCAGGGCCACAAGAACAGCCACGCTGACGTCGAACAGGATCGTCCAGCCGCTGTATCCTGCGTCAAACACGTTGTTCGGGCCGGCGATGAGAAAGTGCTCGATGCTGCCGATCACGAGCCCAATCGCGAACCCAATAATCAGGATGAAGGACCCGATCCTCTTCAGCCGCGTCCACAACAATCCCACTCCCGCCAGCGTGAGCGCGGCGGCAGAGGCGCCGATGCGAACCGAACTCGCTACCGTCAATGCGGGATTGAGCTTTCCGGCCAGAAAGAGGTGCAAGACCGTGACCGCAAGGTTCGTCAGGGCGATGATCGAGACAAAGGCTTTCATTTAGGAACACCGCCGGGCAGAAGCAGCGCGTCGACCTGCTCCGGCTTGGCTTGGTCGAGAGGCACGTCGACCGAAACCGCATCGCCCCCATTCGGTCGGTTTCCATCCTATTACACGTCCTCTATCGAGCAAAACCAGGCTGACGTTTGGGTCCCTGGATTCAGACACCTACCAATACGGCTCCAACACTGACCGCATGACGCAATACAGTTTCAATGTGAATGGGCAGTCGGTAATCGGCAAGCCGACGTGGAACGCCAACGGTTCGCTGTAAAAATTTCAGATCACACAGGACCCGTTCAATTCCAGCAACATCCCGACCTGCACATACGGCTACGACGATCTGGCACGGGAGGCTAGCCCAGGCTTTCGCCACACCCCAAAAAGACGGGTGCCCTGCCCTTCTCGCGTTCTTTGCGAGAGGGCGAAGCTTTTAGAGGCCTGTCCGCGACCGCAAGATTTGGTGTTTGTCCGTCACAGCGGAACTTTCCACAAGCAAGTAATCTCGTCTCCATGCCCTGGGGACTAAAGAGATACCAGCAAACTGGTGACGTTCATTTCGTTACGTTCAGTTGTTATCGCCGCGCGCCGCTGCTGGGAAGCGGGCTGGCGCGCGACACCTTCGTGGTCACCCTGGAAAGAGTACGTCGTTGGTACGGATTCTACTTGATTGGATTTGTCGTTATGCCCGAGCATGTGCATCTGTTGCTGAGCGAGCCGGAGCGAGGTAACTTGGCGGTTGTAATTCAGATGCTCAAGCAAGTAGCTTCGCAAGAACTGAATGACCACAAAGAAAAACGGGGTGCCCCGTCCTTCTCGCGTTCTGTGCGAGAGGGCGGGGCCCTTAGAAGCCACGATCCCTTCTGGCAACCCCGCTACTATGACTTCAACGTTTTTCGCGAACAGAAGCTAGTAGAAAAACTGGATTACACGCACCAGAACCCAGTGCGACGCGGCCTGGTTGCGCGTCCGGAAGATTGGAAGTGGAGCAGCGCCCTCCACTATTCGACGGGGAAGGAGTGCGGGGTGGAGATTGAATCTCACTGGACAGCGCGGCGCCGCGAACAACTGGGATTGTATCCGGTGGTCAGCTGCCGCGATGTCAGCTAAAAGCCCCGCCCTCTCGCAAAGAACGCGAGAAGGACGGGGCACCCAGTTTTGGGTGTCGTGAAGGCATGGGCCAGCTCCCTGGAGAAACTTGGCTTCAAGGTCAAAGACCACAACGAGCAATTCTCCACGCTCCAGGAGATGATCCTCAGGAGGCACCAGATCGTCCACCGGGCAGACAGAGTCAAAGTCGCTGATCCCGACACCTACCGCCTCCAGCCACTCCATCCCGAACAGGTGGAGGAGTGGCTAAATGCAACAGCCAACTTCATGGCGGGTCTGATATCGCAGCTTTTTGACAAATTGGAACGCCCTAAGAGCCCCTTGCCTGCAAGCCTCTAAAAGCAAGCCGTGGTCCGTCGTGGCCGCAATGCGAACGTTGATTGCGAAATTCAGCGCTGAGTGCGGGTTGGGTTTCTAGCTTTACGTTTGTGCTCTTTTCTTCCTCTTCCAGTTGCGAAGCTTAGAATTGAGCTTCCTTAATCTATCGTTCACTGCAAGTTTCAGACACCCAACCTTGCCGCCAATCGCTTTCCTCTTCGGAGTAAGACGATGATTGCTTGGCCTTCTGCACCCAGGTCTCTACGGCGTCATTAGGGCGGGGTTTCAACTCACCATTGAATGTCCCCAAGACCCAGCCCGCCCTCGTCAGATGGTGCTCTTGTATGTATCTGTCATATGCCATATCTATTTACGTCCTCGTGACGTGCTCGTGGGGAACCCTCCGAATTTGGAGTGATGTTTACTATTTTATCGCGCCCGAAGGCAACGTTGTCTGTGGCTGCTCAAGCCGATTCAAATACAACCCAAGGACGCTTTTTCTTTTCGGCCTCCACGAACTTTTGCCTTTCAGATTCCGCATCCTCTTTAGCCTTGAGCGGCTGGGTGACGCCGCACGCCGTTGGTACGGCTACGTTATTCCACCTGAAGTACCAGTTGCGCTTTTCTTCAAAAACCCTTGTTCTAAATGTCGTCATTTGGCTGCTTCTCCGTTCTTGCTGATCGATTTGTGGGCAACTGCGTCGTTTGCAACGCAGCCCCCACAATATGACTGAAAAGGCATGACGGCACCGGCGTTGCTCAGAGATGAAGCTAGTACAACTGTCACACACCTAGTTAACCCCATACTCGCGGGGACGACCCTCCGAATTGACAAGACTGAGGCACCGCACTACGCTACCCGACGAGGGGAGAAACCCGAAGGCTGATAGCGGCACCCGCCGACACTATGAAACTCGCCGTGAGTGCGATCCTCATCCTTGGCACATTCGCTCCAACACTCGCGCAAATTGGCCCAAAGCCGTCGTCTTGTAAGACCTCTTTTGGTTTCATGTACACGGATAAGCTCGGAAACAAGTATGAAAGCGTTCAGGGCAAGGAATTGAAAGAAATCCAACAGCAGCTTTCCAAGAAGCAGCATGGTACCGTCTGCATGATCGATGAAGGTGTCCCCGCGTACATCTTCAATGTTCACGCCTACCCGAAAACTAGGTTGGTAGACGGCACCGAATACCCCTACACCGAGTACACTTTGGATATTCACCGTGGAAATGAGCCATTTGACTTAGTACACACTTTTTCGCGGTCTACTCATCCTGGTCGTCATCACTCTGAGAGCACCTCGCCAATCATCGACCTGGTTGAAGATGCCGCCGCGTGGCTGAGTTTGTATCCGAACGGCTAGTTGGCAATATGCAGGGGGAAAGTTTGTGTGCAGAATCGTGTGCGACAGGAAATCCGGGGACAGACGAGATTGTCCCCTGAGACTTTGTTGCAACTATTGATGAAATCCCGATTCGGGAATCAGCCTGCCACCCCTCCACTTTCTTCTTGATCTCGTTCCCCGATTTGCGATAATATAAACACAAATAGGTTATCTATTAGATAATCTACGTTCTTTGACAACTTAAAATCACCGCGACCTCTGCAACCTGCCAACCGCTGGCTCGTCCAGCCCTTGGCGAAGGCGAAACTCAGGCGCGAGGCAACCGTATAACTCCAATTTTTGGAATATTTTGCCTATAACTACCTTAAGAACCATAGATCTACAAGGCAAGAAAAATTCCCGTTCTTTGTTTTCTAGATTTTGCGGGAAAACGAGAGTTTTTTTTGAGGCAAAATTGTGGCGCCTCTGAGTCGGGCCACAACCTGAAGGGTACGTTCTCACGCTCTTCGCTTACATTGCCTGGTCCAGTGTGGCGTCGATCTCTGGACCGATTGCCGCCCCGGCAGCGCGTCCGATGTGTTGACCCAAAGCTCGGTAGCTCTCGAATTGCAATTCATCGAACCACTGGTCGGCCGTGCTCTGGTGCGGGAATGTCTTATGCTTCTCGGCGTAACGCCAAACATCGTCGGGAAGCGAATTCTTATCCACCAGATTTTTCTCCTGCCTCGGAGGCAGGCTGGCCTTCACGTAAAACAGCGTGCCGCGATCGTTGGGGTTCTGGGGGTCGAAGAAAATATCTCCAACCACGAAATTGCATTCGCTTTCGCGCTGACCGTTAGGGCGGATTTTGGAAAAGTCGATCTGGATACGTGCGCCGAAGTCGGTGCGAACTTTTTCAATGAGGCTCAGGAGATCCTCAAATCCGTAACTGTCATCGCAGCCGGCATCACAGGCAACGATGACCTGGCAGTGCCGCTTGATCAATTCATAGACTGCCAGATTCTCGAAATGGCCGCCATCGGAGAGATAAACGTAGCCCTTGTTCTGGTCACTCTGGGCGATCAATTCCGAAAACAGATAGCCGAGCCCCGACGTAGGGCCGGGACTCTTCCACTGCGGCGTAAAACGCGAGTTGCCCATCCACCAGCCCAGACGGACGTCGAACAGGGTCATGAACAGGCCAGTGGCTGGCGAGGTAAAGTAACCCATGTTGGGACTGGCGGCAGCGCCCGAAATCGCCATCGCGGTCCCCAAGGCGATTCCGTCTTCGGTAGACATTCGAGTGAGCGATTCCGCGGTGCGCCCCACTTCGGTTTTCGAGTAACTCAACTCGCAGGCGTTCTCCAGTTTGAAGCGGCCCTGGTCAACCCCGGGGAAGATCAAGTCGTACCCGCAATAGAGCGGAGTAAACACGAACGACTTTGCCCGCCGGGTCGCATATCCGAGTTCGGCGCCGCTGGTAATGTTAATCGCTGCGTTCAGGATGGGGTAAGGTCCGGGATAATTCGCGGCGAAGTCCTTCAGCGCGATATCGTCATCGGGATCGAAACCGGTAAAGGGTTGCGGCGTCCGCTCGGGATTCGAGGCTCCGAGATAGCAGCGCACCAGCCGGTTGCGATAGAAGTGATGCAGCGAGAAGTCGTTTACGTCCACGCGGCGCGATAACAACACGGAAGCGATCGCAAGAATGATTGCCACCATCAGCAATTGACTGGGCGAGCCGGCCCACTGAATCTTCCAATAGAGCTCGGACAGCTCCGACCAATTGAGCCCCGGCGCGGCCGCTGAAGGCGAGTGCCATAGCTTGGCGGTCACAACAGGGTTGAAAAATATTCCCGAGCCGATGTGAACCGCCGTAGCCAATAGCAGAGCGAGGCCCAGGCCGAAAACGTAGGGCGCCAGCCTGGCGATGGCATCCAGGAATTGTGGCGTTTTGAATATCTGAACGATCCATCGACCGCCGGAGGTATCCTCCGATTTGATCTTCTCCAGCTTTCCGCTGGTCTTGGCGCTGTTGGCGGCTTTCACCCCTAGATAGTTATGAGCAACCCACAAAGCCGCTGGAACGATGGTCGCCCACTTCAGCTTGAACAAGACCCATCGCACGAACAGTGGACCGAAGGCACAGCATCCGGCGAGCAGCATCCAGGCCAGCGTGAGCAGGATCATGAAACCACCGAGACGGGCCCACCATTCGCGCACCAGATCCTTGCAACCGCGGCCCGCCAGTCCGAGATGCAAAGCGCCGGAGAGCAACATGATCAGCATCACCACTCCGGTTCCGAAGACTGCCACCATCCAATAGGCGCCGTAAGACCGCGGCACGACCTTCAGCAAGGCGCAATATCCCCGGCCCAGGCCCGCCCCAATTGCTCCCGCGATGATTGCGGAAACGAGAAACGCGGTAAGCGAAAGCATCCGATCTTGCGGTCCTTTGTCCTCCTGCGTCTCTCGCCACAGCCTCAATGGCACCGCCGCCGTTGTCCAGGCAAGAAAATAGAACGCCCCCCCTGCGGCGAACCACATCCAAAGGGGAGAATCCGCCAACTGGTTCCAGCGCCACAAACCGAAATTCAACAGCAAGCAAGCGAGACCGAATGGCAAAAGCACGGTGACGGTCACCTTGATCCGTTGAAACGACGTCAGCAACATCTTCCTTGAAGGAATCTGTTCAGTCACGTTCACCGCCATCGAAACCGCAGCGATGAACCAGAACACGCCGCCGCAGAACAGCAAGCCTCCGGCATGAAGCCGCGACGATTTCAGCAACCCGAGCAGCACGCCGTGGCAAGAAACAAAAACGCCCAAAAAAAGCAGGCCGAGCACGGTCTGGTTTAGAAAGACATTGCGCAGCCACGTGCCGATCATCGCCCAAGTGTCGCCAGAAAGCAGGCCGGTGTGAGGAGTCAGATAATTGCTGTACAAGCGGAGCCAGCGCAGAAAGGTGCGTTCTTCGCGTCCACCGGGTTCGCGCTTTCCGGGGATGAGGGACCGTTCGACGTCTTCGTACGATGAATTCGGCATCGTACACAAAAATCGAAGAGTGACCGCGGCCAGCCAGGAGCCGATGTATCCGCCACCCGAAACGGTGGAGAGATAGTCGAACTTGTGCAGCAATCCACCTTCAGCCAGCGCTTGCAGGATGCCGAGGTTAAAGGTTGCGCTGCGGATGCCGCCGCCGGAAAAGGCCAAGCCAATCAGGTTGTCCGCGGTCGGTCTTACGGTGTTGACGCCGCGCGCCCGGCGAGACTCGGCGATTTGCGTCAACTCGTCCTGTAGGACTTCTTTGAACGTGACTGGCAGAGGATCCTGCGGTGGTTGCCCAGCGGGAGCATTTCCCGTGGTGAGAGGTGCAGCTTCGGGCATAGAAGTCCCTCGGTCCCCCTCCTGAGCTGGTGGCGGCGAATCTATCAGAAGCGCGGATGAAGTCAAGCGGATTTTGCAGTTCCCGCTCCGGTAGCGAGTTTCGAAGGCGAAGAAATTCTGAGGAACTCCCATGATTCGCCAGTGGCGAGAGAAATGGTACCCACCAGGCCAGAGCAAACTCGTTTGCCAAGCGACGATGCCCGCAAGGGAAGGGCTCGGGTTCGCCAGGGGCCGGCAGCTGTCTGCTCGGGCGATCCGGCTGTCAAGGAGACCTTGCGTTCTGCTGCAAATCCCACCCTTGACCTCGGTCGGGCGTAAGCGCACAATCCTCCTCACATCGGCAACTCACAATTGGCCCGCGGCCAACTTAAGGAGCGAACTATGCCGGCTAAAGTCAAGCAGGGAGATCTCGGGCTTTTGCAGCACGCTGCGTCCAAGGAACTTCTGGAGTCAACCATTCCAGCGCGGTTTGCTTACGTTTGGACCGACGGAACACCCAGGGTCGTCCCCATCTGGTTTCACTGGAACGGACGGGAGATCGTGATGGCCAGCCCGCCGAAAGCGCCGAAACTAAAGGCGCTGGCGAAGAACTCGAAAGTGTCTCTTACCATCGACGACAACGTCTTTCCCCATAAGGTGCTTCTCATTCGCGGCAGTGCCCGATTGCAAACTGTGGAGGGAATTGTGCCGGAGTACGCGATGGCCGCCCAGCGCTACTTCGGGACGGAGCAAGGCCAGGCTTGGGTCAAACAGCTAAGCGGTTCGATTTCCAGCATGATCCGGATCACTGTGACGCCCGAATGGGTCGGCTTGCTCGACTTCCAGACGCGCTTTCCCAGTGCCCTGTCGGCCTGATTTCCAGCGCTTCATCTGCAAGCGATGCTACGTTTGTCCCGGACTGTGGTCGTGTCGAAAACCCTGCTAATTTTTCGTGAGCCTTTTTCCCATGGTTTCGCGCTTGTTAGAGTAGGGGAGCAATTCCATCCGGGATGCGCGCCGGCGGCCTCCGCTACCAATGAGGGGGAGCAGTTCGGGTCAGCAGGTTGTTCTGGTTCGCATCCCTGCGGTGGCTCCTTGTCCTTTTCCGCTTCGCCCGCGCCTCAATTACAATCAGCCTCTCACGCTAGCGGACACTCAAATGAAACTTGGACAGATTGCCTCTGCGCTGGACGCGCCCCTGGAAAACGGCTCGCCAGATACCGAGATCACAGGCGTTGCTGGAATTGAAGAAGCGGGCCCCGGTCAGCTTACCTTCGTCGCCAACCCAAAGTACGTGGCCGCCGCCCGGAAGACGAAGGCATCGGCAGTAATCGTCGCCGAGGGCTTCCCAGCCCTTGCGACGGGAATGCTCCGAAGCAAGAACCCATATCTGACTTTCGCCCGCGCAATCGGTCTGTTTCATCCGCCATTCACGCACGCGTCCGGAATTCATCCTACGGCAGTGATTCATGCTTCCGCCCGGATTGGCGAAGGGTCGCACGTCGGACCGTACGTCGTGATCGGCGAAGACGTCGAGATCGGTAAGAACGCTGTCCTGTTGGCCCACGTAGTTATTTATCGGGGGGTGAGAATCGGTGACAATTTTTTTGCACACGCTCACGCCGTTGTGCGCGAGCAGTGCCGGGTGGGAAATGATGTGTTGTTGCAGAATGGCGTAATTGTTGGCGCGGATGGATTCGGGTTCGCAAAAGACGACCTCGGACACTGGCACAAGATTCCGCAGCCAGCGCCGGTGGTCATCGAAGACGACGTCGAAATCCAAGCCAATTCGTGTATTGATCGGGCCAGTGTTGGCGAGACCCACATTGCTCGCGGCACGAAAATCGATAACCTAGTGCAGGTGGGCCATGGCTCGCACATCGGCGAGCACTCGCTGCTCGCGGCGCAAGTCGGACTCGCCGGCTCAACCGACATAGGCAATAACGTGATTTTGACAGGGCAAGTCGGGGTCGTTGGTCATTGCAAGATCGGCGACGGCGCCATTGTCACTCCGCAAAGCGGTGTTGCTGGAGACATCGAGGCTGGGGCGATTGTGAGCGGTGCTCCGGCTATCGATCACAAGTTATGGTTGAAGGTGTCGGCGCTGATGAGCCGGTTGCCTGAAATCGCGAAGGCCGTTCGAGCCAAGAAAGACTAACCGGTCCGGGGCGCGGCCTTGGACAGGGCACGGCTTGCAGGCTCGGGAAATATGGACGTTCGTAAAAACGGGGCTTGACACAACAAGCCCGACGGAACAAAATTTCTCCACCCACAGAGACGCGGCTTGCTGCGTCTCGAGCGCGCCCTCAATTCGCACCGACGGCGGTCAAGTTTGCAGCAGGAGTTGTGCTTTGCCGGAAAAGAGAGTCCGCTTCGACGATTTCCAGTTAGACTACGGTCGCTTTCAGCTTTGCCGCCGTGGTATGCCGATTCGGCTGGAAAGCCTACCGCTGCAGTTGCTCATGTTTCTGGTCGAAAAGAGGGGGCAACTAGTCACGCGCGAGCAGATCTCCAGCGAGTTGTGGAGCCAAGATGTGTTCGTCGACGTCGAAACGGGAATCAATACGGCCATTAGGAAGATCCGGCGTGCCCTGGCGGTTGATGCCGGCGAGCCGCAGTACCTGCAGACGGTAGTTGGCCGCGGCTATCGCTTCGTCGCGCCCACCGCTGAAGAAGACACGATCAGTCAACCGCCCGCCGAAGCATTTGTCATTTCTCCGGAAGAACTCGGACGCGCCATCATGACCGCAGCCGGATTGGATCCGGAGAATCCCCGGGGCACCCCGAAGCATCCTGCCGTGAATCGAACGAAGTCCGAAAATTAGTCGCTGCAGCCCCTGGGTTCACCTTCCCAGCCGGAACGGCCTCATCGACATAGGCCCAGTCGATCTTCAGATTGCTTCAGATCAGTTCAGACTGCCTCCATGGACTCCACGAGCAATCGGGTGCAAGATCACGACCATGATTTCTTGTCGCCGTGACTACCGCGGGCTCGAAGTTAATCCATCACAGAGGTGATTTCATGAACGGACTAAAAGGTACCGGATATAGAGCACTGGCATCCATGGCAATGCTGTCTGGGGCAATGTTTACCCTATTGCTGGTCCCGGCCTATGGCCAGCAGGATGTCAACCCAGATTGGTATGACCCCGCGCCAAGCGCGGCGGTCGCTCATCCCGTTCAGCCAGCCGCGGTCGCTTCTCAGGCACCGGTAACCGTTCAGCAGTTGCAACAAACAGGTAAGTCTCTGTCACCGACTGCGAACACCGGGAAGGCTAAGCTGAAGGACGCACGACTCGACCAAGGCCGCAGCGCGACCCGCAAGAGCGGCGGAGCAAAGTCTGAGGAATTGGCGTCGTGCTCGGAATCCACGGCGCTCAATGCGAAGGCTCGCGAATGTCCGGCTATGGACGACCGGCGAATCGCTTCGGTCCAAGCGTCAGCCGAAGTAGAACCCGTCGCGCATCGCTAAGTCTGGTTGTCCGCGAGATCCTTCGCCCGGCTGAGGCCGGGCTTCAGGATGACGTCTCTTAAGCGTTTGCTGGCCACTTCACTTAGACGTCATCCTGAGTGGCCGCATGGCCACGCAGGATCTCGCGCGGGCTGGCAAGACGCGTTGGGTAATTTCGAAGCACTACCCGCGAGATCCTTCACCCGGCTGATGCCGGGTTCAGGATGACGTCCCATTTAAAATTCTCACGCCAATTCAGTCTAGTAGATCTCAAGCTGATGCCGTTCCCTCGTGGACCTTCATGTCCCTTGTGGTTGGCGGAGTTGCCTCCTGAAGCTCCGCGGGCAGGCCGCTTTCGATGACTTGGCGAACCTTCGCCATCAGGCAATCGCGACTGCCGAAATCCTTGGGCTCGATTGGTTCGTGAAAGATTACTGTCACCATGCCGGGCTTGATCGCGAAGCTGCGCTTGGGCATGACCTCGTGCGAGCCTACGATCGTGACCGGCACCACCGGAACGCCACACCCTTCGGCCAAATAAAACGGCCCTTTCTTGAAGGGCAGGAGTTTGCCATCGAAGGAGCGGTGTCCTTCGACGTAAATGGTCATGTTGACGCCTTGACGAATGACATCCGCGGCAGCGCGGACGGCAGCAATTCCCGACTCGCGGTTGCCGCGATCCACGGGAACTAGCGATCCGAAGCGCATCAGCCTGGCCAAGACCGGAACTCGGAACAACTCCTTCTTGACCATGACCGACATACGGCGCGGAATCAGTGGCATCAGGATCGGGGGGTCGATATTTGAAGCGTGATTGGACATGAAGATGTAAGTACGGGCCGGGTCTAGCTTGTCGAGACCTACGGTCTTCACCTTGACTCCGGCGAGTCGAACGCCGTTCCACGCGCCCCACATGGTCATGCGATAGAGCATGCTGACGTCGCCCGTCAGCAGAGTCCAGGGAAAGCCGATCAGAGCCGCGACCGGAAGCAGTGCCGTCCAGAACCCGAGCATGACAAGCGTGCGAATCACGGCCGCGGGTCTCCGGACGATCGGGGCTTACATTCACCCCCGTCGGTGCAGCAGGCTTTTTTGGGTGGCGAGATGTTGTCCACGTGGCTCAGCTCAAAATCAGTTTGTTCTCGGTGCCCACACTTCGTGTTGCACCAAGTGACTTCAAACGCTCCGGTAACTCTTCGTAAATGCCCCCGAAGCCTCCATTGGAAAGAATGGCGACAACGTCGCCCGAGCGCAACTCGGGCGCAACCAGTTGCACGATGCCATCGACGGTCGGCACAATCCGCGCCCGTCTTCCCTGCTTTTGGATTTCCACTGTGACAGCAGCCAAATCGAGGCGTTCCGCTTCCGGGATCGCCTCCGACTTGAAGACATTGGCCACGACAATTTCATCGGCCAGCGCCAGGCTCTTCGCCAAATCGTTCTGCAGCACGTTGCGTCGTAGAGTATTCGAGCGCGGTTCGAGAATAGCCCACAAGCGCGCTCCCGGATAGTTCGACCGCAGTGCGGTAAGGGTTCCCGCAATTGCGGTTGGGTGATGGGCAAAGTCGTCGATAATGGTTACGCCATTCACTCGGGCGCGAACTTCGAGACGACGCTTCACGCTCTTGAAGGTTTTCAACGCGGCAGAAATTTCTTCGCGCGAAATACCGCATCCCGCCGCAATCGCGGCCGCGGCAGTTGCGTTCCATACGTTGTACTCGCCACCCACGGCGTACTCGAAGTCGGTCCATCGTTTCCCGTTCTGCACTA
Source organism: uncultured Acidobacteriota bacterium (assembly GCA_963788645.1). Lineage (GTDB taxonomy): Bacteria > Acidobacteriota > Terriglobia > Terriglobales > Acidobacteriaceae > JABDBE01. The sequence continues at coordinate 986,509 of CAWBHF010000012.1, forward strand.
CCGACCACGTGGTTCGCCCGGGTTCGAGACGAAGGTTGGTGACTTGCCAGGTTGCGTTCGCGCCACAGCCGTATCGCTCCACCGGGCAGAAGGCGCGAGCGAGGCAACGGTCGAGACTCTCACCTTTGTCGAAAGCAACGATGCGGCCGCGGCGAGGCACCAGATTCACCAGACGCTTGAATGCGGTTTCGACGGCGTCGAGGTCTTTATAGATGTCTGCGTGATCAAATTCCACGGACGTGAGGATAACGGAGTCGGGAAAATAATGCAGGAATTTCGGGCCCTTGTCGAAGAACGCGGTGTCGTATTCGTCACCCTCAATAATGAAGTGCTTCCCCTGTCCCAGGCGAAAACTGCTGCCAAAGTTTTCCGCGATGCCGCCGATCAGGAACGAAGGCTGCAAGCCCGCAGTGTGAAAAATCCATGCCAACATCGAGGTCGTGGTTGTTTTGCCATGAGTGCCTGCGACCACCAGCACTTCTTTGCCGCGAAGAAACTCGTCGTGGAGAATCTGCGGCAGCGAACAGAACGGAATGCGCTGATCGAGCACATGCTCCAGTTCCACGTTGCCGCGCGAGATAGCATTGCCTACGACCACGCGGTGTGGTTGTGGCTTCAGGTTCTCTACCGCGAACGGTTGCGCGACGGGAATGCCCAGCGATCCCAAAAAATCCGACATGGGCGGATAAGCGGCGGCGTCGGAACCGGTGACGTGAAAGCCGCGCTGCTGCAGCATTCCGGCGAGCGATGCCATCGCGGTCCCGCAGATGCCAATCAAGTGGATGTGCTTGTTCTCGCTCATGGTTTGATTTGTGCCACACGCTGTCCTAAGAGCGACTTTGTTGCTGTCGGCGCTGTCGCGGATTCCAGAATCCGGAGGCTCCCATCTCGTTTGCTGACATTGAGCGCCGCACGCACTCCCAAAGGAAGAGTGATGTTGCGGTGCGAGACGTGGCCAGATCGCAATCCGTACGCTACTGGTACGCCCAAGTCTCCGACCACGCGCAATACGACTTCTTCCAAAGTGTAATCCTGGTTTTGGTTCTGCACGCACTCCAGCATCTCGCCAAAGATGAACCCGCGAACGTCGGCGAACTTTCCAGCCAATTTCAACTGCATCAGCATGCGGTCAATCTGGTAAGGCTTTGCGGCCACGTCTTCGATAAACAATATCGCTCCGGCAGTGTGGATTTCGTAGGGCGTTCCGAGTGAAGCAACTAGCATCGATAAACAGCCACCGTAGAGAATTCCTTCATCCGAGCCGGCGAGCAACGGTTTCGCGCCTGATTCTGATCCGAGAGTGACAGCCCACTCGAAAGAACCTGTCAGAGCCGCTTCCAGGGATGGCGAATCGACCCCGTCTGAACGCGCGAAATCCTTGGTGACCATGGGTCCGTGGAAAGTCACGAGGCCTGTGGAGTCTGAAATGTAAGTCAGCAGACTCGTGATATCGCTGTAGCCAACGAAAATCTTCGGATGGGCTTTGATTGTTTCGAGATTGAGAGTTTCAAGAAGATAGTTCGAGCCGTATCCGCCACGGGCGCAAACGATGGCGCGGACTTCACTGTGCGCGAACATTTCTTCCAGTTCGCGCGCCCGGCGTTCGGCCGAACCGGCAAAATAAAGGTCCTTTTCGAAAATAGATTCCAGATAAAAAGGCTTGTAGCCAAGCGCCCGCAGCCCTGCGCATCCGGCTTCCAACAATTCGCGTTTAATGTTGCTGGCGGGAGCAATGATGCCAACCGTGTCACCCGGTTGAAGCGCGGGCGGCTTTATACGCGGGATGGCTGGCGTCGTCGGCATGGTTATCAGCGGCTCGGAACGGTCAATCTTAACAGGCGTCGAAAAATTCAAATTGTTACTTCGGTGACGCGAGAACCCTTGAGTCGGCGGCTTGGACGGCCGGGACTGCGTTTTTGTGTGGCTGTTACATGAAAAATTCGCCGCGGCAGATTAGTTGCGCCGTTCCTCGAAGAAAAATCTGTCCTTCCCAGCGGACTGTTTGCACTCCGCCGGGCGTGTGCACGCGGAGCGGCGACTCGGCTTTCTTGGTTACGATGGCGGCCACCGCTGCAGCGCAGGAGCCGGTTCCCGAGGATTGCGTCTCGCCGACTCCTCGTTCGAAGAACCTGGCGTCGATATTTATTTGATCTAAAGACTTTACCAGCTCAACGTTAATCTCTTGCTTGAAGTCGCGACTGCGCCCGATTTCGGCTGCCTCGTCCTGCCATCCAGGGGCAAACTCTTTCACGAATACGACGTAGTGCGGGTTCCCCATGGAGACAGGGATGCCCATGACTTCGCGAGATTTCAGTTTTACGGCCAGCTCCTTCCCGACCTCGGGCTCACCCATCGCGATCTCGAACTCGTATTGCATTTCGTTGCGCGAAGTAAAGGTGCAGGTCTTCATTCCGGCGCCGGTTTGTATGACAACTTTTTCGCGTGGTTGCTGGGAGCACAGGAAGGCGGCCACGCAGCGGGTACCGTTGCCGGAGATTTCCGCTTCTGATCCGTCGGCGTTGAACAGGCGCGCCTGCACATCCGCGTTCGGCGCGGGAAAAAGCCACTCTACTCCATCGGCGCCTATGCCCTGATGCCGATCGCAGATGCGTCGGCTGAATGCGGCCAGATCGGTTGGGGCGTGAATGCCATCGATGATCAGAAAATCGTTGCCGCAGGCGCACGCCTTGACGAAAGGAACCACGGTGGCGGGCGAACTCATTCGATGTTTACCGGACCCAGCCAGGTCGTACTTTCAAAAACCGGGGATTGCTTCAGCAGTTGCAGAACCTGGCGCTGATCCCTGCGCGTTGCCTCCAGCTCAAAGTGAACTCGTACATGTTGCGGAGTCGGGGCAATCTGCACATCGTCCATCATGGCGTGGACGCTCTCGAGAAGGCGGTTCAATTCAAGAGTAACTTCATCGGCGGTGCGCCCGGCCACTTCATAACCGTGGACCGCCGTCTTCAAACCAAATCGCTCTTCTGCATGCCCCAACAGATAGAGGCAGAGCAAAATGAGTCCCGTGGCAAAAATCGAGGTGAGATACAGTCCGCCCCCCACCGCCATTCCGACCGAGGCCACAACGAAGATCGTGGCCGCAGTGGTTAATCCGGTAACTAGCTTGTCGCGTGAGTGAAGGATCGAACCTGCACCGATAAAACCGATACCTGGAATAATCTGCGCCGCAATGCGGGTGTGATCTCCGATGTGCTCTACGGCGAGCGTATCCGATAGCAGCGTGTACATGGCAGCGCCGAGACAAATGAAAAGATTCGTGCGCAACCCGGCTGGCCGATGCTTCAGTTGACGCTCCAGCCCGATCAGCCCGCCCAGAATTGCCGCCAGCACCAGACGCGTGATCGAGACCCCCACGATGGAAGCCATTTCGTTCTGGAGCAGGTCGTAAGCGTGCTGCATTGTCGGCATGAGAACGTGAATTGGCTGGATTTTATCACTGCCAAAGCCCGCCCCGACGGGTTCCACAGCGGCAAGGTTAACCGGCCTGATTACAGGGCGTCACGATTTACATGGACTGACGATGCGCCCAATAGATCGTGGCCGTGGGTTGGCCAGCGGTACGGATCACGGCCATTGAAGGGAGGCCCAGCTTTTGCATGGCGAGAGCGACTGGATCGCCATCGACGGCGACCACCCAGTCGACGTAAACCCCGGGTTTGGCCAGCGCGTGTTCCCACAAGCCTTCGGGATCGGGCGATTTCCAGGGACGATGATTGCCTTCGTTGACCGTCCGGCGCAGAGGGATTCCGGCTTGCTGAAGAGCGCCCACGTGATCGCCCAGATACATCAGCAGCGTGCTGTCATAACGCAACTTCTTCAGACTAGATGCCAGTTCAGTTTCGAAAGCGATACGGGTTCGGGAGTTCACCCAGGCTTCGCGGTAGCAGACAGGCTGCGCGCGCCAGACTGGTCCATAGCTCACAGCCAGGAGGATTGCACTTGCGGAGAGAACTGCCGTCCTGACGATTTTGTGTCGAGCAAGGCAGAGCAGGAAATAAACCGTCACCGCTGCCGAGACAGAAAACAGGGGAAGCAGCTGAACTCCATAGCGCAGGTTGTAAAACGAAAACGGCCACCACGTGGGCAGATAAATCGGCACGCCGCTGTAGGCTATTGAGAGCATGTAGAAAGGAAGGGGCACCCAGAGTAAAAGCAGCGGCCACAAACGGCGCTCACGAACCAGAATTCCGATGGTTGCGGCCAGAAGCAGGAGTACCCACAGTTTTTGCAAGTTCGCTTCCGCCATATTCAGTTCGGCCGATTTCAGAAAATAACTGAACGCAACCGGCAGGTCGTGAGCGCCGGGATGGCCGGGGGTCGCATTCTTCTGTTCAATGGCGCGGGCAGAATACGGCCCGTTGGCAAATTCAAGCGGGTTCCGATAGATGATTGCATTGTAGGCAAGCCAAAGCGCCGGGGCCGCAGCCGCGATCAAAACAAATTTCGCCGCGTTACGGCGCAACCCCGGATCAGTGCGCTTAAAACTTACAACAAGCACGGCGACGCTGATTGCGGCCGCCAGGAACCATCCGTCGTAGCGAGTAAGGCAAGCGCCCGCTAGACACAGGCCGCATCTAAACAGCGGCGAAGACCCCGCGCCGCGAGGGCCATCGTTCCCGGAAGATTGGTGAACAAACTCACTGAAGTACACCATGGCCCAAACGAACAGGGCAAGGTAAACGGACTCGGTCATGGCCGTGGTCTGCAGGTAAATCAGATTCGGGTTTGCTGCATAAATGATCGCACTCAGCCATGCCGCAATTCTTGCCGCGGGCGCCGGCTGAGAAGTCGCGCTCAACGCGCTCCGCACCAAACGGAATATCCCGGCGGTTCCGAGAACATACCCGACCATAGAAGGGATCGCCCCACCAATGCCCGATTGCCACGCTGAGTCGAAAAGTAAGAACGGAATCATCAGCAAATGTGGCAAGGGCAACCACACCGTGCCAAGTTGCAGCAGGCCCGGAGTCTGCGAGTCAAATACACGACGGGCGATATTGATGTGCGCCACCGCGTCGCCATAGAGGAGCAACCCGCCATGCTGGAAGTAGTAGGCGAACGAAATGAATGACGCGCACGCCGCAAACTGGGCTACGAGCGCGGTTTCACGGTCCCAGTAATGAGTGGCTTGGGCTTTCATCGGCTGGGTGCTGGTCTTCCGGGTCATTCGAGGTGAGTCAATTCGCGAAATACCTGAAACCGGGCGTCGATTTCTTCGCGAGTAAGACACTGCAGGCGTTCGGTGCCGAAACGCTCGACCGCAAACGATCCCAGCACACCACCATAAAACAATCCCCGTTTGAGAACCTCGCGGCTCAACTGTTCTTGGGATGCGATGTATCCCATGAATCCACCTGCGAACGAGTCGCCGGCTCCGGTGGGATCTTTCACTTCTTCGATCGGCAAGGCGGGCGCGCGGAAAGGATGACTGCCAATGCCGAATGCGCCCTCGCGAAAGAAAATCGTCGCGCCATATTCCCCGTGCTTGACCACCAGCGCCTGGGGCCCCATGGCGAGGACTTTTTGTGCGGCTCGAAGCAGGTTGGGTTCGTGGGCAAGCATCTTGACCTCGGCGTCGTTGATCAAAAGCACGTTGACCAGCTTCAGAGTTTCGACCAGATCTGGACGAAAGTCCTTGATCCAGTAATTCATGGTGTCGCCGCCAGTGAGGCGGACCCCATCCATGCTGCGGCGAACCGCAGTTTGCAGGGTGGGATTGATGTTGCCAAGAAAAAGAAATTTCGAGTCGGCATACTCAGCTGGAATTCGCGGCTGAAAGCGCTCAAACACGTTCAATTCTGTGAAATCGGTTTTGGCTTCATTCAAGTTGTCGAGGTACTGCCCGCCCCAGCGAAAGGTTTTTCCTTTCGTGTGCTCGATGCCACGGGTATCGATTTTTCTCTTCTTCAAAACGTTTTCGTGCTCCGCCGTGAAATCTTCCCCCACTACCGCAACGATGCGGACATCGGTAAAGTAGCTGGCGGCGAGAGAAAAAAATGTGCACGAGCCACCCAATACGTTTTCCACGCGCCCAGAAGGCGTGGCAATGGAATCGAAGGCGATCGAACCTACGGCCAGGATACTCATTATGCGGTTTTGGTCTCCAGGTATTTTTCGAGAATCAGTTTGAGTTTCTCACGAGTTGCGGAGGGAATCTTGTCGCGGTCGGTGAGCATCGCGTGCGCCAATGCCGCGCCGCACTTGCAGGTTCGCTTGGTTGGCATTGCGGCTACGGCGTTTCGCACCACCAAAGACGCGTTCTCGGCGTTCTTGACTAGGACGGCAATAATTTGATCGACCGTGACTGAGTCATGGTGAGGATGCCAGCAATCGTAGTCGGTCACCATGGCCACCGTGACGTAGCAAATCTCGGCTTCACGCGACAGTTTGGCTTCCTGCAGGTTGGTCATGCCGATCACGTCCATGCCCCAGCTGCGGTAAACATTGGATTCGGCTTTGGTCGAGAACTGCGGCCCCTCCATGCACAGGTACGTTCCGCCGCGCTTGCCGGTAACTCCCACCTTCTTGCATGCACCTTCGACGACCCGCGCGAGCTCCGAGCAGATAGGATCGGCGAAGGCAATGTGAGCGACGACGCCTTCACCGAAAAAAGTGTCGACCCGATGGCGGGTGCGATCGAAGAACTGATCGGGAATGACAAAATCGAGGGGCTTATGCTCTTCCTTCAACGATCCGACGGCGGAAACAGAGAGGATCCGCTCAACCCCGAGTTGCTTGAACCCGTGAATGTTGGCCCGAAAATTCAACTCCGTGGGCAGAATGCGATGCCCGCGTCCATGCCGCGCCAGAAATGCAACTCTGCGCCCTTCGAGGGTACCCAGAACATATGGGTCAGAGGGGTCGCCGAATGGAGTTTGCTGCTTTACTTCCCGAACGTCGGTGAGTCCGGGCATCGAATACAGCCCGCTGCCACCAATGATTCCGATTTCCGCTTGCGACAAGGATTCTCCTGATTGGTCGGTCGAAATGACGAACTTGTGATTATACAAAAGTGAACAAGGCTCAATTCACTTCTCGGCTGCGACCACCGCCCCGAACAACTCCTGCCGCAGTCGCTCGGTCGTCGCCTGATCCAGACTCTCCGTAATCAGTACGCTGTCACCCTCCACATCAATCGCCACCGGTCCTTCCTCCGTCAGCCAAATATGCGCTCCGGGCAGGAACTGGACCTTCTGCAGATCTTCCGGCGGACTCTTCTCATCCTGCATCACCTCTTTCGCTTGCTTATACCGCTTGGTTAGCGACTGCGCGTAAATAGCCGCAAAGGCCGCCGCCTTCTCCGGGCTCGACCAGCGTGAAACATAAACTAACGAGAGTGGCGCCGCCGGATTTCCCTTGGGCCGAGCGGCGTAATAGTAGCCGCCGCGCCAGTGCGGATACAGATCGCTCGACGCCTGCGCGCCGGCGTACTGGTCCACGAGCACCGCGACGTCAAATTCCCCGATCGCCCCGATATCGAAGCGTTCGTAGTTTTTGAAATCATGCTCGAAGTCGGGCAGGCGCATAGGCTCGATCTGCTCACCGGAGAGATATGTCTTCGGCTCCATGATCTGACGCGTGGTTCGCGGCGGACTCGCCAGAGTTGCGGCAAACGCTCTTTCCTTTCCTCCAGTACGCAGCAGTTGTATCTCAAAATCGAGACCGTAGCGGTAGGGAAAGGTCAGTTCTTCCTTCAGAAAAATAGGAGCGTTTTTGAACTGCGGCGAGTCCGACGTGCCCACGAGCATGGTCTCTTTCAGGGCATCGGCAATTTGCGGCGATCCGAGAATGGATTGCCCCATGGGCGCGAGCATGTAATCGACGAGCACGACCATGGCCTGGCCCTCGACAACGGCCTGGCGGGCTTCGCTGATTTCGTCATTCTCGATGTCCACCGCTGTTGGCTGCTTCTTGTCGTTCAGATCGGTATCGCCGACTTTCATCCATTTCTCCAGGCCGATCGACTGGTCCTGAAGCGCATGCGTGAGTTCGTGAGCCAGCACTGGGCGTTGCTGCTCAACATCGATCCAATCCAGCAGGTTCACGGTTTTGGTCTTGGGATCGTAATAGCCGGCGATTTGCTCGCGCAGCAACGCCACGAGAAAAGTCTGCAGATCGAAGTCACGCGGCAAAAGGCCAAACTTTTTCAGCACCAGTTCGGAGCGGCGCAGTCGTTGTGCGTCCTTGTCTTCAGCCATGTTTTTTTCGAGATAAGCCACAACCTCATCGCGACTCGTGAGGCGGCGCTTGACCTCTTTTTTGATGGGCAAGCCGCTGTCTTTGCTTGCGAAATGCAGGATTTCGTCTACATCGCGAAACAACTCCTCCGCTTCCTTGGGAGAGATCTTCTTTTCCTGGGCGTTCGCCTCAGGAGCCGGCTTCTGTTCTGTGCTTTGAGGAGCGCTCGGCGTGCTAGCTTGTGACGCCTGTGCCCGTAACCCGATAGCCGAGAGGCCCAGCAGGACAGCCAAGGCCAGCAGCCACGTCGATTTTCGATACAATTTCTTCAATTCAGTCATTGGGTCTATTTATGTCCGAAGACGAGCTTCGCCAAACGGCGGCTGAATATTTTCAAAAGGCTTACGAACTGCAGATGCAGGGCGACTTCCAACAAGCCCTCGACTTATACACCCGCTCCATCGACGCATTCCCCACTGCCGAAGCCTACACGTTTCGCGGCTGGACATACTCGTTCCTCGGCGATTACGAACGCGCCATCGCCGAATGCCTGCAGGCGATCAAATTGGATCCGGAATTCGGTAACCCTTACAACGATATCGGGGCTTACCTGATTGAACAAGAGAAATGGGATGAAGCCGTTCCCTGGTTTCAGAAGGCCATGGTTGCGCCCCGGTATGAGGCGCGCCCCTATCCGCATTTCAATTTAGGCCGAGTGTACGAACACAAGCGAAATTGGGAGAAGGCAAAAGAGTGCTACGCCGTCGCTTATTCGATGGACAAGAGGTACACGGCGGCTCTGGCGGGCTTGCGAAGGCTGAGGGCAGCTTTTAACTGAGAACGTCTTGGCCGTGGATTGGCGCGGATAGACGAAGCCGATTGTCAGTTATGGCAACCTCTAGCCTGCTACCTTCTGCGCCACCCACTCGCCGGCTTCTCTGGTTCCGAGCGCCCCACCAATATCTTGCGTGGTCCGCTTCTGCTGCACCGCTTCAAGAACGGCGGCTTCGATCCTGTCCGCCGCTTCGGTTAGGCCCAAGTGTCCCAGCATCATCGCTGCCGTAAGAATCGCGCCGAAGGGATTCGCCACATCTTTCCCGGCGATCGGAGGGGCCGAACCGTGTACCGGCTCGAACATGGAAGTTTTTCCCGGATGAATATTCCCACTCGCGGCCATGCCGAGCCCACCCTGCAGACCGGCTGCGAGGTCGGTAATAATATCACCGAACATATTGTTGGTGACCACGATATCGAATTGCCGCGGGTCGCGCACCATCTGCATGCAGAGCGCGTCAACGTACATGTGCTCGGTCTTGATCTGCGGATATTCGCCGCTTACCTCCTTGAACACGCGCTGCCATAGCCCGCCGGCATGGGTCATGGCGTTGGACTTGTCGCACATGAGGACACGCTTGCGAGGAGTGCCGTCCAGCTTGGGGTGGCGTTCAGCGTACTCGAAGGCATAGCGGATTACGCGTTCGACTCCTTTCCGTGTGTTGATGTCTTCTTGTATGGCGATCTCGTCGGGCGTGCCTGGTTTGAATACTCCTCCCGCGTCGGTGTAAACCCCTTCGGTATTCTCGCGGATCACGACGAAGTCGATATGTTTGGGCTCGATGCCCTTGAGCGGGCACACTGCAGCATCAAGCAGGCGCACCGGTCGCACATTGGCATAAAGATCCATCTTGAAGCGCATGCCCAACAGGATTTCTTTGGCGTGAATGTTGGAGGCAACGCGCGGATCGCCAAAGGCCCCAACCAGGATAGCGTCGAAATCGCGTCCCAGCATGGCAAAGCCGTCGGGGGGAGCGGTGACTCCGTCGACCAGGTAACGGTCGGCGCCCCAGTCAAACTGCGAAAGTTCGACCTCGGCTCCGGAAGCGGTGATGACCTTGACGGCTTCCGGAATGACGTCTTTCCCGATCCCATCTCCGGGAATAATGGCAATTCGTTTTTTGGGACTCACGCGACAAAAGGTAACACAATCGCCGCGAGATTTTCTCACGCTGGCGGAGTGACGATGCAAGCTGCGTCAGGTCGCGACGACTGGCGAGGCGGATTAAGAATTGGCGAACTCGGGAGTTGCCGGACGAGCATCTCCCGAGCCCGGCGTTGGCTCATTTGGCTAATGGACTTTTGCAGAACGGCGAAGCGATTTATTTGTTGTCCCCATCGGCGTCCTTGCCGGAAGAAACTGGCTGCTGTATATGGGCTTGCGCTTGAGCACTCAGCGTTACCTTGTCTTGTGGAAGCGGCGTCTGTTTTGGAGCGTTCTGTTGCGGAGCTGCCTTCAGCGCGGCTTCATTCTCGGCTACAGGAGCAGTGTGAACTGGGCTTGCGATCATCGTTACCTCCCCTTCGTACTACCTATCGGCAGGTTCGATACAGACTTTAGCCGCGGCCCAACGTAATTCGGATCCGGGTCCGGAGTCTTTGTGGCGTCGGTAACAATAAGAATGCAAAGAAAGTCGGGACTCCTGGCAAATCCAGCCGGGTTTCCCCTTGTATAATCGAAGGTAATCGTATGGCTTCCAGTGTGGTTCACGACAATCCGACTTCCCCCGCGGCGGATTCTGGCGACGTGCGGTCGGGATTCGGCGCCTTGCTATCGGGCTGCGGCGTTTATGACCTGAATGCTAGGGTCAAGATCGCGCTCACTGGTACGGATCGGGTGCGTTGGCTCAACGGCATGGTCACCAATAACATCCGCGACCTTGCCCACGGGCACGGCGTGTATGCTTTTCTGCTGAATCCGCAAGGACACATTCTGGGCGACCTGGATGCCTACCACCGCGGCGACTCTCTGATCATCGACGCGGATCAATCTCAGGCGGAGAAGTTGCTGGCCACGTTCGATCACTACATCATCATGGACGATGTAGAAGTGGCAAACGTCAGCGCCCGACTGACTGCAATCGGGATCATTGGACCGAAGGCACACGAGGTATTGAGAGCGGCAGGGTTCGAGATACCGCAACTGGAGCCACTGCAATTTGTGGATGTGAGTTGGCAGAACGTGGCAGTCACGGTCGTGCGCGGAGACAATCCTGGTGTCGAATCTTACGAACTGTGGCTCTCGCCAGATCAGGTTTCGCTTCTTCGCGACGCGCTCGTCAAAGCCGGGGCAACGCCGATTGGAAGCGCCGCTCTGGAATTATTGCGCATCGTGGCGGGAATCCCGCGCTACGGTCAGGATATTCGCGAACGGGATTTGCCCCAGGAAACTGAGCAGCAACGCGCACTCCACTTCAGCAAAGGATGCTACATCGGGCAGGAGATTGTAGAGCGCATCCGCTCTCGAGGCAACGTTCATCGCAAGTTCACCGGGTTCGAGGTTCAAGGGTCGCTGCCAACTGTGGGCGCCAAGATTCAAGCCGATGGCCGTGACGTAGGCGAGATCACCAGCGTCGCCTCCCTGCCCCTGGCTAGCGGCGACCGCCTCGTAGCCCTGGGTTACATCCGGCGCGAAATTGGGACTCCAGGTAAACAGTTTCAGGTGGGCAGTACTCAGCTTTCAGTCGCAGCTCTGCCGTTTTCAAGAATATTCCAAAGTGAAAGCCTGTAAGCATCGAAGGGACAACCTATGGCTGAAAAGAAGCAGGAAAGTTTCACCGTGACTGACCGGCGCTTGTTCACGGCGGAGGGCGAAATTCGCCAGGAAGTTTCTCAAGAAGAAGTTGCCAGTGCAGCACCCGCTCCGCAGCCGGCACAGGCTACCCAACAACCCGTCGCTCCGCAACAACAAGAGGCAGACGCGCCGCCCGCTCCCACTGCGGCTGAGCAGAAGGAACAGGCAGACGCATACCGCAAGTCCGCGAAGGATCTGGACGCGCGGGTCGAACTCAGTGGACATTCCACGAAAGAGCTCGAAATGACGTTCGAGCGCTTCATGGCTTCGCTCTACATGTCCGCGATGTTGCAACTAGGGCTGATGCACGAGCAGGGTGGCCAGCCGAGGGTCGACTTGATTGGAGCCCGACAGACGATCGACACCCTTAGTCTGCTATCGGAAAAGACCAAAGGGAACCTTACTGGCGCCGAGGAAAATTTCCTGCAGAATTGCCTCTACGAACTCCGCATGGCTTATGTCGAAGTGACCAACGCGCTGGCCCGGCCGCCGCAGACTCCGGCCACGAGCGCCGCAACCACGAAACGATGAAGGCCACGCTCACGGTGCTGGGCAGCGGCACGTCAATGGGGGTGCCTACCATTGGGTGCGACTGCGCCGTGTGCCATTCCTCCGATCCGCACGACCGCCGTACCCGGCCCTCGATTCTGGTGGAGTACGGCGGACGAACCGTCTTAATCGATTCCACGCCCGACTTCCGCGAACAGGCCATCCGGGAGCGTATTCGCAAGCTTGACGCGGTACTCTTCACTCACAGCCACGCCGATCACATCCTGGGCCTGGATGATTTGCGGCCTCTCAGCTTTCGCCACAAGCCGAACAAACTCCCGCTCTATGCGCGTCCGGAAGCGGCTGACTTTATTCGCAGTACGTTCCGCTATATTTTCGACGGCGATTATAAGTTCGGCGGGCTGGCTCAGGTGGAACTCAAATCGTTCCAGGGTCCGCTCGACCTGTTCGGCGCCCGCTTTGAACCGATCCGGGTAATCCACGGCGAGACTGAGATCGACGGCTTCCGCTTTGGCAGTGCGGCGTATCTTACGGATCACAGCAGCATCCCCGAAGCTTCATTGGCAAAATTGCAGAATCTCGACATCCTTTTTCTGGATGCGCTGCGACACGTCCCGCATCCCACGCACTCGACTGTCGAGAACTCGCTGCGAATTGTGGAAAGTCTGAAGCCGAAACGAGCGTTCTTTACCCATATTTGTCACGACTTGCCTCACGAGAGTACGAATGCTTCACTTCCACCCAACGTGCGTCTGTCTTACGACGGAATGAAGCTGGAGTTTGAGATTTAACCTGTGCAGGCGAGAACGCCCGCACCATACGAACAATGCAGGTTTTTCATAAACTCGAAGATCTTCCCGCCGGCTTTGGCCCGACGCTCCTGAGCGTGGGCAACTTTGACGGCGTACATCGCGCCCACACCCGCGTACTGTCGAACATTGTGTGCCGCGCGCGCGAGCAAGGACACAAAGCACTGGCCCTCTCTTTCGAACCGCATCCCATGCGGATCCTGAGACCGGATTCCGGACTGAAGCTGCTTACGCCCGCATCCGAAAAACTCCGCTTGATCGAGGCTACTGGCTTGGACGCCGTTCTCCTGCTCCCCTTCACCCGCGATTTGTCTCTCATGAGTCCGCAAAACTTTGCTCGCGACATTCTCAAGGAAGGTCTGCACGCGCGGGAGGTGCACGAAGGCTACAACTTCCATTTTGGTAACAAGGCGGCTGGCGACGTTAACCTGCTCGCAGAGTTCGGCCGCGAGATGGGTTTCGAGGTCAAGGTTTACCCGGAGTTGCGGCTGCGCGGCGAACCGGTTTCGAGCACTCAAATCCGCAAATTGATTGCCTCTGGACGGGTGAGCCGCGGCCGCCATCTTTTGGCGCGCCCATTCAGTATTTTATCGACCGCCGGCCGCGGGCGTGGATATGGCGCTAAATATACTGTCCCCACCATCAACCTGAGCCGTTACGAAGAACTGGTCCCCGGGGACGGTGTTTACATCACCCGCACCCGGGTGGGCGAGGAGTTATTTGATTCGGTGACGAACGTGGGGAGTCGTCCCACGTTTGGGACTGAGTCATTCGCGATCGAAACCCATCTGCTGAACTTCCACCCCATTGAGCTTAGTCCGGAGACAGAAGTCGAGATTCATTTTCTGCAAAGGCTCAGGGATGAAATCAAATTCCCCTCAGTGGAAGCATTGCGCGAGCAAATTGCGAAGGATGTGAGAAAGGCTCGACGTTATTTTCGCCTATTGAGTTTGAGCGAAGGAGAGAATGCTGACTGTCGATCGCCGCGTGGTAAGTCTGGACTTGAAACGACCCCTCGCGCTCCAAAACATCTAGTGAGGTAGATAACCAGCTTCCATCGGCAGTTTACCGTCGACCTTCACTACGTTAACCTGGTCGTTGATCGAGCGAACATCGACTAGGCCAACCGCACCCGGCATCGTTTCCACTACTTTAAGTACGTCTTCGTCAGACTCGACCATCGTGATCGACCCTTGATGAGCCGCAAGAAACGCCTTTAACTCGCTGGAAGACATTCTGTTCAGCCGTTCCAAGGTGCTCATTTCTCCGCTGGAACTCTTGTGCAGGACAAGAATCACGTCCTTGTCATCGCGCCACTTCTTAACTTCCAAACGAAGAATCTTGGCCAGGTGCGCCGAGCTAACCTCGCCGACGTTGTTGTCCTTGTTGACGACCACGGCCATATGATGCGCGAAGCAAGGCAGCAACGAGCACATCACAAAAGCAAATACGCAGCAGACACGCGAGCCCTTCATAGAAGACTCCACCCCGAATTGCAGCCCCCAAGGGGCGCCTGCTCAAAGAATCCCGTGTCTGCCTGAAAAATCATAGCGGGAAACGGTCAGGATTGGTTACGTTGGTGATCTCATCCGCGGTCACTCTATGGGCTCGATCGGGGTGATTTCTTCCCGCAATCGACGATCGGGCAGTTGCACAACCACGATGGCAACCAGAACCAACACAATCCCGACGGTCTGCAGTGGCCGCATTACTTCGCCCAAAGTAATCGCAGCGATGACAATGGAGAATACTGGCTCCAGACAGCTCACCACAATCGCCCGTGTAGGCTCCAGATGCTGCAGGCCGGCAAAATAAAACGAGAACGGCGCGAGAACGGAGATCAACGAAAACACGATCAGGAATAACCACTGGCTCCCTGAGTAGTGCGCGGCAGCGATCTTCCACGGCGGGTTTACCACCATCCAAAATAAGGATGCGCTCAAAATGACGTACAGAAGCACCGTCCAACGATCATAGCGGGCAAGAATGCTGTGGCCACCGACGTTATAGAAAGCGAATGAAAATGCCGCTCCGATCGCCGCCATCACTCCAATTGCATCGAGCCGCAATCCACCGCGGAACACTCCGATCACCAGGGAAATTCCGGCCACTGCCAGACCCACTGCCGCGACTCTCTGAAAAGTTGGCTTCTGCAACCCGCGCGCGACCGTGTAGAGCAGCACCAATATCGGCGCCGTATATTGCACAATGATGGCAGTAGCTACGTTCGTCCGCTGAATCGCGAGGTAATAGAGGAAATTGGAGGCCGCAACGCCGAGCACGCCGAGCACAAACATCCGTCGAAGATCAAGCGCCGGAATAAGCAATCGCTTCCAACCACGAAGCAGCACCAGTGCGAACAGAAGAACAACGAACGAAAACGTGGTGCGGCTTTGGGAGAGGATCAGCGGATCAATCGGCCGAAGCGCTTGGCCCTTCGGCAGGAGCTTTCCGGTAAAGGCAGCACGGCCCAGAGTGGCCGACACGCCCCACGAGAAAGCGGCGCTGGCGATGTACAGATATCCGCGAACGGGATGCGCTCGGCTGGAGTGAGAAGACGGCATCCTTATTTTTCGGTGTACTCAATCACGTAGCTGATCTTAGCCGTCTTGTGCAACATCGCCGCCACCGAGCAATATTTTTCTTCAGACAGCTTCACCGCGTCTTCAGCCGCCTTGTGCGTTTCCGCCAATGCGATAGATAAGCCGGATCTCTATATAAACCGTGGGTGGAGTGGCAGCCCGTTCGGCTTCGGCGCGAACTTCGATGCTGATAAATGGTTCACGCTTCTTGCTCAAAATGCTGGCAACGTCGTAGCCGCTGCACGCGCACAAGCCAATCAACACCAGCTCCATGGGACTGCTTCCGGTTTTACTGTCGCCATCGACGACAATGCCGTGACTGCTGCTCGCCTGGCCCACAAAACGATGATTGTCGGTCCAGACTGCTTTCGCTTCAATCATTCGGTTTCTCCTCTATCGCCGATTGTCCGTCTGCGGCTCCGGGTGAATCAGCACGCGAAACAGTTCGGGAGCCTCTTGCTTGAAGTGGATCTCCAACTCGGTCGAAATGTCATGCACTCGCGAGAGCGGCAGGTTGTCGGAAAAAGTGCAGTGGCAAGAAACATAGAGCCGCCCACGCACGTGTTTGACCTCAACATCGTGCACATCCAAGACTTCAGGGAAATGCGCGGCCACCGCTTTCAGTTTCTTCTCCAACAGGGCGTCTCGCACCACTTCATCCCCGGTCTCGATAGTGGCTGGTTCACTTTCGATGTGAGTCAGAATGGTCGAAATTTCGGGTACATCGCGCCGGATTTCCGATTCCAGCCGCGTCACCTGATCGTGCGCCTCCTTCAAGCTCATCTGCTCACCCAGCTCAAGGTGTTGCTCCACATGCAAGCGTCCGCTCAGATCCTGCACACTGATGTCATGGACATTGAAATTGTTGCGTGTAGCCACGGCGCGAACTCGATCGAAAATGTTCTCTCGCCGCGCCGGTCGGGCCACCGAACGGACCACCACGTCGGCGTCGGGCAACACACCCTGAACCGCGGAAGTCACGGCGTCGGCGACTTGTTCCGAACGCTGGAAAGTGACGTTGCGCGCCAGGCCGATGGAGAGGTCGGCGAAGTAGCGGTTGCCGGCCCTGCGGATGCGCACTCGATCCACTTCGATCAGTCCATCCACCTTGTTGACCGCTGCCACGATTTTGCCTCGAACACCGGCGGGAGCGGCATCGAGCAGAGCGTCAACCGTTCTACGGGCCAGCCTTGAACTCACGTAGACGACGACCCCAGCGACAAAGAGCGCCGCCACCGGATCGGCATCGCGGAGCCAGTCCACACCGAACGCGCGACCGATCTGCACCAGCGCTAGTCCTGTCACCACTACCCCGCTGGACCAGATGTCCGTCGAAAAATGCAGGGCATCCGCTTCGAGCGCCTGGCTGTCATACTTGGTCGCAATTCTACCCAGAGCACGTGAACGCCAGAAATCGACCGCCATCGATATGAACATGACGGCAAAGGCGCCGATACTGGGTTCAATCTCCACGTGGTGGAAGAAAAGCCGCTTAACAGCTTCGTAAATAATCCAGACGCACGTCAGAAGGAGGAGGCCAGTCTCGATGAAGGCAGAGAAATTCTCCACCTTGCCATGGCCATATTGGTGGTCGGCGTCGGCAGGCTTATCGGAAACCCGAACGGAAAAAAACGTAACGATCGCGGCAATGAGGTCCAGCCCGGAGTGTGCAGCCTCGGACAAGATGCCGAGACTTCCGGTGGTGAACCCGACAACAATCTTCAGAGTTGTAATGGCAATCGCCGCCAGCACTGAATGTCCCGCGACCGCGCGCTTTTCCGCACGCATCGACGTGGGGCTGGCAATCGCTGGGGAACTGGCCATGCCAGCATTATCGCCGCTCACGACTCCCTCCGCCAACCGGGCATATTTCAGCGCGCCCTGCCGACAGCGTCGGAACTCTGTGCTAGGATTTTCATTGACCCTTTTCGATCCCTTCGGAGGAATCATTAATATGACCCAATATGGGTTAGTCTGTCTGCTGCTCGGGGCTATGGCGTGGGGCCAAGCCACAACCTCTACACCTACCTTGTCGACTCGGCCACCGGCACCATCCGCTGCCGCTGCTTCCTCAACTGCGGCTACCGGCGGAAACGGATCCGCAGAAGCCTCGAGCGTTGCGCCCGATACGCCCGTTATAACGATCAACGGATCGTGTGAAAATCAGACTTCCGACAAGGCAGCCGATGCGAATTGCAAGACCGTAATCACCCGCGCCCAATTTGAAAAGATTGTGGACGCGGTTCAGCCGAATATGCCGCTCCGCGCTCGCCGGCAATTGGCTACGCGTTATGCCAACGCCCTGGTCATGTCGCAGAAGGCGCATGAGATGGGTCTGGATCAGGGGCCGAAGTTCGAGGAGCGTATGAACCTCGCGCGTATCCAAGTCTTGTCCCAGGCGCTCGGTCAAGCGATACAGGAGAAAGCCGCGCAGATTTCTGACAAGGACATCGAGGACTATTACCACAACAATACCGCTGCTTATGAAGAAGTCGAACTGCAACGCATCTTCATTCCACATTCGCAACTGGTCCCTGCATCCAAGGTCAAACTGAGCGAAGCGGCCGAACAAAAGCGACAAAAAGATGCAGCAGAGGCTATGCAGAAGGAAGCCGATAAGCTTCACGCCCGTGCCGTCGCAGGAGAAGATTTTGCCAAGTTGCAGGATGAAGGCTACCAACTCGCCGGACTCAAGACTAAGCCCCCCAGCACCAAGATGGGCAAGGAGCGCCGCAACAACCTACCTCCAGCCCAAGCTTCGGTCATGGAGTTAAAGACCGGGGAGATCTCTCAGGTTTTCTCCGACCAAAGCGGGTTTTACATTTTCAAGGTTGGCACAAAGGACGTCGAACCTCTAGATGACAAACTGAAAGAGGAAATTCGGGGGACAATACGCACCCAGCGGGTGCAGGAACAGATGCAAGCGGTTCAGAAGTCTTCGATTCCCACCCTGGACGAAAGCTATTTCGGACCGGAAATGCCGGCGGCTCACAATATGCCCATGCCACCCGGTGCTCCATCCAACATGCCATCTTCTCCTGGCCCCAAGTAATGGGTGATGAGAGACCAAAGGTCATCGTAACTGGAATTGCCGGCAACCTAGGACTGCGCTTGTTGCCGCAACTGGAGGACTATCAGGTCATCGGAGTTGACCTGAACCCTCCTCAGACCAGCCATCCGCTGCGCTTTATACGGATGGATCTTGGTCTCGAGGAATCATGCCGTGAGTTGTTTCTTTTGGTGCGGGAAGCGCGCCCGGTCACGGTAATTCATCTGGCCTTCGTGCTTGATCCCGTGCGCACCGGCGTGGTTGACCGTGATCGGATGTGGCAGATCAACGTCGCCGGCACCGCCAGGGTAATGGAATCCATTACTGAAGCTAACCGTGATGACTTCATCGTAGGAAGGTTCATTTTCCCTAGCAGTGTCTCTGTGTACGGGCCAGACCTCCGGGACCCGGTCAGCGAAGACTTTCCTCTGAGGGCGCACACCCTGCCTTATGCGATTCACAAAATGGAAGCCGATAACGTGGTCAAGCAACGGGCTCCGGCGCTGCGAGGCTGTAGCGTCTACATGCTTCGCCCGCATATCTTTGCCGGCGCCAGCGTGGAAAACTATATGCTCGGCGCCTTTCGCGGCACACCGAACGGCCGGGCAATGCTCGCTTCCAGGATGCGCAACCAGGGCAAGCGGCTGCCTTGTATGCTGCCCTACGGAGAAAAGTACCTTGAAAACCGGATTCAGTTTGTCCACGTAGACGACATGGCGCGGTTGATTGCACACATCGTCCGCCGGACTGAGCCCGAATCTCAGCGCCTCACGGTGCTCAATGTTGCTGGACGCGGGGACCCTTTGACCTTTGCCCGCTGCATCGAGACGGCTCATGCCAAACTGAAGCGCGTCCCGGGAAAATGGGCTTTTCGGCTGATTCTGCAGTCGCTGTGGAAGCTAGGGATCTCCGCCATTCCACCGGAGGCGATGCCTTACATGACCGGGCAGTACGTCATGAATACCGACCGTCTCCGCAAGTTTCTGGGTGAGGATTACGAGAGCGTGATCCGCTATACGATCGCTGATGCCTTCGCCGATTCCTTCTCTACTGACACTTCTGCAGCGACCTGAGAGGCGGACACGCGATGGTTCCGCTATTTTTTCGCACGATACAGTCCCGCAATCCCGAACGTGTACGGAGTCCATGATGCTTCGCGGAAGCCAACGCGCCGCATCCGTCCGAGCATTTCTTCCGGAGATGGAAAGCGTTCGACTGAAGCAGGCAAATAAACATACGGCCCTTTCACGCCTGAGATTAAGGTACCGACAGCAGGCAATACCTGTTTGAAATAAACTCGATACAACTTTCCGATCATTCCTCGAGGCTCGCCAAAATCCAAAATTCCACACTCCCCACCCGGACGCAGCAGCCGTAGCATCTCCCGCAGTCCAGCATCGTAATCGGCCAGGTTACGGAAGCCAAATGCTGTGGTGATCAAGTCGAACCGCTCGTCCTGAAAAGGCAGTCGAAGCGCATCCGCCTCCACCCAACGCAGGTGCTTTCCTGTAGATTTCTGGTTCGCTCGCTTCAGCATTGCATGCGAAAAGTCCACTCCCAGGATTTTCGCAGTAGACCCTCCGGCTTGCCGAAACAAGGCCTGAGTCATGTCGCCGGTACCGCAGCACAGATCGAGGACGCTTGCATCCTGCCGCTTCAAAATCGAAGCAAAGGTTCGCGCCGTCTCCCGCCACCACAATCGATCGACATTGAAGGAAAGCAAGTGATTCAGCAGATCGTATCGCGGCGCAATCGAAGTAAACATCTCGCGCACTGCGGTCGAAGTTGACGCAGGGTCGTGCGCTCCCGCGGGAGCGGCGCCGATCACCGTCACTTTCGTCTGATCACTCAAAGCTCGCGGCATCGTTCAACTCAATCGAAACTTCGGGAAATGCTGCTTCGCAACGAATCGCTTCGTTCACGTCTGAGACAGCCGCCGCAATTCGTTCATCGCTTCAACGATGACTTTCTCCGGCACATCGTTCACAATCTCGACTTTACCGATCTCGCGTGGAAGCACGAAATGCACAACCCCATTGCGCGTTTTCTTGTCGCCTTGAAGCAAGCGGAGGAGATCGCGGCTTCGAGCCTCGACCCTTGGCAGTTTGCCCAGACCGAGCACCGCGCGAGAAATTCTCCCGGCGATATTCTCGTCGATGCGGTCGGTAGCAGCCGCGATATGCGTGGCCGCAATCATTCCCCACGCCACCGCCTCGCCGTGCATAAAACGCCGGTAACCGGATTCAGCCTCGAGCGCGTGCCCAATCGTATGGCCGAAGTTCAGCACTCGTCTTAACCCACCTTCGCGCTCGTCGGCAGAAACCACCTCCGCTTTCAGTCGTACGGATTCCGCAATCAGGAGTTCCACGGCTGCAGCATCACCTCGCAAACCCTTCAGCCGAACTTTTTCAAAGTGGTTAAACAGCTCGGGCTTTCCGATCACTCCGCACTTCAGAGCCTCATACAACCCCGCGCGAAACTCACGGTCTGGCAAAGTGGAAAGTACCGTGGGATCGATCAACACCAGGGAGGGCTGATGAAAAGTGCCAAGCAGATTCTTGCCGGTCCGCAGGTTGACACCTGTCTTGCCTCCAATGGCAGCGTCCAGCTGTGCCTGTACGGTGGTAGGAATCTGCACCAACTCGACGCCCCGCATGTAAAGCGAAGCCAGCAGGCCAGCCACATCCCCCACCACGCCACCACCGAACGCCACAATCACCGCACTCCGGTCCGCGCCCAAACGCGTCAACTTCTCCGCCAACTGCTCGATCGTGGACACTTTCTTGTAGCGCTCGCCATCACGCATCTCGACAAACTCAGCTGCGAATCCGGCGGCCGTGAGTGAAGACGTCAACTTCTTGCCCCATCCGCGACGCACCGGTGGCACGGTCACAACGAACAAGGACCGGCGATCGCCAAGGACCGCGCGCAATTGCTCCCCAGCTCGCGTCAACAGGCCGTGTTCAATCACGGCGTCATAGGAGCGTGCGGGTGTTGTGATTGTCACTCGGGTCATGGAATCTCATCATAGCGTAATCATCAGCGCAGTCCGCGTGATAACATTTTTGGCGATGAAGTCTGCGCCGCCCAAAACTGATTTCCTTGTGATCGGCGCCGGAGTTGCCGGACTACGCGCCGCCATCGAACTGGCCGGTGCGGGCAGAGTTCTCGTACTGGCTAAGCGCGAGCTCACCGAATCCAACACGCAGTGGGCTCAGGGCGGCATCGCGGCCGCACTCAGCGATGAAGACGAGATCAGCCTCCACCTCCAGGACACCTTGTTAGCGGGCGATGGTCTCTGCAATCCCGAAGCCGCCAAGGTGCTGGTGGAAGACGCTCCCCAGCGCATCGACGAACTGATTCAATGGGGCACGGAATTCGATCGGCAGGGCACGAAGCTCACTTTTGGCAGGGAGGGTGCGCACAGCCGCAACCGCATCCTGCATGCGCACGGGGATTCTACCGGACGCGAGATTCTGCGGGCCCTCTACGCCAAAAGCCAGACTCTGAAAAATATTTTCGTTCACCAGTTTGAGTTCTCCACTGACTTGATCGTGGAAAACGGCCGCGTCTGTGGCATCCATCTCATCAACGAGCGGGGTGAAAAACAACAAATGTTGGCATCCGCGGTTTTGCTCGCCACCGGCGGCATGGGCCAACTCTACCGCAACACCACAAACCCAGCGGTCGCCACGGGGGATGGCGTTGCCATGGCATTCCGTGCCGGCGCCGAAATCAGCGACATGGAGTTCATCCAGTTCCATCCCACTGCCCTGTATCTCAAGAATGCCCCACGCTTCCTGCTTTCGGAAGCTTTACGTGGCGAGGGCGCCTACCTACGCAACATAGAACTGCATCGCTTCATGCCGAAGTACCATCCCATGGGCGAACTGGCGCCGCGCGATGTTGTCGCCCGAGCCATTCTTCACGAACTTGAGGTGAGCCAGATCAAGGATCCATTCGTCTACCTCGATCTCACTCACCTTGATTCCGATCACGTGAAAAAGCGTTTTCCCCGCATCTACGCCACCTGCATGGAATTCAACATCGATATTACGGCCGACATGATTCCAATTCGGCCCGCCGCCCACTATGCCATGGGCGGCATTCGCACCGACCTCTTGGGTCGTTGCAGTCTACCCGGATTGTTTGCCGCAGGCGAAGCAGCCGCCACCGGCGTGCACGGCGCGAATCGTCTGGCCAGCAATTCCCTGCTTGAGGGACTGGTTTTCGGTGCGAGAGCTGGCAAGACTATAAGGAATGAGTTGGGGAATACGCCGGCGAACACCATCAAACCCAACCGGGCGGTGTCCAACGGACCAGTTGACACAGCCACTGAAGAAGTTATCCGCGAAATTCAAGATCTGATGTGGCGGGATGTTGGCATTGTTCGCACCGGAAAAGGGTTGAAAGAGTCCGTCGAACGGCTGAATAGCACTGCTCCCCGGGTCGCCCATCCCCAGGCTCGACGGGCGCATGAGGCCCAGAATCTTCATGCCCTCGCTTTACTCGTAACCCGCTCGGCGCTGGCTCGCGAGGAAAGTCGCGGCGCGCATTATCGCACTGACTTCCCCGACCACAACGATGCCAAGTTCCTCAAGCATTCCATAATCAAAGACGATTCCATTCGATTCGCTTAAACCCCAGTAACCACAAAGGACACGAAGGTTCACAAAGGAAAAGACTGCCTTGGGTTTTCTCCGTGACCTTTGTGTCCTTTGTGGTTAACGCTCTTGAGCTCGCGGATGAAGCAAGGATGCCAGCACCGAAATCAGCAGCACACCAGCGACCACTCCAAGGGCAACCACGGTGGGAATCCGATAGTAATCGGCGCTTACCATCTTCCCTCCGATGAAAATCAAAACTACAGCGAGTCCGTAGTGCAGATAGTGGAACAGGTCCATCAGTCCTGCCAGCATGAAGTACATCGAGCGCAGGCCGAGAATCGCAAACACGTTCGATGTGTAAACAATAAATGGATTCAAGGTTATTGCCAGCACTGCGGGAATAGAATCGGTGGCAAAAAGTAAATCAGTAACCTCGACCAACACCAACACAACCAAGAGGGGAGTCGCATACAGACGTTCACGGCGCACCATGAATTTGTCCTCCGCGTAATCCTCCGTTACTGGCACCCAACGCCTGAACAGCCGCACCACCGGATTGTGTTCCGGCTCGATTCCAGCGTCAGTCTGTCGGAACAGCTTGATGCCGCTGTATACCAAAAGCGCTCCGAAAATGTATGTGATCCAATGAAATCTTCGAATCAGTCCAATGCCTACCACAATGAAGATAGCGCGCATTACCAGAGCGCCCACAATTCCCCAGAACAGCACTTTGTGCTGGTGCTCCGCCGCTACGCGAAAGTAGCGGAAGATCAAGAGGAAGATAAAGAGATTATCGACGCTGAGCGAAAGTTCAATCACGTAACCGGTGACGAACTCCATTGCAATGCCACGGCCGTGCCAGAAATAGACCGACACCGCGAACGCGCAAGCCAACCCGACCCAGAGCAGGCTCCAGGTCAACGCCTCGCGAAATTTCACCGTGTGTCCGGGCCGCTGCAGGAACCCGAGGTCCAGAACCAGCATACCCAGCACGAAGAGATTGAAAAGAATCCAGAAGAGTGGCTGGTTCAATTGAATTTCACCGCTGAACTTTCGGAATCTGCTCTAGTCGGCCCGCCCCCATTTGCCCTCTTGCCAAGGCTGCCACATCCCAAAAGTCTTCATCAGTTCATCGAGATGCGTTTCCTGCATCGTCTGCTCGATTTGTGCGTGGTGGAGGCGCGGACCTAGCCGCCCTGGGGCGTTGGCGATACCAAACGTAAGCGCTGCCGCCTCCGCGACGTGTTTCTTCAATTGCGCCAGGTCGACTTTATCGAAGGTATCGGACATGGCGTGATAGTTGAGGAGGTAGTTCGCTTCCTCCTGTTCGGCAACCAGCGTCGGCACTCCTTCCAGCATGAAGTCGAAATGGTCGGTGCCCCATTCGGCGGTGGTTTTCAGCGTGGCAGCGTCAAATTGCTTCAGAGGTGCAACCAGACCGGTCGCGGCGTCGACTACATCCTTGCGCCCGCCAAGAGAAAATCCAGTAACCCGGCCAGTTCCAGAATCGAAGATCACCACGCCCACAGCTTTATCCAATTCGGCGCGATGAGCAATGGCGTAAGCATGTGATCCGAGTAATCCTTCCTCTTCGCCAGAAAACAGAATGAAGCGAATACTCCGTCGCGGCCGCTGACCCGCCGTCTTGATCGCACGCAGGGCATCAACCACCAGTGCCGCATTGCATCCGTTGTCGAGCGCCCCTGTGCCCAGTTCCCAGGAATCAAGATGCGCCCCAAGAATCACAAACTCGCCAGACTTTTCGCTCCCGCGTATTTCACCAATGACGTTCGTTGCCGTGATCGGCCCACCAACACGATTGGGAATTGCCAGGTCAGCACGCAGCTTCTGCCCCGCAGCCAGTAGCCGCGCCATGCGAGCGGCATCCTCCCGCGCTACGAGCACCATCGGCATCCGATCAATTTCACCTTGCGTAGAGTCGGTATGTCGATAGAGCAGATCATGCGGGCGCGAAGACTGGAAGGCGATGGCAAGTGCCTTCGCCTGCAAAGCACGATTGATAATGCCCGGAGCCCGCAGATACTCTGCAAACAGGTCGTCCCACTTGGCCATTTCATCGGAATGCACAAGCAGCAATGCACCTGCGACGTTGCCGGCTTTGTTAAAGTCTTCAGGTTTTCCATAGCCCACATCGACGACCGGAACATCCTGATGAGCCGGCAACGCCGGAGCCCACGCCAGCGAGACAACCCTCACGTTGAACCCTTCCGGCGCGGAGATGCTCATTCTGGTAAATCCTTCGGCCCATGAAGCTTGGATGGTGAAGTTCTCCGTGTGGACGCTGTCTGCACCTGCTGCTTTGAAAGCCGCCACACCCCAGTCCACAGCCTGCCGCATGGCCAGCGTGCCCGGCACACGTCCACCGATTTGATCGGTCAGGTGCTGCAGGTTGGCCTCAAGTGGCGAGGGCTTCAGGGCTTCAGCGATAATCTGGTCCGCAGGATTCTGCGCGGACGCCGCGGCAAGGAGAAACAAAGGAAATAACAGACAGAGTTTCACGATTCGCATAAGGTTGAGATTAGAAATCAAATCGCAAAAAAGCGAAAGCGCAAAAGATTTCTGATCGTGAGTGAGTCGGGAACCTTAACAGCTCCCCGATGCGCCTGTTGTTGTGCAAATCCCCTGGATGATCTGTTCTCCGAGATTCAAGAGCGGGGTGTCCTCGTTTACGGTGCCGTTCGTCAGCAACGCCACGGATAAACCGTCGTCCAGGAGCATGCCATTAAACGCCGTATAGGAGTAGGTTTCGCCGTTGTGCCAAACAAAGGGATGGCCCACCTCCGTTCCTCTAACCCAACCCATCGCATAATCGGAAGATCCGCCTTGCGGATAGTTGGGCACGGGAGCGGGCGTCACCATGACCGTGAATACTGATGCCGGTATGACCTTCCCGTTCATGAGCGCCGCATCCCAGGTCACCAAGTCTTCGACATTTGACCACAGCGCCCCAGCCGAGAAGAACAGTGACGGATCAGGAATCACTCCTGGATCTTGCGTCGCTGTGTATGGAAGGGCGATCGCCGCCGGTTGCAGGTAAAAGGTGTTGCGGAGCGCGGCTGGCTGGAAAATGTTAGCCGCCACGAAATCTGCATACGTGGTAGAGCCCACTTTCTCAATGACCGATCCCAAGACAAAGTAGTTGCTGTTGCTGTAGGCGTACGCGGTTCCGGGCGTGAACTGCAGAGGGGCCGGAGCGATCTGACTCAAGACCGTTTGCTCCGACACCCCGCCGACCCAGGCGCTTGCTGCCGGGAACCCGAGATAATCTTGCAGCCCGGAAGTCTGGTTCAGCAGCATGCGCAACGTGATCCTCGGGTCGAATCCGTAGCCACCCAGGTAAGCCACCACCGGCGCGTCGATGCTGAGCGCTCCCGCATTCCACAACCGCAAAACCGCCGCCGCGGTGAACTGCTTGGTTATCGATCCGATCTGAAATTCGGTCCCTGCCTGGACCGGCTGGCAAGTGCTCAGATCTGCGTAGCCGTAACCTTGTGCGTAGAGAATTTTGCCCTTCTTGGCGATGGCTACGGACATCCCGGCCAGTCCCTGTGCCTTCATTTCGTTCGCTACCAAAACATCGACGATCAATCCCAGTCCGGATAACGCCGGACCAGAAAGCGGCGGGCACGATTGCGAGGATGGCTGGCTGCCTCCGCCGCATCCGAGCAGACTCCACACCAGCAGGAGGGTTGCAGCCGCCGGCATTTGTCCCCTGAAACGGTGTGAACGGACCAGCATTATTGGGCAACCTCGCGGATGCTCCGGAGAGAATTCTACTTCTTATCCAGCATCCTCACCGTTTCGAGGGTCACCGTGCCCACGATTTCCAGGCTCTTGGGGCTGAGCTTGTCGACGGTGTCTTGCGTGGTATGCCAGAAAACGTTGCCGTAGCCGTAGTTGAAATCGATCAAGTCGACGCTGGGAACGCCGCGTTCAAGGAAAGGTGCGTGATCGTCCGTCATTGGGATCGTTCGCGCAAAGAAGTGAGACTGATAACCCAGGCGAGTCGCTGCCTGGTAAACCAAATCCTCAAGCCAGGGAGTGGAAGTCTCATCGCGTTCAATGTTGAGGTCGGCGTCCCCGATCATGTCTTCCAGCACGAACGCCTTGATCTTCTTAATCGTTCCATCGTCTTGCCATTTCTGCGCAAGGTGGCGAACGCCGTAAAGCGCCTCTGGATCGTACCAGGGCAGCCGCATGGACTCTTCCGCATCGTCCCACAGAAGCCAAACGCTGTAGCCTTCCAGCTTCGTGCCCCGCAACTGATTCGCGATTTCGAGCAGAAGCGCGCTCGAAGATCCGCCATCGTTCGCCCCGATGTAAGCCGTATCTCTCAGGGGGTAGTTGGTGTCGTAGTGACTGGCAATTACGATGATTCCATCTTTTGTGCCCGGATACTTCGCGATAATGTTGCGGACCGGAAACTTCCCTTCCGTCGTATCGATCGTGAAAGCGTCATCCTCGACCACGTCGCCCTTCAAGTGAGCATGAATGTAGTCTTCAACTTTCTTATGATTCGCGCTCCCGATAGGACGAGGGCCGAAGGCCACGATTTCCTTAACATACTGCATGGCGCGGGCAGAATTGAAAGCAGGCGGTGGGCCCAGGTCATTCGAGGTCGCAGAAACATCCGATGCGGCCTGAACAGACCCCGCAGGCCCCGGATCCTTCGGCGCCGCCGCAGCTTCTTTCTCGTGAGAACAAGCAAGCCAGATTAACGATAGAGAGAAACAAAATGCGGCCGCGACGCACAGCCGAAGCCGTTCTTGTCTCGCAATTAAGTTCATCGCGCCTTTCGGTCCGCCCTCGCCTTGCGCTGCTTTGGATGCACCAGGTAAGCGATCCCGATGCTCCCCAGGTACAGAGCGACCATGGGCGCGGCAAAAATGCACATGTTCAGAATGTCCGTCGTAGGCGTAATAATGGCCGCGATAATGAAGATCACAAGAATCGAATAGCGAACGTTGCGCCACATCCAACCCGCACTTACCACTCCCATCAGCGCCAGAAAGAACACGAGAATCGGCAGCTCAAACACCAGCCCTAACCCTAGAATCACAGTCAGAAACAGATCTGTATATTCGTGGATCGTGATCATCGGCTGGAACTGCTTTCCGTAGCCAATCAGGAAATCCAGGGCCGCCGGATAGACCAGCTTGTAACCGAAAGCACCGCCGGCCAGGAACAGCGCGACCGTCGAAAACATGAACGGCGTAACATAACGCTTTTCATGCCGGTACAGGCCCGGCGAAATAAACATCCAAACCTGGTAGAGCACCACGGGACAAGCCACGAACACGCCCGCCAGCGCCCCCACTTTCAAGTAAAGGTTGAACGGATCAGTAGGATTCAGATACACCAGCGTCTGCGGCATCCCGTTCTTCTGCAGCGCTTCCATGATCGGCTTCTGCATCCAGCCGACAATCTTTTCGGCATAACCCCAGCAGGCGAAAAAGCCGACCGCAATCGCAATAATCGAATAAATGATTCGCCGCCGTAGTTCCTCAAGATGATCGAGGAAACTCATCGCTGGCATGGCATCCTGCGGGGGCTTGGTTGAAGGCGGTTCAGCGACCACGTCAGGCATCGGGAGCCTTCGCCATAGCACGCGCTTCGGAATTGGGTTGAGGACTAGCTTCGAGATCGTGTTCGGGGCCGGGTTCCAGGGATAAATTCGGGCTGACGGCCGATTCCAGCGTCAAGGGTGACGCGGCAACTGCCCCCTTCGGGGGCTCGGATGGCGGCAGAATCTGCTGATGATTCTCTACTTCTAGCTGCGAAATCTCCGCCTCAAGCTGGGATTTGAACTCGTTCGATGCCCGCCGAAACTCGTTCAGCGCCTTCCCTACCTGGCGAGCAATCTCCGGCAACTTCTTGGGCCCAAAAATGATCAAGGCCAAGAAAAACAGGAAGATGGTCTCGGAAAAACCCATGCACCTCATCATACTGCCCCAGCGCGATGGCGGCAACGCGCTGCACGGCGGCTATCAATTCAAAATATCGCAGAAACTTCCGAACCCAGGGGCTCCAGTCAGCATCTTAAAAAGAGGCACTGAGTCAGGAGAACTCCCCTTATCTGAACGGTTACTTAAGTCAGCCGAAACGTGGCTGGGACCGTTTGGGGACATGTTATACTGCGCTCAGATGCGGTGGCCGGGCCCAATCTATGCCCGAACCGAAGGAAATCAATCGAATGGCCCGTAGTTCGCGTCGCACACTCTTCCTTGTAGTTATCGTTCTTATTACTTGCGGCTTTCTCGGCATGGTCTTCGGTCAGAAGATCAATCCTGCCGCGGCCCCCGGCGGCGACACTGACGTCCGCGACAGCCTGCGCCAGTTCACCGACGTGTATAGCCTCGTCGAGCAGAACTATGCCGAACCCGTCAACGCCGACAAGGCGATTTACAACGGCGCCATTCCCGGCATGCTGCACGTGCTTGATCCGCACTCGAACTTTTTCGATCCCAAGTCCTACGCCCTGCTGCGCGAGGACCAGCGCGGAAAATACTACGGCGTGGGCATGACGGTCGGTCCTCGCAACAATAAAGTAATTGTGATTGCCCCATTCGCGGGAACGCCCGCCTATCGCGCTGGCATTCGTCCCGGAGATATCATCGTCGCGGTTGACGGCAAGCCCACCGACAACATGAGCACCGGCGACGTAGCCGACCTGTTGAA
This sequence comes from uncultured Acidobacteriota bacterium, assembly GCA_963788645.1. GTDB lineage: Bacteria > Acidobacteriota > Terriglobia > Terriglobales > Acidobacteriaceae > JABDBE01. Next base: position 1,016,592 of record CAWBHF010000012.1, read on the forward strand.
GGGCCCCAAGGGAACAACCGTCCATATCACGATTCTGCGCGAGGGCACGGACAAGCCGTTGGAGTTTGCCGTGGTGCGCGACGAAATTCCGCGCTACAGCGTTGACCTGCACTTCCTGATTCGACCCGGCATCGGGTATCTCCACATCACCGGCTTCAACGAGACCACGGAAAAAGAGGTCTCCGACGCACTCGATCAGATGGGCGATCTCAAAGGTCTGATCCTCGACCTCCGCCAAAATCCCGGGGGCCTGCTCAGCGAAGGCGTAGGTGTCGCCGACAAGTTCCTGCGCAAAGGCCAACTGATCGTCTCTCATCACGGCCGCAATTCGCCCGAGAAGCGTTACACCGCAACCCACGGCGACGGCGGCAAAGAATATCCATTGGTCGTATTAGTCAACCGCGGCACAGCTTCCGCTGCTGAAATCGTCGCCGGAGCCATTCAGGATCACGATCGCGGCCTCATCGTGGGCGAAACCACGTTTGGCAAGGGTCTGGTACAGACCGTGTATCCTCTGTCCGAGAATACCGGACTCGCGCTCACGACCGCTCATTACTACACTCCCAGCGGTCGCTTGATTCAACGCGACTATGCCAACGTCTCGCTCTATGATTATTATTTTGATCGCCCTGACGAGGAGAAGGCCGCTACAGCTAATCGGGAAGTGAAGCTCACCGACAGCGGCCGCACCGAGTACGGCGGCGGCGGCATCACTCCTGACGTGAAGATCGATCCCATCAAGAGCAATCATTTCCAGGATTCGCTCCTGCAGCACTACGCGTTCTTCAACTATGCCAAGCACTACATGGTGAACCATCACCCGACCAAGAGTTTCGAAGTCGACGATGTCACCATGCAGGACTTCCGCAAGTTCCTCGACATGGAGAAAATTCCATTCACCGAGGCCGAACTGCTGCAGAACAACGATTGGGTGCGCGCCAGCATCAAGAGCGAAATCTTCGTGAACGCGTTCGGTCAGGAAGAAGGACTGAAGGTCAAAGCGGAAGCCGATCCCGAGGTCCTTAAGGCGCTGGACCTGTTGCCTCAAGCCAAACAATTGGCTGAGAACGCAAAGAAGGTCGTAGCCCAGCGCAACCCCGGCCCTCTCGGTCACTAACCGATTTTTCCACCAAAGTAGAGGCCCGAATCTTCGGGCCTTTTTTTTCGCATACAGGCGCAGGCGTCCACGTCCGCGTAGCCCGGCTGCGCCCACATAGCCCCGGACGACTCGTCCGGGCAGCCGACCAGAAGAAGTCATCCCGAAACCCGGCGCATTTCAGCCGGGTGGGGGATCTCGCGCGCAGTACCCAAACCCTACCTGCGCCCTTGGCTCCGGTAACATTGACTTGCCCCCATCGCTATGTGACAATCCGCCCAAAAGAAGTCATCCCGAAACCCGGCGCACCTCAGCCGGATGAGGGATCTCGCGCGCAGTACCCAAACTCTACCTGCGCACTGGCTCCGGTAACGTTGACTTGCCCCCATCGCTGTGTGACAATCCGCCCAGAAGAAGTCATCCCGAAACCCGGCGCATTTCAGCCGGGTGGGGGATCTCGCGCGCAGTACCCAAACTCTACCTGCGCCCTTGGCTCCGGTAACGTTGACTTGCCCCCATCGCTGTGTGACAATCCGCCCATAGCGCTTGCCTTGCCGAGCCGCCGATCCGGATTCTTAATGCATACTCCAGGGTTACAAACTGCGGCCATAACAAAATGGCCATAGCCCGAGAAGGAGCCCAGCTTTTGCCCGCATTGCTAGCCATCGCCGCCGGATGGACGGATTACCGCTCCCGCCGTATCCCCAACTGGCTGACCGTACCGGGCTTGGTGCTCGGGATCGCCACTAATTCATGGCTGCGAGGCTGGCCCGGCGCGAAAGATTCCCTGCTTGGAGCTGGCCTGGGACTGGGTCTGCTTCTGCCTTTCGTCCTGATCCGCAGCTTGGGCGCGGGCGATTGGAAATTCGTAGGCGCCCTGGGAGCTTTTCTAGGCCCGCAAAACCTGCTCACCGTACTGCTGCTCGGAATCCTGGTGAATGGCCTGATGGCGGCGATCATGATCGTCCGAAAAAAGCGCGTTCGCGAGACCGCCCGCAACCTGGGACGCATGCTGGCGGCGTTTTTCATGCTGCACCTCCCCGGACCAGACCTAACGCTGGACAATCCAGATCTGGTGAAAGTCCCATTCGGCGTTGCGGTAGCAGTGGCGGTGATCCTGTACACGAGCAGGCAGGCCTGGGGAATCGCATGAAGCTCATCTCGCCAACATCAATCGTGATTGGGCATCGAGGGTGCCTGCACCGGCGCAGAAGGTCACGCGTCTACGCGATCATGGGAGCGGACTAAAGAGTGAGACACCTGAAAAAGCTCGCGTCCGGAACCAGCGGCTCAGAAATCGCCGAAGCGGCCTTAGTGCTGCCCATCTTTTTCATGGTGCTCCTGGGGATCTACTGGTTTGGCCGCGCCTTCAATACCTATGCCACCATCAATCACGCCGCCCGCGAAGGCGCTCGCCTCGCCGTGGCACAGACTTGCGCCACCTGTGGGACGCCAAACGGTCAGCCGACGCCGACTCAAATTGGAAACCAAGTCGCGTCGTCCCTCCAAGCCTCCAGCCTTGATCCGGGCCAGGCGACAAAAGTCGGGGAACCGCTTACCCGTATCGCGTGCGGGGGCGGGACCGCGACCTGTCAGACGCCCGGAGCTGGACCTCAGATTTGCGTCTACTACAACGTGCAACTGCAGACTACCGCTAGCTTGCCTCTGGGTTCGGGCGCGCCCGCTTGCGGAGTTGCGGTTCAGTTCCAATATCCCTATCAATTCTATCTTCCCTTCACTTCTCTCAATATGCAGAAGATCATGCTCAATGCCGGGGTGCAGATGACAGGAGAATATTAGGATCGTGCTTCAGAGCCAAACAAGGACAGCCAACGAAGACGCCCAACTTCTCGCGCGTAGGGAAGTCCATGGCCTGAACCTCGCTGGCGAGGCTACTGAGCCAAATGCCGTTGGGTGGCGCAGCGCCTTAAGCGCTGCGAAATACGCTCTTCTATTAAGGAAGGCTTCTGCCACTGAGGTACGTTCGCGAAACTCGGTTAGACACTCGAAGGAGCAAAGCGCCGTTGGGTCGAACCGCTTTAGGCGAGAACTACGCTTGCTCCGGGACACGAACGGCGCCGCCCTAATCGAATTTGCCGTCGCTCTTCCCCTGCTCGTAGTGTTAGTCGTCGGAATCTTCGATTTTGGCGGAGCCTTCAACCTGAAACAGGAGCTGAACAATGCCGTGCGCGAAGGCGCGCGCTTTGGGTCTAGTCAGCCCACCAACGATTTGGGACTTAGTCAACCGCCGTCCGTGAACGCGGTGCGCTATCTGGTTGACTCCTATCTGCAAACGGCACATATCAACGACTGTGGTCTTGGCTCAGACTCTACAACCATTTGGGCGTTTGCAGGCGGAAACCTCGATTGGCATTTCTCTGCCACGGCGAACGGTTGCACGATGACAATGGATGTGATCCGCGCAGTTCCAATCCAGATGACAATCGGCGGAGCCACGGTCAACACGCTCTGCACCACCGTCCAGATCTCGTACCCGTATCAATGGCATCTCAACAATGTCGTCCAATTGCTGGTTCCAGGCGCCCACTACACTCTCGGAAACATTCAAGGAAACGCTACCGCGGTGAATATGAACTAAGGTTTGCCGATGCAGAGGAACATTCTTTTACAAAGACGTCACCACGAGCGGGGCCAGACCATTATATTGGTCGCCATATCGATCGTGAGCTTGCTGGCGATGGCCGCCTTGGCGATTGACGTGGTTACCTTGTATGCGGCTCGCAGCGAGATCCAGCGGGCCGCCGATGCAGCTGCCCTGGCTGGCGCTAAAGCAATCGCAGATTCCAGCATCACTACTCTTCTGGTTACAGACCCGAATTTCACGACTGTGCAAAGTTGGGCGGCGACGGCGGCGACTAACCAAATCAGCGCTGTGCTGCAGAACAATTTGGTCGGTGGGCAGCCTCCCACGCCGGCGTCGCCACCGGCCGTGGACTGGGCTCGTCAAGGCAATCCGCACATCACCGTCAAACTGCAAAGCAGCACCCTGCCTACCTTCTTTTCCAAAATCTGGGGAGCGAGCCCCAACATCGTTACCGCCACGGCGACCGCAGAAGCCTACAATCCAGCGAACGTACAGAATTTCACGCCAATTGCCCCGAAAGCCGTGAAGCCATGGCTCGTCGCCAACATTGACCCTAACTCAGGTACTCCGTTCATTACCCCAACGACGGGAGTTGTTGAACCTAGTGCGATCGGAGAAACACTTAACCTCACCGCCGATTGTCAATCGCCTGGTCCCGGTTGCACCTTGCTGGTCGGTGGGAATCCTCCGGGACGCGGCCCCGCGAACTCGTTACTTTACCCGCAGGTAGAGTACGTCCCGGCGCTGGTTACTGCTCCCGCGACTCCTAACCCGAATGTGTGCCCCAGCACCTGCACGGGCGCGACCAACTATGAGCAGAGCATCGAGTGTGCCGACGTGACAACCTCCTATAAGGTACTTTCGTGTGGGGGCGGCGTTACGAACCTGCAATGGGACAACACCGTCAACCCAACCGGACTGACTGGTTTAAGCGCTCTCGGAGCTGAATGTCTCATCAACGCTACAACGCATGGCTTGAATAAAGGCCAGGACACGCTCGACCCCATCCCGTGGCCTAATAACCCGATGCAGATCACAGCTCAAAGCGGCCTACAGAACGGAAATTTTGTCACGACCAGCAGTTCGATCGTCACCATTCCGCTCATCGATACCGCTGGGTTCATACCTCCCACCGGTGGAAACGTCACGATTGACGGATACATGCAGGCATTCATAAACGAGGTTCACGGTGGCACACACCCCGGCGACATCAGCGTTACCGTACTCAACATCGCCGGCTGCAGCAACAGCTCCACAAACATCGGTGTAACGCCGGTAGTGGGTGCTTCCGGCACTTCGCCCGTTCCCGTCCGCCTGATTACGCCCCCGTAGCGACTGACCACCCCCGCCGCTTCGCCGACGCGATTTTCTCGTTGACTCCTTCGTTCTACCCAGATAATATGTTTACAAATGCGTTATCTACATGATAATGCCGTTCTTTGACAATCTGATGGGCGGCTTCGAATTGCCTCTGCCCTTCGAACCGTACCACCCGTAACTCCCATGTTCTCTAGATTTTGTGTGTAACTCCTTTAAACTCAAAGATCTAGCATAGGGTCATAAATTAACTCTTTTGTTTTCTAGATTTTGCGAGGAATTTGGGGGAAGGGGGGTACCCGGCACGAAACAGCAAATCCGTCCCGAATTGGTACCTTAAAGGGCGTTTCGTTTGTGGATTCCGTTCCGAAGTTCGGAGTGCTAGGCAACACCCTATTTCGTCAGGGGCTGCAAAATCTCTCCCAAAACGTCCGGCCCGTCGCTTCGTTCCAGATGGGGATTTCTGATTCCGTCGTGGTATGCAACGGAATAAGTCTTGTAGAACTTCGCGTTCTCCACCAGCAAATCAAGCGACTGCTGGCTGTCTTTCGAAGAACGCAACGCGTCCAGTAAAACGTCCCTCGACCAGGCTCGGCCATTGATCGCAATCAGCTTCATCCCCGGACCAATCCCGGCCACGTAAGCTGGAGACCCGTGAATTACATCCACGAGGGTTCCGTCTTCTTTGACAGAAAAACCCAGCGAGTAAGAGACGTCCGCGGACTTCCGCAGTTTCTCGCCGGTGCGGACAAACAGATTGGGTTGATCGTTGTACACCAGTCGCCATCCGCCCCGTTCGATGCCGCCAAGCGGCGCATGCGGATCCGTGGAATTCACTCGCGTCTTCAAAAGCCCGGCCCAGTCGTAAGGAGTCACCTGATTCAGCGCCCGCACCAGATCGTCAAAGGTGTAAGGCACAACTTTCGGAGCGCCACTCTCGCCGCCATAAAAAAGTCGGCAAAAATCATTGATCGACTTCTGCCCCTGGCTCTGCTGCCGGATGGTTGTGTCCACTTCCAGCCAGATCAGTTCTCCTTCGGGGTAATAATCGAGACTGCGCCGCCAGCTCTGCCATTCGGGCCCCTGCAGGCGCAGAATCTGCACCGAGCGTGCCGTGTCTTCAACCGAACGCCAGGTGCGACCCGCGCGATGGTCCAGCATCGCCGCAGTTTCGGCCAGGGACTCGCGATATTGCTCGGGCGTCCACAGCCCAGAGCGAGCCGTCAGCACATTTCCGAGATAGTCCGTCAACCCCTCATACACCCAAAGCAAATCACCGAGCATGGGATCCTGATAATTTCGCGTGGCCAATCCCACAGGCCGGCGATACTTGCCATTCCACGAATGGGTAAACTCGTGCGGCAGCAAGCCCGCTTCCGTCAGGTGCAGCTCGGGTTCGATCAGGGTGCGCTCTCGCACGCTGTTGTCACTCGATTGATGATGCTCCACGCCGTGGTGGCCAGCCTCGTCGCTCAGCGTCAACAGAAAGTGATATTCGAGATAATGACGCGCCCCAAACAGCGCCCCGGTTTCCGCGACCAGCTTGCGGTACGCAGCCTCGTCCGCAGACGTCATCGCGAGGCCCGAGTCGCTCTCGCTGACCATGTCAATTACGTGTGGAGGAATCTCACCAGGCTTTGTGAGTTCGATCGTGCGATAGTGATCGCCCGCGATCAGTGGAGAATCGACCAGCGTCGTCAATGAAACCGGCTTGAACGCCTCCAATGATGATGAGCCGTTAGAATGACCCATCGCTTCTCTCGGCAACGCAGTGGCAAATTTCCATCCTGACGGAAGCGACACCGAAGAGGTTATCTGCACCGCGTCCGAACTCGCGCTCTGCGGGTAAAGCACAACTTGGTTCCAATTCAAGTCGAGAACGTTGGTCGTCGCCGAGGGTCCGCTCGCACCGGCACTGCCGTCGTTGGTGATGGTATCGAGCGAAACCTGCAGATCGTTCGCTCCCGCCGGTATGTCGACGTGGAAGGCATACATATCTACGGGATCGCGTTGCCACGACAGCGCCTGTCCGCCAGCTTCCATCTTCAGGCCGGTCACATTCGCAATCGGTCCGGCCGGCCGGTGATTGCCCGGAATCCATTCCGGATAGACCAGCGTCAGCGGACCCGACTTTACCGGCATGGTCAGATGCGAGTGGTAGATATTGCGCGGCGCGTCGGTTAGATCAACCGACACTTTGATCGACTGGGCCGCCGCGGGATTGGAAAGGAATGAAAAAACAAGAATGACGAAGCATGCAGCAAGCAGGAAACTGCGCACCCGTTAATCTCCTCTGTTGAACTTAAGCCGAAGGCAGCTTAACGGAGACGATGCCACATACGCAATGTCGTTATTCCCGTTAACTTCCCGAACCAAACGAGAGCACGGCAATCTTTCACTTGTCCATGTCTACAACCGGGGGCTGCGCGGCGCTGGCGGATACTTTCTGGATTTCGGCCATGCCCCGCTTGGCCAGTTCGATATCCTCCGGTTGTTTGGCCAGGCTGAGATACACCTGCATGTGTTCGGAGGCGGCCTGGTAGTTCTGCATTTGAAGGAGGGTCATGCCGAGCAGGTATTGCAGTTTGGGAAGCTGATGGGTTTCATCGACGCCGATGCCCCGCAGCGCACTCTTTTCCGCGTCGTCGAACTTCTTCAGGTAGTAGTTGGCCACTGCGCTGTCGTAATAAGCGTCGGGAAAATTCACCGGGTTCAAGGCGATCAGCTTGTCGGTAATTTCAACCACGTGGGGCCAGTCGCGGGCGAACATACCCAGTCGGGCTAGTCCGTCGTAGGGATTTACATATTTGGGATCGGCCGCAACCGATTGCTCGAAGGAATGCCTTGCCGACGCTAGGTCCTGTTGGCTTGGTGAGGGAGATCGCAACTGCAGCCGCCCCAGTTGATACCAAGCGGTCGCATATTTGGGGTAAATCTGGACTGCTTTCTCGAACGACTTCTGCGCCTCCTCCCACTTGCTCTTTTTCACCTGTTCGAGCCCTTTTTGGTATGCCTTCTTGGCTGGCGGAGGAGCCAGGTAACTGGTCGCGCTGACGCTGTTGCCGTCAACATGCTCCAGGCGGTGCAGCGGGACGCGGCCCACATCGATACTGGCCATCAGCCCCATCCGGCTGCCGAGTTCTACTGTTTCAGAAGAAAAGCCCGCCAACTCGGCCTGCACCTGGCACTCCTGTAAGTTTGGCATAGATTGCAGGCCCGACCGGTCGCTTACGTTCGAACTGGCGGCGTCGCTAATGGCAGCTGCCGTACTCGGGGTCGGATCTCCGAAGCGAAAGCTGAAGTTGCCGTGCCCGTCGGTGTAGGTTTCACTGTGTCTGCGGCCCCGGCAGATGGTCTGAACTACCGCTGGCTCGGTCAGCTCCGCCCCGTCATCCAGAACTACCTTGCCCGAAATGAATATGGCTGAGGATGCCGACGCGGGCGCCGCGGGCGGAATCTGCTGGGGCGCAGTGTTTGTGTTTAGAGAGCCTGAAGGAGGTCGGGCGCCTCCGGAGCGGCCCTGGGCCAACGCAGACACGCTCAACGCGAAGATCAGAAAGGCACAACGGAAATACGGGGATATCATGGCGGGCCCCCAAGGTTCTTTCCCGGAGTATATGCCGTTTCGGAGCGGACGAGACATTTATGTAGTGTTCCGGCAAAGATTTTACAAATGAACCTGGCATAGGCAGGTCGGCTGCATTCTCCCTCTCCTAAGACAATTCTCATCTCCGCTTCGCGGTACTAAAGTTATCAATCCCGGAAGACGATATTGCAAACAGATGAGCGTTCGCCAATCCGAATCATGCTGCGAATCGGCGATAGAGCGAGCATCTGAGGAGGGCCGGTGAAAATCCTGATCGCTGAAGACGAGCCACTTTTTCGCAAACTTCTGACGCAATTACTTTCGCATGAATTTGAGCTCACGATCACCGAAGACGGACTTACCGCGTTGGCGCGGCTTCAGGAGGAGAACGGCCCGGTTCTTGCAATTGTCGACTGGGTGATGCCTGGAATGACAGGCATCGACGTCTGTCGAGAATTGCGCGCTCGTCGGCAGACTGCCGGAATTTATGTGATCCTCCTTACCGCAAGAAACAGTGCGGCCGATATCGTTGCCGGTCTGCGAGCGGGTGCAGATGATTACGTGACCAAGCCGGTCCAGGCGGAAGAACTTCGTGCCCGGGTGCAACTTGGCTGCAGGCTCCTCGACCTGCGCGCGGCGCTCAAAACCGAGGTCGGGGCGCTTGCCGTGGCGCTGGCGCGAGAGAAACTGTTGTTGAGCCGGCTGGCGATGACTCCACCGCGGGGACAGCGGCGCGAAGGAAAGAAAGCAAGTCCTACACCGGCGTAAAGCTTGGTTTGGCCCGAGGACGAGGCGTCCGGGGCTACCTATTTCTCGCCGCACCTAATGTCCTAGCGGGCCGAAGACCGCGACACCGTTCGTCGTGCCCACATATACTTTTCCATTGACGATCATCGGGGTACCAAAGTGGCTGGCGGTGCCGAATTGATCCCGTTGATTTCCTGCCTGTTTCGAGTTGTACAGCTCCTTCGCCAAATTTGCGGCCTGATAAGCGTGCAACACATCGTTGGGATCGCTATGTTCGATCGCCCAAACGATCCCGTTGCTCGAGCCATTAGCAGAAACGCTCGGGGTCGTGCCGGGATAATTGAACGTGCCGGAGCTTCTTGAAAACGGCGATGTAGAGAGTCTGGCCTTCGAAAACTGGAATTGCAGCAGGTTGTTTCCCACTGGTCCAAAATAAATATTCCCGTTGAAGTAAGCCGCCATGGCCCACTCGCCACCACCGAGAACTCCGTCGATTTCCTGATAAATAGCGCGATCATCGTTAGGATTGAATTTCCCCATGTTAGCGCGATCCACGATGTAAATGTTCTGGTCTTTGCCTGCGCCAATGGCCAAGCGCCGGATCTTTCCTTTTGCATCCTTCATCGCCGGCAGCACCAGGGCACCTCCAGAACCGAGGTCCTCATCGCTTTCCGATTCCTGAATCGTGTTGAACATATTGAAATAGTCGACCACGCGAAGCTTGTTGTTCGCAGTTGAGACTTTGAGGAAAGCGTTTCCGTAGTCACCCTTGTTTGGAAAGCCTTTCTTGTTCAGAGTGGTATCGAAGGTGCCGTTGGCATCAAGAAAGAAAAGGTTTTGGCCATCGGAGGCGATTCCGGCGCCGGCTTGCCAGATCGATCCTTCATTGCCGTTGGGGGTTACGTTTATCACACTCGTTTGCGCGAGGGTGCTCTCGCTGTACCCAATCACCCATCCGGTGTAAGGCCGGAAATCACAGTGAGAAGTCCACGCCGTATAAATCACGTGATTCAAAAGCAGCAGTCCCTGCCGTTCCGCGTACTGACCGGGATCAAAGATCACGTGCCCATTGTGGCTGTTATCGCCCGTGCCAGGGTATTTCGCCTTTACCGCGACCGGGCCGCCGAACTGCTCCTGCCCCGTGGTTATGTCCAACGCGTGAATGCGCTGGAAATAGCTGGAAGAATCTTTGCTCATGGCAACGACGTAAATGGTGCCGTGCGGACCAATGGCGCGATCGATAACCGGAGTGGAAGTGATGCCTATTTGTGGGCTGATCTGGCTGCAACCGTGATCGTCCGAGGGAGCCTCGCCGGACTTGACCAGGGACTTATGCCACAGCGAAGCGCCGGAGTCTGCGTCGAAAGCGTACACGCTGTCATTTTCGGTGACGGTGTAGATTACGTTGTGTGTGCCCTTCCCTGGGATCGACACGGCGGAAAGATACAAAGGTTCGGCGTCAATGACTGCATCCACGGGAAAAGTGAACAGCTTTCCGAAGCGCGACGGTTTGACCTTGCCAGGTGTAAGTACCTTCTCTTGCAGGTTCTGACCGGTGCGCGCGATATCGTTGTGATAAGTGACAACGTCCGTCGCCGAAACAATCAGTACGGTGCAAAGGATGAAGCCAACCAGCACCGAAGTTAGAGGCGGCGATTGGCAGATGGGAAAGCGAAGATAGTGGGCTCTCCGCCGCGAGCCGAGGCAGGATACGTTGCTACATTGATTCAAGTCAGCCGATCTAGCTAGGTTGCTGGGCGTCACGACCAATAAACCTCCGGTGGTTTGGTCCATTCTCTCTTCGTAAACGACGTGCCAAGTTCGGCACAGGCATCGTAAGATGCGCGAGGTGCGTAATGGTTACGCTTAACAGCGGAAATCTGAAGAAACCTTTAGTTGATTCCTGACCGCGCGGTACCACTGCACTCAATGGCTCCTGGGGATAGGAACCGGTTCACTTTCTAAGTGCGGGTGGGGGACACCGCATTCAAAGAAGAAGTCTCTCGTCTCCCGTCGTCGCTGTCAATGTGAAAGGTTTTGCAGTTGTTTGTGCGTTCTCAAGGGAACAGCGTGAGTTAAGCGACTTGCCGGAGCGACTAACAAGAACGTTATATCGAATCTGCTATATGGTATGATGGCTGTCGCTTCTTTGGTCGTGCCGCTTCTCGTAGCCAGGTGATCCCGATGCATTTCCTACGATTGTTTTTAATGTTATGGTTTCTATTCGGCGTTGTGTCGGTGTCCTTCCTTTTCTGGCTTTGCAAGCGCACCGCGGCGGCGGATCGCGAGGGAGGCAAGTTGATCTCCTTCCCCGACCACCGGGCCGAATTTGGCTCAACATCAACTTCCAGCATTCAGCACCGCGTTTCTTAGCGACGCAATCAAGTGGTGCTGGACTTCATCGGATTTTGAGAGAACCTCTCTGATGCCAGCAGCGTGTGCATCCTTCCAGAGTTGATGGCTGCTGTGCATCGTCAACATCACCATCGCCGTGTTGGGAGCTACCTGCGCAATCTCGCGGGCGGCCTCAAGCCCATTCATGATTGGCATCTGAAAATCCAGAACCACGACGTCGGGTCGCAGATCCTTAACCTTCTCGACCGCAGCCTTGCCGTTCTCCGCTTCGCCGCAGACATGCCAATCGCTATGCGGTTCGATATAAGACCGGATCAAACGTCGAATGGGGGCGCTATCGTCAACGATGAGAATGGAAGAGGACAAAGCAGCCGCCTTTCACCCTTGGCAAGCTGCTGGCCGGAGCCACGCGCACAGCGGCGGACGGCACGAGGAAGGGTAACTTCAAAGGGGAGTATGCCACCTCGGGCGGAACCGGTCAATACCGTACTCACTGTATTAGTCATGAAACATGACAGTGTCAGTCATGAGTGATGACAGGTCGACGGGCTTATCGGGTCGAGAAAACAGGGATAGCTGCGTCATTCCCCTGATGTATACTTGCCGTCGCTTGGAAGCACCACACCACGCCCTCTGAGCCTGAGGATTTGTGAGGAAAGTTTCTCGATGTGCAGCAGAACGGTCCGGATGAGGTTGGATATCGCGTTGGGCCGTCGTACTTGGATTTCTCACTACAGCGAGCGTCAACGCGAGAGGTCAGGAAGAGGTCCTTCATGCCTTCAATGGTCGAGACCGGTGTCCACCCAATCGGTGGCATGATCTTTGACGGTGCCGGGAACTTGTACGGAAGCACTTTGCACGGAGGTGACAATCAGTGCGACTGCGGCACCGTCTTCGAGCTGTCCTGCAACGCGGAGATTTATAATCCCACTGTTTCCTCCAGTTTCTCTATTTATCTTGGTATTCGCATGGCGATAATATCCATACTGGCACCTAAACCAGAGGCTATCAGTGGGCCGCCGGGGGGCGTCTCATGAACCCAACAACGCACGCCCCTTCGAAGCCTGCCGCAGATGTGAGTCTGGCTCCGGGGCCATTATTCGTCGTGGCCTTGTGGCGTAGTGGTTCCTCACTTCTTTACGCCCTCCTGAACAAGCATCCCCAGGTCGCGCTGACGTTTGAGGCGGATCTTTGGTTGTTGCGCTCGGCGTTTCGCAAGCCCGCGGGTTATTGTGATTGGGCATTGCGTTGGGAATTCTGGGATCGCGCATTAACCCGGCATGGAATAAGCATGAGTGATCTGCCTCGCGGAGTAGCAGACTTTCCCACGGCGTTTACCGCCGTTCACCAGGCCTACGCCGCGCGCAAAGGTGCGGTGATCTGGGGAGACAAGTCTCCCAACTACTATGATTCCCTGCCTGCACTTGCCAAACTATTTCCTCAAGCGCGGTTCATCATTCAATGGCGCGATCCTGCGGCGACCGCGAATGCCGTTGCGCGCGCTGCCCAATCCGGCGCCCGTTACTTCCGACAGCGCGGAGCCTATCTGCGAGGATTGATTGGGTACCAGGTTCTCAAGAGCGGAGTTGATTACCTTGTTTCCCGCGGACAGCCAGTCTGCCAGGTGACTTATGAAGAGTTGACCAGCGATCCCGCGAAAGTCATGCGGGAGGTCTGCCGCTTTCTCGAGATTCCCTACCGCGACGAATTGGCTTCCCTCCGGGATGCCGATCGATCTGCCACCTTCAAGGGAGCACATCATGCTCTTTTGCATGGAGATAAGATCGTCAGCACGCCTCGCACGGTTGTCCTTGACCAGGCCATTCGGCAGAAAATAGATGGCTACGTGAAACTCTGGAAGCACCGATATAACGACGAATGGCCGCCATCCGTTCTGAGTGACGCTGACGACGTTGCAATGCCCCGCTTACAACAAAGGGTCGGCGACCAGGTGGCCTATCGCGCGCTGCGCACCTTCGACCAATTCCGGCAGGTTTGTTTCGCCCATGCGCCCCTGGCCTTGCTACAAAGGTACCGTCTGCGAACACGCGGCGTACGATTGCCCGTTGACAAGCAAGCAGGGAACGCTCAGAACTAGATGTAAACCCTCCGCAGACACGCTCTGTGAGCCCGCTTGAGATAGATGGGATCTATCTCGGACGGCCAAAAAGATCACGTATCCGTCGGGACCACAAATCTCGAATCCGCGCAATCCATCGTGAGCTCAGCGCCCATCCATTCACAATGAAGAAAACGGTGAAATGTGTTCTGTCGCGGCCGGCTACATAGCCATCTTTCCTTGGCGATACTCCCATCAATACTCGTCAGGGTCATGGGCCACCCACGTCTTGCCGAATGGGCAGGTCTGGCTCTTGTGGTGCGTCTGGAAGCAAGTGTAGTGATATGGCGTTTTAATGCTCGTGAACGACCGCCTCGATCCGAAGAACTCCGACAGCGGAATGTGCGACTGGTGGTCGGTGGACCAATCGGGTGCGTTCCAGTCTGCGTAGCCGTTATTGGCCTGGTCGATGTTGGGCAGTCCGAAGTTCCACTCGGTGTACGCCAGGATGCTTCCGAAGTCGTGGGTATATTGGCCGAAGATGTAGCCAGAGGCCTTACCAAGGTTGGGGCAGTCTGCGCCCGTGCCCTTACCGCAAGCGCCGGAGACGTAGGGATTGGTGTAGGGGGACACCACCAGCAACGGCACGCGGAAACCCTCGGTGTAGCCACAGCCCCACTGGCCCTGCTCGACCTGGCAGTCCTCAAATCCCGTTCCACCGCCCTCTCTCCTCACGACCCAAGGCTGCACGTGGTCAAAAAAGCCCCCAAAATCGTCCCAGACAACGAAGATCGCGGTTGGCTCCGATTTGTTTGATCCGGTGCCAACGCCCCAATAGTCGCACTTTTGGTGGGTGAGTTGATAGCTCTTGCCAATAACGTTAATGATGTCACCGACCCAAGAGGGCCCAATGGCCAGGTTAGTAGGTTTTGTCGCCGTGGGGGCGTCCGAGTACGCCCAGTCGGGAATCACCCAACTAATGGCTGGCAGCTTGCACGCCAAGATGTCGTCAAGGATCGGTGCATAGCTGTAGTTACCGGCGGCATGCGGAATCTTTCCCAACGGAATCCGGATATGATCGGCCCACTCCTTGCTATTTCCCGAGGGGCCCGTTCCGCAGGGGTTGCCGCTGCCCCATTGCGTCGACTGCCCATAGCACACCTCCGGAAGGTATGCCGGGGCATCCCAGAGTGATACGCCGCCGTGGCTACTCGGCTCCACATAGTAGGCCCAGCCCAAACTGGAGCGCTGTCCGTCGACTCCCCGGTCGCAATAGTCGGTGCCATCCTTCTGGTTGGTGCAATCCTTGGCGTCAGTCACCAGACTGTCGTGGGTATAGCACTCGTTCGGGTCTTGCCTCGGGTCGCTAATTACCGTACCGTCGGGCTCGACCCACCTCGGCCAGTTGTGGCCCTTGCTGAGAGTATAGGCACAGCCGTATGGGGCGGGTGGCGGAGGCCAAGGGTCGTTGGCTACGAAGTCGTAGGCGCAACTCCAGTTGCCGGCGTTGCAGTTGTCGCCGCTGGGCGAAACCGGCGCCGATGTCCCGGCGAACAGGAACTGGTGCGCCGCCATGCTGGGGCCCATGTGGGACTGGAACATGTAATTGGCGAAACCATAATTGGTGGCGATGTCGAAGTACGGCTGCACGTCGGACTTCCGTACGAAGGAGAACGATGGGCAGACGCCGCTCCATTCCTTGTAGCCGAACTGATGGCAAAAGCCGCTCATCAGGTTGTCGGTGTAGCCGACACCAGGCTCATAGCCGAGGTAGTCCATCTCAAAATCCTCATAGGTATGCTGGGGATCGACGACCGCTCCGACGCTTTGGTCCCAGCCGTTCAGGGGTAGCGGTTTGTTACAGATAAGCTGATATTTGTAGGTGCCGTCGCGTTGCGGACGGTAACCCATACCGCCGTTCACGATGTCCACACCGGTCATGAAAGGGTTCTCTTGGCTGCATTTTCCTTTCTTCGGCGTGGACCCGAACAGATTATCCGGCGTGCGGTTTTCCTGCACGACGATAATGATGTGCTTGAAGCGTCGTTGCCCATCGGCTGGCACAGCTTTAAACTGCCCGGCGAAGGCGGAAGAAGTTGCAAGCGCGACCGCGGTAAGCGTCTGGGATTGCGGGGATCTGCGAACTGCTACCGCGCTGGCATCGCGCGGGATATTGATTTCGCGGTCCAGGTTGGCCTGAGCTGACTGACCGTTGCCCTGCGCTCCCGCAAACGACATCAATACTGCAACCAGCGCGACCATAAGCAGGGTAACTTTCATATACTGACCTCCACTACCCCGGGGCCGAAAGCTACCCATTATAGCCTCGTTTGCTCAGTTGTCGAAAAATCGCGTCTCGATCTGCGCCAACCGAGCCAGAGTGCGGGGCGTCGAAGCGATCATCTTTCCGCCGACTCTCCGATCAAACGCACGTTGCGCGCATAGGCTACGATTACTGCGTGTCCCAACTCGCTGTCGGTATCCGCAAAAGCAATTTGCTGAAACTCGGGGTGAAAACCTGCTCCTATAATGATCATGTTCGGCTCCTTTCATCCCGAGCCTTTTGGTTGGTTTGCCACCACCAAGGTTTACTCGGGCGTGGGAGCCGACATTGTCATGGAATCAATTACGCTCACTCTCCCAAACGGATACCAATCTGTGTCCGATGCATAGAAAGTCGGCAACGCTGTAGGTCAGGTCGAGTCCAAGCTAATACAGCAAGTTCTCCCAGGAGTGACTGTAGTTAGCAATCTAAATTAGGCATGGCAACTGCGTGAGCTGCGACGTTTACCTTCGCTCCGCGACGGATAGCTCTTGAGCTCGAACATCCTCGGAATCAGACCGCGAGTTTGATCTAACCTCGGATAACTCCACTGCTACTTGCGCGATATGTTCGGCGCTGACTTCGAATTCCTTGATCAGTTCCCACGGGGCACCGGATTCGCCGAATCGGTCGCGAACGCCAACCGCGCCCGTAATCACGGGCACGCCATAGAGTTCCTGTGATGCGGTGATGATCCCGCTCACCCGCCACGCCAATGCTCCGATCTGATGCTCTTCCGCCGTGATTACTATGCCTGTCTCTCTCGCCGCCCGCACTACAGCCTCTTCATCGATCGGTTTCAGCGTGTGCATGTTAATCACGCGTGCCTCCCACCCGAACTCCTGTCGCAGGATGTATGCCGCGCGCATGGCTTCGGGCACCATCGGGCCGCAGGCGATGATCGTCAAGTCCTCCGATTCATTGCTGTAGTCGGAAGCAAGGCACGTGTCGAATGCGTCCGCAAATTCTTTATCTGTGTGACGCAGACGAATTACGTTTGCTTTTCCAAAAACAAATGGACTTTCTTCCTTGGTGACGACGGGTGTGGCTTCTCGCGCGAAGCGAAGATACTTGGGCCCAAGGCAGTGCAGCAGCAGGTAACTGGTGGCCTTCCTGGTCTCAATGGCATCGCATGGCACGACGACGGACATGTTTGGTAAGCCGCACATGGCAAACAAGTCTTCCAGGGCCTGATGGGTTGCGCCATCCGGTCCTACGGACACGCCTCCATGAGCGCCGGCAATCAAGACGTTGAAATTGCCGTAGCAGATTGATGTCCTGATCTGGTCCAGGTTTCTGGCCGCGGCGAAAGTCGCGTAGGTACCGAAGACTGGCAACTTGCCTTCTTTCGCTAGTCCCGCTGCGACAGCGGTTGCCGATTGCTCGGCGATCCCCAGGCTGATCCAGCGTTTCTTGCGTTCCGGTTTGCCAGAGTAGAACTCACCGATGGTGATCGAACCAGAGATGTCCAGTCCCAGGCATACAATCCGTTCATCGTCGCCATGTTGCGCCAGCGCTTGGCCGAATCCCTTGCGTGTCGGTTCCATTTGCGCGGTCATCACAATTAAGCTGTTCCACCAGTAATCGCGGCTGAAGCGTGGCAATTTTTCATTTAGCTTGCGGACAGCTTGCTGTTGAAAGTTTTCCCCGTATTCCAAAAGGCTTGCGTAGGGAACTCTATCGACTAGCCCGAGCTCCCGCAATCCGCTGATCATCTCTTCGTGGTTCGGGACTCTCCCATGCCAGCCCGCAACATTCTCTATAAAGCTGACGCCCTTGCCTTTGACGGTGTCGGCCAGCAGCACCAGCGGCTTGCCAGTTCCCGCTCTGCTCACGGATAGGGCCTCCACAATTTGCGCCATATTGTGCCCGTCGATCCGCGCCACGTCCCAGCCGAAACTCTTGTACTTGTCCTCAAGCGGCTCTATGTTCATCACTTCAGCGACTGGGCCATCGATCTGAAGCCGGTTGCAATCCACAATCCCGATCAGGTTCTCGAGCTCATAGTGCGCGGCCTCCATGGCCGCTTCCCAGATCTGTCCTTCCTGTTGCTCGCCATCCCCCATGATGCAAAATGTCCGGTAGTTTTTCTCGTTGAGTTTGCCTGCCAGCGCGATGCCCACCGCAATGCTCAGGCCTTGGCCCAGCGATCCTGTCGACGCCTCCACGCCCGGCAGCTTCAGCCAGTGCGGGTGACCTTGGAACGGAGATCCTAATTTGCGGAGAAGTGCGACATCTTCCACTTTACAAAATCCGGCGAACGCAAGACCCAGATACAGGCTCGGAGCCTTGTGACCTCCAGACCAAATAATCCGGTCCCTGTTTGCCCAATTCGGATTTTCTGGATCGTGATTCGCTACCTTGAGGTAGAGAGCTGCGGTGATATCCATGATCGAGAGGGTTCCACCGGCGTGTCCGGATCCCGCGGCACAAAGCGCTACCAGATCATAACCGCGCATTAAGTTGGCGGCTTCGGTCAATTCCTGGATGGAATAATCACGGATGAGTTTTCCGCTTGCAGAATCGAGCAGCGCCATAACATCCTCCTGGGGTCGGTCTGAGTGCGTATCCAAGCCGCAGACACGGGCCAACCGCTGCCCGCCTGCCCTTGGTCATCATCTGCCTGAAACAGGCGCGATTCAGTGACCAGACTCACTCGCACCGGTGACGAATCTCACGTCGATGCGCAGTTCTTCGCGTGTCATACCTACCCGAGTATTCGCACAAACGTAGGTACCGCGTCGTTATCGCGTGCGGTTGTGGGCTAAGTTCGGAGTGCGCCCGGCTGGAACTCTTCTTCAGTCGCTGAGCTCCAAAAAGCTAACCGCCGCGATTTCTCGGGATCAAACCGGGCGGAACTAATCATTGGGTCTCACAGAGTGATCGCAACTCGGCAGGTTACGCGCTTGATTAACCAGCAGATCAAGTGTGGGGCATATCACCGCGGCATGTGTTTTGTAGCATAGCCAAGCGTTTCATTCAGATGGACACTGACCTTAGATGAAACCGCTCAAGAGGCTGAGGACTGAGCAAAATACGATCGAGCCAAGGCCGGGGCACATACACACCGCTCACAGGAGGCTAGTCCATGCTCTCACCATATGGAACGGAGATTGTCGAAAGCTGTCTTACATGCAAACTGCGCGCTGATGACGTTTTCTGTGATCTGCCTGCTGCCGCGTTGCAGGTCCTTGAAAACATCAAGCACGCGACTGCGTATCCCGAGGGGGCGGTGCTCTTTGTCGAAGGACAGACACCCAGCGGCATCTTTTTGCTCTGCAAAGGCACTGTAAAGCTCTTGGTCAACTCCCCTAGCGGCAAAAAGATGATTGTGGAGCTTGCCGAACCCGGGGAGGTGCTGGGGTTGAGTGCCACGATCTCCGGCGAGCCTTACGAAGTGACGGCAGAAACGAGCGAGCGCTGCCAGATCAATTTCGTCAAGCGCGAACACTTCCTGCGCTTGCTGAAGGACAATGGGGAAGCCTGCTTCAAAGTTGCTGAGCTGCTGAGCGAGAAGTATCACGATGCTTGCAATGAATTGCGCTCGCTGGGATTGTCACACTCCGCCCACGAGAAACTGGCTAACTTACTTTTGGAGTGGAGCTCCAAGAACGACGAAGGTGGCAAACCGGAAACCCGGTTGAGGCTTCGACTCACTCATGAGGAAATTGCCAATATGATTGGCATCTCGCGAGAAACAGTTACCAGACTGCTGACTGAGATGAAGAAACGTCAGATTCTGGAGTCGAAAGGTTCGACGCTGTTGATTCGCAACGCGGCATTGCTGCGCAAGATGGCAAACAACAACTAGTCGCTGCTCTGTAATCGACCGACCGGTGGCGGAGTTAACACTCTAAGTGAGTGAAAGCGCGCACTTCCTGGCACAACTCTGTTGGGGAGAGTGCAGTAGCCGCACCTCAGGGTATCAGATCAAACCACTTGTTCCAGTCCAGTTATACCACCTGCGCTGAAGCCTCACCCCGCCTGAGAAGAGTGGCGAAGGAATTGCCAAAAGTGATGGAGCGGAGGCAACGCATGGCTCGACATGTTCTAAACAATGCCAAGGAATTTCCGCCGGCCAGCAAAACTTTGGGCAACCTCCCTCCAGTCTTAGCCAAAGCTTTGGAGCAAGAAACGATCAGCACAGCCTATCCGGGGGGATCGGTTCTGTTCGCGGAAGGACAAGCTCCGCGCGGAGTCTTCATCGTGCGTCACGGCCGGGTGAAGCTTTCCATTTGCGGCAGCGACGGCAGGACGCTGATTCTGCGAATTGTCG
Source organism: uncultured Acidobacteriota bacterium (assembly GCA_963788645.1). GTDB lineage: Bacteria > Acidobacteriota > Terriglobia > Terriglobales > Acidobacteriaceae > JABDBE01. Next base: position 1,036,956 of record CAWBHF010000012.1, read on the forward strand.
AGGCTGGTTGCCCATTGGGAGTTGCCGCTGTGGTTTCCGGACGCCGGTATGAAGCTACAGCCGAGACTCAGGAGGCGTGTGAGATCAACTTCCTGCGACAATACGATTTGTTGCGCCAGATGCGCCTTCACGGCGAACTTGCACTGTGGGTGACCCAGCACATCAGCCAGGACTACGCATGTACATGCCGCGAAATTCGTGACCTGATACTTTCGGAATCCGCCAGAGAGAAGCTTGCTCGACTGCTGGTGGGCTGGCTCGACCAGAACTCCGTAGCCATAGACCCCACCCGAATAAAGCTGCCTTCGACCCACGAAGAAATCGGGCAGATGATTGGCACGTCGCGAGAGACCGTCAGCCGACTATTTGCGCGCTTCAAGAGACAACGTCTCATCCTGCAGAAAGGCTCGACGATTGTCATCCCAAACCGCGTTGCCTTGGAATCCCTGATCACAATGTAGGACGACTGTTCGCCGAAGCGCGGTCAACGTCCAAGAAGTTCAAGTGCAGTGAGACATGAAGCACATAATAGTTCGTCCCAATAGGTAACTCCGGGTTAAACCACTCTATTAACCCGTTCCGGTGATCTTGCCTCAATCCCCGTCCGCATGCCCAAGCCTTGCTTCCGCAAGTCATTTACGCCTACGCTCAAGCGTGTCGCTCTCGTGCCGCTATGCTAGTCCGGTTGAGACAGCCTGGCATATTCTGTTTTAGCCCGTTTCAGTACTGGGATGTCGGGGTCCGCGTCTTTCCAGAGAGTGAAGAAGTCCTGATACGCGGAGCGAGCTTTATCCTTCTCGCCAGTTAACACGTTGGCTCGCGCCAACCCCAGATGTGCAAGCGCAGCGATGGGTTCATTCACCGCGATGCCCGGATGGTCCAGGATTTCCTGGAACTCTGCCACCGCTGCTTTGCCATCGTGTGCCGCCAGATATGCGCCTCCGCGCACGAAGACAGGATAAAGATTCAGCAGTATCGACCCGGCAGGTTGACCCAGTTCATAGGGACGGGCTGGTTTCAGCAAATCGAGCGCCTGGTCAGTCTTCCCGGAATTCAGCGCGATCTGGGCCCGGACGGCCGGCAGATAGTTTGACTGGACCAGTGTGTTTTCCGGGAACTTTTTGGCGAGACTATCTGCTATCGATCGTGCCCGCGACTGATCCCCGGCGAAGGCATACGCCAGCGCAGCAGCCGCTTGCACATCCTGGCCGCTAGAAGTTTCCAGCGCCGTTCGGATCCCTCGCTGGGCATCAGACACATTGCCAAATAGCGCCTCCCGAAGGGCCGCATCTGCACGGTAACCTGCGGCAGTTTCTTTCTGACCGGCGCGGATGGCAGAATTACTCGCAAATCGTGACAACTCGCGTGCCTTTTTCAAGTCTCCATAAAAGGCTTTGGTGCAAGACTGAGAATAAAGCACCACATTTTCAACTTCTGGCTTATCGATAGCCCATGCCGCCTCGCGCTCCATTACGGACTGGTCGTGTTCCAGAAAAGCAACCAGATACAGGTTGTTATGGTTCAGGGGCATATTCATGCTACGGGATTCCGCTTCGGCGACCGTAGCCTTCGCTTCTTTGAGTCGCCCTAGGGCTATGTAGTCCGCCGTCGCATCCGTGTACGCTCCGGAACTCAGCCCAAGGCTGAGGCCGCGCAGGGTTTCAGCGAGAGACTTCTCGCTCTCTCCTAACTGCGAGTAGACGTAGCCCAGATTGATGTGGGGGGGGAGCGGGGGTGCGCCTCCGCCAAGAGCTCATACGCTTCTATGGCTTTCGTCAGATTTCCAGTAACAGATTCGTGGTACACCGCTTCAATCAGATGCTTCTCGGGCGGAATACAGTGATCGCGCAGCTGAAACGCTTTGGTGGCATAGGTTGCGGCCAAAGCGTTCTCCCCAGTGTCAGAATACTGATTGGCCAAAGCGCTGTATGCCCTCGCAAATAGGGGATCGAGGGCAATGGCTTTTTGATAATACGGGATCGCGGCAGCCGCGCCGACCTCGTTTTCAATTTGTCCGCCAATGGTGAACTCTTTGAGGGCTTCGAGCGAGTTCGTAGTCGCTTCGCGAAGCGGAACGTCAAACTTTCGAATCGTGGAAATCGACTCGCCCAGTTTTTGGCGAAGCTGCGACGCCGCTTTGCCCAGCATGGAGATTACTTCTTCCTTCGACTTCGCCGTGACCTGTTCCTCGGCCAGCGTCTCCCCGATTTGGCAATTTTCGGCCTTGAGCCCAATGACATATTCGCTACCCAGGGCTGCGATCGCCCCTGAAACATACGCCTTACTTCCGGAACGCTGGCACAATTCCCCGGCAAGTTCGTTTGAGATTGCTACGTTTTCAGGTTGCCTCATCAGTGTGAGAGTTGCGCGAACCTTGTTCTCGGGGAGGATGTTGAGGAATGGACTCTGGCTCAGCGCTATGCTGAGGCCCTGTTTGAGCGTGCCATCAAACACTGGATCGTCCGTGGAATTAGCAATGTCGGTAAGGACGATGGTGTCTTTTTCGGTCAGTCTTTTCGCCCGTTCTGAGCGATAGTGAAAACCGAGGGCAACTAATCCACCTGCCAGTATAGCGAGGACCGCAAGGGCCGCACCCCGAGTCACACTGGCAAATCTTGATGCTGGAGCCAAGCGGTCGGGTTTCTCTGCAATGAGATTCTTGACCCCGCCCGCTTGAATCTGTTCGAGGTCGGCGCGTAACTCGGTTGCACTCTGGTAGCGCCGCGCGCGGTCTTTTTCCAGCGCGCGACCGATGATTGACTCCAATTTCACGGGTAGGTGCTGATTGAGCTGGCGCACGGGCACCGCGGGCACATTTAACACCGCGTCGCGAATGACCGCCCCCGTTTTGCCCGGAAAGGCTTGCTGGCCGGTGGCCATCTCATAGAGGACCAAGCCAAAGGAGAACAGGTCCGTGCGCGCATCCAATTTTTCACCGCACACTTGCTCAGGAGACAAATAAGACGGGGTTCCCATCGATACCCCAGTCGGGGTCAGGCGCGTATCCGAAACATCGAGATGCCCGCAAGACCCGGGGTCGCTCCGAATGGAAGCGTCCTCGGCCACCCCGTCAGCCACCATGAACTTGGCGACTCCGAAGTCAAGAATCTTGGCTTCTCCCCGGGACGTAACAAAGATGTTGGCTGGCTTGATGTCTCGATGGATGATGCCTTTCTGATGGGCCGCTTCCAGCCCATTCGCAATTTGAATCGCGATATCCTGCAATTGTTCCGTTCGAGTGGGCGTCGTTTTGCTTGCCGCGTGCTCGATCCATTCCCGCAGGGTTTGCCCTTCCAGTAACTGCATCACAATGAAGGGCTGCCCTTCGTACTCGCCTAGTTGGTAAATGGAGCAGATGTTGGGGTGGTCCAGGGCGGAGGCGGCGCGTGCCTCGCGTTCAAGACGCTCGAAAGCTTTCGGGTCGTTCGCCAACTCACTCGGCAGAAACTTTAACGCCACTCGCCGCCCCAGCTTCAAGTCTTCCGCCTTGTACACCACTCCCATGCCTCCCCCGCCCAACAGCTGCAAGATTCTGTAGTGGGAGACTTTGCTGCCAAGCAGGTTTTCCGGCGACTGGGTGGGCGCTGCGGCGGTGTTTACCTTGGGCGCCGGCGCTTCGAGTCCGACCACCGGAGCTATGAAGCGGTAGCCCTTTCCGGTAACGGTTTGCACGTAGCGTGGCTTTTCGGGGTCATCCCGCAGCAACTGCCGGATCCTGCTGATGGCGCCGTTGATGCTGTTGTCGGTGTCTAGAAAGACATCCTTTCCCCAGATCCGTTCGACGATCTGCTCTCGGGTTACCAATTCCCCCCTTCGCTCAACTAGAAAGAGGAGAAGCTCCATGGGGATCGGCTTGAGTTTCAGGGGGAGTCCGGCGCAGCGCAGTTCGTAGGCGCGCACGTCCAGCTCGAAACCATCCCCAAATCTGAGGGCATCCGGCAATGGGACTGGCTTCGAAACCACGGGGGGAGTCACCTTAAGCGTGGGGAGAATTCTACATGGATTTCGCAATTTTGCAACAAGTCCAGTGTTATCCGTAGTTTGAACGCTAATACAAATTCAAGACAACGCTAAGTTTCTGTCTATTGTGAGGAATGCGCAACTGAGGCACGATGCCGCTCGTGCTCGCGCTCGTGTAAGAGCCGCGAGTCAAAAGGAGACTGTCATGAAAGTATTCCCAGAAGTAAGAACGCGAAACATCCTGTGCCTGACCACCGTGGTCTTCCTGATAGTGTCGCTGGCCGCATCGGCCTTTGCGGTTCCTAAACAACAGGTCTTGCTCTCTACCGGCAAGCAGCTCACGGGTAAGTGCTGTTTCATGTGGGGCGAGTCGGTTAGTGTCACCGAGCCGACCGCCGTGGTTCCAGTCGTCGTGACCTGGAGCGCCGATTTTGCGGAAAATGATGAATTCATGGTTGGGCTCAGCTTGAACGGAGGTCAGTGCACTGCCTACGGATCTCGTGTGATTGCGCAGCAGAGCGTACTAGGCGGAGACGGCTTTATGAACACCACGCATCAGTGGGTGCTATCTCCCAGAGACGGACTGGTACGAGGCACCAACACCTTCACTCTGTGTGGTGGCGGCGCCATTGCGAACTCCGACACCATCAGCATCGGATACAACACCCTTGCGGTACAGATCGGCAAGTGAGGTAACGGATTGCTCCGCTCTTTCGCATTTTCTGCGAAGGAGCCGCGCGGGTCCGGGCACAGGCCACAGTTGCGTGACACGCCCGGACAGCCACGATTAGAGGCCCAGTAGAGCCACAGACGTCCGAGTTTCAGTTCCCAGCAGTGAAGGAAGACCTCTTGCCGGGGGGCTGAGATCCGGGTGACCCAAAACCAAAAACACTAAAAGGTCGGGACATCCCGCCAAAAGGAGAATATATGCGCAGCACACGTGACACCATCGCTGTTGCTTTGCTTTTCAGTACGGCCCTGGCTAGTTCTGCCTTCGCGGTTCGCCGAACCCACACTGGGAAGGCCGCCGCCGCGGTCACCCTGGTCACAGAAAGCGAAATTAGCTTTATCGGATCCACGTCATTTCAGAACCTGGCCGGTGCCACCACGACCATCACCGTCCCGGCCGGCAACGTCCAGCTGGTGGAAGCCGAATTCACCGCAGACTCGACTTGTCAGGGTGCATTTGCGGAGAACTTTTGTAGCGTGCAGATTCTAGCGGACGGAGCTGAAATGAACCCCGTTGCCGCTGGCGACTTCGCCTTCGACGGAGTTGGCACCGCCGACGACTTCTATGAAGGCCACGCGATGCAGCGCAGCATAGTGCTAGGACCTGGGAAACATACGATCCAGGTTCAAGCGTTGGTCACACTCTCAGGCATGGCCTTTTACCTGGATGACTGGTCGTTGACCGTCACCCAATACGACAACGGGAAGTAGAGATTCGCACTAGGTCCACATGGTTCCATATCGTCGTTTACTGATCGCGCACCCGAGGGCGGCCCAACGCCAGATGGCGGGGGTGCTCTCCGGTGCCGGTTCTCTGAGGAGGACAGCTATGAAAATAAGACCGAACACGACGACGCCAGGAATAAGAACCGAGATTAGCTCGCCACGCGCTGTCTTGGCCTTCGCAGGGCTAGAAACCATTGAAAAAATCGGGCGTGGCTGAGGCGGTTCTACAGGGTCTGGAACGAACGCCGCGGTCTGGTCGCTGACGATTGTCGAGTCGCTAGGACGCCCACACAGAAGAAAGGTCTCAGAAACGCGTCTGCGGCGAGAGCTCGGCAGCGATCGCTAGACCAAGATGCCGTGGATCTCTCGCGGAATTAGTATCACTGCGCCATTGCCGTTTGCCGAATGTTCCCCACACTACTAGAATGACTGCCACTTCAATCATTTGAAAATTTGCTTCTCATCAGGAGAGAGATGAAATCAAGAACGCTTGTATTGATTCTGACTCTGTGTTTTGCCGCGGTAGCAGTGTGCTTCGCCGACGACTCCAACATGATGGGCACTTGGAAGCTAAACGAGGCCAAGTCGAAGTTAGGCCCAGGGGCGTCCAAGAACAGCACGGTTGTCTATGAGCCTGCGGGCGATAACGTGAGAGTTACGATCGATGGTACCGACAAGGACGGTAAGCCAACCCATACCGTGTGGACGGGCAAGTTGGACGGGAAAGACTATCCCGTCACGGGCGATCCGAATTCAGATGCGCGGTCGGTCACAAAGGTCGACAACCGTACGTTCGGGTTCAACGTCACGAAAGACGGTAAAGTCACCACCAGCGGTCGCATTGTTATATCTGCCGACGGGAAAAGCCGCACGGTCACCACCAGCGGAACCGATGCAAAGGGCAACCAGATCAAGAGCACCGCGGTATACGACAAGCAGTAGCGGTCACAGAGATCTCTACCGAAAGCTGACGATTTTCAGTGATGCCCTTCCGCGGGGATAGAGCGGGAGGGCATTGGTATGGGGGACACGGCTCGGAGTGTTGATGCGATGTATCAAGATCGTTTGCTCGTCTGACGAACTGCCCGGCATTCTCCTGTGGGATAGAACGAGATGGTAAGGTGCCGCTCCGAATCCGGGCACCGACAGCCTCGAATCTGGCTCACCAAGATCAGAAACCGAACTACGGAAAGGCAAAGAATGAGTCGGCGCAAGCTATGCGTCATCGTGTTGATTTGCTCGTCATTGTTTGGATGGGCGGCGTTTGTGACGGCCGCCGGTGGATCGTCTGCAGAACATGTGTTCTACAACGGCAAAATTTTCACGGGCGAGCCGTCCCGTCCGTACGCCCAGGCAGTCGCGATCCGTGGCGACAAGATTGTCGCGGTAGGTACGAATGCCGAAGCGACAACTGCGGTCGGGGAAGGCGCGGAGAAAACGGACCTCGGAGGACGTTGTTTGCTGCCGGGCCTGATCGACAGTCACGAACATTCGATCGATGGCGGCGTTTCTCTAATCGCGGCTGAAGTCGAGGACCCGGGCATCTCTTTGAACGACCTGATGACATTTGCTGCGGAGTCAAAAAAAAACGGCAAGGGCATGCGTGGCGATGTTCTCTATATTACGGGTCTGAGCTCGGGGCACTGGTTGAACACCGCTGAACTGAATGCCCGCTTCAACCGCGGGGCTTATGCAAGCCAACCCCTGTTGCTGGCTGGCTCGGATGGACACACGGGCTGGGCCAACCGGATTTTGCTGCAACGAGCCGGAGTGACCAGGGATTTTCTAGCGCACCTCTCAACGACAGAGCGCAGCTACTACGGCTTCGACCGCAACCTGGAGCCGAACGGGTTCCTCGTGGATGCGGGTCTGGACAACGTATCCGAAAAATTACCTGACCTCGCGCCGGAGCTCTATCTCGAAGCTGGCCGCGCTGCGGTTCAGTACAATCACCGCCTGGGAATCACTGCATGGCTCGATCCCCAGGCTACGACTGCAGACTTGCAAACCTACCGGCATCTGGTGGAACTGGGCGAACTCGAGGCGCACGTTGTGGCTTTTCCGGAAGTGCACCCGCGCAGCGAAACCGATCCTCTCGCAAGAATCCAGTCCATTCGCAAACAGTACGCAAACATTCCCAACCTCACGGTCCCCGGTTTTAAGATCTTTGCGGATGGTGTGGTTGAAATTCCAGCGCAAACAGCAGCCTTGTCCAAGCCTTACAAGAACACTGGATTATCCGGAGAGCTGCTTTTCGATCCTGCTCCTTTTGCGGCGTTGGTAACGGCCGCGGACAAGCAAGGACTCATCGTGCATGTTCACGCCATCGGTGACCGGGCGGTGCATGAGGTTCTTAACGCGTTCGAAGCCACACGCAAAGCGAACGGTAATAGCGGGCTGCCACATACCATTACGCACGTGCAGTTCGCTGGTCCAATCGATATCCCGCGCTTCGCACAACTGGGAGTCATCGCCGCGCTGCAACTCTTCTGGGCCACGGCCGAGGAAGACTCGATCGAACTGGTGAAACCTTACATCGATCCCACAATTTATGAAAACATGTATCCGGCGCGTTCGTTGCTCGATGCCGGTACCGTGATTTCGGGCGCAAGTGACTGGCCGGTTTCTACAGCGAATGCATTCGAGGCCATTTATCAGGCGGAAACGCGCAAAGGGCCCGAAGGAGTTTTAAACCCGTCAGAGCGGATGCCGCGGGAGGCGATGCTCTATGCCTACACCCGCAACTCGGCTCGTGCCATGAACCAACTGAGCAGCATTGGCACGATCACGCCGGGCAAGCAAGCCGATCTTGTCCTGGTGGATCGCGACGTGCTGACGGTTTCTTCGGAAGATCTGAAAGACACAAAAGTTCTGTGGACGATGTTCGGCGGCAAGATCGTTTACCGGGCAGGGCCCTGACACCGGGCCATCGAAACACAGCAGCATGTCGAGTCGGGAGCAGACGTAACGTGCGAATCCCGCCTAATGCCAAGTCACTCGGGAGATCGACCCTCTGCCGTCGTCGCTAATGTACAGGGATAAGGTCCAATCAGCAGTCCTACCGGCTTTCCCATCCATTTCCCTCGGCGAGTCTCGCCCGGCGGCAGTCAACCGCCGACGCCGCGCCAACACAGATGATCCAAACCCTCCAAGGTGATATAGACTCCTTAGCTGTGTAAAGCCGGTCGGAGTCGAATTTCCGGGCCGGCGTTTTGCAAAACCTTGAGCGCAACGGCTGTGCTTTGCCGTCTGCTCGGCAAATGTGAGGATTCTGATCGAATGGCATCTACTTTCTTTCGATCTGTTCGCTCTCTTGAAGGCGACAACTCGCAGCGGTCTTACCTGGGTCTCGCTCTGGCGGTCTTCCTGTTAGGAGCGTGGATGATTTGGTTCTTTCTGGCGCGAGTATCGGTCTACGCGGTCACCAATAGAGCCGAACTGGAGGTAGACCGGGCAGCGCATCCAGTTGAATCCGCAGTCAGCGGGCGAGTCGTTGCGACCCATCTCGCAATCGACCAGGAAGTAAAGGCTGGAGACGTTCTGGTGGAACTCGACTCCGGAGCTCAGCATTTTCAGCTCACCGAAGAGAAGACGCAACTGGCTGGCGCAAATCCGCAAATCCGGTCACGCGAAGAAGAGATCGCGTCGGAAGAGCAAGCTCTTGAGCAGGATCAGCAGGCAGCAAAAGATGCGCTCGAGGAAGCGCGAGCGCACTCCCGCGAAGCCGAAGCAGCCGCGGCGTATGCGCAGGCTGAATCGGAGCGACTGCGCAAGATGTACAACGCCGGAGTAATCGCCGAGTTGGACCTGAACCGGAGCGTAGCCGACGCCCAGCAGCGCCGAGCAGCCGCCGACAGCCTGCACTACGCGGTGGTGCGTCTGGAGGGTGAGCAACGCACCCGCACCAACGAGAGAAAAGCCCATATCGAGCAACTTACCAGCGAACTCAATAAACTGCGCGGTGAGCAGGCAACGGCCGGCGTAACCATTCAGAGGCTGCAAGAGGAGGTAGATCGCCGATTTATACGCGCCCCGATTGACGGGAAGCTAGGCGAAGTGGCGCCCTTGAGGATTGGAGCGGTCGTCCACGAGGGCGACAAACTTGGAGTCGTGGTGCCGGAAGGAAAGCTGCGGGTCGTGGCGAACTTTGATCCACCGGCGGCGTTGGGCCGCATTCGACCGGGCCAGCACGCACGCCTGCGCCTCGAAGGTTTTCCCTGGGCGCAGTATGGCAGCGTCACTGCCACGATCAGCAACGTCGCCAGCGAAATTCGCGACGGCACCATCCGGGTGGAAATGGCATTAGACGCCCATTCGGATTCCCGCATTCCCTTGCAACATGGCCTCCCCGGGTCGGTTGAAGTGGAGATCGAGACCATCTCGCCGGCAAACCTCGTTCTCCGCACGGCAGGAAGTTTGCTGGCTGGCTCTAAAGGCAATCTCGGAAACTTGAGCGCGGTGACAGCGCAATGAATCTCGGCCGAAGGCGGATATTCGTTCCGGAAGTAGTGCAGACATCCGCCATGGATTGCGGGCCGGCGTCGCTGAAGTGTCTGGCCGAAGGATTCGGCATATCCGTCAGCTATGGGCGTTTGCGCGAAGCCTGCCAGACTGACGTCGACGGCACTTCCATCGACACCATGGAGGAAGTCGCGGTGCAGCTTGGACTGGACGCCGAACAGATTATGGCTCCGGCGGACTTTCTGCTGCTCCCGGAAGCCGGCCTTTTACCTGCGATCGCTGTGGTCCTCCGCGCCAGCAAGGTAACCCACTTCGTGGTTGCCTGGCGGGGGTACGGTGGTCTCCTGCAAGTCATGGATCCTGCGATCGGCCGCCAATGGCAACCTAAAGCGCAGTTTGTTTCCAGTTTGTATATCCACACACTTCCAGTTTCCGCGAAAGGCTGGAGGGAGTGGGCAGAGTCGGAGAAATTCACACTTCCACTTCGGCGGAAGTTGGACGATCTGGGTATTTCTGGCGCTACTGCAAAGCGATTGGTCGAATCGGCGCTGGAGGTTCCCGACTGGCGAGGTTTATCCCGCCTGGATGCGGGCACGCGAAGTCTGGGAGCAATTGTCCGATCCGGGGGATTGCGTCGAGGCGCGGAGGCCGAGCGGGTGTTGGGGCGGCTCCTTGAGCAAGCCAGCCGGGACCCCAAAGATGGACTTGGCGTAATCCCATCGAATTATTGGTCCGCGTGGCCGGCAGCTTCCGAAGATGGAGAAGAGCAGGTTTTCTTCAAGGGCGCGGTGCTCGTGCATGTGAACGGACGGCGCTCGGAATCTTCGATTGCGGAAACTGGAAAGCTTCCACCCGAAGTGGCCGCGGCGCTTGCGGAAAAGTCGAGTCGACCTGGAATTGAACTACTGCGGATGCTGAAGGCGGATGGATTGCTCGCGCCTGCAAGCGTCGTAATCGCTCTCGGCCTCGCAACCCTCGGAGTGTTTGTTGAGGCGATTTTGTTTCGCAGCCTGCTGGACATGGCGCGCTACTTCGGATTGTCAGGACAGCGGCTCGGTGTGATGACTGCCCTGCTACTTTTTTTGACAGCTCTAATGCTGCTTGAGTTGCCGATTGCATCCGGCATCCTGCGCATAGGAAGGCACCTCGAGGCACGCTTACGCACTACCTTCCTCGAGAAAATTCCCAAGCTTGGCGACCGATATTTTCACAGCCGCCTGACTTCCGATATGGCGGAGCGCAGCCATAGCACGCACCGCATACGGCTGTTGCCTGGATTGGGCGGCCAGCTTCTCCGGTCCGTGTTCGAACTCATAGTAACGGTTGCAGGAATCATCTGGCTGGATAAGTCGCTGGCGGTGCCGGCCCTTATCGCGGCCTTACTTGCGGTTGCGCTTCCACTGATCGTCCAACCTATGCTCGCAGAGTGTGACCTGCGGGTGCGCAACCACACCGGAGCCCTGAGCCGCTTCTATCTGGACGCGCTGCTCGGCCTTGTTCCCGTCCTCACGCACCGAGCCGAGCGCGCCTTGCGTCGGGAACATGAGAGTTTGCTGGTGGAATGGGCTGGTGCATCATTTGCATTGCAACGTTTGGTAGTTTGGGTCGAAGCTGTGCAGGGGCTAACAGGTTTTGGTTTGGCCGCATGGCTGATGCTCAGCCACATCAGTCGCGCAGGCGAGACCGGCGGTGCGCTTCTGCTCGTGTATTGGGCCCTCAATCTGCCCGGCTTGGGAGAGGAAATCGCACAGGTCGCGCGCCAATATCCCTCCTACCGCAACGTCACCCTACGCCTGCTGGAACCAATCGGCGCCCTCGAAGATAAGACTGCCGCGCCCGAACCGACGGCCACCACCGTCAACGTCGCGAGTGAACTTGGATCTGCAGATGTGTCTGGCGGAGTAGCCATTGAGTTGGCAAACGTAAGCGTGCATGCCGCAGGACACACCATCCTGGAAGAGATCAGCCTGAAAATCGAGCCCGCTGACCATGTAGCGATCGTCGGAGCTTCGGGCGCGGGCAAATCCAGCTTGATGGGCTTGCTTCTGGGATGGTATCGACCGGCCGACGGTAGCGTGCTCGTGGATGGCGCCGCGCTTGATGGTGACCATCTGGACCAGTTGCGAAAGGATACGGCGTGGATCGATCCGGCAGTGCAACTGTGGAATCGCTCTCTGTTTTTCAATCTCTGTTACGGCAATCCGGACAGTGTGCCAACCGCCAATTTGTTGGAACAGTCCGACCTTCGCCACCTTCTTGAAAAATTGCCCGATGGACTACAAACCGAACTCGGGGAAAGCGGTGGCCTGGTTTCCGGTGGAGAAGGGCAACGTGTCCGACTCGGGCGTGCCCTGCAGCGAGATAAGGTTCGCCTCGCGCTGCTCGACGAACCATTTCGCGGACTTGATCGGCATCAGCGGCGAGCGCTGCTTGCCCGTGCCCGCCGCCATTGGGAGAACACTACGCTGCTCTGCGTCACGCACGATGTAGGCGAGACCTTGACATTTCCTCGAGTGCTGGTCGTGGAGAATGGCCGCATCGTCGAGGACGGCAACCCTCAAGAACTGGCGCGGCAGGCAGATTCTCGTTATCGAGCTCTCTTGGAAGCTGAGGAGAGTGTCAGGGAAGGATCGTGGTCGAGTGGCCGCTGGCGACACTTGCGGTTGGAAGATGGCCGCTTATCCGAGGAGTTGCAACGAGCGTCAGTATGAAGGAAGATCTGCCCGCGCTTTTCTGGTCACCGTCGCAACTCGGCTCCGGCCTCGAAGCCCTCGCGCGTCGAAGCGAGCTTCAGCCTTCGGCCGTACCGGTGCCCCATCCTCCAAGCTCGATTGCTTCCTTGGACAATTCCGTCGCAAGCCGGGATGCGCTGGATCAATGGATTGAGTCGGCGGCCACATGGTTGGGCCTGGAAGCAGAGCCTACGTCCGTGCCGTATGAAGGGTTGGAGCGACTGATAGAAAACGCCGGTCCGGCCGTGCTGCAAGTGCCGGAAAACGGTTCTCCCCGCTTCCTCTTTCTTCTGCCTCGAAATCGCGGGCACTTGTCGGTTCTAGCCCCGGATCTTCGCACGGTGCCATTGCCGTTGAAAGCTGTTCGCACTCTGCTCTGTCGCACGATCGAGGAGACAGTGGCTCCAGAAGTTGACGGCTTGCTCTCCGAAGCCGGCATTCCCGAAGCCCGCCGCGGCACAGCCCAAGCCGCTCTCCTGTTCGAGCGCCTGAGAACCAAGGAGGTTGCCGCATGCTGGCTGCTTCGCCAGTCGCCCGGTGCTGCCTTTTCGAGCCAGGCGGATCGCGCCCATTTGCCGAGACGACTGGTTACGCTTTTGCTGGCCCACTCAGCCGAATATTTTCTGTTGATCCTTTCTTGGTGGCTCATCGGCCGCGCCGCGCTGTCCGGACACTTGGACCACGGCTGGCTGATCGCATGGGCCCTGATTCTGCTCACCCTGGTTCCCTTCCGCGTTCTCAGCACCTGGTTGCAGGGCGTTCTGGCCATCAACGGGGGAATTCTCTTCAAACAACGGCTGCTCTTCGGCGCGCTTCGTCTGAAACCCGAGGAAATTCGGCACAAAGGTGTAGGCCAGTTTCTCGGCGAGGTCATGGAATCGGAAGCCGTCGAATCGTTGGCGCTGAGCGTCGGTTTTCAAGGCTTAACCGCGGCCATTGAATTAATCGCAGCCGCATTCGTTCTCTCCCAAGGCGTGGCTCGCGGGCTCGAGTTGATTTTATTACCGCTGTGGGTCGCGCTTACGCTGCTCATGGGAGCCCGCTATTTCCGGCAACGGCAGCGTTGGACCGAATGCCGACTATCGATGACCAACGATCTCACCGAGCGAATGATCGGGCACCGTACTCGACTCGCGCAGGAAGCCCGCGATCGCTGGCACGATGGTGAAGATGAAGAGTTAGAGCGCTACCTGGAAATGTCCGAGAAGATGGACCGTGCGGCAGCGCTACTGATGGCCATCGCGCCGCGAGGCTGGCTGGTCCTGGGGACGCTCGGTTTGACTTGGGCGTTTGTCGCAAGTCAGGGCCTGAACATCACACTCGCTATTTCCCTCGGCGGAATCCTGCTGGCGTATCGCGCGCTGAAACGGCTCTCTTTGGGCCTGATCTCCCTTGCTGATGCGATGATTTCGTGGCAACAAGTTGCTCCACTATTTCAAGCAGCAGGTAGGCCACAGATTCAGGGCTCCCCCGCCATCGCATTCACGCCCGCGACCCAAAACGACGAGAGTGACAATCATTCGGTCATGGAGGCTCATGATCTCGTCTTCCGCTACCAGGACCGTGGCGAGCCCGTACTGAAAGGTTGCAGCCTAACCGTTCGTCGAGGCGACCGGCTCCTGCTTGAAGGGGCGTCCGGCGGCGGCAAGTCTACGCTCGCTTCGCTGCTGGTTGGTCTACGAGTGCCGCAGTCCGGCCTGCTTTTGCTGCATGGACTCGACCGGCAGACATTGGGTGAGCAAGGCTGGCGAAAACGAGTTGTGTCCGCACCCCAGTTTCACGAGAATCACGTACTCAGCGAGACCTTCGCCTTCAACCTCTTAATGGGCCGCCGCTGGCCCCCCCGCGAAGAGGACATGCGAGAAGCCTCGGCAATCTGTGGCGAACTCGGGCTTGAGCCTCTACTTAATAAGATGCCAGCGGGAATGCTGCAAATGGTTGGCGAGACAGGCTGGCAGCTCTCTCACGGTGAACGCAGCCGCGTTTACATCGCTCGGGCGTTGCTTCAGGGCGCGGATTTAGTGATTTTCGACGAGAGCTTTGCGGCGCTCGATCCCGAGAACGTAAGGCTGGCGCTCGATTGCGTGCTGCGGCGGGCGAGTACTTTGCTCGTTGTTGCCCATCCATGAGGCGGGCTTCAAAACCGGGCGCTAGTGTACGTGGACCCTCACTTTGTTCCGAATACCGGATAAGAACTGATTTCCGGACTTGATCAGAGCCCCCCTGGGTTAGAATTGCAACCCTCAAAGAGGTTGCCCCATGGTTGGCAAGACGCTTCGCTCCTATCGTATCGAGTCAAAGCTCGGTGCTGGTGGAATGGGAGTCGTCTATAAGGCCGTGGACTCCCGACTCAACCGAACCGCTGCGATCAAAATTCTGGGCGCTTCAGGCTTCAGCGCGGACCGCGAAAAGCGTTTCGTTCAGGAGGCCAAGGCCGCTTCTTCACTGAATCACGCCAACATCGTCACCATCTACGACATCGACACTCAGGAGGTAGACGGCAAGCCCATCCATTACATCGCCATGGAGTATGTGGCCGGCGAAACGCTCGATCACCTGATCGGACGCAAGGGCCTCGGGGTTCGCACTGCATTGAAGTATGCGGCACAGATCGCCGATGCTCTCGCCAGCGCTCACGCGGTCGGTATTGTCCATCGCGATCTGAAGCCCTCGAACGTGATGGTCACGCCCCAGGGCGCGGTCAAGGTTCTCGACTTCGGGCTCGCTAAACTCAATGAAGAGGGCCAGGCCGATGCCTTCGCGGAAACTGTCCACGGCGACGGTGCTTCTCTCACAGAAGAGGGGACCATCCTTGGTACGGTTGCGTACATGTCTCCAGAACAGGCGGATGGCAAGAGAGTCGACGCTCGTTCTGACATTTTTTCGTTCGGCTCCGTGCTCTACGAAATGGTTACAGGACGCCGCGCCTTCTCGGGCGGATCTAAGTTGTCTTCACTCTCCGCGGTCCTGCACACAGAACCGCAGCCCCCCTCGCAGTCGGTTCCAGATATTCCGCCGGAACTGGAGAGAATCATCGCCCGCTGTCTAAAGAAAGATCCAGCACGTCGCTGGCAGAGCATGGCTGACGTGAAGGTCGCATTAGACGAGTTGCGCGAGGAGATGGACTCAAGCAGTGTCGATCCCAGGGGGCTGACATTTGGGGCGAGACGCGCTGCGCTCCCTGCCAAACCATGGCTCATCTTCGGGGCCTTGAGCTTGTTGCTAATTGGGCTTGCTTCAGGTGCCTATTCGGCACGGAAGTACTTACATTCAGCCCCCCTCACCTTCCAGCGATTAACGTTTCGCCGGGGCGACGTCACCGCAGCGAGATTTGGTCCTGGTGACGCGATTGTCTATAGCGCTGCGTGGGACGGAGCTCCGTCCACGTTGTTCTCCAGCCAACCAGGGAATCGCGAGGCCAGAAACCTGGGACTCCCCGCCGGCAGGATTCTGGCCATCTCATCCGCCGGCGAAATGGCGATCCTGCTTGGCGCGGAGGACGTGGGCACGCTGGCGCGCGCACCTTTTGGCGGAGGCGCGCCGCGCGAAATGCTGGAAAACGTCAGTGCCGCCGACTGGAGCCCGAATGGGGACAATCTGGCCGTGGTGCGGAGTATCGGAGGAAAACATCGCCTCGAATACCCCGTCGGAACTGTGCTCTATGAAAACGATGTTCGCCCCCAGGTCGCACCACGAGTGTCCGCGGACGGCAAACTGGTTGCCTTCTTCGATTACGACCCCGAAGTTGGAGATTACTCTTTGTGCGTGGTCGGTCCAAGTCAGCCCAAGCGCGTGCTCTCCCGCGGATGGCGCGCGATTGGCGCGCTGGACTGGGCACCGGGCGGAGATGAGATCTGGTTCTCGGCCGGCCAGCCAGGGAGCGATCCCGCGCTCTACGGAGTCGACCTTTCCGGCAAGCAGCGATTTCTCACCCAGGCGCCCGGTTGGATCGTAATGCAGGATGCGGCTGCCGATGGGCGTGTGCTGCTCAGTGTGGTCAACTCGCGACTCGGTATTCGCTACATTGATTTCGAACATTCCACCGAAAGTGATTTGGCATGGCTGGACGCTTCCCTGCTCTACGAACTTTCAAGCGACGCCAAAAGTTTGCTTTTCGTGGAACTCTCCAACGGCCAAGGTCGCAATTCAGCAATATATCTAAGGAAGACCGATGGCTCTGCCGCGGTGCGACTCGGATATGGCAACCGGCCCTCGCTCTCACCCGATGGAAAATGGGTGGTATGCATCCGGCATGAGCCGCAGCGCTCACGCTTGATGCTGCTCCCTACGGGACCCGGAGAATCGCGTTTTCTAAAAGTTGATGGAGTGCACTTCGAATCCCTTGGGTGGTTCCCGGACAGCAAACGGCTTCTATTCACGGGCAGCGAGTCGGGGCATGCGGTTCGGAGTTGGACCTACGATCTGGATTCTGACAAAGTCACCCCATTGACCGCTGAAGGAACCAGAGGGACACAAATCTCACCCGACGGCCAGTGGTTCGTCCTTGCTGATTCCCATAAACTGTCCCTCGCGCCGATCGGGGGTGGGCCACCGCGGACGATTGGTCCGCTCCAGAATGGCGAGTCAGTAGTGCGCTGGAGCAGCGATGGAAGTCAGCTCTTCCTGCAACAACCGGAAGGCGAAACGATCAAGATCAGCCGCCTCGACGTCACCACCGGGCATAAAGAACCTTGGCAGAACCTGAAAGTTCCCGAACCCGGCGCGGAATTTATCGGGGCCCTGGCCTTGTCGGCGGATGGAAAGCTATGCGCCTTCTCCTTCCAGCACGATCTCGCCAACCTCTATTTGGTAAACGGCCTGAAGTAACTGTAGCTCCCTCTGAAGATTGTCATCCCGACCGGAGCTTCTCATTCCCGAAGGGGATGAGAAGCGGAGCGGAGGGACCTGCTGTTTCTCATGCTACGCAATCCCCAAAAATCCCAACACTTAGTAGCGAAGCTGGTGCCCCAGGTTCGCGTCCGTTCTGTGTGTGGGCGCTAACCTGGGACCACGTTACTTCGAATGAAAACGGCGATCGCGATCTCACCGTTTTTTGGATGACGGTTGCGGCTGCTCCATGTCCGTTGCGAGTCCTCGAAAATTAGTCGAGGATGGCGGCGGATGACTGTCCTGCTTTAAGGTTGCTCTTCACTTTCATTTCTTTTCTCCTTCGTTGAGATTCGCGTGAAGCACTCTTCGTCAAGCAAACTAGCTGCCAGAGTTCGCCTCCGGCGTCGTAAAGAATCGGCAAGGCTGATAATGAAAGAACTAGAGGCAATGGCGCGGTCGGCGCAACCATGAGGCTGACAGATCGAGCGAATCGATGACGTAGCAAGAAAGGTAGCGCGCTAACAGTTTTGTTTGGTTCTTCTCTGCGGGAATATGTCATCCTGAGGCAGCGGAGTCGCTCGCAAACGAGCGACTCCCAACGAAGGATCTCTGCACCTCCTGGCAATGAAGCACCTTTCGCCAGTACACGCTGCGTTTAGCTGACATCAGGGTGAAGAACCAACCGCATACACCCCAAGCTGCTCACGACGCCGCGAAATTCCCAATTTGGGAGCAACCGCACAACCCGCGCACTTTTCCTGTTGATTTCCCACCTTATCTACGATAATATAAGGGTACAAAGGTTATCTATAAGATAATCTACGCTCTTTGACAACTTGACATGGGCTTTTCACCAGTTATCTCCGGTCGTCCCCCAAACCGAACGACCGGCAACCGGGGGCCAGCATAACTCCAATGTTTGGAATATTTTGCCTCCAACTAGCTTAAGAACCATAGATCTACGAGGCAAGAAAAATTCCGCTCCTTTGTTTTCTATATTTTGCGAGAATTTGAGCGAGTTTTTTCGAGGAAATTGTGCACCTAAATAGGTGCAATCGCCGTAGATGAAAGCAGCACGGTACCCGGCCTCTACGCGCGCCGCTGCCGCTTCGGAGTAAGCTTCAACGTCCGGATGAGCCGAAACAGGTGGTTAGGATGAACACCAAGGATCCCGGCAGCCTCGGTATAGTTCCCGTTCGCCTGCTCAATTGCCTGCTCGATAATTTTCTTCTTCGCCTCCCTGATGCCGTCGTGGAGCGCCGTAACCGGCTCTCCCGAAGATGCCGTCTCTTCCAGGATCGATTCAGGCAGGTCCTCGGGCAGGATCAATTCCGTTGAACCCAAGACCAGGGCTCGTTCGATGGCGTTTTCAAGTTCGCGCACGTTACCAGGCCAAGGGTAGCGCAACAGGCAGGCCCGCGCCTTGGGAGATATGCCAGCCACTCGCCGGTTGACTTTCTCGCTGTAGCGGGCCGTGAAGTACGCCGCCAGCAACGGAATATCTTCTGGACGTTCCCGCAGAGGAGGCATCTCAATGGACACCACGTTGAGTCGATAATAAAGGTCCTGGCGGAATTTCCCCGTACGGGACGACTCGTTCAGATCAACATTGGTGGCGGCAATAAGCCGGACATCGAGTTTGATGGGGCGCGTGCCTCCCACCCGTTCGAACTCGCGCTCCTGCAGAACGCGCAGCAGCTTGGCCTGAAGCGGTGCCGCCAGTTCGCCGACCTCATCGAGGAACACGGTCCCACCCTCCGCGGTCTCCAGTTTTCCTTTCTTCTGCGCGACGGCGCCGGTAAAGGCCCCCTTCTCATGGCCAAAGAGCTCGCTCTCCAGCAATGTATCGACGATCGCCGCACAATTAATCGCCACAAACGGCCGCTCGGCACGGCCGCTGTTGCCGTGGATGGCGCGCGCAACGAGTTCTTTGCCGGTTCCGCTCTCGCCCTGGATCAAAACCGTGGACTCACGCCCCGCCACCCGGGAGACGAACTGATACACCGCACGCATGCGCTGGCTTTCGCCGACCATGCTGTGCTGGATATTGAGTTCTTCCTGCAAACGCCGATTCTCTTCTCCGAGGCGTTCGAGGTGGCGGGCGTTGTCGATCGCCAGCGCAGCCACGTTCCCAAGTGCCGTCACCAATTGCAAAAGGTCCGAATCGAAACCAGCGCCTTGCGAGCTGGCGTCAAGGTAAAGCGCACCTAATCGTTTGTCCTGAACCTCGAGAGGAACAGCCAACACTGAGCGGACTTGGGGACTGAGTAGGCTCTCCGCCTCACGAAACGTCTCGTCGCTCGAAACGTCGTTGCAAAGTACAGCGAGATTCTCTTCGATGACTTGATTCAGAATGGTCTGGCTGACCTGAATGGGTTGATTCGGACCAAGCTGGCGATCCCACCCAACCACGGAAGTAAATCCCTCAGTTCCCTCTTCCGTCAACAATATAGCTGCCCGGTCGGCAGAGGAGATCTCAAGGACTGCTTCCAGCACCTTCTGCTGAAGCGGGGCCAGTCCGTGCACCAAGTTAAGGCTTTTGCCGAAGTTGAGGAGTACCTTCAAATCGCGAACTGTGCGTTCGGTGGGACGGAGCTGCGAAGGGTGCAGGTAAATGGCATCCTGCTTTCGCAAGATCATCGTGGGCCCGCCGGGGGTTGCGGCGGAATCAAGATGCAGAGCAGCACTGTCGCCGGCGCCCTCCTGGCGCAAACCTTGAAAGACAAGAATCGATTTGCCGACACGGATTTGGTCGCCGTCCGCCAGCAATCGCTCTTTAACCGGAAGGTTGTTCACGAACGTACTATTCCGGCTATCAAGATCCCTGATCAGGAAACCGGCCCCGTCCCTCCGAATCAGGCAGTGACGGCGCGAGACCAGCGAGTCGAGAAGCGAAATCTGGTTGCATGGCTCGCGGCCAATCGATAACTCATCGTCCGTGAGTTGGAACGTTCTGCCTTCGAGCGGACCGCTCACCGCCTCCAGGCGGGCCGAGCCGACGGTAACACCCTGTTGATTCGGATCTTGTTCCACGGCTGAGTATACCAACCGCCTGTTTTGCTTCGCTGCCTAACATAAATGTGAGGTCGTAAAGCGTGATTGTTAGGTTGTTCTCCGGACCAAGGCAGATCGGGGGTACGGTCCCCAGTCACGATCTCCC
Source organism: uncultured Acidobacteriota bacterium (assembly GCA_963788645.1). GTDB lineage: Bacteria > Acidobacteriota > Terriglobia > Terriglobales > Acidobacteriaceae > JABDBE01. The sequence continues at coordinate 1,057,554 of CAWBHF010000012.1, forward strand.
GCTATCTCTTTTCCTGTCAATGCGAAGCGTGCGTGCGTTACCTGTCCGAGCCAATTGGTTACTTTTGGCACACTGCTTGCATTACTTAAGAGTGCTTGACAGTGGCTTAAAGAAAGACATTCCAAGCGAAAGGAGACCTCCCATGAAGGTTAAGACGAACACGAAAGCCGGCAGCGCAATGTGGGGCAGCTAATTCAAGGTTTAGCAAGCCACCAAGAACTAGCGAACAAAATTGACTGAGTTAACAAAAATTCAAGAGAGGAGCCTCCAATGAAGGTTAAAACGAACGCGAAAGCCGGCAGCGCAATGTGGGGCAGCTAATTTGAAGTTTCAAACCGCCCGCAACCCGGGCCAGCAGACTGAACGAGCATTACAAATCCCAAGAAAGGAACAATCCGATGAAAGTAAAGACGAACACAAAAGCGGGCAACGCAATGTGGGGCACCTAGTTTGAGGGGATCGCACAGACAACCAGAGTCAAACGACTGGCAAGCAGGAACAATCGCAAGAAAGGAGCAACCCGATGAAGGTCAAGACGAACACGAAGGCGGGCAACGTGTTGTGGGGCAGCTAATTTGAGGAGTCCAGTTCAAGACGTCGGATTTTCACAAGATTTCTGGCCAAGAAGGCATCGGGGATGCTCCGAAAGGTTGATGAACACTGGGTTTGGCGCCCCAGTATCCTCTTTTCGGAGCATCCGTCGTCTGCAGTTCTCTTCCAACCATCCGCGACGGTTTTCCACGAGTTAATGCAGCCACAGTTTCGCGTCACTTCCTAAGATTTCGTGCTGATCCAGTCCGGTCGTCACAGACGAAGAAAAACTTGCTTCGGCTACTTCTATCTCCCAGAGGGCGGGCACCAGCGTCAAAGGAGCCTACGACGTGCTGGTCAGCATGAGCGCGATCACATATTTCATTCCTTTCCTCTATCTCTTCGCCGCCATGTTCAAATTGCAGCGCGCGAGCCGGCAGGACCCGGCGTGATTCGCGTGCCCGGCGGCGGCTTCTGTGGGGTTCACTACCACGTTGCTGACAATTACCTTGTCTCTGATTGCGGCATCCGACGAACCCAACAAAATTTTGGCCGTGGCAAAGATCGTCGGATTGACCGGACTGGTGCTAGTTGTCGGCGTATTGCTCTACCGTTTGGGAAAGAGAAGTGCGGTTCGGCAGCAACTCTGTCGAATGCAACGGTCGGAACTGCATTGCCGCCCAGCGTCCACTAATTCAGTTTAGTCAGCGATGTTGTTGGCGGCCCGGGGCGCCCTTCGGTCGAACCCAAAGCGATGCACCTTTCGGGAACGAGGCGGAGTTCGAGGGCTTTCGCCGCCGGCGCGGATAGCGTTGCCCCATCTTGGAGTCAATTGCCGTCCAGAAATTTGCTGCCAAATGCTTGGCAAGCACGTCTAAGCAGGCGTAAAGTATCGTTTCCTTCAGAACTGCAGTTTCCACCACACGGGAGCACGTTGAATGCGTTACCGGCTCGTTCTTTTACTCGCAGTTGTCTGGCTCAGTCTTTTCGCTTCTTCCCAAACCGCGGAAGAGTTGGTCAACAAGAACATCGAAGCCAAGGGAGGGATGGATAAGATCAAGGCCATCGAGACCTGGCGGATGACCGGCAAGCTTATTGGTGGCGGGATCACGGCCACAGTGGGCCAGGAAAACAAACGACCGAACCTGGTGCGCGAGACATTTTCGCTTCAGGGCATGACGGCTGTGCAAGCCTATGACGGTGCGACAGGCTGGCAGATTCAACCCTTCGGGGGCCGCAAGGATCCTGAACTGATGGGAGAAGACGATATGCGGGATCTCTTTGTTGATTCCGACTTCGATGGACCGCTGGTGGATTACAAGGCCAAAGGCAACGTCGTCGAATACCTTGGTCATGACATCGTCGACGGCGACGATGCTCTGCGGCTCAAGGTTACGCTCAAGAATGGCGACATCATCTACTATTACCTTGACCCTGACACCTACCTGGAAATTCGGAAGGAAACCCAGGAATTTATTCGCGGTTCGGTGCGGGAAAATGCTTACGATCTCGGCTCCTACAAACCCACCGGTGGAGTGATGTATCCATTTTCTATCGCATCCGGCCCCAAGAACGATCCCACCCAGTGGCAGACCGTGAGCGTCGAGAAGATCGAGGTCAACGTGCCGTTGGATCCTTCCGAATTCGCGTTGCCTGCGTCCCTTAATAAAGCACCGAAAAAACAGTGAACAGAAAAGAATCGCGCCGATTAGTTTTGCATCTGCCGACATTCACAAGCCGAAGAGGACTCTTTACAGATGACAGCTTACGCCAGCACCCATGACCTCCGAGCGTTCTCACGGTTACTCGGTCTTGGATCGCTTTTCCTATCCGTGGCCCTTGCTGCGCAAACAACCAAGTTCGATGCGGCCACGATCTCTGGCCTGCCAGCTCGCAACATCGGTTCCGCGACCATGAGCGGACGCATGGCCGCGGTGGCTGCGGTGAACGAGAACGGTCGACTCACTCTATTTGTTGGCGCAGCCAGCGGAGGAGTTTGGAAGTCGGTGAATGGCGGCACTACCTTCAAACCAGTATTTGACCGTCAATCCGTGCAATCGATCGGAGCGATCGCGATTGATCCTTCAAACTCCAAAGTGGTTTGGGTGGGCACGGGAGAATCGTGGACAAGAAACAGCGTGTCCATTGGCGATGGCATCTACAAGTCCACCGATGGCGGTGAGAACTGGACCAACCTGGGATTGAAGGACACGGAGCACATCGCGAAGATTGTTGTCGATCCCAAGGACGGCAACAGCGTCCTTGTCTGCGCCACAGGTCACCTCTGGAATGACAACGACGAGCGCGGAGTTTTCAAGACATCGGACGGCGGCAACACCTGGAAGAATGTGCTGGCCGGAGCCAATGGTTCGACTGGTTGCGGCATGCTCGCAGTGAGTCCGCGTGAACCGAAGACCATTTTCGCTTCGATGTGGGACTTCCGCCGTCAAGGTTGGACGTTCCGTTCCGGCGGGCCGGGCAGCGGACTCTACGAGTCCACCGACGGCGGCGATCATTGGACGGAACTGAACGACGGAAACACCAAGGGTCTGCCCGAGAAACCCTGGGGACGAATCGCGTTAGCAGTTGCGCCTTCCAAGCCGCAGGTCGTTTACGCAATGATCGAGTCAAAGAAGAGCGCATTGTTCCGTTCGGATGACGGCGGCAAGAGCTGGAATCGCCTGGATGCCGGTCGATTTATGGTTTGGCGTCCGTTCTACTTTGCCAATCTGATCGTGGACCCCAAGGATGAAAACAAAATCTTTAAGCCGGATGGCCCTCTGATGCTCAGTGTGAACGGGGGCAAGAGTTTTAGTTCAGTAGGCAGCGGAGCGCATGGTGATTTCCACGACGTCTGGATCGACCCCAGCAATCCAAACATCGTGTACACGGGCGATGACGGAGGCCTGTGGCGCAGTCAAGACGGGGGCACCCGCTGGATGCACCTGGTTAACCTGCCAGTTTCGCAGTTCTACCACGTGAGCATCGACAATGCGAATCCCTATCACGTATACGGCGGCTTGCAGGATAACAGCAGTTGGATCGGCGACTCGTCTTATCCTGGTGGCGTCAGCAATTCTCGTTGGGAGAACATTTACAACGGTGACGGCTTTTGGGTTTTTGAGGACACTTCCGACCCGGATTACCTCTACGCCGAAGCCCAGGGCGGAACCATTGGCCGTGTTAATCGACACACGCTGGAAGTCCGGCCTATCCAACCCCTGCCCAACTACAACGAGAAGAAGTTACGTTTCAACTGGAACACACCGATTCACATGAGTCCCAACGAGAAGGGGACGATCTACATTGGGGCACAGTTCCTCTTCCGCTCTCGCGACCACGGACAGTCCTGGGAACGCATTTCACCTGATCTCACCACCAACGATCCCGAAAAGCAGAAGCAGGAGGAGTCCGGCGGAGTCACAGTCGACAACTCCTCGGCCGAGATGCATACGTCGATCTACTCCATTTCGGAGTCGCCGAAAAGCGGTCAGATCATTTGGGTCGGAACCGACGACGGCAACCTCCAGATCACCCGAGATGGCGCCAAGACGTGGACCAATGTTGTGGCGAATGTCCCCGGGCTCGCCAAGAACTCATGGGTTTCCACCATCGAAGCCGGACGTTTCGACGAAGGTACTGCTTATGTCACTTTCGATCGCCATACCCTTGGCGACACGAAGCCTTATGCGTATAAAACCACCGACTATGGAAAGACCTGGACCTCGCTGAACGTGCAGGAAAACGGAGTCCTTGGCTATGCGCATGTAATTAAGGAAGACACGGTCGATCCGAATCTGCTGTTTCTGGGAACAGAGTTCGGACTTTGGATATCGGTGGATTCCGGCCAACACTGGGCGTCATACAAGGGAAGCAGCTTTCCTGCGGTGGCCGTGCGCGACCTGGTAGTGCATCCACGTGAGTCCGACCTTGTGCTCGCCACCCACGGACGGGGCATCTGGATCATCGATGACATCTCTCCGCTGCGCGCCCTGACTCCGGATTTGATGGCGAAGGATGCAACTCTTATCGCGGGGCCGCCAGCCATTCAATACTTCAACGCCAATGGAGGATGGGCGGAAGGTGATGCGACCTTCGTTGGGCCCAGTCGGCCGACCGACGCCTTCATCGACTATTACCAGAAGCGTCGTCATATCTTCGGTGACCTGAAGATCGAGATCGTCGATCAGGATGGCAAACTGGTGGACACGATTCCGGGCGGTAAGCGTCGGGGTCTTAATCGCGCAACGTGGTCGATGCGACTCAAGCCGCCGATTGTTCCGCCCGCGGCCAGCGCGCTCTTCGCGGCAGCGCAAGGTCCCCGGGTTCTACCCGGTACCTACACAATCAAAATGACGAAGGGAGATCAAATCTACAGCGAGCAGTTGAAAGTGGTTCTTGATCCCCGCGCCAAGTACACAGTGGAGGATCGAAGGGTACAGTTCGATCTTGCCATGAAGCTGGACGGGTTGCTCGGCCACATGAGCTATGCAGTGAGCGCCATTGAAGGAGTGCGCGACAGCGCGATGGCTCGCTCTGCCAAGCTCCCTGAGAAGGATCCGCTTCGCAGCCGTCTGCAGCAACTTTCCACCGAGTTGAATGACCTACGTTCCAAGATCGTAGCGACCAAAGAAGGCGGAGGGATTACCGGCGAGGAGCGCATCCGCGAGCATCTCGGGGGTCTGTACGGCGACGTGAACGGTTATGAGGGTCGTCCTACCGATTATCAGGCAGCTCGCGCCGAGTCCCTGGGGCATGAACTGGAAGACGTTATCTCGGACTTTCGCAAGCTGATGGAAAAGGAACTGCCCACGATCAATGCTGCGTTACAGAAGAAAAAACTCGAGTCTATCTCGGTACTGACGGAAGTGGACTGGACAAAACAGCACGACGAGTCCTCTGCGAAATCAGCTGGAGGAGAGGTTCATGAGCTTGATTGAGCAGGTTCCGTCGCCGGGTGGACCGTTCCTCGCGTGGGATTTGTCGACTGACCGCTATCCTCTACCAGATTATTTTTGCTCCTAACTGGATATGCCTTGAACCACCGGTCCCGAGCTACGGGGTTGGAAGCCGAACCCAGATCAGGGGCAAAGATTGTGGTTCCTACGGAAGAGGGCACGGACACGTCGTTGTTTAACGTGAATACATCGAAATTTGGATGGTTCAAAATATTGAAAAATTCACCCCGCAATTGCATTTGAACGCGTTCGCCAAACTTCCAAACCTTTGAAATCGAGAAGTCCCATTCCCGGAAGGATGGGCCGCGAAAGATGTTGCGTCCCATATTGCCAAAGCTGAGCGGAGCGGGAGGAGTAAGCACCGTCTTTCCGGAGACGTAACAGCCTCCCGATGTGCTTGGAAACTCTGTGAGAGTTTCGAAGTTGGGGTTGCCGTTGAGCTGGTTGGCCGCGGCCTGGCCGCCAGCTGCCATCGCCGCATTCACGCATTGCTGCGCCTGAGCCGTAGCGCCACCAATCACGTTCTGGTTGGCATCGGTGTTGAATTCCGTGGGTTGGATGTAGTTGAGCGGATTGGTTGGCGACCAGTGAATGTTGCTGGGCGGTCCGGAAATATCCCAGCGGTCCTCGAATTCGCCGGTGAGGCTGATATCGTCATTGAAATCGTAAAGCGTGTAGGGCTCACTCCCCTCCAGCGTTACGATGCTCGCCACTTGCCAGCCTTCGAGCATCTGTAAGGGAGCCTTCTTCGAGGGCAGGTCATAAGAGAGAGAAAGAGTCAGGCGATTCCGGATGTCGAAATCAGCGTTGCCACGTTCGGCCGCGTAGTTCAGATTGTTCTGCGGAGTGTTGGAAGGCGTGTTGCTGGTCGCAGTGTCGATGGCGTAAGCATAGGTGTATCCCGCCAGAAAATATAGACCGTCGGAATAACGTTTGGTGAAGGTTACCTGCAGCGCGTGGTAGATCGAGTTTGCCTGGTTGCCGAGCTGATCAAGATATCCGATATACGGGAAACATGGCCCACCAAGACCTAGACCTCCCTGGGCTACTGGACAATTCGCGTTGAGCGGCCGCCCGGCGGACTCGCAGTGGTCGCAGTTGTCGGGGTTTTCCAGCGGTGAGTTCTGGTTGACCTGATTGATGTCTAACACGCTGTAGAGATTCACACCGTGATTCCCCACGTAAGCCACCTGCAAAACTGAGTTCGACCAAAGCTGCTGCTGAATATTCAGGTTCCAGTTCTCGACGTATGGAGTGCTGAGATGTGGGGAGGCCGCAAAGACCGTGCACTGGCTGTCGAGGCTGCAGCCTTCTGTGGCGGACGCGGGAAATACCGGTCCGGGGCCCGTGCCCCAGTTGATCTGGCTGGTGTCGGTCGAGTTCACCAGGAACGAGTTGATCGAACCATTTCCGGGAGTGACGCCCAACGCGGCAGTCGTGGGATTCAAGTTCAGCCCACCTCCGCTGAACATGAAAGTTCGGATAGATGGTTGCTCGAAGATGATTCCGCCGCCACACGCAACAGAGTTCTTCCGTTGCCCAGGATATCCCAGGCGAAGCCTGCTCGCGGAGAGATGTTGTTGTAGTTCGTTGGATACGGCGAATTGATCCCTTTGCCGACCTGGACGATGCCGGCGGTCGACACATAATTGGCCAGCAGGTTCCGCGAATCCTTGATCGGATAAGTCACGTCGTAGCGGAGGCCGAGATTTAGGGTAAGGCGCGGGTTCGCACGGTAGCCATCCTGAATGAATAGACCGAATGACTTCATTGTCTTGATATTCTTTGTCGCAGCGCCGGTGGCCCTAGTTTCCCTCTGCGACCACCTACCAAAACCTTCTCATCGTGGCCTTCCTTCTCGGAAATGGCGGGGTCTTCATTTGCTGTTGGCGTCGGGTATGTTTCCCGGTGGTCTTCCATGGAGAGCCAGGGCAGTGCGCTCGGTGTGTATGGATTAGGCAATATTGGCCAGTCCGCCGCGGTTTTCCTCGGACCAGTCGTCGCTGCCGCCTACGGGTTTCGCACCGTGTATTGGGGGATGTCGATCATCCTTTTGCTTTGGGCTTCGGCCTTTCTGATCTTTGCTCGGAATGCTCCCCAAACTGCTCGTCCCAAGGGTCTCTCCGAGATGATCGGCGTACTCGCACGCGAACCTCTGGCATGGGCACTCGCCGCACTCTATTTTCTGACATTTGGTGGATTTGTTGCCTTCTCGATCTATCTGCCAACGCTGTTGCGCGATCAATTCAGCCTCAAGCCCGCCGACGCCGGCTTCCGAACTGCCGGATTCGTTGTCCTGGCCACCCTTTGCCGCCCACTCGGTGGCTGGTTATCTGACAAGATTGGCGGGGCGCGAGTCCTTTCATGGATTCTGCCGGCTGTGGCAGCTTTCGGGCTGTTGCTTGGCGTGCAGTCGATGTTGCCCTTCAGGGTTGGCGCGCTGGGTTGCGCTGCGTTGCTCGGCATCGGTAACGGAGCAGTATTTTCAACTTGTGCCCCGATATTTCCCCATGCAGAGAGCTACCGTTACCGGATTGGTCGGTGCGATGGGCGGAATGGGTGGGTTTTTCCCGCGTCTGCTTCGTAAATCACTATGACCCTTGTCTAAGCCTTGGATTGGCCGGTGACGAAAGGGCAGACCTGGTGCGACACTTTCTGTCGATTCGGGCAAACTTGGGAGTCGTTGCGCACTAACGAAGAACGCCATTCTATGCGCATAGTGCGACCTCAGGATTTCTGACGTGCCATAACCAGCGTAAGATCGCCCATCATCCATCAGCCGCGAACGTGTCCGCATTCAGATTCATGGACGGAAGACTCAAACCGACCGGAATTTACCTCAACTGACTTTTCGGAGGCCGCTAAACTCGTTCGCTCTCATTGACTTGACTTAATTTCGCGCATAACATGGCGTCGCGCCATGATGGGACAAGTCGTCTCCCACTACTGCATCCTCGAAAAGCTCGGCGGCGGCGGGATGGGTGTGGTCTACAAGGCGGAAGACGTAAAGCTGCACCGTTTTGTCGCCTTGAAGTTCCTGCCTGACAACGTCGCGAAAGACGCGCAGGCCCTGGTCCGCTTCGAGCGCGAAGCTCAGGCTGCATCGGCACTGAACCATCCCAACATCTGCACCATATACGAAATCGGCGAACACGAAGGCCAGCCTTTCATTGCGATGGAGTATCTCGACGGGCTGACGCTGAAGCATAAAATTGCGGGTCGTCCGCTGGAAACCGACGAAGTGGTTTTTCTGGCCATGGAGATTGCCGACGCGCTGGATGCGGCTCATGCGGCTGGTATCATTCACCGCGACATCAAGCCGGGCAACATCTTTGTCACCAAGCGCGGCCATGCCAAGATTCTGGATTTTGGATTGGCGAAGCTGCCGGCGGTGCTGAAGGTTGGCAGCAGCAATAATTTGGAAACAGCATCGATCAGCTCCGAAGATCCCCTTCTGACCAGCCCCGGCGCAATGTTGGGGACGGTGGCTTACATGTCGCCAGAACAAGTGCGGGCGAAGGATTTGGATGCGAGGAGTGATCTGTTCTCGTTTGGCGGCGTGATCTACGAAATGGCCACGGGAAAGTTGCCGTTCGAAGGCGCGACTTCAGGCGAGATCTGCGGGGCGATCCTGCATGAAAACCAGACACCGGCATCGGAGAGGAATCCGAAGATTTCAGGTGAACTGCAGGCCCTGATTGATAAGGCGCTGGAAAAAGATCGCAACCTCCGCTACCAGAGCGCAGCCGATATGCGAGCCGACCTGCAACGGCTGAAGCGGGATACGGATTCGGGGAAAATCGTAACCGGCCAAGTGAAGAGGCCGGTCCTAAAACCATCCTGGTACCGGGCCAGGCTCGGCGTTTACTTCGCTGCCCTCATCCTGATCGCCGGGCTCATTGGCGGTTGGCTTTACCTGCATTCGCGCTCCATCAAGCTCACTGACAAGGACACGGTCGTGCTCGCCGACTTCAGCAACAGCACCGGCGATCCTATTTTCGATGACAGCCTGAAGACAGCGCTTCGAGTTGCGCTAAACCAGTCCCCGTTTCTGAACGTACTCTCCGACAGCAAAGTGGCTGCGACCATGAAGCTGATGACGCGGCCCTCAGGTGCGGCGCTCACCCCTGACGTAGCGCGCGAGCTTTGCCAGCGCACTGGCAGCAAAGCATACATCGCCGGTGCAATTGGCAGGCTGGGGAATGAATACGTTCTCGGACTGAAGGCGGCAAATTGTCAGAACGGAAATACGCTGGCTCAGCAGCAAGTCACGGTTGCCGACAAAGAGAAAGTACTGAACGAGGTGGGCAGAGCAGCATCCAAGCTGCGGGTCGAGATGGGAGAATCTCTGCCATCGGTGCAAAGGTTCGATGTTCCGCTCGCCGAGGCCACAACCTCTTCGCTCGAAGCTCTAAAAGCCTACAGCGTTGGAGAAAATGCGTTTTTCGAGAAAGGCCCCAGCGCCGCTCTCCCTTATTTTCAGCGTGCGATCGAACTTGATCCCAATTTTGCCATGGGTTACCGGGCCGTTGGCGACGACTACTTCAGCCTCAGTGAGGTCGGGCGGGCGAGCGAGTATTTAACCAAAGCTTTTGACTTGCGGGAACACGCGAGCGAACGCGAAAGGCTGGCGATTACGGCCGACTACTACCAGAATGTAACTGGAGAATTAGAGAAAGCTGCAGAGGCATATCAGCAGGTGATTGAGAGCTACCCGCGGGATTACGGAGCGTACAGCAATCTGGGTGTTATCTTCGCTCCGCTAGGGCAGTATGAAAAAGCTGCCCAGACTACAAAGCAGGCGGCGCTGCTTGCAACGGATGCCGTCGAAATCTATGAGAATCTCGCAAACTATAACCTGGCCATGCAGCGTTTCGACGAAACCAGGCAACTTCTCCGCCAGTTACAGTCACGAAAGATGGATGACTTCGCGATGCACAGCACTTCTTATGCACTGGCGTTTCTCGACGCGGACGCTGCGGCGATGGCAGAACAGCAGCGATGGCTTATCGGTAAGCCCGACTACGAGACCTTCGGGTTGGCGCTCGCCTCTGATACTGAAGCGTATGTCGGGCATCTACGCAAGGCACAAGAGTTGAACGCGCGGGCGGTTGAGTCCGCCATCCGAGCCGACAGCAAAGAAAACGCCGCCATATGGGAGGCGAGCGCAGCGCTGGAGCAAGCGGTCTACGGCGACACAAATGAAGCGAGGCGGACGGCTACAGCAGCGCTCAAGCTTGCACCCACAAGCCAGGGGGTCGAGGTCGAGGCTGCGCTTGCCTTTGCGATGGCGGACGATGCCGCCCGAGCTCAACCCATGGTGCAGAGCCTGAACAAGCGCTTCCCGCTGGACACCCAGATGCAATCGCTTTGGCTACCTGCGATTCAGGCGCAATTGGCGCTGGATAGAAAGAATCCGGTTTCGGCCGTGCAAATCCCCCAGGCTGCGACGCCGCTCGAGTTGGGGCAGATTGCGTTCGTACTCAACATCTCCTGCCTCTATCCTATTTACATACGCGGGCAGGCATTGCTTGCGGCAGGTCAGGGGAATGCCGCTACTATTGAATTCCAGAAAATTCTCGACCACAACGGGATCGTCTGGAACTGCTGGACGGGGGCGTTGGCGCATCTGGGCGTGGCTCGTGCGAATGCCTTGCAGTCAAGAACTTCGCAGGGAGCGGACGCCGATGCAGCCCGAGTACGGGCACTGGCTGCCTACAAAGATTTTCTTAACCTCTGGAAGGACGCTGACCCCGGCATCCCCATCTTTAAGGAAGCCAAAGCGGAGTACGCGAAGCTACAATAGCAGACGATTTGCTGGGCATGCATCGTCCAGACGACGGAACGCTATCTCGGCTGCAAACAGAACCTCGGGCATCCGGTGAACGATCTTTTTTGATCTCAGAATAAACATACAATCGCACGAAGCAAATCTTGAATCTGCGCAGCGAGTGGCTGCACACCCCTAGAACTGGTATCTCGCCAAGAGTTAGAATGCCGCCAACGGAGGATCTGAAGATGAGCAGCTTACCCAGTTCAACCGGAAACGCCAATCAACGCGATTTGCCATGGTCGCCGTCAGAAAAGGCCATCGCCCGCAAAGCCTTCGACGCTGCTCTGAGCCGGGAGCTTCACGAACTAATTCAGGAAGCAAAGCAGATGGCCAGTCAGATCAGGCACTCGTCGGACCTGTGGGACTTGGAGCACTACCTGATCTACGAGCTCGAGGAGTTTTTTCGGAATCACTCCTCGTTGCCGTTTCCCGGTGACCGCTTTCGAACGCTCGCATCGGCTGTGCTCTATTTTTGTATTCCATTGTCTGTTGCCCCGTGGTTGGCGAATAATCTCCGTTTCACTCATTGACGGGTTCGCGAGTGGCAACAGCCCGCGTCTCTCCCGGCCTGCGGTGGCTGGACGCATCTTGGACCACATCGCGTTATATCAGCATGGCTTCACCTCGCCCGTGGCTGCGCCGTGTAACTTCACTTCTACCTTCTCTTCCTCTTGCAGCGTGTCGTAATACTGCTTCAGAACCGCGATCACCTCGGGCTTGGAGAACTCCGCGGGAACCGGCTTGCCTTCGCTCATCAGTTTGCGAAGCAGTGAACCGGAAAGCAGGAGTCGGGCGCCGCCCTGGTAGTTGCCATTATCGTCAATCACCGCTTTGCTCTCATGAGGGCACGTCTTCATCGAAGCCATTCGTCCGCACTCATAACAGTAGAAGGTCCAGTCCATGCACAGCGGCCGGACGGCCAGCGCCCCCAGCGGGACCTCGCTAAAGATTTTCTGCGAGTCAAACGGCCCATAATAATCGCCCACGCCGGCGTGGTCGCGTCCCACGATCAGGTGCGAACAACCGTAGTTCTGGCGGAAAGTGGCGTGGAGCAGCGCTTCGCGCGGGCCAGCGTAACGCATCTCCATCGGGTGGCCACCTTGGATTACGCGTTCTTTGCGGAAGTAGTTGGTTACCAGCGCATCGATCGCTCTCACGCGGACGTCGGCCGGAATGTCGCCCGGCTTGAGTTTGCCCAGCGTCTGATGCACGTAAACTCCGTCGCTGACCTCGATCGCAATCCACGCCAAGTAAGCGTGCGAATTGTGCATTGGGTTGCGAAGTTGCAGACACGTCACCCTGCTCCAGCCGCGCTCGGCAAAAAGCTTGCGCGCTTCCGCAGGACGCTGATAAATCCCTTTGAACTCCTCAGGAAAGACTGACTCGGACAGCGCCTTCACCGGCCCGGCCAGATTTACCGGCCCTTGTTTCATGACCTTGTGCACGCCCGGATGCTTCGCATCATTCGTGCGGAACACCTGCTTGCACTCATGCTGCTTATCGATGGTGTACTTCTCGTTCACTTTCATGGTGCCGACCAGCGCGTCGGTCGCTGTGTCCCACAGGGCCACTTCTTCGCCTGGGCGGATGGATTTCGCCAGGGCCTCGTCCGCCGAGAGCGTAATCGGGATGGGCCAGAACAGACCCTTCTTGCTGGGCAGTTGGTAGTCGTCGCAGCAGCTTTTCCAATCGTCCTTGCCCATGAAGCCATCGAGCGGAGTGAAAGCGCCAATGCCCATCATGATCAAATCGCTGGTTTCGCGGCTGGTCAGGGGAATTTTCTTCAACCTCTGGGCTTTCCTGGTCTCTTCGCGGTTGGCTTGGCCTTCCAGCAAGAGCGGTTTCAGTTCAGAACTGCCGTGCGGTGGAACGAGTTTGCTCATGTATCAGGAGTAAGGGAATCGAGTCCGATCGATTCGGAAGTGATTAAGCATTTCACATACCCGCAGCTTTGCGCGAAACAAACGCGACGCTCCAGCCAAATCTTCTGTAGAGGCGTTGCTTTGCAACGTCTCCCGAGGCGTAGCAAGCTACGCCTCTACGGCATACGGATTCCAAAGATGCACATGTGATCGTAGTACTCGCTGATCGTTTGGTGTATCCCAGTCGATGATTCTGAGTTGAGATGCAACGATCTTGTATTCGAGGCAATAAGCCTTGAAAGAAAACGAGTCAAGAAATGCGCAAAACGTCGCGATCTTTTCCTTTTCTTGCTCGATGCAGCGCATTGCATAGCCAAATTCAGATTGCAGCTGCAAATTGCTGAGTGCCGATTTCCGCGGAAGATGAACATGCTCAATTGAGTATGGCCACCCCCAGGAATATCGTGATGCCCTCACATAGGGAAACGCAAAATCACGAGAATAGGTCTCCAGCAGTCGAGGACTGCCTCGCCACAGCTGCTCAACTATCTGGGTCCCTCCAGCGTTGGCCGCGCTGAAGACGATGCGGCCAGCCACACTGAAGACTTCAGAATCAATACGGGTGCGGCAATACCACGCTTCGACGTAATTCACTCCGCTGTGCGCGGTCAGAAACGCAACCAGCTGTTTCAGCTGAGAACCCCGTTCTAGCCTGAAGTTAGGAAGCTGACCTTGAAGATCAGCAGGCACTAACTTCACCACGAACAGGCTACGGCGAGCTTGCCGGGAATCGCACAGAATATCGGACCCGATATCACGGACCAAACGATGAACTTTGCTTCTTGGATAACGCCGAATCTCTGCTGCTAGCTCGTCTGCGGACTGGAAACCAAAATCTACCAGCGCAAGATACTTCCTCCATTTCAGTGGTACCACCGGCACGCCGATGTTCATGCGACGCGAGATTCCTCACGCATGTGGACCTTAACCAACTGCAACGCGTCCTCGTGATTGCGCATGTGCCCCTGCCGAAAAGACGACAGGAATTCGCTGCAGTAGAACTCGCGCTGTTTTTGTTTCTCCTTGGAAATACTGCGGGCAAGAGGGGTCATCAGACGTTGAGGAAGCGATTCTAAATAGCGCACGTAATCCATAGTGAAGGCGTTAAGGTCGGGTGTGCGTTCGCAGCAAAGAGGGTCGGTTGGATGACAAAGTGCTCTTCCGACCCAAACACCATACCGGAGCGTCATTCGGATCCCGGTGAAACCGAGTCGGTCGAGAGTATCACTGTCACGGACACATACCGCCTCGATCGGCAGTGTAGCCGGGAACGCAATCTCTGCTTCGTGGTAGCGAATCGCCGTCAAGACAAGATCCCGGACACTCGCCAGTTCGGGCATCTCTTCGCATAATGCTGAGGCGATCTGCAGAGATCGGTCGATGTGTCCCTCTCTACCGACGTCGGGGCGCATTCCTGCGTCGTGGATGTAACAGCCGGCGCCAACAACGAGAGGGTCAGCCCCTAACGCCGCAGCCAACTGGAGCCCCATCGAATATACGCGCTGTGCGTGATCGGGACCGTGGCCATGAATTTTATTCGGCTCCCAATAGTGGCAGACTGCCTGCCAGACGTGTTGAAGGCTGGCGTCAACATCAGCCGCTAGCATAGGCTCTTCCAATTTGCAGCACGCAGCGTCGCCACGGTTGAGCGAAGATTGTCGGTCAGTATGTGACGGCGCCAATCCCAAAGGGGGTCAGGAATTCCGATCCGCCTTGCTATTTCAGACCTGAAGAATAGCCTTTTAAGATCGACGATTCGATCGGCAACAACGCGTTCGCCAGCGCAACTCTCGAAGTAGATATACGGCTCATCGCGAGCGCCCCAGCGTGATAAGTCGGAGAGACTCGAAATCGTGGTGGTGTTGAAGTTCACGAGAGATTCACGAATGTCGATAACGCCAGGCACGATGTGCAAGTGCGCGTGGGAAACATGATCAGCCACATCGTCGAGCGAGCACGTGCCATGCTCAAGAATCACGGATGGACCATAGTGCTCTCTTACGATCGTTTGCGTAGCGTTCACGATGCATAGAAACTCGTCCCATGCGGTATCTTCAATAGCGCCATAGCAGAGAATGTGGGCTTTTGGCACAATCATCACATGACCAGGCACCAGGGGGCTGATATCGGGTATGACGACAAATCGTTTTGTTTCATGCAAAATGCGTGACTCGATATCCGCATCAACAAAATCGGGCAGCGTGCGACTCTGGAGTTCTCGACAAAATGGGCAATTTACCATGGGAATCTTCACCGGCTCCTACAGGCAGTTCGGAAAGTAGCGATCCCTTGCAAGTTTCAAGAGTCCGCAATTTAGTCAATGACATCCAGTTTTAGGTCGCGTTCCCGGGCAGCAGCACTGCCCTCATCCATCTGTGCCGTTCCGATTAGCTTTCGGGACAGCGGCTGCGAGAAGCTTATATTCACTTTTGAACCGTTGAAGAGGCTCCCGCAGTGGCCGGTTGCGCCAGTCCCACAACTCAGGCTCACCCAACGCTTGGCAGGCAATTCGCCTCAGCGTTTGACTGGGCACATCTTGCGATAGTTTGACAGCGTGACTTGGGAACCCTTCCCTTTGGTAGTACAGATAGGAAATCTGCGCGTCGTTGAAGTGGCGCAACTCGCTGATGGACTCCAATTCCCCAAATGTAAACCTCTCGCTCAAGATAGGGTATAAGTCTGCTGCCAGAGGCATCAGGTGCAGGTGAGCATGATCGATGCATGAGCCCCCTCGCTGGCAACGATTGATGGCACCATGTTCCATTATCGTTATCGGGTGCGGACAAATGTTATGTAGTTTGTCGAGGACATGGTCTCTGAAGGCTTCAAGTTCGGGGAAGAGGTGCTCGGGCACATACGAAAAGCTGAGAAAGTGTTCTTTGGAGATAATCAGTGTGTACCCAAAGACAAAATGGCCTAAAGCCGCCTTGGCGTAGAAATTTTCGGATTCATCGATGATCTCGTCCTCCGGATTGGAAGGGTTAGACATCTCTGGTATGGAACAAAACAGACAATCCACCCGGATCTCCTTATTGACGGGGAAAACAGGTCGAGCAGGGCCCAACGACGGTCTCCCGTCGAAAATCATTTCGCCGTTGTGACAGGCGCCGCAATAGTAGCCGCGCGTGTTGTCGGCGGCATCGACTCCGGCGGCTCCCGCCCCCATGGCGGAACCTATCTTGTGCGCTTCCCGGTGGTTTGTCAATCGTGTGTACTCGTCCAGTGGATGAGTGACACTTTTTCATTCCTTTCGAGGGGATGCGATTTGCCGCAGGAATTGCTGCGGAGTTAAGTAGCCAAGGGCCTGGTGAGGACGGACGGTGTTGTAGATCTTTTCCCACTGGCGGAGTTCGCGATTGAGTTTTTTCATTTCCAGGGAACAAGCCGTGACCTGGTAGAACTCCTCGGTATGGGTACGATTGGCGCGTTCGACGGCGCCGTTGAGTTTGGGAGAACGCGGGGGCAGCACGAACAGATGGAGGCGGCGCTGCTTACAGGCGAGTTCGAATTCGGCGGCGAACTCGGAACCGCCGTCGACTTGTACCGCACGGATGGGGAAGGGCATGCGATGCTGCAGGGTGTCGAGGAACTGGGTGGCGGTTTGAGCGG
Source organism: uncultured Acidobacteriota bacterium (assembly GCA_963788645.1). Taxonomy (GTDB): domain Bacteria; phylum Acidobacteriota; class Terriglobia; order Terriglobales; family Acidobacteriaceae; genus JABDBE01. The sequence continues at coordinate 1,074,407 of CAWBHF010000012.1, forward strand.
TGGCGCGGGTGTGAGCTTGAATCACGTCCCAGCGGGAGATGACGTCGCGGGCGGTGAACTGTTTAAAGATCACGCCGGGCACGGGACGTACGTCCAAGGTATCGACTTCGACCAGGTCGCCGGGCTGGGACACAGCGTACTGCTTGGGTTTGCGCACGGCGTAGGGCCGGGGCCGCAGGGCGCGGCGCGATCCCGGAACCCCGGAACGGGGCGGTTCCAGCAAGCGTGCCTGGCGTTTCAGTTGGGCGAGAATGCGGCCTACCATGGAAGTAGAAACCTGCAACTGCTGACGGCGCAGCAGTACGGCGAGCTTATCCTTTCCCCAGCGGGGAAACTGCAAGCGTAAAGTCAAAACCTTTTCCTCTAAAGGAAAAGTCCAAGTCGGCTGGCGTTGGCGATGGGGACGATGGGAGCGAGATTCCAGCCTGCTCAGCCCATAGGGATCATAGCGGCTCTGCCAGCGATAGAAAGTCTGGCGGCTAATGCCGAAGTGACGGCAAGTACGGGCCACGTTCTGGCTTGCACGATAAAAATCCATCCAGGCTAAGCGAACCCGGGCTTCCCGGCTGAGCTCCACGCAGGTTCGAGCCAGTCGGCTCGAACCACGTGCTTTCCCACTGTGAATTTGCATATCGACACTCTATGCGAGTGTCACTAATCATTCTGAACGGGAACAGCGTGCAAAGGCTTGCAGTCTCAGATCGCGTATCCTGCCGATCCGTCTTCTGCCTTGCGGACTCGACGGGTTCGGATTTCGGCACCATCTCCGATCCAGAGTTCAACCTGCAACTCCCCCAGCAGGCGTTCGCGAACCAGCTCGGCCCGCGGGCTTCCATCCCAACCCGTACTCTTGGCGGCGCAGGAACACCGAAACCATCATTTCATTTTCTTTAACAGAAAATTAAGCCACGGTTAACGATGGCTCGTTGAACGAATTTCCTCGGTGTTCCAAAATGCGATCTCGCGAAGGACGGGAAGCATTGCGAGCAGCTCGCGGAAAGAACTCGTGCTGTAGTTGCTGAAAAATCTGCCGTCATCGGCAATGCCTTCTCCCTCACCCTCTTTTAGCGACAGATATAGAATTCCGGTGGGTTTTAGCGCCTCAATAAAGCGAGACATCACATCGGGCATCTCGTCCTTGGGAACGTGAAGAAGGGATGCGCATGCCCATATGCCGTCAAACTCCTCTCGATACTCCATCTCTTGGAATCGAAGCGCCCCGCACGGCTGACCTGTGAACGCGGGTGCCAATCCGGTAATTTCCGGAGAAGCGTCAATAGCTGTGACCCATAAGCTCTGTCCGAAAAAGCCTTAGTGTCTCTACCGGAACCGCAGCCTGCGTCGAGGATGTGCGCGCCGGGGCCGAGTTCTCCCAGGAAGCGTTCATAGACGTCATGCAAATCCAGGTGCATGGTGGACTCGCAATATTCTTTGGCGTGCTTGTCGTAGAACTCAATTGTGCTGAAGCAGGAAGGTGACAAGGTCGATTTGATCATGAAGATTGTTGCGCCCCCTCTGCAGCCGGAAGTCCTTCGAGCACGCTCTTGCCCGCCTTAGCGCATTTTCCAATGAACTGGCTGACTTCGCGATACCGGCCTCAATTCTTGCATTTCAACTCACGGGGGGTAATATCTCATCTTATGCCATACGGATCATCACGCGGAAGCCGTCCAAAATCCGCTTGGCCAGCACAGTGACTCCTCCACCATGAGTCTTGGAAACGTGGCGGCAGGCAGCAACGCGATCCCAGAGAAGGGGACGTTAACGGCAGACACTTCCATTGTCTTCAACGATTGTGATCCTTTAGCTAGGCGGAAGGTGGGCTGACGGCTAACCAGGAAGTAATCGGCCCACAGCGTTTTGCGGGAGAAAGAGCAGGATCTCGAGCGGTTTCGCCAACAAAATGCAAGCGGGGCTCAGCGTGATTCCACTACTTGCACATGACCAACCTGCCGGTGTCGTGCACGAAGTGCTCTTGGCTTTTTCCCAAAGTATTAATCAGCGCGAGAAGTTCGGCATAAATCATGGCGTTACTGATTCACGTTCTGCAATTGGTTTAGATTTTCTCGCGCCAATGCATGATCTGGATTAATTTCGAGCGCCCGCTCGAACTGCGCCTTTGCCTCGGCGAAGTGCCCCAACTCCGCCAATGCGCTCCCAAGGTTCGCGTGCGCGTCGGCGTCGTCCGGTCTGAGGCGAACGGCCTCGGTAAACTGCTCTGCGGCTCCGCCGAGGTCTCCTTCCGACGCGAGCGCATTGCCCAGGTTGTAGTGCGCGTCGAAATAGCTCAGCGAACTTTGCGCGGCAGCCCGCAAATAGGGGATCGCATGATCCGGTTCTCCTGCGGCCAACAAAGCAGCACCAAGCGCGTTGTTTGCAGTCGCATCCTGCGGCCGGATTTGCAATGCCGCTTGGTACTGCGCAATCGCCTCCGCCGTATTGCCATGCGCCAAGAGCATCGCTCCAAGATTGTAATGAGCCTCAAAATCCGCTGCATTGATTTGAATGTTGTGCCGGGCCAGCGCCTCCTGCAGCACCATCCGCGCATCACCCGCATTGGGATCAACATTGCGCGGTAGCACTTGCAACCAGAGGTGGGCCATCTCGTCTTTGGACCGATTGCCTCCCCGCACACGCTCCGGAGGATGATTGGGATTTAGCGCATTACTCTCGGAGTTGTCGTAAACGTAACGCATCCTGACGATTGTTCCTTTTGGCAGAAACACAGGTTCCGCGTAGCGATATACTGCCTGCCAATTCAAGTCCCACTGCGAAATGTGGATCAATGTGATCGTTTTGCCATCGGGCAAAGTTGCAACCGCTTGCAGATCCTTGCCCAGGTAATGCGCATGCGGGTAGATTGCGAGCAGATCGTTGTCGACGGGCAGCGTAAGCTCATCGATCACGACAAAGTTTTTGTCATCCGCCGGAATGTCCAGCTTGGCATCATTCTGTAATTGCAGGAGCATGGGAAACTTCGTGGCGGGTTGGTCAGTAAAATAGAGACCGATGGTCGGCTGAATCGTCTCCGGTTTGCCTGAAGGCTGCAAGTGGACATTCAATACGAGGTCAGTTCCCTTGTCCAAACGCAGCGCCATTCCTTCCGGCTCAACATAAGGAACGGTGCCGGGCTTCCAAAACAAGAAGTGGCTGTCGGGATCAAAAGCTTCCGACTCGATTTTGATCTCCATGCCCTCAAAACCAGCGCCTGGTGCGCTTTCTCTCTGACGCGAATTCTGCAAGCGGTCGACGAGGATGTTGGCATGATGGACGAAGCGTTTCTCCCCGGGGCGAATCTCCACGGCCTTCACCCACCGGGTGCGGTCAATGGGCACGGGGAAAATGAAATTCCAGTACATATCGGAGCCGCTGGCTAACAACTGGTATGGCTTCGGAGCCTTGAGTACCAGATCAGGTTGACCGAGTTGCCAGCCTTCCGCAAATTTCGGTTGCGGCGGCAGGTCCGCGGGGTTTCCCTCCAGCGCGCCTTCCTCTACCCATTTTTCTATAATTGCGATCTGCTCATCTGAGAGCCGCCACTCGTCGGCGAACTTCAGCGCCTGAGGTTCTGGCAGCCAGGGCGGCATGAAGCGCGTGCGCGTGACAACTTCAATCTGTCGTGCATGCTTTTTTGCATCATCGTAAGTAAGCAAAGAAAATGGACCTGCTTCTCCTGGACGATGGCAGCGGGCGCAGGACTCGAACATGATGGGAGCAATATCGCGATTGAATGTGATTTGCCGGTCGCTCTCTCGCTCGTCTGCACACTGTGCTTGGACCCCTCTACCCGGTCGGAGCGCCAGCGCTAACACGACACCGATTCCAGCGAGTGCATACGGCCGGTTCATTGCAGATCCGAAATGTAACACCCCACGCCCGCGACCTCTTTCTTGGAAGGAGGACGACCGGCCAGGGTCGCCTGAATAGCACTTTCTAGCTCGTGGGTGGTTGGCGCAGAACGCGCGTGTCCGAACGACTCGTAGAGGTTGTCGATGCGCCCGTGATAGACAAGAGCGCCTTTGGCATCGAACACTGCTGCCTCAGGCGTGACCTGTGCCTGCGCTTTCTTAACCAGCGCGTGCGCGGGATCGCGTAGCCCAGGAATAGAGTAGTGGAACTCGCTCAGATACTTGCGAATGTCCGATTGAAACTCAGATCTATCGGGGAAAATGAGATAGAACCGGACATTTTTCTGCTGTTCGTCGCTGATCTTCTGAATCGTCGGAGCGTAGCGTCGGGAAACCGGACAATCTTCCTGCACGAAAACCAGCACGACGGGCTGGCCAGCATTGAAGTTCAGCGGATTCACACGTTTTCCGTCGAGATCCAGCGCGGTCTGGGCAGGGCAAACTGCGGGCGAAAGCGTTAACAGGAGCAGCGGCAGGAGGAAGTGGCCGCTCCAATTCCCGCCTTTACGGAAACCGCAGGCCTGTATTGTTTGCAGTCGATGCGGAAAAACCATGAGCACCACATCTGGTGTTGCCTTCACATTGTAAGCTTGGACCCAGGACGACGCACATTTAAACATTTTGGCGCGGCTCCCTCTTCCCTGCAGGACGCTCGCGATGTAGGCTTAACGACCGGAGGGTTCGACAACTATGGCTCGAACGCGTCTGTGGAGTTTGACCTGGACCTCTGTCATCCTCTTGATTTTCCTGTTTACTCTCCTACCCCGCGCAGGGCGAGCATCCTCGCAACAGTCCCCCGGACTCGGTCCGGTTCTGCACTACATCCAATCTGATTGGGATGTGCTGACACGCTCAATGACACGTTGCGACAGCATCGTGGATCCGAAGTTGCCAGAGGCTGCTTTGCTGTATTTGCCTGCGAGCTTCTCCGAGCCCGTCTCTGTAAAGCAACTTGAGCAAGCCTGCAAGGTCCGCGTTGAACATTTGCCCATGGTAATTGAGCACCCTGGGCAAGCCGGCGTAGATGCGATTTCGCCCCAAGGTTTGCTGTTTCTGCCAAATAGCTACGTCGTACCCGGCGGCCGGTTCAACGAAATGTATGGGTGGGATAGCTATTTTATTATTCTAGGGCTGGTCCGCGATCACCGAGTCGACTTGGCACGCGGAATGGTCGAGAACTTTTTCTTTGAAATCGAGCATTACGGAACGGTGTTGAACGCCAATCGCACTTATTATCTGACCCGCTCCCAGCCGCCATTTCTGACTTCCATGATCATGGAAGTTTATAACGCGGAGAAGGCTGCGGGACATGAGGACAAGAACTGGCTCGCTCGCGCTTACGGATTCGCGGCGCATGATTATGAGATGTGGTCGCGTGAGCCTCATTTAGCGGGATCGACTGGGCTTTCACGCTATTACGATTTCGGCAATGGGCCGGCTCCCGAGAGCCTTCAGGACGAAACCGGACTCCGTCGCAAAGTTATCGGCTACTTTCTGCTTCGCCCTGAACTCGACCGAGCTTATGTGACGCCGAAGAACAGCACTCAACCAACGCAAGAAGCCGCTAGCCCTGCTTACAACGTGCAGGTCTGCGATGTCAGCAAAACTATGGCGCACCCGGAGTGCGATGCTGCAGGCACCGCGCAGTTGAGCGCTGATTACTACAAGGGAGATCGCAGCATGCGCGAGTCGGCGTTCGACATTTCTTTCCGCTTCGACCCCTATGGCGCGGCCACCCATCACTTTGCTCCGGTCTGCCTGAACAGTCTTCTTTATAAGACGGAGAAGGACCTAGAGGAAATCAGCGAGTTGCTGGGGAAGACGGCCGAAGCGGAGAAATGGAAGCAGCGAGCGGAACAGCGCAAGCAGCAAATCAACCAGTATCTTTGGGACGATCGCCGGGGCTTGTTCTTCGACTATGACCTTCGTACTGGAGCCAGATCGACCTACGAATACGTAACCACGTTTTATCCGCTGTGGGCGGGACTTGCTAGTCAGCATCAAGCAGAGGCTGTTGCTCGAAACGCGAAAATCTTCGAGCAGCCGGGAGGGCTGGCGACGAGCACGATCGATACCGGCATGCAGTGGGACTATCCGTATGGATGGGCCCCTCTTCAATCGTTGGCGGTCGAAGGGCTGCGCCGCTACGGCTACGCTGCTGACGCGGACCGAATTGCGTACAAGTTTCTCTCCACCGTGGCGGAGAATTTCCGACGCGAAGGCACCATCCGGGAAAAGTATGACGTGGTGACGCGTTCATCGGAGGCGCATGTGAGCGCCGGGTATCAAGCTAATGTGATTGGCTTCGGTTGGACAAACGGAGTTTTCCTCGAGTTTTTGCAGGAACTGCCCAAGGAAATGATCGACCAATTGGCTAAGGAACAAGACGCTGCGTTGCCATCAAGCCAGCAGTGACCGCATCACTCCGCGGCGTCATTACTTGCCGCTCTCGCGCTCCTGCAGCTGCTCGGCCAGTTTGAGTTCTCTCTCAGCATCTTCATTGCGGCCCAAGTCACGGTACGCTTGGCCCAACAAGTGATGAGTGATGGAATTATTTGGATCCATCGTAACCGCGCGCTGCAGGGCACGCACAGCCAGATCGAATTCCCCTTTCTTCTCCAGCACTTTCCCCATCAGGATGTAGGGGCCTGTCGAGGTGGCGTCGAGCCAAATGGAGCGCTGCAGGAGGCGTTCGGCGTCATCGAACTTCTGAATGCGTGAATAAGCGTCAGCCAGCTTGTAATAAGTCGGCGCGTGCGCAGGGTTGATTGCTCTCTCCTTTTCGAATTCAGTGATGGCTTCGGTAATGCGCGACTTGTACAAGTACAGTTCACCCAGCAGGAAGTGAGCCAGTGGAAGCTTCGGATCGAGTGCGACTGCCTTTTGGGCATATTCCTCCGCGATCGGATCGAATTCCTGGCGCAAAAGCATCCGCGCGGTAAACAAATAGCTGGCGGCGGAGTCTGCCGGTACGTCAAACATCCGCGCGAATGCATTGCGAGCTTGCGGATAGTTCTTCGCCTGGATATAACAGACTCCCAAAATGTAAGCTGCATCTACATTCGCGAAGGAATACCAGGTCTGAACCTTTTCGAGGAACGGGATGGCTTCGTTTGGACGTCCAGCAAGATAATAGGAGAGACCCAGCAATTGCACCGCTTCGCTGTCCTTTGGGTTTTCATCGACCGCCTGTTTCAAATACTCAGTAGCCTTCAGATAGTCGCCTTTCTTGTAATAGGCCGCCCCCAGTTCGTGAGAGAGCCCCGCCAGCCTTGGATTCTGAGTGGCGAGCGCTTGCAGTTGGGAAAGCGCTTCATCGTACTTGCCCTCTTGCATTAGCTTGCGGGCTGCATCGAAGGTGGAAGATGCAGTCTCCGGCGAGGAAGGTTGTGCCTCTTTCGACATATGAGGCGCCAGCGCTGCAGGCTCGGACTGCGCGAGGGGCGGATAACTGCTGCTCAGCGTAAACACAAGAATCGCGATGCCGGTGAGTGCTAACAACATGACCTCCAACCACCAAGCGGCAAGTGAGAGCGTGCTTTGACTGCCGGCTGCTGTCGCTCTCTCACGGTATTGAAGGAAAGCAGCATAACACGTAACCTATCCTCACTGTGTTCTTGCGATTCCCCGGAAAGCGCGGCCGCGCTGGATTCTGCCTGGTTCTCATCGCACTGGAAATGAGCGTGTTTGTGGGGCTGTCACCGGCGCAGACGACAGCACCCTCCCCTGCCTTGGCCGCGTATCAACGGGGCCAGGCAGCGATGCAAAAAGGCGACACCGCCGGCGCACGCTCGGCTTTCGAACAATCCATCAAACTCGATCCTCATAACGCAAATGCACAGAATGCCCTCGGACAATTGATGCTTCTACAGGGCGATGTGGATGGCGCGATCAAACAGTTCCGTACGGTCACGCGTCTCAGGCCTGGGTTGGCGATTGCCCACGCGTATCTGGCTGAAGCACTCTCGACCAAGGGATTGCAGGAGGCGGCGGCCCAGGAGCTACGTGTGGCGGTGCGCCTGGCCCCCGATCAAGCCGACGCGCATCGTGCCCTGGCGCGCGTGCTCAGTCAGCAGCAGAAAACAGGCGATGCTGTTTCCGAGATGAAAAAAGCGCTCGCGTTGCAACCCGCACAGCCGGAGTTGCACGATGACCTCGGCGTACTGCTGGCTCAGCAATTGCAAATGCAGGATGCCGAAAAAGAATTTCGCGCGGCGCTGAAATTAGATCAAAAGTACGAGCCCGCGCAGCTCCACCTGGGAGTGGCACTTTTAAATCGAGGTGAGCGCGACGAGGCTCTGTTGTTTCTGCGGCAAGCCGTTCAATTGGATCCAAAAGACGGAACTGCGCAGTATTACCTGGGGACCGCGCTCGAAGCACAGGGCAACACCGACGCAGCCCTGCGAGCATACGAACAAGCGGCAGAACTGACTCCGAATGCGGTTGCGGTTCAAACCCGCATGGGATTATTGCTGCAGCGTTCGGGCGAGCCCGAGAAGGCTGCAACTGCTTTCGCAAAGGTGATTGAGCTAACTCCGAATGACCCCGAGGCGCACAACAATCTTGGTCTTGCCCTCATGCAATACGGGCAGGGCGACGCCGCAATCAAGGAATTCCAGACGGCGTTGAGACTGCGTCCCGACGATGCAGAAATTCGAGGGAATCTTGCACTCGCGTACTTGCAAAAGTCCGACTTTGACGCGGCGGCACGGGAGCTACGCGAAGCATTGAAAATTTCACCTGAGAAGGCTCACCTCCATTACGACTTAGCCGTGGCATTAAAGTTCAAGGACGACTTAGCCGGCGCGGTTGCGGAATTAAAAGAAGCGATCCGGCTCGACCCGGAGTTGGCAGATGCCTACTACACCTACGGAGTCACATTATGGCAAACCGGTGATTTCCCAGCTGCGGTTGAGCAATTGCAGCATGCCATCCGGGTAAAGCCCGACTACGCCGAGGCTTTCTACACATTGGGCACTGTGCTCAAGCAAATGAATAAACTGCCGGAAGCAGCCAACGCACTCCGGGAAGCCATACACCTGCAGCCTGATTTTGCGGGAGCGCATACCACCTTGGCTGCAGTGCTGCGGCAACTCGGCGATAGTCAAGGATCGGTTGCTGAAAGCAAAACGGGTGCCGAGATCAGCCAGCAAAAAACTAGCCTTCAGGCCGCTACCTTCACGACTAACTCTGGGCGACGCCTGCTTGAGGCTGGAGATTTGGACGGCGCCATCTCGCAATTTCGTGCTGCAATCAATTCCCAGCCAACGTATGCTCCGGCCCATTACCAGCTTGGCTTGGCGCTACAGAGAAAAGGAGACAAGGCGGAGGCGGCCACTGAGTTCCAGAAAGCGGGAGAGTTGGATCACCAGTTCAAGTCGCCATCCGACTGAGGGAATTTATGAGGTCTTACGTAACGCAATCAACTCCATTGCTACTGGCACGCCTCGCGTGACCTTCACTCGTAAGACGGCTTCGAAAGGCTTCATTTCCCCGTTCTTCGAAACGCCCAGCCGTTGCAACAGATCCTCCAACGATTGCGGCCCGCAAATGTATTCGGCCGCAGCCTGCGTGCCGATGGTGGTTGTACCCGCCAGGATCATGACCGACTGCGCCGGGTTCCGTTCTCGCACTCGCGCAATGACGGAGTATTCTTCGGTCAGGGGTAGTTTGGCGGAGCTCGCCAGAAACGCATCGGGCTCGCCGGTTTGCGGATGTACGTTCACGATTGCCAAGTCGCCCTTGCGCGGACCCGATGTGAGCCGTTGAAAAACAAATTCCTGCGTGCTCGGAATTTCCTGCAGCGTGAGATTCTCCGCCGGCGAACCCAGGAAAATCAAATTGTTGTTCTTGGCATCGTCGAGCGAGAGCAAACTTCCACGCTTCACCAGGATCGGTCGGCCAAGCAAGGCAAACACGTGATCGAGATCGTGGACTGCAAGCACTTCGCCGACGCCGGTGTAGTGATCGAGAATCAACTCCCGCGAATCGCGAACCGGATCAAAGTAGCGCATTCCAGTCTCCGGCCGACCGACGAAAGCGCCATTGCTAAAGATCACCCACGGCTCTTCGGGTCCGGAGATGAAACTCGCCCAGAACGTTCGAAACGCGGCGGGCACCGGCTGGGTGGAAGTGGTCTCGATCGCTTCTGCAGTGGTTCGACCTGCGAGCCTGGTTCCGATCACGATCACAGTGACAGCGGCTGCCAACAGAATGACCAGTACGATGACGGCAATCGCCCAATTGCGAGAAGTACGCGAATTCGCCGCTTCTTGGTCTCCGCTGATCTGGGGAGCGACAGGGAAGCCTTTGTGTACGGCAGATGTTCGATGGTGAAACCATAGAACATATCCTCCCTTAGGCAAGTCCACCAGGATCGGGTCTTCCGCGCCTTCTGAACCGTAATACTCGGCCAACTTGAGACGAAGGCGTCCGGCTTGCACCCGGATGGTCGAATCCAATTGGGGGTCGAAGTCGGCTGGGCGATGAAAGACCCGAGTCGCAATCTCGTATTCCTTTAGGGGTACGCCGGGATCAGTTAGCGCGTGAGCCGCGAGATAGCGAAGAAGTTTACAGAGGGATTCAGAGCCGTGCAGAATATGGCTATTCACTAACCTGTCAATCTGCTCCAGGTATTGGTCCCTTTCCGCCAAATGGACCCGTGTTACAGCCATGTCACATAAGCGTAACAAGGGTGTCTATGTGACTGCAAGTCTGGAATTTACACGGCCTGTCACGGTATCAAACCTCTTGAAACTTCTTTGGCATGCGTAAGTAATGGTTTTGTATTACGGCGCAAATCTCGAAGGTTCGTAGGGCTGTGCCTTTGGAGGGGAGGCCGCTCTATGCACTGAGTTCATGGAAATGACACGAGCGCTGGTTTCGGCCGGCGTCTCTCGCAGTGCAATTGAGGTAAGCGTAACAAGTCGGAATCAGGAATGCCAGCGCCGGGAGTAATGCAATGAGAAAGTCTTCCGTTTCGGGTCTTGTGGCAGTAGTTCTTCTCGCTCTGTGCGTCCCATCCGCATCAGGCCAAGCCGTCTTCGGCAGTATCTTCGGCAGCGTGACCGACCCCTCGGGTGCGGCTGTCCCAAATGCCAAAGTCACGGTCAGCAACGTTCGCAAGGGCACGACTGATGAAGCCACCACGAATGAAAGTGGCAACTATTCGGTCACGCACTTAATTCCTGACACCTACAACGTTCGAATCGAGAGTCCAGGCTTCAAGGTCGTTGAGCAGCAGGACGTCACAGTTTCCGCTGACGCCGCAGCCCGGGTCGACGGACAGTTCCAAGTCGGCTCCACTAGTGAGTCGGTCGAAGTGACCGGCGAGGCTCCCCAACTCAAGACTGATCGAGCCGACGTGGCCATCGAGTTCAATCAGAAATACGTCGAAGACTTGCCCATCATGAACCGTAACTTCACCAGTTTCGAGTTGCTGTCACCTGGAACCCAGAAGATGGTCGGCTGGAGCCATGCTGCGACGGAAAATCCCCAAGGCAGTCAGCAGATTTTCGTGAACGGTCAGCATTTTAGTGGTACCGCTTTCGAGTTGGATGGTACTGACAATCAAGATCCGATCCTAGGCATAATCGTGGTCAACCCCAACCTGGACGCTATTCAGGAAGCGAAAGTGTCGTTGCAGAACTACGACGCCGAATTTGGCAAGGCGGTCGCCGGCGTTGTGACCGTGCAAACGAAGTCGGGGAGCAATGAGTTGCACGGCGACGGCTTCTGGTTCCGCCGCACTGATGCCACCGCAGCCCGCGATCCCTTCACCCAATTCGCCCCCAATCCGCTCACCGGGAAGTTTATTCCGTCCGATAAATGGCAAGAGTTCGGCGGTACGATTGGCGGCCCGATCATCAAGAACAAATTATTTTTCTTCGGGGACTATCAAGGCACGCGGGAAACGAGCGGCGCCACGAATCTGTTGACAGTACCAACGACAGAGATGGCGAAGTCGTGCAATCCCGCAACCAACGGCGCCAGTGCTACTCCGGGTTTCTGCGATCTAAGCCAATATCTGACTGCCGGATTGCAGGGTGGAGGGCAGGCCTACGACCCGACAACAGGCGACCCCGCTACCCAAAAAGGGCGCACCGCATACACCAACAACCAGATACCGATAAAGCAGATTTCTCCCCAATCCGCAGCCGTGCTGGCGCTCTTCCCGGCGCCCACGAACAGCAGTGTGTTCAACAACTATGTAGCGTCAGGGTCCGGATCTTTCAGTCAGAACAGCTTTGACACGCGCATTGACTACAATGCGTCGCCCACGGTACAGGTCTTCGGGCGGTTTAGCCTTGACTACTTCAACATTTCTGGACAAGGGTCGTACGGCGCGTTGGAAGGCGTCGGCTTCGGTCCAGGCGGGCTGGCGGGCAGTTCGATCACGCATAACTACAGTTTGGCGTCAGGCGTAACCAAGACAATCAGCTCAACACTGCTCGCCGACTTCCGCTTCGGATATTTCAAATATAACCCGCAGACTTCAAAGCCAGACGCTGGAACCACTCCTATGACTGGTTTCGGCATTCCCAATGCGAACCTGACCGGGTCCCAAGCTGCTGTGACGTCAGGCCTCGGGGGATTCCTGCTCAACCAAACGCCGTCGAATAATTCGGCCAACAACGGCATCAATGGAACTCCAACCGTGAGTTGGGGCGACGGGTTGGGTGTGGGTCGCTGCAATTGCCCGCTTACGGAAAGTGAGCAGCAGTTTCAGTGGGTCACCAACTGGACAAAGATACACGGCAACCATCAATTCAAGTTTGGCGCCGATGTTCGCTATGCCATGAACCTGCGAGTGCCGAGCGACGCCGGCCGCACTGGCGATTATACGTTCGACTACCGGACCACCTCGGACGCGGCCCTCGGCGGGGGTCTCGATTGGGCAACATTCATGCTGGGCGACGTCACGCAGATGAGCCGATACGTGAGCACTAGCCTCACCGCGGCCGAGCGGCAGTGGCGCATGTTCTACTACGGCCAAGACACGTGGCGAATCTCGCCCAAGCTAACCCTCAACTATGGACTGCGCTGGGAAGTCTATTTTCCCGAGTATGTAAACGCCAGAGGCAACGGCGGATTTGCCAACATTGTCCAAGGAATTGACCGAGCTGCGGGTTATGGACCGTACGGTCTCAACGGCAACATTGCCAACGACTGGCATTATTTCGCGCCACGCGTCGGCTTCGCTTATCAACTGCGGGAAAAAACAGTCCTCCGTATGGGATACGGCCGCAGTTACGACATGGGTGTTTTCGGCTCTAACTTTGGGCACACGGCTACCCAAGCCCTGCCCGTGCTGGCGGCTCAACTAGCTGTGGGTCCTGCCCAAACCGTCCCCGCGTTCACCTTGGCGCAGGGGCCACCAGTTTTCGTTTTCCCAGCCATCCCGGCAAACGGAGCGTTCCCCGTGGCAGGGCCGAACTGTTACCAAAACCCCCTCATTGTTGGAGGCCAAAACACTCAACTCTGCGTGCAGCCGCACATGCGTCCGACTTTCCAACGGCTTCCCGAACTGGATGCCTGGAACGCTACCATTCAACATCAGCTTACAAACACGATGACGCTGGAGGTCGCCTATATCGGTAACAAAGGCACACACGTGTTTCCTGGCGACGGGCCGACTTACAACGTCAACCAACCTTCAGTAGTCGGCTTCAAAGCTGGTGTTCCCCAAGCGCAACGTCGACCGTTCTACGACGCATTCACCTACCCGGGCTACGCCGACCCAACCAACACCACTGGCTCCGCACCCGGTGTTTTGCAATGTTGCTCCACCGATCAGGGCAACTACCTGGGCAGCGACTCCAGCAGTAACTACAACGCCTTGCAAATCAAAGTGGAGAAGCGGTTTTCTCACGGTCTGCAATTTCTTTCTCACTACACGTTTGCTCATGCATACAAGTATGACAACAACTACTATGTGGATTCGCCGGGACTTGCCTATGGCCCCGATGACCAGGTCCGCAACCAGGTCTGGGTAAACAACGTGGTATATGCGTTACCATTCGGTCGAGGGCAGCCCTTCGGAGGGGGAGCGGGACGGGCCGAGAACTTGATCATCGGAGGCTGGCAGATTAGCGGGACTACGACTTGGGGCAGCGGTTTGCCTTGGACCCCCAGCTTCAACGAATGCGGGACCGAGGAGGACGTAGGACTCTGTCGCCCCAATAAGGGACCCGGATCGTTCCACACCGGAGCGGGATCGTTTAACCCTGTGACTCACGTAGTGCCGTTCTTTACCCCGGTGCCCAATATCACCACCACGATCGGTGGTCCTTTCGGGGATCCAGGAATAGGTAATCTCGGCAACCTCGGTGTCTTCAGCTACCGCGGACCGCGTGTCTTCTATGCCGACGCCTCGCTCTTGAAGAACTTCGGGGTTACGGAACGGGTGACGATCCAATTCCGCATGGATGCCTTCAACGTGTTCAATCACCCGGTTCTGGGCTTCAATAACAACCAGGGCGGCAGTGGTCAATGTATCGACTGCCCCGGCAACGGAAACATCACTGACATCGAGCACGACGCGTCGCCGGGTTCAGCCACTGGCATGCGGCAGCTCGAGTTCGCATTGAAGTTAATATTCTGAGCGATCTGCGGAGTCTCTGACAGAAGGAGCCCTCCGCGGCTCCTTCTGTTATTTCGATGTTCAGGTTGCAGCTCTGGGGAGCGTCAGCTGTTCCCGTTCAGAATGATTAGTGACACTCGCATAGAGTGTCGATATGCAAATTCACAGTGGGAAAGCACGTGGTTCGAGCCGACTGGCTCGAACCTGCGTGGAGCTCAGCCGGGAAGCCCGGGTTCGCTTAGCCTGGATGGATTTTTATCGTGCAAGCCAGAACGTGGCCCGTACTTGCCGTCACTTCGGCATTAGCCGCCAGACTTTCTATCGCTGGCAGAGCCGCTATGATCCCTATGACCTGAGCAGGCTGGAATCTTGCTCCCATCGTCCCCATCGCCAACGCCAGTCGACTTGGACTTTTCCTTTAGAGGAAAAGGTTTTGACTTTACGCTTGCAGTTTCCCCGCTGGGGAAAGGATAAGCTCGCCGTACTGCTGCGCCGTCAGCAGTTGCAGGTTTCTACTTCCATGGTAGGCCGCATTCTCGCCCAACTGAAACGCCAGGCACGCTTGCTGGAACCGCCCCGTTCCGGGGTTCCGGGATCGCGCCGCGCCCTGCGGCCCCGGCCCTACGCCGTGCGCAAACCCAAGCAGTACGCTGTGTCCCAGCCCGGCGACCTGGTCGAAGTCGATACCTTGGACGTACGTCCCGTGCCCGGCGTGATCTTTAAACAGTTCACCGCCCGCGACGTCATCTCCCGCTGGGACGTGATTCAAGCTCACACCCGCGCCACCGCTCAAACCGCCACCCAGTTCCTCGACACCCTGCAGCATCGCATGCCCTTCCCCATCCGTGCGGTACAAGTCGACGGCGGTTCCGAGTTCGCCGCCGAATTCGAACTCGCCTGTAAGCAGCGCCGCCTCCATCTGTTCGTGCTGCCCCCGCGTTCTCCCAAACTCAACGGCGCCGTCGAACGCGCCAATCGTACCCATACCGAGGAGTTCTACCAGGTCACGGCTTGTTCCCTGGAAATGAAAAAACTCAATCGCGAACTCCGCCAGTGGGAAAAGATCTACAACACCGTCCGTCCTCACCAGGCCCTTGGCTACTTAACTCCGCAGCAATTCCTGCGGCAAATCGCATCCCCTCGAAAGGAATGAAAAAGTGTCACTCATCCACTGGACGAGTACATCAGCTTGACCTGAGCGAACCTGTCCCCTACGATGCGAAGAGGTTACACCCTCCGCTTGCGTAACCCTTCCTCATTTCAGCGCTCCGCCGCAATGTTTGTCTGGATGGCAACTCTGCTGGCTGTAGTCTCCCCAGCGCAGCAATCCACCCCGTCGGCGTCGCCGGTCAAGCCCGTAGCCAACTTCTCCGACCTAGCTGAAAAGGCCGGCCTGACCATGCAGAATGTCTTCGGCGGCCTGCAAACCAAGAAGTACATAATCGAGACCACCGGCACGGGCGTCGCCATCTTTGATTACGACAACGACGGATGGCCCGACATCTTCTTCGTCAATGGAACAACCCTCGAAGGCTTTCCCAACGGCAAAGGCCCGACCAATCATCTTTACCGCAACAACCATGATGGAACCTTCACCGACGTAACCGCGCAGGCGGGCCTCACGGCTACGGGGTGGGGCCAGGGAGTCTGCGTCGGCGATTACGACAACGACGGATGGGAAGACCTCTACGTCACCGCATACGGCAAGAACCGCCTTTATCACAACCAGCAGGGAGTGTTCACCGAGGTCGCGGAGAAGGCCGGGGTTGCGGGATCAGGCAAGGAGTGGGGCTCAGGCTGCGCTTTCGTAGACTACGACCGTGACGGACTTCTAGACTTGATCGTGGCCAACTATGTCGATTTCGATCTTTCCACGACCCCCGCGCCCGGAGAGCGGACTTCTTGTATTTGGAAAGGCACGCCGGTAATGTGCGGCCCGCGAGGCCTGCCCGGTGCGAAAAACATTCTCTACCACAATCGCGGCAATGGCGTTTTTGGGGACGTCACCACCAAAGCCCACATCGACCAGACCAATGGCCACTATGCCTTCAGCGTTTCCACGCTCGACTACGACGACGACGGATGGCCCGACATTTATGTGGCCTGTGACAGCACGCCGAGCATCTTGTATCACAACAATCGCGATGGCACTTTCACCGACGTAGCGGTTACAGCCGGCGCCGCCTTCAACGAAGATGGACGCGAGCAGGCAGGCATGGGCACAACCGTAGCTGACTACAACGGCGATGGCCGGCTGGACATCTTCAAGACCAACTTCTCCGACGACACCTCGACCTTGTACCGCAACGATGGCGACGGCACTTTCACCGACGCCACTTTCGCCGCCGGCCTGGGCCTGCACACCAGGTATCTGGGCTGGGGCACAATGTTCTTCGACTTCGATAACGACGGCTGGCCCGACCTGATTTTGGCCAACGGACACGTCTATCCCGAGGTAGACAAATATCACCTGGGCAGCAGCTACGAAGAGCCTCGAATCCTGTATCACAACAATGGAAACGGCACGTTCACCGATATTTCCGAGTCGGCGGGCGCAGGCATTACAACCGCCTCGTCCTCCCGAGGCCTCGCCGTGGGCGATCTCTGGAACGATGGCCGCATTTCCGTAGTCGTAAGCAACATGAACGCCCAGCCCAGCCTGCTGGTGAATCAGGTCCGGTATCCAAATCACTGGATCGCATTCAAGACGGTGGGCACGACCTCCAACCGCGATGGAATTGGCGCTCGGATCACGGTCCACGCAGGCAAACGAATTCTGGTCGACGAAGTCCGCAGCGGATCAAGTTACGTCTCGAACAACGACGTGCGCGTGCATTTCGGGCTAGGTCCGGCCACTAAAATCGATTCGGTCGCGGTCCGCTGGCCCAATGGACGGATGGAGACTTTCGACGGCCTGTCCGTAGATGCAATCCACACTTTGAAAGAAGGTTCTGGAACTGCCGCAAGACCAGATCCGAAAAAATGAAGCAATGATTAGGCGGGCTGGCTCAGGCATTCCCATACACAAAACCGGGTGCCCCGTCCTTCTCGCGTTCTTTGTGTTCCGTCTCATGAGACGGAACAGAGAAAAGGGGGAGGGGGGTACCAGTGTCCAGACTTGTCGCATGGCGAACGATGCCGGCACGCTAGGCTTTTTCGGCTAGACTTCCGATCACCGGCAGTCGGAAGATTTGACCCTGCAGGGCCTTTACCATCAACACTAGCCAGAGAATCCCCAAGGCAAGCGCCGCCACGGTCCACGCCAGCCATGCCAGCAAATATCCGGCGACTGGAATGAGGGTGAGAATGGAATAAAGAATTCGCAGCGCAATGGCAATTGCGATCGTCGCAACAGTGAAAAATATGGATTGAAAAGCGTGAAATCGAATGAAGCGGTTTCGCTTGAGACTCGCAATAAATAGAAAAACGATGGCCGGGATGAAGGTGACATAGGCCACCGCGGCAATGAGATGATCCTTGAACTGCCCGGAATCGCTCGGCTCGGGCGCCGCCACAGCTACTGCCGGCGGGCGCGGGACGGGCGGGCGTGGAAATGGCGCGCTGGTCGCGGGCTTATTTGTTGGGGGCTGACCGGGCACCCACATTCTCCGGCCGCAGCCTGGACAAAAAGCGACATTGTCGGGCATTTCGGCGTGACATTGCGGACATGAGATGGGCATGTTTTCTTTAGGCCAACCGGCGCGAGGTGCTCTTCTTACGGCAGTCTTCGCAGACTCCATAAATCTGGAAAGTGTGGCGGGTGGTTGTGTAACGATAGCGGTTTCCAATCTCCTGTTCCAGCCCGTCGACCTCGGGAGAGAAGAATTCCACCGAACTTCCACACCCGGTGCAAACCATGTGATGGTGGCTGCGACGGTTGTACTGGTGCTCGTAGCGGGCGATACCGTCGTGAAAAGCGACTTCGCTGGCGAGGCCGCATTCCGCCAGCAGTTTCAACGTGCGGTACACGGTAGTAAAACCGATGCGGGCATCTTTCTTTTGCACCAAACGATGCAGTTCGTTTAAGGAAAGGTGCTCTCGGGTTTCGAGAAACGTCCGCAAGATCGTGTCGCGTTGAGCCGTATGCTTCAGGCCTACGCGCTTCAGATGCTGATGCAGGATGTGCTGTGCTTCGCGGACCATCTCGGGCGAGATGCTGGGCTGATCGTCAATGCGTTTTTGCAGCATGATCGTCCGGGCCGAAGTCGGCAGTCTTCTGAATAATACTGGCCTTTGCGAAACCAGCCAACTCTTTCGCGGGAATGAGTTTGGTTTCACTGCGCGCCAGATCCCTCGCCCGGCCATGCCGGGCTTAGGATGACGTCTTTAGGTAGTGGCACGAACATTGCTGTTTGTCTTGTGATGCGGGCAAGCCCTAGAATCGAATGTCCTCTATGGCCATCGCTGCTCCGGTTTATCCTCGCCCGCGTCTGCGGATTCTCCGTTTCGTTATTCTTGTCTTGAGTCTGATCTTGCTGGCGCTGCTCGTTGTCGGCGCCTGGTTTTATTCTATTGCTCGTTCTGCTCTACCCCAACTGGACGGCACGCTCGCGGTTTCGGGACTCTCAGCGCCTGTAACCGTGGTTCGCGGTGCTCACGGAGCGCCTACTATCGAAGCTGCCAATTTCGATGATCTTTTCTTCGCGCAGGGTTACGTGACGGCGCAGGACCGACTGTTCCAAATGGATGGGATGCGGCGATTTGCAGGGGGAGAGCTTGCAGAAGTCTTTGGCCGTGATTTTCTGGAACACGACCGACAACAGAGAATCCTGGGCCTAAGGGAGGCGGCACGAAAGACGATTGCCATTGTTTCGGCCCAGGATCGCGCTCACTTCGAGGCTTATGCGAACGGCGTGAACGCTTACGTCGAGTCGCATCGTGACCGCTTGCCGTTAGAATTTCGCATTCTGCGGTATTCGCCTCGGCTGTGGACGCCAGAGGACTCCGCGTTAATTGGAGCCCAGATGGTGGAGGACCTAAGCACCAGCCCTCGTCATGCGCTTATACGGGAGAAGATTCTGGCTAAGCTGGGGCCAGAGCTGACCGCGGACCTTTATGTAAATTCTTCCTGGCACGATCGGCCTCCCACAGCATCGCGGGTCAGTCTCGACCAAGAGAAGAATGATCGGGAAGAGAATGATGATGAAGACGACGATGAGGATTCGGGAACGGACAGCTCCGTCACCGGCTTGACGCCACTGCCCGACATTCCCTCATTGCCGCGTGGGGGCATGTTTTTTGACGATCGGCCCGGGGTTCTGGGATCAAACAACTGGGCGGTCTCGGGAGCGCACACGGTCTCGGGCAAGCCGCTTCTGTCGAACGACATGCACCTGCACCATCAAATGCCGAATCTCTGGTACGAAGCTCATCTCCGCTGCAGCAGTGCGGCATGTGGCGACTTCGATGTCGCGGGGGTCACGCTGCCCGGATATCCCTATGTGATCGTGGGGCACAACCAGCGGATTGCCTGGGGCTTCACCAACCTCGGGCCCACTGTCGAAGACGTGTACGTCGAAACTTTCAACTCGAATGGCCAATACCTGACACCCGACGGATGGAAGCAGCCCGAACATCGTCGTGAAGTGATCCGGGTGAAGGGTGAGCGCGATATCGTGGCGGATGTGGAGCTCACAAGGCACGGACCTATCGTTACGGATTTAGTGCCGGGCGAGACGCGACACCTGGCCTTGCGCTGGACTCTGTATGACGGCGTTCGCAGTCCCTTCTTCGCAGTCGATTCAGCGCGGAAGTGGGAGGAGTTCAGGCATGCTTTTTCAGAGCTTGATGCCCCCGGCCAAAACGTCGTGTATGCCGATGTGGATGGCAACATCGGCTATCAGGCTACCGGAAAGATTCCAATCCGCGCGGCAGGCGATGGCAGCCTGCCAGAGAATGGCAGCGACAACGCGCACGAATGGGTGGGCTATGTTCCCTTTGAAAAGCTACCTAGCGTATTCAATCCGCCTTCCGGAATTATTGCTACCGCGAATAGCCGGATCACTCCCGATGGATATCGATATTCCCTGAGCACGGAATGGGAGGCTCCTTGGCGGTCGGCACGCATTTACCGCGTGCTGGAATCAGGCAAGAAGTTCTCCGCGGCCGATATGCTGACGCTCGAGACAGACGTGTATTCCGAGCTGGATCGTTTTTTCGCAGAGCGCTTTGTGTATGCGGTCGATCATGCCACGAATCCATCGGTTCGGTCCAAGGCAGCGGCTGAAATCCTGCGGCAGTGGGATGGCAGGATGATCGAGGGCTCGGCGGCGCCCACGATCGCAGTTCGCGCGCGGCAAGAACTCGCCCGATTGCTGCTCGAGTCCAAGCTGGGTGCGACGCCAAAGGATCCGCAACAAATCGAAGCTGCCCTCAACTGGAAAATCTATTCCTGGATGATGAGCACGGTTTGGTTGGAAAACGTAGTCGAACATCAGCCGAAGCGCTGGCTGCCCGATGCATATGCGAACTACGACGAACTTCTAGTTGCAGCGATCGACGCTGTGCTCGCGTCGAATCCGGCGCATGGTTCGGATGCGCCGCAAGATCTGAACTCGTGGAAGTGGGGAACCTTTCATCCACTCGAGATTGAGCACCCAATTTATCGGAAGATCCCGATTTTGCAGCGCTTGACCGGACCGGGAGTACAGCCGCAATCGGGGAGCGAATTGACCGTGAAAGCGGTGTCGCGCAGCCACGGACCTTCAGAACGAATGACAGTTGATCTCGCGAATCTCGATCGATCCACTCTGAACCTGGTAACGGGCGAAGCGGGGAATTTTCTTAGCTCTTATTACATGGACCAATGGAAAGCGTGGTATGAGGGATTCACTTTCACGTGGCCGTTTTCGAAACCGGCGGTGGAAAAGGCACGTTCGCATCAGCTTGTACTGGAGCCGGAGAAGTAGGCAGGGTTCATGCGTCCGGAATTGGTCAGCGCAGATGCGTGGATAAAAACGAGACTGTACGCTTACTCGAATCTTCCAGAGCCGCGCCGGTGAAGCCATGCCCTTGATGAGGATAAATTTTCAGCTCGTACGGGACAGCCTTCTTCTTAAGAAAATTTTCCAATTCGTAGGCGCTGCTCACCGGGACGACATTATCGTCTTCACCATGCAGGATTAACACCGGAGGCATCGTGGTCGTGCGCTCCTCTGCAAAACCTGGCATCCCGCCGAAAAACTCGACTACAGCTTTTATTTCCGGCGAACGCAA
Organism: uncultured Acidobacteriota bacterium; assembly: GCA_963788645.1. Classification (GTDB taxonomy): domain Bacteria; phylum Acidobacteriota; class Terriglobia; order Terriglobales; family Acidobacteriaceae; genus JABDBE01. Next base: position 1,096,112 of record CAWBHF010000012.1, read on the forward strand.
AGGTGGAGGATGGCTACGCTCTTCTTCCGCGAGAGCAAGGGCAAGAAAGCCTCCGAGCGAGAAGCCAACCACCCCGATTCCCTTGTTGCGAATGTCTGGTTGCGCTGCGATGTACCGAGTAGCGTCGTTCAGGACTCGAATGTACTTCAGGAATTTGTCCGGCTTGTCCGAGGGACTCCAATCCCCCGGGCCATCAAAATAATGGGGGACGAAGACAGAATAGCCGGCGTTGGTGAGCGCTTCAAGAATTCCGCTTTTTCTCCAATCCCCTTGAGGTCCGCCGCCGCCGTGGACCAGCACTACTGCCAGATGCGGGCTTCCGCTTTTCGGATCGAAGCGCTCGATGGTGATGGGTTGGTGGTCGCTATGAAACGCAGTGGTGGTACCGACCGGGTTCTGTGCGCTGGCCAGCAACGCTGTCAGAGTTGCGAGGGAAGCAAAGTAGCTGATACAAGTTCGCATCGAAGCCCAGCCTGAAACGCTCTCAGTCCACCAGCTTCACGTCGAACGGCTGACCAACGATATCAATCTGGCCATCGTTGTTGTTACCGTTGGAAGGGGTCACCTGCAACTTGTTGGTCGTGGTGTCATAGATGCCGAGAATATTGTTCTCGATCACATAAACGATGTTGCGGCCACTGATCTGCTGGAGACCGGTCACATTGCCGATACTCGGCGGGATTACGACGTCACCGCTGGTTGTATTGAAGATGGACAAACAGCCGCGAAGCTCGCCGCCGGTCGCGATGTTGGTGCAGCCTTGTGAGCCAATGTAGATCTGACCGTTCTGGCTTAGCTGCATCCGACTGTGAAAACCGTCCGTGATGATTGCGGAACCGGTAACGGTCATCGAGTTGGTATCGATTGCGGTGAGCCTGCCACAGGTAGTGGCCGCGGTTGGGGTCCCTGCGCAGGTATTGGTTCCAGGTGGGTTGGGCGGCGGCGTTCCCGCTACGTAGAGGACCGAGTTACTTAGCAAACCGAAGGTGGCCGCGCTTACCGGCGTCGTGCTGGTGACGGTAGACGCGCCCAGGTCAAGGACACTCACGCCTGCCGCGGTGCCCCCGCATTGCGCGCCGCAATTCATGATGAAAGCGGTCGCGTTACTGGTGAAAATGCCCCACACCGGCCGGTCGAAGCCGGTGATGTAACTCCGGGGATCTGTGGCGGTTCCGATCAGAATTGTCGTAATTACAGTTACCGTGTCCGAGTTATCGCTGAACACTAAGATGTGGTTGCCGTCCGGGCTGGGCACAATAAAGTGCGCGCTGGGCACAGGAATGGTTGCGGAAACGGACCCGGTCTGCAAATTCATTGCAACCACAGCGCCCGGAGCCTGTCCGGCGATCGGGGCAGTGGGTACGGCAGCGTAGGCAGCGGTCGCGAAATTACTCACCACGAGGCTCTCGGTAAAGCCTGGCAGGGGAATGGGAGGCAACGGCGAGGTGCTTCCGGCGGGGATTGCTATGGACTCAGTCGCGTTGTTGACGATCGCCACAGAGTTGCCATTGGGGCTAAAAACCGCCGTGTACTTACCATTTGGGGCAAGCGCCATGAGCGAAGGCTGCAGGCTAGCGCCGGTCAACGGAACAAAAAACGTAAGTGCAAGCTTGTCTAACGTCGCATCCACAATGTTCAGCACCTGCGTATTCAACACCGTTCCGGTACCGTTCCCCTGAGGGTAGAGTGGATTCGAAATGAACACACGAAATTTGATGCCGCTGGGTTTGTGGGTAGTGGTCGTCGAGGTGCTGCTATTGCTGCTTCCGCAGGAAATAATGCTGACACTGACAATTATGAGCACAAAAATACTGATGAAGATTCTCTTCAAACCTGGGACTCCGAAGAGCATGAGGGACAGAGATTTAGATGCAAGAAAGCGGATTATAACAGAGCGACTTCGGAGAATTTCAGGGCTTGCTCTAGCTTCGATGACATCAATATGCAAAAGCACGAATCCTCTTGTATTCTTGAATCAATGCCCACTGACCTACTGACGCGGATCAAACAGTCCGCCGTTCTGTGCGACGGCGCGATGGGAACCCTGCTCTACGCCAAGGGAATCTTCATCAATCGCTGCTATGACGAACTGAACGTCTCCCAGCCTGATCTAATCCGCGGCATCCACCACGAATATCTCCAATCGGGTGCGGAGATTATTGAAACCAATACTTTCGGTGGCAATTCGTTCCGTCTGGCGCGCCACAGCATGGCGAGCCAAGTGCGCGAGATCAACTTCGCGGGTGCCCGGCTCGCCCGAGATGCCGCCAAGAGCTTTGACGTTTTGGTAGCAGGGTCCGTGGGACCGCTCGGCGTGCGCATTGAACCCCTGGGCAAAACATCCTTTGAGGAAGCCCGCACCGCCTTTCGCGACCAGATCGCGGCACTGGCCGAGGGCGGGGTGGATCTGCTGATGCTCGAGACATTCGGCTATCTGGAAGAGCTTCATCAGGCCATACTGGCCGCTCGTGACGTAAATCCGAAAATCCCGGTAGTCGCCCACGTCACGATCGACGAGGACGGGAACTGTCTCGACGGTTCGACTCCCGAAACGTTCGCTCCGCGGCTGGAAGAGTGGGGCGTGGACGTGATCGGCTGCAATTGCAGCGTGGGTCCGGTCGCAATGCTGGATGCGGTCGAGCGCATGCGAACTGCTACCTCCCTGCCCCTTGCAGCCCAACCCAACGCCGGGATGCCGCGTTCCGTCGAGGGTCGAAATATCTACCTTTGCTCTCCGGAATACATGGCCAGCTATGCCCGCAAGTTTGTGGCCGCAGGTGTACGAATCGTGGGGGGGTGTTGTGGTACAACTCCGGACCATATCCGAGTGATGAAGTCTGCGTTGCGCATAGGAGATGCGCGCGCGAAGGTCGCTTCGGCGCCAGCCACAGTCGAAACCAAGCCTTCCATAACCGCAGCCTTAGCCATCGAGCAGCGTTCCCGGTTGGGTTCCAAGCTTGCGACCGGAGAGTTCCTGACCATGGTCGAAATCGTTCCTCCAAAAGGAACAGACATTCGCAAGGAAATCGAAGGAGCGCGTTTCGTAAAGTCAGTGGGTGTCGACGGAATCAATGTCCCGGATAGTCCGCGTGCCTCGGCGCGCATGAGCAACCAGGCGCTGTCGTTGCTGATCCAGCAAGAGGTAGGGATTGAGGCCATCCTGCACTACACCTGTCGGGACCGCAACGTGCTTGGCATTCAATCGGATCTACTGGGCGCCGCGGCCACCGGCATTCGCAACCTGATCTGCATCACGGGAGATCCGCCCAAAATGGGCAGCTATCCCGATGCCACTGCCGTGTTTGATGTTGACGCGATCGGATTGGTGAATATCGTTCACAACCTCAATCGTGGCCTCGACATTGGCGGTAATCCGATTGGAACCGGAACCAGCTTTGTGATCGGCGTTGGCGCTAATCCTGGCCTCAGCGATATGGACGAAGAAATACGCCGATTTGAGTACAAAGTGCAGGCCGGAGCCGAGTACGTTGTAACTCAACCGGTGTTCGACCTCAGCTTGCTGGAAAGCTTCCTGCGCCGGATCGGGCACTGCAGAATTCCGGTGGTCGCGGGGATTTGGCCATTGGTCAGCGTGCGCAATGCGGAATTCATGAAGAACGAATTGCGAGTTTCTGTCCCGGATTCCATTCTGCAACGCATGACTGCGGCCAAAACGCCAGAGGCAGCGCGGGAAGAAGGGGTGGCGATCGCGCGCGAGATGTTGATTGCGGTACGTGAAATGGCGCAGGGCGCCCAGATCAGCGCTCCTCTCGGCCGGTATTCCTTGGCTGTGGATGTTCTGGAAGCTTTGGGGACGTCCCGTCCCACTTCGGTCTGAGCTTTGTTAAATCTTCTTTAAAGTGTGCTTTCTACTGGACACAATCCGCCCCCAAGTGGATTAGAATAAGCATCAGGGGTAGAGACCCGTTGGCAAAATTTGAAGAGTGCCTCCAGCGTCTGGAGAAGATTGTGCAGGAGCTTGAAAAGGGAGAAGTGCCCTTGGAGAAGTCTCTGACGCTTTTTGAGGAAGGCATGCAGGTTTCAGCCACTTGCCGGAAGGAATTGGAGCAGGCAGAGGGCAAAGTGGAAATCCTGCTGAAGCAGAACGGGAAGCTCCAGGCTGAGTCGTTTGAGCCCTTGACCGAGACTACGGCCGGCAAGAAGTAGGCCGCATCGGTTGCTACGCCGCTCATCAGTATCAACGTCTGTGAAAGCGTTCCCACCCGTGCGACGCTGACACAGCCCGGTCGCCGTGCCTAGCGGTAGAAGCCCGAGGGAAGTAATGCAGCCTCTCAATGTAGTCCTCCTCCAGAGCGATTCGAGGGTGGCACAGTCTCTTGTCTCCGCTCTCGCCAAGACTTTCAGCTCGGTACGCCAGGTCCAGTCCCTGGGGGAACTGCGCAGCAGCATCGCCAAGAACCGAGCGGGCATTGCAATTCTGGATATGGAGAAAGCCTCGATCTCGGATATCGAGCACCTGTCACGCGAATTTCCGAAAGCTTGCATTGTTTGCACCCATCGGTTGGCGGACGAAGACATGTGGGCAGCGGCTCTGAATGCCGGTGCTGCCGACGTATGCCCTCCATCCGATACTCGCGGCATCTTGCGAACTGCGCTGAGGAATGTTTCCATTAGGCATTCCGCTGCCGCATAGAAACAACCTTTAACAATTCAAGGACGCCTGCCGGCGTCCTTTTTCATTTGCGACAACCTCCTGTCCACAAACGCCAAAGCGCGCTTGCTATACTCACCGTCATGCTCAAAGACACCCTGGAGGCAGGCCGAGAGCTAACAGACGCAGCGCTGGAACGCCTGCTGCCCCCAGCGACCCAGCATCCGGTTTCGATTCATCGCGCGATGCGCCACAGTGTTTTCGCCGGTGGCAAGCGCCTGCGGCCCATTCTGTGCATGGAAGCTGGAAGAATGGTTGCCGATTCCCTTCCGGCCGGTATCGAAGATTTGGGTGCTGCGCTGGAGATGCTGCACACCTATTCCCTCATTCACGATGACCTTCCCGCGCTGGACAACGACGATTTGCGCCGCGGCCGGCCCACCTGCCACAAAGTTTTCGGCGAGGCCATCGCTATTTTAGCAGGGGACGCATTGCAAACTCAGGCATATGAAACGCTCGCGTGTCTGCACTGTCCGGCCCAGGGTCGGGTGCGAATCATTGAAGAGATCGCTCGTGCAACGGGTACCGTCGGCGGCATGATTGGCGGCCAAGTAGTCGATCTCGAAGCCGAACACACCAAGCCCGATTTGACAACGCTGGAGTTTATCCACCGTTCAAAAACTGCCGCGCTGATCACCGCCAGCGTCGTGAGCGGCGGACTCTATGCGGGAACACAAGATGCGGCCATCGAGAACCTGAGGACGTTCGGGGAATCTATCGGGTTAGCGTTTCAAATCGTCGATGACGTACTGGATGTCACGCAGACTTCCGAGCAACTGGGCAAGACTGCCGGGAAAGACACGGCAGCGGAGAAGGCGACCTATCCCGCCCTCTTTGGGATCGACGAGTCTCTGAAGAAAGCAGATTCGCTGGTAGAGAAAGCGTTGGGCTCGCTGATAAGCTTCGGTACGCGAGCGGAAACGTTAAAGGCACTGGCGCGATTTCTAGTGGAAAGGAAAAGGTAGGGCCAGCATCTTACCGGCAACGCACGAGAACGGCGGAAGCACAGCACTTCTTGATATTATGACTGCGGCGATGGAGTTCGCCATAACCGCCTGGGCCGAATTAATTAAGATCAGGTAAGCTCCGGCTGATAACTCCTACAAACTTTGTAGGGAGAACTTCATCGTGATCGATCTGCTCATCATATCCCTCGGTGCGATCGTCGGCGCCAACGCCCGTTATCTGCTCAGTCGATTTGCCGCCAAAGAACTGGGGCCAGTCTTTCCCTACGGCACGCTGTTTATCAACATCGCCGGTAGCCTGATCGTTGGCTTCTTCGTCATCTGGACCACGGAAAGAGTGCTGGCCGACCCGCGCTGGCGCCTGCTGGTCGTGGTCGGCTTCTGCGGTTCGTTCACGACCTTCTCTAGCTACTCCTTTGAAACCATGGCTTACTTCGAACAGGGACAGTGGCTTCTGATGCTGACCAACATCCTCACCAACAACCTGTTATGCCTCGGGGGAGCGCTGGCTGGCATGGCATTGGCACGGGTGCTGTAAAATGCCAGACGCGATGGCCGTTCAAGTCACAATCTATCTCAACGAAGCCGACCAGTGGCATCACCGGCCGTTGCACGTCGAAATCCTGAACTACTTGCGGCGGGAGAACGTGTATGCCGCGACCGCGATCCATGCCGTGGCTGGGTTCCTTGGGCGGCACCAGGTTCAAACCAGCCATCTCGTGGACGCGGGAGGAAAGCTTCCCGTGATCATCATTTTTGTTGATACGGATGAACACGTGAATCGCGTACTGCCTACGTTGAAGGAAATGGCTGCCCATCGCTTGATCGTGCGCGAGAACGTGGTGTTGGAACAAGGGAGCCTCGACTGACATGTCCACACTTGACACTTCCGCTGGCCCGCTCGATGTTCTAGCCATCGCCGCCCACCGCGACGACGTCGAACAGACCTGCGGCGGCACGATGTTGAAAATGGCGCAGCACGGACGGCGCACCGGCATCCTCGACCTTACGCAAGGAGAAATGGGAACGCGGGGCACAGCGGAAGAGCGTGCACAGGAGGCGGCGGAGGCGGCAAAGATTTTACGCGTCGCCTGGCGGCAAGCTCTCGATATTCCTGACGGCCGGGTCGAGAACACGTGGGAAAACCGGCTCAAAGTGGCGCGGGTGATCCGCGAACAGCGTCCGCGAGTGCTGATACTCCCCTACTGGAAAGGGCGCCATCCGGATCACTACACGACGTCCACACTAGGTTATGAGGCCTGCTTTCTGGCGGGATTGGCAAAGCTCGATGTCAGTCTGTCGCAGGCGCCTACAAATCAGAGTGCTGGTTCTGCAGGTCTTCCACCGCATCGCCCGTTCAAGATTATTTACGCAACCCTCTATTACGACGTTCGACCGACATTCGTCGTAGACATCACTGAATTGTTCGAAGCGCGCTTTCAAGCACTGATGGCCTACAAGTCGCAGTTCAGCGATCAGGAAGCGGGCAAAGATCTGTTCCCTGCTCAGATCGAAATTCGCGCCCGCATCGAAGCGATGGCACGCTTCTACGGCTTGCTGGGCGGAGTAACCTACGCCGAACCATTCCTGCAGAAGGAAGTAGGGCTAGTGGAAGATCTCACGCTGATTCCGGTGAAGTCGATCTGACTTATCTCTTGACTGCCACTGCAACCCCATCCCTAATCGGCAGGATCGTAGTAAACAAATCCGGAGTGCTGTAGAGCAGGCGGTTGAACTCGATGATCGCCTTCGTCCTGGCGTCGGTCGGGTTCTTCTGCGCCACTCGTCCGCTCCACAGGACGTTGTCTGTAACAAACAGACCGCCTTTTCGCAGGCGCGGCAGAGCCAGCTTAAAGACTCGCGGATAGTCTTCTTTATCGACATCGTTGAAAATGATGTCGAACTCCTGCTTGTGTTCGGACAGAAGCTCCAGCGCATCGCCAGTCGCCATGTTGATTCGCGAGGCGACTCCGGCTTTCTCGAAATATCCTCGCGCTTCGTCGGCGTTCTTGCGATCTCCGTCGGTGTAGAAGACAAGTCCACCTTGGCCGACGGCTCGCGCCCACCAGATCGTCGAATAACCAATCGCCGAGCCCATTTCAAAAACTGTTTTTGCGCCAATCATGAGTGCGTATTGATGCAGAATGCGGCCGACGGCCGGACCCACGATAGGGATCTTTCGCTTGGCGGCTTCCTCCTCTATCTTCGTCAGTACCTCATCGCGTGGCGGAAGCATGGAATAGAGATAGTCTTCGACAGGTCCGGCGGTGATACCGGACATCTGCCAGTCTGGCTTTGCAGTTTTCGCCTTCGCCAATTTGGCTCCTTTCAGCACGGCCGGGCGGGATGCCCGTCTCCCTGTATTTCACGAGATGGTTTCGCCAGGCTTCATCTCTCGCACTTCGATTTGCGGTACCAGTTTCTGCAAGTCGCTGGGCCTTCCGGTCAACACAGGAAATGTTCCGAAGTGCATGGGGATCACCGTCTTCGGCTTCAGCAGATTGCAGGCATACGCCGCTTCGCGCGGACCCATGGTGTAGTGATCGCCAATGGGAATCATGGCGATATCGGGTGCGTAAAGCTCGCGAATAATTGCCATATCGCCGAAGACGTTTGTGTCGCCGGCGTGATAAATCTTCACGCCATTGGCGAACTCGACTACGTACCCGCACGCCTCACCGCCATAAACGATTTCGTCGCCATCTGTAATTCCGCACGAGTGATCGGCGTGAACCATGGTGGCTTTGATATTGCCGACGGTTTGAGTGCCCCCTTTGTTCATGGCCGAAGTCTGCTTCACGCCTTTTTTCTCCAGCCATCCGCACAATTCTGGAATCCCGACGACTATGGGATTGTGTTTCTTGGCGATTTCGACCGCATCTCCGATGTGATCGAAATGGCCGTGAGTGCACAGCAGAACGTCAACCTTCTTGACGTTCTTTTCCGTCTCCGGGCACATCGGATTTCCCATCACCCACGGATCGAGCAAAATTGTCTTTCCGCCGGGCGTTTCAATCCGGAAAGTTGCGTGTCCTAACCAAGTGAGCTTGATGCCCTTGAGGTTCATGGTATTGGCGATACGCCAGCAATTAGCGTTTGGCACTAATATTTGGTCCTTCGAGCACCGCTTGGAACGCCCGAAAAACGCTTCCTGGTGCTAAATGCTAAGTGCCAAATGCTAACCGCTAGTTTAATATAGTTCGCCGTGCCTGAACTCAAGGTTCTGATCTCACGGGAGCAGATCGCGCATCGCGTAGCATCGATGGGCGCCGAAATCACGCGCGACTTTTCCGGAGAAGCCGTGATCCTGGTTGGCGTACTGAAAGGCGCGGCCATTTTTCTGAGCGATCTGGCCCGGCATATCCAGCTCGACGCTACCTTCGACTTTATTGGAGTCTCCAGCTATGGCAACCGCCCGAGTCCAGCTCATGAATTGAAGTTCGGCTGGGACTCGACCGGAGAAGTGCAACTGACCAAAGATGTGGACCAATCCATGAAGGATCGAAATGTAATCCTGGTCGAGGATATTCTCGACACCGGCCTCACCGTGAACTACCTGCAAGGGATTATGAGGGGCCACCAGCCGAAAGCCCTCCGCATCGCCGCATTGCTGGACAAGCCATCCCGCCGTAAACAGCCGATCAAGGCTGATTACGTGGGTTTCAGCATCCCCGACGAGTTCGTGGTTGGCTATGGACTAGACTACGCGGAAAAGTACCGCAACTTGCCCGACATCTGCGTAGTCCCGAGGGAAGGTTAATCTCACTGGTTCCGAGCATTCTCCACAGGCTCAAGTCCGTTTCCAGGGCGCGCAAATCGCGGCTGATATCATAGGAAAGTGGAAATGGTTGCTACGAAAGCTGAATTCCAATCGAAAGTCGATCCGCTTCTGCTCGAAGTGGCGGATGTGGTCAATACCACGCTCGACTTGGACACCACGCTGCGCCGCGTGGCCGAACTGGTGCGCAAGGTCATCGATTACGAAATCTTCGGCATCCTACTGCTGAACGAGAAGACCCAGGAACTATACTTCCGATTTCAAGTGGGATACGCGCGGGAAATTGCTGAGCGAATGCGGATCAAAGTAGGCGAAGGTGTGACCGGGATCGCGGCACAGCGACGGGAGGCGATTCTGGTCGATGACGTTGCAAAATATCCTCAATATATTTCCGCCGCTCACAACGTCCGCTCGGAGCTGGCGGTTCCGCTGATCATCAAGAACCGGCTCATTGGAGTCATCGACATCGAATCGCCGGAACCGAACCACTTCACCGAAGAACACAAGAGATTGTTGACCTTGATTGGTTCTCGGATGGCAGTAGGCATCGAGAATGCGCGTTTGTACACCCGCACCACGCGCCAAGCCAGGACCCTGGTGCTCCTGAATGAAATCGCGCGCGAGCTGACGTCGATTCTTAATGTTGACGAGTTGCTGAAGCGCATTGCGGAACTGCTCAGCCGCCTGATTGATTATCAGATGTTCAGCATCTTGCTGCTCGATCCTGCTGGCGAAAAACTGCAGCACCGTTTCTCACAGCGCTTTCAGGAGAATATCCAACTCAAACACGAAATCCCGCTAGGCAAGGGCGTCGTAGGCTTCGCAGCCCAGCACAAGCAGGCGGTGCTGGTTCCTGATGTCAGCAAGGATCCGCGCTATGTGCAGGGAAATGCCGAGACCCGTTCCGAACTGGCGGTGCCCTTGATCTATAAAGACAAGGTGATCGGCGTGCTGGATCTAGAGCACACGCGTCGCGGCTTCTTCACGGATGATCACAAGCGAACCGTGACAACGCTAGCGGCGCAGGTTGCAATTGCGATCGAAAATGCGCAGCTCTACGAACAGATTGCCCTTCAGGAAAAGCGGCTCGAGCGCGATCTGGCCATGGCGCGCCAGCTGCAGTTCCGGCTTCTGCCGCCGACACTTCCCAAGCTGGCGCACCTCGACATCGCGGCTAAGTTCGTCCCAGCGCGAGCTATTGGGGGCGATCTCTACGATTTCGTTAACTATTCCATGTCGCGCACCGCTATCGTGATTGGGGATGTCAGCGGCAAAGGCGCGCCAGCAGCAATTTACGCTGCGCTGGTCAGCGGAATCCTGCGCTCCCATGCGCCCATTGAACCGGGGCCAGCGGAAATGCTTTCGGCGGTGAATTTTTCCCTCGGCGAGCGCCGCATCGAGGGTCAATTCGTGTCCCTGATTTACGCCGTATGGGACGATCGAAATCGCACCCTCCAGGTTGCGAATTCCGGCTTGCCTCGCCCCGTCTATTGCCACGAAGGCAAGATCGAGGTCATCGAAGCTACCGGATTACCTCTAGGGTTGTTCGACGAAGCCGACTACGATGAGTTCACCTTCCGAGCCAAACCTGGAGACATGTTCGTATTGTTCAGTGACGGCATTCTGGATGCCAGCAACAAAGCGGAAGAACTCTTTGGCCGCGAACGAGTCGGGGAGATCGTCGCCGCAAACCCCCAAGCTTCGGCGGATGAAATCGTAAAATTGATCTTCCAGGCTGTAAACGAGCACGCTTCCGGAGAGGAAGCATTCGACGACCAGACCGTGGTTGCGATCCGGGTCAAAGACGCTCCCGGAAAGCGCAAGTGATGCGCGCCACGCGCCGGCAACTGGGACGTCCGCCAGCTTTTTCGTATTGCAAGGTGCGGAACTCCGCTGGGTTAGGCCGACCTTCCCCTTCAATTCTTCATTGTGACCGCGTCTCCCTCGCCGATTTAGCGAACACCTTCGGCACACCGCTGTACGTTTATTCCGCCACCGCCATTCGCGAACGGATGAACGCATTTGAACACGCCTTTCGCAAGGTTCCGCATACCGTCTGCTACTCGGTGAAAGCGAACTCGAACCTCAGCATTCTGCGGCTGCTCGGTGGAATGGGTTGCGGCTTTGATGTGGTGTCCGGGGGAGAGCTGGAGCGGGTGTTGCGAGCGAACCGGAAGGCGGCGAAGAGAGTCGTCTTCTCCGGTGTTGGCAAAACTCCCGATGAGATGCGTGCTGCCTTGAAGGCCGATGTTCTGCTTTTCAACCTGGAAAGCGAATCGGAATTGTGGGCGCTAGCGGAATGCGCAACTCGGGAGAAGAAGAAGGCCCGGATCGCTCTGCGGGTGAATCCCGACGTTCCGGCCAAAACTCATCCGTATATTTCGACGGGCTTGCATCAACACAAATTCGGCATACCGATTGAAGAAGCGCGGAGGTTATACGCCCGCGCATCAGCGGTTAAGTCCCTACAAATTGCCGGAGTCAGCGTGCACATCGGTTCCCAAATCACGGACGTAAAACCCTTTGCCGCAACCATGGAGCGAGTGGCAGAGTTGGTGCGTGCGCTGCGAGCGGATGGTCACGCAATTCATTATGTGGACGCGGGAGGCGGGCTGGGCATTGACTATCAGAATGGGGGTCTCCCTCAGTTTGCGGAGCATGTTGCTTCCTACGCAGCCGCATTAATGCAACCGCTGAAGAAGCTGAATGTGCATCTCCTGCTCGAACCCGGCCGCTGCATTGTTGGACCCGCTGGAGCTTTGCTCACTCGCTTGTTGTACAAAAAGAGTAACGGCAAGAAGAAGTTTCTGGTTGTTGATGCGGCAATGAATGATTTGCTGCGACCCTCCCTGTATCAGGCTTATCACGAGATCGTGCCCGTCCGACTAACCGATGCGTCATCGAAAGAAGCCGGACACGAGACTGTCGACGTAGTAGGACCGATCTGTGAGACCGGGGACTTCTTCGCTCGGGGTCGCGAACTGCCAGTCGTGCGGGAGGGAGATCTGCTTGCGCTGCTCGACACAGGCGCCTACGGAATGGTGCTGGCCTCGAATTACAATACTCGCCCGCGTCCCGCGGAGGTGCTGGTCGACGGAAAATCGGCTAGAGTGATCAGGCGTCGTGAGGCTATGGCTGATTTGATTCGCAGTGAAGTTTAATTCGCCGTGGAATACTGTTGCTTCCGGTCCACATCCCACACCGGCTTTCCGCCGACAATCGTCTTTAAGACTTTCACATCTCGGATTCTCGCCGTATCAATCGAAAAGATGTCGTCACTCAAGAGCACTATATCCGCCAGCTTGCCGGGCGTGATTGAGCCTTTCTCTTTCTCCTGGAATTCAGCATATGCCGAACCCAGGGTATACGCCTGGACGGCTTCTTCGACGCTCAGCTTCTGTTCAGGAAACCAGCCGTCGGGATTCTTTCCGTCTACCGTTGCGCGTGTAACGGCGGCATAAATCGTCAGCAGCGGATTCAGAGGGGCGACATCCCAGTCAGTCCCGAAAGCCAGATGCACGCCATGATTCAGGAACGTGCGAAAGGCATAAGTCCGGCTGGCGCGGTCGTGGCCGATGTAGGCCTCGGCCCAGCGACCGTCGTCGATGGCGTGGTAGGGCTGAACCGATGCGATCACATTCAATTGCACAAAGCGCGCGAAATCCTTCTCCGCCATGTGTTGTGCGTGTTCAATGCGAGGCCTGCGGTCAACTCGGGGGTGGGCCTTGTCCAAATCCGCGTACAGATCGAGCACGGTGGAAATCGCTCGATCGCCGATCGCATGAGTGCAGAGTTGCAGACTGGCGGCATCTGCTTGCGTCATCCAGTCCCGCATCTGAGAAAGTGGTTGCATCTGCTTGCCGAGCAAACCTGAATTGCTCGCATCGTCGCTAAACGGCTGAAAAAAATATGCTGTGCGGGAGCCGAGAGATCCATCTGCGAATCCCTTCAGCGCACCAGTGCGCAAGAACGAAGAGCCAAAAGCGTGCCGGATACCAACCTTAGCCAACTCCTGCCAATCCGCAATCCCTGGGGCGACGTACACGCGTGCGGTTAACTCCCCGGCCTGTAGCAACTCTCCGTAAGCGCGGATGTCGTCGAAGCTGTCATTCTCATCGTTCATGTCCTGAAAGCTAGTCACACCAAGGCTGGCCGCGTGCGCCAACGCACGCCGCATGGCGCGAAGGCGCTGCTCGTGAGTGACTGGAGGAACGACTTTGAACACGAGGTCCGTCGCCGCGTCCTTCAGATCACCGGTAGGATTGCCTTGCGCATCGCGGACGATCGCACCGCCCGGCGGGTCAGGAGTTTGTGACGTGATCCCTGCCAACCGCAACGCGGCGGAGTTCGCCAGCGCGGAGTGGCCATCGTAGCGACTGACAAACACCGGGTTATTCGGCGTCACCAAGTCAATCATCTGCCGGGTAGGCAGAGCCGGCGGGTCCCATTTCGTCTCATCCCAATCGCCGCCCTGAATCCATTGTCCCTTTGGCGTTTTCTTTGCTTGTTCGCCAATTCGCCGAACGAATTCATCGGCGCTGACGGCATCGTCGAGTTGCACGGAGTCGAGTTGCATGCCGCCACTGACAAAGTGCACGTGCGCGTCATTGAATCCCGGCACAAGCAATTTTCCACCCGCATCGATGACTCTCGTGGCTGGACCACGCAAAACCTCCACGTCCGCATTCGAACCCACCGCAACAATACGATCACCGATAACGGCGACGGCCTGCGCTGTAGGATGAGCCTTGTCCACTGTCCAGACTTTGGCGTTCGTGACAATGAGATCAGCAGTCGGCTTTGACTGAGCCAGCAAAAAGTTTGAGAGCGCGCAACTCAAGATCAGGATGGCTAGTTTCATTCTTATCTCTTAAATTTTGAGATTACTTGCTGCTAAAACGAGATGCGCCAGCCATCCCTACCTTTGCCCCCACTTCAGCTTGGCGCGCAGCACATCGAAGAATGTTCCCTTAATGCGCAGTAGCTTCACATGATGCTCCGACTTACGGCAGGCGACGCGGTCTCCGTCATACATCGGCATGCCCACCTGACCGTCAATGCTCAGGTAAGCTTCGTCCCGACCGGTATTGACGACGATCTCGATCTTCGATGTGTCGGGAACTACCAGTGGGCGATGCGTCAGCGAGTGCGCCGCCACTGGCGTCACGACGAGGGCATCCACCGATGGCATCAATATGGGCCCTCCAGCGGCGAGTGAGTACGCCGTCGACCCCGTAGGCGTCGAGACGATCAGACTATCCGCCTTGTACACCGAAACGAAAGCGCCATCGATGTAAACGTCGCAATGGTTGAGGCGGGAAATCGTTCCTTTGCCGACCACGATGTCGTTGAGTGCGTCATAACTCGCGACCAGCGACTCCTTGCGAAACACTTCGCAGCGCACCATGGAGCGCGTCTCCACATTGCAGCTTCCCTCTTCAATGCCCTGCAGAGTGGGATAGAGTTCCTCCAGGGGCACTTCGGTCAGAAATCCCAGGGAGCCCAGATTTATGCCGAGCACCGGAACTCCGACTTTCGCCATGGCGCGAGCCGCGGAGAGCAATGTACCGTCGCCACCGAGCACGACCACGAGGTTCATAGCCCGGGCGGCCATTTCATCGCGGTCGACCACTTCGACATCACCCACATACGGCGCCGTCTCTACGTCTACCACAACCTGGTACTGATGCTGCCGAAACCATTCGACGAGCCCGGGGACGATGCTTGCAAGTTCGGGCTTGTCCGGCTTGGAGACGATGGCGGCGGCCTTGCTAGTTGCGGACGGAGGCTTTCCAATATCCATGGTGAACTTTGAATTGTACAGAAATCGTCAAAAAAGATGTGCTGCTTAAGTCGCAACAACACAGATGTCAGAAAACTGAGAGCATCAGGAACTCCCGATTCCCCTCCCCGCCTAAAATCGGCGATTCGACTACATCCGTGCGTGTGACATTCTCCGCCACGAGCGCAAGACGCACCCTCTCCACCGCTCCCATCTGTATGGCCTCGTCACGCACGATACCTCCCTTCCCCACATGTTCGCGCCCCGCTTCGAATTGCGGCTTGACCAGCACGACCATTTGCCGGCCCCGGCGTTCCTCCTGAGACGTCGGGAATGCCGCCGCGATAACTGCGGGCAGAATCAACGTTGCAGAGATGAAAGAAACATCCAAGGAGATGAAATCGACGACTTCGCCGAGCTGCTCGCGTGTCAAATAGCGTGCATTCGTCTTTTCCAACAGGCGCACTCGTGCGTCCTTGCGCAAACCAAAATCAATCTGGCCGTGACCGGTGTCGACGGCAATTACCGCAGCTGCTCCATGCTGCAGCAAACAATCCGTGAAGCCGCCCGTGGAGGCGCCAACGTCGAGACAGACTTTACCAGCCACATCGATGCGCCAATGCTCAAGTGCTTTCTCGAGCTTGAGTCCGCCACGGCCGACATACTTCAGGCCATCGCCCAGAAGACGAATGTCAGCTTGCACGTCGACTCCAGTGCCGGCTTTTTCTATTTTTTGTCCCCCAACCAAAACCTTTCCCGCCAGGATCAGCGCTTGTGCCCGCTCACGCGAGATTGCGAGTCCGCGCTCCAGCAATAGCTTGTCGAGCCTGACTTTCAAATCGTCTCCGTCGAGTTCTAGCGCACCCGAGCCTCCAAATTACACCAAAGTGCCAGCAACCAACTCAGTGCAAGGTGTAGAAGCATCTCTTGCTGAGCTAGTTACAAAGATACTTCCCCTCTTTTCCACAGTGTTTTCCACCAAAGTGTTGAAAAGTGACGTTAAACACTCGTCTGGTCCGTGACGTGAAGAGCCCGCTCCTTGTTTCGACCAAAACTCGCCTTCTGACTCTATGGCCCTCTTGTGCCATACCCATTAGCCCGTCGTGCCATTGCGCACGACCGCGAAACGCATCATCTTAGTAGTGCACGCTACTAAAGAAGTCACGAGATGCGAGAGCAGACGACAAAACGGGAAGCTGGGACCAGTTGGGTCAGCGCAGCTTACGAGAACGACCGCAGCCGATTGGGTCTCGCGCTCGTACTGCTCCTGGTTGCCTTGACTGTGCTGGTAGTGAAGGATCGTGATTTCTGGTTTGGCGATGCGGATACAACCGCCGCCGACCAGACGACGCCTGAGTGGATTCCAAACAGCGTGGCGCAAGCACCGGTGGCTCAGTCCGGCGCAGCGAAAGCACACGTTGCTCTACTCAAGACTTCCACTGAGCCTCCTGCCCCGACTCATCGCGCAATCGCAACGAATCATACCGCCACGCAGCCAGCAGTAATTCCGCCCCTGGAAGTTGAAGTCGTTGCAGGCGATTCGCGCGGCACGGTCCACACGGGCAGCAACTCAACGAAAATTGAGTTGTCGTCATCGTCAAGGTCTGGATCGGCGGCTTCGACGATAGCGGAGCGGGGTCCGGCGACGGCAGCAGCAGAGCGGGTGCAGATGTCGTTAGCGAAAGCGACGACAACGATGCAACCGCAAGAGATCCCCTATCCGTTGTTGGGCCGCCAAATGAAGGTGCAAGGTTCGGTGTTGCTGCAGGCATTTATTGGAGCCGACGGCACGATCCGGGACTTGCGCGTGCTCAGCGGTCCCCCGATTCTGGCCTCGGCGGCCCGCGAAGCTGCCCGCCAATGGCAATTCAAGCCATACTTGGAGCATGGTCGGCCGGTCGAAACCCAAGCCAAGATCACAGTAAACTTCACCATCAAAGTCCTGGAGAATGGCGCGCGCGATCAGATGGACACGGTAGTGGCATTGTCAAGGGGCGGAGAATAGTTAAGCTCGCCTGCTTCGCACAGCCCTTCCAGCGTTCACCAGAAACCCAAACAACCCTTCGCGACAGAATCACGCTAAGGACGCCGGTTTGGACTTACCCTCTCCATTGGACCGCATGAATGAGTCCCAGCGCAGTCCTGTTTTATAATTCCCCAAATTCATGGACTGGGCTCCTGCATCTGCGGTCCGCTGGCTTTTGGACTCGGAGCATGGTGCTTCGGACCGCCTCATCCCACGCTGGCTCTTCCTCCGAGCGCTCGGGTTGATTTATTTCTCTGCCTTTTTCTCGCTGGTCTTTCAGATCCGGGGGCTCATCGGTCCGGTAGGAATCCTCCCGGCAAACGATTATCTGCAGGCGGTAGCGCATTCGTTTGGCCACGCCCGCTTCTGGTTCGCTCCAACTCTTCTGTGGTTTTCGAGCGGATCACAGATGCTCGTGGCTCTCTGCTGGGTAGGCATGGTTGCATCGCTACTCTTGGGCTTGAATGTTTGGCCGCGCGGAACTCTCGCTGTCTGTTTCGTCTGTTTTCTCTCCTTCGTGAGTGCGGCCGGCGACTTCTCCGGCTACCAGTCCGACGGCATGCTGCTGGAGGCCGGTTTCATAGCATTTTTTTTCGCTCCACCAGGATTTCGCCCTGGCTTGGGCACTGTTTGGCCGCCATCTCGCGCCAGCCTGTTTCTCCTGCAGTGGGAGTGGTTTCGAATCTATTTCGAGTCCGGCGTGGTCAAGATTGCCAGTGGCGAACCGCAGTGGCGTCAGATGACCGCTATGGACGAGTACTACCAGAACGGCCCGCTCCCCACCTGGATTGGCTGGTACGCGCAGCATCTGCCGCACAGGTTTCACGCCTTCAGCACATACGCCACGCTAGCGCTCGAACTGGGCTTGGTCTGGATGCTCTTTTTGCCAAGGCGATTGCGGATCCTTTGCTTCTTCATTGTGACGCCGTGGCAGATTGGCATTATTCTAACGGCCAACTACACATTTCTGAACTACCTAGTCCTCGCGCTGGGCTTCCTGCTGCTGGATGACCGACTGTTGCTCGGCCTCGTGCCACAACGATGGGGAGAACGGGTTTTTCGTCATCGAGGCGTACACGGTCCAGAACCGTCACGACCGAACGGGAGTTCAGCTGAATCCGATTCTCCATCCAAATCCCTCGAAGCGAGCAGATTCAAGCACAGTCGGGATCAAAATTGGCGAGCACGCTTCCGCCCACAACTCACAGCCCTGAAACTTTCACTCATCGGCATCATGCTTGGCTGGCTGTTCTATGCGACTGCGGTGGAATTGATATGGATCGTCTTTCCCACGATCAAACTCCCCACTTCGCCGATCGAAGCGCTCGATCCATTTCGTATTGCTAATCGCTACGGCCTGTTCGCGGTTATGACCCGCGGCCGCTACGAGATCGAGTTCCAGGGATCGGACGACGGGCAAACCTGGCGGACCTATCCCTTCCGCTATAAACCGCAAGACCTGCGCAGGCCGCCGGGCATCTACGCACCCTATCAGCCGCGCTTCGACTGGAACCTGTGGTTCGCCTCTCTGGGTTCGTGGCGCGATTATCCGATCGTTCTCAACGCTGAGTTGCGGTTACTGGCGAACGAACCAGCTGTGCTTGCTCTTTTTGCCGGGAATCCGTTTCCACAGAGTCCGCCGCGCGAGGTGCGCGCGGTTCTCTGGCAATATTGGTTCACGACGATGAGCGAGAAACATCAGACCGGGCTCTGGTGGCGGCGTGAGTTCCTGGGACTCTACGCGCCAACGCTTGCCCGCGATCCAGACGGACGAATCCGCGCCGTGGAATGGCCCGAGGTTACTCCCCGGCAATGATTTCGCAAGTACAGTCAATGCATTTCACCGGCGTGTTGCACTGCGGGCGCTGGATTTTCCTGATGGTTGTGGTTCTCTGATAGGCGGTCCTCGGTGCGCTTCAACAGCCACAGCAATAGCAGCAGGGCAAACAGGGCCAGTAGGAAAAAAAGAATGCCGCCATGCCGGTGCAAGTTACCGTGCAAGAATCCTGGATCAACGCGAGTTCCGAGCATGGAGATGGTAAAGATTCGAATCCCGTTCTTAGCGATTGACAGCGGAATTGCGGCAAGAGCAACAGCAGCTTTCCTCCAAAACGACCGCAGGAACAAGTGTGCCAATACCATGCTGGTGACAATCAACATCAGGCTCGAACGCAAGCTACTGCATTCCTGCGCAACCTCAAGATTCAAACCCGGTATCGACAGCATGACGCCGTCCTGAGTTACCGGAATGCCCAGGGCTGAAAACAAGAAACTGGCAGATAGAGCAGAGCCATGCTGCCACCAAGCGATAATATTGTTCAGCGCAGGCTCAGGAACGGGAACGAGCCAGAATAGAAAGCAGAGCGGGAACAGCAATAATTGAAAAGTACGAAATCCGTAGCAAAGAATAAAGGCTCCTAACCACCAGGTCACAAGTGCCAACAAGCCCCACGTTGGCTCCGCATCGGATTGCGTGTTCCACCCAGGCACGGCAAACAATAGTGACGCGAGCAAGAAGACCAGACCGATGGCATTGTTCGTCTTGCCATCGGCTTTCGGCGAGGGCCATTCTGTATAGACGAGAGCGGCACTGATCGGAATAATCAGAAGAATGTGGGTATATTCGTCGCGCCTCAGAGCAAGAGCAAAGGTCGCCAAGAGTGGGCGCCAGCCGACCACGAGAGAACCGGTAACGGCCAATCCGAACTTCAGATGTGGTGACAATTTTGTCATCTGATCAGCTAGGACAATGGCAATGATCAACTATGAAGCGAACGCCTCCGACCATGGTAACCCACGCCTGAGTCATTGCCGTGTTTGATGTGTTATCGAACTAGCTTATTGGGTCAGGTTCTGGCTTAAAGATTGTGTCGCATTTGACGAGCTAGGGTGGAGTAACTGGATCCATCAACCGTCTCGACTATTCAGGTTACAACCGACTGACTGGGATCTACTGGCGCCCCTTTTCTTTCAAGAAGGTTCCCTCCTGCAGTTCCGCGAACGCCTGCTGCAGTTGCGCCTGCGTGTTCATCACGATCGGGCCGTACCACGCGACGGGTTCTTGGAGCGGCTTGCCTGAGACCAGCAGGAACCGGATTCCGTCGTTCCCAGCTTGCACAGTAACTTCGTCGCCGCGATCGAATAGCACCAGAGAGCGGTTATCGGCTTCCACAGGCGGCGTCGTATCCGCCCACTTTATCGCCTCAGTCGGCACGGACAGTGGACCCGACGCGTTGCAGAAGTTACCAGACCCCGCGAACACGTAGGCGAAAGCATGGCGAGTTGTCTCCACCGACAGGGTCTTTCTTTTGCCTGGAGAAACCGATACATCGAGATAGATGGGATCGGCGGCGATGCCGTCGACAGGTCCTTTCTTCCCCCAAAAGGTTCCGCAGACGACTCGCACGTGGGTGCCGTCGTCGTCTTTAATCTCGGGAATGTCGAGCGCTTTCACTTCCTGGTACCGAGGCGCGGTCATTTTGAGCGATGCGGGAAGATTTGCCCACAACTGAAAGCCGTGCATCCGGCCGGATTGATCGCCCTTGGGCATTTCCTGATGAATGATACCGCTACCCGCCGTCATCCACTGTACGTCGCCGGCGGCGATGGCGCCTTTGTTTCCCATGCTGTCGCCATGTTCCACCGTTCCCGCCAAAACGTAGGTGATGGTCTCGATGCCACGGTGGGGGTGCCAGGGAAAACCAGCGAGATAATCCTCCGGAACATCGTTGCGGAAATCATCGAGCAAAAGAAACGGATCGAATTCCTTCGTGCTTCCGAAGCCGAACGCGCGGCGCAGATGAACTCCCGCACCTTCGAGGGTCGGCTTCGATTGAATGAGTCGTTTAACCGGTCGTATCGACATCTTGTCCTCCGTCGGAGCAGGCCTTCGGATTGTGGCTCGCCCGGCCTCGCTTATGAGGGGAGAGGCCGGGCGACCAGCAGGCTACGCTGCTGCTTTTTCGCTTCGTTTGAAGAAGGAGAGCAGGTCCTCGTTAATCTGATCCTTCAGAGTCGTGCACATGCCGTGTGGCGCACCGGAATGGACCTTCAGCGTCGCTCCCTTGATCATCTTTGACGAGAGCAGGGCTGAGGCGACGATGGGCACGATTTGATCGTCGTCGCCGTGAAGGATAAGCGTCGGTACATCGAACTTCTTGAGATCTTCGGTGAAGTCGGTCTCAGAAAACACTTTAATGCAGTCGTAGGCGCCGGGGAATCCGCACAGCATTCCTTGCAGCCAGAACGACTCGCGCACGCCTTGCGAGACCTTCGCTCCGGGTCGATTGTAGCCGTAGAACGGATCGCTGAGATCTTTGAAGAACTGCGAACGGTCGGCTTGAACACTGGCCCGAAGAGCGTCGAACGCTTCGATTGGCAGGCCGGCGGGATTCGCTGCGGTTTTCACCATCAACGGCGGCACCGCGCTAATGAGCACGGCCTTAGCAACGCGTTTCGTGCCGTGACGACCGATGTACCGGGCCACTTCGCCCCCACCCGTCGAGTGGCCGACGTGAATCGCGTTTTTCAGGTCGAGCTTTTCAACCAAGGCTGCGAGATCGTCGGCGTAGGTGTTCATCTCGTTGCCTTCCCAAGGCTGGCTCGACCGTCCGTGGCCGCGCCGGTCATGCGCAATGCAGCGGTAGCCGCGTCCGGCGAGAAAGAACATCTGATCTTCAAAAGCGTCGGCACTGAGGGGCCAGCCATGGCTGAAAACGACGGACTGCCCCTTGCCCCAGTCTTTGTAATAAATCTGCGTTCCGTCCTTTGTGGTGATCGTACTCATCTTGTTCTCCTTAGAATTTTGATTTTCCCGCGCGTGAAAGGTAGAGACAATCAAAAACAGATACGAACGTGAACAACAAGACAACCAAACGGGAGCCGGATTCCAACCAGACCGCTTAACAGGTGCTACAAAGTATACGTCTTCGCTGGCGCGTCAGGAATCACAGACTCCTCCCAAACCAAGATGTTTCTGATGCTCGTTTCGATACATTTGTTCAACGATTGGACTAATCCGACTGGCAAGGTACAACGGAGTCATGGCCCTTGTTTCCCTGAGCCAATAAGGGATTCGAGCATGTTCGAGGGGATGGGAGGCCAACGCCTGCGAGCATTACTTTATTGCGGCAGAGGTCGCATAACCGCTGCCGCGAACGTCTTTGTCGTCGCGGCAATCGAGGCTGTGCTCGTCCGGGCTGCATTCGAAATCCAGCCCGGATATTCCGCTACTCACGAATCGTCTTCCCTGACGAACCGCTTCCACAGCTGCTAGCAATTCACTGCCGGCGTGCGCTTTCACAACGTAGCCCATCGCCCCCAGTCTGATCGCTTCCTGCACCACATCCCGAGAGGATTCCTGGCTCAGAAAGAGTATTTTGGAGCTGGGGACGAGCTTGCGAATTTGTCGAGCGGCTTCGAGTCCGTTAAGTTTCGGAAGACCGATGTCCAGCAAAATCAAGTCTGGCTGAAGCCCGTCGGCCTTTTGGACAGCTTCCAGTCCGTCCGAGGCTTCGCCGACGACTTGCAATTCAGGTGCCTGAGAGAACACTGAATGCACGAAAGCCCGGAAGGGTTGGAAGTCGTCCACTACGAGAATGCGAATTGATACCAAGGGCACCACAATCACGCTGGCACTGATAAGGGAGTAGGTTTTGGCCATCAAGCATCCTTGCCGCAAGGAGTTCGGCTTCGCAAGGAACCGTCATTCGTGGCGCGCGGCGGAAGGATGCGGAGTAGCCTGTTCTGCTTGTAGTCCCTTTCGCGGACGAGCGAAACTAGCATTTTCTTTGTTACGCCACATTTTATTGATAGGGGTCAGCGCTCGCTGGCGAACCCGGGACGTCCTTCCCGGATTCGCGCCGAAAACCGTGGATCTTTGTCCGCCAGGCGGCCGGCAGCATTGATGTGTGCCCGCTCCTTCAGTTCCTGGAGTGGCAAGCCCTCGGTCACCAACTGGTGTCGTTCGTACATCATTTCGTCGGCGTGTCCGTTGAGCAAAATCCGCCAATCCCAGCGCACCCCGATATTTTCTCTTGCAGCTTCGGCAACTGCGATGTTCGTAGTGCAATTGTTGGTCAAAGCGTTGTACCACTCCGGCTTGCTATGTAGGCGGTTGATATGGTCCACGTATTCAAGGAACAGTCCGCGTGCCTGCTGCGGCTTGGCAACCGTGTGAAACAGATAAACCTCTTCCCCAGTACGGTAGTTCGTGCGCAGCCGGATCAGGTCACGTTCGTCGCTGACAATGTACATGAGTTCGTATTGTCTGAAGAATCCGAGAATCGCAGAGTAACCCTGACCGACGACCTTTCGAGTCTCAATCGAAATGGGAACGTGCCCCTCATCGCCAAAATCGAAGCTGACGATCGGGTGCGCAATCCACGGAGACCCCCAGTACGTTATCGCTATGTCCACTCCGCTTAACCTCGAAAGATTGAAGGTCCGCGTCTCCCATTTGCAGTCGTAGTCGAATTCCGCGCGATAATCGCAGTTGCGGACGTTGTGTATGGTTACCTGATCTCCGCTGACTTCGGCCCAGGCCGTCTCAGCTACATCGGGTTGCCAATTGCGCGAGTTTGATGGCTGGAGCGAGAGCCACCAGGCAAGAACCAGAACGAATCCGGCCAAGGGGATCAGGAAAGCAAGTCGGCGGTAACACAGCGCGCCTGCGGATATCCCGATGAGATAGATCGCGGCGACCGGCTTGCGAAACGACGTGGACGGCAGATCGAAATAAAAGGCGGCAGTTGCCCAGAGCGTGAGGACAACCGCAAGCGCGGCTGCCACGCCGATTCCGATCTTCCGGAGCCATTTTCTCTCCCGCACTTTTCTCTACCCTTAACTCGCAGACGTCGCGACCCGCGGAAAGACGTCGCAGTATCTGACCTACAATACGCCCTCACTCTGCATCTGCGTCACTACGAGCTTGACCAATCCCTTCATTGTCTTGTGAACGTTGGATGGATTGAAGGTATCCGTGATCCCCGTCCAAATCAGCTGTCCGTCGGGCGAAGCCGTGCTATAGACATTCGTCTCGATGCGCACTTTCTTTTCTTCTCGCAGGTAATCGGGCGAATAGACGACCGGATACACCACCCGATAGTAGCCATAAAACGTTGTGTAGTAGGGAAACGGCGAGACATAAGGACCGCCCGGAATGTAGGTGACGTTCTTTTCTACCTTAATCAGGCGCGAGACCACTACCGCGTCAATCTTGTTCTCCCGGATTTGTGTCTTCAGATATTCCAGATCGAGCTTTGTGGCCTCCGGCCTGAGCAAAATAGTGTGGCCGGGAATCGCCGTGACGCCGGTCTGCGCTAACTGTGCCGCCAGCGCGTCTTCGAAATCGGCCCGGATTTCGGTCTTGTCGCTCAGCCCCAGCGCTAACACTCTTTGAAGCTTTTTGTCGGACGCATAGGCCGGGTTCTTCCAACTCATGACCAGCTTGCTGGATTTGGGGAAGACCAGCGGAACAACCGCAAGAGCCAGGGCGATGGCCAGAGCTTTTCGATGCAAGCGGAACCTCGATTTATTAAGACGCTACGGAATCGTGGTGACTGATCCAATTGACGGCTTACAAACGTATCAGGTTTGCGAACAAGCTGCACCTGCTTGCACAACTCGCTGAGAAGATCTAGGCTGTGAGATCGTCGCGGTTCGAGCTTGGAGTGCGGTGAAGCATTCAGATGAAATACCGATCGGAATCCAAATTCAAACGACTATTCCCGCTGAGAAGCGCATGCCTGACGGCGTTACTGGCAATCGCTGTACTCGGGTGGCAGAGTCCTGCGGCCGCGGACGTCCCATCCCAATTCAGCGTTACCTTGCGCCAGATCGTGACGGCTGGACGCCTGCCGGATCTTCGTTGGCCGGATTTTTCCGACTACCGGATCCACGTTGCCAACTTTTACGATTCAGCTGGATACTCTCCGGCATGGCTGCGCAACAACCAACCCACCCAGCAAGCGCAAACTCTGATCGACGTGCTGAAACAGGCAGACAGCAAGGGGCTGAACCCCGAAGACTACGACGGTTCACGCTGGGCAGATCGCCTGGCTCGCTTGCAGCAATCCCCTTCTCAGGAGGACCTGGCGCGTTTCGATTCCGCCCTCACCATTTGTGCAATGCGTTACGTCTCTGATTTGCACATTGGAAGAGTTAATCCTCAGCATTTCAAGTTCAATCTGGATGTCACGGAAAAGAAATACGATCTGCCACTGTTCCTGCGAGAGAAACTGGTCAATGCTACGGACGTACGCGCCGAGTTGGAGCGAGTAGAGCCGCCGTTTCCGGGGTACAAGCGCACCCTGCAAGCCCTGCAAGAATACATGGAGTTGGCGAAGCGGGATGACGGTGAACAACTGCCAATTCCTGTGAAACCCATCGATCCCGGCGGCTCTTATGACGGGGTTCCGCGACTGACGCGGCTGCTGCGCTTGCTTGGCGATTTGCCGGACGGCGGCGCCTCCGAAAACTCGAACCTTTACACCGGCCCACTGGTCGAGGCGGTCAAGCATTTTCAAGCGCGGCACGGCCTCGCCCCGGACGGACGTCTCGGTGCGCAGACGCTGAAGCAGTTAAACATGCCGTTGAGCTTTCGCGTCGAACAGCTGCGTTTAACCCTGGAGCGCTGGCGCTGGGTGCCGTACGCATTTTCTCAACCTCCAATCGTCGTGAATATTCCCGAGTTTCGACTGCGAACCTACAACCAGGACGGCACCATCGCTCTCATGATGAATGTAATCGTGGGCAAGGCTTATCGCCATCAGACTCCGGTCTTCGAGCGCGATATGAAGTATGTGGTATTCCGTCCCTATTGGAATGTACCGCCGAGCATCCAGCGTTCTGAAATCGTGCCCGCGATCAGAAAGGACAGGGACTACATCGCTAAGAAGAATTACGAGGTGGTCACTCCTCAGGGCACCGTAGTCACTTCCGGCACCATCAGCGACGATGTTCTCCAGCAACTCAGCGCGGGAAAGTTGCTGGTGCGGCAGAAGCCCGGCCCGACCAACGCTCTGGGACTGGTAAAGCTGATGTTTCCCAACGAATACAACGTCTACCTGCACAGCACGCCATCGCAGCAATTGTTTTCGCAATCGCGGCGCGACTTCAGTCACGGCTGCATTCGCGTCGAAGAGCCTGCGGAGCTGTCGGCGTGGGCTTTACGCAATAATGCGGGCTGGCCCCTGGACCGCGTCCGCGCTGCCATGCAAACCGGCAAGGACAATGTCCAAGTCAACCTCACGAACCCCATCCCGGTGCTGATCCTCTACGGAACGGCGGTTGTCGATGAGCAAAATGCCGTTCATTTTTTCGACGATATCTACGGGTACGACGCCGAACTGGAGAAGGTGCTCGCCCAGGGATATCCGTATCCTGGATAGGGGTGAAACTGTGTTATCGTTGCCTTAGCAGCGGCTAGTTGTCTCCCCCGAGGCGGTAACCAATATAAGGCGCTTGCCCAAGAATTCCCGCCAGCCTAGCCTTGTTTGAGCTACCATTGCTGTGGCTATGCGATGAATCGGGACCCCAGACTCGGCCAGCGACGGGATGTACCGGGCGATGATGCGGCTGGCGTACGCACGCCGTCGGAGGGAGCCCCTTCTTCCTCCGACTCGAATCTGCCCTCCGACTCTCCAACCTTCGTCGATTATTCGCCAGATGCCCCGACGGTGATCGACATCTCCCTGGGTACACCGGGGGGCACTACAAAACCGAGACCCAGGTCCGTCGTCGCTTCGGATCCGACCACGTTACCGCCAGGAATGCTGCTCGCGCAAAGGTATGAAATTGTCAAAATTCTCGGGCAGGGCGGCATGGGTGCGGTTTATAAAGCGAATGATCTCGAGCTAAACCGTACCGTCGCGTTGAAAGTAATTCGCCCCGATTTAGCTCGCGACAAAGCCATCGTGGATCGCTTCAAACAGGAACTGCTGCTGGCGCATCAGGTGACGCATCGCAATGTCATTCGCATTTACGACCTGAGTGAAGCAGACGGAATGAAGTTCATCACCATGGAGTATGTCGAGGGTGAAAACCTGCTTACCCTCCTCCATCAAAAAAAGAAGTTTTCGCCCGACGAAGCCGTAGAAATAATGCAGCAGGTTTGCCGTGCATTGGAAGCGGCGCACAGCGTGGGCGTGATCCATCGCGATTTGAAACCGCAAAACATCATGCGCGACAAAAGCGGTCGAATCCTGGTGATGGACTTTGGCCTGGCTCGCACCCTGGAGGGCGACGGCATGACCCAGAGCGGGGCTCTGGTAGGCACGATGGAATACATGTCCCCCGAGCAAGCGTTGGGTAAGCCTCTGGATCAGCGCTCTGACATTTTTGCCCTGGGACTCATCTTCTACGAAATGCTCACCGGGCAGATGCCGTTCAAGGCGGACAGCACCATCGCGAGCCTTATCAGGCGTACTCAGGAACGGGTCGCACCGGTTTCCGATCACGACAACACCATCCCGCGATCGGTGAGCGAGATCGTTACCAAGTGTTTAGAGCGTGATCTCGATCTGCGTTACGCGACCGCCAAACAACTCTTGGCTGATCTGGAAACCTGGCAGGGGAAACGCGCCGGCGCTACCCTGAGTTTCGAACCTAAGATCGGTCCCTGGGGACGGACGATCCCTTGGCCATCGATCAGCGCAGGCCTCATTGTCGTCATCCTCGCGATCAGCGGATACCGATTCCGCGACAAGCTGTTTCAGTCGTCTCCTAGTCAAACGGGTGCGTCCCCGGCAGTTTCGTTGGCCATCCTGCCGTTTAGAAACGCCTCGGGGGATCCGAATTTGGACTGGCTCGGTTCGAGCCTGGCAGAGATGTTGAGCACCGACGTGGGACAGTCATCGCGGCTGCGCGCAGTCAGCGCCGACCGTCTGCACCAAATGTTTGCCGACCTGCACATTTCTTCCGCGACCATTCTCGACCCGGCGACCATTCGCCGCGTGGCTGATTTCAGCAACTCCGACCGGGTGGTTTGGGGGCAATACGCAAAGTTCGGCGATCAGATACGCATCGACGCCACCCTGCAGGACGTCAAGAACGATCGCACGGTTCCTTTGAAGATCGAGGTTCCCAGCGAGAAAGAAATTCCTGCCGCGATTGACCGTCTGGCCGAATCCATCCGCCAGAAACTAGCGCTACCCGACAATGTTCTGAAGGAACTGAAGGCGAGTTCGTTCCAGCCGAACTCAAGCTCGATGGAAGCCCTGCGCGATTACAACGAGGGTATCGGCTTTCAGCGAGACGGAAAGAATGTGGAAGCCCAGAAGCGGTTGGATGCGGCGACAAAAGCAGACCCCAACTTCGCCCTGGCTTTCTCAAAGTTGGCGCAGACGTACAGCAGTTTGGGCTATGACGGGAAAGCTCAGCAGTCTGCCGAAAAGGCTGTAGCCGTAAGCCAGAATCTTCCTGAGGCGGAAAAGTATTTGATTTCTGCCATTCGCTTCCAGATCACAAAGAATTACCCTGAGGCAATCAAGGCTTACGAGAATCTCTCGAAGACCTCTCCCGATAACACGGACGTGCAGTCTGCGCTGGCTGCCTTGTACGAACAAGCCGGAGATCTCACTAAAGCTACTCAGTACAACCAGGCGATTTTGAAGGCGAACCCCAAAGACATCACCGCGACCCTGGCCGTTGGACGGCTCGCCATCAATAGCGGCAAACCGCAAGCCAGCCTCGATGCTCTCAACCGTGCGCTGACACTTTCTGTTCAGCTCGACAACCGGGAGCAGAAGGCCGCCAGCCTGCACCTCATCGGGCTCGCTTACTGGCGGATGAACAAGCCGGAAGACGCCCTGCGCAATTACCAGGAGGAGTTGGCGATCTGGCGCGCACTTGGCCAGAAGGGAGGCATTGCACTCAGCCTCAACGAGATGGCAAAGGTCCAAGTGCTGTTAGGCGACAACAAGGGCGCGCTCTCTAACTTCCAGCAGGCGCTGGAAATGCGGCGCGAGATCGACGATAAGCGAGGATTGGGCGACACTCTCGTCGACATGGGTAACTTCTACCTCGACCGCGGGGACCACGACCAGGCTCTAAAAATGTACAAGGAGGCACTGCAGATCCAGCGTGACCTCGGTGATGAGGGCATGCAGGCCATCTGCCTGAACAATATTGGCGCCGTCTATTTTGAAAAGGCGCAATACGAAGACGCGCGCGCCTACTATCAACAGGCGCTGCAACTTCGCGAAAAGGCCAAGGTCCCGCGGGACATTGTCGAGAGCGTTCACAACCTTGCCGAGACTTCGGTCAGGATGGGTGAGTACGATCTTGCGGTGTCGCAATACATGCGTGCACTTGAACTATGGCGCAGTCTGGACGATACGCGCGGCGCGGCCATCGAATCCTACACGTTGGGCGTGATGTTCGATTATCAGGGCCGGTTCGGCGCGGCCATCAATTCCAAGCAGGAGGCTCTGAAGACCTTTCAGGACCTGAAGGACAGGACTTACTGGATGGCGGAGATCGAAGGTGGCTACGGCGATGCGCTCACTCTGGCGGGTCGTGGCGACGAGGCCGCCCCTTACTTAACTGACGCGCTCAGCCTGTCACGCGAACTGAAGAACCAGGGCATGGAGTCTCAGACTCTCGCCTTCCAGGGAAATGTTGCCTATTACCGCGGCGACTACAAGTCCGCGCGCGGCTTCTACGAGCAGGCGTTGCGGGCGGCGAGCCGCAGCAAGGAACCCGACCGAATCCTCGTTGCTAAAGTTGCCCTGGCGAAGATCGGGGCCGAGGAAGGATCACCTCAGCAGGTCGTCGCGACCTTCCGTAAGTTGATGCAGGATGCGGACGACCAGGGTGTACCGAACGTCTCGGTAGAGAGTTCGATCTACATGGCTGAGGCGATGATCAGAAACCACGACAACGTGCACGCACAAGAGGAACTCGAACGCGCCCTGCAGCGCGCGGACAAAATCGGACTAAAACCGCTGAGCGCCAAAGCACACTACCTCTTGGGCAACGCCCTCCGCGCCTCCGGCGACCAAGCCGACGCGCAGCAACACTATGTCTCGACGATTCAGTTGCTGGACGATATGCGCAATGAGCAGGGCAGCGATAAAATTCTGCAGCGCGTGGACTTCAAAACGATGTACGACGAAGCAACGCGTTTTATGCAGGGCGCGAACACCTAGGAGTAAAGAAAACTGTTCGCAGTAGGTTCGAGCCCCGCCGAGAAATGGGTTGCCTTCTTTGCTGGCGTGCCAGGGCCCCGGTGTTTCAGGGATTTCGCCTAATTCACCGAACGAATCTTTATGAAGGGGCCGCTGTCGATGGCCCTGCTCGGCAAGAAAAGAGGGTGCAGGCTAGCCTGCACCCTGTTCCTTTCAAGAACCGCGGATCAGTGATATTGGAAAACTGCTGGAGCCGCAACCAGCCCGCTGTCAAATTGCAGAGCCACACTGACTTGACAACCCGACAGGCCTTTCACTTTCGTCGCGGTGTTCCAAATGAAACTGTACTCTCCCTTTCCGAAGTTCAGGAGACCTGAGTTGAACAGGGAGGGTAGGGGCGACGACGACGACGCGATGGTCTGACAAGCGGTGGTCGAAGTCAACGCCGTCAACGATAAGTACACCCAAGGCGCAGTGCAGCCGGTGCCACTTGAGTTCTTGCACAATTGCAGGTTGGTGATCGGCTGTCCCGAACTGTTGTGATAATCCCAGCTGAGAGGCACTGGTAATGGCACAAAGATTGGGTTCACTTTGGTGTCAGAGACCGGAAATTCAAATCCGAAGAAATTTGAAACCGTGGTTCCGGGAGGAACCGGTGTCGCGGTGGGGTCGAAGGCGGTCACGAAACAGGAGTTCCCTCTGCCACCCCCGGTTATAGGATCGGGGATTGTTGCGGTGTACGATTCGATGATATCGACATCGAAGCCAGCTGTAGGACACTGCCCGTTATAGTTCGGGCTGTCGTGCTGCCCCAAGAAGTGCGCACCACCGATGCCCTGGGGAAGACTCATCTTGTCTATGTTGAAGTCGGCTGTTGCCGTGTAGACGAACTGACAGGCATCGCTGTTCGCGGCAGGGCAGTCCAGTTCGAGTTCGACGCAGCCAGGGTTCCCAGCGCTGCTGAAATCAGAGTAAGGAACGCAGGCCAGGTTCGGGAAGTTCGTCGCGGTGAATGTCGAGAAGGATTGTGGCACAGGAGCAACCGTGAGCGTGTCGCCGGCGGCACTGTTGCGGGGCGCGATCTGAAGATCGTCCGCAGCAGTAGAGTCTTCCGTGCAAGTGCCCTCGCTACATGTGAATGGACCAAATGGGAAAGTGGTCGTCGAGCCGGAAGTAAGCGCCTTGTTCTCCCCGATCGCCACGACCGTGGTAGGAGTGTTCTCCAAAGCAAACCATGTGCTCCCGCCCGGTGTCCCCCCGACCGGGGGAGCGAGAGGGGCCGTGAACAAAACCTTCCCGGTCGTGAAGTCGGAACTGATGCCGAGGAAAGTGTTGTTCGGACCTTCGTAGTCAAAGGGGTCTGCGGGGTTGCAGTTGCTGGTGCCAAAAAAAACGCAGGGGCCGTCACCGTCGAACTCGAACACGCTTTCCCCTGAGGAGGCGGGTCCGTTCAGGATAATGGCACCCACAGCCACAGACGAATTGTTTGTGATTCCAACCAACTGGTCTTCGACGCCGTCATACGGACCTCCCGTTATGGCGATCGTAGCCGTAAGATGCCCCGACGTACCTGTAATGGTGATCGTTACGCCGCAACTCTGAACGGGGAACGCAGTCGAGCATACGTCCGCCCTCGCTGGCGCGGCGAACAGCATGAGCACAGTACAGAAGAGCGCAGCAAAAACCAATTTCTTGATGGACAGAGCAGCGACTGGAAGAAGATGTCGTTCCGTGCGACGCTCGCTCTTTTCTTTCGTCAGGGTCAGAATATTCGCGATCATGGGATTCCCTCCTGGGGACTTTCCGCCTAGGAATTGAACGAAATTAGAAACGAAAACTCGGGATAAGGCTCGGGAGTCTGAGATGGACCGGAATCAACAGATCTCCGATTCCTTCGGGGGCAGGAACTGAGCGATCCTACCTGCTCTGTGGGCGATAGTCAATGAATATGGTGCATTCACGCAATTCGGTTCCGATTTCGCCTCTGGTATTCGTGTTTAGCTAGCAGAGTGCGAACCAAGTTGCACATACTACCGCAATGTTTTGCACTCGTGTCTTAGGCGCGTGGATTGACGGTGGGAGCGCTGGCAGCCTTTTGATCTTCCGCAGGCTTGTCCTCCACGTAGTCGTCAGGATCGGCGGGGAATTCAACCAGGCCAGCGCGTTCCAAAGCCCGTAGATACTCCGGACGGGAATGGCGATAGTGATCGGCGGGGACTTTGCCGTTGAGCCAAGCTGTATCCATAGGGTAGACGAGCGGGTCGAAGATCACCATGTAGAAGTGCCACAGCAAAATCGAGAACGTTGCAAGCAGCGCCTCATAATAATGAACTGCGGTGGCCGCGTCCGAAACCCATTTGGGGAAGTAGCGCAGGGTGAAATTGTTGAACCACAGCAGGAAGCCAGAGATTGTCATTACTACCGTTCCCCACATGAACGCCCAGTATTCGACCTTCTCCGCGTAATTGAATTTCGCAAAATGCGGCTCGACTTTCGTGAGTCCCAGGTTGTGGGAAACGACGTGCACCAGATCGGTTGCGTCTTTCAATTCAGGCAGCATCGCTTTGAGGAACAAGCGATCTCTCCGATTGATTGCGAGATGAATCACGTGATAAATCGTGGAGGCGATCAGCACAATCGCCGCGGTGCGATGCACCAACCCGCGAAATGCGAAGTGGCTCTCGCACAGCAGCAATGGCCGCGCCCACCAAGCCTCCGGATACTTCAGCGCAAACCCCGTGAAAACCAATATTGGAAAGCTGAGGATCACGCCCCAGTGGGCAATGCGGAAGTTTCGATTCATCCGCGACACTTGCCCTCCGCTTTCACGTCGCGGCTGTCGCCGGATCAACTTCGCGAGAAAGTCCAGCAGGTTGTGCGCGATCATGAAGCCAAGCGTTAGCGGAATCAGAAGCCAATACGTCCAGCGGATCCACTTCACGGCCGGATGTGCGGGACCGCTTGCGGTCAACACGTGTACGGGACCAATTACGAAATGGTCGCCCGCGCCGGCATGACAATTCCCACAAGTCTTCGGTAGATTCGCTGCGTTGACGGTCGATCTTGCATCTTTCGACGGAAAGATATTGTGCACTCCGTGACAGGAAGCACAGTTCGCAACACTCTGAGATCCGCCTCGCTGAGCGAGGCCGTGATAGCTGTCGGCATAAGAAGGAACACGGTCGGCGGGCAGATTGTAGCGCAATGCCAGGCGTTCATCGCTGTGACAACGCCCGCATGTGGCCATCGAAACGCGTCCTGCGTTTACCAGCGAACCCTGCTCCTTCGGACCCAGAATCAGGTGCTCCCCATGGCAGTCGCTGCAAACCGGGGCAGCAGACACACCCGCCTTTATCGCCTGTCCGTGCACACTCTCGCCGTAGATTTTGGCGATATCCGCGTGGCACTGGCCACAAGTTCCCGGGATATTCCAGTGGTTGGTCTTGGAACGGGCATCCTTCGGTGGAAATATCCCATGGCTCCCGTGGCAATCCGAACAGCTTGCAGCCGCCCCGTCTCCATCCACCACGGCTTGTCCGTGCACGCTTTGTTTATAGAGTTCTACAGGATGCGCGAACGGAATCTTATGCCGCAAGAGGAACTGCTGGTTGCTGTGGCAAGTGGCGCAAGTGTCAGGCAGATGTTTCTTTGCTACCAGCGAAGCCGCATCGTTCGAGGCTTGCATCAGATGCCCAGGCCCATGGCAGGACATGCAACTCGGCGCGTCCGGATCATGCGCCGCTGCAGCTTGCCCATGTATGCTTTGGCGAAATTCTTTCACTTCATCGGCATGGCACTGCGCGCATTTTGCTGGGGCTGTCTGCGAAGCGACAGCAACTTCGTGCGGATCACCGTGGCAGGATTGGCAGGCTACGTCGCCGAGCATGCTATGGATGCTGCTGGACACATGAGAGGCTTCTTCAGTATGGCAAGTCAAGCATCGAACCTTGACCACTTTGTCGGGATGAGGGAAATCTTTAATGGTCGCGTGGCAGTCGGTGCACCCCAAAGTACCGTGAACACTGGCCGTATGTTTGGTGGGATCGATCGAAATGCTTTTGCCGGCTGCGGACGTCATTCCTGCCTGGCCGTGGCAGGCGAGGCAGCTTTCATCCTGCTTCAGGGGATGGACTGTTTTCGGTTGGGCGACAGCCTCAGGAGCGATTAGCACGCAAACTGAAATAATACCGACGGAGAGAAGCAAGCCTAAAGGATCACAGCTCCCTAGCCTGATGTCACTCGTCGCGCGCTGCATCCTTTTCAACAAGGCTCAAACTCCCACAGCTCACATCTACTTCATCCCCAAATCAGTCAGGATTTTGGGGTTTTCTTCTCCCGCCGCTAGAACCTGATGGCACGCGGAACAGTCATTCGTGATGGTCTGCCCATCCGCACTGGTATGACTACCGTCGTGGCAGCGGAAACAGC
Source organism: uncultured Acidobacteriota bacterium (assembly GCA_963788645.1). Taxonomy (GTDB): domain Bacteria; phylum Acidobacteriota; class Terriglobia; order Terriglobales; family Acidobacteriaceae; genus JABDBE01. The sequence continues at coordinate 1,130,890 of CAWBHF010000012.1, forward strand.
CCGGCGAATCATTGTGTCCAAGGTTATTGGGGTGTACGCCCCAATTGACGCGCATGTCGGGAAAAATGTTGCGCAGGTAGATCGCCGCGACTTCCTCGCCCGCTTGTTGCACGAGCGTGCGCCGCGTCTGGTAGATGTCCGGATAATTCGTGCGATAGAAGTTGTTGAGTTCCTCAATGATTCGCTGTTGTCCCATCTCGCGTGTCGGATAGTCCACCTTTAAAACTTCGACTGCCTTCTTCCTGATGTAGGGGAGTTCGGGGCTAATGCGTCCGAGCGACATTCGTTTGTCGACGGCGTTGTCCGGCAAATCGAAGGCATGCGTGGGACGGTTATGGCAGTCCACGCAATCCATCGCGCGGTGTTCACCATTGTCCAATTGCTGCTGGGTTGGTTTGGCGTCACTAGAAATGAATTCGGTGGTCTTTCCCTTATCGTCGGTGTAGTACACGACCGGGATGACCTGTCGCTCGGCATCGGTCGAAATATAGTGGATGCGCGCTGCGTCGGCGAGGTGGCGCCCATGGATTCCAATCGAACCTTGCCGAGTGTGTCCGCCCACCTTCAGCAGCAATACATCGGTCTGAGGCGTGTTCTTTTCATCGTCCTTATAGCTGGTGTTGACCAGGAACTTGTCGCCCGTAAAACGCTGCGGCCAGTGACACTGCTCACAGGTTTCCCGCGCCGGGCGGAGATACTTTACGGGCGAGGGAATGGGGCGCGAGTAGGTGTGAAACGTTACCGCGAAGACCTGCCGCAAACCGGAAAGTTTTGATCGCACGAACCACCCGGCTCCCGGTCCGATATGGCACTCCACACAAGCCACCCGGGCATGCGGAGAATTTTGATACGCGGTGTATTCGGGAATCATTACACGGTGGCAGGTGGTACCGCAGAAGGCGGTCGAATCCATGTACTCGACGCCGCGATAGGATGCGGTGCCGATAATAAGGAGATTGAGCACAGTTGCCAACGTCACCCATTCCAGAGTGCGCCTCACGACGGGCAACTTCAGATCGATGGCTGGATAAATCGCTGGCAGTTTGCCGCTCTCGCGCAGACTTCTTCGCCTGAGCCAGATACCAAGCGGAATCAGGAGTAGGCCGAGTACAAAAAAGCCTGGGAGGATCAGAAAGACCAGAATGCCAATGTACGGATGCGGCGGCCCGGGCAGGAAAATATCGTAAAACCAGAAGGCAATGGTGGTGAGCGCGGTGCTTGTTGTCAACACAGCGCCCGTCAGTGTCACGGGATTCTGCCCCAGGAAATAAATGGGCTGAAACCTGTCTCGAATGCGTTCGCGCGTATTCATCGAAGACCCCACCCTCCTTCCCCTTGCAAACGGGCCGCTCAAAACACACTCCGTGCACGGTCGCGGACTTGCAGCCGCGCTGGACAATCTCACCAATGTCGAAGGCGAGACTGCTGGAGCTATTTTTTCATCGTACGGATGTAAGCCACCAGGTCCTTAATTTCTTCCGGTTTTAAAGATCCGTACTTGGGCATCTTGTTTTTCCCGTTCGTGATGATGTCGGTGAGGTCGGCGTCGGACATTTTCTGCACGTCGGCACTCGTGAAATCGTGGGCGCCCATTTTCTTTCCCATCGGCGAACCGGTTCCATCAGAACCGTGGCAGGCGGCACACTTTGACTTGAAGAGCGTCGATGCATCTTGCGCATGTACTGACAAAGGAAGACTGAGAACAACAGCCAAGGCTGTTGCAAAAGTAAACACCTGTATGTCAATTCTCTTCATTCTCATGGCTCCATTCGAGTTTTTGTTTGCCACCATCGCAAGGAGGATACATCTTTCAGTTGCAATATTGAACTGTTTGCTGGCGAGGGTTCTGTGACCCGGGTCACAGGTCGTTGTTTGTTGCCGGGCCTCGGGGAGCGGCAAAAGCGGACGATGGGCAGGCGGCGACTAATTTCCACAGGTCAGGACGACTTGACGGCCACCAGCACGACCCGCTGAAACGCAAGCTAACCCTCCTATCTTCGCCCATGAATTGCGCGTGATAGACCTCACCGCAAAGTGTGATGCCGATCACGGCATGCGTTTGGCCCCTGGGTTCAAACTAGTGGGCAGGGTGAGACCTATGCCAAAGGATGACCGCAATCTGTTGGAAGTGCTGAAATTCGAGCTGGAGTTTCTTGAGCAAGGCGGCTATGGACGGTTGCCCCGAGAGGCTTGGCGGCCGCGCTTTGTCTTCGAGGATTCCCCAACATGCATGAACTTTAACTCGAAGGATCGCGAACCATGTGACGAATGCCTCCTGATGCAATTCGTGCCGCAGGACGTGCGCACCGAACAAACGCCATGCATCCACATCCCGCTGTCACCGACAGGAGAAACGATCGCATCTTTGTACCGTACGGGGACGCAGCAGGAGCTTGAGGAAGCGCTCGGCGCGTGGCTCCGGGCGACCATTCGCCGGCTCGAAGCAGAAAAAGCGAAATCAGCGGCAACCGCTGATTCGTCTCGTTAAGAGATCTCTAGAAGGGCGACGATCCACGGCGCCAGCTTCCGCTCCTACCACCTTTTTCTCGTCTGTGGCGTAGGAGGATTTACTACTGCCCGAAGATTTCGCGGACGCTTGGCAATTGCACAGGTCCGTCAGCCTATAAAAACAGTGGCCATCGGGCAACAAGAAGATCTGTAGTTCATTTGCGATTGAGATTGAGAGAGGTAAGGTGAACTCCATCCTGGTCGGCGGGCTCAATCTGAAAACCCAGCTTCTCAATGAGACTGCGCATTTCGACATTTTCACGAAGCATGTAGGCCTGTACAGAGTCTAACTGTTCGTCGCGCGCCACCTGAATCAGCCGGCGCAGCAACTCGATCCCCAAACCGCGGTGCTGATATTCATCACGCACCAGGAGCGCCACCTCCGCGGCGCTTCTCCCGTGGAGCTTGCTCAACCGCCCGATGGCAAGGATCTCGTGTTCGCCCGTACCCGGCGCGGTGTGATCGGCGACAATCGCAATCTCGCGGTCATAGTCGATAAAGCAAATTCGCCTCAACCGGTCATGAGCCACTCGCTGGCTGAGCTTCGACACCTGAAAGTAGCGAAAGAAAACGCTGCGCTCGGAAAGCGCTTCGTGGAACTTCACCATGAGCGGTTCATCCTCAGGGCGAATCGGCCGCAGCGTGACCGGCGTGCCGCCCTTCATAGTCCAGGGCGAAACGTACTGCACTGGGTACGGCCGGATCGCCGGCTTCGGGAGCGCGCTGTCGGACACACTCTTGTCGTGCAGCACGAAGCGGGCGTCGAGCGCAATGAGTTTATCGGCTGAGGCGACCAGCGGATTGATATCCGTTTCCTTGATAGCAGGGTTGTCGACGATCAGACGGCTGAACCGCACCAGCAAAGCTTCGAGAGCTGCGATGTCTACTGGTTTGCGGCCGCGCACGCCGGACAGCGCTTTGAAAATCCGGGTTTGCTCCAGCAAGCGGTGTGCCAGGGTCGTATTGAGCGGTGGCAACGCAAGGGCCCGATCACGATAGATCTCCACCAATTCTCCGCCCGAACCAAACACAACCACCGGGCCGAATTGTGGGTCCGTCGTGCTGCCAACAATTAATTCATAGCCGCCCATTTTCAGCATGGGTTGCACCGTGACACCCTGGAAGCTTTCATGACCGGCGTGTTCAGTGACGGCAGACCTAATTTCACGGTAGGTCTGGCGCACAGCCATGGCGTCGGGGAGATTCAGCTTAACGCCGCCAACGTCCGTCTTGTGAGTTACAGTCTCGGAATGCAACTTGACGACGACGGGAAACCCGATTCTCTCAGCGGCTGTCGCGGCTTCTTCTTCGCTGTGAGCAATCCGTGTCTCTGCCGTAGGAATTCCACAGAGCATGAGCAGTTGTTTAGATTCGTATTCCGTCAGCAAATTCCGTCCGTGGCCCCGGGCCTTCTCGATGATCGTGCGTATCTTCCGCCGCGCTTCACTCTCCTCTTCTGGGCCTTCGGCGAGCACCGGCGTTTCATAGATTCCGCGAAGGTTGTAGGCATACCGCCACATCAGGGTAAAGATCCGAGCGGCAGTATCCGGATACGCAAAAGTCGGAATTCCTGCAGCATTCAGAATAACTTCGCCGCCGGCGACAGTTGCTCCTCCCATCCAGCTTGCGAGCAGCGGCTTGCCATGTGCATGTGCATGGGACTTCAGCCGGTCCGCAACCTCGGCGGGATTGGTCATTCCTTGCGGAGCGAGGATGACCAGCAGGCCGTCGCTGTTGGGGTCCGTGAGCGCAATCTCCGCCGCGTGCTGATAGCGACCAGGGTCGGCGTCGCCCAGGATGTCGATCGGATTGCCATGGCTCCAATGCGCGGGTAGAAAGTGATTGAGCGCGTCGAGCGAGTCGGCGGAAAGAGCGGCCAGTTCACCGCCAGTCGCAATGAGCGTATCCGTCGCGAGCACGGCTGGACCGCCTGCGTTGGTCAGGATGGTAAGTCTCGGCCCGCGCGGCCGCGGCTGCTTGCTGAGTACCTCCGCCATGTAAAACAAATCCGAGATGCTGCTTACGCGTAGGACGCCGGCCCGTCGAAACGCAGCCTCCAGGACGTCATCGCTGCCGGTGAGAGCGCCCGTGTGCGAAGCCGCCGCTTTCGAAGCCGCCTCCGACCGTCCGGCTTTCAACACGATGATCGGTTTGGTGAGTGTTACTTCCCGCGCCGCAGACAGGAAAGACCGAGCATCTCCGATCGATTCCATGTAAATAAGAATGCTTCCCGTGTGCGGATCATCGCCAAAGTAATCAATCAGGTCGCCCCAGCCGATATCGAGCATCGAACCCGTGGAAACAAATGCGCTGAAACCTACTTGTTCGCGCAGGCTCCAATCAAGAATCGCCGTCTGCAGCGCGCCGCTCTGGCTCAGGAAGGCGACGTTGCCGGGGCGGGCGATGGTTTGGGCGAAGGTCGCATTCAAGCCAAATCGTGGGTTCATGACGCCGAGGCAGTTCGGACCAAGAAGCCGCATGTGGCCGCGACTTAACTCCCGGGCGATTTCCGTTTCCAGCGCCTGCCCATCCGCGCCGCGCTCGCGAAATCCGGCAGAGATAACGATCGCTGACTTCACACTCGCACTCACACACTCTCTGACAATTCTGGGAACGGTCGCCGCCGGAGTCACGATGACGGCAAGATCGACTGCCTCAGGCACGTCTCGAATGGAGGGATATGCGGTTAAGCCAAGAACGTTTGCATGTTGCGGGTTGACGGGATATACCCTGCTTCGAAAGGCGGGGATCTGAAGATTGGAGAGGATGGCGCGGCCAACGCTTCCATCGCGGTCCGTCGCACCAATTACCGCTACGCTACCCGGCTTGAAAAGCACGTCCAGCGGTCGCGGTTCCGAACGCAGGACGTCATGTGACGGATCTTGTACTCCCGGTGCCCGCACGGCCAGGTTCTCGGTCACAAGACTTCCCCCAAGCAGCAGGCGTACGCCAGCCCCGCTCAATCTGATTGTACGAACGGGATTGTTTACCGTCTACGCCAAGCGTCAAAGCGGAAGGTCACTACGGCGCAAAGCCGATCACGTCGTGGTGCTTGGCGATGCAGTCGCCAGTAGTGCCCGAATCAACTTCTCACCGTCAGAACCGGACACGGTGCGTGACACACAACCTCGTGCGCGATTGCCCAAGGCATATGGGCCGCGGCCCGAGCGGAGGACGATTGATTCACGCCCATGACAATCAAGTCTGCCTGAATGATGGAAGCAATCTTCACAATCGAGTCGGGTGCGAAGTCGAAGTCGACCAGGAATTCCGGCTCGAACGGGAGATTCGCATCGGGTGGGATCATGTCCTGGAGACGGCCGATATATCGCGCCTTCGCTGTTTTCTGCTGCTCGACCAGGTCCGTGCCCGGATACCAATACGGCCCGATGTCGCGTACGGGCACCGGCGGGACCACGTGCAACAACATCAGTCTCGCGTGGCTCTCCGCGGCAAATGAGATCGCATAGGGCAGTGCATGCAGGGAAGCTGGCCCGAAATCGGTTGCGAACAGAATTCGCCGAAATTCTTTCGTGCATGCCAGGTCATTAGGCACTGCAGGTCCCACAGTCAACACGGGACAGGACGCCAAGCGGAACAGTTCTTCCGCAACCGAACCAAGAAAGAACTTCTTCAATCCTCCACGCCCGTGCGTGCCCAGCACCAACAGGTCGATCTCATCTTGCTGGATCAACGCCGAGACCACATCCCAGATCGGTCCGTGCTTCAACAGTACTTCGTGCGATATGTCTGCCAGCGAATCTGCGCCCACAAAGTTCTTTAGGTCGAGTTCGGCCTTCGCCCGGCGATAATCCAAGTCTGCAGGAAGTGGCTCGATCGGGATAAACGTCCGAGGTTCTGGAACAATCACGTGAACGAGATAGATTTTGGAACCGTGGCTTCGAGCGATCGCCGCAGCATACGGCACAGCTTTTCTCGAGACTACCGAGAAGTCGGTGGTGAGGAGGATATTCTTGAGTGCGACACTCTGCTTTAGCTCAATGGTTTCCATTGGGATACCTCCTTCCCTCTCTGCCTTGTTTATAGGTCGAAACCAGCCTGTAGGCAGTGATCGGGATCACAATAGACAGGCAGGCGGTTCAGATCAGGGATATCCCCCGAGAGAATTTAAGACCGCGCCCGTGGACGCCATTGTCCCTAATGGCGTTTCGTCAACTGCTCCTTGGTGGTACCACGGATTTCACCCGACCTTAGATATTCTTCGACGGCGTCCCGGTACATACAGTGACGCTGGGCGGCCAGAATTTTCTCTTGATTGTTTACGATGACATTCAAAATTTCCTGATTCTTCTTAATCTCCTCCTGACCTTTCAGGATTGAAGCTTGGTTTTGAAGAATCGTCTTCTGATTGGCTAGTATCAATTCTGACTTTGAGAGGACAGCGGTTGCTGACATGACGCACCTCCTGCACAAATCTGGAACTCGAATAAACTGTATTCCGGAGCCTGACCAAGTTCTGTGACGGAGGTCACCGTCAGAGGTTTGGAAAGGAGCGATCACAAATTCTGACGATGAGACCGAGAAACAAATGGAGCGGGAGACCGGGATCGAACCGGCGACATCCAGCTTGGGAAGATGTTCCCGGTTCGTCGCCTTGTTGATCTTGAATGACTTGCAGGCGGGCAGATAGGCTAAAATGGGCGAACTTGGCGGCTATCTAGATGGAGAAGCCGCAGGTTCAGGCAGGGGCGCTAAACGGCGCCCCTTCTGCGTCGGCTGCAATTGCAAGGTTTCTGCGTCGCAGACCACAGTAACAGCAACACGGGTAGTTAAGACAGACTGAACTGACGCAACAACTGAGCAGGCCATTTGTCGCGTAGTGGGATTTTTGTGATGTCAATTGCAGATCAAATCGAGAAGATCGGCCATGCGCTGACCGCTGAGGAACTCGCGAAGCTCCTCCCCGTGTCCAAGGTCACGATCTTTAAGCACGCTGCGGCGGGACGGATACCTTCGTTCCGAGTGGGCACTTGTGTGCGATTTGATCCGCGAGCTGTGGCTCAATGGTTGAGGAGCATGTAGAACTCGGCAGTTGTTCAAAGGCAGCAGTGTTAGAAAACCTGCGCAGGACCGCTCCCCTGGAAACCCCGTGAAGATTGGAGTTCTTGAGTTCCACTCATGACGTTAGAAAATTGTAGTTTTCTAACACAAGTTCGACCGGGACTTCTGATCAATGAGTGAGATGTATTGCGCCAGTTATGCTTAACACAGCGGCTGCCCAATTCCTAAGGCAGGACTTGAATACAGGCGTTCGCCGTGCAGACGCCTTGAGGACAGCCTTCCGCATTCAGGGTCACCGTCAGCTCTACGTACCCGGTGCCGTCGTTGGTCTGGCCCGAGCATTGATTTGCCTGGAAGTCGGATGTGAATAAGTTCTTTGGCGACGCGTAGGTGAGGGGCAGATTCCCTGCCCCCTCCGCTGGTTGTTCACCACACGCCTGACGGCCGCCCTGTACCTGGATGCATCCCGGACCGTCTCCATCGCGATCGGTGTCGTTGCAATTCTGAAGAAAACCGCCATCCCAATCCGAGATGCATCCCAACTCCCATATCACAGTTGCGCCCTGATCATAGTTTTGAATCGTTGCCTGGAAAGGAATCTGATTCTGGCCAGCCACGACAGATTGGAAAGTAGGAGTGATGGAGATCGAAGGGTTAGCGACGCCCTGAATGAAGACCTCATCGGTAGCGTTCACGCCAGGATGGTTCACCGAGCTAACGGTCACATTCACGGTCGGCGGGTTTGGAGGATTCGCCGGAGCAGTATAGGTAGCCGAGTAGGGTTGCGGGGGTTGTGAAACGGCAGGTGTGATCGTTCCGCATGCAACGCCGGTACAACCTTTGCCCGACACGCTCCAGGTAACAGAATCGTTGAGGTCGGCCGGTTCTGTCGCACTGTAGGGCTGCGTTTGCCCCACCATGACGAACACCTCTCCAGCTGGGCTGATATCGAGTGTGTACTGCTGGCCCGCGGTTATGGTGACAGGCACCTGGGGAGAAGCTGTTTTACCGTCGGAGGCCACTGCGGTTACGATGACAGGGTTCGAAGTGGGGATTATAGGGGGCGCCACGTACTCTACTGCATTCTCGCAACCCGAGTTGCTGGACTGCCCGAAAGTGCCTAAACTTCCGTCAATAGGTGGCGGCCCGCCGTCCAAATTCCAGGCAACTGTCGTATCTGGCAATCCCAGCACGGTGGCAGTGAAGTTCATGCCTAGACCCACGGCAAGAGACTGGGGTGAGATCGGGCTTATCTGAACCACGGGCACCGGCAAGGCCGTCACGGTGATCGGCTGATTGCCGACGGCCAACGGATCGTCGACTGAAACAGCGCTCACGACAACCGTGGCCGGCTTTGGAAGCTGGGCGGGCGCGCTGTAGAGGCCCGTCGCGTTTATCGTGCCGATCGTACCGTTGCCGCCCGTGATCTTATTAACCTGCCAAGTCACGTCTTGACTGGGCGCCCCCGTCAGTTCCGCCTTGAACTGCACTGTCGTATCAACTGGAACCGCATTAGTATTTACACAACCTTGGGAGGTCACCGCCACCGTCACTGGCACAGCCGGGACGATGTTAGCAAGAATCGAAGCCTGCGCCGCCGGTTCGGCATCCGAGATTGCCGTAATTACGAGTTGCGCCGGATTGGGCACTTGTGCGGGAGCGGTATAGATTGCCGTTCCGTCGGACCCAGGCGTCATTGTGCCTACGATCGAATCGCCTCCCGCGATACCGTCGACTTGCCAAGAGACTGTCGTATCGCTCGATCCAGTCACGCTTGCCTGAAACTCCTGGGTTTGTCCGACTTGTAGGGTTGGCGGAAGTGTGGGTTTGGTAACAGCAACAACGATACTGCCCTCCGGCAGTAAGTTGATGGTGGCGGAGGCTGTTTCCACCGGATTCGCGATGGATTGAGCGGTGATATGTACTTGAGGGCCCACACCCGGGATCGCTTGAGGAGCGACGTAAAGCACCTGGTTCAGCGATCCTGGGACAAGCGAGGTCGTGCCTACATTTGCGTTACCACCAGGTACATTTTCCACCAGCCAGTTTACGGCCGGATTCGGATTGCGAACGGTAGCGGTGAATAGAGCAACACCCCCCATCTGCTGAATACCCCCAACGGTACGCCCTATTTCAAGACTCACGGAAAGCGGTGCGATCGAAACCGGCGATGGAGTTCCGTTGATCGAAACGGAAGCGTTTGCGGTGGCGCTGTTATCGGCGTTGGCCACGGCTGTCACGGTTACCGTCGGTGGAGTGGGGATGAACGGCGGCGCAGTGTAGTTCCCGTTCTTGTCGATTGTTCCGAAGGGCGTACTGTGATCGGCGGGATTGATCCCACCCGGAAATCCGTTGACCAGCCAGCCGACGCCAGTTTCGCTCGTGTTGATGACAGTCGCTGTGAAAGCCTGCGTGGTTCCGGTGGGTACCGTCATGTTCGGAGGTGCGACGCTGACGCCGACTCGGGCCAGTGTGCCGCCGTTGATTGGGGCCGAGCCAACGCCGCCACAGCCCGTGAGGGTGAGCATCGTGGTTAACGCTACAGCAAGTAGATCCAGCCGCGTCTTGTTCAACATTGAGGACTCCGAGGTGTCATGCCGCTGCGTTTGAACATTCACCCGTAAACGGTTTAATCATCGTCCGATTCGATGGCTCGCTTACCTGCCTGGGAGTTTTGCGAATCTTGGGTCGCAGGCGGCAGGGCGGAAGTCGCTCGGAGCTGACCTTTCACCCACTGCAACAGCTTGTCTCCCGACTCGGCGCTTGAAAACTGCCAGGTGGTCCCGAAGGTTGTGATTTGGGCGGTACCTGAGGCAGCTGTTCTGATGCGTTTCTGCGCAATTCTTGGCGTGACTGAGTCGTCGAGCACTTGTTGCAGGCGAACCTGTTGCGATTTCAACTTTGGCAGCCACTCGACCGGATCCAGTGGCGCGACCTTCTTTAGGAAATCCGCCTTTAGATAATCTGGGCGCTCACGCTCGGGAATCAGCGAGGATTTGGCCATCCAGTCAGGCCAATCTCCCCAGGGATCGATCAGATCAATCGTTTTGATTCGAGGATCAACTGCGGCAGCCAGAATCGCGATAGTCGCGCCAGAGCCGACTCCAAACATGCCAATTCGGCTCATGTCCAGATCTTCGCGCGTAGTGAGGTAGTTCAAAATCATCTGAACGTCGTGGACCGAACTGCCCAGTGCCTCCTGCAGTTCGCTTATGAACCACTGCTTCATTGGCCGGTTGGTGTAGCGATGTCCGGTAAGCGCCGAGACAAATCCGATGGCTGCGAATCCGTTCCTGGTGGCGTTGGCGCAGTAGCGGTCGCTGCGAAAGGTTTCAGTCTCGGAAGGGTAGCTGTAGAGATAAAGGATAGCGGGGGGCTTGACTACCCCCTTTGGGCGAATGACATAAAGATCGATGGGATCCCCTTGACGCCACTTGACCTGCAGCAGTTCGCGGGTGAACTGCGGGTTCTCATCTTTTTCTCCGAGCAATGGCCGCTCGGGGATCAAGTCGCTGTTGGCCAGCGAAAGCGAACTCCAATCCTCCAGGTTGCCTACCGGACGTGAACTCGTAGAACCAGCCTGAGTCAAGCCTGCCAGGTTCGAACTGTCTAACTGAGCCCACCCAGCCCTTGGATTTACGAACAGTAAGAAAAGTAAAACCGCCAGGAATTTCGCTTGTCGACTTTTCCTGAACAAAAGGTGCATTCCACCCTCTTTCGGACAATGTCTTTCTTCAGTCACTCAATCTCGACCAACGATCCAGGAAATAAGCGGGCAGGCTGCGAAACTTTGCAGCCTGCCTCGTGATTGTTGTTATGGACGGTTCGGTTTGACCCGACCATTTACAACCAGCGGCTTACTGTTTCAAGCCGACGCGCCCGCTCTTAACGCCAGTAGCGGCGCAGTAGTCCTGGTCGCCTTGGATAGTGAGAACGGCACCACCCACATCGCCGCCTGCCTCAGTTGAGCTGCAGGCGCCTCCGCTATGATTTGCGCCGAAGATGCCCATCTGCTTGTAGTGAGAGCGCAAAACACCCATGGAACTGAGTGGGAGGAAATCCGGAATTGCGTTTACAACTTGAGTTTGTGCTCCTGCGATCAGAGCCGTAACTCCGACCGGGACAGGTGCGTGCGTGACCAGACGCAGAGTCGACCACACAGGATAGTTACCGGAGATCACGTTAGCGAAACTAACGATGCCCGGGCAGGGAGCGCTGCATGTGGGAAGAGTTCCATCCACGTAACTGAAGTTGATTGGGTCAACTCCGTCCACCTGGAGGTAGCGGATGTTTGGCGATTGGCCAGCCAAGTTGCCAACGCTCCAAAAGGCATAACCGATAGAATCGCCGTTGGCGGCGGTGCCGACTTGGGCGACCTCTTCACCATTGCCAACTGCGCGCTTGCGCCATCCACCACCATTTGAAAGGTTCAACGGGTTGCCGCAAGGCGCCGCGGGACAGGTCGAGCCCTGACCAGTAGCCGGGTTCACTCCGAGTTCCTGGGTCGAGCCAATCTCGAAGTTACGCGGAATGTTAAATTCCGTCGTAGTGTAGGTTCCAGAAAGAGGCTCGCGCGCGATGACGTTGAGCGGCACGGTGGCCTGTCCTGGCACCGAGGTCAGGTCTTTGGTGAACGCATAGCTACCGTTCATGGCTAGAGTCCAATCACGGCGATTGATGTTAAAGAACGATGTCGAGTCACCAAAGTGGCCGGAATTGGTTCCGCTTCCTTGCTCGGCATTGACGATCGCAACCATCACTTGGACGCCGACATCGAGGGTCTTAGTCGCAGGAATCGCCTGGCCGGTGATTGGGTCGTTGCCGCTGAGTGCGTAAAGAGCCGGCGTCGATGATTTGGTGCTGAAAGCGCTCAGAATGGGCGCTCCAACCGGGCCCGGCCCGTAGCCCAATCCGTTGTAATGAACGGTATCCAGGGGGGCTAGAACACGAGTTTCCTCGAACAATGCGTCTTCCGGGCGAACGTCCGTTGGCGCGGCATTGAACGGCTTGCCCTCGAGGACGTTGATGACCGCCTGCGGAATCGGGGTGTCGGTAAAGGTAGGGACCAGGTTGTCTCCCGCTGTGCCGGCAGGGAACAGAATATTGAACGTTGACGCGGGAACTGCAAAGAACAACTGCTGTCCGATAATGCTATCGACGGCAATGTAGCTGCAAACTCTCTTTGGGCTGTTCGAGTTGTCCCAGACGATCCAAACGTTCCCTGTCTCGAGCAAGCCGGTTCCGCGGTGGTCGACTCCCTGGGCGCCGTTCTTCTTGGTCCAGACGAATCCCCCGCAGACCCCTCCACCGCTGGCCGGGCCTGCGGCCAATGCAAACGAGTTGAACGCGGCGGTCGAGCCGGCGGCATTGAAGTAGGGTGTAACTGCTGCGAAGCAGGGCACTCCGATAAACATCAGGAAGGCCAGCGACATCGCCGCTGCCATCTTTGTGGCTTTTCTTGTCATTGCGTAGTCCTCTCGGCGCAATTGTGCGCGGTTATGGGGAATACACCCCTGTTGAAGCAGCGGCAGTGCAGCAGATCGTCAAGACCGCACGCCAAGACTGATCCTGAAGGCGGCCCAGCACCGCCTCGACTCGCCACAAAGGCTCCGAACACCGCAGCCTTTCACGAACGTACAAAAAATTCTGCAAAGCGAGCCGGGGCGAATATCGTCGAACTTTGTTGCAGGAAAACTACCCGAGGATTAAATTCCCGTGAATTTCTTGGGATCAATGATCTTTGAGAAAGGTAATCAGAAGAAAAAAGGAGGGCCACACCCTTGCTCGGGCAGTCCGGCACGTTCACGGCGGCACAACCGCGGCGATCTCCCGACAGGCGCAAAACCTTTTCCAGCGTTAGCCAGTGTTTTCATCTGAAATTAACCTCCCCGTCACAATGTCGTCATAGCTTCTCTGTAACCATGTGGCTCCTTTTACTCCCTGAGAAGGCGGGTGGACGCGGTGAAATCTCTGAGGGTTTCTTTGTGCATTTTTGCTGTCGCTCTAGTCAGCTCAGTGCCAGCCTCAGCGCAAGTTGCGAAAACGACAGTTGATTCCGCCAAAGAGCACGGCACTATTTCAGGGACGGTCACCGATCAAACGGGCGCGGTACTCCCTGGGGCCACTGCCACAATCACCGGCGCAGCAGGCTTCACGCAGACTTCGACGACCAACGACCGCGGCGAATACTCTCTGCCGGGACTGCCGTCTGGAACTTACACCCTCACTATTTCTGCGCTCGCGTTCAAGGATTTTCGCAGCGATGGATTGAACTTGAATGCAGGCCAGAGCGTGCCCATCGATGCAGTCCTCGAACCGGCTGGCACGTCGACCTCAGTCAACGTTGAAGGGCAGAAAGTATCGCAAGTGGAGACCGAGACATCCCAGATTGTCGGGAACATCACGCAGAAAGAACTGGTTAGCCTGGGGTTGAACGGCCGCAACTTTACCCAGTTGATTGCCTTAACTCCCGGAGTCAGCAACCAGACTGGTCAGGACGAAGCCAAGGTCGGGATCCTGGGAAGCGTACGGTATAGCGTGAACGGAGGACGGGTTGAGTACAACTCTTTTGATGTGGACGGCGGCGATGTCTTGAACGCGGGGCTCAACGGAAATCAGAGCACGCTGATCGTCTATCCCAGCCTGGATGCTCTAAGCGAGGTACAAGTTCTAACGTCAAACTACGGTGCGATGTACGGACAGAGCGCATCTGGCACGGTTTTGGCCACGACCAAATCAGGGACGAATCAGTTCCACGGGGTAACGTATGAGTTCATCCGTAATGAATTGTTCAACGCCCGGAACTACTTTGATCAGACATCCGAAGCGCCCCTTTACCGGAGAAATGACTTTGGAGGGGCCCTCGGCGGACCGCTTTACATCCCCAATGTGTACAACACGAATAAGGACAAGACCTATTTCTTCTTTTCGGAAGAGTTCCGCTTTGAGCGTACTCCTACCGATTTCAATCAGGCAGTTCCTTCTCTTGCCGAGCGCGGCGGTAATTTCAGCGACGTTTGTCCATTAGTTCTTCCAGGACTTCAAACTGATTTCGCGCGTACCGCCTATCCCGATTGTCCAGCGTTTGGCATTGATCAAAATACCCGCAAGCCAGAGACATTTCCCGGTAATCAGGTGCCGATCGATCCGAACGCGCAAGCCATTCTCAACACCAATATCATTCCTGCACCTAATTCGACCACGGGATGCAATTCGACCGCTGGCTCATGTTTCGATGCGTCCGTTTCTCCCAGCACGTACTGGCGCGAAGAACTTTTCCGCATCGATCAAAATATTAACGCGAAAACGCGGGCAAGTTTCCGCTATATCCATGATTCGTGGGATACGACAATTCTCTCGCCTCAATGGGGCACCGTCCAAAACAGCTTTCCCACGATTCAAAGTACATTCACTGGGCCCGGCATTAGCATGCTGGCTCACCTCACCAATACGATCTCACCCACGCTGCTGAACGAGTTCGTCTTCAGTTACACGACCGATCACATTAACCTCCAGAACATCGATGCGAACGGTGTGCGGTGGCAGCGGCCGTCTGGGTTGACCGCGGGCTACCTGTTCGATAACGGCTTCGGCGGGAAATTGCCTGGGGTCGTGATCGGAGGCACAAACGCGGCTTACGGTGGCTTCGGCTTCGGCGTCGATCCCGGTTATTTGCCCTGGCATCATTCGAATCCGACCTACACCTTTGGCGATAGCCTAAGCAAGGTTGTGGGGAAACATAACCTTCAATTTGGAGTTCAATTCGTTATCTTTCAAAGAAACGAGCTGAACCAGGCAGTCGGAGCGAATACTGGTGATCAGCAGGGAATATTGACTTTCAGCAACGTAAGTAGCTTCAACAGCAAGGGGAATGCGTTTGCCGACTTCCTGCTCGGACAACCCACGGGGACACCAGGAATTTTAGAGGGCGGAGTCAAAACCTTCCAGCAAGATAGCACTCAGCGGAATTATTACAACCGCTACCGTATTGCTGAACCTTACTTTCAAGACGACTGGCGAGCCACTTCCCGGCTGACTCTCAACTTAGGTTTGCGCCTCAGCCTCTATGGAAATTGGCATGAGAAATACAACAACGTTTATAACTGGGTGCCGGCGACGTACAAGCCCAGCCTCGCGGCGCAAGCGACGGTTGACCCATTTACGGGTGTTCTCCTCAACGGACCACCCTCGACCTGCGATCCTCCCCCCGGTTCGATCTCGAGCCCTTGCTCGCCAATCCCGCTGAATCTCAGTAACTTGGATCCGCGCATCACAAACGGCCTGCAACACTGCGGTGTGAACGGAATCCCAGACAGTTGCATGTCGAGTAAAATCGTCAATCCCGCGCCTCGCATTGGCTTTGCCTGGGATCCGTGGGGCAATGGCAAGACTTCCGTCCGCGCAGGCTATGGGGTATTTTTCCACCACGGGATTGGCAACGAGGCCAACACCGGGTCGCTCGAAGGCAGTGCGCCTCAGGTGCTGGATATGACTCAGAACCATCCCACCAGCTACGAATGCATAGGCGGCGTGGGCCAAGGCTGTGGAACCTCCGGGGCATTTCCACTGAATGTTACCGCGATCCCGACGCACAGCGTCTGGCCGTACGTTCAGCAGTGGAGTCTGAGTGTGCAGCGGGAGCTGATGAAGAATACCGTCGCAACTCTTGGCTATGTCGGCAGCAAGGGAACCCATCTGACGACGGAGCTTCAAGTAAACCAACTGGCCCCGGCCGTGTCGACCGACAATCCGTTTGGGCCGAATGGTCTGGCGCCGGGTCAGCCCATTACGAGCACGCTATGTAATTCGTATAACGGCACCAGCTTTACTTTCGTTACGCCCACTAATCCCACTGGAACCCCGTGGGACAACACGAACGCAGACTTCGTGAATCTGCAGGCAGCGTGTTTTGGGACGCCCGGCAAGAACTTTCCTGACCCAAACAGCCTGCGCACGTTTGCGCCCGGCTTTGGCCAAATCTTCTCACTGCAGAATGTAGCCGATTCCAAGTACAACGGCCTCCAGGCCACTCTGCGCCGTGACACTGGTTCCCTCACGCTCGGAGTTTCCTACACCTACAGTCACTCAATCGATGACTCGTCGGACAGGTCTGACACCACGCTGGTAAATTCCTTCAATCTTAGCTCGAACAAGGCTAGTTCGAACTTCGACCAGCGCCATCTCCTAAATATCAGCTACGTGTATAAGCTTGACAGCCTAGTGAACAAGCTTCGGTTCTGGTTCTCGAATATCGGTTACGACGATTCCGCCGCCAGTCAAGCGGCCGCCATGCCGGAGTCTTCCTCTCGCTTGTCTCACACGTCGGAGGATGGGTGGGAACTGTCTGGAATCACCCTATTTCAGTCGGGAACACCTTTCAGTGTGATCAACGGCGGCAGCAGCACCGGCATCTCCGTGCTCGACAACGCCGGCGTAGCGAACGGGACGGGCGCCGGATCGTATCCGGATGTGATCGGCAATCCCCACCAAAATGCGCCCTTCGGAGGAAACAATTACAAGAGTTTTGGCCCGATTCTGGCTAATCCGGCTGCATTCGGTGCTCCGGAGGGTCTTACATTCGGCAACGCCGGACGCAATTTCATGAATAACCCAAGCCGGTTGAACTTTGATGTTGCCCTGCTAAAACATTTCAAGATCACCGAAGGCAGCAATCTCGAGTTTCGCATGGAAGCATTCAACGTTTTCAACCATACCCAGTTCCGGATCTACGATCCCGACAAGGGCAATACCGGAAGCAACACCATCACCTGCTATGGCGGCCTCAACAACTCAGCCGGCGACCCGAGTTGTCTCGCGGGCAATTCCTTCCTGCATCCCGTGGACGCGCATCGCCCGCGCACCATGCAATTCGGTCTGAAATATAACTTCTAGGTTGGGACTGAGATCATCACACTGAATTGCAGGTATGGCTCAACAAGCAGGCCAAGCAATACTCGGACGGCGTGGTGAAGCACCGCCGCCACTTCCTCAAGGCCATTCTCGAGGAAGCAGTCAACCAGGAGTTCATCACGAAGAACCCGGCACGTAAGCTGGAGCTACCGAAGAACCGTCGAGAAGTAGAGGAGACGGTTCTTGAGTGGGTCGATATCTGGAGGGTTCTGTCTCATCTCTCCGGGAGTGAGATGGATTGGCTGCTCTTCCAAGTATCGATGGTAGATGGTCTGCGTCCAGGCGAGATAATCGCGCTGCGCTGGTTATCTCTCCAGCCAGGTCGACTCCTCATAAAGCAGACCGTCTATATCGTGGTCACTTGCGTGACTACGGTAAGACCAAGAAGTCTACCACCAGAGTTCCGATTCCGCAGGGACTCTACAAAGCGCTGCTCTCCTGGCAGGAGCGGTGCCCCGACCCAACACCAGATACGCTGAACTTCCCCAGTTCCAACGGGACATACCTCAACACGTCCAACTATCTCAATCGCGTTCCCTATCCGATCAAGAAAGATCTCGGACTCCAGAAGCTGAATTTTCAAATCTTGCGTCGCAGCTCCACGACGCGCGGCCAGGAGTTCGGCTCTCTTAAAGACCTGCAAGGCGTCTTGCGACACGAGAAGATCGACACCACGGCCAACGAATACGCCCAGGTGGTCGATGTCCGGCTCCAGGAACTGGTCGAACGGATATACGATCGGCTGACTATGGGAGGCGTGAAAGAGGCAGGAGGGAAGGTCCGGTGATGTTCAACGGTAATTCAACGGTAATGTCTTTTGTGCACTGTCTCCATCTTATGGATTAAATGGAGCGGGAGACCGGGATCGAACCGGCGACATCCAGCTTGGGAAGCTGGCGTTCTACCGCTGAACTACTCCCGCTCATTGCCGCGAATGGCCAACCTCTAACCTAGCCAAAAGCCTGCTTTAGAATCCCTTCTGGCGCTGCCTGCAGGAAGGTCACGGAAATTATCATCCCTCGGGAACTCATTTGCAAGGATTGTTCATTCTCCGATGATTGGGCCTGAGCCGGAGCCTTGCGGAACGGCAAAGCCAGCGGGATATCTCGAACGTCGGCGGGCTATTGGTGGAAGAACACTTATTTCATCGCGCCGCAACAGCCGTGCCAACTGCTTCGGAGGCGACTCCGACCACTCGACCCTGGCCCGGTTCCTGCACAAACGCGATCAGCCGCAGATTGCTGGATTCAGATCCGGGGTCCAATTTCAGCCGAACGTCCTGCGAAAAGACTTGCCCTGCCCGAAGTGTCCCAACTCTCTCAATGCTTCTGGCTACCGCGACGTGCACCAATGTGCGGCCCGCGTTTTCCCCGTGTGAAACGTGCGATTCCGCGTGGTTGAGCGCGACTGCTACGTACACGTGCACCTCACCTAAACCAAAAGGCGCCGGCAAGAGGCCAGTTTCCAGATGGGCAAACAAAGCATTCGGTGCCGCTAAGGATACCGATGACAATCGGATCGAAATCTTCGGTCTGATCAAGGCTTTAGCGAAGGCCTTGTCGGCCAGAGCCGCGTCACTGCCAACAAACTCATTGGTTCCGTCCACGATCATTTGCGGAGTGTAGACGCTTTCCAGGCCAAGACGCCTGACATAGACACCCTGTCGATCACTGAAAAAGCGAGCCGAGTATGGATCCTTCCATCCGATGTGGTTCCAATAGTCGACGTGCTCGCTGAGGACGATCATCTCTGCGCCTGCGATAGGCTGCCGATCCAGTCTCTGCAGGAATGCGTCTGCGGGCGGACAACTAGAGCAGCCTTCCGAGGTAAACAATTCCACGAGTATCGGAGTTCGTGCGTCAGATCTCGCTGGCATTTCGGATGCCCACAGTAAAACCGCCGCAGCAAGTGAAAGAAGAACTAGAGTCGGAATAAGTAGAATCTTCAAGGCGTCACTCCAGATGTGTCTTCATCTAAAGATGTGCAACCGGCCCAAAAGTTCCGTGGACGAGCTAACTTGGGCGAAGACACGAAACTTTTGGCCCGCTGGCGACTCTAAGAAGGCGGGACTAAAGATCTGCCACCTCACACTAGGGGGATTTCATTTATGGGTAACTTTTCTCGGATATGTACCTTGCTGCTCACGCTAACGCTTGGCGGCGCAGTCGCCTGCAATGCCGGTGACAACCCAATCACCGCGATACCAAGCCCCACGGTGGACGCTGCGTTCGCGGCGAACAAGGCAGGGCAGAGTGCGGTTGTCGCGGGTGGATGTTTCTGGGGCGTTCAGGCCGTTTTACAGCACGTGAAGGGCGTTACCAACGCCACATCCGGATATTCCGGAGGCGCGGCAAACACCGCGGAATACGAACTCGTGAGCACTGGCGACACCGGCCACGCGGAGTCGGTGAAGATTACGTATGATCCTTCGCAGATCACTTTTGGGCAGTTGCTTCGAGTGTTCTTCTCGGTTGCGCACGATCCCACGCAGCTGAACCGGCAGGGCCCTGATTCCGGCACGCAATATCGTTCTGTTATTTTCTACGATAGCGATGAGCAGAAACGCATTGCAGAAGCCTATATTGCACAACTCGACAAGGCTAAGGTTTTCGCGCGTCCGATCGTGACTCAAGTCGTACCGTTGAAGGCTTTCTATCCAGCCGAGGCTTACCATCAGGACTACGCTGCACAACATCCAAACAACCCGTACATCGTCTACAACGACGCGCCGAAGGTTGCTCATCTTCATCACGAATTTCCTGATCTTTATGTTGGGAAATAGAATTATAGGAGTGGGCCATGTTTGAATTTGAAGCGAACGATGATGAAGGGACGGGCAGGTTGAAAGGACGGGCGTTTCTCTCGACCTCAGCGTTAGCCGTCGCTGGATTAGCAATGTGCTCATTGCGGAAACCGCGATTTGTCGAAGCTGGATCTGCGACACAGACGCCCAAAGAAATTACGATCGTTCAGTTCTCCGATGCAGGTGTGCGACTGAAAACAGCGCGCATGCCAATGGTCGTCAAGAGCGAAGACGAGTGGCGGAAGCAATTGGGTCCAAACGCCTTCGACATCACGCGGCACGCCGATACCGAATTCGCGTTTTCAGGAGAATACTGGGACCTGCACGACAATGGTTTATACCGCTGCATTTGCTGTGACAACGCCTTGTTCAGCTCAGAGACGAAGTTTAATTCCGGAACCGGCTGGCCGAGCTTCTGGCAACCGATTGCTCCAGAAAACGTTCACAACGCAACCGACATGACCTACGGCATGGTCCGCACGGCAGTGTCGTGCACAGAATGTGACGCACATTTAGGTCACGTGTTCGATGATGGTCCCGAGCGGACGCACCTGCGATATTGCATCAATTCGGCTTCCCTAAGATTCGTACCACAGAAAACAACTTAAGATGGTGTTCGAAGGGCCAGCGCACAACTAGGTCCAACGGAACCACCGCAAGGCGAGCAGGAAAGAAACCCCTCCCCAAAGCAGAAGTATCAGCAGTCGCCAGGCCTGCGTTGTCAGCGAAGCGCCTTCCAGAATCGTAGCGCGAAGGGCATCATTGAGAGCGGTCAACGGCAACGCCTTGATGAATGGCTGGATGGCGGCCGGAAAACGCTCATAGGAAAAGAAAACTCCCGAAAAAATCCACATTGGCATCATGATCAGATTGATCAGGCCGCTGACGCTCTCAATCTTCTGGGCACGGCTGGCGGTCAACAACCCTAATCCAGCAAACCCGACCGCCCCAATCGAGCTCAGAAGCAGGATCGAGAGGAGGGAACCGAGCACACGAATATGAAAAACTAGCGCGCCAAATCCCAACAGTAACCCGACTTCGGCCACCATGAGCACCAACCGGCCACTGGCGAGCGCGAGCAGGAAATCGCTTCTCCTCATAGGCGTGGCTACAAAGCGTTTCAGCAGCTTGCGCTGACGCATATCCACTAGAGCGAATCCGACGCTCCACATGCCCGAGTTCATCAGGTTCATCCCGATCAAGCCGGGAATGAGGAAGTCGATATAGCGCGACCCGGGCTCGTTTGAAATGACGGCGGAAGTAGGTAACGGATTCTTGCGTCCGGCGGAAACCTGGAGAGCATCATCCACTTCCGCGTGCGAGAGCACACTTTCGGGACGCGCCGGATCGTAGAGGTACTGGAAGCCACCCTTACCATCCGACTCGATGACGAGATCATATTTGCCCAGACGAAATCCTTTGAGTGCTGCCGGTTTGTCGAGCACTTCGGCGCGGATCGACGACTTCTGTGGTGAGCGTTCGATCAGCACCATCACATCCTGCGCCCCCGAGTCGTTGACGATAGCAATGAACGTCACGTCGGCTGGTTTGTTACGAAACGCAATCCCAAGTCCCAACGCAAGCAGCAGCGGAAAACCGAACACCCAGAAGACAACTTCGGGCTCGCGCTTGAGCTCCTTCATCCTCACCATAACAAGGTGCGTGAAAGCCGACCAGCGGCCGTTGCGCCGCGTGAGGAGCTGTGGCGGAGCTGGGACGCTCATCACTCCTCCCTCAAGTGACGGCCCGTGAGGTTAACAAACACATCTTCGAGGCTGGCCTGTCGTGTGGTGAGGTGCAAAAGTTGCGCTCCGCGCGTTTCGACTGCATCGAGTAATGCAGGAATAGTCAAATGCGGTTCTCGCACGGTGAGGCTAACCAGACCATTGTCGTGACGAACTGATTCCACACCCGGAAGCGCCCGCCAGACATCCAGAGCATTGCCTTCACTGGAATTGCCGCTAGCCTCAAACTCCACAACGTGGTGTCCGCCGAGGCGGTCAATCAGGTCGGAAGGCGTGCCGCCTGCAATGACCTGGCCATGATCAACGATCACCAGACGGTCGCACAGGCGCTCTGCTTCGTCCATGTAGTGCGTGGTCAACAGTATCGTGCCACCGCCAAGCTGAAATCTGCGAACGATGTCCCAGAGCTGGCGGCGGCTCTGCGGATCGAGTCCGGTTGTGGGTTCGTCCAAGAAAAGAATTTTGGGATTTCCTACCAACGCCGTAGCCACGGCCAGACGCTGGCGCTGGCCGCCGGAAAGCTTGCCAACCATCGCGTCAGCTTTCTCACCCAGTTGCAGGTCGTCGAGGACTTCGTCCGAGGAGCGCGGCTCACGGTAGAAGCTGGCAAACAATTCGATGGTTTCACGGACCGTCAATTTCTCCGATAGACGGGTCTCTTGCAAAGAAATGCCTAACCATTCGCGGACTTCGCGAGAATTCTTCTGCCAGGTATGGCCCAGAATCGTGACTTCGCCGGAGGTAGGATCGAGCAAGCCTTCGAGGATTTCGATGGTTGTGGTCTTCCCTGCTCCATTGGGCCCCAGCAGGCCGAAACACTCTCCACTTTGGATTTCCAGGCTTAATCCGCGCACGGCCTCGACTTTGCCGTCATAGGTTTTGCGCAGGTCGCGACACTCAATGGCAGCTGGCACGCGAGAATTCTAACTGAACGCCGATGTGTTGTTGTCACTCGTAAACAGGTCTGTGAGAGTCTAACCAAACTGTTGCTTCTCGGTTAGAATATGATTCTGCCAGCTGATCGAGGAACACCTCGCATGCAATTGCCACGACGCGGCTTCACCTGAGATCTCACATAAACGCCCGTGTGTCGTTTCCATTCGTCGCCAACCTCTGACACCGTGAAAGGAATCTGATCATGTTCAGAAAGGTCTCGTTGCTTTTGTCGTTGTTGCCGTTCGTATGTGCTGCGATTGGTTCGGCGCAAACAACGCGCCATTTCACGTTCCACTACAGCTTCACAGTGAAGGATGTTCCTGCTGGGGAGAAAGTGCGAATCTGGATCCCGGAGGCGCACTCGGATGAGTTTCAGACCGTGAAGGCGATCTCTGCAACGGGTGATCTCCCACTCAAGAAAACGCATGAGTCTAAAGACGGAAACGAAATGTATTACGCCGAGGCATCGAAAGCCAAGCAGCCGGAGTTGCATTTCGAGGTTGTTTATGACGTCGTCCGCCGCGAGCGCCTTACTCTGGGTGTCTATTCCCCGCATCTTGCGACGGTAAGGTTGAGCGACAAGGAAAGAAAGGCATATTTGGCTTCGGATGCGCTCGTGCCGACGACTGGGCTGCCGGCGGAATTGGCCGTAAAGGTCACCGCGGGGAAAACCACAACTCTCGACAAGGCCCGCGCAATCTATGATTACGTATTCACTACCATGCGCTATGACAAGACCGGTACTGGTTGGGGACGCGGCGACGTGCTTTACGCGTGCGATGCCAGGAAAGGCAATTGCACTGACTTCCATTCGCTGTTCATCGCCATGGCGCGTTCGCAGGGGATTCCAGCACGATTTGAAATCGGGTTTCCTCTGCCGCCTGACAAACATTCGTCCGAGATCGCGGGATACCATTGCTGGGCCGACTTCTTCGATCCGCAGCGCGGATGGATCCCGGTGGATATCTCGGAAGCGTGGAAGCATCCCGAGAAAAAAGACTATTTCTTTGGCGCGCACGACGCGAATCGCATGGGGTTTACGATAGGGCGCGATCTCGAATTGAGTCCCAAGCAGGACGGGAAACCGCTGAATTATTTTGTGTATCCGTATGTCGAAGTTGCTGGGAAAGAGTATCCCAACGTCTCAACGGCGTTTTCCTTTGCCGACCTGGATAGTGGGGTAGCAGCTCAGCGCTAAACGGTGGTGGAGGTCCTGGTCATTCCGGCGTCACGGAAGCGCCTCAGCATCGCGATCCTTGACTCCCATTGCTCGCTACCCGGACGAGGCGCCCGGGACTGACTTATCAGTCGTTGTCTGGTTTGGACTTGCCGAGAAACACTTTGTACTGCGGCGCTGGCATTGGCTGATCGCCTTTGCGGTCGCGCCACAGGATCGCGTTGAGCACCGCCGGATTCGCTGCATCCGGGTGGGTGAAATCCATCTTGGCTGATTCCTTCGCGCCCTGACCTTTGGCCGGATTCGTTTGATAGATCAACCCGTTGTCCCGATTGCTCCAGTCGGCGGTAAAAGGCAATTGATTTCCCGCCCCTGAAAATAGCGGAGCCATCACTGGAGCATAGGCGTCGTTCTGGTTCATCGGTGGTAATCCTAGGAGTGTTTCGATCGTGTGAATCAGGCTCACCGTGGTGTAGAAATGGTGTTCCACGAATGGATGCTCCGCCGAACCCGGCGAATACTTGCTGATCACGAAGGCGATCGAACGGTGAGCATCCACGTGATCGGCGCCATCCTGGGCGTCGTCTTCGAGAATGAAAATTGCGGTGTCATCCCAGTAAGGGCTGTGCGAGACCGCTTCCGCAACCCGGCCGACTGCGAGGTCATTATCCGCGACGCTCGCGGCGGGCCGGGGTTTTCCGGCAGCGGTGCCGTGGGTGTGGTCGTCAGGCAGGTAGAGCAGAGTAAAGGCGGGTAGCTCGGTTCCCTTGCCTTCTTTGCGGGCCCGCACAAAGCCATCAAATTCATTGAGGAATTCGTCAGCGCGCAGTTGGTCCGGATACTCAGTGTTGAAGTCGGGGAATAAGGGATCGAAGTGGCCGCGCAGAACTGCCTTGGTCGCCTTTGCGGTTTTCAGTATTGGAATTGCCCATGGCCACGGACTAGGCGAACCATGCGGCTGGCCAAGGTTTGGCGGCAACGGTTCGCCCTTATTCACTGCGCTCTTCGGACACATCGAGCCCGGCGCCGGTACGCCCTCGTGTACCGTCATCTTGTTTTCCGTGGCCTTGCACCATACGCCGTAAATAAACTCTCCGTAGTCGCGGTAAGTCAGGCCGTGGTTGGCTACGTTATCCCAAATGTAGCCACTCGCAGGCTCATTCACATCAGGCTCGTTTTGATCGAGCGGGAATTCGTCAGCTACGGACCCTTGAAAATCGTAGGTGCGTTCTTTGCTGCGGTAGTTAATCTGCCAAGTCTGCTCGTTGTAATCGCTGGTGATGGCAGCGGTTGACCAATTATGTCCGTCGCCTGAAACCTCGCCGCTATCGTAGAAGTTGTCGAGAACTCCGAATTGCAGCGCCAACTTGTGCTGGTTGGGCGTGACTTCAGAGCCATAAAGCGTGAGCGAAGGATCGCTGTCGCCGACTTTCAAATCGCCAAGCACCTGGTCGTACGTGCGATTCTCCTTAATAATGTAGATCACGTGGCGGATTGGATTGGAATTCTGCGCGAGGTGGATTTGGCCTGGGCTGGAATGCAGCAGATTGCTTTCCTCGACCTGCCGGGTGAGCGCGGGCAGTTGTTTTTCAATGTCCCCGATTTTGAGTCGAGCAATCGAGCCATAGAGCAGAGTGGGAATGTAAGGATGTTCGCGGTGTCTTCGTTCGTTTCTTAGATTGTTCACACCGCTGTTGGGTCCGGTTCCTTGCCCCTTGCAAGTGGCAATCAGCAAATCGTTGCCAGCCATTGCTAAAGCGCTGGGGTACCAATCGGTGGGGATAAAGCCAGGAAAATAGACCGGCATATCCTGCCTGATCCCGCTTGCAATCAAAGCCGAAGTATCGAAAACTGCCACGGCGTTGATAGAAGCATCGGCGACGAAGAGATGCTTGCCATCGGCAGACTGCGCCAAGCCTATCGGCGAAGTACCTGCGAATTTCTGATCGCGCAATGTCGTACTGAATAGCGGAGCCGCGATGCCAGAGGCAGTTTCGACGACCGCTACGCGGTCTGCGTTTGATAGTGCTATGTAGAGCAGCTTCTCATCCGGGCTCAACAGCATCGCCGTGGGATGCGATCCGGGCGCCGTCGGGTCCTTCGGCTCAAGCAGCGGGATCGAACGAACGACGGTTCCCTTCTCCAAATCCAATTCCACCGCTCGAGACGCATTCCACAGGGTGCACCAGCCGCGGCGGCCATCGTGCGACGCAACTACCGCGTAAGGAAATGAAGATGGAATGATCTCGTGCGTACTCACCTCGAACTGTCTAAGTACGCGGCCGCTGGCGGAATCGATCAGCACAACGTTATCGGAAAGATTGTTAGCGACGAGGAGCTTATCGGGGACGTTGGTGCCGGAGATTACCGCAAGGCCCGCGGGATACGGAAGAACAGTTCCCTTGTCAGTTTTTTGGATGCCTTGTGCCACTTTCTTCCCCGGAGCAACCGTCTGCGGGGCGATCTTTATAAAGCGATCCCATGCTACCTTGCCTTCGTGGAAGCGATAAACTGCAATTCCGTTTCCGGTGTCGTTCGATTTTTCGCCGAGGGGGTCAGTGATGGAACCGATCGAAGCATAAAGATGACTGCCATCCGAACTGAACGCTACCCCAACAAAATAGCTCTGGTGCGCTTCCTCAGGCAAGCGGTCTTCCGGAAAATCGCTGAGCTGGTTGGTGCCCAGATCGAGCACGGAGATAGATTGGTGTGCCTGGTTCTTCTGCGTTCCATAACCGTCGTCGAGAATCGCCGCGTAACGCCCGTCGGGGCTCACAACCATTGCGGCTGCGAAACCGTTCAGTGGTCCCAGAGCCCCCGGCGACGGAGCAGTCAGAGTCTTGCTCGTGGGCAAGGATATCTGCCGCGGCTCCTTCCGGTGTTGCGCTAACAGCAGCTTGAGAGTGGCCGCAAGAAATAACAAGCCGATCGCGTAGACGATTCTGCGCACGCGCTGTCTCCTTGAGCTAAGAACGCTCAGCGTATCACCGGAAAAGAAAACCGGTCAGACAAAAGCTGACCGGTCTTGGCACTTATGCTTTAGTAATGCTTTAATGAGTATCGGTACTCGCCTGATGCACCGTAGGTTCCGGTGTAACATTGTGACGGACATCGGCTCCGCGCACCCAGAAAATCACGTCTTCTGCAATGTTGGTGGCGTGATCGGCCACGCGCTCCAAATTGCGCGCCACCAGCAGCGCATCGAGCGCCTGCCTCGTTACTTCAGGCCGCTCGTTCATGGCTTTAACCAGCGTAATGAACGCTTCGTCCTTCATGCGATCGACGACGTTGTCCATTTCCAGCACGGCTTGCGCGAGCTCGGCTTTGCCTTCGATAAACGACTCCAGTGCACGGCGAACCATGGCGGAAGCGGCTGCCGCCATACGCGGAATATCGACTGGAAGATCTACTCGAGGAAGTTCCACCAGATCCATGGCCCGCTCGGCAATGTTGACCGCCTGGTCGCCGACTCGTTCCAGATCCGAGTTGATTTTCGTAACCGCGAGGATAAAGCGCAAATCCACGGCGATAGGTTGCTGCAGGGCGAGGAGATCGAAAGCCAATTCGTCGATTTCCCGCTCGGCGACGTTGATCTGGAATTCGCCTTCGAGCACCATGTGGCAGCGTGCCAGATCGCGGTCAATATACGCTTGGCAGGCGCGATCCACCGCCTGCTCGGCCAGTCCCCCCATGCGAAGCAAACGTGCTCGGAGGTCGTCGAGTCCTTGCTGAAAGCGGGTGCGCATTATCCAAACCTGCCTGTAATGTAATCCTCCGTACGTTTGTCGGACGGGGTCGTGAAGATCTTTTCGGTCTTGTCGAGTTCAATGAGTTTGCCCAGAAGAAAGAATCCGGTAAACTCGGCGACGCGAGACGCCTGCTGCATATTATGCGTCACTATCACAATTGTAAACTTTTCTTTAAGCTGAAAAATCAGCTCTTCGATCTTACCCGTGGAGATGGGATCAAGAGCCGAACACGGCTCATCCATCAGCAAAACTTGCGGTTCAACCGCGAGGGCGCGCGCGATGCAAAGCCGTTGCTGCTGTCCGCCTGACAGGCTAGCACCCGACTTCTTGCGCAGCGAATCTTTCACCTCGTCCCAGAGAGCCGAGAGTTTCAGCGAGCGCTCGACGACCTCATCAAGCCGCTTGTGATCGTGGAAACCGTTGAGCTTTAGCCCCGCCGCCACGTTATCGTAAATCGACATCGTGGGAAAGGGATTGGGCTTCTGAAAAACCATTCCGATACGACGACGAATCTGCACCGCGGAAGTGCCGTTGTAGACATCGAGTTCGCCGATTTGAACCTTGCCGGTGGCCCGCGCGTCGGGAACCGTCTCGTGCATGCGATTGAGGCAACGCACGAAAGTCGATTTGCCGCATCCGGAAGGCCCAATGACCGCCGTTGCGTGGTTGGCCGGTGCCTCCATGGTGATGTCATAGAGGGCCTGGGTCTTGCCGAACCACGCGTTCAGCCTATCTACTTTGATCCCGACTCCCATGGTCAGTTCGCTCCCTTAAGCATTCCGTGGCCGGCAACGATGCGGACCGCGCTGACGGCAAATACGATGAGCACAATCAAGATCAATGCTCCAGCCCAGGCCTGACGATGCCATTCATCGAATGGGGAAATCGCGTAAGTGAAAATCTGCAACGATAGCGCGGCCGTTGGCTGATTGATTTTCCAGTTCCAATACTGGTTGCCGAATGCAGTAAACAGCAACGGCGCGGTCTCGCCGGCAACGCGCGCAAAAGCCAGCATAACGCCGGTAATCACGCCTGACGTGGCCGTACGCAAAGTGATCGACAGGGTTGTGCGCCATCGCGAAACGCCCAAACCGTAGGCCGCTTCACGCACCGCATTCGGCACTAACAAAAGCATTTCTTCCGTCGTGCGAGCGATGGTCGGAATCATCATGATTGCCAGTGCTACGCCACCGGCTAATGCCGAAAAATGCCCCTGTGAGAGCACTACGATCCCGTAGGCCACGATGCCAACCACGATCGACGGGACGCCATTCAGTACGTCCGCCGTGAACCGTATCAAGTCTCCGAACCGGTTGCGGCCATATTCCGCCAGATAAATTCCCGCGCCGATTCCGATAGGCACGCCGATGGTGCTGGCAATCAGCAAAATGAAGGCAGAGCCGGCGATTGCGTTAGCCATCCCACCGCCCGCTTCGCCCACAGGTTTTGGCGTTTGAGTGAGGAAGGCCCAATTGATCGAGCCGATTCCCTTGTAAATCAAATAACCGAAAACAGCACCGAGCGGAAGCAAAACCAGAACGACCGCGCCCGCGGCAGCGAGAGTGGCAAATGAATTCACACCACGCCGCCAGAGACTGATTGGCGCCGCCGCAGAGTCGGGGGTAGCCGTCACAGGTTCAGGCATGGCTTCTCGCCGGAGTACCGCGCGTAACCGTCCAGACCAGAAATTGGGCCAGAATATTTACGATAATCGTAACGATGAACAGAGCCAGTCCGATCTCAATGAGAGCGCTCAGGTAAGTATTGCCGGTGGCTTCACTGAACTCGTTGGCGATAACACTGGCCATGGTGTAGCCGGGAGCAAACAACGACCGTGCGATTTCAGGCCGGTTTCCAATCACCATCGTGACCGCCATGGTTTCGCCCAGAGCGCGACCCAAGCCCAGGATGACACCGCCCAGAATTCCCGCTCGAGCATTTCGCAGCACGCCCGTGCGGATCATCTCCCAGCGTGTAGCTCCCAAGGCAAGAACGGCCTCTCTCTGTTGCTGGGGAACGGCCGTCATCACCTCTCGCGTGATCGACGAGATAATCGGCACCACCATGATGGCCAGAATGATTCCCGCCGCAAGCATTCCAATACCGTAGGGAGGGCCTTCAAATAATCCCGTCCAGCCGAA
Source organism: uncultured Acidobacteriota bacterium (assembly GCA_963788645.1). Lineage (GTDB taxonomy): Bacteria > Acidobacteriota > Terriglobia > Terriglobales > Acidobacteriaceae > JABDBE01. The sequence continues at coordinate 1,160,880 of CAWBHF010000012.1, forward strand.
GTAACGTGCGCAAAAAGGTTCTCCGTACTGGCGCAGAACAGGTACCAGCACAAAGATGGCCCACAGTCCGTAAATGACACTGGGGATCGCTGCAAGAAGTTCCGTGGTGAAAGCCAGTGGACCTTTCAACCATCGGGGAGACATTTCAGTAATGAATACCGCTACGCCAATCGCGAGAGGCACAGCAAAGAAGAGCGCCAGAAGCGAGGAAACGAGCGTGCCATACACAAACGGCAACGCCCCGAACTGCTCGTTAACCGGATCCCATTCACTTTGAAAAAAGAACTTCAACCCGAAGGCATGCCATGACAGTCTCGACCCGCTGATCAGTTCGTAAATAATCAGGCCTACGAGCGCCAGAACGCAGATCCCGCACGCCAGCATTGCGAAGTGGAAAATGCCATCGGCAACTTGGCTATTTCCGGCTTGGAGGAGAGGTTCACCCTGGGTCCCTGAACTCGACGCAACCTCTGGTTTTGCAATGGGTTGCGGTCCAGTCAATCGTGGCGCTCCTAGAGCTTGATTGGCCATCTGAAGGCAGGCTAGCAGAATCGTGTTACAGCAGTGTTAAAATACCGCCTTGCTGTGTCGTGGATTGGCTGGACTTGACCCGCTTCAGAGGAATACGTCCATCAGATTTCCTTGATTGCATTTTGCCGGATTCCCTTGTAGCTTTTCGTTCTGCTTAGTACTGGATATGCCCATTGACCTAAAACGTAGCCGCCTGGCTTTTCAGAGGTTGGGCCGCGAACTGACAAAGCTGGCCAAGAGTCCCGCTCCGGAAAGCGTGCACAAGTTTCGCACCAACAGCCGGCGTGTGGAAGCTCTCCTCAGCGAAGTAGCCTCTGAGCTGAACCGCAACGACAAGAAGTTGCTGAAGCAACTGTCGTGGTTACGCAAGAAGGCCGGACGCGTTCGCGATCTGGATGTCGAGATTGCGTCTTTACGGAGCTTAAAGATTCCCGAAGGCAATGGACAGAAATCGCAGTTCGTGGACGCTTTGGTGCACGAGCGCACAAAGCGTGAGGGGAAACTGGTTGAGGCTTTTGATCGCGAGGCTGCGGACGAGGTGCGAAAGCGCCTAAAGCGGGCCGCAAGCGAGATCGATCTTCCGAAGCATACCGAACCACTGACCTTGACCCTTGGTAAACTCGCCAAGCTCGGGCGGGATCACGTAACGCTTACCGAAAAAACTCTTCACCAGTATCGGATCATCGGAAAGCGGGCCCGCTATATCGCGGAGCTCGCCGACCACGACGACGAGGCCAAGCGCGTCGTCGATCAGCTCAAGCACATGCAGGACGTCATCGGGGACTGGCACGACTGGCTGAAGCTGACGCAGAAAGCGGAAGCGCTCTTCGGCGGAGTTCGGGACTCGGCGTTGGTGGCCATGTTGCGAAACGTGACCCAGGCAAAGTTCCGTCAAAGTGTGGATGCGGTGGCTGAAACCCGGGCAGCGCTCTCCAGCAAGAAGTTTGCTTCGGGCTACGCCCCTCCGATCCGCAAACCTGCCGCCGGGTCTGACGAGACAAAAGCTGCAGTCGCCTGAGCGTTTTCTACCATTGATATTTTTGTCGGACGCTTCGCTCTTCGGCGGTACACTGTTGCCCTTCCGCCATGCCGACCTTTGCCGCCGTTGATATCGGATCGAACTCCGTTCGCCTGAAAATCGCTCGTCTCACCCGGCACCGGCTCATCCGGATTCACGAGGACCGCGAAGTCACCCGTTTGGGTGAATCTGTTTTTCGCAACTTTTTTCTGTCTCCGGAAGCAATCGCAACTACTGTGAAGGTGCTGCGGCGGTTTCACCGCGCCGTACAAAATGCGGGCGCTGATTCCGTGCGAGTCGTCGCCACCAGCGCTTTGCGCGATGCCCGCAACGCCCGTGCGTTTCTGGAGTGGGTGCGCTCGACCACCGGTTGGGATGTGGAAATTATCTCCGGCTTGGAAGAAGCCCGCCTCATCCATTTGGGGCTGGTCTCAACCCTGCGAGTGAACTCCTCCCCTGTTCTAATGGCCGACCTGGGTGGAGGCAGCTGTGAGCTGACTATTTCCAGCCAGGGTCATATTCGCAACACGGTTAGCCTGCCACTGGGCGCAGTTCGTCTGACCAACGAATTTCTGCGTCACGATCCGCCTCGCAAGTCCGAGATGCGTCAGTTACGGGGATTTATATCGCGTGAAATCGAACGCACCGCGGACCGCATCAAACGCGCCCGTCCGAAGGTGGTCATTGCGACCTCGGGAACGGCAGAATCATTGGCTGCGGTCTGTCACGGACTCTACAAGACTAAGGGCTCTCGTGCCACCACTGTATCGAAGACGCAAATGCGGCGGATCGCTAAGCTGCTGGCGCGATTGCCTCTAGAAGAACGCAAACAACTTTCAGGCGTCGGCCCGCGACGCGCCGAGATTATTGTGCCCGGAGCTGCCGCTTACCTTGGACTCCTGGAGCGTTGCCAACTGCCCGGCTTCCGCTATTCCCCTCTGGGACTGCGTGACGGATTGCTGGCGCAGATGGCGGCCGAGTACGACCGTACCACCCGGTCCGGCAAGCAGATCCAGTCTGAACGCTGGGACTCAATCCGCGCCGCGGTGGCGCACTATCGAGTAGACATGAAACACGCCTTGCATGTGCGTGACTCCGCCATGCAACTGTTCGCAGCCTTGAAATCCGTGCACGGATTGCCCCCGGAATATGAGGAATGGCTGTCCGCCGCCGCCATGCTCTACGAGGTCGGCGACTATGTGAACCGCAATGGCCGGCATCGGCATACTTACTACATCATTTCGCATTCCGAGATTCTGGGATACACGCCGGAGCAGAGACGGATTATTGCAGCCATCGCCCGCTATTTAGGGAAGTCGCGCCCAGCACCCGGCGACGCTACTATCAAAGCGCTGCCTGCCGCAGACCAGGAAGGCGTACTCAAAGCCTCGCTGCTCCTTCGGTTGGCCCGGGCGCTAAACCTTAGCCGTTCTGCGGCCGTTCGAACTACGCGCGTCCGAGTACACGAAGGCGAAGTGAGATTATCGCTCGTTACCAAACAGCGAAGCAGCGTCGACCTGGAATTGTGGGCAGTAGAGAAAGAAACAAACTATTTTCGTGAAGTCTTCGGACGCGAACTTTCGGCGGCAGCGGCGTAGAGCACGCGCAAGACTCTCGGAGTGACGGACCAATGCAATAGGGCTGCATTGCGCCCCATTTCCACTTTCGCCACCGCTCCCTTTTTCAACTCGGTCCCGGCCTCGCATCCGGTGTCACTGATGCAACGTCCCAGGAATTCGCTGAGATTCGGATTGTGGCCAACAACCATGATCGCCTCTTGTTTGGAATACTTATCCAGTAATTTGCGAAAGTCCGCAAATGACGCTCCGGGCCGCAGTCCGTCTTCCAGTTGAAGCTTGCCTTCATAACTAAGTTCGTTACCAACCAGCGACGCGGTCTGAGCGGCACGCTTCAACGGACTGGAAATCATTGCGTCTACCTGAACATCCAACGCGGCCAAGGCTCGCCCGACGATTCCGCATTGCTCGATTCCCTCTTTGTCGAGAGCGCGTTTTTCATCTTTCTTCGGGTTGGCCAAGGGTTTGCCTGCATTGGCGTGACGCAAAAAGTAAACGATCATGCCGGGTTATCGCTCCTTTCCAATGGCCGCTCTCCTGCTTCTTGGACTAGGTGCGGTCGGAATTGCCTCCAGCCCTTGTTTTCCCTCGGCCAGGCCGATCAGGAAATCCTGTGCGCCAAAGGCAGCCGCTCCGCTTGGCGGTTTTCGCTTGCCTTGCGCCCGCCAGGCACGAACATAGCTCCCGTCCTTCTGAAGAAAACGAGACTTCAGATTGTCGGCCAAATACGACTCCAGGATTTCCTGCCGAACCCGTTCCCGCAATAACTCATCCTTCACCGGGAAGATTACCTCAACCCGCTCATAAAGATTACGAGGCATCCAGTCGGCGCTACCCAGATACACTTCCTCCTGTCCACCGTTCGCAAAAAAATAAATGCGGCTGTGCTCAAGGAAGCGGCCCACGATACTCCGCACCCGGATACGGTCGCTCACACCGCGGACTCCCGGGCGCAAAGCGCAGATTCCGCGAACAATCAGATCGATCTTCACTCCGGCCTGCGAAGCCCGGTACAAAGCCGTAATAATGTTCTTGTCCAGCAGCGCATTCATCTTGGCAATGATATGCGCGGGACGGCCGTGACGCGCATGGTCCGCTTCGCGGGCGATGAGCGCCAGGCAATGCTCGGCTAGGTCAAGCGGCGCAACCATGAGCGGACCGTAATTGGGATGTTCTGCGTAAGCGGTCAGAAAGCTGAACACATCGTGGACCGCCCCGGTAATTTCCGGGTCGGCGGTCAGCAGACTCACATCCGTGTAGATGCGCGCTGTAGTGGTGTTGTAATTGCCCGTGCCCAGGTGAGCATAGCGGCGCATGACGCCGTCCGGATCGTGTCGCACCAGCAGGGACAATTTGCAATGTGTCTTCAGTCCCACCAAACCATGAAACACTTGCACTCCCGCATCCTCGAGGTCGCGGGCCCAGCGAATGTTGGAGGCTTCATCAAAGCGCGCCTTCAACTCTACAACCGCCGTGACTTCTTTCTTGGCTGCGGCCGACATCAGCGCGGGAACAATCAACGAGTGCTCGCTGGTGCGGTACAGCGTTTGCTTCATGGAGAGCACGCGTTGATCTTCTGCCGCCGCTTCAATAAATGAAACCACAGCGTCGTAGGAGTCGAATGGGTGGTGAAGCAAGACATCGTGCCGTCGGAGCTCCTCGAAAAGATCCTGCGATTTGGCGGTCAGGCGAAGTTCACGCGGAAGGAATGGCTTGAACTTGAGCTCCGGGTGCTCCGTCTGCTCATAAACATTAAACAAGCGGGAAAGGTTCACAGGTCCAGCGACCGAAAACACCTGCCACGATTCCAGTTCGAAGTTAGTGCGCAATCGCTCGATGATTTCCGGGTCAGCTTCGGACTCGATCTCGAGCCGAACGGCGTCGCCCTTGCGCCGGTTATGCAACTCGGTGCGTACCGACTCCAGCAGGTTGCGGGACTCTTCCTCCGCCAAATACAGGTTACTGTTCCGGGTAACCCGGAACGCCGCAGAAGATACTATGTCGTACCCGTGATACATTTCGGCGGCGTGGTAGGCCACGAGGTCAGCCAGGAAAATGAAATCGTCCGTCCCCTCCGAAGGCAAGCGGATCAGGCGTGGCAAGGAACGCGGGACCGTCACCACTCCCGTGTAGGTCATCGACGAGCGCCGCCGGCGACGTAGCAGGAAGGCAACACACAGAGCCTTGTTGATCACACGAGGAAAAGGATGGGCCGGGTCCACGGTAACCGGAGTCAACAGAAGATCAAGTTCACGCTCACAGAAGTCCGCGACAAAAGCCCGTGCCTTGGCATCCAGTTCATGCAGGCCTAACACACGAATGCCATCCGCAGCCAGCATGGGACGTAACTGCTCATTCCAGCATAGGTACTGGTCGTCCACGAACTCATGAGTTTCTCGCGAGACTACATCGCGTTCCTGCAAGAGGGTCAGCCCGTCCGGTCCCGCTTCCGTGTATCCATCTTCAATCTGCTGCACCAGACCGGCCACGCGCACTTCAAAAAATTCGTCCAGATTGCTCGCGGTAATGGACAAGAATTTGAGACGCTCTAGCGCCGGATTGCTCTCGTCCTGTGCTTCTTCGAGCACACGCCGGTTGAAAGCCAGCCACGAAGCCTCGCGGTTGATGTAATAAGCCGAATTATCGAGCGAGGTGCGAACCATAAACTAGAATGACGAAACCAAGCGGACGATCAAGTTACGCCTGCGGTATCACTTGCTCGGTGAAGAGGTCTCCGGCGGAATTTTTGCCGCAGGCGGTGCGGCAATGCGCTTCGTGATTACGAATTGTAACTCTGAGCCGGCTGGACGTGTAAGGAACATGTAATGCTTCTCCACCCTCAGTCGCACCTCAGTTCCCGGGACATTCCACTCATCAGGCAACGTCTCAGAGGCATGGCGCGGGGTGTAGTCTCCCACATAAATCGTATCTTTTACCTGTACCGAAACTTCGTAGTAAGGATCGTCGTTGGTGACGGGCGTATTAACCTGGTAATAAAGAATTCGAGTCGTTGTTTTCTGCTGGATATCGACGATCTTGCCTGTCTGCAACAGCTTCTCAGCCGCGTATAAGTGGGGAACCAGGACAGATGCCAGAATCAGGACGAAATAGAACTTCATGATTGCAGTATAAGGTATCGCTTGCTGCGGTGTCGTCCTGCAAAAAAGGGCACCAGCTATTGAGCCGTCACCCTTATTTCTCATTTCGTTATTCGAAATCTTCCGAGCCTACCGAACCTGTTTGATTTCGTCCTTGACCTTCATTACGACGCTCGCAGGTAGTGGCGCATAGGTCAGGTCTGCAGTCATTTTCTGCCCGTCATCCACCATCCAGTTCAAGAAATCGGCAATCATCTTGCCCTTCGCTGCATCCTTCGATTGGGCCGGAATAAGCAGCCAGGTAAAGCTCGAAATGGGATATGCATCCTTCCCCGGAGCATTCGTGATGGAAACGCGGAAGTCCGCAGGCATACTCTTAACTGACGCCGCAGCCGCGGTAACACTGTCCAGGCTGGCTTTGACGAATGCGCCGGAGGAGTTTTTCACCGTCCCGTAGGCGATCTTGTTCTGCACGGCGTAAATCAACTCAATGTAACCGATCGACCCTTGCATCTGACGGATCATTCCTGCGACACCTTCATTGCCTTTGCCACCAAGACCCACCGGCCACTTGACCGACGTTCCTTTGCCTGCCTGGCTTTGCCAATCTGAACTCACCTTTGAGAGGTAGTCGGTAAAAATAAATGTCGTACCGCTGCCATCGGAGCGATGAATCACAACGATCTGCTCGTCCTTGGGAAAGGTAACACCGGGATTCGCGCCGGCGATCGCTTTGTCGTTCCAGTTCGTGATCTTTCCCAGGAAGATGCCCGCCAGCACCTCCGGAGTGAACTTGATTTCTCCGCTAACTCCGGAAACGTTGTAAGCCGGAACCACCGCTCCCAACACGGTCGGGACATGCAAAATCTTCGTCTTCGATTGCGCCAGTTGCTCGTCGGTCATGGGGCCGTCACTGGCACCAAAGTCAACTGTCCCGGCCAGAACCTGGCGAATGCCGCCGCCACTGCCAATCGATTGGTAGTTGAACTGAATATCGGGATGAGCATCGTGATATTTGCTGAACCACTTCGAATACATGGGATACGGGAACGTTGCGCCAGCCCCGTTCAATGTAGTCTGCGACAAAGCGGGGACTGACAGGGCAAGACACAAAAGCGCGATGCGACGAATCACGCGATGATTCCTCCTCGGGAATTTACTCACTTGCTAGGCTCACTGTTGATTGTTACAGGATGGTTACAAAATTGTAAATTTCTGATAAATCCCGAAGCAGCACTTAGACTTACGGACGACTCCCAATCGACGCGTCGACACTCAAGCGTGCGATTTCCTGAGCAAAGAGTGGGTTTTGCGGAAACTGATCGCGCAGAGAAACCAGCAACTCACGAGCCTGCGCTTTGTCTTTCTCTCGTACATATGCAATTGCCAGCAAGATGCGTGCGAAGGGGGCCAGATAGTGGCCGCGTTGAGCGGTAAGTTGCAAGTCGGCAATTCCCTTTTGCTTGTCCCCCGAGACGCCTCCCAGCCGTACCAACCAGCGTATTGGCGCCGCCATACTTCCAATGATGTATTGGCTGACGCCGGTTGCGAGATAACCGTCATAGCATTCCGGATCCACGACCAATAGCTGTTGGGCCCAGGCGGTCGCCTCTTTTGTGTAGTGCAGCGAAACCAGATTCCGCTTTTCGATCAACGCAGCATAGTCGGCCTTGAGTCCAGAGGACAGGGTTTGTGCAAACAGAGCGTCGCGATCTTTGGGATTCTTTGCTAACCGGGAATGAGAGATGTTATCTGCTTTGTCCAGCGCTGCGTTAAAGTTATCGCGGACGGCGGTATCGGGCGCGAGCTTCTTACGCGCTTCGAAGGTCTGGTCGTCGGCGTAAAACTGCGACTCAAGCACGCCTAACCGATGGAATTCCGAAAATAGAAAGCCGGCCGCGTCGCACGTGGCTCCCAGGGGATTATCCGGATTCTCTTGCTCGAAGGCCAGAAAGACTTGATGGGCCTGAGCGAAATCGAGGTTATACAGCAGACTAAAGCCGCGATCCAGCGAAACTCCACTGGAAATCGTGTCGACTGTCAAAGCCGGTGGACAAGCGAAACCGGCCGCAACGAGAAACAGCATGCACCGCAACGCCCGGCTTCTTAGCGCAAAGTTCATATCGGCGATTCGCCGCATCCCCACTGACTTCAACAGATTAGATGCCTGCCTGCACCACATGCGCAAGCCATTTGCAAAAAGATTGTCAAAACACCTGTTTGACGCCTTGCCAGGCCTTTGTTAGGTTGAAAGGTTTCGTCTTCTTATATCATTACGCCTGTTTGCCTACCGCGGCGGAAAAGAGTATCTCATGCCCTTAAAATTTCGAGGAGTGGATTTCATCGGCTTCGACGCTCTGCTCAACGACGACGAACGCCTGGTCCGCGATACCTCTCGCAAATTCATCGAAGACAACCTCATTCCCATCATCGAGGAGTGCAACCGTGCCGGACGCTTCCCTCGCGAACTGGTCAAGCCAATGGCCGACCTCGGTTTCTACGGGGCCAGTCTGAAAGGCTACGGTTGCGCCGGAATGTCGAACGTCGAATACGGCCTGGTCATGCAGGAACTGGAACGCGGCGACTCGGGCGTGCGCTCATTCGTAAGCGTGCAATCCGCGCTGGTAATGTACCCCATTTATGCGTTTGGCAGCGACGAGCAAAAGCAAACCTGGCTGCCCGCCATGCAGAAAGGCGAGAAGCTCGGATGCTTCGGGCTCACCGAACCGGACTTCGGTTCGAATCCCGGCGGCATGAGAACCCGCGCCCGCAAAGCCGGAAAAGAATACGTCCTCAATGGCGAGAAAATGTGGATCACGTCCGGCTCGATCGCCGACGTCGCCGTGATCTGGGCCAAGGTAGAGGACGAAGACAACAGAGTTCGCGGCTTTCTGGTGGAGACCGACCGCCCCGGCTTTCGCGCCGAAGACATTCATGGCAAGTGGTCGCTGCGCGCCTCCGTGACCTCAGGCCTGTCCATGCAGGACGTTCGCATCCCCGAATCCAACCTGCTGCCGAAAAGCGGCGGCCTCAAGTCCCCGCTGATGTGCCTCAACCAGGCCCGCTATGGAATCGCCTGGGGAGGCATTGGCGCAGCCATGTCGTGCTACGACTGCGCTCTGCAGTACGCGCAAGTGCGCAAGCAGTTCCACGATAAGCCGATCGCTTCGCACCAACTCGTTCAGGAAAAACTTACCTGGATGATCAACGAAATCACGAAGGGCCAATTGCTGGTGCTGCAGGTGGGACGTCTAAAAGACCAGGACAAAGCCGGAGCTCAACACATTTCGATGGCGAAACGAAACAACGTCTGGATGGCGCTCGAGTGCGCCCGCATGTCCCGCGACATACTAGGAGCCAACGGCGTCGCCGACGAGTACCCGCTCATGCGCCACATGATGAACCTGGAATCGGTGAAGACCTATGAAGGCACACACGACATTCACACTCTGATTATTGGGCAGAGTGTGACCGGGATCGACGCGTTCTGAGAGGTTGGAAGAAAGACTGATTTTGAGTGGAGCGGCACTTCAGTACCGCATCCGAAGCCTCAGAACAGGGACAGGTGCCGCAAGAATCGCGCGGGGAACAGCCGCCCGCCCTGGCTGTCTAATGGAGCGAAGCTCCATCAGAAAACGCCTAAACCCCATTCGCCCGATTACGAATCAAAGACAAGAACTCAGTCCGGGTTTCCTGCTCATCGCGGAAGCAGCCCAGCATGGACGACGTAACCGCGGCCGAGTGCTGCTTCTCCACCCCGCGCATCATCATGCACAGGTGACGCGCCTCAATCACCACGCCCACTCCCTGCGGTTCGATAGCTTTCTGAATCGTCTCTGCAATCTGGGTCGTCAGCCGTTCCTGAATCTGCAATCGCCGCGAAAAGATCTCAATCAGACGGGGAATTTTGCTCAGACCAACCACCTTCCCATTCGGGATATAGGCCACATGCACTTTGCCGAAAAAGGGAAGCATATGATGCTCGCACAAGCTGAACATCTCCACGTCTTTCACAATGACCATCTCGTCATAGGTCACGGTGAACAGCGCCTTCTTGAGCATTGCTTCGGCATCTTCCTTGTAACCCTTCGTCAGATGCTCATAAGCTCGGTGCACCCGATTTGGCGTGCGCACCAGCCCTTCCCGCGCGGGATTCTCACCCAAGCGAACGATGATTTCGTGCACCAGTTCTTCAAAACTAGCTCCGGTCAAAGTCGATGTTTCAACAGAGCCTGCCATAGTCTCCTGACTTTCGGGAACCGACTACTAACCAATGACTCGATTCTCTCCCCAGTATTCGAACGAGTTCATCATCGTTTCTTCAAATCGCACCTTTTCCAGATGAGCGTGGCGGAAGCCGCGCTGCAAAATATCGTACACGGCACTGCACAGGTTTTCCGTAGTCGGGATTGTCCGCGCAAACTCAGCCAGCGTATTCAGGTTCTGATGGTCAAAGCGCTCCAGAATTTCGCCGTGCACAAACTCATCCAGATCAACTAAGTTACAAACCATTCCCGTGCTCTCGTCAACCGGGCCGCTGACCATCACTTCGAGCGTGTAGTTGTGGCCGTGCCCATAGGGATTGTTGCACTTGCCGTAGGTCGCGACATTCTCCGCCTCCGACATCGCGTCGTTGTGCAAACGATGCGAGGCCGAGAACATGTACCGCCGCGTCAGATACGCCTTCATGCTTCCCCGTAGTAATCGACAAAGAGCTCCGGCGTCTCGTAAACCCGCACCCGATGCAGTTGCGCCGCCTTTAACTTCGGCGACAGGCGCTGCCAGATCGTGACCGCCAGATTCTCCGTAGTCGGGATCAGGGTAAAGAATTCAGGCACTTCCTTGTTCAGGAAACGGTGATCGAGCGCCTCCAGCACTTCCCTGCTCATCGTCTCCTTCAACTGCTTAAGATCGACCACGAAGCCCGAGCGCGGATCCACTTCCCCTTTCACCGTGACTTCGAGCATGTAATTGTGCCCATGCCCATTGGGGTTATTGCATTTCCCGAAGATGCGCCGGTTCTCCTCCGCACTGAACTCAGGATTGTGATAATAGTGCGAAGCGGAAAATTCGGCCTTACGCGTTAAATAGACCATAGCCAACCTTAGATGGAACGAACTTGACTGGAAGTAGCGCCGGCGTCTCGCCGACTGTCGTTGGGACGTTCCGCCCGCACCTCATCCGTCGCAGCGGCAACGCGGTTGAGATTCTTTCGGTAATGGCGCCCCTTCCAAACAACCGTTCCTTTCGCATAAGCCATTTTCGACCTCCGCAGCAAATACGAGAATACCGGTAGGCCGATTAGCGACAGAAGGTTTGCATCCCACGCAAAATGCGCGCGTCCGATTCGCTTGAGAAGAAAACCGTATAAAGTCACAGTCAAAAGTCCAGCAATCAACGTGGGCTGCCATCTCCCGTGCAACCCCGTCACAATGGCAACAGCGCCACCACCCACGATCAACACAAACTCGATGAACCGCAACCCCGCCAACCGCACCGGCGATGGGAACAACAGGACCAGATTCTTGGTCCATCCCTCCCGCAGTTGAACAAAGCTCCGATACATGCGCGTTCGCACCGCGTCGCCGCCATAGCGAAAGAATATTCTCCGACCCGAACTTTTCACCGCCCGAGCCAACGCCACATCCTCAAGCAAACTGGTGGCAATCGCCGCATGCCCACCTACTGCGTCATACGCCTCCCGCGAAACCAGGATGTACTGCCCATTCGCCGCCGCCGCAGAAGAAGCTCGATCGCTTACTTCCGACGGCCGATATGTCGACGCCAGTTCCGCAAAGATCACCGGCATCACCGCCTTCTCCCACAACCCGCGAACCTCCTGCTCCGGAGAATACGAAAGTAAAGCCGCCTTCTGGCGATGCGCCTCTGCCAGACTCCGCGCCAAAGATCCGGCCCGATGCACCGTGTCCGCGTCCGTAAACAGCAACCACTTCCCCCGAGCCGCTTTGGATCCAGCCACAAGGGCATTATTTTTTCCGCTCCACCCCGGAGGCAAAGGATCTGGATCAACCACTCGCACTGCGGGAAAAGACTGCGCGATCCCACCCGTGCCGTCAGTCGACCCGTCATCCACGACAATGACTTCAAAGCTGACGCCAGCCTGAATAACCAATGATTCCAGGCAGGCCCCCAAGCGCGCCTCTTCATTCCGCGCCGGCACAATCACCGACACCGTCGGCCGCTCCGATACTGGTTCTCGCGCCGCCATAGCCTGAATCAGCTATTATAGCTTTGTGCGACGCGCCTCCGTTCTCCTCGCCCTGCTCGCGGTTTTGTCATCCGGCTGCTATCGCGGCTCCCGTCCCCCTCGGATCGGCACCGCCGCTCCCGACTTCACGGCGCAAGACGCCGACCGCAAAATCACTCTGAGCGACCTCCACGGCAAGGTCGTAGTTCTGAACTTCTGGGCGACCTGGTGCTCGCCATGTGTCGAGGAGATGCCTTCTTTAGTACAGCTCCAGCAACGCTTTAAGGATAAAGGCGTAACTGTAGTAGGGATTAGTATTGACGTTGACGGAGACGCTTACCACAAGTTCTTGAAAGACTACAAGATTGACTTTCCTACCGTGCGTGACCCGGACCAGAAGACCAGCTCTCTCTATGGCACCTTCAAGTGGCCCGAAACCTACATCATCGACCGCAATGGGATCGTCCGCCGCAAATTCATCGGGCCTGTGGAGTGGAGCCAGCCGGAAATCGTGGATTTCCTCGGCAAGCTTTAATCCGCCGCCCCAGCGATTCCGCACCTTACCCCTTTCGTGTACCGCGTCCGGCCCTTTCGTGTAGTTGCGTGCCTGTGCACGGGGTGTAGAATGCCGTCTGCTTGAGGGTTTGGAGAAAGTGCTATGGCTGTTGCCCAACAGTTAAGTGTCGCCGAGAAGTGTCGAATGGGCCCAGACTTAAGACCTGATTTCGACCGCGACAAGACTTTCGAGGAGATCACTCGCAGTGCCCTGCACGCGACCGCAGCCAGTGGCGCTGCCCTGATCCTCACCGACGGAACTGTCATGTCCTGCCGGGCGTGCTCCGGTCGCCTAGCGCCGCCTGTCGGCACCCGCCTGAACACCAGTACCGGGTTCACCGCAACCTGTGTTCAGACCGCCCAAGTCATCCGTTGCGACGATACCGCCAGTGACCCCAGGGTTGACGGCACCAGTTGCCTCCAGCTGGGAATTCATTCGATTCTGGCCGTCCCCGTCTTCGACGGCGAGAAGGTGGCTGGCGTCCTGGAAGTCCTCTCCAGTGAGCCTGGAAAATTCACCGACCGCCATGCCACCGCCTTGAAACTCCTGGCGCGACTGGTCGAGACCCTGGTCAATTACGCATCGCGCGCTGACGCCGCCAGTGCCTCTGTAGCCGCTGAGCAAAAACCCAAACCGAATGGCGCGGCCGCGTCCGATGCTCCTTCGCCAAACGTTGCTCGGGAAAAGGCGGAAAAGCTCGAAAAGAAAGACCAGCCGACCGTGATGTGCCTGTCCTGCGGACACCCGAATCCCCAAAGCAGCCGGTTCTGTAATCGCTGCGGGGTCATCCTGCTCGCAACCTTTGACCCGCCGGAGCCGGCCGTAGATGAAAAGTTGCCGGCGAAACCGGAAGCAGCCAACGAAGACGGCCTCAAAGAGATCTATAGCCTCATCGCCGGAAGCGCTGGCCGCCCCACGTGGAACGAGATCTACGCCAAGCTGCTGGCAAATATGCAAAGCACCGCCACCCAAAACAAACCGCCTTCGCCTACGAACCACGACCCAGGCACGCAGGACACGGCGAAGAAAGACAATGGCGTGGTTAAAGTTGGAAGAACCCAGGGAACGAACGACCTTAAATCGCGCATCGGAGCCGCAGTCCGCAGCAACCTGTGGCTCTGAGGCCGGGACGTCGACGCTGAAAATCAGTTTGACTTCTCAGCCAGCCAGTTCATAATGCTGAACTGGTCCACCCCGGTGCCGCGAAGAAGTGACCGATCACAAGGAGTGAATGGAATGTTAGAAAAAGGCGATGGAATCATGTCAACATACGTAGGCGCAGTGGAAGACTTCCGGAAATCCGCCACCGCGTTCATGCAACACGTGGATCTCTTGACCCAGGCCCGCGATGCCTATCAGCAGGCCATGGCAGCCAGTGCGGAGCTGCGAACTGTCCTGGACGCAGGCGACGAAAACCTGCGCACCCTCATGACCCAGCTCGAGCAAGCACTCAACCTCCACATGGCCACCCGACCCGCCCTCGACCGCAAGAAGCCGGAACCGGTCAAGGTAGAACCAATCAAGACCAACAGCGAAAGCACCATGGGTGTAAGAGCGTTTCCGTAAGCTCCTCAAAAACCTGAGCTGCCCACCCTGGCGCCTCTTAAAGGGTGGGCATCTGAGTGATTCGGCACGCCTTTATCTAGCAACCACAAACCTGGGGCGGACCCAACCTTTCTCGGCCCCGCAACCATCGGGGTGCCCCACTCTTTCCGCGCACTCTGCGGAAAGGGTGGACGAAACTCTCAACCAGAAACGCCGGTCCCCACAAAAGCCCTCGTTGCACTGTACCGATGCAGCAAACTCCCCAAACTCATCCGTCATCCTGAGCGGACGCAAGTCCGCGAAGGATCTCGCGCGCACCGCGTCAACCCTCTTCCGCCCACCCAATGTAGAGCGGACACTCCAGTCCGTTCGGGTTGACTTACACCGGGTGCCCCACTCTTTCCGCGTACTCTGCGGAAAAGGGTGGGCTGGCAAAGCCCCAATCGAAAACGCCTACCGCCATCATGAAAGCAGCTGAACGGTCAAGCAATGCAGTTCCCCGGATTGCGAAAGTGCTTTAGACCCCAGAGCATCGGACAAGCTTGGTTGCCGATGACCAAGGCTTCTATGACAAACCGAAACATCCTCGCTTAAGCAAAGCTGGAGCGCGAGTTGTGCGCCTAAGTTTGTGAAGCCACCCGCGGCCTACGACAACCCAGCATTTGCATACGAATTGATTTCGCAATTCAGGCTGAATTCTTCAAACTGCGGCGTTGTCCATTCCATAAGTGTTTCCTTACCGTAATTTGTTTTTTGCTATCCCGACACGCGGGGCACAGTTGCCCCTGCTCATTCTGGCAGTCAGCAAGTTGGGTTTCGATTAGGACCAAAGATGTAAAAGGTTCCAGCACCTGTGTTCTGGCAAAGCGTGCCCGGACAATCTGCGGTCTGCTGAGTTCCGATATACACATAGCCGTTGGCTACTGTCGGCACAGAAAACTTCGTAGCGGGCGCGATCTGATCCAAGCTACAGGTAGCGCTGGAGTACAACTGCTGCATCGAGACAGGGTCAATCGCATAGAGGATGCCGGGGGTGGTGCCTTCTGGGTTGTCCTTGTCGGGCTTGCTGATCGCCCAGACTATGGCGTCAGTCGCGCCCGTTCCGTTGGCCGAAACTGCGGGCGTCGCTCCCCAGCCAAAGTTGATGGTGGTTCCGCTTGGGTCGACCGCCGACACCGGGCCTCCAGAGCAATGAACCGTGTCAATCGGGGTCGCGGCGTTAGTACTGGCGCACAGTGGATAACGAGTTAGTGGCGCGGGGAAATTGCTGTTTATCTGCTGCGTTGTAACGAACAGGTAATTCAGCTCGGGAAGAACCTCATCGTACTCCCAGTAAGCGGGGCTAGTATGGATCGGGTTGCCGCTGTAGGCGCTGCCCGTCCAGTAGGTTTGAACGTTGTTGCCAGCCGCCGTGGGCGTGCAGTTACAAGTGTTGCCGCATGCGGTATCAAAGCCACCGGGATTGGTACGATCGACGAACCACAATCCGCCTTCCTTCTCCCCACTGACGGCAAGGTACTGCCAGTTGAGCAGTTCGCTGTCCGGAATCAGCATCACGCCGCCCGAGCCGAAATCGATGTCGGCATCGCTACCCGAGCACTTACTGGGATCGTAATGGGACCGATAGTACTGATCGACTGGCGTGAGGTAGCCATGGCCCCCGGTTGGAGCAGCGATGGCCAACCCGTTTGGGTTCAGCTTAAGCAAGCTGTCAGCCGCATCGCTGCCGCTGGCGTTGAGATCGAACACACCGTTTGCTGTGGTCAGGTAAATCCAGCTTTGGCCCACTGGAGTCGGTTCCGAAGGCAGGGGCAGCGCCACCCATCCAGATGCCACCTCCGTCGTGGAGCCTCTGCCCCTGGCTGGCTGGAAGGTAGAACACGTGCGTGTCGCTCAGGTTTGAGGCCTTGTAACCAAGGATGGATCCGTTGGGGTACGGGGTTCCCGCGCCGTCCATCATCGAGAAGGCTACGTATACGTAATTCGTGTTGCAGTTCGGGCCGCAGTTGGCAAGGAGCAGGCCCGGGCGCTGAATGTGGAGCTTGAGAACTGGCTTGCTTGGCCTTGGGTTGAGCCGGGAGGGAACACACGCACCGGGCTGCCACTGGGCTCCGTAAAAGTCCCAATGTCAATCGCGTGGAGGTAGTGATAAAAGTTTCCACTCTGATCTTCAGTTTCCGTCACCAAGTACATCGTTCCCGTGCTTCCGCTGTTGCTTATGACAGGTGTTCCAAGAATACCGATCGTTGGGGCAATGGTTTGGCACTGGCTAATGTCGCCGCACGGCACCGCACGTTGGCCAGCAGGCAGGAAACTAAGCAGGCTGGTGCCGCTCCCGTTGCCATTCAATATGCCGCACGGCGTGTTGCCGTCCTGCGGGTTCCCATCAATTGCGTATAGGTGTCGTTTTCCGTTACTACGTAAACAACGTTAGGCCAATTCGTCTTCACATTAGTCACGACCAACGGCTGGGCGAAGACTTGGGCATCCAGGTTTACCGCGCAGATCTTGCCGAAGGTGTCGGTCAAAATCGAGCTGGGCGTGATCCTACTTTCGCTGAGATTGTTTCCGGTGCGGTACGTATCATTTTGCCACGTCAACACGCAAACGCCCGTACTACATAAGGTCTGAGCGCCCGACGACGCGATCACAACAGTAAGGAAAACGATCACCCAAACAGCCGGAACGCTGAACTGCAACCGCCATAGACACTTCCTCATAGCTCCCCCTTCCCAGATTGTGAGTGACTATGCTGTTCCTGTTTTTTCACAACTTGCCTACGACGTTGTCGTTGAATTCCCCCACCCAGATGTTGGCCCCGTCGAACGCTATGCCTGCGCTCCCGTTCGTATCAACATGTGTTAGGACTGAACCATCGCTCGCCCGTAGCACCACCGCCGCGATGAACCCCGATACCCAAATATTCGTGCCGTCAAAGGCTACGCCGTATGGCGTGGTGCGCACTGGGAAGGTCCCCAGAACCTTGCCATCGCTGGCCCGCAGCTTGCTCACCGTCCCGTCGCCTCGGTTGGCCACCCACATGTTTGCGCCGTCAAAGGCAATTCCAATCGGAGCGGTGCCGACATTAAATGTACCGAGCACCTTGCCATCGCTGGGCCGCAGCTTGGTCACACTTCCGACGTTGTTCCCCCCCTGGTTCACCACCCAGACGTTTGCGCCGTCAAAGGCAGCCGCTATAGGATTGACTCCCACGGGGAAGGTACCCAGAATGTTCCCATCGCCTGTCCGCACCTTACTCACGCTACCATTGCCAACCACGGCAACCGTCGGCACCCAGATGTGAGCGCCATCAAACGTCATCCAGCCAGTACCCAATCCGACCGTGAAGGTGCCCAGCAGCTTTCCGTCGCTCGCCCGCAGCTTGGCTACGCCCTTGCCCACGCCCGAGACCCAAACGTTCGCCCCGTCGAAGGTCACGCCATAAGGAGCGCCGCCCACCTTGAAGGTGCCTAACACTTCGCCATCACTGGCCCTCAGTTTGCTCAGCGTGCCATCACCAAAGTTTGCAGTCCAGATGCTGGCCCCATCGAACGCCACGCCGTAAGGCTGACTACCCACGCTGAAGCTGGTCGTCGTGTTGGCTCTGTACCAGCGGAGCAATGCCACTTTCAACGGGTTCGCGGGCGGTACGCCGCTTGGTTGCTGCGCCGTACCCGACTGCGCTCGTCCAGGCATTAGACTCACACCCGCGACAATCACCAGCGCCACACACATTCCAATCACCGCACGTTTCATGATTTACCTCCTGGGGTTCGGCCCGAGAACGACAGCCTGAGGGAAGAACTAAAATGGGATGCCGACTATGGGTTTGATGGCCAGGCAATCCTTGCCGCCGATGTTGCCGCATGCTGCTGCGGACATCGGCTGATTGGCGAAGTTGTGCAGGAGCAAACTCACCGGTCCCAAAAGCACCTGACATCCGCCGCCCTGGGCAGGTGGAGTGCCGTTGATGGCGTACACACTGTCGTTTTCCGTCACTACATAAACGACGTTGTCGTAGGTCGTGCCGAGTATCGTCACTTTGGTCACGACTAGCGGCTGCGCGTAGACTTGCCCGTCCAACTGGGCCGCGCAGAGTTGGCCGAAATTGTCGGTCTGAATCGACCTGGGGGTGATCGCACTTTCGCTAAGGTTGTTCCCGGTGCGGTACGTATCGTTCTGCCACGTTGTCACACACACCGTACCGGTGGGGCACAGAGTCGGGTTGCTCGACCGCGCGGATGCGGCGGCAAAGAAAACAACTGCCAGAACAGCCGGAACAAAAAACCTCAACGGTCTCCTCATAGTCCCTCCCTTTCGCTAACTCTCAAAAGTTCCCGAACTTGCCAGCGGCGTTGTTGTTCCATCCTGTCACCCAAATATCCGTCCCGGCAAAAGCTATTCCGCTCGTTTGCGTCGTTGGCGTGTAGTAAAAATGCAGATTCTTGCCGTCGCTGACGCGCACTTCCGTTACACCCTGGTCCCCGCTCACCCAAATGTGCGTCCCATCGAAGGCCACGCCGTATGTCCCGCCCGGCACCGGAAAGGTCCCGAGAAGTTTGCCGTCCCTTGCCCGTAGCTTGCTGACGCTGTTGTCGCCTCGGTTCGCTACCCACATGTTGGCTCCGTCAAAAGCTATACCAGTTGGCGCTCCTCTCACCTCGAATGTCCCCAGAAACTTGCCGTCGCTGGCCCGCAGTTTTGTGACTGTGCCGTTACCGCCGCTGCCGCCGTTCACCACCCATATGTTTGCCCCGTCGAAGGCAACTGAAATGGGATAAGGGCCCACGGCGAAGACACCCAGAATCTTGCCGTCGCTGGCCCGGACCTTGTGCACGGCTCCGTTGCCTTCCGTTGGGGCGGTGGTCACCCAGATGTTGGCCCCGTCGAAGGCCATCCACCACGGAGTAGGTCCCACGGCGAAGGTACCCAGCTTCTTCCCGTCGCTAACGCGCAACTTGGTCACGGTACCACTCCCGCTGTCCGACTCCCAGATGTTGGCCCCATCAAAGGTTACGCCCGTCGGCCCGCCGCCTAACTTGAACGTACCCAGTTTCTTTCCGTCACTGGCCCGCAGCTTGCTTACGGTGCCGTCGCTAAAGTTTGCTGTCCAGATATTGGCTCCATCGAAAGCCATCCCCAGCGGGTTCTGGCCAACCGGGTACCAGTGGAAGCGGAACCGTGGCGGGTTTGGCGCGCCATTGTCCATCGATTGCTGCTCCCACGTAGCCCCGTCCCGCGCCCGTGCAGGCATTAAGCTCACAGCCGCGATAATCACCAGCGCCAGACACATTCCAATCACTGTCCGCTTCATGATTTACCTCCTGGGGTTCGGCCCGAGAGCAACAACTGAGGGATGACCTAAATGATTCCAAGGGCCGCAACCGGGGAACTAGACAAGCGACCCCAACAAAGATGCGCTGATGCTGTACTCAGTCTGGAAGATTGTCAAGAACAAAGCGGCCTCCACAGTCTTTGGGATCTGAACAGCAGAGGCGGGATCAGCCATTACAAAAAGGAAGGCGGCACTGGCGCCGAAGACTGCCAATTTACCCTCAAGAATACCCCGTCCAAACTAGCTTGAGCGGGGGTGTTCGGCGAAATAACCCGGAGTTCAATCGTATTCCTGAGCGAGACGGCGCGCAGTTTTTTCCATCGCCACAGCTTCCACTTTCTCCATTCCCATTTTGGGAACGAGCTTCTCCATTCGCTCACTTTCCACTTGCACTTCTCACGCCATACCGATAACATATAAGCGTAGATGTTATCTACAAGATAATATTGGATCTTTGACAACTGAATAGTCGAATGCGACTCAGAACCCACCGGGTTGCCAGTCTTATGGTTTCGCCGGTCATAGTGAATGCGATAACTCCCATGTTTCCAAGATTTTGCCTCTAACTACCTTAAGAACCATAGATCTAGGAGGCAAGAAAAAAACCGGTCCTTTGTTTTCTGGATTTTAGGCAGAAATGAGAGTTTTTTTTGAGCTAGATTCTGCACCGGAATCGGTGCACCAGAGGTAAGTTGGCGCACGCTAGCCTAATGTATTCCCCCGATTGTTTCGCCGCTGCCTGGAGCCGTATCCTCCGTTCGGGGCAATCATGTCTGAGGAACCGCAAGATCCGTCCGCTGGGCGCCAGCGGCATTCCCGTTGGCGCTGGATCGTCGCCATCGCTCTGGTTCCAGCCGTACTCTTCGCCGCTATGGTCGGGATCGCGGCCTCTCATGCCGAGCCAATCCTGCGGGCGCGCGTCATTGAAACGCTGTCGACCCGATTCAAGAGCAAGGTTCAGCTGGATGGATTCCACGTCTCAGTGTTCCGCGGCCTACAGGTTTCCGGCGAGGGGCTCAGGATCTTCGGCGACGCAGACCCGAATAATCACGAGCCTGGAATCCAGCCGCTCATCAGCGTTGCGGAGTTCCGCTTCCGCACCGGCGTGATGGATCTTCTGCGTTCTCCCATGCATGTCCATACCGTCTACCTGAAAGGCTTGATTCTGAACCTTCCGCCCCGCGAGCAGCGCGCAGAATTAAGAAGTATGAAGGGCGGCAAGATAAAAATCATCGTCGACAAATTCGATTGTGATCAGGCGGAACTGATCATCAACACCTTGAGACCGGGCAAGCTTCCGCTCGAATTCGACATCGAAAAGTTGAAAATGGCCAGCATTGGGCCGAATCAACCGATGCACTTCGATGCCAATCTCACGAATCCGAAGCCGGTTGGAAATATCCTCTCCAGTGGATCCTTCGGGCCGTGGCAGGCAGAGAGTCCGCGCGATACTCCGGTGAGCGGCACCTATTCGTTCAGTAACGCGGATTTGGGCACGATCAAAGGCATCGGCGGAATCCTGTCGTCGACGGGACAGTACACCGGAAAGCTCGACAACATCGTCGTGGACGGCGCGACCGAGACTCCTGATTTCCGCATCGCGGTAAGCGGACGCCCGGTGCCGCTGCACACCGACTTTCACGCGATTGTTGACGGAACCAGCGGCGATACGTACCTACAGCCGGTGAAAGCCAAAATTCTGAATACCTGGCTGGTAGCAAAAGGATCGGTCGTGCGCATGGACCAACCGAAAGGGCACCGCGTAAAACTGGATGTGGTCATAGCTAAAGGGCAGATCGAAGATTTGCTGAAGTTGGCGGTTCGAACCGATCCTCCGGTAATGACCGGTGTCGTGCAATTGAAGACCAAGTTCGACCTCCCGCCCGGCGATCCCGATGTCGCCAACCGTCTCCACCTCGCGGGCCGCTTCCGCATATCGCAATCACACTTCATGAACGAGAAGATCCAAAGCAAGGTGGACGCGCTCAGCATGCGCAGCCAGGGAAAGCCAAAGCTCGCTGAAGACGATATCCCGGAGAACGTTCGCTCCAACCTGAATGGCATATTCAATCTGCAAGACGGTGTGATTCACTTCTCCCGGTTGCAGTTCGAAATTCCTGGAACCCAGGTGAATTTGACCGGCCAATATAGTCTGGACGGCAACCAGTTCGATTTCCACGGCAAGGCGCGCATGGACGCGAAGCTCTCGCACATGGTCATCGGATGGAAGGCGATCCTGCTGAAGCCCGCCGACCCATTCTTCAGCAAGAATGGAGCGGGAACCGAGATTCCAGTGAAGGTAACCGGCACAAAATCAGAGCCGCACTTCGGAGCGGATTTCGGTCACAAAGACCGCCAAGTGGACTGATTGGTAATGGAGGCCGTGTTCTCTCTCTTCCCGATGCCAGATTCGAAACATCAATGTAAGATCTAACCGATGAAAGAGACTTGGCGGTGGTTTGGGCCGGGCGATCCCGTTCCGCTTGATTACATCAAGCAGGCGGGAGCCACCGGGATCGTCTCAGCTCTGCACCATGTTTACCGGGGCGAAGCGTGGCCGCTCCACGAGGTGTACAAGCGACGAGATGAGATTCTGGCCGCAGGGTTTGTCTGGTCGGTCGTCGAAAGCATTCCGGTTCACAATTCGATCAAGCTGCGCTCCCGGCCCTATGCGAATTTCATTGGCGCGTGGAAAGACACTGTGGCCGCCATCGCGAAGGCGGGCGTCAGAGTCATTTGCTATAACTTCATGCCTGTCGTCGACTGGACGAGGACAGACTTGCAATGGCGGCTCCCAACTACCGGCTATGCCCTGCGTTTTGATGCTGTCGATTTCGCGGCCTACGACCTCTTCATCCTTGAACGCAAATACGGCGAAGCGGACTATCCCGAAAACATTGTCGACGCAGCACGCGCTCGGTTTCAGTCGATGCCGGAGGGGCGCAAGACCAACCTCGAACAGACGATCATCGCCGGGCTCCCCGGCGCCGAAGCATCCTACAGCCGCGAGACTATTCGCGGGTTGATTGCGGAATATCGGGGCATGACTGCTGCTGAGTTGCGAACCAACCTCATTGCCTTCCTGCGAGAAGTTGTCCCGGTTGCGCAGGAGAACGAAGTTCGCCTCGCCATACATCCGGACGATCCGCCCTGGCCGCTGTTTGGCCTTCCGCGCGTAGTCTCGACCGCCGCAGATGTGCGTGCGATTTTGGCGGCTTGCGATACGCTTGCGAACGGGCTGACATTTTGTATTGGATCCTTCGGGGCGCGCGCCGATAACGATCTTCTAGCGATGGCTCGCGAGTTCGGCGCTAGTATTCACTTTTTGCACCTTCGGCAGGTGACGAGGGAGCCAGACGGATCTTTTCATGAAGCCGAGCACCTGGCCGGCAGCTCAGATATGGTGGGTGTGATCCGGGCGATGATGGAAGAGGAAGCGCAGCGGCGACGCAGCGGCAGGCCGGATCATGAAATTCCCATGCGACCTGACCACGGGCATCTGTTAGCCGACGACATCGGCAAAAAGGTAAATCCAGGTTACTCGCTGGTAGGTCGATTGAAGGGGCTGGCTGAACTACGCGGGGTCGTGCAGGGTTTGAAGTATGCAATTCCTGAATTGACCGGGTAGAGCGTGCGGTTCTAGTGACAATTTCTGTCGAGCAAACCCCAGAGCGGGCAGACTGAGGATCCAACTCCTATGAAAGAGTTTGAAGGACGCATAGCGCTGGTGACCGGCACTACGGGAATTGGGCGCGCGATTGCCAAGCGCTTTGCCGCGGGAGGTGCCCAGGTTGTTGCCTGTGGCATTGAGGCGACTGGGAACGACGAACTGGCGCGCGAAGCGGTGCAACAGAGTTTGACCCTCCAGGTCGAGAGCTGCGATGCGACCAATCTCGACCAAGTGCGCGCAGTCATCGCGAATGCCGTGAAGCAATTTGGCGGCTTGGACATCATCGTCAACGCAGCTGCAATTCATCCCTTTGGCACCGTCGTCGAGACTGATCTTGAGACGTGGAACCGATGCATGATGGTGAATGTTGGCAGCATTTATCTGCTCGCGCACCTGGGCATTCCGGAAATGAAGAAGCGAGGAGGCGGGTCCATCCTCAATGTGGCATCGGTGCAGGGATACGCCTGCCAGCGGGGCGTGGCCGCGTATGCTACGTCGAAGGGTGCGATTCACAGTTTAACCCGCGCACTCGCCCTCGATCACGCAGCCGACAACATCCGCGTCAATTCGATCAGCCCGGGCTCGATCCGCACACCCATGCTGGCGCGCTCCGCAGCGCACTTTGCTCCGGATTTGTCTGCAGAAGAGGCGTTCGCGCGCTTTGGCGCAGCTCATCCGCTGAAGCGCATCGGAACGCCCGAAGAGGTCGCTGAGCTGGCTGCGTTTCTCGCGTCTGACAAGG
Organism: uncultured Acidobacteriota bacterium; assembly: GCA_963788645.1. Classification (GTDB taxonomy): domain Bacteria; phylum Acidobacteriota; class Terriglobia; order Terriglobales; family Acidobacteriaceae; genus JABDBE01. Next base: position 1,185,160 of record CAWBHF010000012.1, read on the forward strand.
CGGGATTCTGCACTGGAGGCGATTATCTCGTGGACGGCGGACTGCTGGCGGGGATCGGGGTGCAATGATCGTTCGCGGACTCTTTCCTTAGTCCATTTTAGGATTAGCTTTTCATCGCCGGCTGAGGCGCTGCAGATCCCTCGCTTAGCTCGGGATGACATCTCAATTGGAAGTAAAGCTTCGCAGTCGATAAGAAGACCAGAAAACTGGCATCGCACGCTTTCTTCCGGGAGCTTTCTTGCCGCAAATAATCTCGAGCAATGCGACCGTCCCACACAGGCGATGGCGAATTGCATTCCTGCTGGCTTTCGGCGTGCTGGTGAACTTTTTCGACCGGATTAACTTGTCGGTATCGCGGGATGCGCTGCATGCTTCGTTTGGCTTGTCGTTCGTTACATTCGGCTACCTGTCCAGCGCATTCAGCTGGACGTATGCCTTGATGCAAATGCCGGCCGGCGTTTTACTGGATCGGTTGGGAGTTCGCCGCGTGGGACGAATCAGCGCTCTGTTGTGGAGTGTTGCTTCGTTTGCGGCTGCGCTTGCCCCCGGCCTGAACTGGTTTTTCGGAGCGCGCTTTCTGCTGGGCGTGAGTGAATCTCCCACATTTCCGGCGAATGCCAAAGCTTTGGGGTATTGGTTCACGCGTGAGGAACGGGGACTGGCAACGGCGATTACCGATGCCGCGGCAAAGCTCTCTTCCGCCGTCGGTATCCCGTTCATCGGTCTGCTGCTCTTGTATTTTGGTTGGCGCTGGAGTTTTGCGGCGACGGGCTTCATCAGCTTGTTTTATTTTCTGCTGTTTTACTGGATCTATCGCAACCCGAGAGAGGACTCTAGACTTTCGGCTGAGGAACTGCAATTTATTTTGCGGGGTGGAGCGCAACCAGAAGACCAGGCAAAAGCGCGCAGCGGCGCATCGTTGGGCTATCTTTTGAAGCAACGTAAAGTCTACGGGCTCGCTCTGGGATGGGGAACTTACAACTACACCTTTTTTCTTCTGCTGACCTGGCTGCCCAGCTATCTTTCCGTTTCGCTTCACATGGATTTGTTTCACTCGGTTTTCTTCACCAGCGTGCCTTGGCTGTTTGCCACTTTTACCGATCTGCTGGTGGGCGGATGGCTGGTGGATGCTTTGATCCAGAAAGGTTGGGATGCAAATCGCGTTCGTCAGACGGTGATGGTAGGCGGCATGGCTTTTGGTCTTGGAATTTTCGGCGTGGCGGGTGCTCACAGTCCTGCGACTGCGCTGGTCTGGATCAGTCTTGCCCTGGGAGGATTGGCCGCGGCCGCGCCGGTAGCGTGGACGGTGCCATCGCTGATTGCGCCGCGAGAAAGCGTCGGCACCCTTGGAGGTGCGGTAAATTTTTGCGGTCAGATTGCGGCGATTTCGGCTCCGATCGTTACCGGTTACATTGTGTCTGGAACGCGTTCTTTTGCCGCGGCTTTCGTGACCGCGAGCGTAATCCTGCTATTGGGGATTGTAGGGTATATTTTCTTGCTGGGACGCATCGAACCGATCCCGGAACCGGAGTAGCTAGACGCGAGGCTGTTCCATGAAAGCGTTCCTTTGTGAACAAAGGAACGTTGAGCCCGATCAGGAGAGAATTGCATGATGCTCGAAATGCCATACACACTACGGATTTCTCACTTGCCCATTCTTCTTCTCTTGATTACCCTGGGCTTGCCTGTGCTCGCCATTGCGGCGGGAACCGCGCAGCAACAATATCTGGTTTACGTGGGCACGTACACAGACCATGGCAGCAAGGGAATCTATGCTTACCGTTTCGACTGCTCTACCGGCAAGCTGATTTCGCTTGGTCTCGCTGGCGAAAGCCCTGAACCATCATTCCTCGCGGTTGATTCTGATGGACGATTCCTTTATGCGGTTAACGAGACCGGGAAGTTCAATGGCCAGCCCACGGGCGCGGTGAGTGCGTTCGCCATCCAACCCGGAACCGGCAAGCTCTCGCTTTTGAACCAAGTCCCCTCGCGGGGTGCAGATCCCGCTCACATCATTCTGGACCGGACGGGCAAGTACGCTCTGGTTGCCAATTACACGACGGGCAGTGTCGCAGTATTTCCGGCGCTCAAGGACGGCCAACTGGGCGAGTCAACTTCGTTTGCGCAGCACAAAGGGTCGAGTGTAAATCCAGAACGGCAAAAGGGTCCGCATGCCCACGCCATAGTGATGTCACCCGACAATCGTTTTGCGATTGTCGCGGACCTTGGACTCGACCAATTGCTGATTTATTCCTTCGACGCGGCGAACGGAACCCTGGGTGCAAATCCGCAAGTCGTGAAAACCGCTCCGGGCGTGGGTCCGCGGCACTTGGCGTTCAGCTCTGATGGCCGCTTCCTCTACGTCATCAATGAAATGCAATCGTCGGTCGTCGCTTATTCCTACAGTGAGTCCACTGGCGGGCTGCATGAGTTGCAAACCATCTCGACGCTGCCGAAGAATTTCAGTGGTGACAACACGGCGGCGGAAATCGAACTTCATCCTTCCGGCAAGTTTCTCTATGCTTCAAACCGCGGAGACGACAACAGCATCGCCGTGTTTGCGATCGATTCCCATGCAGGCACCCTGACGCACGTTCAGAACGAGCCCCCGGGCGGGAAGACACCGCGCAACTTCGCCATCGATCCCACGGGATCGTGGCTGCTGGCTGCGAACGAGGATTCGAATGACATCGTTGTGTTTCGCATCAATCAAAAAGATGGCCGCCTTAGTTCGACGGGAGATGTGGTGCAGGTGCCGTCGCCGACATGTGTGACGTTCGTGGCGATTCGGTAGGTGTGCAAGGCAGTCAGGTGGAAGCGACGGGTTTGAGCGGACTATTCGGAATAATCTGGCTGCCCCCCAGGGATTCGAACCCCGATAACCTGCTCCAGAGGCAGGTGTCCTACCATTGAACGAGGGGGCAGAGCACGCTTGTAGAGCGGAAAAACCTGCCGATCTGATTCTATGGGGCTCTCTGCTTTGTGGTCAACAATTGCTCGTTGTTCTCTCGCCAATCGGTCTGGCCAAATCTGTGCCCCTGTTCTTTCAGGTTTTGTCCGGGGTAAGATTTAGGAAGGAGAACAATCATGGTGAGTGCCATTGGCAACATTGCTCCGCTGGCCAGCGACTACAGCGAAATTGCCCGTACGCCACTCGAAGCCGACCGTTGCGCGCTGCTGGTGGTCGATATCCAGGAGAAACTTCTTCCTCCAATTTTCCAAAAAGATCAGCTCATCAAGAACTCTCAATTACTGATTCGGCTTGCCGGCATTCTCAAACTCCCTGCACTCATGACCACGCAATATGCCAAGGGACTGGGGAACACAGTGCCAGAGATCGCTTCGCTGCTGCCCGAAACCGAGGCCATCGACAAGCTGATGTTCTCCTGCTTCGGCAGCGCCGCTTTCTGCTCCCTGCTGAAGCGGTTGCCCGGAAACCGTAACACTGTATTGCTGTGTGGAATGGAAAGTCACATCTGCGTGACCCAGACGGCGCTGGCGGCTTTGCGTGAAGGCTACATCGTCCACGTGGCTTCCGATGCAGTGAGTTCGCGTACCGAGTGGAATTGGAAGATCGGCCTAGAACGAATGCGTGCTGCGGGCGCGGTTATTTCTTCGACAGAGATGATTATTTACGAATTGCTGCGTTCTTCCGGAGCGCCTGCGTTTAAGGAATTGCTGCCTTATCTAAAGGGATAATGCGCTTCATGAATTTGCCTTCAGTTGGAGCGAGCTTTCAATCGACAGTCACAGGTCGATAACCGTCAATCTTTCTGCTTCACCTTCACTATGGTGATCTTTGAAAATCCTTCTTCGAAGGTTGGTTGCTTCAATTTCCCGGCCATGCGCCGCATGGCGTCTTCCGGTACCTTGCGTTCACGCCGCTGATTGCGTGCCAGGCAAACTTCCACCGGCACATCGAAGAACACAGCCTGAACTTCATAGCCATAGTCCTTCGCCAGCTTGATCCACCCATTGCGCTCGTGGGGCGAGAGGTTAGTGGCGTCGACGTAATTCATCGGACGACGCGCGATCAGGCGAGCTTTCAGCATCGAGCGCAGATTGGAAAAAATAAGATCCTGGAAGCGCTGTTCGGTTGGATCGTCGAATAGCAAGGCGCGCAACAGATCGCTCGAAAGCGGCGTGATGTTGTGGCGTTTGAACCAGGAGCTTTTGCCCGATCCGGGCAGACCGATCGCCAGCACTACCACGCCCTTGGAAAGGCGCGGGGACTCAACTGGTGGCGGAGCCGCGACCGCCGCACTCTCTTTTGCAGGAACCGGCACCGGTTTGGGGGGGACTGTCCCGGCCGCCGTCGATTCTACCGCGGGAGCGCCATTGCGGCTTCGGCCACGACCTCCCCTGCCGCGCCGGCGACGACGTTTCGCTGCGTCTCCGTTAGCAGCTTGCCGCGGTTGAACCGCTTGGGGCTGAATCGGGGCCGTCTCTTGTGAGGATTCCGGCTGCGGCGCGACCGGTGTCGCGCGCGTCACTTCGTCGGGCGGCTCCGGGTGAGCCGGTTCCGTATCATAAAACGCCGGCTGCAGCGGTGCCTGTGCCGGCTCACTTTTCGCCTTGTCCGGATCTTTCTTGCGGCGCTTCAGGCGCTCGCTCATCCATTTGCGCATCTCTGGCTTGTAACACACCCAGAGGCTCGCGGGCAACGTATGCCGTCACATGCGAACCAAGCCTGACAGGGCGTCCGCCTTTCCGCAGACGGACGTTTGCGATCACCTCGGCTGTGGAAAAACTTAGTATCTCTCGTCCCCGCCGGTCTCTCGCAAACTATGCAGTCTCGGCCTCGGGAATCGGTTGGTCGATCTCCCGTACAATACCCGCATGGCTGTTCCACCCGAGATCAAGGGCCAGAACTATGTCAGCTTGACCACATTCCGCGAAAACGGTCATGCGGTTGCGACGCCGGTCTGGTTTGGAGAGGAGAACGACAAGCTTTACGTGATGACGCGCAGCGACTCTGGAAAATTCAAGCGTATCAGGAACAATCCACAGGTACGGATCGCTCCTTGCACGATACGAGGCAAGATCACTGGTCCGGAGTTCGCGGCTGCGGTACGGCTTCTGCCTACGGAAGACTGGGCTCGCGCCCGTAAGACGATTGAGAAGAAGTATTGGCTGGCACGAATTCCCTTCTGGAGCAAGAAGAACGTATACATTCAGATCGATGGCTTCGAGTCTCGTCCTTGAATCCATGATTCCGCATTCTCTCGAACCCGTCGCTGACAGTCGGGCGAACCCTCCCAAACGCTCATTTGGGGCCCATTGCATTTGCTGCGCTGTGCTTTAACTGTTAACATTTTGTGTTCCCGGCCCCGCATTCTTTTCAGTCGTATCTTCATGATCCTCACGGAGGCAAGATGGCAATCAAAGTTGGCATTAACGGCTTCGGACGCATTGGGCGCAACGTGTTGCGCGCCTCGCTTAAAGACCCCAACATAGATTTCGTTGCAGTCAACGATCTTACGAGCCCCAAAACCCTGGCTCACCTGCTCAAGTACGACTCGATTCTCGGCAACCTGCCCAATCAGATCTCGGCCGGCCCTGACAGCATTACCGTGGACAACAAGACCTTCAAGGTTTTCGCTGAAAGAGACCCAGCCAAACTGCCGTGGGAATCCGTGGGCGCTCAGGTGGTTCTTGAATCCACCGGCCACTTCACCGACGCCAACGATGCAAAAAAGCACCTTCGCGGGCCAGTTAAGAAAGTCATCATTTCGGCTCCGGCAAAGAACGAAGACGTCACCCTCGTGCTAGGCGTCAACGAGCAGGTTTACGATCCCTCCAAGCATCACATCATCTCGAACGCCTCCTGCACTACGAACTGCCTGGCGCCTGTCGTGAAAGTCGTTCACGATAATTTCAAGATTGTGTTTGGCACCATGACGACCATTCACTCCTACACCAATGACCAGGTAATTCTAGATTTCCCTCATAAAGACTTACGCCGTGCCCGCGCTGCCGCTCTTTCTATGATTCCGACCTCGACCGGTGCAGCCAAGGCGCTGAAACTGGTTATTCCCGAGATGGCGGGCAAGCTCGATGGTTTCGCCATGCGCGTTCCCACTCCCAACGTCTCGGTTGTTGATCTGGTCGCACAGGTTGAAAAAAAGACTTCCAAGGAAGAAGTCAATGCGGCGCTAAAAAAAGCCTCACAAGAGGGCCCGCTGAAGGGCTACCTGGGGTACGAAGAGAACGAACTGGTTTCGGCGGACTTCCGCGGCGACTCGCGTTCCTCGATCGTGGACGCGCCCATGACTCTTGTGGTCGGAGGAAACCTGGTCAAGGTCATTTCCTGGTACGACAACGAGTGGGGGTACTCGTGCCGCGTCCGAGACCTCATCAACTACATCGGCCAGAAAGGCCTGTAGATATTTTGTAGTGCCGGCATCTTGCTGGCGGGCGCGAGGGCATCCTGCCCTCGCGCCCCCCTCTGTGGCGCTGCACTAAGGAAATCATAATGTCCAAGCTTTCCATCCGCGATCTCGCGATAAACGATCACCGCGTTCTCATGCGCGTTGATTTCAACGTGCCCATGGAAGACGGCCGGGTCATGGACGATACGCGTATCCGCGAAACACTCCCTACGATCGAGTACGCGCTGCGTCATGGCGCCCGGCTCATTCTGGCATCGCACCTCGGCCGCCCCAAAGGCAAACCAAATCCCAAGATGAGCCTCAAGCCAGTGGCCGAGCGCTTGCGCATGCTCCTCGACAAGGAACTGGCCCGAGGCGAGAACGTCGGATTTTCTCCTGACTGCGTGGGCGTAGAGGCTGAGGAAATCGCTGGCAAGCTGGAAAAAGGACAAACGCTGCTTTTGGAAAATCTACGCTTTCACGCTGAAGAAGAAGCCAATGATGAGAAGTTTTCCAAGCAACTCGCCAACCTCGCGGATTTCTATGTGAATGACGCTTTTGGGACCGCGCATCGGGCGCACGCCTCCACGGTCGGTGTTACGAAGTTTGTGAAAAAGTCCGCTGCCGGCCTGCTCATGGAAAAGGAACTCCGTTACCTGGGAAAAGCTCTGCAGCATCCCGAGGAGCCGTTCATCGCTATCCTGGGTGGCGCAAAAGTGAGTGACAAAATCGCCGTTATCCGGAATCTGATGAGCAAAGTCGATACCCTTCTCATCGGCGGTGCGATGGCTTATACATTTTTGAAAGCTCAGGGTGAGCAGGTTGGCAAGTCTCGCGTTGAAGAAGACAAACTCGACCTTGCCCGGCAGCTTCTGCAGGAAGCCAAGAATCACAAGCTGAAGTTCCTCTTGCCGGTCGATCACGTTGTGGCTGACCGAATTGATGTGAATGGTGTAGTTCACATTGTCAACAGCGGGCAGCCGATTCCGCCTAACGTGATGGGCCTCGACATCGGACCGCAAACTGTCGAATTATTTTCCGAGGAAGTTTCGCGCGCCCGCACCATCATCTGGAACGGCCCCATGGGCGTGTTCGAGGTGTCTCCGTTCAGCAAGGGGACTTACAAGATCGCGCAGGCAATTGCGGAAAATGTGGGTGCTATTTCGATTGTGGGAGGCGGCGATTCGGTATCCGCGGTAAAGTCCGCGGGATTCGCTGATAAGATGACGCACATCTCGACCGGCGGCGGCGCGTCGCTTGAATTCTTGGAAGGCAAGAAGCTTCCCGGCGTAGAAGCTCTGACTGACAAGAAGTAAATTTCGGGTAGTTGTTGCAAAGCATCTTGCCGTGTAGACCCACCACCGCGGTCATCCCGAGCGCAGCGAAGGATCGGTGCATTTGCTTTTCGATACGCCCTCGACGAACACTCTGATTGAGTATGGAATTTCAACTGTGCCCGAGAGGAATCTATGGCCCGCAAAAAACTGATGGCTGCCAACTGGAAGATGTACAAGACGCCCGACCAGACGCTCGACTTCTTCCGTGACTTCCTTCCCTTGGTGGCGAATCACGACCGCGATGAAATTGTCGTCTGCCCGCCGTATATCGATCTCTGTGCTGCCGTTGATGCAGTCAAAGGGTCGTCCGTGGCCATCGGGGCGCAGAACCTGTACTGGGAAAAAGAAGGCGCCTATACCGGCGAAGTCTGCCCCGCGATGCTGCTCGCCGTCGGTTGCACTCACGCAATCATCGGCCATTCAGAACGCCGCCAGTATTTCGGTGAGACGGATGACATGGTGAATTTCAAACTCAAGGCCGCCCTTGAAGCGGGACTTACCCCAATCGTTTGCGTGGGCGAGGTTCTGGAAGAACGCGAAGCAGGGTTGACCGAAGATGTTCTTCGCCGGCAATGCCTGCGTGCGTTCCATGCTATTTCGGCCAAGAGGGCGGGCAAGCTGGTCGTTGCCTACGAACCAGTCTGGGCCATTGGAACCGGCAAGACAGCCACGCCGCAACTGGCCGCCGAGTCCCACAGCCTGATTCGTGGAGAAGCTACCAAAGCTTTCGGCCAGCAGTTTGCCGAAAACCTTCGCATCCTCTATGGTGGCTCCGTGAAACCCGAGAATGTCAAAGCGCTAATGGCAGAAGAAGAAATCGACGGCGCCCTGGTCGGCGGCGCCAGCCTCGATCCAAAATCGTTCGCCGCAATCGTGAAGTATTAGATATATTTCACCACCGAGTCACAGAGAAGGCGAGATCCGGAACAAATCGGCCATCTTTCCGCTTCAAAGGATCTCTTTTGCTTCTGTGGTTCAAGGTCACTGTGTGGCTTGCAAACTATTTTGCGATTGCAGAGAGCTGTCTGACCGTCGCGATGAACGTAGTTGTGGGCCGTGTGTGGGTTCGATCCCGACGGTAAGCTAATCCGAGCTCTCTCCACAATTCGACGCCCTGCAGAGGAATCAGTTTGACCCGCTCGGCCAGTACCTGATCGCGTGCAAAGCTCGAACTAATCAGCGATACGCCCAGCCCGGCGACGACAAAGCTCTTAATCATCCCAATGCTGGGCAATTCCATTCTGACCTGCAGATGGCTCCGGTAGGGACGGAATAGCTTGTCCATGACCCGACGGCTGTATCCGGTTCGTGGTAAGAGGAGCGGCTGGGTAACGATGTCCGCAACCGACGCGCTCTTATGTTTTGCCAAAGGATTCTGCGGATTGACCATTAACATAAGCTGGTCGCGAAAAATGGAGTGCACCTTCAGGCTCGGCGACTTTACGGGTAAAGTGACGATCCCGACGTCAATCGAGCCGTTTTCCAGTTTCTCTATGATTTTGTAGCTGAAGTTGCGGTAGATGCTGATCTGCACTCCGGGATAGAGCCGGCAATACTCAGCGAACACTTCGGGCAGGACGTACAGACACGTTGCTTCATTGGCCCCAATCAAGAGTGTGCCGCGAGGTGTGGCACCCTCGTCGGCTACTGCCAGTAGCGACTCGTCGCGCATCCGCAACAACCGCTCCGAATAAGCGAACAACACCCGTCCGGCGGGAGTGAGTCTCACCGATTTTCCTGAGCGGTCGAGAAGTTTATCTCCGTATTCCTGTTCGAGCAGCCGAATCTGGCTACTCACTGCCGACTGTGAGCGAAAGACTTTTTCTCCCGCGCGCGAAAAACTGCCGAGCTTGGCGACTTGAAGGAACGTAACTAGCTGGTCAAAGTCCATAGTCAGTTTGCGATTATAAACGGAGACGAAAGGACAGCTCGCCCCCAAAAAACTTACCGGTTTCCCTGGAGCACTCGCTGTTTACGATACGGAGGCAGGCTATCGCTCGGAATAACCCGCGGAAGACTAAAAGCCGTGGATTTGGGTCTACCGAAACGTGCAAGGATCGCGTCCCATGTCTCCGCAACAGAACAGGCTTGGGACAAAGGCTCGACACGGCTAAACGGTAGTGGCCGTTCGCTGCGCAACAACTGGGCTGCCCTGGGACTTCCTGTGAGGCGCTCATGCCTGCGGAGGACACGGCGAAGCCACAACTCTTCCTTGAGTTCAACGGGGGCAACTTTGACGGACTGGTCGTTGTGCACGCGCCCCCCGAGTGAATCGCGAAGCACGTAGGCTAGCCCGCCTGTCATTCCGGCTCCCAGGTTTCTCCCGGCTGGCCCGAGAATTACGGTTACGCCCGCCGTCATGTACTCACACGCGTGCTGGCCAACGCCCTCGACCACCGCGAGAGCTCCGCTGTTGCGCACGGCAAATCGCTCTCCCGCTTGGCCGGCAATGTACAACTCCCCGCTCGTGGCACCGTAGAGGACAGTGTTGCCAGCCAAAACGTCTCCACGCAGAGAGGCTTCTTTGCCGGCTGTAATGGCAATGTTGCCGCCCGACAAACCCTTGCCCGCATAATCGTTGGCCTCTCCAAAGAGACGAAGATTAATTCCCGGGATCAGGAACGCACCAAAGCTCTGGCCAGCGGTACCGATAAAATCGTAGTCAATCGGCGCGATCACCAGCGAACGTCGGCGTAGAATTTCGCCGGACAGGTGGGCTCCCACGGCGCGGTCAGCGTTTGTGATTTGGAAGCATGGAGAACGACTAATGTCCCTTTCGTCGAAAGCGCGCTTCAATGCAAGCTGAAGCATGCCGTCGGGGTCTCGCCGGCACATTGTTTGAGGCGACGTCATTGCAGGCCCAAGCAGTTCCGCTACAGCGCGTCCAGCCTGTCGATCGGAGGGTTGCAATCGATTGACAGCACCAATGATCGCATCGATGGAGCGGGCTCCCATGGCCGCGAGCAACGTGCGAACTTCGCCAGCCACGGCGCGAAAGTAGCTCTCCACCATTTCCGGCTTGCCGGTAAAGCGCATCCTAAGCTTTTCGTCTTGAGTCGCAATTCCCACGGGACACGTATTGAGGTGGCACTGGCGAGCCATGACACAGCCCAAGGCCAGCAAAGCCGCGGTGCCGAAGCCAAATTCGTCAGCACCCATTAACGCACCGACGATAACATCCCGGCCGAACTTGAAACCTCCATCCACGCGCAAACGAACCCGCCCGCGCAGACCTGCGCGTACCAGAGAGCAATGCGCATCGCGAAGTCCAATCTCCCAAGGCATACCTGTATTTTTGATGGAAGTAAGCGGAGATGCGCCAGTCCCGCCGTCGTAGCCGCTGATGGTTATCAGATCTGCGCCAGCCTTTGTGGCGCCGGTAGCGACGATCCCAACACCGGTACTGGAGACAAGTTTGACTCCGATGCGCGCATGCGGATTTACCGCACGCAGGTCGTAGATCAACTGTTCCAGGTCTTCGATGCTGTAGATGTCGTGATGCGGCGGGGGGGAGATGAGCGTCGTGTTCGGTACCGAATGCCTCAGCCGGGCGATGTAGGCCGTCACCTTCCCCGAAGGCAGCTGACCTCCTTCACCCGGCTTTGCACCCTGCGCAATCTTGATTTCTAACTCGTCGGCGCGGATGAGATATTCCGTGGTCACTCCAAATCGTGCTGAGGCGACCTGTTTGACCCGGTTGTTGGCTTCCGGTTGATCTCGATAGACTTCCGGATCTTCTCCGCCTTCACCGGTGTTGCTGCGCGCCCCAAGCCGGTTCATGGCGACCGCCAGGGTACGATGCGCTTCAGGTGAGATCGCCCCCAGCGACATTGCCTGCGTGCTAAAGCGGCTAAGTATCGACGCTTCGGACTCAACCTCTGCCATAGGCAGCGGGGTGGCTGACGCGATCTCCAAAAGATCGCGAATGGCGACCGGTTCCCTTTTTCCAGCAAGCACGGTGAACGCCTGGCGGTTCTCTTCGCTTGGTACCTTGATGTATTGATGCATCCGCCGCACCAAGTCTGGCGACGTAGCGTGGCGCTCTCCCTCGCGACGGAAACGATATAACCCAAGATCTCGCAGCTGGGAATTTTCAGTCTTGAATGCCGCAGCATGGCGATCAATGCAATCTTCCAGGAGTTCATCAAGTCCCTTGCCACCTAAAGCGCCGCCAGCGTCTTCAAAAAAAAGGTCACGCACGTCTTTGTCGAGACCTATAGTTTCGAACAGCTGGCTGTTGCGATAACTGGCGACGGTCGAAATGCCCATGCGCGCCATTACTTTCCGCAACCCTTTCTCCACTGCGAGACGATAGGCGGCCACTCCGTCGGGACGCAGGCTCGCGGCTTGCTCCAGGGCGACATAGGGCAGTACCGCGCTGGCACCAGCTGCAATGAGCAACGCAATGTGATGCGTATCGATGACCTGTCCCGTCTCAACGACCAACGGCACATTCCAGCATCCGGCTTTCATCATCGACTTCCACACCGCGGATACAGCCAGCAAGGCGGGCAGGGCTGTCCTATAAGCGCTCACGCCACGATCACTCAGCAGAACGAGTCGGGGCGTGGCCTCGCCGGCAATCGCTGCTTGTTCGAGACCCTGCAAGACACTCTTTGCAGCTTCAATTCCATCAGCAACTGGAAAAGTGAAATCAACACGCTGAACCAGACGTAGCTTCTCCCGGATCGCCTGCAACTGGCCGGGATCGAGCAGCGGAGAAGGAAGTAGCAGAGTATCGCCCAGATGAACATCCAGGGACATGACGTGAGCTTCACGCAGGGGATCAATTGGCGGATTCGTGACTTGCGCGAAGCGCTGCTTGCAATGCTCCCAGAGCGGGCGCCGCATGCTTGAGTAAAACGCCGAGGGCGCGTCGTCCCCCATGCTCCATACGGCTTCCTGCTCCTTCTGGACGAGCGGCTGAAACAACAATCGATACTGATCCTCGCTCCACCCCAACGATGCCAAAACATTCGCGGCCTCAGGCGTGGAAGCGGTAGAAACCTTTTCTGACGGATTAATCGGCAACGGGGCGACGGCAGAAACAAATTTTTGCCATTTGCCCAGCTCTGGAATTTCTCCAGGGCGGAGAAATCTGCCGGTCGCGGGATCGACCACCAACATTTCGCCCGGTCCCAACCGATTCCGTTCGATCACCTCTTTGTCATGGAAGTCGGCAATCCCTACTTCGGAGCCCGCGACGAGCAATCCATCCGAGGTCAGCGTGTACCGCAGCGGCCGCAAGCCATTGCGGTCGAGTTTTGCGCCGACGCGGACGCCATCCGTGAAGATCAGAGCTGCGGGACCATCCCATGGCTCTTGCACGCGAGCGTGGGCCTGCAGAAAAGATTCAAAGTCGGAGTAGACGCTGGAATCGCTCTCCTTCGCCGGAGGAACCATGCACGACATCGCAGCGGTCGGCTTGTAGCCCTTGCGCAGATAGATTTCTAGCCCATTGTCAAAGCTCGCAGAATCGCTCACGCGCTCCTCAAGCAATCGCACCGTTGCTGGAAGGCCGAGAGCCTTACGCAAAGAAGCTTCTTTAGCTCGAAGCCATCGCCTGTTCGCGCTGATGGTATTAATCTCGCCGTTGTGGGCGACAAAGCGGAACGGTTGCGCCAGAGACCAACTGGGGTTCGTGTTGGTCGAGTAACGCTGGTGAAAGATCGCAAAGGGACTGGCAAAATTCGGATTCGCCAAGTCGGAATAGAACGCGGGTAATTGCGCCGGAGTCAACAATCCCTTGTAGACCACGGTCCGCGAAGAAAGTGAACAGAAATAGGTTCCACCCGGTGCGGTCGATTCCGCCTGCTTGCGGAATCGAAAGAGTTGCAATTCCAGATCAACGGATTCTTCTACAGGAGCGAAAAAGCACTGTTCGATAACAGGCAGCGTCTCGAGCGCCCGGGGACCAACGATTGAGGGATCTGTTGGCACGACGCGCCATCCCAATAGCCGCAGCCCGTGAGCGCCCGCAATAGTAGCGATCAACTCGCGCGCGAGACGCTCTTGCCCGCTGGGCAAAAAGAGCATTCCCAACGAATAGACGGGGGGCAATTCGAATCCGGCTTCCCGCGCGCAGTTTCGTACAAATCTGTCCGGAATGGCCGTGAGCAGGCCAGCACCGTCGCCGCTCCGTCCGTCGGCGTCCAAGCCGCCGCGGTGGCCGAGACGGCGCAGCGCTTCGAGCGCGCGCTCCACGACTTCGCGCGAACCTGAGCTGCCAAGTTGCGCCACAAATCCCACACCACAGGCGTCGTGATCGACGGAAGCGGAACTGCATGCCATCTCACATTGTGTACCCTCTTGAAGGCAGGTAAGTACAATCAAGAATTTCGATGACGGCAATGGATTTTTCGGGGAGGCGAGAAATGGTAGCTACTTATGAACGACTCGCCGGGTGGTGTCGGAGGAGCTGTAGCAATTTAGGCCACCACGTAGTACAAAAGTCACTGGAGTTCGGCGCGGAAGTCCTTTACATTCCTAATTCAATGGATCCTATGGAGGACAAGGTCATCGAGTCTAGAGTGACTGCAGATAAGGTCTTCAACCGGCACCAGGATCGGCGTGCACGCCTGGGTCTGTGGGGAGCTGTCCTCGTAATGCTCGGGTTAAGCTTGATCGCCTCGAAACGGGACTCGGCTTCTGGACCCTGAGTTAAACACCGCGTTTCTCTGGGCTGCTGGACTAATACTCGTAGGCACCGTCGGGAGCGCTTACCTCCTTGCTTACCGGACCGGGCTTCAAAAGGTAAAACTAAGCCTGCGCTTTCTCCTGACTGACAAAGACCTGGTGCGCAGAAGAGAAGGATGGCCCGACGTGCGAATACGGCGATCCGAAGTGACACGCCTGTATGAACGATCCGGGTGGTTAGTAGTCGAGAGTGCTGAGCCACGAAGGAGAATCACAATTCCGAGCTAAGTCGAAGGATTTATGAACATCCGAACGGAGCTCGCCAAGAGCGGCCCCATTCCTCGAGCCGCCACGAGTTTCTCCGCTAGCGCTGGTCCCATCAATCGCATCCCTATTGCTTTGGACATTGGTGCTTCTATCCAGAGAGATCAGAGTCGTCGAGATCGCGGGGAGCCTCGCCCCGTCCGTCCCAGGATGGTATTCCCTGCGTTTAAGTAGAGTGCTTCACCACAGTCGGAAGCGCTTTCTTTTTTGGACCGTGCTTGCTTTTGGCTGGACGGCAGCAATCTTGGTCGTCTACTCCCGATTAGCCCGGCTCCGATAGTTCGCCACATAGGTACCGATAGTGTCTTCGGCCTACTGCCCGCTCCGCAAAAGTTCTCTCAATGCGGTCTCCACTTGTTGCAGGTGCTCGCCTGTCAGTTTCTTCCGGTTCGCGGTGAGGTAGAAAACGTCAATCGCCATCTGCCCCTCGGTGTCGATGAGAGCAATTTCGATGTTGCACTTGTGATGCGCGAAGCAGGAAGCGACGGTGTACAAGAGCCCGGGACGGTCTTGCGTGACCACTTGCACCAGCGTGCTGCTGGAAGAGCATCGGTCGTCAGACTCAATTGAGGTTTTGATCTTTATCTTGGGCGTACTTTTCCTCTCCTCGGATTGCAGGCGGTTCTTCAGCATACGCTCTAGATCCGCCTCTCCCATCAAGACATCGTTGACGCCTCGCTTGAAGCGCTCCCATTCCGACAGATTCAATTCAAGGGTTCGGAAGCGGTCGGTAAAATAGAATGTGTCGACGACCGTCGCCGCCTGATTCGAGGAAGCCGTGGCCTTCACAATGTTCATGCCCCAAGCGGCCAAGGCTCCGGCGACTTTGCCGAAAAGAAAGGGACGATCGTTCGTAACCAGCGTCAACTCGAACCAGTGACGGCCACGCTTCAGGTCAAGCTGGATCGGATGCTTCCCCAGGCCCTCCGCCATTTCCAGATGATGAAGCACTTCGGTGGCCGGATAGGTTCTCAAGTAGCGCTGCGGCAATCCCTCGAGAAAAGCTTTCACATTCTTGCCCGCAACCGGCGCCAGGGTGCGCAGGCGGGTGAGTTTCTCGTCATCGACATCGGCATCCGGATGTAGTCGCTGGTCGAGATTGCGATTCAGTTGGTTCGCCGCTGCGATGTACAACTGCCAGACGTTCTCGGCCTTCCAGGGAGTCAGCGCGTCGGGGTTAACCGCTTTGATGTCGGCATAGGTAAACAGACAGAGCATCTTCAGCCGCTCGGGAGTGCCCACTTTGTCAGCGAACGCGGCGACTGTCGCCGAGTCGAAGATGTCGCGGCGAAGTGCAAACGACATTTCCAGGTGGTTGCCAATCAGAAAGAGTACAGTTTCGCGCTCTGAAGACTCCAGATCCAGACGCTCCAGGCACTGTTCCGCTATGGCCAGGCTGCCCTCGACATGATTGTCGGAAGGTACACCCTTGCCAGTGTCGTGCAACAGCAGCGATAAGTAAAGCAATTCTGGCTGTTCGACTTCGTCCAGAATTTCGGCATACTGCTTTTCCCATTCAGATCGCGACTGCCGCAGCCGGTGCAGGCTGTCAATCGCCAGGAAAGAATGCTCATCAACGGTGAAACGATGATAGAAGTCGCGCACCACGAGAGAGTCGATCGTCTTCAACTCCGGCAAGAGCAGCGTGAGCAGCCGCAGCGAATGCATGCCACGCAAGGCATGAGCGGCATGAGGCTGGGCGAGAATTTCTCCCAAATAGAGCCACAACTCTGCTCCACGTGGCGGCGTCGCGGCCAGCGCCGGCAAGACCTGCTCGATCTTGTATTCCGTGGTGGTACTCAGCCGCAACCCATGAACGGCCAGAAAATGGAAAAGACGGAGCAACACTTCCGGATCTTGCATGGCGGAAGACTGGCGCAGGAAAACCAGACCGTCGACCACGGAAAAATCAGTATCGGAGATTCGCGCCCGCAAATTGTGAAAGTGCCGCGAAAGCGAAGACCATGCCGCCGGGATCTCTTCCAGCAACTGCGTCGCGGCGCGATGAATCGACCGCGCGTGGCTGAAGTAAATCCGCATCCACTCGGCCGCGGAAAGCTCCTGACCTTCATAAACACCGATTCCATGTTTAGCAGCTTCTTCCTGTGCCTCCCAAGACAACAGGTTGTCCTCCCGGCCATAACGAAGATGCAAAAAGCACCGGACCGACACCAGAAAATCCAGCGCGGGATCGAATTGCTTGCGCACTGAAGTTGACAGCAGCGACCTGGGATCTGGCCAGTCGTGCAGCTTGTCCATCGAGGAAAGCAGGCTGAGCCAAAGGGCCACGTTGCAATCGCGGAGGCCGCCGGGAGTGTCCTTGACGTTCGGTTCCAGATGGAAGATTGTGTTGCCGAATTTGTCGTGACGAGCGCGCGTGACGTCAGCCATGCTTTGCACCAGAGGCTGCGTCTCTCGCGTCATCAACTTTGGAATGTCTTTGCCGTGTAGGTGCGCGAAGAGATCGGGATCACCGGCCAGGTAACGGCAGTCGAGCAGCGAAATAGCGAACTCAATATTGGCGGGATCGAAGCGGTCGCATTCTTGAAGAATGCGAATGGCCGGACTCAACTTAAGCCGCAGGTCCCACAGGCCTTGAGAAAAACTTCGAATCTGATCCTTGAAAGCCTGCTCGGACTCGCGGTCGGCGTGAAGAAAAAGCAGATCGATATCTGAATATGGAAAGAGCCAGCGGCGCCCGAATCCCCCCACCGCGATCAGGGCGAGATTGCGCGGACCTCGTTCTTCCGGGGAGACGATTTCCCTCCAGAGATGGAGGGCAATTTTCTCTACCAGCGCAGTCCGCTCGGCGATGGCCGCACAGCCATTTCCCGTGGACGCAAAATCCTGCCCGATCCGCGCCGATTCTACAGTGTAAAGGTCCCGCAATTCGCTGCTCGATGAGCCTGCCGTCGTCATACCATTCGATCCGGGCGAACCTCACGCACTTAGCAGCGTTCTTGTGGCTGGGGGGATGTTGGATCGATCTATGCTCCTGGCCCCTGCGCCTGTGGTTTCACAGAGCATCCTCTCCGCGCTCGTCGTTGCGGATGCGGATGATCTCATCCACGCGAGAGAGAAAGATCTTCCCGTCGCCGATTTTGCCAGTGCGGGCCGCCGCAGAAATTGCCTGTACGACTTTTTCGACCATGTTGTCAGCGACGACCAGTTCCAGCTTGATCTTCGGGATGAGATCGACGGTGTATTCCCGGCCGCGGTAGAACTCCGTGTGCCCCTTCTGCCGTCCGTGGCCGCGGGCCTCGAGCACGGTCATGCCCTCGATCCCAATCTCATGCAGCGAGCTCTTCACACCTTCCAGCTTCGAAACTTGGATGATTGCTTCGACTTTGGTCATCGTGATTCGTCAATCGTACGCCAAATCCCGGAAGCTGGCGGACTCAGCTCAGCAATTAAATTTATGGACGACATAAGCAACGTTTATTCGCGGCTGTCGCCGCAGCTTGATTGCAGAAATCAGGGACATCGACCAATCCGACCGTCGTTGTACGATAATTATCGTAGAGGTGAGAAACGACCATGTTCACGCCACGGCCCATCGGAACAGTGAGAAGCCCCTACAAGGAAACCCGCGAAATTCCTAAAGGATTGGGCGCTCAACATGAAGCAGAGGGCGTTCTCGAAATACTGCCGGAGTTCGAGGTCGGACTCACCGACATCGAGGGCTTTTCCCACCTCCACGTGCTCTGGGCATTTGATCGGTCTCAGGGATTCGATCTGCTTGGCACGCCGCCCAGCGATAATCGACCTCATGGGGTATTCGCGACTCGCTCCCCGAGACGTCCGAACCCTATTGGTCTTACCGTCGTCGAATTTCTTCATCGAGATGGCCCGCGGCTGCATGTTCGAGGTGTTGACATGCTCGACGGGACGCCGATTCTCGATATCAAGCCGTACCTGTCGAGCGTCCCACCAGAGAAATTGCGGCGCGGCTGGCTGGCGGAAGCAGAGGCACGCAAGAAATGAGGTTTCGGCAAACGGAACTTGAGTGTTCTAAGCGCCGGTGTAAAGCTGAAACGGGGCCCAGTAGAAAGGCTTGCGGAATACGCCGTCAGAGTGGAGTAACGAGAGTTTCGCCGAACGAAGCGCCGCCTCGGGGCTTCTGCCCTGCTTGAGTTCGTCGTAGAGTTGATCCATAAGTCGTGGCGTCGAAGTATCACTCACTTCCCAGAGCGCGCCGATCACATTGTGAGCGCCGGCGCGCAGAAATGCCCACGAAAGCCCCACTAATCCCTCGCCTGTGTACGCACGGCTGCCTGCCCCATAGCAGGTCGAAATGGTTACCAATTCCGCATGCAAGGGATGGCGAACGATGTCACGTGCGTAAAGCTTGAAAGAGTCTTGCTCCGCAGAAGCCTTCGACAATATCACGGCGGAGTCCAAAGGGCTCAGTCGGCTGGCTGTGCCGTGGGCCACGAAGTGGATGTAAGCGAACTGTTCCGGAGAACTGCGCAGGTACGAGGGAGCAGTCGCTTGAGCCCGCGTATAAACCTGCCGCTCGGCAGAAGCAAAATGTTTTTCGATGTCAGTTATCTCCAGCGCAGCTTCGGGCAGCTCGCCGTATTCTGGATTGGGCGCAACCGCGTCGCCGATCAGCAGCAGCTTCCCTGCCTTATCGTGTGACGAGTTGCGAGACGCGGCCAGAAGCCTGAGCGAACTGGCATTAACCACGGTTACGTCTTCGATCCAGTAGTGCAGCTTTGGCTCGGAAACTAACAGGGTCTCGAAGTTGAGGCCATTCAAGCTGCCATCGGGGATGACGATTACGCGCGAATTGGGAGCGATCGCCTGCTTCGCGGGTCCTACCAGAATGTCGAAAAGTTTAGTGCCGTCCGGGTTCGCCGTTTGCAGTACATCTCGCGGACCCAGGAGGGCCTTGCGATAGCTTTGCACGG
Source organism: uncultured Acidobacteriota bacterium (assembly GCA_963788645.1). GTDB lineage: Bacteria > Acidobacteriota > Terriglobia > Terriglobales > Acidobacteriaceae > JABDBE01. Next base: position 1,204,741 of record CAWBHF010000012.1, read on the forward strand.
CCGCGTCAATCTCGGGTGCAGGTGGAAGCTGAAAGAGCTTAACTTCGTCTTTTGTTACTGACCACAAACAAGACTGCTTCCGACCGAGCCAGTAAAAAAGGATCGTGCCACCCGCATCCCGTGCCAACTGTTGGGGATTGACGGTACCGGACCCGCGAGAAGAACTCTTCTGCGATAAGCCGAGTCCTTCGGCCAGCGTCTGAGCCCGGCTGTACTCGGCCGTCTGCAGCGCGTCTACTGTTTTCCCTTGTTCCAGCAGGAAATGGACGTAATCGTCATAGAGCTGCGCCCCGTTTGCCATGAACGGCAGCTCGAAATCTTCGTGGTGGAGCGAGGAACGGGCCGTATCGAACGAGCTGAGAGCTGTGCGATAGGTCCTCTCAGCATCGGAAAATCGGCGCTCTCCTTCGTAAACCCCCGCCAGTTCGTGCTGCGCCTCCCACTGCAGTGAGGGATCCACCTTCAGATCGGTAGCAATCTCGCGAAAGATTTGTTCAGCCTGAGCGGAATCGCCAGTGCGAAGGGCCACTTGCCCTTTCGCGAGCATGGGGTAGAGTTCATCGACGCGATTTCCATCGGCATGAGCTAAAGAGATGGCTTCATCGCTGTACTGCTCAGCTAAGTCGAGCTGTCCGGTCTGCACTGTAACAAATCCCAGTGCGACCAGCGCATTCAGTTTGCCCTCTTTGCTGTCTATCTTGTGCGCCAAATCTAGGGACTGCCGGTAGTAGTCCTCGGCTAACGCAAAGCTGCTCGCATCCAAGTAGACGTAACCGATATTAGTGAGCCAGTCTACCTGATCACTTACGGCGCCCAAATGGGCGGAGCGCTTTTGTGCATCCTGAAATAATTGCAATGCGCCTTCGGAGTCGCCCGTCTTGTAACACGCCCAACCACGGTTCCCCAATGCACTCTCCATGATTAGCTCTGCGCCAATGGTCTCAGCAGCCTCGTAAGCCGCCTTTGACAACTCGATGGCTTCATCAAAGTGTTCCTCTTGCAGAGCCGCATAGCTAAGATCGAGGAAGGCCGATGCCTCTAGAAAACGATCCCCTCGTTTCTTTGCGAACGACAAGGCTCTCTCGAAAAATTCGCCCGCATGTTTGTAATCTCCCTTCTCCACCTCCATTAGGCCCACCGCCTTAAATACCTCACCATTCACAGCCCTATCTGATTCGTCGGCGAGTTTCATCGCCCCGTTTAGCTTCTGCTCGGCTTCTGTAAAGCGATGCTGGTAGGCGTACGCGAGCCCTTCCAGGGTTATCTTGTTCAAAAACATGTCGCTGGTTGTCAAGGATTGAGGCAAATCGGCAGCTAGGACAACGAGGACATCGTCGGTCTTGCCACTAAAGGTCAGTGCGGTTGCGTCAAGCAACCTGAACCTCCAAGCCCATTCAGGCGTAGACGCGGAGTAGTACCGGGCAGCCTTTTCAGCTCCCCGGTGCACCTTAACAAGGTCACCGCGGACAAGATCTCCCTGTAAATGCTGGAACTCGAATTCTGGTTTGCCTGAGGGACTGCAGGCACTCAGCAGAATAAGCGTTAAAATCCACGAAATCCTAGCTAGTGCCCAGTCCCGTTGGCCTTGCCCACCGCGGCGCTCATGCATGCTTCCGTCGGACTTCCCAACTCCAGCCTGGCCATGATGAGTTGGAAGGAGCCGTAATCCACAACCAGTTCGCCCAGGAAAATCTTCCCGAACTCGGGTATTTCGATAATGTTGTGATAGTGCTTCCCGGCAAATTTTCCACGAATTTCCTTGACGATCGTACATAGGACATGGCCCTTGTCGCGCAGGGAGGCTTCGGAATTATCCCATTGATACCGCTCTTTTACCCAGCCGGGAACCGTCCTGTCTTCAATCCAGCCCGGCATGGACGCCGGGTCGTTGATGCGGCGGTACTGTTCCCCGACTTTCGTCAGGAACTGCTGGTCCTGCATGCAACGCTGGTTGGGGAATTCGCCAACATTGCTGTGCTTGCATATGTCGAGATCAAGAATGATCTCGACTGGATTGCCTCCAATCCGGACATTCTCGAACTGGGTTCCGATCAAGCTCACTTTCGGAATGTATCCGTTACGCGGGTGATCGAGGGATATCTGTGCAACCATTCGGTCAGCGGTAAAAGTGTCCAGCACATTAAACTTTTCGATTGTGGCTGTGACCAGGGTTGTAGACGCCCCGGTTTCGCGATTCGCACTGCCTGACACCTGGGTGTAGGCCGCTTCGAAGGCGACGATGCTCTTTACATTGAAAGCCTTGCGCCTCCGCGCCGCGTATCCCCCGACGGGTGGCAACGACACCGGGGCCTGTACCGGAATCGCCTTATCGAACGGCCGTCGGATATGCCCACCCAACGCGCTTGCGTCCGCGTGATAGTAATGAACTCTCTTGTTATTCGTATCCATCTCGATCACTCCTTGAGTCCGAAACTTTAATTCTTATCTAGTTTCGGATCTGCAACTCAAAAGGATAGCGCCCGACTTCAATACCCTGCCCGCCCGAGGAGTCTACTCCGCGCACCACGAGAGTGTACATGCCGGCTCCGCGACGGCGTGCGGGTACGCGTATCGGCACAGTGTCCTTGGTGGTTTCGGCGGGGATCGCAAGCGACCACTCGGAGCTTCCGGCAGGACCATCCAACTCGGCAACATAGGAAGAGAAACGGGCGTCGGCGGGAATGTCTACAAATAAGAGAAACGGCTCATCCGGTCGTGCCGAAACAACTGTCTTGCCTGCGCCTCGTGTATTTGCATTGATCAGCGAAGCCGAAACAAGAATCTGCGGCCGGCTGAAAGCGGCAGCCTCACCCTTGAGTTTGGGATATGTCACCAGGTTCTGGTATCCGACGACCAGCAGCAGGGCAGCCAGAACGGGTAGGGCGAAGGCGGGACGCAGCCGCGCGAACCAACCCGGATTCGCTGGAGTCGCCACCGGCACCCTCATCGGAGATACGACGACGGGTTCCGACAACACAACCTTGCTGTGTTCGACAAACGCAGCGCCTGCCCGAACCTCGAGGGCGCACTCCTGACAGTCAAAGAAGTGTTCCTCGAACTGATCGCGCAACTCGGGGGTCAGTTCGCCAAGCAGGTACTTCTCGGAAGCCATCAAACGAATTGATTCGCTATGGTCCATGTCCGTAAATGTCCCTCGATGGATAGTGAACAGAAAGGACAAATCGTTTCATAGTGTTAGTCTGCCGCCGTGCCCCGTATGCCGGCAGGGGTCTGCTTTAGATAGACTGCCTTAAAAGCCTGTTTGGCACGGTGAAGCAGGACTCTGAGATAGTCCCGGTCAACGCCAAAGTCATGACAAACTGCGTCCTTGTCCCGTTCTTCCAGGAATATCTCACGTAGCAGGCGCCGATCTCTCTCCGACAACTCGTCGAGAACCTGGCGTACCTTTTGCTCCATCTCCTTGTGGGATAGGATCGCCACCACGTCCAGCGACGGATCGGGGACATTCGCAGTTTCTTCGTCTTCGATCGGATCTTCCCTTGAAGACGAGCGATAGTGCTCGAGCAACACATTGTTGCAAACGGAATTCACAAAGGCTCCTAACCGTTCCGGTTGCCTTAACTTTCCCTGACTGCGCAGGGCAACGAACACCCGCGCAAAGGTCTCTTGCCGCAGGTCCTCCACGGCTTGAGGGGAACGAACCCGGGAACGCAATTTCAATTGGATCAGTTCACTGAAATACGCGACAAAATGACTCTCTGTCCGGAAATCGCCCGAACATAGCCGCTCTAGATATGACCCGTCGAAGTCGTGGAATTGCAAGACACCAGCCTCTGCGCGCCCAAGTGGCAGCTATTCTACACCCGTAGGCTGTAAAACGACTGCCAGCCATCCTGCTGAATGGGTATCACCCGCGATTCTCTATCTGAAAAATACCCACCATGAAACGGAATCCGCCCTCGATGCACCATGGGAATGAGCATCGAACCGGGCACTCCGAAACTGGTGATGCCTAGGTTGATTGTTCGCCGGTACACCCTGGGAGCAAACCGCTTTGGTGGTACCAGCATCCCGATGGAGGACAGTTGCCGCCGGGGGGAGAGGCAGCGCGTTCTTCAGCTTCGCCGGAGCCGTTTTTCTTACGGCTTCGGCGTAATTCGGGGCATTCGCGCACGGGCAGAAGCTAAGCTAAAGATAACTGGCTGATGGTTAGCCACCTAACGTGAAGTAGTAATCAATCCCGATGTCAAGCTTAACGACCTCAAGTTTAGCTATGACGGAACCACTCCGCCGAAAAGGTCTTCAAGAGCGCCTGTTGGGCGAGCGTTCCCATATTCCGTCGTGGGTGACGCAGGCAGTTCTCATGCACGCCTTGCAGTTACGGCGAAGTTGCCGAGAAGTATTTCTTCTCTGCGAGATCCAAGGGCATAGTGTCGGGGACGCGGCCGCGATTCTCGGAATCAGCCCCAGTGCAGCCGAACGTAGACTGCTTGTGGCTCGACGAAGGATGGATGAAGTGATCGAACGCCTGTGCGAGAGCGTAAATAGCGAACCACCCGGCTAAATCTTGCGGTGGCCTTTGTGACGGCTTTTAATTGGTGCGGAAGGGGGGATTTGAACCCCCACGCCTTTCGGCGCCACCCCCTCAAGATGGTGTGTCTGCCAGTTCCACCACTTCCGCAATACAGCGAAGTCAGTTAGTGAATCGGTTTTTATCTTATCACGGCAAGCTTTTCGAGTCGTAACCTCGCCTCACGGCTTACGGCAGCAGCTCGTAGCTCACAAACGCGAACTTCTTCGAATCGGGCGACCAAGAGTTGACGTTGATCGTCCCCTGCCCGCCGAAAATCTGCGCCAAGGATTGAATGGATCCGTTTGCACCCTCGGCGGTGGCGCTTTGGGGCATCGGCATCATGCGAAGTTCAACATTGGTTTTGGCGTCGTGGCCTGGCGTGCCTTTTGGAAAAGACAAGAAGACCATCAACTTACTGTCGGGCGATGGATGCGGGAACCAGTCCTCCCATTCATCGCCCGTGATGCGTTCGGCTCTGCTGTCGTTTGGGCCAGCGCCCTCGGCGGGAAATCTCCAGATGTCCCAACCACCGGAACGGTTGGAATTGATATAGATCCACTTGCCGTCGGGCGAATAGTCCGGACCGTCATCATTCGCTGGGTTCGAAGTCAGCCGCTCTTCATTCCCGCCGCCAACCGGGACGCGAAAAATGTTGAAGTGATCGTCGCGCTTGCCGACAAATGCCAGCCACTTCCCGTCCGGAGACCAGCCGTGGAAATAGCTCGGACTATTGGCAGTCACCAGGCGGGGCTTCGCGCCATCGACAGAAGCAACAAAAACCTGCGACTGTTGCGAAGAACCATACCTGGCGGAAAACGCAACCAGGTTGCCATCGCGAGTGAGGCCATGGTCGTTGTTGCATTCGTACCCGGCGTCGAGGGCCAACTTCTCAGGCTGCGCTTTTTCGTCGCCATCCAGCGTGAACCGGTAGAGCGCGCCGCCGGAGTTAGCCAACAGATACTTGCCATCGGGAGACCAGTTCGGTGCCTCCCAAAGTCTGTCCGCCGTGTAAACCACGTGAATGCTTTTGCTCTCCAGATCGTAGATCGAGATTTTGCTCCGCACATTGGTAGGATTCTGGTTCGGTTGCGTAGCCTGAGTTTGCCCACCCTGAACGGCATCGAACGCACCCCAGATGTTGACCACACTTGCAGTGATACGATATTCGGCATCTAAAGTAGACGCGCTCCGCGGCCCGTCGTCTAAGGCCTTCGGCGAGACAGCTTGGGAGAGCGTATAGGAAGCGAGAAGCAACATCGCCAACGCAAGAATGAAGCAATTAAGCCAACCCAATTTGCAGTTCATGGCAGTTGTGAGCCCGGTGAATCGAGATTTGCGCCCTAGCATACTCGCACAGCGGAACCGCAGTCCATCTGGTTTAACGCCAGCCATAAGCAAAAGAACACCAATAAGGACCGCAATCCGAAATCTGCTGACGATCCTTCTGTTAACGACTGGCGCACGTCTTTCTGCGCAAGAAGGCAGGGTTGCCTCCAATGCTCTCGCACCCACCCCGCCGATGGGATGGAACAGTTGGAACAAATTCGCCTGCGACGTGACTGAGGACCTCATCCGGCAGATGGCTGATGCCATGGTGAATTCGGGGATGAAGGATGCCGGATATCAATATGTCGTGATCGATGATTGCTGGCAGGTCGCGCGCGACAAAGACGGGAACATCCTCGCCGACCCGCAGCGCTTCCCTTCCGGCATCAAGGCGCTGGCCGAATACATTCATTCTCTGGGCTTGAAGTTTGGAATTTATTCCGATGCTGGCAGCAAAACCTGTGCCGGGCGGCCGGGCAGCCGTGGGTACGAGTTTCAGGATGCACGCCAGTATGCTGCGTGGAACGTGGACTACTTGAAATACGATTGGTGCAACACCACTACTCAAGACGCCCCAGCAAGTTATGCGTTGATGCGCCAGGCCCTTGATGCCTCTGGCCGTCCCATCGAACTGAGCATCTGCGAGTGGGGCACCCATAAGCCATGGCTTTGGGCCAAAGACGCCGGCGGCAATTTATGGCGCACCACCGGCGATATTCAGGACCGATGGGAGGGCCAAGTCAAATGGCCGAACGGCGATTGCTGCTCGAATGGCGTAGTCGACATCGTCGAGATGGAGAACGGCTTGGAGAGTTATGCGGGACCCGGCCACTGGAACGATCCCGACATGCTTGAAGTCGGCAACGGCGGCATGACCGATACCGAATACCGTTCTCACTTCAGCCTGTGGGCCATTCTTGCGGCCCCACTGATCGCAGGCAACGATTTGCGTGACATGCGGCCCGAGATTCGTGAAATTCTCACCAACAAAGAAGTCATCGCCGTCGATCAGGACCCGCTCGGCAGCCAGGGCAAGCGTGTCTGGAAAAACGGCGATCTGGAAGTGTGGGCCAAACAAATGAAAGATGGCAGCCGAGCCGTCGTCCTCTTCAATCGCGGAATAACGGAACACGAAATCGCAGTGAACTGGGAAGATCTAGGTTACCCCATTCACTTGAGCGCGACGGTCCGAGATTTGTGGCTCAGGAAAGATGTGGGCAGATTTACCGGTAGGTTCTCTGCTCCAGTTGCCTCGCACGGCGTGGTGATGCTCACGGTCAGACCTTAGGCTTTCAGTGACGCGAACCGACAGACCGACGAACCCTTTGACCGCGCCCACATCGTCGCTGACAATTAGCCAGTTGAAAGCTTTATTTACCGAATTGTACGATCGGACCCCTGCGATTTACCGGGCGCCAGGCAGAGTCAATCTTATCGGCGAGCACACGGACTATAACGAGGGCTTCGTCATGCCTGCGGCACTCGATCTTTACACGTATGTAGCGGTCAGTTCGCGTCCGGACCGCCGACTTCAAGTCTATTCCGACAACTTCGGTGAAACGTGTGATCTTGACCTCGACTCCATCCGCCCCGGAAAATCGGGGCATTGGAGCGATTACGTGCGCGGCGTGGCGGGAGTGCTTGAGTCTTCTGGACATCGACTGCGCGGGGCCGATCTCGCGATTGCGAGCGAGGTGCCCCTGGGCTCAGGCCTCAGTTCATCGGCCGCTCTCGAAGTATCGGTCGCGTTTGCGTTGCTGGGTAATTCCCAGATCAAGGTCGATCGCCGCGCAATCCTACAAATATGTCAGCAGGCCGAGCATCTTTATCCAGAGACGAAATGCGGAATCATGGACCAGTTCATCGCCAGCTATGGCCGCGCAGGCCATGCCCTCATGTTGGATTGCCGTTCTCTCGATTTCAAATTTCTCGCGCTGCCTAGCCAGATAAGGCTCGTGGTGTGCAATACCATGGTCAGGCATGAACACGCGACCAGCGGATACAACACGCGGCGCCACGAGTGTGAAGATGGATTGCGCTCGCTGGGACAGGTTCTGCCCGACATCCACGCCCTCTGCGATATGACACTAGATGACCTTGAGAAACATTCAGACCGCCTGAGTCCGGTCATTTATAAACGGGTGCGCCACGTAGTGACCGAGAATGATCGAGTAAAGCAGGCTGCCAGAGCATTGGAGAAAGCCGACATGACGCAGTTCGGTCGGCTCATGGCGGAATCACATCGCAGCCTTCGTGACGACTACGAAGTTAGTTCGCCGGAGCTTGATCTAATGGTTGAGTTGGCAAACGGCCAACCAGGCGTCTACGGAACGAGAATGACGGGTGGCGGTTTTGGAGGATGTACGGTGATCCTCGTCGATGCCGCTCACGCAGCGGAAATTCAGCGAAGCCTTGAGCAACGGTACAAAGCAAAGACAGGCCTCAAGCCTACAATCTTCACCTGCGAGGCGTCCGACGGCGCCGGACCGGTTGAGGAAAACGGACGAGAGCATCGCGCCGGAAATTCCACACCATGATACCGCCGATCATTTTATTCATAGTTATTTCTGCAACCGTGAATCTAGGTGGGTGTAACAAAGCGCCGAAGGAGACGAGTGTGGAGGGCACGCCTGAACTGTCTCAAGCTATCGTCGCGCTTCGGGGAGCATACGCCGCATTCAACCGAGGCGATGTCGACGCGGCCGTTGCGTCGCTTGATCCGCAGATCGAGTGGACCGAACCTGCGGAGTTTCCAGGTGGTGGCGCTTACCACGGACGCGATGAGGTGAAACGCTACCTGGCGCAGTCGCGCGCTCCCTGGGCCGAAGGTAGCAGCGAGCCCGAGCGGTTTATCACTTCGGGAAATCGCATTGTAGTATTCGTTCACGCTAAGTTTCGACTTAATGGCAGCAACCAATGGAGCGGCGTGAATCTGGCCGACGTCTACACCGTCCGCAATGGCAAAATTGTTCAGATGCGGGCATTTGCTGATCGCCAGGAAGCACTGCGTTGGGTCGGGGTATCTGGTCAATAGAGTCGCCGAGAATCTGAATGAATTATCCGTCAACCCCCAGACCGAGCGCCAACTGGATGCAGAGTTCCCCGCATCGACGGTTTAATCCGCTGACACGTGAGTGGGTCATGGTCTCTCCTCATCGTACTGAGCGGCCATGGCAAGGCCAGACCGACCAGACCGAGGAAAAGTACACGCCTTACGATCCGAATTGCTGTCTCTGTCCGGGAAATACTCGCGCCAGGGGCCTGCGAAATCCTTCTTATTCGCAAACCTTCGTATTCGACAACGATTTCGCCGCATTGCGGCCCGACACAGAAAAAGCACGGAGCGATGTCCAAGGCAAAGGCATCCTCGTTGCAGAAACTGAAAGCGGCATCTGTCGCGTCCTGTGTTATTCTCCCCGGCACGATCTAACCCTTTCGCAAATGTCCCCGGCAGCGATTCGCGTTTTGGTCGATGTCTGGGCACAAGAACATGAAAGTTTAGGCGAACACCCCGGCATCAACTACGTTCAGATCTTCGAGAACCGCGGGCTGATGATGGGCTGCAGCAATCCACATCCGCACGGCCAGATTTGGGCCACTTCGACGATTCCCAACGAACCGCGTAAAGAGCAGCAAGCCTTCCACGAATATCAGACGCAAGGCGGCAGTTGCCTCTTGTGCGACTACATCAACTTGGAAGAAGCGTCTCGTGAACGCCTGGTGTGTGGCAACGAATATTTTCTAGCCGTCGTGCCCTTCTGGGCCGTCTGGCCCTATGAAATCTTGCTGCTCTCGAAGCGACACGTGACTAGCTTGAGTGCCCTAAACGAACCGGCACGATCCGCCCTCGCCGATATTTTGAAATCCATAACCAGTCGGTACGACAAGCTCTTCGAGGCGTCTTGTCCGTATTCCATGGGATTCCACCAGCAACCTACCGATCAAGTCGAGCATAAAGAATGGCACTTCCATGCGCACTTCTTCCCGCCTCTGTTGAGGTCTGCCAGTATTCGCAAATTTATGGTTGGCTTCGAAATGCTGGGATCGCCGCAACGCGATATCACTGCGGAATACGCGGCCGAAAGGCTTCGTAGCGTCGAGCCCGCTACTGGCTAGCTGGAACAGTTTCCGAAGCTGAGGCCGTGCTGGTCGTTCCCTGTGAAAATCGATTCGGTTGCGGACGATATCCGTTGCGCGTCCGAATATGGTATTTCTTCAAATGCTCGCCGACTAGCTTCACCTGAATGCCGCGCCAACCTCGATTAGGATTGGCCTGAGGATAGTAGCTGAGAGAATAGAGATGCGCGAGATCATCGCGGATCGAGCCAAACGCTCGCTGCTCGTCCCTCCAGTTCTTCGCAAAGTATGCTTTGCCTCCCGTGGCCGCAGTCATACGTTCAAACACAGCCGTAGAAACTGGTTCCAGCTTCGCCAATTGAGTACTGATCATATAGATCGCCGTTCCCGTCGATTGGGCCAGCTCAGCCACATCCTCGGGAGGCACCATGCTCGAGTTGTCGGGGCCGTTCGAAAAGACCACAACCACCTTTCTTCCCGTGTAGTGGGATGCGTCTTTTATCGTTAGCAGGAGGCAGTTGTAGAGGGCGGCGTCGTCACCCGCCACAGTCGCGCGTACACCACGCAAAACCTGCGCCCGATCGGGGGTCAGCGGGGCAGATCTCGAAAGGTCGCGGCTGTAAGAATAGAAGGCCACTTTGTCTGCGCTTTCGAGCGAGCGCACAAAATCAGCGATGGCATCTTGTGCAAAGACAAAACCACGGTACATGTAGTTGCTGGTATCAAACAGAAGAAAGACATTAGCCCCGGCCACCATCGAACCCAGGCTCTGATCTGCCGCAGATACCGAATCGGCTTGATGAGGGTCACCCGCGGGAGAGGATGTTGCTTTTCCCGCGACCGGCGCAGCGTCCGCTACTCTGTACGCGGGCTCATTGCCCTCTCCGAACGTGGCAAGTCTCTGCGGGATGCTGTCCTCGACGACGGCGAAGTCCGAGGGGTGGAGACCGGTAATGTAGTTGCCCTTGCTGTCCGTCACGGCTACATTCAACTGCACCATGTCCACTACGACACGAATATTGGGCTCGCTTTCCTGAGCTGCTATCCGAGTTCCGGGGCCCGAAAAGAGGATCAGCACCAAGCCGACAAATAAAAAGCAATTCTTTTTCATATATTCCTGTTCCATCCGCCTCATATGTTCCTACTCTATCCGCCGAGCTCTTTTCACGGCTTCAAAGACAGCGATGAGGGCTCCTCTTTATCACGCTTCCAAAACAACTCTTCACGGCTCGGTAATAGCGCCGGTCGGAGATAAAGAAGCGATCTTACCCTGTTGAAATTCTTCCCCAGTTTCTCGCATGGCACGAAGCATAGCCGGCCAATCCTCGAAGTCACTGGCAAAAATCTTTTCAATCATGCGATGGGTGAGTTGCGGAACCAACTGGTTCAGCATCACGGCCGAATAACCCTTTTCGTCCGCCAGCCGTGCCCAATACAGATTGTTCGAATCCCACGTCTCCGCCAAGAGCCGGCTGGAATAGCCCTCAAAGGCCGGAAACGGTTTCAGATTGAGCAGTTCCCGGGAGTAGCTCTGCGCCAGAATTGGATGAGGCACACCGAAATCCTGAGACAGCCGGTCCCAGTTGAGATCGGCGGGATCCCGTCGGCTCAGACTCTCCAATTCCTGACTCGCCGGTCCTAGCGTGGTAATTTCGCCGGAATACCTGCGTCGAAACTCCACCGCCAGGTAGAAAGTGTCCGCGGGCGTGATTTGAGGATCCACGTCCCCCAAGTGTCCTGAGACCAACGCATGTTCCACGCGGACAGAAACCTGCGGATCCATGCGATCGGACAGAATTGCCATGACCTTAACACGCAACTCCTGATCTCCCGCCGAAGCCGTCAAAAGCTCCTCTCCTGATCGCTGATACAGGGTGATGGCATGAAGTTCGCTCTGGCTCACGCCCCACCACCGCGGCAGAGTGGCATTGATCAACAGGCCCGGGACCAATTCCCTCCAGATCAGGGCCTGAACGTTTTCTGGAGCGATGAAATCCTGCTCCACCTGCGCGAGGACGTACGGCAGGTCAGCGAGCGAGCCGACCAGATGGGCTCCGCCTCCCGCCGGAGAGCCTTCGCCGAACAACTGGGAGGCTTGCCAAACGCGATCGACTCCCGAAACTGTATCTCCTGCGAAATCATGGGAGCGGACGAAAAGCGGATTGTTGTGCAGAATCTGAGCCCCCGGCGGTTCGTAGTAGGCATAATTCAGGCCTACCAAAGTGTCTCTCATGAACGGACAGAGTTGGCCACGGGCATCCGCCAGTTGCTGCTTTGATCCGGGCGCCTTGATCACTTTGGTCAGATCCGTCCGCATCTGCAGGTCGGTGTGACGATTGTTGTAGACTCCGGTCGCCCATTGAGTTCGCTCGCCACTGCTGAAAATCGGCCGTGGCATCTCGAATTCCCGAAGCTCTCCAGCCAGCGGGATCAAAGTATCGCCCACCGCCGCTCCTCGCGACATCGCGTCGAGACCGTCGCCCAGGGCGAGAATTGTATCCAGAGAAACCAGGCGCTGGCCGTCCATCACCGATCGAATCCCTTTGGCAACTTCCTCGTGCATCTTTTGGCCCTCAGGGGTCGCTTGCTTGGGACCTGCAAGCAAATCGATAATCTCCTCCTGAGAGCCGTTCCGCTGACCGGTTGACGCCAGCAGCAGTTCCGCCAATGAGTCGCGGCCTGCATCAAAGAGCTGTGGAGACGAAAGGATTTTGCCGAAGGGATTGATCACCTTCTGCCACGAATCATTGAGGTCAGAGCTCTTGATCTGCCCCTGACGGGCCAGGACTTGCCACATGCCGACTTCGGCCTGGAAGATCCCCATGGCGTTGCCCCGCAAGGTATGGTTGGGAATTTTGCCCAGGCTCTCGGCAACATTTAGAAAACGGGTGATGGAGGCGTCGGTCAGTTCAGGAAACTCGGAGAAGATCAGATATTGATTGCTGAAGTCGGCATACTTGCTGGCTAGCAACAGCGCAGTTTGCGGACTTAAGCGATTCTCGGGCGGCCGCCTGCTGTCCAGTTCACTTAGCATCAGATAGATTTGTAATGCCCCGTTCTCGGTCTCCACGCGACAAAGGGCGAACATCGCTTCTGCCAGGTGTTCCGGACTGTTGATGTGGCCTGCACGCTTACCCCAGTCACGAGCGATTTTGGAATCGCTTTTCTGGCGTAGGATCTCTTTCCATACCTCCAGATTTCCAGGGACGTAGGGTTCCCCGTTTGGTTCCCAGTGCATCCTGGTCGCCAGAAGCAACAACGCCGGGGCTGGACGAAATGCCGGTCTCGCAGCGTCGGGAGAAATTGTCTGGCCGCGAAAAGCCTGGTAGAAATGCCGCAGGCGGACCTCGGTGAAGTGCGCCTGCTGACTTTGACTGACCCGCGACAGCGCATCAAAATACGCCGCCATCCAGCCGTTGTCCTTAGCCAGCAAATGGGTGACGAAATCTCTTGGCGAGTCTGGGTTCGCTCCTGTCAAATCCTTCCAGGCGGCGTCCGCGCCTGCCCCACCGGGAACCAGCACGCGTCCGGAACGAATGGAGATGTGACTGCCGTAAAAATCGAGCACGGCACCAAACGGCAGCAACGTCCCAAGGCCCACTGATCGTTGCAGGGCAACTCTGGTTTCGGCATCAGTTCTAGACAATGCCCAGTAAAGACGGCACAGTACTGGATCGCGCAGAAGCGTTTCAACCAGATCTCCCGTGCCTTTTCTGCTTTCGTTACTCAGCGACGTCCAATCTTTCTGCGTAAACAACACGGGAACCCGAGAGGAGGGAAACGCATACGCAAACGACTTGCCTCCCTCCAGCGTCTCTTCCAACGCTGGCAACGGGAAGCCCGAATCGGTTGTGAGGAATGCTCTCTCTGGATCGGAGGTCACCAAGGACGTATTTTTCTGCCCGCAGTCCTGACGAACCCGGTAGCCAAGGATGCGAAGCAGAGGCTGGGCTTCGTCGCAATTCGAAACGTGAATACTGCCCTCGGCACCGGCGAGAGCCGAGAGTTCTCTGGCCTGGTGAACATATCGGCTCAAAAGGATCAGAAACTCGGTTGGCCGTCCTCCATCGCGGGAGCCCTCGTAACCTTGCGCAAACACGTTATGGGCAAGCAGAGGAAGGACTTCTTCCTGCGAGATCTTCTGACTGATGCCGGCCATCCGCAAGAACGGACGGAGTGGCCCTGGAATCAAGACAGTCGGCGCGCCCGAAGTCTCTGCATCAGCCTCATCTGGCTGGGAAGGGCCCTCTGCAGCCGCACTCCACGCGGCCACCGAGACACAACAAGTGCACAGCATTGCAAAAAACAAGGTGGGCAGACAACGAGGAAATTTCATGGCTGGAGTCCCTCTCCGAACCTTTGGTACATCTGGTAATTAAATCTTGACCACGGCTAGGAACTGAACGGTTATCGCCTCGCCCGAGTTCGGCGCACTCATCCTGTTCCTTACTTTCGTGTCGGCCACGATAAACCATCCCTCGCCGTAATCCAAGGCCTTTTCGTGGATTCTGCAGTAGAAAATACAAGCACTAGCAATTCGGGATGAAGTGAGGGCTGATCTTCTCCTTACCAGCGCCCCTATGGACACTAAGATCGATCTTGGCGTGTGGTAGGCGCTGCCCGCAAGTTCTGGCGGAGCAGCAGTTTAGTCCGTTCAGGTTCGCGTTGAACCCCAGTCATCGCCCGTTATGATGCCTGCCGAGGGCTCAAGGTGAATGTGGTGTGGAAGGAATCCCGCTTGAAAGGGCGGCTCTATAACGGCGAATCGAACGGCCTCGCCCTAATACAGTCGTAACAAATTATTGGCTACAAAGCCGCCTTCGACCGCGAGCATAGTCCGGGTCGCAATGCCCTCGGCCTTGTAGTGATGAGTGACGTGGAGCAAGTAGGCGGTTCCGACCCCAAATCCCAAACCGAGAGCCGAGGCAGCCGCCTCGCCCGCTACGCCCCTGGTCACCAAGGGACGCATCACCGGATTGGTCTCCCTGAAACCTTCATTCAGGCCATGCTGGGTCGTAATCGCGTCGACAGTGATCTGTCCAGCGAGAATTGAGAAATCGATCTTGTTCTCCAGGCTCCAGAATGTTTGTGAGCTCGGAGTATTCGGCACGGGGTTGTTTGTCAGAAAACCCTGCTGTGCTTGAGCTGCACCGACGAGCAGTAAGAAGGTAAAGAGTGCCGATTTCATGATGCCTCCAGGGCGATTGGCCTGCGCGGAAAGCGATTTTGGCCGGGCAGCGCAGCTTCTAAAGAAAGACTATCGGCTAAGAGCCCCCGCAGTACATGGCCTAAAAGTGCTCCCCGACATGTCTTTGGTAATGGCAGTAGTAACTTCGAGAATGGTTACTACTGCACGGAGGTATATGCCTGAATGGAGGTTTATGGCTTAGGGTTCTTGGAAGAATCGCCGAGGCGGCCGCGCACGATGTTTAGTGAAGCAGCCGGGAGATTGTATGTTGTGTTCGCCTGGCCGACCATGGTCGACGTAACGGGTGGACCGTCTGGATCCGCATAGCCGTTTCTCCGGCCCGAATGCCACACGTACTGGGCTTTCCCGAAGGTGATGAATGTGACCGGCCCGAGAAACGAATGCTGCTGGTCTGCGTCTTGGAACACGATGCTCACCGAATGCGGGTTGTCGTGGTCTTTGTTGATCAGCATGAGCGCCCACTGGCCATCCGGACGCTCAAGAGCATAGGCGGTTACGAGCACGCGTCCCTGGGGGTCTTTTATGTCGCTCAAGGCGGTAAAAAGCTTGTGCTCGGCATCTTTCGGCTCGGCCCATTCCTGGGTGATGAGCTGCGCTGCGAAGAACTGCGAGATGCGTTGGCGAATCTGGTAGTGCTCGTCGACCATGAACATATGGTAAGTGCCCCAGCTATTCGCGCATGCAGGATGGGGCGGAGAATAAGGCAAATCGTGATAGTAGTGAGTGGAATGACCGCCGGCTGAGAGAAAACCACCAAACGAATCCGCCAGCCACAAAGCGCCGAAGATATCGGGCGCGGCATCGCCTCCGTGATCGTTGGTTTCCGTGTCGAGCATGGGAATATTTGGCGGTAATCCGTCGTCGCGCCACACCTGCATGATATGAGTAATCAACTCCGGCTCCTGATACAGGTTCTCCCATGGGGTTTCACAGCCGTCGTAGGGATAGTGCTCAAAAGACATGAATGACAGATCCTCGAGCCGGTTGTGCGCCTTGAGGTAAGCCAGAAAACGTTTGAACCATGAATTCTCGCCGTGGGCGTCGGGCCAGGCTTTGATGTCTTCGGTGACGCCTTCGAAGACCGGGCCTCCCAGTTTGAATTGCGGATCAACGCGATGCAGCGCGGTCGCGAATTGAAGATAGAGAGTCGCGTAGTCTTCGGGCAACATGTACTGGCCATCGGGTTCTTCACCCATCTCGATGTAGGAGACGGGATAGCCTCGCTTCTTTATGTAGGTCATTTGTGCGGCAGCATCTTCTGGGGTTGCGTAGAGCATGGCGATGGGAATAATGGCGGGCAAGTTGCGGGTAATGCCACTGGTAAAGAAGAGGTCGAAGCCCGGCTGGTCTCCTGATTCCATGCGGTCCGGAGCGACGTAAAGATCGGAGGGCTGATGCCACGAGTCGACAGAGGAACAGTAGGTAAGGGTTTGCTTCTGATCAGCGGAGTGGTGGAGCAGGTATTTGAATTTTCCGTGGGCGTCTATGGCGCCGAGGTAAAGCTCACGGATGGCGTAGCCCACGCAGTTGCGGCGATCGCTGGAGCCATGGTTGTCGCAAGTGTTAGAAGATTGCGTCATGAGGATGCGCACGTATTTCGTCGTCACCGACGAGGAGTCGAGATGTAAGGTGGCAGTGCCTCCCTTGCCGTCGGTGATGGTTCCGGAGGAGAAGGTTTTCCATGTGCCCTTGTCTTGCTCGTCCATGGCGTCGCCGTCGCCGATCCAATACTGGACCTCGTAGACGCGGGCGTAGGGCTCGGCCCAAGCGATGCGAATCGCGTTCACGTTCTGCTTTTTCTCAAGATTGATTACCACCCACTGCGGGTGGAGGGAATCGTCCTCGCCGGTAAAGGTGCTGGTTAGGTACGGATTGCTCTTCCAGTAGGAGTCAGGATTACCGTCGTCGAGGCGCGAATGGCCGTCGAATTCAGTGCCGTTGTTGCGGGTGAATCCGCGGTGTGGGAGCGAGTAGCCGTACGAGTGGCGGATCATTTCGGCGGTAGGAGTTGCGTCGCCAACGAAGTATCCCTTGCCAGAGGAATCGCTCCACTTGCCCTTGGGGTTCCAATGCCAGGCCTGGACAAAAAGGTCCGTGTTTTGCCGATAACTGATGACGCCCCATCCGGCGGAGAGGATTTGCTTGATCTGGTCGGGGCGAAAGAAAGTGTCAGTGGCATTGCTGGGAATGCGATCGACCGTCGAACCCAGCGCGTAAAGGGGACTGAACTTGTTCACTAGGTGCGCGGGCGTGACGTCGACGCGGACGGTTTGTGCGGCGGTGGTATGGTGCAAGGTGAGCAGCACAAATGCGGCGGCCAGGGCTGTACTCGAACCGTGAAGCCGGCGGCTAAGGCGTGACGATGGCCGAATTGAACAACAACTTCGGTGAATAGGATCGTGATCTCGCATGACAGGCATATAACGATGACATTCATTCTGCCATGGCGGACGAAATTGTTTTCACGTAATGAAACTCGACGCAGTTCAGGCTTTTTGTATAATTCGGGAACTCTCACCATACGTTTTCTCTGACTGGGGGCGTTCCTGATGCTGCTCAAGGTGTTTAACGATAAGGCCTCTCTGGGCAAAGCGGCCGCGGAGCAAGCGGCGAGCGCAATCCGACGGGCTATTGCGGAGCGCGGGCAGGCGCGGATCATCGCAGCCACGGCTACGTCGCAGTTAGAGTTTCTGGATGCGCTCACGAAAGCGGCGGACATCGACTGGACGAAAGTCGAGGCGTTTCATCTTGACGAGTATGTCGGCTTGCCGATTACGCATCCGGGAAGCTTTCGCAAGATGCTGTTGGAACAACTGGTGCGAAAGACGGGAATTACCCACTATCACTTGCTCGATGGCGATGCCGCCGATCCAGCTGAGGTGGTGCGGCGAGTCAGCAAGGAGCTCAGCTCTGCGTCGATCGATATTGCATTTCTTGGGATTGGGGAGAACGGGCATGTTGCCTTCAATGATCCACCCGCAGACTTTCAGACGGAAGAACCTTACATCATCGTGAATCTTGATGAAGCGTGCCGGCAGCAGCAGGTGGGCGAGTCCTGGTTCGCGGATATTTCGCAAGTGCCGAAACATGCGATTTCGATGTCAGCGCGACAGATTCTTAAAGCCAAGGAAATTCTCGCGGTCGTGCCTGATACGCGCAAAGCGCAAGCCGTGAGAACGTGCTTTGAGGGCGACATCAGTCCCATGGCGCCGGCGTCGATTCTGCGCACTCATGCTAACGCGACTGTTTATCTGGATGAGAATTCCGCTTCACTGTTAAGCCCGGCATTGCAGAATGTGCTGAAGGAAAAATCGCAGGCGCTGATCCCCCGTTGACCCGCGCGTTCGGCGAACCACCAACCCCATGGCCACTCCCCGGAAGCCGGCGCATTCCATCCCTTCCTTGCGCTGGTGGATCGCTGGAATACTGTTCGCGTCGACGGTGATCAACTATGTCGACCGGCAAACGCTTTCGCTTCTTGCTCCCTATTTGAAGTTGCAGTATCGCTGGAGCAACAGCGATTATGCCAACCTCGTAATCGGATTTCGCGTGGCGTATGCGATTGGCCAAACGGTTTTCGGCAGAATGATGGATCGGCTCGGCACCAGGCGCGGCCTGACGCTGACAGTGGCCTGGTATTCGGTCGTATCGGTTGCTACTTCTTTGGCGCGAGGCTTCTACAGCTTCGGGGCATTTCGGTTTTTACTGGGCGCGGGAGAATCGGCAAACTGGCCAGCGGCGACCAAAGCGGTTTCGGAGTGGTTTCCAAAACGTGAACGCGCGCTGGCGACTGCGATTTTCGACAGCGGGTCGTCGATCGGAGGCGCGCTTGCGCCGTTTGTCGTTCTGCCAATTTACTTTCGCTGGGGATGGCGGCCTGCGTTCATGATTCCTGGCGCGCTTGGGTTTTTGTGGTTGATGGCGTGGCGTTGGTTGTATTACTCGCCAGAAGAGCATCCCCGGATTAGTGAGTCGGAGTTGCAGATGATCATCTCCGACAAGCTTGAGTCGAACGCGCAAGTGGTTAGCCGTGCGCGAACTCGCTGGCGCGATCTGATGAAGCTTCCGCAGACATGGGGGACGATCGTGGCCAGAACTTTCACCGACCCAGTTTGGTTCTTTGTCACGGATTGGTTCCCGATCTACCTGGTCGCGAAAGGAATCGAACTGAGGAGCGGGTTAGTCGCGGTGTGGATCCCTTTCATCGCTGCCGACCTCGGAAATTTCTTCGCTGGCGGCGTGTCTGGATACCTGATCAACCGTGGATGGCCGCTCGGGACGGCTCGCAAAGCTCTGGTGGTTTTTGGTGGCATTGGGGTCATGCTGCTGATTCCGACGATTCTCACCGCCAATCTTTACCTGATCACGTTGCTGTTCGCGGTTGCGACTTTCTGTTATGCATGTTTCAGTACCATGGCGAACGTGCTGCCGTCTGATCTTTATTATGGCGATTCGGTCGCGTCGGTCAGCGGGCTGGGCGGTACGGGAGCCGGCATTGGAACGATCGTTGCGTTCAAACTGATCGGACATTTTTCGGATGCACGAGTAGCGACGGCGACGCATGCGTTTGATCCGATTATGATCGTGGCGGGACTGGTGCCATTCGTGGGGATGATTCTGGTGTTGCTGCTGGTCCGCAACACGAAAGAAACAGAGCAGGGATTGCTGCGACGAATTTGAGGCGGGAGCGCAACGGAGGATTAATGGGTTACAGCCGGTTGGAGCTAAATGGAAAGGTGGCTGTGGTGATTGGAGGGAGTTCTGGGATCGGTCAGGTGCTCGCGCGAGGATTGGCTGAAGCCGGGGCTGACGTTGTGCCGACGGCGCGCCGAATCGATCAAGTGAAGGCGGTCGCTGAACAGATTGAATTGCTCGGGCGAAAATCGTTGCGCGTGACTTGCGACGTTACCGACCGAGGATCGTTGGAGCGTTTGCTGCGAACGACGATCGAGGCGCTTGGCAGAGTCGATATTCTCGTGAATTCTGCCGGTTTCAACCAGCGCACTCCAACGCTGCAACTTTCCGAAGCCGACTGGAACCGTCTGTTCGATACCAATCTGACAGGAACGTTGCGAGCGTGCCAGATTTTTGGCAGCCATATGATCGAACGAGGTTATGGACGGATTATCAACATCGCCTCCATGGGTTCATTTTTGGCGTTGTATGAAGTGGCTGCGTATTGCGCGAGCAAAGCCGGTGTGGCATCGCTCACGAAATCATTGGCCATCGAATGGGCGTCACATGGAGTTTGCGTGAATGCGATCGCACCAGGATATTTCCGTACGCCGCTGACCGAAAAGCTTGTCATGGGCACGCCGCGTGGCGATGAGATTTTGTTGCGGACTCCGATGAAGCGATATGGCGAACTGGAAGAGTTGGTTGGGGCGGCGGTGTTTCTTGCGTCGGATGCGGCCAGCTTTGTGACCGGCACTTTGCTCGTGGTAGATGGCGGCTACCTGGCTAGCGGAGTTAATCAGTAGGGGTCGCTCGAACTTTGTTTTCTTGCGCTGGCCGCAAAGCACAAGGTTTCTCGACTTCGCTCGAAATGATAGTGCCAGGAAATGAACGCTGTCTATGGAACTGATTCGCGGGCTGAGAGTACTGCTCCGATCAGTTCGCGGGCATAATTTGTAATCTTGGCGAGATTTCCTTCGCGCAGTGCGGCGGCGTTGACCAACTCCGCACCAACGCCGAGGGCAAAGGCTCCAGCGGCAATAAACTCGGCGGCGTTGGCGGCGTTGACTCCGCCGGTCGGAATGAGCGCCGCGTCGGGGAAAGGAGCTTTCAGGGACTTCAGATATTTTGGGCCGCCTACGCTTCCGCAAGGAAAAATCTTGATCAGGCGGGCGCCGTTCTGGTGCGCGTTCATGAGCTCGGTAGGCGTGAGGGCACCGGGGATCGCGAGTTTTCCGCAAGAGTGAGCAGCCGAAAGCACCGGAAAAGACAATCCGGGACTCACGATGAATTCCGCGCCGGCCGCGATGCACTGCTCGGCCTGGGCGGCGGTGATGACGGTTCCGGCGCCGACAAGAACTTCTCTGCCGTATTCGCGGGCGACCTGGCGAATGACCGTAATCGCATCGGGAACGGTCATGGTAATTTCGACGATAGGAATGCCGCCGGAGCAGATCGCTTCCACGGCGCGGTTGGCCTCTTCAACGGTCGCGGCACGCACTACCGGCACGACGCCGATCTCTCCGATTCTTCGAATTACGCTCTCGATGGTCATGTTTGGCTCTTAGTTCGAATTGTCATTAGCGTTCGATTCGTGCGGTCTGGGCTTTCATTGCCTGCAAGACTTCGGACAACGTAGCCATGGAAGTGTCTCCAGGCGTGGTCATGGCGAGCGCACCGTGGGCTGCGCCACATTCGACGGCCCACTGCGCATCTTTGCCGGACAGGAATCCGTAGGCCAGTCCGGAGACAAAAGAGTCGCCACCTCCTACGCGATCGAAGATTTCCAGATTTTCCCGCGCGGGCGTGCGGTAGAAATTTCCGTCGGCGTAGCAGATGGCTGCCCAGTCGTTCACGGTCGCAGTTTTCGCATTTCGCAGAGTGGTGGCGACGACGGAGAGCTTGGGGAATTCGCGAACCACGGCTTGGATCATTCGCTCGAAATTGGCCGGGTCGAGCTTGGAGAGATGCGCGTCCAGATCGGCAACCGCGAAGCCGAGTGCTGCGGTGAAGTCTTCTTCGTTGCCGATCATGACATCGACGAGCGAGGCCAGGTTGCGGTTTACCTCCCGGGCTTTGGCTTTTCCGCCAATCGACTTCCACAGCGAGGGACGATAGTTGAGATCGTAAGAAACGATTGTGCCCACGCGCTGGGCGGCTTCCATGGCTTCGCGGGCGACCAGCGGAGTGCTTTCGGAGAGCGCGCAGAAAATTCCGCCGGTATGAAACCAGCGTGCACCATTTTTACCGAAGATTGTTTCCCAGTCGACCTCGCCGGGCTTCAATTGGGAAATGGCGGTGTGTCCCCGATCGGAGCAGCCGAGCGCAGCCCGAACGCCGAAACCCCGTTCCGTGAAATTCAGGCCGTTGCGCACGCTTCGGCCGACCCCGTCGTAAGGAACCCAGCGAACATATTTCTGGCTCACTCCTCCCTGCAACATCAGGTCTTCGACGAGGCGACCGGCGGGGTTGTCGGCGAAGGCAGTCACAATCGCTGTGTCCATGCCGAAGCAGCGTCGCAGGCCGCGAGCCACGTTGTATTCGCCTCCACCTTCCCAGGCGCGAAAGTGGCGTGTTGTCGATATTCGGTCGTCGCCCGGATCGAGGCGGAGCATGACTTCGCCGAGACTTACCAGATCCCACATGCACTCGTCTTTTGATCGGATGTTCAGTTTCGCCATGGTTCACGAGCTCGCAGAAAACCGCATCGACATTCCTGATTTGTAATTGTTGTACCGGAAACATTGTGATACTTTCGCCGTCATTATGAAGTTCGACGGCGACGCGGAAAATCTATGACTAGAACTGCTCTTGTTGTGGTCGCATGTTCTATAGGGCTTGCGCTGATTCTTCCGGCGCATGCACAGCTCGATCTTTTTTCGAAAGAGCAGCGAGTTGAATTCACGCCGGAGTGGCACGGCGACCGCTTTGCGGATGGACGTCCGATTGTGGCGGATGCCGTGCTTGCGCGTTTGAAGGACGTCACCGCAGACGAAGCGTGGGATGTGCTGCAAGAGGCTGGTTATCGCAACCAGTTCGAAGGCGGATGGAAGGTAATCAACCCGGGAGCGCGGCTTGTGGGCCGCGTGGTGACGGCTGTGTTCATGCCGCTGCGTCCTGACGTGGATTCGGTGGTTCGCGCCAACGGCAAAAAAGAAAATCGCATTGGCGACGAGAATTCGTGGATCATCGACATTCTGAAACCGGGCGACGTCCTGGTCGTCGATCTGTTCGGGAAAATCCGTTACGGCACAATTGTCGGCGACAATCTGGCGACGGCGATCTATGCCAAGAGTCACAACGGGTTGATCGTAAACGGCGCGGTCCGAGATGTGACGGGGATTCATGAGATCGCCGGATTCCAGTGCTATGTGCGCGGAGTTGATCCCTCGGCCTTGGAGAACGTGATGCTCACGGGAATCAATGTTCCGATTCGCCTTGGAGAAGTGACCGTGATGCCGGGAGATATTGCAATCGGCGATCCGGAAGGAATCACTTTCGTTCCTCCTCAACTGGCGGAGAAAGTTGCCGACGACACAGAGATGGATCACTTGGTCGACGAATGGGGTCACACGATGCTGCGCGAAGGCAAGTACACGCCAGGGCAGATCGACGCAAAATGGACAAGGCAGATGGTGGAGGAGTTCAACGCCTGGCTGCAGAAAAAGGGCACGAAGGTCCGAATGCCGGTGCCTTAACTCGGTCGTCGCATTGTGAGTGCTGCGCATCATGCGTTCTGTTCGTTCTGATTCGATCAGGACGAGTGCTGGCGCAAAATGCCCGAGAGTTGCTGGGCAACGATCTGGTCTTCTCCCGGCTGCAACATGAACGAGTTCATCGCCAGCCCCGGTTTTTCTTCCCCGGACGACATCATGATCGAAGGTTTCGAATTCCTCAGAAGTTGCGAGACTTCTTTCGGAGTCAGAGAAATTCTCGAGTCCCAGATGATTTGCATGTGCGGAACGTGATTGGCGATGGCGGGCGTGAAGAACTTTGTGGTCACGCCGGGAATCTTTGTGACTTCCCGAGAAACCAATTCCAGCCGGTCTTGCCACTCTTTGTCTAAAGCGTCGTAGTCGTCTTTGAGGTGGAGTTCGAGGGCCTTGATCATTCCAATAATTTCTTCTTTACCCACTTTCTGGCCGCGGCCCAGCGTATCTTCGTAAGGGCTGTTATTCAGCAAAGCGTAATGAACAAGGTCTTGGCGGCCGATCAGCAGACCAGCGCACTGCGGACCCCGAATCGCCTTGCCGCCGCTGAACGAGACCAGGTCGTAACCCATGTTGGTGTAATCCCACAGATGGGAGATGGGCGGAGTGTCAGCCGCGGCGTCATTGAAGCACGGCAGCCTGTATTCCTTGGCGAGTTTGACCCATTCGTCGACTTTGATCTGCCCAGCGTCGTTCGCGAAGTTGGTGAAGTGCATCATGGCGGTACGGTCGCTCACCGCGGCGCGCAACTGATCGCGAGTTTCGATCTCAATCAGCTTGACGCCAGCACCGCGCAGCTGGTGATCGAAGGGGTTGCGGTGGGATTTCTGAATAATGACCTCGGACTTCATTCCGGCGAGGTCAGGGAGTTGCTTGATCAGCGTCTCGTTGTCGCCGGTGAGGATGCCCGCCAATCCCGACTGAATTGCAGCCGCTGCTCCCGAGGTCACGAGCGCGCTGTATCCCTCGGGCAGCTTGAGCATCTGGGCAATGCGCTTCCCAGCTGCTTCTTCCAATCCGGGCATGTGGACGAAATGGCGGGACGCCTGGGCCATGATAACTTCGACTTCGGGGCGGATGAGCGATCCGCCCAGCATGGTCATGGTTCCTTCGGCGTTGATGACGGTCGTCACTCCCAGCTCTTCGTAGGGGTTGCCGGTCTCGCCGAAGCCTGTCAGGCCACCGTCTTTTTTGGCAGTCCCGCCCCAGCCGAATGATTTTCGCGGCATAACGAACAAGCTGGCAACGGCTCCCAAGCCACCCAAGAAACCTCGGCGATTCCACCTCAAGTTGAGGCCCATGATCTGCTCCTTTTGAAGCTCTTCTTTTTGAAGCTCTTCTTTTGGATCCTGCGTCCCTGATGCAAAGGGTTACGGCAATGCGAAGCTAAAAATATCGCTTCCCGCAGCAATTGCTGTGTACTGCTTGCCGCCGACCGCGTAACTCATCGGCGAAGCACTCATCCCCTGCCCAGTATTAAAGTGCCACAATGACTTTCCGGTTTGCGCATCTACGGCCTCTAAGCAATCGGCATCGTCTCCGAAGAAGACCAGGCCGCCCGCGGTTGTCATAGTTCCACCTGAAGAGCGTCCGCGCCCCACTTGCGGATATTTCCACGGAAACGTACCTGTATCCAGGTTGTACGCGACCAGAATCTTCTGGGAATTTTCGCCGGCGATGTGTTTTACTCCGCTGGAATAGTACATCTCACCTTCTTTGAAAGGCTGCGGCCGGGCTTTTGAAAAATACGTCTCGCATTGTTCCAAGGCCATGAAATAAACGAAATGGGTGGACTCGTTATAAGACGGGGCGAACCAGTTAGTCGCGCCGGCGTATCCCGGACAGACACGGGCGCCGTTGGATGTGGGCTTGACCTCGGTACGGATGGGCCTGCCGTGGTCATCGATTCCCTTTGCCCAGTTGAGTTTCTCGACGAACGGCGCCGCCGAAAGAAATTTCCCGTCGATACGATCAAGCACATACACGTAACCGTTGCGATTCGCCTCCACCAGTAACTTACGGGCCTTGCCCTTGTAAACGGCATCGATCAGAATGGGCGTTTCCACGCCGTCATAGTCGAACAGATCATGAGGAGTGAACTGGAAATACCATTTCAACTTTCCCGTGTCGGGATCGAGCGCGAGCACGCAATCGGTGTAGAGGTTATCTCCTGGACGTACACTACCTTCAAAGTCCGGGGCGGGATTGCTCGAACCCCAAAATATGGTGTCGAGTTCAGGATCATAGGTTCCGGGCATCCATGTGGTGCCGCCGCCGTGCAAGTACGAAGAACCCGGCCAACTCGTCGAACCGAACTCGCCGGGAGCCGGTATCGTCCAAAACCGCCACGCCAGTTTGCCGGTCATTGCATCGTAGGCCGCTACAAAGCCTCGAACGCCGTCGTCACCGCCGGAGGTTCCAACCAGCACTTTGTCTTTCACCACCAGCGGCGCACTGGTGGCGCCGTAGTTCTTGTTCCAGTCCGCGTAAGCTACATCCCAAATCACATTTCCCGAGCGCGCATCCAGGCACAACAGATGCGCATTGTCGGTTTCCATATAGACCCGGCTTCGCCACACTCCGACACCCCGGTTGATGTGCCGGGATGCGTCGTCGATTAACCCCGCGCTGATGGGTCGTGAATGCTCCCACAACTCACGCCCAGTCCTTGCGTCGAGAGCGAATGCGCTATTGGACGCGGTTATGAACATAACCCCATTCACCACCACCGGAGTTACTTCGAGGCGGCTTGAGTGTTGCGCATGGAACACCCACTCCGCTCGCAACCCTCCTATATTCGTCGTATTAATCTCGGCGAGGCTGCTGTAGCGCCGGCCGGAGTAATCTCCGTTGTAGGAGATCCAGTTCGTCGCAGGCGGCCGAACCAGCAGGTCCTCATTACGCACATCGATGGCTGCAGATATCGGAGCGACAGGCGAGTTCTCGCTGGCGAGGGCCACTAGACAAGTCAAAACAACGCAAACATTCAGCGTCGTTCGCATCCTATGAGCTCGTCTCCCGTCTCGTAATTGAATTGCCATGCGGGCCACGACCGGCCAATTATGAAGGTCGATTCGCAATTCGAGTCTCCGCGATTCCGCTCTTTCGCAATGGCAACGCCTTCCATGGCTTGCCGTTTTTCGGATAGCCCAATTCGATCGAGACTCGCAGTCCAGCCTCCTGCACCAAGGGCGCGAGTTGCCGTAAGCGACTGACCGGCATTCGCACCATAGGCGCAGTAACGCTGAGGCTTGCCGATACGCCGCCAGCGTGATCCCAGATGGGCGCGGCGACGCACCGAATGTGCAGTTCGTGCTCTTCCATATCGCAGGCGTATCCGTTTTTGCGAACGCGGTACAACTCCGTCTGCAGCTCCTGCAGGCTCTCGACGGTATTCGGTGTTAGCCGCTTGAGCTCAAGTTGGCGAACGACTTTATCCTGCTCGTCCTTCGGCATGTAAGCCAACATGATCTTGCCAACGGCGGTACAATACAGAGGTACTCCTGCCCCGATTCGCGAGTAGATTCGCAATTGCTCCGGCGAATCGAGCTTCTCGACATAAACTGCGGACAGCCCATGTCGCACCGTCAAGTGAATGGTTTCGCGCGTTTGATGATTCAGTTCCTGAAGATAAGGCAGGCTGAGGCGACGAATATCGAGCTGGCCGAGTGCAGCCTGCCCGATCGCGAAGCATGCAATTCCCAAGTGGTAAACACCATCCCCTCCGCAGTTGAGGAAGCCTGCGCGAACCAGGTTTATCAGGAAGCGATGTACGGTGCTGACCGGGAGACGAGAAAGGCCTGCAACCTCTTTAGCAGCCAATCCGCGGGGCGATTCGCCGAAGAGGTGAAGAAGACTCAAGCCCCGCTGCAACGACGTGATGTTGTAACTGCGTCCTGCCGCATCAGCCATATTTTCTTCTGATTTCAAAAATGAAAGTGAGAATTATCTGATGAAAATCGATTTTCTGCAATAGTTGGAGCTGAGTCACAACCTGCCAGACTTTTTCACCGCCTCTTCAATGGACTTCATCTGCTCGATTTGCGGATACATAGAATGCTCCTTAAAGTCGAGCTGCTGGGCAAGTTTCAACACTTCCTGGGCCTTGGCGGCAGGAACCGCAACCACGCCGTCACTGTCTGCTGTGATAATGTCGCCCGGATTGACCACGACGCCGTCACAGCTAACCGGAATTTGCGCACCTGAAAAACGGTAATGGTGCACCGAGGTCGAGGGCACAATGCCCTTGGCAAACACCGGAAACCCGATCTTCTGCAGATAAGCAACGTCTCGCACACCCCCGTCGATCACAGCACCTGCGTAGCCGCGCGCCGCCATTGCGGTACCCATCAACCCGCCCATGCCTGCAATATCCGCGCCGTCCTCGACTGCCATCACGTAAACCGAATCAGTCGAGCCTTGATCAATGGCCTGCAGCATTCCGTTCAGTGCAGCCGGGTCGCTATTGCCTTCGTCCCTCTTGAGCTGTACCGTGCGTGCGAACCCCGCGAACTTCGCGGTAAAGATCGGCCGCATCCGGTGACTCATGTACATACGTTTTCCGGTGAGTTGCTCAAGCGCGTCCGACACCGAGGCCACTTCGACGCGACGAAAATCCGCAATCAGAGTAGCCGAGTTGTCGGACCCGGACGATGTGTTGGCGACCGACCAAGCGTGAAGCGGCCCGCGGCTCATGATCGCGCAAACCAGGCACACCGAAGCGATAACCACAGCATCCTTGCGAAATCTTGCAAAGCGAATGAGTTTGTTCATCCCATCCTCCCTGTTGTATACATGTGCGCGGACTCTAACACTGTTCTTCATCACAGGGAAGGGCCAAACTATGCGTACCGAAAGAGAGAACAATGAGAATGAAAAAGAAAATTGCTCGACTTTCCGTCCTGGCTTTTGGAATTGCTCTCACAATTCTATCCGCCGAGTCCGGTCGTGCTCAGGAACATCGGGCAGTGAATTTGTCCAATGCCAAGGGCTTGCCCTTCAGTGATGGGATTGTCGCCGGGAACACGTTGTACATCGCTGGACAGGAGGGGTCGGATGACTCCGGCAAGTTGGTCACAGGTGGTATCACCGCCGAGACCAAGGCGGCACTGGAGAACATTCAGAGAGTGATCAAGGCTTCAGGTTTTGAGTTGAAAGATATCGTCTCTGTGACTGTATACCTCGCCGACATTCACGAGTTCGGCGACATGAACACGGTCTACAAAGGATTTCTGCCCGATCCGAAGCCGGCGCGCGCAACTATCCAGGCGGCTGCCCTGGTGAACAATGCTCGCATTGAAATCTCCGCCGTCGCGGTGAGGCAAAAATAGGGCAGCATGTGCTTGCGGCGGTCTGCTCTTGGGCAGCGGGGTTGACCGCTTGTAAAACGTTTTAATTCGTTCAAGAAGTTATTGACATTTCCACCACAATTGAGATAAACCCTCGTGTCAGACAGTAGAAAATGCTTTCACAACTTCAAGACCCATTTTCACTAGATGAGAGAGTTCGAGTCTGGCAGTGTATTCGTCTGACTGGAGGTCGGGGCATGCGTAATCGTCAGTGCACTAGCGTCGCAGTGTGCCTGTTTTTATTTCTGGCAATCGGACTCACCTGGGCCAGCATCGCCGGCAGCATTTCCGGCCTCGTGACCGATTCGAGCGGTGCGGTCGTTGCAGGAGCGAAAGTTATAGCGACGGATACACAAACCGGAGTCAAGACAACGGTCTCCACCGACGCTAAAGGCTTTTACAGTCTGCCCGCCCTTCCCGTCGGCACCTACGACCTGGAGGTGAGCCAGATCGGATTCAAGACCTTCACCGAAACTGGACTCACCATCAACGCCAACTCGGCTCTGCGGGTGGATGCAACGCTCTCGGTCGGCACCATCAACGAAAAGATCGAGGTCAGAACCGACGCCGTCCACGTGGAGGCGGAAAGCACCCAGATGGGTGAGGTGATCACCGGCAAGACGATGACCGCCGTTCCTTTGAACGGCAGGGCCTACACCGACCTGTTGGCGCTGCAGCCCGGCGTTTCTCCGTACAACTCAACCGACACTGGAACTGGGGGCATCAGCGACCGCGCCGTCGACGGTGGCCTGAACGCCGGCAATCAGTCCGTGAACGGCCAGCGCGAAACCGCCAACGGCTTCATGGTGAACGGATCGAACGTTGAAGAGGGCAAGAACAACGGTGCTGCAATTATCCCTAACCTGGATTCGATTTCGGAATTCCGGATCATCACAAACAACTTTGATGCTGAATACGGAAACTACAGCGGCGGACAAGTCAACGTCGTAACCAAATCCGGAACCAACCAATTTCATGGAAGCGGATTCGAATTCCTGCGCAACACCGTACTCGATGCCAAGAATTACTATTCTCTGCCCACGGATAAAACTCCGGTCTTTCAGCAGAACCAGTTTGGAGGCACTTTCGGGGGCCCAATCAAAAAGGACAAAACCTTTTTCTTCGTCGACTATCAGGGCTGGCGCCAGAATCAGGCGCCGACGGTAAATGCGCAAATGCCGTCAGTCGCGAATTTTGGTGGCGATTTCTCCGATTCGGCTAGTTCGCTGACCGGTGTTGTCAATGGGCCCTCCTGGGCTAGCATGCTTTCCCAACGTCTTGGCTATACGGTTACCGACCAGGAGGCGTATTACACGCAGGGCTGCACCAGTAATGCGCAGTGCGTGTTTCCTAATGCCGTTATCCCGCAAAATGCATGGTCGCCCGTCGCGGTGAATATGCTGAAGCTCAAGTTGATTCCGGAGCCGAACGCGCCCAATAACTTTTTTGTGACGTCGGCCTACGCGCAAAAACTGAGCGACAACAAAGGAGGAATTCGGGTCGATCAAAATACCCGCTTTGGTAATCTGTTTGCTTATTACTTCATCGATGATTACGCGCTGAACTCACCGTTCCCCAACGGTGGAGCAACTGTTCCGGCCCAGAGTTTCGCCTACAATGCCACTACCGCCGGGCGCGCCCAATTAGTGAATCTGGGCGATACAAAGAGCTTCGGCGTTTATGCGGTCAATGAATTCCGCTTCAGCTATGTTCGGAATACGATTGCCTTGACAGACCCTCAGGGCGGAGTTGGATCGGCCTACAGCTTGGCTAACTTAGGTTTCGTAACCCCTTGGAATGCAGTCACCGGTGGAATCAGTCCTATCGCGCCCAATCTGGAAGGTGTGCCCTACTTCGTTTTTAATAACTTCCAAATTGGGGTTCCGCAGGTGAGCACACGGCAATACAACAATTCCTTTCAGGTGCTGGATAATTTCACCAGGGTGATGGGCACTCACTCGCTGAAGTTCGGTGGGCAGTTCCACTACGACCAGATTAACGAAAGGAACCTTGCCGCAGAAAACGGCCAGTACGGTTTCTCGGGCTCTGAGACCGGAATCGATTTTGCCGACTTTCTGATTGGCGCCCCCGACAGTTTGACCCAGGCCAGCCCGCAGATCCTCGATTCTCGCAGCAAGTATTACGCGCTCTACGGACAGGACAGCTGGCGTGTGACTTCCAACCTGGTCTTGAATTATGGTCTGCGCTGGGAAGCCAGCATGCCATGGTACGACACGCAAAACAAGATTGAGACGATTATCCCGGGCAAGCAGTCGGTGAAGTTCCCGGGCGCGCCTCCGGGATATGTGGTTGCCGGCGATCCCGGTGTTCCTCGAACCTTGGCGCCCACTCAGTGGCACAACTTCTCGCCTCGCCTCGGCTTCGCCTATTCTCCGGACGCTAAAACGAGTATTCGAGCCGGCTTTGGCATGTATTACAGCTCGGTAGAAGATCTCTCACAATTCCTTGAAGTTGGCGATCCACCCTACGGACTCTACTATGGCAGCGCAGCGCCGCCCTTGCTCGAGGCTCCTTACTTAACTCGTTCCAGCGGCGCTAGCGTAGGACAGCGCTTTCCGTTCCCCTATCCTCCGACCAACGTTTCGCCCTCGAACCCCGACACGACTTTCCCCTGGGCGCAAGTCGAGCCCCTCTCATACGACTTCTCCTTCGATCACCAAAACAAGCTGCCGTATTCCGAGAACTATGAACTCTCCATCCAACGCCAGTTTGGGGCGAACACTGTGCTGACCGCCAGCTATGTGGGAAACGAAGGCCATCGCTTAGTTACATCCATCGAGGCCAATCCCGCCAATCCAGCGGCGTGCTTGTTCCTGAACAATCCGGCTAACCTCAATCCAAACTTCGCCGGCCCGTGCGGTCCGTTCAGCGAAACCCCTCCATTCCAGGTAACGGTCGGACCCAACGGACAGAGTATAGGAACCAGCACCCCGTGGGTAACCGCCTCTGGGCAGGTCATTCCAGCCGTGCGCCCGCTTGGACCGCTCTTTGATACCAATCCTTTCGTCTCTACGATAGCCAACTCGCACTACAATTCGTTCCAGGCCAGCCTCAGCCACAACAGCAGTTCGCTGAGCTTTCTCGCCGGCTACACTTACAGCAAGTGCATGGACAACGCATCCGGCCTCCAGGATTCCACGAACCCATTTAACCCAGCCCTCAGTATTTCGCTCTGTAATTTCGATGTAATGCACAATTTCGTCTTTAGCTACAACTGGCTGATGCCGTTCGACAGGTACGTCAGCGCGGGCTGGGCCAAGAGGGTGGTCGGCGGATGGAGTCTGTCGGGGGTCACGAACTTCGCCACTGGGCTGCCGATCACGATGTCAGAGAATGACGACAATTCATTGATCGGCGCCAATGCGATTCCGGTTGACGTTCCGAATTATTCCGGCGGGCACGTCCTTGCCACTACCAATCCACGCAAGGGCGGCACGTACTTCGACACTTCCCTGTTCAGCAATGAAGCGCTCGGGCAATTTGGAAATTCTTCCCGGCGCTTCTTTCACGGCCCCGGCCTCAACAACTGGAATATGGCTCTCCTGAAATCGACCAAGATCACCGAGTCGAAGGAACTTCAGTTGCGCTTCGAGGCATTCAATCTTTTCAACCACGCTCAGTTCATGAATCCGACGGGGGAGATCAACTCCACATTCGGAGTGGTGACCAGTGCTCGTGACCCGCGCATTCTGCAAGTCGGAGCGAAGTTCTTTTTCTAGACTTTTAGCCGCTACCATCGCGCCTGCGGGAGACACCGGTTTCCCCGCAGAGCATTCAAAAGGAGCAGTCACATTCGGAAGCGATTCTTTCTGTTCCTTTCAACTGCGCTGGGCGGTGCCGTTCTGGCGCTTGTGCTGCAATCGGTCGCGCAGCAGTCCTCGCGAACCAAGCCGGAGATCAAATCGGCAGATATCGCGGGACAGAAAGTTTTTGCTTCCACTTGTGCCGGTTGTCATGGACTGGATGGCCGAGGTAGTGAACGCGCCCCAGACATCGCTCAGAAATCCGTAGTACAAAGGCTCTCGGACGCTCAACTCATGCATATCGTTCAGGAAGGTTTGCCGGGAACTGGGATGCCAGCCTTCCACTCGCTCACGAGTTCTGACGTCAGCGCAGTCGTCGCTTATCTTCGTACTCTCCAGGGAACAAACAAAATGATAGCGCTGCCCGGTAATCCGGCTCGCGGAAAGACGCTTTTCGACACAAAGGCGGGCTGTTCCGAGTGCCATATGGTAGCGGGTACTGGTGGATTTATCGCCTCTGACTTAACCAGCTACGGACGCGCGCATTCGCCACAGGAAATACGAACTGCGATCATAAATCCTGGCGCGGCAACACGCAGTACGTTAGTGGTCACGCGTGGTGGTCAGCAATACACCGGCCGCATACGCAACGAAGATAATTTCTCGTTGCAGCTACAGTCGCTGGACGGCACGTTCCATTTTTTCCTGAAGGCCGACCTTGATCGCGTCGAGTACAATGCGCAACCGCTCATGCCTTCCGACTACGGGTCGACGCTCGACAGCAAGGATTTGGACGATCTCGTAAGCTTTCTCATCAGTTCGGCAAAGAAGGGCGAAGCAACACCCTTGGGGGAAATCGATGAATAGCGGGCCGGAGCCTTCCCCGCTTAAGAAATCGACCCGGCTCAGAAAAAACGCATTCGTGAATCGCAGAGTGACAATCACGTGCAGCTGCATTTTCGCAGCTTTATTGCTGATCGCATTCCACAGCCGGGTCTCTGTGAATGCCGCCCATCCCCTTCGAGAATTCTTGCTACAAGGGACGTCATCGCATTTCTGGGATCTGCTGGATCGCAACGCCCAGCTCAGTGTAGTGGCGACCGGCTTCGGATTCACCGAGGGCCCGGTTTGGGATTCGCAAGGATTCGTGTATGTAAGCGATGAGACGTTCAACAAAATCTTTCGAGTCTATCCTGACGGTAAGAAAGCGGTGGTGATCGCGCTCGGCGATCCCGACGGCAATACCTTCGACCGTCAGCGTCGGCTCATCGACTGCGCCAGCGTTTTGCGTGCCATTATCTCGGTAACTCCCGATGGGAAATACAAGATTCTGGCCGATCGCTATCAAGGCATGAAATTGAATAGTCCCAACGACGTTGTTCTGGGTCCGGATGGCGCGCTTTATTTTACTGATCCGACGCTGGACTTGGTTGCCGGAGAAAAGCAGGAAATCCCGTTCCAAGGCGTCTATCGACTGGAAGGCAACGGCAACGTAAGGCTGCTCACCAAAGATCTGGAGCAACCGAATGGTCTGGCCTTTTCTCCCGATGGCAAACGTTTCTATGTGGACGATAGCGAAAAGAGAAATATTCGCGTGTACGATGTCGCCGCCGATGGCACGCTCTCAAACGGACGAATTTTTGGCGAGGAGCCTGGCGGGAAAGACGACGGCGTGCCCGACGGGATGAAAGTCGACAAGGATGGGAACTTGTTTGTCACCGGACCAAAGGGTATCTGGATTTGGGATTCCAAAGGTAATAAACTCGGAACAATCGTGATGCCGGAGCAGCCTGCCAATCTCGCTTGGGGAGACGCCGATTACGGCGCGCTCTACATCACCGCGACCACTTCGCTGTATCGGCTGCAGACTAAGACACGGGGATACACACCTTACCTGAAAACTCAGTAACTCTGGCGGAATCAATTAGATCGGAAGTATTAGAGTTACCAAAGTAGTACGCAGAAAACTGTTGTAGGTCAGGGCTAAGGGGCCTCTAGACGGACCCGGTGTTCCGTCCAGATAATTGTTTAGTGCAGAGAGCAACCCCATTCCGGTTTCGTCGTCTCGGCTGTCTTTTAGCTTTGCCTGCGGTTCTTGCGCTTATCGGCTGCCAGGGCGTTTCGTCTGCCTCAAAACAAGCTCCGACAAGCGGCGGTGCGGGTCCCGGCCAGCTTGCGGTGGCTCCGGCGACCATGAGTTTCGGCAACGTGGCCGTGGGTAGCAATTCAGTCAAGCAGGGTAGCTTGACCGCCGGCAGTTCCGACATTACTGTGACGTCCGCGGCCTGGAACGGTCAGGGATATTCGCTTAGCGGAATCACTTTCCCAGCGACGGTGCCCGCAGGACAAAGCGTTCCTTTCACCGTTACCTTCGCTCCACAGACTGCCGGCAGCACTCCCGGCAGTGTCGCATTTGATAGCAACGCAACCAATTCACCGAGCACCGAGACTCTCTCAGGGAGCGGAACCCAGCAACAATCCTCGCACAGCGTGGCACTGACCTGGGATCCGAGCACTTCGCAAGTGGTCGGCTACAACGTGTATCGTCGTGTCGCATCAGGCGGCACTTACGCCCGACTCAACCCCTCCGTGAACACGGCCACCAGCTACACGGATAGTTCAGTTCAAAACGGACAAACCTACGATTACGTCACCACATCGGTGGACGCTAGCAATATGGAGAGCGCGTATTCGAACCAGGCGACCGCTGCGATTCCGTAAGTCTAACTGGCATTGATTTCCGTCTCGAGATTTGGGCTTGTGTTGGGCCCTGATGATACGGATTTGGCGGAGACTGAATTACTTTCGCCGCGGCGGTCGCTTGCGATATTCCACAGGTACATAGCCGCATAGGCCCGCCACGGTCGCCAGGATTCGGCGCGACGTTCGAGTTCCGCAGCACTCTCCAGAGTCAAGGCTCGCAATAGACCGAGGTCGCCCGAGGGGAAGGCATCGGGTTCGCCGAGGGCACGCATAGCCACGTATTGCGCTGTCCATCGCCCGATGCCGGGAATTTCGCCCAATCGGGTCAGGAATGCATCCGAGTCCACGATGCCGTCGAAATTGATCCGTCCATTGCATACAGAGCGCGCAAGGGCACGGATGGTTTCAGCTCGAGCCTGGGGCATACCAATGCTGGCGAGATTGGCATCGGCCAGAACTTCAGGTGCAGGAAACAAGTGCGTGAGGTTGCCGGCCTCGGGAAACGGCTGTCCGAAGGCCTTTACGATCCGTCCGGCAAGCGCGGTCGCGCCTTTTACTGTGATCTGCTGGCCAAGAATCGCTCGAACCGCGAGTTCAAAACCGTTCCAACACCCGGGTACTCGGAGGCCGGGATGAATTGCCAGCCGCTTCGCTAATTCAGGGTCGGTCCTCAGACCTCGCGAGATCGCCGCCCAATCTGCATTCAGATCAAACATGGAGCGGATTCGTTCCACGATGAAGAAGAGCGAGCGGGGATTTCCAAACTGAACCCGAGCCGCCAGGGCGACGTTCTCTTCGTCAAGAGAGATCTCAAAATGTCCGTGGACACCGTTCAATGAAATGGAACGGCGATAAGTGTCGGCTTCAACTACCTCGACACCGGGCGTGGCGCGAGCTGCCAGAAACTTTAACATCGCGTCCCAGTTGTAAGGCGGGCGGAAACGAAGGCGGAAGAAATACTGATTCTCCGGCTGCGGGACCGCCTGCCCCGCCAATCGCCGGATTTGGGTTGGAGTTCGCTGATAGACCTTGCGGATGCCGGCGTTGAATCGCCTCACGCAACCGAAGCCTGAAGCGAGAGCAATCTGGCTCATTGGCAGACTGGTCTCGTCGATGAGCTTCTTAGCGAAGTGCAGCCGGCGTGTCTGAGCCACAGCCAGCGGTGTCGCGCCGAGATGGCGGAGGAATAGTCGACGAAGGTGACGCGAGCCAACTCCCAGGCGCTCGGCAAGAACTTCCACCCCGCCGTCCTCCAGGCCGCTCTCGCTAATCAGCCGTAGCGCCCGTGAAACCGTGTTTGGAGTTCCCAGCCAAGCGGGAGTTCCCGGAGAACACTCGGGCCGGCAACGCAGACAAGGTCGAAAACCCGCTTCCTCCGCCGCCGCGGCACTCGGAAAGTATCGAACATTTTTCTCCAGACACGTGCGCGCTGGACAAATTGAACGGCAGTAAACTCCGGTGGTGAGCACGCCGATGAAGAACTTGCCATCGAAGCGCGCATCGCGCGACAGCCGGGCTCGCGAACACACCTGCCAATCCAGATTCATAACTCGCAATTTCATAGTAGCCCATCCGGCGGAACAAAGTGGACGTTTTCGGACTGCGACTACTTCGTGGCGAATGGCATTTCCTTTCAAGGTCCGCAAGCGTCCAGCGGGTGGCATCTATTTCGACTGATGCGGGCTTGCACTGCGAGTTTGCCCTTTTTCAGCGGAAACATCGCGCTAATCAGTCGGAATCGAAAAAGTGCGACCCGCAGTTCAATCCTCAACTTCAAAAACCAATCAATCAGGAGGCACTATGCAATCCAGGATATTGACCTGCATCACTGCTGTGAGCGTATTCGCGGCGCTGGCAACTCCGGTTCGATCGGTCGCGCAAGCGCCTCGGAAAAACCACCAGTCGCCCAGATACTACGTGTTCAACCTCGGGGCGCCACTTGGGGGAGCGACAGGGGCGGTTGGCATTAACGATCTGGGTTGGATCTCAGGCGGCTCCAATCTGACCGATAACAAAACCGTGCACGCTGAACTCTGGGTCGGGGCTCCGTTCGACCTCGGCACCCTCGGAGGGCCCAACAGCACGGTGGCTTGGCCAAACCACAGCACCCGCGGCGAGATCGTGGGCATCGCCGAAACTGTGGATATGAACCCTTTGGGGGAGGCTTGGAGTTGCTCCGCATTTTTCTTTGGCCCCGACGGCTACATTTGTCGCGGGTTTGCGTGGCAGGACGGAGTGATGTCCGAGCTTCCAACGCTAGGCGGCTATGACAGTTACGCCGCCGGCGTCAACAATCAGGGCCGCGTAGTGGGTTGGGCGGAGAACACGGTTCATGACCCAACCTGCGCAGGCACTCAAGTTCTCCAGTTTGAAGCGGTCATCTGGGGGCCGAAACTGAACCAGGTGACGCAGCTTCCCCCGCTCGCTCCTGACCCGGATTCGGCTGCCACAGCGATCAATGATAAGGGCCAGGTCGTGGGGATCTCGGGACTCTGTTCCGTTGCTGTCGGGGGTGCGAGTGCGAAGCATGCCTTGCTCTGGGAAAATGGCGTGCCCACCGATCTAGGCAATATCGGAGGTCACGCGTGGAACACTCCGATCGCCATCAACAATCGAGGCGTAGTCGTCGGCTTTGCGAACACGAGCGGCGACGAACATGCCCCGATTAATCCCACTGCTTTCATTTGGACCAAAGAGCGCGGGATGCGACCGATTGCTCCGCTGTCGGGAGACACGAACGATGTAGCCTTCGATCTTAACGATCGAGGACAAGTAGTGGGTCAGTCTATCAACGCAACCGAACAGAGAGCATTCCTTTACGAGGATGGCAAGATGATGGACCTCAATGCGCTCGCCCTGCCTGGCTCTGCGTTGTCACTGATCCTAGCCCAAGGGATCAACGATCGCGGTGAGATTTCTGGAACCGCAATCGACACAAACACGGGCGCGGCGGTCGCTTTCTTAGCGGTTCCAGTGTTCGACGGAAGCGGCGGCCCGGCGGCCCCTTCAGCGGTAAAGGCCGCGGGCAATGCGCGCAGGGTCTTTCTCACTGAGAGCATGCGAAAGCAGCTCCCAGGCCTCAGCCGCCTTGCGCTTGAGGCTGCGGGAACAAAATGAGCGAAGGTGGAAGAACAAAACCGGCAGTGCGATTCGAACACAAGAATTGAACTGCGATTCAGGGGTAGGGACAATGCCCCACCCTCATTTTCTTAACGAGCGCTGCGCAGAATAGGTTTTAGCTGTAGTTAGCGCTGGGATATGGTGCCGTGATTATGGGCGCTCGTGGCAGTTCGAAGTCCTTTTCACCAAGGGAGTAACGATGGAGATTAACATTGAGCCATTGCTTCTTTCTGCCGCGGCTGCGGTATGGATTGTCGCTTCGACTACAAGCGAAAGCGGCTGCCGGCGATTCCAGTGGCTGGCGGCTCCACAATTGCTCGCGCGAGGTGTGACAGTCGGCATACTTGCTGCCATTGTGGTGAGTGCTGCGAACGCGTCAGTTGCTGATGATCAGAAAACTGTCGCTGCGCTCGACACCCAGTATCAGGCGGCCGTAAAGAAGAACGACGCGGCCACGATGGATCACCTGTTGGCCGATGACTTCGTGCTTGTGACCGGTTCGGGTAAGACTTACAGCAAGGCCGATTTGCTTCATGAAGCGCGCGGCGGGCAGGTGCTGTATGAACATCAAGAGGACGGGGAGCAGACCGTTCGAGTTTGGGGCGATGGAGCGGTGGTTACGGCCAAGTTGTGGGAGAAAGGTACAAACAACGGGAAACCATTCGACCACACGGTCTGGTTCAGTGACACCTATGTGCGGACGCCGGGGGGATGGAGATACGTGTTTGGTCAATCCTCGTTGCCGTTACCCAAAGCGCCCTCTCATTGACTTGCCGATTAAGCGCGGGCATCCACGCCTGTGCGGCGCCGGGAGAGACTCATGATGACCTCGATTGCTCGATGTGGCATTGTCACCCTGGTTTTCCTCTTCGTCAGAATCGAAAACCAGGCTGCTGTCTCGTCAACAGCGTCTCCGCCAGCCTCCACCAAACCCGCATCCTGTGTCGCACCAGAATATCGACAGTTTGACTTTTGGATCGGTGATTGGGACGCTTTTGATTTCGACAACCCAACAACCAAGGTCGCGCGTACCCGAGTTGATCTGATCCTCGATGGCTGCGTTTTGCGTGAGGACTACCAGGGCGCAGACGGACACCAAGGCCAGAGCTTCAGTATTTTTGATGCATCCAGGAAGGTTTGGCACCAGAGTTGGGTGACCAATCGAGGGCAATTGCTGGTGATCGAAGGCAACTTCGAATCCGGTGTTATGGTTCTAAGCGGCGTCGATCACGAAGCCCCCGGACAACCCCTAGTTCGTGGCACCTGGAAGCCGGTGAACGGAGGCGTTCGTGAGAGCGCGGTGACATCAATTGACGGCGGCAAGAGCTGGAAACCATGGTTTGATCTTGTGTTCCGTCCGCATCGCGCCATGACGTCCCCGGGGTATTATTTGACCATGAAAGAAATCGGCGGCATCAAGATTCTATTTGCCGGGTTTGGTCCTATCGTTCGCGACCAGGCGAGTCGAGAGCTTTACGAGGGAACTTTCGGCATTCTCTTCAAACAGGAAAAAGGCGGCTATCTTCACACGGAAGCTCTGAACGGAGCAAAAAGTTTTGCTCTGTGGCCACTCTCACACGCGGCGCAATCCTGTTTTGGCAAGGATTCCTGGCCAGAGGAGATCCCTGCCCCGCAAGCATGGCTTGAGTTTGATGTTGAGAACGTTGAAAGAGCGACGGCGGAGCTTGAGTCGCGAGGTTATCGAATGCTTCTCAAGGCCAAGAAGGAGCCGTGGGGCCAGACTGTGACTCGCTTTATGAGCCCGGAAGGATTATTGATTGGAATTACTTTCACGCCTTGGATGCGAGCAGAAAAATAGTGTCGGGTGTTCTCTTTCAAAAGGGTCACCCAGAGCTAACCCCTTCTGTCTCGCATGAATCCGGACAGGAGGAAATCGTGATGGCAAGTCGCGTATGGTTCTCAGCAGTTGTGCTGGCGGCGTTTGCTACCGTATCGACTGCAGACCTTCGAATGACTGACGATAGCCGGTCGGATCCTATCGGCGTCCCAAGTCTAGTAAACACCTGTGTGATCACAAACAACGTGAACCGACTTGTGGAGTTCTACGAGCCTATCCTGGGGCTTAAAGCCAAGCGGCCTAGCGAGGACTACGCAGAGTTTCCGACCGGTGGAGGAGTGCTGGCGATTTTCTCGGCGGAGGCTCAAGAAAAGTACATCCCTGGGTCGGCTGAAGCGGCGAAGAACAAGAGTTTGATCCTGAAATTCAGGGTCGCCGATGTCGATCAAGAGTACAGGAAACTGCAGGGCACGGTGAAAAACTGGGTCAAGCTGCCCACCACACAGCCATGGGGCACTCGTTCCATTTACTTTCGCGACCCGGACGGGAATCTTGTCGATTTTTATGCGCCTATCAAAAAAAGTATTTAGAAAACCGGAACCAGGTTGTGCTTTTTCTGGTAGAGCTGACGGTCGACGGCGCGCAACACGTCTTCCACTTCGCTGCCGGTCACGTAAGCCGCGATGCCCCAACTGAAGGAGAGTTGGTAGCTCTTGCCACTATTGAGGTTCCATTGCTCGAGGGCGCGATGCAGGCGACGGACGGGAAAGTCAGAGTCTTCTTCGCTCGTGTCCGGCATAACGACGAGAAATTCGTCACCACCTTGACGGAAGACGATGTCGCCGCCCCGGAACGTCATGGTAAGTAACTTGGCAAATTCTCTCAGCAGCAAGTTGCCTTCGATATTCCCTAACTTGGCGTTGACGGAGCGGAAGCCGTCGATGTCAATGGTCAGGAAGGTCAGGTGGCTCGATAGGCGGTTCGCTCGTGCGACTTCCCGGGGAATTAATTCGTTCATCGCGCGGCGGTTCAATAGCTGCGTTAGAGGATCAATCAGCGAGAGGCTCTCCAGCCGTTCGTTAAGGACCAACTCGCTGATCAGGGCACGGCGGGTGTTATTCAGGGTGATTTTTTGTCCCACTAGGTAAATATTGAAAAGCAGAACCAGCGAGATCAATCCGAAGAAGAGTTGCGGCAGATAAATGTGTTCGATGCGAATGACACGTTGCGCCCAGATGACGTTCGGTAGAACCAGCGCCAGCATGCCAGCCGTCAGTACGAGAATGACTAGGATTACGATCGACCACAACTGCAGGTCGCGCCCCGAAAGCTGCTGAATCTCTCGCTGGATTTGTTCCGCGCGCACCAACATAGTGGGCGTCGGTGCGGTCTGTTCCTCTCTCTGCTGCATTCCCCCTCCGCTTTCGGGCGGACTTCGCCCGTGAACCCTGATGCTGGTAATTCTCTAATGGAATCGCGGGTTGGAGCGAGGTGGAAGTAGGGTTGTGAGTTACGTTCGTAATCTGGCGTTCGGC
The DNA here is from genome assembly GCA_963788645.1 of uncultured Acidobacteriota bacterium. Lineage (GTDB taxonomy): Bacteria > Acidobacteriota > Terriglobia > Terriglobales > Acidobacteriaceae > JABDBE01. The sequence goes on from CAWBHF010000012.1 coordinate 1,246,539, forward strand.
CGCGGATTACGAACCGGTCGGGCGTCAGGCGTTTGTAACATCTACTAAAACGTTTTTCCCACCCTCTTTACGGAGGGTGATCTCAAGCGTCTGACCCACGGGAAGAGCATTGCGCACGTCTCCCTCGAGCGCGAGCGTCCGGGAGGGACCACCTCCATCGGCGAGGGTGATGATTGATTTGTTGGGCTGCCCGACATTCGATTCGAAGAAAATGACTTCCTCTACCTTGCCGCGCGTTTTCAGTCGCGACCCGTCCGCGACCGTCCCGAAAGGCTGCCGGGCAAGCGCACTCCGGCTGGGTGCGAATGCGGACTTCCCTTTGCGAAGCTCAATCAGCACGTTCAACCCGAGAATGGCTGAGATGGAGAGCAGGATCAGCGACATGAACAGCCCATCCACCGTCGTCAGAGATCCGAAAATAACGATATAGAGGATGCCCAGAAGAGGAAGAAGCGCGAGGAATAGAGAAGTCAACAAGGCCATAGAATTCTCAGAGAAAGCCCGTTCGAACTTACCCAAAACAGACTAGCAGAAAATCATGGAGTCTTGCAGAGCCGGATTGGGATCAGGCGCACTGATCGCGCCAGTCACCGATTTCCTTGAGACCTTCTCGGCGAGTCTGCTCGAAGAGGCGGACGCGATGCCGGATGTGTTCGAATTCATGAATATCGGCCCACACTTCAGCCTGCCAATGCTCCTCATGAACTGAAGTTTCGCCGCACGTGGCACAGCGGGTGTGAAGCCTGCGGACCACTGGGCCGGTTGGCGCCGAGTGCGCAGTGGGCAGTTCAATGAAGATGCAGCGCACTTCCTGGATGTTTTCGTCGGCGTCGATGACGTGCTCGTAGCGCAACAGAAAGCCAAATCCCAGCTTGCGAGCTTCTGCTTCGGCCTCGGAGCGAGTCTGGAAGGGGCCGTATTCCGCCCGCAGCTGTTCGACCGAGTCGCAGGCCATCCAGAAGCTCTCTTTTTTAGTGGTCATTTCTTTCCTCGAATTGCGACCGCCAAGTGGAGACATAACAGCACCTGGGACGCACGTCGGGAGCAGTGCAATTGGAGTGCCGGAGGCTTGCGGTCAAATGCTTGTAAAAGTGCGCCTTCCGGCAACGAGTCTCGAAAGAGAGCAGGCTTTTATGCAAGCTTTTGCAGCGTTTTGCCTTGGCAGGTCGCAACCCTGCCCTCCTGGGTGGTCCATTCGTTCATTGGGCGGCAAAGATGTCTGAAGTAGAATCAGCTTACCCAGGCCCATGGTTGTTACGAATGAGTCGGGTCAGATTTATGGGTAAACGCCGAGAGCCCCGCAAGGAAACCAGAGTTCCCGTGCGAATTTTCGGAACCGACAATACCGGCCAGATCTTCTCCGAAAAGGTCTTCACCATAAACATAAGTCAGCAGGGGGTCGAGCTGAGCGGGGTCCAAGCCAGGCTAAAAGTGGATGATGTCGTGGGTTTGACCTATGGCGCGACTAAGGCTCATTTCCGAGTCAGATGGCTCGGCGAACCGGGCAGCGCCCAGGCGGGACGTTTAGGTCTGCTCAGTCTGTCGCCGGAAAAAAGCCTGTGGGACTTTCCCTTGCCACCACCCGGCTTTGACGCAATGGTCCGCGATGCACGAGATCGGCGAGGCCACTCAAGAGTGAAGTGCGCCAACTCCGTGGAGGTTTATCCCACCGGCGAGTCTGTTCCCATCCGCGCCAGAACTGCCGATCTCAGCCAAGGAGGGTGCTTCCTGGAGATGCCCAACCCTCTGGCCAAAGGAACGCCGGTCAGGGTTGCCCTCTGGGTAAGGGATTTCAAGTTGTGGGCGAGCGGCGAGGTGGTGACCAGCACACCTGGGTTTGGAATCGGAGTGAAGTTCGTCGAGATGACGCAACAAGACCGGAAGCAGCTCAGGCAGTTCATCGAGAGCACGGTGCGAATCAGGATTTGAAATTGCCCGCTTGCTCACAGCGGGCTGGGCGACGGCACGACGAAGAGATGAGTTCCCGCCTGTTCCGCGGGGCATTTTTGAGGTCCCCCCGCGAGGCATCGGTCAATCGCGGCCGACAGATACAAGTGTTGTACGGGTTTCACGAGATAGGCCTCGGCGCCCAGTGAAACGGCCTCGCGAATCTTCTCGGGATCATCCACGCCGGAACACATGATGACCCTCGGCTTAGGCCGGACCTCCTGCAGCCGTCGCAGAGTTTCTAGTCCATCCATTTGCGGCATTTGCAGATCGAGCAGCATCACGTCGGGAACATATCCATGGCGAAGCAGATGCAAGGCTTCGTAGCCGCTGCTGGCTGTCTCGACTCGGTGAGAGTCGACTTCGAGTAACATGCGAAGATAACGTTGGATCTCGGGCGAATCGTCCACAACGAGGACCGTCGCCTGGCTCGGATTGCGCGCAACGTACGCCATAGGGGACTAAGACAACTTTGCTAAATATCCTTACGATTGTTCATCGCCATTTTCCACCAGCTCGATCACCACGTAAGGCTCGGTCTTTCTTGGAAGAGCAGGCGTAACTACGACGGGCCTGCCCTCAAGTCGATCATGTGGTGGAGTAATGGTGCCCCACCTTTAACCGACCAGGTTCGTCCAAGCTCAGGGCCGTGGAACGGTGGTGAAACTTCGGGCCGGCGCCTGTCCCGCCGACAAGCGGCCACGCTGGCCCCGGCGAAGCATCTGTGATGGCGAGGGCCAGACTTTTTTCCGCGGTCCACCCTTAGCTAGTGGTCGATACTGCTTCACAGTACGCCTCTCTTTTGAAACGATTTACTGCGGACACGACATTGTCCGGTTTAGGGAGATCGCTCCGCGTGAGTCAGTACCAACCGTTTGTAGTCGGAGGTATGTACTCCGGGGCGCTGCCGACGTCAACCATTTTTAGGCAACTGCAGGGCTGTGTGTTTTCAAAGACATGCGTTCCTTCCACAGCGTACTGCACTATTGTAAGGCAGGAACAGGCTGTCAACTCGACCAGTAACGTGCGTTTGAGCGCACCTGCGGCAACTACGATACGTTCCTTATTCGAACACCGCCCTCTGGAAGTGCAATCTCCAACTGTGCAAAACTAAGCCGAAATCAGTCGTGGCGAGACTTTTGACTTAAACGTCGATTGCTTTGACCTTTGGTCACTCTTTTCGACGGGCGGGGACATCATTTGTACTGTCTGCAGCACTGAATGTGGGGCGGCGGTGATTGATGAGGCGGCTCCAGACAAGGCGTCGAGCTCTCGCCAGTGAACGCCGCCGTGCGCGGCGACGTAGAGCGCGAGTTCCAGGCGACTCCACACACCGAGTTTGTCGAACGTGTTACGGAGGTAGTTCTTGATCACCTGCTCGGTGGTGCCAATCACCTTGGCGATTTCGCGATTAGTCTGGCCTTCCCAAACCAGCATGGCGACTTGAATTTCCTTGGCGGTCAGCCGATCACATGGTTGCATAATTCCCTCTGCTCTCTTTGGAACACAGCGGTTGCGAGCTTCACGCGCTTGCGGCCATCTTTGATCCCGGCCCGTAGAAACAGCGTGCGTAGATGCTGCTTCACGGTTCGGGGGCTGATGTTCAATTGCTCGGCGATCTCCTTGTTGCTGCAGCCTTCAACCAGAAGGTGCAGCACCTGTTCGTCGCGTCGCGTAATCTTGATATCGCTGAGATCCAACATAGCGTTTCCTCTCTGCTGGGTTTGCGTACCCTGATTCGACCCTTGCTGATTGATGTGAACTCAATCATTAATGCGAAAGCAGTTGGTTCGCCAAAGTTTCGCCTACTTGCACAGGTGGACAAAGACCATTGAATGCATCGGGTTGAGAAAATGACAGGCAGAGTTTGGATGGATTCGAGGAGCCAAAACGGGAGGATCTTGTGCCGGAACGGTCCAGTGCAAGCTACCGGAGTTCAAGCTTGGCGTAAGTCATCGGTCTCGTGCTTTGCCGAGCCGCGGTCCACCACCATGAGGGCAGGAGTAGGCTATTCGTAGCGCAGGGCCACCATGGGATCGACTTTGCTGGCTCTGCGCGCGGGAATATAGCAGGCGGCGAGCGCGACCAGGGTGAGCAGGATCGCGACGCCGGCAAACGTCAACGGGTCGGTGGAGCGGACGCCGTAGAGTAGACTCGCCATCAGTCGCGTCAGGGCCAGCGCGGAAATGAGACCCAATCCCACGCCGGCCATGGCGAGGATGCCGCCACGTCCGAGGATGAGGCGCAGGATATGCAAGCGGTCGGCGCCCAAGGCAAGACGAATGCCGATCTCGTGGGTGCGCTCTCCCACGACGTAAGAGATAACGCCGTAGATGCCGACACTGGCCAGCAGCAGAGCGAGCCCGGCGAAAACGCCGAGCAGAATGATGGAAAAGCGCTGCGCCGCGAGTGCCTTGGAAATAATCTCGTCGAAGGTCTGAACATCAAAAAGAAACTGCTCGTTATTCATGGCCGTGACCGCGCGGCGAATCGAGTCGAGGACCGTTTGCTCAGGTCCATCGAATCGCAGCAACACATCCACCCCGCCGGTGGTCTGTTGCATTTCCTTATCTGCGCCTTGCATGAAGGGAGCGTAGAGCTGGGCATGCAGAGTTTCCTTATCGTCGGCATCGAGGCCCCACTGTTTCACGTGCCCAACCACACCTACGATTTCGAGGGGCTTATCGATTCCTTTTATGTTGACGTGCTTGCCGATCGGGTTCTGGTGCGGGAAGTATCGGCTGGCGAAGGTTTCGTCGATGACCGCGACGAGGGGTGAGTGTTCATTGTCCTGCGGGGTCAAAAAGCGGCCACGCTTGAGAGGAATTTTCATCGCTTCGAGATAACCGGGTTCGATGGTGTAGCGCAGGGTCCAGTTCATGTCCTTATCGTTTGCGGGACGGGCTTGGCCTTCGATCCAGAACAACTCTTCATCGTCGCCCTTGAAGGGAATCGAACCGCCGGACAGGGAAGCCGCGCGAACACCGGGCGCGGCGGTGAGGTTGTCGTGGAGCTGACGATAAATGGATCGGGCTGCGTCGGCACTTACGCCGTTCGTCGAGGGCGGCAGGGCCACACTGAAGGAAAGAACATTGTGCGGATCGAATCCGGGATCGACATTCCATAGGCGCATCAGGCTGCGGATCATCAAACCTGCCCCCACCAGGAGGACGAGCGCCATAGCCATTTCGATTACGACAAAAACACTTTGAACGCGGTGGCGAGTGCTCATGCTGCGACCGCCTTCTCTGAGGGTTTCCTGCAAGTTAGGGCGCGAGGTTTTTAACGCCGGAGCGAGGCCAAAGAAAACGCCAGCGAGAATTGAAACCACTGCGGTGAAGATCAACACATGCAGGTCGAGTCCGATTTCTTCCGCGCGAGGCAGTGCTACTGGCAACGCCGCGAGCGCGGCTCTGCTTCCCCAGATGGCGAGCAGCAAGCCCAATGCCGCGCCACCCATCGCGAGAAGGATGCTCTCGGTGAGAAGCTGCCGGATCACGCGTCCCCGGCTCGCGCCCAGTGCGGCGCGGATGACAAATTCGCGGGTGCGACTAGTTGACCGCGCTAGCAGGAGATTGGCGACGTTCACACACGCAATGAGTAGGACAAAGCAAACAGCGGCCAGCAACATCAGAAGAAAAGGCTCAATGGTTCCTACCATTTCGTGCTTCAGCGGCTCGATCGCGGCGCCTTCGCCAGCATCGGCTTGTGGAAAAGCCGCGGCCAAGTTTTGCGCGACGCGAACCATGTCGGCGCGGGCCTGGGCAAGCGTGACGTCAGGCTTAAGACGCCCTACGGCCTTCGTGCCCAACGCGTAGCTGCGATCGTGGAAATAGGGATGAGTCCACTGGCCAATCGGAACGAAGACGTCTCGGTCATCGCGGAAGTTTGGCAGGGTCAGGTGGAAGTTGGATGGGGCCACACCGATGATGGTGTAGCCCTCGCCATCCAGCATGATTCTGCGCCCTAAGACGTCGGGTGACGATCCCAGTTTTCGTTTCCAAAAACCGCTACTGACGAGCGCGACGTGACCGGCTCCCAGTTGGTCTTCTTCGGGAGCAAACGTGCGGCCAAGCACGAGCTTCACCCCAAGGACGGAGAAAAAGTCTGCCGACAGCATCTCGGCTCGAACTTGCTCGGCTTCGCCGGTGCCGGTGAGGCTGAAGGTGTCAGGGCGATAGGCCGCCATCGAGGTGAACGCGTGATTCTCGCGACGCCAGTCGAGAAAGTTGGGATACGAAATGGAGCCTTCCTTGAAATGCGGCTTGCTCTCGAAGAGCACGACAAGTTTGTCGGGCTCGTGGAATGGCAGCGAATTGAGCAGAACGCCATTTACAACGGAGAAAACTGCGGTGTTTGCACCGATGCCCAAAGCTAAGGTTAATAACGCCACTCCAGTGAAGCCTGGGTTCTTCCGCAGGTTGCGGAGTCCGTAACGAACGTCTTCGAATAGCGTTTGCATGCGCGAATCCTCTATATCGTCTCTCGTTGCAAAGCAACTGCACTTCCCTCCCCCGTTCGCTAAGCCTCTGATTTGACGCGCCAGAACGCAAGACGGGAGCGTGAGAAGTGTTCGCTGGTGAGATGGGGTGTCCAGAATCGGACAAGCGATGCCGCAGGGACTGGAAAAGTGCAATAGTTTGCGCTTTGCTCCGATCGGTTATGCTGTGCGATTTCTCGCGGAGAAAAGTGGGAGGCGCCTCGGGGCTAAGGTCTGTTAGCACAAGCTGACTCGACGCCATAATCCCAAGAAGTGCAAGCACTTGAGTGCATTCATTCGGCTATGGTTCAGGCTGGTCAAGGCTGCTAGAATCAAGCGGTTGCGGGTAGAACGCAAGGTTGTGGATGGCGAATTGCACTAGCCCTATGGCCGAGCCGCACAAGCCGGGAACAGGGCATCAACTGGAGCAAACAATCATTAGCGAGCGGGAAAAGCCGGCGCTGGATGAAACCACATTCCAGCAACTCTTGGAAGCCGCTCATGTGCTCCAGGAACAGAAGGCCTTTGAAGTCACGAACCGCCCGAGACGCGATCCCACGCAAGCGCTCGCGCAGATCGTCGAAACGCAGGAGTATCTGCGGTCGCAAGCCATCGATTTGCAAGCCGCATCCAATGTCATCGTCGAGCGACTGCAAAGAATCACGCACGCGACTGGGGTGGCCGTCGCGGTCGTGCGTGAGAATCGATTAGAGTACTGCGCGGGTGCCGGAGATGCTGCCAGTCTGATCGGATCAAGCCTGCCATTGGATTCAAGTTTGTCCGCTGATGGTCGACTCACCACGGAATTCAGCCGTGAACACGCGGACAGACCTTCAATGGCGTTACCTCTTCATCACGAAGGCAATCTTGCCGGGTTGCTTGAGATCCGCTTTGCGGATGCCGATTCGATTCAGGAGCCGGAGATGCGGAGTTGCCAACTCATGGCGGGCCTGATGACGGAGGCAATCGCCAGAGCGGCTGACAAGGAGTGGCGGCAAAAGCTCGCGGCAGAGCGGGCCGCGATGCTGGAGGCTTTGGAACGAATCAAACCACAGCTTGAGCGGCTAGCCGTGGAACCTGCGAAAAGTTCTGCTGCTCCGGCGGAAGAAATTATCGAAGCTGCGGAGAAGGTTCCCGAAACAGAAGTAGAAGTTCCAGAGCGAGACGTTACCCTTCCGCTCAGCGAGTCGAGTGCGAAGTCGGGACGCGAAACAGTCTGTCCACAGTGCGGATATCAGTTTGGAGCACAAGAACTCTTTTGCGGCCGATGCGGGACTGCACGGCCGTCTGCTTTGCCTTCGGGAGACTTGCAAAATAAATGGGCATCTCTCTGGCACCTACAACACGCCGCGGAACACCAGCAGAGTGACGAAGCCGAAGCAATTCCACCGGCAACGACACAGGCTCGACCTTCTTCGGAGATTTCTCACGAACTCTCTCTCGAACTTTCTCCCGAACTGAAGAACATCATCGACCAATTCCCGGACGAGCCGGTGAAATCCGAGGCAGAGCTTGAGAGCGACTCCCCCTCAGTGATCGATGGTCACACGTCGGAGAATACTCCGGCTTCCGAGTCGGTTCTGGAAACTGCAAAGTCGCCATCCCCGTGGGGTTCGGCAACCAAGACTCACGCGTGGCTGGAATCATTGCAGGCGAAATCGGCTGGTGGAATCTGGCTGGCCAAGCATCGCGCAGACCTTTACGTGGGGGCAGCGGTCGTTCTGCTGTTGATCGTGTTGTCGGGATGGGGCATGCGTCCCGCGGATCTCCAGTCGAGGAATCCCCCGCAGCCCAGTCTCACGCTTTTTGAAAGGCTGCTGGTGGATCTGGGCCTCGCGGAAACGCCACCCACGCCGGTTTATCTGGGAAACCCCAACGCTAAAGTATGGGTTGATCTGCACACCGCTCAATACTATTGCGCCGACTCGGCCTTGTATGGCAAAACTACGAGCGGAAGATTTACCTCGCAACGCGACGCGCAGATGGATCAGTTCGAGCCAGCGGCAAGGAAAAACTGCGATTGATCACTGCTCAGAAGCAGTTCTCTATCTCTCACAACTTATGATCGCGAAAAGAAGCCCCCGCATGAGCGCCACACGGAGGTCACAGATGTTTCATCCAGTCTATTTTTCGTTCTGCGGATGCGTGTCGAGTTTGATCTAGAAAAGTTTTGAAAGGCGGTCAAGCTTGAACCAGCGACTCGCGCCGGCGCGCCTCGTGCCACAGAGCGAGTTCAACTCGATTCCAGAGTCCAAGTTTGTCATAGATCACGCGAAGATAATTCTTTACGACATGCTCAGTCGTGCCGATGGCTTCTGCAACTTCACTGTTTTTGAGCCCTTGGGCGACAAGTTCGATGACTCGCCGCTCTCGTTCGTTCGGAATGCGCTTTCCGTAACGTTCTCCTCCAAACATAATTGCCTCCGGTATAAGGTTGTCGCAAGTTTGACTCGTTTGATACCGCCGTCAATTCCAAAGCGCTGGAAGAGACGATTGAAGTGCGCTTTGACCGTCCGTCGGGCCATTTTCAGCTGCACCGCAATTTCAGTGTTGTCACAGCCCTGCAGCAGCAATTCTGCAATTTGCTCCTCGCGAGGGCCTAAGCGCACAGGCTTTTCCTCCATTTCAACTCTTCCTTTGGGGTAAAATAGTAGCTGACGCCGCACAAGGAAGTTTTCCACAGATCCCTTGTTGCAAGCGCCCTTCGCCTTCCAGCCGCTACAGGCATGCACAGTTTTGGCTGGGTCTCCAGAAAATCATAGCATTCACGCTGCCAAGCAGGCCGGTTTTCCTCAGTGATTTCCTGTATCCGATCTCACGGCTGCAATGAAGGTCCGAGCCCTAATCGAACTCCGGCGGAATGAAGAGCGCCTTAGGAACCGGGAGGCGCAAGCCTGCCTGAATTCGTGACAGGTAATCTCTTAAGTTAAAGAAAATAAACGGTGACAAAGGCAATGCGCATAACCCACTCACGTACGCTCTGGGCTGTGGATAACGCGGCCACCCGGAGTCCAGTGCCGATCATCGCCGAGGTTTCGGCATCGAAGATAACAACACTCGTTTCCAATAATTTCCAAGCGGAACTCCGGCTGAATTCTTAAGGGAAAGACCTTAGGACAAAATTCCCCGATCATGTAAGAGTTCTGAGAAGTAATTACACTTCTTGACAGACACATGACCGGACCCAAGGTAGCCTGCGCGTCTGGGTAAAATAGCCGTAAAGCTCCAAGTTCAAGGCAGATGGTCTCGATAACCCATGGCGTGGTGCGACTGGAAAAAGGGTGAAGCCAAAACGAAGGAATGGTCTACACTAGCGAGACTTCCCCCAAATGAAACTGTCGGTCGTCATACCGGTCTACAATGAGCGCACCACGTTGCGTTCGTTGCTTGAGCGCGTGTTGGCGGTACCCCTCGAACTAGAAATACTTTGTGTGGATGACGGATCGCAAGACGGTTCTCGCGAAATTCTTTCCGAATTGCATAACCAATATCCGCAAGTCCGGGTTTTTCTTCAACCGCGGAACATGGGTAAAGGAGCGGCGCTGCGTTGCGGAATTCGAGAGGCAACGGGAGACTTCGTCGTCATCCAGGATGCGGACTTGGAATACGATCCCGCAGACTATCCACTGCTCCTCGATCCGTTGATTCAGGGCAAGGCAGACGTGGTCTACGGTTCGCGCTTCCTCGGTGCTGCCCCGCATCGCGTGCTTTACTTCTGGCACTCTGTGGGAAACCGGTTGCTCACCTTGCTCTCAAATTGTCTTACTAACATCAATCTGACCGACATGGAGACTTGTTACAAAGTTTTCCGTCGTGAAGTCATTCAGTCCATATCGATTGAAGAAGAGCGTTTCGGATTTGAGCCTGAGATCACAGTCAAGGTTGCGAAGCGTCGCTTGCGCATCTATGAAGTTGGCATCAGCTACTGGGGACGAACCTATGAAGAAGGAAAAAAGATAGGCTGGAAAGACGGAGTGCGCGCGGTGTGGTGTCTGCTGAAATACTCGATTAAGGAACCCGTCGCCGCGACCCGCGAAGCAGCATCTGTGGAATCCATTCAGGGCTCTCCTGCTCCAAAACGGTTTCCCAGCGGGGGCAGTTGAATCCCCAATTTCGTGGGCCGGAACTGCACCTTGAGTGCAAAGGTTTTCACATTCTCTGCGAAACTAGATGTGCCAAAGTAACACCCAGTGTTAACTCTCCCATTACGAATCACATAGCGACCTGAATCCGGGCGGGTAAAGGTATCCAAATTGCTCGTAGGGATGCTTGACTCGCTCTGACCATTCGAATCGCTGTTGCTATTGCTACCCCGCGGCTTACACGGTATTCTGGCGCATCGTCCGTTCCGTTCTCCTCGCTGGTTTCCATGAGCCGCAAACTGACACAAATATTTCGCCTGCAAGGCAAACGGTTACAACGTAGTGTGTGAATAAACCTGTAGTCACAAAGGAGCAAGGATTTGATCGCTTCAACCAGCCATATTATTGCGCCGCACGGCGGAGAGCTTGCCGATTTAATTGCGACGCCCGAACGAATTGCAGAACTGAAAGCCCATTCGCGAGAGTGGCCGTCCTGGGATCTCACCCCACGCCAGATCTGTGATCTCGAGTTGCTAATCAGCGGAGGATTTTCTCCTCTGCGTGGATTCATGACACCGGCGGATTACGAAGGCGTCTGCCACAACATGCGGCTGAGCAGCGGCACTCTGTGGCCGATGCCAATCACTCTCGACGTTAAAGAAGATTTCGCCAAGTCACTGAAGCCGGGCAGCAGCAAGGTCGCGCTCCGCGACGCCGAAGGCGTGATGCTGGCGGTTTTGCATGTCGAAGCCGTGTGGCAGCCAGACCGCAAGGCTGAAGCTCAATCTGTATTTGGAACCGCCAGCGCCGTTCATCCGGGCGTCGATTACTTGCTCAACAAGGGCAACCCCTGGTATGTGGGAGGCCGTCTCGAAGGCCTGCAGATGCCTTCGCATTACGACTTCCGCACTCTACGCTTGACTCCCGCAGAATTGCGCGCCGAATTTGCGCGTCTCGGTTGGCGGCGCGTGGTTGCGTTCCAGACTCGCAACCCCATGCATCGCGCCCATGTGGAGTTAACATTCCGGGCGGCGAAACAGGTTGAAGCCAATCTGCTCATTCATCCGTCTGTCGGGATGACGAAACCTGGCGACGTAGACTATTTCACTCGCGTGCGTTGCTACCAGCTGCTTCTTTCGAAGTTCCCTGCTGGAAGCGTGAAACTCTCCATGCTTCCTCTCGCCATGCGCATGGGCGGACCGCGCGAGGCCATCTGGCATGCACTAATACGCAAGAATCACGGGGTAACGCATTTTATCGTCGGCCGAGACCACGCCGGTCCGGGAAAAGATTCCGACGGAAAACCCTTCTACGGTCCCTATGAAGCCCAGGAACTGTTCAAGAAGCACGAAGCCGACATCGGGGTCACCATGGTTCCCTTCAACATGATGGTGTACCTCGAAGATCAGGACCAATATGTGCCTGACAATGAAGTGACCAACGGGTCACGCGTTCTGAACATCTCAGGGACCGAACTGCGGGATCGCCTCAATGAAGGACGGGATATTCCCAGTTGGTTTACTTACCCGGAGGTCGTACACGAATTGCGGCGTAGTTATCCACCGCGGCACAAGCAGGGCGTGACGATTTTCTTCACTGGACTCTCAGGCTCGGGCAAGTCAACCATCGCCAACGTTCTCGTGACCAAATTTCTCGAGGCGGGCGGCCGTCCCGTCACGCTGTTGGATGGAGACTTGGTGAGAAAACATCTTTCCTCGGAACTGGGATTCTCGAAAGAGCATCGCGATATCAACATCCGACGCATCGGCTATGTAGCGTCGGAAATTACCAAAAACGGCGGGATCGCGATCTGCGCTCCCATCGCTCCTTATGATGCGACCCGCAAAGCGGTGCGCAGCATGATCGAACCAGTCGGAGGCTTCATACTGGTGCATATCGCGACCCCCGTCGAGACTTGCGAAGAGCGGGATCGCAAGGGTCTCTATGCGAAGGCTCGTGCCGGCATTCTCAAGGAGTTCACCGGCATTTCCGACCCGTACGAAGAGCCCAAGGATGCTGAGGTTGTTATCAACACGGCCGAACTGAGCCCTGAAGAAGCAGCCCAAGAGATCATTTTGCATCTTGAGCGCGAAGGCTTCATCGGAGTAAACGGACAAGCGTCTTAAGCTCCGAACGAACGGGTTAGAGTTGTAGCAGGTTTGCATGCTTATCGAAAAGATCCTGATCGGCTTTGTCGTAGGCACTCTGATCGGTATGACAGGGGTGGGGGGCGGTGTGCTTCTGCTCCCCGTCCTGATTTTTGTTTTGAGAATACCTCCGATCATCGCGGTTGGATCGGACGCCCTCTTCAACTTCGTCACAAAAATCGGCTCCAGTGCCGTTCATCTCAACAAAGGAACCGTTCGAAAGAAAGTAGTATTGGCGCTGGCCACCGGCAGCATTCCGGGATCGATACTCGGAGTAAGTTTGCTGGGCCATCTTCGAACCGTCTACGGGACGGGCGTCAATACGTTCATCACGACAGCGGTCGGGGTCCTGTTGATCTGCATTCCGACTCTCATGCTCTTCCAGAACCGAATCGAAGAGCACATGGCCCATCGCTCTCCAACTTTGCAGTCCTTTGTCGGCATGTCCGCAATCGGTCTGCTGGCAGGCTTTCTGGTAGGCATGACCTCGGTCGGCTCCGGCAGCATCATCATGATGCTGCTCCTGTTGTTCTATAGTTTCTCTCCGAGGGTGATGGTCGGCACCGACATTGTGCATGCCGTGATTCTCACCGGCGTCACCAGCCTGCTGCATTTCCGCCTGGGCAATATCGATCCCTATCTGGTGGGTTCCCTGCTGATTGGTTCGATCCCTGGTGGACTGTTGGGTTCACACTTAAGCACTCGGCTTCCGGTTCCATGGTTGAGACGCCTGCTTTGCACGGTGCTGCTGGCAACCGGCGCTCGTATGCTGTGGGCCTGAGGAAGAATTTCCCATACAAATTATGTCGAACGACTCTAACGCCGAAATTCTGCAGCGCATTCAATCCGCGATCGAAGCTGCGCGAGTCGTTTTCGCTCGCTTCACGCCGGGTGCGATTGAGACTGAATACAAGATCGGCCACGATCCCGTTACCGAAGCCGACCGGGCGCTCGACGCCGTGCTGCGCAAGGAACTGCTGCGCGATGGCGAAGGCTGGCTTTCCGAAGAAAGCGTGGACGATCACACCCGTCTGGAGAAGCGCCGAGTGTGGGTGGTCGATCCGCTCGATGGCACCCGCGAGTTCGTTGCCGGAATTCCCGAGTTCTGCGTCTCCATTGCCATGGTGGAAAATGGGCGCCCCGTCGCCGGCGGAATCTGCAACCCGGCCACCAATGAGATTTTCCTCGGATCACTCGAAACCGGCATTACCTACAACGGCAAACCCGCGCAGCCCAGTCAGCGAACCACGCTCGACGGCGCCACAGTATTGGCGAGTCGAAGTGAAACCAAGCGTGGAGAGTGGAAGCAGTTTGAAAACGCAAATTTCAAAGTCCGTCCCATGGGATCGGTTGCCTACAAGCTCGCCCTGGTTTCGGCAGGCCTCGTCGATATCACTTTCACGCTGGTTCCGAAAAATGAATGGGATGTCGCCGCTGGAGTCGCTCTCGTAACCGCAGTCGGTGGCTTCGTCAGTACACTCGAAAACGAACCGCTCCAATGCAACCGCCGCAACCCGCTCATCTCCGGCCTGATTGCCTGCGGCCCCAACCTTCGCGAGCCCCTGCTCCAATTGCTGGAGAACCATATGCAACCCGCCGGTTCGCAGCCTAATCCAAGGTAGCAAAGGCGAGCCAAACCGACCGTTACTGGATCTCGGCACCCTTGGCGTCATAAGCCGCAATTAATTGGATGACGTCATCCTGAAGCCCCGCGCTTTCTATTTCTGAAGCTCACCGATTCGTTCGCACTGAGTAAGGCTCTCGCGCAGGTGAACCACGAAGAACACCCAGTCAATCTCGCCGAAATTCCACTGCCAGCCTGGTCTTCACGGGCACAGCTTGACCGTTTAGCACCCAGGGCCGGAAGCGCCACCACTTCACCGCATCCACAGCTGCCGCGGCGAGTTCTTCTGGGCCGCTGACGGCACGAAGATCGACCACTGTCCCATCCGAGCCGATTACCGCGTCCAGTACCACGACGCCTTGCACTTTCGCCTGTCTCGCAGCCTCAGGATAGATGGGCTCGATCTTATGAACTAACCGTGATTCCATCTCTTGCACCGGAACATAGCTCGCGCTCTGCTGCAACAGCGTATGCGCGGGCGGGAGCTGCGCTTCCAGTTCATGCCATCCGCGGTCCCAGTTCCACCATCCCAATCCGCCAAAGATAAGGATCGCGCTAAACACGAATCCCAAAGTGCGGCGGGACCTCCGGCCGCGATTCTTTGCAACCGGGGAATCACCGGAGCTGATCGCCGGCAAATGGGAGATCTCAGTAGCACCGACCGGAAACGCCGGGTTTGGATTCGAGACCGACCTGGTGCGCGTCCAGTGTTCGATCAGCCTCTGCTGCTCCCGCGTGAGGCCTTGAAACTCAAGACCACATTGCATGAGCGCCTGATAGCGGACCACCGCGTTCAGCTGCAGGCGTCCCCCAAAGTCCGGCAGATGAAACTCGAGATGCACGGAGTCGCCGGGATGAAGATCTCCCGCCAGCACCAGGCCAAGGCCGCGCTCGCCCAGCGTGACCGAACGCCCCGGAATCGAATACCGAGTTCCCTCCCGAACGACCATGACATCGGCGGGAACAGCCAAAGGAAAGCGAGGCACTCGACGAGTGTTTGTAACTCCACGAACTGGTGCCTGTGTTGCAGCGGTGCTCATGGCTCGGTTGCCGGGACGGCACCTCCAGCGTCGTCTTCGACTGAAGGCGCAATCATTAAAACAACGAATCGGTCGGGGTTTATCGGGTTGAGTATAGCATCGCCCTCGCCGTGTATTCCGTCAGCAAGCACTCCTTGGTAACCTGGGTTGAAGTAAATATGGGTCGAAGCGATCGCCGCACTCGGCCCCGCCC
>CAWBHF010000013.1:0-198480 GCA_963788645.1 uncultured Acidobacteriota bacterium
ATCCGGGGACGATGCTGTTCGAGCGCGGATTCGAACCCACTCTCAGGGTCGTTGACGTCGGTGTCGAAGAACGAGACCGACAGGCCTGCGCTTCGAAGCACAGCCGCAGCGTATAGCGTGCCGAGCGGAGGGTAGGGCTGCATTTTCCGGCTCTGCTTGCGATCATAGTAAAGATGGTAAGAATGAGTCAGCAGAACGTCGGTCACGTTGGTTGCGCCTCGCTCGTTGGTAGCAAAATATCAGCAAATTTCCTGCGTACACTTGCACTCTCGCGAAGCCTCCACCACAGCTGACGCCTCGCGGCACTGCCGCACCCATGCAAGACGAAGAACTAAATTTAGGACAGGTGCGAGAGCCGGTTTGTCAGCAGATTGTCAAATTTCTGTCACTTCTTAGCGGCACTATGAGATAGAGGCTGGCTGATCGACAGATATCACAGCGAATTTGCAGAATGTTGACAAATTAGAGACAAATACCTCGCCCTCGATTGATACCTTGACTGCGCTGCCGAATCTTCATTTGTAACGGACGGGTGATCCGAAAACCCTGTCTTCGATCGCCAGGACCTGGCGTGAGACCTCGCAGATGATCGTGTTCTATAATCCGAAGGCAACCAAGCCTCATAACCGCCGCCTTCCGTTGTCTATCTTAGCCATCGCAGCAACTCTCGAAGGCAAAGAGGAGTATGCGATCATCGATGGCAACCTCGATCCACATCCTACCGAGAGTCTAGTTGCGTTCTGCCGGGAGCATTCCGTAGACCTCCTGGCGGTTACGGTTATGCCCGGACCGCAGACGGTTGGCGCCGTAGTAAGCTGCCGCGAGGTTCGAGCTCGCTTTCCGCACCTGCCGATTGTTTGGGGAGGGTACTTTCGCGACGAATTACACCGCTGCTGCTCTCAACGCGGACTATGTGGATTACGCCGTTCGTGGCCAGGGCGAGCAGACTTTCCTCGATTTACTGGAGGCAATCCGCGGAGCGCGCGATCTGAAGAGTATTAACGGACTCTCTTACAAGGATGCTGATGGAATTCCTCGTCACAATCCCGAGCGCCCCATGAGAGGTCTCGATAACTTTCCATGGTACCCGTATCACCGGCTCCCGTAGAGGGGGTCCCCTTCTTCCCACCTTTCTAGGCCACCGCACTGCGGTGCACCAGTCTAGCCTCGGATGTCCTTATCGGTGCAACTTTTGCGGAGTGGTCAACTTCTCGGGCAGCCGCGAAAAAATGGAATCCCCCGCTCGTACCGAAGGTATTCTGCGCCACCTCGCACAGAACTATGGTGCTGATGCCGTTCAATTTTACGACAATAACTTTTTCTTGCGGGAAGATCACACTCGGGAGCTCGCGGACCGCCTGGCCCCGCTCAAGATGCGTTGGTGGTGTGAGGGGCGCGCCGACATCATGATGAAGTATTCTGACGCCACCTTCGAAGCCCTTCGCCACGCCGGCAGCACCATGATCTTCTTCGGAGCCGAATCGGGATCGAACGAAAACCTGAAGGAGATGAATAAGGATCTCCGGGCGGAGGACACGCTCGCTCTGGCTTCTCGAATACGGCCTTTGGCATTATCCCCGAATTCTCCATCATCTTCGGAAATCCCACGGATCCCGAGGGCGACACCCGAGAGTGCATCAAGTTTATCCGCCAACTGAAGCGGCTGAACCCAGATTCCGAGATCATTGTTGAGCACTATACCCCGGTTCCTCAGCGGACGCGCATGTACGGAGGGATCGAGGACAGATTTCAGTTTCCGACCACTCCGGATGAGTGGGCGACAGATACGTGGCAACGCTTCGCTACACAGAAGGATCCCCAGACCCCCTGGCTGCGGCCTCGCACCAAGCAATTGATCGATAACTTTGAACTCGTGGTTTCGTCCAGGTGGCCGACAGTTCAAGACATCCGTCTGCCAAACTGGGGACGTATGGGCTCAAAGCCCTGAGCAGTTGGCGTTATCGCATGGGCGTCTATGCCGCACCGCTGGAGCTGAAATGGACGCAACAGCTTATCGACCTGAGGAAGCCGAAAGCGGAGAGCCTGTGAATCACGTTTCCGCTGCGTCAAAGGCTGGTGATATAGGATCATCGACTTGGACTTTCGCGGCTTCGATGCCTCGCGTGTGTGTTTCCGCCGAGGAAGGCTATGAGCGCTGGGCTCCCACTTATGACCACGCTCCCAACCCGCTGCTCCATCTCGAGGAACGCAAGCTAGCGGCCCTCCTCCCAAACTTAAGCGGCAAGTGTGTTCTTGATCTCGCATGCGGTACCGGGCGGTGGCTCCAAAAACTTGTTAGCGAAAGCGGATCAACCGTGGGAGTTGATTTTTCTGCAGCTATGCTTCGAGTCGCAGGCAGGAAGACAGCAATTCGTGGACGACTGGCGAGAGCCGACTGCCAAAGACTTCCGTTTCACGGGTCGGTTTTCGATCTCGTTCTCTGCTCATTCGCTCTCGGCCACATCCCTGATGTGGGATCGATCGTACGCGAGTTGTCAGGGGTGACGAAGGCTGAGGCAGACATTTTTGTCAGTGATCTCCACCCCGAAGCCTATGCGCTAGGGTGGCGAACTGGATTCCGTGATTCTGGCGGTGCGATCCAAATCAAAATGTCGCCGCACACTTCTGAGGAGATTGTCCGAGCTTTCTATGTCGGAGGGTTCGAGTGCCTTACTCACGTCCCACTTTGCTTCGGAGAACCGGAGCGGCCCATCTTCGCGCAAGCTGGGAAAGAAGATCTATTCGAGGCGGCCTGCCGAATGCCAGCTGTCCTGCTCTGCCACTTCACCCGGACAATCGAGAAAACAGAGTACCGAAGTGGCGTTTCCATAGATCCCGACGTGGTGCGACCGTGAAGCGAACCGTGGGGGAAGCCATCCTTGGCTGCCTGAGCTTTTCGGGCCATACGCAAGACCATGGCAGCGAACTCAAGAAGTTCACCGGGCGTGAGTGGGAGCAGGCCCTCAAATGGCTGCACGATGCGGGTCTAGCACTCTACCTGTTACAAAAGCTAAAGGACACAACCGCGACCCACCTCCTGCCAAGATCGGTATTTTCTCGCCTCGAAGAAAACCTAGCTGCCAACCGGGAGCATGTCATGTTCCTTGCACGTCAATTTGATTTTCTCAACCAGAAATTCAAGGGTGCCGGCGTAAGGTATGCAGCCGTGAAGGGTTTTTCTCTCGTTCCGCAATTCTGTTCTGATGCGTCTCTTCGGCATCAGAGCGATTTCGACTACCTAGTCGATCATCAATCGTTTCCTCTTGCGCGACAGATACTGGAGGAGGCTGGATACGCGCTGAAGAATCGCAAAACTAATGAGTTCGTATTCCTGATGCCTTCAGCAGGGATACCGCTGCCAGGAGATGGGCAGTACGAAGCCCACGCCCTTCATGCGGTCGAGCTACGTTTCGCCTTGTGGGATACCGACTTCCATGGCGTGTCATTGACTGAACCGGGTTTCTCAGTGGATAACGTTCAACCTCATCAATGGCAGGAATTGGTTTTTCTCACATTGCCCGAGGATGAGGTATTCCTTCTTCAAGTCATCCACGCTTTCAACCATATTTTGACGGGCTGGATTCGAATATCCTGGCTGTACGAGATTGGATACTTTCTCAGTCAGCGGGCAACTGAAAGGTCGCTATGGGAACGCGTCGAGACCCGCATCGGAACGGACCCACTGCTGCGCGAGATGGTAATCGTCGTTATGGAGCTATCCGCACAATTATTTCAAGCGCCCGTCCGCCGACGTCCCAGATTTGGGCAGACAAGCTTCGTCCTGAAGTTCGAATCTGGATTCGCAACTATGCGCGACCCTGGATATTTGCAAGTAACGGAGCTGACCAATCCGATCTGTTCTCGGCTGCGAAGGTTGTCCTGTTTCTTCATCAACAGTATCTTCCTGATCCTTCCTCCAGGAGGCACCTAAAGCTGACTCGGCTGTTTCCATGGGTGCAGTTCTCTCGCAGGACTCGCTCGATAGTAACCAATTCTTCAGCAAACTCCGGAGGACGCCGTCGACAAATCAAGCGGGCATCGATCCGGCTCCTTTTCCATGTGACGGGAGGTCTACGATATCTCTGTGAAATCCCGCGTTGGCACCGGCTGAACAGGTCAGCCACATAACCTTCAGCGCACTCAAGCCGGCATGGTTCGGCAATGGATTCCATCAAGCAGCGGGCCAAGATCGACCATTCGTTTGTGACGCGGCGAAAAAATCCTTTCTCCATTTATCCTCCACAAGCTGGGCGATGATGCGTTTGGCCTATGGTTGCCGGTCTTCCCGCTAACCCGATATTACGGACTGCTCGATCTCGGATCCGATCCTCCGTCATACGGTACGTTGCCAAGTTTGCGGCGACGCAGGACGAAGATAAACTCCGACGCCTTCTGAGCACGAGCGTCGCAATCTATGCCGCTGTGTGTTTGATCGTCTTGCTACTTACTGGGTTGGGATTCTTTTTTCTGCAATCGCTTTTCAAGATAGCACCTGGCATTCTGCGATCGGCGCGGGTGTTATTTGTTCTCGCAGCAACCGGCGCGGCATTGACCTTTCCACTAAGCATATTTGCTGCGGTTCTTGAGGGGTTGCCGAAATTTTCCTGGCTACATCTCAGCCAGATCGGCGTTACGCTGCTTCGTGGCCTGCTGATTGTGATCTCCATTACCCAAGGGGGCGGTTTGGTGGCGGTCGGATCCATCACGGTCGGAATGAATCTCCTCGGCTACCTGGTATTTGTTTGGATGGCCTTCCGGGCTTTCCCTCTACGGTTAGGCACGAGATATGTCAATTGCACGCGTCTTTTTGGCCAGAACAGCGTAGGACAGCCCTCCGCACGCTGCCTAGGTCAGGGCTGGGCACTTCTGGCACCTACGGAACCCGCTGGCGTTACACCGTGGAAAGCGCTTGCTAGGGTCGTACAATCGAAATAAGAAAACGGTCGACTTAGGCTATGGCGACTACGCCTGCCAGCCAAGTGAGATCTCAGCAGACTTCCTGAATTCGGTCACTTAGTTTCTGACCCGTGAGCAGCGATCGCCGGGTCGTGACCCGCTCAACCGCCCGGGAAACCCACAGCTCCCACGGGAATGAGTAGCGGTTCTTGTTGATGCGCCAGCGCACCGGCGCGCCGAGCGCCCGGCGAAAACCCTGCCGCAACCACGCATTTCTTCTTGCCGCCTTGCGGATTTGGTTGTTCAGCAGAAAGTATTCCAGGCTGCGTCGCAGCCGACGCAGGTCTTCTCCCTGCAACCACGGAAGAGGACTTGCACCGAGGGCGAACTTTTGCCATTCCTCGAGGGACTGCGGCTCGCGCACCCCAAGTTCTTTCAACTGCAGCCATTGGAAGTCCCGGGTAAGGAGTGAAGATATTCGGCGAGAAGCTGACATCCCAGTATTGTCTCGCGATATCACTCATGACTCGAAAGGTCAGTTGGCGGTCGGCTTCAGTTTCTCCGGGATAGCCGAGAATGATGTTGAACACGACATGCATACCCGCGCGGTGAGTTTTGCGCGCAGTATCCAACATCTGTTCAAGATTCTGGAACCGCTTGTTCATCAGATTCAGAACTTCCTGGGAGGCGGACTCAGTGCCAAAGCCAATGTGCCAAACCCCGCTTTCAGCCAGCAGCGCGACCTCGTCATCCGTCATTTTGGCGACGAAATCGGTCGACGCCTGAAAATCCCAGCGGAATTTGACTCCGCTGTCGACGATTCCGCGAGCAATGGCCAAGGCGCGCTTCCGGTCAACCAGGAAATTGGAGTCAAAAAACGGTACGTCCTGAATGTCATAACGGGGAACCAACTCGGCAAGCTCGCTGACGACCCGTTCGGCGCGATAGGCGTTGAAACGGCGCTTATAAAAGACCTGGTCGGTGCAGTAATTACACTGATAAGGGCATCCAACGCTGCTGGTATACGACAGCTGGCGAATGCCCGAAGGCGCGGTATAGATTCCGTGGTCCACCAGATCGTAGGCCGGGGCAGGCAAGTCGTTGATGTTCGTTACTGGCCTGCCGGGCTCGTGGACGATTGCACCCCCAGCCTTGAAAGACAGCCCATGGACGCCATGCCAATCCTGTTCGGCAGCGATCCGCTGTACCAGTTCAAGAAATGTGAGCTCACCCTCGCAGCGGACAATGGCGTCCACGAAATCCTCACGCAGGGTTTGCTCCACTGCGAGGCTGGGGTGCCAGCCACCAAAAACGATCGGCAGTTTCGGACGAAGCTTCTTACTGCTCGCGACACACGGATCGCCACGCCAATCATCGGTCCGGTGAACATCGAGATACCGAGACAGAGCGCGTCCCCGGTTTCGCGCAGGATGACATTTTCAAAGTCAGGGGAAATCAGATTGTCCACAAGCCTGACTTCGAATCCAGCATTGCGGAGGGGAGATGCGAGCGCGAGCAGGCACAACGGCGCCCCCAAAGGAGGACCGTCGTATGGCGGGTAAAACAATACGACTTTTTTTTTCGGAGACATTTCCCCCAATGCAATCGCATGTGGGCTGAAAATCCCAAACTAAGGTCCGGGTGGAAAACACTTGTCATGTAATTGTCAAAATTCTGTCATTTTCTGCAGAGCAGTTAAGCGTGCAATGGCCGCCAAACATGATGGTCACGCGGATTTTGCAGAATATTGACAATTTAGAGACAACCTTCCCCGGGCATGTTGGTACCTTTGTGGATACTCGACTCAGTCGATGTCCGTAGTCCGCGCCGGCGGGTATTAAGATCGGGTTGCAAAATGCACCACTCGAAGGCAGTGCAGAGCCGTTTGGCCAAGAACAAACCGCGCTCCAGCCTTCTGAAATGAAAAACCGAAAGGCCAGTCCGTGAATTCGTCGAAAAAGATCGTTTTCTTTGTCGCTTCTTTTCCAGCATCGAAGCGACGGCTCCTTTGGGTATCCTTGCCATTTCAACACCTCTATTGAATGCGGGGTACGACGTCGAATCATTGACTCGACGATTACGCCCAACTACAAGAAGCGGATCATGGAAGAGGTGAAAGATGCGCTCTGCCTGGGCATTTCTGTCGTGACCGGTCCGATGATCCGCGAGACCGTGGATGTCGCCAAGGCAATCAAGAAATGGAACCCGGACTTCCCTGTAATTCTGGGAGGATGGCACCCGTCGCTCCTACCGGGCCAGACCCTCGAGGCGCCATACGTAGACATCATCGTTCGGGCTCAGGGCGAAGACAGCATGCTCGAGGTTGCAAACCGTCTGCGTGATGACGCTCCCCTGGACGACGTCCTTGGGATCGGCTTCAAGCGCGATGGTAAGCTGCACCTCACGCCGGAACGTCCCCTGAAGACGCTCGACAAGATGCCCGCAAAGGCCTATCACCTTGCGGATTTCGATGGGTCTCGAAAAAGTTTGCGGGCGTCGCTGGACCATGTATGTTTCCAGCCTCGCTTGCCCCTTCAACTGTTTTTACTGCCGAATACCAAGTGTTGTATGGCCGTAAAATGGAATGCCCTGCCGGTCGAACAAGTTGTTGAAGAAACTATAGAACTCACCAGGCGCTACAATCTCGAGTTACTGTGGATGGCGGACGACAACTTTCTCGTCGACCTTGACCGCGCGTTGCAGATCGCGGAAGGCTTGGTTCGAGCGGGTGGTACTTTCAAGTGGAGCGTTCAAGCTACAACCAATCTGACAGCCCGCCTCAGCATCGATGAGCTAACCCTGCTTCGCCGTTCCGGGTTGCACCAGATCTGCCAGGGCATCGAAACGGCCTCGCCCACGGTGATGAAGTTAATGAACAAAGACTTTCAGATCTTGGGTGATATCTACCAATCGACGGAGCGCTACCGGTGCCGGACCGGGGTCATCCCGTCCTTTAATATCATTTTTGGTTTTCCGGGTGAGGGCCCGAAAGACGCGCGAGACGGTCAACTTCATGATGGATATCTGCCAAAAGTTTCCCGGCGCAGAGTTCTGGACCAACATTTTCACGCCCTATCCGGGCTCGCCAATTTTTCACCAGGCGGCAAAACTTGGCATCGAAGTTGCCCAAGTCGCTTGAGGCGTGGGTGGACTACTTTCCTCGCTATACAGTTCTGCCCTGGCTCAAAGGAAGGGACCATCAACGCGTGCAAACCATGCGCGACTATCTGCGCATCGCCTTTGATCGTGCTCCCATCGCGACTACGGGCCACGGCCGTTTTGCGAAGGCGGTTCAACATCTCACTGCTTATCCCGCCCGGGTACGCTTGAACCATGACTTTTGCACAGCTTTCCAGTTGAATTGTGGATCAATCGCCAGTTGAAAAACATCGTGAAATTGCCGAAGCCCAGCGTGGATGCCAAGAGGCTGCAGCCGGAGACGGCGCCGAGTTGCGCGTAAAGAATGGCACAGCCGGATATAGTTTTAACGGGATCGTTCCCAGATCTTGGTGCCATTGCCAAAGGTCCCGGCCACGTGGTAATGGCTTTGTAGGTAGGCGCGCAGCGGCGCAGGAAATTTCCTTGTGCCGCACCAGTCGGATCATCCAGGCCATGGTACCAGCCAGCGGATACCGTTGCTGGTGCTCATGGAGCGCCCTACACGACATTGGAAACTTCTTCCGGCCTGGTGAAGGCGTAGGGCGTGACGAAAGCGACTCGGGTCGGATTCCGAAGCCTCAGGTCAAAGCCGAGAAGTTGATCACCGAAAAAATAATCCGAGGGATGGGTTATCTCCAGCACCCACTTCGTTTCTTCATACACCCCAGGGTCGAAAAAAGCCGTGCGTCCGGTGGGAAGATCCAGAACAGCCTTCCATCGCGTTTGCGTTACGATAGGCCGAGCGATCGCCAAGGCTAAAGCGGTTGCCCACAGGACTCGTAACATAGCCCGCTCCAGCTTAAATGGCGAACTCAAGAACCAAACAAGTATGACTAGAGCCGGGAGAGATATGGTGTACAACCTATTCCATGCGGGGGCTGACGCAATCGATAAGAACAGACAAAGGCCGGTAATGTTGACCAGCATCAACCGTTCCATGCCTCATCCAGACGTAGATCTCCTTCGCGCCAATAACGCACAAAAAACAAGATGTAAACTAACGGTATAAGGAGATGAATTAGCGGCCACGTCATCAGGTCCGGCCAGTTAGCCCATTCATGAACGGACGGGTGTCCGACCATGTAGGTTCTCCAGTTGGCGGTATCATCTGTGGAATAGTATCTGGCAACGAATGTCACGGTGTAATAAAGAACTTGTTTCAGCCCGACCCGCCATACGAAATAGGCAATGAAGGCTGCTACGGTAGCTACGTAGCTTGCCAGCAGATAGCTTTCCTTTTGAGGAGCTCACACCAGGCATCCTTCCTTCGATGATGCTCCCACACGAGGAACAACCCAAGCGCCATTGGGCCTAACACTAACGACTGAGCGAAGCATGTTCCCACTCCCCAAAATGCTCCTGCCCACGCCAGGCGGATTGGAGTTCTTTCTTCCATCACAACCGCCAGTGCGGATGTGGCGGCAAGTACGTTTTAAACAAGTGGTGGGTTGCATCCAGATAACTGGCGAACGGAAGTGTCAAAAACAGGAAACCCGGAAGAAAGACCGCCGGACCGCTTATCACTTTCGTGGTGATCTTGATGCTGAGCCAAGCGGAGGCAACCCCGGCAAGGAGCAGCAGCGCCTGAGGAATCCACGCCCGGACGCCAAACAACTTGAACAGAACCAAATAAAGTACGTCAGTGCCAGGAAACGTAAAATAGTCATAGTCCCGGTAGATTAATTGACCTTCATACATGCGTGCCGCGTTGTGCAAATAAATCGACTGATCACCGATTGCCACGCGGGGCGTTGCGGGAAGAGCGAACAGCTGCAGGTACAAAAATATGCTGCAGGCCAGCAACGCTAACAGAACAAGCGAAATCTGGGAACGGGGCTTTGAGAGGTCGGGTGTTGCGTGTAGAACGGGTGCACCAAGTTGAGTAGAGGACTTCAAGTTTCTGCTCTCCTTACGCTAACGGAGCCTTATCGAAAGACGCTCAATTTCGCTAAGGCTGTGAACCCGAGGCCTCGACCACAATCCGTAGCATAAATGAGCTCTTTGGAGTCAACCGTCCAGACGGGACTAATTGAATTGCAATCGCTGTTGGTAAGCTGTGTCTCTTCCCCCGTGTGACGATTCAGTGTGTGAACTTGCCAGGTTCCACCTTGCTCACAACTGAAGGCGATCCATTCTCCATCCGGCGAGACCGACGGATAGCGCGCTGAGCAAGTCGGAATACTCATTTCCTCGATTGCCTGAGAGACGGGGTTAGCTTCATACAACCTGAAACGTCCCTGCCGCCTCGAGCTAAACACTATTCGATGGTCAGGGGCGAAGGTGGCTTCTCGGACATCATATTGGTAGCCTACGACTTGGTGATCTTCTCCGGTGCTTCGTCCCCCTAGGCGCGGACCTGTTTGACGAATCCAGAGACTGTTTTTCCCTTTTGCCTCGCGAATAAACGCGAGCAACTCTCCGTCGGGCGATACGATCGGCTGTTCCGCGTTTTCGGCCTCGACTGTGATGTCAGCTGGTGAGCTTACAGGAACAGCGGAAGAAAAGCGCACGGCTTGCGAACCGGCGTCCGTGACCATTTCAGCCCAAGCGGTGTCAGGGTTTTGCCCCACTGCGGGGTGGAACCAATCATTACCTAGAGCAAAGGATGTGACTGAACTAGCGCTTAGTTCGTGGACGGCATATGTGTCCGGAACCGTGGGAAGAAACTTTGGGACTAAGGCAGTAAAGAACAGTTTCCCCATCGTGACCGCTGGATCTGCCGCCATACTGGAGCCAGGCACGGTGACCACGCGTGAGATGTAGTTATCAAACTGTCCACGGAAATGTCGTAAATTCCCCTGGAAACCAATGGCGAATATTGTCACAAATACAAGGGCGGAGAGCAAAGAGGATCGCGATCGTAGTCGATACTTGGCGGGTTCCTCCGCCGATAAAATTAAGACTCGCAATAGCAACCCGCCAAACAGCAGCATGAACAGCAGTCGCGGGAAACAAAGCGCAATCCTCCAGCCTGACGGGTCCGGGGGACACAGCCATTGATACGATCCGCAAGCCAGGGCATACAGGCCGACTAGCACTCCGGCTCGGGTCCATTGACCATGTTCCACCAAGTAGTCTGTGATGAGCGCAGCTGGCAATATGAGGGAAACGAAGTGATAAGGGGCCGGTTGCGAGGATACGAGCAAGAGCAGAAATAGATAGCTTGCCCATTCCAATTTTGCTCGGCTCTGATCCTTGGTCTTTCCCCAGCCGATCGCCCAGACGAACGAGGCAAGAATGAAAGCAACAACCAGGGAATACAGCAATGCGTACAACCAAGGCATGTGAGCTGCGGGCGATGGGTTCAGTTCCGGTTCATAGATAAGGAGCCGCGCCAGCAGCGCGCTCAGTGAACCCCACGTGACATCGTAGGGATCAACAATCTGTCCGCGCAGTGCAAAGGGCAAGACTTCTCTAGCGTAGACCCGGCAGGCATGAATTCCGAATAGGTGGATGGAGAGCAGGGCCGCAGCTCCCGTCCCAATGACGAGACCAGCCGCTGCGCGCCATTTTTTCTTGAGTAAGAAAAAGATCAGGAACAAGCCGGGATAGATCTTCAACGCTGTTGCAACCGCAAGCATCAAACCAGACCTGAGGGGTCGATCGTTGAAGTACAACCAGGCGGCCGTCGTGAGCAATAGCAGCACCAGCACATGCATTTGCCCGAACAAGAAGTTGCTGCTCAGCGGAATCAGCGCCAAGAACATTACTAGCGCAGTCCGCTGCGGCCCGAAACTTGTACTCCGAACTAGCAGGACCAACGTTAGCACCATGAATCCCAGGTTCGCCAGCAACCAACAACGTTTTGCCTGCAAAGGAGGGAGCGACGATAAGGGAGATACGACCAATGCCGAGGGCAGAGTCAGCGGAATATAGCTCACCAGCCTTCGACCGATTCCTAAATGGTCTGCATGTCTCTGGAACCATACCCATTCGTAAACTCGCTCTAGCGCATATCCCTCACGATATAGACGTGCAGCTACATAGTAGTTGGGAAAATCTGAATTAAGATGTCTCCAGGCTGGGACGAATCCCCAGCGCACAAACGCGAGGATCAATACGATCAGAAGAATTCGCTCCCCCGGCTTTTTCCACCAGCGACGATACAACTCTGGGGTGAATCGTGCGCGACTCAGCCATTGCAATGGACCGGTAGCTGCGTATTTGCCATGCCCTTCTATCACACCTATCCCCCAACGCTCGATGATCGATGGGCAGGATCACATTTATTCAGCAACGCAATGAAGTGTAGCTGAGCGCCAAACACCCAATCCACTGGTACCGGGTACAGGTCGAGCCGTGTCACCAATCTTTCTGGCCGAAGATCGACCTCTTGCCAAGCCGTACGCCACTCGCTCTCGGCCCAGTAGTTGTACTCCAATGGAACCCCAAACCTTGCATTGCCGATCCAGTCCATCAGACGCAAGCGCGCGGCTGCTGCAAAACCCTGCCGGTAATGGTCTTTAATAATGACGCTTCGGCTTGCGACACGGCTTGCTTCCTGCAGCAGGGTCATGGGGTTATTTGTGTGATGTAACACATCCGAGAACAGAATTATGTCAAAAGCCCCGTTCCCGAAAGGCATACGGACGCCGTCGAAAATCTCGACTGGGAAATGGCTGCGATCGCGGGGCAGCACTTCGATTCCATGGATTTCAACTTCCGGCATCTTGGAGTGCAAAAGAGCCGTGATCAGGCCATCTCCGCACCCGACATCTAGCACACGTGCTCCTTTTGGGATTAGCTGGGCGTACCAATTTGACAGCACTCTGGCGCGACGATTGAATACCAGCTTCTCGTGCAAGACTCCGAGGGTGCTTGTTGATACAGAGCTCAAGAGAAAGCCCTAACAACCACATGGTTCAAGTGCAGCAACGCCATGTCTATCGCCGATCTTGCTGTTCCATTCCCAGTACACTCAAGAAGAAGCTGGAGAGTATGGCTTGGAAACCAAGCGTAATGCACACAATTCCTGGAATCACAATTCGCAGCACTCTTGCGGGGAGCAGCGGTCCGAAATCCAGGCTGCTCCAGTACCGAAATCCAGCAATCCACATTCCAACGCCAGCCAGCAACAGCAACATGCCGCCCAGCAAACCGGCCTCGAGCCTCACGTGTCGAAAGAACTTCGACAATAGTGGGTCCTCCGGCAACAGCCCCCGCGTCACCGCGAACACCTCGGTGAATACGGCGAAGTTGATCGATTGAAATCCCAGGAGAATCGCCATTGCTGAAAACAACAATGTGTCGACATCGAACGTTATCCTTCCAACAGTACGAGGGCCCGGAAGCAGCCAGAGACTTGCCAACGTTCCCAACACAAGCAGTAACATACCGGGGTACAGGAACAACCAGCGTGGGCTGTATAGCAATAGGAAGCGAAGATGCCTCCATCCGTCTCGCCAAGTGCGCAGGTGCGGCGCGCGATTACGTCCGTCTCGCGAAAGCGTCGTCGGAACTTCGGTCAGTCGCATGCCGAAGAGGGTCGCTTTGACGATCATTTCGCTTGCGAACTCCATTCCCAGCATCTGCAAATGCAATTGCTGGATGCTACCACGACGAAAAGCCCGCAGACCGCAGTGAAAATCACCAATCGGACTCTTAAAAAGCAGTCTTCCGATTCCGGACAAAATTGGATTTCCCGCATAACGGTGCAACGAGGGCATGGCACCAGGTAATATCTCTCCGCGAAATCGATTCCCGACGACAAGATCATACCCTTCGTGCAGCTTATCCAAGAACAGGTCGAGGCACGCGAAGTCATAGCTGCCATCGGAATCGCCCATCAATACAAAGCGGCCGCGAGCAACTGCGATCGCTTCTTGCAATGCGGCGCCATAGCCGTGTTTCTCGACCGAGATCACGCGCGCTCCAAGGGCGCTGGCAATCTCTTGTGACCCATCGGTGCTGCCATTATCGCTGACGACTACCTCGCCGCGAAGATTAAGGCGTTCCATGGTTTGTAGTGCTTTTGTGACGCATGTGCCGATTGTGGCGCTCTCATTTAGGCAAGGCATCACCACCGACACGTCGAGGGTTTCCAAGGCACCTGCAGTACTCGGAACTACAATTGGCTCCTTGGGTACTGTCACCGCGCTCATGACGACGTCTCCCTTAGTTGCGCGATTAGCGACTTGGTGTCCGATTCTGCGCGAAGTGTCAATTCTCCCGCAGAGTCGTGATCTATCAGCATTTGTTGCACACAATGTGCTGCCCTGGCCGGTTCGCCGCCGTAGGCGAGGTCGTAAGCAGGAAGTTTCCCGAGAGAACCAAGAATCGTGGAAGTTTGTTGTTCGAACCGATCGTCATCTTTGAAAAGTACACTCTCCGCAAACCGGCGAGAAAGCTCGGAAGGAGCGATTGGAGCCAAGTGTGTTTCGCAGCGACTCGTACGATGGAGAAACACCGAACAAATTGGACTCACGGGGTGCGCTTTGCTGCGTTGAAACGGACGCTTTGGCAAGTAATGAACTGTCAGGTTCGGGTACGAGAAGTGACTAGTCGCGGCCCGAAGTTCAGGAAGAAAGTGAAGCGATTCCGGGCGGAAGATTGCCGGTAAAAAGTCACCCCAAACCTGCAACTCGCCCGCTTCGACCTCCAAGAACACGGCTTGGTCGGCGTGAAATTCAAGCCCAAGCTTCGCGGCTAAGTAGCTCGCGGTTGTCTTGCCACTGTTGGGATGGCCGAATATGAGAACGCATTTTTCACCCCTTCCAACGCACGCCGCCGACACTGGCACTAAACCCAAGCTCCCCGCGGTCAAGCAGAAGAGAGTGTCGAAAAAAGGTCGGCAGTTCAGCTTGGGTTCGGGTTCAACTAATTTTTCTGCAACAAAACCAATTCCTTCCTGTGCTTCCAGGTCAACAGCCAAGAAACTCCTCAGCCCAATATTGACGAAACGAAGACCATGATCCGAGAAGGCCGACAGCGTCACGCCCGGTTGGTCCATCTCGGGGTCACCCTTTTGACTCACGATTCGCCAGAAAAACTCGGGATCACCATGCGGCAGCCCTTGGTGTCGAGCAAAGAACTCGCGCGCACTTTCAACGACCGTAAGGCTGTTGCTCTCCAAATGCACGGTCTTTGCCATAATGAGTAAATCAACGCCATAGGGCGTCGGCGTGAAGCGGCGTAGCAAATCCTCGCGCCCATTCTTGGCGGACGCGCGGTAATCAGAACCGGCGCTATTGATTCGCACTTCCATAGGTTTCGATATCACGCCTGCGGTTCCTGTTTTCCTACGACAGTACGAGTTCTCCAAAGTAGATAGCGAGCTGTTTGGCCACGTCTCGGGGCTGCCCGCCATACCGCAGGAGACGACATGGCAGTGCAGTCAACTTCCCGATAATTTCCATCTGCAGGGAAGCAGCGTCGGGCAGTTCCGCCACGAGATTCTCCTCGAGCCGTGATGCGGCTTCCGCAGATGACATCGAGGTCATGCAAAATGAGGGCCTCTCATCACGTGCCAGAAAGACAATCATCCGTGGACTGCAAATTCTCACGCGTTCGAGGCCCAGCCCGAGCCCCGGTTCGAGCCGAAAAACCCGTTCCCCATTCTGCAGATACGTTGGTTCTTCCTCCTTGAGCTCTTCGAAATACAATCCCGCCTCCCGGCGCAACTTCAGGGTTGTTGCCAGACCCCACGCCAATAGCTTGCCTTTTCGGCAGGAACACAATGTGCGGTCGTCCGAAAGAAATCCAAAACCGGCTTGTGCGAGAGCTACTGCTAAAGTCGATTTTCCGCTGCGACCTGGACCAACTAGAAGAAGTCCGTTCTGCTGTTTAGCTACGCATGAACAGTGGAGCTCCGCAATTCCTATCGATGCGCCTACAACGGTGAGGAGAATCGGAAAAATGACGGCTTGCCAATAGGCGCGATCAGCAGCAATGCCAGGCGAGAAGCGTCCAATTACCCGCCGCGTATGGAGATCTGCCAGCATCGAACTGGTGGAATCAAACCCCGCAAAGACGAGATGGTTGAGGCCTCTAACGTATGGTTTCGGCCAAGGCGGGCGCGCAGAGTTGTCGTCATCCACCCAGAATCGGACGGAGAAGTCCACGGAAACTGGCGGGCTTTCGGCCGGCAGAAAGCTCTCACGCGCTGCTTCCAGGAGAAGCTCGCAATTCGTCGAAAACCTGCAAACGGCGCCGGCTGCTGTGTAATACTCACACAGTGGAGTTGCAGCGTCTTTGCAAAGAAAATCTCCAGCGCTCATCGCAGCGCAAACTCGTTGAATAGATTAGGACCCGGGCACAGGTGGTTTTGACGAAGTCTACAATCGAACCAGACAATCCTCGCCAATGGGAACCAAAATATTGTCAACTTCTTGTCAACAAGTTGTAAAGATTTCTACTCGTGAAGATGGCGGAGAGCTCTCTAGCAGGCCCTAGTTTGACGTTTCGCTGAGTCATTCAACCCAGCAAAACGAGGCCACAGTCCCAGTATGGGTTCCCTCCCGATTAACTCCCGTTCGGCTTCCTTTTTAACCGTTCCTCGGGTAACTGCCATGTCCTTTCCCACCCAACTCGGGCCTAAGTGCTTCGACCCCAATCTGAATCGAAAAATGGCTTGCGATGGCCTACGGCGATGTCACGCCTCTGACCGACCAGAATGCTTGCCCATCGAGAAGGAGAACAGGATCGACTTATTAGTTTGTCGGGTGTTCGATCCTGCCCTCCAGCCGGAGTGGATTTTGTCTGATCTCAGACGTCTTACTTAAAGTTGATGACGCCGAACAGGCCATTCGCATAGCCGTTCGGGCCCGCGGTGAAGAATAGTTGATTGGGCCTGCCGTTCATTCCGTCGCCTTGGCCGAAAGCCAGCGCCCAAAGGCCACTGATGCTGATGACCTTATTGCTCGTATCCTTGAGCTGACTTATGAACGCTCCGGTCGTGGGGTTGAATACATTGATGCGGCCGTCTCCCACATTTCCCACTAGCAAGGCGTTGCTCGCTGGGCCAAAATTCTTCGGCGCCAGTGCTACGCCCCAGGGTGCTTTAAGGTGAGCGCTCTTGGTTAGGGTCTTGATCAGTTTTCCGCTGGTGCTGAAAACATCCACTGCGCCCTTGGTGAAGTTAAGATCTGAAAAGGTGACGTACAGTTTGCCCTTGATGTTCTGAACGTTGTACACGACCAGACCGGTCAGCTTTGAATCAGTGAACGAACCAACCAACTTGAAGGTCGCGTCATAAACGTCAACCTTGTTGTTCTCATTGTCGGCGGCAAACAGGAAGTTGGCGCCTTTGTTTACACCCATGGCCAAGCCGGTATACCAAGCAGCTGCGTTGACCACCACCACAGCGGAATTCGGATTCACGGAAGGGTTCCATCCACTGATGGTGCCAGGTATAAACGTGTCGAAAATGAACAGAGCGGGTCCGGATTTTCCGCCCTTTGAAATTACGAAATCACTGGTGCTGTTGGCGACTTGCCCGGTGACGCAATCCGGCACTGTGTTGCACGCCGGAGGCACCGAGACTTGACCGACCTTCACACCCTTGCTGTCGTAGAAGGTGCTAACGCCGGTGCCATTGTCGCTGATCCAGAAGGGCCCCCCAGGGAAAAAAGACATTCCCCAAGCGTTGACCAGAGCTTTATCCTGATGCTTGGCTTTTCCCGCCTGGTTCGACACCAGATTGGTGATGGCGTATTGAGCGGCAACAGGGCTTGGAATCAGCCCCATCAAAACTACGAGCGAAGCCATGAATGGGAGTGTGCGGCGTGATCGATTCTGATACACCATGATTTTTCTCCTTAGAGTTATTGAAGGTTGACGTGAGCGGCTGATGCGCCACTATGTGGAACTGGAGTGGGACTAAACAAGATCAACCCCTCATCCCGATTGAGGGGCATTCTCGGCGATCCGGCTGACGCTCATGTCAAGACAGTGTCACGGAATTGTAAAAATTCGATCGATCAGCAGGGGTGCCGCATTCTCTGTGCGATCCACAGTATCCTCGCCATCGTAGCGTGACCGTTAAAAAGGTCAGAGATCATCGCGTTCCCTTTGAGTCCGATCTCCCCGCGCGCTTCGACTTTGCTTTGGGCTTCCTTGGCCGCTTGCGCTCGTCATGGCACATTACATGGCCAGTCTTCGATCTGCACAGCTGTCCTGCCTTGGCTCCGCAGCGAGGGCAATCAATTCTTAGCGGATCTCGCGTATTCATGATTCATACTCTGGGCGGTTAGCTATTCTCGAAAGTCCACCGGGATCGGCGGATGACCGCGCGAAGTCTGGCCAGCATTTCCGATGAATCTACCGGACACATGTAGTCATCTGCCCCCAGTTCAAAAAGTATGACCTTTGTCCTCACGTCGATATCCGGCCCGAGAACTATTATCGGTATCCCAGGGGCGGATTGCCTTATAGCCACGCAGAGACTCTGGGTACAGCTGCCATCCGACTGAAGACTGAGCAGTATGGCAGAGGGCGAGTCCGAACCGAGGCAGTCGATTCCGGCGACTTTGTCGACAACCGCCCGAACCCCGTAACCTCCCGCTGTTAAGAGTTCGCTTACCCTTGTCCGAGTACCGAAATCGCCGTCAACAACCAAAACTGTTGCCATCTTGAGCCGGGAGACTGGTGCCGGAACGCTCTGACGCAGCTTGCCCGTTCCCCACCTCTGGTGTCGAAGGAGACACTGCCACGTTGTAATCGCTGGGCCACACTTCCAAAAGTCTCAGGGGTTTTATAGCTCAACTTCCGTTTACACATGTCAGTCGTTTGTTAACAGGCCGTCATTTTATCGTCATGCTCGAGGGCACGAGGCCGGGGACATGGCGATGTGGTCAATTTGGACAAGCCAAGTCATGGCGCTCATTCTGCGCCTCCTGCCGCTCGACTCTCTGCGTCCGCGTTGCTGTGTGAAGAACCAATTGCACAGCAATTGGTTAAGTACACCCACTCGACGGGTAAGCATCAGCACGAAGGAGAGAATGTAAATGCTTGCGATTGAAGCGGCAAAGCCATTCTTGAGTCCCGTGGTAAACTAAGCTTTCGCACGCCGGAGAGGTGGCCGAGTGGCTGAAGGCGGCGGTTTGCTAATCGGATGTCAACCTGTCCTCTTATCGTAGATTCAACGCTTTAACCTTCACAAACCCTCCAGCTATTTACGAAAAATCCATCTATTCCTGACTTAACAGACCGGCTAACAGACTGAGGTTACCTCACGAGGTGACCGTAACCAAACGTCGGTGCCATGTTCATTGGTGATGAACTTGGATAGTTTCGTGACATATCACGACCTCGGAAGTACAGCTCGGATCGGCCTTCAACACCAGCGGAACGCAAGCAAGCGAGTAGAGAGCGAAAAGCGACCCGGCTCGATGTCACGATACTCCGGCTGTTTGGGGATCACCACTGGTTAGTCGATGACCGAAGACATCCGCGACAGAAGGCTGTCTGGACAGCGCGACGCTTCTCCCGGATGAGGATCAACCTGATCGAGCCGGATGTCACGAAACCCGGTGGACCGATCCCGAGGATGCCGAGCCGGATACCGTTCTGTGAGTTCTTTCGGGACCTCGACCTCGTCCCACCTCGGTATCGAAGAAAGACTCGCTATGATCTGAATGATCTGAAGGTCGTCTTCACCTCGCGGTGGACCTTCAACACAGAACTGTGGGAGCTTTGGAACCGCGTCGTTCCGGTGACGAAACCTCGGAACGCCGGACTGCCAATTGATCCAATCGAGAACGAACTTCGCTGGACGAAGGTATTCGGTCCAAGCTGGAAAGAACAGGGGACCGAAAGGGGTTGGCTGTGGGTGTTCAGTCCGGGTCGGAAGCGCGAGATCGGCGCGAACCGGGAAGAAGCCTTGCCGGACAGCACACCTTCGCCGATATTGGCATCAGAGTGATGGGCGACTTCAAGGTCAGCGAAGGATTATCGTATTTGTTTGGTGTTGGAGGCTTTGGTTACGGGATGAGGGAGCGCAAACTTCGCAGAGAGACGATCGAACGTCTTTCGAAGCGGATCACCGATCTCGAAAAACTTGTTGACCCCAGTCGAACCTCAAGCCATCTAACAGTAAGAGGCACTACAAACCCGGAGGACAGGAGATGACCGAAATAATCAGTGCGGCTCACATTTCAATCGGCCTCTTCGCCTTGTGGCTCTTGTACTTTTTCGGATGGCGAGGACACAGGGTTGACAGTTTTAGGCAGCATATTTTCGCGGTGAGGGATGACCTTTTCGATTACGCCGCGTCAGGTGCTATCCGGTTTGACGATCCGGCGTACATGACGTTGAGAAGTATCGCGAACGGGACAATTCGTTTTGCACATCAGCTCACTTTCACGAGAGTTCTGGCGCTTGTGGGTTTCAGCGACATCCCTCGCAGTGGTGCGATGGAAGCGTGGATGAGGGACGTGCAATCTCGTTCTCCAGAAGTGCGGGACAGGCTCTTACAGGCTCACTCCGAGATCGCGAAAGCCATCTTTTGGCACGTTATCCTCTGGTCCCCGCTCGCTTGGATATGCGTCGGCACCAGCGTGCTTGCGAGGGTCGCGTTCGAGGTTTTCAATGTGCGTCTGAAGATTGTTCACAACCCAAGAGACATCTCGGCTGTGCTTGAGCAAGAGGCTTTGGAACAGAGCGAATTGGTGGATGCAGAGCCTTGTCCTGTCGCGAGTTGAACCTAGAACACCTTCCGAGGCTCATCGCGGTGTCGCGGTGCGGACCCTTCAACTTCCCACGCTCGCTGCGAGACTGACCTCCGGTTCCTTCGGAGGTTGTCTGGAAACCCAAGGCCGAAGCGACGACTTCAGTTCCGACCTCCAGTCGTTCACGTCGGTCGCCGCGATCTCCGCCAAGACATCCGGCTCCTTGCAGACGTGCCGGACACGTTCGTACTCGCTCCAGCCGTCCTCCTCGGTCCTCTCCGTCTCGGGTATCCAATTGACGAGGAGTTTGTTGCACTCAAGACCCGGACAACGCTGAGGATTCAACCCTCCAGCGGGAAAAACGCGGACGGGATGTCCGACAGTGCTCGGGAAAACAACGTCGTCGCGGTCTTTCGTCTGCGGGACGTAGAACTCCTTCGGATAAAGCACGTCAGAATACCAGTGAGGCGAGAGACGCTTCTGAGGCTCCACAGGCTTCAGCTTCGAGGAAGGCTCGGATGGTGATTCGGCCTTGTCAAAATCGAAGAGAGGTATTCCGGCTCCGGGTAATTCAAGAGGTCGTTCACCCGCTGGTGAGGTGCCGGTCATCTTGTAGAAGATCGGCGGGAAGCGTCTCGGTTGACGCTCGAAGCGACTTCGTTGAAAGATAAAAAAGTGCCGATATACCTACGAGGGAGAACCACATTATAGCGTACTGTACAGTCGAAACGATGCCGTCAATACGGCGAATCCGTACACTCGTGTCTAGCTCGGCGTTGCTGGGCCTTCGCGATGATGTTCCCAACTGACGGATGATAAAGCAATTAGGAGTCTTCTGCAACGCGAAAACGGTAGCAGGTCAGGAACCGGAACACCCCTCGTTACCCTCGTAACATGCTCTTCTAAATGTCGCGCTAGGAGCCTCTAGGACGGTTTGGGGGATACTGGGGTATCAACTTTTCAAGGGCCTCACGCGCTGCTGCTTAGTGCAATCCAGCCGCGTCCTCCTCATAGAACTTCGTTGATAGCCCGTGACGAACCAAGAAGTCACTGTATCTCTGACGAATCTCTACATGGTAGAGTTCGATAATCGCCAAGGGGACTGGAACTTCCGTGCTGGGGTCACCCTTCATCAACCTTGGATGAGCGAGCGCACAATCCCATAGAGAATCCACCCTTTCGTTTATCTGAGGGACGCTGAGATTCTTCGTGGCTTTTCGCACCTGCTCAATTTCAGGACTCGGCCATCCCTGTATTTCAGATGTCCACAAGTTCAAATCCGCCACGCATTGGTCAAAGGTGGGTGCGTGTTTTGTCTGTCCTGTCACCAGCATCGAGGTCATGATTGCTGCGGCTAAGATTGCGTACTTCATATCCCTGCCTTCTGCTCTTAGGTTTCACGCTTCTGTGAGCAGTTGAAGCAATGGCATATCTCCGAGTGATCCACGGATGGTTTGTTGAAGTGTTCATGACCGCACTTCGGGCAGCGGATGCCGCGATCAGTGACGGTCATCGTCGTACTGTCATACTCGCAGGGGCGGGGAAACTGCTTAACGGGTAATTTTTCAGCTTCCCGTTTGACAGGATCATCGTCTGTCATCGTGTCAAAGACTTTACCACAGATCAGTATCACCGAAAATCAAAGCCGCGCATCGCACCGGCGCGGCTCGGTGTTGGACCGTTTACATGACGCCACCCCACGGACAAGGCGTCCAGAATCGCTCCCCTATGGGACCCGTCTGGCACGGGGTCGAGCGAACAGACGGGTGTCTCACCCGCTGGTCGTTCAAAGTGTGCTCGGTTCTTTGGTCAGTGCCGAGCGTCACTGTCGCGAACGCTGGTTAGCGTCCACCAAACTCATCATGCGTATTCACGCCGTAGTCCCTCGGAAACCGGTCAAACTTCTTTTCGAGATGCCAGTCTCCGATGATTCGTTTCGAGAGCGTGAGCTTCGGCGTGATGTGTGGTCGAAGAGGCCGCTCCTGAAGAATCGGCCTCTTGTCTGTGATACTGCGAAATATCGGCTTCATGCCGTCAGCTTCTCCCACTTCTTCGCCGCGTCCAACTCTGCCCTGAGCGCGGGAAGAACCGCATCACAACGTTTCTGTTCGTTCGGAACCGCGTTCGTCAATTGCTTGATCTTTCGGTCGAGGATCGCGAGTTCCTTTTGAAGCTGTTGCAAAAGGCCGTCCCGGAAGACCTTCTGGTCATACTTGTCCGAGAATGTGAAGCCGGTGAGCTTCTGGAGGTTGTGTTCGCAACGACAGCACCCGTGCGGCGAAGCAGTCCAAAAAAACTGCGACCTGCGACGTGGAGATTTGTCTATTGTGTCAGGAGTAAGCGCGATGGATGATCCGAAACAGCTGATCAACAGGTTCGTGGAGGAGTTGTGGAATGAACGCCGGCTGGACGTAGCGGACGCGATCTTCGCCAAGGATTGTGTCACACATCAGCTGCGGTCGGGCGTGCCAGCTGATGCAGTGACGCGTGGCCCACAGGCGATCAAGGAGCATGTTGCGGGATGGATCGCCAGCTTCCCCGATCTCCGCTTCAGCATTGAACAGATGTTGAGTGAAGGCGATCGTGTCGTGATGCAACTGCTGATGGAGGGCACGCACCAGGGAGCGTGGCTGGGAATTCCCGCGAGCGGCAAGAAGATGCAGATACGGATGTTCACCGTCCACCGCGTTGTGCAGGGCAAGATCGTCGAGGACTGGGTGCTAGTGGAATTGCTGGGCTTCTTTCAGCAACTTGGAGTTGTCCCGAACACAGCAGACTTGGTGGGCAATTTCTTGCGTCAGCAAGGCAATTGTTGATGCGTGCGTGGCTGTTGAAAAACCCCCTCTCTTGAAAAAACGGCCTCGGCTGAGGGATAGAAAATGTCCACCAAAATCGAGAACGTCGTTTATAGGGCATCCTAGCGCGATGAAATTTCTGCGGATTTCTCGCTAGCGAGTTTTTTAACAGCCACATGCGTTAGCGCTCAGAACCCCCTGCTTCAGCGAACAGGTGGTCTAATCAGCACTGACCAACTGATCCACACGGTGCGTGAGCGAGTAATCCCGGCTAATGGCAGAAACGCCCAACTCAGGCAGTCTGTGAAGCTCTCCGGGCTGAAAGCAAGTGCTTGCGATCAACCGGGCTTTGTAGTAGAATTGCCGAGATAGGTAGTAGACATGAGCAAAGCGCGTTTGTCAAAAGCCGAGACACGAATCCTGGAGCAGTACTGGAAACTAGGAACCTGCTCTGTCCGCGAGATCCTCGACAGTTTGCCTGAGGATGAGCGCGTGGCATA
Organism: uncultured Acidobacteriota bacterium; assembly: GCA_963788645.1. GTDB lineage: Bacteria > Acidobacteriota > Terriglobia > Terriglobales > Acidobacteriaceae > JABDBE01. The sequence goes on from CAWBHF010000013.1 coordinate 23,956, forward strand.
CACCACCGTTCAGACGCTCGTCTACAGGCTCGAGCAAAAAGGCGCCCTGCGCAAAGTAAAAAAAATTGGAAATGCTCAGTTGTTCGAGCCTGCCATCAATCAAAATGAGTACCGAAGCCGGCTGGTTCGCGATCTATTGGACTTGTTCGGCGGCTCTCCTGGTCTGCTGGTCTCGAACCTCCTTGAAAATGGGAAGATCACGCTGAGAGATTTAAAGGCTCTTCAAAGGACCGCACCGAGAAGCAAAAGCAACCGGAGGTAAGGGGCATGCATGAGCACATTGCACGTGCGATGTATTACGTTGAAGTGCACCTGCTATACGCCTCAGTGGTTTGGTTCGCGGCTTGGGTTCTGACATCGATCCCTCGTGGCAGCGCTACCACGAAATATTGGATTTGGGTAGCAACCTCGCTCAACTTCATTTTGCCCCTGGGCGCAGTTGCCGACAGATTCTGGAAGTCTCGTCTCTCATGGGCAGAACCCTTGTCCACGATCGGCGATATGGCAAATACGTTCTCGCGCGGCTCAACTGCTGTGCTGCTTTGGGCGGTGTGGTTGGGTGGCGCAACACTGATGTTTACGCGGCTCTGTATACGGCTATGGGTTGATCATCGCGATGCTCGAGGTGCGTCCTGTCAAAGTGCACTTAGCCTGAAGCCGAGCTTTCTCGCTCATGGAGTACCTGTAAGGTTCGCTGACGGTCAGGAGGCCCCGGCAGTAGACGGAATTCTTTGGCCTCATATCTCACTCCCCAGTGGAATTGACCAACTCTTGAGTAAGCATGAGCTGAATGCTGTTCTCATGCACGAGGTGACCCATGCGAGAAGGCGCGACAATCTGATACGGCTTACCTACGAAGTAGGGCTTTGCGCGCTGTGGTTTCATCCGCTCATCTGGATCGCCGGTTCTCGTCTTTCCTTGTATCGGGAGCTCTCCTGCGACGAGTCGGTGATTCAGAGCGCCGGTAGCGGAGATCTGATTTCGGCGCTCGCAAAACTTGCCAACCCGGGAAAAGGGATTTTGCTGCAGGCAACAGCTTCGTCATTCATGGGGCATCGCCTTGCCCGGCTGGCTTCCGGTCAGCCTCAACGGACGTGCCGCGCAACCAGCGCATTATTGAGCCTGGTATTCGGCGCCGCACTTGTCGGTGGTGTTTTCGGAACGATAGCTCATACGGCCTGCTGTTTCTTGGTCAAGAGGTAATCGAATGGCTAGCGACTCCACACAAGTGGCCAGGAAACGGAGTTTTCTCCTCGCCATCGCTGTTGGCGGTTTGATTGCCGGCACTCTGGACCTGACCCAAGCCTGCATTCTCTTTGGAACGAAGGTCCCATGCGTCATTGCTGCAGGACTGCTGGGACGACAGCTAGCTTTCAAGGGAGGCGTTGGAGTCTACGTTCTCGGCATACTGCTGCACTTTTTTATCGCCTTCTCGGTAACGGCCATTTACGCCGCAGCGAGCCGGAAGCTGCTCTTTCTGATCGAGCACCCTCTGGTGTGCGGCTTGTTCTATGGCATCGCCGTCGAACTCGTGATGGGCTATGTTGTTTTGCCGCTCTCGGCGCTTCACGAGAGAGGGCCGTACGAACTGCACGACGTGCTGCAGGGACTGCTTGTGCATATGGTCGTTGTCGGCCTGCCAGTTGCTTTCACCGTTTCGCGATTCGCCAAATACAGCTCTGTGAGTCACACCGCTCTGGTATGAGACGAGCGAAGCTCACTTCGAGCTGAGGGCGAACACCGTTGGACGATTCCCCATTCACTAACAAGGGTGCTTCTCCCGAGAGCACACTCAAATTCGGGGCTCGGCCGTCGTGTCGGCACTCTGAATTCGATCCTGCTGAGCCTCTCCGGCATTGTTTTATCGTTCGACTCACACATTGGATTTACTCGCTCGGTTTCATCGGCCTGGTGATCAGCGGAGTCGGAATTCTGCTAGCATCCCCGCTTTTATTGGGGTGAGACTGGAGGGTCGGGCAGCCCTTCTCTTTTCGACCTTTCCTTCCCGACTCTCCGTGGAGGTCCTTCGGGCTGGGGTAGGCACCTGACTTCCAGTCTGCTTGGCTATCGCTGTTTATGGGCGCACTCTATGTAGGATTCGGGACTATCGCTGGGCATTTCCAAGAGAACCTCATCCCGGAGAAGAGGGATCTCTCGTGGATTTCTGTTTGGCGGCTCATCTCCGATCACGCACGCCTCAAGCGTCCGCATGATCCACGCAGGTATAACGTGCTGCAGAGGCTTTCCTATCTCGGGATTGTCTTCGTCGCCATGCCGATCATGATTTGGACGGGGCTGGCCATGTCTCCGGCTGTGGTCTCGGTTTTCCCATTTTTTGTCACATCGCTTGGCGGCCATTAGACCGCTCGCACGCTTCACTTTTTCGTGGCGAACGGCATGGTTGTCTTTACGCTTCTGCATGTCGGTATGGTCGCCCTCGCGGGTTTTGCCGAACGGACCAAAACCATGATTTGGGTGTCACGTGCGACAAGACAGCAAGGCATAACTTCGGTGGAGAATCTATGAGCCATCGGCCTTCGGCAATCTCCCGACGAGAGCTCATCATGAGAGGACTCAAGGTGGCCGCGGGCGTTTCGAGCTCGATACTGGCAGCCAAAGCTGCCGACCACTATGGATTGATCCCACCGGACTGGACTGGTCTTTGGGGACCCGGAGAAACGCTGACCTAAGCAGCGCAACGAATGCTCGTCTCTCATCATTCGATGGCCCGCGAATTCAGCCGCAGCGAAATCTCGAGGGTTATTCCGATTAGCGGCCGACATCCGCAAACCGATCCTTACGAACGTCTGCGCCACGGCAGGTTCGCCGAGTGGCGCCTGATGATAGATGGACTCGTCTCAAGGCCGGCGCTGCTCTCGCTAGCGGAGCTCAAGGCTCTCCTGGTACGCCGGTATCTGAGCAATGCCTCGGTCTTATGATTCCTTACCAATACCGAGCGAACGAACGATGAAGTTGAAGCGCAATGCAGTTCTGGCTGTGTTAGGCCGCTCGAAGTGGAAATCTTTGATGATTTGCGGCTCTGCCTTGTTTTCTTTCGCCATCGGATCATTCACGACCGCGAAGCTAATCCACGTGCAGCAAGTGAAGGCTTCCAACGATCGCGTCTTCGAGTTGAATGTCTATCACGCTGTGCCAGGCAAAGTGCCCAAACTCGAGAACCGCTTCCGTGACGCTTCAAAGCTCATTGCCCAGCACAAGCTCGACGTTATGGCTTATTGGGTCCCAAACAGCGATCCGCTCTTTGCTGATACCTTCATCTACATCGTCGCCGCTCCGAGCCGCGAAGAGATGGAAAAAGAATTGGGATGCCTTGCATGCCGACCCAAACTTTCAACAATATCGAGCCGACGAGAAGGCCGAGAAGCTCATTGAAAAAGGCGACCCGACCTACATGCGTCCGACGGAGTTTTCAACGCTCCGGTAATGCTGTATTTGTAAACGTTCGATCCTGACTCGACCACATAAGTCGGAGGACTTCTTCAACTCAATGTTCTCGCTTATCCGGATTCGGCCGACGCTCACAGTAGTCTGGCTGACGCATATTTGGAAGATGGACAAAAAGGGCTGGCTCGACAACATGGGAGAGAGCGCTGGCGCTTCTGGATGCGCATACATTGCCGGCTTCATCGTGGTCCGACACCCACATTCAGTTTGAGCGAATGATCGGCACGACTCAAGTTGGGAACGCAAGCAGCGTTGGCATGCCATTCGCGGAACCCGGTGCGAATTGGCTCCTCCTTGATCCCGATGTTCAGCTCCGGCACACCCGTTACGATCTCGCCCGAGCCGCCGACCGCCTTCGCTGCACCACATACCCCGAAGGCTTCGCCGCACGCAACGTCTTGCGACCCCATCCCGGGAAGAAACCTTGGCAGCGTTCACGCACGCCGAGTTGAAGTAAGACATCGCAGCCCTTGTCTTTCGTTGCGTTGTCTACGTCTAATGTAGTAGCATTGCCGCGCGATGTAGTACTAGAACAACCGTAGCATTACGTGATGCACTGGCGATTCGCAATTTCGCTGAATTGAACGGCGTCGACCTTGTCCCGTTGATCTTGATACAGGCGGTTTTGCAAGGAGTGAACTTTATGGGGAATATCCGTTTTTTTATGATGGTCGGTCTTCTTCTGCTTTGTGGACTACTAGTCCTGGCTTTAAACTCTTGGGCGCAAGAGCGCGCTCCGATTCTCGAAAAGATCGCCAAAGCCTACGGTATCGATTCGTGGAACCAAATTCAGGCGATTCACTACACCTTCAGCGCGGAAATCCCTGGAGGTTTCAAACATTCTCACGCGTGGGAGTGGGAGCCGAAGACGGGCAAGATCTCATACGAGGGGAAGGACAAAGACGGTAAGCCCGTCGAGGTTACCTATATGCAGCCGGAACTCGGCAGCCAGTCTGACATGGTGAAGAACAAAGTTGATCCGTCTTTCGTCAATGATAATTATTGGCTTCTGTTTCCTTTCCATGCGTATTGGGACAAGAGTGCCACGGTGACGGATCAAGGAATGAAAAAACTGCCGATCGGCAACGGCTCGGCCAGGCTGGTGTCGGTGAAGTATCCCGTGGAAGCCGGCGGTTACACCCCCGGCGACACCTGGGACCTCTACGTCGGCAAAGACTATCGGGTTCAAGCCATGGTGTTTCACCTTGGTCGTGAGAAGAACGCAGGCGTCACCGCAACGTGGGTGGGGTACAAGAAAGCAGGCCCGCTATTGTTCTCAACGGAGCATCGCGCCATAGCTGATGGCAAGCCCCTCCGTATCTCGATTACAAATGTGGCGGTCAGGCTGGTGGGTTCGGATAAATGGGTGGATGCGCAATAAGTATTGGAAGACGTTACCTTTGACCCGCCTCAGGGCACTCGGGTGTACATGCAAAGTGGGACTATTCGCGATCGCCAGACAACCCGCCCCTTCGCCCCCTTCATGCAGGTCCGCCGAGTCTGTCTAAACACAGACGAAGTCTCACAGGAGGGTAGCCATTTGACAAGCACCGGTCGCATAAGCGGATTGGTCGCTTCGCGCCAACCGGCGGCCAGACTGATCCCGGCTATAAAGCAATCAACCCGCTTCCAGTTAAGCCGAACTAGGCCGCCCACACATTTTAGGATTCGCGACCCTTTGGACACATGTGGGCTCTCTCCAAGGTCAACGAGGTGCTCACGCAGGAAGAAGTCGAACAGCGCTTTCATGGATTTGTCGCCCAGGCGAAAGGAGAAGACAGATGAGACTGATCGCACGTAGACGGCCACGCGATGGTGTAACGGCCAAGATACATACTCGGGACCGCCGAAGGGCGGCTTGCAGTAGACGACCCAGTCTTTTCGGAACAGCGGTCGGAGCCAGGAAAGCGAAGATCTTGGGTTGCGCAAGTTGTGCGAGCCATTGTCGCGGGTGAGCGCAATCCGCAGAAATTGGCAAAAGCTCAGTCATCCGCGGATCGAGGCTAGCCGGTAGGAGGTTGCCAAAAGCTTGGAGGGCAACTGGCGTCCCGGAACTGGTGTTTCTGTTAAGGCAGGAAGTTGAGATGTATGACACCTACCAGTGGCGGATCACTGAGTGCGACCAGCAACTGCAAAAACAATTGGCCAGTCTTGCCAATACCGTGTCGCCCCCGTCGCCAGAAGCAGAATCTAGGGGGAAGAAGAAAGCAAAGCCGACAAAGAATGCTCCACGCTTCAATCTCGGCAGCGAAACTGCAGCGTATCCCGGGAGTAGACCTGACGCGCACGCTCACTCCTTTCGAGGGTGTAGTCGTCCCTGTTTACTACTCTGAATCGAAGGAGGCCGTTCGGCAAGCAGTGCATAAATGGATTCGCACCAGCGGTGCGTTTGACGGCGTGATCGACTTCGACGCGGTTCTCCGCGATCCGGAGCATCTGAGCAGGCTGTTGCCGCGCTCGCATCTAAAGATCGGCTTCACCCCAACGATGCCGGGTATGAAGCCATGCGATCGATCTTAGGCTTTTCAAATAACATGCACATTAATGGCGCCACTCTCGAATGGCGAGGCTCAATTTCAGCTCGTATCGACTTCCTACTTTGCCCTCGCACCGGAGAAAGCAGTGGCGAGTCCCAAAGCGATCAATGCACCTCCGGAGACTCTTTTCTGAGCGCGGCGCCGGCGCGGGTTCCCCCGCAGTCGATCAGCAAAGGTGCCCGCAAGCAGTGCCCAGCAGCTGTCACTCGCGAGGCCCAGCAAGACGAACGAGATGCCCAACAAGAAGATTTGCGCCTGGATATGGCCGTGCGAGGCGTCCACAAATTGTGGAAGGAACGCAAGAAAGAACAGGGCGGCTTTGGGATTCAGAAGGTTGACGAGAACGCCTTGACCGAACACGCGAGACAGCCGGTGCGGGGCGGAGGCAGTCGCCGATTGCTCCAGGTCGCGGCTTGCCAGTGTACGGACTCCGAGAAAGATCAGGTAAAGCGCGCCGGCTAGTTGCACCAGATGAAAAGCGCGCGCGGACGAAACAAGAATTCCAGAGAGTCCAAGACCCGCGCCTGTGGTGTGGATCAACGTACCTCCGGAAATCCCTGCAGCCGAGACCAAGCCCGCCTTTCGGCCTTGTCCGACCGCTCGGCTAACGATGTAAAAGACGGCCGGGCCTGGTATCACGAGCACTACAAGCGCGCCAGCCAGGAATAAGAGATAGTTCGACGAAATGTTAGGCATAGGAAATTCGACGCACGACTGGGGAAAAGGACAACCATATAGCTTTCAATCAGCGCGGAAATGCAGGTAAACCCGCTTTGCGTGGTGTCCGACACAGAACGGCCCCAGGGTGCGCTTCTTGCGCCTGCAGCTTGCGCAGATACGGAAATCTTTCGGTCTCCATCGTGGAGATCGCGTACTTGCTAGACTTTTCCGAGCCTGAACCGCCTCGGCCAGCCTGCTTCCTTGAGAACGCCCCACAATATCACACGTGCTTGTCGATTAAACGGTATTTGTAGTAGCATTGCCGTGGCAGGTAGTAGCTATGACTAAAACGAGACACATTATTGACACTTAATTTACAGCACTCTGACAACTGCTGCTTGCGGCGGGGCTAGTGTATGCGCGTCGGCCGGGTTGGTTGAGGCCTTCCCAGCAGATTCGAGAGGTGATCCCTTATGAAGATTCGGATGGCGTCGCTGGCTGTGGCAGCAATTTGCATTTTTCCGGTCCCGATAGTGGCGCAAGCCACGCGCTCGGCAACCTCCGGCTGCACCCCGAGTGGAAACCGCTTCAATCTGGAACCGTTGGTCAATGCGGTGTCCCAGTTCAACGAGTCTGTGGCCGTTTTGCCCAGCCGCGGCGGGAACGGGGTTGACCTCGTTGTGGGAACCGCACTAGACAATCGCGCCCTGCCTCCCGACGGATTCCTGGGTTTCCCGGCCGACGCATTCTACGTGCAGGCAGACAATTCCATCTGTGCGGCTGATTTTGAAGGAGAGTTGCCACCCATCTTCGCCGGCATCAACGGGCTAAGATTCGATGTGGCCGGAACCCCGGTAGTAGTGGCTGATCCGGCGCACGATGCTTTTTTTGTCGCGGACTTGCGCTTTTCAAGCGCCCCTGACAACAACGCGGTTGGAGTGCTGAAGAGTACAGCCGCGACATTGTTGGACGGCACCCAATGCCCGAACGGAACGCAACAGAATCCGACGACCTGTTGGCCCATCGGTCAAATCGTCAACAAGCTTTCGATTTTCACCAATCCTCTTATCCTCAATCCGACGATTGCGGTGGATCAGCGGACCACCGGCACCGGCGCGGGAGATGTTTATCTCGCAATGACCCAAACGGATAACAGCGCCAATTCCACCATTAGCCTGGTGGCGTGCACCAATTCGTTACTTTCCTGCAGCCGCGCAATCACGGTTACAGGGCTGGACAACCAGGCTGACTTCGCTTCCGTGCAACTCCGTGCAGACGGCAGCATCACCGTCTCTTACGTGGAGAGAACTTCCTTGGTCGGCATGCTCGATATCAAGTTTGTGAACTGCACCCCAGCCCGGGCACCGCATCCTCCCACATGTAGTGCGCCAGTCAAGGTGCTCTCGGAAACGCAGCCGCTACAGGCCACAGTCCCAGGAGAAGAGCCGACCCTGGACGAATCCTATCCCCGGCATGTTAACCGGCTAGAAAGCGATGGTAAGACCGTTACCACATTCCTTATTTATGACCGGTGCGAGGTGCCCGTCCAGTTTCTCCAGCGAGGGCTGGGGGATGATTTCTGTGCCAAGACTGATGTGGTGGTCCTGAGCTCGACCGACAGGGGCAATACCTGGTCGCCTTTTCAGAAGGTCTCCGTCGCTCCCGGTCAGCAGTTCCAGGGGGCAATTGCCCTTGATGCCTCTACCAATATAGTGAACATCGCGTACTACTCGACGGAGAAAGATCCGTTGAAATTGCGGGCGCAGATTTTCCTGGCCCAGATTTTGCCGGGGCAAACACTTGTGGGCACGCCCAAGCAAGTCACATCTGCCCTCTTTGATGGAGGAGGTCCCAGCGACACGCCTTATATCGGGCTGGCTGCGGCGGGGACGGGAACGGCCGGCCAGAGTCATGCTTACATTCACTTTACGGGAAGCGTAGTCCAGGGCACCTACGACGACGTGCCCTTTCCCGTGACCAACAATGTTCTTACGAACTTTCAGTATTAGCTCGGCGAAACCGGAGGACCCTAATGCAAACCTTCAGGATTGGACTGATGCTGTTCTTAGGTGGATTGCTTTCAGAGGCACTGCTCGCGCAATCACCGCGTGTACGGACTGTGGACGCAACCCTGCCCGTCCAAGCCGGTGTCTCGCGCTTGTCCGCGACGCAAAAAGCGCCGTTTCGCCCTTCCGCCACAGCCAGATTCCTGTCGTCCGAGGAAGGCCGGAGTCTGCTTCAGGTCTCGGGGCATCCGATGTCCAAGTACCTTAATCAGGCGTTTGGCGTGCCTTCTTCGGTGGCGCTGGCAGCGGCGCGAGCGCGTCTTCAACAGCAGTGGTTCATGGCGCGCCACACAGCGCTTGGACAACCTGAAGCCTCTGTGACGCCCACGCCGTGCGACGGAAGCACCGGTGCGCGCTTTAACCTGGAGCCACGGGCCAATGCTGTCCCGCAGCAAAGCGATGCCGCAGACTTCATCCTGAACGGCGTGGGCGAAGGAGAGGATCTGGTAGTGCAGACCGCCAACGACTGGCGCGGCGAGTTTGCCAGCGGTAGCTGGGATAACAGCGTCACCGCCTACTATGTGCATCGCGCCGCCAGCGTCGATTGCAGTGTTCAATTTGAGGGCGGGCTGCCCAACTTCACCAAGCAAGGCAACGAAGAATTTGGTGTGGGAGATGCGGCCATAGCGGCGGACGCCACGCGAGGCGCGTTCTTCATGGCCGATGTGCGGTTCGGGACCGTCGCCGGTATCGGCTTGTTTCGGGCTTCTGCCGCCAATCTGCTGAATCGTACGAATTGTCGTGATGGAACTCATCAGCAGTCCCAGGCCACATCGTGTTGGACTCAGACTCCACCGGTTCTGCTTAACCCGGTTTCACAGCCTTTCTTCGGAGCAGAGCTAGGCCTGGCCGTCGATGAGCGGGCCACCGGAATCGGGGCAGGTGATGTATACCTCGTGGCCAGCGCATTCTCGACGGCTTCAGGAAGCGGCGATACGGTGTTTGTTTTGGCCTGCACCAACAGTACCTTGAAGTGTAGTTCGATGGTGACCCTGAAGGTGCTTGGCGCTTTTCCTTATGTGCAAGTGCGGGCTGACGGGGTCGTTACCATCTCGTATCTGGGGGCATCTTCGTTTACTTCTTCCCCCGAACCGGTCATGTTTGTCACCTGCACGCCGAACGGCGCTCCCAATCCGCTGACTTGCTCAGCGGCAACCACCGTCACCACGATCAACAATCCCATTCCAACCCCAAGCCGTGGGTTCCTGATCGATCCGCTACAGGGAATCGACATCTCGGTGATCAGCACTTTCCCCAAACATGCCAGCCGGCGCGAAGCCAGCGGCAGCTTTACGACGTTTCTGGTCTACGACGATTGCAAGAATCCGTATACTCCTCCTCCGCCCCCGCAGGGCAGCGCAACGGAGTGTCTAAATTCCGAGGTCAACATGACTTTTTCCACCGACAACGGCGCTACATGGTCTTCTCCAACCTCGGTGGATACCGCGAGTGGGCATCACTTCTTTCCCGCGATTGCGGCGGATCAGTCCACCGGCACGATAAGCATCGTCTACTACAGTACCGAAGGTAACCGCTTTCACCATGATGTCCGCGTGCTCCTGAACCAGATTAGCCCGGGCAGCACCACGCTTAATCCTGCACAACAAATTACCAAGACTCTGGTCCCGATGGACACCGACCCCAACAGTCTCAGCTTCTTTCTGGATGATTTCCACATCGGGGCCGTGGCGCGGGGAACTGGAACGCGAGGGCAGAGCCACCTGTACACGTCGTTTGACTTGACTGGCGTGATTGGTACCTACGGTGGCAAGCCCCTTGCGGAGAAGAATAACCACATCAGCCGGCTGATGTTCTGAATCCTGATGGCAAGAGCCTCTCATCCTGGTGACCCCCAGAACCGTGGTCGCTTGGCATCGGGCTGGTTTCCAGTTGTATTTGGAGGTGGGTTTCAGGAGCCGAACGAGTGAGAGGACGAAGACGGGTGAGCGAGGAAATTCGTGCTCTGATCTTTCGTATGGCTGCCGAGAACCCAACATGGGGAGCGCCGCGCATTCATGGCGAACTGCCTAAACTGGGTTTCCATCTGTCGTGCATCCAAGGTTCGATGGGATTATCCTGGGTTACGATATCGATCGAAACGGCGAGCAGGGGCTCCTGAGCGAATACGTGAGCGAACATCAGCCCAAATCTGCCAAACGAAGGAATTTGAACAATCCTGTCGACCGAAGGCAGGGGCGATTCACTAGCATGCCTCCACGATCTACGATGCGAAAAGTGCTGATCTCATTCTTCCTGGCTGTTCTGGCTTCTGTTTGCAGTCTTGTGGCACCTACCTACACTAGTACAACCGTACGGAAGATTCCGGCCAATCAAGAGTCTCCCTCTCCGCCTCAGACAGAAACGCCTGTCCATCCTGTACAACATCCGACGCTGGCAGAAGTCAACGGGTCTAGAGCCTATCGCTTGCTGACCATTCCAGTAATAATTGCCGGCCTGCCGCTTCTCTTTCGGTCCCAAGCGGTCCGCATCTCGTCCGCCGTGCTGCTCATGGGCTGGGTCGTAATCGGTGTTGCAAGCATAGGGCTGTTCTACATCCCCAGCGCGGCCATGATGGTCTGGTCTGTTCTTCGGAAGTCTGCTTGAAACTATCTCGGGTTATTTTATCGGGCGCACTCTGAGCATTTGGATGCCGCCGTGGTGCCCAAGCTGCATGCCACGACCTCAGACGAAGCTTCGTGACCAATCTGCTCGATGCGGGTGCGGATCTGGCTGTCGTACAGAAGCTGCCAGGACACAGGCAAATTAGTTACGACAGCGCTTTACGACAAACGTGGTGAGGCGGCCAAGCTTAAGGCGGTTGAACTCGTGCGGATACCCTTGGTGGAAGCATCCGCTGAAGCAGATGACCTGCGGCAACAGCGACGGCTGGTCCTGCCGCTTCTCCATAGGCCTGCGCCATTCCCATGACGAGACCATGCGTCTGGCGATGATCTGTGGATATCGCGTGTTCGTGTGCTCGAACACGGCATTTGTGGGGGATTTTACGCCAGTGCTCGCGAAACACTCGAAGTCGTTCTCGCTCATCGACTGCATTTCAGTTGGTGTTGACCGAATGCAGCGCAAGTCATCGCCGCGGCCAGGACGCTCTCTGCGGAAGAATTCGCAGTGTGGCTTGAGGCCCACCCCGCCCCAGCTGATCGGATTTCACCATTTGCACCAGGCTGCCTCGCCTCCGACGGTCGCGCTTTCTGGGATGCGGTACGCCGCCCCTTTGAACCGGACGTGCAAAAGAGCTTGTTCCACCACTCCGAAAAACATCACCCTGTCGGGTTACGATGAGTCTGCTTCGCGCGTGGTCTTTATTGGGCAGCTTCAGAACTTCGTTCGTCATTCTCAGCGAGGACAGAGCGACCGAATTTGAAAAGCGCGATCCCGCCGATCATGCCGGCGAACGCCGCCAGCGGTCCGCCCATAAACACTCCGAACATGACCGTGAAGACAAACAAACTTCCCACCCGCCCCAGAGTCCATGGCCCTTCCAGCATGGGAAGTTCAAAAGCGTAGAGCATGGCAAAAATTAGGAACGTTGTGGCGCCGACCAGGAGGCCGTGCAGCAAGGATTCACTGTAAGTCTGGACACGAGATGAATCCAGAATGGCTCCGCCCCAGATATACCCGGCAATCGCGGCAGCCAAAGAAGGTAAAACGATGTACAGAATGACGCCGTGAGACGCCATCGACAGGCGCATAAAAAATAGGCCGGTCGCCACAATCGCAAACGCCGCAAACCAGATTGCGGCTATCGGTCGACGCGCGGACGGCGGCAGAGTGCGTACAGCCAAACCAGTCTCTCCTAAGGGCACATTATAGTGTCACGACGAGTCTGCCTCTCGCGTGGTCTTACACCTGGGCGTCATTTCTTGGGTCCAGCTCTCAAAGACAAAAGGAGCGTTCGAACCATGTCAAGAATTCGTGTGACCACCAAGGCTGCGAACTTCGAAGAACGAATAAGACAACATATCCAACTTGGTAATCGGATCCAAGACGAGCAACCCGTGCCTGTCAACGGCCTCTGTTCCTTCGTTGCTGTGAACGATGAAGCGCCATCCGATTCCTTTTAGGCGAATGCCTTTCCCCCGAACTCTCCGCACCATTCAGCCGTGATCCCCATAACTTTTCTGAACGCCATCCTCATGAAAGGGATCTCATGTCACGGCTCGGCGTTAGCTCCGGAGGCTCGCCCGGTGAAAAGGGCCGGCTACGGCAAAAGGCGGGGAGCCACGTTCTTCGGCCTGCAATGCAGTGACTAGCCCCGAGCCCGGCTAGCATCTCGTCGTCTTTATTCAGGCTCTGTAGTCGTTGAGAGAACGCCTCTAGCTGGGAAAGGATGAGCATGGGTACTTGCTTACCTAACGGGGGGTATAGTAGGATAGCGGTCGAATGTAGTAGATATGAGCAAAGCACGTTTGTCAAAAGCCGAGACACGAATCCTGGAGCAGTACTGGAAACTAGGAACCTGCTCTGTCCGCGAGATCCTCGACAGTTTGCCTGAGGATGAGCGCGTGGCATACACCACCGTTCAGACGCTCGTCTACAGGCTCGAGCAAAAAGGCGCCCTGCGCAAAGTAAAAAAAATTGGAAATGCTCAGTTGTTCGAGCCTGCCATCAATCAAAATGAGTACCGAAGCCGGCTGGTTCGCGATCTATTGGACTTGTTCGGCGGCTCTCCTGGTCTGCTGGTCTCGAACCTCCTTGAAAATGGGACGATCACGCTGAGAGACTTAAAGGCTCTTCAAAGGACCGCACCGAGAAGCAAAAGCAACCGGAGGTAAGGGGCATGCATGAGCACATTGCACGTGCGATGTATTACGTTCAAGTGCACCAGCTATACGCCTCAGTGGTTTGGTTCGCGGCTTGGGTTCTGACATCGATCCCTCGTGGCAGCGCTACCACGAAATATTGGATTTGGGTAGCAACCTCGCTCAATTTCATCTTGCCCCTGGGCGCAGTGGTCGACAGATTCTGGAGGTCTCGTCTCTCGTGGGCAGAACCCTTGTCCATGATTGGCGATCTGGCAAATACGATCTCGCGCGGCTCGACTGCTGTGCTGCTTTGGGCGGTGTGGTTGGTTGGCGCAACCCTGATGTTTGCGCGGCTCTGTATACGACTCCGAGCTGACCATCGCGATGCCCGGCCTGCGTCATATCAAAGTGCAGTTAACCCTCAGCCGAGCTTCCTCGCCCATGGCGTGCCGGTAAGGTTCGCTGACGGTCAGGAGGCCCCGGCGGTAGACGGGATTCTACGGCCTTATATCTCACTCCCCAGTGGAATTGACCAACTCTTGAGTAAGCATGAGCTGAACGCTGTTCTCATGCACGAGGTGACACACGCGAGAAGGCGCGACAATCTGATACGGCTTATCTATGAAGTAGGGCTTTGCGCGTTGTGGTTTAATCCGCTCATCTGGATTGCCGGTTCTCGCCTTGCCTTGTATCGGGAACTCTCCTGTGACGAGTCTGTCATTGAAAGCGCTCGCAGTGGAGATCTGATTTCCGCACTTGCAAAACTTGCCAATCCAGAGAAAGGGATTTTGCTTCAGGCAACAGCCTCGTCATTTTTAGGGCATCGTCTTGCCCGGCTGGCTTCGGGTCATCCTCAACGGACGTGCCGTACGACCAGCGCATTGTTGGGTTTGGTGTTCGGTGCCGCACTTATCGGTGGTGTGTTCGGAACGATAGCTCATACGGCTTGCTGTTTCGTTGTCAAGAGGTAATCTCTAGGCGATTGCATGAGGATGCGACAGCGGTTCACCATCTGGGTGGCATTGTCTTACCTATTGCTTTCGACCTGGCCTCTAGCCGGACAGTCCTCCCCTCCCCCTACTGTTGTAAAAGCTAGCCGGCTGCTCGACCCCAGGACTGGTAATGTGCTTTCGCCCGCGGCCGTGCTGATTGAAGACGGCAAGATCAAGCAAGTGGGTGCGCCTTCCGAAGTGCAGCAGAAGGCTCCAGCAGGTACGAACACCATCGATCTGGGAAGCGCGACCCTGCTGCCCGGGCTGATTGACAGTCACACACACTTGCTTCTCGATGTGGTTGTTCCGCCGGAAGCCGAGATCGCACGTCACCTCAACGGCACGTTTGCTCCCGGACTCCTGTTGGCCATAGTCGAGTCACCCAGCAAACGAGTGTTCCTGGGAGCGCAATTGGCGCGCGAAGACTTAGACAGTGGCTTTACCACAGTGCGTAACCTCGGGCACTCCGGGATTGATGGCGACGCCGCGCTACGCGACGCAATCAATGCCGGCCGCGTTCCCGGCCCCAGGATCCTGGCATCTGGCCGCAAGCTGATCGCGTTGGGCTCGTACATTCAGGATCTGAATCCCGCTGTTTCGCAAGCCATTATAGAACAGGAGTTCCTGCCTATAGACAGCCCCGACCGGGCACGGCAAGCAGTGCGACAGAACGTCTTCTATAACGTCGATCTCATTAAGGTTACTGTCGGCGAAGACATCTCGGTCCCTGAACTGGCGGCGGTTGTCGAGGAGGCACACCGGCAGCACCTCAAGGTTGCCATCCATGCCATCGATACCGTCAGTATTCAAACCGCAATTGATGCCGGCGCGGACTCTGTCGAGCATGGCAATCAGGTAACCGACGAGCAACTTAAGCAGATGCGCGATAAAGGCATCTTCCTCGATCTGACCCCGACCTGGTACGGCAGCTTTTTCATGAAGATCACCCAGCCAAGCATAGTGATGTCCGACACGTTCCGGGCTTCGAATGCCACTGCTGACGCACGCACCCAACAACGATACGCTGATCTGGTTCGGCGGGTATTGAAGTCGGGAGTGAAATTTGCGGCTGGATCGGATATGTGCTGGTTCTATCCTGGAAAGACCCGCGGCGAAGCAAGCGCCGCGACCCTCGTTAACCTGCGTGCTGCCGGAATGCCGGCGCTCGACGTTATTCGTGCGATCACCGTCAATGCAGCAGAAATGCTGGGCTGGCAGGACCGCATAGGCTCGATCGAGCCGGGGAAATTTGCCGACCTCGTCGCCGTTGCCGGTGATCCGATTACCGATATCAGCGAACTGGAGCGAGTTCGATTCGTGATGAAGGACGGCCAAGTGGTCCGGAATGACCTTGCGTCCCGTTGAGGCGCGAATGAGTCGGCGGTCTCCGGCCGGCGCGAACGGATCTGCAAGCTTGCCAGCTGTGGCGAGACACAGTATTGACCGAGCGACAAAGTGACAAAGTGGGTGTGGATTGACGAAGAGCCTACTCGAACGATATTGGCACTCTTCTCCATTGGCACCGTGAATGAGCAACATGGCGCGCGCAACTCTACGCCGGTTGTACGCGGCTTGACTGAGCAATGCGGCAACGTCATACCGATAATCAGTTCCGGGGCATCGCCATTAGAAAGTTCAAGCTGTAGCGCAGCCTTTTCGAAAACCGACGGGGATAGCTTTCGCTGCCTCGGACATATACAGCTTTACGCTTCCAAACATCGATGGGAAGCCCGTGCCATTGACGGATTTCAAGGGAAAGGTCATCCTCGTGGTCAATGTGGCCAGTAAGTGTGGATAATACACCTCAATACACGGCGCTTCAGGCCATCTACGAAAGATACAAAGATTCAGGATTCGTCGTGCTCGGCTTCCCTGCCAACAATTTTGCTGCGCAGGAACCCGGAACTACAGGAACCCGGAACTAATGGAGAGATCAAGACCTTCTGCACGCGCAAATACAGCGTGACCTTTCCCATGTACTCAAAGATTTCAGTAAAAGGTGACGATCAGGCCCCGCTCTATCAATACCTCACAAGAGCGAACCCTACACACGCGGGCGACATCAAGTGGAACTTCACGAAGTTTCTGGTGGATCGTAAGGGAAACGTGGTCGCACGATTCGAGCCCAATGTGACACCGGATTCTTCGGAAGTAACTGCGGCCATAGAGAAATTACTCAAGTGATACCCCCGGAGTTTTCCGCAGAATGAATCAATTGCGGTGCAGAGTGGGACAACTCGCGATCGCCAGACAACAGCCCTTCCCTGAACTTTTGTGCCGGTTCGCCAAGATCAAGAACCGTGAGTCGCTAGCGCGCAGTGGCTATCCAGTCGGGACCTAATGCTCAGAATGCTCAGAACTGCAAAAATACGCCTGCGAAGCGACAGATGAATGGCCACCCACGCGAGGCAATGACGCGTATCATTGCCCCGTGCTCAGCTTCTTGAGCGTCTGCTGCAGGTCGCGACGAATCTCACCGCGCCGCGGCTCGGTATCAGACCATGAAGACGCTGGCGCCATATGAGAATCCAGCAGGGCCAATGCTTTTTCAGCATATTGGCAAGCCAGGTCTTTCTGTCCGTCGGCAAGATAGGCGTCAGCAAGGTTGTTGTTTGCATCGGCAGAATCCGGATACGCCAAAAGATTGAGCTTGAAGATTTCGATTGCCATTTTGATGTCGCCTGCCCGCTGATAATCCTCTCCGATAATGTCCACCGCGACTTCCGGCCACAGCTGCACCTGGGTGTCTTTTTGCCGCGCCTCCATCAATTGCTGCGTGGCGTGGGCAGTGCCGCCGCCGAATTCAAGTTCCGCGAGAATTGGCGAAGCTGCTACTGCGTCGGCAGGGGCATGACCGGGCGTCTTGAGTAAAGTCGTTACAAACCAATGGACGATGATGCCAGGCAGTTCGGGATGACCTGCGAACAGGTCGGTTCCGTGGCCTCCTTTGGCGGGAACCTTGCCGATATCAAATGGCTCATACCAAAGCCAGGGCGCTTCTTCTGCCTGCACGTAATGGACGAGTTTCTTACTCGGGCTGGAGGCGCTGGCATAGAGCAACTGCATTGCCGCTTGCGTAGGTGGATATTCGTCATCATCAGAGACGACAAACAACTCAGGAAGTCCGGGCGAGTCGTGCAGGAATTGCAGTTGAAGCCGCAAGGTCTCGCCTGAAAGCAAGACCAGAGATTTCACTTCGACGGAATGCCTTCGTGCGGCTTCAACAGAATTGTCAACGCCAAGTGCGCCGGCTCCCCCTAGCCCAATGCAATCGCGAGTAACGCCTGGCTGCGAAGCCAAATATTGAAAAGCTGTGTCAAGGTCGCTGGCCCACCACTGCTTTCTAGCCTCCTTCCAATTGCCGCCGCTTTCGCCGAATCCGCGAACATCAACAGTAAGCGTGTTGATTCCTGTCGCTGCCAGTTGCCGCGCAACACCTGTCCAGGAATCTCGAGTCCGGTTGCTCTGGTGGAACAGCAGAACGCCGGGGCCTGGCTTTGCGGCCGCAAAATACGTTGCCTTCAGCACGGTGCCGTCGGGCGTTTTCAGTTCGACTACGCGTTGGAGCGGCTGCGATGTCTGCGCGCTTGCTAAGGTCGGCATCGCCAGGAGCAGCCAGACTGTCAGTGCAGCGGCAAGCAGTTTCACCCAGGACCTCCTAAGAGATTGTGTTGGCATAGGATTTCATTTACTGCGCGCATTTCCTCGTCTTTCTTGACTAGTCATACACTTCGCGGACGGCGTTGATTCGCGTTCGGCCATCCGTTCATATCTCGACGTTTGGGACCGTCGACTCACTCGTGCCTCACCGAAACGCAAGGTCATTTCGAACCACGTGGCCGTCCTTCATCACGAATCGAACTCGCTCCAGTTCGCTAATATCAGCGACTGGATCACCGGTGCGGGATTCAGATCCTGAATGTACGAGCCCAACGCGATCAGCTTGCGGCCAGATGCCAGGATCCTGGGGCCGGGAACGCGGCCGGCATTGATTGCGTCGCGTAGCGCGGCGTCGCCATCAATCCCGGAGTGCCCGAGGTTACGCACTGTGGTAAAGCCACTGTCTAAGTCTTCGCGCGCCAATTGCGCTCCCAGGAACACTCGTTTGCTGGGTGACTCGACTATGGCCAACAGGAGTCCGGGAGCAAACGTGCCGTTGAGGTGACGTGCGATCTCGGCTTCCGGCGGAACAACCACATCGAGAAGCAAGTGTGTGTGACTGTCAATCAGCCCGGGCAGCAGGGTCGCGCTTCCCAGATCGATGGTGTTCGTACCTGCTGGAGCCTTCTGCTGCACTTCGGAAGGCGCACCCACTTGCTTGATCTTGCCGTCTTCAATCAGCACGGCCGCGGGCGAAAGCACATTACCAGTCCTGGGGTCGAGCAGCCGGCTAGCTTTTACAACAGTAGGGGGAGGGGAGGACTGTCCGGCTAGAGGCCAGGTCGAAAGCAATAGGTAAGACAATGCCACCCAGATGGTGAACCGCTGTCGCATCCTCATGCAATCGCCTAGGAGATTACCTCTTGACAACGAAACAGCAAGCCGTATGAGCTATCGTTCCGAACACACCACCGATAAGTGCGGCACCGAACACCAAACCCAACAATGTTGACAAACGCGCTTTGCTCATGTCTCCTACCTATTGCGGTAATGCTACTACAAAGACCGTTATATTCGCAAGTACCTGCTTTCGCAAGCGGAGGCACCTCAAAGGGGAATGCATTTGGCCCGGGACCCTGCTGTCGCTCGAAGATGAGCGGCGTCTGGTGAAGGGTGACGTAGAGCATTACAACAACATATGTTTGAACAGCGCCATCGGCTACATCACGCCAAAGGACATGCTTGCCGGGCATCAGCAGGAGATTCAGGCCGAGAGGGATCGGAAGTTGGAAGCCGCGAGGGAACACCGGAAGAATCGCCGCAGAGGGCCACGTGACGGAGAAAACGGATTACTCTTCGGTTGGCCGACCAAGCGGACAGAACCTGAGCGACTCGCCCTTGATTCCTAACCTGGTCTCATGTTGTGATGGGTTGGTGCTTGTCGCCCGCCCTTCCGCGCTGCTAGCTCCACATGTAGAAAAGCTTTGGTACTGCGACGGGCAGCGAGTGGTCCATGGCACGCAACGGGTGCTGCTGCCCGATGGACGATTTCAGTTAGCCATCAGTCTCGCGGAAGGCCCCATAAGTGCGCTGAGCGATCCGATGGGCGATGGCGCAGGGATCGCGCCCTCACTGCTGATTGGAATACGCTCGCGCTTCAACGTCATTGATACCGCCAAACTCCGCTCCGCAATGGGAGTGGTGTTCCGGCCGGGCGGTGTGCACGCCTTCTTGGGCGCGCTCACCGATGCGTTTCATAACAAGAACGTATCCCTGGACTTGATTTGGGGCTCGATGGTCCGAAGCTTGCGCGATCGGCTGCGCACCACAAATGACCCGGCTGAGAAATTTCGAGTCCTCGAAGGCGCACTTTTGGAACACCTGAACGAACGCCTCCAGTTAAATACCGCGGTACGGTATGCCCTTCAAGAGTTTGCGCGCAGGCCCGAGATCCCTAGAGTACGAGAACTGGCCCATGAGGCTGGCCTGAGCCGCCGTCGTTTTTCCCAGCTTTTCAGAGAGCAGATCGGCCTAGCGCCGAAGCGCTATTGCCGACTGCAACGCTTTCAAAACACGTTGAAGCTGATTGCGTCTAGCGCTTCCGTAGATTGGGCACAACTGGCTCTAGCGGCGGGCTATTGTGATCAGGCCCATTTGGCTCACGAATTCCATGATTTCTCCGGGCTCTCACCAAGCGCCTACCTGGCGGGCCCGTCGCCCAGCGGCTCATTCTTCCATCGATTTAGTCAACCCCACCTAGTTCCCATTCTTACAAGACACAGCCTTTTTTTCCTGTAAAGCTACGCATAGGACTCGATCCTGCCGCAATTAGCAATAAATTGCCGTAGGTGGATTGTCTCAAAGGGCGACAAATGTTTGCCCTTCGCGAGGTGTGAACTCGTCAGATTTCAGATTAAATATTTTGAGGCAATGAAGGGGAGACTTCTATGACAGTCAACTGCTGGAAATTCAATGTATAGGAAAATCAAAATTCTATGTTGAGTGTGAACGAGTCATTTTCGGTCGTTGGGCAGTATCGTCCCTGGCCCTGATGTTGGGGAAGGTAAATACGCCTTCATATCAAGGTCGTTCTTGCGGGCAGAAACTGTCGCGGCCTGAGTAGGGAAGGCAGGAAAGCACACCGCGGAGATGCGAGCCCTATCCTAGTTGATTAAACTGGGGCCTGCGGTGCGATGCGTCGCACCCAGATCATTCGGCGTCCCTCGCGATCCAGGAGGGGATCCCTGTCGAAATCTTGCTTTATGGAATCCGCCCAGGCCAGACGTCCAGGGCGGGGTCTAGGTTTTTGTCCCAGGGTGGCGAAGAGGGCAGCCGAGATCTGCCCCAGCTTGCGTGAAGCAAACAAGCCAAAGTACCGCACTCCGTGTTGGTAGTGCTCCGAAATATGTTGAGCCCAACGGTCAACGAATTCCTGCAGCGAGTACTCTACCTCAACCCAAAAACCCAACTTTTTGTCTTTCGTCCGAAAAGTGACGCTTTGTTCGCCGATGTTGGTGATGCGACGCTGGGCAATGGGGGGCCTTCTCAAGTAGCGACCGTCGTATCGCAGGCGATGGTCTTTCGACTCGGAGGATTGAACTTTGACGCTCCACCAGCATCTCTCCAGATGTGCGAGCACGTCCTCCATCTGGCCAACAGTCAAATCTATCCGGAGCAGACCGGCTCGCAGGGCTGCGCGGAGCAACTGGATTACAGCGCCCCGCCAAAGCCTCATCAACCGATCGCCATCGTAGTAGAAGCGCGATCTCCAAGAGCCGGAGGAGGCGTGCAGTCCTCCAGCCATGACCATCGTGTGGACATGGGGATTGAACTCTAACCGCCCGTTGAAGGTTTGGGGGAAGGTAATGATGCCCACCTCCAGACCTTGCCGTGCGGTCGCCAAAGCCCGGATGGCATTCGCCGCGAAAGCGGAGAGAGCGGGCACCATGAACCGGTTGTCGCGGAAAAGCGACCACAGGAGCTCCGGCATGGTGAAAGTAATCCCCTTATACGGCCCGTCGGGCAGTGCGGCCTCGCGGTCTCGCCGCCAATCTATGGTGGTCTTGTTGCCACAACTCGAGCAGGCTGGTGATTTGCAGGTATGATCGACACGCCTCTCCTCGTTTTCCGAAGCATAGACCTCCGCGCCCAACGCCAGAGTACGGCACTGCATCACCTTACGAAAGGCTCGGCGTGCGGACGGACGGGTTTCTTCCCGGTCCCAGTGGGGACACGTCCGAGAAAGGATCTCCTTCAGCGGATCGCGGTATTTCATGTCAGTTTCAACCCCATTTGAGAATGCGGGCCAGCTAAGAGATCCTGACCGATGAGAATTACGGTGTGTTGAAGCCGACCGCTGACACGCACTATGACCGATCCGTGTTGTCGCGCCTCCTGCTGCTGCAAGGCATCGAGCACAGAACACAAGTCTAGGTTGCTCGGGTCCTTCTTAGGCCTGCCGATAGACTGACGGATCACCTTGTGTGTTGCACGTTCCCACATGTGATTGGTGAACTGTTCTATCTGCTCGGGCTTGGGCAGCTTGCACCACGAAACCGCCCGGTGGATGGTGATCCTCCCGTCTGTCAGGGCTTCTATCAGTCTTGTGTGCGCGGTCTGGAGGATCGTCTTGACGTTGCTGACGTTACGAGCACAAGCGCCAGGGCCCGCGAACATGGCCATCTCTTGGCGCACATCAATATGGTGAGCTTTCGGCAAATTTGCCAAACGCTTGTACTTGCCCCCGGCGCGCATGTTTTCAAGCGCTTTCTGCTGAAGATAGGGCTCCAGTGTCAGCGCCAGGCGAATACGGATAAACGCGTTCCAGCCTTGCCGGGGTTGATGGTGGCTGATGATGAACTGTAGGGCTTCGTCATCACCGAGGGGATACTCGATACAGTTGATTTCCTCTCTACCCTCAAACATCGCCAAGCGCCAGAGTCCAAAGCCAGCGAGAATTGTCCCATTCGTCGTGATCAGAATCGGCTCGGGCACGGACTGGTTCTTGAGTCCGGCGACGTTGTTGAACTCATCTATTGCACCGGTCCAACCGAGTTCCTTCAGCGCGCGATGCAGCCGCAGTTGTTCTGGGAAGCGAACAATCGGACGCCCGTCCAAGCGACTCATCGCGGTCGGTTTGAAAGACTGTAGCGCTACTCCAGAGACAAGCTCTACGGCGTTGGATGAGTCGAGCCCCGCGCTCATCGCAGGGACTCCTTTCGCGCCGCCTCCCGTCTTGCGACCATAATCTCGCTGTCTGGCTTGCCCGCGTTTCGCGCCGCGTTGACCGCGGCGAATTCGCCGGCTGGCCAGACAATCCCATCCGGTTTTTGGCCATGGAATCTTCTCCTCCCAGGCTTCGTAGGGGGAGATATCCCACGTGTTTCAGCAAGGTTCGCATTTAACCTTAAGAAAGTGCCGAGAATTCGAGGCAAACTTCGGCAAGCCTGAATTGGAATTTTGGAACAGAATGGAACAGAATTAAGGTTTGGGACAGAGCTAACCGATTGAAAACATGGTGGCCAGGGACGGAGTTGAACCGCCGACGCCAGCCTTTTCAGGGCTGCGCTCTACCACCTGAGCTACCTGGCCACTGCTCTTGTTGCTCCACGGCTGAACGCTTGCGAGTTGTGGGCTACGCCAGACTCTGGCGGGATTGCCGGTAATCGCGGGCAGTCAAATGCTGGGAGCGCGTGGAACAGCCCCGATTATAACAACCAAGCTGAATTCCCTCAATGCGTAAGCCGGCGACCTGCGCCAACCCTCAGCCATCCACACGTTATACAAAGGGTTTCGTGCGAATGACCGTTGGCTGTGTACGCTCCGTCCGATTACTCTCCAACCGAACTTCCATGACTCTGCAGCCAGGAAGCCAGTTGCGTTCCCTGCTGCGACTTCAGATCGACACAATAGCCGATGCGCTCCAACGATTGCTTGAGTCCGCGATCGGCCGCGGGAGCGTGATGGGTGGCGAAGAAGTCTTTTACCTCGTCGCGCATGCCTGCGTCACAGAAAGAGCCGGCAGATGCAACGATGGTTCCGCCGCCAAACGCACCGCCCAGATTCGCGATCTCGTTCCAGTGAGCGCGAACAAAATCCCACGCGAGTTTGGTTCCGGCTGGATTTCGCATTACTCCCGCAATCACGAACAAGGCATCCTGCGAGCGGACCTCGGGCGAAATCGCGTACTCGAGCGTCCTCTCCAGCAGTTTGGGATCGCTGAAGCGGGTAAGGGTTCGCTGATAAATGAATTGTTCTTCAGGTGTTTTGGCCGCTTTCAAACGAGCCAGAATCTCGTCGTATAAGGCTGCATTCCCATCGCGTGCCGTAATGGACAATGCTACGGACAGCAGTTCGTGATCCACGGAAGATGGACCCTGCATTGCCTGCGCGGTCAACTTGCGGGCCACCTCCTCCACTTCGGGGTCGCGGGCCGTGTAGCCCAAGGCATGCATCAGCTGTGCCCGCAGGCTCTTCTGGTCGGAACTCTCGCCCAGCTTGGGTTCCCATCCCACATCCTTCGCGGCTGGCGTCAGCAGTTGCCGAACCCAAAGTTCATAGGATTCGCGATCTGCGTCGTTCACCAGATGTTCTCCGATGAAATCCAGCTGTCCGATCAACTCGCTCAAAACCGCGGCGATGCGATCGGCTTGCAACCCCTGGGCTACGGCCAGATAGTCGCCAATAGATTCGCGATTCACGCGGACCGAAGACCACACGTCCGACAGCAACATGATCCGTTCCGCCGGAGTCAATGCGGTCTCAACATCCTTCGCCATTGCGCGCACGGCCTCAGTGTCATAGCCCGAGCGGTAGAAGCCCTTTGCGCCCGCGTTCGCGAAAACCCACGGCGAGCATTGGGAGAGATTCAGATCCTGTTGCTTTTGGGTTAACAGTTCACATGTGTCCGCACCGTCTTTTCCCTGCTTCAGGCAGACTGGAATCTGCCATGCTTCTCTGCTGCCGGCCTCGAAGCGGGTGCGGTCAAAAAAGTAGCGCTGTTGCGACAACGCGGTCGCCGTAGAGTTCCCCGAGCACTGGTCCTTAACGCTCACGAGCGGCGCACCCGGTTGTTCGACGAAAGTCGGCATAATCTTATTCACCGGCTTTTTCGACACCTGAGACTGAGCGCTCCAGAAATCAGAGGCCGTAGCATTTCCATATGCATGTTCTTTCAAGTATGCGTTCACGCCAGCGCGAAATGTTTCCGGTCCCAGATAGGCTTCCAACATGCGGAGCACAGCCGCCGTTTTTCCGTAAGAAATATCGTCGGCCAATTCCAGAATCTCCGCCGGCGTGTCTGCCTTCTGATGGATCGGGTGAGTATTGATCAGAGAATCCGCGTCCAAGGCGCGGCCTGTGTCCCTGACGTCCTCCAGGTTCATATTCCACTCCGGCTTCCACGCCTCGAGTGGCTTGCTCGACATCCACGTGGCGAAGCCTTCATTGAGCCAGATGTCGTCCCACCACTGCATCGTGACCAGATCGCCAAACCATTG
The DNA here is from genome assembly GCA_963788645.1 of uncultured Acidobacteriota bacterium. GTDB lineage: Bacteria > Acidobacteriota > Terriglobia > Terriglobales > Acidobacteriaceae > JABDBE01. The sequence continues at coordinate 49,037 of CAWBHF010000013.1, forward strand.
ATGAGCCATTTCATGAGCGATCACCGAAGCCACGTCCTTCTTCAGGGTTAGCCCGACGTGTTTGTCATCAACCAGCAGGAGAACGTCACGGAACGTGATGCAGCCGGTATTTTCCATGGCGCCGGCAGAGAAATCGGCGAGGCCAACCAAATCCAACTTTCCATATGGATACTTGATGCCGAAATAGTGGTTGTAATACCGCATGATATTTTCGGCTGCTTCGAGTGCGAACGTGCCCATCTCTTTTTTCCCTGGACTCGCATATACACGGATCGGGATACCGTCGGCCGAGCCTTCGATATATTCGAAATTTCCTACGACCATCGCCACCAGGTACGACGACATTTTCGGTGTAGTGGCGAAACGTACCGTGTGTTTGCCGCTTCCCTCATCCGGCGTATCCGTGACCACCTTGGTATTTGAGATTACCGTCATGCCCTGGTCTGCGATCACAGCCACATCAAACGTTGCTTTGTAAGCCGGTTCGTCGAACGAAGGAAACGCGCGACGGGCATCGGTGGCTTCGAACTGCGTGGCTGCGTACTTGCGGCCATCGGTGTCTTTGCCTAGATAAAATCCCCGCAGTTCGTCGTTGAGAATCCCCGTGTAGTGGATCTGAATCGTCGCTGGCCCGGGTTGAATGGCGTTCCTAACCGTAAGAGTTGCCGTTTCCTTTTCTTTTTCGATCTTGACTTGAGCCTTCTGGGAGGCGCCCCCGCTGATAATGGTTGCGGCTTCAAAATCGATCTGCACGGCGTTCAGCACGATCTCCGGAGTAGGCTTCGATATCTGAACTTGGATGGTCTCGTCACCCGCGAAATTGTTTTTCGCGAAATCAGGCGCAAAGGTGAGCTTGTAGTTTTCCGGAACGGCGAGCTCCGGCAAACGCTGCCCCACGCAGAAAGAACTGATGCACAGAATGCCGGTCAACAGAATGATTCGTCTCATTGCTTCCCTCGGTAACTTGTATGTAGTGCGGTGGTTCTCTGATGAGCTCGCAGAATCTGATACGCAATACTTACGGTGAAAGTTCAGCCTAAAACCGCGGAGCCAGCTGACGCGATCAACGTTCCGTTCAAAACCGCGAACGCGCAGCGATTGGATGCGAACCAATACGGAATCTCGCGGTAATCGTCGGCCTCGAAGACAGCCAAATCCGCGTCCTTGCCCGGTTCAATCGACCCCTTCCGATCGGCGAGACGCAGCGCCCAGGCGCCGTTGATGGTCGCGGCAGAGATTGTCTCCGCCGGTGACATCTTCATATGAGTGCAGGCGAGCGATAGTACGAAAGGCATGCTGGGCGTGGGCGACGAACCTGGATTGTAATCGGTGGCTAAAGCTACGGGCACACCTGCATCGATCAACTTTCGCGCGGGAGGAAACTTGCTCAGTCCGAGAAAGTAATTGGCGCCCGGAACCAGTGTTGCAATCGTGTCACGGCGCGCCATGGCGTTGATGTCGTCGTCGTTCACATAATCCATGTGGTCGAAGGATGCTGGGTCGAAGCGCAACAGATTCTGCAACGACGTCTCGCTTAATTGGCAAACGTGCGCCCTTGTCCCCAATCCGTGCTCTTTCGCGGACTCGAAGATTCTTGCGGTATCGTCGGCGCTGAATGCCCCGCGTTCAGTGAACACGTCCACAAACCGTGCTAACTTCCGCTTCGCTACCCGTGGGATCATTTCTTCGCAGACTTCGTTCACATACTTATCCTCTTTGCCTTGGAATTCTTTGGGAACCACGTGGGCGCCGAGAAGCGTGGCTACAACCGTACCCGGCCAACGAGCGGCGGACTCTCGAATGGCCTCGAGCGACTTCAATTCCGATTCCAGGGTCAACCCGTAACCTGACTTTGCTTCGACCGTCGTAGTGCCTTGCTCCGAAACCTCGCGAAGCATCTGCAACACATTCTCAGCCAGTAGGCTTCGTGTTGCCTTGCGCACTGCGTCGACGCTGGAGCGGATGCCCCCGCCGGCTTCAGCAATTTTCTCGTAAGTCGCACCGGATACACGCTTCTCGAAATCCACCAGCCGCGGCACAACGAATACAGGATGGGTGTGCGAATCGACGAATCCCGGGAGCACGACCTGGCGTTCGCAATCGATCTCGATTATCGTTTTGCGATTCTTCTTGAGCCAGAAGTCGCGCAACGCATCTTTGCTTTTGCCGACGGAGACAATCTTGCCTCCGAGGCAAAGCACGGCACCGTCCTCAATGATATTGAGTTCCCGGAGTTCTGCTCCGCGCCGCGGACCAGACTTGCCGGAAGGAGATCTCAGCGTGACAAGCTGGCCGATGTTGATCAGCAGCAGAATGCGAGGGATGTGCGACTGTTGTTTCTTGACTGGTCTCAAGCAATAGATAGTTTAACAGGAGCGGAACCTGTTTGAGCTCAGGGGTAGATCGAGGTTAGTGCGGTGCAACCGGAAATTCACCGTAATCCAGCCTATAATACTGCGCGGAGCTCGCAGCCTGGAACGGAGCAAGCCAGCACTTCGGATTAACTGACACCGCAACTCCGGTTCGCGTTATTCCCCGGTAATTATGCAGCAACCTCGAGAAGGCCAATCGACCGGTTACGGAACTCGCGATTCAATTCTCCAGTCTCCGCTGATCCGCCCCTACATGCCCGAACTCGATTCGATGCGCGGCATCGCCGTCCTCCTGATTTTGTTCTTCCACGGGATGGCCCCGCCGTTAAGTCCGAAACTTGGGGGTGGCGGCAAATTTATATTTACCGTTTCCCAGCACGGTTGGATTGGCGTCAACTTGTTTTTCGTGCTCTCTGGATTTCTGATTACGGGCATCCTCATCGACAGCCGCTACAAGCATGGCTACTTCCGACGCTTCTACATCCGGCGAGCCCTTCGCATCCTGCCCGCGCTCTATGCCACACTCATCGTTTTAGTGATCGGCGGATGGATTTCCTGGCGTTTTCTTCTACTAGGCGTACTGTTTCTCGCGAATACCGCGCCTCTTCTCGGAGTGCCTTTGCAATACGGCCCACTGTGGTCGCTCGCAGTAGAGGAACACTTCTACATGCTCTGGCCCGGGATTGTTCGTAAATTGTCGCCTTCTGGCCTGATCATTTTGCTCGCGACCATCGTCGTGACGACGCCATTACTGCGGGCGACAGATTTCATAATCAGGGGCTTTCCGGCAGATGCCATTTACCTCTATACCTGGTTCAACCTGGATGGACTGGCGCTCGGGGCACTCCTGGCAGTCTTCTTGCGTCGGCCATGGTTTCATCGAATTCAGTTGTCGCGTGCGGCGCCGCTGCTGCTGGTGGGAGGTGTAGCATTCTTTCTGCTCGTGTCGGAACATCCTCTCGCTGGCGCAGCTTTTTCGTCGACCGCGTCCAATGTCGCCTCCGCTGGCCTGCTGGCATGCATGTTGTTAATAGGGACAAGCCGCTGGCGCCAACTGGTCGACCGGCCAGTTCTGAAATTTCTTGGTTTCATCAGTTACGGTTTGTACCTGATTCATGCGCTGGCGTTCAGGCTTACGGAGACGCTTTTCTCGCGCACGCTCCTGGCTCTGTCGTCCGCGGGGAATCCGACCACCGCCATGTTGCTGCAGTTTGCTGCCGGTAGTAGTCTTGCGATCGCCGTGGCATATTTGTCGCGGCGCTCGTTGGAAGAGAAGTTCCTGCGCATGGGATTCAAATCGAGACCTCTCCACACTCCCGGCCAACCAGTGAGCATGAGCATTTCAACTGGGTCCCGAGGTCATTAGGATGGAAGGCGTGAGGAATCCGCATTTCCGCCTCTAAGGCGACCTAGCTTGTCATCGGCATTTTCACGCCAGTCTTCTTCGCGAACGCCTTCGCCTCGTCGTATCCCGCGTCCACGTGGCGGATCACGCCCATGCCGGGGTCAGTCGTCAGCACGCGCTCGATTCGTTTGGCCATCATTTCGGTGCCGTCGGCCACGGTTACCTGGCCGGCATGCAGCGAGTAGCCGATGCCCACGCCACCGCCGTTATGGATTGAAACCCAGGAAGCTCCGGCGGCAGTATTCAACAAGGCGTTGAGCAGAGGCCAGTCGGCGACGGCGTCGCTGCCGTCTTTCATGCTTTCGGTCTCGCGGAATGGAGACGCGACCGAACCACAATCCAGATGATCGCGGCCAATCACGATTGGCGCTTTGATCTTGCCTTGCTTTACCAGATCATTCATGGCCAGGCCGAACTGGGCGCGCTCGCCGTATCCGAGCCAGCAGATTCTGGCGGGCAATCCTTGAAACTTGATGCGCTTGCGGGCGAGATCAATCCAGCGGCGCAGAATGCGGTTCTGCGGAAACAGCTCCAGCACGAGGTCATCGGTGACGTGAATGTCGGAAGCTTCGCCTGACAAGGCGACCCAGCGGAATGGACCGCGGCCCTCGCAGAATAGCGGGCGAATGTAGGCGGGAACGAATCCGGGGAAGTCGTAGGCGTTCTTGACTCCGCGCTGGAATGCGAATGTCCGGATATTGTTGCCGTAGTCGAACGTGACCGCGCCCATCTTCTGCAGGCGCAGCATGCCTTCGACGTGGCGTGCCATCGCGTCCAGCGATCTTTCCTGATACGCCCGCGGATCGCGCTGGCGCAGTTCCATCGCGGCTTCGAGCGTCATGCCATTGGGCACGTAACCGTTCAGCGGATCGTGAGCGGAAGTCTGGTCGGTCAGAATGTCCGGCACTACGCCGCGCTCGGCGAGTTCGGGAATCACGTCGGCGCAGTTCCCTACTAATCCGACCGAGACATTTTCTTTCTTGCGGACCGCGTTTTTCAGGATGCGCAGCGCTTCGTCGAGCGTCGTGACCATGAAGTCGCAGTAGCCGGTCTTGAGGCGCTTCTTGATGCGCTCGGGATCGACGTCGATGCCAAGGAAAGCTGCGCCGGTCATGGTTGCCGCTAATGGCTGGGCTCCGCCCATGCCGCCCATGCCGCCGCTTACGATCAGCTTGCCAGCCAGATCTCCGGCGAAGTGTTTTTCTCCGGCCGCGGAGAAGGTTTCGAATGTACCCTCGACGATTCCTTGCGAGCCGATGTAGATCCAGGAGCCGGCGGTCATTTGGCCGTACATCATCAGGCCGGCGCGCTCCAGTTCGTTGAACTTTTCCCAGTTCGACCAATGGCCCACCAGGTTCGAGTTTGCGATCAAGACCCTGGGCGCATACTCATGGGTCTTGAACACTCCCACCGGTTTGCCGGATTGCACCAGCAGGGTCTCGTCGTTTTCCAGGCTCTTCAGCGACGCGACGATCGCATGATAGGCCTCCCAACTGCGGGCCGCGCGACCGGTTCCCCCGTAGACGACCAGGTCACGCGGGCGCTCGGCGACTTCTTCGTCGAGGTTGTTCATCAGCATTCGCATGGCGGCTTCCTGCTGCCAGCCCTTGCAGGAGATGCTGTTGCCGCGCGGGGCACGAATTGGCGTGTAGGTGGACTCGGTGATTTCCGTTTCGACCGGCATAACTAGATGTTAGTGCTTCGAAGACAACTCTTCAAATCCGGTCTGCCGTTCTGGGCCCTCCGTTCGTCGATATTTTTGAGTTAGGATGGGGCATCTTTGTTTTGGGCGCTGATGCCGGTGAACTCGAAGACGGTGCGGAGGTCGCGCCAGTTGCCGCGTTCGGCGCCTGCGATGGCGGCTTGCACTCGCTTGAGTTCGTTCTCTTCCTCCTGCGTCGCGCGCTGGGGTTGCTTTCGCTCCTGCGGAGCTGGGTCGTTTTCTGGTTTTGTCCCACGGCTTGCGCCGTGGGCTGTGGTCTGTCGCCGCTTTGCGGCTGGTTCTTCGGTCGCGCTTGCGCTTTCCTTGGATGCAGTTTGCGGTTCTGCTTGTGGCGCGGCTTGGGCTTCGATTTCGATACCCGCTTTTGTTGCGGCTTCGCGGGCGGGGGCGCCCGCGCCACACGGGATTGGGCTTGCTTCGTCGCCCTGGCTTAGCGGGGGGCCGTATTCCGGATGTTCGATCAGGTATTGCTGGGCGTAGTCGGGGACTTCGCGGACCATCGGCTGCTCGCTGGGCCGGTAGTGAACGTCGTCGAAGCGCACGTTCTTGGCGTTTCTGGCGGCGATGCGCAGGGCTTGCAGGATCAACCGGGCGCGCGGCAGATCGAGCGTGCCTTTCACCAGGGCATCGACTACGTGCATGATGGAAAGCTGGATGGACTCGCAGTCTTCCAGCAGGGCCATGGAATGAAGCTGCATATCGACGCGCTGCTGCACCCCTTTGATGACGCGGGTGTGGAAGTAGCAGAAGAACTCGCCGCGCAGGGCGGGCGAGCCGCAGCGCTGTCCGGTGACCTTGATGTGAGTGCAATTGCGAACGTTGGGACGGGTGGGAATGGGAATGGCCATGAACTACTCCTGAAAAAAAATCGCGTTTCCGCGTAAATTCTTGATTTGATTGAGGCGGAATGAAGAGGTACCCGCCAGATCTATGAAAATAAAGGGGTTGGAGGCAAAATCTTGGGAACAAAGGAGTTGCGGGGTGATGGCTGGGGAAGAAGTGGCTTGACAGGTGGATCCGGAGGGAAGGGACAACTTAGAAGCTCCTGGGTTGGTGTGGTATATCACTACTCTATATTATATCTTATAGTAAAGTCAAGGAAATAGTGGAGAAAATGTCGCTTCAGTTCCAAAACGGGAATTGAGAAGTTGGGTTAGGTGGAGACGCTTGGGACCCAGCTGGCACCCGCCTCTTGCAAAAAGCGCAAGAAGCGGGCACCCCGCGTTATACTTCCCCGTTAAACTGGCCCACCTGCCAGGTATATGCTTCCACCAAAATTCGCCTTGTCAGGAGAACGAGCATGAACCCTACCTTCTTGTCGAACCGCAGAGGCTTTCTCACCGGGGCTGTACTCAGCGCAGGAATGTACGGACTTAACCTTGGGGCCCAGGCCGCTGAGACAAAGACGGAGAAGGACTCTGGACTATTGGTCATCGGTCCAAAACCGGGCTATACGCCTCAAGTCGGCACTCTGGTTTCCATGCTCACCTACATTCAAACCGCTGTCACCAGCTCGGTCAAAGGCCTTACCATGGCTGAGCTAGACTATCTCTTCGACGCAAACGCCAACACCATCGGAGCGCTCTTGCTCCATCTCGCTGCGACCGAGACGTTTTATGGAATGAACACTTTTGAAAATAAGAAGTGGGACAGCTGGTCTGACGATCTGAAGAAGAAGTGGGACCCGGCGATGAACCTTGGCGATGCGGGTCGCAAAGCCATCAAGGGCCACGACCTCGACTACTACCTCAACATCCTCAACGAGACCCGTGAACACTCCCTCGCCGAATTCCGCAAACGAGATGACCAGTGGCTCCTATCCACCGATACTGAGCAATTCGATAGCAGCGAGAAGGTAAATATCTATTGGAAATGGTTCCACGTTTGCGAGCACGAATCTCACCATACTGGCCAGATCGCTTTTCTGACCAAACGACTGCCCGGTGCCAAGGCCGCTCCTGCAGGCTCGTAAGCGGATGCAAACCGGTCCACAACCAGAAGTCCAGGATGGTTGCCGATGATATGCCATAGATTCGCGTAAACTGTCGTGACCAGGCCAGGGCGCTCAAAACCCCATCAAAGGATAAGTGCTATTGAGATTTTGCAACGGTCACGCACCAGCAGAGGCTGCCAGTCGTCCCGCCTGCTTTCCCGGAGCCAGCACGATGAGGGCTGCACCAATCGCAACTAGTACGGCAGAGCCGATCAGAAATCCTGTGCGTTCGCTGGAAATTTCAAATCCCAGTACGGACATCACCACTGCGTGAGCGAAACTCGACCAGGCTGCGAAGGCGATCAGGCTGCGATGCGCGGATGGACTCCGCACGGCGATGAGCAGGAAAATACCAAGCGCAAAATACAGGCCCATCATCATCGTGTCACCCGTGTCTGAATGCGCCGGATCCATTAAACCGCCGATGGCGGGATAAATGGCAGCCGAAAAGAACAAGCCAACCAATCCCAACACAACCTTCAGCGCCCGTTCTCGAAGCATAGCGCCCCCTCTAAACCGTGAACCAACTGTCATCATGAGTGTAACGGGATTTACCGTAAATAAGGAGGCGGATGAGGGCGTTGCTGACGAACCGGTTTCTTCGAGCGCTCCTCCGATTCAGACTCCTATGCTTGGATTGCTTGCGATGGGGGCGCCGGGGCTTTCGGTCTGGCGGCGGGCCGCGTTGGATAGGCAATAGAACTGGGATTCGTCGTTGGGGCTCACCCTTCGCACAGAACGCGAAAGGGTGGAGCACCCTGCCACTGCGCGCGGGATCCTTCGGGACCGTTGGTCCCTCAGGATGACGTCGAAACATAAAGCAGGGAGGTCAGAACATAACGCAGAAACGTTAACCCGACGGGAATGACGGGTTGATCCCCCTAGGATGACGTCAAAACAATAAAGCTGATGACGTCAAAAACATGCGGTTACCAGGTGTTGTAGGCGGTGCCGTCGCTGCCGGTCGCGGTTGAACCGCTGTGCACGTCGGAGATTCCGGGATCTTGCTGGTCGACGGTCATGATGGTGTCGGATTCCTGTTCGACCGTCCAGGTATCGTTGCGGCTGGTCATCGGGTCGGTCGGGATTTGTTTGAAGTAGCCGCCCGAGACCAGATCTTCGAGTGACTGCGGGGCTTTCTGCTTGTCCAAGGTGTATTGCGAGATCACGGAGCGAATCGCGAAAAGGTTCTGCTTGAGTACCGATTCGCGGGCGCGCCAGATCGATTGATTGTAGGCGGGGAGCGCGACGGACACCAGGATCAGGATGACGCTGATGACGATCATCAGCTCGATCAAAGTGAAGCCACGGGACTGTTTTTGTTTTTTAAGCGGTCGTCGCATTTACCAGTCCTTGTACTTGGTCCCGTCGAGCCCCGTGTCTTGTGATTTCGTGTAGACGTCGAAAACGTTCTGTTCGCCCCATGAATCGGAGTCGGGATCGTCCTGCATGGAGCGCATGCCCCACTCCGTAGTATTGGTCATCGGATCAATCGGTATCTTGCGCAAAAACTTTAATTTCTTACCTTGGACATCGACACCCTTGACCAGCGTGTCGAGATCTGGAGGGTAGTTTTCCGAGCCGACTTTGGTCTGAAATGCACCGCGGTCGGCCGCATCCTTGTAGCGGTCGATGGCGTCACGAAGGTCCCAGAGATCGCGGCGCAGTTCGTGTTCCTTTTCGCGCTTGATGCTGACCCGGGCCAGCGGGATTGCCAGACTGGTCAAGATGACGAGGATCGCGGTGGCGACAATCAACTCGATCAGCGTGAAGCCGTGCATTTTTCGCGCGAGTTTTTTGTCTGGAACAGTTTGCTGCATAGTGCGTTGGCGCGTGATGGAACCTTCTATCGGCACGTCTGATGAGACTTTTGAAACGCTCTTCTTCGCTAGAGCCGGGTTTAAAGCCTCTCATTCATTCGGGAGCGGTTACCGCAGCGCTGGAAGCGCTGCGCCACCCAAAATCAGAATTTTCACCGCAGCCTCTGAAGCTGTGCCCTCCCAAAAGCACCTCTCAGAAGCACACTCCAGAAGCATTTGTGGAACGAGCTTATTGGATCGTTACCGTCACGGCTGCGCCTGCCGCTGGGGCGGCCTGCATGCCGGGATCGCGCACACCTCCCTTGGCGATGGTCAGGGTGGACTGTCCGGGAGCCTTGGCCACGAAGGTCAAAGTCACAATCGTACCCTGGCCGGAGATCCCGCCCGCTCCCGGTGGTCGAGTCGCTGTAATCTGGAGGGTTCCGGTGGTGTCATCGTCGCGATGCACCAGGGCTACGGCCTGGCCATCCTGCGAGAGGAAACCTCCGTTCGACACGTTCACCACCTGCAGCAGCTTGGGATCGTAGCTGATTTGCAGCGGCACGGAGTAGGCGTTCTGGGCTCCGCTGAGCATGACATTCACCGCAAAAGTCGCCCCCTTCGCCTGGGCAATGCTGGCGGGATCGAAGCTGAAGGTTGCGGGGCCGGAGGGTGCCGCAGAGGTCTGGGGCTGATTCGCCGAGGGCGTAGTCGGTGGCTGTACTGGCCCGGGCTGCGGCTGTGCGGGAGCAGCAGGAGCCTGGCCGGGTGCCGCTACTGGTGGCGGAGCCTGATGGCTCACGCGGCGCAATTCAAGCGCGTTGGCGGTGCCGACGTCAATCGCCTGCTGATTCATGTCGTTGTACTCGTGAGCGCGCACAATATGCGGAATGAGTACGAAGACGGTCTCAGTTTCCGAGTGGTCGGTGGTGGACTGGGCAAAAAGATACTTCAAGATCGGAATCTGGCCGAGTCCCGGAATGCCGGTGAGCGCTTTGGTCGACGAGTCCTCCAACATGCCGCCGAGCATATTGACTTCGCCTTCTTTCAGGCGAACCTCGTGCTCGATCTTCCGCTGTCCGATAATCGGCTGACTGATGCCACCGATGTTGGAGGTGCCGGTCACGGAAGAAATATCCATGGTGACCTTTAGAGTCACTTCGCCGTTGGCGTGGACTTTGGGCGTGATATCGATGTTCACGCCGACATCCAAGTACTGAAATTGGGTGTTGACCAGCGGGTTGATGCCGACGCCGCCAATTCCGGGCTGGAACGAACCGGTCGCGACCGGGACGCGGTCGCCGATCTTGAGCGAAGCCTTCTGGCCATCCACGGCGCGAATTTGCGGCTTCTGAAGAAGTTTGGTGCTGGTGTCGCTGAATAGGGCGGTGGCGGTGGCCGCCGGAATGGTGATGGTGAAGTCGGTCGCGTTGAGGTTGGCGAGCTGATTGAGGTTGAGCTGGTTGGGCGTGCCGGTGTTCTGATTCAGTGTTCCCGTGTTGCCCGCACCGGTGGTGAGGGTCGTCGTGGTGTTGGTCGAGGTCGTAAGGTTGTTCTGCAGAGCCACAGTCGCGCTGGTGGGCGGATTGATGCCCAAGGTGCGGGACTTGTCGCGGTTGATCTGCAGCACGGCAACGTCGACGATGACTTCGGGCTTGGCTTTATCCAGGTCGCCGATTAGTTTCTGCGCCAGCGCGATCTGGTCGGGCGTTCCGCGAACTACGATCGCGCCCTGCGAAGGCAAGGGCTGAATGCGGGAGATCTCGAGAATCTGCCGCATGGCGTTGACTACATCTTGCAATTCCGTGGGCTGCGAAAGGTTCGCCAGGTAGTAGGTCTTGATGACGCTTTGCTCGAGATCTTTGCGTTTGGCAGGATTGTCGGAGGCGACGAAGATCGTGTTCGGGGTTACCGGCCGCCAGAAGGTTTTCGACTCGAGAGCAATAATCTCCAGCGCTTCCTCGAGCGAAACATTATTCAGCTCAATCTTGATGCGGCGTGAAGTGTAGTCGGGATCGAATAGCACGTTGATGCCAGCGAGCTTGCCGACGGTCTCGTAAATGACCTTGGAATCTTCCGTAATTTTAAGATTGATCGGGGTATTGGAGATCGTAGCCAGCTCGACTGGACCCGCGGCTTCGTCGATACGCTTCTGTACTCCGTTCGGGGCGGGGGCTGCCGCCTTCGGTGCGGCCTTGGCGGCCTCGATCATCTGCTTCGTGTGTTGGATTTCCTGCTGAGCGATGGCGCTGGAGGGATCGATGTCAATTGCTTTCTGGAATTCGGCTAGAGCGACGTCGAGCTGGCCGGCTTCGCGCAACAACTGGCCGCGATGCACATGCGAGGCTCCGGCGAGGAAACGCAGGCGCTCAAACGCAGCCCGGTAGGTGAGGTCCCCGGGTTTGATGTCATAAGCCTGTTTGTAGCAATCGTAGGCTAACTCGTAATTTTGTCGGGCCTCGGCGTCCTTGCCCTTGGTGTAGATCTGCTTGGCCTTATCAGCCGCGATGGCAAGGGTTACGATCAGGACCAGCAGGACCATCGCCGCCGGGCGGAGCAAGCGTTTCATTAAAATTCCTCGTACACAGTTTCCTCCCGCTGGTCGGCCAGGACCTCGGGGTTCCACTCTAAATTTTTGCCGAAATATAGTGTTAGTTGCGCGATTATAGCATCGCCTCGAAGCGTTCCGATGTGACTGGTGGGGTTGCAGTTACACTCTTTGGTTCTAGTACCGAAGATGTGCTGTTCCCGGTTCTCGCGATTTTTATATTTTCTATTCTCCCTGTCGCGCACCCGAAACGTAGCAAGCCAGGTTTCTACAGTCGCGCTGTACAGACGTTGCTTGCAACGTTTCTGGTCGCTTCGCCTCTGCGCAGTCCTGCTCCGGGATGAGATAAGCTAGTAAAACCCATGCCACGCCAGCCTGCACAACCAACCCGGCCGAATCCGGAGAAAAACCCCCGCCGCGATCCCACGGCCGCCGGGCAGCGAGACGCCTCCGTCAATAGGATCGCGTCACATAACTACTTCTTGCTGGAAAAATTTGAGGCGGGGGTTGCGCTGACCGGTACCGAGGTCAAATCGGTCCGCGCTGGGAGAAGCAACCTCAAAGATTCTTACGGTCTGGTCAAAGATGGCGAGCTGTGGCTTCTGAATTGTCATATTGGCCCGTATGAGCATGGCAACATCTTTAACCACGCGCCCCTGCGCACGCGTAAGCTATTGATGCATAAAGAAGAGATCCGCAAATTGATCGGGAAGACGCAGCAGCGCGGGCTGACTTTGATTCCCACCCGGATGTATTTCAAGAACGGTAAAGTAAAAGTTGAACTCGCCCTTGCCAAAGGCAAGCAGCTGTGGGACAAGCGCGAGACTGAGCGCCGCCGGACGGCGGATAAGGAAGCGCGGGAAGCGATCGCGAGATCGCGAAGGAACTAGGCATGACGGCGCGCCCTCGCGCTTGGTTGCGCGATCCTTTATTTCTACTCGCTTTGACGGCGGCCCTCGCCGCATTTGTCGTCCAGTCGGGAGAGCTTGGCTCCGCCGACACCATGCATCGCCTCCAGACTGCTCATTCTTTCTGGACGTCGGAGCCGGCGGTATTTCCGCAAGAGTATCCCGAATTCGGCGCGCATGGCCGGGGAGGCAAACTGTTTGACTGGTACGGGATCGGTCAGCCGCTGCTTATGCTGCCGGCGGATGTGGCCGGAAGCTATATCGAGAAGCTGTCGATCTTCGAGGATTACAACGGCAATGACCCGAGCGTGCGCAACATCGTGGTCAGCTACACCACCAACATTCTGATCAGCGTCTTGACGGCGCTGGTCTGCTTTCGCTTCCTGCGTCTCTTGAAGTTCAGCACCCGCGAGGCAGCCGCGGGGGTTCTGGCACTGCTGTTCTGCACTACCCATCTGCACTACACCCAGAACATGATGGAGAACAACTACATCATGCTTCTGACGTTGACTGGATTTACGTTTCAGTATGATTGGCTGCTCACCGGCAACCGCCGTTCGCTGATCTTGGGTTCGGCCGCCCTTGGACTCAACCTGCTGACTCGCCTGACTAGCGGGCTGGACCTGATGGCGGTTGCGTGTTTTCTGTTGCTAGTGGCGTGGTTCGAACGGGTGCGTGGCCGGGCGTTGTGGGAGCGAGCGAGCGCCTATGCGAAAACTGCGCTGCCGGTTTATGCGGTCTGTCTGCTGGTTGATCGTCTTTACCAGTACTATCGTTTTGGATCGTTCTTCAACACGTATGTCCATTATTTCACCGTGGAGCGCAGGCTGCAGGATCCGTCCCTGCCGGCGAATTATCCGTTCGAGAATCCGTTCCACGTAGGCTTTCTGGGTGCGCTGTTTGCGCCGGAAAAGTCCATCTTTCTTTTTGATCCGTTATTGGTACTGACGATTCTCATTGCCGCCCTAGCCTGGAAACACTTTCGTCCGGAGATCCGGGCATATCTGGTCGTAATATTCCTGCTGCTTTTGGCGTATGTCAGCTTCTATGCGAGGTACACGGTATGGAGCGGCGATTTCGCGTGGGGCGACCGTTATGTTTCAACGACTGCGGAGATGGTTGCGTTTATCTCTGTGCCCTTGTTATTGCGCCACCGGGCGGAGCTGGGGAAATTTGTCTGGGCGATTGGAGTTGGGTTGATTGCGGTCAGCGCGGTTAACCAACTGGCGTCGCTTGCGTTCTGGCTGCCGCTCGAGATTTATCAGATGGAGACGCTGGGCCATCCGACGTTCGTGATTGCGCTTCGCTTCAAGAACATCGTCGCCTTTGCTTTGGGAAGGATGGACGCGTGGGGGCTGAGCAATTTCGCCATGGCCCAGGACCCGTGGGACTACGTTCACATCACTACGTGGAATTTTCTGCCGTTTGTGCTGCGAAGAGTCGGGGAGGCTCCGGGTTGGGTGGTGAAAGTTTGGTTAGCGGTCTGGATTGCCGGGATTGCGGCGTTGACTTGGACTCTGTGGAGGTTGCGGAGAGTGTTGCGGGCGGGAAAGTGCGACGTCGATGCGAGCGTTGCAACTACGGCGGCGCGTGTGTAGATTGAGGGCGCACACGGGCGATCAAAAACGCAAGATCCCTCGACTGCGCTCGGGATGGCAGCGGTTGGTGTACAGCACAGGGCTGAAATTTTTTCGAGATTCGCGGGCGGGGGAGCCCGCGCCACACAAACAAGCATGAACGTCGTTGCCGTGAACCCGTCGCCGCCGTTGCAGAAGCCGGCGGCGCTGCGTGTGATCTCTGTGCTCGGAGTCTTGCTCTTTTCGCTTGGAGCAGTTTTGCCACTTTTTCTCTTCGGCCATGCCTGGATTGTTGCCGTGCGCTGGGTCGGCCTGCTTGCCATCGCTTCGACTGGATTGTGGCGGCAATCGCTGACTCGCTGGATTTTCTTTGCCATGCTGCTGGGCGGAGAGATTGGGCTGGACCGTCCGCAATTCGCCGAGCATTTGCGGGTGCTGAGTGAGATCTTTTTGCGGCTGATCAAGGTGATCGTCGCGCCACTAATTTTCGGAACTCTCGTCACCGGCATTTCTGGACACGGAAACTTACGCAGCGTGGGGCGGATCGGGCTGAAGAGTCTGATTTACTTCGAAGTGGTGACCACCCTCGCTCTTCTGCTGGGAGTCGCGGCCATCAACCTCAGCCGCGCTGGCGAGGGCGTTGTCATTTCGCAGCCGGCCGCCGTATCCCAGCCGCAGACCGCTGCTCCGCTTCGTTGGGATGACTTCCTGCTGCATATCTTCCCCGAGAACATCGCCAAGTCAGTCGCCGAGAATCAGATTCTGCAGGTTGCGGTGTTCGCCGTTCTGTTCGGAATCGCGCTGGCGCGGGTGCCCGAAGCCAAACGAGCTCCGATACTGAAGGTCTGCGAGTCGCTCACCGAGACCATGTTCTCATTCACCAACCTGGTGATGTATTTTGCGCCCATCGGGGTGGGAGCGGCGATGGCTTATACCGTCGGGCACATGGGAATTGGGGTGTTGCTGCCGCTGGGGAAGCTGCTGCTCACCGGATATTGCGCGCTGATTGCTTTCCTGCTGCTGATTCTCTTCCCTATTTCGCGCATTGCGCGCATCCCGGTTGGACGATTTGTGAAAGCCGTGGCTGAGCCGGCGACCATCGCGTTTGCCACCAGCACCTCGGAAGCCGCGTTGCCCCGCGCCATGGAAGAAATGGAGGCGTTCGGCGTGCCGCGACGCATTGTAGCGTTCGTGATTCCCGCGGGGTACAGCTTCAATCTGGATGGCTCGACTCTGTATCTGGCATTGGCTTCGATTTTTGTGGCGCAGGCAGCGGGAATGCACATGGGGTGGTCAGAACAAATCCTGATGGTCTTCACCCTGATGCTCACGAGCAAAGGCGTGGCCGGCGTGCCTCGCGCCGTGCTGGTCGTGTTGCTGGCGACGGCCGCGACGTTTCATCTGCCGACGGAACCGATCTTTATTATTCTCGGGATCGACGCACTTATGGACATGGCGCGCACCGCGGTCAACGTCATTGGGAATTGTCTGGCGTGTGCGGTGATTGCGCGGTGGGAAGGTGAACTCGAGGCTGGCGCGTAGATTTTCGGTGGGTCGCTGGCAAATCCAAGGAGAATGGTGCGACTCTCTGGTTACCGTCCAAAGAACGAACCTAGGGCACCGGGCCATAGCGCTCAAGACGCCTCAATGAGGGTAACCGCGACGTTACGCCAACTTAGCTGATGCAAGACCCTAGGGGTACGAATGATCACCTTGCGGAGTCGCACAAATCGGATCTGGATCGGCGATTTGAACGTGATTTCTCAGCCACCAAGCAGTAGGCATCGCGTCAGCCTCGCGCGTTCGAACACGTAATTGCATCCTGCTCCGCCTGCGAAGGTGCTCGGATCACTTATTTGGGAGCTCCGCCATCGCTTTATCTTTCCACTCGGCGTGAGATCACTGCCAAGATTCTGAAGAGCCAGCTATTGCACTCGTTTGAGGTCTTGGATCCAATCCGTTTCCCACGTTTTACCACCGTCCTGTGATTCAGCCTGCTCCCAGTGACCTGAGGTGGGTGTGATCTCGGACCATATGAACCGCGTGCGGACTGGTTTCCCGTCTTCGGTATCGTCGTTCGCATAGAAGGTTCCTACGCCATTGTGGAAGCTGCCTCTCACCGGCGGATCCATGGGCTTCAGTGGCGTCCTACTGTCCATCCACCAGATCGACCACTGCCCCGTCTTGGCGTCGAACGATCGGGGAGCTACGCCGCGGTAAGTGCCGCCCGGAACTTCGAACACGGTGTCGTCGACATTAGCGTAGCCACCCATCAGCGGCTGGCAGAATAATGTCCCCTCGAATTCGATCCACTCGTGACTGTTGACGAGGCGATGCTTCAGCTTTCGATGATGGACTTGCCAGTGTCCGAATAAAAAATCGAAGTCATGCAGTCCCGGCACCGCACTTTCTGCATGACCTATCTCTGCTCCCGAACCCGGGGAGGACTGAGCGACAGATAGCCCGGACGCCATTAGGCCCAGAACCAGCCATACCGTTACTGCCAGGCGCTTATGTATTTGCACGTCTGACTCCTTTTTCGTAACGAGATAATATACGCGCATCCTGCGGATGCACTTGGTCCAGTTCCTGTGTCACAAATTCATCGCTGAATTCACGAGTTTCACTAGACGACATGTGAACGTTAGACGTTATACGACTCAAAATGTTTTGAGTGGGTGTTGAAATCAGTTACGCCAGTTATCGTACTGTCGGTGCTTTGATACCGGTGCGTGTACGGCAGCTTGCTAACAAAACGAGCCTTGGGGTCAACTCAGAAAGGAAACCTCAGGTCGTCTGCCGGCAGATTGCGGGGCGGGGTCGGATGGCCCGCCCCGTTGCCTTCTTCTATCGCGCCGCAGGCTGTTCGAACAACGCCGGATCAGGGGACGGGTTGCGGGAAAGCTCCGCAATCTTTCCTTCCAGCTTTCGATGCCCCTCCTGCAAACACCGCAGCTCACGAGGGAAAGAGTACCCCCAGAATTTCTGATAGGAAGCGTAGCTTGCCAACAAAATCAGTCACGTTCGCACCTCCGCGACGCCTCAATTCTATATCTCCACGTGCTTCTCTCCTCGCCATCTCTACGTTTCTCAGGAAGGGACGTGAACCGGGATTATGGCGAAGGGGCGGAAGAGCTGGATTCCTGGAGAACAATCGCCTCGACTCGAAACACAGCCTACTCGTCTGGAGGACGTAACGAGGCTTAAGGGGGATCGCTGTACGGAAATCGTAACACTTGGCAGGAGTCGAAAAAACAATGACTCCGTGCTGCTAGTGTGGCTCTCTGACCTAACTCATTTCTTGCCCCCTGGAGGCCAGAAAATGATTGTCCAATTCTTGCTCTTCGTAATCACAGTTGAGCTTTTTTCGATTTTCTGGGAATTGACTAAGATGAACTACCGCCTCAAGACGCTTCTTACCCGAAACAAGCAGGATCATGAGTGGGCGAAAAAAGACGCCGCGTGACATAGGATCGCGGTCACGATGCCGCTCAACTGACGAAAACGGGGATTTTGCGTCAACGAACGGCGTCTAAGAGGGCCTGTTTTGTGCTCTAGCGTGGTTTCCGCGATTTTCTGCTTCTCTGGCGGCCCGAAGTATAGCAAGCGCAATAAAAAGTACGGCTTCGGTGGTTCAGTCGCTGGATGAACTGGGCCTTACGCGCCTGCGGCAGGGCGGCTGTTGGCTTCGGGGGTTTGGGGACGGGCGGGGCTGTTGTTTTCGACTCCCCATAAATCTTTGGGTGCGCCTGCTTCGAGGCCAACCTGTTGCTCGGAGCTTGCGCGCAGGGTCTTGGTCCAGACTACGCGAAATTCAGCGCGGTGTTGGCGGTATTGAAGGACCACGATGCTGCCGACTTTGAGCTGACGGCGGACAGAGCCCAGCCGGACGCCGGTGCGGCTGACGTCGAGAGTATGGACAAGCTCAGAATAAGCTTCGCCGGAAACGTCATTGCCGGAAATTCTGACGGGCAAGACGGCTTTGGATCGATCCACACTACGTTGTTTACCCACACCCGCTTTTTCTGCCAGGGCTGCCAGAGCTTGATTCGGAGAGTTCAATGCCATGTCTTTGATCTTCTTTAGTCGAGATTCAGATGAGCAACTCGAGGGAAGTGGAGCTGGTTGCTGACTGCAAGCATCTTCCCGCATGCACCCGATTTACGCCATAGCACAAAGGTGGAGGAGCCATCCTTCGCGGGTGTTATTCCCGCTTCTGAAGCCTAAACGGCGGCTGGTCATGCGCCAAGTAACCCGGGTAATCGCTTACTAGGTTACAAGGGTGGAAATTATGCCCCGAACGGGCCATTGCTGGATGGCGCTCCAGGGCCCATTCTGGTGCCAGTCGTCAACCGTCCCGCGAGGGACTGAAGGCGCGAGCGTCCCCCCTCGTGCTCGACGCAAAGCCCGCAAGGGCACAGGAGGGTGGGAACGTGAATAACTTACTTCGCAGACTCTGGTCTGAAGACGAGGGTCAGGACATCGCAGAGTACGCTGTGATGCTGGCCGTCATTCTGGTCATCGTTGTGGGGACGGTTCGCCTTATCGGCGGCAACGCGAATAATGTGTTTTCGAGCGTATCGAGTTCGATCGGTAGCTAGTTTGGGCCGGAGCAACTTGGCAATGATTCTATTATCGGCAAGCCACGCGCAGACAAGCGGGCGCCTCACCCGGTCTATGCTTCGGCGGCGGTGGTGAGGGCTGTGATGGCATCGTCCAATGTGGGAAAGATGAGAAACAGCGGTTCCACTTTGGTAGTTTCGAAGAGCTTTAACACGCGATCGTTGACGCCGCTCAAGGCAATGCGTCGCGTTGCCTTGTGGCGCGTGACATAAGCGCTGACCAGCGACCCCAACCCCGAGGAATCGATATAGGGAACGTCGCTCATATCGACGATGACCACCGGGACATTCTCCTCCCGGCGGATGGCATTCTGAAAAAACGGTAAATTTTCCAGGGTGAGCGGTCCTCGCAGGCAAAGGACGTGCGGACCTTCCTTCCCGCTCAATCGCTCGATCTCCAGGGGCTCGGTTGTCACCGTGAGATTGTATGGTGACACGCGGCGGTAATCAAGCAAGCCGCCCACCAGGGAGGGGTGAAAAGTCCTCGTTCGTGACTTCTCCACCTTATGTCCCGAGGGTACAGGACCAATCGCCCGCCCGACGCTGGAGTATGCCGGTATCACACCCGGTCCTTGGGGTGGACGCGGACCGGTTCCAGCCTCAAGCTTTAACCCGCCTCGCCGATTTGCAATCTGTAGGTGATCAACAGGTCGTAGTGCCGTTGCTGGCCGTGGTTTGGTGGCGGCTCCATGGATCTCTACTGCCTGAAAACTGCTCCGGTGCGAAATGATGGAGGTTTCGACGACTGAAAAACTATCCCTGGTTCGCAGTTCCCTTCCCCCGCGCGCGCATTCCCCGATGACGACGAAGCTCGCGCGCGATTGCTCGCAAGCGGAGCGCTGCGGTCGGCCGTCGTGTCCCCGCTGCGGCGTCGCAGCGGATGAGTCAGTCAAGGCCAGCACAAAATTGCGAGTGTTACTGGTCGAGGATAATCCGGCTGACGTCGAGCTGGAGCTGCTTACTTTGAGGAAAAACGGGTTCGATGTCTCGGGCGACGTAGCGCAGAGCGCGGAGGAGTTTACGGCGCGCATACGAACGGCTAACTATGACCTCATCCTCGCTGATTACAACCTGCCGCAATGGAAAGGAACGGACGCGCTCGACATCCTTTGCCGCGAGAATCTGGATATCCCACTGATTGTTGTGACCGGCTACCTGGGTGAGGAGAAGGCGGTCGATTACATCAAGCAGGGCGCCACCGATTGTGTTTTGAAAGACCGCCTGGCGCGGCTGCCGATCTCGGCACGCCGGGCGCTGCACGAGAAACAACTCCGGGTTCAGCAAAGACATGCGGAAGAAGAGCTCGCCCAGAAGGTTACGGAGCTGGCTCGCTCCAATGCGGAACTGGAGCAGTTTGCCTATGTCGCGTCGCACGACCTGCAGGAACCGTTGCGCATGATTGCCAACTACAACCAGCTGCTGGCGGAGCGCTATCGCGGCAAGCTGGACGAGCAAGCCGACAAATACATTGCCTACTCGGTGGATGGCGCGACCCGCATGCAGACTTTGATCCAGGACCTGCTGAAGTTCTCGCGGGTCGGCAAACAGGAGATTCAACCCCGGACCACGGAGTGCCGCGCGGTCGTGGAACAGGCCGTAAGCAATCTGCAAGCGGCGGTGGTGGAGAGTGGCGCGGTGGTGAAGTGGGATGGTCTGCCCGTGATCAAGGCTGACCCGTCACAGCTCGCGCAGGTGTTTCAGAATCTGATCGCAAATGCCATCAAGTTTCACGGGACGGAGAAGCCGGTGATTCAAATCAACGTGGAGAAGAAAGATCGCGAGTGGGTGCTGGCGGTTTCGGACAACGGCATCGGCATCCCGGCCGAAAGCTGGGAAGACATCTTTGTCATCTTCCGTCGGCTGCATACCCGCGTTGAATATGCGGGAAACGGAATCGGTCTATCGATTTGCAAGAAAATCGTCGAACGCCACGGCGGAAAGATCTGGATCGAAGCGCAAGCCCAACCCGGCACTTGCTTCAAGTTTTCGCTGCCCATCGAACCAGTCTCGAAAGTAGCCCAGGAAACGGAAGCATGAGAACAACCGAAGTTTTGCTGGTGGACGACAATCCGGCGGACATGGACTTGACTCGTGAAGTGCTGTCGCGCAATGGCTGTCCCAGCCACGTTCACGCGGTCTCGAATGGGGCGGACGCTATCGCATTTCTGCGCCGGGAAGGCAGGTATGCCAACGAAAAGCTTCCTGACTTTGTGATTCTTGATCTGAATCTGCCGAAAAAAGATGGGCGCGCGGTGCTCGCTGAGATCAAAGGCGATCAGCGGTTGCGCAAGATTCCAATTGCGATCTTCAGCACCTCCGAGGCCCCGCAGGACATCATGCGCAGCTACCAGCTGGGAGCGAATTGCTATGTGAGTAAACCGGGAAACCTGCAGGACTTTATCTCCGCCGTCACATCGATGGGCGAGTTTTGGTTTGGCGTCGTGCGTCTGCCACGCGAGGAGGAACGATGAATAACGGACATACGCAGGTTTTGTTGATTGAAGACAATCCCGGCGACGCCGATCTGGTGCGGCTGCGGCTGGTCGAGGGCAACTCCACGGTTAACGTAAGCTGCGTTAACCGGCTCGCCGACGGACTGGCGTCCATGGCCAAGGAACCGCCGTCGGTCGTGTTGCTCGACCTCAATCTGCCTGACAGCCACGGTGCCGATACTTTCCGCAAGGTGCTCGAAAAGGCGCCGGGAGTGCCCGTAGTCATCCTCTCCGGGCAGGATGACGAAGCTCTGGCCATGAAGGCGCTGCACCAGGGAGTGCAGGACTACCTGGTGAAAGGCGATATCTCGAGTGGCCATCTGGAGCGCGTGATGCGCTACGCCATCGAGCGGCAGGCTCTGCTGCGTTCGCTCGAGATGAGCCGTCATCAGCAGCTTGAGTTCAAGAATCAATTCTTGTCTCATGTTTCGCACGAACTGCGGACCCCTCTGACCTGCATCCATCAGTTCGTCACCATCCTGCTGGACGGTCTGGCGGGCGAGATCAATCCCGACCAGCGCTATCACCTGGGGACCGTGCTCAACAGCGTGCACCAGCTGCGGGCCATGATTCGCGATCTGCTGGAGGCTACACGGGCTGAGTCGGGCAAGATCCGCATCGAGCCTCGCTGCATCACCATCGGCGATCTCATCCAGCAGGCGGTTTCGATGATGGCCGCCACCGCCAAGGAGAAGCAGGTGGGCCTCGAAGTTGGATTGGATAGCAGAATCCCGTTTGTCTACGCCGATCCCGATCGGGTTCTGCAGGTGCTCATCAATCTGATCGACAACGGCATCAAGTTCACGCCGCCCGAGGGATCGGTCATGGTGAAAGCTTGCATGGTGGAGGCTGACCCCAACATGGTTTACCTTTCCGTCGCCGACACTGGCCGCGGCATTGGCCCCGAAGCCAAGGCGCTGATCTTTGAACGCCTGTACCAGGATCCGAATTCCGTTGATAACAATCGCGCCGGGCTGGGCCTCGGACTGTTCATCGCGAAGGAACTGGTGGAACTGCATGGCGGAAAACTCTGGGTGGCGAGTGAAGTCGGCAATGGCAGTACTTTCTCGTTTACCTTGCCGCTGTATTCGCTGGCCAAACTCCTGTGTCCGGTCGTCACCTGCGAGGGCCGACTACGCGATGCCATCGCTCTGGTTAAAGTGGAACTGACGCCGCTTCCCAGTGTCTCCCGGCCGACATGGAAGGACATCTGCCAGCAGTCTCTGGAGACATTGCGCCGCTGTGTTTACCTCGATAAAGATTTGGTTCTTCCAGTAACGGGAAGTGTTGGTCTTAACGAGACTTACTTCGTGGCTGCCTCGACCGACCTCGAACGAGCCGAGATCATGATGAAACGGATTCGCGAGCAACTGGAAGGAGGCGCGGGTTTCAAGGCCGCGGGCATGCTGAAAGTTTCGGCCTCGGCCATACCGCTGCCGACGATGGAGGACGGCAAAGAACTCAAAGACCTGGTGCAAGCGGTGGCCGATCGAGTGACCGAAATGGGAATCGCCGCGCTGGCAGCGAAGCCACCCGAAGGCACAAACGGAGAAGCACGTGCAGTCGAGAATTAAACCGAAAGTGAGATTAAACCGAACTCATGGAGGAATCAAATGGACAAGCCAAAAATCCTGATCGTCGATGACGACCCTGACCTGCGGCGGGCGTTGAAGATTCGTTTGCGGGCCAACCACTACGACACGGTGCAAGCTTCGGACGGCTATTCCGCGATTTCCGTAGCCCAGAAAGAGCGCCCCAACCTGATCATTCTCGACCTCGGTTTGCCGGCTGGGGACGGTTACGTAGTGCTGAAGCGGCTACAGGATAGTGATGGTCTGTCGGATATTCCGGTGATTGTGCTGACGGCGCGCGATCCGCAATCGAACGAACAGCAGACGTTGCAAGCCGGCGCGGCGGCTTTCTTTCAAAAGCCCGCGGACAACAACGAACTGCTGGAAGTGATTCGTACGACACTGCCGAATCACTGGCCGGGAACGGCGATGCCTTCGTAGACAGACGTTGCAGGCTGCGACGGGGGTTGCAATTGGTCAGTGCGGAGGACTTTGCTCCTTGCGCAATTGTAACCGGCCTTTTGGTTCGCGATTTGTGCCTTTTTGCCGATAGGAATTCAGTGAGTCTAGGCAGTCTGGGGAGGATACGGGAAGTGGCGTGATGGGCAGGACGCGCAGCGGATGCCCGTCCTGCCTGGGCCACCATGCCGGGATCGTGGAATCCTTCGCATCATTGCTTTCTCCCGAATTCATGCCCCACGGATATTGCTATCTGTGGGATCCGTGGATGGTGTGGCTGCACGTCATTGCAGACGGGCTGATCGCGCTCTCTTACTATTGCATTCCCGTCATCCTCATCTACTTCGTCCGCAAGAATCGCGATCTTCCCTTTAACCGGATTTTCTGGATGTTCGGCGGCTTCATCCTGGCCTGCGGGACCACCCACCTGATGGAAGTCTGGAACATCTGGCATGGCAGTTACCTGCTGGCGGGCATCATCAAGGGAATTACGGCGGCGGTGTCGGTGGTGACTGCGCTGATGCTGATCCCGCTGGTACCGCGGGTTATCTCGGTGCCTGGACGGATGCAGTTGGAGGAAGTGAATCGCAAACTGGAAGAGGAGGTTGCCGAGCGCAAGTGGGCGGAGGAGGTGCGGGGACGGCTTTCAGCTGTGGTCGAGTCGTCCGACGATGCCATTATCGGCAAAACCCTGGAAGGAGCAATTACCTCGTGGAATCGGGGCGCCGAAAAAATGTTCGGCTACACGTCAGCAGACGCCCTGGGCAGGTCGGTGCGGATGCTGTTGCCGCCGTAGCGGGCAAACGAGGAGCGCGATATCCTGGCGCGAATTGGGCGAGGTGAAAGAGTTGAACATTTTGAGACGGTCCGTGTGCGCAAAGATGGCAAGAAAATTGATGTTTCGGTGACGATTTCGCCAATCAAGGACAGCAGCGGCACGATTATTGGCGCTTCAAAAATCGCGCGGGACATAACCGAACGCAAACGCGCGGAACAATCCTTGAGGAAGAGCCTGGCCGCCAGTGAGGTTGCTCTGCAAGAGTTAGCCGATCAGAAATTCGCCCTGGATCAGCACGCCATCGTGGCGATCACCGACGTCCAGGGCACGATTACCTATGTAAACGACAAGTTCTGCTCCATCAGCCAATATTCCGAGGATGAACTGCTTGGCCAGAATCACCGCATTCTGAACTCGGGTCACCACTCGAAAGAGTTTTTCCAGGAGATGTACCGCACCATCGCCAACGGAGAAGTTTGGCACGGGGAGATCAAGAACCGGGCCAAGGATGGCTCGATGTATTGGGTGGACACGACGATTGTCCCATTTATTGGAGGAGATGGAAAACCGCGGCAGTACGTCGCAGTCCGGGCAGACATCACGGAACGCAAGCGGGCAGGGGAAGTTCTGGCCGCACAGGCGCTCGAGCTGTCGCGGTACGCCGAAGAGTTGACCGATTCGCAGGACGCCTTGCAGAGGCAGACCTTGATGCTGCAGTCGGTGCTGGACAGCATGTCCGAAGGACTAGTGGTCGCGGACGAAAACGGCAAGTTCATCATCTGGAACCCTGCGGCTGAAAAGATTGTTGGCCTCCCCGCGGCGAACGTGGCCATAGACCAATGGACCTCGCACTACGGCCTTTTCTCGCCTGATACGGTGACTCCTTTCCCCGCTGAACAAAATCCCTTGTTACGTGCCGTCCGGGGAGAGCTGTGCTCGGCGGAGATGTTCTTGCGCAATCCGGAACTTGCGGAGGGAGTTTGGATCGAGGCCAGTGCCGGTCCGCTAAAAGACAAAGACGGAGTGGTGCATGGCGGGGTAACGGCATTTCGCGACATTACCCAGAGGAAGAAAGATGAGCGAGAAATCCGAAAGCTCAATGACGAATTGGAACTTCGGGTAATCGAACGGACAGCGCAGTTGGAAGCAGCCAACCGAGAGTTAGCCGATCAGAAATTCGCGATGGATCAGCACGCCATCGTGGCGCTGACCGGGGTCGACGGGGTCATTACTTATGTGAATGACAAGTTCTGCGCCATCAGCAAATACTCGCGGGAGGAGTTGATCGGGCAGGATCACCGCATCCTGAACTCCGGCCACCACCCTCACGGTTTTTTTCAGGAGATGTACGACACTATTGCCGGGGGCAAAGTTTGGCGGGGCGAGGTCAAGAACCGTGCCAAGGACGGATCGGTTTTCTGGTTGGATACGACGGTGGTGCCGTTTATGGATGCCCAGGGAAAGCCGCGGCAATATGCCGCTATCCGGGCGGACATCACGGAACTTAAACAGGCTGAGGAGCGGGACCTCCGGCGCACCGCAGAACTGGAAACCGCCAATAAAGAGCTGGAAGCTTTCAGCTACTCGGTTTCGCACGATCTGCGGGCGCCATTGCGGCACATCGGCGGGTTTTCCAAAATGCTGGTGGAGGAATTCGGTTCCACTCTCGATCCGACCGCGCAACACTACCTCGATCGCATTCAGGCCGGGGCGCAAAAGATGGGCTTGCTGGTGGATGAATTGTTGAATCTGGCCCGGGTTGGGCGCCGCGCGCTGACTCTGCAGCCCGCCAAATTGAACGCGATTGTCGCGGAGGTGATTGCCATACTCCAGGCGGAGAGCGAAGGGCGGTCGGTGGAATGGGTTATCGCGGATTTGCCAGTGGTGGAGTGTGATCCGGTTCTGGTGAAACAGGTCTTTCAGAATCTGCTGGCGAATGCGCTTAAGTTCACAAGTCCTGCGATCAGCGCTGGCGGCGGTGCACGGGCGGGGACGCCCGCGCCTGCACGGGCGATCATTGAGATCAGTTGTGCGGAAGATGATGGATTGCCCGTAATCATGGTGCGGGATAACGGCATCGGGTTCGACATGAAGTATGTCGATAAGTTGTTCGGAGTGTTTCAGCGCCTGCATCGCGCAGAGGATTTCGAGGGTACGGGTATCGGCCTGGCGACGGTGCAGAGCATCGTGCAAAAGCACGGAGGCCGAGTGTGGGCCGTGGGAGAAGTGGGCAAAGGCGCAGCTTTCTATTTCACTCTCAGCGCCGGAAAGCAAGTCGAAGTGAAGAGCAACAGAGCTACGGCTGGAGGCCGACTATGAACACCGAAGAACTGGACATATTACTGGTCGAAGACAATCAGGACGACGTGGATCTTGCGCTGCACGCTTTGCAGAAGGGGAAACTGGCGAACAATGTTTACGTGGCCCGTGATGGAGAGGAAGCTCTGGAGTTCCTCTTCTGTCGTGGGACATTTGCCGGTCGATCGTTTGATCATCCGCCCAAACTTGTGCTCTTGGATTTGAAGCTGCCCAAGGTCGACGGCATGGAAGTGCTCAAGCAGGTCAAAAGTGATCCGCGCACCAAGACAATTCCTGTCGTCATAATGACTTCCTCGAAAGAAGAGCGGGACCTTGTCGCCGGTTACAATCTAGGCGCTAACAGTTACATTCAGAAGCCAGTGGATTTCGATCAGTTCCGTGACACGGTCAAGACCGCCGGGCTGTACTGGCTGCTCATTAATCAGCCAGTTCCGGTCAACGGCATTGCGGCGCGGGGCTGATCTGAAGCTGCCTAACTTTGCTCGGCCGCCCGGACGAGGCGCCCCGGGCAGCGCAAGATCTGCCCAGGTGGAACTATCGTAACCGGATTTGCCTGCTCGGTGCGGCCGGCTTATGACCGACATGCTATAATGTTTTTACGCTTAATACCGCGGTTGTATAGTGCGATTGTTCTAGGGCAGTCTTTGATCTGAGAACTCCCGCCTTCAGCTTTTCCTCCGTACGTCTTTAGCGTAATCAAAACCAAGACTGGCAAAGCCGGTTTTTGTGCCGCCCGGAACTCGTGTGCGCACCTCGACCGCTAACGCCAGAGAAAGCAAAATGCAGAATTTTTCAGAACTCCCGATTTCCCCTTACGTCAAAGATCGTTTGTCGTTCGCTGGTTTTTCCACACCGACTCCGGTTCAGACCGCAGCCATCCCGCAGGCTCTAAGCGGTAAGGATGTGCTTGCTACCGCGCAGACCGGCACCGGCAAAACGCTAGCCTTCCTGATTCCGATCATGGAGCAGCTGCTCAAGCAGCGCACGCCCGGGATCGCAGCCCTGGTGCTGGTTCCAACCCGCGAACTGGCCATGCAGGTCGCGAATCAGTACGATGGCCTGCGCGGCAAGCAACTCTTGCCTGCGGCTCTGGTCGTCGGAGGCCTGTCCGAAGGCCAGCAGCTCCGCGCCATTCGCAACGGAGCCCGTCTGGTGGTCGCTACCCCCGGCCGTCTCGAAGATTTCCTCGATCGCCGGTTGGTGAATTTTCGCGAACTGCGCATGCTCGTGCTGGATGAGGCAGATCGCATGCTGGACATGGGATTCCTTCCCGCGATTCAAAGGATCGCGGCGGTCCTGCCCAGAGCTCGCCAGACCCTGTGTTTTTCGGCGACGCTCGAAGCTTCCGTAGTCCATCTCGTAAACGATTACATGCAAAACCCGGTACGGGTCGCACTTGGATCAACCCTGAAGCCGTCCGAGAACGTACGCGTTCAGGCCTTTGAGGTAGATGCCAATCGCAAACAGGAAGTGTTGCATCGATTGTTAGCCGGAGAAACCGGACGCTGTCTGGTCTTCGCGCGCACCAAGCGCGGAACCGAGCGACTAGCCAAAAACCTGAATCGCGAAGGGTTCACCGCGGCGATGATCCATGGCGACCGCTCGCAATCGCAGCGGAATGCGGCCCTCTCCGGGTTTCAGCAGGGTCGCTATCGCATCCTGGTCGCGACCGATCTGGCTTCGCGTGGCATTCACGTTCAGGACATTGCGCACGTCATCAACTATGATCTGCCCGAAGTGGCGGAGAATTTTATTCACCGAGTTGGCCGTACCGGCCGTGCGGGCGAGCGCGGCGTGGCTTCTACTCTTTTTGCCAGGGAGCAGCGTTCCGATCTGTACCAACTCGAACGCACTCTGGGAATTCGGATGGAAAGAATGAATTCCGCAGGCGGTGAACGAGATCTGTCCTCGAAGCAGTATCCGCTGCGAGACCGAAGCGATCGTACCCAATCCGATCAGCCGGAATCCGCCCCTCGGACCCGGATGGTTCGCCTTCCGGGCGAGGTTCTGCAAGTGCAAATGCAGAACTAATCTGGATTCGGGCCCGACATCAGGACACAGCAACGCTACATCAACAAATGTTGATGGTTGTTTTGTGTCTGCGGGCGCGGTTACTACTTCAGCGATCTTACGTCTAAGTCTTTTTGCTCGCTCGGGAAAGGTTCCTCCTCAATGCGTCTTCTAACTGTTCTGGCTGTATTTGTCGCGCTCGTCGTCGCGTCAAGAGCTCAGACCGTTGCCGCGCCGCCGCAACCATCCATGCCGGCGCTTGAACACTTCAACCCTGATCAGATCGACAAATCCCTCGATCCGTGCTCCGACTTCTTTCAATACGCTTGCGGCAAATGGATGAAGGCGAACCCGATCCCTGCCGACCAGGCCGGATGGGGCACCCTTAGCGCGCTCGCAATCTGGAACGTGGCCGCGATCCACACCACGCTTGAGGACGCCGCCAACAAGTCCTCCAACCGCACGCCGGCCGAGCAAAAGATTGGGGACTATTACGCGTCCTGCATGGACGAGGCTGCGATCAACAAAGCAGGGATCGCGCCGTTGCAGCCCATGCTTGACCGTATTGCCAAACTTTCAGACAAGTCTCAGATGCCGGAACTGGTTGCCTCCATCCATCAGATCATCCGGCCCGCGGACCTCAACTTTATCGATGCGGAATATCAGGGAGTGCTGTTTGGACTGTATGCTGCTCCTGACTTCGACAACGCCAAGGTGATGCTGCCCGCGCTTGATCAGTCAGGAATGGGCATGCCGGGGCGGGAGTTTTATCTCAAGGATGACGAAAAGTCCAAGCAGATTCGCGACAAATATCTCAAATACATCGCCAAATTACTCGAACTGAGTGGAGAGCCGCCAGCGCAAGCCGCCAGCGA
Organism: uncultured Acidobacteriota bacterium; assembly: GCA_963788645.1. Lineage (GTDB taxonomy): Bacteria > Acidobacteriota > Terriglobia > Terriglobales > Acidobacteriaceae > JABDBE01. Next base: position 78,488 of record CAWBHF010000013.1, read on the forward strand.
CGCACAGGCTGTACTCGCCATCGAAACCGGTTTTGCCAATGCGGCCATGGATATTGTCGACCGGCGCGATCCCAAGAACCAGAACAACAAGATGTCGCTGCAGCAGGTGCAAGCTCTCACCCCGTCGTTCAATTGGAGCCGCTATTTTGCAGCTATGCACGCGCCAGCCTCGCCGCAATATCTGGTGCTGGCGCCCAATTTCTTTCGCGGCATGGAGAAGCTGATTGCTTCGCAACCGGTTGAGCATTGGCAAGCCTATCTTCGCTTCTCCACAATCAGCTTTATGGCGCCGTTCCTCAGCGAACCATTTGTCGAAGAGCGCTTTGACTTCGTCGGACGCACGCTTTCCGGCGCGCAGCAGATGCAGCCCCGCTGGCGTCGCTGCTCCTTCAATGCCGACGCAGACCTCGGAGAGGCGGTTGGACAGGCTTACGTGGCCAGGTACTTTCCGCCTGAGAACAAGCAGCGCATGCTGCAAATGGTCAATGCTATAAAAAGTGCGCTCAGCCAGGAAATCGACGACGCCTCGTGGATGTCACCTCAAACCAAGCAACTGGCGCACGTGAAGCTGGCCGCGCAAGTGGACAAGATCGCATACCCCGACCATTGGCGCGACTACCCTTCGCTTGAGATTAAGCGCGACGACTTCGTGGGAAACGTCGAGCGCGCCGCGAGCTTTGAGATCAATCGCCGCATTGCGAAGTTTGGCAAACCGGTCGACCGACACGAATGGAACATGACTCCGCCGACGGTTAACGCGTACGAAGACGCACCGACGAACACGATCAACTTTCCTGCCGGCATCCTTCAGCCGCCTGCCTTCGATGCGACCCAAATTGATGCTGTGAATTACGGCGCAATCGGAGCCGTCATTGGCCATGAGATTATTCACGGCTATGACGATCAGGGCCGCAAGTTCGACGCCGACGGCAACCTGCGCGATTGGTGGGCCGCGGCCGACGCCGAAAATTACGATCAGCGCGATAAGTGCATTACCGACGAGTACACGCAGGATATTCCCGAAGCCGGCGTCAAACAGAATGGCAAGCTTTCAGCCGGCGAGGACACCGCCGACAATGGCGGGGTTCACATTGCGCTTGCAGGCCTCGCGGACACGCTGAAATCCCAGGGCAAGGACCTTGAAACCACTGCCCCGGACGGCCTGACCGAGATGCAGAACTTCTTCCTCGGCTACGCGAATATCTGGTGCGGAGAGAATCGGCCCGAAGCTTCACGAACGGCGGTCATGACGCAGGGGCATTCGCTGAACCGTTACCGCGTGAACAACGTGTTGGCTAACATGCCAGAGTTTGCCCACGCTTTCGGCTGCCACGCTGGCCAGTCGATGGTGCACGCAAACGCCTGCCGCGTTTGGTAGGAATGGCCGAAAGTTTCTAATACGTCGGAAATGTGTGAGAGGACAAAACGAGGCCTTCGCGGCGCTTAGCTTGTCTTGCCACTTGTGGCGGCGCTGCTTAGTCCTTTCACTTCGCCCAGCGGTAACTCAACCGTGACTCTTGAGCCGCGAGGTTGGAGGTTTGCGATTCGAATCTCACCATCGTGCTCTTTGATGATCCCGTAGCAAATGCTTAGTCCGAGCCCTGTGCCCTTGCCCACAGGCTTGGTGGTATAAAACGGATCGAAAGCACGGTTCAGATCTTTGAATCCCGGCCCAGAATCTTCGACCTCGACGACCGCCCGGTTCCCGCGAATAAACGCGCGCACGCTGATACGCTTCGGGCCGTCCATATCTTCCACCGCAGCAATTGAGTTGTTTACCAGGTTCAGCAGAATCTGCTTGAACTGATCCTCATCCACAGCCACGCGTGGCAGATTGGACCGAATGTCGGAGATAATTTCCAGTCCCCGGGTATGCGCATAATATTCCCACAACATAAGCACATCTTTGACCACGGGCGCTAAATCTACCGACTGGCGATCCATGCTGCTTTGCCGCGAGAAGCGCAGGAGATTCTCGACGATCTTCTTCATCCGGCGGCTTTCGTTAGTCAGCTTGTCCAATTTTTCGCGCGCGGGCCCGGAGGGCACATCGTCACTGAGCAAATCGCCGTAACCCATGACCGCGGTGAGCGGGTTATTCAGTTCGTGAGCAACCCCAGCCACCAACTGCCCCAAAGCCGCAAGTTTTTCTGAGCGGATCAACTGGCTCTGCAACGACTTCAGCTCGAGCGCTACAGATAGGTCAGCTGCCAGCAATTCGATTCGCGCCAACTCCGTGGCATTGACCGCGGCCACATCCCGGGGATCATCCAGTCCGATGCAGCCCAGATAACCGCCGCGCGCGGAACACAATGGAATCAAGAGCTCATCTCCGGTGTTCCAGTGGGGATTCAAGTCATATTGCAGCGTACTTTTCAGAGGATCGTATTTCGCCGCCTCTGATACCGAGAGCAGAAACGAATTCTGCCCGATCCGGCGGCCGCGCGCGCAAAAATCTTTAATATCATCCGCGGTCCAGTGGCGTGCTTTCTTTTCCATCTCCGCTAACGCGACCGGGGACAATCCGCTGGCTCCGGCCAGCCGCAAACCATTGCTTCCGCTATCGAGCTCAATTACGGCGAGCCGGAAGTTGCTGACGTCTGTGATAGCGGAAGCGATCTCATTGCAGAGCAGGTCCACGGTCGCGCCACTGAGCAGTTGCGAGGTGATCGTCGAGAAGCGTTCCAGCTGATGATTCAGCGCCCGTTCCTTGCGCTGCATGCTCTCGATGGACTCGGACTTATCCTCGACGATTGCCAGAATCATGCCGAAAGCAACGAACAGCTTGGGAGTATTCCAAAGTTCCGCGGGAACATTGGCGTGCGGCGCGATGTGATCGATCAACATCCCCACCGGAAACACAGCGCCCCAGCAGAAAAATCCTCCCGCCGCGGTCAAAATGCCAGGGGACGCGCGCCAGTAGTTCCGGCAAAGGAATACTCCGGGCAGAGCAAAGCCAAGTCCCAGTAGAGCAGTCAAACCTTCATCAAACGAGCCATGCAACGCCGCCCGGAGAGCCCAAACAGCAATCGCCGATCCCACCAGCGCGAGCGTAACCGCATATCGGGAGAATCTCCGCACCCAGAAGAGCAGGAGAATCCCTCCGACGAAACAAGTGATGAGGCAGAGAACGTAGGGCCATCGCGTATGCAGATCGTAGCTCGCCAGAATGGCGTATGCCACGGAAGGTATTCCGGTAATCAAAAGCATCAACGTACGCATGCGTTTGTCTTCGGCGACCGCTGAGACCGAGACCACAAACGCAACTGCCGCGGCCTGCAGCGTGCCCAGATCAATCGCCAAAAGATACGGAGCCACGTCGCCAGTCGGCGGCTCCAGCATCTGCGCTACGAAGTGTGTAAAGATGAGGAACCATGCGACCATCCACAGTTGCAACCGCGCAGAGTGGCTGTGCCGCTTTAGCGCCAGAAAAATGCCGACCAGCACGGCCACCGTCACGACGGTGGGTATCTTCTCAAGAACTGTCATAACAATGATTAATGAGGCTCGGACACACAGTATTTCAATTTCGCGAAAGAACCAAGCAAATTGGGGTTACCAAAGTAACTTCGGTCATCATCGTCTCTCACCGAGGCCCGCGCAACTTTCGCCGTCGTCGCCGGGTTTACATGAACTGGTTACGCTTATTGTTCGTAGCGGTTCTTGACTTTTCTTTACAAGGTGACGTCGTTCAGATTGAGCGCTCGCGGCGATGAAAGTATGTAACGAACGAAGAAAGCATATTCCAGGCCCCAGGCACGCCGCTTGAATCCAACTCGGTTGCTCGATGTCACATCCAAGTCTCTAGCTATGAAGTGTCCGGAGAGTAATTTGAAAAAACTTAGCTTGATTGCCATCCTGTTTGTATTGTGTCTTGTCGAAAGGCCAGCCCACGCGCAACAGATCGATGCGGCGGTTGGGTTCGGTACGCTGACCTCGGGTGCGGGCACGACCAAGAATGGAATCTTCTACCCCACTCTGGGGGGCGGCGGATATCCCAGCTTCAGTGCCGATTTCCTGCTGGTGCACCGTTTGGGATTCGAAGGCGACATCGCGTGGCGGGCAAGTCAAAATTCGTACGGAGTTTCGCAGCCCTATCGTCCGATTTTCTATTCGTTTAATGCGATCTATGCTCCCAAGCTGGCAAAACCCATCACGGCTGAGTTGCTGGCCGGCATCGGCGGCGAGAGTCTTCGGTTTTACACTCCATATCTCACCTGCTCTTTCACGAGCTGTAGCAATTACGTTAGCAGCAACCACTTCATGGGAGACTTCGGAGCCGGCCTTCGCGCTTATTTCTGGCACAACGCCTTCGTTCGCCCGGAAGTCCGGCTGTACCTGATTAACAACAACGTCGAATTCAGTTCGAGCTATGCCACGCGGTACAGCATCTCGCTCGGCTACAGTTTCGGCGGACGTTAATTGCTGGGTTCGTTCGCTACGTTGATTTGCAGTGGCCTGATATCATCCCTGCACTATGACGTGGGTAAAGATTCTCCCGTTCGCAGCCGTTTCGGCCTCAGGTTTCGCGCAGAATCTCCCCTATTAAGGGGAAGCCGAGCCAGCCTCTGCTCGCCCCTGACGTGGAGCCCGCGTTGCACGCCGGCATCACGGCTGAGGTAGCTGTGCTTCGCGACCTTCAACGCGCTTCGCCCGGCGACCTCTACAAGTTGACGCACCGGTAATCCAACTCTGGTCAGGAGGCGATTTGATCGTGATCGTGGACAACCACAACACCGACGCTGCCATGGCGTATCACAACGCGACTAAGCACTCCTACGCCAGCGTCCGTGACAATCCCCACTTCCTCGACTTTGCCAATCAGCCGTTGCCCTTTAAGATCTACCCAACTCTCGAGCCGTCGCGATTGCCCGAAGAGATGCGCCAAACCGGGGTGGCTGCGCTCTCTGCCATCGCCGCAAACGCTCCCCCGGAGACCAATGCGGCGCCAGATCTAAACGCGGTAGCCCAACTGCTTTACCTGTCGGCAGGCATCACAAGGCAGCGAAAGTATTCAGGCGGCGAAATATATTTTCGGGCTGCGGCCTGCACCGGGGCGCTCTACGAGGTTGAACTCTATCTAGTTTGCGGCGACCTCGCCGGCCTTCGGGCTGGGGTCTATCACTTCGCTCCCGCCGAGTTCGGGCTGCGCCAACTACGGGCCGGAGATTATCGCGGCGTTCTGGTCGAAGCCACCAGCGGAGAATCGGCCATCGCTGACGCACCGCTGACCATCGTCTGCACCTGCACTTATTGGCGCAACGCCTGGAAGTATCAGAACCGCACTTACCGCCATTTCGGTTGGGACGACGGCACGCTGCTTGCAAATTTGCTTGGTGTCGCGACCGCCCTGGGTCTTCCCGCTAAAGTGGTTTGTGGCTTTGCGGATGCGACCGTAAACCGATTGCTGGATGTCGATTCTCAGCGCGAGGTCGCATTTTCGCTAGTAGCGCTCGGCCACGGAACCGCGATTCCGCCGCGACCTCCGGAGGAAATTTCACCTCTCGGCCTCGAAACGGTTTCGCTCTCGCGGCACGAGGTCGACTATCCGCTCATGCGCGAAATGCATGCCGCGTCGTCGTTGGATTCAGCCGAAGAAGTTGCGGCCTGGCGCAGTAGCATCCCATTAACTGATTTTCCTTCGCCGACCGGGCCAGTCGTTCCGCTCCGGCCTTTGTCTAACGATGAAATGCCGCTCGACCCCGTCGAACAGGTTATTCTGCGACGTGGTTCCAGTCGAAGGTTTGCGCGCACGCCGATCACCCTGCCACAACTTTCGACCATGCTGAATCGAGCCACGCGCGGCATCCCCGCCGACTTCCTGGACCCGATGGGATCTCAACTCAATCAGCTGTACTTGATCGCCCACGCCGTGGAAGGGCTGGAACCCGGAGCCTACGTCTTCCACCGCAACCGCGGCCTACTAGAGTGTCTGAAGCAAGGAAGTTTTCGCGATCAGGCAGGCTATCTCGGATTAGAGCAGCAATTGCCTGCCGACGCCGCCGTAGATATTTTCTTTCTCGCCGACTTGCGACTGATTCTGCAGCACTTTGGCAATCGCGGATATCGCGCCGTGCAACTCGAAGCCGGCATCCTCGGAGGAAAACTCTATCTAGCAGCCTACGCTCAGCGTTTGGGTGCAACCGGCCTTACCTTTTACGACGACGATGTCACCCAATTCTTCTCTCCCCACGCCGAAGGCAAGAGCGCCATTTTCCTGGTAGCCATCGGCAACAGCGCCAAGCACCAATCCACCTAGCAGTAAACTCGGGAGACTACGGCCTCGTATCCAGCGGGTGCTTAGCCTTCTCAAAGAATTCGTTTTGCAGTTTCAAGCTCTCCTGGTCCATCTTGACCGCGCGAATCGCGGTTACGATCGCGTCCTGCCAGGCTTTCATTTCAAACTCGCCGCGCTCGTGGGTCGCGGCCGCGCCATCGCCCGAATAATGATCAGGAAAGCGCGCATACCACCAGATGCCGGTGTAAAGCGTGTCCGGCAACTTCAGCCGTCCCTGATCGGCGCCCGACTCCTGATTGGCCCGGTCCATGTGCACCAGGTTCGGGGTCGCAACCAGCATCTTTGAGGTCTCAGACTCACCCGCGTGCATATCAACCGATGTCTTCTTCGGCGGTCCGCCGGGCGGCGCCGCCACCAATCCCATAACGTAAACCACGTAGTCATGTGGCTTCTCCAACTGGGTCTGCGCGAAGAAGGGCAGCAGGTTCTCGTTGCCGCCATGTCCATTCACGATGATGACCTTCTTGCAGCATTGCGCGCCATCTCGTCTGTGGTTTCCTGCAACAAGTCCAGTTGCAGATGCGTGCTGTAGGCGACGGTCCCCGGCTCATGCTGCGCTTCGAAGATCTGCCCGAAGTAATACTCCGGAAACACCACCGCATATTCCTGCTCAGCGGCCTGCAGAACCACAAAACGGACCTTCAGCAAATCAGTGCCTATCGGCAAGTGTGGGCCATGCTTTTCCAGGATACCGAACGGCAAAAGACAGGTTCCCTTTGATTGTTCGATCGCCGACCGGAACTCGGCCGCCGTGAGTTCTTCCCAATGCACCGAAAGCTTGGCTTGCGGCCATCCCCAGCTTGTGCAAAATACCACCAACGCGATCGTGACTAACGCCTTGCGCATGAACGCCTTCTCCAGATACGCGGCATTCTAGCACTCCCCCGAGCAGTGACTTTGGTCACCATGACCTTCCGCGTAGGGAGGGATATGATCAGACATCGGGCGTTGCCAATGAAGAAGCTGAAGTTCGTTCTTTGCCTCACCAATAACGATAACGACTATCAAATTGAGCAGGCGGCGGCCGCTGAGGCAGCAGCCAAGCGCCTCGGCGTGGAGTTGCAGGTGATTCACGCCGAAAATGACTCGGTCACCCAGAGCCAGCAACTTCTTAAGATTATTCAGTCGCGCACCGATTCACTCCCCGACGGAATCCTCTTTGAACCAGTAGGTGGCACTGCCCTGCCGCAAGTCGCGCGCGCCGCCGCCATCGCCGGAATCAGTTGGGTCGTGCTGAACCGTGACGTGGAATACATCTCAGAACTGCGCAAGGCTTACCGCATTCCGGCTTTTTGCATTACTTCCGACCACGAAGAAATCGGACGCATTCAGGGCCGCCAGTTTGGCGCCATCCTGCCCAACGGCGGCGACGTCTTATACATCCAGGGTCCTTCGGAGAGCCTCGCGGCCAAGCAGCGAACTTTCGGCATGTACGAAACTAAGCCGGCCAGCGTGCGGGTTAAGCTGATGAAGGCGCAGTGGACCGAGGCCAGCGCGCAACGTACCGTCAGCTCCTGGTTGCGTTTGTCTACTTCGCAGCAGACCAGTCTCGACATGATCGCAGCCCAGGACGATTCCATGGCCCTCGGCGCTCGAAAAGCTTTCCAGGAAGAATTGAATTTGCCGGCCCGCGAGCGCTGGCTGAAATTGCCCTACATCGGTTGTGACGGTCTTCCGAACAGCGGACAAACTTGGGTGCGCACCGGCTTGCTTACCGCCACGATCTTTGTGCCGCCGAACGCTGGCACTGCGCTCGATATGCTGGCGCAAGCCATTCAAAGCGGCACCATGCCGGTAGAGCGCTCCACCGTCGCGCCAGTTTCGATTCCCGCGCTCGATGCACTGGCCGCCTCCCACGCCGAAAAGACCCGCGCCCTCTCGGCGGGACGGCCGTAAGCGGCTCAGCAACTCGACTTCCGCAATTTCGCCCACTCTTGCTAAAGTAATCCTGCTCGAAGGAGCACTCATGCCCACCCTGGTAGCAAAACCCACGCGCATTTCCGCCGCTGGAACCAAACCCAAGCTGATCGACGAATACATCGGACGCGTCAACTCAAAGACCGATGGCGTCAGCGTCGCTCACATGCGCAGCCCGCAGGGATGGGAAGAGCCCGGCCAGACGCCGGGGTTCGCCGAGTTCACCGTAGTTCTCAAGGGCATGCTGAGAGTACGGCACAAACAAGGTCAGATGGACGTAACCGCAGGGCAAGCAGTCATCGTGCATGGCGGCGAGTGGATTCAGTATTCCACCCCCAGCGAGGGCGGCGCGGAATACATTGCCGTCTGCCTGCCAGCCTTTTCGATGGAAACGGTTCACCGCGACCAATAGCTCCGCCAGTTCCGCGTTAAGCCAGGGCTCGATTCCGCTGGCCGTCAGCAAGCCTCTCGTGTCTGCGAGCTTCGTACCAAAGCGCGAGCTCGACTCGATTCCAGAATCCAAGTTTGTCGAAGATGATGCGAAGGTGGTTTTTCACGACATACTCCGTCGTGCCGATGACTTCCGCTACCTCGCTATTCTTGAGGCCCTGAGCGACGAGTTCGATGACCTGTTGCTGGCGGGGACTGGGAACGCGGGTTCCATAGAGACCATTTGTGGGCAAGGCCGCGCCCGATTTCGAAGCCTGCATAGCGAACTCCAATTCTCACCCACGTGCGGCCACACGTAGGTTGGCTTGTATGTCCTCTGGGCTTCGATCCAGTCATGATGACGCTTCTCACAAACCCTTCGATTTCCTGAGATTCAGCGCCAGAGGCGTTTTTCTTTTAGCGGATTTTTAAACCGGGATCCCGACCAGGTCAGCGTAAGTTGTCACATTTGGATGTGACAGGAATCACATCGGGAGAAATTCGCGGCGTAAAGGCAAGCATCGAGAAGAGTTGAGCTTTTCCCGGAATGGTCGTGATAGGGAAAACTTATCGTGAACTGTTGGCACCCGGAATGAGCGTCGGAGGCGGTGCCGAAGCCGTGGTATGCGGGTCGCGGGTTCCCAGCCCGATCACCATGGACATATCTTTGGGGTAGACCACGTCGCGCCCTCGCGCCAGGAAATGCGAGTAAATCGACACCGCCGCGCCATAGAAGCCAAAGCCTGAGGCCACAACTCTCGAATGTGCAACCGCGCCCACGATCGTCCCGAGCAAACCAAATCCAGACGCGCCATTCGCCGCCCCAGCACCTGGATCGCCGCCTCCATCTGCACCGTGGAAGCGAGCATCGTGATCCGAATTCATAGAAGAAGCCGCCAGTGCAACGGCAATCCCCGTGGTCAAGTATCGTGTCCGGGGAGACGTGACCTGCGCGCCACCCTCGGCGTCAAGGCTGAGATGTTCGCCCTTGGCCACTTCCACGCCTTCCAGGCTGGCTTCCACCTTCTGTTCAATTCCATCGGGAAGAACCACCTGGTGGAAAACGACACGCAGTTGGCCGTTGCGATTCAGCCTGCGCGCCGAGCGCACTTGAAGCACCGAGCCCTTGATATGACTTCCTTGGGGAAGAAACAACTGATTGGAGACGACGAGGGGCTGGCTGATTACGGCCTCCACCGGCTCACCCTTTTTTGCCGTAGCGGAATTCAGCGGCGTAACAAGCAGCGCATGCACCAAGCTGCCGGCCGGAGGCGGATTTCCGATCGCTGACAGCGCCTCCGCCTTTAACGGCTCCGTTCCGAAATCGAGTGGCGTTTGCAAATCCGCATTGAAGCTCGTCCCGGCATCCATGTATTGCGGATGATAAGGAAGCTGGGCCTCGCCGAGTCTTTCCAGGCGATGCATCTTGCCCGGCTCATGCAGTTGCTGCATGGCGAAATCCCATTCCCGGCGAGCTTCATGGCGAACCTCATTGACCTTTCGCGACGCCGCATTCTTGGCTTCGGCGGCCGCTCCCGTAGGCTGCTTGACATTGGCAGGTACAAATTGCAAAACGCCTTGAGCCGCTGGCGAAACCACTGTATGCAACGGAACATGCTGGCCATCGGCCAACACCAATTCGTCAAATTCGATTTGAACTCGCCGGTCAGGAGAAAAGTTCGCATTCAAGGCGGCGACGGTACGCTGTATCTTTGAAACGCCGTCGATGTGTGCAACCTTACCGGTAACTTCACTCCCTGCTGGAACCACGATTTTGTCGAACGAGTAAACCGGCTCGACGATCTTTCCATGAACCGGCTGCCCAACTTTCTGCACGCGCAATTCCTGATCCAGAGCCACTTTCAGCGGAGTCCCGGCCGGCACGGTCAAAGGAATTGTGTTCGATCCCTCCGGCAACATCGGAGTGGGTAAGGGAAGCACATCGAACGGTGAGTCGGTTTCTGCAGGGCGAGTGCTGAGGGTTTGAGCCCAGGCCCAGCCGCTGCAAGCGGAAACCAGGAGCAAAGCCCGCAATACAAGACCCATACGGTTTTCGGTTTTCAACTGCACACCTCGCACTCGTGGGGCCCCAGCGTTACCAAATAATACCGCAAAAGCGAAGCCAGTGGCCCGAATTAGACAAGGCCGGGAAAACCGTCGATTAATAACCCGCCCCTGGAGCCAACACTCGCCGAAGTAATATAAAGTGGTCGAGACGCAATGGAGTGAGTTTCCCTGAGCAGCAACATCGGTTCGGAGGAGTCCCTATGGAAGACCGCATACGGTTGATCACCCACAAGGGTAAGGCAATTCTGTTGGTTGATGTGTCCCACTGCTCAGCCGCAGAACTGCTGAAGATTTCCCGCATGGTTCCCCACTACGTGATGCCTGAGCCGCGCAGCTCTGTTCTGCTTCTGGCCGACTTCACCGGAGCCGAGTTTGATCGCGAAGTCGTCACCAGCATGAAAGAGAGTGCGGTTTTCGACCGCCCTCATCTCAAAAAGTCGGCCTGGGTGGGAACAGAGAATCTGCCGCGGGTGTTCTACGAGCACATCAAGAATTTTTCCCAACGCGAATTACCCACCTTCAAAACCCGCGAGGAAGCGCTGGACTGGCTGGTGAAGGATGAGTGATCAGCCCGTGTGGCGCGGGCGCCTCGCCCGCGAAACGCTCCGCATAAACCCCTAAGCTACTTCCGCCCGCCCATCACGCTTACCCAAGGTTTCCGCGAACAACTCCGTCAGCTTCTGAAAAGCACGCTCGGCCTGTGGAGCGTTGTAGACCGGGCTGTCTGAAGATGTCCAACTATGATGCGCGTCCTTGTAAACTTCGCTCTCATACTTTCCGCCCCAGGCTTCCAGCGCCTGGTCAAGCTTCGCGATCGTCTCCTCCGGCATGCTGCGATCGTTGGTGGCATGCCCAAAATACAAGCGCGATTTGATGCGAGGCAGCGTCAAGTGCGGACTCGTCGGCAAGTCAGTAAAAAGTCCTCCGCCATGAAAGGATGCGGCTGCAGCAATTTTTTCGGGCAGAGCAGCCGCAGTGTGCAAAGCCATCTTTCCGGTAAAACAATGCCCCACCACACCCATCACGCCGGGACGAACGCAATCCTGCGATGTTAGAAAGCCGATATAAGTGATCGCATCATCTTCCATCGCTTCCGGAGTCAACGGCTGCGAAAGCTCCGCCAAGCGCTGCTTTGCCGCATCCCCGCTCAGCGATCGCAGCGTCGGTTGCAGGGGGATTCGGCCGGTACGATAAAAAACATTGGGCATCAAAACTGCGTAACCCTCGTTTGCCAGTCGACCCGCAGCCTCCCGATTCGCAGCGCGAATACCTCCGATGTCAGTCAAGTAAAGAATGCCCGGCCATAGTCCCTCGCCATCCGGACAATAGAGAAAACCCTCCGAACTCCCCGCGCGCATGGAAATTTTAACTTGCCGTTCTTTCATCTCTTGATTCGAATCCTTTCCAGGTGTTCACTGATCTCGATTCGATGCGGCGGTCGCCCTGCTAGCTTCTCCACTTCAACGTAACCGGCCCGCTCATGGGATGCCGCATCTCCCCGCCATTCCGGCACGCCTCCAGATACGCCGCCTTCAACTGGAAATACCACTTCGCCGGACGATCCGCGTCATCGATCAGCATGAGATGTGGATTATGCTTCAAACCCTCCGACTGGTTCTCCATCGTCTGCCGATCCTGCTCGACAAACTTGGCAAAAACAAACTTCAGCAGCGCCGGCCCAAACGGAACCCAGCGAAAAATATTCCAGCAAGCGACTACGTCGATGCGGCAATGGCTGCGCGTAATCGGCGTGACCGTCGTCAAACTAGAGAACCAATACTTCCCTGCCCGAATAGTTTCCAGCCTTAAGTTAGGCAGAACAAAATCAATTGTCGTCGTAATCGAATCCGCATCCGCATAGAGCCGCAGCAGCTTGTAAGGCGCGCTGTTTGAGCTGGGCGTGTGCGCGCTCATGCGGAAGCCCATGGGAATCGGCTCGAAATTCTTCTGCTTCTCGTGAATGCTGTGCCGGCTGCGCCACCACCAGGCCTGATGCACAAACGGCCCATGCGCCGGGTCCATAAGCCCGATAATTCCATGGTCCACATTGCAAGGCAGTTCAGCCGTCAAGTGCGCAATCTTATGTTTTTCGCCAAAGGCCGGAACCCGCGGCGCCGGGAAAGAAGGCTCGACCGCTTTGGTAAAACCCGCCCCGGCTGCAGGCGGCTCAGGAATGAAGACCCAAATGTAGTTATCATTCTCCGCGCAGGCGTAACTCCCCGCATAAATCCGGTCCACCTTCAACTCCTGGTCCGAAGTGAGCGAAGGAATGACCTGGCACTGCCCGCTGTGAGCGTCAAACTTCCATCCGTGATAGCTGCACTCCAACTGCTGCCCGTCAAACCGCCCGCAAGAAAGCGGCATGCCCCGGTGCGGACAGGCATCGCGCAAGGCAAACGCCTGACCCTTCCGATCCCGCCCGATGACCAAAGGCGTCTCCAGCAGCATCGCCTTCTGCAATCGGTTCCGCGATACCTCTGCGCTAGGCAGGGCCCGATACCAAAAACCAAAAAGCATGAGGGAGTCCGGCGTCCGCGCCTCAGTTCCTATTTCGCTCATGGGGAATCACACGCAGCCTACTACACCGAACAAAGTTTGTGGAGGACGCACGCCGCCGATCCGCCTTCTCCAAGCGAATCCGTCTCCCAAGCGAATCCGTCCCCCAAGCGAATCCGTCTCCCAAGCGAATCCGGCTCCGAAACGATTCCCTCCCCAAACGATTCCGTCATCCTGAACCGGCGCAGCCGGTGAAGGATCTCGCGCGCAGTGATTCAACCTCACCATCGCCACGCTCGCCCCGCCCATTACTATTCGACAACATTCCTATTATCAGCCACTTACACATATTACCACCGTGGTTCAATAACCCTTTCGTAAGTTGCCCCCACCCCCATACCCACCTATAATCATCGCACTCTGGTTTTAGGATTCTCGGTCAGGTTCCGGGTGGGCAGGCGCGGGTCTTTTCGTCCGCGTCGAAAACATGCCATGTGGATGGTCAATTTCTGACTGTCTCGATGGTGATTTGGCACCCGGCTATGCGAAAAAACCTGCAACTCGCCCTGATGGCAAGTCCCGTAATCGCGACCTTCCTTTCGTTCACCACGCCACCCGTGCAGGCGGAGGCCAGTTCTGCCGCCACCATCACCAGCACCGACGACAATGGCCGGAAAGTCTATGTCAATGAATCCCTCCCGGCGGTCGCCAACAGGCGCTCCGAAGCGCCCGCCCAGCGTACTTCGCTGGCCTACTGGAGCACCACCGAGCATCGCTGGAAGTCTGTTCCTTCCGCCAACATCCGCGCCGCCCGCTCGGCCGCGGCAGAGGTCAACCACTACCTCGCTGAACCCGGCGGAAACACACCCACGAACTTTGTCGGCGGAAAAGCGTTCTCGCCGCAGGACATAGATGCCGCCATCGACCAGGCAGCCTCGCGTCACAACGTCGATCCCAACCTGGTGCGTGCGGTCATCAAAGTGGAGTCGAACTTCAACCCCAATGCCGTGTCCCGCAAGGGCGCAATGGGGCTGATGCAACTGATGCCCCAAACCGCGCGGCAATTGAACGTGGCAAACCCTTTTGACCCGCAACAAAACGTGGACGCCGGGGTTCGTCATCTAAAGCAGTTGATGGAGAACTACGGAGGCGACGTGAAGCTCACGCTCGCCGCCTACAACGCCGGACAGGGCGCGGTAGCACGCAGCGCCGGAGTCCCGCATTTTGCCGAGACTCGCAACTATGTCAAGCGCATCACCCAACTCTATTACGGAGGCTCGGACCCAGGAACCCGATTCCTCCAAAACCCGATGCACGATCCAATTCACGTGGAGCGAGATTCCCGGGGCGTACTCCACATCAGCAACACCGAGTAACACACTGGCTTCATAAAGACGGAAAGGGCACGGCTTCAGACGCGCCGTCAGCAGTCAAAGAGCGAGGGCTTTAGCCCTGAGGCATAGTCCTCCCCAGGATGCAAGAGTTCGGGCTTCATAACCGCAATACGGGCCGTTCAAATTGAAGAATATTCAAATGCAACGCGCACTGCGCTGGAGCGCGGCTATTTTCGCGCTGCTCCTGCCCGCGATCCCGACGCAGGCCCGTCCCCACAAATCCGCAACCTGGGCTGACTCCCAATTCGCCGCCGCCGAGCAGATGCAGGACGCGCTCGAGACCCGCCCCCTCGAGACCCGCACCCGCCACGACTACGAACGCGTCATCGACGCCTACCGCCGCGTCTACCTCGAAGCCCCAACCTCCGGCCGAGCCGATCCCAGCGTGGTTGCCGCTGCCCAAATGTCCGAGGAAATGGGACGCCGCTTCAACGACCCCGACGTCCTGCGCTACGCCGTCGAGCAATATGAATTCCTGCGCCGCGAGTATCCTGGCAGCAAGTTCCGCTTCGACGCCCTCTTCCGCATCGGCGAAATCTACAAGGACGACCTCCACGACAAGCCCAAAGCCGACGCCACCTTCGAAGAATTCCTGCGCCGCTATCCCCGCAACCAGTTCGCCGACGCAGCCCGCAAAGCCTTAGCCGAACCCGCGCAGCGACCGGCCAGCGCGAAAGTCAAAGAACCGATCAAGCCCCCGAACCAGGACGTCAAAGAGCCCAAGCCAGTGTCCGACGCGGACAACGACACGGCCGACGACAAGCCGACAAAAGACGCCGGCGCCTCAACTCAGGCCGACAGCGAAAAACCATCGCGCGTCCTCGGAATCCGTCATTGGTCCACGCCCGATTACACCCGAGTGGCCATCGATCTCGAAGAAGACGTGAAGTTCGAGTCCCAACGCATCGACAATCCCGACCGCATCTTCTTCGACCTGCTCAACACCAGGCTCGACCCCAAGCTGGCCAAGACCTTCGACGTAAGCGACGGCCTGCTGAAAGACGTCCGCATGGCGCAGTTCAAGACCGGACAGACGCGAGTCGTCCTCGATCTCGACGACGTCTCCGAATTCGACGCTTCCCTGCAATCGAATCCTCCCCGGCTCATCATCAACATCCACAATAAAGATGCCCACAGCAAAGATGTCCGCGATCTGCAGACCGCCAAGCCAGTCGTGAAGCAAGCCGCCGCAATCACGGACACAACCGACGATGAAACGACCGCAACCAAGAACGATCTCGATTCCACCACCCGCACCGAGCAAGCGGCAGCGCCAACAAAAGCAGCGGTTCAAAACCCGCCGCGCCCCAACACCGTCATCGTCAGCCACGGCGTGAAGAAGACCATCGTCGACGCCGACGATGAACAGCCGCCAGTGAAAGATCCACCCGCAAAAGATTCTTTATCAAAAGATCCGCCGGCAAAAGATTCGCCCGCAAGAAATAAAGACACAATCGCCAAACTCGACCCACCCGACCTCGACCAGGAAAAGACCACACTGGCCCCGAACCCGCCGCCAACCGCCAGCCACTCTAAGAGCACCACGGCAAAGAGCAAGCACAAGACGCCAATCCCCGACCCAGACATCCGCGAAGCCCAACCCACGGCTAGTGGCGAGCGCTCTCTAACCCGCGCCCTCGGCCTGAAGATCGGCAAAATCGTAATCGATCCCGGCCACGGAGGCCACGACACCGGCACCATCGGCCCCAACGGCCTCGAAGAAAAAGATCTGGTTCTCGATGTAAGCCGCCGCCTCGGCAAGCTTCTGCAAACCCGCCTCGGCGCCGAAGTCGTCTTCACCCGTAAGGACGACACCTTCATCCCGCTCGAAACCCGCACCGCCATCGCCAATGAAGAAGCCGCTGATCTCTTCGTCTCCGTCCACGCCAACTCGAGCCACGATCCCGAAGCCCGCGGCGTCGAGACCTACTACCTGAATTTCACCTCTTCCCCCGACGCGCTCGAAGTCGCCGCCCGCGAAAACGCGGTCTCGGAAAAATCAATTCACGAACTCCAGGATTTGGTAAAGAAGATCGCCCTGAAAGAAAAGATCGATGAATCGCAGGAGTTTGCCTCTGACGTGCAGAACTCTCTGCACAGCGGCCTGGCGGCAAAAAACCCGGGCGTGCGCGACCGGGGCGTAAAAAAGGCTCCATTCATTGTATTGATCGGAGCCAATATGCCATCGATCCTCGCGGAAATTTCCTTCGTCAGCAACCCCGGCGACGAACGCCGCCTCGAAACTCCCGAATACCGCCAGAAGATCGCCGAATCCCTCTACCGCGGCATCGCCAAATACGTCAGCGGCCTGAGCGGCGTAAAAGTA
Source organism: uncultured Acidobacteriota bacterium (assembly GCA_963788645.1). GTDB lineage: Bacteria > Acidobacteriota > Terriglobia > Terriglobales > Acidobacteriaceae > JABDBE01. Next base: position 95,415 of record CAWBHF010000013.1, read on the forward strand.
GCCAGCAAAATCGAAAAAGACGCCGGCCAATAGAAGAAGGTATAGGTATCAGAACGTGCAGGCGTAAGCGACCCCACTCGTACGCGCTAGCTAGGCACCATCACCGTCGTCCAACCCACCTACGCTGTCATCCCGAGGAACTACAGTCCCGAAGGATCTTGTCTGCGATATGAAAACCGTGAGCGTAACCCGAGCGCTAAACGGCGCACGGTCCGAGTTGTTATAATCACCAGTAACACGGTGGGAGTAGCTCAACTGGCAGAGCACCGGACTGTGGCTCCGGACGTTGCGGGTTCGATTCCCGTCTCCCACCCCAGAACTCAGGCTCTGAAGGAGCCGCTTCTTCATACATCTTCGCCGCAAACTGTCTGAGAGAGAGAGTAAAGAAGAAACAAGAACGCCAGCCCTAGCCGCGGCCCACGCCGACGTACTCAAATCCCATGGCGCGCAGGCGGACGGAGTCCAGCAAATTCTTGGTATCCACGATCAGCGGACGGCGCAAGGTTTGTTTGATGCGCCCGAAATCGAGCCCTCGAAATTCCGGCCATCCCGTGCCCACCACCAGGGCATCGACGCCCTCGGCCGCGGCATAAGGAGACTCGCAGTAATACACAGATCCATTCAACTCGAGCCGCGCATCCGGCAACGCCACCGGATCGTAGGCGCGCACCCGCGCTCCCTGCGCAATCAGACTCTTGGCCAGCCGCATAGATGACGAACCGGCAACGGAATTGGTGTTCGGCTTGAACGCCAAACCCAGAATCCCCACATCCTTATTCTGCACCGACTGCACGCATCTTGAAATCTTCTCGATCACCTGATCGGCCAGGCCATGATTCACTTCGCGCGCCGCGCTCAGAACTTTGAGCGCCACACCGTTGCGCTGCGCCAGGTCCGCCAGTGAATCCATATCGGACTCCGCGAACAAGCCGCCCATGCCCGCGCCGGGTTGCAAACACCGAGGCGCGATTTTCTTGTCTAATCCCAAAGCCAGCGAGAGGCTGACCGCATCCGCGTTCACCCGTTCGCACAAGCTAGCCAGTTCGTTGATGAAAGAAATCTTCGTGGCCACAAACGCAGTCGCCGATTCGCGCACCAGCTCAGCCGTCTCGTGATTGGTCACAATCACCGGAACGCCGCGCATTACCAGAGAGTGGAAAATCTGTTTCAGAGCCAAGACAGCGTCGTTCGAATCGGTTCCGAGAATAATTCGGTCCGGCCAATTGAAATCCTCGATCGCGCAGCCGGGCGTGAAAAACATGGGCTGCGAAACAATCGAAGCCCGCAAGCCCGCCTCGGCAAGTCGTTTCTCGATCGCCGACGCGGTGCCTACCGGAACCGGAGTCACAACCGTAAGAATCGGCGGCTTCGGCGCGGCCTTCGTGATGCGAATCGCCAGGTCAGTCAAGTGCTGCGGACTGTCCTCGGCCAAAAAGATCACCTGCGCCTTGCGGGCAAAAGACTCAATGTCCGTCGAGTACGCCAGCCGCCCCGACCGCACGTTACGCTTGATGACTTCGGTGAGGTTCTTTTCGTGAAAGGGGACGCTGCCCTGGGCCATGGCGACCATTTGCGAGCTATCCGGATGGCAACAGCTGACGGGGGTTCCGAAGTCCGCCAGACAGGCGGAGACGACTGTACCTAGGTACCCTGCTCCGTAGACCCCAATCTGCATGAAACCTCCCGAAACCCGCTATGAACTCGCTGGGGGAAGGGTGCCCGAGGCGGCTTGCGCAGCGATTCCAACCTCTTGTTTACGCTCACCTTCTGCTCTTAGCAACGCACGGGAGGGATTTGTACCAAGGGACATGGCGCACTGGCCGTAGCGGGAATTTGGACAATCGAAAGGTCACATCAAGCAGGAAAACATGAGGCGGGCCCGGGGCAATCCTCTCTCCAGATGCTACCCTCCCCGAGACATCATCCTGAGGGACGCAGTCCCGAAGAATCTTCCCTTCTCCAGACGTCATCCTGAGGGACGCAGTCCCGAAGGATCTCGCGCGCACTACGAAAAGCTACTCGTCACCGGCGGACCAAACTACGCCCCAGCGGAATCCCCGCCAGATCCACCCAGCGATTCTGCTCCTCCTCGCGCACGAAGATCAGCTGGCTGAGCGGGATATGTCGGCTGCCCTCGAACACCGCCCAACGGTCTCGCGAAAAGATATAAGCCTGTTGCGCCAACTCCTCGTTGCCGAGCTTCGCAATCGTGAGATGCGGCATGTAAGGCCACTCTTCCGTCGCGGCAAGCGCCTCCCTGTTCAACCGATCATGCAGGTCCCGCATCCGGTGCGCGCCGTGGGCCACCCGGATGAAAACTGTGGGAGTGACGGGAATGAACGTCTCAACGTCCCCAAGAGTGACTTCGAAAGGCTCCGCCTGGCTGCAAACCTCTTCGAGTGTATTCAGCGCCGACAGTTCCCCTCCCTGCAATCGCCGCGGAGGAAGAATGGTCACATGGGCGGGCAGATGGGGCAAATCGGGATGCAGTTCCTGCCGGAGCTTCTCTACAAATTCCCCGACGGCATTCCTAACATAAGCCACCAGGGCGTAACGGGGATTTTGCATGTCAACCCGAAATTATACCCCCGCAAGCCAACGCCGTGGCGATCGATCAAACGAAGGTTACTGATCTACTCATCCCCCTACGACGTCATCCTGAGGACGCAGTCCCGAAGGATCTCGCGCGCAGTACCGAACCGCGCCCCGATGTGTGGAACGCAGAACGCTGGCCCGAAGCAATCCTCCCACTCTGTAACCCCTCATCCAGACGTCATCCTGAGGGACGCAGTCCCGAAGGATCTCGCGCGCACTACCAAACTACGCTCCGATGTGTGGAACGCAGAAGGCTGGCCCGAAGCAATCCTCCCACTCTGTAACCCCTCATCCAGACGTCATCCTGAGGGACGCAGTCCCGAAGGATCTCGCGCGCACTACCAAACTGCGCTCCGATGTGTGGAAAGCAGAACGCTGGCCCGAAGCAATCCTCCCACTCTGTAACCCCTCATCCAGACGTCATCCTGAGGGACGCAGTCCCGAAGGATCTCGCGCGCACTACCAAACTGCGCTCCGATGTGTGGAAAGCAGAACGCTGGCCCGAAGCAATCCTCCCACTCTGTAACCCCTCATCCAGACGTCATCCTGAGGGACGCAGTCCCGAAGGATCTCGCGCGCACTACCCCGCGCTTCCCAGAGGGACGAAGGATCTCGCGCGAGTAGTTTTCAACCGACCACCGCGTAACCACGACTGACGAGAACCGCTCAGCTATAATCGATACAGTCGGGGCGTAGCGCAGCCTGGTAGCGCACCTGCCTTGGGCGCAGGGGGTCGTAGGTTCAAATCCTATCGCCCCGACCAATTCCTTCTTGTGTCCGTTCCGGAGACATGGGTTACACTTTGGCCCGAAGGGGTTCCGCAGGGGCCGCAAAGTTTTCTCCTCCAGACCAAATAGCCGAGATCGTAACTCATAAAACTGACCAGCCAGATGCCGTCATCGACTTCTTTGACGCCAACGGCCTGTCCGCCGAGGGATACGCTGAGGTTGATCTTCTTGTTGTACAGGCAAAGGCGTCCGCAACTGGTGACTAGGACAGTGCGGTCGTGGAACCGCGCCCAACGTGAATTGACCCTGACACTCTGACAAGGCTATACGTAATTGACAGCATGGATTCGCCCCCCTAGACTGACAGGCATGGAAGTACATTTCACCCCGGAGATTCAAGCTAGGCTGGACCGGCTGGCCGCCGAAAGCGGACGTTCAAAAGACGAACTCGTGCAGGATGCAATGCCCGGTTATCTTGATGAGCTTGAGCGTTCGCGTGGGATGCTTGACAGCCGCTATGATGACGCGAAGAGCGGCAAGGTGAAGCTTATTGACGGTGAGGAAGCCTTTCAGCGTCTAATGCAGAAAACCGCAGCACGGCCCAACCCCAAGGTATGAGTGGTTATCAGCTTCACCCCGAAGCTTACACCGACCTTGACGCAATCCGCGAGTATATTGCCGAAGATAATCCCGCCGCAGCAGCCCGCGTACTCTCCGACATTTTTGACGCCATCCGGTCTTTGGTGCCGTTCCCTCAGAAAGGCCACCAGCGCATCGACTTGACTTCACGCCCCTTGCGGTTTTGGCGCGTGCGGGATTACCTCATTGCTTATGCCTACCAGGAGCGGCCGTTGTGGGTAGTTGCCGTCCTGCACGGCAGCCGCAATCCACGTCTCATGGCCGCTATTCTAAAGGGCAGGGAGTAAAACGCTGGCATGAAAATGGGGTTCTTGCATATCCCCGCGAAAAGGCATAGTTCGGGTCATCGCATAAATTGTTTCCCGGCCGCCTTAGATAGCTGCCCGAGATAGGAAACCCGTAAACGTACGTTTATCGCCGAGGATTTTCATTTCCCCCTGTTCCGTTTTCGTTCAGAAGTGCACTTCATCGTTTTGCTGTCTGATTCCGAGTGGGCCGTTCGATTCAAGAACTATCCACCAGCACGCACCTCAAAAGGCACTCGTTCCTACCCACGCGCTGGATCTCCGTCATCGTAAGTGGAGTACCATGGTACCGAGAACGCTGGCTTCATACTAAGTCGCGAATACGGAGACCGGAACCGGTCAATCTCAAGCAGCCCGCACCGGCTCTTCGCGCATTCCTTGGGAGGTGGAGCCATGTGTGATGCACGCGAGATCCATTCTTGCAGAATTCCTTTCTTTGTCGTCCTTCTCGCATGCCTGTGCCTGCTACCCGCAACTGCGCAAAAGAAAGAGCCCAGTCGTCCCAAGTACGACCTGCAAACCGAGACAAAAATAAAAGTAATCGTGGACGAATTGAAATTTCCTCCCAAGGGCAGCGAGAAAGAAGCTGCCCATCTGCTGGTGAAGAGCGGAGCAGACTCCGTCGACGTGTACCTATGCCCTAAGTCCTTTTTCGACGACATGGGCATGAGTTTCAATAAGGGAGATGAGGTCACCCTCACCGGCTCGAAAGTGAAACAGGGCGAGACAGAGCTCATACTCGCGCGGGAAGTGGTGAAAGGCAACGATACCTTCGTCCTGCGCGACGCGAAAGGGAATCCCGTCTGGAACTGATGGCTGTCTCCCCGCGAGTCGCGGACAGAAGTTTCAAATCAATTCTCAACTCTATTTCTTCAGCAGGCTGGTGTGGCTGGCCACGCACTCCCACTTGCCATCTTCAAGAACCCAGGTATCGGTGAAGCGGCCAAGGTGGTCGTAGGGCTTGCCGTTGTAGGACCCTTTGGTGTGATAGACGCCGGTCACAACCCCGGCATTGTGATACAGGTTCACTTTCACATCCTGGATTGTGACCAGGTCCGGCTTGAATTTCGGATCTTTAATATCGGCGAGAAACTTGCCCCGCTGGCTGACCTCGCCGTCCCACTCCGTGTTCGAAAATGTATCCGCAATCATGCCCTCCAGCGCCCGCTCGTCCCGATTCACCTGCGCCTCGTTCCACAGGCGCTCGAGCGCGACCAGTTTGGCCAATTGCGGATCGTCGTTTTCGCGAGCCGTCTGCCCGAACGCGCCCACCGTCAGCAGAAGGCAACAGAAGATTGTCTTGATCATGGCCTTGCACTTCAGCACGCAAACCCGCAGAAGATGCGCGTTCGCTGGCAAGACCATACCAGCCACCAACAGCTCCGGCCATCCGAAACCGGACCGGGAGATTACGAATGTCACGCCCGGACCGTCGGCGACGATTTCGCGACCGCGCCAAAATCTTGTCAAGCCCCCCAGAACCCCTCATTTCCCGTAACTCCCTCATCTCAAAGCAAATATATTTTCGGAAATCATGTCATGTTTACCCTATGCCATCAGCTATCATAGAAGTAGGGGATAAAAAGCTGGCTCTCCCACCGGCCCTCGAGATATCCCCTAAGCTAAGTCCTTTAGAAGAGATATTTTACAAGGGTATCTCTTTTTCCACCCCAATCAATTCATAGATTTAGGAGAAAAACGCGATTTTCGCGGTATATACCCATGCCTCTACATCCCAACGTCCGTCGCTGCACCCACATCCAGGTCACCGGCCACCGCTGCGGTTCTCCCGCGCTCAAACAGGAATACTTCTGCTACTTCCACACCCGCATGATCAAAGGAGTGCAAACTCGCGTCGACTCCCAAATCCATCCCGTCGCCCTCATCGAAAGTGCCGAAGCCATCCAGGCCGCCCTCATGCACACCATCGACGCCGTCCTCAAAGGCACCCTCGACAACAAGCGTGCCAACATCGTCCTTAAAGCCCTCTACATCGCGGTAAGAAATTCCCGCAACGTCTACTTCCACCTCCGCCAGGACGACATGGTCCGCGAAGTCCCCAACTACGCCGAACAATACCTGACCGAACATCCCGAACAAAATTCTCCCGCCCCGACTCCAACAAACCCAACCCAAGAAGAACGTCATCCCCAAGAAGCCTGTCATCCTGAGGAAGCGCAGGCCTGCGCGAAGCAAAGGCCTGCCAACGAAGGACCTCTGCACTCTGCGGCTAACGAGCCCACACCGAAAAAACTCTGTCATCCTGAGAGAGCGCAAAAGCGCGAGTCGAAGGACCCCCACAAGGCCGATGACAACAAAAACGCCGCAGGGAATTCGAACCACTCACCAGAAAGAAACCGCGAAAATCCCGGAACCGACACCACCCCGCCCCTCACCACGCATCAATCCCAGCAATGGCACCAAATCAAAAAGCTCGAAGCCTGCATCGAAGGCGCCAGACGCGGCAACTGGCGCGACCTCCGCACCGTCTTCAACGCCGTAGGCCTAACCCCACTGAAGCCCCCACGACCATCCAAATTAAATTGTCATTCCGAGCGAAGCGAGGAATCTGCTGTTGGCCTGGAACCACGAAAATGTAATTCCTAAATCAACATACCTGCAATCGACGCCGACATCAGATTCGCCATGGTCCCCGCGAGCATCGCACGCAAACCAAGCCGCGCCAACTCCCCCTTCTTATTCGGGGCCAGCGCGCCGATACCCCCAATCTGGATGCCAATGCAACTCAAATTGGCAAAGCCGCAAAGAGCAAACGTCGCAATGGTGAAGGAGCGCGGATCAAGCACCGCCTTCTGCGGCCCCAGCATGGAAAAGGCCACCAGTTCATTCAACACCATGCGCGTACCGAGAAGATGGCCAACGAACGGGCAGTCTTTCCACGGGATTCCGATCACCCATGCCACAGGAGCGAAAAGCGTGCCGGAAATATTCTCCAGGCTCGCAGGAAACCAGAGAAATCCAAAGTGCGCCAGCCCGTTGTGGATTCCGTACAGGATTCCGTCCATCAGCGCAATCAACGCCAAAAAAGAAATCAGCATGGCCGCGATATTCAGCGCGAGGTTCAATCCATCGGTAGTGCCGCGAGCCACGGCGCCCAGCACATTCTCTTTCTTCTCGGCCTCGACTTCCTCTTCGCTCATGACCACGCGGCCGGCAGTCTTGGGTTCCTCGGTTTCGGGCACCAGCATCTTCGAAACCAGAATGGTGCCGGGGGCAGTCATAATTACGGCGCTCAGCAGATGTTTGGGTTCGATTCCGAACGCGATGTAAGCCGCCATGATTCCACCGGAAACATGGGCCATCCCGCTGGTCATGACGGTCATGAGTTCGGAGCGCGTGAGGTCGGGCAGAAAAGGACGTATGGTCAGGGGCGCCTCGGTCTGCCCCATGAAAATGCTGGCGGCGACGTTCAGCGACTCCGCCCCGCTCGCGCCCATGACCCGGGTCATCACCCGCGCCGCCTGCTTGATGACGAACTGCATAACTCCGTAGTGGTAGAGCACGGCGAAGAATGCAGCAATAAAGATGACGGTCGGCAACACTTGAAAGGCGAAGCAGAAACCGAGACGGGAGCCTTGCTTTCCCAGGTCTCCGAAGACAAACTGGGAGCCGACGAAGGCATAGCTGAGCAGTTTGTTCACCGCATCGCCGGCATACTGAAAAATGCGGCGGCCAATGTCAATTCGCAAGACGAACACTGCAAATGCGAATTGCAGGCCCAGCCCCCAGGCAACCGTCTTGCCCCGGATGGCGCGCCGGTTGGTGGAGAAAATATATGCCAGGGTCAGCATCGTCAGCAGGCCCAGGATCCCGGTGAATCGGCCCATGTCTTATACCCCCGATCCTCGAATCACGCGATGAACCAGCTTCTTTTTCTGTGGTGGAGCTTCTGTGATGTGATAGCTCTTCAGCAACAACTCGATCGCACGCGCCGCCTTAGCCGCAGAGTTGGCATGCACGGTGCACAGTGGTTCGCCCGTCGCCACCGCGTCCCCCAGCTTGCGGTGCAGAACGATTCCGACCGACGGATCGACCGAGTCTTCCTTTTGCTCGCGTCCGCCGCCGAGAATCACGCAAGCATGGCCCACCGCTTCACAGTCAATCGCCGCAACGTAGCCGCTATACTCACTTTTCACCTCATGCTGAAGCTTTGCCTGAGGAAGGCGTCCGGGATCGTCGATCACGCTCGCATCCCCGCCTTGCAAGGTCACCATCTGGCGAAATCTCTCGATCGCCTTTCCCGAGGCGATCAGTTGCTGAACCAATTCCTTCCCGTGCACCACCGTGTCCGCGGTTCCGCCCAACTGAAACATGCGCGCCGCGAGCTCGACGCACAATTCCCGCAGATCCTCCGGACCCTCCCCGCGCAAAACCTCAATCACCTCGACGACTTCCAGCGCATTCCCCACATGAGTTCCGAGCGGCTGGTCCATGTTCGTGATCAACGCGATCACGGACTTCCCCATGCGCTCCCCAGTCTCGACCATCAGTTCGGCGAGGAACTCGGCGTCCTCGTCCCGTTTCATGAACGCTCCGCAGCCGGTCTTGACATCCAGCACCAGCGCATCGATTCCCTCCGCCAGCTTCTTGCTCATGATGGAGGCACAGATCAAGTACGGGCTCTCGACGGTTCCGGTGACATCGCGCAGCGCGTAGAGTTTGCGGTCGGCGGGAGCGATCTCGGCGGTCTGGCCAATCATGGCGCAGCCGCAGGCTCGGAGAACGCTGCGAAACTCGGGAAGCGGAAGGTTGACGTTAAATCCGGGAATGGATTCCAGCTTGTCCAGCGTGCCGCCGGTATGTCCGAGGCCGCGGCCGCTGATCATGGGAACGACCAGTCCTCCCGCCGCAACCAGCGGCGCCAAGACCAGGGAAGTTTTGTCACCGACTCCGCCGGTCGAATGCTTGTCTACTTTCATGGCTGCGAACTCGGAAAGATCCAGCACATCGCCCGAGTGCAGCATGGCGTCGGTCAGCACGGAAGTTTCAGCTCGCGTCAGTCCACGCAGGATCACGGCCATAAGCCAGGCGGAAACTTGATAGTCGGGAATCTCACCGCTGGTGTAAGCGCGGACCAGATATTCGATCTCCGCTGGCGAAAGCTCTTGCCCGTCGCGCTTCTTGCGAATGACATCGATGGCACGAATGGTTTGCTTTGCCTGCGGCTCGGTCACTTGAGGCGGAACCCTTCCGGCAGGAGTTCAGTAATGTGGCTCTCCTTCCAACCTTTTGCGGCTTGGAAATAAACCGTCGCGTCCGGACCGAACTCGTAAATCACTTGCCGGCAGGCTCCGCACGGGGAGCACGGAACGCCTTGGTCGTTGACGACCGCGATGGCGCGGATGTTCAGACCCGGACCAGATTTCGCGATGGCCGCAAAGATCGCGGTGCGCTCGGCGCAATTGGACAGCCCGTACGAAGCGTTCTCGACGTTGCAGCCGGCGAAGATTTCTCCCTTCGCAGTGAGCATCGCGGCGCCGACTCGGAACTGAGAATAGGGCGCGTAGGCCTGCGTCATGGCTTTCCGCGCGGCTCGGAGCAGGCGTTCGTTTTGTTTGCTTGGAACTTTTTTCGTCGAGTTCATCGGAAGTCCACGCGGACCCTGAGAATCGCGGATGATTCTAAACCTCGACTTGGCTTTGCGCCACGGTTTTCGATGTCTGAGAGTCTGTTTCAGGAACGGCCCTCGCGCGCGCCAGCCGAGCTTTGCTCGGCCGCGCAGCCAGGGGCGGCTGTTCTAAAGTGAGTCTGGCGCAGATTGTGACTACTTTTCCATGAGCAGGACTTTTTCCATCCCGTCAATTTCCTCCAGCTTAACTTCGATGACTTCGTTCATCGTGGTTTGCACGGTGCGGCCGACGAACGCGGCTTCGATAGGCAATTCGCGGTGGCCGCGGTCGATCAGGACACAGAGCTGCACGCGGCGGGGCCGACCTTGCGAAAAAAGAGCGTCTAAGGCGGCGCGAATGGTGCGGCCGGTGAACAGTACGTCGTCCACCAGAACGATATTCTTGTCTTGAATGGTGAAGCCGACCTCCGATTGGTTTACGACTGGCTTTGGCCCGACGGTGGAAAGGTCGTCACGATAGAAGGTGATATCCAGAGTGCCCACGGGAACCTGAACATTTTCGATGTGGCCAATCGACTTGCTCAGCCGCTCCGCCAGCGGTACGCCACGCCGCCGGATGCCGATCAGTCCTAAGCCATTCGTCCCGTTCTCTTCGACAATCTGGTAGGCAAGGCGCACCATGCTGCGGTCCATCTCGGATGCCGACATCAGTTGTGCCTTCTGGCGAAGGCCGGTTTTCGGGGCCACACTTTGAGTTGTCATAACGGTTGCATGATACGCAGGCGATGGGCCGCTGGCAAGCTGTCCTGAACTACTGAAGCTTTCTTTTATGCCACGTGATCAGGAGGGCCAATCCGATGATCATGAGGCCGCCGCAGAGGCCGATCCAGATGCCCAACGCGCCCCATCCGAATTTGAAGCACAAGACATAACCGAAGGGCAGCCCCATGAGCCAATAGGCAACAAAGTTGGCGAGCATGGGCGTTCGCGTGTCGGCGGCCCCGCGCAATGCGCCGGTGGCGACGGTTTGGAGGCCATCGAACAATTGGAACGCCGCTGCGACCAGCAGGAGTTGCGCGCCGACCTGAACCACGGCCGGGTCGGGAGTGAACAGGCGCGCAATCAGTCTTGGTGCGGACACAAACAGCGAACCGGAGCACGCCATGAATCCGACGCCAATGATGATCGCGGACCAGCCTGCGCGGCGCGCACCGTCGGGGTCGCGTCTTCCTAATTGTTGCCCGACTCGTACGGCCGCAGCGGAACTGACTCCCAGCGGCACCATGAACGTGAGTGAGGCGCAGGTCAGAGCGATCTCATGACCGGCGAGTGGAACGGCACCGAGTCTGGCGCAAAGTGCGGTTGCGGCGGAGAAAGCTCCGATCTCGCAAAGGATCTGGGTGGCCGCTGGGGCGCCAAGCTTTAGCAGGGCGGACATTCTGCGTACGTCAATCCGCACCGTGCCAATCCAACCCGGACGAAGGCGCTTTGACTCTACCCAGACGAGTGTGACGGCAAGGCAAAAAGCCATGTAGATACGGGCGATGCAGGTTGACCAGCCCGAACCGGTGATACCCATGGCGCGAAAACCGAGGTGCCCATAGATCAGAATCCAATTACCAACGACGTTTACGAGGTTGGCGGAGACCAGGGCAAACATGATGGGGTGGGCCACGTTCACGGCTTGCAAATATCTCCGCAGTGCGAAGTAGGCCAGCAGCGGCAGTGTGCCCCAGTTGAGTGCGCGCAAGTACGGGCGCATTGGTTCGACGAGTTCCACGCTGATTCCAAAACGCAGCATTAACGCCGGCCAGAATGACACTGCAAGCATCAGTACCGGTGTCAGGACGAGGGCGAGAAACGCACCATTCACCAACGAGTGTCTCGCGTCATCTAAATCTTCGCGGCCGAAGGCGTGAGCGACGAAAGTGTCCATGCCGAGGAGCAGGCCGCCACCAAAGATGGCGACACTGGCGTAGAGACTCTGGCCCAGGCCGGTGGCGCCAATGGCGATGGCGCTATCTGGCAGCCTTCCCACCATGATGGTGTCGACCATGCCCATGCTCATCCATCCCACCTCGGCGAAGATGAGCGGCAGGGCGAGGCGGAGGGTCAGGCGAAAATCCTGGCGCCAGAGCGGGAGTGAAGTGCTGTTGAATTTCAGGGACATTCTGCTCGATGTGGTGACTATATCAAGAGGGCGCGGTTGATGGATCGGTCGAACGATCGCTCGAATGCTTTCATGATGCGGGCGGATTACAGGAACGACTTGGAATATGGCGGACAGCGCGGCGTAGGGGGCGTCCCGAAATACACGGCATGAGTAGTACATAGCGTATGGTTCGACGCTACGCGTCGACAGCGCCAGCGCGATGTGTGGATCCTTCGCTTCACTCAGGATCACATCCTGCATTTATGCCCTGCCCAAAGCGGGTTGCATGTTGTTCTTATACGATCGTGAACGTGGCTGCAGGAAAATATCGCGAGATCAACGCAGTGGTCTGGATCCTCGCGGCTCTGTTCATTCTACGTTATGTCTATCTGGCTGCGGCCTAGCGAACTATTCAACCCTTCAGCTTCCATTAAGGTTGGTCGTGTAAGGGTGTATTCATTGAGGGCGGTTCCGTTCGCTGAGGCTGCTCGGATTGCCAAAAGGAAAAAAGATTATGAGCATTTTTCGTTTCGCTACGCTTGCCGCTGTTTCAACGCTCTTGCTTTCCGCGACGATGGTCGCGCAGGAGAAGACAATCAAACGACCGGACCTCCCGCCTGCGGTTGAAAAAACGGTTGCGGCACAGAGTAAGGGAGCGGAGATTCGCAGTTTTTCAGAGGAGACCGAAAGCGGCCAAATCCGTTATGAAGTCGAGTTGCTGGTCAACGGTCACAGCCGTGATATTGAAATGGATGCCAGCGGAGCGGTTGTCGAAGTCGAAGAACAGGTCGCAATGGATTCGCTTCCGGCAGCCGTTCGAGACGGACTTCAGGCCAAGGCTGGGAAAGGCAAATTGACCAAAGTTGAATCCATAACCAAGCACGACAAGTTGGTAGCATACGAGGCGAAGGTCGTGACCGCCGGGAAGAAATCGGAGGTTCAGGTCGATCCCAATGGAAGGGCCCTCGATCATGCCGAGTGATGCGCGGTAGGAGGCGAGGCCATGTTATACTCCCGCTCCGTTAACTGACTCGCATGTCCAGCTTTGCCCCGACGCCGGAGAAGATTGCACAGCCTTTGACGAACTTGCCGGACGTGTTTAATGTCGCGACCTATTTTGTGGACCGCAACGTTCTCGAAGGAAGAGCAGAGAAGATTGCAATTGAATGCGGCGACGAACGAGTCAGTTACCGGCAACTGCTGGAGCGGACGAACCGCGCCGGAAACGCGCTTCGTCAACTGGTCATCCGGCCTGAAGAGCGGGTAGTTCTGTTGCTTCTGGATACCCCGGAGTTTCTCTACTCGTTTTTCGCGGCCATCAAGATCGGCGCCGTGGCCGTGCCCGTCAACACTTTTCTGAAGCCGCACGAGTACGAATACCTTCTTAGCGACACGCGAGCTCGCGCCGTGCTGGTAAGCGAGGCCTTACTGCCACAGGTGCAATCGATACCGCGGGAACGGCTGAGGTATCTGCGAGAGATTGTGGTTGTCGGCGCGCCGAACCAGCAACATCCTTGTCTGGGTCAGCTGATGGATGCTTCGTCCGAGGAGTTGGAGGCGGAGCCTACCAGCAAAGATGATGCGGCTTTCTGGCTCTATTCATCGGGGAGTACTGGCGCTCCCAAAGGCTGCGTGCACCTTCATCACGACATGGTGGTGTGTTCGGAGCTGTATGCGCGAAACATTCTGCAGATGAATGAGCACGACCGCTGCTACAGTGTGGCGCGATTATTCTTTGCTTACGGTTTGGGCAATGCCGGCTATTTTCCCTTGGGCTGCGGAGCCACGACGATTCTTTCTCCGGCGCGTCCCACGCCCGAAACCGTCTATGCCGACATCGAACGCTATCGGCCGACTTTGTTCTTCTCGGTGCCTTCGAATTATGCTGCATTGCTGGCCCACCATCGTGGGGATGGAAGGGAGTTTGATCTTAGCAGCGTGCGCCACGCGATCTCGGCAGGCGAGTCCTTGCCTGCCCCACTCTTTGCGCGCTTCAAACAGCGGTTTGGGGTTGAGATCCTCGACTCGCTCGGTTCCACGGAAACTTTGCAGATGGTGATCGCGAATCGTCCGGGCGAGGCCAAACCGGGGTCCAGCGGAAAGATCATCCCGGGCTACGAGGCCAGGATTGTCGATGAAGATGGGAATTTAGTGGCTGCCGGAGAAATTGGCAATCTGTTGATCAAAGGCGATTCCACCTGCGCCGGTTACTGGAATCAGCATGAGAAGACCAAGGAAACTTTCAATGGCCAGTGGTTCCGGACGGGTGACAAATATTACCAGGACGAAGAAGGCTACTTCTGGTATGCAGGCCGCGCTAACGATCTTTTTAAGGTTAGCGGTCGCTGGTTGAGTCCCGCTGAGGTCGAGAGCGCGTTGATTGCGCATCCGGCGATTCGAGAGGCTGCGGTCGTGGCTCGCGACGGTGAGAGTGGGCTGACCAAAGCGGCGGCCTATGTAGTGGTGAACGACGAGTTCGCTGCGAGTGATGAGCTGACGCGAGAGTTGCAAGATTGGGTTGCCGAGAGGATTGGCGCCTACAAACGTCCGCGATGGATTGAGTACTTGCCGGAACTTCCCAAGACGGCTACCGGGAAACTGCAAAGATATAAGCTACGGGAACTCCATGCTCAGAAACTCAGAGACCGAGCATCGTCGAAACCACTCTGATTGGGGGGAAACCAGCCCTTAACCTGTAAGAACGCCGCGCCGTTCCAGGGTTGCGATCTGCTCGATATATTTCTTGGAATTGAACTTTCGTGATGTGCTGGCGAAGGACATATAGCGAATTTTCCCGAACACCGGCCGATCGGACCAGGCGCGGTCATGCTTGCCCACGATTGCCCAGGCAATACTGGCGTAACCATTGGGGTCGCGACCATCGAGTTCGTAACGATCGTTCAGCCACACTGCGCGCTGGTACGCGACTGCGATGGATGGGCTCCATTCAAGAATCTTCTTGGCCCAGTACATCCGCAGGTAGTTGTGCATCCAGCCGGTGAGAACCATCTGCTTCTGTGCGGCATTCCACAGCGGATCATGGGTCTCGGCGTTCTCCAGTTGCTGCTCGGTGTAGACAATCTCTCTTCGATCGGTCGCGTGTTCCGCAAAAGAGCGGTCTGCCCAGGGTTCCAGGCACTCCAGTGAATCGTAGTGAGGATTGAAGCGGACGAAGTTCACCGCCAGTTCCCGCCGGATGATGACTTGTTCCAGAAAAGCCCGCCTGGCTTGCAAGGGAGCCGGCGCATTCTGCACCGCAAGTGCCGCGGTCTGGGGTCCGATATGGCCGAAATGCAGATAGGGAGAAAGCTGGCTGGTGCCATCGACCTCCGGGTGATTGCGCTGGACGGGATACCCAGCGATTTTCTTTTCCACGAATTCATGCAGAGTTCGGAGGGCCTGCCTGCTACCACCACGACAGTGCTTCACCGGTGATACTGAACGATCCAGAATCCAGTCGCTCGTAAAATCGTGTTCCAGGGGAAGTGATCGCAAACCCGGTGGCGTGTCCCAGTGTATTTGCGCCACTGGATTCTTCAGGGGAACGAGAAATTGAGGCAGCAGCTCGTTGAGCTTCGGTCTGATCGTGCGAGCCGCATAGTGCTCGCGACCCAACAACCTAGACGGAACGATGACGTCAGCATCGACGGTCCAAAAGGGCATACTGACTTGTTCTGCAACCCGGCATCGCCATTTCTCTGGCTCGCGCAGGGGATTCTCGTCGCCGATCACCATGGCCGGGCGCACTTCAGAGCAAAACTTCAACAAGCTGTGTTCGGGATAAGCACGAAGCACAAAACCAATTCGGCGGCTCGCGACATCTCGAGCAATGTCAGGTATGCCATCCGCCAGAAAAGAATAAGGCCGCTGAGTAGCGTGCACGTAAAACGGAACCGGCGCAAAGAATACAACCACCGACTTTCCCAACTCGTTGCCGAGATTCACGGCCACGTCGAGAGCTGGGTTGTCGGTACCACGCTGCGCCCGCTGCATCCAGTAGACGATGCAGTTCCCGCTCGAATCTGGAGGACCAGCTTTGCGAACCGTGACCCTTGGGTCTGAACTCAGTTTTTCGAGAGTGGTCATTTTTAATGAAAAGGGGGAACTGTTTGGGCGTCCCCTCATTTGATCACCGATTCGGCCTTGCCGCTTGGTGATTCCAGCAGTACTGAATCGCTTTGAGAAAGACTGTCGAGTATGGGGCAGCCAAAAAGAGCATCTCCTGGACCAACAGCTGCGGGGCCAACGGCATCGAAGGTCAAGTGTAAATTTGGCATATTTGAGGAGACGTCATGACCGCACTTAAGGTGGTTCGAAACTTAGTAGGAACGGCAAGCATGCTTTTCGCCGCATATATATTTTTTTCTTCTGTTAAGGACGCAGCGCGATACATGAAGATCAGTTCCATGTGAACTGGGTTATTGGCCGTATCAGTCGCGTCCAGCTTGCCTTAGCCCTTGTCATCCCATTGATTCCCAGCAGGGCTGCCTTCCGGGAACGTCCATTCCATGTTTCAAGACCGAAAGCCGCCCTGCAGGGCGGCTTCCCACGGGGAAATTAACTCATCGTCTAAGTAAGATGGAATTCTGTAGAATACGCAGTTGGCGGACCTCGGTTAGCGGCCGATTCGCCAGTTTTCCGTCTTCGGAGCAGACATCGAGTGGCTGACACTGCGACGATTCGAGAGGGTAGTTCGCAAGCTTCGCAGGCCATTTCGGAAATCGACATCCTCTGGATAACGGCTGGTCTTGGGTGTGATGGCGACACGATTGCCATGACTGCGGCTACGCAGCCTAGCATCGAAGATATTGTTCTTGGAGCGATGCCTTGGATTCCCAAAGTACGTCTTCACAACCCTTTCCTTTCGATTGAGAACGGAGACGATTTTCTGAGGCGTTTTCATCTCGCTGCAGAAGGCAAGTTGGCTCCCTTCATTCTGGTCGTTGAAGGTTCGATTCCGAACGAGAACAACAAAGAGGAAGGTTATTGGGCTTCCCTGGGCACCGATCAGAAGACCGGCCAGCCGATTACTACCTGCGAGTGGATCGATCGACTTGCTCCCCGCGCCTGGGCGGTCGTGGCGGCGGGAACCTGCGCGACGTATGGCGGAATCCACGCGATGGAGGGAAATCCAACCGGCTGCATGGGTCTTCCCGACTATCTCGGATGGCAGTGGAAGTCCGCGGCAAAGATCCCGATCGTGTGCGTCCCTGGGTGTCCGGTTCAGCCCGACAATTTCATGGAGACGCTGCTCTACCTTTTATATATGGCAGCGGGGCGCGCCCCGATGATTCCGCTCGATGAGGCGCTGCGGCCAACCTGGCTGTTTGGCGCTACTGTACATGAAGGCTGTGATCGAGGCGGTTATTACGAGCAAGCGGAATTCGCCGAGGAATACGGATCGCCGCTCTGTATTGTGAAGCTGGGCTGCTGGGGGCCGGTGGTTCAGTGTAATGTGGGAAAGCGCGGCTGGATGGGCGGGATTGGCGGATGTCCCAACGTTGGCGGCATCTGCATCGGATGCACGATGCCCGGTTTTCCTGACAAATTCATGCCTTTTATGAATCAGCCGCCGGGCTCGTTGCTGTCGTCTAATGCAGTGATGACGTACGGCCGGGCGATCCATGCGCTGCGCAGGTTTACGCAAGCTTCGCTGAACAAGGAGCCAAGTTGGCGGCGTAAGAGTGCGAAGGTAGACGTAAAGAAGTAGTGTTTCCAGGGTTTTGGTGAGGTATCAGTATGGTTTCCGGGGCTAGCGTCGAAACGGCAGTGCAAGCAACCCAGCCCCAACTGGGCTCGACGGAAGACATCAGCCCCCTGCAAGCAGAAGCTCTTCTCGCTGACCTTGCCGCGGTATTTCTCAGCAACTCCGGCCAAGTCGGAGCGCAGGTCGACGGGCTCCAGGGACCAGAACCCGAAGAGCAGTTGCCGAATGTGGACGCCATCTATCGAGCCCTGGTCGAGCAGATTCCGGCAGTCGTTTTCATGGCCCATTTGGACCGAGGTATCGGCGAAGCTTATGTGAGCCCTCAAATTGAAGCGAGTCTGGGTTTTTCGCAGGAAGAATGGCTGGAAGATCCTATTCGCTGGTATCAGCAGATTCATCCGAACGACAAACAGCGCTGGAGCGTCGAGGCTGCGCAAATGTTTCTTTCGGGGATGGCTCTCCGGTCGGCGTATCGCATCATCGCGCGAGACGGCAGGGTGGTCTGGTTTCACTGCGAAGCCAAGATGATCCGCCGCAAGAATGGCCGGCCCTGGTTTATTCACGGCATAGCATTTGATATCACCGAGCTGAAACGGACAGAGGAAGCGCTGCAGGAAGAGCGCAACGTCGTCTCGGCGATATTGCATACGGTAGGGGCCCTGGTCGTGGTCCTCGACCCGCAAGGGCGGATCGTGCGCTTCAATCGAGCCTGCGAGCAGGTCTCGGGCTATTCCTTCGACGAGGTCAAGCAGAAATATTTTTGGGATCTGTGCGTGGTTCCGGAGGAAGCCGAACGCTTTAAGGCCATCGTCGAACAACTGAGGGTAGAGCAGAGCACCAGAGACTACGAAAGTTCCTGGGTGGCGCGAGATGGCTCGCGGCGGCTGATTGCGTGGTCGGGCACAATCCTTCCCGGAGAGAACGGAATTCCTGCATACATTATCGCGACTGGAACCGACATCACCGAGCGTAAGCGCCTGGAGAAGGCGATCCTGGAGATTAGCGCAGAAGAACAGCGGCGTATCGGGCAAGACTTGCACGATGGTTTAGGGCAACATCTGACTGGCATTGCTTTCATGAGCAAAGTTCAGGAGCAGAAACTTGCCGAGAAAGGCCTCGCCGAGGCGGCCGAAGCGGCCAGGATCGTCGGCCTGGTCAACGAGGCCATCAACAAGACCAGAGAGCTGGCACACGGACTTCTCCCGGTAATTGCGGATGCCCACGGCCTCATGTCGGCGTTGAAACGGTGGGCGGCTGAGGTGGAAGACTTGTTTCATATTTCGTGCAGCTTGCGCGTCGATAAACCAGTTCTGATTCATGATGCCAATATGTCCACCCACCTTTATCGCATTGTTCAAGAAGCTGTAAATAATGCAATCAAGCACGGTCAAGCCAAGAACATCGTAATCAGTCTTTCTGCCCGGAAGGAATACGGTACTCTGAAAATAGAAAATGACGGACTAGGTATGCCGGAGCATTCCACGAACGACTCGGGCATGGGTCTGCAAATCATGAATTATCGAGCTCGAATGATCGGCGGATCCCTGAAGGTGGAAAACAGCGTAGCTCGAGGAATCACAGTCACGTGTCGATTTCCACTCGCGAAGGGCAAAGGAAGGGTCGAAGAAGGTCGCCTATGATGACTAAGCAGGTCAATAACAATGGTGCCGCCAAAAAGAAAACCGTATTCGTGGTTGACGATCATCCGATTGTCCGGCAGGGATTGACTTTGCTCATCAATCAGGAGGCCGATCTAGCCGTCTGTGGCGAGGCTGAGGAGATGCACTCGGCGTTGTCGGCAATTCAGACCACGAGGCCGGACATCCTGGTGGTGGACATATCGCTCAATGGCCCAGATGGATTGGAGTTGCTGAAGAACATCCGGTTGGCGTCTCCGCGTCTGCCCGTCCTGATCCTGTCCATGCATGATGAATCAATTTATGCGGAGCGAGCATTGCGGGCAGGTGCTAACGGCTACATCATGAAGCAAGAGGCAACCGAGAAAGTGCTGGTGGCGTTGCGCCGTATCCTGAGCGGCGAGATTTACGTGAGCGACCGGATCGCGAACAGCATGCTGCGGCATTACGTTCGCGGAGCCAGTTCTTCGGAGCATTCGTCGATCGCGGACCTTACCGACCGTGAGTTGGAGGTCTTCCGGCTGATTGGAGAGGGTCATGGAACGCGTCAGATCGCGGAAGCCCTGCACCTGAGCGTGAAGACTGTCGAGTCCTACCAGGCGCACATCAAAGAGAAACTCTCTCTGCGAAGTGCACGGGAACTGGTACAGCGAGCGGTGCAATGGAATGTCGGTGAAAAAACGGCTTGAACGAGATGAGATGTTGTCCTTCCTCGCCAGCAAACCGGTCCTGTAGTCGTCCTGGTGCGGGTTGGTCCAGCGTGGACTTGGGAAACATTCTCCCACAAAGGAGCATCCGTGCTGTGGGCTCAGGTGCTATGCTGTTTCGCTATATATGGCAAGCGTGCTTTCTCTCTTCAAGTTCTTCGCGCTTGGTTTCAGCGCGCTTCTGCCAGTGATTAACCCGCTGGGCTCAGCATTGGTGTTCCTCGGTTTTGTAGGAGACGCACCCGAATCCGTCTACCGGGACCTGGCCCGCAAAATTGCGATCAGCACGACCATCTTCATGCTGGTGGTCGAACTGGTGGGAACCGGTTTACTGGGGTTTTTTGGAATCTCGCTTCCCGTAGTACAGGTCGCCGGGGGGCTGGTTCTTGCGAGTATGGGATGGAACCTGCTCAATCAGCAGGAAAGTACGGCGAGTCCCGATCGAACAGCCGTGAGGGAAGATAACTTCGGATCAGTGGAGCAGAATGTCTTCTACCCGCTGACCTTTCCGGTAACCGTGGGTCCGGGCTGCATCGTCGTCATGCTGACCCTGACTGCTCATGCCTCAGTAAAGTCGGGTTTGCTGTCCAAGTTCATGGCTAACCTGGGCATCTTTCTGTCGGTAGTGGCTTTGAGTCTGACCGTTCTCGTCTGCTACCGTTATGCGCCAAAAATTACAGCTCGAGTTTCGCCCCACACGTCCCACGGCATTCTGCGCATCATCGCGTTCGTGCTCCTGTGCATCGGAGTGCAGATCACGTGGAATGGCATCGAGACACTGCTGAAGACCGTGCTGTTTCTGTAGAGAATTCTTCTGATCCGTCACTTTTGACTGAGCCCTGCCAATTAGGGAAATCCCCGATGGGGTGTGTAGGACTTTCTTGGGGAAATAAAACAGGGCTGCTGCCCTTGTAACCATCTGACAATAGGGCGATTCTGATTGCCGATGAGGTTCGGAATTGCGGCGATCAATTTATTTGCAGCTGCAAACGGTTTGAGTGTGCTTGCACGCGGGGTTCGTCAGAGGTACGGCGGGGGCAGGTCGCAAAATCTATCCGAGATCAAGTTTATGTGGAAAGGAGCAATCCAGCTATGGGAACAGCAACGGTTCCGTATGGTCGTTCTACACAGAAGGCACCGGCGGTTAAAGAGGTGCACATAGTCTGGATCACTGCCGGCCTCGGCTGTGACGGAGATTCGGTATCGATCACTGCGGCCACGCAACCCAGCGTTGAGGACGTATTATTGGGTGCGATCCCCGGCTTGCCCAAGGTGCATCTGCACAATCCCGTCCTTGCCGTCGAAGTTGGCGATGACTTCATGAAGTTTTTCTATCAGGCCTGGGAAGGCAAGCTTGATCCTTTCGTTCTGGTGGTAGAAGGTTCGATTCCGAACGAAACCATCAAGAAGGAAGGATATTGGGCGGCGCTCGGAACTGATCCGGAAACGAAGCAGCCGATCACTACGAACGAGTGGATCGACCGACTGGCCCCGAAGGCGTTGGCGGTGATCGCGATCGGAACCTGCGCCACCTACGGCGGCATCCATGCCATGGAAGGCAATCCGACCGGCTGTATGGGCTTGGCTGACTACCTGGGCTGGGAGTGGCGATCCAAAGCCGGGCTGCCGATCGTGAATGTGCCGGGATGTCCGGTGCAGCCTGACAACTTTATGGAAACGGTTCTCTACCTCCTCTATCAGGTCGCGGGGTTGGCACCGATGATTCCATTGGACGATCAACTGCGCCCTACTTGGCTGTTCGGAAGTACGGTGCATGACGGTTGTGACCGGGCCGGCTACTACGAGCAGGGCGATTTCGCAGAAGTCTATGGCTCTGCAAAATGCATTGTGAAACTCGGTTGTTGGGGACCCGTGGTCAACTGCAACGTCCCTAAGCGAGGGTGGATGGCAGGAATCGGCGGTTGCCCCAACGTGGGCGGCATCTGCATTGGATGCACGATGCCCGGCTTTCCTGATAAGTTTATGCCGTTCATGGATGAGCCGCCGGGGGCTCACGTTTCAACTTCCAGCATTGGGGTGTATGGCCGTGCGATCCGGGCGTTGCGTACAATCACCCAAAACACGGTCAATAAAGAACCCAAATGGCGGCATCCGCGCGCGGAGCTGACCACTGGTTACCACCCGAGATCTTATTAGAAAATCTAGCTGAGAAGCCCGACTGAGCAGACAAAGGAGCGATCGCTATGAGCACCATCACCGCACCGACGAAAGATGTCCCCAGCAAATCAAAGAAGCTGGTGGAGATGAATTGGGATCCGATCACCCGCATCGTGGGCAGCCTTGGCATCTTTACAAAGATTGATTTCGACGCCAAGAAGGTGGCCGAGTGTCACAGCACATCTTCTATCTTTCGCGGATACAGCATTTTCATGAAGGGGAAAGACCCGCGCGACGCGCACTTCATCACCAGCCGCATCTGCGGCATCTGCGGGGACAATCACGCGACCTGCGCGACCTACGCGCAAAATATGGCTTTCGGAGTCAGACCGCCACACATCGCGGAGTGGATCGTCAACCTCGGCGAAGCCGCCGAATATATGTTCGATCACAACATCTTCCAGGACAACCTGGTGGGCGTGGATTTCTGCGAGCAGATGGTCAAGGAAACTAATCCCAAGGTCCTGGCCAAAGCCGAATCAACCCCGGCACCGCACTCCAATGAGCATGGCTTCCGCACAATTGCCGATATTATGCGAGCGCTCAATCCTTTCACCGGATCCTTCTATCTTGAAGCCTTGCAGATGAGCCGAATGACTCGCGAGATGTTCTGCCTGATGGAAGGTCGTCACGTGCATCCGTCCACTCTGTATCCGGGTGGAGTCGGCACCGTCCCGACCGTGCAACTGTTCACGGATTACATCGTCAGGCTGATGAAGTACGTCGAGTTCATGAAGAAGGTTCTTCCGCTGCACGATGACCTGTTCGACTTCTTCTACGATGCTCTGCCGGGATATGAGGACGTCGGACGGCGTCGTGTCCTGCTGGGATGTTGGGGATCTTTCAACGACCCCGAGCACTGCGACTACACCTACAAGAATATGACGAACTGGGGACGGAAGATGTTTGTCACGCCCGGTGTCGTCGTCGATGGCAAGCTGGTTACGACCGACCTGGTGGACATCAACCTGAACATCCGCATTCTCTTGGGCAGTTCTTATTACGACGATTGGAAGAATGCAGAGACGTTCGTGAAAACCGATCCGCTGGGGAATCCGGTCGACAAGAACCACCCGTGGAATCAGACCACGATCCCTCGGCCGCAGAAGCGTGACTTCAACGGCAAGTACACGTGGGTGATGTCGCCGCGCTGGTTCGACAAGCGGACCGGCGATCATCTAGCGCTGGATACGGGCGGCGGACCGATTGCCCGGCTGTGGGCTACGGCGCTGGCCGGGTTGGTGGATATCGGTTACATCAAAGCCACCGGCAAGAGCGTGAAGATTTATCTGCCGAAGACCATGTCCAAGCCCGAGGTCGAATTCGAGTGGAAGATTCCGAAATGGAGTAATGCAATTGAGCGCGACCGGGCACGGACCTACTTCCAGGCCTACGCCGCGGCGTGTGCTCTTCATTTCGCGGAGAAGGCGTTGGAAGAGCTTCACGCCGGCAAGACCAAAACTTGGTCCGATTTCAAAGTGCCGGAAGAGGCCATCGGCTGCGGCTTCCACGAAGCGGTTCGAGGAGTGCTTTCGCATCACGTCGTGATTCGCAAAGGTAAAATCGCCAATTATCACCCGTATCCGCCAACGCCCTGGAACGCCAATCCGCGCGACATTTATGGCACGCCCGGGCCGTATGAGGACGCAGTACAGAATACCCCGATCTTCGAGGAGAACGGGCCGGACAAATTCAAGGGCATAGACATAATGCGCGCGGTGAGGAGCTTTGATCCGTGCCTGCCTTGCGGCGTACATATGTATCTGGGCGATGGCAAGGTCTTAAAGACCCACCATTCCCCAATGTTCGGTACTCAGCGCTGATTGCGTTGAGAGTTAATCGTGCTGGACATTTCAGGGAGCGAGGGTATATTTGTTGCTTTTTACCGCTTAGGACTGGCGGAAAGCACTATGCCGGATGACAAACATTTCCAGGTGAAGGTCCAGCGCATCGGCGAGTTGGTCGGTGAGCTGGAAAAGATCGCAGATCCAGAACTTCGTGCAAGCGCAAAGGCGTTAGTGCAACTGCTCTTGGACTTGCACGGTGCCGGGTTGGAGCGAGTCATGGAAATCGTCGCGAAGAACGACGAGTCCGGACAGCGCACAATTGACGACTTAGGCAGCGATCCCTTGGTCAGCAGCCTTCTGGTTCTGTATGGCCTTCATCCTCTGGATCTGGAGAGCCGCGTGGCCCAGGCGGTAGAGGGCGTTCGGCCCCAAGTGCGCAAGGGCGGAGGCGAATTAGGTCTGCTCGGCATTGATGGCGGCGTCGTCCGGTTACAGCTTCAAGTTACTGGGCACGGGTGTGCTTCGACGGGGAAGACGCTCAAGAAGTTGGTCGAGGATTCATTGTATGAAGCTGCGCCGGACATGAGCGGCCTGTCGATCGAGGGACTCGAAGAACCTGGCGGTTCGTCTGGCTTCGTGCCTCTGGGTAAGCTCAGCGGAGTGATCGCAGCCGCTTCAGCGCGTGAATAGCTGGGTCGCGATATGGAATCGACGCCACAGTTAGAGAATTGTTCGTGAGCCGATGATGAATGAAGTACAGCCGGGATACGAGAACGCGTTTGGTGCGCTCCGCCAGTTCATCCGGCGCAAACGAGATGTGGAGCGCTGCGAACTGTGCAGCGCCGAAGTGGCAGCCGACCATGCCCATCTGATCGAGCCAGGCAGCCGCAAGTTGATTTGCGCCTGTAATGCCTGCGCAATCTTGTTTGGCGGGATGGGCACGAAATACAAGCGCGTTCCCAGGCGCGTTCTCGCCTTGGCTGACTTCTCCCTCACCGACGGCCAGTGGGAGAGCCTGATGGTCCCCATCAGTATGGCCTTCTTCTTCCACAGCACACCGGATGCCAGGGTTGTTGCTTTTTATCCCAGCCCGGCGGGCGCGACCGAGTCGCTGCTGCCGCTTGAGACCTGGACGGAGATCGAGGATGCCAATCCCGTCCTGAAAGAAATGGAGCCCGACGTCGAAGCTCTGCTCGTCAATCGCGTTGGACATGCTCGTGGATTTTCTGCCGCGGAGTATTACGTGCTCCCGATTGACGAATGTTACAAGCTGGTAGGCCTGATTCGCGGTAACTGGCGCGGCCTTTCCGGCGGCACCGAGGTCTGGCAGAAAATCGGCGAGTTCTTCGAGGGACTGAAGCGCCGTGCCACGGTGGTCATAGAGGAAGCTAATGCCTGACCTACGCTTCCAAATCGAGAAGGCCGAGCCACAGCGGTTCACGGTCGCGCCCACGCTCCTCTTCAAGCTCCGCATCACGAACGCTGTGTCAAGCGAAGTCGTGCACTCGGTCGCGTTGAGGTGCCAGATTCAACTCGAAGTCACGCGCCGGCAATATAGTGCCGAAGATCAAAACCAGCTGCGCGATCTCTTTGGGGAGACGGAACGCTGGGGCCAGACGCTGAAAACCATGCTATGGACGCACGCCAGCGTCGTGGCACCTGCGTTTCAAGACACCGTAGTGGTTGATCTCCCAGTGCCCTGCACATTCGATTTCAACGTTGCCGCGACAAAATACTTCCATGGCCTTGCAGAAGGAGATGTGCCGCTTTGCTTCCTGTTCAGTGGAACGGTCTTTTATGCGGACGGAGGCGGAGCGCTGCAAGTGGCCCCGATTCCGTGGGACAAAGAAGCCCGCTTCAGGCTGCCGGTTAAGTCCTGGCACGAAATGATGGATATTTACTATCCCAACACCGCGTGGCTTTGTTTGCGGCGGGACGTTTTCGAGCGACTTTATCAATACAAGGTTGAGCACGGCATTCCAACCTGGGAGCAGGCGCTGGAGAGTATTCTTCCTGCGCTTGAAGAGGCAGCGAAGCGATGAACACGAAATCCGTGGACGCAATCGCGAATGCCGTGCTCTACGAAGGGTACATGCTCTATCCCTATCGCCCTTCTTCAGTGAAGAATCGCCAGCGTTTTAATTTTGGTGTGCTCTATCCGCGGGCCTACAGCGAGGCGCAGACCGGTTCGGACGCATGGAGTATACAGACAGAATGCCTCGTTGAAGGCGCTTCTCTTACATCAATCGAGGTGAGAGTACGTTTCCTTAAGTTGGTGGCTCGTTCAGTCGACAAGGTAACGGAATCAACGCAGCAGCTGGTTGCGGCGCCTGATTTCGAGCCCGTTCCCTTGCTTGAGGTCAATGGCAAGGTATTCGTGCCCTGGCAGGAGGCGATTGAGTGTGAAGTGACCGTGCCGGCCTGCAATGTGGAGGCGCTTACTTTAACCCCGCTTGAGTGGAATTTCACCTTCCCTGCGAAACACGAAACGGAATTCTTGCGCGACGCGAACGGCCGGCTTGTCGGATCGATTGCAAGAAGGCAAGACCCAGTTCAAGGCCAGGCTGAGATCAGAGCGGCGCGCGCTGGCGACGAACTGTTCAAACTACAAGTGCGGGTGAAGAACCTTACCTCTCTGGAGAACGATTCTGCCCAGCTCGACCGGGACGCGGCTT
Organism: uncultured Acidobacteriota bacterium; assembly: GCA_963788645.1. GTDB lineage: Bacteria > Acidobacteriota > Terriglobia > Terriglobales > Acidobacteriaceae > JABDBE01. The sequence continues at coordinate 122,115 of CAWBHF010000013.1, forward strand.
TGATGCGATCACTGGTTTCCGCTCACATCCTCTTGGGCGCAGTGGATGGGCAGTTTGTGTCTCTCCTTGAACCACCGGAACACTTAAAAGACTTCGCCGCACACTGCCAGAATGTTGGAGCTTGGCCGGTTTTGGTCGGCGCACATGGAGAGCGCGACACCATGCTTGCCTCGCCCATCATTCTCTACGATTATCCGCAAATTGCGCCAGAAAGCCCGGGCGACTTGTTTGACGGCACGGAGATCGATGAGATCCTTGCCCTGCGCATTCTCACTATGACTGATGATGAGAAACGTGAAATGCGAAACACTGACGAACGCGCCCGCAAAATGCTGGAACGAACGGAAACCCTGCCGATGGAGCACCTGATGAAGCTCCACGGAACCCTCAGAGAATTGCGTTCGTTGAAGGAGGAGATGCCATGAATGAATGGGAGTGGCAGCTTCTCGAAGCCAAAAAGCCGGTCGCCGACCTGCGTATCTCGGACGTCGAAGTGCGAGTCGGCAGCCGGGTTAGACTGCATCCGCGGGCGGGCGGCGACATTATGGACATCGCGCTTGCGGGTAAGACCGCGACTGTTGAATCGATCGAACAGGACTACGACGGAAAGGTCCACGTTTGTGTTGTCATCGATGAGGATCCGGGGAGGGACATCGGCCTGATGCGACAACCAGGTCACCGTTTCTTCTTCGATCCGGACGAAGTTGAGCCGCTTCCCCGCGGTGACGATGAAGATGCCGAGCCGGCGAAGTTGCCTCGGATCCTCATCGCTGGCATAGGAAATATATTTCTGGGAGATGATGCTTTTGGTGTTGAAGTGGCGCGGCGCTTGTCAGCGTACGAGTTGCCAGAGAGCGTGAAAGTTGTTGATTTCGGTATCCGGGGTTACGACCTGGCCTATGCGTTACTGGACGGATACGACACGACCATCCTCGTAGATGCGTGTCCGCGCGGCGAACCGGCGGGTACCCTGTATGTAATTGAACCTCAACTTACCGACCTGGGAGATTCAGAAGAGCGGCAGAGCGCTGTCGAAGCCCATAGTATGAACCCACTGAATGTGTTGCGCCTCGCTACCTCGATGGGTGGGCCACTAAAACAGGTATTGCTGGTTGGATGTGAACCGGCCACGCTCGGTCCCAAGGAAGGTCAGATGGGGCTGAGTGAGCCGGTGGAGAGCGCCGTCGATGAGGCGGTCAAGCTAGTCCAGTCGCTGATTACGAAGATCTTGAGCGAGCATAAATCAGGTTCAAAGAACGCAAACGACATCCACTGAGAGGAGACTGCCGTGGCCATGGAAAACTCTGAAAGCACCAACCACAACGGAACTGATAAAGACACTTTGTACATGCTTGGTGGAGCAGCTCTTATTTTGTTTGGAACAGGATTGATTCTTTCGAACCCGCTCGTCCGGCGTTATCTCGGCCAACTGGGAGTTGGCAATCTTGTACAGGCTGCTTTGCCCGATGTTGATCGGTATCTGAAACTGCGGGACATGTGACTGCCGGACCACCAATGGCATCTACGACGGAAACCACCGTTCATTACGTCACGGACACGAGGGCCAGCCAGTTCACGGTCCAGGTATTTTCCGGGGGATTGCTGTCGGCGTTCGGTCACAGTCCTATCATCGCTATTCGTGACTTCTCGGGCGAAGCGGAGGTGAATCCTGACAACCTCGATCGGTCTTCCCTCAAAGTTACGATCAACCCGCTGTCGTTGACGGTGAAGGATGATATTTCCGACAAGGATCGGCGCGAGATGGAACTGGCCATGCAGGAGGACGTTCTTGAAACTTCCTCCTATCCCGAGATCGTTTATGAGTGCTCGAACCTCACCGCGACCAAGATTGACGAAGGACAATACTCGGTCACCCTCAACGGCGAGTTGACCCTGCACGGCGTCACTCGCTCTCAGAGCGTCGCGGCACGAGTTGTCCTGGCTGAGGATTCGCTGCGGGCCTTTGGGGCCTTCTCGCTTCTGCAAACGGATTATGATTTGAAACTGGCCTCTGTCGCCGGAGGCGCACTGAAGGTAAAAGACGAATTAAAGTTTTCATTTAACATCCTGGCTCGAAAGAAAGAGTAAATGCCATGTGCCTAGCCATACCCGGACAGGTCGTTGAAGTCTTTCCTGACCAGCCCACCACCGCGCTGATCGATGTGGTCGGCGTCCGGCGCAAGGTTGACTTGGGACTCTTGCAAGATAATTTGCCGGTAAAAGGAGACTGGATCCTCATTCACGTTGGCTTTGCCATGAGCAAGATCAGCGAGGAAGACGCATTAGACCAGATGCGTACCCTTCGAATGCTGGGAGAGGCCGAAGCCGCTATGCAAGAGGTTCAAGGGTACGGACTGGATCATTCCGAGAGCCCGAAGGCATCGTGAGGCGCCCGATGAGGCAGGCGAAGGGTAGAGCATGAAATTTGTCGACGAATTTCGCGATCCCGAGGTCATTACCAAAACTTCGGAAGAGATTCGCCGGCTCGCCGATCCCACCCGCCACTACCGCATCATGGAAGTCTGCGGCGGGCACACTCATGCGATTTACCGTTTCGGCCTGAAAGATCTGCTTCCATCGAACATTGAACTGATTCATGGGCCGGGTTGCCCGGTCTGCGTGCTTCCGATGGGGCGAATCGACGACGGGCTCTCGATCGCGCAACGGCCCGACGTTATCTTCGCCGCCTTTGGCGACATGATGCGGGTTCCGGGCACGCAGGGAAGCCCACTCGAACACAAAGCTCGGGGGATGGATGTTCGCATCGTCTACTCTCCTTCCGATGCGCTCAAGCTTGCTCGCGTGAATCCTGACAAGCATGTCATGTTCTTTGCGATCGGATTTGAAACCACAGCTCCGTCGACAGCTCTGACCTTGGTGCGAGCGAAGAACGAAGGTATCCACAATTTTTCTGTTTTCTGCAATCACGTAACGATTATTCCCGCGATCCGAGCGATCCTCGATTCCCCCGACATGCGTATTGACGCATTCATCGGCCCCGGGCACGTATCAACGGTGATCGGATGCCGGCCATACGAATGGATTGCGAAGAACGAAAACAAGCCAGTTGCCGTCTCCGGCTTCGAGCCGCTGGATATTCTGCAGTCGATTGTCATGGTTCTCCGGCAGTTGAAAGCGGATGAAGCCAGGATCGAGAACCAATACAAACGCGTGGTGCCGTGGGAAGGAAATCACGCCGCGCTTAGAGCCATGGCAGATGTTTTCGAATTGCGTCCCTATTTCGAATGGCGAGGACTCGGTTTCATCTCCCAGTCAGCTCTTCGCATCCGGGAGAGTTTCGCAGAGTGGGATTCGGAACGGCGCTTCCACGTCCCCGGAGTGCGTGTGACCGATCCCAAGGCTGCGCAATGCGGAGAAGTGCTGAAAGGTGTGCTCAAGCCTCATCAATGCAAGCTTTTCGGTAAGGAGTGCACACCTGAACATCCGGTTGGTGCGCTCATGGTTTCATCAGAGGGTTCATGCGCAGCGTACTTCAACTACGAACACCGCAAAACGGCAATGGTGACCAGCATAGCGTCGGTGGCCTGAACGCTGCTGATAACTCGCCCGTTGATAGTTCACCGAAGGTCCGCTTTCGCGAGCCGCAAATCGAGATGGCTCACGGAGCCGGAGGCAAGGCCAGCCGTCGACTAGTCGAAGGTCTTTTTGCCCCGCTTCTTTTCGCTTCTTCTTCAGCACCGCTGGGAGATGCCGCCCACCTCGATTTCAACGGTACCCGCATCGCGATCACCACTGACAGCTTCGTGGTCAAGCCTCTGAGCTTTCCTGGAGGCTCCATCGGAGAACTAGCCGTGAACGGAACCGTGAACGACCTCGCGGTTTCTGGCGCGAGAGCGGAGGCGATGGTGGTGACCTATGTGCTCGAAGCTGGATTGCCTACGCCGGTGCTGGAGGCCGAAGTCCGTGCGATGGGAAAAGCCGCACGCAAGGCTGGCGTTAGAATTGCGGGCGGCGACACGAAAGTTGTCGAGCACGGTAAGGCCGATTCGATGTACATCACTACAACAGGAATTGGGCGGCCTCTGCACTGGCTGAACATCGATCCGAAGTCGGTTCGCCCGGGCGACAGAATTCTTCTCTCAGGCCCCATTGGCGATCACGGCATCACCATTCTTCTGGCCCGCGGTGAACTCGACCTTGAGGCCGACCTTCGATCCGATACGCGCTCTGTTCTTCCCTTGGTCGAAGTTTTGGCAAAGGCCGCCGGCCCAGGAATCCGCTGGATGCGAGACCCGACGCGCGGCGGCGTAGCCACTTCTTTAAACGAACTTGCGCGCGACTGCGGATGTGGAATCGTGCTCCTGGAAGAAATGATTCCGATGCATGATGCAGTCCGCGGTGCCTGCGAGTTGTTGGGACTGGATCCGTTACATATTGCGAATGAAGGCCAATTCCTTGCGGTGGTTGCCCCGGAATACGCCGACGCCGCTTTGAACGCATTGACGCTTGCGCCCGGGGGAGAGAATGCGCAGATAATTGGCGAGGTGCGCGAAGAGCCCTCGGGTGCGGTTTTAGTGACCACGCGCTACGGTGGCAGCAGGATTGTCGACATGCTCGTGGGCGATCCGCTCCCGCGCATTTGTTAGCTACGCATTGATCAGGAATACCGATGGCAACCGTTTGCGGACTGGCGACCCAAGTAGAAGAGCGCCTGCTCGCGCGAAACCAGCTTGTCGAAGATTTTTTTTCTCGCGAGGCACTCCGCCTTGCTGAGGCGTGCCGCTCCATGTCTGAACGGTTTCTCCAGGGAGGCCGCCTGCTTGCATTCGGACAGGGTCCCTATGCAACCGACGCCCAACATGTCTCTGTCGAATTTGTTCATCCCGTAATTGTCGGAAAGCGCGCATTGCCTGCCTTGGATATTTCCCTCCTGTTTCGGCCGTGGTTGGAAACGATTCTTCATCCCGAAGATATCGTGATGGGATTCGGCCCTCAAGGCGGGGACGAGGAGATTCTCTCTGCCCTCAAGTTTGCCTCCGCTCGAAATGCGTTGACCTTCGCTCTACCCGGTGTTGAGGGCTCCTATGCGGTCGAGGACTTTGCTCAGGATCCGTTCATTCATCAGGAAATGATTGAGATCCTGTACCACACGCTGTGGGAAACGGTTCATGTCTTTTTGGAACATCGTGAACTGGGCCACGAAGTTGGAGCAGCTGGATTTCTCTACCCATTTCTCGGTCAGGAAAGACAGGAGACCGGCGAGCTTGTCTCCGAAGTAGCAGCCTCGATCCGGATGAAAGCGCAGGATGATTCGGGCCTTCGCGCGCAGGTGGCACGGGAACAAGCTGAGCAGATCAGCGGCACCGCCTTCGCGATTCACGAACGTCTGTCGCGCGGCGGGAAGCTCATTTTCTTCGGGAACGGGGGATCAGCCACCGACGCCAATGATTGGGCCATCGATTGCGTTCTTCCGCCGAAGGGCTATCGTCCTGTGCCGGCAGTATCACTCTCTCTCGAGCCCGCGAACATCACTGCCGTGGCCAACGATATAGGAACAGAAGCTATTTTCCTGCGACAACTCATTGCGCAGGCTCGCCCTGACGATATTGCTGTTGGAATTTCGACCAGCGGAGGATCGCGCAACATCGTTATGTCGCTCGAAGAAGCTCGCAAGCGGAATATGCTGACCGTCGCATTGCTGGGTTACGACGGAGGGGAGATCAAGCGTCAGCAATTAGCGGACTTTCCAATCGTTGTCCAATGCGACTACATTCCGCGGATCCAGGAAGTGCAAGCCTCGATCTACCACATCATTCGCGAAACCCTGGAGGTACTTCGCCGTGGCCAAGCTTGAACTCTTCGGCGCAGCCCGCTGCCCGCACACACAGGAGATGCGCGAATGGCTGGAGTGGAAGCGCTCCGATTTCGTGGAGTACGACGTCGAGGCCGACGCTGAAGCCCGGCAGCGAATGAATGGCCTAGCCCTCGGGCAGCGCAGCGTTCCGCTGCTGGTCGAAGACGGCAAAGTAATCCAAGTCGGCTGGCAGGGTCATAGTTGCATGGTGGATGCGGAATAAACAATGGCCAGCGCTTGTTCGATTCGAGTTCGCGGTGTGGTGCAAGGCGTTGGCTTCCGTCCGTTCGTCTATCGTCTTGCCAGCGCCAATTCCCTCGCCGGATGGGTGCTGAACGGCGAGGAAGGCGTCGAGATTTATCTGGAGGGAACCGAACCGGGGCTGCAGGCATTTGTTCAGGACCTCAAGACCCAACCTCCCCCTGCCGCTACGATTGCGGCAATCGAGGTCCATCCTGCAGCTCCGGCCGGCCTGAGCGAGTTCACCATCCGTGAAAGCCAACGGCGAGAGCGGCCGACGGTCCGCATTTCGCCTGACCTGCCGGTCTGCGACGCTTGCCTGAAAGAGCTTTTTGATCCTGCGAACCATCGCTACTGGTATCCCTACATCAATTGCACGAACTGCGGTCCGCGCTACACGGTTGTCCTCGGCCTTCCTTACGACCGGCCTAACACCACGATGCAGTCCTGGACGCTTGACGATTACTGTAACGCGGAATATCAAGATCCCGACAACCGCCGTTTTCATGCCCAACCGGTCGCCTGCCCGGCCTGTGGGCCGAGCTATTACGTGCACGTTCGCGATGGGGATCTGCACGGAAGTGAAGCCAGTATCCGCAAAGCGGTTGAGCTGCTTAACGGTGGGAGCATTCTCGCGGTGAAGGGACTCGGCGGCTACCACCTCGCTTGTGATGCCCGGAATCCCGCAGCTGTCGCGGCTTTGCGTGAGCGGAAGTACCGCAAAGAAAAGCCATTCGCGCTCATGGCAAAAGATCTCAAAGTTGCCCGCGATTTAGTTGATCTGTCAGAAGATGCCGAAGCGCTGCTGAAATCCAGTGCGCGACCGATTGTGCTGGCGCAGGCGAAAGCGACAATCAACGGAGTCGCTCCGGAAAACGACGAACTCGGAGTGATGCTGCCCTACACGCCGTTGCACCATTTACTGTTCGCGGCTGGCGCACCGGACGCATTGGTGATGACGAGCGCGAATCGTTCGAGTGAACCTATCGCCTACGAGGATAAAGAAGCGCTCGAGCGCCTTTCTGGAATTGCGGATGCATTCCTGATCGGACAGCGTCCCATCGCACGCCGCGTCGATGACTCGGTGGCCCGAGCGGGAGCGTTCGGCCCGGTTATCCTTCGTCGATCAAGAGGCTATGCCCCCGGCGCGGTGGCGAAGATTCCGACTAATCGCCCAATCTTGGCGGTAGGCGCCGACCTGAAGAACGCAATCACACTGGTTGTTGACGGGCAGGCTTTCGTGAGCCAGCACATCGGCGATCTGGAACATTACGAATCGCTCCGCGCATTTCGAGAGACAATCCATGACCTCATTTCAATGTATGAGGTTCGCCCGGAAGAACTGTTGGTGGTCCACGATTCCCATCCACAGTACCTATCCACTGCGCATGCCCTGGCGCTCGGGATTCCGCGATTGCTGGGAGTGCAGCATCATCGTGCCCATGTTGCTTCTGTGCTGGCGGAACGAGGCGAGTGGGAAACGGGCGTCGTCGGAGTCAGTTTCGACGGCACCGGCTACGGGGACGACGGCAGCATCTGGGGCGGCGAAATCTTCGTGGGGAGTGTGAAGGCGGGCTTTGAACGGATCGGTCATCTACGGAGTGCTTTGCTGCCGGGCGGTGACGCTGCCGCGCAAGTTCCAGTTCAGGCCGCCGCTGGTTTTCTTTCGCAGTTAGATGGCCAGCCCGATCTGACTTGTATGCCCTTCGGCTTTTCCAAGCGATACCAAAATGCTTTGGAATTGGTTCGCAAAGATGTGCGGACCTTTGCCACTACATCGATCGGTCGCCTTTTCGACGCGGCTGCTGCGCTGCTTGGTTTCACGCGCGCGATCACGTTCGAAGGGCAGGCGGCGATGTGGTTCGAGCAACTCGCAAGAAGTGCGCCGGCGACCGACCCTTATCCGTTTCCATTCAGTGGGGGCGAACTGGATTTTCGTCCGCTACTTCAATCTGTGATCCATGACCGACTTCGCGGACGAAATCTCGCAGAAATTGCGCGAGCCTTCCAGCGTGGTGTCAGTCAAGGCCTGAGCAACGCTCTCGTCACCATTTGCGAAGCCTGCGCCCTTAACATCGTAGTTCTCTCTGGCGGTGTTTTTCAGAACGAGTTGCTGTTGGAAGACCTGAAATCGCTGTTGGAGAACGAGCCGATAGAAATTTGGACGAATCATGCTGTGCCGCCTAACGATGGTGGGATCAGCCTTGGGCAGGCTGCGATCGCGGCATTTCGTTGTTAACACGTGAGCTATGCACGAACTTTCCATCGCGATGAGCATCGTCGAAATGGCGGAGGAAGAAGCCGCGCAGCGTGGTGGCGTTCAGGTCAATGCCGTTCACCTCAGGCTGGGGGCTCTGTCCGGCGTCGTGAAAGACGCTCTGCTGTCTTCATACGAGATGGCATGCGAAGGCACTCCGTTGCAGGGTTCAAGGCTGGTAATCGAAAAGGTTCCGGTCGTGGTTTTTTGTCCAAGTTGCAAGGTGCAGCGTCCTCTCAGTTCCGTTCAATTGTTTTGCTGTGCTGAATGCGGAACACCTACTTCAGAAGTTGTGCAAGGGAAGGAAATCGAAGTTGTTGCACTGGAGATAGAAGATGGGCTCACAACCCCGCTTAGTAGAAGTTCGCAAGAGTGTTCTGAAACAGAATGACGTGACAGCTCGCGCACTTCGCGACCGCTTCCGCGAGGCGGGCGTGTTCGTCGTGAGCCTTGTTTCGAGCCCCGGCTCGGGCAAGACGGCGTTCCTTGAGAGGACGCTCACGCTGCTTCGTCAGAGTTACAGGGTTGCGGCCCTTGTCGGAGATCTCGCCACGGAAAACGATGCGATGCGGCTGGCGCGCAGCCAGGCTCCGGTCAAACAAATTACCACCGGAACCCTCTGTCACCTCGAAGCTGCCATGATCCAGCACGCGTTAGAAGGATGGGCGCTCGACCAACTGGATTTTCTGTTCATTGAGAACGTTGGAAATTTGGTTTGTCCTTCCTCGTATGACTTGGGCGAGAATCTGCGGCTGGTGCTCATCTCCGTCACTGAGGGTGAAGACAAGCCGCTGAAGTATCCGACGATTTTCAACAGCGCAGACGTGGCGATTGCCACAAAAATGGACTTGGCGCTGGCGGTTGAATTTGACTGGGACTCCGCCTATCGCAACATTCAGGCGGTGCGTCCCGGTATGCAGGTCTTGAAAGTTTCAGCCAAGACCGGTGACGGAATGCAGGAATACCTGAGTTGCCTGACAACCCGCCTTATCGAATTACGCGAGCAACAACTGGTTGATCGCTGATCTGCTTTGACGCTGCTTAGTCGGCGGCCACCCCTTGAGCTTCCTGCGCAAATTGGCAGCGGAGCTGTTCTTCCAGTGCGGCCAATTGTACTTCGATCTCCTCGTTCGCCTTGCGCTTCTTAATGACCTCCTCGCGGTAGCGTCGCAGGAAGTAATCGATGGTCTCCACGCGAATCCTGATTGAGCCGGTGGGCTTGTTCTCATCCAGATCCTTGAAGCAGAAGTAAGGCGTGCCCGACTGCTCGATGATGCCCTCGACCACTCCATAGATCGGCGCGTCGTGCCCGCACTTGAAGCTGGAAACCTCAAGAGCCACCAGGTTGGGATGCCGGGCGGTGAACTTGGCCGCCCAAACCTTGTGGTTCGTGCTGCACGAATAGGAATTCTTCCACGCGTCGGTAATGTCAAGCGGATGGGTGATAACTCCGGCTCGGACTTCATTCCCGAACAGCCGTTCGAGCAGGTCTTCGTCAAGCGGCAGCGTGTTCTGCGAAAAAATGGGATAGCCAAGCTTTTGGAACTCTTCCATGATCTCGTGATTAAGGCCCGGATCATGGTGGTAGGGCCGGCCCAGCATCACGATGCCGATGCGATCTTCTCGCTCCAGTTGGTCCATCACCTGGCGGGCGCGCTTGCGAATGCTGGTTTCGTAATCGGTTAAGGCCTTGAAGCCAACTTCGACGGCGCGATCGTTTTCTTCGAGCGACAATCCGAGGATTGGCTGCCAAGCCTGCAGCATCTGATGGGCAAACAATTTGCGATCGGCAAAGTTGAGGATGGGATCGACGTACTTCACGTTGTGCTCTGCGAAAACGTCGTTCTCCTTGGTGAAGGCCGCTTTCACGGTTTCTGGCGTCGCCGTCACAGTTGGGCAAGCGTTCGCGCCGACAATCTTGACCAGCGGAGAAGTCAGCACGTCGTACATGGGGAAGAAAATAACGTCCAGAGGCTTCTTGCGATGTTTTTCCTGGATCAAATTGTAGACGTGCGAAATGCCGATCTTCGCGGGGAAGCAGGGATCGATTGCGCCGCGGCTCGCGCCCGCCCGGTAGAGTTCCGAGCTCGTGTAATCGGAATAGATGATGTTTTCGGGCTGCACACCCAGACTCTCGAGATATCCGTTGAAGAGCGGCGCGTAAGTATAGATGTTCAGCACGCGCGGAATACCGACGCGAAGCTTTCTGCGGCTTTCCATCAGCGGAATTCGCTCTTTTGCCGCCTTATTCCAGAATCTCGTTACCGGGACGGGGTCGGCTACCGGCTTGGGATTCACCGGCCGGAAGACTTCATGTGCGGCGAAGTCCACGAAGTTGGGATACTTGTCTTTGATCTCATCGATCCCAGCTTTGATCTCTTTCATGTCATTGACATCTTCGACCAGGCCCTTTTCGCAGGTCGCGATAATCAAGCGCTGCTCGCCGTGCATTAGAGGAACCTTCGTGACCTTCTGAATCGGCACGACGCTCAGGTCATCCTTGGGAGCGGTTTGGATATCGATGAACGTACGCAGGCAATTGTTCTTGCAGAAATTGCAGCGCGTGCTTTCGTTCCGAGTGGTGCGATACTGAATTTTCCGCACCGCTTCCAATCCGACAAACGAAGTCTGAAGGCCGTTCTTCCACAGGCGGACAGATTCCACCGCGGCCCCAATGGCTCCCGACTCACCGCAGAATTCGTGGACGATGATTTCCGGCTTCTTGCCGGCGGCGCGGAAGCTGTTCTCGATGAAGTCCACTTCCGCTTTCACCACGGCCATGTTGTTTTGCGTTCCACCCTGCAGGACGAAGCGCGTGCCCAAAGCGGCGAGATTCGGAATACTCGCCACGTACAGAAACACATTCTTCGGAAGCACTGCTGCGAGCCCCGCCAGAATTTCCTCGGCCCGCCACCCTTGACGCTGGAAATTCACGATGTCCGACTGCATAAAGACGGCGCAGCCGTAGCCGAAAACAGGCATCGATTTAGCGGAGAATGCCAGATCAGCGTATTGTTCCACGCCCAAGCCAAAACCTTCGGCCGTCGATTGCAGGAAATATCCATTTCCTGCCGAACATTGTGTGTTGAGTTTGAAGTCTTTGACCCGGCCGTTGTGCAGGATAATGATTTTGATGTCTTGTCCGCCAACATCGACGATGACGTGCGGATCTTCGTAAAACTTAAGCGCCGACTCCGTGTGGGCCACTGTTTCTACCAACGCAACATCGGCATGCAAAACGTCTTTCAGAATGTCCTTCGCATAGCCCGTCGTGGCCACGCCCAGAACTTCGAGCTTCGCATTCTGCGCTTCCACCTGGCCGCGTAGGTTCTCAAACATTTCAATCGTGTCCTGGATCGGGTTCCCGTTCGAGAGCTGGTAAGACTTACACAGAATGTCGCCCTTCTCATCGAGCAGCACGGCTTTCGTGGAAGTCGAACCCCCGTCGATGCCGATGAATCCGCCAATCGTTTTGTGGGCAGGGAATGTAGCAGGCGTAAACTTCTTGCGCCGAAACGATACCTTGAAGTCGTCCAACTCTTTTTCGCCGGTAGTTAGCCCCTTAGCGCCAGCTTTGGCCTTTTCTTCCTGACGTCCAAAGTCGATGTAGTGCAGCAGCTTTTCGTATCCCTGGTAGCAGCCTACGCAGTCTTCCTCGCTCTTGCCAAACTCAATCGCGCCCAGTGCCGCGAAATACTGAGCGTTTTGCGGAACTTTAATGAGATCCTCGGGCTTTGTACCATCGGGAACCGCGACTTTCCGCTCCTGCCACATGCGAGGAATATTCGCCTGCCAAGCCTCGCGCATACCCTTAATGAAGCTATTCGGTCCACCTAGCAGCAAAACGTGCGGTCGCAGCGTGTGGCCGCGCGTGAGAACGCTGAGGTTCTGCAAAACGATCGCCTCAAAAAGCGAAGCCATCAACTCGTCCGGCGGAGTTCCGACTTTCTGCAGGCTGTTGATGTCGGTTTCAGCGAACACGCCACACTTGCCTGCGACTTTGTGGAGTTTGACTCCGTGGTATCCCTGCAAGGCAAGCTCGGCGACAGGAATCTTCAGCTTGGCGTTGATCTTGTCGATCACCGCGCCGGTTCCACCGGCGCACTTGTCGTTCATCGACGGGATTTTCTTCTTGCGGCCGGTCTCATCGTCATCTTTGAAGACGATGATCTTCGCGTCCTGACCGCCGAGTTCGATCACCGAATACACTTCAGGATGCATCTTCTCGACCGCGAGCGAAACCGCCGTCACTTCCTGCACGAACTTCGCGCCGATCTGCTCCGCGATCCCTCCGCCGCCGGAGCCGGTCATGAACATGCGCGTGTTATGGCGATTGATACCGACTTCTTTTTCAATGCGGCGCAGGAATTCCAGCGTCTTCTCCGGCTGCTTGGTTTCATGCCGTTGATAGTCTTGCCACAAAGCCCTGTCGGTGGCCGCGTCCACCACGACTGCTTTAACCGTGGTCGAGCCGACGTCGAGTCCGACGATGAATTCCGTGTGATGGTCGTGCGGCCTTTGCGTCGGCGCGGGAGCTATCTGAAACAGTTGCGGCTTCGGTTGCTGGCCCAGATGGTCGTGCATTATGTCTCCAATAATGGCAAGAAGCGTTTTGAATTGCAGTGACCGCCGTCTCATCGCGACGTGATCGCGACAAAACGGCGTTCGCTGCCACGATTACGCCGCGTTTGGTATTGCGATCCCAGGAACGCGCGCACGCTTCCGGTGCCGCGTGCTCTTGTTCATGCGATCGCTCACGTGCAGCACGAACTGAGCCGCCGTGCCCGTAACGCCTTCACGATGTGGGACGTGATAGAAGGGCCGGCGCAGTTCCGGATGCTCGGCAATGAATTCCCTAATCTCCTCCATGCTCTTGCCGGTGGACTTCAGACATTGCTCGAATTCGGTCTTCGCCTTTACCTTGGCTTCGCCCAAAGCCATTTGCACGCGGCTGTGAGCGTTGACCTCGCCCTCGCCCGAAGTTTCGATAGGCAGGAAAATCATCTCTTTGAATTTGTTGACAACCGCCGACTGAACGCCATCCGACTGCGACGACGGCATGCAGCCGAAGGGCTTGAGCGCCAACACCATATGGCAGAGGCGATGCACGGTGTAGTAAACGTTCTTGCCAACTTCAAGGTGACCTTCTCCGCCACGCGCAAACTGGTTGTAGAAAGGATGAGCCATCTCGGCCAATTCAGTTTGCGGCACGAGGTGATGAGTGATGCCGCCCATGTTCTCGATCGTCCGGTGATAGAAGAAATTCCACATGCGCTCGCCGGCGCCAATGCCCCATAGCTTCTTATGCAAGCCGAAGTAGTTTGCCGCCTGCTTCTGCACTTCGTACCATTCGGGATTACGATGCGGACGGTTTACCGGCCACTTCGCCTTGGCGTGCGCCTTGGCCTGATACATCAGATAAGCCACCCAGGTTGCAATCGGTTCCACGATGACCTGCGCGCCCTCCCGCTCCAGGAACTCGAACATGTGGAAGTTGCCGTCGCCCTCGGTGATCTGCGCCCAGAATTCCCCTGTGATCTTAACTACCGGTTTCACCTTGGTGCGATCGACCTCGATGCGGTTCATCTTGTCGCGAGCGGAAGCCAGAGCGTTGAGATAGTCTTTGCCCCACATGTGCTCGTGCCACTTGCCGAACACATTGAACGTGTTTCTCAGAACTTTGTTGCTCTTGAACTTGGGCTTCGCCCACTCGGGGGCGCGCTCCTCGATCTCGAACGAGTCGCGATTCCGCAGATCCTCGCATAATTCATCGACTGCTTCATGAAAGACCCGGTCCGTCTCACCTTTATTCATTTCGAAAGGACGAACCTGGTAGATCAAATCGTTGATCACGTCGCCGAGGTGCATGGCGTTTAACATGCCGAAGCCAAAGTCAATGGTGAACTTCAGTCCTGGCTCGCCCGACGCCGCTTTAATGCCGTCACTGTCCTTGAACAGCAGAACGCGGAAGCCGTCGAAGCCCGCATTTTTCAACGCGAAACGGTACTCCGCTTCATACATGCCGAAGCGGCATGGGCCGCAGGAGCCTGCGGTGAAGAAGACGTACTTATCCAGAATGTCCTGGCGAGGGATACCCTCTTTCTCCAGGAATTGCAGATACTGCACCAGGTTCCCGACAGTAAAATAGGTCGGATTGCACTGACCGTTATTGCCGAATTCCTTGCCTGTCTGGAATGCGGGAACGTCGGGCACCGGCAACTTTTCACAGCGATAGCCGCATCCCTGGAATACCGCACGGATCAAATCTTCGTGCTTCCAGGTAAAGCCACCAAACAGAATCGTGACCTTGCTGCGCTCTTCGGCCGTGAAAGCTCTTTCGACTGGCCGGTGGAAGTGATCGGGCTGATCCAACCCGGCGATTTTGCGCAACCGGGCACGTTCCGCCGCCAGCCGCTGTTTGATTTCCTGGTCGTTCTCAATGTGGATAAGATTCGTCGCCATTATCTTCCTCCGGCCTGTGCAGTCTTATAACCGCTTGATGGGATAGGGCGAACGGCGGAACCGCCATCCGCAAAGGCTAAAGCAGGGCAGAACGCAGATTTCACCAAAGGCTTGCACTCAAGGCGAGTGTGGTGCACATCGGGCCTGCGTACAAAACGCACCGGAAACTCCTCACAGCTCAGGACAAGGAGGTTCGATGTTTTACGCCAGAGAGAATGTTTGGCACTCTCGCAGGCGCCTTACAAGCGCGATACTACGGGTTTCCCAACAGCACAAACGCGAAGCGCATTACGCGCTTCTGTTCTGTCGACCAGGCTACACGACGCCGCCACCTACACTTCCGAAAAAAACGGCAGATCGTTTTAGGACCCCACATGACAACTCTCACTTTGGTTATAACAAAAACTCAGGGCGCGATTCAAGGCAGAGAAACAGAGAGCTAGGCCAACGATCCTATCAATTCTGGTCCATGCCTCTCGTACCTCCCCGAGATCAATGTGCCATAGGGCAATGCACCGCAACCTAGCCCAATTCAATAGTCATTTGATTCTCCCCACAGCGCAAGAGTTTTCTGCCTCTCTCCGCATTCGCAAATCAAGAGCACAGCAGCCCCTCGAAAGCAGTCAGGACGTCGTCTTCCCCGGGGGAGCCAACGCAACGGACGCCTCGGCGGTAAGCAGGAGGAAAGTGAACGACTCCTGCAGATACAAACGGACAGCCGCATCGGTATGGCTCAGATAACCGATGGAGACATCCTGGCCGATGTGTAGTTCGAAATCACCGCCGCGAGTGGTCAACACGAAAGCACCGGCAATGGCGGGCGCCCAGATAATTTGATCGTCGACCAAACGCTTGACGTGCTCCAGGACCGGG
Organism: uncultured Acidobacteriota bacterium; assembly: GCA_963788645.1. Taxonomy (GTDB): domain Bacteria; phylum Acidobacteriota; class Terriglobia; order Terriglobales; family Acidobacteriaceae; genus JABDBE01. The sequence goes on from CAWBHF010000013.1 coordinate 137,762, forward strand.
TATCCGTGGTCGCTGGTCTCGGCGAGTGCGGTGTAAGCGTCGGCACCGAGCAGCACCGCGTAGGGACCGTTGACGCCGACGAGACGCAACCGGCTCAAGCCTTGTGCAATAGCTTCCGGGTAGTCGCGCACATCGGCGGGGAGCGTCATGATTGGATTGCTGGTGCCCTGACGGATGCCCCCAATGTTGGCGCCGGCGTAACCCTCGAATACGGCGCCGTCCTCGGCAAACGCGATCTTTCTCGCGGCATCCTTCGCCGGTTGCCAGTCCGAGTCGTTTGCGCCTCGATCGACATCGTCGATCGCCGGGCGATCCAGTTCAAACGGAACCCGCAATTCGACCAGCGCCTTGACCTCGCGCTGTCTTGCGACAATACCCTCCCCCGGCGCCGCGATCGTCCGGAGATGGCCGGTGCCAACGGCAGAAAGGCCGGTACCGCCAGGCCCCTTTAGGTCGACGACGCGCCGTCCAGCAAGGTAACGCTTCAGCGTACGCGTTGTTTCCTCTTCGATCTGAGCCCATGCCGATTCGGAAATCGGAGCAAGTTCGCGATGAAGATTATTCATTTCGGATGTCTCCTTTGAGGGAACCGATGCCGAGCGAACCCTCGCGCACCGATGAGGTGGATCGAGTGGGGTCGGCTGGCGCAGCGGGAGGCGCTGCAACCGCAGGCTGATCTTCTTTGATTTGATCTTCGGCCACAGCGTCCAGAAACGTCGCGGATGGTACGAAGAACAGGTCTCCGGTGACCGCACGGCTGAAGTCAAGCAGCCGATCGTAGTTACCAGGGGGCCGGCCGATGAACATGTTCTCGAGCATTTGCTCGATGGTACGAGGCGAACGACTGTAGCCGATAAAGTAAGTGCCGAATTCTCCGTGCGCAGGCCGGCCGAAGGGCATATTGTCGCGCAGGATCTTGATCTCTTTCCCGTTCTCGACAATCGTCGTGAGCGCGTTGTGCGCGGAGGTCGGCTTGACCGAATCATCCAATTCAATGTCGGACAACTTGGTGCGACCGATGATGCGCTCCTGCGCCTCCGTGGAGAGCGCGTTCCATGCGCCAAGATCGTGGAGATATTTCTGCACAATAACGTAGCTGCCGCCGGCGAATTCCACGTCCTCGTCACCGATCAGCACGGCGTCGATGACTGCCGCGGCCCTGGGATTCTCTGTGCCGTCGACGAAGCCGAGGAGATCGCGGTCGTCGAAATAACGGAAGCCGTGCACTTCGTCCACTGGCGAAACCGCACTTCCAAGACGCGCCATAAGCTGAGTGAGGAGTTCGAAGCATAGGTCCATTCGCTCGGCGCGAATGTGCAACAACAAGTCCCCCGGTGTGGAGACCGCATGACGCGTTCCGGCGCGAATCTCACGGAACGGGTGCAACTCTGCTGGCCGTGGCGGCCCAAAGAGCCGGTCCCACGCGTCCGACCCAAATCCCATGACACAGGAAAGGCTCCCTTCGAGATCGCGGAATTCCACCGCGCGCACCAGCGCCGCGAGATCTCCGCAAAACGAGCGCACAGTGGCTCGATTATCAGAGCCCAGATTGAGCATCACAACTAGGAAGATTGCGGCACGAGTAAGCGGCCCGGCGACAGGCTGCGGAAGGGCCGCTGCGGGTGCGCTCGTCGGATGGGGTTTGGGATGCACCTTTTCTGTGCGGTGCAAGGTTCCACGTATACCCAAACAGAAGGGGCTTGCGAGGTAGGGGTACAGGTCTGCTATAAGCCAAAGGCAAGGAATTAAGAGCCGCTCAGCGCGATTATTGTTGTTAGCAGGCCATAGCCACTCAAAACCCCTCAACGAGTGAAATGGCGATATTCGTCAACGATGCGGGGGATGTGCGGGGCTATTCCGTTCTCGTATACGTAAACCGACGCTCTAGGCTCGCTCCGATTTACTCCCGTCCTGACATTTGAGATATTGACAGCTTAGTTTGAGGCTTTCTGAACCACCAAGTGCGAATATGTTGCCCAACGAGAAAAGGGCGGTCAAAATACCACGTCGTGCTCCCCTCCACGTGCCGAATACTGGCATCACCTGCTGATAAAAACTGCAAGACTTCTGGAATCTCCTCCAATTCAATAGTGGCCCCTACCGTCGGCCAACCGAAATTAGTAACGTCAGAATACTGATCTCTCATCTTGAGGCTGTACCTGATAAGCACTTTGCACCGAGCTGGATTGATCTCACTGTGCGGAGGGAGAACAATTTCCGGGGCGAACAGACTCTTAACCTTAGTATCTGGGTCAATCGTTGTTAATTGCTCAATTTGCTGCGGTGTTAATACATTAGATTTCCCCGTCAGTCCATATTCGATGTGTTTGAATTGTGGGGAATAGAAAGTTTCCTCTTGGATGCTGGGCGAGAATCGTTCAGGACGGGGGGAATAATTCTCGGCGGTGTAATGGACCGTTAAATCAATGGAGACATGGCCATCATTATCTGGCTCTGAGAATCGATATGATTTCACGTAGTTTGTTCGGACTATATGCGTTTCTACAAGTTCGTGAATCAAGATTCGCATCTCTTCTGGCAGGCCCCGTCCAGCGAGCTTTCCCGAAACATCGGCTGCGACTCTTTGAATCAAGAACCGGACCGCGAACAATTCTAGGGTAAGTCCAATAGTACCCGCCACGAGCAATGCATCTCCGAAAACGGCCAATAGATGGTGATGGCAAATCCATTGCTCCACGAAATGAACAGCCGCGCCGAGAACGAGCACTACCACGAACGGCCAAGCCAAATTCCAATACTCGGAAACCTTAAAATCGCGAAATCGCGTCGTCATTTACTTTCCTCGCATCCGGTCAAAACTTACTTGACTGTTTGCAACAGACTGCTTGGGGCCACCTTCAGGGCACGGGCAATCTTTACGATGTTGTCCAAGCTGATGTTCCTCTCGCCGCGTTCGACACTCCCCATGTACGTCCGATGGACTCCCGCCTCATCAGCCAGAGCTTCTTGAGAAAAGCCCTTCACTAAGCGAAGCTCTCGAATCCGCATACCAACCAACTGTTTCGGGTCATTTTGCACGCCCTAATATTGCGTATTGACTACTTTAGGTCTACAGACTTAAAGTAGACAGTCTTTACGTATTACAAAGGAGTTCATCTATGGCAATCGGCCAACAACGGCTTGGGTTCTTCAATGCAAGGCTCGAACAAAGGGCCAACGAGAAGGGACTGTCGGTGCGAGAGATTGCGACGAAAACGGGCAGCACATACGAGCACATCAGGAAGTTGATTATCGGCCAGTGCCTTCCCTCGGATTCCATGATCGAGAGGCTCTGCGTGGCACTTGAGCTAAGCAAGAAAGAGATGAGCAGGCGGGTTCAGAAAGACAAAATGATTTTCCAGTTTGGAGATGCGGCTTGGCAAGCTGCCGGAATCGACGCGCGGGCTGCCCCCTGTTACATCTTGCTTCCTCTGCTAAGCCGCAGCGAACGAGAGTTCTTCATTTTCCAACTCAAGGCGCTAGGGGAGGCGAAGCGGAGCCGAGCGGGAACGGGTGTGGCGGGGGGGAAAAAATAGTACGCAAAGGAAATATCGTCGGGGGGCCGGAATCAGTACGTGGCAGGTTGGATCAACGCGGAGGATTAGTACGTGCGTGTTGGACCATTATGGAGGGGATCAGTACGTCGTGGAGGGGGGTCAGTACGTCGTGGAAGGGTCAGTAGGTGTGTGCGGGATCAGTAGGTGAGTGGCGTAAGTGATTGATTCTAAAGGTGGTGAGCGCGGAAGGAATCGAACCTTCAACCTACTGATTAAGAGTCAGTTGCTCTGCCAATTGAGCTACGCGCCCAGCTTTTTATTTTCAGTGTTTTAGACGTTTACGACGAGCATCATACCCCGCCGACTTTCACTAAACTTTCACCGTTGCCGTTCAGCTCGACCCGACGCATCGCGTTGGTCACGTCGTCCGTGGAGACAATGTGATAACGGTCGAAAACCGCCCTCGTCTTGTGTCCGCTGATTTTCATCGCGACTCTTTCGGGTACGCCTGCGTTCACGAGGTTGCGAATCGCAGAGCGTCGCAGGTCGTGAACGAGTAAACCATTATACCGATACCACGGGTACCTGTCGTCGTCTTCGGGCTCGACCAGAGTTCGAGTTCCCAGTCCGCAAGCTGCGCACGCTTTCTCCCACTCGGTGCGAAGGTTGCTCGCTGAGAAAACCTTGCCGTGCTTCGGTTCAATCTCCTTCAGCATGGCGACGAGCTGCGATGGCAGCGGGACTGTCCGCGCCTCTTCATTCTTCGTCTGGTCATCTTCGAGACGGATGAGTCGGGCGTCGAGGTCTACCTGAGACCACTCGATTTGTTTCGCTTCGTTGCTGCGAACACCGCAGAAGTACAAAAACGTGACGATAGGCTTCAGGTGCGTCGGCAGCAGCCCCACGAGTTCTTCAAACTTTTCGAGTGCGAGGAATCCTTTCCGCGCTGGCGGTTCCTTCTGCAAGCGAATCTTCGGGACGAACTGGATGCGCCCCTCTTCATGGGCGATGCGCAGCATACGACGCAGGCAGGCGAGTGAACGGTTCACCATCGCATTCCCCACGCCATCGGCGAGTCGCTGTCGTGTGAACTTCCTGCCCGTTTCAGTATTGATGGTGATGACTGACGCCCCAGCGTTGTCGGCAGTGTACCCGAAGAACTCGTCGAGCTGCTTCAGCCCGTTGATGCTCTCCTCGCCGTCAGCCGTGGTCTTCAGCGAGCGGTTCCCGCGCTCGACGTAGTTGTCAATCAAACCCTTGCGAATGTCCGCGTACGTTAACTTCCGCGCTGCGGTCGAGGTCGCACGCCCCGTCTCGCTGTCCGAAATCAGTTTGCGAAGGAACGCTGCCGCTTTTGCTTGGACAGGCGTCCCTGTCGAGACGCGATGCTGGCGACCGTCCGCGCTGTAATACTGTGCGAACCAGTTTTCGCTGATGGGTTTCTTCTTTCCAGTCACGGGGTCTTTCTTCCCGTAGATTTTGAGCAGCGAGCCCTCGCCCCTGATGCGTGCCATCGTTCCTCCTTGGGAAAACTTTCACCAGAATATCGTCTGCTCTACGGTGAAAGCGACTTACCTTGGTCACCTGTGGTCGCCTCCTCCCAAGCGAAGTCTAACCAGACCCCTTGACATTGGCACTCGACTTGCTGTAAGATTATTGAGTCGCTCAGGGACGGAAACCCTCTGGGCGAAGTCGGGTTCTGGGTCATATCCAAAGCCAGATGCTTTCCCGAGAGCGGTCTTCCTAGGACCTAAAACTAGCAAGCAGCGTTACCCACTTCACTGCTGGGGCGTCAGGCTGGTCTTCCACCAAAATCCCAAAAGCTATTTTTGAGGTCTGGTGTATGCCTGCGTCCAAGTCACGTCGAAAATCCACAGCACTACCCACGCCCATCCCTGCTCGCTGCATGAACGTCCGAGAAGCAAGTCACTATCTCGGGGCGACGGTGTGGTTCGTCCGCACCGCAGTGTGGGAGGAAAGACTCAAGGCGGTAAAGTTCGGTAGGTATGGAGCCTGAGGCTCAAGAGTGTAGAGCTCTCAAATATGAATTTAGTGCCTCGTATATTAAGGCAGGCAACGAGTATCTAAGTCTTCACAAAATAAAAGACGCGTTGCGGTGTCTCTGGAAAGGTGCCGCCTATTCTCGCATTTGCGAGGTCGAACAGTTCCATGACCACCTAGAAAGGCGCCTTTCCGAATTCATGGTTGGCGATAGGAACTCCAGTTCGTGCTCTGATCTGCTGGAGTATCTGTCTGGCGCGGTAAATGGCATTCAACGAGAGAAACTTCTAGGTGACGATAATGTGGGAAAGATCTGCGATCAGTCGATCGCTTCCCTCGCAAAGGCTGCGCCTGAGACAGCCATCTCTTTCTGGAGTCATGCCTTTGCAAGTGTTCGATCGTTAAGGGAGTCAGGGATTCAACTTCGGACGACACTCGACATCGGAGAACTTGCATTTCGCGCTGAACAGTATGAAAGCGCCATTGAGGTTTGGAACGAACTTAGCCCAGATATGAGACCGACTCGTTATCAGGACGCTCAGGCTGAACTTGTGATTAAGAAGTGGGAATGTCATCGACGGGACGGCGGAACTCCAGCTGTCGATCCGGGGTCGGCAGCTGACGCTTATACGAAAAGGAAGAGGTTCAGAGAGGCATTAGAAATTCTATACAAGTATCCTGACGAAGTCGCGCTTGAGCGAGTGAGAGGACTGATCGGCGATGATCGTGAAGCTCAAGCGACAGCTTCAGCGGCCATATTGAAGGCGAAATGTCGCGTGCAAAGGTGGTCCGAAGCGCTTGACATTGCTTCCGGGAAGCGTGCAGGCGGAGAATCTCCGCTGCTGAGGAATATTTTCGTTCTTGAGTTGGCGAGATCGGAGCACTTGTTAACTGAAACATCGCCTGGCGAAATCGACAGAATACGTGACTATCTTAAGAGGAACGTTCTCGACGCGATGTGGGACGGTTCAATGAAAGTTATGGTCGTTGGTGCTGCGATTGAAAAGGCCGACCGCATTCTGGACTCTTTGGCCTTCTACGAAATGGTCTGGAGAAACGGCAGAATACAAGGCAGCGCTGACGACATTGCGTTCGCAAGGACGAGATGGGTTAAATGCAAAGACCGTCAAGCCCTCCGTTCGGACGAGCGCAACCAAAAGGAATTGGCGACGAAATACACTAAAGAAGCTGAGGAATTCGCACGGCGATGGGGCCTTAGTTTGCTAGATATTCCGGAGTACGGGCCGGTCTCTGGTGCTGAAGAGTTCGTGATAGCCGCGAAACAGGTCGCCGTAATTGACGCGAGGCCCAGCACGGACGAGAGAACTGAAGCAATCGGCAGACTGCGAGACGCAGGGATGTCTATCGAGAAAATTGCAGTGGCCTTTGGGATCAGTCCTGTGGAGGTTAGAGCAATTCTGGAAAAGTAGTCTGACTTCAAATCGTCACTCCGTTTTGCACAGATGCCTCATCCACAACTGATACTCGCTAGCGACTCCAGGAACCGACGCGGAAGCCAATTCCCGACACACGCCGACCATCGGTCAATTGGTCAATTGCAAGGAGTTTTCTGTGAAATGCCTCGTGTTGCTTTTTCTTGTATTGCGGCGTCTGCTTTTGCATTTCGAAATGCCATTCCCCAAAACACTTATCGCATAGTCGTGGAAGGCGAGGCCCTACAGCCGTCTGGAGAGCAACCGATTAGAAAAGCAAATTTGCAGTTCCGTGCAAGCGGCGACCAATCCAAGGGTCAGTACTCTGCCGCTACTGATCCGGCGGTTGGTTCAAGATCGAAGATATGAAACCAGCACGATACGTTCCGGCTTATCGCCAGGAAGAGCGCAGAAACAAAAAGGCAAGGTTCCACGAAAGGCCGACGCCCCGGCTGGGCTTCTGACATGAGCGTTGCCCAAATCCTTGCCCAAACGTATGACAAGTACGCTCGAATGACGCCGTTTGACCCCTTGCAGCACTGGCTATAGCGTTGAATCGCAACGAGCACGAAACCTGAAAATGCCAAACGGCTCGAACTCCGTGTTGCATTTTGCCGGTTACCTTCACATTCCCTTTTGCAACAGCATAGGATTTCGCGAGATTGAGAAATGCGTAGTAGAGCAAGACTGGCCTAACCACAGTTTCGCGGCTAATCGTAGCTGCCTGAAAATAGTCCTGAGCCTGTCGCCTGAAGGAGTGTGCGATAGCCCTGATCCGAGGTACAGAGATCGCCCGATGAACCGCCTCTGCGATTAACTCCCATGGGTCGTTCACAACTAGTCGAGGTTGGAGAACGAACGTTGCGCCGGACGGGGCGAGAAATATTTCTGCCAAAAGAAACGGTCTCCAGGCCAATCCGGAGCGGATCGCCCGACCTCAGGGTAACTGGTGTCTTGGTGGCTGAGACCATAGTGCTCTTTACCAGCAAATATCGGCTCGCACCGTGACCGGATTATAGGCGGAAATGGCGCCGGACATCATCGCCACACTCAAAATCGCATTTTCATGGCTGGAGTTTCTATGCTTAACCATTAAGGTCGACCAGTTATCGCCAGTATTGATTTTCAGAAATCAGGCACACGGTTGGCACGCTACAAGCAACAATCACCGGGACTTTAGACGGCCTGGAGAAGTGGCGGACTCATGGAATGTCAGCCGGCGCCCGGGAGTTTTCGAGCGAGTGCATTTCATCGGGAGGAATCTCACTGATTGTCAGGCAGACTTCCCAGAAGCAAAGGACTGAGCTTCGCTCAGATAGGGACGGAAGGAACTTGAGGTGAGCGATGATATCAGTGCTGGAGACCGCGGCAAGCTACGGCCCGAAGTCGGCATTGGTGCTTGATGAGCCCGATCCAGAAGCATGGGTCCGAGGCTGCGGATAGGTTAGTGATGACGTCTGCGGAGCAGTGCAGCGATCTCGATCAGGAGACTGCTAGGATTCGCGCCTCGGGCCGCGCTCTTCGGCTACTAATAAGGAGAAGACGATGGCAAAGCGAAGAGAGAAGCGGGAGCGCAGATCGGTGGTAGTGGAACTGGATGCGGCTGGCATCGATATTGGAGCGGAGGAGATTTACGTTGCGGTACCCCCGGACCGGGATGAGGAGTCTACGCGCAGGTTCAGCAGCTTCACCGGCGACCTACATGCACTTGCCGATTGGCTCGGCCGGTGCCGGATTCGGACCGTGGCGATGGAGAGCACGGGCGTCTTCTGGATCCCGCTATTTCAGATCTTGGAGGAGCGCGGGTTCGAGGTCTATTTGGTTAACGCCCACTATCTGAAGAGTGTGCCCGGACGCAAAAGCGACGTATCCGATTGCGAGTGGATCCAGTATCTGCACTCGGTCGGGTTGCTGCGGGCGAGCTTCCGGCCACCCGAGGCGATCTGTGCCCTTCGTACCCTGTGGCGGCACCGTGGCAGTCTGCTGGAGATGGCGGCCGAGCACATTCAGCACATGCAGAAGGCGCTCAGCCAGATGAACCTGCAGCTCCACCATGTGCTCAGCGACATCACCGGAACCAGTGGCCAAGCGATTCTCGATGCAATCCTCGCGGGCAAACGCGATCCTGTCGAACTGGCGCAACTCTGTCATAGCCGGGTGAAGAGCCCGCGGGACAAGGTGGCTCAGGCTCTGGTTGGAGACTACCGGCCCGAGCATCTGTTCACTCTGAAGCAGTCGCTGGAGGGATACCGCTACTACCAGAAGCTGATCGTGGAGTTGGATCAGGAGACGGCGCATTTCATGCGGGCGCTTCCCACCGCAACCGAGCAGCCCATGCCACCACGCACCAAGGCTACGGCCTATCACCGGCAGGGCAACGATCCTCAGTTCGATCTTCGCAGTGAGCTGTACCGCATTGCCGGCGTCGATCTCACCGACATCCCAGGAGTGAGCGCAGCCACCGCGCAAGTCATCCTCACCGAGATCGGCACCGATGTAAGCCGATTCCGGCACGCCTCTGCATTCGCCTCATGGCTCGGTCTCTGCCCGGAGAAACGAGTCAGCGGCGGCAAGGTGTTGTCCTGTAAAACCCGCAAGGTAAAGCATCGTGCCGCGACTGCGCTCAGGATGGGCGCCAACTCCCTCTGCCGCGCGAAGGGTTACTTCGGCGAGTTCTTCCGCCGCATGCGGGCCAAGCTCGGCACGGCCCAGGCGATCACCGCCACCGCACACAAAATCGCACGCATTCTCTATCACGTCTTATCGACGAAAGAACCCTACACAGAAACCGTCTTCCACCTTTACGACGAACAAGCCCACCAGCGAGCCGAAATCCGCCTCCGCAAACAGGCAGCCCGACTCGGCTTCCAACTCCTGCCCATCCCGGCAACGGGAGAATAACAATTAGTTCCTCAGGAGCCGACTTCTGGCCAACCGAACATTCTCAAACGCTAGCGAGGAAGGGAACATGCGAGTCTCTTGGCACGCATGGTCGGAGCGTTTGCTTCGAGCATTTGCAAAAGCTAAGTAGCGAAAATGATCCGGTTCAGATACTCGTTACGAAACTTGCCTTGGGGATCGTAGCGCGTGCTCAGTTCAACGAAATCGGGCATCTTCTTGTAAATGCTCTTGAGTTCCGTTGACGAAGTTGTGAATAACTTTCCCCAGTGTGGGCGCGCGTTGAAGGGAGCGAGCTCCTTCTCGATAACCGGCAACAGTTTGCTGACGGCAGGCCAATCTGGTTTCCAGGTGAAGTGGATGGTCACGCAGTCTTGGTCGTAGCAAGGACTCATCCATAAATGGTCGGCGGCGATGGTGCGGATTTCGGTAATTAGGAGAGATGGGCTCACCTGGTCGTGCAGCCTCTCTACTGCCAAGATTGCTTCCACCGCATGTCTCCGAGGCACGAAGTATTCCGATTGCAATTCTTTGCCGGCACTGGGCGTGAAACCCATGCGAAAGTGGGGCAGGCGCTCATACCACGGGCCGGGCACGCCCATCTGCTCGGTGCAGTTTTCCGCCGACAGCGCCGCAATCGGGTGCAGGTTGCGGGTAGCAAGCTTCGCCCCGTAAAATTCGGGGCTCGCGTGAAATTCCTGCCCTTCTTCGATGCGACTCTTGATCCACAGTTCGTTGATGCGCTGCTTTTGCCAGTCGGTGAACAGGCTCACGCTGTAGCCGCTGGATTCGATGGCATCAAAGTGTTCTTTCAACTCGTCGAGGGAAAGGTCTTCATACACATACTGCCGCATCATGAAACTGGGCTGAATGTCGAGAGTCACCTTTGTGATTACGCCGAGAGCGCCGAGTCCTACCACTGCCCCGTTAAATGTTTCGCCGTCTCGTTCGCGCGACAGGTTTACGACTGTGCCGTCCGCAATCACTATTTCCAGTCCAGAGGCTGCTGTAGCCAGGTTGCCGTTTTTCTGACCGGATCCATGGGTCGCTGTGCTGCACGCGCCCGCCACGGAGATATGAGGTAGCGAGGCGAGGTTGTGAAGGGCAAAGCCCTTGCCGTCAAGATAGGGGCACAACTGTCCATACGTGATGCCCGCGGCGACAGTGACGGTGCGCTTCGCGGGATCGAGAGAAATCACTTCGTCCATCGGCTTCAGCGACAGGAATCCATCTTTACTGTCGGCAATGTTGTTGAAGCAATGCCGCGTGCCAAGCACTTTCAGCTTGGGTTGGGTCTTGACGTATTCCTGCACCCGCGCGAGCGAAGTGGAAGTCTGAACACGGTTAGTGCTGTACTCGATATTGCCGGCCCAGTTTCTGAGTTTCTCCTGTCCCGCCCAAGCGAGAAGGCGCATGACCGGAGCAGATGCTAGCGCGGCGGCGAAGAGTTTGATGAAGGTCCTCTTGTTCATAAGGCGAAGCCCCAGAATAATTTCGGGCGGGGTGTTCTCGCACACTCGCCGCGCGCCGAAAGCTCGACGACGTTCCTCGGGTTGCATCCGGCTATAACCGAACGATAGCGAATGATAACGTCCTTCATCGCAACTTATCCAAAATCGCGCATCATGTCCCGCAAGCCGACTTATGGCCCATCTAGCCCGGTCAGCCTAAAGTACGTGCATTTCATCAGTCTGAAAACGCCCGATCATCATCGCAACTGGGATGGGTTCGATCGCAGCTTTGTCCTGTCGAACTGCAACGCCAATTATTTCCTGTCGGCCGTCGCATTCAACACAATCGTCAGTGGAGTGGGATGATCTGCTTTGACGAACCGGTTCACCAGGAATCGCTGGCCGTCGCGGGTAACGTCATAAGTGTATTGGTCGGTAGAAGAGACATGCGGGCGGCCGCGAACTGGAAACAGCGGCGTCGGCGTCCCGTTGGAAAATCCGCCCTCTGTCGATACCTTAGTCGCCAGCAGCATGCCGGATTGTCCGATGTAATAAAGTTCCTTGCCGTCGCCCCGCCAGTGTGGTTCCGTGCCGCCTCCACGTGACACTTGCCATTTGCCGGCCGCGTCAGGGAATGTTGTAACGTAGATTTCCCAGTCCCCCGATTCCGTGGATGCATACGTCACCCACTTGCCGTCCGGAGAAATCTGGCCGGTGCGGTCCGAACCGCGGGTCTCGAGAAACGATTTCGGTTGTCCACCGCTCGCGGGAACAAGGATCAACTCGGTTGCGCGGTCGCTGGAGGCGTTCGACAGCCAACTGGTGCATAGAATCTGCTGGTCATCCAGCGTCCACGAGTTGGCTAGAATGTCCTGGCTGATGTCGATGGCGAGCACGGTCCTTTCCCGCTCCAGGCCGGATGCGGCTTTTGCCCGGAGCCTGGCCAACTCTCCTACCGAGCGATAAGCAATGGTCTTTCCGTCGCGCGACCACACTCCACTCACCTCTTCGGCGGGCTCAAACGTAAATCGTGTGCTGGAGTTCCCTTCCACAGCTTCCAGCCAGACGCTCACGCTATTGGACTTCAAGTCGGCGATATCCACCGCCACACGCCGGTCATCAGGGGAAAGGATGGGGTTGGCTAAGGTGCCCGGTTCGCCCACATGCCCAAGCTCTTTGCCGGAGCGGTCCAGCCATATCAGCTGCGACAACGACGTCCCCGTTCCGCTGGAATAAACCAGACTTCCCTCCGCGGCGGCGGAAAACGTGCCCCACATAGTTGCCGGCATGTACCCGACGGAATCCGCCATGATCTGCGGTTCGCCAGAGATTACTCCCTTGGCACCATCGAAGGGGGAGGAGACCAGCCGGCGTTTTATATCCACATAGAAAATATGCCCCTTCGCCACACCGACGTTGGAGTAAGTGAGCTGGATCAACTTCTTCTCTTTAGCGTCCAGCGAACTTTCGTAAATGCCGCTAATGCGGTCGTTGGGCGTATTGACAAAATTGCCCGCCCAGAACAGGAAGTGATCGCCATCGGCCAGGAATATCGGCCAGCGGTGAGATTGCTCGCCTTTACCGTACAGACCCGGATTTAGCGGAGCGGCGCCCGTGCCGTCCGCATTCACCCGCCACATTCCGCCCTGCGCTTCGGGCGTGTAAACGATCACGTTCTTCGTGCTCCATGAAGCTCCGCGTCCCGCGTGAGCGACCGCAATGGCCTGTGCTGACATTCCGGAAGCAGGGATCTTCATCATTTTGGCTTTGGCAAAGAAGCCGACGTATGCGCTATCCGGCGACCAGAATGGATAACTTGCTCCTTCGGTACCGGCGAGTTCAGTCGCCGTGGGATCGCCAACGCGTTGCACAAACAGCGTTGGCACTCCCGTGCTGTCGTTGGGTGAGATGAAGGCCAGCATCTGCCCGTCGGACGATAGCGCCATCTGGCTGACTTCCCCTGGAACCGGCAACGCGAACTGCATCCGGCGGGCGGCTGGAGTCCTGCGCATGAGCATGCCCAGAAGCGCGCCGGCAACCAGCAGCACAACTGCTGCCGCAGATGGCCAGATCCACCGCGATGACTTGCGTATTGCGGATTCAGCCCTGACTGCTGCGGTGGCATCGGTCCCCGAGAGCGTTCCCAGTGCAAACGCCAGATCCCGCGCCGACTGAAAACGCTGCTCCGGCTCTTTTTCCAGGCACCGCCGCACAATCCGCTCCAGCGCGGGAGAAACAATCTTGGAATCGGTCGTCCACTCCGGCGGTTCCTCCTTGAGAATTGCCGTCATGGTCTCGGCCGCGGTATCGCGGTGAAAGGCACGCTGACCGGAAATCATCTCGTACAGCACCGCTCCGAAAGAGAAAATATCGGAGCGATGATCAATCGCGCCGGCCCGCACCTGTTCTGGCGACATATAGCCCGCCGTGCCCATCACCACTCCCGCCTGTGTGGGAGAACTAGTCACAGTCAGGCCGTCGTGGCTCGTGGGTCCTGACGTCGGCTGAGTCAGTTTCGCCAACCCGAAGTCGAGAATCTTCGCTCGTCCTTCCTTGGTGATGAAAATGTTTTCCGGTTTGAGATCGCGATGAACAATCCCTTTCTCATGCGCCGCAGCCAGACCCGACGCCACCTGCACGGCATAATCGCCCGCTTTCCTAGCCGGAAGCGCCCCGCCTTCCAGAACCTCACGCAGGCTTTGCCCTTCCAGCAACTCGGAAACAAGATATGGTCGCCCGTCCTGCGTGCCGATGTCGTACAGCGCCAAGATATTGGGATGATTCAGCGCCGCGACCGATCGCGCCTCTTGCTCAAACCTCCTTAGACGCTCCGGATCGTGCGCGAACGATTCGGTCAAGACCTTGACCGCCACATCGCGTCCGAGGCGCATATCGCGCGCGCGATACACCTCGCCCATGCCGCCGGCGCCCAGCGGAGACTGAATCTCATAAGGACCTAATTTAGTGCCAGATGAAAGAGGCATCAATCGCGCGATTATATCCTGTGCTGGGCCCGGTGCCGTCGGCGATTCCAAGCTTGTCCAGAAACGCTCTTCGAGACCATTACCCTCCGACTGAACCACCATACTGGCGCGGCGTAGGAGGCCGCCAGTATGGCGCATCGGAAGGCATCGAAATGCTCCAAAGCAAGAACAATGCTTCGACTGGCCGATTTAGAGCAGTCGAAGAATGCGGTTCTCCAGTCGCTCGGCGCAGCCAGTTCGCAAGAGTCATAGGGTCATGCTATCGACGAGTTTATCGAGTGGTATTGCTCCGAACCGCGTCTTTCCTTCAACCGCACTGTCGTCCTTCGCTACCGGTTCTTTCTCGAACAGAAAAACCTCGCTCCCTCCACGATCAATGTCCGCTTGGCCGCTGTGAGGCGTCTTGCCTATGAATCCTCTGATACGGGCCTTCTGAGCCCAGACCTAGCGACAGGAATCCGTCGTGTCAAAGGTGCCAAGCGTCTCGGTGTTCGGATCGGTAATTGGTTGACCATCGATCAGTCCAGAACCTTGCTCAGGAAACCGTCAGACAGCCTCCGAGGCAAACGCGATCGGGCGATTCTGGCATTGCTGATTGGATGCGGCCTGCGACGGGCGGAACTAGTGGGACTCAGTACGGGAGATTTTCAGGTCCGCGAAGATCATTGCGTGATTGCTGACCTTGTTGGCAAGGGAAAGCACATCCGTACCGTTCCGGTTCCCTTGTGGGCGAAACGCGCCGTCGATGACTGGATTGGGGCGGCTGCCATCACCGACGGGACGATCTTCCGCCGGGTAAGTCGGCTGGATAAGATCTGGGGCAACGGAATCACACCCAAAGCAATCTGGCACGTGGTAAAAGCGGCCGCCAAACGTGCTGACATCAAGAATCTAGCTCCCCACGACTTGCGCCGCACATGCGCTCGGTTATGCCACCTAGCGGGCGGAGAACTTGAGCAGATTCAGTTTTTGCTTGGACACGCATCGGTTCAGACCACCGAACGTTATCTCGGCTGCAAGCAAAGACTCAGCCAAGCAGTGAACGACAAACTCGGGCTGGAAGACACCTGATGGGGGTGGTGATGGCCCACAAGCCGACTTCTGCCCCGCGCCACTAGGATCCTCCACGTGAATCCGAAGCCGTCACATCACTCCCTAATAAACACTAGCCGACATATCATTACCAATCCGGGCTCGATGAGTGACATAGCGATCTCCAAACGCTTGCGTGCTCACTATCTATATGGAGCCTTCAGAGCGGGGCTCGCCGTAGTTCAACATTCCCAGACTATGTTGAGAGCAGATTTCTTAGAGGATTGGCCCTGAAGCGCTTTGAACTTCGCGTAGGCGGCCATTGCCCAGGCCCAGGACTCGGCTCAAGCGCCGGCGAGAGAAAGTTATAGCTTCTGCTTGCCGATGGCCTTCAGGCGCGGCAGGAGCACCAAGTCGGCCGCTTCCTCAGCATCTTTGAGGAGCGTCTTGCGCGGCGTGCCTATCTGCGCACGCATGGTCAGGCCACGAGCAAAATCCGTGACTTGGATCGCGCGCACGGCTACCGGAAAGTCAGGCGGGATGTCTCCCGCGCTGATCCCGTCCCGGAAACGGCGCTCCACCAGCGCCGCGCCGCCCGCGACCGCGCTCTGCAGGAACCGCTGGACCTCAGCGTCGTTCACAATCGGCGCGACGCACATCATAAGGCAGCCCCGGGCGGACCCTTTCTCGGTCGCACTTTCGACGGCGTACCTCAGAAAGTCCGCGATCGAGTCGCGAAGACTCTGTGGCGAGAGGAGTGCCTTCGCGGCTGCTGCGCCCTTCCGTTCTGCGTACGCCCTAAGGACGCGCAAGAATATCGCCCGCTTGTCCCCAAAGACGGCATACAGGCTCGGCCGTCCCACACCCATCCCGGCGACGAGATCGTCAATCGTCACTCCGTCGTAGCCTTTCGACCAGAACACCTGAGTCGCCTTTTCCAGCGCCCCCGTCTCGTCGAAGCTGCGAGGTCGACCCCGCGGTCTAGCGGTATTTTTAATCATTTAGTTCAAAACTCCTTGACAATGGCCATCACGCCATTTTATAACTGAATAGTTCGAAATTAGCAAGCTGGCGCTGGCCTCGCGGGGCCTCACGGCTCGGCCTTCACACTTCACCACGGAGATGCCCATGGAACATTCGATCGCGCTGGTCACCGGCGCCACCTCCGGGCTCGGCCATGCGGCAGCCCGCCTGCTCGCCGGAGAGGGCTGGCACGAGATTATCGTCACCGGGCGCAGCCTGGCCGGGGCCCAGCAAGCGGCCGCTCAACTCGCGGCTGAGAACAAAACAGTGATCTTCACGCCGCTGGCGCTGGATCTGGACAAGCCGTCCAGCGTTCAGTCCGCGCTTGCCGAGCTGGTCAAGCGGGGTCAGCCGATCGACTTCCTGCTGCTCAATGCCGGATTGGTCCCAACCAAGAAGCGCGTGATCACTGCGGCGGGCGTTGAGGCTTCTCAGGCCCCGCTGATCGGCCATCATCAACTGACTGTCGGGTTGCTTCGCGCCAACCTTCTGAGCCCCAACGCGCGGATTGTTATCGCCGGCGCGGAGCCTGCCCGCGGGGGCGTACCCATGTTCAAGTACACCGACGTGCCAGCCTTCGCGGCCAAATACTACCGGGGTGACCGAACCGCGGCTGTTGAAGCCCTGCTGCGCAACGGGCCGAACGTGAAGTACGTGCCCAACAATGCGTATGCTGACGCGAAGCTCATCATCGCTTGGTGGACCGCGGCGCTGGCCCGCTGGCTGCCCTCCGGCATGGCCGTGTACGCCGTATCGCCCGGTGGGGCGACCGACACCAAGGTGGTGCGAAACGCTGGCCCGTTGTTGAAGTATCTGTTTATCCCAATCGTGAACCTCATTCCCGGCATGAATCAGACGCCGGAGACCGCGGCCCGTCGGTACCTCCAGGCGTCGGAGTTCGGAACCGACGTCTCAGGGCAATTCTTCGCCTCGGCTCAAGGGAAGTTCTCAGGCCCAATTGAGGCGCAGCGCCATCCGCACCTCCACGATCGCGCCAACCAGGATGCCGCGTGGCAGGCCGTCGTCAAGGTCTCTGGCGTCGATTTCGAGCCTGTCAAACCCGCGTCGCCGTCGAGTCCGCCGAAACCAAACGGCCCGTGACATAGAAAAATTCGTCGTCTTCCGCAGCAACTTTAAGCGGTGTCCTGAAGGACGTGATCATCGCGTCTATTATAGTACCAAACAGTTCAAAATCAGCAAAAGCAAGCCCAACCTCTCAAGGAGAATACACATGGAACGGTACCAAGGTAAAAAAGTGGTGATTATCGGCGGCACGAGCGGCATGGGGCTCGCGACGGCGAAGATGCTCCTCGATGGGGGCGCGCGCGTTCTGGTGACGGGTCGCTCGCAAGCCGGCCTGGAATCGGCGCAGAAAGAGCTTGGGAAGGGCGCCATCGTGGTTTCGAGCGACGCGCGGTCGTTGACGGACATCGACGCCCTTGCCTCTCGGGTGAAGGCCGAGTTCGACACCTTCGACCTGCTCTTCGTCAACGCCGGGTTCAGCATCCGAGCGCCTCTCGAGAGCATCACCGAGGCTGTCTACGACGAGATGTTCAACTTGAACGCCAAGGGACCGCTTTTCGCGGTGCAGAAGCTCACGCCGTTAATAAACCGGGGAGGCTCTGTCGTCCTCACGACCTCGATCGCCAACGTCAAGGGAATGCCCGGCAACGCCGCATACGGAGCCGCCAAGGCTGCGCTGCGATCCTTCGCACGGACGCTCGCCGCCGAGTTGCTTCCTCGGGAGATTCGCGTCAACGCGGTGACGCCCGGTCCCATCGACACGCCGATCTTGGGCAAAATGTTCCCCGATAAAGACGCGGCCGCCCAGCTTAGGGAGAAGATGATCGGCATGGTTCCCATGAAGCGCTGGGGGACGTCGGACGAGATCGCTAAGGCCGTCCTCTTCCTCGCGTTCGATGCGACCTTCACGACGGGCGCCGAGCTTCCGATAGACGGAGGATGGTCTCAACTCTAAGGTGTGGACCATCCGGGAGGGTAAGCTGGCATCTAGAACGGTCTTCAATGACTCGCATACCATTGCGCACTTGATGCAATAGCGAACGCAGTGGCGGCGGCTCGGTCGTCGCCACTGCGCGCTCCGCCCAAGAGGAAACATCGTGTTCGGCGCGACCTTCACGACCGGCGCGGAACTCCCACGGGAGGGCACAGCATGAGCCACACCTCAGAGGATTACTGCCGCTTCCGTACAGCAACCGATAAGTATCGGCGCGGAGATGCAGGCCGGTAAAAGGAGGACTAAGAAGATGCACAACCTAGTAGTGAGCTCTTTGGCGGTTGCTTATCTCGCAGCGAATACATACGCCATCGTGAAGGTAGGAGTGTTTGAGTTAGCCCGTTCGCGCAAGCATCTCCTACTCTATGGCGTTCCCTTCATATTGTGGGGCTCTGTCATTCTGATGGGATGCAAGCTCATGGAGATTATGCGCCGATTCGATGAATGGGCGGCCTGATGGCCCATTGAGATGACTTATTTTGCGGACAAAGCTCCGAACAAGTTAGCTGAGAACCGGAGTGCATTGTCGACTCCGGATACGAGCAGCCTGGCCAAGTGTTCTCGACTGACGACTTCAGGCCAATGCACTCATTGACCTTTGGGTCGTGCTCCGTTTTCAGGATTGGTCCCCATAAACGCGCATGGAGCCATGCATTTTCCCGCCTACCTGATCCTGGAATTGTGGCGCTATGCCGACTTATCGTTACTGATCGTGACTCAGAGAGTACATTGGCGATCATGCACTCACCGAGATCCGCCGATTCAGATCGCCGAGACGAAACAGCGCGATGGGTCAGGGCCGGGGGCTCGCGGCCGTCTCGGAGGCCCGCGCCAGTGCTTGCGTGTCGACATACTCACGGATGTTCGTCACTTTGCCATTTCGAATGGTAATGGCGAAGACCCAATGGTCCTCGAACGTCTTATTCGTGGCTTTGATTCTCCCCGTAGCGAAGCCGACGACCAGAACCCGGTCTCCCTGCGCTATGAACTCGGGGGGCTCTGGGAACGAAGTTTCCACCGTTTCGTTAGCCTTCTGAACTAAGTTATTCAGTCCAGCGTGCCCGCGGTGCGTGCCGGCCAGCGGCCAGTCCTCGCCCGGAATGATCCACTCAATATCTTCGGCAGACAACGCCAGCAGATCTTGCTTGTCGCGGCGGCCGAGTGCCGCAAGAAAATTCTTCACAATCTGGACATTCTTTTCGGTGCTCATCGAAATCTCTCCTTTTCCCTTACATCAAGTGTGTCCGATCTAATCCGACGTTTCGAAACGATCCTTCTCGGGCCAAATCGCACGGTCATAGATTGATTACTGCTGCTTCTTGAACAAATCCTGGAAGATGAGCTGACCCCAAGTGCGGCCGCGTGCGTGCACCAGCGCGCCACCCTCGTTGAGCTTTCCCAGCTTGACGGGTGCGAACCCGAGTTGTTTGGCCAAATCCGCCACGGGAGAGATCGCGTCCTCGTCATCGCTCGACAGAAAGACGACCCGATGGCCCCCTTCGACGACCGGGTCGGTAGCCAAAATGGCTGCACCCAGGTGATTGAAACCTTTCACGAGCTTAGCGCCGGTGAACGCCTTCGCGACGAAAGCGGAGGACAGGAGGCCGCCCAGCTCTTCAGGGGGAACTCCAAACGCGTTCGTCGCGTCGATGACCGTCTTGCCTTTCCAGCTCGGCAGGGCCTTCGCAACCTCGCGGTGTTCCCCGAACGGGACCGCCAGGATGATTGTGTCGGCCTCGAGTGCATCCTGCAGCGACTTGGCGACGACCGTGGGTCCAATCGCCCGAGCCTGCGGCGCCAACGCCTCAGGCGGCCGGCGACTCGCGACAGTCACGTTGATGTTTTTACGGGCGAACGCGTGGGCGAGGGCCTGACCTATCTTGCCGAATCCTACGATTGCGTAGCTCATAGTTCTCCTCCGATCCATGTTGATATTGATCCAACCGATCGGATCAGGGTGAGCGCCCTGGCGATCCTGCACTCACCGAGATCCGCCGACTTCAGATGGCCGAGAAGCCGCCGTCGACATTCAACTCCACCCCGTTCACGAAGCTCGAATCGTCGGAAGCAAGAAACAGCGCGACCGTCGCGATTTCCTCAGGTTGACCCATCTTTCCCCGCGGGATCAGGGATTCGAACATCTCCTTCGCTTCCTTGGTGAGAACTTGTTCCTGCATCGGTGTGGCGATCGGCCCCGGGCCCAGCACGTTCACCCGGATATTCCTGCCCTTCAGTTCGTTGAGCCACGTGCGTGCAAAGGAGCGCAATGCCGCCTTACTCGCCGCATACACGCCGAAACCGGGAAAACCCTTCACCGAAGCAACGGATCCGGTCATGATGATCGATCCGCCATCGTTGAACAGCGGCAATGCCTTCTGAACCGTAAACAGAGTTCCGCGCGTATTCAGGCCGAAGGTCGCATCGAAGTGTTGCTCGGTAATCTCGCCCAGTGGTAAGGCGTCGCCCCTGCCAGCGCTCGCGAACAGGACGTCGATCTTGCCCTTTTCCCGCTTGACCGTATCGAACAGACGGTCGAGGTCGTCGAGATTCGCCGCGTCACCGCGCACGCCGGTCACGTTCCGACCGATCAGCTTTACGGCCTCATCGAGCTGCTCCTGCCTCCTACCCGTGATGAAAACGTAGGCGCCTTCTTCAACGAAGCGCTTGGCGCTCGCCAGCGCCATGCCGCTCGATCCACCCGTGATGACTGCAACTTTTCCTTCAAGCTTTCCCATAATTACTCCTTTCGATAGATGCGTGACATTCGGTACAGTAGAGTAGAGTTCTTTGGTGGTGGACGAGAACTGCTCAGGAGTCCTAATATTTTGTCTATTCGTCCAAAAGAGAGATGCTAAGTTGGATTCAATAACAGACATTTTTAGAACGATGCACGTAACCGCTTTCGGTCTGCACAGGCTCGAAGCCACCGCCCCGTGGGGCGATAAAACAGGAAAACCAGACCGAAGAAAAAGTCACGCCTTCCGACAAAAAGATGTCACCCACAGATTTGGCGCACTTCGCCATGCTTTCGCGCGGCAACTGCTGGCTGAGTGTGGAAGGGATTGCGGAGCCGATTCCCCTCACCGGTGGTGATTGCTTTTTACTGGCTAAGGGGACTTCGATTGTTTTGCGCGACAGCCCGCGAACACGTCCGAGGTGGAGCTTCCGCGAGATCGGGGCCAAGGCCAACGGCAATGTCGCTCTTTGTGGCGGCGGGGGCGCACCGACGACAATCGTCTGTGGATCCTTGAGTTTCGATCGCGCCAGCCTGAGGCCGATCACTCAGTTATTGCCGAACTTCATTTTGATGAAGGCCGATCAGGCACGCACGCTTGCTCTTCACACCACAGTGCAGGCGCTCGCGTCAGAGATGGAAGAACAGGCGCCGGGATCTGAAGTCGTCGCGAGTCGGCTGGCCGAGGTTCTGTTTATCCATGTACTCCGGGCGCATATCGCGTCGGGACCGGAACGCAACAAAGGATGGCTTCGTGCAATTTTCGATCCTCAAATAGGCGCGGCTCTGAGTGCCATTCACGACAGAGTGAATACGCCCTGGACGGTCGAATCCCTGGCCGAAGCGGCGGGCATGTCTCGCTCCGCATTCGCAGCACGTTTCAAAGAGCTACTCGGACAAACGCCGCTGGAATATGTAACCGAGTGGCGGATGCAGAAGGCGATACAGCTACTTGAACGGCGTGACAAAAAGCTCCCAGAAGTCGCTCGATTGGTCGGTTACGAGTCCGACGCCGCATTCAGTAAGGCGTTCAAGCGAGTTGTCAGGGCTAATCCTGGTGAATACCTCAGACGTGGTTTGAAGGACCCAAAATCGACCGAAGCAGACCACGATCAGTCCCAATAAACGCCCTTGTGTCGGGGAAGACGTTCTCGGTTATGGTGCGGCCAGTTCGGTAGCTGACCGCGTCGCTAAGCTCAGTTAATGAAAGATCGCCTTACGACAAACTGAGTGCCTGATGAGTCGGTACAAAATAAAGTGGTGACCAAGAGTCTGACAGAGGTCATCCGCCAGATAGACTCCTGGCCGCTGGCGTTTCTTTTGATTCTGTGTAGACGGACAGCCTTTCAACTTAGCTCGTAGCCATGCGCCGCAAGCTATTTCGAGGCGATCGCTGCACCTTCCCGCATCCGCACCTCATCTACACTGCATCGGTTCCCATTTTTGTTGCGGAGCTAGAATCAAGCTTATGTCTGCAGTAGCCACCCACATCTCCGTCGAACCCGGCTCTGAGGCCTTTCCTCTTCTCACGCCTGCGCAGATCGAGCGGCTGCGCCCGCACGGCAAGCTGCGGCACGTGGAAGCGGGCGAGGTGCTGTTCGAACCGGGGGACAGCAACGTTCCCGTCTATGTGGTTCTGTCGGGAGGCCTGGATATTCTTCAACCCTGTCCCAAGGGTGTGCGATCCCTGGTCAGGCACGTTCCCGGCAGCATCACCGGCGAGTTTGCCGTCATCTCGGGCCAGCGCGCGCTGCTGCGCGGACAGGTCATCGCCTCCGGCGAATTTCTGCAGATCGCGTCCGGCGAGTTCCGCGCCCTCGTCGCCAAAGATGCGGAGCTGGGCGATATCCTGATGAAGGCGTACATCCTGCGCCGGATGCTTCTTATCAGCGAAGAGGCGAGCAATGTGCTGGTGCTGGGCTCGCTCAACTGCGCCAACACGCTACGCCTGCGCGAGTTCCTGGGCCGCAACGGTTATCCCTACAAGTTCATCGATCTGGACACGGACGAGCGCTCGCAGTCGATCCTCGACCACTTCCAGGTCAAGGTGGACGAAGTGCCGGTCGTCATCTGCAACGCGCGCAGCGTCCTGCGGAATCCCTCGATCCGCGAGCTGGCCGATTGCCTCGGGCTCAACGTGAGCATCGACGAATCGCAGGTGCGCGATCTGATCGTCGTGGGCGCGGGGCCGTCAGGGCTGGCCGCCGCGGTCTATGCGGCATCCGAAGGCCTCAACGTGCTGGTGGTGGAAACGGGGAGCCCGGGTGGACAGGCAGGATCGAGCTCGCGCATCGAAAACTATCTCGGCTTCCCTATGGGTATTTCGGGCCAGGAGTTGGCCGGGCGCGCGCTGACGCAGGCGCAGAAGTTCGGCGCGAACATGATGATCGCGCGCACCGCCGTGCGCCTGGAATGTGATCGCCGTCCATATCAGGTCATCCTCGATGAGGGCACGCCACTGCCGACGCGCTCCATCGTGCTGGCCGCCGGCGCCCAATACAACAAGCCACCCATTCCCAAGCTATCGCAGTTCGAGGGCAACGGCGTCTACTACGGTGCCACCGCTATGGAATCGCAGTTGTGCGTGGGCGAGGACGTGGTGGTCGTCGGAGGAGGAAATTCTGCGGGACAGGCGGCGGTTTACCTGTCGGGAAAGGCGCGCAAGGTTTACATGCTGGTGCGCTCGGGCAAGCTGGCGGATACAATGTCGCGCTACCTGATTTGGCGCATCGAAGAAAACGCGGCGATTGAGCTGCATTACAACACGGAGATCGCCAGCGTCGACGGCAACGGACACCTGGAGTGCATCAGCTGGCGCGATGGCGATAGCGGGCAGATTGTCCCCCACGACATACGCCATCTGTTCGTGATGACCGGCGCCTCGCCGCGCACGGGGTGGCTGGAGGGATGTCTGGCGCTCGACAACAAAGGCTTCGTGCTAACCGGCCACGATCTCGACCGTGCGACGCTGGAAGAGAAGGCGTGGCCGCTGTCGCGCCCGCCGCAGCTTCTCGAGACCAGCCTGCCGGGGGTGTTTGCGGTGGGGGATATCCGGGCCGGCAATGTGAAGCGCGTGGCGTCTGCCGTCGGCGAAGGATCGATCGCGATTCACCTCGTGCATCAGGCGCTGGCGGAGATGTAGGCGGAGTCTCGGGTTCGAACTTGAAGGCGGTGCCCCAGAGCCTGCCCTGAACTTGCCGAAGGGTTCGCGTCCCTGCTTTTGGAACGCGAACCTGGCTCGTCGGTCAGGTAGCTTGGCAGAGTTTCTCCGGCTGGAGAGAAAGCGCGTGCCAGGCAGAATTCTCTCTGAGGCGGACCGACTAGAGTGCTTATTCTTTGGCGGGTTCGACCCGCACTTCGAAGGCGACGAGCTCCCGGGCAGTAGAGCGGGAAGACTGCTCGTCGCAACTTCGGCCGCTAGTCCGTAATACGTTTTTGTGAAGAACAGCGACGCGATCGCTCACAAGTGGTTGTCCAGAAGACAAGTCGGCTTTTGCGTCCGATTACTCCCCATAAACGCGCCAGGGTCTAGGAATGCCATGGGTGCATTTCGGGGCGGCAATCCACTTCAGCGATTGGGCGCCATTTCGGACAAGTGACCGCAACGCCCCTTTCAGCTTGCCAACCCAATTAGTGAATGATTAAAAGGACGTTCACATCAACAATGCTCCATTCTTGGCAGGAATGTGATGCGGAATCCCACCAAAATCAGTCGTGTTCAGCCTTTGTGAGGAAAAAACTCTGGTAACTGGTCAATGAAGGGCAGTCTCACGCTGGTACCTCCGATCGCACCAGAAGGTAAGCCACAATGCCAATGACGAGGCCCACCCCTGTGGCGGAGAGAGCGCAGCCAGGAACTTGTATGCCCAGGGCAAATCGAAGGGCCAGGAATAGCCAAAAAGCGAACACCAGCGAGTACATAAAACACGACGCAACTGTAGTATTCATGTGGAGGCGAATCTTGTCGGCGAAGCTGGCTGAGCGAGGGTGGGTCTCCGCTTCGCATTGGAAGAACTGCCCATGCACGAGCAACCGCTCTTCGATCCTCTTGCCGCGTCTAATGAGGCCACCGCTACGCAACATCCCTCGAATCTCGTATAGAAAGAGGCTAAATGTGAATACTGAAGCAAAGAAACAAGCGTACCCGACAAGTTTGCTCTGAGCGGAAGGAATGTCCTTGCTCAGCAGGAGCACTCCTGCTACAGAAGCGAACGGGAGAAATCCCAATAACTTCATACGGAAATCATCAATCGCACGATAGCTGTTACAGATTTCTGCGTATGTTTTTAACAGGCTCTCAGGGGTGGGCTGTTCGGCTTTCTCAACGGCTGCAGTACTCATGGAATTCTTCTCCAATGCTCGCGTCGATGCTGACAGAGAGTTGATTTAACCCTTGGCGGTAGCTCAGCATACCTTTCCAGTATATTTTCTTGAAGCGTCCCATCGCCATGGCGCTCTGGAATCTCGTGGCGGCATCCAGATGTTAGGGCCGAAAAACGCCCCCAGTTGCATAAAGAAGGCACCTTGGGCGAGGCGATTCTGCGCAACCAACTCTCCAAAGGTCGGAAGATTTCCGTTGATTAGCCATGTGATTGCTGCATCCACATAGGCGGCAAGAATGCCGGGCGTTCAAGATCGGCCATTCGGGGATTGTTAGGCGGAACGCTTCCAGCGCAGAAGGTCGCGACTGAGCACTTCGTTCAAGCGCTGTTGACTGAGAAAAAGAGCGCTAAGGTTCAGCATTTAACCAAGGCCTTGTCATCATGCTTGAAGCGAGTGGAGTACACCATCGTTCCATATGCCTCCAAGCCGATTGTGAGCTCGCCAACGCCCTATACCGGCGATGAGATCTTTCAACGTGACGCCTTCCAGATACTCCATCACGATGAAAGTTTGGCCAGCCTCGTTGTGGTTAAGTTGATTGCAAGGCCGCAATCCAGTTCCTGAATCCGGCGCCAGATAGGATTCGACCAACATCTTCCGGAGCCAGAGTCTCGTACGATATTCCCCCACGGATTCCCTTGTGCCAAAGCGAAATGACCGACAGAAAATCGAATTAAATGTTGAGATCCTTGAGGGCCATCTTGGCTGCATGAAATCCACACATTCCATGAACGCCGCCACCTGGGGGCGTTGATGCTCCGCAAAGATAGAGTCCCGAACGCGAGGTGCGATACAACGACCGTGTAGGACGAAACAGTAGCTGGCGGACATTCATTGCTCCCCCCAAGATATCGCCGCCGACTAGATTGGAATTCCAACTCTCCAGATCTTTGGGTGTAGAGACGGAACGGGACAGAATGCAATCGCGGAATTCGGGAGCGAAGCGTACGATTTGGCGCTCAATGGATTCGGTGTAGTCTTCGGTGCTGCCGTTAGGAACATGACAGTAGGCCCAAGCGGTATGTCGACCAGAGGGAGCTCGACTGGAGTCGAAGAGCGATGGCTGGCCGAGCAGAACGAATGGTTTGTTGGGTGAAAGGGTCCTTTCAGCCTGAGCAATCTCTTCGAGAGAGCCTCCGATGTGTACGGTGGCGGCCCGCAGACATTCGCGAGCGGTCCACGGAATCGCTGCATTCAGTGCGTAGTCAATCTTGAAAGCACCGGGTCCATACCGAAATCGCTCCAGTTGCTTTCGATAGTCAGTGGATAGATGGGAACCGGCGATGCGAAGGAGTTGGCGCGGGGTGATGTCTGCGAGGACGAGGTCGGACAAAGGTAGCTCGGTTACTTCACGACCGGTTTCAACTCGGCCTCCGAGATCCTCTAAATGTCGGACCAGGGCATCCGTGAGAGACTGCGCACCGCCACGCAGGATCGGCCAACCTCTCGTGTGTCCAGCGGCTATCAACGTCAAGCCAACAGCAGCTGAAGCGGTAGTTTCTAACGGGAGGATGGAATGGGTTGAGACGCCAGCAAAGAGGGATCGAGCTCGTTCTCCAGCAAAGTGGGAACGAGCCAACGACAGCGCCGGCAACAGAGCGGATAGGCCAAAACGCGCCAGCACGAACGGACTTCCGGGGATATGTAGGATGGGGCCGAGAATTTCTTCGACCAAAGCAGCGAAGTTAGAAACTACGGGTTCTATCAGTGATCGGTATGCTTTGCGGTCACATGCATCCAGTTGGTCGATTGTTTCTTCAATCGAGTGTTCAAGCA
Organism: uncultured Acidobacteriota bacterium; assembly: GCA_963788645.1. Classification (GTDB taxonomy): domain Bacteria; phylum Acidobacteriota; class Terriglobia; order Terriglobales; family Acidobacteriaceae; genus JABDBE01. The sequence goes on from CAWBHF010000013.1 coordinate 164,991, forward strand.
CGACCGCGGTCCCGTCATCCAACGGGTGAGCGAATGCCGCGTGCGGTTGAATCCAAGGAATGGTGAAGGGAAGAGAACCATAGAAAGGGCTTGCAGCGCCCAGGGGGTATGTCGAAGAGCCCAGGTCGTGAAGAAAACCAGGCTGTGTGACCTCAGCGGTTGAACAGCCACCACCAATCTGCCCATTACGTTCTAGTACGGTCGTCCTTACGCCCGATGCTGCAAGGACAATTGCGGCTGAGAGTCCGTTCGGTCCTGAGCCGATTATTGTTGCCGTAGACATACCCCCCGCTTTCTATAATCCAACCGAAAACCGAGTATAGATTGGAGGTGCGGCTGATCCAGAATAGGTCTCGAGCCTACAGGCCATTTCGCGGCGGGCTTCTAGAAGTGACCGCCGAACTCATATCGCATGGCGGAGAGCAATTTATCCGCGAAGACTTCGTGTCAGCGGAAGGGAATCCTCACGCGAGAGTAGTTGAGGTAGCTTCCGACCCCGCCGAATACCCAGACACAGCTTCGGCGTGCCTTGACGTACATAAATTTCCGTTTCGTGAGGTGTCCCCAATCACGAGACCCTTGTAGCCTTAAGCTTGACTGCGTTCTCCCGCGCTTCGGCCATGCGTTTTGGGCCCTGGGTGGTGCCGATGAGTTTACTGATCTTCTCGGTATCTATAGTTTGACCCCCAGCCCCCCAGCTACCTTCCGGAATCTCAATGACTACGACGTGCGTGCAATGGTACGACATCCTTCTGTTCTTCCTTCGAGTAGGGCTCACCAAAATATGGGAACTCGGTAGTGATCCGATTGCGATCAGTTGCAGCGCCGTCCTGGATGGGCCTGTTTGACAGCAATGTAAGCATCACATCCATAGCATCATCACTCAGTGGCCTCCCATTGAATCTCGCGAGATCAAATGCAGCTGCCGTTCCTAATTCATAGGGCAAGGTGTTCGGGCACAGTCGAGTGGCCATTTGCTTTCCGTATTCTTCCGGGGTTGACGGCAGCGCTCTCATGCCTCCACAGGGGCTTGCATAGGGACAAGAAAGTTGCTGGCCAGAAGATAGGCGAATAAATGTCCGAGAGGTGGCGCGCGACGCAGCTGGCTTGCCGAAACCCATCCATTCGTCTCACTCCACTCCCAACCCGTAACGGAAGCACTCTTCAGGAATTCCCGCAGATCAGCGGCGGTCATCGGATAAACGTAGATGCGGACATTCTGGGCAAACAGGCGTGCGAGAGCCTCCAGAAGTCTGCCTTCGAGATTGCCGTAAATGTCTTCAAAAGCTCGAATCAGAAGTGAAAGACCTGCGGCGAAGCGCACGGGTTCCTGCGTATGGCGGTTTACGAGAGCTGTCATGTGATAGAGTTCGGGTTTACGAAAAAGCAGCACGTCGCCGCCAGCGGCGCGAAGCGTATCAATACGACCAAGCAAGTCGGGAATTTCCGGGGCTGGTTCGTCCGGCGTGAACGGAGCAACGGTTAGGCAGAAAAAACCGGCAGGCGTCGATTTTGCTTCGCCAAGGTCCCTCTGAAGCTCCTGAATTGCCGAAGCCAATATTCGCAAATGAACGTGCGAGTGAACTGGATCGGTGTGACCAAAATATCCCGGTGCAAGCACGACGGCTTTCTTGTAAAGAACCTCGGTAGGGGGAACCGTGGGGTCCTTGGAAGGAAAAAATACGGCCTCTGCGAGTCCTGCACGAACCAAGTGGACTAGCAGGGCACGGCGATCCCAACTCTCGAATGTTGGCCCGCGGAGATCCACGTAGTCGATCTCGATTCGCTCCCCGACGACGTCTTGAGACAGGCCTTCCAGAAATGAGTCCTCGATTTGCACTTCATAGAACGCAGCATAGATGAGGTTGACGCCCAGAATACCGATGGCTTGCTGCTGGAGGACATTGGAAGAGTCGCGCATATTGATGTGCAGCAGGATGTCGTTGGGAGGACCACCCGGCTGCAACTGAAACCGGAGACCGATCCAGCCATGTGAGTCGTTGGTTCCGGCGAAGTTACGAGCGGAGACGGTATCAACAAAGCAGAAGAAGCGAGTTTGCTGCCCACGGGTTTTGCTTAATTGCGTGAGAAGTTGGGTCCATTCGTTATCCAGCATCGCCCCGAGTCGCTGTTTGGATACGTAGCGCGATCCGGAGCCGTAGAGATCATCGCTGACTTCCTTGTCATAAGCGGAAATGGTCTTAGCCACCGTGCCGGAAGCCCCTCCCACGAGAAGGAACCAACGCGCGACTTCCTGTCCGGCGCCGATTTCGGCGAACGAACCGAAGGTGGATATGTCAAGATTCAGGGTGAGCGCTTTGTGGTGAGTGTCGAGTTTTTGAGCAGAAGGCATAGCCAAAATGCCACCGGGTAATTATAGGGTCGCTAGTGCGTTCGAGCTCACGAATTCGAGGGCCGCTAGCGCGTTTTTCGGTACCGATGAGAACGGACAATGTTCTTTTACCTTATCGCGTGGTAGCGGTTCTCTATGTTTTAGGCAATTCTTCTAGGGCGCGGATTGGCGCCTCCATCGATCGCCAGTGGCCGTTTACGAACGCTCAATTCTCAGGCGGTTGATGCAGGTCACCTTGCACAAGCGATCCACCTCGTCAAGTACGAACCAGAGTTCGCTCCAAGGGCATTGAGGATCGCACGGGAAGCGAATGCTCGGAGGATTCGTTCGCGTGCAAGGCAAACTTCAGGTTGACCAGTCAATGTCACGTGTCTTTTCCTCAAAACTCCAACTGTCAGACGTCTGCTTGGCTGTCGCGAGTCTCAGTCGCCCACAATGAGCATGCTCACGCCGAATTCCGCTGCCAAAACGTCTGCCAGACGGGCGAACGCCAAGGTTCGGAGGTCTCGCGGAATTGTGCGCGACGTCCCACTGCGTGCCGTGTTCCATCGAAACTGATCAGAGTCGTCTTGATTTCGAACAGCCACGATCCGAGACGTTAAGTCTTCTGCGTATCGTTCGTCTAACGCCGACCAATCTTTCCTCGACTTCAAATAAAGATCGCGCAATGGCGCTCGACCGAGGTATGACACGCTCTTCCTGTGCGGTTCAGAGTGGAAGATCCAATCGACGGAGCCGGGTTGGAAGGTAATGCGATGCTGTGTATCGTCGTCGGGAGCAATGTCATCGCAATCGAACAGAGGAATCAATCGTGAAGCATCTACGAGGGTTTGAGCGATAAATTGGGCTGTGAACTCGGCTTGCGTGTTCAGCTCTGGAGCGGCGTAAAAGGTGTTTGGATACGTATTCCCTAAAGCCTTCAGTAGGCGATGTTGTCTGTTGTTATCGCGTCGATGTAAATCTATTCGGTAGTAGGGACCATCATAGGTTCCATCACTGATATAAGTGGCGTGGGACGCGCTGAGATATTCAGGGATTTTGAATTGATAGAAGAACGGAACTCCAAAGAGAGGAATGGATACGTCCCATCCACTCATCTGCTCGGTTTGCAGGCTTGGCAGGATCGGAGCTGCAGCGACCCCAAGCCAGTTCGCGTTTACCTGCTCAAACAGAAATGCAAACCCGTACGTAAACTCTGAGACACCGATCGCGACCATCGCCACTCCAGAATCCACATTATAGGGCCATCATAAGTGATTGGGCGGCTCATCTCCCTAATGCCTACAGGAGCCCGAAGCGAAAATCAGTCCTGTGAAGTCGGCAAGCGGTGCGGGATCTAAGGAGATCCCGACGGGTTCGGTTCCAGCCCAATTCGATCGTTGACTGCATTACGGAATCGCTGCTTGCAACCCAAGTAGCGTTCCGTCGCCTGCACAGAGACGTGGCCGAGAAGCCATCTACAGGTCCTACCACTTGGGACAAACACCGCCAGGCGCTAAGTACGCAAATTGTTACGCCCTTTTTAACTTCCTAGTGTTCTGAAATGGAATTCTTCAAGCGTTCTGCCACTGTCTTTAGTATTTCCCGCGAAAGCGCCTCATCCGATACAGCGCGTGCCACAGACATAGCCCCGACGAGCGCACTAAAGGTTAAGATCGCTTGCGACCTCGCAGCATGCGGCTCGTTGTCGGGAATTAGACCCGCAATCAATTGAATATCGTTGCGGACCTGCTCGGTTGTGAGGGCTCGGGTCCGCTCATGGCTTCGTCCGATCTCTGCCGCTAGCGCACTGAAGGCACAGCCCGTGCCTGGATTGTCGCGGTGCGCTTCGTTCAAATAGTCGTCGATCAACTTTGCGAGGGATACCGACGGCTCGCCAGCTTTGGCAGCGTCCACTCGACGTTTCCAGCCGCCGAAGGCCGAGCTAACCGCTTCGGCAACCAGATCGTCACGCGAATCGAAGTGCTTGTAAAACCCGCCTACCGTAAGACCGGCCTCCTTCATTAGCTCGGCGATTCCGAATCCTGCGAGTCCTTTTTCGCGGAATCTCTTTGACGCAATGCTAACGATGCGCTTATGAGTCCTGGTTTTTTGCGCCTTGGAATGGCCCATGTAGCCCTCCACAAAATAAACTGCAACTAAACTAGGATTACGAATCTAATCCTGTAAGTGGATTATAACGATAATCCAGATTGCTCGTTTAGCATCGGCTAGGATTCGTGTTTTGACGGGGCCGCGAATATCAGGAAACAGTCGACGGACCCGAAAGCGGAAGCTGAGGACATACACCATAACGGAGAGGGCAAAATGAGCAAATCAACAGCAGCAAAGAATAAGGCCATCGTTCTAGAAGCGTTCGAAACCCAGTTCAATAAGCGCGATTACGCGGCGGCGGAAAGGTTCTGGTCACCGAATTACATTCAGCACAGTGCCCACATTGCCCCGGGACGCGACGGACTCTTCAAACCGTAAACTGTTTTGAACGAAAGGAGTTTTCTTATGCGGCAGTTGCAACTCATAGCTCACGGTGAACCTTCAGATGTCATCGAACTCAACACGGTCTCCGAACCGGCTCTTGGCCAGGAGGATGTTCTCATCTCGATGGAAGCGGCCCCGCTCAATCCATCGGACTTTCTGTTCGTCCGCGGCATCTACGGTGTCCGGCCGGCCTTCCCATTCTCGGTAGGGGCGGAGGGTGTTGGCCGAGTCAGCCAAGATCGGGATCGAAGGTTGATGTTGCTCTGCGGGGCAAGCGAGTCCTGATTCTTCCTACCTACGAGCAGGGCACGTGGGCAGATCAGGTTGTCGTCCCGGTGCGCAACATCGTGCCGATGAGCGACGAAGCGGATCCCCTGCAACTCTCGATGATAGGGATTAACCCGGCGACCGCCTATCTCTTGCTGAACCGATACGTTTCCCTGATGCCCGGCGACTGGATCGGTCAAACCGCAGCCAACGCGGCCATGGGGCAGTACATCATTGCACTCGCGAAGCTTGCAGGAGTCAAGACGCTGAATGTCGTCCGGCGGGAAGAAGCTGCCGAACAGGTGCGGCAGTGGGGAGGTGACCGCGTAGTCCTCCAAGGCGACAACCTGCACAAGGATATTGAGGAGGCTCTCGACGGAAAGAAACTTAGCCTCGTCCTCGATACGGTGGGCGGAACTCCCGTGGGCGAGTTGGCAAAATCGCTTAAACCTGGCGGCTCGATTGTCGTCTACGCACTTCAAAGTGGGCAGTTCCCGGCCATCTCGCCCAGAGACCTCATCTACCGTGGTCTTAGCCTCCACGGATTCTGGCTCATCAATTGGATACGCAACGCGCCCCGCACAGAGATCGAGGAGATTTACCAGAAGCTGGGCGACCTCGTAGCTGATGGATCGCTCTCCGCCGCAGTGGAGCATGTGTACCCGCTCGACCAGTTCAAGGAAGCGTTCGAGCAATCTTTGCAATCGAATCGCAGCGGCAAGATCCTGTTCAAGTTTGGGGCTAATGATGTGGCGATGATTTCAAAGTAACCAGAAACAACAACGACGAAGCCTCGTAGAGGACCGTCCCTTCAGCGGGGTCGTCCTCACCATCTGACAACTGTGAGAGGAGAGGAATACATGAACAAGCTTGAAGGAAAAATCGCACTCATTACTGGTGGGACTAGCGGGATTGGTCTCGCTACGGCAAGAGCGTTTGTCGACGAAGGCGCCTATACCTTCATCACGGGCCGACGTGAGGCGGAGCTGGCTGCGGCGGTAAAGGAGATCGGCAGAAATGTAACGGGCATACAAGGAGACGTCTCGAATCTTGGCAACCTCGATCGTCTCTTTGCACAAATCAAGTGGGAAAAGGGCAGACTCGACATTGTGTTTGCCAATGCCGGGGTCGCGAAGTTTGCCGCTTTCGGCACGATCACCGAGGAGCTCTACGACTGGACCTTCGACATCAATGTGAAGGGCTTGCTTTTCACGGTGCAGAAGGCGCTTCCGCTTTTGCCGGATGGCGCTTCTATCATTTTGAATTCATCCGTCGTCGGAAGCAAAGGGTTGCCAATCAATAGCGTTTACAGCGCCACCAAGGCTGCAATTCGTTCGTTTGCACGGACGTGGACAACCGACTTGAAGGATCGCCGTATCCGCGTGAACGCTGTGAGCCCAGGCTCCATTGACACACCCGGACTGAGTGGGCTCCTGGGTTCATCAGAAACGGGCCAGCAACGTTTGAAGATGATCTCGACGAATGTCCCGCTCGGCAGACTTGGCACCGCCGATGAGATCGCCAAGGCCGTCGTGTTTCTCGCCTCCGACGATGCAAGCTACGTCACAGGAACGGAACTGTTTGTGGATGGCGGCTTCGCGCAAGTGTAGGCCGTTAGACGGCGGAGCTCGAGACGCCAGAGTGGGAAGGGCAACCGTCCAAACGCGCGCCTGTTCCGCCGAAAGGCCCGACGCCATCGACGCGGTAGCAGTCTCTGATATGCAGTTAGGCCCTGGCGAGACCATCTCTTGTCGTCTCTCTTGAGTGATTGGAAGTCATCCACCTGTCACCGATATCGGCAACCATACCTTGGCGATGTGAGGTTCCATCACTAGCTTTTATGGACGACTTCGAACGAATACCCGTCCGGGTCAAATACATCGGCGGCGTAGTATCCCGGATAGTATTCCACTCGTGCCCGCGGTGAAATATTGTCCCTGGCACCAGCGGATATTGCCGCCCTGTAGAATTCATCGACCTTACCATTGTTTTCGGCCATGAACCCCCAGCGAATGGACGCTGGATCAGGCTTCCCTTGTTTGATCCAGAAGAACGCTCTCTTGCCATCACCAAATCCCCACAGATCAGGATGATCGCTTTCGCCCTTGTAGGGTAGGAAGAACTTGATATTAAGAGGCTTCAAGGCCGCCTCATAGAACGCCAACGAACGTTCGACATTGCTGACAGTCAGAATCATATGGTCGAGCATTGTTCTCTCCTTTAAATCACGAGAGCTTCAACGGCCTTTTCACCATTGGATACCGCATGGAGCGCAAGCGGCGGTATTTTCATGCCCGGCCCATACGTACGCGCACGCTCCGCGAAAGTAGGCTCGGGGACCGGAGGCTGGTCGCTCGCTGGCCCAGCCCGGCATGTTTTCTGCTGGATGAAGTTATCATTCGTAGCCTTCTCCTATGTTTCTTCGTCGGGCGGACCTGCGGCGCCGGCGAGATCCTGAGGCTTGATCTTCTCGACATTGAATCTCGCCGCCCGCTCTCGCATCGTCTTGAGCACCTCTTCGAGTGGAGGCGGTTCACCTCTAATCCAACGCAGAGGGTTGATGCGCGCCACCACGAACGAGCGCAGGTATGGGCTGACGAGACCACGTTCTTTCAGCTTCTTCACCGCTGCCGCAACCCTCTCCTCGAGGTCGAGCACCATCGTGGCCCGTTTCTCGTGGTCCTTGAAGGCAGTACGCAACGGTTCATCGGTAAAGACCTCCAACCGCCGGAGAATCGGATGGTAAGCGCCACCGCCGAAGCGCGGAAAGCGTTCATAGCAGACACCAAGAGTGACTAGGGCGGCTTGGTCGAGGTAGAACGCGAACTGGGACTCGGGACGCGTCGCATCTTCGTCCACGAGACCACGGTAGATGCGGATGACCTCCAGCGAGCGTTCCTTGAGGTTGTGAGCCTTCTCCGTATTCAGCGCGAGGATCTGCCATGCTATCTCGCGGTCAGCCACAACGAGCGCAGTGATTGATTTCGCCCCCAGGCGACGCATCGCTTCGAGGCGATGCCGACCGTTGGGAGTCCAGAACCCGCCCCGTGGTGCGAGAACTGCGATAATCGGGTCGAGAAAACGCCCTGTCTTATTGATGACATCAGCTAGCCGTTTGTGGTGAGCGTCTGAGAGATCTCGCTGGAAGGGCGTTGGTTCGACGGCGTCGATCGGCAGGACGCACAGCAATACCGGATGACCGGCGAGCGGTTCCTTGTACGATCCAACAACGCAGCCGCCGGCTTTGGCGATTGCTTCTGCAGCCTCGGCAGCAGCACCTGTCGGCTGCTCGAGTCGGCATTCCGCTGGGCCGAGGCCCTTCGTGCCAGGTTTGGCTTTGCGAGGCCGCCGCCGGGCCGGTGCAGGCTTGACCATAGCAGAGAACTCTACTCCAGTTTCCGGATCAACGTCCTCAATCTCCAACCACCGTCACCAGGACCGTGCGTTGGCGCCCGCGAACATCACATTCGAGATGGAGGATCTGTTGCCAGGTGCCGAGAACCAGCTTCCCATCCGCGATCGGCACGGTCAGTGACGGTCCGAGCAATGTTGCCTGCAGGTGGGAATGGCCGTTGCCATCATGCCAGGTTTGTTCGTGGCCGTAGTTGCGGCTGGGCGGAATCAGCTTATCCAGAACGGCCGGCATGTCTCCCTGCAACCCGGGCTCGAACTCAATCGTACCGACCGCCGCTGTGCTGCCGATGTTGAAGACATTGGCAATTCCAGTTTTGACACCCGAGGAGTTCACGACGGCGGCCACTTGCTCGGTGATGTCTTTCATGTCCCCGTGACCTTTAGTATTCAGCGAAATCTGGTTTTGAAAGCTCATGTGTGCTTACCTTACTGGTATCGAGGCATCTTCATTCGAACAGAGCTGGTTGCGCCCTAGTCTCTTCCGGTTCGCGAAAATTGCTCAGACCGACCCCTACAAGGCGAAAGCGTTGTTGAGAACCAAGGTCTACTCGTTCTCGCAACTTTAGGGCGATGTCCGTCAACTCTTCGCAGGACGATGGCGGAGAATCTGGTGTACGGCTACGCGTGAGGATCTTGAATTCGCTTGTCTTCAGTTTCAGAACTACGGTTCGCGCGATTCGTGATTCCTTGCACGAAGCAGACCAAAGCTTTTCCGCCAGTCGTCGGATCATCGGCTCGGTCTCCAGCAATAGCACATCCTTTTCAACGGTGTCCTCGACAGATATCGATTGCGTGGGCCGGTTTGGCACCACTTCGCTGTCGTCGATGCCGCGGGCAAGTTCATACAGGCGCCCACCGTGGCGGCCGAATTCGTCTTCGAGCACGGATAACTCCAAGCCTCGTAACTCGCCAACAGTGCGTATACGGAGTTTCGCTAGTGTCTCTTCGGTGACCTTGCCGACTCCGGGCAGGCGTCCAACGGGCAGCGGGAGGAGAAACGCGTCTATCTCTTCTGGCTGGATGACGAAAAGTCCATCAGGCTTCCGCCAGTCAGACGCGAGTTTTGCTAAGAACTTGTTAGGCGCTACGCCGGCGGAGGCAGTGAGATTCAACTCCTGCCGTATCTGCTCGCGGATAGTGCGGGCGACAAGCGTGGCTGTCGGCAAGCCAGTCTTATTCTCGGTAACATCCAGGTAGGCTTCGTCGAGCGACAGGGGTTCGATCAGATCCGTGTGCCGCTGGAAGATATTCCGCACGTCGCAGGAGACCACTCGATAGCGTGTGAAATCAGGAGCGACAAAGACCGCATCTGGACATAGGCGCTCTGCACGTATTGCCGGCATGGCTGAACGCACGCCAAAAGCCCTAGCTTCGTACGAAACCGCACAAACGACCGAGCGATTGCCGCGCCAGGCAACGATGACGGGCTTGCCGCGCAGTTGCGGATCATCGCGTTGCTCAACGGAGGCGTAAAACGCGTCCATGTCTACGTGGATGATTTTCCGCATCATGAACTCGCAAAATACTATTCGCGTTCTAAGACATCCATGAACCGTGGGGCGCGCCTTTGTTGACCCTGCTTGCAGTAAATTCTAGAAGATGTATGCCGTCCTTCTGGCTTCGAATTTCTATTCTGCGCTTGCGACTGCCGTCCTCTTCCTGCATGGGCTGTTCATTTTTTGGGTGATCTTCGGCGCTCTGCTGGCGCGCGGACGCCCGATGCTTCGCTGGTTGCATATTGCTTCCCTTGTCTGGGGAATCCTTACAGAACTGCTTCCCTGGCCGTGCCCTTTGACTCTGTTAGAGAACTGGCTTGAAGCCAGGGCAGGCGTCGAGCCATACCAGGGTGGATTTCTGCTGCACTATCTTGACCGGCTTGTCTACCCCGATATCTCTCCAACCGTTCTGACCGTAGCAGGTGTATTCGTATGCGCTTTGAACCTTGCGTTGTATGCCCGGCAAATCTGGTCAGCGCTCCGCATCCGTTCGGCGAAATGAAACCAAATCCCACGTTCCCTCCGGCGTCGACGTTTGTTGTCGAATAATGTAGATATTCCCGTCGTTGGCTCGAACCTTGTAGAAGATGCCCTCTGGGTCGTACCACTGATCGAGCACGGCCTCGACCTGATACTGCTTTCCTTCAAGCCAGAACCGAACAGGTCGTTCATCGGCCTTTCGGCCCGAGTAACATTCCACGCTCAACTTCATCAGTTTCATTATCCTCAAGTGTGAGGATCGGGAGTTCCTGTGACCCGACTCTTGCCCTCCGTCGGAGCCTGTGAGGCTGGGGGAATCTCAAAACAACATCGCATGACGAAACTCCGACCGCCTCCTGGGCAATCAGGCTCGCCCGTTCCTTGGAAAGCTCACCGCCAAACAGCCGGGCTATATTAAATAGCGACGGGCTGCCGCAGACCAGGCAGGTATCGTGTGGGCTGTCGCTGACGACATCGCATTCGGCACACAAGACCGCATTTTGCAGCGGGACGGCGTTGAGAACCCGACAACGTTGGACAGAACCTCCACTACCAGAACCATTCATCACGGAACCTCACCAAAACCTTAGATTGATTCTACTGACCCTCTCTCTCCAATTTCTTCGTTGACGCATCAACGCTGTCAAAATCCCTGTTACACCCGCGGCCCTCTTCTGGCATCGGGGGAATCTGCGAACACGCCGTCGATCCTTCTCATGATCCGCTCTGCCCACTGCACTGCTGAGGCCACTAGCGACTCGGTTCGCGGGCTCGGCCGGTTGTCGTGCAGGTCTTCCGGAGTCTTTAGATGACGCGCTACCAGAATGCCGGCGATGATGCCCAACACTCGTTTTCTTCCTTCCTCCATCTCGTTCACCATTAAGCCCGAGATTCCATAGCCAGGACATCCAACAACGGCCGCCGGCTTTTGCGTTCCAGGCGTGTCATCCGATGATCAAATCTTGCCTTGATTTCCCGATACGGGCCAGGTGCGATATCGCCTATCTGATTTGCACGGCGAAGTTCATCGAGCGCCTGACGCACTATTTGTCGAGCCTGCTCTGGATCGCGGGCCTTGTGTTCGTAGTACATCGCCAACTGCTCGTAAGCGTCGTAGCCTTGCCGTGAATTTCCCAATGCCCGTTTCCAAAGCTCACACGCTAGATTGAAATCGCCTTCGCGCTTCGCAAGTCGGGCGAGTGAGTGCCGTGCTGCCCGATCTGTTTGGGTCGGCAGGACGGACGCAATCGATTTCTCGTAGAGCTTGCGGGCGCGGGCGTTCTCGCCTCGCTTCTCGCAGATGCGCGACACACCGAATAGTTCTAGGCCGTCTTGTCCTACGTTTTCAGCATCGCTGACGAGCGACAGAACCCGGCTAGAGAGCGCCGCGAGACCGCGCAGATCCATCTGGTTGTGATAGAACACTGGTACCAGCCGATCGGGTGGACCTCCACGCATAAAATCTAAGTAGATTCGTGGAATCAAGTCAGACAGCACATCTGCTCCTCGGTCCCAACCCAACACGTGATGTTCAAGCTCTGATAGCCGCACCGACCCGAGCCGCAAGCGCCATAAGCTGCGTGCCGGATGAAGAAAATCGAGATGTGCTCGCGGAACTGGTGGGGTTATCTTTCGACACATGCGGTATCGGGTTTCGAGCAGCGGCCAGTCAAACGATTTGCCGTTGAACGTAACGAGCACCGGGTGCTCCGCGATCCGCTCTCGCAAAGCGAACAGTAACGAGCGTTCCTCGCTGTACTCGCGCAGGAAGAACTGCTCGATCTCCAGCCCGCCGCCTTCCCACCACGCAACGCCGACGAGGAACGCGTAAGTGCCGCTTCCGCCAGCAAGGCCCGTGGTCTCCGTGTCCAGAAATAGCCACTGCTCGGGATCAGCGATCTCATGCGGCGCGTCCGGCATGAGCAATTTCAGGGCTCTAAGATTGGGCGAATATTGCGGAGGCTCAGCACACCAACAGTGGAGTGAAAGATAGTCTCCGTATTGATTCGTCCTCTTCGTGGCTCCCAGAATCTGTGCAAGCCGGTCCGATTCATTTCGGATTGCCCGTGTGCGTGAGTACGAATCGCCTTCAGGGTTCACCAAGGACGCTTGCCATTCGTCGGCGGCTTCTGAACATGCCGAAGAAGGGCGACGCAGCGCCTTCAGCGCTCGAACTCGGTCGAGTTTCACGTAGCCCATGCTCACGCCGTTTCTTCAGTCTTCTTGGGCAAGACCTGAGCGTCCCGACAGAGTCGCTCAAGGATCTCAAGCGCGACATCTTTGGTCCTCTCACTCCGATCAGCTGTGGGCCCGACGCAAGAAGGACATCCGTTCTCGCATGAGCAAGCGCTGATCAGCTCACGGGTGCGATTCAGCAACGTGCTGCAAATGCGGTACAGTGGTTCGCTGAATCCGATCCCGCCTGGGTAAGCGTCATAAACATAGAGATTTGGTTCAAAGAACTCTTTGGCATCGGGAGCGTTGGAAGGAGCTGTCGCGAAGTCTTCCCATCTAATCTCCGTAGCGGCACTTGGTGGCCTTTCACCCATAGCAGTGCCAAGGTCGCGACGGTCACACATCGTCAGGAGCGTCGCTATAGACCCGAGCGCGTAAAGCAAGCCGAAAATCCCGCTCTGACGTTCGGAGAGAGTGAAAGGCAATTCGGCAAGAAGGCTGTGCCCGAGCGTGATCCAGAACGCAGTCGTGTGCATCTCGTTTTCCGGAAGTTCAAGCTTTCCGGAGCCCACATTTTCATTGGTGAAGAACTTGATCTTCTTGAAACCCACCACTTGCGATCGCACCAGCACATCGCCATGCACCCGAGCTGCCGGTCCCCTGATGGCCTCCTCTTCGGCGATTTCAAGTACACGAACCTGCGTGTAGCGGATTGCATCCGTGAAATAGTCCACATTAACGGGCTTCACATGGGCTTTGCGCTTGTCGAAATCCAGCCTTTCAACGTGGTATTGCTGACCCTGGTGGATGTAAATCGCTCTCGGATGGACGGTGGTGAGCGCGGAGGAGAAATCTACTTCGCCGATTACCTCCGGCTTGCCATCCTCTTCGCCTGTCGTATCGATGATGACGAAATTGTCCGACGTAACGGATCGCAAGCTAACGGTGTCTGCGGGATACGCTTCGTCGATCCAATGCCAATTCCCGCCACTCTGATGCAGGAATCCCGCTTCCCCAAGTTGTTCGCAGAGTTCCGGAAGGTCGACGTTTCCGAACCGTTCATCGGGTGAGATGGGCAGCTCGAACGCCGCGCATTTCAAATGATTGACGAAAATTTCAAGGTTGTCCGGCTGAATGTGGGCGTGTTCAGGTGAGCTTCCGAAAAAGTAGTCGGGATGCTTGCACGATGAACTGATCGAGCGGAGCAGACGACGCGACGAACACTGCGCACGAGCTGCCGCTACGTCGGCCTGCTCGACCCGCCCTCTGCCAAGTGGAGGCAATCGATCCCGGATAACCGGCCATCACGCACGCGTCGAGCGAACCAACATCAATTCCCAGTTCGAGGGCGTTTGTAGCCACAACTCCCAGGATGCGACCATCGCGCAGGCCACGTTCAATCTCGCGCCGTTCCCCCGGAAGATACCCTCCGCGGTAGCCGCGAATCGGTTCCGGCTGACCGGGCTTCGGAGGATTCGCCTGTTGCAAGTACGTCAGCAGAACTTCGGTGTGCAATCGGCTGTTGGCGAACACAATCGTCTGCAGCTTGCGGGCAAGAATCTCTTTCGCCACTCGTGTTGCTTCATTGATATAGCTGCGCCGAATCCCGAGATTTCGGTTGACCATTGGCGGGTTGTAGAACACGAAAAGCTTCTCGCCTGCGGGTGCTCCGTTCTCTTCGATGACTTCGACATCTTGCTCGATGAGTTGAGCAGCTAACTCGCCCGGATTCGCAATGGTTGCGGAGCAGCAGATGAACTGCGGATCTGAACCGTAAAATCTCGCCACGCGTTTCAGTCGCCGTAACACATTAGCCAGATGGCTGCCGAACACGCCACGGTAGGTATGCAATTCGTCGAGCACGATGTAGCGCAGGTTCTCGAATAGCCGCGTCCACTTTGTGTGGTGCGGTAGGATTCCGGCGTGCAGCATGTCCGGATTCGTCAGGACGATCTGCCCGCGTTCTCGAATTGCTTTTCGTGCATCACTAGGAGTGTCGCCGTCATACGTGAACACCCCGAAAGTGTCATCAAGCCGTTTCGTCAAGTCCTGCAATTCAGCCAACTGATCCTGAGCAAGCGCTTTTGTCGGAAACAAGTACAGGGCACTAGTGTCGGCATTCTCCAGCACCGCATTCAAGACCGGCAGGTTATAGCAAAGTGTCTTGCCCGACGCGGTGGGCGTCACAACAACAACGTTCTTACCATCACGCACCAGTTCGGCAGTCGATGCCTGGTGCGAGTACAACTCTCGGATTCCCTTGGCCCGATATGCCTCAGACAAGGCACTTGTCACCCACGCTGGCATGGGACGAAACTTGGCTACTCGGGCGGGAATCTGCCGTACCGCAGTAAGCACTTCTTCCTGGCGATAACGCGCGACCAGCGACCCGAGAATGTTGTGGACGGTTTCAAGACTTGCTGGCGGCCGCGGGGCTAAGGACTGGAAAGCGGACATGAGAGGCTCCGGTTTGTATTCGCCTTTTGTTCGCCTAGCTTAGCACCTCACCCACGTTCGTGCAATACCTACCAGGGATTCTTATCTGCCGGGCTTCGACCGATGCATCGCCTTGTTATGCGTACAGCGCCAGGCTGCTGCCGTTCGCATGCTCTTGAGTTGATTCAGCTTACCAGCAATGAATAGCAAGTACTTCGATTGGTGACTCCCGTCACGGCAGCGTCGACCCGCCAGCGTAACAATCCGTAATGAGATGAAGGTTAAACGATACATTTGGTGGGGCATCCGATGTTTGGCAGCCGCAGTTGTGCTCTTTGTTGCCGCATACGCTGCCTACGTTGGCGTCACATGGTATCGATACGGCGATGTGCAGCACACGCCGGAGGCCGAAAGCACAGATGTACTGCTGGATTCCTTTATACCTGTGTACGACGTAGCGAGACGTCAGCATCTGCGCGTTGTCGCGCCAGCACAAACGACATTCTCGGCCGCGTGCGACATAAATCTTCAGCAGTCTGCGATCTTCCGTGCCATTGTCAGAGCCCGCGCGTTGGTTCTGGGCAGTGAGCCGGAAAAGCAGAAGCCTCACCAACTGGGACTCGTTGAGCAGGCAAAGGCCTGGGGGTGGGGTGAGCTGGCCCAAGATCCCGGACGCGAGATCGTGTTTGGCGCGGTGACGCAGCCATGGGCACGCAATCCCGTTTTTCGGGCGCTGCCGTTTGGCGAGTTTGCGAAATTTCAAGAGCCAGGTTTCGTGAAGATCGTCTGGATGTTACGCGTCGATCGTATCGACGGGGGAAAGTCGATGGTGAGCACTGAGACCCGCGTCGCAACGGCGGACCCAGTTTCGCGCGCGAAGTTTCGGCGCTACTGGTCGTGGGCGTCGCCGGGGATGTTCCTGATTCGTTGGGTCTCGCTTAAGGCCGTGAGAGACGAGGCCGAGCGGAGAGTGCAAGGAGCAGATTCAAATGGTGAGGCAAATACCATGACAAAAATACTGATGATCATCGTTGCCATCGCGCTGATCCTACACGGGCTGATTCACTTGATGGGAACTGCCGTGTACGCAAGACATGCGGAAATCAAAGGTTTGAGCTACAAGACTACTTTGCTCTCCGGCCATTGGGACTTGGGCCAATCTGGCATCGCTGTGTTCGGCTGGTTATGGTTATTGCCTGCCGTCGGATTCGTTGCTGGGGCTGTGGCTCTACTCGCCGGGTGGGCGTGGTGGAACCCGGTTTTGGTCGGGATAACTCTCGTCTCGCTAACGCTTACTGTGCTCGACTGGAGTAGTGCGTTCAGGGGAGCCGTTATCGACGTTGCGATTCTGGCTCTGATTGTAGCGAATCCACGAATTGCCCCTTGGTTTTCGGGCTTAGGATCTTGACCGTACGGCTCGTCGCAATACTAGCCCGTTCGGCGGGTTACTTCCGCAAAAGGAGCTTACCCATGGCAGCGTCAGACCGCCTCGGTATCCAGGGGCACGTAAGCCGGGGCTTTGAGGCCGTGCGCGACCCAACTCGCGTCGCCGAACAAAGTTCTGGGCGAACGTCTCAGATAACCTCCGAGTAGCGGTCACAATCTTGACTTCCCCGAAGAGCGTTTCTGGACAACTTCCGGCTAGCGACAACTCCCCAATGATCATCAATTTCAGCTTGGGTCCGATTGACGGGCATCCAAAATCATGCACCGACCCAAACGCGCTCGCATCGAATTTCGGTAGGAGGAAGTGTTATGCAAGCTGCGGTCGTTCCCGCTGTGAACAGTTTGTGGCAGGTCAAAGAAGTTCCGCAACCGCAACCCGGACCCAATCAAGTGCTCGTGAAGATGCACGCAAGCGGCATCTGCTACACCGACGTCCATCAAACGCTCGGACACTTGCCCGGGCCATTTCCCCGAATCCTCGGCCACGAGCCGGTCGGCGAGATCATTGCGGTGGCTTCCGATGTCACCACGCGAAAGGTCGGCGACCGCGTGGGTACCGCTTGGATTCAATCCACTTGCGGGCGCTGCGAATGGTGCCAGCGTGGCCGCAGAATGTTCTGTCCCTATCTGAAGGGTACAGGGATTGAGGCACAGGGCGGACACGCCGAGTACATGCTGATGAATGCCGACGCAACGTATCTCATCCCCGACAAGGTTTCCTATGAGCAAGCAGCTCCCATCTTTTGCGCTGGTTATACAGTCTATAGCGGGCTCCGCTGGGCCGATCCGCAGCCGCATGAGCGTGTGGCCGTGCTCGGCATCGGCGGGCTTGGGCACTTGGCAGTGCAATACGCGAAGGCCGCGGGTTTCGAGACCATCGCAGTTTCGCATTCTCCCGATAAAGATAAGATGATCCGCGATCTGGGCGCCGATGAGATCGTCCGCGACGGCAAGAGCCTTGCGGCAGCCGGTGGCGCAGATGTAATCCTCAGTACCTCAAATTCGACCAAGTCGATGGTGGACAGCATACAGGGCTTACGGCCGGACGGCCGTCTCGTCACGATGGGCGCCGATGCGGAGCCGCTTTCGGTCTCGCTAATGGATCTCATCGGGAAACGCATTCAAATCATTGGCAGCCAGCAAAACGGCCCCGAATATCTTTACGAAGCGCTTGATTTCGTAGCGCAAGGAAAAGTTAAAACGATTGTCGAGACGTATCCACTGGCACAGGCACCGAAGGCCTATGACCGCGTTGCGGAGGGCAAGGCGCGGTTCCGCGCGGTCCTCACAATGTAATCGTCGATCCGAGCAGTCAGAGCCAGTCTCAGGCGGTTGACGGGCAACCCTTCCACGATCCGGTAAGGTAAGGGTTGCTGACGATTCACTCGGAACGAGCTGGAAAGGGCATGGCCACTGCCGCTTGCTGCGGACTGAAACAATTTGAGTCCAAGGATTATGTATATAATCTAATCGACTGACATGCGTTATGAACCGGAACACAAGACGCGAACCCGTGATCGCATCGTAAGAAACGCTGCTCGTAAGTTCCGCGCCGAGGGACTGAACGGCTCTGGCGTCGCGAGCGTAATGAAAGCTTCGGATCTCACCGTCGGCGGCTTCTACAAGCACTTTCGGAACAAGGACGAGCTCCTTACCGACGCCCTTGCACAGGCATTCTCGGATACCGAGAAGGTCTATTCCTCCCTGCAAGACGTGCCGCGTGAGGACAGGTGGAAGGAGGTCGTCCGACGGTACCTCTCCCCAGAGCACTGTGATCATCCCGACACTGGTTGCCCGGTTGCCGCGTTGGCGCCTGAAATTGCTCGCGCCAAGTTCAGTGTCAGAAAACGAATGTCCGGTCTGATGAAAGAACGTGAGAACCGGTGGGTGGAGTTCATGCCGGGACGGACGGCGGGAGAGCGGGAACAGAACTTCTTAGTCATTTTTAGTGCGATGGCGGGCGCCGTGTCCATCGCCCGTCTTCTGACCGAGCCCGTCGAGAGACGGAAACTGTTGGCTAGTGTGCGAGATTATCTTTTGCACAGCTTTTGACATTTTTTTGCAACCATTGGATTACATTCATAATCCTATTCGCAATGCAATCGGAAGATGAAATCGTCAGGCACTAAAAGGGTTTGGACTTACCTCAAATGAAACGCACGAAAGGAATTTTATGATTCTCAGCGGTCGCACCATCCTCATCACCGGAGGCTCCGCCGGTATCGGCCTTGCTTTCGCCCTCAAATTCGTCGAACTCGGCAACGGGGTAATCGTGACTGGCCGGCGCGAGTCATTACTGGTTGAGGTAAAGAGGAAGCACCCGAAGCTCCATACTATCCAGAGCGACGTCGCAGATCCCGCGCAAATCGCTACGCTCGCGACACGTGTGAAAACGGAATTCCCCAAGCTCGATGTACTCATGAACAATGCGGGCATCATGCTCCACAAGAACCTCAAAGCGCCGACGGCTGACCTAGCGGGGTTAATGAAGGAAATGAATGTCAACGTAGGCGGCGTAATTAGCATGACTTCTGCGTTCATCGACATTCTCAGGGCGAATAAGGGTACCGTGATCAATACATCCTCGGCCCTCGCGTTCGTGCCGTTGCCATCTGCGCCCATCTACAGCGCCACCAAAGCCGCGATTCACTCCTACACCCAGTCACTACGGTTCCAATTGGAGGAAACTGGCGTGGAAGTCATCGAGCTCATGCCACCGGTGGTGAAGACCGACTTAGCGGCAGACATTACCGAGGGCGACGGCGTTACTGTGATGACGACGGACGAGTTGGTGAAGCAGTCGTTTGCATCCCTCAAAGCGGGCGCACTTGAAATCCGTCCAGGGCAGTCGAAAACCCTCGCGTGGATGCGCCGCCTCGCCCCCGATTTCATCAACCGGCAGCTCTGGAAGGCTTCTAAGAAGTTGGTGCCGGTCGCGGTGGGATAGGCCGCTAGTCTGTCAGCGCCACTGGGACAGGCGCAGCAGGATCAAATGCGAACACCTCTTGGGAGAAAACCATAGATCATCGGGAGAAGGAGAACATTCGTGGCGCAATTGGCTGAACACCCAACCGTGAAGCGTTTTTACGAGGGAAAGGCGAACCGGGGTGAAGTCCCCGCGGATCAGGTCCTTGATGCAGCTTGGCTCCGGCAGTTGTGCCTGGATGCGGGTGCAGACGATGTGGGTTTTGTTGAGCGCGACCGGCCAGAAATTGCCGATCAGAGAGCGGAAATTGAGGAAGTCTTTCCCAGAACGAGGACGCTCATTAGTGTTGTCTGCCGCATGAACCGGGAGAACATCCGGACGCCAGCCCGCTCAATCTCCAATCTCGAATTCCATCACACGACAGACGAAACCAACGAAGTGGCCCGCCGAATCGTAACGGCACTGGAAGAGGCTGGGATTGGAGCGATCAATGGCGGAGCAGCTGGGTTCCCGATGGAGGCTGATCGTTGGGGATCAAAAATGTGGGTGATTTCCCACAAGCCTGTCGCGGTAGCGGCCGGCCTTGGACAGATGGGGATTCATCGCAACGTGATTCATCCCAAGTTCGGGAATTTCATTCTCTTGGGAACGGTGCTGGTGGATGCTGGAATCTCCGAATATTCACATCCGGTCGTCTATAACCCATGCCTAGAATGCAAGCTATGCGTTGCCGCCTGCCCGACAGGTGCGATCAGTCCAGACGGTCAGTTCAATTTCTCCGCCTGCTACACCCACAATTACCGCGAGTTCATGGGCGGATTCAACGATTGGGTGGAGAAGATCGCAGATAGCAGAAGCGCCCACGATTACCGTAAAAATGTCTCAGGAGCTGAGACTGTGTCCATGTGGCAGAGCTTGTCGTTCGGCGCCAACTACAAGGCCGCCTATTGCATGGCGGTGTGCCCTGCGGGTGAGGACGTAATCGCGCCTTTCCTCACAAACCGGAAGCAGTTTCTGGCCGATGTCGTTCGCCCGCTGCAGGACAAACCAGAGACGGTCTATGTTGTTCCCAATTCTGACGCCGAAGAGTTCGTAGCGCGGCGATATCCGCACAAGAAGACCAAGCGTGTATCGAACGGCCTCGCCGGCCAAGGAACCATTCGCGCCTTCCTCCGAGGCTTGAACTTCGTTTTTCAGAAAGGTCAGTCAAAAGGTCTTAACGCTACCTATCACTTCACGTTCACCGGTCCCGATGAAGTGAAAGCAACAGTCACGATTCGGGACGAAAAGTTGCAGGTTTCCGAAGGCCACATTGGGCAAGCCGATCTGCGACTTACTGCCGACAGCCAGACTTGGCTGCGCTTTCTGCGCAAGGAAGCGAATCTCGTATGGGCGCTGCTCCGGCGGAAGATTCGCATTCAAGGATCGCCCAAGTTGCTGCTTGCATTCGGACGCTGCTTTCCATCGTGAATAGGTACTGATGCTCCTTGCGTGTAGTGGAAGTGGCTGAGATCGTTCTATGTCATCCCAAGTTCCCAAGGTGCTGATCCTTCCAAAAAGAGACGTGAACAGCGGCAATTTGCGACCAAGCCTAGTCGCAACCTTTACGCAGAGCCTGTATCACGGGCAACTCTTCCCTAATCTTGTAAGGTCAGGTTAGCCGACCATCCACCCAGAATCGTCGCATCCGCACTAACGTGCTGCACAGTCTATAATTGCGCGCACGGATGGCTCTTACTTCTAGTACGAAACTCGGGCCGTACGAGATTCAATCGCCGCTGGGCGCAGGCGGCATGGGTGAGGTGTATCGTGCGCGCGACACCCGCCTCGATCGCACCGTAGCCGTCAAGATTCTACCCTCACATCTTTCCGACAACCCTGAAGCCAAGCAACGCTTCGAGCGCGAAGCGCGCGCTATTTCAGCCCTGAACCATCCGAACATTTGCACTCTCTATGATGTCGGGCATCAGAACGGAATCGACTATCTAGTCATGGAGTTTCTGGAAGGGGAGACGCTCGCCGATCGGTTGCGCAGAGGAAAACTGCCGATGGAGCAGACATTACGCTACGCGACTGAAGTGGTCGATGCACTGGAGACCGCGCACCGGCGCGGAATCGTTCACCGGGATTTGAAGCCGGGCAACATCTTTGTCACGGTGCACGGGGAATGCAAAGTGCTCGATTTTGGGCTGGCCAAGTTGGAAGAAGAAGCTGACGTGTTGGACGCTAACGCACTGACGAGCCCGGCGGTGCTGACAGTCCGGGCGCGGCGGTTGGGACCGTCGCGTACATGTCGCCGGAACAGGCGCGAGGCGAAACGCTGGATGCCCGGACAGACATCTTTTCACTGGGCGCTGTGCTTTACGAGATGGCGACCGGGAGGGTAGCGTTTCCCGGCAAGACATCGGCCGTAGTCTTCAAGGCAATTTTGGATGAAACGCCGGCGCGGCCGGTACATCTCAACCCAGCGATACCGCCGAAACTCGAAGACATAATCTTGAAGACCTTGGAGAAGGATCGCGAAATCCGTTATCAGGTAGCTGCGGAGTTGCGCGGGGACTTGAAGCGGTTGCAGAGAGACACAAGCGCGGGTCAGGGCTTATCGAGCGGAACCGTATCAGGCGGAAAGTGGATAGGCGGGCCCCCCCCTGCGACACCTGGGATGCACGCAGTCTCGAGTGGTTCTTCATCGAACCGAGTGGTTGTGGAGGCTGTGCGCGAACACAAATGGGAACTGCTTGTGGCGGGGGTGGTGGGCGTGCTGGTGCTGATTGCGGCCGGGTTTGGGGTTCGCTCTTTTCTTGTTCGAGGGAGTAGACCATTCGCGAACTACACGATCGCGACCATTCCAGAGACGACGCAAGCACGATCCGTTGCGATCTCCCCCGATGGGAGGTATCTGGCGATGGTGCGTCGGGATGAAAAAGGCCAGGAAAGCCTGTGGTTGCGGCACTTGCCCACCAACAGCAATACCCAGGTAATACTACCGATCCGATTAGCGAGCTACGATCGAGCCCAGTTTTCTCCTGATGGCAACTACATCTATTTTCGCCGGAGCGGCGGTGCCGACGACGCCAAGAGGTTTGACCTTTATCGCGTGGCCGTTTTGGGCGGTACACCCAGCCTGATTGCACGTGACGTCGATTCGTCTCCGACGTTCTCTGCTGACGGGCAGCGCATGGCGATTCTGCGAGATAACAACCCCACGATGGGCAAATATCAAATCCTGATTCTGGATCGGGACGGCGGAAACGAAAGAGCTCTGATTACCGGAGACCATCCCAATCCCGTAAACCCCGCTTGGTCGCCGGATGGGAAAGTGATCGCGTGTTTCAGCGATGCGCCCGACAAAAAGACAACCGAAGTGGCAATCATCGACACGGACACCGGCAAACGTCGAACGCTTGTCCGGCTGAACATATTCAGGGAATTCCTGGACAACCTGACATGGATGCATGACGGCCGGGGCTTGCTCTATATCGATAACGATCTGCAGAGCGGACGCATCGGTTTCATCGGGTATCCGAACGGCGAGCTACAGACAATCGCGACGGAAACCAGTGGGTACCGGGATATCAGTCTCGCGCCCGACGACCGGACGCTGGCGGCGGTGGTTGAAAATGAAAATTACGGCCTCTATTTACTGCCGATGACTGCTGGAGTTGTGGGGACCGATCAGTTGATCGATTTGCATGTTCCGATGCAGGGGGGGTGGGACGCATCGTGGACGCAAGATGGCAAAGTACTGGCTAATCCTTCTGGCAGCATTTATCTTCTGGAGCCGACAACCGGCAACAAGACGACCATTCTTGCCGACGAGAAACATCCTGCGTTCATGCCACGGATCTGTGGAGACGACCGGACGATTGTTTTCACTAGCGTAGTTCCTGGTACCCCGAGCATAAATATCTGGAAAATCGATCGGAACGGACAGGGCTTGCAGCAGATTACTTACGGGAACGAAGATATTTTCCCGGCGTGCTCAAAAGATTCCGAGTGGATCTACTACCGGGATGGGAGGGCTCAGGCGATCATGAAAGTTTCGGTAGATGGGGGCGCTCCCACCAAAATCGCTTCCGGATTCTTTTCGGAGATCGCACAGTCAGGGGACGGTAAACTCCTGGCATTTCTGAACGCACCGGAATTCAAAGGCGGTAAGTACGATTTCCAGATCATGTTCGTTGCCACCGATGGATCGACCCCGCCAGGACCGATCGCTGCCGACCCACGTTTTGGACGTGAAGATCGTCCTTTTGCCGGACTGTTGCGATTCATGCCCGACGGGAAGGGGTATGCGTACGGAGTTCTTGAGGATTCGGTGAGCAATATCTGGGTGCAGCCGCTGGATCGGTCGGCCGCCAGACCGCTGACACACTTCACCTCGGACGTGATTCGCGATTTCGAGTGGTCCGCGGATGGTAAGAACTTGATTGTCGTTCGGGGTCACAACGACTCCGCGGTTGTCCTGCTGCACACCGGCGCACAGGAATGAGTCAGTGTCGATGTCCATATGGCCGACAGAGGCCGCCCACGTGGCGGCCTTTTGCTATTTGATGCGGTCTTGAAGCAGTAACAGTAGCCGCTGACTACGGATGTATTGGCTTTGCGCTTCGCTTCCATCAGGGCTCTACCATAGACGCCTAATCACCTTGGTGATTGTGCCCGGATCACGGGCAAACCGGAAGTTATGCATAGAAACCAGTCTCACCGCAGGCCAGAAGTCGTGCTTCAAAGAGATTGCCATTGATCTCCCCCAAGCCCGTTTCTGGCCAACTTCCGGATAGCCGACCAACCACCAAGTAGGCATCGGATAAGCGGCGCGTACCGGCCAAACTAATCGAGGACTCGCCGGCGCTGTGCTCTCTAAGCTAACGTGGACAAAAATATCTGTCCCGCCTACAGAATACCCGCGCTGCCAGCCCACCGGGCGATATACGCTCGCAAGAAAGAGGTGAAGTCGTCCGCGCCTGGCGGCAGCTTCTTTCCTCGCAGGCTGATTCGGCAAAAGTCCAAGTTCACAACCGGATTGATCAGCCTGCTTAGCGCAACTTTGCGATTACGGCAGGCAGGCAACACGAACGAAGGGATGATGGCAATGCCTTCGCCAGCCTCCACCATGGCGATCATTGTGTCTAGATAGTTGAACACGGCGCGCGGGTGGACGAAAACACCAGCGCGGGCCAGATGCCGGTCGATGAACTGCTGGACGAGATTGCCCGGCACCAGCGAGATCAGCGGCTCTCCTTTCAGCGCGGACCATGTGGTAGACGTGCGTCGCAATGCCAGATCGTTATCGGGGCGAATCACCATCAAAGAAAAGCGAAACAATGGCGTGCGGCGGAGTCCGGGTGCGGGCTTAAAAAACGCACCTATGCTCATATCCAGTTTGCCTTCCTCAACCAGCCGCGTGAGGGCCTCTCCGCCGACATCGAATAATCGAATGCGAAGGTCGGGCCGGTTACTTCGAAATTCCTTAATTGCCTCCGGGAGTATGTCGGCTGCGACCAGTGGCGGCGCGCCAACGGACAATGAAAGGCTAGCTTCGGCTGCCGATTGTCCGACGCGGGATACCGCAGCATCAAGCTTCTCGAGACTCTGGCGGACCACTCCAAGCAGTTCGCTGCCGGAACTCGTCAGGCCGACATGGCGCGTGGTGCGATCAAACAGGCGAAATCCGAGTTGGGTTTCCAACTCTCGAATCAAAACGCTTAACCCGGATGGGGTGATGTAAAGTGCTTCCGCGGCACGCGAGAAGCTTCGATGCTGGGCGACCAGCGAGAAAGCTCGAAACTGTCGAGAGGTAAATTCCATTCCTGATAATATCTCAACAATTATTGAAATATTTGAACTTGTATCACAAGACTGCATGAATTGAAATAATGTCTGGCAGATTGCGCGGCCAATCCCTTGACGGTGGAGAATGGGCTCTTGCAACAGCTGACAGGCAAAGAGCACGAGCTGACTGGCGCCCTAGAAGCCTCGGAACTGGGTTCCACCTTTTCGCGCCTCACGCCGCGGCAATGGCTCATCTGTGGTGTCGCCGCACTCGGGTTTGCATTCGATCTTTACGAGACCTTAGTGTTGCCGCTCATTGTCCGTCCTGCACTCACCGCTCTAGGAAACTTCAAGCCTGGGAGCCCCAGTTTTAACCTCTGGGTGGGGCTGCTGTTTTACTTGCCATTGGCTTCGGGGGGTATCTTTGGGCTCGTGGGAGGCTACCTGACGGACCTTTTAGGACGTCGGCGCGTCCTGGTGTGGAGCATCCTGCTATACGGCTTCTCGGCCTGCGCCGCCGGCTTTGCTCATACGTTGGCGCAGTTATTGTTTTTCCGCTGCACCACCATCATCGGCGTGTGTGTCGAGTATGTGGCAGGGGTGGCGTGGGTGGCAGAGCTTTTCTCCAATCCCAAGCAGCGTGAATCCGTGCTGGGCTACACCCAGGCAGCCTTCGGCTTTGGCGGGCTAATGGTCACGGCAGCCTACTTTGTTGCTGTCACTTACGCCGAACGATTCCCGGCCATCCACGGTCGCCACGAGGCTTGGCGCTATACCCTACTGTCCGGACTGATCCCCGCGATTCCACTCATCCTTACACGGCCGTTCTTGCCGGAGTCCCCAACCTGGCAGGAGCAGAAGTCCAAAGGAACATTGAAGCGGCCGAGCTACGCGGAACTGTTCCGACCCGCGCTGCGAAAGACCACTTTGGTCACTACATTGTTGGTGGCTTGCAGTTATGCCCTTGCTTCAGGGGTCATTCTGCAGACACCGCGTATGGTTCCTGGCCTTCCCCAGGTACGGAGCCTCGCGCCTCGCCTGGTGGAGCAAACCGTGAGTCGCGTGCAATTGTTTCAGGAGGTCGGCACGATTGCGGGCCGCTTGCTGTTTGCTTTCCTTGTAGTTCGGATCGCGACGCAGAGACGCCTCCTGCGTGTCTTCCTGGTTCCCGGATTAATCGTCTTCTCCTGCGTCTACTTTTTTGCCGCGACGCACAGCTTGCGGCTGCTCGAGTACGGGATCCTTCTCGCAGGTCTCCTGTTGAACGGGCCGTTCAGTCTTTGGGGCAACTATCTGCCGCGGATGTACCCGACACACTTGCGCGGCACCGGTGAGAGTTTCGCGATCAACATCGGGGCCCGCGTAATTGGTGCATCGGGGGTGCTGTTCACGACGCAACTAGCCAACGTGATGCCGGGCGCCAACGCGCCAGCCAAACTTGCGTACTCGGCCGGCGCCCTCGCGGTTCTCGCTTACTCTCTGTCGTTAGTCGGAAGTATTTGGCTCCGGGAGCCGAAACAGGCTCAACTACCTGACTAGAGCTTCTGCGGAGGCGCTCCCTCGGGGGAAAAACATGGAATCAACTAGCACGAGCCCGCCTTCGCGCGCCTCTATGGTCGAACTTCCCGCTCAACCTTTTTGTGATCTCGCTTCTGACTATTTTTGCGCTGCGAAGTCTTGTTCCCCCAGCCGCGTTACCCGCCTCCGCTGCGTTGAGTGTCTTTTCCGCAGAGCGAGCGGTTGACCATTTGAAAGCGATTGCACGTGAGCCTCATCCGACCGGCTCGGCCGAAAACGCGCGTGTTCGCGATTACATCGTGGAACAGCTCAAGTCTTTGGGCTTGGAACCACAGGTTCAGAAGGCAGTTAGCTCGACAACCTGGGATATCGGGGGAGCACCGTATGGCTCCGGTACAGTGCAAAACGTTATGGCGCGATTGCAAGGGGCGAATAGCAGGGGGACGTTACTGCTCACGGCTCACTATGACTCAGTAGCGACCGGGCCGGGGGCCGCCGATAACGGCTCCGGAGTCGTGACTCTGTTAGAAACCTTGCGCGCTCTTGGCAGTGGAGCGCCGCTAGGTAACGACGTAATGGTTGTGTTCACGGATGGAGAAGAAGACGGAGGGCTCGGAGCACAGGCGTTCGTGGATGAACATTCATGGGCACGCGACGTGTCCCTCGCGCTGGTTGTTGATAGCGGCGGAAGCTGCGGGCCGGCAGCAATCACCGTCAACAGCGAGCATAACGGATGGCTCGTTAGGGAGTTTACCAAGGCCTTAGGTCAGCCCCTCGCAGCTTCTATTAGTGACGAACTTAGAAGACTAGCTGGTGGCGTTGCGAACGGCGACCACTTACCCCTTTATCAGAAGGGGATCAGGGTCTTGAGCCTTGGTTTCGACGGGTGCCAGACGACATATCACACCATGCAGGACACGCCAGGAAATCTGGAGGCTCGCAGCGTCCAGGATTTGGGCAACTACCTTCTCAGGTTGTCGCGCCACTTTGGCAACTTGGATCTGAGACACGCGCCACAAAATGACGTTATTTACTTCCCTTTCTTCGGATACCTGATTTTCTATCCCGTCGTTTGGGTCCTCCCTCCTGTGGTGCTGAGCTGGCTGATCCTTCTTTCCATTGTGTTCCTTGGTTTCAAGCGCAGACGGTTGGCGGGTCGCGGGCTTGCATCAGGCCTGCTGCTGTGGGCGGCGGCCGTAGTCATTGCTATCGGGACCGTCGCTTCTCTCTCGTGGGCGTTACAGTCATTGCACCTCGTGAACAAATCGTTTGTGTCCGCTTACAAAGCTGAAACCTACGCTCTCGGATTTGTGGCGCTCGCGGCAGCCAGTTCATCAGCCTTGTACGTTGCATTCCGTCGGAAGGTCAACAGCCCGAGCCTCGCAATGGGCGGTTTTCTTTTATGCGCCGCGCTGATGACCGTCGTTTACGTGGTTGCTCCCAAAGTCAGCTACCTCGTCGTGTGGCCCCTGTTGTTCGTCCTACTACCCATAGGATGCGGTTTCGCACTGAATCGTCCCGATTCTCTAGCTTTGAAGATGGTGCAACTTTTTTGCGCTGTTCCAACAGTTGCTCTCTTGGCTCCTTTGATTGGTTACCTTGTGATCAGCCCGGGGGAAGATCTCAAGCAAGCATTCACCATTGTGGGAATCATCACCGTGATAGCGCTTGCGCTTCTCTCCACTCAACTTGAGGCGATCACCGGGTTCCGAAAATGGCTCTTTCCCGCAGCGTGCGCAGTGCTGGGCGCCAGCTTCATCTCGTTCGGCGGAATTAAAGGCGGCTATGACGCCACGCATCCAAAGACCGATAGCATTTCTTACTGGTTCGACGCAGATGCGGGAAAAGCATCCTGGATCAGCTTTGACGAAAAACCCGACAGTTGGACCTCCCAGTTTCTGAGTGGCCTGAGCGGTCAGATCGAGACCGACAAGGTAGGTATATTCGGCTCTGCCGATGGTGATGCTGTTCTGAAAGCTTCCGCTCCGCGAGTCGAACTCCCAACGCCCATTGCCAAGATCGTGGAGGATTCGACGGCGGGCGGCGAGCGCACGTTGCGATTCCACATCACCTCGCTTCGGCAAGCGCGAATACTTTGGGTGATCGTGCGGAAAGTTGTCGTCATCCGCGCTACCTTTGATGGTCGGCATGTCCAAGTTGGAGAGGAGGACGCGCGTAACATGCTCTGGGGAATCGTCTATGTCGGAGTGCCACCAGAGGGCATTGACCTGGAACTCACGGTAAAAGCTCTCGACAATCCTCAACTCACAATCACGGACCAATCCGACGGGGTGCCTGACATCCCTGGATTCAGCATGAGCCTTCGACCCAATGACCGGATGCCCTCGCCGCAGGTGTGGCCTTTCTTCGATTTCACGGTCTTGGTAAGTCGCACGTTCCCGGCAAGCGCACACGAGCATTGACCGCGATTGGCGCTTGCACTCACAAAAACGGCTTCAGCCCTCCCGTCTCACGAGTTCGCTCATTCGGACGAATTGTCCGGCTCAACCAGCAAGCATGATCGCTGGACGACTGGACTAGACCTCAACATTCTCTACCCTGACCGCTCCGGCGAAAACGGCAAACTCCTCGTCTATACTGGCGCTCCACCGGCCACAGACGTGGAAATTTCGGGATCGCCTGCGGTGATCCTCGAAGTCGCTTCCACTGCGACAGATGGGCATTTTTTCGCCTATCTGGAAGACGTCGCACCCGACGGCCACGTAACCTACCTGGATGAGGCAGAACCGCGGGCGATCAACCTCAAGCAGATGGATGCCCACAAACGTCCTTAGAGCTCGCCTGGCTCACCCTCCAGCAGTTCCCGCCCTGACGTCAGCCGCTTGTCCCCGACGAGCCAGCCGAGCTGAAGATCTGTATGTGGCCGACATCTGTCCTCTTGCGAAAAGGGCATAAGATTCGCGTTGCCCTCGCCGGTGCGAATGCTGATACTTTCTCCCGTTATCCCCGAGTAGGTGATGTCACTTGGACCGTCTATCGACAGAGCGGTTTGGCGTCTTATTTGGAGATACCGATGCGTCAACGTTAAACGAATGGCAGTTGACACTTGCGTTCCCTCCGAATCAATGTAGACCGCACGGAACGGAATGCACTGACCACCTGCGATTGTGCCCGAGTGACGGGCAAGCCGGAAGTTATCGGTTCGTCCGTGGCATCGGTACCAAGAAATGCGCCATCATCCTACGATACGCCACTTCCGAAATTACTGGAGGCTGGCCGACTTTTGGTTACCTATCGGATCTCGGTGAGCGCGTTGGCGATCATGCACTCACCGAGATCCGCCGACTTCAGATTGCCAAGACGAAACAGCGCGATGGGTCAGGGCCTGGGGCTCGCGGCCGTGTCGGAGGCCCGCGCTAGTGCTTGCGTGTCGACATACTCCCGGACGTTCGTCAATTTGCCATTCTGAACCGTAATGTCGAAAACCCAGTGGTCCTCGAACGTCCTGTTTGTGGCTTTGATTCTCCCAGTAGCGAAGCCGACGACCAGAACCCGGTCCCCCTGCGCTACGAACTCGGGGGGCTCTGGGTACGAAGTTTCCACCGTTTCGTTAGCCTTCTGAAGTAAGTTATTCAATCCAGCGTGCCCGCGGTGCGTGCCGGCCAGCGGCCAGTCCTCGCCCGGAATGATCCACTCAATATCTTCGGCAGACAACGCCAGCAGATCTTGCTTGTCGCGGCGGCCGAGTGCCGCAAGAAAATTCTTCACAATCTGGACATTCTTTTCGGTGCTCATTGAAATCTCTCCTTTTCCTCTACATCAAGTGCGTCCGATCTAATCCGACGTTTCGGAACCATCCTTCTTCGGGCCAAATCGCACGGTCGTAGATTGATTACTGCTGCTTCTTGAACAAATCCTGGAAGATGAGCTGACCCCAAGTGCGGCCGCGTGCGTGCACCAGCGCGCCACCCTCGTTGAGCTTTCCCAGCTTGACGGGTGCGAACCCGAGTTGTTTGGCCAAATCCGCCACGGGAGAGATCGCGTCCTCGTCATCGCTCGACAAAAAGACGACCCGATGGCCCCCTTCGACGACCGGGTCGGTAGCCAAAATGGCTGCACCCAGGTGATTGAAACCTTTCACGAGCTTAGCGCCGGTGAACGCCTTCGCGACGAAGGCGGAGGACAGGGGGCCGCCCAGCTCTTCAGGGGGAACTCCAAACGCGTTCGTCGCGTCGATGACCGTCTTGCCTTCCCAGCTCGGCAGGGCCTTCGCAACCTCGCGGTGTTCCCCGAACGGGACCGCCAGGATGATTGTGTCGGCCTCGAGTGCATCCCGCAGCGACTTGGCGACGACGGTGGGTCCAATCGCCCGAGCCTGCGGCGCCAAAGCCTCAGGCGGCCGGCGACTCGCGACAGTCACGTTGATGTTTTTACGGGCGAACGCGTGGGCGAGGGCCTGACCTATCTTTCCGAATCCTACGATTGCGTAGCTCATAGTTCTCCTCCGATCCATGTTGATATTGATCCAACCGATCGGATCAGGGTGAGCGCCCTGGCGATCCTGCACTCACCGAGATCCGCCGACTTCAGATGGCCGAGAAGCCGCCGTCGACATTCAACTCCACCCCGTTCACGAAGCTCGAATCGTCGGAAGCAAGAAACAGCGCGACCGTCGCGATTTCCTCAGGTTGACCCATCTTTCCCCGCGGGATCAGGGATTCGAACATCTCCTTCGCTTCCTTGGTGAGAACTTGTTCCTGCATCGGTGTGGCGATCGGCCCCGGGCCCAGCACGTTCACCCGGATATTCCTGCCCTTCAGTTCGTTGAGCCACGTGCGTGCAAAGGAGCGCAATGCCGCCTTACTCGCCGCATACACGCCGAAACCGGGAAAACCCTTCACCGAAGCAACGGATCCGGTCATGATGATCGATCCGCCATCGTTGAACAGCGGCAATGCCTTCTGAACCGTAAACAGAGTTCCGCGCGTATTCAGGCCGAAGGTCGCATCGAAGTGTTGCTCGGTAATCTCGCCCAGTGGTAAGGCGTCGCCCCTGCCAGCGCTCGCGAACAGGACGTCGATCTTGCCCTTTTCCCGCTTGACCGTATCGAACAGACGGTCGAGGTCGTCGAGATTAGCCGCGTCACCGCGCACGCCGGTCACGTTCCGACCGATCAGCTTTACGGCCTCATCGAGCTGCTCCTGCCTCCTACCCGTGATGAAAACGTAGGCGCCTTCTTCAACGAAGCGCTTGGCGCTCGCCAGCGCCATGCCGCTCGATCCACCCGTGATAACTGCAACTTTTCCTTCAAGCTTTCCCATAATTACTCCTTTCGATAGATGCGTGACATTCGGTACAGTAGAGTAGAGTTCTTTGGTGGTGGACGAGAACTGCTCAGGAGTCCTAATATTTTGTCTATTCGTCCAAAAGAGAGAGGCTAAGTTGGATTCAATAACAGACATTTTTAGAACGATGCACGTGACCGCTTTCGGTCTGCACAGGCTCGAAGCCACCGCCCCGTGGGGGATAAAACAGGAAAACCAGACCGAAGAAAAAGTCACGCCTTCCGACAAAAAGATGTCACCCACGGACTTGGCGCACTTCGCCATGCTTTCGCGCGGCAACTGCTGGCTGAGTGTGGAAGGGATTGCGGAGCCGATTCCCCTCACCGGTGGTGATTGCTTTTTGCTGGCTAAGGGGACTTCGATTGTTTTGCGCGACAGCCCGCGAACACGTCCGAGGTGGAGCTTCCGCGAGATCGGGGCCAAGGCCAACGGCAATGTCGCTCTTTGTGGCGGAGGGGGCGCACCGACGACAATCGTCTGTGGATCCTTGAGTTTCGATCGCGCCAGCCTGAGGCCGATCACTCAGTTATTGCCGAACTTCATTTTGATGAAGGCCGATCAGGCACGCACGCTTGCTCTTCACACCACAGTGCAGGCGCTCGCGTCAGAGATGGAAGAACAGGCGCCGGGATCTGAAGTCGTCGCCAGTCGGCTGGCCGAGGTTCTGTTTATCCAGGTACTCCGGGCGCATATCGCGTCGGGGCCGGAACGCGACAAAGGATGGCTTCGTGCAATTTTCGATCCTCAAATAGGCGCTGCTCTGAGTGCCATTCACGACAGAGTGAATACGCCCTGGACGGTCGAATCCCTGGCCGAAGCGGCGGGCATGTCTCGCTCCGCATTCGCAGCACGTTTCAAAGAGCTACTCGGACAAACGCCGCTGGAATATGTAACCGGGTGGCGGATGCAGAAGGCGATACAGCTACTTGAACGGCGTGACAAAAAGCTCCCAGAAGTAGCTCGATTGGTCGGTTACGAGTCCGACGCCGCATTCAGTAAGGCGTTCAAGCGAGTTGTCAGGGCCAATCCTGGCGAATACCTCAGACGTGGTTTGAAGGACCCAAAATCGACCGAAGCAGGCCACGATCAGTCCCAATAAACGCGCTACTGGTTAGAAGATCGGCGACAGGATCATGCTATTCGCCGCGGCAAGCGGAGGCCGCTTCCAATGGCGAAGAGCAAACGTAAACGAGCCCCGAGAACGGTCCTCAAATTACCCGATCTGGAACATTCGAAATCTGCAGTCTTGAACAGTCTCACGTCTTCGAGTTCAAAGCGCTCGTACGACCATGCCATTCGTGAATTCATCGACTGGTACTGTTCGGAGCCCAGGATAGCCTTCAACAGGACCGTGGTCACACGGTACCGAATCGCACTCGAACAGCACCCGTACGCCCCGTCGACCATTAACCTGAGATTG
>CAWBHF010000014.1:0-607512 GCA_963788645.1 uncultured Acidobacteriota bacterium
CTGTTCCCGTTCAGAATGATTAGTGACACTCGCATAGAGTGTCGATATGCAAATTCACAGTGGGAAAGCACGTGGTTCGAGCCGACTGGCTCGAACCTGCGTGGAGCTCAGCCGGGAAGCCCGGGTTCGCTTAGCCTGGATGGATTTTTATCGTGCAAGCCAGAACGTGGCCCGTACTTGCCGTCACTTCGGCATTAGCCGCCAGACTTTCTATCGCTGGCAGAGCCGCTATGATCCCTATGACCTGAGCAGGCTGGAATCTTGCTCCCATCGTCCCCATCGCCAACGCCAGCCGACTTGGACTTTTCCTTTAGAGGAAAAGGTTTTGACTTTACGCTTGCAGTTTCCCCGCTGGGGAAAGGATAAGCTCGCCGTACTGCTGCGCCGTCAGCAGTTGCAGGTTTCTACTTCCATGGTAGGCCGCATTCTCGCCCAACTGAAACGCCAGGCACGCTTGCTGGAACCGCCCCGTTCCGGGGTTCCGGGATCGCGCCGCGCCCTGCGGCCCCGGCCCTACGCCGTGCGCAAACCCAAGCAGTACGCTGTGTCCCAGCCCGGCGACCTGGTCGAAGTCGATACCTTGGACGTACGTCCCGTGCCCGGCGTGATCTTTAAACAGTTCACCGCCCGCGACGTCATCTCCCGCTGGGACGTGATTCAAGCTCACACCCGCGCCACCGCTCAAACCGCCACCCAGTTCCTCGACACCCTGCAGCATCGCATGCCCTTCCCCATCCGTGCGGTACAAGTCGACGGCGGTTCCGAGTTCGCCGCCGAATTCGAACTCGCCTGTAAGCAGCGCCGCCTCCATCTGTTCGTGCTGCCCCGCGTTCTCCCAAACTCAACGGCGCCGTCGAACGCGCCAATCGTACCCATACCGAGGAGTTCTACCAGGTCAACGGCTTGTTCCCTGGAAATGAAAAAACTCAATCGCGAACTCCGCCCGTGGGAAAAGATCTACAACACCGTCCGTCCTCACCAGGCCCTTGGCTACTTAACTCCGCAGCAATTCCTGCGGCAAATCGCATCCCCTCGAAAGGAATGAAAAAGTGTCACTCATCCACTGGACGAGTACAGGCCGGAAGACCGACAAGTTGGTCCGCTGCTATCAGAAAGATACGTTGGGAGTCTTCCGGGTCGAGTTGGAGCTGCACTCAGGTCTTCTCCGCGAAATCTCGACGCTCGATGATTTTCTGTATTTGCCGGACATTGTGTATCCCAAGCACTTTCAGTTCGTGGCTTTTGATTGGGTTCGACTGGAACAGTACCTGAGCAAGAGCCACGGCGATCAGAGCCGCAGGATTATCGCTGGAGCAAAAAGCCGGGCACCTTCGTTGCAACGGGTGCGGCGCTATCTCAACAGAAAGGGTGTTGCTAATGTTCACCGGTTTTTCACGCCCCTAGCGGTCAATGAGAAAGCACGTCGCGCGCTGGACGAGTGGGCGAGGCAATTCAAATAAGGATCCTTATGAGTACACACAAAATGAAGCGAGTTGAACGGAAGCGCGCGGAGAAAGAGGCGCGGAAGCTATTGCAATCGCCGTACTTCTTCACTGAGTTCCTTCGCGCGATGAAGATCGCGGGCCTAGTTGGGGAGGAATTGAATGCTCTGGTGCTTCTAATCGTGGTCGTGTCACGAATCCTCCCCCGTCCACTCAACGCCTTTGTCAAAGGGCACAGTTCCGCCGGCAAGAATTGGCTTGTCACGCGAGTGCTTCGTTTGATGCCGCAGAGCGCCGTAGCCGAAGTCACTAGTACCTCTGACCAGGCTTGGAACTATTCCCACTCAGATCTTCGTCACCGTGTCGTGTATGTCCAAGAGCAAAATGAGGCGGCCGGAACTATTGATCCGATTCGCCTCCTTATTAGCGAAAACAAACTGATCCGTCGTGTCACGGTATTCCAGAATGGAAAGCGCGTCACAAAAGAGCAAGTTGCGTATGGACCTGTTGCAGCCATCTCAACCTCCACCAGGAATCGACTCAAGATTGATGATGAGACGAGGCACATCTCGATCTGGGTCGACGAGTCCCCAGACCAGACCCGCAGAATCGCGACGTCATATACCGATCAGAATGAAATAAGTCGCGTGGAACTAAGAAAGTGGCACACGGTGCATCGCCTGCTTAAGAAGAAGATCGGAACCGTGGTTACTTTTCCCGAGTGGTTTAAAGAAGTAGCAAAGGGGCTTTTTGTCGACGACTTGAGCGTCCGCCGTTACTACCCGGCATTTGTCGAGGCATGCCGTACCGTTTGTCTGATTCGATCCTTTCGACCAGATCGAAAGCTCACCACGCGCGGCCAGTTAGTAGTGAATTTCGCAGACTTCGCAATTACGGCTTTGATCTTTGACCAAGTGTTTGTTGAGAGCCTCCACCGGGGAAAAGGCGCAGTGGAAGCTACCAGACGGCTTGTAGAGGAAATTTCCGGTGCAAAAAAACGGCCTGTGCGAGCGAAAGATCTAGAACGCAAGCTCGGGATTTCCATGGATCAGGCATATAGGAAGTTAAGCTACGCAGAAAAAGTGGGGGTCATCCGGCGGGCTAACAAACCCGAAAAGGGGAATCGCAAGTTGTTCTTGCCGAATCCGCGGCCACGATTTGTTCCTGACCCAGAAAAATTGTTCAGAAAGTTGAAAGATCTCAACGACCCCGTTCGATTTGTCCATCCGATCACGGGAAAGTGGATTGTCTACCGTCGTAAGCGCGATTAGGTTTTGTAGTTTTGGCAGTTTTGCACGAGTGATACTCCCCGATGTCAGGAAATGAGCCATGACTTCAGAAACCATAAGAGCCCCCAGGGAAAGAAGGAAATCTGTGCCGGCCAACAATAAAAAGGGCGAAAACAATTTTAGCTAAGCTGTAGACGCGAAAAAAATGAACCGCCAATCGACTCCGTTTTTATGAGTATTCACAAAATGTAAGAAATGCACTAACGATCCGGTTTCGCAAAGACGCGTATTGTTCAGCTTGCGCTTTGCACTAACCGCTTATTTAATGACGCCCCAAGGGAGGTGCCTCATGGGGATCAAGAAAGCAGCGATTTACACCAGAGTGAGCACGATGGACCAGCATCCCGAAATGCAAAGGCAAGAACTGGTTGATTATGTAAAGCGACGTGGTTGGAGTCTTCGGAAGGAGTACAACGACAAAGGAGTGTCAGGAGCGCTAGAGCGGCGACCAGCACTCGATGCACTTCTGGAGGACTGTCGTCGTGGAAGGATTGACGTTGTGGTGGTTTGGAAGTTCGACCGATTTGCCCGGTCACTCAAGCAACTGCTGAACGCTCTTGAACTGTTCAGAACTTTGAAGGTCGGTTTTGTGTCGTGCACGGAAGCTATAGACACGTCACTTCCTCACGGGGAGATGTTGTTCCAGATCATCGGGGCAATAGCGCAGTGGGAGCGATCCCTCATCGGTGAGCGTGTCCGGGCAGGACTGCAGCACGCACGAAGCCAAGGGAAGCGATTGGGACGTCCCCCACTGCGGGTACTTAAGTCAAAAGACGTGGCCAAAATGCGGAAGGAACGAGAGTTGACGGGAAAGTCTTATAGGACGCTTGCAGCTGACTATGGAACATCGACTTGGCAGGTGCATCGGCTGATTAGGGGGAATACGCGTTGAGGTGATGTTCGACCGGAGGCGTGGACTCTGAACCAATCGGAGCTGTGTTCAAAAAGAACAGGAGCCAGCGGTAGCGGATGGGGTGAGGGTCGCCGGACAATCAACGTTTCAAGAGCGCCCGCACAACGGATTACGAGATTGCGTGTGGCAATGAACATAACGGCGTTCAGCGAGACTGACCGCCCCAAATGTGATTGGCGCGCCCATAGCCGATGGTGGATTGAGCAGCTAGGTATGAAGCCTCGTATCCGATTCGAAAACGGGCAACCTGAATGGTTGGACCTTAAGACACTGCAAGGGTATGCGTGTGTGTCAGAGCGAACCCTTCGCGAGTGGATCCATCGGTCTGTTGATCCACTGCCGGCCGCTCGCGTCGGGACCAAGATTCTGATTCGCCGGAGCACTTTTGATCAATGGCTGGAAAATCACAGACTGAAATCTGTTGACGTTGACTCGATCGTGGCCGAAATGGTGGCCGAAGTAATCGGAACAAACTGATGGGCGTAAAGATTCGAAAACGCGGCGGCAAGTGGTACGTGTTTGTAAACTATCACCGACGCCGGAAGGCCAGGTGTGTGGGCACCAGTAGAGAACTGGCGGACCAGGTACGGCGCCAAATTGAAGCAAAGCTTACCCTCGGGGACCTCGGGTTCCTGGCTGAACCCTCAGGGCTTACGTTCGAGCAGTACGCCCGCACCTGGTTAAAGCAGTACGCCGAAGTGGAATTAAAATCGTCCACCGTCGATTGTTATAAGCAGTTCCTGCGGCTGTATGTGCTCCCGCGGTTTGGCCAGTTCCATGTGACGGCGATTCAACGGAGTCAGGTTAAAGAGTTCTTGGGGGAGTTGTCCGCGAAGGGGGAGCTATCGCGCAACACGCTGCGGCTGATTCTTTGTACGCTCCGTGTCATCCTGAATCACGAGGTCGAAGATGGCGTTGTCGAACACAACCCTGCCGAGAAGCTTGGCAGATTCACAAAAACGGAGAAGCCAAAGCATCAAGCAGAGGCAATGACGCGGTCGGAAGCTCAAGATTTCCTGGCGTCGGCTCTGGAGTTGTGCCCCGATGTGTACCCTCTTTTCCTGATGGCACTTCGCAGCGGACTACGCAAAGGCGAGTTGATCGCTATCCAATGGGGCGACATTCAATTCGGTAACAGTGAAGAGGATACCAACCGGTACATCATCGTCCAGCACAATTGGGTATATGGCAAATTCACTACGCCCAAAAGCAAGAAATCCCGCCGGGTCGACCTCTCGCGGGAGTTGCGACGGGCTCTACTTCAGTTGCGTAACAAGCGGATGCTCGAAGCATTCATGAAGGGCAAAAGCAGCATTTTGGACGAACTGGTATTTCCTTCAAAAACAGGGACGGTTCTGGACCCGAGCAACCTGTTTCACTATCACTTCTTGCCATGTTTGGAACACGCTGGCCTCCGACGATTCCGGTTCCACGACCTCCGGCACACTTTTGGCAGCTTACTAATACAGGACGGTGCTTCTCTCGCCTACGTGAAAGATCAAATGGGGCACAGTTCGATTCAGATCACGGTGGACACGTACGGCCACCTCGTCGCGGGAGCCAACATCAACTGGGTGGATGGTCTGGACTGCAAGACAACTCCGCAACAAAATGCAACTCGGGCGCAACTGCAGATAGACGAACGCAGCGAGCCCGACTCGGAGTCGTTGGAACCTATTGCTGAAATTGAAGATGCTGGTGGGCCCGGTAGGACTCGAACCTACAACCAACAGATTATGAGTCTGCTGCTCTAACCGTTGAGCTACGGGCCCCTGGGCTCAATTTAGCAGAACGCGAAAGGCTGGGCCACACGTCCGGTCTGGCTGTGCTGCAGTTGCTCGGGTTATGTCCGGGTCTTGGGCAAGTGTTTACCAATTTGCAATGGGTATATACCTCGAAATACGCTTTTCTGCTAAATCTATGAATCGATTGGGCAAGAAACCGAGATACCCTCGCAAAATATCCCTTCTAAAGGACTTACAGGAGGCGATATCTCTTCTTCCGAGTCCGTTATTCTCGTAAGTCTATGAAAACTGGTGGAGCGGGCTGGGGTTAATATCTAAAATATCCCTTTTAAAGGACTTAGTATGGGTCGCACAGCTTGGAGCGAGCGACTGGACTAGCTCAACCCAATCAACCCTCTAATACCAGTATGGCAGGTTCCAAGGGTAAACATGACATGGTTTGGAACTTTATTTTTGTAATGGAATGATGGGGTTGCGAGGAATTGGGGGCTTGCGGGGGCTTGACAAGATTTTTGAGGATCGGACGGTCTTGCGCTGCTCAATTCCGGAAGGCGGCATCTACGGTAGCCTCGCTGGCGCGGGCCGAGGCGCAGGGTTCGTCGGCACAAATTCGGTCCTTGAAGGGTTATCCCGTTCGATAACCCACGGAAAGAGAAGTGGGAATCGGGGCGCCTTCCAGGGATCATGGTGCTGGCATGGTTGCCTCCCACCCTCCGCACAGAACGCGGAAGGGTGGGGCACCCTAATTTTGGATACAAGTTAGATCCACGACACAACAGGTGGGCCACCCGCTCCGAGTCACGAGGCGATCAACTTAGCGTGGATGACCCGCCACGATGAACCCTTCATCATGGCTTTGCTCGATTGGCTCGACGACCCAATTGTAATCGAGATAGTGGGACGGCATTCTGTCCCGGTTTCTCTCCGCTGCTGATCTGTCGAGGTGGAAGAGTGTTTTGTGTTTGTCAACCGTGATCTCAGGATCGGCTTCTCCTGCTGTCGGAAATACCGGTCCTGAAGGCATCAAGAGGTACACGGTAGGCATGTCAGCAACCTTTCTGTTTCACACTATAAAACTGAGGCAGAGCCGGTGTCGCCGTGTGGAAAAACACGGGTGTTACCTTCGTAACTTCCCCTCTTCGCGCCCGTCGCCGTATGCTTTCCGGCGAGCTTGGGAGACTCCTCGCGATGTACGAGATGGAAGCTCAGTTTGGGATGTTCCCCGGGAAACCAGTACCTCGCGTCAAGGCGTCCGACATCAAAGCTGTGTGGTAACTGGGCCAGGAATGCGAGGCTCGCGCCAAGGCTCACAACCCTGAGTTCAAACGCGGTCAACTCGCCATTGGTGCTGATTACGCGAAGCTCGTTTGTAGCTCCGACGCCGACGTTACCGCTGTCTCCGTGCGGGGCATGAGGCTCGGGATGCTGATGATGCGGTGCGGGAAGCAAGACGTTCAACCTCCCGCGATCCTCTTCTCGATCTTCGCGAAGCTCCCGATGAAGTGGTGGGCATTCGGAGAATCGCATCGCGGTTTGTTCTAGTGCCCAATCAGGTGTCCGTTTTGGTGCCTGATAGCTCCGACAACTCATTTTTGCCTCCCACCCTCCGCACAGAACGCGGAAGGGTGGGGCACCCGCACTAGCTGTCGAAACCGGACGATTCCACTCTTTGAGAATCTGGGCAGGTCAGTGAGTGGAATTTTGACGCCCTGGCAGTTCCTGTTAGTTTTGCCAGTTCCGCTCCTTTCCCTTTGTTGTAGAATTCGGCGGCGGAGGTGAATCATGCGAGGAAGGTTATTTGTGTTTGCGATGCTGGTGGTTGCGCCAGTTCTTGCTCAGTCCCCAAACCCAAAAACTCACCAGACAATTACCGGTTGCCTGACCGGCACCGGCCAGCCTAACGAATACCAACTCGTAGATGAAAAAGGGATCACGAACCTGGTCTATAGCGGGACGGTTCACCTTGATTCCTATGTCGGAAAGTCTGTCACCCTCACTGGAGACAGAGGCGCGACGCCGAGCACTGATAACGGGATGACGGGACGACCGACGCCTCACTTCAAGGTCGTGAAAGTGCAGCCAGCATCTGGCGACTGCAAAAAGTGAAATTGGTTCATGGCGGTGCTTTCGCTCAGTTACCGCACGTGTCCCACAGCGCGGGAGACGGCTCCGAAGGTTACGTGGATGACGACGCGGCGGCACATCGTCTGTGTCATTGCGGTGCTGTGCAGTTGCTTCTTGGCTGTCCCGGCCAGGGCGCAGCAACAAGAACTGCCTGAGGACCCCGAGGATGAGAAGCAGATAGGGCTCTGGCTCGATCAGGGGATTTCAACTGGCCTTTCGGCGAGTAAATCTCTGGATGTCGAATTCCATGAGCGGCTCGACGAGGGAATGTCCAACCTGTACGAGTATTTCGTTCAAGGCGGCGTTGCTTTCCGTCTGCGGCCGTGGTTCACGCTGATACCGATTTATCGTTACCAGCGCTTTCCGGGGAATCCCAACATTGCTTACGAAAACCGGTTGCAGCTCAATCTCACCCTGAGCACCTCGCGCGGCCCGTGGCGGCCGACACTCCGAACGCTGATCGAGGGACGCTTTGTTGATAACCGGCCCGCTTCCGCACGACTTCGATTTCGCCCAGGCGTCGAGTACACCTTACCGGTTCGCATGTCGAGGCCACCGGTGCTGGTCGTGAGCAACGAGTTCTTTATCGTTCTCGGAAACAACCCCTTCGCCAACGGCGGCAGCAGTTACACCCAGAACCGCTTCCAGGTGGGAGTACGACTGCCCATCGCCGATTCGTTTTCGGTTCGGCCTTACTACTTATTGCAGTCAGTTAACCTGCCCGGTGGCTGGGACACCAACGAAATTTTTGGTATCTCGGTCGCCTTCAGGATCCCGCGCAGAACCAAGACTGTCCGCTCGCAACAGCCGAGCTGTGCCCCATCTTGCGAAGTTCCGAGTCCAGAAGGTCCATAAGGTGTGGCTGAGGGAGTCATGGTGTGCCGCCTAACTCACCAACGCCACGCTACCAGTGGCAATCTCGTAGTACGCTGACGCAACCTTCAGCTTGCCGTCTTTCACCAGCCCCTTGATGACCGTAGACGACTCCGCCAGCAGGGCCGCCTGAATCTTGGCGTTCGCCTTAGTGGCCGCTTCCAGATTATTCCCGGCCTGATCGACCGCCGGCTGAATATGGGGAAAGAGCGCACTGATCTGCCCAGGAACTTCTGCACCCTGGATCGTCGCCTTCACCGCGCCGCAGCCTGCGTGTCCCATGACCAGGATCACCTTAGTCCCCAATACCAACGCCCCGTACTCCAAGCTCGCGATAATCTCTGCAGTGGCGAAATTGCCGGCGATTCGGGTTACAAAGATGTGGCCGATGGTCTGATCAAAAACCAACTCCACCGGAACGCGGGAATCGGCACAGGAGAGCACCGCAGCGAAGGGCTCCTGCTTCTCGGCGTTGTTTTGCTTCAAGATGGTGAGATCCTGGGCGTCGGACGTGATGTTCCGGTTCACAAAGCGCCCGTTCCCCGCCATCAGTTCCGCCAGTGCAGCATCCGGGGTGAGCGTGCTTTGCGCGAGGACTGGTTCGGGGGAGCTTAACTGCGACGCTGCCGTTCCTATCCAGCCCACGAAGGCGCCTCCGGCCACGAGTTGCAAGAAACGCCGTCGCGCGGGCTTGCAACGAGGGCTATTCTGCTGATGGACTCTTTGTTCGTCTGGATCGAAAACGAAACCTCGGTGCGGATCTTCAGGCTCTGGATTCATGGATTTTGTTCCTCTTGTCGTCAGTGACGTTTTCTGTATGAGTCGAACGCCCCGGCATTGTACCCATCGAAATTAGGACTAAGCATTAGGTTATTTTTCACGATTGCTTATTTGGCTGCCGGAACCCAAACGTTGTCGGCGGCGGCTATCTCGGAATTCGGCACCTCCGTGATTAAGTTGACGCGCTGTAATCCGTCCTTCTTCCCCGGGGTGGCCTGGAAAACTACGTAGTACTGGTTGTCAAACATTTTCTGCAGGCGGTCGAGGTAGGGTTTGAAGCTGACCAGAGTTGAAGTGCCGAGAGAAAAGCAGTCGCCGCCGGTTTCATCGGCGAGCTTGGTGAGGCCCGAAAGGCCAATCTGCAGATCCCAGGAGCTTCGGGCGGCGCGTCCGACGCTCAGAGCGTATAACGAGTAGACAATCACGTTGTAGCGCTGGCTGATCTCGCTGGCAGAGTTCACGTCGGGGCTCATGGTGGGCATGCTGTGATAGACAGGGCCATAGTCCGGGCCGAGGACCGAGGACCCGGCCGGCGTGCGTCCCGAACGGGGGGTCATGGGCTGGGTGGTCGGGCGTGCGGGCTGAGCTCCGCGAAGCCGGTCGATGCCGTCTGACACCATCAGGACTTCACGCCGGACCTTCTGCTGAGGCCATCCTTTGACCAAACTGATAAGAGACAGATACGGGCTGTCCATGGTCGACAAGCTCCCGCGCGGCAGGCGGACCGCCTTGACGGCGAGGTCGTGATCGGCGGTGAAGTTCTGGGTGACCTGGACGGCCGCATTCGACATGTAGCCGACAGCAATCACGGTAGACGCAGGCTGGGCATTGATGAAATCCTTAATATCGTTGAGGTTGTTTCCAACTCCAGTGTCGAGGGTGTCGTCGATCAGGATAAATAGTTGGAGCGCGGCATTGTCACCCTTGGCCGGAATCAATTGGTTCACTTTCAGAAAATTCTTGCCCTGTTTCACTTTTACGTCGCCCTGCTGCAGAGTGGGGACTTCGTCACCGCGCTGGGCCTCATTGGTGGCGACCAGGTGGACTTGAACCGTCCCTTGAGCACTTTTGTCTTGTGAGTGCACGGTTGGCGTGGTGAACATCAGGAGGCACAAAGTGCTCAACAATCCGAGAACAGCCTTGTAATTTTTCATTGCCCCTTGCTTTCGAATCAAGAATGCTGAACTAAAAATTCGACCTTCAGACCCAGTGGAGAGCTGCGAACCTGAATTCTTTGCTTCCAGCTCAGGACACCTCACCTCGGATCACGCGCTTACAACCCCACACACTTTGTGCGGACAAAAGTATAAGCACGGCAGCACCACAAGGAACTGGCAAAACTGCCAGTCTGCACGGAAGTTGTGCGAGCGGATGGATTGTCTGCTGCTCTAACTGTTGAGCTACAGGCCCCTCTGGGCTCAATTAGCATGGAAGCGGAGTCGCTTTCCCGGGAGTCACGACCTATCCACTCGGGAGGTGAGTTTATCGCGGCGCTTGGGGAGCCACGGCGTCCGAAATCGGAGTTAGCTCGACGATCCGGACGGGGCGGCCAGGATTACATGGGCATCAGTCGGCTGCGGCGATTACCGCGTCGGCTTCAGCCTCGACCAGCATTATGGTTACCTCCCCCCTCCGCACAGAACCCGGAAGGGTGGCGCACCCTCATTGCTGAGAGACGTTTGTCGTTGTGCGCGCGAGATCCTTCGCGGACTTGCGTCCGTTCAGGATGACGGCTGGGGTAGGGAGGGCTGGCAGCGCTGTACAGTGCAGCCAGTGCTCTGTCAGGCGTTTCTGGTTGAAGGTTTCGTCTCCCATCCTCCGCAAAGAACGCGGAAAGGGTTCCAGAGCCTTGGTCCGCAAGCTTCTCTGGGAACGCTGCGGTGCTAACATGATTGTGTGGGCCACCTGCCGTCCGGGGCTACGTAGGCATTACTCGGTTGCGGTGATCACGGCGTCGGCTTCGATCTCTACCAGCATCTCGGGGGAGATCAGGGCGCTTACTTGGACCATCGAAGTTGCGGGACGAATGTCGCGGAAGAATTCGCCGTGGGCTCGGCCGATCTTCTCCCAGTCGGCGATGTTGATCACGAACATGCGGGTGCGTACGACATCTTTCAACGTCGCGCCGGCTTTCTGCAAAGCGGATTCGATGTTCTTCAGAGTTTGCACCGTCTGGGCGTAAGGATCGCCCACGCCGACGACTTTGCCGTCTGCGCCGGTGGCGGTGGTTCCGGCCACATGTACGTGCGAACCAACTTTAACCGCACGTGAGTAACCTACGATCGGTTCCCATTGTGTACCGCTCGAAATGTTTCG
This sequence comes from uncultured Acidobacteriota bacterium, assembly GCA_963788645.1. Classification (GTDB taxonomy): domain Bacteria; phylum Acidobacteriota; class Terriglobia; order Terriglobales; family Acidobacteriaceae; genus JABDBE01. The sequence continues at coordinate 11,483 of CAWBHF010000014.1, forward strand.
TCGTTCCATAAGAGCGAAAACACCTCCTGCAGGTGATTGTAACTTGAGGCTCAGGCGAACGATCAGCAGTCTGCCTTCGCGGCTGCCAAGAATTAACAGGAAACCCTTTCGATGATTTGCGCACCATAGAAAAAGTAGATAGCTGTGACTTACAAAAGTCACTTGCGTTTTGGATGAAGTCGCGATAAAAATCGCGCAGCAGATGGAACCCGCCTGGCAAGCGGAGTTCGGGGGCCCTGAAAAATGATTCCGGAATCGCATCCGTTGCAGCAACTGTTTGGCGAACTGATCGGACGGCACTATGCCGAGGAGATTGGGATCCGCGACCCGCAGATCGTGAACTATGTCGCGCACCTGATGGCCGAGTTTTGCGAAGTCGAGCAGTTATTCAGAATACGAAACGGTACCGGCCAGCCGCTGACTGATGTTGGCGAGATGCTGATTGAATCGAACCCAATTTATGGGCCTGCGCCTTCCTTCGATCGCGAACGGCAGGTTCGCAAGCACATTGGAGATTACACGCTCTTCTTTGCGGGCATGTTTCCGGAGAGCATCAATCACTTCCGCTTGCGCCGCAACCGAGTGGAGAATTTTGTTGACTGGATGAAAGCCGGGAAGGAGAGTTATTACATCGTCTCCAAGTTTGAGCATTTCGAATACACGAAAGTGGCGCCGCTGTTTGCCAGCTTGTCGAGTCACTTCGAGCAGTGTGTGTACGGGCTCAACCAGGTCAAGAACGATCTGCAGGAGATGCAGCACCCGATTGTGCGGCGGACGAACGAACTCCTGATGTAGACGCTCGTCTATTGAGCCTGCCGATAAAAGCTCAACGCTGCATCGCCCTGCACCAGTTTCCGATAACGAAGGAGCGATTCGAACAATTCTCCGGGATCAAACTTCTTCTGATGTTCGGCGATGACGATACTTTCCGGTTTCAGCAGTCGCGATTTTGAAATTGCATCCAGGGTTCGGCGATAAGCGTCTTCCATGTCATACGGAGGGTCGAGGAAGACAAAGTCTGCGACGACTCCACTCGATTCGAGTGTGCGTAGGGAGCGAATCGAATCCTGTTTCAGAATTTGAAAGCCGATTTCTATTGCCAACGCGGCCAGGTTCTGTTTGATCAATTGGGCTGCGCTGGCTGACGACTCCGCGAAGTGAACCATGCCTGCGCCACGGCTGAGGGCTTCGATGCCGACTGCGCCGGTTCCCGCATAAAGATCGAGCCAGACGGTGCCGTCGAGCGCTGCCGGGTTTCCCGCGGTGAGCACGTTGAATAGGGTTTCGCGCACGCGATCGGCGGTTGGACGAAGGTCCAGGCCGGGCAGGGAGCGCAGATGGCGGCTTCGATATTTTCCTGCAATTACTCTCATGTTCGATGCGGCCTTTTACGCAGCCGGACGGCTCTGACTGCGAGGTTAACTCCGGCCTCGGCACCTTCGATTATGGCGTCCGCACCTTCGGACCGGGCTGCGGCGTCTAAACTATATAGAATAGAGGTAGAAAGAAGTTGCAGGTGTTTAGATGAGAAATTGGTCTATACCGGCGGGCCGGATTTTCGGAGTCGAACTTCGGATCCATTTGACTTTCTTTTTTTTGCTTGTCTTCGTGTGGCTGACCGAGTCGACAGCGCATGGTCCAGCCAATCCCGGTCGCGGTCTCGCTCTGGTTGGAATTATTCTCGGCAGCGTGGCATTGCATGCATTGGGGCAAGCGTTAGTTGGGATGCGCGCCGGTGTTCCCGCCAAGGCCATCATCCTGCTGCCCATAGGTGAAGTTACGCTGCTCGATGAAACCCAGCGTCCGCTTGAGCCGGGCATGCTGACGTGGAAGCGGGATATACGCATTGCCGTGGCGGGGCCGTTGGTCAATATCGTTATTGCGGTTGTCGCAGGGGGCGTGCTGCTCGCGGTGGCGCCTCAGGTTCACCTCTGGGCGAAACCTTATGTTTACTCGGGAAACCTGCCCCGCAGTTTGGTCTGGTCGAACCTGGGATTGGCGTTATTCAACCTGCTGCCGGCGTATCCGATGGACGGGGGCCGGGTGTTGCGGGCTGTCTTCAGCCGCCGCATGGATTCGGTTCGGGCGACGCGACGTGCAGTCTCGATTGGCCAGGCCTTTGCAACCCTGTTCATGCTGGTGGGCATGCTCTCGAATATCTGGTTCACCATGATTGGATTTTTCCTCTTCGTTGCGGCGCAACTGGAGGAGCGGTCGGCGGTATTTCAGTCGGTGCTCGAAACGGTGCGCCTCGAAGACATCATGTTGACCGACTTTGCCACGCTATCTCCGGCCGATACGTTGGAAGACGCACTGGAGAAAGCCGTGCACTCGCTGCAGGACGATTTCCCTGTCATTCGGGGTAGCGACATGGTAGGCGTGATTTCGAAGCAGAAGATCTTGGCGGCGTTGCGTGCAGAGGGGAATGGATATGTGCAGGCGGTGATGAACCGCATCTTCGAGGTCGCGCAGAAGAAGGAATCGCTGGCTTCGGCGTTTCGCAAGCTGACCGCTCGCAATCTCAGCATCATTCCGGTGGTTGAGGATGAACGCCTGATTGGCATCGTCACCCTGCAGAACCTTATGCATTCGATGGCATTGCTGGCGGAAAGCCGGAAGTTGCGCAAGGCTGCGCTCAACTCTTGAAAATCGGCGACGGATCGGAATCGGTCTTTTTTCTGCTCTTATAAATCCGCGGCTAGAACCTGAACACCAGCCCGACCGAGGGCTCGGCCATGTGGCCTCTGTTTCCCGCCACGAAGCTTATCGCGCCTCCATTCAGGGTGTTCACTTTGAAATTTGGGTTGTTGTAGTAGAGTCCGCGATACTGCAGCCGGAGGGCGAACTTCCAGGGGAGCTTGTAGTCTACGCCGCCGCCATACAGGAGCGCGGCCTCAGTCTGCGATTGAGGGTTTACATTGATCTGCTGACGATTCGGGATATTGTTGGGCTGCAGATTCGCGAAAAACACCCATGTGCTGCGGGGATAAAAACCGAGTGCTCCAGCCCCGACCAGAAAAAACGGCTGGAATTTTCCCCTCTCGTAGAAATTGCGGACATAGGCCCCGGTGTATTCGTGAATCGTGTCCAGTTGGTGGTAGTCGAAGTTGGTCTGGTAGATCTGAGAGTTCTTCATGTAGCCGTAATTGAAAATCAGCGAGTTCTTGGACTTGGGCTTGAATCGGAAGCGGAAGGTGCCGAAATAGTTTGCGCCAATGGTCGCGCTCTGCTGAATTCCATTGGCCGTAGATGACCGAGTGAAGACTACCGCGCCGTTGAAGCTGCCGTCGAAATGACCCTGGTTCTGACAGACGCCCACTGATGTGAAAAACACGACTGCCGCGACCGCTACCCATGCACTTCTAAACATTCGCTTTCCTCTCTAGCTATAGTTCTGATGTTCGCACAACCCTCACTAAGAACATGTGTTTCCGCGGAGGCTAATTCTGTTCTGGCTGAGGCTAGTGATCTGCCATTGTATCGTGAAGAAACAACATGCTCTCCAAAGCTGCAAGCAAAGGACGGTGGATCTGCGAGCGTGACTTGGAGATGTTGGGACTTCCCCGCTGTGAGGTCTCCTTGACAATCTAATGTTTCCTTACTATGATGTAAGGAATATTGCGGAGCGCTATTATGGCAGTCGCAACTGTCACTTCGAAAGGCCAGATCACCATACCGTCGCGGGTGCGCGCGGCACTCGGGTTAGAGGCAGGAGATCGTGTGGAATTCGTGGAGCAGGGTGAGGGGCAATTCGCCCTCGTTGCGGCTACGCGCTCGGTGCGGGAACTGAAAGGACTGTTTCGAGGCAAACGAAACAAGCCGGTCTCGATTGAAGAGATGAACGTTGCCATCGCGAGACGCGCATCCGGGTCCCGTTGACCATCCGGGCGATGATCGGACTCGATACGAACGTTGTTGTCCGCTATCTTACCCACGACGATGCCGCCCAAACGGCCTCTGCCGTCAGAGTGATGGATGCACTCTCCACCGACTCGCCGGGATTCCTTTCCCTGATCGTCGTCGTGGAGCTGGTTTGGGTTTTGGAGGTTTCCTACCGTTTCAGCAAGAACGAAATTAAGCAGGTCCTGGAGTTGTTGCTGCGGAGCAAAGAATTGGTTGTTGAGCGAGCTGACATCGTCGCGCAGGCGTTGCGGAAGTTCAGCGCCGGCCATGCCGATTTTGCCGACTGTCTTATTGAACGCTGCGGCCATGCGGCGGAATGTGAGTACACTGTCACTCTCGACCGGAATGCGGCCAGCGCTGCCGGAATGAAGCTGGTGCGATAATTAGCTCCGCTGAACTGTCGTTTCCGTCGTCCAACCAGGCGGGGCCTCGATTTCAATCAGAGCTTCCCTGAAGGTCCGGCTGTCCCGGCGCTGCGCCGAACCATTCCTCTACCGCTAACAACTCCGTCGTCTTCCGGTAATTCGGCAGGCTCTCAACGAACACACGTCCGTATTGTTTCTTCAGAATCCGGTTATCCAGGAGTGCCAGCAGACCGCGGTCGTGCAGCGAACGAATGAGGCGGCCGAAGCCCTGTTTTAGTGTGATTACGGCTGCGGGCACTTGATACTGAAAGAAGGCATTGCCACCCTGGGCGTCGATGGATTTTACACGCGCTGCCACGACCGGGTCGCTGGGCACGGCGAAAGGCAGGCGATCGATGATCACGCAACTGAGTTGTTCTCCCTGGACGTCGACGCCTTGCCAGAAAGATGAGGTCGCGAAGAGCACTGCGTGCGGCGTCAGTCGGAATTCCTCGAGGAGTGCGGTTTTCGGCGCGTCGCCCTGCAACAACATGGGGAAGTCGAGCTCACCCAGCAAACGTTGGTAAACGTCGTTCATCTGCGCGTAGCTGGTAAAAAGCACGAATGCCCGCCCACGCGAGATTTCAAGCAATCGCCGGATACGGTCCGCCGCCTTGGCTGCAAACTGCGGAGTGCGAGGATCGGGCAGATCGGGCGGGACATAGAGGAGTGCCTGGTTTTCGTAGTCAAAGTGCGAGGGCAAAACGGATTCGCGGGTATACTCAAGGCCAAGCCGTCGCCGCATGTACTCGAAGCCTCCGCCCACGGCTAGCGTGGCCGAAGTCAGGACGGCGCACTCCAGTTTGTCGAACAAACAAGTCTTCAAAATCGGGGCCACATCGATCGGCGTGGCTTGCAGGTAGACGTTTAACCTGTCGCGTCCTCCGCGCCGCCGCTCGATCCAGAACACGGTGTTCGGGTCTTCCGATTCCATTAGAAAACCAAACTGCACCTGAAGTTCCTGCGTGCGTCTGGCAAAGTTGAAAACTTCCTCTGGCTTGGACGGCAGGTTTTCCAGTTCCGAGCCTAGGCGAGTGAACGATTGTTGCAACGACATGAACTCTTCGCCGTTTTCCTCCAGGAAATCGCGGCGGTTCTCAAAAGAGAAGCGGCCTTCGCCCTGAGGCAACAGGGCAAAGAAAAACATCGACCGTTCCCGCAGGCTCTTCAGCGCCCCCGAAATCGATGCCGAAAGCATGTGGTTGCGCTGGAGGGAGGCTTCCACATCGCGGCAGAGCTCTTCCACGCGTCCATTGGTGACGGATACCCCGAAATAACTGCCAGCGACATCTTCCAGTTCGTGAGCCTCGTCGAAGATGACCGCACCCACCTCCGGCAGAATGCCGGCGTCCGGCGCGTACTCGGCTTGTTGCTTGATCGAGAGGTCGGCGAAAAACAGGTGGTGGTTGACTATGATGATGTCACTTTCCATCGCCCGCCGGTGCATTTCGGTGATGAAGCATTTATCCCACGAGCTGCACTTCTGACCGATGCAAGCATCGGAGCGCGCGTCGATCTTATGCCAGAGAGCGCTGGCCTCGGGCAGTTCAGCCAGTTCTGCGCGATCCCCGGTCTGCGTTGTCTTTTCCCATGCGGCGATGGCGTGATAGTGGCCGATCTCCTCCATGCCGCTCAACACGGGCTGATCGGTAAGGTCATAGAGCTTTTTGCGGCACAGATAGTTATTTCGGCCTTTCATGTAGCAGACGTTCAGGTGACCATCGCCGTCTGGAAACAATGCCTGCTCGAGAAAAGGGACATCCTTATGGAAGAGCTGCTCCTGCAAGTTCTTGGTACCGGTCGAAATAATCACGCGCTTGCCTGAGCGAATCACGGGGACAAGATAGGCTAGAGTCTTGCCGGTTCCCGTCCCTGCCTCAACGATGAGATGACGTTTTTCTTCGAGGGCCTGCTCGACGGCCTGCGCCATCTGGAGCTGTCCGCGGCGAAATTCGTACGCCGGGTGAGTGCGCGAGAGCACGCCTCCGGGCGCGAAGAATTGGTAGAGCGAGACGTCCTTTTTCTTTACGCCGGGGATCCCGGCGGAGGCGGGCTGGGAGGTTGGAGCCACGGAGTCTCTATAATAAGCCACTGCTTATGTAATCGTGGCCGAAGCCTTTGACCCGAATCAATCCCAACTCGATGAGCGCACCGGCGACCGCCGGCGTTCCTACGATCGCCATCGTTGGGCGCCCCAATGTTGGGAAATCCACCCTGTTCAATCGAATCGTCGGCTCCAGGCGCGCCATCGTCGGTGACGAGCCGGGGATTACGCGCGACCGGCTCTACGGCGAAGCTCACTTCCGGGGACGCCGCCTGCGCATCGTGGACACCGGCGGAATCGAACCTGACGAAAAGGAATTGATCCCGGCAGAAATCTTTCGCCAGGCCAAGGTCGCACTGCAAGAGGCTGACGCGATCATTCTGGTCGTCGACGGGCGTAGCGAACTCACGGCGCCCGATCTCGACCTGGCCCGCCTGCTGCTTCGCGGCGGCAAGCCTCTGTTTCTAGCCGTCAACAAGATTGACAGTGACAAACAACAGACGCTCACCGACGAATTCCATCGCCTGGGGATCAGGAAGTTATTTCCTGTTTCCGCCGAACACGGTCGCGGCGTGGATGACGTTCTTGAGGCGGTCTTCGAAGCTTTGAAACTTGAAACCGCGAGCGTCGAAGCCGAGGATTTCACCGAACCTGCATACGCCGAGCCTGGCGATGAGATGCAGCACACAGCGGAAGACGAAATCCCCCCGGAGCCCAAGGAAATCAAGGTCGCAATTATCGGGCACCCGAATGTCGGCAAGTCAACGCTCCTGAACCGGCTGACCGGCACATCGCGCGCTATCGTTTCGCCGATCCCGGGCACGACCCGCGACGCGGTCGATGAAGTCATCAACGTCCACGGCAAGAGCTTCCGCTTCATTGATACCGCCGGAATCCGGCGAAAGGGCAAGACCCATCTGATGGCGGAGAAGCTTTCCGTCGTGATGGCGCGCAAACATCTCGATGCCGCCGACATCGCGCTGCTTGTGATTGACGCCACCGAGGGCGTCAGCGCGCTCGATGCTACCATCGCCGGCTACGCTCACGAGAGCGGACGTTCCGTCATCGTCATCGTGAACAAGTGGGACCTGGTGACGAGTGGCCAGAAGAAGGCCGGGCGGGACACGAAAGCCACGCGTATTCGGGAAAGCAAGAGTCCGACCGATCGCGAGGCCTACGAACAGAGAGTTCGCTACGACCTCAAGTTCCTCAGCTATGCCCCCGTGCTGTTCATCTCCGCCGCAACGGGCAAGGGCACGGAGAAGATTTTGCCCACCCTCGAAAAAGTAGCGTCCGAGCGCCGCAAGCGCATTCCGACCGCGGAGATGAACCGCTTCCTGAAGTTCATCGATTTCGAGCGCGCATCCGTTCCCGCACGCCAGCAAGTCAAAATCTATTACATGACGCAAGCCGGAGTGTCTCCGCCGACGTTTGTGCTCTTCACTAACCGGAAGGTGAAGTTGCATTTCTCCTACCAGCGGTTTCTGGAAAACCAACTCCGAAAAGCCTTTGGATTCGAGGGCTCGCCGATCTGGATCAAAAACCGGGCGCGGGATTAGTCGGACCGCGAGACGTCAGGAACAGGATGACGTTGTCGTGAGCGGTACCACGAAAGCCATGGCCTGTTGGTCCTTGCCAAAACTGAGATCTCGTGGTGCGATAGGTCAAGATGCGACAGCCCAAGATGTGACGTTGCATCCATTTCTCGCCCACAACTAAACTGCGTGCGTTTGCATCTCACGCTCAACCAGTAACCACCATCTTCGACTTGGAAGTCAGACGGAGGTGCGAAATGTTGAACGCTCTACGCAGTAGCCGCACGCTTCGTATCCTCGTTGTTATCTATCTGCTGGCTACGTTTCTGTCCCCTGTGAAAGCTCAGACCGTCGAAGCCGGCGCATTGTCGGGCAAAGTCACCGATACCTCGGGCGCGGCGCTCGCGAATGCGACGGTCACGGCGACGAGCGCAGAAACTGGCCAAGCACGATCCGTCACCACGGGAACAGACGGCAGTTACAAGTTTGACCAGCTGCCTCCAGGCGGTTATCGGGTGAAATTTGAGGCAGTCGGTTTCAGGACGGTAGAGATTCCTTCCGCAACGGTGAATGCCACAGGGACCGCGGTTCTGGATGGGAAGTTGGAGACGGGCGAACAAGTCAACGGTCAGCCGGCTCCGGCGCCGCAGGAGAATTTGCCGAACGCTCCTTCCAGCACAACGACAGCACCCTCGCTGGAAGATCTGGGAATTTCTGCCACGCAGGCTCAGGGAAGCGCCCGAGATCAGGCGAGGCTCGACAAACGAACGCACATGTTGAAGGTCCATCAGCGACTCGGTCTAATAACCCTCGCCCCGTTAATCGCTACGTTTATTACCTCCGCAAACGCCGGTGGCAAGAACACCAGCAACACCGATCGCACGGTGCACATGGTTCTTGGCGCGGTATCGGGCGACTTGTATTTCATGACCGCGTACTACGCCATCCGAGCGCCTCGAATACCTGGAACGGAGACTCGGGGCCCGATTCGTTTGCATAAAGCCTTGGCCTGGATTCACGGTCCGGGAATGATTCTTACACCAATTTTGGGGGCGATCGCCTACAACCAAAAGAACAGCGGCGAAAAGGTACATGGGGTCGCTTCGGCCCACGGGCCGGTAGCGATTGTGACCGGCGCGGCCTTTGGGCTCGCTGTTGCGTCGGTGTCGTTGAAGTTCTAAGCGGGGCTTATGCATAGAAAAATTCTATTAGGCTTCTTGCTTCTGGCTCTTACAGCATTCGCCGCACCCGATAGCCAGTGGATGCTTCAGGAAAGCACTCTCACCTATCATGTGTCGCACCCTCTGCACCAGTCTGAGGGAGTGAGCCACGCGGCTCGGGGCAAGGGTGTTTGCCACGCTGGGCAATGCGATTTTCTGATCGCGGTTGGGGTGAAGTCGTTTGATTCGGGAGACAGCAACCGCGACCTTCACATGCTTCAAGTCACTCGCGGCGCGGAGTTCCCGCTGGTCACAGTGCGAACCCGCTTGCCCGAATCGGCATCTGCATCGACCACGATCCACGCAGATCTGGAGATCCAATTTGCTGGCCAGACCGCGCAGTTCAAGCAGGTTGCATTCCAGTTGATCACGCAGGGAAACGAGATTCGAATATCAGGGACGATCCCGGCGACTCTTACCGACTTCAAAATCGAGCCGCCCACACTGTTAGCTATGCCGGTGAAGAATGAAATTCCGATACGCGTGGAAATGACTTGGCGTTCGCAGTGAAGTGCCCTGACGAGAACCGCGACGTATAAGAACTGCCCTACGACGGGATAAATTGCACTTTTCTCCGCCCCGCTCGCTGTTGCCTCCGAAGGTTACGAAAGGGTTGAAAAGTGCAGAAAGCACAGAATTTCCACAAGACTTGAGGATGGGAGCGGGAGTAGAATTTGTTTGGTCACCAAAATGCGGGTTCGACCTTCAATCTACTCGTGAGGAAAGGAATTTTTCGACATGTGGAAACCCACTAATCAGCCTTCTACGACACCCTCCCGGCCAGGCGAGCCGGAGCGTCCCTCGGTTTCTACTCCGGTGACCTCGGCACCAAGCGAGCCTGCGAGCGCGCCGCGTCCAGCAGTTGTGGCCAGCACCGCAGACCAGGCGACGATCGGAAAATCGCTGGTGATCAAAGGTGAGGTAACTGGCTCGGAATCGCTTTACATCGATGGGCGCGTGGAAGGTTCTATCAACCTGGCGGGCAACCGGGTTACGGTCGGCCGCAATGGCGTGGTTGCAGCCAACATTAACGCCCGCGAAATCGTTGTGCTGGGGAAGGTGCGTGGCAACCTGACGGCCAGCGACCGGGTAGACATTCGCAGCGATGGATCACTCACTGGCGACGTGGTCGCGGCGCGCATCTCGATTGAAGACGGTGCGTTCTTCAAGGGCGGCATCGATATTCGTAAGGGCGGCCAGAAACCGAATGGCGAAGAAGTAAAGACGCCATCTGTTGCGACGGAAGCCGCGGCTGCGCGCGCCTAGGACTGCCGGTCTCAGGTCTCGGATTCAATCCTCCGAGGCCTGAAGAGCCGAATCTTGTCTAGGGCTGAATCCCCTTAGTAAGTGCCTCTGTTTGTGTCTCTACCACACGTGGGATTGTATTTCCTCCACGCCCGCGGAGATCGCCGGGTAATTGAGACCTGGTCAACCATAGTCCCGCTGCAACCGCCCCTGCCCAAGTGACGCACATCAGAGCCAGTGCCTCGATGTCAGCGATGCGACTTCCGCTGACTGCGACCGTTCGCGCGACGCGGTGGCTCAGCAGTCCCGCCGCGAATGCGGTAATCGCCGCCTTGCCCAATTCCCCCCATTGCAATTCCTTCCAGGGGACCAGCTTGCGCTGCTGCAACAGGATTGCCATGGCTAAGCAATTGGCTGCGATTCCCAGGTCAGAGGCAAGCGCGAGTCCGACAGATGCGAACGCATGATAGAGCGCCCGGTACATCGGAATCGAAGCGACGGTAATGAGAGTGCTCGCCACCATGGGAGTAAGGGTGTTTCCGGCGGCATAGAAAGCGCGCGCATAAAGCCCCTGAGCCGACCAGAAGACCAGCGAGACGGAAAACCAGAAGAAGTAGGTAGCAGTAGCCTGCGAGTCGGCGAAAACGAAGTGTCCGTGCGGCAGCCGATAAACCAGGTCGATCAGCGGAAGCGCGGCCGCCATCATCAAACTCGAAGCGAGAAGCGCAGCGGCAGCGGTCCGGTAGACCGAGCCGTTAACGGTGTCGGCAAACTCCTGCATACGTTTTTCGCCAAACAGGCGGGCAAAGAACGGCAGAGAGGCTTGACCGACTGCTTGCCCCAGGATCGCAATCGGTACGGCCAGCAGACGCTTGGCATAGTTGATGTGGCTAATTGCGCCAGGGGAATCAGACGCGAAATAACGTAGAATCCAGTCATCGGCGCTGACCAGCGAGACTCCGATCATCAGAGGAATCGACATGCGGACCCATTCGCGAAAGGCCGAATTGCGCACGTCGAACGAGATGCTGTAGCCGGTGCCCACGCGGGCCGCTCCGATTGCGTTGATCAGGAATGGTCCGACGAACGTTCCCACTAGCGCGCCGTAAGCCAGGGAGGCGATTCCGACTGAATGGGAAAGCGTGATTCCGCCCAGGATGATGAAGCCGTTATAAACCAAGGGCCCCAAGGCTGGGAAAAGAAAAAGCCGCCGCGAAGAAAGCACCGCGGAAACGACTCCGCCGACGTAAAAAAGAATCTGGGCGGGCAGAAGAATCCGGGTCAGATGCACGCACAAGTCAAGCTCCGCCGGTTTGAAGTTATGGAACATGAGGCGGGTGATCTGTGGGGCAAAAATTTCTGAAACAATCACGCCGATGCCCAACACCAGCGTCATCACGGTGATGATGACGGAGAAGGTTTTTTGCGCATCCGACTCTCTTTTTTCGGCTAGAAAACGCGTGTAGATCGAGACGAACGTGATAGAAATCGTACCGCCAGCGACCAGGTAAGCCAGGAAATCGGGGATCTGAAAAGCTGCGATGTAGGCGTCAGTGGTAGGGCCTGCTCCAAAAGCCCAGGCGGTGTAAGCCTCGCGCAGATACCCGACGATTCGCGACAACACCATCGCGGTCATCAAGAGCACCGTCGCCGAAAACGCCGTGTGCTGATGAGATGGCTGGAAGAGGCGCAGCCAGCGAGCCGAGACACTCATCTTGCGAACCTGGCCATCATTTGCGAAATTCGCCATCAAGGGGCGATTCTACACGCCGGCTTGCTTCTGTCTTATTACGCCGCGTGGTTCATCTCGCACGCAAGAATGCTCACATGGGGCGGGCACTCTTCTCAAGCCAATTGTCATTCCGAGCGAAGCGAGGAATCTGTTGTTGCTTGCGAATCGTGGATATGCAGATTCCTCGCGCCAAAGAACGGCGCTCGGAATGACAACGCTGAGGTTCAAAGGGCCGGCGCCACAATAATCGTGATTGCCGGACAGACCTTTTGACACCTGCACACGGCCCGCCGGATAATCCGAAGCGTGCCGGATTCCGTTGCTGTCGGTTCTTATTCTGCCCTTCTGCGGCGCTCGTTCCGCAAGAGCTTTCCTCCTGCAGTGCGGGGAGAAGGCGTTTACCTGTGGGATGCGCGCGGAAAGCGCTATCTCGACTTCTCCGGATCAGCCGCAGTAAATTTCATCGGTCACGGCGTAGCGGAGATTGCAGCCGCAATGGCGGCGCAGGCGAAACAACTGGAATTCGTCCACAGCAGCCAGTTCACAACTCCGGCGGCTGAAGAATATGCGGTGGAGTTGCTTGAATTCGCAGGCAAGAATTTTGAAGGTGGCTGCGTGTACTTCACCTGTGGTGGCTCTGAATCCGTCGAGACCGCGCTGAAACTCGCACGCCAGTACCAGATCGAGATCGGGCAGAGCAAACGCTACCAGGTGATCAGCCGCGGGCAAAGCTACCACGGATCGACGTTGGGAGCGGTGTCGGTCTCGGGCAACAAGCGGCGGCGTGAGATTTATCGCCCGATGGTGCGCGAATTTGCTCATATTGCATTTCCGTATTGCTATCGGTGTGCATTTGACTGCACCGATAGCTGCCGCAGTTGCGGGCAAGAGTATGCTGCTGAACTCGATAAGGCGATCGAGAACGCAAACGGCGAAGTCGCAGCATTTATCGTTGAACCAGTCAGCGGAGCAACCCTTGGCGCTGTAGTGCCGCCGCCCGGATATTTACAGAGTGTGGCCGAGATCTGCCGGCGGCGGGGGGTTCTCCTGATCGTCGACGAAGTGATCAGCGGCATGGGACGCACGGGTAGAAATTTTGCGGTCGAGCATTGGGACGTCGCACCCGACATCCTGGTCACTGCGAAAGGATTGTCGAGCGGTTATGCGCCGCTGGGCGCGGTTGTAGTTTCCAAGAGAGTAGCGGACGCAATTGCCGACGGTTCTGGATTCTTTATGCACGGTTTTACTTACAACTCACACCCGATCTCGGTTACTGCGGGCAGCGCAGTGCTGAAGGTCCTGCGGGAGAAAGAACTCGTACGGGCAGCGGATTCTGAACGGCAAGGTTCGACAGCTGCGACACTGCGGTCGGCGCTTGAAGGTTTGCGCGACGCAAACTCCGTTGGCGATGTGCGCGGGATCGGGCTGCTCTGGGGTGTGGAGTTCGTCGCTGACAAAGTCGCGAAGCAGCCGTTTTCGCCGAAGCTGAATTTCGCCGGCCGCGTCGCTCAGGCAGCCGTGGAACGAGGGCTGTTGGTTTATCCCGTGCAAGGCTGCGTCGACGGAGACTCGGGTGATCACCTCGTGATCGCGCCTCCGGCCGTGATTACCGCGGAGCAAATCGATTGGGCTGTGGAGCAGCTAAGGGAAGCGATTGAGGAAGCGGTTCCCTGACCCTGGCCTTTCCTGATGGTCAGTCCACGTGGTTGTGCGCCTGCCGTTCCACTGACCAGACATCTTCCAGCCTTAGCTCGAACGGGTAAACGTGCACCATCCAGCCGAAAATCTGAGGCGTGAACTTGCCTCCAGCGGCGTCGCAAGCTTCCTTGGTCGTAATCGAACCTTGCAAGCCAAATTGTGGTTGCGGGCCCCACATCTCTCTCTTGCGATCCGCAGGAGGAACGCACAGGTTTACGTGGGCGTGCCATTGGGCGATGCTGAGCGGAATGCGTGAGTCGAGTTCGTCTTCGCTGGCGTTCTTGGGCGCGGTGTACATCACGCCGATGAGTTTGTAGCCGTCGCCCTGCTTCTCATAGAGCAGTGACGTGGGATGCTCGGGATTGAAGTGCTTGGTCGCTTCGAATCCATACCAGTAATTTGTGAAGTGATATTGCTTCTGCGGCAGGTTGGGCAGAAAAATCTTGTAGCCGTCGGCGAGGGCAAGCTTGTAATCCGCGTATTTCTCCGCGACCTTGCGAGCGGCTTCGGCTACCTGGTCGGCTCTTTCCTGATCGCCCGGCTTGATGTCGCGCACCGTGGTCATCTTCATGTGCGCGCCCATATCCATGTGTCGTCCTTCCATGGAATGCATGGCGTGAGCGCTGCCGTCGTTGCCCATCCCGGGCATATCGTGCATGTCGGAAGCATTCATGTTGGCCATGCCGCTCTGTGTCTGCTGTCCCCAGAGAGGAATACAGGCCAACATTGCAAGTGCAGCAACAGCCAGAATTGGTTTGCTCATACAGAATCCCCCACGATGTATTAACCCTGAACCCAGCGGTTGGTTTCTGCAATAAGAGATGGTTACCGACGGTTACGGGAGTAATTCTGTCTTGAGGGAGTACCCATCTTAGGAGGCAAGTCCGGCCGGCGTTACTTCAGGCAATCCAACCGCTAGCATGGCTTTATTCGCTGCATCACTTCCCGAGCGGACGCAATCGGGCACGCCGATGCCGCGGTATCCGTTGCCGGCAAGCGCGAGGCCGGGAAGTTGCTGCAACAGGCTTTCGATCCGCTGCAACCGCTCCAGATGGCCTACTCCATATTGCGCCATCGCGCCATTCCAGCGGTAAACGCGTGAGAAAAGCTGATCAGCCTTCAGCTTGATGATTTGCCGAAGGTCTTCGCGAACAACGTTCACGACTTCCTCGTCGGGTGCCTGGAGAACTTGCTCGTTGCGCGCGCCACCAATAAAACATCGGAGCAACGCACGATCCTCTGGAGCCCGGTGGGGAAATTTGTTATGCACAAACGTTGCAGCCAGCAAGCGCTTCCCTTCGCTGCGCGGCACGAGAAACCCGAAACCCGGCGGCAGTGACGCGCGCACTGCGCGGTCGTAGCCGACATTCACCGTGATCGACGAAGTGTACTGTATGCCTCGAAGCTCCGAGGCCAACTGTGCGCTATCCAAACCGACCAGTTCACCGGCCATCTGGGTTGGAGTAGCGATAATTACCGCGTCGAATTCATCCGACGCGTAGCCCGCGGAAACCACCCAGCCTCCACTCTGCCGTTGAATGCGTTGCACCGGAGTGCTGGACCGCAGGGCCGATGCCTGGAGGAGAGAAACGATCGCGTCCACCATTTGCTGCATCCCGTTTTTCAAGGAAGTGAACAGCGGTCTCGCGGCAGTTTTAGATGCCGGCGGCATTTTCTTGCGCGCGGCCAGCATGGCTCGTCCCAGGCTGCCGTGCGTGGCTTCCATGTCGGCAAAACGCGGCAGAACGGCGCGCACGCTAAGTTGACTGGCCTCGCCGCCATACACGCCGGAAAGCAGCGGATCGGCGAGACGATCCACCATCTCGGGGCCATAGTGGCGCTCGACGAATGAGGCCACGGTTTCGTCCGCCTCGGCCTTGCGCGGAGGATGAAACCATTCGCGAGCCATCCGCAGCTTGGCTGCAGATGAAAATAACGGCGACAGCACGGTTGGCGTGATCTTGGTGGGGACCATGAACATCAGGCCGTCGGGGATGACGACCAATTTTCCCTTCACCACAATGTAGGTTTTGCGGTCCGCATCATTCGAGCCGATGAGTTGATCGCCCAGCCCGACTTCGCGGCACAACTCGCTGGCCCATGGTTTTTCCGTGAGAAACGAATCGGGACCGGCTTCGAGCAGACAGCCATCTACCCACTCAGTGACCAGCACTCCGCCGAGACGCGAACTCGATTCGAACAATACGTATTCCAGCGAAGCGCCTGCCCGGCGATGCTTCTCAAGCGCGAAGGCGGCCGACAATCCTGAGATTCCGCCGCCCACGATGGCAATGCGTTTCACCTATGACCGCCAGTGACTGCGAGCAGCCGCGATCTGGCGACATCGGCGAGAGCCGCGGCCAACAAGTGAGAATCATTCAACGACTCGGCTCGCCAAAGACGCATGCCGTGTTGCTCGGCGAATTGCTTGAAGCCAATATCGATGTCGTAGAGAACTTCCACGTGATCGCAGAGAAATCCTATCGGTTGAAGAAATACCCCGCCATGTCCTTTTTCCTTGAGGCGGAGAATCGTATCTTCCACGCGGGGCCCCAGCCACGCTCCACCGGACATGCCCTGACTTTGAAAGGCAAATTGCCAGTCTTCAGGAGTCAGCCCAGCCTCGCGCGCCACCAGTGCCGCCGTTTCCTTCGCCTGACTCTCGTACGGGTCGCCCTCGGTAATGGTGCGTTCCGGCACGCTGTGAGCGGTAAAGATAATCGGCATTTTCGGCGAGCCCATCTCGTGGCACGCGCGATCCCATCCCGCCCGAAGCTTTTCTGCGAAAGCTTTGATCAACAATGGATGATCGTGCCAGGACTCAACGAAATCGATGGTAAACGGAGTTTGGTTGCTGGCGAGGTCGGAACGATAAAGACCAACACTGGTACGCGAATTCTGCGGCGCCAGGCAGATCGCAACCACGTGCTCGATACCGTCTGAAACCAAGTCGCGCACTGCATCGGCGACGAACGGCTTCCAGTTGCGCATGCCGACGTACACCGGCATTCCCAATTCGCGCCCCAGACTCTCTGCTTGCTTCAGCGTCAGCTCGGTGAGCGGAGAGCGCCCAATCAAACCATAGCGATGCTTCACTTCTTCCACAACCGTTGGCGGAAGCGGCCGTCCGCCGGTCACTCGCAGCAGAAACTCTGGCACTTGTTCGACTGAGTCGGGACTCCCATGTGCGAGCAACAGGACAGCAGTTTTTCCCGTATTGGCCAATCTGTTCTCCCTCATCGCGAGGCAGGAATAGTTTTCGTCGAGTGCTGCTGCACAAATTCGGCCAGCGCCTTTACATTCTCGACCGGAGTTTCCGGCAAGATGCCATGACCGAGATTGAAGATGTGTCCCGGGCGCCCAGCTGCGCGACGCAAAATGTCTTCAGCGCGAGACTTCAGTTCCTTCCAATCGGCGAACAACAGAACCGGATCGAGATTGCCCTGCACCCCACATTCGAAGCCCAGACTTCGCCAGCCTTCTTCAAGCGGAATGCGCCAGTCGAGGCCAATCACCTCGGCGCCGGTTTCTCGCATCGAGGGCAAGAGCGTAGCGCTATCCGTCCCAAAATAAATGATGAGCACGCCCGCCTTTTGCAGTGAATTCACCAGTTCCGTCGTGCGCGGCAGCACGTACCGGCGATAGTCTTCAACGCTCAGGCAGCCGACCCAGCTGTCGAAAATCTGGATGACATCCGCGCCTGCACTGACTTGTTCCGCCGCATATTCAGAGACGACCGCAACCAGCTTTCGCATTAACTCATCCCAAGCGGTGGGGGATGAATACATCATCTTTTTGGCGTGGATGTAGTTGCGCGAACCGCCGCCCTCGATCATGTAGCTGGCGAGTGTGAACGGCGCGCCACAAAAGCCAATCACTGGCAAACGCTCTCCAAAATGTTTGCACACCAGGCGAACCGCTTCGGAAACGTATCCCAGATCGGCCGCGTGATCCGTGCGCAATCGGGCAATGTCATCCTTAGTGCGCACTGGCTTTTCGATGACCGGGCCCTCGCCAGCTGAGAAGTGAAACGGAAGCCCCATGACTTCGAGCGGGAGTAGCAGGTCAGCGAAGATGATGGCGGCGTCCACGCCCAGCGCCTCAGCGGCAGTGATCGTCACTTCGGCCGCGACCTCTGGCTTCTTGCAAATCTCAATCAGCGAATATTGCTTGCGGACGGCGCGGTACTCGGGCATGTAACGGCCCGCCTGACGCATAAACCAGACCGGCGTGCGGTCAACCGGTTGTAGCCTGCAAGCCTTGACGAATCGGGATTCAGGGGCAGACATGAGATTCCAATGTAGCATTTTCGCGCCCGTGGCTGTGCTCGAGGCCGGAATCGGATTCGCCCGGTGAGCGTGCTTCGTCAAAACTGTTCCAAAACCCAGACACTTGCCCTTCCGAGTAAAGCGCACCAAGAGAGATAATGTCACTCCCATCGGAATTCGGCCTATCATTCCTAAGAACGATCAGTAGGAGGTACTTTTCATGGCAGCGAATCAGGTGGTTCTTTATTTTGACAAGCAGGAGGACGCTCTGCTTTTCACCTTGGCTGCCAGTTCGGTCATGGCAGAGGAAGGTCCGGTCCGCGGCAGTGAGGCGGTAGTCAAGGTCGCGGAGGAAATCTGCAAAGCCAGTCGAATCACGACTGAAGGCGTTCTCAATAGCTAGTCCGACCAGGGCTGCGGTGTGCGATCCCAGCGGTGCCCCTTGAGGGTTTGAAGTAAACTTGCGTCGAGTGGTCCGACATCGCTCACAGCAATGTTTTCCCGCACGTGTTCCGGTTTCCTCATTCCCGCGATCGTCGTGCTCACCGTGGGTTCTGAAAGGATAAATCGCAGCGCCACTTCCGGCAGAGTCGTGCCTTTAGGAACTACCGGCTTCAGTTTGTCCACCCGAGCCATGGTTTTCTTTAGATTATCCGGGCTGAAATATTTTGATCGCCAGTCGCTCTCTGGGAAGGTCGTTTCAGCCGTCATCTTACCGCCCAAACTGCCTTCATCGAACGGCACCCTGGCGATGACACCAATATTCAGCTCCCGGCAGACCGGGAAAAGTTTATCTTCAGGGGACTGATCGAAAATGTTGTAGATCACTTGCACAACATCTACCAGGCCGGTTCGCACTGCCTTGATGCCATTCTCCGGTTGCCACCGGTTCAGACTCAGCCCGAAAAAGCGGATCCATCCATCACTCTTCAGTTTTTGAACCGTGTCGCGAAATTCCGCTTCGTCAGTCCAGCTATCGTCCCACACGTGAAATTGCAGAAGATCGATCGAGTCCGTTCCTAGCTTCTCCCGGATCAGCTTGGCATACTTGAAAACGTGCTCCGTGGGGAAAACGTCGCGATATTTGTCTCCTGGCGAAGCCGGCCACTTGTCGTTGCGCGGCGGAATCTTCGAAGCTGCGAACAGCCGCTTACCGGGATTGGCCGCTAGAATCTTGCCCAGCAACCCGTCGCTCTTGCCTTCGCCGTAAGCCCAAGCCGTATCGAAAAAGTTGCAGCCGAGGTCGACCGCCAACTGCAGAGCCTCCAACGACTGGCGGTCGTCAGAGCCGCTCCAACCGCTCATTCCCCAAAGTCCATGGGCAATTTCGCTTACGTCGAAACCGGTTCGGCCGAGGTTACGGTATTTCATGGATCTCCTTTGAGGGCCGAAAAAGTCGCGCTGACGGATTTGACATTGTCGGTCTCAGCTTCTTAACATATAGGTTCAGCCTTGAACTGTTCAACAGTGGTACGGTTCCCGGCGTTGGCAAACCCTGATTCCTTGCGACAAACCTCTTATGATTACAGCTAAAGAGCTTACCAAGAGATACGCTCGTAATACCGCGGTCGATCACATTTCATTTCAGGTTGAAAAAGGCCAGATCGTTGGTTTTCTCGGACCGAACGGCGCCGGGAAGACGACGACCATGCGCATGCTGACCTGTTTTCTGTCGCCCACGTCGGGCGGCGCGACGGTAGCCGGCTACGATGTTTTAGAGCAACCGCTCGAGGTCAAGAAACGCATTGGCTATCTCCCCGAAACCCCGCCCCTTTACCCGGAGATGGAAACCGCCGAATACTTGACCTTCGTTGGGAAGCTCAAAGGCCTCTCAGGCGCAGAGTTGCGCCGTCGGCTCGATTACGTGTGTGATCGCTGCGCCGTCGCCGACGTAAAGAACAAACTGCTGGGCAAACTCTCCAAAGGCTATCGCCAGCGCGTAGGCCTGGCGCAGGCAATCATTCACAATCCCGATGTGCTCATTCTCGATGAACCCACCGCCGGTCTCGATCCCAAGCAAATCAACGAAACCCGGGACCTGATCAAGAGCCTCGGCGGCGACCATACGATCATTCTGAGCACACACATCTTGCCGGAAGTCGAACAGACCTGTGAGCAGGTGCTCATCATCAACAAAGGCAAGCTGGTCGCGACGGATTCCGTACACAATCTGCAAAACCGCGCTCGCGGCGCCGAATCGGTGGTGGTCGAAGTCAGCGGACGCAACGGCACCCTCGATTTCGCAGCCGTGCAACGCCGTCTGGAGCAGGTTGCAGGCGTGAGCCGAGTCCTGGCCAAAGGGAGCCGCGATAACCGCAGCGCCTTCGAGGTGGAGAGCCGGAAGGGTTTTGTTCGCGGCGATCTGGCGCGCGCGGTGGTCGAGTCCGGCTGGGACCTCAACGAGCTTCGTCCGGCTGCCATGAGCCTGGAAGAAATCTTCCTGCAACTCACGGGGACGGAGACAGCTGCCAAGGAAGAAAAAGAAGCCGTCGCAGTCGAGGGGGTACAGTAAATGAGAAACGTCTTGATCATCTGCCGCAAAGAGCTACACAGCTATTTCACCTCGCCGATCGCCTATCTGCTGCTGACCATGTTCGCCCTCATCTTCGGGTTCTTCTTTTGGAACTCGTTGGGCTATTTCGTACTGATGGGCATGGAATCGCAGATGCGCGGCCAGATGATGCCGATGAACCTCAACGAAATGATTATTCGTCCGCTGCTTGCGAATGTTGGCGTGATCGGGCTCTTCTTCATTCCGATGATCACTATGCGGCTGTTCGCGGAAGAGAAACGCAGCGGCACGATTGAGCTGCTGGCGACATCGCCGATCCGTGATATCGAAGTGATCCTGGGAAAATGGCTCGCGGCCGTGAGCCTCTACGCCTGCATGCTGCTGGTTGCGGCTTTGAACTTTGCATTTCTGTTCAAGTACGGCAAGCCCGATTGGAAGCCGCTGGTCATCGGGTATCTAGGATTGATGCTGCTGGCGGGAGCGCTGCTGGCGATTGGCACATTCATCTCGACGCTGACCAAGAATCAGATCATTGCCGGCGCCGCAACCTTCGGTGTGTGTCTCCTCCTCTGGGTGTTGGGATGGGTCAGTGGCTATGAGAATGCGACGTGGGCAAAAGTGCTCGCGTATATGTCAGTCATCACGCACTTCGAGTCTTTCGCCAAGGGCGTGATCGATTCGAAGGACGCAATCTTTTATGTGACGGTGATTTTCCTCGGGCTGTTTTTTACTGCCCGCTCCATGGAATCTCTCCGCTGGAGGTCTTGATTGAATACACAGTTGCTAAAAGCCAGGCAGACTAAGTACGCGGCGTATGCTGCCGTCTACGTCCTGGTCGTCATCACCGCAATCGTAATCGTGAACGTTCTGGCCGATCGCTACACCAAGTCTTACGACGGCACATCCAACAAGCGCTATAGCCTTTCCGAGCAGACGGCGAAGATCGTCAAGGGCCTCAAAGAGGATGTGTCCATTCGCTACTTCGATCAGGGCACGCGATTCGAGCACGCGAGAGACCTGCTCGGCGAGTATGCATCGCTTTCTTCCAAGGTCCACGTCGATTACATCGACCCCGACAAGAAGCCGCAGGAGGCCCGCGAGGCCGGCATCAAGAATTACGGCACCGCGCTCGTGCAGATTGGCGAGAAGAAAGAAGAAGCCAAAAGCATGACGGAAGAAGGCATCACGGGTGCGTTCATCCGCGTGCTGAAAAACAAAACCCGCACCGTGTGCTTCGTGGCCGGCAGCGGCGAGCACCAGATCGAAGACTCCGAACGCAACGGCTATTCCAACTTCAAAGAACTGGTGGGCAAAGACAACTATCAAGCAAAGTCGATTGACTTGCTCCAGAAAGCCGAAGTGCCGAGCGATTGCACAACCTTGGTAGTCGGAGGACCAACCCGCGACTACCAGCAGCCCGAAGTCGACGGCATCAACAAGTACGTCGAAGATGGGGGACGCGCGCTCTTCATGCTTGATCCGCCACTGAAGATCGGACGCTCCGACATCGCCGACAACGACGCCCTCACCGGCCTACTCCAAAGTTGGGGCGTAACCATGAATAAAGATCTGATTCTGGACCTCAATCCCATTGGGCAGCTCGCGGGGCTCGGTCCGCAGGTGGCGCTCGTCACTTCTTACGATTCACAACCGATCGTGAATGGCATGAAGGGCACGGCCACCGGATTCCCACTGTCGCGTTCGATCGAGATCAAGAACGGCGACAAGACCACTGTGCAAAAAATGTTCGACTCCTCAGGTACAAGCCTGGCGACGACCAACCTGAGTTCTCCGGCGGTGGATCCGAACGATCCCAAGAACAAAAAGGGACCGATGACCATTGCCGCCGCCGGCACCTACAACACCGGCAAACAGGATGCCCAGGGAAGGTTTGTCGTGGTCGGCAGTTCCTCGTGGGCGGCGAACTCGTTCCTCAAATTCAACGGCAACAGCGATCTGGCTTTGAACACCATCGACTGGCTGGCGTCCGACGAGGACCTGATCTCAATCCGTCCCAAGCCGGAAGATGATCGTCGCATCACCATGACAGCCGCTCAGCAAAACTGGGTTCGCATTACCAGCCAGTTCCTGCTGCCGTTGGTCGTGGTTTTTGCCGGCGTGTCAGTGTGGTGGCGGAGGCGGTAGATGAAACTGCGTGGTCTGCTCGTCGCCGCCGTCGTCTTGGCAGGACTTTCCGGAACCCTGTACTGGTCGAATCGCCACAAGCCCGCGGACACTACCGCTGCGTCTGCTGATGCGCCGCCCAAAATTCTTGCGGTCAACGAAGCGGACATTACCAAGTTCGACCTGAAGAAAAATGGCGCCGAACAGGTTTCGGTCGAGCGCAATAGTGCAGGTCAGTGGCACATTACAGCTCCAACGCCGCTCGCTGCCGATCAGAGCGCCGTGTCCAGCCTGCTTGGCACATTTTCATCTCTCAACTCGGAACGGGTGGTGGAAGAGAAAGCCGGTAGCCTGGCTCCGTATGGTTTGGAGACTCCGAGTCTTGAAGTTGACTTGACCGAAAAGGCAAACAAGACGCAGAAGCTTCTGCTGGGCGACGACACGCCCGCGGGGAGTGGAATGTACGCCAAGCTTGACGGCGATGCGCGCGTCTTCACCATCCCGAAATTCGACAAGACCAGCATCGACAAAACGGCAAACGATCTGCGCGATAAGCGCCTGCTGACTTTGAATCCTGACAAGATCAGCCAGGTCGATCTGGCTGCGAAGAAGCAGGAAATGGCGTTTGGCCGCAACAAAGACGAATGGCAGATCGTCAAGCCCAAGCCGCTGCGAGCTGACAGCTCGCAAGTCGATGACCTCGTCCACGCCCTTACCGATGCGAAGATGGAGCTCGGCGCATCGGACGATCTTACAAAGAATGGCTCACTCTTTGCCACTGCGACGCCGGTCGCAACGGCGAAGGTCACGGCTGAATCCGGGACGCAGGAGCTGCAAGTCCGAAAGAACAAGGACGACTACTATGCCAAGTCGAGCGCAGTCGAGGGCATCTACAAAGTCCCGAGCACGCTTGGCCAGGCGGTCGACAAGAGCCTGGATGACTTCCGCAACAAGAAGATCTTCGACCTCGGCTCGGACGATCCCAATAAAATTGAGATACGCACCGGATCGAAGACTTATTTCCTGACCAAAGGCGGAGAGGACTGGTGGTCAGGCAGCGCGAAAAAAATGGACGCGGCCAGCGTCGACGACCTCCTCGAAAAGATCCGCGATCTATCCGCTGATAAGTTCGTTGACTCCGGCTTCACCGAAAGTCAGATCGATTTGACGGTCACATCGAACAACGCCAAACGGGTTGAGAAAGTGGCGATCGCGAAAGCCGGCGACAAGTACATCGCAAAGCGAGAAAACGATGCCACGCTCTATCAGCTCGATGCCAAAGCGGTTGACGATCTTACCAAAGCGGCCGATGATCTGAAGCCTGCGGGTGCCCCTGCCAAGTAGTCTGCAGCCTGCCTTTGGATGATTACCAAGTAGTTATCTCCGGTGGCACTGCAGTTACTTTATAGTCCAGGGTATATACCGCAAAAAATGCGTTTTCCTGCCAGATCTATGAAAACAAAGGATCTGTTTTCGAGATACCCTCGTAAAATATCCCTTCTAAAGGACTTACAGAAGGTAGATACCCTGAGCCTGGCTGCTTTGCAAGTCCATGAAAACAGGCAGTCAGATTTGGATACCCTTCTAAAATATCTCTTCTAAAGGACTTAGCGGTGAGCGAGGAATGCGTTGATGACGGCCCGGCAACATCGCCTGCGCCAGCCGCCCCCCTGCTTTATTCCTACTTCTATTATAACTGACTGAATAGGGTAAACATGACATGTTTTCCAGAAATATATTTGCTTTAGAGAGAGCGGTTTGCATGGAATTGGGTGCTTCAGGGGGCTTGACAAGAAATTTGGGTGCCATGACGAACTGCGATTTTTCAGCGTTGGCTCCTTTTCGAATAATCTGGCACAATCCCAATGTCACTAAATCCCAAAGGAGAATCACGATGTCATTTCCGCGCAAGTGGTCCCTAACGCTGTTAGCCGCTTTGCTTGCGATCGTCGCGGTGGGTAGCTGGCAGAGCGCTGCTGCTGATGATGTGTTTCACGCTGTGACCGGAGTCGTTAAGAGTGTCGATAATGCGACGAAAACGATGGTAGTGAAAACGGCTGACGGTACCGAACACACCATCAAGTACACAGACGACACCGCTGTGAAAGGTGCTAAAGACGCCGGCAAAGGAACGGAGAAAGCCAGCGTGGACACGTACCTGGCCGCGAAGAAAGGCAGCACGGTCACGGTGAAGTACACGGAGAAGGGTGGAGAGAAAACGGCCGTTGGCATAAAAGATGCCAGCAAGGCAACCGCCAAAGCCGTCGCAAATTAGCGAAGTAACGCGGGGCGCGCCGCCATGGAGTGCCGGCGCACGCTTATTCGCCGCAAAAAGACTCGGGCCGGTGATGCAAGTCAACATAGCCCGAAGAAAAATTGTGCCCGCAGACGCCGAGCCGGATCGGAAACGGTGCGAGTTCTTGCCCAGAGGTGGTGGCGGGCTGAGGTTCAAGTGCTGTTGCTGGGCCTTCGGGTCCGTGATCGTTTATGGCAAGATGGAGGGCGCGGCTCACCCTCAGGCGGCAAAACACCGAAGGCGCTGACGCCGACAAGAGGCCGCATCGAGTCTGCGGGCGCCGAGTTCCCCGTGAACTTCGAGCGTTCCGAGGAATTCGGCTGGTCATGCGCAAGAAGAACCTGAAGTTCAAAGAAATTGGTTGATGAGCGCCTCAAGACTGATCCTTTGATACGGCGGATTTCCCGAACCAGCTGTGTACGAGTGCGTTGGCTAACTTCGAGCGCGTATCGTCCTGGCGGGTTACGCCAACAGGGGAGCGAAACGGGGGACAAACCATAAGTTAGAACGCTTCGCCAACGCCCATGCTGAAGGTGTGACCGTCGGTTCCTTGAGCGATGTCGGCACGCAGATTGACGTGATACTTCTTGCTCAATTGAAACCTCAACCCGCCACCACCTCCGGGCAAGAACTTGTTGCTCTCCACGAATTGACTGCTTCCGGGAATCACGCCACCAAGACCGCCAAACGCGACCAAGCCAAGTCGCAGCGGCAGTTGCAGGCGGTATTCCAATTGGGTCGCAAGCATGAAGCGAGTGAAATACCTTCCCGCAGTGTAGCCCCGCAATTCGCTGTTGGTACCGTAGATGCAATTTCCGTAGAAGGGAGGCTCTCCGCCGGTCGCGCAGAAGAAGGCGTTATAGGCGAGAACCTGTTTCTGGCTCAGGCTTCGATAGTAGTTAAACGTGGTTTTGTACGACTGGAAAGAGTACTTGCTGCCTAGTCCTTGGGAAAAGAAGTCCGCTGCGAAATCGAAAAAAGTTCCGCCGGTCGGATAGAAGCGGTTGGAACTGGTATCTCGTGTCACGACTGCGCCAACAGATGTCAGGGTCGACTGCAGCCCGACGTCGGGAGGGATGGGGACGGCGGTCACCGTGTTCGGCTTCAGCGTAATAAGCGATTCTCCGACGAAAAATCGAGGACCGACGAAGAATTGGTGCCAAACTCGGCGCAGGATGCCGCCAAAGTATGCATGGCCGGTTTGTACGAGGGGTAACTTCAGTTCTGACGCCACCCCCGTGCCATAAATATTGTAGTCGATATTTCCGTGGACATAGCCACCGGTGATTCGATAGCGATCTTCTTTCATATAGAGTTGTGCTCCAACGGCAAAGCCGCGGCTGCCGTTGTTTGTAATCAGACCAGCTGCCCCAACGACGGAAGGTGGGGAGATCTTGTCTTTCATGCTGAAGGGAAAAATATATCCGAGCACGGGAATGATTCCTGAGCCGATGGCGGGGCTCGAAATCGGCAGAGGTGCGGCGACAATCGACCCTCGCTTTTCCTTTTCTTTTGGTTTTGCCTCAGACTTGTCAGGCGCGGTCGACTGATCAGGCTGATCAGGCGGCTTCGCTGGAGAAGGTGTGGCCTCCTGTCCCGAACTGGTTGCGGGATTCGCTTCCGGCTGTTCTGCCTGGGCAATTGCCGGCGTGCCCTGAAAAAAGCAATAGCCACACAAAACGAGAACGCAAGCCACAATCGAAATTCTAACTCTCGACTCGTGGACGTTCTTACGGGACTCCGGACGGACGATTCCTGTTCGCATTTACCTACAACGAACCTAACTGCTGTGTCGCTTGTGGGCTACTGGCAAGATTGGTAGGTCGTGCGTCCTGCAGGGAACCAGAATTTTCGATTGGTCCGAACGCGAGGGTACTCCGGCGAGCTGTTCTTTGCGGCGGCGATCTTTTCAACCGTCGCAAACAGTCTTGGCAGTTACTGAGATACTACGTCCGCCTCACTGCACCGTGACTGTTACCATTGCCTGGGTGCGGCCGTATTGGCTGGTTGCGTAGAGGGTGTAGGTTGTTGTCTGGGTCGGAGTGACGGTGGCGCTGGTGCCGCGCACTGCTCCAAGCTGTGGTGAGACGATGTTGTAGGATGCGCCGCTGGTTTGCCAGCTCAGCGTCACCTGAGTGCCCGACTTCACGATAGTGGGATTCGCGGTGAAACTGGTGATGGCCGGAGCCGATCCCTGTGGCACGTTGGACGCGGTGTAGATCGGGTTCATCTTGACAACTTCGAAAGCAGACGCGGGCACCTGCGAGAGATTGTGCAGATCGTTGTTGTCCCAGCGATCGTCGGGAGCGCCGCTCAGGTACATGGCGCTACCGTTGTCAGCCATGATCATCCCGTATTTTTTCAGAGCGGTGAGGATGACTTGGACGTTGGTAGAAAATTGCGAAATGTCATATGACGCTTTGAGCCGCAGCTTCATTCCCATAGGCGGGGCGATTGAGTTGGTGGAGTTTGAAGCCCAGTGGGACGCAGGCGGCACCATCGCGGCCTGGCTTTGCGGCAAGGTGAAGCGGATGGCGTGCTGGATTTTTCCGGCGGCTACTTCATCGTAGCGAATTAGTCCGGGGAAGATGGGCAGTCCGGCGGCGTCGGCGGAAGTCCAGGTCCACGGGCGCTGCTCGTCGCTGAGCAGGTCCCAAACCGCAGCGGAGCCGGCATTCCAGCTGCCGTCATTGTTGGCCGAGGCGCTGTAGAGTTCGTACAGAAAACAATTGTTGTTATCGATCACCAGCACGTGGCGGTCGCCGTTGCCGGGATTGGGGAAGCCCTCGATCTGCGCATTCGCTGGAATGGGCATTGGGCCGGGATCGCTCTCGTCGCCGTAGGCGGTGAAGTTGATGTTCACCGGGCTCTGCGATGTGCCGACTACACTATACGGAATGCCCATGCTCGACCCGGCGTAGAGGCCCGCGCCGAAGTCGGGATGCAGGCCAATGCTCGGACCAATGAAGTTGATAATCGCGTTCGAGTTCGGGTCGAGGGGGGCGCTGGAGATGTCCTGATTCCAGGCGTTGTCACCTGGGAACGGGAGAAAGCCGTTCAAGCTTGCGCCCTGGCCGGTGGAAGCGACATTGCATGCGCCGGCCTGTTTCTGCCCGCCTCCGCCACCACTACCACCGCTGCTTCCGCCACCGGATTGGGACTGGTTGGTTGAAACTCCGCAGCCGGTCGTTAAGACCGCGAACAGCACGGTTAGAAGGAATACAAGCGGGATCGGCGGTTTGATGCGCAATCGATTGTTGGCCACGAACCATTTTCGCCGGATAGAGCTTCACGGCAAACGGGACATCGGGTCACTGAGCGTGCGAATTGGGACATGTACGCATGATCGGCAATCGTTGCGGACGCTCATTTTTTGCGGATCGATTCTGGTAAAACTGCCAGTTTGGGAAGCTTCCGCTTGGGGTTATAAATCGGCGTGGAGCCTGAGAGAAACACTTCGGACAAAGGGCAGGGACGCCATCGCTGGATTTCGTTTGTCTTGTCGGGTTTCGCATTCGTGGGGCTGGGCGTTCTTCTGGTCGCGATGACCGACACGGCAGTGGTGTGGTCGAGCTCGAACCAATTCTGCGGGACATTTTGCCATTCGATGACCTGGGCGGCGGATGCGTATAAACAAGGACCGCATTTCGCCAACCTGGTGGGCGTGAGCGCCAGTTGCGGGCAATGTCACATTCCTTATGATTCGAGTCGGGCGACTCCGATGGAGTATGTGAAATTGCTTTTGTTCAAGACGGACCGCGGAGCCAAGGATTTCTGGAATGAATCTCGCAGGACGATCGCCACGCAGGCGGAGTGGGAGAAGCGCCGTCCGGGGCTGCGGGCTAGATTCGAAAATTACCTCACTTCACACGATTACATCACCTGCCGCGGCTGCCACAAGCTGGATTCGTTCAGTGGGGCGCGCAGCCAGATGAAAGTTCTGGTTCACAAGGAAGTGGTGAACAACACAGCGGTTGATTGTCTGCAGTGCCATCGCGATGTTGGACACGTTTACGAACACGGAGATACGAAACAGGGCGGATGGTTCACTGAGGAGCAGGCCGCTACCGGAGCTAAGAGCTACGCTCAGTCGTGCGCTCCGTGCCATGGCGCGAATCTGCAGGGGGGAGCCGGGCCGGCTCTGAAGGGTGCGTCGTGGCAACAGTTGTATGCAGGCGCGAAGCTGCTGACAGTGTGGGGCGAGATCAAAGGACCGATGGCGCAATATGCGGGCACGACGTTCACGACGCGGGAGTCGCTTGACTTGCTTGCTTATCTGCTCGAGCAAAACGGGCTCCCCGCCGGGACGCAGCCGCTCGCGGACACGCGGGAGTTGTCCGACACGATTCCATCGAAGTAGAGCGGACAAACTAGGACTTCTGCTAGTCGCGGAAGTTTCCTCCATCGATTACAAATCTGAAGATGGATGTAGACCGTGGGAAGCGCCATGGGTCGAAGGGGTCCTGCAAACGGAAATCGAGAAATAGGAGCGGAGTTGAAGCATATGCGAATCAAGACTGGAGTCATCATTGTTTTTGCTATTTGCATGCTCGTGGGCAGCACATCATTGATGATGGCGCAACAGAAAGGGCAGTACGTGCCCGGGCAGTATGGCCTCAACGCAGGCGTAACGCCGGATCCCGGATTTACTTTTGCCAGCTTAACGATCAATTATTCCGCCGATTCCCTGAAAGATTCAAACGGAAACTCGGTACAGGGGGTCACGGGAAACTATAGTTTCTGGGCGGTGGAAAACATCTTCTACTACGTGCCGGCTCATAAGATTCTCGGCGGCAAATTCTTCACCATGGCGTCGTTGAATCTGGCGAATGGTTCGCTGACGGCGGACATAACCCCAGCGCAATTCGGTCCTCAATGGCGGCGGCGAAGGCATGGCGGACACCTGGGTGCAGCCGGCGAACCTGGCTTGGAATTTCAAGCGAGCGGACGTATGGGTGGGCTATGCTTTTGTCGCGCCGACAGGAAGATTTTCTCCCGGAGCCAACAATAACGTCGGTTCCGGGTATTGGGGCAATAACTTCGCCACTGGCACTACGTTTTATGTGACGAAGAACAAGGGGACCAGCTTGAGTCTGGCCACGGATTGGGAGATCCATGGCAAAAAGAGGGAGATCAACATAACGCCCGGCCAGGCTTTCACGGACGAGTGGGGACTGGGGCAAATTCTTCCTTTGAAAAAAGACTTCAGCCGACTACTGCAACTTGGGGTTGTAGGTTATGACCAATGGCAGGTTACTGCGAATCAGGGTCTGACTGCTCCGGTTCCGTATTACTCGGTTCACGCCATTGGTGTGCAAAGCAATTTCATTCTTCCGACGAAAGGCTTTAACTTGTTTTTCAAGTATGAGCCTGAGTATTCGGCGAAAGCCCGCCCGGAAGGACGAACAATTGCGTTCGGCTTTGTATGGACGCTTCGCGATCCGAAGCCGCAGCCGCCGAAGCCTTAGCTAAAACGCTATCTCTAGCGATTGCCAAAGGTCCAGCTCAGACCGGAGCTTGTGCCGTAATCGCTGCCGGAGAAGTTGGCGGGTGGCTGGGTATCCCAGTTGCCGTAGAACGATAGATTCCATTTCAGATTGCTGAAAAGCTTCACGTAGTAGGACGCGTTGGTATTGAAATGAACGCGGCCGGGCTGCGACAGGGCCGGTAACACCGTGGCACTTATGTTCAGGTTGGTTTTGCTGAACTTGAAGAGCTTTACCTCCGCGGCAACCACCGCCGTGGCGAGATTCTGCTGACCCAGCGGCGTAATCGACGGGTCATAGGCCGTGCTCTGCCATCCCAATCCTCCGAGCACTGAAATGGTCGCATTGTTAGTGTTCTTCAGGTAACGTCCGATGCCCCCGCCTAGAGTAGATTGCACTCGAATGGCCTGCACCGAACTCTGCAGAAAATTGCCCAGGCCGGCATAAAAGTAATTGTCCCAGCGCAGCAAACGGGAGGCGCCGAGTTGCAGATCGTTGCGGGTGGAAACGTTGGTCCCGGTGCTAGAAGCAAGGCTTGAACTGAGGTTGGCGGCGGCGTTCCAGCGTTCGCGAACGTAAGCGGCATCGGAGGCCACGTTGTATTGAGTGGATTGATTGCCCTTGGAATAAATGATGCCCGAGCTGATCTCTCCGTTGAATCGTTGCCAGAAGCGGTCCGAGGTCTCGTCCAATTTGACGATTTGGGTTCTATCGATCGTAACTTCATGCTCAGGGGTTTCGACTACCTCAATCTTGACTGGCTGACCAGCGGGAGTTTCCGGTGTGTTGAGCTTCCCGGCGTACACGGAGCCGTCTTCTGTCTTCACGATGAACAACTGACTGCTTTCGAGGTGGGCCACCTTCGACCATTGAACCGAGGCGGTGCCATCGATGTAATCGAAGCTCACATAGAGTACGCCGCCACTGAGTCCTTTAATCTGGCAAGTCATGCGATCGCCATTCTTCATGATCAACACATCGGTTTTGTCCCGCGCGAAGAGTGGCGCAGTAACAAGAAGGGCAGAAATCAAAATAATAGTTCGGGTGTTCATGATATTTTTTTTCTCACGCTGATTTCGACCTCCGGGGCATGGCCCAGAACATTACCAGACTAACGGAGGTGGATCTTTTGCGGTTGGTTGGCCAAAGATGTCGAGTCGATCCGGCGTCCCAACCGCGGGCCACGAAAGACGACAGAGGCTGCGAAGGTACGGAAACAAGGCTAAATTGCTTTTCCCTAAACCTCCCACTGCGAGAACTACTAGTGACACGCCTGCTGTTTTGGTGTTAGTCTGCCGTTCTTGTCGTTCATGAGTCTGCCGGCATGCCTGCGATCATGTTAACCTTGGTTCATCAACCAAGGCCTGCTGCAATCCAATGCAGCTTTTGGCCTTTGGAGGTCCCGCTGGCTAGTCGCGTCCCTGGTCCAAGCGCCCTACGTTCTCGGCGGAGATCTAGATTTCTGATAAGCCAGTTCATCTGAGGAGGAACTATGCGCATACACAAGCAGACTATTTCAATTGTTCTTTTGACCGCGTTGCTTGGGCTGTCGATTGCATGTTCGAAAAAGCCGAGCGACGATACGATCGCGAAGGACATTCAGAACAAGATTGCTGCGGATCCGGATACGAAGGACTCCCAGGTCAACGTGGTGGCCAAGGATGCCAAAGTTACGCTGACCGGCCAGGTCAAGACCCCAGCGGCCCAGCAGAAAGTGGAACAGATCGCACGGGAAGAACCAGGTGCTGCCGGCGTAGATGATCAAACTGCGGTACAGCCCGATGCCATGGCACAACAGCCCCCCGCGCCAGCGCCGGCGATGGCGGCGGCTCCGCCGCCGCCACCTGCACCGGTCGAGAAGCCCAAACCTGTCGTCGTGCCTGCTGGAACCACTATCACAATCACGGTTGGCCAGGCTTTGAGTTCCAAGACCAGTCAGACGGGCCAGACCTTTATTGGCACGGTGGCGCAGCCCGTGAGTGTTGGAGGCAAGACAGCGATTCCGGCCGGTTCAACGGTCAGCGGCACGGTCGTCACCGCCAAGTCCAAAGGCAAGATTAAGGGTCAAGGTGAACTTGACCTTGCGCTCACGAGCGTCACGGTGAAAGGTCAGACGTATAACATCCAGACTGGCGTAATCGACAACACGGTCAAAGGCAAGGGCAAGAGGACCGCTGTTGCAACCGGCGGAGGAGCAGCCGGGGGCGCGTTGATCGGAGGCATTGCTGGCGGAGGAAAGGGAGCTGGCATTGGCGCGCTGGTCGGCGCTGGCGCCGGATTAATAGGAGGGACGTTGACCGGAAATCAGCAAATTGAAATTCCAGCCGAGTCGGCGCTGAGCTTCCGATTGTCCGCGCCGTTGACGCTGCCACCGCCGGCGCAATAGTTCGAGCAGCTTATGAGCAAGAAACGCAATGGAAAACACAACAAGAAAACAGCACCGGCGAGCGTCAGCGGGAAGGTAGTACTGCTTTCGGCGCTCGCGGTGCTGGCGGTTGGCTTTTGTGTTCTTTATTTGATCCGCAGGGAATCCGTCGCGCACGCAGGCCATCCTCCTTCGCCCCTTGCGGGATTTCAGCCAACGATTCCAAACCAAAATTCGCCTTCCGGGGCAGCACCGGAAGGGATGGTGTGGCTACCCGGTGGAGAATTCTCCATGGGTGCGGCCGACGCTCCAGACATGAATGACGTGGGCATGAAAGCGACGGAGGATTCGCGGCCCATCCACCGCGTCTACGTCGATGGCTTTTGGATGGACAAGGCCGACGTCACCAACCAGCAATTCGCAGCGTTCGTGAAGGCGACGGGTTACGTCACAGTTGCAGAGCGCAAGCCGCGGGCTGAAGACTATCCTGGGGCGCCGCCGGAAAACCTGGTTGCGGGATCGATCGTGTTCTCTCCGCCAGACCATCCGGTTCCACTGAATGACCACTTCCAGTGGTGGAGCTACGTCCATGGGGCAAACTGGAGGCATCCGCTTGGTCCGAACAGCGACATCAAGGACAAGGAGAATTACCCGGTTGTGCAAATCGCCTACGAGGACGCTTTAGCTTATGTGAAGTGGGCGGGGAAGCGGCTGCCCACGGAGGCAGAGTGGGAATTTGCAGCGCGCGGCGGACTCAGCGGGAAGCCTTATGTGTGGGGTGAAGAGTTCCGTCCTAATGGCAAGTGGATGGCAAACACGCATCAGGGCACATTCCCGATTAAAGATACTGGAGATGACGGGCACGTCGGAATTACGGCGGTCGCGCAATATCCGCCGAACGGATATGGCCTGTTCGACATGGCCGGTAACGTTTGGCAGTGGACCAGCGATTGGTATCGCCCCGACTACTATCAGCAACTGGCCTCGGCCGGAGGCGTGACACGTAATCCGCAAGGACCGGACTCCCCGTTCGATCCGGCGGAGCCAACCGAGAAAAAGAAAGTCCATCGCGGTGGATCCTTTCTCTGCACCGATCAGTATTGCTCGCGGTACATGGTCGGGACGCGGGGCAAAGGCGAAATCAGCACGGGCACGAACCACCTTGGCTTTCGCTGCGTGGTGACTCGTGAGCAGGCTCAGGTTAGTAAATTTCAGGCCACTGGCGCAGCGCAAGAGGCTGGCAATTTGGGGAAATCAAATCCAATTCAGCCCGAACGCTGAGGAATGGGCTGACGATCAGTCAACCCGCTCCCAGCTGTCGTCGGGATTGTACTCTTGCATGGCGGCTGCCGTTTCCGACGTTTGCGGACCGAGGTCTTGTTGATACACGACTTTGTCCTGATTCACAATGAAAGTCATGACGCCGGAATTTCGATATTCGGCGGGGTAGGCGATGAAAGCGAATCCGCGAGCGAGTTTGCCGTCAACCACGTAATCGCGCGCACCGCCCTTCGCGGCGGAACCCTGTTTGGTGAGAATGCGATAGTAGTATCCGTGGAAGGGCGCCTGCTTGCCCTGTTGCGGATTGTAGCCTTCGTTGGTCGCGGAAACGAGCAGCGGACCGATCGGACTTGCCAACTCATTGTCACCCGTCTTCCAATAGAGGCCGTTCTGTTTGCCCTCATCGCTTATGAACTTCAATGCGTAATGTTTTGTCTTATCGCTATCATGTGTCGCGGAAGCGTAGTCGAGTTGGGCGTCAACCAAGGCGTGCAGAATCTCGATAGCATCGTTCTCATTGGTGCCCACGCGGCGCTGAAGAATTTCCTTCTTGCCGCTTTCGGTGTCGAAATACCAGGCGCCGCTGCTGTTCTTGACGATGGAAATGGGAAGAGGCCAGTTTTCCGCGCCGATATATAAGGTAGCGGTCTGGTCGGGTTCGACGACTACCCGATGCATCTGTTCGTAGCGACGGATGAAGTTGTCCGCCATGTTCTTGTCGGCAACCTCGTCGCCAGTGTGGAGGATGTCGTTGGAATTTGAACCAAAGATCGCGGCGACGGTTTGGCTGTCCCCAGATTTGACGGCGATGTAAAGCGCGAGGGTCGCGTCGCCGGGCGTGGCGAAGGTCTTTTCGTTTCCCTGCTGTGCAAGCGCCGACGGAGCAATCAGCGCCAACAGCACGATGGCTGCCAGCGGAGCGAACTGACGAAGGATTGCGACTGGCCGCGACTGAAGTCGTAACTGGAAGTGCTCTATGAATTGCATAAGCGCGTTCTCCTGCACATGATCTCGAAACTCTTACATTGACCTGGGTTGAGCTATCGGCGACGTCCGCCATTCGCGTGCGGCTGCGGCTGCGGTCGTGATCCGCCGCCACGATTCCCGCCCCCGCCTGCCGGAGCCCGATTCTCCGCCAGGCTTTGCTGACCGCGGGCGCTGTTGGTCCGGGCGTTGCCGCCGGGGCTGTAGTTGCTGAAGGCGCCGTTGCTATTGCCGCGATTGGCCTCTTGTCCGTAACCGCGAGCCGACTCGCGCTGAGCTTGATTCAGATTGTTGGGGCGACTCTGATTCTGATTGAAATTCGGCCGACTCTCCTGATTCGCGTTCGCTCGGTTTTGTTGATTGAAGTTGGGCTGGGTGGCGGCGCCGGGCCGACTGCCCTGTCCCAGATTTCCCCGGTCATTCCTGTACTGCGGCTGATCGTACTTTTGATTGAAAGTCGGGGCGGTGAAGTTGCTGTTGCGGGCGTTGCTGTTGAAGTTGTTGGCGCGGTAATTGTTTCCGTTAATGTTATTGCGATTGATGTTGTTGGTGTTGATATTGTTCCGATTGATGTTATTCCGGTTGATATTGTTTACGTTCACGTTGTTGCGGTTGTAGTAATTGTTGCGATTGACGAAAGTGTTCGAGGTGGAGATGTAAGTGTTGTGGTTATAGACCACGGTGGAGTTGTGCCAACCACATCCCCACGAGTTCCAGCCCCACCTGCAGCAGCTGTTGTTGTTGGCGATCGCCGCGCCCACGGCGATGCCCACGCCGAAAGAGATCACGCTGGCGAGTGCCATGTCACCGGACGAGTAACCGGGATATGCCTGAACCGGCGCGCCATACACAACGGTCGGATTGTAGGTCGGCACATACACAACCTGCGGCTGGGCCGGTTGAATGACTATGGTTTGCGGTGGAGCTTGCACTATGGTGGGTTCCGGAGTGCCCGAAGAGTCCGGGGGCGGCGCTGCTCCGGGAGCCTGATTTTCCACCGTGACATTTTGTTGCTGGTTGCTTTTCAGGTTTCCGGCCTGCTGGGCGCGCTGACGCATCACTTGCACAGCGTTCATCACGCTTTGCGGAACGTTGAAATAGGCGTCGCCAAGAGCGGAGGTCCACGCCAGGCTCGTCGCCATTTGATTCAGCACGTCAGGAAATTGCGTCAGACCTTTCACACTGGCATCCCAACTCTGCTGGTCGGCAGCCTGCATGAGTTGATCGCCCTTCAGGCCTGAGTTCTGCTGGAGCCAGGTATTCGCGGCGGTGATTTGATCGGGATAGGTGGAAGCAGCCAGAACCTGTGCGACCAGATTATCGGGAAAGAGTGCGATAGGAGCGACAAGCTGATAAAGCTGATCGGCCGTGGGCACGGCGTAAGTCGTGGCGGGAGCCTGGGCATTCGGGCCGCCGGTCAGAGGCGCCAACTCCTTTTCCTTCTTGCATCCGTCCAGGGGCCAGGTTGCAAGCGCCAAGCTCACGCTCAAGAGGATTGAAAGCAATTGCCTGTTCGTCGTCATGATGAGCTCCGCGCGATCTTCGCTTTCTTTCCGCTCAAGGCGTCGATTGCCCGCCGGTTGATGGATTCTCCTGCCGCTGTGACCACGTTGCTGCGAGTTTTCAACGATATGTGGAAGCCGCGCGGGGGGTAACTATCAAAACAGACAGTTGGCGGACTGGTATTTCTTGTAGTTTCTACCTGTTTGAACTCGTGGTTTTCTAGGGCGCAACGTTCTACAGAGTGAATGTGAAGGACGTGCCGGTAGATGGCTTCTGGTCAATCAGTTTGTATGATGCGAAGGGCTACTTTGACAAAAATCCGTATGACGCTTATTCCGTCAACAACATTACAGCAACGAAGGGTGCAGACGGTTCCATCACCGTGCAGTTCGGCGGTTGCGACGGTAAAATTCCCAACTGCCTGCCGATCATGAGCGGATGGAACTACACCGTGCGACTGTATCGTCCACGTGCCGAGATTCTCAGCGGCAAATGGAAGTTTCCCGACGCGCAACCTGTTCAATGATGGAACGTGGCTGTGCTGGTTGTATTTTGTGTATACAGTCCGGTAGCTCGCACAAAAGCAAAAGTTACTCGATCAGGTAAGGGAATCCAAACATGAGACCTACCCGGAAATTGGCCTGCCCTCTCATGTTGACCGTATCTATTCTGACGATCTTCATGGGGTGTAACAATGCGCCAAAGAACGCTGGCGAGACGCCGTCGGCTTCCGACCATGAGATGAGGGCCATCGCCAAAGAAGCCTATATTTATGGCTTTCCGGTCGTCACCAACTATCGCACGCTTTACAAACAGGCCGTGGACACGACCAACCCCGATTACCGCGCCCCATTCAACACCATTGCAAGCTCGGCGAACGTGGCGACGCCTGACGACAAGTTCGTGGTCACGCCCAACTCCGACACTCCTTATTCGTTTCTCTGGATGGACCTGCGCGCCGAGCCCATGATCGTGACCATGCCGAAGATCGAAAAGAATCGCTACTACACTGGCCAGATGATCGATCTCTACACCTTCAACTTCGCTTATCTGGGCACGCGCAGCTACGGCAACGACGGTGGCACCTTCATGATCGCGGGTCCGGGATGGAAGGGCGAAACGCCAAAAGGGATAAAAGCCGTCGCTCAATCGGAGACTGAGTTCGCTTACCTTCTGTTTCGCACTCAGCTGTTCAATCCCGCCGATTTGGCCAACGTGAAGAGGATTCAGGCCGGCTACAAAGCGCAAACCCTCAGCCAGTTTTTGAAACAGCCCGCGCCGCCCGCTGCCCCCGCAGTCGCTTGGCCTAAACCGACGCCCGATGCTCTGACTTCGCCCGCGCTGTTCACCTACCTGAACTTCATGCTTCAGTTCTGCCCGACTAATCCCTCGGAAAAAGACTTGATGGACCGCTTTGCCAAGCTCAACATCGGCGCGGGTAAGACTTTCGACTGTACGAAACTTTCTCCCGAGACACAAAAGGCAGTGACCGACGGTATCGCCGACGCGGGAACCGATATGGACGCCCTGATGAAGCGGGTCAATGCCGATGAAGTTGCCAGTTCCGACTTCTTCGGTACGCGCGAATTTCTAAAGAACAACTACCTGTACCGGTATGCAGGCGCCAAGCTCGGGCTCTACGGCAATTCAGGCGAGGAGGCGATTTATCTGGCTTATTTCGTCGACGGCAACCATCAACCACTGGACGCTTCGAAAGCAAGCTACACCCTGTTTTTTTCTAAAGGCCAGTTACCGCCCGCCAAAGCCTTTTGGTCGGTCACTATGTATGACGGCAAGACTCAGTTCCTGGTGGCGAATCCTCTGAGGCGTTATCTGCTCAACTCCACCATGCTGAAATCGTTCAAGTACGGGAGTGATGGTTCCCTGACGATCTATGTGCAGAAGGATTCTCCGGGAGCGGCTAAGGAATCCAACTGGCTGCCCGCCCCCGATGGACCGTTCTACGCGATCCTGCGAATTTACATGCCGGCGCCCGAGGTTGTGAACGGCACGTGGAGGAAGCCGCCAATGCAGCCCATCCCGTGAAAATCGGGCACGCCTTCTTTAGGGAGTGCATAACCCAAAGAAGGAATTTGCTACAGCCATCTCCGTTCCCGGAACGGTTGATTCAACTGCCCGAGGGCATCTATCACTTTTCCTACGCGCAAGCTATAAGTTTTGCCAGTTCCTGGCCGGCCCAATGTCCTGCAGTCTAACCGGACTGACGAAAGCAACTCTTTTTGATATTCCCGAACGAGAAATCCGCGGCACGTAGAGGAGAAGAAGATGAACTTTGGAACGAGCATTCGACGAATGATTCTGAGAGCGCTTGCCGTCTCCGGTTTC
The DNA here is from genome assembly GCA_963788645.1 of uncultured Acidobacteriota bacterium. GTDB lineage: Bacteria > Acidobacteriota > Terriglobia > Terriglobales > Acidobacteriaceae > JABDBE01. The sequence goes on from CAWBHF010000014.1 coordinate 50,429, forward strand.
GTGATGGCGTGCGGTGTTACCCCAAGCCTGGCGCAAACCGCGCAGAAACCCAACATCGTGGTCATCATGGGTGACGACATCGGCTGGATGCAGCCCAGCATCTACCACCGCGGCTTAATGGTCGGGAGAACACCCAACATCGATCGCATTGGGAATGAAGGCGCGCTCTTCACGGACTACTACGCCGAGCAGAGCTGCACCTCCGGGCGCAACGCCTTCTTCACCGGCATGCATCCGCTGCGCACCGGCATGATTCCACCGCAACTGCCCGGCAGCCCGTCCTACCTTCGGCCCGGCACGCCGGCGCTCGCGGTGTTCCTGCATGATCTCGGCTACACCACCGGAGAATTCGGCAAGAATCACCTGGGCGACCACGTGCAGGCACTGCCGACGGCGCACGGCTTCCAGGAGTTCTGGGGCTACCTCTATCACCTCGACGCTATGCAGGGGGTAAGCTTTCCTGATCTCAATAAAACCCCATTGGTGCAGGGCATCGCACCACCGTGCAAAAACACACCGATTCCCGGCCTCGCCGAGGTCCCCGGCGCCGTGGATCCGAGAACCTCGCTCTGCCTGACGCCCCCGCGCCCGGTACTCTGGTGCCACTCGTCCGATGGGACGGAGAAGAACCAGACGTGCCAGGATCAGGGCCCGTTAACACTGGAGCGATCGAAGACGGTGGACGAGGAAATCTCGGCCAAGGTCATCGACTTCCTCGGCCGCAACGATCCGAAGACGACTGGGAAGCCCTTCTTTGTTTGGTACAACCCGGCGCGCATGCACATCACGACCGTACTCTCGCCGAAGTACGAAGCCATGATTGGTGAGCCTGGCGGCATGGACTGGGGCGCCAACGAAGCCGGCATGAAGCAGATGGACGACAACATCGGTTACGTCCTCAAGAAGCTGGAGGACATGGGCCAGCTCGACAACACCATCATCGTCTTCACTACGGACAACGGCGCTGAGGTCATCACCTACCCGGATGGCGGCGCTACACCGTTCAAAGGCGGGAAGCTGACCACTTGGGAAGGCGGCATGCGCGCTCCGTGCGTCGTTCGTTGGCCAGGCCACATCAAGCCAGGAACCGTCTTGAACGACATATTCGCATCACTGGACTGGGTGCCAACGTTCGCCGATATCGCTGGCGGTCCCAAGGGCGACGGGCTGAAGCAGCAGATCGAGGCTGGCAAGTATCCCGGCATCGTGAAGACGACGCTCGACGGTGTCGATCAGCGCGCCTATCTCGAAGGCACGTCAGCTAAGTCAGCGCGCGACACCTTCTTCTACTACTCCAACGCGACACCTTCCGCAGTGCGTTACAAGAACTGGAAGATGTATTACACGATGACCCCCACCAGCCCGACCGGCGCGATGCAGGGGAAGATAACCTATGGCTGGACTATGGTGGACAACATCCGGCGCGACCCCTTCGAGATCGCTGGCGGGTTGGACGACCCAAAATCCGCCCTGGGGGTCGGGGGTGCACTGGCCTCACCCTCTACCGCCTATCTGTACGACTGGAACATGCTGCCCCTGGGCCAGTTATTGTGGGAGAAAGAGCTTGAGTCGTACATCCCGTACCCGCCGCTGCAGGCGCCGGAGAGCTACAACCTGAGTCAGATCTTGCAGCAGGTCAGGGCAGCAAGGGCGATTAGTCACGCCGGTGACTAGGGCGCGATAGGTCAGAGGACCTAAAGAAGCAGTTGAACCTCCAATCTAAGAGAGTTCCAAACTGCTTAACGTGGAAGCGAGGAGGACAGAATGGTTCTCCTTGCTTCCCAAACTTGTTTCGTCTCGGTGAAGGAGATAGGTATGGAGCTAGCTGCGGGTGTTCTGAAAGTGACGCTAGGGGCGCTTGCGATAGTGAGCCTTCTTACGGCTGGCAATGCGACCGCCTATGCGCAGGCAGCCAGCGCTAAGAAGCCCAACATTCTCGTCATCTTCGGTGACGATATCGGCTACTCGAACATCAGCGCCTACAACCTGGGCATGATGGGCTACCACACGCCGAACATCGACCGCGTAGCGCAACAGGGTGCGCTTTTTACGGACTATTACGCGCAACAGAGCTGCACAGCAGGCAGAGCAGCATTCATTACTGGACAGAGCCCATTCCGCACCGGCTTGTTGAAAGTCGGCCTCCCAGGTGCCGATCTTGGGTTGCAGCCTCAGGATCCTACGATTGCGGACTTGTTGAAGAGCCGCGGCTACCTGACCTTCCAGAACGGCAAGAATCATCTTGGCGACAGGAATGAATTCCTGCCGACAGTCCACGGCTTCGATGAGTTCTTCGGCAACTTCTATCACCTGAATGCCGAAGAAGAACCGGAGAACGTCGACTATCCCAAGAACCCTGCATTCATGGCGAAGTTTGGCCCACGCGGTGTGTTCAAGTGCAAGGCCACTGCCACAGACAATCCCGCGCCACCCGATCCGCGTTTTGGTCCGTGGGGGAAGCAAGTCTGTGAAGACACCGGCCCGCTGACCAAGCAGCGAATGGAAACCGCGGACGAAGAATTTCTCGCCAAGACGTTGGCGGACATGGACGCCTCGGTGAAGGCGGGCAAGCCATTCTTCATCTGGCACAACACCACGCGCATGCATATCTGGACGCACCTCCAGCCGAAGTATCAGGCTATGGTTGCTGAGAAAGGTCTCTACGGCGCAGGCATGACGGAATTCGACGACAACATTGGCGTGATGCTCAAGAAGTTGGATGACCTGGGCATCGCGGACAACACCATTGTCATTATCACTACCGACAACGGCGCCGAGACATTCTCCTGGCCGGATGGCGGCACAACTCCCTTCCGCGGCGAAAAGAACACCAATTGGGAAGGTGGCTATCGCGTACCTCTTGTGATGCGCTGGCCCGGCGTAATCAAGCCCGGAACCATCATCAACGATATCTGCGCGCACGAAGATTGGGCCACGACTCTGATGGCCGCAGCGGGCGAGCCTGACGTTAAGCAGAAGCTGCTGACCGGCTATCAGTCGAACGGAAGGACCTTCAAAGTCCATCTCGATGGCTACAACCTCACCGACCTTCTGGCCGGCAAGGGCCTGGGACCACGGAAAGAATTCTTCTACTGGACCGACGATGGCGAACTCGCCGGACTCAGGTACGAGAAATGGAAACTCGTTTTCCTGGAACAGCGCGAGCATGGCTTCGGCGTGTGGAGTAATCCTTTTATTCCTTTGCGAGTTCCGTTGATCGAAGATTTGCATGCCGATCCGTATGAGCGGGCTTCTTATGAAGCCTCGGATTACGACCACTGGATGATCGATCGTGTTTACCTGCTGGTTCCGGCGCAGGCGTTCGTCGGCCAGTTCCTGATGACGTTCAAAGATTTTCCACCGCGGCAGAAAGCAGCCAGCTTCAGCCTGGACCAGGTGATGCAGAAGCTGCAGGAAGGTATTCGGGAGAACAACTGAGCTGGTTACTTGTCAGCACTCTATTTGGCAGACCGTCGCTGCTTCGACAACCGATCAGACGGCGCAAGGTCGGACAGAAAACTGTCGCGTGAAGACCAAGGCTACGGCTGGATCTTAGCGAGTTTCCCTTTTTTTCCACCCGCCTGCTCTTACCGAATAGTGGCGCGGAGATACAGCGAATGTCATTTTTTTCGGGCGCATCCTACAAGTTTTGCCAGTTCACGACAGACAAAATGTTCTCCAGTCTAACGGAGTTAATCAATCAGCCTAGTTACTTTTATGTCCGCGAGGGCGAAATTCCGCAGCCGACACTGATAGAGGAGACAAAATGAACTTTGAAACAAGCATTCGACGACTGATATTGGGAGCGCTCGCCGTTTCAACTTTCTTGATGCCGGGCGGGGTGACCCTAAGTTCCGCACAGAACACGAAACCCAACGTTGTCATGCTAATGACGGACGACACTGGATGGAATGATTTCGGCGCCTATTCATTAGGTGGTGCCACCAACGGTCATCCAACGCCCAACGTTGATCGCATGGCCAAGGAAGGCGCGGTCTTCACCAGTTGGTACGGGCAGGCAAGCTGCACGGCCGGTCGAGCTTCTTTTATCACCGGAAGGATCCCGATTCGCTCGGCGCTGTCGATCGTGGTTGCCCCGGGCGATGAAAACTACCTCAAACCTGAAACTCCAACCATTGCCGAATTCTTTAAGAAGAACGGCTACTCCACGTACTTCTCAGGTAAGTGGCACTTGGGCGACAAGCCCGCGGCCTACCCAATCGAGCATGGCTTCGATGAGATGAAGGAGTTCGCTGCCTACTATGCGGGCGTTTATTCCTATCCCGACACGGACAAATGGTTTCATCCCTGGTTTCCTTCGTACAACGCCGAATTCGAAAAAATGTGGGATTCCGTGGTGAACCTCGGCGAGTGGGAAGGGGTCGCCGGCAAGCCTGCTACGAGGGTGGCGACGATCACCTACGACTATATGGCGACAATGGATGAACGGATGGCCGACTACGCAGTCACCTACATCAAGGATCATGCCAAGAGCGGCAAGCCGTTTTTCATGGACGTGAACTGGATCAAGATGCACAACCCCACTAATGCTGCGCCAGATTTCAGAGGACGATCACACCTGGGCGATTACTCGGATTCCCTCATGGAAATGGACGCCGATATCGGCAAGGTGCTGGATGAGATCCGTGCCGACGCGCCCAACACCATCGTGATCCTCAGCGCCGACAACGGCGCCTGGCTGGATGCCTATCCCGATGCGGGGACAACGCCGTTTCGCGGTGAGAAAGGCTCAGCGTTTGAAGGCGGCTGGCGCGTACCGGGAATTATGTGGTGGCCCGGTCACGTCCCGGCCGGCGTGACTTACGGCGAAATGATGAGCCACATCGACTGCTGGTCGACACTAGCAGCGATGGCAGGCATCACTCCTCCGCCCGTTGGCGAAATGAAGGACAACAACGGCAAGCCTATCTACTTCGACAGTATCGACAACAGCGCTTACATCCTGGGAAAGTCACCGCACTCAGCGCGTAAGTCGTGGATCTTCATCAACGGCGAGTATCTCCATGCGATACGCACCGACATCGGCGGCGATCCCAAGGAGCCATGGTTAAACATCGCGTGGAAGTTCATTTGGACGGCAAAGGACTCCTGGCTGGGACCCACCGAAAACACCGGTTCTATTCCAGCCGTGTACAACCTGACCATGGATCCCTACGAGAAATACGACATGATCTTCAACGGCGCCGCGCCCATGCGCGCGCTGTCTACTTCGCCGGGGAAATATACCGGCCAGGACAACGGCTGGACGGCCGCGCTGTTTTCATATGTGCTTGTCGAGTTTGATAAATCGATCATGAAGTATCCGAACATCCAGCGATTCCCAGGTGGGGCCTCGAACGACTTGATACCGGACCTGCAGCATCCTAAGAACCCGGTACCATCGCTGGACCCCAACAACATGCCGAAGGCCATTTCGAGCGACTAAGGTCGGGCAAAAAAGGGAGCGTGCCGCAAACACGCTCCCTTTGAATTCAAATGCATGTTCACCTGATTCGCCGTTCTGGCGCGGTCGTCCGAAATAGGAGAAGAAAATGACACAAATCTATAGCAAAGAAAACTCAGTTGTCGCAGTCTACCCGCAGCATTCCGATGCCGAAAACGCAATCAACCTGCTCAAGAAAGCTGATTTCAACATCAAAAAGCTCGCGATTGTCGGCAAGGGATACCACACAGAGGAGCAAGTTGTCGGCTACTATTCCGCCGGCGACCGGATGAAGCATTGGGGAAAGCAGGGTGCGTTTTGGGGTGGACTCTGGGGCCTGCTTGTGGGATCCGCCTTCTTCGTGATTCCCGGCGTCGGCCCGGTCATGGTAGCGGGTTCCGCGGTGGCGTGGATTGTGGGTGCGCTGGAGAGCGCTGTCGTCGTCGGTGGTTTGTCCGCGCTGGGGGCCGGACTTTACAGCATTGGAATCCCCAAGGACAGCGCGCTGAAATATGAGAGCTCGATCAAGGCTGGCAAGTTCTTGCTCATCGCACATGGAACGGCTGAGGAAGCGGAGACGGCACGCCGCATTTTGGCCAACACAGGCGCAGAAGAGCTGAACGTTCACCAGCCGGATAAGCCTGCGGTAGCTGCGTAGGCGGGTTTGGAACCCTCGGGGCTTCGGTCGGTGCGGGCCCTCCCCAGTCCGTTTTGCTGAAGCCTCGGGGTCCAACCTCTTAGCGTGAGCACACGCGAGATCGACTACTGCCAGTGCATGACATCAACTGGAGCCGTCCAATGATTCAAGACGCCAGGAAACTTTTATCGGTGATACTGAGTTTCGTTCTCGTCGCCGCTTCATCACAGACGCTATACGGATATCAAGCTGCGGCTTCGCCTCCCCCTGCTGACAGCGGAAATCCCACTGACGCTGCGCCGCAGACCACGGCCGAGTTGCAGTCATTGGTTGCGCCCATTGCGCTATATCCGGATTCGCTGGTGGCTCAGATTCTCACGGCATCGACATTCCCTGACCAGATCGCCATTGCGAATTACTGGATGCAGCAAAACAAGAGCCTGACGGGAAGCGCTCTGATGCAGGCTGTGAACAAACAATCGTGGGACGCAAGCGTGAAGGCGCTTACCGAATTTCCGTCGGTGCTTGACAACTTGGCAAAGAATCTCACCTGGACGTCTTCGCTGGGAGAGGCGTATCACAGCCAGCAGGCGGAGGTGATGACCGCGATCCAAACCTTGCGCGCGCAAGCCAAATCAGCCGGCAATCTCAAGTCCAGCTCCCAGATCACCGTGGTGCAGCAGTCGCCTCAGACGATCGTCATTCAACCGGCCAACCCGCAAGTCGTTTACGTTCCCGAGTACAACCCCGCAGTCATTTACGGCACGCCCTATGTGACGCCCGGGTACAGCGCGGGAGATGTGGCCGCAGCTGGAATCATTGGCTTCGGCGCTGGGATCGCCGTCGGCGCCTTGATGAGCGGCGGGTGTTGCGGCTGGGGCTACAGCAGTTGGAACTGTGGCTGGCACGGAACGGCGGTTGTCTATCACGGCGGGGCGTACTACGGGAATTCTGCCTGGCACGGCGGTTACTACAACGGTGGCTATCACGGTGGCTATGGGTACAACAACGCCTACAACCATAGCGGGAACAACTACAACAACTACCATGGCGGCAACACCTACAACAAGAATACCGTCAACGTAAATCGGCAGAGTGCTCAGAACTTCAACGCCAATCGTTCGTCATCCTCGAACTCCTGGGCACAGCACGATAGCAGCGCTGGACGATCGAACGCTTTCAGCGGCATGAGCGGACACTCGGGTGGCTTCGGCGGTGGCGGCGGGTGGTCCTCGAGGGCGGAGAGCAGTCGGGGATGGGGAAGCATGAGATCCAGCGGATTCAGTGGTGGCCGCTTCGGAGGCGGAGGGTTTGGCGGTGGCGGCTTCCGCGGAGGCGGCGGGTTCCGGCGCTAGAAAAGATCCCGTAGGGCGCAAGCGAAATTTGGGAGGATGGTATGTCGGGAATAATAAAGAGAATAAAAGGGATTTTTGCTTCACCTTTCTGTGTAACACTGGTGCTATTCGTCTGGGTGGGTTCCTTGCTCTCTTGTAACAAACAGGAGAACGCCACCACGGAAAAGCCTGCAACTCAGAAGACCTTCGCATCTCCGGCAGACGCCGGGGCCGCTTTCATCGAAGCCGCCAAGGCTGGCGACCAGAACGCGTTGCTAGCGATCTTCGGCCCGGACGCCAAGGACGTACTATTCTCGGGAGACCCAATAAAAGATAAGGATGCACTGCAGGACTTCGTTGCTGCCTATGACCAAATGCATCGCTGGGGCAAGATCAAAGCGGGTGGCGAGATTCTGTACACGGGCGCAGACAATTATCCTTTCCCAATTCCTCTGGGCCAGAATCCCTCGGGCCAGTGGGTCTTCGACACTGCGGCGGGTAAAGACGAGATTCTTGCGCGCCGTATCGGAAAAGGCGAGTTGACCGCGATCGCTGCGTGCGGTGCTATCGCTGATGCGCAAAAACAATACTTCAGCCAGACTCACGATGGCGACAAGGCGAAGCAATATGCCCAGAAGTTCGTCAGCGACGAAGGCAAGCAAAACGGTCTGTACTGGCCTGCCCCGGGGGGCCAGACTCCGAGTCCTCTCGGCCAACTAGGCGACTTCGCGAAAGCTGCGGGTTACACCAATGCTGGCGACAAGCCGCAGCCGTTCAACGGCTACTACTTCCAGATCTTGACCAAACAAGGAGACAAGGCACAAGGCGGCGCAAAAGACTACATCGTCGATGGAAAGATGACCGGCGGCTTTGCCATTCTCGCCTATCCCGCGGAATACAGGAATTCCGGAATCATGACCTTCATCGTCGACAAAGACGGTACGGTCTACCAAAAGGACTTGGGCGAAAAGTCCACCGATCTTGCCCTGGCTATGACGGAATACAACCCTAACGATGGCTGGGACGCCGTAGTCGGAACCGAAGCGGTTGCGGTCGCTCTGCCCTAACTGAACTGATTGACGCAAGCTAACGACGGACAGTGCGGAATCTGGCGGAGAGGGGGGGATTCGATCACCGCCGTCAAGCGCAAGTACCGATGAACACTACACTTCGGTGATAATAGCCCGTGTTTGTAAGGGTTACAAACGAATTCGATCTTAGGCTGGAGTTTCTATAGTTTCTCTAATTCGCTGTGATTCCCATGAAAAGGGTATCACTAGTATCAGTTCGGCATTCGCATCAGCCGAACGGTCGCTGGCACCAATTGGCTCCACGAAATTTCCAAGCGGGGTTCGGGCAACCGCTTACTTTTTGAGGGTAACAATTAAGCGTTTCCTTCGCGGATCTTGTCCAAGATTGCACGTACGCCTAAAGATGGGCAGCAATCGCGACGATTGCATCATGCGCACTCCCCGCAGTGGCACGCGTACCACCGAGGTGAAGGTACGCCACCGGCAAATTGTGTGGTGTTCGCCCGCAGCCGTGAATCGGATGCTTTGTGTTGGCCCCCCACTACGACAAGGTTACACCCTCGAACTTGACCAGTGAAGCGAATGGCATCGCGGAGAAGCAGTGAAAAGTCACCGGCGACAACCTGAGTCGCTACGCCCACAGGCGACCGATTAGTCCGGTTTGCTTTCGGAGGAACCCTGGTTCGGCCGCCCCTGCTTCTGTTGGTTTTGGGGTTGGTCATCCCGCTCCTGGCCTGCCTGTGGACTACGCGATCCCTCGCCCTCGCGCCCGCCCTCAGACATGCCGGGACTCAGCTCGCGCGGCTCGTCGGGGGCTCGGTCGTTTTCCACTTGAGTTGAGAATCCAGGCTTGATGAGTACGTGTGGCGCGCCCTGCAATAGTCCTGCCACTTCGACAAGACCCTCGAAAACCTCAACCGTCGTCCTGCGCTTGTTCACTTCCACAGAAAAGCGCGTACCGCGGACGGTAATGACGGCGGTGGGGGTTCCCATTCGAAACGAAGGATTGCTTCCCAAGCGCTTGCGCACCTTAACCAGAATATTTCCGATAAAAAGCTCGAGAGAGAAACCTTTTCCCTCGTTGGGGGCCTTCAGCACAACATTACTGTGAGCCTTGACTAACACCTGCGAACCATCCTGGAGGTCTAGCAGAACACTTCCCTTGGCGGTTTCAATGGTGCTCTCAGCCGTCACGGTTACGCCCCGTTGCACGTTCAGGGGCGAGCCTTGCGGGGAGTGCAGTACGACTGCTCCCTTGACCTCGCTGATTTCCGCCGAGCCAATGGGGAGAATTGTCTGCTGTGGCGGTGCGGTCTGCGCCGCTGCGAACACGAATACGACCGTCGTCGTCAAAGCGATACGAGTACAGTAGGAAATTGTCATGCTCTCACCTTGGAAGGAACTTCAATTTCCGTTCCGGCGGGCAAGTGAATCTCGAAGGTCATCCCTGTCCGTCCACTTTCCGCCACCACAGAGCCGCCATGCTTCTCAGCAACGCGCTTTACGAATGAAAGACCGAGGCCCCAACCCGGCTCGCGATTCTCCACGCTCTTTCCCCGGTAATAGGCATCAAAAAGATGAGGAATCTCTTCCGCAGCAATGGGCTCACTCTGGTTCTGCACGGATATCGTCACGTCATCTTCGCAGCTCGAGCAGCGCACCTGTATCTCTGTGCCGGGCCTACCGTACTTGATGGCGTTGCTCACCAGGTTGAGGACAGCGCCACTGATCAGGGGAGCATCTCCAACGGTAACAATCGCCGCATCAGTTTCCAGAGCGAGGTGCATGTTCGCCGCGGTGGCCAACGGCCGCAGGATGTCGAAAACCTGCCGGACGATCTCATGGAGCTCCAGGGCGTCGGCTCTGATAGGCTTCGCTCCAGCATCCAGGCGGAGAACGTCGAGATAACTATTGATGAGCGCCAGCAAGCGTTTTGACTCCCACGAGATCGTTTCCGCTGCCCCTTCACAATCGGCCGAGCCAGGATAGCGAATCATGAGATCCGCAAAGCCCTGGATCGAGGCCAATGGAGTTCGGAGTTCGTGCGTAATGAATGCTAATGCTTCGGCGCGAGCCCTATCTCGCTCAACACGGGTCTGCAAGTTCGTGAGCGTTACGATTGTTCCTCCGCCGGGCGAGAGTCGAGTTGGCGGTAAGGGTACAACCCGAACGGAGTACAGCACATCGCTAAGATAGACCTCTCCTTCCTGGCCAAGGCCGACGCCCGCAATTGGCGCGTCGTCTTTTGAAATCCATCGCTCAGATAGCTGGGCGAGAGTCAGGCCAGAGGTCGGCAACGGGACAACGGCCGCGAAGGCTTGATTGTTCAACATAAGATTGCCACTCTGGTCGAAGATTGCGACCAGATCCTGCGTCGACTCCAGCAGAGTCTTATGCAGTTCATAAAGCGAACCGAGTTCGGTCTCGAGCTTCTGCAGCAAATCGAGCTTCCACGAAAGCCCAGCGTTCTCCGGAATAGCCGTCTCTTTCCCCTGTTTGGTTAGCCAAGAACGCAGTCCCAGCAGTTGCTGCGTCAGACTGCGCTCCACCACGACGAAATCCGCTGTGAATACCACTAAAGGTCCCATGATTACCGCTAACAGCATTGCTCCGGTGGGTAGGATCCGTGAAACCAACAGGAACGTCAGAAACCCGATCGTGTACACCCCCGTGGCGAGCACTGCAAGCAGGCCAACGGCAGCCCAACTGTGTCGTGTGCGAAATACGACTACAACGACCAGACAGGTGAACGCTAACGCTACGGCACCAGGCGCAGGCGGTACTTCGCGGAGGGATCGCCCGGTCAAGATCGCATCGAGGATCTGGGCATGCACTTCGATCCCCGGCGCCGGTATTTCCGTGGATAAGGGGGTATTCAAGCGATCGCTGATCTCCGTCGCGCCGAATCCGACCAACACCGGACGCAAGGCGAATCTCGCTGCCAGATTAACTCCCTGGAGGACAGTGGAAGCTGAAACGGTTTCGAACCCGTCCCGCCGGAAAGGAATACGGACAAGGATAGGCACGGCCAAATTAATATTGGCAGCATCGTCGGAGGCGGAAACACCGTATAAGGTCAAAAATTCTGACGTTCGACGTGGGTCGATTTGCCGCGCCACCTCGATGGCAAAAGCCAGCCGCGGGCCGTCGATAGTCAGTTCGCTCGGAGGGAAGCGCCGGCAAACGCTGTCTGCATCAAGGACAGCTTGGACATGTCCTACCGCGACTGCGGCTTGTGAAAATGCCGGCAAGGGTTCTACCCAATGGGGCCCTTCGGGAAAGGCACCGATCTTGCTCACAATCACCACGCGGCCGCTGGCTTGCAGCGACTTCTCTAGACTTGCGTCAGCCTCGGGGGACTGCGGCTCGGACAGCAGGATGTCGACACCAATCACGCGCGCCCCTGCGTGTGTCAGGTTGTTTGTCAATCGGCTCAGAAGCTCACGCGACCAAGGCCAGCGACCGTATTGCCGCAGACTTTCCTCGTCGATTAAGACCAGCACTGCTACCGAAGGTTGCGCCGGAGGCGGGGCCAGACGAAAGAAAGTATCGGTGAGGCGCATCTCTGAATCACGAACCACTGGAATGAGCGAGAGCGCGGCAACCAGAAGTAACAGAAGCAGAGATAATGCAGCGTGTTCTCCCCAAACGCTAAGGCCTGAATTTTTCCGCTTCATTGCTCTTTTGCCGAACGACATTTCTACTCCTGGCTCATTCGTCAACAGATCCCGGAAGTTCCTGCCGCGGCCGCAGCTGCTAAGAGCTTATCCCTGGGACACACTCGTGGACTGTGATCGAAGTCACTTTGGACGATCTCGTAATTCGAGCCGCCGACGATTTGGGAATCAGGCAAACATTGATATTCGTTGATACATCCCGCGGGCCAGGAGTGCGCAACCGGGCGTGCAAACTGGGCGGCGTCAACGCAAGGGGCGTTACTGACAATGGAAGGAAGAGCTGCCTGCGAGAGGATCTGGTTAAGCGTCGCGGCGAGCGGTCGCCATTGAACGTCGCTAAAGAAGCGAATGGTTCGATTGACGTTGTGGACAACCGCTGCCACTAAGAACTCCTCGCCAACGATTCATGGCGCACAAGCGCAGGCGATGTAAACCGACTGATTCTTGTGCTTAGGAAACAACGCTACTCTCCGGCTATTCTTATTCCATATTTGTTGAGTTTGTAAGCCAAAGCGCTGCGGGAGAGTCCCATCCGGCGGGCGGCTTCGGCCTGCGCTCCACCAGTGGCCGAAAGTGTCTGGAGAATGAGATCCTTTTCGGTTCGCTCCAGCAGTTCCGTCAGATCGAAAGGGTCCGAAGGGGACAACCCGAGTTGCTGGGGCGACGGTTTTCCCTCTTTGCCATTCGTCGGCGTCGTTTCTGCACGGCGCACGACAGGGAAGTCCTCAATTCCAATCTCGGGGTTGCTGGTCAGAATGTAAGCGCGCTCGATCAGGTTCTTCAGTTCTCGAAGATTTCCGGGAAACTGATATTGCTGCAGCTGCTCTAATGCTTGGGAGCTGATGTGTCTCCGCGGCATTTTAAGTTCGGTCGCAACCTGTCGGCAGAACATTTCGCTGAGGCCTGGAATGTCCTCACGCCGATCGCGCAGAGGTGGAAGGTGGATTGGCACGACAGCCAGGCGATAGTAAAGGTCTTCCCGGAAAAGGCCCTCCCGCACCCGCTGCTCCAGATTGCGATGCGTGGCAACCAGAACGCGAACATCCACTTTTCGTAGACGGGTGGACCCAACCCGCAGCAGTTGACCGTCGGTTAGGATGCGTAACAGCTTGGCTTGCGCGGCAAGGGACATTTCTCCCGCTTCATCGAGGAACAAGGTGCCCTCATGTGCTGCTTCAAACAGTCCCGGGTGGCTGCGATCTGCGCCAGTGAACGCGCCTTTTTCGTGGCCGAAGAGTTCGCTCTCGAGCAGTGTTTCGGTGAATGAGGCGCAGTTCACGGCAACAAACGGCTTGGGTGCTCGAGCGCTGTTGCGGTGGATGGCCCTTGCCACCAATTCCTTGCCGGTGCCGGTTTCTCCGGTGATCAGTACGGTGGCAGGAGTCGGCGCAACCCGGGCGATGTGGTCGCGAACTTCACGGATGGTTTCACTTTCGCCGTAAATCTCAGATGCACCCTCTAGATGCACCACCCTGTCCTTCAGCAGCACATTCTCGCGCAGGAGTCGCGTGCGTTCACAGGCGCGGCGCACGGTAGCGCGGACCACTTCGGGCTGGAATGGCTTGGTGAGAAAGTCGAAGGCGCCATGACGCATGCTTTCGACTGCCAGTTCGACACTGGCCACGGCCGTCAGAAAAATGACAGAAATCGCAGGATCAATCTCCTGGGCTGAAGACATCACATTCGAGCCTTCACCGTCCGGCATCTTCTGATCGGTAACGACCACATCGAAGTCGTTTGCTGCCAGGCTAAACTGCGCGTCCTGTACGCCCGTGGCCTCCCAGATCTCATGGTGGTCCTGGCGGAGGTTCGATGCCAGGATGCGTCGCATGCTCGGTTCATCGTCAACGAGGAGAATTCTTCCCATCGGTATCTATTCCTATCTTTTGGTCCGCGCACCGCGAGGCATCGGCAGAGTCAGCGAAAAGCAGATTCGTTGTGGACCATTCGTTGCGATTACCAGATCGCCGCCGTGGGCCCGAGCGATATTCCGCGCGATGGCTAGTCCAAGCCCGGTCCCTTGTGGTTTGGTGGTGAAGAATGGCTCGAAGATTCGTGCTAGAGCTCGCTGCGGAATAGGATCGCCGGAGTTTTCGATATCGATGCACACTCGATGATCCAGACTATGCGCCGTGAGCGTGATGGAGCTGTTGGCCGACGCTGCATCCACTGCATTGAGGACTAGGTCCATCAGCGCCTGCTGCAATTGGCCAGCGTCGGCTTCCACCTCGAGTGGGTCCGACACCTTCACTTGGATTTGCAAACCTTTCTGGCTGGCGTGAGCTCGCGAGGCGTCGGTGATGTAATGAAGAGTATCCGCCACCGAAGTGGGCGCCAGATGCGGCGTACGAGGTCGGGCGTAGTCCAGGAACTCGGTGGTCAGGGTGACCAACCTTGCCGCCTCTGCCGACGCGATCTCGAACATCTCCTCTCGCTCCGCTCCGGCCAGCTGCTTTGCAGTAGCGATAGAACTGCTAATCATCGCCACCGGATTTCGGATTTCGTGCGCAATCGCGCTGGACAAACGGCCCATTGCTGCCAACCTTTCTTCCTGGAGCAAACGCTCTCGAGTTCGTTCCAGTTCAAGCACGTTGTTGGCCAGACGCGTTTCCTTCTGCCGCAAATCACGCACCAGCCGCCACACCACCACACCAACGATGACGAACATGAGCGAGGTAGTTCCGGCTTCGAAATACTCTCCGACCTCGAGCGGGGGATGTTTCTCGAAGTAGCGCCAAACCCAAAAAAACAGAGAGAGATCGGCAACCGTGATTACCCCGACAACCGTGCCCAGATCCAGCCGGAACGCAGCTTCGAGGACGGGCACCGCCATCAGGACAAAGTACGGGCTGTCTTCGTGGTCGGTCAGTCCGGCAAGAAGAATGGCCAGCGCGAGGTTCACAACAATGGAAGTCCACGTAAGCGCCACTACCGTCATCGGTTGCAGAGGGCTTCTTAGCCGCTGCACCCAGATCAGTTCCAAGCTTTTCAACAGAAAAACAGAAATTATCGCGATCACTAGCGGCTGCGATGGGTTGCCCCAAAACGATGCGAAACGCCAATGGAGGAACAGAAGAACGGCCAATAGCACGAGATTCAAGCCGACAAAAATGGATTCCTGGCGCTGGAAGGCTGCGACATCAGAGGCGAGCACAGACGCGTCGGGAAACAGTTTCTTCAGCATGACCGGTCCTCGTGCGATATCTCAAGGAGGCGCATACCCTTCCTCCAACAGTTTACGAGGATATTGGCTTGACCTCAGCAGGCGAGATCACAGACTCATGTGACGTAGATCACAGGTGTCAAGAATTCTTTCAGCCCTAGTCCAGAATTCTTTACGGGAATCGCAGAATATAGCTTCCGACTGCTAGGTCGGTTCTAAAACTATGGCGCGGCATTTGGCTCGGATAGCGCCCGTTTTCCTAGGTCTGCGGTCACTGCTCCTCCTGCGAAGAACTTTGGCGCAGCAATTGCCTCAGGAAGCTGCATAGCAGGATCGGGCCACGTGCGCGGGTGAACTTTCCTTCTGCATCGGGCCGCCCTGCAATAAACTCAGGGTCAAAATTTTTGAGGAGACACAATATGAAGCTGCGCATCACAAATTCCCCCATACCCATGATCGTAATTGCTGCGGCCTTGCTATCTGTCCTGAATTCGTTCGCCTTTGCTGCCAGCGGCACTTGGGCCTCCACTGGCAGCCTGCGCAACGCCCGTGATGGACAGACCGCAACCTTCCTACCGAACGGCAACGTGGTAGTCGCAGGCGGCGAAAACAATAACGGAGCCATTGCGTCGACCGAAGTCTACAGTCCGGTTACGAGTTCATGGAGCAAATCTGGAAACTTAAAGACGGCACGCTCTGGTGCGATGGCCGTCCTTCTGCCGAGTGGCTCCGTGCTAATTGCGGGCGGGTGCATTTCGAATTGTCTTGGTGCAACCACCGCCACTGCGGAACTTTACAATTCCACTAACCGGAGCTGGTCATCCACCGGTTCGATGGCAACAGCTCGAACTTACTTCAGCATGGTGATGCTACCTGGCGGCAAGATATTGGTGGCTGGAGGGTGCACCACGCTCAATTCCAACGGATGCGGTGGCGTCACAGCGGCGGCCGAGATCTATGATCCTTCCACGGGCAAGTGGAGTTCTACAGGTTCCATGCATGCGGCTCGTGGGAATCTCACGGCTACGTTGCTGCCGAACGGCAAGGTGCTGGTGGCCGGTGGTGTCAATGCGGCTAACAACCCGTTGGCAACCGCTGAACTCTACAACCCGTCAACCGGCAAATGGTCGCTGACAGGAAACCTGAATGTTGCCCGGGACGAGCACACTGCGGTGCTCCTGTCCACGGGCAAGGTGCTGGTCGCGGGTGGAGAAAACTCCGCTAGTGTCACAACTAACAAGACCGAGTTGTATAGCCCGTCCACCGGGAAATGGATTTTTACTGGCAATCTGAATACCAGCCGTCTTGAGCACACGGTCACGATGTTGATGAACGGCAATGCGCTGATTTCCGGCGGGAATAACGTCACAGCAAACACGACCACAGTTCTGGCGAGTGCGGAGCTCTACAACCCCAGCACTGGGGTTTGGACCAAGACCGGAAGCATGAACAAGGCGCGGGTTGGCCATTCGACCACGTTGCTGATGTCAGGGCACGTGCTCGCTGCGGCTGGCAGCGGAGCCAACAATGAACTCGGAAGCGCGGAGGTCTACAAACCGTAACGATCCACCGTTATGAAAAATACCCAGCTTTCGATTCACGTTATCTGGCTGGTTGCGGCCTTTTGGCAGCAGCCGGCCAGCATGTTTCATGAAAACCGTGTTAGACTCGCTCGCTGCTGTCACGGCGCAGTGTGACGCACGTCATATTTTTTCAATCCACACTGAACCTTAACTAGCTGTGGGTGAGCGCTGCCTAACCAAGTGCGTTCGAATCGCCTTGGCTCTTCGCGAGCGAGGACTAAACCGAATGGGCCAGCTACGCCTGTCGACTCTCGTGATCCTGTTCTCCCTGGTCCCACTGACTGCGGCCTATTGCCAAAACAATTACGAGATTCAGTTATACGGCTCTGAGATGGGTCTGCCAGGCTCTACCATGATGGAACTCATAGCAACTTCACGGTTCTAGGAAGCACTACGGTGAAGGACGGCGTCAATCCCACCCAGCACTCCATGCACGAAACGCTGGAAATAACCCACGGCTTCACCGATTGGTTCGAGAGCGGCTTTTACGTATTCGGCAGCATTCAGCCGGACGGCGGCTGGCAGTGGGTTGGCGACCACATACGCCCACACCTGACCGTGCCCGAGTCCTGGCACTGGCCGGTTGGGCTGAGCCTGGCGCAAGAATTCGGCTATCAGCAGCGGTCATTTTAGGAAGACACATGGACCTGGTAGATCGTCCGATCATCGACAAGAAAGCAGGGCGCTGGTACATGTCGTTCGATCCTACTTTCGATCGTGCGCTTCATGGTGAGGGCGTCAAGAACGGATTCAAGTTCTCTCCCAACGCTAAGGTCAGCTTCGATTTCACGAAGAAGATTCCGGGTGGGCTGGAATACTACGGCTCCGTAGGGCCAGTCACCGGATTCAGCCCCTGGAACCATCAGCATCACCAATTCTTTACCTAGCATCGATCTGGATGTCTCGCCCAAATGGGAGATTAATTTCGGAGTGGGCTACGACGTTAGCAACTCCGGCGATCGTCTCATCGTGAAATTCATTCTCGGCCGACGCTTCAGTTGGGGAGGCGATCAAGAACACGAGAAGCCTTCCGGTAACAGAACTTTCCAACCGCGGCCCTGAAGCGGACAACCACTGCTTTGGAAGTGTTCGGAATTCTGGACCGCCTGCTCCAGGCGTTCAAAACTTTTCTGGACGCCCAAGAATCAGCCCCGACTAAGTGCCAGCGTTTTCACTACGTCCGATATGGAACGCAAGCTGCTAATGACAGGTATAAAGGTGGCCGCTACCTCGCGAGGACGGCGCTTCACAGATTCGAAAACAAAATCAAGGAGTTTCAGGAGAAAAGTTATGAAGAAGTTGGCAGCTCTGCTCCCCCTTGTCCTGCTGGCTGGTGTGATGTAGGCGATGGCCTCTGGACTGATTACGAAATTTCAGGCGGAACAAGATGCTCTGAGTGCGGTAGGCTCTGGCACTGTTATTCAGGCCTACGTCGAAAAAGAGATGGGTAAGTTGGTGTGGGCCGTGAACATCTTCGAGACGGCGACTTACTACCAAGTTTGGGTCGACGCGCACACCGGCACGATCCTCAGGGTCATTCTGCACTTGCCACCAAGCAAAACTATCACCAAACAGCAAGGCGAACAGATTGCTCTCAAGACGGCCGGTGGCGGCAAGGTTGTACAGGCTCAGCTAGATCAATGGAAGGGATACGAAATCTGGGACGTCGCCATCACCCAACCGGCGTGGGAGTATGACATCTATGTCGACGCGTATGCCGGAACGGTTCTTAAGATCATCAAGCAAGGGCAGGCCGCCAATATGAAATTCATCAGCAAAGCCAAAGCGGAGCAGATCGCTTTCAATGCGGTTGGCGGTGGCACCGTCCTCTTAGTGGTTCTTGAGAAAAGCGACAACCCCGCTGACTGGTCGGTGGATGTGAGGGCCACGAACGGAAACGAATACGAAGTCAAGGTCAATGCCTACACGGGGAAGGTGATTGCTATCATCCCCGGCTGATAGGTCACGATCCTCGCAGTTTCTCCCGATGCCTCCGGTTGGTCGTTCGCGACTGGCCGGGGGCGCTTTTGCGCGCGCTGAAGAAATTCCGCAACCGAGCAAGGTTCACCTACCCCGGTGACAAACAGCACAGCGCTGAACGGTAACTAAGGTGCAAACTTAAACTTCTCGTACCTTGCGCGCGAGCAAAGAAACTGTTATCGATTGCAGTTTCAGTAAGAATTGCGTTGATCTGACATGGCAAACGCACCAAGCAAACGTGGCCTGGCTCTGGAGATCGTCGCTTGCACGATTCTACTTTTTGCTTCTTTCGCCGCAGCGCAGATTTCTCCCGGCCCTCTTTCACGTGCGCACCAATCTCTGAACGGCACGACCAACTGCACGACTTGTCACAGGCTCGGTGCAGGTGAAGCTAACTTTAAGTGTCTGGATTGCCACGAGGAGATCGCTACCCGGCTTGTCAATCGAAAGGGGTTGCACGCTACCTATCACCTCAACCCAGGCTCGAGCAAAGAGTGTGTGAGTTGCCACTCGGAGCACAATGGCGAGAACTTCCCCATCGTCAAGTGGGATCTCAAGACCTTTGACCACAGGCAGACGGGATACATCCTCGAAGGAAAGCACGCGGGTCTGGCCTGCGAGAAATGTCACTCAGCCGGCAAAGTGCCTGCCTCTGATCGCGTAACCATTAAGGTTAAAGACCTGAACCGGACGTTTCTCGGTATTTCGCCGGCCTGCGTTACCTGCCACCAGGACGAACACAAAGGGCGGCTGGGGACAAATTGTTTGCAGTGCCATAATTATCAAGACTGGAAGACGATTAAGGTTGAACAATTCGATCATACGAAAACGCGCTATCCGCTGACTGGTCTACATGCGCAGGTAGCCTGTCAGAAATGCCACACGCCCGGAACTGACAACAAACCGCGCTACGTCGGGATTCCCTTCACGTTGTGTTCTGATTGTCACTCCGATCCGCATCGTGGAAGTTTCGCGCAAGGGTGCCAGACTTGCCATAACACCAACGGGTGGAAGAAGGTCTCTTCGCAAGCGATTAGCGAGCGCTTCGATCACTCAAAAACGAAATACCCTCTGCTTGGAAAGCATGTGACGGTCGACTGCATTCAATGTCACGGCGGCGGAGATTTCAAGAAGCCGCTGGCTTTTCAGCAATGCATGGACTGTCACAAGCCCGATCCACACAGTGGGCAGTTTGCCAAACGGCCTTCCGGTCCCGAGTGTTCCTCATGTCACAGCGTCGATGGATGGAAACCATCGAAGTTCACGGTGAAGGACCATGCGTCCTCCACCTATCCGCTGCAAGGAGGACATGCCCAGCTGCAGTGCGCGCAGTGTCACATTCCCAAGGGGAAAGACACTCTCTTCAAAATCAAATTCCAGCACTGCACCGACTGCCACAATGATCAGCATGCCGGGCAGTTTGCGGCGGCACCGTATCTCAACGCTTGCGGCCAATGCCACAACCTCGAAGGTTACAAGCCCTCTACCTTCACGCTGGCCCGCCACAAACAGACCCACTTCATCCTCACTGGCGGGCACATCGCGGTTCCGTGCAGTGACTGCCACAAAGAGTCCGCAGAGTTCAAACCAAAACCAGCCGTGATCTATCACTGGCAGGATCTCTCCTGCACCAGTTGCCATGCTGACCCGCACAAAGGCCAATTCAAGCAGCGAATGCTACAGCTGCGAACTGGGGGAAGCCCAGTTGGTTGTGAAGCTTGTCACTCGACCAAGTCATGGAAAGAATTGTCCAGCTTCGATCACTCCAAGACTTCTTTCCCGTTGCTGGGAACTCACCGCGCCACGGCTTGTATCGACTGCCACAAACCGCAAAACATGAGCACCAAGCTGGTTGAAGCGGATTTCAAAACTGCGCCGACGACTTGTGAAGAGTGTCACCAGGACATTCACGGCCGACAATTTGCAAAAGGCGAGAAAACCCCTTGTGCCGACTGTCACAACAGTGTGAAGTGGAAACCTTCCTTGTTCGATCACGACAACCGGACTGCCTTCTCTCTCCAGGGTGCGCATCGCAACGTGCGCTGCGATGCGTGTCATAAGCTGACGCGCGTCATAGATGGCAAACCCGTTTTGTTCTATAAACCCACTCCCAAAGACTGTGTCGCGTGCCACGGATCAAACATTCCGCCAAAGTCCGCGAACTGACCGCCCATCCTGGCTCAGGTTACCGAGGTAACCAATCTTCTCCAGCAGTGATCGCAAACGGTGAACAGATTTTTGTACAAGTCGAGTTTTTTGAACACTCTCTTGCCCTGCGTAAAAAATGCGCCACTACGAAGAACTTACGTTTCGCATCGATGCAAGCATCACTTGGACAGAAATTTGAACACCTCATGAATTGGCGTGATGAACACCGACTTGCGTAACTTCTCGCGACGCACACAACCATCTACTCTGACTGGGCGTCGAATTGCTTAAGTCGTCTTCAATTCATCTTCATTTCTTTTCTTGCGGCTTTCTGGTTTTCAAAGTTGGATGGGCATGTTGGGTTCAGGGACCCTGATCAATCTGATCGTGTCGTTGCTGCTGTTCGCCTCCGCAGTTCCCGGAGCCGCGCAGTGGCGAGCCCCTGCCAGCACGCGCAGCCCACATGGCCCTTTGAATATTCCCTGCCAAAACTGCCACACCCTTAGTGGATGGAAACCGACCCGCAACGTCCCTGAGTTTGATCACAATCAGACGCGGTACCCTCTTCGCGGCATGCACCAGAACGTGGCTTGCACCCAGTGTCACATCAAGCCGGTTTTTACAGACGTGAGTCAAAGATGCGCCGACTGCCATGCCGACATTCATCAGCGCCAGTTTGGAGCTAATTGTGCACAGTGCCACACCGTCAAGGGATGGCAAGTGGCAATACAACAGATCCGGCAGCACCAGAATCGGTTCCCTTTGCTCGGCGCACATGCCGCATTGGAGTGCGACTCCTGTCATAAGGGGGCAGCAACCGGACAGTTCCAGGGACTGGCAACGCAGTGCTATTCCTGCCACGCAACTGATTATCAGAACACTACCGGCCCCGGCCACGTGTCCGCGAGTTTCCCCACTACCTGCGAGCAATGCCACAGCATGGACACCTGGTTTGGCGTGAATTTTGATCACCTGAAATTCACGGGGTTCGCGCTGACTGGAATGCATGCCACGCTCGAGTGCACGGCGTGCCACATCGGAGGGAAATTCAAAGGCACGCCTGCGGATTGCGTCGGATGCCACTTGCCCGATTTCCGGCGCACCACGAACCCGAACCATGTGACGTTGAACCTTCCACAGACCTGTCAGACTTGCCACACGACCAGCGCTTGGCAGCCTGCGACGTTTGATCACAGCCTGGTGGGATTCCCGCTGACCGGAGCACACGCCACTCTGCAATGTTCGCAATGCCACATCAACAACAATTTTAATCTCACCAGTACAGATTGCGCCTCGTGCCACATGAAGGATTACAACGGCACGACTAATCCAAACCACAAAACGGCCGGCATCCCGACTACCTGTGCAACTTGCCACAACACGAACTCGTGGGCCAATGCCAGTTTCAACCACGCCAACACCGGGTTTCCGCTCACCGGCGCGCACGCCACTACGGCCTGCTCGCAGTGCCACGTCAACAGCAATTACCACATCACCGATACATCCTGTGTCTCCTGCCATTTGAAGGATTACCAGGGCACCACTGATCCGAACCATGTGCAGGCGGGGATACCTCAGACCTGTCAGGTTTGCCACAGCACCGTGAGCTGGGGAAATGCGAGTTTCAATCACGCCAGCACGGGCTTTGCTCTAACCGGAGCGCACACCACTCTGCCGTGCGCGCAGTGCCATGTGAATGGGAATTATAAGCTTACCAGTGGCGCGTGCTCCACGTGTCACATGAAGGATTACAACAACACCACCGATCCCAATCATGCTCAAGCTGGATTTCCCACGACCTGTGACACCTGCCATAGCACGTCATCCTGGTCAGGCGCACAGTTCAACCACAACAGCACCGGCTTTCCGCTGACCGGCGCCCATACCACACTGCAATGTTCGCAGTGTCACATCAATGGAAATTACAAGCTGACGAACACAGCTTGTGTTGCCTGTCACTTGACGGATTTCAAGAACACCAACAACCCCAACCATGCGCAGGTAGGATTTCCGCAGCAATGTGAAGTGTGCCACAACACGGCGGCGTGGATTCCAGCATCCTTTGATCACAGTAAAACAATTTTCCCCCTCACTGGTGCGCACACTACCGTGCCCTGCAACCAGTGCCATGTGAACAACAATTACATAAACGTTCCGACGGATTGTTATTCCTGTCACCAGAAGGATTACAACAACACCACGGACCCGAACCACAAGGCTGCTGGATTCCCCACCACTTGCCAGACCTGCCATACCACGAATTCCTGGCAGGGAGCTGTGTTCAACCACACCTGGTTCCCCATGAAACACGGAGGGGCAAGTACGTGCAGCAACTGCCACACGAATCCATCGAACTACGCGGTGTTTTCCTGCACTGTTTGTCACGGCAAGACGCAGACCGACCAGCAGCACCAGGGTGTGTCTGGCTATGTCTATAACAGCCCGAACTGCTATCAGTGCCACCCCACAGGGCATGGCGGCTGATTACGAATTTAGGAGCGATCTTTCGGCGGCAAGTGGAGCGCCAGCGAGTGATTACAGGCCATGAAGGCAGTACTGAAACGATTCGGGATGTTGATGCTGTTGGTGTCTTGTGCTGCTGCACAAAACAGAATCGCAGCGGTGCGAGATGTGACTGCAGCGAAGGAAGGGACCGGCGTGCGGGTTGAAGTGACGACGACTTCGGCCGTCGGAGCTTCAGTGAAGAGTGCAAATCATCCCGACCGGTTGGAGCTCGAATTAGCCGGCGCCACATACGATAAGAAGGCGGGAAGTGTGAACCTGAACGTCAATGGTGTACGGAAAATGCGGACAGCGCAGTACAGCGACGGACCACCGGTCGTCCGAATTGTAGTCGACCTCGACCAGCCTCATGAATACACCATGAGACAGGAAGAAACGCGAATCATCCTGGACATCCTCGCGACCGCGAAGCTAGGCACCGGATCGTCTCGAGGTGCCCCGGGGGCGGGAGCCTCGGGAAGCGTGACCGGAATCTTTCGGCGTCACAAGAACCCGCAAGTGCCGGACGATAGCGAACAAGCCGATAAGTCGGAGAGCTCTCTGCCGACCCCCGGAATACAAACGTCCCCTCCGGTTGCATCGGGCAGTGTTTCTCAGGCGCCGACGACAGACTCCCCCGAGGTGTCTCAAGTCGCCCCGGTCGCACAAGGCCCGGCCGCCATCGCTTCTCCACAAGTCGCCACGAAGCACGCTTCATTCCCTGCGACTTCTGAGGGTCAGTCGTCGTCGAACACACCGAATGATGACAGTAGCGCTTCGTCTGCAGTTCCTGCCACTACTCCAGCCGCAACGCTGTCCGAAGGCAGTCAGGCCATCTTGACTGTTCACGCGGCCGATCCCAGCCTGCGGACAGTTTTCAAAGTAAAGTACGTCGCCGAAGGAGTTGCCTACCTTGACGGAGGCCGTAGTTCGGGGCTGACCGAAGGCATGAAATTGGAAGTTCAGGAGTCCGACCACGTTCCTCGCGAAGGGGTTGCCGTCGAACCCTCGGATGCCGGCGTCGTTGCCGAACTGGTCGTGACCGCGGTGGCGGAGACTTCCGCCGTGACAGAGATTCACGTCCCCAAGCGCTCGGTCAAGCCCGGCGATCTCGCATACCTCTCTTCGGAAGATTCTGAAGCACTGGTACAGCAGCGAGCCCTGAGTGCCACAAGAAAGTATCCCGCCGTGATCAGCTTCACGGAAGGTGATCCTCTCGACGAAGAAGTTCGCGACGAAATACCGCGCCCACCCATGCCCTCCGTCAACCGCGCTCGCGGCCGCTTCGGCTTCGACTACATGGGAACGATTAGTCACGGCACTACTACGATTACAAGCACGGATGTGGGCGTGATTTTTCGCGGAGATATCACACGCATCAATGGGACGTATTGGAATCTGAGCGGCTACTGGCGCGGGGGATTCGCGTCGCAAGTCCCTGCAGGCCAGCAGACTTTACAGGATTTGATCAATCGCACTTATCACATAAGCATGACGTATGACAATCCGAACTCCTCTGTAGTCGCGGGATTCGGGCGCCTGTATTTGCCGTGGGCACCGAGCCTTAACACCATCGACGGCGGATATTTCGGAAAGCGGCTATCGAAGGGCACGACGCTGGGCGTTTTTGGCGGCTCAACTCCCGACCCAACTTCATGGAATTACAGCCCAGGCCGGGTCATCGGAGGGGGCTTCATCAATTTTGATGGCGGCAGCTTCGATGGAGTTCATTACAGCAGCACCTCAGGCGCGGGATTCAGCATGGTGAACTGGCAGCAGAACCGGCCCTTCGTTTTCTTCGAGAATACCGTTTCCTATAAGCGATGTCTCTCAATCTACGATTCATTGCAGGCAGACAATCCCAGCGGCAACCCGGCGGTACCAGCGCCCGGTCCCGGATTGAGCGTCAACTTCCTTACCGTCCGTGTACAGCCGCATCCCAGGCTGGAGTTGGATTTTAACTACAACTACTTTCGCGACATTCCGACCTTCGATCCAACATTAATTGGCACCGGGCTGCTGGACAAATATCTGTTCCAGGGCTTCAGCATGGGCGGACGGGTCGAAGTGTGGAAGCAGATTTCCGTCTACACCGATGTAGGACGCAGCAACCGGACGGGAGACACGACCAGCTCGCTGAATCAGATGTACGGGATCACGTTTGGGCGCTTGCCCTGGCTCGGCTTGCGAGCCGATGCTCATTACGCGCGATTCAACAGCTCATTTGGAAACGGCTCCTACCGAGCATTTTCGCTGTCGCGGAACTTTCTTGACGGTCTGCGACTGGAGGTTCTGGCAGGAGATCAGAATTTCGCTTCTACTTTCACGAGTAACAACAGTTACCGGTTCATCACCGGCAACGTAGAGACGAATCTCGGCTCTCATTACTTTGTTCAGGGAGCGTACACCGCCAACCGCGGGCAGTTGAGCTATGACCAGTGGATGTTCACCATTGGCTACCGCTTTGATTCGAAGGAAAGGCGTCACGAATGATGGTGCGTACGCATTTCACGATGTGGCGAAGCGCGGCTGCCTTCGTGGCCCTATGCGGGATTTGCTTTGCCGACGCACCCGCATCGCCCAACAATCTCGATGACTTGCTGGCTCGCACCAATACTCAGGTAACCGGGTTTCTGGATCAGTTCTCCGAAGTGAAGTGCACCGAGCAGGTCGAACAAGAAAAAATAGGAAAGGACGGCAAGGTGGAGCTGAAGGAAGAATCCACCTACGACTACCTTGTGATTCTAACTAACCCCGGCGGCGAATTGAGCCTCGACGAGTCACGCTTGCCGGTGCACGAAGCCAAACAGGATAAGAAGAACAGACCGTTGCTCGTGAGCAATGGGTTCGCGACCCTGTTTCTGGTTTTTCATCCTTATTATGCGCAGAGTTTCAAGTTTGCACTGCTACCGGACGAAACGCTCGACGGTCGGCGATTCTCCAAAATCAGCTTTGAGCACATTCCTGGGACGCGATCCCCCGCTGCCCTAGCCTTGCGCGGTCGCGAGTATCCGCTGGAGCTCTCCGGCACAGCGTGGATTGATCCGCAGACCGGAGTGATCGCGAAAATCGTAGCCGGAATCGCCCACACCTTGGAGGATGTTGGCCTCAAGTCCCTGCAATCGCAAGTGTCATTCGCGCCAGACCCTTTTCACGACCTGAAAGAGCCGCATTGGTTTCCGGTCGTAGCCAGCGTCGAGGTGGAAACACCACGCCAGCACTGGCGAAACACCCATCGCTTCACGGACTACAAACGATTCTCAGTAAGCACGGAGGAGCAAGTCTCAAGCAAATGAGTGCCAACGCCGCAGTTGCAACCGCTGCTATATCGGTTCCAGGTAAAGACCGCCGTCACGATGGCCTTCTCGTGTCGGGCTACGTGGTCGCCATTGCCCTGATCACGGCTCTGGCGATTTACGGGTTCAGCTATTACACGCTCGCTTCCGCCGATCGCCCGTTTTCTCCGAAGCATGCCCTGTTGAAGCCCAGCGGCGCCATCGGATTGAAGCTTGGCTTCCTCGGGTTCGGTATGTTCCTGGTCATCTTCCTTTATCCGCTGCGCAAGCGCTGGAAATGGCTCTCCCAGCAGGGACTTTCCCGGCACTGGCTGGACTTCCATGTTCTTTTGGGATTGGCTGCGCCCTTTGTGATCGTGTTCCACGCTTCGTTCAAGTTCGGCGGATTCGCCGGCATCGCATTCTGGATCATGCTGGCCGTCTCGCTCAGTGGAATCATCGGACGCTACCTGTACTCGCAGATCCCCCGCAGCCTGAACGCGGCGGAATTGTCGATGAAAGAGCTCCAGGAAGTGCAGGCTCGGCTGGCGCAGCAACTTCAAGAACAGAAACTCTTGCCGCAGGCCGACCTGCAGTCGCTACTGCGTTTGCCTAGTCCAGAGCGGGTGACGAAGCTACCTATCGTTGTAGCCTTGGTCTACATGGTCG
Source organism: uncultured Acidobacteriota bacterium (assembly GCA_963788645.1). Taxonomy (GTDB): domain Bacteria; phylum Acidobacteriota; class Terriglobia; order Terriglobales; family Acidobacteriaceae; genus JABDBE01. Next base: position 77,871 of record CAWBHF010000014.1, read on the forward strand.
CCCTCGACGTGGCTCGCTCCTTCCGCATCGCCAGACTCCGGAGGCGCACTCTGCAAGTCACGAAAAAACTGCAGACTCTGGGAGGTTTTCTGCAGACTCGGCATCCCGATCTGGAAAGGGCAATCTCCCATGCGAGAGAGGAGGCAGCCCTCGCCAAGCGAGTTCTATTCCTCTCGCGCTCGCAACAGGTTTTCCACCTGTGGCACGTGATCCATAAGCCGTTCAGTTACTCGTTTGCGGTACTCGCACTAATCCATATTGTGACAGTAATAATGATGGGCTACTTCTAGGGAAATAGCATGGACAACGTCACCACATTAGTCATCGCAACTGTGGTCACCCTGATCTTCGTCCGCGGCTATCTGAAAAAGCTTAAGAAGAGAGAGGAGCTCGCGCGCCAGGCTGCGGAAAAAGGAAAAGTGTTTTCCGAGGGGCCCAAGGCCCAGCATCCGCATATCGACACCACCTATTGCATCGGCTGCCAGACCTGCACCACGGTCTGTCCCGAGGGCGATGTACTTGCCATGCTGGGAGGCAAAGCGGTCATCGTGAATGGACACAAATGTATCGGCCACAGCCTCTGTGCCGAGGCTTGTCCCGTCGGTGCGATCACGATGGTGATGGCCAGCCCCAGCATGAGTGCTGACATGCCGCGCCTCACGCCGGAGTATGAGACCAGTCTCCAGAACCTGTTCATCGTCGGAGAACTCGGTGGGTTAGCGTTGATCAAGAACGCCGTGAACCAGGGTCGCGACTGCATCGACACGATCTCTAACCGAATGAAAACCATGGCGACGAATGGAAACCATTCAGGCGTTTACGATGTGCTGATCGTCGGAGCCGGCCCTGCGGGAATCAGCGCCTCGCTGCGTGCCATCGAAAATAAGCTGAACTACATCACCATCGAGCGCGATGAGATTGGCGGCACCGTTGCAAAGTACCCGCGCCAGAAACTGGTGATGACCAGCCCCGTGGAATTCCCCATGTACGGCAAATTTAAGAAGACGGAGCTCTCCAAGGAAAACCTGCTTGCCTTCTGGGACATGATTCTGAATCGTGCCGATTTCAATGTGTGTACGAGCGCGAAGGTGGAGGACATAAAGAAGGGGGGAGATGGCATCTTCACAGTCACGACCGCGACTAACTCATACTGCGCCCACGCCGTGGTTCTGGCGCTTGGCCGCGCCGGTGAGCCGCGGAAACTCGGCGTGAAAGGAGAAGAATTGCCCAAGGTCATGTACCGTTTGATCGAAGCAGACCACTACGTCAACAAGAACATTCTCATCGTGGGGGGCGGCGACAGTGCGATCGAGGCAGCCATGGGCTTGGCAAATCAAAGCGGCAACAAAGTCACGCTCTCCTATCGGCAAGAACGCTTCAGTCGCATTAAGGAAAGGAATGCCAAGCGCATTGAAGACAGCATACGTTCGGGGAAAGTCAAAGTCTTGTTCAAATCGAATCCGGTAGAATTCAAAAAGGATACCGTCATTCTCTCTGTCGACGGCGGCATGCAGGAAACCCCCAACGACTTTGTCTGGATCTTTGCCGGCGGTACCCCCCCCAACGACTTCTTGAAGAAGATCGGCATCGAGTTTGGAATCCGCGACATGACTGTGGAGGCAAGCAACGAGGCAAAGCAGGGAGCTCTTTCTAAGAAACAGCTGGTTCAGGCCGCACTCACCACTCGGTGACATGTTGCCATCTGGATCTTGGATGATAGAAACCCCAAGGCCCGCAAGAAAATATTCCTGCCTGTGACGGGAGGTGAGAATTATTTCGCTGATACCGCTCGACTGATACCGGCCGTGACTCTAGGTGAATGATTCTAAAGGGATGGGGGAGAATGCGGTATTCTCCCGGAGCCGGGCGACCCAAAAGTTGCGATTCCAGGACTTACGGCGCGAGTTTCCAGCTGTCCTCAAGAACCCGTGAGAACGGTTGTGAGGCGCGTTCATATAAGAAGGAGGTCATTCTTGAAGGTCGGCGAGGACAGTTCAGTGATTGGAGCTGCCCTTCTGACCGTGCCGAACACCCGAGGCGCGAACATCGGTCTACGAGCCACAAAATCGAAAGTGTGCAGCGTCAGTTGGGGCGCATTGGTCCACCTTCCGCTCCGGATCGTCAGGGATTTCACTAGTTGCGCAGACCTCGAGTCAACCCTAGGGTTGTCTTTAGAAGTGAGCCTTTTCCAAAGTGGAGGCAGTTCCTTCGCCAGGACTCGGCGGGCCAGCGCGCAGAGCAGGTCAGAATCGACAGAAGCGGAGAAGCCGCGAGACCCTGGCAATGATGCCAATGAATCATACTCTGTTTGACTTGCTAGACAAGACCAAATCCGTCACCGGTGAAGTTGCGGAGTGCGGAGTCTTCCGTGGCCGAACCTTGCTCTCGAGGGCGATGTCGGGAGGTAAGGCTGCTCCCGTCCGACGAAATGAGAGAGGGAAATGTCGGGGCCAATAGAGAGCGCTTCACCGACAACTTCCGATTCCCGCAATCGAATCGTGCGTGTGATCTATTGCGCTCTTTCCGAATTGAACCTTCAACTGCCAAAGGGCAACCAAGTCGAGCAATCCGTGAGCACGGTTTTGTTTGGTCCCGAGGGTAGACTCGACTCGGTTGCCCTCGCCAACTTCATTGTGATCGCGGAAACGAAGCTGGAAGAATCGTTGGGGTTCCACATTGATCTTACCCAGGACGACCCTTTTTCGCCGGGAACGGGGCACTTTCAGACCGTGGGATCGCTGGTTAGCTATATTTCCCGTCTGGTGCAGCAGAGATTTCAGAGTGACTGGGGAATGAAATGCGGGTAGCCTACCTTCGGCTCGGTATTTGAGACTACACAGTAGCAGGCTTTCTTATGGGACTTGGGGTTGAACCCGGTCGTGGCGCAGAATGCCGTCGCGCCAGACAGACATTTCTGAGCGGTTTATTGACGTTACATCGCCGTAGTGCTCATTGACCAGTAGTCAAAACGTGTAATGGCCTTCCATGAGAAGGCCGGTCCCCGTCAAGTAGATTTTGACTTAGCTTCCTTAAAATTCACCTTCCTTCCCAGCGGAGGGGTTTGAAGAGCGGCCCGGAGCGGTCAAGGGCGCGTTCTGTGCGGCATTAGCGAACCCTTGACGGCGAGGACCGCTCTGCCACTATTCCGCTAGGAAGGAAGGTGGCCGAATCACACGATTGCCAGTTCGAAGCGGCCATACCCGTTTGCGCGCCACCACTGTCGCCACCCTTCCATCCGCACTCTTTGGTGAGCGATTTTCTTCGCTCGGTGCAAGTTGGGTGTTCTCGTTGCAGCCGGTGCTGCGACCTGTTTGTCGACCTCTATTTCCATCTCGCGATGGAAGTTGGGCCAGGCCATAGACGCAGTCACCGGAACTCGGCGCTGGGGCGCGGTGCTTCGATCCGTACGAACCGCTGAGCAACAGCCGACCGGTCGTGCTGCCGGCAGCCGCATAGTTCCGGTTCACCCCGTTTTCATTCATCGTTGTGGCGCTGTGCGCCGTGTAGAACTCATCCCATCTGTTGGTAATCGGTGTGTCGCGCTCGTGGCACATGTCAACCCAACAGTAAACATATCAGAACAAGACGGCTTGGCTGAACCGCACGAGACGATTGAGCGCGTGAGGGTAGGGAGGTATTTTCTCTACGACCTTTCGTCGCACAGGCCCTTCGTCTGCCTATATTACATAAATAGTAAATGGGTGGGATTTATGATTTAACAGTTTGATATGTATAAATTAGTACTGACATCAAAGACCGCTGTTTTCAGGGGGATCCGGGATCCACTTCAGGCCCTCCCAATGGCCTTTCCGTTCTCCTGCTTCGTCCAAATTCTCCTGCTCTTCGGGAGCGCCCGTTTCATGCTCACGAAGACCCGTCGAATAGATTAATATTTCTTGGTTCGAGCGGTCGCGGAATCGAAGAGTCACGTCTAGGTACCCGTTCTTCCACTGTTCGAAAAACTCCTCAGGAGTGCCAAGATCCTCGGGAAAACGCGGCAGGTCTGCACTTGGTGGAAAGTCCGGTACCTCCTTTCTTAGCTCTACGAGATTACAACGTTGGCGTCTTGACTTGTTGCGTGTGGCAAGCAAGATTCGTGCGATGATCTGCAGGAAGGCAGCGGAGCGTTTCCATTCCTGACTCGGTTCGGCTTCAAAATGGCCGAAACGTGCAACCGCACCGCCTTCTGTTTGACGATGGACACCCCGCACCTTCACAAGCCCAAAAGCTAGGCTTCCGACGAAATCCTCTAGATTCATTCGTTCGCCGGTTTCAGGGTTGGTGGGTAAGTAAGCCTCATTTAAATCGGCCGCCGGAGGAAGTTCAGGCGGCATTCCTAGTTTCTCCAAATATTGTTCGTACTCCCCCGACATCTGCAGCCGCCTGAGGACCGGGTCTTTGGGGGGTTTAGCCATTTCTGAATCCGGTACCGATTTTCCTTTGCTCTCAAGAGCATGCGGCCTTTTACCTAATAGTAGGAGAAACAAATGAAAAAAGCTAAAGCAATTCTCGACAGCAGCGCGGAGAGTGCGAACAAGTCACAAGATCTGGCTGTTCGCCTTCGCCGACGAATCATCGACTTGGCGCGGAAGGCGGGAAAAGTCGGGCTCACCATCAATCAGGCGGAAGAGCAAATTGACGACCACAAGGTATCTAGCGTCTCCCCGAGATTTTCGGAGCTTGTCAATCGAGGGGCTCTGGTTCGTGTAGTTATCGGCCGCGACGAGCCAACAAAGCAATTTCCCAACGGAGCACCGCGTCATTTCAAACGATATGACGAGACGACTCACCGCAATGTCATTGTCCATTGGACGCCCGAATTTGCTCCATCGCCGGAAGAAAACGAGCTGAGTGACAAAGCGACCTTGGTTGCAGAAGACAACCGCATCCAGGTGGAAGACGCCGCCCACGAGGAAGTAACAAAAATCGCATGAGCAACGCATTGAACTTCGCGGGCGGAGGCGTTCACGAAATCGCTGCGCTGCTGCCCGACAAAACCTTTGTTGCTGGGCACTATGACGACCCGGACGCCTCTGACGGTGCCGTCGATACGCTTGGCGAGAGCTACACGGCAGTGTGGGTCACGTGCAACCGAGTGGCGGTTCTTCCCGCTGGACGGACGCTAAATCCAGCACGGCTGACATGCGGTTCTCGTGTCACAAACGGTCATATGGAGCAACGCTACATCTCACTGCTGTTCGATTACGACCCGCCGCGGCCCAAGGGCATGATGTCCACCGATAAGGATCTGCAGGCGGCTGTAGACCAAGCGATGGCCGATCGCGAGTGGTTGCATTCATCGCTGGGATGGCCGCTATTGCCGTACGGCATCTCGGGCAGCGGTGTGCAAGTGCGCCCTCGCACGGACTTGGAAGCGACGCCGGAGAACATCAGGCTGGTGGCACGAGTCCTCACCGCACTGAAGCAGCGGTCTTCCTTCATTGACGTGGGACGCCATGCGCTCAATCAGCTCTGCCGGTACTTCGGCACGATGAATCGTAAGGGAGGGAATGATCCCGAGCGACCTTGGCGGATGGCCACGGTGCTGGATCCGGGAGAGCAGACGCCAGTGACGCGGGAACAACTCATTGCTCTCTGTGACGCTATCGGCGTGCCCGAGGTCAAGGGCGCAGGAGACGGTGTTGCGCGTCCCGAGGCGCAAGAAAAGTTCGTCCGCAGGTTCGAGGCATTCTGCGCAATGGTGGGGGCGGAGATCACCGAGATACGAACACAGGCGAACGGGAAGATCCTGATCCTGACCTCGCCCTGTCTTCTGCATGATGACCACCATGGCGGAGTGGGCATCACCGCAGATGGAGTTCGTTGTGTTCAGTGCTTTCACAGCCGCTGCTCGATAGGTTGGGCACGGTGGTCGCGGGCAGTAGAACAAAAATTCGGGCAGCCGATGCTGCTGGATGGGGTGATTCAGTGGAAGAAATGAACGAAGAAATAATTGAGGTACTGGAAGAGGACGAAGTAGTCCCCGACCCAGGCGAAGTTGTAAGCGGCTCGCTTGGACGCTTTCCAGGCACCTGCACCGAGGCTGGGGTCGCCGAGTTCTTTGTGAAGCTGCACGGGGAGGACTTCCTTGGGGTGCATGATGACGGGGGCAAGGACAAGATGCACCTGGCCGCATGGGTTGGCACACGGTGGACACGCAACGACAAACAATACCGCTTGCTCGACGGTGCCATCGGAACGGTTTGTAGCCGACTCCACTTGCAGATGCCAGCGCCCCCAGCTGAAGACGAAAAAAAAAAGGACTACCGCCTCCGTTTTCTCGAGTGGAGATTCCAGCTCGGGGTGCGCAACTTAGTCCTCGGTCTTATCTTCGCCGCGGGTAAGTCAGTGTCGGGTGAAAAGTTCGATTCCAATCCGCTCCTTCGTGGGTTGCCGCGGGGGATGGTCGCGGACTTGGCGTCGGGGACAGTTCGAGCTATGCAGCGGTCGGACTATGTCTCGAAGTGTTTGAAGGTAACGCCGGACTTCAGCATGGACGTGCCGATATGGAATGAGTTTCGACTCTCCATTATGAGCCGTGAGCAGGATCGCGCCGACTTCTTGGAACGTGGGCTGGGTTACTCGATGGCGAGCGTGGTCCGGGAACATGTGTGGTTCATTCTCGGCTCCCGTGCAAATTCCAACCTGAGACAACGAGGCAGAAACGGCAAGGGAACATTGATCTCGGTGTTCAGTTCAGTCATGGGAGAGTTTGCAGAACCGCTCAACTTCGATCAAGTCATGCTGAGCAAAAACACGAATTCAGACCTGCGGAGAACATATGGGCAGATCGAAGGCAAAACTTTTGTGTCAATCGGCGAGGCCAGTGAGGACGAAGGGAAGCAATTCAACACCTCAATGATTAAGACGCTTACCGGGGGAGACATGGTCTCGGGCGCGGTGGTTTACGAAGTCCAAAAGAAGAAGAAGCCAACTTGGCACATCTGGTCGGACATGAACTTTACGCCGACGCTGGAGAAAACTGGGGCAATGAAATCCCGTGTCATTTTCATCGAATTCCGGGAGCGGTATACCGACGAAAAGGGACGTGTCAATCCGCTGCTACGTGAACAGCTAATGGCAGAGTTGCCGGGGATCCTCGCCCGCCTTATCAAGGCTGCGGCCGACTGGCATCAGAACGGGCTGCAGGTTCCCGATTCGGTGAAGGCCGCCACCGACCGTCTTTTTCAGGAGACCGATTACGCTCAGCGTTTCGCCGAGGAGTGTCTAGTGAAGCGGGATGACGGGTTTATCTCAGATAAGGAACTGACGGAAGGACTGAAGGCGTTCGTGAACCAAGTCGGGGAACCAGGGGCGTCCGCAAAGTCCCGCGACCTAGCCGCCATCCTGCAAGCAACGGGGGCGAAACACACCCAACGCGGACCGCGAGGCTCGCTGGCTTGGGGATGGGCGGGCATAAGTTGGCCCGAGCATAGTCAGAAAACATAACCCGTTCACAGGTTCACATACTTTTCCTGAAAGTTTCTATAGAGAAAAAAAGTAGGTAAGTAGTAATAGAAAAACTCTTGGGAAAACGTTGTGAACTTGTGAACGGATTCGAGGAAAAGGAGGCCTGATGGCTGAATTTACATGGCGGGGAGCAATCCGCGAGGAAGAGTATTGCGACATCTGCGGGGTCTTAGCGGGCAACGCTTTCCGGGTCAGTCCAGCCGGCAACGTCGATCCCGCTAGCAATGACGAGGAAGCGCCCCATGCGTGCCGCGAGTGTCTGCTTGATCCGGATAACGGTATCGCGGTTGAAGATGAACGCGGCGACGTAGTGTACGCGAGAGCCCGTGCTCAGCAGTTAGATGACGTACTCGCCCTCTGTTCTGGGACGCTTAAAGACCACGTCAGTCGGGTGCTCAGCCAGTTGGCCGATGTCGACACAGACTTCAATTTCGACAGCATGCTGGAGCAATGGCAACGGCGCCGATACCTAACTCCAAAACAGATGACCCTGGTGCAATGGCGACTGAAGATACACGGCGTTGACCACACGCCGTCAGAGTTCCGGGTTTCTACCCGCAGTCAGAAAGAGGTGGACGCCGTGTTGGCGATGGAAGAGTGGAAGCGAGAAAGACTGCTTCCGTACTTGAGTGAGCAGCAAAAAACGAAGTTAGGAATATAAGCCACGCTCCGGCTAGGGGCGAGAAATGAGGTAGCAGTTATGCAGTTGAAGAAGGGTGAATCGAAGTTCGAGCAGGCCACGGCGGGAAAGCATCCCGCAGTGATCGCGAAGTTTGAGGACATGGGTGTTCAGGACACGAAATTCGGGGAGCGGGCGCAATGCCGCATCGGCTACATTCTGGCGGAATGCGACTCAAGCGGAAGGCAGAAACGCATCAGCCAAACGTTGACGGCTTCGTTGCACGAGAAATCGAAGCTGACGGCCGTGCTGACACAGATTCTCGGCAACGTGCCCGACGAATTTGACTCCGAAGTGCTCATCGGCAAGCAAGTGGTCCTTACCTTGGGCACGGTAACCAAGGACGGCAGGGAGCGCGTCCGTCTGTACGGCGTCGATGCCGCACCAGACGGGCAAAGCGTCCAGATCCCCAACGGCAAATAGTTGGAACTGGTCGGGGTGGAAGCATAGCGCGGTACTGAAAATTACTTTTGCGAGAGGGGAATAACGATGGGTGGACGAAGACCGAACACAACACAATTGAATAAACTGCGGGGCACGGAAAACCCCGTCAACGAAAACCAGCCGACCGCACAGGAAGGCCTACCCGATAAGCCAGAAGGCTTGTCACCGACAGCGTCGAACGAATGGGATCTGATCGTAGCTGAGCTAACCGATCTGGGCATCATCTCTGGGGCGGATCGGGCTGCGATACATATGGCGGCCTTGTATGCGGGTTACTTCGCCGAGGCGGCCGAGGATGTCCGCGCAAACGGTTTGACGGTAGTCACTAAGCAAGGGATGAAGGCAAACCCGTCGATTAGGGCACGTGACGACGCTGCCAGAATCCGAAAGTCGTACTTGGAGACGCTCGGGCTAACACCAGCTTCTCGCTCCAAGGTCAGCGTGGTAACGGACCCCGACGATTGGGATGAACTGGATGAAATATTGCATGACCGTCCAGAAAAACTGCCGCGGAACTAATTGGGGGCGAAACAAGCAGCGAGATTGCAGACGGCAGGCGGCTAATGGAGCGGCCGCACATTCAGGCGGGGCGCAAAACGGCGTCCCTCCTGCGCCGGCTGCAATCGCAAGGTTTCGGCCGTCGCAGACCACATTAATAGCAAGACGGGAAGTTAAGACCGACTGAACTGACGCAACAACTGAGGCCATTGTCGCGTAGTGGGATTTATTGTGATGTCAATCGCAGATCAAATCGAGAAGATCGGCCGCGCTTTGACCGCCGAGGAGTTATCGAAGCTCCTCTCTGTGTCGAAGGTCACGATCTTCAAGCAAGCCGCGGCCGGACGGATACCTTCGTTCCGGGTTGGGACTTGTGTGCGATTTGATCCGCGAGCTGTGGCTCAATGGTTGCGAAAGATGTAGACTCGGCCCGTGATTGTTGAAATCGCGACTCTTTGCGAACAACCGCGTGGTCTCCCGAGTAATCAGCCTATTGCCCTTAAGAGCGTCGAGTTCGTCTAGTGTGCGCGGCCAGTCCGATCGCAACAGGCGAGACAAACTTCGGTCAGCAAGAACTCTGCCGCCAGTTTGGCCGTCGAGCACAGCAGTTGGTTTTGTTATCCGCATAGCGAATCCGCTGGATCTTTTCGCCACACCTCGGGCACGGCTCCCCATAACGTCCGTGAAACTGCCATGCCCTTGCGAAAGGCAGTCACTTTTTCGGGAAATCCAGTCTCCACCTCTGCCCGGAGCCGGTCTATCAGTACGATCTGCTGCAGCCGCAGGTACGGCAAGTGCTGGTCTGCAATCCCCGGCGCATCGCCTTATTAAAGGAGGGGAACAAGAGCGACAAGGTGGATGCGCGCAAGCTGGCCGAACTGCTGCGCACGGGAATGCTGCGACCGGTCTACCACGGAGAAAACGGACTGCGAACGTTGCGCGAGTTGGGTCAGCAAAGATCTGACCCGAGTGATGAATCGGCTGAAGGCACTGTATCGAGGCTGGGCCATTTTTCTCAAAACAGCGGAAATTTGGAGGATAGAAAATGTCTACCCGAATTGAGAAAGTTGTTTGTAGGCATCCTAATGCAAAGTTTTTTCTGCCATTTTCTGGGGAGTGAGTTTTCCACAAGCCACGCCTGTTAACGTCACTTGAGAAACCACGCATTGACTCTCGATCCGAAAAGTGAGTTTCGATGGACAACAATTTAAGATAAAAGTTATGCAGAGATCCGCGTTATAAAGCAGGGCGGCAGCAAACGCACAGTTTATTTTCTCTCCACGAGGCCGTTCTTGAATCCAAGCCCTGAAACAGAGGTCCGACACATGACCTGGTGATCCCGGTCACTGCGCTTGGGGAATGCCGCGCCGACAATCAAAATGTCACAATGTGTTTTTCACCATCAATGACAGCTCGCCCTTGCCTGTGCCGGTCGCGACAAAAGGCTGAGCGATGCTCCTTCACCGCCGCATCCGAAGGAGGATGTTATGAAATCTAAAAAAGAACCGCAGCAGTCTCACGCTCCCACGACACTGCTAAGTCCGCAAAGCGAAGAGGATCTCCGCGGGGAGATTCAAATGGTGCAGCTAGTGATCGCACGCCGTGCCTATGACTTGTTTGTGGCGCGCGGCTGTAAACATGGCCACGACCAGGAAGACTGGTTCCGGGCGGAAGCGGAGCTGTTGACCCCGGTCTCCGTTTCCGTGTCCGAGTCAGACGACCGGATTAGTGTTCGTGTTAACGTTCCCACCGCTGAAGAAAAAGAGCTCAAGATCAGCATCGAGCCGCGTCGCATCACGGTCCTGGGCAAAAAGAAGATGAGGGGTATGGAATCGGAAGGACGAAAAGTCGAGCACATAGACTGGCCCCCCGACCAGATTTTCAGACTCGTCGACCTTGCAACAGAGGTGATGCCAGAGAGTTCAGTCGCCCAACTGCAGGCGGGGGAGCTCAAGCTCGAACTCCCCAAAGTTGCCAAACGTAAGGTCGAAGCTCTGGTGGCCGCGGCTTAAGCAACCCACATATATTTCTCGCTGTGGGGTGGCTGGAGTGTGGCAACCGGACATTAAACATGGGTTATTGTGGCCAGCCAGAGATTGCGCTCGCTTCTCCTAACGACCGCAAGCCCCAGGAGGCAGGTATGTTCGCGGCCAAACTAATTCAGCTCATCGAAACTCCGCCGACAATCTAGCCGACAACCTCACGCAAAATCTCAAGAAATCCCCGCGGTGCGAAACCATGTTGCGGAGAGTGCCTCCAGACGAACTGAAGAGGAGGGCTCACGAGATCTACCGGAATCTGGCGGACTGGCTGTCAAGCAAAACCGAATCCGAAATCGAGGAGCGATATATCGGCTTGGGTGTACGCCGTGCTCGTCAAGGTGTGCCATTCAGCGAGTTCCTGTGGGCTCTGAGCGCGACCAAGGAATGTCTTTGGGAGTACTTGCAGCGGGAAGGTTTAATGGACGACCCGATAGATTTGTGGGGTGAGATAGGGCTGCTCCACGCCCTAGAACGGTTCTTTGACCGTGCGGCGTATTTTGCAGCCATGGGTTACGAAAATGCTGGAGAGGTCTCAACCGATTCAGCCGACAGGCAGAGAGCGGCAGGCTCACAATAGGGATGTGCCCGGTTCTGACGATCAGCACGTGAACGGGCGGCCAATGGGAAGCACTGAGCAGCTCAATTCGTGGCAGAAAGGAGGAGTTTCTGTGAAGAAACCAAAGTTTCTTGAATTTTTGCAGTTTCTTGCATTCGTTGCCTGTGTTCTTGTCATAATTCTGATCCTTGGCACGTCATGAAGCAGCGAGCACTGCAGGGAACGCATCTCACCCTTAGAACCGACGCCAAAATTCTGCAGCTGCACGTAGCGCTTCACTATTTTCTTGAGAGCAACCCTAACGTACGAGGGTCATGATGCAATGATCCCTCGCAAGATTGCCCCTGGAGATCAGACTTTGCCATTTCGCCGGTCATACGGCAGGTCGTTGTCGGCAGAGCGCTTGAGCACGGAAGTGCTTTGGCGGTTCATCCGTAACGATATTCTGGCCGTCAGGACGATGCGCTTGGCTCCTTGCAAGGCCGCTGAAGTGGGTGTGGTATCGCTCCTATGAGGAGCAGGCTTGAGAGCTAGGCGGCGCCGGTTGTTGGAGCATCTTCTCCCGGTCTTTCTGCAATGCATATTTGGTTTGGCCCCAGCACCGCACCCTAACTCGACCTGGAGCTAGGAAGGTCGCTTGGTCTGGTCCCGATAACGTTCGTAAAGGTAGTACCCAGCGACGGCGAGAATCAGGACAAGGCCGGTCAAAGCCATTGATCGGTAGTCGTGGGTCGATGCATGGGCGCCGATCAGAATGCTGGCAAGCAGGGCCGGCGTGCGCGCCAACCCCGTAATAATGACAAATTCGATTAGGTCAAGTTTCGCAAAGCCCGCACCGTAGCACATCGCATCTTTTGGTGCGCCAGGAAGCAAAAACAGCAGGAATAGTGCGGACTTACCTTTTGCACTGTTCAGCAATTTGTCAATCTTTTCGAGAGTAGCCCGGCTGATGATCCTTTCTAGGGTTGGGCGGCCCACGATTCGGGCAATGCAGAAATTGAATGCCGAACCGAGCAGGATACCGATAACTGAAAAAAGGAAGCCCTTCCAAACACCGAATACAAAGCCAGCTGCAACTTGCGTGATCTCACCGGGAATCACAAAGATCGCTACCTGAACAAACTGCAACGCAATGCACAAGAGCGGGCCTCTCATCCCCTCTTCCCGCAGCAACGCAATCAGACGGTCATGGTTTGAGATGAGCCGCAGTACTCCATCGCGCCAAAGCCATAGACCCCCACCGAGCAGCAGTACTGCCAGCAATAGTGGCAGCAGCCAATTCTTCGGGCTGGATCTCGATACATTTTCCGTATTGGGGGTCATTCGGGATCGTTCTTCGCAAGCCAATCAACGAAACAAGGCGCGGCGAGCAGTATCGCAGACCGCCACGACAGCCGGGTGCTGAAGTTGTCTTTCTACGGAAATTGCATAGAACCGGAGAGTGATTTGCTTTGTCTTGCCGATCCTCTCGAACCCATAGGCTCGCAACTGTCCCTCGATTATGGAGGGGGCTGCGAAAATGCCGAATCCTTCGTCCGCAAACTCTCGTATCAGCGCAAAGTCGGCGAACTCGCCTTGCACCAGAGGTCGTATTTGTTGGGAATAAAACCACTCATTCAAGTCGCGGCGAAATGCTGTATTTTCCAAAGGAAGCAAGAACGGAGCTCCATCGAGGGATCGAGGAAATCCTTTCTTCAGATGGGTGAGTTTCTGAGGACCAAAGAAGCTGACTCCAGACTCTCCTAAGAGATGATTAAAGGCGTGGATATTGACGACCGGACTCGCCGGAGCATCCGAAAGAACGACATCCACCTCATGCGTAGCCAGGTCCGCCAGTAAATGGTCTGGTCTGTCTTCGCGACAGATAAGTCGTACCGGAGTGCCCAAGTGCAGCGCCGGTTCCAAAAGGCGAAAGGCGACGAGCTTGGGTAGGACATCAACGATACCGACACAGAATCGTAGCGGCCGGCCAGTCGGCCGTTCTTTCATGGTGCTGGTAAATTCCTGCCCAAGCGAAAAGATTTCATCCGCATAGCGCATCGCGATGCGACCCATATCCGTAAGAACCAGCCCCCGTCCGGAACGTCGAAGGAGTTTTTCACCGAGGCTCTCTTCCAGTTTGCCGATTTGATTGCTAAGTGTGGGTGCGGCGAGACGGAGTTCCTTACTCGCGGCAGCGACACTCCCCGTGCGAGCAACGGTCCAGAAATAGAGCAGATGATGGTAGTTCAGCCATTCCATGCGACACCATCATAGTTTCTCTAAACCTACGAGTCACGCTCAAACTTTCTACTTTTCTATGGCTTCTCGAGAGCATATGAATGAAATGACGCGAGAGGGAGAAGCCTGAAGCTCGAAAGCGACAGAATCGTGGGCTGCCACTCGAGGTACGGGCGGTGGTACGGGCGGTTCGATTGAAAAGGATGCGAACGTTGCTTCAGCGCCGTCGAGTGTTTGCCGTATTGGTAGTACTCGACTGAAAGGAGGTTCATATGTATCAGTTCCCACCGATTCCGAACTGGGATGCATTGCATCCTCTCATTATTCATTTTCCGATCGCCTTGCTTTTAGTCGTACCTCTGTTCATGGTCGCCGCGCTGGTAGCATCACCCACAAGAGGTCGGTTGTTCGTGATTTCAGCCCTGATTTTGATGATCCTGGGCACAGCCTCTTTGTACCTCGCCGTCGGGACGGGCGAGGCGGCGGGAAAGTTGGCAGAGGGACGACCCCAGGTCACCGCTGCGCTCGAACGTCATGAACATCTAGCGAAGGAGACTCGTATCGCCTTCACTGTGCTGACAGTCCTGCTAGCAGCGGTCGTGTTCATTCCGCGATTATTCAAATTCCAACCAAGACGGATCTCTTCTGTGATCGCGTCAGTAGTCTTCGTGGCTCTTTACTGCGGCCCTGCGGTGCTCTTGATCAATACGGCGCATCACGGAGCGCTCTTGGTTCACAAATTCGGCGTCACCACCATTGTCAATGCGCCAGGAACAGCGCCGGGCGAGGCGACTCAACTGCCTGGAGCAGAGACCGATCGCGACTGACAATTCTTGGCCCAAGGAGGCAAAGATGGAATTTGAAATTCGCGGGAGGGGCTTATACATGACCGAGACGCTGCGGGAGCACATTGAGCGGCGCCTCTGCTTCGCACTGGAACGTTTCGCCAGACAGATCATAAGAGTGCGTGTGAGCGTCGGCGATCTGAACGGTCCTCGGGGTGGAATTGACAAACGCTGTCGGATCGCCATTGTGCTGATGCCCTCGAAGACAGTCGTAATGGAGGATAGGGATTCAAACATTTACGTGGCAATTGACCGCGTGGCCGACAAGGCCCGAAGGGGTATCGGCCGCCGGCTCAAGCGACCAAAAGGTGTTGGTCAGTACATAAGAATTTCCGAATTGCTCGGTTAGGAACAGGAGGAGTACGGTTGTGCGCCGTCCAACAGTGGGAGAGAGCGAAGCCATGAAAGCGCCACGCAAGAAAGTTCTCGTAGCCGATTGCCACGAGGACGTCCTCATCGCTCTGGAGAAGGTGCTCGAGGATGCGGGATTCAATACAACAACTGTATGGACAGCAAGGGAGGCTTTGAAGTTGGTGGATTCCCAGCCTTTCGATCTCGTGCTGGTGAACGAATACCTGCCGGATGCAGAATGCGAGGATTTGCTGAAAGCATTGCGTAGACGAGGTGCACAAATGCCTTGCATTGTTATGCAGCCAAGTGCGCCAGAGATTACTGACATCACGACGCTCTTGGCGCTGGGAGCTCGCGACGTCGTCTGCAAGTACGCCTTTCGGCAGATCGTCGAGGTTGCCAGCAATTACCTACCTCCCAATCAGAAGGCCTCATTGGCGGCTTGAACCAAACCGCGAGCCTTCGACGGAGAAAGAGCCACGTTCAGCGTTTTGTACGAACAAATCGAAAGCACGCAAGGCGGGACTCCTAAACAGTCGGAGTGGCTCGTCCGATGCTTGGTCGCAGGAGTTCTCTGAGTAATATCGTTTGGAAAACTGTTTCTTGGGTTCAATTCCATGAGTGAACCGATGTATGAGCGGTACCCGAACAGTCGGCCGTATTGGACGTAACCATGGATGCCAACTACGTACTCGCATGCGGAATAGTCTGGAGTAAGAACGCCGATCTGGAAGCAGGTTGGGAGTTGGTGGAAGCGTTGGAGTCGCCGGACCCTCGCCTGCGCTTGCTCGCGCAGAGCTTTCTGCTTGAGAACGGAGAAGACTCAATGGACTTGCTGGAGAGTGCCGTGGCGAGGGGAAGTATAAGCCCTGAGGCGGCTGGTCCGAGCATGGCTGAGATTCTGCGGAGTGCACGAGTCAGGCAAACAGGTGGACGAACAGCCAAGCGCCGCTTAGTTGATGCGTCACTCTGTTGATATTAGGCTTGGATGTTATGTGAGGCCACCACTCCCAAACTAAAGGATCCTCACCGTCTTGCGACGGTCACGTAGCTTTGTGATTCAACGCACAGCCCCCCGTCCGTAACACGAGCATTCTTGATTGTGGAGCTTCGAGATGAACGGATCGGTCTCTCTCAAAAGTGTTCTATTCGCAACCGACTTTTCTGCTCCTTCAATACGAGCCCTGCCGTACGCGACGCGTATCGCGCAGCGGTTCAATTCCAGATTGTACATAGCTCACGTTGTGCCCCCTGAAGATTATCCCTCCGGATGGAACTCATTGGACGAAGCTGCCCGTGCAGCGTGCCGTGAAGCAGAACTCAAAGTAAGTAGCGTTCTAAACTCTGCCCTGTGCCGTGATCTCCCCTGTGAGGCGTTGGTTGGTAGCGGTGACATTTGGATTGGCTTGAGCAAGTTCATGCGCCGACATGCCACAGACTTGCTGGTTATGGGCACGACGGGGCGCACGGGAGTTAGAAAGCTCCTCCTTGGGTCCGTGGCAGAGGAGGCCATGCAGGAATCACAATGTCCAGTCCTGACCGTGGGTCCGGAGAGCCACACTGAAAGAAGAAGTGAGTTTCGCCGGATACTCTACGCAACGGATTTCTCTCCGGAATCCCTAGCTGCAGCACGGTTTGCATTAGCTTTCTCGGGAAGCTACGGGTCTCGCCTAACTTTGGTGCACGCACTCGAAGGCCTTCCGGAGTCGCCGTACCTCGATGCACAAATGGCCAGGGTGCGCTTGGCCGAATTGGTTGCCGAACGGGGTGATCTCGCAACTGAACCCGAAGTCCACGTTGAAATGGGGGCGCCAGCCGACGTCATCTTAAAGGCAGCTGATGATGCCGCATCGGACTTAATCGTCATTGGAGCACGCGGAGCCGGAGCGTTTGCCCGAGCAGCCAGCCATTTCGGATCGGTTGCACACAAGATTGTGTGCCGGGCCGTTTGTCCGGTCCTCACTGTGCGAGCATTGACTAATAGAAGTCACTGACTCGATACAAGAAAGAAGGAGCTTTTCACGCTGGTTGTGACGGACAACGTAGACCAAATCTCCAATTCGGATTTTGGTTCTCTCGCCGGTGAAAAGCTCTGCTCAAACGCAGATAGGGAGACTGCTATCGAGGCGAAGGTGCCAGGAGGGACCCGGAGGTTGAGAGTCGAGCACGTGTTATAGATACTAAATAACGGCAAAGCGAGGCTGGCCAAATCGATCAGTACACGGGAGCTTAGTCGGGTCGAAGGATAAGGAGTAGGCTAGCCGCCGAACCTGCCGTGCAATGGGGCTCAGCTCGGGAGCCTTTCAGGATTCTTCCGTACAGCGAGGCCGAACCATCACGGTAGAGCGGCTGCGCAACCTTCAGACAGGCAAGAGTGAATCTGAAAGTCATTGATACAGTGATTTTTTGTTCGGTGGCGCCGCGTTCAAATGGTTCGTGGAGGCAACGAGTCGCGCCGCAGCGCTAGTGCCAGTCGATGTGCTCGATACTAACTAACGGGGTGCCAATTTCCAGGTTTGCCACCTTCATACAAAACGCCCCTGGAGTTTTGTCTGACTTACTATGCTTACGGATGTCGATCCCAGTGTCGTGAGCGGCCTTTCGGAACAAGAAGCAGCCACTAGACTGCGGGCGGAAGGTGCGAACGAGCTCCCATCCGTGAAGCCCCATAGCCTGCTCGCTCTTGCCTGGGAGGTGTTACGCGAACCGATGCTGCTGCTCCTGGTAGCGGCGGGAGCGATTTATCTCTTCCTGGGTGAGCTGAGGGACTCCGCCGTTCTGCTGGTTTCCATCTTTGTGGTACTGGGAATCAGTCTGTACCAGCAACGCAAAACAGAACGTGCCCTGGAGGCTCTACGCGATCTTTCCAGCCCGCGAGCTTTGGTCATCCGTAACGGTAGGGAACAGCGCATAGCAGGACGCGAAGTGGTCCGCGGCGACATAGTTGTGCTCCAGGAGGGCGACCGCGTCCCTGCCGATGCCGTTGTACTTTCATCGGTGAGCCTATCGGTCGACGAATCCCTACTGACCGGCGAATCAGCTCCTGTACGCAAATCTCCGGGAAACGCGAGCGCGGCAACGAGCGGGCCTGGCGGCGAGGACAGACCCTCTATCTTTTCAGGAACGATGGTGGTGCAAGGTCATGGCGTTGGCGAAGTGAGGGCCACCGGAATCCGAACTGAACTCGGCAAGATTGGCAAAGCCTTGGAGATCCTGCAACCCGAGGAAAGCCAACTGAAAAAAGAAGTCACCCGTGTAGTTAGAATCCTGGCGACTTTCGGGCTATCTGTTTGCGGATTGGTCGCCGCGGTGTATGGACTCACGCGCAGCAGCTGGCTAAGCGGGCTCTTGGTCGGGATCACCATGGCGATGTCTCTCTTACCCGAGGAATTTCCCGTCGTGCTGACGGTCTTTCTGGCTCTTGGAGCCTGGCGTATTTCGCGAAAGAACGTTCTCACGCGCACAGCCATCGCGATTGAGGCTCTTGGATCAGCGACTGTGCTGTGCGTGGACAAGACCGGTACTGTGACCCAGAACCAGATGGCGGTCCACAAGCTGTTTGCGAGCGGTCAGTCGTATGCTGTGAAAGAGGCCAGCAGGGATCATCTCCCCGATCGCTTTCACGAGCTGGTTGAATTCGGCATCCTGGCCAGCCAGCGCAAGCCTTTCGATCCGATGGATCTGGCTTTCAAACAGCTGGGCGAGCGTTACCTACTCCACACCGAGCATGTGCACCGTGACTGGACGCTGCTGCGTGAATACCCGCTCTCGCGGAAGCTGCTGGCGGTATCGCGAGTCTGGCAGTCGGCGGAGAGCGGGTCTAGCGTGGTCGCGGCAAAAGGGGCGCCTGCGGCAATCGCGGAGCTTTGCCATTTGTCTGACACAGAACTGAAGCAAGTCGGGAACGATGCGGAAACGATGGCCGACGAGGGCTTGCGCATCCTGGCGGTCGCTCGCGCGGAATTTCATGGCGATGTACTGCCAGATGGTCCCTACCCCTTTCAGTTTCGTTTTCTCGGTCTGGTTGGGCTGGCGGATCCCATCCGACCAGAAGTGCCGCAAGCCATCCGAGAGTGTCATACCGCAGGCATACGAGTCGTGATGATCACCGGCGACTTCGCTGGAACGGCGCGGAACATCGCCCGGCAGGCCGGGTTGAAGGAAAGCGATCGCGTCCTAACCGGCCCGGAGTTGGAACAGATGGATGACGCTGAACTCCAGTCCGCAGTGAAGACGGTGAACATCTTTGCCCG
The DNA here is from genome assembly GCA_963788645.1 of uncultured Acidobacteriota bacterium. GTDB lineage: Bacteria > Acidobacteriota > Terriglobia > Terriglobales > Acidobacteriaceae > JABDBE01. The sequence goes on from CAWBHF010000014.1 coordinate 97,229, forward strand.
CGTGGTGCCGGAGCAAAAACTCCGCCTGGTAGAAGCGCTTAAGGTTAACGGTGAGGTCGTAGCGATGACCGGCGACGGCGTCAATGATGCCCCCGCTTTGAAGTCGGCCCATATCGGAATTGCCATGGGAAGACGAGGCACGGACGTGGCCCGCGAGGCGGCGCAACTCGTACTCCTGGATGATGCGTTTTCCTCGATTGTTGCGGCTATCCGCCTCGGTCGTCGCATCTTTGACAACCTTAAGAAGGCCATGTCTTACGTTTTAGCCATCCATGTGCCGATCGCGGGATTGGCCCTAATCCCTGTTCTTTTGAGGTGGCCATTGGTGTTGCTCCCAGTACACGTCGTCTTCCTCGAGCTGATTATTGATCCCGCATGCTCGATAGCATTTGAAGCCGAGCCAGAGGAAGCGAACGTTATGAATCGTCCGCCTCGCGATCCGCGGCAACCATTGTTCGATCGTCGCACCCTGCTCTTGAGTTTGTTACAGGGGGCCAGCGTCTTGCTAATTGCGCTGGTAGTGCTCGTCATCGCGCACCTACGAGGCGAGTCGGAGACCAACGCGCGCGCGCTCACCTTCACCACGTTCATTATTGCCAACCTCGCCTTGATTCTGGCGAATCGCTCCTGGACTCGGGTCATCGTCGCAACGCTGCGTTCTCCAAACCCGGCTCTTTGGTGGGTGATTGGAGGAGCTCTGGCAGGGCTGGCCCTCGTGCTCTATGTCCCATTTGCGCGCGATCTTTTCCGCTTCTCAACACTTCACGCTATCGATCTTGCCATCTGCTCGATCGCGGGGCTGTTCAGCGTACTCTGGTTCGAAGCGCTAAAGATACTGAGCCACGGTCGGGTCGCCAATAGCATTTGACCAGACGCATACTTTCTGGCGTTCCCTTTTGGCCCGCACTGGAGACGAGTCGATGGCTTAGAGAGCTGTCAGAATATGTGCCGCTGCGCATGTTTATAGCGGGACTTGCTGAGATTGCCGCCGGTTCTATTGCGATGGGGATCGGCGATTTTCTTGCAGCTAGAAGCGACGCAGAACATTATGAACAGGAACTCCTCCGGGAAAGGAAATAAGTGGGAAACATTCCGGAGAATTTTCGTAACGGTTCAGAACTCAGCTGTGAACTCAAAATCCGCCGGGCATGGCTACCCAAAAATCTCATTCACCTTCTCCCGCACCTGCTGGCTGCGGGACGGCTTTAGGTAACGCATCGTGTTCTCCATGTCGGAGTGACCAAGCCACTGCTGGACTGTTCGTAGATCAACGCCTGCCCACAACGACCACGTTGCGAACGTTGCGCGGAACTTGTGAAGCCAGAAGTTCTCCGTGTCCAGCTTGGCACGTTCCGCTACAGCCTTCAGGCAATCGAGGAAATCTAGTTTTGGGTTGCATCCGGCAGTGGGGAACACAAGGTTGCAAGACTTGTCAGACCTCGCCTTCCACGCCTTCAGGCTCTTTACGAGCTTCGCAGGGATAGGAATCTCGCGTTCCTTATACGCCTTCGGTGTCCATCCACGGCCGGGCTTGTGGCTGACGCGCACGGTGTGGGATGTGAGATTCACGTCTACCCAGTACGTGTGCATCACTTCCTGCTCACGCATCCCGGTCATCAAGAAAAACTCGTACCAGAGTCGTTCCTCTGCATTGCACTTTGCGAACAAGGCGTCGAGTTCCTCGCGCTCGTACACTTCAGGTTCCTCTTCCACGAATCGTGGCCAATCATTCTTGCTGACTAGCCCGCGAATCCCATTCGCCTTCAGGAACGTCATCAGATTCTCAAACTTGTTGTAAACGCTACGCGGTGCCTGCTGCTTCTCATCGCGCAGGAACGCGCAAAACTTGAGTAGATCTTTGCGCTCGACGTCCTGGAGGTAGCGCTTCGGGCAGGACTCGGTGAAATAGTTCAGGGCGGTCGCATAAGCCGCCAGTGTCTTGGGCTTTTTCGTGAGCTTGGTTTCGTCTAAGAACTCGGCTGCAGCAGCGGCAAGCGATCGGTGCCCGTTCTGGGCGTTCTCAGCCTGGACGGCTACACCATTGTTCAGGGCGCTAAGTTCTGCTTCTTTGCGCTGACGTCGAGCACTGGAGTCCGAGGCGTCTTTGCCCACGGATAGGCGAACTCTCTTATTGTTTTCTCGCCACTCCAGATAGTATGCACCCTCGGGATGTCGCTCCTCTTTCCCGCCGACCACCACCACATCTGGCTTGACTCGTCCGTTCGCAGATTGTGCGACAGGGCAGTAGCGCAGACCATCGGCGGTCTGCACTCTCTTCGTTAGATGGACCGAATAGCCGCCGGATCTCATGACGAACCGCTTTTGGTTCTCTTGGCGGGTCAGGTATTCGAGGTTCGAAGCGTGGTTGTGCGTATAGTCTCCGTCCTTGTGGGCAGCCTCCTGTCCCGGTGTCCGACTGCCGAGAAAAGCAGCCGCAACCAAGCTATGGACGGTACATTTGCGTTGGAATCCGTCGCTCGAAAGAGTGACGTAGAGTCGCCCATTTTTCATTCGGACGGGCTGAAGGATTTTGTTGGTGTGGGTGTTCCGAACCTGGCCTTCGTCGGAAACCTGATAAACGCCGCTATACCCGGAAACATCGCGCCATGTGGCCATACCCGGCACTGCTCCTTATGTAGGGGTAGTCAAAAAAGGTATACCCCGTGGATTCAGTGTAGGTATCACCAGCTTGCAAGTGCTAGATAACTAAGGTAATGGCGGAGAGGGGGGGATTCGAACCCCCGATAGAGGTGTTAGCCCCTACAACGGTTTAGCAAACCGCCGCCTTCAGCCACTCGGCCACCTCTCCGGCGTGCGAAAGTCTAGTTTACCACGGGACTCAAGAATAGCTTTGCCGCTTCAATCGCAAGCATTTACATTCTCTCCTTCGTGCTGATGCTTACCCGTCGAGTGGGTGTACTTAACCAATTGCTGCGCAATTGGTTCTTCACACAGCAACGCGGACGCAGAGAGTCGAGCGGCAGGAGGCGCAGAATGAGCGCCATGACTTGGCTTGTCCAAATTGACCCACATCGCCATGTCCCGGCCTCGTGCCCTCGAGCATGACGAGAAAATGACGGCCTATTAACAAGCGGATGACATGTGCCAACGGGAGGTGAACTATAAAACCCCTGAGACTTTTGGAAGTGTGGCCCAGCGATTACAACGTGGCTGTGTCTCCGTCGACACCAGCGGTGGGGAACGAGCAAGCTGCGTCAGAGCGTTCCGGCAACAGTCTCGCGGCTCAAGATGGCAACAGTTTTGGTTGTTGACGGCGATTTCGGTACTCGGACAAGGGTAAGCGAACTCTTAACAGCGGGAGGTTACGGGGTTCGGGCGGTTGTCGACAAAGTCGCCGGAATCGACTGCCTCGGTTCGGACTCGCCCTCTGCCATACCGCTCAGTCTTCAGTCGGATGGCAGCTGTACCCAGAGTCTCTGCGCACTGTTCGAGCTAGGGGCGGATGACTACATGGTCCGTCCGGTAGATTCATCGGAAATGCTGGCCAGGCTTCGCGCGGTCATCCGCCGATCGCGGTGGGCTTTCGAGAATAGCTAACCGCCCAGAGCATGAATCATGAATACGCGAGATCCGCTAAGAATTGATTGCCCTCGCTGTGGAGCGGAGGCAGGACAGTTGTGCAGATCGAAGACTGGCCCTGTAGTGTGCCACGTCGGTCAAAGGCCGCGTGAGGGAAGCGCTGCGCCCGGAGTGGGAAACGCACGAGCGTTCAGAACTAGGTTGTGCTCGGCTATTTTTTTGGCCGCGACTCCGGTGGCACCAGGCCCGCGATCCGGTAATAGACGGCGAGTTGGCCGTAGTGCTCTCCCGAATGCTCTATGAATGCGTACGCCAAATCAGACACGCGGACCTGCTGATTGCTGTCGGGGTCGACCACCAGGTCGGTCATGCCCTTGTCGCCCTTCGCCTTGATGGCCGCCGCGCCGTCGGCAAATGACTTTTTCACGAAGGAAACCACGTCTGCCTTGGTTTTGTACTGATCACGTTTTGGATCTTCTTCAGCGGGCGGTTTCTGACCCAGACAGAGATTGGTGAAGAAATAGTTCGCGCCGGAAGCGTGTAGGAGTTGTTCGGCAAAGCCACGCTGCGCCGGCGTGGGTTTGAAGTCGTATTTGTCCTCAGGAAAATCCTCCGCCATGGCGATCAGTTTCCGCCCAATATCGTTCCATGACTCAAGCACAACCTGCGACGGGCTCAGCGCCGGCTTGGGAGCCGAACCTTTCTTAGCTGTTTCCTGAGTCCATGCCGGGCCGCCCAAAATCGTAACTGCCAGAATGAACGTAAGAGTCGAAGATACCCTTTTCATCACTCATGCCTCCTTGACGTAGTTGACTGGGACCCAGTCCATCTTAGCCGCCTTTGCGGGGGATGCAAACCTTTGCGTCGGAAATTTGAGACCAGAACACAGTACGATCAAGCGGGGTGTGGCGCAGACTCAGTTCGTGACCAGAAGCTGGTATATTTCCCAATCAGCAGGGAGATTAGGAGTTTATGAAGTTTTCGATTCAGCGCACCCGAGCGATCGCGGGAAACGATATTACGATCGGAGTTGAAGCCGAAGGGAATGAGGTAATCGCGCGCGTCACCACCAATCTCGATGGCTTTGACATTGGCGACGACGAGAGCGATCCTGCCAGCGTTTCTTACGAACGGCAGTTTCTGCAGGTGGGAGACGCGAGCCCCCTGATGCAGCATGAACTTCTGGTCACCGTGACCGATACGCAGGGCAACACGAAAACCGCTGATCGCCGCTGGCAGGATGCGAGCTAGAGCAGCGAATCAGCTATGATGTCGAAGCCGAAATATCTTTACAGTAACGCTGCAGGGGAGCGACCGCCAATAGATGCGCTACGGATTTGTCATCGATCAGGACCGGTGTATTGGTTGCCATGCCTGCACCGTCGCGTGCAAAGAGGAACATCAGGTGCCGGTGGGTGTGTTTCGCACCTGGGTCAAGCATATTGAAAAGGGCGAGTTTCCTTACACATCTCGGCACTTTGGCGTGATGCGATGCAACCACTGCGACGATTCTCCCTGCACAGTTATTTGTCCGACCAGCGCGCTGTATCGACGCGGGGACGGAATCGTTGATTTTGACAACCGGCGCTGCATTGGATGCAAAGCCTGCATGCAGGCTTGTCCATACGATGCACTCTACATCGATCCCAACAACAACACGGCGGCTAAATGCAATTTCTGCGCGCATCGGGTGGAGAAGAATCTCGAACCCGCCTGCGTGATCGTGTGCCCCACACAGGCGATTCTTGCGGGGGATCTCGACAATCCTGCGAGCAGAGTCAGCCGAGTTGTGTCGACCCAAAAAGTTTCAGTGCGCAAACCGCAGAAGGGCACGCAGCCCAAGTTATATTACGTCGGGATCGAAGGAGATTTGCTCGAGCCAACACGGATTTGGCGGAAGGACGCGTATTTCGCTTCAGATGCGCGAGACGGAAATGCCAACGCCGGGGATGCGAATGATCTCGCAGGAACTCTAGCCCGCGAAGTCTATGACGTGCCCCATCCCGCACCCTGGGGATGGAAGATAGCCGCCTACCTTTGGACGAAGGCGGTTGCTGCGGGAGTGCTGCTGGTCGCGGCGATACTGCTAACTCTTCAGCCAGCCAGCACGTTGCTCAATATCGTTTGTCCGGCCACAGCTCTCGTCGGACTCGCGGCAACCTCTGGTTTGCTTATTTTCGACCTAAAGCGTCCCGACCGTTTTTTCTATCTTATTACTAAGCCAAATTTTCGCTCCTGGCTAGTTATTGGCACTTACTTCCTGATTGGCTATGGTGTGCTTGCGGGTGGATGGTTGCTCTGCGGAATTGTCGGGAGTTCCGTGCCAAGTGCGCTGCGGTGGGTTACCGCTGCGTTCGCAATTGCCAGCGCTTGCTATTCGGCGTTTCTCTTTGCCCAAGCCAAAGCCCGAGACTTGTGGCTAAGCCCGCTTTTTTTGTGGCACTTGCTCACGCAGTCATTGGTTGCCGGATCCGCCACGATATTGATAGCCGGGATCCTCATGGACAATTCACCTGAAATCCTTCGACCGGTCGTTCTGATCCTCCTCGTTTCGATGATTCTGGGCCTCAGCATGATTGTCGGTGAAATTTTTCTTCCTCACGCAGGGGAAGACGCAAGGATTGCTACGCAGGTGCTAATTAGCGGACGGCTAAGCCGGCGATTTTGGGCATTCATGGGAGTCGGGTTGGTTGCTCCAATTATTCTCGGTGTGGTGGCGCGGACGTTGGCAGTCCCAACGCTGGTTGAGTTCGGGTCGGCGGTGCTCGCACTGGCCGGCGTTCTGGGTTATGAAGATCTTTGGGTTAAGGCAGGTCAATCGGTTCCGCTTAGTTAGACATTTATGAAAGACCATCTGCCTCTCAATCCGCAAGCGCTGGACTTGGACGAACCCGCGGGCGGGCTCGCCAGCTATCCTCCATCCGATCGTTGGGACGACTGGACCGAATACGATCCCACGCAGTGGCCTAAGAAGGTCGAGAAACACTACTCGCTGATTCCGACCATCTGCTTCAACTGTGAAGCGGCTTGCGGACTGTTGGCTTACGTCGACAAGGAGAAGATGCGGGTGCAGAAATTCGAAGGCAATCCCGCCCATCCTGGCAGCCGCGGCCGGAATTGCGCCAAAGGACCAGCGACCCTAAATCAAATAACCGATCCTGAACGGATTCTGTACCCCTTGCGGCGAACCGGCAAACGAGGAGAGGGAAAGTTTGAGCGCGTAACCTGGGATGAAGCCCTGGACGATCTAGCCTCGCGCATTCGGCTGGCTCTGCAGGAAGGCCGCAAGAACGAAATCATGTACCATGTCGGGCGGCCCGGGCATGAGCTGATTTACAACCAGCGAGTACTGCACGCCTGGGGCATTGACGGGCACAACAGCCACACCAATGTTTGTTCAGCGGGAGCCCGCACTGGCTATGCTTTCTGGCACGGTTTTGACCGGCCATCGCCCGATCACTCGAAGGCTCGATTCATTCTCCTGCTGAGTTCTCATCTCGAGGCTGGACACTACTTTAATCCGCATGCGCAGCGAATTATTGACGGGAAGATGGACGGAGCAAAAGTCTGCGTCATCGATACTCGACTGTCAAACACGGCGTCGAAGGCCGACTACTGGATTTCGACCTGGCCGGGAAGTGAGTCGGCGGTGCTGCTGGCGATGTGCAGTCTCCTGCTTCACGAGAACCTGTTTGATCGCGATTTCGTACGCCGTTGGGTGAATTGGGAAGAGTACCTGCGCGATGAACATCCCGCGAAGCCACAGACTTTCGAGACGTTTCTCGAAATCCTCCGGCAAACCTACGCGCAGTACACCCCCGAATTTGCCGCCCGAGAGTCAGGAGCGGACGCAAGCATGATCGTCGCGGTCGCCCGGGAGGTAGGCCGCGCCGGCTCGTCTTTGAGCACACACGTCTGGCGAAACGCCGCCGCGGGTAATCTTGGTGGGTGGCAAGTTGCTCGGGCATTGGAATTTCTGGCCGTGCTGGTGGGGGCAGTAGGAACTCCGGGGGGAACATCTCCCAGTGCGTGGAATAAATACATTCCCGCGCCGCCGATGATGCCTCCCGCTCCCAACGCGTGGAACGAGTTAATGTGGGCGCGAGAGTATCCGCTGGCATTCTTCGAGATGAGTTTTCTTCTGCCGCACTTTCTCAAGGAAGGCCGGGGCAAGCTCGCCGTATATTTTTCGCGAGTCTATAACCCGGTGTGGACAAATCCTGACGGGCTGAGCTGGATCGAAGCTCTGACCGATGAAAGCAAGGTCGAGCGGCACGCCTGCCTCACTCCGACCTGGAGCGAGACTGCATGGTTCGCCGATTATGTTCTGCCCATGGGCCACGCTTCCGAGCGCCACGATTTGATGAGCCAGGAGACGCATGCCGCGCGCTGGATCGGTTTCCGCCAGCCTGTGCTACGTTTGGCGCTTGAGAGGCAGGGCAAGAAATTCGATTTCACTTATGAAGCGCATCGCGAAGCTGGACTAGGAGAAGTATGGGAGGAAGACGAGTTCTGGATTGAATTGTCATGGCGCGTGGATCCAGATGGATCGATGGGCATCCGACGCTATTTTGAATCGCCTTTCCGGCCGGGGGAAAAGCTCAGAATCGACGAGTACTATCGCTGGATCTTTGAGAACAGCGTTCCGGGTCTGCCACAGGCGGCTGCGAGCGAGGGTCTCACGCCACTCGATTACATGAGGAAATACGGCGCCTTCCTGGTTGAAAACAACGTCTACGAATTGCACCGCAAGGCTCTCAAGCCAGAAGAGTTGAAGGATAGCGAGGTTGATCCAGTCACTCGCGTCGTCAAGAAGAACGGAGCGGCAATCGGAGTTGAAGTCGATGGCAACGCTGTGGCTGGTTTTCCAACGCCTTCGCGCAAACTCGAGTTTTATTCGAAGACGCTGAAAGACTGGCACTGGCCGGAGCATTCGATTCCCGGCTACATCAAGAGTCACGTGCATCGCGACAACATCGACAGAGCCAAAGGCGAGATGCTTCTGCTTCCAACCTTTCGCTTGCCGACACTGATTCATACCCGGTCGGGCAATGCGAAGTGGCTCTACGAAATCTCGCACAAGAATCCGGTCTGGATGCATCGCGAAGATGCCGCGCGCCTCGGCGTGGTCACCGGCGATTTGGTGCGAGTTCAAACCTCCATCGGTTATTTTGTGGATCGCGTCTGGGCCACGGAAGGAATGCGCCCCGGCGTCATTGCATGTTCACATCACCTTGGGCGCTGGCGTTTGAAAGAAGACTTCGGTGGGGAACGCTGGTCGACGGCGTTGGTGGATTTGAAGCAAGTCGAGCCCGGAAAGTGGATGATGCGTACCATCCATGGCATTCAGCCTTTCGAGAGTGACGACCCTGACTCATCTCGTATTCATTGGGAAGACGCAGGCGTGCATCAGAACCTGACCTTCCCCGTCCAACCCGATCCGATTAGCGGTCAACACTGCTGGCATCAAAAGGTCACCGTCACCAAGGCCGGTGGCGAAGATCGTTATGGAGATGTCTTCGTGGACACTAACCGGGCGCACGAAGAATATCGCCGCTGGCTGCAAATGACTCGTGCCGCGCCGGGCCCCGGCAATCTGCGACGCCCCTTGTGGATGATTCGCGTCTATCGGCCCGCCCCGGAAGCCTTCTACCTTCCGGCTAAGTAAGCTGTCGCTCTCAAAATTGAAGAGCTAGTTGGCGCGACCTTTCAGCTGATCCAGTCAAGAATTTTGTAGTATGCGCCCGCGAACGGTAAGAACCACGGGCGACCATCGTAGAGGCCAAGTGGAGCACCCGGGAACGGAACCTTCGCGTACGGATTGTCCTCGAGTCCGCCGCCGATCTGTTCGGCGATTCTTGCGCCCAGATACGTTGCCATGGCCACGCCATGCCCCGCGTATCCCACGGCGTAATACATTCCGTCCGAGCGGCCAGCGTGGGGCATAGTATCGAAGCAGAAGTCCAGCGTTCCACCCCAGGCGTATTCCACTTTCGTCTCGCGCAGTTGGGGATACACCCCGATCATTCCACGCCGCAGAATCTCTGCACTGCGCCGGATCGTGTTGCTGGTCTCCGGAAAGAACGCGGCGCGGCCTCCGAACAGCATTCGATTGTCCGGCGTCAGGCGATAGTAATAGAGATAATGCTTGGAATCGTAGATCATGCGATTGCGCGGACTGAGTTCGTGAGCCAGTATTTCTGGCAACCCCTCCGTGGCAATTATGAAAGAACCGATGGGGATGATTTTCCTTTGCAGCACAGGCGTAGCGTTCGAAGTGTATCCGCTGGTTGCGATGAACACGTCATTTGCGAAAATATCCCCACGCGAGGTGACCAGACGGAATCCTGAACTTCCGCTTCGTGAGGCATGTTCGATACGCTCCACATGCGTGTTCTCGAAGACGCGAGCCCCCGCACGGAGAGCCGCCTGGCCAAGCCCCGCCACATAGCGAGCAGGGTTCAGTCCCGCGCTGACCTCATCGACCATGCCGCCGTAGTAGATGTCAGATCCGATCTCGCCGCGCAGCTGGTTTTTCGGAACAATGCGAAGCCGGTGATTGAATTCCCGCGATACGACTTCAACCGATCGGGCGTAGCTGTCGAAGTGCGACTGTTTGCAGGCAACTTCGAGATGTCCGCAGCGCTGGAAGCTACAGTCGATGTTCTCTTCGGCAACGATTTGTTCGACCAAGTCGATAGAAGCCAGAGTGGCTGCGTACATCCGCTTGGTCGCGTCCAAGCCATATCGAGCAATCAGCGTCTCAGCACCGAGCTTCATGCCAGCCAGGACCATGCCACCATTGCGAGAGCTGGCTCCCCAACCGATGGTGTGGGTTTCGAGGACCGCGACCTTCGCGCCGCGTTTAGCCAGGGTTCGCGCGGCGGATAGGCCGGTGAAGCCCGCGCCCACGACCGCGACGTCAACGCGTTCGGGCGGATCGCCCGGAGTTCCGGTCGGCATTTGGACCGTATCCAGCCAATAGTTCGACTGATTGAGGTTCAGCATTGTTAGTCGAGCCATTCTACGGACTCGGCCAGATTTGGTCACGAAATCTCGCTGCGCGTTGTTCACTAGCCCCAGACAAAGGTCCGGGGCTAGCTGATTTTGGCTAACGTGTGAAGCTGGCTAGGGTAACTTTTGCCTGGTCTGAGCCTGTCGTATTCAGCGCGGCGGATTCTCGCAGGTATCGTTCTGCGGCGGTCTTGTTGTTGCACTTCAGTTCGATCTCTCCAGCGTGGTGAAAGATCTTGGCGTCGCGAATGCCTACCGCGAGTGCTGCTTCGATCTGCTGTTGTGCAGCGGCATATTGTTCATTCTGGTAGAGAGCCCAAGCGTACGAGTCCAACGTGAAGACGTCGTGACGTCTCGCGATTTCGCGCTTCGCCACCTCGAGCGATTTCGCTGGCTGCCTGACGTAATCCGCGTAATAGAAAATCAATTCATGGTTGGAATTGTCTCCGCGGTTGGTTTCGAGCAGCGATTTCTGTTCGAATTCTGCGAATGCCTTGTTCGCTTCGTCCGTTCTGCCGGACAACTGTAACGCTTGGGCCAGGTCGTACAGATTTTCCGCGTGAGGGGCTGCCTGGTAGCGTTGCTTCAGCAACTCGACCGCCTCGTCATATCGCTTTTGTTGAATTCGCACCTTTGCAAGATTCCCGAGGGCGTAGTGGTATCCGGGAAACATCAAAAGCGCCTGTTGCGAAAGCTTCTCTGCCTCATCAACTCTTCCAACCGCTAGATTCAGATGAGCCATCTGAGTCACGATCCAGGCGCCATCCTCGGCTTCTCCGGGCGGGGTCGACTGGTATGCCATGTTCATTAATTCGAGCGAACCGTCGATATCGCCGTACAATTCGCGGAGATACGCAGCCCGCGTCAAGCCTGGCGTATTTCCTGGTTTGAGATCGAGCATCCATTGTGCCGCCATTTCCGCATCTTTGTAATTGCCGAGTTCGACGTTGGCATCAGTGAGAAAGCCGTAGAGCATTACGTCATCCGGCATCCTCTGGTTAAGCTTTTTCGCCGCCTCCAGCGCCGCGGCGAATTCGTGCTTGCCCAGAAGCAGCCAGACATGAATCCTCTGGCCGTCGAAATTGTCTGGGGACACTTCAAACGATTTCTGCAATGTCTCCTCAGCCTGGGCGTAGTACTTTACGTCGGATGTCTCACGCGCCCTCCTTGAGAGCGCGAGAGCCATGGCATTGTACGCCTCAAAATCTTTTGGGTTTTTCTCGATCAACATTCTTGCCTGGGCAATGCCACGTTCGGCAGGAGAAAGCTTGGTTTCAACGGGGGCGTTCGGGCCTTGCGCAAATCCGGCAACCGTGCCCAGAACCAGCAGTAGAAGAGCCGCAATCCGTTTCATGACATTCCTCTCTTGAATCATTGAATCGCCGGAGCGTTGGAAAAAGTCGTGGCCGCTATCGCAGCGGCCACGCAGGGTTTACTTCACAGGGCAGGCGTCGTTGGCCTGTCCAGAGCAGCCTCGCTGTCCCGGGCCGATGTGGTGGCTGTCCCGCCCGCTGTGGGCCGGTTTCACGAATGGGAACGTGGTTCCATAGCCCACTTCGTTGATGTTTACGCCATCACCAATGCGTGTGCCGTATTTCTGGGAGTCAACCAGAATGCCGCCCACAGCACGAGCCGCGATATCTACCACATCGTCAATCGGCCGACGGCCATCCGGGAATCCCGCCAAATCTCCGACCAGAAAGCCGAGACGCTTCTGGCTGCCTACGGCAGTTGGTGCGATGCCGGTATTCAGACGTAAAAGGTCCGCAACCGGGCCCGTATCGCCCTTTCCACATCCAGGGCAGATAGGAGGCTCGTATTGCACGAGTAAGAGCAAGTCATTACGCGGCGGAGGAGGAACCGGAATCCCCAGTGAAGCAAACAGCTGCGCCAGCAAGGGATTAAGCACGAACTTGGCGAATTGCTTGTCGTTGACGGGATCGTCGGTGCTGAACTTGTCCTTGGAACCGGTTCCAATGATCAGTTCGTTGATGAGCGAGTTGCCTTCACGGTTTACCTGCCGCCATTGATTGCCGGCATCGGATGCATCGGCAACTCGCCGCACCGTGACACGTTGACGGGACGTAGCTCCGTAGGTCCCAATCACCGCATCTTTGTCATTCGCGTTGTGAATCTTTCCGTCCACCGTCAGCATGGTGATGGGAACTTCCAGCACGATAGAGTTGACGTTGAAGCCCGCGACAGCATCTGGCGCGTAGTTGTGAGTGTCGTCGGCATCCTCTGCCGCAGAGAGCACGCCGCCCACGCCCATGCGGAAGTTGAGCGAGTCAAACGCTGCTCCCAGGTCGATGTAAAAGGGATCATCCACCGTCCCCGCGAACACATGCACGTTATTGCCCAGATCGAAAATTCCTTGCCTAAACAATTCACCGTACTTCGGCATAGTCTGCGGGCCGACGTTGGAAGGCACGGCATAAAGTGTTTTGCCGTCGCTCAACACAGTACGCACACCGTTCTTGATCATCACTACCGAATACGTCTGCCGAAGACTCAGACCTTCGGAACCCTTACCAGTGAGAGAAGTAATGGGAGGAATGCCGGCAATGCCGCCGACATAGCCGGTGAAGACATCGGGCATGCGAATTTCCGTCTTGAAGCGGAATTGAAAAGTGATGTCTTCGATTCCGTCGCGGTTGTTGTCGACTTTCATTTCGTAGAGAACGTTGGGATCGAAGGGAAAGTAATTGGGTCCGTTGGACGGTTCCAGGAACCCGTCGACGTTGAGAATCATGGTCACGCGATCTGGGTGATCGTAGCTGACGAAAGCGTACCAGTCAGTTACGTCCGCGGAATGATCCAGAGCTGAGATAGGCGCTTCGCGATGGCTGGACGCAAACAAGCTGGCCGGAACCAGCATGAACAGCGCCACGGCGAAAGCCGCCATCGTTGTTAGTCGCTTCATAGAGTTTGCCTCGGGGATTGAATTCGCAGACGTCGGCCTCGTCGTGGGCTAGGCCGCTGGGACGCGGCGCCGCGCCCTAGCGGTTACGACCGGCTCTGTCTACTGCATCAAGTACGCGCAACATCGCAGATTGGATTTCTCTGTGTAGGGCCGACGCTCCTGTCGGCGTCTTTGACTTCGAGGTTGGTGTTGTTCATGGTAGCGTGGGATTTTTTTCAGTATCCGGTCGGGTCGACCATCTTCCGCGTTTGGATGTGGCAGCGCGGAGGAGCGCTCCTCCGGGTACCGGTGAGCAACTTTTTCGGCCGTGGCGGTGCTCTTCTACGTGTTGTCCACAGCGAACAATATTTTGCTAGCCATTCCACGGACTGGGCCTTCGGTGATCTCGGATCCAAGCGGAGCCCAATGGAAAGTGAGCGACATCACCGGCGCCTGCGCTTTGGTCTCAATCTTCGTCATGGGCGCATTCGCCCTGATGGCATGGATCAGACTCCGTGACCAGGAAACAGGCAGCAGCAAATTCACTGAAAGCTAGTTCCGAGCTGAAGGCGGCATCGCAGCATTCTGCGCAGCGTTCCCGGCACCCTTGCCGCAGCACGGACAGGTAACCTCCTCATTCTTGGCCGCCATCTCTTTCAAAAACGCCGTGAAAGTCTGCCCACAGTTCTTGCACAAAACCTCAATCGTCGGTTCGCTCATAGTCTCCTGTCCTGTCAGTATCTTCCGATTTCCTGCGCTTAGTCGATGCCGCAGGCCGGTGCCTCCACGCTCAGCAGGCAACCAACCCTTAGATGCCAGAACCGCGTTAGCAAATTCGAAAATTTCAACTACACTAACTGTTCCAAGGGTGAGGCCAACAGGTGCAAAAGTTTGCTATCAGGTTGCAGTATTTGCTCGCCGTTTCCGTTTCTTTCATCGCTCTGACGTCCGCGACTGCTCAGACGATTCCTCCCGCACTTTACAGCGGACTCGAGTGGCGCCTGATTGGCCCCTTTCGCGGCGGTCGAGCCATTGCGGTATCGGGAATTCCCGGAAACTCAACCACCTTCTATTCCGGTTCGGTCGGAGGTGGCGTGTGGCGGACGACCGACGCTGGCGTCGTGTGGGAGCCGATTTTCAATGGGGAATCGATCGCTTCGATCGGCGCAATCGCCGTAGCTCCATCCGATCCCAAAGTCATTTATGCGGGCACGGGAGAGGCGGACATTCGCTCCAACCTGTCCTCCGGCGACGGGGTTTATAAGTCAACCGACGCTGGACAGACCTGGACCAACATCGGTCTGCGCGACACGCGCCAGATCAGCAGCATTATCGTAGACCCACAAAATGCGAACATCGTCTATGTCGGCGCTCTCGGACATGCGTATGCACCGAACAGTGAACGCGGGGTATACAAATCGACCGACGGCGGTGCCGGTTGGACGAAGGTTCTTGATCAAGGTCCAGATATAGGTGTTTCCGACCTTGTGATTGCCGGCGAGGACTCAGCCCTGCTATTTGCTACCACGTGGCGAAGCCGCCGTCCGCCATGGAGCACTTATGCTCCGCTCGACGGCTCCGGCAGCGGTCTCTTTCGCTCCCAGGATCACGGTCAGTCGTGGTCGCGTCTCACTAAGAATGGATTGCCCGAAGGCGACTGGGGTCGCACGGCCGTCGCTGTCTCGCCGAACGGCAAGCGAGTGTACGCAGTCGTCAGTGGCTCCAGGAAACCCGGGCTCTATCGCTCCGACGACGGAGGCAACACCTGGACGCTACAGAGCGACGACCGCCGTCTTACCAGCCGTGCCTGGTATTTCGGCAATATCACCGTCGACCCGAATAATCCGGATGTGCTCTACGTGCCCAACGTCGCGCTTTACCGCTCCGAGGATGGCGGCAAAACAATTTCAGTAGTCCGCGGAGCGCCTGGCGGCGACGACTATCATCAAATCTGGGTCGATCCCAAAGATTCTTCGCGAATGATTCTTGCCACCGATCAAGGCGTGACCATTAGTCTCGATTACGGCCGCACCTGGAGCACTTGGTACAACCAGCCCACCGGGCAGTTCTACCATGTGATCACAGATGATCAGTTTCCCTATGTTGTTTACGGCACGCAGCAGGACAGCGGAAGCGCAGCCGTACGCAGTCGCGGCGATTCCGGTCAGATCACGCCGCGAGACTGGTTTCCGGCCAGCGGCAGCGAGAGCGGATATATCGCTCCCGACCCGAAAGATCCGAACATTCTTTACGTCAGCGGCACTTACGGTGACGTCGTCCGTTTCAATCTACGAACCTCGTTCGGCCAGGATATTACTCCCTGGCCGATGTCGAATTTTGCTGTCGAAATCAACGCTCGCAAGTATCGCGATCCCTGGACCCCCGTGCTGCTTATGTCCCCGTTCGACAAGAAAACACTTTATCTGGGCACGCAGTTCGTAATGAAGACACTGGACGGCGGGCTGCATTGGGAGACCATCAGCCCTGACTTAACCGGAGCAACCCAACAACCCGACAATAAAAAGCCTGAAGGTCCTGCAACCGTCGATAATGCAAAGCAACGAGGTTACGGCGTCGTCTTTACAATCGCGCCCTCGAGCCTGAACGGAAATCTGATCTGGGCAGGCAGCGACACCGGTCTCATCCACTTGACGCGAGATGGTGGCAAAGCCTGGAAGAACGTCACACCCAAGGGAATCAGCGACTGGAGCAGGATCTCGCTGATTGAAGCCTCCCACTTCGATCCCGCTGTCGCCTATGCGGCCGTCGACCGGCATCGCCTCGATGATCAGAAACCTTACCTTTATCGCACCCGCGATTACGGGACGACCTGGCAGCCAATCGCCGACGGCATCGGCCCATCTTCATTTCTGCGGGCGGTTCGCGAGGATCCGCAAACCCGCGGCTTGCTCTTTGCTGGCACCGAACTCGGGGTTTATGTTTCTTTCGACGACGGCGATCATTGGCAATCGCTGCAGTTGAATTTACCCGTGGCTTCAATCCACGATCTCGTCATTCACGGAGATGACCTCGTCGTCGCAACCCACGGCCGCGCATTCTGGATTCTCGATAACATCACACCCCTGCGGCAGGTCCACGACGTCGTGAAGGCCGAAAGCTCCTGGCTCTACCGGCCGGCCACAGCCACTCGCGTCGATAACGATACCTTCCTCGGCTCCCCCTTGCCACCGGAAGAGCCCACCGCGAACAATCCCCCCAATGGAGCTGTGATGGATTACTATCTCAACGCCGCAGCACAGCACATCAAGCTCGAAATTTTCGACCAGAAACAGGTTCTGGTCCGAAGCTTCTCCTCCGATGATGCCAGAGAGCAAAAGCATCCTCCTCTCCCCATCGCCGACCGATGGTTACCGAAGCCGCAATTTATCGAAACTACTCCCGGCATGCATCGCTTTATCTGGAATCTTGCCTGGGGCACGCCGGGCGGCGCGGCCGCCAATCAATCCGGCGAGTACGAATATCGATCTCCCCGAGGTCCGCGCGCCATTCCTGGACCGTACCAGGTCCGGCTCACCGTCGATGGAAAGACGCTCGATCAGCCGCTCAAGATCGTAATGGATCCTCGATCTCCCGCCACTCCTCGTGATCTTGAACAACAACTCCAACTAGCCCGGCAGATTTTCGCTGAAGCCATCACCAGCCGGCAAGCCTTGGCGGAAATCCGCTCAGTCCAGAAACAATTGTCCGACCTGGAGCAAAAGCTCAGCGGAAATCGCGCAAATCTGAAACCCACCGTCTCGCAACTCGAAAGTGAAATCCGGCAGATTCTGTCCGGCACGGAAGGTTCTGCAAACATCACGGGGCTGGAGAACGCCAGTACCGGGCTGACCTCCGCGCTTGCAGTCGTCGAGAGCGGCGATCGCGCCGTGCCTTCCCAAGCCATTGCCCTCTATCACGAGGCGAGCCAGGCCGAGAAACTGCGTATCGCCGATTGGAATCAACTCAAGGCAACGCGTTTGCCCCAACTCAACCAGCAATTGCAGCGGCAAGATGTGGCGCCCATTGTGATCAGCGAACTTGCAGAAGATGCGGACTTAAGTTGACCCCAAGGTAAGTGCAAACACTGCGCGCCGTGCGCCAGGAGAACTCGCCTAACCGAATAACTCAGTCTTCCACAATTTCTGCCCCGCCAGCGAATTGTAGAATCCCCACACCGCCAAAGCCGCCACGCTCAGCAGCGGGAGTAGAGTGTTGATCGCATACCAGTAGGAGAAGTCTAACGTGAGTGGCACATTCAGCAACGAGTCTGTAACGAACAGGCCAACCGCCAACGCCACGAACCCGAAGCGAAACGCGACGATGGCTGCGACTCCGTAAAGCAGTGCCCACGCGGATACATCAATCCACGGATAGTCACTGCCCAATGTTTTGAGCGTCACCCATAGGGCTACGAACACTATCGCCGCCAGCCATTCCTTCCGCAGCAGCACTCGCAGCACAAAGAGCAGAAAAAAGAAAAGCAGGGTTCCCTCGATCGCGCCCAGGATATGAATTACCCACGCCCCCAGCGCATGGCGGCCGCCAATAAGATAATCCAGCGAATAGAAGTCCGGCGCTGCGCCGTTCCTCATCATCAAGGCAACGCGTGTCTGAAACAGCAGTATCCAGACAACGCCCAGAATCACTCCAAACAAAACATCGCGGCCCACCAGCGGATCACGCACCTGACCCATCACCAGACGGCTCCACGAAACCAGCGCCTGCGGCCAATGCCGGCGCACATAGGGCTCCAGCGAAAGATACAAAATCCACAACACACTGGAAAAGAAAAGCGCGGTGCTGATCGCAAGGAAGAACGGCAAGAGTGTGTCGAGCGTCGGAACGATGTGTCCCTGGCACAGCCACAACAGGATTAAAGTCGCGAAGGCCACATAAGCCAGGCGGAAGGCGCCCCGGCGATCTCCTCTTCCCCGCACGTAGTTTCGACGTGCCAGGAAGGCAGCTCCTGCCACAACTAATAAACTCGTCGCCAATAGAAGCAAATTGCCCGCTCTTCGTCCCGGCGTAGTCGGCGGATCGGGGCGCATTCGCTCTGGCCGCGTCCAGGGCCCGGTTAACGAAAAGAACACCGGCTTGCCCTGGAATGCAGCCGCCTCCACATGCAACGGACGGTTGCTGCCGGGCCAAGTTCCATTCCACGCCGCCCTCGTGTCCGACGCAGCCAGCGAAGTCCACGTCGGCTCGGTCATTTTGAATTGTGACGGATCCAGGCCTGCTTCGCGAAACAGCACATTCCAATCGAATGCCTGCGAGTGCGTCCCGGCCGGCTCTTCTTGCGGCGGGATCGCCTGGAAAAATGTCAGCCGGCCTCGCGGATCAAGCGACAGATTGATCATTCCTGAGAGAATCGGCGCCGGGTCATCGTCGGTCACCATTCCCGGCGTGAGCAGGTAATCATGCCAATCCGTGCCCAGCATGTATTGTCCGCTCTGCCGATATAAATATTGCAAGGGCGCAGGCTGCCCGGGTAGAACTTCGTCCCAGCGCGGATGCGGCTTATCATTCTTCTCAACATAGTTCAGAAAATCCATGTCGTAAGAGAAAGCGCTGTGCGTGTCCACGGGCTTGTCGGGATATCCAAGCCGGGTCAGCATCTCTTTCGCCTTATGGGTCAAAATTTCCGGCGACTGCTCGATACCAAGCTTCCCCATGCCACTGGTTCTGATGGACATGAAGGTAACCAAACCTAAACCGACGAGCGCAGCGGCAAGACAAAGCACGGCCACGCGCGGCGCCAGGCCGGTGGTTTCTCCCGCCGCCGCGACCATCTGTGGCGACGGCGTCTCGCCCGCTGCCAACGCAGCAGCCAGCGGATCGCCTCCCGGCAACGCCGCCGCAACACTCAACACCGAACTCATCCGGTTGGCCGGATCAGGCTCAAGACAGCGCAAGATCACCCGCTCCACCGCCGGATCAAAATCTTTCACCAAAGAAGATGGTTTGCTCGGCGCAGATTCGCTGCGCACCCGAACCAGCTCCGGCAAGGATTCCACACTGAATGCCCGCTTGCCGGTGAAGATTTCGTACAGCACAAGGCCCAGCGAGTAGATATCGGTCTTTACGTTGACCTCTTTTCCTTCCAACTGCTCCGGAGCCATGTAAGCGGGCGTGCCGCTACGCACGTCGCTTCCCGGAATCTGATCGACCAGTCCAGCCAGGCCGAAGTCGGTGACCACCACCTGTCCCCGGCCGTCGAGCATGATGTTGGCCGGTTTCAAATCGCGATGCAGCACTCCCTTGGCATGGGCCGCGGCTAATCCAGCGCAGAGCTGGCGCGCGATCTCCACGGCCTTGTCTGCGGGCAAACGACCGATGCGCCGCAACAGCGAAGCCAGGTCTTCGCCGTCGACATACTCCATGGTGAAAAACGTGTGCCCATCGACTTCGCCCACGTCATAAACCCGGCAAACATTCGGGTGCGATACGCGCCGCGAGAGTCGAACTTCATTGCGAAATCGCTCCAGCAGGGCCTCATCCCGGCTCGCCTCTTCAAAAAGGAATTTCAATGCAACCGGCTGGCCTAGTGTCAGATCGTCGGCGCGGTACACCTCGCCCATCCCGCCTTTGCCCAGCAAGGCAATGATGCGATAACGCCCCGCCAGCAGGCGTCCCGGAAGAAAGCGGCCTTCCGTCAGCAGGCCACCCGACGAACTCGGCGAATTCGAACTCGAAGGCCTCGCCGGCGATCCCGAAGCCGCCTTCCCCGATTGTCGGGGCTTCGACTCCACGAACTCCATAGTCGGAAGTTCGTCGCCCGACACCATGGCCGCGCCGCAAGACGAGCAGAAACGCCCCGTCTGAGGCACCTGCGAACCGCACGATACGCACGTGGACATCAATCTCTCCGCCTAACAATTTATCGCTTAGTCCGCGCTCGCGCCAATCGCGACGGGGGAATGCGAATAGTAAAGGAACTTTACAACCCTTTACATCCCCAATCCATAAAAGAGATAAAATGCAATAAATCTGGCCAAGTACGACAAACGTGTAGGGCGGACACTCTTGTCCGCCGCCTTTGAGTTTGCGGTTGATTTGCTGCGGTAATTTGATCTCGCACTCTTAAACTTGCGGACAATGGTGTCGCTCACACCGGCAACCGATAGACCAGAATGTCGCATCAAGGAAGACACTGACGAAAACGCGATGAGAACCCCAGCCGGCAACCGCAACTTGGCACCATCTTTCGGGTTCAAAACAACGACCCGGCTTCTCGCACCACAGAAAAAGCGGAGTGATCCCATGAAATCAAATGCTTGGATCTCGTTAATGGGTGTTGCCGTACTGCTGCTCACCCTTCCCCTCCCCGCATTGGCCGCCCTGGGTGGCGACGTCGCCTCGGTCCAGGACGACCAGTCCCGGATGAAGGGCACCCTCAAAACCACCGAATCGGGCCCCTACAGCGTCCACGAAATCACAGTTCCTGGCAACACAGTCGTGAAGGAATATGCTTCTCCAGCGGGCAAGATTTTTGCCATCACTTGGAAGGGACAGTTGATCCCCAACATGCAACAGCTTCTGGGGACATACTTTGATCAGTATGCGCAGGCCACAAAAGCTCAGAGAGAGAGCCACCCCGGCCGTCACCCGGTCAATATTCAACAGCCCGGATTAGTTTTCCAAAACGGTGGCCACATGCGCTCATATGCTGGCCGAGCTTACGTTCCTGACATGGTGCCGCCGGGCGTCGACCCGGACGCCTTACAATAAGGAGAAAACTGTGCGCAGCTTCTTGGTCTTAATTCTGGTCGGGACTCTCGGATTTCTTGCGGGATGCGGCGGCAGCGGCACACCCTCAGGCCTCGCCGTTACGATCACGCTCACTCCGAGCTCCGCAACCGTCAACGCGAAAGGAGTCGTGAACGTTGTCGCGACGGTGGCTAATGACTCCACCAACGCGGGCGTCACTTGGACACTTTCCGGCGTTGGCGCGCTAAGTAACCAAACCACTACCTCGGTGACCTACACCGCCCCGGCCACTGTGACCGCGACCTCGGTCGCAACCGTCGTAGCGACCTCCAAGGCCAGTTCCTCGGTTACCGCCTCGTTGCCAATCACCGTCACGCCCGCTGGCACCACAGCCAACGTCTTGCCCATTTCGGTGAACCTCGGAGTGTTGCCGACTACGAATCCTTATCTCAACGGCGCGTTTGCCAGCGTCCAGGTATGCGTTCCCGGTACCTCCACCTGTCAGACTATCGACAACGTTCTGGTAGACACGGGATCGTTTGGACTTAGATTGTTAGCCTCGCAGGTGACGATTCCTCTTCCCCTGTTACAGGACACCAGCAAAAACACACTGTATGACTGCGTTCAATTTCTGGACAATTCCTTCCTGTTTGGAGCCGTAGCCCAGGCGAATATTGTGCTCGGCGGGGAAGTGGCGCAGGCGACTTCCATCCAGGTTATCGCGACTCCAACCTTTACCATACCCAGCGGCTGTACCGGGACAAACGAAGATACGCAACAGACATTAGGTGCAAACGGAATATTGGGTGTCGGGCCGGAGCCTTTTGACTGCGGGACCGCTTGTGACCCGGGCGCTGGAGGCACAGCTCCGCCGATCTATTACCTTTGCTCCACCGGCGGTTCTTGTTCGACTGCGTTTGTATCCTGCGGTGCCCTCTGTAACGATAATGCGCCAAACGCACAGGTAACCAACCCCGTGTTCAACTTCCCCGTAGACAACAACGGCGTCGTTGTCGAGTTGCCAGCCGTTAACGACGTGGCGGCTACCGTAAATGGGAATCTCGTCTTTGGCATTGGCACACAGACAAACAACGCCATTCCAAGCACGGCAACCGTGTTCACGCTCGATACCTCAGATAACTTCATAACAAATTTCGCTGGTCAGAGCCTTACCAGCAGCTTTATTGACAGTGGCTCAAACGGGCTCTTTTTCCCATCCGGAACCCTGAACCTCACAGTTTGTCCAGACAACAGCTCGTGGTATTGCCAAGCCGCCACCAGTGTTACGGCCACCAACGTGGACCCGAATAATAACGCAACCACAAACTCAGTAACGTTCAACGTAGACGATTTTGACACTGTAACCTCTCAGAACCCGAACGACGCAGCTTTCAGCAACCTGGCCGGCCCCAACACGGGTGGCTTCGACTGGGGGCTGCCGTTCTTCTACGGCCGCACGGTATTTACCGCAATCGATGGAACAACGGTCGGTACAACCCCGGGACCGTTCTTCGCCTATTAGCTTTCGAGAGCTCGATAGTTGAACCTCGCCGCAGTGAACTTCGAATCATCGAAGTTCACTGCGGACCGACTCCTTTTCATAGTCATGTTGAGTGAGCTGGGGCCGACTCGTCATTCGTCCGCTGCCCTGTGAAACTCAATCCGCTGGTTGATGCCGCTCACATACACGAGGACGACCCCTGCATCACGAAAAATGTGACCCTAAGTCCTTTGTCCGGAATATTTTGCGTATAAGTCCTTTAAACTCAAAGATTTTGATAGGAGTCCAGCTCTAACCCCATGATTCCAAAAGATCGAGGGGGGGAGGGGTGGCCTAAGATAACCAGATGGTAACTAGGCTAATTTTCTTGACCTGAGAGCCACCGGCTCGAATGACGAAGATGTATTGGATCGCGAATGCAGCACATCGTTCTCTCCAATTACACTATCCGCCATGAAGAACTTTGAGACTCTTACCCAGCGCGAAATCCTGGCGCTGGCCATTTCACTCGAAGAAGAGGATGAGCGCATCTTCGCCGACTTCGCCGAAGGACTGCGCCAGGACTTCCCCGCTTCCGCCGCCGTGTTCGAGGGCATGCGCGACGAAGAATCCGGACACCGCCGACGGTTGATCGAGTTATACCGCCAGAAATTCGGAGAGCACATCCCCCTCATCCGCCGCCACGACGTCAAGGGTTTCGTAGGACGAAAGCCGGTTTGGCTGGCGCGCCCTCTCCGCCTCGATGTGGTGCGCAACGAAGCCAGCGCAATCGAAGTAGAAACTCGCAGGTTCTACGAAAAAGCCGCGGGACGAACCGAAGACGCCAGCATCCGCCAACTGCTCGATGACTTGGCGCAGGAAGAGCGCGCCCACGAAGACCGCGCCCAGGAGTTGAGGGAAGAAGAGTTGAGTCCCGATGTTAAGCAAGACGAAGAGCGAGCGCGCCGCCGCCTCTTCGTTCTACAGATCGTACAGCCCGGCCTCGCCGGTTTGATGGATGGATCGGTCTCCACGCTCGCTCCCGTCTTCGCCGCCGCATTCGCCACCCGCAATCCCTGGGACGCATTTCTCGTCGGCATGGCAGCCTCGGTCGGCGCCGGCATCAGCATGGGTTTCGCCGAGGCGCTCTCCGACGACGGAAGCCTCACCGGCCGCGGCCATCCCTGGGTGCGCGGACTGATCTGCGGCGCCATGACTGCTCTCGGCGGCGTGGGCCACACTTTGCCGTTCCTGCTCCCAAGTTTCCGGCTGGCGCTGGCCGTCGCCTTCGTGGTGGTGCTGGTCGAGCTCGGCGTCATCACCTGGATCCGCCATCGCTACATGGACACGCCCACATTCTCCGCCGCCATGCAGGTAGCCCTAGGCGGCGCACTGGTCTTCATCACCGGAGTGCTCATCGGCAGTTCGTAGAGTTGTGCAGTCGCGGTTGGAAGCGAAACGCGGGAAAGACTGCTGCTACTGCTTGCCCACACTGGCAGGCTGAATCTCTTCGACATCCACCCAGTTCGTGGGATACGCGCCGGTGTAGCAGGCGGTGCAGTAGGTGGTCTTCTCCCCGTCTCCGCAGGCTTTTTTCAATCCCGGGAGCGAGAGATAAGCTAGTGAGTCTGCGCCAATGAACTCGCGAATCTCTTCGACCGACTTGTTAGCGGCGATCAGCTCTTTCTTGGAAGGCGTGTCCACCCCATAGAAGCAGGGAGAAATCGTTGGCGGACACGAAATGCGCATGTGGACTTCCTTCGCTCCCGCGCTGCGGACCATGCGCACAATCTTCCGGCTGGTGGTGCCGCGCACAATCGAGTCGTCAACCAACACTACGCGCTTGCCTTCCAGCAGGCTCCGCACCGGATTGATCTTCAGCCTCACCCCGAAGTCGCGTACGCTTTGTCGAGGTTCGATGAAGGTCCGCCCCACATAATGATTGCGGATCAGCCCGAAGCGGAATGGGATTCCACTTTCCGCCGCATAGCCGACAGCAGCGGTCACACCGGAGTCCGGCACCGGAACCACCACATCGGCCTCCGCCGGAGCTTCGCGCGCCAGTTGCCGTCCCAGTTCTTCCCGGCTCTCCTGCACCGCCCGCCCAAACACCCGGCTGTCCGGGCGCGAGAAATAAACCTGCTCGAAGATGCAGCTCGATTGCGCCAGCGCGGGAGTATAAGTCCGAGATGTAATTCCCTCCGGACCGACCACGATCAACTCCCCTGGCTTCACGTCGCGCTCGAAGACAGCGCCGATCAGATCGAAGGCACAGGTTTCGGAGGCAAACACGATTGTGTCCTGCTTTTCCCGGTCGCGCGCCGGAATCCTTCCCATCGCAAGAGGACGGAAGCCGCGCGGGTCGCGCGCGGCAAAAATGCGGTCGGGACTGATCATGACCAGAGAGAACGCGCCTTCGACCCGACGCAGCGCATCGGCAATGGCTTCCGGTAGCGTCTGCTCTTTTGACAGCGCGATGAGATGCACGATCACTTCGGTGTCGCTGTTGGTCTGAAAAATCGATCCCTGGCTGTCCAGCCTTTGGCGTATATCCTGCGCATTGACCAGATTGCCGTTGTGCGCCAGCGCCACCATGCCCTTATTCGATTGCACCATGATGGGCTGAGCATTGAGCAGCGCCGAATCGCCCGCCGTCGAATAGCGGGTGTGGCCGATCGCCAGCGTGCCCCGCAATTTGGCGAGTACACTCTCCTGAAAAATATCCGCGACCAGGCCCATGTCTTTGTGCAGACGCAAAGTCATGCCGTCCGATGTCACGATGCCTGCCGACTCCTGACCTCGGTGCTGCAACGCGTGCAGCCCCAAGTAGGCAAGCGTCTCCGCCTCGGGATGCGCGTAAATCGCTACTACCCCGCACTCGTCACGAAATTTATCGGAAGTCAGCATTTTACCCTGCACCCTCATGACACCACGTTGGGATAGCCTCCCCCGGCTGTCCGGCCGATGCAAAGCCCGGCGGCGCTCATCCAACCACAACCGCATCTGGATCGGTTTTCAACGCCGCTTCCAGCGCGCCCTCGTAAGGTTCCCGCAACTCTCTTACCGTCGCCGACACAACCACGCGGCCATCCAGCTTAATTTCCAAGTGGTCGGAGACAGTCTCGCCAATCTGCTCTGCAAAAAGTTTGTATTTGGACGCTACCTGTTTGATTCCTGCCAGGTGACTCCGGTCGCACGAGATCACGACGCGGCTCGCGTCCTCGCCAAAGAGAACAAACTCCGGCGGCAAACCCTGAGACGCCAGATCCACTCGGACTCCAATTCCGCCCACAAACGCTGACTCCGCCAGCGTGACCGCAACCCCGCCCTCCGAGCAGTCGTGCGCAGATTCGACCAGGCCAGCGCCAATCATCTCGACGACCGACTTCTGCAGGGCCGCCTCCCGATCCAGTTCCAGAGCCGGAGGGAATCCCCAGACCGCACCCAAGATTTCCTTGGCGTATTCGGACGAGCCAAACTCGCACTTCGCATCGGTGAGATCGCCCGGCTCCGAGGCACGAAGCAAAACGACCGCACGTCCCGGCTCGCGAAAACCGGGAAACACTGCCTTGTGCAGATCATCGAGAATGCCCACGATTCCAATCACCGGCGTCGGATAAATTCCTTCGCCTAGCGTCTCGTTATAAAAACTCACATTGCCGCCGGTAATCGGCACGTCGAGCTCCTCGCAAGCCTTGGTGATGCCGTCAATCACCTTGGAGAACTGCCACATGATTTGCGGCTTCTCTGGATTGCCGAAGTTCAGGCAATTGGTCGCACCCACAGGTGTCGCGCCCGCGCAAGCCACATTGCGAGCCGCTTCGGCAACAGCGTGCATGGCTCCAAGCTGCGGATCGAGATAGCACCAGCGGCTGTTGCCGTCGAGCGCCATGGCCAGCCCACGTTGCGAGCCTTTTATGCGGATCACACCGGCATCGCCGGCGCCCGGACCCTCCACCGTGTTGGTCTGCACCATGTGGTCGTACTGCTGCCACACCCAGCGCTTGCCGCAAATGTTTGGGCTGGCCAAGAGACGTTTTAGGTTGTCGGTGAGGTCGCCCGCTTCCGCCAGTTTGATGCGGTCGGGCATCTCCCGTGGCACCGGCGGTTCCCAGCGTTCGAGCGGGCGTTTATAAACCGGCGCATCGTCGGTGAGCGCTTCGTTGGGAATTTCGGAAACAACTTCTCCGTGGTGGAGCACTCGCATCTTGCCGTCGCCGGTCACGCGTCCGATTTCGACGGCATCGAGGCCCCACTTTTCAAACACACGAAAGACTTCTTCTTCACGGCCCTTTTGCGCGACCAGCAGCATGCGCTCCTGCGATTCACTCAGCATGATTTCGTAGGGAGTCATGCCGGTTTCACGCTGGGGGACGCGATCGAGTTCGATCTCGGTTCCAACGTGGCCGCGAGCTCCCATTTCGCAGGTCGAGCAGGTCAGACCCGCCGCGCCCATGTCCTGAATGCCGACGATGGCGCCCGTCTGCATGGCCTCGAGGCAAGCTTCAAGCAGCAGCTTTTCAAGAAAAGGATCGCCGACCTGGACATTCGGACGCTTCGCTTCCGAAGCCTCGCTGAACTCCTCGCTGGCCATGGTGGCTCCGTGGATGCCATCACGTCCGGTTTTCGATCCGACGTAAATTACGGGATTACCTTCGCCCGAGGCCTTGGCATAGAAGATTTGATCGCGCCGCACCAGTCCCATGGCGAATGCGTTCACCAGCGGATTACCGGAATAGCAGGCTTCGAACTTGGTTTCACCGCCCAGGTTCGGCACGCCAAAACAGTTTCCGTATGAGGCGATGCCGCTGACTACGCCTTCGACGACCGAATGATTCTTTTGGATCTCTGGTTGTGTGGCGTGGGCGCCCCCGCCCGTGCTTCTCGCGATCGGCCCGAACCTCAGCGAATCCATTACTGCGACCGGCCTTGCTCCCATGGTAAAAATATCGCGCAGGATCCCGCCTACCCCGGTAGCCGCTCCCTGGAACGGTTCAATGAACGAAGGATGATTGTGCGATTCAATCTTGAAAGCGCAGGCCCATCCATCACCGATATCAATGATGCCGGCGTTCTCGCCCGGCCCTTGCACCACACGGCGGCTGCGCGTCGGCAGCCGCTTCAAATGCACGCGAGAAGATTTGTAAGAGCAATGCTCGCTCCACATCACACTGAAGATGCCAAGCTCGGTGATGGTAGGCTCGCGTCCGCCGAGAAGTCGTTTGATGTTCTCGTATTCGTCAGGCGTGAGGCCGTGTTCGCGAACAATTTCAGGAGTAATGGCAAGAGTGGAGGCCGTGGTCATGAGGAAATACTATTGTCGCATTTTGGGAACTGAACCGCACGTTGATTATGCCATCCCTTTTACTGTCATCCAGAGCGAAATTGGCCTCGGGCTAGCGCGAGACCGATACAGTCGAAGGATCCGTTTGTTCCTTTCGTCCTTCTTGACTTATAGGAAAAAAACTAATGCACAGATCCTTCGCTTCGCTCAGGATGACAACCCTCTAGTATCATGCCACTCGTATGAAGTCCGTTATTGTTGGCACTGCCGGCCACATTGACCACGGCAAGACTGCGCTGGTAAAGGCGCTCACCGGCATCGACGCCGATCGCCTTGAGGAAGAAAAGCGCCGCGGCATCACCATCGATATTGGCTTTGCCAATCTTGATTTGCCCATGTCCGGCGGAGAAACTCTGCGGCTTGGCTTCGTCGATGTGCCGGGTCATGAGCGCTTCGTCCGCAACATGCTGGCGGGCGTGGGCGGCATCGATCTGGTGCTGCTGGTGATCGCGGCCGACGAATCGATCAAGCCGCAGACCCGCGAACACTTCGATATCTGCCGACTGCTTTCGGTCCGCCGCGGAATCACTGTGCTGACCAAGTCGGACGCCGTCGATGGCGAAACGCTGGAAGTCGTTCGCGCGGAAGTGCAGGACTTCCTCCAAGGGTCTTTTCTTGGCCCTCCCAGCCCTATGGTCGCGGTCAGTTCGCTGACCGGAACTGGAATTGACGATTTAAAGCGGGAACTTGTGAAAGTTGCCGGTGAGGTTCCGGCAAAGGATTCCAAAGCAATCGCGCGCCTCCCTATCGACCGCGTCTTCACCATGAAGGGTTTTGGGACGGTGGTCACGGGAACTCTGGTTTCTGGCTCCATCCACAAAGAAGATGAGCTTGAGGTTTTCCCCAGCGGACGACGGGTGCGAGTGCGCGGCGTTCAAGTCCACGGCAAACCGGCCGAGCAGGCCGTGGCCGGACAACGAACCGCGTTGAACCTCGCAGGCGCGACCACGGAAGAGCTGGCCCGGGGCATGATGCTTGCTCCCGCTTCGACTTTTCGTGCGACCTCTCGCGTGGATGTGGAGCTGTCGCTGCTCGCTTCTGCAAAACTGCTGAAAGACCGCGCTCGGGTGCACTTCCACTCCTATACCTCCGAGAGCATTGCGACGGTCGTGCTGTATGGCAAGAGGCAGGTCGGGCCGGGCGAAACTGTTTTCGCACAACTACGCTTGAGTGAACCGGCGCTGCTGCTTCCGAGAGACCGCTTCATCATTCGACAGTTTTCGCCCGTGATCACCAACGGCGGGGGAGTGATCGTCGAAAATACTCCACCGAAGAAGATCAAAGACGCGGAGGACTACGCTCGTTTCCTCAAGACGGTCAGTGAAGAATCGCCGGCGGGCATTTTGCGCGCCCGCGTGTCTGCAAGTGGCGCAAGGGGGCTGAGCATCACGGAAGCGGTGGCACGCAACGGCTGGCTTCCACAGGAGATTGTTTCCCGCATCTCGCCTAGTCCGGAGATTGTCCGCATCGGTGATATTTTCGTTTTTAAGCCAGCATTGGACCTCGTCCGAAAAGATCTTCTTTCCGCTCTCGATGCTTTTCATAAACGCAATGCCCTGGTTGCAGGCATGAGCAAGGAAGAATTGCGTGGACAGTTTTCCCAGGTTACCCCAGAGGTTTTTGATAGCGTGTTCAACGGTGCGCTGCAAGCGAAGAAAATCGAACTGGCTGGCGAGCTCGTACGCCTGGCGGGACGCGGCGTGGTCATGAAAGGCGACGAAGCCGAATCGAAGAGAATGATCGAGGCGGCCTTCGCGAATGCGGGCCTCAAAGTGCCCGCGCTGAAAGACGTGCTTGCAGGATTGAAAGTGGACAAGACGCGGGCGCAGAAGATTGTCACCCTGCTATTGCGCGACAAGGTTCTGGTAAAGATTTCCGACGACCTGGTTTTTCACCGGGACGCGCTCCTCGATCTCCGCAAACGCATGGCTGTCGAAAAAGCAAAGTCTCCCAAGCTCGACGTGGCCCGTTTCAAGGACCTGACCGGAGTCACCCGCAAGTATGCGATTCCCCTCCTGGAGTATCTCGACCGCGAGCATGTGACCCGGCGCGTGGGGGATGAGAGAGTGATTTTGTAATAGTGCCGCACTTGGCAACTAGTGTAGTGCGTCACAAATAACAACCTTTATCTATCCGCGAGCGTCTTATGATAGAGGAGACGCTTACGGATGCGAATCGCCCCAGTCATTACGTTGAGTTCGGAGGAAAGGGCTCTGTTAGAATCCCAAGCCCGGAGCCGATCTGTCCCGGTGCGGGTGGCGGAGCGCGCTCGCATCGTGTTGTTTGCAGCTTCGGGCCAGTCGGACAAGGAGATCGCCGCCCACCTGGTGATCACCCCGAAAAAGGTTTCCCGCTGGCGCAAGCGCTTCCTGGCGCTGGGCGTGCCCGGATTGCAGAAAGACGCGCCCCGACGGGGACGCAAGCCCACCATCGGTGCCCGCCTGACCCAACGCGTGGTGACCATGACCACGCGCCAGCAACCGGCCAACGCTACCCACTGGAGCACACGCACGATGGCCGCGGCTGTCGGTATCAGCGAAGCCAGCGTGCGGCGCATTTGGCGCGCCCACGGGTTGAAACCGCATCGCGTGGAAACTTTCAAGATCAGCAACGATCCTGCGTTCGCCGAGAAGTTGGAAGACATCGTCGGCCTGTACCTCAATCCGCCCGAGCACGCTCTGGTGTTGTGCGCCGACGAGAAGAGCCAAATTCAAGCCTTGGATCGTACCCAACCCGGTCTGCCGCTGAAGCGCGGACGCGGCGCCACCATGACTCACGACTACAAACGCAACGGCACGGCCACTCTGTTCGCCGCTCTGAATGCCGCCAACGGCGAGGTCTTTGGCCTTTGCCAGGAACGGCATCGCCATCAGGAATGGCTCAAGTTCCTCCGTCTGATTGACCAGACCATTCCGCCTCACCGACAGCTTCACTTGATCTGCGATAACTACGCGACCCATAAGCATCCCAAAGTGCAGCGCTGGCTGGCACGGCATCCGCGCTTCCATCTGCACTTCACTCCCACCAGCGCATCGTGGCTCAACATGGTGGAACGCTTCTTTCGCGACCTGACTCAAAACCGGCTCCGGCGCGGCGTATTCCGCGACTTGGAAGAACTCATCATGGCCATCGGCACCTACATCGACCGCCACAACAAAAGTCCGAAACCATTCATTTGGACCGCGCGAGCCGCCGACATCCTGGAAAAAGTGAAACGCGCCCGCCGTACCCTGAATAAACGTCACTCTGTTTGACGCACTACACTAGCATTTGGCATTAAGATCCTCAGGCTTCCGTCCGAAGAGAGAGTTTTGGCTAGGTACCAAGTGCCAATTGCTAACGGCTGCCCCACCCAAAAGTACCGGCTAGCCAGAAAGTCACTTCTGTTTCCACAGCGCGAGGGAGTATGCTGCGCGCATGGGCGTTTCGCTCTCGGTGCTGGCCAGTGGCAGCCGGGGAAACAGCACGATTGTGCAAAGTTCGTCCACCCGAATTCTTGTGGACGCTGGCATTTCCTGCCGCGAAACCTTCAAGCGCATGAAGGCCGCGGGAGACGATCCTCATTCGCTTTCCGCCGTTGTGATCACGCATGAGCACACCGACCATGTGTCCGGCCTGCTGGTGCTGGCGCGGAAATTGAAGATACCCGTGTTCATGACCGGCGCCACTCATCAAGCCTGGTCGAGATCCATGCGGGATGCCGCCGGGGAGCGTCCGCAGTTGCCACGCCTGGAATTTTTCTGCTCTGGTCACGGCTTCAGAATCGGAGACATTGAGGTCACGCCCTTCACCATCCCGCACGATGCGGTGGATCCTGTGGCCTTTACTTTCCGCGCGGAGGGCATCAAAATCGCGATTGCCACGGATCTCGGGCGGCTGCTGGCAAACGCCAAAGATAACTTGCGGGCTTGCGATGTTCTGGTCATCGAATCGAATCACGATCTGGAGATGTTGCGCAACGGGCCTTATCCCTGGTCGGTGAAACAGCGTGTCGGCAGTCCGACTGGCCATCTTTCGAACGAGAAACTCGCGGAATTCTTTGCCACCGGATATGATGGGAACGCATCCTACATAGTGCTGGCGCATCTCTCGGAGCTGAATAACCATCCTGAACGGGCTTTGAGAGAGGCGGAAAAGGCTTTGTCCGGCCGTCGCACGCTGCTGTATAACCGGGTCATGCTGGCGGCGCAAACCGAACCGATGCAACCCATCCGGTTCTGAGTTGCTGTTGCAAGGGGCTGATAAGTACGTAGTTCCTATGAGTCAGTGTGTTGATCCCGTTGTCGGCAAGATATTGGCTGGCTGGCGCTATGACATTTCCGGCCTGGCGCCGGAGATGGGGAGCGACTAT
The DNA here is from genome assembly GCA_963788645.1 of uncultured Acidobacteriota bacterium. Taxonomy (GTDB): domain Bacteria; phylum Acidobacteriota; class Terriglobia; order Terriglobales; family Acidobacteriaceae; genus JABDBE01. The sequence goes on from CAWBHF010000014.1 coordinate 129,567, forward strand.
GAGGAACATTTTGCGGCCTGCGAGCGCTGCCGCAGCCGGCAGCGTCTGCATCGCACCATCGATATTTCCTTGATCGCCTTAGCTTCAGTTTCCGCCGGGGTATTTCTGCTGGCCTTCGGAGTGATCCGCCACTTCGGTCCGCGCAACGCCTTCTGGCTCGAGATCGCTGCCCTGGCGGGTTTCGCATTGTCAGCGCTGATCTGGCTGATCGTCGCAGTCGCTACGCCTGCACCCATGGCAGTCGTGGATGTGGCCATGATTGGCGCGCGTCATGTGCATGATCGCCTGCCCGCGGAAATCCGTGAACGCCTTCCGGAAGAGTTGCGTTTGAAGATTACCGGATCCTGACCATGCGGGCGATGTCGAAAATGCTCGCGTTCCTGCTGCTCAGCACGTTGCTTGCGGCTCCCTTGGTGGCGCAAGGGCTCCGGCCTGATCTGGGGTCTCACGAGCGACCCGCCGGGTGTCACGAAGACGACGGCAAGGTTCCCGCGCCTGAACCCGCTAGCCACACTTGCTGCCTGAGCGCGCACCATCCTGCAATTCTGCAACCGGCCTCTGCTTTACGACTCGCGCTTCAAGTCTCGGCTCGGGTTGACTCGTCTCAGAATGCGGCAGTCGCTGCCGCCTTCGATCCCTTTCCACACTTCAAGGTTGTGTCCGGCGGCCCGCCGGTTGTCTCTCCCCTGCGCGTCTAGTGCCCTTAACGTAATTCGCTCAATACTTTTGTCGAAAGATATTTTCTTGAGTGCATTTCTTTGTGTACCTTCGGGTCCTTTGTGGTTGAACAAAGTTGAAATGTACACATAAGGAAGGCGAGTTCGCACGAGAGCGATGCATGCGAAGAGCAGTCAGATACATTGCAGCGCTGGCCGCACTGGCGATTTCATCTTTCGCCCAGAATAATCCGGTCATGCCCGCGCAGGATCAGACGATGCCAGGGATGGAAGGCATGAACATGGGCGAGGCTGCATTGTCATCCATGCCCTCCTTTCACGCCTCCTCTGGCACGGCATGGCAGCCAGCCTCGGTGCCGCAGACGATGTGGATGATTTCGCCCGGCGGCTGGGAGTTGATGTTTCACGGAGTGGTGTTCATTACCTATAACCAGCAGGGTGGGCCACGGGGCGCTGGCAAGGCAGAATCGACCAATTACTTCATGTTCATGGAGCAGCATAAACTGTGGGCGGGGACGCTTCTCTTCCAGGAGATGTTTTCGGCGGAGTCGCTGACCTCGCCCCATCCGGGCTTTCCCGAGCTTTTTCAAACCGGCGAAACATACCACGGGCAGCCACTGGTCGATCACCAGCATCCGCACAACGTTTTTGCCGAACTGTCCGCGTTGTACACGCTGCCCGTCAGCGAGAAAGTCTCCTGGCTGCTCTACGGAGGCCCATCCGCCGAGCCCGCCCTCGGGCCCGTAACCTACATGCACCGCCAATCGGCCTCGGAGAATCCGGAGGCACCGCTGGGCCACCATCTGCAGGACTCGACCCATACCAGCTTTGGCGTAGTGACGACCGGCTTCATCTTTAATTTTGCCAGGTATGCTCTTTTCAAAGTCGAGGGCTCGGCTTTCAACGCACACGAACCCAACGAAGAGCGCTGGAGCATTCAACTCGCTCCCCTCGATTCCTGGTCGGCCCGTGTGAGTGCTGCGCCCACGCGAAACTGGACTGCGCAATACAGCCTCGGATATTTGCAGCATCCGGAAGCGCTCGATCCCAACAATGAAATGCGGCAGTCGGCCTCGGTCGAATACAACCGGGCGTTGTCAGGCGGAAAGCTGGGAAACGGCAATTGGGCCACTTCGCTGATCTGGGGACGCAAGCACAAGGAGCTCGACAACACCAACCAGAACAGCTACCTGCTCGAATCGACGTTGAACTTCCTGGCGCGAAACTACGCTTACACTCGCCTCGAGTTGGTGGATAAAGACGAATTGTTTCCCGAGGATCCGACTCATCCGTCGTACCGCATCGGCGCATACACCTTCGGCGGGGTGCGCGATCTCGTGCATAGTGAGCGCTGGCAAATCGGATTGGGAGGGGATGTAACCTTCTATTCGAAGCCTGCAGTCCTCGATCCGATCTACGGGAATAATCCCGTGTCATTTCATGTCTTTGTGCGAATTCGCCCGGGGCTGATGGAGCATGGTCATTGAAGGCTTCCAAACAGCACCCGAAACAAAAGTGATAAATTCGCTTTGAGGGATTGCACATGTCATCAGGACTTCCTGATTTCACGCAATTAAAAGCCGGCATGAAGGCCGCATGGATGGCTGGAGACTTCGGCCAGATCGCGGCTTACTCAGCCCATGCCGCCGAACAGTTTGTGGGGCGGACCACCATCACAAAAGGCACGCGGGTGCTCGATGTGGCGTGCGGTACCGGGAACACCGCAATTCCCGCGGCCCGGGCCGGAGGCGTGGTCACGGGCCTCGACATCGCTCCGAATTTACTGGAACAGGCTCGCAAACGGGCGTCCGCTGAAAAATTGGAAATAAGGTTTCAGGAAGGCGATGCGGAACAGCTGCCTTATCCCGATGGCGCCTTCGATGTAGTGATGACCATGTTTGGCGCGATGTTCGCTCCCCGGCCCGAGCAAGTGGCGGCGGAACTCCTGCGCGTATGCCGTGCCGGGGGCTTGATTGCAATGGCCAACTGGACGCCACAAGGCTTTGTCGGCAAGACGTTTCAATTCATGTCAAAAATGGCGCCACCTCCGCCGGGAATTCCCGCGCCTACCCTCTGGGGAGACGAGGAAACCGTGCGCCAGCGCTTCGCAAAGAAAGTCTCCAACCTGAGTTTGACGCGGCGCAAGACCTCCTTCGACTATCCGTTTCCGCCGAATGAAGTAGTGGCTTTTTTCCGGCAATACTTCGGTCCCACGCAGGTTGCCTTCAAGAGGCTGGATCCGAACGGCCAAGCCGCTCTGGCTTCCGGGCTCGAGTCGTTATGGAAAGAGCACAACCGGGCGGGCAACGACAGCATGAGCGTCGAGGTTGAATATCTGGATGTACGTGCGATTCGCGCCTGATCCGGAGCAGCGCGCTGCTGTTGGCGGTTGAGGTACCTGCGGAATTTCCGGGCCGTCTGCGGGTACAAACGCAGTCACAATTGCTGCATGGAGCCCGCGCGAAAAATCCTGCAAATCGTTCGCATCGTCATGCTGGTGAGTATTGTCTGCTACGCTTTCATTGGCGAGCGCCTGGGGCAGAGCGTTGCGGCCGACCGCAACGTCTACTTCGCGATTACTCTGGTTGCCATCACCACGGTAGGGATAATCTTCGCCGTGCGACGCTTGTTCATATTGCGGGCGGAGGCGACGCTGGCATCCGAGCCGGAAAACGCCGACGCTCTAACCCGCTGGCGCACCGGCCACCTCGCTATTTACGCGTTGAGCGAGTCCGTAGCGCTTTTTGGACTAGTGCTCAGGATTCTGGGTTTCAATCTCTCGGAGGTAATGCCTTTTTATCTCGCAGGCTTCGCCCTGATATTGCTCTTCGGTCCTCGGAGCGCGTCCTCCAATCCGAACCCGTAGCGGCACCGGTGTCTACGCGATTTCGAGCTATGCTTTGATGTGGCAGCTTGCCATGCCCCGCTTCTCCAGATACTGCTGATGGTAATCCTCAGCCTCGAAGAAAGGCACTTCGGGAACAATTTGCGTGACAATCGGTTTGCTGAAGCGGCGGTGTTTCTCCAGCAGCTCCTTGGAAGCCTTGGCCGCGGCTTCCTGCTCTGCCGTGTGATAGAAGATCGCCGAGCGATACTGCGTGCCCCAGTCCGGTCCCTGCCGGTTGAGCTGCGTGGGGTCGTGATTCTCCCAGAACACATCGAGCAGTTGATCGTACGAAAGCTTCGCCGGATCGTATTCGATTTCGACCGCCTCGGCGTGGCCGGTGCGGTCCGTGCAAACTTCTTTGTAAGTTGGATTCGGAGAGTTGCCCCCGGTATAGCCGACCCGGGTCGAGATTACTCCCGGCAGTTGCCGGAACGTAGCTTCCACTCCCCAAAAACAGCCTGCTGCAAAAGTAGCTTTAGCCATATGGATGACTCCTCATTCTCACGAGTGTAGCGATTCTGTTGGATGCGCCACCGCGCCGAAAGTGGCATACCTCGCCAGCGCGCCGGAATCCGGAATCCGCTCTTAATCCCAGCTACCCTTGCGGCGACACCACCTTGGTCTTCCCCGTGGTCTTCAGCCTAAAGACCGATTCTGGAATCTTCTGATTCAGTTGGATGTCGGAATACTTGGCGAGCCGGTAATCGCCCGAAGGCTCAAAGAGCTGCTGCTGCACTGAAACGCCCCGCGAAGTATCCACCCACAACCAAATGTGATCAAACGTATTGCGGCCTTTCGGGGATTTCGGCACCAGCTCCAGCTTCGCGGTATCCACGCCATCCACTTTTTCAGAACCGAGATACTTCACGTCGAAGGACTTGAGCATATCCTTCCCACTGCCGCCAAAACCCAGCACCAGAAAGCTCTCTACCGTCGCTCGGTCCTTTCCGGTGTTGTAGCGGGTAACCTGATCGATCTTCGGCTGGTAAACCTCTACCTTGCTGTCGGTAAAGAGCACGTATTTCGGGGCCTCGGGATTGGTGATGTCGGCCGCCATTTGAATTTCGTTTCCGGCACGCCGAAAATAAACCGTTCCCTTCTGGATGTCGTGTTCGTCGACTACTTTCTGATATTGATCCCAGACAAAGGCGGCCTGGGTGGTGCGAAAGTTCGCCGCCGTCTGATCCATCTGGTTCAGGACTTGCTGCAGCGGATCTTGTTGTGCCCGCACGGACGGGGCAACCGAGACCACCGCAACCACGCCTAAGAGGAACGATTGCAGGAAGCGGCCTCGGAGACTGGGTCTCCTACCTTCGCGCCCAGACTTTATACAGCAGGATGCGTCCCGAACCATCGCGTACGACCTCGTATTTTGAGATGCTGACTTCACCCGACACCGGCTCCAATATGCGTAGCAATTCGCTACGAATGCCCGCATCGTCCGTGCTCTGAATCGCCTTGCCTTCGACTTGGTAGATGAGCCCGTCTTGCCCGTCCGGGACAACCACCACCCCGGTGCTCTGCGAATTGCGCTCAACCGGCTTGTCCTTGAAATTGATCAGCTTCGGAGAGAGGAAAACAAACAGCAGGATGAGAGTCACCATCACGTCATATTGAATGGTGCCCCGCTCGTACGACCAGAAAATGTAGTCGCGGATTGTGCGCCAGATCCCAGTCATCGGAACGGTGGGAGCCGCCATAACCGTCGCATGTGCTTTCGCCCTGTCCAAGTCTATTTTTTACTCCCTGTTTTAGCAACGCGCAATCGAGTGGACTCTACATCTTCCGCGGCGTCAACCGATCCGTCCCCATATACGAGCGAAGCGCTTCGGGAATCACCACGCTGCCATCCGCTTGCTGGTAGTTTTCGACAATCGCTACCCAGGTACGCCCCACTGCCAGGCCGCTGCCGTTGAGCGTGTGCACGAACTCAGTCTTGTTCTTGCCCTCAGGACGATAGCGGATGTTCGCGCGCCGCGCCTGAAACGATTCGAAATTCGAGCACGAGGAAATCTCGCGAAACAACTGCTGCCCCGGCAGCCAGACTTCAACGTCGTAGGTCTTAGCCGAGGAGAAACCGATGTCTCCCTTGGACAACGCGACCACGCGATAATGCAGGCCGAGCTTCTGCAGCACTTCTTCCGCGTCGTGAGTGAGCTTTTCCAGCTGCTCATACGAATCTTCCGGTCGCGCGAACTTCACCATTTCGACTTTCTGAAACTGATGTTGCCGGATAATTCCTCGCACATCCTTCCCATAGGAACCAGCTTCGCTGCGGAAACAGGGCGTATACGCAGTGAGCGAAATCGGCAGACGCGCCCCCTCGAGCACTTCATTGCGATACAGATTCGTTACCGGAACTTCCGCCGTCGGAATCAGCCACAGGTCTTTGTCTCCGTGCGGAACCTTGAAAAGATCAGCCGCAAACTTGGGCAGGTTCCCGGTCCCGTACAGCGAGTCAGAGTTCACCATGTATGGCGGCAACACCTCGGTGTAGCCGTGCTCGCGCGTATGCAGGTCGAGCATGAAGTTGGCCAGGGCCCGCTCCAATCGCGCGCCCAGGTCCCAGTACACCGCGAAGCGTGCCCCGGATAGCTTGGCCGCCCGCTCCAGGTCAAGCACCCCCAGTTGTTCTCCGATTTCCCAATGCGGCTTGGGAGCAAAGTCAAACGTCGGCGGCGTGCCCCAGCGGCGGACTTCCACATTGTCATCCGCGGTCTTGCCGACCGGAACGCTCGCGTGCGGCATGTTTGGGATGCCTACAAGAATCTGCTGCAGGCGAGTCTCGTATTCTTCCGCAGCTTTTCCCAGTTCCTCGACCTGCTCGCGCAGTTGTTTGGTTTCTTCGATCAGCGCCGTCGCGTCCTGCCCACTCTTCTTGAGCTTCGCGATCTCTTCGGATGCCCGATTGCGCTGGGCCTTGATGGTCTCCGCGCTGGTGATAGCCTGCCGCCGCTGGGCATCCACCTGGGCAAAGTTCTTCAGCACCTCGGCCGGCTTCATGCCGCGCTGGCGCAGCATTTCCTCAACCAGCGGCAGATTGTCGCGAACAAAACTTAGATCAAGCATGGGAATGCACTACTGTATCGGAAAAGTGGGCGGCAATGCACGCCTCGCCGTAGAGACGGAATTCATTGCGTCTCTACAATTACATCTCCCCACGGGTTACACTACAAACGCGATGACCGCTTCCCCCGCCAGCCGGCGTACTCCCGAACTCGCCGTCAGCTTCGCTGGCATCGAACTCAAGAATCCCGTAATCGCAGCCAGCGGAACTTTCGGCTACGGAATCGAGTTCGAAGATGTCGTGCACCTCGACAAACTAGGCGGCTTCGTAGTCAAAGGATTGTCGAAGGAGCCGATGGCGGGAAATCCGCCTCCTCGTCTTTACGAGACCGCAGCGGGCATGCTCAACGCCATCGGCCTGCAAAACATCGGAGCCCGCGCCTTCGTTGACGAGAAGCTTCCCAAGCTGCGCGAAATCAAGAACATCGTGGTCATCGCCAACGTGTTCGGCTATACCCGCGAGGACTACGAACACACCATTCAAATCCTGAATGAAGGCGAGGGCATCGCCGCCTACGAGTTGAATGTGTCCTGCCCCAACACCGCCCATGGGGGAATCCAGTTCGGCAGCGATCCCCGATCGCTCGACGAGGTCGTAGCCACGGCCCGCCACTTCTCGCAACGGCCACTCATCGTGAAGCTTTCTCCCAACGTGACCAGCATCGCACAAATGGCCTACGTAGCCCAGGAAGCTGGCGCCGACGCGGTTTCGCTGGTCAACACTTTCGTCGCTATGGCCATTGACGCCGAAACCCGCAAGCCCCGCATCGCCAACGTCACCGCCGGGCTGTCAGGCCCCGCCATCAAGCCAATCGCGCTGCGCATGGTCTATGACGCCGCCAAGGCGGTGAAGATTCCGGTCATCGGCATGGGAGGCATTTCGACCGCGGTGGATATCGTGGAGTTCATGCTGGCCGGCGCCACCGCGGTACAGATCGGAACCGCCAGCTACTGGGACCCGGTAGCGACCGAGAAGATCGTGAACGAACTCCAGGATTGGTGCGTCCATCACCGCATCGAGCGCTTAGCAGATCTGACCGGCGGCCTGGTCCTAGAATAGCCACCGGCTCCCAACTCTCTCATGCGGTGCCACGAGCGCCCCGCATGGCCCACCTTTCGATGTACCGTCTCGGTTTATTTCGATTGCAGGGACGCGAGGTAGCTCGCGATATTGAACATACGCTGCTGGGCGATGGCCTCGTGGCCTCGCTTGAGCGAGGCAAACATGGGAAGCCAGATGGGCATATCGGCGGAGCCATGTGCGGGCGCCGGCGTGAGCGTCCCGAACTGCAAGATCGCATAGAAATGATCGTAGGGAAACTTGCCGCCGTTGCGCTTTGCCAGGGCCTTTAGGTCGGCCGGCTTGCGGGTGCAAGCCGATGCGGCCGGGCCCTGTCCATCGGCCTCCACTCCGTGGCAAGCAGAGCAATATTCCTGGTACATTTGCTGCCCCGATGCCCACGAAGTGGGTTTGATCGGAACCTGATTGAGGGTTGTCTGTTGGGCTTCGGCCAAACCGCCCAACGAAAGTAGCATTGCAATCGTAAGGATTGAGTTGCGCATAGATGGGAAACCTCCCAACCCTGTCGTTCTATTCTTCATTGCAGGCTAAATCTGGGACGGTTGCGAGGAACTGCGTCACAGAGCAACGTGACATAGGTGCGGGAGGTCGCCCGCTGGGTGGCCCAGCTTTTCACGTTCTTTGCGAAGGCCGGGGTTGTTCAGCCGTGACAGCCACGCCCTGTTCACGACCGTCTAGCGAAGCGGCTTTACATGCTGTCGGATCCAGTCGAGGATCTTGGGGAAGCGAAACTCGCCGCGGTCCATCGAACCATAGATGAATCCGTATCCCGTTTGCGCGTCCACCTCGATGTAGAAACGATTGCGCCGCAGGAAGACGTCAGCGGCCGTGAACGCGATCCGCTTGTTGCCGTCGAGAAAGCCGTGGTTGTCGCCGAGCGACTCCATCAGCGCGGCCACTTCTTCTTCGAGCGAGTTGCAACAGCCGATCTGGGGACGGAAAACGGCAGCCTCAACCGCATTCTTGTCGCGAACCCCGTGCCGGCCGCCGAACCTGTCGATCAGAAGGTGTTGCATCTGGTACACCTCCGCGACCGTTATATATTCCGCCATTTATTTGGCGAGCCGCTCCAGCAGATCACGGTTGGTCTCGACCGACTGCTCAAACGCATCCATCACCTGTGGACGAACCAGGTGTTGCGACGGAACCACGTTGTGCAGATAGTGAGCCAGCGCCTGCTCAAGCACGTACCGCTGCGACTGCCCGTTGCGTTTCGCGACGGCAACCAGCTCGTCCCACAGCTTAGCGTCGATCTCAGGAGCGATCCTCTTGGTCTTGGTGGATGGCACGGTGCACTTCCGCTCTCTTAATTCTAAGGTCTTTTTCTGGTATAGCCAAGTACAATCTAGATAAATCTATAATTTGAAAACTAACGGACTTGTTGATGTCCCGTCTTGTGGGGATTCCTGGCCCTGGCTTTACGCGGTGGCGGTTGCGGGCTGGTCGGGCCTGGACAAGATCTGGGTGTCGACCAGCTGTTCAATATGCCGAAGCCCAGTCACGACCATCGCGGGACTCTCTGAGCTGGTAGAGTCCCAGTTCAAAGATGACGAACTGACTACCGTTCTCTACCGAGGACATGGCGCGGCGTCGTTTGAACTGCGGCCCAAGGTAGGGCGTCTTCGGCCTACACCAAACTCCGCCAAGAAGACAGTCAATGAAACGTTGATGCTTGAGCTATTCCGCCGCCAGTCAACAGATCGTGTTGAGATTACGCCGGCGAGCAATTGGGAGCTTCTGGCGATTGCCCAGCATCCGGCCTTGCCACGCGATTGCTCGACTGGACCCGGAGCCCGCTTGTCGCGCTCTATTTCTGCGTCCGTAACGAATGCGAAACCCGCAATTCCTGCGGGTGTCCATCGTGCGAAGATGCTGAAATCCTTGCGTGGCGCTGTCCGAAGAAGGACCTGAGTAAACCGCTTCCAGAAGACCCGCTTAAGATCGAGAAGGTGATTAGATACATTCCGAGAATCGTGACTCCCCGCCTCCGGGCGCAGAGCGGTGCTTTCACAGCGCATCCAGTTCCGACGGAGGAGTTCAAGCCCAAAGAAGAAATTGTTCGGATTCGAATACCTCATGGAGATCGTAGCGAATTGAAGCGTTCGTTGTTTCGGCACGGGATTCATGAGGACACCACGTTCCCGGACCTTGACGGATTGGCCCGTCACATTGAGTGGTGCCAGACAGATAGCTACTAATCCGCAAGGCCGGCCGATTACCCGCCGAAATAGCAAGAGGAGGCGATCGTGAAGCGAGCAAGCGCCATTGCCGGAATCGGCGCTGGCCCATCCTTGGAGGGCTGGCTGGCTGGCCCACCTGCAACACGGAGTGCGAGAGTCCCAACTTGGAACCAGGGGGCTGGGCCACCTCTTTCTGCCGTTACCTAAGCAACACTGGGTGCCCTGCCCTTATTCGCGTTCTCTGCGAATAGGGCGGGTGCGACATCCCCAGCTTTGGAACCGGATCAGCATTCCCCATCGCTTTTCGGTCGACCTCACGCTTTGATGCTTTAGGTTTGCCTGCACTCCTCAGCATGTATCCTCAGCCCGGGGTCGGAAATTTTGGCGATGAAAGGGGCGGATTCAGCGCGCGTAATACTGCCACCTTCACCGGAGGAAGTTCATCTTTTACCGTGTCCCACATTATCTTGTCGTCAATTCGGTGGTACCCGTGCCGCAGTACGTTCCCCATACCACGGAAGCCCTTCCAATCGACACTGGGACACAGGCGATCCCCATCCTCTCCCAGGCGAACCGCAGCCTCGGTGATGATTTGCATCTGCCGCTCCACGGCTGATTTTGTTTTCAGATCCCCGCGATAGACATCAAAGTCCATATTGCCGAGGAATGTATCGATATTATTGATGCTTTCGAGGATGTCCCGCAGGTGTTGTTCGGCGTCTCTAAAAGGCAAGAACCGCCTCCCGCAAAGCTCGTTTACGGACAGGCTCCTTCATCCATTCTTCCGAAGACAGATCGACGTTAGCGCCCAGCAAATCTGTCAGACGGCTTTGCAGTCTTCCAACAGTCACTAGTGTCAATGGTCTCGATTTATCGAAATCCGCCAGCAGGTCAATGTCAGACTCCGCAGACGTCTCGCCCCTCGCAACCGAGCCAAAGACGCGCAGATGCACAACCCCCGCCGCTTGAAGCTCGGGAGCGTGCTGACGAAGCTTCGCAATAACCTGATCACTATTCATGTCCGTAACCCTGCCATAGATCGCATCTTTCCGCAAATTTCGGCGAAATATCCCGCGGCTGGCTTATCTTTCCCACAATTATTGCATGTCTGGCAAGCTCAGCATCGCTGGAAGAGAGCGCAGGAGCAGGGCAGCGTCAACACGTTTGCGAATAGGGCGGGTGCGACATTCCCAAATTGGAATCGGATCAGCAGCCCGACCGCTTTTCTCTTGACCTCATACTTCAACTTTCGATAACATATAGAGATAGATGTTATCTATAAGATAATATACGATCTTTGATAACCTAACCGTGAACACACCTTCCAAGGTCTGAACACGACCAATGATCGCGAAAGCGAAAAGCCTTTGTTTCCGACACCTCTAGGCGCAGTTCCCAAGACAGAACTGTGAGCAGGTCGGACATTACATAACTCCAATGTTTCCAATATTTTGCCTCTAACTACCTTAAGAACCATAGATCTACGAGGCAAGAAAATTTCCAGTCCTTTGTTTTCTAGATTTTGCGCAAAAGAGAGAGTTTTTTTTGAGGGAGGAGTTGCACCGAAAAGTAGTGCAACCGCACAGAGGCCTACCGGCCGTTGCTGTACCAGATTGAGCCTGGGGAGCGGAAGTTTTGGCCTTCGCCCCAGACGGCCTGGGTGCGGCCCTGATTATCGATGCCGATCTCGAAGTAGTCGCCGAAGGGGAAGCTGAAGCCTTTGGAGTGAATGTAGCTGTATCCCGGCACGTAGCTGGAGATCCTCGACTCGGCGGACCAGGTGGCGCCGCCGTTGGTGGAACTGCGGTAGAACGTATTCCACAGCGGACGGTTGCGGGCATCCTGATTGCGGGTGTCCATCCACGCGATGCGGACATCGCCGGCTTCGCCAGCCGTAATCGCTGGGAAGGCATGTTCTACCGTCGAGGGGGCGGTTGAAACATTCAGGCGCGTGGACCAGGTATCGCCAGCGGTGGTTGAAGACGCAAAGTAGATTCGCTCGGGAATCTTGTCGAAGCGGCCGGAATTCCACAGGGCGTACAAAGTGCCGGCGGAGTCGGAGGTCATGGTGATCTGGGCCCCGAGGTATCCCCACTCGCAGTGATAGGCCCCGCAGTCGGGCGGAGCGCCGGAGATGTCCATTAGGCGGGTGGCCCAAGTCTTGCCGCCATCGGATGACTTGCTGATAAAGAGGTTGACGCGGCCTTTGACGCCATCGCTCGGAGTGTATCCCGCCCAGGCGAGGTAAACATCACCGTGGGTATCGACCGTAGCCCCTCCGGCCAGCGAGCGGACCAGCTTCAGCTTTGGGCCTACATCGGCGGAAGTGAACGTAACGCCGCCGTCGTGCGAGCGGGCTACCAAGATCTTGCGATCGCGGTTGAAGCCTACATACACATCCTGGCCTCGAACTGTAAGCACCGGTTTATCGGCGTCGGCGACTCCGCGGTCGGCGATGGCAATCGACCAGCTTTGGCCGAAGTCGACCGACTTGGCGACAACCAGGTCGAGCCGCTTGCGTTGCAGCCAGGCTGCGTAGACGGTGCGGTGATCGACGGGATCGACCACGATCTGAGGATCAAATTGTCCGGTCTCGGGCGGGGTGATGGTGCGCGGAGGCTGCCAGGTAGCGCCATTGTTGTTGCTGACGGACAGAATCATGGAAGGCAGGGGGCAGCGGCGGCACCCCGGTACCCGGCCATACTGTGGATAAAGGGTATAGATATGGCCAAATCCGTCGGCAGCCAAGGCGGGCTCCCACTGATCCCCGATAGTGAAGCCGACCCGGGCCTGTGGGGTAAAGCCGGCGTTCGCGGCAAAGGCAGCGGAAACCATCACGCTGAAGAGCATGAGAGCGAAGGCGAGTCGGAAACTCCTGTGAGTGTTGTGGGGAGCGAAGGCCACGAAAACCTCAGGCGAACTGGGGGGCAAAGCCGCTAAAGCAATCTAACGCGGAAAACCGGGGTTCGTCAACCTGCAACCGGACCCCTAGGTGGAGGACTTTGGCTCCCTGTGGAAAGATAATGGCTGAAAAACCGGGCACGGGACGTTATACTGCGGAATGTCCGCTGGCTAGAGAAGGCCGGTTGGAGAAAGAATAGAGCAATAAGTCTCCGGTGGGGTGACTTCTTACTTTATGGCCAAGGTTTTCACAATCCCAGTTCCTCCTACACCGGTCGGGCGCAAGCGGCGCGAGCGCACCTCCGATCCTCGCTACGTCGACGGCCAGCGGCTCCTGGTCGAGGCGATGAGATACCTTACGCAAGCCGATCCGATAAATAATCGCGTCGCCATCGAACTGATCTCCGAGCATGTGCGAACGCGCTTCCGCATGACCGATTCGCCGCTCGGTTAAGGCTTTCGCGTCCTCAATTTCAGAAATACATCTTCAGTGCGAATTGAATCACGCGCGGTCCGCGGTCGGACGTAATCTGTCCGAACAAGCCGTCGCCTCCGATTGTGCCGTCCTGGAAGGTCGGGCTGTAGAACTGGACGTGATTGAAGGCGTTGAAGAACTCGGAACGAAACTCCAGAGACTTGCTTTCCGTGATCGGGATGTCCTTGATGATGGAAATGTCCCAGTTGTTAATGCCTGGTCCGCGCAGAGTGTTTCTGCCCATATTGCCGTGGGAGAACAACGGCACGCCTCCCGGCGTTAGCAGAGGATCCGCCGGCAAGCCCACTGGCGAGCCAATGGCACAAACCAGGTTAGTGGGGTTAAACAGGAAATGCCCCGTTTCGGTTCCGCCGAGACAGCTCCCGTTCAGGCCGTTGGCGCTTGGACTAAAGGTTTCCTGCTGCCGCGGGTTGCTGAAGGTTTGTATTGGGCCGACTACGTCAGGGCGGTCGAGATAGTTATTCAATTCGCCCGAATTGTTTTCCGAGAAGAGAGTGAACGGATTGCCGGACTGGAAGCTGGCGATGGCGGCGACGCTCCAACCGCCGAGTGCTTTACGAGTAAAAGAGTTGCCGTGGTTTCCTAGCGGTATCTCCCAGATCGGACTGATGACCAATCTTTGCGGAGCGTCGAAATCGGCCAGGCTGCGGTCGAGCGCCGGATTGGTGGGATCCGTATAGGTGGAAGAACGGGCGCGGAAGCCGGAGATATCGTCGATGGTCTTGGCGACGGTGTAGGCTACGCGGAATTGCAGTCCATGGCTCAACCGCTGATCCACGGTGAGCTGGAACTGGTTGCTGGAGGAAGTGCCTTCGCTCACGTTGGTATAGATTTGCGTAGCTCCCGTGGGGAGGCCGGTAAATGCTGGCGATCCACCGGCACAGGCTGCGAGGGGCCGTGCACAGTCTACATTGATCGAGTATGCCGTACTTGTCCCAGTATTGCCCTCCTGACCGAGGAAGTAGAGGTACTGAGCCTGCAGGCCCGAAGGACCGGTGAAGGACGCGTAGTTGGTTTCTGTGCCGGCAATCGACTTGCGGCTGAGACTGCCTACATAGACGGCTTCGATCATCGTGTTTCTGGCGAGCTGATATTGGAAGCCATAGTTAAAGTTCTCCGCGTAAGGAGTGCGGAAGTGGGGAGTGACCACGTACGCGAAGGGCAGCGCGGGGGAAAAGAATTTGCCGTAGTTCCCGCCCGCGATGAATGGATACGGATTGGGATATAAACCCTGAAAGGGATCCCTGACATAAGAACCGTTGGTCGCGCTCAAACAGCTGTCGGAGTTACCGGCCACGCCAAAACAGGGATAGTTATTGGCCACATAGCCGAAAGGCGGTTGGCCGCCAAATTGTTCGTTGAGCCCGCCGTCCGCGATGTCGTAGAAGATTCCGAAGCCGCCGCGCATCACTAGTTTGGAGTTGCTGAGCATGTCCCAAGCGAAACCGAATCGCGGAGCGAAGTTGTTGCGGTCGGGGTAGATCAGCCCGCGATTGGGCGTGCCCGGATCGCCCGCATACAAAAAGCTCGGGGGCGCAGCGGGAAACAACGTTGATTGCTTCCCGGGAAACCAACCAATGATTTCGTTGTGGGGATCTACCTGCGGCGAATTGTATTCGTAGCGCAGGCCATAGTTGAGGGTCAGGTTGTGCGTAACCTTCCAGGCATCCTGGCCAAAAAAATACAGCGAGTGAGTGCGAATTCCATACACTGCATTTGAAAACTGATAGTAGTTGTCGAAGAAGCCGCCGACAAAATCGGCTTGCGTACTCCCGGTAAAGGAACCACCCTGCCCGAAGAAGAAACTCCCGTTGTTATAGAAGTCGAAATTCAAATTGTTCTGGACCCATCGCAGGTCGGCGCCAAACTTCAGATCGTGCCGACCTTTGGTCCACGAAAGCGTGTCCTGGTACTGGTACGTCATATCGTGAATTTTGGTCGGTCCCTGCGGGTTCGGGCCTAGGTTGAAGTTGCCGGTGACGGTCATAAGAGGCGGCGCGGTGCCTTTGGGATCGTCGGGAGTGACAGTCAGAAATCCCAACTGCGAAGGCGAAGTGGTGGTGGTCGGTATCGCGAAGTAACTTGCGGAGCGGTTGACCGCGAAACGCAACTCATTGACTAGAGTCGGCGAAATGGTACGGGTCCAGGTGATATTTCCCGATTGATAACGATTGGCGTCGGTGAAGCCGGATCCCACGGGCACATTGCCACCGGTGGAGCCACCGTTGATGATCTGGAAGGGATAGGTATCGGGCGTGTCGTCGAAAATATAAACTCCCGACAAAACGTCCTTGGGAGTGACGTTGTAGTCGATACGGAAGACAAACTGAGTGTCGGTGATTTTCGCTACCGGATCGGAGATGAAAGTATTGCCCGGCCGATTGGGAAGGGGTAAATAGTTGTTGATGTAATTCTTGATTATTGGATCGACCGGAACCTGGTTGTTCGGATAATCATTGCCAGTTGTCGGATCCGTCAACTGCGTGCCTTGCGCCAGCAGTTCGCTGAAATCTCCGTTCCGCTCGGCAGGGCTCAGAACCTGGATCGGGCCGGGGTTCTGCCCTTCGCTGCGGCTCGTACCTTGATAGGAGCCGAAGAAAAACAACTTGTTCTTGACAATGGGAAAACCGAGAGTTCCCCCGTATAAATTCCGCCTCAACACTGGCACAGCTTGCAGAAAGTAGTCGCTGGCATCCAGGGCAGTGTTGCGGAAAAATTCGAATGCGCTTCCGTGGAATGCGTTGGTTCCCGACTTAATGACTTGATTGACGATTCCACCTGACGTGCGGCCGTACTCAGCAGTGTAATTGTTGGTGAGAATCTTGAACTCCGCGACGGCGTCGGGGTTGGGATTGACCACAATGTTGTTGCCGAGAAAGTCGTTGTTGTCGGCGCCATCGAGCAGGAAAGTCATGGATTCCGAACGCTGACCGCTTACCGAAAACGGGTTGGCCGAACCGTCATCCTGGTCGGGAGCAAAGACGCCCGCCTGGAGAAGGCCCAATTGCAGGGTATCGCGGTCTACCAGCGGAAGCTGCAGGATGCGTTCGGTTGTTTCGACTTTGCCAAGGGTCGCGCTGACCGTATCCACCTGAGAAACATCGCCTTGCACCTCGACAACCTGACTGACGGCACCGACCTGCAAGGCCACGTCGAGGCGGGCGTTCTGGTTGATTTCAAGTGTGATGCCCTTGCGCACGTACTTCTCAAAGCCCGACTGCACAATGCTCAACTCGTACGTTCCGATGGGAACCAGCGTGAACTGGTAGAGGCCGTCCTTGTTGGATTTCGTGTTGCGAGTACTGTTCGTGTTGGTGTTCCTAAGTGAGATTTGCGCTCCGGAGATTACGGCGCCCGAGGGATCCTTGACCGTTCCATCAATTTGGGCCGTCGCCTGTTGGGCGTAAACCGGGCTCGAACCGAGCGCGATCAGAAATGTCAAAAGGCTAAGGACAAAAAGTCTAACCGATGAAGCAGAGACGTGCCGCATCACGAATCTCCTTCTTGGCTAAGGGAGCCCAAGTCTGCTATTAAAACGAAAAACTACGCATGTTTTTGTTGGCGGGTATTTTGCAGGCTATGACCCAAGAATGCAAGCTGAAACTTGTGTTGCAAGCGGCATTTACTCGCTGGCGTGACTAACGGTCAACTGCGGAGTGCGATCTTTGCCCTGCAACAAGGCGGCGGCCAGAACGATCAGCACGGGATAACACTCAAGGGTGTAACGCGTTTCTGGATTCTCGAGAGTGCCGAGAAACAGCGATCGCAAGATTACGAACATCAGCAGGAGGCCGAGATGAGGGGCAAAGCGTCCGCGCAATAGCCCGGCGAACGCGGCGCCTACGTACGCGAGATTGATGATGCCGAGGCCTATCGTTAGAGCCAACCATTCCGGATCGTCGTCGAAATTCCACCATCGCGTATCCGACGGCAAGGTCTCTGTCCGCGGGCGAAGCCACATGTCGGCAATGCGCAGGAGCGGCAGCTCAACGTAATAGCGCAAGAGAGAATGATGCACACGCTGTGCGGCGAGGGCCGCGAATCTGGCGTCGAGATCGGGCGTGACATGCTGGGTGTCGTTGTAATCTGCCAACAACTGCGTTGTCTGTTCTCGCTGCTCCGGTGAATCAAAGGCGCGCGAAGGAAGTTTTTTGGGATCCACCGGGTTGCCTGGAACCATCCAATAAACATCTTCGACCGAGGCATAATCGACAATCCACGTTCTCATCCAGCGATTGAATCCCAGGGGCACGAAAGTATTCTCTTCGTTGGCATAGCGGGGTGCGAGTGGCTGGAACTCGTGGAAGGTACGCAGATTGCGCATCGTCCAGGGAACGAGCGTCGCTAGCGAAACGACCGCCAGAATCAAGCCAGGGCGAAGAATGTGTAGCGAGGACAATTTTGTCCGCGATTGAGACCTCCACGAGCGCACCAACTCCCAGAAAAGGTATACCTCGATCGCGAACAGGAGCAATGCCCCATCCGGACGCAGCAGAATGGCTGCGCCGATCGCCAACCCGCATTCCACCCACGGCGTTACGGATGAGTCTTGCAGTGTATCGAGTCCAACCAGAGCCAGATCCAACGCAAGAACCGTGAAGAATACTTCCAGCGTTTCCGTGAGTGCGTTGGCAGCATAATTGGCGAGGAACGGACAAAGCGCCGCTAACACGAAGGCAACCTTGGCGGCACGCGGTGAAATCAGACGTCGTGCGAGATCGGCGGTGAGAAAGCAGGTGCCAATGTCCACGAACATCTGCAGCACCAGGACGGCCTGGTAATGTTCCATGCCGAAGATCGCAAACACCGCAGCCAGGAAGGCCGGGTATCCCGGGAGCCGAATATAGGTGAGAGAAACTTCGTTTACTCCGCTGAGGCCGTAAATGCCATGCTGCAGCCAGTTCTTGGCGATGTCGCCGTACACGAAAGAGTCGGACGTAACTCCAGGGAAGCGGAAGATGAACACGAGGCGTAATGCGACGCCGGCGAGGGTCGAGATCAGGAAAAATCGGGGATGTTTGCGCAGCAGTTCGCGCACGGAGGCAATATAACAGCTCCTGGCTCTTCGCTCTTGGCCTTTAGCGCAACCGTTTTTGTTTCAACCTAAAGGCCAACACCTAATGGCCAAAAGCTGCCCTTCAAGGTTTGACCCGACTTTCTCCCCAGCTATAGGATGGATTTGCTAACTCCCCATGGCACAACCGGTTTTCTACGATCCGCGACAATCCCGCTGGAAGCGATTGCGACGCCTGTTTGACATACTTGGCATCAGCGTCATGCTGCTCGTGGTTTTCTTTATTTATAACGCCCTGAGTGGCGAACATTTGCCGGAGTTGATTTGGCCAACGCAGAAGAAACCCTATCATGCGTTGAAAGAAAATGAAAAGGAGAAGGCGCGAGAACGACGGCGCAAGCAGGCCGCGCTCCGCGGGCATAGTAGGACCAAGGCAAATCCTTCGCTGGGAAAGTTCGATTCTGATGAAGGGGTTCGCGCCGCTTTCTATGCCCCGTGGGATGCTGCCAGCTTCGCTTCCCTCCGTGAGTATGCTCGTCAGGTCGACCTGCTGTATCCCGACTGGCTTCACGTCTTGACCGACGACGGCCATCTGCAAGGCGTCGATGACCAGACCAATAAGTACTTCGATGTGATCCAGGGCTCAGCTGTTCATCCCGTGGATGACAAGGTCATGCCCTTCCTGAAATCTGAAAACACGGGCATGGAAGTGTTCCCCATGGTGAACAACTCCGATGGTGTCAGCTGGGTCGACATTACATCCTTCCTGAATGACACAAATGCACGTGAACGCTTCCGGCAACAAGTAGCCGCATTCCTCGTCACCGATAAATATCGCGGTCTGATGGTGGACTTCGAGGAAATCGCTCCGAAAGCGCAGCCGGGCTACATGGCGTTGCTGCAGGAAATCTCCAACGATCTCCACGCCAAAGGCATGAAGTTGTACGTCAGCGTGCCTCCTCACAATGAGGACTTCAACTATCCGGCAGTCGCGAGCCTGGTGGATGGGGTAGTGCTCATGAACTATGACGAGCATTATCCCGAAGGTACTTCCGGGCCTGTTGCGTCGCAAGACTGGTTTGTTGTCAACCTGGAATTCGCCCGTAAAGTCGTTCCCCTGGACAAGCTGATCTGCGCCATCGGCAACTATGGCTACGATTGGGTGCAGAAGCCGAAGCATGGAAAGTTGCCCCCTGACGTGCGAGACACCAACGTCTCGGTGCAGGAGGCGTGGTTAGCCGCGCGCGATTCGGAAGAAGACATCGACTTCGACGGCGACAGCAGCAATCCGCATTTTAGCTACATGGACGAGCAAAACCGGCGGCACGACATTTGGTTCCTGGACGCGGTGACCGCGCTCAACCAGATGCGGGCCGCGCAGCGTCTAGGGATTGAGACTTTCGCACTCTGGCGCTTAGGCGCGGAGGATCGGTCCTTGTGGCGGGTTTGGGATGTGCCAGGCGAGCCTGCAGCGCCCGACAAGTTGAAAGATGTTCTTCCCGGCCAGGACGTGGACATGGAGGGTCAGGGCGAAATTCTGCGCATCGAAGCTCGTCCGGCGAATGGCAAGCGCGAGATCACCGTGGACCCCGCCTCGGGAATCATTGAGGATGAAACCATCGATCCTTTGCCCGAGCCGTACCGCGTGGCACGCTACGGCTACAATGCGAAAGCCGTTGCCATCACTTTTGATGATGGGCCTGATCCGCAGTGGACTCCGAAAATCCTGGATGTATTGAAGCAAGAGAATGCTTCGGCGACGTTCTTTCTGATTGGGCTCGAAGCCAAAAATTTTGGCGGCGTTACCTCTCGCATTTATCGCGAGGGACATGAGATTGGGAATCACACATTTACCCATCCAGACATCAGCAACCTTTCGCATAGCTACATGAAAGTGGAGTTGAATCTCACCGAGCAGCTCTTTGCCAGCCGCCTGGGAATTCACACGATCCTCTTTCGCCCGCCCTATTCGATTGATCAAGAGCCGGATACGGAAGACCAGGTCCGGCCGCTTGAAGTTGTGCAGGATATGGGCTACATCAGCGTGGGAAACAAAATCGATCCCAACGACTGGAAAGACAACCCGCGACACTCGGCCGAGCAGATCGCGGCTGACGTGCTCGCTCACATCCCGCCCTGTGATCTGAAGGACCGGCTCTGTGGCAGTGTGATTCTGCTGCACGATGGCGGCGGAGACCGGCGAGAGACCGTCCGCGCTTTGCCTATGATTATTCAGGGGGTGCGGGCGAAAGGGGATGAGATCGTCCCGCTTTATGAGTTGATCGGCAAGACCAAGGCCGATGTGATGCCCGCAATTCCAACCAATGAGCGCTGGGCCGCGCGCCTGGATCGGGTAAGTTTCGCGCTTTGGGACTTCACCACCCACTCGATCGTTTGGATCTTCTTTCTTGGCGACCTGCTCATGACTGGGAGGTTGCTGTCTGTGGGAGCTTTCGCGATTTACGATCGGTTGCGACAGCGGCGTTATGGCAATCCGGCCGGAGGCGCTTCGTACCTACCTGCGGTCGCAGTGCTCATCCCCGCCTATAACGAAGAGACGGTGATCGAGCGCACGGTGCGTGCCGTGTTAGCGTCGGATTATCCTGGCCTGCACGTGATTGTGATTGACGACGGGTCGAGCGACAACACTTTGGAAGTCGCGCGTCGCGCTTTCGCAGAAGAAGAAGCCTCGGGCCAGGTGCTCATCCTAACTAAGCCGAATGCCGGCAAAGCCGAGGCCCTCAACTTTGGCCTGGAGCATTTGCGCGACGAGGAAATCTTTGTGGGCATCGATGCGGACACAGTCATCGCGCGTAATGCGATCTCAAGGCTGGTTCCACATTTCCTTAATCCCAAGGTGGGCGCCGTTGCGGGAAATGCCAAGGTCGGAAACCGCGTCAACTTGTGGACCCGGTGGCAGGCGCTCGAGTACATCACCAGCCAGAACTTTGAGCGGAGAGCGTTGAATGTTTTGGGAGCCGTGAGTGTGGTGCCGGGAGCCATCGGAGCGTGGAGGGCGTCTGCGGTCCGGGAAGCCGGCGGATATCACACTGACACCGTG
Source organism: uncultured Acidobacteriota bacterium (assembly GCA_963788645.1). GTDB lineage: Bacteria > Acidobacteriota > Terriglobia > Terriglobales > Acidobacteriaceae > JABDBE01. The sequence goes on from CAWBHF010000014.1 coordinate 150,930, forward strand.
GCCGAGGACGCCGACCTGACCATGGCGCTGCTGCGAAACGGTTACCGGGTCGAGTATGAAGATTTGGCGCTTGCTTATACGGAAGCGCCGATTAATGCGAACGGCTTGATGCGGCAGCGCTTCCGCTGGTCTTTTGGGATTCTGCAGTCGGTATGGAAACACCGCGCTGTGTTTGCGCGCAAGGGAGTTCTGGGCTGGGTTGCTCTGCCCAATATCGTTATATTCCAGATCTTGTTGCCACTGGTCTCCCCGTTCATCGATCTCATGTTCGCGGTGGGCGTGATTTGGTATTTCATTCAAAAATATTTTCACCCGGACTCAACCGATCCGACGGACATCCAGCGCCTGGTGCTATTCTTTGGGGCTTTTCTGATTATTGATTTCATTACTTCCGCCATCGCTTTCGCTTTGGAGCGTCGCCAGCCCGAAGCCCGCGAAGATGCCTGGTTGCTGAGCCAGGTCTGGCTGCAACGTTTCGCTTATCGCCAGTTGTTTTCGGTCGTGCTGTTCAAGACGGTGAAGCGGGCGATCGAAGGGCAGCGCTTTGCCTGGGATAAGCTGGAACGCACCGCCAAAATGAGCTTCCGGACCACTGAGAGTCCCGATTCGGTGAAAGTGCCGTAATTTGTCATTCCTCTGACTCAGCCAGAAGCGCTGATATCGCGAAGGAGTTGTACCTAAATCGGGCCACGGATGCTGAAAGTCATGACAACGAGCCGAGCGCATCTCGGCGAACTAGGGTATGCTAATTACATGCTGCTAAATGGAAGAGAAGCGATCCTTAACCGTGTCCACCTGCTGAAGGCAGAGATCAGTGACATCCAGAGACTCAACGAGCAATATGCCCAGCAGAGGCGGACCTTGCCGGCGCAGCAGAATCATGCCCAGCGTCGCGGCCGGTTGGAGCAGATCGTCGAAGAGTTGAAAGCCCTTACCAACCGAAAGATCCAGTAGTTGCAAAAGCACACGTGGGGGACAGCCGCCCCGGCTGTCCAGTCGAGCAGATACCGATATAGATCGCTGATAAACCCCCGCTTCTTCTCGTCCCGAGTGAAGCGAGGGATACGGGTTCTTCGCGGCGCCGGCGAACACCAGATTCCTCGTCGCTGCGTTCCTTCGGAATGACAAGAAGCTTAGGAGCGGATGAAGCTCTGACGCGCTCTTTCGCCGGTGCTACAATTGGATGGTTCCAAGCCTGCCCGCGCAGCATCCATATAGTTTTTGAGGTGCACTTATGGCAACCGTTGAAGCTCCTACACAACCCCAGATTCGCCTTCATCAAGGCCCCTTCCTTAATGAGCCGCTGACCGATTTCACCAAGGACGAGAACGCGCGCAAGATGCGTGCGGCGATCGAGAAAGTTCGAGGTCAACTTGGCCGCGAGTACGACCTGATCATCGGCGGCAAGCGGATCAAGACGCAGGACAAGATCAAATCGCTGAACCCGGCCAGGCCGTCGCAAGTCGTCGGGGTGCACCAGAAGGCAGGGAAAGAGCACGTTGAACCTGCTATGCAGGCCGCGCTCGCCGCTTTCGAGCATTGGAGCCGGACCTCGGTCGAGGAACGTGCCAGTCTGTTGTTTCACGTTGCCGATTTGCTGCGGGGACGTAAATTCGAGTTCTGTGCCTGGCTGGTCTTCGAAGTGAGCAAGAACTGGGCGGAGGCCGACGCCGACATCGCTGAGACCATCGACTTCTGCGAATACTACAGCCGCGAGGCGTTGCGGCTTGCGAAGGCCAAGCCGGATGTACAAATGCCCGGCGAGCATGATTCTCTCCGCTACATTCCGTTGGGCGTGGGCGCGGTAATTCCTCCGTGGAATTTCCCTTGCGCGATTATGGCGGGAATGACGATGGCGTCGATCGTCGCCGGCAATACGGTCATTCTGAAACCGTCGAGCGATTCGCCCACTATCGCTGCAAAATTTATTGAGCTCGTCGAAGAAGCTGGCATCCCCGATGGAGTAGTCAACTTCTGTCCCGGAGCCGGCGCGAGCTTTGGCAATGCCGTGGTCGCACATCCCAAAACGCGTTACATCGCCTTTACCGGATCGCGTGAAGTGGGCCTGGATATTCACAAGCGGGCTGCGGACAAGGTTCCCGGACAACTTTGGATCAAGCGCACCGTCCTCGAGATGGGTGGCAAAGATGCGATCATCGTCGATGCCGATGGTGATTTTGACGCTGCTGTCGAGGGTGTCGCCCAGGCCGCATTCGGCTTTCAGGGCCAGAAGTGTTCAGCCTGCTCACGAGCCATTGTTGACGAGCGCGTCTACGACAAATTCCTGGACCAGCTCAAGGCTCGCGTAGAAAAGATCACGGTTGGTGATCCGGCCGAGAATCCGAATATGGGTGCGGTGATCAATGAAGGCTCGATGAAGTCGATCCTCGAGTACATTGAATATGGCAAGAAAGACGGGCGCCTGATTACCGGCGGCGGTCCGGCTAAGAGTGCGGGCGAAGGCTACTTCATCCAGCCGACCGTTATCGCCGACATCAAGCCCAAGTCAAAGCTCGAGCAGGAAGAAATCTTTGGCCCGGTGCTGGCGGTGATCAAATCAAAGAACTTCGAGCATGCTCTTGAGATTGCCAACGACACCGAGTTCGGGCTCACTGGCGCCGTATACACCAGTTCACAGGACAAGATTGATCGCGCGGTGCGCGAGTTTCACGTCGGCAACCTCTATATCAATCGCAAATGCACTGGCGCGATGGTTGGAGCGCATCCCTTCGGCGGATTCAATATGTCGGGAACGGACTCAAAGGCGGGCGGACCGGATTATCTTTATTTGTTTACGCAGGCGAAGTCAGTAGCAGAAAAAGTAAGGTAGGGCCGACATTTCTGTCCGCCTTTGATCGTTGTTGGTTATCGACACATCGAGACAAACGGGGCCGACAAGCGGACAGGAGTGTCATCTCTACACGTCTCGGGGTCAATCCTACGACGGCACTGCTTGCCCTTGCTGGGGCGCAGCTGCCGCCGTCGCTGCCGCGGCTTCGTTCAAGATTCTGTGGTGGATGGTGAACAGCGCCAGTTCCAGTCGGTCAGAAACTCCAATCTTGTCGTACACGTTGCGCAGATAGTTCTTGATCACCTGCTCGGTGGTACCGAGCTGCGTGGCGATTTCTTTGTTCTTGTAGCCTTGCACGATCAGCGCAACGATCCGCAATTCTTTCGCGGTCAGGCGGTCACGCACCCGCAGACCGACCATGTCGTTTTCGGTGAGTTCGCTGGGGACAGCAATGTCCTGCACCCAGGTTTCGCCGCGAGCCACCTTGCGCACACAGTCGACCAGCGCCGCGCTGGTCACGTTGCGGTAGACGACACCGTGGGCCCCGGCGGCCATGTAGCGTTGCGTGCTTTCGCCAGTGTCGGCCAGCACGACTACGCGAGTCTTGGCTTTGTTCGAGGCTTGCAATACGGCCAGGAAGTCGCCGTGAAAGCCGCCCGCGATCACCAGGACAGCCGCCCGGAACTTATCGAGCGCCATGAACATCTGTTCCTGGGTTTGCGCTTGCGCCACAATGCGCATCTCGTCTTCAACCGCCAGAACTTTGGCGATTCCTGCGCGGAAGATTGCCTGATTGTCGGCCAGAATCAATTTAAGCATCGCTTCAGCACCTCTTTACCAGTGAAGACAAAACTAGACAACCGTTTACGGGTGGCGAATAAAATCGTAAGAATCGATCACGCAGGCCACGCCCCGGGCCTCCGCGGAACTGCCGCCGCCAGTGGCGGGTTCGTCGGTGCGGACCACGCGTCCCTTGCATTGCACGGTCACGTTTTCCTTGGCACCGGTGACCTCGGGCGGCAGAACGATCTCGAACTCCACGTTGGAGCCCACTTCCAGCGCCGCGTCCGCCCGAATGTAAACTCCGGCGGCACTCAGATTTCCGGTTACTCCACTCGCTTGTCCACCCTCGTCTGCCTTATGAATCTTGATCGGCAGTTCCAGGGGGAACCTTTTTCCCGTCCGCGCTTCGGACACAAGTCCTCCTAGCTCCTGGCCTTCCTTGCGTGCAAAAGCCAACTCCGCTTTGGGTCTCCTGACAGACTCCAAGTTTCTGCTGATTTCTACTTATTCGCCCTTATATCATGGAAGGCACGCCAGTCAAAGGCCTGAGTTACCATCGTAACCTTGGTAGAAACTAGGTTCCCCTTGGCCCTCCGGTCGCGAAAAAGAGGCGACCGGATAACGCCTACACCTTAGGGTGTCGCTTTGTACGGGCGGTTGGCTGCAAATTATACCGTGCTCGTTTGCCTGTTAACGCGAGTATCCGCGCCCGCAACGCTCACCCGGACGCAGGCGTGTCCATGGCCGAAGGCGTACTTCACGGAGGGAAACACACGCGAAGCGGCGATGGTAAATGCCAGAGAGACCAAACCCTTTTTTCCCCACCGGGATACAACCTTGCTGCGAAGCCGGTCTCCTTCCGCAATATCGTGTTCGAGAACCGACCTCGCGAATCGAAAGCCGAGGGCGGCATCCGGAGGCATCGCCGATTCGTCCCCGGCCAGAATCGCACGCAGCGCATCCGGACTCACCCCCTCGCGCTCGGCCATGGTGACTACCAACTGGGTACACGGACCGCAATCCTCGGCAAGCGTAGCCGCAATCTTCGCGGCAAACCAGGCCTCGCGGGGCACGCCTTCGCAGTGTGCGGCGAGGCCGGTGATCCGTGAGAATCGGAAGAACGCGCGCGGAATCGCATCGTAGATATCTCGCGCATAGCTCAGATCGTAATCAAAATTCCGCTCAAACTTTGCCATCTGCCGTCTTACCAACCACCCCAGCATGCTCTCTCCCCCTTCGATTCGCGTCGTGCAAGCCACACCAGCCATAGCACGAGAAAAGCCGGCAGAACCACTGCGGGCAGATCTGCCAGAAATTGGCGCGCGGGCTCACGGCCGGCGGCCGCATCTCCCACGTGAACCAGAGCGTGTAGCGCGAGGAAAGCCCCGCCAGCAAGGGCCGCCGGCCAGGCTCGCCTCGGCGTCTTGACCAGCCAGAACAAACTGGCGCCAGCGACTAGGTAGGCACATCCAATGTCGCTTATGAAATGAAGATTAGCCGGGCCGGTTCCGGCGACTCCTGGAATCGTGCCGTACCAAGTCTCGGGACGAATTAGCATCCAGAGCCCATTCAGACCCAGCGCAGATCCAAGGAGCCAGGTTAGCCCACGTCTCATATTTCCAGACTCTTGCCTCCCCTTTTTAGATGACCGGACTATCGCGCTGGTCACAAGCGTCGTGAACCGCGGCGCCACCCGACCTGCGACAACACAATTTTTACAACTGCTGCTTGCGGGACCGCTATAATTTGCCACCGAGTCCGAAATATGCCGACGATCAGACATATGATTCCTATCGACGCCTCGCCTGAACAGATTTTTCCTCTGATCAGCTCGGGGCACGGCTTCTCCCGATGGTGGGCGGCCGATGTGAGCGAAGACGTCCCGCGCAATATTGTGAGCCTCGGGTTTTTTAATCGTGCCACGGTTTACAACCTGCAACCGGTCCGGATTGTCACGCCCACGCTGGCCGAATGGAAGTGTGAATCGGGCGAAGAATGGAACGGGACGGTACTGCTTTTCGATCTGCTCCGACAAAGGGAAGGCCGCACTCTGCTGCGGTTCTCTCACATGGATTGGCGCGCCGAGACGGATTATTTTGTGGCCTGCACGACCACTTGGGGAGAATTGATGTTCCGATTGAAAGCAGCCGCCGAAGGCAAAACGTCCGGACCCCTTTTCTCAGCCACGGGAATGGCCTATTGATCGGGCCGAGTTGCGGCGTGACGCATCCGGGTGTAGAAGCTTGGCATGAATCGAATTGCCCTTGGAATACTGTGCGGCATCGCCTTCGGCGTGATTGATGTACTGATGACCGTTTTCGGCAACCATCCCGACCAAACCACTGGCATGCTGTTGCAAGCTTTCTCCAGCCGCTTCGCAATCGGGTTGCTGGCCGCAAACGTCTCCCTGCGCGTGCATCCGGTACTGGCTGGCGCCGTTGTAGGTTTGCTGATTAGCCTTCCGGATGCCTTCGCCTTGAAAGCGTAGATCGGGATCTTGGGAACCGGCCCGATCTTCGGCGCGCTTGCGGGATGGGCTGCCGGGGCCTGGGGGATTTAGATCCTCGTAGACCCTAATCCGGGAAGCCCAAGGCTGCTAAACTCGCGGTCGATGCCTACGTCCTACAACCAGATTGCGGGCCAAAGTGCGGAGCGCCTCGCAGCCCTCAGCGATGGCATATTTGCAGTCGCCATGACGTTGCTGGTGCTGGACCTGCACATGCCGGCGGCGGAGGCCGTACACAACGAGCGCGGTCTGTGGCACGCCCTGGTCGCTCTCTCTCCGCGGCTCGTTATGTACATGATGAGTTTCCTGACGCTGGGCATTTTCTGGGTCGGTCAGCAGACCCAACTCAACCATCTTTCGCGCTCCGACCGCAGCCTTTCGTGGATTCACATTCTGTTTCTGTTCGCGGTTTCAATTACACCGTTCTCGACCATGCTGCTGGCCGAGTTCCCCGCCTACCGTCTGGCGCTGATCGCGTACTGGCTGAACATTCTGCTTCTAGGATCAACCCTCTATCTGAGCTGGATGTGTGCCATAAAAAAGAGATTGGTGAAAGACGACCTGCCGCCCGAAATACCGACTGCGATCAAGAATCGCATCGTAGTCGGGCAGGCGCTGTACGCCTTCGGTGCTTTGCTCTGCTTAGTCAGCACTTACTGGAGCATCGCATTCATCGTGCTCGTCCAACTCGACTACGCCATCGCCCCGCGTCTGCCGCGGCGTTCTCGCTCCTAAGCCCTCCTTTGTCTACACATAAAGGACCGCACGAATGATTCCAACTGGAATCAGATTTTAGAACGCGCTACCGCCACCGCCGCCGAAACCGCCGCCGGAAAATCCGCCTCCGCCTCCACCGCCGCTCCAGCCTGATCCGGTCGAACTCGCGCGCGGGGCCGACACAAAGACCTGATGCATGTCCGTAGCCATACTGTGCATGGACCTTGAAAAGAAGATTGGATTAAATCCCAAGCCTCCATTGGACGGGACGTACCAGGCTGGGGGATCTTGTACGATTCCCGCGAACGCCTGCGCCCACTGGTGCTCGACTCCCAGCGCCATGGCGTAGGGAAGATACTTTTCGAATGTGTCTGGCGGCATGCGTTTGAGCCGGTCTGCATCCACGCGGTTCATGAATTCCTGAAAACCCAGAACCGCGACGCGGGTGCGCACGCCCTGCATGGTTTTTGCGGTCATCTGACCCGCAAACAGCCACCAGATAACCGCAGAAATGAGTCCACAGACAATCAGGAGCACAATTGAGCTGAAAATGCTGGCGCCCAAGAAGTAGGCGATGGCGAACGGCGCAACAATCAATACGATGGCCGCGATGCTGTAGCCATTGGCCGAGTCGGGATCGAGCAGATACATGCCCTTGGTTTTCAGCGCGGACTTGATGTCTTCCCGGATCGCAGGCAGGGCCATATAGAAGCGGTTCTTCAGGCTGGAAAGACGGGTTTCGAAGTTGATCCCAAAAACATTTTCCAGCATAACGCGCTCATGCGGCACCAGCTTTCCCCACTGATCTCTTGGCTTCAGCAAATGAAACAAATAATCCTTGTGATGAAAGACTAAGCCTTTGTCGTCGACCTCCTCGATCTTCACGTAACCACGGACGGCCAGATCGACCAGCGTGCAAGTAATGTCGCGCGGATGAATGGTGTCGTCGAGCAACGTACCGGCCTCGGCTGGAGTGAAGCCGGCGGGCGGCTCGTACATGGGAGCCACGGAAAGGCCGGGATCGGGATCGCGTCCCTTGTACCACCACAGCGTGAACATAACAGCAAAAGTCCAGAAAGGCAGGAAGACGACGGGGTTGCTGCCGACAAACCAGAAAAACTGGGCGAATGCACCTGGTTCTTTGAGAATGCCTTTGGGGATGAAGATGTCGATGGTCATCCCGCCGCGCATAGGCAGCGGGTTGTTTGTCTCGAAGGAAACTTCAGAACCTCTCACTTCAGCGCTGGCGTTGCGTTCGGCGGAGCCATAAGCACCGGTGAAAGCCTGGGCGCGCAGCGATCCGGCGGCCGAGGCCGGGAAACTGACCAGAGCGGAAGCATGATCGATCGGCACCGGCCAGTCATTGCCGGTCACATTCCAGTAAAACTCGTCGTGATCCTCGAAGAAACGCGTGCCGTTACGAACGTTGTAATCGATCTCCACGGTGCGGGTCGTATCGGCGGCATCGGGAATGAAAATCTTGAGATCGCGAAAGCCGTTCGCGGTGGACGATTCGTACTTCAGCTTGTTGCCGTTGCCGTCGGTTACTCCGGTGACGTTCAAGAACAGCGTATAGTTTGTGCCTCGGGCTCCAGGATATTCCACGGGGATAAAGCGGTGAATGCCATGCCACTCGCCTTCCAAAGCTAGGGAAATACGCTCGTGTACCGCAGCCGAGCCGTCTTCGTGAACAGAGATTGTGTCAGTGAAATCAGCAACGTGCCAGCTGCGGGCAAAGAGAGGAGGAGCGAAGACGACGAGGAAAAAACAAAGAAAGCCCGTTCTGTGGAGACGCAGCTCGCTGCGTCTCCGTCTGCGGCCAAAATCCCAATTGTTGTCATCCCGAGCAAGGCGAGGGATCTGCAGGGTTGGGTGTTCCAATAAAACTCCAGATTCCTCGTCGCCTTCGCTCCTCGGAATGACAGAGGATGGGGTCATCCGCGTTCACATTTCGCCTTGTCCAGGATCACCCGCTCCTCTGAGACAAAGTAGGCAACTCGATCGTGGTCGACAAAGTTCGCTTCGTCTTCGGTTGACGCCTTCCACTCCGGCGATTGACGAGCCGCCAGCAAAGCCTCCATATCGTCAAACCACAGCTCTGCAACACCGTCATAATCGGGTGGCCGGTTGTCTCCCGGGACGGTCATGCGATGGCTCTGCACCAATTTGCGAAGCCCGGGAATGCGAGCTCCGATCGGCCCATGAATCTGTTCCCAGTACTGAAAGAACTCTTCATCGGTGAGCCCAACTTTCTTACTGATGCAATAAACCACTTTGATCATACGTACTCAAACTCAGAACTTCACCGCCACCGGTTCACGATCGGCAGCATCCACTTCGAAGAACTGCCGCGCCTGAAAACCGAACATTCCTGCCAGAATATTGGTCGGAAACGACTGAACCTTGGTGTTCAGATCTCGCACCACGGCGTTGTAGTATCGGCGCGCATTCTGGATGGTGTCCTCGGTCTGACTGAGCGAGCCTTGCAGTTGGGTGAATTCCTCCGAAGCCTTCAGCTGCGGATAATTCTCGGCCACCGCGAATAGACTTTTCAATGCACCAGTAAGCTGATTTTCCGCGGCAGCCTTGTCGATGGGCGAGGTCGCTTGCATCGCCTGCGAACGAAACTTGGCGATATTCTCGAACGTGCCTTTTTCGTGAGCCGCATAGCCTTTAACCGTTTCCACCAGGTTCGGAATTAGGTCATGACGGCGCTTGAGCTGCACATCAATATCGGACCAGGCCGAATCGCAGCGGATGCGCAACTGAACGAGGCTGTTATACATCCCAACTAGCGCAAAGGCGATGACCACCAGAACGCCCAAAAGAACCCAAGCCATGAATGTTTCCTTTCCCCGAGAAGTGGGAATCAAAGGGACGGTACCACAGGGGCGGAGTGGGCGCAATTGAAGGCGATCGGTCCGGCGATAGGTTCTGGGAGAAATTCCAGAGGCGCGCGTCGTAGAATAGGGGCACACATGGGGACGCATCGCAAACGGTCACTTCGTACCGGGATGAGCTTGTGCGTATTCCCGCTGATTCTGTGTGCTGGATTGGCTCGCGCCCAAACCTGTTTCACCGCAAATGATATGGACGCGCCCACGCGGTCTGCCCTTGTCGATACCGCGAAGCGTTATTTCGACATGGCGGCTCGTGGAGATTCCGCAGCCTTGCGACAAAATTCGATTGCGCGTGTGGCATCGGATTTCTCCGGCATCGAAAACGCAGTGAAGGATAATCAGGCGAACTTTGCCGGAGTCCGGGCCACTCCGCGTGCACCGTTCTTATTGAAGGCCGAGGGTACGGCGCCGCTCGAACGTGCCGAGTTTTTATGCGGTGTATTTGGCAAGAGCGGACAAACGGCGGACAGCGCGGTATTTGTGATCCCAAACTTGCCTCCGGGAACCTACGCCGTCGTGATTCTGGATGTTTCGACCGCCAAGCCGCCCCATACTGTATCGTTCGTGCTGCAGCAAGAGGGTAAGGATTGGAAAATTGGCGGCCTCTACATCAAAGAAACCCAAATCGCAGGGCACGATTCTTCGTGGTTCGCCGAACATGCCGGGGCCTTCAAGGCCAAGGGTCAGAACCGCAACGCCTGGCTGTATTACATTGAAGCCCGCGATCTCGCTGTACCCGTGCCCTTCATGTACACCCAATTGACCGACAAGCTAGCCGACGAATCGGAGGCGGTAAAACCTGCGGATCTTCCTAGTGGGGGGAGCACCGTGGAACTGGCGACAGGAGGAAAAACGCAACGGCTGACCGCGCTGTTCCCGCTGGCGGTGGGACAGGATCTGGATTTGGTAGTGAAGTACCAGTGCGCGGATGTTTCAAATACCGCGCAGACCTTTCAGGACAATACCGCGGTGATGAAAGCTCTAGTGGCAAAATATCCCGAGCTTCGCGACGCCTTTGATGGCGTGGTAGCGCGCGCGGTCGAGCCAACCACAGGCCGCGATTACGGTTCGCTGTTGCCAATGAAAGATATTAAGTAGCCAGGTAGCCCCGTCAGGCGGGCAGGCGCATCACTCGGAGGGATCAACTCTGACCTGTTCCGCGAAGGCGCACTCTTTCGGGTCTTTATCCTCACGCAAACCCAGAAACACCGGTGCCCTCAACTTCATTCCACCCTCCACGGTTTCGCGCGTCCATTCGGTAAATTTGATCTCCGCCACTCGCCCAGGTTTCACCCAGTGAACATGAGCAGCGTCCACATCCCCGTAAAAAGGATTGCGATTGGTTTCCAGCTTTTTCAAGACCTGCCAAATTTCTTTTAGCATTGCCTGGTTAAATCCAGTTCCGGCCTGTCCCACGTGAATGAGCCGGCCTTGTTTGTCATAGAGCCCGAGGACAATTGAGCCAAAGTACTGGCGACTGCCCTCGGGGTCGGTGTATCCGCCAATCACGCAATCGATTGTCTGTGTGACCTTGATCTTGAGCCACTCGCGACTGCGGCGTTCTTCGTAGTAGCTGGCGCGTTTCTTCGCGAGAATCCCCTCCAAACCCTTTTTCCGCGCCACTTCGAAGAGAGCCAGGCCCTGAGGGAAATGATCCGAATAACGGACCAGTTCGCCGGGAGAGACGATTTGCGAGAGAATTTGCTTGCGCTCCTCTAGCGCAACCCGGTGCAGGTCGTAACCATCGAGATAGATCAAATCGAAAAGGTAATACACCACTCGCAACTCACGCCGTGCGCCCGTCCGGCGCCCGCCCTTGCGAATCCCGGTGCGCTGTTGCATCAGGCTGAAGGAAGCATGGCCTTGCTCGTCGAGCGCGACAATCTCTCCATCCAGGATGGCATTTTCCGCTTTGACGGAGGCGGACAAGTCACGCAGCTCAGGAAATTCGCCGGTGAGATCGTTCTGGTTCCGCGAAACAAGACGAACTTTGCCGTTCTGGATAAACGAAACCGCGCGATAGCCGTCCCATTTGATTTCGAATAACCACCCCGGATCGTCAAAGGGTTGCTCGACCGACGTAGCCAGCATGGGATGCACGGCAACGGGCATAGATTTTCGGGCGGCTTGCGCATCGTTGGCAGCCAAGGGCGCAGGCTTTAGTCGCGAAGTCGCAGCGGCGTTGTTACTCTTTGGTTCCGCCGACGATCGGTCAGGACGGCTCTTTTCTACGCCGTTTTTTTTTACTCTGCGTTCCTTCGTGTCCTTTGTGGCTTGTTTGTTTTTCTTGTCCAGTTTGGCCAGCGTCTCCGCCAGCCATGCCGCCTTCACTTTTCCCCGCGAAGCTGGACGACTGCTCTTCCACTCGGCCGAATCTGCGTCGCCGGCAATCTCCGCCATGGACCGCTTACTGAGCACCGAGCTATCGTATTGCTCGATTTCATAACCTTCCGTCGCGTGCTCGTCGTTCTTCTTGATCAGCAGCCATTCGGTTCCCTTGCTCCCCGGCCGACGCCCCTTGATATGAACCAGTGCGAAGTCGCCCTTGAGCCTGTGGCCATGCAGACGAATCTTAAGATCGCCTTTCTCCAACATATCCGCTGCTTCGGCCTCGGTTCCTGGCACGTATTTTCCTTTCACCGGCTGCGGCGAGAGCGGCTCCCAAGTACCCACATCCCACACCATAACGGTACCGGCGCCGTAGTTTCCCTCGGGAATCGTGCCTTCGAAGTCGAAGTAGGAAACGGGATGATCTTCCACCTGCATGGCCAGTCGCTTGTCGGCGGGGTCCATCGACGGACCCTTCGGCACAGCCCAAGATTTCAGCACGCCTTCCATCTCCAACCTGAAATCGTAGTGCAGACGGGTGGCGCGATGTTTCTGAACCACGAAGCGGTGGCCGCTCTTCTTCTCCAGCTTGGGCGGCGGCTCCGGGGTTTCCTCAAAGCGGCGTTTGCGCTTGTACTCTTCTAAGGCCACAAGGCATTTTAACCATGAATGACCACGAGGTGCACGATTGCAAAGATGCTCTTACTGAAGGCGGAGTGCTGAGTGCTAAATGCCGATGCTTGCATTAGAATCGCTCGCACCGACTGCTTGAATTATGAAACGCGAATATCCGGATTCGCCGCTGGTGGGTGTGGGCGCGATCATTATCGAACGCGACCGCGTTGTGCTGGTAAAGCGCGGACATCCTCCGCTGGCTGGCGAGTGGTCGATCCCTGGTGGCGTGCTGGAAATGGGAGAAACCTTGCGGCAGGCAGCGGTGCGCGAGGCTCTCGAGGAGACCGGTCTCGCCGTCGAGCCAGGCGAATTACTCGGCGTATTTGATCGGATCTTGCGCGATGCCGACGAGCGCACGCGGTACCATTACGTGCTGATAGATTTCCTATGCCGGAGAACCGCCGGAGAACTTCAGGCAGCAGGCGACGCGGCGGAGGCGCGTTGGTTTACCCGCGCCGAGGTTCGCAAGCTTTCGCTGGCAGAGGACACTGCCGAGGTGATCCAGTTGGGCTTCGAGAAGTCGGGCAGTGGGACGGTCCTGTGATTCGATGTTCACAATAGTGTTTTCCAAGTTCCGAAAGCGAGGTGACTATGTTCCAACGAATCGTGAACACAAGCAATGACTTCGCATTGACCATCGTTCGCCTGGCGATGGGCTGCGTGTTTTTCGCTCACGGCGCCCAAAAAATGCTGGGGTGGTTTGGAGGATATGGGTTCAGCGGCACCATGGGCTTCTTCACCCATCAGATGGGAATCCCGGCGCCTTTCGCCTTTCTCGCCATCTGCGCCGAGTTCTTCGGCGGGCTGGGGCTCATCGTCGGATTCCTGGGACGCATTGCTGCTCTCGGAATCATGTGTAACATGCTGGTGGCTGTGGTGATGGTGCATGCGCCGAATGGATTCTTCATGAACTGGGCGGGCAATCAGAAAGGCGAGGGCTTCGAATACCACCTCCTCGCTATCGCGATTGGACTGGCGATTCTGATCAAGGGATCGGGCGCGCTGTCGGTGGATCACTTCCTAAGCGAAAGCCGTCCCTAGAAAACAGAACGGCCCGCGCCATAAAGGCACGGGCCGCCCGGTGGACTGTTTGGGATTGACCAAGAGGTGGTCACTCTACGTGGCCTCTACGGCAACTCCGGGTCCCGGCGCGACCTCAAGCCGGGCGGATTAAATCCAAACTCACCGGTTAGTGTGCGGACTGTAGCTGCTTGGCGCGAGCGCCGAGCAGCCCCGCTTAGAGCAACCCGCTCTAAGTCTCAGCCACCTCACCTGGTCTTAGACTCCCACTACAGTTACTACAATCAGAACTTGTCATTCGACCACCTCCTTTCCGGTGTAAGCCCACCTTAGTACGAAATCCCCAGCCAGGTCAACTGGCAAAAAACACCGTGCCAGTAGACCAGTTTGGCTCTCGCCCCAGATCTTCACAGGAAGGTCAACCGGGCGGTGTCCTTGAACTGTTTTTTCAGTTGTGGTTGGAAATTCTCCTCTGTTTTCAGTGGCGAAGGTCACTTTCTCAAGCAGAGTGACGCTCACCCGGCGGCTGAATACTGGAGAGGCGCGAAATGGCTGCGACCATAAGGCTAGAAAGAAGTTGCATGGTGGCCACGTCGCGGTGGTCGAAGGCATGAGGAGCGCCCGATAGCACTTCGAATACGCCCAAGGTTTTGCGGAAATGGCGCAGCGGTGCGGCCAGAATGGAGCGGGCTCCGAGACGGCGGCAACTGGCCAGATCGACTAGCGGGTTGCGCTCGGCATCGTGACAAAGCACGACCTCCCCGGTGCGGACGCAGTCAGCCGAGATGCCGGAGTCGGTTTGCAGGCGCACTCCGAGATCGGGTGCCGTGCGGCCGGTGCGGGCGCGACAGATGATTTCGTCTCCGTGGCGCAAGGCAATGGCGGCCCCCGTGGCGCCCGTCAGAGCCTGGGCGCGTTCCGCAATCACGCTGATGGCGGGCTCAAGATCAATTTCTCCAGGATGAATATCCAGTTCATTCCGGGAAGCGTGCACCATGTTTTGAACCACGTGTGAGTCCATGGATCGAGCATGACTGCGCGACGGCGCGAGTGTGGCAAACGAAGCCGGAATGCGGCTTTCCGGAGATGACGCGGGGACGGTGCGAAGTAGCTCGCGCACCAGACGATCCAGTTCGGCGTCGGCGATCAGGTGAGCAGTCTGCTGTCCGCGTAGAGATCCTCCGAGGACTCGCGACAAGCTCAGCACGGCACGAGAGCCGCAGGCCATGCAGTAGGGAGTGTTGTTCTTGCTGATCAACTCACATTCGACACAAAACACAGCGGTCTGCAAGGTGAGAAAGCTGATGTCTTGCCCGGTGAGCTTTTCTTTCATCCTTTGGATTTCCTCCGGCGGATGTCCTAGGGGAAGCGAATGCAGAAAAGTAAATGCGACGCCGATAATTCAAAAGTGACCGGGTTGGTTCACGCCTGTGGATAAACGAGCGAGATAGTTAAAGAAGGTGTCACTATCGCATGTGGGACTTGACGATTCCTATAATCAACCACGCAGCTACGCTCAAGCAGATCACGCGGAGAGCGAGAAGCTCTTTTTCCTGAGGGTCCGACACATAAAAGACAAATATGCGCACAAATGAGCGAGTCCAGATTGCTGCAAAGAGAAAGAAGATCAATACGCTATGCGCATTGTGACATGCCCCTCGCCTCAGCTGGCTTGCGCCGCGACCAATCCCGAACGCTGATCGGCGGCGGGCATGACTTCGAGCGCGGGACTCACGGCGCGGTCCAAGGCGTCCGCCAATGCAACCGGAAACACTGACGTCAGCAGGTTGATGTCAAACTGCAGTTCACGATCAGTGTAGAGACGGTAAACGGTCATGGAGCCGCAGCGGTCGTTTCTGGTAGTTACCAGATCAAGAGTCAGGCACCATGAGCTGGTCAACTCTTCAGCAAAGTGGCTGCCCGGCCGCGTCCAACGCAAGCAAGGCGTCTCTCCCCAACGGTCGATGACATGCAATCCGTTGATGGGGGGGAGTCCAGCGGATTGGGAGTGCAATCGCAAGTCGAAGGCGTCGAAGTCATTTCCCGCGAGCGCGGCCACAAGAATGCGGCAAAGTTGGGCGTAATCTCGAGTGACCTTCAGCTCCTCGGTGGCTCTGCGAATGGCGAGATTGTTGATCAGGATCTGGCGCTCGATGGTCCGATGCGCCACGCGGCGCAGTTCGCCAAACTCCACGTAGCCGAGGTGCTGCACACCGATCCATACTCCAGTGCCTAACACTGCGAGGACCAAACCAAGCATATCGCCAGTCGGCCACAGTAGAAACAGGCTGAGCAGCGCGAACAGGGCAGAGACGGCATACAGAGTGATCACGACCTGCCGATGCGAAAGCCCGCGCTGCAAGAGCTTATGATGAATGTGTTCGCGATCCGCGGTGAAAACCGGCCTCCCTCCCAGAAAACGGCGGGCGATGGAGAGTGCAGTTTCCAGGATTGGCAAACCAAAGGAAACTACTGGGATCGCCACTGCAATGATGGTCGGGGCCTTCTGTGCACCTTGAAGAGCAAGAGCGCTCAACATGAATCCGATGAATAGACTTCCGCAGTCGCCAAGAAAAATTGTCGCCGGGCTGAAATTGAAACGGAGAAAACCCAGAATCGAGCCCGCCAGCGCCAGCGCCATCAGCGAGACCAGAGACGAACCTGAAACCAGGGCAACCGCGAATACAACCATCGTGGAAAACAGCGCGGACCCGGCGGCCAAGCCATCGAGTCCGTCGATGAGGTTAAAGGCGTTCGTGATAGCGAGGACCCACAGAACTGTGATTGGAAGGCCCACGAACCAGGGAAAGCGGTGCGTGCCAAACAGTACGGGCAAGTCGAAAATGCGAAGACCGCCGGCAAACAGCATCGCGCCGGCCACGGCTTGCACCGTAAGTTTCACGAACGGGCTGACTGTATGGATATCGTCATAAACGCCAAGCGCAAAGATCAGACAACCAGGCAACAGTATTGTGAGGAGAGTTCTGAATGACAGTCCGAATCTTGCGAGGTGATGCCAATTCGCCGGCAAAGCCATTGCAAACGTCAGCAGAAAAGAGAGAAAGATAGCAACGCCGCCGAATCGCGGAAGGGGGCGGCTGTGCAGGTGACGATCCAAAGCCGGCGCTGTTACCCATCCACGCGCGTTCGCTAGATCGCGCACGTACTTCGTCAATACAAACGAAAGCAGCAGCGACCCTGCAAATATCCCGAGGTAGAAAAGTATCAACTAACCCCTCGATCGAAGTTGAACATTCCTTGGAACCTCCCGCGCCAGCTGTATCACTCCCGAGATCCTACAACCATCAAGGTCGTGCCACTATTCTCTGTCTTGGTACGCTCACGCGAGTCTGAGAACGTCACTGGCGGCTTTCCACCTGCTCTGTTTGCGATCTAAGCACTGGGCCAGAAGGCTGGTCTGTCGCTGGTCTTGGCTGTGCTAGACTTTGCCAAAATGGCAATGGATTTTTCGACATCGCTCATGCGATGCAGTGCGGTGAAGTTTGTTTGTCGGTGGTTCTTTCCGTCTCTATTGCTAGCGGCATTAGCACCGGGTCTTGCGGGTCAGCAGAAACCGACTGTAATACAGACGACGGATAACGCTGAGCCCAATGCAACCCCGTCAGCGACTCCCTCCGCATATTCAAGGCAGCCCGATGAAAGTGCGACGAACCACTCAAGCTCTGTGCTAAGACTTGAGTCGGGGGACCTGGTCGAAGTCGGAGTTTACAACGTTCCAGAACTGACCACCAAGGCGCGTGTTAGCACCAAAGGTGACATTTATCTGCCGCTCATCGACTATGTTCACGTCGCCGGCTTAACCGCAGAAGAAGCGGAGCGACTGGTGCAGAAACGCCTTTCCGACGGCGGTTTCGTGAAAAATCCCCATGTCACACTGTTTGTGGATCAGTATGCTTCGCAAGGCGCGAGCGTATTGGGCGAGGTAGCGAGGCCGGGCGTGTATCCGGTGCCAGGACAGCAACGACTGTTCGACCTGATCTCTGCGGCGGGAGGGTTCACGGAGAAAGCTGGCCGTAGTATTGCGATTACACATCGCGATCAGCCCGACAAACCGACCACCGTTCCACTGACGCGCAATGTAACTGACGATCCGGAGAGCAACGTTCCCGTTTTGCCGGGAGACACCATTATCGTGCACAAGGCCGATCTGGTTTACGTCGTGGGGGATGTCGGAAGACCGAGTGGATTTCTTATGGATAGCGGGCACTTGACGGTGTTACAGGCGATCGCTTTGGCAGGTGGGACGACTCGCACGGCAAATCTGGGCGGCGCGAGGATCATTCACCGCAGCCAAGATGGGCTTAGCGAAACTCCCGTGGAGCTGAAAAAGATCCTGCGGGCCAAAGCCCCAGACGTCAAGATGCAAGCCGACGATATTCTTTTTGTTCCCACGAGCACGGGTAAGGTCATCGCCGGTCGTGCGATGGAAGCCGCGATGCAAGCCGCGACCGCTGCCAGCATCGTGGCCATTCCCTAAAAAAGTTGTACCTCACTAGAGCGGTGCTTCGGTGAACCTTCAAGCTGGAGTCGCGCGGGCGAGGACGCGTCCTCATGCATTAAGCTGCTGCCACCGTGGCGCAGCCTTGATCTCCTTCTAACAAATCCTGCAATACGTCGAGATATATTCTGGCCGTTTGTTGACGAGAAAAATACTGGAGAACATGCTGGCGGCCATTGCGGCCAAGGGACTCGCGCAGCGCCGGATCTGCCGCGAGAAGCATGACCGCATCCGCCAGGGCCACGGGATCTTCGGGCGTGACGAAAATCCCTGCGTTTGCTTGCTCCATCACCTTGCGCGCATGCCCATCCACGCCGAGAATCACGGCGCGAGCGCAGGACATGAACTCCAGCATCTTGGTGGGGAGGACAGTCTTGAAAAGCTCGGACCGCTTGAGCAGCACAAGACATGCGTCCGATGCAGTAATGTATGCCGGAATTTTCTCCCGCGGTTGCTGACCGACGAACCGCACGTTCGTAAGTCCTCGAGAGCGGGCCAAGGAAACAATGCGTTCTTTCTCGGCACCTTCGCCGACGATCAGAAACAAAACTCGAGGCGCTCTGTCGCGCAGGAGGGCTGCCGCCTCCAGCATCGTCTCCAAACCGTGCGCGTTGCCCATAGTGCCAATATAGGAGGCGACGAATTTGTCTTCTGCCCTCAGTGCACGTCTTACAGCGAAGTTAGGAGTTAGCCTGCTGAACTGGCTGGTCTCGACTCCGTTCTCCACCACAGAGATCTTTTCTTCGGGAACTCTCCAGCGTTCGATCAAATATTCCTTGAATGCTGGAGAAACAACGACGAGGCGGTCGCAGCTGCGATACAGGAATTCCGCGATCTTCGCCAGTGAACGATGGAGTATCGAATTGTGACTACCGACGCCAACCGCAGCCAGAGACTCGGGCCAGAGATCTCGAACCTCGAAGACAAATGGCACACCATTGCAGCGCGCCAGCCACCATCCCGAAAGTCCGACCAGCAGTTGTGGCGAAGTGGCGATTACGACATCTGGCCGATGGAGGAAGAGGCCGGTGGTGGCCGAAGAGACGCAAAACGAACTGTAATTCAAGATGCGCTCGTGCACCTTGCGATTGGGGAATGGAAACAGCCAGGTGCGCACGACATTGACGTCGTGGTAGGTTTCTCGCGTGACCAGCCGCCGAAGCTTGTGGCGATATTCAGCTGGCACGATTCCCGTAGGGTGGTTGGGGAATCCGGTCAGAACCGTGACCTCATGGCCATCCTCTGCCCAAAGCCGCGACAGCTCCGCGGCCCGACCGGCAGGGGCGCCCATCTCAGGCGGAAAGTATTGCGACACGTAGAGAATCTTCATGATTTTCTAGTAGTAGCAAAGCTTGAAAGCGCTTTTGTAACAGAGAGCGCGAGTGCGTTTGGCACGGCTACGAGCGTAAGTCTCCCATTTATCGGCATATCGGGAGAATGCCTCGTCTCCCGTGAGGCGATGCATCACACGCAATTGCACAACATGCAATCGATGGTAAAAGGGGCTGGCCACCATAGGAAGCAACGTGCCTGATTGTTCATAGAGCGACCAGAAACCGAGATCGTAGCGATCGAGAGTAACGCGCAGGGTAACTACGGCCTGATTGAATAAATCTTGGACAGTCCTGCTTTGCGTCGCAAGAAAATAATCGTAAACACCCCATGCCGCCCAGATGAAGCCGTTAAGAATGTGCGTCGGCGGTGTGACGATGTATTCTTCGAACCAGAGTTTTCCGTCGGCGTCAGCGAAGGCTACTCCGCCTTCACCGGTCGATCGCGTGAAACTGGCAAAGGCGCGGTCCGCGGCGTTGAGATATGTTGTGACACCAGTTTCGCGATATGCCCGCACCAACAAAGAAATCCCTTGGCCCTGTGCCAGCGCGGAGTACCACGGAGCCTTCAATCGCGAGCGATATTCCCAGTCGAAGTGGTGATTCCATACCCACAATCCATGCGAGTTTTGCTCAAGATGGTCGCAAAGCCAGTCACCGGCAGCGAGGAATTTCTTTCTTCGTTCCAGATTCTGGTGTTTTGAAAATAGGTTGTAATTGCCCAATCCCCACTGCGCAATCGCGATGGGATTGTGCTGCAGTCCAATCTTGCCGCGGTAATCGAGCATCGGAATGCCCGTCGAGTCGTGATGCCCTGGGTAGTGCGCTTTCTCACTGAAGGACATATAGTATTGACCAAGGTGATGGACGCTCGCACCGGCGTTTGCCTCGGGTGTCTCATGCCAGAAGGTGAGATGGCTCTTCCCCGGGACAAGATAAGCGCTGAAGATTCGCCGGTAATATTGCAGCCTACTCACAAAGGGACATTAGCATGAGACGAGCACGTCGCTGGTGACGTCCGGGATTCCCCTGTGGACCACTTCCGGCCAGTCTATATGCGCCAGATGCTGGTTTCGAGGTCGGCGCGTTTGACGGCGATAGTCGTCACGGCCAGCAGGTTTGTACTGTTTATGCCGTCCGGCAGGAAAGCGTTGCCATATTGAAATAGCCCCATCGGCCAGCGGTCTTTCTTTCGTTCGAGTATGGTTTTCCAGAGACCCCCGTTTGCACTACCGTACAGCAACACACGACGGTCGCAGTTGACAACGCTCGGTTCAACCATGGCCGAGAAAAATAACGCGTTACCCACTCGACAGCCGTCGATCGAAGAACTGGCCAGAGTTAATATTGAGGAGAGAGTTCCACGTCGATCCAAACGGTAGAGGTGATTAGTTTCGAGCGGCGTGTCAGAAGAAAAGTAGACCGCGTCGCGGGTTGGAACCAATGCAGCTGAGCGGGCTTGCTGGTTGCCCGACAGGATCACGTCGACGGATTTGAAATCGCACGAAGCGCGAAGAATCCGGCATTCGGAACCATGATCTCCCGTGAGCACCCAGAGACAGTTTTCCCACTCGTCGTAGACGATATTGTGTACGTGCCGGATGGCTCCCTTGGCGAACGTATAGGCGACATCCCAATGAGCGCCTCGATCCGTGGATGCATAGATATGAACTTCGTCACGATGCGGGTTATCGAAGTATTCTCCCCAGAAGATGCGTTCGCCTGGAGTGCTGGCGATATGCAGAGGTCGTGTACCGCGAAGCAGTTTGTGCGACACGCGAAATTCTGTTTCTCGGGGAGCAAGAGTCACGATGGCACCGGGCACAGCTCCGACTAAATGACTTGACGACAACACAGCGAGCGCGTGGAAACCATCGCGAAAAAGACGAGATGCCAGGCGGGACAGCGAAGTAACGGATCGCCACGCAGCAGGCCGGTAGCGTCCAACGTGTTCCCATTCGATGGCGTTCGTATGCGTTCTTACTGTGAAGCGAAGGATGCTGTAGCCGTGCGAGCCGTAAAGTTGGTTATTACACCAGGCCAAGGCCCGCATCCGGGGAAAAGTCGCGATGCGAACTGGATTCAGTTCGGCGTTCCGGCTCATCGCCCTTAACGAGATTGTCGGTGCCGCCATGGCTTGAACGTTAGTTCTCGGTTTTCATACTTAAGTAAGGCCCGATGGCAAGGACGTCCATTCGTGTACGTTTAAAGCACTCGATGGCTTCCTCGGGTTGGCACACAATCGGTTCGTTCTCGTTGAAGCTGGTGTTCAGAACAACGGGAACTCCCGTTTTGCGCTCGAAGGTCTGAATCAGTTCGTAATAAAGCGGGTTTTCGTCGCGGCTGACACTCTGCAAACGGCCTGTGTCGTCCACGTGATTGACAGCGGAGAGCTGGGCGCGTTTTTCCTGGCGAATCTTGTATACGTGCAACATAAATGGCGATGGATGGTCATGCTCGAAGTATTCGCACTGTCGCTCCTCGAGAATCGAGGGAGCGAAAGGACGAAACCATTCGCGCTGCTTGATGCGCGCATTCAAAATATCTCTCATGCCCGGCAATCCGGGATGAGCCAGTATGGAGCGGTTTCCCAGTGCTCTTGGACCCCATTCCATGCGGCCCTGGAACCAGCCCACGACGCTGCCCGCCGCGATTTCTTGCGCTACCGCGTCAAGCAATGGTTCACGCTCCAGCTTCCTGTAACGCAGCTTCGTTTTTTTGAGGTTCGATTCTATGGACGCATCAGAAAATTCAGGGCCAAGATATGAATTCTTCATCACGAAACAGCGCGGCCGATTGAGAACCATGTGGTAAGTGTGTAGAGCCGCGCCGATGGCTAATCCTTCATCGCCGGCCGCAGGTTGAATCCACGTACGCCGGAATGGTGTGCGCGTGAAGACCTTTCCGTTAGTGACGCTGTTGAGCGCGCATCCACCCGCCAGCGCGAGATTCTCGCAAGGCACCCGCTTATGAAGTTGGTTCAGGAGGTGAAAGACCACATCTTCGAAGCGGCGCTGCATGGCATACGCAAGGTCCATCTCACGCTGGGTAATTTCGGCGCGCGGTTCACGCGGATTGCCAAAGGCCTTAACCATAGCGGGGGAAAAGTGACGTGCGAGCCGCACCGTGCCGTCCGGCAAAATCTGCATCCCCTGATTGCTTCCCAAGGTTTTGAAAAAACTGAGATCGAGGTTGAAGCTGCCGTTTCTCAAACCAATAACTTCGCCGAGCCTATCGCATAATGCGTCTGTGCCATAGGGCGCGAGTCCCATGACCTTGCCTTCATCTCCATACTGCTGATAACCGATGAACTCGCAAATCATGGTGTAGAAGCTACCCAGCGAGTCAGGCAGGAAAACCCGATCCAGTACGTCGATCTGATTGCCTTGGCAGCGAGCCATCATGGTGGAAACGAAGTCGCCGGATCCGTCGTAACTGAAACCTGCGGCCTTCTCCCAGGGGGAGCAGTAATAGGCGCTGGCGATGTGCGCTATGTGATGCTCGAGATGATGCTGCTGGAAGCGAAGCGTTTTGGGATCGACGTCGAGTGCCTTGGAAAGCAGCGAACCCAGATCACGCATCGGTTGCTTACGCTGGCGCAGGCGGATGAAGTTCAGGATCTTGGCGGGATTGGCGAGAGCATACTTAACTTTCTCGGCCAGGTTCGCATCGCTGTCCTGACCTATCGCCACATGGTCGATATCCGTGATTTTGGCTCCGGCGAAATCCAGGCAAGCCCTAATCGCAAGCGCGGGAAAACCGGCGTAGTGCTTGATGCGGTTCAGGCGCTCTTCCGCGACCGCGAAGACCACCTCGCCGTCCTGGACGAGTGCGGCCGATGAGTCGGCGTGAAACATGTTCAGCCCCAGAATCAGCATCGGCGGATGAATTGTCGCTTCAATTCTGTTTCCAATGTCTCATGCACGCTTCTGAGCCACGAACATCAGCAAGGGCGCCCAGCGGCGGCTTCGTTGTGCCAGGCGCGGCAGCGGGCCGCCAAACGGAACTTGTTTCAAGTTCGAAAAGCCACACTGCGCCAGTAATCGCCGAAACTCAAGGCTTGAATACTGATGCCGGGAATAATCCAGGAACTTGCACCAGTTCCTTCCCAACAGACCACCCAACAGATGACATGCGAGTTGTATTCGTCGGGCTGTGGAATGGCGATTTGGTATTGAAACCAGCAGCAGTCCTCCTGGTCGAAGAACTCTGGCGAATTCGATTAGGCAAGCGACTGGGTCTGGTACATACTCCAAGACGCTCGAACACAAGACGGCGTCCAGCGAGCAATCATCCACTGCCAGACGTGCAATGCTTTGCACCCAGGAGAAGCTGAGCCGATGAGGATAGTTCTGAACTGTGGCAGACCGGGCCGCACCAACCATCTCCGAAGAGGCATCAACTCCGATCACTCTGCAACCGCGTGCTGCGAGCCAGCGTGAATGTGTACCTGTGCCACAGCCGGCGTCGAGCCAAAAAGTACCTTCCAACTCTCTACCCTCCAGGGATTTCAGCAGGACGGTCTCGCGCATCCGAAACGAACGTTTTCGATAACGGCACTCCCACTCATTCGCCAGCGACGCGTGATACGTGACCGCATCCGCGGCAAAATCAATCCGGGTTGCCATCACGCCTTCCCCTTCATACGTAGCTCGTAGATCTTCGCTTTGATGTGAAAAAACTGGATACCCTGAAACCCGCAATAGATCAGTCCGGGTACCCCATCCAGGAATCCCAACCGGAAAAAATACTTGTACAGAAAGAACAGAAGAGGCGAGCCAGGCGTGTTTAGGCAATTTTTTTTCAGCCAGCGGCGACGCTGGGCCTGGGATCCGAACAAAGAAGGTGGCAAGTCTTGCAGACCGTTTTCTCCCTCAAGCCATGCCTGCGCTTCCCAGTTCGAATATTCATCGTGCTTCAGGATGTAACGCGAGAGTGAATTCACATTGTGATGGACAAGCGGATTTTGCAACTTCGCCGTCTTTCCATCAACCACCATCCGCTCGTGTGCTTCCATGTCTCCCATCGAAGCGTCTTGATCCTTGAATCGGCATTCGAAACGACCCTTACCACGACGAAGAAGTCGAGGGCTCGTATAGAAGCTGGCATCCCCGTGGCGAAGCATTCGTCCCAGAAAATACATGCGCAAGACAAAATAGTAGCCGTCGTAGCGGGGATCCTGAACGACTTGCCGAATCTCTTCCGCTGATTCCGGCGTCAGCACCTCGTCCGCATCGAGAAGAAGAATCCAGTCATAGGCCAGGGGAAGCGTATCCATCGCCCATTGACGCTTCTTGGGCCAGCCCCCGTGATAGTGGAACTGGACGACTTTCGCTGCAAAGGACCGGGCGATCTCCGCAGTCTCGTCGGTGCTGCCGGAGTCGACTACAAAAATCTCACCCGCTCCGCGCAGAGATTCCAGGCAGCGCGGCAAGTTTAGCGCCTCGTTGCGAACAGGGATGATCACGCTCACCGGTAAGGACACGGCACGTGGCGCAGATTGCAGAAGTGTGGGTTCCTCGGCGGTTTGCATACTCGCAGTCAAGTGGCTGGGAACATACTACTGCTGATTCTTGCAATTCCCATATGACAGAAAAGGTGACAGAGAGGCTTAGCTTTAGTCCAAGGGGTGAGGGTGGCGTCTATTGACTCTCTGGAGACACTGCTGACGAAAGCGGTTTTTCGTCCGTGCTTCGAAAACCAGTCGGCATAGAATGAATCTCGGCTTAAGGAATTCCATGCGCATTCTAATAACTGGTGGTGCTGGTTTTATTGGCTCGCATCTCTCGGACTATCTTCTCGGGCAGGGCCACAACGTCACCGTGATCGATGATCTCTCGACGGGAAGTATGGACAACATTCGCGAGGCAAAAGAAAATCGGAGATTTCAGTACTTCATTGACACGATTTTCGACAAACCGTTGCTGGCGGAGTTGATTGATGACGCGGAAGTCGTCTTCCATCTCGCCGCTGCCGTGGGCGTGCTCAACATTGTGGAATCGCCAGTCCGGACGATCGAGACCAATGTTGGCGGTTCAGAACTAGTATTGGAACTGGCAGCGAAGAAGAAGAAACGGGTGCTGATCGCCTCGACCTCGGAAGTTTACGGGAAGTCCACCAAGTTCCCGTTTTCTGAAGAGGATGATCTGGTGCTGGGGCCAACCACCAAAGGGCGCTGGAGCTATGCCTGCTCGAAGGCGATTGATGAGTTCCTGGCGCTTGCTTACCATCACGAGCGCAAACTTCCGGCGACCGTTGTGCGGTTATTCAATACGGTTGGTCCGCGACAAACAGGTCGCTACGGGATGGTTTTGCCCACTTTCGTGAAACAAGCACTGTGCGGCGAGCCCTTGACGGTCTTTGGAGATGGCGAACAATCCCGATGCTTCACTCATGTTGGCGACATCGTCAGAGGGCTGATGCAATGCATTGACTGCGATGCGGCGGTCGGTCAAGTGTTCAATCTTGGCAACACCGAGGAAGTGACGATCAACGCCCTGGCGGAGCAAGTGATCCGGGCAACCGGGTCGTCCAGTACGATTGAATATCTCAGCTATGATCAGGCATACGGCGCCGGTTTCGAGGACATGCAGCGCCGCTTCCCTGACATTTCGAAAGCGCGCGAGTGGTTTGGATATGCTCCCACTCAGTCGCTCGACGACATCATCAAGAGTGTGATCGCTTACTGTAGCCTAAAGTCAGAGATCTGCACGGGGCAAGCCGCAGTCGCGTGAGCGGCCTGACACACCGACGCATCAGCCTCAGCCCGGTCACGAGCCACGTAGTTCTCTAAGCCGCCCACAGGTAGCCACCAGGAGAGTGTGCGAGGCTATGAGCCAGCCCAACGATCTGATCGACGTGATTGTGCCACGAAAACTCACGCGATCGCTTCACGCCGGATTCGGCGAGCGTTTTTCGCAGCGCTGAGGATTGTCCTACCTGCACGACGCGTTCAGCCAAGAGTTGCGGAGAGAAGCGCGGGAAGTACAGGGCCGCGCTTCCACAAATTTCGCGATGCACAGGCAGATCGGACGCCACAACTGGCAAGCCGCACGCCATGGCCTCAACCAGCGGATGCGCGAAGGTCTCGGTGTAGGCAGGCGTCACGTAGATATCACATGCGCGGATAACGTGCTGCAAGAGAGAATATCGAACCGCTCCCAGTTCGACGACCTGACCGGAAATTCCAAGCTGCTGAACCAGCGCAGTTGCAGGCGCTGTGCGGTAAGAGCCCGAGTTTTCTTCAGCTGATAGTCTGCAGGTCAGGAAGAGGCGGACCTCCCTTCCCTGCAAGGGTTTCTGGATATGGGGTATGGCCCGGAGCAAGGTCTCGAAATTCCGGTAATAGTTGTAGTGGCTCACGAAGATCAGGCGCAGGGCATCTTTGGCAGAATCAATTTTGGTCTGAATCGCCGAGGGCAATGGGCTACGGTCTCTGAAGAATATCTCGGGATCGAAGCCATGATAAATATTGACAACTTTGCCTCCGGACCACCCTCGCAGCGTATCGGCAAATGCCTTGCTGGGGGCAACGGTGCAATCGGCCCAGCCGATCGATCGCCGGGCGACAAATCCTCGAGCCATAGTTTCCATCCAGATACCGTATGCCCTACGCGTCCGAAGATCGTCGTAGAAATCGGAGGAGGTATAGAGCGAATTGCCGGAAAGGAGGATCTGGGGTACGGGCGATCGCGCGATGGCGAAATTGCCGGCTGAGACCAGCACATCCGCGCCGCTCTTCCCGATCATGCGTGGCAAAACTGACTGTTCCCAAAAGAATCGCCCCGCCGCGCCAGCCGGAATGTCCATCCCAACGAATGAAATGTTGGCTGGATTGCCAAGGCTGTTCCTTAACTGACGGGTGAGGACGACAGTAGCCCGCACATCCGAACGGGCGGAGAGATGGGGAACGACATTATGTACATAAGTCAATCCGCTTGCGGCGCTCGCGGCGAGACAGTTGAAGAATAGGTGCATCATCGACCGAGTGTGGCAATCCCCAAACTGTTGTCCCATGCGTGCGATGTTCTCCGCGCGGCGTGCACGGCCAAAGGCGTGGCTGCGGGGAGAACGTCCACCATAATGAAAGCCATCGTCCAGAAGAAGACGCACAGGTAGTAGCCGGGAGCGAAAAGCCAATCCTCAAAGGCCGCATGAACCAGTCCCGCCGCCAGGACTCCGACCAGCGGGATTGCGGGAGAGAAAATATTCCTGGTGCAGCGCATCTGCCGCAAGGCGCGACCCACGTTTACAGCCACCAGAATTACCAGCGCGAAAAACGGAGCGCCCCCCGCAAAACCTACCCACTCGGTAATTGCCAGGTAGCTGTTACCATGCTCTCTGGTCGCGTCGCGAAACGATTCGTAGCTCCCTGATCGCCACACCACCTCGCTGCTCGTCGGACTAGTTCCAAAACCGCTGCCCAACCAGGGATGTTTTTGAATGGATGCGACCGTCTCGTCCCAAATGGATCTGCGAGATGCCAGAATGCCGTCCTCCCGGTGTCCTTTGTATACGAAGACGGATGTGAGCGACTCCGGAGCCTGCTGGTGTAGAGGAACCGCCACAGCGACAAATGCGGCTAACAACAGAGCTACGCCCAACCCATTGAACAGCAGCCTATATCGGCGCAGAGCAATACATAACAGAATGCAGGAGACTACTGCCCCCGCAATACCTGCGCGTGCATAGCTGCTAAAGAGCAATAGAACTGCAAGTAAAAGTGCAAACGTGCGCCGCCATCGGATTGTTGGCTGCTCGCTGATAAGAACTCCCCACAGCAGGATCGGCGTCGCGGCCACTCCCATTACAGCGCCCAGGGAGTTGGGGTTGCCGAAGATCTCAAAATGAAAAATGAAATAGGAAATGGCCGTAATGTATACAAGCAACTCACAACCAAGTACGAGTTTCGAGACAAACTTTGCCTCTCTTCCCACTACCGCTACTCGCGCGCCGAAAGAATCGTAGAGGAAAAGAAGCAGCAAGCTCATCGCCTTGAGAAAGGCAAGGTTGGGGTATGCCGACACGGCAGCCGATACGAGGGCTGCCACGACGCAGAAAAGCGCGACCAGATGGAATATCCCGAATGCATGTCGCTGATCTCGGGCGGAAACTATCAAACCGGCAAGCGCGCCCACGGAAAGAACCAGCCATCGCCCAGACGTCCACGCCGCATTCAATGGCAGGACCATGCCGGCCCACAGGAAGACTGCAAGGAGAAGAGGAAGAAATCGCGCCCGGTAATTCCAAATTGACATCAGAAGGATCTGCAGGAAAAGCAGGCCGGCGAGTTCATCGGAGCTGCTGAAGTACGCCGGGCGGAAAACCGCAGCATATGTGGCGAACATGAACACCACGGCGACCGGGACCAATAAATAAAACCTGTATGAGCGGTCAATCACGCAGTGCGCCTCCCGGACGGCAAGACTGCAGCCGCCATGCCGACGGCCCAAGCGGCAGGCGAATATTGCTGGATGCGTTCCATGCTGCGTTGGCCCATAAGAAATCGGAGCTTCGCGTCCCGCCCAAGTTCATCCATAGCGGACGCGAGTTGCCCAACGTCACCCACAGAAACCACGCGACCGTTCCACCCGCTTTCGACCAGGTCCGTTACGCAGCCTGCCGCGTCTGATGAAATGACGGGCAAACCGCACGCCATGGCCTCATTCACGACCAGGCCCCACGTGTCCGTGTGCGTGGGAAAGACCAAAGCGTCTGCGAGTGCGTAATATGCAGGCAAGCTTTCGCGTTGTACGAACCCTGTAAATTGAATGGATCCGCCGTTGATGGCCGCAGCACGGTGTTGAAGCGCGGACCGCGCGGCACCGTCTCCAACAAACACCAGACTTACTTCGTTTCTGACCGATGGCGCCAGCGACTGATAGGCGTCGAGAAGGTCAAAACTTCCTTTTTCGGGTACCAGGCGGCCAGCAAAAAGAAAAAAGCGAGCAGGCAAGCGTAAAGCACGACGGTGCGCGACTGCATTTGCCCGAATCTTTTCGGCTCGTTGCGAAAACAACTGTGTATCAACTGCGTTCGGTGCGGTAAAAATCAGTTCTTTGGGCACGCCGTACTTTCTCAAGTACTCGAGGGCAGATTTTCCTGGAACTACAAACGCATCGCACCCACGAAAAAACCGCGATTTCAGGAATTCTACAAGCGCGTGACCGCTGCGGCAGTCCCGGGCTGTGCTCTCCGACCACAGACTGAAAGGCACGCGATTTCGTCGAGCCCAGGACATAGATTGCCAGGAAGCGATGTAGTTATAGCCGCCGCAAACGATGAAATCCGGCGATGCTTGGCGGAGTGCTACATCCGCTCCCCAATTCATCAAGAAACTGTGGCGCCCGACTCTTCGCCTCCATGAACGAAGCACCTGGTAGGAAAAACGGATTTCGTCTTTGTAGACTAACCACTGGCGCTGGGTAGGATCGTTTTCCGCGAGGAAGATCACGTGCAGATCAACTCCGTTCTGCTGCGCGAGCGCGTTAAAAACGGGAATTCGGTAGGGTGCGATGATCTCCGTGATGATGACAATCCGTCGGCTCACGCGGCACACGCTCGATAGACCGCCGAGAGCTCGGCGGCTTGATGTGCCAAAGTGCGGCTTTGAAGGATGGTGGAGCGAGCGGCTCGGCCGATCTGTCGACGAAGCAGCTGGTTCTTCAGAAGAACTGAAAGCGCAGTGATCAGCTGTTCCAGGTTGCCCGGTTCGATGAGCCAGCCGTTGCTTGCATGACGGATAATTTCGTCAATTCCCTGGCCTCGGCATGCGATTGCCGCTTTTTCGGCGGCCATTGCTTCCAGATAGACGCAACCCAGCCCTTCATAACGGCTCGGCAATGCGAAGAATGCACTGCGGCGCATCGCGTCCGCTACCTGCGTTCGACTTTGCCGGCCGAGAAATCGAACTTTGCCAGAAATATTGCAGTCGCTCGTCAACCTGGCCAAGCGGCCGCGTTCGGGACCGTCGCCAATAATCTCGCATGAGACATCTGTATGCTGGGGAAGCACAGCTGCAAGCGCCCGAAGAAGCAGTTCATGGCCCTTGATAGAAATAAGGTTGCCGACACTAACGATAGTTGTAGGAGGGGAATCGCTCGATGACGGAGAAAACATCTGTGCATCCACGCCGTTGTAAATCACCTTCGTATTTACCCGAGCTGCCGTGCCATCGACTACCCTGCCGGCAACCTTGTCGCTTATACAAATCACGCACGACGCCGAACGATAGACAAACTGCGAGATGCACCTGCACGTCCGGCCGGAGAATCCGCGCACCTGGTTGTCAAAGAACGCGTCCAAACCGTGGACGGTGATAACGAAAGGAATATTCAACTCCCTGCTCAACAGGACTGCAGCGTGGCCGCACGGCAGTGCAGCGTGGGCATGGATCAGATCGATGTGCTGCGACCGATGCAATCTTCGAACTTTTGAAATCAGGCTCGCATAAAGAAACGCCCCAGCGGAAGCGAGACCGACTCCGCCGGGGATGCAGGGATATGGGACCGATTGCGCGATGGGAGCACTCGCATTCAATCCCACACTGCCGCGATGCAATGGCTTCACGGCTAAAACCAAAGGCCTGACTGAGAGTTCCTCCATTGCCCGCAATGGCTCGGCGATGAAACATCCATCGGCGTCGTCCGCGGCAGTCGGATAAAAAGGAGTAAGAGTCAGCACTCGCATGGCGCGTTGATGGTTTTTCTCCGGAACGGGTTCTTCAGTCCAAGGAATCACATTGTCACGAGCCGCGCAATTGCGAGTTAGGTTCCGAGAGGGGCAGCCGTCCACTCGGGCCAAGCACTTGCTCCAGCAGGACCGCCCAACTCATAGCAATCAGACGCCAATCGAACAATTGCTGACACCTCTGATGGGCAGCGGCGCCAAGACGCGCGCACTCTGCCGGTCGCGCCAGCAGGGTGGAGAGCGTCACGGCAAACTTTTCTGCGTCTTCGGGTTCGACGAGCAGACCTGCATCACCCAGCACTTCGGGGATACCGCCACGCTTAGAGCCGACCACAGGTGTCGCGCAAGCCATGGCCTCCGCATTGACCATCCCGAACGGCTCCTCGAATAAGGATGGACTGGTGAAGATGGTCGCTTTCTGGTACCAGCGGGGCAAGTCTCGATCGTGGTGAATGTAACCCGTAAAATGAATCTTCCCCTCGCATTTGTGGGTGACAGAATTCGCCACCTCACGCAGTTGACGGACGTAGGGTGTTTCCTGATGGGTTCCGAACCCTGTCGTACCTCCAATCATCAAGATCGCATCAGGATGAGCTTGCAGAACGTGGGCGAAGGCCTGGATGAGTTGAAGTGCACCCTTCTCCGCTTCGAGGCGTCCCACAAAAAATATGGTTTTACGCTCGCGACTTTCTCCGCGGGGAAAGAACAACTCACGATTGACACCATTGAATACAACTGCGGTTCTGGCGGCTAAGGCTGAAGATTTCAGCGCGAAGCAATTACGAAGAAAGTTGCTGCACACCACTACCAGGTCAACGCGTGACGCCAAGTCGTCCAGCATTTGCGAAGTCCAATGACCCAGGTGATCGTTCTGCAAATGGAGCAGAATCGCTCCCCGATAGCCCATTCGGCGCAAAGAACCAACCCATTGAGGCCGGTTGTGAATGTGCAAAACATCGAACTCTCGAAACCGAGGCAGCAGTGCCCGCAGCCAAAGTTGCTCTTCGTAACGTCTCGCTATCGGAATTCGACTCACGACATCGCAAGCCCGCCACGCACTGCTGCTTTGATGCAAAAGTGGATAGACATCACTGCTGGATGTTGGAAAACCGAAAACCGTCACATCGATTTCTTCCGTGAGCCGGCTGTAGACCTCGTAAGTCCACCGAGCGAGTGCACCTCCGAAGTATGGGCTGAACTTCTCCCGGCCCGAAAGCAGAACCCCCACTGA
Source organism: uncultured Acidobacteriota bacterium (assembly GCA_963788645.1). Lineage (GTDB taxonomy): Bacteria > Acidobacteriota > Terriglobia > Terriglobales > Acidobacteriaceae > JABDBE01. Next base: position 183,419 of record CAWBHF010000014.1, read on the forward strand.
CATTCTTTGGAACTCACCTCGAAAAGCGGTATTAGTCTGCGGACGGGGTTGTGTGCCAGTCGCTGAATGACGTCTCGAAAGCCCGGTGGCTCCTGCAGACCGGAGCGTTGCATTATTCCGGAGGGAAGCGTCGGATGCGAACGGCCAAAAAAAGGTTTTCACATGCGATTGTGCCTTGTTCAAGACAGATCAACCCCAACGGGGGGAGCGCTGGTTCGCCTCCACAGGCTGAAACTCAGAGCGTAAGAGCCAAGGTATGCCAGCGCTCCCAGAGTGACTAGCAACAAGACATGAACCGGAAACAATCTCTGAATAACCAAAAGACCTCCCGCCATAACAAAGGTAGCTGGAACTGATGCTGCCACCGCAGCAAACAGACGTGGCCACGTCAAATCCCTGGCGAAATAATAGTTCATGAGCGCTACAACACCTTGACTGAAGGCGGTTGTAAAAGCAGCCGCAAGCGCCCCGTACCTGGGAATGAAGATCAGATTCAGCACGACATTCGTCAAGGCCCCGGCAAGGACCGCGAGCAGATATTTCTTTTCTCGGCCATTCGGCACGAGTTGCGCTCCGCAGTAGCTGGCTGCTGGCCCCGTAACAATGGTCAGAGTCAGCCAGCGAAATAGAATTCCTGAGCCGGAATACTGACTTCCGAAGACAAACTGGGTGATGGGAACCGCCAGGATAAAGCCGCCGACCGCGATGGGCAGAGCGAGACCGATCGTAGCATTCCCGAACCAATTGAGATATTTTCTTTCCGCATTCCGATTCTCAGTGCTGCGACTGTGTACCGCCGTTTCCGATAACAGGGGAATGAAAACCTGACCCAAAATCGGGAGAAAGGACATTGCCATTGTCATCAGTCCATAGCTCGCGACATAGGCTCCAAGTTCGGCGTCGGCCCGATAATATTTGAGCATGACGACGTCAATTTGGTCATAGACCAACGACATGAGGCTGGAAAATCCCATGACCATGCAGATTGGCAGGAAGATGCCCCAAGTTTGTGGCGAGATCTCCGGCAGGGGAATCTGATACTGGCGGCGTGCGGGCAACCAAATCAGCAGAGTGCTCAGAACCAGGGACAGCACGGTTGCAGACGGGATAATCCACGCGTCGCGGGAGCCGCGAACCAGTGTGAGAATCAGCCCGGCGTATGCCAGCTGTGCAAGCGCCCCCCGCGCTGCGATCATCGACATACGCGAGCGAGCTGCGAAGATCCATTGCGTATCGAGACTCGAGGCCACGAATGCCAGACCGGAGAGCATGATCAAGAGACGAGTCTGACCGTCACGAGGTGCAAAGAACAAGGTTAAGAGCGCAAGAAGCAGGTAGGAGCCCGTCGCAAAAACAACCCGCGCCCCGAGAACGTGTTTAACGAGGAACGAAACCCTTTCGTTGTTTCTGGCTGCTTCGCGCAGCGCATATGTCGAAAAGCCCGGGGAAGCCAGCAGGCCGAAAAACCCGGCCACGGCAGCGGCGAACCCTAATCGTCCGTACGCCGCGGGCCCAAGAGCACGAACTACACGTGGGAACACAATCAGCGGCACTGCCTTGTTCAACAAGTCGAGCAGCACCAACGCAACCGAATTGCTGATGACGCGAGACAGACCTACTGTTCCCGAATAGCCCTGCTCTTGTTCAAATTGCGCGGTCGCGTTCACAGCGCAGCTTCTCTCAAATCGTTGCGGGTTTGACGACCTGCCACTTCTTGAAAGACCTCGATCCATTGCTCCGTAATCTGATCCCAATCAAATTGTTGTGAGTGCCGGACTGCAGCCGCCGCCATCGATCGCCGAATCGCCGATTCACGCAGTAGGACCTCCAAGTATTGGGATAGTTCCTCGTCAGATTCTGCGAGGAAGCCGGTTTCTCCACGCAACACATAATCTGGTCGGTACAGATTCATGGCAATTGCCGGTAATCCGCAAGCCGCCGCCTGCCCGAGCACCTGAGGATGGCCCTCGAGGATGCTCGGGAAAAAAAACACATGTGCCCTCCGCATTTCTTCTCCTAACTGCGCGGACGACAGATGTCCTAAGAAAGAGACATTGCGGCAATCAAGCGTCTGACACAAGGCGCGGCAGTGTGCCTCAGTTTCGCCGCGACCTGCTATGCGAAACTGCACACTCGGCCAACGCACAGCTTCTTGGATCACCAATTCGACTTTTTTTCGCGGCTGCAAAGAGCCCGCGTATAGAACGACCAGCGGATTCGAGGTTTGAGCGTCTGCCTCCAGCGACGCGAAAAAGAATCGGCGGTCGACCCCATCATGAATCGTGGTTGATTCGAGCCCGAACTTTTCGCGAACCGTCTCTGCCACGTACCTCGAGTTGGCGCAGACCTTGTCCGCCTCGACGATCGAGCGGCCCATCAAGCCTATCCCATTGAAATCGTTCACCATCATTACGACGTAGCTCACCAGCGCGGTCCGTTTGCCCAGGTACTTCTTCGAATCGAAGAACCCACGGTCCAGCGGACCATTACGCGGAAAGAAATAGATATCCAACTTTGAAAGAAGGCAGTGGCTGAGCAGCCGGACAGTGTTCCCGTGTTCGGTCCAACGCACCAACTCCGTATTCTTACGCTTGGCGATACGCGGATCGGGTTTGCCCTCAGTGATCATGATCACACGAAACAACGCTGGCGGAAGGCGAGCAACAATCTCCTTTACCGTAAGATTTTGAGCGTTTGTGTCGTCTTCGTCGGCAGACGAAGGAGTGAAGATCGTAATCGGCCGAACTGGCTTCGCTGTTTTCATTGCGGCGGCTTCTGAATCAGAAATATTTGGACTCGGTTTCTGCTCATCACACTCAAGCGTTGCTCGCAACCGGTGTGTATGCTCCCGCAAAAAGGTTCGCCAACTTGTCGGCGTCTGTAAGGCTCCCGGAGGCTCGTAGTAGTTGAGTTGCTTGGTTCTGCACCCCAAGGAGATCAGGTATCCCCATTATCTGTTCCGAGCATTCCAACACTTGACCAACACCAAATCGCTTGTATTGCTGAACGTATCCGGAATAAGGATCGCGCAACCACGCGCACAGGAAGACGGGAATGCCCCGAGCGCTACACTCCAAAGCCGTGGAGGATTGCACGGTCAGCGCCAATTTTGTGTTAATCCACAATTGCTCCGATACTGGACCTGCCAGAACTTCGATCTGTCGCTCTCGGCTCGGAATCAATCGGCGCAACATTCTTCGATAGCCCTTGATACTTTCAAAGGGATGCAGCTTGAAAACAAGTTTCAGTCCGCAGCTCTCCGCAAGAGAACACAAAGGCGGCAAAACATCGCGGTAGACCTCATCGGTGCGCCATCCGGAGCTCTGATAGGGTTCAGTGAAAAAAACCAGCCACGGAGCTGAGCCGCGTCGTGCACGCTGCAGAGGCGACAGCATGGGCAAGGCTTCTAAGGACATGACGATCTTCTCCGGGTCGAGGTGACAGATGCGCCACAGGTAGTCCCGTTCCATCTCGTTCTTAACCAGGTAGAAGTCCGCATAGTTCGTCTTGATTGCCATCATGTAGTTCAAAGCACCGTGATGACATGCGAGCGCGGGGACGCCACGCTTCTTGGCAATGAGCAGTGGGACACTGGAAGGAGGATTGCTGTCATCGGCGGAAAGGCAAGCGCTGACATTCTCGGAATCGTAAACTCGAATCCAGGCATTACGCAGAGCAATGCCCCAGGAAAGAAGCGAGGGAATCCGTTCAAAAACACCCGCCGCCTCAGCCATGTTGAACTCTTCGGCATCGTCAACCAGCTGCTTTCTTAGAATGCTCCACGCTTCTAGCAGGGAAGCGCTTTCGCTCTGGTGCTTTGGAACGAAGTATGGCGTCAGTGATACCGAGCGAACATTCTCAGGCAGTGACGAAGAATTAGCGTTCCTTCGGGTGTGAACCAACAGAAATTGGAAATCTGGCAGCAATTTCGCGTAAGAGAGCGCGGTCCGCGAAACGTTGATGTAAGCCGATGGCAGCAAGATAACCGGCTCTGCTGACGTGCGACCACGGCGAGTAAAGCGGTGGCGGATGGAATGATGGCTGTCGAACTTATCCTCGAGCACCTGGGTGAGCTGGGCTCTGTCGAGCTCTGAAAGGACTTTGCGATAATGGCGCACCCGGTGAAGAGCCGACTGAGCACGGTTCTCCAGGATTGTCAGTCGGGTGCCAAGAAATCTTCTTAGAGCCGTTGCGACGAAATGGGGACGACTTGAATACAACTCGCATGTCGAGCCCAGTTTCTTCGCCAAGCGGCGGATCAACATGAGCTGCTGAAGCTGGGGAACAAGCTCCAACGACAAGACGTCCCACCAGTCGATTCCTGAGGCGTCCACCATGACACCGGTTCCGAGTTGCATGAGTTCGCGGAGGCGATAGAGATCCTCAGTTTCTTTAGCAAGATCGTAGATGCTCACCACTGGACTCCCAGCCTGCTGGTTCCAGCGTTCGTAGCTCCCGGCCGGGGCGCGCCCGAGATCAATCGTCAAGTCCCAGTGCTGCGTGATAGGCCACGCAGCGAAAGCGTCTTCGGGATGGAGCAGAAGCACTTTCATACTGCAACGCTGCCCGTTGTTGACCGCCGCAACACTCGACGAACATAGTGTTCGAGGCGAGGGGAAGTCTTGATCGCGGCAGCAACATGGTGGCGAGCTGCTACTTTGAGATAATGCGCAGTCGAGGTGGTCACCATAAAGTCCAGCGTTTGCCGGGCGCCCGTGGCAAATCGTTCTTTGTAACCTTCTGCGCCCAGTCCCAGGTCAACGCGCTCGACTTCAGGGTCATCGCAGCCAGCTTCCACAATTTTCGAGAGCAGACAGAGCCCTGGAGAAAATCGCCCCCAGTCCATGTGAAACGTGGGCTGGTAATAAAACCAGCTCCCAGAGAACCGGAATCCATAGTTCCACGCCACTGTATGGTCACCCACTCGCAGCCGTGTGAGCGCAATCCATCCTGCGGAGGAAAGTAGAAAGGCTAGTTCGGCAAGGAAAGACTGCCGTTGTGGATACGCGAGATTGCTTTGCCGACCCGCGGCAGAGAATCGCGTGATGTGAGCTTGCACAAACTCGGGCAGTCCCGCCTGCAGACTGTCGCGCGACTGCAGATGGTCAATGCTCACACGCCCGTGCTTTGCCAAGCCTTTGAGGGAATAGCGAAGCGATTTGTTGTTGGTGACGGCGTCTCTTAGATTTCGCCTTTCCAGGGACGATCCCAGAGAGATCTGTGCACATAGGTGCGCCGGTCGAGAAAATGTTTTGTATCCATGCGCTTGGGTGACAGCTTTGAGCGCGCAAGAAGTTACAGAATCTGCCGGCAGGCTCGCTGCCACGAACGCGGGTAGTTTTAATCTTTGCAGCTCATCAGCCAGGATCTGATTCACAAACTCCAATCGGCGAGCCGTAGATGAGACAAAATCGCAATAGTCGGCTGTTGCGTCTGCCAGGAAGAATGCTTCTCGCCGCGCCGTATCGGTTGCGAGTACAGCGACGCCAACCAGCGAATCCTGTTCATAAGCCAGTATGAGCAGAGGCGTGACGGAGTCTCGATAGGCACGGCTTACAGCCAGCGCCCATTCGTAGGTGTAGAAAACTTCTGGACGCTCCATTTGCCGGACCAGTGCATTCCACTGACACGCCAGCAGCTTGTCATCCGGGATTTCTCTGTGCACAACTAGGCGCAAGATTCCCTGCTTTTCAAATGATTAGTGGTTCTCAAGCGTTCGGCCACGCTTCAACCCTCGGACCTGCCAGTCTTAAAAGTTTTTGCAATGAGCGATGAAACCCCGAAATGTGCGCCTCGAATTCCGCCAGACTCATGTCTCCAGTGATATGCACTCGCGGGAGCGCAAATTTCGACGTCTGCGTTCCAAAACCTCCTCCCACATTGAGGAATGCGCCTTTGAAGCCGGCCTGTTCCGCCATCTGTATTTCTCGGGACGTAACCGCAGACGAGTTACCAAACGGATACGCTAAAGCCCACACCTCTTGCCCCAAACTCTGTTCGAGTTGGTGCTTACTCTCCAAGATTTCCCTCCACGCGTTTTCCGGCGGTGACTCGGACAGCAACGGGTGAGAGAGAGTATGTGCACCAATGCACATCCCAGCCGCGGCAAGCCGACCGAGTTCGGGCAGGTTCAACATCAAGAATCGCCGCTGGAATACAGGATCTTCGTGATATTCCTCGTCCCAACGCTCTTCGAGTCCCAACTGCATTCGTATTTTTCCCAAAATCGTCTTTCGATAACCAGGGTCGTACTGTGAAAGCTTTCTTACCAGTTTCCACCACAAAGAACGCTTTTCCCGCTGGGCAGCTTCACGCAGTCCGATTTCAGGTAGCCGTAACGTGAGGCTTCCCGGAACCGCTAGAAACATCAGATAAAGTTCCTCGTACCAAAGCATTGTGGCCGTGGAACGGAGTGAAGCGCCAGTGACAAAGAATAGGCACTTGAACCGGAATTCCTGAAGGATGGGCAGCATATCAAAGAGCGAGTTCCGCAGACCGTCATCGCAAGTAAGCAACACGGTACGCGGAGGTAATTCGCGGCCAGCCTCGCACCAGTGGAGAAAATCTTCCGGTGAGAGAACCTTGTATTGATCTTTAAGGAAGCGGAGTTGCTGTCGAAATGACTCGGCGCTCACCAGGCTGCCGTCGAGATCCGGATCAACGACTCTGTATCCCGAAGGCAAAACACCGTGATAAGTAAGCACTACTGGTCCTGCGCTTGCGCGCCGAAGATAGCCCGCCTTGGACAGGCCAGGATAAAAAACATGCCTCAACAGTGGACTGACCAGCCTCATGCTTTCATCACCAGTGCACTGCGTGCGAGAAATTCATACAAGCGCAAGAGCTTTAGGAAATTCTTATCCCAGTCCGCGCGTTCAGCTACAACGCTTTGGTTCCGCTCTGAAATCGCGTCAAGATCGTCAGGGGGTCTACTTGCCGCTCGAAGTAGCTTCGCGGCAAACTCCTCCGAAGAGCCGGTCGTTGCCAGCCAGCCGTTCTTGTCCTCAGTGATCCACTCGCGATTGGACGGGATATCGGTAACGATCGCGGGAAGCCCCGTCGCCATTGCTTCCAGCAACGAGATTGAAGTTCCGTCAGACCTGGCACAACTCACGTATGCGTTCGCAGCCCGAAACCATCGCGGCGTATCTGTACCTGCGATCAACCCGGGGGTGACCACAACCTCGTTCAAGTCGTTCTGGACAATGATGCTTCGAACCCGGCCAGCCTCCGAACCGTCGCCCAGCAACAGCAAACGGAGACGATGGTTCTGCCTGTAAGCCATGTGAAATGCCTGTAGGAGAACATCGAGGTTGTAGAGTGGCTCCCACGATCGCGTGCTAATAAAGACGAACGGGTCTGATCCCCAACCGAAACTCTCTCGGGACGCTGCTGGCCCTTGCGGTGAGAATGAGCCACGCCTGATTCCCCACGGAAACTGCGCGATCCGTGTTTCGGGAATCGCCGCATAGCGCTGAGAGGCTTCGCGAACGGCTTCGCAGTCGCAAAAGAATCCATCGGCCGCAGCCAGGGCGACCTCGGTGGCGCGTGCCCACTCGGCATTACGGCGCGCGTGAAGTAGTATGTCTGAGCCCCAGGACATCAGCAGTAGAGGATGGAAGCCGGATAACGCTGCGACGTAGCCGCAGGTTTGAATTGGCCCAGCATGCAGCAGGTCAGGGCGTAGTTCTTTCAACCATGATTGAAGCTCGACGAGAAACTCGGCAAAATGACCCGGATCCGCGTCCCGACGAACAATTTGTTTCGTTTGTATTTCCTGGACACCGTGTGGTAACCAGTTCGCCGCAGACGTTTCTTGTGTGGCATCGAGGAGATGGACCTCATGGCCCAATTCGGTTAGTTTTTCGAGGAACCTGCGATTGTGGTCCGAATGGTTGTCGGTGAAATAGAGGATCCGCACTAGTGAACCCCAACGTCAGTAAGCATTGTCCATTTGAGATGCTCGCCGGCCAGCAACGCGTGAGTCAGGGTCTTGCCGACCACTCTTGAAAGATCAAAGGGCATGACCGCGTCCAGCGGGGCGGGCCGAAGTGGCTCCAACATCTCACGTTGCAGCACGGTTCCCGGGCCGAGATCCACTACGGCCCGAAGGCAACGGCGCTGCAGCACGACGGTCTCACGTTCATTTTCTTCAACCACTTTGAGCGATGTGCCCAACGCTGATTCGAGTTCGCGGGTGCGGTCAACCATGTCCCGCCACATCAGCGGCGTCATCGAAAAAGGATGGTCCGGCCCCTCTCTGCGATGGTCGTCAGTGAAGTGTTTCTCTATTACCCGCGCTCCCAAAGTGACAGCGCCGAGTACAGTAGCGTGGCCCGGAGTGTGGTCAGACAGACCCAGAATCACATCAGGGAACATTGCGCGGTATGCCTTTAGGACTCTGAGGTGAACGTGCCTGAAGCTTTCAACGCTCCCGGTGTAGTCTGTGTTGCACTGCATGAGGACGAGCTGAAGGTTAATCTTCAGGATCTCCTGTACTGCTCGCTGCACCTCGGCGATTTCCGAAGCACCCGTGGCAAGCAGCACCGGTTTTTGTTTCTTGGCGATTTTGCGGAGCATCTCCGGCCAGGTAATGTCCCCAGAACCGATCTTGAAAAGCTCAACATAAGGATCAAGCATGTCGACAGCTTCAAGATCGTAAGGGGCAGAGAAGTAATCGACCCCGCAGGCGTCGCATTCGTGCTTAAGAATAGGCGTCCACTCCCAAGGCAAAGTGGCCGCTTGATATACCTGGAACACGCTTTTCTTCCATTCGGACTGGTGTGACAGCTGCTTGCCCAGCGCTTGAAAACCTTGGTCGCTGACAATTTTCGAGGCCCGGAAGTTCTGAAACTTTGCGGCGTCGGCGCCCGCCTCCGCACAAAGCCGGATGAGGAGTTTGGCGCGCTCCAGATCCCCATCGTGATTCGCTGAAATATCCGCCACGAAGTACGTGGGGCGGTCCAAATCGACGATTTTTCTCCCCAATTTCAGCGCGGTCATTCAGCTAATCTTGACCAATAAGATCTTGAATTGACATCAGCCCTCTTGCAGCGCTTTCTGCATGACATCGCGATTCAATTCCACAAGCTCTGGCTCCCGTTCCAACAGAGCGAGGACGTCACGCCACGACACGCTGTGATCATTATCGGCGCGGTCGTAAACCGCCCGGAGGAAGGCGAGATCTTCCGGCGTATCGAGCGTCCAGCGATGGCGGCTGTAATCGGCATCGCACTTTACCGGCAGAACGCAGAACCGATCCGGATTCTCGTAGATGTAAGGCGTTACGTGAGCTCGCTGGTAAGACAATCGTGCTCCCCGCCACGCGCACTCCAGAGCATCACGGGTCATCACTTCCGTATCAAGCCCCCGAGGATACGTCCGCTGCAACGTATTGCTCGCATAGTCTGGCCGTCGCTCTAAGAAGGCGCGAATGGTGTTATCGGTAATCTCTGGATCAATCAGAGGGCAGTCGGACGTGATACGAACAATTCCCTCAGCGCCGATGTACTGCGCAGCCTGATAGTAGCGGTCAAGCACGTCATTTTCTTCGCCACGAAAAACTCTCACGGAAAGTTGCTCGCATTCGCGGACAATGGCGTGGTCGGCGGTTAAACTGGTTGTGGCCACCACAATTTCCTCGATGAGCGCGGCCCTTCGTAAGCGCCGCACTACACGAGCCAGGACCGTCTCGCCTCCGAGATCCATCAGGACTTTGCCCGGTAGACGTGTGCTTCCCATCCGGGCCTGGATAATCGCTACAATCTTCATCTTTCCTTGACCGCTCCGAACCGTATCGGCGGATTTCCTAGGCCCGAATGCGCAGCTCTGGCTCCGAGGACGGAGGTACGAGCGCCGGAGAACCTTCGCCCACGAGTTCATACAACTCCTCGGCGTTGAGCCAATGAGAATTGGTATCGCTAGCGTAACGGAATCCTTCCGGAAGCGTGCGTGCGTGCTTCCAGTTTTCCTTTCGCCACCACGGATGCGCCGGTTGGATTACGTACATGTCATCGACCTCCAGGGCGTGGCGAGCTTCATCTTCCGAAAGCAACACCTCGTGGAGTTTCTCGCCCGGACGGATTCCGATCGATTCCACATCGCAACCCGGAGCGATCGCTCCGGCCATTTCAACCAGCTTCATGCTTGGAATCTTGGGAACAAAAATTTCGCCCCCGTGCATCTGCTCTATACACTGAACCACGAGCCTGACTCCTTGCTCGATTGTGATCCAGAAGCGCGTCATGCGCGAGTCGGTAATCGTAATCTTGCCGCGTTTGCGTTGCTCCTGGAAAACCGGAATCACGCTGCCGCGACTGCCCAGAACGTTTCCATAACGCGCACAACTGAATCGAGTATTCTGCCCGCCGGAATAGGCGTTTGCTTGCACAAACATTTTTTCCGCACACAGTTTGGTCGCGCCGTACAAATTTATGGGATTGACTGCCTTGTCGGTGCTCAGAGCTAGAATCCAGCGTACTCCTCGATTGATGGCCGCATCGATGACATTCCGGCCGCCAATGATGTTGGTTTGGATAGCTTCGAAGGGATTGTATTCGCACGCCGGAACCTGTTTGAGCGCTGCCGCGTGAACCACGACTGTGACTCCGGAAAAGGCGCGTTCCAAACGCTGCGGATCACGCACATCGCCGATGAAATAGCGCACGCTTGAATGGTCGAACCCCGAAGCTCGCATATCATGCTGCTTCAGTTCGTCGCGGCTGAAGACAATGAGCTTTTGTGGCCGGTATTCGCGCAACATAAGCTCGACGAACTTCCTGCCAAAAGAGCCCGTCCCGCCGGTAACGAGTACAACTTGCTCCGACCAGTTCATCGATGTCTAATCCCTCGAAGCCAGAATGAATCCGCCCAACGAATGTGTGAACTACGGTTGTTGCACGGCGTCAAGCGGATTTTTGCCAGCGCCAGTATAGCGGAGGTGAGCATGGTTCTAACCAGCGGGAACCCCCGTTAACACTAAGGAACCCGGCTAATTAGCAGGGGTAGATGCTCGGCTTGCGATGCTAGACTGGGCACAATCGGACGACGGATCCTACCGACTTTCTCCGCCGTCCGGATTCTCTCCGGGAGCGCTGATGGATTCGGGACCGTTAATACCACTCAACGGACAGATTTTGCACGAGCTGCAGCCCCGTTTCCCGATCGAGTTCAGCCGCACCGGCTCATCGGGTCCCTACCCTGGCGTTCCCACCCAAGATTCTTTGCTCCGGGAGTACATGCGGGTCCTCATCAAGAGCAAGTGGGCCGTGATTGGAAGTGTAGTGTTGGTTGTTGCGGTAGTCGCGATTTCTACCCTGCGCAGCACGCCCATCTACGAAGCGGTTGGGAGCATTGCCATTAACAAGATGGATCCGGTCACCTTCAACCTGAAGGATTCATCCAGCAGCGTTGACTATTACGATCCAACCGATTTGGATACCGAAGTACGGATTCTGAAGAGCGATCTGCTCGCGCTGCAGGTCATCCGGCAACTGAACCTGGACCAGCAACCGGAATTCGGAGCCAAGGGCAGACCCTCGCCTTCATCGCTTGAGCTCACAGCCGACGCGATGCAGCCAGATTCTGCGAGGACTTCGGCTGCGCTCGCTAACTTCAAAGGAAGTCTGCAGGTCTCTCTGGTCCCGAATACCAGGATCATTGAAATTCGTTACCGCAGCCCAGACAAGAATATCGCCGCGCGTGTGGTGAACACGCTGGCCAACACCTACGTCGAGCAGAATTTCAAGACGCGATTTGAATCCACCATGCAGGCCTCGGATTGGCTTTCCAAGCAGTTGGTCGATCTGCAAATAAAGGTCGAGACCTCGCAAGAAAAGCTGGTCAAGTATCAGAAAGAACATGAAATTCTCGGTATCGACGAAAAGCAGAACATCACTACTGAGAAACTGGATGAATTGAACCGGGAATTAACCGCAGCCGAGTCTGCGCGGATGGAGAAAGAATCGATTTATCATCTGGTGCAATCGGGTGACACGGACTCAATCGCGGCGGCCGCGGCCGCCAACGGCGATGCAAAGGGTTCCAGCGCCAATTCAGCGCTGCTGGAAAAGCTTCGCGAACAGCAAGCGGATCTGAAGATCCAAGTGGCGCAACTGAGCACTCAGTTTGGACCTTCGTATCCGAAACTGGCTCAGCTCAACAGTCAACTCAAGGAAGTCAACGAGCAGATTCAGGCTGAAATGCGCAAGGTGGCGGCTCGTTTGCGCGGCGATTATCTCGCAGCCGTACAACGCGAAGGCATGCTGCGCAGCGCTCTGGAGCAGCAAAAACAGGAAGCCAACAAACTGAACGAGAGCGCCATCGAATACAGCCTGCTCAAGCGCGATGTCGACGCGAACAGGACACTCTCCGAAGGTTTGCTCGAGAGATTGAAAGAAGCTGGCGTCACCGCCGGTCTGAGGTCGAATAACTTCCGCATCGTGGACGCGGCGCGGGTTCCTACGTCACCAGCGGGGCCAAACCTTTTAAGAAATCTCGGGTTTGCTCTAGCCTTGGGTCTTTCCACCGGGATCGGACTCGCTTTTCTCCTGGAGAGTATGGACAACACAGTCCGGACGCCGGAGCAGGCGCAAGTCATTTCTGCGCTTCCATCGCTGGGCATGATTCCTCTCGGATCTCGAAGCACCAGGGAATTGGGCCGACGGGAGAAGTTGGTTCTTGCGTCTTCCAAAGAGGCTATTGAACTGGTAACAAAATCGCGTCCCCGGTCGCAAATGGCGGAGTCTTACCGCGCCCTGCGTACCTCATTGCTCCTCACCTTTGCGGGAGGGCCTCCAAAAGTTATTCTCGTTACCAGCGCTCTCCCCGAAGAGGGCAAGACAACGACCAGCGTGAACTCGGCGATTGTCCTGGCGCAGAAGGGCACGCGCGTTCTGTTGATCGATGCGGACCTGCGCCGGCCCAGCATTCACAAAACGCTCGGCATGGGTCCAACAACCGGACTGAGCAACGTGCTGACGGGCGCCGCGACTCTGCAACAGGCGATCGTTCCGTCGACGATCCTGCCTGACCTTTTTGTCCTTCCTGCTGGAACGCCGCCGCCGAACCCGGCCGAACTTCTGGCGTCCGCCAAAATGAAGAACGTCCTCGAAGAGCTTCGCAAACAGTACGACCATGTTGTCATCGATTCCCCGCCGACCCTGTCGGTCACGGATGCCGTCGTTATGTCGACTGGTGCTGACGCGGTTGTTCTCGTCATTCGATCCGGACACACCACAAAGCCTGCTCTGCGGCGCGCGCGCGACCTCCTCCTGCAAGTGAATGCGCGAGTATGCGGCGTACTGGTCAACGCCGTCGACCTCAGTTCTCCTGATTATTATTATCACTACGAATATCAGGGAAAGTACGGCCACGGGTACTACCACGAGGATGCGCTGAGCAATACGGAGGAAGTGGTTTCGGAAGCCGCCTCCAGTGGAGCGTAAGTTGGGAGAGCATGCGGCTGGTGTGCACTCGCGCGAAACCATTCGCTTGAAGATTGGACTTCAGAGCCCAGGTCGGAAGATCATTTTTTTCGGGGCGTGCCTGTCGCTCGCGAGTGTTTATGTTGGTTTGGCGGCCCGCGCAGTCCTCGCCGATTATTTTTCCGGGAAGCTTGATCTCGCGAGCCTACAAATAGCGGCCCGACTGGAACCCGGAAATGCGGAATATCAATATCGCATTGGGCGTTATTTTTTGCAGATGCAACGCGAACCGGAGGCTGCGGCACAATTCTTCAGATCGGCGACGGCGCTAAATCCTCACAATTCCAGCTACTGGCTCGAACTATCCAGAACGTACCGGAGGCTCGCCGACAGCGATCAACAGAAGGACGCTTTACAACACGCCACTATGGCTGATCCTTCCAATCCAGACGTTGCATGGGAGGCGGCCAATTTCTACTGGGCCCTGGGCGAAACGGAAAAAGCATTGCAGGAATTCCGCGTAGTTCTCGAGAATGATCCTTATTTGCCGCCTGCGACCCTGGATCGCTGCTGGCGGATCAAACCCGATGTTGAAACTCTACTGCGGGACGTCGTACCCCATAACGCTGATGTTTACTCCTCGTTTCTGGAGTTCCTGACCTCCATAAATGAACCGGCGGCTGCGGCAAGAGTTTGGTCGCAGATGGTGCAACTTAACCATCCTGTGGAGACACGTTACGTTTTCGGCTATGTCAGATATCTGATCGACCTGCGGGAGATCTCGCAAGCTCGTGAAGCCTGGCGACAAGCGGCAGGGTTGTGCAATCTCTCCGGATATCAGAGTTCTCGGGAAAATCTCGTGGTTAACGGCGATTTCAGCTTGCCTGTGCTGAACGGCGGATTCGATTGGCTGTATGAAAAATCACCCGAAGTCTCGCTGACCCTAGATACCACCGAGTTGTATTCCGGCCATCGTTCTCTCTCCATAGTTTTTGACAGTCATGGAATCGAAGACGCCGGTATCCGGCAATTCATTCCTGTCGAGCCCGATACAACGTATGAGTTCTCTGCTTATTTCAAGGCACAGGGCTTGCAGGGTGCGGGTGGGCCACGATTCTTGCTCGAAGACCGATTCACCGGAGAAATTTATTTTGCCAGCGAGGAGTTCAAAGACGCTGATTTCTGGAAGCAAGTAGGAGGAACATTTAGCACCGGACCGGATACGAAACTGCTGATGCTGCGGGTCCAGCGCGTGCCCGCCGGAAGTGCGATTCGCGGCAAGCTGTGGATTGGCAGCGTCCACTTAGCGGAGCGCCCTATTACCGAGCAACAAGCCACATCGGGTGGCCAATGACTTCTCCATTGCCAGTCGTGCTGACCGTCGAGTCGAGTCCATCTGTTCGACATTCGCGATCATTTCAGTATTCGGAGCTCTTGTACGGCGTGGTTGGCGTTCTATTGTTTGGACCTCTGGCATTTGGCGCGGTCGAGCCTTGGTCAATTTTAATCGTGCAGGTGAACGCGGGATTGTTATTCGTTCTGTGGGCGGCGCGACAAGTCGCCCGTGGTGAATTGGAAATCGCAGGCAACCCGCTGTTTTTTCCGATGTCACTGTTCGGCGCGCTGATTCTGTGGCAGCTTATAACAGGGCGAACCGCGTATCGTGCCGGCACTTCGTCCGCCGCCCTGCTCTACTGCGCCTATGCTCTCTTGTGCTTCTTAGTTGTCCAGTGCCTGCGCAAAATCTCGCAGATCAATGTGCTGGCGTGGCTATTCTCCGGATACGGTTTCATAGTTGCGATGTTCGCTTTAATGCAGGGGATCGCGTCTAACGGCAAACTCTACTGGCTCAGAACCGCGGAATCTGGCGGTTGGATTTACGGCCCATACGTGAACCATAACCACTATGCGGGGCTGATGGAGATGCTGACGCCAATTCCCCTCGTCATTTCTCTGTCCGGTAACGTTCGGGTCTCTCACCGGACACTTGCAGCTGTGGCGGCAGCATTGATGGCGAGTACGATTTTTCTCTCAGGATCGCGCGGTGGCATGGCTGCATTCTTCGCGGAGATGGCCTTGCTCACAGGCTTTCTGATCACGCGATGGAAGCACTGGAGACCACCTTTTACATTAGGCGCATTCCTGGTCATCGCATTCGTTCTGCTGGCTTGGCTCGGTGGCGGTGAATTGACAGAGCGTGTCGTCAGCATTCACAGCGGGGCCCGAACAGAGCTGTCCGGGGGTACGCGGCTGACAATTGATCGCGACGCTTTGAAAATATTCGCCGAAAAGCCATTCGTGGGATGGGGCTTAGGTGTGTTTCCAGAAATCTATCCGCAATTCAGCAGCCTCTCGACCAATCTCCAAGTGGGCATGGCACATAACGACTATTTGCAATTGCTGGTTGAAACGGGCGGCCTCGGCTTTGTCGCCGTTTTGTGGTTCCTGATTACGCTGTTTCGCTGTGCTCTAAAGAAATTGAACGACTGGCCCTCCGAGGCGAACACGGCGGTGACCTTAGCCGCCATGCTGGGCGTGGCCGGGATACTGGTTCATAGCTTCGTGGATTTCAACTTGCAGATTCCCGCGAACGCAGCGCTCTTCTATGTCCTTTGCGCAATTTGTTGCATGGAGCCGCGTTTCGGTCGCCATCACCGCAGACACCGCACCAGTGCGTTGTCAGAGAACCTGTGTCTTACCCCTATTCACAATTTAGGTCTGGATTTAGTGTCCAAGAAACTCTGAGCTACGGCTTCCATTGGCTGAGGAATGGTTTAGATGAGTTGCACAGCAGCAGGCAAACGATCACGCCCCCGGCTATGACCGCTCCTCCCAGGACATAAGGATCCGTCAATATTCCACTGCTCCCTGACGGAGGCACTCCAGCGCCCTTCCGCTTCTTGTTGCAGTTTCCGGAATCGTCGGCGGTAGAATGATCCCCTTCGGAAAGAGTGGCACTCCCTTTTCCGCAGTTGACGTTAACACTCCCCTTGCTGGCTACGACTTGCACCGTTCCACCTTCTTCGGTCAGTTCAAATTCTGTCCATGTATTCGACGCCGGCGTCACTGTGACATTTTTGGCGAGAGCAACCATCCCTTTTGACGTCGCTACACTGACCGTTCCGTGCTCGAGCGACACGGCATTCGCTTGAAACTTGACGAGGGAGTCCTGCAGAACGATGACGCCGGAACCCGATGCGTCGAGAGTGGCAACAGATTCTGGCTGCGTTTGAATCAAGTCGCCCGGAAAAACCGCGGAGGAACGAGGCACCGGCTTGCCATTGAGCCAGACCGTGCCCTTGCCATAGAGGACTGCTGCAGCCGAATCAGTTTCAGCCGCGACCATAGACACGGGAATGATCGCAATCAGCATCCAGCAAACAAAATGTCGGAGCATAGGCGCACTCGTTCCACAAGCTCTTCGCCGTGATCCTAGCCTGCGAGTGATCGACCGTCAATTGCCTTGTCTGATCACCGCCTGACGATGGGCGAACGCTTACCGCCATCGATCTACAAGCTCCCACCAGATCAGCTTCACCCACTCATCAAGGTTCACCTTGGCCCACTCGCGACGTCGCCACCATTGCGTGCCAAACTCGCGTTCGTCGAAGACCGCCGCAACGCCGTAGTCTCCCGGCAAAACCCGCCTGAAGATACTGAGCGCACGCCGGGTGTGGTAGTCCGATGTGACCAGCAGAACTCTATGGGCATTGGCGCCTTGGAGGCAACGAGCCACATCTAGCGCTTCATCTCTAGTCGAGTGTCCGTAAATCGGGCAAACCGTAATCGAGCCAGCCTGCGGCAGTCCTTCAACATATTTCCGCGCAAGTTCCGCCTGGCTCCACTGGTAGATTTTGGCTTCTGCTGGAACATCGAGAATGAGTCGGGGCGCGTAACCCTGATCGAGCAACTCCAGGCCGCGCACGGCGCGACGGTCCGTTTCCCCTGCCAGGACAACCATCACATCTGACTTGCGAGGTTGATTCACAACCAGAAATCTCCCGGAGGTCGCAAACAGCGCAATGACAACCAACCCTCCCACGATGAAGACAGCGCGAAACCTCATCATAGATGCGTTCCCTGTGGCCTAGAACCGTCTTCGACCTTGCGGTTCGTCATTCTGCTGAATGATTGAGAGTACGCGAAACCTGTTACTTTGGTCCCTAAAGTGGAAAGAATCGGCATGCTAAAATCCAGACTACTTACACTTTCTAACTATGACTATTCAATCAGTGCCCGCCACTTTGTTTTCCGACCTTAAAAGCAAGATTGACCAGAAACAAGCCCGGGTTGCGGTCATCGGCCTTGGCTATGTGGGGCTGCCGTTGGCTCTGCTTTACACGGAGCAGAAATTCTCTGTCACCGGGTTCGATATTGATGCGCGCAAGATCTCCACGCTGGACCAGGGCGGCTCTTACATTTTTCGTATCCCCGTGCCTGAGATTCAGGAAGCGAAAAAACGCGGGTTCAGCGCCACCTCGGAGTATTCCCGGCTCACGGAAATGGATGCCATTATCATCTGCGTTCCAACGCCGCTGAACGAATACCACGAGCCTGATTTGAGTTTCATCACCGACACGGCCAAGTCCATCGCTCCCCATTTGCGGGCCGGACATCTGGTGATTCTGGAGAGCACGACGTATCCCGGCACGACGGAAGAAGTGCTGATCCCTATTTTGGAGAAAGGGAACCGGCACGGGCTTAAGGCTTCGCGCGGTGATGCTTCGAATGGGCAGGAGTTTTACGTAGCGTTCTCTCCCGAGCGGGAAGACCCCGGGAATACGACGGTGGCACGGCGAGACATCCCGAAAGTGGTCGGCGGTCTTAACGCAAAAGCATCAGATTTGTCCGCTGCCTTGTACGGCGCAATTTTCGCTCGCGTGGTTCGCGTCTCTTCCCCGGCCGCTGCCGAGATGACCAAGCTGCTAGAGAATATTTATCGCTGCGTCAATATTGCGCTGGTTAATGAGTTGAAGCTGTTATCGCTGCGCATGGGTCTCGACATCTGGGAGGTGATCGAGGCGGCTGCAACCAAGCCCTTTGGATTCCAGCCCTTCTATCCAGGACCTGGATTGGGCGGCCATTGCATTCCGGTAGATCCGTTTTATCTTTCTTGGAAGGCTAAGGAGTGGGATTTCCGAACCCGATTCATCGAACTGGCCGGAGAAATCAACACCAACATGCCGTATCACGTGCTGGAATCGGTCGGCAAAGCTCTCAACCAGCACAAAA
Organism: uncultured Acidobacteriota bacterium; assembly: GCA_963788645.1. Taxonomy (GTDB): domain Bacteria; phylum Acidobacteriota; class Terriglobia; order Terriglobales; family Acidobacteriaceae; genus JABDBE01. The sequence goes on from CAWBHF010000014.1 coordinate 202,075, forward strand.
AAGCATTGAACGGTGCCAAGATCCTTGTACTCGGACTTGCTTACAAAAAGGATATCGACGATTTGCGCGAGTCTCCTTCCCTGACCATCATCGAACTTCTGCAGAAAGACGGCGCCCAGGTCAGCTATAACGATCCCTACTTTCCTACGGTCGGCAAAGGACGCAAATACGATCTGCAGATGAAATGCGCGCCACTGGAAAATCTCGGGCAGTACGACTGCGTGCTGATAGTGACCGATCACTCCGACTACGACTATGCCGGCATCGTGCGCGACTCGCAGCTCGTTGTGGACACGAGGAACGCCACGCGTGGGATCAAGAGCCCGAAGGTCGTTCACTGCTGATGAGAGCTGTTACCGTGGTGTTCGGAGGTGGATCGGAAGTGTCCTACACTACGAATTAGAGGGATGCGCGGAACGTTGAGCGGTGTTTACCGGTCAACTGAAAAACGAATCTGTCTGGCTTCGAATTTACTGCCCAATGGAACTGGCGACCGATGAGAAGACGTTGTTGGCATTCGCCCCGATTAGGCGGATCGTGCCCACCACAATCACCAACACAACGGCCAGCATGACCGCATACTCCGCGACATCCTGTCCTTGCTCATCCGACCACAGCCTGCAGAAAAACTTTGCCACGGGCTCCTCCTTGCTCCCCAGCTAAGTCACTCCCCACCCGAGCACAGAGGAATCGGCTTACCTGGTTGACAATCAGCAGGGATATCCCCTGATACCACTTGTCCTCTAAATGCTAACCACGCAGCTAGGCCCGGACAATGGCTCTTCGGTGTCAGAATATAGCACCAAAGTGCCATACAAGTTAAGCGATCGGTTTTAGGGGCAGGGATTGATTGACTGCAAAGAGCGCGAGCTCCAGACGAGTGGAAACCCCAAGTTTGTCGAAGATATTGCTGAGGTGGTGTTTCACTGTGTCCTCGCTAATCTTGAAGTATTCCGCAGTCTCTTTATTCGAGTACCCGGCAACTACGGCAGAAACGATTTCCAATTCGCGGGGGGTAAGACCGAATTTCTTCTGCCTGGCTTCTTCGCCAGAGGACTGCACCAGGGTTCTTAGGTACTGAACCAGGTTAGAGACGCTCTCGCGGCCCACCCAGTATTCGCCTGCCATGACGGTATGAATGGCTTTCAAGAGAAGCTGGGTAGCAGAATCCTTTAGCACTACTCCGCGAGCGCCAAGCTGGAGAGCCTCGACGATCTGAGCTTTCTCCGCTGCCGCGGTCAGCAGTATCACTCGAACCGCATTCTGGTTCGAAGCGGAACTCATTTCACGCAGAGCTTCCAGCCCGGGATGCCGAGGCATGGCGAGATCGAGGAGCAGAATGTCGGGCTTCAGCTGTCTGGCAAGCTTGACTGCTTCGGCTCCATCACATGCTTCCCCGATCACTTTAAGATCGGGCTCGGTTTCCAAAAGTCGCCGTAATCCATCTCTAAAAATAGGATGGTCATCGGCAATCAGGATGCGAGTCGGCTGCGGTCGTCGATTATCCATAAGTTGCTTGCCGGCGTTGCGGAACAGTGATTTCCAATCGCGATCCTTGGCCGGGACTTGATTCTATCGTGAGTTCGCCTTCAATCAAACGAACACGCTCTTTGATGACTACGGGCCCTTTTCCCATACTGTCAAGTTCGACTTGAGAAACGCGACCTGCGAACGGGAAGCCACGACCGTCGTCCTCGATCAGCACGTGCCATGCGCCATTGCGGGAGCCCAGCCGTACCAGCACTTGGCGAGCCTTGCTGTGCTTCCGGACATTGACCAGCGCCTCCTGCACAATGCGAGCTAATTCCCTGCATACGGGCTGCGGCATATTCAGCTCGTCCAGATCAGAAAGGAACCTGGCTGAAATTCCCGTCTCGCGCTGGAATCTTTCCACCGTGTCCGATAGTAATCCCAAAAGCTTCTTGGAATCTACGTCCAAGGTTTTCATCTGCTGCATCAGTTCGCGCAATTTAAGGACTTCTTCGCGCAGCAGACCCTGGATCCTGCTCAGCTCTTCCGTCACCAAACCGGGCTTGCCGGGGGATTGGCGGCGCAGCACGTCAACCTGCATCTCGACCGCGATGAGCGACTGGACCGCACCGTCGTGCAACTCGCGGGCGAAACGCGCACGTTCGACCGCTCCTGCCCGTAATCGCAAACGCCGCAGCAGAAGGACGTTGTACACTGCTGGCCCAACCTGACGAACTAACTCCTCCAGGAAACGCAGTTCTTCCTCGGTGTCGCCAGCCAGAGAAGGATTGAGCAGAATGATTCGTCCAGACCATTCGCGCCCGAACATGAACGACACCGTCATCAAACTTTGGAAGTCATATTTTTTTGAAAGAGGACCTAGAAATTCCGGAGTAAGATCCCGAATCCTGACGCCTTCCCGGTCCAGCCCCGAGAGCGCAAATTCCTCCGCACCTCTACCGTTTCGCCGCGCATAACAGGTCATAGCCGCTGATTCATAGAGGTAGGTCTCGCGGTCACTCGCCGAGGGTTCGAGCCATCGAAAGGAAGAATCGCCCTCGCCACTGCGATGCAATTCACCGACATACACACGATAGTTACTGGTTTCGTGGGAGGCAATCAGCAACTGCTTCGCGCCATACATTGAAAGCAGCTCGCCGGCAATTTCCTCAATAGTGCCGGTTAAACCCGCCTCGACTCTCGCCTTTCCTAGTGTCCTGGCGATCACAGCCTTTTCCGCGCGAAGCTGTTTCTGCTGTTCGGCCAGATATCCGAGCAGAACCCCCAACACGAGCAGATACACCGAACGCATGAAAAGGTGCTTCGGCTCGAAGTCGGTAGTATTCACCTGCAAGAGCGGGAGGTGCAGCTTGAGGCCATTCACCCAGTCGACGACATTCAGATGAATTAGAAAAAAGCCTTCGAGCCATAACAGCAATACTGCCGCGATGGCAGTTCCCACCGTCTCCCATAAGCCCCACCGATACGCGGCAGCCGCAAGAACGAAAACAAAGAACAGGGAGAAGGGATTGCCCTGCCCGATGGCAAAAGCGGAAATGAGGGCCGGCCAAACCACGTCTGCGCTGTGAACCAGAAGGCGGAAAGAAGGTGTCGATTCTTGCCGCCAGCGCAAGAAGACAATGATGAAGAAACCTTGCAGGATATAGAAAGCCAGGATCCCGTAAGCCCACAGGGAATAACGCACCTCCGCCGGGTCCATCCAAATAGCGACCAGGGAAGCAAGTGCGAGGGAAACTCGAGCCGTGGCCAGCCAGCGCTCAGTCCGGCGTATTTCTCCTGGACCCATAGGGGCCCGAAGTCTCCAAAGGAACCGATCTCGCAGGGCTTGAAAGGGCAATCGTGTCCGACCGCGTATGGGAATGATGTTACGCGGATATTATTTGTAACAGAGCGGGAGAGCAAGCGAAAACTTCTCTCGATCGCATCTAAGATTAACATTCTAAAAAGGGTAGACCCAGGAAAGGCGTTCGGGAATTCTCCCAGCGCGCACCGGCCTGGTTACTTGAGTAACTTTCGCTCTGGTGTATTGTGCCTAAAATCAGTAACGGATGAACATGTCCGGACGATCAAAGCTGTTGCTCTCAGTGGCTGCTGCTTTAGTGTTGGCACAGGCGCTTGCGTCGCTATTTCTGCATCGGAGCTTTGCGCTGGTTGCCCTCAGCGACATTACGCAATTCATTCTGCTCTTTGCTGGCACGATTGCACTGCTGCTGAATGCGCTCGTAACCCGTGGGCGTATCCGGCTATTCTGGGCGCTCATGGCGATGGGAACGGCGTTCTCGCTCTCGTACCAGGCACTGTGGATATACTTCGAAGTTTTGATGCGAAGCGATGTACCCAATCCATTCGTCGGAGATGTGGTCCTATTTCTTCATATCGTTCCGTTGACGGCCGCATTGGCACTGCAGCCGCACGTGCAGCGAGACGAGCGCATCACGCGCTTGGGGACGCTTGATTTTGCCTTACTACTCATCTGGTGGCTCTACCTTTATCTGTTTTCCGTGATTCCATGGCAATATGTGCAAGCGAACGAGCATAACTACAATCACAACTTCAACGTCCTTTACCTTACCGAACAAATCGCATTCCTCGCTGCGGTGGGAATCCTGTGCTTCCGTAGCAGTGGCTCGTGGAGAATGATCTATGCAAACTGGTTTGGCGCCGGACTTACATATTCCCTGAGTTCTTACATCGCAAACCGTGCAATGGATCAGAAAAACTATTACACCGGCAGCCTGTATGACCTTCCTTTGGCTATCTCCATGGCTTGGATTATGGGGATTGGCATTCTGGCTCTGCATTCGTCAAGAAAACAAGAACCCGCCAGAAACTCCGGCAACTACGGAGTGTGGGTGGCGAGATTGGGCATGACCGCTATTTTTTCGCTTCCTCTTTTTGCCGCATGGTCTTTGTTCGACGCCGGAATTCCGCAGCGAGTACGTACATTCCGCCTGGTCCTTACACTGTCGAGCATGTTAGTCATGGGAACCCTGGTCTTCTTCAAGCAGCATCTACTGGATCGCGAACTGGTGCAATTGCTGATCGCTTCCCAGGAATCGTTTGACAACCTCAAGCGAGTACAGGCGCAGTTGGTGCAGTCTGAAAAACTGGCGTCTCTTGGTCAACTCGTAAGCGGCGCAGCTCATGAGTTGAACAACCCTCTAACTGCGATGATGGGCTATTCGGATCTGCTGGCGGCGACCGATCTCAGCGGGGACCAGCGCGCACTAACCCAGAAAATTGAGCAGCAGGTGCGCAGGACTCGAACATTGGTCTCCAGCCTGCTTAGTTTTGCCAAGCAGGTTCCAGCCGAGAAAACCCTGGTGGACATAAACGCTCTGGTGCAAACCGCGGTGAAACTCTGCCTGCCCCAATCGCGGGGCCCCAATGTGCAAGTTCAAACTAACTTCGAAAGGGAGTTGCCGCGCGTTCTGGGCGACTCCAATCAGCTCTTGCAGGTTTGTTTGCACGTTACGAACAATGCTCTACATGCCATGACCGAGACGGGCGGCACACTTCGGGTTTCTGCGCGGCTGGAGGATGCTTCGGTATTGCTGGAGTTCTCCGATGATGGACCGGGCATGCAGGAACCGGACCGGGTCTTCGATCCTTTCTACACCACTCGTCCGGTTGGTCAGGGACCGGGTTTGGGACTTAGCGTCTGCTACGGCATCGTTCAGGAACACAACGGAAAAATCACCTGCCAGAACCGGCCGGAAGGCGGGGCGATATTCCGCATAGAACTACCCGCAGTGCTGGAGTCGGAACGCGCTTCTGATTCGACGCCTCGGACCCATACGTCTCCAAAATTGCTGTCCGAAGCCAAGGCCGCTGCAATCCGCTGAGCCTCAGCGACAAACTTCTATTCAGTTTCCGAGGGCGGTTGCCGCGCGTGCTTATACGCGTAACGCCCAACACCTCTGTCTCAGGAGGCAACGGCTTCCACAGTGCGCTTCAACTGGCCGCAGGCGGCGTAAATGTCGCGTCCACGTGGGCGACGGATGAATGTGGGCACTCCAGCGGCAATCAGGATCTGCTGAAACCGCGACACCCGGCTCTGGGCTGGAGTTTGAAATTCAATCCCGGGGCCAGGATTGAGTGCAATCAAGTTCACCTTCGCACGCACTCCACGGATCAGTTCGCTCAGTTCACGGGCGCTGGCCTCGGAATCGTTCACGCCGTCGAGCAGAACGTATTCGAAGGTTAGCTTTTCCCGGCTTCGGAGAGGGAAATCACGCGCAGCCGCCACCAACTTCTCCAGATTCCATTTTCGATTGATCGGCATCAGCCGGCTTCGTAGCTCGTCGTTGGGTGCGTTGAGGGATATCGCCAGTTTCGGCCGCACCGGCTCGGCACCCAGATCATAGATTCGGGGGACGATACCGGCGGTTGAAACCGTCATGCGCGACTCCGGGATTCCAACTCCGTCGCATATCACTTGGACAGTTTTGATGAAATTCTCGTAGTTCAAGAACGGCTCGCCCATCCCCATGAACACGATGTTCACGCGGTCTTGTGGCGGTGAAACACCCTGGTCTTTGAGCACGGTGCAGACCTGACCCACGATTTCGCCTGAGGTCAGATTACGCTTGACCCCGAGCAGCGCAGTGAGGCAGAACTGGCAATCCACAGCGCAGCCGACTTGGCTGGAGACGCAAATAGTCGCGCGGTCCCAAGTTCGTGCTCTCGTTCTTTCATCCCCGGCTTCGCTCCCGTCTCCGCTCTCCCCGTCGTCTCCCTCGGGCATCCAGACCGTCTCTACGCTTTGCCCGTCGGTAAATCCGATGAGGTACCTTACGGTGCCATCGCTGGATGTGAATTTCTTTTCGACTTTCGGAATGCCTAGGGTGATCCCGCTTTGCCGCAGGCTCTCCCGAAACTCCTGCGGGAGGGTTGAAATCTCCTCTGCGGACCCGAGCCTTTGGCGATAGAGAGCCTCAAACATCTGCTGGCCGCGGTAAGGCGGTTGGCCGGATTCCTCCGCAAACTCTGTAAGTTCACCAAGCGTGAGGCCGAAAAGCACTCTTTGTTTCTCTTCATTCATAGATTCGAGACTTTGAGCGGCTGCTCAGATTGTAGAAGAAGATCGGCTGTGGGCGTCGGCGAAGGAAGGCAGCCCGCCTGCATTAGTTTCCGTAATTTACTGATTAATAAAGGTTTACAGCGCATTCGCGAGAGATCTGCCGGGTGTGTAACAATAGTAGGAGCCCGCAGCCATTCCGAGCGCGGAGCCGTTGGGGAAGAAAAAGGCTATGGTTGAAGAAGTACGAAACATCCAGCGGGAGTTGTTACCCAACGGGTTAACCATCATTACCGAACAAATGCAGCACATTCGTTCGGCCTCAATCGGTATTTGGATCAAGACCGGATCTCGCGATGAGGACGCGCAATGGAATGGCATATCTCATTTCGTCGAGCATATGGTTTTCAAGGGTACCAAGCATCGGTCCGCCGAGGATATTGCCCGCCAGGTCGATTCCATCGGTGGCAACATGGATGCCTTCACCGCCAAGGAGTGCATCTGCTTTAACGTCAAAGTGCTGGATGAGCATCTACCGATCGCAATGGATGTCCTCAGCGACCTCGTCCTGAACCCCACGTTTGACGTTCAGGACATCACCCGGGAGCGTGGTGTGATCCTCGAAGAAATCAAGATGGACGAGGACAGTCCGGACTACCTGGTCCATGAGATCTTTACGCAAAACTTTTGGAGAGATCATCCGTTGGGTAAGCCGATCCTGGGAACCAAGGATACGGTAAAGACCTTTGAGCGAGATCCCGTCCTCAGCTTCTACGGGCAACGTTTCGCGCCGGGCAATTTGATCATTTGCGCGGCCGGGAACCTGAAGCACGAGCAGTTCGTGGAACTGGTTGCCAAGCACTTCCAGCACATGAAGCCGATCAAGAACGGATTTCACAGTCTGCAGCCGAAGATTGTCCCCCGCATCATCATGCGCAACAAGAAGGCACTCGAACAAGTGCAGATTTGCGTTGGCGTGCCTTCCCATCCTATTGCCCACGAGAGACGACACGCGTCCTACATTCTGAATACACTGCTGGGCGGCGGGATGAGTTCGCGGCTGTTTCAAAATATCCGCGAGCGCCAAGGCCTTGCTTACGCGATTTACAGCGATCTGAATCCATACCGCGATACTGGTTGCCTCTCGGTTTATGCAGGCACGTCGCGGGAATCAGCCGGCAAGGTGGTGCAGAGCATCGTTTCCGAGTTCCGCAAACTGAAATTGGAAAACGTTCCCGCGGACGAACTCCGCCGCTCCAAAGATCAACTGAAGGGGAGCTTGATGCTCTCGCTGGAGTCTTCCACCGCGCGCATGTCCAGCCTCGCCCGGCAGGAAATGTACTTCGATCGCTTTTACAGCATGGACGAGTTGATCGAAAAGATCGAGAGCGTCACTGCCGAAGAAGTGAAGGAACTGGCCAATGAATTTTTCCTCACTGAATCGATCGCCGTCACCGTGCTCGGCAACCTGAATGGGTTGAAGCTCAGCCGCGAACAGCTCGCCTGCTGAGTCTTTTCTATTTTCTCAAAGTTGATACGGTAGAACGTGGCGATTGGCGCTAGCATTACGAGGTGTTTCAAGGCATACTAGGCAGCAAGTCCCGAGTTCGGCAGGGGCAAGGAATTCGCAAGATGCCTATGCTGGAGCAAAATAGCGACCCAGAAATCGGCAGCGTCCCGCCTCACGCGGTTTTCGAACAACAACAACGCCGTCGAATGTTGATTGCCCTGGGCGTCCTTTTGTGCGCATTGGTTGCTGTCGTTATTAAAGACCGCCAATTCTGGTTTCCGCCCAGCCCAACTGCCGAATCCGAATCCCCGGAGCAGGTCGTCTTCCCAGTTAGCCAGCCAACTGTCACGCCGAAGACGACGACAGAGGCCGTTCCGCCAAAACCTGTTGCGCCGGCACACGAACGGCCGAAATCCAAGCATCGGGCTGCGAAGGCGGCGCCTTCGACTGGAACGGACGATTCGATGTCACCGGTCATCACGGCCACCAATCGAGCGGTGCTTCCTCCTCTTGAGGTGGAGGTCGTAGCCGGCAATCAGCATCGAGCCCTGAGCCAGGGGGACAGTTCCGTCAAGCTGGAGATGCAGCCCGGTGACTCCACTGCGCTTGAGCAGTCTCCTCAGACGGACAGCAGCAGTCCGGCAGCGTCAAACGCCACGGCGCATGTTCAGCTCTCGCCGGGGAGCGCGCAAGTAGTTTCCCGGGTGGACCCCAGCTATCCGCTGCTCGCCAAACAGATGAAAGTGCAGGGCGCGGTCATACTCGAGGCTCTGATCAGCAAGACCGGCAGTATTCAGGACATACAAGTGCTCAGCGGGCCTGCGATTCTTTCCGAGGCTGCCCGCGAGGCGGTGAAACAGTGGCACTTCAAGCCTTACTACCAGAGCGGCCGGCCAGTGGAAACCGAGGCTCGCATCACCGTGAACTTCACGATATCAACCTACTGATCGAAATCCACCCGATCCGTATGAAGGAAGCAGGCAGGCCTCTGTCGCGGTTGTCTGATCGAGTGCGGCAACAACCTAAGGGTTTGTCCGAGTGTCAGAGGTGAAGTAAAAAAACGGGCGTCCGACTCTCGCGAGTCATTGGACGCCCGGGCAGCCCTCCCCCAGAACTGCTCACCTAGAAATGTAAGTCTCTTCATGATTTTTGTGAATGGCACGTCCGGGCTAGAAGTACCCACGAATGTGCCATCCTACGATTAACATTTGGTTAAGTGGTTCCGAACCTTCCGACCGCAAGGTCTCAAATCCATTGGCCCACAGTTCAGGCGCCGGCAGCCTGCGACCTGGGAGAAGCTTCCACCCGGTTCCGGCCGCGGGCCTTGGCGGCGTAGAGGGCTTCATCAGCGTTGCGCAGGAAAGCCTCGGAATCAAGTGTTTCCTTCTCGTCCTGTTCTACGGAGGCAAGTCCAAGGCTGAGAGTGACCGAAATCTGGCCTTCGCTGGTTTCAATGGGTTGATCCGCAATGGAGTGGCGCAACCGCTCGGCACCGACAATCAGATTTGCCGCACTGCACCCGGGAAAGACAATCAGGAATTCCTCCCCGCCGTAACGCCCGACGACATCGTAAGGTCGAACGCCTTCCGCGAGTCGCTTCGTCACTTCTCGCAGTACGGCATCGCCCACCAGATGGCCATGCGTGTCATTGATTTTCTTGAAGTAGTCGATGTCCGCCATCACCACGCCCAGGGGATCTCGAGTTCGCTGCCGGCGAGATACTTCGCGCTTCAGCAAATCGATGATGGCGCCCCGATTCCAAAGTCCGGTCAATGGGTCGTGGGCCGCCGCAAATTGCAAATCATCCTTGGCATGAATCAGAGCCGCCTGCAGATCGAGAATCCGCTTGCCCGCTCGCACCCGGGCGCGCAGTTCGTCCACGTCGAATGGTTTGGTCAAGTAGTCGTCGGCGCCCGCTTCCAATCCTGCCACCACATCCTGTTTGTCGTCTTTAGCTGTGAGCAGCAGAACGTAGCGATACACGCCTTGACTACGGCCGCGGATTCTGCGGCAGAGTTCGATCCCATCCATCCCCGGCATCATCCAATCGAGGATCGTCAGCTGAGGAGCATCTTCTTTTTGCAAGGCTTCCCAGGCATCCACACCGTTCTCCACAGCGGTAACCCTGTAGTCCCACCGTTTAAACCAACTCTCCAGAATTCGGCGAAAAATGGGATCATCTTCAGCAATCAGCACCGCGTTGAGGGACGAGGGCTTCGCCTCATGGGTTGGCTTCCCGTTCTCAATCGCTGGGGCCGGCTTTAAAGGAGTCTCATTCATGATGTGCCGCCGCTGACTCTTTCAGCTGGAGCTGTAGGCCTGCCATCTCCCGCTCCAACACATCGAACGATGCCCCAGCGCGGGAAAGGTCTTTGCTGCGCCCCATTTCTTCGAGCTGCCGGGCAGCTTGTGATGTTCCCCGGGCACCGAGATAGCTGGACTCACCTTTTAGACTATGAGCTGCGCGCATAACTCCATCGCAGTCCCCGTCCGCCATTGCCTGCCGAAGTTTCTGAATTAATTTTGGGGACTCTTCCAGAAAGATGTGGCAGAGTTCCTGAAGCAGCTCTTCATCGCCTCCAATGCGACCGAGGGCTTCAGCCTTGTTCCAAGATCCTGCCTCGATCACGGGCCGGGCTGACATTTCAGTCGGGCTCGGCAAGCCAGTGAGTGTTTGCTCAATGTCGCTGAAACGTACCGGCTTGGTAATGTAACCATCCATACCTGCGTCCAGGCAACGTTCACGGTCGCCCTTCATCGCGTGCGCAGTCATCGCGAAGATGGGCAGACGCCGTCCAGTGTTCTTCTCACTTTCGCGGATCGCTCCGGTTGCCGCCAAGCCATCCATCTCGGGCATTTGAACGTCCATGAAAACCACGTCGAATTTCTCTGCCGATGCGAGCGCCAGGGCTTCTTTGCCGTTGTGCGCCAACACGGGAGTGTGGCCCATCTTTTGCAACACCCGAATGATGACTGCCTGGTTCACCGCGTTGTCTTCCGCCACCAGAATCCTCATTTTGCGCACCGACTCGCGCAGAGTGTGCCGAGTAACCAGCGCTCGGTTCTCGTCCCTTCTGGTCCGGCTTTGACTCAGAGCAGCGAGGATAGCCGCCAGCAAGTCGGCTTTGAGCACTGGCTTGAGCAGATAGGCCGCGATACCTGCCTGGCGGCACCGGCTGGCTTCGCCGGGTTGCCCCCCGGAAGTAAGCATTAAAACTGTGGTTTCAGCCAGGCTGCCCCTTATCTTCTCCCCCATCTTTTCGGCCAACTCGAATCCGTCCATGACGGGCATCTGTCCGTCGATCAAGATCACGCGAAAAGGGATCTCCCTTTTGTTGAGCCGTTTCTAGCGCAGCCAAGGCGATCGCGCCGCTTTCTGCGGCGAAAGGCCTCATTCCCCATCCGCGAGTCATATCACAGAGAATTCGTCGATTGGTTTCATTGTCGTCAACCACCAGCACCGAGAGTCCTCGCAACTCGGTTGCCGATGTGTGAAAAACGGGTTGGGTCTTTTCCGCCACTGCCCCAAAGTGAGCAGTGAAATGGAACGTGCTCCCGTTCCCTGCGTTGCTCTCGACCCACATCTTTCCGTTCATCAGTTCAGCCAGACGCACCGAAATGGCCAGTCCAAGGCCGGTGCCACCGTACTTACGGGTGGTGCTGCTGTCTGCCTGCGAGAAAGCCTTGAAGAGCAGCGCCTGCTTCTCGGTGGGAATTCCGATGCCAGTGTCCTTCACCTTAAAATGTAGCTCCACGCCCCGCGCGTCCCGCGACCGCACGTCAATGGTGACCAGCACTTCTCCGTGCTCCGTGAACTTGATTGCGTTACCGACCAGGTTGACAAGAATCTGGCGCAGCCGCCCGGGGTCGCCAAGCAGTTGCCCCGGCACTTCGGGATCCGCGTCATAGGCCAGTTCCAGCTTTTTCTGATGTGCCCGCAACGCCAAGGTCTTCATTGTCTCTCCGACGCAGTCGTAGAGATTGAATTCGATCACTTCCAAGTCCAGCTTGCCGGATTCGACTTTGGAGAAGTCCAGAATGTCATTGATCACCGACAACAGCGACTCGCCGGAAGACTTCACCAGGAGCAGGTAGTCCCGCTGTTCGACATTCAAGTCCGTATCCAGCGCCAATTCAGTCATGCCCATGATGCCGTTGATCGGAGTGCGGATTTCATGGCTCATGTTGGCGAGGAATTCGCCTTTGGCACGGCTGGCTGCTTCGGCCGCATCTTTCGCAGCCATCAATTCGGCGTTCATGCTTAACAGTTCACCGGTGCGATGGGCAACTTGCTCCTCCAGATTCTCCCGGTGCTGCTGCAGTTCCAGGTCGCGCCTCTCGATCTGTCCCAGCATGTCGTTGAACTCAGTCGCCAGCAGTCCGAATTCGTCATGGTTCAGGATTTCGGCTCGGATCGAGTAATCCCCTCGGCCCGAAATTGCTTTGGCAGTCTCTACCAGCTCAAGAGCTGGACGCGAAATCGGTTTTTGAAAGCGGGAAGCCAGGACGAAAGCGAGTGAGAACGTGAAGAGTAGAGTGATTACGAAGGTGAAGAAATATCCCCGCAAGCGTGTATGTAGTCTTTCCAGATCGGATTCAAGATAAAGCGTTCCGACAGTCTCGCCAGCAAGAACGATTTTCCTGAACTGCACCAGATGACCGTTCTTGAACGCGGTGGTCTCCCCTTCCGGCGCGGGCGGCATGAAGCCTGAATCCTTCGTGTCGCGCGCGTACTTGGCGAAGGGTTTACCGTCAGAGGTGTAGATGGCCGCGGCAATCACATCGGGTTCGGCTCGCAAAGCTCGCAAGACGTCGCGCGCCGATTCTGCGTCCCGAAACGTCAGCGCGGCTGTGCTGTTGCCGGCCAGAACATCGCCCAGGACGGCCAGGTTCTGAGCCACCGAGTGCCGGAATGTAATCACGTCATAAATGGCCATGGGACAGGAAACTGCCAGCGCGGTAAAGCCGCTGATCGCCATGAACAGGCCTGTGAGCTTGTGGCGGATCGACAAGTCTCCGAAATGGCGCATCAGAATTGCTCCTGCCCACACTCAGACAATTACAAGCTTTGCCACACTCAACAGCTTGGAACTGATCTTCAGCCCCGCTTGCTCTACCGCTTTGCGGCTTACCTCAAACTGCACACGATCGTTTTCAAGCACAAAATTGATCATCCCGCCTTGCTCAACAAAGCCTCTCGTATCGCTGACGGTCAGGGCGTACGTTCCACGCAGACCCTCGAGAATCTGGTTGAATTGCGCCTTTTCGGAGGACGCAATAAAGAGGATGTGGCACGTTTTTGCCAGTTGCAGATCTGCTACTTGACGGACCTCAAACTTGCGCCCGTTTACCGTCTTTGCGTTGGTAATGTTGCGTAATTCGTCGCCAAAGGGATCTTGGCCAAGAACGCAAATCTGCAACGGCGCGGCCGGATCGCGAAAGCTATTCGGCGGCCACTCGACAAACTTTGCGAAGTTGTACAGAAATGCCGCCTTTACTTGGTACTCGCCCGCGCTCCCGGATTCTGCCCGCATGCCAGGGAGCAGTAGCGCCATCACGGCCAGTGCCCATAAAAATCGCCACGGACCCGGCATGCCTCCGACCTTCGGTGGAGTCAGAGTCACGGTCTGCATTTCACTTGTGAGCAAGTGGCACAGCCTCGCATCTAGAGTCCGCCGACAAATGAATCTAGTTTCCGCGGGCCTCATCGTCGGTCACAATGAGCTTGGCCACCGTTAACAATCGGGCGCTGAGCCTGAGGTGGGAGCGTTCCGCTGCTTTCACATTGATTTCGAAGCGAACCCGGTTTTCGTCCAGGACGAAGTTGATCACGCCGCCCATCGTGGCGAATCCCGACGTGTCCCCAACAGTCAAAACGCTGGCCCCCACCAGATCACGCAAGATTCCTCGGACTCTCTGCTTCTCCGAGGAGGCGATGAACAGAATTTGGCAGGCTCGTGACTGAGGTACTCCATCGGGATGGGCGACCTCAAGCCGGTGGCCGTTGACTGCCTTGTCTTCAATCACCTGTTCGAAGTCCCGACCAAACGGGTCCTGTCCGAGTACGCAGATTTGCAGGGGCGCATCGGCATTGGGGAAGGCATCTGCGGGCCATTCAACGAATTTTGCGAAGTTGAACAGGAACGCTGCCTTGACTTGATATTCGGTGGCCGACTGTGCCGCGGCAGTTCGGACCAGCATCGCAAGCAGAATTGTGAGCACCAAGGCCCGCCACCAACCGAGCGCACATTTACTCTTCAAACTGCTGCGACATTGTTCCTGTCGCCCGCCGTAGTGGAAAAAAATAAGGTTCATATTCCTCAGAATCTAACGGTAATCTTGATCCGGAAATTTCTCCCGTCCTGCTGAATCGCGTTCTCCGGGTCCTCGGGACGCCCGGGGTCGAAGTATTTCTTGTCAAGAATGTTGTAGATACTGGTGGATAGGTCCAGGTGCTTCCCCACGGTGTGTCCGAGCAGGGTCACATTAAGAACGGAGAAGCCGCTGATGGTGTTTCCCAGCAAAGTCTGGACTGGACTGGTGTACTGTGCGTCCAGGCTGGCAAAGAGTATCTTCTGTACCACGGGTACGATCAAACTCAACTTGGCCAGTTGCTGAGGAGAATTACTAAGAAGTTGATGGGTTTGCGGCTCCGTAGCGTTTGCGTAACTGTAGCTTGCGCTGCCTTCGAGGCCCCCGGCCAAGCGGCCGTCCAACTCGACTTCCACACCCGTGGCATCCGCCGTCCCGGAGTTGAGATACACCGACTTGCCATCGCTAGGATTCGTCTCCAGGGAGATCAGATGGTCAATCCAGTTGCGGAAGACGTCGCCAGAAAGCTTGAAGTGGTGGCCAAGCTCTTGCTCCACGACTCCTTCGACACTGCGGATTGTTTCCGGACGAAGCTGAAGATTGTCATCGTAGAAGGCCCCGAGATCGGGCGTGGTCTCAAAGGGCTCCGGTGCACGGAAAGCCGCGCCATATAACAGTTTCAGAGTGGTCGGGTGGAAAATGTGGTAGATCAACCCCACGCGCGGGTTGGTGGTCCCACCAAAATCGGAGTAATGATCGTAGCGAAGCCCGGCACTCAATGTCAGTTTGGAGGAGATGTTGAACTCATCCTGCGCGTATAGGGCCCAGACCACCGAGTTTGCTGGATCTGTCTCGAAGATGTTGCCGATAGGAGTGTAGTTCCCCTGGTCTTGGCGCACATTGTCGGTAATCTCTGTGCCCAGAGTGATCTTGTGTTTCTCGAACAGGGTCCGGCTCAATTTCATTTCGCTGTCCCACCAGTTTCCCCGGAAAGAGAATGTGTCCACGGTGGTCGATCCGTCGGGTAGCCCGGTGGAAAATGCCAGCGGCGCTTGCAGGCGGGCCTGGTCATAGGACGTCCGAGCTGACAACTCCCACTTCTCGCCAATCGAATGCTGGTAATTGAGATCGAAATATTGATGGTGATCGACGTTCTGGGTGCGAGGGTCGTTGAACACGGTGCCGAAATATCCAATCGGTACGCCCCTATCGCGCGCACTGAACAACCCTTGCAGGGTGAATCCCCGGAAACTGATAGTCGCCAGGATGTGTTGCGAGTTTTCGTAGTCCGTATTTCGGGTGATTCCGAAATTGGTGGCGGGGCTGTCGAACTGGGGAAAAAACAGAGTCTGCCCCTGACTATTGTAGAACGTGCCGGAGAGCAGCATGTCGATCCCTCTGTACCGGCCGCCATAACTGGCCCGTTCCTGGTAGGTGCCAAAACTGGCAGGTGCAAACGAGAGTTCCACGCCTTTCAATTGCGGCGGCTTGCGAGTAATCACGTTGATCACGGCAAAGAAGGCGTCGGTGCCATAGAGCGAAGAACTGGGACCGCGAATAATTTCCACGCGCTCGATCAGATCCACGTCGACCAGAAACTCGGTACCCAGCATGGCTTGCCCGAGATAGTTGTCGTTGATGCGGTGGCCATCGATCAAAACCAGAACACGGCTGTTCCAGTCCCCCAGACGTCCAAAGCCCCGCACACCCAGGAAATTGTCTTCGCGGTCGTAGGTCATGTAGAAGCCGCGCACACTCTGCAGGATGTCGGCGAGGGTTCGATAGCCATATTTTTGGATCTCATCGGCCGTGACCACCGTCACTGACGAAGGCGCTTCGCTCGCGCTCTGCAGGTGCTTCGAGGCACTGTAAACCTGGATGTTGGTCAGTTCTTCCAGGCTGGCTTCACTTAGGTCTTTTGATCCCTGAGCGATCGAGGTCGCAGTTAACGCCAGGACTGTCAGCGCGCGGAACAAGGGTTGCAATTCCGCCCGTCGTACCCGAGCCTGACTCGGTACAATTGCTTTCGACATGAACATCTGACCGCGCATAGAGACTTTCTCTAGTCTGCGAAAACGTGCAGCCCAACCGACACACTGGCGCACAGAGGGCTACATGCTTCTTCGGCCAATTGCGGACTTTCTTTACTTCACTTCCGGAGTTACCAGGGCGAGCAGCTGTTGGCTGCGGTCCGCTGGCGAACTATTATGCGAGGAACTTAGGCGGAATTGTTCTGTTTGCCTTGCGCTATCCCTATCGGAAGTGCCACTCGATCTTCACGTATGCACTGCGATTCACGAGCGTGGGGTTGAGGCTGGTTAACATGTCGTTAGACTCCAAATGGTGGTCTTGCAAGATATTCAGCCCCACCAGACTCAATTCCAAACGTTCCCCAACCTGTCGGCTTATCTGGGTGTCGAGCCGGGTATAGGAAGGCACGGCCTGCGCCGGCAATCGTTCGACAAAATAGGCGCTTGCATCCCACGCAAAGCGATCGGGCAGAAGCAAGTGCGACCGCAACTGCGCCTGCTGGCGCGGACTTGATCCCTCGATGTCCGGAACGGAAGTTGTGTCCTGGCTGGTCAGGTTGGTGTGAAGATACATTTGCAGCAGGGCGTAGCCGGGACTGAGCGACCACCGATCGTTCACTTTCCAATTGCCGAATGCTTCCACGCCGTGCGTCGTCCCATACATCTTGTTGCCCCACACTAAGGGAACGACCAGGTGAGTGGGATTCGCCACCAGAAACGGCGAACCCGGTTCGGTCGTCGCCAGATCGGTGTAGTTGTTGATGAACGTCGCCACGTCCACGGAGAAGCGGGTCGCCGGTTGTGCTCGGTAACCCAGTTCGTAGGCCACGACGTGTTCGGACGTCTCATCAGAATTGCCGAAGAGTGTCAACTCGGCTGGCACTCCTCCCGGCCCGGGAAATACAGCGATGTTGATGTCTGCGTCCTCATTGCGGCGGGCAGGACTGCGATCAGCGCGTGAAACCGCAGCCCAAAAGGTTTGCCGCTTGGTCGGAGTCCAGGCTACGCGCGCGCTGGGATCAACGTCGAACTCGCTGAAATAGTTATTCTCCAGCTTCGTTCCAACCGTCAGGAAAACACAATCGGGCTTCAGAACGATTTCATCCTGGGCAAATATGCTGAGCAGTTGCACCGCCCGGCTGGCGGGTACCCATGCCTGGTCGATCGTGCCCACGGTGTGGTCCGCACTGTGACGATAGTCGCCACCCCAGATGAGATCGTTCCGCGCGCCTAAGGCGAGATGGTGCTCGAAATCAATGTCGAATGTATCCCGGTCCTCGCGTGATTCCGGACCATCCCGCTCATACCGATCGAAATAAAATTGCAGAGTCGTGTCCGACCGGCTGGAGAACACGTGATTCCAGCGGCTCAGCACATCCCCGCCCGCCAGACCGGCCTGTCCGTCTATGTTCGCGTTGACTGGAGGAGCAATCGAGACGATATGCCCGAACTCCGCTCCCTCATTGCCACCGTAAAGGTCCCCTTGCAGAGTGAAGGTGTCTTTCTTCGACAACCTTCCATCGGTGCGGAAGCCGCCATGGAGCAGATGCCAATCGTCATGCCCGTCTTCTCCGGACAGATCGGGGAAGTTAGTTTGATCGAAGTATCTAGTGAACACGCGGTAGGTGGCATCTCTCCCGAGTCTTCCCCCATACTGGCCCATTCCCGCCGCCAACTCCTTGGTGCCAGCGCCCGCAACCAGCAAGCCGCCCTGGGTTTCGGTCGAACTCTTGGTAATGATATTGATGACCCCGTTCACCGCGTTCGCGCCCCAGACGGTTGCACCTGGGCCGCGAATCACTTCGATCCGATCAATGTCCTCCAGGGAAACGTCCTGGGTGTCCCAGTAAACCCCCGCGAAAAGCGGAGTGTAGACGGTGCGGCCGTCAATCAGCACCAGCAATTTATCGGAGAACTGGTGATTAAACCCTCGCGCTGACACCGCCCAACTATTGCCGTTGATCTGGGCGACATCCAATCCCGGAACCATGCGCAGGAGGTCAGGAATATTGGTCGCGCCTGAGCGTCGAATGGCTTCCGCGGTAATCACGAAAATCGCCGACGCCGTGCGCGAGAGTGATTGCTCTTTCTTAGACACGGAGGTGACTTTAGTGTTCATCAAGTCTTCGAGACTTAACTGCGTCAGATCCGCTTGCTGAGCGGAACTCGCGGCCTTGATTAACAGAAGGCAGGCGCCCAGCCTTGCTAGTTTTGCAAGACCCAGGCCTCTAGCGGATGCCGTCCAGGTGTGATGGGCTGCCATGAAGTTTTCCTATCGTCCCGAAGAGGCCCGGATGCAGGCCTCAAATGAATCTGAGTCCGTGCTGACTTCTTCGGCAGATTTAAGTTCTTCTCTACCTGCCGTCAGCGACACTGCCTCTCGACACCGACCGTCTGAAGCATCGTCCTTTTCCTGCCGATAAGAACCCCAGCGGCGCCTTCTAACTTCCCTATGTCTGAACTTCAAGATCCGGAGATCTTCCGCATCGTGCTGGATAGCCTACAGACAGGCGTCTCGGTGGCGGATCGAAACGGGAAAATCCTGTTCTGGAATCAGGGCGCCGAAAGACTCACCGGACATAAGCGGCATGAAGTGGTAGGCCGCTCCTACCGGAACAACATTTTGGTGAGTTGCAACGATCAAGGGTGTGTCGCGTGTGGCGCGACTTGCCCCTTCTCTCAAACCTTGCAACAGGGAAAGCCTCGGGAAGCCAAGATGCAACTACGCCACAAGGAAGGACATCCGGTTCACGTGTTGATGCGCATCGCTCCCATCCGCGACGCCCACGGTTCACTCATGGGAATTGTGGAAAGCTTTGACGAAGAGAAGTTCGCGGTGGACGAACGCAACCAGCAAACTCTAGCTCTGCATGGCTGCATGGATGAAGCCACGGAGACTCCAAACCACGAGTTTACCCAATTCCACCTGAGTGAGAACCTTGCCAGTTTTGCACGCTACCATCTTCCCTTCGGCATTCTAGCTATTCAGGTAGACCGCTTGGAGCACTTCCGAGCGGCCTACGGACAGCAGGCAGGGGCCACCATTCTGCGCGTGGTTGCTCAAACCATGCGCAGCGCTTTTCGCCCCACCGATTTCCTGGGACGCTGGTCGGAAGATCAATTTCTCGCCATTCTCGTGAACTGTCACGCGTCTGGAGTGCAACAGACATGGGAACGCATCAGGAAGATGGTGACCTGCGCCGGCCTGCGATGGTGGAGTGACCAATTAACCGTTACGACTTCGGTGGGCTACGCGACCGCTCAACCCGGGGACACGATCGAGTCCCTCTTGCATCGCGCGCAGGGTTCGCTGCAGCAATCTTCTGTGAAACCGGCTGCCGCCGCTGCCTCGCAGTCCAGCGCGGGAAGCTCGGAGATCTGATCCATTATGTTTGCAATTATCGGAATTGTCATCGTCTTCGGCTCGGTGGTGGGCGGGTACCTGATGGAACATGGCAACCTCAGAGTTCTGGTTCAGCCCGCTGAACTGGTCGTCATCGGAGGCGCTGCGATTGGAACCGTGCTGATCGCCAACCCGCTTCACATTCTGAAACAAATCGTAGGCGGTGTCGTGGGCGTGTTCGGGGGCTCAAAATTTACTAAACAGCGTTATCTCGATTCCCTCAAAATGATGTACGAACTTTTAAACAAGGCGCGCCGCGAAGGCTTGATGGCTCTCGAAGGCGACGTTGAAGATCCAACCAAGAGCCCGGTTCTCTCGAAGTATCCTGCCTTTCTCAAAGACCACCATGTTCGCGATTACTTCTGCGACACCATGCGGATGGCGATCAGCGGAGTCGAGGCCTTTGATCTCGACCAACTTCTTGACCTCGACATGGAAGTTCATCACCACGGCGCCGGTCTTCCCATCGCGTCTCTGAGCAGCATGGCTGATTCCTTGCCGGGTCTGGGCATCGTCGCCGCCGTGCTTGGCGTCGTGATCACCATGGGCGCGCTCGGCGGACCTCCGGAAGAGATCGGTCACAAAGTTGCCGCAGCACTGGTCGGTACATTCCTTGGGATTCTCCTTTGCTATGGTTTGGTGGGGCCACTCGCGGCCAGCATGCAGAAAACTTCTGATGATGAGGGCGCCTACCTGCAGGTCTTGCGCGTTGTGATGATTTCATTTTTGAAGGGGACCGCCCCCATCATGGCTGTCGAGTTCGCCCGCCGCGCGATTCCCGGCCATGTGCGCCCGTCATTCCTGGAAGTCGAGAAGCACTGCAAGGGCGGCGGCGATGCAGCCCCGCCCGAAGCTCCTGCCGCGGCCGCAGCGTCAGCCTGAGAAAGATAACCCATGGAAGGCTCGCGTCCCATCATCATTATCAAGAAGAAAGCCGGACATGGCGGACACCATGGAGGCGCATGGAAAGTCGCCTATGCCGACTTTGTTACTGCGATGATGGCTCTCTTCATCGTTCTCTGGCTGCTCAACACCAGCAAGCCGGTGAAAGAGGCGATCGCTGGCTACTTCAAAGACCCCGCTGGAACCGCTAATAAAATGGGTTCCACCAAAGTAGGCACCGCTGAAGCGCTTGCCATCACCAAAGACGATATGCCCAAATTGAAGGAGGAACTCGAAAACGCAATCAGGAAAGTCCCGAACTTCGACAAAATCAAAGACCAGATCGAGATGACCATCACGCCTGATGGCCTCCGCATCGAACTGCTCGAAACTGAAACTGGAACCTTCTTCGAAGTTGGCAACTCCGCCCCAAGTGATAACGGAAAAGAGTTGCTAACGTTACTCGCGCAAGAATTAGGCAAACTGCCGAACCATCTGTCCATCGAAGGTCACACCGATTCCAAGCCCTACGCGGGTCGCCACGAATACGGGAATTGGGAGCTCTCGACGGACCGTGCCAACGCCGCGCGGCGGTTGATGCAGCGCGATGGATTGCGCGATGATCAGGTTTCGCAAGTCCGAGGCTACGCCGATCAGATGCTGCGCACTCCTAGCCAACCGCTCGATGCATCCAATCGTCGCATCTCCGTAATTGTCCAGAATCTGGAACCAAAACTCGGGGATGCCGAGAAGACCGACAGCAAGCCTGAGGCGCACGCACCAGTCGAGACTCCTCCTAAGAAAGAGTGATTGCTCGTATGGATTTCGTGTCAGTCACTGCACTAAAGACGCTCATCCGCTACAATGGGCGGTTCGTGCGTTACCCAATTTAAGAGGAAATAACTCCGTGATTATCGGTGTACCCAAAGAGAGTTATCCCGGGGAGCGGCGGGTCGCGCTGGTTCCCTTAGTTGTCCCGAATCTTGTTAAGGCAGGATTTGAGGTCGTCGTCGAGAAGGGCGCAGGCCTAGAGGCGGGTTATCCGGATGCGCTCTACGTCGAAAAAGGCGCGAAGATCCTGCCCGATCGGACTGCACTCTTTTCGAATGCCGAGATCGTCGTTCAGGTGCTTTGCTACGGATCCAATGACGTCACCGGGAAAGCGGATCTTCCCCTGATGCGCCGGGGCCAGGCTCTCATCGGTTTCTTGCGGCCGCTCGGTTCAGTGGAAGTGCTCCAGCAAATTGCTCAGACCGGCGTAACCTCTTTCTCCGTTGAGTTGATGCCTCGCACCACCCGCGCCCAGAGCATGGACGCTCTTTCCTCGATGGGCACGATATGCGGTTACAAAGCCGTGCTGATCGCAGCCGACACGCTGCCCCGAATTTTCCCCATGCTGACCACGGCCGCGGGAACCATTACCCCGGCCCGCGTTCTCGTCATCGGAGCCGGAGTCGCGGGGCTTCAAGCCATCGCCACCGCTCGCCGCCTCGGCGCCGTGGTTTCTGCCTACGACTTACGACCCGCGTCCAAAGAACAGGTACAGAGCCTGGGCGGACGTTTCGTCGAACTTCCCATCGAAGCCAAAGATGCCCAGGATGCGCGCGGATACGGCACCGCTCAGGACGAAACCTTCTACGCGAAGCAGCGTGAATTACTGGCCCGCGTCGTAGCCGAGAGCGATGTCGTAATCACTACCGCGGTAGTCCCAGGTAAGAAAGCTCCTGTGTTAGTGACCGCGGAAATGGTGAAAGGAATGGCCCCCGGTTCGGTCATTTTTGATCTGGCTGGCGAACGTGGCGGCAACTGTGAACTGACGCAATCCGGCAAAACGGTAGTTGAGCACGGTGTCACGATAATCGGTCGCATCAATATCGCCACCGAAGTTCCGTACCACGCCAGTCAGATGTACGCGCGCAACGTTACCTCGTTTCTTTTGCATTTAGGAAAAGAGGGAAAGCTCCAGCTCAATCTGGAGGACGAAATCACTCGCGAAACTCTGCTCACACGCGGCAGTGAAATCGTAAACCAACGCGTGCGCGACTTTTTCAAATTACCAGCGCCGGTCGCGCAAGGCACATAACGAATTTAGGCACGGGCGTCCCCTCCCGTGTGGAGTCTGCAGAAATTTCGGAGGCAAGATGAGTTCCGCCTTAATTAACGGACTGTTCGTTTTCATGTTAGCCGCCTTCATCGGATTTGAAGTCATCCGACGAGTCTCACCTCTGCTACACACGCCATTGATGTCGCTGACCAATGCCCTGGATGCCATCGCGGTAGTCGGCGCCATCGTGCTGGTGGGCGAGCACAAGAGCACGCTTTCTTTCGTGTTCGGGTTCCTGGCAGTCGTCGCCGCCACCAGTAACGTCGTGGGCGGATTTCTGATCACCGATCGCATGCTCAAAATGTTCAAATCCAGCCGTCCGACAAAGCCATGACTACCGACTTCGCTGGAAACCAGCAAATCATCGAGGTCATCTACCTCGTCGCCAGTGCCCTCTTCATTCTTTCGCTGAAATGGCTGAGCAGTCCCGCCACCGCGCAGCGGGGCGTCCGAGCCGGTGAAATCGGAATGGCCCTGGCAATCGGCGGGACCCTGTTGCATCACGGAATCGTCGACTACAAGTGGATCATCATCGCACTCGTTCTCGGCACCGGCATTGGAATTCCGCTGGGCCTGGTCCACATGACCGCCGTCCCCCAGCGAACCGCGCTCAGTCATGCCTTCGGCGCCTTCTGCGTGACCCTGGTGGGCACTGCGGAATTCTATCTCCGAACACCAAACGTTCCGCGCTTCATGATGGCCGTAATCTCGCTGGAGGTCATTCTCGCCTCGCTGACCTTCACCGGCAGTTTGATGGCGGCGGGAAAACTGCAGGAAATTCTACCCCAGCGTCCGCTCACGTATAAGGGACAAAACGTCGTCAACCTGTCTTTACTGGCGGTTTCCGTTGCCATCGCGGCCTATCTCGTAGTGCACCCGGGAGCGCGTCAACTTTTTCCCGCGATGATCGCCGTTCCTCTCGTCTTCGGCGTGCTCATGATCATTCCCATCGGCGGAGCTGACATGCCAACGGTCATCTCGCTGCTCAATTCCTACGCCGGTCTCTCCGCGGCAGCAATGGGATTCGTCCTCGACAGCAAACTCCTTATTATTGCGGGCGCGCTCGACGGATCGTCCGGTCTCATCCTCTCCGTGATCATGTCAAAAGCCATGAACCGTTCCTTCACCAATGTTCTTTTTGGAGCGTTCGGACAAGTACAGGCTGCCGCGGTGGCAGGCCAAGAAGAGAAAACGGTACGCAGTGCCACGGCTGACGAAGCTGCGGGAATCCTGGCGGCTGCAAATAAAGTTGTGATCGTTCCCGGCTATGGAATGGCCGTCGCTCAAGCGCAGCACAAAGTTCGCGAACTCTACGATGCGCTTACCAAACGTGGAGTCGACGTTCGCTTTGCCATTCATCCCGTTGCCGGCCGCATGCCCGGACACATGAACGTGCTGCTCGCCGAAGCTGATATTCCTTACGATCGTTTAATTGAAATGGATGACATCAACGGCGACTTTCCCCAAACCGACGTTGCCTTAGTGATCGGCGCCAACGACGTAACGAATCCCGCCGCCCGCACCGATACGGGCAGCCCAATTTACGGTATGCCTATCCTCGACGTGGACAAGGCCCGGACCGTCATGGTCATAAAACGCAGCATGAGCCCAGGCTTCGCCGGCATCGACAATCCACTCTATTACCTCGACAAGACCCTGATGCTGTTCGGAGACGCCAAGGCTTTCGCGAACGGCATCGTTCACGAACTGTCCGGAAACTCCCACAGTTAAAGCCACACATATCCGCGGGAATAAAACATCGCCTGCTCAGTTATCTCTTGTGACCGCAAGAATGACCGCAAGGGCACGGACGCAGCGATGATAAATCCATTTGATCCCAAGACCTTACTTCTGGCGAAGCATGCGCAACATGTGGTGCTGATCCATTTCCCAATTGCGCTCTTTATCTCCGCCGCGGCCTTCGACCTCATCGCGCAGTGGACGAAACAGCGTGCGCTCGCCGACGCGGCGTATTACAACCTGCTTGCGGCGGGGATTTCGACGTTTCCGGTTATCGCCACGGGCATTCTCGCCTGGCAGTTCCAACTTGAGGGACAGAAATTGAAGGGCATTCTATTGCTGCACCTCATACTTGCATGCGTCGCGAGTGTGATGATTTGCTTGACCTCGTGGGTTCATTTCCGCGCTCGACGACGAGCAGAAGGCTTGCCGACCTACCGTCTGGCGATTGAATTTCTGGGCGTCGCAATCGTCGCGCTGACAGGGCACTTGGGAGGCTTCCTCAGCGGCGTAAATGGACCCGGTTAGGAGTGCGTGCTTCCCCTGGATGCTACGTCGCCGAGTTCCCGCGCGAGTGCAATGTTTGTGGCGCTAGTGTACATTCTCTGTGACCTCGCCTATGATGAACACGATTTTCGAACAGGAGGAATTCATGAACGTCTGCCGCATGCTTTGCGTGGTTGCATTTTGTCTTTCAATCGCGATGTTTGCCCAGGGCCAGGAACAGGAACAGAAACCGGTGATCAAGCACGCAACAGCGCCAGTCACGTCAGCGGCTTCGGGAAAAGAGATGTTCAACGCTTACTGCGCCTCATGTCACGGGACAGGCGGCAAGGGCGACGGGCCCGCTGCGCCTGCGCTGAAGAATCCCCCGGCGGACTTGACCATGCTCGCCAAAAATAACGGGGGAAAGTATCCCTCCAACAAAGTCACTGCCATACTTCGCGGGCAGACGACCCTGACTGCGCACGGTACTCAGGAAATGCCGGTGTGGGGGCCAGTGTTCTGGAAGATGAGCCAGGGGCATGAGGGCGAACTGCAACAGCGTATCGCCAATCTGAATTCCTACATCGAGTCACTCCAGGCAAAGTGAATAACCTAGCACGACGAGAAGCCGCACATCCCGCGTTTAATGGCCGGCGAGATGGCGCGATGTATACGTTGGGTTGGGTCAGGCTTTGCGTTTGTGAATCTTCCGCTCAGCACTGACGACGAACTTGATCACCGACTGCCACATCCACATCGCACCGATGGAGATGTTCCATCCCGACGCTCTGGAGTTGATCCGCCGCAAGCGGCACAACTACGACCAGATCGCCGAGTTCTGCCGCTCACCCAAATCGTTCCTCAAACACATGGACGCGGCCGGCATCGATCGCGGCGTGCTCATCAATTACGTCGCCCCGGAAGTCATCGGCTTCACCGCCGCGGTCAACCAGTGGATCGCCGAGTACGTCAAGGAAAACCCTCAACGTCTGATCTCCTGCGGCGGCCTTCACCCTCGCCACAGCCAGAACATTCTGGCGGACGTCGAACATCTCCTGCGGCTCAAGATCCGCATGATCAAGATTCATCCTCCGCACCAGCTTCTGTTTCCTAACGATTACCAGAACGGCGTGACCGAGCTAGAAGTGATCTATCGGGCCGCCGAAGCCAATGGAATTCCGGTCATGTTCCACACCGGCACGTCAATTTTTCACGGCGCCCGCAATCGTTACGGCGACCCGATTTACGTGGATGACGTGGCCGTCGACTTTCCCAAGATGAAGATTCTTCTTGCTCACGGCGGGCGCCCGCTGTGGATGCATACCGCTTTCTTCCTGCTTCGCCGCCATCCCAATGTGTATCTCGACATCAGCGGCATCCCGCCCAAAGCACTGCTGAAATATTTCCCGCGCCTGGAAGAAATCGCCCATAAGACTCTATTCGGCACTGACTGGCCCGGGCCGGGGGTTCCCGACATCAAGCAAAACCTCGACGATTTTCGCTCGCTCCCATTGAAAGAAGAAATCAAGCACCAGATTCTGACCGCGACAGCGCTAAGTATCTGGCCGGCATAAGAATTCAAGTACGCCAGTCGAGCGAACCGGGCCGCAGGGGCTGGCTCACTGTGCTCTCAAGTCGCAGTTGACTTATGCCGCTGTCTGGGCGCTGGCCGAGCGAGCCAGAGCGGTCGACAATTGTGCAACCGCCAAGGCATCAATCGTGCCCGTGTTGACGAAACCGCGTTGCGTCTGGAAGTCGCTGAGCGCTGCCAGCGTGAGAGTACCTGCAACGCCGTCAATCGGGCCGGGATGAAAACCAAGATACGTCAGATAGAGCTGTGCGGCGCGTACATTGAGATCGGGAATGCCGCTGGCGAAACATTTCTGGAATTCGCCATTCAAGCGTACGTCATAACGGTTGATGGCGTAATTGGGGCCGTTGTAGCCGCGGGCGAAGGAGGCCCAATCGTGCGTCTGGAGCGGAACGTTCAGCCGCGAGTTCACCAGGAAATTCGCCATGGCGGTGAGTTGTTGATCTTCGGACGCCTCCATTGCCGCGACCATCTGTTCCACGTCGACGAATCCCGCGAGAGCAAAATTCTCGCCCATGATTTGGCCTATGCCCCAGGAGCAGCTCTGCAGCGCGGCGGTCCGGTCCTTCGCGACAGCGAGTGCGAGGCGATCATATTGGTGCGCGCCTGACGGACCGTATCCGCCGGGGCTTGGATCGCTGATATTGCCGTCGTCGTATTTGCCTTGCGTGAGGCGGTGGAAGATATGACGCTCGTATAGAATTTGCGGCCGGAGGTCGGGCAAATATCCGCAGCCCGAAGTTTCAACCGCGAGGACGGTCCAGATTTCAGGCGCATGCACGCCCAACTTCTGGCTAACAGCGCCGAGTCCGTCGCTCGATAGCGCCTCGGCGGCTCCTTGAAAGGGAAGTAGCGACATAGTTCTCCTCCCTCGGCGGTGCGGTTCAAATTTACCGCTCGAGATGCTGCTGGTCTAGTTCTTTAGCCTTGGTCGAGGTGTTCAATCGCAGGGGTATATACCCAAGAATTTGCGTTTTCCGTCTAAATCTATGAATTGATTGGGTGAGAAAACGAGATACCCACGTAAAATATCTCTTCTAAAGGACTTAGCGTCGGGATATCTGAACCATCCCAATTCCGGCCTTATATTATTGTTCTCTATCTTCTATGATAGCTGATCGCATAGGGTAAATACGCATGATTTGCAAAAATATATTTGCTTTGGATGTAAGGGGTTGTGAGGATTTCGGTGGTTCAGGGGTCTTGACAAGAATTTGCCTGGGGGACGTGACCCGGGTTGGTCTGCGACATTTGCGACGCTGGCAGAAAGCGGATTCCTCGCTTCGCTCGGAATGACAATCGGGTGGTGGGGGTGGTGATCCCGGGGTGGGATCGCGAATCGGGAGTTGGAATGGCAGTCGGGAGTGGGGATGACGATCGGGGGTGGGATAGCAATCGGGTGTGGCGATGGCAGTCGGCCGTAGCATCGCAATCAAGCATTCGGATCGCAATTTGTTGCCTTGGAGCCCTTGCGCGGCCTGAGTCGCTATTCGAAACCGTTATTCAGCTCTAAGAATCGCTACGCTGCCCAAAAACGCTATTCTGCGAAACTAGACCACTTGCTCTGAAGGCGTGCTTGCGGGTTCTTCGATACGGGGGTATGCATCGGTCGCCGCGGTTCGGTGGGCCAATTCGATATACGAGTGCCCGATCTCGGCTGCGATTCGTGGCCACAGATAACGCTCCCTCACCCGTGCTTGCGCATTCTGCCCCGCCGCCATTCGGCTGTGCGCGTCCGACAGAAGAAGGCCCAACATGCGGGCGAGATCAGTGGCGTCTCCGGGTTGAAAAGTGAAGCCGGTGCCTGCGATCACTTCGCGGTTTTCGGGGATATTGCTGGTGAGCACACAGACAGCCGCCCCCATGGCATCCAGTAGCGCTAAGGAGAGACCTTCCAGGTCGGATGGCAGCACGAACAGCGCCGCATTGGTCAGCAATTCATCCAAAGCCGGGCCGTAAACCCAGTCGAGGAAGAGGACCCGGTCGCTTTGATGCTTCCGCAATTCATCGACATATGCATTGGTGTGACTCGATCCGCCGGCCAGCACCAGCTTCGCGCGGGTGTCGAGTTTTTCGTAGGCCTCGATCAGTAAATGGCAATTTTTCTCTGGCGAGAATCTGCCCAGAAACAGAATGTAATTATCCGGCTCAAGTCCCCACACCGGAATATGCAACGGAGGCACTCGTTTGCGGATCGTGGATCCGTTGGGTACGTATGTGGTTTGCGCTCCGTAAGCTGTCTGGTAGTGCCGCTGTAGAGCCTGAGAGACCACCATGGTGCGGTTGGGGAGCCGGGCAGAAGCGAGTTCTCCCAGGCGAAGAGTGTAGGAAGCAAAGCGGCCCCATTTTTTGCGTTGCCAGTCCTGACCCTGAACCGTGACCACGGTTTTTTTTCCGACCAGGCGGGGGAAAAAAGAGAATAGCGCGGGCCCCTGTGCATGGTAGTGAACGATGTCGCAACCGCTGAACATTACGTGGAGGGTGCTCAACCAAGTGTGGACAAATGTCTCCAGGTGCTTTGAGCGGAAGGTGGGCAGGCGGACCAACCGCATGCCTTGATACCGAGGCAGAGCGGGCGTGAAGTAACTGCGGCAATACACGGTGACCTCGTGGCCGAGATCCACGAGCCGCTTGCCGACTTCTTCGTAGTAGGTTTCGATCCCACTGTACTTTGAGACCATGCCGCGTCCGCCGATGAACGCCACGCGCAGCGGCGCAGCAGCGGGAATGGTTTTTCTGGATTTACGCGGCCACGGCCTCATCTGGGCATAGAGGCGGGTCAACGCACGGTAGTGGGCTTCGGGGGTGTGTTGAGCTTCGACAAATCTGCGTCCGGCGACGCCCATCTGGGCTGCCAATTCTGGCCGTTCCACAAGGAACGATAGGGCTTTGCCCAGTTGCTCTACATTTCCCGCCGGATACAGAAGCCCGGTCTCGCCTTGATCAATGAGTTCACGGCGCGAACCTAAGTCGGACGCGACCACCGGCCGTGCCCATGCGTAGGATTCAAGGATGGTTTTGCCGAAGGTTTCGTAAGCTCGCGAGGGCAATACGGTGAAGCGGGACGAGGCGATCATGTAATCCAGAACTTTGCTGCCCACGTGGCCGGAGAATCTCACATTGGACAGGCATAGTTCGCGAGCGAGGCTTTCCAGTTCGGATCGCTGAGGCCCATCACCCGCGATCTGAAGTTGGACCTGCGGAAGATATTTCATCGCTCGGAGAAGGTCGGCGACTCCTTTTTCCGGTGACAGGCGGCCGAAGTAGAGAATGGGCGCGTTTGATCCGGCACCTGGCAGAGCTTGCGCGGGCAACTTCTGGAAATGGGGAAGGACGGTAATCTTTTGCGGGTCGAACCCGTTCTGCACGAGTTTCTTCTTCGCGAAATGGCTGGGGGTGAGGAATTGGTCGATGCATTTCCGATAGGTTCCCAACCAGCGATGGAAATAGGCCTCGGCCATCAGTAGCAGGGAGGAACCGGTTGGCCCCGCATAGCAGCCTTCGGTGAGAACGTGCCGGAAGTGTCCGCCACGACAGCGCTCACAAGCTTGGCCGTTTGCGACCATGTTGTAGGTAGGACAAAGCAGCTTGAAGTCATTCAAGTGATAGAGAACGGGTACGGATTGCGCTTTCAACTCCCAAAGAATGGACGGCGAAAGGTGGTGATAGATGTTGCGCACATGGGCGACGTCAGGGCGAAATGCGGCGATGACCTGGCGAAGTCGCCGCCGGGCCTCGGTCGAATAGATGGCGTGGGCTGCGAGTTTGGCACGTGCGAACAAACCGAGATCTGGCGCTTTGAAGTCAATGTTTGGAAGGAAATACTGGTCGTAGGGCGTGGCACGGCCACGGGGATCGGCCATCGAAAAGAGTGCGACTTCATGTCCCTGAGCTTTCATCAAGTCCATGACCTCGAACATGTAAACTTCGGTGCCGCTAAACGGAAAGTTGTATTTATTGCAGTATAGGATTCTCATGGGAGCGCTCCACGGGCGGGTTAACGTGGGTGAGAAGCAGGTTGCAGAAAGCTGCGAGGTTCTTTTCGCGATTGAAATGCTGAAACACGTGCTGGCGGGCGGCTCGGCAAAGTGGTCCGAGAGCGGAGCGCGAGTGGTGAATCAATTCCACTTGCGCCGCAAAGTCTTCGACGGAGCCGGGGCGATAGAGAAAACCATTCTTGCCATCAAGCACCAGCTCCGGGATGCCGGTGATCGCGGGCGCGAGCACTGGCTTGCCGCGAACCATGGCTTCCATGAGGACCAACGGGATACCTTCACTGCGGCTGGTGAGCACGACCAAGTCAGCGGTGGCGTAGCAGGTGTCGAGTTCCTGGCGCGACAGATGTCCGAGAAGGCGAACCTGGTCTTGCAGATTCAAGTTACGAATCAGGGCTGCGATGCTTGT
The DNA here is from genome assembly GCA_963788645.1 of uncultured Acidobacteriota bacterium. Lineage (GTDB taxonomy): Bacteria > Acidobacteriota > Terriglobia > Terriglobales > Acidobacteriaceae > JABDBE01. The sequence goes on from CAWBHF010000014.1 coordinate 233,048, forward strand.
GCGCTCCGGACCGTCGCCGGCAATCAGGCATTCGAAAGGGATCCCGCGATTCTTCAGCAGGCGGCATGCCCGGACAAGGAAAGTGTGACCTTTGACCGAGTGCAATCGTCCCGCGGAAAGGATGACCATATGCGGGTTTTTTCGGGGATCTTCCGTGAAGTGAATCTCGTTCTTGGCGGCATTGACGCCCATACGGCGCACGACTATTTTTTCAGGTTCGATGGTGACAAAGCGTTTGAGAATATATTGGCGGTTGAAGTCAGAAATGGTGACACAGAACTTGCAGTGCTTTAGTTTCAGATCAAGGTAGGCGGGGTGGAGCAGCAAATCGGATCCGTGCAAAGTCATGCTGAAGTCGATTCCTAAGTTGTGGGCTGCAACCATTGCGATCCAAGATGAGAAATACCCGTGATGCACATGGATGTGCTCTACGTCAGATTTTTCGATCAGGAGTGAGTAGTAGATTCCGAGCCAAGTGTGTAAAAGCGCGCTGAACCTACGCGTCAAGGGCTCTGGTCCCTGCAATAGCGCACGACAGAAGAATTCCTTGAGCATGGGGAACTTCATGAGGCAAAGGAACGCGGCGTGAATCAGCGGTTTCAGCTGGAGCGGTTGCAGGTAGAGGGTTTCAGCGGCTAGGGTTCTCAATTCGGAATCGAGTCCGGCGCCTTTGCGACGCGCACTGCAGGGGATCACGATCACTTTGCGTCTTCGAAGTTCCTGGATTTCGTCCGCCACGTAGTGCTCGATTGGGGAGGGAAATAGATTCGCGAGGTAGGCGATGGTCGGCATCAACTCTCCAAAGTGAGGGGTTCGATCTCTGCATCGCGGCGGTTCTGCGCTGCCAGTAGGCCGGCCACTGAGAACAGGAAGCCATTCACGAACTGGTAGTTCATGACTACAAACGTTCCGTTCAGCAGATACACTCCCAGCAGCAACGGCCACAGCGCCCGAAACTCTCGATCCAAGAAGCTGCTGCCTTCGTGGAAGCGAGGCTGGTTGCGGCCGCGACCCAGCTTGAGGAGATCAATGACGATCCAGAAGTAAAGCAACAAGCCCACGAGCCCGTACTGGACAACGATCTCAAGGTAAGTGTTGTGAAAGAAAAACTGCTCCTGGTGAAAATCGCTGATCCTCTTTGAAAGTTCCGTCTGCATATCGGTCGCGCCCCATCCGGACAGCGGCTTCTCCAAAAACATCTCCCAACCGGCTTGATAGACGGCCATGCGGAACATTACGGGACCGCGTTCTTCCAGCCGATCGCCAAGTGAGGTATTGCGATCTGCAAAGGCGACCACGGATACGAGTCCAATGCCGCCGGCAAGCGCGAGGCATAGGCAGGCGCGCCGCAGCCGCCGGCTGGGAGAAAAGAAAAGCAACGCGAGAATCGACAAGGCAAAGGACAGCCACACGGCGCGAGTCTTGGTGGCGACGATAGCCAGGGGCAAGGCGATGAGGAAAGGAGCGCCAGAACTCCCCGGAGCCGTTTGCGTCGGAAGGAATTCAAGGCAACCAAGCCGAGCAAATTCAGCGCGACGCCGTTGGCCACGGCCTGCAGAAATGGTCCGCGGGCGCGGTCGGCATGATAGCCCAGACCCTCGTCGAGAATGTAGCGGGGAAAGATGAATTGCCTGATGTCGAACATGAAGAAGATGGCGGTGAGGCTGAGGTATCCGAGCACAATGAGGGCGAAGGTCTCGAATGTCCGCAGAGATTGCGGATCGTCGAAGATGTAGGTCGCCAACTGATACAAGGCGAACGGCACTAGCCATTTGGCAGCAAACAGGCTCCAGGTCTCGGCGTCGTTCGGTTGCGAAACTACACCATAAAATGCGAGGACAAGCAGGGCGAGCATGGGCCAAGTCCCTGGGGCGTGGAAATGCAGCGGTTGTTGCCGCACGCATACTCGCAACAGCATCACGAGAATCAACAGCCCAAAAGCGAATCGATCGACAGAATGGAAATTGAAGTCGGGAGGATGAAAGAGCATCAGCGTTAAGGTGGCCATGAAAAGCAGGGATGGCGCCACGATCAATGCATGCAGTGGCCGCAAAGACTCGCTGATTGCCCATGCGAAGACGTTGCTGCCGGGGACACGCTCTTGCGGATGCGCGCTCGATGACATCGCTATACGCCGCTCCCATGCAGGACGACGGAAACCGTCTTGTAGAGAATCTGGAAGTCCCGCCACAGAGTCCAGCTCTTTATGTATTCCAAGTCGAGAGCCAGGCCACGTTCAAACGAGGGATCGCGACGCGCTGTCACTTGCCACAACCCGGTAAGTCCGGGCGGCACGTTCAGACGCTGCAAATCACCCAACTCGTAGCGCTCGAAATCGTCGAGCGGGTGGGGTCGTGGTCCCACCAAACTCATTTCGCCGCGGACTACATTCCAGAGCTGAGGCAGTTCGTCCAAACTGTAACGGCGAAGCCATCGTCCGACGCGCGTGATTCGGGGGTCATCAGCCATTTTGAAGAATGGTCCCTGGCGCTCGTTGCGGGCTCGCAAGGCCTCCTTTATCTTGTCCGCATCCGCGCTCATGGTGCGGAATTTGTAGCAGCAAAAACGCCTTCCCTTGATGCCGACTCGTTCGGCCCGATAAAGGGCCGGCCCGGGGGACTCCAGCTTAATCACGAGCGCGATGATCGAGAGTAGGGGTGAGGTGAAGACCAAGGCTAGCGTCGCAGAGAGAGCGTCAACCGTTCGTTTGAGGAATAGGCTGAAAAGAGGCATGCGCTCCTCACGCAAAGTCAGAACCGGAATATTGCCAAACTTCTCGAAAACCAATGAGTCGTCCGGCTCAAACCCGAAGAGATCGGGAACCAGCTTTACATCAATCTGGTTACGGCGCGCCTCTCGAATTACCCGGCGCGCGAAGTCGGGCTGTTGCGGAGTCGTGAGGATAATCTCGTCTATAAAGTCGGTGCGCATTATGCGGGCCAGATCCTCGACTCGACCGTGGACGTCGCCGCCGACTGGCTCATCTTCATCGAGAAAGCCGGTGACCACACGCCTGCAGGTCGCGTTCTCGCCCATATGAGCCGCAAGTTTCCGCCCGAGCGTTCCAGTTCCCACGATCAGCACGTTCCGGACGTCGCGCCCGCTCACCTGTTGCACCGGGACGCGCCGCCGGTGGTTCCTCCATGCGAGCATGATGAGGAAGTTGAGGGGCGCGGTGGCCGCCAGAGTTGTCAGGGAAATCAACTGAGGTCCGGACCATCCCACGGCTGCAACAACCAGAAGCGCGGACCAGAAGACGACCTTGCCCAGGACTAATCTTTCCCGCTGTGGCTCCTGAATGGTCTCAGGGTGATAAAGGCGCTCAGAGAAGCCCAGAAGAGTAAACAGAACTGCGTAGAGCAGCAGCAATCCCGGTCCAGCAGTGGGGAATGGCTCGGGACGGAGGAGAGCTGCTAGGTCGCGATGGATCGCGAACTCTAAAAGCATGGTGAGGTGCCCGACGGCAGCAAAGCCAAAGATGACCAGAAGAAAGTCTGCACTTACTTGCCGCGAAAGATTCCAACGGCGGCCATGGACCGAGAGTCTCGGAAAGAGAGCTTCGGCGAGCCCCTCGGAGAAATGGGACTTCCTCGCATCTGCGACGCCGTCCGTGTCTCGCCAGTCCCAGAACCTTCCATCCACCGTGGCCGACGAGGATTTTTTTCGAGGAAAGTTGCGTGTCGACGCTTGCGCTCCGGGAATCAGGCGGGAGGGGAGCGCAAATTTGCCGATTGGGATTACAGGCTTGATTGGTATCGGAGAACTCACGTTAGACCATTTCCAGTTCGTACCCTTCGATGGTGATGGCCACGGCGCGCTGGATGGATTCAATGGAGATCACCAGGTTCTTTTCCCCACGCTGTTCCAGAATCCCTTCCAGACCATCCAGGCAGCCGCCTCGAATTCTTACTTTCTGTCCGACCTTCACGAAAAGGTGGAGAGCGCATGGGACCTTCTGGGACAGTAGCTTTTGCAGATCGTCAATCTGCTTGGCTGGAATCGGAGCGGCAACTCCCCTGATATTGATCAGGCCGATAACGCCTTCTGTATGCAGGAGTTCTATCTTTATTTGGGTGGATAGGTCAAAATGCGCGAATGTGTATCCCGAGAATAGGGGAACATAAACGGATTGACGACGATCGCTCCAGCGGTGAGATTCTTCAAGCAACGGAAGGAAGGTTTGCAAGCCTTTTTGCTGGAGCTGTGCCGTTACTTTTCTTTCGAAGCGATAGCGGGTTTGAATCGAATACCACTGTGCTCCTTGCGTGCCGAGTCGTAGAGAAGGGTTGGGTGCAGCAGTCATTACGACGATTCTTTGAACGCAGCTCCGCTAATTGAGTCCCGTTTGATTTTTGCCCTGTTTTCCACGACGTTTCTGAGTTTCCTCCAACCAGAATTCTTGTCTTTGCGCGATCGCTGAACGATGTTCGAGCCGGTGCCATCCCTACGCGTACGTGGCACCGATTTTTCTACAACTTCTTGTAAATCATCTCCGGGATGGGGAATGTCCGCTCACTCAGCACCGCTCCCAACAGACGGGCATTGGAGGCGTGCAATTTGTCCTTCACCTTTTGCGCAGTCACTCGTCGGGTGGCATTTGCCTGCACAACCAAGACGATGCCGTCACATGCACTAGCCAGCAATGCCGCCTCGCTACCGGCATTTGCGGGCGGTCCGTAGAGGATTGTGTAGTCAAACGTCTGGCGCAGTTCGGCCAGTCGGTCTCGCAGCCATGCGCCCGACCAACTGTCGTCTTCGTTGAGAAACACATTCCTGGGGATGAGCCACAGTTCGTTGGAGATGCGACGGGACGGTTCCTGAAAGACGGAGGTTTTTTGATTTGCGATCAGATTATGGCCGTTTTTCTCGACGACCTCTTCCAATCCGGGGCTATTGAGATTCGCCTCGACGAGGCAAGTAGTCCCCGACACTTGTGTGGACAGCGCAAGACCCACCTGCATGCAGATCGTGCTGATATCAGTTTCAGAATCGACGGGACTGAAAACAACTTGACGCGCGGGCTTCGGCCACCCTGGGAAAAAAACCTGGCGGACCAAGCCGCGGATTTGCTCATCGGCGAAAGAGTCCGGATCCCAGCCTTTGATTCCGGCCTGGCGGTATTCTTCGCGTTCGACTTCGATGCTGTCTGGTTCACAGACCTCGTTCAATGTCTGCGGCAATAAATCCGACGAATGTGCTCATTGGCCCTTTCTTCCCCCAAATGCAAAGTGACTTTGAAACTACAGCCAAGCGGTAATTCTTGATCGAAGCTCCAAATTTCTTTACCCATTCCGTCGGGGCAAAGAAGCCAGAACCGGGCTACCCAAATAGGCGACGATTTCGTCCGGAGTTCGAAACGCCGGATTCAGGTAGTCGGCAACGAATGCCAGGGTGATGCTTAATGTGCTGGCACAAGCTAAGCCGATGAATCCGTAACCCAGTCCGGAGAGCTCGGGCAGAGCCGGAACCGTGGGTTGTTCTGCAATAGCTACATTGAGAATTCCGCCCTGATCCAACGCGTCTCCGATCCTTGCCTCCTCGCGCTTGTTGAGGTACAGCAAGTATTTTTCCTCGGTTGCCTTCAAATCGTGCAGCAGTTGTTCCTGCTCGATAGCGTGATCGCCCAACTGACTTGCCGCTTCGCGATAATGGGCCAGTAAGGCGTTTTCGGCCGTTGCGTGGGCGCTCATTGCATTCAATTCGACCTGGGTTTTTAGCAACTCTGCCTTGGCCCATTCATGGTCAGGATCCTGGTCGCTGGTGCGTTCCCGGATCGGCGCTTTGTACTCAGCCGCGATCGAAGCCTTCGTTTCCGCGATCTCCTTGTCGATCTCCTGGACCGGGCGATAGGATGGCTCGTACTTGGCAAGGAGTTGGGATCGGTTCAGTTGCAACTCCAGCAATCGCGCTTTCATCTTTTCCAGCAGTTGCGGATTGTCGGAATCACGAATCTGGGTTGTGATCCGCTCAGGTAACGAGATCAACTTTCTTTCCAGAATGCGTACGCGCTCCAAGGTTGCAGCCATGGCTACCTGGGTCTGGCGGGCATCCGCGTCAGCCTCACTCAGCTTTTGAAGAGCCATATCGCGCTCGAGGGCGGCGGAAGTCACTCCTTGATCGGCTCCGAACCTCATCAATTGCAATTCGGCCTCCTCGAGAGCGCTGCGCGACTGGAGAACTTGCTGATCGAAGAACTTGAACTCGCCCGAAGGACGGCGCAGCTGTTCATGCCGCTGAATATAAGCACCAGCCAGGGATTGGAGCACCTTGGCGGCCTGGCCCGGGTCCGAGCATTTGTAACTCACCGTGATCAGAGTAGCTTTTCGCACCGGTTCGACGGTTAATCGCTTGTTGATTCGTCGCACGGCCCGAGCCAATCGTCTCGGTTCGTTGTCGCCGAAGATGGTCCAGAACCATGAACGTCCTTCGGAAATCAAGCCGGAGTGCCGTACGACCGTCCGCAAGATTTCGTCATCGCGCAGCAGTTCGACCTCTGAGTTCAGCTCTTCCTCAGTTACGCCCTCGCGTTCAAATTCGGCCTGGCTCGGCGTAGAGGTAACCACCGGATCGACACGGCCCCGCCGCACTAACACCTTCATTTCTGCCTGGTAAGGGGGTGCGATCAATCCATAGAGAACAATCGTGAGGAAGGCTGCCACAAACGAAGTTAGCGCCAGACGACGTTGCCGGAATACAACTGCAAGCAAGTCCCGCAAGGTAGGGGAGGGCACGCGGGCCGATCTCGGGATGAGTCTGAGTTCCTCCGGCATATGAAAGTCCAAGTGATCATTTCTGTTTCGGTAGCTTTGTGATTAACAAGCCTATGCCCTCAACATTGTGCACAGTTTCTCCTAGAACTGTGTCGGGCTCGCGTACATGCTTAAGCTCGAAGTAGGCAAGTATTGCTTGATTTTGGAAATCAGATTTTGCGGCACGAACAAGAAGTCGCCGGGCTTGAGGTGAATGTCTTCCGCCAGAGTCCGCGATTTCATCATTGCCTTCACGTCCAACAGGTGGGACTCGACGAGGTCATCAGAAACTCGTCGAAACAATACGATCTGCGAGTGCTTGGCTCGCGGGGTCAGACCTCCGGCGATGGCGACCGCCTCAGTAACTCCGATGTCCGAGCGTAATTCGTATTTTGCCGGATGGTTCACCTCGCCGCCCACGATGAAATAGGGCTTGTCGAAGTCCTGGAGCACAACCGTCACCTCGGGTTCATGCAACATGCCGGCATATGCCTGGGCGATGGCAGCTTCCAACTGCGGGACGGTCATGCTTTCAGCCGACAACTGCTTTACTCCTTTCAGAGCGATGTAGCCATCCGGCTGCACGTTCAAGGTCTGGTCGAACTCCGGCGAGAAAGGGAAAGCAATTGCCACCACATCGCTCTTGCACAGCCGGTACAGCGGACGACGTGTTCCCGTCAGGACAGGACTCAAATTGGGCGCCTGACCGCCGCCCGCCACTCCGGCTTTTGCAGCTACCGTCGGCCCGGTTTGTTCTACAGCCAAGCTTGGCTGCTGTTCTTGAGCCACAGCCACCGTCAGTTCCTGCCGAGTGAGGAAGCAGACAAACGCGAGAACGCAATAGGCGCTACGGCTTATCGTCATATTTCGCTCCGGCCTCGTCTCGCTACCGAGGAACTGCAGCCTTTCTGTAAGGGTGTCGAACCTCTCGGAAGTTATCTGGGTGCGCCCGATGTGACAAGACATGGAAAGTTCCGCCCACTAACGTATCCCAGTCCAACCGTAGTGGATGTCGCCTTGGCGGTATCCTGTCGGCAGAGGATCCCGGCTCTTGATGAGCTTCAGAGCACTCGATGAGCGCGGTTTCTGTAATTAGGAGTAGTTGAGCAGATGGTACTTTGGGTGCGCCCACAGAAGTGGGCTTGACGAACTGTCATGAGTTGGTTCGTAGGCCAAGGCGATTCTTCCATCCACGGAACGGATCCACTCGCTGATCCATCTGCTCCATGCGAATGCAGAATCGGGAATTTCAGCGCTTTTCGCCTTCAATTTCCTCAAAGTTTTCCACACCAATAAGCCTTGCACGACGTCGCGATGTCACAGCATTTCGAATACCTTAGCTTTTATCATTTAGCTCGATAGTTATAACCGTCGTGTGAATTTTATGGGACTCGGACGCAGCGCCACCCCGAATACCATCGGCGTCTTAGTTGCCGACTCCAATCAGATGCAGTGTCAGCTGTTAGTGGGCGCGCTGCGGCGCCGCCCGGAATTCCGGGTGTACGCCTGCAGCGTCGATATGAATGTCATCTTGAACATCATCGCCGACGTTCCCATCAATGTGATCGTCATGAATGCCGATCATCCAAAACTAGCCGGTCAGGATATGGCTAACGTGCGACGGTTGCACCTGGCTCATCCTCAGATTGCCAAGGTTCTAGTGCTCGGTGAATCGAATCATGACTCGGTGGTCAATGCATTCCGGTCCGGCGTCAAAGGGCTATTTTGTTTCGCCGACCACCCGTTTCGTCTGCTCTGCAAGTGCATCCAGAGTGTTCATCAGGGGCAGGTTTGGGCTAATAGTGAACAACTTCAATGCTTGCTCGAGACCATAACCCAGGTACCTTCTTTGCGCATGGTCAACGCTCGCGGAGTTCGCTTGCTTACGCCGCGCGAAGAACAGGTCGTAGCGTTGGTTGCCGACGGACTCAGCAACCGCGAAGTAGCCCATGAACTCGGGCTTAGCGAGCATACCGTAAAAAAATACCTGTTCCACATCTTCGATAAGCTGGGGATTTCCAGCCGGGTGGAACTCGCGCTCTACGCAGTGAGCCACGGCGGCGTTCGGCAAGCCGAGTGGGTTGCGGGTGGAAGAGGATGAGGATGGGCAAGACGCGGCACTTCGAGCGAGTCGAGTTGAACGCAAGGTTGGGACGGATGACTATAGACAACGGTTTTTCCACGTCCAGGGGCCCCTGGGTTTGAAACCTTCGCTAAACCCTTGTATAAATGCGGGGAACCAATCTCGTGGCCGACAGCCGACCCAACTCTCGCCGCTGGACCGTGATTGCCTCCGCTTTACTCTGCGGCGGACTTGGCGTGGTTGTGATGTACACGAAACGCAGCGCTTTTTTCAGTCCGCTCGCTGTAGTCGTGGTCTCCGCCATCGGATTGGCCGCGGTACTCTTGCAGCTCCGCTACTACAATCGAGAGCATAGTACGGCCTTGCAAGCGCCAGTATGGCTCAACATTCTCGGAGTTGGATTCGCCATGGCTGCGCTCTTTGGGGATTTCTTTGGTTTGAATTGGCAAATGGCCCAAGTGATGGCGCTCGGGGCCGTGGGCAGTTTCGCGATCAGCAGCGCCATGATTCTGCACGCCTTTCGCAAGCACCGGATATCGTCCAAGTAAAGGGGGAAGAGGAGACCGTCAGCTGGCGCAGGCGCGACCGGACCACCGTTGGCCCGCTTACAGAAGGTGCTAATCAAAATAATGCTTCGGCCAGAGTTGTTGGCTTGAGTATAGCACTACCACCGCAGACTTCCTTGGCGCACAGAAAAGCCAATTCCAATGATGGATGGTCAGCGTTTCGTCGCTGACTGTCTTGATGTACCTCCGCGCCCTGCCTGGTGTTCACGCATAACTCAAGAAAGGAGCCATCACGCTAGAAGGGCATTATGGCCAGCGTTTGGCCGTGTCTTCCCATCCTGCTGCGCGCGCCGGTTGCGGGCTTGCATTGACTGCTGCTTGCGGGATACGGATAGGCTGCTGGGATGTTGCGGGACTGGCTAGCGTCGGCTTGTTGCTGGTGGCTTCCAGCATCGATTCCTTGTCGTCGGAGAGCAACGGAGCCGCGACGCGCAGCGCTTCGACTTCCTTCTCCAACCGAGCCAGTTCGAGTTCTTTCTGCCTCAGAACCTCATAAACATTCTTCATACCTGGGTCGTCCCTTCGTCAAATGTTCTTTGGGTGAAGCATTTGGCCGCACTCTAACAGGAATGTTACTTTTGTCAAGGAAGAACACGTGGAAATCAGTGACTCAACTTGCAGAGGCCGTTTCCCCGTCGCGTTGTTCCCTGCCCTTGAGGCGTGGCGCGGGGACATCCTCCTGCTGCCATTTTCGCGCTAGCAGATCCAATTCTCCCAGCACCTTCTGAATATCCTTCATGCGTTTCGTGATGCCATAGGTTACAGACGGCGGGATGGTCGGTTCGTAGTCGCGATAGAGAAATCCCTCTTGCTCCAAGAGTCGGAGCCGCTCCGTCAAAACCCGGGACGAAATGCCCTCGATCTGGCGGCGAAGAGCCCCGAACCGCGTCGGTCCGTTTGTCGATAAGGCCCACAGAATGTGCATGGTCCACGGCCGGGTGAGCACTTCGAGTAATCCGCTCATTGGGCACGGAGTCGGCGACTGGGCATAACGGCGCACGGTTCTACCTCACTTAGTTACTTTAAAGTTCCTACTTTACAAACACAAGTAGTTATTTAAAGTAACTAATAAGAAGCAAACTTCATCTGTTGGTGTGTATGGAAGGCGTTATGCCTTACTTTTTCACGGAGACTCGACATGGCCAGTAGCTCAGCTTCAACTTCATCGCACACTTCGCAAGGCGCCAGGATAGTTAGGGCCACGAGATCGAACGAGCGGGCATCTGCCAGCTCATTCCTCACACTCGCGGGACGAATCCTGTTCTCGGTCATTTTCATTATGGCCGGTCTTTTCCACTTTTCGTCGCAAGAGATCGCTTATGCCGCAAACGCTGGCGTGCCTATTGCCGGATTCCTGGTTCCGGCGTCGGGCGTTATCGCGATGCTGGGAGGCCTCAGCATTTTGCTCGGATACCGAGCAAAGATCGGAGCTTGGCTGGTGGTGTTTTTCCTGGTTCCAGTCACGTTTATGATGCACAACTTCTGGGCGATGAAAGACGCAATGATGGCCCAGATGCAAATGGCCATGTTTATGAAGAACGTAACCATCATTGGAGGCGCGTTGCTCATTTCCCAATTTGGAGCGGGCCCGTTGAGCTTGGATGCTCGGCGGAATTCGACGCGTTGAAGTGAAGAATTCGGCACTCGGCATTCAGCATTCAGTACTCGGGCCGCGATGCGCTCAATGGCATCCGCCAATAACTCAATGGCGGAGTGCTAATTGCCGGATTGTAAGTGTTCATTTGCGAACACAACTGCGCGCTCCCGCACAGCGTTCGTCCTCCGAGACGCGGTATTGGTCCGCGCTTTCATGCTGCTTGTCACATTCTTGTAAAATGCCTCACCTTTCCTGAGCCTTAACGTCAAACTAAGCAATCAGTTTCGGTGTTGGACGGATTCGCGATCTCGTCCCGCAAGCGAGCTTATGCGGAGCGCGCACGACAAACGTTGTTTCGAAGGGAACGGGCGAGTGAGCCTTTGCGTATCTAATCCCAGGGATGGTGTACCAGGCTAAGAGAGCTCAGCACGAACCTGGTTGGCAAGTTGGAGGTGGGGGTTATGCAGCAAGGAGTGAATGGCAGCAACGGGACGGGCAACGGAACCCTGCTTCATACTGGGGATCCTCATGTCCACGAAGTAGTCAAAACAGCCCATGAAGAACTGCGGCAGCTGATGCGTCAGCGTGCGGAAATCATGAAACGCATTGGCACCCTGAAGCAGACAATCTCGGGACTCGCCAATTTGTTCGGTGACCAAATCCTGGGAGACGACCTGTTGGAGCTGGTCGACCGCAAAACTGGAGGACGCCAGCCGGGTTTCACGAAAGCCTGTCGCATGGTTTTGATGGAAGCCGGACACCCGCTGGCGGTGCGGGAGGTCTGTGAGCAGATTCAGCAGCGCCTTCCCACCGTGTTAGTTCGACATAAAGATCCGCTGGCTTCGGTGACGACGGTGCTCAACCGGTTGGTGGAATATGGAGAAGCGCTGAGCGTAGTTCGCGACAACGGACGGCGCGCGTGGCAGTGGGTAGCTGATCCTGCACCGCTGGAACAACGTCAGCAGGCACAGTAGTTCTCTCCGGCTGTAGAACCGTAACTCGCTGCGCCTTTCGGAGGGCGTCGGCGCCCGAAGGCGTTGCGAGCAACGTTTCTACAGTTGGTGTTCGCCGGTCTACGCTGGCAGCAGCATTCCCTTTTCCAGATGCCGGGTCACGTGTGCGTACGAGGCGGCATGGGGATCGTGCGTCACCATCACAATGGTCTTGTGAAAATCCTGATTCAGCCGCTTCAGGATCTCCAACACCTCGGTTGCGGAATGGCTGTCAAGGTCACCGGTGGGCTCGTCAGCAAGCAACAACGTTGGATCGCTAACGATCGCCCGAGCAATCGCCACTCTTTGCTCCTGTCCACCCGAAAGCTGTTTCGGAAGATGATTTACGCGTTCCTCCAAGCCAACTAGCTTCAGAGCGGTCATCACGTGATCGCGTCGCTGCTGGGCATTCAGCTTGGTCAACAGCAATGGGAGTTCGACGTTCTCGAACGCCGTGAGTACGGGAATCAAGTTGAAGGTCTGGAACACATATCCGATATGCACGTTGCGCCAGTGGGCTGATTGAGAATCGCTGAAGCGGAAAACATTCTCGCCCAGCACCAGTAGTTCTCCCGCCGTAGGCCGATCGATGGCCGCGATCATGTTCAGCAACGTCGTTTTGCCCGAGCCGGAGGGGCCCATCAACGCGAGGAACTCACCGCCTCCGATTTCGATGGAGACATCGTCCAGGGCTTTGACCTCGAAAGCGTCGCGCTTGAAAATCTTGCTGACGTTGCGGGCCTGAACCACTCGGGTTTGAACCGCGGTATGGGGAATAGTTGCTGCGCTCATGACTGTCCTTTGATCTTGATTTTTTCTCCGTCTTTCAGTTCTTGTGGCGCCGAAGTGATTACGTCTTCGCCGCCGTTGAGGCCTTGCACCAGCACTCCCCCGCTGCGTTGCGACTGAATTTTCACTTCGCGCAAGACGGCCTTGCCATCGAACGCGATAAAGACGATTTTCTTGCCATCGCGTTCGTGCACCGCGGTAGTAGGTACGAAAACTCCCTGTGCCTGCGTATTGGCATGCGTGGTATCGTCCGCCAGAAATTTGACGGTGGCGTTCATGTCGGGCCGCAAATGGGCATCCGGATTAAGAATTTGCACTTTCACTTGCACGGTTGCTTTCGCCCGGTTGGCTTGCGGCGAGATTTCTGCGATGATTCCATCCCACTTGAGATCAGGGTATGCATCCACGGTGACCACGCCTTTTTGCTTCGGCCCCAATCTTGCGAAATCGTCCTGTGCGATATCGAGTTCCACCTGAAGATCGTTCAGATCGGCCAGGGAGACGACCAGGCCTTGCGGACCGCCCTCCGCAGTGCTGGCGAATCCCGACGTCACCAGTTCGCCCTTTTCGGCTGCGCGCTCAAGAATCGTTCCGGTCACTGGCGCGCGGATTACGGTAGCGTCGAGCAAAGACTTGGCATAGTCCGCCTGTCCCTGAGCCTGTTCGAGGGCGCCCCGTGCCCGCAAAATCTCCTCCTTGCGTGGACCGATCTTGGCCAACTGAAAAGTTCTCTCCAGCGAATTCACCCGCTGCTGATCTGATTCAAACTTTGCGGTGGCGTCATCGAGGGCCTGTTTCGAGAGCACGCCCTGTGTCGAGAGATTGCGGGTACGGTCCAGAGTAAGCCTGTCGTTTACCAGCGTGGCTTTAGCCTCATCGAGGTTGTGCTGTGCGAGTTGAATTTCCTCGGGCCGAGATCCGTTCTGCAACTCTTCAAGATAAGCCCGGGCATTATCAGCGGCGCCCTTGGCCTGCTCGTACTGGGCGCGGAATTCGTCGTCTTCGAGCCGCACCAGGATCTGACCTTCCTTGACCTGATCACCTTTTTCCACGCCGATCCACTTTACCCGGCCCGTCACTTTGGAATTCAGGTTGATCTTGTGATGAGCCACAATGTAGCCGCTGGCCGAAAGCACCACGCCGCCGACCTCGCTGTTCTGCGCCGACGCGCGAACCACTTCCACCTCAGGAGCGTCGTGGGATAACAAACGGTACGCGGTCGCCATGACGCCGAGCAGCACCAGAACTCCGATTCCGACGAGAATGTAGCGGCGTGCCCATACGGGAGGCTCGCCTTCGCCACCGGCTCGCGCACTGCGATCGATTCGCAGGCTTTGCAGGTCTTCGTGTTTTGCGTCAATCGGCATCGTGTTAAGAGATCATCTGCTTTGTTTGCTGATGCAAATTCCTGCTTAAAATAAGGCCGGCATTCTAGTCCCGCAGGGCGCTAAGTATGTCCCTTCGCGAAGCGTGCCAGGCCGGCGCAAACCCGCCTACAACTCCCATGATGAGGGCAAACCCGATCGCACTGACGACCACAATCGGCGTCATTTGCAGGCTGAACACAACTTCGCTGAACGTCACCTGATTTTGCGTTCCTGTCGTCATGCCGTTGAACGGCAACATCAGAAGGATGCCGAGCGTCGCACCCAGCAAGGACAACAACAGCGACTCCAGCATGAACGAAGTCAAAATGCTCGGGCGCGAAAACCCGATCACGCGCAGCGTGGCAATTTCACGCCCGCGATACGCCACGGCTGCGTACATGGTGTTGGCCGCGGCGAAACAGGATCCGACCGCCATAATTACGGCGACAATCCAGCCCACAATCTTGATTGGAGCGCCTGACTTGGTTTGCGAGGCATAGTAATCCGGTTCAAGCAAGCCGTTGAGTTCCAGCCGCTGATCGTCGTTAGCGCGATTTTTCAGTGCCTGGGCCGAGGCCGGATCGGTCGCACGCACCAGGACCGACGAATACACGGTTCGTTCAAAATCCGTCACCAGCTGGTTGATGTCGCCCCATATTTCGGAATCATGTGCCGTGCCGCTGCCGTCAAAGACGCCCACGATCGGCCAGTCGCCCTTGCCGATGTGCACGGTATCGCCAATGTTCGCGTGCTCAAATCGCCGGTTGATCGAGCTGCTTACCACAACCTCGCGTTGCCCTGGAGTGAACCAGCGTCCTGCGGTCAGGTGAATCTGAGGCCGCATTTCGATTCCGAGCGGAGTCAGGAAGCGCGTGGTGACGTTGGTGTCTCCAGTCCCGCCCTTGCGCGGCATAACCACCACGAGAATGTCTTCGCCTGAAACCAGAGGCTCGCCTTTGCTGTTCTTGGCGACTCCGGGCAGGTCTTTCAACACCTGCATTGCATCGCGCGACACGCCGCCCGCAGCCAGCTCCGAGTCCGAACCTTTGCGCAGCATCAGGACATTCAAGGGATCACCGGTAGTTGCAAATGCCCGCCCCAAACCTGCTAGCAAAGCCATGATAAAGACCGCAGTCGCCACGGTAAGCGCGATTCCGAGCGCGGTCATGACCGTAAGACTCTTCCGCAGCCGAAGATTGCGAACGTTGTAACTGAGAGGGATTGCCATTTCTATTCTCGTCCTTAAAGGTCTTTCTGATTCCGCCCATACGCTCTGCGACGACCTTCTCACCCAATGTGACGCAGTCCGTCGACAATATTGACCTTGGCCGCGTGATAAGAAGGTACAAAGGAACTGGCAAATCCCACCACCGCCGCGATTGCCAACGCCGCCGCGATCGTGATCGGAGTGACCTTCATGCCAGTGAACATTCCACCCTGACTCGCCATCGCCTTCACCACAAAGTAGCAAAGCATCGAACCGATTAACCCACCCACCACCGCAAGCGAAACTGCCTCGCCGACAAACAATCCCAAAATACTGTTACGGGTAAAGCCCAGCGTCTTCAATACCGCAACTTCCCGCGTTCGCTCGCGAATTGACATTGCCATGGTGTTCGCCGACACCAGCAGGATGGTAAACACCACCGCCAGACAAATGCTCATGATGAAGGCTTTGATGTTCCCGAGCATCCCAATGAAGCCCAACTGGAAGGCGTGTTCGCTCTCCGTCTTGGTCGGACGGTCAGCGTTGCGGAACTCCTCGTCAATGGCTCCGGCCACGCGGGGAACGGAATCGGGCGAATCAGCGAGAACCGCGAAGAATCCTTCCTGCCCTTTGAGCCTCGGAAAGCCTTCGTCAATATAGTCCTTGTTGAAGTAGATCGACTGGGTTGGATCGGTCGGCGTGAAGATACCGCGGATGGTCAACTCCAGATTGACCGGAAAAATCTTTCCCGTAATGTTTAAGCGGTCGCCGACTTTCCAGTGAAACTTGTTGGCCAGCCCCACATCCACAATGGCGCCTGCCCGATCATGTTGCCAGGCTTCGAGTTGGTCGGCGGGTATCTTGAATTCCGGATAGACCTTGAGCAATTCCTGCGGATCGGTACCGAACTGGGCGAAGTAGTGTTCCGGCTTGTCGTCCATGTATTGCCCGCCGAACCATTGCTGATTCACCACTTCCCTCACACCCGGGATCGCCTGAATCTTCTGCCGGTAATAGCTTGGCAGGTTGAAGACCAGCGACACCTTGTGGCGCACGATCAGGCGCTGCGCCGATTCCTCGCTGGGTTTGCTGTCATAAAAGCTTCGCCAGATAGTAATCAGGAACGTAAGCAGCAGCAGCGACCCTCCAATGCTCAAGATGGTCAGTATGCTGCGGCGCTTGTTACGGAATGCGTTCTTGCTGACAAAACGAGTTAGGGTCATGACAAAACTCCGGGAGAAAACCTGGCTTGCCTACGAGAGCCCCACGATACCGTTAGCATAGCCGATGGGGTCCGACCCCGACAACCTCGGGCCCTACCCACTTCCAGGATCGCCGACGCGAGGACTCCATACCAGTGGAGATCGTCATCGGATCGAATGACAAATGTCATCCTCGGCCCAATTCACAGGCTCTCCATATGGAAAAACGTCGCAGGCGCACGAAAGTTACGGCTAACCCATGCCCGTGTCGGGACGGGCGCCTCACCCGTCCACGGTCGAGCAAGGCGCCGCAGTGCCTTCGCTCGGAGCGGCAATCGAAGTCTGGCTGAGACATTGCAAAACAATGTCTCTACGCGGTACGCGACAACTCTTTCACGTGTTGAGCGAAATCCTCGGGACCGAATATCTGGCGAATTTCGGTCTCGCCCTCCCATTCCGGCCAGTATTTCTGGTGAAGTTCCATGAAGCGCACCGCGCCTTCGATCGCCTCCTCTTTCGACTTCAGCTCAAACTGCGCATAGCCGCCAACGACTTCCTTGGTCTCGGCGAAAGGCCCGTCGATCACCGTAAGGTTTCCCGCTGAGACACATACGCGGGTGCTCTGGGCCGTGGGGGCGAGCCCTCCGCTGCCGAGCAGCGTGCCAGACCTGACCGCCTCTTCGCTGAGCTTGTCCATGGCGTCCATTAGCGCCTGGGGCGGAGGGCCTTGTTTCTCGCGGTGCTTGACCAACATCATGAATTTCATCGCTATGTCTCCTTATGTATTCCTGGGCTGAGCTGTCCGAACAACTTCGATTATTGGAAGCCAGCCTTCATTTACATATCGAACGAGATGAGGAAAAATCGACACGTATCACAATTTATTTTCTCGACGACACAAATGCGCGCTGTTCCCGGCTTCATAATATCTTGTGACGGAATGCCACGGCAGATCAAGACAGATCAGCGTTCCAGGTACAGCCACAACACTTTGCGGTACTAAAGTTTCTCCAACCCGCACCGCAATCGAATTTACGAACACTTTCGTAACTCTACTTTAGCCCTACTCCCGGACTATCCTGATCACGTCGCTTTCTCCACAGGACGTGCCCGAGGTCTTCCCCACCGAGGGAAAGTCGTTGTTTGTCTTGATGAGGCTACGAAGGTAATGTCGAACAAAATCGGGCGCTTCGAAATACTCAGCGAAATCTCGCATTCTGACATCAGCTCCGTCTACAAGGCCACCGACCCCGAGAGCGGACAGACGGTTGCGCTGAAGACCGTCAAGCTGGAAGTTCTGGGCGAGCAGGCAAGCACGCTCGTGAAAACCCTGCTGGAAGAGGTGGAAGCCAGCAAGGTTCTCAACAGTCACAATATTGCGTTGGTTCATGGCGCTGAAGAAGTGGACGGCGTTTTCTGCGCTTCGCTGGAATATGTGCAGGGCAACAGCGTTGCCACCATGCTGGCCCGCAAAGAGGGCTTCTCCATTTGGGATCTCCAGGACATCGCGCGTCAAACCTGCCAGGGTCTCGACCACGCTCACGCCAAGGGACTCGTACACTACACCCTCGAACCCGCGAAGATTATGGTGTCGTGGGACGGCACGGTAAAGATTTTGGGTTTCGGAATCTCCATGATGAGCGCTTTCGCGGCGCAAGCGCCGGGCGCTGCTCCCGAAGTTCTGCATTACATGTCGCCTGAACAATTGCGTGGAGATCCGTTGGGCGCGCCCTCCAACATATTCAGTCTGGGCGCAATCTTTTACGAGATGGTCACCGAGCGCAAGGCCTTCGACGGAGAAGATGCGGACCAGGTACGGCGATCGATCTCGGAGATGACACCAGTGGCGCCGGATCAGATCAACCGCAAGCTCCATCCTGCGCTGAGCGAAGTCATCATGAAGGCGTTGGCGAAGGCGCCGGAAGAACGATACCAATCCGGGCAGGATCTGGTAAACGATCTCGAGCGATGCAAGGAAAGCGCGACCAAAGCTGCAGCGGCTGCAAAGCCAGGACAACCTGCCCAGAAGGCGCCTACTCCGCAAAAGCCAGCGTCGATCGCGCCATCCCAACCGAAGCCCGCAATTAAACCAGCTGTTCCTGTGGCTAAAGCGCCGACCGCAACTCCGCCGATGGCGAAGGCTGCCGCTGCGAGCCGAAGCGGAGCAAGCGCGAGTTCCACGAGCGCCAGCGGACTCATTACGCCGAATCTCGATCAGGCTGCGCCTGTCATCAACACTTCGCCGGAAGCTTCCAGCGAGACTTTCTCCGTTGAATCGATTTCCGACGCGTCAGCGACGATGTCTTCGGCGGCAGTTATTGAGCCGGAGATCGAGGTTCCGAAAATCAACGTCGATCCGATGATGGCCGAAGCTCCGAAAGCGGGAGCGGCCAGCCGAAGTTTCTCTGAGATTGATGAGTTGCCGCCGCTTAAGGAGGCGTATGTCGCGCCTCCACCGTCGCCCAAGCCCGCGGAAGAGCCTCCGCCGATGGATGACGTGCATGCCACCGTATTCAAAGGCGCCGCGGCGCCCGAGAAGCCGAAGGTGCAGCCGCGCGAAGTGGCGAAAAAAGCTGTCGCAGAAATCAAAAAGACGCCGCCGCAACTGTTTGCATTTTCGATCGCGGGCGCAATCGGAATCATCGTTCTGATAATCGCCGCGATCGCATGGCACATCCACTCCGAGAACGCGGACGACGATAACGCTCCAAACCAGCCGCCTGCTCCGGCCGCCGCAGCGCCGGCCCAGCCGGTGCCGAGTGCAAGCCCATCTGCTACGGACGCGCCAGCAGCGGGCCAGACGACCGTGCAGATCGCGCCGGAACCAGTAACCGTCGCGCCGCCGGCGGTTTCGGTGCAACCGAAGTACAACAAAAAGACGAAGGCAAAGCCGAAGCCAGTGGCTCCGGCGATTGTCCCCGGACAATTGAACGTCGCTTCAACTCCGGTGGGCGCGCAGATCCAGGTTGATGGGCAGAACAACCCCAGCTGGGTTACGCCGTTTAACATCGCCGGACTCAATCCGGGGCAGCACACCCTGACCATCATCAAGCCCGGTTACGCCTCTGAAACCCGGAATATTGAGGTTGGCTCGGGGAGCAAGTCGTTTATCAGCGTGCAGCTTGCCCCGCTCACCGCCACAGTTTCAGTAACCAGCGAGCCAACGGGCGTCGCCATCTGGATGGATGGCAAAGACACTGGTCGAGTCACTCCCGCCCAGATTTCCGTCGACAAACCCGGCAATCACAGCTTCGCTTTCAAGAAGCAGGGTTACCTCGACGAAACCAGCACGGCGAATCTGCAGGTCGGGCAAACCTTCCGCTTGTCGCCCAGCCTGAAGGCGCTCGGCAACACCGACGACATCAAGATTGGCGGCAAGTTCAAGAAGCTCTTTGGCAATGGCGACACCGCCGGAATGGGCGCGGTCAGCATCAAGACCTCGCCGAAGGGCGCGCAAGTCGCCATCAACAATCGCATCCTCGATAAGAATTCACCGGTAGATCTTTATCTGGATCCGGGCAACTACGTTCTCGACATTACGTTGTCAGGATTCAAGAGCGTTCATCGCGTCATTACCGTGGAGAAGAACGGCAAAGTCGCGATCGACGAAAGTCTCGACCGGGAATAGTTCCGCAACTTTCAGAGCCGGCGCTCGGAACAAAGAGCTATCGAGGGCCGGCCAATCCCGTCCAGAATCCCTGTTAACTGTTAAGTAATCCAGGGGGCACCCCCTCCCCCTTGATCTTTTGGAATCATAGGGTTGCGGTTACACTACCCTCCAAATCTTTGGGGAATAAGGAGTTATATGCAAAATATTCCGGACAAAGGAGTTAGCAATCATTCTACGGCCAAACAGCTAAGCCGTGGTCAATAGCATTAGCCGGTTGGTCTCCCCAATCAAGCGAAGAAGTGAGAGGTGTGAGCGGGAGCTCCCGTTTTGGGAAGACCCGGGGTTGCGCGATTTGCGACAGGACGGGCGACGCGGTCCGTCCTCCATTGGGTGGGATGTTAGACTCTGGAGTTTTCTTATTGCGGGTGCGGAGACGTATTCATGAATATTCAACGGGTGGGAGTGGTTGGCGCGGGGACCATGGGCAATGGCATTGCGCATGTGTTTGCGCGCGGCGGCTTTCGCGTCTTGTTATGCGATGTGGAGCAGCGGTTTCTAGATCGAGGTCTCGAGACGATCGGCAAGAACCTCGACCGCGAAGTTGCAAAGAACAAAATTACGGCTGAAGACAAGACGGCAGTGCTCAAGCGGATTGAGCCGGTCGTCGATCGCGCGAAACTTGCTGACTGCGATTTTGTGGTGGAAGCGGCCACTGAGAAGTTTGAGATCAAATCAGAAATCTTTCGCGATCTTGACCGGGTTTGCAGGCCGGAAATCATTCTTGCTTCGAACACTTCGTCCATTTCGATTACTAAGATCGCAGCCCTGACCAGGCGGCCCGATAGAGTCATTGGGATGCACTTCTTCAATCCCGTGCCGGTGATGAAACTGGTGGAAGTGATTCGGGGCTTGGCTAGTTCGAACGATACGTTTCAAACGGTGCGCGATCTGGCGCTGAAACTAGAGAAGACGCCAGTCGAGGTGAACGACGCTCCGGGCTTTGTGTCGAATCGAGTGCTGATGCCGCTCCTGAACGAAGCCATGTACACGGTGCTGGAAGGCGTGGCCACGGCCGAGGCGGTGGACGAAGTTTTCAAGCTTGGCATGGCCCACCCTATGGGCCCGCTAACTCTCGCGGATTTCATCGGCCTCGACGTGTGCCTCGACATCATGCGCGTGCTGCATGACGGCCTGGGCGATCCGAAGTACCGTCCGTGCCCGCTGCTAATCAAGATGGTGGATGCGGGCTGGCTGGGGAGGAAGAGCGGGAGGGGGTTTTACAGGTATTAGTGCCGGCCTCCCACAAAATCGTTCGGGGTCATGAGTGTAGTCGAGAGAGTAGAGTCGAGAACAGGCGCAGTGGCTTTAGCCTCCCGGTGGCTATTGGGATGCTTTCGCATGACCCGCCTCAATCCGGTTTGGCTTGACCCTGTTTCCTGTTCCCGCTCATCGAACCGGACAGGCAGATTTCCCGCATCCGGCTCTCGGAAAAGACACACGCCTCCCTAAATAAGGAAGCATGTGACGCCGTCTGCAACTTCTGAACACAACCCGGGGTGGCTAGACTCATCGTCAATCCCCATGTCCTGCGTTGCTTCTTGCGTCCGTCTTTAACTGAGGCCCCTTCCCTCCACCGGCATTACCCGGCCTCTTCAGTACTACGAGCCTCTCCGCCACCCCACACGGCCCGGCCTGTCTCTCGCGAGTTGCCAGTTGATCCTTATGATGATCACCGCTGGGGCTTCCCGTGTTGCGTCTGGTCTCCTATGCCTACATGCCATCGCCATTACCCCGGCAGGTCCGATGGAGCTTGTTCGCTCGTCCCTCTCCACCATCAGCGGCCTTCCCTGTGTAACAGTCAGGTCGGCTCCTGCAATTACTTTTTCGGGGCCTGCTCAGCGTTCACTCATGTTATGGCCTGCATGCTCGCGGAGTCGCTAAACGACCCTTTCATCGAAAGCTCCGACAGCTTCGTTGCCTCTGCTGCCGTTTCGATTGCTACCGGGTGGAGCGAACCAGTTCCCGGGCGGGAGTTGCACCCGCTGAAGTCCAGCGCCTTTCACGGCGCACTATTACGCCAGTTGACGCGATTGCCTAGCAGTTGGCGGCTCGGATTACTTCCTGTTTGCCGACCATCCACCCAGAATCGTCGCATCCGCACTAACGTGCTGCACAGTCTATAATTGCGCGCACGGATGGCTCTTACTTCTAGTACGAAACTCGGGCCGTACGAGATTCAATCGCCGCTGGGCGCAGGCGGCATGGGTGAGGTGTATCGTGCGCGCGACACCCGCCTCGATCGCACCGTAGCCGTCAAGATTCTACCCTCACATCTTTCCGACAACCCTGAAGCCAAGCAACGCTTCGAGCGCGAAGCGCGCGCTATTTCAGCCCTCAACCATCCGAACATTTGCACTCTCTATGATGTCGGGCATCAGAACGGAATCGACTATCTAGTCATGGAGTTTCTGGAAGGGGAGACGCTCGCCGATCGGTTGCGCAGAGGAAAACTGCCGATGGAGCAGACATTACGCTACGCGACTGAAGTGGCCGATGCACTGGAGACCGCGCACCGGCGCGGAATCGTTCACCGGGATTTGAAGCCGGGCAACATCTTTGTCACGGTGCACGGGGAATGCAAAGTGCTCGATTTTGGGCTGGCCAAGTTGGAAGAAGAAGCTGACGTGTTGGACGCTAACGCACTGACGAGCCCGGCGGTGCTGACGAGTCCGGGCGCGGCGGTTGGGACCGTCGCGTACATGTCGCCGGAACAGGCGCGAGGCGAAACGCTGGATGCCCGGACAGACATCTTTTCACTGGGCGCTGTGCTTTACGAGATGGCGACCGGGAGGGTAGCGTTTCCCGGCAAGACATCGGCCGTAGTCTTCAAGGCAATTTTGGATGAAACGCCGGCGCGGCCGGTACATCTCAACCCAGCGATACCGCCGAAACTCGAAGACATAATCTTGAAGACCTTGGAGAAGGATCGCGAAATCCGTTATCAGGTAGCTGCGGAGTTGCGCGGGGACTTGAAGCGGTTGCAGAGAGACACAAGCGCGGGTCAGGGCTTATCGAGCGGAACCGTATCAGGCGGAAAGTGGATAGGCGGGCCCCCCCCTGCGACACCTGGGATGCACGCAGTCTCGAGTGGTTCTTCATCGAACCGAGTGGTTGTGGAGGCTGTGCGCGAACACAAATGGGAACTGCTTGTGGCGGGGGTGGTGGGCGTGCTGGTGCTGATTGCGGCCGGGTTTGGGGTTCGCTCTTTTCTTGTTCGAGGGAGTAGACCATTCGCGAACTACACGATCGCGACCATTCCAGAGACGACGCAAGCACGATCCGTTGCGATCTCCCCCGATGGGAGGTATCTGGCGATGGTGCGTCGGGATGAAAAAGGCCAGGAAAGCCTGTGGTTGCGGCACTTGCCCACCAACAGCAATACCCAGGTAATACTACCGATCCGATTAGCGAGCTACGATCGAGCCCAGTTTTCTCCTGATGGCAACTACATCTATTTTCGCCGGAGCGGCGGTGCCGACGACGCCAAGAGGTTTGACCTTTATCGCGTGGCCGTTTTGGGCGGTACACCCAGCCTGATTGCACGTGACGTCGATTCGTCTCCGACGTTCTCTGCTGACGGGCAGCGCATGGCGATTCTGCGAGATAACAACCCCACGATGGGCAAATATCAAATCCTGATTCTGGATCGGGACGGCGGAAACGAAAGAGCTCTGATTACCGGAGACCATCCCAATCCCGTAAACCCCGCTTGGTCGCCGGATGGGAAAGTGATCGCGTGTTTCAGCGATGCGCCCGACAAAAAGACAACCGAAGTGGCAATCATCGACACGGACACCGGCAAACGTCGAACGCTTGTCCGGCTGAACATATTCAGGGAATTCCTGGACAACCTGACATGGATGCATGACGGCCGGGGCTTGCTCTATATCGATAACGATCTGCAGAGCGGACGCATCGGTTTCATCGGGTATCCGAACGGCGAGCTACAGACAATCGCGACGGAAACCAGTGGGTACCGGGATATCAGTCTCGCGCCCGACGACCGGACGCTGGCGGCGGTGGTTGAAAATGAAAATTACGGCCTCTATTTACTGCCGATGACTGCTGGAGTTGTGGGGACCGATCAGTTGATCGATTTGCATGTTCCGATGCAGGGGGGGTGGGACGCATCGTGGACGCAAGATGGCAAAGTACTGGCTAATCCTTCTGGCAGCATTTATCTTCTGGAGCCGACAACCGGCAACAAGACGACCATTCTTGCCGACGAGAAACATCCTGCGTTCATGCCACGGATCTGTGGAGACGACCGGACGATTGTTTTCACTAGCGTAGTTCCTGGTACCCCGAGCATAAATATCTGGAAAATCGATCGGAACGGACAGGGCTTGC
Organism: uncultured Acidobacteriota bacterium; assembly: GCA_963788645.1. Classification (GTDB taxonomy): domain Bacteria; phylum Acidobacteriota; class Terriglobia; order Terriglobales; family Acidobacteriaceae; genus JABDBE01. The sequence goes on from CAWBHF010000014.1 coordinate 257,620, forward strand.
AGCAGATTACTTACGGGAACGAAGATATTTTCCCGGCGTGCTCAAAAGATTCCGAGTGGATCTACTACCGGGATGGGAGGGCTCAGGCGATCATGAAAGTTTCGGTAGATGGGGGCGCTCCCACCAAAATCGCTTCCGGATTCTTTTCGGAGATCGCACAGTCAGGGGACGGTAAACTCCTGGCATTTCTGAACGCACCGGAATTCAAAGGCGGTAAGTACGATTTCCAGATCATGTTCGTTGCCACCGATGGATCGACCCCGCCAGGACCGATCGATGCCGACCCACGTTTTGGACGTGAAGATCGTCCTTTTGCCGGACTGTTGCGATTCATGCCCGACGGGAAGGGGTATGCGTACGGAGTTCTTGAGGATTCGGTGAGCAATATCTGGGTGCAGCCGCTGGATCGGTCGGCCGCCAGACCGCTGACACACTTCACCTCGGACGTGATTCGCGATTTCGAGTGGTCCGCGGATGGTAAGAACTTGATTGTCGTTCGGGGTCACAACGACTCCGCGGTTGTCCTGCTGCACACCGGCGCACAGGAATGAGTCAGTGTCGATGTCCATATGGCCGACAGAGGCCGCCCACGTGGCGGCCTTTTGCTATTTGATGCGGTCTTGAAGCAGTAACAGTAGCCGCTGACTACGGATGTATTGGCTTTGCGCTTCGCTTCCATCAGGGCTCTACCATAGACGCCTAATCACCTTGGTGATTGTGCCCGGATCACGGGCAAACCGGAAGTCAACTGTTGTTACCAGGCGTGGCTGTTGAAAAAGTCACAGATTGCGCGGCTGTGTTGCGGCGTGATGTAGGGGACTGGCAGGTTCTTCACGGGTTTCTAGTTGCTGGCAGCCAGCGGTGCTGCTTGCTGGCTGAGGAAGCGGACCAGTCGCTTGATGTTCTGGGCCACGGCTGCCAGGAAGAACTGCTCTCGCGCGAACTTCAGTCTGCGCAGGCGTAAGCGCCGCAATCCGATCTGATTCTTGAGTTGCGCGAAGAGGGCTTCCACCTTCTTTCTCTGTCGTTGTGCCTTCGCGAACTCGGGCGTTTGCGCCAACTCCCGCGCCCGTTGTCGTACCGACTCATGCATGTGAATGGCGAGATACTTGTATCGTCCAGTCGTGCATTGTGCTTTTTGTGAGCATGCCCCGCAGCGTTTCGCGCTGCCGATATAGGCATGGGCTCGATTGCGAACGTTGAGCCCCACGTAGTTCAGTTGCTCTCCTGCAGGACAACGGTAGGTATTGCTCTCGGGCTGATAAGTAAATCGCTCCGGGCCATAGCCGGGATTGTTCTTTCTCAGAGCACTGTCGCGGGTTCGCATATAGGGAGTGATGCTTCGATCGGCCAACCATTGCAAGAACTCCCCGTTCCCGTAGGTCGTGTCGGCTGCTACCGATTCTGGCTCTCGTCCTTGCCATTGCGTGAAGCGAGTGAGCATGTCTTGTGCAGCGACGGTCTCCTGGCTCATGCGCGCCGCCGTTGCTTGTACCCCCACGATCACGCAACTGTGATTGTCCACCAGATAGTTGTCGTAGTACCCCAGTCGGGCTGGAGTCCCGCCCTTGGTGGCGTAGGTGGAATCGGGATCCGTGGTCGACACTTGGTCTTGCTGATGCACCGGCTCTTCGGTGGGGTTCTGCTGCTCCAGTTCCACCAAGTACTGGCGCGCAGTTTGGTTCACTTGCGCCGCTTCCCTGAGTTGCTCACGCGGGATGCGGCTCTCTTTGGCCGCATTCGCTTCGATGAAGCTGCCGTCTACTGATAAATGCGTCCCTTGCACCAGCCCCACTTCCACACACTGCCGCACGATCTGCTCAAACAACTGCTCAAACAGCTTCGACTCTTGAAACCGTCCGTGCCGGTTCTTGGAGAACGTGGAGTGATGTGGAATCTCCTGATCGAAGCCCAGACCGGTGAACCAGCGCCACGCCAAGTGCATGCGCAGTTCCTCCACCAGCTTCCGTTCGCTGGTGATGCCATATAAGTAGCCGATCAATAGGATGCGCAGCAGAAGCTCGGGATCAATCGACGGACGACCGGTCTCGCTGTAACTCTGCTTCAACCTCTCGCGCACAAAGGCAAAGCTGATGTGCTTTTCAATGAGCCGCAGCAGATGAGTCTCTGGAACCTGATCTTCCAGGCGGAAGTAGTAGAACAGCGCTTCGGAGCGGTCGTGTTGCCCCATCATGATCAGCAGTCCTCCGACGATGAGAATCCAACAGAGCATGGTCAGGATCACTTCCTTCTAACATGCTTCTGCTGAATCTCATCCTGCTAATCGAAGTGACTTTTTCAACACCCACAGGCCATAGCGCTCAAAACCTGTCGATCCCACGGTTGATTGCATCGCCCGGGCGGTCTCCGTCGTCCCAAAGTTGCGGCACTTGGGAGGCCGTCGCTATGGGCAAACAGAGAATCAAGCCGAATTACCGCCGCCGTGTGCTTCGCTTGCCGGATCTGGATCATTGTAAAACGGCGGTTCTCAATAGCCTCGGGTCGCCAGCTTCGCGCCGAGTCTACGAGTACGCCATCGACCAGTTCATCGCTTGGTATTGCTCCGAACCTCGGCTGGCCTTCAACCGCATCGTCGTCGTGCGCTATCGCCTGTACCTGGAAGCGCGGCATCTGGCCGCCAACACCATCAACCAGCAGCTTGCAGCCGTGCGTCGCCTGGCTCACGAAGCCGCCGACTCAGGCTTGCTGAGTCCCGAGTTGGCCGCGGGGATTAGCCGCGTCAAGGGAGTCAAGCAGCTTGGATTCCGGTCCGGCAATTGGCTGAGCGCGGAGCAGAGTTCAGAAGTGCTCAAACATGCTCGGGGCGATAGCATGCGTGCCAAACGAGACTATGCCATGCTGGCCATGCTGTTTGGTTGTGGCTTTCGCAGATCCGAGTTAGTCGGCTTGGAGTTGGATGAGATCCAAATGCGTCAGGGTCACTGGGCAGCGGTGGATCTGATCGGCAAGGGTGGCCACATCCGCACCGTGCCCATTCCGACCTGGGTGAAAGCCGCTCTCGATCAATGGACACGAGCCGCTGGGGTTCTTGAGGGCAAAATCTTTCGAGCGGTCGCCGGACGGGGAAAGGTGTGGGGCAGAGGCCTCTCGCAGAACGTTGTCTGGTACGTGGTCAGAACCTGCTGCGCGAGAGCAGGCTTGGAGCACATTGCACCACACGACCTGCGGCGGACCTGCGCGAAGCTCTGCCACGATCGCGGCGGTGAACTAGAGCAGATTCAGTTCTTGCTGGGCCACGCATCGGTTCAAACGACAGAACGCTATCTCGGCTGCAAACAGAATCTCGGACACCCGGTCAACGATCTTTTTGACCTCGCAAAGGACGGACGGCCGCAGGAAAACGATGTTGAATCCGTCAGAGCGAAAGCGTCCGATCCTGTAGAAATGGCATCTCGGCAGGGGATAGAATGCCGGCAAGGAGGATCGAACCATGACCAGCCCGTCTGCGACGCAAGCCAGCTATCCCTACCAGAACGAACCGATTTGGTCGAGATCAGAAAAGGCCATCGCCCGCAAAGCCTTCGACGCTGCTCTGGGCCAGGAGCTTCACGAAGTGATTCAGGAAGTAAAGCGAATGGCCAACGAGATCCAGAGGTCGTCGGATCTGTGGGACCTGGAATATCACCTGACTCAACGTCGTAAAGAGATTGATCGCAAATACGACTTTCGCGGTTCGCGACTTACGGATGTGTTGGGGAGACTCTTGTACGAAAATCGACTCGGCGAGGAAGATCTGCGCGGATTGCCGGAAGAGAAGATGAAATCAATCCGTTCTTGCGCTCAGTTTTTCAGAGACGGCGCAGCCTGATCTGCATTCTGAGTGTAATGGCCTGTGGGTGTTGAAAAAGTCACTTCGATTAGCAGGATGAGATTCAGCAGAAGCATGTTAGAAGGAAGTGATCCTGACCATGCTCTGTTGGATTCTCATCGTCGGAGGACTGCTGATCATGATGGGGCAACACGACCGCTCCGAAGCGCTGTTCTACTACTTCCGCCTGGAAGATCAGGTTCCAGAGACTCATCTGCTGCGGCTCATTGAAAAGCACATCAGCTTTGCCTTTGTGCGCGAGAGGTTGAAGCAGAGTTACAGCGAGACCGGTCGTCCGTCGATTGATCCCGAGCTTCTGCTGCGCATCCTATTGATCGGCTACTTATATGGCATCACCAGCGAACGGAAGCTGGTGGAGGAACTGCGCATGCACTTGGCGTGGCGCTGGTTCACCGGTCTGGGCTTCGATCAGGAGATTCCACATCACTCCACGTTCTCCAAGAACCGGCACGGACGGTTTCAAGAGTCGAAGCTGTTTGAGCAGTTGTTTGAGCAGATCGTGCGGCAGTGTGTGGAAGTGGGGCTGGTGCAAGGGACGCATTTATCAGTAGACGGCAGCTTCATCGAAGCGAATGCGGCCAAAGAGAGCCGCATCCCGCGTGAGCAACTCAGGGAAGCGGCGCAAGTGAACCAAACTGCGCGCCAGTACTTGGTGGAACTGGAGCAGCAGAACCCCACCGAAGAGCCGGTGCATCAGCAAGACCAAGTGTCGACCACGGATCCCGATTCCACCTACGCCACCAAGGGCGGGACTCCAGCCCGACTGGGGTACTACGACAACTATCTGGTGGACAATCACAGTTGCGTGATCGTGGGGGTACAAGCAACGGCGGCGCGCATGAGCCAGGAGACCGTCGCTGCACAAGACATGCTCACTCGCTTCACGCAATGGCAAGGACGAGAGCCAGAATCGGTAGCAGCCGACACGACCTACGGGAACGGGGAGTTCTTGCAATGGTTGGCCGATCGAAGCATCACTCCCTATATGCGAACCCGCGACAGTGCTCTGAGAAAGAACAATCCCGGCTATGGCCCGGAGCGATTTACTTATCAGCCCGAGAGCAATACCTACCGTTGTCCTGCAGGAGAGCAACTGAACTACGTGGGGCTCAACGTTCGCAATCGAGCCCATGCCTATATCGGCAGCGCGAAACGCTGCGGGGCATGCTCACAAAAAGCACAATGCACGACTGGACGATACAAGTATCTCGCCATTCACATGCATGAGTCGGTACGACAACGGGCGCGGGAGTTGGCGCAAACGCCCGAGTTCGCGAAGGCACAACGACAGAGAAAGAAGGTGGAAGCCCTCTTCGCGCAACTCAAGAATCAGATCGGATTGCGGCGCTTACGCCTGCGCAGACTGAAGTTCGCGCGAGAGCAGTTCTTCCTGGCAGCCGTGGCCCAGAACATCAAGCGACTGGTCCGCTTCCTCAGCCAGCAAGCAGCACCGCTGGCTGCCAGCAACTAGAAACCCGTGAAGAACCTGCCAGTCCCCTACATCACGCCGCAACACAGCCGCGCAATCTGTGACTTTTTCAACAGCCACGCCTGATAGCAACATTTATCGCTCCAGGCCTCAGAGTTCCATGCCCGACTGGGTGTGCGACCGGCAACGTATTGCTTGGCAGAATATAGAACTTCCTCTCAACTCTCTTTCGCTTGACATTTTCTATGAAGGGCGTCAGCATGCGACTTCGTGGGTTGGATGCGCTTAGTTTGCTGCGGGCCCTTCGGATCACATCAAACCAAGCAGTAAGGCTGTCAGGCAGGAGATTCCCAATGAAGACGATGCTTTTTGCAACCGCGCTGATTACAGCGCTTATTCCTGTCTCTGTGGCACAGGACAGCACCTTGCCGCAAGACAGCCTTGATCGCGAAGTAAATGTCCAGATGCCAGCCCAGGCGGCGGTTGCCGGCAAGCCACCCCATCCAATCCAGACTCCACCCAGCTACTGCAAGCCCTGCTTATTTTACGCTGGCGATTTTGATTCCGACGCTAGCGACGCCAATGGTCTCACTAACGAGTTCGATATCATCATCAGCACTGGCGCGGCTGTCTATGTACCTTTCATAGTTCCCAAGGGGAAAACTTGGACGGTTACCGGCCTGTTCACCGATAACCTCTTATCGGCCGGTGTCGTTGATCCCAAGATCATTCCTTATGAAGTCAGAAAGAATATTCCCAAATCTGGGGGCAATGGAGGACAGTTGGTCTGTCACGGCAGAAAGCCCGCCACTCTGGTCGATACTCGTATAAACCAATTTTGCTGCATTTACGCAACGATAGTCAGCAACATCAAGGGTTGCCGCTTACCTGCCGGAAAGTACTGGATGTCGGTGGTTCCGTACTGCACCAACACTCAGGACAGTTATTGCGAAAACGGTTATCGTGGATTTGTGATGAACGATGATGGCGCGATGGCTCACAGGTTCGGCCCCCTCGAACCGGCGAATAACTCGTTCTTTAACTCAGTCTTCTTCGGTGCACGCTGGGACCCAACCTCGAAATACCAGACCAGCATTCGCTTCAGCGTCGGCGTGGAAGGAACATCGAAGTAAGATAGTCAAATTCGCAATTCCAGCCGTGCAGAAATTCGGTTTCATTTCCCGGCGACGCATCTGTGCCTTGTTCCTCAATTGGCGATAAATCGCGATTTCACTCATCATGCTGCCGCAAGGGTTTTGACTGAAATGGCCTGGTTACGTCAGCCGCCAGCCCACCGGCAGACGGCGTTAAGGTGCGACTACGATGCTGGAAGCGGGGCATGGAATGACCCTAAACGCTGCACCACAGCCGGGGTACTGGGAAGACTGGCAATCTTTCAAATTGCCGCCAAAGATTGTGGTGCCGTAAAGATTGCCCGCCGGGCCGAGAGTTACGCTGGGACTGCTCTCCGGGTACGCGCCGTCCTTTCCAGTAAAGGCATGGAGGACAGTTTCTTTCCACTCTCCGCTCGATGAGGGTGTCAACTTGAAGACCACGCCGCAGCCGCCATAGCAGCTCTGGCCGTTGCCGCCGCCCGGGCCGCTTAGGGATTTCCCTAGTTGTTGAAGTTCTGGTGCCCCCTACCGTGGAGATTGTCGATAGAAACGCCGCCCCGTTGGGGACCCTCAAATGATCCTCGATTACCCTCTGTTAGAAAACCCTCTGACAACTCTTCTAGTTAGCTATTTTCAGCGGGCGGTTACACCTCTGGCCTGCGGTCAAAACGTGTAATGGCCTACTTTGAAAAGAGCCGTAACTCAACGCGAACAGGGGGTTGGCGCAGAGCCTCTTTTCATGCTTCGTTGTGGCCGGGGTCCGGTCATGCTGACCTGGTTACGGCCGCGTTAATCAGGAGTTTAGCGTCGCGACCCGTCAAATCTGACAGGTCTATAGCTGGTATCGCTTGCTGTATGTTTACCCAAAGACGGCGAGCAGCGTGAAGGACAGTGTGCCGTGAGAAACCCGCGACAGCTCGTGCTGAGCCTTCTTGCGACTCTCATGTTTTCCTCCGTAACTCAAACGCAATCTTCAGGAGGTACACCCGTTTTTAAGATCACGCCGGTGGTGAGCAAGGTCACGTTCTACGTGAAGGCCTCGGTCAAGCTCGAGGGAACTTTCGAGAAGTGGGATGCCACGCTGGTCTTTACTTCGACGGATGCTTCGACAGGTGTTTTAGACATCAAAGTCCAGGCGGACAGCGTGAATACCGGAAGTAAGTCTAAGGATGACAAGCTAAAGGGCAAACATTGCTTCGACGTGGAGCACAACCCATATGTAACGTTTCATTCCACGAAGATCACACAGACGAGTCTCAATACTTTCGACGTTGCAGGGACCTTCACCCTTCGTGGCATCTCGAAACCCGCGGCCTTAACCTTTACCGTTGATCGAGATGCAGGAGGAGCCACAGGGGAAATCAAAGGGATACTGACGTTCGACCGCAAGGATTTTGGGTTGGGTGGCGGCATTAGGTTCGTAACAATTGCCGACCGTGTGGACATCGCGATCGACTTCAGGGCAACGCGCGTCGGACCTCCTCTAGTCTTCAAGCAATAAACCTAACCTCTTCTTCATCGTGGCCAAGCCAGTGTGCAACTCATGCCAAACCACCTGTTTCACTTCAGCTCGTAAATCGCCCTTTGAACATCGCAGTGTATACCGAAACATGGTTTGTAAACGCCTACGGCCCGGAGGCCAGTGAGAAGCCGCTCAATATGCTATGCCTAATTGGCGAGGGACCGTTCGGTCAATAGCGTTACATCTCGATAGCGCTCATTGACCAGCGGTCAAAAACGTGTAATGCCTGTTCTCAACAGTAATCTGGACAGCGACAATCTTCAGGAGCAAATCGCCTATACATCAAGCCGCCCGAATGTCGTATTCGCAACTGTTTTCAAAACGCCGTCCGATGGAGTTTGAGCGCAGAGTAGAGCAGAGCTGCATTGGGAGAGGCAAGAGGCAAACAACCGCTTGCCTCTTGCCTCTGTTGCCCCTGGACGGTTGCCAAACTTGGACAGGCCTTCTATTGAATTGTCAGTGCTCCTGTGGATTGTTGGCTTTGATAAGCGCCCCACCTATCGTTGTCGCCGAGCGCTATTCCTCCCATCGCTGAGATAGAGAAATTCCAGGCCAGGTCGGCGTCAGGCGGCGCAAGGATCAAAACCCAATACTTCTTGCCTTTGGTCAGCTGCGCCGCGCAATTAAGCGACACAACCTGCGTATTGGTGTCGGAGAAAATGGGCATGTTCTTCACCGTTCCCTGACATAGGCGGTTCGCCTGGGGAGCGCCATCCGGATTGGTGCATGGCTTGTTCTTGCAGTCTTTGGTGAGGATAACGAGAGATCGGTTTGTGCCCTGCACGAAACCGAGCCCCAAGCTGATTTTGCGGGTAGTCCCCGTCTTCAAAGACGTGAACTGGTTGGCAGGTGTCCATTCCCCACCGCAGCTCTTGAAGCCGTCGCAAACAGCATACCCAACATATTGCTGATAACCGCTGGTACCGATGTTGTTATAAAAAGGGTGGGCAACTGGCTCGATGGCTTTCGCATTCGGTTTCTGGGCTGATGGCCTGACGGCTACAGTGGTGGCGCCACCGTTGATGTGGATGATTCCCGGTTTGCTGTCTTGAGCCAGGACCGTCATGCTGCCCAGCACCAGCAGGGCAGAACAAATTGCAAACTTTTTGTTCACTGTGGTTTCTCCATTTTGAAATTGATCAGGGTAGTTGAACTCGCTCATCGCGTCAGAGACTCACGAGTGACGGAATGATTGACTCTGATTACGGCGACCGAATGATAATCCAGGAAGCGGAGTCTTGTCCTTGTGCCAGCGCAAGCAAGGAAATGCCGCCGGGTGGCCCGTGAGCGGTCATTATCCTTTCGGCTTCCTACCCTGGATCACTCCGAGTGTCGAGCACCAATTCCGGATTTTGCCTGGACTCTTTGCATCCGTAAATATCAAAAGCCCGGAACCGTCGTGAAGGACATCACTCACCGCCCTTCTTGTTGCATTGGGGTTGCGGACTTTGCAGGACTGTGCCGGATTTTGCAGAGGTAAGTACTTGATTTTCTTCGTTTTCACAGCCAGTAGACTGACTCATAATCTGTTGGTTGTAGGTTCGAGTCCTACCGGGCCCACCAGCATTCTCGGCGTGAGAGAAGTCGTTCGGCTGAAGCCGGAACGCCTGAATCCTGTCTCAGGTTTTGTCGGCTGCGGCGGATGCGCCTTAGCCGGCGACTAGACGGGCAGAGGAGTGGTCGTCATGGTTGGGCGCGGTTTGCGGGGCTGCCCCCGAGCGATGCCGAAACAGCAGCGTCGAGACTTCGCGCTCCGCTTCGAGACGCACCCAGACATACTCGCCACAACCCACGATTCGTACCTCCTCGGCGCCCAGCTTCAAAGCATAGTCGCAGGTAATGTGGGCCATCGCCGCTGGGTCGTGCCAACTTTCAAACAACCAATCGCCGGCTCGGGCCTCGTGTCCCATGCGCTCCAATTCCCTATCCATGGTGCGGGAGCTGATCAGACAGGCCTCAGTGCGGCAATCCAGCATTTGTTCAATGGCATAAAGCGCGCTGTAATCGATCCCATCGCAGAAAGCCACATAGAAGGTGCGGGTCGTGGCCACGAACTGTATTGGCAACATGCGGAAGCGCTCCAGCAGCCGGTAGGGCAACCTGCGCCCGCAAGCGAAATCGCGCGACGCCCTCCAGGCAAGAACCGGACAAGCCCACTGTAGCCCGAGAGCGGCAGTCACTTGTGTTTCGCTGGCGAAGCCCAGCTCTTCCAGCCACTCCCCGATGCGGCGATGCCTGCTGGCGCGCTGGGCTTCGAGCGCGGTTCGCAACTGCCCATGTGTCAACTGCCCGCGCGAAAGCATCACCAGGCCGAGCGGAACCCGGTGTCGGACCGGGGAAGCCGCAACCACCGATACGCAAGAATTGGCGAAACACTCTCGCGCCGCGATTTCAAAGCATTTCGGAGCACAGTAAGGAGAACCTCGCAGCCAGATACGGCCGTGCCACCAACTGATGCGGTGCCAAAGGCGGCGCGTGAGATTGCAATCGCGCTGGGCACACTGCGGATGAGCTTTCTGCCAGCGAATTCGTGCGCCCGCGAGTCGTGCTCCCCAAGCCATCATCGTCCTTATGCTCTGTCCGACTACACGGGTGCCAGCGGAGTTACCATCTCCTGAATCCGCAACCCGTAATTCCCGTCCACCACGACTACCTGGCCGCGGGCGATCAGTCTGCCGTCCAGCAGCAGGTCGACGGGTTCCTCAACCTGACGGTCGAGTTCGACCACCGAACCCTCGCCCAGTTCCAGGATGTCGCGCAGCAGCATGATGCGTTCTCCGAAACGCAGCGCCACTTCGAGCTCCACATCCATCAGCAACTCGAGATTGCCTCCATCGGGCGTGCTCGGGGCTGCACCGGGCTTGTCGTCTGGCTTGTCGTCTGTTCGCTGGTTTTCCGAGGGCCGTGCGGCCGCGGCCAGTGCGGCGTACAGCGCGGCACTCAGCTGCCACTCCATCTGTAGAGGGCAAGCGGCTCCAACGCCCGAGGCCAACCATCCACCAGCGCCCGCCGACCAGGAGGGCGGGATGGCGGATTCCAACCGCAATTGCACCTCTCCCCAACGTGGCTTCAGCGCCGTGGCTACCTGGCCTGCGACTTGCCGCAGCAGTTCCTCAACGGCTTCCTGGTGGTCAGGTTTGAACTCGCTGGCCGCATCCTGAGCTTCGCTCAGAAAAAGCTGGGCCACCCCTAAAGCGCAGGGACGCGGAATGCGCAGGCTCATCTCGCCGCGCAACGTTCCGGCGGCGACCATGACGACCCGGAGATCAGTTTCCTGCAGGGGCTGAGCTCCGGCCGGAGCCTCTGCCAGATATTCCACGGCGAAGGATGCGCCCGCGATCTGGCTCAACACCTGAGTAAAGCTCTCGGCCCAGACCTGCATGTAGGGACGGGCTTCGGCATCGGGCGGAGAAGGAGTCGGAGTAGAGGAGGTTTCGTCGGTCATAGCGTGTATTTCTCCCCGGGCTCTGGGTGACATTGTCCCAGCACTTGCGCTGCGCGTAGCCGCCCGCGACGCGCCACCGTCGCCACGAACATCTCACAGCCGCTGACTCGTAAAGCCGCAGGCTGGTGCGATGGGTGCTTCAGGGTCAGCAGGGCGCCCGGTGCGAGATGCGTCAGGACTGGAAGCGGCACTCCAGCGATATTCATTCCCAGCTCTACGGGAAATGAGCAGGCAAGCAGATGCTGGCGCAAACGCTGCTCGGAATCCGGCCGGGCCCGTATTTTTGCGCGCACCCAGCCTGCCGCCAGCTTGCGCAAAAGCGCATTCGACACCACGGCGGGAAAAACCAGATTCAGCGTGCCCCGGCTCTCAGAGACCGTGATGTCGAAGGCGAGCGAGAGCGTTTTTTCGTCCGACGGCATCAGGCGCTGCACCTGCTCTGCCTGCTGGCGCGCCTCGAATTCGAATTCGAGCGCCAGTACTTGCCACGCGCTCTGCAACTCGCGGCAGATGATGCGCATCACGGTCTCAAGAATCTGTTCTTCGATCTCGGTAAGTTGGCGTCCGGGCAGGGAACTGCTGCCCTGCCCGCCGAGGAGAACGTCAATCAACGGAAAGGCAACCGCAAGATCCAATTGCAACAAAGCCGTCGCGCCCACCGGAGACAGTTTGCAGCTGGCCAGATAATTCACATACACGTCCACGACGTTGGTGCATGTGTCGAAGGACAAATTCCAAACGTGCTCAATGATCATGGCGCGCGTGATTCGCCGGCCCGCGTTGCGCATCAGGTATTCGAGCAGCGCGAATTCCTTGCCGGTTAAGTCAATGCGGCGTCCTGCCCGCTCCACCCTGCGCTCGACCCGGTCGAGCTTCAAATCCTCTACCGTCAGCACAGATTCCGCCGGCAGATGGGCGCGTCGGAGTAACGCCCGAATCCGCGCCGACAGCTCCGAGAAGGAGAACGGTTTCGCCAGATAGTCATGCGCCCCCAGATCGAGACATTGCACCCGATCCTCGACCCGAGTGCGCCCGGTCAGCACCAGGATCGGCATACTCGGCTTCCGTGTGCGTAGATAACGCAGGATCGTAACTCCATCCAGATGCGGCAGGTTGAGGTCGAGTACCACCAGGTCGTACTCGAATTCGCCCGCCATAGAGCGCGCCTGCTCTCCATCATTAGAAACGTCTACCGCATAGTGTTCCGCGGAGAGCCCCTTCTTCACAAAACTGGCCAGTGCAGAATCGTCTTCAGCAATCAGAATGCGCATAAGGTTTCTCTAACTTTCACCTTCCGATTCTAGGCACGAAGCCGCCGGAAATCGGAGATTCCGTCGCGCACGAAAGTCTCTGTCTTCCCCAAACGGGAACGCTGCCCCTCGGAACCTGCGCCGCCACTCGCCCGAGCTTTACCCCGCCGACGATAATTCGTTGACACCACTTTGCGGCCAAAGGATCATTCCAGCTTGGAACTGGGAACCAACGGAGCGCTTAAATCCCTGTTTGTGCCAGGAGGCATACTGCTGCTTGCCGCAGTGCTTTCGTTGTCCGCCGGGTTGCTGCCGGTTTCTTCGGCCGCGGTTGACTTTTACTATTACGCCGCGTTCGCTGCGGGAATCCTGTTGGCCTGGCGCTTCAACTCCGGCCGCGTCCTTTTCGCCCTCATCATGCTGCTGCTGGCGCACCGCGCCATCGAGTTCTTTTCCGCCGGGAGAGTTGTCTCCCTTGGCCCCGGCCGGATCGCATTCGAGGCCATTGCCTTTCTCGTGCCCCTCAACTTCATCGTTCTTTCGCTGGCACGCGAGCGCGGCCTGTCAATTCCCGCCGTCACTCCCCGGCTGGGGTTGCTGTTCCTGGAGTCTGTCTTCGTGGCGGTCATCTGTCGTCCGGGCGCGACCTCCAGCCCTGCGCTTCTTCACTTCGCGTTCTTGAATCGATCTTGGTTTCATTGGACGAGAATCCCGCAGCTTGCCTTGCTGGCCTTCGCCGCCGCTTTCGGAATCTTGCTCGTCCGGCTGTTCGTCTACCGCAAGCCGCTCGAAAGCGGCTTGTTGTGGTCCCTCGCTGCAACCTTTCTGGGATTGCAGGCAAACGCGGTGGATCGGATCGCGATCGCCTATTGGGCCACGGCGGGCCTGCTCCTGGTCGCGTCGATCATCGAGAACACTTATGTCCTCGCCTATCACGACGAACTTACCTCGTTGCCCGCTCGCCGTGCTTTCAACGAAGCGCTGTTGCGACTCGAAGGTCTTTATTCGATTGCTATCGTCGACATCGACCACTTCAAGAGTTTCAATGACACCTACGGGCACGATACGGGAGATCAGGTCTTGAGCATGGTCGCGTCCCGGCTGGCGCGAGTGAGCGGCGGTGGGCAGGCGTTTCGGGTTGGCGGGGAGGAGTTTTCAATCCTGTTTCCGGGGAAGTCGATGAAGGAGGTTGTGCCGCATCTTGATTCGCTGCGAAGTCTGATCGAGGAATCCAAATTTCGAGTTCGGCGCATGCCAGAGCGGCGTAACGCGCCTCGCGGTGCTGGACGAAGAATTGAAGACAAGAGAGGCGCTGGTCGAAGAAAGCCAACCCGTCCTCATGGACCTCTGACAGAAGCCTCACCCGGCGAGCTCTCCGTTACCGTGAGCATGGGAGTTGCAGAGGCGGGTGCGAAGTTGCGGGAAGTGGAGCAAGTGATCCAGGCGGCGGACAAAGCGCTCTACCGGGCCAAGAAGGCTGGGCGCAATCGGGTTGAGACGGCTGGCGAAGCCCGCACCCGCAGCTCGAAGCGCAGCATCGCGTGAGTTACCCTTAAGTAAACATGCTATCGATTGTTTACTATTCGGTATCGGATATATATCCCAAATTTTGCGTTTTCTTGCTAGATCTATGAAAACAAATGGCATGTTTTCGAGATACCCAGCTAAAATATCCCTTCTAAAGGACTTACGAACAGGGATATCCCGCCTTTTCCTGCTAAGACACCTCGGGCTTGTTCTGCGCTTGCCATTATGAGTTCCGTTCTTACGGCAGCGGACAGGAATGTCCGCTCTCCGCCAAGCGATACCCGGGCCAGGGCGCCTGCGCCACACCTTCAAATACCATCCCTTTATTATGACAGGTTGAGGGGGGAAACCTGCCGCTTCATCCAAAATTTATTTGGAATGGAATGAGGAGATTGCAGGGAATTTGGTGGTTGGGGGCTTGACAAGAAAAAAGCCCGCTCCAGCAAGGAGCGGGCTTTCGAATTGAAAAAGACTTACTGGCCCGGGCAAACGGCCTTTTCATCGTTCTGGAAGCTCAGCCATTTGTTCGCCGAGTCGCTTCTCGGGGCGCCAAAATAGCCGATGTAGACAAGCGATTGGAGGTTATAGGTGAAGCCGTTGAGCTTGTAGGGAAAGCCTCCGTAGTTGGCTCTGCCCTCGAGCGGGTCGCCCACTTCCAACTGGCTATTGTCCTGGCATCCGACTGTGTTACTGCCGAAGAAAGGATCGTCCATCCACTCGCCGAGCTCGTGAGACATGGCCGACACATCCTGGGAAAATGCGCCCACTCTGTCAACGTAAGCCGCGTTGGAGTAGGTCTGAGCGCTCGGCGGGCCGCCATTATTGCCGTGATATCCGCCGATGCAGCATCCACCCGAAGTGAGGTAGGTGTCATAGAAGATAAAGAACGGGAGGATGTCCGGGGTGGCTCCAAGTTTTTTCATGAAGCCCTGCACGGCGTTGTCGTAGAGGTTGATGTCGGCGAGACCTACGGTCACTCCAAACTCGTTGCCAACCGCGCAGGCACCGGTTTGGTTGCAATTAATGGTCTGCTCGGGCTTGACCACAGCTTTCATCATGACGTGGTAGTTAGTGTTCTTCTTGACGTTCTTGCCCCACCAGGTTCCGCGTTGGAAGGCATCAATGTATTGGGTGTTGCCCAAATCGATGCTGCCATTCTTGAAGTCGATCCCGGTCTGGAACAGCGGCGAAGCAACAGTGTTTTGCGTTACGGTCTTTCCGTTGGACACCTTCGTCTTATTTGGATCAAAGGTGTGGTTGCCATGGTTCTTGTCGAATACGAATTTAACCGGAATGACCCACACAGTAAACGTGGTGGTGACGTTGGTCTTGGACGGATCGGTGCCAGCCATGTGGAAGGTTCGCTTGACATGAGTCAAGTCAGTAAAGGTACCGCTCCACTGGACCAGTTGCTTGGCAGGGGGTTCTCCGGCCGGTGCCTCATGTTGAATAGCGGTAAACCTTGGTATTGGATTCGGGTAAGGACTATCACTAGCTCCCTGAGCAAAAGCCAGGCTGGCGCAAGCCAGTAACAGAGCGGCGGTCAAGGCGAGTGTAGCGAAGCGTCTATTCATTTCTGATTTAGTCTCCTGTTTTTGAGTTACGGCAAGAAATCCTCAGCAAAGTGTTCCTCAGCGGTCCAGAGTGAGCGGCGGCGGGAGCAGCATGAGGCCTTGCGATTCTGAACGGCCTTGCCGCGGAAGTCAACCCAAAAGTTGACGGGCTTTTTTATCGGTGAAAAGTGTTGCATGTATTGTGCAAAGTCAAGGATGGTTGAAAGAGATGCTGCCGTGGATTCGAAATAGTGCACGCGAGATTCCTCGCCCCGCTTGGGCTTTGGAACGACAGCCGTAAAGATGACAGGTTGTCGAGGAAATCAGATTCCTCATCGCTTCGCTCCTCGGAATGACAAGCTTCTGGGGCGATAACGATTCTAGAAAGTTAGGCGGACGCCTAGTTGGGCGGCGAAGGGGATGCCTACCGTAGTGCCGGGGCCGAAGAAATCTCCCAGGCCGCCCGCCGGCACGCCTAGTTGGCCCAGGCTCGTGATCGGCTGCAGCGTCGTACACGACGGATTGGCGCAGACATGGGTGACGTTGCCCGACGCCGCTTCGCTCGGCGGCACGGGAAGCGCGGCGACATTGGTCACGTAATTTGCGCCGGGGTTGTTGCGGTTAAAGAGATTGAAGAATTCAATAAAGGGAATCACCGACCAGCGGTCGTGGAAGTTGAAGGGACGAGTGACTCGCAGGTCAACCTGGACGTAGGGGGTTCCACGGAATTCGTCGAGGCTGGTGCGGACTCCATTGACCTCGATACGATCGCTGTTGTCGGCGAGCGTGATGGCGAAGGGACGGGCGGTCTCGGCCTGAATGAGGGTGCTCAACTGGAAGCCGCCGGGAATGTAGGCCGTTCCAGCGAGAACGAAGCGGGAGCTTACGTCTTCACCAGACGGGCCGTAGTCGCCCGGGCGAAAAGGATTGAGCGGATCGCAGACACCGTTGACGTAGTCAAAAAGTTCCCCGAGGACGCAGCCCCAAGTCTGCGCTTTGGACAGCGTGTAGTTCGCAACCAGGTTGAAGCGGTTGGTGACGTTGCCTTGCAGGTGGACGAGCAGGGCGTTGTAGCTTGAGCGGTTGTCCGACTTGAAGACGTTGACGTCAGGGACAAGATCCTGGTTGGTGGGATCAGGCGCGAAGAGCGAAGTGCTGGCGGCGTAAGGGTAGGCGCGGTAGCCGTGATTTCCCTGCTCGTGGATGTAGTCCCCGCTCAGGGTCCAGTTGGCGTTGAAGGCATGCTGGACTCCGGCGCTGGCGTGAATGGCATACGGCGTCTTGTAATTCGGATCGATGATGTTCCCCACGCCGCCGTCCGCAGAGCCGGGAATGCAGCCGGGATCGCCGGGACGGACGCAGACTCCGGGAGGAGCATTGACGGCTTGAAAGGCGGTGACCCATCCGGTCTGCGCGAGATCGTCGTAATACATACCGAAGCCGGCGCGAATGACGGTAGTGGCGGATTGGCCGGGGGAATAGGCGATGCCGATGCGTGGGCCAAAGGCTTTGCGGTAGTCGTTGGCTACGCCGTTGATCAGATTAATGCCGAGGGACTTCAGGGTCAGATACGCAGGATTGAAAGCTTGGCTGCGGCCGTCGGCGGTTAGCAGGCCGAATGTGGTGTCGTAGCGGAGGCCGTAGTTGATCGTCAGATGTGCGGTTGCGCGCCAGGAATCTTCGGCGTACAGGCCAAGCCGCTGAACATTCTGCGAGAAACTGCCATCGCCGGCGGGCGTCGCGGTGCAGGAGACGTCGGCGGGCGGGTTGATGCAACTCAGATTGGCATAAAACAACGAAGGGTTGGCGGCGTAGAAAGTCGGGTTATTGGCATAGGCGAGCAGAGTTTCGGCGGTGCCGGAGAGCGCACCGCTCAGAACGGGCTCGTGAATGAAATTGACTCCAAATCTAACGGCGTGATCCCCCGAGGCGCGGCTCACGTCGTAGCGGAATTGATATTTCTCCTGATTGCGCAGCACCGGGAACGCGGTGATGGGAGTCAGAAACTGGTTGTCGCCGTAGGTCTCGAAGCCGGAGGTGGTCTGCGATGTCGAAGTGAAAGGGAAAGCCAGCGCGTAACCCAGGTCGGAGTTGCGGGCTTCGGTGAGATGCAATCCGCTGGCAGTGAATACGAAGCTTCCCAGCCAGTTTGGACTGAAGGCGTACGAATTGCTGATCACCATGTTCATGTAGTTGTTGTGCTGCTCGGCGCCGGTCGAGGGAAGCGTGGCTTGCTGCACCAGCGCGTTGTGGGTGATGTAGTTGTCAATGGCGGCGCGCAGGAACCATTGCGACTTTGACGACTGCGCCCAGTCGAACCGGGCTGTGCCCAGATAGTCGCGGAACGGGACAGGGACATTCGGAGGAACTGGAATCGAGGTTGTGTCGGGGATTAGTCCGGCCGCGGCCAACGAAGCCAGCGCGTTGAACTGGGTCTGGCTGGCGGGACTGTAGGCGATGCTGGCATTTTCGTGAACGTATTCGAAGGAGGAGAAAAACCAGATCTTATCTTTCTTGATCGGTCCGCCAATGGTTCCCACGTAGTTCTGCCGGGAGAATGGTTGCTTGGGATTGGGCGCGGGATTCTCGATGGGGAAACGCGCGTTAAGGTCGGCGGCCCGTTCGTAAAACGCTGCGCCGCCGTGCCAGTCGTTCGTGCCTCGCTTCGTCGTGATCACTATCGAGCCAGCGGTGGTGCGTCCGGTGTCGGCGTCCTCTTGAGCTGTGCGTATGGCGAATTCCTGAATGTCGTCAGGGGAGAAGTTCTGCAGGAATCCCCCGATGTAGTCGTCGGAGTTGTCGCCACCATCCACGGAAAGCTCGTTGTTCAATCCGGAGCTGCCGCCCGTGGAGACTGCGGTGATGCGGGCTTTGGTCGGGTCCGAGGGCTCGACTGGTTCAGTTCCAGGAGCCAGATAGGCGATGTTGGCGAAGCTGCGCGCGGCCAGCGGCAGATTCTGCAGGTCTGCAGTGGACACGTTGGCCTGATGTACCACGCTCGCAAGGTCAATCTGTTGCGTGGTGATAGACGAGGGATGGGACTGCACGTTCACCGTCTCCTGCACGGTGGCGGGATTCATGATGACCGTAACATCACGAACGGAGCTCACAACCACGGCCACGTCGGCCTGGGCTTCGGCAAAACCTTTGGCGTCGACTGTGATGTGATAGGTTCCCGGCAACAATTGACTCAGGCGAAATTCGCCGTGGTCGTCACTCTTGGTTTCACGCTTCAGGGATGATCCAACTGCCTGCACTGCGACCGCGGCGGCGGGAACACGGCCACCAGTTTGGTCCTGAACATCACCCCGCAAGGTTCCGGTGGGGTTCTGGCCGAAGGCTGCGGGCGAGAGCAACGTCGCGAGAAGAGCCATGGTGACACTTCTGAGCAGGATGGCGTTCTTTAATTTGGACTGCATCTGACTGTTGTTTCCCAGAAAATCGGCGGCTCGGCACGGCGCCGCTGCTGGATTCTTGTCCTTGCTTAAGGTTGTCGCCCGGGTGTGGAGGCGAGTGGCACGAGACTAGCTTGGGTTTACCAGCTACTACCAGAGCTCGTAGGATCGGAGCACCGTCGCGGGGACAGTTAATCAGGGGTTCTGTGCGGCGGCCACGCGGGGAATACCTTGCAGATCGTTTGTGATTTGAAGATGCTTCCATTGGCCGAGCAGAGGGCTTACGCGGTCTGCAATGGTTCCGCTGATCTCGAGGATGAGCCAGCCGCCGGGCTTCAGGGCTGTGTGCGCCTGCGGAATCAGGCGTTCGATTACTTCCAGTCCAGTGGGGCCGGCGAAGACTGCATTGCGCGGCTCAAACTTGCGGACTTCCAGTTGTACCTGATCTGCTTCCGACTCTCCCACGTAGGGAGGATTGGACACTACGAAATCGAAGTTAGTCGGATTGAGGCCTTGCAGCAGGTCGGCTTGATGGAAGCGAATTCGGCTCTCGAATTGATGTCGGGCGGCATTGGCTTGGGCTACTTCGAGGGCGGCGGGAGAGATGTCGGTCGCGTGGATCTCAGCCTGAGGAAGTTCTTGGGCGAGCGCTATGGCGATACAGCCTGATCCGGTGCCTACGTCGACGATGCGGGTTGGGCTGCCGGCTGAGGGCGTCAGGCTTCCATTGGGGGTCGCTTTGGCGAACTGCAGGACGGTTTCGACTACGTGCTCTGTTTCCGGGCGCGGAATCAGCACCGCGGGCGTGACGATCAGATCCATGCCCCAGAATTCCTGATGGCCGGTAATGTATTGTGCCGGGACTCCCCGGGTGCGCTGGCCGAGGGCTGCCTGGTAGCGGGCTTGTTCTTCGGCTGTGAGCTCGTACTCAGGGTGTGCGAAAAGATAGGCGCGGTCGCGGCCTAGAGTGAACATCAGGAGCAATTCGGCGTTCATGCGGGGCGAGCCGACGTGGGCTGCGGTCAAGCGGTCCACCGCCAAGGCGAGCGCGTCTTTCAGAAGCACGGCAACTATTTGAACACAAGAGCCGAGAAGCAGCTGTTTCTGGTTGCACTCCCTTCGACTTCGCCTTCCACTGGAACCGTTCCCGTTCCGGCCGATACATATATTTAGTGGGCACACCGCGACCGCAGCGTTTTAGCTGGTTTTTGGCCGAATTCTGTGCTAACTTCTCGGCTCGATTTGCGATGCGCGCTCTCTTCAATTTCAAGGAACCCGCTCTGGCCCGCGATCCCGTCCATACTGATGTCCCGGACATTCACGGGGCCGAACTGGCTTCGGTCTACTACGGCCGCCGGATGGCGGGCGATTTCTACGATTTTATCCGCGTCACTCCGAACCGGGTTCTGTTCGGACTGCTCGACGTTGCTGGTGGTCTCGAGGATACTCGCGCCATCCTCTCGGCCGCTCAACACACTTTCAGAACCGCCGGGCCTGAGTTGTTTGGGCAGCCTGACATCAACGATGCCGACGCAATGATGGAACTCTGCCTGCAATTGAACCGATCCGTCCTGGAGGCTGCGGGCGGCGTCCGCTCCTGCCCCGCGTTTGCCGGCTGCTATGACGAAAGCCTGGGTATCGTCTGCTATTTCAATGCGGGCCATACGCCGGGACTCGCCCGTGATCGCAACGGCATCACCGAACTTCCCGCGACCGGCTTGCCTTTGGGATTGTTTACCCACATGGTCTCGAATGCTCTCATGGTTGCGCTTGAGCCCGGAGCATCCCTTCTCGTGACTTCGCGCGGAATCGTCGAGGGCAAGCGCAAGGGCGAAGAGTTTGGATTGCAACGAGTGAAAGAAGCTCTTCAGCAATCCAACGAGGCCGGGGCGAAAGAGATTTGCGTGTCCGTGCTTGACCAGATGCAGCAGTTTATGGGAACCGCTCCGACCCACGACGATGTGACCGCTCTCGCTCTTTCTCGAAATTCCTGAACGCGCCCCTGCCGGTGCCAGCGCCCGTGGCCATGCGGGTTTGCCTAGCCTCTTCGTCAATGTCACAATGCTTCTATGCAAAAATTCTTAGTGCTAAACGTATTCGCGGTGGGGATTGTACTGCTGGGCAGCGCCCTGGCGCAGACTCCCGCAGCCCCAACTCAACAACCCTCACAGCCGCCTCCGGCGGCAAGCCCAGCCCCTTCCGCCTTCGCAAACCAAAAAGACAAAGTCAGCTATGCCATCGGCATGAACATTGGAACGAATCTGCACCGGCAGTCCCTGGATGTTGACCCAAACATTCTGTTGCAGGGGCTAAAGGACGCGATGGCGGGCGGCAAGACGCAGCTTTCAGAAGAAGAAGCGCGTGCCACGCTCACCGAACTGCAGAATGAGATGCGCAAAAAGCAGCAGGAGAAGATGCAGCAAGCCGCCGACGAAAACAAGAAGGAAGGGGACGCGTTCCTGACCGCGAACAAGGCAAAAGCCGGGGTCGTCACTCTGCCCAGCGGTCTCCAGTACAAGGTTCTGACTGCGGGTACCGGCCCGAAGCCCACAGCGAGCGACTCCGTGGTCTGCAACTATCGTGGCACGCTCATTGACGGAAAAGAATTTGACAGCTCCTACAAGCGCGGCGAACCTGCGACATTTCCAGTTAGCGGTGTGATCAAGGGCTGGACCGAAGCCCTTCAACTCATGCCCGTGGGATCGAAATGGCAGCTCGTGGTTCCGTCCGACCTGGCTTACGGCGAGCGGGGCCAGGGTGGTGACATTGGTCCCAACGCCACGCTCATTTTTGAAGTGGAACTGCTCTCGATTCAGAGTAAAGACCAAAGCAAGGATCAAACCAAGGATCAAACCAAGGACAAGAAATAACGCATCCTCGAACCGCCGCGGACAAAGGTCGCGTCACTTCCTTCAGCGGAAGGACCCCGTCCGGTTCGCGGCGCGCGCTGCGTGTTGGGGAGGCAGCGCAAAGAATACCGCCAAGGCAACATTCAGAAGCAGGCTCGCTGCCACGCTTACCCACGTCAAAGCAATGCAGCCCAGATAAAGCAACGGCCCCACGGCATATTGTGCTGAGATTTTGTTAGCCGCCGCTGCATCCACGTCCTTGCCCAGCGAATTGCGGCTCGCATACCTCCACAAGATGTTGAAGAAGACTGCGATGACGAGATAGGTTCCGTGATACAGAATCGCCGCCGCCCGCTGATCGCTCTGGCCTAGGTGCTGCGCCAGCACCGCCGTGGGAAACGGAACCGCGCACACTCCCAGCAGAAGAAGTAAATTCAAGAATAAAAGCGCGTTATCCGACCGCTTGATGTGGGTGAACAAGCGATGGTGGTTGATCCACATGATCCCGATAAAGGCGAAGCTGAAGACGAATGCAAAGTAAGAAGGCCACTGGCGAAGAAGTTGCCCAGAGAGATTCCCGCTCCCGGCAGCCGGGATTTTGATTTCGAGAATCAGCAGAGTGATGGCAATCGAGAAAACGCCATCCGAGAAAGCTTCGATGCGCGCCGTTTCTTTTTCCATGGGGAAACTGCCCAATCGTAAGACGACAGGACACGCACTGCCGACGAACTATTTTTGTGTTTTCTTTCGCACAGGCGCAGCATTCAGTGGCTTCGTCCCGACCGGTGCCAGTTCTTCCGCCGTCGCGAAGATCGGCTCAATATCAGTCGGGATCCCCTGCAGGCTATCCAGTGCCTTGCGCAAAGCCGGACGCACAACACCCAATTCATCCAGCATCTTCTTCGCGGCTGCATAGTTGCCTTCAGCCTCGATGGTCAAGAGATCGTGATCGAGATCAGCGATTGCCGACTTGATCTTCTTCATATCCACCGAGAAAGTGCCGTCGGCGTGCTGCACGAACGCGCCTTTGTCCGTGAGGTAATTGAATTGGATGGCCATGCCTTTGCCGTGAGCATCGTTCAACCCGAAGCGAAGACTGCGGAAAGACGAAGCCAGATAAGTGGTGTAAAGCTGCCGCTGCGCCGCCTCATCGGAAGGCAGCGACTTGCTCAACCCTAGCTCTTTGGCGTGGTCCATCATGTACTGCAGAGCGAACAGCCCGGTTACGTCAGCCTTAGGCTCTTCAATCGCGCTGTACAGCTCTTTCAATTCTTCACGAGGCGTTGTGTCGCGCCCCTGAACTTTGATCTGATGCGGCCCCAGTCCATGCATCAACTCATGCGCCAGAATGTGCGTGAAGAATGGCTCAAAACTCACATCGACCATCGCCGATTTGGACAACGTTCTTCGCGCAATGGGCAACAGCACGCTGCGAAATTTCGCTTCCTGCACATTCTTCAGCATCACTCGCTTGCTGCCTTTTTGCTGCACTACGCGGTCGTCGTTCGGCAGGTTGTAGGCCGCGGTCTGCACCCCATGCGCGCCGTCCCCTGCGCTGAGAATCTCGTCGACCACTCGAATCGGTGCCGCTGCCCCCAGTTTCGGGTTACGGTACTGCGGATCGATGGGCAAATTGTTTTCGATCTCCTGCAAATGCTGGGTGAAAATCGAGAGCTTCGCAGTCTCATCATCGTCGCGCAGGTTTACATATGCCTCGAAAGCCGCTTTATACCCGAAGAGTTCGTCGTTGTAGGTTTCGTAGGGGCCAATCGTGATGTCGAGCGGCGCATCGAGATCCATCCACGCCATGTCGCTTTCGTAATAATCATTGGAAAGAAAAGCATCTGCGCGAAGGGTAAGAAACTTCTTGAGCGATGCGTTGTCGGTCAACGCCGCCGCCTCGCGAAGCAGGTTTGCCGACCGCGTGAGGTCATCCGCATATTGCTGGCTATAGGGAATGGCCTGGAGGTCGTTTGGTGGCTTGCTATTCTCGCGCCAGCGAATCACGGTGAAAAAGCTCTTCGCCTGTTCTTGCTCTTTCGGGGATAACTGCGCCACCCAGCTCTCGAAGGCATCTTTTGCCATGTTCTCGGGATAGAAATTCGCTCCCAGAGGCTTGCGCGGGGGCACGCCCGGCAGGAACGCCTTGTACTCGTCGATGTCGGACCACGGCCCCTTGTTGATCCAGAAATAGTGCAACCGCGCCTTTCCAAGCGGCGTGGTGTCCTTCTGCAAGCGCGCGTAGAGCGCAAGATTGCCGTCCCACATCTGTTGCAGGAAGATGTCGTTCAGAACCCGCGCGGCTTCAATCAGCTTGACCAGCGCCTGCCGATCGCCAGAGGAAAGGCTCGAGGTATCTACCCTAAGCGGCGTAGGCGCGAAGCGGCTCGCCATCTTCTCCAATTGCGCCAGGTCAGGCACTGTTTCATTCCTCTGTGCTTGCATGGAAACACCCGTTGCCATCGAAAGTACTACGACGATAAGACAAGCGAAGACCTTCACAATTTCTCCTCCCATATCTCGCCGGGGGGGCGGGGCGAAAACGGACCATCATAGCAGGAGCCGCGGTAGCCGCAGACGGACCTCCAGAGTTACAATTTACCAAGCTGGTCAAACGAAAACCTGGCTGGGTACCCCCGGTCGCGATTCGGCCTGCGGAATTCTTATGCGAAAACTTCTTCCCTGCTTCCTCCTTATTTCAGTCGCGGCTTTATCGATTCCTCTGAGGGCCGACGACGAGGTGATCGAACAGATCGTCGCCCGCGTCAACAACCAGATCATCACCCGCAGCGAATATCTGCACAGCAAAGATGAACTGAAAAAGGAAGCGCAGCAACAGGATCCGGTCAACGCGGACAAGTTCATCGCCGATCACGACAAAGACGTGCTGCGCGACCTGATCGACCAGCAATTGCTGTTGCAAAAGGGAAAAGACTTGGGCATCACCGCGGATACAGAAGTCATCAAGAAGCTGGATGAGATGCGTAAGGATATGAAGCTCGACAGTATGGAGGAACTGGAAAAAGCTGCTCAATCCCAGGGAATCTCCTTCGAGGATTTCAAGCAGAACCTGCGCAATCAGATCATCACCCAGCAAGTTATCGGCAAAGAGGTGGGCTCGAGGCTGGCCATCAACAAGGATGAAATCCAGGCCTTTTACGACCAACACAAGGCCGACATGGAGCAGCCCGAAACCATTCGCTTGAGCGAGATCCTCGTCTCGACCGATCCCAAGCCGAATGACACCACCGACGAGGCGCAACGCCTCAAGGCCGCGCAAGCCAAAGCAGATGACCTGCTTGCTCAGATCCGCAAAGGCGCGAAGTTCGACGATGTCGCCAAGAAAAACTCCGATGGGCCGACCGCCGCCCAGGGCGGCGACCTCGGCGATTTCAAGCGCGGCACTCTTGCCAAAGAGCTCGAAGACAAGACCTTCTCCATGCAGGCCGGTGAGGTGTCGGACGTGATCCGCACCAAACAGGGATTCGTGATCCTGAAAGTCGTCGAGCATCACAACGCCGGAGTTCCACCCCTGAGTGAGGTCGAGCCGCGCGTCCAGGACGCGCTCTACATGAAAAAGTTGCAGCCAGCATTGCGCGAATACCTCACCAAACTGCGTGAGGACGCGTACATCGACATCAAGCCCCCCTACGAAGACTCGGGTGCAAGCCCAAATCAGACCAAGCCCATAGAGACCGCGTCCAAAGATCCCAACGCCAAGGAACTCAAAAAGAAGAAAAAACTGGGTATCTTTTAGGTTAAGCTTGGCCTGACGCCATGAAGGAATTCTTCCTGTCCGATTGCGGCCACCACGAAAACAAAATCGTCACCTCGAGTTTCGTGGTCGTCTCCAAGCAGGTCAAGCCAAAGAAGAGCGGGGAGCCCTATCTGGCTCTGATCCTCGGCGATCGTACCGGCCAACTCGAAGCCAAAATGTGGGATAACGTCGAGGACGCCATCGACGTCTTCGACCAGGAAGATTTCGTCAAGGTTAAGGGCCTACTCAACAAGTACAAGAACCGCTTCCAGATCACCATTCACAAGATTCGCCGACTCGGCGATTCGGAGATCGACTTCTCCGACTACTTGCCCAAAACCACAAAAGACATCGGCGAACTCTGGCGGACGCTGGCGACTTTTGTCGCCTCGTTTCAGAACGCGCACCTCAGGTTGCTGGTGGAAGCATTCATGGCCGATCCTGAGATTGCTGAAGCTTACCGCAACGCTCCGGCTGCCAAGACCTTGCATCACGCATACATCGGAGGATTGCTTGATCACGTAGTTTCGCTTTTCCGTTCCTGTGACCTGATGTGCCGCAATTATCCGCAGATGAATCGCGATCTATTGCTCACTGGGGCATTCCTGCACGATATTGGCAAGATTCACGAGCTTACTTACAATCGCTCTTTCTCCTATACGACCCGCGGCCAGTTGCTGGGGCACATGATCATCGAACTGGAAATGCTCCAAGCCAAATTGTCCCAGTTCCCAGACTTTCCACCGGAACTCAAAATTCTTGTCGAGCACCTCATCATCAGCCATCACGGAGAATACGAATTCGGCTCGCCCAAATTGCCCATGTTTCCCGAGGCGCTGATGCTGCATTACCTCGACAACCTCGACTCCAAGATGGAGAGCATGCGCGCCCACTTTGAACGCGAAGCCGGATCGGAGGGCCCGTGGACGGGCTACAACTCGTCGCTGAGCAGACCATTGTTGAACTCGGCGAAGTTTTTGGAGAAAAAGCCTGCTGTCGCGGCCGTGGATTCGAACGCCGCTGCGAGTTCGGAAGTGCCGGTGACAGAGCCGACAACAGAAGCGCAACCGCTCGAAACCAAAGAGCATTAGCTTCTCGCTGAGGACCGAGAACCAGAACCGATTTTCCGACTTCCCATGCTCGACTTCACTCGTTTCAAAGTCCTGACCTTCGACTGCTACGGCACCATGATTGACTGGGAAACCGGCATCTTCTCCGCCTTGCGTCCTATCCTCGCAGCACACGACAAGAAGATTACAGACTCCGCGCTTTTGCTGTACTCCGAACTGGAACTCGAGGCTGAGAGCTCGGCCGAAAAAGGACAATTCGTGTGCTACCGAGACGTCCTGCAGTCCGTGGTCCGCGGCTTCGGTGAGCGCCTCGGATTCAAGCCCACCGACGCCGAAGTTCGATCGCTGCCAGAATCGCTGGCGAACTGGCAGCCGTTTCCTGACACGGTGGAAGCGTTGCGCAAACTCAAAAGCCGCTACAAACTAGCGGTGATCTCCAATGTCGATGACGATCTTTTCGCAACAACCGCCCCGGAGCTCGGAGTGGCCTTCGACCAAGTAATCACCGCCGAGCAAGCCGGCTGCTATAAGCCGTGCATGAAGATTTTCGAATTAGCAGAGAAGCGGATGGGCGTGAGCCGAGAGCAATGGCTTCACGTCGGTCAAAGCATCTATCACGACGTAATTCCCGCCCAGTCGCTGGGCATTGCAACAGTGTGGGTGAACCGGCCCTCGCCACGTCCTGGAGCGGGAGCCGCCAAAGCGGCTGCCGGCAAGCCAGATCTGGAAGTGCCGAGCTTGAATTCTTTGGCCGATCTCGCCGTCGGTGCCTGATGGAGGACGCACCTCCCCGCGCGTCCAACCCGCGACTTCCTTTCTCGAACATCCCGGTATTAAACTAATGTGTCTCTGCATCGCACCAATCTGCTTTCATCGTGCGGCATTCAATCGGGAGATCAAATGACAACCGCTGCCACTCGCGTCAACCCGCTCTCTTACCTCACCGATCAATTGGACGAACTCAAGGCCAAAGGCACGCACTTCCGCTTGCGTGTGCTCGACGACGAGCAAGCCCCGGTCTGCACTTTCGACGGCAAGAAGGTCATCAACCTCGCCTCGAATAATTATCTTGGCCTGACCACTCATCCCAAACTCCGCGAGGCTGCGCTTGAAGCCACGCGCAAGTACGGAGTGGGTTCAGGAGCGGTCCGCACCATCGCCGGCACCATGAAAATCCACATGGACCTGGAGGAAAAAATCGCCCGCTTCAAAAACGTCGAAGCCTGCGTAGTTTTTCAATCCGGATTCGCCGCCAATGCAGGCACGGTCTCAGCAGTGCTGGGCAAGGACGACTTCATCATCTCCGACCAACTCAATCACGCCTCGATTATCGACGGCGCCCGTTTGTCGCGCGCCAAGATCCTCGTCTTCGAACACAAGAACATGGCCCAGGCGGAAGAAAGATTGGCCAGCATCAAGAACGAAGCCGGGAAGAAGTTACTGATCACCGACGGAGTGTTCTCCATGGACGGCGATATCGGCCCACTGCCCGCACTGTGCGACCTCGCCGAAAAATATGGCGCTATCATGATGGTCGACGACGCCCATGCCTCCGGTGTTTTGGGCCGCAACGGGCGCGGCACCATCGATCACTTCAAAATGCACGGCCGCGTGGACATTCAGGTCGGAACGCTCTCGAAGGCTATCGGCGCTCTCGGCGGATACGTCTGCGGAACCCGCGACCTGATCGACTTCCTGTACCATCGCGCGAGGCCATTTCTTTTTTCCACTTCGCACCCGCCCTCCGTCGCAGCCACCTGCATCGCCGCCTTCGACGTTCTCGAAAACGAACCTGAACGCATCGAGAAGCTGTGGGAGAACACCCGCTTCTGGAAAAAAGAACTGGCCCTGCTAGGCTTCAACATCGGAGGGCAAACCACGCCCGCCAGCGAAACTCCAATCACCCCAATCATCATCGGCGACGGCAAACTCACCATGGACTTCTCCCGCGAACTGTTCAAAGAAGGAGTCATGGGCACCGGCATCGCCTTCCCCACAGTCCCCGAAGGCAAAGCCCGAATCCGCACAATCATGACCGCCACGCACACGAAAGAGGAACTGCAGCAGGCGCTGGAGGTGTTGAAGAGAGTGGGAAAGCGGATCGGAATTGTGTAGAAAAGATTGCAGTTAGCAGCAAATGTTCCACGTGGAACACTTCGCGATCAGTCGCCTCGATACACAATCCTCCCGCTCACAATCGTCGCCATAACTTTCCCCGTGAGCTGCCAGCCATCGAATGGAGTGTTGTGCGATTTCGAGCGGGACTTAGTAGCGTCAAACGTCCAGCGCTTCTTCGGATCGAAGATGGTTACGTCGGCATGGTTGCCGCGAGCGAGCGTGGCCCGGCCTCGCAGATCAACTACGCGGGCCGGACCCGCGGTAAAGAGTTCGACGATTCTTGCGAGTGGAATCTTGTGGTCGCGATGCAAGCGCGTGATGGCCAGGCCGAGCGCGGTTTCGAGTCCCGTGATTCCGAACATGGCGCGCTCAAACTCGATGGTCTTTTCATGCGGCGCATGGGGAGCGTGATCGGTTGCGATCGCATCGATGGTGCCATCAGCGAGGGCTACGAGAATCGCTTCCCGATCAGCGCTCGAACGCAGCGGCGGATTCATCTTGAAGTTGGTGTCATAGTCGCCGACATCGGCGTCGGTCAGGCTGAAATGGTGCGGGGTCACTTCACAAGTCACGCGAGCTTTTCCCCGCTTGCCGCGCCGAACTGCTTTCAACGCGTCCGCAGTCGAAAGGTGGGCCACGTGCAAGCGCGCTCCGGTGAATTGCTGGGCGAGTTGGATGTCACGCTCTACCACGGACGCTTCCGCGGCTGTACTCATGCCACGCAGCCCCAGACGGAATGAGGTTAGGCCGTCATTCATTGAGCAGTTTTCCGTCATGCGCGTGTCCTCGGCGTGTTGAATCACGGGAAGATTGAGTCCGGAAGCCGCACGCAACGTATCGCGCATGATGGTGTCGTTAAGTATGGGCCTCCCATCGTCGCTCACGGCGACTGCACCCGCACGCTGCAATGCTCCGAAATCAGTAAGCACGGCGCCCTTGCTGGCGTGGGTGGCGGCGGCAATCGGAAATACGTTGACCGCCGCCCCTCGCTCAGGTTGCAGGATCCAGGTAACCCATTCAGGTGAGTCGACGACTGGGGCGGTGTTCGGCATGCAGCACACAGAAGTGAATCCGCCGGCCGCCGCCGCCGCGGTTCCGGTTGCGATGCTTTCCTTGTAGTTCTGGCCGGGCTCGCGCAAGTGGACGTGGAGATCGATGAAACCAGGGGCGACGATGAGGCCGCGGGCGTCGAAGGTCTTGTCGGCGCCGCTGCGAATCTTGTTCGGAGCTGCGACCTCAGCGACTCGGCCGTCACGCAGCAACACGTCCATGAGTGCGTCCAGCTTCGCGGCGGGGTCGATGACGCGACCGCCTTTGATCATCAGAGATCCCGATTTTGATTTGCCGTTTGCCATTTGTCGCTTGTGAATGTCGCTCCCCGCCCCATTGATTCGGAACAGTTACTTCACCTGACGCTTACCTCGCTTTGCCCAGCGCTTTCGCCAGAATCGCCATTCGCACCGGCACTCCGTTGTGAACTTCTTCTACGATGACCGACTGCGGGCAATCCGCTACCTCCCATGTGAGTTCGAGCCCGCGAATGATTGGGCCCGGGTGCATGACGATCGCGTCGCGCTTGGCCATTTTCAAGCGAGCGGTGGTCATCTGGTATCTGGAAATGTAATCCTGCAGGCGCAGTTTTGTTCCGGCGAGGCGTTCTTTTTGTACTCGCAAAACCATGATCACGTCAGCACCGCGCACGGCTTCTTCCACGGTACGGGTGATGTGCACTTCCGGAGCCAGGCTGGTTGCCACTTCGGGAAGGAACTCGGGCGGCCCGCAGAGAGTGATGCGAGCCCCGAACTTGCTCAGCAAGTGAATCGCCGAGCGGGCCACACGGCTGTGATAAATGTCGCCCACAATCGCCATCTGCAGACCCTTCAGCGTTTTCTTGTGGCGCAGGATGGTATAGGCGTCGAGCATGGCCTGCGTGGGATGCTCGTGCATGCCGTCGCCCGCATTGATGACGGGAATATCGAGGTGGGTGGCCATCAACATCGGGGCGCCCGCACTCGGGTGACGAATTACGACAACGTCCGCGCCCACGGCCCTCAGGGTGTATCCCGTATCCAGCAGAGACTCCCCCTTTTCGATGCTCGATCCGCTCGAAAGCACAAGGGTTGTCATTGCGCCGAGCGATTTGGCTGCGATTTCGAAAGATGTGCGAGTACGGGTCGAAGGCTCGTAGAAAAGAAGGAGCACGCGTTTGCCCCGCAGCAACGGGCGCGGTTTCAAAGGATTCATACGACGTGCCAGCGCGAGCAGGCCGAGAATCTCGTTGGCATCGAGATGTTCGATGCCGAGAAAAGAGCCGCGTGCAGCTTTGTTCATCGTTATCCGAGAAGCCTAAGGCTAAAACCCCAAACGCATGTCAGGTCCAAACCCAGGGGCTCAAGCCAATTCAAGTTGATTGACTGGCGGCATGCCTGAAGCATGCCCTGATAAGAATCACACGATTTTCTGCAACCGACTCGCGTGCTTCTTGTTCTTAGGTTTCCTTTTCCACCAGCAGAACTTTTTCTGCGTCGTCGATCTCGCGCAGCTGAACCTCGATGATCTCCTGGCTCGTGGTTTGCACTTTGCGGCCTACGAAGCTGGCTTCGATGGGCAGCTCGCGATGGCCCCGGTCGATCAGCACGCACAGTTGCACCTGCTTCGGGCGGCCCTGTTTGAAGAGAGCGTCCATAGCGGCGCGCACCGTGCGTCCGGTATACAGAACGTCATCCACCAGCACGATATTCTTGCCGGTGATGGGGAACTCCATCTCTGTTTTCTGCACGACCGGCGCTGCTCCGACAGTCGAGAGGTCGTCGCGATACAAAGTGATATCTAGCGTGCCGACGGGCACTGGCGTTTTTTCGATTCGCCCGATCATCTGCCCCAGACGTTGTGCGAGGAAGACTCCGCGGCGGCGGATTCCGACCAGTCCAAGGTCGGCGGCGCCGCTATTCTTCTCGATGATTTCGTGCACCAGTCGCACCATGGTGCGTTCGATTTCCGATGCCGACATCAACTGCGCCTTTGCTCGCAGGTTGGCCTGGCGGGGTGATGTTCGCGCAGTCATGAACGCTGCATCATACGTGGCGAGGGCAGGTTGGAGCAAGCTGGGGAGGAACGAACCCCCTCTAGCGTCTCAGCTTCGATCCTTGGATTTTGTAATAAAGACCAAAAACGTAGTAACACACTGCAAAGGATAGAGCGAAGTTCAAGCACAAAGCGAGCACCAAATACGAAATGCCGTGATTCCCGAGAATACCCTGCGGGAATACGAGCGCTGCTCCAAGCAATCCCGGAACTGGCATAAGCTCTGACGCAACCCCTACAAGCAATGCGACGGTCAGCCTCAGCTTCGCTTTCACCATAGATATCAGTTTTGCCAGAAGCGCAATTTAGTCAAGCGAGTTTAGCGCCAGGCGCGTAGCTTGACGAAATTGTAGCGTATGAAATGAAGACGGCGACATGTGCAAGTCATCCTTCACATTCTTGGAGAATCCGTTCGTCGGACGAGTAAACCACATCATCCGACGTTAGATTACCGCCCACAAGCCTTCAGTGTTGAGGCGCGACCCCAAACTGTGCAAACGTGATGATGTGCCCAGCTGGGTCTTTGATGCCGATCTCTTTCGCGCCATAGAACGTCGTCCGCACCGGCATGACGACCTGCGTTCCCTTCATTGCGCCGATAATTCCGTCAAGATTGTCTACCTGGACGTAGAGAAACGATGGACCCTTGCGGACCTCCGACGAAACTTGCGAGACATCCTTCTCGGCGCTGGCGTAGGTCTGATACATGAGCTCGAGGTCGCCTTTTTGCAGGATTGCGAAGGCGAGCTTATTGCCGTCGGGCACGTCCATGGTTTTCTTGAATCCCAGCCGTTCGACCCAGAACTTCAGGCAGGGCTCGATCTCTTCCGCGAACAGGATCGCCGTGAGTTTCTTTACGGTCATAGATTCCCCCCTTTTCTTCCCTTGAGGTTGCGCCGCAGTAATGAACCAGGCGACAAACAGCAGCAGGCAAGTTGTGAGACGCATGTCGAATTTCTTCTTGCATCTTTGTCTAGTCTTGTTTAGACTAGTACAGTCTACAAAGTCAACAAACGCATGTCAAGAGGTCTTTCAGATGATTGTTTGCCATATGCAAGCGGGTTCCAGCCACCCCCTTCCGCATTCGTCAAACTGACTAAGGAGAACGTCATGCCCACTGAAGAACGAAGACTACGAGACCTGGCCTCCATTGGACCGGCCATGCTGCGCGACTTCGGGTTGCTCGGCATTGGCAGCGTGGCGCAACTGTCGAGGCAAAACCCCGAGAAGCTCTATGAGAAGCTGTGCCGGGTCACCGGGCAGGCACAGGATATCTGTTGCCTGGATGTTTTCCGTGCAGCGGTCGCGCAGGCGCGGAATCCGCGTCTGCCGCCGGCGAAACGCCAGTGGTGGTACTGGAGCCGCAGACGAAAGGCACGCGATGCCCGCCAGGAAGCGTGAACTGACGACCCCAGACCTGGTCCTACTGAGCCTGCTGGCGGAGCGGCCCATGCATGGCTATGAGGCCAACCTGGAATTGGAACGACGGCAAGTGCGGGACTGGGCGGGGATTTCGCGGCCGCAGGTTTATTACTCGCTGGAGAAGTTGGCTCGATTGGGGCTGGTGCGGGCCGGGGAAAGCGATGCGCGCCAGGCGGGCCCGGAGCGGCAGGTTTTTGTGACTGCGGCAAAGGGTCGTGCGGCATTAGCTGACGCGCTCGAACGCGAAGACTGGACTACGCAACGGGAGCGGCCGCCGTTTCTTACCTGGGTTGCGCTCTCCTGGCAGGCACGGCCGGGTGTGTTTCAGAAGCAACTGGAGCGGCGGCGAGCGTTCCTCGAAAAAGAGCTGAATCGAGAAGTAACGACCTTGCGCGCGATTCGAAAAGAGGTGGGCCACCGTTTCCATGAGGCTGTCTGGATGGTCAGCCTGACGATTCAGCAGTTTCGGGTGGAGCTGAACTGGCTGAGGAAGCTTTCTCGGGAGATTCATCGACGAGCTGCGGCTCGGCATGCGGCGCATCGCGAGTGAGAAGGTTGCAGGCCGACGAATGCGATGCGGAGCTTGGCTCCGCATGGACTAGCGAGAGGCCGTCCCAACATGAGCAGCGAGCTTACAGGCGTTCTTTGCGGTGCAGTAGGAACGCTCCGACGGCGCCTCCGATCGTGGAGAAAATCAGAAAGGCGATCAGGATCATGATGAGGGTGAGAATCATGATAAACGTAAAGCCTTCGGGAGTGTTAAAGAGGTCGAGGACCTGCTGCAAGTGCGGATCAGGGCTGCGGGCAACGTACTGTTGAAGATAGTTCAAAAAGGCATCGTGGATTTCTTTTCCCGAGCGGAAGGCGGTCCACAATGCGAGAATCGCTGCCAGCACGCCGAATCCGAGGCCGCCGGTGAGAGCTCCCAGGCGGGCTCCCATGCCGGCAGTGACAGGCGTCGCGGGGCAGCGGCGGCGGAAGATCAGCACCGTGAGGAAACCGGCCGCGAGCATTCCCAACCCGGCCGGCAGGCCGAGAATCATCAGGAAAATCGCCGCCAGCACAGCCATTCCGGCCGAGGGCAAGGCGTCAGACCATTCAAAAGCGCTCGGCAGTGACGCATGCGATTCGTACTGCTCGATCGCGATCTCCGGCGTCGTTCCGCCGGGAGTGAGCGGTTCGCTTCCTGCGACCCGGATTTGCGGAGCGCCGCATCGCGGGCAGAAAGGAGTGCCGTCCTCCACGCTCGCGCCACACTTATAGCAGGGATGTTCCACTAACTTTCAAGTTACAGTAGAGCCTTGCGGTTCGCAAGAAAGGCAGTGCGTGCGGTCGGTCGGGGACATCGGTTCGTCAGCTCCCATAATTCTTAAATGTCGCCTTGTTTCCCCCGCGTGCGTACGTACACCAAAGCGAAGGTGGATCCGCTACCCTTCTCTGCCGGTTCGACGGATACCAGATGCTGATGATCCTGTGGTCCAACTTTCAGCTCGACAACTTTGCCGGTGTTATCGCCTTCGCACGTAACCTCTTTTGAGCCGTTGGAGTCATCTTTGCCCGAGTTCACGTGAATATCTCCGCCGTGTTCGCTGGTGCGGCACTCGATTACCTTGCCGTATTTCTTGAGCTTGTCCCGATAGAAACCGATGATCTTGTCGGGCGCGTCTTCCGAGTCGTAGTTGAGGACTATCAACTTCATGCCAAATGCCGCAGTGGCTATGGCAATGTTGGCGCTGTTCCTGCTTTCGTCGTCGTGCCTCAGTCGCGCGCCAGGATAGGGCGGCAAACCGACGTCGTGAATGTCGGCATCGTTGCCCAAATGCAAGTCCCCAGCGGAACTGCGGATGTCGAGATGTTTATCGCTGTCAGTCTGCTGAGCTTGAGCGTTCAGCACGGGCGCGCTCAACAGTACGGCGAACGCAGCTGCCAGAGTCAGTGCTCCAGATCGAAACATTCCATCCTCCTAAATATCAGATTCCTTGCCACGCATTCGCACCCACACGATGGAGAAGTCGGAACCCTTGCCTTGAGGTTCGACCGCCACGATGTGCTGGTTATCATCGGTGCCGGCCTTCAGTTCGACTGTCTTGCCGCTGTCGTCGGAGTTGCATTTCATCTTGCCTCCAACGACGTACCCCTTCTTGCCGCCAACCCCTGGCACCTCGTCATCCACTTTGAAGCCGCTGCCACTGCTGTGGCATTGCAGCACGTCGCCGTATCTTTTCAGCTGGCTCTGGTAATAAGCGATGATCTTGTCGGGCGGGTCGTCGGACAAGTACTCGATCGCAACGACCTTCAAACCAAAGCCGAAAGCGGACAGATTGACGTTGGCGTTCTTCTCATCCCCATCATGAGTTTTGGGCTTCTGCCGAGCGCCAGGATAAACCGGGAGACCAGTGTCGCGGGCATCGGCATTCTCGTCCACGTGAATTCCGCCGACCGGGGTACTGATGTCAACTTTACCGTTGCCGTTTTCCCGATCTTTCACGTTGACGCTGCACGCGAGCAGAGTCAAACACATGGCAAAAGCCACTGCGATCATCAACTTCGTCTTATTGTCCAATAGCTTTGGAATCAGCATGTCGAGGACCTCCTTGCACGACTTCCGCAGGACGCTCGATCCCGGCGCCGCGCTGCGCGATGTTCGGGATGCTCACCGGGAGATGTCCGCGGATCGCAATCTCGCCGAACAGCGCCTTTGCCGCGCTGATTTCGGAAACGCCTGCGTTGGAGAATGTGCACAAATAATTCTGCACAGCAGGGAAATCCTGTGCCAGGTACGGGTTTCCCATGGCTAGCATGACCGTTCTTTCGGCGGCGTGATCGAGTATCTTCTGCAATAGGGCGCCGCTCGCGTCGGACAGGCCCACCGAGTTGGTCGCGCCGTTTGTGCCTTTCATCACTTTTCCCGGCACCGGTACTTCGTACACCGCGGCGATCACCGCGCGCGCATGGTCCACCGCTTTCAATACATCGTCGGACATCGCCGCTGCGATCCGTGGATCCACATAAATCACATCGGCATCCGGCACGCGGTCGCGGATCTGGCGCTCCAGTTTTCGTCCTGCTTCCGTGCGCATATCGTCGGAGAAGACTACGGCGACCGTGGTGTCGCGCACTTCTTCCACTGCTTGATACGGAAGCGCGGGCTTGGAGGTTCCGGATGATTTCAGGGGCAAAAGTTTGCCATTGTCGCGGACCAGGGCGACCGAGTCATCTGCAATTTGCTGGCCAAGCGCGACATTCGCGGGCTTGCCAACCAGAGTGGAGACCGCCTCGATATTCACCAGGCGATTTTTGTAAAGGTTCAGCGAAGCCTTTGCTTTCAATATTTTGAGAACCGAAGAGTTGAGCCGCGCCTGCGAAATCTCGCCGCTGCGCACGGCCTCGACCATCGCCCGGTAGGATGCATCGAGGTCGGCCGGGATAAGCAACACGTCATTGCCCGCCTTGAATGCGTCTACCGCCGCCCGGCCAATGTGCGCGCCGTACAGGCGCGTGAGGCCCGCCATATCCAGCGCGTCGGTTACCACGATTCCCTTAAAACCCAGCTGATTCTTCAGCAGCCCAGTCACGATTGCGGAGGAAGTCGTGGCTACTCGATTAGGATCAGAATCCAGCGCCGGAGCGGAAACATGGGCCACCATAACCGAGTCGACTCCGGCTGCAATCGCCATCTGAAAAGGCGGCAGCTCAACCGATTTAAGCCGCGCCGGGTCCCCCGTCACCTGCGCCACGCCCAGGTGAGAGTCGGTTGCGGTGTCGCCATGGCCGGGAAAGTGTTTGACCGTGGTCAACATTCCATTGGCGCGGGCGCCGCGAATGTACGCCGTGACCAGCTCTCCAACCTGCTGCGGATCCTCCCCGAACGAACGCGTATTGATGATCGGGTTCGCCGGATTCGAATTGACGTCGGCGTCGGGAAAAAAATTCCAGTGCACGCCGACGGCGCGAGCCTCCTGCGCCGTAATGCGGCCAAATGCCTCGGCGTACTCCGGTTTGCCCGCGGCTCCGAAGGCCATGGCGTGGGGAAACTCGGTGGCCCCGTGCAACCGCATGGTGACTCCGCGCTCGAAGTCAGCCGCAATCAGCAGCGGCAGCTTTGAGTCCGACTGCAGGCGGTTGAGCAATTCAGCAGCTTCGTAAGGCTGGCTCCGATACAGAAATGGCGGGTCCCAGGGCACGGTCATGGTGAATCCGCCCAGATGGTATTTGTGAATGTTGTCGCGAAGCTGCAGATACCCCGGAGCGTTGACGTTCAAAAACTCAGCCCGCACCCAAACGACGAACAACTGCCCGACTTTCTCTTCCGTCGAGAGCTTGTGCAGAGTTTTCTCCGCCCACTGTTCACCCCCGTGATCGAGGTGAATAGGACCGGGCTGCTGATATTTCTCCGCACCAAAAGCGATGCAGACCAACACCCAAAGAACCGCGAAGACAAACCCAGTGTGTC
Organism: uncultured Acidobacteriota bacterium; assembly: GCA_963788645.1. Classification (GTDB taxonomy): domain Bacteria; phylum Acidobacteriota; class Terriglobia; order Terriglobales; family Acidobacteriaceae; genus JABDBE01. The sequence goes on from CAWBHF010000014.1 coordinate 295,459, forward strand.
GAAGCATGAGCAGACGATAACATGGGATTGCGCGTCCAACCGACTCCAGAAAGAGACGTCATCCGGAAGCCGGCGAAGCCGGGCGAAGGATCTCGCGCGCAGTGCCCGAACTCGACCGTCCGAACACCAAAGGGCCAGCCGACGCTGCCGAGCCTCCCATCTTGACGCGTGCCATATCCGAGAGGACAATAGGGCCTCTCCGACAACACGGATTCTCATGGAAGAGAGAACACCCGCAAGGAGGTTTACGATGATTAAGCACGCGATAGTGGTTATCGTCGGCGCAGCGCTCCTGGCGCCAAGCATGGCGCTGGCTGCACCCCAATGCTTCAAAGTATTCAGGGGAGTTTACGTTAGGTTTGAACAACCGGTAACCACCACGACGACGGCGCAGAACGGTCGCACATGGGGAGCTCTGTCCTCGTGCGCCGGACTCTCATCCTGGCCCGTGGTCGGCAGCTCGCACCGCAGCAAGAAAGACGGCTTGATACTCGCTTTCCGCGCGTTTACTGTGGACGCCGACACGTGCGGCGCGGTTGATTTTATAGGCACCCTGGAGGGCAAGCCGCTTTCCGGTCCGTTCCAGCTGTTCAACCAAAGAGCTGGCTCCGGAAACTCCGGGACGTAGACCGAGATTAAGTGCCCGACTCCGCCGGAGAATGGGGCAGAGCCGCCTGCGGGGGTTGACGCCCTGGGAAACCTCGCGAAGTAAGAAGTAAAAGTCAGCGATGACTGGTGCACTGGCCTTCCATGAGGAGGCCGGTCTATGTCCAGCAGATTTTGATTTGCCTTTCCTGAAATCCCCTTTCCTTGGAGCGTCATGAGCGTCGTATCATGGAGCAAAAATGGCTTTCCCAATAAAAATCTGCGCTGTCTGCGGAGAAGAGTTCGAGTTGAAGCCGGATAAACCTGGTTTCGCTAATCGCTGTCCGGCATGCAGTTCCCTCGAACCAACCGTCCCGGCAGCGAAGCGCCGCATGGATGCTGACGAGCGTAAGGCTGCCAGTGAAGTGAGCGAGGCTCGTCGGCAAGCGATGCGCGAGTTACTGTACCGCAAAGACAGCTAAATCGCCGTCCCAGTAACCCACATGAAATAGTTAGGACTGCTGATTTCATTTCACCTAAGCTTGGAAAGGAACCCTTATGAAACGCTTCACATTCTTCTTGCTTGCAGGTGCAACCATGGCCGGCCTTTTCGCCCTCACCGCCCCTGTGCCAGGACACGCGGATGCGGAACCCTCCCCGATCTTCGTTACCGAAATTCCTCACGGGTATCGCGACTGGCAGTGGATCTCCTCGGCCCCCTCCAGCTTCGGGCACAATCACCGTTCTCGCCAGTTATCACTTCTGGTTTGCCCCTCTGAACGGAATCCGGCATGAGACTAATGGGCGGATTCACCGGCTCCTTCTACAAGGATCATTAACGCATGCCGTCCACAGCGTAAAGTTCGTTCAGCAGGCGACCGTAGCAATAGGCATAGTACTTGCCGTCGGGTGTGAACGCCCCGCCGATAGTGAAGGCGACCCCGGTCGGATCTGCCGGACCGATTTTCTTGAACAGAACGCGGCGACCGCTGGCCAAGTCCACTCGAAAGACATTCATCGAATTCTTGGTCGCAGACACAACCAACACGGATCGGCCATCGGGTGAGACTGAGGCGATGGAGTCATCTGGATGCATGCCGCGAATCGGCTGCGGTGCTCCTTGGCCATCGACTGGGTAAAATGCCACAGCGTCAGCAAACCCGAAAACAAACTCCCCGTCCGCGCTGGGGACCACACCACGGACGCCCTCAGGGGAGATGGCGTGCGGACTGTCACCGCCAATCTCTTGCGTGTAAATACGCGGCTTATGCCCTGGCTCAATGCCGGTGAACACAACGCCTTTGCCGTTCGGAAGGAAGCGCGCGTCATCGTGATCGACAGCATCCTTCGTGATCTGCTGCGGCTCTCCGGGACCGAGGGGTATGAGGAAGAGTTCGCGGGGAACGCGCACGGAAGGAGAGGCGAGTACCCATCTCATATCAGGGGAGAAGTCATAGCCTAGGCCCTCTCCGAGACGTACCGGAGGAGAGCCATCGGTCGAACGCACATAAATGTCATAATCCGAACGGCTACCCGAACCTTCCTCGCTCAGAAGCACCTGTCGCCCGTCCGGGGAGAGTGCCGTGACCACCGTCCAATCGGTGACAGTCAGATCCCGCTCTTGAGTCTCGCCGGGGCCCAGAGCAATCGCACTCGCGCGCCAATTTTGGTGGCTCAGCAGCACACGCCCGTCACGGGCAATATCGTAAATGGCGAGACCCCCGGGGACACGCGCTACCAAGCGCTCGTGACCTGAAAGGTCCACTGACTTCAGTTGAGCGGTGATGCCGATAGAACCGCTAAACCAGACCTCCTTTCCCGAGGGCGCCCAAGCAATGCCAATGATCCCCTGCACAGCCGAGAGACTCCGCTTCCGACCTGAGGAATCCACGACGGCGACGGTGCCACTGGTGTCGCCCAGGACGGGATGGTCGGCGAACGCGACGAGGTTTCCCTTGGGGGAGACGCGAACATCGCTAATGTAGCCGCCGGTCTCATACAGCACGTGGCCGATTGGGTATTCCAAACGGCAACGTTCACCAACAAAGTGAGCCACTGCGATCTTGTCTTCGGGACCCCAATCGGCGTCTTGGACGTCGTTCAGGACAGCGCGCGGTGCGGCGCCGGTTAGGGGCGCACGCGCCAGTACGCCGAGCCGGGCATAGTCCTTGAGCTCCCGCTGCTGCTGGATGACCAGCATTTCCCCCGCCGGCGAAATAGCAGCGACATCGGTGTCCTTAAGACCCAGGCCCCGTGAAGCCAGGCTGTCAGGTGTAACCGAGAAAAGTTCATTTGCGCCACCGTCACGGGCGGAGCTGTAGATGGCGGTGCGCTGGTCGGGAGCGAAGCGGGCGGAACTCACGGTTTCGCGCGCAAAAGTGAGCTGATGGTACAGCGGCAGCGCAGGCAGAGGGGCGCTAAGGCGCCCAATCAGCAGGGCTGCAACCAGCAGCAGGACGGCGGCTGTTCCCAGCAGGCCGGGAACGAGCCAAGTCCTGCGCGCCTTCTGGGTCGGGACAGCGGTCACAGGCGCGGAGGAGGATATTGTGGATAGCGTCTCCAGATCGAAAACGACGTCGCGGGCCGACTGGAATCGCGCCCCCGGATCCTTCTCTAGGCAGTGACGCACGATCCGCTCCAAGATCGGCGGCACATCACGGCCCGAAGCCGTAAGGTCCGGTGGATCTTCTCTCAGCACCGCGCTAATCGTGTCCGCGGTGGTTTTGCCATGAAAAGCCCGCTGCCCGCTCAGCATCTCGTAGAGCACCACCCCGAAGCTGAACAAATCGCTACGGGCGTCGCTGCCCGCTCCCCGCAACTGCTCGGGCGACATGTAGCCGAGGGTCCCCATGACCGCACCTTGATGAGTGGCGGAATCCAGCGTGGGCGCGGCGGACAAGCCGGCCATGGTCGCGGGGTCCGGCAAAGTAAGCTTGGCCAGACCGAAGTCCAGGATCTTTACGTGGCCGTCGCGAGTGATAAAAATGTTATCCGGCTTGAGGTCTCGATGGAAAATACCTCGATCGTGGGCGGCAGCCAGGCCCCTGATGATCTGTATCCCGTACTCGACCGCCTTCCGTACCAATAGTGGGCCGGTACGCAACCGTGAGCGTAAGCTTTCACCTTCCAGCAATTCCGACACAATGTAGGGCGAACCATCCTGCTGGCCGACATCGAAGACAGCCAAGATGTTGGGATGGTTTAGCGCGGCCGTGGCACGCGCCTCCTGCTCGAAACGACGCAGGCGCTCGGGGTCGCCGCACCAGTTCGCGGGGAGAACCTTTACAGCCACATCGCGCCCCAGTCGTGTGTCGCGGGCGCGGTATACCTCGCCCATACCGCCAGCGCCTAGCGGTGAAAGGATTTTGTACGGCCCGAGTTCCGTACCAGAGATTACAGACATCCGTGCGCGCCATTATAGTCGCATGGACCGGCTCTGCAGGATGCGACGAACTCCGGATGGATTGTCAGTTAGCCGTTAGTTATCGGAACCGACATCCGGCAGACAAGTGTCTCAAGTGACGAAAAAATCTATTAACTCATTGGGGGTCTCGACGCGCTTGTGCCCCAACCATCCCGCGTCCGTTTTTCGACGCTTACCCAAGCTAAGGAATAACGTCCGCTGGTCCAAGGCTATTCCCGCCCCCCATGTTCTGACCTGCCAAATCCCGCTCTCGACCACCATAGTTTTCCGTTGACTTTAGCCTACCTGTCCAGATAACATATTGACAAGTTGATTAGCTGTTTGATAACAGCAGGCTGCATCCAGCTCTTTGACAATTCTAGGGCATTCCCGTCGTAAAGGCGCCGACATCTCATCAACGCGTCAGTTTCCGGCCAAAAACACCCCGGCTAAGTCCTTTAGAAGAGATACTTTAGAGGTATATCCCAATTCCCTCAATCGTTTCATAGACTTAGAGAGGTTAAATGCCCCTCCGCTAAGTCCTTTAGAAAGGATATTTTACGTGGGTATCTCTAAAACGGACCGTTTGTTTTCATAGATCTGGCGAGAAAATGCATTTTTTGGGGTATATACCCTGTACTAAACAGTAAACGACCTCACACAACCTAGCCGGCCCTCCGAACAACAGTCGCGCCCCAGGTAGGCGGATATACTGGACCCGCCATGGCTGTGATCGTCTCCATGCTCCGGGGCGTCAATCTTGTGAGCCACAACCGGATCAAAATGGATGCACTGCGGGCGCTCTATAAGTCGCTCGGATTGCGAGATGCGCAGACCTACGTAGTGAGTGGCAACGTCGTTTTCCGGACCAAGGCGCGGAATCTCACTGCGCTCGCCAAGCGAATTGAAGACGCGATCGAGAAGAATTTCGGTTTTCGCCCCCGCGTCATTCTTCGCACCACTTCCGAACTCAACGACGTGGTTGCGAGAAACCCGTTCCGAAACCGGCGCGGCATCGAACCCAGCAAACTTCTGGTGACGTTTCTCGAGAGCCATCCTGCTGCCGAGGCGCTGGAGCAGGTTCTCAAGATCAAGGCCGACCCCGAGGAAATGCACATCCACGGCCGCGAGGTCTACATTTATTTTCCCGACGGCATCGGCCGCTCGAAGCTGTCGTGGGTAACTGTCGAGAAAAAGTTGAAGACCGCCGGCACCGGCAGAAACTGGAACAGCGTCACCAAGCTGCTCGAAATGGCTGAGAGGCTCGAGGCTGCAGACTGATCCGTAGAAACGTAGCTAGCTACGTTTCTGTAGCCAGTGCAATTGCTTTTTGCTGGATGGCTAAGTCGTCGCCGAAGCCTTCGAGCCAGGCTACCTCCAGCTCGCGACGGAACCAGGTCATCTGGCGCTTGGCGTAGTTTCGATGCGCCTGCTGCGCCGCTTGCAGCGCAGCTTTGGCGTCGATTTCGCCGCGCAGCATCTGCACCGCCTGCTTGTATCCCAGTGAGCCAAGCGGGCGAGCGGCATCACCGTATTTTTCGAGCAGGCGTTTGGTTTCTTCCACCAGACCCGACTCGAACATGCGCTCCGCGCGCTGGTTGATCCGGGCGTAGAGTGCGTCGCGGTTGGGGTTCAGGCCGAGACGCAGGATGCGGAAGCCGGTCAGCGGATCGCGGCCCCGCTTCCACATCTCGGTCATCTTCTGGCGCGAGGCTAGGCGGACTTCGATCGCCCGGATGAGCTTCGGAATGTCGTTGGCGTGGATCTTTGCGGCGGCCTCAGGATCGAGGCGGCGCAACAGGCGGTGCAAGTAGCCCGCGCCGTTTTGTTCCATGCGTTGACGGAGCCTCTCGCGCAGTTCTTCCGAACGCTGAGGACCAGGAAAGAGGCCATCGAGCAAAGCCCGGAGATAGAGCCCGGTGCCTCCAACCACAATCGGCACGTTGCCTCTGGCTTTGATTTCGGCAAGGGCCTGCCGCGCCAGACGCCCATACTCGCCGGCGGTGATGTAGCCCGTGGGATCTACGAGATCGAGCAGATGATGCGGAACGCGTGCGCGCTCGGCGGCGCTGGGCTTCGCCGTTCCAATCTCGAATTCGCGGTACATGGCGACCGAATCGCAATTGACCACTTCGCCACGAAGGCGCCCGGCGAGTGCGACGGAGAGCGCCGTCTTCCCGCTTGCCGTCGGACCCAGCACTACGATCAGAAGCGGATCGCGACCCACGATCAGCGCGCGCCCCAGGCAATGTGATGCCAGTAGCGGGCGAGGATCAGGATCAAAATTAGCGCTGCGATCACCAGCAACCCGGTCGCCTCGAGGGTGTAGACCTGCGGCGTGCGGTGGTGTTCGGAGGATGGGTGCTCGGGCGGGTGCGGATCCGGTTGTCGTTTTGGGCCCGACGCGGGCATGACAACATTGTAGCGCCGGAAGGCAACGGCCTTCCTCGAAATTTACTGCAGGCCGTCGACTTTCCGTGAACTGCGGTGACCAATGTTGCGTATCACCGTCTAACGCCGCGTGGGAGTGTGTCCGCCCGGCTTCAGGAGAAATCTATGAAACGTTTTGCTTTGCTTGCGTTCGGACTTTGCCTGGCTGGCGCTGCATACGCCCGTGCCGATGAGTGGACCAAGACCTACACGATTACGGGAAAACCCGACCTCCGGGTGGGGACCTCTGACGCCAACATTCATGTGGATACCTGGGACCAGAAGACAATTCAAGCTCGCGTTACGTCCGAGCATTACAAGATTGGCGAACATGGTCTGAAGATCGAGGAACATCAGGCCGGAGACTCGGTCGAGCTCCAGATTCATTTTCCACACGACGTTCACATCATCAATTTCAACTTCCATGGCTACCGGGTCGATGTTGAGATCCATATGCCGCGGGAGGGACGTGTGAATCTGCATACCGGAGACGGCGCCATTCGCCTGGCGAATTTCAAGGGCGATATGGACCTGCAGTCCGGCGATGGTCATCAGGATGTTGATGCTGTGGACGGCACGCTACGCTCGCGCACCGGAGACGGGCGGATTACTGCCACGGGACGATTCGACATCCTTGAACTCAGCACCGGAGACGGCCGCATTGATGCTCGGGCGCTGTCCGGTTCAGCCGTAACTTCGAACTGGAACCTGCATACCGGAGACGGGAGCGTCACCCTCGAAGTGCCAGCCAATTTTGCTGCTGATGTGGACTTGCATACCAGTGACGGACACATTGAAGCGGATCTTCCCGTATCCGTTGAAGGACGTCTCAGCGAAAAGAATATTCACGGAAAGATCAACGGCGGCGGGAATCTGGTTACGGTTCATACGGGAGATGGCTCGATCCATTTGCAGAAGTCTTGAGGGAGCTATCAGCTTTCAGCCAGTTGATGCAGTGTGTTTGGTAAACGTTGGAATTTGTTTGCGATTAGCTTTGGCCTGGGAAACAGAATGCATCGTGTGAGGTTCGCTTTCATTTGTTGTGCTCTGGCGCTGCTTGCGTTGGTGGCAGGTAGCTCAGTCGTGTCAGCGCAGACTGCTGGGGGAAAGTCGCAGCCTGTGCTTGACGTCAACTCCATGGACACGAGTGTGGATCCGTGCGCGGATTTCTTTACTTACTCCTGCGGCACATGGATCAAGAAGAATCCGATTCCGCCGGATCAAACTTCATGGAGTGTGTACTCGAAGCTCGACGACGACAACAAGGTTATTTTGCGCGAGATCCTGGAGAGCGCCGCCACACCCGCGCCGGACCGCGATGCGGTGAAGCAGAAGATCGGGGATTACTACGCGGCGTGCATGGATGAGAAGGCGATCGACGCGGCTGCAATCAAGCCTCTGCAGCCGATTCTGGACCACATTCAGCAGATGCAATCCAAGCAGGAGATTGCCAGCGTTGCCGGAAGCATGGTTGCGAGCGGAGCGCTGTTTCGTTTTCGCTCGGATCAGGACTACAAAGACTCGACGCAAGTAATTGCTGAGTTGGATCAAGGCGGGCTCGGGTTGCCAGACCGCGATTACTATCTGAAGACCGATGCCAAATCGGTCGAACTCCGCAACGCCTACGTCACCCATGTGCAGAAGATGTTTGAATTGCTGGGCGACAAGCCCGACGCAGCCGCGGCTCAGGCCCAGACGGTCATGCGCATTGAAACCGCTCTGGCGAAAGGATCTCTGACGCGGGTAGAGCGGCGAGATCCGCAGAAGCTGTATCACAAGATGAGGGCGCAACAATTGAGTGCGCTAAGCCCGTCGTTTCAATGGAAGACGTATTTCACCAAAGTAGGCCTGCCTTCTGTCGAAGCGCTTAACGTGGAGACCCCGGAATTTTTCAAGGTGCTGAATGCGGAGCTCGAACACCAGGACCTCGCGAGCTGGAAGACTTATCTGCGCTGGCATCTGGTGAATGCGAATGCGCCTTTTCTGTCATCCGATTTCGTCAACGCTGACTTTGATTTCTATGGCAAGACTTTGCAGGGGCAGCAGGAACTGGAGCCGCGGTGGAAGCGTTGCGTCGGTTATGTGGACAACGATCTGGGAGAAGCTCTGGGGCAAGCTTATGTGGAGCGAGCCTTCAGCCCCGAAGCCAAGCAGCGCGCAAAGAAGATGGTCAAGGGGATCGAAGATTCCATGGGGCAGGATATCAATTCGCTGTCCTGGATGACGCCCGTGACGAAACAGCATGCGCTGGAGAAACTGCATACAGTCGCCAACAAGATCGGCTATCCCGACAAGTGGCGGGACTACAGCGCGCTGACCATCGCTCGCGACAATGAAATGGGCAATGTACTTCGGGCCCGCGAGTTCGAATTTCACCGTCAACTAGGCAAGATTGGCAAACCGGTAGATCGCGGCGAATGGCAGATGACTCCGCCTACGGTGAATGCCTATTACGATCCGCAGATGAACGATATCAATTTTCCTGCGGGCATTCTGCAACCGCCGCTGTTCGATGCGAACTCCGATGCTGCGCCCAACTTCGGAGACACCGGCGCCACGATAGGCCACGAACTCACGCATGGCTTCGACGACGAGGGCCGCCAGTTCGACGCGCACGGAAACTTGCGCGACTGGTGGACGACGGAAGATGGCAAAGCTTTTGAGCAGCGCGCCAGTTGCATCTCAGATCAGTATTCGCAGTACACGGTTGTGGACGACATCAAGATCAACGGAAAACTGACTTTGGGCGAGGACGTTGCCGACCTCGGCGGTCTGATCATTTCTTACATGGCGTGGAAAGAGGAAACCAAAGAACAGAAGCCGGAACCGCTCGAAGGATTCACGCCCGAACAACGGTTCTTCATCGCTTACGGGCAGAGTTGGTGCGCCAGCACCCGCGACGAAACCAAACGCTTGCGGGTTACCGTCGACCCGCATTCTCCGGACAAATACCGCGCCAACGGCGTGGTCTCAAACATGCCGGAATTTCAGGAGGCGTTTCACTGCAAGGCAGGTTCGCCGATGGTGAGAGAGAATCGCTGCAGAGTTTGGTGAGGGAAAGCTACCCGCTGCTTATGCAAAGTTCAATCACCTCTCGGGCACGTTTCATCAGCACGTCAAGGTTCTTCGCTTGGGTGTGGCACCCCTGAAGGGCGGGTACGGTGGCGACGTAATAGCCCTCTTCGTCACGTTCGATCACGATGGTGAATTTTCGCTTCGACTTCACAAGTATGACCCGGATTCTAGCAGGGAAAACGAGGCTCTGGGACTGCGCTCTACTGCAGATCCGATCGGTCGGGGTTGTAGTAGAAGGCGAATCGCAATCCGAGATATTGGCCGCCGAACTCGGTAGGCAAGGGCGGAAATGGATTGGAAGCGGTAATGCCGCCCCAAGCACCGCGGTCGAGGGCCACATCGCCGGAGGTCGCGACCAATCTCATTCCGGCGACTGTGCCGTCTTTGAGAATGGCGAACTCGATCGTGACTTTACCCTTCTTCATTAGCGGCGCGCGCGCCGATTCAGGAATCAGGTTGTACCAATTCACTCTCACGTCGTGCAGCACGCGTTGCAGATAAGGGCCAAAATCCACACCCATTGTGTCGGTGAGAACTTCCAGCGGTCCCATCGCGGCAGTCGGCTTCTTGCCGAGACCGAGGCCGTAGTTTCCGCCATCGCCGCCATAGCCTCCACGATTCGCGGCCGCAGCGCGAGCGGCTTGTTCAATAGATGAACCTGCGGACATTGCGCCGCCGCCAAACGCAGCCTGGGGAGTCAGGGCCGGCGGGGGAGTCTGCAGCTTTGCGACCTGGGGTGGAGCGGGCGGTGGCGCCGATGATTGGGGCGCAGCGTTCTGGGCAGCCGCCGGAGCAGGTGGTGCTGAGTCCGGTTGCGGATTTGGCGGTCCGCTCGGATTCGGTCTGCCCGGACGTGACGCGTCTAAAATCTTCTTGAGTTCCTGACGATTCAGTTGGGGCGCGTGCGAGGTGGCGATGCGGTCCTTGTCCGAAATGATGTTTGTGTCCGGACGCTTGGTCACCTTCTGTGCATCGGGAGGCAGTTCGAGATAGGTCAGGTCTTTCTGGTTTGACTCGGGGCTCACAACCACCACGGCTCGCCGCGGCATAAAGCCTGCCAACTTCTGTGAGTTGACGATGAGCAGAACGACCACCAGGTGGACGACTACCGAAATCCAGAAAGCCTCGCGCCGGCGCGACTCGGACAGATCGTCCTGCAGTTTGATGATGAGAGCGGGCGCTTCGACCATTTCGCGATACGCGGACTCCCAGTACCGCGCATCGTACAAATCTCCGCCCTCCGGAGGCCGCGACGGTGACGTCGACGGAACCGGATTCACTGGCGGGATTTGCGTGGTTGACATCGAACAACTTTACCTGCTGGTTAGACACGAACAGAGTGGCATTAGTTGTAAGGACAAAGATTCCCTCGGTGCCTGCCTGTTTCGAATCTGCCGTCGCGAATTTGAAGGTGCCTGTGGCCCAGTGTTCTTATTTTCGCATCTTTCCTGCGAATCCGCGAAGCTCTGAAAGTGTAAGAACCAAGGATTTGCACCCAGATGGTTAAATACGACCGCCGTTTACAAAACTTGACACTTCGGGGGCGAATCAGGCGTGCAATCTCTCCAGGTCGATCTTTTTTCCGTGCTTGCCAATCGAGGCCACGATGTCGAGAGCCACGGCCAAGGCGCGGCGTCCGTCTTCCAGAGAAACCGTTGGCGGGGAGTGCCGCTGCACCGACTCAAGAAACGATTTCAGTTCCGCATGCAGCGGTTCTTCTCCGGTAGTGGAAGGTTTCGCCATCTGGATTTGTGGATTCACCGTGGGAATTCCTGAAGGTTCATCCTGACCGACACTGAAAACCAGGAGATCCTGACGCCCGTAATCCAGCGACACGTACTGCCTGGGTTGAAAAAAGCGCAACTTGCGGACGCGCTCGGTCGAGACCCGGCTGGCGGTGAAGTTGGCCACGCAGCCGCTGTCGAATTCGAGGCGGACGTTTGCGATGTCTACCTTGCCGGAAAGGATGGGCAACCCAACCGCGCGGATTTCCCTGACGGGAGAATTCACGAATGACAAGACAATGTCGAGATCGTGAATCATCAGGTCCAGCACGACGTCCACATCCAGAGATCGCGGAGTAAATACGCTCAGGCGATGGACTTCAAAAAACATCGGCCGGGTGATGACGGGGAGGGCGGCACGCACTGCCGGGTTGAAGCGCTCCAGGTGTCCGACCTGACCGATGCGGCCCAGTCGTTTTGCGGCGCGAACGAGTTCGTCGGCTTCGGCGAGGGAAGTGGCCAGGGGCTTTTCGATCAGCACGTCGATGCCGGCCTCCATCAACTGCTGCGCGGTGGTGAGATGCTGGCTGGTAGGCACCGCAACCGAAGCAGCCTGGACTTCACTGTGTGTCGTGATGAGTTGTTCAATTGAGCCAAAACCGCGGCAGGCGAATTCGCGGGCCACAGCGTCAGCCCGTGCCGTGTCTGGATCGACCACTCCGACCAGTCGTACCGGCATGCCTTCCTGAGCAAGCTGGTGATAAACCCGGGCGTGGTTGCGGCCAAATACGCCCACGCCAATCACGGCGACGTTGATGAGGCTGTCAGTCAGTTCTCGGTGCTCATGCGGCAGGTTGCCGGGAGACTTGTTGATTTAACCACAAACGGTGGTTAGTCCGGCGATCGGGATGCGAATCCTCGGTCATCGAGTTTGCGCCTTTTTCAGCAGGGCGATCTGGCCGGCATGGTAGAGCTCGTGCTGGACGATGCCGCTGAACATGTAGAAAAAATTGTAGTAACTCTCGGTCTTGCCTCGCACTTGCTCGTGCAGGCGCGAATCGGGGAAGGCAGCAACGGCCTTCGCAAGCTCGTTGTGCGTTTGCTTCGCGTGCTCGATGGCCTGGAGCCAGGCCTTATCGCTGGCGTCCCTTACCGGGGGAAAGTTTTCTTCGTCGCGTAGTTCAACCGCTGTGCCACCGGTCCGCTTCAGAACCGCGCCGTCCCAGGCCGCAATGTGCAGAACAAGCTCCCAGATGCTATGCGCGTTCTTGACGGGATGAGCCGCTGCCGTCTTGGCGTCGACACCATCGAGTAGTTCGAGGAGGGAGTCGCCGTGCCAGGCGTCCCCATCGAAGGCGCGGCTTATTTGGTCGGCAAGACGGGTGGTTTCAGACATAGAGCACTCCTCTAGGCAACTATCTTCAAGAGATCAGTATACCTTAATACACGGTATCCGTGTATAATCGACCGCGGTGATTCTTTCGTTCGGAGACAAGACGACCGAAGATCTTTATCACGGGCGGGACACAAAGGCGGCCCGGAGAATTGCAAGCAGTTTATGGGGCAGGATTCAGATCAAGCTGGACTTGTTAAATGCCGCTACCTCGCTTCAAGACCTGCGAACTCCGCCTGCAAATCGTCTTGAGCGACTGCGGGGCGACCTGAACGAGTTTCACAGCATTCGGGTGAATCAACAGTACCGGCTGGTCTTTCGCTTTGAAGCGGGTAACTGCCTGGACGTCCGCTGCACGGATTATCACTGAACATAAGGAGAGTTATGTTACCGCTTAATAGGGTCTCAACCCATCCTGGACAGGTCTTGTTGGAAGAGTTCCTTGAGCCACTGGGATTGACTCAGGTGAGACTGGCGAAGGCAATACACATTCCGCAGAATCGCGTCAACGAGCTGATCCGGGGCAAGCGTGGGATCACCCCGGAAACGGCTCTGCTGCTTGCGGAGTACTTTAAGAACTCGGCCGAGTTCTGGATGAATCTGCAGACGGCATACGACCTCACCCGGGTACGTGCGGAACTGCGGAAGCGACCTGCGACAGCCTCACGAGGTCGTTCCCGGTCGGGCCGCGGAACCATATCTGGCTCGCGCAGGGCTTAGTCTGCCACAATGGCGATCTCTGCGGCATCCGCCGCGATGGCGATCGCACCGCCGTCGAGCAGCAGGCATCTCTCGGCGTCCAACGCGAGACACGTTGCGCCTGCTTTTCGCATTACTTCAATCGTCTTGACTCCAATGACCGGAACGTCGAAGCGCATATCCTGATTCGGTTTCGCGATTTTGATGACGGTCAGTGCCCGACTCAAAGTCGAGGGGGCGTCGCCGACCGAGGCCATGATCTGGCCAGCGCGTTCGATGGTCGCATCGGTGCCTTCCATGGCCTCCACGGCGACGCAGGCCGCCTCGGCGAGGACGACCGTCTGGCCAATGTCGAATTGCGCCAAATGGCGGGCTACTTCGCGTCCGTAAGCGATGTTCTTCTTTTCTTGCTCGGTCGGCGTGCGCTTGGTGAGCACTCCGGGTTTGGCCAGCAGCGGATCGAGAAGCGACGTGGAGTTTTCCAGAACGATCCCTTCATCCGCGAGGACCTTCGCGACGGCTCCTAGCAGAGAATCGGTATTGCGAGTGCCCAGCGATAGCAGAAGCTTGCCCAGACGCCAATCCGGGCGAATGCTGGAGAAGATCTGCTTATGCTTTACTTGTCCCGCCATGACTGCGCGATTCACGCCTTCGCGCTTGAACGTCTCGATTAAGTTGGAAAGTTCTCCCAGCGAAAGCCAGTGAACGGCGGTCGCGCCGTGGGATTCGATTTCCGGGAAAGCCTCCTCCTTGATGGCGGCGACAATGACTTCATACCCCTGGGAGCGCGCGGCATCGAGCACGAGAAAAGGGAAGCGGCCGTTGCCGGCGATGAGGCCGAGCTTTTCTTTCCCTTCAGGCATCGCCGTCAGTGTAAATGATAAAGACGCTCTAGCGAGGGAAACGGGCCGCCGTTTGCTGGGGCGTCTTCTCGGCGAACTCCCTGCAGCCGTGATTGCGAGTGTGAAATTTCGGGGTCCTTCGACTCCGCATCTGGCTCGCTTTGCGAGCCAGATTCCCCGCTCAGGATGACATCTTGATTGAAGGATGACGGCTAATGGCTATTTAATCACTCCCCGCTCCGATTGCTCGATGAACTTTATCAGCGCCTCCACGTCTTCGCCCTGATCTGGCTCTGACTTCAATTTCTCCAGGGCCTGTGAGGTATTGAGCTTCGAGGCCAGCAGGACTTTGTAGGCATGATGGATTTTGCGAATACGCTGCTTGCTGAATCCACGGCGTTCGAGTCCGATCGAATTCAGCCCATAGGCCTGCACCTCGCGCGAGGCGGAAGTCTTGGAAAAAGGAAGAACATCGCGGGTGATCGTCGTTCCGCCGCCGATGAATGAGTGGGCGCCAATGCGAATAAAGTGATGGACAGGGCAAAGCGCGCCAACCGTGGCCCACTCTTCGACCGTGACGTGACCACCGAGAGTTGCCGCATTGGCCAGAATCACGTGGTCGCCAATGACACAATCGTGGGCAATGTGGGTGTAAGCCATGATTAGGATGTGGTTGCCCATGCGGGTCAGCCCTCCACCCTTGATAGTGCCGCGGTTGATGGTGACGAACTCGCGAATCTGGTTGTGATCGCCGATTTCAAGGCGGGTCGGTTCGCCGGCGTAGGTCAAGTCCTGCGGCGCCATTCCAATCGAGCAAAAGGGAAAGAAGGCGTTGTCAGCGCCAATTTTAGTGGGTCCCTCGATCGCCACGTGCGAAACCAGATGGCATCCTTCGCCCAATTCAACCTCTGGCCCGACAATGCAGTAAGGGCCGATCTTGCAACTGGGGTGAATCTTGGCGCCCGGATCAATGATGGCTGTGGGATGGACTTTCATCTTCCGACAACCCTGGCCGATAAGTTGCGAGCGATCATTGCGAAGGCGGCTTCTCAGCGCGAGCCCGATCAACCAGCCGGCAAGTCACCAGGGCTTCGGCGGCGAGTGTGTCTCCGACGTATGCGGTCCCTTGCATTCGCCCAGCATTCCCGCGCCAGACCTTTACTACGACCTCGATGCGCAGTTGATCACCGGGAACCACCGGGCGTCGAAACCGGGCGCGCTCGATTCCGGTAAACAGGACCAGTTTGCTCTCGCGGTCCTCCACTTCCGTGAACAGCAGGACTCCGCCAGCCTGAGCCATGGCCTCCACGATGAGGACACCGGGCATCACTGGTAGGCCGGGAAAGTGTCCGGCAAAGAACGGCTCATTAATGGTGACATTCTTTATGGCCAGAATGCGCTCCCGGCGCTTGAGCTCGAGCACGCGATCGATCAGCAAAAAAGGAAAACGGTGGGGAAGGATGCGCTGAATGTCATTGACGTCCAGCGTGGTTTTGCCCGCCGCGGGGGCTTCGGTTGCAGGTTGAGCAGTATCGGTCATTCTGTTTCTCGTTAATGTGAAGAGCGAAAGATGAAGAGCGAAGATTATACTGTACCGCGCCCCCTCAAACCCTTCCGGAAAAGGATTGCATGCCCAAGAAAGTCTTGAAACAAACCCAAAACGAGATCGTGGCGCAAAACG
The DNA here is from genome assembly GCA_963788645.1 of uncultured Acidobacteriota bacterium. Taxonomy (GTDB): domain Bacteria; phylum Acidobacteriota; class Terriglobia; order Terriglobales; family Acidobacteriaceae; genus JABDBE01. The sequence goes on from CAWBHF010000014.1 coordinate 311,291, forward strand.
ATGTCGCCGAGCGGCTGAGATATTTTCAGGAGCGTAAAAATCAAATCGTCCAAACCATCCGCCAACTGGTCGAGACCGAGTCGCCCAGCGACAACAAGCAAGCGGTCGATCGGTTGGGGGCGCTCACTGCGGGCAGGTTTGAGGGGCTCGGAGGACATGCAAAGTTTCACCGGGTGCAGAGCTTTGGCGATCACTTGCAGGTGGATTTCGACGGATCTCGCGGCGGAAAGTCCGTGCTGCTGCTGGGACATCTCGATACGGTGTATCCCATGGGCACGCTGGCGACCATGCCATGTCGCGTGGCCGACGGCCGCTTGTTCGGGCCGGGCGCGTTTGATATGAAGTCCGGCATCGCGTTGATGCTGCATGCGATCGAAGCCCTCCGATCCTGGCACCACGACACGTTGCCGCGACCGGTAAACATATTGCTGGTGTCGGACGAGGAAGTGGGCAGCGAGACTTCAAGGAGGATCACCGAAAATCTGGCGAAGAAGTCCGCCGCAGTCCTGGTGCTGGAACCTTCTCATGGACCAAGCGGAGCTGTGAAGACGGCTCGCAAAGGAATTGGAGAATACACTCTGAAAGTCACGGGCAAGGCTGCGCACTCGGGGCTCGACTTCGAAAAAGGCCAGAGCGCAATTCTGGAATTGGCCAGGCAAATCATCGCGATCTCGAAGCTGACCGACATGAAACGTGGCTTGACGCTTAATGTGGGGACGGTGCAAGGTGGCACGCGGGTGAATGTGATTCCCGCGGAGGCAAGTGCGGTACTCGACGTGAGAGTTGCGCGGAAACAGGACGCAGCGGGCATTGATCGCAGGCTTCGGTCACTGAAACCGTTCAATCGCAAGTGCAAGCTCGAAATCGCCGGAGGAATGAATCGTCCGCCCATGGAGCGCACGCCGACCGTGGCTGCGCTCTTCAAAAAAGCTTCGGAGATCGCCAAGCAGTTGGGCTGGAAACTCGAGGAAGCCGCCGTGGGCGGCGGCTCGGATGGAAACTTCACCGCGGCGCTTGGCACCCCGACTCTTGATGGACTAGGCGGAGTTGGCGAAGGCGCACACGCAACCCATGAGTCGATTCTGATCTCCGAGCTGCCTCGGCGTGCGGCGTTGCTCGCGGAACTGATTACAAGTATTTGAACTCCGCCGTGCTAAAATCCTCACCCGGCGCGGTTTTCCGGCCCAGAGGATTCCACAACATGAAGATTTCCCGCCTGGCTTATCTCCTGATCACTGCGGTCGCGACCGCTTGTATAGCGCTTACAGCATTTGCCCAGACCGACGCGACGGTGCGACACGTGGCCAGTAGAATCCCGATTGTGGGCGCCGGTCACGAGCTGTCCGCTGAACGCCCAGCCGATGCGACTGGTCATCCTGCGATTCGCAGCCTCAGCCCCAAGGCGAATCCGTGGAAGCTGCAGGCTGCTCTGCCCGGAGCGGTCATCCATGACATTTCTTTCCCGACGGCGCTGGTTGGCTACGCCGCTGCCGAACTCGGCCAAGTATGGAAGACGACCAATGGCGGCTTGAAGTGGACCGAAATCATGAACCTGGGCTTCCCTTATTACTGGTATGGCGTAAAAGCCTTGAGTGCCAAGGACGTGGTCGTTGCGGGGTTCAATGACTCCAAATTCGAGGGGATCATTCGCTGGAGCCATGACGGCGGAAAAACCTGGACACATGACATCATTTTGACGACAAATGGATGGTCTTTCCGGGTCCGCTTTGCCAACCACAATGACGGGTTGGTGTTAGATGGTCTGAACCTCAAAGCTGCCAACGCTGCGCACGTTACCTCGGACGGAGGCGCTCACGCGTCGGACTGGACGGAGGTCGTGCCCGACCCGAACGGTGGATGGTTCGGCAACCAGTTCAGCCTGCTTAACAACCTGCACGCCCGCGCTTCAGGAATTACTTACTGCGACAGTTCCGACGGCGGTGCGAAGTGGGCGTGTCGCCCATCCATTGACTCGGTATTCGATGGCCCGACCTTCTTTAAGAATGACAAGGCGGGCTGGGTGGGCGGAGGCGAGATTTCACCAAAGGTCGAGGGCTGGGTTCATCGCACCACCGACGGCGGGAAGACCTGGAGCGGACGCACGCTGGATGATCCTTGGCCGATTCGTGAGATTCGCTTTTTGACCCCAACCATCGGCTGGGCAGCGGGCGGGAACTACTCGACCAACGTTGGCGGCATGTACTTCAGCCACAATGGCGGCAAGACCTGGTCGCTCGATGCGAATACGGGCGCGGAAATGGATGCCTGTGACAGCAAACCCGTAGGAACTAAATTCCAGGTGTGGTGTGCCGGTTACAACGGTTCGCTTAACGGCGTGGTCTATACGCTGAAAGGCATTGGAGCCGAATAACCTGGGGATGCGGCCAGACTCAATCATTCTTTGACTACGTAGGTGGGGAAGCCTAGACTTTCCATAGGGGTATTGGCACCTTTTCGACGTGTTCGCTGAGAACTCGGCAAGCCCCGTAAGGAGGACTTCACTATGGGCGGCAAATTGGGTTTGCCTGAGATTCTGTTGCTCCTCGCCATAGCCCTGCTGATCTTCGGTCCGAGCAAGCTGGCAGATCTGGGCAAGGGATTAGGCGAAGGCATAAAGAATTTCAAGTCAGCCGTAAAAGACGGCGAAGAGGAAAAGGACAAAAAGTCCTAAGTCCACTCACCGCAGGAAAGTAGCTTGCTACGCTTGCCTTCAGGCCGCTCCGTGGTCCCGCAACATCTTGCACACCAGCGATACCGGCAATCCGACTACATTGCAGTAGTCTCCTTCGATGCGCGAAATCCAACGCGAGGCTCTGCCTTGGATGGCATAGGCCCCAGCCTTGTCCATGGGTTCTCCGGTCAAGAGGTAAGACTTGATATCGTCAGGGCTGAGACTTTCCATGGTGACGAGCGTTGTCTCCGATCGTACATCCTCGAAATCGTTCTCATTCTTCGATTGCGGACCCACAAGACACACTCCGGTGATGACTTCATGCTTGCGACCTGAGAGCAAGCCCAACATGCGTGCGCCATCGGCAGTGTCGCGAGGCTTTCCCAGAATCTGCTTCCCCACGACGACGATCGTGTCGGCACCAAGAACGAAGTCATCTGGCCTTTGGCGAAACACAGCCAGAGTTTTTTCCCGCGCCATGCGTTCGGCGAACGCTCGTGGGGCCTCTCCTTCCCGGGGCACTTCCGGAATATCGGTTGGTTGCACGACGAACGAAATGCCCGCGTTGCGCAAAAGCTCCTGGCGGCGCGGCGAGGCAGAGGCGAGGACGAGCATGGAAGCGATTATTCTAGCCGAGTGTGGCGGAGTGATTCGAGAAACGGCTTTCCCGAGGATTCCAGTTTTCGCTCCAAACGTTCGGTGCAATCGCAGTTGCCGCAGGCCCAGGGTTCAGAACCGTTCTGGTCGCGGCAACGCCGGCGATCGTGTGCATCCTGGACTCGCGTCAACTCAAAATACTCTTCCCAATAGTCGCGCTCTTCCTGCAGAGGAGTCGGACAATAGCAGATCTCCACCCAGCGAGTTGTGTTGTCCGGGCAAAGCCTGGCCTGCTGCATGTTTCTCAAGTACTCGCCCTCTGCCACCGAACCCTGCCCCAGAGTTTCATCATCGATCGCCTTCAGCAGAGATTGCTCACAGCCGGGTTTGACTCGCGCCCTGACCAGATAACGCATTAGGGTATTTTACGCCGAGCGGCTAGCAATTGAATGATGGCGAGGGCGTGGTCTCTGAAGCGGGTCGGCAACGCCTGTTAGAATTAAGAATTGACTCCCGCAGCCATGGACGCCGCTTTTCTCCGCAATTTTGCCATTATTGCGCACATTGACCACGGAAAATCCACGCTCGCCGACCGCCTGCTGGAGCTGACCGGATCGCTCACCGCTCGCGAGATGCAGGCCCAGGTGCTCGACTCCATGGACCTCGAACGGGAACGCGGCATCACCATCAAAGCCCACGCTGTTCGAATGATGTATACCGCGCAGGACGGTCAGACTTACCAGTTGAACTTGATCGACACTCCCGGCCACGTGGATTTTTCTTACGAAGTTTCACGCTCGCTTGCATCCTGCGAAGGCGCTTTGCTGGTTGTCGATGCTTCGCAAGGCGTCGAAGCTCAGACTCTGGCGAATGCATACCTGGCCATTAATCACGGCCTCGAAATTATTCCGGTCATCAACAAAATTGACCTGCCCAGCGCCGACATTGCGCGTACTAAAGAGATGATCGAAGGCGCCGTGGGGCTGGATGCATCCGACGCGGTTCTGATCAGCGCAAAAACTGGTCAAGGTGTGCCGGATGTGTTGGAGGCTATTGTCAAACGCGTTCCGCCGCCCAAGGGAGATCCCGAAAAACGGCTGCAGGCGCTGATCTTCGACTCCTGGTTCGATCCTTACCGTGGCGTCATTGTGCTGACGCGTGTGTTTCAGGGCACGCTCCGCAAGGGACAAAAGATTCGCCTGATGTGGAACGGCCGCGTCCTCGATGTCGAAACGCTGGGTGTGCTGACTCCCAAGCCGGTCGAGATCGACGAGCTGCGCGCGGGCGAAGTTGGATTCCTGATCGCCAACATCAAGAACGTGGCCGACACAAAAATCGGCGACACCATCACCGAGGAAAACAATCCCGCCATCGAGCCCTTGCCTGGCTTCGAAGAAATCAAGCCGATGGTCTTCGCGGGGCTCTATACCGTGGATGCGCACGAGCACACCCAGCTCCGCGAGGCGCTCGAAAAATTGCGGCTGAACGATTCGTCATTTTTCTTCGAACCTGAAAGCTCGGTCGCACTCGGGTTCGGCTTCCGCTGCGGTTTCCTCGGTCTATTGCACATGGAAATCATTCAGGAGCGTTTGGAGCGCGAATTCGGGCTGGAGCTAATCACGACCGCGCCCGGCGTCCGATACAAGATTTACAAAACAGACGGAGAAATGGTCGAAGTCGACAATCCCTCGCGCTGGCTGCCACCGAGTGAGATCGCCAAAATCGAAGAGCCGGTCATTCTGGCTACGATTCTGACGAATGAGGAATATGTTGGCGGGATCCTGAAGCTGGTCGAAGAGAAGCGGGGCAAGCAGAAAACTTTTGAATACGTCAGCTCCTCCCGCGTGATGCTGCATTACGAACTGCCGCTGAACGAAATCGTGTTGGATTTCTATGATCGGCTGAAGTCTGTTTCGCGCGGCTACGCATCGCTGGATTACCACCTGGCCGACTATTGGGAATCACCCATGGTCAAAATGGATATCCTGGTCGCGGGCGAGCCGGTGGACGCGCTTTCCATCATCGTGCACCGCGACTTCGCCTACGAACGAGGCAAGGCGCTGGTTTCAAAAATGCGGGAGCTGATTCCGCGGCAGATGTTCGAAGTCGCGATCCAAGCCTCGATTGGCGCCAAGATAATCGCCCGAGAAACCGTACACGCGATTCGCAAGAATGTGCTTGCCAAGTGCTACGGCGGCGACATCACGCGCAAACGCAAGCTTCTCGAGAAGCAAAAAGAAGGCAAGAAGCGCATGAAGCGCATCGGTCGGGTGGACATTCCTCAGGAAGCATTCCTGGCCGTACTAAAAGTGGGCGAGGACAGCTAGTGAAGGAACGAATCACTCATGCAGTGCGAAAACTTTTATTTGCTCTCTTGATCTGTGCCGGCGCAGAACTGTTTTCCCAGAGCCAACCACTTGATCTGCAGATGCGAATCAGTCTCCCCTTCCGCTTCGTCGCCTATGGCGACACTCGCTTTACCGATCCCAAGAACACCGACGCGTCCAACCCGTCGGTGCGCCAGACTCTTGTGCAAGCCATTGCTGACGCCCATCCTGCGTTCATCTCGATTGGCGGCGATATTGCCTACCGAGGCGATGACGCTAACGACTGGAAAGTCTGGGATAAGGAAACCGCGGTATGGACCAAGGGCAAGATTCCCGTTTATCCCGCGCTCGGAAACCATGATCTCTATGGCGATCAGAAGATCGCGCTGGCGAACTATTTCCAGCGCTTCCCGGATTTGCAGAACAACCGTTACTACTCGGTGCGCGCTGCCAATACGCTTCTGCTTGTGCTTGACAGCTCGCTCGACGAAACGACAGGACCGCAGGGTCAATGGCTGATCCATGAACTCGATACTCTGCCGAGCGATGTCGATTTCGTTTGTCTGGTGCTCCATCATCCGCCTTATACCGATTCCTCGGATCAGACAACTGGCGGCGGACACTCAGCCCGTGCTTCCGAGCAAGCTTTGGCCAAAATGCTCGCGGACCGCCAGCCCCACACCCGTGCCCGTTTTGTGGTAATCGCTGGACACGTCCACAACTATGAACGTTATGAACACAGTGGAGTTCTTTACCTCGTCACCGGCGGCGGAGGGGCCCATCCTTATCTGATACCGCGCCAAGCCGGAGATCCCCTGTTCGGCAAGGCCGTGAACTACCATTACCTGCTGGTGGAAGTTGACCATGGCAAGATGAAAATTACGATGAACCGCCTCGAGCTGGCCGACGGGAAGGCCAATTGGACCACGCCGGACTCAGTAGAGATTACAGCGCCTAAGGCGCTGCCCGCGAAAACTGGCAAGTAAAGCGTCCATTAGAAAGAATGGACAAATAAGGCGAACTTCACCGACCGCCGACGCTCGCCGCTGCAAACCGCGGCACCACAGGAAGCGCTCGAATTAGTTGGCGAGTATAGGGATGCTCAGGATTCTGAAACAACTCAGCTGTTCTGCGACACTCCACAATTTCACCCTCATGCATCACTGCCACCCGATGCGCGATGGTCGCAACCGAAAGCAGGTCGTGAGAAATAAAAAGAATGCTGATGCCGAACTTGGCGCTGAGGCTGGCGAATAACTGCAGAATCTCGGCCTGAGTGATCAAGTCGAGAGCACTGGTAGGCTCATCAGCGATGAGCAATGCCGGACGATGCAAAACTGCCATTGCAATCAGAACGCGCTGCGCCTGGCCCACACTTAGTTGCGAAGGGTATCGTCGCAGGAATTCCGGCTCGGCAGCCAGACTGACATTCTCCAGCGCTTCCCGCAATGCCTGTCGGCATTCGTCTCGCGTACCACGCCGATGAACGTTCCAGGCTTCTTCCAGTTGTGTGCCGATGCGAAGCGCCGGATTCAGCGAAGACATGGGGCTCTGCAGGATCAGGCCAATTTCTTTGCCGCGAAGGGATCGAACCTCCCGCTCCCGCAAAGTCATCAGGTCGCGGCCATTGAAGTGAATGGAACCTTTAGCCTGGCCTCTCTTCAAATAAAGAAGCATCAAGATAGCCAGCGCCAGCGTGCTCTTGCCGCAACCGCTCTCCCCCACGAGTCCGAGAATTTCCTGCCTGCCGATGTCCAGTGAAAGGTCGCGCAAAACGCCCGGCTTCCCTGGATAATTAACCGAGAGTCGCAGTGACAGCAACGGTTCCGCATCCATCAGCGACTCCTGGCGACCTCGCTGGTGAGAGAGAGCTGATCAATGTTCCAGTAAACTTGTGGCCTCAGCACTACCGGATGCGCGTTGTGCAATGCCGGCGACACCGCCGAGAGCGCGTTCTTGTTCACCAGATAAATGAACGGCTCCTCTTGCCACGCGATTTCCTGCACCTTGTCGAAATCTTCCTTGCGTTTCTTGGGGTCTAGAGTGGATGCCTGTGCCCGCATCAACTTGTCGATTTCCGCTTCCCACTCAGTCGCGGGAGCCTTCTGACTGGGGTTCCACTGGTGATTCTCCGCGGAACTGAGCCAAATAGTCATCTGAGCGTTCGGATCAAGTTCGTCATTAACGAGGCCTAACAGGCAAGCCTCGTAGTCGAATGTGCTGGCAATGCGCTCGATCAGCGACGGGAAATCCAGGGTCACAACGTTCAGCTTGATTCCAATGCCCGACAAATCCTGCTGGATCATCGTCGCCATGCGCTCGCGGTATTTGTTTCCGGCATTCGTGATGACGGAGAACTCGACCGCGTGTCCTTCGTGATCGCGCAAGACGCCGTCTTGAAGGTGGAATCCATCCAGCGCCAGACGCTGCATCGCCGACTTCTGATCGAAAGGATGCGCTTGCAGCTTGGCGTTGAACCAGAACTTGTTGGCCGGAGATACCGCTCCTACCGCGGGACGCGCATGTCCGCGGAATACGATTCGGGCCAGATCCTCGCGGTTGATGGCCTCCGAAATACCTCGCCGGAAGTTCGTCGAAGTGAACCAGGCTTTCTTGTAAGCCGGCAGCGGAGATTTGGCAACTTGATTGAACCACATTTCCTCGGAATCGAGTGATGCCCCGGCATCGCGCGCCATCGATGGATCCTGAGCGGCCACCTTGTCGAAATATTCGGCGTCAAGCGAATTGATGAAATGAATTTCTCCGCGGGTCAGGCGCAGCATTTCGATATCGCGGTTCTGCTGGATATCAAGCCGTACGGACTCGATGTAAGGCAGCGGGCGGCCGGAAGGATCTTTCTCCCAGTAGTTCGGATTGCGCTTCAGAATCAGATACGACCCCGCTTTGTTCTCTCCAATGAAGTAAGGACCAAGCACTGCCATCTCTTTTTGTGGAGACTTGGCAGACATGATTGCCACTTGATCGAAAAGCCGGTCGAGGCCTGCGATCGGCGCAGGGAACGTGATCCGGACATGGTTCTTGGGCAGAATGACGGTTTCGACTTTTCCCTCCGATGAACGAAATGCATCGCCGGTTGGCGAATGCAACGCCGGGTCCATGAGCTGCTGCATGGTAAAGGCTACGTCGGCGGCGGAAAACGGAGTTCCGTCAGAAAAGCGCAGTCCATCGCGCAGTTGAAAAGTGATCGCCTTTCCGCCGTTCGTAACCTTCCACGAGATAGCGAGCTCGGGCTCGAGCTCCTGCGTCATGCGGTTTACCCGAACCAGCACGCCGCCAGTCAAATAGCGGACAGTTTCTGAAGCGTCGTCCGCTGCGAGCAGTGGGTTGAGTGTTTTGGGCTCGGAGCGCAAACAAAAGTGCAACTCGCCGCCAGACTGCGCCAGGGCATCGCTCGAAGTGAGTGTGAGCAGAGTTATCAGAGCGAAACTCGCAAAGATTTTCTTCATACCGCCAACTCCTCTTTAGTCAGGACAAGATGAAAGCTGCTTACCACCAGAATGAACAAAATGAGCGGAACCAACTGCCACCGCTGGCCGGAAACAGTCGAAAAGCTTTCCAGTTCACGCAGCAGGCTGCCCCATGAAGGCAGGGGCTCCGCGACTCCCAGGCCGAGAATTCCCAGGTTGGCTTCGGTCAAAATGAAAACCGGGACCGAAATCCAGAATTGCGCAAAGAGCACGGGTTTCAGGTTGGGCACAAGATGGCGCCACAACAGTCGAAAACCGCCGCTACCCGACGCTCGAGCCAAAAGGATAAAATCCGATTGCGCCAGCACGCGCGCGTCGGCGCAAATAATGCGAGCCGCTCCTGCCCAGCCCAGGCATCCCAGCATTGCGAAGGTGATCAAAACCGAAATCATCGGCGAAACGTTTAAAGGCAAGAGCGCGCGAACCGTGATCAGCAAGAAGAGCCAGGGCAGAGACAGGAAGAGATCCGTGCCCGCCATCACCAGCCGCTCGACCCACCCGCCGGCAAATCCCGCGATGCCTCCGATGAAAGCGGCCAACAAACTCGTCAGCAAAGCAGCCGCCGGAGCCAGCAGCAGCGAAACCCGCGTCCCATACAGCACGCGCGCGAAGCGGTCGCGGCCCAAGTCGTCAGTACCCAACGGATGTCGCGGTGAAGGCGAAGCGTCAGGCTCGTCCCGGAATTGGCGCGCATACGATGCTGGCGCAATGACGTTCGCCAGCGAGCATGCGGCCGAGACCGCCAGCAGAAAGACAATCGCACCTGTGCGTGCCCACTTCATGCTTCACTCACGCGAAAAGTTTTGCCCACCACTTCGGAAGCAGAATTCGCCGCCAGCGTCATCAGGGTCACGATCATGGTTAGATTCACCAGCAAAGCCACGTCACGCCCCAAAGCTGCTTTCCACGCCAGTTGGCCAATCCCTGGAACATCACACAGAGCTTCCATAGGAATCGCAGCTGTGAACGCGACACTGACCGTGACCCCGAGCAGGGCCAGAAGCTGTGGCGCCGCGGTTGGCAAAATGTGCCAGGCCAGTACACGCATGTTGCTCAAGCCTTTTGCTCTCGCGGTCAGCACGTGGGGCAACGCCGAACTTCTCGCCAGCATGTTTCGCGAATAGCGAAAGATCTTCGGGAAGACGACCAGTCCGAGCAGCAACCGAGCAGGCGCTTGGGCCACAACAAACAGCAGCGCCAGCACAGCTGCAGGCATGCAAAGCAGCGCTCCTACAAACAAACTCCCCAACAGGTCCAGAAACCAGGCTCGCGACATCACGATCGCGACCGCTAGCAGGAATCCGGCCGTCCAGCCCAGCGCTAATCCCAACGCGACTGACTTTAGGGTTTCAGGTAAGCGCTCGGCGACGAGCTGCAAAACCGGCCGTTGCAAAGTCCGCGAATTCCCCAGATCACCGTGTAGCAGCCGGTTCAGATAGTGAAAATAGAAAACCGGGAGACCGGGTTCGCTGGCCCGCGCCTCTCGCAGCGCGTGAATGCTCTGTGCATTGAGTCGCGCGTCCAACTGTTCCTCGTCCGCGCCGAATCCGGGCGCAATCCGCACCAGCGTCGCACCCAGAAATCCGCCAAGCAGGACGGTGAGCAGAATCTTGGCCCCGAGTTTTGGCAATGCAGATAGCGTGTCGAAACCTCTGCGAGGCATTTCGGATCGTGGGCTGGGCCAAGCCCTTGTGCACACCACTTCCCCAGGCGGGGGACCTGAAACTACGGGTCTAGCTAGTGATATCAATCAACTTGCGCGAGGGCAATCACTTGCGGTGAACCGCAAAAACTTAAGTAATGCCAAAATGAGTTCGCGAGGCGCGTCTAAGGGCAGGTCGATGCTAACGGCTGAGTGCTTCAGAACTCGGACTCAAAACAAACTTTACTTTTCGCCCTCGATCTCAATTGGAATAGCTTCGCTCAGGTTTTGGTCGGACGTTCCCCAAACCACCGACGATCCCCAGAGCACGCTATAACCGTTGTCACTGCTGGAGCCCCAGGGAGCCGACGATCCCCACAAGACCGACTCGCCTGCTACGCTCGTGCCCCACAGCACCGACGTACCCCAGACCACCGAAGTGGCCCACATGATCGAGCCGCCCCAGAGCACGGACGTACCTTTAACCAGATATACGTTTCCACTTTTGTCGCGCGCCACGGCTGGCGACCTCGCACTGCCAAACGTCGCCGGCGCCAGGTCCGTGCTCGACAAAGCCGCCTGGATGTCAAGATATCCCGCGCCTACCGTGAAGATGTCGTACTGGCTGGTGTAACTCTTCCCGCTTGTGGGATCCTTCGCCGTGCTCGTCCGCGGAAAAGTTTTGTACGCGCTCTTCATCAGTCGCGCTTTAACCTGGTCCGGCGTCAGCGATGGGTTCTTCTGGACCAGCAATGCGACAGCTCCGCTTACAACGGGCGTCGCCATGCTGGTGCCGCTCAGCATGAAGTAGGACGAAGTTCCCTTGCCGTTGCCGTATGCACTCAGGGCAACAATGTTCTTGGGAGACGCCTTCACCAGAGTCGCATTCGAAGACGCCAGCACGGAAATCGCCATGTTGCCCGGCGCAACTATATCTGGCTTCACGACATGGTCAATCAGCGTCGGTCCCTTCGAGCTGTAACTGGCAATCAGGTCGTCAGCACGTGACGAAGTGCCCATCGGTTTCATCGCGCCCACGGTGATCGCGTAAGGATCGTTTCCCGGCGCGGCGATCGTGCCGTACCCGTCGGTTCCGGCCGAGTCGTTGCGTCCTTCGTTGCCAGCCGCAACCACAACCACAATGCCCGCCTTCCACGCCGCTTCGACCGCCTGGCACAGCGGATCAAGCTTATAGCTCTCGTAAACCGGCCGCCCCAGTGAGAGGTTGATCACGCGAATGTTGTACTTGCTCTTTAAACTGATGGCTTTCTGAATTGCCGCGATCACCGCGCTGTCTCGCCCTGCACCATTCTGATCAAGGACTCGTAGGTTAATCAGGTTCGCGTTATCCGCAATGCCCATGAACGTCTTGCGAAAATTTGTCCCCTTCGAGTTCATCCCATTGCCAGCAAGAATGCCGGCAACGTGCGTCCCGTGTCCGTATAAATCGGCGGCCGTATTCGGACCGCTGGCAAAGTTCTGGTTGTACACGATCCGCGATCCGGTTCCGTTCGACAGCGTGAAGTCTTTGCCACCGTTGATGCCGCTATCGATAACCGCAATCCCGATCCCGCTCCCACTGAGATTTTTCGACCACGCGTAAGGAGCCAGAACTGCCTGGTCATACAGGTCAGTAACGGTCGCCGTCGCCCAGACCGGGCGGTCGAGCGAAACGTACGCCACGTTGGAATCTTTGGATAGCGCTTTCAATGAGCTGCCTTTGATGGTGAAAGCCCCGCCGTTGATCATGGGCAGGTTCTTTTGCAGCGTGCCGCCTCTGGCAATCACTTTGTCGAAGTGAGCCTGCGTGGGCGCAACCCGGTACTGCACAATAACGTTCAGCCACTGCTGCGAGGATTGTTTTTGCAGATCCTTCGAAACCCTCCGCGGCGCTGCAACGGCGAAGGTCGTACTCAGGATCGCGCACCAGAATGCCAGGTGACGAACTCTCGAAGTGACCTTGGTAACTCCCGCCATAAAGCTCAAAGCTCCCCCGCCCGATGCACCTCAGGCGTACGAGCTATTGCTGCAAGCCCGTAACCACCGTCAGGGAAGGTCGGAGCATTGTCCAGCAAAGACTTAAGTGGATCGAATTCGCGTTACGAAGGGACAAAATGTCCCCGAGCCAAAGGGTCGGCCAATTTGGCGCGGTTAACTACGCCGAGTAGCCGGGACGCCTCGTCCGGGCGAGACTCGAGGAAATCTCATTAGGATTTGTGTCGTGGCAGTACAGAAAACTAGGATTAGACAAGGCTGGTTACCGCTGCCCCATTAGAGAGGCAATTCCCAACCCTCTTCCTTCATCCGCTGATTCGTCCACTCCTGCAGTTCTTTATAAACCGCCGGCTCAATGACCACAAATGTAGCTCCCGCTCGCCCATCCAGATCGGCCCACACAATTTGCACCTTCGCCTCAATGCGGGTCTGACTCTGTGGCAGGACAAAGCTGATATCCATGAGCCCCTGCGAACGCCGCGGGTCCGGCAATCCTTCGAGCCCCATTCCTCCAACGCTCAAATTCACCGCCCTGGCTTGTATCTCTTGCCCTTGACCATCCTTAAGCATCACCGGAACGTTTACCTTCGCCCGGAAAAACTTCTTCTGCTTCAGGCTCAATGTCCCGAGAGCGCGGCTCTTGTCGCTCGGCGCCGCCGTGATCTTGTATTCGCCCAGTTTCCGGCTCAACGTCCTGCGTGAAATCCCGAGCTGTTCAGCCGCCTTCGCCCGATGTCCTCCGGTATTTTCCAGCGCCTTCATCACCATCTGCCTCTCCATATCCTGGAGATCGCCAGACGGCAAAGGAATATCGGCTTTCTGCTCTTCCGCAGAGAGTTCGGCTTGCACTTCCGCTACGCCAATCTCCGGTCCAGACGCGGCCATCGCAACCTTCGCCACGATGTTCCGAAGCTCGCGAACGTTCCCCGGCCACGAATGAGCCTGCAGTGCCCGCAAAGCCTCCACATTGAATTTCATTTCCGCAGACTTCAAGCGCAGAAAATGCTCAGCCAGAGCCACCACATCCTCGGGCCGCTCTCGCAGCGGCGGAACTCTGAGCTCGAACTGGCTCAAGCGATGGAAAAGATCCTTGCGGAAACGGCCCTCGCGAACCGCCGTTTCCAGATCCTGATTGGTCGCGGCAACGATCCGCACATCCACCGTGATCTTGCGATGCCCACCCAATCGGTAGTACGCAGCTCCGTCCAGCACGCGCAGCAGCTTGACTTGAATGTGGGAAGGCAACTCGCCGATTTCGTCCAGGAAAAGAGTTCCCTTGTCGGCCAGTTCAAAGAGTCCCGGCTTGGAAGTATCAGCACCGCTGAAGGCGCCTTTCTCATAGCCAAACAGTTCGCTCTCGACCAAATGTTCAGGCAGAGCGGCGCAGTTGATGTCGATCCAGGGTTTACCGTTCCGGTAGGAAAATTCGTGGACGCTGCAGGCGATCAGCTCCTTGCCACTGCCAGTTTCGCCAGTGATCAGGACAGTCTCAGTGTGCCCCGCCACCCGCTCAACCATGGCCATGAAGCGCTGCATCGAGCCACTGGCAACGATGAACTTAGTGCCGTGAATCTCGCGCTGAACCTCCACCCCTGCTTCCAATGCGTCCCCCGCCGACTCCCAGCACACACCTCCAGCGCAACCACCTTGCGGCCGCGCTTGATTCCGAGTCGGGCCAAAGAAAAAGCTAGCACAGCGTCGAGAGAACTCATGAGTAACGGCCGGGTTCCGCCGGTGACGAAGGTAATCCGGTGCCCCTCCCTATCGGCGTGGGCATCAACGCTGGTGCAGTCGGTGCCAAAAACACTTTGCGGAAAACTAGCCGTGTACTGTGGCTTTTGCCAGTAGACGGTGCGGGACGGTGGCCGTAGATTGACCAAACTAATCGCCGAAGGTGAGGAGAGGAAGGAAAGTGGAACGGCTATGAAGTGGTCAAAAAGAGAGGCTCTTGCTCTGGCGGTATTTCTTCTGTCAACTTTGCCGTTGTTTGCCCAAGATACGCCGATTGGCCCAGAGGGAACTTCGGTTGCCACGCAAGCAACCCCGGCGGCAGCTGAAAATTCTGATGCATTGAGAAAAGCGGCGCAAAACCCCGTCGCCAGTCTCATCAGCGTCCCCGTACAGAACAACAACAACTTCGGCATCGATCCCGGATACCGCACACAAGACGTGTTGAATATCCAGCCGGTGATTCCGGTCAAAGCCAGCGACAACTGGAACCTGATCATTCGCTGGATTACTCCCATCATCTATCAGCCATTACCTGCAGTGGCTTCCGCTCCTCAGACTGGCGTCTACGGCCTGGGCGACATGCAGCCCACCTTTTTGCTCTCTCCGAGCAAACCGCACAAGCTGATCTGGGGAGCAGGCCCGATCTTTCAATTGCCAACCGCGACCAGCCAGTACCTGGGACAAGGCAAGCTTGGCATCGGACCCAACGTCGTCGCTCTGGCCATGCCCGGCCATTTCGTGCTGGGCGTACTCGCCAATAACGTATGGTCGGTCGCTGGGTCGGGCAGCCGTCCCTCGATCAATCAAATGCTGGTGCAGTATTTCATCAACTACAACATGAAAAAAGGCTGGTACCTGACCTCTCAACCAATCATCACCGCCAACTGGGAAGTCAGCAACAGCGGTCGATGGGTCGTGCCCTTCGGCGGCGGCATCGGAAGAATCATGAAGCTCGGATTCCAGCCGGTGAATCTCAGCGCACAATTCTATGGCAACGCCGTCCATCCCCCGGGAGCTTCGCCCTGGGGCATGCGGTTACAGATCGCGTTCCTGTTTCCCAAGTTAACCAAGCAGCAAGAAAAAATGATGATGGAGCAAAAGCTGAAGCAGTTGGATCAGGAGCAACCGCAGAAGAAATGAAGCACCCCCTAACGCTGCTTTTGCGGGTGCGGTTGTCCGTCAAACCGCTTCTGTTCCTCCGCCCGGTGCTGCGTCAATGATGCCAGCTTCTCCTTAGATTTTGACGAACAGAGAACTACTGGCTGTTCTCAACAGTCATCAGAAAATCGGTCCTTTATCTCAACTTCCTTCCCTGCAATTCCCGAGGTTTGACACGCTTTCCGCGAGTCGAGCAGGATGTCGGGGCGGGACATTGTGGTCGAGCCGTGCTCGTTCTGAGGTTGCAGACTTGCAAATTGGAACTTGGACATGAACTCTTTGCCAGGTTGCGGTTCTGTCGGTCGGCAAAAAGCGGATCTTGAGTTCACGAATCAAGTGCAACACCGTACAAAGGTGTTGCGATGGGAAAAAGAAGTTATGAGCAGTTGGACCTTAGAGAGCGGATTGAGATTTACCGTCTGCATGCAGACGGTAAATCTCTGCGGTTCATCGCCAGAGCTCTGCAGCGAAACGTGGCCACGATCAGTCGTGAGCTGAAGCGCAACAGTAAGGCATCCAAGAAGTGGAGCGGCTGCTACGATCCGCAGCGCGCGCAGGATTTAATGCTGCGCCGGCATGCGCGCGGGCGAGCCCATAAGCTCGAACGGCAACCGGATCTTCGTAAAGAAGTTTTGCTGCGCCTGGCCGAGGGATGGTCGCCCGAGCAAATTGCCGGACGCATGGCCCAAGGACCCGGCAGCGACCGTATCAAGCCACGAATCGATCTATCGCCACATTTATTGGCGCAGTTGGTCTTTTAAGGAAACCCTGCATCGCTGGTTGCCTCGCCAGAAGTACCGTCGTGGAAAGCGTCTGCCCAACGGCCGCTGGTCGCGGGCGTCCATCGTGGACAGGGTTTCCATTCATGAGCGCCCGCCCGTGGTGGATGCGCGCACCCGCTCCGGCGATTGGGAAGCCGACCTCATGAGCTTCAGCAAGCCCGGACAGTTCTTGCTGGTGGCGCAGGAGCGCCGATCGCGGCGCGCGCTGCTGCTACGACAAGAGGCAAAAACGGCGCTGTCGGTTGCCGATAATCTCAGTGCCATGGTGGAAGGGATGCCGCCACGCGCCTGTCAATCCATGACCTTCGATAACGGAACCGAGTTCAGCATGCACTATCTACTGCAGCGAAGGTTCGGCATCCAGACCTGGTTCTGCGATACGCATTCTCCCTGGCAGAAGGGCGGCATCGAAAACGCCATTGGTCGGTTGCGCCGTCAGTTGCCCAGAAAGACCGACCTCAATGCGCTACCCACACCCCGCCTCGCTGGCCTCCTGGAACGCTACAACAACACCCCCAGAAAGTGCTTCGGCTTCAAAACCCCCAACGAGGTATTCTTGGAGTACGCTGTTGCACTTCAAACGTGAATTCACCGATTCCTGTCAACTGGGGTAGTAAATAAAGCGGACGAGCTTGTTCTTGTTCCGGCATTCCTGGGTGTCTTCCGCGCAGGTGGGATACAACTCTCCCCATCCCGCCGCCACAACGATGCGATCTTCGGAAATGCCTCGGCTTACCAGAGTCTCCTTAACCCAGTTCGCGCGCCGCTGGCTGAGCGCCAGATTGTACACGAGATCTCCAGTTACGGATGCGTACCCATCAACAAAAAGGCGCACACCGGGATGATCCTTGAGCCATTGAACATTGTCGTCCAGCGCGCTCGGATTGATCGGAACTTTGTAGTCGTTCCTGAGGAACATAACGTCTTTCATGTTCTTGTAAAACGCGTCTTCCTCAGGGCCATAGAGAATCACTCGCGGCGCCGCCCAATAGGAGACCCAAAAGTCACCTCCGGCATCCGAACTCGTAACTTGTGCGAGCATAGTCGCACTGGACAAAAGCAGCGTTGCGGCCACGGCGAACACAAGGCGATATCTCATGGGTTTTGTTAACCTCCGTAATGTATGAAAGCTTGACGGTGAGTGGGTCACAGATCAACTGGTATTTTTGACAGTTTATCGTGTTACACCTATCGACCCTGCGGTCGGCCAATTTCTCAAGGAGTGTAATGGCCTTCCATGAGAAGGCCGGTCCACGTCAAGTAGATTTTGCTTTGCCCTTCCTAAAATTCCCCTTTCCTTCCTGGCGGGAGGGTGTGCAGAGCGGCCCGGAGCGGTCAAGGGCGCGTTCTTTGCGGCGTAGCGAACCCTTGACGGCGAGGACCGATCTGTCACCATTCCGTCAGGAAGGAAAGGGGGCAGTCGTTCTGGTCTCTCGATCTTTCTTCAGTTCTTGCTTGCACCCAAACCAAAGCTGTCGCCACCCTTCCATCCGCACTCTTCCGTGAGCGATCTATTCGCTCGGTGCAAGTTGGGTGTTCTCGTTGCAGCCGGTGCTGCCACCTGTTTGTCGACCTCTCCCTCCCATCTCCAGCATGGAAGGGTGGGCCAGGCCATTAACGCAGTCACCGGAACTCGGCGCTTGGGCACGGTGCTTCCACTCGATGAATCTTAAACTATGCGGCAGCCGGCAGTACGACCGGTCGGCTATTGCGCAGCGGTTCGTAAGCCTCTCTGCTCACCCACAAGCGATGCAGCAACACCGCCAGCTTTCGTGCGGTCGCGATCACCGCTCGTTTCTTCCCGTTCTTCCCGCCACGCTCCGCCAGCTTCAGTCCCCAACGTCGCAGATCGCTGTCCGCTCCAAACGGCCCCAGAATGTGGTGCGCTCCCTGCACCAGCAGCGTTCTTAAATACGCATCGCCTTCCTTGCTGACGTGCAGCTGCGGCTCGCTCTGTCCCGAGTTCCTCCGTCCCGGCTGCAACCCAACGTAGCAGCCCACGTCGCGGCTCTTGCGAAATCGCTGCGCATCTTCCAGCGTCAGCAGGTAAGTCAGCGCGATCAGCGTTCCCACTCCCTTCACCTGTTCCAGCCGCGCCACTTGCGGATAACTTTCCCTGGCGATCTTCGCGATCTGCTGGTTGTATTCGTAAATCCGCTGGCTCAACGATTCGATGGCTGCGAGCAACGGTTCCAGCGCCGCCTGCAGTTCCGGACTCAGTTGGCGTGCTGTCTCGGCATTCAGATTGCGTGGGCTGCAGCCGCGCAGCCGCTCCCCATAAGACTTCGTCAGTCCGCGCGCCGTGTTGATCAGCGACGTCCGCGCCCGCACCAGTCCGGCGCGCGCACGGATCACCATCAGATGCGATTGGGCTTGCGCACTGCGATGCTGCACCGGCGCCAGCAGCTGCGGGTCGATCCTTGCCAACCGGGCCAGCGTGCGGGCGTCGAAGCGATCATCTTTCCGCCGACTCTCCCCGATCAAGCGCACGTTGCGCGCATGCGCCACGATCACCTCGTGTCCCAACTCGCTCAATACTCGACTCACCCAGGGCGAATGCATTCCCGTCTCCAGCGCGATCCGGCTCCGTGGCATCTTCCCAAAAACTTCTTTCATGGCTTTCGGAGTCGTGCTCAGTTTCTGTTCCAGCAGCACGTCGCCCGCTTCATCCAGCACGCAGTACCAACTCGATCGATCCCCCAGATCCAAACCGATCGTCAGTTTCTGATCTCGAAAATTCTTGCTCTGCCTTGTCCCTACGGTGCTAATCTTCTTCATTGCCGGTCTCCTTTATCTCTTGCGCCTTCGAGCGCGTCGATAACTTGGGAGCGTACAGCATCCCGCCGGAGACCGGCCTTCTCATCCCATCTGATAGCGTCAGTTGACCTTCTGGTCCTTGTTCCACTCGGTTCCACTCGCGGGCCGTGGCTGGGGTTGGGGAGAAAATAGGCAATTCACGGTATTGACTTTCGTTTCGGAACCGATGGAGAATTGTGAGCCGCGCGGAGGTCTGTCCCATGAAAGCTTCACCCCTGCCCCGTAAGACAGCAAACCTTTCCGGGTCAATCAATCAACAGCTCAGTATGTATGCGTTGGCTGCGAGCGCCGCTGGCGTTGGAGCGCTGTGCTTCGCGAAGCCGGCGGAAGCCAGGATCGTCTATACGCCAGCGCATGTAGCGATTAAGGCAAACGGCGGCTTGTTTCAAATTGATCTTAATCACGATGGAACCCCCGACTTCGGGTTGTCGAACAAATGGTACTCTAACGGCGAGGGCGACTATCGAACCCTGAAAATTCTTCCGTCCCAGCCAGCGAACGAAATCTGGATGAGCAACGGCAACGCGTGTAGAACATTTGGGACTTCCTCCGCCGCTGCGGTGCCCAAGGGCAAGAGGATCGGACCTAAACGAGATTTCCAACACAACGGGGCGGTGATGGCCCTTGCCCTTAAGACAGGTAGTTGCGGCGAATGGTTGGGGAAGACTAACTTTCAGGCCTACCTGGGCCTAAAATTCACCATTAAAGGAACGATCCACTTCGGCTGGGCACGAGTCAAAGTGGACACGCTGCAGACGCAGCAGAAATTTTCAGCTACCCTGACCGGCTACGCCTACGAGACCATCCCTGGCAAGCCGATCATCGCAGGCGCGACCAAGGGGCCGCACGATGGCGCCGAACCAGCTCCTGCAAGCATCAAGACCCACACTCCCAAGCCGGCCACCGTAGGGATGTTAGCGCTAGGAGCGCCAGGATTGTCGATCTGGCGACGCGATGAGCCAGTGGCCACTACATCTGACAGGAATTGATCTCACGCAAGCCGATACCTGACGATAAATCGCGATTACGCTCAAAACCCCCTCCAAACCGTGTAATCGCCCGATTGCAGCGGTTGACTCCTGCCCATCGCAGGGGGATACTTGGATGCTGCCAGTTGGCGGAATCACGCCACGCACGCTCGGGAAAACTGCCAAGTCTTAGAGGTCACTCCATCAACAGCTCGTCCACAACCCACGCCAATTCATATCAAAGGAAAGTCAAATGACTCGATTGCTGCCCAGCTTTTCCCGAAGAGGCCTCTCCCAAGGAAGTCGCAGTCTCGCTTTTCCGTTGTTTCTGCTTGTAACCTGCCTCCTGATGCTCGCGTTGTCGGCCCCGGCGCAGACTTTGTTCGAACAAATGTCCACGCCCGCGCCGCAGGGATTTACCGGAATATTTGGTGGAGGCCCGTTTTATAAGACTGCGAATTTCAATATCCCGAAGAACATCGCTGAAATTGAACACTCGGGTTTCTCCGAAGCCATCGTCTGGAGCGTTGAAGTCAATAGCCAGGGCGACTTGAACTTCAACGGCGAGTTTCCGTTGACTTCGAAAGGCGTCTATGTGGGCAATAAGACTTATCCGAAATTTGCCGCGGATATGGCCACGCTAAAAAAAGCAGGAACGGTCAAGAGAGTCACCTTCAGCATCGGTTCCTCCAACTACGGAGATTGGGAAGACATCACTGCTTTGGTGAAGGCGCAAGGCGTCGGCCCGAACAGCATTCTGTACAAGGATTTTAAGGCCCTGAAAAAAGCCATCCCGGCTCTGGATGCGCTCGATTTTGATGACGAAAATAGCTACGATCTCGGCACTACGGTGAGGTTCGGAGTCATGGTGGGCAAACTCGGCTATCACGTCTTGCCGGATCCTTATGTGAATGCTAGCTATTGGCAGAGTGTGGTTTCGGGAATCAACAAGAAACTTCCGGGCACAGTAGATGGAGTACATCTTCAGGCCTATGCCGGCGGTGGAGGAAACAATCCATGCTCGGGTTGGAATTTTGGAAAGGTCCCGGTTTTCCCGGGCGTGTGGGACAAGAACTACACCCCAAGCCAAGTGGAGACGGTGATGAGGCGGTGGCACAATGAATGCGGGATCGTCGGCGGGTTCATGTGGATCTACGACGACTTTGTGGGCAACGGCCTGGCCAAAAAGTACGCTAGCGCGATCAACCAGGGAGTCAAATAGAACGGTCGCACCTGCACAGTCGTAGCGCAAGAATTAGCGGATGCACGTGAGAGGGCATCCCCGTCCAGTTGCCGCGTACGACAAGCCGAATACAGAATCCCGGCAACTATTCTCGGCAACAACTTAAAGCGGGACCACGAGCGTAGCCTTCAACGGCATGCGTGCCAAAGTGCCCAGCAGCAAGAGGCGAGTCCCAAAACGGACAAAAAACTCGGAAAAAAACTCGGGGACGTCCCCGGTTTGTCCCACGCCACCCGCTCCACCAGGGCCATGAAGCGCTGCATCGCGCCACTGGCCACGATGAATTTGTTGCCACGAATCGCGCTCACGCTGCACCGCCGCCCCTGCCTCCAATGCATCCCCCACCGACTCCCCCTGAACGTGGAAGCGAAGAAGGCAGAACGTCCTTCCTCGCTTCGCACCTTAAGTTCAGGCTTCGGCATACAAGGCCGCAGGCCGAACCTACGTGGCCGATGCTGGACTTGCCGACCAGTTCCCGCATCTTGGCAAGAAGGATGCCCCATGGTTTCCCGGACACCACCAACTGTGATCCGGGTCACATTAAGCAGATGTTTGCTCTACCTACAATAGCTCAGATACAGACCGACATCGGCGTTCACCCGCACGAAACGTCGGACTTGGAGGGTTCAGATGCGAAGGATCGCCATCTTCGGCTTCTGTCTCTTGCTCGCAGGTTCGTTAGGTCTCAGCGCCCAGGACTCCGGCGGCAGCCAGGCGGATGCAGATGCCCAGGCCCCAGCTACGCAGACTCCCACCATCCAGCAAAACCCGCCTCCTGCACCCGTCGGCGGCGGAGGTGTAGCGGCCCGCGACCTCGCTAACGAGGCTAACAATCCCGCCGCTCCCCTCAGCCTCATCCAGTTCCGCAACGTCCTCTTGCCGAATGCCAGTGCCAACGGCTTCTTGCCCGGTGTAGGCGGAGCGAATGGCGCCGTCAATGCATTTCAGATCCAACCAGTTTTGCCGATCGGTCCCTTTCACTCCTTGCCTTTCGTCCAACTATTGAAGATCACAATGCCGCTGGTTATATCGCTTCCCAGTCCGATCAGCGAAACCGGAATTGGCGACTTGCAGGTGTTCGATCTGCTCACGATCAAGCAGTCGTGGGGCAGGTGGGGCTTTGGGCCAGCTCTGGTATTCCCCACGGCATCCGCGACGGCTTTGGGTGCAGGGAAATGGGAGGCCGGTCCGGCGTTCGCCTTGATCTATACCGGAGTCAAGAACCTGACCGTCGGTGCGGTGCTGCAGAATCCGATTTCCTATGCAGGCTCTCCCAATCGACCCAACGTGAACAGCCTGATCATTACTCCCACTTTCACCTATAGCCTGGAGAAGGGCTGGTTCGTCGGCGTGAGCGATTACAACTGGGCTTTCAATTGGGAAAGTAACAATACTGCTCTGATTCCGTTGGGGGCGCAGGTCGGAAAAATCTTCAGCGTTGGCAAGCAGGCATTCAGCGCCTCGATCGAGGCTGGAGGGACCGTCGTTAAGCCATCCGGTTCACCAAACGCCGGCTGGATCCTCGGCTTTGAAATCAGTCCCATCTTCAAGTGGCATCTCGGTCCCGAACAGAAGGTTCGAGTGCACGTGGAGGAAAAGAACTGACCATGCAATCAGTTGACGCGTATCCGGAGGGTGAAGACCGACGAAGGTGGAGTCTTCTATGAAACACTCATGGCAGCCTAGCCCCGTCCGGCCGCGGGTCCAGCCTCAAGTCTTTCTTGATCTATTTCGCACCGCCAGTTCGCAAACGCTTACCCGAGCCGGCGCTGCGGCTGCGATCGCCTGGGTTCCGGTAGCAATTCTTTCCGCTCTCCGTGGCGGCAGTTCGCTGCCCTCTTTCTTGACGGACTATGCTTCTCTTTCTCGCTTTCTCGTCGTCATTCCCGTGTTGATTCTCACCGAATCACCTCTGCACGAACGGCGCAGCCAGGTTGCACAACATATCGAGAGCTTTCTTACTCCGCATGACCAGCACCCCAAGTTTCATGCAGACTGGACTCGGGGTGAGAAACTTCGAAAGTTGTGGCTCGCCCGAGTCTTCATCGCCGTGTTGGCTTACGCAACGGTGCTATGGCTGTATCAGCACCTGAGCCCGCAGGGCGTCGAGTTCACAGCCTGGTGGAAGGGAGGTGGTGGCTTGCACTTTCTGTCGCCCGCCGGTACGTGGGCAGGTTTTATTAGCTACCCGATCCTCTTTTACTTCACTTTTCTCTGGTTATGGCGGCAACTGATTTGGTTGTGGTTCTTGCGGTCCACAACGCGCCTGAACCTTCAGCTCGTCGCCGCTCACCCCGATCGTTTGGGAGGTCTGGGATTTCTCGAAGGCGCGCTACGGGGACAAATGCCCTTCAGCTTCTGCTTGGGAGTTGGACTGGCAGGCGCCATCGCCAATCGGATCCTTAATGATGGACAGAAGCTGGTTGCTTTTCGTCACTTGCCCTTAATCCTGATTGGAGCTGTGCTTCTCATCTGTGTCGCCCCTTACTTTCTGTTTACCAGTACCCTCATGCGTATGCGGCGCCGTGGGATTGTTAGTTACGGAGCCTTTGCGCGTGCAGTCGGCGAGCAGTTTGAACAGAAGTGGCTCCATCGGGCCGACAGCCTGAATGGAGACGTTTTGAGCGTCCCGGATTTCTCAACCACGACCGATCTCTATGGCGTGGTCGGCAATATCAACAACATTCGCATCATTCCGGTTAGTGCGGTCGATCTCTACGCGCTGATTGGGGCCGCCCTGATCCCGGCAATCCCGCTCGTGATCATTTCGATCCCATTCGACATCGTTATACGGGACGCAATGAAGCTACTGTTCTGAACACGGGTGCCTAGCTGGGACATCCAAAGCAAGGAGAATGAGAATGGAATCTGCAGTCGCGATGTCTAAGCGTGAAAGACACAAGCAAGGCAAAGCACTTCGCGAAAAGTGCCCGCGCGCAGCGCATGCCGAGTGGAAGGCGCGATCGAAGTCTGAAGACATTATCAAACTGCTGGAGGAATCGGACACGGATCGAATTCCCGGCTTAATCCCGCTTAAATATCAGAGGATGTCTGAGTCGCCTTTTAAGTTCTTTCGTGGCGCAGCCATTATCCAGGCGCGAGATCTCGCCAGTGCGCGCGTGTCAGGAATTACTGTTCAAGCCTGCGGCGATTGCCACCTGATGAATTTTGGCGGCTTTGCTACGCCCGAGAGGGCCTTGGTTTTCGACATCAACGATTTCGACGAGACTTTTCCTGGTCCATGGGAATGGGACCTGAAGCGATTGGCGGCGAGCCTCATATTGGCAGCTAGGGACCGAAGTTTTTCCAAGGCCATTGCGGGCGACGCAGTGCGAGCGGCCGTTATCACCTATCGCGGTCGCATGGCGGAGTTCGCCGAAATGAAAGTTCTTGACACGTGGTACGCGCAAGTCAACATCGAGGCCATACTCAAGCGTTTCCGGAAAGACCCGGACTTCTTAGCTCGATTGTTGAACAAGCAGAGGCAGGCCCACTCCCAAACTTCTGAGACGGTGGCTCCCAAACTCACGGCGGTCGTAAACGGGCGCCGGAAGATTAAGGACAATCCCCCGTTCCTCTTTCACTTCCAGCAAAGCGTTAGGGATTGGGAGAAGGCTAGCCGTCGCCACCTTGAGCAGTATCGGAAGTCGCTGCAGGCGGATCGACTTGCCTTGTTCGATCGCTATCGCTTCCAGGATTCTGCGATAAAAGTTGTTGGCGTGGGCAGCGTCGGGACGCGCTGCTATGTCCAGCTATTTCTCGCCGATGAGGATGACCCGCTCTTTCTTCAAACCAAGGAGGCGCGCAGATCGGTTCTAGAATCGCCGCACGGCAAGAGCCACTTTGAGCATCAGGGTTTTCGTGTTGTTACAGGCCAGCGTCTGATGCAGGCGGCAAGTGACATTTTTCTAGGTTGGTTCCGCTCCGCACACGGGCACGACTATTACGTGCGTCAGTTCCGCGACATGAAGGTCTCCGCCGAAGTTGAAACCTTCCGCCCCGGCACGCTGGTTGATTATGCAACCATGTGCGGCTGGGCATTAGCGCGGGCCCATGCAAAGTCAGGCGATGCGGCGATGATTGCCGGATACCTGGGATCTACCGAACATTTCGATGAGTCCCTGCTGCAATACGCAAAGGCGTACGCAGACCAGGCGGAACGTGATTTTGCAACCTTCCAGGCAGCCGTTCGCTCCGGGCGCCTCTCGACAGAATCACCAAAGGGTGCCGGTCTGGAGTTCCTGCAATAGCGGAAATGCCGGATGGATCGTCGGCCGAATTCTTAGACTCTTAGCGATTGTAGGAAGCGACTTCCCGAAACGGGAATGCCCCTCGATTAATCTCACCTTCTCCCGCTTTTTCACTTGACTCTCGCGCGCACTTCCAGTTAATCCTGTAACTGTAGCATCAGCCCGAAGATAATGGTGAAAGCTGCTAACTCCTTTGTCCGGAATATTTTGCATATAAGTCCTTCAAACTCAAAGATCTGCATGGTAGTGCACCCCCAAATCCATGATTCCAAAGGAGCAGGGGGAGGGGGGTACCAGCTAACGAATAAGTTAACAGCGTCCTTTTGCAATGCACGCTGCAAAATAATTCGTGAAATCATGAAAACTGAGGATTCTCCACAACTGTTTGATCTCGGACAATCTCAAGGCTGCTCCAAGTCACATAACCCACTGAAACCCGCGCGCACCGCCGAACTTCGGTAACCTTTCTGCAACTCTTCCTCCACTCAGGTGTTCTAATTTCTAGAGGCAGCGGTATCCAGTCAGCGGAAACGGCTGGAGGGAACACGGCGGCAACTGGCGGTGTTCTCAGGGGAGTCGGGTCATGAAAAATCTCGGGCGTTTCATTCAAGTTAGCTTTTTGGCAGCATTGTTAGCCGCAACCGCGGCAACGCTTTCCGCGGTAGCGCAGGACACAACGGCATCTGCGGATCAATCAACAGCCTATCCCCAGAATCAGGCGCCTCCTCCTCCCGCAGATCAGGCCACACCTTCGCCGTCAGGCGAGCAAGTCGATCCTCCGGGAAGGGTTGCCCGTTTGGGATACATGACCGGATCGGTCTCGATTCAGCCACAAGGCACGGGCGATTGGGTCGATGGTTCGGTCAACCGTCCGCTGACCATTGGCGATAACGTCTGGGCTGACAAAGACTCCCGCGCCGAACTGAACCTTGGTACAGGCGTGATGCGGATCAGCTCCGAAACCAGTTTGACCCTAACCAACGTCACCAATGACGCTGTGCAGGTGCAGTTGCATCAGGGCACTCTGAACGTTCGCGTCCGCAAGATCTACGGCGGAGAAGTCTACGAGATCGATACTCCGAATCAGGCATTCACCGTGACCAAAGACGGCGACTATCGCTTCGACGTCGATCCTGCCGGCGACACAACGGTAGTGACGGTATGGAAGGGTGAAGGCGAAGCTTCCGGCCAGGGCCCGGCAGTTCGCCTGCAAGCCGGACAGCAAGCGCGCTTCACCAATGGAAATTCCCTGACCAATCAAATCGGTGTTGCTCCGAAGCCGGACGGCTTCGACGAATGGTGCCAGGTTCGTGACCGGAGCCAGGACAACTCCGTCTCCGCTCGCTACGTCGCTCCCGGTGTGGTTGGGGGCAGCGACCTCGATGAGTACGGAGCCTGGCGTCAAACGCCTGACTACGGACCAGTATGGGTTCCGACTGCAGTTACGCCGGGATGGGCGCCTTACAGCGCTGGACACTGGGCCTGGGTCGCTCCCTGGGGATGGACCTGGGTTGACGATGCCCCTTGGGGATTCGCTCCCTTCCACTACGGCCGCTGGGTATCGTTTGGCGGTTATTGGGGATGGGCTCCGGGACCTTATTACGCGCGTCCGTATTACGCTCCTGCGCTGGTGGCTTGGTTTGGTGGCCCGGGGTTTGGTGTTGGCTTCGGATTCGGTTTCGGTGGCGGATTTGGCTGGTGCCCGCTGGGTTGGGGTGAGCCATTCTTTCCGTGGTATGGTGCGAGCCGCGGTTATTTCCGGAACGTGAACATCAGCAATACGCACATCACCAACATTACGAACATCACGAATAACTATTACAACAACCGAAACGGCGCCAGTCTCTACGGAAGAAACGGAATTCAAATGCCGCGATACGCCCGCACCGGCGCATTGACGGCTGCTTCGCGGAATACTCTGGAGCGCGGTCTGCCAGTGGCCTCGAACGCGGCGCGGGTTTCACCCAACGCTCTGCGAAACCTGTCTAGTATCAGCCGACCGGATGTTTCTCCGACGCGGGCCAACATGCTTGGACCGAAAGCCGGTCTGCCGGCTGCGAGGCCATCTTCTGGGGTCACGTCGCGACCGACGGTCAGCCGAATGACTCCGCCCGCAAACTCCGCAAGGCCAACTGCTCAACCGAGCACGGGAACCTCTCCGGCTCCTAACAATGCAAAGCCATCGCCGAGTCGCGTGCCTGAAGGACCATCAACCAACGCGCGGTCCATGCCAGCGCCAGCCGGACGCTACGTACCTCGACCGCCGCAGAGCCTCGGCAGTTCCAACACTGCGGCGATGTCAAGCCGCGGCGTGAGCAGTCCGACGATGAACCGGATCACTCCGTCGGAGCCCGCGCAGACGGCGATGAACCACAACGTGCCTCGGCCGCAAAGTGGGACGAGGTCGCTATCGGAGCCTTCAGTGGCGAGACCTGGCGTAGCGTCTTCAAACTCGCCCATGTCGCGATCGGTGCCTCGGCCTCCACAGGGAAGCGTGAGCCGGCCGACGATGAGCGCCCGGAACACGGTTCCGAACAGTTCAGCGTTGCCGCGCTCTTACTCAACTCCATACTTCGGACGAGGCACACCCAGCGGAGCGCCGCGTCCATCGGGACAGGTTGCCCCTGCACCGCGCTCTTATCCTTCGGCCCAGAACCGGGGAGGAAGCTACTCGGCTCGTTCGTATAGCGGCGGCGGTTACGGCAACTACGGCGGTTCCCGCGGATACAGCGCTCCATCCTACGGCGGATCGTACGGTGGCCGCGGATACAGTGGGCCATCCTACGGCGGATCTTCGAGCGGTCACAGCTATTCGGCGCCGTCGTCGCATAGCTCGGGCTCGTTTGGAGGCTATCACGGAAGTTCTGGAGGATCGCATGCCAGCTCGGGCGGGGGCTCTTCTCACGGAGGCCACGGCCGCTAAGCTTGATCTAGCTCTTTGCCGAAACGCCGCCTGAACCCCGGGCGGCGTTTTTAGTTTGGCGACATCGCATTCGATAGACCCCTGAGTGGCCTGGGACTTGGTTCTGTGTATACTGCCAGCTTCAGCCTAAGGAGAGGCCATTGAAAACTTTCTTGATCGGCTTGGTCGTCGGATTGATTGCGATACCGATCTGTGTTTACGCCTACTTCGCCACCGGGAGTGCGCCGGTGGCTACGAATGGGCCCGCTATCCCATTCGAGAAAACTCTGGCGAGCGCGGCGCTGGATGCTCACATCGCGAAGGAAATGCCAAAGACCGCGCCGGTTCCCGCTGACGAACCCGACTTCGCGGCGGGCGCCCAGGTTTATCGGGAAAATTGCGCAGTGTGCCATGGCCTTCCCGGAGGCACACCAACTGCGATCGCGAGAGGAATGTTTCCCAAACCACCGAAGCTGCTCGAAGGAACGGGCGTCACGGATGATCCGGCGGGCGAGACTTACTGGAAGGTTTCAAACGGCATCCGCCTGACGGGAATGCCTGGCTTCAGCGAGTCGCTCTCGCAGACCCAGATGTGGCAGGTCAGTCTGCTACTGGCGCACGCGGATAAGCTGCCCGATTCGGTGAAGACGGCGCTCTATCGTCCGACGCCGCTGGTTCCTGAACAAGCGGCACCGCCGGCGCCGAGCGTTCCCCCGGCTGCGGCTGGCCCTCCAACCAAACCCTGACGGTCGTAGAAAAGCGGTGCAAACCAAGTAACAGTAGGGCCTCGTCCGTCGCCTGGCTACCCTGCCCGCGCACCAATTTCGGTGCAGAATTTCCGCAAAAAAAACTCTCATTTTTGCCTAAAATCTAGAAAACAAAGGACCGGATTTTTTCTTGCCTCGTAGATCTATGGTTCTTAAGATAGTTAGAGGCAAAATCTTGGAAACATTGGAGTTATCGTCTTCACTATGACCGGCGAAACCATAAGACTGGCAACCCGGTGGGTTCTGGGTCGCTTTCGATTATTCAGTTGTCAAAGATTGAAGATTATCTTGTAGATAACATCTACGCTTATATGTTATCGGTATGGTGGACGAAGTGCAAGAGGAAAGTGAGCGAAGTGAGAAGCTCGTTCCCAAAATGGGAAATCGGTAAATGCGAGCTGTGGGATGAAGAAAACTCCGCGCAGTCTACCCGCAGGAATATTATTGAACTCCGGTCATCGCCGGACACTCCCGCTCAAGCAAAGAGCTTGGACGGGACACCCTTGTGGGTAAAATCGCAGTCTCCGGGCAGCCAGCCCCCAGTTATGCTTTCGGGGAAGCGGGCGCGGTGCGAATCAATCAGTGGGGCGAGGCCAAGATCAAGATCGCGACGCCGGCTGCATGAGTTCCCACCTTTACAAAGAACGTAAAGGTGGGCCAGCCACCGCTCAAAACGCCTCAATGAGCGAAATGGCTTGGTTACATCATTTACCACCATTGTGCTCTGCATCGGAGCATTTCGGTTTCCCTGTCCCCGAAAGGACCGACCACTTGAGCGCGCGGCTTATTGGGGGAAATTCATACGGCGAACCAGAGCCTGAAAGCGCGGGTCGGAGCGCAGTGGATCCAGGCTGGGATCTATCTTCGGACTGATCAATTCTTGGTCTTGCTCTTCAATTCCCCTCTCCATCCATGTGAGGGCTGCGTCTTTGTCGCCAATGCCGAGATAGGCACTCACAAACAGAGAAGGCCCGACATAACGATGTCGAGCGATTTCGTTTAGCTCATCAATCAATCTCTGCGCCTCATGCTTTCTCCCGGCAAGACCATAGACCCAGGCGAGACTCGAGAGAAGGGCGGGCTGCCCCGATCGGCCTTCATCCCGTTGAAATGCAGCGATGGCCTCTGGGTACATCTTCTTCTGTACATACGCGAGTCCTAGGCCCTTGTCCCATCCAGTACTCGTGAACCCCTCAATTGCGCGGTCGGTATGACCCGAAAATACGTCTACGTATGCCAACAGGTTTCTACTGGCAGGGCTGACTGGATCTAATTCCTCCACGTATTTAATCTGCGCCCTTGCTTCGTCAAATCGGCCCAGAATTAGCAAGTACCATGCGTAAGACGAATGAGCATCCCAGGAATTGGGATTCAGCGTGAGAGCAAGGCGATACTCTTTTTCTGCTTCGGACCAATTCCAATCGACTGTCAGAACCATGGCGCGAGAAACGTGAGCCTCGCTCAGGGAGGGGTCGAGCTCTAATGCTCTGTCCGCAGCCGCCCGCGCTTGCGGCAGAACGTCTCTTGTGCGGTGTGTTCCCATGCCAGTTAGGTTCACCAGGGCCCACGCTAATCCTGCGTATGCCCGCGCATAAGCAGGATCCTTTTCGATCGCCTTCTTAAAGTACGCAATCCCGGCCTGCAAATCTCGTTCGTCGCGCTTGTCCACCAAAAATTGAGCCCGGAGAAAATCATCATGCGCCTCCGGGTCCACAGGGCGGCTGCTCGTCAGGCGATTTCGCTCATCGGGAGTCAGCCTGGCCTGGATTTCGTCCGAGATAGCACGCGCAACATCGTCCTCGAGACCCATCACATCGTGGATGTTGCTGCTATATTCATTGGCCCAGACCTGGCTCTCGGGAGAAACCCGCTCCAGGTGCACACTCACCCGCACCCGATCGCCAGAGCGTTCGACTGTGCCCTCCAATACTGCATCTACATTCAATTCCCGCGCAATCTGCTGCAACGACTTCTTACTGCCCTTGTATTGCATGATCGATTGTCGCGAGATCACACGCGGTTTGCTGACCTTTCCTAGTTCAGTGATCAGCGCTTCCGTCATTCCGTCAGCGAAATATTCCTGTTCGGGATCGCCCGATAGATTTGCCAAGGGCAGGACCGCCAACGCTTGGACGGGCGGATTCGTGTGCCGCGTGAATAACCGGTCTCGCCAGCCGCGGACATTCAGCCCCAGCACGAGGGCCACTGCCACAACCAGGCCCAATAAACCTATCGCCGCAAGCCTCGTGCCGATCCCTAATTGACGCGCAGGCTTTTCTACAGCATCCGGCTTCTCTTCCGTCATCGTCGGGTCGGTCCCATCTCCGGATCTGTCATCGACTGCCCCGACGAAGCGATAGCCTCTCCGCGGCAAGGTCTCAACGAAGCGAGGTGTGTCTGCATCGTCGTCCAACGCTGCCCGCAGCCGCTTCATGGCATTGTTCAAGCCCTGCTCAAAGTCCACGAAAGTGTCGGCCGACCACAGACGTTTCCGCAGCTCTTCCCGAGAGATGGTCTCACCCGGCCGCTCCAGCAACATGGCGAGAATTTCCACCGGCTGACCTTGCAGTTTGATCTTCATGCCTTGTTTGCGAAGTTCCCGGGATTGCAGGTCCAGTTCGAATACGCCGAAGCGGATGACTGGCGAGGGTGAGGCGGGTATCTTCACTGCTGCTACTACTTCTCCACGGCAGGCAGTGTAGCAGTATGCCGCAAATTTTGATACCGCCCCACGCTGTTAGGTGTTCCCCCAAGGCCTTCCGTATCAGCGCATTAGCAAGACACTCTCTTTTCAGCTCCTTAACAGCCCCGTTCCATTGATTGCACCGAGTGCTTGCGCCAGAGTCGGGGCAACGCGCAACCAAGTGGCTCAGTCACGAGGCAGGCGCAAATTCAAATTGGGAGAACTCTAATGAAATCTCAGAACAATTTTTCAGCGATCCAATTTGCCACGCTTGGGCTGGTAGCCTCGCTTTTGCTAATCGGGGTGGCGCTTGCCGCACCGATCTACCGAGGCTCCTTTACTCTGCCGTTCGATGCCCGCTGGGGCAGCACAACGCTACCGGCCGGAGACTACATGCTCCGATTCGAGGACGTTGGTTCGCGGGCATTTCTCGTCGTCAAGGAGACGAAAAGTGGCAGAGATGTCGCGTTTCTAACATCTGTGGCGACCAACGAAACGACCTCGACGGGTCAAAGCGCTCTCCTAGTCGCCACGACGGGAAATCAGCGAGTGATTTATTCGCTCCGGCTGGCTGAGCTGTGTGAAGTCTTCGTCTACGACTCCAAGGCTGCTCGTGAGGAAGTCCGGGAAGCGAGTCACATGCAGACCATTCCAATTATTGCCATGAAGAAGTAGGTGCGGATGTGCATCCTGCGTCTCCTCACTTCGCGGAGAGTCTCTCAGGAAACTGAGCCAGGCTTTAGGCCAGATTGGAGCCAAATCCACAGAGGAGGGAACAGCTATCGACAAAACCTAATCAATGCGTGTAACCGTTTTTTGGAACAAGGGGCGCCGCGATGGTCATCAGGCCGCGCGGCGTTTCTTCGCATAGTCCGTTAGTTGCGGATCAAGGAACGGTACATCCCGATTGGGCCTGGCTGCGACTGACAACATCGGGGAAGCACGCCAAACACAGACCGTTTCTTATTGTGGCTGTGGCTGGCCCACCTTTACGCTTTTTTGTAAAGGTGGGAACGTCAAGGTCGGATGTCACAGCTTTTCTTTGCCTGCACCAGTAGGCTGGCTCTGTGTCCAACCATCCCCAGCGCTATTACGGCACCAATGAGCTGCATTTCATCACCTGCAGTTGTTACCATCGACAAGCCTGGCTGGCGAGCCGGCAGCGGCGCGATCTGTTTCTGATGGTGTTCGAAGAGTCCGCCAGCGTTATGGTTTTGTGGTCGTAGGCTACGTTGCCATGCCCGATCACATTCATCTCCTGATCAGCGAACCGGAGAAGGGCGATCCGTCGCGGGTCATGCAGGCGATCAAACAGGGCTTCTCGCATCGCGTTTTGAAGGCGGTTCGCCGGGGCCGAGTGGCCGCCCAGCAGGAATTATTCGCGCTCGGCTGCGAGCACGTGTGGCAGCGGCGCTTCTATGATTTCAATGTATGGACGGCACGCAAGCGGATAGAGAAGCTGCGCTACATGCACCACAATCCCGTGGCGCGGGGGTTGGTGCAGAAACCGCAGCAGTGGCCATGGAGCAGCTATCGCAGTTATGCTTTCGGAGAAGCGGGCGCGGTGCGAATCAATCAGTGGGCTGAGGCCAAGATGAAGGTCGCGACGCCGGCAGCATGAGTCCCCACCTTTACAAAGAACGTAAAGGTGGGCCAGCCACCCGTAGAAAATCACTTCTCTCTGCCAAATCATGTTCAATCCCGTGCGAAATTTGGAGAGCATGTCGCCTCCCACCCTTCCACAAAGGACGTGGAAAGGGTGGGGCACCTACTTTGTGGGCGTTGAAGACCAACACTCTGAAGCGACTATTGGACGCCGCAGGCGTATTCCGCCAAGGTCTGAGAATAGCCATCCTTGAAATGATTTCCGGTCGCCAGCACCCATGAAGATGATGTCACGCCAGCGATTGCGTGCAGCGTGCCGTCGGCTACTGGAACAGTTTTAACGATATTCCAAGCGGCGCCATTCCACTGCTCAGCAAAAGGATGCATCGTGTTTAATCCGGCCGAGCCGACTGCCCAGACGCTGCCAGTATTTAAGGCAGTCACGCCCCAGAAGTCGTGGTACATCGAATTACCACCCGGATTCTGGGTGTGCACAACCTGCCACCGGCTGCCGTCCCAGTGCTCCGCAAACGTGTGATCGAGGATACCGAAATCTCCGTCACGCCATACCGCAGACGCCCAAACATCGTTGGATGACAGCGCAGTCAGCGAGGTTAGCCAGTCCTGGTCCAGGTTGTGGCGGCGGAAAGGGCTAGGAGTGGGAACATGGGTCCAGCGTTTGCCATCGAAATGCACGGCGTAGGTCAGGTCTCCGACGCCGGTTGAGTTGGTGAGTTGTCCCACGGCCCAGACGTCGCTTTTGCTGATGGCAGTGACAGCGCGGAAAAATACCTGCTCGTTCAGAATCGTCTGTGTCCAGTTCTTGCCATTCCAGTGCAGGATGAGGCCGCTGCCAACATAATCAGTCGAGCCCGCGGCCCAGACATCATCGGATGCTACGGCGGCGACGCTGGTCAACAATCCGGTAAACGTGCCGTGCGAAACAATTTTCCACACTCCTCCATCCCAGTGCTCAACCAGCGTGGAGTAAGGACCTGAGGCGGGGGATTGATAGCCTACCGCCCAAACGTCTTTTGTACCCGCGGCGGACACGCCGGCCAGGACGTTGACTAGCTGACTCGAATTCGGAGTGCGCACAAGCGTCCACTTGGTGCCATCCCAGTGCTCGGCTAAAGTCTTTTGTCCGGATTGAGAAAAGCGATCGAACTCGCCCACTGCCCACACGTCGGTAGCCGATAGTGCGGTGACGGCGTCGAGCGAATTGTAATCATTGGCTTGGGTTGCAGCATTGGCAGTCGCCAAGGCGTGCCACTTGCCGTCACATGACACGGCCGGTTTCTCGTCCGACAACTGTTCTCTTACCCTGGCATCGGCAATTCCGCTAATTAATGCGAAGCTCAGCAATATGGCTGCACCGAACCGGACACTGCACATTTGTATTATGTTCTTCATAAGTCTTGTCCTGTGAAATTGATTGGCACCACGGGAGTGATGACTGCCTTTCGGAAACGTACGGTGGCCCGCTAACCTCTGTCAAGATAAATTGTTTTGCGCGACTGTAAGGTTTGCGCTACTTCTCGGCCGTGACGCTTACCACCAGTTCTCGCTCGCGCGGGCCGTCGAGTTCGATCAGCACGATGCGCTGCCAAGTGCCGAGGACGAGATTGCCATGCTCGAACGGCAGCGCGATCGATGTCCCGATGAGAGCCGAGAGAATGTGATCGGGCACGTGCTCCGGGTTATGGGGATGACGGTAGCGGAGCTTGGGAATCATGGCTTCGAAAGCGTCGAGCATGTCGAGATCGGTCCCTGGATCGAGATCCGCGGTGGTGAGAGCGGCCGTGGTGTGGAGTATGAGCAGGTTGCAGATTCCCGTGGCGGAGGAGTGATTCTTCTCGAGCAGAGCTTGCACCGTTTCGGTGATGTCGAGGACTTCGCGCTTCTTGCGGGTTTTGACGGTTAATGTGTGCATTGCGCGAGTGCTGATGAATTCAAATACTATGCGAGATCCTTCGCCCGGCTTGCCGGGTTCAGGATGACATCTTATAAAAAGCCTAACCGGCTTGCTTGAGCATACTTTGATGCATGGTATATAAGACAAGGCTTGTGAAGCTTGCTTGGTTCTTTGCCTTATCACATTGGTAAGCGCACAAACGGCTGCGTCGCCATCCGCCGAAAAAATCACGCACGGCGTATCATGAATAATTCAACCTGCGATGATCGGCCAGCAAAACTTGTCAGGCAGGTCGGGCTGGTTTGAGGGATAGGATGATTAACGGCAAGCGTGTTGCGGTGGTATTGCCCGCTTACAACGCGGAGAAGACGCTTGAGGCCACGGTGCGCGAGGTGCCGGATCTGGTGGACATCTGCATTCTGGTCGACGATCACAGCACGGACCGCACCATCGAAGTCGCGAAGCGGCTGGGGCTGCAGTTTTTTCTGCATGACCGGAACTACGGCTACGGGCGCAACCAGCAGACTTGTTATCGCGAGGCGCTGGCGGCGGGTGCGGACGTCGTCATCATGTTGCATCCGGATTATCAGTACACGCCGCTCCTGGTTACGGCCATGGCGAGCATGGTCGCTTACGGGGTTTACGACGTGGTGCTGGGGTCGCGCATTCTTGGGGGGCAGGCGCTCCGTGGGGGCATGCCGATCTGGAAATATGTTTCGAATCGCTTTCTGACTGCCTTCGAGAATCTGTTTCTGCGGGTCAAGCTTTCGGAATATCACACCGGGTACCGGGCTTTCAGCCGCGATGTGCTCACGCGCTTGCCGCTACTCGAAAATTCAGATGACTTTGTGTTCGACAACCAGATGGTGGCGCAGTGTGTGCATTTCGGTTTTCGCATTGGAGAAGTATCGTGTCCGACCAAGTATTTTGAGGATGCTTCTTCGATCAATTTCCGGCGCAGCGTGAAATATGGGATGGGAGTGTTGAGCACGACGCTGCAATTTGCCTTGCAGAGATTCGGGCTGGGACATTTCCGGATTTTCAGTGCTGACGGGCGGCGGCTGGAGCCGGGGCTTGCCGAGTATTATGTCCGCGGCGAGGCGGTTGAGCGTCAGGGGTAGTTTGACCGAAGTTCACCGGCCCGGCCTTGTCAATTGCGCCTTGGGCTGACACCGCGTAGCATCTTACCTGCATGCCGATTACTGCTACCGCGGCGGCCCCGCATCCTCCCAAGCTGGTGCTCGGCGAAATCTTCAGCTTTGCCTACGACACCTTCTGCAGCAACAAAGTCCGGTTTGCTCTCACTGCGCTGGGCATGGTGATTGGGACGGCGTCTCTCATCCTGGTGGTCACCATCGGAATGACTGGCAAGCAGTACGTCCTGAATCAGATTCAGGCAATCGGCGCCAACATGATTTACGCGGAATACCAGAGTGGGGCGGGAAATACGACTCCGGACTTGCTCACCATCGACGACATGCACGCGGTGTTGCAGCAGGTTCCGGGAATTGCGGCCGCTTCTCCGGTGGTTCCGTTTGACGATCGTGTGCCGATTGGGAACGGCAAGGAGCGCGATGTCCGCGTGCTTGGGGTGTTGCCGGACTACCGCGCGGTGCGCAACCTGGTGGTTCTCTCCGGGCGATTCTTCGACGGCGAAGACGAGCAGGCGCACAACAAGGTTGGCGTGATCACCCAAAAGTTTGCCGAGCAGCTTTATGGATCGACCGACGAAGCGGTGGGCAAGGTGGTGAAGCTGAGCGGACTGCCGTTCACCATTATCGGGACTTTCAAGGAGCGTGTGGACACCTTCGGGCAGTCGGAGGTGACTTCAAACACGATGGTGATTCCCTACAGCGTAAGCCGCTACTTCACCGATACGCCGGATGTGAAACAGTTGTATTTTTCCGCAACCGAGGCCTCCATGGTGCTTCCGGTTACGGAACAGATCCGGAAGGTGATTCAATCGCGGCACCGGTCAGAATCGGTTTACAGCGTAGATAATCTCACCGAGCTGGTGGCGGTGGCGGACCGGACGGCGAATGCGCTTACGCTGGTGTTATTGCTGATTGCGTTCGTGACCCTGCTGGTAAGCGGAATCGGGATTATGAATATTATGCTGGCAACGGTAAGCGCGCGCATCCGGGAAATCGGGATTCGCAAGGCGATGGGCGCGACCAATCGCGAGATTCGCTTTCAATTTTTGTCAGAGGCGATTCTGATTTCTCTGGTCGGAGGTTTTGCAGGAGTCATCATCGGACTGGCGCTGCCTTTTTCGGTGCGCTTCCTGACCGAGTACCGCATCCCGATTTCGGGCCTGTCGGCAATCGTGGCGATTGTGGTTTCGTCGCTGGTGGGTATTTTGTTTGGTACCGTCCCGGCGGCGCGGGCTGCGAAACTGGATCCGGTGGAGAGCTTGCGGTATGAGTGAGAAGGGCACCTTCTGGCTCCCAGTTGACTTCCTGGTTTACCAAGGACGCGCCGCTGCACAAAAAGTAAAGCCGGGCGGGTTAGCCCGGCTTTTCTCTTTGTCACCCTTTGGGGATTGACTGTTTTGAAACTCCCCTCAGATCTTTGCTCGTTCTCACTCTGCTTGATTTGGACTCAGGCGAGAGCTGAAACGTTGTATTCTCGGCGTTACATGACCAACGCGAGATTCTCGAGTTCGGTCTGCAAAACGGGGATGGAGCAGCCGGACATTTCCACGCGACCGGCAGCATCAAAGGCCGCTTGCGGCGAAACCCCGTAACCCCTTCCCATGAGGAATACTTGCAAAAGTTCGGCGGCCTCACGCGAATCGATCAAACCGCCCTGCAGCAGATCATTTCGTAGCGCCGTCAGCTCGTTAACGGAAAATCTCTCTCTAAATCTTTCATTCATGGCCGTCTCACCTCCGACCCTTAACTGCACTTGCCTATTAGACTCCGTTAGTGCTGCCTACGTTGCATGCAATTCTGTTGCCGCGCCGCAGCCAGTTTCCAGAATTCCGGCTACCGAAGTCTTGTAGTTAGGTAAACCCATTCTGGTGCAACAAGTTGCGCCAAATCGAAAAAGGCGATCCCAGCCTGGTTAGGGCTGAATACGATCAGGATGATCTCAACAGGTTGACACTTGGTGTCGTTTTGGAACGGAAAAGGGCGCAGGCAAGCCGGAGTGGGGCTGACCTCGGATCGAGGCGGACTATGAAGGTTCGATGACGGCCTGATCTACCAGCATAATCGGGATGTTGTCGCGAACCGGGTAGACGCGGCGGCACTCGGTGCACTTCAGGCTTTCGACGGCTTCGTTGCGCAGCAGCAGCGGCTTCTTGCACACGGGGCAGACCAGGATATCGAGCAGATCCGGCGAAATCATGGACCATATTCTACGCTGTGCGAGGGCAAATCACACCTGTCTTTGAGGCACACGGCGTCAAGGGCGCACTGGTTAGGAGAAGAAAGGCCACATTGACTTCACAGGCCCCTACAGTTAGATTCTTGCGGCGAATGTTTTGATCGTTTGGCAAGTCTTATCTGTGGCGGTAACGTGCAAGAGCTCCCCCATCCGAACCCGCCCATAGAGGACCCCTAACCCAGGAGAGGACCAAAAATGAAGATGTTCCAAAAGATCGCGATTTCCCTGCTCGCCTTGTTTTTGTTGGCTGGCTTGGCCAGCGCACAGAAGTGGACACCACTCAAGAATCAACCCAAATTCCAACCGGGCGCCATGGCACTGCTGACAGACGGTACAGTCCTCATCCATGAGGAGCAGGACAACAACCCGCAGAAGTGGTTTAAGCTCACCCCAGACAAAACTGGAAGCTACATCAACGGGACAATCACACCGATCGCGTCGACGTCCAGCGCATATGGTCCTTTGTTCTTCGGTTCCGTCGTATTGCCCGGCGGCAAATACATTATCGAGGGCGGGGAGTACAACAATGGTAGCGCCGCCTGGACCAACATGGGTGCGATCTACAATCCGTTGAAAGACACTTGGACCCCGGTTAACCCTCCCACCGGCTGGAGTAGCATTGGCGACGCGCAGGCCATTCTCTTGGCCAACGGAACGTATACCCAGGCAAATTGCTGCAATACTCAGCAAGCCTACTTCAATCCGAAGACTCTTGGCTGGACGAACCTTACCAACACGGGCAAGGTCGACCGTTTTGACGAGGAAGGATGGGGCTTGCTGCCCAACGGGGACGTTCTGACCGTGGACGCAATCGCGGCTCCCAACTCCGAAGTCTTCAATCCGACGACCAAGAAGTGGACCAGCGCTGGAAGCACGATTGTCCGCCTCGAGGACCCAGGTTCCCAAGAGGTCGGACCGTTCATCTTGCGGCCTGACGGGACCGTTTTCGCAGCCGGAGCATCGCCGTCTGGCATTCCCGGCCACACTGCGATCTACAACACGGCAACTAAGAAGTGGAAGGCAGGCCCGGATTTCCCCAAGGTCAACGGTGTGGCGTTGGCCTGCGACGACGCTCCCGCAGCGCTGGAGATCAACGGCAACGTCATTGTCATGACCAGCCCGCCGGTTTTCAACACTGGTGCAGTCTTCTTTGAGTGGGACGGGACGAAACTGACGAAGCTCCCCAGCCCACCCCAGGCAGCTAACGACGCGGCGTTCTACGGACACTTCCTCGAACTCCCGACCGGCCAGTTGCTGTTCACTGACTACAGCATGGATATCGAAGTGTTTACGCCGAAAGGAACCTACAAGGCAGCTTGGCAGCCGACGATCACGTCGGTCCCGACTACGCTCACTCACGGACAAACCTACCCGCTCGCGGGGACGCAGCTTAGCGGCCTCTCCAATGGAGCCGCATACGGCGACGATTTCCAGGACTCCACCAACTATGCCCTGGTGCGTATCACCAACAACGCGAGCGCCCACGTTTTCTATGCCAGGACAACCCACCCGAGCAGTTATGCGGTGCAGAGTGGAACCATGGCTGAAAAGACACACTTTACCTTGCCGGCAGGCATCGAGACCGGCGCCAGCAGCTTAGTCGTGGTCACCAACGGCATTCCGTCGGCTGCCACTGCAGTGACGGTAAACTAGGAGACAAAACAGTCACTGACACCTCAATCCACTCGTCTTGTTTCGGAGCCGAATACCGAGTAAAGACGAGTGGATTTTTCTTATTTCCAGGCGACAAAAAACTTTACAAATCGGGTTGACTTTGGCTGTCCTTCGGGCTACTGTCTTGCGGCAAATTGTTTGCTCGATTTGCAATCCCTTCAGCGGCGGATAACGTCTCGAATCTCCTGCATCTTCACTTAGAGGAATAACCATGAGAGGACAAATTATGAATGGCTCCAGAATGTTAGCAATCGCAATGGTCGCGTTGGCTTTGTCCGGTATTGCTGGTGCACAGAAGTGGCAAAGCCTGAAGAATCCCCCCACCTTCCAAACCGACACCGCGGTCCTGCTCACGGACGGCAGAGCGATGGTCCACGAATACAACTCCTTCAACTGGTGGGCCCTCACGCCCGACAAGAGTGGCAGCTACCTCAATGGCACGTGGAAGCAACTGGGCTCGATGCCATCCAATTACGCGCCGCTCTATTTTGCTTCCCAGGTCCTGCCCGATGGTCGAGTGCTGGTCGAGGGCGGAGAATACAACTTCCTCAGCGGGGACGAAACGAACCTGGGCGCCATCTATGATCCGGTGAAGAACAAATGGACTAACGTGAATCCGCCGAGCGGTTGGACGGAAATCGGCGATTCACCGGCCGTTGTGCTGCCCAATGGAACGTTTATGTTGGGTCAGAACTTCACCAACGTGAGCGCCATGTTCAATGCCACGACTTTGAAGTGGACGATCAAAGGCACGGGCAAATCTGACGCCTACGCTGAAGAAGGCATGGAATTGCTGCCCAATGGCAAGGTGCTGCTGGTCGACACGCAGAATACGCCAAACTCGGAAATGTTTGATCCCAAGACAAACAAATGGAGCAGCGCAGGAAGCACGATCGTGGATCTCTCGATCAGCGCTGGAGAAGAAACCGGACCCGCCTTGTTGCGTCCCGACGGCACCGTTTTTGCCATGGGAGCCAACGGAACCGGCAGCGCCGGCCATACCGCTATCTTTAACACCAAGACGAGCAAGTGGCGAGCCGGTCCCGATTTCCCCAACGGAAACGATATGGCAGACGCTCCAGCGGCTGTGCTGCCAAATGGCGATGTGCTCTGCGAGACCAGCCCGGGTGTCTTCGCATCCCCCGTAAAGTTCTATGAGTTCACTACTGGGAACAAGTTCCATCCGGTTCCCAACCCGAAACAAACGGGCAATATCGATACTTCCTATCTGGGCCGCCTGCTGGTACTTCCTACCGGCCAGATCCTCTACACCCTGGCTGACGGCGCCACCATCGACGCCGAAATTTTCACGGATGATACAAAAGCCAAGAGCTCGTGGGCTCCAGCTATCACGTCGGCGCCGACCAGCGTAACCCGCGGCAACACCTACAAGATCTCAGGCAAGCAATTCAACGGCCTGGGCCACGGCGCGGCTTACGGAGACGATGCCCAGATGAATAGCAGCTATGGGCTGGTGCGAATCACCAACAACTCTTCCAAGCATGTGATCTATGCAAAAACGCACAATCCCAGCACCATGGCAGTTGCCACCGGTACGAAGATTGTGTCGACCAACTTCGATGTTCCGGCCGCTGCGGAGACAGGGGCCAGCAGTCTGGTGGTTGTCACCAACGGCATTCCTTCTGCTCCGGTTAACGTGACCGTGCAGTAGAGGAACAGGCCCGATTGATTTACAATGCCACTTCCCTGGTTCTGGTTTGGAGGTTCGATCAGAACGCGGGGAAGTGGTTTTTTGCTCTTTCTCAACTTTTTTGGTTCGCGCGTCCTCATCGACTTGGTGAGGAGGGAAGCGGGTGAGAATCCCGTGCTGCCGCGCAACTGTAAGCGAGGAAATTCGCAACCGGTCACTGGGGAAATCCTGGGAAGGCTGGTTGCATTCGTCGGACGGCGAAAGCTGTCCTGACTCGCAAAGCCAGGAGACTGGCGCGAACCGTCCACACCAACCCCTTTCGCGAGACAAAGGAGGAGTGCATGCGGTTCTGTCGGATTCTCACAAGTTGGATTTGCCTGCTGGCGGCAGCTTCAGCCGCCGAAATCAAAATCAAAGTGGTCGATCCCCAATCGGCTGTGGTCGCCGGGGCGCAAGTGGCGTTGTTCCCGCGTGGAAGCGCGACGCCAGCGGCGGTTGTGAGCACATCCGCCGAAGGGTTGGTTGTGTTTCGAGAGGTTGCATCGAATCCATATCAGGTGCGCGTTCTGGCGCCGGGATTTGCCGCGAAAACGGCGGACGTTTCATCGTCGGACGAATTGGTCACAGTCGAACTTGCGCTGGCCGCGGCGGCTGAAACGGTAGTGGTCACCGCCACTCGCAGCCCGGTGTTGACTCAGGCCGCGGGCGCGGACGTTGAGACCTTGAGCGGTGGGCAGATTCAAGTCATGAACCCGGTCTCCGCTGACGCTGCCATACGGTTTTTGCCGGGCGCGGTTGTGAATACGGCGGGACAGCAGGGAGGGCTCTCTTCGCTCTTCGTGCGCGGCGGCGATTCCACTTACAACAAAGTAATCGTGGATGGAGTCACGGTCAATGAACCGGGCGGAACGTTCGACTTTGGAACCCTCCCGATGACCGAAGCCGATCACATGGAATTCGTGCGCGGCGCGCAAAGCACGTTGTACGGATCCGATGCGATGACCAGCGTCGTGCAAGTCTGGACGAGGACCGGCAGCACCCGCATTCCCGAACTTCGCTTCGGTGCCGATGGCGGGAACTTCTCAACTGCGAACGGCTACGCGTCGCTGGCGGGAGCGTACGAACGGTTCGACTACAACGCCTTTGCCGAGCAATTCAATACGAGTGGCGAGGGCGTGAATA
Organism: uncultured Acidobacteriota bacterium; assembly: GCA_963788645.1. Taxonomy (GTDB): domain Bacteria; phylum Acidobacteriota; class Terriglobia; order Terriglobales; family Acidobacteriaceae; genus JABDBE01. Next base: position 354,729 of record CAWBHF010000014.1, read on the forward strand.
ACGCGTATTCCGATTCACTGCAGGGTGGAAATTTCGGCGTAGCGATCAACGACCGAGTTTCCCTGCGGTTTCGTGCCCGCCACTCCAACAGTAACACTGGACTGTCCGGCGAGTGGAACTTCAACGGCACTCCCCTGCAGCCACCGGATCCGACGGATGCATCGCACCTGAATACTCTGCTAGGAGGCGTGGAGTTGATTGTGGCCGGTCCTTCGCGCTGGCAGCATCGCTTCAGCGGCTTCGACTACAACTATCGTTATACCAACATCAACCTGACAGGCGATCCTGACCGAGTGGACGACTTTCCCACTCACGCCGTCTCTGACATCAATCGCGCGGGTTTCGAATACCAGGGAGATTACATCGAACGAACCTGGGCGCATACTACTGTCGGTTATCGCTTCGAAGACGAAAACGGATTCGTTGGGGACCTGAACTTTCCGCCGCTCACGCATGGCCAGCGCCTGAACCAGGATGTTTACGGGCAGCAGCAACTCACGCTCGGCCGCCTGTCGGTGATAGCCGGGGCTCGTTTCGTGCACAACAGCGCTTTCGGGAATACGGGCGTGCCACGCGTTGCATTGACCTTGTTAGCTCTGCGAGGAGGGCAAGTTTTCTCGGGTACGCGGCTGCGCTTTTCTTACGCGACCGGTTTCAAAGAGCCGCGGCTGGAGGAGACCTTTGCGGGTCCGCCTTTCACCGTGCCAAATACGGCGTTGAAGGCAGAGCGCAACCGGGCGTTCGAAGCTGGCATTCTACAGAATCTGTTCGGGACCAAATACTCGTTTACCGCGACGTACTTCAACAATCTTTTCTACGACCGGATCGACTATGCGAGCGATCCGGTCACATTCATCGGACAATACGTCAACGTCGACAAGTCTTCCGCCCAGGGCGTGGAAATCGAGTTTCAGGGCCAGATTTTGCCGAAGCTGTCTTTGAACGCGGCGTATACCTACACCTCGACCGAAATTCTGCAAGCTCCAGTTTGTACACCCGCGAATTTTTGTGACCTGACGGTGTTCGGCGTCGGCCAACCCTTGCTCCGCCGTCCAAAGAATTCAGCCACCGCTTTGCTGACTTATCTTGGTAGGCGATGGGGAGGGAGCCTGGCCGGAAGTTTTGTGGGTCCGAGGAAAGACGCCGACTTTCTTGGGTTCGGCATCGACCACGCCGCGGGATATGTGCGCGTCGATCTGGGAGGCTGGTACGCGATTACCTCGCGAGTAACCGCCTATGTCAACCTGGGCAACATCTTCGACAAGCAATATCAGGAAGTCGTGGGGTATCCCGCGCTCGGAACAAACGTCAGGGCAGGTATGCGCTTCAGAATCGGCGGAGAATGAGAAGAGCGCGGTCAGCGGAGAGCCGTAAGCAAATTGGCTGAAAGCTCGTCAGCTCTCAGCTTTCAACTGGCTGCGGAAGGCCTTGTTGCGCGATCGCAACGCGCTTTCGAGTCGCAAGGAAGAAGATGAGTTGGCGTGGGACCGGTCGTGGTGATTGCCGGCCGCAATGCTGCAAGGCTGCGGAATCGCGGAACTAGCGGTTTGATATCTGCTACGCGCCAGCTTCAGTTTCTCGAGATCCTCGCCTTCCAAAGGCTGTTGGCGCCCCAGAAGATGGGTTACGAGCGCGATCTGGGCGAAGTGCTCGACTGTCTCCATCTTCATATAGGCGTGATGAAGGGTGTCCGCGTACGCCACCACTCCATGGTTCGACATGAGGATGGCATCGTATTGCGGCACCAACGGCTCCAGAGCATCGGAAAGTTCTGGCGTTCCCGGAGTGCCATACTTCGCCAGCGGGATGCTGCCTAGTCCAATCACAACCTCGCAGACCAACGGCTGGTTCAGCGGAAGTCCGGCGGCGGCAAAGCCCGTAGCCGTGGGCGGATGCGCATGCACGATTCCCATTATGTCGGGTCGCAAGCTATAGATCAGCAAGTGCATTGCCAGCTCGCTCGAAACCTTGCGTTTACCGGCAAGCCGGCGGCCTTCGAGATCCACCACAACCATATCCGAGGCTCGCAACATGCTCTTGCTCATGCCGGTGGGAGTGACCACAATCCGGCCATCGCTGAGCCGCGCCGAGAGATTGCCATCGGTGGCGGCGACGTAGCCGCGTTGGTGCAACATCTGTCCGAAGACAACCATTTCGCGTCGATATTGGCGTTCGCTGGGCATTCAAATTAAGGGGCTGCTGGGGGAAAGCGGACCCGAACTAGTTTCCGTATGGTATCGCACATAGTTGGTCGAACACAATCCGTTTGTTGCGGTATGCACCTGTGAGTGTCCGGCTGGTTCGAATTTATAATCAGGGGGCGTGCTGGTCTCAGAATTCAACTATCAGCTTCCCCCGGAATTGATTGCCCAAGAGCCCCTTTCCGATCGGGCTGCTTCAAGACTGCTCAGGCTGGACCGAGGCTCGGGAGCATTGCACGATGGCCGGTTCCGTGACTTTCCGGATCTCCTGCGGGCCAACGACCTGGTCGTATTGAATAACACGCGAGTCTTTCCTGCCCGCCTCTACGGGACCAAAAGCGGGGCCAAGGCCCAGCCCGTGAGTCCCCGGAATCCGGCGGCTCATGAATTCCTCAAGGGCCGGATCGAAGTGCTTCTCACCCGGCAAATGTCGCAGGAGCCAAACCAATGGGAATGCCTGGTGCGTCCCGGGCGCAAAATCGGCGTAGGCGAGCGGCTTTTGTTTGGGATGGAGGATGAACTACGAGCGGAAGTAGTAGCCAGAGGCGCTTTCGGCGAGCGCCGCATACGATTCAGTCCGACTGCAGATTTCTTCGCAGCGATTGGGCGCGTGGGGCACATACCCCTGCCGCCGTATATTGACCGGCCAGACCGTCCCGGTGATCGCGATCGCTACCAGACCGTCTACTCGCGTGAACGCGGATCGGTAGCGGCGCCAACCGCCGGGCTGCACTTCACGCCCGAGATTCTTTTGCACATTCGCGACCGAGGCATCGAGACGGCGGAGATCACTCTCCACATTGGGCTCGGGACCTTTCAACCGGTACGCGTGGAGCGGGTCGAAGATCACCGATTGCACCGCGAGCCCTACGAGATTTCCATCGAAGCAGCTGCGAAGATCAACCGAGCTCTGGATGCGGGACGCCGCGTCGTCGCCGTCGGCACCACGACTGTCCGCACTCTCGAATATGTGGCTGCTCAGTCCGCAGGCGGCAGAATCCGGGCCGGAAGCGGCGAGGCCGATATCTTCATCCATCCCGGCTATGAATTCCGGGTGATCGGGGCTCTGCTGACCAATTTCCATCTGCCGCAATCCACGCTGCTCATGCTGGTGTGCGCATTTGCCGGAAAGGATCATGCAATGGAAGCCTATCGGCACGCCGTGGAGCAGAAATACAGGTTCTATTCCTACGGGGATTGCATGTTTATCGAGTGAAATCTGGGACGCGGGCATTGTCGCCGTCGATGAGAATTCCCGTCGCATTTCCCGAGGCGATATACTAAGCCACGCAAAGGGGTGAAACATGGGAACACAAGCGGTGTCTAAGCAGCTCTCCATACAGGATTTTGTTTCGGAGCTGAGAAAGTTTCCCGAATCAGCGTTCGATGGCACCGACCAGATCAGAAAATTTCTTGAGACTATGCTCGTCACACCCGATACGTTGGCCCCCTATTTGACCTGGGATCGCCAGCACTACACCCGAAACCTGATCGACAAAACCCAGTTCTACGAGCTGATCGCCATCTGCTGGGAAGTCGGCCAAGGCAGTTCGGTGCACAATCACCGGGATCAGAACTGCTGGATGGCCGTGCCCATGGGCAGATTGCTGGTCGAGAACTATCGCGTGATCGCCCAGAACCTGGAAGAAGGCACGTGCGACCTGGAGACAGCGGATACGGTGGAGATGAATCCGATGCATCCCTGTGCCGTCGATCCCCTGGAGCCTGTGCACCGGGTCTACAATCCGCGTGAATTCAACCAGAGAGCGGTCAGTCTGCACGTGTATTCCCGGCCGTTCGACACCTGTGTTGTCTACTCACCGGAACAGCACAGCTGCGGAGAAATCAAGCTCCATTACACCACGGAGTATGGGAAGGCGAGCCGGTGACTTCCGTCACCTGTGCACGAGCTGCGGATCGTACGAAAATTAGGGGGTGAGCAAAGACTTCAGGCAGGCAGTCGTGAAATCCGCTTGGCCGCTGACGATCATGGTGTCGATGCTGGCCTGCGGCTGCTCGAAAAAAGCAACACCGCCCGACGAAACCCAAGTTCCGCCATCGGTGGATCGCCCGTTGCATCAAAGCTCAGAAGAACCCAAGGGTCTTGTGCGCGGAGTTTTCTCGGTCAGCAAATATACTCAGTTTGCCTTCGTAGTTCCGGCGCATCAGGCGTATCCAAGAGTGCACGGCGATTTCCGATCGTTTACCAAGCGTCGCGATTCAGATTCCGCTAATGACCAAACCGCCGACGTTAGCCTGATGCTGCTGAACGAACAGGAATTCAATGACTTTCTGCAAGGAAAACCGGGAAGCACGACCTACCAAAGCAATCCCGCGCACGATCAGACGGTCGACTGGCGAGTCCCGATCACCTACGAGCAGCCAGAGCAGTACCATTTGGTATTCAGCAATCCGGACGGCGGGCCGAAAACCAAATTCGTTAAGGCCGATTTCACCGTCAGCTTTGAATAGACCCGCTTAAGCGTCGGCGATCGTACCTGCTGCTAAACTAGCTTGTTGCCTCCTCGAAGGAAATCCCCGTCTGCATCGGCCGAAAACGCGGCCGTCGCCGCTGCCCCGGATACGTCTACCCCGAAGCCGAAACTTGTCACCGGCGACGCCGGGCGCATTTACCTGATCGATACCATGTCCTTCATCTTCCGCGCCTATCACGCCATGGCGCGGCAGCGCGGGATGTCTACTAAGACCGGTTTGCCGACAGCGGCGACTTACGTCTTCGTCAACATGTTGCGCAAATTGCGCGATGACTTTTCCCCGGAATATCTCGCGGCGGTGTTTGACGTGGCTGCGCCCACCTTCCGCGATCAACAGGCCGGAGGCCTTACCAGCGTGCGCCGGTTTGATCTTAAAACGCAGACATTCCAGGAAGTCGAGTACCGGGGCTACAAGGCCAATCGCAAAGAGATGCCCGGAGACCTGGCGCAGCAACTGCCGTACATCCGAAGAGCGCTTGAAGCCTACCGCATACCCATCCTCGAGCTTGGAGGTTACGAAGCCGACGACGTGATCGGCACACTCGCGCGCAAGGCCATCACGCAATCGCATTCGGTGTACGTAGTTTCGAGCGACAAAGACATGCTGCAACTCGTGAACGATCGCGTTCACGTTTTGAATCCGCCGAAAGACAACCTCATCTGCGACGCGGCCAAGGTCGAGGAAATTCTTGGGGTTCCTCCCGAGCGCGTGATCGACGTGATGGCCCTGCGCGGCGATTCCGTAGACAACATTCCCGGAGCCCCGGGCATCGGCGACAAAGGCTCGGTCGAGCTCATCAGGCGATTTGGTTCGGTCGAGCAAGCGCTCGATCGCGCGGCCGAAGTCGAGAAGAAAACCTATCGCGAGTCGCTGCAGAACAATCGCGACAACATCCTGCTGAGCAAGAAGCTGGTGACCATCGATTGCGACGTGCCGATCGAGTTGGACGTGAACGCCATGAAGGTCGGTGAGCCGGATGTCGAAGGGCTGCGTTCTCTTTTTACCGAACTCGAATTCACCTCCCTCTTAAAAGAATTGCTGCCGATTGTCGAGGTAAGTGAAGCGCATTACACCGAAGCGAAAACGGCTGCCGACGTCGAAGCAGTGCTTGGGTCTGTTCCAGCCGGAGGCGCGATCGCTGTCGCCGTAGAAGCGGAATCGGACGTTGTCGATGGGGAAGAAGAAGAGGAAGGCTCCGACTACCGCATGTTGCCCCTCACATCGGAGCCCGCGCCTAACGAGCGTCCGCGTGACATCGCAATATCATTCACGCAGGGCGTAGCGGCCACTGTCACCGCCGCCGCGGAAGAAGCGATGGCGAAGTTGAAGAGTGCCCTCGCAGACGAGCATCTGCCCAAAGCCATTCATGATTACAAATCGGCAACTCACGCCTTGGAACGCCAAGGCGTCCTCTTGCGGGGCGTGCAGCACGACCCGATGCTTTATTCCTACCTGCTCGACCCGACCTACTCATCGCATCGTTTGCCCGACGTAGCTCTGCGCCGCTTCAACCTCAAGCTCAGCGGGACGCTGCCCGAAGTGGCCGACACTACGGGCCGGCTAGCAACCGCGCTGCGTCGCGAAGTGGAAGAAGCCGGCCTGCTCAAGCTTTACAACGAAATCGATCTGCCGCTCGTACCGGTGCTGGCCCGCATGGAACACGCCGGGGTCAAGATCGATCGCGCAACATTGTCGGAAATGTCGTCGCGCCTCGAACGTGAGATCGCCGCCAAGGCCACGGAGATTTACCAGCACGCCGGGAGCGAGTTCAACATCAGTTCGCCAAAGCAACTGGGCGACATTCTCTTCAACAAGCTGAATCTGCCCAAGCCAGTGAAGTATGGCAAGGGAAAAACGATTTCGACCGCAGTGGACGTGCTTGAAGGATTGGCCGAGGAGCATGACGTACCGCGCCTGGTGCTCGAATACCGGCAACTGACCAAGCTCAAGTCCACATATGTCGATGCGTTACCGGCTCTGCTGAATCCCCTCAGCGGCCGCTTGCACACTACCTTCGGTCAGACCGGAACGGCGACAGGAAGATTATCGTCGGCGAATCCCAATCTGCAAAACATTCCGATTCGCACCGAACTCGGCCGCGAAATTCGTGCCGCCTTCACCGCGGAGCCCGGTCATGTGCTGCTGGCAGCGGATTATTCGCAGATCGAACTCCGCCTGCTAGCCCATTTTTCGAAAGATCTTTTGCTCGTCGAAGCCTACCGCCGTGGCGATGACATCCACACGCTCACCGCGTCTCAGGTATTTGGCGTGCCGCCGCTGATGGTCACGCCCGATCATCGCAGACAGGCGAAGGTGGTGAACTTTGGCATCGTGTACGGACTCTCGGCCTTCGGACTTTCACAGAACCTGGGGATTGAGCCCGCGGAGGCCAAGCAATTCATCAATGCATATTTTGAGAAATATCAGGGCGTGCGTGCTTTCATCGACCGAACTCTGGAAGAAGCGAGACGCGAAGGGAAAGTCAAAACCCTCTTCGGGCGGGTGCGGCCCATCCCCGACATCAACGGCAAGAACGCCAACTTGCGCGGATTCGCCGAGCGAACCGCCGTCAATACGCCGCTGCAGGGAACCGCGGCAGATTTGATCAAGATTGCAATGATCCGCATCGACGCAGCGTTACGCGAGCGCGGACTGAAATCACGAATGACACTGCAGGTCCACGATGAACTGGTTTTCGAAGTTCCAGAAGCCGAAATCGAAGCCATGCGCACTCTGGTCCGCGAGCAGATGGAGAAAGTCCATTCTCTGACGGTACCGCTGCTGGTGGAAATTGGAGTTGGAAAGAACTGGCGAGATCTGGAAGGATAGGAACGATTCGCTGTGGTCGCCCCGAAGGACTCTACACGTTCTGTCATTCCGAGCGAAGAATCATCGTTCGCCCGCGAACGATGATTCGTAGTCGAGGAACCTTGCGTTTCCGTTCTGCTGCCGGACGGGGTTCCACGTACGACGCGCACCGCACACAAGGTCCCTCTCGACTCCGCTCGGGATGACAGTTCGTTTCGGCAGCGTCGGCGAGCAAAGCCAAGCCTACATTAACGGCGCTCCCGATCGACTTCTCGCTCGGCGGCCTCGCGCAGCAATCTTCGATCGCGTGAGCTTGCAATTCTTCTGGCCCGGATGAGCCTTCGCAAACCAAACCAGTAGAAGAAACCGCCAAGCGTTCCGATCACTGCCAACAATAAGAGGAGATTCCAGAAAGCGGCGAGATTCGAGAGAAAGTTCATAGCAAACCACGGCGGTCAACTAACGGCGGAACGTTGCATACAACACCGAAGCCGCAAGAACAAAAAGGACGGTGCCAATCGTCGTGAAAAGCCTTGCTCTTCTTACGCGCGGACTGTTCGGCAAGACGCTCCTCTGTAACGCCCGAAACTTCCGCCTGGTTATGAATGACCAGAACAATGGCGCAAACTGTTCGTTCGCGGGCAACCTTGCATTTACCTCGTGTTGCAATTCCACTAGCTCGTAGGTGGCGAGGAAAGCAAAAATCTGGGCCGAGACGAATAGCACAGCCCCTACGACGATTGCCACGGTATGCATCGCCTGCAGTCGTTATGTTCCCAGCGCGTTCTTGATCGCGCCCGCAATACTTCCCACCAGCGCCCGCATCTTTTCTTCCGACTCAGCTTCCACCATGACTCGAGCCAGGGCCTCCGTGCCCGAGTACCGGACGACCACACGCCCGTTGCCATCGAGTTCGCGTTCAGCGGCAACGATCGTGCGCTGAATGTCAGGCACCTGGGCAAAGGGTATCTTTTCACGAACACGAATATTCTGAATTGTCTGTGGAAACACTTTGAGGTCGCCAACCAAATCTGCGAGCGACTTGCCGCTTCGAGCCATGATCTCCATCACGCGCAACGCGGTGAGAAGGCCGTCCCCTGTAGTTGCTTCTCCGTCGCGAAAGATAATGTGGCCAGACTGCTCGCCACCCAGAATCGCACCGGTCTTGAGCATTTCCTCGAGCACGTATTTATCGCCAACGTTCGCGCGCAGCATGCGAATGCCCGCCTTGCGCAGGGCGATTTCCAAACCCATGTTGGACATTGTCGTCGCGACAATCGTCGAACCGGCAAGTACGCCCCGGGATTGCATGTCACGGGCAACCAACAAAAGGACTGCGTCGCCATTCAAGACCCGCCCGTTCGCATCGCTGAACAAGGCACGATCCGCATCACCGTCAAAGGTCACTCCTAGATCGAATTGGCCATTCTTCTCCGCCATCGCCCGGCCGAGCACTTCCGGATGCAGCGCCCCGCACTGATCGTTGATGTTCTCGCCATCGGGAGATGCACTCAGATAGGTCGCGCGCAGACTACAAGCGCGAAATAGCTCAGGCGCCTCCGCCGTAGCCGCGCCGTTGGCGCAATCCACCAGAACTCTGGTTCGGCTCAAGTCCCCCTTTACATTTCTCGCCAGCCACTCAATATAAGCGTGCCGAAGGCTCGCTTCTCCGGGCAGGCTGGGGGCAGGTTTCACCGCCACGGGCGCGTGGCGTTCAGGATTCTGCAGCAGGGCAAAAATTTCCTGCTCAATGGCAAGCTCATGCGAGTCAGGCAACTTGTATCCATCGCCAGAAAAAACCTTGATGCCATTGTCGGTCCAGGGATTGTGCGAAGCCGAGATCACAACTCCGGCCGCTTGTTTCCGCGAGCGCGCGAGGTAGGCCACCCCCGGGGTCGTGATCACGCCCGCACTATGAACTTCACAGCCGCTCGAAACCAGACCTAACGTCACGCGATCCGCAATCCACGAACTCGACTCGCGCGTGTCCTGCCCGATCACAACGCTTGCGTGCGGATCACCCCGAATCAGGTCGTGGCCCAGAGCGCGGCCAATCAGGTACGTACTTTCCAAGGTCAAAGGGAATTCGCCGGCTACGCCGCGAATGCCGTCGGTTCCAAAAAGCTGTCGTGTCTGGGATGTCATTCTGGTTTTGCAGGCGGTGTGCCGCCGCTGATCGGGACCTTCTGCATGATAACCGTAACCTGCACCGGGTCCGGGCTTGCGACCTGAATGAGCGGATCGGAAACATAGGCGTGGCGCCGGACCGCTATTTGGCTTATCGCTCCACTCACATCGATCGGATCGGTGATAGCCGACGTAACCGCTTCCACATGCTTCTTTGGTCCGCTGATAGTGATGATCGGAGGGTCCACCACCACCCGCTCGATGCCGTAGCCCGGAGCAAAGGTTCCCGCGACGCGCGGCTGCACTGGAACTTGTCGAGTGAGCCGCGTGTCGAACGAGAGATGGAATTGACTGGGAACGACCTGAACCACTTCCAGTTCAGAGGGCTCGTGAATCTGTTGCGCGGTCAAATCGAACGTACGCTCACCAGGCTTCAGCCCATTCAGTTCGATCTCCGCGTAAACGTCGGCAGGCTCAAGTCGGCGAATCACACGCTCGGGACCGCGCAGCCGGATTTGCGCCTTGGGGATGCTCTCGGAACTGATCTCCAGATTCTGCGGGATGTCGCGGAACTCGATGGCAACATCCACGGCAATCTCGGCTACGGGATCGCGCGCTACCGCCAGCCACACGCCTACGGCGAGAGCCAGCGAGATCAACTTCAGCCCGAGATTGTGAAACACGTGCCGATGCAGGAAATCGCGCATGGGCTAACGATCCGCCCCCTGATTCAAACGGGAATCGTTCATGCGCGAGTCTGCGGGCCGAGGCATGGAGACTCGCGAACTCTCCGGTTCACCGCCCTCCAACACCTCGCCGCTGTCCGTAATCGGCGTCGGCAGAGTCGACGGCGGCACGTAGCGGCGCAGCAACTCTCCGAGACGATCACGCAGTTGGTCGACACTCAGATCACGCTCGATCTTGCCCGAAACTGCCAAGCTGATACTGCCCGTCTCTTCGGAAACAATCACGGCGATAGCATCAGTTTCTTCCGTCACACCAATGCCCGCCCGATGCCGTGTGCCTAGTTGAGTTGAAAGCACCGGATTCATGGACAGCGGCAAAAAGCAAGCAGCTGCCGCAATGCGGTCGTTCTGCACAATCACGGCACCGTCGTGCAGCGGAGCACTTGGTCGAAAAATAGTTGCCAGCAGGTCGTACGACAGGCGCGCGTCGAGCGGAACTCCGCTTTCGATGTAAGTACGCAATCCGATCTCACGCTCGATCACGATCAGAGCGCCCGTTTGATTCTGGCAAAACAGGTTGGCGGCCAACACAATGTCATCGTAAGCATCCGCTTCCGATCCCCCCGTTCGACTCAAAGTAAGTCCCCGGCCCAGCCGCGCCAACGCTTGCCGGATCTCGGCGGCGAAAACCACGATCAGGGCAAATACCGTAAATGGAAGCAACGTGCTGATCAGCCAATTCAGCGCCGCCAGGTTTCCCAGCCGTGAAAAATAGAAGGCAAGCCCCAGACCCGCCACGCCCACTACCATCAACGACGCACGCGTGCCCCTGATCAAGGCTAGAAACTCGTAAATGATGATCGCGACCAGCAGAATATCGATGATTGACATCATCGACAGATGCGGCCACGGTGCTGAAAACGCTCTCACTCACGGCCCCTTTCAAAGTAGTTATCCGCCTGGCCCGAAAACTTTCAACTTGGTCCGAAAACCCTCATCTCCCGAAAACCCTCAACCCCGAAAACCCCCAACCCCGAAAACCCCAACCCCGAAAACCCCAACCCCGAAAACCCTCAACCATTGTCATTCCGAGCGAAGCGAGGAATCTGCTGTCTTGCGACCCGACACAAATGCCGATTCCTCGCTATGCTCGGAATGACAATAGTCGGAGACATGAATCTCCGTAGGCTCATTGTAATCCAGGAGTCATCGCCGCAAGGTACAAGGGTAAGGAAGAAGATCGCCAGGCTAGGACTTCGGCTTGGATGACACTTCGATCTGCATTCCCTCAGCCGCTGCCCGCAGCCGGGGGTAGTAGTCGCGCGCTTCTTTGACGACGTTGTCGATACAACCGTCGTCGTGATCAGGATCGTGATGAAACAGGATCAGTTCCTTCGCGCCACTCTCGGTGACCACGTTGATGGCTTCCCGCCAGTGGCTGTGCCCCCAGCCCCGTTTGCGTTCGTACTCTTCGGGAAGATATTGCGCGTCGTAAATCAGGACGTCCGCACCAGCGGCCAGCTTGCGCACGTTCTTGTCGAACAGCGCATCACCAGGCTCGTTATCGGTCGCGTACACCAGCACACCTTCTTTGGTTTCGAGCCGAAAGCCCATGCAGCCTTGCGGATGGTTCAACCAAAGAGTCTGCAGATTTACATCTCCCAATTGAATCCGCCCCTCGTCCAGATCATAGAAGTTCTGGTGAGCCTGCATCTCGGTCAGGCCCACGGGAAAGTACGGCGCCGCCATCTGCTCTTCGAGCACCCGCTTCAGGCTGCGAGTCCGGCTCGAACAATGGAACTGGAAGCGGTTCTCGCGATTGTCATAGAGCGGGCCAAAGAACGGAATCCCCTGAATGTGGTCCCAATGAAAATGGGAGACGAAAATGTGCGCCGAAACCGGCTGCCCATTGAACTCATGCCGCAGGGCTTGCCCGAGTACGCGGAAACCGGTGCCGCAGTCGAAGACATAGAGTTCCTCACCGACGCGTACCTCCACACAGGAGGTGTTGCCTCCATAGCGCATGTTTTCGGGCTGAGGAGCTGGCGTTGACCCGCGAACTCCCCAGAACTTGATACGCATAAGCCCTCAGACGGATTGCTGGCTAAACTGCCATCTTCCGCTGTGCCGTTGAATCCGTCAATTCATTCGCTGGTTACCGAGGTTACTGGGGCTGCGCCGCTTATAATGGCAGACACGATTCCACTGGAAAGGGTTAGCCGAGAACCTCTTGCTCCGCCCCGATTACAAGGAGTTTTCACGCCTGGCCCGGAACTTCACGATGGTCCCGGTAGTGAAGTCCGTCGCGGCCGATTTGCTGACGCCTGTGTCCGCGTTTCTGGCTGTTGCCGCCAAAGAGCCCGACGCATTTCTGTTGGAATCGGTGGAGCGTGGGGAGCAGATCGGTCGCTACACTTTTTTGGGATCGCGTCCTTACCTGCAGGTTCAAGCTCGGGGCGAGAATGTCATACTGCAGCGCGGACGATCCCGTGAGCAGCGCAAAGGCAGCGCTCTACCCATCCTCAAAGAGTTGCTCAGGCAACATCGGCCTGCCACGCTCGCTGGCTTGCCGCCGTTCACCGGAGGCGCCGTCGGTTATTTCGCCTATGACGCAGTTCGCCAACTGGAGAAAATCGGCGAACACACAGAGGACGACCTTTCATTGCCCGATTGCGTACTGATGTTCTTCGATCGCCTGCTCGCCTTCGATCACCTGCGTCATCAAATTCACATTATCGCAACCGCCGATGTCTCGCGTGAAAAGCCCCGCCTGGCCTACGATCGCGCGCTCACTGACATCGCAATTCTCGAAAAGAAGCTGGCTGCTGGTTTGCGTCCAGCTCACTGGCACAAATCACGGCCGAGCCAGGCCAAACTGAAGGTTCATGCCGGAACCAGCCGCGGCCGCTTCATGAAATCCGTCGAGCGCGCTAAAGAGTACATCGCCGCCGGCGACATTTTTCAGGTCGTGCTCTCGCAGCGCCTCGATTTTTCTCCCCAGGTTGCGCCCTTCGATATTTACCGCGCCCTGCGCACGGTGAATCCCTCGCCCTACCTGTATTTCCTTCGCATGGGCGACGTTCACGTTCTGGGATCGTCGCCCGAGATGCTGGTGCGTGTGACCGGACGCAAGCTGGAATATCGTCCAATTGCCGGAACCCGTCCTCGCGGTCTCGATGAAGCTGAAGACGCGCGCCTCGCGAAAGAAATGTTGGCCGATGAGAAAGAACGCGCCGAACACGTCATGCTGGTCGACCTTGGCCGCAACGATCTCGGGCGTGTCAGCGAATACGGTTCGGTCAAGGTCCGCGATCTGATGTACGTCGAGCGCTACTCGCACGTCATGCACATCGTCTCCGCGCTCGAAGGCAAATTACGCGAAGGCCTGGACGCTCTCGACGCCTTTGCCGCGTGCTTTCCCGCAGGCACGCTCAGCGGCGCTCCCAAGGTCCGGGCTATGCAGATCATCGAAGAACTCGAACCCGTGCGTCGCGGCGTCTACGGAGGCTCCGTCCTCTACGCCGATTTCGCTGGCAACCTCGACTCGTGCATCGCCATCCGCACCATGCTCATGCAGGGCAAGCGCGCCTACCTGCAAGCAGGCGCCGGCATCGTAGCCGACTCGGACCCAGCCAGCGAGTTTCAAGAAAGCATGAACAAAGCCCAAGCCGTGCTGAGAGCTGTAGAAACCGCCCGAACCGGCGGATAGCCCGGGGGCCTGTCTGGTTTGCTTTCAAGTGAATCCCAAAACTGAGTACATTGAATGGAGTGAGGCAATGGACTTGGCCCGAAGCGTGTACAGCCGTGATTTGAAAGTATCGGTGATGCGCGCCATGGACGCGGGGGAGGGGTTTTGAGTGTAATGGTTGTTTTCATCAACAATCAACAATCCCAGCCGGTGCTCACAAAGCGAGTTTCGCAGCAAGCAAGCGACGAACGTTTGTTGATAACTCGATAGGCGCAGCCGATTGTTCACAATTGCACTAATAACGAGAGTTACGGAAGCTCAACAGCCCAGGCAACAATCTTCCAATTCGTTTCCTCCCTGGTCCACAACAGCAGAAGAGCGGGGGATTGCTCCTCCCCATAATTCAATCGACTCGCGGTCAAATAATATGTTCCGTATTTTGCATCAGCGGGCTTCAAGTCCGGAGTTCTTTCGGGCAGATGGCGATTTTGGCACAGAAAGCTATCCGCCTTCTGGTCCGGCACGGCCATCATTGCGAAAGCGTTGGCGTTCTCCTGCTGAATTGGACGCAGCAGATCGTTTTGCGGCTGCATACTCGACATCATGTCCGAGAGATTAGCGCCCGATGTGATTCTTGCGAGCGGCTGTTGCAGCCCAGACTGGATTCTCGCGATGGGCGTCAGTTTCCCCTGCTCTGCGGAGGGTGCCGCGAGACACTGGTAGGAACGGTCTGACGCAAAGTGGGAAGCCTCGGTAACGTTTCTTTTCATGATCCAAGCCTGATAGAACTGCGTGATGTCTTTTGCGGCGGCGGGATCGCCGGCAATATTCCGCGGTGCTTCCACCGAAGGCTCGGCCTGAGCTGCCGCGTTGTTTGGGACGAGGCCCGCATCGCTGCTATCTTCAATGCGGATGGCAATGATTTTCCAATAATCGCCCTCCTCGGTCCAAAGCAGCGACATGACCTTGTTCCGGCTGTCTTCTGTTTTTCCGCGAAACGCAGTGGCAAAGTACTTTTCTTTCCGCCGTTTGCTCGGAACCGTGTCCGGTATGGCGACACATTCTTCGTCCTGAGCCATGTCCGCTGGCACACCCACCAGCCGGAATTCCGACCCATAGGCATTCTTTGCCGGTTTCAAAGCCTGCGACCATTTGTCGGCAGGCTCGAACACGTCGGCAACGGAATTCACCGTGCCGGTGGTATCGCTGAATTTCTGCATTGCCATCAGTGTGCGAAGCCGAACCATACCTTGCGACACGGATTGCCTCAGGTTCTGCGGCATTGCCTCCAAACACGGATAACTGCGAGGCGAAAAATAGGCAACCGACTTAGTCGGTTCTTTCCCCACGACCCAGCTTTGCAAGAAGTCGTGCGCGCTCTTGTCCACACCCTCATCGGCTTTCACGCCGGGATTCAAGGGAATGTGCCCGAGGCCCTGGGTGGCATTTTCCTTTGGCGACTTCGCGCCGGTTCCGAGCTGTCCAAAGACATTGCGCCACCACCCGTTGAGGCCCCACCAACGGCCGTCATGGCGGTCAAGATTGTTTCCTGCGCGGACGTCGGAGTTGGAAGCGGACAAGTGTCCATTAACCAGCGCCTTAGGGAAACTGGAAGAACGATAATCGACATCGATGTCCGCCAATTTGTTGTCGCGCGAAACGGAAATCTGAATCGAGGGAGGTCCCTTCTTCAGCCGATAGCAAGTGGGAAAGCCCTTGTGATAAACGCTATTGTCGCGATCGTGAAAGAACTCCTGGCTCTGGCTCAGGATGTCAACCGCTTTGGGCTTCAGGTACACATACAAACGGAACTGCCGGTCGCCACCCACACCGGATTCCTCTCCCATCACTTCGTCAACGGCGTCGACCAGGTCAATCGCGAGACCCAGGCTCTTGCCGTGTGCGTCGGTGATCTTCGCGTTCAGCAGCGCATGGGTCACGGCGTCGAACGTGGTGCGGATGGACAGTCGAGCGTTGTCGAAGGCCTGTTCGGAAATAAGGTTGCTTCCGGTAGTGGCGTTATAACGGCGAACGAAGTCGTCTACCAGACGCTTTTGCTCAGGGCGTAACGCGGCATAGGACTTGCCAAGTTCCAGGGTTTCGCTTTTTGGCTTTTGGGAAGTGGCTGCTTTCTTCTGATTCGGTTGCGTTTGGGCAATAACCAAGCCCAGCGCGACGAGTGAGAAAAGGATGACAACGATCAGTCGGACCATCCGTTTCATCGTGAGCCTCCTCGGGAAAAGGCGAAACCAATTCACGCATTACTCCATGCTAACGGTACAACTGGGGGGAAGGCGGTACAACTAGGGATTTCCATAGCAGGATTACGGATGGGCGCGCCTTAACGTCGCGGTCGCTCCTGGCACGCCGTTGGCTTGGTCCGTTTGGGAGTGTGCAAGATTGACCAGACACACATCTGGGAACTGTCTAAAACTAGCGTAACCACGAAGACCCATCGTGGCGGGTGGCCCACCCACAGCGTCTGTATGTCTAGCTTGTATCGAGAAACGAGGGTGCCCCACCCTTCCGCGTTCTGTGCGGAGGGTGGGAGGCAACCATGCCAGCAGCATGATCCCTGGAAGGCGCCCCGATTCCCACTTCTCTCTTCCGTGGGTTATCGAGCGGGATAACCCTTCAAGGGCCGAATTGTGCCGAAGAACCCTGCGCCTCGGCGCGCGCCAGCGAGGCCACCGTAGGCGCCGCCTTCCGGAATTGAGCAACGCAAGATGGTTCGATCCTCAAAAATCTTGTCAAGCCCCCGCAAGCACTCAATTCCCCGCAACCACCTCATTCCGCTACAAAAAGAAAGTTCCAAACCATGTCATGTTTACCTCTGGAATCTGCCATACTGGTATTAGACAGTTTGTTGTGTTGGACCATGCACCCAAAGCTGGGCGAAACATGCTAACTCCTTTAAAAGGGATATTTTAGATATCAATCCCCACCCGCACGACCTGTTTTCATAGAGTTACGAGAAAAACCGGCCCACAGGAAGAGATATCCCCCTCTCGTAAGTCCTTTAGAAGGGATATTTTACGAGGGTATCTCCGTTTCTCGCCCAATCAATTCATAGATTTAGGAGGAAAACGTATTTTTGGGGTATATACCTCCGCTACAACTGAGTGAAGGAAGCGCGACCTGCAGTGAACCTCAAAGAGGAGGCGAAATTAGATCAGCAGAAAATTTGCGATTACCCTCTTGCCTTCGGCGGTCAGCACGCTTTCGGGATGGAACTGGACGCCCTCTATCGGAAACTTCTTATGGCGCAGGCCCATAATCACGCGGCTTCCGCCATTTTCCGGGGTGTAGGCGCTGATTTCCAGATCTTTGGGCAGGCTTTTTTCTTCGACGATCAGGGAGTGGTAACGGGTGGCCGTCATTGGTGACGGCAGGCCTTTGAAAATCGTTTTGCCATCGTGGTGCACTTCGCTGGTTTTGCCGTGCATCAATTTGGGGGCCCGCACGACTTGGCCGCCGAAGGCAGCGCCGATGGCTTGATGTCCGAGACAGACTCCGAGTATAGGAAGCTGGCCGGCAAAATGGCGGACTAGCTCAACGCTGATTCCGGCTTCCTGCGGCGTGCATGGTCCGGGCGAGAGCAGAATGCGCTCCGGGCGCATGGCTTCTACTTCCGCTACGGTTACCTGATCGTTCCGGCGCACTACGACCTCGGCTCCCAGTTCCCCCAGGTACTGGACCAGGTTGTAGGTGAAGGAATCGTAGTTGTCCAGAACGAAGACCATCTGCTTATCAGCTTACCCCAAAATTTTAGAACGCAGAGGGCGCTGAGAACGGCCGCCGAGGCCTGCCGAGTGAGGCTCGCAGAGGCCGGCTCAACTACAGTCTTGACATGGTGAACGCAAAACGCCATGCTTTACACGCCTCAGTGGAGGGCTCATGGCCGAAGTTGAGCAGGACAACAAGCGGGCAACCCGACGATTCGCTTTGCGGCTGCCTGTTTCGGTTACCTATACCGAAGGTGGCGTCCAGGAAAAAACCGCGCAGACGCGGGACGTCAGCGCGCGCGGCATCTGCTTCTTTGTGGACTCGGCGATCGCCGCTGGGTCGAACATTGAGTTCACTCTTACTCTGCCGCCGGAAATCACGTTGACCGAAAGCATCCGGGTGCGATGCAAAGGCAAAGTGGTGCGCGTGGACGAAGGCGGCAACGAAGGCCGCGTCGCGGTGGCCGCGGTGATTGACGAATACGAATTCCTCTCCGAACCGTAAACTGGGACGCGCCAGCGATCTCCACACCTTGTGTCTTGATGACTTTCGTGCTTTCGGGAACACTTCTCTCCGGCGCGGGCCGGTGGTATCGTTGGATGAAGTACCCTATTCTGCGATGAAGTCCCAGCCATGCGTTCGGAGCTTGCTCGGTGCAGTGTTCCTGCTGACGGGATTGCTGATTGCCTCGAGCAGGGCCCAGTCAACTCCGAAGTTGGTGGCAACTACCGATGCTCCGGTGGTCGTCCGCAGCGTTCGTGTATTGCCGGGACCGGCCGTGGAAATTCTGTCCAGCCGGCCGCTGGTGCCCGCGATCACTATGCTGGATCATCCACCGCGCCTGGTGATTGATCTTCCGAACGCCGATGTCCCGAGTGCGCTTCAATCCGGAAACAATAAGATCGACTCGCCCAGCCAGGAGATTCGCCGGGTGCGGGTCAACCAGTTTCAGAACGCGCCACCGGTGACGCGCGTGGTGGTTGATTTGCTCAAGCCGACCGGACATTCCTGGGACGCAGCTGGCAATCGCCTGATGGTCCGCCTGCACGCTTCAGGCGAGGTGACGGCTAAGCCGCTTTCTGTTCCTGCTTTCACGCAAGGTATCCAGCCCGTTGCTGTTCCACTTGGCCCCGGCTCCTCGGGCACGCTTGTGCTGGCCGGCAGCCACGTGACTGCGGGATCATCGGTGACAGCTGGCTCGGAAACGTCGGTGTTGCGACTGGAGCGAGGGGGCGAAGTGTTGGTTTGCCCTCGAACGACGGTGTCAGTTACGTCCGCGCAGAGCGGACATGCGCTGATGCTGGGGATGAACACCGGAGCACTCGAAGCCCACTACAAGCTGGATGCATCGGCGGATTCGATTCTGACTCCCGATTTCCGCATCTTGCTGGCCGGGCCGGGCGAGTTTCATTATGCGGTCAGCGCCGACTCGCGAGGCAATACGTGCGTGCGGGCTTTGCCGGGAAACACCGCTTCGGTCATTGTTTCGGAACTTCTGGGAGACGGGAATTACCAGGTTACGCCGAGGCAGCAGGTTGTGTTTCACTCGGGGAGATTGAATCTGGTGGATGCGGTTGTGCCCGCCGATTGTGGTTGCCCGCCACCTGAGATTCCGGTGATGCGTGCGTCGGCTGCTCCGGTCCTCGATGCGCAGCAACCCGCACCTTCATCCATGCGCCTGGCGCAACCCGGAGAGCCATCGAAGCCCATGCCATCCGGCGTTACGTTGCCCGGAGAAGCGGCAGCGTTGCCACCGGAGACGGCCGCTTTGCCACCTTCAAAGCCGAATGATGTTCATGTGCAGGTGGAGGCGCCGTTCGTGTTTCGCGCGGAGGATTTGCCCGCAAGCAATCGGCCGGTTCCAAAGCCGGCCCCAATTCGCGAAGCCGCACTTCTGCCAGCAAGGGATTTGCCGAGTCCGGCATCTTTTGAGACCGAGGTTCTGCCTCCGCCTCAAGCTCAGGCCAAGCCGGCACACCACGGAGCATTCGCCAAAATCAAAGGTTTCTTCTCAGCGATCTTCGGGTAGAAATCCTGCCACGCCAGCTTCCCGAACCGCATGACCGCTTACCGGCGCTTCATGGCTGCGGCTAAAGGGGCTACGCGGTCGCGCAATTCGTCGGCGAGTTCCTGACCGCGTTCCAGAGCGTCTTCGGCAGCGTCTTTGGCTTCGTCTTTCCAATCGTCCAGCGTTTCGCGGGCGTCCTGATATCTGCGGCCCAACTCTTTTCGCATTTGTTTGCCGGACTTCGGTGCAAACAGAAGCCCGATCAGCGTGCCGGCTCCCAGACCGATCAGCAGGAAAGTGATGGCGGTGGCGGCGGTGTTTCCCTCGGACGACTCGTACTTACCTACGCGCATAAAAGCTCCTCTCTGGTAATGAGAAAATTCTGGTCATGAAAATCTCGCAGCTTGGATTCGTCAAACACCATTCTAGCTGCCTGAACCGACGAGCGTGGCAGATTCGAGACTTTTAACCTGGGCGCGATTTCCCAAATTGGCTCAAGTCCTGTAAAATAAGCACTTTGAGCCTTGTGCCTGGCGGAGAATGTGGACTGCCCGCGTCCGCCGGCTACCCGCAATTAAAGGAGATTCATTCGGTAATGTCGATTCCCGCCACCCAGCTTCGTCCCGGCATGATCATTAAACACAACAATGATCTGCATTCGGTTTTCAGTGTCGAGCACCGCACTCCCGGCAATCTCCGCGCCTTCATCCAGGCAAAGCTGCGCAACCTGCGGACCGGCGCCATGTTCGAGCATCGCTTCCGCTCGCCTGATCCCATCGAGAAGATTACGGTGGATGAGCAGGAGATGGAGTATTTATACGCCGATGGCGACAGCTACTACTTCATGGATACGACTAATTTCGAGCAAACCCATTTGACGCGCGACATTCTCGGCGACGCAGTAGACTATCTGATTCCTAACTTGCAAATCAAAGTCGAGTTCTTTGACGGCAAAGCGGTCGGGATTGAGTTGCCGCAGACGGTTGAACTCACCGTGGTCGAGACCGAACCGGGGCTCAAAAGCGCAACTGCATCGAGTGTGACCAAGGCCGCGAAGACGGAGACTGGACTTGTCGTGCAGGTGCCGCCTTTCATCAACGAGGGCGAGAAGATCCGCGTGGATACCGCCGAGGGCGTTTACCTCTCGCGGGCGTAAGTTCGAGCACGTCGGTGGGCGCTTTCCAGCGCAGGACTACAAATCAACAGGATCCCGAGCGGTGCGTGTTGCAATTCCTGCATGGCGCGACAATCTGATATTTTGATGATGCAGCGTCATGACCAAGGAGATCGAAGCCCGTCGTTTTCTGGTTCACGGTCGCGTGCAAGGCGTGGGTTTCCGGTGGTTTGTGGAACGTGAGGCGCACATTCTCGGCATTGCCGGGTGGGTGCGCAATAATTCGGACAGTAGCGTGGAGGTGCTAGCCATGGGCACGCGTGATCAACTGGTGGGACTGCGGGTGCGTCTGCGGGAAGGCCCGCGCGCCGCCCGTGTGGATGACGTCGAGGAATCTGAAGCCAAGCCGATTTCTGGCCTGACAAGCTTTCGCATCGAAGGAGCCTGGTAAATGTCGAGTAACGTAGCGCCGATTAAAGCGAGCGTCAGCTGCGAGCCGCTGAAGAAACTGATTCGCGAAGTCCCCGATTTCCCCAAGAAGGGGATCCTCTTCTACGACATCACCACCGTGTTGAAAGACAAGTTGGGATTCGCGATGCTGATCGACGCTCTCTCCGAACATTACATCGACCAGAAGATCGATTTAGTTTTGGGGATGGAGGCTCGTGGATTTATCTTTGCTCCGGCACTGGCTTACCGGTTGAATGCCGGCTTCGTCCCGGTGCGCAAGCCCGGCAAACTTCCGTCTGCGACGACGAAGTACGATTACGCGCTGGAATATGGAACGAACACACTGGAGATTCACAAAGACGCTATTCAGAAAGGTCAGCGGGTGATCATCGTGGACGACCTGTTAGCTACGGGAGGAACGGCTGAAGCCACAACCAAACTTGCTGCCTCGCTGGGTGCGGAAGTCGTTGGTTTGGGATTCGTGGTGGAGCTCGATTTTCTCAAGGGCCGCGACAAGCTGCAGGATTACGACGTGTTCTCGCTGCTGCACTACGACAAATAATTGCCGCGTCGAAGACTGGCTCAGGCGTCGGATTCCTACCTTAGAAAATGGGAAACCGCGATTCCAACCGCGGTCCAGCCCAGCACCACCACTACGAGCACGGTGGCTAGGCCCAGCACTTTGTTCCAATCGACCGCCTGCTTCCGCACTGCTGAGAATATTTGGATCTGATCCATACATCCAGATAAGCCGGGCCCGTACCAGCGATTTCTCGTCCGGTGGCTGCCGCGGATGCTCAGCAGTTGCGCCCGTTCACGATTCATATTCATCCCCTTACTCTTGAGATGACCGCGCCTTTGGATAGTTACCCCTCAGTTGTCATGTTTCGGTAAAGAATCTGTCTCGGACTTCCGTTTTACACTGATCTTTTCGGTTGCATAGGAAGCGCTAAACAAGCAGGTGCATGAATTTATTGGTCCTTCTGTGTGGACCACGTTTCCTAAATCGGGATGGCGAAAGGCCTGGCGGAGTGGGTCAAGCTTTTAGGGTTCTCTCGGTCAGCAGCAACGCCGCATCCTTCGCGATATAGCTTTTCCGCCGGAACCAGTCTTCCATTGCGGCTTTCAATTCGGCTAGTGGAACGTGGGTGCCAATCTCGATCAATCCGTCGGCTAAGGGCAGGGTGTTGTCAAAGACGGTGGCGTTGGTGAAGTTGCGCATGGAGAAGCTGTCGAGCCACTTCAGCGGACAGGGAAGACGCCGGCCGTTATGCTCGTACTCCACACGAATCTTGCGGGCAAACATGAATCTGATTTAACCACAGCGAGCACATCTCCGGGTCGCCAGAATCGCGTAGTCACGGACGCCTCGTCGGGGCAGCCCTCAGTGCGTTGGCGAGGCGGGCGTGGCGGACGCCGATGGAGTGCTCTCAGTGACTCCGGTATTCACCAAGTCCTTCAATTCCTTGCTCGGCTTGAAGAAGGGAATCTTCTTGGCCGGCACTTCCACGCGATCGCCGGTTTTGGGGTTGCGGCCGACGCGCGGCTTGCGCTGCCGGGTGCGGAAGCTGCCGAAGCCGCGAATCTCAATCTTGTCGCCCACGCGAAGCGAGCGCACGATGCTGTCGAAAATGGTTTCGACGATAACTTCACTGTCCTTGCGGGTTAATTCCGCCAGTTGGGACACTTCATCGATCAGGTCAGCCTTGGTCATACGCCTCTTCGCTCCATGCTCCGTAAGTGTCGTAATGAAAGTGGCTTGCACCTGCGGTCGGGGCTCCCGAGCCACATCAGGGCCTGCATAACCTTCTCAAATTTCAGGGGTTGTGCGCAAGTGGCATTTTGTGGGACCGAACATCAGGCATCGGGATTCGGGTTCCAGCTTTCTCATCCTGGGCAATGCGAACTGTGCACTTTCTCTTGATGCTGGGTAAGTACACAGATCCTTCGCTTCGCTCAGGATGACAGCAGGGCGCTCACTTCCACAGGTAATAGAAGCCCATCTGCTGGTCGAGCAGCTTTTCGCGGGTCGGCAGCCACTGGGAGATGTCCCCGAACAACAAGTCGGCCAATGTCTTGCGATCTTTGTCCGGACGCACCAGCGTGGGCTCGCCTTTAATGCCGACAGACTTCGCCGTATCGTCGACCGCATTCTGGAAGTCGCCGATTTGATCGATCAGGTGCATGGGCAGCGCTTCCTGCCCGGTCCACACCCTGCCGTCCGCGATTTTCTTAATGTCATCGGTCTTCGCGTGGCGCCCGTCGGCCACTGCCTGGACGAACTGGCCGTACATGTTGTCAATTAGCGACTGCATGTAGGCCCGCTCCTCTGGAGTCATTTCACGGCTGGGATCGCCCGTGTCCTTGAGCGCGCCGACTTTTAGCACTTCGGGCTTGAGCTTGGCCCATTTCATGAGGTCGCCATAATTCACCCACTCGGCGATCACGCCGATCGATCCCACCACGCTGCCGTTGTCGGCATAAATTTTGTTGGTTGCGGAAGACACGTAGTAGGCACCGCTCGCGCCCACAGTGCTGATCGAGGCCACGATTCGCTTTTTCTTGTCGTCGCGGATGCGTTTGACGGCGCGGTAGATTTCCTCGGAAGCGGCCACGCCGCCGCCGGGAGAATTCACCCGCAGAATGATGGCCTTGATGGAATCGTCATCGCCGAATTTCTTGATTTGGGGCACAATCACGCTGGAGTCAAGGATTACGCCTTCGAGATCGATCACGCCAATTTTGTCGCCGAAGCCGTTGAGCGACGCGTGCTCTCCACCCGCGCGCAGGGTCAGATACACCAGCGTAAACACGGCCAGCACGAAGAGGAAGAAAATTCCTCCTCCGATCACGATCCAGAGCAGAGTGCGGGAACGACCAGTTTCAGCCATACAGTGAGGGTAGTTTAGCACCGGAGTGCCGCTTAGGGGACGATCACGCGCAACGCCCGTCGCGCAATGCTCACTTCGATTGGAGTACGGCAGACGTATTCACCGTCGGCGTACACGTCGTGCGGTTCTTCGGTTTCGAGCTTGAAACGCTCCGCCTGGAAGTATTGCACCTGTGGAATGCTCAAGTGGCTCCCAAAATATATCGTGGGAAAAAGACAAAACGTCTTGAATTTGTTCATGTGACCGATGGCGCAAATATCCAGACTCCCGTCATCGAGCAGGGCCCGCGGCGCAATCTTCATCCCGCCACCGTAGGAGGGAGCATTGGCGAACGCGGTTAGGGTCATCAACTCATTTTGATTGATGAACGCCGGCGGATTCCCGGCGCATGAAATCGTCATTGCGATCGGTGCGAATTTTAATAGCGCAGGCAAGAGGCTAAGCGCGTAACCGCCGCGTGCCCGAAGCCAACGTGGGAGCCGGTTGGCACGGCCAGCAATGTCCGCGTCCAGACCAACCCCGCCCACACAGCAGAAATAATGATGTAGCCCGGGCGATGCGCCTGCACCCTGCTTTGCAGGTGTGATTGTCCCGAGATCGATGGTCCGAACATTGTTTGCGCCGGAGCAGAACGAGCGCCAGGCCGCCAAAGAATCTCGAACTCTCGGCAGTCTCAAAGCGCGCGCGAAATCGTTTCCACTGCCACAAGGCACGATCAGGACGGGAAGACATAGTTCGACTAATTGCGCCAGATGCCGATGCACGGTGCCGTCCCCGCCGAAGATGAGAATCGCATCGGCCTGATCCGGGTGAGCAGGCAGTTCGACGAGCCAGGTCGCCTCCGAATCTTTCTGAAACGCCTTCAGGTCTCTGGCAGAAGCTCCCGGCCCGAAGATAGCGGAGGCACGCATGTTCCGCGACAGGTTATCAGAGTCAAACCGCCGGCAGCCCCCTCTGCTGAATGGCGGCATCGTAGAGCATTCCTTGCTTACTGCCTCGAAGTCTGGCGGAGGTGGGCCGAAAGTCAGGTTGACATTTTGCTTGAGCGGAATACGATGGTTTGCGTTAGTGAAGGAGCACGATGATGGCCGAGCCGACGCAACCTCGAAGACCAATTCCAGAATCACTTTTTCGATGGGCGCACGCCGCGCTGCTATCGTGGGTAGCGGTTACTTCAGCAATTGCGTTCACCCCGCGAACCCAAGCGCAGACCCTAACTGTGCTTTACACATTCACTGGGGGAACCGACGGGGGTGGACCGGAAGCTGGCTTGATCCGGGACGCCGGAGGGAATTTGTACGGTACCACCACGTTCGGCGGCGATCCCACTACGGATGACGGGGTCGTGTACTCGGTCGATGAGGCTGGCAAGCAGACCGTGCTGCATGCATTCAGTGGAGGCATGGATGGCGCCTCTCCCTTCGCAGATTTGATCCCGGATGCAAAGAGGAACCTGTACGGAACTACGGGTTATGGCGGCGCTGGCCGCGCCGGAACCGTGTTCAGGATCAATGCCGGCGGCAAGCATACTGTGTTGCATAGTTTCACAGGGAAACGCGGGGATGGAGCATTGCCATTCTCCGGTTTGATCCGCGACGAGGCTGGCAACCTCTATGGCACCACCGAGTTCGGGGGTCGCCTCAACAACGGTCGCTACTTCGGCACGGTTTTCAAGCTGAGCTGCAAAGCTGGCACGATGACTGTTTTATACAGTTTCAAGGGTCAGGCGGATGGGGGTTATCCTGCTGGAGATCTGGTGCGGGGCGCAGAGGGCAGCCTTTACGGCACCACTTCAGGCGGCTACGGGACCAACAATGGAACGGTGTTCAAGGTGGACGCTAAAGGTAAGGAGACCGTACTGTACCGTTTTACAGGCGGAACTGACGGGTCGAATCCCTACGCCGGCTTAGTTCGAGACAGGAAGGGCAATCTGTACGGAACCACTCAGTATGGCGGTGATCTGGCCTGCTATGCTCCGTACGGATGCGGCACTGTTTTCAAGGTAGACAAGAAGGGCAAGTTCACCGTGCTGCACCGCTTCGCCGGGAGTGCAAGCGATGGCCAACTTCCCATTGGAGGTCTGATTCTAGACGAGAAGGGCAACCTCTACGGCACAACCTACATCGGCGGCGCGGGAGGATGCTTCGATGGAACCAGCTACGGGTGCGGTATCTTGTTCAAGCTGGATGGGAGGGGAACGGAGACTGTTTTGTACAGCTTTACCGGCGGGGCCGATGGAGCATACCCGGTTGCCGGTCGCCTGGTGCGCGACGAAGCTGGCAACCTTTACGGCGTGAATGGCGGCGGCAATGGAGTCGTGTTCAAGCTGAGTCCGTAATTGCGAATTGCAGAATCGCGATTAGACATGAATGATGCAATGAGCAATGAGCTCGAAAAGGCTGCTGCGGCGCGCGCCAGCTTGCGCTTTGTGCGCGATGGCATGACCCTTGGATTGGGAACGGGTTCGACCGCGGCGCACGTTGTGCGCTTCCTGGCCGAAGAAGTCCGGGCAGGATTGAAGATTCGCGGGATCCCGACTTCCGTTCATACCGGGGAACTGGCCGCCAGTCTGGGAATCCCGTTGACCACTCTCGAGGAGTGTCAGGAGATCGATGTCGACATCGATGGGGCCGATGAATTCGATCCGCAGCTAAACCTGATCAAAGGCGGCGGCGGCGCGCTTCTGCGGGAAAAAATCATTGCGTCGGCGTCGCGGCAAGTTGTCATCATCGCCGATTCCAGCAAGCAAGTCGCTGTGCTGGGGAAGTTCCCGCTTCCCGTCGAAGTAATTCCCTTTGCCCAGCCCTTAATAGCAAAGAGAATCACAGCCTTGGGCGCCACGGTGAAGGTGCGGAAGGACGCAAAAGGAAATACTTTCATTACAGACGAAGGCCATCACATTCTGGATTGCAACTTTGGACAGATCCCCGATCCGCCGGCTCTCGCGCGCAAGTTAAGCGATATGCCCGGCGTGGTCGAGCACGGATTGTTCATCAACCTGGCCACCGTGGTGTTGTGCGCGAATGGTGAGAACGTCACGGAACTCCGTCGCAAAAATTAACTTGTTAGCCGACGATTTCCCGCAGAGCTGCGAGCAGTCGCTCCACTTCTTCCGTTGTGTTGTAGTGCGCGAGGCCGATGCGGAGGAAGCCGCCGTCCTTTTCCACGTCAAGGTGTTCGGTGAGATTCAGCGCATAATAATTGCCGTCCCAGGTGAAGAAACCACGGTCGCCAAGCTGAGTGGCGAGTTCGAGCGGCGTTTGGCCTTTGATGCGCACCGCAATCGTAGGACATCGCTGATCGAAGCGCTTCGGATCGCTGATGCCGTAGAGCTTCAGACCCTCGATTGCGAGCAATTCCGGGATGAGGCTTTCCATCAATCTGCGTTCATGTTTCTGGATTGCCTCGTAAGCCGTAAGCAGGGCGGCGGGTCGCGTGGATGCCGATGGATTGGCGCGGCGTCCCAGGTCGGCTAAATAGTCGACGCATGCGGTGATCCCCGCGATGCATTCATGGTTAAGGGTGCCCCACTCCCAGTTGTTAGGGATCACATTCGTGTTGGCGCGAACTTTGTAAGGCTGCAACCGCTTCAAGTGCTCGCGCTTGCCGTAAAGAACGCCCATATGCGGCCCGAAGAATTTGTAGGTCGAGCACACGAGGAAATCGCAGTCGAGCGCACGAACATCGATGGGACCATGCGGCGCGTAATGAACCGCGTCAATGTAGGCCATCGCGCCACGCTCATGCGCGAGACGAATGATCTCGTTCACATTGTTGATTGTGCCCACGGCATTCGAAGCGTAGCCGACCGCAACAAGTCTCGTGCGGTCGGTGATCTTCCTCGCCAGGTCGTCCATATCCAGTGTGCAATCGTCTTCATGGATTTCCGCCATGCGAATGGTCACACCGCGCTCTTCGAGTGTGCGCCAGGGAGAAATATTGGCATCGTGATCGAGATGCGTGAGTACGATTTCGTCTCCCGGGCCAAGTTCGCGTCCGATTGATCGGCTGATCGCGAAGGTCAGCGAAGTCATGTTGGGACCGAAGACGATTTCATCCGGATCGCAGCCAAGAAAGTCCGCCATGGCCGAACGTGCGCCGGCAATCATCGCGTCCGTGTGGCGACTGGTGGCGTAAGCGCCACAAGTGTTGGCGTTGTCACGCTTCAAATAGTTCGAAATGGCGTCGATCACGCGCTGCGGAACCTGAGTTCCGCCGGGACCGTCGAGAAACGTCGCGGAACGCCCGTTGACGGTTTGAGAAAGGGAGGGGAACTGGGATCGAGTCCAGTCGAGATCAAGTGCGTTTGCCGTTTCATGCTGAGTGCTCAACATAGGGTTCAAGGCGATCTCTCTGCAGAAACTTAGTTTGCTACGTTTCCGTCACCGCGCGCACGAAATCAGTCAGCATCCCGTACGCGGTAGCGTCCAGTCCGGGATTGTTTTCGGTAATCGCCAGCCCTGGAAAGATGTCTGTATCAAAATACACGATCGACGATGTTCCCGCGACCCAAGCCAGCGGATCGCTTAACGGTACCCGCTCTGGCCGCACGCTCGCCGTCACGCGCTGACTGGTGCGCCGGGCGCGGCACACGAGCTTGTACGGTTTTCCTTCGGCCCGAGCAGCACGGACCGCTTCTTCACTCAGCTTGCCGATGCCTTCCCGCTGAATTTCTTCCAGCCGAATTGGCACGTCCATAAGCACGCGAATCAGAGCCGCCACCTTGACTGCAGCGTCCCAGCCCTCGATGTCATTGCTGGCATCGGTTTCAGCGACCCCGATCGTCTGTGCCTTGATGAGCGACTCTTCGAAGCTGAGGCCATCTTCGATGCCACTGAGAATGACATTCGTCGTGGAATTCAGAATGCCGCGAAACCCACGCAAATCAATGCAGGGTAAGTTGTCGCGGAACAAGGCGAAGATGGGAACGCCATCCATTACGGTGGACTCGAATAGAAATTTTCGACTGTTCGCAACCGCCAGCGAACTCAGCTCCTCGTAGGCATGCACGATGGGACCTTTGTTAGCGGTGATTGCATGGGCGCCGACCTCGAGAGCAGCGCGAATGTGATCGATGGCCGGCTGGCCGTTGCGAGGACTGAGCGAAGTGGCTTCGAACAACACATCCGCCTGCGCGAGACGTAGCCAGGCATGGACATCCTGCGGCGCGGGCGCCCCGGCACGCGGTTGTTTGCCGAAACGTTCACTTAACATCGCGTCTACATCAAGCCCATTCGGATCCGCGATCCACCCCATCTTTCGGGTTGCGACACCTGTGATCCGCCACGCGATACCTCGCTCGCGCAGTTTAGAATCTTTTTTCTGCAGCAGTCGAAGCAACGCCCGGTTGACGTTACCAAAGCCGAGCAGGCAGAGATTGTAGGTGCGGATGATCGATCTCCTGTGACGGTTCCGGGCGCGGGATGCGCCCAGGGGCGATACGCCGGCGCTACAATCGTCAGCCCATCGTCGTGGTGTGTTCAGGCTGAATCTTATAGATGACCCGCGTTTCCGACGGCTGCCGGTACGGGTACTTGTCCACGCCCAGATACTTCTTCGCCAACTTGTCGATGTGAGCATCGGCGCCCTGCTCGGTGATCTCCACCACGCGGCCGCGGATTTCAAGGTAACGGTAAGGATTCTCGGGATCGACGATCGCCATGGCGACACGCGGATCGCGACGCACATTGCGGTCTTTCTGGCGGCCCTTGGCCGAGTTGAAAACCAGGTAGTCGCCCTCCAGATCACACCACACCGGTGTTACCTGCGGCCGGCCATCGGGCATCAAGGTTGCCAAACTGGCGAAGGCGCGCTTGCTGAACAAATCGCGATACTTTTCCGGAATTGCTTCTGGCATCACATTCTCCTTGCGCTAGTATTGCCAAGTAGAGTCGAGAGAATTATAGACGGCAGCGTGAGTTTCATGTCGCGGGCCCGACTTCTAGTTCAACCCGCCAGCGTTTACAATTTGCCACTTAATACAATTCTAAAGAGCGCTGACCACCTAAAAGGTTGCATGATCGTGAAGGGAATTTTACCAGTTCGGGCAGACCGATAAATTGTTTAGGAGAGAAACATGCTAAGAGAAAGTTTCGGTAGGCATAGACTGTCGCGGAGTTCCATTGCCTGCCTTTTGTTGATTCTTTGTCTGGAAAGCGGCCTTGCCACCGCCCAGGGTGTGCCAGCGAGAGTCATTCCCACGATTGTATTCATGACCGACTTCGGTACGGTCGACGATTCGGTTGCCATCTGCAAGGGTGTGATGTATTCCGTCGCTCCGGCGGTGCGAATTGTCGATCTCACCCAACAGGTCACGCCGTTCTCGATTCTCGAGGGGGCCCGCTTTCTGTATGGCACGGCGCCGTACTATCCTGCAGGAACGGTCTTTGTAGTGGTGGTGGATCCGGGCGTGGGCAGCGCGAGAAAGGCGGTCGTAGTGAAGTCGAAGCGCGGACAGTATTTTGTGCTGCCGGACAATGGCTTGATGACGCTGGTGCAGGATCGCGATGGAATCGAGGGTACGCGCGAGATCACCAATCGCGACTGGATGATCGGGGCGGCGCTGTCATCGACGTTTCACGGGCGCGATATATTTTCGCCGGTCGGCGCGCATCTGGCGCGAGGCGATGATTGGACAGCGGTGGGACCCGAGCTAGATATTAGCAAACTCGTTCGTCTGGACATCGCGCCCGCGAAGCTGGATGATCGCGGTTTGAGCGGAGAAGTGATCGCAACCGACGGGCCCTTTGGCAATCTCGTTACCAATATCAGCGGCGAAGATTTCCTTAAGCTGGGCTACGCGCGAGGTCAGAAGGTGCACGTCACCATCGGCAAGAACGCGATGGATCTTCCGTTCGTGCGCACCTTCAGCGACGTGCCGTTGCACCAGCCGCTGTTGTATATCGACTCTCGCGGGCATCTTGCCCTGGCGGCAAATCAGGGGAGCTTTGCGGCTACGTATGGAATGAAACCTCCGGTTGCGATTTTCATTCCGCGGACGACTAAGTAATTACGACCATCGTTGGTGCAAGGCTTTTCTGAGCGACGTTTTGAGGAGGAGGAGACATTCATGCGCGGCCGACAACGTGGGGCTAGTCCTAATCTTCAGGCACTGATTATTGTGACCGCCGCGCTGCTTTTGCCTTGTCTGGTTCTTGCCCAAAGCTTTCGTGGCTCGATTCGCGGAAAGGTTGTCGATCCGAACGGCAACGTCATCGCCGGAGCGAAGATCACCGCCAAGAACAGTGCGACCGGCCAAGTGCGCGACGGAATAACCGGCGACGACGGCGCTTATGTCTTGGCCGAACTTCCGGCCGGAGTGTATTCGCTCACGGCCGAGTATGGCGGATTATCGCCTGTCGGTCAGAACGTCATCGTCAATGTTGGCTCGGATACGACCGCGAACTTCGACTTGACCAGAGTGGAGAAGCGAGTGGAACAGTTGACGGTCACAGAAGAAGCGCCGCTAATCGACACTACGCGTGACGTGCTGAGCGACGTGGTGGACCAAAAGCTAGTTGCTGAACTCCCCCTCAACGGTCGCGATTTTGGCAAACTGGTTGCGCTTTCGCCCGGAGCGACGGTTGATCCTTCGGGCGTCGCCGGCACGCAGGGCGGCTTCGGACAATTCAACATCAACGGCAACCGCGACCGCTCCAACAACTACACGCTCGACGGAACGGACAACAACGATCCGTTCTTCAACAACTCGGCTCTGAATCAAACCGGTATTGGAGGCGCGCCTGCATCTCTGCTGCCGATTGCGGCCATCCAGGAGTTCAACCTGCAGTCGCAGTTTGGCGCCGAATACGGTCGCAACAGCGGTTCCGTGGTCAACATTGTGACCAAGTCCGGCACCAACAAGCTTCACGGTTCCGGTTTCGAATTCTTCCGCAACAGCGCTTTGGACGCTCGCAACTTCTTTAATACCCAACCCCACAAGTCGGTTTTTCAGAACAACAATTTCGGGGCCTCTTTAGGTGGTCCGATCGTCAAGGACAGAACCTTCTTCTTCGGAGCCTATGAAGGTCAGCGCGAGCGTGTGGGTTCTGACTTTTTGCTGCTGGTTCCAACCCAGGCCCAGATCCAACAAGCCCGCACCATCGCCGGAGCAATCAACGGTACCCCCAGCAATCCCGTGATCAATCCCGGACTCGACGCTATTCTGGGCTTTTATCCGAAGAGCGATACCAGCCAAATTCCCGGCGTTGTGCGCGACACGAACAACGGGAACAACTTCATCGCCAAAATTGACGAAAACCTTACCAACACAGAGCTCCTGACCGGACGCTATGCCTTCAGCCAGAGTAATCAGATTTTTCCATTTGGCTCGCCGGGCGGCTTCGGCACGGGGTCGCGACTGCCTCAGTTCGCGCAAACCTCGCCCACCCGCGTACAAGTTGTTTCGGTCAGTCTGCTTTCTACTTTGAGTCCATCCAAGATCAACGAGGTGCGCTTCGGCTACAGCCGCTACCGGACTTCGTTCAGTTCGCTCGATGCCAACTTCGATCCCAATAGCATCGGGCTGAACTTCGGGACCGGCAAGCTCGGATTACCCGAGTTCGACTTCACCAATATCGAGAATTTGGGGGCAACCGGCTTCAGCGTTCCCCGCGGACGTACCAGCCAGACTTTTCAGATTCTCGATAATTTCACCTGGCTGAAAGGCCGCCATACCTTAAAGTTCGGCGGAGAGTTTCGTCGCGCAGTGATCAGCAATTTCAATGACAATCTGGAGCGCGGCATCTTCCAGTTCACCGCGGGAGTCGGCTTGAGTCCTGATCCTGTGGTCGACGCGTTGGCTGACTTCTATACCGGCGGTTCGCAGGACCAGGGCCCCTTCGGACCCTGCTGCTCGTTCGTCTCCGTTAACGCCGGCAACACGCAACGCACGACCTACAACAACGGATTCAGTTTCTTCGCACAAGACGATTACCGTATGAGTTCTACCCTCACCGTGAACTTCGGCCTGCGCTGGGAATATTTCGGACCGATGAGCGAGAAGAATAATCTGCTCTCGAACCTCGGTCGAGACGGCAACCTCGCCATGGTCGGCACCGACGGCCTCAATGGCCTGTACAACCGCGACCTGCACGACTTCGCCCCGCGCCTAGGATTCGCCTGGCAAGTCGCGAAGAATACGGTGGTTCGTGGGGGCTACGGAATCTATTTTGATTACGTGCCCCAGGATTTGTTGATCGCGAATTTCACCACCTCGGCCGGTATCGTGACCAATCCGATCGGGCCGAAAGCGGTTGTGCCTTTGAACTTTGACCCCACCGCGTTCAACGGCACCAATCCAACGCCGAACCCGCCGATCATGAACGGCGTTGCATCGCCTCCGTACTCGATCTTCGTGACGCCTCGAAACTTCCGTTCTCCTTATACGCAGAACTGGAATTTCAATGTCCAGCAGAAACTCGCCGAGAATGCGTCGTTCGAAGCCCGCTACGTGGGAAGCAAGGGCAGCAGGCTGGTGCGTCTGACCGATCTCAATGAACCCGACGCCAACGGCAACCGCCCCAATTCCGCCTACAGCGCAATGGACGAACTTACGCCCTCGAGTTCATCGAGCTACAACGCTCTGCAGGCGATCGGACGTATCCAGCAGACCCACGGTTTTTCCGGCTTCGCAGCTTACGTGTGGTCGAAAGCGATCGATGACGCGTCTGATGGAATCGACTTCGTTCCCGGTGCAGCTTTCCCCCAGGATCCCGGTAACCTGCCCGCCGAGCGTGGCCCATCCCTGTTCGACACGCGGAATCGCTTCACGGCCGCGGTCAACTACGATGTGCCTGCCTGGAAGGCCGCTCGGGGCTTTGGCGAGGGATGGCAGTTAAACACAATCATCACCATTCAAAGTGGTCGCCCGATCCCGATTGCAAATTCGACAGATACCAGCGGGCGGTTTTATTTCAATCAACGGCCCAACGTCGTGCCCGGTGTGAATCCGATCCTCCCGCACTGGAATCCGACCACCGGCTACCTCAATCCGCTGGCCTTCGTGCAACCGGCATTCGGTACCTTCGGCGATTTAGGTCGCGATTCTATCTTTGGGCCGGGCCTTCGCAACGTGGATTTTTCAGTCAGCAAAAACACCCGCTTAACCGAACGGCTGAACCTGCAGCTGCGCGCCGAGTTCTTCAATATTTTCAATCACCCGAATTTCGCATTGCCGGCTCACAACATCACCCCCGGATATATTGACAACGGCAGTCCGGGAAGTCCGCAGATCGCACCGAATCCCGCCGCCTACGTGAATGGAGATATTACGCAACCGCTCCTGCCGATGGGTCTCATCACGCAAACTCCAGATGTGGCTCAGACCAATCCCGGCCTGGGCGGAGGAGGTCCGCGGGTAATTCAGCTGGCCGCGAAGTTCACGTTTTAAACGAATAGTGTGGCGCGGGCGCCCCCGCCCGTGTTCCGTGGCTGCTTAACTGTTCACATCCGCTGCGATCTCCGGCAAAACCGCTCGCAGCAGCGCTACGAAGTCTCCCTTCACTCGCTCACCGGTTTTGAGCACCTCTTCATGGCTGAGAACTTCATCCGAGATCCCCGCCGCCATGTTGGTCACGCAAGAAATAGCCAGCACTTTCAATCCCATGTGGCGTGCCGCAATAACCTCCGGGACGGTTGACATGCCCACCAGATCGGCGCCGATCGTGCGCAAATAGCGAATCTCCGCCGGAGTTTCATAGTTCGGACCTAAAAGGCCTGCGTAGACTCCTTGATACACGGCCTTGCCCAGCCGGCGAGCGGCTCGCAGCGCGATGTCGCGATAAGCCTTGCGGTAGGCCTGAGTCATGTCCGGGAAACGAGGCCCAAAGCGGTCGTCGTTCGGCCCGACCAGCGGGCTTTGTCCCTGCAGATTAATGTGGTCGGTAATCACCACCAGCGCGCCTTGTTTGTATTCGAGATTGATGCCGCCGGCAGCATTGGTGAGGATCAGTGCTCGAATGCCCATCCTGCCAAACACGCGGGTGGGAAACACGACCTCGCTCGGAGAGTATCCTTCGTACAAGTGCACGCGGCCCTGCATGGCTGCCACCGCGATGTCGCCAACTTTGCCAATCACCATCTGCCCAGCGTGACCGATGGCGGTAGAACGAGGGAACGAAGGAATGCTTGCGTAGGGAATTCGGCTGGCGTCGGAGAGTTCGTCGGCAAAGCCGCCCAGACCCGAGCCCAGGACAAGTCCGATTGTCGGACGAAGTGTAGTTTGCAAGAGCAGGAACTGTGCGGCGGATTCGGCGCGGGTGAAGTCGTCCATATTCGTTTTTCAAATAATGTAATTAGCCAAGAACTGTTGGATGAATTCTGAAGCAACGGACGGCTTCCAATGATACTGACTCTTCATGTAACTTGAGATCTCCGCAGCATCCATGCATTTAAAACCGCTGATTGTTGGCACATCAACATTCTCCGAAACCCCAACAACTGCCATTTCCCATGAAATTCTGTCGCTGGAGACTGCCCATTTCAGCGACGATCCCCAAAACACACCGACGTTTACACCGGCTAGAAGTTGAGGCACATTTCGTTCACGAGACAAGACAGGTACGTATCTCTCAACCAAACTAGCTGGCCTAAAGGAAGCCGCACCAAAGAATGAACGCTGCTGGTAGTAACTTTCGGGATCGGGATCGAGCGCCATGTAATTGACGGAATCATCGCCAGAGATAGTCGCCATCTGAAAAAGAAATGCTCCAAAGCTCTTCTTGTAAACGTGCCCATACTCAATCGCGAAATACTTGGTGAAAGAACGTCGGAAAACAAAATCGGGCAAGCGCTTCCGAGTGTCAACAATCTTTTCGCATTCTGCGCTCAAGACGGAAAACGCCCCTTGATCGGCAACTAACTCAGTAGAGTTCATTCACTCGCTTCCTGCGACAACACTTAACCCCCAGGGTACAGGACTCGATATTGGCCGCCCAGTGCGGTTTCGGCTGCGATTTTCACAAATAACCACTCTGTCTTTCAACAACGCTCCGCCGCCCCAGATAAAAAGACCCGCTAAAATTGCATCGAAGTTCACTTCACAAAACCTCGTGACCCAAATCACTGCACCAAATCTGCGACACCGACCTGTGAACTCCCTGCACTCGATTGAAAAATCGAAAGATACGGCTTCGCAATTTTCATTGACTCTAAAAGTAGAAAGAGTAAAACCATAATCGTTCTTTGACAACTTCTGAAGTTTTCCCGGTTGGCGCGGCGTCCGGGGCTCAAGCGAAGTCACCCTCTGCATTGCAAAATGACTGAGGGAGGGTTAGCAAGGGTCTATAGCAAAGTGCTGGTCGAGGCGAACAAGAAGACCTGTCGAAGGCAGGATAGAGTCCCGAGGCGTTGGTTTGGTTTATCCGGTTGGCGGTAAGCCCGGAGCCCGAGCAAAGATCGCGAGTTGCCATCCGCAAGGACCGCAATTCATGCAGGTCAGCGAGGGTCTAAAGCGAGCTACTGGCCGAGACGAATGATCCCAACACCACCTCGGGACTCTTAATTTTTGCCTGCAGCACTGAGTGGCCAGTGGTTAGCCCGGGCTGGCAGCACTCCCTCGTGTTGATCGCGAATCCGTGGCCTACGGATATCCACTGTCCATGCTTTCTTACGGACCCTCCAGCATCTGAAACCGCTCGTTCGGCACCAACCGCGCGCGATAAATTGAATTGGTTGCGGCCACCTCCGCCACCGCGTCCACATTCAGTTGATACGAACCCTGCGGCAGGCTCTCTCCAAATGGGATCTCCACGCCTGCGGCGTTCTTCTTCAAGGTGAAGCGCTGGTAGCCGATTGCGGTAGCCCGCCCGATATCATTCACAGCCATAATGATCACGGTCAAATCAAAATCCTGCTCGGTCTGATTGGACACGAGAACCGAACCCTCCAGCCTGCGCCCCGTGATTTTCGGATAGCGGTCCCATTGCAGCATCAGCGGCGCCACGACCATCAGGACCAATTGCTGGTTCCGTTGCACCGCGGGCCTGCCGCTATCCGTCACCGTGGCTGTGAATTTAAACTCCCCGGTTTCCGTCGGAAATCCGCTTAACATCCCGTCTCGCCCTAGCACAACCCCCGCGGGCAGAGTTCCCTCCGTGACCTCCCAGTTCAAAGGAGGAATCCCCCCGTGTGCCAGCAGACGCGTCTCGTAGTGCTGCTTAAGGTAGGCCTTTGGCAGGCTGGTGGTTTGGATCGCGAGAGGCTCAGTGCTTTGTTGCGTATAAACAAGACTGGCAAAACCGCACACGCAACCGAGAACCAAAACGAAAGCAAGTCGGACACGCACAAAGGCGATTATAGCCTCGCCCCTCGACGACGCCGCCACCTGCGCGATAAGCTAGATGGTTTCCGAGGGGGTCCGAGTGCATGCGTGATGCCGTTGCGCGGCTGTGGCCGGAAATCCAGTGGATCGAGAAGCCCAAGCTGCGGGAGCAGGTCACGCAGACTTGGATCAAGGCGTTGGAACGCAGCCCGCTGAAGCCCGACGACCTGAACCGGATTCCATTCACCTTGCTGGTGCCCAACTGCCCGATCACGTTCATGGAGCATAAGCGCTGCGTGGTCCACATTGCGCGCCAGAGTGCCGAGTCCATGCACGAGTTCATGGGCCGTGCGCTGCCGATTAACATGGACGTAGTAATCGCGGGCGCAATTCTCGCTGACGTCGGCAAATTGCTCGAATACGAAATAGGGCCCGACGGCAAAAGCCGTCAAAGCGAACGTGGCGAAGCGCTGCGGCATCCGTTCACGGGTGTGGCACTCGCACTCGAGTGCGGTGTGCCCGACGACGTCTGCCACATTATCGCGTCCCATGCCGCCGAGGGCGATCTGGTAAAACGCACCACCGAAGCCTATATCGTGCATCACGCCGATTTCATGGCGTTTCTGCCATTCAAGAATCCGAGGAACGTGAAGGTGAAATGATTCGCGACCGCTCTTTCTTACTTTGTCATTCCACCCCACGTCCTTGTCATTCCGAGCGAAGCGAGGAATCTGCTGTTCGCCCGCGCACGCTGAAAGCAGATTCTTCGCATCGCTTCGGAATGACAAAGAGAACACGCGACGCAAGGAGACCTCTTGTCCGCCGTTAAAGAAGCTGTCGCCACCAAAGAAACCATCACCGCGAAGATGTCCCGCTGGGCCGCCGCCCTCGATTACAAACATCTCTCGCAGGACGCCGTCTATCAAGCCAAGCGCTTCCTGCTGGATTCCATCGGCTGCGCGCTCGGCGGCTACCAGCAACACGACGTAAAGATTGCCCTCGAAGTGCTCGATGAGATCGCGGGCAAAGGCCCGGCCACGGTAATCGGCACCGGAAAGCGGATCGATCCCGTCTCAGCCTCCCTGGCCAACGGCCTGATGATCCGCTGCATGGATTACAACGACATTTACTGGAAACAGGATCCGTCGCATCCCTCCGACATTTTTCCGGCGGCGTTGGCCGGTTGTGAGCGCAAGAAAAGCAACGGAAAAGAATTGATCGTGGGCCTCGTGCTAGGGCACGAATTTGAAATGCGCTTTTGCGAGGCTGCCTTCCCCGGCATTCGCGAGCGCGGCTGGCATCACGCCACGTTGACGGCCTTCGTTTCACCCTTCGTCGCGGGACGCGCTCTTCATCTCCCATGGGAACAGATGCAACATGCGGTTGGAATTTCCGCCAGCCGCCACGCCACGCTGGGAGCCGTAACTGCCGGAAAACTCACCATGATGAAGAACACGGTCGATCCCATGGCAACGCAGAGTGGAGTGCTGGCCGCGCTCATGGCCGAGAAGGGATACACGGGACCTGAGCACGTAGTCGATGGGAAAGAAGGACTGACGCACGTTTTCGGACCAGAGTGGAAACTGAATTTTCTGACTGACGGACTAGGCGATTCCTGGCGCATCACGCAATGCGGCATGAAAGCGTTTCCAACCGAAGCACTGACCCATACGCCGATCTCGGCCGTGCTCGACATCGTAAAGTCGAACGACTTGAAGCCGGATCAGGTAACCAAAATTCAGATTCGCTCGCTGGCCCGCGCTGCAGACATTCTTTCCGACCCCAGCAAGTACGATCCCCGCAGCAAAGAAACAGCTGACCACTCGCTGCCCTACGTGATCGCTGCCGCACTGGCGGAGCGGCAGGTGACCCCAGTGCAGTTCACCATGGAAAAGATCATGGATGCAACGATCCGCGCGCAGCTGCAAAAAGTCGAAGTGGTCGCCGATCCCGAGATCGAGAAAGTTTTCCCGGCATTGCAACGCGTAATCGTGAACATCACGACGATGGATGGCCGCACGTTCACCAAGCAACTCGACTATCCCAAAGGCGATCCGCGCAATCCGTTAACGGATCAAGAAGTAGAAGAAAAATTTGCCGCGCTGGCGGAAGGCGTCCTGTCGGATCGCGCCCAACAGAAACTGAAAGACGCCATCTGGAACCTGGAGAAGATCGGCTCGGTCAGCAAACTGATGGGGCTGATGAAAGCGGACGTAAGGGCGAAAAAGGCAGCCCCACGAAAGTCGTCGAACAAAAAGAAGCACCGGTAGAGACGTTGCTTGCAAAGTCTCCCATTAGAGTTGTCATTCCGAGCGAAGCGAGGAATCTGCTTTTGTTGCCTCCACAAGAAACGGGAGTAGCTCATGCCCCAGACCATCGTTGAAAAAATCGCCCAAACCCACCTCGCCGAAGGCCCCAAGCGCCCGCTGCGCACCGGCGACTTTCTCTCAATCCGCCCGCATCACGTCATGACGCATGACAACACCTCGGCGGTGATGAGCAAATTCAAAGGAATCGGTGCGAAGAAAATCCGCGATCCCAAGCAACTCGTCTTCGCCCTCGACCACGATATCCAGAACAAAGACGAAGCCAACCAAAAGAAATATCGTGCCATCGAGGCATTCGCGAAGGAACATGGCGTTGACTTCTACCCCGCAGGTTCAGGCATCGGCCACCAAATCATGGTCGAACGCGGGTACGTCGTCCCCGGATCATTCGTAGTCGCCTCCGATTCGCATTCCAATATGTACGGCGCCCTGGGAGCGATCGGTACGCCCATCGTGCGCACCGATGCCGCCGCAGCCTGGGCTACAGGAGAATTCTGGTGGCAGATTCCTCGCTCGGTCGAAGTCGTGCTCGAAGGCAAGTTGCCTGAGGGCGCGACTGGCAAAGACATAATCATCACCTTGTGCGGCCTCTACAACCATGACGAAGTTCTGAACGCCGCCATTGAGTTCGGCGGCCCAGGAGTGGCCAGCCTCTCCATGGACGCGCGTTTTTCCATCTCCAACATGACCACCGAATGGGGGCCAATTGTAGGTTGGTTCCCAGTCGATGAAGTCACAATCAAATACTTGAAAAACGTGCATCAGCGGCTCAAAGCAAGCGGTGTAGAGCGTTTCACCGAGAAAGACATTGAGAGTTGGACGAAGAATCCCTCGCGACCCGATGCCGGCGCGGCATACGCGGCTCGCATCGTGCTTGATCTCACTCAGGTGACGCCCCATGTCTCCGGTCCCGACACGGTGCAGGTCATGAGTTCGCTGGCTGAAATGGAAAAGAAAAAGGTCGCAATCCAGAAAGCCTACCTGCTCTCCTGCGTGAACTCGCGCGTCGAAGACCTCGATGCCGCTGCGCAGGTTCTGAAAGGCAAGAAGGTCGCGCCGGGTGTGAAGTTTTACCTGGGCGCGGCCAGCAAGTGGGTGCAGGAAGAAGCCGAGAAGCGCGGCATCTGGCAGACGCTGCTCGAGGCCGGAGCAAATCCATTGCCCGCCGGGTGTGGCCCATGCATTGGTCTGGGAGTCGGCTTGCTCGAGCCCGGCGAAGTCGGAATCTCCGCCACCAATCGCAATTTCAAAGGCCGCATGGGATCGCGCGACGCCAAGTGTTACCTGGCGAGTCCTGAAGTGGTCGCCGCCTCCGCGGTGGCGGGCTATATTCGTGGACCGCACGAAATGAGCGACCGTGACCCAGCACGCAGCTACACCGAATTTGCGGCAGCATCCGCAGCGGAGAAAGTCGACATTCTCCCCGGCTTCCCCGAGAGTGTCCGTGGCCGCCTAGTCTTGCTGCCGCAGGACAACGTCAACACCGACGCGATTTACGGAAAAGACTACACTTACCGC
Organism: uncultured Acidobacteriota bacterium; assembly: GCA_963788645.1. Taxonomy (GTDB): domain Bacteria; phylum Acidobacteriota; class Terriglobia; order Terriglobales; family Acidobacteriaceae; genus JABDBE01. The sequence goes on from CAWBHF010000014.1 coordinate 396,030, forward strand.
GACGATATGACGCCAGAAATGATGGCCAGGGTCGTGATGGAAAACTACGATCCTCAATTCGCGTCTCGCGCTCGAGCGGGCGACGTGATCATAAGCGGATTCAACTTCGGCACCGGATCAAGCCGCGAACAAGCCGTGACCTGCCTCAAAGCCAAGGGCATCCCGCTGGTGATTGCAGCCAGTTTTTCACAAACTTACCTGCGCAATGCATATAACAACGGCTTTCTGTGCGTGGAAGTGCCTGAACTGGTGAAGCGCTTGCGCGAGCAGTTCGCGAACGAAATCGCCGCAAAAGAGAAGACAATTATTCCCGGCGATGAAATCGAAATCGACTTCACCTCAGGAGTGATCCACTGGCGCGGAGAAATATTCGCATTTCCGCCATTGGGGAGCGTTCCGCAATCGCTGGTAATCGCAGAGGGAGTAGAAAACCTGGTAGCCAAGCGCCTGGGACTGGCTTAGCTTGTGTGGCGCGGGCGCCCGCGCCCGCGTGCGGTTCGGCCGGATTTCTATGTCTGAATAAAGTTGTCAGGAGAATCGCATTCATGGCAAAACATACAGTAGTAACCATGCCCGGCGACGGAATCGGAAATCAGGTCCTGCCCGAGGCATTGCGCGTCCTGAAAGCAGTCGGCTTCGATGCCGAATACGTCCAAGCCGACATCGGCTGGGAGTGCTGGAGAAACGAAGGCAATGCGCTTCCTGATCGGACCATCGATCTGCTCTCCAAGCACAAACTCGGCCTCTTCGGAGCCATCACCTCAAAGCCAAATAAAGAAGCGCAAGCCGAACTGAAGCCCGATCTGCAAGGCAAAGGTCTGGTTTATTACAGCCCGATCGTGACCATGCGTCAGAAGTTCGGACTCGACATCTGCATGCGCCCCTGCATCGGCTTCACCGGCAACCCGCTGAACTACATTCGCAAGCGCGTGGACGATGACTACGACGAACCGCAAATCGATACCACAGTATTTCGTCAGAACACAGAAGGCATGTACGCGGGCATCGAGTGGACCAACCCGCCTGAGATCGTACGCGCCGCGCTCAACTCGCATCCCAAGTTCAAGGCCTTCGCCCAAGTTCCCGGCCCAGACATCGCCGTTAGCGTTCGCATCATCACCCGGCCCGCGGCCCGTCGCATCGTTACGGCTGCTTTTGAGTATGCGAAGAAGCGCGGCTTCAAAGGCGTGACCATTTGCGAAAAGCCGAACGTAGTTCGCGAAACCTCGGGCATGATGGAAGAGACCGCCAAGGAAGTGGCCAAGAACTATCCCGGGATCGCACTCTGGTCCACCAACATCGACGCGCAGTTGATGTGGCTGAACAAGAATCCTGAAGATTACAACGTGATCGTGGCCTCGAACCTGTTCGGCGACATTTTGTCCGACGCGTTCGCCGGGTTAGTCGGCGGCCTCGGATTCGCTGCCTCTGGCAACATCGGAGACGAAGTCGCAGTGTTCGAGCCCACCCACGGATCAGCACCTAAGTATGCAGAGTTGAAACCGCCAATCGTAAATCCAATCGCCATGATCCTCTCAGCTGTAATGATGCTGGAACATGTAGGAGAGAACGATAAGGCCAAGCGAATGAAAGACGCCATCTCGACTGTGGTGAAAGAAGGCAAAGTGCGAACCTACGACATGATGCGAATTTCGGGCGGGGCGATGTCCCTCAGCCAGGGAGCCGCCTCGACCATAAAGATGACCGACGCGATCCTAGCCAAACTAAAGTGATTCTGGGGAGATCGGTAGAGTTTTCCTTTGTGAACCTTCGTGTCCGTTGTGGTTAATGATCTTAGATGAGTAGCGACAACACAGCCATGACAGCGCATCCCGCGGAAGCCGGCCACTACGGCAGAGACGTGCGCTCCGACGTGCACGTCGCCATCGAACCGCGCGACAGCGGCGGTCTCGAGATCACGCTAGAATCTCGCGTCGGACTCTACTACGGCAGTTCGATTCTTAGCCAGACCCGCCAAGTGCTCGAAACTCTCGGCGTGAGGCACGCCCGAATTTCCATCCACGACGAAGGCGCGCTGCCCTTGGTCATTTCCGCGCGAATTGAAGCGGCGGTAAAACGCTCTGGCCTGGGCACCGGGCAAAGACTTTTCCCCGAGAAAGTCGCTCTGCCGGAACCCACATCTCGCGATCGTTTGCGGCGCTCGCGACTCTATCTGCCGGGAAGCGAGCCCAAATATTTCATCAACGCCGCATTACACGCGCCGGATGCGATCATTCTCGATCTGGAAGATTCCGTTCACCATGCCGAAAAAGATACCGCACGGATCCTGGTGCGCAACACGCTGCGCGCCGTCGACTTCGGCAGTTGTGAACGCATGGTTCGCATCAACCAGTTGCCCTTGGGGCTGGAGGATTTGGCAGAGATTGTCCCCGAGGCTCCAGACCTGGTGTTGATTCCGAAAGTGGAACGGCCCGAGCAAGTGGGCGAAGCCGATCGCTTGGTGCGAGAACTAAAAGTCAGCCACGGCGTCGACCGCGCCATCTGGCTGATGCCGATTTTGGAATCCGCTCTCGGAATCGAAAACGCATTTGCCATCGCGACCGTGACTCCGAACGTTTGCGCGCTCACCATCGGACTGGAAGATTACACCGCCGATCTCGGCGTTGCGAAAACATTGGAAGGCCGTGAGTCGCTGTATGCTCGCACGCGCGTAGTGAATGCGGCGAAGGCAGCGGGCATTCAGGCCATCGACTCGGTGTTTAGCGATGTCGGTGATTTGGCTGGTCTGCGCCAGTGGGGAGAGAATTCCCGCGCCCTCGGATTCGAAGGCATGGGATGCATTCATCCTTCGCAGATTCCGGTCATTCATGAAGCCTTTGCGCCCTCGCAGACAGAAATCGAGAAGGCGCTCAAGATCGTTGCTGCTTTCGAAGACGCACAACAGCGCGGGCTCGGCGTGGTTAGTTTAGGTTCGAAGATGATCGATCCGCCCGTAGTCGAGCGGGCACGCAAGCTAGTCGCGAGAGCAAAGGCGATGGGCAGAGCGTAAAAGGAATGGAATGACTGAACGCATCGAACTCGCCCAGAACGCCGCCGGACGCAGCGTGCCGGCCATGGTCAACGGCAAGCCGCAGATTCCGTTCCTTGGCGTCGGGCAGTATCAACCACGTGGGCGAAAGACTGCCCCACCCATTTGCTCGAGCAAGGATTATCCCGAGAACGGCGACAAGCGCGTGCCGGATCTCGAAACCGCTCTGCGCAATTGCGGACTGCGCAATGGGATGGTGATCTCGAATCATCACCATCTTCGCGATGGCGACCGAGTTGCGCTCATGGCGCTCGAGGCGGCGGCCAGAATCGGCGTCAAGGATCTGATGTGGTTTCCGAGCGCGTCTTTTCCGTCGCAAAAGGGCGCCATCGAGCTCATGCAATCCGGCGTCATTCATCACATCGAAGGCAGCATGAACGGCCCGCTCGGCGACTTTTGCACCCAGGGCAAGATGCGCGGCATGGGCGTACTGCGCTCCCATGGCGGGCGCTGGCAGGCCATTCAGGATGGCGAAGTGCACATCGACGTTGCCGTGATCGCCGCGCCGACCGCTGATGCTTTTGGCAATGCCGATGGCTCGCATGGCAAATCCGCCTGCGGATCTCTCGGCTTTGCCCTCGCCGATTCGACCTACGCCGACCGCGTTATCGTCGTTACCGACAATCTCGTCCCGTTCCCCTGCATTCCCTGGCAGATTCAGGGCAACAACGTGGACTACGTTGTCGAGATTGATTCCATTGGCGATCCCACGAAGATCGTCTCGGGTACGACGCAGATCACGCGCTCGCCAGACCGCTTGCGCATCGCCGAGTTTGTCGCGCGCTTTCTGCGCGATGCTGGCATCATGCGCAACGGCTTTTCGTTCCAGGCTGGCGCAGGCGGAATCGCGCTGGCCTTTGTCGACTACCTGCGCCGCATGATGAAAGAAGATGGAGTGAAGGCCCGCTTCGTTCGCGGCGGATCGACCAAGTTCCTGGTCGAATTGTTACAGGAAGGTTTGACCGACTACATCCTTGACGGCCAAACTTTCGATCTTGATGGCGTCAAATCGATTGGCAGCGATCCCCGCCATGTGGCTACTTCGCCGTTCACTTCCTACAACTACCACGGCAAGGGCAACTTCGCGTCGCTCGTCGATGCTGTCGTCCTTGGCGCGACTGAAGTCGATGTGAACTTCAATGCGAACGTCGTGACTCACTCCGATGGACGCTTGCTGCACGGGATTGGCGGCTGGCAGAACTGTCTGGCTGCGGGGTGTACCATCCTTGCCGTGCCGTCGTTCCGCGACCGCATTCCCGTGATCATCGACGAAGTCACCACGCTTACCGGGCCGGGTGAACTGATCGATGTGGTCGCTACCGAGCGCGGTATCGCGATCAATCCGCGACGCCAGGATTTGCTGGATGCGGTGAAGGGTTCGAGCCTGCCCATCCGTCCTATTCAGGACATCAAGGCCGAAGTCGAGCGCATCTGCGGCGGCAGGCCGGCGAAGCCCAAGTTGGGTGATCGTCCGGTCGCGGTGGTGAAGTGGGTCGACGGCACCGTGCTCGACACCATCTGGCAGTTGAGCTAATTGGTTCTAAAGAGCACGAAAAGCGGGTTGATCGGTTCTAATCACGGCGGAACCGATTCGAATCGGCGGCTCTCCGGCGTGCTCTCCGCAGTTTGCCCATGTTCTTGGGGATTTCGCCCGTTTTGGTACTCAAAAAAAACGCTCTCTTTTGCCTAAAATCCAGAAAACAAAGGGCCGGAATTTTTCTTGCCTTCTAGATCTATGGTTCTTAAGGTAGTTAGAGACAAGATCTTGGAAACATTGGAGTTACGGCGGTGTGCCGATGTCGCCATTCCATTCTGGAATGGAGTGTTGGTGCGAAGCTGCCCTCACCTGGTCAGGTTGTCAAAGATCAATGATTATCTTGCAGATAAGCTCTGCGTGTGTATATTATCGGATGCGGAGGCGTGAGGGTCAAGCAGAAAGTGGGCGGAATGATGATCCGGTTCCAAATTGGGAATCTCGCGCCCACACTTTCCGCAAAGAAGCGGAAGAGGATGGGGTAGCCGCTTGATGGGCGGACCAGGGACGGGCTGGGCATGCACCGCCCTCTTGCAAACCGGAAAGGCTGGGCCGGCCCCCCCGCATTGATTAGGCTTCTGAGGTTTGTCTTCGTTCTTCATGTGTTATTTCTAAACCTCGCCTTGCCAGCTTCGCTCTTAACCCTCGGTTCTCCAGTTTCAGACGGCGGTACTCCAATGCACGGCGAACGAGGGCCAGCAGTTGCTCACGCTCGAAAGGTGTCTTCAGGTAGTCATAGGCCCCATTCCGCACTGCCGCAAGAACAACGGATGTGTCGTCGCAGCCGGTCTCCATTACGAACGGTATATCCGAAAACTTATCCCTTGTGCGTTCGAGCAACTCCAAACCGTCCATGTTTGGCATCATGAGATTAGAGAGCAAGAGATCAAACTCTTTACCCGAATCAAGGATGGCTAACGCCCTCAGTCCATCGGTGGCCTGTTGGCACTGGTAGCCTGCTGCGGTCAGCATAGAGCAGATAATCTCGCGAATAGGGTCCTCATCGTTCACAAGGAGAATGCGTTCTTTCATGGCCGGGGTCGATACATTCTTCGAAGGCCAGTTGCTCCTCTTGTTCAAAGCCTTTTTTACGCCTGAAACGCGTAACACCGGAATATGCCGAATTGGTGACTCCGCCCTCATGACCGAAGTACATCTCCTAAGGTAACTATCGGTGGCAGTGCTCAATAAACTGATGCTGGAATATTCTGTGATGAGCAAAGTGTTGTGTACGTTACCGTCTGGAAAGAAGTGAAATCATGAATAAAGTCTTGGTGTTCCTCTGTGTTCTGATTGCGACCTCCACGATTGTTATTCCACTGCCTACAACACCGGTACCATCGAAGCACTCGCGCCTCGCTGGTCGAGAAGGTGGTGGTCTACGCGGAGCAGGTTTGGTTGGAGGTTTTGACAACTAGAATCGGCTGACGAAAAGAATTCCCTTTTCGTCGCGTCCGCATGATCGTGCTCGGTGCCGGGCGAGCTTGTACGCTGGATCACTCCGTCTATGCCGGTGAGGTAGTGACGGAAGCTGCTTCACAGTTAATTCTCGGGCCGCTCCCCCAATCCCACTTCGTTTCGATGGAGCCAGCGTAGCCTCTCCACGACTTTGCGCTCGCTCATATCCATGTTGGCGTCCTCGGAACTAGATCGAGCCTGGCATCGCGTAGAGTTTGGTACTGCGCGCGAGATCCTTCATCCGGCTTGCGCCGGCTTCAGGATGACGGCTTTCTTTCTGGTAAGGCTGGTGGTGCAGAGGTCCTTCGTTGGGAGTCCCTGGCTTTGCCAAGGACTCCGCTGCCTCAGGATGACAGAGAGGGTGGCCCACCCTGGTGCTCTAATCTGTTCTTTGGGTGCCCGCTCAAGCTTATTTTGGCGAGTCTTGGTTGTCGGGCTGTGGGTGCAATTCCCAGTTCTTCCCGCGGCCGCAGTGTCCTTGGCGATTCGATCTTGACCACTACGTTCGCGCTGGTGACGTAAAGACGGAATCAGCGACACAGTCGATTCTCGGGCCACTTTGCCCATCCCGCGCCACTTGTTTCGATGGGTGTAGCGTAGCCTCTCCGCGAATTTGCGCTCGCTCATCCAGGTTGGCGTCCTCGGAACTGGATCGAGCGTGGCTTCGGTTAGAGTTTGGGTACTGCGCGCGAGATCCTTCACCCGGCTTGCGCCGGTTTCAGGGTGACGTCTTTCTTTCTGGCGATGATGAATGGTTCGACAACTGAACCGACATCTAGATTGGGCAGCTGCCACTCTGAGGGCTTGATCGGGAAGAAAGCTTGCCTTCGCATGGAGTTTGGGTACTGCGCGCGAGATCCCTTCACCCGGCTTGCGCCGGCTTCAGGATGACGGCTTTCTTTCTAGACGGCTGGTGGCGCAGAGGTCCTTTGTTGGGAGTCCCCAGCAAGGCCAGGGACTCCACTGCCTCAGGATGTTTCTGGGCGTGATATGGACGAGATCGCGAGGGCTGTCGGCTCCTGTCAGTCAGTGGAATAATGGAACTGATGAATGGAAATCGTTGGGGGGCAGCGGGTCCGCCTTTGGAGGCTTATTCGCGGGTCACGGACCCGGAGCGATTCGGGTCTCTGCACCGGGTTGCGGCGGAGTTGCTGGACCGATTGGGACGGGAGTTCGAAGTCGAGCGTACCGAGGGGTATGGGCTTGACGCTGAACTGGAACAGGGCATCAAACTGGCGCGTCCGAGCGTTAGGCTGGTGCCGAGAGACGCGGGTGCTGCGCCTATCGTGGTTGCTTTCTCGACCTTTCCTGGGATCGTCGTCCGCCTGGGTCGCTGGTGCACGTCCGCTTTCCCGGTCTGCGGATGCGATGCGTGCGATGAAACGGCCGTAGCCGAAATCGAACGTTTGCAGTCGATGATCGACAACTTGACCGCAGGCCGCTTTCGGGAAGCGATCCGGATCTCTGCGGAAGGAACTGCGTGGCAAGACTGGGAGTTCGGGTCCGACGGGGGGCACTGCGCAAAGTCGCGGCTCGATCCGGATCGCGCTCGCGAGCTGGTTGCCGCGGGAGATCGGTCCTTGTACGAATGGGGGCCGTGGCCCGGGCGGAGGTGAGCCGGACGTTTCCATTCCATCAACCTGCGCGCTGCGGGGCTTCGATGGATGTAGTGTAGCTTCTCCACGAATTTGCGCTCGCTTCATGTCTTGGTAGGCACCCTCAAAGCCAGTCGAGCCTGGCATCGCATAGAGTTTGGGTACTGCGCGCGAGATCCTTCACCCGGCTTACGCCGGTTCAGGATGACAGCTGTTTGGGGGGAGGCTGCAGGGTGACGGCTTTTTTGGGCAGGCTGCAGGGTGACGGCTTTTTCCCATGCAATGACGCTGCTTTTCTGGAAGGCTGGTGGTGCAGAGGTCCTTCGTTGGGAGTCCCTTGCTTCGCCAGGGACTCCACTGCCTCAGGATGACAGCGGTGGGTGGATCGCTTTTCTTGGCGGATTATAACTTTGTGTCCTAAAGAAGGGAGGCTAGCACACCGATAGAGCCGACATGAGGGTGGGACGATGAAACGGCTCTTTGCTATCTGCGTGATTCTGGGCGGTGGTTGGAATTTGAGTTTGGCGCAGGGAATTCAGGGCAGCGTGAAGCTTGCGGGCAAGGCGATGGTTCTGGCCACCGGGCATGCGATTACGCTCAGCTGGACGGCCAGTAAAGGCGCAACGAGTTATTGCATCTATCGCGGAACTATGCAAGGCGGTCCCTACACAAAAATAGCCTGGGGAATCGCAGCCACGAACTACACCGACGTACGGGTCACGCACAAGCAAACTCTCTACTACGTTTCGACGGCGGTGAACGGCGGCAATGAAAGCGGCTACAGCAACGAAACTGTAGCTGTGGTCCCGTAGGAAATCAGGAGATGAAATGAAGAACTGTTGGTTGGTTGGCATGCTGATTGTGCTGTCGGGAATGTCGTGGGCACAATGCGCCACTGGCGCTCCGGGAACGAATTGCAGCGGGCCGTTGAGCGTGCAGCCACAGAGTGGAAACAATATGCAATCGGCGCTCACTTTATCTGATCTCGGCTTGCCTGTGGTGGCGCCGGCAGCGGGTCAGTACACCCTGTCGATTGCCAACGGCATGCTGGTGGAGTCGGACAATGGGGGCAGCTATCACTCGCTGATGGGGTTGCAAGGACCGCAAGGGCCGGCCGGGCCGGCCGGACCCTCCGGTCCGCAGGGAACCACGGGCGCGGCCGGGGCGGCGGGTCCGGTTGGTCCACAAGGAGCGGCAGGAGTTGCGGGTCCGGTTGGCCCCGCGGGAGCGGTCGGCGCGGTGGGTCCGGCGGGCGCGGCTGGTTCGCAAGGAGCGACGGGAGCAACGGGAACGACGGGAGCGGTCGGCGCGGTGGGTCCGGCAGGAGCGATTGGTCCGCAAGGAGCGACGGGAACAACGGGAACGACAGGAGCGGTCGGCGCGGTGGGTCCGGCGGGAGCGGTTGGCCAGGCTGGTCCCGCTGGAGCAGTGGGAGCGCAGGGGGCGCAGGGCGTTGCCGGTGCGGTTGGACCTGCGGGAGCCACCGGAGGGCAGGGGCCGGCGGGGGCACAGGGTCCGCAAGGTCCGCAGGGGCCGCAGGGGCCGGCTGGAACTACGGCGGCTCCGTCCGATTACAGCTTTTACTACGGGACCTCGTACAAAGCGGGTGTGGGCTCAATTGAAGTTGGGGGCTCCTCCGATCGCAATCAGATTGATATGAGCAGTGCGACCTCGGTGCGTTTGGTGGTCACGATTGCGGCGGCGGCACTGCCGAGCGGAAGCTATGCCCTAGCCGAGTACACGCCAGACGGAACCAACTGGTTTCCGCTGTCGGGAGAAGTTCCTGTGACCACGCCCAACGGACTCTACACGAGCGGCTGGCAGGGCTTGCCGACCGCAGCCAACAGCGATTACATGGTGCGCATTGTGATATTGAATGCCGGCTCGGCCGCTGCGCAGATTGGGCTCCGGCAGCTGCATCTGCAGTTCAAGTAGATTTCTTCAAAGCCGGTCGTACAAAATGAAAGCCCCACCCTGTCTCTCCAAAGAACGGAGAGACAAGGGTGGGGCACCCTCGTGACGGCGTCTTTGCCGCTTCCGCTATGCCAATCGCCGGATCAGCAGCATGGTCTGATCATCGGTCTGCTTGCCGAATTTCATGGTGTCGGCGCGGAGGTCACGATAAATCTCCGGCAGGGGTTTTTCCGCGCAAACTAAAAGCATGGACTTGAATTTTTCCATTCCGATCTCCCGTTCGCTGGTGTCGAAGACCTCGGTGAATCCATCCGTAACGACGGCTAACAAGTCGCCGGGTTGGAGAGAAAGCTTTGAGACTGCGTAGGTCTGGTTCTTAAAGAGGCCGATGGGAACGTTGCCGTCGGAGTGCTCGATGATCGTCCTGGTTTGCTTCTGATAGTGCAGGATCGGCAGGTGGCCGGCGAGCGCAAAGTTTAGATTCTCGGCTCCGCCGCCACCTACATAGGCGAAGGTGAGATAGTTTGCAGGGGAAGTGAAGGGCTGCATGACATCGTTCAGATCGGTGAGCAGATCTGCCGGCCTCTCCAGCTTGGTCAACTGCATAGAAGCCGTGCTTTTGATCATGGACATGAGGATGCCCGCGGCAACTCCGTGCCCGGAGACGTCCGCCACATAAGCGTGCCAACCGCCGTTAGCCTGGATGATGTCGAAAAGGTCGCCGCCCACTTCGCTGCTGGGGATTGAGCTGCCAAACAACTCGATATTTCCGATGGTGTCGTGCCTTCCGGGAACGAGAGTACGGTGGATCTCGCCGGCGAGCCGCACTTCGGTTTGGGTTTTAAAGAATCTGGCTCCTTCACGAGTGAAGAAGATTACGAACAGGATGTATCCAGCGATCACCAGCGCGATTTCCGTATGTCCGTTCAGTCGCACTTTGCGCACTAACTCTTCAGCGTCCAGCGTGTGGTGAGAGCCGACGAGCCATGCCAGGATGTTGAATGCGATGAATTGTGAAACACCCACAACCAGGAACAGCCAGAAGATTTTACGGGTGCCGGCGTAGGCCCAGCCAATCGCGAAGCCCCCGCTAATGAGTGCGCCTCCGATCATCTCCAGCCGTGATAGCGATTGAGAGTTGATGCTCGAACCGATGAGAAATAGCGAAGCGAACAGGCAGAAGACTCCGGCAAAGAAAAGGACAGAGGACGGAAGCGGCATCATCTTCCAGGTCCGCGAGTTCTCTTCCCATGACATTGGTTTTGGCTCGGCGAATCAATTTACCGCATAACCGACAGTCCGACCAGCATGTTTGTTGCAAGACTTGTGGGGTGAGCGGCGATGTTATTCTGACGATTTCGGGGTGATCTTTACCCCTCAGGAACTTCCACCCGGGGTTCGCGAATAGACTTCGCATTGCGGGCCGCCAGCTTCGGGCCTGCCCACACTGCGATCCGGTAGCCCAGCAGCACCGTGAGAATGGCGGCGTACTCCAGCGGCTTGTGAATGTCGGCTTTCACCAGCCACCAGTAATGAATCACGCCGGCAATCGCGCTGAAATAGATCAGGCGATGCAGAGTTTGCCAGCGTTGCCCACCGAGACGCCGGATCCAGCCCTTGGTCGAAGTAAGCGCCAGCGGGATCAGCAGAACGAATCCGGTGAATCCGACGGTGATGAATTTTCGTTTGGCTACGTCGTGCAGCATCTCGTGCAGGTCGAAGAATTTGTCCAGCCAGATGTAGGTCAGAAAGTGCAGCGTGCCATAGAAGAACGCGAATAGTCCGAACATGCGACGGTAGCGGATCAGCCAAAGTTGGCCGGTCAGCTTTCTTATAGGCGTCACGGAGAGCGTGATGAGCAGGAAACGCAGAGTCCAGTCGCCGGTCGCGTGGGTGATGACTTCGATCGGGTTCGCACCCAGCGCCTGGTTATAGGCTTTCCATGCCAGGAGCGCCACAGGGATCAGGCACGCGAGAAAGACTACGGGTTTGAAGCGGCGGATCATCTGGTGTCACGGTGTTGCAAAAAATGCAGTTTGTCATTCCGAGCTAAGCGGGCATCTGGAGTCTTCAGTATTGCAGAGAACAGCAGATTCCTCGTCGCTTTCGCTCCTCGAAATGACAAAGCGTGAGTAATCACAAAGCGTGAGTTAAGACCGTTCAGAAATTCTTTTTCAAGTCCATGCCGCTGTACAGGCTAGCTACCTGATCGTAGCCATTGAACATCAGCGTGGGACGCTTTAGAAATTCTCCCAGGCGGCGCTCTTTGGCCTGACTCCAGCGAGGATGGTCCACGTTCGGATTCACATTCGCATAGAATCCGTACTCGTTCGGAGCCATCACGTTCCAGGTGTTGCGGGGCTGGCTCTCGCTGAAGCGAATACGCACGATCGCCTTGCCGCTTTTGAAGCCGTACTTCCACGGCACGATGATGCGCAACGGAGCGCCGTCCTGATTGGGCAGGTCCTCACCATACATGCCAAAGCAAAGCAGTGCTAGTGGGTGCATGGCTTCATCCATGCGCAAGCCTTCGACATAGGGCCAGTCGAGCACTCGGCCGCGCTGGCCCGGCATTTGCTTAGGATCTTCGATGGTGGTGAACTCCACGAATTTTGCCTTGCTGGTTGGCTTGACCTTGTTGATCAGTTCGCTCAGCGAGAATCCGACCCATGGCACAACGATCGACCAGCCCTCGACGCAGCGATGGCGGTAGATTCGTTCTTCAGGTGAGGCCATCTTGATGATGGCGTCGACGTCGAGGACCTGTTTTTTCTCGACTGCTCCGTCGATGGTGACCGACCACGGCCGCGTCTTGAAATTCTTGGCCAGACCGGCAGGCTCGTACTTGTCGGTCGAGAATTCGTAATAGTTGTTGTAGTTGGTGACGTCTTTATAGGGCGTGATGGTTTCTTTGGTCGAGAATGAGCTTGGCTTGACGCCGTCGATCTTGGTGTTGGCGTGCGCGGTGGTTGAAGGGGATGCGAACTCACGAAACCGTAGTCCCGCCACGGCTGCGGCGCCGGCCAGCGCCGTGCCCGCGAGAAACTTCCGGCGGTTCAAATACAAACTCTTGGGAGTGATCTCAGATGAAGGAATATCAGGCGACTTCTTGATCAACATGAAAACCGTCCTTACCTCAAGTGTACGGGAACCAGCTCTCCGTGGATTGGAGGCTCGTCGTACACCCTATTCGATAGGACGCACGATGGCGGGAAAAGATGCAGGGTTACGAAGAAAGACGTTGCAAGCAACGTTTCAGGCGGCTATCCCCGTTCGCCCAGAACTTCCCGTACCTTGCGCGACAGCATTTGCAGCGTGAACGGCTTCTGCAGGAATGCGGTATCAGGATCGACTACGCCCTCGTGCACGATGGCGTCTTCGGTGTATCCCGAAAGGTATAGAACCTTGATCTGCGGGCAGGATGCGCACAGCTTGGCGGACAACTCGCGGCCGCTCATCCCCGGCATGACTACGTCGGTGATCAGCATATCGATCTTGCCGGAATATTTCGAGACGATCTGCAGCGCCGATTCGCCGTTTTCAGCCTCAAGAACTTTGTATCCCTTCAACTCCAGAGTTTCGCGGACCAGTTGGCGCACCGATTCTTCGTCCTCAACCAGGAGCACGGTTTCCGAGCCGTCGATCCGCGATCTCGAAACACCGGCTGGGCCCGCTGGCTCCAGGGCATCTTCGACCCGCGGGAGATAGATGCGAAAAGTCGTGCCGCGTCCAAGTTCGCTCTCAACCAGAACGTAACCACCACTCTGCTTGATGATTCCGTAGACGGTCGAAAGCCCAAGGCCGGTGCCTTTGCCCTTTTCCTTGGTAGTGAAAAATGGCTCGAAGATGCGCGACTGAGTTTCTTTATCCATGCCCTCGCCGCTGTCGGTGACCGAAAGCACAACGTAGTGGCCGGGTTGGAGGTACGTATATTCGCGACGCCGATCTTCGCTATTCAGTCTGGCGTTGGCGGTCTGGATCTTGATCTTCCCGCCCTTGGGCATGGCGTCTTTGGAATTGACCACCAGATTCATGATGACTTGCTCGATCTGTCCCGCGTCAGCGCGAGTCCGGCCAAGGTCGGGCGCGAGCTGGGTTTGCAACTCGATGTTTTCTCCAATCAGGGGACGCAGCAAGCGCTCCATGTCTTCGATAATGATGTTCAGGTCCACTACCTTCAGCTCGAGCAGTTGCTTGCGGCTGAAAGCCAGTAACTGACGAGTCAGGGTCGTCGCCCGATCCGCCGCCTGATGAATCGCCTCGATCTTCGGATAGAGAGGATCACCCTTACGGGTGTGCTCGAGCAGAACTTCCGTGTAACCGGCGATCACCATCAACAGATTGTTGAAATCATGGGCCACCCCGCCGGCGAGACGTCCCACGGCTTCCATTTTCTGCGCCTGCCGGAACTGGTTTTCCAGCACCCGCCGTTCGGTAATATCCTCGGCGATAATTTCAACGACCTCGGCGGTCTCCTCGGGGCTGTTGACAACGCGACCGCTCAAACGCACCGTGATTGCGTTTCCATCTTTGCGCTTCCAGCGGACCTCCACGTTGTCCAGGCGCCCTCCGCGCTGGAATTCCCCCATCACGCGCGCCTGCTCGGTGGGATCCAGAAAGACATCCGACTTTGGATCCAGCGCAAGCAGTTCGTCCGCCGAATCGTAACCGAGCATCGCGATGAGAGCAGGGTTCACGTCGAAGAACCTGCCCTCAAGGCTTGACCGGTAAATCCCATAAACCGCGCTCTGCACCAGCGACCGATAACGCGCCTCGGAATGGCGCAGCGCCTCTTCGTTGCGCTTATATTCAATCGCGCTGGCAAGCTGCTGCGAGACGAACTGCAAAATTTCCTTCTCCCGTTCGCCAAAACGCACGTTCCCGCTGTAGCTCTGCACCACGAGTACGCCAAACGTGTTGTTGCCAGCTTTCAGCGGAACCCCGAGCCAGTCCAGCGACGCAGCCCCGATCAATTCCACCTCTCCCAGCTTCACCAACCCATCAAAAATTTCGGGAGTACACAGCAAGGGCTCGCCGGTCCGCAGCACGTAGTCGGTCAGACCTCGGCCCAGCTTTTTCGGTAACGGTGTGGAATCTTCTTCGTCCTCGAAATAAGGAAAGGTGAGCAACTGCGTTACCGGATCATAAACCGCAATGTAAAAGTTGCGGGCATACATCAGTTCGCTGACAATCCCGTGAACCGCGGCATAGAACTGCTGCAGATCATCCGCCGAACTGGTCTTTTGCGTAATGCGGTACAGCGCCGAATGGAGAGCGTCCGTTCGCTTCTGTTCCGAAATGTCGCGATACAGAACGCACATCGCCACCTGCTTCTCATCGATGACGATGGGAGCAGCCGAGATAAAAACGTCCAGTTGTGTTCCGTCTTTGCGTTGCCGCTTGGTTTCAAGGACGACTTTCTGTCCTTTCACCAGCAACTCGGCGATCCAGCGGGTCTCGGCATTCCGATCCGGCGGGACGATCAACGTATCAATCCGCTCCCCCAGCGCCTCCTCCGGACCAAAGCCAAAAATGCGGGTGAACTCACCGTTGAGGCGTGTAATCCGGTACTCCCGGTCCAGAATGCTGATGGCTTCCGGTGCGCACTCCACCAATTGTTCGAGGTACGCGCTTCTTAATTCGGGGCCGTCGGTATCAAAGCTGGGAGTGATCGGCTCAGCTGTCGCTGCGATGTTTGCGGCAGGATCGGACAATGCCAGCGTGCGGCGCTGAAGTGCGTCCCGGAGAAACTTCGCGCGCGAAAGCTCAGCCGACTTCGCTGGCTGGGTGATGTTGTCACCCATTTTTAACCCCCCTCGGTTAAAACTGGAGCCGAGTTCCGATGTTAGATTGCCAGCACGTTACTCGAAAGTTACGGAGGTAATTCTGGAAGGGAAGAACCACACGAAGCAGAGGAGAAGCCGCTATTGCCCGGTCGCCAGCATTTCACAAACTCGGTGTAGCATGTCCCGTTGTTGCTCGTTGAGAGCGAGAAATTCAAAACCGTGCAGCAAGCCGATGCGGTAACGCACCAGCGCACGAACCTTCAGCGGATACGCGGCCAGAGGCAACGAAAGTTCCATGGAAACAACTTCTCCGGCTTCCAGTTCCCCGGTCAACGTTCCGCCGACTCCATCTTCGCCCAATTCGTTCGAACGTCCCCACAAGGATGTTGTCTCGCCCGCGCGAAAAATCTGCACCGACATCCGCATGTCGACCTGAAACCGCGGAAATCGGCGCGCGCTGTGTTTTGCAGCTTTAGGATTGGCGATAAAAGCCTCCGCATTGTCTTACTGCAAGAGTTCGAGCAAAGCCATCGCCACTAATTTCCGTGCAAAGGATAGCCGGGTTCCAACGGCAGCTTTCCGCCCACCTTCAGCACCGTCACTCCTCCACTGATCGAATACACATCCACTAAGCCGACTGCCCCGGGTGTTGATTCCACCTTCTTCACCACCGCCTCGTCGGATTCCACCACGACAATGGCAGGATGGTCCGCCCTGCCATGATTGGCGCTGGCGATCGCTGCTTTCACCTCGTCCTTCGACATGCCGTAGACCTTCTCCAGTACCAGCTTCATCTCTGGGGCCGTCGGATCGCGAGTGATAAAGCTGACCGGCTTCCCATCCGGCCAGCGGTTCACCTGGCCTTTGCACACTTTCACCATTTCGGGGAAAGTAATCGCCACCATTTCATTCGATTTGTTGGAAATCAAAGCGAGATCTTTGCCTTGAGCCAGCGCAGTCGCGCCCAGAACCACCACCGCGGCCGCAAGTAGGCGTCGCCAGCGCACATCCCCTCCTTGATCGATTGTCTTGATTGTCCTCGAAGTGCCGTAGCAGCTCAATGCCAGAACGTCCATGTACCAACGGAGACAACAAAAGCTCGAGGCAGCGCTACGGTACGCTGTCGAACCCAAGCCTGCGGTAAAATCTCTATACCATGCATCGTTTGACCGAACCCAATCATCCTTAAGGAACAAGGAGAATAAAATGGCGCATCAGCTACCCGATCTACCCTACGACTATTCCGCCCTGGAACCCGTAATCGATGCTCAGACCATGAAGTTGCATCACGATATGCATCACGGGGCCTATGTCAAGAATCTGAACGCGGCACTGGAAAAATATCCCAACCTGCAATCAAAGAGTGCCGAGGATCTGATCCGCGATCTGAATGCCGTACCTGAAGACATCCGCGGCGCCGTCCGCAACAATGGCGGCGGACACGTGAACCACACCATGTTCTGGCAGATCATGAAGCCCAAGGGCGGCGCCGATCCGAGCGGCCCCATCGCCGAAGTCATCAAGAAAACTTTCGGCAACTTCAAGGATTTCCAGACCAAGTTCAACGAAGCCGGCGTGAAGCAGTTTGGCAGCGGCTGGGTCTGGCTGGCCGGTAAATCAGGCGGAGAAGTCCAGATCCTGAGCACGCCCAACCAGGACAGCCCAATCTCGCAGGGAATGTTCCCCATCTTCGGCAACGACGTTTGGGAGCACGCCTACTACCTGAAATACAACAATCGCCGCCCCGAATATCTGGCGGCCTGGTGGAACGTAGTGAACTGGGAAGAAATCAACCACCGATTGAAGACGTTCCAGGCCCACCACGAACCCGCGTTAGCAGGACGATAAGAGGCAACGCCTATTCCGGGTCGGGTCTCCAACCCGGCCCGGTAAAAATCACGAGCGGAGCGAAGCACCGCAGTCGGCGACATTCTATAACTACATTTCTGCATTTCCTGTGCACCTTCTGTGGAAAATATCTTGATCGATCTCCGCACATTTCATTTCCCAATTCGAATCTGCCTGAAAAACCCAACTCCACATAGCTTGAATCAATCAGCGCGAAAATCTTTTCGTTCACCATTCATCGCACAAAATCATCCGCAGATTTTTTCCTCGATTGCACCAATCTTTGGTAATTGACCTCCTCTCCTCACGCGCGTAGATTCGTCCTCGTCCCAATCAACATTTTCAGCCAACCACCATTCAATATGCCTCCGGCAAAGAGGCTGAGCTGGAGAGAGTAGAAATCGAAAATCGGCAGTCGCATTGCGAAACGCCTTTTCATTCTCCCTCCCCCGAAGGGTAGATGAACGTGAGAAAAACATCAGCCACATGGAAAATTTATCGCACTCGCTTCCTGATCAAAGCCCGGCAACTCACCCAACCTCTTCTCTTCGTCGACGCACTCGGCCGCGAACATTGCGGCCAGCCCGGCGACTACCTGGTCGAATCGTCCGATGGCGCCAGACGAATCGCACCTCGCCTGATTTTTGAAGACGTGTACGTGGCCATGGGCCCAGCCGACGAACGCTGGCCACCCAGACCGGCGGTGACCGTGGCACTACAGACACCGAAGCGTCGAATATCCACCCGGTCCACAGCCACAGCGTAAGTCATCAGTGCGGGACAGTCTTGACGTCCACTGTGAGCAAACCTCCGCAGCTCAGCATGTAAAACGCAGCCATTTGTCAGCCCTAAAGTGAAAAGTGTAAGAAGATTGAGCACCAACCCCGAAAGGGGCGACCACGATGGCCCAGGAGGGAAAGTCCTGGGCGAGCCAGAAAAAGACTAGGTCTCGCGAGGACTTGGATCGGCCAACAAGTAATGCGGCTCAGAGAATGTAATTCAGCTCGAAAGACGAGCAAGCGACCACTGTGGAAAACCAATCCGCAAAACCCGCATCTGCGCAGTCATTGCTTTGAGATACAATATATAGTGATTACCTCTTGACAGCCACAACGGGCGGGAGTACTGTTGCCATCCCATAGGCAGTATTTGCCTCCGGAAACGGAGGCGAACGATGCAAAGGGTACGGGTAGGTAAGTGTAAGAAAACAGGGGCGGACGCCGTGGCCGAGGTGACCCCGCGCCGCCCCGCCAAAACAAACTAGACGTCAACGCTTCATTATTGGTGATGCCTGACGTCTGAAGCCTGAAGTAAGCGGTGGCCGTTTCCCGGTCCGGGCTTTCCGGACATCCCCAAGGGCGGCGGACAACAGTTGACAACCAGGCTGTGGAAAATGCCTCGTCAAGAGGGCTCGCAGCCCTCTTCTTTCGAGACGATTGTGAGGAGCCCCAATGGAAGGTCTGGCCCATCTGGTCGCGGAATCTCTGGTTCGCCACGGCTTTGAACCTGCATTCGATCATCGCCGCCTGCAATGGTCGAACTGGTTTCGCTGCCAGGATAGTTTCAGCTTGGTGCTGGCTCCCTGCAAACCTGGGCTTTTCGCCTTAAGCGAAGAGGTAATCGCTCCTGGCGAGTTGGGAGTCGGCGAAGGCAAACGCATGCTCGCCCTCTTCCAGATTTCGGAAGCCGATGACTTGGGCATGGCGCTGGGCCGCCTGTTTCTGTCCAGAAATCCCGAGCGAGAGCGCCTCACCAACGGCCGCTGCTTTGCCCGCTACGTGGTAATCGAGGACTCGGCGCAACGCCACACTGCACTCGCCGCGCTAAAACGGTGGATGGCCTCCTCAGCAGAAGCCGTTTCCGGAGTTCCGCAACCAACCCCAGACGAAAATCAGACCTTCGTATCAGGGCACGACTTCAGTCGTGCCACAAACCCAGCAAACGCAACCACGGCTTTAGCCGCTGCCCCGGCAGATGCTTCGCCGCCAACAGAATCATCAAATAAACAGGCCCAAATCGGGCCACCATCACCGATTCCATCCGGTTTCTGACCCGGCGGAGCAGGCGATTGACGTAAGAATATTTGCAAGCCAGACGATGGAGGACGGGCGTCTCGCCCGCCCCAAGCTGCAAAGCGGCGACATATGATAGCCCGGCACGGTAGTGCCGGTTAGAGGTCTGAGGCAAAGGTTTTCGCCACAATCTTGAAACAAGCGGAGCAAAGACTCCGCAGGAGAAAAAGAAATGTCGGAAGTCACAGTAAAAGGAGCCCACACCACTGCCGCCGAGACCGCCTCCACCACTAAGAAAGCTCCGGGCCTGGCCTTCCGCCGCTTCTTCACCAAGCCCGGCGTCTCGCCGTATGACGAAGTCGAGTGGGAGCGCCGCACCGCTCAAATCACCGACGCCCAGGGCAACACAATCTTCGAGCAGAAAGACGTCGAAGTTCCCAAAGATTGGTCGATGACTGCGACCAACATCGTGGCCTCGAAATACTTACACGGAACCATCGGCACGCCCGAGCGCGAGTCCGGAGTCCGCGCCCTGGTAACTCGCGTAGCCGAGACCATCCGCGACTGGGGCTTGGCCCAAGGCTATTTCAAAACGCCGGAAGACGGCGCGACGTTCCATGACGAACTCAGTCACATTCTCATTCGCCAATACGCCGCATTCAATTCGCCTGTCTGGTTCAACGTAGGATGCGATCGCATCGAACCCGACTCCGATGCCCGCAACTGGCACTGGAATCCGGTAGCAGGAAGAGTCGAGTTTGGCGTAACCGGCTACAGCACGCCACAGTGCTCCGCCTGCTTCATCAATTCAGTGCAAGACTCGCTAGACTCCATCCTCACTCTGGCCAAGACCGAAGGCATGCTCTTCAAGTGGGGATCAGGCACCGGCACCAATCTCTCCCCGCTGCGTTCATCCACGGAAGGTCTAAGCGGCGGCGGTATCGCCAGCGGCCCGCTCAGTTTCATGAAAGGCTTCGATGCTTTCGCCGGAGTAATCAAGTCCGGCGGCAAGACCCGTCGCGCCGCCAAGATGGTCATCCTCAACATCGACCATCCTGACATCATCGACTTCATCGAGTGCAAATCGAAAGAAGAAGCCAAGGCCCACACACTCGTTGCCGCAGGCTACGACGGCTCCTCACCCGATTCCGAAGCCTACTCGTCCATCTTCTTCCAGAACGCCAACAACTCCGTCCGCGTCACCGATGACTTCATGTACGCCGTCCTCCGTGACACCGACTTCAGCACCAAGGCGGTAAAAGACGGCCGTCCGATGCAGACTTTCAAAGCTAAAGATCTGCTCTTCAGAATCTCCGACGCCACCTGGCGCTGCGGCGATCCCGGCATGCAATTCGACACCACGGTCAACCGCTGGCATACCTCGAAGAACACGAATCGGATCAACGCATCCAACCCATGCTCCGAATACATGTTCCTCGACGACTCAGCCTGCAACCTGGCCAGCCTGAACCTATTGAAGTTCGCTCCGAATGGGACTTTCGATGTCGAAGCCTATCGCCACGCAGTCGATGTACTGATCACAGCCCAGGAAATTCTGGTCGACAACGCCGGCTACCCAACAGAAATGATCGGCAAGAATTCCCACGACTACCGCCCGCTGGGTCTGGGCTACGCAAATCTGGGAGCCTTGCTCATGGCCGCCGGTCTACCCTACGACTCCGACGCCGGACGCGACTACGCCGCCTGCGTAACCGCAATCATGTGCGGCCAGGCCTATCTGCAATCCTCAAAAATTGCAGAGCTCTGCCAGCCATTAGTGCCAGCAACCGAGCCCACACAAAAAGGCTTGGCCGAAACCAACCTCGGCTCGAATGTCATGCCCGGAGGAGCCTGCCCCGGCTGGTACATAAACCGCGAACCATTTCTCGACGTAATCCGAATGCACCGCGCCTCGGTCAACAACATCAATAAAAACAATGTCCCCACTCCGTTATACGAAGCCAGCAAACAAACCTGGGACGAAGCCCTGGCCAACGGCGAAAAACACGGCTACAGAAACTCCCAGGTAACAGTCCTGGCCCCCACAGGCACAATAGGCTTCATGATGGACTGCGACACAACTGGTGTTGAGCCGGATTTGGCTTTGGTTAAGTACAAGAAGCTTGTGGGCGGGGGGATGATTAAGATCGTTAACAACACTGTGCCTACGGCTTTGTTCAAGCTGGGGTACTCGCACGATGAGGCGGACAAGATTGTCAGCTACATCGATGCGACGGGGACGATCGAGGGCGCGCCTCATATTAACGATGAGCATCTGGCGGTATTTGATTGTTCGTTCAAACCGGCTAAGGGGACTCGGTCGATCGCATACATGGGCCACCTGCGGATGATGGCGGCTACCCAGCCGTTCATCTCCGGAGCAATTTCGAAGACCGTGAACTTGCCGGAGAATGCTTCTGTCGAAGACATCATGGAAGCCTATCTGCAGGCCTGGAAGCTGGGCCTCAAAGCCGTCGCCGTTTATCGCGATGGATGCAAGAAGTCGCAGCCGCTAAGTGCGGCCGGAACTTCGACTGCGCTTTCGAAGAAAGGTGATGCCGCGACTGCGGCCGCCCCCGCTGAAGAAGAAAACCTCAACGGGCCTCCGAAGGCAGTGCGGCACAAGTTGCAGGCCGAGCGGGCTTCGATCACTCACAAGTTTAATGTGGGCGGGCACGAGGGTTACATCACCGTCGGACTCTATCCGAACGGGCAGGTGGGCGAACTCTTCATCACCATGGCCAAAGAGGGATCGACGGTCAGCGGCCTCATGGACAGCTTCGCCTGCGGCATCTCCATCGCTCTGCAACACGGCGTGCCCTTGAAACTGTTGTGCGAGAAGTTCGCGCACACCCGCTTCGAGCCCAGCGGCTGGAGCAACAATCCCGACATCGGCTTCGCCAAATCGATCATGGACTACATCTTCCGCTGGCTGCAGTTGCGCTTCCTCACCGGCCAGCAGCAAATGCTGTTCGAGAACCTGAGGCTGAAGCCGTCAGCAGTCAGCACGCAGCCGTCAGAACCAGGAGAGCTAAACGGTGTGTCGGGGCCGACGACGAGCGACCAACGACCAACGACGGGTTCCGTCCACGCCGCCGACGCCCTCGCCGGAATCATCGACCTCGGCGACGCCCCAACCTGCTCCTTCTGCGGTTCAATCATGACCCGCAACGGAAGCTGCTATAGATGCGGAAGCTGCGGCAGTACGAGCGGGTGCAGCTGAGGTGTGGGTGTGGGGCGGGCGCCCTCGCCCGCCTAAGCGGAGCAAACCTCCGCAGTGATGTGGGAACCGCAGGTTTTGGGAAGGGCATGGCTTCAGCCATGCCGAAACAGCAACCGACCTCGACGGCTTTAGCCGCTGAGGCTAGCAAGAAGATCAGAGACGTACTGTGAGGGGGTCACGGCGCGCCGTGGCCCTTTTTCCTTGGTTATGCTTAATGCAGACGATGCCGAAAGCGTCCTCGCCATGCGGTTGCTGGCGAAGACCGCCGCTTCTAGAGAAAGGCCTGTTGTTTTTTGGGTAGGTGCCGGGGCGAGCAGGTGGCTTGGGTACTCATCGTGGAAGGAACTGACGCTCCAGCTTCGAAAAACATTTTTTCAACAAGTCGCCAAGTTTGATAACAAGCGTGCCGAGCACCTCATTAACAAGGAAGATTTCCCGGGAATCTTCCAGATGTGCAGAGACCTCGATTCAGCCTGCTACTACAGGTTTATCGCCGACGCATTCCTACCCAGGCCACCAACCGAAGTTTATAAGACATTCGCAAGCCGACTTGAGAAAATCACTCCGCCATTCATCGTGACAACAAACGTGGACGAAGTGCTGGAGAGCAGTCTGCCGATGTGCGCGACAGTGCAAAGAACCGATCTCGGCAGATGTGTGGACCTGTTGCAGAAACGGATTCCCTTCGTCGCGAAGCTGCACGGATCAGTTAGTTCGATAAAAAGTACGATCTTTGCCACTAGCGACTACGAGGCATTGGTCGCAGATGCATCGTACTTGCAGCCGCTGAGGTACATCTTCACCGGCTGCACTGTGGTTTTCTTGGCCTACGGCATTCGCGACGCTTACGTCATCCGCTTGCTGCGGGAGAACGCAACAGAAATGCACTTGTTCGGTCCGGGGCCGCATTTTGTGGTTACCAATGACGAAGTGGCCTTGGGATCGCTTCGTCGAATCAAGTACTCACTGAAATTGCGACCTGACCATAGCGCCGCGATGCTCGTCTTGGAGCACCTCATCCAGTCCGTGGCGCCACCGCCCGCCGTGGCTTTCCCTGAAGCCGAAGCCAGCGAGTCGGACAAATTAGCGGTCGTCGGAACCGTTCCAGCCGGCAAAACGGCCTACTACATCTCTGATGTTCTACCCCCAGCATTCTTCCAAGAGATAACAGCTGCGAGCGGAGGGACGGAGATAGAGGCCGCGTTCGGCCTTGGCTTTACGCCTGAAGAGCTGCCGTTCACAGAGTCTACTGCGCTGCACGATATAACGGTTGGTCTTATTTGCTTCGACTACGTATACCTACCGTCTTCAGCCTTGGCCCTTACATACACTCTGCTCGGAGAACAACTCTTCAGGGAACTTTTGCAATCGGACGTGGTTCGATTCATCCACAATGTGGCCCAAGTGGGGGTCGTATTCCATCCACAAGAGCCCATTGGCGATATCGGGAGCGTAACAGGACGGGCGAAGGATGGCGCTCGTGCGATGCCACTATCAGACGTCATTCGTCGGACATTGTCCCCTGCCCCAGGAAAGGAGAAGGAAGCAGAAGCAATCTTCGCGGAGGTTGAGCAAAGAACCGCCGTCTATTGTCGGGCCGACGAGATAAACCTGCCGTCGCTTATCCGTGGTGCCTTGCTGATGCCAGAGGTTTCGCGCTTGCTCGGCATCGGCGATGCCATCCTTCCGACACAAACTCCGCGGTGGCTAAGATTTCCATACCTACGGCTCGGGCACTTGGTTCAGACTGCCGCCCTTTGTTCGGAGTACGGAATTCAGGCGGCCAAGGTCTCATTCGGGGGCGTTCAGTTGACCAGCGCTGCATTCGGAGTCCAGCCCGCTGAACTATACGCCGACCACCTCGCGAGTTATGCATCGTCTGGTCTTTTCAATTCCGATTTGGGTGTCCTTGTGTACCAGGACCCCTCGATCGTGAAAAGGATCCTCCGGTTCAGGGAGTCGGCGGAAGGCGAGTTGTTCCGCCGCGAAGTTGGACAGGTCTTGGCCGTAGAACGTGGGCGGGAGTTCAATGCTTCGGTCAACGCTGGTTTGTCGCGGGCCATCCCTGTGGATGTTCTTCAGCGGGCACACGACAAGTTGGTAACGCTTATGACCGAAAGTGCGCGAGTTACCGCAGTCCCGGCTGTCTGGGGCAATGTCCCGCACTCCGACTCGATTACAAAGCGTTGGCGAGCAAGAAGCGAAAAAATGCTCATCGAGATGTGTACTGCCCGAGAGATTGGTAAGAACGATCCCTGTATCTGCGGGTCGGGAGAGAAGCTGCGCCTCTGTTGTTTGCCTCCGCTAAGAAATTGACGATCTCTTTTCTGCTTACAGCCCGCCTGAAGTCGTGCCCTCCCGCTGTGATCATCTTCAAACTTTAGACTTGGCTGTAGCAGGTCGTTTCAGCGAAGGACGCCCGTGTCGGAAGGACTGGACGAATTGATCGAAATGGCGAGAACGATACGGATGACGCCGGGGCAGGCGGAACGGCAGCGGCGCAGCTTTGCCTACGGCAACGTCAAGATCGAGAATGATTCCATCACTTGGGAGATGATTGACCGGGCGGCGGAGGAGTTGGAAGAGAGGTGAGCGGGCGGAGTGCTTTTGGGCTGGTCTGGCCGGGGTTGCGGTGCCTTAATCTCTTTTCTGGGGCTCACGGCACGACTGAAGTCGTGCCCTTCCCAAATTGGACTTTACGGCAGTCTGGCCTCCCACCCTTTTTCGCAAAGAACGCGAAAAAACGGATGGGGCACCCGCTTGGTTGGTACGATTCGGGGGACGGTCAGTTATAATTCAAGCACGATGACGCAGCCCATCAAAGTGCGCAGCCGGTTTGCCACGGCGTATGACACGGCCCGAGTTCTGGGTGTGTCTTCCTCGCGGACCAGGCAGCTGATTGCTGCGGCCAAGAAGTACGCGACGCGGGTTGCGCATCGCGACGACCTTGCTGGTCGATTCGTTCGCACCAAATCCGACGGGACCCCGGCTACTGCAGTAGGAAAGAATCGCAGGCGAAATGCCGAGGCCACGAAGCGTAAAACTAACTCGAAAACAACCAAGTCGCACGGCTAGCGCGCAAGCGGTTTTTCTGAACGTCCCATACGACGACGCGTTTGAAAACCTCTTTCTGGCCTACATTGCAGCCGTCAGCGCATTCGGATTCACTCCCAGAGCTACCCTTGAAATTCCATCCAGTAAGAGACGGCTGGATCGCATTCTGGCGCTGATTGCCGATTGCGAATACTCCGTACACGACCTTTCCCGAGTTCAATTGGACAACCGTTCTCCTCGAACCCCCAGATTCAATATGGCATTCGAGCTGGGGTTGACCGTCGCACTGGAAAGAACCGAGTTTCCCGAACATGCCTGGGTAGTGTGCGAGTCACGGCATCATCGGATTCAGAAGTCGTTGAGCGACTTGAATGGGACGGACCCTTACATTCACGACGGGACGATTCGCGGCGTGTTTCGGGTATTCGGCAGCATCTTTGTCAGAAGCCACCGGCAGCCCACGGTGCCGCAGATGCGGCGGATCTATCGGGCGCTGCGACTGAGCTTTGACGACATTCTGGACAGAGCAGGCGAGTCCTCTCCTTTCAATGCTCGGGTATTTCGCGATCTGTGCGTTCTCGCCAGCGCGACTGCGGATCAGCTTGTTATAGACTGACTTAGCGTGTGAGTTATTTGGCGCCCGCGCTACACGGACAAATATTACGGCACTCCGCGTATCGTCCCAAAACGGGAATCCTGCTCAACTTTCTAACTTCTGCGCTTTACTTTGCCCGTCCTCACAAGCTAACCTTATTAATTACCATTTAGCTCATTGACAACAGAATAGCCGCTAAGTCCTTTGTCCGGAATATTTTGCGTGTAAGTCCTTATTCCTCAAAGATTTTGAGGGTAGTCCGGCCCTAACCCCATGATTCCAAAAGATCAGGGGGGAGGGGAGGGTACCCCTAATTACTGATGAGTAAATAGCCCTGCGGCTGCGGGGGAGGGTCGTAGCTTGAACGTTGTGCGCCGCAGCGGGAGCGATATCCGGGCAGGGCGGACGAATTGCACTCCACGCCGGATAGCAAGCGGCACAAGTATGCTTCCGACCGGGAGGCTTGGCATTTGCTGCGAGGCGAAGGAAGGTCGGAGACGAAAATAGCGAGGCGCGCGAAATGGATTTGCATTCTTGCGGCGCCTCAATGCTGTTCCGAGGATTTGTCGCAGCGTTGAAACGCTGCCACAGCCCAAAGACTACATTCCGGGATAACCGGGGCGTTATAACGGTGACGACTAGTTTTCCACAGGCTTGTTCGGAAAATGGAACAGGAATCATTTTGTTGTTGCAACCGCTCAACGCTGGTGTATGAAGATTGCTCCGCATAACGCGGGGCCCTGCATGCGGCTCTCCCCCATCCAATGCAGTAAGGGCCCCGCACCTGATTTCTCCCGCTTTACTTTCTGATTTTGCTTCTCTGGTTTGCCGAGTATGACGGTTGGGTTGGCGTTATAATCGGCTTATCGGAGGAACCTTTATGCGAATTCTTGGCCTCCTGGTTTTGCTGTTTGCTCTGGTTTCGGTTTGTGGGGCTCGCGACTCGGGGCAGAGCTCATCTTCACAAGCGGCGGTAAACTCCTTCAACTCAGATTTGGTCAGCGCCTCAGGGATTGTTCGGCCTGATCTCATCAACCTGGCATCGGGCGATCGTGCGGATCGGGATTCTTCGCTCCCCAGTTCGGCGCGGGACGGGGATCTGACTTGCTTCACCATGCACACCTTTCTGGTGAAGCGCGAGGGCCCGCATTCGGATGTAACCGAGCCGGTGGGACAGTCGACTTGCCTGGCTGGATCGAGATACAACGTCAGGAAGGTGGAGGAACCGGGCAAGGCTCCGTCGCGTTGAGTGTCGACGGGATGCGGCGAGTCTCGGCGGTTGTGGGGTCGGTCTTCTTTCTGGTGCTCGCGCCCGGCACGGTGGCTGGAGTCGTGCCCTGGTGGATTTCGGGCTGGCGCATTCGCGCGCCGCTGCTGCAGTTTTCTCCTTTTCGATGGCTGGGAGTTTTGCTGATTGTGGCCGGGATTCCGGTGCTGCTGGATTCTTTTGCGCGCTTCGCGCTCAAGGGGCTGGGAACGCCGGCTCCGGTTTTCCCTACGCGGCATCTGGTGGTCAGCGGACTTTACCGGTATGTGCGGAATCCGATGTATCTGGCAGTCGCGTCGGTGATCTTTGGCCAGGGATTGCTGTTTGGGGATGTGCGGGTTCTGGAGTATGGAGTTCTCGTCTGGCTCGCGTTCCATCTGTTTGTGCTGCTCTACGAGGAGCCGGTGTTGCGGCGCAGCTTTGGGGCGGAGTATGAAAGTTTTTGCGCTCACGTTGGGCGCTGGGTTCCGCGGTTGAATGCGTGGCACGGTGGCGAGCTTTATCCTGTCCTGTGAATTATCCTGCGTAACCTTTCTGGCTGGCGGTCGTTTATATCGTTAGAGGCGCGATGGTCGTTCGAGCACCGGCATCGAGGCGGTCCCCGGAGCAGGCGGAGGAGCGTCTGCTGGTGGAGGCAGCGCAGAAAGATCCTACCCGGTTTGCCGAACTCTACGAGATGAATTTTGAGCGAGTGTATGCATTCGTTGCGCGGCGCGTGAGCGATCGCGATGCGGCCGAGGATTTGACCTCGGAGGTATTTCATAAGGCGTTGGCGAATCTTCGGCGGTTTGAGTGGCGGGGTGTGCCATTTGCGGCGTGGCTGTTCCGGATCGCGGCCAATGCGATTGCGGATCGGGCGCAGCGAGTGGGGAAAGAGTTGGCGGTGGACGATCCTCCGGAGTTGAGCGTTTCGGCGACGGCCGATGTTGATCTCGAGGAGGTGGAACAGCGGGCGCGGTTGTTTCGTTTGGTGGCGAAGCTTCCTGCGGATCAGCGACGGGTGATCGCGATGCGGTTTGCGGAGGACAGGAGCATTCGCGAGATTGCTCAGGCGCTGGGACGCACTGAGGGCGCGGTGAAGCAGTTGCAATTTCGGGGCCTGGAGAATTTGCGGGGACAGATCAAAGGCGATGCCTAAGCGTAGTTTGATCGTGCAACTCGATGAGGCAGTACAGGGATTAATCGGTAATCCTGATGCGCCGCTGCCGCGCGGAGAGGCGGGCGTGAATCCGCTGGTCCGCATCGCCGCCGAGTTGCGCGATCTGCCGCGGGAAGATTTAAAGATGCGTTTGAAGAATGATTTGGAGAGGAGTATTGCGATGGCGACCACGACAGCACCTGTTACTGCGACGCGCACCTACGCCGCGCCCAGACTGACCTTCACGAATGCGGCGAAGGCGATCGAATTCTACAAAAAAGCCTTCGGAGCGACGGAAACCATGCGCTTCGAGCTCGAAACCGGAATTCCTCATGCCGAGCTTTTGATTGGCGACTCGGTAATCATGCTGACGGATGAGTGGCCGGACGGGGGTCGCTACAGCGCAGAGACGACAGGCAGTTCTCCGGTCAGCATGGTGATTCATGTTCCGGATGTGGATGACTTTGTGGAGCGGGCCGTGGCGGCCGGGGCGAAACTGCGGGGTTCGATCTCGGATCAGTTCTATGGATACCGCGTCGGGGACCTGCTCGATCCGTTTGGATATGCCTGGAACGTGCGCACGGTCAAAGAAGAGATGCCGGTCGAAGAAATGCATCGCCGCTTCCGGGCGATGATGAAAGAGGATGAGGCAAAAAAGCCGGCGGTGAGCCCGATCCCCAAAGGCTACCGGACGGTAACGCCTTATCTGATCGCGCAAGATGGGCCAGCGTTGCTGGAGTTTACCAAGCAAGCGTTCGGAGCCGAAGAGATGTTTCGCACCGTGGGATCAGCGGGCGGGCTGCACGCCGAAGCACGTATCGGCGACTCGATGCTCATGTTGGGCGGGGGGATTCCGGGGCGTGAGTTCCGTTCTACTGCGAATACTCATGCGCTTCATCTCTACGTTCCGGATTGCGATGCGGTTTACGAGCGGGCGTTGCAGGCTGGAGCGGAGTCGATCGATGAACCCAGAGACCAGGAATACGGCGAGCGCTCGGCGAGCGTGAAGGATCCGGCAGGAAATTACTGGTATATCGCTACGCACAAAGGCGAGAGCTACACTCCTAAGGGACTGAACAGCGTCAATGTGTACATGCATCCCTTGCGGGCGGAGCCGGTCATCAACTTCTTGAAGCGGGCCTTCGGGGCGCGGGAGATTGCGAAGTACGCATCGCCCGACGGCGTGGTTCATCATGCGGAGATCCGCGTCGGGGACTCGATGGTCGAGATGGGCGAGTCACACGGGAAGTATCCGCCGATGCCGACGATGTTCTATCTGTATGTTCCGGATTGCGATGCGGTCTATCAACGGGCGCTGCAGGCGGGCGCGACCTCGATTTCGAAACCCGTTGACCATCTCTATGGCGACCGCAGTGGCGGGGTGAAAGACGTGTTTGGCAATCAGTGGTACATCGCGACGCATGTTAAGGATGTCGCTTCCTAGAGTTGGCTACTGTTCTTGGCGCGACAGATCATTTTCGCGGCTTCGAGCGACAGCAGATACCTCGCTTCGCTCGGAATGACAATGTGAGTGGGGGAACAATGCGAGTGCGGGAGCAATGTGATGGAGAAACGTGCCGAGCGGTGGCATAGGTTCACTTCGTTCTTGAAAGGCGATGACGGCATCCGATCAGCTTGGCACCTTGGTAACTGTGCCTCCAACGGGGTAAGAGGCGAAAATAGATTCCGATATGAATCTGGAGCGCAGGGCTATTCAGGCGCAAGCGGTCGCGGTTTGGCAGAGGGCGCGCGAACAATTCGTTCGTCTTCCGGCGACCGCTCGAGTGATGTTGGGATTCTTTCTGCTAGCCGCTTTGCTGATGGCCTTGCATACGGCGTTCTCGGGAAAAGACGCGAACCTGCAGCTCAAAGTGCAGCACAGCCTGCGCAACGGGCAGCTTTCCGTCTGGGTGGATGGTGATCTGGCTTACTCCGGAAGTCTTATCGGCAATGCCAAGAAAAAGTTCGGTTTGATTCCTGGGATTCAGGGAAGCTTGTTGGAGACGTTGCCAGTGACGGCCGGCACACACCAGATAAAGGTTCAAATTGTTTCAGACGGTGGCGTGCGAGACTGCATGATCAGCGGTGAATTCCCCCGCAAGGGGCAGCGGACGTTGGCTGTGAACGCAAGCCGGGGCGATCTCGCTCTGAACTGGCAATTCTCAAGCGCGCAGTCGGAAGCCGAGCCCGCTTCTGGCAACGGATGGTTCAGGCGCTATGCTGGCACCCTCATGATGACGGTTGCGGGTTCCATTATTTCTGCCTTAACCGGCTTCGCTCTTAAGGAACTACCGAAGCGGATAGTCTCCGGTTCACGAGAAGTGCCTGCAGCCTTAGACAATCAGCCAAGCTCGAACTAGGGGTTTTTCTGCGGCGCGTCGCCCAACGCGAGCACGCACCTACCAAATCAGCTTTAACCCGAATTGGACTTGACGCGCCGTGGTGGACGTGCTCGAAATCGCCCCTGCGGTGCCCGAGACTCCGGTCGGAGTAAACACGATCAGGTTCGGCGTGTTGAAATTAGCGCGATTCAAGAGATTAAAAATCTCCGCGCGGAATTGCAGGGTCAGGCGTTCGTGAATCGGGGTATCTTTCAGCACCGAGAAGTCCCACGTGGCCAGCCCCGGACCAATTAGCGTGTCTCTCCCAAGATCGCCATAGAATCCACTATTCGGTGGCGGCGGCAGAAAGGCGTTCGGATTGAACCACTGACTGGGTTTTCCAAGAATGACCGGGCCGGTGAAATCCGGATTTACGAAGGGCCGCACCGGATTGCGGGTATCGCCGTTATTCGAGGGGTTGTAGCTGAGTTGCGGCGTGAAGGGGAATCCAGCTTGAAGCGTGACAATACTAGTCAACGACCAGCCGCTCACTAATGCGTTACTCCAGCCCTGCAGACCGTTTGCCAGGGCTTGTCCACGTCCGAAGGGCAGCGCATAGATAGCACTGATCACTCCGATATTTCTCACGTCATAAGTTGCGAGTCCGTAGTCCGCGCTGATGTTGAACGGGTTCGATACCAGTCCGGGCGCGTTTCCCGCAGTCGTGGCATTCAGAGAATCTCCATCATCGAGGGCTCTTGACCAGGTGTAGACTCCGCGAAAAGAAAGGTTATGGCTGAAGCGACGGTTCACATCGACCTGCAGCGCGTTGTAATTGCTTTTTCCTTCCGAAAACCACGTCCAGGTATTCGCCAAGCCGGGGTTGGCCTTGGGAGTTTTGGGAGGGATGTAGTAGCTCCCGGAAGGAACCGGGGTGTTCGCCAGCGGGGCGGGGAATGTGCTGGGGTAGGTCGCGGGACATGGCGACGCAGGACAAATGGTGGGAAAGGGTTCGTTGGCGTCGATACCTATGACTTCGTGGTATCCATGAGATCCAACATAGCCCACAGTCAAGACCGTGTTGGGCGACAGCTCCTGCTGAACCCTCAATGACCAGGAGATAAGAGTTGGCATCTTCATATCTGGCTTAACGCCCCCAGGTACCAATAGCGCTTTGGCCGGCACCGGAGCGGTGGGATCGATAGGAAGACCGGAGACGGGCAACGCCGCGATGCTGTAGGTCGGATTGAACGGAGCGTTCTGATCGGTACGATAACCGAGCGCATCCTGAAGCTCGTTATACATCCCGAAGCCCGCGCGAAAAACAGTTTTTCCGTTCGGACTCCATGCCAAGCCGATTCGGGGCTGCGGCAGAAATTTTGCATTATTGGTGGTGAAGGTCGCATCCCCGATGCGCGGTAGGCTCGAAATTATCCCGTTGGGAAAGGTGTAATTGGCGGCTCGACCATGAGCTTCGTTCCAACCAGTCGAAAACTCGTCGCGGAAACCCAATGACAGAGTTAGTCTGGGGGCCAAGCGGATAACATCCTGGGCGTAGAAGGCCCCAAAAAGCGACCGCCAGTTCATCGCGGTTGGGGCGGGGTCATAAAGAAAGCTCGATGTCGTTCCCTGGAGGAATGTCTTCAAGCTGGTGAAAGTTGCTTGACTGTACTGGCTGAGAGCGATGGTCTCGTTTGATTGAAATGGTTGGAACCAGGCGCCAAAACTGAACTGATGGCGTCCCCTGGTAAGGGTTACCCGATCTTCGAACGTGTACAGATTGCGCGCGATGTGCAGGTTGCTTCCGTTGTTGCTGCCCGCCAAGCCGATCTGCGCTTGAGGATTAGAGGCAGCGCTGCCGCCGACAACCACAGCGCCAAGCTGATGTCCCAGCAGAAAGCCCGGAACGCTTGCTGCCGGCGTGCCGGAAGTTGGTTCCCCGGTGAAAAAGTAGCCAGCGCGCGAATATCCGATGCGGGCAACATTAAAAGTGGACGCTGAGAATGTGTGCGTCTCCTCTAAACTGAAAACTTGCTCCCGGAGGCTCACGACGTCGGTGCTGTATGGATTGAGGGTGGTTGCTGTGACGTCATTGCCATCGTCGATGGTGTAGACGCCGGATAGTGAATCCCGCTCGGAAAAGATGTGATCGAGGCGGGCCGTTCCGAAATCCTCTCGAATGGTTTGCAGGGGACTGCTGAACACCTGGGCGATCCCATTGAACTCCGGGGCTCCCGCTGGCGCAACCGGCCACAAGTTAAGCAGAGGCACGACGCTGGGATCGGCAGCTGCCCGCGATGCAGCGTCCGGCACAAACGCTGCCGACGTCTGATGCAAGTGCTGGCGCAGTCCCTCGTAATTGCCGAACAGGAAAGTTTTGCCCTTCTGGATTGGGCCCCCGAGAGACCCGCCAAACTGGTTACGCTGAAAAGGCGGAGCGGAGCCCTGATCAAAGTAGTTGGGGGCATCAAGAGCGTTGTTGCGCAAGTACTCGTAGGCAGACCCATGCACCTGATTTCCGCCTGACTGAGTAACGATAATGACCTGACCACCCGGCCGTTTGCCATATTCCGCGCCGTAAGAGTCTCGCAGTACGTTGAATTCGCGCACGGCGTCGACGCCCAACAATTGCCCGCTGGTGCCGCCCGGCTGCATGTTATTTTCGGCTGCGCCGGTAAACTCGACTCCATTCAGGAAGAAAAGATTTTGCTGGGGTCGATTTCCTGAGACTGCGAAATTGTTTCCCGTGGTGGAATTTGATACTCCGATCCCGCCCGTTTTCTCCGAGGTGAAGTTAACAATGCCGGGATTAAGGGTAAGCAACAAATCGTAGCTCCGGCCATTGAGGGGCAGATCTTTTACCTGCTGCTCTCCGACTAAGCCGGAAACGTCCTGAGTGGTGACGCTTACCACCGCTGCGTCCCCCGTCACCTTCACTTCTTCGCTGACTGCCCCGACTCGCAGACTCAGATCGGCAACCGCATCTTGCCCAATCACGAGTTGAATTCCTGTCCGGACGCCTTCCGCAAAGCCGTCTTTTTTGACCCGGACTTCATACTGTCCCACGGGAAGAGCAAAGACTTGATATCGTCCGGCCTGATCGGTAACCGTGCTTCGCGAAAACCCTGTATCCAGATCTCGCACCGTGACCGCCGCGCCAGATACGGCCGCGCCAGACTGGTCAACTACGGTTCCGGACAAGTCGGCTGATACCTGGGCCCAGGATGACGGAATGCATAGGCATAGCGCACATAAGAGAATGGACAAACGAGTAAAGCGCCCAGCGCAGCTGATATTTGCATCGAGAGCGCGCGATCGTCGGATTGGGGTAGAGTGCGAATGCTCCTGATAAAATGGGGTATGCATTGCTCTTCTTTCCTTTGAGGGAGGTTTGCAAAGAACCATAAAATGTATATCAAGTGCGGTTATAGTGTCTAATCGTGTGCGGTTATATATGACTGCTCTTTTGTGGCGCTGCCGCCCACAATCTCAATGGATTTTGGGCGAAGTAAGCTCATCGAGACTCTAAAGCGATTGACGGGGACAAGGGGCCGCTGTAGGATTCCTTCCCAAATGGCCGCGAAGCCCCAAGGTCGACGCTCGAAGGCGAAGGATGACGAGTTGCTGCAGTTGCGGGACGCGGCCTTGCAGCTGGGGATCAGCTTTCCGACGATCAAACAGTGGATTTACAAGAAGAAAATCCGCAGCATCCGGACGGCGGGAGGACATCACCGTATTCCGGAGAGTGAAGTGGACCGGCTGCTTTTCCGAACGCGAGGAAGAACGGAGCAGGAACGCAAGCTGGTGATCCGCCGCGTCAGCGGACGAAACCAGTTGGTGGGACGAATCGATGCAGTTCGCATTAGCGGCCTGATGGCGGAAATTGCGATTTCGATTGGGGGCCAGCAGATTACTTCGATTATCACCGCACGTTCGGCGCGGGAGATGCAATTGAAGCCAGGGCAAACTGCGGCGGCGCTGATCAAAGCTACGGAAGTAATGATTCTGCGAGTTTGACGATGAGGCATCGGCTGCTTGTTCCCGTCGTGCTGATTGCCCTGGTGCTGCTCGGTGCTCCGCTGTTTTGTCAGCAACTGACGGTTCAAACTGAGGGCGGAAAACAGATTGTCCTCGCACGGGCTGACATTGAAGCCTTGCCGCACACCAAGCTCGCAACCTCGGTTGCCGGGACGTCGACAACGTTTGAGGGCGTTTTGCTGAACGCTGTCTTGGGAAAAGCGAGAGTTGGGTTGGGAGAAAGTCTGAAAGGGAAACGGCTGGCGTCATGTCTATTGGTGGAATCGGCCGACGGGTATCGCGTCGTGATCGCTCTTCCCGAGCTTGACCCGGCGTTCACGGACAAGCAGATTCTGCTGGCCTACTTAAAAGACGGCAAGCCGCTGGACGAAAAGGAGGGGCCTTACCGCATCGTGATCCCCGATGAAAAGAGGATGGCACGATGGGTGCGGCAGGTGACGACCCTCAAGATCGTGGATGTGCAATGAAGACGGTCAGTCTTTCTGGATCATGACCTCGGTGGCTTTGACCACGGCGCTGACGGCGTCACCCTTCTTGAGCTTGAGTTCGTCGGCGCTGCGGCGGGTAATGGCGCTCTCGATGAGGTTGTCCCCGACCCGAACGACGACATGGGCCATGATGTCGCCAAGTTGGATTTCTTCGATTTTTCCACGCAGTTTGTTTCTGGCTGAGATTGGCATGCAGGAATTATAAACCTGGGGGAGAGACTGGTGAGCGTCCGAAGATTGGGCCAGATGGCCTCTCTGGTGGCGGTTTTTATTTCTCAGATCTGTGTCGCGCAGGAGATCACGGTCGCAGCGGCGGCGGATCTTCAATTTGCCATGCAGGAGATCGCTGGTCGATTTCAGAGGGAAACGGGGAGGAGGGTCAAACTCACGTACGGTTCGTCGGGAAGCTTTTTCCAGCAGATTCAGAATGGCGCTCCTTTCGACATGTTCTTCTCGGCGAATCTCGATTACGCGAAGAAGTTGGAAGCCGCTGGATTGACCGAGGCGGGAAGCTACTACCAATATGCGAACGGCAAGATTGTGATTTGGGTCAGGAATGAGTCGAAACTTGATCTCAGTTCCGGTCTGCAGGTACTTCTTGATCCTTCGGTTAAGAAGATCGCCATCGCCAACCCGGAACATGCTCCTTACGGGCAGGCGGCGGTGGCGGCGATGCAAAATCAGAAGGTTTTCGAAAAAGTGAAAGACAAGTTTGTGCTTGGAGAAAACATTTCGCAGACTGCGTCGTTTGTAGTGTCGGGCTCGGCGGATGTGGGCATCGTGGCATTGTCACTGGCTTTGTCGCCGAATATGAAAGGCAAGGGGCGTTACGTTGAGGTTCCGTCGGACGAATATCCGCCAATTCAGCAGGCGTGCGTGATTCTCGGATCGTCTAAGAGTAAGGAGACGGCTCGGCAATTCTTGTCGTTCGTTAAGACATCTGCGATCGCCGATATATTGAGGAGTTACGGTTTCGATGTGCACGCTGGCTCCGCCGAGTGATCTTCAGCTGATTATCGCGACCAGCTGAGGCCGCGGCCGAGCACGAATATGAAGAGCAGGCTGGCGACGGCGGCAGTCGCGATCCATACGAGGTTGCGTTCGATCGGGGCGACCGGCTCCTGGCTGCCGCTTCCTCGTTTCATCATGCTGGGCAGGCTTAAGAGGCCGGCATTTGCGCCCAAGGTTGAGGGCAGCGCTGAGGCTATGACGTAAAACAATCCGGCGGGATTAAGCAAGCCTCCCAAACCGGCGAGAATCCCATCCGTGAAGTAAGGCGTCCAGCACAGGCCGCGAAGACGACGCGAATCTTCACTCGGGCTGCGAAATGGATTCAGCTTCGCGGCTACCAACAGCATCGAGGCGTAGTACGAGATCACTCCAAGTACGACGAGGCCGAGCTGCCAAATCCAGTGTAGGCGCAAGCCTTGGATCACCCCTGCCCAGTCGCCAAAGTTGGTGATACCGGAGAAAAAGAAATATCCGGTTCCGGTAAAGAGATTGCCCGCCATGGCGAGCACGAGGAAATAGCGAGTAGCGGGCCGGTAACGCTGCGGGCTCAGAAGGAACAGCCAGAAGATTGCGGCGAACAGCAGATTGACGAGTGTGCCATTGGCCGAAATCCAGCGCGTGTCAACGTCAGACTGCAGCGCCACCGTGCTCATGGTGAGGCTGTGGGCCCCGCTCAGCCATGCGGTCACGCCGTGGCCGAGGCCCTCGTGCAGTACGTCCTGCAGAATGCACGCGAGGGCCGAGATGGCGATGAGCGTGAGGCGGTCGTCTTTGCCGGGCACGGCCATGCCCACCGTTGTAGCACATTGAACGAATATTTTCGCTCAGGGCCGCCGGTGTCTTTGGGCCGACAGTTGCGAATAGCGGAAGCAGTTGACCAAGTGGTCGTTCACCATGCCCACGGCTTGCATGAAGGCATAGCAGATCGTCGAGCCGACGAAGGAGAACCCGCGTCTTTTCAAGTCTTTGCTCATGGCGTCGGATTCCGGCGTGCTGGCTGGAACTTGCTTCGGCGAGCGGCGGCCGTTCACGATCGGCGATCCGCCGCTGAACTGCCAGATGTAGGCGTCGAACGATCCGAACTCGTTTTGCACTCGGAGAAATGCTTTGGCGTTTTGGACGGCGGAGGCAATCTTCAGGCGATTGCGGATGATGCCAGCGTCGTTCATCAGGCCTTGGATCTTGCGACGGTCGTAGCGGGCAATCTTCCGCGGGTCAAAGCGATCGAACGCGCCGCGATAGTTCTCGCGTTTCTTCAGGATGGTGTCCCAGCTCAGGCCGGCCTGGGCGCCCTCGAGGATAAGGAATTCGAAGAGAGTCGTGTCGTCGTGAACAGGGACACCCCACTCCTTGTCGTGGTAGCGGATGGAGAGATCGTTGCTCGCCCAGGAGCAACGGGTCAGATTTGTGGGCTTTGATTTCATCAGCGGCTGTCGAGCTGCGCTCGACTGGGACGGGTAGAAGACCCGTCCCACGAAAATACTCTACCGCACTCGGCTACTGCAGTGATTTTGGATCCGAGAGATTCTTGGGTGATTTCTTATCCAGGAGTGCTACCAGTTCCGCCGCACACCCAGGGGTCTTTACCTTTCCGTCGCGGATGATATCTCTGGCGCTAACGCTCTTGCCGTACAGTTTTTCGTTAGCGCTGCCATCGGAGCGCAGAGTCGAACCTTCGAGCGAGATTCCAGCGAACAATCCCTTGTTGCGCGAATAAGAAAGGATTTCGGCGGTCATCACGATATCGGTGGCCCCTTCAGCGGTGCGACCCTTGGGGCCGGCTGCGGCGGAGGCGTCGGCTCCAAGCTTCACTTTACTTTTCAGCAGCGACCGCGCTCCCGCCGGGTTCATCACCAGGAGGACGAAGTCGGTAGCTTGGCCTCCGAGCTGAAATCCAATGCTGGCCCCTTCGAGGGCGTAAAGAGCAGGAGGTCCCCACAGCCCGGTATAGGAGATTCCGTTGCGGCAAATCATGACTCCCCGACCGTAGCTGGCACCGACTCCGAATGCGCCTTTTTTCACGGAGGGCAGGACAATGATGCATTCGGCTTTGTCGAGCAGGTCCTGCGGAATATTGTCGGGGATGTTGAGAATTTCCTTGAGAACGTGGCCAGAGTTCTCGACCCGGTCCACTTCCGTGCTGTCGTCGACAGCGAGAGCGGGCATTATGAGGGCGCACAGTAAGAACGGCACGAGCAGTTTTTTCATCGAGTCTCCTATTTTGGGTAGTGGTGCTATTTTAACCTTGCGACGGTGGATTGAGATGCCGAACCGGACCTTCCGAGTTGCGAAGCATGGTCACCTAAGTTGAAGAGAGCCATGACCTAACGAGTGCTCCTTTTGTAACTTGGCATTTGCAAAAGGGGCTCCTAGAGTTCTAATGAGTAAAAGCGGCATCTGGCGGGTACTTCGGTCCCTGGCGTGCATCTAATATTGTGGATAATTGTGCCGGGCCTGAAACTAAACGCCGCACGTCGGGACTGGATGTGGAATGAAGTACATTGGGAAGTATTTATTGC
The DNA here is from genome assembly GCA_963788645.1 of uncultured Acidobacteriota bacterium. Lineage (GTDB taxonomy): Bacteria > Acidobacteriota > Terriglobia > Terriglobales > Acidobacteriaceae > JABDBE01. Next base: position 434,880 of record CAWBHF010000014.1, read on the forward strand.
TCGCGGGAGCGCTTGTGGCGTTAGCAGGGCTACCGCAGGCGCAGGAGACGTACCTCGCCCCGAGCAACGCGTTGGTTTCGTCGCCTTCCCCTAGCCCCGATACCGGCCAGCCTGACGATTCCATTATCACGATCAAGAAGCGGGTAGACGAAGTTAATGTGCTGTTTATCGCCACCGACAAGCGGGGCAAGTTCGTGCGCAATCTGAACGAGAAAGATTTTGCGATTCTCGACGATCACAAGCCGCCCCAATCGATCGTGAATTTCCGCCGCGAAACTGATTTACCGATCCAGCTGGGACTTTTAATCGATACCAGCGGTTCGGTGCGCGGGCGCTTCGACTTTGAGGAAGAAGCGGCCGACAGTTTCCTGCAGAAGACTGTCCGCCCGAATTTCGACAAGGCCTTCGTGGTCGGCTTCAATGGGCACAGTCAGATGATGCAGGACTTCACCGATAATGCCGCGTTGCTCTCGGCGGCTGTCCACCGTTTGCAAGACGGCGGAGGGACGGCGCTTTACGACGCCATCTATCGAGCTTGCCACGAGAATCTGATCAAAGACCACGAAGACCGCCCTTCGCGACGCGCCATCGTGGTGGTGAGTGATGGTGAAGACAATCAGAGTGACTACAGCGAGGCCCAGGCAATCGAAATGGCACAACGGGCGGAAGTCATCATTTACGCCATTTCGACTGACGACAGTGGCTTGATTCTGCGGGGTGACAAGGTCCTGCAGCGGATCGCGGACGCCACCGGTGGCCGCGCCTTCTTTCCATACAAGATGAAGGACATCAAGAACTCGTTCTCGGCCATTGAAGATGAGCTCCGGAGCCAGTACATAATTTCTTATCATCCGGCTGATTTTGAGGCGAACGGTCGTTATCGCCCGATCGAAATCACTGCCTTTAAGAAGGATCTCCAGGTACGCTCCCGTAAAGGCTATTATGCGCCGCGGCAGTAGCGACCTAGCCGGCTAGGTCGCTGTAGATTACGGCGCCGCATAGGCTGACGGTGCTACAATTTAAAGTGGATCTGTAAGAATTTTCGCAAGTCCCGCAAGTGCAGGCGTTCCCGTGTCAGGTGGGCCAGTGAAGCCAAATTATCTCTTTATCGTGAGTCTCTGCTTTCCGCTGCTGGCAGGGCCTTGTTTTGGCAAGCGACGGCACTCGACCACTACTGGCCAGCCGACGACGAAAGACCAGCCTGAGGCTCAACCCACTCCGGCAGCTCCTCCTCCGACGCTGGCGCAGCTGCCTTCGACTCCTCCCCAAGTTTCATTCCAAAGCGGCCAATTGACGATTTCGGCTCAGAATTCCACGTTGGGCGATATTTTGAAGGCAGTTCGCGAACAGACAGGGGCGACCATCGACCTCCCGGGAACCGCGCCTGAGCGGGTAGTGGGACGGTTCGGGCCGGCCCCGGCCCGTGATGTACTGGCCTCTCTGCTTAATGGATCGCATTTCAACTATGTTTTGCTGGGGTCGCCGACTGATCCTGGTGCCTTGGACCGGGTGATTTTGCTGGCCAAGTCAGGCGCTCCAGCCGATACAGCTTCGCAGCCACCGATCCAGCAGGCGACTGCCTACAACCAGGCTGTCTATAATCGGCCGGCGGCAATGCCGATGGCAGCTCCTGGTGCGAATACCGTTACCGTTGAAGGTCAGGACGCGGAGGAGACTCAGGACGATGCGACCGATGACTCTGCCGACACCACCGATGACACGGCCGATGATCAGACCGATCAGACGGACGATCAGACCGCGGGCGACGACCAACAACAACAGCAGCAACAGGATGGACAGCAGCAGGTCAAAACCCCAGAGCAACTCTTGCAGGAACTGCAGCAACGGCAGCAACAGCTTCAGCAGCAGGGAATTCAGCCGGGAACACCCCCCGGAATGCGGCAGTTCCCCAATCCCGGAATGCCGACCCAGCCGGGCGGAGCTGATACACCCCCAACGCCTCCTCACTAGAGAGCCAGGCGCCGCTTCTACAACTTAGGCGTAGGGGCCGAAAAAACAATTCAGAATTTCAACTAGATCTGCGGGCTAGTGTCCGCCAGCGTGCGCGGCACGGGCTTGGCCGGAGGCGAGCACAGGTTGTTGTCCAGTGCGTTGCCGCGACTGGTTCGCGAAAGTATGAAGAATTCCGATGACGGAGCCGTATGCGGATAGAATTCCAATTGCCAGCACAGCAACCACGGTGAAACAGATGATGCCAACGCTCAGTAGACTGCCCAAGATCCCTGCCTTTTAACCGAGTCCCATTGATGTCGCCGCTCCCTGAATCTACCTGCGTTGACGCTTGCCACTGTTAGCAAATAAGATACGTGAGTAGAGCTGCGCACCTCCACTTTCCAACATCTCTGTGGACCCGTCCACATTACGGAAGGTCACTGAAGGGCTTCACTTTCGCGGTTTATGGCCATTACCAAGATTTCGGTGCGCGGGGCGCGCCAGCATAACCTCAAGAACATCGACGTCGAGATTCCCCGTAATAGCCTGACGGTAATCACCGGCCTGAGCGGATCGGGCAAGTCCTCGCTGGCATTTGACACGATCTACGCCGAGGGCCAGCGGCGCTATGTGGAGACGCTGTCGGCGTACGCCCGCCAATTTCTCGACCAGATGGAGCGTCCGGACGTGGATGCCATTGATGGGCTGAGTCCATCGATTTCCATTGAGCAGAAAACTACCAGCCGCAGCCCTCGATCAACAGTGGGAACAATCACCGAGATTTACGATTATCTTCGTCTTTTGTTCTCTTCGATCGGCGTGCCGCATTGTCCAAAGTGCGGGCGAGCGATCAGCCGCCAAACGGCGGACCAGATCGTTCAGCGTGTCATGGTTCTTACTCCAGAAGATCGAGTCATGGTATTGGCTCCCATCGTCCGGGGACGTAAAGGCGAGTTCAAAAAGGAGATGGAGAAGCTGGTTCAGCACGGCTTCACGCGGGCGAGGGTGGACGGCGAACTGGTGAATCTCGACGATGACATCCCGCTGGACAAACGCAAGAACCACACCATCGAAGTTGTAATTGATCGTCTGCTAGTGAAGCCAGGCATCGAGCACCGGCTGGAACTCTCCATCGGACTCGCGATGAAGCTGGCCGGAGGATTGGTCCAGGTTGCGGTTGTGGGGGGCGAGGAACAGCTTTATTCCGAGCGGCTCGCGTGTCCGGATTGCGGCATCAGCGTGCCGCAACTGGAGCCGCGATCGTTTTCATTCAACAGTTCGTATGGAGCCTGTCCCGAATGTCATGGACTGGGCAGCCGGTATGACTTTGATCCGGCTAAAGTGATCGTCGACTGGTCGAAACCGTTGCTAGATGGCGGGTTGGGGCCTGGGTCGGCTTCCCAAAATCTGATCCACATGCTGCAGATTGCGGCCACGGCGCACGGCGTGGATTTGAGCACGCCCTTCGAAAAGTTTCCTGAGAAGATACAGAATCTGCTGCTCCTTGGGGAGGCGGGAAAGGGGAAGACGGGTTTCCGCGGAATTCTGGCTTACCTCAAGCAGGCGCTAGGGGAATCCACATCCGAGGGCTACCGTGATTTCCTGCTCGATTACATGTCGGCGACGGAATGTCCCGCCTGTCACGGGCAGCGGCTGCGTCCCGAGAGTCTGGCAGTGAAAGTGAATGGACTGTCGATCGCAGATTTTACCGAGCTTCCGGTTACGCGTTCGCTGGAACTGGCACGGAAAATCCAGCTGACGGGACGCGAGGACGCGATTGCTGGACGCGTCGTGCACGAGATCGTAGAGCGGCTGCAGTTCCTGAACGCGGTGGGACTGGGCTATATCTCACTCGACCGCTCGGCTGCGACGCTTTCTGGGGGTGAGGGACAACGCATTCGTCTAGCCACCCAGATCGGATCAAAGCTGAGAGGCGTGCTGTACGTGCTTGATGAACCCTCGATCGGCCTGCATCACCGCGACAATGCCCGCCTCCTCAAAGCGTTGGAAGAGCTGCGTGATCTTGGCAATACGGTTCTGGTGGTCGAGCACGATGAAGAGACCATCCGGCGCGCGGACTATGTAATCGACCTTGGCCCTGGGGCTGGCCGCCACGGAGGCGAACTCGTGGCCCACGGTACTCCGGAAGAAATTATGGAAGTGCCGCGGTCGCTTACTGGAGCCTACATTTCGGGCAGGGTCCAGATCGAGATGCGGCCCGAGCGACGGCAGACCAATGGCGCGGGCATCTCCATCCTGGGAGCGCGCGAGAACAACTTGAAGAATCTTGACGTCACGTTTCCGTTGGGCTTGATGACCGTGGTGACGGGAGTCTCCGGCTCCGGAAAATCGACATTGGTGAATGACATTCTCTATCGCTCGCTGGCAAAGACCCTGTATCGGTCGCGTGAAGAAGCGGGCGCGCACAAGGCGATTTCGGGTGCGGAAAATATAGACAAGGTCATTCGTATCGATCAGTCTCCGATTGGGCGCACGCCGCGCTCGAATCCCGCGACTTATACCGGAGTCTTCGCGCAGATTCGGGATCTCTATGCGATGCTGCCGGAGTCGCGTGAGCGAGGTTACAAGCCAGGAAGATTTTCGTTTAACGTCACCGGAGGACGTTGTGAAGCGTGCCAGGGCGAGGGACAGCGGCGCATCGAAATGAGTTTCTTGCCCGATGTCTATGTGCTTTGTGAAGTCTGCGGGGGGCGCCGCTACAACCACGAGACTCTGGCGGTGAAGTACAAAGGGTACTCCATCGCGGACTTGCTCGAAATGCCGGCTTCGGACGCTTTGCCGATTCTCGAAAACATTCCGCAGGTGAGGCAGAAACTGCAGACCCTGGTCGATGTAGGTCTGGGATACATTCACCTTGGCCAATCGGCAGTGACACTCTCCGGCGGCGAAGCGCAACGCATCAAGCTGGCGCGCGAATTAAGTAAGCGGCAAACGGGCAAGACTCTGTATCTGCTCGACGAACCCACGACCGGCTTGCACTTTGACGATGTCAAGAAGTTGCTGGACGTGCTCCACCGCCTGACCGACCTCGGAAACATGGTTGTGATTATCGAACATAATCTGGATGTGATTCGTAATGCCGATTGGATTATCGATCTCGGTCCCGAGGGCGGAGAAGAGGGTGGACGAATCGTAGCCCAAGGTACGCCAGAGCAAGTCGCGCGGAATAAGAAATCATACACCGGGCAGGCTCTAGCGGCATATTTCGACGGGAAGGAAAAACGGCCCTCGACTGCCGAGTTGCTGGCTTGATGGGTCGCGGTATCTTCGCGGTGTGCGAGGCGTTCTAAACGCCGCGCCGAGTCGGCATCAGTTTTCTTTTTCGTGTAAATTCAAAATGTCCCGTTCACAACTCTGAATCGCGTGTCTTCACCCCAAAATCCGTGGTCTGATCCGGGGCTGCTTCCCGTTCCCGAGCCCCCGGCGCCTGCGACCGAACTCCCTTCCGAGAACCCGGCGTGGACCGGATGGGACGTGCTGCAGATCGTGGCTCTGACCCTGGTCTCTGTTTTCGTTTTTTTGTCACTAGTTGGGGTTGCTGCGCAACGGTTGCTGTATCCCAAAATTGCAATCCTCGAAGTCATGACGTATCCACTGGTTGCCGTGCTGGGGCAAGTGTTTGCCTATTTGTTGATCGTCGGGTTCATGGTTTCGATTGTGAAGCGCGCTCCCGGCCAGGATTTCTGGCAGGCGATCCGGTGGAACTGGCCCGGAAATTGGTCAACCTATTTGCTGGCAGGCATGGCTCTGTCGTTCGCGCTGCAAGGGATCGCACACTTTCTTCCGATCCCGAAAGAAGTGCCAATGGATCGTTTCTTCCGGACACCAAGCGAAGCTTGGGCAGTTTCGCTGTTTGGAGTGACCTTCGCACCGTTGCTCGAAGAATTCTTCTTTCGCGGATTTCTCTATCCGGTCCTGGTTCGTCGATTCGGTATGGCAATCGCTGTACTGACGACCGCGCTGGGCTTTAGCCTCATTCATGCGCCCCAACTGGGACGTGCGTGGGGTCCGGTGCTGGTGATATTTATCGTTGGGTTGGCGTTGACCGTCACGCGCGCCGTGACGAAATCGGTCGCGGCCAGCTTGCTTATGCACATGGCGTATAACGGCACACTTTCGGTTTTGTTGTTCGTCGGAACCGATGGATTCCGGCATCTGGAGAGATTGAATCAATAACACGAACGTCAGCTCCTGACTTCAGGATCTGTGGTTCACGCTAACTGCTCGTCCGCGCCCAAAGCTGAAGCCTGCTCATGCTATCTTAGAATTTCCATGTCTTCCGCACGTCAGGAACTTTTGCGTCTGCTAGCAACGAAGTCTTTTCGTCTCGGGGAGTTCAAACTCTCGTCCGGTGGAACCAGCGATTACTACGTGGATTGCCGCACCACAACTCTCGACGCGCGCGGTTCCCAACTGACGGGGCAAGTCTTCCTGGAGGAGATTCAGCGGCGCGGATGGAAGCCTAGGGCAATTGGCGGCTTAACCATGGGCGCCGATCCGCTGACTGTGGCGGTGGCTGTGACTAGCGGCGAAATTCATGGCTTTCTCATCCGCAAAGCTGAGAAGCAGCACGGCACAGGACAGCGGATCGAAGGCTTTCGAGAGAAGGGCGCGCGCGTAGTGATCGTGGACGATGTCTGCACTACCGGCGCTTCCACGATTCAAGCGATCGAGACGGCACGAGAATTTGGATTTGAAATCGCTGGTGTGATGTGCCTCGTCGAGCGTGAAGAGGCTATGGGGCGTCCGAATGTCGAGAAGGCTGCCGCGCCTGCGCCGTTTGTCTCGATATTTTCCGCAACGGATGTGCGCAAAGAACACTTGCTGCGGAAAGACGCAACCCCATCCGCCGATGTGTTGGAAATCGTATGATTCAAACCCTGGAATGGACTGACAAGGGCGTACGCTTCATCGATCAAACGAAGCTGCCCACCGAAGAAACCTACGTAACCTGCAAAACTTACGAGCAGGTCGCAGATGCGATCCGCAACATGGTGGTGCGTGGCGCGCCCGCCATCGGCGTGGCGGCGGCCATGGGCGTCGCTCTCGGCATGAAGAATTCCAAAGCCGAAACCGGAGGCGAGTTGAAGCGGGACTTCGATCAAATCTGCGATGTGATCGGCAAGACGCGCCCGACCGCGGTAAATCTTTTCTGGGCGATCCGCCGCATGCGGGATAAATTCGAGTTGCTCCGCGTCCGTCCACTGCCGCAGATCAAGCAAGCTCTGGTCGAGGAAGCGCAGCGCATGCACGCCGAAGATATCGCCGCCAACCGGGCCATGGGACGCCACGGTGCCACTCTCATGCCCGCAAGCGGAGGCGTGCTTACTCACTGCAATGCTGGAGCGCTTGCGACATGCGGCTATGGCACGGCGCTCGGAGTGTTTCGAGCCGCAGTCGAGCAGGGCAAGAAGATCCATGTCTACGCGGACGAGACTCGTCCCTTCCTGCAAGGTTCGCGTCTGACCGCATGGGAGTTGATGAAGGATGGTATTCCCACGACCGTAATTTCCGACAACATGGCGGGCGCGATCATGAAGCAAGGCAAGATCGGAGCGATTGTGGTGGGTGCGGATCGAATTGCCGCCAATGGCGACGTAGCCAATAAAATCGGCACTTATTCGGTTGCCGTGTTGGCCAAAGAGCACAACATTCCTTTTTATGTAGCCGCACCTCTGTCGACCATCGATTTCGAAGCTTCCGATGGCAGCAAGATCCCCATTGAGCAACGCAATGAGAGAGAAGTCACACACATTGCCGGCAAGCAGATGACCCCCGACGGAGTGCATATCGAGAATCCGGCCTTTGACGTCACGCCCGCGAAATACGTGACCGCGATTGTGACCGAACGTGGAATCGCGCGAGCTCCGTATGAAGCCTCGCTCGGGAAGTTGGCAAGCGCAGAAAAGACAGCTGCCAGCCAGTAGGTAAGTAAGTAGCCTGCAAGCAAAGGAGTGTCATCCTGAGCGAAGCGAAGGACCCCTAACCGGCGTGCGCCACGAGGAAGGTCGCAGGCAGTTCTAACAATGCTCTTGCCGAGAATGTCCTCTCGGTTCTGCGGCCAAGTACAACGGCCACGTGCCACGCGCTGCTGCCAATGTCCATCATTCAATCTCAACTTTCATTTGAAAGCGGTGGCAAGAACATTCGGCTGGATTGTTTTTTACCGAATGTTAACGGGCAGCGCTTTCCCGCCGTGATCGGCCTGCATGGTTCGGGGGGCGGACACGCATCAATGGCCGACCCTGCGGGCCTTCTGGCCGGGCAGGGCTTCGCAGTGTACGTGCTGCATTATTTCGATCGCACTGGAACGACTGAGATCGATGGTCTACAAACTATCTTCCGTCACTTTCCCGTCTGGATGAAGACTTTGTGGGATGCAGTTAGCTTTGTGGCTCGCCAGCCACAAGTCGATCCCGAACGTGTCGGATTATTGGGATTCTCTCTGGGCGCATATCTTGCGTTGTCCGCCTCGGCCATCGACTCGCGCATACAGGCCGTGGTGGAGTTTTTTGGCGGGATGCCTAAAGAGATGAAGTTGTTTATCCGGCGGTTATGCCCGGTGCTCATCCTGCACGGTGAACAGGACAAGACCGTCCCTGTGGAAGAGGCATACCACCTTCAGCAAATGCTCGAGAAAAAGCAGATTGCTTACGAGATGCAGATTTATCCCGGAGTGGGTCACGGCTTCAGCGGCGAAATCTGGCGCGACGCCGGTTTACGTGCGCTGGCTTTTCTGAAAAAGTACCTCGCTGACGGCGGTGGCCCTCGCGGTGAGGCCTGAGATTCCCGAAACTTTTCAGCCGGAATCTTCGTAAATTACAATGGAAGACAAGGAGACCTGCAGTGTTTACATTCCTCCTTTGGTGCCTGCTGTTCGTGCTGTGCTGGCCGCTGGCTCTATTCGCCTTGGTGCTTTATCCGATCGTGTCGCTGCTGCTCCTGCCATTCCGACTGATCGGGATTGCGGTGCACGGAGTGTTGGAACTTGTATGGGCGGCTGTGATGCTGCCAGCGAGACTCCTGGCTGCGCCATTCCGGCTGTGAATATGCAGGAGCGGGCGTCCTCGCCCCGTGCTCGCTGGCGAGAATTTCGGCTTACTCCACGCCCTTCACCGGTATCGCCATTCCTAGTTCCTTCATCACCATCTGCAAATCTTTCCAGGTCTCTTTCTTCTGTCGAGGGTCGCGCAGGAGAAACGCGGGATGATAGGTGACGGCAAGCTTGGTGCCGCGGAAATCGAACCACCGCCCGCGAAACTCGGACATAGGGGCGTTGATCGCTAGGAGCGTCTTCGCCGCCACCGCGCCAAGCGCCACGATCGCCTTCGGATTGATGGCCGCGATCTGCCGCATCAGGAAAGGAGAGCACGTCTCGCACTCATCGCGCTCCGGCGTGCGGTTTCCCGGCGGACGGCATTTGATGATGTTCGCGATGTAAACGTCTTCACGACGCAGACCCATCGCCTTGATCATGTTGTTGAGCAACTGTCCGGCGCGGCCCACGAAAGGCTCGCCCTGCTGGTCTTCGTCCGCACCCGGAGCCTCGCCGATGAACATCAGTTCCGCCTTCGGGTTGCCCACGCCGAAGACGATCTGCTTGCGTCCCTGTTTGCTCAGCCGGCATCGCGTGCAGTCGCCCAGATCCTCACGAATCAACTGCAACGCCTGAATCGGATCAGCCACACGCGATTCAGGCTTTCGGTTCGCTTCTTCGAGCAAGCTTTCTTCCGGCACAATTGGGACAACGTCCACGGCTTTACGTCTTAACGTCATTTCCTCTCGCAATTCCGATTGTATTTCGGGATTCTCTTGAATTATTCCATCCGGCAACAGGCTGGAGTGAGCTTGGGCAACCTCGCGGCGATAGAAATCGTAAACGCCCAGCTCATTGTAGTAACGGAAGCGTTCGGCTAGCGCGCGCTTGAGTTCCGGATCGAGCACGCCAGGCATTCGCTATTTTCCGATCTTGGCAGGAGTGTTTTGCGGACTTCGCAGCTTGATCACTTGGTCGAGCACACGTTGCGCGACTTCCCACTTCGTGGTCTCTGGAACTTCCACAACTTCGTGCTGAGTGATTATCGTGACAGCGTTTCGATCCGAATCAAAGCCGACGCCCTCGCGCGAAACATCATTCACCACAATGGCATCAAGCGACTTCGAGGCAAGTTTCTTGCGCGCGTTCTCCAACGCGTTCTGGGTCTCGGCGGCAAAGCCAACGACTAACTGCGACTGCTTTTGCCGCGCAATCTCGCCCAGGATGTCGGCTGTAGGTTCAAGTTCGAGAGTCATCGGACCGCCGCGCTTGATCTTTTGCGCGGCCGCCGACTTCGGGCGATAATCAGAAACCGCCGCCGTCTTGATCACAATCGTCGCCTGCGGCAGCAACTTCAGAACCGCCTGCCGCATCTCTTCGGCCGACTCAATACGAGTAAGTTCGGCAGCGCCCGGTGGTGTCAAAGCGGTAGGACCGCTAACCAGCAACACCCGCGCGCCACGGCGAAGTGAGGCTTCGGCCAATGCGTACCCCATCTTTCCGCTGGAACGGTTTGTCAGATATCGCACGGGATCAATTTTCTCTCGCGTAGCCCCGGCGGTGATCAGCACCGTTTCTCTCGCAAGTTCCTGCGAAGCTCCAAGCGCTTCGAGCGTCGCTGCGACGATGGCCTCATTCTCTGCCAAGCGGCCGGGCCCGGTCATTCCGCAAGCCAGATATCCAGTACCCGGTTCCACGACCCTCACGCCACGCTTCTTGAGAATTGCAAGATTCGCCTGCGTAGCCGGATGATCCCACATGTTGACATTCATGGCCGGCGCAACTACAACCGGCGCCGTTGTTGCGAGATACAGTGTGCTGAGAAAATCGCTGGCAATGCCTTGCGCGAATTTCGCGAGGACATCCGCGGTTGCCGGCGCCACCAGGAGCGCGTCGATGGATTGCGCCACGGCGATATGCTCAACTGCAGAATCAATATTCGGATGCTCGCTCGATCCGGCTCCGAACATATCCGTAATAACTTTTTCGCCGGAGAGTGCGGCAAAGGTGAGAGGCCGGATAAATTCCTGGGCAGCGTGGGTCATGACCACCTGTACGCGCACGCCACGATCTTGCAGCAGGCGGACAATTTCCGCCGCCTTGTAGGCTGCAATTCCACCGCTGACGCCAAGAGCGATTTTCATAATTGCCGATGGTCAATTTCCAATTGTCGACTCTTCGATCCCCGTGCTTACTCAATCGGCAGCCGGCAATTGCAATGCCTACTCTTGGCCCAGCGCCTTGTCGAGCATTTCGCTGACTACATCAACTTGCGATCTGGGTGTTTCCGGGATCACCCATTTCACTTTGCCTGCCTTGATTTCATCCTGCGCGATGCGGCAGGGTTTGCGGGAGTGAGTTTCGATGACCGGCGGCGCACCGCCCTGTAATTGACGTGCGCGGCGAGCGGCTACCAGAATGTATCGATAGTTGCTGTCGAACCCTTCAATCAACTTCATTGTGTTCTCCCTTGTCGCTAACGTCCGCCCGAAGTTGCCGCAGTCGCAAACGAAGCCAAGATTGGCTGCAGCCGTTCCCGAATGTTAGCCAATCGGCACCCTTCGGCCTTGGACAGCATCTTCGCATCGTCGGCGGATCCGTGAACTCCCGAGCGCTTCAGTCGTTCCGCAAGCAGGATCGCCCGCAGCGCTACGATCGATTCATCAAGACGGTCGTTAACCAGAATATAGTCGTATTTCTTGTAATTCTCAATCTCACCAGTGGCCGTGACCAACCGGCGCTGAATTACTTCGTCTGTGTCCAGACTGCGTTTTCGAAGACGTGCCTCCAAAACCTTGCGATCGGGAGGCATTATAAAAATGCTCAATGCCGACGGAAGCTTGCGCTTGATCTGCTTTGCCCCTTGCACATCGATATCCAGCAGCAAGTCTTTGCCTCGCTCCTCTGCCTGCTGCAGCACGCTCTTCGCCGTGCCGTAATAGTTGCCGAACACGTCGGCATACTCCAGGAATTCGTCTCGCCGAATCATTTCCTCGAACTCTTCCCGCAACACAAAAAAATACTCTCGCCCGTTCTGTTCATTCCCTCGCGGCGCCCGCGTGGTGTAGGAAACGGAAAAATCCAGGTCCGGAACGAGCTCACGCACCTTGTCCACAAGCGTCGATTTGCCCGAACCGGAAGGCGCCGAAATAATGTAAACCGTGGTCATTCGAGGTTCTGTACCTGCTCGCGCGCCTTTTCGATATCCGCTTTCATCGACAACCCAAGCTCGGTGATTTTCATGGCCTCGCCCGCTAATCCAGAAGTCTTCGAAAGCAACGTGTTTGCCTCGCGATTCATTTCCTGCAGCAGGAAATCCAGTTTTTTGCCGACTTCTCCACCCTCATCGAGCAAGCCGAGAAGATGCTTCACGTGCTGATCCAGCCGTACCAGTTCCTCCTGAATGTCGCTGCGATCGACCAGCAGCGCCGCTTCCTGCAGAATGCGCTCCGGATCGATTTGTGAACCCAGCAACTCCTGCAGGCGTGTCTTCAGTCGCTCGGCATAAATCTGCAGAGCCGCCTGGCGATGCTGCTCAACGCCTTCCCGAGCCTGCTGCACATGGTCCATACGCTGTCGCAATTCGCGCTCCGTGCCCCGCCCTTCTTCTTCGCGCATTTGATTCAGCCGGGTCAGAGCCTCTTCCATCTTGGAGAGAACCGCGGCCTCCAATCCGTCGTCAACGGGCAACGCCTCCGATTCGAGGGCGCCCGGAATGCGCAGAATTGCGTTGAGATCGGGTTCGGCCGCGAGCCCGAATTCCGCCGCCGCGGCTCGAAATGCCTGAACGTAACCACCCACTAAAGTGCGATTGAGCGAAAAGCCCTCGCTGACGCTTCGTTCCATGTTCAAAGTCAGCTCCACATGGCCGCGAGCCATTTTTTCCTTCAAACGGCGCCGCAGCTTCATTTCCAGATCGTCGCTGTCGGACGGCATGCGAAAGTGTATGTCGAGAAACCGATGATTCACCGATTTGAGCGACAACGTGAAACCAAACTGCCCGTTTAGCTGCCCTTTCACCTGCGCGAACCCGGTCATGGAGCGAATCAGCATATTCTTAATCTTGTTGTTCTGAGCGTAACTGGCTTGCTCGCTCGTGAGCAAACCAGGGAAGTCGAAAGACCCTACTTCAATCGAGGGCGCAAAACCGCCGCGGAGCATTCTTCCAGTGTCGGGCCCGTCATTCTGCGTGCACTTCGGGCCGCGCTGGTTCCACTTCCGCAAACTGCAGCTCATACAACCGACGATAAGTCCCCAACTTCTTCATCAGTTCCTCATGCGGACCAATGTCGGAAGCCGTTCCGTTTTCCAGCACCACAATGCGATCGGCACGCCGCACGGTAGAAAGCCGGTGAGCAATCACGACCACGGTTCGTCCCGTCATCAGGTTCTGCAACGCCGACTGCACCAGCGCCTCCGACTCGCTATCCAAAGCCGAGGTCGCCTCGTCAAGAATCAAAATCGGCGCGTTCTTTAAGAGCGCCCGAGCAATCGCAATCCGCTGCCGTTCCCCACCAGAGAGCCGAATGCCCCGCTCGCCAATCACCGTCTCGTACCCGTTTGGCAATTCCATAATAAAATCATGCGCCAACGCCGCGTGAGCCGCCTCTTCGACCACTTTTTGCGGTACCGCTGGCTGCCCGTAGGCAATGTTGTTCCGCACCGTATCGTTAAACAGCACTGTATCCTGCGCGACGACGCCGATCTGCGATCGCAGCGAGGCCAGCGTAGTTTCGCGAACGTCACGGCCATCGATAGTCAGCCGTCCCGAGGTCACGTCAAAGAAACGCGGAATCAAATGCACCAGCGTGCTCTTCCCTGCGCCACTCGAGCCCACCACAGCCAGTACCTCCCCGGCTTGAACCTCGAGATTGATATCACGCAAAATCTCACGCCCCTCTTCCTCTTCCGACCCGTAGGAAAAACATACCTTCTCGAATCGAATGCTGCGCGAGAAGGGCGGCAATGGCTGGGCTCCGGGCTTCTCTTTCACGTCGTCTTCCGTATCCATAAACTTAAATATCTCCGACGACGCACCCAGGGCCTGCTGAAAGTTGTTGTTGAACAAGGCAAATTTGCGAACCGGATCATACAGCTTGAAAACTGCCACGATAAACGCGAGAAAAGTGCCGGATGAAAAAACGTGGTGATTGATCTGTTCGCGGCCCAACAGCAGAAGCAGAGCGATTGCGATCGCGCCAAAAATATCCATCAACGGCGAACTTATGGCCACCGCAGCCACAGACCGCAGATTCGCGCGGAACAAGCGCTGCGCCGCCTTGCGGAACCGCGCAATTTCCCACCGTTCCATGCTGAACGCCTTCACAATGCGGTTGCCGGTAATCGTCTCGTGCAAGATATTCTGGATGTCCGCTAATTTGTCCTGACCGCGCCGCGTGGTATGCCGCACCCGCCGCCCGATCCGTCCCGCCGAAAAAATAATCACCGGCACAAACAAAACCAGCACCCAGGCAAACTGCCGCCCCAACGCCACCACCACCAGCGCGGTAAAAAGGAAAGTAAAAAACTGCTGCAGAAACTCCGCCAGCACGCTCGACATCGCATACTGCACGCGCTCAACGTCATTGACAATCGTTGAAACCAGAGTCCCCGTCGTGTGCTTGTGAAAAAATGCCGCTGAGCGTTGCAGGATGGAATCGTAGAGGTCGTTGCGCAGATCGGTAATCATGCCGAACCCAGCGTAATTCACCAGGTAAGTGCCGACATAGTCACAAATGCCCTTTAGAACCGTGGCGGCCACGAGCGCAAACGCCACCACCGTCCAGGGATTCTGAAAGTGCGATGGAACGAACTGCTGCAGATAAATCGTGTGCCCGGTCCCGGGAACCTTAAAAAGTTGCATCTCCCGCGACTGCGAGCCTGGATTCAGCACGCGATCAAAAATAGGCCCAATGAGCAGCAAACGGAAAGCGTCCAGCAACCCCACCGCCGCTATCAGCAGCACGGAAGCGCCCACGGGCCACCAGTACGGCGCCGCGTATCGTATGAGGCGAGTCAATTGCCGCATCGAAGGCTCCCCAGGCGCAGCCACACGCGCCCCGCTACGGATGAAATCAGTATGTGTCGCAAGCTTTTATTCTACTTCAGTCGTTGGTCGTTAGTCGTCCACATACCCTGTCATCCCGAGCGAACGATGATTCGCAGTCGAGGGACCTTGTGTTTCTACTCTGTAGCGCGACGGACGAGCGACGACCAACGACTGATTCTTACCCCGGACTATCGCGATGCACCACCTTCACCCGGTACCCCGCCGTCCGCAAACGTTTCGAGACATCCTCAGCAATCATGACCGACCGATGCTGCCCACCCGTGCAGCCAAACGAAATCGTTAGATAACTCTTCCCTTCGCGAATGTAGTGCGGCAAGAGATAAACCAGCAGCTTCGAAATGCGGCTGATGAATTCCTTGGTCTGCGGAAATGAGCGGATATACTTCGCAACCTTGGGATCGCGTCCAGTCAGCGGACGAAACTCCGGCAGAAAATGAGGATTGGGCAAAAAGCGTACATCGAACACCAGGTCCGCGTCCTCCGGCACGCCATGTTTGAAGCCAAAGCTCACGCAAGAAACCAGAATGTTGTTTCCCGACTCCTGCTTCTGAAAACGCGCGGTAATGTGCGACCGCAATTCGTGGACGTTGAACTTCGAGGTATCGATGACCAGATCGGCCATGGCTCGAATACGCCGCAAATGCTGCCGCTCAGCGGCCAGCGAAGCTTTGACGGTTGTATTGGTTCCCAACGGATGAGGACGCCGGGTCTCACTGAAGCGGCGCAGCAGAACCGAATCCGCCGCCTCCAGAAAAATCATCTTGGTGGGCAACACGCGCCGGACGGATTTCACAATCTCCGGCAGAGCCTCGAGCTGCGTCCCCTCTCGAACGTCTACCACTAGGGCTGTCCGCTCAATCTCGGAAGACTGCCCCGCTAACTCCGCAAACTGCGGAATCAGCCCGACCGGCAGATTGTCCACGCAGTAGTAACCGAGATCTTCAAAGGCCTTGAGCACCGAGGCCTTTCCCGAGCCGCTCATCCCGGTAATAATGACCAGCTCAGCCCGCGGACGCCGGTCGCGCGCCGCTCTCCCGCGGCCAGCCTTCCGCTCCCTGTGACCAGTTTTTTTCGCTGACCTGCGAGGTGGCATGTACTGAAATGGTAGCAGGCCCCCTCCCCACCCGCCAGTTACCCAAGAAGGCCCAGGTGCCCCTGCCGGTGCGATTTACACGCTCATGTAGCCCCGGACGCCCCGTCCGGGGCTCTATCAACATCCAATTTTAACGCTGTCATCCTGAGCGCAGTAGCTGCTTCGCAAAGCGAGCAGCTACGAAGTCGAAGGATCCCTGCAATGCCACTACCCGCCGAGACGTCCCAAGGCATTCTCCCAAGAATGCATGTGCCAGAGGTTCAAACCCGCCACTCAACTATTTGAAAAGAGGGCTGGCCCAGCCTTTCCGAATTGACTAAAGATGCCGGTGCCCCATCCTTTTCGCGTTCTTTGCGGAAAGGGTGGGAGGCGAAACTCTCAACCCGAAACGCAGCCACCGCACGGATTGTCCTTGCTGCTTGTTCAGTCCGGAATACGCCTCCTCTCCCACCGCGTATGTGGCAGACGCTGCGTTACGCTGGGGACATTGCGAGGCCTTGGGTTCTGTGTCACGACGGCCGCGTCCACCAGACTGTAATCGCAGCCGTCAACGCCAGGATGGCCGTCGTCGCATGGAATTAGAAGGACCGCACGGTTGTCGCCGTTAGGTAACCCTCCTTCGCTGGAGATCTCTCCCCGATCGTTGATCGAGTCCGCAGCTGCTACGTTAATCCCCGACCCGGGAGGGATGAGCGTGTTCAGGTCGACCATGGGGCCGCCGTTCTCCCAGAGAAATGCGTGCACCGTTGGGTCGTTGAAACATGACGGCGACGATTCGCCGACGACCTGACTTTTTGAATTGATGCTGTGCGCTGCGCTGCACGGGTCACCGTCGACAGTTCCTAGGTTGGACATCACCCCATGCTTCCACAGAAAAGCCAGCACTTCTTGGTCTCCCGGCGTTGAGGCAAAACCGACAACTTCCCCGGCATCGTTCATCGCGTTTGCGTTCCCGAAATTTCCACCGAGGGTGCCTGCGTCCTTAAGAGCTCCGCGATCCCAGAAAAACGGATGGTAAATCGAATCGCCTGCGAGCGTCATAGTGCCTGTCATTTGACCACGGTTGTTGAGACTGGACACAAAGCTATAGGTCCCCCCGAGGTTTCCCGTGTCCACCATCTTGCCGGCGTCCCAGAAGAAGGCATCGATTGTCAGAAAGCCGCTGGCATTCGGAATCGAGTTGATAGTGGACTGTCCCGCGACTTGCCCGCGCTCGTTTACAAACCACGCAACGCTGTCGGGGCCGCCCAAGGTTCCCAAGTCTTGCATGGTTCCGTCCTGCCACAAGAAGGCGTGAGCTTGTGTGGCTACCGGGAAGAAGAAGAACGGAAACGTCTCGAAGATGCAAGGCGGGCACTGCGTGAAAGTGGCGGAGAAGGGGTCGGGAACCGCATTCAGCGCTCCTCCGGCTACCTGCCCGTGGTTGTTGAGAGAGCTCGCCTCGCTCGTATTTCCGCCCAGTGTCTCCAGATTGATGATTTCACCGTCCTTCCAGAGAACCGCGTCCGTCTCTGGAGAGCCTGTCAGCGGATCGATGACACCGTTCTCGGAGAGTCCTGTAGCCCAACCACGGGAATTGATCCAGGTAGAGAGGCTGCTGTTCACTCCAGGAAGGGCGCCAAGATCGGTCAGGACACCGTTCCGCAACCGATATGGGTGATTAATCAGGCAGTCGAACCCCACCATGCAGGAGGGGTCGGGAGTATCGGTATCTGCTTGAGCAATCGCGGTCCCCCGGCGGTTCATGGTCCTCGTGGTGTACCCTCCGATTCCAAAGGCGCTGTTTGGGCCGCCCAGCGTTCCGATCTCCACTAGCTTGTAGTGGTGGTGTTTCCCTTTGTGACCCTGCGCGGCACTGTCCTGCGCTGCAGCGCCGACCGAAATCACCAGAGCGGCGAATAAGGTCATCGCGACCACGGACATCTGTTCCGATTTCACTATTTTCATGTTGTCTCCCGTTGCCTTTCGATTGGAGAAGAAGGGTAGCAACCGGCCGTGCCTCTTCCTCGCCGAACGCAATGACCATCTGTCGGCCTTGCGCCGGGTATGAACTCGCACTAAGATCGTCGGTGGACGGCTTTCAAGACCGCATCCTTCCTCACTCGCGAAGCACCGTAGCGTGGTTACGGTTGCGAAGTCCTTCCGGAATCACGAAAAAACCTTGAAGAATTCCTGCCGGGCCCTATGACGCAGAAAACAAGGCATCTCTACGAGTTCGGCCCCTTCAGCCTCGACCCGGACGAATGTCTTCTCCTTCTTGACGGCAAACTCGTTCCGCTCACGCCCAAGGCTTTCGAAGCTCTGCTTACTCTGATCGAAAACGCCGGTCACCTGGTTGATAAAGACGACCTTATGAGGCGGCTGTGGCCCGACAGCTTCGTTGAGGAGGGAAATGTCGCCAAGCACGTCTCTTTATTGCGAAAGGTCTTGGGTGAGGCGACCAATGGTCGAGAGTTCATCGAGACCATACCCAAACGCGGCTATCGATTTGTGGCGGACGTGAGGGAGGTTTCAGATCCCTCGACTGGCTCTGAGGCCCAGGCCCTGCCAACTGAGAACCCGACTGGCAAGAAGTGGCACACCCTGGCATTTGGGGCTCTCGCCTTGGTGCTTTTTGTCCCAATCGCAGTCTTATGGTTCGGCAGAACGCGGACGCCTTCCAGACAGTCCCTTCCTGAGCTGCAACTGCGCGAGCTCACAAGCAATTCCTATGAGAACCGTGTCTTGTCTGGAGCAATTTCTCCCGATGGCAAGTACCTGGCCTACAGCGACGCGAAGGGGATGCGAGTGCAAGTCGTCGCAACCGGCGAGACGCGCGTCATCCCCCAGCCCGAAGAGCTTAAAGGGAAGCAGATCGACTGGGAGGTTGTCGGAACCTGGTTTCCTGAGGGTACCCGCTTTGTTGCCAATGCCCACTCTCCAGGTGGTTCTGGGATCTACTCAGAAGATCGTTGGAATTCAACGAGCAGCATGTGGATGGTTTCCATCCTGGGTGGAGCGCCGCGCAAGCTGCGCGACAATGCGGTTGCATATTCCGTTTCTCCTGACGGTTCTTTGGTCGGCTTTGGTACGAACGCGGGCAGGCTTGGCAATCGAGAAATGTGGCTGATGGGGCCGAACGGAGAGCAGACGCGAAAACTCTTCGAGACAGACGAAGAGAGTTCTATCGCTGGGTTGAGTTGGTCGTCGGACGGAAAACGGGTTCTGTACAAAAGAAGCGATCAATCCGGCGACACTCTCTTCTCCCGTGATCTGGAAGGCGGGCCTCCCATGGCCGTATTGGGTCCTCGCGAGATGAAGCAGGTGAACGACTTTTTCTGGCTGCCTGATGGGCGCCTTCTATATTTGGTGCCTGAGCCAGAATCGCTGGAGGGCAACCTTTGCAACTTTTGGGAAATGCCGCTCGATAAGCGTAGCGGTCGACCGGTCGCAAAACCAAGACGACTCACCACTTGGTCTGGCTCCTGCATGAGTGGCATGAGCATCACGGCGGACGGCGCGAAACTTACCTTTCTCAAGTCGGCAGACAAAGAAACTGCCTTCCTGGCTGAGTTGGCGGGAGCTGGGACGCGCATTCTCGAACCCAGGCATTTTCCTTTAACTGAGAGCTCAGCAGGTGTAGTCGATTGGACTCCCGACAGCAAGGCAATCTTCTTCATATCTGATCGATTCGGTCATCGCGGAATTTACCGACAAGCTCTCAACCAGGACATCGCCGAACCAGTCGTAACCGAAGGCTATGGCCGAAACCCTCGTGTTACTCCAGATGGCAAGAACATCGTCTATCTGGGGCTGACAGAAAATGGAGCCCCGCCCGCACACGGACCGGAACCGGTCATGCGGGTTTCGATTGCCGGCGGACCGTCTCAGCGATTATTTACAGCCCGTGCCTACAGCTTGATCACCTGTGCAAGGGCTCCTTCCGGCCCGTGTGTTATTGGCGAGCCGACCGAGGATGGCAAGCAATTGACCGTTTCCGTTCTGGATCCTTCCAAAGGCCGCGGCCTTGAGCTCTTTCGCCTCGCCCTGCCGGAGAACGACGAGAACTGGTATTTGGATCTCTCTCCGGACGGGACACGCGTCGCCATGACTCGGACCTTAGCGGGTCCCATCAACGTTCTCTCCTTGAACGGACGCGTGCTACAGCAGGTTCACGTGAAGGGCTGGAACAATTTGCAGTCCTTGATCTGGGCCGCCGACGGAAAAGGCTTGTTCGTTACTGCCGGCATTCGGAACGGAAGAGAAGTCTTGCACGTCGATCTTCAAGGCCATGCGCAGGTCCTGTGGGAGAACAGCGGAGGTTCCGGTGAGACCCTGGCACATCCGTCTCCCGATGGGCGTCACCTCGCCTTCGACGGTTGGACCACAAACGGCAACATCTGGCTGATGCAAAACTTCTGAGAATTAGTTGCCGTACGATTAAGAAGTGCGGGGTGCCCCATCCTTTCCGCGTTCTTTGCGGAAAGGGTGGGAGGCGAGACTCTCGACCCGACAAGACAAATCGGACTTGGAATGCCCTTTCCTCTGCGTTTTGAAACCCCGTTACCGTAGAAGCCCTGCAAAAAGGGTGCTGGACTCAAACCCAGCACCCTCTGAGATAACCGAGTGATCAACAAAATCTACTTAAACGCGATCACCCCAAACAACCCATTCAAACCATTCTGCGGTCCCGCGGTAAAGTAGAGTTGGTTCTTCTTCCCGTTAGCCGCACTTCCTCCACCAAACTCGATCGCCCAAAGCTGGTTGATGGTGATCGGTTTGTTCGCGGAGTTCTTGATGGTCCCCACAAACTTCCCGGTCGTCAGGTTGAAGCCGTTGATCGTGCCGGTGTTGGTGTTGTTCGAAATCAGCAGGGTGCCGCTCAGCGGACCGAAATTCTTCGGAGCCACGGCGAATCCCCAGGGCTGATTCAGCGGTTTGCCTTGTGCAAAACGCTTCACAAACGTGCCGGCTTCGGTATAGATGTCGATGTATCCGCCCGCCCCGCCGGCTGCATCGACATAAGCGACGTAAAGCTTGCCATTGATGTCGCGGATTCCCGATACCACAAAGCCCTTCGGAATTTTCGAATCGGTAAACGATTTCACGAAGGTGAAGGTGCCGTCATAAATATCTACCCTGTTGTGAAACGTGTCCGCGGCATAGATGAAATTCCCCGAGGACTTGCTGGTGATGGCCAGGCCGGTATAGCTGGCTTTATTCTTGGAGTTGTCGACCCCGATCAGCGTCTGCGATGGCTCGAAGTGCGACCAGCCTTGGATGGTCCCATCGAGCGTCGCGAACAAAAAGAGGGACGTCCAGCTTTCGATCTGGAACTCAGTCGAACCGTTGTAAACCAGACCCGTGGGCGAACCGGGGCCACTACCGCTCGCGGAAGGAACAATGACCTGAAGAGTTTGCGGAACTCCAGCGCCATCGTAAAGGGTTGACCAGCCGTTGTTCTCGTCACTCACCCAGAATGGAGCGCCGGGAGCATAGTCAAGGCCCCAGGCATTCTGCAGCAGGCCATCCATATGTTTGGCCTTGCCAGGCTGGTTGGAAGTCAGTTTGGTTAGCTTGTACTGTGCCAGGGCTGGGCTGGACGCGAATCCGAGCGCCAAAGCGAGCCATAAAGTCAGAGCAGTCGTGCGCACCCACAGACGTTGCATGCCGATTTTCTCCTTCTAAGAAATAGTTACTGGCGAGGGGAGAACCCGATATCCACGCAGGTGACATTGTCATGCTTGTCCTGCGAGTGTTTTATATTAGGGCTCCTCCGGGCGGCAGTTGTCAACAGATTGTCAAAATTTGTCGCAATTTTCTGCAGCCCCAACCATCCGCTCCCCATACAAAGCGCTTTCTTCCCGACCCTAAGTAATTGAGCAGCATCAAGTTCATTAATAATAGCTACTAGATATAGCACAGGCAATGTTCCACGTGGAACGTTATGTCAGTCCACGACCCGCACCGCAACGAGCCTCAATGTTACGATGCAGTCCTGACCCCCATGCCCGAATTCTGCGACGTCGCCCTCCCGGTGCCGCTCGACCTTGCGTTCACCTACCGCATCCCCGAAGGGATGGAGCCAGTGGTTGGCGGACGCGTCCTGGTTCCGTTCCGTCAGCAGCGCATGTCAGGAGTCGTCACCGCGTTGCACGATCGCGCGCCTAAGGTGCAGGCCAAAAGCATTTTCAGTGTGCTTGATGCTTCTCCAGTGCTCGACGAACAGCTCCTGCGGTTGGGGAAATGGATTGCGGACTACTATCTGGCGCCGCTCGGCGAAGTGTTTCGCACCATGCTGCCGCTGGCCGCGGAGTTCAAACGATCGATTGGCTATCGCATCGCGAATGAGGGACAGATGGCGCTGCACTTGGCCGGAATGTCCGGCTCGTCCGCGCGTTCGCGCAAGACGCCCACGGATCAGCTGACGGAATTTCGCGTGCTGGATTACCTGACGGAGCGCGAGACGGTGCGCGAAGAGAGTCTGCGCGCCGCCACGCGAGTTTCAAAATCGCTGCTGACAGGCATGGTGCGCAAGAAATGGATCGTGCGGGAAGACCTATCGGACGCGCGCGACGCCACTCGCACGACGAAGGTTGCTCTATTGAAGACGACGGAAGGCAAACTCAATTCCAATCAGCAAGGGTTAATTGAGACCTTGGCGGCTGCGGGGGGCAGACTCAGCGTCGAAACTCTGCAAACGCTCGAGATGCCCCGGACTACGCTAGGGACGTTGGTGAAGCGTGGTCTCGTTGAGATCGCCGAAGAGCCGATTTCGTTCACAGTCGCAGGGAGAAACATTCGGCGTGCACCGTTGGATTTTGAGTTCAATTCCGCGCAACAGGATGCGCTGAAGAAGATTGAGGAGAGCGTGCGCGCCGCGAAGTTCTCGGGGATGCTGCTGCATGGCGTCACTGGGTCGGGCAAGACTGCGGTGTATCTGGCGGCGATGCGTTCTGTTCTCGAGGCGGGGCGGTCGGCGATCCTGCTGGTTCCTGAGATCGGGCTCACACCTGCAGTTGCGGCTGATCTGCATCATGTGTTCGCAGAGGAAGTTGCCATTCTGCATTCCGCGCTTTCCGATGAGGAGCGGGCGGAACAGTGGCATCGCATCAAGCGTGGAGACGCGCGCATGGTTGTGGGCACGCGCTCGGCAGTATTCGCTCCGGTTGCGAATCTGGCTTTGATGATCGTGGATGAAGAGCAGGATTCTTCCTACAAGCAGGAGGAGACGCCGCGATATCACGCGCGCGACGTGGCTGTAATGCGGGCGAAAATGGCTGGCGCGGTGGTGGTGCTGGGCTCGGCTACGCCTTCGCTTGAATCTTATTTCAACGCGAAGAAAAATAAGTACGCGCTGCTCGAATTGCCGGATCGCGTGGAGCAGCGTCCGCTGCCTGAGGTCGAGATCGTCGACATGCGTGTGGAATTTCAGGAGACGGGAAAAGAGCAAGTGATTTCGCGCAAGCTGGTCGAAGAGATCAGACAGCGACTGGAGCGCAAGGAGCAGGCGATGGTGCTGCTCAATCGTCGTGGATACTCACCGGTGGCTTTGTGCCGCGCTTGCGGGAACCGGATGGAGTGCAGGAACTGCGCGATTGCGATGACGCATCATAAGCGCTCGAACCGCATGGTGTGCCACTACTGCGGATTCATGGCGCCGGTTCCGAAAGTGTGCGGGGAGTGTGGCAGCGAGTATGTTTATTTTCTCGGGACGGGATCGGAGAAGCTGGAAGAGTTGTTGCATGGATTTTTTCCGCAGGCGCGGATTGGGCGGCTGGATCGGGATACAGTTCGCGGCAACGAAGATTTTGAGCGGGCGCTGAATGCGCTCAACGAAGGCGAACTTGATCTGCTGGTGGGGACGCAGATGATCGCGAAAGGCCACGACATTCATGGGGTCACGCTGGTGGGCGTGGTCGGCGCCGACGCGGCTTTGGGCTTCCCGGATTTTCGAGCTGCGGAGCGCACGTTTCAGTTGCTGACTCAGGTGGCGGGACGGGCGGGGCGCGGGCAAACTCCGGGTAAAGTTGTGTTGCAGACTTATTTTCCAGATCACTATGCGGTGCAGTATGCGGCGCAGCATGACTTTGTCGGATTCTACGAAAAAGAGTTGCGCTTTCGCAGTTGGATGCACTATCCGCCGTACAGCGCGCTGGCGAATGTTCTGGTGCGCAGCGACAAACTTGATGAGGCGCTGCGATGGTCGGGGATTTTGGGCAAGTGGTTTGAGAAGACGCGGCATGAAAGCATTCGCGTGCTGGGCCCGGCGGCGGCGCCGATTGTGCGGCTGAAGCGGGATTATCGGTATCATTTTGTTTTGAAATCGGCCAGCCGGGAGAAACTCAATGCAACTTTAAGATCGATGCTCATCTATGCATCGCAGGAGAAGATTCCGCGGACGCAGGTGATTGTGGATGTGGATGCGGTTTGGCTGATGTAAGAAAGAGGCGAATTGACACATCCTATACGATATGCATCGTATAGGATGTTGTGAAGAGAGTGGTGATCGATACCTCGGTTGTTGTCGCCGGGCTGCGCACGCGGCTGGGAGCGGGAAATGCGGTTCTGCGACTCGTCGCCGATCGGCGACTGCTGCTCCTGGCATCACCTCCTCTGTTCTTGGAATATGAAGATGTATTAAAACGCCCCGAGCATCAGTTGGTCCATGGGCTGACGCCAGATGAAATTGATGAGTTCCTGGCAGAATTGGCGGCGTTGATTGAACCGGTTGAAGTTCATTTTCAGTGGCGACCGCAATCTCGCGACCCGAACGATGAGATGGTTCTAGAAACTGCCATCAATGGCCACGCTGATGTGCTGGTGACTTATAACCTGGCAGATTTTGCAATTGCCTGGGAGCGTTTTGGAATTCCGGTGGTGAGCCCACCTGAGCTGCTGAGGAAGGTAAAACCATGAGCAAAGCAACCTATCCGTTGAAACTTCCCCTGTCTATTAAAAAGGCTGCCCAGCGTCTGGCCAAGGAGGATGGGGTGTCGTTGAACCAATGGATCGCGGTAGCAGTGGCGGAGAAGGTCGGAGTGGTGGAAACTGCGGCTGAGTTCTTCAAGAAACGAGCGGGCAGGGCTACGCGCGGGGGACTGATGAAATTCCTCCGAACCGCGCCCAAGACAGCGCCGGCGGACGACGATGCGATCCGGTGACATTTTGGCGGATGCCCGCACCACACGACAAGGTCGGAATCCGCGGACGGGAGTGTCCCGCGCTACATTGTGTGTGGTGAGCCAGCAGATTTTGGTACTGCGCGCGAGATCCTTCACCCGGCTTTGCCGGGTTCAGGATGACGTCTGTTTTTATTTTGATTTGTTTTGGAGGAACTCGCGGACTACCTGCTTTACGTCCTGGTGTTGGCCGTCTACGGCATAGTTTAGTTGGCGCATTTCTTCGTTGGAGATCTTTCCGGCCAGGTCATCCAACGCTTGTTTCACTTCCGGATGACGGGTGAGGGTTTCCTGGCGGATTATCGGGACGGCCTCGTAGGGAGGGAAATAGTGTTTGTCGTCGTCGAGGACGAACAGGTCTAGCGCGGGGATCAGGCCGTCGGTGGTGTTGCCGGCGATCAAGTCTAGCTGTTTGTCTTTCAGGGCGCGGGTCAGCAGGCCTAGGTCCATGATGCGTGGCTTGTCGGCGAAGTGGAGATTGTAAGTTGCGGCTAGGCCTTTGTAGCCGTCGGGGCGCTCCATGAATTCGTAGCCGAATCCGGCACGCCAGTTGGGAGTGAATGGTGCGGCTTGGCTGATGGTCTTCAAGCCTAGCTTGCGAGCGTCTTCGCCGCGGATTTCTATGGCGAAGGTGTCGTTGAATCCGAAGGGCTTGCCAACTTCGAGGTTGAATTGTTTCTCATAGTTTGCTTTCACTTCGTCGTAGACTTCTTTGCGATCGGCACTCGGTTTTTCTTTCAGGACCGCGGTCAGGGCTGTGCCGGTGTATTCGGGGTAGATGTCGATGCGGCCTCCTAGGATGGCCTGATGGCAGATGTAGGTTCCGGCGAGATAGAAGCGGCGCTCGACCGGCAGATGGGTTTTGTTTTCGATTTGCTGGGCGATTAGTTCTCCGAGGATTAGTTGTTCGGTGAAGTTTTTGGAGCCTACCACTATGCGATTTTCGCGGGTGGGGCCGCAGGCGGTTAGCAGAACTAGCAACAGGATGACCGTCGCGATTCGGTGAATCGCAGTTACGTTCGCAAAGGTCATGGTCATCCTGATCGTGACGAAAAACCTCCGTGTTTTGCCGTACGGCCAGGAATCCATGGATCCTTCGCTTCGCTCAGGATGACAAAACCTAACGGGGGCTTAGACGTTTTTCCAGCCAGCCCAGGCTTACGTCGGCTAGGAGGGCCATGGCGGCGGCTGGGATTGCTCCGGCGAGAATGACCTGGTTGTTGACCATTGCCAGGCCGCGGAAGATATATTCCCCTAGGCCGCCGGCGCCGATGGCAGCGGCTATCGTCGCAAGGCCAACTGAGATTACCGTCGCTACCCTCACGCCCGCGATGATTACTCCTAACGCCAGCGGTAGTTCGACTTGAAAGAGCAGTTGGCGGTTGGTGAGACCCATGCCGCGTCCGGCTTCGACTACGGAACGGTCCACGCCCTGGATGCCGGTGTAGGTGTTTCGAATGAGCGGGAGCAGAGCGTAGAGCGTTAGGGCGAGAATGGCAAGGCGATCGGCGCGGGCTCCGATCCACGGGGCGGGGAGCAGGAATCCGAAGAGGGCGAGGCTGGGGATGGTTTGAATGATGTTGGCTCCGCCGAGGACTGGCTTATTGAGCGCGGGCCAGCGCGTGATCAGGACCCCGAGAGGGATTCCGACCAGCACGGCCAGCAGGGTGGAGATTCCCACCAGCCACAGATGCTCGAGAGTGAGTTCGAGGATTTCGGCGTGGTTCTGCAGCATGAATTGCCAGAGGTTCATGGTTCCTCGTTTATTGGCTCGCGGACATAGACGGGCGCGGATGCTCGTCCCCCATTATTTCGCTACGTTTTCAAATCTGTGCCGAAGGCCTCTTTGTAGGCAGCCGCCAAAGGCTCGGTGGAATTGAGAAAGTCTTTGGGCGTCTGCACAGTGACTAGCCGGCCCGCTTCCATCAGTGCGATGCGAGAGCCGAGCAGCAGGGCCTCGCGCATGTCGTGAGTGACAAAGACCACCGTTTTGCGCAGACCTTTCTGCAAATGGAGAAATTCACGCTGCAGCTCGGCGCGAGTCATGGGATCGAGGGCGCCGAAGGGTTCGTCCATGAGAAGAATGGGAGGATCGGCCGCCAGCGCGCGCGCTACGCCGACTCGTTGGCGTTGTCCGCCGGACAGTTCACGGGGATAACGCGCAGCGATCTCGGGATCGAGTCCGACCAGTTGCAGCAATTCGCGGATGCGTTCGGTGATTCGATGTGCGTGCCAGTTCTCAATTTTCGGAACCAGGCCAATGTTGCGCGCCACCGTGAAGTGGGGGAAGAGGCCTACGTCCTGAATGACGTAGCCGATCATGCGGCGGAGGCGGATCACGTCCCATTCGCGGGTGGCACGGGCGTCGACGAGAAGTTCGCCGTTGCTGGGCTTTAGCAGATGGTTGATAAGTTTGAGTGTTGTGGTTTTGCCGGAGCCGCTGCGGCCGAGCAGAACGAGGGTCTCTCCCCGTTGCACTTCGAGGTTGAGATTGTGGAGTAACTCGCGGTCGGCCTTGCCTTTGCCATGCAGGCGATAGGAAACGTCGCGGAATTCGATGGCGGGGCGGGCGTCGGGTTGACTCATGATTGGTCCGGCTTACAGAAGACCTTTACCACTAAGGACACTAAGGTACACGAAGGAATCTTCATCACATATGAGACAGTGCGTTACGCAGCTTCGTACGCCGTTGCAGGCAGGCCGGTGATGCGAATTCCGGAGTGGCCTTTGTGGCGGATGTTCAGGCCGATCAGCAGCGCCGTGATCTGTTCCAGGATGCGGGCGTTTTCCAGTTTGCCTCCGTCGATGGCGCGCACTCCGGGAATCTTCGTGGCCAGAGCACGCGCGATTTGGCTGGCGCCTGGATCGTCGCTGCATACGACCACGTCGCACTCAACGGGACCGTCGGCGTTCAGCAGTTCCGCTCCCACGTTTTGAAAAGCAGCCACGACCGGAATTCCTTTGGGTACCAGTTCGGCGGTTTGCTGCGCGGCGGAGCCTTGCCAGACGCCGAGAGTGCGGGTGGCGCGGCCTCCGACGCTCGCGGCTAACGGGACGGTAGCGTCAATTACGATGCTGCCGGGACGGATCGCCGGCTTGAGTTGCTTGAGCAGGGCGGCGTGGCCTTCGAAAGGAATGGTGAGCACGAGTAGCTCGGCGGCGGCGCATGCAGCGAGGTTTTCTTCGCCGGAAATCTTTGCCCTGGTGCCGACGCGCTGTTTGATTTTTTCGGCTGCATCCTGGGCGCGCTTGGCGTCTCTCGATCCGACGATTACGGTCTCTCCGGCTTGGGCCCAGCGCAGGGCCAGGCCGAATCCTTCGGGACCGGTGCCGCCGAGAACCGCGATGGGCCGGGGCGTGTTCATGAGATGGCAATGATGGAGTCTTTCATGCGAATTCGGGTTCAAGCAACTGCTCGGCCGTCGGCACCTCGGGCTGCAGTTTCAGGCTGATTCGACTGTACACCGTGTTGCGCTCAGCGGGGATGCGTCCTGCTTCAAGGATGAGCGCCTGAAAATCTTCCGGGCTGGTGTACTGGCCAGCCGTGGCGCCGGCCTCGCGCGAAATGTTTTCTTCCATCAGCGTTCCACCGTAGTCGTTGGCGCCGGCGTGCAAGCAGAGTTGGGACAAATCTCGATTCAGCTTGACCCACGACACTTGAATGTTGTTGATGGCGCCCGCGAGTAGAACACGCGCCAGAGCGTGGATCTTGAGATGTTCGGCGAGTGTGGGACCGGAGCGGGCGATTCCCTGATGAAAGAGGAGCGTGTTCTGATGGACGAAGCCGAGGGGGACGAACTCGGTGAAGCCTCCGGTTTGCTGCTGAATTTCGCGGAGCAACAAGAGTTGATTCACCCAGTGTTCGGGCGTCTCGACGTGTCCGTACATGAGCGTGGAAGTAGTACGAATCCCGCATTGATGCGCGGTGCGGATGACTTGCTTCCATTGCTCGGTAGAAAGTTTATTGCGGGAGAGCACGAAGCGGACGTCGTCGTCGAGAATCTCGGCAGCGGTTCCGGGCAGAGTGTCGAGGCCGTTGTCGCGCAGCATTTGCAGGTAATCCTTCAGCGGCATGCCGGTGAGTTCGACACCATAGACGATCTCCATCGGCGAGAAGGCGTGGATGTGCATGCCGGGGACGGCTTGCTTCACGGCGCGAAGAATGTCGCGATAGTGGAATGGAGGAAGGCCGTGCGGCAGTCCGCCTTGAATGCAAACTTCCGTGGCGCCGATTTTCCAGGCCTCGGTTGCTTTCTGCGCGACTTGTTCGAGGCTGAGGAAGTAGGTATCGGATTCGCGCGGGCCACGGCTGAAGGCGCAGAACTTGCAGCCGACGAAGCAGACGTTGGTGAAATTAATATTGCGGTTCACGACGTAGGTGACGATATTTCCGACTAACTCGCGGCGCACCGCGTCGGCGGCAACGAGTAAGCCGAGGAGGTCGTCGCCGTCAGCGTTGGCTAAGAGGGAGCACTGTTCGCGCGTGAGAGCTTGTCCATCCAGCGTTTCCATTACTTGCTCGAGAGCGGAGCGCGACTGGCGGGTTACGCTGGGAGCAATATCTGACCAGTCGAGCGAGGAGAAATTTTCCAGTTCCTGCTGGGTTAGAAGGCGAGTCATAAGTCCTCCTCGAAATTAATATCAGCGAAACAAGTCAGTGGCCGCGGGACGAATCAGATCCTTGGCTCGTCCGCGGCCGGATCGATATTGGAATCCTCGAATGATACACGCAGGCGTGCGAGCTAGCTTGCTGCAGACGAGGCCAGCGGCGCAAGCCAGTTCATCGGCGACGGCTTCGATGGTCACGCGCAAAGGATAACCGTTGGGATCACGATCACCACGATAGTCGTGCAACGCCTGCATGCCTGCTACGCCAATCGCAACTTCGGTGAGGCCTTCGCGCCACGGCCTCCCGAAACTATCAGTGATGATAACGGGGATGGAAAGGTGCAGGCGTTTTTTCAAGGCGCGATAGAGTTTAGCGGCGGAGCGGTCCGGGTCTTTGGGAAGCAGAAGTGCGTGGCGGCCGCCGTCGACGTTCGAGGCGTCTACGCCGCTGTTGGCGCAGACCAGCCCGTGTTGCGTTTCTGTGATTAGAACTCCGCGCTTGCGGCGTACTACTCGACGGCTCTCGGCCAGAGCTATTTCAGTTACCCTAGCGTCAAGCTTGTATCGCCTCGCCCAGGCGCGGGAAGCGGCGGAGGGTTTGATTTTATCGAGTGGGACAAGTTGGCCTTCCGCCTTGGAAACGATTTTGTGTTTGACGATCAGGATGTCGCCTGCTCTCAGTGAGAGATTCAGATGCTTCAGAGCTCGGACGAGTTTTTCCGCTAAAGAGTCGCCGGAGCGGATTTCGTCGGCCAGCGGAATGGGGATAATTCGCAGGTCGCGGGATTGATTGATTCTTGCCATGCCCAACGCATGCTAGTGTACGAAAAAATATGACCATCGAGTGGCCGGTTGCCTGTTGCCTGTGTCTAATACACTGCCGAGTTTGCTCGGCCTGGACCCTTCGGCTGCGCTAAGGGCAGGCTCGCGAGGCGCCCGTCCCCACGTGAGTGTTGGCTAACTGTCCCCAGGGGACGTTACTCGTTTGCTGCCCGTGAGAGATCGGTAAGGTCCCACTGGCGGGCCATGCGCTGGGCGCGGGTTTCGCCGGGGGCTTCCGCCAGCTGCCGCAAATCGGCTGGGTTGTCGACATCGAGGGCTATCCCCTGTAGCTGCAGAACAACGCATGGCTTCTGGGTGGCGCGAGCTGCTGCCAGGTGCGGTTTGAAACTGTCGTTTCCAAAACGTAGGGGAAACAATCCTGCGGGACGCCGCCAGGCTGCATTGGTGCCTCGTCCATCGGCGGCTGGAACTAGCACCGAGCCCTCGGTCGGCGCAGCCTCTAGAATTTGCTGTAGCTCTGCGACTTGAATCAGCGGAATATCGCCGGGAATGACGAGTGTGCTGTCTATGCCGCGACATTCGCAGAAGCGGGTTGCCATTTCGATGGCATCGGTCTCACTGCGACTAGCATTGTCCGGAATAATCTGGAACTCAAATCGCTTGGCGACTTCAAGAGCAAACGGATCCCTGGTGACGACGCTGACCTCGGGCCGGCTCTGCCAGGTTCCCAGCGTCTCCAGCACGTCGAAAAGCATAGCCTGAGCCAGTTTCGTACGCGTTGGCTGATCGAGCACCGATGCGAGTCGTTGCTTGGCGTTGGCCAGACTCTTGACTGGAATCAGGATCACGATGGGTCCGCCGCACGCGCGGTCTCGGCGTTCAACAGAGCAAGCACGGTTCGCGCCAGCTTGGCTTTGTCGTCCGCGGTTTTCATGATGGTGTTGGTGCAGTGGACGCGCAGCCCAGGTCGATCCAACTTCGTGGCCGCGTCGAGATCGCGGCCGTCCGCAATCAGAATATCCAAAAAGTCGTCGTAGGCTTTGGCTACTCCGGCGATCGAGACGGGGAGACCCTGAGCTGCCATCAGCGCGCCGGCCGGGCCCGACACTGCAGCCTCGCTAACGATGGGGCTGATCGCGGCTACCGTGGCGTTGGTTTGGCGCAAAGCCTCTCGAATGTCAGCGACGGCGAGGATTGGACCGATGCTGGTGACGGGGTTGCTCGGAGCGAGAATCACGGCGCTTGCGGACATGATCGAATCGATAACGCCGGGCGCAGGTTCAGCATCGGTCGCTCCGGCGAAGCGAACCGACTTGACCGGATCCTGATACCAGCGCTGCACAAAATACTCCTGGAAGCTGAGATCGCCGACCGGCGTGTCGACCCTGGTCTCTACGCGCGAGTTGCTCATGGGCAGGATTTGCGCTTGGACGCCGAGCTTGTTGCAGATCGCGGTAGTAGCTTCGGTCAGGGTCTTTCCCTGGGCCAGATATTTAGAGCGTAGCAGGTGGATGGCAAGGTCGCGGTCGCCGACGTGGAACCAGATCGGCTCGGCTAGCTCTCCCATGGCTTGCAGGCAAAAAAATGTGTCACCTTTTACACCCCAACCGCGTTCTTTGCTCAAGAGGCCGGCCATCGCGTACGTGATCGAGTCGAGGTCGGGAGAGACGTACAGCCCCCACCATTCCAAATCATCACCAGTGTTCACAATGAACGTGAGTTGCTGCGCGGAAGCAACCTGTCTGAGACCCTCCACGAACTTCGCGCCGCCTGTGCCGCCGGTGAGCACGACAATCATGCGGGCCTCCGCGCATAGCCTTCATCGTCTGCCGCCATTTTGATTTTTTCCGTTAGCAAGCCTGGCTGTGTGGTCACTGCTGGTACGAACTCGGGATAAACCGGCAAACGCTGACGTAAACGATATCCTCTCGCTTCCGTTCGTGACTTCAGCTGTTCCAGGTGCGGCCACGGCTTTTCCGGGTTAATGAAATCTGGCGTCAAGGGTGAAACTCCTCCCCAATCGTTAATGCCGGCATCGAGCAACTCATCATAGTACGGCGCGGAAAGATTGGGTGGTGCCTGAATGTTGACATCCGGCATAAGCAGACGGGCGACCGAGATGATGCGCATCATCTCGGCCTGGGTGGGCTCAGGCCAGTCGTGCATGGGAATCTCAGGCTTTGCTCGAAAGTTTTGAATAATGACTTCCTGAATGTGTCCGTAGCGGCGATGCAGCTCTCGGATCGCAAGCAGCGTGTCTATGCGGTCTTCGGTAGTCTCGCCGATGCCAATGAGCAGGCCAGTGGTGAAAGCGACATTCTGCTTGCCGGCTTCTTCAATGGTGTGCAGGCGTTTGGCGGGGACTTTGTCGGGAGCATTGTCATGGGCCGCTCCGGCCGCCAACAGTAAAGCGCTGGTTGTTTCGAGCATGAGGCCCATGCTGGGAGAGACTTTGGCCAGGCGCGCAATCCACTCCGCGCTCAGCAGTCCGGGATTGGGATGAGGCAAGAGAGTGGTTTCACGGAGCACCAGCTCGCACATGGCCTCAAGGTAATGAAGAGTGGACTTGTATCCCAGATAGCGCAGGCTCTCACGCATCTCAGGAAACGCCAGTTCAGGTTTATCGCCCAGGCTGAAGAGAGCTTCGGTGCATCCCAGCTTCTCCCCGGCGCGTGCCACCTCGAGTACCTCGTCCGGCGTCATCGTGTGTGCGCCCGGCTGGCCCGGATCGCGGCGGAAGGTGCAATAACCACAGTAGTCGCGACAGAGATTGGTGAGTGGAATAAAAACTTTGCGTGAATACGTGACGATCCCCGGCTTAAAACGCTGCCTGACTTCCATGGCAGCCGTGAGCAGAACGGGAAGCTCCGCCTCGTCGCAGCGGATCAGCAGGCAAGCCTCATCCCGCGAAAGCGGCATTCCCGAGCTCAGTTTGGCGATGTAATCGGAAGGGGCCTTGGTCCACACCATTTGTCCTACGCTCACAATCACGAAATCATACATGACGCCATGCCCCGGCAGGAGATGTTGTTCGTCTCTGAAACTCGCGAGTATGCTCGACATGGTAAAACTCTGAAGGGTATATGAGCGTTACTCAGGCAGAATTTCGCAAGGCGATGGGCACTTTCGCCACCGGGGTTACTGTCATCACCGTCGATGATGGGGGCGAGGTGCACGGGATGACTGCAAACGCCTTTACTTCAGTTTCGCTTGATCCCTTGTTGGTGCTGGTATGCGTCGATCATCGTGCGCGGACTCATACTCACCTGCATGCCCGGAAACGTTTCGGCGTGAATGTTCTGGCTGAGGCCCAGCGCGCCGTTTCTGAATACTATGCCGATCCGAATCCGGACCATCGACACGCTGAGCAGAAGGCCGGCGCCCGCTTCGATCGCACCGCGCACGGCACCCCGGTGTTGCATGGGGCGCTGGCTTATCTGGAGTGCCGCTTGCACACCGTGCAGGACGCTGGGGACCATACCATCTTTATTGCGGAAGTGGAGGACTTGGTGGTACGAGAGGGAGATCCTCTGCTGTATTTTCGTGGAGAGTATCGGCGAATCGGGGACTGACGAGTGTCAGCGCCCAGCCTCGCCAGGCGACCGCGCCTACTTCACCGTGAGATTAGAGAAGTATCCGTCCGTGGTCACGTGGGCCCAGAGCGCGATCTGGCCACGAGTCTCTCCGAGTTTCAGATCATTCACAATCAGGCAGGGCTGGTCGGCACCGTTCACGTAGAGACGAGCTCCCCTGCCCGACACTACGATCTTCATCTTCGTCCAGGCACCTGCATCAAGGTCGACGTAGGATTCGTATTGACCCGGGCTTGCTTTGCGTAGACGAAACCACGGAAAATCGGGCGCCGATTCGTATTGAGCCGAATGGTTGCGGCGGAGTTGATCATCGGCGCGCCCGTTGGTCGGCCGCAAATAGAAGTTTTCGGCCCGCTGTCCGTGGTCCTGAACGCGAAACAAAACTCCGATAAAGCCACGTGCGTCCGACGGAGCCCCGCGGCGCGGAGTACCTGCAACCCCAACTTCTATGGTTCCATCTTTGAAGTCTGATCCGGTGAGAATCGCCAGCATCCCGTCGTCGCCGTTCTCATGGCCGGGCAACGGGACGAGACGTACGGCGCGTTGACCGCGATAGATTACGAGCTCAGCCTTGGCGTTCACTAACTCCAAACTGTCCGTCGAATCCAGACGCACCTGAGAGCTTGGCGTTTTGCTCTGCTGCCCCTGCACGTTCACCAACAACAAAAACAATAGTACGAAGGCAAGTGCGAGCGTATTCCGCACGATTCAAACCTCCCGAGGCCAATCTCGAATCACATACGAGAGACAAGAAAACCCTCATTCGGTTAGCGGAACGCGACCTAGAACCTGAATAAAAGTGGGTCCTGTAGTCGCGCGCTGCGGACCTTTGTTAAGCTTATTGGCCCGGCCACCTGTTGTTATGTACAGTGGTTGGGCCGGACGACGCGATGTATCCTCGAGCATTTCACTATCACCGGGCAGGTTCTTTGCAGGAAGCGGCGAATATGCTCGCGCAGATCGGGGACGACGCCAAGCTGCTGGCCGGCGGCCAGAGCCTTATCCCGCTGATGAAGCTGCGTTTCGCGAACCCGGGACACCTCGTCGATCTGAGCTTCGTCTCTGGCGTTTCCTACGTTAAGGAAGACAACGATACACTTCGCTTCGGTGCGATGACGCGGCATGCGGAAATCGAAGCATCGGCCGCGGTTGCGAAAATTCCTATTCTTCACGATTGTGCCGCGGGAATCGCCGACGTGCAGGTGCGCAATCGGGGCACGATCGGCGGTTCACTCGCTGAGGCGGATCCGAGCGGCGACTGGGCGACCGTACTTTTCACTCTCTCCGCTGAAGTTCGCTGTCTGAGAACGAACGGTGAGCGCACCGTGGACCTGATGGAGTTTATTAAGGACGCCTACACTACCGCCCTGGCTCACGACGAATTAGTCAGCGAAGTGGCCGTGAAAGTTCCGCCCAAGGGAAGCGGTGGGGCCTACCTGGCATTCAAGCGCTCTGCGCCGGTGTATCCGACAGCAAGTGCGGCGGTGCAGCTCACCATGGACGGCGATGTCTGCAAGGATGCCGCGATTGCCCTGGGTTGTGTTGGCTTGACCGCGATCAGAGCCAAGGACGCGGAAGGCGCCCTGCGCGAACAAGGAGTCACAGAAAAGACCGTCCAACGCGCTATGGAAGCGGCTCGCACCGCCGCTGATCCGCAATCTGACATGCGCGGTTCGGCCGATTACAAGCGCACGCTCGTTGGTGCGCTGGTCAAGCGGGCGATTGAGATCGCTGTCCGCCGTGCTCGTGGCGAGCGGGTTGAGGTGGGCCACATTTATGCCTGACACCATCGAAAACATTCCGATTCAGCTCAAGGTCAACGGGAGGCCTTATTCGCGGACAATCGAGCCGCGCAAGCTTCTGGTTGAATTTTTGCGGGAAGATCTCGATCTCACCGGAACGCACGTAGGCTGCGACACCACTTACTGCGGCGCTTGCACGGTGCTGATGAATGGTGCGGCGGTGAAGAGTTGCACCATGTTCGCAGTCCAGGCTGACGGCGCGGATATCTTAACCGTCGAGGGTCTGGAAAAGGACGGCGAGCTCCATCCCATCCAAAAAGCCTTTGGCGATTGCTACGGACTGCAATGTGGGTATTGTACGCCGGGGCTCATGCTCTCGGCGGTGCAGTTGTTGTCACACAATCAGCAACCCAACGACAGAGAAATACGCAAAGCGATTGCGGGGAATACGTGCCGCTGCACGGGATACCAGAATATTCTGAAGGCAATACAAACCGCCGCACAGAACATGAAAGGTGCTTGAACCATGGCGATCAAGTTTGCCGGCGACTTTGAAGTGAAACGCACGCCGGAAGAAGTGCACGACTTTCTCGTAGATCCGAACAAGTTCGCGTCGTTGCTGCCCGATTTTCAAGGCTTGGCGGTGCACGACGCGACTCATTTCACGGTGAAAGTGAATGTTGGCATTTCCTACATCAAAGGTGTCGCCGAAGTGAAGATGGAGCTGGCGGAGGCCGAGCGCCCGAAGCGCGCGCAATATAAAGGACAAGGAACCGTGGCCGGGGGCAACGTTGCACTAACGGCGGGCTTTGACCTGTCGTCCCTGGAAGGCGATAGCGGTACAAAAGTAGCCTGGCAGGGCGAGGCCCAGATCTTTGGCCGCCTTACGTCGATGGCGGGCGGTCTGCTCGAGCCGTTGGGAAAAAAACAAGTCCAGAAGCTGATTGACGGACTGCAGGCGGCATTGCGATGAGGAGAGCGCTGTGAGCGCGATCAAGCATGACGGCGCGAAAACCTGGGTTGGCCAACCACTTCCGCGCAAGGAAGAGAACCGCCTGTTGCGCGGTCGGGGCAAGTTTGCCGACGATATCAAGCTGCGCGATATGTTGTATCTAAAGTTCGTGCGCTCGCCGTATGCTCACGCGAAGATCGTGAGCGTCGACGTCTCGGCTGCCGAAAATCTCGCGGGTGTCGCCTCTGTACTCACAGGAGCCGAGATCGCAGCGCAAACCCAGCCATTCATCGAAATCGCACCTGATCCGGGCGGCAGGATCAAAGATTATCCGCTTGCCGTCTCCAAGGTGCGCTACCAGGGTGAACCCGTCGTAGCTGTCGTGGCCGAATCCCCCAGCTTGGCCGACGACGCCGCCGAATTGGTGCAGATCGAATACGAGGCGCTCGATCCAGTAGTGGATGCGGAAGTAGCTTTGACCGACAAGAGCATCTTGCACGACGAAGCGGGCACCAATCGTGTGTGGAACGGAGTGTTCGAGTACGGAGACGTTGACAAAGGCTTTCGCGAAGCCACTTATGTCGTGAACATCGATCGCATGCATTTCCATCGTTTTTCCAGCACGCCGCTGGAGAACAATGTAGTCATCGCACAGTGGAACCCGAAAGACGATCGCATCTACTACGAATGCAACAACTCCTTCCCATCGTTTGCCATTCAGTTTCTATCTGCTCATCTCGGCGTTCACATCGACCGCATACGCGTCGAAACTTCCGATATCGGCGGCAGCTTCGGCATTAAGATCACGAGCTATCCGCAGATGGCGGTGTGCGCCCTGGCTTCGAAGAAAGCCGGCGGGCGGCCGGTCAAGTGGGTGGAGACGCGTACCGAACACATTACCTCGAGCGCCCACGGAAACGAGCGGACTTTCCGCGACACCAGAGTCGCGCTTGATAAGAACGGCGTCATCACCGCGCTCGTGTCCCGACACATTGATGACTGTGGAGCCTATCCGCGCTACGAGCCGTTAGGCTGCGTAATCTGGTCGCAGGTTTTCCCCGGAGTTTATCGCTTTAAGAATGCGCGAATCGACTTCACCCAGGCAGTTACGAATAAATGTCCAGTAGGCCCCAATCGCGGTTACTCGCGCATGCAGCACTTGTGGTTCCTGGAGCGCGTCGTCGATATTTGCGGACACGAGTTAGGAATTCCGACCGATGAGATCCGCCTGCGCAACTACATTCGCCCGGAAGAATTCCCCTATACCACTCCGAACGGCTGCGTCTACGACTCGGGCAACTATCCCAAAATGCTGCAAGTGGCGAAAGAGCGCATCGATTGGAATGAATGGAAAAAGAAGCAAGTCGCGGCGCGCAAGGAAGGCCGGCTGATTGGAATCGGCATCGGCACCACGCTCGACTCGGGCACCAACAATTTTGGCCAGTCGCAGATCGTGAACCCCGGCGCACCATTCTCCGGCAACTCGCAAGGCGCCAACTGCAAGCTGGATATTTACGGCGAAGTCGTCGTCTCCGTCGGTTCCTGCCCACAGGGCCAGGGACACGAGACGACCGCCGCGCAAGTCGTCGCCGACGTGCTGAATATTCATCCCGATCGCATCACTGTGCGAACCGGCTTCGATACCGAACGCAACGTGCACACCGGATTTTCCGGCACCTACGCCAGCCAGTTCGCCGTCTCAGGACTCTCCGCGGTTCACGGCGCCGCACAAAAGCTGAAAACAGAGATGGGCCGTTTGGCCGCGTTCCTCCTCGAAACCAAAGAAGACGACCTCGAGTTCGGTACGGGCGACCAGGGCCCGCAAGTTCGTGCCGCGAGCACCGGAAAGGCCGTTAACTACTGGGGGCTCGCCAACATCGTCAATGTGAACAGTGCGGTACTTCCGCCCGAGTTGTATGAACTCACGCTGAACTGCCGCTACATCTGGCGCGCTCCATTCAAAGTTCCAGACAAAGTAAGAAAATACGGCAGCCTGACCCTCACCTACGCCTCGCAACTGCACATCGCAGTGATCGAGATCGAACGCGACACTTTCATCCCGCGCATCCTCGACTATGTTGCAGTCGATGATTGCGGCACCGTGATTAATCCGCCCATCGTCGAAGGCCAGGTGTATGGAGCCACTGCGCACGGAATCGGCGCGGCTCTCATGGAGAATTGCGTGTACGATGCGGTCGGGAACATGCTCACCAGCACCTTCAGCGACTACACGCCCATCACGGCGATGAATATGCCGAAGGTGAAATACGATCACATCGAAACTCCGTCGCCGCACAGCTACAGTGGCGCAAAGGGGATGGGCGAAGGCGGTGCCGCTCCCATCCACACGATTTCCGCGGCTCTTCAAGATGGCCTGTTTGCTTCCGGCATCATGATCGACGATTCGTTCAACAATGCCGACAGTCTATTCCGGGCAATGGTGGGGAAGGAGATCAGTCAAGCCGAGAAGCTGGTAAAAGTAGAAAGACGATAAGTAAGTGTGGAGCGGGCGACCCTCGCCCGCGTTTCTGGGAGAATGATTGCCTTTGCATGAAACGTGTTTGCATCGTCGGATGTGGAGCGATTGGCAGCCTCTACGCGGCGCACCTGGCGCGGGTTGCGGAAGTGTGGGCATTTGTGCGCCGCGAGGATCACGCCCGAGTTCTGAGCCGCGATGGTCTGCGCGTCTCGGGGAGGCATGAGTTTCTTGTGTCGCTCAAAGCTACGACGCAGCCGGATCAGCTCCCCGATTGTGAGCTTGGCATCGTGGCAACCAAGGCGACGCAGGTGGAGGACTCGATCACGCTCGTCGGCAATCGCTTCAATCAGGGCGCGGTGATCTCCGCGCAGAACGGGCTGGGCAGCGAAGAAATTATCGCCGCCCATACCCGAGGGCAAGTCATCCGGGGCACAACTTTCATGAGTGGCACGAAACATAGCGACACTCACGTGCAGCTAGAACTTGATACCGCGACCTGGATTGGCCCCTTCGAGCCACGCCATACCGCGTATGCGCTGGTGAAGGACGCCGCCGAGTTGATCAAAGCCGGCGGCCTGAAAGCGGAAGCGCTGCAGGACGCTCGTCCAGCCCAATGGTCGAAGCTGATCTTCAACGCCTCGGTCAACGGAGTATCCGCGCTGACCGGACTTCCACATTCGCCGCACTTCGCGGACGAATCGCAGTTCTCCAGTCTGGGACATCTGTTACATGAATTGATTGAAGAAGGGAAACATGTGGCGAAAGCAGCAGGAATCGATCTCCATGAAGATCCGTGGGAGATGAACAAGATCGGCGCCATGACCAACCATCCGCCGTCGATGCTGTACGACGTTCGACATCAGTTATCGACCGAAGTAGATTTTCTGAGCGGCGCCATCGCCCGTGAAGCAGATCGTGCAGGCGTGCCGGCCCCGCTGCACACCACGGTTTACCGCCTGATTAAAGGCAAGCAAGCGTCATGGACGTTCAAGGATGAAAATCACCCAGTCGAATCGTAGAAACGTTGCTGGCAACGTTTCGTTGTGAAGCTTAGGGATAAACAATGCCGTGGCCAATTGATGAAGCAAAATTGAATCGTGTCCGCGCTCTGATGAAAGATCAGGAGCTGACCGCGTTGGTGGTTCGTGCGCCGGACAACCTTGTCTATCTCACGAACTACTGGTGCATGAAAGGATACGACGCGGCCATCTTCCCTCGCGAGGGTGGACCGACGCTCATTGCCTTGGAGCCACAGCAGGCTGACGCCGAGCGCAATTCCTGGACGAAAGACATCCGCCTTTTCAAGAGCTATCACGAAACCGATCCTCGCCCGCCGCAATATCGCGCTCTCGATCTAGTGTTGAAAGTGCTGAAGGAACGCGGGCTCACCGACAAAGTTGCCGTCGAACTGAACATGGGCACGCAATCCGCCGACCGCATGGTGGGCGAACCCACGACCCCAACGCTGATGTACTTCGACGCTTTCGGCGAAGTCGCAGGGCGAGTGGTTGACGCAACACCGTTGCTGAACGAAGCCCGCGCCATCAAGACCCCTCAGGAAGTCGAGCGCATGCGGCTAGCCAATGAGTTGGCCGCGCTCGCAATGGATTACACTCGCGAGCACATGCGCCCCGGCATGAAGGAAAGCGAAGTGGGCGGGATGTATGAAGGCTTCGTGCACGGCCTCGGCGTGGGATATAAGGGGAAAGTAGAGATGGCGCGCGCTTTCACTCTGGTCTGGTCGGGGAAAGGAATCGCAACGTTTACCGCGACCGGGGACCGTCCCATTCAAAAGAATGAGCCCACCCTTTTTGAAATCTGGGTGTGTGTGGATGGTTATTGGACCGATCTCACCAAGAACGCATGTCCCGGGGAGCTGACGCCCGAATATCACAAGCTGCTCGATCTGCTGTTAAGCGTATTCAACGAAGCCGTTGCTTATACTCGTGACGGCGCCGACTTTCCCGAACTCGATCGCCTCATTCGCGCTCGCATCGCGGAAGGCGGCTATCCCGGACAGCCTTCGCATCCCATCTGTCACGGCGTGGGCGCCCGCGCGCATGAGTTCCCCTACGCGCATCAGGCGGGGAAAGGCACCATCGCAAAAGGCATGGTGCTGGCCATCGAACCCGGAATTTATTGGCCGGGCGGCGGCGGCCTCAGGCTCGAAGACAATTTTCTGATCACCGATGAAGGCAACGAAAAACTGTGCAGCTATCCGGATGACTTTCGGCTGGCAGGACACAACTGAGAAACGAGGAACGTGGCCAAATCAAGCAAAGGCATGACGTCGAGACTCAACCCGAAACTGGTTGAGAGAATCCTCGCTGGAGTGAAGGAAGAAGAAATCGTGGCTATGTGCTGCGACGTCATTAACATTCCCAGCCCCACTGGCGACGAAGGCAAAATGGCGGAACACATGCGCGCCGCGTGGCAAGCGATTGGCCTCGACGTAACTTGGCAAGAGGTCGAGGAAGGGCGCGCCAACGTAATCGGGCGCTGGGAGGGCACGGGCACGGCTCGCTGCCTGATGTTCAACGGCCACATGGACACATCGAACACTGGCCAGGAGGAATTTCTCACTGGCATTGGCTACAAGCCGAACGCCGTGATCAAAGACGGAATGATCTACGGCCTCGGCATCTACAACATGAAGGGAGCGCTCGTTTGCTATACGCACGCCGTCAAGGCGCTGCAACGCGCGGGCGTGAAGCTTCAGGGCGACATCATCCTTGCCGCCGTCGCCGGCGAAATCGAAAAGACCCAATGGAAGGAATTTCGCGGCCGCGAATATCGCGGCTACGGCGTAGGCACGCATTATCTCGTGAACCACGGTGTGCTGCCCGACGTTTGCATTCTGGGCGAACCCACCGACATGCAAGTCATTCTCGAACATTACGGTTCGCTGTGGGTGCGCATTTCCGTCTCGGGCATGTATGTCCATACCGCGTTCGCGGAGGGACGCGCTGAACGCAACTCGATCCGGCGTCTCTACGATGTGCTCGGCGTGGTATTGAAATGGAGCAAAGGCTGGGAGCAGAAGAACTCGTATCGGGGGCACAAAGGGGTAGCCAATCTAGGCTGTATCCGCGGTGGGCAACCCTGGCGCGTCAGCCGGACGCCTGAGCGCGCTGAGTTGTTTCTCGACCTGCGCGTGCCGCCGCATATGTCCATGCAGGGAGCCCGCCGCGCCGCCAAGTCGCTCTTCCTCGACTTGAAGAAACGTTATCCAGACTATGGTCTGGAGTTCGAGACCTATGTCTCGGTGCCGGGCGCCACCATCGCGCCAGATCACGCCATGGTTCGGGCGATCGAGATGAATCATCAGCGCGTAATGGGCGAAGCTCCGAAGCGCGATGTGGTGCTGTGGTGCTCGGACGCTTCGGTGATGACGCGATATGGGATCGAGACCGTGAACTATGGGCCTTCGAGCGGGCCGCGTGACGCCGAAGGCGAGAAAGTCAAAATCAAAACCCTGGTCGACATCACCAAGATTTACGCCTTGACCGCCGCTGAACTGTGCGGCGTGCAGTAGAGGGACGTTTGCCAAGCCAACTCGAAATCGATCGTCGCTACAGGAACATCCGCGCTGCCATGGAGCGCGGAGGCCTTGACGCGCTCATCGTTTGCGGCAATCAGTACGCCGGCTTTGAAGGCGCCGTGCTGTAT
Source organism: uncultured Acidobacteriota bacterium (assembly GCA_963788645.1). GTDB lineage: Bacteria > Acidobacteriota > Terriglobia > Terriglobales > Acidobacteriaceae > JABDBE01. The sequence continues at coordinate 478,040 of CAWBHF010000014.1, forward strand.
GTCTCCGGATTCGAAATCGTTCACCGCTACGTTTACGTTGTACTGCCGCTCAAAGATGAGCCAATCTTGGTCTTTCCCCGCGAAGCTCGCTGGATCGGTGACAAAGTTAAGCCGTGGGTGAAAGACCACGTCTGGCCCGATGTTCCCGGACAGTGGATCGCAGAACGCGCACGGGAACTCGGATGGAAGCGAGTCGGCGTTTACGGCATGAATTTCATCATGGCCGTGCGCGACTACCGCGAACTGGTGAGCGCCGCGTTTGATTTGGTTCCCTTCGATTTCGAGTTCGACATGGCACGCGCGGTTAAGAGCGAAGAAGAGCTGGCCGAAGTGCGCGATGCGATGGACATCATCGTTGACGGCTTCTGGGCCTTGGTCGCGGCATACCAGCCGGGAAAGACTGAAGCGGAAATCATGGCGCCCGCTGTCGAACGATTCTTTGCCCGCGGCGCCGGTCCGCGCATGATGAACATTCTGCTTTCCGGCACGCACGGGGAAGCGGAGGCGTCATTCAAAGTCCCAGGCCATCGCGTCACCGCGGTCGATGACTTGCTGCTCTATTCGCTCGAAGTCACGGGAGCGGGAGGATACTGGGTCGAATTTTCACGGCCGCTGATTCGGGGCAAACTGAGTCCGCGAACGCAAGCCATGGCAGACGCGTATCCGCACGCGCTTGAAGCCGCGCGCAAGCTGATGCGCGGGGGCGAACTGGCCAGCAGCGTCCATCGCGTCGTTGCCGAGACATTTGCCAAGCATGGATTCGCACTTGGTCACCTCTCCGGCCACAGCATCGGCACGACCATGCTTGAGTATCCCGCGATCGGCGCGAAGAGCGAAGTGCAACTGCAGGAGAACATGATTTTCTCGCTGCATCCGCAAGTCGTCGACAAAGACGGCAAGGTTTGTCTCTACACGCAAGACACCTATCGCATCGGCAAAACGGAAGGCGAATGTCTGGCGGACGTTCCATGGAAGTTCTTCACCGGAACGGAGAGGAAGCATTCGTAGATGAAGATCTGCGTCATTGGCTGCGGAGCCGTGGGAAGCCTGTTCGCCGCGCACCTTGCGAAGGCCGGCGAAGCCGAAGTTTGGGCCTACGATGTGTGGAAAGAACACACGGCCGCAATCCGGCAAGACGGCCTGCGACTTTCCGGCGCCGAAGAGCTCACTGCGCCCGTCAACGCGACCAGCGACGCGAAAGAATTGCCTCGCTGCGACTATGGCATTGTCGCGACCAAGGCGATTCACACGCGGGTCGCGATCTCTGAGGTCGCGCACATCTTTGATGATGAGAGCGCGGTCTGCTCGGTGCAGAATGGGGTCGGCAACGAGGAGATTATCGCCGAGCGCGTGCAATTCGTGATTCGCGGTACGACGTTTCCCGCCGGGCATCCGATTGCGCCGGGGCACATTGGCTATGACATCAAGGGGGACACTTGGATCGGGCCGTTCGAGCCGACCAACACTTCCATGGAGAAAGTGGAGGAGTTGGCGGGATTGATGACTCGCTCCGGCATGAATACTATCGCGCTGAAAGACGCTCGCGGCGCGCAGTGGACCAAGCTGATCTTCAACGCGGCCACGAATCCTGTGGGTGCGCTCACGCTGCTGCATCACGGCGCCGCCACCCGCTTTGAGCCGACCGGACAGCTTTTCGATGCTTTGATCGCGGAAGGCGAGGCGGTCGCGGACCGGCTGGGAATCGAATTGCATGGCGATCCTCGACAGCTGGTGCAGAAGGGCGCCAACGCTCCCGGCAAACATCGCGCGAGCATGTTACAGGATGTCCTCGCGAAGCGGCAGACCGAAGTCGATTTCATGAACGGGGCGATTGTGCATTGGGGTAAAGAAGTGGGCGTGCCGACTCCGTTGAACAAGGTGCTGTGGGAGTTGATCAAAGGCCTGGAACATTCTTGGAAGGATCCGGAGTGACGCGCTGACTCCGGAGTCCAGAGGTCCTTTGCTTCGCTCAGGATGGCAGCGTTATCTGTCCCGAGTTTGTCGATACTAGGAGTTGCGAACAAGTCATGTCCATTCCATTCAATATTGGTGTTCTGCAACTCAGCATGGAGCCGGTGCGCGAGACCGTGGCCATGGCGAAGGCTTGCGAGGACGCGGGGTTCGATGCTTTCTGGATTGCCGAGGCTTATCCCTGGTGGCGGAAACATTCGTTTGAGGCGCGCTCGTCTACGGCTGTGCTGGCGGTGATTGCGACCGAGACTCGACGCATCCAGTTGGGGTGGGGCATCATTTCTCCGTACACCCGTCATCCGGTGCAGATTGCGATGGAGGCGCGGGTGATGCAGGATCTCGCGAGCGACCGCTTTCTGCTTGGCCTGGGCGCTTCCAAGATTTTTATGAAAGAGATTGGTGAGGGCGAGGGCGAGAAGACCGGGCCGGCGACCGTGATGCGGGAGAGCATCGAGATCGTCAAGGGCGTGCTTGCGGGTGATGCTTTCGAGTATCAAGGGAAAGTCTTTCAGGCAAGTGTGCCGCCGCTCAAGCCGGACGCCCATACGCCGCGCGGCATTCCGCCTATCTATGTTGCCGGGACTGGGCCGGTGCTGCAGAAAAACTCCGGCGTCATCGGAGACGGATTGCTCACGGCCAGCATCACTACTCCTGCGTTTGTGCGCTACTCGCGCAAGAACATGGACGAGGGCGCGCGCAAAGCCGGAAAAGATCCGTCGAAGCTCGTGCTCGGTTCCGTGATCGTAGGAAGCATCGACCGCGATTCCGTCAAGGGCAAAGAAGGCGCGCGCGAGCAGGCGGCGATGTATCTTGCCAACAAAGTGCAGAACATCAAGGGCTCCGCGGACGTGCTGCTCGAATGTGCCGGCCTGACCTTTGACGAGCTGCGGCCAGTCGCCGACGCCATGGAAAAGGGCGGGCGGAAAGCCGCAGCCAAGGCTGTGACTGACGACATTCTGCGCAAAGCTTGTCCAATTGCCGGAACACCGGAAGAGTGCATTGCCCACATCGAGGAATATCGCGACGCGGGTTGCACGCACATCATGCTGGAAATCTGGGGCGACGACCGCACCGGTCAAGCGAAGTTATTCGGCGACGCGGTGCTGCCCCACTTTAAACGCTAGCCACCATTCACGCGGAGTTTTTTACGATTTCCTTGAACTCTTCGTCCGTCAGCAGGCCGCGCTTGGTTATGGAGCGTTTTTTTACTTCGGCCAGGATTGGGGCTCGCTGTTCTGGGGTTATGGTCAGGCCAAGTTCTTTGCATTTGAGGTCGATGCTGTCTGGGCCACTCTTTTTGCCCAGCACTATGCGTCGACTGGCGTTCACCAGTTCCGCGGAATAGGGTTCGATGGCTTCGGGAATGTGGAACTGGGTGGCTACTGCGCCGCTTTCGCGAGTGAAGAGATTTTCGCCGACGAGGGGCTTCCAGGCGTCGAGCGCGTATTCGGCGGCTTCGGACACGACTTCCGAAACCTCGCGGACTTTGGTTAAATCGAGCGCCACCGGAACATCGTAGAGACAGCGCAAGGCTAAGGCGATTTCGGAGATGTCGGCGTTGCCGGCGCGTTCACCCATACCGTTGATGGTCCCCTGAATCCAGGTGGCTCCCGCGCGGACCGCGGCGATAGAGCAGGCAGTGGCCATGCCGAAGTCGTTGTGACCGTGATAGTGGACGGGAGTGCCGGGGCCGACCCAGTTGCATACTTCGCGAACCAGAAACTCGATGGCTTCGGGGCCGCAGGCTCCGATGGTGTCCACGACTACGATTTCCGAGGCACCGGCTTCGAGGGCGGCCAGGTAAATTCTTTTTAAAAAGTCGAGGTCGGTGCGGGTACCGTCGACGGCGAAGAAGGCGGTTGTGATTCCGTTTTGCTTTGCAATGGACATTGCGTCGACCACGCGGCGCAGCACGTCTTCGCGGGTCATGCCGTAGGCTTTCAGCTTGATGTCGCTGGTGGGGGCTTCGATGACGGAGGCGCGAAGACCCAGACGCACGAGTTCCTCGACGTCACCTTTGACCGCGCGGGAAAAACCCCAGAGCTCGGCTTTAAGGTTCGCCTTCTGCATGAGCTGAATGGCTTCGGCGTCGTCGACGGAGACGCGGGGAAAGCCTCCCTCGATGCGGGATACGCCGAGTTCGTCGAGCTTGCGAGCGATTGCGAGTTTTTGTTCGGGTGAGAGGACGACTCCGACGGTTTGTTCGCCGTCGCGGAGGGTGGTGTCGTAGAAGTGGATTTTGGTGCGCGGGAATGCGTTGCGGATTTCGGGTCGGGCGTTCAGGTCGCTGACCCAGATTTTGTCGTTATGGCTCATGTGCGTGAATCCAGATTAAGGTTGTTGAAAGGCTGATCGAACAAAAGATCTTCACGATTCGACGACGACCCTCAGGGGCTAAAGCCCGGTATCTGCGGGCTGCTTGCGGCACGACTGAAGTCGTGCCCTTCCCCAGCGCTCCACAACTCTAGCGGACGGTTTCCTGTGTGGCCAAGGCCATGGGCTTTTGACCGTAGGCTTCTTGCCAGGAGATTACCGGGTTTCGCAGGATGCCTATGTTTTCGATTTCGCATTCCATGACGTCGCCGGGTTTCAGGTACCAGGCTTTTGGGTCACCACTGAAGGCGGCTACTCCTGAGACTGTGCCTGTCGAGACTACATCGCCTGCGCTGTAGCCCATCGGCGAATAATGGGAGAGGATTTCGGGGATCTTTACCGACATTTTGCTGGAGTGCGAACGCTGGCGGGATTCGCCGTTGACTCGCAGTTCCATGGCAAGGTTGTGCGGGTTGGAAATCTCGTCGGCGGTGACGATCCAGGGGCCCAGCGGGCAGAAGGTGTCGATTCCCTTGCAGAAGCTGAAGACACCGGATTTCATTTCGCGGCGCTGGATGTCGCGGGCCGTGATGTCGTTGAAGATCACGTAGCCGCCGATGCGTTCGGCGGCTTCTTCCGGCGAAAAGTGCTTGCCGCCTTTTTTCAGGACGACGGCGAGTTCCAGTTCGTAATCCAATTCCTGGGTAAGATGCTCGGGGTAGATGACGGGTTCGTCGTGTCCGATGATGGCGTCGACGTTTTGAAAGAATACGATCCAAGGCATCACGGGATGGGAGAATCCGGCTTTGGTGGCCTCGTCGTGATGCTCGCGGAAGTTGCCGGCGGTGTGAAAGAATTTTCGGGGAACAATTGGCGCTTTAAGTTTGACTTCGGCAGCGGAGTAGAAGATGGTCTCGCCATTGGGTCCGGTTCCGCCGTCGTTTTGCAAGGCGTGATCGAAGGCTTTGCGCGCGGCTTCGAGGCTGGTGTCGCCGCCCTCGAAGAGCGCGAGCATGTCGGGCGGGACGAGGGCGTCGGCGAGGCGCTCGAAGGCGCTTTCGTCTTCGACGTCTCGCAGGTAGAGGGCGCAGGCCGAGTGCAGGTCGACGATGCGTGCGTCCTCAGTCACGGCGCCAATGCGGCGGCGCTGGGCCGGGTCTTCAAAAGTTACGAGTCGCATAGCGGATGAATCCTTGAAGTTGTATGGGCGAGTATAAGGCTTTGTCCAGACACTCCCCGGTTGAAATCTCTCGCCTACCAAGGGCCGGGTTAAACCCTCTCATTCGATTTTGGAGCGCTGCCGCAGCGCTCGCAAGCGCTGCCACCAAAACCCAGACAAGTTGTCGTTTGCCGTGTTTACTTAGTTATAAAATTCACGGATGCGAACATTACTCTTTTATGATCGGGTATATATCCCAAAAAATGCGTTTTCTTCCTAAATCTATGAGAGCAAAGGATGTTTTTTGGAGATACCCACGTAAAATATCCCTTTTAAAGGACTTACAGGAGGGGATATCTCCGCAAACGACATTTTTTGGTTCGCAACTGTATGAAAACACGTAATGGGTTTGGCCATACCCGCCAAAATATCTCTTCTAAAGGACTTAGCTGGATACCAAGTTCTGCCTGTATCTCAATCTATGCGGTTTCGCGGGCGAGGGTGCCCGCGCCACGCTGGTTAAATACTCCTATTACAAGTATGACAGGTTGAATAGGGTAAATACGCAAGCTTTTCAAAAATATATTTGGAATGGAATGAGGCGGTTGGGGGAAAGTGGGGGCTTCCGGGGGCTTGACAAGAATTTGACGTCGTGTGGGTTTTTCGGTTGAGTCCGCCGGGTAGGTCGTGGTAGTTTTCCTAGGCTCGAATTGGACCTGAAGAAGGAGATCCCCAATGCTACGCAAGATTTTCTGCACGTCTGCCCTGGTTGTGACGGTTCTGGTGCTTGGTTGCACGGTCTGGGCACAATCGATGGAAGTTGGTCGAGTAAACCCGGCGACCCACACGCTCACTATCACTCTGAAGGGTAAGATTGGGCCGATCCTGTCGGGGTCGGATCCGTTGGGCCTCGATGGCCAGAGCGGTACGGTCAAGATCGTGGCAAGCGAGTCGTTGTCGCCGATAGCCCACACCGCTACTTCTGCCACCTACAAGCTTCCCGCGGGAGCGATCACGGTTACAGCCGGAACGAATAAGTTCACGACCAAATCGCCGTCCAAGATGATCATCAACCTTAAGAGTTCGGCGGACACCTTAACGTTGGTTGCGGCGGGCCAGGTGGGGGGTTTTAGCGTGATGGTCACGGATGCGACCTTCCTGAAGACGGGCAGTTGGACGACTGCGGTGTTGATGCACCCCGGGGCCTTCGCGCCGTCTCCGCAGAACCTGACGGCGGCCAAGACCGCGACCGGAGCGGGCTGCAAGATCAAGTACACGGTGCTTGGAAATACCAGCGTTCTTGGCTTCAGCGGAACGGCTAGGAACAGCGCCACTGTTGATCCGGTGCTTCCGGAAGTGGATTGGGAGCAATAGGAGCGCAACTGGTACCAATCGTCCCTGCGGAGCTTGAGTTGTTTCTGTTGCCCCGCCCACGACTTCCGCTCTGGGCTTACTTTGTATCGCCCTGCGGCGGGGTGGTGGTGATTCGCTGGTTCGCAGGGGGCCTTCCGAGTTTTGGCTGGAATGCCAGGCGGGTGGTTCACGAGAGCAGCGGGGCAGATCGACTGCCCCGCTTTTTTGTTCGACCGAGGATGCGAAACTTCATGCTCCGCAGTCCTCGACACCCTAGGGTCTGTAGACTACGTAGGTATTGTGATAGTCACCGACGGTCGCTCCGGCTGCGGTGAAGACGATCTCTTGAACCGTGTGAGTTCCCGGAGATACCGCCACCGCAAGATTAAAGGAACCGGTCACGTAAGTTCCATCAGTGGCGATGTAGCCCTGGTAAGGGCAGAGGAATTGGATGCCGCCGTCCACTTCCGTGCAGATGGCCCATAAATTCCCGGCAGTAGACTGACCACCGACCTGAAGCCAGTGCTCGGCGCCGATGGTGCAGCCAGCGGCGCTGGTGCAGTTTATCGTGACCGGAGTGTCGACAGGCTGAAAGCCGGAGGCGACGGCCGCACCCAGGTCGCCCTGGTTGATGTACGAACTGAGCAAGGTGTGGGAAGCAATCACGACCGGGGCGAGAGCGTGTCCGCCGGGCCGGTTGACCGGGGCGTTCGAACTCTCATTCGCTTGCACCAGCACGCGATGATGAGCTCCGAACAGGGCGACTACTACGACTACCGAAGCGGCAATCATGACTAGCTTTTTCATAGGATCTCCTTAAATTTGTTGTTCCGTTGTGAGCGCTGCCGAAAGCAGTTTGGGCAGCGGCTCGTATTTCGAATCTGCTGGAATGAACCGCCCGGGACGAAGTGTCTGTGCCGGACGGGTTCATTCCGAGAAGAGCCCGTGACCTACTTAGCCTTCGGCCCTACCTTCATCGGCTCAAGAGCTGAACGAACCATCGAGCTGCGCGCGGGCATCGGTGGTGCTGGCCGGACAGGCGCGCGAAGCGGTGTGACGCGTCGCTTGCCGCCTTTCAGCATTGCCGCCTGGCGGAAGAGTTGAGTCTTGTCGGCCATGCGGATGTTCTCGAAGCCGCGGCGCTCGGCCACGATGCGATAATCGAAGTCGATACTGGAGGTACCGCCGCCCAGTTCCCGGACTTCGAATCTACCCGGCGATTTCTGACTGACGTAGAGTCCCTTGCAGTCGCCGCTCGGAGTTAGAAACACGTGATAACCCTGAGTGTTGACGGTCTGGGCGAACGTGGGTTCCAGCTCGATAACGGCTGATCCGTTGGAGAGACGGGCGGAGCCGAAATCCTCGAACCAGTTTTTCGGGGATTCGACGGCGTAGAGAGCGACTTTGCGGGTGCCGTTGTCGACGGGGACAACCGCGGATTTGGAGCCGCTGCAATACATGTCGCCACTTACGTCAAACATGCAAGCGCCGCCGACGTTGCCACCGACCGTGACCAGGACAGGGGCGGTCGAGGATGCGGTCTCGTCATTTTCGAAGTATCCGGTGGCGAAGGGTTCGCTGGCGTTGAAGCCGACGATGGCATCGCCTTCATCGGTGGTGCCGAGAACGCCCCAATCGCCGCTGGTATCACCCCAGACGCCCGTTGCGGCCGAGCCGTCAACATTCGATCCCTCGGCGCTTGAGCCGATGGCCACGCCGTAGCTGCCGACGCCGATGGAGCTGGCACTGTAGCCTTCCACGCCGATGGTTAACGTAGTGCTCCCACCTTGGAACCCGTAGATACCGGGCTGGAAGTTGGCGTCGGTGAGGTTTTCACCGAAGACACCTTCCTCGTTGCCGAAGCCTACCAGGGGGAACGTGGTTGACTCGGCCACTACGCCCTCGACTCCACCGGAGGCGATGAACCCCACGGAACTGCTGCCTGCCACCGAGGCGATAATTGCGCTGCCGGTACTGGCGTTGGAGACGGTGAGGGCGGCGCCAGAGTTGTTTACGCCAACTGTGTTGTTGTTGGTGAACGAGTTGGCGGCTGCGAGTTGCGGGACCTTAGTGATATCAAGGTTTAACGTCACATTGCCGCTGGTGCCACCGCCGGTGAGATCGGTCCCTGCCGTGACTCCGGTGAGCGTACCCACGGGGATGGCGACGCAGGTCCAGGCTCCGCCGGTGAACTCGAGGATCTGGCTGGCGGCGCAGCTTTTGAGACCAAGGCTCGTGCTGCCTCCCAGAGAAACGGATCCGCCGCCATTCAAGGGACTGTTGGCAGAGACCGTTAGTGATGAGTTCTGCAGCATGGCATTGGTGACACCTCCGCTGGCGATGCTGAGGGTTCCGGAGGTGGTGATGGGCCCGCCAGTCAGGCCCGCTCCGCTGCCTACGCTCGTAACCGTGCCCGTGCCGGGGAAGGTCTGGCCGGAGACAAAGGTTACGAGGCCAGTGCTGCTGACGGCGAAGGCAGTTCCGCTGAGAGTCAGAGCCTTATGAGTTAGTTTGGGAAACAGGGTCAGAGTGTCGCGTACATCTTCGGTGCCCTTTATGTCCAGCTTGGCGACGGGCGTCGTGGTCGCAATGCCGACATTGCCGCCGGCACTCTCGAAGATATTGGAGTTTCCGATGACGGTGGCGGCGGTGAACCGGGGGATGAAATCCAGGGTCCCAGATCCCGTGATGGTGCCGGGAGCGGAAGCCTTGCCCCCTCCGCCGGAGTTAGCTGTAGACGGCAGCGCCAGCGCGAAGGCCGAGGCGGGTTTGCCGCCGATGGTTTCTGCGTCCAGCGCTTTGAGAGCATAGGGAACGCTTAACAGCAGCACGCGCGGCTGTTCGGGCTCGCCTTGCCGCTGGACTCCGAGCCAGCGCGCTTCGCCTGCGGCAAACAGTTCGCGAGGAAGCCCGTTGCTGCTGGCTGCGCCGAGTTGGACGAAGTAGTGTCCGGACTTGTCCGATTGCACATTCTGGGTTTCTACCCAGAGCGGGGCGCCGCCCTCGGCATCTTTGTAAAGAGCGAAAGTTAATCCCACCGTTCCCGCTGTGGCTTTGCCGTTGGTATTGCTCAACGCCCCGCTGAAGCTCACCAGCGGCGGCACGATCTGATTGGCGGCTACGGTGGCGGGCTGTTGTGCCGACCCTGGCATAGCCCAACCAACCACTAGCGCAAACATCCATAACAAATTGCTGATGCGAACCATAAACCCTCCTTTTAATTCCGACTAAGTTTCGGCTTACAGGCCGAGGAACCAGGACACGCCCAGGACTCGCCGATGTTCTGGTCCTAATTCACGGTCACGTTGACTGCGCCCGAGGCGATGCCGTTGGCGACGACAACCACGGTGCTGGCGCCAGTCTCCATCCCGCTGGGCACATCGAAGTTGGTGGACACGACGCGGTTTCCTGTGGCAACCGCCATGGTGCTGTGGCCGTGCGTTTTCGCGTAGAAGATGTGGCCGGTCCCGTTATTGCGGATGCGCACGAGGGGATAGTTCGACGCCATTTGAGCGTCGTCCCCGTAAGCCGCGCCTTGCGACAGGCCATTGAGACGAAAACCAGAAATTGGGTAGGTGGTTCCGCGGGTGAGCGTGCCGGTGAGGCTGGTGATGACTGGCGCCCAAGCGGGATTGGGACCTCCGGCAGGGGTGTAGATTTCAACGTCCGTCGAACCGTCGGTGAATAGAACTTGTCCACTGGGCAACTCCAGCATGCGGCCAAAGTAGGAAGCATCGTTGGAGGCGTTGGGCGGCGCGGGCGCCGGGTTGAGATTGGCACCGTCGAACTCGAAGAATGTAGACGGACCAGCGAAGAACGGGCTGGTGTCCACGAGCACGTTGCCGTTGACCAGCAAGGCTCCAGGAGCATCCGCCATGACTCCCGCAGGAAAGGTCGGACCGGGTATCCAGAAGCCCGTGCCGGTCTTACTGGCTGAAGGATAGTAGACGGAGGTGAACTGGGTGGCGCCTCCCACGAAAACGGTGCCGTCGGCACGCAGGACCGCAGCTCCGAGTTCAGGAACGATGCCCATGCCGCCGTTGGACGGAAGCAGGACTCCGGTGCTACCGGCGCCGCCCCAATGCTGCCGCGCGGGGTTGTAGCGCTCGGCGTGGGTGCCATTCTGGGTGTCGACCACCATCACGTCGCCGCTTGGCAGAAGCGTCATCCCCTCTTCGGAAAATGGGTCGATCTTGCCGGAGCCTACCGGGGTCCAGGCGAAAGTTGAAGGATTGAACTGGACGGTCCTGGTACTGAAGGGGTCGGCCAGCATAAAGGTTCCGTTGTTCAGAATGACGCTGGGAGCGTCGCCGATGTTGGCCCATCCTGAGGGAGGAGTTACGGCCGTCCAGGTATTGGCAGCGGGATCGTAAATCGCACCCAGATTGGTGTCGATCTGACTGCCGAAGTTGTACTCACCGCCTTCGATCAGGAGGCGACCGTCGGGCAGCACCGCGGAAGCGTAATAAAGAGGTCCGTATCCTGAGGGTAACGAAGCCATTTGCTTCCAGGTTCCATTGATGTAGCTGCCAGTGTTGTCAGGGGTCAGACGCCACCAATCGCCGGCGTCGGAGTGCTGCACCATGACAGTGCCGTCGGTGAGCAGAAGAGCTGTGCCGGCACCAAAACTGGCTTTGTTTTTCAGCGCGCTCCAGGACTGAGCCGCCATGGGCAGCGCAAAAGAGAAAAGCAGCGCAGACACAAACATCCAAGCTTTAACGCGAACCATAAATCCTCCTTTTAGTTTTTCAACCTGGTACTTTGAGCTGGAGATGGTCGATGACGGGCGCACAACGGCAGAGGTCTGCTCATGCGAGCCGGATCGATGGCCCAAACTCCCACCCACGTAGTTGCTTTATCCCGGATTCGGAAGGACGGCCCCGAGACGGGAGGCCTGGGGCTGTATGGCGTCCTGGAAGCCAAACTTCTCCCCCGAGAGTTTGGCTTCCGAGAATACGAATTACGTACCTGAGCCTTTATCTGAGTGACTCAGGGGCGCACTTTCGTGTACATAGTGTCGTGCACGTCGACTTCGTTTCGTACATTGCGTGCGCGCTCACTTGTTTGCTTCCTAACCTTCAAAGCGCTAAGACGAGGCAGAAAGGGTCAGGCGGCGCTGCAAAAGTATCTTTGTTTAATTCTGCAATAGCGGGCATGGCAAAAGCGCAAACGGTTTCTTCCAGGCATATCTTTTCGATTTTCGTGTTTCGCATCCAGTCAGGGTTGAGTCGCATCTTGATCCTTGGAAGGTCGTGGTGCTGGTGCTTTTGAGCCGTGCCAGTTGGCTCATCGTTGCGCAACTGTCGAGCTTTGCTCGACAGGACAGACGGGGGCGGTTGTCCCCACGAGATTTTTCGATATGAGCTCTTCTTTGCCTGAGTTTCGCGCGCCTACCGCCGTTGAACGCGGGTTCAACCGTGTATTTGGATTTCTGGTTGGACTCGGGCTGGGATTCTCCCACAGCTATCTTCTGCAGGTGCGGGGACGCAAGAGTGGGAAGATTTATTCGACGCCCATTGATCTACTGGAACTCCGTGGCCAAAAGTTTCTGGTGGCTCCGCGGGGGCGGACGCAGTGGGTTCGCAATGCCGAGGCTGCGGGAGAAGTGACGCTGAAGAAAGGAAGGACGCAGCAGAAGTTTCGGCTGCGGCCGATTCCGGACGCGGACAAGCCGGAGATCTTGAAAGCTTATCTGGACAGTTTCAAGCGCGAGGTGCAGACGTATTTTCCAGTTGCAGCGGGTTCGCCGGTCCAGGATTTTGTGGAGCTCGCGCCGAGTTATCCGGCGTTTGAGTTGATCGCGGTGTGACGAATCACGCCTTTCGAGCAAAGATGTATGCCCTTCGGCTCGGGTATTCGACGTCCGGATAGGGCTCGCGTTCGATGACCTCTTCAATCGTGAAGCCTGCCGCTTCAAGCTCGAGCTGGATTTCTGACGGCGGCAAGAGCAGGAAATCCATGGAGATTTTCTGACCCCATAACTCCTCTTCGTGAAGTATTTGGTTTCCCGTGTGAAAGGCGAGCAGGAGAAGTCCGTCGGGCTGCAGGACGCGGTGAATTTCGCGGAAGACGGTGGGGTGAGAGCGACGGGGGATATTGACGATAGCGTAGAAGGCTGCGACTCCGGCGAGGGAGGCGTTGGGGAGTTCGAGCGAGAGCATGTCGCCTTCGCGAAAGGAAATGTCGGGGTTCAGGTTGCGAGCCTGCAGCAACATGCCGGGCGAGAGGTCGAGGCCAAACACGGATGCGCCGGCGTCTCGCAGGTAGCGAGCGAGGTGACCGGGGCCGCATCCCATATCGCAGACGTCGCCTTGGTCTTTGGTCTGTTTGGCGAAGCGGTCGAGCAGTTCGCGGTCGAGCGGTTTGTGGCGGAGTTCGTCGGCGATACGGTGGGCATATTCTTCGGCTAGGCGGTCGTAGCTTTCGCGGATGGAGTTGGTCATGGGGGAAGTGTAAGGGGTTTTGGGGTTTGAGGCGCCGGTGCGGGGCCGGAATCATTTTCTAGAGTTCTAGTGCAGCTTACTCGAGGACGCTGTCGTCTAGTTTTTTTCTTCCCCAGTCGGCGGCGGCCTGGACGAAGGCGAGGACCAGAGGGTGCGCCTTGCCGGGTTTGGACGTTAGCTGCGGCTGATAGAGGGTTGCGATGTAGAAACGGTGGGTGGGGGATTCGATGGCGCGGATTTCACCGTTGGGGCCGCGGGCTACGACGGGGAAGCCCGCTTCCATCGCGGCCCATTCGTAATCGGGATTGACTTCGAAATTGCAGAAGAATTCTTCCGTCACCGTATCCTTCGTGTAGAAAGACTGCAGGTACGATCCGGGGCGCAAGCGGATTTCGGGAATCAGGCCGGAGAGTTTGGGCTCGTCTTTTTTGCGGTCGGGGACGGCGCAGGCAACTGGATAAATGACGATGTTCTTGGAGCCGGAGTTGTTCTCGGCTGTGTCTGCGTCTTTGATGCCGACGACGTTGCGGGCGCATTCGATGAGCGCGTATTGAAAGCCTCCACAGGTGCCGAGAAAAGGCCAGTCGCGGCGGCGGGCGAATTCGATTCCCTTGAGCATGCCGTCGAAGCTTTTGTAGGGGCTGCCGGGCGAGGCCCAGATTCCGTCGAAGCTTTCGAGTCGTTTCTTGCCGTCAGGGGCGAGGACGGATGGAGTTGGAATCCATTCTGAGTCGAGCTTGATTTTCAGCTTCGCGGCGCAGTGCTGCAGGGCGTCGTTGATGGCTTTGTAGCCGCGCGATCCAGGGTCGAGGTCGCCCAGAATTCCAATGCGAACAGCGTCGCTCACGGGCTCATTCTAATTGAGATGGTTTGATTGTGGAGGTTACGGCAGTGCGTAGGTTGGTGACCGAGCGGGTGCAGAGAAAGAATGCCTTGAGACATCGACGTAAGACCCGCACGTCGGGGTCCTTCGACCTCGCGCAGGATGACAGAGCGTTGATGGAAGTTATGTTTACTTTGCGGCGCTGAAGGTCATGGGGACGTCGGCTTTGTCGGCTTCTTCTACCTTGAACATTGGTTGCGGGGTGAGGTTCATGAAGCTGGCGACGAAAGTGTCGGGCATTTGCTGGATGCGGATGTTGAAGGTGTTGACGGAGTCGTTATAGAACTCGCGGCGGTCGGCGATCTGGCTTTCGAGATCGGTGATTCGAGTCTGGAGGCGCATGAAATTGTCGTTGGCTTTCAATTGGGGATAATTTTCGGCTACGGCAAAGAAACCGCGGAGCGCTGAGGTCATGCTCTGGTCGGCTTGTGCCTTTTGATCGACGCTGATGGCTTGCTGATAGAGGCTGCGGGCCTGGGTGATCTTCTGCAGAGTGTCGCGTTCGTAATCCATGTAGCCCTTGCAGACGTCGAGCAGTTTGGAGAGTTCGTCGTGACGCTGCTTGAGCAGGATGTCGATGTTGGCCCAGGCCTTAGCGATGTCGTTCTTCAAGGCGATCAGGCCGTTGAAGATCATGATCAGGTAAGCAATCAGACCGCAGATCGCGAACAGGAATGCAAGCGAGACGATTGTGTCCATGGTTGTTTTCCTTCTCTGCTTCTTAATTCTTTATAGCCAGTCGAACTGTGCGGCCAAAATGTAGACGCACAACAGGGTGAGCGCGGGCCCTCCCCAGATCATTAATGCGGATTTCCACTTTAGCGAGCTGACGACATCGCGCTGGCTGTGCCAGGAAATCAGGAATGACGGATCGTGCGCGCCCTTCATTAATACGACCGGGGGACGCAGATCAAAGTGTTCGGGAGCCGCGGCTGCGGCGGCGCCTCCGCCGGTTGACGTGGAGGTAGAAGTTGCGACGGCAGCAGGATTTGTAATGCCAGCTTTCACCAGCGCGTCACTGATTTTTTGCCGTTGTCCCGGGTCGGGAATTGGGTTGGGATTGCTTGAGCCCTGATGGATGTCAGGCGGTTCATTGGTGAAGGCGGAGAACAGCATTTTTCCCGCGACGGTGACGTCCGTGTTGGGCGTCACACCCGACATGTCGGGAATGTGAAGCGAGAGCGCATTCTGCTGTGCGGTCAGGCTGCGGATTGGGACTGCGCTCACGCTGAGGCCGGGATTCTGCCCCAGGGTTCCGAGGATGAAGAGCGCGTTTTTCGGCTTGATGCAATACTCTTCGACTTTGATTTTCTTGTCGGTCGAAACCCCGTGCCGTGCAAGAAAGCTGGAGAGGCTGGGGGGGATTTCGAGAGTACTGGAAAAGAAGGAAGTGCTGAATTCATCGTGGAAGTCGCGATGGATATCCATCTCGGCGCCCTGGGGATCGACCAGCATGAGACCGGTGTTGTCTTCGAGAAAAAAGGGCAGGTGCAGGCTTTCGTCGGCGACCTTCACCCACTGGTGATTGCGGCCGCGCTGCTGCCATTGCCAGGCGGTGGTGTGGAAGTAGTAGCAGGAGAGCCCGGTGATCGGTGCCGGCATGGTGTAGGGGCCGGCGGCGAGGCCGGTGATTTCTACCAGTCCCATGGCGGCACTGCGAATTTTGGAAGCGGGGGTGTTCAGGATGAGGCGCTTGCGTTGCAAGAGGCGGAAACCGCGATAGAAGACATATACGCCAGCAGCGGCGCCGACGAGGGCGATCGCGATGCCATCGTTGACTGCAGAACGGAATAGTGCCAATGACGAAATCACGGGGTTGTGTCGACACTCCTGCGCTGGAGCCAGGGTGCTCGTTCCGAGGATAGGGCGCGGGAAGATTGGCTCGCAGCAGAAAAGTGCGGCTCTGGCTTACGTTCGTAATGGAGGGCAGGAGTCGTGGGTGTGAGGTCAGCAACGCACTGCGCGCGAGATTCCTCGCCCCGCTGGTGAAAGCGCGGGGCTTCGGAATGACGGCTCCTATTCAGGGTGATCAGGTACGACCAGCGCGGACCTTATCGCACTGCCACGGCGCGGTCTTTCAGGATTTCTTCTACCGCGGCGATTGCGGTTTCGAGTTCCTGATCGGTGTTGTAGAAGTGGGGGGACATGCGGACTCCGGCTTTGGGACGCCAGTCGACCATGATTTCGCGCTTCAGAAGTTCGGCGCAGACTTCCTTTGAGTCGGGCATGTCGATGGAGACGGTGCCGCCGCGTTGTTCAGGATCGCGGGGAGTGTTGACTCTCCAGCCGTGTTTATCCACGAGGGCGATCAGGCGGGCGGTCTGCCGTTTTGATTTTTCGCGGATGCGATCGACTCCAACTTCGGTAATGATCTTGAGGCCCGGGCGGCAGGCTTCGAGGGCGGGTACGTGTGAGGTGCCGTTCATGAAGCGAAAAGGCGGATCGGTGTAGCGCATGGGTCCGACTTCGAAGCTCATTGAGTCTTGGTGGGCGAACCAGCCGGTAAATTTTGGTTCGAGCTTCTTGCCGAGATCGGGACGCACGTACAAGTAACCTACGCCGGGACCTCCGCAGAGCCACTTCAGAACTCCGCCACAGGCGAAATCAGTGTTGAGGGCTTGAACGTCTACCGGGACGGTACCGAGCGATTGGAAAGTATCCAGCACGACGTGGGCTCCGACTTGGTGAGCTTTTTCGATGATGGCTTTGGCATCCTGAATGAACGCACTGCGGAAGATTACGTGGGAGATTGGAACGAGCAAGGTTTGTTCGTCGATGGCGTCGAGGAGGCGCTGGGTTGGAACGGTGATGCCATCGTCGGTCTTGACCATATGGACGCGAGCGCCGTTGGCTCGCTGGGCCTGCCAGAAATACATGACCGAGGGGAAGTTCATGTCGGAATAAACGACTTTGTTGCGCTTGCCGGAGAAGTCGAAGCAGGAGGCGACGACGGCTTGGCAGGTGGTGACATTCTGATGCGTGGAGACGGAAGCTTTGGGGGCGTTCATGAGGGCGCCGATTTCATCGCCGACTTCGGCGGCGAGCATCCACCAGCGTTCCTGCCAGGCGCGGACGCCGCGCGTGGCCCAGGTATCGGCGTAGGCGTGCATGGCGTCGTAGACGCCGCGGGGCATGGCGCCGAGGGAATTGCTGATCAGATAAGTGGTGCGGTCGAGAATGGGGAACTCGGAGCGATAGCGAAGTAGGGCGTCAGTCATGGGGATATTGTACTGCGGCACAGAGAGATCGAACGTCCTAGCGCAGGCCAGTAGCAAATACTGCGCGCGAGATCCCTCGCCCCGCTGGGGCTTCAGGATGACGGCAACCCTCCTGGGTATCACTTAGGATCTGCCAGGGCATCGGCTTTGGTTGTGGTGAAGCTCCTTTATGGTTCAGTCTTGCGAGAACTGGTGTTGCCTGACTTCACGAGGAAATAGGCTGCGGTAAGAATCAACAAAGTGGACAGGCCGCTGATCAGACTGACCTGTGAATCCCACCAAGTTTTCAAGATGGCAGCGGTCACCAGGGTGAGACCAAGGCTGGAGCCCCAGGCGCCGATGGGCGAGCGCATGGGAAGAGCCTTTACTTGGTTTGAGGTCATTCGCCGGCGGTACGAAATGTGGGCGGCTAGCGAGACCAGCCACGAGAGCATGAGGCCGAATAGCGCGCCGTTCAATATGTACACGAAGGCATTCTTTGGCGCCCATTTTTCGAGAACCACGGCCACGATGATGCCGTAGGACGATGCCAGGAGAGCCAGGTTGGGCGATCCAGCGGCATTCAGATGGCCGAGTGAGGCGGGTGCCCATCCTCCTCGCGCGAGGGAGAATAGCATGCGGGCGGCGGAGTAGAGATTTGCGTTGGCTCCGGAAAGGGCTGCGGTGAGGATGACGAAGCTCATCAGGCTGCTGGCAGCGGGAATTCCCACCATGCGGAAGACGGTGACGAACGGGCTTTCGGTCACGCCCACCCGGTTCCACGGCATTACTCCGACGAGCACGATGATCGCGCCGAGGTAAACAAAAGCCAAAATAGCAAAAGTCAACTTGACTGCACGGGGAATCTCCGCGGCCGAGCGCGATTCGCCGGTGGTGATGGCCACGATTTCAATACCGCCGAAGGTGTAGAGTGCGAAACTCATGGCGAGCAGCGGTGCGAATGCGCCATTCGGGAAGAAGCCACCCTGCGCGGTGTACTGCGCGGGGACGCGTCCGCCAGCAATTAACATCCCACCGATCACGATGAAGGTCACCATGGTTGCCAGCTTGACCATGGCGAACCAGTATTCGAAGCGGCCGTAGTCGCCGACGGTGCGAAGATTGATCGCGATCAGCACCAAGGAAAACAGTGCGATCCACACCAGGGCTGGAACTGCGGGAAACCAATAGCGCATGTAGGTTGCGGAGGCGACCAGGTTCGCGCCCACGGAGACGGAGATGGCGATCCAGTAGCCGGCACGGCTGATGAAGCCAGCCCATGGATTCAGATAAAGATCAGCGTACAGGCCGAAGGAGCCGGCGGCGGGATGGGCGCTGGAGAGTTCGCCGAGCGCCATGGTCACGGTCCAGCAGATGAAGGCGGCTAGAACATAGCTGAGGATGACGGCAGGACCAGCGATCCCCATGGCGGCGGCTGAGCCTAGGAGCAGGCCGGTGCCGATGGAGCCACCGACGGCAACCATGGCCATTTGACCGGCGCTGAGCTGGTGGCGGAGTCCGCTTTCCTGCTTGGGGGTGTCTTCCTGAGGCATTCCGGGACGTATACCAGAAAGCGCTTATTTCCCAAAGAGTTATTCCGCCTATGACCTTCGTAATCGCCGCTGTTCGTTACGTCGTTGCCCGCTCCGGTAACCTGCTCCTAGACTCTTTATGGGTTACTCCGCGCGGCGCTAGCTCTCATGGCAGACACTGTAAAGCGAATGGACCGAACCGAAATTTCAAAACGCGTGGAGCGGGCGGAAAAGCTTCTCCAAAAAGGCAAAACCGCGGAGGCGCTTGAAGACTACTTACAGGTGCTGGCGGCTGAACCGGGTAACGACACGGTATGCCAGATGGCTGCCGACCTTTGCCTGTCCCTGCAACGCATCCCCCAGGCGGTAAAGCTGCTGGGCGACTTGTTCGAGCGCCAGATCGAGGCGGGCGATGCCACCCGCGCCAGTTTGACTTACAAGAAGCTGGCTCGCTTTGTGCCTCCGACCTGGGAGCAGAAGCTGCGTTTCGGCGGGTTGCTGGAAAAGTCTCATCCAAAACAGGCGATCGAAACTTATGAAAGCGTGTTTCAGGAGTTGTCCAAACAGGGACGCAAGAAGGAATCTCTGGAGGCGTTGAAGCGGCTGCTCACGCTTGATTCCGGGGAAAAGAACTTACAGAGCCTGGCAGAGCTTTCGTCCGAGCTTGGAGAAAACAAGGAGGCGGCGGCGGCATTTCTCAAGCTTTCGCAGATGCCCCAGGCTGCAGGCGGGAACTCGGCGCAGTGGATGGAACGTGCCTATGCGGAAGACCCGGCCGATCCGCAGATTGCTTTGGGATACAGCAAGAACCTGCTGGAGCAAGGACAGGTGGGAGCCGCAATTTTCGTCCTCGAGGCGCAGGTCAGCGCCGGCTCTGCGTCGGAGGAGTTGCGGGATACTTATGCGAAAGCTTTGCTGGCGGCGAATCGTCTAACGGATGCCGAACCAATCCAGTGGCAATTATTCGAGGAAAATCCTTCGCGCGTGCAGGAGATCGCCATCCTCATCGGGCTGTTCATCGACGCCCAGCAGGATGCGGAGGCCGTGGCTTTGGGGAGGAAGCTGGAGCAATATCATCGGCGAAAGGGAGATCGCCGGGCTTTTCTGGCCATGATCCAGGAAATTTCGACGCGGCATCGCGCCTCCCCGGAAATGCTGGAGTTCATGGGGGAGCAGTTCAACGCGTCGAATCGAGAGAGCGACTATTGCCAGACGCTGCTTAAGCTCTTTGATCTCTATTGCAGTGTGGGCAACTATGCGAAAGCGGCGGATTCGTTGGATCGCGCTGCCGAAGTGGATGTATACGAGCCGGGGCACCAGAAACGGCTGGAAATGCTGCGGGGCAAGATTGACGACAACCGCTTCAAGGTAATTGCCTCCCGCTTCTCAAGCATGGCCGACACTGCGGCGGCGCCGCTTCCGAATCAGGAGAAAATGTTGGGCGCGGCTGCCTTGCAGGATCTCATGCTGCAGGCGGAAATTCTGGTGCAGTACGGCATGCGCACCAAGGCGGTTGAGCGTTTGCAGCGTATTCAAGAGCTGTTTCCTCGGGAAGAGGAGCGCAATCAAGATCTGCGACAGTTGTATATGACTGCCGGGTTGATTCCGAATTATGGGAGCTTGGCACCGACTGCGCCTGCGGCCTCTGCCCCCCCTGACGCGCGGTCCGCGCCGCAAACTGGGCCGGCACACTCAAACGAAGCCGCCGACGTTAGCAGCTTTGCGCGCGTGGCCGAGATCACCCGGAAGCTCTACCGGCAGAGCAACGCCGACGCAGTGATGCTGACCGCAGCCAAAGAAATTGGATCGCAATGGAAGGTCACCCGCTGCGTGGTTGCCATGCGTAAGCCCGGATTGCACACCACCAGCGTAAAAGAGTATTGCAGCGAACTGAGCAAGCCGGGCGAGCCGAGGGCGCTGGAAAAAATTGCGACTACAGTCCACGATCTGGCGATGAACCGTGGCGGAACTCTCACGATCACGGATGCCCAGTCGAGTTCGGATTTGCAAAGCGTCCGCGAAGGTTTGGTGCAGCTGGCGGTTACTTCTTTGCTAGCTTTGCCTCTTAGCGACGGAGCGGAACACGTTGGGCTGCTCATCCTGATGGACAGCAAGCCGCATGCCTGGGGCTCGAACGATGTGATGGTACTCAAGACGATCAGCGATCAGATTGTGATCGCGCTGAATAACGCCGGGCTTCGCCGTCTGGTCAAGAATCTTTCGGTGACCGACGAGCGTTCGGGCCTGCTCAAACGGGCTTCGTATCTCGACCTTCTGATGGCGGAAACCCGCCGCAACGCGCAGCAGAGCACTCCGCTCACGGTGTTGCTGATGCAGTTTGGCGAAAAAGGGGCAACCGTAAAAGAGTTCGGCGAATCGGCGGTGGAGGCCGTGATGCAACAAATCGGTCAACTCTTCGCCGCCAATATCCGGCAGAACGATCTGGCATTCCGCTATGAGACTACGACCATCGCCATCGTGCTTGGGGAGACGCCCGAGAAAGAGGGTGTCATGGCGGCGGAGAAGCTGCAGAGACTGCTCGCTCAAATACGAATGCCCGAGAAACAAGAGCCAGTTCATTTCAACGCGGGGCTCGCGGAGGCCGTGGTGCGCGGGGAGTTTGACCCCGTGGACATCGTTACGGAAGTGATCAATCGCGCTGAACAGGCTCTGCAAACCGCGATTGGGCAGGGTGCAGGTAAGATTGTGGCGCTGGCGGCGTCCTACGCGGCCGCGGCTGTGGCTTAGGACGGATCCTCCCTCCTTAACTTGCGATCGGTTTACGCTTCGTAACCTCCACTGTTAAACTAACGGGTCTGGTTCGTCCATTCAGAACTCTTCTTATTGCAGAATTCATACTCGAGATTAGGAAGCCAATGTTGAAACCAGGAGACATCGCAATTGTGAGCGGGGCACGTACGCCCTTTGGACGCTACTGCGGCAAGCTGAAAGATTTTACGGCGCAGGAGCTCGGGGCCATTGCGGGCAAGGGCGCCATCGAACGTGCGGGGCTGGATCCGAAAGAATTCGACCACGCGGTGTTTGGCAATGCGCAGCAGACTTCGGGGGATGCTCTTTATGGAGCGCGCCATGTTGGACTGCGAGCGGGTCTGCCTATTGAAACACCCGCACTCACCGTGAATCGTTTGTGCGGGTCGGGGATGCAATCCATCGTCAACGCGGCGCAGATGATTCAGTTGGGCGAAGCCAATGTGGTGCTGGCTGGTGGCATGGAAGCCATGTCGCAAGCGCCGTTCGTGATCCGCGGACGCGATGGTTTTACACTGGCGCCCGGGGGCAAGCTGGAAGATTCGCTCATGGTCGCGCTGCTGGACACCTACTGCGGCCTCTACATGGCGAATACCGCGGAGCTCTACGGGGAACAGCAGGGCATCACGCGGCAGGCGCAGGATGAGTTCGCTTTGCGCTCACAGCAATTGGCGGACGCCGCGTATAAAGACGGGCGGCTGCAGGAAGAGTTGGTTCCTGTGCCGCTCAAGGATCGAAAGGGTGAGCCATCTGGTGAGATGCTGAGCGAGGACGATCATCGGCGTCCGCAAACGACCATGGAAGGCCTGGCCAAGCTGAAACCGGCATTCGGCAAAAACGGCACGGTCACTGCGGGAAATGCCAGCGGCATTGTGGATGGTGCTGCTGCAGTGGTGGTGATGTCGCTCGAAGAGGCGGGCAAGCGTGGATTGAAACCGTTAGGGCGAATCGTTGGCTGGGGCATTGCGGGGGTTGAGCCCAAGCTGATGGGTCGCGGTCCAGTGCCGGCGACGAAGGTTGCTTTGCAGAAAGCTGGACTGACTTTGGATTACATCGACTTGATCGAAGTGAATGAGGCTTTCGCGGCTCAGTATTTGTCGGTTGAGAAAGAGTTGGGCCTTGATCGCGATAAAGTTAACGTGAACGGCGGTGCAATCGCGCTTGGGCATCCCCTGGGTGCAACGGGAACGCGGCTCGTGATCACGTTGCTTTATGAATTGCGTCGGAGGAAAAAGAAGTATGGGCTGGCGACGGCGTGCATCGGCGGTGGGCAGGGGATCGCGATGGTAGTGGAGAGTTTGAATTAATTCATTACCACAGAGGCACAGAGACACAGAGAAGTCTTAGGAAATAAGGTTCTCTGTGACTCTGTGTCTCGCTGGTGGAGCAGTTGCCTCGGCAAGAAGAAATCACTAATGGAAATTAAGAAGGTTGGAGTTCTTGGTTGCGGGCTGATGGGCTCTGGAATTGCTCAAGTAGCTGCGATGGCTGGATTCGAGGTTACGGTGCTCGAAGTTCAGCAGAAATTTCTTGATAAGGGCTTTGCCGGGATTGAGAAATCGCTGGCCAAGTTCGCCGAGCGGCCTCCGGAGAAGGGCGGCATCACGGCGGCGCAAAAAGACCAGATCCGCGCGCGGCTCAAAGGCACGACGAACAAGCAAGACCTGGCGGACTGCGACATCGTAATCGAAGCCATCATCGAGAATGTCGAGGACAAGAAAAAGATGTACGCGTCGCTCGACGGCATCGTGAAGGAGGACGCCATCTTCGCTTCGAATACCTCCTCCATTTCGATCACCGAACTTTTGACTTCGACCAAGCGGCCAGAACGCTTCATCGGGTTGCATTTCTTCAATCCCGTACCGCTGATGAAGTTGGTCGAAGTCGTGCGCACGATTGCCACGGCGCCTGAGGTATATGACGCCGCCTACGAGTTCGGCAAGAAGCTCGGCAAAACGCCCGTCCGCACTAGCGACAAGACGGGATTCATTGTGAACCGGCTGCTGGTGCCGTATCTCCTCGATGCGATTCGCGCTTATGAAGAAGGTGTTGGTTCGATCGACGATATTGATAACGCCATGAAGCTAGGCTGTGGCTATCCCATGGGCCCGTTCACGCTGCTTGATTTCGTCGGGCTGGATACGACTTACTACATTACCCATGTGATGTATGACGAGTTCAAAGAGCGGAGATTCGCGTCGCCGCCGCTGCTGAAGCGTTTGGTGATGGCTGGGTGGTACGGGAGAAAGACGGGCAAGGGGTTCTACGATTACAAAGACCCGAATAATCCTGTGCCGAACAAGCTGTAGGCTTCGGATGTGCATTTATCGGGTTTGTCATCCTGAGCGAAGCGAAGGATCTCTGCATTCTGGCGAACAAATTACACAGGTTCTTCGCTTCGCTCAGAATGACGACGTCAGGTTAGAGGGTGTCAGAGGCTTGAACTTATGAACTTTGAAAACATTCTTTTTGAAAAAAAGGGCGCCATTGCCTACGTCACCGTCAACCGGCCCAAAGTTCTCAACGCGCTGAACATGGCCACCATGGAAGAGTTGCGGGCGGGGTTTCATGAGGTCAAGAACGATCACGGCGTACGGGTTGTCATTATGACTGGCGCGGGAGAGAAGGCTTTTATCGCCGGCGCCGACATTGGCGAACTGGCGAAGCACGATGCAGTCTCGGGCAAAGAGTATACCCATCGCGGGCAGAGCGTGCTAAACCTGATTGAGAACTTGGGCAAGCCGGTGATCGCTTGCATCAACGGATTCGCGCTCGGCGGCGGATGCGAAATTGCGATGGCATGCACTATGCGTCTGGCGAGCGAAAACGCCAAGCTCGGGCAGCCCGAGGTGAAGCTTGGAATCATCCCCGGCTACGGAGGGACGCAACGATTGCCGAGATTGGTGGGGAAAGGCATCGCGATGCAGCTTGTGCTGGCTGGTGAAATGATCAGCGCGCAGGAGGCGCATCGCATCGGGTTGGTGAATGAAGTCGTTTCCGCGCCGGATCTCATTCCCCGCGCCGAGGCAATTGCGCAGAAGATCATCGCCAATGCTCCGCTCGCGGTTCAATACGCCATGGAAGCGGTGAACAAAGGCATGGAGATGACTCTGGCGGAAGGCTTGTATCTTGAGGCGGTGTTGTTCGGCGTGGCTTGTGCTTCAGAAGACAAGAAAGAAGGCACGACGGCGTTTCTGGAGAAGCGGGCGGCGCAGTTCAAGGGTAAGTGAAGCGGCCGCGGATCTGCGCGGATTCGCGCCAGTCTAGGAAGTTTCACCTCGGAGGCAGGAAGTCACGGCGAAAAACAACAAACAACATTCGTCCTCGGGCGCCGCACAGGCGGTTGAAGTTAAGGCGCTTGAAGGTAGCCTCAGCGCCGCGGGAAGACGTTTCGGCATCGTCGTCTCGCGTTTTAACGAGTTCATTACGGAACGACTGCTTCGTAGCGCTTTCGATGGACTGTTGCGCTGCGGCGCGAAAGACAAAGACATTCAAGTCATCCGCGTGCCGGGTGCGTTTGAGATTCCTTCGGCCGCTCGCACGCTGGCTGAAACGAAGAAATACGACGCGATCGTCTGCCTCGGTTGCCTGCTTCGCGGCGATACGGCGCATTACGATGTCATCGTCAATGAAGTCACGCGTGGCATCGGGCAATCCGCGCAGGAGACGGGCGTGCCCCACGCTTTCGGCGTGCTCACCTGCGAAACGCTGGAACAGGCCATCGACCGCGCCGGTTTGAAGATGGGAAACAAAGGCCTCGAAGCTGCGCTGGCGGCGGTAGAGATGGCGAATCTGAAGAAGGCTGTCGGCTCTCAGCCAACTCTCAGCAAGACCCGCAAACCCAAACCTTCCAATGGCCCGAAAAAACGCGGTCGTTGATACGGGGCTATTTCTCGTCTCCTGTAAACTGAGAACTGGCAGCTGATCGCTGCCAACTTCTATGGGCACCCGCCGAAAATCTCGTGAGTTTGTGCTGCAGATGTTGTTTCAAGCCGACATGGGCGGGCAAACTCCCGAGGAAGTCCGGCGCACATTCTGGCGAGAACATCATTCCACCGAAAAAGATGTGCGCGGTTTCGCCGAAGACCTTTTCCGGATGGCCACCGACCGTACGGCTGAAATCGACAGTTTGATCGAGCGTCACGCCGAACACTGGCGCATGGATCGTATGGCGGCTGTGGATCGCAACGTGCTGCGGTCGGCTGTGGCCGAGTTGATGAGTTTTCCTTCCACGCCCCGGGCCGTTGTGATCAATGAGGCGCTGGAGATTGCGCGCAAGTTTTCCAGTCCCGAGTCCGTGCAATTCATCAATGGAGTGTTGGACAGCGTCGGACGGGAATTGGGAAAGGCATAAGAGAGTCGATGGTAGTTGGTCGCTCGTCGTTGGCGTTGATTTTGGATTTTGACGAACGACTAAGCACCGACATCCAACGACCGCTTCTACGGCTTCACCGCGATCAGATCAGGATTACAAGTGGCGGGAAACGGCTGTCCCACGGAATTCTGGCAGAGGCCTTGAGGGAACGAAATCTGTCGAATATCACCGCCGGCAACAGTACTCACAACGTGTACGGTTCCATCGCTGGCCCCCACCCATAGCTGTGTGCCGTCCGGCGTAAGCGAGGCGCTGAGTGGAGTCGGGTTTCCGAACAGGGCGATTGCAGATGACGTTTGGCCGGGGATGTTGAACACCAGAATGCTGTTCAAATTAGAAGTGAGCACGTAGGCGGTCGAGCCATCCTGCGAGAGAATCAACTGCTTCGGAATAAAATCTCCTTGGCCTAGATTGAAGGATGCGATTGGGCCATCGGTCACGGCGGGTGTGCAGCCAGACGGCGTTGCGTTCACGCTGATGATGTCAATGCCAGGAGGATCCACGGCCACGAGATGATAGGTTTCAGGAGAATCGGACGGAAGTAGTTTCGCGGGACCGGGCAGAGTCTTTATAAAGGTCGGTGTTGCGGGGACGGCGACCGTATCGGCGCGGCCGTTGTCGCAAGTTCTAAACACGCTCACGGACGAACTCGCCCCGCCGGCTACGTAGGCAAACGCACCCTCCGAAAGAAAAGACACGTCGCTTGCCGGTGCGGCGAGCGGAATGGTCTGCAATCCATCCACTGCCGAATAGACGTATAAGGTGCTGCCCGCCAGGATGTACGCTTTCAGGCTGTCCGGGGAAAAGTCGGCGGCGGTCGCTCCCGTGATCTGGAATGTCGAAACGGCATTGGTCGCAGTGTTAAAGACAAAGACGTGGTTCGGCCCATCTTCGGCAGACGTGTCGGAAATGATGACTTTGGTGCCATCGGGAGAAACCGCCAGAACCTTACCCGGGAGAGATGCGAACTGGGTCCCGGTATTTGACGCGGCATCAATCACCGCGAGACCCACGGTGCCGAGCCGGCCGGAGTCAGTTCCTAGATAAGCCTTGGACGCTTGGCGATCGAAGACCAGCGAATTCGGCGTTGCCGGCAAGGTGATGAAGTTTCCCACTGTGTTCGGCGCCGTGACGGGAGCAACCGTACTGAAGCAGCCATCGGTAGTGCCGCAACCGGTTGTGCTCACGTACACGGTGGTGTTTTGCGGGCTCCCAGTTGGGGCTATGGTCAGGTTCACAACATTGGCAGGATAGATCGGGATGGAAGGGTAGAACCCTGTATTGCAAGTAGGTGGAGTACAGGACGCGATAATCGTGGCGCTACCCGCAGTCGACCCGGCTGCCCCACCGAGGGTGGAGACACTTACTGAGGCGGACTGGGACGAACTCCAGGTAAGCGGAATCCCGGTGATGGTTGCGCCCAACGTATCGATGACCGTTGGTGTGATGGTCTTTGAAGTACTCGTGGCGGTTGTCACTGTGAGTGTGATTGACTGCACCGGACACGTCGTGAAATTCAGGGGCACACTGGTGGCGTTGCCGATGGTAGCGAAGAGGGGAGTAAGGCCCGGGACCTTGGCTGTAAGCTGGACCTGCCCCTGGAGCAATCCGACGGCAGTAGTGCTCAGCGTGGCCACCGCTGGGATCAGAGTTTGCCAGTTAAAGACTCCGACCGTACTGGTGATGTCCACGCCGCGGCTGAACGCATTCGCCTGGTAGATGGAGCTTTGATTTACGGAATAGCATGGATTTGGGGGGGGCGGCGTGTTCGGAGGGACGAATAAGCTCACCGTGACTTTATCGACGTGCTGATGAACGTAAACCGTGGTTGAAGGGCTGCTTACTCCCTGAGCGGTTGCCGTAACCACGGCAACTCCTACCGGCCCGGGTGTACAGATCTGAGGGTTGCTCAGTGAATTCCAGCTGCCGGCGCAGGCCAGTCCATTATTGGCGATGGTGAGCACCGCCGTGTTACTTGATTGGTAGGATACCGGCTCGGCAATCGTCGCCTTGGTGGAGGTCAAAGCAATCGCCAGGAAGGTTTGGAACGTTCCAATCTCCATGGACGCATTCGGATTGGGCGCGAGGGTGACACTGGCTGGGACGGCAAAGGTCGAAGTGGTTACGGGGCTACTGCTGCTGCATCCGGTGAGGCCGGCGACCAGGAAGAACGTGAGAAGCACAACAAACAATTCGAAACCGACAAACCCGGACCTGCCCATGCACCCTCCCCGCCTTCATGGTTACCCACGAGGCGAGCAACGCCTTCTGGGAATCTAATCACTCTGGAAGATTTCAAGTGTAGAGGCTACCAATGTTTTGAGCAAGCCAAGCGGCGTTGCTCGATTGCCCGGCACATTCTCTGGGATGCCGCACGCCATGGTTGACGATGTGTGAAGACTGTTGATATATTTAAAAGGTTCCGCGAGTTCATTCTGGCTTGCCTGTAGACTGTGGATTCATTCGCTGCGCGTTTTCGGTGCGCGAAAGACCCAAAGGAAAGCAGCTAAGCTCTAAAGATATACGTCTTCGGAAAGTTCCGGAGATGCCCTCGCTGAAATGCCCTGCGCGCACCTTCCGCCCGTTGGAAGGCTATGCGGGGCAAAGCGGACGAAACGGAGCACCTCCTGGGTTGTTGACTCGGGCCTGGCGCCACCGTCGTCGCTGATCAGTCTGAACGGGAAATCGAAACTCTCTCGCCGGATTTGTGCGCGGTGCGAAGCATGGTTGGCAGATCGCCATCCAGACCCTGAGACAGGGAAGTCAGGCGACGTTTGTGTGTCGCGCATCATTATTGGTGCGCGAAGTGGCGTTGCCGAAGGAGCAGCAAAGAGTGCCTACCTTCAATCAATTAGTGCGGGACGGTCGGAAGCGGCCGCGATATAAGACGGCGAGTCCGGCATTACAGGGCTGTCCGCAGAAGCGCGGGGTTTGCACGCGCGTGTATACGCAAACGCCCAAGAAGCCGAATTCCGCTTTGCGCAAAGTGGCTCGTGTCCGTCTCACCAACGGTATCGAGGTCACGACTTATATTCCCGGCGTTGGCCACAACCTGCAGGAGCACTCGATCGTGCTGATTCGCGGCGGCCGCGTGAAGGATCTGCCGGGTGTGCGTTATCACGTGGTTCGCGGAACCTTGGATGCGGTAGGGGTCGCGGGCCGCAAGCAAAGCCGTTCGAAGTACGGCGCCAAGCGCCCGAAAGCGTAACGAGAATCTGTTGAGACGTAGCTCCGCTACGTCTTAGGCTCGAGAAAGCCGAGAGCCAGGAGCTAGAAGCTGAATGCCAAGAAAAGGACATACACCCAAGCGGAGAGTGGACGCCGATCCGGTTTACGGTTCGGATCTGGTGACGAAGTTTGTCAACTCGATGATGTGGCAAGGCAAGAAGAGCACGGCGGAAGGCATCTTTTATGAGGCTTTGACGCGCCTGCAGGCAAAAGGCGGCGGCGACGAAGCTCTGAAGCTGTTCACAAAAGCCGTCGAAAATGCCAAACCGCTCCTCGAGGTCAAAACCCGCCGAGTAGGCGGTGCGAACTATCAGGTGCCAGTCGAAGTCAATGCCGATCGCCGCACTTCGCTGGCGATTCGCTGGTTGATTACCTACTCCCGCGGACGCGGCGAGAAGGGCATGATCGACAAGTTGACCAATGAATTGCTGGACGCTGCGAATGGCAAAGGCGCAGCCATCAAGAAGAAGGAAGACGTTCACCGCATGGCCGAGGCGAATAAGGCCTTCGCGCATTATCGGTGGTAAGAGAGAAACTGTAGAAACGTAGCTTGCTACGTTTCAGCGGAGCCCCAGAAAGAAGAAATAAAGTCGTGGCCAGAACAGTCCAATTAGATCGGTGCAGGAACATCGGCATTATGGCTCACATTGATGCCGGTAAGACCACTACGACGGAGCGCATCCTTTTCTATACCGGAAAGACGCACCGTATCGGAGAGGTCCATGAAGGCACGGCCACAATGGACTGGATGGAGCAGGAGCAGGAGCGCGGCATTACCATTACTTCCGCCGCGACCACGTGCTCTTGGCGCGATATTCGGATCAACATTATCGATACCCCCGGCCACGTGGATTTCACGGCCGAGGTCGAGCGTTCTCTGCGTGTGCTTGACGGTGCGGTTGCTGTGTTCGACGCGGTCCACGGCGTGCAGCCGCAGTCGGAAAAAGTCTGGCGCCAGGCTGACAAGTACGGCGTGCCGCGGATTTGCTTCATTAATAAGATCGACAAGATGGGAGCGGACTTCGAGCATGCCGTTGATACCATCCGCAAACGCCTCAACGCGAAGCCCATTGCGATCCAGATTCCGATTGGGCAAGAAGACAAGTTCAAAGGCGTGGTCGACCTCATCGAAATGAAGTCGATCATCTGGCAGGACGATACGATTGGCGCCGAATATATCACTGGCCCGATTCCGCCCGAACTACAGAAGAAAGCCGAAGCGTTCCACACCCAGTTGGTAGAGACGGTCGCTGAGAACGATGACGAGATCCTGCACAAGTTCCTTGAGGGCGAGGCTATTTCCGCCGAGGAGCTGCGGGCTTCCCTGCGCAAGTCCACCATTGATCTGAAATTGTTTCCCGTGGTCGTCGGCACCGCTTTCAAGAACAAGGGCGTGCAGCCGTTGCTCGACGCGGTCGTGGATTATCTGCCTTCTCCGCTTGATGCGGGCGAAGTGAAGGGTACAAATCCGGACACCGACGAAGTGATTACCCGTCATCCGGACGATAAAGAGCCGTTTTCGGCGCTCGCGTTCAAGATCATGGCTGACCCGTTTGTCGGCCAATTGACATTCATTCGCGTTTATTCGGGACAAGTTAAATCGGGTGACTCGGTGCTGTGCGCCGGACGTCGACGCACCGAGCGCATTGGCCGCCTGCTGAAGATGCACGCCAATAAGCGGGAAGACATCAACGAGATTCTGGCGGGTGATATTTGTGCGGCGGTCGGTTTGAAGAACGTCAGCACGGGTGACACGATTTGCGACGAGGCCCATCCCATCACGCTGGAATCGATTACGTTCGCGGTCCCCGTTATCTCGGTTGCGGTCGAACCCAAGACCAAGGCCGATCAGGAAAAGATGGGGATGGCGCTGGGCCGTCTGGCTCAGGAAGACCCAACCTTCAAGGTTCACACCGATCCTGACAGTGGTCAGACCATCATCAGCGGTATGGGCGAGTTGCATCTTGAAATCATCGTCGATCGCATGATGCGCGAGTACAAGGTCGAAGCGAATGTAGGCAAGCCACAAGTGGCTTACCGCGAAACCATCCGCAAGAAAGCCGAAGCCGAGGGCAAATACATCCGGCAGACCGGTGGCCGCGGACAATATGGGCACGCCAAGATTCGAATCGAGCCGCAGGAACCGGGCAAGGGCTACGAATTCGTTAACGACATCGTCGGCGGCTCGGTGCCCAAGGAATTTATTAAGCCGATTGATCAGGGCATTCGAGAAGCCATGGAAGGTGGAGTCCTGGCCGGATATGAGATGGTCGATGTAAAGGCCACGCTCTACGACGGCAGCTATCACGACGTCGATTCGAACGAAATGGCCTTCAAGATTGCGGGTTCGATGGCTTTCAAGGAAGCGGCTCGCAAAGCTTCGCCGGTGTTACTCGAACCAGTGATGTCGGTCGAGGTAGTTACACCGGAAGATTACGCGGGTGTGATCATGGGCGACCTGAGTTCGCGTCGCGGACGCATCGAGGGCATGGAGCATCGCGCCGGTTCGCAAGTGATTAAAGCAATCGTGCCCCTGGCCGAGATGTTCGGTTACGCGACTCATATGCGTTCGAGCACGCAGGGCCGCGCGGAATACTCAATGCACTTCGCGCGGTATGAAGAAGCCCCGCGCTCGGTGTCGGAAGAGATTATAGCCCGGGTGCAGGGCACGGTTAAGAGATAAGTTCAAAAGAAATCGTACGGAGCTAGGCAATGGCGAAAGAGAAATTTGATCGCAATAAGCCGCACTGCAACGTGGGGACGATTGGTCACATTGATCATGGCAAGACCACGCTGACGGCGGCCATTACCAAGGTTTTGCAGAAGCACAACCCGAAGATCGTGTTCCGGTCGTTTGACTCGATCGATAACGCACCGGAAGAAAAGGCACGCGGGATCACGATTGCCACGGCGCACGTCGAGTATGAGACGGCGAACCGGCACTACGCGCACGTCGATTGCCCGGGCCACGCCGACTACATCAAGAACATGATCACGGGCGCGGCGCAGATGGATGGCGCGATTCTGGTGGTCGCGGCGACGGATGGTCCGATGCCACAGACGCGCGAACACGTGCTGCTGGCGCGTCAGGTCGGTGTGCCTTACATCGTGGTCGCGCTGAACAAGTGCGATGCTGTCGATGATCCCGAGTTGCTGGATCTGGTCGAGCTCGAAGTGCGCGAGTTGCTGAAGAGCTACAAGTTTCCGGGCGACGATGTGCCGGTGGTGCGGCTGTCGGCGCTGGGCGCGCTGAACGGCGAAGAGAAGTGGGAGAAGCAGATTGACGCGTTGATGGAGGCGGTGGACAAGAGCGTTCCGCAGCCGGCGCGGGAGCTGGACAAGCCGTTCCTGATGCCGATTGAAGATATTTTCTCGATCTCGGGACGCGGCACGGTGGTGACGGGACGAATCGAACGCGGCAAGGTGAAGGTGGGCGAGGAAGTGGAGATTGTAGGCTTCCGCGACACCCGCAAGACGGTGGTGACCGGCGTCGAAATGTTCAAGAAGCAGCTGGACGAAGGCCTGGCGGGAGACAACGCGGGCCTGTTGCTGCGCGGCATTGGCAAGGACGATGTCGAGCGCGGCATGGTGCTGGCGAAGCCGGGATCGATCACTCCGCATACCAAGTTCAAGGCGGAAGTTTATATCTTGACGAAAGAAGAAGGCGGGCGGCATACACCCTTCTTCAAGGGATACCGTCCGCAGTTTTATCTGCGCACGACGGACGTGACAGGCGTGGCGGAGTTGCCGGCGGCCACGGAAATGGTGATGCCGGGCGACAATGTCAGCCTGGTGATTGAGTTGATCACGCCGGTGGCGATGGAGAAAGGCCTACGGTTCGCGATCCGCGAAGGCGGCCACACGGTGGGCGCTGGAACGATCAGCGAGATTGTGCAGTAGGAGTGAGCAAAGTAAATGCGGAAATTGAGATCCCTCGCTTTGCTCGGGATTTCGGTACGCGACTCAGACGCTGCGTAAACGCCTCAACTTACCGCCAGTTCTTTCTTCCCGGACAGCCGGGAGGGGTTAGCGAGAGTTCAAAGTGATTGGAAAAGAAAGAATTCGTATTCGGTTGAAGGCTTACGACTATCGCATCCTGGATCAGTCCACGGGTGAGATTGTCGAAACCGCGAAGCGCACGGGCGCGCAAATTGCGGGGCCGATCCCTTTACCCACGATGAAGAACAAATACTGCGTGCTGCGTTCTCCGCACGTGGACAAGAAATCGCGGGAGCAGTTCGAGATTCGGACGCACAAGCGTCTGCTCGACATACTCGAACCGACGCAGCAGACCGTGGATGCGCTGATGAAGCTCGACTTGCCCGCTGGCGTGGACGTCGAGATCAAGGCGTTTGGCAAGGAGCATAAGTAGCTTTCAGTCGCCAGCTCTCGGCTTTCAGTTTGAAGCGAGCAGCCCCAGCCAATAGCCAAACGGCCACGCCGGGTTAGCGGAGAAGAGAAGGAAAATGGCAAAGGTAACTGGAATTCTCGGAAAGAAAGTCGGCATGACGCAGCTCTTTGACGACAAGGGCGATGTTCATCCCGCGACCGTGTTGCAGGCTGGGCCCTGCGTGATTACGCAGCATAAGACGCAGACCAAGGACGGCTACGTCGCCGCCCAGATCGGCCTGGTCGAGTTCGTGAAAGAGTCGCGCCTGACCAAGCCAGCTCGCGGACATTTGGGCAAGAATAATCTGCCGCCGGTCAAATTCATGCGCGAGGTTCCTATTGAAGTCGAAGAGAAGTCAGAGGCCAATGGCGACGGACTGGTAAAGGCCGGAGATCGCGTGCTAGTGGACATTTTCGATGGCGAGAAGTTTGTCGACGTTGTAGGGGTCAGCAAGGGACGTGGTTTTTCCGGCGTAGTGAGACGGCATCATTTTGCCGGCGGTCCCAAGTCGCACGGCTCGATGTTTCAGATTACGGGATCGATCGGTTCATCGGCTTTTCCGTCGCGTGTGTTTAAGGGAATGCGCATGTCCGGACACATGGGCGTGGACCGGGTGACGGTGCGCAACTTGCGCGTGTTGGGCATGGATAAAGACGACAACCTGCTGGTGGTCGAAGGTAGCGTACCCGGGCCTAAAGGTGGTTACTTGGTGATCACGAAGGCGAAGAAACCGCCCAGAGAGCGTCGTGGATTTGCCGGATCGGCTACGGTTGACCCGTTGAAGGCAGCCAAGCGCGCGGCAAAGAAGGCTTAGAGGCGGTCGTTGGTCCTTGGCCGTTAGTCGTAGGTCAAGACGAGAAAAGCAGCTTCGAGATTACGAGTCACGTTATGGCAACCATTGATATTCACAATTTAAGCGGAGCCAAAGTCGGCAGCCTGGAGTTGGCTGATGAAGTCTTCGGCGCCGTGAACGAGGACCTGCTTTGGGAGGCGGTAAAGCATTATCGCGCCGCCCATCGGGCCGGAACTCACGCGACCAAGAACAAGAAACTGGTCTCCGGAGCCGGCAAGAAACTCTGGAAGCAAAAGGGCACTGGACGGGCTCGCGTAGGTTCGATCCGTTCGCCACTGTGGCGACATGGCGGCACAGTTCATGGTCCACAGCCCCGGTCTTATGACTACGCGTTTCCCCGTAAGAAATTGCTGGGTGCGCTGCGCTCTGCGCTGGCTTCGAAGTTCGCGGATGGCAAGTTGATCATCGTGAATGCGTTTGATGTGAAAGAGCCCAAGTCAAAGCAGTTTCGAGAGGCGCTGGATGCACTGAAAGTCGACAGCACGGCGCTGCTCGTCGAGGTGCCCAAGCATGAGAATCGCAATCTGGCATTGAGTTCGCGAAATCTTAAGGGCGTTGAATTGGTGAACGGCAACGAGGTTCATCCGTATCATCTGCTGCGCTACGACCGGGCGGTCTTCTCGCAGCCTGCCATTGAGAAGCTGCAGATTTCGCTGAAGAGTTCGATTTCGAAGCGGCAGCACAAGCCGGCGGAAGGCGAGGGAGCAGCAGCGAAGAAAGCCTCGCGCTCTCCCCGGCGCCGTACCCGGCACGAAAAAGCGGCGGAGGTGGCCTGATGAAGTCTGCATACCAGATTCTTCGGCGTCCGGTCATCACCGAGAAGGGTCTCGCCATCAAGGAAAACCAGAACACTTTGGTCTTCCAGGTAGCGACGGCGGCGACCAAGACGGAAATTAAGGAAGCGGTGCAGGGAATTTTCAAAGTGAAAGTGCATTCGGTGCGTACCGCCACTTATCCGGGAAAAGAACGGCGGCGGGGAAAGTTTGCCGGCTATCGTCCGGATTGGAAGAAGGCGTACGTGCGGCTGAAGGCCGGCGAAAAAATGCCGGAGTACGCGCAGAATCTGTAGGGGCGTTGCGTGCAACGCCTCGATGAAGATGCAAGCAGAAACGTTGCTAGCAACGTTTCTACAGAGAGCTAACATGGCAATCAAGACTTACAGACCGACAACCCAGACGTTGCGTTATCGCACCACGCTGGTTAACGACGATATTACGAGCACGCAGCCGCACAAGCCGCTGCTTGAACCCAAGCCGCGAACCGGCGGGCGGCGCAACTCGGGCCAGACCACGATGAGGTTTATTGGTGGCGGCCACAAGCGCAAGCTGCGCATTATTGATTTCAAGCGCGACAAAATCGGCATTCCGGCTACGGTGGCTACGATCGAGTACGACCCCAATCGCTCGGCGCGCATTGCTTTGTTGAGCTATGCGGATGGCGAAAAGCGTTACATCTTGCAGCCGGATGGGTTGAAGGTCGGGCAAAAGGTGTTGAGCGGTCCCGACGCCGATATTCTGGTGGGAAATGCGCTGCCGTTGCACAACATTCCTCCAGGCACGACGATTCACAATGTCGAACTGAAGCCGGGTAAGGGCGCGCAGATGGTGCGTTCGGCTGGCGGCGCGGCGCAGTTAGTTGCCAAGGAAGGCGAGTACGCCCTGGTGAAACTACCTTCCGGCGAGATTCGCAAGGTTGCGCAGGGCTGTATGGCGACGATCGGCCAGGTCGGCAATCTCGATCACGAAAACATCACCATCGGTAAAGCCGGCCGCTCGCGGTGGCTGGGGAAGCGGCCACACAATCGTGGCGTTTCCATGAACCCGGTGGATCATCCGCACGGCGGCGGTGAAGGCAAGACTTCCGGGGGCCGTCATCCGGTGACCCCGTGGGGCCAGCCGACGCGGGGATACAAGACCCGAAATAACAAGCGCACGGACGCATTTATCGTCAACCGGCGCGGTAAGAAATAGGAACTGACTTTATGGCACGTTCAACCAAAAAAGGACCGTTCGTGGATGGTTTCCTGCAATCGCGGGTGGAAGGTATGAACTCGCGCAACGAGAAAAAGGTGCTCCGCACCTGGTCGCGGCGCTCAACCATCATTCCGGAGATGGTCGGTCACACCATCGCCGTGCACAACGGCAAGAAATTTATTCCGGTGTACATCACCGAGAACCTGGTGGGGCACAAGCTTGGCGAGTTTAGTTTTACCCGCCAATTCAAGGGACACTCGATGCGGGCGGCAACGGAGACAGCAGCCAAGCCGGCCGGGATTCCGGGCGGTCCGGGAGCTTCGGCTCCGGCGGCGGGAGCGGCTCCGGCAGCCCCGGCGCCGAAGGCGTAAAGGAGACGCAGAATGGAATTTCGAGCTCAAGCACGTTTCATGCGCGTCTCGCCGCAGAAGGCTCGCCTGGTGCTGGACCTGATCAAGGGCCGCCGGGTCGAGGATGCGCTCAACACGCTGATCTTCACCAAGAAGCGGGTTGCGGCCACGGTAGAGAAGTTGCTCCGGTCGGCCCTCGAGAATGCCAACTACCTGAGCTCTGAAAAAGGCATTGACGTTGACGTGGACAAGCTATACGTGAAGCGCGCTGTCGCCAATGATGGCCCACGAATGAAGCGGATACGTCCGGCGCCCATGGGTCGCGCTTATCACTACGTGCGGCGCATTTCGCATATCGAGATCGAACTGGCGGAACGAGGTAAGAACGGCGAGGCGTTGGCGAACGTGGTCGGCGCTCAACGAGTAGGGGGCGCGTCGACTGGAGCGTCGAAGCCCAGAGCTAAAGGCAAAGCTAAAGCGTCGGCGGGGAAAAGCAAGGCTAAGCCTGCCAAGAAATTTGCGGGATCACGGTAGGATTCGTCAAAAGCGTTAGGAGAGACGATGGGACAAAAAGTTCATCCTTATGGTTTTCGCCTCGGCTACACCAAGCCGTGGAAGTCGCGCTGGTTTGCCGAGCGGGATTATGACAAGCAGTTGCTCGAAGACGTCAAGCTGAAGAACGAGCTGAAAGACAAACTCAAGTCGGCAGGCGTGAGCTCGATCGAGATCGAGCGTCCGGGCAACAAGCTGCGGGTCATCATCAAGACCGCGCGTCCGGGAATCATCATCGGACGCAAGGGTGCTGAGATCGACAAGCTCAAGGCCGACATGCAGAAGCGCATGAATGGCCG
The DNA here is from genome assembly GCA_963788645.1 of uncultured Acidobacteriota bacterium. Classification (GTDB taxonomy): domain Bacteria; phylum Acidobacteriota; class Terriglobia; order Terriglobales; family Acidobacteriaceae; genus JABDBE01. Next base: position 515,680 of record CAWBHF010000014.1, read on the forward strand.
AGAAATCTATATCGATATTCAGGAAGTGCACAAGCCGGAACTCGATGCTCAACTGGTGTCGGAGTCGATCGCGTTGCAACTGGAAAAGCGCGTGGGTTTTCGGCGCGCCATGCGCAAGGCGGTGGATTCGGCGCTGCGTTTTGGCTGCAAAGGAATCAAAGTCCGCGTAAGCGGCCGCCTGAACGGAAACGAAATCGCCCGTTCGGAGTGGTATCTTCAGGGCCGCTTGCCACTGCACACGCTGCGCGCCGACATTGATTACGGCTTTACCGAAGCCCGGACGACGTACGGCGTTATCGGCGTGAAGTGCTGGGTGTACAAGGGCGAGATTTTGCCCGCCGCAAAGAAGCGCGAACCGCAGCAGGCCGGGGGCGCATTTTAGGGTGACTGTAGAAACGTAGCTTGCTGCGTTTCGAGCTAAAGAGCTAGAAGCCAAGAGCGAATTTATGTTGATGCCAAAGAAAGTAAAGTACCGCAAGCAGCAGCGCGGACGCATGACTGGCAAGGCCTGGCGCGGCAGTGAACTGGCTTTCGGGGATTACGGACTCAAGGTGCTCGAACCGGGCTGGATTACCGACCGGCAAATCGAGGCCAGCCGGGTCGCCATGACGCGTTTCGTCAAACGCGGCGGCAAAATCTGGATCCGCCTGTTCCCTGACAAGCCGGTGACCAAGAAGCCCGCCGAGACGCGTATGGGAAAAGGCAAAGGAGCGCCGGATCACTGGGTAGCCGTGGTTCGTCCCGGCAAGATCCTGTTCGAGATGGAAGGGGTCACGCCGCAGGACGCTTCCGAAGCGATGCGTCTGGCTTCGCATAAACTGCCCTTGCGGACACGGTTCGTGAAGCGCGAGTCTGCGGCGCACTGATACTGAGAAAGAGAACTGATTTATGAAATCGGAAAAAATCCGCAACTTGACCGACGAGGAACTCCGGCATCAGGAGCGGGATCTCAATGATCAGCTCTTCAAGCTGAAGTTCCAGCTCAACATGGGACAGACCGAGAGCCTGAAGAAGCTTCGCGGCATGCGCCGGGACATCGCGCGAGTGAAGACGATCGGCCGCGAGCGGGAACTGGCCGCCAGCAAAACGGAGCGTAAGTGATGCCAGACACAAACACACAGCAGAGCCAGCCGGCGGCTGCGGGACGGCGCAAGGAAGTGGTCGGCGAAGTAGTCTCGAACCGTATGAAGAAGACCATCGTGGTTTCGGTGGTGCGCAAGAAGTCGCATGCGTTTTATGGCCGGGTGGTTTCGAAGGCGAAAAAGTTCTACGCCCACGATGAAAAGAACGAAGCTCGCGTCGGCGATGTGGTGCGCCTGGAAGAGACGCGGCCACTGTCCAAGCTGAAGCGCTGGCGCTTGAAGCAGATTGTGCGGAAGACTGCGCTAGTGCCAGAGATCGTCGCAGACGTTAAGTAAGCGCAGAGCCTTGAGGGAGACTGAATTATGGCCGTGATGATGAGAACTTGGCTCGAGGTCGCCGATAACTCCGGCGCCCGCAAACTGCAGGTGATTCTGCCGCTCGGCGGTTCGACCGGCCTGCGCGCTGGCTTGGGCGATGTGGTCACCGCCAGCGTGAAGGAGGCTTCGCCGGACGGTCAGGTGAAAAAGGGGACAGTCGTCAAAGCGGTGATTGTGCGCACGCACAAAGAATACGGCCGCCGCGACGGCACCTATATCCGCTTCGATGAGAATGCGGCGGTGCTGATCAACGAAGCCGGCGAACCCGTAGGAACCCGCGTTTTCGGACCCGTGGCCCGCGAACTGCGTGAGAAGAAGTTTTTGAAGATTGTGTCCCTGGCGCCAGAAGTACTGTAGAGGTGTAGCAGGCTACGTCTCTCCGGTGAGAGTGTGGAAGGTTTGATAATGAGAACAGCAAGTACCGAACATAAGCGAGTCGATATCCGGCGTAACGACACCGTGAAGGTGATCACGGGCCGGGACAAAGGCAAGGAAGGCCGCGTCCTGCGGGTGTTTCCGAACGACAACAAGATTCTTGTCGAACACGTCATGCTGGTGAAAAAGCACGTGCGCCCGAATCCGCAGCGCAACGTGAAGGGCGGAATTGCCGAGCAGGAGAGCCGCATTGCGCTCTCGAATGTGCAACTGGTCTGCTCGACGTGTGGGCCGGTACGCATCGGGCACGAAGTCCGTGGCGACCGCAAAGTGCGGGTGTGCAAGAAGTGCGGAACGACGCTGGAGAAATAAGCTTCTGGTGGCTAGCTCGTACTCGGTAGCTCGAAGTGAACTGGAAGCCAGAAGCTAGCAGCTGACAAAGGTATTAACGCAATGGCAAAAGATAAAAAAGAAAAAAAGGGTGGGCAGCAGGAGGAGCAGAAAGCTCCTGCAGTTGCGCGTCACAGTGCCAAAGAGACGCCGCGGCTGAAGGCGCGCTTTCAGAAGGAAGTTGCTCCCACTCTGATGAAGGAATTCGATCTCAAGAATCCCATGGCTGTCCCGCATCTGCATAAGATCGTGGTCAATATGGGAGTGGGCGAAGCCACGCAGAACGCCAAGATTCTCGATCCGGCGGTGAATGAACTCGGCCAGATTACCGGCCAGAAGCCGGTGGTGACGCGGGCCAAGAAATCGATCGCAGCTTTCAAGGTGCGCGAAGGTCAGGCGATCGGTGCGATGGTGACTTTGCGCGGCGACCGGATGTATGAATTCTTCGACCGTCTCGTAAACGTTGTTCTTCCGCGTGTGCGGGACTTCAAAGGGGTTTCGACGAAGTCGTTCGACGGCCGCGGCAACTACACCCTCGGACTGCACGACCAGTTGATTTTTCCCGAGATCGATTACGCCAAGGTGGACAAGCAAAAGGGCATGAACGTCACTATTGTGACGACTGCCCGCAGCGATGACCAGTCGCGAGCTCTGCTGCGTCATCTTGGCATGCCGTTCCGAGCGTAGGAATTGAGAGATTGAACCGTTGATTCATTGGTTCATTCGAATCAGGAAGGTTTCATGACCACTGCAAAACGAGTTAAGGACAAGAAGATACAAGAAACGTTTAGTAAGGCGCGTGACAACAAGGCGCCGAAGCCGAAGTTCTCCACGCGACGGCACAACCGCTGCCAGATCTGCGGGCGTCCGCGCGCATTTCTGCGGAAGTTCGGCATCTGTCGCCTGTGTTTCCGCGGCTTGGCCTTGCGTGGTGAGATTCCCGGGGTTTCGAAGTCGTCCTGGTAGAAGTTCGTAGGGTGCGGCTTCCGCCGTGCCGAAAACGTCACCTGACGGCATGGGCTGTCGCCGTTGAGGTCAGGCGCAATACGTCGCCGCAGGTTCTTCGGCGCAACGAAAGAATGGCCGAAGCAAACGGGCGATTGAGGAGAAGGAACGCATGAGGTTGACCGATCCGGTCGCAGATATGCTGACGCGAATTCGCAATGCGATTAGCGCCCGGCACCAGAAGGTGGATATTCCCGCTTCCAAGCTGAAGCTGGAGATCGCCCGCATCCTGAAGGAAGAGGGTTATATCTCCAATTTCAAGGCGACGGAAGAGGAAGGACACAAGATCCTGCGTGTCTACCTGAAATACGCCAACAACAACGAAGCGGTGATCTCGAATGTAAATCGCGTCTCCCGGCCCGGTTGCCGGGTATATGTACGGCGCACCGAGATTCCCCGCGTGCTGGGCGGCCTTGGCATCAACATTCTCACCACGCCCCGCGGCGTGATGACCGGACGTCAGGCGCGCAAACAGGGCTTGGGCGGCGAGTTGCTCTGCGAAGTTTGGTAGAGACGCAGTTGGTTGCGTCTCGCAACGTTGCAAGCAACGTTTTCTACGGCGAGGGCTGAGAGCTGAATTTATGTCACGAATTGGAAAAAAACCGATCCCGCTCCCCAAGGGAGTCACGGTCAAGATTGAAGGCAATACGGTTGCCGTACAGGGCCCGAAGGGGAAACTGGATACACAGCTGCCCGCGGGCATTAAAGTCCAGCAACAGGATGGGGCTCTGGTAGCGATTCGCGAAAACGACTCCCAAGCCGCCGTTCATGGCTTAGCCCGCGCCCTGGTCAACAATGCTGTAGAAGGCGTCACCAAGGGATGGACCCGAGACCTTGAAATCGTCGGCATTGGCTATCGCGCGGAGATGAAGGGCAAGAACACGGTGGTGTTCAGCCTTGGGTACTCTCATTTGATCGAGTATCCGCTGCCTGCTGGCGTCGACGCGACCGTGGATCCCAAGCAGACCAAGCTGAGCGTCACCGGAATCGATCGCCAGAAGGTCGGGCAGGTCGCTGCCGAAATGCGTAGCCTCCGTCCGCCTGATCCGTACAAGAACAAGGGTGTGCGTTACGCGGGTGAGCGCTTGAAGAAGAAAGTGGGCAAGACCGGAGCGAAGTAATCAAGGACATTTTTATGCTTACGCGAACATCAAAAAACACGAACCGGCGGCACGTACACGAACGCATTCGCAAGAAGATCCTCGGAACTTCGGAGCGCCCGCGGCTGAACGTCTACCGCTCTTTGAATCATATTTATGTGCAACTGATCGACGACGTGCAGGGCAACACCGTAGTCTTTGCGCACTCGGCTGAAGGAAAAAAGGACGAGCGGCGCACCGGCGGGAATGTCGCGTCGGCGAAGGAAGTCGGAAAACTGATCGCCGAGCGGGCGAAGGCCAAAGGAATCAGCAAAGTCGTCTTCGATCGCGGCGGCTATATTTATCACGGCCGAGTGAAGGCCTTGGCGGATGCAGCCCGCGAAGCTGGCCTGCAGTTCTAGTTTTTCGGGGGGGGCCGAGCGCAGCTTGGCGGAGAGAAGAAACGAGAATCATAGAATGCCAACAGTGATTAAGAAGCTCGATGCGGGTTCCTACCAACTGAAAGACCAGGTGGTAGCCATTAACCGAGTCACGAAAGTAGTTAAAGGAGGAAAGAACCTTTCCTTTGCCGCTCTCGTGGTGGTCGGAGATCCCAGTTCCGCCGTCGTCGGTTACGGCTCGGGGAAGGCCAAGGAAGTTCCCCAGGCCATCCGCAAGGGAATTGAATCGGCGAAGAAGAATCTCATGCGGATCAACCTCACCCAAACAAGCATCCCGCACCTCGTGCTGGGACGCTTTGGATCCGGCAAGGTGCTCCTGAAGCCCGCTCCCGAAGGCACGGGCGTGATTGCCGGAGGTGCAGTGCGCGCCGTGATGACCTCGGCCGGTATTCAGAATGTGCTGACCAAGTCCATTGGGACGACCAATCCCCACAATGTCATCAAAGCGACGTTTGATGCGCTGAAGAAGCTGAAGAACCGGGCCGACGTAGCTGCGTTGCGCGGCAAGACTGCGGAAGAGTTGTAGAAGGACGAATCGAATGACAGCGAAGAAATCAAATGCGGGCGGCGGAAAGCTTCACCTGAAGTGGGTGCGTTCCGCCATTTGTGCCCCGACAAAACAGAAGCTGGTGGTGAAGGGACTGGGTTTCACGCGGCTGAACCAGGTCATTGAGCGTCCGGACAACCCGGCCATCCGCGGGATGGTGGCCAAAGTTCCGCACCTGGTGGAGATCGTGCAGTAGCTGAAAGCTGAGAGCTTCATTATGAATCTGTCAAATATCCGAGCACCGAAGAAGGCGAACTCCGGCAAGAAGCGCGTTGGCCGCGGTATGGGCTCCGGCATGGGCAAAACGTCCACCCGCGGACACAAAGGCCAACGTTCGCGCAGCGGTTCGCGTATGATGCGTGGCTTTGAAGGCGGCCAGATGCCGCTCCATCGCCGCATGCCGAAGCGCGGCTTCACCAACGTCTTTCGCAAAGAGTTTAATATCGTAAACTTGGAAAAGCTGGTGGCGTTGGGTGAGACTACCATCACGCCCGAGGTGTTGCGCAAGGCTGGCGTTATCAGCACCAAACACCCGGTGAAGATTCTGGGCGATGGCGAAATCTCGATTGCGCTGACAGTCCACGCGCATAAATTTTCCAAGTCGGCTCAGGAGAAAATCACCAAAGCTGGCGGTAAGTTTGAGGTCTTGCAGTAATGTTCGAGAAACTGGCTAACGTATTTCGCATCCCTGACCTGCGCAAGCGAATTCTTTTCACGTTAGGGTTGCTGGCGGTTTACCGGTTGGGCGGGCACATTCCCACGCCCGGAGTGAATGCGGACAAGCTGCAGCAATTCTTCGAACAGAATAAAGGCACGTTCTTGGGTTTCGTTGACCTGTTCTCCGGCGGCCAGCTCCGCCGCTTGACCATTTTTGCCCTCGGAATCATGCCGTATATCACGGCCTCGATTATTCTGCAGCTTTTAACGGTGGTCTATGAGCCCTTGGCGAAGTTGCAGAAGGAAGGCGAGCTGGGGCGCAAGAAGATCACCCAGTGGACGAGATACTTAACTGTGGTTCTGAGCGCGGTTCAGTCACTCGGTATCGCGATTAGTCTGGAGAAGTCAGGCGATTTTGTCGTCAATCCCGGCATCGGTTTCATCCTCATGACTATGCTGACCCTGACCACGGGCAGCGCGTTCATCATGTGGCTGGGCGAGCAGATTACCGAACGTGGCGTCGGCAACGGAATGTCGCTGCTGATTTTCGCCGGCATCGTTGTGGGGCTGCCGCGCGGTGTCTTCGACCTGATTGACAAAGTTCGCACCAACGCATGGGGCGCCTTTACCGCGCCAGCAATGATTCTGCTCGTGGGCATCATGGTTTTGGTCGTTGCGTTCATCGTTTATGTGGAACGCAGCGAACGACGCATTCCGGTGCAGTACGCCAAGCGCGTAGTCGGCCGGAAAGTCATGGGAGGTCAATCCACCCACCTGCCGTTGCGTGTCAATGCCGGCGGTGTGATGCCAGTGATCTTCGCTTCTTCCATCCTGACCATGCCCCAGACCATGGGATATGGCCTGCGCAACAACCGCTATTTTGGCGACCTGATTCACTGGCTGGGCTGGGGCGAGCCGCTCTACACGTTTCTGTATGCCGTAGGCATTATTTTCTTCGCTTACTTCTACGTATCGATTGTCTTCAACCCCAACGAGGTTGCCGACAACATGCGAAAGTATGGCGGATTCATTCCCGGCATCCGGCCCGGCAAGCGCACTGCGGATCACATCAACGAGATCCTGACCCGGATCACTCTGGTGGGCGCATTGTATCTGATCATCATTTCTTTCATTCCGGAATGGATGATCACGGGAATCCATCTTAACCACCTTTATGGACCGATTGGAGCGTTTTTCGAGCGCTTGCCTACGTGGGTGACGAACGGTCTGGGAGTAACGTTTTATTTCGGGGGCACATCGCTGCTCATCGTGGTCGGCGTGGCGATGGATACGGTGACTCAAATTGAGGCGCAGCTCATTATGCGCCACTACGACGGATTTACTCCACGCAGCGGACGCATACGCGGCCGCCGCAGTTGGACATAATGAAACTTTGAGGTTGCCGTACCGCCCGGTCGGCGGGTGGTTATGGAGCTGACCGCGTGCGCCTGCAAGCAGGGAACGTACTAAAGTCAGTTCGATGGAAACCTCGCAAAACATTGGGCCAGTGGTGCTGCTAGGTCCGCCGGGCGCGGGCAAGGGAACGCAGGCCAAGCGGATCGCCGAGCACTACGGCATCCCGCAGATCTCCACCGGAGACATTCTGCGGGGGAACGTGCAGCGAGGCACCGGGTTGGGCGTTCAAGCTCAGGCGATCATGGCCCGGGGCGAACTGGTTCCCGACGATCTGGTTTGCGACATGGTGGCGTGGCGGCTCCGTGACGCGGACTGCGAGCGCGGTTTTATTCTTGACGGATTCCCGCGTACGGCCAGACAAGCGGGCTGGCTGGATGCTTTTTTTGAGAGCGAGGTCTTTGAAAACTCACACGGTGGCAAGTGTCTGCCAATTGTGATCCGCATCGACGTGGATTATAATCAATTGGTAAAGCGGCTCACTGGACGCAGGACTTGCCTCGCCAACGGACACATCTATAACGTCTATTTTCAGCCACCTCGCGTCGCTGATATTTGCGACGTTGACGGTTCCCCGCTGATAATTCGCAGCGATGATCGCGAGGAAGTGATCTGGGAGCGTCTGAAGGCGTACGACCTGCAGACCCGGCCCGTGGCGGAATATTACGAGCACAAGGGACGCTTGGTTTCGGTGAACGGCGACCATCCGGTAGGCGAAGTCACCGGACAGATGTTTTACGTGATTGAGCATCGGGATGGCAATTGTTTGTAAATCGACGGCCGAAATCGAGAGGATGCGCGCGAGTGGCCGCATCGTTCGCGAGGTTCTTGATCACGTGCGCGCACTAGTAGCTCCAGGGGCCACGACCATGGATTTGGAGCGCGCGGCCGAGAAAAAGATCAAGGACCTGGGTGCTAAGCCGGCATTCAAGGGTTACTACGATTATCCTTGCGTGCTTTGCACCTCGGTAAACGAAGAGATCGTGCACGGCATTCCGTCGGAAAAGCGGGTGTTGAAGGCGGGCGACATCGTTTCAATCGATTGCGGCGTGGTGCTCGACGGATATTACGGTGATGCAGCAATCACAGTGCCGGTGGACGATTCGGTCAGGCCGGAAGTTCGCAAGCTGCTCGAAGTGACCGAAGCCTCGCTGTATAAGGGCATCGAGCAGGTGCGGGTGGGAAACGCGGTCGGCGATGTAGGCGCGGCTGTCCAGGAATTTGTCGAAGCCAACGGCTTCAGTGTGGTTCGTGAGTTCGTCGGACACGGTATCGGAACCAAGCTCCACGAAGAGCCGCAAGTTCCAAACTTCGGAGCCCGCGGGCAGGGCGCCCGGTTGCGGGAAGGCATGGTTCTCGCAATCGAACCGATGGTAAATTTCGGCAAGCCCGGCACTCGCGTGCTGGATGACAAGTGGACCGCAGTGACCGCCGACGGAAGCTGCAGCGCACATTTTGAGCACTGCGTGGCCGTGACCAAAGAAGGCCCGATGATTTTGACGCAGTGAGAGCTTCTAGCTACTGGCTCCTAGCTAAGAGCGCAGTAGCCAGGAGCGAGCAGTAGAAGCGAATCTTAAGGAGTCGATGAGCAAAGAAGACGCGATTGAGGTGATGGCAACGGTCCTCGAACCGCTGCCCAATGCCATGTTCAAAGTCGAACTCGAAAACAAGCACCAGGTGCTGGCGCACGTTTCGGGCAAGATGCGCAAGAACTTCATTCGTATCCTCCCGGGCGACAAAGTCGCGGTCGAGCTTTCGCCGTACGACTTGAATCGCGGCCGCATCGTGTATCGCTATAAATAATTCGTGTAGCACCGGGTCTTTGACCCGGTGGGCCGAGCAAGAGCTCGGCAGCAGGGAACCGGAACTTATGAAAGTACGAGCCTCAGTAAAGAAAATTTGCGACAAGTGCAAGGTCATTCACCGCAAGGGCGTGGTGCGAGTGATCTGCGAGACTACCAAACACAAGCAACGCCAGGGATAAAGGACAAACATGGCACGTATTGCAGGCATCGACCTTCCGCGCAACAAGCACATTAATATTGCGCTGACCTATATCTACGGAATCGGCAACCCGCGCGCCGCCCGCATTCTCGACCAGGCGAAAGTCGAACCCATGAAGAAGGTTCAGGACCTGGGCGAGGACGAGGTCAACCGCATCCGCCAGGTCATCGAGTCTGAAGGGCTGGTGGAGGGCGATCTGCGCAAGGAAGTTTCGATGAACATCAAGCGGCTCATCGAAATCGGTTCCTATCGCGGCTATCGCCATCGCCGGAATCTTCCGGTCCGTGGACAACGTACGCACACCAATGCCCGCACACGAAAAGGTCCGCGCAAGGGTACGGTCGCGGCAAAGAAGAAGACTGCGACGAAGACATAAAATCCGCTTCTAGCTTAAGCTCCTAGCTCGGAGCTAAAAGCTAGAAGCCAGGAGCGCAAGCTATCTATGGCAAAACCGGCAGCAGCAGGCGGACCCGCCGCCCCAGAGAAAAAGGGCAAAAAGAAGACGTTCAAGAAGAAGGAGCGCAAGCACGTCTCCCACGGCATTGCGCACATCCAGGCTTCGTTCAACAACACGATTGTGACCATCGCGGATCAAGCCGGGAATGTGCTCTCGTGGAAGAGTTCCGGCTCCCTGGGATTCCGCGGATCGCGCAAAGGCACGCCATTCGCCGCTCAGCAGGCCGCATCGAACGCCGCAGTGATGGCGCGCGATCACGGCGTACGTAGCGTGGAAGTGAGAGTCAGCGGACCCGGCTCAGGCCGCGAATCCGCCATCCGCGCCTTGGCTGCCTCCGGCATCGAAGTGCGCAACATCAAAGACGCCACGCCGATCCCGCATAACGGCTGCCGTCCGCCAAAGCGCCGTAGAGTTTGATCTGTGACTGCAGAAACGTAGCTAGTTACGTTTCTTCCGAACAGCAAAACCGTCCGGGACGAAGGGTGAAGCCAAACCTGTAAACCGGTCATCTAAAGGAGAAGCAACTTGGCACGTTATACCGATCCCGTCTGTCGTCTCTGCCGCCGCGAGGGCATGAAGCTGTTCCTCAAAGGCACTAAGTGCTTCAGCGATAAGTGTCCCATCGAGAAGCGCAACTTTGCTCCCGGCCAGCACGGCAAGGACCGCAAGTCGAAAATCGTGGGTTACGGCCTGCAACTGCGCGAGAAGCAGAAGACCAAGCGTATTTACTTCGCCCAGGAAGGCCAGTTCCGCAATTATTTCGAGAAGGCGGCGCGCACCAAAGGCGTGACCGGCGAACTGCTCCTGCAACAACTGGAGCGCCGCTTGGACAATGTCGTCTACCGCTTGGGATTCGGCGTCTCGCGCCGCCAGGCGCGCCAATTAGTGCGACACGGCCACGTTCAGGTCGATGGGCGCAAGGTCAACATTCCCTCGTACCAGGTGAGTGTTGGCGAAGAGATCGCGATCCGCGAAGGCAGTCTGAAGTTGGCGATTCTCGAACCAGCAAAAGAATTCGCCAGCCACCAGAACGCGCCGACGTGGCTGGAAATCGATCGCGACCATTACAAGGGCAAAGTACTAAGTTTGCCGAAACGCGAAGACATTCATCTGCCGGTGAACGAGCAGTTGATCGTAGAGTTGTATAGCAAGTAACGATTAAAAGACCGACGTCATTCTGAGCGAAGCGAAGGATCTCGCGGGCAGCACCAAGAATTCTTGGTCCACATTTCGAGCCAGATCAGCCTGTCCCGACGTCAGACCTGAACACACCACGGACCAGTTCAGGGAGTCAGGATTGAGCCAAACGGCCGAAGGAGAATAACAAATGCTGTGGAAAGGTTTTCAAAAACCGAAACGTTTAGCGGTCGACACCTCGACCCTCACCGATAAGTACGGCATCTTCTGGGCCCAGCCGTTTGAACGTGGCTTCGGCACCACCATCGGCAACGCCCTCCGGCGCGTGCTGCTTTCTTCGATCGAAGGAGCGGCAGTCACTGCGGTCAAAATCGAAGGCGTACTGCACGAATTCCAATCGATCCCCGGCGTAGTTGAAGATGCTACCGACATCATTCTGAACCTGAAGCAGATTCCCTTCAAGCTCAGCGGCGACGCGCCCAAAGCCATCTATCTGCGCGCCGATCAGCCGGGCGTTGTGACCTCGGGAATGATCGAAGCCGACGCCGATGTCGAAGTCCTCGACAAAGACGTTTACGTCGCCACCGTCAGCGAAGGCGGCAAGCTTGATATGGAAATGCGCCTCAAGCGCGGCCGTGGTTACACCTCCGCCGACAAGAATTTCGACGAAGACCTCGGCATCGGTTTCATTCCCATCGACTCCGTGCATTCCCCAGTGCGCAAGTGCAACTACACCGTGGAAGCGGCGCGTCTGGGGCAAATCACCGACTACGACAAGCTGACTCTCGAAGTCTGGACCAACGGCTCCATCACCCCTGCCGATTCCATCGGCCTGGCGGCGAAGCTGCTGAAGGACCACATGAACATCTTCATAAACTTCGAGGAAGACATCGAGACTTCGACATCGTCCGAAGAACGCAAGCCCGAGATCAAGAATGAGAACCTCAACCGTTCCGTCGAAGAACTCGAGCTCTCGGTGCGCAGCTACAACTGCCTGAAGAACGCGAACATTCAGTCGATTGGCGAACTGGTGCAGAAGACCGAAGCCGAAATGCTCAAAACCAAGAACTTCGGCCGCAAGTCACTGAACGAAATCAAAGAAATTCTAGGCACGATGGGATTGAGTCTGGGAATGAAGATCGACGAGCAAGGCAATGCCGTGCCCGGCCCGACGTCGAACCAGATTCTACCCGCGTCCGCCTACGGCAACGATAACGATCTGTAAAAGCAAGTGTGGGGACGGGCAACCGTCCCCCAAATTTTGCGGTGTAAATTTTGTCATTCCGAGCGAAGCGAGGAATCTGCTGTCCTCCCGCCGGAACAAAGGATTCAGCCATGCGTCACAAAGTAGCAGGATGGAAGCTGGGACGTAACACCAGCCACCGCCGCTCGTTACTGCGGAACCTGGTCACTTCGCTCATCCTAGAAGAGCGAGTCGAAACCACCGTCCCCAAAGCCAAAGCCATGCGCCCGCAGGTCGAGAAAATGATCACGCTCGGCAAGCGCGGAGACCTCGCCGCTCGTCGCCAGGCTCTAGCGTATCTGATGACCAGCGCCGCCGTCGACAAACTCTTTGACACCATCGGCCCTCGCTTCGGCGATCGTAATGGCGGCTACTTGCGCATCGTCCGCACCGGTTGGCGCAAAGGCGACGGCGCCGACAACGCCTTCGTCGAACTGTTAGGCAGCGAGAAACTGCTCGACGAAAAGCGCCAGAAGCGCAGCGAAGCCCGCTCCAAGCGCGCCGAAGAAACCAAGCGAGCCATGGAAGAAGCCGAAGCCCAGCAAGGCGTCGAACACCCCGCTCCTGGCGCCGAAGGCGAAGACAAAACTAAAGAGTAGCTGAGGCACCCCCGGCGGCCGGATTCCGCGTCCGCCGGAAAACGCCCCGATATGTGGCGCGGACGCCTTCGCCCGCAAGGGAGCAACCACGAAGCCCAGACTACGCTCGATCGAACGATTCTTCGACCCACACTGACCGCACCTAGAGCGTGACCGCAGAAAGCCGATCGTACATGTCCTTGTGCGGGTCACCGCCGTAACCTAGCGCCCGTTCCTCCTCACGTTACACTTGCAAGAGAATATGGGGTTTTCCCGCGTACAAATCGCGATCGCCGTAGGCGCTGGCGTGCTCGTCTTGATGATCTTCTTCGCCTACTTGATGTGGCTGAACGGACAGGGCCCGGTCCTTTCCCGCTCCGAGGACCGCGATCCCCTCTCCGGAACTCCTAATTCGATCTCACTGAATCCCTTGCGTGACCGCATCACCGAGCGCGTAGCCGCAAAATACCTCGACGCCCTGCGCGACGGCCGCTGCCAGGAAGAATTGGCGGAGTGGGAACACGATTACCGCAAGAAGTACGCCGCTTTCATCTGCACATCCGAGGCCCAGCACCCGCTGCTTTCCTGGAAGGTAGTGGACTGGGAAGACAACCCGCCGCTCCGCATCTTGCACTACCGCGGCAAGCGCTTGAACGCTCCAGGCCAATCGGGAACCTACAAAGAGCTGTTTTCGGTAACGCTGGAGAACAAAGAAGGCGAGTGGGTCGTCACCAAATACGACGCCATGTACTGACGGCACGCCTCAGATGGTTTTGGAAGGGCACGGCTTCCCCGTTGGGTAATGCGCCCCTTCTTTTACTACGAGATGCCATCCGCGACGCCCGCCGTCAATCGCCGACAGCCCTCGCCAGACGCGGCTTGCGACTCAGATAAAGAAATATCAGAACTTGCGCGGTCAACGCCGCACTACTGTCCAACACCACATCGCTGAATAAGCCGGTTCGCGAAGGGATAAAAGTCTGATGCCATTCGTCCAGACTCGCGACCAAGGCGGACATGAAGAATGCAATGGCGGCCCAGCGCAACGCCCATCGCGGTGCCCACGACAAGCGCAGCGTGGCGCGCCAGGCGCGAAATAGAAAAAAGCTCAAGGTAAAGTAGCCGACAAAATGGCCGCATTTCCTGATGTAGTGATGCACCACTTCGAAGCTGGCCAGATCCAGCCCCATGAGGAAGTGAAGCAACGGATACAAAAATCGGCTGGTATTTTCAGCGGAAAAAGTGTCGGTAGACTCGATTGCAATCAGCCCGATCCACAAGAGCGCAGCAATCCAGGTCTTAAGCAATTGCTTTCGGTCGGGGCTCAAGCGCGCGCTTCTCCCGCGAATTGGAAAAACATGAATCCTTTCAAAACGAAAATCCTACTCAACCGCATAGTTCGGCGCTTCCCTGGTAATCATTACGTCGTGGACGTGGCTCTCTCGTAGGCCGGCGCCGCTGATGCGCACGAAGCGCGTCTTCTGCAGCAATTCCGGAATGCTCCCACAGCCGCAATAACCCATCCCTGAACGGAGTCCACCCACCATCTGATGAATGGTTACTGAAACGGAGCCTCGATAGGGGACGCGGCCTTCGATGCCTTCGGGGACGAGTTTCCCCAGGCGGTTGGACTCTTCTCCCATCGCTGGCATGGCGGTGGAGGCGTCGTCGGTGTTTTGGAAATAGCGTTCGCTCGAGCCTTGCGCCATTGCGCCAAGCGACCCCATTCCTCGATACGACTTAAACGTTCTTCCTTGATAAAGGATCAATTCGCCGGGGCTCTCGTCGGTTCCGGCGAAGAGGGATCCGATCATTACTGCGGCCGCACCTGCGGCTAGAGCTTTCGTGATGTCGCCGGAATATTTGATTCCGCCGTCGGCGATGATTGGGACGCTGGCATCTTTAGTGGCTCGATAAGCTTCGGCGATGGCGGTGATTTGGGGCACGCCCGCTCCGGTTACGATTCGTGTGGTGCAAATCGATCCGGGGCCAATGCCTACTTTTATTGCGTCCGCGCCGGCCCGGGCTAGTTCGCAGGCGCCGTCGAAGGTGGCGACGTTTCCGACGATCAGGTCAACCTCCGGGAGCTTGGATTTCACTGCTTTGATGGCATCCAGCACTCGCGTGGAGTGGCCGTGGGCGCTGTCAATGGCCAGCAAATCTACCTTGTATTTTGCCAGTTCCTGAGCACGTTCGAGGAAGTCTCCGGTCGCTCCGATCGCTGCCGCGGCGCGCAGCCTGCCATGCGAGTCCTTGGCGGCGTTAGGATATTTCAGTTTCTTCTGAATGTCCTTTACCGTGATCAGGCCCTTTAAATTGTATTTATCGTCGACGACCAGAAGTTTTTCCACGCGGTGTTCGTGGAGAATCTTTTCCGCATCTTCGAGGGTCGTGCCCACCGCGACCGTGATCAAATTTTCCTTGGTCATGACCTTGCTGATGGGAATGTCGAAGCGGGTTTCGAAGCGCAGGTCGCGGTTGGTGAGAATGCCGACCAGCTTTCCGTTCTTGGTGATAGGCACGCCGGAAATCTTGTACTGGCGCATGACGTCAAGCGCCTCGGAAACCTTCGCGTCCGGCGACATGGTGACCGGATCAACGATCATGCCACTCTCCGAGCGCTTCACTTTGTCCACTTCGTTGGCTTGCTGTTCGACGGTCAGGTTGCGGTGAATGATCCCGATCCCGCCTTGCTGGGCCACCGCGATGGCCATGTGCGATTCGGTAACGGTGTCCATGGCCGCGCTGATGATCGGAATATTCAGCCGGATATTGCGCGTGAGCTGCGTCTGCGTATTGGTCTGCGTCGGAATCACGTCCGAGCGGGCAGGCAGCAGCAACACGTCGTCGAAAGTGAGCGCCTCAGGAACGGGAAAATGAATCATATTGTGTCTCGGGGGAAACGGGTAGCTTCTATTCTAGAGACGGGGAGCGGTTGAGGCAAATGGGGTCGATGCGTGACCAGAGCTGCAGTGTGAAATATTCGGGCAAGGAGCAGATTCCTCGTCGCTTCGCTCCTCGGAATGACAAGGAAGCGGGGTGAGGTGCGGTATGGAGAAAACGCAGGCCCTCAATCGCCGAAACCGTCAATAGATCCAGTAAGGCTCTTGACACGGGGCTTGACCAGTGGAGTTACAATGTTTCGCCTCCTCCCGCTGGAGTACTTTCGCCATGAAACAGACAATCCGCAAGGCATCCGGAACCTGCCGCTTAGGTCTATTGAAACGATTGAGTACAGGCATTGCGCTGTTGATGCTCGCTGTGCCCGCTTTTGCGCAGCAGGTCACGGTCGACATTACGCCGGGACATTCGACGAACTCTTTCAGCCCGCTGCGTGCGCTGGGGGCGGGGATTGATCGCGATCCGCTGAACTCGGTTCATATTCTTTACGATCCGGCACACGTCGAGACTATGCTCACGGCGGGTTGGGGGCCGATCAGCTACCGGCTGAATACGGAGTTGAGCATTCAGGCCTGGCACTGGAATCCGACGGGCACGTGGAGCGATCCGGCCGGGCGGGGATATTTTGTCGGGGATGCGAACAGTTCTGGCGACATCAAGCGGTCGTTCGGATACAACCTTCCGCATCGCGGGACGACGAGCAACTACGGTACCAGCGGCGGTTACTCCATGCTGGATGACGGCGACACAGCGACTTATTGGAAGACTGATCCCTATCTTGACGAAACTTACACGCATGAGAGCAACACCCTGCACCCGGGTTGGTTCATCGTGGACCTCGGCGAAAAGATGGACGTGAATGAGATACAGATTGCGTGGGGCGATCCGTATGCCACTAACTATCAGGTGCAATACTGGACGGGCGGCGACGCGATCGGCAATCAGGGGCAGGGGAACTGGAAGAATTTCCCTCAGGGAGCGATCTCGAATGGAAAGGGCGGGCTGGCGAAGGTAAGGTTCTCGCAGAAACTTTTTCACGTGGAATTTGTGCGGGTGCTGATGACGGCTTCATCCAACACTTGCGATTCTCATGGATCTTCCGACCGGCGGAATTGCGTGGGCTTTGCGGTTCGCGAAGTTTATCTGGGATACGACTCTGGGGAGAAGTTCACAGATCTGATCCATCACAGAGCCGACGGGAATCAGACATTGAGCTACGGGTCGTCGGTGGATTCGTGGCACGAAGCGAAGGAGATCGCGACCGACGATGGCGAGCAGCCCGGTTTTGATCTGGTATACAAGAGCGGTCTGACACAAGGCATTTCGATGACCGTACCAGTCGCGATGCTCTATGACAATCCTGACAACGCGGCCAATGAGATTGCTTATATCGAGAGCCGCGGGTATGCGATCAATTACGTGGAGATGGGGGAAGAGCCTGACGGGCAGTTTGGGACGCCTGAGGACGACGCGGCTTTGTATGTGCAGTGGGCGGATGGGATTCACAGGGTGGATTCGAAGATCAAGCTGGCTGGGCCGGTGTTTGAGGGCGTGAACAGCGATATCCAGGTTTGGCCGGATTCGCACGGGAACGTTTCGTGGTTCAACCGGTTTTTGAATTATCTCCGGAGCCACCGTCACCTTGGCGATCTAAATGTGATGACATTCGAGCATTATCCGTTTGATCCCTGCAATCTGAAATGGACCGATCTTTATGACGAGCCAGCGCTAGTCAAGGGCATCGTGAAAGCTTGGCAGGATGATGGATTGCCAAAGGGAGTTCCGATGCAGATTACGGAATCGAACCTGGCTTACGACACGGCGGTGCAGTATATGCAGCCGTTCGGGGCGCTGTGGCTGGCGGATTATGCGGGGTCGTTCCTGACAGTAGGCGGCAAGGCCGTTTTTTATTATCAATGGGAGCCATTGCCTATGTATCACGGATGCGGGGGGTGGGGCACGTTTGGCATGTTCAACGTGGATGGAAAATACAATGTCACGCAGAATACCTCGCAGTTCTTCGCGGCTCAGATGTTGACGCAGGAGTGGGTTGATCCGGTGGACGAGGTTCATCTTGTTTATCCGGCCTCGACGGACATTAAGGATCAGCAGGGGCATTTGCTGGTGACGGCTTACTCGGTTCGGCGGCCGGATACGCAATGGGCGTTGCTGCTGGTGAATAAGGATCAGTCGCGTGCGCATTCGGTAGTGGTGGAGTTTCGGGATTCTGCGAAGCACAGCGATCATTATTTTCAAGGGACGGTGCGGCAGGTCAGTTTTGGGTCGGACGACTACGTTTGGCATGCGAAGGGGCGGAACGGGTACGCGCGGCCGGATGGTCCAGCGGTTGTCTCGGATCAGCGTGGCGGAAAGGGAGTTGAGTACGCGTTGCCGAAGGCTTCGGTTACGGTGTTGAGAGGAACGATTAAGCAATGAAAGTTGGCGATCCGGCGTTTGTCTTTTGGCTCTGAGCGGCGTATATTGGTGGTTGGAAACTGTTGTGTAGGCAGCAGATTTTGGCGGAGCACACCAGTGGGCGCAAGCCCACTTTTTAGTTTACGCTCCTTTCGAAACTCCCCAACAGCCCGATAACTTATTGGTTTCATGGGATTTGAGATCGATCAGGTACGCGCGATTGTGGAACGGGCGGCCACCGGCAGCGGGTTAGAGGTGGTTGAAGTTGAGTTGCGCGGGGCGGGTAAGGCACGGATGCTTCGCATTGTGATTGACAAGGTCCCCGACGGCGTCACACACGAGGATTGCGCGAACTTGAGCCGGGAAGTTGGGACCATCCTCGATGTCGAGGATGTGATTCCGGGCAATTCGTACTTGCTGGAGGTTTCGTCTCCGGGCTTGGATCGCAAGCTTTTGCGAGCAGCCGACTACGAGCGCTTTACCGGTAGCAAGGTGAAGGTGAAAACCCGGAATCCGGTGAATGGGAACCAGTACTTTGAAGGACGGTTGCAGAGTTTTCGCGACGGGCAGTTGAGTTTGGAAGTGAGTTCGTCGAAGAAGAAGGCGCGTCCGGGTGATGCGGCGACGCAGATTTTGGAAATTGAGTTGGCTAACGTCGAGAAGGCTAACTTGGTGCCGGAGATTTAGTTTCCGGTTGGGGGCGAGAGCAAGGCGCCCAACGCGACAGCAGGCGGGATGCCGGCGGCTACGAAGACTTTATATCGGATTTATTTATGGCAAGCGAGCTTTACAACACGATTGACGCGCTCAGCAGGGAAAAAGGTATTGATCCGCGGATTGTAGTTACCGCGGTGGAAGATGCCATCGTTGTGGCCACGCGCAAGTATTACAAGACGCAGGAAAATCTGCGCGCGGAACTCGACAAGGACACGGGCAAGATTCGTGCATTTGCGGTGAAGACGGTTGTTGAAGCTCCCGAGCAGGTAGAAGATCCGCTTTTGCAGATTACGCTGGACGATGCGCGAAAAGTTGATCCCAGCGTAGAAATCGGCGGCGAGCTGCAGATTCCGAAAGAGACGGAAGGCATCCTTGGGCGGATTGCGGCGCAACTGGCGAAGCAAGTGATCTTCCAGAAGGTGCGCGAGGCCGAGCGAGACACGGTCTACAACGAGTACATCGGGCGCGTGGGAGAGATTGTCAATGCGACGGTCAAGCGCATTGAAGGTCCGGATGTGATCTTTGATCTGGGCAAGGCGGAATCGCGTATGCCGCGGAAAGAGCAATCTCGCTTGGAGTCGTTTGCTATCGGGGAGCGCGTGCGGGTGGTGATTGCCCGAGTGGAGCGGGCTTCGAAAGGTCCAGCTGTTGTAGTGTCGCGGGCGGTGCCGGAGTTGGTTCAGCACTTGTTCCAGACGGAAGTGCCGGAGATCTATGACGGGACCGTTGTTATCCGGGCGATTGCGCGCGAAGCGGGAGAACGCACAAAGATTGCCGTGATGTCGAAAGACAAGGATGTAGATGCGGTGGGGGCGTGCGTCGGCATGAAGGGCATGCGGGTGCAGTCGATCATTCGCGAGCTGCGTGGCGAGAAGATCGACATTATCGAGTATCACGAAGATGCAGTGACCTTTGCCGAGAAGGCGTTGCAGCCTGCGAAGGTGAGCCGCGTCAGCGTGCTTGAAGGAACCGAGAAGCATCTGGAAGTTGTGGTGGACGACAGTCAGCTTTCCCTGGCCATCGGCAAGAAGGGGCAGAATGTTCGCCTGGCAGCAAAGCTGCTCGGCTGGAAGATTGACATCAAGAGCGAGGAAGAGAAGCGGCAGGAAGTGGAACAGCAGATGTCGCAGCTGGTGGCGCCCGCCTCGACTCCGTTGGCCGACGTGCCTGGGCTGGGTGAAGGGTTGATCGAGAAGCTGAGCGCTGCTGGCGTAACCACGGTCGAGGCCCTGGCGGACATGACGCCCGAGCAACTTGAGGCCATCGAAGGTATTGGTCCAAAGACGGTGGAAAAAATCAGCCTGGCGGTCAATAATTATTTTTCCAGCCTTGAAGGTGGTGAACTGGCGGCGCCTGAGGGAGAGGCGACGGTCGAAGTCCCGGAGGGTCAGGAAGCCTCGATCGAAGGCGACGAGGCTGCGACTTCCGAGGTGGCCGGGGAAGATGTTGCGGGTGATGAAACCGCGGAGATTGCGCTCCCGATCGAACCGGCAGAATCGGCAAGCGCAGAACACACTCACGAACCGGCGGAAGAGGAACCTGCTGCTTCCGAAGGAAAAGAGTAATGAGAACGTCAGACATATTCCGTGGACCGCGTAAGAGTGCAAATGGAAACCGACACCGTGAGGTTGAAATGAAGACTTAGCGGGAGATTTCGGAGGAACGAAAGGGCGGATGAGCAAGATTCGAATTAACGATCTGGCCAGGGAGCTGGAAGTCAAAAGCAAAGCGATTCTCGACGCACTTCCGGAAGTAGGCGTCACTGAGAAGAAGACGCATTCCAGTTCCGTGGAAGAACACGAAGCGGAAAAGGTGCGCGCTTATTTGCGCGCCGCCAGCGAGGCGCAGAGCGCTCCGAAGCAGTCGCGCCCGAGCCGCGTCGACAGCGATGAGATTAAGACCAAGATCGATCTCTCCAATATTTCGAGGCCTGGTGACGTTCTGAATGCCATCCGTAAGCAGCAGGCTCCTGTGAGCGCACCTGCCTCTCCGGTTCGGCCGTCCGCTTCCGCTTCGCCAATGGCCCCGTCTGTATCAACCGTGAAAGCTCCGCCAGCGCCGCCTCCAACTGCGGCGGTTCCGACACCACGGATTGTGCTTCCGCAGTCTACTGTCAGGCCGACATTTTCCGCTCCGGCACCGCCAGTTGTTCAGGCGCCCGCGACTGCTGTACCATCCCCAACGCCAGCGCCCGTGCGTACTGTTCATCCGCCAGCGGGGGCGACGCCAACGGCGGCACAGGCCGCTGCTCCGTCTTCTGTGACGGCCGCTCCGGTTGCACCACCCCAATCGTCGGCTCCGCCAGCAGCGAAGCCAACGGGCCCAATTGTGCCGTCGCGTCCGCAAGCGCCGTCGCCGCGCATGATCGTCCCGCACACGGGACCTCGTCCGGTGTACAAGGCTCCGGTGGGATCGTCTGCGCCAACGGCTCAGGCGGGAGCAACGACTCGTCCGGTTCCAGGGCGCCCCGTTCCCGGGCAGCCAATTTTCCAGCGCCCACGTCCAGGTGGCGCCACAGTTCCGGGTGCCCGTCCACCGTTACGCCCGGGAGAGCGTCGCCCGATGCATCCGACTCGGAGTTCACCGACGGGTACGCGACCGCTCGGAGTTGGACCAGGTTTGCCGCCGCCGGGCACGACGCGACCGGGTAGCCGTCCGGGTGCGCCAGCGCGTCGGCCAGGCCAGCGTTATGTTCCGCGAGGCGTAAAAGAAGGCCCAATGAAGGGTTTCGTGCCGCCGCCGCGCCTTTCGCTTTCGAATGAACCGCAGCCGATCACGCGCAGCATTACGATCACGGAAGGAATCAGTGTTAAGGATCTGGCGGAGAAGCTGGGAATTCGCGCCAAGGATTTGATCGCGCGCTTGCTGGCTCGCGGCGTGTTTGCCACGATTAACCAGACGCTCGACGCGGAACTGGCCAGCGAGATGGCGCGCTTCTTCGGCGCGGATACAAATGTGATCACGTTCGAAGAACAAGCAGCCAAGGAAGTTTCCGATGCCGCAGCGGGCGAGGAAGGCGCGGCCAGTGAAGGTGTGCCGCGTCCCCCTGTGGTAACAATTATGGGCCACGTGGATCACGGCAAGACAACGCTGCTGGATTCGATTCGTTCCACTGACGTCGCCGGAGGCGAAGCGGGAGGCATCACCCAGCACATCGGCGCCTACAAGGTCACGGTGCAGGATCCGCAATCCCCGGCCTACGGCCGACAGATTGTGTTTCTGGATACTCCTGGTCACGAAGCGTTTACGCGTATGCGGTCGCGGGGGGCCAAGGCCACGGATATCGTGGTTCTCGTCGTCGCGGCCGACGATGGCGTTATGCCGCAAACCCTGGAAGCGATCGACCACGCGCACGCGGCGGAAGTGCCGATCATTGTCGCGGTGAACAAAATCGACAAACCGGGCGCCCTGCCTGATCGAGTGAAGAAGCAGTTGGGCGATCGTGGCTTAATGCCGGAAGAGTGGGGCGGAACCACGGTATTCGTCGATGTTTCGGCAAAACAGAAAACGAATCTCAACCTGCTGATGGAAATGATCTGCCTGGTGGCGGACTTGCAAGAACTCAAGGCTACGCCGGACCGGCCAGCTCAGGGTGTTGTGCTTGAAGCCAAGCTGGATCGTGGACGTGGACCAGTGGCAACCGTACTGGTACAAAACGGCACACTGCGGGCTAGCGATAATTTCGTGGTGGGCAACGTCTACGGCAAAGTACGTGCGATGTTTGATGATCGAGGCAATTCACTCGAAGAGGCGCCACCTTCAACCCCAGTCGAAATCCTCGGTATGGAAGGCCTGCCTCAGGCTGGCGATCAGTTCGTCGTGGTTGCGGATCGCGACAAGGCGCGGGGAATTTCCGAGTACCGCGAACAGAAGACCCGGGAAGCGACTCTGGCCAAGAGTTCGCGAGTGTCGCTGGAGGGTCTCGCGGAACAGCTCAAGACGGCGGGCACGAAGGAACTCAACATCATTCTGAAGGCGGACGTCGGCGGTTCCGTCGAAGTGCTCAGCGATCTCCTTTCCAAACTTTCGAACGACAAGGTTCGCTTGAAGGTCCTCCATTCTGGAGTGGGCGCGATCACCGAAACCGACGTGTTGCTGGGCTCTGCTTCCAACGCCATCATCATCGGATTCAATGTGCGTCCCGAACGCAAGGCACAGGAATTGGCGGAGCAGGAGAAAGTCGACATCCGGCTGCACTCGATCATTTATGAGCTGCAGGATGAGATCAAGCGCGCGATGACCGGGCTGCTTGAGCCGACTATCAAGGAAACCTATCAGGGCCGGGCTGAAGTGCGGGAGACCTTCCGCATTCCGAAAGTCGGTACGGTGGCGGGATGCACCGTTATCGATGGCCTGATAAAGCGCGATTCCGAAGTGCGCCTGCTGCGCGACAATGTAGTGATCTTTAAGGGCAAGGTCGGTTCGCTGCGCCGGTTCAAGGATGATGCGAGCCAGGTCACCAACGGCATGGAGTGCGGCATCTCGATCGCGAACTACGGAGACATCAAAGTCGGCGATGTGATCGAAGCCTTCGCAACTGAGAAGGTAGCCGCCGAGGCGATTGCCTAAAGGCGGTTGTTGGTCGTTAGCCGTTGGTCGTTGGCATCGTGCGATTTACCAACGGGATCAACCAACGGTGAACGACCCGCTCATGATTGCGTTTCTCACCCTCGAACTGCGCATCGAAGCGGCGCAGTCGCTCAAAGACAAACGTCAAGTGGTACGCAGCTTGAAGGATCGGCTGCGGACGCACTTCAACGTATCGGTAGCTGAGTTGGATGCGAGTGGGTTGTGGAACCGCGCTACTCTGGGAGTGGTCAGTATTTCCGATTCGCGTGACTACCTGGATGGCTTGATGAAGAACGTGGAACGCCACGCGACGCGAATTGCGAACAATGGTGGGGCGGATGTGGCGGACTCGTTTCTCGAATACCTGTAACACTCGCCGGTCGTAATTCACTCCATACACGGCACTTTCCTCCGGACACGAAAGTACCCCAAAGGGTCGCCGATATTGACGCCGCGGGCTCGATTTTCTGATATTCTCATTCGTTTTACTCTGAGGGAAAAGCGTTGGAAAAACGTGGAGCCAAATACCATCGGGAAAGACTGGGAGAGGCCCTGCGCGAAGAGATCGAGACCATCGTGGAGGGCGAGCTCGGTGACCCAAGGGTCGGCCTGGTGAGCGTGAGCAGTGTGATGCTGGGAAGTGACTCGCGCTCTGCCCGGATTTTTGTGGTGGTCCAGGGCGACGATGAGGAAGCCGAGCGCACGCTTGAGGGACTCACGGCGGCGGTTGGATTTATCCGGCGCGAAGTGGCGGAGCGTTTGCACCTGCGCCGAGCGCCGGAGTTATATTTTCAGTTGGATCGCTCGCAGACGTACGCGGCCAGAATCGATGAGCTCTTGAAGCGAAACAAGACACGGAGCCGATCGTAATTTGGGGAGCATCAGCGCAAATGTTGGATGAAGTACTCAAACACATTGAGCAGCGTGACCGCTTCGTGCTGACTTCGCATGCCCGACCGGATGGGGATGCCGTGGGTTCTGCGCTTGCGTGCGGACAAATCCTGCGCTCTATGGGCAAGAAAGCCGATGTGGTTTTGCACGACGGGGTTCCTCGCATCTATCGGCCCCTGCCCTTCGCCGAGACCGTGGTATCCGCTGATCGTGTGAACGGGAACTATGAGGCCGCGATCATTCTTGAATGCGACAGCATTCAACGAACCCGGCTGGAGGGTCTGGAAGACCGTTTCCTGATCAGCATTGATCATCACGTCAGCGGCCGGCCATTTGCCCATGTGAACTGGATTGATCCCAAAGCGGTGGCAACCGCGGAAATGGTCTATCGTCTGGCTCGCGAAGCGGGCGTGAAGATCTCTCCCGAGATTGCAACCTGCCTGTACACGGCCGTTCTCACCGATACTGGTTCGTTTATGTTCGAGGGGACAAACGAGCATACCTTTGCTTTGGCGCGCGAGCTAGTGCTGGCGGGGGCGGATCCGGCGCATTGCGCCCGCAATGTGTATTTCGGGCATTCGACGGCCAAGATGCGTCTGCTGGGTGCGGCGCTCTCGAACCTCCGCCGGGAAGGGTCGCTCGCGTGGATTTGGGTCACGAGCGAGCAGATGGAGCGCCTGGGAGCCAAGGAAGAAGATTGCGAAGGACTGGTGAACTATGCGCTGTCGATCCAGGATGTTGAGGTCGCGGTGTTTTTCCGTGAGCTTCCCGACGGCCGATTCCGCGTAAGCCTGCGCAGCAAGGGTCAGTTGAATGTGGCCGCGGTTGCTGAGCAATTCGGCGGCGGCGGGCATGCTTGTGCCAGTGGTTGCTCTCTCGACGGTCCCTTGTCGGGTGCGGTGGCACGAATGATGGCGCAGCTTCAGATTAATCCCTCCGTACAATAGCTCTCTTATGGATATTTCGCTGGTGCGGCAGATCGCTTCGTTTGTCGGCGCGTTCCTCATTCTGTTTGCCTACGTGGGACATCAGTTGAGTTGGATGGATTCCCGCAGAGCCGGGTACAACCTTTTGAATGCGTTCGGGTCCGCTATTCTTGCCTACATTGCTTTTCATCCCTTTCAGGTCGGCTTCGTGGTGCTCGAAGTAACATGGGTTTTGATCAGCCTCTACGCCCTGGCCAGACCCAGAGGGAATGAGTGAAGATTTCTCGCACGCGTGCCGATTGGCTCCTTCTTGCGGGATTCTGCGGGTTCCTGTTTTTCTTTGGCCTCGCGTTCTTTGGATTGATCGGGGCTGATGAGCCTCGCTACGCGCAAGTTGCACGAGAAATGCTGGCTCGCCATGATTGGATTACGCCCACGCTGGGCGGCAAACCGTGGCTGGAGAAACCGCCGCTCTACTATTGGCAGGCAATGCTTGCCTACAGCATCTTTGGAGTGAGCGATTGGGCTGCGCGCCTGCCTTCGGCTGTGGACGCGACATTGATGGTCGTCGCGACTTATCTATTTCTCAAACGATTTCGGCCTGGCTTCCAACTCGATGGCGCGCTGATGGCTGCCTCAGCGGCGGGAGTAGTTGCCTTCGCCCGCGCAGCCTCGACGGATATGCCGCTGGCGGCCACGTTCACCATCGCCATGCTCGCGTGGTATGCGTGGTATGAGAGCGAGTCCCGCCCCTACTTGGCGCTTTTCTACTGTTTCATGGCCTTGGGTATGCTCGCCAAAGGACCTGTAGCCCCTTTCCTGGCGGGTACTGTCATTGCAATCTTTGCCGGCTCCAGGCGCGACTATCGCTTGATTGGGAGGATGCTTTGGGGGCCGGGAATCTTGTTGTTCTGTGCCGTGGCGCTTCCCTGGCACGCCGCGGTGCAGATCAAGAATCCGGAATTCTTTCGCGTCTTTATTCTTCAGCACAACCTCGCACGCTTCGGCACAAATCTCTATCACCATCCTGAACCGTTCTGGTACTTCGTGCCGGTCACTCTGCTTGGCTTGATTCCATGGACTGTATTTGTGGCGGCATCTTTTTTGGAAGCCGTTCGTAGGTGGTGGACAGACCGTCGGCAAGTGCTTAGATCGGAAAACGCCCTGAACGTATTTCTGTTGATCTGGCTATTCGTCCCGGTGTTGTTCTTTTCGCTTTCGAAATCGAAGTTGCCGGGTTATATTGTGCCGGCCCTGCCTGCCGGCACAATGCTGCTGGCAGACTATGTTCGACGTCATGTAGCGGATGGCGAGAGTCCGAGCATATTCCTAACCATCCTGCACGCTATGGTTGCCGCCGGGCCGATTGTTCCCGCGCTAATGATCCAGTACATCATTCTGCAGCACCGGCTTCCATGGGGCAAAGTAGGCGCAATTCGGTTTACGATCGCTGCTGTATTGGTAATTGGGATTGCCGTTACTCTACGTACCAGGCTCGGCCTTGGGGCGCTGCGTTTCGTAACGTTGGTTCCCGTCCTGGTCTCGGTCTGGGTGCTGCTCGGTAGTGCTCCGGCGCTCGACAGCACGCTCTCGGTTCGTCCGCTGGCGAACGAGATCAGCCACCTGGAAAGCAAGCCATTTCCGCTAGCGGTATCAGGCGTGTCCCGGGAAACCGAATATGGACTGGCGTTCTACCGGAACCAAATTATTGACCGTTACGATTCGGGACAGATTCCGGCGGAGGAACATCTCGTTGTAGCTCCAGAGGGATCGCAGACTGTGATTGCAAAACAAGTTGCCGGCCGCCGCGTTTCCTACCTGGGAAGTTTCGCACCTCAGGGTTTGGATTACTACTGGGTCGCGGCAGTTGGGACGCCAGCGATGAGTCACTAGCAATCAGCAGTCAGCACTCAGCTAAAAGCCCCGGTTCGGTGTCGACGCGACATTAAAAATAAGGTTATGAATCCTCTCAGATACTCCCGTTTGCCTCGCGGCGTGCGAAGCTAATACACTCAGTTTTCACAGCCGCGATTTTGGACGCACCGCAGAGGTGCAGCCTCCAGGAGCCCAGGTGGAGATTCTCGATCTCAGGCATTTTTCCTCTGTCGACCTGCGCCCTTTGCTGGAAGACGAAATCAGCGTCTGGTCGCGCCTGCTTTCGTGGGATTATGGCGGCTCGGCCGACATGATTTTGCGCTACGTGGATGCGAAGATCCTGCCCGGCTATGCGGCAATCGATCGCGGACGGATCTTCGGTTACGCGTTCTTCGTCTATGAAGGCAGCAAAGGCGTGATTGGAGATTTGTTTGTCACCAACGGCGGCCGTTTGCCTGATCCTCAGGAAGTAGAGTCGAGATTGCTTACCCATGTGATCGAAACGCTGCAGCAGTCGCCCGGCATTCATCGCGTCGAGGCGCAATTGCTGATGCATGAAACGGGAGTCGTTTCCCGGCCCTTTGTGGATCAGGGTTTCAGCCGCCACGCTCGGCTATTCATGACGTTGCCGCTGGAAAACGCGATCAAGACAAAGTCCGTGTTGCACGCGGATATCGAAATCCGGCCATGGTCGGAACAGGATTACCAACCCGCGGCCGCCGTGATTACGACGGCTTATCGTGGCCACGTCGACTCAGCGATCAACGATCAGTATCGGACTTTGAGTGGATCTTTGCGTTTCCTGAATAATATCGTTCGGTTCCCGGGATGCGGAACGTTTGATCCCGAATCCTCCTTCGCGGCCGTGCACAAGCGAACTCGCACACTGATCGGGCTGATCCTGTGTTCCCGCGTTCGCCACGACGTTGGCCACGTAACCCAGGTGTGCGTGCTGCAGGAGTACCGCTCGCATGGAATCGGAGAGGCGTTACTGGCAGCCACTACAGCGAACCTGCGCCAGCGCAAGTTCTTGCTGCTGTCTTTGACCGTCACGGAAGCCAACGCACGAGCAGTAGATCTCTATCTGCGCCTGGGATTCGACACGAAGAGGGTATTCGATGCGTTCGTATGGGAAGGGTAGCTCTGGCTTCTACCCGCTAGCTTCTGCCATGAATCAGGATGTGCCGCAATGCGAGGCAATAAGCTAGAAGCTTTCATCTTCTCAATAGCCACATCACCCAGCCGGCCACGAAGACTCCGCCCACAAACATGGCAAAACAATACAGGCCATAGCGAATCTGCTCCCGGGAGGTGCTGCGTTGGGTGATTCCGAAAACCACCGAAGCAAACACGGCAAACAGAACTGCGGCGCTGAAATGGGAGAGTTGCAGATTCATGGCTTCTTCCCGATCGCGATATGGTAAGCGTCGGCGGCGCAGATAAAGTTCAGCAAGCCCGCAACGATGATGAACTTCGTTCCGTAGTCGGCAGTTGCATGCGCGATCGCGCCCTGTCCCAGATTCAAAGCCCGAGTCACGATATACAATCCTCCCGCTCCCACGTCGCCAACGAATCCAAGAATGTCGAGGATGTCGCCGCCATTGGGCCGATAGACGCGTCCCTGCATCGCCAAACCAAGCACGAACATGATCACGATCGAGCCCATGATCAGCAAACCGCGTATCCATCGCTTCTGGATCAGGTGCCCCGCGCCCGGAATCAGCCAGCCGATGGCCGGCGCAACCACAGACATCGCAGTCACAGCTTGAGGTGGTGCAGATTCTTTAGTTGTCGTGGGATTAGCCATTCAGATGATTACAATCTCGCGTTGAATTTTACCCGTGACTTCGGCTGCCTGTGGCCGCACCAGCACATTCACTTCACTGCGCACGCCAAATTCCGGCAAGTAGATGCCGGGTTCGATCGAGAAGCAGGAATTCGGCAGGATGCGGCGCTCGTCATGGATTTCCAGATCATCCATGTTAGCGCCGTTCGAATGGACCTCAGTTCCGATGGAGTGTCCTGTCCGATGAATGAAGTAGTCGCCGAAGCCCGCCTTCTTGATGTGATCGCGTGCTGCCCGGTCTACTTCCCATCCACACATCGCACGACCACTGGCAATACCTTCCTGCACTACCTTTACACCAGCGTCGCGCGCATCGCGAACCACCGTGAAAACTTCCTGCATGCGCGTGGAAGGCGCTTTGCCCACAAAGCCAGTCCAAGTGATGTCGTAGTACACGGCGCCGGGCGTGTTTTTCTTCGCCCAAACATCGAGCAGGACAAAATCACCTTCGCGGATGGGCGCCGAGTTTTCGGCCCGAGGTTCGTAATGCGGATCGCCGCTATGGGCGTTGACGCCGACGATGGGCGGATCGTCCGTCACCAGATTCTCGCGCTGGAAGGCTTCCATAAACCACTGCTGGATCTGATGCTCGTTCGTTCCCCCATTGCGGACGCGCCGACCAATCTCCTGGAAAGCAGCGGTTGTGATCGAATCTACCGCATCCCGGGCTGCGAAGTGAGACTTTATCTGCTCTTCGGTAAAGGTGGCCTCGAACAAAGCCACCAGATCACCCGAACTGATCACATTTTTTCCCAGGCCGCGGATCAACTCCAGTGTGCCACCATCGACAAGGGATATCGTGAACACGAGGTTATTCGGCGAGTACTGCATGGCGACATCGCGATGCGATGACAACAGCACTTTCACCTGATCAAACAACTCCTGCCAACCGGCATACTGAAGCTTCTTCCCTGGCAACGAGTCGAGGTGGCGCGATTCAATCTTGTGTACCAGTTTTGTGGGCTCACCTTCCGCCGGGATCAGGTAGAACCACCGACGGGTGACCATCAGATCGGGCGACAACCCTAGAACCCGGTAGGCAATGGGGTCGCGGTGATGGTGGTCGTAGAAAAGCCATGCGTCGATATTCCGCTCGCGCAGGGCAGCCTGTATGGCGGGAAGGTTCATGAGCAAACAACTATTCTAACAACCTCGGCGGCTTTGAGCGAATCGCGGTTTTGGGGAAATCGGCTACAAACAGAAATGGCTCCAGTTCCTGGAGCGATTCAAAGTCTGCACGAGCCCCCGAAATAGTGTGCGGGAACGTCTACTCTCGAAGCAAGGTAATCTGTCAATGTTGGTGACGTCGCGGCCAGATCGGTAACGCGAGCCTTAAGGTCTCGAAAGGATTCTCTTCTTGGTTTTCTCCGGTAACGTTTCGCACGCCGTTCTTAATACTAGACGCGGAGCATGGTCGCTGACGCTCATCAAGTAAGGCACCGTCCGCTTCGCGTCCGCTTTGGCAGTTTCACGCAGCAGCCAGCCCAATCCCTTTTGCACCATGTCATCTTCGTCGGAAAGAAGCAGGTTGGACAAGCGCTTGATTTCAGAAAAAAATATCTTCTGCCGTGTTCCCTGGATCACCGCGACGCAAGCCGCCCGGCGATGCCAGCGGTCCGGCGACTTCGCCCAGCGGAAGATCCTCGCGGTACGAGCTGGCTTGGCAGCAACCATAGGCGCGACCAGATAGTGCACCAGGGCATCGTGGTCCGCCCAGCTCGAGATGCGGGGTAGCCAAGACTCGAACAGCCGAAACTCAGCATCACCGAACTCCTCGGTCAGTTGTTCCAGCAGGAAAACTGCGAAGACTTTTTCCTCCAGAACCCGACCGGTGAAAAGCTTGTCTGCGACTTGAAGAAGGAAGTTCGAGCCGAACTCTTCGCGAATCCTTTTCCGGAAACGGACAGCCACCGTGCGTAGTTTCGCCGTGTACCAGCCGTGAGATTTAACTTCTTCCTTGAAGAACCATCGCACGCCTTCGGCGTGCTGGGCGGAACCTCCGTCCCGGAGCAAATGCCGGATCTCAGCAGCAATGGTTGCCGGGGAAGGTCTGCGTGAGGTCATAGACGCGCTAGTGCGTGGGAGCGGCGTTTTACGCGCCAACTGTCTTGTCATAAATCCAAAGCAGGACCGAGGTCGCGAGGCCCACGGCAGTCACACACAACCAGATCCGCTGCGGCTGGTGTGTAACCTCTCCGAAATGATGAACCAGCGTTCCACCAAACCATCCGCCGATCAGCGAGCCGATTCCAATGGGGAGGAAGGCAAAGCCCATGTACGTGCCCTGCTGTCCCGGAGGCGCAAGCCGGGAAATATATTCGTAATAGCGCGGTTGCTGGATGATTTCGCCCAGAGCGAGGACGAACAACGAGAGGACCGCACCTGAGATCGTTGGCCGGAAGGCGAGGATCAACCACGAAAGCGATGTAATCACGGTCCCCAAAATCACTGCTTGAAATGCGGGAATCTTGCGGATCAGATAATTCACCGCCAAGGTGAGCGTGATCACCGTAAGCCCGTCGGTGACGAGAATGATCTCGACGTCAGCGTGTGGATTGATGTAGCCGTGAATATATCCGGGCAAGCTGATGTACTGCTGCCAGAACACGACCCAGTAGCCGGTGAAAAGCACGAGGAACCACATGAAGCGGCTGATGCCGGCGAGCACCAAAAGCAGGAGCGCAACCCATATCCACCAGGGAACGCTGAAGGGATAGAACCAGAGACCGATGCGCAAAAGCAGAGCAACCATCAACACCGGCAAGACCAGCCGGTAATTTCCTACCACCGCGCAGAAGTTTCGAGCGACAACTGCGATCGAAGGTGGAGGAGCATCGCCCGGTTTGCGCGGTTCACGAAAAAATAACAGCACCACAAAAAACATGGCGAAAACGCTGATCGCCGCAAGCCGGTAGACATTCTCGACACCCAGATTACGGTGCGCCCAAGAGGCGAAATACGGGCCAGCGGCGCCGCCGATGTTGACCATGGTGTAGTAAATCGAGTAACCAATCGAGCGAACGTTTTCCTTGGAGGCGCGCGCCGTCGTGCCCACCACGCAAGGTTTCACCAGTGAAATGCCGAGCGCGGGAAGGATGAGAATGAAGCCCACAAACAGACTAATTGGCACCGCGTTGCGTACCGGTGCCAGCCAAGGCGCTCCAATGGAACCGATCAAAAAATATGCGACGGACAAAATGAGGTATGCAATTGAAAGGGCGCGGCGAAAACCAAGACGGTCGGCGGCGGCGCCACCGAAAATGGCGAGAAACCACACCATGCCGCCGAAGATGCCCGTCAGAGTTCCAGTTTGTTCGGTCGAGAAGTTCAGTCGCTCCTGCAGGTAGAGGGCGAGAGACGCAAAGGCTCCGTAGTAGGAGAGCCGCTCAAAGATCTCGCTGATGTTGGCGATCCAGAAAGGACGCTCGAAACCAGTACGAATTTCTTGCAAGCGTTCAGAAAAGGCCAAAAGCAGCTCCTTGATAATTTGAGCGCGGGCATCTTGCGTTTGTCGCGGTACGGTGCGGCTACATTTCTATGCGTCGGCGAATTTCTTCCGCCGATAACCCCACCACGCAAACTACTTTGCTACGGCTGGTCTTGCCGCACGTTATGGTAACGGAAGAACGGGGTACATCCAAAAGATTTGTAAAGAATTCGATGCAGGCGGCATTCGCCCGGCCGTCAATCGGAGGCGCAGTCAGAGCTAGTTTCAACGAATCGCCGAGCTCCCCGATAATGGCGTTCTTCTTCGCGCGCGGGTGCACCTTGACCGCGAAGGTGACGCCAGCAGGGGTATCGCGGATCGGAATCATTGGATTGGCTCTGTCTTTATTCTTTCCCCAAAGATTCCTGTTCCCACGCGCACGCAGGTTGAGCCTTCCTCAATAGCTACTTCAAAATCGTGCGACATGCCCATCGACAGCACGTTTAAGTCGAGGGCAGGCAATCTGCGGGCGGCAATCCGATCACGCAATTCCCGTAGCCTCCGGAAATACGGCCGTGCCTTTTGGGGATCTTCCGTGAAAGGCGGGATCGTCATCAGTCCCCGAAACTTCAAGTGCTCTAGATCGGACGCGGCTGATAAAAGTTCGTCAAGTTCGCGGGAATCCGAGGCCACGCCGCTTTTGGCTGCTTCGCCGCCGACGTTGATTTCGATTAAGACTTTGAGCTTTCTTCCGAATTGCTGTGCGGAGGCATTGAGCTTCTGCGCCAGGCGCAACGAATCGACTGAATCCACTGCGTCGAACAGTTCAACCGCCTTTGCCGCTTTGTTGGTTTGCAAATGTCCGATCAAGTGCCATTCGGCGTCGTGCAGGTCGCGAAGAGCATCAACCTTCGCAGCGAATTCTTGAACCCGATTCTCACCGAACAGCCGCTGGCCTAGGTCATAAGCCTCCTGAACGCATGCGGCGGGGAAAGCCTTGCTCACGGCCATCAAGGATACGTCTTCAGATCGGCGTTCGGCACGGCGAGCGGCAGCCTCGATCCGCTCGCGCACGCGGGCGAGATTATCGGCAATCGACATGAAGAGTTAACAAGATCTCACATGATCGCCGTGGGCGGTGCCGGCTCATCCGGGCTGCCCGCGTTCGAAAGCGGAACTTTCATCATGACGAAAATAAGCACCGCCATACCGATCAGACCGGAGAAGGAAAAATCTCCTACATCGATATGCCAAAGCTTATGATTGCTTCCAACCACACCCGCGATCACCAAACCGCACAACGCTTCTCCAGCAATCAGCCCCGATGCAGTCAGCACGCCCGCGTTGTCAACGCGCGCTTTCTGCGCGTCATTGTAGCCGCGCCGGTCGCGAAGCTTGTCGGTAAACCAGCGGATCACTCCACCCACAAAGATGGCCGACGTCGTCTCGAGGGGCAGGTACATTCCGACAGAGAAGAGCATGGGGCTTTTTACTTCCACGAGAATCATGGCGAAGCCCATGAGGATGCCGACCACTACCAGCGGCCAAGCCATGTTGCCACC
Source organism: uncultured Acidobacteriota bacterium (assembly GCA_963788645.1). Lineage (GTDB taxonomy): Bacteria > Acidobacteriota > Terriglobia > Terriglobales > Acidobacteriaceae > JABDBE01. Next base: position 549,615 of record CAWBHF010000014.1, read on the forward strand.
GACGATGCCCTGGGCCAGCATCGCCATGAGGCCGGCCTGGGGCGCAGGCAGAGCGGCGCTGCCGAAGTGGTAGGCCTTGTCGAGAATCATCAACGGAAAGAACAGAACCAGAGACGCCACGATGGTGCCGAAGATATCGCCCATCTGCATTTTTGCTGGCGTGCCGCCAAGAATATGGCCAGCTTTTAAATCCTGCAACATCTCGCCTGCAACCGCAGACGATACGCACACCACAGCTGCGACTCCAAGCACTGCAGTCACGCCGCCGATACCCGAGACTCCCATCGCCACCATGAGCAGCGCCGCCACGACAAGGGTGCATAGCGTCAAACCGGAAACAGGATTATTGGACGAACCAATCATTCCGACCAGATTGCCCGAAACGGCCGCAAAGAAGAAACCGAGAACGATCATGACGGCTGCCGCCACGACCGCGCCGGCGACGACTTTGCTCCCACTCAAGTTATGCGCGCCGGCAATGAAATAGTAGTAAAGGCCGATCATCGCGATGAATACAAGCCCGACCCCCGCGAAAACGACTTTCGCGTTGAGGTCGCGATCAACGCGGCTGGTCGCCTTATGCGCTTCGGCGGATTTCTTCAGATCGGAAACTGCGCGCTTCATGCCGGCCAGTAACTGCTTGCGCATGCGGAAAAGTGTGAATCCGGCACCGACCAGCATGCCACCCACCGCAATCGGACGCACGATCGAATACCACACGCTAAACGCAATGCCTCCCCAATACGCCGCCGGATTCCCGCCCGCCGCCATCGGCGGCAACGTCGGCCCGAGGAAATAAATTAGGAGCGGAACCAACAGCCCCCAAGCCACCACGCCGCCTGCAAAGTTCAGCGATGCCAGCCGAGGTCCAATAATGTAACCCACACCCAGATAGGCCGGACTCACGGCAGGCGAAGTGAATTGCGACATTCCACCCGTCGCCAGCATGGGCGCATTCACGCCGCGCCCCAGTCGCAGCCCGGTCGCCATCTTCGGAATGTTCACCAGAACATTTTTCGTGTACCAAAAGACGTTGATCTGCGACAGAAAGTACATCAATCCCCCGAAGCCCATGTTGGCGAACAGGATCTTCGCCGCCTTTGAACCTTGTTGTCCGGCCTTATGAATTTCCGCCGCGGCCACTGACTCAGGGAAGGGTAGCTCGGCGTCTTCCACCATGACGCGACGAAGCAGAGTGACGAACAAAATACCAAGCAACCCGCCAATCACCATCAGAGCCACGGATTGCCAGTACCTTTCCATGCCGAGGCTCGGCCACAATCCAGCGAGAACGAACGCCGGAATGGTGAAGACGGCCCCCGCAGCTACCGATTCGCCAATAGCCCCCACTGTTCGTGCGATGTTTTCTTCCAGCAGCGAACCTTTCATCAGTCGCAAAAGCGACATGCCAATGACCGCGGCGGGATAAGTTGCCGCGATGGTCATCCCGGCTTTCAGGCCAAGGTAGGCGTTGGCCGCTCCCAAAACTCCCGTCATCAGCAGCCCGAGCATTACGGCGCGGAAGGTGAACTCCCGCATTTCCATGTTTTCGGGGACGTAGGGTTTGAATTTCTTTGGGGCTTCCGTTGTCGTCAGGGTGCTTTGGGGGCTCATGGTCGAAATCCTCGTAAATGATCAGGCTTGATCACTATAAAGTAAGACGGCGCACGTTAGCACGCGCGCGACCTGCTTTACAAGTGCGGAGTGACCCGTGGCGGTGAAGAATGGAAACGTGACAGTGCCCGTCCCGACCGAGATTCTCTCGACTGCGATTCGAAAAGCTTCTTGTGCAGAGAAAGGGCGACAGCTCGAGCCACCATTGTTCCAGCCGAACAGGGCACAACCGCTGGGCTGTGCCCTGTGAATCAGCTTAAAATATCGGTTCCGTTTACGGTGTAATGCGGTAAACGACCCCAAAGTTGGACTTCCCTCCCGTCTCCGCCATTCCATACAACCGTCCCGTTGCGTCTATATAGGGATTGCCGGTGGGTTGACTTCCGTCGTTAGCTCCCAGGAAGCTGTGCAGAACCGTCTCTTTCCAGGTCTTTCCCTTTGTGAGCTTATAGAATGCCCCCAAATTGGTGGAACCTCCGTTCAACGTTGTGCCGTACAGATTCCCTTTGCTGTCCATAGCAAGGCCTCCGTACGGGTTGTTGCCGTCTCCACTTCCACTGGCGCCAAACTCATACAGAACCTTTTCTGAATAGCTCTTCTTGGTTTCCGAGTAAACCAGTTCAAAAACCGTGCCTGTGCCGTTGGTGCCGCCAAACGACGTCGCGCCGTAAATATTGCCAGCCGCGTCGCTGATCAGATCAATCCAGTACAACCCGGCGCCGTCGCCGCCCTGGCCAGTGAAGCTGTAGAGTACCTTGTCCACCCATCCTTTTTTGGTGTGGCTCAGGCGGTATACGACTCCAGCTCCGGTGGCGCCGCCAGCTGGTGCTACCCCATACAAATTCCCCGCCGCGTCTCTCATCAGGCCTTCGTAGGGGAACCCGCCTTCGTTGGGAAAGTTGATATTGTGAATCACTGTCTGCCTCCAGCCTTTGGACGTCTTCTTCAAGCTGAAAATGACACCGCCGCTGTAAGCGCCTCCGTCAGGGGTAGTGCTGTACATGGTGCCATCGGGAGCGATCGTCATCCCAGCCGAAGGGCTGATTCCGTCCGAGCCGCCGGCGCTGAACGTGTAGATGACTTTTTCCGTCCATCCGCCACCGCGTTTCGGAGATAACTCATAGACGGTTCCCGTACTGTTGGTGCCGCCACCCTGGGTAGTGCCATATATATTGCCTTCGGCATCGAACGCGAGACGACCATGGGGAGAAGCGCCATCTCCGTTGGCTTGACCTTTGAACTCATAGAGAACTGTTTCCTTGCCTGCAGGCGACAGCATGAACACAACACCGGCGGAATAGGTTCCGCCGGCGGCCGTTGCTGCGTAGAGGTTGCCTTTTGCATCGCTGATGAAATAATTGCTCCAGGGGCCACTGCCATCACTACCCCCGGCAAAGTTCCACAATACTTTTTCCGTGCTTGCCGACGCTGTTAAGGCCAGTGCAAGTAATACCGCGGAGATCCGGACGAATCGTTTCACAGACTTTCCTCCTCATTGCTTTTTGTATGTGAGCGGTTTTAACGGCGCACGCGCTCAAGGGTCCCAAGTTTAGCACCAGACCGCGATACAAGTGCCCCCAAAACCCAGGCTGCACAAGGAATTCGCTCCGCCACACTTTGGGCTCTACAGGTGGATGCTAGTTTTGCGCAGCCCGAGGTTTTCGAATACGCTTCGCGTTGGCGGGAGATGTGCACCAAATGATACGTACCTTCGTGCTCGTTGCGCCCGGCCTCCCGCGCCGCTATACTGAAGAAGATTCTTCCGGTCGGAGCCCCCGTAGTCGCGGCCGGGTGAAGGAGGATCGTCTTCAGCAGTAACGGGACCCCAATTCGGGCCATCGGGACCGGGGTTGTCGCGCAAGATAATCCACTGGTCTCCTGGGCGAGCGGCATTGCCGCAGCCTTGTTCGCGACGCTGTTTCCCTCCGATTGTCGTCTATGCGGCACCCCCCTGATGAACATTTCTAGGCTTCCCGTGTGTGAAGATTGCCTGCATGCGATGCCGTCAATCACCGGCGGACTCTGTTCCATTTGCGGTGAGCGGTTGGTGAGTCCGTTTGTCTTTTCCATGGAGACGCCAGCGCTCGGATCGGCTGAAGGTCTCTGCGGACTATGCCGCCGTCTTGAGCCTCCATACGTGAAAGCCGCGGCCTACGGGAGTTACGAAAGCGGTCTGCGGGAGCTGATTCATTTGCTCAAGTACAACCAGGTTCGTCCCGCTGCGAATGTTCTGGGGCGCATGCTGGTGGAAGCGATCGAGGATTTGCAGCCATACTTGGCGGGTAAGGAAATCCTGGTCGTGCCTGTGCCTCTTCACGTCCGAAGGCTGCGCCAACGGGGATTTAATCAGTCTGCGTTGATCGTCCGTGCTGCACTGAAGCTCAAGTCCGCTCCCGCTGGGTTGAATCTCAGTGCCGGCTTGCTGGAGCGACACCGTGAAACCAAATCTCAAATCGGACTTTCCCGCCATCAACGAAGGGAAAATATTCGTGGTGCGTTTGTGGTGGCAAAGCCCGACGAATTGAAGGGACGCGAGGTCCTCTTAGTAGACGATGTGTTCACGACGGGAACGACGGTTTCAGAGTGCGCCCGCGTTCTGCGGCGTGCCGGCGCATACAAAGTGTATGTCGCCACCGTGGCACGCACCTTGAAGACCGAGGCACAACACGCTATCCGACTGTCGGACACAGAAGCCAGGTTGACGATGGCGGCCGCGGGATAAGGCACATGGGCCGAGGGCCTCGTCGATTGCTGCCGAGCGAGACTCACGCAATAGGCGCTTTATGTCAGGGAAGTGGAACAATTCGATGAGCGGCATGGGCCGGGGTCACCTGTCTCCCGCAGCTGCGAGCGTACGCTCTGAGGGGGACGGCCCTCACGTCCTGCACGCGCCCGTGTTGGTGCTGAACGCTTCGTACGAGCCTATCAACGTCTGCGCCGCCCGCCGTGCCATTGTTCTTGTGCTCAAGGGCATCGCGATGACCGAGGAAGAGAATGGACACTTCCTCCACGCTGCCCGCCTTGCCATTCGTTTGCCGTCTGTGATCCGCCTGCTGGAGTATCGGCGGATTCCGCATCAGACACGCGCTCTCTCTCGCAAGAACATTCTGCTCCGCGACCGCAATACCTGTCAGTTCTGCGGCGAGGTGCTGGCTTCGGGTGAGCTTACCCTCGACCACGTTGTGCCGCGCTCGCGCGGTGGCGCTTCCAGTTGGGAGAACCTGGTTGCATGCTGCCATCCCTGCAATCGCCGCAAGGGCAACCAACTCCCGCACGAGGCCGGGATGAAGCTCATGCGCGAACCCCGCGCTTTCAATCTGCACACCAGCCGTCACATCATGCGCCTGATGGGCCGCTCCGATGATAAGTGGCGGAAGTATCTCTTTTATTGAGCGCTCAGCTCAGCCAGCACCACCGCCCTGTCCTCGCATCTTGCGATTACTAAAGTTCATGCCCCCGTTTTCACTGCCGTAACCTTGTGTTGCCCACTTCGACCCCGTATCACAGGTGAGACATGTATGTCAGAAGTTGTCTCATGTCGAGACGGAGAACGTTAATGCGCTCCACTTTCTATTTTGCCGCCTGGACCGACAGCGGCTGTCTCCTGGGATGCGACCACGAACACCAAACTGTAACTTCAGCTGTCCCCTGCATTTCATGCGCTGGGGGCTACGTGATTGCCGTCGAAAGAGGTGTGTTGCGCGCGATGACGGACGCGGAGGAAGCCGAATTTCAGTATGCAATGTACGGCACCAAGGTTGAGAGCGCCCAGCCCAATACCGCCGACGGCATGCTGACAATTCTGCTGACGATCCAAATCAGGCTGGGAGATGAGGGGGCTTAGAACCCTCCAAGCCCTCAAGCGGAACTCGTTCAGATCCGCCCTGTCTGAATGCTGAGTCCTGGCTGCTATTTTTGCTGCGGCTGTGAAGGCGCGGTCTTTCCCTGATCGCCCTTCTGCACTTCCTTGCCGTCGTACGTAATCTTCACGTTCGATCCGAACTTCTTGTAGTTCGTGTACTTCACAATCTCGCGGACCTTCACGTCGCCGGTGGAGAAATGCAGAGTATCGTCCGCGCGCGTATAGACAGGAAACCAATAAGGACCATCCACTACCTGCTCCCGGTAAGTGGTGAACTTGGGAAACAGGTTTTCAGTGCCTTTTTTCCGGGTAATGTCGGGAACGCTCTTGCCGAAGGTCTTCACGATCTGAAAATCTTTGTCGTCAACCCAGATGCGTCCCTGAAAATATCGCTTCTTGCCTTCGATCTTTTTGGGCGCGATGTCGAACACATAACAATGCAGATCGTCTTCCTGCTGCTGTCCAACATAAAGAATGCTGTATTCATTGATCTCGTCGCTGGTGAGAACGAAGGGCAGACGATTTTCGATGTCGTCAATATCCTGCTCCGTCATCATGATCCGCTGCAGAGTCGATTGCGGGGCGAAGACCACGTTCTTGATCTTCTTTCCTTGATCATCGAAAGACACGTCAAAGACCTGCTGATATTCTCCATCCGCAGTGTCCCCATCGATGGTCTGCACCTTCACCGTCTGCCGGTATCCGTACTGGTCGAGAGCGGTTTTAAATTCTTTTTCTTTGGCCGCAAAGCGCTGGATAATCTCGTCGGAGCTAACGCCCTTGGGTTCGGCGGGGTTGAGCGCTCCTTCATCCCCGAAAGCGCCTGGAGAAGCCGGGCCGCACAGGACCGCTGCCATGACCACTATGAATGCAATCTGCGTAAGCTTCATAACACTAGTGTAGCGAAATCAGGCTTGGGAAGCCTGTGTATTTAGATTGCAGGCCAGTACGGAAAGTTGCCGGCCACGGATTCACAGTCGATCACTGTCCTGTCAAGCTATCCAAAAGTACCAGGTAACCGCTTAGAAGCCTGTAACTATTGTAATAGTCGTCGAAATGAACCTCGCTGTAGTTATCTTTCGAAGTGTGCAAAATCCGCAGAGTTTCCTTAGTCAGGGAATGAATCGTGATCGTCGGAACCTTGCGATTGACGAATGGCTCCTCGTCGGAGACTCCCACTCCGTCGACGTTCACGCCGGTGAGAGGTAGTTTCAATGCCAGCGCCATTCCATTGAGCCCGCGTACGAGTCTGTCGTCGGAACGGGTTACCCATACTTCAGTGGGGCCCAAGGCGAGTGTATCCAGGTTGACCATGGCATCGATTTTCTTCAACTGGTCCGCCGTCAGGCTGTTCACGTAAAATCGTGAACCTATCAGGCCTTTTTCCTCACCTGCAAAGGACAGGAAAATGAACGTGTGTTTACGCGGCGCAAGCTTCACAGCCTGATACAGGCTTGGCAGCAGCGAAGCGCCGCTCCAGTTGTCGATGACTCCGTTGCCCGCGTCCACATGGTCGAAGTGCGCGCCCACCACAATCACTGAATCAGTGCTGCCCGGCAGCAGACAAATTACGTTCGACTGCTTCAATCCTTTAACCGGTTGTTCGGTGAGCTTATCGTCGGGACACCCCGCTGACTGGAAAAGGCTTTTCACGGTAGCCTCCCGTTCGCTATCGTTGCCCTTGTAACTTTTCAGTCTCTGCTCGACAACCTGAGAGTTCACGGTCCCGAAGCGGACCTGAGCATCCAGAGGCCCACAGGCCGCTATCATTGCAATCACGATACCGACGCCGGCTGATCTTATTGTCGCGATCGCCGTCTTACTGCTGATCGACTGATCAGGCACTGATTCCTCGTTGCACAGGCGAGATCCCAAACCTTATTCTCTATCGACTCGCCAATCCATCCAGAAGCACAAGATAAGCGCTCAGAAGCCGGTAGCTCTTGTAATAGTCGTCAAAACGAACCGCGCTGTAAGTGTCTTTATGTAGATGTAACAGGGGGAGCGGCATATCCTTAATCAAAGAATGGACGGTAATGGTCGGGACCTTGCGATCAACAAAGGCTGCCTCATCGAACTCTGCAATCCAGTCGAGGTTTACGCCCGCCAGTGGAACTTTCAACGCAACTGCCATTCCGTTGAGCCCGCGCACCAGTTTCTGATCCGAACGATTGACCCACACTTCGGTTGGACCCAATCCCAGCAAGTCAATATCGACCATCGCATCGACTTTCTGCACCTGATCCGGTGTGAGGCTGTCCACGTAAAATCGGGAACCCAGGGAACCTTGTTTCTGCCCGGTAAAAGCGACAAAGACAAACGTGTGCCGCCGGGGTTCAATGTTCAGCGCCTGATAGAGGCTCGGCAGCATGGACGCGCCACTCCAATTATCGATGACTCCGTCGCCAACTTCCGCGTGGTCGAAATTCGCGCCTACGACAATCAGGGAACCGGTGCCGCCGGGGAGAGTGCACATTACATTCGGCAGCCTCAATCCTTTTACAGGTTGTTCGACGAGTCTTCCTTCCGAGCAGCCAGACGACTGAAAGAGAGTCTTCATCGTAGCCTCTCGCTCGACGTCACTGTTTCTGTAACTCTTCAGCCTTTGCTCGACAATCTGTGGGTTTACCACGCCGAAACGGAGCTGAGTGATCGGAGCGGCACACGCGGTGGCCGCCGCAATCACGAGCACGAAGCTGGCTGACCGAGGCACTCTCATCTCGGTATGTCTCCAGCGAGATTCTACATCGGGCAGCGTTGCGGCCGTACGTTGTAAGATTACGTGGTCGACTCATGCCCTCCAGCCCGCGCGCCGACGTGCCGTTCGTGCCTCCCACGGTCCAGCAAGAGATCGGGCGCCTCGCTGCGCTGCCAGAAATTCACGCCGCCTTCGCCTGGCTTCGCGCCGAGGAGGCTCAGTTCGCAGCCTGGCAATTGGAAATGGCGCAGATCCCCGCTCCCCCGTTTGGAGAGACAGCCCGGGGTGAATGGCTGGAGGAACGTTTTCGCGCGCTTGGTCTGGAAGATGTTCACACCGATGAAGTAGGTAACGTGTTCGGCATTCGCACTGATTGCGGCAAACGCCCTTCAGCCAAGCCACACACCGCCCTCAGCGCTCACATCGATACTGTTTTTCCCGCTGGAACTCCCCTGAACCTGCGGCAGCAGGGCAACCGTCTTTACGGGCCAGGAGTTTCGGACAACGGGGCGGGTGCCGCGGCATTGCTGGCCGTAGCCGCCGCCCTTCGCGCTTGCAAGATTCAGCTCGCAACGCCCTTATTATTCATTGGCAATGTAGGTGAGGAAGGCGAAGGCGATTTGCGCGGCATGCGCTACATTTTTTCCCATGCCCGCTGGAAAGAGTCGATCCGTTACAGCCTGATCCTCGACGGCGCCGGTTCCGACACCATCGTGGCCGAAGCTCTGGGCAGCCGTCGCTTCGAAGTCATCGTGCGCGGCCCAGGAGGACATTCCTGGAGCGACTTTGGCATGCCCAACCCTATACTGGTCCTGGCTCGATGCATCCACTGGTTCTCTCAGACCTCGCTTCCGTCCTCCCCGAAAACGACGTTCAATGTCGGAGTAATTCGGGGTGGCACATCGGTAAACTCCATTCCCGAGTCCGCTAGTATGCGCGTCGACATCCGATCTACTTCGATGGCAGAGATGGAGCGGTTGGAGGGTTCACTGCGCCGGTCCCTGGAGCAGGCGGTCGAAGAAGAATCGCGAGCCAGTGAGCGGCGGATCTCATCCCAGAGGCGGTCTTCGGGACTCAGTTACGAAGTTGTTCCCATCGGCAATCGTCCTGCAGGAGAATTGGACGGGAACGCTCGAATGCTGAAGGTGATTCGCGCGGTAGATGTGCATCTCGGCAACGCGGCGCAAATCCAGCGCGCATCCACCGACGCGAACATCCCACTGTCGCTCGGCCGGGAAGCCATCGCTATCGGTGGTGGCGGTGTCGGCGGCGGCGCCCACACCTTGCAGGAATGGTTCGATTGTACCGGACGTGAACTGGGACTTAAGCGGATCTTGCTGACGCTCCTTGCTTTGGCGGGTGTAGAAACATAGCTAGCTACATTTCTGCCATTAATTAGAAGCCTGGCTTTCGCATGGGCCGGAACGGAATCATGACTACGGTCTGCAGCGCCACCGGATCGCCATTCCTCGTCGCAGGACGAAACCGCCAACGCGACAGCGCCGCACTGGCATACTGATCCAGACGATCGTCGACCCCGCGGAGAACCTTCACTTCGCCGACCGATCCGTCGCCGCGAATAATCGCCGCGAGCACTACCGTGCCCTGAACATTCTGCTTCATCAACTCAAGTGGGTATCCGGGATCCACCTGTTGGGTGGCCGTTGGATAGACCAACTCACCCGGCTTTTCAGGGTCCTTCAATTCGGCAAAATGCATTACCCAGCTTCCACCCGCGGAGTTCAGATTAGGCACATTCAAAATCATGGCATAGGACTTCCGGTCGCCAAAGACCTTGCGCTCGAGTTCGCTGGTGGCATTGGTGGGCAACTCGGAAGATCGCGGAACAGCCGTAACCCGCGGCGGAGTTGCGCTCGCCAGCAACGGAGAGTCGGATGGCTTCCCCTTCGCGACTCCTGGAGTACCGCCAGCAACGGTGGAACTGTTTCCCGCCTTGGGGCCAGCGCCAACAACGAGCCCCGGCGGGGCGCCGTTTATGTTGCTGCCCGAGCCCGCCGCATCGCCGCCACCGTGGCCGCTCCCAACACCACTGACCGCACCGTGACGATTGTCAGCGGGAATATCTGGCGTTCCCGGCGCGCCGGCCTTGCCCTCCGGGGTGGCCGCGAAAGTTCCTCGCCGGTTGCCAGCGGGAACATCGATCGGTCCGCTGGGGGCCGCGGGATGAAGATTCAGCGCAATCAAACGTCCGTCGCCCGAACCACCCGAACCCTGAACCGATGGCGGAGGCGGCACCACCGCGTTGCCGGGATTATCCAGCGGAGTCATGCTCGACAGTGCGCGTTGCTCTCCCATCGGTAACAGCGGCGCAGGCGCCACGACTTGCGTATGACCGATATTGATATCCGTCAGCCGCCGCGAACCCGCATCCGCAACTTCAACCGGAGGCTCGACGATCGCCGCTTGCGGAGCATTGACCTCGCGTCTCGAAAGCGCGTTCTTCACCTCCGGCGCCGGTGCGACTACCGACGTGGGCAGCACCGGTAGCTTCAAATCCGACGGCGAGCCCGCCATTGCCGCAGTAGGAATAGTAGGCTGCGGACGCCCCATGGCCACGATATTCGGCAATGGAACATCGTGATCCAGCTTCAGCTTGGGAGGAGTGACAATGGTCTGCGTGCGATTGTCTGCCTCGGGCGGCACTGAGATGATCGGCTGCGGCGCATGCTCCGGCCGGCCCTTTTGCGGCAATTGCGCGTGCGCCGACCCGGTGTCGAGCGGCGCCAGGTATTCAGTTGCATCGTAGTAGACAACGTCCGAGCTATGAAAGACCGGTCGCTCCACGATCTGCGGTCGTTGCGGCCAAAGCTGCGACCAGCCCCATAATGCCACGATCACCAGAATGTGACCAAGCCCAGACTGTAAAAATTGGCTCCAGGGCATCCGCGTAGGAACGAAAACGTCAGGCCAAAAAGTCCCGGGTTGAGACACCAACGAAAGCACAGCCTTTTGCCGCGGCAGAAACAAGTCCCTGAGATTTCGTAGAAAGACTCGGTGCCACGCCTCCATTTCGACCAACAGAACTGGGACCGGCCCCGGGTTCGGCTTGCGCTTGCGCGAGGTGTCAATCAGCAGCGGACCCTGTTTCATGAACTCCTCGCGACCGGCGAGAATCTCCCCATTATAGATGCGCCGGCCTCCTCATTTGCCCATGTAAACAGTTCCTGGCAGCAAATTTCCGTGCTCTAATACCGATATGAAACTGGCAGAGGCACTTACGCTGATCTTGCTGGCCTTCAGTACGTTACTCGGGGCACAAAATCCTCCGACCCCTGCCAAGCCGGCCGAGGACTATTCAGGAATGTACAGCTTTCAGCGGGAAGGAGAATTCGTCCAGCTCACCGTTGAAGATGCGGGCAATGTCACCGGCTTTGTTTCGCGCTTCGGAGATACCGATAGCGATCGCGGTGCTTTTCTCGATCAGTTCTTCAAACACGGCAAACTCGAGGGAACTAAGTTAAATTTCACCACGGACACAGTTCACGGCGTTTGGTACGAGTTCAAAGGCACAATCGAGCGAGGAGATGGTAAGACACTTGCGAACGAGGGGTACTACATCATGAAAGGCACGCTAACCGAATACCGCACCGATGCGGACAAGAAAGTCACGTCAACCTCCCGCGAAGTCCAACTGAAGTCTTTTCCCCGAGAAGGGTAAGCCGCGCATTGGTGTAGGGCGAACACTATTGTCCGCCGCCGTCGATGTTGTTAGCTTTTTCGAACAAAATCCGAGCCAGCGGATAAGAACGCCCGGCCACATCAGTTACGCCACATCGCGCCGTCTCTGGGATTTCTCTTGCGGAGCGCCTTCAGCCAGTTCCAGGTGCAGCGGACGCGTGCTTACAACTCCATTCTCCACCACGACGGTGAAAATCTGCACGCAACGCTCACAAAGCCAGAAGTGTTCAATCCTGCGGGTGGGTGTTTTGTTGCTGTCGGACGCGACGACGCTCATCTCGACCTTGAATATCCTGCCCTCATGCAGGTAATGAAAGCGAGCCAGACACGCCGGATTCGCACACTTGGAGAGCAAGGGAACCTCCTGGTAGAATCGCGGGCTACTCTCCAACAGCCGTCAAATCCAATTATAGAACTCGAAATGCGGAAGTCAAAACCCTGACGGAAATGTATTCGCCCTTGACACGTATCTCTCGATAAGTTTCATGACCGGTGACGGCAGTCACTGCAGTCCGGCTTGCAACGGGTTTACCGTATAGAAGGTGACTTCTATGTCTGCGCCCGCCGTCAGTTCTTCAACCATCGAAGATGGATTGCGTCAGATGGCTCCCGTGCAGTTGCGCGCGGCGCTTGCGAACTTCCTGCCTAAAGGGGCTACGGCTGCCGAGCAGACTCGTGCCATTGAAGCCGGGTTGCGGAGTCCCGCTGGGCAGGCCATGCGAGACACCATGGCGCGATGGATTGTCGACGAGATCGTTCCGGTGAAGCGGCTGGTTCCGCAGGCTTACATCAAGTGGCGCCCCCCGGTGCGGGACGCGATGATGTTCGTGGTGGCGCGGCTTTCGCCCGCGCGCCTCGCCCCCAAGCTCCTGGAGCAGCTTGAGCTTCCGTTGGACACTTCGGCGGAAGTGCGATTGCTGCGACTCATCTCAAAAGTACCGGGCTTGCAGAAACTAGGACAAGTCATCGCGCGCAACCAGCATCTTCGCCCCGCGCTGCGCAATGCGCTTGAGCGACTGGAAAATGGAATTCGGGATGTCCGGCCGGAGGACGTCGTCTCGATCATCCGACAAGAGTTGGGGTCGAGGGTCGAGAAATATTCCGTGAAGATCGCTCCTGCGATTCTCTCCGAGGCCAGTGTCAGCGCGGTGGTGCGCTTCAGTTGGCGTAACCCGGAAAATGGCAAGCGGGAGCGGGGAGTTTTCAAAGTCCTGAAGCCTCACATCCCGGAGTACTTTGCGGAGGATATGGACTATCTGCAGGGGCTGGCGGAATACTTTAGCGAGCGGGAACACAACTACGGATTTCCTGCAAAGCTCCTGCCCGATACTTTCAAGAAAGTTCGGCGATTGCTGCGGCACGAGGTCAACTTTCGACGAGAGCAGAAGACGCTGCTCGAAGCATGGAGTCTGTATCGGTCGATGCATAAGGTTCGGGTGCCGCGGCTGATTCAGCCCCTGTGTACGACTGGAATCACGGCTCTGACCGAGGAGCGTGGGATCAAGGTGACGAATGCGGCGGCCCGCTTGCCCGCCTCGCGGCGCAGGAAACTTGCCGAGCAACTCATCGAAGCGCTGATAGCGGTTCCACTGCTGGCGTCGCAGGAAAATGCCATTTTTCACGGCGATCCCCATGCCGGCAATCTGCTTTATGACAACCGAACCGGTGAATTGACGATTATCGACTGGGCCCTGAGAGAACGGCTGAGCCGCGATCAGCGACGGCATCTCGCGCTCTTGTTTCTGATGGTGACCTTGCGCGATCCGGTGGGCGCCTGCAATGAAATATTGGCACTCAGCCAGCAACACATCCGAAGCACCTCGCCGCGGGGACGGATGATTGCAGAGTTCGTCACGGACTTTCTTGGTGAGCTGCCCGTGGTGCGTCTGCCCAGCGGAGTGGATGCGATGCTGTTGCTCGAACGGCTTGCCATGAAGGGCGTGAAGTTCCCCGGCGCGCTGATCATGTTGTCCAAGGTGATGTTTACGCTGGATGGAATTCTGGGCGATATCGGAGGGTCCAACAGCGGCTTGGGTTTCGCCATCGCGCGTCACGTTGCACAGCATTGGATCAGCAATCGCAAAGAATTCCGTTCACCCCTGAAGACTCGAGATTGGGTCACGTTGCAGTGCAGCGCTTTGCTGTATACAGGGCGCTTGTGGCTGCAGTGCGAGCAGGCGATCTTGGACCGATTGCTGCCTGCGGGTTCGACAACCTCAGTAGCGACCACAGCAACATAGAACCGATTCTGCCTCACAGAACTTCAGGTGCTGAAGCCCAGTCTTCGCACGGTTCGATCGACGAGGCTGAAAACCATGCCATCCCATTTGGAGCTCGCCTCAAAGGCGACCTTCTCGAAACGCGCTAGGGTGCAACAGTCAAGTCCTTGGCGGTGTTCTTAGCGGCATCATTCCAATCGGTTTCAGTAGCTCGGGGGATAAAGCTCATGGCCCGTTCGGCCAGCGCGGTAATGGTCAGGCTGGGATTAACTCCGAGGTTCGCGGACACTACGGACCCATCGCAGATGTACATATTTGTGTAATTGAAGACGCGGTGGCGAGAATCAACCACGCCGTGGGTGGAACTATCCGCGATCACGCAGCCTCCGATGCAGTGTGCCGTGCCGGGCACATTGAAGAGGATTTCCGGCAGCATGCTCATGGGAAAGCCGCCTGTCAATTTTGCCAGCGTCTTCGCAAACTCGTTAGCTTTGGGAATGTAGGTGGGAACCTTCTTGCCGTGACTGACCAGAAACTTGCGCAACGGCCAGAACCAAGGTCGTTGCCAGCGCATCTCGATCTCTCCCTCGAGCGCTTGCATACAAAGCAGAATCACAAACTCCCGGGCCCAGCCTATAGGTTGCAACACACGTACGGTCTGGATTGGGTGGCGGAGCATCGACTTCATGACATTCTTCACCCAAAGTGCGATCCGCCGCGGACCGGGGCGGCCATCGGTGAGGATTGTGGTCAGGAAACCCATTGCATCGGAGCCCCGCGGATAGCGGACCGCCTCAATGTGAGTGTGCTCGTCGATATACACGCCGGAGCCGATCGCGATGCCCATGGAGACGTCCTCAGAGTAGCCCGGGGTGCGCGCCCCGATGAGCGACTCAGAATTAGTGCGTACATGCTTGCCGAGTTGGCTGCTGATGGCGGGCAGGGAGCCTTTTTCTTTGAGTTGAAAGAGAAGTTCCATGGTGCCGAGCGAGGAGGCAGAGAAGACCACAGCGCGGCAGGTGAACCGACGGTGCTTGCAGCGAACCCACGCTGTAGACTTGACGGTGCTCACTTCGTATCCGGCGCTGCCATCGCCGCCACTTCCCAGCGGTTTGACGTTTACCACCCTTGTTTCGGGAAAGACCTGCGCTCCGTGTTTCTCGGCGAGATACAGGTAGCCAAGATCGAGCGTGTTTTTCGCGCCGTACCGGCAGCCCATCATGCAGCCACCGCAGGCAATGCATGTGGTTCGCGCTGGGCCTTCTCCCCCAAAGTACGGGTCCGGAAAGGTCTGGTTGCCCTGCTCTCCTTCCGGGGGCTCGAAGATGCCGACCTTCGTGCAGTAGAAAGTATGCCCAGTGCCTGAGGCCTCCGCGGCTTTTTTCAAGAGATGGTCGGCCGGTCCGAGGATTCTGTTTTCCGTCACACCCAGCATGAGCGAAGCGGTTTCGTAGTGCTCGGGCATTTCCGCTTTCCAGTCCGACAACCCCGTCCACGATCCCGCTTCCCACACTTTCTCTGGAGGCTGAAGCAATGTGCAGGCGTAGGTGATTGATCCGCCACCAACCGCGCTCCCGTGGAAAATGGTTGCGTGCCTGAAAAACTGTATGTTGAAGAAGCCGCGCAAGCCGATTTTGGGACGCCAGAGCCAGCGATGGAGAGACCAACTGGTATGCGGCAGATTGTCCGGCGTCCAGCGCCGTCCCATTTCCATGACAGCGACTTTGTAACCCTTTTCTACCAGGCGGTGGGCGGAAACACTGCCACCGAAGCCTGATCCGATGACGATAAAATCGAAATCGAACACATTATTGCCGCTCATACAACTCCATTACGCACACCGGGAAGCACTATCAAAAAAGTGCGCCGGGATGGCTAAAGAAACGGGGGAATCCGGCGCGGGAGAGCCGACCACGGTTCGCACGACGTTTTCTGCCTGCTGCCACCAGCCGTGGAAGATTACCCCGCCGGTGTAACGGACCCGCAGCGGACTCCAGCCATTGAGATCGAATGATTCGTCGAAAGGGCTGGCGATCACACACCGCGTGTCGAGTCGAAGCCCCTCGTGCAGCGCTTTGAGCGCGCTCTCCTTCGCGCTCCAGAGCAGGGCCAGAATCTGAGGGCGGTTCGAGGCCGACGCGCGTGCGACCAGGGCTTGCTCTTCGCTGGTGAAATAGTCAGAGACAAACGCATCGCTACGCGGCTCAATTATTTCCAGATCGCAGCCCAGGTCCACATTGGACTTCACTACCGTACAAGCCGCGAGACCCGCGCGGTGGCTGAGTGAAATCGTGACTGCCGCCGGCTGGTTGGCGAAGAAGACCTCGGGCGCGCCAGATTGCGCCGGGCGGATTTCCATTTTCTTGAAAATCTGAGGATGAGCCGGGAGATCCAGGCAAACCGACAGCGCGCGTTTTGCTGTCCAACGTCCCATCCGCCAGTCAGCGCGGCGCTTGGCAAAGCGCATCTTGCTCAGGCAAACCGCTTCGTTAGTGCTGAGCCAATCATTCTCCGCTGGTACATCCGCTTCGGTCTGTTCCAACCAATACACATGCATTCAAGTCACCGAGCCCGAGATCAGGCCGCTTCCGTTATCGTGGTTTCCGATATCCTTATTTCGGACTTTACAGATACCGATTCTTCCTCTCTTGCAATACCGCGCTCGACCGCATGGATGAGGTATGGTCGCAGGTTCGCGGGCGGAATAATGTAATTGAGAGCACCCACGTCGAGAGCCCGCTGCACACTGTGCACGCGGTCAAACTCGGCGGCCATCTCGCCCAGTTTCTCCGAGTGCACGACTTTGAATAGTTCGTCCCACTGGGCGCGCAACCGACCTTTCTCCGCGCCTTCGGCCTGGGCAATCGCCTGGTTGAGCGGCTCCAGGCGCGCATCTTTGCGGGCCCTAGCTTCAACCTCGCCGGCGAAAACCACCGCCGCCGCAGGTGCGCCACCAATCACCGAGGCAAACGTTCCCTCCAAGGCCGCCACCTCGACGCTTTCATTTAGCGCCCGCGAGAAAACCACGTAAGCGCCTCCGTGATAGCGCGAGATGACGCAAAAGACGATGGGACCCTTGAAGTTTACGACTGCCCTCCCGATCTCGGCGCCATACTCCAGTTGCAGCCTGCGCATTGACTCCGGCGAGCCATCAAATCCCGACAGATTGGCTAAAACAACTACCGGCCGATTGTTGCTGGCTGCATTAATCGCGCGCGCAATTTTCTTCGAGGATTGTGGGAAGAGCGTTCCCGAAGTCCACTGATCGGGGCCGTCGGCCGGTACAAATCCTAACCGGGGTACAGGTCGAGATTCGATACCGATAAGACAAACGGGATAGCCTCCGAGGTGGGCGTCCCACACTACGGCGGTCTCCGCCGCACGCATGCCAGCCCAACGCTCCAGCGGTGCATGGTCCTGGTCGGTGGCCGCCTTCATCACTTTGCGGATCTCAAAGGATCTCTTGCGCCCTGGGTTGGTCTCGTCGGACAGGATGTCGCCGACCCGTTCGAAGCCTTCGTCCCCGTTCTTGCCGTGAGCGTAGACTCGGACATCCCGATCGGTGGGATCTGTCGTCGCATCCCGACGGGGGAAACGCTCCCCCGGAGCCACGTATGTGTGATCATAGTGGCGCAAGAGAATGTGGCAGGCTTCATCGATATCGTGCGCCCAGTATTGCGCCTGGCCGTTGATACCCATGATTCGGTCGTATCCGCCAATGCCCTGATTGTCCTCGGCCGAGACGCTGCCGGAGTAGTCGAGCGCGCGCTTGCCGGTGAGCACCATAGCCGCCTTCGGAGTCATGATCAGAATGCCGCGGGTGTGCATGAGCATGGTGGCCTCGGCGTTCCAGTATGGCTGTGCGCCGACGTTGATCCCGTTGACAACCAGATTCACTTCGCCGCCCGCTTGCGTGAACTCGATCAGGCTTCGCAGGACGCGGGCAATCCAATCCATGTTTTCCACTCCGCTGGCCATCGAGATCTTGGCGCCGGCTGAGACGGGGAACCATTCCAGGGGAATGGCCTTGGCCTTGGCCATATTCAAAGCTGCGAGGATAAGCCGGCATTCGGGTTCGGCTATGGCGCCCAGATCCTTGCTGGGATCTCCCAGCATCAAAACGCGGGTCATGCCCTCCGGATACTTGGTCGTAAAGTTGCGGATGACGCCAACGATGATGTTGGCTTTGTTCTGACCATAAGGACGATCGACAGCGACCAGACGGCCTTGAGAGTCAAGGTCATGCTCGACAAAATCGCCGGCGGGAAACTCCGCCCGCGTGTGTTCCGGAGCGGGCGTCAGCATTCGGATAATTTCGTACGGATAAATGAGCCCACGCTGGCGCATACGAACGACTTTCTGGTCATATTCGGTCAGCGGCTGGATGGGTTGCAGCTTGTCAGCGGGACGGAAGGTGATGAGCATACCGCTGCCACCCGGGCTGGAAATGCGCACCACCATTTCGCGCAATTCGCCGGTCGTCGGATTAGGAATGCGAGCGCGCACGATCACTTGTTCCAAGCCCAGGCCTTCGGTCGCAGGCGCAAGTTTGTGGACCAGGTCACGCAATTCATCCCTCCCCAGATTAAGAGGGGGCCACACGTTGAGCAGGATACGATTCCAGTAGAGTCGTTGATGGGCGGGTCGCCGCGACTGAAACAGTCGGATCCCCGCCATGGCTTCGGACAACATGCGCTCCAGGTGCGGCAGTTGCACGATCCTGCCAGCCTCATTCCGCACCGCGGTGACGTCGCGCACTTCTGCACACGCGAATAGACGCTCATCCTTCGGGTTACCACGGGCAACAGCGTGGATAAGGTACACGTCTTCGACCGACGGCAGTCGATCAATCTTGAAGTTGCTGAGCCTCCACAGATGCAGGCGCTTGCCCATCATCGGATGGATTCCGCGGTAGAATTTTTCCTCTTCGTATGCGTTCTCGTTGGGGCGATAGGTGAAATGCTGCCTGTCAGCCAGGCTCTGGCCTCCGGGGCCAGCGACTGTGACTAGAATGCGACGGATTGAGCGCGGGAAGCCCACATGGTCCAGCGCCGAGCGCACTTCCTGCTGGATAACCTCTGGATCGCGCAGCCGACCCGAATGAAAGACATAGAAGTCGATGACGATGTCATGGTCCGCGGGAACGTCAACGATCATTGGAAACAGCGTACGCGCCGCATCGGAGAGTTGGGGATACTCGGAGTGCGTGGTAAAGACATGGATTCGTTTTCCCTCATGGTCGTATTCACCCGATGCGTAGCACTGCCCATTCACTTCGAGGGAGCGAAAGTTCGTGAGATTTCGAATTCGGTAATACCGCCAGGTCATCGCTTCCAAAATCAGCTTGCGCATGGCCGAGTCGGCGGTCGCTAACCGAGCTGAGAGCAGGCTTGCCAATGGCTGCGGACATTCGACTAGAGCGCGAACTCTTTCGTGGCGGTCGGCGGCATCGGGCTTGGCTGCCATATAAGCGAGGTGGTCCTCGACCTGCTGGTACACTTGTTTGCGCGCCTGCTCAAACAGAGGCTGGTCGAAATAGCGATAACGGACCTCTCGAGCCAAGTCCGTCAGTGAGGGGAAAAGCCCATTGGTCATGGAGGCCATCCCGTCGAGCAGTGTCCGAAAAGACTCCCCCTCTTGCGGCGATAATTTCTGGACGCGTCGTAGACGCCCTTCAAGAACAGCAAGAACCGGCGCGATTTGCTGTTCTACACGTTGACGTGATTTGTAAATCCTCAGCAAGCTCTCTTCCAATTGAGGTGAGCGATCCAGGGTGTGTACGCCGTAGTGGGCCAGCGCACGTTGGAGGCCGCTGACAAAGGCTGAGGGCAGTCCTTCACCACGCGTGTCGAGCATGCGCAAGTAGGAAAACAGATAGGCCTCGGCGGTGGGTTCTTCGCCGCTGGCCCGATGATTCACTTCAGGCTCGCGCTGGAACAGCGAACAGATATCGACAAAGATGTTGAGGATTTCATCTTCGGACTGCCGTATTTCATGGCTGTCAACGGGGCAACGCTCACTCCATTCAGCAAGCACCCGCGCGCTATGCTTCGGATCGACGTCAAAGCCCAACATCAGCTGGCGGAGTTCGTCCAGGCTATGACGGCACGTGGGCGGAATGGCTTGGGCGCTGGCGTTCGAGACGTTGGACGCCCCAAAGACCACTCGCTCCGTATCGGCAACGCTATCGTCATCGGCGATAGGATCGATCTGTAGGAGTGGGGCACCCGTGTCCACCTGCACGTTAGGTATAGTCATCACCTGCCGGACTTTTCCTGAAAATGGGGCAACGACCTGCATTTCCATTTTCATGGCCTCCAGCACAGCGAGACGGTCCCCGACAGCAACTGTGTCGCCCGGTTTCACGGCAACGGAAACTACGACGGCCGGTGCGGGCGCGTGCACCACACCCCCGTCATCTCGATCAATCCGGTGCGCAACCCCGTCCACCTCGATGCGGTAACTGAGTCCATGGACCACGGAGACGATGCGAAAGCGCTGCCCGAAGACGGTGAGCCAAGATTCGAACTGATCCAGTCGGTCGATCTGGGCGTCGATGCGTGATCCATTTACTTCGACGCGGTATCGCTGCGGGCCTAGGCGATAAATCCTGGGCGAATAGGCTTGACCTCGATAGCGCAGCTCCGCGGTCCTTCCTACCTCACTTCGAACCTGCGGCCGGCCGCGCACCGCCGACGCATAGAATTGCGCTTGCTCCACCGCCAACTGCGCATCGTAAGCCTCGATGGCGGCTTGGACCAGGGCTATATCCGCGTACTGTTGAGAAACGTGCTTACCAGTGGAGGCCAAGTGGTCCAGCCATCCGTTATGAAATTCTCCACTCTGCACTTCGGGACGGTTCAGCAATTCCAGCAGGAACGATTTGTTGCTGGTCCCGCCCTTGATGACAACCACGCAGTCGTGCAGAGCCCGCTGCAGACGGGAGAGCGCCTCTTTCCGGTTCCGGCCGTAGGCAATGATCTTGGCGATCATCGAGTCGAACTCCGGAGGAACGGCATCACCTTCAGCTACACCGGTGTCGACGCGCATCCCCAGTCCAGGGAGAATCCTGAATCGCTCGATTGCACCGGGAGCGGGAGCAAAACCGTTGTCCGGATCTTCCGCATTCAACCGCACCTCAATCGCATGGCCGGTGGTGCGCGGCGGTTCTCCTTCGAGATGGCCCCCGCGCGCGACGTGAATCTGAAGCTTCACGAGATCAATCCCGGTCGTGCACTCAGTTACTGGATGCTCGACCTGCAACCGGGTGTTCATTTCCATGAATGAGACGCGATTGATTTCCGGTTCGTACAGGAATTCGACTGTGCCCGCATTGCGATACCCCACCGCTTGACTCAAGCGCACTGCCGCTTCGCGGAGCGCCTTATCTTGCTCGGAAGAAAGCGCGGGCGAGGGCGCTTCTTCGAGGATTTTCTGGTGGCGCCGCTGAACCGTGCAGTCGCGCACGCCAACTGCCCACGTGACCCCGTAATAGTCGGCAATAATCTGAACTTCGACGTGGCGCGCGCCTTGCACCTGCTGCTCCATGAAGACGGTTGGATCGCCAAAGGCCTTGAATGCCTCGGCCCGCGCGCTGGCAAAAGCCTGCGGAAGTTGATCCGCCGAACGCACCAATCGAATTCCGTGACCGCCGCCTCCAGCGGTAGCCTTAATAAGGAAGGGATAACCCAAACGCTCGGCATGGGCCCAGGCGTCATCGAGGGTTTCCACCGGGCCATGGCTCCAGGGCGTTACCGGTACCTGCACCTGCTCAGCCAATCGCTTCGAGGCGATCTTGTCACCCACTCGCCGCATTACATCGCCTTCCGGGCCAATGAACACGATGCCCAATTCGTGGCACAGGTCGGCGAAGGCAGCGTGCTCGGCCACAAAGCCCCATCCCACCCATACCGCGTCCGCGCGTGCGTCCATCAGTGCGCGTTCGAGACGGCCATAGTCGACGTAACTGCTTTTGGTCCGTTGCGTCTTTGGATCAAGGCTCTGGGCCGGGCCGAGACACACTGCCTCATCGGCCTCGCGCACGAACATGCTGTGACGGTCGGGCTCAGTGAAAAGCGCGATGGTGCGCAACGATGTACCGTGTTCTTGATTGAAATCGCGGGCAGCGCGGATGAAACGCATCGCCGCTTCGCCACGATTCACGATGGCTACGCGTTGAAATTCGTACTTCATAGGTCCTCCGATCAACCGATCGTCAGGACGGCCAGTTCCTGTCTCTTCATGCGGCGACGGCTTCCATTGACATCGCAGCCTGTAGCGCCTTCAACCCTTGAGCATCCACCGCGTTCGGAACCGCTACCGTGCGGTAGCCGCCAAGTTGCAAATAGCGGTTTCCTTTCGCATCAACAATCTCTGCGTCGAAGCTGCCGCGTGCTTGGTCGGAAGTGACGACGGCATACAGACGAGTGCCGTCCGCATCTGGTGCTAAGAACGATGAAACGCGATCGATGTGCAGCGGCAGGCCCATGCGTCCCTGTGTGCCCATCTCCCATAGCCCTGCTGTTTGGAAACAAAGCTCAATCAGACGAGGTGCCATGAGGGTCGTCAGTTGGGATGGCAGGTGGTTGGGTGGCAAGTCTTTTGCCATCAGGCCGACAATCCGATGTCCGTCCCACCACGCGCGCTCGACGACTTGGTATGCCGGTCCGTGGAAGTAGAGCGGATAGATCTCAGCGGCCTCGATGACGTGTCCAATCGGTGTACCCAGCGCCGGCACGGTCGCTTTCTTGGGAGCCTGTTTGGTGAGCCGCACCCGAGCCGTGAAGTGAGTTGTGACCTGAGGCTCGGCTTGGTTGGGGAGCACCCGTTGGCCGCTCAAGCGGCAGTCCGCCAGCAAGGTATCACGTTCCGGACGAATGACGGCTTCAACCGTAACCGTGCGCGGCTGCTTTTTGTAGAACTTGAACGGCGCCAGGAAGTTTACGTCTTCAATCGCCTCGATATGCCAGCCGGGAAGCAGGGACAGCGCAGCTTCGGCGAACGCCTCAATGCCCATGACACCGGGCAGTACCGGTATGCCGTCAATTTGATGATCATGCAGAAACGGCTGAATCGCCGGGTCCAGCGTGGTCTCGATCTTGACGCCATCCTGCAAGCTTACGCAGGCTATCTTGCCGATGACGGGTCCTTGTCCCGTTCGCGCCAAATTCTCCGCCGCAGACGTATCCAATCCCCCATTGGCATCCCACTCGTTCAGCAGGACGCCGAGACGTTGGCCAACGACTATCTCGCCGCGCGTCCCTCCGGTGGTCAATTCGCGGCGGACGAGAGGAATACCGGCCTCTGGCGGCAGCATGTCGATGCCTGCCAATTCCATCATCTTCGGAATGGATCCGCGCGTTGCCATGCCGATACCACCCCATGCCGACCAGTCGATCACAATGCCGCGCGTAGCCGGCCGGGCGGTGCGGAAGCTCGATGTGACCTTGCACAACAGATCGTTGGCCGAACTGTAGTCAGTTTGTCCAGCGTTGCCGAAGCGCGCGGCGATCGAACTGAATGCCACGGTTGCTCCGAGGGGCATGTCGCCGATGGCATAGAGAAGGTTGAACCAGCCGTCGCTCTTGACGTCGAAGACCAGATCGAACTCGCGCGCGTTTTTGTCGGGTAAGAAATGACTCCGCTCCGTACCGGCAGCGTGCAGGAGCACGTCGATGTGTCCGCTGCGCTCGCGCACTTGCTGAATGATTTTGGTCACAGCGTCTGCATCGGTGAGGTTGACGCTGAAATAATGTGCTGTGCCACCAGCCGCTTTCACGGCGTCAATGGCATTGCGGGCTGCTTGCGCTCGCTCCAATCCAGCCAACTCTTTTTCGACCAGGGCTGGCGTGGCGCGCTCGCCGCGCGCCTGGATGCGCGCGAAGAGATCACGCTTAAGGCCATCCTTGTCGGTCACGAAACGTTTGAGATCGGGATTTGCCGGATCGGGTTCGGGCACGAGATCAAGAAGATAGAACGTGCCTCCGGAGGCCGTTGCCAAATCGGCGGTGATGGCGGATACGATGCTTCCGGCTGCACCGGTGACGACAAACACGGTGTTGTTGTCGAGAGTCAGACCGGGCTTGCTATCGACCGCGGGCCGTTCTTGTAGTCCAACCGTCCAGCGCAGCCCTTCCTTGTAACCTATTTCGACTGCACCCGGATCGCGCAGGGTTTCCTCAATCAGGATGTCGGCGACCTCTGACGGTTTTCGCTCCGCTTCAAAGTCGACCGCCTTGACCAGGGCGTCCAACCGCTCGCGCTTATAGGTTTTGGTGAATCCAACAACCGCGCCACCTAATGGTGCAACCGCGCCGGCCTCGTCGTAACCATGCTGCCCGCCGAGCCGCGTCGCTGAGACGAGGAAGGTGCTGGGCGCTGCGATCTCCTCGTACAACATGCGCATCGTGACATAGAGTGATTTGACTCGGACCCGCAGGTTTTCATGCCAGGTGGCGAGGACCATCTGAGTGATGCTTCCCTCGTTGTCCAGCGCGGGCAGCCAGTACACCCCGTGGATCGGACCTGCGGCCAAACAAGTCTTGAGGCGGTTGGCTAGCTGCTCTGCATCCAGGGTCAGTTCAATCCGCAGAATTTCGACATCCAAGGCTCGAAGCCGTTGCACCAACGCGTCAGCCACGCCGGACTTGTCCGACACAACGACCACGCGGCGGCCGAGACATAGGTTGACGCCGGTTGGCTTGCAAAGGTCAATTGGCGGGCGCAAGTTGGGAACAGGTACGCGGCGTGGAATGCGATTGGCGGCGTCGAAGCTGGCGGGGATCGGACGCACAATCGGTTTTAAGCCAGAAGCAGCAGGCACCACCGGTTTCTTTGGCGCGGACTCGGTTTTCTGATATACGGTGGAAGGGCTGGCAGCTTTAATCGCACCGGGCTGCCGGTCGTGGGCAAATTTGATGACGTGAGCCAGGGTAGGGAATTCGCGCAGCTTCAGATTCTCATCGCGTGGAATGTTGTATGCCGCACGTACCGCCGCGAACATCTCCGCTTGTTTCACGGTGTCGATGCCGAGGTCTGCTTCCAGATCGAGATCCAGGTCCAGCATATCTCTCGGATAGCCCGACTTTTCGGCCACGATCTCCAGCACCTTCTCTTTAATGGCATCGTCCGTGACCGTTGGGACCGCGCCCGAGGGCGGAGCTGGTGTTTCAGTTGGCGTAGCAGATGACGGAGCGACTGAAGCCGCAGGCACCGTGCCAGCCAGGTCGGGGCGCCTCTCAAACACGAAGCGGATGACATGCGCGAGAGTCGGGTAATCGCGCAGCTTGCGGTTCTCATCGCGTGGAATGCCGTAGATCTCGCGGATGGCCGCGAACATTTCGGCTTGTTTGACTGTGTCAACGCCGAGATCGGCCTCGAGGTCAAGCTCCAGGTCCAGCATGTCCTTTGGATAGCCGGTTTTCTCTACCACCAGTGCGAGAATGCGTTCCTTGACGGCATCGGCGGCAACTATTTCTATAGATGTCGCAGCTGGTACGGGTTCCTCAGTCACCAGTGCCGTTGTCGGCGTGGCGAGCTCGACTTCTTCCTTTGCTGCCACCGGCGCTGCAGCCAGGTCGGGCCGCTTCTCAAAAACAAAGCGGATCACGTGCGCTAGGGTCGGATAATCGCGTAACTTCCGGTTCTCGTCGCGTGGGATGCTGTAGATCTCCCGGATGGCCGCGAACATTTCGGCTTGTTTGACTGTGTCGACGCCGAGATCGGCCTCAAGATCGAGATCCAGGTCCAGCATGTCTTTCGGGTAACCGGTTTTGTCTACCACGAGAGCGAGAATGCGTTCCTTAACGGAGTCGCTGGCAGAGCCTGGTGCAGGCGAAGGCTTCTCAACCGCCGCGGTTGTCGGCGTGGCAGGTTTGACTTCTTCCTTTTCTGCCGCCAGTGCTGCAGCCAGGTCGGGGCGCTTCTCGAAAACGAAGCGGATCACGTGCGCTAGTGTTGGGTAGTCGCGCAACTTGCGGTTCTCATCGCGTGGAATGCTGTAGATCTCGCGGATGGCCGCGAACATTTCGGCTTGTTTGACCGTATCGACGCCAAGATCAGCTTCGAGGTCAAGATCCAAGTCCAGCATGTCTTTCGGATAGCCGGTCTTCTCGACCACGAGAGCGAGGATGCGTTCCTTGACGGCTTCGCCGGCAGAGCCCGGCGCAGGCGTGGCAGCAGGTGCGGGTTTCTCAGCCTCCACGGCGGTTTTTGGCGTGGCAGGTTTGACTTCCTCCTTTGTTGCCGCCGGGGCCGCAGCCAGGTCTGGCCGTTTCTCATACACGAAACGGATGACGTGCGCCAACGTCGGATAATCGCGGAGCTTGCGATTCTCATCGCGCGGAATGTTGTAGATCTCACGGATGGCCGCAAAGACCTCCGCTTGCTTAACGGTGTCGACGCCTAGATCCGCTTCGAGATCGAGATCCAGATCGAGCATGTCAACTGGATAGCCGGTTTTCTCAGCCACCAGAGCTAGGATCTTCTCTTTCACCGGTTCTCCCTTCGCCGCCGGTGTTGGCGACACGGAAGGCGCGGCCACAGCAACTGGAACCTTAACTATTGGTTCAGTTACCTTGGTCAGAACGGGCTTCGGCTCCGGCTTCGCAACCAGAACCGGCGCGGCTGGACGCGGTGCCGGAACGGTCGGAGTGGGCGCCTGCTCAGGGCGGGACGCCAGAACGACCTTGGCGGCTCGCGCTGTCGACGCTTGATCCCGCACTCGCAGGGTACGGTGAACTACTTCCAGATCGGCGGCCGGACGACCCGCAAGTTTACTCAGCCATGCACTCCAAACAGCTTCGTCTGCAATGCGGTAGGCATATCCCAGAGAGTTCGGGGTGCGGCGGAGCCCGTCTTTCGTCTTCACCCAATGCAGCAGCATCATGCTGACTTGCGAACCGAATCCTGCTCCAAGGTGTATGGCGTACTCGACGGGATAGGAACCGCCTTTCGAAAGGTTCAACTGCCCAAGCTCAGGATCAACTTCCTTGAAGTTGGCGACTGGAGGAACGCACCCAGTCTCCAGCGCTTTGACCGCAACGACATCTTCGATGCCAGTCCCCATTGCGTGACCGGTAAAGCCTTTGGTGTTGGCGATCACGATGCTGTCCGCGACGTCGCCGAAGACGCGGCGGAGCGCGTGAATCTCGGCGGAGGCGCTGCCGCCGCGCGCCGGAGTATAGGTTTCATGAGAAACGAAAACTGTCTGCGGAGCGATCTGGCGACGCGAAATGCCGCTCTGTGCCTCAGCTTTGGACACCAGGGTCTCCATCACTTGGCCGATGTGCTGGACATCGAGACGAGTCCCGTGGAAGGCGCTGTTGTTCGTCGTGGTGGACAACACCTCACAGATCGGTTGTATTCCGCGTGCACGCGCCGCGTTGGCGCTTTCTACCACCAGAGCTGCGGCGCCCATTCCGATAAGCATGCCGTGACGGCGCCGGTCGAAGGGGATGGCAGCGTCCGCCACCACTTCGTCAGTGGCTGCGGCTCCGGTAGCCAGGAAGCCCGCGCCCATCCACTCGATCAGATGGTCGGAAGTGACGTCGTCGGCCGAGACGACAATCACCCGGTTGCATCGCCCGGCGTGGATCCAGTCCTGCGCCAGCGACACCGCCTGCGTGGTGCTGGCGCAAGCAGCGTTGAGTTGAGTATTAGGACCGCGGGCGCCGATGAATTCGGCGAACTGCGAATGTCCCATGGACAAGACTCGGAGCAAGAAGCGCCGATTGAATACGTACGGTTCTTTGTCGATGGCGACGCGCAGTTCCTCGATACGCCGCTTTAGTTCTTGCACCAGGGTCGAATCGCCGTTCCCTTCAACCGCACCAGCGAGCAGGCTTTCAAGCGTGGCCAACTGCCCGCGGCGTTCGTGGTCCGCGTAGTAGCGCGCCATTTCATCGGCGAACGAGTCGTACCCGGGGAAAGCGGAAGCGAAGATCACACCGGTATCGTCACGTAATGCGTCTGGTAATCCCCAGCGCTCCGGCAATTGCGTACCTTTGGTGGTGGTTTTATAGCGCATGACGAGCGGGACGCCGGCATCGCGCAATGCGTCGATTCCCGCGGCGATCGCCAGTTGGGTGACAATGTCCAGAGCGCCTGCACGCTCGGAGGAAATTCCGAATTCCTCTTCCAGATTAAAAGCGCCTTGACGGCCCGCTAGCTTGATGACATCCGCGACATCTGTGAGGGTTTCAAACCTGGCTTCTCCGCTCTCACTCTTCACCAAGCGTGTGATGTGTTTATCGAGCATGGCTTTCCGGAATGGCGGCGGGATCAACTTGATGAACTGCTCCCCCTGCAGAATGCGGGCGATGTTGGCATCGTCGAAGACGTGCTCGGTGCCGGGCAGGCCCAGCGCCGCTCCCGTGATGACCACTGGAACGTTTGTAGAGACACCCTCCTGGCCACGATAGATCTCGTAGCCGCGGTCAAGAACATCGGCGAACAAATGTCCGAGGTCGTTGTAGCGGTCGCCGTTGGATGGCGCCACTGGCGTGGTTGAGGAACTCGTCGCCGATGCTGCCACAGGAATTGGTTTAGGTATTTCCACGGGTGAGGAGACGGTCGCGACTGAGGTCTTCCGCGCAGCTTCTACGGTTCCGCGGCCAAGCCCTGCCGCATAAAGGCCGCACAGGGCCTGGTTGAAGGCGACGATGTCACCGACCTTCGGGTGATTGGTGAACAATGAAACCACATCGCTGTGACCGCCGAGCACGTCCTCAGCAAATCCCTGCAATGCCTTCTTCGGTCCAACTTCAACAAACATGCGAGCGCCGGCATCGTAGAGGGTGCACAAGCCCTTAATAAACTGCACCGGAGAAGCAACTTGCTGGGTGAGAATGTCGAGCATCTTGGGCACGACGTCGGGGCCCGTGGGATAAAACTCGCCGTTGGTGTTGGCGACGATTGGCAAACGGGGCGATTGAAGATGCAGCCGCTCCAGAACTTGCCGCAACGGTTTGCTGGCTCCGGCCACAATCGTGGTGTGGAAAGCGTGGCTGACAGGTAACGCAGCCACGTCATAGCCAGCTTTTTGAAAGGCTTCCATAGCCTGCTCGACTGGCTTGCTGGCGCCGCCGACAACAGCCTGACGGCTGCTGTTGAAGTTGGCGATCACGACGTAGCCGTTAATCGTTTTGAGAATGCGCTCGACTTCTTCAAGCGGAGCAAACACTGCTGCCATGCGGCCGTTGTCGTCCATCGCCACCTGGGTCATTCCGCGGCCGCGAGCGCTGACAGCTTCGAGCGAGTCCGTAAAGGGTAGGCCACCTGCCGCGACCAAAGCTCCGTATTCGCCCAGGCTGTGTCCCATGGTGAAGTCAGGTTCGATGCCATAAGCGGCCAGGAGCCGGGTCAGGGCGAGGTCTATGGCGAGCACGGCGGGTTGAGTAATCTCGGTTTGGCGCAAATCTTCCTCGGCCTTGGCAACCGCCTCGGCGTCGTCGTGGTCGACGAAGATGAATTTGCTCAAGGGCTTGCCGAGCAGGGGCGTCATGATGCGATCGGCCTCGGCAAAAGTGTCGGCCACTATCGGCTCCGTTGCTCGAAGCAGCTTGAGCATGTTCGCATACTGCGAGCCTTGACCGGTGTACAAGAATGCCACCTTGGGAGCCGGACCGTGACCGCGGAAGATGCCTTGGGCACGCAAAGCTTTCCACACTGCGGGCTGATTGGCGGCCAGCGCTTTCAGTGCGCTGCCCGCTTTGTTCGCCAGTTCTGCGGCGTCGGAATAGTCGATGGCCACGCGCTCGGATGCGCGCAGGTCGGATTCAGCCGGTACTGTGGGCGCCGGTGCGGTACCTGCTCTGGCATCTTTCTCCACCGTGCGCAAACGCTCGATCAGCGCAGCTTCCGAAGCAGCACCGATTACCAGGGCTCCGCGTAACGGAGCTTTATAAGGAGAAGCATTAGAAGTGCGGGAAATATCTTGGGTATTCATAATCGACTCTTTCACTGTCGTCAGTGGCCCACTGACCGCCACTGACCGCTTGCCATTTCCGTTCAGCCTGTGGGGAATGTATTCTTCGAGCACGGCGTGGAAATTAGTGCCACCAAAACCAAAAGCGCTCAGACCGGCGCGACGCACACTATCGGCTGGAATGGTCCATGGTTTTAGTTCGGTATTGACGTAGAGGGGAGAGTGGGCAAAATCGATGTTCGGATTGCGACTCTCACAATGCACACTGGGCGGTAGCACCTTGTCCCGGAGCGCAAGCGCAGCCTTTAGCAGCCCAGCAGCACCTGCCGCTCCTTTGAGATGCCCTATATTTGATTTGACCGAACCAAGCGCGACGGAATCATGAGGAAGATTGGAGCTGCTGAGCACGTCGATCATGCTTTGAACTTCAACGACGTCGCCGACGCTGGTGGACGTGCCATGTCCTTCGATCAAGGTCACGGTAGCTGGCGATAGTCCAGCATTCTGCCAGGCGCGCTCGACAGCCAACTTCTGGCCGATTGGATTAGGCGCGGTGATTCCCTTACCCTTGCCGTCGCTCGATCCGGCTATGCCGCGCAGCACGGCGTAGATCTTGTCTCCGTCCCGTTCCGCATCGGCCAGACGCTTGAGCAGAAAGATAGCGGTGCCCTCGCCCATGACGAAGCCGTCGGCTCCTTCGGCGTAAGGACGGGTGCCGGTCGCGGACAGTGCACCGATTTTGCAGAACTTGATGTAGCTCGACACGCCCATGTTGCGGTCAATGCCGCCGGTAACCGCGAGGTCATAATCGTTCGCAACCAGGCCCTCAGCCGCAGCGCTGATGGCCGCCATCGCCGATGCGCAGGCCGCATCGACAACGTAGTTGGGTCCGTGGAAGTTGAAAATGTTCGCAATGCGGCCGGCAATGCAATTGGCCAATTCGCCGGGCATGGTGTCTTCTGTAACATCCTGGACGCGCTTGCCCATCCGGTCGTGCAATTCCCGGGTAATGTCGCGGCGCAACGTCTCGGGCAACCCAGCGAAGCTGACACTTTCAGCCAGTTCATGCGCGTATTCCGGAAAGTACAAGCGCAAGGCGGTGAAATAGTGTTTTTCCCCTGCCATGGCATTGCCGAGAATCACTGCGGTACGATCGGTGTTCAGTGGCCGATTGGGGAAGCCGTAGTCTTCTAAGGCTTCACGGGTGCAGGCAATCGCCCATTTCTGCGCTTCATCCATGGCAGAGATGACACGTGGCGGGACACCCAGCCGCCATTTCATCGGATCCCACACGAAGTCGCGCACCCAGCCGCCGATGGTTGAATAAGTTTTATCCGGTGCACTATGGTCGGAATCGAAGTAGAGCGCGGGGTCCCAGCGGTCACGGTCAACCTCGGTGATGCTGTACCGCCCGTTTTTCACGTTTTCCCAGAACGCCGATACGTTCGCGGCGTCGGGTAGAATGGCGCCTGCCCCTACAATCGCTATGGCGCGATGAGAAGTGCTTTCCATGACTGACCTCCTATAAAAAATCAATCGCTACGCGGCCGCTTCCAAGCGCTTGGCCGCGCGACCGTACAGTACGTTCGCTATGTAATCCATGTCCGAAATGAGGCCACCCTGCGCGCGATGAATTGCGGGCAATCCCAAACTGGTTTCAAACCCGGCGATCTCGGTATCGCTGACGCCCCCGGCTCCGACGACCCAGCGCAAGCCTTCCTCGGCTACTTTGAACGCTGCGTCGCGGGCAAACACTCGGCTGATCGCCGCCAGTGCGGTCGCGTCGAAGCGCCGGTTCGCTTTGTCGTTGAGCTTGCCGTCAGCCAGAAGCGCGGCGCGGCGAGACAGACTTCCCGCGCACTCGGCAAAAGCAATCAACTCGCCCAGCCGCAGCAGAATGTGTTGATAGCGGGTCAGGCGCGCCACGCGCGCTTTTTCCATGACCTCAGCCAAGGCGTGCAAAGCCAGCGCCGCGATATCAGCGCCCACGTTCGCGTGACGGACATGCAATGCTTCGAATTCCTTCGCCCGCTCGTGGTAGTGCTGGCCGCGGGTCTTCAGGTGCGACTGCCAACGGTCGCGGCTGATGGTCATCTCCATGATTTCGGATGTGCCTTCATAAATCGTGGTGATGCGAACGTCACGACTGATCTTCTCCACCATGTACTCGTGCGTGTATCCGTAACCACCGAGCGCCTGGATGCTAGCCTCAGCGGCCGCATTGCCGGCCTCGGTCGCCATGTACTTTGCGATGGCGCCTTCGGTGTTTAAGCTTCCTTCGACCCCGGCATCGATGCGCTCCGCGGTTTCCTCGATGTAGGAACGGGCTGCTTCCAGCCGCGCCACATTGGGCACGATCAGCTTGTGCGTATATCCCTGCTTTTCGGAGAGCGGTGCGCCGGCCTGGATACGCTTTGTGGAATAAGGAATCGCGCGGTCGAGCGCAGCCCAGCCGCCCCCAAGGCCAAAAGCCGCAACCATGAGGCGGGTGTAGCCGAATACAGCCTGCGCCTGGTTGAGTCCCTGGCCTTCGACACCGCCGAGCAGGCGGTCGGCATCGACATAAACGTTGTCCAATGCCAGAGCCGCAGTGTTGCTGAGGCGGATGCCGTGCTTGTCTTCGGGCTCGTCGTGGGTGAAACCCTTTGCTCCCTTTTCGACGACGAACCAGCTCGGACCGGCGGGCGTGCTCGCCAGGATCGTGTAGGCATCCGCGATTCCACCATTGCTGATCCACTGCTTATTGCCGGTGATCTTGTAGCCAACGACTCGGCCGTTTTCGATAACTGGGTCTGCCGTGGTGCGAAGCGATCCCAGATCGCTGCCGGCCTCGGGCTCTGTGGCGCCGTAGGCGAACAGTATTCCTTCTTCCGCGATGCGGGTCAGCCAGATCTTCTTTTGCTCCGGAGTGGCTCCGACCGTGATCGGATCGCTGCCCAGGAATGTCGCTAGCACGGCCGTCGCGACGCCCAGATCGATGCGCGCCATTTCTTCGCAGACGCAATACACGTCGAAGGCTCCGCCGCCCATGCCCCCGAAATCTTCGGGGATGAACAGGAGTTGAATGCCCAGCTTGTCCGGACTGCACATGTGATGAACGATTTCCAGCGGACACTCGTCCTTGTCATCGAGCTCTCGCAGCACTTCGTCCGGCAGGCGTTTCTTGGCGAAGTCCTTGAGCGACTTCAAACTGAGTTTCAGGGTTTTACTTGTGATCATGACGGTTCCTCTCTTTGTTATGCGGCGCTGCGCATTTCACGAACTTTGTTGGTTAATTCCGGCAAGAACTCCAGAAGGTCATCGACAATGCCGACATCGGCGACCTGAAATATCGGAGCTTTGGGGTTCTTGTTAATGGCGATCAGGAACGGATTACCTTTAATGCCAGCGAGATGCTGGAACGCGCCACTGATGCCGCATGCCAGATACACCTTTGGCTTAACGGTCTTCCCGGATGAGCCCACCTGACGTGACTTTTCCATCCACTTTGCATCGACTACGGGTCGCGAGCAGCTCACTGCCGCGCCCAGGGCTTCAGCCAGTTCCTCGGCAATGGCCACGTTATCTTTTTCCTGAATGCCACGGCCAATCGAAACCAGAATGTTGTGCTTGGTGATATCGACATCACCTGCCTCGGCGACGACCGTTTCCAGATAGCACCGTCCGCTTGTGAGCACACCAACATCAGCGGACTTGTCAACCACGGCCCCATTTACAGGAGCGCCATCCAGCGGTTGGAACGCACCGGGGCGTATCGTGATCACCACGCCCGATGAAATGTCACACCGAACATGGGCGCTCACCTGTCCCCCGAATTCCTGGCGGACTACCTTGAGGCTGGTGCCTTCAACTCCCGCGATGCCGAAAACGTCGGAGACGAAAGCTGAATTCAGCTTGATGGAAAGACCTGGCGCCAGATCGATTCCGAAGTGCTCATGGGCAACTAACACGATGCTGTTGCTCGGTAGCACCTTGACCAGGGCTTTCCTTATTAATTCAGCATTGGGATAGGCAAGAGCTTCGTTACTGACCTTCCACGTCTCAGCGTAGGAAGTGTGAACTGCGTTGCAGGCGGCGTCGAGCTCTGCGCCCCATCCGGCAAGGATGGCTGTTGGCGACGCGGAGGGGTCGATCTTTCGCGCCGCGGCCGCCAATTCGAACGCGGAATCGTCGACCACACCACTCTTGTGCACGATGTAAGTGAAAATGCGCGCCATTATTTCAGCCCTCCTTTGGCTGCCACTAATTCCAGAACTTTGTCGATGTTCTCTTCCCTGCTGCCGTGCAGAATTTCGGCTCCCTTGCCCAGCGCGGGGACGAAGTAGTCCACCCTTTTCACTTTCGCGGCACCTTCCCCTACCGTGCTTGAGTCCAATCCGAGCTCGGAGACGCCGAAAGTTGGGATGGGAATCGAGGCCACTTGCCGGATGCCTTTCATGCCGACGTAGCGAGGCTCATTGATGCCGGTCTGAATCGAGAGCACGCAAGGGAGATCGATCTCGCTCATCTCTTTGTTGCCACCTTCGATTTCGCGGCTGATCTTTAGTTTCTTGCCGTCAAGGACCTCAATGGAATTGACCAGAGAAGCAAATGGATAGTCGAGCATGGCCGCCAACATTCCGCCCACCTGGGCTCCGCCGTCCTCGGCCTCGACTCCGGTCAGAATCAGGTCGTAACTTCCCTTCTGGACGAAGGCTTTCAGGATGGTGGCAATGCCCCTGCCGTCCGATCCACCGAAAGCCTCGTCTGTGATCAGTACGCCATGGTTCGCGCCCATGGCCATCTCCCGGCGCAGGATCTCCTCGTCATCCTCGCCGCCGACCGTGGCGACCGTGAGGTTTCCACCCACCCGGGCGACGATCTGCAGTGCCTCTTCGACGGCGTAGTTGTCCGCTTCATTGATCGAATAGACCAAATCGCCCCGCTCGATGTCGTTCCCCGCACTGTTGAGCTCAATCTCGTTTTCCGAAGTGTCCGGCACACGTCTTACGCAAACTAGAATCTCCATAATTCATCCTCCACGTCAGGCCGTTGTCATTCCGAGGCGCGAAGCGACAAGGAATCTGCTGTCGCCGCCAACACTGCAGATCCCTCGCTTTGCTCGGGATGACAAGAGTTGTTTAACAAGCTGTTTTTTGTTTTCACTCCACGTACAATTTGTTGATCCACTAGCTCCGCCAGATCGATGGCGGTCATTTTTCCTTCCATGCCCGCGACTTTAATCGCATCTTCGATATTCACCATGCAAAACGGGCACGCGGTCACGATCACGCTAGCCCCGGCTTCGGCGGCCATCTGCACTCGCTTTACGCCCATTCGCTGATCTTCCTTCGGCTCGTAGAACAGCATCAGTCCGCCGCCGCCGCAGCAGAACGAGCGGTCTCGAGATCGACTCATTTCGACTCTCTTCAAACCAGGAATCGCATCCAGTACATTGCGAGGGTCGTCGTAAATCTGGTTGTGCCGCCCCAGGTAGCAGGGATCGTGGTAGGTGTAGACGCTGTCTGCGTTTTCGAGCGGATTGAATTTGATCTTCCCGGCTTTGACTTCTCTGGCGATTACTTGGCTGATGTGGTCGACCGGCGGCACATCCTTGTAGTCGTGCTTCAGGGCATTGTAGGCGTGCGGGTCCGACGTGACGATCCGTTTGACTCCTGAGGCTTTGATGGCATCCACATTGTGGTCTCGCAAAGCCATGAAAAGCGTCTCTTCGCCGAAGCGCCGGACTTCATGGCCGCTATCTTTCTCCGCCGCGCCAAGGATTCCGAAATTCTCGCCAACATGTTTGAGGATCTTCGCCGTTGCCCGCCCGATCGATTGCATCCGGTCATCGTAGGAAGTGATGCTGTCGACAAAATACAAAGTGTCTGCACCGTTTTTACCGTCCACGATTTTGACGTCGCAGGTTTGCTGGAGCTCCTTCGTCCTCGCCCAGTCGGCCTTTTTCCTTTCCATCTTGCCGTAGGGATTGCCGCGGCTCTCCAGCGCCTTCAGCGGTTTCTGCAGGGATTGGGGCACATTTCCGTCATCGATCATTCCACGCCGCAAATCGACGATCTTGTCGATGTACTCGACCAGCAGCGGACATTCTTCTTCGCAAGCGCCACAGGTCGTGCACGACCAGATTTCATCCTCGGAATAGATATTGCCGATGAGCGCCTTGCCATTGCCTGAACTGCCAAACATCGGATAGTGCTGAAAACTGTAATCTCTAGCCTTCGTAGTGATGAATCGTGGCGACAATGGCCTGCCCACCGCATTGGCCGGGCAATTGTCGGAGCACCGCCCACAGTCCGCGCAGGAATAGAAATCGAGCATGTGCTTCCAGGTGAAGTCTTCGAACGTTTTTACTCCGAAGGACTTCACCTGATCCAGATGTTCCTCGCTGACACCCCATCGCACTGGCTTTAGGATTCCCCGGTCCAACTTTGCGAAATAAATATTGAAGAGAGAGGTTTCCACGTGGAACTGGATTCCAAAGGGCCGATAGCAGAGTAAGAAGTAAAAGGTCACCTCATGGAGAAGATAAGCCCCGAAGTAGAGTCTTCCGAGAGTGGGCAACGCAGTTGAGGCGAAGACGCCTTGCAACATCCAGGGCAATGAAAATACGGCCAACACTTCGAGGGGTTGGCCTTGCTGCGCCTGGGCAGCAGCCTTGGCGGCGGCAAAGAGGCTGTCGGCCACCATCAGAATCGCAATCAGCGACAGAAGGAAGATGGCGTCGGCGGTGTGGGCTTTGCCGTATCTTGCCGGCACCGCGTACCGCGCAGGCTTGAAAACCAGCCGGCGAATCACAGCGATCACCATACAGACAAAAACAATAGTGGCGGCGTAATCCGTGATTGTGTTGTAGATTTCACCCACTCTTCCGGAAAGGCCGGGCATGACGAAATTTTGGGAGACGCCGACAATCAGCACAGTGAAGGCACGCATTGCCAGGAGAATAAAGCCCGCAAAAATGAAAATATGAATCGTTCCTGCGGTCCTGTAGCGCGGCTGCTTCCACTGGCCCAGCCAGAATTTCAGAACTCTTCCCAGTCGCACCAATGGCTGGTCAAAACGCAAATCGCGTTGGCCGCGAACGAGCGGTACCATGCGCTTGGCCACAATGTAGGCGAAACATAAGACACCTAGAATATGAATGAGTAAGAACAGGATTCGGCCTGTGACCAACCAGGATGTTACTTGCACGGCTGACTGCATGCCTTCCACTTTTCTACTCTCCTCATGGCGATGATTAAGCGATCAATCGCCTCAAGATGTTCTCCTCCTCAACTGGGGGAACTGTTATTTTTGTTGAATCGACCGAAGCGCGCGGCCGAAGCGGAACGGACACACGAACTGGCGCCGGCACCTGAGCCGGTGTGGGTGCAACCTTCGCCTTCGCGCGCACTTTCTTTTCTTTCTTTCCCTTTGCCTTTGGTGCTGGGCTGACCCCTGCAGCTTCCCGCAGTTCCGTGAAACTCAACTTCACAAACGTCTCCAAACGCCGCAGATCGGGCGCTGCGTGCGTACATCCGCTGAAGCCGAAATACGCCGTGCCGTCGTAAGTCAAAATGGCGCAGTTGAGCGCCATCTCGCCGCCGACGGGGACATAGGGGTAGAGGCTCAGCATCTTGTGGCCAAGCAAGTAGAGCGGCTGTTGCGGCCCGGGCACGTTCGTGCACACCATGTTGAAAGGCGTGAACGGCAACCGGCTGATTATGTGGCCGGCCAGCGCCTGCGCGGAATTTGGGAACATGCCGATCAAACCACCAGCTAAGCTCACTAATTCGGCGGTGTGTGCCCGCTTGAGAAGCTCCGTTCTCCTATGGACGGCAGCCAGCAGTTTTCGAGGGTTGCGAATGTCCAGCGGAATCGTGACGGGAACCAAAGAGATGCGGTTCCCCAATTCGCCCGGACGGTCGCTGCCGCGCAAATTGACCGGAACCATCATGCGGAGCATTCGTCCCTTCACGCGATCGCCATGCAGCTCGAGATATCGCCGTATGGTTGCGGTCACCAGCGCAAGAATGACGTCGTTCACGCTGGTCCCGCAGGAGTGCCGTATTGCTTTGACTTCCGCCAGCGGAACTTCAGCCCAAGCGAATTTCTGTGGCCCGCGGTAGAGAACGTTGAAGCGGAGCCGTTGTGTGGACACGGTGAGTTCCGGAAGCAGACGGGTGAACTCAAGGGGAGCGACGCTCCCGCCATTTGCCGCGGCGCGTTCCGCCATGCTCGATACGTCCGCCAGCGCGGCCAGAATTCGTTTGACCAGTTCAGAATAGGAGTCGAGGCACCCGGTCGTGATCGAAATCAAGGGGTCACGAGGCGGTGGAACCTTGAACCGAAGTTTTCGTTTCGGCAGACGAGGCGCTACGGGGCTCGTATCCATCACTACATTCATGATCCCAACCCCGGCGATGCCATCGGCGAGGCAGTGGTGCAGACGGAAGATGAAGGCGCTGCGATCGCCTTTCAGCCCATGCACCAGGGTCATATCCCATAGCGGGTGCTGCCGGTCCATCACCGTGCTCAGGATCTTTCCCGCAAGTGTCTTCAATTCGGCGTCGGAGCCGTGCTTGAGCGTCGCCTCTCGGACGTGTCTCCGGATGTCGAAGGTCGGGTCGTATTCCCAACTGGGCAGGCCAATATTAAGGAGCGGGGGCGAGATCCGCTTGAGGTAACGGGGAATGAGCGGCAGCTTCGACGAGACAAACTGGACGCAAGCTTCGTAAGGGATCTTACCGTCAAACACGCAGACACAGGCCACGTTGAGGGGCATGCCCTCGCGTTCCAGGTGGAGGAAAACTGTGTCCCCCCAGGAAAGGCGGTCACCTTGTTGTTGGCTCTGCATCGCAGCTCTCCTAATTTCAGTTGCCGAACTTTACTTGCCAAACCATCACGGATCTCTCAATTCGCGAAAGAAAATCGCGATGCCAGCTTCACCAGCTTGAGCACTTTGTAGACTGCGACGTTGACGCCGCGCAACGCGACCCTCGCGCCTTTGTCGTCCGCTGTGCCCGCAAATTCCTCCATCGCTCTGAGCCCGCTTGCATCGATCCGAAGCACGGAAGAGAAATCCAAAACCACTTCACCCTCCGAGCTATCCAGTCTTTCTCCGGCCTCTTGCAGCGCTTGAACAATTCGCTCTTCGTCGACCTTCAACCACACGGCCATGATTGCCATAAGAACCACCATCCGCTAAGCGGTCTGTTGTAGCGATGCGTTTCCCACCTTCTTCAGGCCTCGCCCCTGATAAGCCTTCCAAAACAGGTCAGCCAATTCATTCATCAGCGGCATTCGAGGGTTCGATCGCCAGGACGGATCGTCGAAAGCGAGCTTGGTCAGATCCGGCATTGCCCGCTCGAATTCTCCCTTCGAGATTCCCAGGTCGGCGATCGAACGCGGCAACCCCAACTGGTCGAGTAACTGCTCTGTTGCGCCGATCAGATTCCTCACCTTTTCCTCAACCGTGTGGCCGCCCAGACCGAGCAGATCCGCGACCGCAGCGTATTTCTTGTGCGCGAGATAACCCTTCTGATACGGCGATGGCACAAACTTGCTGGGCACAGAAGCGTTATAGGCAATCACGTGCGGCAACATGAGTGCATTGGCGCGGCCGTGTGCCACGTGGAAGCGAGCCCCGAAAGCGTGCGCCAGCGCGTGATTCACACCCACCGACGCATTGGCAAACGCCATTGCCGCAATGCATGCGGCATTGTGCATCATGCAACGTGCCTCTTCATCGCCGGGGTGCTCATAAGCGATGGGCAGGTACTTGAATGCCATCCGAATCGCCTGCATGGCATTGCAGTCGGTGTAAGCCGATCCGTAGCTGGAAACCACAGCTTCCAGCGCGTGTGTCAAGCAATCGATGCCGGTATCGGCGGTAAGGCCCCTCGGCATCGACATCACAAACTGAGGATCAACGATGGCTACATCCGGAGTGAGGGAGTAGTCGGCCAGAGTCACTTTGCGTCCGCGTTCTTTGTCGGTCAGAACGGCAAACGGTGTGACTTCGCTTCCTGTTCCACTCGTGGTCGAGATCGCAACTAGCCGCGCTCGGTTCACTTTCTCGGTCGGGTATTGGACCACGCGCTTGCGTAGATCCAGAAACGGCGCAGCCAGCTCTTCGAGATCAGCATCTGGTGATTCGTACTTGAGCTTCATGATCTTGGCTGCATCGATCACCGACCCGCCGCCCAGCGCAATGATTTGATCCGCCTTGTAAAAATTGAGCTCTTCCACTCCTTGCATAATCACTTTGACTTCGGGCTCCGCATCGGGAATGACGGAAACGTGGACGCGCGTGCCCTCCGGAATGTAACGCCGGACAAGATCGACATGGCCTATTTGCTCCAGGTAGGGATTCGTAAGAATGATGGTGGAGCGCGAGGGGAACTGCCGCAAATTCTCAACCGCGTTCAGGTTGAAGTAAATCTGATTAGGAACTCGGAACCACATATGGGCCTGCGTCCTCCGAGCCATCCGCTTGATGTTGAGGTAGTGATAGATATTTACGTTATCGGTGGTGCTGTTGCCGCCGCCGGTGCCACAGCCGAAGGAGAAGGTGGGCACCAGATCGTTATAGACCGCGCCTAGCGCTCCAACGGATCCTGGGCAGTTCACAATGATCCGCCCCGCATTCATCACCTCGCCGAACCTGCGAATGATCTCTTCGTCGCGCGAGAAAATGACCGCTGTATGTCCCAGCCCACCTGCATGATTCACGTCGATGCACACTTTGAGCGCCTCATCGGCGGACTTCGCTCGATAGACCGCGAGCACCGGGAACAGCTTCTCCACCGACAGCGGATGTTTCCGGCTCACGCCCTGAATCGGCGCAATCAGGAGTTTGGTGTCAGGTTTCACGGAAAGACCGACAAGACGGGCGATGTCGGTAGCCTTCTGCCCAACTGCCATGGGTTGCATGAACCCAGTCTCGGGATCGATTACTTTGCGTGCCAGCAGTTCGGTTTCTTTCTCGTTGCAGATGTGTGTGCCCAGTTCCGCAAATCTCTTCAGGACGAGGTCATAAACCTCATCGTCGATCACCACCGTTTGCTCTGAAGCACAAATCGTTCCATTGTCGAAAGTTTTCGAGAGAATAATGTCCACTACGGCCGTATTTAGGTCTGCCGTTTTTTCCAGATAGACTGGCGTGTTGCCCGGCCCTACGCCCAGCGCTGGTTTGCCGGAGCTATAGGCGGCTTTAACAGCCCCCGGCCCGCCGGTGGCGTCAATCAGACCAATGCTTCTGTGCTGCATCAGGTAGGCGTTGTCCTGCAGGGTGTGCGATTCCAGGCAGGAAAAAACTCCTTCGGGTGCGCCGTGCTTCAGCGCGCTTTCATACATGATCCGCACAGCCTCGGAACAACAACGCCAGGCCTTGGGGTGGGGACTGAAAATGACTGCGTTGCGCGTCTTGATCGCCATGATGCACTTGAAGAGCACCGTGGACGTGGGGTTCGTAATCGGCGTGAGCGCTAAGATGACTCCGATCGGTTCCGCGATCTCCACCAGATTGCGCTCTGGAATCTCGCGAATGATGCCAACGGTGCGCTTATCCTTGATGTAGTTATAGGTGAACTCTGTGGCGCACATGTTCTTGAGGACTTTGTCTTCCATGACTCCGAGCTTGGTTTCCTCAACCGCAAGGCGGGCGAGAGGTTGTGCTTGTTCCAGGCCAGCCAGGACCATCGCTTTGACGATGCCATCAACATCCTCTTGACTGAATTGGGTAAAGACAGCGGCAGCGGTTCTGGCTCGACTGACGACTCCTTCCAGGTAAGCAACCCGTTCTTCGCTGAGGCTATCAGTGGCAACTGGGATCTGAACCCGTTCCAGCACTGCTTCACTCGTGTTCATTACTACCCCCCTGCCTATCTGTCGGAGTGCACTGCCTGCGAGGAGTACGCTCCCTCTTGGTGTCCCCAGAACACTCGCGACCATAAGGACCAACGCCTGATCGCTGGTAAACGTCCTTAGTTTCTATGCGTAGTCGATGGGATGCTTGCTCAGCCAATGCTCATCGCGTACCCTGCCAATGTTCTTCAACACACTTCCAGCGACGCTGGCGGTCAAACAGCGATTTTCCCAAGCGACGCTCGCGCCAAAACCGAGCACGCTGCCCAACAAGCCGTACGTCAATGCTCGGCCTATGGATCTTTCACGGCGGCATGGAAAACTGCCCAACACACCGAGGCACGCTCCAAGGATGGCGGGCTTCAGGGCGCTTCGGACTGATTCGGCAACCAACGGAGTAAGAGACTCTCCGTTCAGAAATACTTCTCGACCCGAACGCGCTCCCTCGATTCCGGAATGTAAAAGCTCCCGGCCATAATCAGCATTCGACTTCGACCATTTGCGTAGATCCATCGGATTTCCTTACGGTCTCAAATCAGGACCACCAAGTTCACTACACCACTCAGCGCCGAGCTGAGTCGGTAGCACACGTCACGCGTCACTGTGATGTGGTCACAATTGGCAAAAAGTTCATGGGATGAAGTGTCACGTCGTCGGGTGACTAAGGCGGGAGAACTTCAGATGGGCTGACTTAGTTCAGGGGATCTGAAAGAGTGGGAAGACGTACTCGCTCAAGGATGAGTGTAGGCGCCTGCTCTGGGCCTGTCAAAGTAAAGATCGGCCAGCAATCGCCCTTATACAGCCGCGATTCCGGCTTGGCGGTGGGACTCGGAAGCCATTGTCCGGAAACCTGCATACCACCATTACGTG
Organism: uncultured Acidobacteriota bacterium; assembly: GCA_963788645.1. Lineage (GTDB taxonomy): Bacteria > Acidobacteriota > Terriglobia > Terriglobales > Acidobacteriaceae > JABDBE01. Next base: position 592,349 of record CAWBHF010000014.1, read on the forward strand.
TTGAGCGTAGACTTCTGGGCAACCCGGACGAAGTCGAGAGACCGATCCGTTCGCCCAAGATGTGGGGTTCCTTTCCTCCTGTACGATGCTACGCCAACATGTATTTGCCGGCTTCGATCACTCTCTGCGCGACCGTCTGCCGGAGAGCCACGGTATTGAACGGCTCGTACTTGCACAGGCGCCGCAGGATGGCCATCTGCGAACGCAGCATGTCGCCTTCGCTCGAGGCTGCAATTACCATTTTCGCCGCACTTTCGATTCTATCCAGCGCGCTCGCCATATAAATGCGAGTCATCGCAACGGCATTGGCCGCGCCGGCTTCGCCATTCCGCATCGCCAGTTTCTGGGCACGCAGCACCGCCGACTCCATGGCGTAGGTTTCAATGGTCATGTCTGCGATTGCTCCCATGATCTCCTGCTGATCCTGGATTGCCTGCATGAACTTCTGAGTGGCAACCCCGGCGGCAAACAGCCCGATCTTCTTGGCGGCCGTGACTCGTTTCCGCTCCTCCACCAGCAAACCCTCCACGCCGTCGTCTCGGCTGCCGGACAGCACTTCATCCATCAACTGCTTGATGGCTCCCATCAAAGGAAGCTGCCCGGACATTGCGCGTTTCAGAAGGAAGCCGGTAATGACCAGCCGGTTGATTTCATTCGTGCCCTCGAAGATCCGATTGATGCGGGCATCGCGATAACCACGCTCGGCAGGGTACTCCTCCACGAAGCCGTATCCACCGTAGATCTGCACCGTCTCATCTACCACATAGTCGATAAACTCCGATCCCCAAACTTTCAGGATCGAGCATTCGACGGCGTACTCGTCAAATACCTTGCGAGCCAGTGCCATATCGTTGTGGGCGTCGCCAAGTTGCTCGATGGCGGCATCAATCATTCCGACGGTGCGATAGGCCATGGCTTCGCCAACGAAAGTACCGGCAGCCATATTGGCCAGCTTCTCGCGCACCAACCCGAAATCAGCGATGACTTTTCCGAATGCCTTGCGCTGTTTGGCATAGGAAATGGCGCTCTCCAGCGAATTGCGAGCTGCGCCGACGGCGCCAGCGCCGAGCTTGAAGCGTCCCACGTTCAAAACGTTAAAGGCGATGTGATGTCCTTTGCCGATTTCTCCGAGCACGTTCTCCACAGGTACCTTGCAGTCATTAAGAATGAGCGGACAAGTGGAGGATCCGCGGATGCCCATTTTGTGTTCTTCCGCGCCCACGGCGAAGCCGGGAAAATTCCGCTCGACAATAAATGCCGTGAACTTTTCCCCATCGACTTTAGCAAACACGATAAACAGATCAGCAAAGCCCGCGTTGGTAATCCACATCTTCTCGCCATTCAGCAGATAGTGCTTGCTGTCGCCGGAGAGCGTAGCCCGGGTTCTGCAATTGAGGGCGTCGGACCCCGAGGACGATTCTGAAAGCGCATACGCGCCCACAGTCGTGCCATTAGCCAGCCCGGGCAGATACTTCTTCTTTTGTTCTTCGGTGCCGAAGTAAACGATAGGCAGAGTCCCAATGCAAGCGTGAGCGCCCCAGGTCGTGCTGAAGCCGGCGTATTTTGCAATACGGTCAGCGACGATCGCTGACGTAACTTTATCCAGTTGCATGCCGCCGTACTCTTCGGGAACATCCACCCCGCTCAGCCCCAGTTCGCCAGCCTTCCTCACCAGTTCGCGGCTGACCGAGAAGTCCTTGTGTTCCATTTTTTCAGCATTGGGGACGATCTCCTTGAGAGCGAATTCCTCCGCGGTTTGCGCAATCAGCAAATGCTGCTCTGTGAAGTCTTCTGGAGTAAATACTTCGTCGGGTGTGCGGTCCTCGATCAGGAAACTGCCGCCCGAGTTCTTGCTAGAGCGTGTTGCGGTAAGTGTGACCATATTTCACCTCGATTGCATCTCGTTGAACGTTATTGAACAGTACTTTTCAGAGCGGCCCCATACCTTTGCCGCAGCTCTCGTTTCAAAATCTTGCCGGATCCAGCCTTGGGCATGCTTTCGAGAAACTCAATTGAGCGTGGACACTTGTAATGCGAGAGCCGTGAGCGGCAGAACTCCAGGAGATCGTGTTCTCTCGTCTGGGATCCCGGCTTCAAGGTCACCAGCGCCTTTGGTATCTCGCCCCATTTCTCGTGAGGCACAGGTATCACAACCGCCTCGTATACGTCGGGATGGGCGAGCAACGCGTTTTCCACTTCCAGCGAAGATATGTTTTCCCCCCCGCTCACGATAATCTCTTTCTTGCGGTCAACGATTTGAAGATAGTTGTACCGATCCACAACGGCGACATCGCCAGTGTGAAACCAGCCACCCTCCATCGCGGCCGCTGTGGCGTCTTCTTGACCCCAGTAGCCGTCCATGATGGCGTCGCCTCGCGCCACGATCTCGCCCATCACGGTGCCATCGTGCGGTACGTCCTGCCCGTTGGGGCCGACCACGCGAAGCTCAACGCCTGGGATTGCAAACCCGGTCATTGCCTGGCGAGCGTAGCGTTGTCCTGCGTCGAATGGGAGGTCTGGTTTCATCGGCGATTTGGCGAGCGTGGGACAAGTTTCGGTCAGGCCATACCCGGAGATGCAGGTACAAGCTAGCTTCTCCTCAACTTCTTCCACCAAAGTGGGAGAGGAGGCAGCTCCGCCTATACTGATGACCTGCAGACTGCTCAAATCATAGTTTGTCCTCGAGGGAGAGTTCACCAAGGCTGTCGCCATGGTCGGCACCAGGGCGCAACTGCTCACGCGTTCTCGCTCAATCAGGCGAAACACCTCCGCGGGATTGAAATGGTGAATCATCACGTGCGTGCCCCCGACCACAGTCATGATGTGGGCTATGCCCCAGCCATTCGCATGAAAAAGCGGAATGCTGTGCAGCCACACCGATTTGCAGGACATTTCTCCGAGCGTGCTGGTGGACGTTTGGCCTGCAGCGATCACTGATAACGCGTGCAGGTAGACGTTGCGATGGGTGAGCATCACGCCTTTCGGACGGTCGCTGCTGCCGCTGGTGTAGAACAGTTCGGCAACTGAGTCTTCATCAATTTGCGTAAAGTCACACTGGAACGGAGGGAAAGTCGACAGAACTTCATCGTAGTTATTGGGCGCCATCCAATTCGCTTGCGGTCGACCATCCAGAAGGAAAAAAGTTTCGACTGAACGAACCGTCGTCCGAAACGATTCTACTAGCGGCAGGAAGGCCGATTCGACAAACAAGAATCTTGCCTGGGCATCATTTAGAACGAAAGCAAGTTCCTGCGGGCCCAGGCGGATGTTTAAGGGCACCAAAATGCAACCGGCTTCCAGGACACCGTAGTAGGCCTCCAGCAGCCGATGACAGTTGGTACTGAGAAACGCGACGCGATCGCCCGGCTTTGCCCCCTCGGCGATGAGAGTGCCCGCCAAGCGTGCTGCGCGGTCGGCGAATTGAGCATACCTGAACCTGTGCTCGCCGCATACCACCCCGACCTTATCTGGAAATTGTTCGCGCGCGTAGCGAAGGAAACGGATGGGAGTGAGTGGAATTTTCATCTGGGCCTCCCGATGGATGACAAGTATCCAATGGCAGAAACCCGCCAGCGCGATACTCAACCTGAATGGTTAGCTGAAACTGATTCTGCATCCTCAGCGGAGTCGAAGGACCCTCATGCCCACTCAAAACCAACCTCGCAAGAGTTTCCGACGTGCTGTTTCACACGCGCGAAGCCAGCTTCTCGCCGAGCCTCAGGAACGCTCGTCCGTGCCGGGGTCCTTCGACTTCGTATGGCCCGCTCCTTCGTGCGGGCCATACTCCGCTCAGGGCGACAGCTATACATCGTTCCGTATCAGGCAGCAGCCGCCGCCGCTTTCCTGGGCGACCGCTTCCCGCGATGTGCTGTCTTGGCAGCGGGTTTGTGAGCGCCGTTGTTCTTTACCATTACGTCCATCAACTCCTTCTGGGCGTCGACGTAGCTTTTCACGCCTTCCCGGGTCAGCTCTGCCAACGGTAGGAAGGGAAATGGCCGCAAGAGTTCCAGAGTCTTGCCTGCTGTTTTCACACCAGCGTTCATCTGCCGTCCGGCTACATCAACCAGCTTGCGTTGCGCCTCGATGAACGACTCGGTGGCTTCGCGCGCCAATTGGGACAATTCCGTTTTCTTGGTCTTCTTGATCCCATTGGTGTGTTTGCCGCCCGTAGCTTTGGCTGTCTCTTCGGCGATGACATCCATAAAGTGCTTTTGGGCTTTGACAAAGTTGTCCATAGCCTCGCGCGCCAGTTCTACGACATGCTCGCTCTCGTACGGCTTTCCGTGCTTCGCTGCTTCCACCCAGCTGTGAGTTTGCTTGCCGGCAATCTTCAGGAACTCCTGCTGCATATGGATGAAAGTCTCCACGCTCCGCCGCAACAGGTCCGTAATCGCCTGTGCAGCAGGCCATTCCCCGACACGTTCCTTCACGCCGCCCATCAGAATTTCGTTCTGCTTTTGCCCCAGTTCGAGAAGAATCTTTTGCCCTTCAATGAAGTTCGTCACACCCTCGGCCGTGACTTCGCCAAGAATGGCAGTTGGCGAATGTGTGGGATCGGACAATTGTTGGCGCAGAGAGTGCATCAAGCTTGCATTCTGACGCATGGCAAGATCCAAAAGGATCCGTTGCGTGGCAAAGAAGCTCTGGACTCCCTGTTGCGCCCAGCCAGACAGAAGAGATACAAAGGAAGACTCCCCGGGATGAGTTCGCGGAGATTCGGACTTTAAAGTTGTTACCATTTGGCACCTCCCAGAATTGCTGCATTGCAGCATCACCTAAACTATACGATTCACCTGTAGTTGTGTCAAGATATATTTATACTATGTGCAGAGCAGCATGATCAGGGTCAAGAAATGAAATCAACTCCTCTCATCGTCAAGAAGTATGGGAATCGCAGGCTTTACGATTCCTCGAACAGCAAGTATGTGAACCTCGACGACATCGCGGGCTTCATTCGAGAAGGCAGGGATGTTCAGGTGCTCGATGCCAAGACGGGTCAGGATCTGACTCGGGTCACTCTTACCCAGATCATCACCGAAGATGCCAAAGAAAAGCCTACCGGCCTGCCGCTCGAGCTGCTGCGCCAACTAATCGTCGCCTCCGACGAGGTACGGCAGGAGTTCATCATGTGGTATCTGAAATCCGCTTTTGACACTTATCAGAAGGTGCAGGATGCGGTGCAGAGCCGCCTCGGCGAGGTCCAGTCTGCCATTCTGTCGCCGGTGGACATGATGAAGCAACTGATCGGCGCGCCGGCGCCATCTCAGCCGCCAGTCAAGGCCGAGCCGGAACTCGATGCCCTGCGCAAGCGAGTAGCGGAGCTCGAAGCCCGGCTGAAAAGACCCGCTAAACGAAGCTCAACCCGGAAGCGCAAGAGAAGGGTATAATCTGCAGCGGGCAAACTTCCGCCTGCTGTGCCCGCTGGCTTGGGGTGCGGAAATGCTGAACGAACTCAGGACGAAATTGCAGCGTAAACAGAAAAAGACCACAAGTTCATCGAAGGCACGGAGTCGGAAGCACACGCACAAGGCAGATTTACAGGCCGATATTTCGCCGTGGACGGAAGCGCTGTTTGCGGCTGAGATTCTCCTGCTGCACGCGACTCCCGTCTATTACGGCTTCGGCGTACCCCGGGGGGATGGCTCCGCCGTCGTCATTATCCCTGGTTTTCTGGGTACCGATCTTTATTTAATGGAGCTCCACGCGTGGCTGGGACGCATCGGGTACCGGCCGTACTTTTCCGGCATCGGCATCAATGCTGAGTGCCCGAATCTTCTGGTCCAGCGCCATCTGAATCAAACCATCGAAAGAGCGTTGGACGAAACGGGACGGAGAATTCACTTGATCGGTCATAGCCTTGGCGGTGTGATTGCGCGCTCGGTGGCGGGGCAGCGGCCGCGAGATATCGCTTCCGTTATTACGCTGGCCTCGCCCATTCGCGGTACCGCGACCAGCCGCACGATTCTGCATGCTGCAGAAGCCATTCGTCAGCGCATCCTGCAGGAGCACGGTCGGGGAGTGCTGCCCGACTGTTACACCGGGCGTTGCACTTGCAATTTTGTGGATTCCTTGAGGCGTGACATTCCGCAGTCCATGGTCGAGACTGCGATTTACACGCGCGATGACGGCATCGTCGACTGGCGCTATTGCCGAACCCGGAATCCCGAAGCCGATTTTGAAGTTCCGGGCACGCACATTGGAATGGCATTTAATCCATCTGCGTACGCGATCGTCGCTGAGCGGCTAGCGATGGCCCGATCGCCCGAATGACTCCAGAGTCGCCCCGAATCTGCTCGGCCTTGTCTCACCGGTCATCGTGAGCGAGACACAAGATCTAGCATTGGCGCTCGAAACCAAGCCCATATCCACGAGACGAAGCTATCCAACCATCTCCAGTACGGCCCCCATACTGGTCTCTAGTGGTTCCACCGCTCTGCCCGGGCGCTCCAAGCGCACTACGGCGCCCGCCAGGCTGTTGTTCGCGACCTCAAAACTGCCCGAACAATCTGTCTTCACGTAAGGCAGACGATGGAGGCTCGGCCCTGCGCCATTGATAGCTGCTTCCAATCGACATCCGTCTTTCGATGAACAACAAAAATGCCACCCGAACTCAACTGGATCTCTGCGGACATCCTGGAGGTCTTCAAAATAGTGTTCCTGCCCATCATGCCAGAGAACAGCCTTGCGAAAGACCAGCCGAAACGGCATTTCATAAACCAACGCCTCCAGCGTGCTCGGGCCCCCGTCAGCGCGGGGAAAATACACATGTGCCCAGGTCCAGAAATTACGATGCCGGTATCCACAGTTATGTCCTTGGACCCCGAATCCCAAAGGATTTCCCTCAAAACTATGGCCGTCCAGCGTTATCTTCCCAGAAAAAAGCGCATCGGAGTGCGGAGTTCGCGAGAATCCAATCCAACCCTTATTGCTCAAGGTCATGCGGAACGTGGAACGCCATTGCAGATTCCATGAAATGACGTGCCCGTCAACTTCCAACGATCCTTGGCTAGAATTCTCGCCGATTCCAGTGTTGCCGATTTGGAAGTGGAATGGATTTTTCCTTCTGGCACTAAGATCCAAACCGGCCAGGGGAAATCCTTGAATGAAGCTTTTCGGTCTGCCATCCCGTGGAAACCATGTAGCCCATACCTGCACCGGCATCCCCCGCGAGTCGCCGGCGCAACCGCCTCGGCCAGGATTGATGAGCAAGAATCGGAACCACCACGCTCCGCCACCGTCCGCCAGCCCAAGACGCAGAAACCACACTTCGTAGCGGCTGCGGGCAGAGAGTGGTGAGTAAAGCTCGTTCAGTGTTTTCACAGGCTCATCGCTATTCCACACGTTCCGCCACTCGGCGGCAAGTATCGTCAATCAGAAAATCGGGAATCCGGAGCTCGTCCGACAACTGCTCGGGCGCTCGAACTTGAGCACAACCGCGGACGTATAGTCGCAGAGTTCGACAGAAGCCGAAGGAGAAGCGTCGCTCGCCCGGAACAGGCGATCTATGGCGATCTGTTCTCAAATTTGAGAACAAGAACCGGAACAAGAAGAAGAACGCGACCGCGAACTAGGACGGTATGGCAGGCTCAACTCGCAACCTTGACAACTCAAGATGTTTTTCGAAGTTTAATCGCGGTGTCCGTTCCGAGACATAGGTAACAGAACGTTCCGGAGACATAGGTTACACTTTTTGGCCCGAAGGGAGCGGAGAGGCGATGCCCTGGAAAGAGAGTTCTGTGATGGACGAACGAATGCGGTTTGTGATCTGGCTCAAGGACGGCGAGACGATGGCTGCGCTGTGCCGCGAGTTCGGCATCTCACGCAAGACCGGCTACAAGATCTTCGAGCGTTACGAGCAATGCAAATGGGAAGGGTTAAGTGATCGAGCTCGACGCCCCTTCCGCTATGCCCATCAGTTAGGGATGACCTACCGTCATATCGTCGCGGTCGATTTCTCCGGGATGAACGATGAAGAGCAGCAGAAGCTGCTCTGAGTGAAGCGAGAAAGCTGCTTATCGAATGCGGCGAGCACAAGAATGCTGAGACGGCGAAATTGCGTGAAGCCGCAGCGAAGAAAAAAGGTTCAGCAGTTCATAACGGCGCGTCCCCAAAAACGCGATGAGGGTATGGGAGCTTGGCGGCGGTTGCAAGCAGCTTGTGCGACGAACAGGTATGCCCATAAGGGCACTTGCGTAAATCTAAGCGTAAACAATTTTTGGAAAAATCGGCTGGGAATCAGGATGTAGAGTCACCGAGCCCATTGTTGGATTCGGCTCAACCCATTCAAACCAAATGGAGAATTTGGTTGCGGGGGGTGGATTTGAACCACCGACCTTTGGGTTATGAGCCCAGGCGGTCAATCTAACTTGTTGTTGATTCGACGACTCTTACACCCTCGACACCTGGTTTTGACCCTATTCGGGGTCGATTCTTTGCCCAAGTTTTGCCCAAGTTTTGGATCGTGGAAAGCGACGAGATTGCGCGTCTCCTTATTCCTTCGCGAGCTAGTTCAATTATCCCTCCCCGAATGTGCCGGTGCGATGTGATCCTACGCAAATCGGCGGGTGATGCGTGCGCCGTATGGAGCGCCATCGGAAGCGGCGAAATCGGCTCTTGTTGTTGTAAGGAAAACGTCGGGAACACTCTTGCCTAAGGGGTATCTACCGGCCGCCCTATCGCATATTTTGCTACTTTGTAGCCTATGTCGCTGCGCGAAACTCCCAGCATTCGCGCTGCTTCGGCCTGCACTCCATTCGCCTGTTCCAATGCTCGCTCAATAAGGCCCCTCTCGAAGGCGACGAGCAACTGGCGGAGATCGACGCTGGCTGGCAGAGTTCGCAGCCAATCGCGCATCTCAATCGACTGGGACGCACCTGCTGCAGAACCGCTGATTTCCGCAGGGAGTTCCTCAGGAGCGATTTCCTCGCGACGCCCCAAGATGTGCGCTCGCTCCAACAGGTTCCGCAACTCTCGTATGTTTCCGGGAAACGTGTAGTTCGCGATCTTCTGCAGAGCTTCCGGGCTCATGCGTTTGGGCCGGACCTTCAAGTCCTTCGCAATCTGGGCTGAGAGGATCTCGCAGAGACCGGGAAGGTCCTCTTTGCGTTCGCGGAGCGGGGGAATGCGAATCGGAACAACCGCCAGCCGATAGTAGAGATCCTGCCGGAAGAGTCCCTGCTGCACTCGTTCCTCAAGGTTGCGGTGGGTTGCAACCAGGACCCGCACATCGACGGTGCGGGCCTGCGTGGACCCGACCCGCAGCAGCTGGCCATCCACCAGGACCCGAAGCAATTTGGCCTGAGCGGCTGCGGACATTTCGCCGGCTTCATCCAGAAAAAGGGTTCCGCCATGGGACGCCTCAAACAACCCTTGGCGCGCTCGATCTGCACCTGTGAAAGCTCCTCGTTCGTGTCCGAAGAGTTCGCTCTCCAAGAGAGTTTCAGTGAAAGCCGCACAGTTGACGGCAATCAACGGCTTCTGGGCCCTGCGGCTGTTCCGATGAATCGCCCTTGCTACGAGCTCCTTGCCAGTTCCAGTTTCCCCCACAATCAAGACAGTTGCGTCCGTGGGAGCAACGCGGGCGATCTGCTCGCGTACTTCCTTGATTTCGGCGCTGTTCCCGAAGATGGTGTCGGCCCCGAGCAGATTGCCGACCGTGGATTTGAGAAGTTGATTCTCGCGAACCAGATTTGCCCGCTCACAAGCGCGCCGCACGGTCGCCCTGACAACCTCAGGATTAAAAGGTTTTGTGATGAAATCGAAGGCCCCCTTCCGCATGCTCTCAACCGCAAGCTCAATCGTCGGAACCGCGGTGAGGAAGATTACTGGCAACGACGGATCGTTCTCTTGAGCGACCGATAGAACTCTCAGTCCGTCTCCATCGGGCATCTTCTGGTCTGTGATGACTGCGTCGTATTCGCGCTCGGCCAGAAGAGGCACAGCGGCTATGACACCGTCCGCCTCGTCGACCGTATGACCGTCGAGGTGAAGCTCTGAGCTTAGGACGTGGCGCAAGTTAGGCTCGTCATCCACAATCAATAGTCTAGCCATGGCTGGTTGCTCCGGAGTCGGCTGACGCTTCGTCAGAAACCGTCATTGTGAAGCATACGTGCCCGGGTTCATTCCGGGCTACGATCAGGTCTCCGCCCTGAGCTCTCGCGATGTTTCTCGAAATCGCTAGTCCAAGACCTGTTCCGTGCGGTTTTGTCGTGTAGAAAGGTTCAAAGATTCTGGACAGCCCTTCTTCCGGAATCGGGTCGCCGGAATTTTCGACCTGGAGTTCCACACTTTTGGCCGACGGACGGCTGTAGCGGACCGCAACGTGCCCCCCAACCGGCGTGGCATCAATCGCGTTGAGCAGCAGGTTTAGGAGAGCCCGTTGTAACTGCTCATGATCAACGTTCGCCCGCAATCCATCTTCACCCTCGACTGCGATCCTGATTCCTCGTTTCGAAGCATGCACATTGGCAATCTCCGCGATGTAGCCTAAGACATCCGCCAGGGCGATCGGATTTCGCTTCGGCTGACTCGGACGCGCATAGGAAAGGAAATCGCTGGTCAGTCTTTCCAGCCGAGCGGCCTCGATGCGTGCGATCGCAAGCATCTCTTTTCGTTGTTGTTCCCCGACCTCAGGGCGGTCGGCGGTGACCAGTGAACTTGCAATGATGGAAACCGGGTTCCGAATTTCATGGGCCACTGCGCTTGAGAGGCGGCCCACCACGGCGAGTTTCTCTTCGACCATTAATCGCTCACGCGTGCGGCCCAGTTCTCGCAGGTTATCGGCCAGCTTTCTTTGATCATTTCGAAGCTGGTTGACGAGCAGCCAGACCAACAGCCCCATGAGTGCATAGACAAAGGAAATGACGCCGGCTTCAAGGTACTCGCTTGCATACATTGGGGGATTAGATTTTGCAAAATGCCAGACCCAGAAAAAATTTATCGAATCAGCAACGACAATCACGCTGATGCAGGTGGGGAGGCGAAAACGATAAGCGGCCTGCAAGACAGGCAAGGCCAGCAGGACGAAGTAAGGACTATTTCCCCTACTGTTGGTAAAGAACGTCAGGAGAAGGGCTAGAGCGATATTCAGGGAAATCGAAATCCAAACGACGATTTCGGCCAGTACTTTACTGAGAGTCCGGACGCCTGCCCAGAGCCAAAACAATTCCAGCATCTTGAACAGAAAGGCTGCCCCCAGAGTTACCAGCAAGACGGGCGAGGGTGGGCCTAGTAGAGAAGAAAACAGGGAGTGCAAAAGCAGTAGTCCAGCCAGGACAAAGAGGTTCAGAGTTGCAAAAACCATCTCCCGCTGGCGGAACGACTCGAGGTCAAGACGCGCCAGAACCGGAACTGTTCGCAACTCTTGTGTTTCTTGTGCCACCACTGATTAGAGTACGCCCGGAGGTTCGGGTCAATGGGATACTGGTCTCCTCGCTGTTCCGAGCACTTTGACAAAACTATATCAACGACGGTTTCAAGGCTGCAGGAAGCAGGAGCGCTCGGCCTTGCTTCGAAAGCAGAGTGAGAATCGTCGACAATCCGATGATCGTCCCAAAGGGGAGGATAAAGAGATTGCCAACCGATAGAAGCAATGCAAGCTTCCCGCACCGAGCCCACAATCTTAGAAGGCCTACACCTGCAAGTATGCCAGCCACCGAAAAGCCGAGAAGCACGTAAAGGATCCATCCGCCAAGATACCCGATTACGGGAACATATTCCTCAGCCCTGATTGCTCCGATTCCCCCTTTTCCGCCGTATACACCCAGAATGAACAGGAACACGAAAGAGTTTAGGCTACCCACCACAATGTAGGCCCCGCCGAGAATTCGCAGCCAAATCTTCATCGCATCCTCATACTCGGTCAACGATGTAGTTCATCACTCTTAGTCCAGGAGATGGCGGTCAACTATGTGAGCCTGGCCGCCATTTCCTATCCTTAGGAGTTGTTACGTAGTATTCCTGCGGACAATCCTCAAGTCCTGCGTAAAGGGCCATGGACAAAAAACCAAGCAGTCCCGTGCCGCAAGACACTGACGTGGCTGGGCTGGTAATTCGGATCTGGTCCACGACAAAGACATCTGTTCTAGAAATTGTGACCAACTCAATCGCGTCTCCGGTCCGGATGTCTTTCAATTTGCGAAAGAACCCGTCCCGATGTCCGGCGATGCCTATGTTGCCGCCCTGTCCTGGAAGGGAAGTGCCCGCAATTCGCCCGACCCCGCTATTCAACGTGACCGCATCAGTGTCCTCTAGTACCGGAACCTCCAAGTGCAACGCGGGAATCCGTAAAACAGCAAGCGATTCAACAGGCTTGCCAAGATTGGCCTTATACGACTTAGTACGCTGAATTGACCAGGGCGAGTGTTCACTGTTCGGTGCCTGATGAGGTCCACCATCGAGGATAGCACCATCGACCGCTTTCATTCCCGTGGCGACTGCCTTCGGGGACTCAAGTTGCCCTGCTTCGAATTTCGCCATCTCTGCACGGAACATGATGAACCTGTGAACGTGGGCGAATGCGAACACAACCAGCAGCAGCAAACCCCGGGGAAGTAATCCTCCTTCAAGGATTCGAAGCGCTTTTGAGTCGGCCTTCATTCGGCTTAGTCCTTATCCTGTGTCTCCGTCGGAAGCGTAGCGTTGGCGTCTGCGGGAGCCGAAGTCACCATCGCCCGTACGCCGAATTCGTGCACGAGCCTGCCTCCGTTGTGGGCGGTATTGACGAGCAGCAAGGCGCCTGCGCTGTACAGAACCAGGAAAGCCAGCGGCAGAATGGTTGTCGTCAGCCGTGTGTCTGCTCTTTTCAGCAACCATGGGACCGCTAGTAGCGCAAGGAAGATCACCGACAGCACACTAAAAACGGCTTGCGTGCGCTCGGCAAGGGATTCGTGGGTTTCGAGGACTAGATCCATCCCCGGGGTTCGTTCAGCGAGCTTGCCTGCAGCTTCCCCTGTCTGGACCGCCACGAAGATTGCCCCTGTTCCTACCAACAGTAAGACCATCGCGGCAACGAGGTAAGCGCGTCCTTTAGCCGGCGTCAGCACAGCACCAACGACTATAAAGATCGGGGCAATTAGCAAAAGAGCAATCGGAAAATGAATGATCAATGGATGCAAGGCATCCCAACTCGGAATCGCCGGAAATTGAAGCATAGGAACTCCTTTATCCGAAGAAACGGGACGCCCTGTCGACGGCCCGGTTGCTAGCTAGCTGACTTTCTCGTACCTGTCTTTGTGAGTGAAACACGACGGACACTTCGAAAAATCCAGTTTCGACGTTGTGTATCCACACACCGTGCACACGAAATAGTCCTTTGCTTTGGACCCTTTCAGTTTGGGGAGATTGTTCAAGGCCTCGGAATACAGCTTGGCGTGTTCAGCTTCCGCTGTCTTTGCGTAGTTGAAGGTCTGAACCGCATCTCTGTTCCCCTCGCCCACACTCTCCCAATCGGATTCTGGGAGTCCGGGAGTATCGGCGAACGAACTGGCACGGAAGGTGGTGACTAACGAGCTGAAATTCCAAAATGAAGATCTCGCCCACTGGATGTACCGACTCGAAAAAGAAGAATCAGGGAGGAAACAGGCCCAGGTAATTGTTGAGACAAGAGATGGATCTCTCAGCCGCCTACTCTCGATTGACGGCCGCCCACTTAACGCTAAACAGCAACTGAAAGAAAACCAGCGCATTCAGAGGCTGGTGAACAATCCAGGTGAGCAACGGAAATTACAGCAGGCGAGCAACAAGAAGACAGAACAAGGGGCACGCTTGTTCAATATTATGCCGGATGTATTTCTGTTCGACTACGCGGGTCGACAGGGAGACCTTGTAAAGCTAGCCTTTAGACCAAACCCCAATTTTCGGCCGCCTTCCGTTGAAGCCCGTGTTTTCCACGGCATGCACGGTGAGCTGACGGTCGATACCAAGCAAGAAAGACTAGTAGCGATTAATGGCCATCTCGTGGAAGATGTGAAATTCGGAGGCGGACTGTTAGGACACCTGGACAAGGGGGGTAAGTTTGAGGTCAGGCAGACAGAGGTGGCATCGGGTCAGTGGGAAATGACTGTCCTGGTTGTGGACATGAAAGGGAGAGCTCTCCTTTTCAAGACAATCGACGTGCAGCAGGCCGAAAATCACAGCGATTTTCACCGAGTGCCCGATGACCTGACACTTGCGGAGGCGGCGAGCATACTCGACGGACAGACCGCCGTAGTGGATAATCGCTAATACAAGGCAAAGAGGCTCTGCCGATTCAGCACCGGAGAAAGTCTCATTATCCCTGGACTAAAGATGGGGGGCAGGTCACACCCGTCAGTTGCTACTCTCCACTACGTTCCTCTCGGCTCCTCACTTCGTAGAAGGTCGCATACGCGCTCCTGCAACTGTCAGCGCAATCCCGCCTTCGATCAGCACAACGCTTATGATTGGTGACACACGCTCACTCTGAGTGGTCTCCACCCCGATGTTCACATCTCCGGCTTTAATTCCATGCTTTTCGCTTCGGCACGAGCAGCGATCCGATACCGAACACAACCAAAATCAGGCCTGCAAATACCATGATTTTCATAAATGGCACCGGCGACAATTGCACTGACAACGCGCACTTCTGTGATGGCAACGCTGAACTTGTTTCGTTGTTCTGCTTCATTTTTCGAGTTTGAAGTGATGCGGCGCGTCCTCGACGACCTGCGGTCCCCCGCCTAGGTGTTCCAGTTCTCGCATTCGTTCTCTGATCGCCTAACGCCTCGTCAGCGCGTTGGGGTATTCGATCCACCAAACCCGTCCGAATTTCAATGGGGCATATGCATTCCGCCGAACGCGTAGAAGAGCACCAGAATGATCAGGACGAGCCCAAAGATTCCGACGCCTCCGCCCGTTCCCCACCTCTGATATCCGTAGTAGCCACCACCACCACCGAACGCGAGTAGCAGGATAATAATGAGCACAATCAGTAACATAGGAATCTCCTTTCAACACCGGGCTGGCTTTGATCTCCCACTCCGGGTAGTGGTGCGAGCGTCAAATGGGCGATGGCCTGTCGTTGGACTATCTTGTTGCGGGCTGGCCATCGCCTTGCGACCGGGCGCGGTCAACCATGTTTGGCCAGTGATCTTTTCGAAACCGGGGCGCGCTTGGTGCGAGCCATCCGTGGGATTCTTGTTTTGTGT
>CAWBHF010000015.1:0-282482 GCA_963788645.1 uncultured Acidobacteriota bacterium
GGGTGGATTTGAACCACCGACCTTTGGGTTATGAGCCCAACGAGCTACCAGACTGCTCCACCCCGCGTATTGATCATAACAACCGGATATCGCAGCGTCAATTTTCGCTGCCGAGTAAATGATCGGTTGACCTGCGCCATTGCAATGTCAATTTTTCAGCTTGGGGCGCTGGCATGCGTCCACGATTTTTGTGGGGTCGATGGCGTTGTTGTCGATCTGTTCTTCGAGGATTGTTCCGTCCTTTCCGATTAGAAAGTTTACCCGGCGGGCAGCCTTGTATTTGTCTAGGTAGATGCCGTACTTGCGCGTGGTCTCTCCACCCCAATCACTTAGTAAGGGAAAAGTGACTCCAATTTGATCAGCGAATGCTTTGTTTGAGAAGGGGCTATCCATGCTCACACCCAGAACCTGGGTGTCTGTGGCTTCCAGCTTTTGTAAGTTCTTCTGGAAGTTTTTCATTTGCTCGGTTCAACCGCCGGTGAAAGCGAAGATGTAAAAGGCGAGCACAACGTTTTTCTTCCCTCTGTACTGGCTCAACGTCACATCTTTTAGGTCGGTTCCATCGAAGTATTGCAGCTTGAAGTCAGGGGCGGCATCCCCGACCTTCAGAGCGGGCGGTGGTGGAGTTGATTTGTTGTCGGCGGCTCGCAGCGGGGTGATCAAACACGCCGTCGCCAGCAGCCAGGCTGCTATTGCGGTAATCGTAAGTCTTCGCATCGAGTGCACTCCGTTGGGAAGTGGCGACTATTGTCTCGCAAAAGGGGGGGTGACGCCAGAGGGGCGGGCATTGCCAACCATTTGTGAAACCAGTACATTTCTTTCGGAGATCGAATTTGCAGCGAACACGGAGTCTGGGTTGTGAGCTTTCTTTTGCCCCCTCGTCGGGGCTCGGTATTGATCGGCGTTGTACCCATGGCTTATGCCGCGGGCCGCGTTCTTACGCAGCTTCGCGGCTGGCACCTCGGAGCGGCATAACCCAAACCCATGTCCTCCTGAGAACGCCATGAGCCTGCGAACGCTGAATGAGATCTTTTTCGCGGTGGTCGACCGGAATGATCGCGTCGTGGTCATGCATCGGCGGGCTATCCAGTGGGTGTCTATCTCCTCCGCTGAGCTCTATCAAAGCGTCGCGGGTGTGGCTCAGGCGCTGCGAGAGTGGGGTATTTCCAAGGGAGACAGGGTTGCCATTCTGAGCGAGAACCGCCCGGAGTGGACGATCGCGGATTTCGCGTGCCTGCTGATCGGGGCAGTCGTGGTGCCTATCTATACCACTTTGACGGGGGAACAGACGGCATACATGCTGCAGGATTCGGGGGCGCGGACGATTTTCGTTTCCACTGAAAAACACCTGCAAAAAATTCAAAGTATTCAGGCCCAAACCCAGATTGAACGAATCGTCGTCATGGATGGAGTGGAGACGGCCCACGCCGCACACATGCAGCGCCTTATGCATGATGGCCCGAAAGAACGCGATGCGGAATTCGATTCCGCGGCGCGCGACATTGAAGCCGATGACCTTGCCACCATTATTTATACGTCGGGAACTACTGGCACTCCCAAGGGGGCCATGCTTACGCACGGAAACCTGGCCTCGAACATCGCGCATTCGCTTTCTGGTTTCGACGTTCGCGGGGGTGAGATCAGTATTTCTTTTCTTCCTCTGTCCCACGTTACGGCGCGGCATGTCGATTTCGCTATGTTGTACCGCGGGGTCACCTTGGCCTACGTTTCTCTTCTCGACCAGCTTCCGCAGGCTTTGCTGGAGGTGTGCCCCACCATCTTTGTGGGGGTTCCGCGGGTTTACGAAAAGATTCATGGGCAGGTAGATCTCAAGGCAAAAGGGTTCCCCAAGAAATGGATCTATCACTGGGCGTTGTCACTGGGGCGGGCTCACCGGGCCAATACTCTGACCGATCAGCCGCCTGCGTCGTTAAGGTGGAAGCTGGCCAACCGCCTGGTGTATTCGAAGGTGCGCGCGGGTATGGGCGGGCGCGCGGGAGTTTTCATCTCCGGAGGCGCGCCTCTGGGACGTGAACTGGCAGAGTGGTACGCAGACATTGGCATTCGCATTGATGAGGGTTACGGACTGACCGAGACGTCACCGGTGATTGCGGTCAACAGTCCCAAGGCGCACAAGCTGGGCACGGTTGGGAAGACGCTGCCCAATATTGAAGTTCGTATCGCTGAGGACGGCGAGATTCTGGTGCGCGGTCCTTCGGTTTTCAAGGGCTACTGGAACCGGCCACAAGAAACCCAGGCGGCCTTTGTCGATGGATGGTTCAAGACTGGCGATATCGGCAATCTCGATAGCGAGGGCTTCTTGTCGGTGACGGATCGGAAGAAAGATCTGATCAAGACTTCCGGGGGAAAGTTTATCGCTCCGCAACCACTCGAGAACTCGCTCAAGCACAATGCCCTGATCGGCGAAGCTGTGATCATGGGCGATAAGCGCAAGTTTCCGGCCGTCCTCATCGCGCCTTATTTCCCAGTGCTGGAAGACTGGGCTCGCGCCAACCAGGTTGCCTTCTCTTCGCGAGAGGAACTGGTAGCACATCCTAAAGTGCGGGCGCTTTACGAAGGGATCGTCGGGGACCTGAACCGCAATCTGGCACGGTACGAACAATTGAAAAAGGTGATGCTCATTGCGGAGGAATTCTCTCCGGAGAACGGAGCACTTACGGCGAGCATGAAGTTGCGGCGGCGGGTGGTTGAGGAGCGTTATCGGGCTAGGATTGAGGCGACGTATGCGGAAGCGGAGGCTTCAGGAGTGGTGTCTAAGGATGGGTAGTGCGATTTCGCAGTCCGGCAGGATGCCAATCCACGCCAGATCCTTCGCGGCCTTCGGCCGCTCAGGATGACGGCTTTCTGGAAAAGTTAGGATTGCCTTCGTTTGTTACCAAAGTAATCTGGCAGTGGCTTCGAGGGACGAGCAGAATGATGGGCCTGATTGGACGGGGTCCCAAGATTGAAGTTTGATCTATCCCCCTGGGAGCGGTTCCATGATCGAACGCAGAATTGACCAGGTGACTCGCAAGCGAGTCGCGGAGATGTCTCCTGAAGAAATGAGACTTGCACTGCTGGTTTCGGCGAAGACTGGATTGCCGAACCGGCGTGCTTTTGACGAGTCACCCGCGAGTCCATTCGTGGCGATGAGCGACGTCAACGGCCTGAAGGCGCTCAACGAAAATTTTAGCTACTCCGCCGGCGACATCCTCATACGCAGGTTTGCTGAGGTCCTCACCAGCGTCGGCATGGACGCATACCACAATCACGGCGATGAGTTTCTGTGCAAGGGAGAAAGCTTTCAGGAGCTGAATCTCAAACTGACGCAGGCACAGCAGCTCTTGCGAGAACAACCTTTCGCGGTTTGCGGGCTGGACAGCCGCATCACCACCATCGAGGGCGCGGATTTTTGCTTTGGGATCGGAATCGATCTGAATGAAGCGGAGGCCTCGCTGAAACGTCAGAAAGAGTTGCTGAAAGAGCTGCAGAAGTAAGGTGGAATGCGGGGATGGGGCGGCGGGTCTACCGTGGCATGGCCCAAGTTACACAAAATAAATGTTTTGTGACCTTCTCCGAAAGTTACCGGCAACGCGGTTACTGTCGGGCGCCATATGGCCTGAAAGTGCCATTCCCGCCGGGACGGCCTACTGCTAGAGTGGTTCTCGAGCAGACTTCGGGGGAGGGCTGCTTCGACGAACGTCCCAGAAGCTCTAACGAGCGCTGGGGCGTTTTGTTTTGCGTGCAAACGTCCACGCCCGTGCAGTCCCGCTCGGATTCATCTTCAACTTAGTGCTCGCGTTGGAAGCGGTATCTGCCGCGGCGTTCGCGGGCAATCGTCTCCGCAACTTTCAGGAAGGCACGCGCTGCGTGGGACAGGCTCGCGGCCTTGCGATAAATCAACCTCAGCTTGCGATGCAGGCGCAATTCACGGACCGGGATGCGAATCAGTTCTCCATGGGCCAGTTCGTTTTCCACACTGATCTCTGGGACCAGCGCGACTCCATTGCCCATGACCACAAAGCGTTTGATAGCCTGCAGGGTAGGGAGTTCGATGTTCATGTGCAACGGCGTCTTATGGCGTTTGAAAGCCTGGATCACTTTTTCGCGATAAGGCGAGGCAACGTTATGCGCCACGAAGGACTCCGCTCCCAGTTGACGAATGCTGACCTGCTTCGCCGTGGCCAGCGGATGGCTCGGGGGAACCACGAAAATCAATTCGTCCAGGTAGACCACGGTGGAGCACAGCTGCGGTTCTTGCGGGTCGTAGGTGAGGACGCCGAGTTCAGTGCTATGGCGGAGGACATCGTCGGGGATGTGGCTGCCGAGCGAACGTCGCACTGTGATTCTGATCATAGGATGCAGGCGCCGGAACTCCGCCAGCACTGGAAGAAGGTAAAGCGCTGTAAACTCATTGGCCGCGATCGCCAGCTTGCCCTTCTGCAACTCTCTCAGTTCGACCAGCGCTTCGTGGGCGTCCCCGCGCAGGTTCAATAGTCTTTCGGCGTATTCCTGGAGGACGCGTCCTGCGTCAGTGAGCACGCCTTCACGCGAGGAGCGGTCGAATAGGGGCTCTCCCAGTTCGTCTTCCAGCTTGCGGATCGACTGGCTTACTGCCGATTGGGTGCGGTAGAGCTTTTCGGCCGCGCGCGAAAATCGACCCTCCTTTGCTACTGCCAAGAATACTTCGAGCTGAGCCAGGTCCATGGAGGCTCTCCTTTAGCAAAACTTGAAAGGCCATTAGCTTTACTTATGATTATAAATTTAACTAATGATAATTGTAGGATTATAAGCTTGCTTAATATGTGTGTCTACGTAGGATTGACTTCTGATCCCGACAGGAGGGCCAGGCATGGAACGCATCACGATTTTCGACACGACTTTGCGCGACGGCGAGCAGTCGCCGGGTTGCAGCATGAATGTGCCGGAGAAACTGCGGATGGCGCATCACCTCGACCGGTTAGGTGTGGATGTGATTGAGGCTGGATTTCCTGTCGCATCGGAAGGCGATTTCGCGGCGGTGCAGGCCATTGCCGCAGTGGTGCGGCGTCCGATTATCGCCGGACTCGCGCGTGCCTGCTCCAAGGATATCGAACGCGCCTGGCAGGCGCTTCAAGGTGCGGCCCGTCCGCGCATTCACGTGTTCTTGGCGACTTCCGACATCCATCTGAAATACAAGCTTCGCATTTCGCGCCAAGAGTGTTTGGAGCAGGCGAGGGAAGCCGTAAGCCTAGCCAAGAGCTTGTGTGACGATGTGGAATTCTCTCCCGAGGATGCAACCCGCACGGATCCCGAATTCTTGTGCCAGGTGGTCGAAGCGGTGGTGGCGGCCGGCGCTACCACGGTGAACATTCCAGACACGGTTGGATTCACTACGCCGGTGGAATTTGGGGAACTGATCAGCACTATCCGCAAGAACGTCCGGGGAATTGAAAGCGTTACGATCTCGGCCCACTGCCACGACGATCTTGGACTTGCCGTAGCCAACTCACTGGCTGCGATTGCGGCCGGGGCGCGGCAGGTGGAATGCACCATCAACGGCATCGGCGAACGGGCGGGAAATGCTTCGCTCGAAGAGATTGTCATGGCGATGCGCGTGCGTCCCGACCGGCTTGCCTACCAGACTGAGGTCGTGAGCGAGGAGTTATATCCCGCGAGCCAGTTGCTCAGCGAGATTACCGGCGTCGCGGTTCAACCCAATAAAGCGATCATTGGGCGCAATGCCTTTGCCCATGAAGCGGGCATTCATCAGGACGGGATGCTCAAGAATCCACTGACCTACGAAATCATGACCCCGCAATCGGTCGGCGTGCCCGATTCGAAGCTGGTACTGGGAAAGCATTCCGGACGGCACGCGCTGGGCATGCGCTGCGAGCAGTTGGGACATCAATTTGATCGTTATCAGCTCGATGAAATCTACCGGCACTTCGTAGTATTAGCGGATCAGATTAAGCAGGTCGAGGATCAACATCTGATGGAACTGATCGCAATGGTACAGGAAGGTCGTGCGGCTGCGGACGACGATCGAGCCCAGTTGAAGCCCGTTCCGATCGCTGTCCCGACTCTCGCGCCAACACGGCCCGACGGTGGACACACGCGTTCCAAGCTTCTTCTTTCCATACCAGTCTCAACCGGAGTGGGGATCACAGGTTTGGCAATGAATCCGATAAGGGAACATCACGGCGATCAGGAAGACTACCTGTGGGGCGTGTAAATCAACATCTACGCGTCGTGCTCGCACTACAATAGACGGCATGCTCCTGAAGATTGCCATCCTTCCCGGGGACGGCATCGGTCCCGAAGTGACTGATGAAGCCGTTCGCGTCCTCGAAGCAACAGCTGCGGCATTCGGGCACGAACTTAGCCTGAAGAGGAAAGACATCGGCGGCGCCGCTTACACCAGCACTCGTGACCCCCTTCCTTCAGACACATTGCAAACTTGCCTCGCTTCCGGCGCTGTTCTGCTCGGCGCGGTCGGCGGCCCGGCCTTCGACAATCTCCCTAAGGAGCTGCGGCCCGAACGGGGTTTGCTTCGCTTGCGCAAGGAGCTGGGAGCCTTCGCCAATCTGCGGCCTGCAGTTTGCTTTCCTGCGCTCGAGGATTGCTCCCCGCTTCGGCCTGAAATTGTCCACGGCGCTGACGTGCTGATCGTGCGCGAACTTCTGGGAGGAATCTACTTCGGAGAGCCCCGCTCCACTGAGGGCGCCCCCGGCAGACGCACTGCGATCGATACCATGCGCTACCGCGAGCCGGAAATCGAGCGCATAGCGCGCGTGGCTTTTGAGTTGTCCCGGTCCCGTCGTCGCCAGGTGACTTCGGTCGACAAGGCCAACGTACTCGACTGCTCCCGGCTCTGGCGCGAGGTAGTCACTCGCATCGCGCAGGAATATCCAGACGTGCAACTCCGGCACACGTATGTGGATTCGGCGGCCATGGCGCTGGTCTCACGCCCAGCGGGCTTCGATGTGTTGCTCACTGAAAACATGTTTGGCGACATACTTTCCGATCAGGCAGGCGCGATCGTGGGCTCGATCGGTGTGTTGGGATCGGCCAGCATCGGCGGCCCTGTTGGCTTGTACGAACCCGTGCATGGCTCCGCCCCGGACATTGCCGGGAAAGGCATTGCGAATCCGCTGGGAGCGATTCTTTCGATCGCGATGATGCTGCGCCACTCATTCCGCCTGACCGCTGAAGCGGATTGCATCGAAGCAGCAGTCACGACGGTCCTGTGTTCCGGGTCTCGTACACGCGATCTGGTTAAGCCAGGTGAGGCCGTGATTGGCACGACGGAAATGGGAGGCAAGATCGTGGCCGCTATAAAAGAAACAGCGAAGCCCGCCCACGCCACAATGGTTCATTGACGTATCGGACGGGCCCCGGATCAGAGGGCTGTTCGCCCTGAATCTATTGTCCCAGCACTTGGAATCCATACTGAACGTACTGTTCCGGAAGCCATTTGCCGCTATTCTGGCCGCAGTATGTGGTTGATCCCTTGCACCAATAAGCTACCGCGTGCGCCCGCATGTCGGTGCTGTTGAAGGCCCAGGCATAGATGTCTATGTCCTTCGCCGTCGTGCTCACCACCACCCAGTATTGTTTCCCGGCCGTGACCGGTATTCCAGCCTTGTCATTGGCGATGGCCACTGTGCAGCATTGTCCGTAGGCTGGCAGCTTCGCAATATGGAAAGATTTAATCGGCTTTCCGGGCACGCCGCTGGCGTCGCTCCAGAGGCCTAACTCGTACCCGGCGGTTCCGCCTCCCTGTCTCCCCGCGGAAGTTTCAATCCGCGTCACGGTCGCGTTTGCCTTGGGCGTGAAGGCCACTGCCGCCCAGGTTTGAAAGGGATATCCGTTCACCCCCTGGTCGATGGTTTCGCCCCAGATGCTGAAGTATGTCGCATTCGGATATTTGCTGAAGTTGCCGGCGATGACTTTGAGGCTCGGATCTTCTTTAGGCGCGCGCGTGATATGCGATGGCGCCTTGGTCGCCCTCACCTCCCGGCCATTCTGGCTGAATACAAAATCGTCTTGGCCGAACGACATTGCGGCAATGCTAGCGATCATGAACAGGAGACAAGATATGGAGAGTACGATACTTTTTTTCACTGCGGTTTCCTCCCTGGGACGTTTTGGTTTTGTGATTGATCGAAATGCTGGCTGAACAGCGGGTGCTCGCTCGCCGACCGCGACTTTCCAGATTGGCTGTCAATCCGTCACGGTTGCGATTCGAACGGCTGATCGAGCGTGGGTCGAATGATCACACTCGCCCAAAACAGAGTCAAGCGGAATCCGACCATAGATTTATGAGGGAATAGCATTCTTCTGGTCAGTTAGCCAATTTCGTCGCCAGGCAGCACCAGCGACATTCCTCCCGCCAAGCCTCAAGCCTTTGAATCCCCAATAGACATGCGGCCGGCACAACCGACGGCCCTTCCCTTCGGTAACTTGATCGCACCTCGTTAGCCTGTCAATCTTGCCCCGGACGGATTAATCCGTCGGGGGCGAATCGTTTTATGATTTCCGAAACAAAGCTTGGCAGTAAAACACTGCTTTTTGTTCTACTTGCGTTGTGCCTTACCAGCGCTGCTTGGGCCGGCCAGTGGACCGCGCTCGGGCCTGACGGGGGCGATGTTCGTAGCCTGACCTACGATCCCCAGAACCCAGATCACATCTTCCTCGGCACCAGCACGGGGAGCCTTTTCTCTTCGACCGACGGTGGCAAGAACTGGGCAAAGTTTGCTCACCTCGGCAGCGGTGACGACTACGTCATCGACCACCTCGCCATTGATCCACAGAATCCAAACAAAATGTATGCCGCGGCCTGGAGCGTCGAAACTCAGCAAGCCGGTGATGTGTTCCACACCGAAGATGCCGGCAAAAGCTGGGAGACCATGCCCGCCATGCATGGCAAATCGATCCGCGCCATGGCCGTTTCCGCTTCTGACTCGCAGACTCTGGTTGCGGGCGCGGTTGATGGCGTCTTCCGCAGCAGCGATAGCGGCAAGAGCTGGCAGAAGATTTCCGCCGGCAACTCCGACATCCACAGCATTGAATCCATCGCCATCGATCCCAAGACTCCGAGCGTGATCTACGCCGGCACTTGGCACCTAGCCTGGAAGACGGACGACGGCGGCGCCACCTGGCACCACATCAGCAAAGGCATGATCGAAGACTCTGACGTCTTCTCCATCATCGTCGACTCCACCAATCCTTCGGTCGTGTTCGCCAGCGCCTGCTCCGGCATCTACAAGAGCACGAGCGCCGGTGAGACCTTCTCGAAGATTCAGGGCATTCCGTTCTCGGCTCGGCGCACCCGGGTCCTGAAACAGGATCCCACCAATCCCGCAGTTGTCTACGCCGGAACCACCGAAGGTCTCTGGAAGACCACCGATGCCGGCAAGACCTGGAATCGCGTGACCAATCCGGAAGTTGTGGTCAACGATGTAATGGTTGATCCGCGCAACGCGCAGCGCGTCATGCTGGCGACCGATCGCGCTGGCGTTCTGGCCAGCGACGACGGCGCCAAAACGTTCACCACCAGCAATCACGGCTACGCGCATCGTTACGTCACTTCGATCATTGCCGACAAGAACGATCCCAACACCATCTTCGTGGGCGTGGTCAACGACCGCGAACTGGGTGGCGTGTTCGTTTCGCAGGATGCCGGACAGCACTGGACGCAAAAGAGCAAAGGCCTCGACGGCCGCGATGTGTTCAGCTTGAGGCAGACCAGTAATGGCGAGCTCGTGGCGGGCACCAATCGTGGCATGTTCATCTTGCCGCGCCACGCCAGCGACTGGACTCCGATCAACGATGTCATCAACCACACTGCCAAGGGCGCGAAGAGCGAAGCGCATTCCATCCTGACCGCGCACGTGAGCGATGTCGAAATCACGCCCACAGCCTGGATGGCCGCAACCTCGGCCGGTCTCTTCACCAGCGCCAATCAGGGCAAGAGCTGGACCGGCGGAGCGATCATGGGCAAACAGGATTTCGTCTCCGTGAAAGCTGACGGAAAACTGATCGCTGTTGCCACTCGCAGCGACGTGTTGGTTTCGAAAGACGGCGGTTCGACCTGGCAAGACTCCGGGTTATCTGCTCACGTCACCAGCATTCGCGGCGTTACCATCACGTCTGATGGGCAGATTCTGTTCGCTTCCCGCGAGGGCGCCTATCGCAGCCCGAACGGCGGAGCCGGCTGGGAGCATATGCAGAACGGCCTCCCGGACAAGAACATTAGCTCCATCAGCTACGACCAGAGCAATCAGCGCCTGCTGGCGACCAGTACGGAAACCGGCGTGGTCTTTGAAAGCCAGGATGGCGGCCACACCTGGACCCGCGGTCCCGACACTGGTTATCCGTTGCGTCAAGTCAGCGTGGTGCAAGGCCGATTCCTGGCAGCCACGCCCTTTGATGGTGTCGTGATCCAGCCCGACAACGACGACCACAGCGCATCCACCGATGCGCCCAAGCGACGCACCAACTAGTAACTTGCAGTAAAACCGACGGAGGAGCGGCAGCAACCGCTCCTCCGTTTTGCTTTCCTTGGCAAGTCACGCTCGAGCGCGGGCATTGTCAGCTCAACTTCACCGAGGCCGACGATAGCGGATCCAGCCGTGTTGACGCAGCCGTCGATTCGGGATAGGTTCGGTGCAAGTGCGGAGGTCATCCATGCGGAACGCGATCGCCGGGATTCTCTGTTTAGGCAGTTTGGTCAGCGTGGCCCAGCTTCAGCAGTCCCAGTCTCAGCAGAGCCAAGCGCAGCAGCCCCAGCAAACTTATGCTCACGAGCCCGCCCGGGATGGCGGGGTACGGGAAGTAGTCGAGGGCATTTTGATTCCGCCTATTCCCCACGCGCCTTTCACCGCAATGCTTGCGACCGAGTCGGTGAAATATGCCGCCGACGGTGCCGCGATGACATTCAACAACGAACGGCGCATTGCCCGGGACGCGCAAGGCCGCGTTTACCAGGAACGCTGGTACCTGGTGCCCAAGGGCGGACAGATCAAGTCGACAATGAATTGGATTCAGATTGCGGATCCCAATCGCCTAACGCTCTATAACTGCAGCACGGAAGTCCACATCTGCGATCTGTTGGTCTACGATCCCGCCAACTCTCTCTCGGCCTTGTCGCCGCATCGGGGTGTTTCAGGTCCCCTCCCGCAGGGTAGCGGAAATGTGGTGTGGGAGGATCTGGGAAAAAGAAACATCGCGGGCATTGATACGGTCGGAACGCGAGAAACGACTACCACTGAGCCTGGCACCATGGGCAATGACCAGCCGCTCACCTACATAAGCGAATACTGGCACTCGGATCAGCTTGGACTAAATCTGCTATCCATGCGCAGCAGTCCATTTTTCGGGAAGCAAACGTTCACCATCACCGAGCTTACCGCCGCCGACCCAGACCCTCAACTTTTCGTAGTACCAGCTGGCTTCAAGATCAACGATCAGAGAAAAACCCCACGGATTTCGCATTAGGTTCCGTGCCTTAACACGTCCGACGCGCGCAAGCACGAATTGCTTTTCTTCCGCTGGCGGCTTGACACTATGCTCTTCCTGAATGACAATTGTCGCGCTCGAAGGTGCGACGCTCCACGGATCGCACAGCTTAGTCGAGCAAGACCCCCGGGAGCATTCCACGGTGGTCCCATCCATCTTGGAGGCTCCATGACGCGCAAATCCTTCGCTTACGTCTGCAATCTCATTCTCTTCCTCACTTCTTTCATCCTTGTGGCCCCTTTGGCGGCCCAGGAAACGGGCTCGGCTCCCAACTATGACCGTCCGTGGCAACACTTCGCGCAGGCCAGCGGGCCGCAGAACGGCCAAACCGTTTCCCTGCCTCCAGGACCAGTAAGTTTTCGGAAGGCAGTACCTTACAAAACGACCGGATACAACCCTTACTCGGTTGCGATTGCCGACGTGAATGGCGACGGTCAGCTCGACCTGGTTGTTGCGAATGAGAACCAAATCAAGAATGATCCCCAAGGCTCGATCAGTGTCCTGCTCGGAAAGGGTAATGGAACCTTTCATCCGGCGGTGAATTACAGCTCCGGTGGGCAAGGCGCATTCTCCGTTAGCGTTGCTGATGTTAACGGCGACGGCAAGCTGGACTTGATAGTGGCGAATGGTTGCCTTGCAACAAATTGTTCGATGGGCGCAGTAGGGGTGCTGTTGGGGAAAGGCGACGGAACTTTTAAGAAGCCGCTGGTTTACAGTTCAGGCGCGCCATCCGTTTTCGGATCGCGGGTCGCGGTCGGCGATTTGAACGGCGATGGCAAGCTCGATCTGGCGGTTGCAACCACGGGAGTAGGATGCGGCAATGGCTGCCCGCCGGGTTTGGTCGGCGTTTTGTTGGGGAATGGCGATGGAACCTTCAAAAAGGCCAAGACCTATCATACCGGTGGATTCGATGCCATCGGTTGGGTCGTGATAGCGGACGTGAATGGCGACAAGAAGCCCGATCTGGTGGTCGCTAACTATTGCGCGGCCGAGTGCAGTTTTCCTCCGGCCGAGGGATCGGTTGGCGTGCTGCTCGGGAACGGCAACGGAACCTTCCAAGCGGTCAAACGCTACCTCTCGGGTGGGAGTGGCGCCGTCTCCGTAGCTGTCGCGGACTTGAATAAGGATGGCAAGCCAGACATCCTTGTGGCGAATTGCGGGCCCGAGGCGTGCGGTCCGGGATCCCCGGGGGGCAACGTTGGGGTGTTGATCGGGAAGGGCAATGGTACTTTTAAGCCAGCCGTGAGCTACCCGGCGGAGAACTCTCCATTCGACGTCGTTGCCGCCGATGTGGACGGCGACGGCAACCTCGACATTGTGGTGTCAAATTGGGGCACGCCGAACGCGGGCACCAACGACGGTGCCGTCACCGTTCTGCGGGGCAAGGGCAACGGTACCTTCCAAACCGCGCAAACCTTTCCATCCGGCGGAGCCGAGGCGCCGTCGGTTGCGGTTGCAGACGTCAACAAAGATGGCCGTCCGGACATAGTGCTGGCCTGCGTAGCGGACACCTTGAGCCAAACTTCGACGGGCGTGGTCACTGTACTGATTAACGCGACGAAAGGCGCACCTCGTTCGGTCCAGACCCCGGTCACAATTCAGTAGCTCAGGGCACCCGTGCATCGTGAGTGAAACGGGCGACGCCCTTCGAGTGCGCCGTCCCATAAGCCCGCGCCATAAGCCCGCGCTGTCACCTGAGCAAAGCGAAGGATCTCTGTACTTTGCTAGCAGCACTGAGCATGATGCGTCGCGCCAAACAAACGTGCGGACTCATGCCGACGCATTTATTGGACGGCGACACTAGCTATCCTTGCGGTACAGCAGATCGCGCATCGCTTGCCTGCGAGCCTCGCCCACTTCACTCACCGCCTTACGCTCGTCAGCGTCCATCCGGCGCTTCGTTGTCGGGACAATTGGTTCGACGGAACTGCATGTCGGGCAGCGGTTGGCGAAACCAGGTTTATCCGGCTTCAACTCGATCTCTTCTGCGCAGACAACGCAGATTTTTGTCGGGCAAGCCATTTCTACTCCATGATACGACGCTCATAACTCTCCGAGGAAGTGGGTCACGGGCTCGCAATGCTGGCTCTCTTCCCCACTGACGATGTAAAAGTTCAAGCCGAGAGCACTCGGAAAAGTCAGCTACGGCGTGATCTCAAACACCGACCCGAAAGTTGTCCCGCCGTCTCCCCCAGTTGTGCCGTAGAGATTTCCCGCCGTATCGAAGATCAGACTGCTGAAGGAGTCGCATCCGGGATGATTGGCGAACGTATGGATCAGAGTTTCCTTCCACGCACCGTTCGAAGGTGTCAGTTTGAAGACAACGCCGCAGCCCTGTGTGCCGCCGGAGTTCGTTGTCCCATAGACATTGCCCACTCCGTCGAGGACTAGGCTTGTTCCCCAGGGATTACATCCATCCTTTCCACCGGTGAAAGCGTGCGCCGTGCTCTCGGTCCAGCTTCCGTCCGAGTTCGGTGACAGCTCCCAAACTACGCCGCAGTCTGCCTGGCCTCCAAACGTCGTAACGCCATAAAGATTGCCAGCCGAGTCGCGAACAGGGCGGATCTGGGGTCGCCACCCATCCGAACCCCCGGTAAAGCTGTAGAGGACACTTTCCGTCCAACTTCCGTCCGAGTTCGGTGCCAACTGGAAGACCACGCCCTCTCCGTTAGCCCCACCGAAGTCCGTTGTGCCGTAAAGGTCGCCGACTGGATCGAAAATCAAGCCAACACTGGGATTGTAGCCATCCGTGTCGTCGAAAGTATGGAGTGTGCTCTTCGTCCAGGTCCCGTCTGAGTTCGGTGTCAGCTTGAAGACCGTGCCCGGCCCTGTATAGGAATAAGACCAATCGGTAGTTGTCCCATAGAGGTTGCCCATTGCGTCAAAGATCAAACCGCTGGCCGGGTTTACTCCGACGTTGCCTGAGAAATAAGAAAGAGCCTTCTCCTTCCAGCTTCCGTTAGCACTTGATATCAGCTCGAATGCCACCCCGCAGCCGCGGCCATTGCAGACACCCTTGCCGCCGAAGATAGTCGTTCCGTAGAGATTCCCTCGTGCGTCCACCATTAAGTCGGCGTAGGGATTCGATCCGTCTTTGCCTGTGAAGCTGTGTAGCACTTTTTTCTCCCAACCACCCGAGGTATTGGGTTTCAGTTGGAAGACGATGCCGTGTCCATAGGACCCACCCAGCTGGGTTGTGCCGTAGAGATTTCCTGCGTTATCGAAGACCACGCCGGCGATGGGCTGGTTTCCGTCCTTGCCACCTTTGAACTTGTACAGCGTTTTGAACTTGGTTTGCGCCGAGGCGCCAGACGCCAGCACCAGAGTAATTACGATGACGATCATCAGACCTGCCGCGAACGTCGAAATTGCTTTATTGCGAGTCATAAGAAATTTCTCCTTTACGATTTCAAGCCTCCTCAGACTTTCGGTAGCGGTCACTCGGTACTTCATCGCCGAGCGGCCGGAGAAGCCCAGCTACGGCGTGATCTCAAACACCGAGCCGAAAGTCTTACTGCTGTCCCCGGCGGTCGTGCCGTAGAGATTCCCCGACTCGTCGAAAGTCAGGAGTGCATTGGGCAAGGCACCCGGATGGTCCGTGAAGGTGTGCAGCACGGTCTCATTCCAGCCGCCGTTCGAATTCGGCGCTAGCTTGAAGACGACGCCGCAGCCTTGACCGCCACAGGCATTGAGGTTGCCACCGGCCAGCGTCGTGCCGTAGAGATTTCCTGCCTGGTCGAAGATTACGCCGGCCCAAGGGCCCCAGTTGCCGCCCTTGAACTGGTGGAGCACCTTCTGCTTCCAGCTTCCGTCCGAGTTCGGCATCAGCTCGAAGACGTTGCCAACCCCATGAGCGCCGCCGAGGAGCGTGGTGCCGTAGAGATTGCCTGACTTGTCGAATATCAGAGTGGGTTGGGGAGTGGCTCCATCTGTGCCACCCGAGAACCGATGTAGCACTTGCTCGGTCCAACGGCCATCGGAGTTCGGTTTCAGCTCGAAGATCGTGCCACAACCGGGCGACAGCCAGTTGCAGCCCACCTTGCCACCAGACGCCGTCGCGCCATAAAGATTGCCGGCCGTGTCGAAAATCAAGCTGCCATGGTCGGGATAGCCTCCGTCCCTGCCACCTTTGAAGCTATGAAGCACGCTCTCAGTCCAGCTTCCGTCCTGATTCGGCGTCAGCTCAAAGACCGTGCCCTGTCCAGCGGCGCCGCCATTAGTGGTCGTGCCGTAGAGATTGCCATCTGCGCCGAAGATCACACCGCCGACGGGATAGCGACCATCACTGTTTTTGAAGCTGTGGAGCACGTTCTGGGTCCAGCCTCCGTCCAGGTTCGGGGTCAGCTCAAAGACAGTGCCAACTCCGGCAGATCCGCCCTGGTATGTCGTGCCGTAGAGGTTTCCAGCTTGGTCGAAGATCAGACCAGCAAAGGGATCGGCTCCGTCCGCGCCGCCTGTGAAGCTGTACAGCACGCTCTCAGTCCAGCTTCCGTCCTGGTTCGGGGTCAGTTCGAAGACAGTGCCATAGCCAGCGCCGCCCCTTGTGGTCGTGCTGTAAAGATTGCCTGCTTGATCGAAGATTAGGCTGGCCTGGGAAAAATTTCCGTCCGTGCTGCCCTTGAACTTGTACAGCGTTTTGAACTTGCCTTGCGCTAAGGCAGCGGGCGCGAGCACCAGAGTGGTTGCGATGACGATTATCAGAGCCGCGCTTGCGGCTCCCAAGAATTTCTTATAGTTCATGATGATTTCTCCTTCTGTGCAGGATCGAATGCAATCCGGATCGAGGAATGAAGGCTCTCCACCGGCGGAGATGCGCGATCCTGATGCCTCTCCTGTTTTCGTCCCACCACAAATGGCGGCTGGACGGGATGCGAGATTTGGTCTCCGGCCACTCGGCGCTCTAACGCCGAGCGGCCGGAGAAGCCAGCTACGGCGTGATCTCAAACACCGATCCGAACGTATTGCCGTTCCCCGCGGTCGTTCCATAGAGATTTCCGGCGCCGTCGAAGATCAAGCCACCGATGGGTTGGGCTCCTGGCCTGTCCTGGAAGGCATGGAGCACATGGAAGCTCCATCCGCCGTTCGACGTTGGCACTAGCTTAAAAACGACGCCGAAGCCAAAAGCTCCGCCAGACATTGTGGTCCCGTAGAGGTTCCCGGATTTATCGAAGATCAGGCTGGTATACCCGGGAGAGCCGCCATCCTTGCCACCCGTGAACTGATGCAGCGTATGCTGGGTCCAGCTTCCGTCCGTATTGGGCGTCAGGCTAAATGCGACCCCACGGCCGTAAGCACCCCCGCCCCCTGTCGTGCCGTAGAGGTTACCAGCGGAGTCAAAGGTCAGGCCCGCCCGAGGACGGGCTCCGTCATTGCCTCCACTGAACCGATGCAGCGCACTTTCCTTCCATTCACCGCTCGAAGTCGGAATCAGTTTGAAGACGACGCCGGCGCCGTAAGTACCCCCGTACCACGTCACTCCGTAGAGAACACCGGCACTATCGAAGACCAAACCGGCATCGGAGTTTTGACCATCCGGCCCGAAGCTGTAGAGCACGCTCTCGTTCCAGCCGCCGGACGTCGGCGCGAGTTTGAAGACAACACCGTGGTTGGTGCTACCGCCGTTCCAGGTCGTGCCATAGAGATTTCCGGCAGCGTCGAAAATCAGGCCCGCAAAGGATCCCTGGCCGTCTTCGCAATTTGTAAGCGAACAGAAGCGGTGCAGCTCGCTTTCCGTCCAGCTTCCGTCAGAGTTGGGTGCGAGTTTGAAAACGGTGCCACCCCCATAGTCGGCGCCGCTGTCCGTCGTGCCGTAGAGATTCCCAGCAGCGTCGAAGATAAGGCCTGCCTGGGGGGTCGCACCGTCCGATCCCGAGAAGTTGTGGAGTACACTCTCGGTCCAGTTGCCATTCGCCGCCGGCGTTAGCTTAAAAACGATGCCTAAGTTGTGAGCGCCACCGTATTGGGTTGTGCCGTAGAGATTACCAGCACCATCGAAGATCAGGCCGTCATAGGGCTGGCTCCCGTCCTTGCCGCCGGTGAATTTATACAGCGTTTTGTACTTACTTTGCGCCCAGGCGGCTGGCGCCAATATTAGGACTATTACGATGACGATCATCAGAGCCGCGCTTGCGACTCCCAAGAATTTCTTATAGTTCATGATGTTTCTCCTTCCCAAAATCCTGCACATCGAATGAACGCGAAATCGAACGATGAATTCCCTCGACGGTTGCCAAGCGCGATCTGCGCGCTTCCGAAATGTTGCCCTTCCGCCACTCTCGCGGCCGGTCAGGATTCGTTAGGGTTTGGGTTTCGCGGCGGCCCGGGAGAGCGCGGGTGAGTGCGGGAACTCGGGTCAGGGGAAATCCGATGTTCTCCGAGTTGCCTTGATTTGGGTCTTGCGGGCCGACTTGCGTGTGAGGCAAAAACTCGGAGCCTCGCACCCAAGCTACGATGTTTGGGCCGCGCTTGCGGTGACGGGCATCACCGTTCTAGGTGATGGTATTGGGGAGTGCCGCGCGGCAGGACCAACTGGCGTTATCAGCCTGGGTATTGAAAAAGTCCAGTTTACTGCCAAGTAGCCAAAATTTGCAGGATTTCGAACGCAGCAGTGGGCCATTACATTCAATGACGGATCGTAAATGAAATCGGGGGCTGGCCCATGCTTTCAGTCCCACAAGAAACCGGGTGCCCTGTCCTTCTCGCGTTCTTTGCGAGAGGGCGGGGTCTTTAACAGACGTCATCCGCGGAATAAACTCTAGAACGTGAACGCCACGCCGCCGCTCACTGCTCGTGCCGACTGCACCAGGTACACCGTGTGCCCATCGTGCCCAAGCACCGGAACGTATCCCTGCGCCAGTAGGTTGCGCAGATCGACGATCGCTTCAACGTGATTGGGAAAAAATCCAGTGCCGGGGATGGCTTGCCGGAAAAAGAAATTCAGATAAGGATCCGCTCGCCCCGCCGACGCGTTGAACATATCGATCGGAGCCAACGCTTCGCCGTTTACCCAGCGATACGACGCCATCCAGCGAGTCTTCGACTTCGGCAGCGTACCCGTGAGCTTCCCGGCCACGCTTTGCCGCTTCCGCACCACACTCGACTGCGACACGCTCGCCAGGCTCACGTTCGGCGAAGCTAAATCCAGCACTCCACCGTATTCGTAATCCATGGTCGCGGTCAGCCGCGAAGTCAACTGCCGCTGCGCCACCAAGCGCACGCCCTGAGCATGGAAATTGGTCCCCTGATACGTAAATGTCCCCGAGTACAGATCGGGCAGCACATTTCCATTGTCCGTGCCGAATTCTCCAACGCCTAAAAGCGCAGGATCGGACACGCGATCGGCGTACGCCGCAATCTGCAGGTTGTTCTTACCGATACGGTGCGACAGCGAAAGCTCCTGATGATGCGCGCGCTCCACCGTGGGCGAATAAGCCAGCATGCTGACGCGGGGCGCCGATTCATTGAAATCCCCAGGCGCCAGGTCAAATCCTTTGTCCACACGGCCGTCCGGCTCCGACGTGGCATAACGATATTCGAGCACCGTATCAGGCGAGAGATGAAAATCGGCCGTGCCAAACGGACGGAACGTGGTCACTCTCCCCATGAACTGCATGGTCTGCAGTTCGCTGCCGAACTTGAGTTCCAGAACGTCGCCCAGAACGACATCATCAGAGGTAGTTAGTGCGATCGCCTGAAGATTGTGCAGCGTGACGTCGGGCGCCGGCAGACTCCACATGCTGACCGCGAGCACTGGCTCTGATCCGTTGTCCATTTTGTGCCGGAACGACCCATGCAGAACCGCAGACGGAGAAACACCGCTCCCGTATCCCACATTGCCGCGGAAGCCTATCGTATCCTCCGAGAACACGGACTTCTCCATGGAGAAACCGGTGCTGACATCGGACGCACTGCCAAAGCCTTCATACGGCGACCCGGCCAGGAATGACAACGTTCCCTTCAACTCGCGGCGGCCTTTTGCGGACTCGACAACAGTCGGGGAGTTGTCGTCAACCACCCGTAGAATCGAACGGTTGGACACCGAACGCAGCACCCATTTCCAGTCATCCTCATCGGCGCCGCCACGCGCCGGGGCAATCTGAATGGCCTCGAACAGCGTGTTCAAGGTCACATTCACGATGGTGTTCGTGCCGGCATGCAGATTGATGTGTTCCCGTAGCGCAGGAAGAAAAGCAGGAGCAGACACTTTGAGGGCGTAAATCCCAGGCAACAGCCCGGTTGCGGTATAGAATCCGTCCTGATCGGTGAATACGCGGAGGTCGTTTGCGGCCACGCCCAGCACTTCCACCATGGCTCCCATTTGCGGGATGCCACCAGCGCCACGCACGAATCCCGATATTGTGCCCGGCTTGTCCGCACTCCATACCGGAAGCGCCAGGCCCAGCATCAGCAGCGAGAACCCAAGCTTGCGGAGTATCAGCAACCTACCACCTCGAGGGAAACCAAGCGACAAATTACTCTACGGCAAACGTCGCCGAAGGGTCTAGCGTCTGCTTGGAGATGTTATCGTTCACCTTTATCTGAATGCGATAAACACCCGGATCAAGATTGGCGGCCGAAAGCGTTTTTTGCAGGGTCATCTGGTCGCCAACGTTACCCATCTGTTCCGTGGATTCAATCGAGTGAATCACGGGCTTATTGGTCGTTGTATTCACTACATTGTACTCAACCGTAGCTGAAGGCTTGTGTGTTTTGTCGTCGACACCAAGATTGTAAACCTGCATCCAGAAGTTCAACTTCTGATTGCGCTTGAACACGATCGGCTTACCGTCGGCCGGAGGAACCCGTGGGCGAACTTTCGTCGCGCCGATAACAAAGCTTCCCGTGCCGACGTTCTTGGCCGCCACCGGTTCCATCACATCCGCCACAATCAGCGACGAAGCGTCCAGCCGGTCATCCGAGAAATCCGGTACTTGAATACCCTTGCTCCAGGTTCCCACCCGGTCGCCGTTCACATCTTTTACCACGATGTCCACGCGATACCGGCCCGTCCGCAAGGGAACCGCCTTCCAGTAAACCTGCGAATTCTCCGCCGCCTTGGCCAGCAACTCCGCTGGTATATCCGCTTGCACCGTATCTTCAAAAGTTTGCGCGATGTGTCCGCTCAGCGTAGTAACCCGGCCGAAGATGTTGACCACCCCGCGCTGCACTCCGTCCTTGTTCACGAAAGTGATGTCGCGGTTCTTCAACTGCACGGTGAAGGGAACCAGCACAGTCTCTCCCGTCACTTTGACGAAATCAACCAGCACATCAAACGGCATCAGGTTGACGCTGATCTTGTGGCTGACCACTTCCTCCAGATCCTTGAACTTCACCGGCGGAGGCGCCGAAAGCTTGGCGTATCGTTCCAGGCGATCAAACTCTTTCGTGGCCTGCGACGCGCTATTCGGTCCCGGACCCAGGTTCTCCAGCCCGCCGCTGAAACGTTGCGCCTTCGTAGCCATTCCCATCTGCTCGTAAAGCGTGGCCCCCCCATTCGGCGTATGCAGCAAAGCATCTTTCTCGGACCGGTCCAGAGTCATGTGATAGTCGCCGCACATGCAGGTGTCCACAAACTCAATGATCACTTCCTGGCCAATGCCTTCAATGTAGCGATACCGCCACGTTTCAAAAGGAAAAGTCGAGGTCTCTCCCCCGCCTTCTTCGATAGGCCGCTCGTAAGTCCCCCCGCTTGGATGCGATTCAATCTCGTCCGCCGGCCCATACATGATATACATTCGGCCTCGGTCGGCCTTCCAGCCGGGGATGCCCGCGGCGAAGTGCTCGTTGGCGTATTCGATGCGGCGGTAGTGCTCTTCTTTGAATTCGTTTTCTTCGGTGTCGGGGGTGGGATCGCGGCGCTGCCAGAAGGCTTCGATGAACTGGTCGCGCTCTTCGTCGTTCGAGAGTTGTTTGAAGGCCTTGCGCTCATCGTCGGAGATTATGTAGACGACGTCTTCGTCGAGCCACTTCTTGTAGGTTTTGCTGAGTTCCTGCTTGAGGGCCTTGGAGTTTTCTTTCTTTTGCTTATCGGTCAGCGGGCGCTTCAAGGGATCGACCGCTTGACCCCCTTGAGTTGGGGTTGCTGCGGGAGCGGTTTGGGTACCGGTCGTCTGACTGTCGCTGGCGGGCTTGGCGTCCTGCTGAGCCGCAGCAAACACACTGAGCCCAAAAAGGAACAGCGCCAAAGACGATGAAACAAGATATCGTCGTAAACCTACCTGAAACATAGAAGGAGCACTCCTCGCACACGCTCTCGTGACTATCATTCTATGTCTTCGGGTACCCGAAGGCAAGGCTAACCGCACGCTCCAAACTAATTGTAGGATGCGCGCAACCACCCGGAAAGGTGCCTGTCTTGATGGTGTTGTTGAAGGCTGTCTTGGTGTAAGGCGTTTTTCGGCTGGGCAGGAACGATAATCACCAAGGACAAGTTCGGGAGCGTTTTGGTTCTACCGCTTTATAGAGCCCAAAACATAGTCCGCAATGATCTTAGCGGACTGCGCGTCCATGGCCGGTTGCCCACCTGCGGGATCGGTCTTGCTTGCTGCCTGTTTGGTTTTGATCCCGATGTAGACGGCGTTATAGGTGGTGTCTCCCAGGTTCTCTACTTTGTGTTTGAAGGCGGGATACCATCTCGACTCGCCCGGCTTGGCATACACCTCTTTTGTTTTTCCGTCCTGGTCGGTGAAGCGGAGGTGTCCCTCGGTCAGAACCACGACGACGCCGCCGGGATGGTCGTGCAAGCCCGATTTCTCGTGGGGGCCGTAGTGGACATCTACCACCTGCACCCATTCATTCTCGAAGGCCAGGTGATAGTGCTTCGACTCGACCTTGGTGGGATCCTGTGCTAGAACGGGATTGCTGATTGCGCAGGCAAACACAACCGCCCAGAATAGCTTCAACAACATTGCTTTCCCCCTCTGCGCGATTGATCGGATTCTGGCGCGATGGCGCAACGCTACTCCCGGTACATATGAGTGTCAACGACGGAAGCGATGGTTGACCCAAACTGGTTAGAGGGCTGACGCAGGGATGCTTCGTTGGGAGTCCAGGGCTACGCCAACGACTCCGCTGCCATTAGGATGACAGTGCTGGCGATCAGAAGAGCGACGGGCGGGCGGAGCCTCCGAGGAGCGAGGTGTTCACAGTGGCGATGGTATGGTCGCCTTCGTTGCCGCCCCATGCGAACATGAAGAATACCTGGGGAAAGCCGCCGGCTCGCAGCGTGAGCCCGGCGCCGAAGCTGTGTTGGAGATTTTGAAAGTTCACGTCGCCACGGGTCAGAGCTACCTTTCCCTGATCGGCCATAAAGCTGAAGCCCAGCGGTCCCCAAATGGAGTGCTCGAAACTCTCGCGCAGCAGCAGCAGGTTTGGGGCGCGGAAGCGATAATCCTGATAACTGGCGAGTCCACGGTTGCCGTCGATGTCGGAGCCGCCCAACGTGGGCTGGAAATAAAACGGCACGAAGCTCCCTGCGCCCGCGATCGACTCGGAGATCAGCAAACGAAAGCCGATCGTCCCGTTGCGGTTGCGGGAGTAATTGATGGGTGGGCACGCGCTGCCTAATGTTTGTGCGCATTGATCGGGCCCGTTGGTGTCCTTGGGCTTTACGACCGATTGCGAACGACCGTACAATGGGACTTCGTGATCGAGGTCGACCATCCAGCGGCGGAAAGAATAGGTGGAATCCGAAGGCGCAAAGAACTGCTGAAAGTTGACCAGGTAATTGAACTCGAGGTGATCGTTGAAGAGCGTCGGCTTGACCCGGAATCCCTCGCCCAGTTGGACGAACCCGGGTTGAGTGGCTAATCCGGGCGCGCTGGCGTTGGTGTAAAGCTGTTCGATCGACGGAGTCGTTCCTCCGGGATTGCCTCGAATGTTGACGAAGCGGCCGTTGACCTCACCC
Organism: uncultured Acidobacteriota bacterium; assembly: GCA_963788645.1. GTDB lineage: Bacteria > Acidobacteriota > Terriglobia > Terriglobales > Acidobacteriaceae > JABDBE01. Next base: position 23,408 of record CAWBHF010000015.1, read on the forward strand.
AGCAGCGAGAGATTCAGACCGCGAATGGCCGCCCACTCCGTAACCGGCTTGATGGCGTTCCCACCGACAATCGTCTGCTGCATGCCGAAGACGCTCTTATCTGACTCCAGGCTTGAAGGACCAAGGCCAAAAAAGAAGATCTTATTCAGTGCGATGCCTTGCGCGTAAATGTTGAAGACGGTGTAGGGGTGAACCGCCAGATTACTCTTCGCGGGCTTCCCAGCCGGACTGTCCACAACCGTGATGTGTTCCACCGGGGTGTGGATAATCTTCATGTATCCGCCGGCGCGCCAGGAAGCGCTGGTGGCGCCAACACCGTCGAAATCCCAACTGATGCGCCAGTTTTCATTGGGCGTGTAGTGGGTGACAAAGGCCATGCCGAATCCGAAACCGTTTTGCGGCGCGATGCTGCCGAGCGCCAAATGGAGCGGATGGTCGGTCGCTATAACCTCTGCGCAGTTGAAGAATCCCTTAAGGCTGAAAGCGCACCCCTCCTTGAGATGTTCGCCTTCGCGCCGGAAGTCAGACTGCAGTTGGGTCTCCTTCGGCGCGGACGAGCCGCTCTCCTGGGCCACAGCCGCTGCGCCCGCCAGCAAAAGGACGATCAGGAAACCCCATCGCATGCCTACTCCTTAAGACTTCTTTTTTCTTTTGGGCTTCGCACTGCCCCTGGGCCTAACCCGCCGTTTTGCCCTGGACTCGCCGGCGGCGGCGATGTCGAACCGGACTCGCTTCGCGCCCTCAGGATGTAATCGGGCTGTCACTTTCCTGATGTAATCCGCCGCTTGGCCCTCCGTCTTGATGGCGTTGATGTAGACGCCTGAGTGCTGCGACGGCGGAAATTTCCTCTCCACTTCGTGCAGGTGGAGGATCTGGTTCTTCAGCAGCGCCGAGACCGGCCTGTTCTTGTTGAAGGAACCTGCCTGCGGCTTGGGAACTTTGATGACAGCCATGAAACGCCAACCTCATGAGCGGCATTGCCGCGCCTAGTCTGTTTGAAACTCCGGTCCATCGGTTCGCATAACAGGTAGCGAAAGCAAATCAAGAAACGTGTCCGCGGCCTTTTCGCGCGGCGAACGCGGGTCGTAGTCTCCGAGAAAGAACTTCGTGACCGTTGCCGGAATGGAAGCGTGCTCGAAGGTGCGTCCGCTGACCACCGTTCCCTTCGGAATCCAGGGCGAAACCAGAACCGCGGGCACGCGCACGCCCAGCCGGTCAAAGGCGAAGGCACGGCCGGTTCCGGTGTCGTTCGGCTGGGCGACGAAGCCGTCCGGCGTGCACGCAGGCGGCGGCACATGATCGTAGATGCCACCGTGCTCGTCGTACACAATCAGCAAAGCCGTGCTCGCCCACAACGCCGGATTCTCCTTGATCGCGTTGTAGATCGTAGCAATGAAAAGCTCTCCCGCCTGCACGTTGTGATCGGGATGCTGATCGGAGGCCAGCAACTCTCCACCGTCTCCGTCGTGGTCGGTGTAGTTGGGCTCGACAAAGGAATAATCGGGCAAGGTGCCGGCCCGGCAGTCAGCCAGGAACTGGTCATAGCTGCCAAACAGCTGCGGCTGGTGCTGCAGCAGGTTCACAATCTCCATGGTGGAGCTGGCCTGGTCGTAGTAATAAATCTTCGCCGAGTGCGCAGGATTCGCCGCGATCAAACGCTCATAAATGCTCTTATAAGGTTCCTTCACGTAGAAAATGTCCATGCTCACCTGCCCGAAGGAAGTTCCGTAATGGGGGAACGCCCGATTGCAGATGGTCGGGCCGGGAATGGAGGCAAACCATCCGTTGAACACCGCGAACTCGGTCGCTAGCGTGGTCAGCACCGGCAATTTATCGGGAGTGAAGTAGTACAAGATTTTCGCGGAGTGCTTCACATCGTGCTGCTGGTTGAAGTAGCTCTTCACGAAGCCCTGCATGTTGGCGACGCGGGGATTGCTGTTGTCCCCGTTGAAGATTTGCAGGTCGACGGCGGGGAAGTGATGGTCAGGATCGGGATCGAGCTGGCTCTGAAACTCCGCCAGCGGCTGCACTTTGACGGTGGCCCCCGTGGTATCGAGATTGCTTTCGTTCCCCGTCAAACCGTCGATGCGCGGGTCCTTCGCCTTCAACGCGCCCAGCATGTGATCGAACGACCGGTTTTCCATCATCAGAACGACGATGTGTTTGAGGCTATCCAGTCCTGGCGGCATAGCTGAGTGTACTCCGGCTCTCGCGTGGTGTTGTCAGGCTTGCCTTGGTAGTGAACTTTCAAGGGGAAACGTTACACGCCCTGTTCGTCACTTCCACCCCTCGCGTTTGTCATTCCGAGCGAAGCGAGGAATCTGCTTTTCCGCGGCGGATGGGACAGCGGATTCCCCACCGGCTGGAGCCGGTTCGGAATGACAATCGTTGGAGCGGTGTGTTGCGCGCTCACGAACGGAACACAACTCGCGCTGCAAGTTGGCGGCATCGCGCTCGCGGCACTAACTGCCCGCATCCCCAGCGCTGTCATCCTGAGGCCCACGTTCTTTGTGGGCCGTAGGATCTATGCAACCGGTCCTGGCCACACCGCCGCCGGAGTGCACAGATCCTTCGTTGGGAGTCCTCGGCTTCAGCCAAGGACTCCGCCGCCTCAGGATGACAGGCAGAGATAAACAGAATGCGCGGCAAATCCCGCCGCGGGTTAACGGCATAGCGCTCGCGGCTACCGCATCCTCATCCGTGCACTTCCCTACCTTGCCGGGCAAGATATAATGGCGAGTCAGCCTGTGGAATCATCGGCTTTTCTGGCATCCACACTGTTTCCACGTTGGGGAACTTTTGCCCGGGGGTCCGCGTATCTGATGACGTGGCCGTTGGAGCGTGAGGTGTTAGTGCGCGGAGGGTCGGCGGGCCGGGTTTTACGATGATTCGCAAGAGAATCCCGGCTATCCGTTCAAGAAGCTGACAGTCAAAGCGAGCACGTCCTTATGACTACCTGGAAAAAAATTGCGATTGGTGCCGGAGCCGTCGTGGTGCTGGGCGCCATCGTCGGTTTTACCGTTTACCAGAGCCACAAGAATGTGGTCACGGTGCAGAGCGGCAAGGCGCAGAAGATGGATCTGGTTGCGGTGGTCAGCGCGTCCGGTGAAATCAAGCCCAAGACCTATGTGAATATAGGGGCCAACGCTTTTGGCAAGATTACCAAGCTGTACGTTAAAGAAGGCGATCGGGTGAAGCAGGGGCAGATGCTGGTGCAGCTTGAGAACGTGCAATCGGCGGCCGATATGGATGCCATGCAAGCCTCATTGGAGGCGGCGCGCACGGATGCGCTGGCGGCGGAGGCGGCGCTGAATACCTCGATGGCTGATCTCAATCGGGCGAAGTCGGATGCGGAGCGCTCCGACCTCGACTGGACACGCGCGCAAGGGCTCTACAAAGATGCGTTGATCGCGAAGTCGGAGTACGACATGCAAAAGGCGGCGCACCAGACCGCTGTGGCCGGATTGGCGCAGGCGGAAGCGCGGGTCGCGCAGGCGAAGGCGCAGAAGGATTCGGCGGATCGCCGCATTGCCCAAGCCAACGCCAACCTGACTCATGCCTCGGATGTTTTGAAGAAGACGACCTACCAGGCTCCGTTTGATGGCGTGATCACGAACTTGCCAGTGCGCGAGGGGGAGACCGTAGTCATCGGAATCCAGAATGCGCCGGGCAGCACGCTGATGACTCTGGCGGATCTGTCGGTGATCACCGCCGAGGTTAAGGTGGACGAGACCGATATCGTGAATGTGCGCATGGGCCAGCCGGCGCAGGTGACCATCGATGCGATCCCGAAGAAGACATTCAAGGCTTTGGTGACCGAGATTGGGGATAACGCCATCGTGCGCTCGACCGGCGTGTCCACCTCGCAACAAACCAGCACCAGCCAGGAAGCGAAAGACTTTAAAGTGGTGGTGACTTTGCAGGACCCGCCGGCAGATCTGCGTCCGGGGCTCTCGACGACCGCGAAGATCACGACCGCGACGCGAGGGAACGCGCTCACCATTCCGATTCAGGCTTTGACGGTTCGACGGCAGTCGGATCTGGTGCCGAAGGATGAAAAGGGCTCGGTACAGGCGGCGGCGCCGGACGCCTCGAAAGATAAAGATAAAGACAAGCAGGAAATTCAGGGCGTATTCATCCTCCGCAACCACAAAGCCGAATTCGTCCCGGTCGATACCGGCATTGCGGGGACGACCGATATCGAGGTTATCAAGGGTCTTAAAGAGGGCGATGAAATTGTAACCGGCAGCTACAAAGTGCTTCGTACGCTGCGTCCGGGCAGCAGCGTGAAAGTCGATAACGCTGCGCCCAAGAAAGAAGACGAGAGCAGCTAGCAGTTTGGCTTCTAACCTTCGCGTCGATGGCCCGTCCAATGGAGAGCCGGCGAGGGGCAACAGGAAAGATCGGAGCGCGGGCAAGTGTCCCAAGAGGAAATGGAGAAAATAATGGCCACCGCAGAAGTGATCAACATCGCGCAACCCCCAGTGTCCTCCTCCCCTGAAACCTTTATGATCTCCACGCGCGACCTATGGAAGACATACGACATGGGCTCGGAGCAGCAGGTGCACGCGCTGCGAGGGGTAAATCTGAACATCCGCCGCAACGAGTACGTCGCGATTATGGGCCCGAGCGGGTCGGGGAAGTCTACTTTGATGAATTTGATTGGGTGTTTGGATACTCCCAGCAAAGGGCAATATTGGTTGAATAACCAGCAGGTTAGCGAGTTGGATGATGATGAACTGGCGCGCATCCGGAATAAGGAGATTGGTTTTGTGTTTCAGACCTTCAATCTGCTGGCGCGGGCGACGGCGTTGCACAACGTCGAGCTGCCTCTGATTTATGCGGGTGTTCCGGCTGAAGAGCGGGTGGAACGGGCCAAGGGAGCATTGTCGTCAGTGGGTATGGCCGAACGCATGATGCACAAACCCAACGAGCTCTCAGGCGGGCAGCGGCAGAGAGTGGCGATTGCGCGGGCGCTGGTGAATCGTCCGTCGATCATTCTGGCGGACGAGCCTACTGGCAACCTGGATTCGCAGACCGGGAACGAGATTATGGCTCTGATGGATCGATTGCAGGCTCAGGGAAATACGATTGTGCTGGTAACCCACGAACACGATATTGCCGAGTATGCTCATCGCGTCGTCCATATTAGAGACGGAGTGGTGGCGCGGGACGAGGTTAAGAGGTAGCTGTCTGCCCTCAGCTTTCAGCTTCTGAAACGCCCGGCCGAGTGGCCGGGCGTTATTCTTGTGTGCAAGGACTTTCCTCCTTGGGCATTGCCGAGTTGATGTCGAGGTAGCTTTCGGCGGTCCATAGGACATCGATGTGAAACAGTCTGGCGTTCCGAAGCATTCATACTGTTTATCCTGTTTCCCACTTCTCCTCATCCCTGCGCCCGAGCGTTACCATTCGATACTGCTCTACGCCATCAAACTGGTGGTTCCTTCCCACTTGTTGTCGACCTTGGTTCATATGCAGAAGGACGACGGTTGCTTAGCTTCCGGATTTGGAGAGCATAGCGCAAACTGGCCGGACAAGGCGTCCGGGCCTGCGCGTGCAGAGGAAGTTCGCCCTAGGCGGAAACCGGGTTCGCACTTGTTTTGCTGTGGGCTTGGGATACAATGCCTGTTCTTGAAAATGGCCCCGATGGGTTGCCGTTTTCGGTATCTTGCTGATATTCCGATGGTAGCCATGAACAATTTAGCTTGTGCTTGGTACGAGAAATGGCACTACACTGGGTGCCGAGTTCGATAGTGCGCGAGAGCGTTTGCGGGTGAATGACTTGGCTGAAATAGGAGAAAGATCATGAGATTCAGGTTGATCCTGGCGGCGATGGTTGTTCTGTCGGTAACGGCCCTGGTTGCCCAAACGTTTCGCGGAACCATACTGGGGACGGTGACGGATGCTTCGGGGGCAGTCATTTCCGGGGCCACGGTCAAAGTGCACAACGTGAACACGGGGCTCGATCGATCCACCCAGACCAGCGCGGATGGCAGCTACACCGTCTCCGAGCTTCAGATTGGGACCTACGACGTCTCCGTTTCGCAGAGCGGATTTCAGACCTCGGTGACCAATAGCGTCGCCGTGGATGTCGCTGGCGCACGTCGCGTCGATATTGCGTTGAAGCCCGGGCAGGTGACGGAGCGGGTGGAGGTTTCAGGCGAGACTCTGCCCCAGGTTGAGACCACGACCAATGACCTCGGCGGCGTAATCACGGCAGCAACCGTGGAAAACATGCCGGTGAACGGCCGCGACTACACCAAGCTGATCTACCTGACTCCAGGAGTTTCGGGCTCACCGGACCAAATTTCGGATTCACCGGGCTCTTATGGTGAGTTTTCCATGAACGGCGCGCGTGGGAGGTCCAATAACTACCTGCTCGATGGCACTGACATGAATGACGGCTACCGCAACGATCCCGCGATTAACCAGGCGGGCGTTTTCGGCACGCCTTCGGCGATTCTGCCACTCGATGCGATAGCGGAAGTGCGCGTGCTCTCGAACTTCGAGCCTGAATATGGACGCAACGGCGGCGCAGTAGTCAACATCGTGACCAAGAGCGGCACCAACCAGTTTCACGGAACGGCAGCGGAGTATTTCCGGAACGATGCACTGGACGCGAGGAACTATTTCAACCTGGCGAGCCAGCCGAAGGCCTTGTTCCACAACAACCAGTTCGGTGCGTCTCTCGGCGGACCAATCGTGAAGGACAATACTTTCTTTTACGTTGACTATGAAGGGCAACGCGAGAACGTCGGCGTAGTTACGCTGGGGTGTGTGCCGGATCCGGCGCAGATTGCGGCCGACGGAGGCGCGACCAATCCGGTGATCGCGAACCTCCTGGCTCGAAATCCGTGGCCGCAGCCAAACATTCCGGGGACATTCGGTGGCTCGCTGGTAGGATCTGAGAACAGCGGCTGCCCGGTTGGGCCGAACACTTCGGTCATTACTCCGTCGTTCAACAATCTCAGTAGTTTCATCGCTAAGATCGATCACACTTTCAATGCCAGCAACAACCTCAGCGGCCGCTATTTCTTCGGCGACAGCACACAGTCATTTCCGCTGGGATTGGCAACTACCGGCGGCCAGTTGCCCGGGTTTAATACCCATACCCCGACGCGTGTGCAACTGGTATCCATTTCGTATGTGCACACCATCGGGTCGAACAAAGTGAATGAACTGCGTTATGGGTGGAACCGGTTTGCAGAAGGATTTTTCCCGCAGGACCAGTCGTTCCAGCCCAGTTCGATCGGGTTGTGCGCGGCCAGTACGACGGCCGAGTGCTCGGGCAGCGTCATCTCGAATTCCGGCCTGCCAGACATCTTCATCAACGGCTCTTCTTTCTCGCAACTTGGCGCGAACTCCAGCACACCCCGCCACCGCATCGACACGAACAATCAAATCCTGGACAATTTTTCATGGAAGGCTGGGAAACATGACATCAGGTTCGGAGGCGGCTTCTACCGCACTAGCATCTCGCAGTATTTTGGCCACTGGTTCCGCGGCAGACTCAAGTTCGCGGATCTTACGGATTTCCTCACGGGCACGGTAGATAGCGGTCTTCAATATTCCGGTAATTCGAACCGAAATACTTTCGAGAACAACTACGGTCTTTATGTGCAGGACAGCTACCGCGTAACCCCGCGGCTAACGCTCAACTATGGTTTACGTTGGGATTATTTCGGCGTTGTAGGTGAGAAAAATAACCTATTGAGCAATATCACCAGTGTTGCTCCCTCGACCGGCTTGGGGACATTCACGCTTACCCAGGTAGGACAACCGGGGCTGAGCAGCCTTTACCAGCCCGATCACAAGGATTTTGCCCCGCGCGTGAGTATGGCGTGGGACGTTACCGGAAGAGGGAAGAGTGTAATTCGCGCCGGATACGGCCTTTTCTATGATGCCTTCTCCCAGGACATGGTGCTAGGACATTTGCCTTATCCCCCGTATTTTGATCCCGGGCCCGCCTACAACCCGGTTGGACCGGCGCAGTACCAGATCATTTCGGCTTCAGCGACGGGGTCAATCGCGACCGGTGTGCCGGTTTACGGCGCACCCAGCTGTTTGAGCCTCGAGTGCGACGTGTTTTCCTTCGATCGCAATATCAAGACGCCTTACATGGAGAACTTCAACTTCAACTTCCAGCAACAGATCGCCAGCAAAATGGTTATGCAGATCGGCTATGTGGGGTCGGAGGGACACCGGTTGTGGCGTTTTTTTGATATTAACCAGCCCAGCACAGCGACCATCAATGCCTGCGATCTTGGCCAGCTGCCGGCCTCAACGGGTTGCGCGGCGGGTGTGATTCAAGACTTTGGCCAGGCGGCGCGTCCATTTGGAGGATATGGAGTTGGCAATCCCTATGGTGCCTACTACGTGATGCAGGAGAACTCCAGCGGCCAATCCAGTTACAACTCGTTGCAGGCCAGCTTGCGGGTAAACGGATGGCACGGAATCTCGTCGATTGTGAATTATGTGTGGTCGAAGTCGCTGGATAATTCGAGTGACGGCGAGGACTTTGTGCCAAACGCCGGCCAGCCCCAGGACAGCACCAGTCCGCAGCTGGAGTATGCTCCATCGAATTTTAACGTCCCGCAGCGGTTCACGTGGATCTTTAGCTACCAATTTCCCAAGGCGGGCGGGAGTATGCAACGGCTGAAGAATGGCTGGGGTTTCGACAGCACTGTGACCTTGCAGAGCGGTCAACCATTCCAGTTCAATTACAACTGCGAGGATGACTACAGCGGAGGAGGCGACTGCTACGACCGGCCGGATGTTGTTGGGCCGGTTGTTCAGAACAATCACAATCCGTATCGGTTCATGCAACTCAGTTCCTTTGCGATTCCGTGCACAGTTGATCCTACCCTGGGCGCAAACGGTGCGGCTTCTGACTGTGTACCCGGAACACGGCACTACGGGAACATGGGACGGGACTCGCTGCGTGGGCCGACCTTTAAGCAGTGGGATTTCGCGATTTACAAGACTACAGCGATCACGGAGCGGATCAGCATGCAGCTCCGGGCCGAATTCTTAAACATCCTGAACCATCCTAACTTCGCCAATCCGTTTCTGCCTGGATTTATTGCAGACCCGGGAGTTAACGGTTTCCAGAATGTGGGAACTCGCGAAGTGGGCGTGGGTACTTACGCACTCAGTGCGACCGGTGACGTGGGCATTGGCAATCCGTTCCTGGGTGGTGGCGCTCCGCGGGGAATTCAGTTGGCGGCTAAATTTACGTTCTAGGTTTGGTTTTTACTCCTCCCGCGGGTGCGGGAGGAGTTTTTTGTTTGGGGGGTGTTGTGGTCTTTTTTGCTCACACTTCCGTCGTCGGCGAATGTGTTTATCCTCGCCCATTTTGGAACCAGCTTCTCCGGCCGACCCGTTTTCTTCTTGACCTCACCTCTCAAACTCCGATAACATAGATAAGGATACATTATCTATAAGATAACGATTGATCCTTGACAATCTGAAACGGGCAGCAGCTTCTTGAACGGTTCCAGTCGCTGAGTCCCGACCATCACGGCGAGGCGAAGACCCTGCCGGTTCTGCTTGTCTTTCCCCAAAACGGAATTGCAGGCACTGGGACGCCCCGTAACTTCAATGTTTCCAAGATTTTGCCTGTAACTACCTTTAGAACCATAGATCTCCGAGGCAAGAAAAATTTCGATCCTTTGTTTTCTAGATTTTGCGCTAAATTGAACGTTTTTTTTGCGAAGCCGGCAAGACCGAATCGGGACATAGGCGTAGCGCCCCGGACCAGGTGTCCCGCAGCTAAGTTTGCCGGGGCCTTCCACCCACGCCTTCGCGTCTGAAACATACAATTTCGTTCATAGCAACGGCTACGTGCTGGCCGCTCAGACGCGCTCCAGTTCGTGCAGGGTGCGTTCGTTCACGACGTTGCCGGTGTTGAGCGTAGACGCTGGTTCGAAGAGCACGATCCAGCATTCCTCGTCAGCTACGGGACGGTGCTCGACTCCCCGGGGGACGACCATGAACTCGCCTTCTTCGAGCCAGATGTTCCGGTCGCGGAGTTCCATACGGAAGCGGCCTTTGACTACCAGAAACATTTCGTCTTCATTTTCGTGGTGATGGAAGACGAACTCACCTTTCAACTTGTCGAGTTTTAGGTGCTGGCCGTTGAGTTCGGCGGCGATGTAGGGCTTCCAGTACTCCGTAATATGGGCAAACTTCTCGGCGATGTTTACTTTTTCCATGATGTTCCCTCGGTAGATTTGTTCCGCGGCTGAAGTCATCGACGCATTGGTCTATAGATGCGCGATCTGCAGGTTCGCTTCACGCCGTCATGAGTCGCAATAACGAGGAGATATTCCACCTGGAACACCCCGACTGGGATCGGACTTGGCCCTGCGGCAACCTCCGCAGGGCTGTTTTTGTTGGAACCCTTTAAGGCAAGAAATCGTACATAACATTGTGCGGAGGGCGATAACGAACTTCGCGCTGCCTCGTCTAAACAGCGTAACGGGGTCAGAGAGGTAAAGCCTTAGATCACTCGATAGGAGTGGCACATGGTATCCCAAGAGCTTTCATACTGGATGGCGGTGGGCGTAGTTGCTTTGTTCTTCGGCAATAACTTTGCGGTGCGGCACGGGGATTCCGTCCGTTGCTTGGCCGACCGGGCAGTGGCCGCTGTCGACCAGGTCTCCGGCAGCGCCACCCGCTATATCGCCAATGCGGAAATGATGCTTGGCCGGGGAGAGACTCACTTGGCTGGCGTTCAGACTCGGCTGGCCTGTGCTCAGACCCGATTGGCTTCGGTGCAGACGGTCATCGCGAGCCATCAGGCCGCGTTGGCAAGGGTTGAGGCCGCGCAGGCCCGGATGGTCGAGATCGAACGCCTGGACCGGGTGGTGGTTTGTCCGCGGCAGAGTCTGCGGTTGAGCGTGCCGCAACTGAATCGGGATGGAACGATTTAGATCGTTTTACCGGGCCGGCCTGACTTTTCCGCTTTCCTTTTCTGCCCTTAAAAGTCAGAATCTAACTGTCCTAAGTTCCCTTCAGGAGGATTTCATGCAGGAGACCCCGCAGCAATACATTCAGCGCATGTTCGGATACATCGATGGCAAAGACCCGTTGCGGGTGCAACGGGAGACTCCGAAGAAGCTCGAAAAGCTAATCAAGCCGCTGAGCAAGAAGCAGTTGACGCAAAGGCCAGAGCCAGGGAAGTGGTCGATCGCGGAGATTCTGGCTCATCTGGCGGATGCGGAACTGGTTGGCGGATGGCGCATGCGGCTCATCATAGGCAGCAACGGTGTGTCGATCCAGCCTTTCGATCAGGACGTCTGGGCCGAGACATTCGCCTATGCGCGGCGTGACCCGGCGGCTTCGCTTGAGGCCTTTCGTGCGTTGCGGGAGAACAACCTGGCCATGCTGAAGGCCCTGCCCAAGAATCTGTGGGAGAACTACGGCATGCATCAAGAGCGCGGCAAGGAGACGATCAGCCATATTGTCCGCATGTTCGCGGGGCATGACCTCAATCACCTAGGGCAGGTGGAAGGGATTGTGAAGGGGAGCCGAAGCAAGCGGGCGGCTTGATATGAAACTGGGAATTGGCGTCCTGCTTGTTCTGCCGCTCATGTTGAGCCAGGCCGTCCCGGTCGCGATCGCGGCTGAAGATCCCGTCCTCGTGCTACAAGGAGGTAAGGTTTATGCCTCGCCAAGCGCCGCGGCTGTCGATGATGCAGTGTTGCTCATTCAAGATGGCCGGGTTGCTGCGGTGGGGAAGCGCACGCAGTTGCAGGTCCCCAAGTCCGCGCGAGTGATCGATTGCACCGGTAAGGTAATCGTCGCCGGTTTCTGGAACAGCCATGTGCATTTCGAAAGTGGGTGGGCGGACGCTGCGCACGCTCCGGCGGAGAAAATCGATGCTCACATGCAGGAGATGCTCACGCGTTGGGGATTCACGACGGTGTGGGATCTTGGTTCCGAACCTAACAACACGCTGGCTCTCCGGCGGCGGATTGAAGGCGGAGAGATTTCCGGCCCCCAGATCCTGATGGCGGGCGATATTTTTCCCCACAACGGCCACCCGGTTTACCTGCCCCCCGAAATGCAACTGCCCGAGGCGGCCAGCCCGCAAGAAGCGGAGCAGATGGCACAGCAATATCTGAAGACGGGCCTCGACGGCATCAAGCTGTTTACCGGTTCATTCATGGGCAACAAGCCGGTGGTCAACATGGATACGGCGATCGTAAAAGCTGCGGTCGATGTCGCGCATGCGCAGGGAAAGCCGGTTTTTGCTCATCCGCAAAACTGGGCCGGCGTGGACAACGCTTTGGCTGGCGGAGTCGATGTGCTGGCGCACACCATTCCGACGGAAGGCCGCTTTACGGCGGACGAGCTGGCTCGCATGAAGCAACAGCACACTGGCTTGATCCCGACTCTGACTCTGTGGACTATGGTGGTCCCGGATCCTGTCGTGGTGGACAAACTGGTGCAGTCGGGCGTGGATGAGTTGAAATCATATTTCTCCGAGGGCGGCACGATCCTGTTTGGGACTGACGTGGGCTTCCAGTCCAACTACGAAACCACGCAGGAATTCGAGTTTATGGGCCGAGCGATGGCGTGGCGCGACATTCTGGCATCGCTTACGACCAATCCCGCGGAGTTTTTCAAGGAGACGGCGAAAGGCCGGGTAGAGAAGGGAATGAAGGCCGATTTAGTTGTCCTCGATGGCGATCCCGCGAGCGACGTGCGGAATTTCGCCAAAGTGGCGTACACGATCAAGAGAGGGAAGATCATTTACTCCGGCCACGGCAAGCCGTGATAGCTCTTGTACCGCGATACCGATTATCTCTTGGAAAAAATGGATACTGCCTTCTAATGCAGGCCGTGCTCGTGAAGGCCGGTCGCGTATTAACGCCGTTCAACAACCGCCGCCCGGCGCTAGGGCTCGAAAACGTCCACCCTCATGGTGCTCCAGTGGGAAGTCACTTCACAACCGCCGCCGCTGGTATCCGAACATACCAGGTTCAATGCGACCGTATGATCGCTTGAACTGGAATTGGTTACGGTCGTCAGAACCAGAAGCAGGAAAACTCTGGCGGACGTCAAAACCGCTAAAGCCCACAAAGTTCTTGGCGAAAAGGTAGAGACCGTTTCCGCCCGTGGGTCCTATCGTCGGCGCAGCATCGTCAATTAGGAATTGAAAAGAATCAGCGCCGGCTCCTGGGCACTGGTAACAGGCGCCGCCCATCGAAGCCTTCGCAACCAGGGAAATGTGGAACGTACATGTTTGCCCGGTCGGCGCCGGACAGGTGACCGTGACAGGAGCGAACACAGGCGTTTCCGCCGAGCAGCCTGGTCTCGTGCATTCGACCTTTGCACCCGTCTTGTTGACGACGAACGTGGTGGAGACCAGGGTCTCGTTACCGATAACGGTCTGGGCTGCGGCACCTTGGGTTGCCAATAGCCATAAGGCGGCCAAAGCGAATACGGCCATAGTTTCGGACAGCCTTGGGGATTTCATGTGCGACCTCCGTCAGAATCGGGAAAAGCGAGAATCGGGACCCCATCTTACCAAGATATTGCCAGGTCCGCGCGTGTGGGTACGGTGAGTCGTGAGGAGCTCCGCGTGAGATTCCTCGCCCTGCTGAAAGGCACGGGTCTCGGAATGACGGCCTGCAGAGAAGAGCCGATCTGAATGTCGAGACCCAGAACTCGCTGATCACTTTTTCGCAAAAGGGACCAACTTTCATCTACCTCAATTCACGAAAAGCAGTTATAGTTATTTCCGCTCAGCGATTCACTGACGACAACTGACCTGGATTGATGGCGCGAAAAAGCGGTTCCACCATCGTGCAGGAGGAGTTGTATCCACAGGCCCAGGAGTCCGCGCGTCCCGCGTCTGCTGACGCACTCGACGACGCGCGAATGCTCGACTTGGACGTGGAACAGGAATCGCCCTTCCTGCGCGGACAAAAGCGTGTCTCCGTCCGCCGCGGAACTTTACCGAAAAAAGCCGCTACCGGCCTGACCTGGAGCCTGCTTGCGCTGGGCGCTGTGTTTCTTTGCGGGACCGCGATCGCCGCACTTTATCACTACGGCGAACACTCATGGCGCTTCCGGGTGGAATCGAGCGATGACATTGAAGTTGCCGGTCTGCAGAACGTCACCCGCTACCAGATCATGGAAGTTATGGGCGGGGACATTGGACGCAACATCTTTTTCGTGCCTCTCATCGAACGAAAAGCTGCGCTGGAAAAAATTCCATGGGTGGAATCGGCCAGCGTCATGCGGTTTGTTCCCAACCGTCTGAGGATTGAGATTCACGAACGCACGCCGGTCGCCTTCGCGCGTGTGGGCTCGAAAATCATGCTGGTGGACTCCGTGGGCACGCTTATGGATTTGCCGGCTGCGGGCAAGAAAAAATATTCCTTTCCTGTGATTCTGGGGATGAGTTCGACGGAGCCGGCTTCCACTCGCGCCGCGCGAATGAAGATTTACAACGACCTGGTCAGCCAACTGGACGGAGGAGGAACTCATTATTCGCAGGAACTCAGCGAGGTGGATTTGTCTGACGCCGAGGATGTGAAGGTGGTCGCCAGCGATCCTCAGGGAGAAGTGCTGGTGCATCTGGGATCGTCCAACTATCTTGAACGCTACAAAGTTTATGTGAGCCACGTGCGGGAGTGGCGACAGCAGTTCGACAAGCTGGAATCGGTGGATCTGCGCTACGACCGGCAGATTATTGTAAATCCGGATTTGCAGGGAACGGCGCAGCAGTCGCCGCTCTCGAAGTCATCGGCCAGAGTAGCGGTAGCGGCGGGGATGAATCCCGCGGCCTTGATCACGCGCCAGGTCTCGGCTCCGAAATCGGCTGCGACCTTAAGTCCCCCGCCCAAGCCAATTGCTGCGAAGAAGACTGCCAAGAAGGGACACCACAAAACGGTGGCGAAAGCGACGCCGAAGCCAGGCGGGACAGTTGCGCAAAATCAAAGCGCAGCAAAGAGTGGACTTCCAGCGACGCAATCTCCGTCAGCGCAAACTACGTCGATTCCAGCAGCACCGACACCGAGCGGATCAGGGAAGACCAGTCCCGCCGCGACCCCAGCAACGGGTACGGTTGTCGTGAAACCAGGAAACAAACCGAGTCCAGCGATTGCCAAGGGAGAGGGAAATCCATAGGGCATGGCGAATCAGCAGCAGAATCTTCTGACGGCAATCGATGTAGGCAGTGCCAAGACCTGCGTGTTGGTGGCGGAGGTAACCGACTCCGGTCTACGCTATCGCGGGCATGGGATTTCGGAATCGCGCGGCTCGCGCAAGGGCATCATCGTCGATCTCGAAAAGGCGGTGGCGTCGATCCAGAAAGCGGTGGAGCAGGCGGAAGACGTGTGCGGTGCGCCCATCGAACATGCGCTGCTGGGAGTGGCCGGTTCGCATGTTCGCGGGATGAACAGTCACGGCGGGCTCAGCCTGGGTACGCGGGCGCGAGAGATTGCGCGCGATGAGATTCGCCTGGCCGTCGACAAAGCTCGGGCCATTCCTATGCCCGCTGATCGCGAAATTCTGCACTTGCTTCCGCAGGAATTCATTCTCGACGAGCAAAGCGGGGTGCACGATCCGCTGGGCATGATGGCGATGCGCCTTGAGGTGCGGGTGCACATGGTCA
The DNA here is from genome assembly GCA_963788645.1 of uncultured Acidobacteriota bacterium. Lineage (GTDB taxonomy): Bacteria > Acidobacteriota > Terriglobia > Terriglobales > Acidobacteriaceae > JABDBE01. Next base: position 39,039 of record CAWBHF010000015.1, read on the forward strand.
CGGCGGGTTCGAGCGCTACCCAAAACGTGGTTACGGCGGTGAATCGTGCGGGTGTGCACGTTGACGATACCGTTTTTGAGCCGCTGGCCTGTGCCGATGCCGTGTTGCGAGCTGACGAGCGCGAGTTGGGCGTGTGCCTGATGGACTTGGGCGCGGGCTCAACCAGCCTGATCGTCTTTCAGGAGGGCGCGGTGATTCATACCGCGGTCATTCCGATTGGCGGCGATCATTTCACCAGCGATCTTTCGGTCGGCCTCTGCACACCGCTGGCGGAAGCGGAGAAAATCAAGAAACTTTATGGCAACGTGATCGTCACTTTGATTCCCGAAGGCAATGAAGTTGAAGTTCCTTCGGTCGGCGACCGGCCTTCGCGCTTGATTCCGCAGCGCATGGTCGGAGAGATTCTCGAGCCACGAGCCCGCGAACTATTTGAGATGCTGCGCGATAATTTGCGGCACAGCGGCATGCTGGATGTTTGTGTCGGCGGAATGGTCTTGACCGGAGGCACGTCGCGTCTGGCGGGGATTCTTGATATTGCCGAATCGGTGTTGCGGCGCCCTCTGCGCTTATCATGGCCGACGGCGCTGGCGAAAATGCCGTCGACGTTGGCGGAGCCCGAGTACGCGACGGTTTTAGGAATGATCTTTTACGGCCATCGCTCGCGAATCGCTCGCGGTCTGCAGGATACCCGCTGGAGTTCGCGCTTGATGGGATTGTTCGCAAAAAAGGGAGCATGAAGTCAATTGGGTTTCAGCGGCACAGAACGAAAATCAACCGAGGTGCAGTAATCCATGAAAAACGAAAACGACATTCGCATCAGCTTCAACGAAGAGGCCCGCAACGACGCCAAGATCAAAGTCATCGGTGTGGGTGGGGGCGGCGGCAACGCCGTGAACCGCATGATCGATGCCGGCATGGAAGGCATCGAATTCGTGGTCGCGAACACGGATCTTCAAGCGCTGCGTATGTCGCGCGCACCCATGAAGATTCAGCTCGGGGTCAAGCTCACCAACGGTCTCGGCGCGGGCGCGAATCCTGAAGTCGGACGCAAAGCGGCGCTTGAGGATTCGGACAAAATCATTGAAGCGCTCGAAGGTTCGGACATGGTATTCGTCACTACGGGCCTCGGCGGCGGGACAGGAACGGGTGCGGCTCCGATCATCGCGTCGCTAGCGAGCGAGATGGGCGCGCTTACGGTCGCGGTCGTCACCAAGCCGTTCGCTTTCGAAGGCAAACGCCGCATGCAGCAGGCGGAACGCGGCATCGCGGAGTTGATGGACTCGGTCGACACCACCATCGTCATCCCCAATGAGAAGTTGCTGGCGGTCGCGCAGGATGCCGGTTTCTTCGAATCGTTCCGCATCGCCGACGACATTCTGCGGCAAGGCGTGCAGGGCATCTCCGACATCATCACGATTCCGGGGATCATCAATCGCGACTTTGCCGACGTGAAAGCCATCATGGCCGGCATGGGTTACGCGGTGATGGGTGCGGCTACGGCGAACGGGGCGCGTCGCGCAACTGAGGCAGCGCAAAAAGCCATTGCCTCGCCCCTGCTCGAAGCCGGAGCCATTGACGGGGCTCGCGGCATTCTTATTAACATTACTGGATCCGCTTCGCTCAAACTTGCCGAGGTGCAGGAAGCGTGCACCATCATTCAAAGTGCCGCGCACGAAGATGCGAACATAATCTTTGGGGCCGTGCTCGATGAAAAAATGAAGGACTCGGTGAAGATCACCGTCATCGCCACCGGCTTCAAAGACTCGGACCGGCGCCACCGGCGGCAGGAAGAGCGATCCAGCTTTGTGCTTTCGCGAGAGAGCGTGCGCCACGACGACTTTTTCGACGAGCCGCAACCTGAACCTGAATTTGATCCGGAGCCACCACCTCCAACCATGGTGATGGGGCAATCGGCGCCGCATGTGGCCGCTGCCGTGGTTTCAAACGAATCAATCTCCGTCGACAGCATGCGCAATGCCATGATTGCAAATTTCGAGCAGGCGGATCTCGACGTGCCGGCGTTTTTGCGCAAACGTAGTGAAACTATGTAAGGTTCGCGGCGAATGCTTGGGATCCGGAAATGAAAAAAGCCCGCGCGCGGCGGGCTCGTAACATTGCTTCGCGGTTCCGATGATTCCTTACCCTGGGTGACCGGGAGCGTGCCGCGTGCGGACCAAGGCCCGGTACGGGCCACATTTCACAATTAGAAGCGTCCCCGCATAACGACGACGCCGTTACGTACCACTAACACTGTGCTTCCCTGCTTCACAACCGGTGGGCGGAGGCTAAGGAAAGCTGCCGAGCCATCTTTTACTTGCATCGTGCCAATGAGTTTGCCGAATGGCTCATTTGGTGCCGTGCCGGGCCCGACGAATACATCGAGGGGGGTCAGATCCGGGAAAGTGAGATACTCGCACTCCACCGAGAGCTTCGCAACGCCTTTCTGTTGACCCAGGGAAGGCGATGGGTGAATTGAGGGTGCAATGACGACGTATTGCGCGGTCCCCGATGCTCCAGTCACGCTGGGGGAATGAAGGTTAATGGTCCAATTCACGTAATAGCCGGGTGGGGTGTATGTTTGTGCTACGGTTGGCGCAGCGACTAACATGCTGACAATCGCGATTAATGCGAGGTTTAATATGGTTTTCATAGTGTCCTCCAAGGTTAGGATTTTTACTCCGTACAGATAAATCGGGACCAGCTAAGGGTAGGGAAGAAATACACCTAGAGATAGGACCGAGGTCACCCATATAAGTGACCTGCGGGCAAAGACGTCACCGATGCAAGTGACGCGTGGGCCAAAAACGATAGCCGCGATGCGACTGAGCTGCGCGTGGAAGGATGTTGGGTGCAGTTCGGAGGAGGAAAATCGTTTCCACTATGGGCAGTATCGTTCCAGTAACCAGCCAGTGTTACCAAAGGGGTGGGTCCAAGTCTCAAACGAACCGCAACTCCATTATTCGCAATGGGTTAGATTGCGTATGGGCGATTGGCGCAAAAATGCGTTTTAGGTTGCTTATTGAAGGGAAGTTTCATAACATCTAGGCTGGCGGGGACTTAGCCAGTGGTGGCGACCGTTGGCCAGTTTCGTGCAACAAGTCTAGGGTGAACTCCGGGGATAGGTACAGGAAATTGAAATCAGGGAAGCGTTTCACTGGCATCAGTCTCGTTCTCGCATTCGTCTTTTTTGTCGTGCTCTGCCAGGTTGGCACTGCCGCTACCATCACTCCCCATTCCGACACGACGCATAAATCGAAATCACAAAAGATCAGCGAAAGCCAACATGCGCGCAGACGGATGCATCATCTGGCGCACAGCCGGGCGACCACCACTGCGACTTCCGCAAGCACGACCGTTCATCGCCGGCATCGTTACTATGAGCGCTTTTCTACCAGTTCCTTCGCCCAGGATATTACCGAAGGCGACATCACTACGGGCGAAGATCCGATTGTGCGCGAAGCAGCCATCGACGCCTTGGGCGGTATGAACGGGACGGTCGTAGCGATTGAGCCCACCAGCGGCCGCATTCTGGCCATGGTGAATCAGAAGCTCGCGCTTTCGAGTGGCGCGCAGCCCTGCTCCACCATCAAGCTTTCAGTTGCGCTCGCCGCACTCAATGAAGGCATTATTACCAAGGAGACCGAAGTTCGTTTGGGTGGACGCTACCATATGAACCTCACCATGGCGCTGGCGCACTCGAACAATGCTTACTTCGAAGCGCTCGGCCGGCAATTGGGCTTTGAGAAAGTAAGCTACTACGCGCATCAATATGGACTCGGTGAACTGGCTGGCTACGGCATTCCGGGTGAGCAGTTGGGAATTTATCCGAACGAAGAAATCTCGTCTAAGCTGGGCGGCGTTGGCAAGATGTGCTCCTTCGGCGAAGGCGTTTCCGTGACCCCGCTGCAGCTTGGCGGACTGGTTTCAGCGATCGCTAATGGCGGCACGCTTTATTACTTGCAGCATCCGACGGCGCCCGAAGATATCGCGAATTTCCAGCCGGTCGTAAAACGTCGCCTGGACATCGCTCCGTTGATCCCAGAAATCTCTGACGGCATGCAAGGCGCAGTGCAGTTCGGCACCGCCCGCCGTCTGCGGACGAACTTCAGCGAGGAAGAAGTTCTTGGGAAGACCGGAACCTGCTCCCACGCGGGCACGCGTTTCGGGTGGTTTGCCTCCTATGCCAAGACCAATGTTGGTCACATTGTGGTAGTCGTCTTCCTTGAAGGCGGGCGTCCGACTTTCGGGCCGAAGGCTGCCGAAATCGCCGGAGTGATGTATCGCAATCTTTACGATCACAACTTCTTCGAGACCAAGCCAACTTTACCGTCGAACACTGCGACCGTCAGCCAGCCCGGAACCCAGCCGTAAAAATCACCAAACACGCGTAATCCCGGATGCCTGGTCACTGGGCCTTACTCGCCCAGTAAAGAAACCGAAGCAGACGCTTTTCGGACGTTAAGGTGTGCACACAGGACAGAAAGCGCTGCAGCCCATCAAAGTTGGCCTCGCCTTCCGCAGCGACCAGGTCAGCTTTTCTCTTGTTTCGCGCGTCATGCCAACGCTTGGCGATCCGGGCTGCGTTTCCGGTTGTGTCGGTTGTGCGGATCTGGCGAAAGCCGGCTTTTTCCATCAGCCGTTCGTTCTCTCCCGGCGGGCTGAAGACGTAGAAGCCGATCGAGCTGCGGGTGGCAATTTCCTGTTGCGAAATCATTCCGCCGACGATCAGAGCATCGCTGAAGAGCATCCGCCCGCCGGGCTTCAGCACGCGAAATACTTCGCCCAGCACGTCGAGCCGTCCGGGAAGATGGCACAAAACGTCGTTCGAGAACACCGCGTCAAAGGCCTTGTCGTCGAAAGGGAGACGCTTCGACGCATCACATTGCTCAAAGCGCAACCGCGACGCGAGACCTCGTGCTTGCGCAAGCTGATTGGCATTGCGCACTCCGGCTTCATTAATGTCCAGCCCTACCAGCCGGCAGCTTGCTTGTTCCGCAAGATGCAGCGCGTATCCTCCTGAACCGCACCCCACTTCCAGCACAGAAGAGTCGGATTTCAGTTCAAGCAGTTTGGGAATTTCGGCGGACTCTTCAGTCGTGACCCAGCTGGTTTGCCCAAAATCTTCCCCATAGGTCTCGATGCGGACCTGCCGGTACGGGTTCAACTCATAGTTCCCGTACGCGCTATCGTAAAGATCAACTCTCTGTGACACGAATTTCCTCTGCTGGCCTCTTCTGTTGTGTTTGGTTCTTATCTACAGTCCGCAACGGATACTTCGGGTTTTTGCGGATTGTACTGAACTCGGCACGAGGGGCGCGATCGTGGCAAGGCCAGCCGAACGCCGGCTTCGTCCGCAGCTCGGATACCGGAGTCGGCCCACGTCCCGTATTGACGCCCCGCGACGGAATAAGCGACCCGGTATTCTGCCTTCCACGTTAACTCCCCACCACCTGTCTGCAACACATGGTCAGCCACGATCCTGGTGCCCTGGATGTTTCCCTGTGCATCCATCCATTTCATCTCTCGCGACCGACGATACAGAACGGCAACAAGGAAAGTTGCGAGCAGCCATACGGCCGCGACCAGCGGTGTGGTACGCGAATCTAGAGTCCACTTAACGCGAGAGGTCATAAGGTCGAGGAGAAACGCACGTCCTCGCTTCTCGACTTTCAATATTGTAGCTGCTGTTCAGGGGGAAGTATCGAAGCTGCCAAACGCTTAGGGTTTGGTAGCTTCGAGCGGATCGCTCAGGTTTTTCGCGGGACTTTCCTACTGGCAGGTGGGGAACTTCAGCGAGGCCACGCGGGTGTGGAAAGTGATCGCATTTTTCGGCATGGTTTTCGGAATGTATTGGTTCACGTACCAGAACGTGCAGTCATCCACGGGATCGATGACCATGCTGCTGTAATCTCCCCAACGGTTGGCGTCGGTTGCGGAGCCTTTTGCCACGAAGATAAGGGCGGAGCCCTCCATTGTGTTCAGGGGATCGGTAGGCACGCGTCCGGTGAACCCAAGCGAAGGATGCAATGTGGTGGCGTTGGATTTGCTGTAGCCAAGCGCCATGTCTCCAGCCTTGTCCATGTCGATGCTGCCCATCCACAGGGAATCGCCGCCATGGGTGAATGTTCCTTGTTGAAAGACCTTCGGTGTGCCATTGGGGTTGCGGATTTCGTACCAGCGCTCGCCGGACGCGGCCTTGCTGGTCATCACCGAATGACTTACCACCAGAGATTCGTGGTCGCCAAAGTTTCGGTAGGCCAAGCGGAACATCAGGCGGTCGCCCAGGGAATCGAGCTGCTGCGCGGTGCCCGGCTGTGGGATGCAAGTTCCGCCTCCGCAGGCCATGGCGTACGCCTTCACAGGAATATTAATCGGACCTTTGAAGGTCGATTTTGATGTGGTAGTGAAGTCCACGTGGAATCGATACAGGTGCAGCGAGGTTGCGCTGGACAGGTCGACGAAGAAACTGGGCTCACCCGAGGGAGGAGGTGTCGTGCCATCGGCATTCGACGGGAGCAGGGAGAACTCATTGGTTTTCTTGAAGCAAACCGCCTTGGCCTTGGCCCCGGTCAGCATGGCGGCGCGATCGTAGGCGCAGGCTTCGTCGCCAATGAAAGAACTCGGACCGAACAAGTTGTAGTTGGCATAGTAGGCGTCCGGCCACACGCTGAGCTTGTCGTAATCATTGAATACGTTGGTTCCGAACTTGAAAACGTAGCGGTGATACTTGCCGGTTGCGTCGGAAGTTTCGGAGACGGCAATACACTCGTTTCCAGTGCTGAACGAGCTGTCGGCGGCAATCTGACTGATGATCCAGCGATTGGCGATCTGATCGTAGAGCACGATGGGATCGGTCCAGAAGAAGGTCTGGCCCTGGCCGCATAATCCTGGAAGCCCGGTGAATATGGCGCTGATCTGCTGCGGGCCGAAGACCGATTTCCCGGTTGTTTTGTCGAAGACCTGCCACGCGGTGTTAATTGTTTCCACGACCTGCGTAGCACCGGCAGCGAGATTGTCATCGGAAGGAATTCCTTCCAGAGCTTGGCCGTTGGCTGAATTCGGAATGCCCTCGAAGTTAAAGCCGATCTTGGCTGACACTGGCGGGGCGACGAAGGTCTGCTCCGCGAGGTCTGCCACCGGAAGGGAAGCACCGGAGAGAATCCGGCGAGGCCGAGGGTGCTCGACTTCGCGCGGCACGCGCCCATGCGGAACCTCCATAGAATATTGCGTGACTGGCAACGAAGTGTCGTGATAACTGTCGGAAATCACTTCGGGGCGGCTCTGCGCCGGTTTCTCGGCAGACAGATTAGATGGGAGAGCCAAACTGAATGCGATCAATACTACCGGAGCTAGTACCACGGCTTTCACGTTCATTGATCCTCCTCGATCTCGAAGTGCGTATGTCAAAGGGTTGCGACGGAAGCCTGGGAGCGCCGCGCGCTTACCACTGAGGTTCGCTAGAGTGTGCTCTAGGCGCGGCCTCTCGTCAAGGTGAAAGAACTTGCAGCTTTGCTGCTTAACACGACTCCAGTGTAGAGCCAAAGAGTCCGAATAGTCTGTTCGAGACTTGGACACCAGTACGATGAACTGCGTCGTGAGAAGCTCGAGACTTCCCTCTACCGAGCACCGGCTCGGATGCCGCGCCTACTCTAACCATGGCAAAATCTACATCGGTCGCGACGCCGACAGCTCTAAACCCATGATTTGCAGGGGTCCGAAGATGGCATCTCCCTTGCGACTTGCCACCAATAACCGCACAAGGGCAGGATTCGCTCATGAAGAGACGGCGACGGGCAGGTTGGATCACGATGGTCCTGACCCTGGCTTGGATAACGGGATGCTCCCGGCAACTGGCAGTCCCAGCATCGGGTAGTCCTCCTGATAACAGGCAGCAGCTCCCTTTTGATCGCGTCTCCGATAACCGAGGCCTCTCTCCCACTGCGCCATTCACCTCCAAGGGAATTCCCGCCGGAACTGAGGTCACGGTCCGACTGCAGTTGGCACTTTCCAGCGCCGATTCCCGGGCTGGCGACTCCTTTCAAGCTGTACTAGACGAGCCAGTAATAGTCGACGGAAAGACGCTGGTGCCGCGAGGAACTCCCGTGACAGGAAGCGTGATAGCGGCAAAGGCTTCCGGGGGCGAGCATGATCCGGGTTACTTGCGCGTGACACTGGCATCGATGGTTTTAAATGGAAAATCGATTGCCTTGCAGACTTCCAGCATTTTTGCCAAGGGCGGAGCGTATGCACGACGCAATATTCCGACGGTCAAGAACTCCGAAGTCGCTAACAAAGGCGTCGCAGTCGCGGTGGAATCCGGAAATGGCAATGAACGTTCTCTCAGTTCCGGCCATGCCGACGCGAGGTTTTCCACAGGGCGCCGTTTAACCTTTCGACTATCTCAACCCTTGCATCTGTCGAGCTGAAATTGCTTGTTGAGCGGAGTCGCACGTTGCAGGCCTAAGAGTTCGCTCTCTTCTCTTCCTCCCATCTTGGTGCGATTTTGATTCTGCAGATTCCTGTTCACCTATCACAGCGCTAGTAGAGAACCCCGCCTAGACTTCCCAAATGGGGAGCGCACCGCGAGGGCGCAACCTACCGCACTTCGAAAATGGGACATATGCCAGCCATGAGCGCGATCGTACAACTTCACCTCAGAGCCGAAGAACCAGCAGACCGCCCGCAAACCGAACGGCAGTTGCAGGAAGCCCACAAAATGGAGGCCATCGGCCGCCTGGTCGGGGGCGTCGCCCACGACTTCAACAACCTGCTCACCGGGATGGTGCTTTGTAGTGAACTGATTCTTGCCGGGTTGGAAAAGAACCACCGTCTGCGGCGATTTGCCGAAGAGATCCGTAAGGCGGGCGAACAGGGCGCGGGCCTGATCCAGCAGTTGATGGCAGTGGCGCGTCAGCAAGTCGTTGAGCCACGTCTGCTGAGCTTGAACGAGGTCGTCTCGGACGTGCGTAATCTTCTGACGCGCCTGATTGGCGAGAATATCGAACTGGTCGCCGAGCTGGCGGATGATTTGGGCCTGGTGAAGATGGATCCCGCGCAGGTTCAGCAGATCATCCTGAACTTGGTATTGAACGCGCGCGATGCAATGCCAGACGGCGGACGAGTCACGGTCTCTACGAGAAACTCTAGTGGGCCAGGACGAAACGGAAACCAGTTCTCGGATGCATGGATCACGCTGACCGTCGGCGACACCGGTTGCGGTATGGACGAAAAGACCCGATCCCGCCTGTTCGAGCCCTTCTTTACCACCAAGAAGCCGGGACAGGGAAATGGATTGGGATTAGCGACTGTGCTTCGAATCGTGACCCACGAAGGCGGGACGATCGAAGTGGAAAGTGAGACCGGAAAGGGAACGCGAATGGTCGTGCATCTGCCGCGAGTGGGAGCGGATACCCACCCACCCGATATTCCGGAAGCTCCCGGTAATATTCGCTCGGGTTTGAAACAGAAGACGCGAGCGCAAAGAAAAGTCAAAGGAAGAGGTAAATCCATATGACCAGCGCCATTGCCCACGCATTTAATCCCCCGCAGATTGAAGCGGCTAATTTGCTGAATCTCGTGATCGTCGACGACGAACGTGCAGTGCGGGATGTCTGCCGTGAGGTAGCGCAGTCCCTCGGTTTCAATACCTTGGTCGCTGAGTCAGCCGAACATGCTTATCGGTTGCTGGACACGCAGTCGATTGACGCAGTCCTGCTGGATCTCAAGTTGCCCGGCGCCGGCGGATTAGAGGCGTTGCACAAGATCAAGCAACGACGCCCTGACGCGGAGGTGGTGGTTGTCACCGGTTACGCCACCGTGCAGTCGGCGGTGCAGGCCATGAAAAACGGTGCGTATGATTATGTGACCAAGCCCTTCACCATGGACGAGCTGAAGCTGTTGCTGGAACGGGTGGCAACCCACTTGAGGCTGAAAACTGAAAACCGCATGCTGCGCGAGAAGATCAAGTCAAAGCTGGGGTTCGGCAGCATCGTGGGGCGCGCGCCTGAAATGGAGAAGCTGTACCGGATGATCGCGAAGGCCGCGTTGAGCAACCATCCCGTGCTCATTCTAGGGGAAAGCGGAACCGGAAAGGAGATGGTGGCGCGGGCGATTCACTTCTCCGGCCCATTTCGGGACAAACCGTTCATCCCCGTGGACTGCGGCTCTCTAGTACCTACGTTGATTGAGAGTGAACTGTTCGGGTACGTGAAGGGCGCTTTCACCGGCGCGGTGCAGGCCAAAGAAGGATTGCTCGCCATGGCCGAGGGCGGGACGGTGTTCCTCGATGAGATTGGAGAACTACCCGTCGATCTCCAGGCGAAACTGCTGCGCGCTATTCAGGAAAAGGAGATCCGGCAGGTCGGCAGTACCCGGCGCACCACCATCAATGTGCGAATTCTTGCGGCCACCAATCGTGACTTGGAGGCGGCAGTGGCCCAGGGAACCTTCCGGCGCGACTTGTACTTCCGTCTGAATGTCTTGAACCTCCGCATTCCGGCATTGCGCGAGCGGCGGCAAGATATCCCAATGCTGGCTGCGTACTTTTTGGAACAGATGGCGAGAGACTTCGGACAACCGCGAGCGTTGAGCGACGATGCCATGAAGGCCTTACTCGCCTACGACTGGCCGGGCAATGTACGGGAGTTGGAGAATTGTTTACAGCGGGCTTGTGCCATGAATAGCGGGCCTGAAATCCAAGTCCTGGACTTGCCCAGCGCTCTCCACGGCGGGAACGGCCACACTGCGGTCGAAGCGGAGAGTTCATCGAAAATCATTCCCATCTCGGAGATGGAGCGGAAGACGATCCTCAACACCATCACCCAGCTCAATGGCGATAAACTGCTAGCGGCACGGCTGCTGGGGATCGGGAAAACCACGCTCTATCGCAAGCTGAAGGAGTACGACTTTCAGGCGTAGTTCAAATCCGGAGTGGCCTTCCCACTACGGGGCCAAGGCCAGCGGCGGAACCGGATAACTCGCGTGTTATCAGTGTGCGAGTTCTGGCCGTTCATTTGCAAAGCCCATGGCATGATTCTGTTGATTACATCGCTGGCCAAGACTCAGGATTGCTCGAAAGCGCTACAGGAAACCACGGGTGAGCCGGTGCAAGTTGCGGCATCCCTAGGCGAGGCCGTAAGGCAATTGCAGACGCATGAATTTTCGGCCGTGCTAATCGATCAGTTACTGCTGGATGCGGAGCCGAACGACATCGAGACCATTTTGAAACACATGGGGACTGCCGTCCCCGTTTATTCAAATTTCGCCATCAGCGGAATTGAGCGAATCTCCCGCGAGTTGCGTTCGGCGCTGCACCGGCGCAAACGAGAATTACTTGTCGCCAGGCAAGATGCGGAACAAACCCTGCGCAGCGAGCTCAAAGACACGATCACCGCGTTGCTGCTTTCCTGCGAGATGGCTCTGGACGTGCCAAATCTTCCACTATTTGCCGAGACCAAGATGCGAGCCGTGGACGCTCTGGCGAAAGAGATGCGCGCAAAGCTGGGCATGACGGTGTGAAAGAGTCGCTCCTGTATGGACTCTTATGTACCTCTGTGTACTTCGTGATCGACGCCCCCAAAAGGTGGCTCTACCAGGAAGGGCCGGAGGCACACACAAGAACAAAAGGAGAGAGGCTGCACAGAGAAAAAGAACTTGGACGCGGGGAGATAAGATTGTAGAGCACGGCCGTGAAGTGGCGTAAGAATGCAGCCCACGGCGGAGCCATGGGAAAAGCGGAGGAAACAAACCAGCCGCCGGGGCGAAAGAGTAGTTCTTTTGTCCACGCATCGCCAGCGGTGCCACGCTCGATGAACGACGGTTCAAGAGCGTAGACATTAAGGTGCGCTTTGTCAGCAGCGGGCCGAATCCGTCAGAATCTACTTTCGCTGGTAGCTCACTTGTCCGCTGGTCAGCACCGCCACCACATGGCTGGTGTATTCGAAAGGATCGCCGTCGAAGAGCGCGATGTCCGCGTCTTTGCCCGGTGCGAGTGAGCCGACGCGATCGTCGATGGCGAGAATCTTTGCTGCGTTCGCCGTTACCATGCGAAGCGCTTCTTCCATACTCAATCCGTTTGCGGCAGTAATGCCGGCTTCGAAGAGCAGGATCCGATTCTTTGGAACGTAGCTTTCGTAGCCGGTCATCAATGCGACGGGAATACCTGCGCGCTGGAGAATTGCCGGATTCTCAAACGTCGCATTGGCGGTTTCCAAGGATTCGAATCGCTGCATGACCGGACCAGCCAGGCAGGGAGCACCCGCCCGGCGAATCGCATCGGGAATGAGGTAGCCCTCGGTCACAGAAGCCAGCATGTAGCGAAGACGAAACTCAGTGCCGATCCGGATAGCGGTGTCGATGTCGTCGGCACGATAAGCGTTAAAGATCGTCGGAAGTTTCCCATCGACGACTGGGACCAGCGCTTCAAGTTTCATGTCACGCGCAGGCTGCTTCGAAATGTCGGAGCCGTCTTTCTTCCACTTGTCCCATTTCTCTTCGTAGGCTTTCGCATCCGACAACGCACGCCGGATGATCTCCGCCGTCTTCATACGCGTCGTCGGCGCTTTTTCCTTCTTTCCATAAGTGAGCTTGGGAGTTTCGCCAAGGTTAAACACCATCGCCGATTCCTGTCGCATAACCAGTTGCTCCACGGTTGCCGGCCCGGAATCGGTCCCCGCGGTCTTGAAGATGCCGGCGCGACCCGCGATGGGATTACGTGGCCCCGGTGCTGATTGCACCGTGGTCACGCCATACTGATTCAAGACCTTCAAAAGCCTTTCGTTCGGATTGAAGCTGTCTAGGGTACGCACATCCGCAGTATTCGGATCAGTAGCCTCGTCTTGATCCTGATCTGCGGGAATATTGTAGGCGCCGGAGATTCCGGCGGTTGTGTTGGCATCAATCAATCCTGGGGTGACGAAGGCAGCTTTAAGCACCGTGTATCCGTCGGGTGATTGCTGGTGCGCGCCGGTTCGGACAGCTTCGATCTTTCCATCGCGGATCAACACCATGCCGGGTCCACCCTGGGCTCCGTCCGCCATGGTGTAAAGATGGTCGGCGAGCACCGCGACGTTCTCCGCCAGCAACAAGGTCGGAGAGGCCACAAAGATAAGAAGGCTGAACCAGCGAAGCGCGCGCATCAGTTTCCCCCTCGTGGCAAAGCTGGAGCGCGATCTGCAACGCCAAATCCCCCGGTCGCGTAGCGCAGCTCCTGGGGGTTGCTGCGATCGAACACTTTCTGCCCTTCGATCCAGGTCTCGAGCACATGGGTGTAGACGCTGAAGGGTGGCCCACTCAAAACGATAAAGTCGGCATCTTTGCCTGGTTCGAGTGTCCCGAGGCGATCTCCCAAGTCGAGCATTTCCGCGGGATAAATAGTAAGTCCCTTCAGCGCCGCCTGTTCGCTCATGCCTCCGCGCACCGCCAGCGCAGCTTGGCGGATGATGAGCCGTGAACTGTTAATCGGGTCGTCGGTATTGAATGCGACTTTGACGCCGGCCTTCTCAAGGGTAGCAGGGCAACCAAGGTCGAAATTGATCGTTTCCAGCTTTCCTCCTGGAGAATCCACCATCGTAAAGCTCACCGGAATGTGGCGTTTCGCGAGTTCGCTGGCGACCTCGCAGGATTCAGTTCCATGCTGCACCACCAGCCGATAGTGAAATTCATCCGACAACCGAATCGCGGTCATGACGTCATCCGCCCGGTGGGTGTGGTTGTGCACCACCCGCTTGCCTTCGAGAACCTCGACCACCGAATCGAGCTCGAGATCGTGATCCGGCTGCTTCGCAGTCTTATCGCCTGTGGCTGCCGCTTTGTTGTATGCATCCCATTTCGCTTTGTACTGCACGGCCTTTTCGTAAATTCCGCGGGCCAGCGCTGCTTCCTCCATCCGCGTCATAGGAGCCTTGTCTTTCGTGCCGTAGTGCTTCGGGTTTTGGCCATTCGCCATTTTCATTCCGCCAATAGTTCCGGGGACCAGCATCTGCTCGATCGTGCTACCCCTCAGCTTGACGTATGCTGTCTGTCCGCCCATGACATTTCCGCTGCCCGGCATAATATTTGCGGTGGTTACGCCGCCGGCATTCGCCATTCGAATATTCGGATCGGCGGGATCGATGGCATCGAGCGCGCGCAGTCCCGGCTGGATCGGACCACTCGATTCATTGCCGTCACCCGAGTCTGAGGCTAGCGGATTCGGGTCGATGCCAATGTGAGAGTGTGAGTCCACGATCCCGGGCATGACCACTTTTCCGCTGGCGTCCTCGACGGTGGCGCCACGGGGAATCTTGATCTTACCTTCATCGCCTACTGCGACGATTTTGCCGTTGGTGACAACCAGCACGCCGTGCTCGATCGGCGGTCCGCTAATCGGATATACCTTCGCCCCACGAACCACCAGCGTGGCCTGGCCGGCAGTCGATGGTGCGTTCGCCGCCATGGCAGCGCATACGAATATCCAGAAGCAGAGGGTTGATCTGCCACTCCCAGCGGTTGTGACTTGCATCCAGCCTCCCTCAAGTGATGAGCAAAGAAATATATCACCGGTGCCTTCGAAAAAAGAAAGAGGGCAGCGAACTCGCTGCCCTCTTTTCACAGATTCGTCAAACAACTTTTCTACGGCTCGGGGACCTTGGCAAAGTCGACGCTTTGAACCGGTATGCCGCCGATCTTATGTCGGCCGTCAGTCCAGGTAACGTACGCAGTGCCAGGCGCGCCCCCATCGGCCGCGTTCAGAGCTGTGTTGTAGTCGTAATCACCCGCGTAGCAGGAGACAACGCCGGGGTCGTCCTGGGTTGGCTGGGTAATCAAACCAGTGCTGATCGTGACGTCGGCTAGCCAGGAAGCGCCATTAGTCTTCGACTGGCGGCCAACGCGCTCGTAGTTACATCCCGGATCTCCGATGTTGTTGCAGGCGCTCTTGGCCTTGCGGCGATCATACCAAGAAGCGGTGACGGTGCCATCCGAGGTCGCGGAAAGCGAAGGCATCCACTGCGTCTTGTTCGGAGCGTCCTTGTCGGTGTTAAGCTCGATGGCTTTGGACCAAGTTTTTCCGTTGTCGGTGGAGCGTTGGTAATAGATGTCCCCGTGGTCTCCATTCTTTCCAGCGCCCGAGTAAACGTAGTGGACCACGCCGTTGGGGCCAACCGCCGGTTCTCCCCAACCCATGTGTCGGATGATCGGGTTGACCTGGTAAAAATAGCCGCAGCTCGAATCCCCGACTGGATTGAATCGCGGACCCATCGTAACCTGAGTCCAGGTTTTGCCGCCGTTGGTCGATCTGAACATGATGTTCTGACGGGTGGCATTCCCACCTCCACCCTCATCCATGCTGGCAACGAATACGGTGCTGTCCTTCCCCGCCAAATTGGCGCCGCGCGGTGAGCCGGTAATCTGCACGTTGCGGTAGAAAGTGCCAGTGTTGAGCTGCTTCGGAGTGCTCCACTTCACGCCGTCGTCCGAGTAGGTAACAAAAAGACATCCACCCGCTCCGCAGCCTACTGCGTAGTCATTCCACGAGATATACATGCGGCCATAGGTTCCGCTCGTCGGCTCGTTGTCAGCCCACATCGACTCACGGTCATCGGCGCCCCCGTTATGAGCGCAAGCTCCAACCTTCCAAGTCTTGCCATCCGTGGAGGTCCACAACCCGGTGCCTTGACCGCCACAGTTCCCCACCAAATCACCGGCGAAGAACTTGCCCAGCTTGGAGTTGAAAACCACGATCGGATCTCCCAAGTTGAAGCCGTGAGCACTCCCAAAAGGTGCAGGTTGAATCTCCTTGAACGTCGCGCCGCCGTCGGTCGAATAGGATGTACCTGAATAATCTCCTGCGCCGTCGTAGTTGGCGTTGTAGTTGGCCACAATGGTCTGGCCTTGATCCGCGGTGCTCGCCGCGACCATGCTTTCGCTGCCGCACACGTCTGAAGAGGACGAACAAGCCGATCCGTTGCTGACGCGGATGTTCGGAGGAGCGGGCGACTTGTGAGTCCCCCCAACCAGTGACGGCTGCCCCCCTCGCACAATGCCGCATTCAATCAGGATCCGGCCCGCGCCCATGTTGTCCTGCATCATGAGTGATGGCACGTTGATCAGCGAGCAATCGACACCTCGCGAAGTCATTTGGGCGTTGGCCAGCGACGGTTGGAATACGCACGCCGCCAGTAACAATGCTGGAAGCGCAAAGTAACAGAGGCTTTTATTTCTGTCGTTCATCTTCATTGTTGCTTTCCCCTTTTTTTGCTGATTCTCGAAGCTCCGATGGTGGAACAGAAATACGCTGCTGCGCGCCCGGGACAGGAGCCACCGCCGTCCCAAAATACTGTTCGTCCATCCAGATTCCGGCATTTTTTTTCAGATTGTCCAACAGTGCTTGCATCTTCTCGCCTTGCAAATTTTTTTCAATAGACGACGAGACCTGTCCGAGGGGTTGACGGTCGCGCTTGACCAATTGCACTAGAAGCAGGCGCGTCGGAGTATCCTCAACCTCAGACCAGTCGCCGTCCTTGAGAGCGGACGTCACCTTCTCCAATTGCGGCGGCAACTCTCCGCGCGAAAAAGTGAGCGGTTCGGGATCAAGCATGCCCTCGCCCGACTTCCTGAGATCTTCTGACAGGTTCTTTACGTCGGTTCCCGACGCATACGCTTTGCGAATCCGGTCGGCGCTGGCCCGTGCAGCCTGCGAACTCAGAACCGGCGCATTTTTCGAGTTGTCTCGCTGCTTCCAAATAAAAAGCCTGCGGATTTCAACCTGGTCATAGTCCGACAAATGAGCCAAATAATACTTGCTGATTTCGTCGGAACTGGGCGTAGCCTGACGCGTCAAGCTGGCGAATTCGGCGTCGGACAGTACCTGCATGCGGGCGATGGCCAACTGCCGGCTGATCTCGGGAGTAGAGTCGAGGTGATTCGCTACTGCCTGTTGCGAGAGCATCAGCACCGAAGCGTAATCGTCACCCAGCTTTCGGCGCTCTTTTTCGTTCACGTCGTCTTTGTCGGCGTCGCCTTGCGGTTCTATCTCGCGGATCCGGGATTCAAACTCCGCCTCCGTAACCTGCACATCCCCAACTTTCAGTATGACTCGGTCTGTTCTCGCCGAATTTTCCGATACGGAGGTTGAATTGCCCGCTACGGTCGCGGAACTCGGGCCGTGAGATTCTTGCGCTCTGCCCAGAGGCGCAAGCAGGGTCACCAGCAAGAGGTAGGGAGATATTCGCCAGTTAATAAGGTCCACTTAGTTACCCAGACGAACCGGCCAAACTTGATCGTTAGATTCCAAGGCTGTAATGCCGGCAGGCTCAGAACTAATCGGACCCGGTTGGTTGCGAAAACGATGCCCGGTAGTAGAGCGTCCGCAACTTTATTGCACGAGCGCGGGGCATGTCAACGTGAAAACTTCTGCACTCTTGCATAGAACGGAACATTGGGCGGGACCGGGAGACGCAAGAGGCGATTTGGCCACGTTATTTGTGTCTTGGAATCCTTTTTGGACGTTTCGAAGATTTGTGATATGAGTCTCTGACATCGAAAAATCAGTGCGTCAGGAAGCTAGAGTGCGGCTTGGATCTCTTCCAGCACGTCTTCCGGCTTTGCTTCCAGCATGAAAGCCAGCACCTCCTGCGGCACGGGATTGTTCCACACCGGAGCAAATGACTGGCGATGCAGGGGCGAAGGCCCATGCTGTCGTAGGGCGGCGAGGTGATGAGGCGTGCTGTATCCCTTGTTCGACGCCAGCCCGTAGACGGGGAAGACCGGGTCCCATTCCCGCACCATGCGATCGCGCTCGACCTTGGCCAGAATCGAGGCGGCGGCAATCGAGGCGGAGAGTGCGTCGCCGTGAATGATCGCCTGTTGCGGCAGTTCGCAATCCAGACGCATGGCGTCAATCAGCAAATGATCGGGTCCGGGTTCGAGCTGGATGACCGCTTCCCGCATGGCGACTCGCGAAGCCTGGTAGATGTTGATTTGATCGATGCGGGCGGCATCGACGGCTGCGATAGCCCACGCGATCGCGTGCTCGCGGATTCTCTCGGCCAACACTTCACGGCGCTCCGCCGGCAGCAGCTTGGAATCACGCAGCCCTCGAATGCGATAGCGCGGATCAAGAATGACAGCAGCGGCAACGACCGGGCCGAACAAAGAACCGCGACCGACTTCATCCACACCCGCGATCAAACGGGCGCCCGATTGCTCTGCCCGCTTTTCAAACTTCAGCGTGCACCGCAGTTTTTTCAGCAGCCGCAGTTTCGCGGCAGCGCGGGAAAGCGGCTTCTCCGGAACGAGTTTGAGTGTCGCGGCCAAGGAGATACCGGCATCTTCGCGCACTAGTGGCCTGTGGAGCAAGACGGAAAAAAACTTCACCCGTCCTTTTCTACTTCTTATCGGCCTTGTTTTCGCCGGCTCTGGCCTCGGGTCGCGCGCCCGGCATCGTATTGGGTAACGGTATGCGTTCTTGCTCGTAAAGTTCAGGACGCGGCAGCGGCTTGCGAGGCATCATCTGGTCGCGCATGGCGGTGTTGTAGACAAAGATGGCTTCAACCACAGCCGCTTGTTGCAGATCGCCACGAATCAGCCGCTTATAGACGTCCATGTTGGTGTGAGCGCTGCGGGTCTCGTAATCGAGCGGTTCTTGAATGAACTGAAAGCCGGGAATGCCAACTTCGTCAAACGGCATGTGATCCGTGCTCCCGGTCAGGCGCGCGCTGACGCTAGTGACATCAAGATCTTTAAGTGGGGCGATCCACTGCTCGAAAATCGGAATGACGGCCAGGTTTTCCTGGGCATAAATGCCACGAATCTTGCCGCCTCCATTGTCGATATTGTAGTAGGCGGAGATGAGTTTATGTTCAGGCTTAAGCGTGAGTGGCCCCGCAGGTTTGCGAATGAACTCGGGCACCTTGAGTTGGCCGGGGGTCGTCGAGTGCGGAAAACTGCCGAAGTGAGCGGCGACGTAGCCGGTCGAGCCGAATAAACCTTGCTCCTCACCGCTCCAGAGCGCGACGCGAACGGTTCGGCGAGGTTGCACGTGCAGCGCGGTCAGGATACGCATGACTTCCATCGCGATGATTGCGCCCGCGCCGTCGTCGGTCGCTCCGGTGCCGGCGATCCAGCTATCCAGGTGCCCGCCCACCATCACCACTTGATCTTTCAGCCTGGCGTCGGTGCCGGGAATTTCGGCAATCGTATCAAAGCCGTGTTCATGGTCCCCAGTGAAAACGGTGTCCACATTCATTTCGATGGTGACCGAAACATTCGCAGCAAGCAGGCGCGACACCCGTCCGAAATTCTCGAGGGCCATGGTCGCTATGGGCAAAGGCGAAGCGTGATCGCGCAAGTACACAAACCAGCCGAGGCTTGACCCAGTATCGTCGCCGAGAGTGCCACCAGTAGAGTGGCCGGAAACTATGGCGGCGATCGCTTTTTCGTCAACCAGAAACTTCGCCATCTTTTCCTTGAAGGCAATTTGCTTGTCGAATACTTCCTCCATTTGGTCCAAAGGCAGAACATGTTGCGGTTCCAAGTCTTGATCGGTATAGGCATAATGAAAAATATCGACTAGCGCTTTGTCGTCATAACGAGTGGAGAGCGGAACATCGTCTTTGGCAGGAGTCGGAACCTTGCCAAGCAGCACGATCTTGCCCGCGAGCTTGCCCTTGTACTGATCGAGATCCTTTTCTTCTTTCGCAACCACGGCGACCACCGGAGCCGTGATCGGTCCATTCGTCGACGGTGACCAGGGAGTCGCTTGCGCGATGAAAACAGCAGTATCGGGCGAAACCATGCGGATCCAGGTATTGCGCTGTTGCCATCCCATGCCGAATTCGCCCCAATCTTCCAGATGCACGTTCGAGCAGCCCATGGCGGTCAACTGGTCGCGCGTCCATTCGTTGGCCCGCTTCATGTTGGGCGAGCCAGTGAGGCGAGATCCAATGCCGTCGAACAGGCCAGAGGCATACTCCATGATGTGCGGGTGGTGAAATCCTTCCTCACGAATCTGTTGATACATGTTGAGATCAATGGACTCGGCCGCCGGTCGATCTAAGATCTGCGCATTTTCTTTTGTATTCTTTTGCGCAACCAGTAAGGTGCAGAGAAAGACAATGACTGCGACTACGACAAACAGGCGCGCAGAGCGAGACATAAGACCTCCAGAAATTCATGGATTGGAACGGATACTGATACGCGGAACAAGCGGGGATGGTTCAAATCAATCTAAATAGACGAAGCTCTGATTCGTTCGTTATCAGACGATCGAACCAGAGCTTTCAATTTGTAAGGCAAGACTAGTGGGCCGCGGTCGCGTGCTCGCGGTCGACATCCTTCAGCCGAGCGGCTTTGCCGCGCAAGGCGCGCAGGTAGTAGAGTTTGGCCCGCCGTACTTTCGACGAACGCACCAACTCCACTTTGTCGATGACGCGCGAGTTCTCCGGGAAAATGCGCTCCACTCCCTGACCGAAGCTAATTTTGCGCACCGTGAAGCTTGCCTGGGGACCTCGCGAGCGCGAGATGACCACGCCTTCAAAGGCCTGCAGACGCTCCTTGTCGCCTTCCTTGATCTTGACGTGTACGCGGACGGAATCGCCCGGAACAAACTTGGGAAGGTCGGTCCGTTTGGTCTTGGCCAGCAGTTTTTCAATGATGAGGTTCGACATAATCTTGTCCTTAAGTTCTAAGATTTCTTTTCTGACGCGTAGCGCGAGCGCCCACGCACACTTTATCTGCGATCAGGTTCCCCTAACAACTTTCTGTCTTCATCGCTGAACGCAGCCCTCTCCAGCAAATCGGGCCGATTGCGCAGCGTTTTCTCAAGCGCTGCACGACGCCGCCAGCGTCGTATTTCTTCGTGATTGCCCGACGCCAGCACTTCCGGAACTCCCATTCCACGGAAATCCGCGGGACGGGTGTAGTGCGGGTAATCCAGCAGTCCACCCGAAACACAAGTGGAACTCGGGCCGCTCCCGGTTTGCGCCTCACACGTCGTGAACGATTCCTGCTGTGTTGAGGCCTGGTTGCCGACCGCACCGGGAATCAGTCGCGTTACGCAATCGACGATCACCGCCGCACCCAGTTCGCCTCCGCTCAGCACGTAGTCTCCAATGGACAACTCGCGGTCCGCCAAGTATTGGCCTACGCGCTCATCTACGCCTTCGTAACGGCCGCAGATCAGGACGATTCGTTCGAGCGCGGCAAGTTCATCGGCCACGCTTTGATCGAACCGCTTACCCTGCGCCGAGAGTAGGACCACGCTTTGCTTCGCATCGTCTCGTCTCTCGCGGGGAGCGACGTTCAGCGCTTCAATACATTCAAAGATCGGTTCCGGCTTCAGCACCATGCCTTCGCCGCCGCCGAAGGGCCGGTCGTCCACCGTCTTGTGGCGATCATGCGCAAACGCCCGCAGATCGTGAACTTCGATTGTCGCCAGGCCGGCTTCCCGAGCCCGGCGGATGATTCCATGGTCCAGTGGTCCGCGAAAGAAATCAGGAAAGATCGTTACAATGTCGATCTTCATCGCGGAACCAGATCAAAACATTAAAGACGCCACTAGCTCACTGCTTCAGCGCGTTTCCAGTGATAACTAAATTACCGTTGCCATCGCCTGTGTTGGTATTCAGAAACTGCAACCCCTTGGCTTGCCCTGCTGTCACAGAGTTCAAGGCGAACACAAACTGCACACTATGCTTGCTGACTACCGATATCGTGCCACTGCCGTCCGAGTTCACCTTGTAAGTGGCTTTGAGGGAGCCACCAACCTTCCCGCCGTCGAACATAATGGTCACGGAACCCTTGATGTTCCCCTTGCCATCAAAACTGAATATCCCCACCCCGCCGTCCTCTGAGAGAGTTGCGTCGGCGGTCCATGGGTTGTACTGAATGGCAAAATTCCCTTTTAAACTCGCCGCGTTGTATTTTCCCGCGGTGGTGGATTGCAGTAACGCCGTGCCGCTGACGATCTCGTTGCTCGTGTCGTCAGTCCTTAGCAATTGCACTCCCTGAGCGACTCCAGCTACAGTCGAGTTCAGCGTAATTGCAAACTGAGCCGTTAAGCCGGTTGTGAGGCTCAGTGTGCCAGTGCCGTTGGACTTTACCACGTAAGTCCCGCCCAATGCTCCGCTCTGGACCGCATGGTCTGAAATCGATGTGTACGACCCGGTCACATTGCCCGCGCCATCGAATGTCATCACTCCCACCGCGGCAAACTGCGGTGTATTCACATTGGCAGTCCGCAAGTTGGCCAAAAAGCTGTAGCCGCCCTTCAGGCTTGCATTACTGAAGTTCGCAGCCTGCGCCGACAAGGCGAGCGCGAATATCAGGAAACCCAAAACTCCAACCTGAAGAAAACGTCGGCACACTTGCACAGGGCTCCTCCTGTTTCGACTCCGCTCAGCCCAACTCTTGTCGCCGGATACTATGGAAGTCATTTCTTTGTGTTTCTCTTACCGCTCATCCGTTGCTGCTGCTTTTCCTCCGCCGTCAGCGGCGCGTTTAGTTCGAGCATGCCTTCAGGCAATTGCATTCGAATCTGCTTGTGCTCGAGGTCTGCGTTTTTTATGTACGCCTCGGCGTAGGGAATCTCGTATCGCTTATTTCCCTCGACCAAAATCAGCAGCGGCGCTTCGCCGGTGCCGAACTGGACATCTTCAATCTTGCCGACCTCGCGACCCGCGTCAAAAACAACGCAGTCAATCAAATCGCTAACGTAGTTCCAGCCGGATTCAAGTTGCGCGCGTTCGCTTCGCGGAACCTGCAATTCGCAGCCGATGAGCGTTTCCGCATCGGACATCGAATCGAGGCCTGTAAACTTCAGAACCAGTTGGCCTTTGTGAGGCCAGAGCTCTTCGATCTGCAGTTCGCGCCGGCTGTTGTCTGGCGCGAGTGCGAACAACCTGAGGCCTGCTCTGAACCGGTCAGGAACGTCGCTGTGCAACTCGACTGCGACTTCGCCACGGCGCCCTTGCGTTTTCCTCACCCGCGCCAAGGTGATGAACTCGCCGCTCATTTCTGATGGTGCTATTCCAAAATCTCCAGCGTAAAGCGCTTGTGCAACCGAATCCCCGATGCGCTGATCAGGGCGCGCAAGGCGCGGGCTACGCGGCCTTTGCTTCCAATCACCTTGCCCACATCGTTCGGAGCGACTTTAAGTTCGAGCACGTCGCCTTCGAGCTGGCTCACCGAAACCTGATCGGGTTCGTCCACCAGCGCCTTTGCGATCTGCTCGACCAGGGCTCGCACGTCACCGCTTTGCACGCTCATATGCGGTTCCTCTCGGGTGGGCTGGAAATCGTTGCTGGCACGCACGCCGAAATCAGGCGGCGGGGACGGCGCTGGGAGCGGGCTTGGCCACGATCTTGCCAACCCGGTCCGACATCTGGGCGCCCTTGGATACCCAGTAATCAATCCGCTCGCGTTTGAGCTCGATGCTGGCCGGGGTGGTGCGGGGATTGTACGTTCCCACTACCTCAACCGGCCGGCCATTGCGGGCGCGTTCCTTTTCGATCACGACCACTCGATACTGCGGTTGTTTACGCGCACCGGTGCGCGACAGACGAATCATTAACACAGAACTTTGGTTCCTTTCCTAGTTCTTCTGGCAGGCGATAGACAAACAGTTATTTTTGCAGAAGTTTGCAGGATTAGCAACGTCCAAGGTATCGACTTCGACCAGGTCGCCGGGCTGGGACACAGCGTACTGCTTGGGTTTGCGCACGGCGTAGGGCCGGGGCCGCAGGGCGCGGCGCGATCCCGGAACCCCGGAACGGGGCGGTTCCAGCAAGCGTGCCTGGCGTTTCAGTTGGGCGAGAATGCGGCCTACCATGGAAGTAGAAACCTGCAACTGCTGACGGCGCAGCAGTACGGCGAGCTTATCCTTTCCCCAGCGGGGAAACTGCAAGCGTAAAGTCAAAACCTTTTCCTCTAAAGGAAAAGTCCAAGTCGGCTGGCGTTGGCGATGGGGACGATGGGAGCGAGATTCCAGCCTGCTCAGGTCATAGGGATCATAGCGGCTCTGCCAGCGATAGAAAGTCTGGCGGCTAATGCCGAAGTGACGGCAAGTACGGGCCACGTTCTGGCTTGCACGATAAAAATCCATCCAGGCTAAGCGAACCCGGGCTTCCCGGCTGAGCTCCACGCAGGTTCGAGCCAGAGGCGCTGTTTTGAGTTGGCTGCGTCTACCCTAGACCCGGCGACCTGATCTACAAAAACCTCGAGTCGGCTGGTCGCGTGCGGGCTTCGGTCGCTAAACCTCGCGTTGACGTTTACTATTCAGTAAAGGGTATATACCGAAAAAACACGTTTTCTTGCCAGATCTATGAAAACAAAGACGCTGTTTTCGAGATACCCTCGTAAAATATCCCTTCTAAAGGACTTACGGAGGGGATATCCCCGAGCTTTTCTGCTTCGTAAGTTATTGAAAACAGGCAGCGACTCGGAGATGCCCTCTAAAATATCTCTTTTAAAGGACTTAGCGGGTGCGCTTTCTCGGCGCAAAGTGCGTTTTCTTGCGAGGCTGGCGCGCCTGCGAGGAACACTTCAAATTGTCAAAGAGCCGGAATCGTTCACTGCTGTTATCGAACAGCTAATGTGTTTTCTTATATGTTATCCGAGTAGAAATGCAGGGTCAAGCTAAAAAACTGATGGCCCGGACGCGGCGGCGAGAGTCATTCCGGACTCATTACAAGAGAGATTTCGCCAGCCTGGTGGAATGAGTGGGTACCAGCGGGGGGCTGGCCCATCTTTATGTCCTTTGTAAAGGTGGGGACGGCAAGGTTGGATGTCACAGCTTTTTCTTTGTCGGCACGAGTAGGTTGGCCTTGTGTCCAATCATCCCCGGCGCTATTACGGCACCAATGAGCTGCATTTTATCACTTGCAGTTGTTATCATCGACAAGCTTGGCTGGCGAGCCCGCAGCGGCGCGATCTGTTTCTGGCCGTGTTTGAACAAGTGCGGCAGCGTTATCGCTTCGTGGTCGTAGGCTGCGTCGTCATGCCCGACCACATTCATCTCCTGATCAGCGAGCCGGAGAAAAGCGATCCGTCGCGGGTTATGCAGGCGATCAAGCAGGGCTTCTCGCGTCGGGTTTTGAAGTCGGTTCGTAAGCGCCGAGTGGCCGCCCAGCAGGAATTATTCGCGGTCGGAGCCGAGCACGTGTGGCAGCGCCGCTTCTATGACTTTAACGTGTGGACGGCGCGCAAGTGAATCGAGAAGTTGCGCTACATGCACCGGAATCCGGTGGTGCGAGGGCTGGTGCGAGAACCAGGGCAGTGGCCGTGGAGCAGCTATCGGAGTTATGCTTTCGGGGAAGCGGGCGCGGTGCAGATTAATCAGTGGGCCGAGGCCAAGATCAAGACCCCTACGCAGACTGCATGAGTTCCCACCTTTACAAAGAACGTAAAGGTGGGCCAGCCACGGGCAATCTTCAGTCGGGGAAATGGCGAGCGGACAGCTCAATATGCACGCGTGAGGGCTGCTTCGCAGCCTGCCCAAGGTATAATTTTGCCCACTTATGAGTCTCACTCCGGGAGCACGGCTTGGACCGTATGAAATTCAGGCTCCGCTGGGCGCCGGTGGAATGGGAGAGGTCTATCGGGCGCGGGACACCCGGCTTGACCGCGAGGTCGCGATAAAAATCCTGCCCACGCATCTTTCTTCGAATCCTGAATCCAAGCTGCGTTTCGATCGTGAGGCCCGTGTCATTTCGTCACTGAACCATCCGAACATTTGCACGTTATATGACGTCGGCCACCAGAACAGCACGGATTTTCTGGTCATGGAGTATCTCGAGGGCGAGACTCTCGCTGATCGTCTACTGAAGGGCGCTCTTCCACCCGAGCAGGTATTGAAACGCGGAGTGGAGATTTGTGAAGGACTGGAGACAGCTCATAAGAAGGGTGTAATCCATCGCGACTTGAAGCCCGGCAACATCATGCTAACCAAGACGGGTGCGAAGCTGATGGACTTCGGGCTAGCCAAGGCGACGACGCCCAGCGCAGCCGCCGCTTCGAGTTTGACCATTACAGTCTCGGGCCCGTCGGAGGGTCGGCCGCTTACGGCACAGGGAACGCTGGTCGGAACCTTTCAATACATGTCACCAGAGCAAGTCGAGGGCGCAGAGGCTGATGCTCGCTCGGATATCTTCGCTCTGGGCGCTGTTCTTTACGAAATGACAACTGGAAAGCGTGCGTTCACGGGCAAGAGCCACGCAAGCATCGTAGCTGCCATTCTCGCGGCTGATCCACAACCGATTTCGACCGTTCAACCCACGTCACCGCCCGCGTTGGATCAAGTCGTAAAAGCCTGTCTGGCGAAAGATCCCGATGAACGCGTCCAGACCGCACACGACGTGAAGTTGCAACTGAAGTGGATTGCGGAATCCGACGTCGCGTCCGGCCTCCAGTCAACGACCCGCCCCCGCGCCCGGCTAGCGTGGCTCATGGCCGCAATTGCCTCGCTCATTGCTGTTTTACTCTTAGCCTTCTATCTTCAGCTTGCCCTGCGCCCCACACCGGTGGTGCGTTCGTTCGTCCTGCCGCCGAGCGGCACGTCGTTCGTGACCAGCTCGCCATTGTCGGGACCGCCTGTGCTCTCGCCCGACGGCACGCGGCTGGCTTTCAGCGCCCACGATGAGAAAGGCACGATGCTGTACATCCGCCCGCTCACCTCCGTGACGGCACAGCCCATGGCAGGGACCGAGGACGCTGGCTTTCCCTTCTGGTCGCCCGACGGCCATGAGGTCGGCTTCTTTGCGGGAGGCAAGCTGAAGAAGATTGACGCCAGCGGCGGGCCACCTCAGATCCTGTGCGACGCTTCCGTGGGACGGGGAGGCGCGTGGAGTAAAGAAGGCGTGATCGTTTTTGCGGCCGGCGGATGGGAGCCACTCTTGCGAGTATCAGCGGCGGGCGGCACCGCTGAATTCGCTTCGAAGCTGGACGTCTCCCGAGGCGAGAACAGCCACCGCTGGCCCAATTTCCTGCCGGACGGCAAGCACTTTTTGTTTTTGGCCCGCAGCTCCCGCGGAATACAGGAAAACGCGCTGTATATCGGATCTCTAGGATCGTTGGATGCGAAGCTGCTGATGAAGGGCGAGTCCACGGCCATCTACGTCCCCGACTATCTGCTTTTCCTGCGCAATCAGACTCTGATGGCACAACCCTTCAATGCACGCCGTCTCGAAATTACGGGACCGCCTGTGCCCATCGCTGAACATGTCGCCTACACTGCTGGGACGAACCGCCCAATTTTCTCGGGATCCGACAACGGCACACTGGTCTACCAAACCGGCGGTCCGGAGGAGGGCTGGCGCCTGTTGTGGTATGGCCGGGACGGCAAGCAGACGGGTTCGGTCTCAGGTCTTGATCGTTATTTCGATCCGGAACTTTCGCCTGATGGCACACGTCTCGCTGTAGCGCTCTATGTAGCCCAAGGAACCTCCGATGTTTGGATCTTCGATCTGTTGCGATCTACCAAGACACGCCTCACATTCGGATCCTCACGCCAATTCCATCCGGTGTGGTCGCGCGACGGCAAGACCATCGTTTACAACTCAAACGTCACGGGATCGCCGCATATCTATACCAAACCCGCCGATGGCAGTGGTACCGAAAAAGCGCTGCTTGAGACCGGCGCCGAAGCGGAGTATGCGGAGTGCTTTTCTCCCGACCAACGATACCTTGTGTATACCCGCGCCGCCCCAACTCCCGGAACCGGTCTCGACATCTGGGCACTCCCCCTGTTCGGCGAGCGCAAACCATTCCCCATTGTGCAAACACCTTTCAATGACATTGAACCCAGAGTCTCTCCAGACGGCAAGTGGATGGCATATCAGAGCAGCGAGTCGGGTCGCGACGAGATTTACATCACTGCCTTCCCTGGCGGAGGCGTCAAATGGCAAATTTCCAGCAGCAGTGGATCCGTTCCACGGTGGCGCCGCGACAGTAAGGAGTTGTTTTTCCTCGATGGCGGCGACAATTTGATGGCGGTGGACATCAACACTTCGGAAGGTACGGTTCGGCCGGGCACACCGCGCGCGCTCTTCCGCGCTCGTGCAGCCCAAGGCGCGCGAGGGCCGTATACAGTCACCGGTGATGGCACGAAATTCCTCATTAACAGCGGTGATGTGCAGGAAGAAAGCGAGCCGCTTACTCTGGTACAGAATTGGACGGCTGAACTGAAAAAATAGCACAGGATGTGAGATCGACTGCCCTTGCCCGGCAGCGTTGCGCCTTCGACCGAGAACCGAGAATTTCGCCCCAGTCTGCACCAACCTCAGACCGCTGTTGCAGCATCGTCATATCACCAGCAAGGCGGGAAGTGGGGTGATCCGTGGGCCGGTGGTGAGCCCGCGCTCCCCCTCCCCCCGCAAACATCGATGCTCATCGATCTTAGCACTGCATGCTGCACCCCGCTCGGACCCGCGTTTAGCGCGGGTAGAACGCATGTCATAGCGCTTGGACCAGCATAAACACTGCTCGAAACGCATGTCGCGAAACGCGCAGGGGGCAACGTGTAACGGTCTCCCCTATACTCCCGACAGTGCATTGACTTGCCGTTGCTTGGCCCCTAAGATGGTCGCGCACGGAGCGGGCCTTATTCGTTGATTGGACAAACCATTTCGCACTACCGCGTGATTGAGAAGGTTGGCGGCGGGGGCATGGGTGTTGTCTATAAGGCCGAGGACATTCGGCTGCACCGCTTTGTTGCTCTCAAGTTTCTGCCTGACGACGTTGCCAAGGATGCTCAGGCTCTCAGCCGCTTCCAGCGTGAGGCGCAGGCTGCTTCCGCTCTCAACCATCCGAACATTTGCACCATCTACGACATTGGGCAGGAGAACGGCCAGGCTTTTATCGCGATGGAGTATCTGGAGGGGCGTACTCTCAAGCACATGATCGAGGGACGTCCGCTGAAGGTTGCGCAGCTGCTGGAGCTGGGGATTCAGATCTCGGATGCGCTCGATGCGGCTCACTCCGGCGGAATTGTGCATCGCGACATTAAGCCGGCGAATATTTTTGTTACCCAGAGGGGCCAAGCCAAGATTCTGGATTTCGGTTTGGCGAAACTCACTCCGCAAGGCAACAACCTTGTAGATGGTTCAGTACCCACGGTAGGTGCGGCGACTGCGGTCAGCGCTGATCAACTCACCACGCCGGGAACGGCGATGGGGACGATTGGCTATATGTCTCCTGAGCAGGCCCGCGGCGAGACCCTTGACAATCGCACCGACCTGTTCTCGTTTGGCGTGGTGCTTTACGAAATGGCAACCGGCAAGCAGCCGTTTTCGGGAGCTACTTCGGCCATCATCTTTGAAGCGATTCTCAACAAGGTTCCTGCTCCGCCGGTTCAGTTGAATCCGGGACTGCCGGGGCAAATGGAAATTATTTTGAACAAGGCTCTGGAGAAAGACCGCGAGCTGCGCTGCCAGAGCGCGGCTGAGATTCGCGCGGACTTGAAGCGGCTGAAGCGTGATACGGACTCATCGCGGGCTGGGGTCAAAGGCGTTGCACCGGCTGCTTTGGCGACGGCCGCGACGGAGGCTCCCGCTCAAGAACGTCGGCGCAGCGCTCTTCTGCCGGTGATGGTCGGCCTCGGTTTTCTGGTTGCTCTTGCGGCGGGATTGTTCGCTGGCAAACAGCTGTGGGGATCGACGGGCGCGAGCGCGCCGCTTTATCACGAGATTACTTTCCGGCGCGGTGAAATTCGGTCGGCACGATTTGCGCCGGATGGGCAGACGATTCTCTACAGCGCCGCCTGGCAGGGAAACCCCGGAGAAATATTTGCCGCGCGGCAGGGTACCGTGGAGTCGCGTTCTCTGGGACTGGGCCACGCTGAGCTGCTTGCGGTGTCGTCGACGGGCGAGATGGCGCTTTCGTTGGACAGCCGTCCGGTGGGAACTTGGGTGAACATGGGTACGCTCGCTCGAGCGCCGCTGGCGGGTGGGGCACCCCGTCCGGTACTGGAGAATGTGGAATGGGCGGATTGGTCTCCGGACGGAAATAACTTAGCTGTCGTGCGCAATGTTGGCGGCCGCGACCGGCTGGAATTCCCCATCGGCAAGGTTCTTTACGAGACCAGTGGGGGATGGATCAGTTATCCGCGAGTTTCTCCTAAAGGCGATTACGTTGCGTTTATCGACCATCCTAATCAGGGCGACGACGGGGGAGCGGTGGCGGTGGTTGACCTCTCCGGCAAAAAGAAAATGCTGACTCGCGACTGGTACGGTACGCAGGGTCTGGCCTGGTCGCCTGCGGGCGAAATCTGGTTTACGGCGAGCGAATTGGGCGTGGATCACTACCTCTCTGCAATCAGCATCGACGGGAAAGAGCGGTTGGTGACGCGGATACCTGGCACGCTGGTTGTGTTCGACATCTGGCGGGATGGGCGGGTGCTGCTGGCGCGTGCCGGGCGGCGGCGCGAAGTCATGACTCTGTCTGAAGGCGCGACGAAAGAACGAGATCTTTCGTGGCTCGACTACTCCTATCCTGCGGACCTTTCTGCTGACGGCAAGACCGTTCTCTTCGATGAGGAGGGAGTTGGCGGCGGGGTGCAGTACGGCAATGCGCAAGAGCTGACTTACGCGGTCTACATTCGAAATACCGATGGGTCTCCGGCGATTCGGCTTGGCGAAGGCGCTGCGAATGGACTTTCCCCCGACCAGAAGTGGGTGATCGTGCAGACCCCGGGTTCGCCTGAACAACTGCGGCTGTTGCCAACTGGGGCAGGGGAAACCCAGCCGCTGACTAACGATTCGATTAACCATCAGTGGGCGCGCTGGTTTCCTGATGGCAAGCGTTTCGTGTTCTCGGGCAACGAACCGGGACGCGGGGTTCGGCTCTATGCGCAGGATATTTCCGGAGGTAAGCCGAAAGCGATTTCTCCGGAGGGTGTGGATGCCGTGGCGTTTGCGGTTTCGCCGGATGGCCAGTCGGTTCTGGGGATTGGGCCCGATCAGAAAGGATATTTCTATCCGTCGGATGGCGGCGAGCCTCGGGTGGTGAATGGTCTGGAGCCGGGAGATATACCGATCCGGTGGAATCAGGATGGGCGCTCGATCTATCTTTACCGGACCGGCGAGGTGCCTGCGAAGGTTTACCAGTTGGAACTGGCGACGGGAAAGAAAACTCTTTGGAAGCAGATTGTGCCGGTCGATCCAACCGGCGTCTCGACCATCGGGCCGATTTTAGTGACACCGGACGGAAAGACTTACGTCTACGGTTTTCACCGAACCCTTGGCGACCTTTACTTGGTCGAAGGATTAAAGTAGGCCACCCTTTAGTTCGACGAGAATCTCAGTCGGTTCGGGACGCTCGGTGTAGTCCGGGTTCACCGAGGCGTAGATCACGACGCCCTTACGATCTACGACGTAGGTCGCAGGGATCGGGAGTTCCCAGCTCTCATCTCCGTTGACGAAGGGGAGATTAATGAATACCCGCCGATACACCTCCTGCTGATAATCGGGCACGCGGTACGCCAATCCGAACTGGTGAGCCACGCGGTTGCCGGGATCGCTGAGCAAGGGAAAGCGCAGCTTGTGCTGATCGGCCATGAAGAATGATTGCGTCACGGTTTGCGGCGAAATCGCGATGAGCGAAGCTTGAGCCTGGTTGATCTGTGGCAGGATCCGGTTCATCGCTTCCAATTGGCCAATGCAGAAAGGGCACCAGCGCCCGCGAAAGAAGCAGATGATCAGACGGCTGTTTTGATAGAGGTCGGCGGAGGATACGGGCCGACCGTTGTGATCATTCAGCGCGAAGTCAGGAACTCTTTCACCCTCTGAAAGAGCGCGGCCCACGATGCCTTGCTCTCTGAGTTCCGCGATAACACGAGCGTGGATGGCTTGCGTTTCCGGCGGAACGTATTTGGCAATCAGTTCCCTGCGCTCGGCAAACTGTTCGCGGAGCGGGCGCGTGTCCTCGGCGGTTGCTGCTTCTTCGAGGGAGCGCCATTTCATGAGAGCAGCTTTCCGTCGTCGCTTTCAGCCAACGGCCTCACATTCCCGGCAGCTTCATCCCGGCCAGCTTGCGGGCAAAGCTTGCCTTGCCCATCTGCTTGAACATTTTGCGCATCTGGGCGTATTGGCGCAGCAGGTTGTTGACTTCCTGAACGCTGGTGCCGGAACCGCGCGAGATGCGCTTGCGGCGGCTGCCGTTGATTACTTCGTGGTGCATGCGTTCGTGGACGGTCATTGAATTGATGATGGCTTCGACGCGATTGATTTGTTTTTCGTCGATCTTGTCGGCGTGCTTTTGCAACCCGGCGAAGGGGCCGATGCTGGGCAACATGCCCATGATGCTTTGCAGCGATCCCATCTTTTTTACCTGGCGGAGTTGGTCGCGGAAGTCCTCGAGCGAGAAGCCATCGCCCGAGAGCGCGCGGCTGGCCATCTCCTGGGCTTTTTTCTTGTCGACATTCTGCTCGGCCTTTTCGATCAGCGAAAGAATGTCACCCATGCCGAGGATGCGGGATACGATGCGATCAGGATGGAAGGGTTCGAGCGCGTCGTACTTCTCGCCGACGCCGATGAACTTGATGGGCTGGCCGGTGACTTGGCGGATGGAAAGTGCGGCGCCACCGCGGGCATCGCCGTCCATCTTGGTGAGCACGATGCCGGTCAGGGAAAGCTTCTTGTGGAACTCATCGGCAGAATTGACCGCATCCTGGCCGGTCATGGCGTCGGCGACGAACAGAATCTCTTGCGGGTTGAGCATCCGCTTGAGCGATTGCATTTCGTCCATCAGTTGGTCGTCGATGTGAAGGCGTCCGGCGGTGTCGACGATCAGCACATCGCAGCCAGTATTGATGGCCTCGCGGCGCGCTTCCTTCGCCAGGCGCTCGACCGTCGCCGTATTTGCTTCGACGTTTGAACCTTCGTAGATATTTGCTTTGATCGCTTGAGCAACCACTTTGAGCTGTTCACGAGCCGCGGGCCGGTAAACGTCGACCGAGACTAGCAGCGGCCGATGGCCGCCATTCTTGAGCCAGTTTGCTAGTTTGCCCGAGGTGGTGGTTTTACCGGAGCCCTGCAGGCCAGCCATCAGAATTACGGTTGGCGGCTGAGAGGCAAACTTCACGCGCGCGGTATCGCGGCCGAGGGTTTCGATCAACTCATCCCGCAGAATCTTGATGACCTGCTCACCCGGCGAAAGCGCGGTCGCCACTTGCTGGCCGACGGCCTTTTCCTGAATGTGGTCGATGAGCTGCTTTACGACTTTGAAGTTGACGTCGGCTTCGAGCAGGGCCAGACGGATCTCGCGCAATGCCTCCTGAATGTTCTCTTCATTGAGGACGGCCTGGCCGCGCAGGGTCTTGAAGGCGCGTTGTAGTTTTTCTGAAAGATTCTCGAACATAGATTGATCGTCTATTTTAGCAGCTTGAATGCGGCGGGCTGCGCGAGTGGAAGGAGAGTGCAGGTTGCGGTGTTAGAATGACGTCATACCACTCTGGCCTCTAAGGACAACTCATGACCGAGAAGCCCAGTGCCACGCTGCCTGGAACTGTGGAGAAGATCATTAAATCCCCAGATCCGAGCGAGCCGGAAAAGGCACAAATCGCCGTAGAAGGTGCCGATCATCTTTATAAAGAGCTGCGTATCGAAAACAACCTGACGGATGAGGACGGGAATCAAGTGCGCCTGAAACAGGGTGCGAAGGTGGATGTCACGGTCGAAGCGGAACCAGAAGCTACGGTCAAACCTCACTAACCGACAAAGATATCTTTCGCGGCTATGACTGTATTGCAGTGGATCGTCACGGTATCTTCTACCCGTTTGGCATAGCCGCCCGCGTAGGTCACCATCACCGGGATATCGCGAGCGCGGGCGATGCTAAAGACCAATTCGTCCCGATGTTTCAATCCTTCAATAGTGAGCGAGAGGCCTCCGAGTTGATCTTCGCGGTATGGATCTGCGCCCGCGATGTAGCAAATCAACTCCGGGTTAAACTGGCGTAACCCGCTGCTCAGAGCGTTATCGAGCCAAGCCAGATAGTCGTCGTCGCCGATGTCATCGGGCAGATCTACATCGATTGAGGACGGAGGCTTCCACATCGGATAATTATTCTCCTGATGAAGCGAGATCGTGAATACATCGCCGGCATGGGCGTTGCGCACTTTCGCCGGCGTGGACAGATTCAGAGTTGAAGCTGAGGTCGAGGGCAGCGGTCCGGTTGGAACACGTACGCCGGCAAAGATGGCCGCGGTGCCGTTGCCCTGGTGGACGTCGCAATCGACGGTCATGGCGCGTGTAATTTTGTCATCACGCTGCATGCGGCGGATGGCGACAGCTACGTCGTGAATCATGCAGAAGCCCTCGCCGTGGTCGGGAAAAGCGTGATGGAAGCCGCCGCCGATGTTGAAAGCGATGCGATCCTTCAAGGCGTGGTCCGCGGCGAGGATTGAACCGCCGGCCGCGAGCCAGAACGCTCGAACCAATTCGGGTGAGTAGGGAACTTCCATCTCCAGCTCTTCGCGCGCGGAGAGCGTTCCGGTCCTCAGTTTCTGCACGTATGCCGGTGTGTGTACGAGGAGTATGTCTTGGTCAGATGCAGGTAGCGGAGTCAGGAAGTCATCGGCATCGGCGACTCGCGTCGCAAGCAGATGTTGGTGAATGCGACGGTACTTCTCGGCGGGAAAAACGTGGGCGCCGATGGGGAGATAATAGTCGTCGCTATACACAAGCTTGAATGGGAGCATGTGGTTACGGCGGTTTCTATGATACTCGCTTGGAAGCATTTGATTACGAAGCTGCTCGTGATGCGCACATTCCGAGGGTAGGATGTCGGGACAGCCGGCAGGATGCCGGTGCTACTCTGGTGCGGGCAGGGAAGCTTTTTGTTTGATGCCTTCGCCCTCTTGGATCGTGTAGATGAAATCAGCCGGGACGTCGTGCAGGACTTCAATCTTGCCGCTTGGCCATCTGATTTCCACTTCATCGATTTTTGCTTCGGTGCCGAGGCCGAAGTGGAGTCGCGGATCGTTCTGCGAGAGGTAGCTGCCTCCGGCGCGAACCTCGTTGATTTGCACCAGCTTTCCTGCCTTTACGGTCACGCGTGAGCCGATTGCCATTTTGTTGCTTTTTGTTCCTATCAGCTTGAACAACACCCGGTGATTCTCGTTTCCACCGCGATTCAGGAGCAGGGTTGGCGGTTCCCCGGTGTTCATCATTACGATGTCGACGTTTCCGTCGTTATTCAGATCGCCGAAAGCCGCGCCGCGCCGCGAGGCGTCGGGTATCCCGGCCAAAACGCTCGAAACATCCTCGAAGGTGCCATCGCGGTTGTTGCGGAACAACAGCATGGGCTCGCGATATCGGGGAGCGCCGGGCACCTGGTCCATTTGTGGGTACACGTGCCCGTTGGCGACGAACAGGTCGGGCCAGCCGTCATTGTCCATATCAAGAAATCCGGTTCCCCAGCCCACAGGGTTGTAAGTCGGCTTCGCGAGTTTGGCGGGATAACTCACTTCAGAGAATCCCTGGGCCCCGAGGTTGCGGTACAGGCTGTCGGGTTGTTCGGTGAAGGTGGTGACGAACACGGAGAGGCGGCCTTCGTGCAGATAGTCGCTCCAGTCCACTCCCATGTTGCCGCGCTCGGAGCCATCGCCGCTGACGGCCGCTCCTGAGAGCATGCCGACCTCTTCGAAAGTGCCGTCGTGTTTGTTGTGGTAGAGATAATTCGGGCCAGAGTCGTTGGCGACGTATAAATCTGGCCAGCCGTCGTTGTCGTAATCGGCCCAGATCACGCCGAGGCCGTAATATTTGTTGGGATCGTCCACGCCAGCCTTCTTGGAAACTTCTTCGAAGGTTCCGTCGCCGCGATTGTGAAAGAGCAGGTCCGATTCGCCGAGCATGCCCCACGGTCCGCACTGCACCGGGATTCCCTTGAAACTGCAGTTCTTTTCGTTCTTGCCGAAGTCGGGGAGTTTGGTAACGTCGAAGTGTACGTAGCGCGACACGAAGAGGTCCACATAACCGTCGCGATCATAGTCTGCCCAGGCGGCGCCGGTGCTGAATCCTCCTGCTGCCACGCCAGACTTGTCGGTGACATCTTTAAATTTGCAGTTGCCGAGGTTGTGATAGAGCACGTTCCCCCCGTAGCCGGTTACGTAGATGTCGGGTAGACCGTCATTGTCATAATCAGCGACGGCAACGCCCATGCCCCACCCTTTCCGCGTCAACCCAGCGGTCTTGCTGATATCGGTGAATCTGAAGCCGTCGTCCTGATGGTAAAGAGTAATCATGGGGTCGCCGCCCTGTTTATAGCGGTCGACGGTGGATCCGTTCACCGTAATGAGGTCGAGTTTGCCGTCGTTGTCGCAATCGATCAAGCCCACACCTCCGCTCATCGATTCGACGATGTAGCGCTTCTCTGGAGATGAAACGTGGGAGACGGTCAGGCCGACTTGTTTGGCGAAATCTTCGAACTTGGGAGGCTTCGCGGGGGGCGTCTGCGAGGATGCAAACACGGACAACAAAATCAAAGAGAAGAGTGTTCGCATGAGGACGCCGAGATTTATAGCCCAGGCCAAGCGCCTCCAACAGACACGTCTGCGCGACGCGCGCGAGACGGCGCTGCCAGGAAGATGCAGAGATCCTTCGCTTCGCTCAAGATGACAGCATGAACTTACGCTATGAATCATCGACTCAATCGGCAGGTGCGGACGCGGGTTGTGGGACATGGGCTTTCCCCCGTTCACGCCAGCCTTCGATAATCAGGTACAGCACGGGGATGAAGAAGAGGTTCAGAACGGTTGACATAATCATGCCGCCGAAGACGGTTGTTCCAACCGAGTGGCGGCCTTCCTGGCCAGCCCCATGGGCCACCATTAGCGGCACCACGCCCAGAATGAATGCGAACGAAGTCATGAGGATTGGGCGCAGGCGGATTTTGGCGGCCTCCACCGTGGCTTCTACTAACGGAAGTCCGCGCTCCCGCAATTGCTCGGCAAATTCGACGATCAGAATCGCGTTCTTGCTCGATAATCCGATCAGCATCACGAGTCCGATCTGGCAGTAAACGTCGTTTTGCAGGCCGCGCAACGCCTGTGCGCCCAGAGCTCCCAGCAGCGCCATTGGTACAGCGAGCAGCACGATGAAGGGCAGCACGAAGCTTTCATATTGCGCCGAGAGCGTCAGATAAACGACCAGAACTCCAAGGCCAAACAATATGATCGTTGTCCGACCCGACGCCAGTTCTTCCAACGACAGGCCCGTCCATTCGTAGGTGAAACCCTGTGGCAGAACTTTCTTGCTCAAATCCTCCATGGCGGTGATGGCTTGCCCGGAGCTGAAGCCTTGACCCGGCGATCCGTCAATTTCCGCTGAGCGAAACAGATTGTAATGGCTGATCACTTGCGGCGTCGTGGTCTGCGTGATTGCCGCCAGGTTTTCGAGCGGAATCATCGCACCAGTGTCGGAGCGAACGTAGTATTGCTTCAAGTCTTTCGCTTGCGACCGAAACTGCTTATCCGCCTGGACATAAACCCGGTACGAACGATTGTTGAAATCGAAGTCGTTGACGTAGGCCGAACCCATGTACACGCCGAGCGTGTCCGTGATCTGCTGCAGGGGGACATGCAGGCTCTTGGCTTTTTCGCGGTCGATAGTGACCAGGAACTGCGGGTCGCTTGCGGTGTAACTGCTGAACAAGCCGGTCAAGTCTTTGCGCGCGTTGCCCTGGCGAACCATATCCTGGGTAACCTTCGCCAACTCTTCCAGCGAGTGCGAACCCTGGTCCTGCACTTCAAACTGGAAGCCGCCGAACTGGCCCAGACCCTGAATCGCAGGGGGCAAGAAGCAAAGTACCAATGCTCCGGTGATTCCAGAAACCGACCCGCGCAAGCGGTTCACGACCGAGACCGCGGAATGCTCAGAGCCTTTTCGTTGCGAGTAGCCCGTCAGCCCAGCGTAGATGATTCCGCGGTTGGGAGCACCATTGCCGGTGATGGCGAAAATATTCTCGACTTCCGGCATCTGTCGCATGATGGCGCTGACCTGATCCTCGATGTGTCGGACGTAATCCCCGGACGCGCCTGGGGGAGCCTGAATGACGACCGGGAAATAACCTTGATCCTCGTCTGGAACGAAGCCGGTGGGCACACGCTGGAAAATCAAGACGGTGAGCCCCAATCCGGCAAGAAACAGCACCACC
This sequence comes from uncultured Acidobacteriota bacterium, assembly GCA_963788645.1. Lineage (GTDB taxonomy): Bacteria > Acidobacteriota > Terriglobia > Terriglobales > Acidobacteriaceae > JABDBE01. The sequence continues at coordinate 77,163 of CAWBHF010000015.1, forward strand.
GCAACCAGACGGAAGCGAAGGAAGCCGTGCAGGGAGCGCCGATATCCCTCGGTGACGGCGCTGATGACACTGTCCACATGGCGGAAAAACCAGCCCTTCTTTCCGTGCGCGCGCCCGAGCAGAAGTGCCGAAAGAGAAGGCGTAAGAGTAAGGGCGTTGAACGCGGAAATGGAAATCGAGAAGGCAATGGTCAACGCGAATTGCCGGAATAAAATGCCGGTGGTTCCGGGGAAAAACGCGACCGGCACAAACACGGCAACCAGCACTAAAGAAGTGGCGATTACGGCTCCAGCCACTTCTCCCATGGCGACCGAGGCGGCTCTGCGCGGTTCGGTCTCGCCTTCCTGAAGATGGCGTTCGATGTTTTCGATGACCACGATGGCATCGTCGACGACCAATCCAGTGGCCAATGTTATGCCGAACAGTGTCAGAGTGTTAATCGAGAATCCCAGAAGCTTCACGAAAGTGAAGGTCCCAATCAACGAGACCGGAATCGTGACCGACGGAATGATGGTGCTGCGCCAGTCTTCCAGAAACACGAAGATCACCAGAATGACCAGGACGATGCCTTCGATCAAGGTGACGAGAACGTCCCGGATCGATTCCCCGACGGCTTCGGTGCTGTCGAAGGCATTTTCGTACTTCATCCCCGGCGGAAAGTGTTTCGAGAGCCGGTCCAACTCCGCCAGCGCACGGCGATCTACGTCAAGCGCGTTCGCCGTCGAGAGTTGAAGGATACCAATACCCACAGCGGGATGCCCGTTGTAGATCAAGTCAGAGCTGTAGTCCTCCGCTCCCAATTCCGCCCGGCCTACATCTTTGAGCCGGACCAGGGTTCCGTCGGCGTTGGCTTTAAGAATGATGTCGTCAAATTGAGTGGGCTCGCTCAGTCGCCCAATGGCGCGCACACTAATCTGAAACTGCTGGCCGACCTTGATGGGGGGCTGACCTACCTGACCGGCGGCGACTTCGACATTTTGTTCTTGCAGGGCGTTCACCATGTCACTCGCGGTGAGGCCCCGACTCGCCATGCGGACTGGATCCAGCCACAAGCGCATCGAGTACTTGCGCTCGCCGAAGATGAGTACGTCGGCAACTCCGGGTACACGCTTCAACGTATCCTTCACGTAAACGTCCAGGTAGTTGCTCATGAACAACGGATCGTAGCGGTCGTCTGAAGAGTACACGCCGGCGCCGAAAACGAAGTTGCTCGACGACTTGGTGATCGTGATGCCGGTGGCTTTGACCGCATTCGGAAGACGGCCCTGCGCTGTGTTCACCCGGTTTTGAATGTCCACGGCGGCCAAGTCGGGATCGCGATCCAGTTCGAAGGTCGCGGTAATCGAACTGGAACCATCGTTACCGCTGTCGGAGGTCATGTATTTCATTCCCTGGGCACCGTTGATCTGCTGCTCCAGAGGAATGGTGACGGCGGACTCGACGGTCTGCGCGCTGGCCCCCACGTATCCGCTGCTGACATTGACCTGCGGGGGCGCGAGGTTAGGGAATTGGGATATCGGCAGGGTGGGAATCACCACTGCGCCCGCCAGGATAATCAGCAGTGCACAGACGGTTGCGAATACCGGGCGGCGTATGAAGAAATCGACGAACATGGGAAAGCAGCTTCTAGTTTGTGGCTTCTGGCAAAAGATTCAGTGTCGTCGTGCCCGCGTGTCGGACTCAGGGCTAGCGGCTTAAGATTGCGGCGCCACTGTCGCCCCATCCACCAGGAACTGGACTCCTGAGACGATTATCTTGTCTCCCGGCTTAATGCCGTCGAGCACCACATAGTCATTCCCAGTCATTTCGCCGATGCGAAGCGCTTTCTGATGCGCCACCAATTTGCCGTTCTGATCCTCCGCTACGAAAGCGAAGTACTGTCCGCCAACCCGCGATACCGCTACGACCGGGACCACCGGTCCCTGATGCGTTCCCCAGATCACGCGGGCGCGGATGAACTGCAGATTCCGAAGGCGATCCTCGTTGTTGGCAATCCGCGACTTGATCAGCACCGTCTGCGTGGTGTTGTCGACCTGGGGCGAAATGAAACTGACGCGGCTGTCCGCGAGGAGCTGGCCACTCCCGTCCACGATTTGCACCGGCATGTTCATCTTGAGTTGAGACGAACGCTCCACCGGAATATATACGTAGGCCTCCAGGCTGCCGGGTTTGTCGACGCTGGTCAACATCGTGGTCGTAGTGACGCGGTCGCCCACGTGCACCGGAATGTCACCCACGATTCCGGTCGACGGCGCGGTCACCCGGTAATAGTGGAGCTGCGTCTGCTGCTCCTGTACTTGTGCGTCCAACGATTTCAGTTGTGCTCTTGCGGTATCGAGTGCTGATTTTGCCTGGTCGAGATCCTGCTTCGCGACCACTCCTGCTGCAGCCAGGGCGCTGATCCGGTTGTATTGCTGCTGAGCATAGTCCAGGTTGGCTTCCTGGGCCGCCCGGTTGTGTTCCTGACTGTTCACTGTGGCCTGCTGCTTGGTGGGATCAATCTGCATCAGCACGTTGCCGGGCGAAACACGATCACCGGAGTGCACAAAGATATCCGTGATCTGGCCCTCGACCTGGGGCATGATGACGGCCGAGTCCCGCGATTTCAAGGTGGCGACGTATTCCGTGGTGTCGCTGATCGGCATCGACAGCGCCACTTGAATCTTGACCGCAATCGCCGGATCAGCCTGGGCTTGGGCTCCCTTCACGGAACTCCCGCTGCATGCGGTGCCCAGCGCGGCAAGCAACAAAGCTAGCAGGGACCCGACTACTCGGGTCACGCGCGGCGTCAGACCCTTGCGACCATCCGCACTGAGAACCCTTCTCATACCCAGGTCCCATTTCCTATCCTGCTGCCACTAGCCTAACAAGTAAGCTTCAGATCGGCAAAGACTTACGCACTGGTGAGGCCCCAAAAACATTAAATTCCACACAGTCACCCCTTAGACTTGAAAATGCGAGAAAAGTTATCGCAACGGTGCCAGCTGCCTACGCGCCACCTGCAAGCGCCAACATGTCGAACGACGTCCTGCTTGCTCCGCGGAGTATGTCAACCGAGAGTGCACCTCTGCTACATTGTTTGCCATGAAGCCTGTCCGCAGTTTCGCCAGCGACAACAATGCCGGCGTGCATGCCAAGGTGCTGCAAGCGATGGCCGCCGTCAACCGAGGGCATGTGGTGGGGTACGGCGACGACTCTTATACCGAGGCTGCCGTCCGCAAATTCAAGCAGCACTTCGGTTCCGATGTTGAAGTTTTCATTGTGTTCAACGGAACGGCCGCGAACTGCCTGAGCCTGAAGGCGCTCACGGAGTCCTATCAGGCGGTGATCTGCGCCGAGGCTGCCCACATTTATACGGATGAATGCGGCGCGCCGGAGAAATTCACTGGCTGCAAGCTGATTCCTATTCCTACCGCCGACGGCAAGCTTACCGTCGAGGCCGTCCGCCACGCCTACCACGGCATCGGCGACCAGCATCACGTGCAGCCGCGCGTGATCTCGATTACTCAAGTTACTGAAATGGGCACGGTGTATACGCCTCGAGAGGTTCGCGAACTGGCTCGCTTCGCTCACGAGCGAGGCATGTTTCTGCACATGGACGGAGCGCGCATTGCCAACGCGGCCGTCAGCTTGGGCATGACCCTGCGGGAAGCTACTCGTGACCTGGGCGTTGACGTGCTGTCCTTCGGCGGAACCAAGAATGGGGCGATGGGCGCGGAGGCCGTGGTCTTCTTCAACCAGAAATTCAGTCGTGACTTCCTTTATCGGCGGAAGCAAGGAATGCAGTTGGCGTCGAAAATGCGCTTTATTTCAGCTCAACTGGATGCGTTGCTGACGAATGATCTGTGGCGAAAAAATGCGCGGCACGCTAATCGGATGGCCGAGTTGCTGGAAAAAGAAATCAGCAAAATTCCGAACGTGAAGATCGTTTACAAGGTCGAGGCCAACGGAGTGTTCGTGCAAATTCCGCGGCCAGCCATCGCCAGGCTACAAAAGCGCTACTTCTTTTATGTGTGGGATGAGCACCGGTCGGTGGTGCGCTGGATGTGCTCGTTCGACACCACGGAACAGGATGTAAAACAGTTCGCCAGGTTCGTGGCGGCGACGGTCGGATGATGCCGCAGTTCATAGTCCTAGCCAGTTCCACAATCTTTCCTTTAGTCGCAAGACCGCGTTGAACCACCCACTCTTGTAGCGCAAAAGGATGGTGGTGTGAACGGTCTTTGCATGCATCGATGTCCTGTTGCTGAACACTAAATCGTAAACTCCGCCACCCGCCGGAAGCGGAGCATAAATCGTCGCCTCAGCCACTGAACCGCTTTGATACAGGGTGTCGGTGGAGTACCCGCTGCTCCACACTGCAAAGGCAGAATTAGTCAGCACGTAGACTTCGATTCCATTGTCGGCATCTTTTCCACCTTCTTTCTTACTGCCAACGCTGTGACGCTGGCTGGCGGGTGACGCGGCGAACTCGCCCATAACAATGACATCCAGCGCGCCCGGTGGAATTGTGAACTCATGCGAAGAGAAGCTGCGTGGGTCTAACGGCACCGGGGCGTCAACGATCGTTTGCGCCTGGGACCAGTGAACGAATTCCTGCACCTCCTCTGCCGCCGGGCCCCGACCGGTTGCGACCCACAGCGCTACACCGAGCAGTGCCAAACCAGACAACGAAATTACAACCCGGCGTTGCCTCCGTGCTCGGACCGCCAAGGTTTTGGCCTCGTTGATCGCAACGGAAACGCTGTTTGCCTGGGACTCCACTGGCCGTCCGCAATGCAGGCAGAACGCGCCGGTCTCGGGAAGCCTCTTTCCGCAATTGGCGCATAATGATTGAGTGGGAATCGTCGCAAGCGGGGTATTGTCCGCCGCTCCAGTCCTGCGGCCGCAAGTTAGGCAAAACCGCGAACCATCCGGAAGGTTTGTGCCACACAAACTGCACAGCACATCAGCCTCGCTGTGGCCGAAATTTCGGGCAGGATGCTCCTCAATTGAACTGGACAAATATACTCGGAACGGTGTATGTTTGGTTGCTTTTTGTGCTCCCCCCGCGCTGCATGTCTAGCGAGTAAGAACGATCATGATCTATCGATTTGTTGTCAGCTGTTTAGCGATCGCCCTCGCCGCATTTCTTGTCAGTTGTTCATCGTCGCCGACATTGAGCTCTATTCAGGTGACTCCAGCAACGGCCATTATTGGAACCGTCGGGGGCGCGACACAATTCTCGGCAACTGGGACCTACGTCCGTAGCGGGCATCCATCCACCAGTCAGAGCATCACGACGGGAGTGACGTGGGCGTCGAGCAGCACGGACGTTGCGACGGTCAACGCGTCAGGATTAGCAACCGCCGTTGGTAACGGTATTACATCCATAACAGCTACGATGACTTCAGCCAACGGCGCCGTCGTAGGCAGCGCGAACTTGACGGTGGGGATAGGCCAATCAGGCCCCCGCGAGCTGACTGCGATTACCATTACCCCCGGAAGTCAAACGCTGGGTGCAGTTGGCGAGATCGCGCAGTTCATTGCAATCGGGACCTACAGCGGCGCTCCCATTACTCAGGACATCACTAATCAAGTGACTTGGGTGTCCACCGCTCCTGGCGTTGCCACCGTTAGCCCATCCGGCTTGGCGACCGTTGCAGGTTGCCCTACTACCAGCTGTACTGCAACTTTGGTAGCCACTGCTACGGCGCAAAACGGCGCCACAATAACGGGGACAGGCAACCTGACCGTCAACCTGAGCACCCAGGGCGGCCCTCGTACGCTAACCTCCATATCGATAATACCCAGCACTCAGACTCTGAACACCCTCGGCGAGTCCGCGCAGCTTATCGCCATAGGGACTTACAGTGCCGCTCCGACCACCGAAAATCTTGCGGGCCAAGTGACCTGGGTATCCAGCGACACCGATGTTGCCACTATCAATTCCTCCGGGTTGGCGACCGCAGTCGGGTGCGGGACTTCTAGTTGCGTTACGACCATAACCGCGAGTCTGACGTCTCAGTCTGGGACGGTTATTGGGGCTGCCGCTCTCACCGTCAATCCCGGTTCACCACAGCAGGGGCGAACCCTCTCTGCCATCACCATTGTTCCCGGTATCGGAACGCAGATTTTAAACGCGCTGGGAGAGACCGCACAGTTCATTGCGATTGGGACCTTCACCACCAGCCCGGTAACTGTGGATATGACCGATTCCGTGACTTGGGCGTCTAGTGACGTGGATATCGCCACAATTGACTCGTCAGGCCTCGCGACGGCTGTTGCCTGTACTCCACCGGCCCCATGCATAACAACAATTACAGCGAGTGCGACGGCGCAGAACGGCTCACTAATTTTCAACAACTCTAACCTGGGAGTAAATCCCGGCAATGGCGGGACCAATTTGCCCTCGTTGAGCGTGTATCTAGTTGGTGCAGGCACCGGAACGGTTGTCAGCAGCCCCGCTGGGATCAACTGCAATGGCGTTGGGTCAGGGTGCACCGCTTACTTTCCACTTGGGTCAAAGGTGACGCTGACAGCAACGCCGGGAGGCTTCGGAGGTTGGTCCGCTAATTGCGTCCCGGATAAGTCGAACCCGTGTATTGTGACTATGAGTACCAACCAGACGGTAGGCACGATATTTAATTGATTGCTTGAATCGCTGACATCGCACCGACGGCATAACGACCCTCACCGGCGCTAGCGGAACTCAGGGACGGCGGCGATGTCACGCGCCTTTCATCATCTCACTCCTGTTCGCCGAGCAATTTCTCGAGCGTAGGCTTGTGTTTCTCGATCCTTTTCTTGCGATTGGGAACGACCCGCGATGCGGGAGGCGCCCCGATCTGTTCCCGGGCCATGGTCTTTACCGCTTCGACGGCCGTGAAGCGCTTCGGCTTTTTCCTTCTTGCCATTTGCTTTCATCTTGCCATAGCTCAGCCGCGCAGTGACGTGCAATAATACAAGCGAACAAGAATCGAGCGGATTAGTTGGCGTTGTCGAGCCAACGACTAGCGACTAGCGACCAACGACCCTATGGAAGAGCGCGATTTTTTCGACGAACGGCCGGAAAAAAAGACGGCGACGCTGAATTGTCCCCACTGCCAGCAGGCTGGCGAGTACGAAATCAGCTGGCTGGTGCGCACGAAGAAAAATCAGCTTCCCGGCCGCGCCGACGAACGTGATCGCGCCCGCTTCGCCAAAGCTAAATCCTATATGCTGCGGCGCGATGACATGATGGCCTGCAAGAACATGCGCTGCCGCAAGCGCTTCGAAATCTCGGGCGTGCAGTCGGTAGTATTTACTGACTAGCTGCTCAGTTTTTGCTTTCTTTCACTCGCTCTTGATTTCCCCTCCTGCCAGCACTCATTTATACTTGCTGGTCTGCCTGAGACCACCGCTTCTGTAGAGACGTTGCTTGCAACGTCTGACGAGTTGATCCGACCAGCCGGACACAAGGAGCTTCCGCTTGAAGATTTTAGTGTGCATGAAACAGGTGCCGCAAAAGGATGCCCCCCTCAAGCTCAACGAATCGGGCACTTGGATTCGCGAAGACGTTTCCTACGAAGTAAACGAGCCCGACGCTTATGCATTAGAGGAAGCATTGCGGCAGAAAGAGAAGCACGGCGGAGAAGTCGTCGTGATCACCTCTGGACCGGCCCGCGCCCAGCAGGTTTTGCGGGAGGCTCTGGCGAAGGGCGCTGACCGCGCGATTCACCTCGAGGACAATGCTTTTGTCGGGCTAGACGCATTCAATACTGCGCGAACCTTCGCGGCTGCGATTAAAGATGAAGCATTCGACCTGATCTTTACCGGCTTGCAATCCGACGATTACGGTTATGCGCAAACCGGAGTCGTACTGGCGGAACTGCTTGGCTGGCCGCACGCCGCCATCATTATGCAGATTGAGAAAAACGACGCCGGAATCCGGGTAAAGCGGGAACTAGAGGCTGGATTCTTCCAGTTCGTTGATATGCCTCTGCCCGCGGTTCTGACTATTCAGTCTGGCATCAACAAACTGCGTTATGCCACGCTGATCGGCATCAAGCAGGCCAAGAACAAGCCGCTGCGCAAAGTCTCAATGGCGGATGTGCAGTCGGCGGTGAGCGGAAATCTGCAGAAGATTGAGCGGTTGTACGTTCCCCAGAAAACCAAGAACACGGAATTTCTGGAAGGCTCGGCTGGAGAAATCGCGAAGAAGTTGGTGGATAAGCTGCGCAATGAAGTACGGGTACTGTAGTCGGCAGGTAAAGCCCAAGAGCTAGGAGCCAGAAGCTAGAAGCTGATTATGTCTGACACAATCTTAGTCGTCGTTGAACAACGCGAAGGCAAACTGAACCGCGTCTCCTGGGAGACGCTCACCGCGGGTCAAGCGCTTGCGGCCGAGACCGGATGGACGCTCGAAGCCGCGGTCGTGGGCAGCGGCGTAGCGAATTTTGCTAACGAAGTTGCCGCCAAGAAGATCGCGAAAGTCTACGCGGTTGAGTCGCGCAAGCTCGAGCCTTACACTCCCGATGCCTTTTCCGCCGCGCTCAAGCAATTTATCGAATCGAAGCAGCCGAAGCTGGTGCTGATGCCGCATACGTATCAGGTGCGCGATTTTATTCCCAAGCTGGCCACGGCCATGGGACGCACCGCAATCAGTGACTGCATCGGTTACAAGAAAGAAGGCGGCAAGCTGCTTTTTAGCCGGCAAATGTTTCAGGGCAAGCTGGCTGCCGATGTGAGTTTTGCTTGCGATGCGCCTTGGTTCGTAACTTTCCAGAACGGTGCTTTTCGCGGAGACAAAGTCGAAGCTGGCGCGAGTGCTGCTCCAGTCGAGACGGTGAACGTGCAAATCGCCGACGGCGTCATCCGCAACAAGCCGCAGGAAGTTTTCAAAGAAGCCAAGCAAGCAGTTGACCTAACCCAAGCCGAGATCATCGTTTCTGTCGGCCGCGGAATCAAGGAGCAGAAGAACATCGAACTGGCCAAGCAGCTTGCTGAAGCCCTTGGGGGAGAACTGGCGGCGTCGCGTCCGATTTGCGACTCCGGTTGGCTTCCTATGGATCGGCAGATCGGCTCCTCCGGCCAAACGGTCGCGCCCAAGCTGTATCTGGCCCTCGGGATCAGCGGGGCAATTCAGCACATTGTTGGCATGAAGGGCGCGAAAACCATCATCGCAATTAACAAAGATTCCGAAGCGCCAATCTTCGAAATCGCGGATTACGCCGTGGTGGGAAATCTGTTCGACATCGTGCCGCCCCTGATTGAAGAGGTGAAGAAGGCGAGGGCGGGAGCGTGACGATAACAGCTTGGGTACACTGCCGTTGGTAACCAATTTTGGTGATGCGAGACGGCGCCCAACGGGCTAGAATTAGGGGTATGGAGATGGTCGTTACAGCTGTTTACGAGCAAGTAGCCGAGTCCGAGGGCGGGGGCTACACGGCCTACGCCGAAGAGCTCCCCGGCGCAATCTCCGAAGGCGATACGTTAGAAGAGACGCGTGAGAATCTCCGCGACGCAATAGAGATCCTTTTAGAAGCAAACCGAGAGCTGACAGGTACGCCCCGCCCAGGTCAAAAGGTCACGCGTGAAAAGATAACAATCTCGGTAGCTTGACCAGCTACGCAACCACTGTGTTGGCAGCATAAACCGTACGGCGAAGCCTTGCATCAGGGGTTCCATCCTCACAACCACATTTGATTTCGCTTCTTCTTTTGCCTTTTCTGGTCTCCCGCTGTAAAAAGGGCGAAATGAGTGTTGAACAGAGACGTAAATTAGGAGAGTAATGAAGCGCCAAGACTTGATCCGCCATTTGGAAACGAATGGTTGCGTGCTCGTTCGCGAAGGTGCCAAGCACAGTGTCTATTACAATTCCGCAGTCCAGCGCACCAGCACCGTTCCACGACATCGCGAGATCAAGAAGCCGACCGCTATTCGTATTTGTAAACAGCTCGCCGTGCCTTATCCCCTTCGCTGAATCGTCCGGATGATTTACCATAACCAGTCGCCGCGTTTGGTGACCCGCGTGAATCTGCGGCAAGAGTCTGATTGCCTAGAATTACGAATTGACTATTTTTTTGACCATAGATAGAATAATGGTCATGGATGATGTTTCTATCTCCGAATTCAAAGCCAAGTGCCTTGGCCTGATTGAACGAGTGCACAAAACACGCCAGCCTCTGCGGATTACGCGTCATGGCCGTCCAGTTGCGGAAGTCATTCCCGCCGGACCCGATCGCAGGCGGAAGTTCTTGGGAGACATGATCGGGACCGCCGAGATCGTGGGCGATATCGTTTCCCCTGTCATCGATCTGGAAGATATCGAGGCCTACCGCGATTGAACCTGCTTCTCGATACCCATATCTGGATTTGGAGCAAATTGGATCCGAAGCGGATAGGCAAAGCTGCAGCGCGAGAGTTGTCGAACAGCGACAACGATCTCTGGCTGTCTCCGGTCAGTGTTTGGGAAGCTCTAGCGCTGATGCAAAATGGCCACATTCGCGTGGGGGACCCGCTGGCCTGGGTCGAGCGCGCCGCTGATCAACTACGAGAAGCGCCGCTAACTCAGGAAATTGTTCGCACTGGTTTCGCGCTTTCCTTGCCTCACGCCGATCCGGTGGACCGATTCCTGGCGGCTACCGCCAAGGTTCTGAAGTTAACTTTGGTAACGGCGGACCAAAGGTTGCTCGGCTTGGGCGACATAGCCAGTCTGGCGAACCGTTAAGGCATCCTATGCTGATTTTCCGCAAACCTCTCGAAGGTGTCGAACGTCCTCAAATGCCAGCCGATGTTGTCATCGTCGGCGGTGGTCCTGCAGGCATGGCCTGCGCTCTGCGCCTTTCGCAGCTCATCGACGCGCACAATGTGAAAAATCCAGGTTCGCAGTTGAGCAAAGAAAACATTTACGTGCTCGAAAAGGCCCGCGAGGTGGGACAGCACTGTCTGTCGGGAGCGTTGCTCGATCCGCGTTCCATGCGCGAATTGCTTCCTAGTTTCGAGAAAGAAGCTCCGCTTGATGCTGAAGTCGCCAAGGAAGCGGTCTACTTCCTCACCGAGAAAGGCAAATTCAAGTTTCCCATCACGCCTCCGCCGCTGCGCGACCACGGAAATTACGTTATCTCGCTCAATCGATTCGTGAAGTGGTTGGGCAGCAAGGTTGAGGAAACCGGGATTACCATCTTCACCGGCTTCGCGGGATCAGAATTGCTTTTTGACGGCAACCGCGCCACTGGCGTCCGCACGGACGATAAAGGTGTGGACAAAGAAGGTCACCAAAAGTCGAATTTCGAGCCGGGATACGATCTGCAAGCGAAAATAGTGATTCTGGCCGAAGGCACGCGAGGGTCGCTGACCAAACAACTGATCGCAAAATTCGATCTGGCGAAGAACAGTAATCCGCAGACCTACGGCCAGGGCATAAAAGAGTTGTGGGAGGTCCCTTCGGGACGCATCGCGCCCGGCGAAGTCATCTATACGATGGGCTGGCCGCTCACTGCCAAAGAATACGGCGGCGCGTGGATCTACGGAGGAAAAGACAACGTCGTTTCGTTAGGCTTCGTCACCGGCCTCGATTATCCCGATCCGCGGCTTGATCCGCAGCGCGTGTTGCAGGATTTCAAGCAGCATCCCTTTGTGGCGAAGTTGCTCGAAGGCGGGAAGATAATCCGCTACGGTGCGAAGTCGCTGCCTTACGGCGGCTGGTGGGCGATCCCGCCGGTCGCGGGCGATGGCTGGATGATTCTCGGAGACTCCGCCGGTTTTCTAAACTCGCAGCGGCTCAAAGGAATTCATCTGGCAATCAAGAGCGGCATGCTGGCGGCCGAAACTGCTTTCGAGGCGCTGCAGAAGGACAATTCGTCCGCCGCTGTGCTGAGCGGTTTCCAGAAGAAAGTCGAATCCAGCTGGATCAAAGAAGAGCTTTGGAAGGTCCGCAACTTCCATCAAGGCTTCGAGCACGGATTCTTCGCGGGCCTGTTCCACGCTGGAATACAGCAATTGAGCGGAGGCCGGGGCCTGCGCAACCGCTATCCCGGAACCGCGGGCTACCAGCACATGAAGAAACTCGCCGAGTTGCCGGTCGACGGCGGCGATGAGGCCCATCTGCTCGGTCCGGCGAAAGGCGACGGCAAGCTCACTTTCGACAAGCTCACCGATCTCTATCACTCCGGCACAAAACATGAAGAGGATCAGCCATCGCATCTGATCATTCACGACACCAACGTGTGCAACGTTCGCTGTGTTAAAGAATTTGGCAATCCTTGCCAGAATTTCTGTCCGGCCAATGTTTACGAGATGGTGGACGACGCAGAGCAGCCTAGTGGCAAACGCATAAGCCTGAACCCCTCCAACTGCGTACACTGCAAGACTTGCGACATCGCCGATCCCTATCAAATCATCACTTGGGTTCCTCCGGAAGGTGGTGGCGGACCCAACTACGACGGAATGTGAGTAAGAAGGAAGGGCTGACGCTGAAACGATCTCACGCCGGCGTTCACTTCATTTTAGCCCTGCTTCTGTGTGTTTCCGCACGAGCACAGCAGCCCCCCGTCCCACTTACAGGTTTTCCGGGACTGGACCAATACCGGGCATCGCGCATCGCGATTTTCACCGACGATTTTGGCCAACTCGCCCGCTATCGCGATGCCGACGCCAGCTTGAAGCCACCAGCGGCCGGCGAGAATCGCGTTATATTCTTCGGCGATTCCATCACCGACATGTGGAAACTCGAGGAATATTTCCCGGGCAGACCTTACATCAACCGCGGCATCGGCGGACAGACTACGCCGCAAATGCTGGTGCGCTTCCGGCAGGATGTGATCGATCTGCAGCCGAAGGTGGTTGTTATTCTGGCGGGGACCAACGATATCGCGGGTAATACTGGACCTATGCGGATGGAGGACATTGAAGCTAACTACGCTTCTTTCGCGGAGCTGGCGCGGGCGCATGACATCCGTGTTGTGTTTTCATCTGTTCTTCCAGTGCATAACTACACCCCTCAGTCTCAGGATTTGTTTGCCCAGCGTGCGCGGGAAAAGATTCTGGACTTGAATCGCTGGTTGAAGGCTTATTGCGCTGCGAACGGTTTCGTCTATCTCGATTATTTCACCGCCATGGCGGACGACAAGGGTCTGCTGAAGCGGGACCTCGCCAATGACGGACTGCACCCCAATATGGCCGGTTACAAAGTGATGGCGCCTCTGGCCCAAGCGGCAATCGGAAAGGCGCTGGCGCAGCTGTGAGGCCTTAGTGAGGCCTTGGATTGCCCGTCTGCATCTATAATTGGAGACAAGTTTCCGACCGCCGCGGCCTTTGGGCATACCCTGGCCGAAGGCGGCGAGGGAGACGTTACGCGGGCCATCGCGCTACGCATCTCCCAAGGGTGTTGGTGGAAACGCCATCACCTCCCGTGCTTCGTGAGGAGCCATTGGAAAGGAAGCGCCTGCCGGGATTTATCCTGCCTGCGTCAATTTTTCCGTGGCCCCGACTTTGAAGTTGAACTGCAGATTCCTTGCTCGTTCCTGCCTTCGACTGCGGAAGGCTCGGAATGACAGTTGTGAAATTAGAGGCTAGGAGCTAGAAGCTGATTCTCTCCGACAAATTCGGACGTCCCATCACCGATCTCCGGATCTCGATTACGGATCGCTGCAACTACAAGTGTGTCTACTGCCGCACAGGAAATGAAGGCGCGCTTTACGGCGATCTGCCTTTTTCCGACTACTTGCGCATGGCGCGAATATTGGCGGCGATGGGGATCAAGAAAATCCGGCTGACCGGCGGCGAGCCACTGCTGCGCAACGGCGTGATTGCTTTCGTGCGTGACCTATCCAGACTGCGCTGCATCGACGGCGAAGCACTCGACCTTGCCATGACCACTAACGGACATCTGCTCGCTGAGATGGCGCAGCCGCTTAAAGATGCTGGACTGAATCGCATCACCGTCAGCATGGACGCAGTCGATCCCGATCGCTTTGCTCGCATCACGCGCGTGCCCAATGGATACGACCACGTTCTGGCGGGAATCCGGGCTTCGCGGCGAGCGGGACTGTGGCCGGTCAAGGTCAATTGCGTACTCATGCGTGGTTTCAACGAAGACCAGATCATTCCCTTCGGCATCTTTGCCCGCGAAGAAGGCGTGATCGTTCGCTTCATCGAATTCATGCCGCTTGAGGAAGACCGAACCTGGTCGCCCGCGACGGTCGTCACGCTCAATGAGATTGTCCAGCGCATGGCGGAGTACCGTCCACTGGTCGAGATTCCGCACGCCCGCAGCGAAACGGCTCGGCGCTACCATTTCGACGATGGCATCGGGGAAATTGGAATCATCGCTCCCGTTTCGCATCCCTTCTGCGGACACTGCAGCCGCATTCGCATTACCTCCGACGGCAAAATCCGTACCTGTCTGTTTTCGGTCTGGGACCACGACTTGCACGAACTGATGCGTCGCGGCGCATCAGACGAAGAGCTAGAAGAGTTCATTCGCGGCGTGGTTCAGAAAAAAGAAGAGCGCCACCACATCGGAGAGCCGGACTTTGTTCCCGCATCGAGGACGATGGTGCACATCGGGGGATAGGGGTCGCAAGATGGACCCGAGGTCGCATTCGTGGGAGGTACTCGAACCCGTTCCTCTAAGAACGGCGAAAGATATCTCCGACGCCTTCGTTCAGGCCGCCGTGCTCGACTACCGGGCGGCGGCGCGATTTGTCAGTCACCTCCCATACGGTCGGAACACGAACGTCAGCGACCCACGAATCGTCATGCGCGAACACCGCGGCACCTGCAGCACCAAGCACGCTCTTCTTCGTCGACTGGCTGCGGAACAACATATCGACGTGGTACTGGTCCTCGGAATCTACGAGATGAACGAACGCAACACGCCTGGTGTTGGCCCCACTCTCCAAAAATATAAGCTGGCGACTCTGCCCGAGGCGCACTGTTATCTCCGCTATCGCGGGAATCGAATCGATGTCACCCGTGAGATCGATCCACCCGAAGCCATGACGGCGCTACTGGTCGAGGAAGACATCGATCCTGAACAGATTGGCGATTACAAAACAACTCTTCATCGGCAATTTCTACGGCAATGGATATCTGAGGCCGAAGCTGCCAGCGGGCGCGAACTCGATGAAATATGGCGAATTCGTCAGGAGTGTATCGCAGCCCTCAGTTCCTGAACAAGGCCTTCGGGTTGCGGTAACATCGTCTGCGTGAAAAGAATTGCGCTAATTCTTACCGTGGTGGCTTCGATCTCCGTTCCAACCGCCTATCCGCAACCTCATCCCTCGACCGCCCCTGCCTACCTGGGCTTTGATCGCAATAACTACCCCGGCGACCAGAACCTGGAGATACTTCGCCAGACATTTTCCTACACCGGTTTCTGGCTCAATCATCCGCCCAGCGCGAGAACCAACACCTGGAGCGGCAAGCGAAAAACATTGCAATCGGCCGGATTCGGATTCCTGGTTCTGTTCAACGGCAGGCTTTATAACGAGCTAAAATCAGTTTCGAACGCGACCAAACTCGGAAAGTCGGACGCGCATACGGCTGTAGCGGCGGCGCGGCGGGAGGGATTTCCTGCGCGAACCATCATCTTTCTTGACCAGGAACAAGGTGGGCGCATGCTGCTGGAGCAGAAAGCCTACATCTATGCCTGGGTCGATGGAGTAACCGCGGGAGGCTTCGCGGCCGGAATTTATTGTTCCGGAATTTCCGCGGCAAAAGAAGGAGGCGAAGATATCGTCACGGCGGACGATATCCGCCAGAATGCAGGCGCGAGAAAAATCGTGTTCTGGGTCACGAATGATGCCTGTCCGCCTTCGCCAGGCTGCGCTTTTCCTAAGAAGGCTCCAAATCCGGTCGACAGCGGCATTCACTTTGCCGATGTGTGGCAATTCGCCCAGTCGCCAAGGCGGCCAGAAGTTACGGCAAGTTGCGCCGCCACGTATAACCCCGACACGAATTGCTATCCGCCAGGGATCAGCGTCACCCAGCATTTGCACGTCGACGTAAATACAGCAACGACGGCGGATCCCTCCCACGGCAGGACTCGCTGAAATCCCATCCCGGAACCGGCAGTGATAAGATTCCGCACCATGCGACCGCTTGCCAAACAGATCCTCACTTATCTCGCACTGGTTTTCACATTCAGCAGCGTGCCGGAATACGTGATGATCCATGCCGGGCACGTCGGCGCGGGAAACGGTCTGGCAGTGTCGCTGGTGATGTGGTGTCCGGCGTTTGCCGCGCTCGCGACCTGCCGGCTCTCTCGGATTGACATAGCCACCCTGGGCTGGAATTGGCGGCCGACAAAATATGAAGGTTGGTCCTACTTCATCCCGATTCTCTACTCGTTACCGGTTTACATTGCGACGTGGGTGCTGATTCCCGGTTCGTTCGCCTTCTCGGCGTTCGCCTCTTCCCTTGGACAAGCTTTCGGATTTCCGCAATCGCCAACCACGGTGACGCTTTTCTTGGCGATTCCATGTTATGCCACCGTCGGCGTTGTCAGCAGCATGGCACGTGCACTCGGTGAAGAAATTGGTTGGCGAGGGTTCCTGCTTCCGCGACTGGTTCAACAAACCGGTTTTACCTGGGGATGCCTCTTGAGCGGTTGCATCTGGGCAGTATGGCATTATCCGGCGCTGCTGTTCGCAGACTACAACTCCGGCACGCGACCGACTTTTGCTCTGACGTGCTTCACCCTTATGGTGATCGCGGATAGCTACATCCTGGGCTGGCTCCGGCTCAAGTCGGGGAGCCTGTGGACCGCGACCGTGCTTCATGCCAGCCACAATCTTTTCATTCAGGCGATTTTTGACCGGATCACCGCACCTGTGGGCCGGGTGCTATACATCACCACCGAGTTCGGCGCAGGAATGGTGCTTACCGTAGCTGCCTTTGCCCTCTATTTCTGGACGAGGCGAGACGAGGTGTCGTCCGTCGCCAGCGTCGTCCCGCAATAGGCCTCCAGTTGCGCTCTGCCCCTCAGACAGTGCACAATAACCCCTGATCCTCAGTTACTTGCGGTGGTTACTTTGGTCGCTGGAAAAAAGCGACACTTTCCGCCGCCCCTGAGCATCTTAACTATTGTGAAGAGTTAGTGGCTTCAACATCCCCGCCGGTTGGGCGCGGCGTAGTTTCAAACGACGCGCAGTGAATCGACTGGAGCCGCTGGAAGCTTTCAACATCCCCGTTCCGGAACGAGCGTCAGCCTATTGCGAAATAGCCGCAATCGCATTCGCGTCCGGAGCTGAAGGCGAGACATGACAATGGCAACCGCAACGGCAGTTTGCAGTTTGGAAAATTACCTCGTCCTGCCCGATCACACCATGGACGACCGTATTGCCGCCGCCCGCGAAGCTTTGGGCCGCGAGTGCGTGATTCTTGGACATCACTATCAACGCGATGAAGTCATCCGCTTCGCTGATTTTCGCGGCGACTCCTACAAGCTTTCGCAAGAAGCCGCACACACCGGGGGAAAGTACATCGTTTTTTGCGGCGTGCATTTCATGGCGGAAAGCGCCGACGTCTTAAGCCGCCCCGGACAGGTGACGATCCTGCCTGATTTGAACGCCGGCTGCTCGATGGCGGACATGGCGGAGATTACCCAGGTAGAAAATTGCTGGGAGCAGCTCATCGCTGCGGGGTTGACCTCCGATGCCGGCGAGGGCATCACGCCCATCACCTACATGAATTCAACGGCCGCAATCAAAGCTTTCTGTGGAGAGCGAGACGGCGTAGTTTGCACATCCTCCAATGCCTCCGGCGCTTTCCAGTGGGGCTTCGCCAAAACTCCCAAACTTCTGTTTCTTCCCGATCAACATCTCGGCCGCAACACTGGCTTCAACCTGGGCATTCCGCTGAGCGAAATGGTCGTCTGGGATCCTTACTTAATTAACGGCGGCTTGACGCCCGACCGGTTGCGTGCGGCGAAGGTGATTTTGTGGAAAGGCCATTGCTCCGTGCACCAGCGCTTTCTGCCTGAACATGTGGATCACGTCCGCGCGAAGTATCCCGGTATTCGCGTGATCGCGCATCCCGAGTGCCGTTGGGAAGTCTGCCAAAAAGCCGATGGCATCGGCTCGACCGAAGGCCTTTTGAAGATGATTCGCACTGCGCCCTCAGGGACCATGTTCGCGGTGGGCACCGAAATCCACCTGGTCAACCGCATGGGCAAAGAATTCTCCGCTGAAGGTAAGAAAGTCATCACCCTCGACGACTCCGGCTGCCTGTGCACAACCATGTTCCGCATCTCGCCGCAGCATTTGTGCTGGGTGCTGGAAAATCTGGTCGAAGGCAACGTCGTGAATCAGATCAAAGTGAAAGACGATGTAAAACACTGGGCAGGAGTGGCTCTGGATCGAATGCTGGAAATTCAGTAGCAGTCGTCGGTCGTTGGCAAACCCCACGTGAGGACAGAGCCCCGGTGTGCGCCGGACGCAGTTCGGCGGTGAATCCGGCCAAAGACTAACGACCAATGACTGACGACCATCGACCGTTCACAAAATGGACTAAAATAAACCTATACCTTTATGGCCGAACGAACTTTCACCCTCGAAGAAGCCCAGTCTCTCCTGCCTGTGCTGGAGTCGTTGCTGCGCACAGCCATCGACGGCAAGAAATTAATCGAAGCCGTAGACACCGAGCTCCAGGAACTCGCACACCGCGTTTTTCTCCAAGGAGGCCTGCTGGTCAATATCGTCCATATGGCGCGCCGCAAAGCCGAACGGGAAAAAGCCATACCGCGAGTAAAGGACGCCATCGCCGAGATCGACGCCACTGGTGTCCAGGTGAAAGACCTCGACATCGGGCTGCTCGACTTCCCGTGCAAGGTGGACGGCCACATCGTTCTCCTCTGCTGGAAGCTGGGAGAGCAGACGATCACCCACTGGCACGACACCACCGAGGGCTTCGCCGGCCGCAAACCCATCGATGAGAAGATCAGCAAGGCGAAGAAAACGAACTAATGAGCCACACTCAGCATCGAGCGTTCTTGCCACTACTCCACTTTGTGCTCCCTGATTGCTAACTGCCAATTGCTGATTAAGGTTTTCCTCCTGCTTTCCACTTCGGATGGAAACTTGAATTCACTAACCACTCCAGCGGCGCCAACAACGATCCGATCGCCGCGTCCATGTGCTTGAAATCCAAGTGGGCAAGATCGTCGCTGGGCTGGTGATAATCCCGGTGCAATCCATAGCTTGATATGGTCTGCGCCACCACACCCTTTTTCGCCAGAACAAAATTGTCCGAGCGCGCAAAGAAGTTTTCGCCGGGATGCGGATCAGCCACCAGCCGTGCGCCATGCGCCGCCAGCGCAGGGCCGAGATTCGAACGCTTCCATCCCGTTAGCCAGAGACCATGATTTTTTACCGCCGGATCGGGTCTGCCGATCATTTCAAATTCCAGGTTGGCGGCAATCTCCTTCAGCGGCAACGGCGGATGCTCGCTGAAATAGGTCGATCCCAACTCGCCTACCTCTTCTCGGCCAAACACGGCGAAGATCACGGTGCGCCGCGGACGCGGTCCGTGGCCCAGCACCCGCGCGATTTCCAATACGGCTGTGTTGCCCGAAGCGTCATCGTCCGCGCCGTTATAGATATCGTCGCCATTGACCGGTGGGCCAATTCCAAGGTGATCCAAGTGAGCTGAAAACAAGATCGCAGCGTGTTGCAGTGCTGGATCGCTGCCGCGGACCATGCCCACCGCATTCCATGTGGACCCCTGTTTGTCCGTCGACGTTGCCTCGAAATGTACAGTTGCGCCTTCCGACATCTGCTCCAGCGCATGGAAAGCACCCTGTTTCAGTTCCAGTACATTGAAGTTCAGATCCTGTGCCGAAGTTGACTCCAGACGGTCCGGCAACTTGGGCAGTTGCTGGCCACCATCTTCGAACTTCTTGATTCGGCTCTCGGTCGCGAGCATGAGCGTTGCAGTAGCGCCTGCAGAATCTAGCGAGAAAGCTGCATCCCTGACTTTGCCCGCATCCGAACCCATGACGAGGACGACGGCACCGGATTCGATTCTTAGATTCTCCACATCACCGTGGTTATCGACATCCAGCTTCCGCAACGGTCCAGAAAATTCCGTTTGCGTCAGAGCCGCCACCAGGAACTCCTTGCCGTAGTCCCACGTGATTGGCTCAGCGGAATGGCTGCCCCCCGGGGATGTGATCCTCAATTGAGGGGGCGCGGTAATCTTCCCCTGAAGGGTGGGCACATGCTGAATGTAGCCGCCGTTGTCGCCGCCTGGCTCAATGCCATACTGCCGCAACTGCGACCCCACATAAGTCGCGGCCACCAGCTCGTCGTGAGTGCCGCCGCCGCGTCCTTGCATCGCGTCCGAGGCCAGGAATTCTTCATGGGCGCGAATGCATCGTCCACAAATCTTGGGCGCAAGGCCCGGGTTGACGGCAGCGGGTTGCGGCTTGGGGCTTGAATGCGCTGCGGCAGCCTGCGCGACTGCTATTGGCGGCAGCAAGGCGAAGAGAACGATCGGAAAGAACCGCAGATCGAATTGTTTTCTCATGAGAGGAAGCGTGTCGAGTTCACGTGAACAGCACTCAGCACTTAGCCAGTGAGGACTTGCCAACCTTCGGGGTCCCCTTGTGCGAACTGACTGCTGATTTCTAAGACCCTTATACCCCAAATTTAGTCCGCAACTCTCCCCTCGCATTTGCGTTCTTTACTGTGGCGCGTCGTGACAGTACAGGTACCGCCGTGCACCAATGGATATGTCTGGGTGCGCTGGCCGGAATCTTCTCTGCTACAATTTATTGACGCCGCTTGTGGACTGCCGCGATACGTGGCTCCCTGAGGCTCTCCTAACATGCTGAGTAGTAAGAAGAAACTTCAACTCGTGGGCGCGTTCACCACCCTCTTTTTGTTCGCCGTCGTGGTGGGCTGCAACGGGTTCTTCGTCGACCCCGTGCTGACCTCCATCACCGTGGGTCCCACCGCCACCATCAACCAGGGCGCGACAGTACAGGAGAGCGCCATTGGAACCTACAACGACGGCTCAACAAAAACGCTCAGTTCAGGTACGCAATGGAGCAGCAGCGACTCCACGATCGCTACGGTAAATACTTCAGGATTGGTAACGGGCGCCTCGCCAGGCAGCGCGACGATTACCGCAGGATTTCAGGCGACAAGCGGCACATCGAGTATCACGGTTAACCTTGGAAATGTGACTGCGCTCAAGATTTCCCCTACCGGCAACACGAACATCCCTGTGAGTGGGAACGCTCCTTTCACTGCGCTGGCCACCGTCACCGGAGAAAGCACTCCGGTTGACGTTTCGTCAACCGCAACCTGGACCCTGGGCGACACTACCAACTTCCAGATAACTCTGGGAGACCCAGTGACAGTCCAAGTGCTATCGGGTGTGATCCCTGGTACAAAGACAACTCTTACGGCGAGTTATATCAGCAGCACAACGGTCACAGCCGTTCCCGTAACGATCACTGCGACATCACAATAACGCGCCAATGTCTGACATCCGCTGTATCGGCATTTGTACCGGGGGGGGCGATGCCCCCGGCCTTAATGCCGTCATTCGTGCCGCCGTTAAGTCTGCCATTCTCAAATACCACTGGCAGGTCATCGGAATTCCCGACGGCTTTGATGGGCTGATCTGGCCGGAAAAATCGCGACACCTCACACTCAAGGACGTCAGCGGCATTCTGCCACGGGGCGGCACTATCCTCGGAACCACGAATCGCGGCAACCCCTTCCACTACTGTACGATCGAAAACGGCGTGGAACTGGTCCGCGATATTTCCGACGAAGTCATTGCCAACTCCCGCAAGCTCGGGATGGATGCCGTGATCAGCATTGGCGGCGACGGTTCGCAGAAGATCGCCCTGGAGCTCTTCAAAAAGGGCATGAACATTGTGGGTGTGCCGAAGACCATCGACAACGATCTTTCCGCCACTGAAGTCACCTTCGGTTTCGATACGGCACTGGTGACGGCAACCGACGCCGTGGACAAAATTCACACCACCGCTGAATCGCACCATCGCATCATGGTGGTTGAAGTGATGGGACGGGATGCGGGCTGGATCGCTCTGCAGGCCGGCATCGCTGGAGGCGCCCATGTAATCCTCATCCCTGAGATTCCATTTACCATCCACGGAATTTGTGAGCACGTGGCGCTGCGCGAATCTTACGGGAAGCGGTTTACCATTATCGTGGTGGCCGAAGGCATCAAGCTGCCAGTCGAGTGGCAGGAACATCGCCGCACCGGATCAGTCGGTAATCGCATCGGCGATTCAGTCGCCAGAGGTACGAAGAAGGACGTGCGGGTCAGCGTGTTGGGGCACATCCAGCGCGGCGGTTCGCCGACCCCGTTCGATCGCATCCTGGCCACTCGTTTCGGCGTGGCCGCAGTCGATCTGATCGCCGAAGGCGGGTTTGGCAAGATGGTCTGCTTGCACAATACTCGAATCGAAGCTGTGGACATCGATCATGCCGTCGGCCAATTGAAAACCGTGGATCCTCACGGCCAAATCGTGAATACCGCCCGCGCCATTGGAATCAGTTTCGGAGACTAAGCCACCCCTGTCATCCTGAGCAAAGCGAATACCCGTGTCATCCTGAGCAAAGCGAAGGATCTATGCATTTTGTTTGCGGCGTAAAACTCTCAGCGCCTTCTGGTTATAAGATTTTGATCGAACCCTGCGCTATATTGTTTTGTGGTCCCCTTGAAAACCCGTCGGCAATTCCCGCTGTTGATACTCGCCATCGTCCTGCCCATCCTGCTTTCCGGTTGTCGTGGGCGAGGCCGGGCGCAGGAGATCGCTTACGTCTCCGTTCCCCAGGCTATTCTTCGTGACCGCGTCGCTGCGGTATTCAGCAAGACTGGCGTGGTGAAGAATGGCGATCGGGTTCAGGTCCTCGAGCGCGAGCGGCGCTTTGCGCGGATCCGCACCGCCAGCGGCACCGAAGGCTGGATCGAGCAGCGTGCGCTGGTTTCGCAGCAGGTTTATGACGGATTTCAGAAGCTGGCCCAGGCGGAGCAGAATGCCCCGGTCCAGGCCACTGGCACAACGCGAAATGACACCAACATTCACCTCGACCCCGGTCGCGAAACCGAGCATCTTTTTCAACTGAACCAGGGATCCAAAGTTTCTATTCTGAAACGCGCCACTGCCGAGAAGACCACACCGGGTGCAGCTCCGAAGCCGGTGACCGCCAACAAGACTGATTCGCCAAAACCCGTGACCCCCGCGATGGAGGACTGGTGGCTCATCCGCGATTCCGACGGCCGCGTAGGCTGGGTGCTGTCACGCATGGTGGATCTGGACGTGCCGCTCGAAATTGCCCAGTACGCCGAGGGCCAGCGACCCGTGGCCTTCTTTGTCCTCGACCAGGTGGCCGATGGAGACAAGAAAGTCTCCCAATATCTGGTTGTGCTCAGCGAACCAAAGGATGGCCTACCCTTTGACTACAACCAGGTCCGCGTCTTCACCTGGAATGCGAGAAAGCATCGCTACGAAACCGCCTATCGCGAACACAATCTGAATGGAGTACTGCCGGTCACGATTTCGCAGGAAAACTTCGACAAAGAAGGCCTGCTGCCGGTATTTGTGCTACGCGTAAAGGACGACGACGGCAACATAAGCGAGCGCAAATACAAGATGAACAGCCCGATCGTCCGTCGCGTTCTGGCCCCCGGAGAAACAAAGCAATCCTCCGCACCGAAAAAAAAGACGCGTCATCACTAAAAGGCGTGGCGGGAAAATCGCCAGGCGGCAACAATTGCAGAGCAGGAGCGCGGGCCGTCTGGATAGACGGCGGCTATGTTGGTCCATCGGCAAGTGACCGGTTTCGAGGGAGGCGGCTTTTGCTGCCCAACTAAATTCCACCCGTCCGCAGCGATTGGATTCAACGTCTGCGCGAGCAACACCCACACTGATGTTGAAATATCTGAGCCGGGGGGCGGAGTGAAATCGTGTCTTACAGAAGTTACGGTGCCACCAATCGGTAACACAGAAAAAAGCCGCCCACTCATCGGACGGCCTGTATCCTCTGAATCCGAACGGCTCAGAGCCTCATTGCGTCACCGTGAAAATGCCGCTACTTACAACGGTTCCACCGGGCGTTGTGATTGCAATGTGTCCGGTCTTTGCTCCGGTAGGTACGTTGGCGGTTATTTGCATATCCGTGTTCACGCTAAAGGTAGTCGCTGTTACGCCGCCGAACGTAACCTTCTTGGTCTGGGTCAGGCTCACTCCATTAATCGTCACCGGCGTCCCCACCTTGCCGCTCGGCGGAGTGAAACTCGTAATCTGCGGTGTCACCCGGAAGATCACATTGCTTTTGAGCGTTCCCTTGGAAGTGGTCACTTCGACCGGGCCAGTGGTTGCCCCAGCCGGCACGGTGGTCTTGATTTCGCTGCCAGATGCGACCGTGAACGTCGCCGCGGTGCCGTTAAAGCTAACGCTTGTGGCGCCCGTCAGATTGTTTCCCAAAATAATGACGGGCGCACCCACTTTGCCCGAAGTGGGCACGGTTTGGACGAACGGCCCTAAGCCCACCGACAGACTGTATACCGTTCCAAAGTCGTCGGTCCCGCCAGAGTACGTCGTTCCGTATAAGGTACCGTTCGTGGCCTGAAGCAGCCCCTCGTAAGGCGAGGCGCCGTCAGTGCATCCCGTCTGAGAGCAAAAGCTGTAAAGCGTAGTAAGCTTGCCCGCCGTGGTGATCTTGAAGATCGTGCCCCCGCTGTTCGCTCCGCCGGCCGAGGTTGTGCCGTAGAGATTCCCATCGGTGGCTTGAACTAACCCTGCCAATGGAGTTTCGCCATCGGCACAGTTGGACAGCAAACAAAAGTTGTAGATTGTGCTGGCAACGCCCCCAGGAGTCATTTCAAACACCGTACCACCGTCGTTGTATGCGCCGCCGGCTGAGGTTGTGCCGTAGAACTTCCCGTTGGTGGCTTGAATCAGCGCGCCGGTGGGGCCGCTACCTTGGGTAGTGGGAACCACGGTGGTCAGCTTGCCCGCTGCCGTGATTTTGAACACCCAGCTCAGGTAAGTCGTTCCGTAAAAGAGGCCGTCGGTGCCCTGGACCAGTCTGGCGTCGGGATATTCGCCATCCCCAGGGGCGAAACTGTGCAGCGAACGGAACGTGCGCACCGGGTTGATTTCAAAGATCGAGCCAAGTCCGTCGATCCCCCCACCGCTTGTCGTGCCGTAGAGGTTTCCGTTCGTAGCTTGAATCAGGCCGACATAAGGATTTGCCCCGTCTGTATTGTTAAAACTATGCAGGGGGGACAATTTGCCAGCGGCAGTAATTCTATAAACTGTACCCTGACCGTTGGCGCCACCGCTAACCGTCGTGCCGTAGAAATATCCGTTTGAGGCCAGCACCAGCCCCGCAGCAGGCTGGCTTCCGTCCGCACACGATTCCATCGAGCAGAGATTGTAGAGCGTCGTGAGCTTGCCCGCGGTGGTGAGTTTGAAGACCGTGCCTCCGTTGTTGACCCCGCCGTACGATGCGGTCCCGTAGAGATTCCCGTCCGTGCCCTGAACAAGATAGACATAATATGGGTAAGCGCCGTTGGTCCCATTAAAGCTTAACAAGCTGGTGAAGGTGGCCTGTGCCGAGCCCACCCCGGTAGCAACCAGAAACCAGAGGGCGATATACAAAACCTGAGACAAGCCATTTTTTTTGGAGTCATACGTTACTGCGGTGCGCCCTGGTGATGGCGAGGCTGTTCGGCGTGTGCAAGTCATTGCAACTCTCCTTTGAGGGGCTTCGACCGTCTGCGCGTGGTGCCATTGCCTGAACACGCTCCGACCACTAGAATGTCAGCCGCGCTCGACTTGCGCGACCGATTGGCAGTCGGCCGACCCGATCGTGTGTTCGCGGGGGATACGAACTTGTCGTCGCTAGGTTTTAGCAAAAGGTCTCTTTACTGTCTTTACCGAATTCTTAAAGTTGCCTTAAAAGGCGCAGTTCCGAGCGTTTTATGAGTGAAGCTCAAGTCGCGACCTTCATCCTTCCTCCTTATCGTTTAGATCCCGGCCAGCGGCTCTTAAGCCGCGACGGCCAATCTGTCTCTCTGACCCCGAAGGAGTTCGATACGCTGCTGGTGCTGGTGGAAGCCGCTGGGAAGGTGGTCGAGAAGGAAGAACTGATCTCGCGGGTTTGGCCCCATAGTTATGTGGGCGATGGCAGCCTGGCCAGAAACATTTCTGTCCTGCGCAAAGCGCTCGGAGAAGACGTCATCGAGACTCTTCCCCGCCGAGGATACCGGATCGCACTTCCCGTTGCCTCGATGCCCGCCAGTATGGTGGGGCCCGGTCCGGAACTGCCCCGAGCCGATGACAAGTGGAAATCAGTTGCCAATGCCGCCTGCCAGGCCATCCCGTGGTGGAAAAGTAGGCTTCTGCTTGGCTCCGTGGTCACGGCCGTTCTTCTAGCTGCCGTGATAACCGCTCGTTTTTTCGCCATCAACACCGCTAAAGCACACCTTTCCGCAGCAAACACCGGCCCAATCCAATCGATCCTCGTCCAGAAGCAAGGGGCGCTCGATCCTTTGGATGAGGGGTTCAAGCTGGTCAGGCCGGATAATCACTATCCACACACGCTGTACAACCGCGAGAGCAACGGATGGGATCGTTGGAGGATCATCACCGATGATCAGAACTTTTATTATCGAGCGTTAAGCGAGAATGAGAGAGACTTCGCGTTACAAAGGGACTGGAGATTGACTTGTGTTTGCGCTTTGGAGAGGGGTGGGGGATTTGCGGACATCGACCTGGCAGACAAGGGCCCCCGGTTCGATATTGAACTTCCGCAGGAAGGAAATCGGTATTTCGTCGCCCTCACCAAGCAAATCTCTCCTCGAATTGAAATGGAGCCAAAAATTGAATTTCCCGGAGTCGCAGATGTCGCTCACCCCCACACCTACGAACTCCGCTACGACCACACCAGTAGGACAGCGAGTTTGTGGATCGACGGCCAACTGATGTCCTCTGGCTATCGCGGTCATCACCAATTTCAAGATCGCTTGGGACTCATGTTCGGCGCTGCCATCTATGCAGATGCGGCCACAAGCAGCATGGTCTTCCGTACGGTACGCTTCGAGGCCCATTGATTCCGCAAAAGATCGCTCCAATGCATGGTCTCGGTTCTTTTCTTAATCTGTTCGCGAGCTGGGACGTGTAGATTCTGGATGTCGCTAACCGAAACTATGCGGTTGTTGTCGTAAAATTGCGCCGCTCGTTGACTTTCCCCTGCAAAGCTACGGCGATCAGATTTGGAGACCTGGGATTCCGATCCACGTTCTGCGATGCGCTTAGTCGTTGACTTCACGGTTAAAAGTAGATAACCTTGTTGCAATCTATATTATCTGCAAGATAATGAGTTGATCTTTGACAATCTGACCCCGGTGAAACAAGGCCGATTCTGGATCTCTTCCAAAATGGGATGGGAAACGAGACGGGCATGTGCCGTAAACCCCATGCTCTCTAGATTTTGCGTGTAACTCCTTAAAACTCAAAGATCTAGCACGGAGTCGTAAAATAAATCCTTTGTTTTTAAGATTTTGCGCAAAAAAGGGGGGAGGGGGGTACCCGGTACTAAACAGTAAACTCCGTCCCAAAAACGGAAAAAGGGACGGTTCTCCCTGAAAGCTACGAGTAGAACTCCGCCATACTCTCCACCACGCAGTTCTGTTCAGCTTCGGTCAGTTCGGGAAACATCGGCAGGGCGAGCACTTCGCGAGCGGCACGTTCTGATTCCGGCAAGTCTCCTGCGCTGTAACCCAGGTAAGCGAAGCAAGGTTGCAGATGCAGCGGAATGGGATAGTAGACCTCGGTCGCGATTTTCCTGTCGCTAAGGAACTGGCGCAGTTCGTCGCGGCGATGGGCGCGAATCACGTATTGATGGAAAACGTGAAACGCATGCGGAGAAGTGCTGAGCTGCTTGATGGGTGAATCATTTCTTTTTGACACCAGCCCCGCCTCAGCCAGCAAACGGTCATAGTTCGTCGCTCGTTGTCGTCGTTGCCGATTCCAGGTTTCGATGTGCGGCAACTTCACCCTGAGGATCGCGGCCTGGATCGCGTCCATGCGGCAATTCCAGCCAACTTCTTCGTGGTAGTAGCGGCGTGGACTGCCGTGATTGCGCAGGTTCCGCATATGTTCAGCCATGCTCAGGTCGCGAGTGGTCACTAAGCCTGCATCGCCATATGCGCTCAAGTTCTTGGTCGGATAAAAACTGAATGCAGCAGCCGTGCCTAGTGAGCCAGCACTCTGGTCTCGCCATTTGGCTCCAATCGCCTGCGCTGCGTCTTCGATGATGGGAACGCGGAATTCGTCTGCGATTTGCCGCAGCGCATCCATATCGGCGCACTGGCCGTAGAGATGCACCGGCAACAGGGCCTGAATCTTGTACGACCCTCCTGCTCGAAGGCGCGACGTGACTCGCGCCGGATCGAGATTAAGCGTATCGGGATCCACGTCCACCAAAACCGGGCGGGCTCCGGCGCGCACGATGGCACTGGCAGAAGCAAAAAAACTGAAGGCTGTAGTGATGACCGCATCGCCAGCTTGAACGCCAGCCGCTAACAATGCCAGCCAGAGCGCATCGGTGCCGGAAGCGCAACCCACGGCCGCAGCGGCGCCGGTGAAGCCTGCAATTTCGAGCTCCAGGGCGTCGACTTCTGCACCCAGAACGAATTGCTGCGACGAGCAGACCCGTTCCACGGCAGCCAAGATTTCCTCGCGAATGGATTGGTATTGGCGATGCAGATCCAGCAGCGGAATAGGATCGAACTTTCTGGCCGTAGTTCGGGAAGCGCTCGATTTTGCTGTAGAAGACTGAGTCACGGGAAAGAGTGATTCTAACACCCAGTCGTCTGCTGTCGGGTGTCAGCTAGGCGCCGGAGAGTTAGCTCCGCTAATGTGAATGCGTGGCAGGGCAGGAAGTGGCAGGTGACTATCGATAGCCTTGCGCCATTGGCCGAGCGAATGGAGCAAAGGAGCCAATTGGATACGGCCAAAGCCTCCCGACGGCTCGGAGAGATTCCGTATCGCACGCTCCAGCACCGACCGCATACCGACGCGGTTTCCGGTAGAGTAATGATGGAATGCTACGGCGACCTGGATCAGCCCTTGAAGAAACTTCTTGTTTTCGGGAGGGGCGGCGCGCCAAACATCTTCGAGGACTTCGTGGGCGTCGAAGAAGTCGGCTTGGTTGAACAGGATGATGCCACGCAGATACTGATCAGACTCCACTTCTTCATTTTGGCATAGAGGGCAAGAAGGCGTAGCAAGCTACGTCTCTACAGTTTCTGATGCGCCGACGCGTGCCTACCGGCCGAACATTCCATAGTGAGAGCTGATGGCCATGAAAAACAATAAAGGCACCGACAGAAAGAAATTCGTTCGCGACGCCAGGAATGCCTGGCGGGCAAGCACTGCGGCATTGGCTGGCGGAGTGCCGGCCAGCGTCCCGCGAATAATCTTCTTCTGGCTCGGCCAGATGATGCCCCAGACATTGAACAACATGATGATGCCGAAACCGCCGCCAACTCCAATCGAGAGCACGTGGTTATCGTCCTGGCCGACGGGAGTGAAGTTTACAAACAGCCACGCTCCTGCAATGGCAACCACCGCAACGATAGCGCCCAGAACGTATCCGCTGGGCGCTTTCTTAATGACGGCGAAGAGAATCGCCCAGCCCGCAATCCAGATGAGCAGGAACAGCCCGATTGTGCTCAGCGGGCTGACACCCATGCGGTCTGCATCTGGGCCAACATAGATCTGCCCCCAGTACCAAAAACCAACGAAGACGGTAACCAGCGAGCTCCAGCGAAACCAGTTGAGAGCCGGCAGGGTCATGTACTGAAATACTTTGGGTTTCATGCCCGCGTCCACCTGCTTCATGAAAGGCACGTTGACCAGATTGAAAAAGTAAAGCAATCCGACCCAGGTGATGCCTGCGATGAAGTGAAACCAGCGCAAAATGAGTGCCAGCGCTTCTGTGCCAGTGTGGGTGGGTGCCACCCATGAGGCTGCGAAAGCGATCACATATTGCATCGACATTCCTCCTCCATCGGTGAAGTACAGCCAAAAATTTGCGCTGCGGATCGTCCAGTACTTGCGCTGCGAACCGTTGAAGAATCGATCTTATTTCCGGCTTACTTACAGCGCACGAATGTTTGCATTTTGCTGTATTTATGTCAACCGGTGCGGTGGCTTGAAAAGTCGCGGGCGACCCCGTATTGTACCCAGAGTTGCTTCGGAGTGCGCCGGCGGAGCGGATGGGCGCTTTCGCATCCCGAGCTTTCCCCCCTGCTCCTGAGTGCCGTGCTGGATGCGGCCTGAGGAGCTGACCGTGTGCAGTTCAGAAAGCTTTCGCAGTCGAGAAAGCTAAGGAGATCGGCATGGAAAACAAGCCGGCGCAAAACATTCAGGACACCTTCCTAAACACCGCCCGCAAAGAACGGCTCAATATCACCATCTACCTGTTGAGTGGCGTCAAGCTGACCGGGCGCATCCGCTCGTTCGACAAGTACTCCGTCGTGCTCGAGACGAACAACCAGGAACAGTTGATTTTCAAGCATGCTATTTCGACGGTGGCAATGGGAAGGGTGGCTCATGGTCACAGCGAGAAGCCCACCATGGTTCCACCTCCGGCTGGCTCCACGACAGAATCTGGCCCGGCGCCAGCGTCCGGTACGGACGGATAGGGTAGCCCATCTTTGCGTAGTTCAGAGTCCAGAGTACCAGGCAAGAAAGGCCGCACTCGACGCGCCTCGATTTCGACGGCTGCCGATCGCGTTCCGACCGAGCGCGCCTTCCTGGTCGGGATCGATTACCGGGTGCGTTCGCGAACGGCGTCGATCACCAAGGCCGCAGCGACAGGCTCTCTCACCGCCGGCGCGCAGGCGGCGCGGGACAGCTCTACCAGTGCGCCCGGAGCCTCGAAAGCGCCTCGGGTTCCCGAGTTCAGTGCGGAAGAATCACTGGACGAGTTGCGTTCTCTTGCAACCAGCGCGGGCGCGCAAATTGCCGGCGAGTTCCTACAACACCGCGACAAACCCGATCCGGCTACACTAATCGGCAAAGGTAAACTGGAGGAAATTGCGGGCGCCGCCGCCTCGGTCTCCGCAGATCTGCTTTTGTTTGATCACGATCTCACGGCGTCCCAGCAACGCAACATCGAAAGGGTCGTCAACACGCGGGTGATCGATCGCACCCAGCTCATACTCGATATCTTTGCCAAGCACGCCCGCACGCGTGAAGGCCAGCTACAGGTGGAGTTGGCACAGCTCGAATATATGCTGCCGCGCCTGGGAGGGCGCGGAATTGAGATGTCGCAACTGGGTGGCGGCATTGGCACGCGTGGTCCCGGAGAAACCCAACTGGAGACCGACCGCCGCAAAATCTACCGTCGCATTCGGCACGTCAAAGAGCAGATAGAAAACGTTCGTCGCATTCGGACGCAACAGCGCCAGCGCCGCGAGTCCGTGCCGGTCGCGCTGATCGCCTTGGTGGGCTATACCAATGCCGGAAAGTCCACATTATTCAATGCGCTGACCCAGGCCGACGTGCTCGAATCGCCGAAAATGTTTGCGACTTTGGATCCAACGATTCGAGGAGTCACCCTGCCTTCGCGTCGCCAGGTATTACTTTCAGACACCGTGGGATTTATTCGGAACCTGCCGCACACTCTCGTTTCTGCGTTCCGAGCGACGTTGGAAGAAGTGCAACGCGCAGAGCTAATTTTGCAGGTTTCTGACGCGAGCAGCCCGCTATCGGTCGAGCAGGACGCGCAAGTAGAAAAAGTGCTGAAGGAACTGGAAGCAGAAGGGAAGCCGCGCCTGCGAGTGATGAATAAGGTCGACTTACTTCCTCCGCGGCAGCGTGATAGTTTGCGGGACGACGCCAAGACAGTTCACGTTTCGGCGGCGAAAGGTATCGGCATGAGCACGCTGCTGGACCGGATTGACCAGACGCTGCAGGGAGACGCCCTGAGCCGCATCCATCTGCGCGTGCCGCAGAAAGAGGGAAAAACGCTGGCGCTGCTGGAAGCGCGAGCAAGGATTTATTCACGGAAGTACAAAGATGGGCTGGTGGAGTTGGACGCGGAAGCGCCGGAGTCGGTGGTGCGACGGGTGCGGGAATGGGTGTTCCGCTAGTCCGAGAGATTTCCTACTTGACAATCCTGCTGTGATGCCCTATATATATATAGGTCGGCACTATGTCGACAATATTTTAGAAAGCTATTTAGAGGGATTGAGAAAATGAAAATCGAGCAGCTAGAGCCTCAGTTCGCTCAGAAGTTAGACAACCCACTTAAGCACATCCTGCAAGAACTCCAATATTTTGTTCCCGACAACTACCGCCCGCGTGTTTCTCTGCTGGACGCAAGCGGACGAAAGAAACGCAGTAATGCATCCGCCGACAACTGGTCGCCCGAGTCCGGCCGAATCGAGATCCGGTTTGAGCCGGCACGTTCGGAGAGGAAAGAAGTGGCTGTGGCGGACGGCGGCGGCAGAATCGAAAGCATGCCAGTAACACCCATGAAGACCGAAAAGTCTCCCGACAGTGCCCCCGGTGCGATTAGTACCTATGTCCATCCGGCGGAGGCTGATTTACTGAAGGCTTTAGTCAAGGCCTTGGACTACGCGGAATCCAAGCCGGGCTGGAAATTTGTCCCGCTTAAGAAATTTCGCGACGAAGTTTTGCCTTCTGAGGACGTGCCTTCAATGCGTACTGATGTTGAGCGCCAGAACGTGCTCCGTTCGGCGATAGAGAAGAGGTTGATCCTTATCGGAAGGGTGCCCAATCCGAGAGCTCCGGAATTTCCGGTTACGACGATTCGGCTGAACCGACTGATGCCGGAGGTCAAGGCGATTTTAGGAGGTGGGGTTGATGCAGATATGGGGTTCCATCCGGTGGAAATCAAGGGTGAACCTTTGTCGGCTACGATCATGCGTGAAAGGCACAGATAGTTGGGGCTCTACTATCTCGACACCAGCGCGCTAGTAAAGCTCTATGTGCGCGAGCCAGGGACGGAGCAAGTACTTCGCCTCGCGAGTGGGGCTGCCGGCAACCAGCTGGCAGTCTTGTCGCTAGCTCAGGTAGAAATACGCTCAGCCCTGCGACGACGCGAGCGCGCAGGCGAGATTGCCGGAATGGCTGTGATCCAACTTCTGGAAAGATTCCAGCGACACATGGAAGCGGTCTTCCTGAAGCAAGTCATAACGGAAGCCATGTTCGACGTTGCCTGTGAGTTGGTGGACAGACACGGGTTGTTCGCACTCGACGCAGTCCAGTTAGCGGGGTACTTGGCACTGAGAACTTCTTCGGGCGCGAACACGCCGATCTTCGTTTCTGCGGATCGGCAGCTATTGGAGGCAGCGGAGGCGGAATCATTACCTGTGCTGGATCCGTGCGCGAGGAGCTAATAAATTTAAATGGGCCGGCAACCAAGAAGCGGTGACAGTCCTTGGCTATCGGCCCACTCGATCCTGAATTGGATCGGAGGTGATACTTCCATGCTAGACCCCCCATTCCAGAAGTCAAGCTTTCTTTACTTAAAATGCACTAAGTGCTTGACAAGCAGGAAAAAGTAGGTTTTGCGCAGAGCTCCATGTCCCCTCCCGAAAACGCGCTCGCGTTGACACTAGGCCTTTAGAGTGTTAGGTTTAATGGTTTCTTAGGCCCTCATTCGCTCGGGATTTTTTTCAAAGCACAAGGTTTATCAAACTCAAGACATGGACGAGACGCTCAGACAAGTAGGGGAATTACTGCTCGGATCCATACCGACCATCGTCTTTACGGTTTTGTTGTACGGAATCTATACCGCGCTGGTGCACAAGCCGTTAGTAAAGGTACTGGCTGAGCGGCGTAGCAAGACCGAGGGAGCGATCGAGAAGGCACGCGCCGATATCGCTGCCGCTGAAGCGCGAACCGCAGCGTACGAGCAGCGTCTCCGTGAGGCTCGTATGACGGTCTTTAAACATCAAGAGGCGCTTCGCCAGCAGGCATTACAGGCGCGGGCTGCGGTCGCCGCTGAGGCGCGGAACAAAGCGCAAGCGCAAATCGGGCAAGCGCGAACCGCCATTGAGGAAGACAAAGTTGCAGCGCAAGCCGGTCTTGAAGCCGAGAGCGGGAAGCTGGCTGCTGAAATTATTCGAATTGTTTTGCGTCCGGGAACGACGCAAGCTCCAGTAGGCGGTGGCCGATGAAACAGGTTCAGAGCGAGCGAAGTCTTGGGAACGCCGGCTGCGGGGGAAATTTGCGTTTCGCTTTGGTGACGATCCTGCTGCTAACCTGCTTCACGCCGGCAGTTGGGGCGTTTGCTCAGGATGCGTCTCCTTCGACGTCCGATCAGAAGTCGAGCGATTCGATTGATCATAAGCATTCATTGAGCCAGCAGTTGGTCAAGGAATCGCGCAAGGCCGCCGGCGAAGACGATGAATCGCAGTTCAAGCGTTCTCCATCGGTCCAGTTCGTCGCTAAACTCACCGGATTGGACTTGGAGCATGCATACTGGCTTTGTGTGCTCTTGAACTTCGTCGTAATTGCTGCCCTGATCGTGTGGCTCTCGAAGAGGAACCTGCCGGGGGTGTTCCGCAATCGCACGATCTCCATACAGAAAGCGATGGAAGAGGCCCGAAAGGCCAGTGAAGATGCCAACCATCGCCTGGCGGAGATTGAGTCGCGTCTTTCTAAACTTGATGTGGAGATCGCTGGAATGCGCACCGCTGCTGACAACGAAGCTGCGGCCGAGGAACAGAGGATTAAAGCTGCCACCCTGGAAGACACACGCAAAATCGTCGAGTCGGCCGAGCAGGAGATCGCCGCCGCCGCCAAATCGGCTCGTCGGGAGTTGACGGCATACGCGGCTGATCTGGCGGTAACACTGGCGAAAAAACAGATCGTGGTAGATGCTGCTACCGATCACGGACTTTTGCGCGACTTTGCCCAACAGCTCTCGGGCAATGGCGGCGAGTCGCGGAAAGGCGGGCGGTAGAAATGGCCTCGGTAACCAATACCTACGCACGCGCGTTCGCCGAGGCCGTTTTTGATGGCCGTTTGGATTCGGATAAGATTTTGAACGAAGCGCAAGCCGTGACGGCGTTAGTCGCCGGGAACAAGGAATTACGCGCAGTGTGGGAGGCACCTTCAATTACCGCCGAGCAAAAGCGGGCCGTACTGGACGCGATTGTCGTGCGGGAGGGAATTTCGAAAACGGTGCGGAATTTCGTGGCCGTGCTCATCGATCATCGCCGCATGAACTTTCTTGGGCCAATTGTGAAACAGTTTGAACAGGAGCTCAATCGGCGCCTGGGATTCGCCGAGGCGGAGATTGCGAGTGCGCACGAACTCAATCCCAGCGACCGGCGAACCCTCGAAATTCAGATGGAAAAGCTGACCGGGAAAAAAGTCCGCGCACGCTATTCGCGGGATGAGTCCCTGCTCGGCGGTGCCGTCGTGAAGATCGGCAGCACCATCTACGACGGCTCGGTGAAGGGACAGTTGGAGAGGATAAAACAAGCGATTAGCTCGTAAGCTACTAGCTTCTGGGTAGAGCCAGCGAGGCTGAGCTTGGAGCGGCCGCGGAAAGATACGAAGAAAAGCTAAGAGTTAGAAGCCAGGAGCTAGAAGCTGACCTTATGGCACAAATCAAAGCAAACGAGATCACGCAGCTGATCCGGCAGCAAATCGAGAACTACGAATCCAAGATTGCCGTAGATGAGGTCGGCACTGTCATCACCCTGGGCGACGGCATTGCCCGAGTCTATGGTCTCGACAAGGTCATGGCCGGAGAACTTCTGTCGTTCCCTCACGACGTTGCCGGCATCGCCATGAACCTGGAAGAGGATCAGGTTGGCGTCGTGCTCCTCGGGGAGTACACCGAAATTAAGGAAGGCGACGAAGTCAAGCGCACGGGGCGCATTATGAGCGTGCCTGTTGGCGACGGCTTGATCGGCCGGGTCGTGAATTCGCTGGGCCAGCCCATCGACGACAAGGGGCCTATCGCCACCGACAAGTTCATCGCCTTGGAACGCCTGGCTCCCGGAGTCATTGATCGCCAGCCGGTGCGCGAGCCCATGGCTACCGGGTTGAAGGCCATCGACAGCATGATTCCGATTGGCCGAGGTCAGCGCGAGTTGATCATTGGCGACCGTCAAACCGGCAAGACTGCCGTGGCGCTCGATACCATCATCAACAACAAGGGCAACAATCTCATTTGCATTTACAACGCGGTCGGACAGAAGCGCTCTTCGATTGCCCAGGTCGTGAAAATTCTTACCGACTACGGCGCCATGGATTACACAATCGTTGTGGCGGCGTCCGCTTCGGAACCAGCGCCTATGCAGTACATTTCGCCTTATGCAGCTTGCGCGATGGGGGAATATTTCCGCGATAACGGAAAGCATGCATTGGTTATTTATGACGATCTCTCCAAACACGCAGCGTCCTATCGCGAAATCTCGCTACTGCTTCGGCGTCCGCCAGGCCGCGAAGCGTATCCGGGAGACGTTTTCTATCTTCACTCACGGCTGCTTGAGCGCGCCGCGAAAGTGAGCGACAAAAAGGGCGGAGGTTCGCTGACTGCGCTGCCGATCATCGAAACTCAGGCGGGCGACGTTTCAGCGTACATTCCGACCAACGTTATTTCGATCACCGATGGACAGATCTTTTTGGAAACCGACCTGTTCAATAGCGGCGTCCGGCCAGCGGTGAACGTCGGCATCTCCGTAAGCCGCGTGGGAGGCAGCGCCCAGATCAAAGCGATGCGGCAGGTCGCTGGAAGCATGAAGCTCGAACTCGCGCAGTACCGCGAACTGGCCGCCTTTGCACAGTTTGGCAGCGACCTCGATAAAGCCACGCAAAACCAGCTCAATCGCGGGCAGCGCCTGGTTGAGGTCCTAAAGCAAAAGCAGTTCTCACCCCTGCCGTTCTCGAAGCAGATTCTGATCATCTTCGCGGGTACCAGCGGCTTCCTCGACGACCTCCCTGTAGATCAAGTCCGCGACTTTGAGTCAGAGCTGTACAAGTACGTGGACGCGACCAATCCCGGGCTGCTACGCGCGATCATGGAGAAGAAGGTTCTCGACGACAACCTGAAAGCTGAGATGAGCAAAATAATTAAGGAGTGCAAAGAGACGTTCGTGACAGAGAGGCAGGCAGTAGCAAAATGACCCTGTAGAAACGTAGCTTGCGACGTCTCTCGTGGCAAGCAAGACGCAGCAAGCTGCGTCCCTGCAGAAGCAAATGGCCAACATTCTTGACATTCGGCGACGTATCCGCAGCGTGACCAACACGCGGCAAATCACCAAGGCCATGAAAATGGTTTCGGCGGCAAAGCTGCGCCGCGCGCAGGAGCGCGCCCTGGCCGCTCGTCCCTACGGGCAGATGTTGGCCAGCGTGTTGAAGTCCCTGGTGTCGCGAGCGGAAATCTACGACCCGGATACGGGCGAGCCGAAGCATCCTCTATTAGCACAGCGTCAGGAAAACAACGTCCTGCTGATCGTGGTGACGGGCGACAAAGGTCTCGCCGGAGCTTTTAATACAAATATTCTGAAGGCGGCCGCGCGTTTCCTGGAAGTCAAAGCGGGCAAGAACATTGAAATCGAAGCCATCGGGCGCAAAGGCCGCGACTTCCTACGGCGCCGATTTGCCGTGGCTGCTCCGAGAGCAGCCGAATCCCGTGAATCGCCGAGGACCACACTGGTCGGTGAGCACGTTGGCGTGCTGAACAAAGTGGATTATGCCATGGTCTCCGAGATGGCCGAGCGTGCGATCGGACGCTATTCCAAAGGCGAAATCGATTCGGTTTATATCGTCTTCAACGAATTCAAGTCCGTGATTTCGCAGCGGCTGATTGTCGAACGGGTACTGCCGATCGAGCGGGTCGGTCAAATCAGCGTCGCACAGGCTGAAGAAATGACCTTGGAAGAAAAAGAACGGGCGGTCCAGGCGGCAAAAGAAGTCGGGGTTAGCCTTCGTCCCGCAGATACCCGGGAAGTAGATGAAGCCGCGGCGAAGTTCGGTATCGCTCAAGTTGACTATATCTACGAACAACCCGCCGAAGCGCTGTTTAGGTCGTTGCTGCCGAAGTACGTCGTCATACAGCTATTTCGCGCCTTGCTTGAATCGGTAGCCGCGGAACATGCTGCGCGCATGACCGCGATGGATGCAGCTACAATCAATGCAACTGACATGATTGACTCGCTGACGCTGGCCATGAACCGTGCTCGTCAGGCGAAGATTACGAAAGAGATCATCGAGATTGTAAGCGGCGCAGCCGCAGCAGGATAACTGTAGAAACATAGCTTGCTATTTCCTGGTAAATGACGAAACGTAGCAACCTACGTTTCCACAGAAGGAAAGACACGAAATTTATGCCAGAAAATGTTGGACACGTGATCCAGATCGCCGGCCCCGCGGTAGACGTGCAGTTTGCCGAGGCCACCATCCCGCCGATCTATGAGGCGCTTCGCATTGTCAGTGACGGCTTTACTGTTCCTTCTCCGATCAATGTCATCGTCGAAGTGCAACAGCATTTGGGCGAAGGCCGTGTCCGCTGCGTAGCTATGGAAGCCACAGAGGGCATGGTGCGCGGCATGAAAGCCATTGACCAGGGTGGACCGATTTCCGTGCCGGTCGGTCCCGGCACGCTCGGTCGCGTGATGAACGTGATCGGGCAGCCAGTCGATCAACTCGGCCCCATCGCGCATACCCAGACGATGCCGATCCATCGCCCGGCACCTCTCTTTGATGAACAGGCCACGACCGCAGAAATGTTCGAGACCGGCGTGAAAGTGATCGACCTCATTCAGCCATTCTTAAAAGGCGGAAAAATCGGTTTGTTCGGCGGCGCGGGCGTGGGCAAGACCGTCGTCATTATGGAGCTCATCAATAACGTCGCCAAGCAGCACGGCGGGTTCTCCGTCTTTGCCGGGGTTGGAGAGCGCACCCGCGAAGGCAACGATCTATGGCTGGAAATGACTGAGTCCGGCGTAATCAAGCCAGGCGACCCCGAGCATTCCAAGGCGGCACTGATCTATGGCCAGATGACCGAGCCCCCTGGAGCCCGTTTGCGTGTGGCTCTGACCGGGCTCACGGTTGCCGAATATTTCCGCGATGTCGAAGGCGCTGATACGTTGCTGTTCATCGACAACATCTTCCGCTTCACACAGGCTGGTTCTGAAGTATCAGCGCTACTCGGCCGCATGCCCAGCGCAGTGGGCTACCAGCCTAATCTTGCGACCGAGATGGGGGAGTTGCAGGAGCGAATTACTTCGACGAAGAAGGGATCAGTTACTTCCGTGCAGGCGATTTACGTGCCCGCCGACGACTTGACCGATCCCGCGCCAGCAACGACGTTTGCCCACCTGGATGCGACTACAGTACTTTCGCGAGCTTTGACCGAGATTGGAATTTACCCCGCCGTCGATCCCTTGGCTTCCACCTCGCGCATTCTCGACCCTCGCATCGTCGGCCAGGAGCATTACGATGTGGCGCAAGCGGTGAAGAAGACGTTGCAAAGCTACAAAGACCTGCAGGACATCATCGCGATTCTGGGCATCGACGAACTGAGTGAAGATCAGAAAGTAACAGTGGCACGAGCCCGCAAGATTCAGCGGTTCCTCTCGCAGCCATTCCACGTAGCCGAGCAATTCACCGGCGCACCCGGCCGCTACGTGAAAGTAGCCGACACCGTGAAGGGCTTCAAGGAAATTAACGAGGGCAAGTACGACGATATCCCGGAGCAAGCTTTTTATATGAAGGGCCAGATCGACGAAGTGCTGGAAGCGGCGGAGAAGTTGAAAGCAGTGGCTTAATAGCTATCAGCCTTCAGCCTAAACTGAAAGCGAACAGAAAAAGAGCTGATAGCTGGGAGCTGATAGTCGTTCTTATGTCCGACACTTTTCAACTCGAGATTGTCACGCCCGAAAAAATCGTCGTCCGCGATGTGGCGGAGGAGATGCAGATTCCCGGCAAGGACGGGTACTTGGGCATTCTGCCGGGACACGCCCCGCTGATTACCGAACTTGCGATCGGGGAGATCACTTATCGTAAGGATACTTACACGGAACACCTATCAGTGGCCTGGGGATTCGCCGAAGTGTTACCGGACAAGGTGACCATTCTAGCCGAGACCGCGGAGCGCTCCGGAGAGATTGATCCAAAACGCGCCCAGGAGGCCAGACAGCGTGCCGAATCGCATCTCGCAATCTGCAATACCGAAGAAGACTTCAAGCGGGCCGCAGGCGACCTAAAACGCGCAGAAACCCGCCTGGAAGTGGCAACCAAGACGTTAGACCTTCCGCAGCGCTTTTGAAAGCGCGTGACCCGCAGCTTAAAGATTGGAATGGCTCCCCGAATCACCCATAACAAATTCCGATAGATCCCATAAATTCTTTCAATTTCTTCGAGCCCGTACTCCCAGCTAAAGTGATTTGCAATTCGGATGCGGGGGAGTGCAGATGCCAATCGTGAAATCGCGTTTTATCTGGCTCGGTCTTTTCGTGATCTTCTTTTCGGTCGGAGTGCAGTTCGCCCTTGCGCAAGCTACGGGCACTTCGAGCGGCGTTTCTGAAATCGCACACTTGGCACGACTAGACCAGCAAGTTGCGGATGCCAAAAGCTCTGCTGACAACGCATGGATGCTGACCAGTTCCGCGCTGGTCCTGATGATGACGGGCCCAGGCTTGGCGCTGTTCTACGGCGGCCTGGTTCGAAAAAAGAATGTGCTCAGCACTATGATGCAGAGCTTTGCGATGATGGCCATCATTACCGTCCTCTGGGCGCTGTTCGGCTATAGCTTGTCGTTTGGCAGCGGCGGCAGTTTCATCGGTCATTTGCACAATGTATTCCTGCGCGGCGTTGGCGCACAGCCCGACGCGGACTATGCGGCCACCATTCCCCAGCAGACGTTCATGATTTACCAGTTGATGTTTGCCATTATCACGCCAGCCCTCATCACTGGCGCTTTCGCGGAACGAATGAAGTTCAGTTCCATGGCCCTGTTCATGGTTTTGTGGTCGGTTTTGGTTTATGACCCAATGGCGCACATGGTCTGGGGCAAGGGCGGGCTTCTCAATGCTGCGCTCGGAGGCCGTTTCCCCACGCTCGACTTTGCCGGCGGAACCGTGGTGCACATCACTTCGGGAGTCTCCGCGCTGGTCTGCGCGTTGTACCTGGGTCGTCGCGTGGGCTATCCCAAAGAGCCGATGCCTCCGCATAGCGTTGTGCTCAGTTTCATCGGAGCGTGCTTATTATGGGTGGGGTGGTTTGGCTTCAACGCAGGCAGTGCTCTGTCTTCAAGCAGCCTAGCGACCAGCGCCTTTGTGGCCACGCATTTCGCGGCTGCGGCAGCGGTGCTGGGATGGAGCGGCGCGGAATGGTTACGGAATGGAAAGCCAAGCGCCTTGGGCGCGATTTCTGGAGGTGTTGCAGGGTTGGTAGCCATTACTCCGGCTGCGGGTTTTGTCGGCCCTATGCCAGCTCTCGCGATCGGGCTCATTGCCGGCGTGGTCTGCTACCACATGGTTGCAACCGTGAAGCTGTGGTTCGGCTACGATGACTCCCTGGATGCTTTCGGTGTGCACGGTGCGGGAGGAACGCTGGGTGCGGTGCTGACCGGAGTATTCGCATCCAGCGTCATCAACCCGATCTTCAAGAATGAACAAGGCAATCCCCTCCCTTCAGGATTGCTCGAAGGCAATGCGCATCAATTGATCAATCAGTTGGTTGGGATCGGAGTAGCCTGGGCCCTCGCGATTGTGGGTACCCTCGTCGCTCTGAAAATAGTGGATGTTACCATCGGCCTGAGAGTCGGAGAGGAACAGGAGGTTCAAGGATTGGATCTTACCCAGCACGGGGAAGAAGGCTACGTCTGGGATCTCCCGACGTACGATCCCGCTGGTGACTGAAGTTATTTTACGACCAGCTCACGGCAAACGTGAGCCGGGTTGCAATATGCTGAGTTCGCGTTAACCCCAGCTCCGATTATCAAAACCGCCCGGCGGAACCGCAGCGCCCGATGCGCGGTCCGCGCCACGAGCCGTGATGGCACTCCCGTGCCAGCACACGGCACAGGTGGGCCATTACCAATGGACTCCTGCAGCGGTAGATTTGTTCCCACCGGGCGGCGAGAGCAGCGGTGACAAGCTTCTTGACTGAACGCTGGTCTTTCGCTTTCGCCGTCTGATCTAAGAGTTCCTATGACCCAAGAAGTTGTCCGGTGCCCTTATTGCGTTCTGGGCGTTCAGTTCAGGCCCATGGTGCCTCATCTGGGCGGACGGTTTATCTGCGACAAGTGTGGCCACACGTCCCTTTCAGATGGTACAAGCTTCAAGTGTTCTTGCGAGAGATGCGAAGAGTTGAATGCCTCGAGAATTCACAGGGATGTGAATCCAATTCTCAAAATCAAGACTGTCGCCAGCTAACAATCGAATTCAGTTTCTCCAAAATCAACTCAAGCCGTCGACTTTGACCTAGCCGTTTGCTCTGGCGACCAGTAAAATGGCAAAGCAATAAAAGACGAACATCAGACCCAGGTACAGCTTTGCGCGACTTCCAGCCCCTTCAAATTCTTTCCACGCCAGAACGCCCCACAACGCTGCCACCATCGGCGCGGACTGGCCGATAGCATAGGAAATCGCCACTCCGGTAAAGCTCGCAGCCACCAGGTTAAAGACCATTCCAGTGCCCCAGATCACGCCACCCAGAACTCCCAGCAGATGGCTGGAGATCGGGCCCCGAAAGAATCCGCTGAAGTTGACTGGCTCTCCTACTAAGGGCCTCTTCATGAAATAAACGTTCCAGATAAAGCAGGAGAGCAGAGCCCCGAGAGTCAAAAACACCGCGACGCTGTAGGGCCCGAGGGTGTTGCCCTGGGTCATCGCACGGGCCACAAAGGGCGCCCAGAGTCCCATTAAGACTCCGGAAACGATGCAAACGACAATGCTTTTCCTCGAGGTGGACCGGCCTGCGCTGGCCAGACTCCCGTAGGCTTTGCCGTCCATGATCACAGCGATGACCGCGCAGACGACCCCCGCCGCGAGCAAAACGCCATTGCCCTTGGGTTGCAGGATATAGCTTGAAACCACGCCGACTACGAGCGCAATCCCGATAGCGACGGGGAAGGCGACGGCCAAGCCAGCCATATCAATTGCGGCTACGAGCAGGAGGTTGGCCAGGTTGAAGATTGCCCCGCCCAACATCGTATAAAGGGTATTCGAAGTGTCTGCGGAATGAACATTATTGAGGAAGCTGTCGGGGTCATTCCCGGTGCTTCCCATTGTCACTGCGAGAATCAGGGAGATGAGAAAAATGCCGACGGCATAGTCCCAATAGAAAAGTTCGAAGCGATAATTGTTCACGCCCTTGTAGGTATTGGCCCACGAGCCCCAGCAGATAGCGCTGGTGATCATCATCACTAACGCGATGCCCAAGCTATGTGGTGTAAACATCGTTTCTCCTGACGATCCGCCTCGACCTCAAAAGAAGCACCGGAATAAAGAGAATGAAGTGTCTGGGACTCGGGCCTTTTACGAATGCAGAATTCTTCATTAGTTGTTCGTGAAAAAGATTAGCGAAGCCTAGCCTCGCGATTTGCGAGTGTCAAGATCAAATTGCAGATCAAATTGCAAATTCAGACGCGGGCGTCGCCCCTGTGCCGCTACAATGCGTCTCCCGAGGATCTCACGCTGGCTTTTTTCATGTTCTGCCGTACAATGGCCTCGCGAACGTCAGTCCTCGAGGGCGAATCGTCGGGCTGGCGGGGAACATCCAAATGTCGGTGGAAAAGAACAAGATTTCAGGCATTGTCGATAGCGCCACTAATATCTCCGGTGACAGCGGCGCCCTCCGAACCTCACCGTTGGCAATGCTCAATGGCCGTCCCCTTCTATCCAATCGAGGCGTACCACTTAATCTGGATTGGGTGAAACAGGTTCGAGTGAATACCAGTTCGGTAGAGCGACGGGCGCAGACTCACGTCGCACGCCGCACGGTGAAAAAAGACTGGCAAGCGGCATGGCTGTTGCGCGCAGTTACCTGCATGGACCTCACCACTCTGTCAGGCGACGATACTGACGAGCGCGTTCGCCGTTTGTGTGCTAAGGGCCGGCAACCGATACAGCAAGACCTAGTAAAACAGCTCGGCATCGAGGCGCTCAATATTCAGGTTGCGGCGATTTGCGTGTACCACCGGTTCGTCGAAACCGCACGAAGGGCACTCGAAGGCAGCGGCGTGCAGGTCGCTGCCGTAGCCACTGGTTTTCCTGCGG
The DNA here is from genome assembly GCA_963788645.1 of uncultured Acidobacteriota bacterium. Taxonomy (GTDB): domain Bacteria; phylum Acidobacteriota; class Terriglobia; order Terriglobales; family Acidobacteriaceae; genus JABDBE01. The sequence continues at coordinate 121,401 of CAWBHF010000015.1, forward strand.
GACTGTCGGCCTTGTCCGAGCGCATCGCAGAAATCCGCCGCTCGGTGGAGTCTGGAGCGCAAGAGATTGATGTTGTCATTACCCGCGCTCTTGTTTTCGGAGGCCGGTGGCAAGAACTCTATGATGAGATCGCTTCCTTCAAGCAAGCGTGCGGTCCGGTGCGCATGAAAGTAATCCTCGGGACCGGGGATTTGCTAACCCTCCGCAATGTAGCACGAGCCAGCTTCGTCGCAATGATGGCGGGCGCCGACTTCATCAAGACTTCGACGGGCAAAGAGCCGACTAATGCTACGCTGCCCGTGGGATTCATCATGAGCCGGGCCATCCGGGAATACGCCCAGGAGACCGGGATGGCGGTTGGTTTCAAGGCTGCGGGCGGGATTCGTACAGCGAAACAATCAATGGAATGGCTGGCGTTGATGAAAGAGGAACTAGGCCTCCCCTGGATGAAGGCCGAACTCTTCCGCCTTGGTGCGAGCGGGCTGTTAAACGATATTGAGCGCCAACTCGAGCATCACGCGACGGGGCGTTACTCAGCGGACTATCGTCATCCCATTGCCTAGATTTCTGGTTGAAAGCAAGGGTGCGGATGCCGCCGCCGACATTTATGAGCATTGCTGAAAAGTTTGTTGCCATGGAATACGGCCCAGCGCCGGAAGACGCGCAGGAGGCGCTGGCATGGCTCGACCACCACAAGCGTCGCTTCGGCCACTTTATCAACGGGACTTGGGCTGAGCCCGTTGCCGGAAAATATTTCGACACTGCCGATCCTTCCAACGGCGAGAAGCTTGCGACTGTCGCGCAGGGGTCAGTCACCGATATTGATGCGGCAGTCAAATCCGCTCGCGCAGCGTTGCTCAGATGGCAATCTCTTACTCCGCACCGGCGGGCGCGCTACCTGTACGCCTTGGCGAGGCAGGTACAGAAGCACTCCCGCCGTCTGGCTGTCCTCGAGACCATGGACAACGGGAAACCGATTCGCGAGAGCCGCGACCTCGATATTCCGCTGGTTGCGAGGCATTTTTATCATCATGCGGGCTGGGCGCAACTTCTGCGGCAGGAATTTTCCGGCTACGTTGCTTGTGGTGTCGTGGGACAGATCATTCCGTGGAACTTTCCGCTGCTCATGCTGGCGTGGAAGATCGCGCCGGCATTGGCGACAGGAAACACTGTCGTGCTGAAGCCTGCCGAGTTCACGCCTCTGACGGCGCTGGCATTCGCCGAAATCTGTCATGAGATTGGATTGCCTGCGGGCGTCGTGAACATCGTAACCGGCGATGGTTCGACCGGCGAAGCACTGGTCAAACATCCCGATGTGGACAAGATCGCGTTCACCGGATCGACAGAAGTGGGCCGTGCGATTCGCAGCGCGACTGCGCAAAGTCACAAGCGGCTTTCGCTCGAACTGGGCGGCAAATCTCCTTTCATCGTGTTTGAAGATGCCGATCTCGACAGCGCGGTGGAAGGTCTGGTAGATGGAATCTGGCTTAATCAGGGACAGGTTTGTTGCGCCGGTTCTCGCCTGCTGATGCAGGAGAGTATCGCCGAGCCCCTCATGGCGAAAATACGAGACCGTATGAGCACGCTGCGCATAGGACCGCCGCTCGATAAAGCAATTGACATCGGCGCGATTGTCGACCGCGTCCAACTAGACAGGATTCAACGCCTGGTCGATCAGGGTGTGTCGGACGGTGCAATCTGCTGGCAACCTCCCCTGGAGATGCCATCCCGCGGACTTTACTTTCCACCAACCTTGTTGAGCAATGTCCATCCCACTTCGATCGTAGCTCAGCAGGAAATATTCGGTCCCGTGCTGGCGGCGATGTCTTTCCGTACTCCCGCCGAAGCCGTCGAGCTGGCCAATAACACTGTCTACGGTCTCGCCGCCTGCGTATGGAGCGAGAGCATCAACGTTGCGCTTCACGTCGCGGCGCAGCTCAAGGCGGGAGTGGTTTGGGTGAATGGCACGAACCTGTTCGACGCCTCCTGCGGCTTCGGCGGCTACCGTGAGAGTGGATATGGCCGCGAAGGCGGTAGAGAAGGGTTGCTGGAATACCTGGAGCCAGAGTGGTTCAAGAATGCGCCTGCACTGCCTGTGTCGAAGCACGCTCCGGAGAAATCTTCGGATGATGAGAGAGAGTCCCTCGCTCCAGCCGACGAAATTGATCGCACGGTGAAACTCTACATCGGAGGCAAGCAGGCACGACCAGACTCCGGTTACAGCATGGAAGTTCGGAGTAAGAGTGGACAATTGCTTGGCGAAGTAGGTCTCGGCAACCGCAAAGACATCCGCAATGCCGTCGAAGCCACGCGAAAGGCAGCAGGCTGGGCGAAGAGCACTGCGCACAACCGAGCGCAAGTTCTTTACTACATGGCCGAAAACCTTTCGCAGCGGCGCGACGAGATTGCCCGTCGCCTCGCCGCAGCGGTTGGAGACGCCCAGGCCGCGGACGAAGTAGGCTCAGGGATTGAGCGCATCTTCTCTTATGCTGCGTGGGCCGACAAGTTCGACGGCGCGGTGCACAACCCTCCATTTCGGAGCATCGCGATTGCGATGAATGAGCCGATTGGAACCGTTGGTGTTGTCTGCCCCTCCGGAACTCCTCTACTTGGCTTCCTGTCGCTCGTCATGCCCGTGATTGCCATGGGCAACACAGCAATCGTTGTTCCCTCGGAAACGTACCCCCTCATCACGGCAGATTTATACCAGTTGCTCGACACCAGCGACCTGCCGGGCGGTGTAGTGAACATCGTTACCGGATACGCAGCGCAGCTGCTTAAGGTCCTTGCCGAGCACGACGACGTGGATGCGATCTGGTGCTTCGGAGATGAGGCCAGCGCCGCAGCAGCGAAGGCGTACTCCACGGGAAACTTGAAGCAGGTCTTCACCAATGAGGGCCGTGTGATTGATTGGTTTGATGTGAAGCAAGGCGAAGGCCGATGGTTTCTGCAGCATGCCACGCAAGTGAAGAACATCTGGGTCCCATACGGCGAGTGATTCTTCACCACAGGTCACAGAGAAGACTTTTTCTGGTTGTTTTCTTTCCGGTGTTTCGATGACTCTGTGATGAATAGCTTTCCTGAAATTCTTGACAATGATCGGGAGCGCTGACTAGACTCGGCAGTCTTATGGCGAAACGTCCTCGCATCGCGGTGATTGGCAGCGCGAACATTGACTTAACAACCTTTTCCGATCGTTTTCCGAGAGCCGGAGAAACAATCTTTGGCCAGAAGTTCGATCTTGGTTTTGGGGGCAAAGGGGCGAATCAAGCGGTGGCCGCTCGCCTTTGCGGAGCCGAGGTCTTCATGGTCGCCAGAGTGGGTAGCGATCTGTTTGGTCCGGCGACGATTGAGAACTTTAAAAAGCTCGGGATCGACGCTACGCAGGTAAAGCAGATCGAGGGCGTTTCCAGCGGAGTCGCGCCGATTTTCGTTGAGCCCAGCGGCCAGAATCGCATCTTCGTGGTGAAAGGCGCGAACGATCTGCTCCGGCCTGTGGACGTGGATGCCGCGTCCGACTTGCTCAAGACCGTCGATTGCATGGTCCTCCAGTTCGAAATTCCGCTCGAAACCGTTTATTACAGTGTTAGCTTTGCCCGTAAGAACAGCATTCGCTGTATCGTCAATCCTGCACCAGCGCAGCCGGTCAATCTGGATGCTTTGGCCGGACTCGATTATTTCGTTCCCAACGAGAGTGAAGCCGAGGCCATCGCCGGAGTGCCAGTGCGCACCGTCGATGATGCGAAGAAGTGTGCGGAGAAGTTGCTGGTGGGCGGCGTTAAGCGGGTCATCCTTACGCTAGGGGTGAACGGCTCGTTGCTGGCAAGTCGCGAAGGCATGGAGCATATTCCTGCGTTCAGCGTAAAAAGCGTCGACAGCACCGGGGCGGGTGACGCATTCATCGGCAGCTTTGCCGTGTTTCTTGGGGAAGGCCTGCCAGAACGTGAAGCCGTCCGACGCGCCAATCTGTATGCCGGGCTCTCGACCACTGGCGTGGGAACCCAGAAATCTTTCTATAACCGCGCACGTTACGACGCCGAGTGGATCGCAAAATCGTGCTAGTCCCGGCAGAACCCTTCACCATATCTGATAATCAGGCAATTCTTCTCGTCCAATAACCATTTCATCCCGGTGTCTTCGCCGTTGCCCGCGTGGATGGATTCTGTTTTGCCGTTGCGAGTGAATTGGATGCCGCCCGAAAAGACAACCCCTTGATAGGTGTCCAAACTGTCAAGGGATTGGATCTCAACCACGTAGTGATTGCCATTCTGTGAGAGACGAAGAAAAGTTCCTTCCGGGCCGTTCCATTGGCCGAGCCACTTCTCGACGGAAACGCTCGCTCCCGCTGTCGCGCCGGAATTCGCCTGCGAGCTGCCGGTCCCGGTGGCTAGAGGTCCGGCTGTAGACTTACGATCCTGGCAAGCCCTGGAGGCAAGGGCGAGAATGGCTACGAGTAGGTAGGTTTTTTTCAAGATGATCCTTAGTGAGAAGTGCAGGTTCAACCAATCATTCTCTCCTAAACCAAGAGCGGTTGATAAGCCCTTACTTCGCAAACCGATAGTCTTGCGGCGGACGGTCGCCGTTAGGCCTGCCGTTACCCTGTACAAACCTCACCGCTTGTATAAGAATTACGTCCGGTCGAGTACGCAACTTTATTCTGGAGGAAACCACTTGTATTTACGGCCTGACACACTCGACGAAGCCGTTAACGCGCTGGCCCGTTCTGGAGGGCAAATCCTCGCTGGAGGTACTGACTTCTTTCCGTCGCTCGGTGATCGGCCGGTGACTGGGACGGTGGTGGATATCTCAGGCCTCGGCGAGCTGAAAGGAGTGGTTGAGGAGCCGGAATATATAAGAATCGGTGGATTGACTACCTGGACCGAAGTTGTCAAGGCCGCTCTGCCACGATGCTTTGACGGATTGAAGGCTGCGGCCCGGGAGATTGGCGGCATTCAGATTCAGAATCGCGGGACCGTGGCGGGTAACCTTTGCAACGCCTCGCCTGCCGCGGATAGCGTTCCGCCTCTGCTCACGCTTGATGCTGAAGTTGAACTGGCTTCCCATGCCCGTATACGCCGAATGCCCCTGACGGACTTCATCGTGGGAAATCGGAAAACGCTGCGGCAGCCCGGCGAAATCCTTTCTCGGATATTCGTGCCGCGTACGGTGGAAAACGCTGCGTCAACCTTTCTGAAGCTTGGAGCGCGGCGCTATCTGGTAATTTCCATTGCGATGGTTTCGGTGGTCATCCAGACGGACTCTGTCGGTCGTGTAGCGGACGCGCGCGTGGCCGTTGGTTCTTGCTCAGCCGTAGCAACGCGCCTTACGAGGCTGGAGCACGCTTTGCTGGGCGCACCTGTGGCAGGGCTAGAGTCGCTCGTCACCGCGGATCATCTCAAGGATTTGTCGCCCATCAGCGACGTGCGTGCCACGGCTGCGTATCGGCGGGACGCTGCCTTGCAGTTAGTGCAGCGCGCTCTGAATAAGTGTGCTGGGAGTTCATGATGGCGAGTATCGCTCCTACGTCAGAGACGAAATGCCTGCTTACGCTGGTGGTGAATGACCGCGAGGTTTCCATCGTCGCTCCTCCTGTGCAAAGGCTTTCACGGGTTTTGCGAGAACAGCTCGGACTGACCGGAACGAAAGTTGGATGCGACGCGGGGGATTGCGGTGCATGCACGGTGTTGCTGGACGGGGAGCCGGTTTGCTCGTGCCTGGTAGCGGTGGGCCAAGTCGAGAACCATGCGATCACGACCGTTGAAGGACTGAAATCCAGGCCTCCTTTACTTGGCCGGCTGCAAGAATCGTTCCTTCGTCACGGAGCTGCACAGTGCGGAGCATGTACACCGGGGATGCTCGTCTCGGCCACGTCGCTGCTCGAGCGGAGCGGTTCGCCTTCCGAGGCCGACGTGAAGGATGCGCTGGGCGGCGTGCTTTGTCGGTGCACAGGATATCGAAAGATTATCAATGCCGTTCTCGACGCGGCAACTCCCGGCGCGCCCCAAGATTGCGCGGAGACATCTCATCATGGGGCAGGAGCCGCGGTTGGTCAACGGCTGGTGCGGCTGGACGGAAAGAACAAAGTTGAGGGCGCGGAGATTTACGGGGCTGACGAAATACCAACTGGAGCGCTTGCCCTGCGCGCGGTCCGCTGTCCGTATGATCGGGCGCAGTTTCGCTTTGGGGAGCTGGAAGCATTCATCGCGGCGCATCCCGGCGTGGAAGCGATTCTTACTTCCAAAGACGTTCCGGGAGAAGATTGCTACGGCGTAATTCCGCGCTTCGCAGACCAGCCGATTTTTGCACATGAGGAAGCCCGGTATCGGGGCGAAGCCGTGGCGGCGATTGTCGGAGACGCGGAAGTGCTCGAAGATCTCGATCTGGCGCTCTTCCCAGTGACCTGGGAAGAATTGCCTGCATTGAAAGCCATTGATGAAGCTCTTGCGCTTGGTGCCCGGTTGATTCACTCCCATAGGCCGGATAACGTGCTAACTCGTGGCCGCGTGGTGCGGGGGGATGTAGAGAAGGCTCTGGCTGAAGCCGATGTAGTTGTGGAAGGTGTATTCGAAACCGGATTCGTCGAGCATGCCTGCATCGAGCCCGAAGCAGGTTTTGCGAGGCGCGTAGGCGATCAGATCGAGATACAGGCCTGCACGCAGTCGCCCTACATGGATCGCGCGGACATCGCGAAACTTCTGGGGATAGCCGCCGAGGCCGTCCGTATTATTCCGACGGCGGTCGGAGGCGGGTTCGGTACCAAGCTTGACCTGTCGGTGCAAACGTTTCTTGCTCTCGCGGCCTGGCGCTTACGGCGGCCCGTGCGCATGGTTTATTCGCGGATCGAGTCGATGATTTCTACCACCAAGCGCCATCCCGCGCGCATGCGTTGCCGCGCCGGGGCAAACAAGAGCGGCAAACTTGTGGCGCTCGATTTCGCTGCCGATTTTAATACCGGCGCTTATTCCTCATGGGGGCCTACGGTCGCTGCGCGGGTTCCCGTGCATGCTTCGGGGCCGTATGCGGTCCCCCACTATCGGGCAATGACCCGGGCCATTCATACCAATATCGTTCCTGCGGGTGCGTTTCGCGGTTTTGGCGTTCCGCAGATGGCAATCGCTCAGGAACAGCTTTACGACGATCTTGCCATTCGGATGGGAATCGATCCGCTGGAGTTTCGCATCATGAACGCGCTCGGCAATGAGACCCCAACGGTTACGGGGCAAGTCATGGGAGAAGGCGTCGGCATTCGCGCCTGCTTCGAGGCCTTGCGCCCTACGTGGAATTCGGCACGCGTCGAAGCCGTGGAATTCAACGCCACGGCCAGCGGGCCGATTCGTCGTGGCGTTGGCGTGGCGGGAATGTGGTACGGATGCGGGAACACGTCTCTGCCAAACCCCTCGACCGTGCGCATCGGATTGAAGCATGATGGAAGAATCGCGCTTCATCAGGGAGCAGTCGACGTCGGGCAGGGATCGAACACCATCGTCACGCAAATTTGCGCCGACGCGTTGTGCGCGCCAGTCGATTGCTTTGACTTGATCTCTGGGGATACGTCAATCACGCCCGATTGCGGAAAGACGTCCGCATCGCGACAGACGTTTGTTACTGGCAAAGCAGCGCATATGGCGGGAAAAGAACTTCGACGTGCGATCCGTCGAATCGCGGAGGCGCCCGAAACGGCTACTATTGATTTCGGTAAGGGCGCATTGACGATCCGCGAAGGCGGGAGGCAGCGTGATTTCTCGTTGCGGGATTTGCCGCTGGATGAGCACGGCTATGTGCTGACCGCCGAGCAGACTTTCGACCCACCGACCAGCGCGCTTGATGCGAACGGCCAGGGCAGTCCTTATGCGGTCTACGGTTTCGGAGCTCACATGGCGGAAATTGCCATCGATGTTGAACTGGGGACGGTGCGCGTGTTGAAGATTATCGCGGCGCATGATGTGGGTCGCGCGATCAATCCCACTTTGATTGAGGGACAAATCGAAGGCGGGGTCGCCCAGGGGCTGGGTATGGCGCTGATGGAAGAATTCTTCCCGGGAAAAGGAGAGAATCTGCATGACTACCTGATACCCACGATCGGCGACATCCCTCCGGTCGAGTCGATCCTGATTGAGGATCCGTCACCGATCGGGCCATTCGGGGCGAAAGGCATCGGGGAGCAAGCAGTGATCCCAACTGCACCGGCGATTCTGAATGCGATACACCACGCAACCGGCGTACGCATGCGCCGGATTCCCGCAACGCCTGACCGCATACGCGAGGCTCTCCTCACCAACCGTACTGGAGCCACCAGTGGCTGACGATGACGCCATCCGTTGCGACGCGTGCCCGGTCCTCTGCTACATCAAGCCGGGTAGGACGGGTGCGTGCGATCGTTACGCAAATGACAACGGACAGTTGGTGCGGAGTGATCCGCATGTGGTTCTCGATCGCGCCCTATCGCGCGGGGATTCCGTTGTGCCCTTTCTCGACCGCAATCGTGATTGGGATGGCAACATTTTGAGCGGTCCTGAAACCTTCGTCACCGCGATTGGCGCGGGCACGACGTATCCTGACTACAAACCTGCTCCGTTCATTATTTCTTCCGGGGTCCACGGCGTAGACGTAGTCACGGTCGTCACGGAAGGCATCTTCAGCTACTGCGGCGTGAAGGTGAAGATCGATACCGACCGCCACTTGGGGCCCGAGACAAATCTAGTGCGCGCGCAGGGAGAGCCGGTCGGACACGTCACCACCGGCGAATATGGCTCCCAGATGCTCTCGCTCGGCGGGGTTCGCCATCTCACGGGCGGCGGCCGCAAAGAAGGTACGGTGACCTGCGAGACGCTACTGAATCTGTGTGACCGGAAGCGAGTGGAGCTTACCATCGACGAGGGCGCTACCGTGCTGGTGCAGGCGGGCAAGCCTCCCGTGGTCGACGGCGTACAAGAAGAACGCATGCGCGTGGGCTGCGGATCGGCCACCATCGGCATGTTCGCCAAGCAATGGTTCGGAAAAGTCGATGAAGTGGTCGTAGTCGACGACCACATCACCGGGGTGCTCTCGGAGCATCAGGCGGGGAAATTGTTGGGCGTCCGTGAAACTGGAATCAAGATGAATGGGCATCGCTCAACTCCGGGGCGTTACTTTCGCGTCGCTGAACCGGGGACTGCTTGGGGCGGTACGAATATCGATGATCCTCTGTCTATTCTCCAAAATTTCGATCCCAAGATTGCGTGGCCCAAACTTCGATTGCTCATGGTGAGCACGACTGGCGAGCATTACGCGTATTACGAACTGGATGAAAGTCTCCAGCCAGTAGAAAAAGAATTGCCCTCTTCTCTCAGCGAATCCGTCGCCCGTATTAAGGAGAATTGCGAACCAGCGCTCTGTACGGTTTTATTTATGGGTGGCGCTGGCGGATCGTTAAGAGCGGGCGTGACCGAAAATCCCGTAAGGCTTACTCACTCGGTGCGGGATTCACTGACCCGCGTTACTTGCGGCGGCGCTCCAGTTTACGTATGGCCGGGAGGCGGCATCACGTTTATGGTTGATGTGATCCGAATGCCGGAACGAGCCTTCGGCTACGTGCCCACACCGGCGTTGGTCGCCCCCATAGAATTCACTCTAAAGCTCACGGACTACGCGGCTCTCGGTGGCTACATGGATCATGTTCGTCCCTTGGAATCGATCTTGCACGGAGAAGCCCGCCGACATCTTTCCGCGAACCCGGGCAATCCGTGGCCGCTGTCGTCGACGAAGTCGCTGAGGTCCGATCAGTGAGAGAACCGGCCCAGATCAGACTCTTGCCCGACGGCCACCGGCTTCATCTTCACGACGGACCGATCGATCTGATCGTCGAGGCATTTGGAGTCGCTGCTGAGATCGATGCGGCCTATCGCGCGGCAGCGGTACGCTTCATCAATGTGCTTGATGAACTATGTGCCGAGTTGTCACTTCTGCGACAACCCGTTCGAAAAGACAGTTCGTTTCCGGAGGGTGTGATCGCGAGACGTATGGCAGCGGCAGTCGCTCCCTACGCCGAGTGGACGTTCATCACGCCCATGGCCGCCGTTGCCGGCGCGGTCGCCGAAGAGATCCTCGAAGCCATGACTTCCGCCGCGTCTGTTTCCCGTGCTTACGTCAACGATGGCGGCGACGTTGCGCTGTACCTTGGAACCGGGCAGCATTTTGTCGTGGGCATGGTTGAACGGCCGGACCGTCCATCGCTTTTTGGCACCGCCACGCTGGACTGGAGCCAGCCAGTACGTGGCATCGCGACCAGCGGTTGGCGCGGCCGAAGTTTCTCCCTCGGCATCGCCGACACGGTCACGGTTCTGGCCGACCGCGCGGCTAAGGCAGATGCGGCTGCAACCATCGTTGCCAATGCCGTGGATTTGCCGGGTCACCCCAGTATTACCCGAGTTCGTGCGCGTAATCTCGCTCCCGACAGCGACCTCGGCGACCGGTTTGTGACGCAAGGGGTCGGCGAACTTTCTCCGACCGAGATCAATTCCGCACTCGACGCGGGGGGAACCGTCGCCCAAGCGCTTCTCTCAGGCGGGTTCATTCGCTCCGCGGCTTTGCGTTTGCGGGGAGCGACGAGAGTCGTGAGTCTGGTGCCGGAAGATCAGCGTCCGCGTGTGCTGTCGCAGGAAACGTTGCCAGCAACGTTTCTAGAGTCTGTAGAGGCACGCCCCGCTGCGTCTCCCGGCGCGGAAAGAATGCCTTAACGGTTTTAGGAGCTTGTCCATGCCTGAGGTTCAGGTTCGAAAGAAATTCACGGCGGTCGAGGAAATCTTCCACGACGGAGGCCCGGTTGCTACGCTGCCGCTGCGCCGTGCGGCAGCGCTTGCCGTCATTCACAATCCTTTTGCGGGTGCATATGTGCGGGAGATTGCAGGGTTCATGGACGACCTCAAGCCGCTCGGCCTTGAAATGGCGCGTTCCCTGGTCGCGGCGTTAGGGGGAGATGCCAAAGTCGTCGAATGCTATGGCAAGGGAGCAATCGTCGGTGCGGCTGGAGAACTCGAGCACGGCGCCTTGTGGCATGTGCCCGGCGGGTACGCTATGCGGGAGATTCTTGGAGACGCGAAGGCGATTGTGTCTTCGACGAAAAAGGTCGGAGGCCCCGGGACCCGGCTGGACATTCCTATTACGCATATCAATGCTTCGTATGTGCGGAGTCACTTCGACGCGATGGAAGTTGGCCTCGCCGATGCTCCGCGGGCCGATGAGATTCTGCTCGCGCTGGTGATGACTACGGGCCCTCGTGTCCATGCCCGCGTCGGCGGCCTCACGGCTTCAGAGATCAAGGGAGAGGATGGACTGCGATGAAAGCCAACATCCGCAAAATTGCGACCTTCGTTGAGGAGACAAGAAGCGAGATGGGACGCACCATCAATCCTCCAACCCGACGCGCCGCGGCGGTCGCAGTCATTGAAAATCCCTGCGCAGGAAAGTATGTCGAAGACTTGTCTGAGCTGATGGCGTTTGGCGAGGAGCTGGGCGAACTCCTCACGCTGCGTGCAGTCGCGGCTCTTGGCATACCAGCAACCAGCATCGAGAGCTATGGCAAGGCCGCCGCTGTGGGCGAAAACGGCGAGATCGAACACGCAGCGGCGATTCTGCACCCCAAGCTGGGCACGCCGGTGCGCAGAGTTCTTGGCAAAGGCGCTGCGCTCATCCCCTCATCGAAGAAACGCGGCGGTCTTGGAGTTGCGCTCGATATCCCGCTTGGACATAAGGACGCAGCTTTCGTCCGCAGCCACTTCGACGGCATGGAGGTGCGAATCAACGACGCTCCCCGAGCCAACGAGATCATGGTAGCCGTCGCGGTCACAAATAGCGGCCGCCCACTAGCGCGCGTGGGAGGACTGACGAAAGATCAGATCAAGGGTGAAGACGGTTTGAGGTAGGATCCTGTTACGTCGGCATCTTACCCTCGGTCCGCGGGCGCCCCTGGGACAGCGGCTTTACTTTGCGTCTGTGAGGCTAAAATGAGTCGCGACTCCAATCCGCTGAGGCAACGAATGACCTTGTTCCGATTTTTGTTTCTGGTGGCCACCCTTCAAGTTTTGGCTCCGGCCTCTCTTTCGTCTCAAACTGCGAAAGAGAAAGCCGACCTCATCATCATCGGTGGGACCGTGGTCACGATGGATGGAGAGCGAGCAATTCACGACGATGGAGCTGTCGTCGTTAATGGCGACACTATTGTCGCGGTTGGCCCGCGCCGTAAACTCGAAGCCAAGTATCAAGCTTCTCAGGCGATCGATGCAGATGGCAAGCTGGTTCTGCCGGGATTCATCAATGGTCACACCCATGTGCCAATGACCCTGTTTCGCGGACTTCACGATGATGTAACGCTCAACGATTGGCTCTACAAATACATCTTTCCCGCCGAGAAGATGAACGTGAACGAAGAATTCGTGCGCTGGGGCACGCGGCTGGCGGCGGCGGAACAGATTCGCGGAGGAGTCACCACGTTCGCGGACATGTATTACTTCGAGGACGTTGTAGCCGAAGAAACTAAAGCGGCGGGGATGCGTGGCGTGGTAGGCGAGACGTTTATCGACTTTCCCGCCCCCGACAACAAGAGCGAATCCGAAATGCTCGCGTATACCGAAAAGTTTTTGAAAAAGTGGCAAGGCGATCCATTGATTCACGCGTCAGTGGCGCCGCATTCGATTTACACGTGTTCACGAAAAACGCTTCAGGATTCCGCCGCTCTGGCCCGCAAGTATCAGGCGCCTATTCTGATTCACACGGCGGAAATGAAAAAAGAATGGGACGACAGCCAGAAGCAGAACGGTATGTCACCGGTGCAGTACCTCGATAAAATCGGCTTGCTGGGTCCGGACGTGGTGTCGGCGCACTGCATTTATGTGGACCAGGCCGACAGGAAAACTCTCGCACAGCGCCAAGTTGGCTGTGTACACAATCCTTCAAGCAACATGATGCTGGCCAGTGGGGTTGCCCCGGTGGCGGAAATGCGCGCTGCGGGAGTAGCCGTCGGACTTGGAACCGACGGTCCCGCGGGCAGCAACAACGACCTCGACCTCATGGAGGAGATGGACCTGGCAGCGAAGCTCGCAAAGATCACAAAAATGGATCCGCTCGCCCTGAATGCGAAAGCCGTGGTGGAGATGGCGACTATCGAGGGTGCGAGAGCTTTGCACATGGAGAAAGAAATCGGTTCGTTAGAACCGGGAAAGAAAGCCGACTTGATCATAATCAGTCTGGACGAACCGAACGCCGTCCCAATGTACGACGTTTACGCGCAACTGGCATACGCCTTGAAAGGGGGAGATGTGGAGACCGTAGTGATCGGCGGGCGCGTAGTCATGCGCGACCGAAAGCTGCTGACGGTCAATGAAGAAGAAGCTTTGGCCAAGGCGCGCGAGTACAAGAAAACAGTCGCGGTATCGCTGGGCCTGCCATAAGCGGCTTAATGGCTCACGATTTCCGGCACCGTCGTTGCGGGTGGCGTATTGCGGCTGCGTTGCGCGCTCACAACGCCGTCGATGATCACCATTCCAATTCCCGGCAAGTCTCCGCGTTGGATGCTTTCCAACACAGTTTTTCCGGGGGAATGCTGGGCTTTGTCCATCAATACGAAAGTGGCAGCGCGGCCTGCCTCGATCAATCCGCAGCCTAGGTTTCGGATCCTCGCTGTGTTCCCCGTAGCGAAGCAGACAGCGACCTCCGCTGGCGTATCGCCGAGCGATGAAAGCAGAGAGATCATGCGCAGTATGCCGAGCGGTTGGACTCCGGAACCAGCGGGAGAATCTGTTCCAAGAACGACTCGGTTGAGCTGCTTGAGTTCTTTCGCTGTCCTTAGAGCCAGCAGCCCAGCCTTTTCGTTGCCGTTGTGCACAATCTCGAGCGCCCTTGGCGACTGCTCACAAAGAGAAACGATTTGATCGTCGGGCAAAGCCGTGTGTCCGCCGTTGATGTGACCGATGACATCGGCGTCGGCCGCGAGCACGATGTCCTTGTCGATGAGGCTGGAACCAGGAATCGAAGGACCGCCGGTATGAATCGTGCTTTGAATCCCGTACTTGCGCGCCCAAAACACCATTTGACGCGCCGTAGTTCCGTCTTTCACGCTGCCCAGGCCGACCTCCCCGAGCATGGTGACCCCGGCGGCGGCAAGCTCTTTGAAATCCTCCTCGACCATTCCATGCTCGATCACAGGTGCTCCCGCGTGAATCCTTACTCCTCCCGGACGAAACGCCGAGAAGGCCCGCTGGGCAAAGATCGCCATCGCCTTGAGCCCCACGACATCTTTTGGACGGCCGGGCGTGTGAACCTCACCCGCTGAAATCATGGTCGTGACCCCGCCATGCAGGTAGCTATCGATCCAGCCAATCTGATTCTGTCGCGGAGTCCAATCGCCGGCCACCGGGTGTACGTGGCTGTCGATCAACCCCGGTGCCAGGGTTGTGTCCTTGGCATCAATGATCATGGTCGCGTTTTCGGTGTCGACGTCCTGCTTTTTGCCAATGGCGGTGATTTTGCCGTCGACAGCAACCACGGTATCCGCATCGAGAATCGGATTCGCTAAGTCTCCGCTCAGCAGAAGACCGATATTGCGGATCACGAGCCGCGCTTTCGTCGTAGTGTTTATTGCGTGGTCGTGGGCCATGGAGAGCACCTCTGAGTGTTGAAGAGTTTGACGAAGTCGCCGTTATCCGCAAAGAATGCTATAAGGTTGCTTGCAAAGCGCGACAAGCGAACCCGGTATGTTATCTCGCAATGTTGTTTTCTGGGAAGTCGATACGCAGGTTGATTTTATGCTGCCGGGCGGCAAGCTCTATGTGCCCGGCGCGGAACGGTTGCTTCCCAATATTAGGAAGCTTACGGAGGCTGCCCGCCAAGGCCATGTCTTTCTTGTCTCCCATGGCTGCTACCACGTTGAGGGCGATCCCGAGTTCGATACGTTTCCGTCGCACTGCATCAAGGGAACGGCGGGCGCCGAGTTTGTGCAAGAAGCACTGACGGAGCGAGTTTTGACGATTCCGAATGAGCCCACGCACGCGCTGCCTCAAGATCTTTCTCAGCATCAACAGATACACCTCGAAAAACAAACGCTCGATATCTTCGAAAGCCGGCACGCGGCGGGACTTGTAGAGCGCTTTCATCCCGAATCTGAATTTGTAGTCTTTGGGGTGGTCACGGAGTACTGTGTCGGCTTCGCGGCGAAGGGCCTACTTCAGCGTGGGCGTCGCGTCTCCGTCGTTCAAGATGCGATCGAAACGCTGAAAGCGGACGAAGGGCAGCGAGCCATCGCAGAGCTTCGCAAGCTCGGAGCAAGATTCATCACTACACAGCAAGCCCTCACGCTTGCTCGGCACAAAAAATCTTGACTTTACGCCGCGCCTCCAGTTAGATGGTTCGCATTGTCGTCAGGCATTCCCGAACTTTAGTGGGGAAAAGTGCGATCCCATTAGCCACTCAATGGCATCGCCGAGGGAGAGACCGATGCTGAGCAAGAGGGTCCTGCTGGTACTGTTCTGTTCACTTGTATTTCTCATCTGCCCACTTCTCTACGGCCAGGCGACTGGCAGTTTTTCGGGCACGGTCGCCGACAAGACTGGGTCGGTTATTTCCGGAGCGACGGTAACCGCCACGACGCAAGGCACAGCGGTCTCTCGCGTGGCAAAGACCGACGAGTCCGGACATTACCTTATCCCGTTGCTGCCCGTCGCAGACTTCACTATCCGAGTGGAAGATCCGGGGTTTGGTCCGGTCGAGCAGAAGGATGTTCGGCTACAGGTGGACGAGCATCGCGAAGTGAATTTCACGCTTGCGCCGGCTGCCGTTGCAGCGACGGTTGAAGTAAACGCCGATCAGGTTGCCGTGGAATCGACGAATGCCACGCTGGGCCAAGTGATTACTTCCCAGGAAGTGGCTCAGCTTCCCTTAAATGGACGCAACTTCGTGCAACTGGCTACGCTGACTCCGGGTACCACCGCGGAAACCAACCCAAACAGTTTTTTCAATGGAGCCGCCAGCAGCGAAGCCTCGACGCGCGGGTCTTTTTCGCTTTCCGTGGGAGGGTCGCGAGCACAAAGTACGGATTGGATGCTCGATGGCAACGACAATAATCAGCTGGACGAAGGCGGCATCGCAATTTTTCCCAATCTCGATGCGGTACAGGAGTTTAAAGTTCTAACCTACAACTACTCGGCCGAATGGGGAGAACGTGCCGGCCCGACCGTTCTGGTCACAACCAAATCGGGCTCAAACCAATTTCACGGAAGTCTTTTTGAATATTTTCGGAATACCGAGCTCGATGCCCGCAATTATTTCGCTCCGACTCGAAACAAGTTTAATCTGAATCAATTTGGCGGCTCGTTGGGCGGCCCGATCCGGAAAGACAAAACGTTTTTCTTCATCGATTATCAGGCAAAAATGCAGCGCCTCGGTGTGCCTTTCAATGGCCTGGTTCCGACTACCGCCATGATGACTCCCGACGCCGCGGGAAATTATAACTTTAACCTGGATCCGTTCGGCAATCCGCGGGGATCGAGTTCTTTCCCCATACTCAGAAATCCCTACGCAACAGGAGCGGACACCGCCTTCCAGTGCGTGCCGGGTACCGCAACGCCCGAGCCAGTCGGGGCGGGCGGAATCCAGCCGGCGGGCGCAGACTGCAGCGTAATTCCGGCGGCCATGGTAAATCCGCTCGCCGCAAAAGTAATTCAACTTTACCCCACACCCAATGCGGCTAACGCAGCGCTAGGTTTCAACTACGTCAATCAGCCAGTCAGGAAACTCAACGAGGGTACGGGCGACATCCGCGTCGACCACAATTTTTCTAACAAGGATTCGCTTTTTGGCCGCTTCAGTTACGACCAGGCGACGAACTTTGTGCCCGGAGGCTCACCGACCTGGGCCGAAGTCAACGCCTTTGGAAGTAATCAGTTCATCGACAACCATGGCCGCAATGCTGCACTATCTTGGACGCACCTTTTTTCCGATCGCACCATCAACCAGGCCAGTTTCGGGTTCAGCCGGATTTTTAATCACATTCTGTCTTTCGGCACCGGCACCTGCGAGGCTGCCGTCATCGGCATTCCCGGCGCCGATCTGGGAAGCCACTGCAGCGGTATAACCGGTTACCCTACCAGCCTGAATCAGTCAACCAAGGACTGCATCAGCTGCGGCATGACTTCGTTTCAGATGACCACCTACATGTCGCTGGGAGATCGCGGATACGCGCCTTACCAGGGCGGAACGAACGTCTACTCATTTTCGGACACGCTCGACTTGATTCGGGGTAAACACGACATCAAGTTCGGAGCGACCTTTCGGTGGGAACAGATGAACATCAGAAACAATGCATTTCAGGACGGTTTTGTCTCCCAGAACGGCGGAGCGACTGGCGACAACATGGGAGATCTCCTGCTTGGAAGTCTGGGAACTTTTGCCGCGCACGATCAGACGTTCCTCGGCGGCACGGTCGGCCGCCGCTGGAAACTATTCCGCCCATTCGTCCAGGATGATTGGCGCGTGACCGCCAACATGACGTTTAACATCGGACTTGCCTGGGCTTTGGCGACCCCGCAAACTGAAGTCGAAAATCGCCAGGCAAACTTCGATGTTCAGACCCTCCAGTGGTACGTTCCGTCGGGCAGCCCCGGGCTGGCCGGCTGCACGAATTGCATTGCTTCGGGTAGCCGTATCGGTATTCAGTTTCAGAAAAGCGCTCTTGAACCACGCATCGGGTTTGCCTGGAAGCCTGGGGGAAGCACCAAGACCGCGATCCGTGCCGGGTACGCCATCTTCCACGATTCCGCCTGGAATCAGGGCGGACAAGGGTTGTGGCAGAATCCACCGTTCTACGCCGAAGTGGACCCATTTCCTACGGGTGTGTGTCCCACTTTCGGCGGCACCGGCTGCGGCCTCTCGAACGGTTTCCTTCTACCTATCGGCACGCCTTCTACTACTCCCGTCCCCGGCGGCGCCGTCTACAACGCGCCTGTGAACCCCGGCAATTACACTGGCACCATCCAGTCAATGAACCGGAATTTCAAACAGGGCGCGGTCCAACAATACAACCTCAATGTTGAGCGCCAGCTACCGGGAGATGTTGTTCTGACTGCGGGCTACGCTGGTTCCCACAGCACGCACATTCTGGTGAGCCAGGTGAACGAAAATATAAGCTCGCCCGCCGCTTGCGGCGTTGTACCGGGTTACACCCTGGGCTGCGGATTTCCGACGTTTCCGTACGCATTTCCGTTCCAATCTGTGGACAGCAATAACAGCATCGGCACAGCACGGTACGATTCTCTCCAAATCAAGGCTGAGACCAAGAGCTCGCGCCACGGTCTCTACGCTCTGATCGGCTACACCTGGTCCCGGACTTTCGATTCCGGTATGCCTGATGGTCTGGGCAGCAATCCCGGTGCGCTGTACTGGCCGTTACCCGGAGCTCAGGGACTGGATTGGGGTTTATCCCAACTTAATTTGAATGATGTCTTTACCGCGAGCGTTCTTTACAACCTGCCGTTTGGCAAGGGTAAGTATTTCGGCAGCAATTGGAGCGGCGCTACAAATGTACTGTTGGGAAACTGGCAGATAAATGTCATTGAAAGGGCAGAATCCGGCTTCCCGCTCTTTGTGGTCGACAGCGCCGATGAGTCGGGTGTCTTCTTCTTCTACAACGGGCTGGTTCTGCAGCGCCCGAACCAGGTTGGCAATCCCAATAAGGCGGGGCAGGTTGCAGCTAATCCAAGTTGCATCGCGCCGGCTAAGATCCACACGAAGACCAATTGGTTCAATCCCTGTGCGTTCGAACAAGCGCCCGCGGGAGAACTGGGAGACGCCAACCGGGCGCCTGCGTACGGTCCTCGTTTTGTAAACACCGATTTCTCGATCATCAAGGACTTTCCATTGCCTGTTCGCGAGGGGATGAATCTGCAATTCCGGGCCGAGTTCTTCAATCTATTCAACCATCCTCATTTCTTTTTGCCTGGCATAGCGGGCACCGGAGAACAGGATATTAGTTCTCCTGGCAGTTTTGGGGTGGTCAGCCAGACGATCAACCAGACCGTGAATGATGCGCGCTCAATCCAGTTTGCGCTCAAGCTGACGTTCTAGATTGGGTCGAGGTGGTGCGTGGACTTGGGGCAGGCTACTGCGGCTGCGCAGCAGAAGCCGGCTCTCGCAGCGTGTAAACAAATTGCTGAATCTCGCGCCGGTCCCGCTCGGCTTCCTCCGCTGTCTTCTTCGAAAGCTGATCGTACATTCGCAGTTCGGCTTCAGCTTTCGACTTTTCTCCGCTCCGGCTGTAGGCCTGCGCAAGCCGATAGTGGGCAGCTACCAGCCCCGGATTAGCCGCAATCGCTTCCAGATAGGCGGAGACTGCTTTGGAAGAATCACCCCTCTGCGAATAGAGAACACCCAGTTGCAAATAGGCGGCAGCGAGCTTCGGATCGAGACGTACGGCCTTCTCCAGTAGGGACTCCGCATGCGCCAGATCGTCGGCGTCATTCCGTCTCGATAGACCGAGCGCGTAATAGTAGTTGGCTTGAGCATTTTCAGGTTGGAGACGGACGAAACGCCCCAACTTCTCCATCATGCATGTTGATTGCGCGTTCTCGACGCTTTGCATTTTGCCAAGGAACAAGTAAGGGTTTGGGTCGCCGGGATTTAAGTCCGATGCCTGGCAGAGACGCTCAACGGCTAGCTCGTCGGAGCCGCGCGCATACCACGACACGCCCAGCGCGGCCAGCATCCGTGCGGAGCGGGGGAACAGGCGGTTGCCCTCTGTAAACACTTCAGTCGCCGGCTCAAACGCGCGATGGATCAGAAGCTCGGTCCCCCAATCAAATAGATTCGCTTCGCTCGGGTTCAGCTCCGAAGCAAGCTGGTACTCTCGAACAGCCTCTAGAGAATTGCCCAGTTTTTCATCGACATCGCCGAGCAACTGATGAAGTTCGGCCTGCTCTTGCCGATCAAGTTCCCTCCCGGCCGTGTGCTGCGCAGCCAGCATGGTCTGTGTCTGCGTGCGCGCTCGCTCATATTGACCGTCGCGGGCATAAGCCAGCGCCAGTTCGTAAGCGTTTTCGTAATCGCCCGGATTTGCCCGGGTAGCGTGCTCGAGATAGGGGATGGCTTCCGCAACCTCTCCGACGTCGAGCAGCAATTTCCCCAGCTGGTGATTTACATCAAAGTTTCCAGGCTCGCGTTCGGCCTCCCTGCGCAGAGAGTCTTCCACCGCCGCGCTGGAGGAAGATGAAACCCAGGCTGTTCGGGAACTGGTGGCTCCTGTATTTGACTTAGTGACGGGTAGCGAGGCCGTTTCCTTCGCCAGCGCTTCTGTAGTGCTCGTATCGGAGCCGTGCCCACCGGGATTCATAGCCTCAGTTACACCCGCCACAGTGAATTCGGGCTCATCGAAAAATTCTGGTTTGTTAGACGAGGATTCGGAAGCTTTTTGGGACTCGAGCGTGAGGTCAATGTTTTTCGTTTCCTCTTGTCGGAGGACGCAAGGACCGAAAATTGCGTCGCGGTATCCGCTCATCTGCGCACGCAGCGTGTAAATGCCTTGGCGGAGTCCGGGAAAGCGGTAAGCTCCCCCTGAATCAGTGCGTGTGGTAAGGGTTTGCGTCCCAGCTTCAGCCTGAAGGTAGACCGTGGCGGCGGCAACGGGGCGCCCGTGCAAATCCCGCACCGATCCGTGCAAAATTGCCAGGTCTGCGCGATCGTCAAATGTTCTCTGATCGGATTGTCCGTGAAGGAGGAGCGGACCAAGAAGGACACTTACCACCAAGGCGCAGGTTACGAGACTAGCTCCAGCGGGTCGGTGAAAAGTTACGCAGGAACGGACCATAAGATAAACGGGAATCGAAAAAACTGAAACGAAGTCAGTCGCGCTCGCGTGAAAACATTCTAGTCGCCGGTGTTGCCGTCTGCAATCGCCTTATAATTGAAGCTTTGTTTTAGGCTCTTGAACTCCGAGGTGAACAATGAAGTTCTGCCGACTCTGGTTTTTAACGACCGCAATCCTGCTGATGGCTAGCCTCCCGTCGCGGGGCCAGAAGCGAAAAATCATCATCGATCAGGACGCGGCTGGCCCCGCCGGAACTGATCAGCAGTCGATACTGTTGCTGATCCAGTCTCCACAGACCGAAGTTCTCGGCATCACGGTTGTGACCGGCGATCAGTGGCTCAAGGCCGAGGTTGCACACACCTTGCGCATGCTCGAACTCATCGGCCGAACCGATATTCCAGTCGTGCCAGGGGCGGAGTATCCGCTGGTCAGGCGAAGAGAAGAAACGGAGCTCTGGGAGCAACACTACGGCTCTGTAGCGTGGCTAGGAGCGTGGACCCCGCGACTCTATCATCCAGCAGATGACCTTGGAGAAATGCCCGAAGGCAAGCCGAGCATTAAGCCCGCGGATGAAGACGCAGCCCATTTCTTGATTCGAATGGTCCACAAATTCCCTAATGAAATAACGATTTACGCGGGCGGTCCCATGACCAACCTGGCTTTGGCTATCTCGATCGACCCCGAATTTGCGGGGCTGGTGAAAGAACTGGTGTTTATGGGAGCGAGTTTGAATCCGCAGACCACCGACCCCGAGTTCGTCAACACTCCCCGGCGCGAATTCAACCTCTGGTTCGATCCGGAAGCGGCCCACATTATGCTGCAGGCGCCCTGGAAGAAAATTGATTGCACGCCGGTGGACATTTCCGTGAAAACTAGAATGACCGCTGAACTACTTGAGCGGGTGAAGGCAGGCAACTCACCGGTCGCACGCTATATCGGTCAATACTCCCACCTGCATGGCGAATACAACTATTTATGGGATGAGTTGGCCGCCGCCGCATGGCTGGACCCAGGGCTGATTAGGCAAAAAGAAACGCGCTTTATGGATGTCAACCTGGACAAGGGTTACAGCTATGGGGACACCGTTACCTGGACCGACCAAGATAAGCCCAAAATCCCTGTCCGACCCGTCGAAGTCCAGGTGGATCTCGATCTTCAAAAGTTTTACAAGCTGTTCGTAGACCTTTTGACTGCCCCGACCCCGCCGAAACGGTAGAAGCTGGATACAGATGCGGTTTAAAGGATGAACCACCCTTCCTGAACATGCTTAGAAACCCGGTGGCCGCTCGCCTGCCACGTCGAGGGTTCTCTCCAGCGCGAGCCCGGCGCTGGCCATCGTGCCCTCATCAAAGAGTCGACCGATTAGCGTAACGCCGTGAGGAACTCGGCGCAGTGGAGAAAAATTCGGCAGTGGCATGCTTGGGTCCGGCGCCCAGTCGCTGCGCACTCTTGAGACCTCAACAAAACCAGCGCGCAGGGTGAGTGACGGATGTCCGGTGAAATTCGTAATGGTGAGCATTTCGTCGCGCAACGAAGGCACCAAGAGCAGATCAACTTGCGAGAAGATGCGCGCCATCTCCTCCGCCACCTTACGTCGGAGCCTGTCGGCTTGTACGAAGTCGACTGCGGAAAGAAACCGGGCCTCACGAAAGATATTGGGCCACGCGTCCGGAGTCTGCACTCGTAGCTGATTCATCCCGCCATTGAGCCCAAGCTCTTCAAACGCTGCCGCACCCTCGGCGAAGAGAATCAGGTTGAGTGATCCATACGGCCAATCCGGAATGGCGACCTGTACCGGGACCATTCCTATTTTTTTAACTGCTTCCAGAGCGGCGCGATCTACGTCAGTCGCGGGCCTCTCGTTCATCCATGTAGGAAAGTAGCCTACGCGCAATCCTTTAACGCTGGCGCCCGCGTCAAAGTCAAGCTTACTGGGCACGCTGTCCACATCACCGGGGTCGGGTCCGGAGATCGCCCGCAACACCAACATCGTGTCCTCGACACTCCGCGTCATGGGTCCGAGCTTATCGAGCGACCAGCACAACGTCATCGCGCCAGTGCGCGGCACACGACCGTATGTGGGACGCAATCCGGTAATCCCACAGCGCATGGACGGGCTTACGATGCTGCCGCCGGTTTCGCTTCCGATGGCGAAGCCCACCAACCCTGCCGCCGTTGCGGCGCCCGGCCCTGCGCTCGAACCTGACGCGCCTTCTTCCGGCAGCCATGGATTCATGGTCTGTCCGCCGAACCAGATGTCATTGAGTGCAAGCGCGCCCAAACTCAGCTTCGCTACAAGTACGGCGCCGGCGTCGTTCAGACGCTTCACCACCACCGCGTCCTCTGTCGGGATGCGGTTACGAAATGGCTCCGCACCGTACGTAGTTGGGATTCCAGCGGTGTCCAGAAGGTCCTTCGTCCCCCAGGGAATACCGTGCAGAGGCCCGCGGTAGTTTCCGGCGGCGATCTCCTCGTCAGCTTTCTTGGCTTGGGATAAGGCCAGCTCCCGCGTAAGTCTGATCACACATCGGAGCTTGGGATTGAAGCGCTCCAATCGCTCCAGATAAAGGCTTGTCAGGCGCTGCGAGCTCAATTTTCGAGCCTCAATCCAGCGCGACAGCCGCGTGACCGAAGCGAAGGCGATATCTTCGTCGGAATTCGGCAACGGACCGGGATCGGCCTTGCTGCGGATAAACTGATTCCGCCGCGGAAGGGTTTGTTGGCCGGGGAGCACTGGGTCCCATCGGGAAGCAGGGGCAAGTGTCGGCTCCAGTACCACCTTGCGAGGGCCAGTTCGTCGCTCGTACAAGCCAGCCATCGTCTTCCGCCAGCTTGACGCCGCCATCGCTCGCTCGCTGTCGCTCATCGCCACCTGCACCAGTTTCTCTGCTTCGGCGAAAGTTGAAACCGTCACCTCAGGCCCGACCGCAATCCCGGTACCGAACGCGGATGGCGAACCCGGTGGCAGCTCAGCGGACACCTGAGCTTTGCTGAGAGAGGCCGCGGCCGCACCCAGCAAAGTGAAAGAAGTGGCGGCCAAGAATTGCCTGCGTGATTTCGACATGGATCCTCCGCATTGCATTTTAATCGGTATGCTCATGCCTCATCGACAGCGATCCAGTTCGGGCTGGTCCTAGTGGCTCGTTCGACTAGCTATCGCGGCAACTGCTCCAACATCTTCTGCGCCTGGGTGTGATCAGGATGTGCCTTGAGAAGTTCGAGCAGGACGGACCGGGCTTTGTTTGGTGCATCTTCAATGCTATAGACCCGGGCGAGGTTTAAGTAAGACTGATCGAAGGTGGGTGCAACGCGGATGCACTCTTCGAAACTCGCGACCGCTTCATCCCGCCGGCGGGTGCGAAGGTAAAGCACGCCGAGATTGTTCAGGGCCTCTGGATACGCAGGGCGAAGCTTCAGGGCCCTTTGCAGATACTCGTAGGCACGATCGTTATCGTCGAGTTGGGCAAAAACCATTCCCAGGCTATAGTTGGCCTCTGGATCCTCGGGCCCCACCGCAACCGCATGCTCAAGCACTCTACGGGCGGCATCCCACTGCTTCTGTTGGCGATAGGCATTCCCGAGGTTTTCGAGGGCAATCAAGTGATCGGGACTCAGCTGTAAAGCCTCTTGAAAATAGGCAATCGCCTGCGCAGTTTGCCCTTCTCGGGTTGCGAGTAACCCGAGATTGTTCCATGCATTGGGGAGAGTGTCGGGATAGCTGGCGTGAAGCTTGATCGCACGTTCAAAGCTTTCCCGCGCTTCACTCGCCTTCTGCTGTTTGAGATAGACGCTTCCTAAGCCGTAAAGTGCTTCTGCGCTCGATGGATTGTCGTTCAAAGCCAGCCTGAATGACGCCTCCGCCTGATCAAAATAGCCTCGCTGAAAATAAACCGAACCGTACGAAAGATAGTTGCGCCGGAACCCCGCCGTTTCGCCCACGCCGGGAAATGGCAGCGCTTTTGCGATCCGTTCTGCCGCGGTTTGAGGAATGTGCCGCACGTCATGCTCGACCTTTGTGGCGTCTATCGGTCCCTGATAAACCTTGACGATATTTCCCTGGTCATCAATCAAGAACGATGTAGGAAGGTCGAGATCACGATGCCGATCAAACAAGTAACGATAAAGAAGGTTGTAAATGCCACCAACATCGTCTGATCCGTAAATGGTGGAAAATGAAAGATGAAGTTCCCGCGCCAAGGCCCGAACCTTTTCTGCGTCGGTGGAATCATCGACGTTCACCGCGAGCACTTGAAGGCCTTGAAATTCCCAGCGTTTGTAAACTTGCTCGAAAACCGTCAGATTTTCCCGGCAGCTAGCTGATCCTATCGTCCAGAAATTAAGTAGGATTGTCTTGCCCCGGAGAGCGGCAAGGGTCTGAGTCTGTCCAGTCAAGTCACGAAGCGAAAAATCGGGAGCAGAAACCGGCGCCAACAGCCAGGTTTCAACCACAGTAGGGAACTGTTCGGCTTCCGTAAGTACGGCTTTCCGAGAGGTTACGGCTTCACAGGTGCCCATCGCGCTCGCAAGAAACGTCGTCCCTGGCCCCTGAATGCCCGTACTGAACGCCTCGACTCTGTATGACTCCGAGCCCTCCTCGACCCCAATCCTGTTGTTGACTGGCAGATCGCGGAGTTCCTGCATCAACCCGCTCGGCCAGCGGATCGACGCTCGCACCGGGATCTCGGTCTCGCCCAGACCAAAAAATATTTCCTTGCTGTGTTGAGAAAGAAATCCTGATCCAGCTTGCAGCATTCGCGTCTGACGTCCTGACGCAGTTTCTACTGTAACTGCCGCTCCGATTGCGTCAGGATTACTCTTTGTGCCACGAAGACGGAATGCAATGGCCGGCGGGAGGTCCTTCATCACGTTTTTCAGTACGCGCAACTGCGGACCGTTGCGGTTCTTCAAAAACACTTCCAACCGGCCATCGTGATCGAAATCGGCGAGCGCGAACGACCTTCCATCTTCGAGAAAGTCCAAACTCACTACGCCGGACACGTCCGAAAATGTTCCGTCCCGGTTGTTCGCGTAGAAGACATTCCGCTCAAAGCCGCTCCACGTACCGTCAGATCGAATCAGTTCATTCAACGCGTTCCAGCCCTCTTCATACTCGTGCGCAGGCCTCGCTTCCAGCGGAGAGTTCGCAACGACTTGCCGCCAAAAAAAACTGTTGAGGTCTTCTGTCGGGCCCGGGCGCGCCGGGCCCGAGATCATGCCATTGGCAATATAAAGGTCGGGAAACCCATCATGATCAAAATCCCAGGTGTCGCTCGACCACGACCAGCGCCCCATTTCAACCCCCGCGGGAGTGCTTGCGTCGTAAAAAAACCCCTTTCCGCCGTTGCGAAATAACGAATTGCCCCGAGCGTGTTTGCGATACAGCGCCCGAATCTGTTCCGGCGAGTCTTTCTGAAAAACGTCCTGCATCGAGACGCGCAGCCCAGCAGCGGACCACATGTCAGCGACGTAAAGGTCCTCAGCCCCGTCGTTGTCGTAATCGAACCAGCAGACGCCCATTCCCGCACCAACGTCTTCGACGCCCGCTTGCTTGGCGACGTCGGTGAAAGTTCCGTTGCCATTGTTACGGTAGAAATTCTTCCGGCCGAAGTCGTTTACGACGTAGAGATCGGGCCACCCGTCATGGTTATGGTCACTCCAAGCGCAGCAAAAGCTGTAACGCGTATTGTTCTTGTCAAGACCCGTCTCGGCGGTAACATCACGGAAAGTGCCGTCCCGATTGTTTCGCATCATGAAATTGGGTGGGCCATTCTCCGCGTTATAATAAGGAGAGGGAAATTTATACTGGTCCGTGCCCTGGTAAAAGATATAAAGGCAGAAATAAACGTCCAGCCAGCCATCGCGGTCGTAGTCGGCGACGGCTGCACCCGTAAAAGTTCCCTGCGGTAACGCGGCGAACTTGAACGCATCGGACTCCTGGCGAAACTTGCCACCGCCTTGATTCAGAAATAGCATTGGGCCGTCGGTGCGCACCACGATCAGGTCCTGACGGCCGTCATTATCGAAGTCAGCAAAAAGGGCGCAAGCCGTATTTTCGAGGATCCCAACTCCGGACGCTTCTGTAACGTCCTCAAACGTTCCGTCGCGACGGTTCCGATAGAGCCGGTTGGGAAGGCCAGCTGGCTGGCAAACGTAAACGTCGTCGAATCCGTCCCCGTCGATGTCTCCTACGGAGACGCCACTGTGTCCATAGATATCGATACCGCATGCGCCGTCGAGAACCGTCCGCCAGTAGTCCGCTCCCCGAAGCAACTGCGACGAGTAGGACGAATTGCCACCGAACGCCTGCGCGGCGATATCCACGTAAACGGGGTCGGTGGCGCGGCTCATCGTCTCATCAAGCGCATACCAATTCCGAAGATGAAACTCACCTGCCGAGGCAGTCCATTCGAAGTTCCAGTACCCCACCCTTTGTTCACGGTAGAAATTACGACCGGAGCCCACCAATTCGTAGCGCACACGAGTTCGCAAGCCTGCGGGAGGTTGCTGGCCGCGTGCGGCGGCATCCCCAGATGGCGGAGAGACTCCTTCAATGCTTACCACCTGAAACTCAGCGGTCAGAATCTTCGCAAACGAACCCATAACTCTGCGCAATTCTGAAAGAAAGTCGTTCCGGCCTAGGACAGTCTGCCGCGAGAACTTATTCTGACGGACTTCGAACGCCGCACCTGACCGCAACAGTCGCGATTCGACAGGCCTCAACGACCCCGCCGAAAAATCGGACGTGAAACTTCTCTCGATTTCCTGTAAGTTGAGCGGCGACCCCAGCAAATTCGAGCTCCACCGGGCCAGAATCGTGGCGACCTGGTCCTGATATTTCTCGGAAACAAAAACGTCAAGACCAGCCTGCGTCTTGAGCAGGGCGGCATCGAGCGGCACTTGTGCGCGATAGTGAGGATGCAGATGGAAATCGATGTCGCCGCCGGGCGATGTCACACTTGGAGAACCGAAAGGGAAAGCAAAGCCGCTCAGCCTCGCCGGAAGCAGCGCCCCAGAAGCACCCTGGCAGCAGCGAATGAGAAACTCGCGACGGCTCGCGTCAACGGAAGACTGATCAACCGAGGACCAATCGACCGGATGCCGCGTCCTCTCCGTCCGTCTCAGCGCACCGCTCCTCGCATACTCAACGTGTGGAACCGAAATCTAACAGCCGCGCCGGAGCCCGTCAAGACATGGTCGTCAGGATATTATTTGATGATGCCCGATGAGAGGTCATTGCGAACCTTGCCCAAGGTTCTTCTCCACGAACATTTGGACGGCGTGCTGCGGCCGCAAACGGTCATCGAATTGGCGAAGGACGCGAAATATCTAAAACTTCCCACTAGCGATTCCCAGGCTCTAGCCCAATGGTTCCATCAGGGCGCGAAGCAGGGCAGTCTCGCAAAGTATCTCGAAGGCTTCGCTCACACCATCGCAGTGATGCAGACGGAGGAAGCGCTGGAGCGCGTGGCTTATGAACAAGTCGAGGACCTGAGCCGCGACGGCGTGGTTTATTTTGAGACTCGTTTTGCACCCGTCTTCCATGCGAAGAAGGGATTAACCCACCAGCAAGTAGTTTCATCGGTTCTGAAGGGATTGGACCGCGGTCGAAAAGCGTTCGGTGTGCCTTCAGGATTGATTATTTGCGCCATGCGCAACATGAATGTGTCGCTTGAAATGGCCGAACTCGCCGTCGACTTTCGAGACCGGGGTGTCGTCGGCTTCGATCTGGCGGGTGAAGAGGGCGGCTTTCCGCCCAAGAAACACGTGGAAGCTTTTCACTACATTCAAAGAAAGAATTTCAATATCACGATTCACGCCGGCGAAGGCTATGGCAAGGAATCGATCTGGCAAGCCATCCAGTATTGTCGCGCGCACCGCATCGGGCATGGTACGAGGTTGATCGAGGACATTGCGATCGCAGACGGCAGGGCGGTAAAGCTCGGCGACCTTGCTCAATATGTTCTCGACAAGCGAATTCCGCTGGAGATCTGCCTTCTCAGCAACGTTCACACCGGCGCCACTCCGAGCCTAGCCGAGCATCCGTTCAAAACTTATTATCGGGAGAAATTTCGGGTTACGCTCAACACCGACAACCGGCTTATGAGCGACACCACTATGACTCAGGAATTCGAGGCTGCTGCGGAAACCTTTGGTCTGTCGCTCGACGATTTTGAAAAGATCACTATCAATGCCATGAAGAGCGCATTCTTGCCCTACAAACAGCGCTGCGAAATCATCTATTCAGTCATCAAACCCGGATACGCCAAAATGCGCGACTCTCCGGCCCGGACTTGATTGCTCTTCACGAGCAATGCGTCGTCAAGCGGCAGCGGCAAACGATTGCGCCGGTCTGCTATATTTACCCTCTTGCGAGGTGCATCCATGTCCCGGATCGTGCGCTGTGGCCTGATTCAAGCAAGTAACGCGCTCGGCAGCGACCGCTCGCTGTCGCAAATCAAGAAAGCGATGATCGACAAGCACCTCAAGCTGATCGAGCAGGCAGCGAAAAAAAAGGTCAAAATACTTTGCCTGCAGGAGCTGTTTTACGGTCCCTATTTCTGCGCCGAGCAGAACATCCGCTGGTACGAGCTGACGGAGCGCGTTCCGGATGGACCCACCACCAAGCTCATGCAGAAAATCGCCGCCAAACATCGCATGGCCATTGTGGTTCCGGTTTACGAAGAACAAATGCCGGGCATGTATTTCAATACCGCCGCGGTCATTGATGCAGACGGCAGTTATCTCGGCAAGTACCGCAAACACCACATCCCTCACGTCCATCCCGGATTCTGGGAAAAGTTTTATTTCACGCCGGGAGATTTGGGGTATCCCGTTTTCAAAACCAAGAATGCGGTCATCGGGGTTTACATTTGCTATGACCGTCATTTCCCCGAAGGTGCCCGCATTCTGGGATTAAATGGCGCAGAGATCGTGTTCAACCCCTCTGCCACCGTGGCCGGACTTTCCGAATACTTGTGGGAACTGGAACAACCCGCGCACGCTGTGGCGAACGGCTATTTCGTAGGTGCGATCAATCGCGTAGGCACGGAGAAACCGTGGAACATCGGCGAATTTTATGGCAAGAGCTACTTCTGCAATCCGCGTGGCAAGATCGTTGCGCAAGCAAGCCGTGATAAAGACGAAGTCCTCGTCGCTGACCTCGACCTCGATATGATTGCCGAAGTGAGAAAGACCTGGCAGTTTTTCCGCGATCGCCGGCCGGAAACCTACGATCAATTGACGGAACAGACAGGCCGGGCCCGCGCGGCTGACTGAGGGTAGGCGGTGCAGTTTTCGTGCCCATGTATCCAACAACCACAAGCCGACAACTGCTTCGACCTCAAATCGAATCTAGCCCTCTGTATAACTCCGACTTGGCACCGGCGACGAGCGATCGCCGTCACTGGGGGACCTACAACTACGCCGCTCTCTGGGTATCGATGTCGGTCAATATTCTTACTTACATGCTGGCGGCGAGCCTCATCCAGGGTGGAATGAACTGGAAGCAGGCTGTCGCGACGGTATTCCTGGGCAATACGATCGTTCTGGTTCCCATGCTGTTGAACTCCCATCCCGGCGCGCGTTACGGAATCCCTTTTCCCGTGCTGGCTCGCGCATCATTCGGAGTATTGGGCGCGAACGTAGCCGCAGTTCTCCGTGCTCTGGTGGCATGTGGATGGTTTGGCATTCAAACCTGGATTGGTGGAGAAGCCGTGAGCACTTTGATTGCAACCTTGTTCCCGGCATGGAGAGCTCTTCCTTACAGCATCTCGGTTTGCTTTCTCGCTTTCTGGTTAATCAACCTCGCTGTAATTCTTAAGGGCGTCGAATATATTCGCATGCTGCAGGGCATCAGCGCCCCGATCTTGCTCGCCGTCGGACTTTTACTGCTCGCTTGGGCATACCGCAGTGCCGGCGGCTTCGGTCCCATGCTGGCAGCACCATCACGCTTCGCGAGCTTTCCCGATTTCCTCAAGTTTCTGGTCCCCGCATTGAATGCCACTGTAGGTTTCTGGGCGACGGTCTCGCTAAATATCCCCGACTTCACCCGCTTCGCCCGCAGTCAGCGTGAGCAGATGATCGGCCAGGCCCTCGCGCTTCCGACCACTATGACGCTCTATTCGCTCATCGGAATCCTGGTAACCTCGGCGACAGTAGTTATCTATGGCACCGCGATCTGGGACCCGGTCCAACTGCTCAGCAGGTTCCATTCGCCGGTCGCCGTTGTCATCTCGTTGTTAGCGATTCTGTTGGCAACGCTAAACGTAAACATTGGCGCAAACGTAGTCTCCCCCGCTAACGACTTCTCCAACCTGTGGCCGCGGAAAATCAGTTTCCGCACCGGCGGCGTGATCACCTGCTTCATGGGCATCGCTATGATGCCGTGGAAGCTGCTGGGAAGCTATAAAACCATGATCTTCGGATGGCTCGGAGGCTACGCAGCGTTCCTGGGGCCAGTCGCGGGGATCATGATTTGCGATTACTTCTTGATCCGTCGCCGGGTGCTGCAACTCGACGACCTTTACTTGCGGGACGGTGTCTACGAATATTCGCGCGGCTTCAACTGGCTGGCGATCGCCGCCCTGGCAGCTGGCGCCGGAGCGGCGCTCGTTGGACTCGTGGTTCCGACATTGCGGACGCTATACGACTATTCCTGGTTTGTGGGATTCGCGGTGTCCTTCGTCGTCTACTACGCACTGATGGTGTCTTACCAGCGAAAACCGGAGACAACAGAGGCGTCGTCGTAAGCTTGCGGTGGGGCACCCTTTATTCTTGAAACGTCACACACACCCCGTTGGGGTCAATCGCGCCGAACTCTTTTGTGCCCCAAGGCTTGGTTTGTAAGGGCCCATTAGGATGTACCTTGCCTCCGCGTTGCTGATACTCGGCATACAAGGCCTCAATACCCTTTACGGCCAACCGCACCATGGTTTGGTCGCCGACCTTCCGAGCGAGCGCCTTGTCATCCATGCCTGCGATATGCAGATAAGCATCGCCGCGATTGATTCCTGCGTAGCGTGGTGGAGTGCAGTCGCGAAAGGTTTCTGTGAAGCCGCAGATTTCTGTCCACCACTTCAGCGACGCAGTCGCGTCGGCGGCTGGCAACACCGGGATAGCGCCTTTGATGATCGGTTCCATATCGCAAAGTATAAAACGATCGAGCGGGACCTTCACGGCCTAGGGGAAGGACGGCAAGACTTCTTTCTTGTACGTTTCCAGCGTGGCCTCTTCCTCGCCGCACATCAAATACACGTTGAATTGCGTAACTCCAACGCCCGCGAGTTCGCGTAGCTTCGCCCGGTGCGCCTCTCCGGGTCCGACCAGACAAAAGCGGCCCACAACTTCGTCCGATACAAATTTCGAGTTGCTGCTCTCGACTTCGCAATGTTGCTGATAATCATACCCACCGCGATTGCGGACAAACGAGGTCAGCGCTGGCGGCAAGTCTTCAGGCTTGTATCGTGAAAGCAGGTCTACCACATGATTGGAAACCAGTGCTGGAAACCAACGCACGCGTTCCCGAGCCACCTTCAGATCATCGGACACCCAAACCGGGGCAGCAGCCATGACTTCGATGTCGCGAAAGTCGCGTCCCGCGGCCGCCGCGCCCTTCTTCACGAAACCGAGACACCACGCGATCAAATGAGGATCGGCAAATTGCAGAATCACTCCGTCCGCAACTCTGCCCGCCAAATCCAAGACCTTCGGCCCATACCCCGCAACCCAAACCGGAGGAGATTCTTTCGCCCACGAAATATGTGTCGGCTGGCCGTCGTAATCGATCTCATGCCCCGCGGTAAGTTCGCGAAACGCTTTCACCGCCCGTTCCAGATCACCCGCCCCCACCGGCTTCTTGCCCAGCACCCGACGCGAACTGTCTCCGCGGCCAATGCCAAGTTGCATCCGCCCTCCCGAAATCAGATTCAGGGTAGCGAACAGGCTCGCGGTAACGGTAATATCGCGAGTCGCTGGATTCGTCACGCAAGGGCCAAGCCGCATGTTCTTCGTATTGCTAGCCATCAGCGTAAGCAACGGGTATGGCTCGAGCCACAGGATGTGAGAGTCGAAAATCCAGCCGTATTGAAAGCCCGCCGCCTCTGCCTGACGCGTGAGGGCGATGATGCGCTCTACCGGCATGTCAGGTTTGATTGTGATGCCGAACTGCATCTCGCCTCCTCCGCTATTCTGGAAATCCGTGCTCCAAGGTGTCGCAGTTTAGCATAAAATGCCTGCTCTGCCCTCCGAAGGGAATACCCGAATGAGCTTTGATACTCTAATCACAAACGGGCGCGTGGTCACCGCGAGCGATACCTACGCCAGCGATGTTGCGATCAGCAACGGCAAGATCACCGCCATCGGACAAAGCCTTCCCCGCAACAATGCCACAAAAATCATCGACGCCGCCAAAAAATACGTTTTGCCCGGTGGAATCGACGTACACACCCACCTGGACATGCCTTTCGGAGGCACCAAGAGCACCGACGATTTCGAAACCGGTACAAAAGCCGCGGCCTTCGGCGGCACTACAACTCTCATCGACTTCGCAATCCAATACAAAGGCCAGACGCTGAGAACGGCTCTTGACTCCTGGATGCAAAGAGCCGCCGGCAAAGCGGTCACCGATTATGCGTTCCACTGCATCATTACCGATCTGCCCGACGCCCAACTCGAAGAAATGGACGCCCTCATCCGCGAAGGCGTCACCAGCTTCAAGCTGTTCATGGCCTACCCGGGCGTATTCATGCTCGACGATGCCAGCATCTTCAAAGCATTCCGTGCTACGGCAAAGAACGGAGGTCTGGTCTGCATGCACGCCGAGAACGGAAGCGCCATTGACGTGATCGTGCAGCAGGCCTTGGCCGAGGGGAAAAAAGCTCCGAAGTATCACGCGTTGACCCGTCCAACAACGGCAGAGGCCGAAGCTACTTCGCGCGCCATTGCGCTCGCAGAGATGGCCGGGGCACCGGTCTACATCGTGCACCTAAGCTGCAACGATGCTCTCGAAAAAGTTCGCGAAGCCCGCGATCGCGGCCTTCCCGTGTATGCCGAGACCTGTCCGCAATACCTTTATCTTTCGATCGAGAATTTCGACGTGCCCGGATTCGAAGGAGCGAAATACGTCTTCACGCCACCATTGCGCGAAAAGTGGCACCAGGAGAAACTCTGGAACGGTCTGAAGCAGGATCACCTGCAAGTCGTTTCAACCGACCACTGCCCATTCTGCTTCAAAGAACAAAAAGAGTTGGGCCGTGACGACTTCACCAAGATTCCGAACGGGGGCCCCGGCGTCGAGCACCGCATGAGCCTGATCTACTCCGGGGGCGTAGCCAAGGGCCGCTTCAGCGTGAACCGCTTTGTGGAGTTGGTTTCGACGACACCTGCGAAAATCTTCGGCCTCTATCCCCGCAAGGGAACGATCGCCGTCGGCAGCGACGCCGACCTCGTAATCTTTGATCCGTCCCGCAAACACACCATCAGCGCAAGAACCCATCACATGCGGGTCGACTATTCGATGTTCGAAGGCATCGAGGTAACCGGTATGCCCGACGCGGTGCTCTCGCGCGGCCGGGTTATCGTCGAAAGTGACAAGTTTGTTGGAAACCCCGGCGCTGGAGAATTTCTCAAGCGTTCCCTCTATTCGATGTGAGACCGCAGCGCGCAATGCTTTTGCCAGCACGTCGGCAGGTGCGCCGCAGGAATGAGCCGGATCGCGGACCCGGCCCAACCCGCTCACCATGTGCCACGATATCGCTACTCGGAGACAACGCTTGGCAGTCGTTACTTCAGCATGATTTCTTGCAACAGTTCAGAGCTGATGACTTCACGGATTTCGGCGCGCTTTTCCGCCAACTGCTGGGCGGGTTGCTTGCCGCCGAGGATCTTGTCGCGAAGGATTTCTCCTTTCGCAGCCAGGCCGTCCATAGCGG
The DNA here is from genome assembly GCA_963788645.1 of uncultured Acidobacteriota bacterium. Classification (GTDB taxonomy): domain Bacteria; phylum Acidobacteriota; class Terriglobia; order Terriglobales; family Acidobacteriaceae; genus JABDBE01. The sequence goes on from CAWBHF010000015.1 coordinate 156,153, forward strand.
CATGGTTCTTATATTCAACCGCCAGGCAGACGTCCCAGTCCTCGGGATTGTTTTTAGTTTCTTTTAGGAAGAGCTTGTAATCCATGATCGTCCCATTTTGCTTCTGGGCCTCGAGAATGGGCTTGGAGGATTGCTGCAGGCTGGTGAGGTAGGCGTCCATCTGCGTGGGCTTCACCCGGATCAGTGAGACCCGCCAGACTGGGCCTTCGGTGTAGTGCTCCTGAGCGAGAATTGCGGGAGCCAGCAACAACAACAAAGCGGCGAGACGGTAGATCGTTTTCATAGATCTCCTTGAGAGTTAAATTATTGGGGGAAACGGCGAGAGCATCATACGCTTCGCGGAGGGTTTTGTATGTGACAAAGATGCGCGCCGAGCTTTGCTCGGCGGGACAGCCGGGAGCGGCTGTCCCCATGTGAGCCGGGCTCTATGGGGCTTCGATCAGCTCCATCTTTCCGTCACGGGTGCGGTGCAGCACCATGACTTTGCCTTTGGGATCGCGGAACACGAAGACGTCGCGATCGCGGAAGTGGGCTTCCTTGATGGCTTCTTCGAGGGTCATGGGGCGCAGCGCCACGGCATCCTCGGATCGCACCAGGTGAACTTCGGTGGTCCGGGCAATCGCGGGGAACTTGTGTACGACCACGTCAACTGAAGTTTGTTCGGACAGGCCAACGGCAATACCAACAGCCTCCTGGGAGCCTTCGCCATTCCATTTTCCGGTACCTGGGGTTCTAGAACTCTGACTCTTCGGGTTGGGGCTCTTATGATTATGGCGTTTCTTGGTGCGCCACCGGGTCTTGTATTTGACGGCTTGTTTCTCAAGATGGTCGAGCGCTTCGCTGATGGCTGAGGCCATGTCGCCGGCCTGCGCGAGTCCGACGAGCGGTCCATTGCGCGGACTGATCGTGATTTCAGCCTTGTGGCGGTGCTTCTCAACCGCGAGGACGACTTTGGTTTCAAACTTGTTGCCTAAGATTTTTCGGATTTTTGCGAGGCCGGATTCAACGTCTCTACGTATGGCGGGAGTAACTTCGTAGTGTCTGCCGGTGTATTCAACGTTCATGGGTGCCCCCTCATTGAAATTTAGTTGTTCGTCCTTAGGGAACAACGTAACCGGTACGACTGGGAGTCTCGGCCAAAAATGTCGGCTACGAACTCCTCACTTCTTGACTCTGCGCTGATGGGTGCTTGGGATGCGCATATCTTCCCGGTACTTCGCGACCGTGCGGCGAGTGACTTGGATCCCCTGTGACTGCAGGATGCGGGTGATCTGCTCGTCGGTGAGCGGCCTGGCAGGATCTTCTTCTTCGATGAGCTTCTTGACGCGGCGTTTAAGGATGAGCAACGACGTGTTGCCGCCCTGAGGGCCGTTCACGCTTTCGCTGAAGAAGTACCGCAGTTCAAATACGCCCTGGGGAGTATGCGCGTATTTGCTGGCCACGGCACGGCTGACGGTGGAAGGATGCACGCCGATTTCTTCGGCCACCTCCTTAATCATCATGGGTTTTAGCTGGTCGATGCCTTTTTCGAGGAAGTCCTGCTGGCGGGCGAGAATGCTGTAGCAAACTTTCACGATGGTCTGCTTGCGCTGCTCGATGTTCTTGATGAGCTGGATAGCGCTCTTGTAGCGCTCCTTCACGTAATTGCGCGTGTCCCTGTCGTTGGTGTCCTTGGTGAGCAGGCGCTTATACGCCGGGTTCAAGCGAAGCTGGGGTACATCTTCATCGTTCATCACCACCAGCCATTCGTCTCCGTGCTTGACGAATGCTACGTCAGGTTCAATCAGTCGAGGCTGAGTTTTGTTGTAGCGCAGTCCCGGACGCGGATCGAGAGTGCGAATGTAATCCAGCGCTTGCTGCACGGCTTCCACGGGACGACCCAGCGCGCGCGCGATTTCCTTGTACTGCTTGTTCTGCACCGCGCGCAGATGCTGATCGACAATGGCGATCGCGTCCGTGAGCGTCTGCGCGGTCGATTCTCCATTCCCATTCTTGTGTGACTCGTGTTGCAGTTGGTGATAGCGCAACTGGTAGAGCAGGCATTCGCGAAGATCGCGGCAGGCAACTCCCGGCGGATCAAGTTGCCTTACGACTTCGATGGCTTCGTGGAGATCGGAAAGGCTGAAGTTGGTCGCGAACGTGGGCCGGGCGGGGCTCTGCGCCGAAATTGGCGCCGCTGCCGTTGCGCCCTCAAGCGGCGCTGGAGTGGCCAATTCCTCGCTACGGTCCGAGGTTTCGAGAAACGCTCCTGCCACAGCGTTCTCTGATCCTGAGAAATCGATTGCGGGCAAACCTGGCTCGGTCGAGACCGACTCGGTCGCATCAGATTCGGTCAAACCAGTTTCGGCTGAGGCCGCGGAATCGAGGGGTGGCTCCTCCGAAGAGCCCTGCTCGGGTGCGCTTAGACCCAAGGCTGCGGCGTCCTTAAAAACATTTTCGACCACCGCCGCATCCGACTCGGGCGGAGCCGGTGGGGCAACTCCCATCAGTTCTTCGTCGCTGGCGATCAGGTAGCCATCTTCGTTCAAATTTCCGATGATCAGCTCGACCGCTTCCTCCACCTCCGGACGCATGGAGATGGAACCCAATTGCCAGACCAAATGGTCGGTCAAACTGCCGGGTTTGGAGAGAAAGTTTTCGAACGACGGGCGCTCGATGTCCTCCATTTCGCGGGAGCTGCGATATCCAGGGTCGAGATAATCCTGGAAGAAAGAGCCGAAATCAATCTCTTCGAACGGATCTTTTTTTTCTGTGTCGGCGGCGGCGGTTGGGCTTTCTTCCACCGGAGCATGGTCACGCGTCTCTTCTCGTCGATTGACGTCATCAATCAGAGGAACAGAATCTTCGAGCTCTTCAAGGACAGGGTTCTCGACCATTTCAGCGGTGATCATGTCCCGGAGCTCGAGCTTATTGAGCGCCAGGACGCTGACCATCTGCACCAGGCCGGGCGTCAGGATCTGTCTCTGCGAGACTTTAAGGCTTAGCTTGTGCTGCAACAACACCATAAATTCAGTCGTTCGTCCTTCGTCGTTCGTCTTCTGATCTGTACTGCCAAATTCACCGCACCTACTCTAACTTGTCCAGTCGATCATCGTGACTGTCGAGCCGGTGTTCGTGCATCTCCACAATCCGCAGCAACCTGGCTGTGCCTTCAGCAACCTCCGTGACCAGCTTTGCCGCTCGGTCAAGTTGGCGATCATGTTTCTCACTCTCTGGCGATAACAGCTCCAAATTGCGAGTCAGAGCCCCCAGCCGTTCGTCAATCGTCATGGCGGCGCGGCTGAAGCCACGCCCTCTCAAGGCTCGCGGGCCAAAATCATACCAACGAGAAACTCTGCCCCAGGTACACCCGGCGAACTTCGGGATCGCCTCCGAGCTGTTCGGGCGTGCCTTGGCGGAAAATCCGGCCTTCGTTAATGATGTAGGCGCGGTCGGTAACCGATAACGTTTCACGCACATTGTGGTCTGTGATCAGCACGCCGATTCCGCTGGCTTTCAGATCACTAATAATCTTTTGCAAGTCGAGCACGGCAATGGGATCAATCCCGGAAAACGGCTCGTCCAGCAGGATAAAAGTCGGACTAATGCACAAGGCTCGCGCGATTTCTACACGGCGCCGCTCGCCTCCGGACAGGGCATATCCACGATTTTGACGAATGTGCTCCAGCCCCAGCTGATCAATCAGTTTTTCCATCTTCTCCCGGCGCTCATGCCAGGAGATGGACTGCGCTTCCAGAACCGCGAGGATGTTCTCTTCGACAGTCAGCTTGCGGAAAACCGATGCTTCTTGAGGGAGATAGCTGATTCCGTACTGGCGTGCCCGTAGATACATGGGAACGTCGGTAATGTCATCGTCGTCGATCAGGATACGTCCGGTATCCGGGGAGATCAGACCAACGATCGCATAGAAGGTAGTCGTCTTGCCGGCGCCGTTAGGTCCAAGTAAACCAACGACTTCGCCCTGTTCGACCCGCAGGCTCACCCCATTTACAACTCGGCGGCTGCGATAGGATTTGCCGATTTCGTCGGTGGCTAGTGTACGCATTTATCGTGCCACTCGCGTTTGGGTGACGGTGGGGGTTGTATTGTTGCCTTCAACCAGCACCCTATCATCGTGCCTAAAGAAAGTCAACGAAACCCCGGTAATCTTGCCACGTTCGGCATCAAAAATGCTAGGCGGTCCGCCCGTCAGCACAAACTTGTCGTCGGAAGCGGTGTAAGTAAGCACATCGCCGGCTGCGCGGCGTTCCGGTTGAACCACGACAACCTGGTCCTGGGCTACGATTTTGTCGAGTTTTCCTGCTCCCGAAAGCGGCGGGTTGGCACGACCGCGCGCTGTGAGAAATGCGTCCATCTTCTTAGCGGTGATGGTAGCATCGGCTCCTTTGGCGACGACATCCCCTTCGAAGTGTGCTTTGCGCTCATTGTCGGCGTAAGTGAGGCGAGTGGAAGTGATGGCGATCAAAGTTGGTGTGCCGGATTTGCCCCCGTCCGATCGCTCGTTTTGAACGAGCACAGTCGAGACGGTTTGGGACGCGGCTGATCCCGTGGCAACCATTGAGCGATCGTCACGGTTGAATTCAATCGATTGAGCTTCGACTGCGTTTGCATCCTGCCAAAGCCGGGCGTTGCCAGTATAGAGAGCGACTGCTGATGTGTGGTGCACGCTCATAGTACGAGCGGTTACGTGAATTGGGCTGGACGAAGAGAGCAGCGCACCACTTGGCTGCGGCTTCAGGTCGCTGTACGTAGACTTGACGTCACCTTCAGCCGAGGCGTCTCCGGTAGCGCGATTCAGACGCATCGAGTTCGCGGTTGTGGTCATGCCGCCATCCGTCACCCGCGGTGAGCCGGTAAGGATCAATACCTGATCGGCTGGCGTGTAGCGGGCTCGGTCGCCCCACGCTTTGCGCTCTCCGTCGACATAAGTAACTCCGCCCTGCTGTACGAGCGATTGGATGCCGGTACCGGGCAGGAAGGTGGCGTCGATCACGCGACTGGTGCTGACGCGATCGGCTTCGCCAGGATTTTGGCTGACGATGCGTGCTTCGGGCTCCCCGTGAACGGAACTGAATTGTCCGGAATCGTCAAAGTGCGCGGTGAACTTGGCTGCCGTGGCTAGAGTTTGTGGGCCAGAGCCAGTAGCAGGGCGGATAGTGATCTGAGCGGCGCCGGAGGTCTCGGCGCGGTCTAGGCGGGTTCGCTTGTTACCGGGCAAGAGTGCCGTGAAAAAGTCCAAACCTTGCGCCGTAAGCTCCAAATCCTGCGCGCTAGACGAGGCACTCGAGAGATTCTGATGTTGCAGTAACTTTACGTGGTCTTCCGCGTGTACTTTGGTCAGGAGATTCTTGGCGGAGAATTCGAGCACTACTCGGCCGGCATCGCCCCGCGTAGGCCACTCCTGCCAGGTTTGATCCGTGGCGCGGGGACCTTGCCTCGGGTCAGACGAGCGGAGATACTTGTCCTCCGTTGAATCCGACGGTGTATTGCTCGCCGCTTGGACTCGGACATTGCCGGAGAAAGCGGCTGTCTGCAGCATGTTGCGCTGCTTGGCCATGATCAGTTCGAGTTGCTCGGATTGGGCCTCCGCGCTTCGCGGACCTTCGGCTTTGACCAGCACATTGCCCCGCGCTAGCACCCGATCCACAGTGTTGTCGGGGCGCAGAAAAAGTGTGGCCTCGTCGGAATTGCATTGCCGAGCGCCACTCTGCAGTTGGACTTGATCAAGCAGGATATGGTGTGGATTCTTACTGATGATTGCCCGGACAGCGGTTACGGTTGCCGCCGTCGCGCCGCTGAACACGATATTCACCTGCGACTGTAAGGTGAGAACGTTCGCCTTTGCCGCATAGTTCACACCCACCGCGGATCCGCTGCCTTGCGGGAGGTCGAAGTTGACCCGTTCTTTGGTGTGGGCGTCGCCCGTGTTCTGGTTGAATACCAACCCACTGGTCTTGAGGTGGATAGGGTTTTTCAGATCCGTGGGCGGGGACTGGTCGGGTTCCAGCAGGCCTTCCGGGTTCGACTGCAGGTCCATTTGGACCTCGCCTTGAGCGATGACGTCTCCCGTCTTCTGGTCGTATTCGAAATCGGCCCCACGGATCTGATCGAATCGGCTGGAATCGCTGCCGTAGAGGGTAATTTGGACATCGTGCAGCTCGGCGTGTCCGCCGTCTTTGAACTGCACCGCTTTACTGGCCTGGATGGTGAAAAGCGTACGTCCCTGCTCAGATTTGGAAATGGTGAAACCGGTCGCGCTCTGCTTAATTTCCAGGCCGATCTTGGATGGCACCTGTTGAAGAGCATTGGTGATGCGATGACGCGCGTGGAAATATGCCCCCGCGACTAGCAATACCGCGGCAATCATTGCGCCGGCAAACCAGCGTCGCAGACGGGATAGATTGGTGGGCATCTGGAGATTAGTGTACTTCAGGCCTCAGACCTTGGGCTTCGATGGTTTCAGTCCGGACCCTGGCGCTAGAAGCTTTCGTCGAGAGCAATCTGCTGTACGATCTGGTCGAGCTGACTCCTCGCTTGGGTCTGCTTTTCCTGCAGATCCGAAATCTCTTTGTTTAGTGTGTTCAGGCGGTCTTCCTGGGAATCCAGTTGGTGCGCGTAACGCTGCAGCAGAGCTTTTTCTTCGGCGCTGCCCTTTAGTGCTTTCATGTTTTCGCGCACGCGGGCTTGATCTTTGGTGATATTTTCGGTCTCTCGCTGGCGGTTCTTGATCTGTGTTCCCAGGCTGTCAACTTTGTTCTTCTGATCAAGGACGCGGCGAAAGGCCTCCTGCATTGCGGGAGTGATCTGCCGCTGCTGGGTGATGAACGCGATCTGCTTTTCGTCGAGATTCGTCAGAACCAGTTCGCTGGTCTCGGGATGAAATTCCGCGATCTGGAGCTTCGTGGTCTGGCCCGCGGGAACGGTTACGCGGAACCGCTGATAAGAAGCGGAGGTCTCTTCGGGTTTAGGGCCCTCGGTCAATTTCCAGTTTTCTCGCGCCGGATGCTCGATGACTACATCGCGAGACGATGTGTCGGCATTGTGTAACGTGTATTTGCGCTGTCGTTTTGCTCGCGGGTCAGATACATCAAGCCTTTGACGATGCGGATGCGGGTTATGGGCTTTTCGCTCGACTCCTGCTCCATCGTGACCTGTAAAGCAGGATCGGCGGCAAAGGAAATCAGACGGCGCTCTGCAGGATGAACCGTCTCGATCAGCCCTTCTCCGGCAAAAGTGTCGCCGTCAAGGATGTTGAAGGTTCCGGAGTCGAGGGTCAGGCCGCTACTGTTCGTGATCCAAAGTGCGCGCCGGATTTCGCGAGTGTTCTCGTTCCAGATGGTGACTTTTTCCGCGTCAATGCGGGATTGCAAAATCGGAACTAAAGCGGATTGATTCTTGCCGATCGTGATTTTCTGCTTGAGGTTGTATTCAAAATAATCGCCCAGGTCTTTGGCTTCGGCCTCGGCTTGCTGTTTAGCCGCGACGTTGAAGCTGTCTAGTCGGTCGAAGGTGCGGCCGTTTATCGGGCGATTGCTGAGTCTCCCGCCGGCAATGCCGACGCGTCCAGCCATACCTCCACCAGTGGCCGCGGGCGCGGCGCTCATCTGGGCCGCTTCGGCGTTAACCTCGACCGTTTCTGTCGCTGCGGACACGGGTGCGCTCATCGACGCTTCCTGCGTTTGCGGTGTGAGCATGGCCGCTTGCGGCAGCGGGACTACCGGACGGCGAGTGTACAACGGCCGGGAAATGTCCTGGATAAAAGACTGCGGCGCGCCAGCGATCAGCGAGAGCCGGACATCTCTCCAATCCTCGCCAATGGTGCTATCCACAATCGCCCAACCTTGAAGCAGCGGCTTTTCATTCGCCTTCTCCGGCAGGATGATTCGATAAGTGCTCTTCCAGACTGGAACTTCGCTGATGTAGCTGACGAAGATTTCGCGGTCTCCGGTACCGGTGGCTGAAATCGTCATGCGGCGCAGGTCGCGGGCTCGTGAGGAGCCGATCAGGTTCAGGTATTTTCCGACCTCATCGCTGAGGTCGCGTTCCGCAAGCCGGACCGAAGTGTTGGAACCGAGATCGAAATTCCGCATGTCGCCGCCGTCAGTCAGGACGGAGAACTGGGTGACCTCGTAAGACTCGCCTTTTTCTGTGAATCGCTTTTCTTGTTCGACACTCAGGAGGCGTCCGGTTGCGCTGCCTGAACCGCTGTGTACTTCAACGTGAGCGCCGCGCAGAGCTGCAAGGAAATCAGCGCGAGTGAGCTGCTCGCCAAAAGGCAGACGCAACACCTTCAGGCGCTCATCAAGAGGGGCTATCGAATTGTAACGGACCCCGGAAATCCGGCCGTCGCCGAAATCCACGACGGTCAGCGACTTCAGAACGTCATTGAGTTGGCTGGTGGTGAAGTCTATGGCGAGGTCCTGATTACCCCGGACTCGAGCTGAATGCTCAAAATATCCCACGCCATTCTTGTAGAGCACGACTCGCTTGACTGGGAGGCGACTGCCAGAGTCAGCTTCTGCCGGCGCAGAGGTCTGCGACTCATCCGGCATGGGCGGCGGGGCAGACTTCGGCTGAGCGAACGTGGTGATGAAAAGAAGAATGCTGATGAATGTGATGAGAATGGATTTGCGCATCGCACACCTCCGGCTCTCGCCGGGAGTTTAGCAGCGGATCAGGCGAGACGGCAGTGACAAGTCGGGAGCGTTGGCGGTGCGGCAATCTGCAGATTATCGAGAAGAGACTTTGCTTGAAGCGGTTGCCGGCGGTCGGTTCTCGGTTTGTTGGGCACCGCGAGCCGGGATTTTGAAATCGCGCAACGAAAGTTCCAGCCCTCCAAATTCAGGGTGGTCGTTGTGATCGAGGGTGAAGGCGATATCCAAGGCGTCGCCGGGGAGGAGTTCTGCCTGCTGGATGCGCTCGGCCATGCGCCAGCCGAGGGCATCGTAAGTAATCGACTTTCGCCAGCGACCGTCCGTCTGCGCATTGATGCGCGGAATAACTGCTGAATCGGGATGGCACTGGGGCGCAGACGAGGAGGTAACTTCGCTGAACTCTAGGTTCTGCGAAGACAATTTCAGTTTGACGTGCTTTTCTTTCATCACCCGCGGCGGAGCCATCAGACGCAGGTTGCGAGCGGAGAAGACCGGCTCGGGATTGCCCATGCCGAAGGGTTCGAGTCGTCGCAAGACTTGAAAGAGATCGTGCGTAATTTGATCGAATGGGAGGTCAGCGTCGAGATCCAGGACAGGTTCGAAGTCGGCCAGAGTCAGGCGAGAGCGAGCATAGGCGTCGAGGTGGGCGCAGAGCTCGGGCAGGTTCGCGGCAGGCATGGAGAAGCCTACGGCGTGCGCGTGTCCGCCGAAGCGCATGAATAGAGGGGCGCAAGACTCAAGTGCGTTCAGCAGATGAAAGGCGCGGATGGATCGGCCGGAGCCGTGGGCCTCGTCACCATCGCGGGAAACCACAAGCGTAGGTCGGCAATAACGCTCGACGACGCGAGTGGCGGTGATGCCGATGACCCCACGGTGCCATCCGTCGCCGTCGATGACCAGGCAGAAAGAATCCAGCAGCGCGGGCTCCTGCTTAAATCGTGAATCGATGGCCTCCAGAATTCTCCGCTCTTCCGCTTGACGATCGGCATTCAACTGGTCGAGCTTGTTGGCAATCTCGCGGGCGCGGGCCGCATCTTTCACGCTGAAGAGTTCGATCACGTCACGGGCAACGTCCATTCGGCCGGCGGCATTGATCCGGGGCGCGATGCGGAATCCAACCTCGCCCGACGTGAGCGGCTTGCCGCCTACCTGCGCGACTTCGAGCAGAGCTTTGAGTCCGGGGTTTACTGCCGAGCGCAGAGCTTCGAGTCCGAGTTTGGCGAAGACGCGATTCTCGCCGGTTAAGGGCACGGCGTCGGCGATGGTGGCGATGGCGACAATCTTCATGAACGACTTCAGCAGCGCTGCCTGATCGCGGTGAGTGAGGCGCTGCTCCATGAGCGCTTGCCCCAACTTGAATGCAACCCCTGCGCCGCACAGAGTCTTGCAGGGATAGCCACAGCCGGATTGATTGGGATTGAGAACTGCGAGTGCGCGCGGCATGCCGTCGGGGCCAGGGAGATGGTGATCGGTGACGATGAGGTTAACGCCGAGGCGGTGCGCGGTTTCGGCGGCGGAAAAAGCGCGAACGCCCGTATCAACACTGATGATGAGCGTGATCCCAGCGGCAGCGGCGCGTTCGATCACGTCGCCCCTCAGATCGTAGCCTTCTTTGATTCTGTGGGGCACGTGAAAGTCGGCAGAGCCGCCGCACAGTTCGATGGCGGTTTTGAGGATGACGATGGCGGTGGTGCCGTCGACATCGTAGTCGCCGTAGATCAGGATCCCTTCCTTGCGCTCAATCGCCGCCTCGAGGCGATCGACGGCGGCTTTCATCCCACACATTAAATAAGGTGAGTGAAGATGGGCGAGAGACGGAGTGAGAAAACGCTCGGCAGTTTCGGGATCATCGATTCCGCGGGTCATAAGCAGCCGAGCGAGTATCGAGGCGAGTTGCGGACTTTTGAGGCCCAGCCTGACGTGTGAGAGCAACTCTCCTGCCAGAAGTTCAATCCGGTTTTCGTCGGCTGTCTTTGGAATCCATTTCATGAATTGACGAACCATTGTAGCGCCGCTATCTCAGCGGCTGTAGTTCGGGCGTCTCGTCCGCATGGCAAGGACAGGATGCCCAACAAGGGCCGGCAGGATGCCGGCGCTACAAAGCCTGCCGAGCTTTGCTAAGCAGGGCGAAATCGAAGACTAGTCCCGGACCTAATAGGGTTTTTCGTCGTCCTGGTCGGGCTCGTCGATGGAGAGGCCGGCGAAATCATCGGCCATTTCGAGGATGTTCTGGTAGCGCTCGTACCAGGGCGTCGAGGCTTCGTAAACCATCATCACGCCTTGCTGCGCGAAGCCGAGTTGCACGAAACCTGTTTTGCCGACGTAGGTGCGAAGCCAGCGGGCATCTTCGAGATCTTCATCGCTGGTGAAGTCCGCCGTGCTCAGGCGGTCAATCATGGCATCGAGTTCCTCGCGATCCAGCCGCCACGAATCCATGGTGAGGAACGGCGCAGCAGATGCCTTCGCGAGTTCCACGAAATCTTTCCAGCTGTCGGGATTGTCTTGCGACTTCCAGGCGACGCTCTGCACTTGTTCGTAATCGACGAAGCCGGGAAAGCGGCGCATGCCGTGGCCCTCGATGAAGGCGACCATGTCATCTTTGAGGCTGCCGAGGTCGTCAGAGACAGAAGGCATATGGGGCTCTGGATAAATGCATTGTATGCCTGAATGCGGGGGAGAGGGCAAATGCAGGCTGGTCGTGGTCGATCGTCATTGGTCAACAGGCTAACGGCCAAGGACCAACGACCAGTGACAGAAGTTCGCTGTGCTACACTATTTGTTTCACGACGAACCCCCGATCCGCACCATGCTTCTTTCCAAAGAATATGTGGGCTATTTGGCCCGCGAAGTCACGAAAAAACTGATTGCGGGCAAATTCATTGAGACCAAAGCCGTGGCTGCGGTCACGGAAAAGGTGCATGCGGCGACGCTCGAGGAATTCTCGCTCGAGGATCGCATTAACGATGAGGTGCGGGTGATTCTCGAAGCCTATTCCGCCGAAATGCAGAAGACCGGAGCCAATTATCAGGAAATGTTCCGCAAGGTGAAGAACGAACTGGTGCGCAAGTACAAGGCGGTGCTGTGAGGGTTAGCCGCGACAAAGTGAATAAGGTTGCACATGTCGTCACGGACGCACTGGCCGAGATGGACGCTGTGGACTTTATCGAAGACCGCAATACAATTCGCCTCGAAGTGCGCAAGGTTCTGGAAGAACTGCTGAATCAGGAAGAGAAGATCGACCAGGCGGCGCGACACAAGATCGAAAATCAGAAACGGACCATCCTGGAGGGCAGCCAGGAGTGGGATATCCTCTATCGCAAGTATTACACCGAAGAAGTGAAGAAGCTGGGGGTATAAGGCCTTTCGCACCATCAGAAATGCAGGTTCCTCGCGGCTTCGCTCCTCGGGATGACATCAAGGTCGGACCGCAACCTCTCCTCCTGACCGGCCCTTTTCCCAGACCATCCGTATCCTTCTAACCCGCCTGGAGTGTCATTGGCGGAACCTGTATTCCCATAAAAACATACGATTTTGGCGCCCTGTGGCAGTAAGATTGTCACGGTTGCCGGTGACGCAGGTCACGGCAGAAATTGCGATGCGGGCCTTAAATAGAGCGTTGGCCAGGTTTCATGAGTGTGCCATGTTTTCACAAGAACAAAACGTAAATTCCGAGAGCAATTTTTAAACTGGAGGAAATCCCATGAGTGTAATGACCCCGCCCGGAATCAAAAATCCGGGCGATTATATTGAAGACGTAATGTCCACAGTAAAAGCGAAGAACGCGGCCGAGCCTGAATTCCATCAGGCCGTTCAGGAAGTGTTCGATTCTCTAAGACTGGTTCTGCAGAAGCATCCGGAATATAGATCGTCGAAGATTCTTGAGCGCATCACCGAACCCGAGCGCGTCATCATGTTTCGCGTGCCCTGGTTTGACGATCGCGGAGAGATTCAAGTCAATCGCGGCTTCCGCATCGAAATGAACAGCGCCATCGGTCCTTACAAGGGCGGGCTGCGCTTTCATCCGTCGGTTAACCTCGGCATTTTGAAGTTCCTGGCGTTTGAGCAAGTCTTCAAGAACTCGCTGACCACGCTGCCCATGGGCGGCGGCAAGGGCGGATCGGATTTCGATCCCAAGGGCAAGAGCGACAACGAAGTCATGCGCTTCTGCCAGAGCTTCATGACCGAACTGCAGCGGCACATTGGGCCGGATACCGACGTTCCCGCGGGTGACATTGGAGTGGGCGGACGCGAAATCGGCTTCCTCTTTGGCCAATACAAACGTCTGCGCAATGAGTTCACCGGCGTGCTGACCGGCAAGGGTCTGAGCTGGGGCGGTTCGCTGATTCGTCCGGAAGCCACGGGCTACGGCTGCGTGTATTTCGCCGCCGAAATGCTGAAGAGCAAGAAAGACTCGCTCGAAGGCAAACTCTGCCTGATCTCGGGCAGCGGCAATGTTTCGCAGTACACAGTGGAAAAACTGCTTGATCTGGGAGCGAAGCCGCTCACCTTCTCCGATTCCGACGGCGTCATTTACGATCCGGATGGAATCAATCGCGAGAAACTGGCTTGGGTCATGGATCTGAAGAACGTCCGCCGCGGACGCATCCGCGAATACGGCGAGAAGTTCAAGAAAGCGATCTTCATGCCCACCGACATCAAGTTGGAGCACAATCCGATTTGGAACATCAAGGCGGACTGCGCATTCCCGAGCGCCACGCAGAATGAGATCAAGGCGAAAGACGCCGCGAACCTCATCAAGAACGGCTGCAAGCTGGTAGCCGAGGGCGCCAACATGCCCAGCACGCTCGAAGCAACCCGAATGTTCCTGGAAGCCGGGATTCTCTATGGCCCAGCCAAGGCTGCAAACGCCGGCGGTGTAGCAACCTCAGGCCTCGAGATGGCCCAGAACAGCGCACGGCTGAGCTGGACCCGCGAAGAAGTGGACGATCGGCTGCACAAAATCATGATCGCCATCCACAAGAACTGCTTCGAGACGGCCGAGAAATACGGCACCCCGGGCAATCTGGTGAACGGCGCCAACATCGGCGGCTTCCTCAAGGTCGCCAATGCCATGCTGGATCAGGGATTGGTGTAGTCAATTGTGTGGGGCGGACATTCCTGTCCGCCTCTCTGTAGAGACGTTGCTCGCAACGTCTCGCGTGAATATGATGCGGGGTGGAAGCAGTTCCACCCCGCAAGTTTTTCCGAGTGCAGAGGGTTTGATGGCGTCCGGCTCGAGCTGTCTTCAACGAACCAGTTTCTGTGACAGGCAGTGAACGACACGAGGGCATAGGCCGTGGCAACGGATCGGCAGGGAATATCAGATCGCTATGTGGTGATGAGCAACGACGATCTGCTGCGCGTCGCAGCGGACCGAAATAGTCTCACGACGACGGCCCGCGAAGCCTTGGCAGAAGAACTTCGTAAAAGGAGCTTGGACAGTCCAGCTGCGATCGGGAAATACGAACACGACCGAGAACAGCAGAGCAAGCAGGGGGAAGAGCTGGCTGCGGCTGTTCGGTCGTCGAACCGGTCTCGATTTCAAAAAGTCTTCGACCACCTGAAGCAACATCCTCTGGTGGCCATACTGGCGTCCATCGGCGCCCCTGCGTTAGCGTTCGTTATCGGGTACGGAATGGTAACCCTGCGAGTTGGCAATGGCCGCATCCTCAGCTCTCTAGTGTCTCTCACACTCACGCTCGGCGGCATTTGTGGAATAGCTGCTGCGCGTTCTTCAGCCAAGCTTCCGCTCCGCGTCTTAGCGTTCATGGTCACGCTCGGTGAATTCTTCTACGCGTTTTTTTTTCTCTTTGCAGCAACCATCGGTTTCCGATAGTTGTGACCTCAATACCGAGTGCCAGAGATGCTCTATGGACGCAACGCACCAACCCGACCCGATAGTCGACCCCGAGCGCCTCTTCGAGGGATTCGAGAACCTGAGACCCACTGGCCACTCCAGCGATTTCTTGCGTATCGTCATAATCCGTCATAAGTTATGCCGATGACCTCCCTGAACATCTCCCTCCCCGAAGCCCTCAAGGAGTATGTAGAAGGGCAAGTTGCTACGGGCGACTGGGGTACGCCGAGCGAGTATGTCCGCGAACTGATTCGCCAGGACAAGGAACGCCGCCTTGTAAATCTCGAACAAGAACTCGTCGCTGCGGCCAAGGGACCGAAAATCGAGATCCCCCTGGCCGAAATTCGCCGCAAGGGCCTGATCTCCGCGCTCCGCGAGCGCGCTCGCAGCCGATGAGAAGGCGTCGGCTTGTCTTCAGCTAAGAAACAGTGTCATCCTGAGCGCAGCGGCTGCTTCGCGAAGCGAAGCAGATGCGGAGTCGAAGGACCCCTTATCAGCGTGGGGTCAGATGATGCAGCAAGGCGTTCTCACGAGATCGCTCAGTGAAAATTCCCTGCGAAAGCATTGCCAGTTTCAGAGCCACGGGGTCCTTCGACTGCGTGCTCGTTCGCTTTGCGAACGACCATCTCGCTCAGGATGACAAATCTTGAGGGTGCGGGTAAATTCGTGAAGGAACACAACTATTGCGTCTACATCGTTGGCAGCCGCACGGGCACTCTTTACATTGGAATGACCAACAATCTCTTCCGGCGAGTTTTGGACCACAAGAGCGGTGAGTTGGAAGGGTTTGCTAGTAAGTACGGTTGCAATCGCCTCGTTTACTTCGAGGGCTTTGATGATGTGCGAAATGCCATCGATCGCGAGAAGCAGTTGAAAGGTTGGCGGCGGCAGAAGAAGATTGCCCTGATTGAAGCACTCAACCCACGCTGGCAGGATTTGGCAGAGAAATGGGGAGCGCAAATGGTATTTGCCGGGGAATCGATCAAGGACAGATAATGCAGTGTCATCCTGAGCGCAGCATATGCTTCGCAGAGCGAAGCATAATGCGGAGTCGAAGGACCCCTATCAGCGCGGGTCAAGATGAATGCAGCAAGGCGTTCTCACAAGGCTACCAAGTGAAAATTCCCTGCGACGACCTTGCCGGGTTCAGAGCCCCTGGGTCCTTCGACTGCGTGGTCATTCGCCTTGCGAACGACCACTTCGCTCAGGATGACAGCTTAAAATGGTTCGGACGAGTTCTCAGGAGATGCCTGTAACCCACACCCCCGACCCCATCGTCGACCCCGAGCGCCTCTTCGAGGGCTTCGAGAACCTGATGCCCTTTCGGGTACAGGATATCCTTCTGGTCTCCAGCCTTTACGACTCTTTCATTCTGCGCGAAGACGGGCGCCTGAATGAGTTGCTGATCGGGGAATCGCTCGAACTCGAGCAGCAGCAGATTCCCGGAATCACCCACGTTTCATCCGGCGCAGAAGCGCTGAAGCTGGCGCGATCTCAGCCACGATTCAACCTGATCGTCACCAACCTCGAAGTCGAGGACATGGACGCCGCCCAGTTGGCGCGCGAGGTCAAAGCGGCAGGGCTCGACGTGCCCGTAGTCGTGCTGGCCTATGACTATCGCGAGATCAAAAAGTTTATCGCATGCAACCCGAGCACCGACCTGCAGCAGATTTTCCTGTGGCAAGGCAATGTCCGCATTCTGATTTCGATCGTCAAGTACATTGAAGACAAGCGCAACGTTGACCACGACACTCGCGCCATCGGCGTGCCCGTCATCCTCGTAGTCGAAGACAACATTCGCTACTACTCATCGTTTCTCCCGACGATCTATACCGAGCTGATCACCCAGTCCCGGCGCCTGCTCAGCGAAGGATTGAACGTCGCGCACAAGCTGGTGCGCATGCGGGCGCGGCCCAAGATTCTGCTGGCGACGAATTACGAAGATGCCGCCCGTCAGGTAATGAAATATCGCGAGTATCTGCTGGGGGTGGTGTCGGATGTCGAATTTCCCCGTGGCGGCGAGTTGAGCACCGACGCGGGGTTCGATTTGGCCCGCATGGTTCGCGAAGAAGTACCGGATGTTCCCATCGTCCTGCAGACGAGCCGGACCGAATTCAGGCCGAGGGCGCATGCCGAGGGATATTCGTTTCTGCGAAAACGCTCGCCCACGCTGTTGCGCGATCTGCGGCGTTTTCTTACCGAGCAGTTTGGATTCGGTGATTTCGCATTCCGCCTGCCTGAGGGTAGCGAGGTGGCTCGGGCACGTGATTTGAACGAGCTTGAGGCACGACTTGGAGAAGTTCCGGCGGAGAGCATCGCGTATCACAGCGAGAGGAACCATTTTTCGCACTGGCTGCGGGCAAGGACCGAATTTGCCCTTGCGCAGAAGCTCAGGCCGCGGAAGGTTTCTGATTTCGCCACGCTGGAAGACTTGCGGCGCGATTTGATCGATTCCATTGCCGAATATCGGAGTGAGCAGAGCCAGGTGCTGATCGGCGATTTCAACGCGTCGACCTTCAAGGCCAACGATGCGTTCTTCCTGCGGATCGGCGGCGGCTCGCTCGGCGGGAAAGCGCGTGGATTGGCTTTCATCCGACACCTGCTGCACAAGTACCAGACGGCACGGCGTTTTGCCGAGGTGCGCATCGCGGTGCCTCCGAGCGTGGTGCTGGCGACCGATATGTTTGACCGATTCCTCAGCGAGAACAATCTGCTCGACTTCGCCATCAATAGCACCGACGACGCAGAGATTCTGGGACGGTTCCTGGAGGCATCCCTTCCTGCCTCGCTACGCGACGATCTGCTGGCATTCCTGGCCGAAGTCCATTATCCGCTGGCAGTGCGCTCTTCCAGTTTGCTCGAGGATTCGCAATACCAGCCTTTTACCGGCGTGTACGAGACTTTCATGCTGGCCAATCAGCATGCCGATTTGTCGGTGCGGCTCGAGCAATTGATGGAGGCGATCAAACGAGTTTATGCGTCGACCTTCAGCCAGCATGCGAAAGGATATGTTCGGGCGACGCCGTACCGGTTGGAAGAAGAAAAGATGGCAGTGATTGTGCAGCAGGTGGTGGGCACGATTCACGGCTCAAAGGATGGGCAGCGGTTTTATCCCGATTTTTCCGGCGTGGTGCGGTCTCATAACTTTTATCCGGTGCCGCCGATGAGTTATGAAGACGGAATCGCAGCGGTGGCACTGGGACTGGGGCGAGCGGTTGTGGACGGTGGAAAGTGTCTGACCTTCTGCCCGCGTTATCCGCAAAACCTTTTGCAGTTTTCCTCGGTGGAAGATGTTTTGGCGAACTCGCAGCGGGAGTTCTGGGCGCTGGAGCTGGATCATGTTGAGCGGCACGATGCCTCCGATCCACTCGTGGATTTCAAGGAGGCGCGATTCGGCCTGGATGTGGCGGAGAGAGACGGAACCCTGGACCATCTGGGATCGACTTATTCCGTGGATAACAATGTCATCTATGACGGGCTGAGCCGGCCGGGTACACGCATCGTCAGCTTTGCGTCGATTTTAAAGCATGGAGTATTTCCGCTGGCTTCGATTCTGGAGCGGCTGACGAGAATCGGCGAGGAGGCGTTCGGCCGGCCGGTGGAGGTGGAATTTGCAGTAACGCTGCCGCGGCGGCCCGAAGGCGCGGCCGAGTTTGGATTTCTGCAGATACGTCCGCTCGTGCTCTCGCGTGAAGGGGAAGAACTCCGGATGGAGGATGTGGATCCGGAGCGGCTGGTGTGTCAGAGCTCGAAGGTGCTGGGGAATGGACGGGTGCGGGATCTGTGTGATGTGGTGGTCGTCGACTTTCACCGCTTCGAGCGGGCGCGAAGTCAGGAAGTGGCGGAAGGGGTGGCCCACCTGAATGCGAAGCTGAACGAAAGCGGAACGCCGTACCTGCTGATCGGAGTGGGACGGTGGGGATCGAATGATCCGTGGCTGGGAATTCCGGTGGAGTGGGATGAGATTTCGGGGGCGCGGGTGATTGTGGAGGCGGGATTCCGAGACTTCCGCGTAACTCCGTCGCAAGGCAGCCATTTTTTTCAGAACCTCACCGCGTTTCAGGTGGGGTATTTCACGGTGAATCCGGATGCGGGCGAGGGATTTGTAGATTGGGAGTGGCTGGGCGCGGTGCCCGCAATTGAGGAGCGAGGGTGCGTGCGGTATCTGCACTTTGAGGCACCGCTGGTGGTGGTGATGAACGGGCGGAACAGCCGGGGGATGGTGTTCAAGCCGGAACTAGCATAGCAGAGCGACTTCGTCCTTTGTCGGCCACGATTCGGGGATTTCTCGGATTGCCATCGGTTCGCCTGCGAACTTTTCAAGTTGAAACTTCGCTTTTTATTCGCTATGCTTCTGTCCGCTGTCGCGCCAGGAAAATCATAAACGGAGGAAACACATGTCACTCAGCCAATCTCTTCTACCCGAGTTCGATCAGGAAATGGCCAACACGCGCAAAACTCTGGAACGAGTTCCGGACGAAAAATTCTCATGGAAGCCGCATGAAAAATCGAGTGCCATGGGCTGGCTGGCGGGGCACTTGGCCAATATTCCGGAGTGGGCGGTTGAAACCATCACGAAGGATGGCTTCGACATGAATCCCGGGGGCAAGGGATTTCAGCCGCCACCGCCCCCCAAGACGCGCAAGGATCTGCTCGAGTCGTTTGACAAGAACGTCGCGGCCGCAGGCGCGGCTTTGGCGAAGGCCAGCGACGCTGACTTGGGAAAATCATGGTCGTTCTTGAACAATGGAGCGACCGTCTTCTCCATGCCTCGAATCGCCTGCCTGCGCACCTGGGTCATGAATCACAACGTTCATCATCGGGCGCAGCTGGGAGTTTACTTGCGGCTGAATAACATTCCGGTGCCCGCGATTTATGGGCCGTCGGCGGACGAGTCTGGAATGTAGGCAAGAGCAGCGCGTGCGGAAAAACTCGGATGGGTGAGTTTTCCGCAGGCTGTCGGGGGAGAAACCTAGTAGCGGCCTTCTCGGATCCAAAGACGGACTTGTTCTTCGACGGAGAAAGGTGCCGCATGGTTTCGAGCGAACTTTGACGCCATTGCGAGAGCGTGGGCCTCGAGCGGCACCGCGAAGTGCGCGTTGGTTCGTAGCAAGCCGCGAACAAAGAGATCGGAATAACGCTGCAATCCCAGGATGTAAAACTGGACCGCATGCACCAACCCGTCAAAGAGGGCGCGATCTGCAATCCTGTCGTTGAAGACGACCACGTCCAGGAAGGTCACGGAAGCCATCTGGGGGAAGCTGGGCAGATTGGTGAAGCCGAGATCTTTTGTGTCCGAGTAAAACGGCGGGTCCGGAATGGCTTTGCCAATCAGCTCGACAATCCTGACGCGGTTCAGGAAAGCGGGCGAGAAGAACGGCTCCATGGTGGCCTTGCGCTTCGCGCTCAGCGGCATGCCGGCCGCATAGTAGCGGTCCCGCTGCTCCCGCAGATACGAGCAAATGCATGCGCTGAGTTCGCGGGCCT
Organism: uncultured Acidobacteriota bacterium; assembly: GCA_963788645.1. Classification (GTDB taxonomy): domain Bacteria; phylum Acidobacteriota; class Terriglobia; order Terriglobales; family Acidobacteriaceae; genus JABDBE01. Next base: position 176,151 of record CAWBHF010000015.1, read on the forward strand.
GCTCTTCGTTCAACTTCGGCGAGCTCACCGCGGAAGGTTCTACCACGGGAGGAATCTGTCTCTCGATTGAGGCGTAGAAGTCATTTAACGCGGCAGCTGAGTCAATGGCCTTGCGCAACAGGTCCTGCTCGGCGAAGCGGGCGAGGTCTTCAGTGGAAAAGCGGAGGCGAAGCTGGTGGGTTGCGCACTCCGCGCTGAGCAGCTCCAGGCGCGCGTGACGCAGCTCGGCGTTCATTTGCACGACGGCGACACGGTCATCCGGATTTTCCCAGGAAAACATCTGAGGACTCCTGAAATTCAGCTATACAAACGCGGGAAAGGGGCCTATATTCATTATGTATACAGCGTTACGTTTACGCTGTCAACATAAATATTAAACCGTTTCACGTAGGCATAAAGGACAGAAATGCCACGGCAGCCTGATCCTGATCTGCAAGAACGTATTCTGAACGCGGCCCAGAAGCTGTGGAAAAAGGGCGCGGAGAAAACTCTCACCATGCGCGCCGTCGCCAAGGCGGCGGGCACCAACACTCCGGCGGTGTACCGCCGCTTTCGTAACCGCGAAGACATCCTGCGGGCCCTGCTGCGGAGAATCCAGCAGGATGTTGCCGACGCGCTTCAGCCCTGCACCCGCCCGGAGGAAGCCTGCCAACGCTATCTTGAGTTCGCAATCAGTCACGCCCACGAATACGAACTCTTCTACAACCACGCCCACGAACTCTCGCATCCAGCCCGCTCGGATCATGGCTCTCCGCTGCGTGAACATCGACCCACCATGCAATTGATGGAGGCCAAACTGGCCGAACGCCTGGGCGGCTCAGCCGAGGATCACACCCGCCTGTCCCTGGCACTGTGGACGATGTCGCACGGGACGGCGATGCTGCTGATTTCGAAGGCCATCCCCGCGGCGCATGTGGCGGAACTGCGTTCTGTCTTCGCGACTGCGGTGGAGACTCTGATTAGCAATTCATCCAGCTTGTCGGTTCGGAACTGACGGGAATCTGTGCGGAGCCGCATGCGTGAGCGGACTGCACAATTCCTGATGCAAGCTTTCTCTAAAAAAAACTCTCTCTTTTGCCTAAAATCTAGAAAACAAAGGACCGAAAAATTTCTTGCCTCCTAGATCTATGGTTCTCAAGGTAGTTACAGGCAAAATATAGAAAACATGGAGGTTATCCCACTGCCCCGCTGCTTTGTTTTCGTTTTGAACCGGAAGCTGCGGAAGTTGTCAAAGAACGTTGATTATCTTGTAGATAATCAATTACAGTTTATATTATCGCGTTTCATAAGGCGAGGTCAACCAAAAAGCAGAGCGCATCGCGCACCTGGTTCCAAATCGGGAATATCACGTCCGCACTTGGCGTTGCAGTCACCCGTTCGTTAGCGACGGAAGCGAAGAGAGCACCACCCGCGCTTCTTGACCCCGGTTCCAGGCGAAGAAACGCCGCAAACTTGTACAAATGCCTGCGTACAACGGTTGAGAGCTGCCACGTTCTCAGCACGGCTGAGAACCTGGAACAACCCCGCCCTCAACATAAAAGCCGCCCCCAAAAGAGACGGCTTCACACTCGCATTACGACTCCCTACTGCGTGGCAGTCCCGCCCGGAGTCGTTGCTTGAATTTTGCCCGTCTTTGCACCGGTCGGAACCGTGGCCGTAATCTGCGTATCGGAATCAACCGAAAACGTAAACGCGCCTCGAAAACCGTCTTGCTGATGCGAAGTCGTCAAAGAGGCCGACCCACGCGATCGAGGATCAGTTCGGGAGAGTAACCGCTGGGGAAGGGAACGACCGCCCAAATCACATGACCTCGGTCTGCCATGTACGGAGTGACGGCGTTATAAATTTGTTGGGATTTCTCAAGGTGGCGCGACTGTATATCAGCGCAGCCGTCGGCACTGAGAAATGCAGCAGTGGCTCGCGCGCGAGTTTCTTTAAGTGAATTAGGCATCACTTTGCCGGCGAATACCAGATCGGCGAAGTGTAGGCCCGATCGGTGACGGTCATCGGAACGTAGTCGGGCATTTTGATGCCATAACGCTTCTGGTCATAGGCCGTCCAGCGTGGCGACGGGATCTGGATCAACACGCACGTAGTAGAACGCGAGCTGTGTAGCAGCGAACGCCGGATCTTTCCAGTACGCCGACAGCGTGGGCGCGCCGATGGTGTTGGTGTAGGTTGCGTTCGGTATGTCGACGGTGCTGCCGACTGAGGTTTTGCAGCGGCCATCCGGGCCGATCTTGCGTCCGCCGGAAACTGCCACGTCGAAGATGCGCTCTTGCGCCTTGCCATCATTTCCGAGCCAGCCCTCGATGATCTGGATGCGGTCGAGGTTGGGTCCGTCGGGATCGCGCATCGCCTGGACCATGAAGACAGGTGCCTTGCCGCCAGGCGCACTGCTGAGATCGCCGCCCATGGGCACGCCGTGGTTGTAGCCGTTCTCGGCGAAGTCGTGGCGATCAACGTCGGCTGGCGCGAAATCCCATCCTGCGAACACGCGCAAGATCGGCCGGTCGCCGGTGGTGGCGTAGACTTCCTTGCGTTCGAGCGCGTCCCAGATTCCCCCGCGGGTATTCTCGCGCGCCCACACGCCGCCAAGTCCCGCGGCTTGCTCGCCCCAGACCGAGATCAACGGCCCTTTCTTGGGATCATTCTTGATCATTGCCAGGGGCGTTTTCCAACGGTCAGGCGATGGCAATCCGTTGGCAAACTCACCGAAGAAGTTGTCTTCCCTCGTCGTGACCACGCCGATATGAGCATCGTTGCCGCCGATCAGGCCAGCCTTGTAGGGGTTGGCCCCAAGCTTGGCGTCCAGTTCCAGTCCGCGCTTGAGCGCGGAGCGAACGTAATTCCCGTAAAGCAAAGTCTTATCCGTCTGCAACTCCATCTTTGCGAAATTGATGTCCCAACGCTCAAAATTGGCAAATTCGTCGTTCGGCGAGAGGGCAGGATTGGTCTCGCTGTCGCCCTTGATCTGCGTAGCCTCCAGAAGTGGCTCGTGGCTGGCGCGCGTCTCGGCATAGGCCCGGTCCATGGGCTTTCCGTCGAAGGTCTCCGCCGAATACATTTGGCCATTGCTTAGGTTGCCGTTGTGCGGGATAGCGAGTACCTGCCCACCGGTTTTCTTCGCGTATGCATCCATGTACTTCCACAGGTCGGCTGGATCCTGGCTGTCGAAGGTCGAATAGGGAACAACCTGATTCACGCGGTCCGCGCCGCCGTCGCGGAAAACGACGGTGCGATGAAGGTTGTTGCCACCGGGCGCGCAAGTCCATTCGAAGCCGTGAAGAGTGGTGAAAACTCCCGGCTCGTTCCACTTTTCGGCTGCCTCGATCGCGTGCGCCCAGGCCGCGGCCGTGAGTTTGCTGGCGTCGAAGACGGGCTTGCCGCTTTGCATAGAGATGACCGCTTCGATCGCGGCTTTGACACCCTCCTGAGGACCCTGTTGCGACATCTCATACCAGCGTTTGCCCTGCGGGTTTGCAAGCAGTTCAGGGCTGCCTGCCCGAATTTGATTGGAGATGCCCATATATTCGGCATGGTCGGTGATGGAGACCCAGTCCAGCGGCCGGTCTTGTTTGAAAGTCTGGCCGTTGTCGAGAACGACGGTCCCGCCCCGCGCAACTCTGAAGAGATCGTCGGGAGTAGTCGTCACCCCAAACATTCCCGCGTCGAAGGAGAAGCCGGTGTGCACGTGGGCAACGCCCCAGAAGACGCGGGTTGGATATTTCTGGTCCGGGTAGGGCGAATAGTCGGGCTTCTTGGCTTCGACTTTGCGTGCAGCCTGGCTCGGAGGGGTATCCTGGGTTGCGGCGAAGTGACTGAAGCCGCCGGTCACGAGCACGAGTGTGATGGCCCACAGACCCGCGCGAGCTGCGCCTTGCAGCAGTGTGTTTCTTATCATGGGATTTTCTCCTTGAGACGCCAGGCAACCAACCTGATTACGGGTTGGCTTTATTCATACAATCCTTCAGGAACGACCGACGATCCGCGCCGGTTACGCCTTTTTTGTCCGCGAGGCTCTTGCAGGTACTTGCTTTGTCCTGTTCACTCACTTTGGCATCGGAGTTGGAGGTCGCGGCCTTGTTAAGGCAGTTCTGCATGAATGTCTTGCGCTGCGGGTCCTTAAGGCCCTGCTTGTCGGCGGCGTCGTTGCAGGCTTTCGCTTTGTCCTGCGAAGACGCGGTTGAAGACTGCGACGGGCTCGACGGCGATGTTTTAGCGGTGGTTGTCGAGATAAGACTTGTCGCCAGCAAGAGCGACACCATCACCGACCCTACGTAGCATGAAATTCGTGGCATGGAGAATCCTTTTCAATCGGAATTTGCTATAAGCTGCGACCCTAGAAAGATAGTCGTCGGCATTTCCTTCCTCGGTGACTGTGAATACGCACGGCTGTGATGGGCGTCACGCATAGTTCTTCTTCAGCAGGCTAATCTCAAGTGTTGCGCCCGAGGACGGACATGAGAGTCTGAAAGGCGATCCCTTAGCTGTTGAGCGCACCAGTTTCGCCACGTTTCGTAGTGATAGGGGAAAACGATGAAACCAGCAGCCGAGGTCACGACAGCGAAATCTCAGCAACCCGGCAACAACAAGCTCCCAGCCTCCATGTCACACCGCTCACGAGCAGAGCGCAAGGCGATGGGCAAAGCGTTGCGGGAGAAGTGTCCGCGAACCTCGCACGCCGAATGGAAACCGCCGCACAACCGGCCAGACCCGGTCCGCCTGGTACTGCAGGCTGACGAGGGACGTCTCCCCGACCTTCTTTCGCTTCGCCACGGGCGCATGGTGGCGTCTCCTTTCACCTTTTACCGGGGCTCGGCGCTCGCTATGGCGGTGGATCTCGCGGGTCTTCCGTCTACCAGCATCCGCGTGCAGTGCGGCGGAGACTCGCACCTGGTCAACTTTCGTGGCCTCGCCACCCCGGAGAGGCAGGTCATCTTCGCCATGAACGATCTTGATGAGACCCTTCCGGCACCATGGGAGTGGGACCTCAAGCGTCTCGCGGCGAGTTTCGTGATCGCCTGCCGCGACAACGGCCTCAGCGAATCCGACGCCAAGGATGCGGTCCTCACCTGTGTCCGGTCTTACCGCGAGCACATGGCCGAGTTCGCCGAAATGAAGGTGCTGGACCTGTGGTACTTCGCCGTCGAGGCCGAGATGATGATCGGGAGCATTAAGGATTCCGGGATTCGCCGCGGCGCGATCAGGAACCTGGCGAAGGCGCGTGAGAGCAGCACCTCGGAAGGCCTCTTCCCGAAGCTCACGGACAACTCGGGCGGGTCGGCAATTATCAAAGACCAACTCCCGGCGATCTACCACTGGAAAGGTCACACCGCTGGGGAGATCCATCCGGAGGTCAGGGACGCCTTCACCCGGTACCGGGAAACCTTACCGCCTAACCATCGCATGTTGCTTGACCGCTACGAACTCAAGGATGCTGCGGTCAAGGTGGTCGGCGTTGGGAGTGTCGGCACCGCCTGCTGGATGATGCTCTTTGTGGCCGGCGAAGGAGATCCTCTGATTTTGCAGGTCAAGGAGGCGCGCGCCTCGGTTCTGGAGGGCTTTGCGGGAACGAGCGTCTACCCGAACCACGGACAGCGTGTCGTCAACGGCATCCGGCTTATGCAACCGGCCAGCGACATTTTCCTCGGCTGGACCGAGGGCAGGCGAGGGCGTAACTTCTATATTCGCCAGCTCCGCGACGTTAAGATCAAGTTTGCTGTCGAGACGTTCGAAACGGCCAGAATGATTCTTTTCGGCCAGTTTTGCGGTCACTCGCTGGCGCTCTCTCACGCACGCTCCGGAGACGCCGCGATGATCAGCGGCTATCTGGGCAAGAGCGACTCTTTCGACAAAGCTATCGAAGTGTTCTCGATCGCATACGCCGACCAGAACGAAAAGGACCACGCCTCACTGAAACGTGCGATCCGCGACGGAAAGGTCGAGGCGGTCATCGAAAAAGCAAAGTGAGTCGCTCGGGCTGGCCCATCCATTCTATGCTTTTCCCAACCAAGAAAGGGGTGCCTGCAAGAACGCAGGAAGGATCGCCACCTGTCATTTGTGATGTAATCTAGATTTGCACGGGCAATGGGTGGGCCACCCGCTTGATTCCAATTTAGGAATGTCGCATCCGCACTTGGCGTTGCGGGCACCCGCCCCTTGCAAAAAGCGCAAGGAGCGGGGCACCCGACACATGCTCCCGCTTGTTACTTTGTTGCCGTGTGGGGCAGAATGCGGCCTCGGGACGGTTTTAGGGCTGGGTGATGAGCTCTCGCTATGGATTTTTCCGGTGGCGCACCGAACAGTTCTGGATGGAGATAGAGTCCGCTCTCGCGCCCCGTCTTCAGTTGCTCGACCGGGATGCGATGCGCGTCCGCCCAGGCATCGTGGCGAGTGCCAGTCACCAGCCAGGAGACTCTGGCTCCAGGCTTCCCACCGGCAATCTTGAATTGATTGCCCGAGATTTCCTCGGCAATGTAAAGGTTCGGCCCAGGCGCACCGATGGACGTAAGCTGATAACGAAAGTCCTTGTTGAGGCTTTCGAACCAATCCGGCATTTTCACCACCGCCTCGCCGTTGCCGTCGAGGTCAACCACGCCGTCGTACAAGTTTTTCATGTCGGGCGACTCTACGAAGGAGTGATAGAGATACTTGTTGGCGGGATCCAGCGGATGATCGATCTTGAAGGATCCGCTGGATTTGGAGAGCTGGCCGTTGACATGGACATCGCCCTCGAAAAACCCAGCGAACCCAGTTGCGGCTTGGGCAAACAATCCGTCGCCTGCCGCGGTGTTGAATGCCGCAACGCCCGATCCCAAGTCGCTGTGTGAGATTCCGTCCACTCCGTCGGGACCAAAGCCGTTCGAGCTATTCTGCGAGCCAAAACTCTCACCCCACACGCCTTGGCCATTGTTGCCTTGCGCCTCGCCCACCATTCCAAAACCGCTGTTGAAGTTTATGCCAACCACACCAGCTCCGGCTGTGCTTTGCGAGAGTCCCAGTACCCCATCGCCCTCGCCCGCGCCAGCAAAAGCGTTGTTTCCAACTACAGATCCGAACCCAAACCCGGTGACGCCGGTGAGCGCGTTGATTACTCCATTCGATGAGATGAAACCATCGACGGTCAGGGCGTTCACCGCGATATCGCCATCGCTGTCCCGCTTGACGATAGCGTTTGCCACATCCTCGCCGGTGGGCGGAACCAGCCATTGCAGGTTGAGTGCGCCGGAACTGGTGATCGGAGAGCCGGTCACAGTGAAATCAGTAAGTGGGGCAGTCAGTCCCACGCTGGTCACCGTGCCGTTGCCTGTGCCAGGAAAGGTTTGCCCTGGAACGAAACTGACGATGCCAGTAGGGGAGATCGAAAGTCCGGTGTCCGACGGCGAAGAGCCGTTTCCGCCGAAAAGCAGACCCAGCTTTGCAAACGGCTCTCGAGTGTTGTTTCCCATCGGCTCTGACCGCCAAGCGAAAGTCTCAGTGCTTGCCTTTTGCGCGCCACTATCAAAGACAGACGCCGAAAGATTCAAGGGTTGAGAATTCGTCCCCGCTGTCGTCGTGGCAGTACCGGTCGCCGGCAAGGTCAGCTTTCCCCGCAAAATACTGTCGCCTTTCACGTCCAGCTTGGCCTTCGGCGTTTTGGTGCCTACGCCCACATGGGCCCCGTCGTCGAAAACCTCAGAGCTGGCGATGTCGGCCGTGCCATCAAACTTCGCCAGTGCTTGGGCTGTGCCGCCCGCAGTGGTGACTGGTTTCGTGCCGGTCGGTGGTTGTGAGGTCGCTGCTTCTGCGGCTGCGGCGCTGTCCGTGCTCGTCGAAGGCGAGGCTAGCAGGAATGCCGATGGCGGAAGTCCGCCCAAAGTCTGCGCGTCCGCCGCTTTCAACGCGTAGGGAACGCTGCCCAGTTCTACACGCGGTTGTTCGGCTTGGCCGGTCGGTTGAACTCCGATCCAGCGTGCCTGGCCAGCGGCGAAGGTACCGGCGGGGATTCCGTGACTAGTCGTCGAACCGAGCATCACGGAGTAATGTCCGTTCTTGTCGGCCTGAACGTTCTGAGTTTCTGTCCATAGCGGTGCGCCGCCGGACTGTTCGGTGTAGAGCAGGAAAGCGACTCCTACGGTGCCGGTGAGGGGTTTACCGTTCGCGTCGTTCAAGGCACCGGTAAACTTCACCATGCTGGGGACGACGCTATCCGCGCTATCCGCGCTCTGAGCCAGTAGTGCCAGGGCGCAGCACATCAGCGAGAGATAAACAGACAAATGAATAAGATTGCGATTCAACTTATTTCCCTTTCACTTCTTAAGTTGGGTTCCTGGGTCATAAAAAGTAGAGCAGGGGGAGCCCCAGCCTGGACGCCTCCCAGGCGACACGCCGCAGGCTGGGTCTGTTGCGCTCTACTGGGAATATCGGAAACGGAAGACAAAAGACGACAACTGGCGGAAAAATGCCATGCTCACGCAGCCATCAGTTATTTGGGATTCCGGGTGGGGAACACGTGCTGGCGGATGCGACGCAGAGCGCGCTCTCGTCATGACGGTCTCGGAAAATACCTAAGATCGTATCGATGCCGACAAAAAAACCGGCCTCTTGTGAGGCCGGTGAACGCATCGGCGTCGGCTCCTCGGACCGGGGGATTTGGTGGCACTGCAAGTCCCGACCGACCCGGGGAATAAGAGGAGCGACGCCGTTCCGGGAAGCTAAATTTGAGCCTGCGCTTTCCGGCTTCGCTTGCCACTACAGCCCCGGACGTGCGTCCGGGGCTGCGTGAGCTTGCGAGGGATTGCTTGTGAATTTCTCATTGTGTCGTCCTTTGGCTACTGAGTCACAGTGAAATCTGTGGAGCTCGTCGCTGTTCCGTCGGGCGTGGTTACCTGGATCCTCCCCGTTACCGCGCCGGTTGGAACCGTGGCCGTGATCTTGATGTCCGAGTTCACGGTATACGTCGCCTTCACCCCGCCGAACGTAACTTTGGTCGCGCCGGTGAAGCTGTTGCCATTGATGGTCACCTGGGTACCGACTTTGCCGCTTGCCGGACTAAAGCTCAAGATCGCCGGAAGAACGCGGAATTGCCGGCTGCTGGTTAGTGTGCCACCGGGCGTGCTCACCGTCACGAAGCCGGAAGTGGTACCCGAAGGAACAACCGCAGTGAGGTAGGTGCCGGAAACGGCGGTGAACTTGGCCGCTGTTCCGTTAAAAGAGACTGCGGTAGTTCCGGTGAGTCCCTGGCCGAGAATGTCGATAGTGTTGCCAACTTTGCCGTAGGCTAGCAGCAACTCCACAAACGGCTTGAGCCCGACAGACAAGTCAAAGACGGTGCCAAAGTTGTTAGTGCCGCCCGCACTGGTGGCGCCGTAGAATGCGCCGCCGGTGTCTTGAAAGAGTGCGTAGGGACCGTTGCCATCAGTGCCGACAAACTGGTGGACCACGCTGTATTTGGCTCCGGGGGTGATCTTGAAAATGCCACCGCAGCAATTGCCGTCGTGAAAGTTTGTGAAGGCTGCGCCGTAGAAGTTGCCATCGGTGGCCTGGACCAGCCCCGCTAACGGGACGGCGTTCTGATTGCTGCCGAGAAAGTTCGCGAGCGTGGTCAACTTGCCGGCAGGAGTAAGTTTGAACACCGTGCCATTGTTAGAGTCATCACCATCGGTAGTGCCGTAGAAGTTTCCGTCGGTGCCTTGAACTAGTGTCCCGTAAGGGTTAATGCCGTCGGTGCAGCCGGTTTGAGAGCAGAAGGTGTAAAGCAAAGTCAGCTTGCCTTTGGGAGTGAGCTTGAAAACCGTGCCAGCGCCGGTCGTCCCTCCCTGGTTGGTTGTCCCGTAGAAATCTCCGTCCGTGCCCTGGATCAATGCTCCGAGCGGGTAGGCACCGTCATCGCAGTTGGTCAGCGCACAAAAGTTATAGATCGTGGTCAGCTTGTGGCCGGGAGTAAGCTTGAAGACGGTACCAGCACCGTGGCAACCGCCACAACCGAATTTCCCGCCGTGAACAGTGGTCCCGTAGAAGTTGCCGTCGGTGCCCTGAATTAGTGCTGTTTCCGGGCTGAGGCCGTCGACGCAGCCCGAGACGGAGCAAAAACTATAAAGTGTGGTCAGTTTGCCTGCGGGCGTGATTTCAAAGACGGAACCAAATCCGTTCGCGCCGCCTCCCAGGGTTGTGCCTAAGAAGTTGCCGTTGACGAGAAGAAGCAGCGATGCAGTGGGATAGGCGCCGTCGACACAGTTCGTTTTGGAGCAAAAGCTGTAGAGCGTCCCCAGCGCGCCGCCGGGAGTGATCTTGAAGACCGTGCCACAGCCCACCTGCTTCGCGTTGCAGGGTAGGTTGGCGCCACCGTAGACCGTTGTCCCATACAAGTTGCCATCGAGGCCTTGGACAACTGACATTAAGTCAGGGTTCAGACCATTGTTGATATTGAAGCTGACGAGGCTCTTGAACTTGATTGCTGCGGGTGAGGCGATCGCTGTAGCCGCGCACAGCAGAAAGAGGATGCAGCCTGCTCTGAGCCAACTGTGGTTGGCGGATGGCGGCTGCAAGAAAGCAGGTGGGTTCAAGGCTCCAAGTCTTTTCGTTCGCTGGGCGTGACAGTCTTTCATTGGGGCTTTCTCCTTAGGGTTTTGGGCATCGTGATTCGGAATGTTCTGATTCGGAACGGGGCAGAGAATCAGGCATCGTGGCTTCCTAGATTCGCATAAAAGTGGCGGTTGCTTTGGGGGGAGATGGCTGGTAGCATTTCAGACTCAGGAACGCTGTGTGCTTCCTCGCCCATCCCCAGGGCGGTTCCCCCCGCAGCCGGCCTCCACTACGCATTGCGCAATTACGCAGGAAAAACTGTCATGCGGTTTCGAAATAGTCGATTGGCGAGCGGATTCCAGTCCGACGAGCCGGGGAAAACGCCGGAAGAACGACGAGCGCTGGACCAACTTTTCAGCGTGACCTACGAAGAGCTGCGCCGGCTGGCATCGAGCGTCAAGCGCAGCGATCCGAGCGCCACGCTCAGCCCCACCACCATGGTTAACGAGGCTTGGGTGAAGCTGGCGAAATCGCCGGGATTTGCCTCGACATCACGGTTGCACTTCAAGCGGATCGCCGCTCGGGCCATGCGCCAGGTGCTGGTCGAGGCGGCGCGGCGCCGGAATGCCTTCAAGCGGGGAGGGGGCGAAGGGTTCGCGATTGTGACGTTTGACGACTCGCAGGAGCACAAGGCGTCTTGCGGGCAGGACTTGCTGGCGCTGGACACGGCGTTGGAAGAGCTCGCACGGATTCAACCGCGGCAGGCGATGATGGTCGAGAGCCGGTTCTTTGGGGGGCTCGACATCAACGAGATCGCGTCGTTGCTCGAGGTGTCCGAAGCCACCATACTGCGCGACTGGCGAGCCGCCAAGGCGTGGCTGGCCCATGAGCTTCGGCGAGCGAGCTGATGTCGCGATCCGGCGCTTAACTGTAGGAATGTAGCTGGCTACGTTTCATGGATGCCGCCGAAACGTGGCAAGCTATGTATCTACAGTCGCAAGGTTAAGGGGGGACTAAATGGATAGCGCGCGCTGGGAACGCATCCAGACCCTCTTTCATGAGGCGGCCGATCTTTCCGAGCCGGAGCAGCGGGCGTTCCTGAAGACCGCCTGTATTGATGACGACGGGCTCATGGCGGACGTGCTGGCCTTGCTCGAAGAAGATGCGCGAGGCGCGTCCCTGCTTGATCGTGATCTTGCGCAAGTAGCTCATCAGGTGCTCGACGAAGCGGTGCCTGATTCGCTTTCCTTCAAGGAATTTGGCCCGTACCGCATCAAGCGAGCGCTTGGCGAAGGCGGCATGGGCGTGGTCTATCTTGCAGAACGCATCGATCTGGGCAGCCTGGTCGCGATCAAGCTGCTGCGCGACGCATGGTTGTCTCCGGCTCGGCGGGAACGCTTTGCCAGCGAGCAGCGGACACTCGCGCAACTCAATCATCCATCCATAGCGCGGCTCTACGACGCCGACACACTCGATGACGGAAGTCCGTGGTTCGTGATGGAGTACGTCGAAGGAATCCCGCTCACGGAGTATTGCGCCCAGCATGCCTGCTCGATCGCGGAGCGGCTGTCGCTGTTTCGTGCGGTGTGTGAAGCCGTGCAGTATGCGCATAAGCATGCTGTCATCCACCGTGACCTGAAGCCCTCGAACATTCTGGTGAAGGCCGACGGAACCGTGCGGTTGCTCGACTTCGGTATTGCCAAGCAACTGGAGAGTCTGGAAACGCCCACCAAAAAGGACCATACGATGACTGGGCTGCGGCTCATGACACCGGCGTATGCGGCTCCAGAGCAGGTCCGCGGAGATCGTGTAGGTGTTCATACGGACGTTTATTCCTTAGGCGTCGTTCTCTACGAGTTACTCGCCGGCAAACTTCCTTTCGACCTGTCGAGGCTGACTCCGGGCGAAGCCGAGGGGATGATTCTCGGGCAGGATCCGGAGAAACCGTCAGCCGTTGCCAGAGGTCTGGAGGGCGCGAACTCGAACATTCCTTCCACGAGCAAGACCGCGTGGGCTGATCTGGACGTGCTCTGCCTTACTGCGATGCACAAGGATGCACAGAGGCGGTATTCGTCGGTCGAGGCGCTGATTCGCGATATTGACCACTACCTCAAGGGCGAGCCGCTGGAGGCGCGGCCTGACAGCGTCCGCTACCGGGTGGGCAAGTTTGTACGGCGGAATCGGCGCGCGGTTTCCGCCGCGGCATTGGTTTTTACTATCGTCGTGGGCCTGGTGGTCTTCTTTACGGTGCGTCTGGCGAAGGCCCGGAATGCCGCGTTGGAAGAAGCGGCGCGCACGCAGCGCATTCAGAAGTTCATGATGAACTTGTTCCAGGGTGGGGACGAATCGGTCGGGCCCGGCGACAGCATGCGCGTCGTGACTCTGCTCGACCGGGGCGTGCAGGAAGCCCAGACTCTCAATAACGATCCCAAAGTGCAAGCCGAGCTCTATGAGACGCTCGGGACCATCTACGATCAGTTGGGCAAGTTCGATCAAGCTGACTCGCTGCTACACTCCGCACTGGATCGTCGAAAGACACTCTTCGGCCCGGACAGCACCGAAGTGGCGGGAAGCCTGGTCGCACTCGGCCAGCTTCGCTCCGACCAGGCGCAATATGAGGAAGCCGCACAGTTCATTCGGCAGGGGCTGGAGATGAGCAAGCGGCACTTGCCGCCCACGCATCCCCGGGTGGGCAGAGCGATGTACTCCCTCGGCGAAGTGTTGGTAAGCGAGGGCAAGTACGACCAGGGCATTCAGGTGCTCAATGAAGCGGTTCGGATTCAGTCCGCGCCGGGCGGAGTAACGGCCGATCTGGCCGAGAGCCTGACAGAGTTGGCCAATGCTGAGTTTTACGCCGGTCATCTGGACACTTCGAATTCCCTCAATCTGCGAGTTGTGGCCATGGACCGCAAGCTCTATGGCGAACGACATCCCAATGTCGCCGAGGATTTGATCAATCTTGGAGCCATTCAGACCGAGTGGGGCCACTATTCCGAGACCGAGCGCTACTATCGCCAGGCGCTGGACATCATCCAGGGTTTTTACGGAAAGGATCACCCCGAGACGGCGTCGGTCATGACGAGTCTTGGCAGGTGTCTGAATGCTCAGGGGCGATTCAATGAGGCGGCTGACATGTTGCAGCAGGCTCTCGGCATTCAAGAACGCGTCTATGGGCCGGTGCATCCGCGCGTCGCCTCAGCCCTCGGCGAACTGGGCAAGGTAGCAATGCAGCAAGGTAAGCTGGATGAAGCCGAAGCTGACTTCCGCAGGCAGGCCGAGATCTATCGCACCGTGTATAAGGGGAAGCATTTTTACATCGGGTCGGCGCTGGCTAACCTGGGAGGCGTCTACATGGAGCGCAAGCAATACGCGCGGGCGGAACGATCGTTCCGGGACGCGCTCCAGATTTACTCCGACACGCTGCCCGCCGACCATCTGAATGTTGCGATCGCACGCATCAAGCTGGGGCGTGCCCTCATCCCGCAGCAACGCTGCGCGGATGCCGAGGTTGAGAGCCTGGCTGGCTATGGGATTCTGGTGAAGCAAACAAATCCGCCGGCCAGCTGGCTCGAAAATGCGCGGAAGGATCTGGTGACGGAATACGGCGCGCTACATCAGCCCGAGAAAGCGGCGAGGTTTCAGGCAGAATTGACCGCGGCGGACAAGACCCTCAACGCCAGCAACAAATGAGATTCTCGCTGTCGGCAAGCGTTGCAAGCAACGTTTCTGCGGAGTGACATTTTTCCCCAGAGACGTGGCTTGCTACGTCTTCTGTCGGAATCGGATACCGCTTCGATTGAATCAGTTCAGTCAAATCACGGGCCTGGTAAAGCAAGCAGCTCAGGACGCAGGATTTGAACTCGCCGGGATTGCTCCGGTCCGCGAGTTTCCAGAACTGAATTACTTTCCGGAGTGGGTCAATGCGGGACACGCGGGAGAGATGAAATATATGGAAACGCGCGACGAAGCTGGACAGCTCAAGCGCGCTTCACTTCGTTCGACGGCTCCGTGGGCACGGAGTGTGATTGTTTGCGCGATCAACTACAACACTGCGCATCCTTACTCAACTCAGGCCAACGATTCCGAGCGGGGATGGATCTCGCGCTACGCATGGAGCCGCGAAGATTATCACGAGGCGGTGACGAGGCGCCTGCGTATCGTGGAAGACTCGGTTCGAGGTGCCGTCGACCAGCGAGGGCAGGATGCCCTCGCGACAAACGGAGATACGCCGGCGCTACAAACCCGTTGTTACGTCGACACTGGGCCTTTGGTTGAGCGGGTCTATGCCAAATACGCGGGCGTCGGGTGGATCGGAAAAAACACCTGCATCCTGAATCAGAAGCTCGGGTCGTGGTTGTTTCTGGGCGTGATTCTGACGTCGCTCGAACTCGAGCCTGACTTGCCCGCGCCGGATCGCTGCGGCACCTGCACCCGCTGCATCGAGGCGTGTCCTACGGACGCGCTGATCGCGCCTTACCAACTCGACTCCAACAAGTGCATTTCGTATCTGACGATTGAAAAGCGCGGCGCAATTCCAGATGAGATGCGAGAAGGCATGGGCCGGCACGTGTTCGGATGCGATATCTGCCAGGATGTGTGCCCCTGGAACCGCAAAGCACCGCCAACCAGTTCCGAGGACTTCCAACCGCGGGAAGGACTGCTGAATCCGGCGTTGGAGTGGCTCGCCGAAATGAGCCCGGAAGAATTCCGGGAGAAGTTTCGCGGCTCGCCTATTCGTCGCACGAAACGCGCCGGTTTGCGGCGAAATGCCGCCATCGCGATGGGCAACAGCGCGGATCCGTGTTTCATCGCCGTTCTTGAAAGACTGGCGGTGGACGATGATCCGGTTGTGGCAGAGAGTGCGCGGTGGGCCCTCGAACAGCTGTCTACAGTTGAGGAACCTGAATCGACCGCCTGAGTAGCCTAATCCGTCGGCCCTTGCGAACTGCCGCTCGCGGTCACTGCGCATCACCATGCGGCCAGCGTGGTAGCATTTCCCTATCGCAACTTCCCGGCGGATCATGAGCGATCGCATCCACTCCCTTCTATCGCGGATCATATTTCTTGTCGTTCTCGTCCTGTTGCTCTGCTGTGCGCCGCTTGCGCCTGCTCGCTCCGACGAGCCGCACTGGATTCGCGTCAATTCCAGCCATTTTTCTGTGGTTACGGATGTGGAGGAGAGCAAGGGGCATGACGTGCTGGTGCGATTCGAGCAGATGCGCCTGGTCTTTGGCCAACTGCTGATGAGAAACCGGATCAACATGTCGGAACCGGTGGACATCATCGCCCTCAGAAGCGGCGAGGAATACAGCAAGGTTGTGCCCACCCGTCAGGGGCAGGGAATCGCAGCTGCTTTCTTTCTTCCTGGCGATGACCGGAATTACTTCGTTTTGAACCTGGCGAAAGAGGAGAGCTGGCGGGCAGTATCGCGCGAGTTCGCCCTCGTGTTCCTGAACTACAATTACCCGCCAACGCAGCCGTGGTTCGACGAGGGCTTCGCGGAATACTTCTCCAGCTTGCGTTTCGAGAACAAGCAGGCGCAAATCGGCGAAGACCCAGACACCTTCACCGAACTGTTGAACTCGACCGCATGGCTTGCGATCGCTGACCTATTCGCGGCGCACCCTGACACTGCTGCTGGTAAGGACAACTCGCGCCATACCTTGTTCTATGCACAGTCCTGGATCGTAATGCACCACCTGCTGAGCCAGAACAAACTTCAGGAAACAGGGACGTACTTCGACTTGATCCAGAACCAAAAGCTTTCGGCCGAAGAGGCGATTCAAAAAGCATACGGCATGAGCTCAGCCCAGCTCGGACAAGCGGTGATGGATCACTTCCATTCGCTGGCTCAGCCGACCCAGCCAGCGGAAAAGGGCCGGCAGCCTGTTGCTGCGGGAATCCAGATCCTGGAGGTAGCGCCACCTGACCAGATTGGCAGCAGCATCCAGGAGCTTCCCCTCGCGCAAGGGCAAGCATTGGTCGCCGAAATGAGTCTCCGCCTGCCTGAGCATCGCGAGCAGGCTGTACAGGAGTTGGAGACAATCACGAGCCAGCCGAAGCTGGATAACGTAGTAGCTCGTCGTGCGTTAGCCTGGGCGCATATGGAGAAGAAGGAATTCGAGACCGCAGTTGAAGAGTTGAATAAAGGTGCGGAACTCAATTCCAAGGATCCCTGGCTGCATTACTATCTGGCGCTGGTGAGGTACCAGTTGGCGCAGACCGGACAAGCGCCGGGAGGACTTCCCAACATGATGCAGGACCTTCGGCAGGTTTTGGACTGGGATCCTGAATTTGTTGCGGCACGCGGCATGCTGGCCATGGCTCAACTGGAGGGCGGCGGTAGCCACGCCGCGTTGGATTCGATGCGAGCCACCATCCTGCTGGCCCCACGAAACCAAACCTATTTGCTGAACCTGGCGCAAATCTATATGGCAGGGAAAAGCTGGGATGCGGCGGCCGCGTTGCTGGGACGTCTCAAGAACAGTCCGGATCCGCAGGTGGCGAAATCTGCGGGCGAGGAACTGGAAGGGTTGCCGATGCTTAAGAAGTACGGGACGGTGGCGCAGGACGCAGGCAAGTCCCCGTCTCAGCAAGCGACTTCAACTCCCGTGACGTCCGCTTCTTCGGTGCCTCCATCACCCTCGTCTTCCTCGACTGCGCCTCCTTCGATCGCCAGGAGACCCCCGGAGCGGTCGGCAACAACAGAGAAGCCAAGTCCTCCACCTGCTGAAGAATCGAATGGCGACCACGCTGACCAACCTTCAGCGCCTCCGCAACCGGATAAGCGTACGATCCAGTTCGTGAAAGGAAAATTGGTTGCGGTCGATTGCTCTCAACCCCCTTCTGCCGTCTTGACCGTATCCTCCGGCGCGAAGGTGCTCAAGCTGCGGACGGAGGACTACAAGTCGCTGACTCTCATCGGAGCAGACAATTTCTCCTGCGAATGGAAGAGCCGCACTGTGGCCGTCAATTACAGAGCAGGAGGAAAGGCTGACGGCGATCTGGTTTCGGTGGAACTCGAATAGCGAAGACGGCATGCGGCATCTGAGAGACGGTTAGATTTTAAAGTCGAGGAGGCTCAGCCGCATGGTCAATACGTCAAACCAACCGCAAAGCTTTATACGCCGTCATTCCCTCGGCGTGGCTTCCGTCTTCATTCTTATTCTGTGGATTGTCCTGTACAGCGTCTCCGATCCGGGTACGCATGTAGGTTCGTTCTTTGGAAATGCCATCGCAGATTGGGCGGGAGTCGTCGTCACAGTGCTGGCGACGAAGTACATGTACGAAAAAGGATCGGCGGAAAGCCGCCGTCCGGCGGACATGAGATTGAATCCAGTGCTCAAGTGGCTACGGAATCATTCTCTGACCATATTCCTGGTGATCACAGGAATTGCCTGGGTCGTGCTGTACGCTCACATGAATTCTGAAGCCAAATGGGGCCAGGTCGTGGGAAATATTGTTTCCGAGTGGACACAAATTTTCGGGCTGGTGCTGTTGACGAAACGATTGATAGAGCCACATTCGAAAGAAAGCGTTAAAGGGAATTGAAACAACAAACCCTCTCAGGGGATTCTGAGAGGGCTTGCAAATTTCTTGCTCTTAGGTTGTCAGGCGCGGACGACGTTACCCGCCTGGAACCCCTTGGGGCCCTTCAGCAGATCAAACTCCACGGTTTCACCCTCGTTTAGCGTTCGGTACCCATTCTCCTGGATGGCGGAGAAATGAACGAAGACGTCTTCCCCTGTGGACCGCTGGATAAAACCATATCCTTTAGCCCCGTTAAACCACTTTACAGTACCCTTCTCTCTCACAATGAACTCCTTTCGCCTCTGCCGAGATTAGAATTCCACATTCTTCGCGAAGCGCGCGTGTAACTGATCCCCTCAAAGCCTGTGGACGAAATGGTCTAGCCTTGCTTGCGGTCGATAACCTGGTTCAACAAGAAAGGCTCCTGAGTTGCGCGCCGTCGGTGGAGAAAACGGCGCGAAGCTCCGGAGCCTGTCGTGGTGGCGCGAGTTTCGACTACAATAGACAAAACATCAACCCAAAACTAACCAACGTTCGCTGCCGACATTCCGGCAACGGCAGGAATAATATTCAGGAATTTTCCTTCTGGCAAGAGAAGAATTAACAATAAAGTGAAATGAAGCGAAACGTTCAAACGTGACCCATGGTTTTGTGTGGTGAAGATGCGATTCGGATCGACCAGATATCTAAGCGGCTCACCGTTCAATGTGAGCTGTAACTCTTTGATAAGATTGGATCAAGTTTGATCGAACGCCCCGGAACTTCGCCCCCGGTTTTGCCCCTGTCCGCTTCTTCTAACGGTACGGTTAAAGGCCTGGGCTCACGGAGCGGACTTCTCTCTTCTACGTTGAAATATGTCTTGCGCACGGAGGTCCACACCTTTGCTTTCTCGGTGGCCGCGAATGCAATCCTTTCATTCTTTCCTTTTGTCCTTCTCTTGTTGACCTTGATTCGCCGAGTATTCCGCTCGCCCGCGATGTATGACGTCGTGGTGCAGTTGCTCCGCGACTATCTGCCCGCGGGCCAGGATTTCGTGATTCGAAACTTGAACGCGCTGGTCAACGCGCGCCATCGGGCACAGGTGTTCTCGCTGCTCATTCTCCTGATCACTTCCACTGGAGTCTTCATGCCGCTCGAGGTGGCCCTGAACCGCATCTGGCGTTTTCCCGACAACCGCTCCTATTTGGGGAATCAACTAATCGCGCTGGGACTGGCCATCGGCTGCGGTGTGCTGGCGCTGATGTCGGTGGCATTGACTGCAGGGAATGTGGTGCTGCTGAAGACTCTAACTTTCGGCCATGACTTTCTCACCATGCGGCTGCTGGGTTTTCTAATGATGAAACTCTTTGCCATCGCGGCCAGCATCGCGATTTTCTTTCTGATCTACTGGTTGTTGCCCAACGGTAAAGTGCCGGCCCGGGCGGTCCTGCCGGCGGCAGTCATCATGGGTTTGCTCTCGGAAATCTTGAAATACTGCTACATCCTGGCGCTGCCGCGGCTGGATTTTCAGGAAGTCTATGGACCTTTCGCCTTGTCCGCGAGCTTGATGTTCTGGGCATTCCTAACAGGATTGTTGCTGCTCACGGGAGCGCATTTGTCGGCGCAACGGCAGAGCCGGCGAATGGCGGAGAGTGTGTAGGCTCGGACGCCCCCGTCCGGGAGGCCGAGCGAAGCTCCGCACAATTTGGAGCTGCGATTTCCTCAGAGGAATCTCGTGCCGCGTGTGACGGCCAGCACAGCCAATCTCTCCTTCGAGTTGTACTCTCCTGGTATTCCCGTCAAGGCTGGCCTCGGTTAAGAAGTGAGGCTTGCTATGTCGTCGTCAATTTGGAGGCCCTTTGTCGCTACGCTGATCTTGACCATGGTCGCATCGCCGGCGATTGCGGAGCAACCGGCGCGGTCAGAATTGCCTGGAACCAACGAGCCGCGATCAGCATTCCCGCGGCGTCCGCCCCCGCTGACCCGAAGTTCGGGTTACATCTTCGCCGGGACGGTCAAGTCTGTTGAGCGGATCACTCCCAAAGGAAATGGCGTAACTGCTGTCCAGATTAGCTTTCATGTAGATCAAGCCATGCAGGGCGTTCGTACCGGGCAAATGCTGGCGATCCGCGAGTGGGCCGGCTTGTGGGAATCCGGAGAACGCTATCGGAGCGGCGATCGCTTTCTGCTGTTTCTCTATCCTCCGAGCAAATTGGGACTGACCAGCCCAGTCCGAGGGGGCCGCTTCAAAATCGGTCCCGACGGCCGAGTTGTGCTTGAACCGGGGCGAATCGGAGTGCCAGCACGACGCCCGGGCATTGGAAATCGATTCCGCGGGAGAACGAGTGTCAGCCCTCGCGAGTTGGTTCGTTTCTTCCGCTCGGCGGAAGAAGAGTAAGCACATGCCGAAAATCTCTTCTTCCAGGCGCATCGCGCTCCGGTCTGGCTTTATGTGCCCGGTTGCTGGGGTAATTGTGCTCCTGCTCGCTTTCCTGCAACTGGCGCGAGCAGGGGGTCCGCGTTACATCGCGGGAGTCAGCTACTTCAACCAGGGAACGGCTGGCACGCCGCTCACTTGGGCGCAGGGCGCAGTCAACTATTACACCGACCAGGGCAGTCTGAGTTCGACAGTTTCCGGTCCGCAGGCGGACGCGTTAGTTGCCGATGCTTTCAGCCAATGGACTTCCATTTCGACCGTCGCTCTGTCGGCCACGCACGCCGGACAACTCGCGGAAAATGTTAACGGCTCGAACGTCTTCCGCAACAGTGACGGCACCATCACCATGCCAGCCGATATTCTACCAACCGCCACGAGTACGCCCGTCGGCATCGTTTATGACTTCGACGGCACGGTCACGGACGCGCTTCTCGGGCAGGGCGCCGGCGATCCATCCGAGTGCTTCGGCAACGCGGTTTTCGGCGGCCTCGACAATTTTGGATCGAATGCCTATTTTCTCCATGCTCTGGTGGTACTGAATGGGAACTGCGTTGTCCAGTTACCTGACCCGGATGTGGAATATCGCCTGGTGCGAGTACTCGGGCAGGTGTTAGGCCTCGGCTGGTCGCAGACGAACCTTAACGTCCAGACGGGCAGCCCAGCGCCGACTGGCGACGACTTTGTCGGTTTTACCATCATGCATGCTGTCGATTCTGCGGACTGTGTTCCGATCTCCGTATGCTATTCCAACAGCGGCAGGGTCAATCCCTACCAGCCAAAAATGGATGATCGGGCGGCGCTCTCCCGCTTATATCCGGGGCCGACCTTTTCCACGGCCACGGCTCGCATTCATGGACACGTATATTTCGCGAATGCGAGCGGACAGCCGGGTCAGGGCATGCAAGGCGCAAACGTCGTCGCCCGCTGGATTGATCCCAACACCGGACTGCCTTCGAGAGCTTACGCTGCTGCGTCTGTCTCCGGCTTCCTGTTTGCTGGAAATGTTGGAACCACCGTCACGGGGTTCGATGACGGCACGGGACAACCCTTCAATCGCTACGGTTCGAACGATTCGGCGCTCGAAGGATTCTTTGATCTGGCGGGCTTGCAGATCCCCAACGGCGCGAGCAGCGCACAATACCAGTTGACGGTCGAGGCTCTCGACCCTTTCTGGTCGGCGACAGTCGGCCCGTACCAGCCTTGGCAGGTACTGCCGAGCGGCTTTCTGCAAGCCATCACAGTAACCGTAACCTTGGGCGGAGATGTTCCGCAGGACATCGTCATGCCGGGTAGTGCTGCCCAAAGGCCCGATTGGTTCGGACCCACGACCTACAACTCTCCCGCGCCGCTCCCGGCTGCCGGCGACTGGGCCGCTTCTCTTGATCCCTACGGTGGTCTCGACTATTTCTGGTTTTCCGCCCAGGCGAACCGCACCCTTTCCGTAATCGCGACTGCGCTCGATCAGTTCGGCGCTCCGTCAGAAAGCAAAGCTCAGCCGGTGATCGGCATGTGGGCGCTCGCCGATCCAGGAACTTTTCCTGCTCCAGCAAACACGCCGTCCGCTTTCAATTCCGCATTGTTCGGAACCACGGTCCTGAACGCACAGCTGCTGCAGGCGACCAGCTTTCGGGTCGGGATCGCCGACATCCGCGGCGATGGGCGCCCAGACTATCGCTACCATGCTCGCTTGCTCTACGGCGACCACATCACTCCAACCCGAGCCAGCGTGGCCGGAGGCACGGCCCTCGCCATCGCAGGCTACGGATTTCAGGCAAATACCAGGGTCACCGTCGGGAACGGGAATGCTCAGACGTTGGCGGCGTCCGCAAAACAGATATTGGTCACTGCTTCCGCCCAAGCCGACGGGGTGCAGGACATGACGCTAACGGATCCGCCTACGCTCGCCAGTTCGGTCATGAGCGGAGCTGTCACTTACGGAGCTGGCCCCGACGATATTCTTCGCCTGACCGCCGGCGGAAATCCGCCGACGCCCGTTGGTGGGCAGGCCGCCAATCCCATCCGAGTGCAAGTCGTGGCGTCTGACGGAATCACTCCTGTGCCAGGAGCAAGCGTATTTTTCACTGCCAGTCCGGCTGTAGCCTTTTCAGCCTGTGGTGGTGGGGGAAGTTGCACCGTGCTCAGCGATCAATCGGGCCAAGCCTCCACTCTGGTGAGCGTGCTCAGCGCCGGCGCCATCACGATTACTGCTCAGCTCGCGCCGGCTTCGTATGGCAGTCCTCAGCAGGTGCAGACCACGCTGCTGGGAACGGAGTCGGCGCTGGATATGTCCCTGCTCACGCCCTACACGTGGATCGCGCAAGGCGCTACTCTAAATCTAACGTTGACCGCGCGAGTGTTATCGAATGGCATTCCGGTGAAAGGGCGGACGGTCAACTACTATCTGATTAAGGGCTCCGCAAAGCTCAATCCGCCGAGCGCTAAGACGAACTCTAGCGGCTACGCAAGTAGCGTTCTACAGCTTTCGTCTGTATCCGCGGACGTGCAAGTGAGCGTCTGCGTCGAACCGGGTGACGTACCATGTCAGACGTTTTATGGAACTGCAGTACCGGCTTCTTCGCTGCGATTGCAGGCCGTCGCGGGAGACCTTCAACTCGTCACCGTAGGATTTGCTTTTCAACCGATCACGGTTCAGGTTACCGACACATCGACGCCCCCAGACCCTGTGCTTGGTGCAAGCGTAGTGTTTCAGTCGCTGCTCGGGCGAACGAACAACGACACTCCGATCGTGTCGGGTGGCGATACGATCATTACGAGGAATCCCATGCCGATCATTCTCGGGACCTCGCAAGCCGTGGTCGTCTCGAACGCGAACGGCTTGGCGACCATGCAACCGTCAACGGGGGGATTTCAAGGCGCTATCGCAATTCTCGGTACGGTTACGGCTGGGCCGGCGAGTGTGCCATTTCAGCTGCAGTCCCTGTGGTCGATGACGGACTAAGGAGGCCACGCAGCAGACGGTCTTGCGGATCGGTGAATCAGTCTCGCGTTTGATAGGGTGCCGTTTCGGGGCGCGATCGGGACCCGCGCGGGAGTATGAAACTTAGCGGGCCTCTGCGCGCTCAACACACTCCAGAATTTCCGCCTCGCTCAGGGTGTGGTCTGACGCCTTGGCGCGCCGGTAAATGCTCTCCACCACGTCATCCGAGGCTGGAATCCCGCGCCGATCCAGCCAGAACAACACGTTCGACTTCCCGCTCATCGGACCAATGTCAATTACCTGTTCCAGACCGAAAATATGCGAAGGCACTCCTGAGTAAACTGTATTCGCCAGTTCGATGTCGTTTTTCTTGTACGCCTTGATGACCGCCGCCGCGTGTACGCCCGTGGCCGTGCGGAACGCATCTTCACCGACCACTGGATAATTTGCGGGGATGGGCACGCCTGTAGCCCGCGAAATCGCCAGGCAATAGTCCTTCAGCTTGGTGAGATCCTGGTCCACCCACGGCGGAATACCCATAAGTTTCAGGTTTAGCAGCATCTGGTCCATCTGGGTGTTGCCGACTCTCTCTCCGATTCCAAGCCCCGTCGCATGCACGCACTCGGCGCCCGCGACCAGCGCCGCTATTGAGTTCGCGATGGCCAATCCGCGATCACAATGTCCGTGCCAGTCCACGCGAATCTTCTCACCCGATGGCTTCACGACTTCCTTGAGGATGAATTGCACCAGGGCAAATGTCCCCATCGGCGTAGCGTGCCCGGCGGTGTCGCAGATCACGATGGCCCGCGCTCCGCAATTGATCGCCGCGGTGTAAAGCTTCTTTACCATCTCCGGATCGCAGCGGGTTGTGTCCTCAGTGACGTACATGACGTCGAGGCCGAGAGAAACTGCGTATTTCACCGCGGTCTCAGTCGTGGTGAGCAGGAAGTCGTCCGTCCAGTTTTCGGCGTAACGACGGATGGGGCTCGATCCAATAAATGTCGCGGCTTCGATCCTCAGCCCGGTACGCTGCACAATTTCCGCGATCGGACGAATGTCGTTCTGATGGGTTCGAGCCGCGCAATTAGCCCGAATCTTCATTTTGTGATCGACGATCTCACGCGCCAGAGCCTCAACATGTTCCACTGCGTGCGCACCCGCTCCCGGCAACCCGAGATCAAGCGAGTTAATGCCCAGAGTCTCCATCAAATGGAGTATCTGAATTTTTTCCCGGATCGAAGGATCGCGGACCGAAGGCGACTGCAAGCCGTCGCGCAACGTCTCGTCGTTGAGCAAAACACGCCCCATGGGCCGCAGCGAGGCGGGATGAATCCGGTTCCAGTCGTAGATGAGATCAGAGGATGACATAGTCACGAATCACATTGCGATCGCCGCACCCGGCTGCCCACGAGCAAAGCCGGGCAGGCCTACTTAGTCTTCGGCGGCACCGTCAACCCAAAAACGGAAATCTGCCCCGGCCCAGCGACATTCAGGCCACCTGACTCCTCAGGATTAGGCAAATAGAGCGTCTTGCAATGTTCGCAGCGATATACCTCGGCATCGCGCCCCCAAGCCTTCTCGACATCGCCACAGGCCTGTTCCAACATGTCGGTCGTGTAAAACCAGCGTTTGAGATGCCCGCCGCAGAACTTGCCTTTCTCGTTCTTTTCGTTGCAAGCTCGCTGTCCCGGTTTTTTGATTTTGACTTTGTGGTTAGGGAGCTGCGGAGCAGTCGCTGTGCCAGAGGTTACGGTTGTTGCCAAAAGGTTCACCCTAGTTCAAGCGGCTGACGCCGCAGAATTCGCCACTAACCTGTCATTCTACTCGAAGGGATTTGCGCGAGGCCAGAGACGTACAACTCAAGGGATCTGGGATGCCGCGTGGCAGTGCCCTTTCTTGTTGTCCGCGAGACGCGACCTCAGAGCCGTCCCTTTCGCAGATACGCTCCCGCTGCGCGCATCGCGCCTCGCAACTTCTGGCGAAGCGTACGGGCGAACATCAGATCGAGGAAGCCTTCCATCTGTCGTGTGAACCCTTCGCCATATCCGTACCACCAGACTCTCTTCACGCCGGGCATGAGATCAGAGTCCACGTGCTTGATGCGAACCATTTCTTCGAGGCCGAAACGACCATGCGTGCGGCCCATGCCGCTGGCTTTGAGGCCGCCGTGAGGAGCTTCACTGATGCCGAAACAAGCGACCGCGTCGTTGACCATGACCGTCCCTGCGTGGATGCGGCGCGCCAACGATTCTCCCCGGGCGCGATCACGGGTCCAGATGCTGGCAGCAAGACCGTAGTCGGAATCATTCGCGAGGCGAATTGCCTCATTGTCATTATCGAACGGCATCACTGGGAGAACAGGACCGAAGGTCTCCTCGCGCATGATGTGCATGGCATGGGTCACGTCGGCCAGCACAGTCGGAGCGAAAAAATTCGACCCGAGTTGCGGGAGTCGTGACCCTCCAGTGAGGACCCGGGCGCCGCGCGCTCGTGCATCTTCGATGTGTGACTCGACATTCCGCAATTGCCGCTCGTAGATCAGCGGCCCGATTTCGGTTTGCGGATCGATACCATTGCCCACACGCAGCTGTTTGGTTTTTCTCACGCAATCTTCAAGAAATTCTTGATACAGGCTGCGATGCACATAGCAGCGCTCGACCGACAGACAGGCTTGCCCGCAATTCGCGAAAGAACCCCAGACCGCGCCGCTTGAGGCCACATCCACATCCGCGTCATGGAGGACCAGCATGGGATCTTTTCCGCCAAGCTCGAGCACGACGGGAAGCAATCGTGCAGCCGCAGCTTGAGCAATGCGCTTTCCCGTGGTGACACTTCCAGTGAAGACCAACTTGTCGATTTCGGCATTCAGCAGCGCGGAGCCTGCGGCTCCGTCGCCGACGACAACCTGAAAAACGTCGTTTGGGACACCGGCTTCATGCAGGAAAGATGCCAGTTCCAACGCCGTCAGAGAAGTGAGTTCGGATGGCTTCAGCACCACCGCATTTCCGGTGACGAGCGCGGACAGCGATTCCGTTGCCGGAATGGAGAAGGGGTAATTCCACGGCGAGATAATCCCGACCACACCATGCGGCTCGCGCAGAATGCGCCCAGTCTTCGTTTTCATCGCGAGATTGCCGTGGGGAACCGGCTGTTCGCGCAGGAAGTCGAAGGCATTGTCAATACAGAAGCGCGTGGCGTCTAACACGACGAGAACTTCCGTGAGCAGAGCCTCTACCATCGGCTTGCCAGCCTCGCGGCTAATCAGCGCGGCAACCTCCGATTTCTTCTCGTGCAGCAGACGTTGAAACTCGCGCAGGACGGCAATGCGTCGTCGCACTCCCAATTCGTTCCATGCGGTTTGAGCGGATCGAGCCCGAGCTATGGCAGCATGAACGTCGGCGTCGGTCGCGGAATCGAATTCGCGCAGGACCTCGCCGGAAGCGGGATTTACCGAAACCACTTTTCGCGCAGCGACTTGAAGGTCAGTAGCCATATTCTCTAGAAACGCAGCTGGCTACGTTTCGGGCCGTCCATACCATTGGACAGGCTGGACAGAAACGTTGCAAGCAACGTTTCTACCATACAGCTTAGTATTCGACACTCACCAAGAACAGTCCACTCGCCGGAGCGGTTGCTCCTGCTGCCGACCGGTTTCGTGCCAGCAAAATCTCAGCTACACTCTCCGGCTTTAATGTACCCTTTCCGACCAGAATGAATGTTCCCACCAGATTTCTTACCATGTGGTGCAGAAAGCCGTTGCCACGAACTGTGTAGATCAGTTCTTCCCCCGTCCGCTCCCAGGTTGAATCAAAGATCCGGCGCACATTAGAAATAGTTTCATCCTCGCGTCCGCGTTCTGAATCTACTGCTGCGAAGGACGTAAAATCATGTTCTCCGCGGACGAAAGTAGCGGCTAGTCGCATGGCATCTTCGTCGACCGGATAAGGGTAGTGCCACGCATAACGCGCCAGAAACGGAGGACAGATTGCGCCCCGATGCATGCGATAACGGTAGGTTTTCACATTTGCAGACTTGCGAGCGTGGAACTCTTGGGGCGCTTCAGTGGCGTCGAGCACCCGGATCGAGGGTGGCAGAAGATCGTTCAGTGCTTTCGCCATATTCTGCGCTGGGATCGGCGATTCGGTGGCAAATGTGGCTACCTGGGCGAGAGCATGAACTCCGGCGTCGGTGCGGCCTGAGCCCTGCGGCAAAACCTTTTCGCCCGTCACCCGTCCAATAGCCGAGGCAAGAGTGCCCTGAATCGTGGCGGCGTTGGGCTGAACCTGCCATCCAGAGAATTCGGAGCCGTCGTAGGCCAGAACGAGCTTGAGATTACGCATGAGGATTGCCTGGAATCTTCTCCTTAATGCCAATCATCGAAAGAATTTGCCAAGCCTCTGGAAAGTGACGCCACTGGCCGGTACGGGTTTGACGACCGTTGCGTCAGCTATACTATTGCATTCCGCGTGGTGTTTTTGCGACCAAACGCAGCGGCTTGCCTGGAGCGCACAAAGATGAAACCTGGGCGGGATATTTTGCGTAATAACTCTTGACCTAGAGAAGCCTTTGGTGTCATCACGAGCAGTTTCAATGCATGGAGATAAGCGAATGTCTTTGTCTGGTTTGAATTCTGTCTGTCGGGTTGCTGCAATGATTCTTGCCGGCGTGCTGACTGTCAGCGGGTGGGCGCAGAACTCGGCACAAACCGCGCCGCCGGCATCTTCCACAACATCGCAGTCCGCGCCGGTACAGGCCCCGCAGCCGCAGCAGTTCCATCTGGAGAATTTTGACAAGCCGGCCGGATACTTTCCCAATCCGATTGCTCCGTACAAGCCTCGGTATCTGCCTCCGCCAAATCTGAACAACACTGCACGAATTGAGCAGCTGATGCAGAACGGCAAACTCATGCTCTCGATTGACGATGCGGTGGCACTGGCCCTCGAAAACAATCTCGACATTGGCATCGCGCGCTACAACCTGAACATTGCCGATACCGACGTTTTGCGGGCAAAGGCGGGCGCAGCCATTCTTGGTGTATTTAACGGTGTGGTGCAGAATACGCCCGGCGGCGGCGTAGGTGGGTTGGGCGGGCAAGCAGGATCCGGCGTCGGTGGCACCAGCACCGGCGCCGGAGGCGCTGGCGCGGGACTTGGCGGTCTGACCGGATCAACCCTAGGTGCGGGGCCCACGATTACAAGTTTCGATCCCATCTTCAGCGGCGCGCTACAATGGGACCACTTCAATCAACTGGCGAGCAGCGTGTTCACCGGTGTTCCCGTGCTCTCGCAAAACACACAGACGTATAATTTCTCCTACGTGCAGGGCTTCCAGTCGGGCACTAACTTGCTCGTCGGCTTTAACAACACTCGCCAGAGTACGAACAGCCCATTCACATCATTGAGCCCGGTCATCAACCCGAATTTCACGTTTCGGCTGACGCAGCATCTGCTGCAGGGTTTCGGTTTCCCCGCCAATAACCGCTTCATCCGCATCGCAAAGAACAACCGCGAGATCACCGATGTCGCCTTCCGGTTGCAAATTATCTCGACTGTGGATCAGATCGAGAACATGTATTGGGATCTGGTTTCTGCATATGAGAACGTGAGGGTGCAGCAGGAGTCACTGGCCTTCGCCCAGAAGACGCTGTCGGATACTCAAAAGCAGGTACAGATCGGCAGCCTGGCTCCCATCGAAGTAGTCCGTGCTCAGAGCACAGTAGCCGCAGATCAGCAGAGTCTTATTCAGGCTCAGAACAATCTTCAGTTGCAGCAGCTCCTGATGAAAAATGCGCTGAGCCGCACGCTGGTAGATCCTCGATTGGCCGACGCGGAGGTCATTCCTACGTCGACCGTACAGCTTTCCGCGCAAGAAGAAGTCGTCCCCACGCAAGATCTGGTTAACGATGCTTTGGGTCACCGGCCTGAGCTCGCGGAAGCGCACATTAATTTAGCCAGCCAGGAGATCAGCAACAAAGCGGTTCGAAGCGCGCTGCTGCCCACGCTCGATCTCTTTGCGTACTATGGAGGATCGGGCTTAGCCGGCGCACAGAACCCGGCAAATCTATGCGCCAACTTGTCATCGTTGCAACAAGCCTTTGGGTGCGCTGGACCGCCCATACCGCCCACCAGCCCCAACTATATTCCACCGGCCCAGCCCGTAAGCTATCTGACCTCCTTGAATCAGACAATTGATTCGAGCGCGCCGGACAAAGGCATTGGCCTGACCTTGAACATCCCGATACGCAACCGGGCTGGTCAGGCCACGCAAATTCGTTCTGAGATGGAATATCGGCAAGCGCAAATGCGATTGCAGCAGATCGAGAACGAGATTCGCATCGAGGTTCGGAACGCGCAGTTCACGCTGACGCAAAACAGGGCGGCGGTGGCGTCTGCTCAAGCTGCTGTGGACTTGGGCCGGACATCGCTGGACGCAGAGCAGAAAAAGTTAAACCTTGGCGCTTCGACCAGCACTCTAGTCTTGCAGAACCAGTCGGCGCTGGCGACAGCGGAGTCAACGTTAGTTTCTGCCATGTCGGCTTACCAGAAGTCACGCATTGAATTGGACCGTGCCACTGGGCTACTCTTGGACCACAACGGCATCATCATGGGAGATGCAGAGCGCGGCCAAGTGACCCATATGCCGACGGTACCCTATGTTACGCCGCGTCAAGATGTGAAGTCCGTGATAGAGACTCCGCAACAACAAGCGCCGCAACCTCAGAAATAAATCCGGCGATCTCTAGCGTTCTCCCTCACTGGGCTTCGGCCCAGAGAGGGAGTGCTGCGTGAGGTAACGTCGATCCCTACTTTCCGAGAAGCCCTGTCTTTATAATTCTTTACAATTCATCCCCAAAATTTCATTACGGCCGAAGCTACTCTAGAGTGTCCGCGCGAATCGGACGCATCCAATGTCAAGATTGAGATACTCCGCAATATTCACTAGCAATTTTTACGCAAAAGGAGAAAAGGAAATGCCTTTGCTTCGATTGAACTTCGCCAGGCTGCGAATGGTTGGCATTGCGCTTGCCACGGTGATGTCGCTCAACAGTTGGGCACAGAATGAGCAATCCTCCCCAACAGCGTTGCCGCAAGCGCCTCAGCCCATGCCTGCTGCTTCAGCGCAAACTGCTTCAACGCAACCACTTCAGTATGTTCCAGTGGATTATTCGAAACCACGTTCCCAGTTCCCCAACGTGATCGCCCCCTACAAGCCTGGATACGTGCCGCCGCCGAACTTGAGCAACACCGACCGCATGCAACAGTTGATGCATGACGGCAAGATTATGCTCTCGATGAATGACGCGGTGGCGCTGACTCTGGAAAACAATCTGGATCTGGTGCTGGCCCGGTACAACTTGAATATTGCGGACACCGACATTCTGCGCGCAGACGCGGGCGCTAACATTCTCGGTGTGAACACCGGGATCGTACAGAACACGCCCGGTGGTGGCGTCGGTGGCCTCAGCGGAACCGTCGGCTCTGGAACCGGAGGCACCAGCATTGCCGCAGGCGGCGCGGGCACTGGCACGAACGGTTTAGTCGGCTCAACTTTGGGCATCGGCTCGCCTATTACCAGCTTTGATCCAGTGCTCACTGGCACGCTCCAAATGGACCGGAACTTCACACAATCGACAAGCGTGTTCAGCCCGGTGCCCATCGCCAATACCAATACCGGAACCGGCAATTTCAGCTACCTGCAGGGCTTTCATACAGGCACGAACTTCGCGGTGGGATTCAACAACACGCACGTAACCACCAACAACCCAACCAGCACTTACACGCCCAGCATCGGTTCCGGTCTTCAGTTCCGGCTGACTCAGACTTTGCTTCAGGGTTTCGGATTCTTGCCCAACACGCGTTTCATTCGAATTGCCAAGAACAACCGTGAAATCTCAGATGTTGCCTTTCGGCTGCAAATCATTACGACCGTCGACCAGATCGAGAACCTCTATTGGGATCTGGTGTTCGCCTACGAAAATGTGAGAGTCCAACAGGAAGCGCTCGCATTCGCCCAGAGGACACTCGCCGACACCAAGAAACAGTTGCAATTCGGAACCGTGCCGCCGATCCAGGTGGTGAGTGCGCAG
The DNA here is from genome assembly GCA_963788645.1 of uncultured Acidobacteriota bacterium. GTDB lineage: Bacteria > Acidobacteriota > Terriglobia > Terriglobales > Acidobacteriaceae > JABDBE01. The sequence continues at coordinate 207,627 of CAWBHF010000015.1, forward strand.
AGCACTGTTTCGACGGATCAACAGGCTTTGATTCTGGCACAAACGAATCTTGAGCTGCAGGAATTGCTGATGAAGAATGCGCTCAGCCGCAATCTTGACGATCCAACGCTTGCGGCGGCGGATGTGATTCCTACCTCTACCATGCAACTGCCCGAGCAGGAACTCGTCGTGCCCACTCAGGACCTGGTCAGCGACGCCCTCGGTCATCGCGCCGAATTGGCGGAGTCGAGGATTGACCTGAGCACTCGCGAACTGAACATCAAAGCAGTTCGGAATGCGATGTTGCCAACTCTCGATCTGTACGCATATTACGGCGGCTCCGGAATTGGGGGAGATGTGAATTCGGCTCAGCTGCCTCCTGCGTGTACGTCAGCAAACAGTCCTTTGCAAAAATGCTTCAATCCGGCTCAGGCTGCTCCGCCGTTTCGCAATGGTGGGCCGGTAGGCTATGGCGCGACGTTGAATCAGCTCGTGAATGGCACAGCACCCGATAAGGGAATCGGGGTGACTCTCACGATTCCGATTCGAAATCGGCAGGCGCAAGCGGATCAGGTGCGAGCCGAGTTGGAATACCGGCAGGCACAGGTCCGTCTGCAACAACTGGGAAATCAGGTTCGCATTGAAGTTCGTAATGCCCAGTTTGCGCTGCGGCAGAATCAAGCAAGCGTGCAAGCAGCTCAGGCTGCGGTTGATTTTGCGCGTCAGACGCTCAACGCCGAGCAGCAAAAACTGGCGGTCGGAGTTTCAAATTCAACAGCAGTGCTGCAAGACCAGTCGGCCTTAACCTCGGCAGAGTCCAATCTCGTTTCCGCTAAGGCTGCTTACGAAAAAGCGCGAGTGGAAATGGACCGCGCCACCGGCCTTCTGCTCGACCACGCCGGAATCGTAATGGCCGATGCTGAACGAGGCGAAGTTAGCCACATGCCGAATGTTCCGTATGTTGCGCCGCGTCAGGATGTGCAACCGGGGGCGGTCCAACTTCAGCCGCCGGGATACTGATCCGGCTTGTGTCAGATTCGACCCTGCTCGTCAGTTGCGAAGGCGGCAGGGTCGACCTGCTTTCTACTTTCGGTATTCCTGATCTACGATGTATCCTTCCACGCGTGACGCTGTCTGTGGTTTTGATCACCCAGAACGAAGAACGCAATCTCCCTCGCACCATTGAAAGTGTGATGCCGCTTGTCCGCGATGGCAAAGGCAAAATCATCGTGGTGGACTCAGGCTCAACGGATCGGACGGTCGAGATCGCAAAATCTTATGGTGCCGAGGTTTTTGTGGAGGTGTGGAAAGGTTTTGCCGGGCAGAAAAATTCGGCGATGGATAAGGCATCGATGGATTGGGTGTTGCAACTGGATGCAGATGAGCGGCTGGAACCAGAACTGGCGGCCGAAATGGAGGCTGCGTTGAATGCCAGTTCCGCAATAAGTGGGTTCTGGATTCCACGCAAGAATTTTTTCCTCGGCCGCTGGATCCGGCATGGCGGCTTCTATCCTGACCCCAAACTCCGTCTGGTGCGACGGGGCGCAGGACGATTCGAGGAATACGGCGCACATCCGACGATGAGAGTAGCAGGTCCGACTGGCAAGCTCTCCCACGCAATGCTGCACGATGCCTATCCGACGCTGCGCGGCTATATAGACCACATGAACAGCTATTCCTCGATGGGCGCTGAGGTCGCGATAGCTAAAGGCCGCCGTACCTTTAGCATCACCAATATCGTGATTCGGCCGGTGCTGACTTTCATCTACAACTACTTCATCCGGTTCGGCTTTCTCGACGGCCGCGAGGGCCTGCTACTGCACCTGTATCACTCGGTGTACGTCTCGTGGAAATACGCCAAGGCATGGGAGATGTCCCGCCAAAACGTCGCAACCAATGTTCGTACAGACTGAGCCATACTGTAGAAACGTGGCTTGCTACGTCCTGCGCCTTGCCGCAAGCTCGAACTCGCCATATCATCTAGAGACGGGGTGTTCATGGCTGAAAAGAGACCTTCCAAGCCGCAAGTGGCCGAGAGTCCGATCGCGGATGTGTTTGAGGGGCGCAATCCTTCAGATTCGGAAAAACAATGGGCGGAAAAAACCTTGGCGCCGACGCTCGAGAAATCCCCTGAGCGCCCTATCGGCGCGCCAACAGGGACGAATCTCGACGAAAACGGGCACGCCCGTTTCACGACCATTTCAGGCGTGCCGGTTCGTCGCCTCTACACTCAGGCTGATCTGCCCGAGGACTGGAATTACGACCAGTATCTCGGTTATCCCGGTCAGCCGCCGTTTACGCGAGGCATTCACGCCTCTGGGTATCGCGGCAAGCTCTTTACCATGCGCCAGTTTTCGGGTTTTGCCTCGCCGGAGGAAACCAATCAGCGCTACAAGTATTTGCTCGAACACGGTGGCGGAGGGCTCTCGGTCGCCTTCGATCTGCCCACGTTGATGGGTTACGACTCCGACCACCCCGCCAGCGAAGGCGAAGTCGGCAAATGCGGTGTGGCCATTGATTCGCTCGAGGACATGGAGATTCTCTTCGGCGGGATCAATCTGGAGAACACAACTGTCTCGATGACCATCAATTCGCCCGCTTCGGTTTTGTGGGCCATGTATTTGGTGGTGGCGGAACAACAGGGCGCGGATTGGAAGAAGATTTCCGGCACGATTCAGAATGACATCCTCAAGGAATACATTGCTCAGAAGGAATATATCTATCCGCCTGCGCCGTCGATGCGCCTGGTGGTCGATACATTCGAGTTCGGCTCGAAATTCACACCGCGGTTCAACACGATTTCAATCAGCGGGTATCACATTCGCGAAGCGGGTTCGACCGCATTGCAGGAGCTAGCCTTCACGCTCTATGACGGTGTGGAATACGTGGAATGGGCGCAGCGGCGGGGTCTTGACGTGGACGAATTCGGTCCGCGGTTCAGTTTCTTCTTCAACGCGCACAATGATTTTTTTGAAGAGATTGCCAAGTATCGGGCGGCGCGCAAAATCTGGTATCAGGTGATGAAAGACCGCTTCAAGGCAACGAACCAACGTACCTGGTTGATGCGATTTCACACCCAGACTGCGGGCGTTTCACTGACGGCCCAACAGCCGTTGAACAACATCGCCCGCGCCGCTATTCAGGCCATGGCAGCGGTTTTGGGCGGAACCCAGTCGCTTCACGTCGACGGTTACGACGAAGCACTCGCCTTGCCCACCGAAGAAGCTGCGAGAATTGCCTTGCGAACGCAACAAATTATTGGATACGAGTCTGGGGTTGTGCAAACGGTCGATCCACTGGGCGGGTCTTACTTCCTTGAAAACCTAACTCTGCAAATGGAAAAAGGCGCGTTCGATTATTTCGGCAAGCTCGACGCGATGGGCGGAATGGTGAAAGCAATCGAGCGCGGATATCCTCAGAAAGAAGTCGCGGAAGCCTCCTATCAGTTTCAGCGGGCGGCGGAGTCGAAAGAAAAAATCATCGTCGGCGCCAATGAGTTCGTCATCGAAGAAGAACCGCCGAACATTCTGTACATCGACGAAAGTGTCGCCCTCCACCAGAGCGCGAAACTGAAAGCTCTGCGGGCACGGCGTTCGAATGAAGAAGTCCGACGACGTCTGGAAGCGCTGAAAAAAGCCTCTGCCGAGGAACCGAAAACGGCGCCGAGCGGAAATATTTCATCGGCGAACACCATGCCTTACATCGTCGATGCAGTGCGGGCGTATGCGACGGTAGGTGAGATTTGTGATGCCCTCCGCGAGGTCCACGGCACCTACACTGAGGCGAGCATCACATAGTTGAACCGCAGTCGCTCGCTTGTCTGAACGGTCAGACATCCGCCTCCATTGCTAACCTTTTTCTTCGGGCTTTCGTCAAATGTTCGTATGCGGAAAGCGATCAATCACCTGAAAAAGTCGGATCCCGTGATGCGGGGCATCATCGAGCGGGTTGGATCCTTCCGTATGGAATTTGGCGAGCCGGTGTTCCACAGCTTGGCTGAGGCCATTGTCTATCAGCAGTTGAACGGGAAAGCTGCAGTGACGATCTTTAAGCGGTTTGCCGCGCTCACCGGCGAGCCCATCACACCAGAGGGAATCGCGAAGCTCACTGATCAGCAACTGCGGTCCGTCGGCCTCTCGAAGCAGAAATCGTCTTATCTGCGCGATATGGCGGAACGCGCAAATCGCGGCGAACTCGACTTTACCCGCCTGCCAGAAATGACCGACGACGAGGTCATAAAACACCTCACCCAGGTGAGAGGCGTCGGGGTCTGGACCGCGCATATGTTTCTGATGTTCACGCTGAAGCGCCCAAACGTGCTGCCAACCGGCGATTTTGGCGTGCAGATGGCGATCAAGAAGCATTACAACAAACGCAAGGTGCCCAAACCCGTGCAGATGGAGAAGATCGCTAAGGCGTGGGAACCGTATCGCAGCATCGCGTGCTGGTATTTGTGGCGAAGTTTGGACATTAAGACTATGTAGCGGAAAACCGCGAACGACGACGATTCTTATCCATCCCGACGCTCTTGATCTGATTGGTTGATTTTGCACCCTGTGTTGTATTCTAAAGGGTTCACGATCCGCGTTGAGCTGTCGTTGATACACGGATACACGGCCTCGATAATGTCCTCTGAGCAGAAAATCCGTGTACTGGTTGCCAAGCCCGGCCTCGACGGTCACGACCGAGGGGCGAAGGTGATTGCGCGTGCGCTGCGCGATGCCGGCATGGAGGTTATCTACACCGGCCTGCGTCAGACGCCGGAGATGATCGTAAGTGCCGCAGTGCAGGAAGACGTAAACGTTATCGGGCTGTCGATTCTTTCGGGCGCGCACAACGCCATCGTTCCGCGGGTCATGGATCTGCTCAAACAAAACAAGATGGACGATGTGATCGTAGTCGTCGGCGGCATTATTCCTGATCAGGACGTGGCCCGTCTTAAACAAATCGGCGTGGCGGCCATTTTTCAGCCAGGCACATCCATGGACGCCATCGTTCAATTCATCCGCGTCAACATCAAGCCACGCACGGTTCCAACGGCCGGTTGATGGCTGAGATCAGCACCTCTCGTCTGCGCGAGGCTCTGGCTCGCACAATCGGACCTACTCCCTGGTACTGGAAAACTTTTCCTCGAGTGCATTCTGCCGCGGATCAGCGCTTTGCCTGGACCCATCATGGAAGCGAGGGCGCGTTGGGTTACGTGATCTCGCTTGCTTTACAACAGCAACCCGGCAAACCGCGTCTGGCCTTGAATACATACTGCCGCCCCTTTTTCGTTCCACCCGCTCATTTGGGGATCTGGTGTCCAGAAGGACGAAGCATCCGTTTCGTATGCTTTGATCTCGATCAACTCAAGGCGTTTGACCTGATCGAAATTGCCGGATGGTTCAAGCAATCCCCAGACCGGATTTACGCCGCGACCGCGCCGATTGCGGACTTCGAGGTCGCCCTCGGTCTCGACGCTGGCATGCACAAGATTGAAGTCCCGACAGAGTTGCGGTCGGTGGACGAATTGATAGTCCCTACCAGTTACCCAACGAAGGGAAGCGATGATCCCGCGTTCGCGGTGTACGTTTTCTACTTGCAGGCGGGATTGGTTGAGGTGCTGCCACAGAAGTGGTTCACCGGCAGTCAGTATGAGGTTGGAAAACAGTGGATCACTCGTGCTGCTCGCGATCCCGAGTCGCATCGCATCTTCGGTGAGTGCTTTGGCGCGGGAAGCTTCTTGCTGCAGGAGGACGGATGCCGCTTAGACCAGTGGATAGAAACGAGCAAATAGCGATTAGCACTTGGCACTTGGATACGGTTTAAGAACTGGATCAGAAACCGGCGCGAGCCGCGTCGACTCAGTGCTAAATGCCAAGTGCTAACTGCCGCCTTCTTCCGTCTTGAACAACATGAGGGCATTCGCGTTCTGCGTTTGCGATCCGACGACGGGACGAATCGTTTGACCCGAACATGTGTGCTGGCGCTCACCGACGAGTTGCGTGGTCTGGCGAGCAGCGCCGAGCCATTGATCATCACAGGGAATCGACGATTCTTCTCAGCTGGAGCCGATCTGAGAGAGATCGCAGCCTTGACTGGGCCCGACGCCTATGAATTCTCCCGCATGGGGCAGGCTTTGATGAATTCGGTCGAGCACTTCCCGGGACCTGTGTACGCTGCAATTACCGGATATTGCTTAGGTGGCGGACTCGATCTTGCGCTCGCTTGTCACCGGCGAATTGCGTCGCCGGACGCGGTTCTCGGACATCGTGGCGCCGCACTCGGGCTGATCACTGGCTGGGGTGGAACTCAACGATTGCCACGACTGGTAGGGAAGGCTAAGGCGCTGGAGATGTTTGTGACGGCTCAGAAGGTCCACGCTGCCGATGCGCTGCGCTGTGGCTTAGTCGATGGGTTGGCCGAAGACCCGATTGCTGAGGCTGCAAAGCATATTAGTTCTTTACTAGCAGTCAGCACTTCCAGGTCTCTCGCCCTGTGACGAGTCCAAGTTGTGACGAGTCCAAGTTTGCGTCCCGATGCTGCCGTGTTATACCGTAAATGGTTCCTGGCATCTCCCTTCATGGCCGACCGATACGAACCCAGCACGCCCTCGACTTCCAGCGTCCTCGAAACGCATGTAGACGCCACTTCTCCGCGGTTTGAAGCTAATATGCGTTTCCTCGCGGATATGGTTTCCCAGGTGCGCAACGAGGAAGAGCAAATTCGTGAGGGCGGCGGGCAGAAGGCCATTGAGAACCAGCACAGCAAAGGCCGCTTGACAGCGCGAGAGCGAATCAATCTCTTGGTCGATACCGGCACCTTTTTTGAAATTGGTTCTTTCGCAGCCTATGGGATGTATGAAGAATGGGGTGGGGCACCGTCAGCGGGAGTGATCACCGGACTTGGACGCATCCACACGCGGTTGGTGATGATTATCGCTAATGATGCCACGGTGAAGGCCGGAGCGTTTTTTCCCATGACCTCGAAGAAGGTCATCCGAGCCCAAAACATCGCCATCGAAAATCGCATTCCGACCATGTATTTGGTCGACTCAGCGGGTGTTTTCCTGCCTTTGCAGGAAGATGTGTTTCCTGACACCGATGATTTCGGCCGCGTCTTCCGCAATAACGCGGTGATGTCCGCGATGGGGATCCCGCAGATCGCGGCGATTATGGGCATGTGCGTGGCAGGGGGCGGATATCTGCCCGTCATGTGCGATCACGTGCTTATGACCGATGGAAGCGGTCTTTTTCTCGCTGGACCCGCCCTGGTACAAGCTGCGATCGGGCAGAAGGTTTCTGCCGAGGAGTTAGGCGGAGCAGCCATGCACGCGGCAATCAGCGGAACCGTGGACTTCCGTGAGCCGAACGACGAAGCCTGCCTGGCGCGGATCCGGGCGATCGTTGAGAAGTGGGGCTACCGGCGGCAGTCTCCTTGGGACCGCAAGAAACCGGAAGACCCGGCGCTGGCAGCAGAAGAGATCTACGGCATCTACGATTCTTCTCCTGGGCGCCCTTACGACATGAAGGAAATCGTAGCCCGTATCGTGGATGGCAGCCGTTTCGACGAATATAAACCGGAGTACGGGAAGACTCTGCTCTGCGGTTACGCGCGAATCGGCGGATTTGCCGTGGGAATTGTCGCCAATCAGAAACTTCACGCCCAGGCCATCGATCACGAAGGCCACAAGCGGATCGAGTTTGGCGGCGTGATTTATACCGAATCGGCGGAGAAAGCTGCGCGCTTCATCATGGATTGCAACCAGAACCTGATTCCGCTGATTTTTTTCCACGACGTGAACGGATTCATGGTGGGGCGTGATGCGGAGTGGAGTGGCATCATCAAAGCCGGTGCGAAGATGGTCAACGCGGTTTCAAATTCCGTTGTGCCCAAGATTGCGGTAATCGTTGGCGGATCCTTCGGTGCCGGCCATTACGCGATGTGCGGCAAGGCGTACGATCCCCGCTTTCTGTTTGCCTGGCCAACGGCACGTTATGCCGTGATGAGCGGCGATTCCGCTGCGGGGACATTGCTGGAAATCAAAGTCAAACAACTGGAGCGTAGCGGGAAGAAGTTAACCGAAGAGGAAAAGAAAGAGCTTTACGAGTCGGTTAAGCGCACTTATGACGAGCAGACTGATCCTAGATATGGCGCGGCCCGGCTCTGGATTGACAAAATCATCGACCCAATAGAAACACGCGATGCGGTTACGCTGGCTCTGGAAGCGGCATCCTTGAACCCGGATGTGCCGGAGTTCAAGGTGGGAGTGCTCCAAACCTAGCACGGACTTCGTCGGGCACCGATACAGGTTGCAGCAACGTTACTGCTCGATTCATCCATGAGATTCGTGTTCATCCATGGCAAAAACTTTGAAATGACCGAGTCCGTCAAAATTGTTGAATGTCCGCGGGACGCCTGGCAGGGGCTCAAAGGGCAAATCCCAATGCACATAAAGCTGGAATACTTGCGCGCTTTGATCAGCGCGGGATTCAAGCATATTGATGCGGTGTCATTCGTTTCTCCGACTGCAGTGCCCCAAATGGCCGACTCCGAAGAGATTCTGAAAGAACTCGACCCTCCCGATGATGTCGAGATTATTGGCATCGTGGTGAATGAAAAAGGTGCACAGCGGGCCATCAACACGACCGCAGTGCGCACGTTGGGGTTTCCGTATTCGGTTTCGCCAACATTTCTGCGCAATAACCAGCATCAGACGCTCGACGAGGCTATCGACGAACTGGAGAAGATCAAGAACAAAGGCGAGGACGCAGGACTTGAGACGGTTGCATATATTTCGATGGCGTTCGGAAATCCTTACGGGGATCAGTGGAATGTCGACGAAGTTATTGGCGCTGTCGACTTGCTCGAATCGTATGGCATCCGCACGATTTCGTTGGCGGATACAGTGGGGGTAGCAGGGTCGGAGCAGGTTCGCGAACTTGTTTCAGCCGTCCTCTCCAAGTATGGCTATTTGGAGATCGGTGTTCACCTTCACAGTCGTCCAGATCAAGCTGCGGAGAAAGTAACAGCCGCGTACGATGCCGGTTGCCGACGATTTGATTCCGCATTGGGTGGTCTGGGTGGATGTCCCTTCGCCCAGGATGCGCTGGTCGGCAATATTGCGACGGAGAGAGTAATTGAGGCGTTGACTGCGCGCGGTGTACTGTTGCCGACGCTCAAGCCGCTCGATGTCCTCTCGCGGGCGACGGCGGAGATCGGGGCACGGTACACAAGCTCGTCGGCAGCCGATTGAAATGGAATACAAAACACTCCATCTCGCGCATGACGGCAATATTGCCACCGTCACGCTCAACCGCCCCGACAAGCGAAACGCGATCAGCTACGAACTGATCGAGGAGTTGTTGGCTGCGCTGGACGAAGTTGCCAAATCGACTGCGCAAGTGTTGATTCTCACGGGAGCAGGGAAGGCTTTTTGTTCAGGTGTGGATCTGGACAATTTGAAGTCTCTTGTGGGTCGCTCTCCAGAGCAGAGCCTGAAAGATTCTGAAATCATGGCCCAACTGTTCCGCTCGCTTTACGACTTTCCCAGGCCGACGATTGCGGCAGTGAATGGGGCAGCCATCGCCGGCGGCTGCGGGCTGGCTACGCTGTGCGACTTCACGCTGGCCGTGCCCGACGCCAAGTTCGGCTATACCGAGGTACGAATTGGATTCATTCCCGCGATCGTTTCGACTTTTCTGCTACGCCAAATTGGCGAAAAGCACGCGCGAGACCTGCTCCTGACCGGTAGGATCATTGGAGCGGAGGAGGCACAACGCCTTGGTTTGATTAACGAAATCGTTTCCGCAGGAAATCTCATCCCGCGCACCAGAGAATTGGCGTTGCACCTCATGGAAAACAGTCCGGTATCGCTGGGGCGCACCAAGCGTTTGCTCAGCGATCACGCGCGGGTTGAACTCGACGCGCAGATTGGGCTAGCCGTGCGGGAAAATGCAGCGATCCGCGGAACACGCGATTTCCACGAAGGCATCTCCTCATTTCTTGAAAAGCGCAAACCGCGCTGGAGCGGCGAATGAGCAGAGATGGAGACCATCGTCCCGTAATCAGCGAGACCCGCATGCGCGTCCGATACGCCGAGACGGACCAGATGGGCGTGGTCTATCATGCCAATTACTTTGTTTGGTTCGAAATCGGACGCGTGGAACTGCTTCGGCAACTTGGTTTTTCGTATCGCGAAATGGAGCAAAAGGACGGTTGCGGCATCGCCGTGATCGATGCCCGCTGCCGCTATAAGGCCCCGGCGCGCTATGACGATGAGGTTATTGTTCGCACTCATTTGAAGTACATCCGTGAGTCTTTGGTGCAGTTCGAATATGAGTTGGTTCGAGCCGATGACGGAACATTGCTGGCGGAGGGAGACACCACCCATATTGTGGTCGACCCCGAGATGAAAAAAGTACCCTTGCCGGAAAAGTACGTGAGCGCGTTCCGGGCAGCGATGGGACCGGACAAATAACACTTCGGAGCTGCATCCAAATATTGAAAGCGGGTCTACGCATTTCTTGAAAGCACTTCACATCAACGGCAACGATCTTACTTTGGAATCGGTCCGCGAGGTCGCCATCGATCGCAGGCCTGTGCTGCTGGACCCTGATGCGCGAGCGGCTGTAGGCCGTGCTCGCGCAGTGGTAGACGCGTTGGTCGCGGGCAATAAAGTTTCATATGCCATCACGACGGGCGTGGGCAAACTGAGCGACGTGCGCATTGCAGGCGAACAGATTCGTGAGATGCAGGTTAACCTCGTGCGTTCTCACGCTGTAGGAGTGGGAGAGCCTCTGGCGGCGGCCGAGGTCCGTGCCATGATGCTGTTGCGGGCCAATTCGCTTTCCAAGGGTTTTTCTGGCGTGCGCGCTGAAGTCATCGACGCGCTTTGCGAAATGCTGAACCGCGGAGTCACTCCTTTTGTTCCATCGCAGGGTAGTGTGGGCGCGAGCGGGGATTTGGCACCGTTGGCTCATCTTGGGCTGGCTCTGATCGGCGAAGGCGAGTGCGTCGACGACAAAGGCGTTCGCATCCCGGCAGCTGAGGCTTTACGGCGAGCGCAGGTGAAAGCGCTGGTGCTCGAAGCGAAGGAAGCGGTTTCGCTGATCAATGGCACGCAGGGGATGTTGGCGGTGGGGATCCTGGCTCTCCTCGCGGCCGAGACGCTGATAGATTCAGCAGACGTGATAGGCGCGCTCGCGCTTGACGCTTTGCGCGGTACGGATGCAGCTTTCGACGAACGGATTCACGGAGCGCGCCCGCACAGTGGTCAGTTGAAGACGGCGGAAAATTTGCGGCGCATGCTCGAAGGCAGCCAGATTCGTGAGTCGCATCGCAATTGCGACCGCGTCCAGGATGCGTATTCTCTGCGCTGTATGCCGCAGGTGCACGGCGCGGTGCGCGACACGTTGAGCCACTGCCGCAAAGTGATGGAAACTGAGATCAATTCAGCGGTGGATAATCCGCTGGTCTTCGTGAATAACCCTAAGCAGGCAGACGGTGAAGGCGACGTTATCTCGGGCGGGAATTTTCATGGTGAGCCGCTGGCATTTGCGCTGGATTTTCTCGGAATTGCACTCAGCGCTCTGGCTGGGATCTCGGAACGAAGGTTAGAACGCCTAGTGAATCCGGCGCTGAATGAAGGTCTACCGCCGTTTCTGGCTGCGGGTGCGGGACTCAATTCTGGATTCATGATGCCGCAGGTCACGGCGGCGGCGCTGGTGAGTGAGAATAAAATCCTGGCGCATCCCGCGTCAGTGGATTCCATCACCACCTCGGGCAACAAAGAGGATTTCGTTTCGATGGGAATGACCGCGGCCCTGAAATTGAAGCGGATCGTTGAAAACACGCGGAACGCGATGGCTATCGAGGCCATGGCTGCGGCACAGGCGTTGGACTTCGTTGCGCCGCTCAAAACCGGCAAGCGTGGGCTGGCGGCCTATGCCGCGATTCGATTGGTGTGTCCAACTATGGATAAAGATCGCGTGATGTATCAGGATTTTGCGCGGATTGCGGACTTGATCGCGAGTGGGAAGGTGGCGGAGGCGCTGAGTTAAGGCCCCAAGATGAAGTTTCTCGATTCGATATTTGCTAGAAAGAAGCTTCGACTCGAAGACGGCAATCCTGCCCTCGTGCAAGCTATGAACGAGCTTGCACTGAAGGATAACTCCGAAAACCTTAGAAATCTTTACGCGGCACTCCTCGGATCAGTGCTACTAATTCCTGTCCCCGAGATTCCTCCCGGTCTCAGCCACGGACTTCAGGCTTCGAAAGCCGACTTGCAAATACAGTTCACTGGGATGCTCGACCGAAACCAGCGCCGAGTGACGCCGGCGTTCACCGAGATTCAAGCCTTTCAAAACTGGGATCCAAATACGCCACAGATGAGAAGCAATGGGAGCGACCGAGTGGCCGATCGGATGAAGTCATTGAGGAGGACTCGCTGCCGCGCTTCCGTCGAGACCCAACTTGTCCGCGATCGGCTTAAGCGCTTCGATGCAGAAAGTGATGTGCTCTTCCAGATCGACGCCCAAAGCTGCGGCGCCGTTCACGATGTCGTCTCGATTCACTTTGCGTGCGAAAGCTTTGTCTTTCATCCGCTTTCGTACAGACTTTGTGTCCACCTCGGCCAGTGACTTCCCCGGCTTGACCAGCGCGACTGCGGTGATGAATCCGGCGAGCTCGTCGCAAGCGAACAGCGCTTTTTCCATTTGAGAGTCACGAGTGATGCCGGTGTATTCGGCGTGGGACATGATCGCGCGTCGGATTTCGTCTGGGTAACCGCGCTCTTTCAGAACCTCGCTGCCTTTATAAGGATGGTCATCGAGGCTGGGATATTTCTCGTAATCGAAGTCGTGAAGTAGGCCTACAACACCCCAAAGCTCTTCTTCCTGCGTGGAACCAGCCGCAAATTTTCGAGCGTACGCACGCATACATGCCTCGACCGACAACGCATGTTTGCGCAAGCTTTCTGACTGGGTGAACTCAGTTAGTAAACACCATGCTGACTCGCGATCAATTGTCATCTTGTTCCTTGAATTCATCAGCTGCGGGCAAAGGATTTAGCGTCGCACCTCGACGCCTCAGGGGCTAAGAGCCCAGTATTTATCGGGCGGTTATAGCACGGCTGAAGCCATGCCCTCCCAAGTCGACGCAAACTGTGTCGACGAGAAATATTGAATTTTTCTCGCGACTGCTTTTGTTAACTTGCTTCTTTACAATCATACTTCGAGTTTGCTTTCCAGATTGTGCTTGACATCCACAGGGGTTGTACCTCAGATTACGCTGCAGGTTGGGAACCGTATCTAGTTTGGTTCACTCGGTTCCAGGAGAAGCCCGCTCTGGCCCTCCCACACCTTAGATGGCCACCACTCTTGCCCCAGTAGATTCCAGGGAAGTAGTCCGTTGTGATCGCTGCCTGCTGGTTCAATTCCGTACAAGCAACGATCTGTGCCGCCGCTGCCACGCGTCTTTAGACGAGGATGAGCCGGAAGTAGTCGCGGCTCCGCCTCCGCCTCAGATGATGCCAACCAACGGCCACGGCCGTGGGCATTTGCACTTGGCAGCGTCGATCCGGTCCATGCGTCTGCACAATGGACTTAGCCAGCGGCAACTGGCGGCACGTATGTCCGTGCCCCGCACCTATGTGTCCAAGATCGAAAACGAGAAGGCGACTCCGACTCTCTCCTCACTAGAGCGGTTGGCGCGGGCGCTCGAAGTGACCGTGCCTGATCTGCTCAGTGGTGGCGAGCGCAATCGACAGGAGGAGGTCCGTGAACTGATGCAGGATCAGTTCATTGCGGAGATGCTGCCTTTCGTCAGCCAGTTGAATGGAATGCAGATGTCCAGCATTTTGACCCAGGTACGAGATTTGACCGTGCGTCCGCGAAGAAGCGCGTAGCGGATCCTTCTCTGCGCTCAGGATTTCGGCGCGCGACTCCCGCTTCGCTCACGCCGCGCAAGCGCCTCAAGTTTTTTCCGGGCGACCAGCCAACTGCAGCCGGGATCGAGAGATCCCGGCCTTTTTTAGCTCTCCAGCCGAAAGCGGGTTTCACCAAGCTTATAAAGCCTGCGCCAGACCAGGCGATTCACGGTGACGACCATGGCCGCCATGACGATGGTGGCAGCAATCAGCAAGTTGAAATTGCCACTGTCAGTCGCTCGGCTTATGGTTGAGCCCAAACCAACCGTAGAAAACGTCTGTCCCTTGAAATGAAAATATTCGGCGACGATGCTGGCATTCCACGCGCCGCCTGAGGCAGCGACCATGCCGGTCAGGAGGTAAGGAAAGATTCCAGGGAGAATGAGCTTTCGCCAGCGTTCCACGCCACTGATGCGGCAGACGGAGCAGACTTCCTTCAGGTCAGTAGGAATCGCCATCGCACCTGCGATAACGTTGAAGAGAATGTACCATTGGGTTCCGAGCAAGAGCAGCAGGATGGAGCCGATGCCGAGTCCGCCGCCCAGACGGATCAAGATCAGCAGGATGACAGGGAAGAAAGCGTTTGCGGGGACAGAGGCCGCAATCTGAGCCAATGGTTGGGCGACGCGAGCCAAGCGAGGATTGAAACCAATTTTCACACCTACGGGGATAGTCCATGCGGCACCAATCAACAAGGCCGCGATGACGCGAAGAAACGTGGCGCCCAGCCCTCGTCCCAACTCAGCCACTTCCGAGTGATTGAGTCCAGTCAGCAGGATCGCAACTCGAACCACGGCGTATCCGGTGAGCCCGAGGGCAGCGATGCCCAAAATGCCGAGCACCCAGATCTTCCACTGCGGCGTTTTGCCAACAGGCTCGGCCCTGTGCTTCTGGGAAAAATACGACATGAGAGATTCACGCACGGGCAAGACGGCCTTCTGTCGCAGTTGCGCCAAACTACGCGAATGCTGGATCAGATTAAGCACCCAGGAATGAGGAACGTCGGCACTTTCCACTTGCTCGACCTTGAACTTCTCCGCCCACGCAATCACCGGCCTCCACATAAATTGATCGAGCAAGACGATGACGGTGACCATGGTGAAGACGCCCAACAGGATGGATCGCGTGTCTCCGGCGCTGGCGGCAGTTTGGAGATAGGAGCCGAGACCGGGCAAGCGAAAATCGCGCGAGCCAAGAACGAACATCTCGCACGCCATGAGGGCGAACCATCCGCCGGCGACCGACATCATGGAATTCCAGACCAAGCCAATCGCGGCGAAAGGCAGTTCGACCTCCGTGAAACGCTGCCACCAACTGAAGCCGTAAATGTTGGCGGCCTCCCGCATCTCGCGTGGAATACTTTTCAGCGACGCATAAAAACTGAAGGCCATGTTCCACACCTGCCCGGTAAAAATCAGGAGGACGGCCCCCAATTCAACTCCCAACTGGCGGCTCGGAAACAGCGCGACCATGGCCAGCATTACTCCGGGCAGGAAACTCAGCACCGGGATCGACTGCAAGACGTCCAACAGCGGAATCATGAAACGCTCGGCCTTTGCGTTGTAAGCGGCGACGTAGCCATAGACGAGGGTGAACGCCAGGCTCAGGCCATAGGCGAGCGTTATGCGCAACAGCGACAGACCGGCATAGGCAGGGAGTGCCAGTGGGCTTTGCGATATCTCAACTGACGGAGTAAACGGCCCGAGCCAAGTTCGCGCCACCGCTAAAACGCCATAGAACAGCGCAATGGCGGCGGCGAACATCACCAAGTCGGGCAAGTGGGAGGTTTCGATCCGAGGTAATAGAGACCAGAGACGAAGTGGAGAGATCGTCGGGAGCGCCGTGCCTTTCTTCATGGTTTCGCCGCAGAAAAGTTGTGACCAGAGGCAAAATACCTTCAGCCAGAGCCATGGAGTTCGTCCTGGTACCTCATTCCCAGCCTCGCTTACACCTATACACGATTCCGCAGCGCCGCTACAGGCGTTTCTTCAGGTTTTAACCTTGCATTCACATCTGGGGGACGGCGCTGGGGAACGCTGGACGAATCAGGCGACGAATTCCTCGCCTTGCGGCACAGAAACAGGCTGCGGGAGCCGGTCGGTGACCTCGGCGAGTCTCGACAGGCGCTCCGCAAGATTGTGAGTCAGCGCGCCTGGCGTGCATCGCCAAAGATAGTTGCCGGTCTTCACGCTGGGAGTGTTCAGGCGAGCCTCGCTGCCCAGTCCTAGCACGTCCTGGATGGGAACCACTGAGAAGTTGGCGACGGAAGCCTGCGCGGCACGGATGAAGGCCCAGTTGATTCCGTCCTCGCAGGGTCCAACGTAAGCAGTAGCAGCCATGCGCTCGTATTCGGTCGCGCTTGAATTCCACCAGCCAAGAGTTGTGTCATTGTCGTGCGTCCCGCTGTAAACCACGCAATCCGCTGTCAAACGATGCGGCAGGTAGATATGGGCGCCAGTGTCGCCAAAACCAAACTGCAAAACCGCCATACCGGGAATCTGATGGCGCTCGCGCAGTGCGTGCACGTCCGGGGTAATGTAGCCCAAATCTTCTGCAAAGAAGGGTAGGCCTCCCAATTCATCGCGCAGCTTGTTAAAAAGCTCGTCTTTGGGACCGTCCACCCAGCGACCATGGATCGCGGTAGGTTCGCTGGACGGAATCTCCCAAAACTGTGAGAAGCCGCGAAAATGATCGAGACGGATGAAGTCACAAGTCTGCGTCGCCCACCGCAACCTCTGCACCCACCACTTGTAACCCTCCGAGCGCATGGCGCTCCAGTCGTAAAGAGGATTTCCCCAGCGCTGGCCGGTCGCGCTGAATGCATCTGGCGGCACGCCCGAAACCGCTTCTGGCTCCAGGTCATCCTTCAAACGAAATAATTCTCGATTCGCCCACACGTCTGCGCTGTCGTAGTCGACAAAGATGGCGATGTCCCCAACCACGCGGATGGACTTTTGCGCACAATAGAGACGCAAGGCACGCCACTGCTCATAAAAAAAGAATTGGATCACTCTTCGAAGGGAAATGTCTGAAGCCATCTCGGTGCGCGCGGTGTGCAAGGCAGTTGCGTCGCGTCGCGCGAGCTGGGGTGGCCAGGCATTCCAGCATTCCTTGCGATAGCGATCCCGCAAGACGTCGTAGAGCACAAAGTCTTCCAGCCACCACTCATTTTCGGCGCAGAATCTCTCGAAACGGGACTTCGCCACGCCGGGAGCCGAGCCCAGAAACTTGCGAGCTGCTTCGATCAGCAGTGGTAGTTTGTTTGCGTGGACCTGGTCGTAGTCGATGGGTCCGTCAGAATTGGGCAGTCTTTTCAGTTTTGCGTCTTCGATCCAACCGCGCTCGACCAGCCGTTCCAAACTAATCAGCAAGGGATTGCCGGCAAACGCCGACGTCGAAGAGTACGGAGAATTCCCATTCGCGGGCGGACCCAGCGGCAGTACTTGCCACAACCCCTGGCGAGCGGATGCGAGGAAGTCAAGGAACTCATACGCGGCAGGCCCGAAGTCGCCAATGCCGCCGCGCGAGGGCAGGGAACTGGGGTGAAGCAGAATTCCGGTCAAGCGAGGAAATGACATTTATGACTACGGTTCCTTCTTCAATTATGGGGCTGGTCAGGACCGCAGATATTGGCTTCCCGACGTACTTCTCGCTTCGACAATTTTCCGCGACGGGGAATCTACCGCACAAACTTCATTACCACCGCAAACGCGAGGTTCGGCTTGTTTGACCTGGCTTATTCTCCCTCTTCCCCCTCGGCTGCCTGTTGCTTGGTCAAGGTTTTCATCTCTTGTTCATTAATTTTGATCTTTCCCGACTTCTCCATTTGTTCGCGAAGGTTTGCCATGAACAACCCGAACAGTTCGGATTGCTTGCCTTGGATCAGGGTATCGCGGATTTGATCTTTCTTGGCGGCGAAGTCAGCGTCTGTCGGCGCTTGCTTCTCCAGAATCGCCAGCACCACACCAGTATTGCCGCTGTCCACCGGACCGCTGATATCCCCCGGTTTGAGCGTGAAGGCGACAGCGGCGGCTCCGGACATCGACCCGATGTCGGGAACCTGCCCATCGGGCAGCACCAAATCGCTCGTCTTCATCGTGGCTCCCAGTTCTTTGGCGGCCTTCTTCAAATCGTGATCAGCCTTGGCCCGATCGGAGAGTTCCTTCGTTTTTTGGGTCAGCAGACTCCCGGCTCGTTCATTTTTGAATTCCGTTTCGACACGGCTGCGTATCTCTTCGAAGGTGGGCGTAGCTGCAGGTTTGATGGCTTCCAACTCATAAATCACATAGCCCTGCTGCACCTGTGCCTCGTCCGGAGGAGATTTTTCGGCTGCACTGAACACTGCGTCCGTGAACTGCGGCGAACTGCCAATTCCAGGCAGTGAATCCGTGCGGCTGATGAAGTCCGTCGCCACCACCTGCAATCCTTTCGCAGCGGCCGCTTTGTCCAAACCGTTAGTCTTCGCTTGGGAGAGCAGCGCGGTTGCCTCGGAATCGGCCGCCTGTTGTGCTTTCTGTTGCTTGAGGGTGGGCTCGATCTGGTCCTTAACTTCAGCCAACGTCTTCAGGTGAGCATCCTGCTTGTCTTCCACGCGAAGAATAACGAACGCATAGCCCGCATTGATAACGTCGCTTGTTCCGCCCTTGGCCAACGAAAACGCTGCCTTGTCTACTTCGGGGACGGGAAAGCCTCCCCGCTTAATCCAACCCACCGAGCCTCCATCTTTGCTGCTTGGGTCCTCGGAGTATTTCTTGGCCAGATCCTCGAACTTCGCCCCGGTCTTCAACTGCTTGAGCACGTCATCCGCCTTCCTGCGCGCTTCATCGACCCCCTTCTGGTCGACCTTGCCGTCGGCGCCAGGCAAGGGCGTCTTGATCAGGATCTGCCGAACATTGACCTGCTCCGGCACGCGAAAATCTTCCCGGTGCTGATCGTAGTACGCCTGCAGATCCTGCTGGCTGACTTGAGCCTGGCTCTGAAGTTTCGCGGTATCAATCAGAACGTACTTGATCTTGCGCTTTTCAGGAATCGAGTTGTTGTAGGTTGCCTTGTTTCGATCGTAGAAGGCCTTCAATTCCGGGTCCGTGGGATGCAGCCCTTTGAGAATGTCATCCTTCCGCAACACCGCGTAATCGAACTTCACCTTGGCGTTTTCTTTCTCGAACTGCTGCCGAATCTCGGCGTCGGTGACCATGGCGCCGCCAGCCACCAGATTGCGCAGCTTGTCAATCAGGATCCCTTCTTTCACGTTCTGCTCGAACTGGGTCACCGTGAGATCGTGCTGCTGCAGCAACTCCTCATACGCCGCCTGCCCGATGAAGTTGCCTTCGGGGAAAAAGGTCGCGCTGTAACGGCCGTGTTGCAGTTCGTCGCGAACGGCCTCGTCCGTGGCCTTCAGGCCAAGATGTTCGGCCTCGGCGATAAGAGCTTGTCGCTGGATCAACTGCTGGGCCGCCTGGGAGGCAAAGAAGGGCAGCAGCATCGAAGCCTGCGCGCCGCCTCGAGGAAACTGCTGCCGCACCATCTCCCGAGCCTGACGCTGCACTTCCTGGGTGGTGATGTCGGTTCCAGCCACCTTGGCGACTATGCCGCGCGTCGGTGCGGTGCCAAAAAAGTCAGTACTGCCAAAACCAGGAACTAATGTGATCACCATGAACACAGAAATAATGGTCAGCAATCCGCCAAGAACAATCTTCTTGATCGGGCCGGGGGTCTGCAAAAATCGAATCATTTTGTTATCACTCCAGAGTACAAGGGCGAGTTAAATATTATAAACCAAGCGTAGCCGTCGGGCGGCTCCCTGCTGAGTGTTCAGACGAGTCCGGGATTTTCGGTTCCTGCCTTTAGCGGTCTCGGCGGCGGCTAGTTTTTTGCGGTCAAACAATCGTTAAAACGCCGAAACCGATGTTGTTAAACTGAGCGGATGTGCGCCCAAGCGCTTCGGCATCGGCTCCCAAGCTCAGAAGGTAGGCTTCTGCGTCTTTCCAGCTCTGAAACCGAAGAGTAGGCACCATCTGTTTTTTGCCGCCCGGAGGGTATATCTCCGTCGGAAGGCCGATCTCACTGAGATCCACGGCTATCACAGTATGGGACAGACGATAGAGAAGGAAACGATGTTTCATGGGGTCGTAGAAGCCCGCCTTGGGCTGGGCAATCATAAGCAGTCAGGTACTTAGGCATTTTGTCGGCGTTATCGATGCACATCACGATTCCGAATCTTGCTCCTCAACCCTCTTCCGGGGGCAGTTCGAAATCCACCAGATTGCTGCGGAAACCTTTCGTCTTCCACGCTCCGAAAGCGATCCCGACCACCATCCAGATCGTACCCGCGACTTTAGCGGGATGGCTCAGGTTCCACCACAGCAAGAAACAGATCACGAAACCCGCCATAGGTGGCGCAAGCACGGCAAGCACCAACCATACTGCACCGGCTACTATCCAGGCGAGCGTGCCGCCCCACAATGAAAGAATGATTATGATGACCGTAAGCGCAGGAGCTAGTGTCTTGATCGTGCTTTTGGCAGACTCGCGGACGTCATATCGGATGAAAGCAGCCAGATTCACGCCCATGAAAGCGATCAGCGCCCCGAAATTCAGCATCTCCGCGCCTAAGCCGTAACTGAACAGCCCGTAGTTGACCAGCAGCGCAGCGCCCAGCGCCATCGCTCCCACGAAAAGCACATTGTTGCGAGGCACGTGGTACCTGCGATCGACCGCTCCGAAAAACGATTTGGGCAATGCGTTGCTGCGTCCCATACCGTATAACAAGCGGGCCGCACCCAATTGCGATCCCATTCCAGATCCGAAATTTGCCACCAGCAGCGTGAATCCGACGATCACAAGCAAGGGCTGCCAGGCACGTGCAGCAACGAAGGTAAACGCCGCGTCGACGTTGGGGAATGGCTCTGAGGCCGGCCAGATCAACTGCCCGGCATACACTTCGATCGCGGAAAGAATGCCAATCACGAGGCAAGTAAGCACCGTGGCCAGCAAAATATTGCGTCGCGGGTTCTCCGCTTCCTCCGAGAGTGTTGAAATGCCATCAAATCCAATGTAGGTCAGCACAGCGATCGACGTGCCACCCAGCACCGCTTTCGTGTTCCACATCTGCGGATCATAGAAAGGACGAGTGAAAAAGCCAGCGTCGCCATGCGGATGCCCAAAGACGTACCGTGCCGCGGCGACGAAGAAAATCACGATCACCACGCCCATCGCGGCGGCCAATCCGGTGTTCACGCGCGCGGAAGTTTTTACTCCCTGGACATTCAGGCCGGTGAAAACCAACGCAAAAAAGACCGCCCAAACGCTATACGAAACGCCGGGAGCAAACACGTGGGCCTGCTGACTGCACCAGACGGTACAGATCATCGGATTCAGCATGTAATCCATCACCATGCTCCACCCGGTCACATAACCGAGCGCGGGGTTGATTTCCTGACCCACATACGTGAAGGCGGAACCGGCGCTGGGATAAGCGCGCGCCATCCGGCCGTAGCTGATCGCGGTAAACAGCATCGCCACCATCGCAATCAAGACGGTGGTAACAACGTGTCCGCGTCCGCGGTCACTAAGCACGCCGAACACGGACAAGGGCGCGACCGGCTGGATCACGATCACGCCGTAAAGGATAAGGTCCCAAAGAGTGAGGGTGCGCCGTAGGCGCGCGGCGGCAGGAGTGCCGGTGGAAGTGGATGCCATGTGCGGGTATTGGATTATGCCGCAGCGAAACTGTCAACTACTAAAACGATTTTACTCGACGGATCGCCGGTAGCAGCGACCCGTAGTAGTGGAGGTGTCTGGCTACTGGTTGTAGAACTTTCCACCCAAAGCTCTATCGCAGCCACCGCCACGGCTGTTCTCCCATTGCAACTGGATCAGCCAATTGTAGGTACCGAAGGTCTGATTGTAGGCGCCTTGCCCGAGCGTTCCGGTGACGGGCCCGAACTTCCAGGCGCATTTGTCCGCGCTCTCGTTTCCGGCCGAGTCGTACCATGCGCTTAAGTCGGGATCGGTAACCGCTTCGGAAGCCTCGTGCACCATGATTGAAGCCATACCATCCGCGCCGGAGTCGCCGTTCGGACTCACGATCTGCATTTCGCAGGCGGACGGGCACCGGTCGGGATTGCCCACGAATGCGTACTTTATGTCTACGCCACCGATTGCAGCGCTTGTGTGCCAACCGCAATACTTGGTGCAGAAACCGGAGGACTGACCTACATCCGATGTGGTGAGGACAAAGTACAAACCGTTGGCATCCTTTGGCAAAGCCCGGCTGCTGATGGTACCGCTGACGATGCTTAGAATGTCGCTGTCACCGAGTAGCTTACCCCGGCTGTAATTGTCGGATGTGGACGCCAGCAAAGAAATATTGCCGGTAGGATGGCCGACGGTGTCGCTGTATGTCGTGTTGATCTTGAAATAGCTGGAGCCACCGATCCCCCGAGTTGTACCAAACAGCGCGTTCATCAGGTTCACGGTAGTCTGACTGTCCGAAGGCCTGGCTCCGTTCGTCCAGTTTCCATACCAGATGAAGTACACATTGACCGTGCTGGCACGCATCACTGGACCGCCGTGGTAGCTGATGCCATTCGTCGCCAACGGCTTATTACCGGAACTTCCAGCTGCCTCGGGGACCTTGGTCTCAATGCCCCACCCTTTGCCGTTTGGTGAAAGGTGAATCGCATCTTTGGCAATCTGCGCGCTGCCGTGGGTCAGACATCCCAGTATCACGACCAGAGTTGCGAAACCTGTGCGCATGGATCCTCCAGACGAAATTCCTGCGTGAGGGAACACTGACGTGGTTATACGTGTGAGGTGGAGGGCGAACAACTTACGCTGGGTTTTAAGGGGCGGTTACCTCGTGATGCGGCTTCCCATTTTGGGAAGCGTTCACGAGCGGGAAGGCTTCAGCCACGCGCTGGTTTCGAGCGCAGGATGCGAAGAGCACGTAGTCCCGGGCGCCCTCACTTTGTCGGTGGAGGGTAATCGAAACGATAGCCTCGCGGCTCATTCCCCGAGAGGTAACGCGTGTTGTATTCCAGAATGTAGTTCAAATGAATGTCATCGAGCGGGAACGATTTGTCGGCAGGATATGGATACGCGCCCATATCGCGGAACGGAAGCGGATCGACACTGGTGAAGTCGTAGGCGTAGAAATCCATATCTTTCTCGTAGCCGTTGGCGACGAAAAAGTAGTCTCGGACCCAACCGTTGGGGAGAGCAGGAAGGCTCGACGGATCAAAATCCAGAGCGACTTCATCGCCCGATCCAAAAACGACCAACCGGTCATCAAGAGCCGTGACCAGCGGGAGCACATCCCCGTAGCGCGTATAAGCACCGGCAGGACGCGTATAGGGACCGGTCGGGCTGGCCTTTTCGTAAACGTACGTCACGTTGCCTGGCGGAGCGCCTTCGATTTTCAGGGGAAATCCGTGAAAGTGCAGATCGGCGTGCGCGAGGGAAACCTCAGTGAGTCGAGTGTCCTGATCCTGACCAGCGCGGTCAATCAGAATGCTGTTCCAATAAATCTGCAAGTTGGTGGAGATGCGAATGCGCCGTGTGCCTCGCGGCAGCTTTCCGCTTAAGTCCGCGGTCATGGTACGCGGAGCGCCAGCCGGGAAGCCCATGTCGTCGATCACGCGAATCCACTTGCCGTTGGCGTCGAGGGCCTCCACATACGGGGAGATGGACTCTACTCCTGCCTGGGACGCGGCATACATGCTGTTCGCCGAGTAATATTCGACTTCTCCATGCAGCAACAGCCAGAGCGGCCCGCCGGCATAGGCGTCGCCGAGATCGAGTTCGAGAGTGTGCATCTTGGCGAAGCCCGCGAACTTAGTCAAGCCAAAGTCACCGAAGTAGCGGTGCGCCAGCAAGTCGGGTAGTACGTTGTGGCCATGCTCGTCGTGTGCCGCGGCGGGCGGTCGCGCGCCTTGGCTTACGACCACTTTGAATGGCGGATACGGAGGATTGCTGGCGAAGTATTCGTTGGGATAAACCTCAAGATTCGCGGCATGATCGACGGCGATGAGTTTCACCTGGTCGAGATACACCGCTTCTTCAAGCGGCTCCATGAAGCGGAAGCTGAGCTTGCCGTTTTTTTCACGAATCGCATCGCGATCAATTTTGATGTATTCCGTGGGACGCGGAATATCGCGCTGGTCCGGCCCAACCCAATGGCCGACGACGCCCGCGCCTAGCATGTCGCCGACTAATTCGTAGCGCTCGCCATCCCAAACAAAAAGAGTGGGGCACGAGCTCCCACGGCGGTCTATTTCCATGAATTTCTGTTCGCGGTCGCCGGTGACTTCCACTTCATCTTGCAGAACTCCAGTCGGCCAGAGCATGCGGACGACGTCAGCCTGGGTAGCTTGGCCGAGGCCGACGGTGAGGTAGGGCGAATTCTGACCGAGATAGCCAGACGATCCCGCAATCTCGAACTTCTGGCGATTCCCTCCGGCAAACACTTCGACTTTGGTTCCTATTGCGCTTTTGTTGTCGTTCAATCCTTTGAGAGCAAGGCGCAGCCAATGGTTCTTATTGCCTCCTTCATTTCGCAGCAGGACCACTGGCCCATGATTCTGCGTGATGAGCAGGTCGGTAGCGCCGTCGCCGTCATAGTCGCCGGTGACGATGGCACGCGGATCTTTGAGCTGAATCTTGTCGAGGCCAACGTCGGCGGTGACGTCCTTGAAACCATCAGGGCCAAGATTACGGAACAGGCGCACTTCACCATGCTGGTCGGCAGTTTCGCCGACTGCGACGAGGTCGACCCAGCCGTCGTTGTCATAATCGACGGCAGCGACACCCCAGGCACGAACCCAATCGGTGGTAGGCAGCGGGACCGGTTCAAAGCTCTTGCCTCCCTTGTTGCGCCAAAGGGTCAGAGTAGGAATTCCCCAATGACTGAAGGCGAGGTCCATCCAGCCGTCGTGATTGAAATCTAGGACGGCCGCGCCCGCAGTCTTGGCAGTTATGGGAGAAGACCAGAGCGAACGTCTGATGAATTTGCCTTCCCGCGGGTTCTCGTAAATCAGGGTTCCCCAGGAACTCTGGGGCGCTGTTCCGCCGCCCATGCCAGTGACAACAATGTCTACAGCACGATCATTGTT
The DNA here is from genome assembly GCA_963788645.1 of uncultured Acidobacteriota bacterium. GTDB lineage: Bacteria > Acidobacteriota > Terriglobia > Terriglobales > Acidobacteriaceae > JABDBE01. Next base: position 232,626 of record CAWBHF010000015.1, read on the forward strand.
GTAATCCGTACCGACAGCGGAATGATTAGGCGTGTCTCCCTCAAGGCCAAGAGACTCCGTGACGTCAGTAAACGTACCGTTCCCGTTGTTACGCCACATCACATTTGTGCCGGTCAGCTTCCTGGACGCCGTCGTCCCCGGTTTCTCGGGATCGCCGGTAACAAACAGATCGAGATCCCCGTCGTGATCGTAGTCAATGAACGTTAACCCGGTGTCGAACCTTTCGGTTTTGATGCCCGCAGCCTCGGTGACATCTTTAAACGTGCCGTTCTTCTCGTTATGGAGAAGAACCACACGCCCGTTAAGAATCACGACAAGATCGGTAAAACCGTCGTTGTCGTAATCGCCGGCGGTGCAATTAGTGGCGTGTAATGCCGGATCAAACCCCGCCTTCCCGGTCACATCGTCAAACTTGCCATTGCCCAGATTGTGGTACACCGACATTCCGCCTTCTTTACCATCGTCGGCCAGAAAGATGTCGGGACGACCGTCGTTGTCATAGTCGAGAAAACACGCCCCTGGTCCGAGGTACGAAACAAGATCCCTAGTGGTCGAGTGCTTCGTCTTCAAGCCAGCCGCTTCAGTTACATCCACAAACCGCACCGGGATTTGCGGCGGAACTTTCTGAACAACCTCTGGCGATTCTTCCGCGAGCGAATATTTTCCCTGTTCGCCGTACGCCAGGCTGATTGGCGAGCCTAACCTGTTTTGCGTGATGTCCTGAAAGCGAACCAGATGTTCGCGGGCATGAGTGAGATCGGCCGATTGCTGATAGGCGCGAGAGAGTCCGAACTCGGCCGAGGCGTGCAGAGGATTGAGCTTCAGCGCATGCTGGAAAGAGTCGATCGCCTCGGGATATTGCTTATTCTGGGCGTAGGAGGCGCCCAGGAAATACCACGTGTCCGCATCATTCGGATCAATTACGGTGACCCGGCGAAAGGCTTCGATCGCGGCTTGTGAATTCGCGGAGTTTTTTTCCAGCATCCCGAGGTTGTACCAAGCATGAGGGTCTGTGGGATTCTGCTTTACAGCTTGCTCGAGAAATTGTCTCGCCGCATCGACCCGTCCCAGGTTGAGTAGCGCGACGCCCTGATTCATTTGCGCGATCTGGAATTTTGGATCTAGCTTCGCCGCCTGCTCAAAATGTTTGAGCGCCTTATCGAACAGTTGCTGGTTCATGTAGGCTACGCCCAGATTGTTAAGACTGGCTCCTTCGGCAGAGTTGTCGGGTCTTACAGCAGATGCATTTTGCTGAGTAGCTGCGAAGATGGCAAGCGTCGCTAGAACGATGCCTGCGCAAACGAGGGAAATCGTCTTAGTCATGCGAAGAAATAAGTTAATCACAAAGGCCACACAGGGACATAAATGAAAATCGCGAGTGACCTCGGGTAGGAAACACCAGCGAGACCCAGGCGAGCCCGGTCGTTCTTATTTACGCGTCCCAAGTGTCCGCGGCTTGCCGTAGGGTTGGTTGGCCACGACACCCTTGCCTTCCTGAATCGTGATGGTTTGGCCCGCGGATACTTTTGAGAGTTTGTCTGCCTGGCCGCTGGGCCACTGTACTTCGATCGAATCGGCTTTCGTTTGGTCGCCCAGGCCGAAGGTCAGCACTAGTTCGCTCTGGGACAGATAGCTCGATCCGCTATGGACCATCTGCGCCTGTGAATCCTTCGCGGAGATCACACGCACCAACGCCCCGATGCCGTCGCGGTTGGATTTCGTGCCGGTCAGCTTGATGCGCAGGCTGTGGTTCTCGCCACCTTCATTGTGGAATAAATAGGCGCGGCCACCGTTCGTGGTCATCAGCACGTCGAGCGCGCCATCGTTATCAATGTCGGCGTACGCCGCGCCACGAGCGACTTTCGGGGCGGCAAACGCGGACCCCAGAGAAGCCGTCACCTCTTGAAACTTTCCGCCGCCGAGATTGCGAAAAACGTGTGGCGGTTCAGCGTAGCTCACTCGCTTCTGCACCCGCTCGATTTCGTTTTCAATGTGTCCGTCGGCCACGAAAATGTCGGGCCAGCCATCGTTGTCGTAGTCAAAGAAGAAGCAGCCGAAGCCCAGGGTGATCAAGGTCGCGCGTCCAACTTCCGACTGCGGCGCGTCGTCCACAAAAAGACCGTTGCCCTCGTTGTGGTAAAGCGAAAGCATCTGGTTGGCGAAGTTAGTGATGATAAAACTCGGGCGGCCGGAGCGATCGTAATCGGCAACGTCCACGCCCATGCCGGCGCGAGCCACGCCGTCTTCGCTGAATGCGATTCCCGCAGATACCCCTTTCTCCTCGAATGTGCCATCGTGCTTGTTCGCGTAAAGCTTATTTGGCTGGGTGTCATTGGTCAGTAGGATATCGGGCCAGCCATCCCCGTTGTAATCGACGATCGCCACGCCCAAACTCTTAGAAGTAGCATCGTAGAACTTGGCCTTCTGGGTGACGTCTTCGAACTTTCCGTTACCGAGGTTATGCCACAGCCGTGCGGATGACCCTTTATACGATTCGGGAGTGCAGTAAGATTTGTGCGCGCCGTCGAGCGTGCAGTACAGGTCGCCCTTCTCGGACCACTGAACGTAATTCGCGACGACCAGATCCAACTTGCCGTCGCGATCGTAATCCACCCAGGCGGCGCTGGTGGAGAACTCATTCGGCCCCCACAACCCCGCGGCTTTCGTGACATCCGTAAACGTCCCGTTGCCATTGTTGTGGAACAAATGGCTCTGGCCAAGAGCGCTGATAAAGACGTCGTCATATCCATCGTTGTCGTAGTCGCCGATGGAAACTCCCATGCCGTACATGGAAATAGTCAGACCGGCTTTGCGGGTGACATCGGCGAAGGTGCCGTCGTGGTTGTTGTGATAGAGCTTCAGCGTCGAATCGGTGCGCTTGTGTCCCGGCCAGTCTTCGCTGTTCACCATCAGAATGTCGGGCCAGCCGTCGTTGTCATAATCAATGAAAGCGCAACCCGATCCCATGGTCTCGGGGAGGTACTTTTTCCCGAAGGCCCCGTTGTTATGGACGAAGTGGATCCCGGCCTGCTGAGTGATGTCGCGAAACTGGATCTGCTGTGCGGACACGGAGACCGCACAAAGAGAAAAGAGAAACGGTACAAGAATCTTTCGCATTATCTTGAGCCCCCTGCTAAGGCGGCGCGGTGCTCGGCTAGACGGCCTGGGACGGCTGTCCGCATGCCGTCTGTTTTGGACGCGGACACATGTTCGTGAATGGCCTGCCGCTCGTTGTTATCTTCTGGATTGAGCTGGCGATACGGGCCAGTGATCGCTTGCGAAGCCTCGTCCGCCTTGAAACGCAAGTAGCGCACCTCGTGCTCGTGGGCTTGTTTCTCATCGCCCAAGCCTTTGTAGCAGAGCATCAAGTTGTAGTGCGCCTGCAGGTCCTCCGGATCGACTGCGAGAACTGACCTCAGAACAGTCACCGCTTCGGCGTATTTGCGCTCGAGAAACAGAATGCGTCCCAGATCGTTCAACGCGACGCGATCACGAGGATACTGCGCCAGAACTCTGCGGAGATGGCCGGCCGCCTCGTCGTAATTGCCATCGCTGCGCAGAACCTTGGCGTAGAAGAATTGGGCTCGCGCTAAGTCCGGACTCAACGCCAGTGCCTTTGCCAGTGCCGTCCGGGCACGCTCCATGTCACCTTCCTGTACCGCAGCGCGTCCGATGTTCACCCAGCCGTCGGGATTTCTGGGATCAATCTCTGTCACCTTTTCGAAGGCCGCCTGCGCGCCTTTCAGATCACCTTGCAGCAACAGACCAATGCCATAATCGTTCCAGCGCTGCCAGTCGTCTGGTTGCAAAACAGTCTTGGGGGCGACCGCGGGAGAAGCTTGCGGCGCGAGGTTCAGCGTAATTTCATCCTCGGCCAACGCCACAATTGGAACATCGGGGATTTTTTCCTCTTTCGCCGATACTCCTTTGAGCGATCCCGCGAACGCGAACTTTCTGTCATCGTAGTCAAGAGTAACTCCAGCATTAGGCTCGCCGTCAGGAACACCAGCGAACGAGAACTGCGTGTTCCACCATGCGAACTTGCGGTAGCACAGTCGTGCATGCAGCGTGATTGTATCGCCGGAGCTGTCGGGAATGTGTATGCGATAATGAACCGTATCGGCCGCACCCGGCGGGATTAAATGCACGTACACAACGGCCCGGGTGGCCCATGCATTCCGCTTGTTGATCCGGTTGCCGTGCGCATCCACTTGCAGCGAGCGGTAAAAATGTGCACTCTTTTCAACAGGTCCTTTCCCGTTGTCGTCGACGCTACCGCTCCAGAATATGGTTTGGCCTTTCTCGTCCGTGCCCTTCAGTTCGAGCCAGGTGTCGTATGCATCAACCGTGCCTCCGGGGAAAAAGTGCCCAATTTTCTTGGTGCGGACGACAACATCGACCCGCACAGTGTCTCCTCGACGGACTACCGGCTGCACGCGGTTCAGGGGTGCCGTGAAATGCGCAACACCCGAGTCGCCGGTGGGCGTAATCTTCATCTCCGCCTCTTCGCCAACCGCAAAAGTCGTAGCAAGCTCAGATTGGTTGGCAGCTCCTGGCTTCAACTTCGCCTGCGCCGGAGAGAGCGCGAAAATGTCCACGCTGAGAATACCGCCCTTCAGAAAATCCTCGGTAAGTTTAAGTTGGTCAGCATCGTCGTTGGCCACAGGCAGCGCAGTATTAGCCCCGGGAAAACGATGGGAATGGACCAGACCATTGACGTTTCCCTGATCGTTCGAACGAGTCAGCGGCATGTGGCAATCCGCGCATTGCGAAGGCTTCGCCGGGTAATAAAACGATCGCGCTCCCTGTCCCGACACACCGCTGGCCTGCCAGTTGTCATATTCGTTGAAGCCGCGGATCCAACGATAGTGATTGACCGGAACATCGAGATGGACTTTGTGGCAACTGGAGCAGAATTCCGCCGTCTGCTCCCGCATGAACGGTTTCAGGAACACGCGGCGGTGCGGCTCGGGATTCAGCCTCACCAGAAAATCGTGAAATGCTCGCTCCAACGGATTCTTAGTCGCCGCTAATTCGTGCAGCTTGGGGTATTCGAGATAAAAATCGCCCTGCCCCATGCTGCTCTTTACGTCGGCAATCGAGTGGCACATCATGCAGCCTAGCCCCGCTTGCGCCTCGGGGCGATGCACGATCTGCTTGATCGGCGTATTCATCAAGCCGCTGTAAAGCACGGCAGGATCGTGGCATCCGCCGCACCATTTCGACGGTTTGGTGCCAATCGTGTCCTGCATGTACTCGATGCTCTTGCGGTACCACTGATTGTTGAAAGATGAGAAATGATGGGCCGAACTGAACCACTGATTGTAGATGTCTTCATGGCAGCGCTTGCAGGAGTCGGATTCCATGAAGAACTTGCTGGGGATTTTCTGTCCGCCGTAGACCTGGGCGGAGCTAGGAAAGAATGGGCCATCTGGACCGTCGCCCTCGCCATTCATGGTCGCCGGAGGCATCGATGGATTTTCGATGCGGGCCTGATTGTGCCACCGCGATTCACGCAAGTAACGGGCGGCTGCTCCGAGTCCCGCGAGCACGATAAGGCAAAACACGCACCGAATGATCGAAGGCACTAGCCGACCGCGTTTACCCGCCCATTCCGCGAATATGATGCCCACACCGGCAAGCGATAGAAAAATGTGAACATAGAGCAAGTTCCACACCGCTCTCGGCGTCCCCGTCTTGATCAGAATTGCGCCGAGAACCGCCCCAGCAGTGAACAGTACCCAACCGCAGCGCGAAATGAGGCTTCCGTCGCGGAGCAAACCGAAAAGATAAACAACCAACAGAAGAACGGCGACAGCGCCCGTGAGGGCATGCAGAAAAACTATGACGGCATAGAAAACATTGGGCTGTGGGAAGGTGTAGAGATAGGCCGCGGAAACACTCAAGAAGGCGATCAGCCCGAAAAATACGCGGGATATGGGTTTCAATGTGTCTGGCATCAAAGACGTGAGTCAATCCCCGCAACGATGAGGTTGCCAACGGAAAATGAGGTGAAAACAGGTTACTGTTTTTTTTGCGCAGAGAAATAGTACAAATCCACTAGCTCTCGAAGTTCGGGCCGCCGTTTGTGCACCTTACTTCAAGTCTGGCCCCCTCCATGCTCCTCGTTGTGTTTCGAGTTCTGCTGCTGCAGCGAGTACTAACTCCTCTTGCCATGGGCGGGCAACGATCTGAACCCCTATCGGCAAGCCTTCGTCGGACCGTCCGACCGGAACGACGACCGCTGGAGTTCCCAGCAAATTGAACCATTCGGTGTAGCTCCACGCAGCGAGATATTGCACAGTCTGGCCGTCAATTTGCCAGCTGCGCTCACCGTGTCGAAACGCAGGAATAGAAGCGACCGGGCAAAGCAGGATGGGATATTCGCGCATCTGAAAAAAGATCTCCATGCGTAACACGTCGCGTTTGATCCAGGTATCGAGTAACGTCTGGCCGGTATGGGTTGGTTCAGCTGCAACCCAACTGGAGAACTGCTTGAGGATTGGGCTCAAGTCGGCCTCGCGCCCTTTCGTCATTGGCCCCAGAAGCATGCCGCCGGCGATCCCGAAGAACTGCCACCAGAGTCGCCGCGCCTGCTCGAGCCCTTCGGGACGGAAGGCCTCGACCGCAAATCCCGCGCGCTTAAGCGCCGCAGCTGCGGCTCGAACGGCCGTACGGGTTTCCGGAGTCACCGGAGTACGTCCGTCATCCTCGAAATATCCGACACGGCATTTCTTCAGATCCCCATCGCTCGGCCAGCATACTGGGACTGGAGCCGCCGATGGATCGCCAATGTCCGGCCCTTGCATCACCTCGAACAGGACCTTCAAATCGGCGACCGTTCGCGCCATTGGCCCAACCACGCCCAGCAAAGCGAACGGCCCGACGGAGGTCGGGAAATGACCGGTTGCGGGGATGCGGCCCGGCGTAGGCTTCAACCCGCAGATTCCGCTGAAGTGCGTAGGCACGCGGATCGAACCTCCGCCGTCACTGCCCACGCCTCCGGCCGAGCAGCCAGATGCGATCGCGGCTGCTTCTCCGCCGCTAGAACCGCCGGGAGTGCGCGAGAGATCCCACGGATTATTGGTGCGGCCGTAAAGAAGATTATCTGTCTCCCACGCCATGAGCAGTTCGGGTGTGTTGGTGTTGCCAAGAATGATCGCTCCGGCATTGCGTAGACGCGAGACTAGCGGCGCTTCCTGCGCGGCCACGAAACCCGCGCGAAGCTTCGTGCCGGCTTCGCAGCGCAATCCTTTTACCTCCAGCGAACTCTTGATGCTGATGGGGACACCGTGGAGCGGGCCGAGTTTTTCGCCGCGGATCACGGCATCTTCAGCTCCTCGCGCCTGAGTGCGGGCTCCCTCGGCGTCCACTTGCACGAAAGCATTCAGCTTCGGATTCAGCTTCTCTACGCGGGCTAGGTGAGCTTCCACCAATTCGATCGGCGACAGTTTTTTCTGGCGGATCTGCTCGGCCATGGAAACGGCTGAAAGGAAGGTCGGGTCGGGCATGGGGCTTGATTGCAGTGCGAAAGAGAATTGAGTCTAGCACGAAGGGGTCGCTACGTTGCATCGGTTGTAAAACGTGCCTAGCTATGTTTCTACAAGCAATCAGTGCGACGCGTGGATCGAGCGGCGGGACTTGTGCGGAGGCAAAAGCACGCGTACAGCGTTCTTAGTCTTTGCGCCGTGCTTCGCGAGCCAAGTTCTAAGATGGTGTCGTGAAGCGGAAGTAAGCCGCGAGAAGAACATGCCGGCGCGACCATCGTCGTCGGTCCAGATCACTCTACCGATGGCTTCCACCACGTACGATGTTCCGGGCAAGGCAAAGCGCAAAGGTACATTTTGCACCGGCGGCAACGGCTCGGGAGCCTGCAACGCCAGACCCTGCTCACTCAGATCGAGCACTATCGCGGGCACCGCCGCCGACCCCGCCTGAAGGTAGACCAGCGTCTCCAACTGGTGGCGAGGCGCATGACGCTGGTTTGATCTCATGAATCGTTGTCCCGCGCGCAGCGAGCGGGCCGCCTGCTCGAAAGCAAGAGGTTTATATAGAACGAAATTTACTCCCGACTGGAAGGCTCCGCCGACGGGAGTAAACGCGCTGACCATGGCAAACACCACGGGCCGTCTCTGGAGCGATGCCATACGGGCGATGCGGGCGACCTGGCCAGCTCCCGGCAGATCAAAATCCAACACCAGGGCCGAATGGTGCCCATGCACCAGGAGTTCGACTGCCTCGCCGGACGAGTCGCAGGCTTGATGCTCGATGTGGAGCACGTCCAAGAGGGCCTCTAACACCCGAAGGGACGAGCGATCCTGGGACACCAGCAAGGCGCTCAGTTTCATAAATCGGAGCTTATGGCGCGCCCGCTGACTCCGTAAAGTAACAGCGGTAATTAATCGATCGTTACTAGGCCGAGCTTTATCCCGATTTGGAACTGCGAAGATCACGCTTGAAATCAGCAGTTTGAAAGCCAATGACCTACCAGTGCAACGAGGCTAAGGTTTCGCGGGATCCTGCTTAGGAGCTTTGGGTGTGAACTTTCGGATGACAAATTCTTGCAGAATATTGGTTGCGGCATTTTCGCCAATCCCGATCAGAGTGTTTTCGAAGGTCAGAGCTGCCCCGTTGCGATCTTGCGACGGATAGTAGAGATTCGAAATGCCAGCCGCGGCGAGACTTCCAATGATGCCTGAGTAATTTGGCTGCCAGTGTCCATTGTCTCCCTTGCATATCACTGACGTCGCCATCGCGTAGAGAACCCGAGACTTTTTGCTACCGGTTCCTTTATAGAAATAGCGCGGATCCTGTTTCAGGAGCGACGGTAGAATTGCGCCTCCGATGAAAGTGCTCGAAACCGTGTCGGCATAGGACGCGCCATAGCGCTTGGCGTAACCTGCGGCCCCTTGCCCATACCCATCGAAATCATCCAGCGCCTGCTGAACTCCAGCGATGCCGCCCACCAGCACGAAGGTGATTGGATCGATAGTCGTCTTCCAGGCTAGCGAGAACTTTTGCTTCGATGTGAGCGGAACGGCATTGGGGACATAGCTGACATAAAAATTTGGAATGAAGCCGAGCACACGCTGCTTCTCTTGGTCCTTGATCTGTTCTTCCGCGATTTCCACCGGCGAGAGTACGACCTCGACATCAGTCACAGCAGTAGCAACCGCCAGCGTGATTGGCGGGACAGTGGCGACTTCCCCCGAATGCAGGGCACCGGAAGTTACCTGGACCGCGAAACCTGCTGAGGTGACGGCGAGGTGAAAAGGCCCGGGAGCAACATTGGCGAAGGAAAATTGCCCGTCGCTGTCGGATAGCACCTCCTGGCCTGCGGATTGATCGTCCTGCGTGAGCTTCACTCGGGCTCCGGCGATGACCGCTCCAGTCCGATCGACCACCGATCCACGGATACTTCCCGACGACTGCTGAGCGGGCATCTGCTTGCCACTGTCTTTTTCTGGAGCAGGGGCGGGGGTCTGCTGGGACGTCTGTCCCAGGCAGGGCAATGCGCAATCGAAAATGAGAAATACAAAAACTATAAGTCCAGACTTCAATCGGAGGGTCATGAATAACTTTCCTCTTCCCCCTTACTTCCCATCCTCTACTACAGGATACAAGAACGGTTGCAGTAAAGCAGACGCGTAGGGGCACGAAAGCACCGTACGCTGGATGGACCTTCCGGCGCTGGCAGTCTTCGAATTCATCGCGGCCAGATGACCAGTTATGCGACCGACCTACCCGCGGAAAGGACAATATCCGGCAAGCTGGCGTTCCCTCTAGCGTCCCGGAACGTGACCTCCGACGCTTCCTGCAGCAGCGCCAGTCGGCATTGCCACGCTGATCACGCCAGCGTTAATCGAAGCTTACCTTAACGGACTCTCGGGATTTTATGTAACGCTCGATTCGTCAAACGCACTATCAAATGTGCGGTGTCGTTCGGATCACTTCCAGCACTGGAAAGAACGCCGGCTCGACATCATGGAGGGCCTACATGTTCGCCCGTAAGGTTGCCGCGCGCCTGCAACCGAACTCGCTTAAGGAATTTACCAACCTTATGGAAGGTCAAATCCTGCCTTGGCTGCGACAGCAGGAAGGTTTTCTCGAATTGATCACGCTGGTTGCCCCTGACGGCATCGAAGTCGCAACCATCAGCTTTTGGGATCACCAGGTCAACGCACAAGCCGACAGCGCAGGCGGATATCCGGAGGTTCTGAAGATTCTGGAGGAGCTGCTGGATGGGACGCCTTACGTTAAGCTGTTTGAGGTCGTAGGCTCGACATTTCAAGGTGGTGCATTCGCGCTGCAGCCTGAAGGAGAAATGGTCCAAGAGCCTCGCCCGGCGCAGCTTGGCTATCGCTCGATTGAGACCAGTATCTGAAGGGACCGGCCGGTCATTAGCGGGCGAACCGGGGGCAGACTTGAGAACCGCTGGTTGCGAATCGGCCATGGCCTTTTTCCACGAATGGCAGGTAAGGAGGCCTGGGGCTTTGGTAATCTCCCACCGGTAGCGGTCGAAGTGAAATAGTTTGGTGTAGGGTATGGCCAAAGGTGCCTCAGCGAATACTACTCGACGCGCTCCCCGCGTGAAACTTGCGGGTACGGTTCTCTCCCTGCTTCGTCTGGAGAACGGACGGCAGACTCGGGGAAGATTGCACCAGCTCTCGATCACGGGTGGGCTATTGCACCTCGATAACCCTTTGGATGAGGGCATCAAGGTCGAAGTGATTTTTCATGTGGGCAACAGTACCGTGCGCAGCAAAGCTCGCATGCTGTTTCCGATGTGGGCAACCCAAGGGTATCTTCAGCCGTTCGAGTTTACCGACTTGGATGACGAAGACCGATGCAACCTGCAAGTTGATTTGCAGCGACTGCTGGATTGTTCGGCGGCTGCGATCGTTCCCGCTCCGGCGGAAATCCCCGAAGCCTCCTTGGACGCTAATCAGTAGTTGCATGCTGCCAGAGACAGTCCTCCGGTAAAATAAACCGCGAATGGAGGAATCCCATGGCTCACCAGCATTCCCCTCGTTTTCTCAAGATCGTCGAGGATGCGAAAAAGCGCATTCGTGAAGTTACCGTTGATGATGTCAAAGCCAAGCTCGATCGGGGCGAAAAGTTCCTGCTCGTCGACGTGCGGGAAGAAAGCGAGTATGCTGCCGATCATCTTCCTGGCGCTGTTCACCTCGGCAAAGGGATCATTGAACGCGATGTCGAGGATCGCGTACCCGATCAAGACACGCCCCTGGTGCTCTATTGTGGCGGAGGATTTCGTTCTGCCCTCGCCGCCGACAACCTGCAAAAGATGGGCTACACCAATGTGCTCTCGATGGACGGAGGCATTCGGGGCTGGCGCGAAAAGGGTTTTGTCCTGACCAAAGGTTGAGGGCACACGCCGAGAGGAGCATGTTCAGGCTCAAAAGTACTTCGGTAACTTGATGCGCCCCTGGCAATACGTCACCATGGTTACGCTAACGCAGAAGGTAATCCGGCGTCAGTCCAAGCGATATGGCGGGCAAACCAAATTCCGACCAAGGCGGTACAGCTGCAGCTCCGGCCAGGGCTTCAAATGCCTCGGTGGAACACGTGCTCGGCCAGGCCACGACACCACAGCAATTCTGCACTGCGCTTGCCAAGCTTTTCGGAGTGAGGCCCACCGAAGTCGCCCTGATGCGCCTGGAAAAAGGCTTGCTGAATTTTGTCCACCCGGAACAACTAAAGACTGCCGGATCCATTCCGGTTTCCAGTTCTTCAGCGGTTGCGGCGCACACGGCATCGACCAAAAAAACAGAACTTTTCAACGCCTTCGTGAAGGTGAAACACGCCAGTATTTTCGAAAGTGTAAAGCTGCATAATTCGGAATCGGAAGATGTCGAGCGAACCGGCCAAAATGCCATTCAAAAGCTGATGTCCGCGCCCGTTCTCGACGCGCATCGGAAGGTTTTGGGCGTGGTTCAAGTGTGTCGAAAGGGATTTGATCCGGCAACTGCGGGACCCGATTTCTCGACCGACGACCTGCAGCAACTGGAACTGGCCGCGAAAGTCCTGTCCACAATGCCCTTTTTAAAGTAAAACTCTCCACATATGCCTTCTGGTTGCTCGTCGAAGTAATTTGCATCTGTGATTTTGTACGCGTGTTCTGTCTCATCTTCTGTCCTGCGCCAGTCCGCGCATTTCTCGGCGATCAGTGGCTCTGATCGCATCCGGCCGGCTCATCGCTTGATCCAGTCTACTTTTCTCGCCATCGGTTAGCGCTCGCGAAGCTCCTTTCGGCAGATCGCCCAGCGTCAGGGGCCCGATGGCGACGCGGACCAGCCTCAGCACGTTGATTCCGAACTGCTCAAGCATGCGGCGGATGTGACGATTCTTCCCCTCGTCGAGAACAATTTCGAGCCAAGTGTTCTTCTGACCACCGCGCAGAACTTGCGCGCTCTTGGCGCGCAGGAAACGGCCGTCGTCGATTCTGACTCCTTTGGCGAGGGATTCAACCAGCGCGTCGTTCACAACCGTGCCGATCTGTACATGATAGGTCTTGTCGAGATGGGTCCCGGGCGCGAGCAAAGGGGCGGCCCACTCCGAATCGTTGGTCAGCAAAAGCAAGCCTTCGCTTGCCTTGTCCAATCGACCGACAGGTGCAACCCAGGGCAAACCTTGATCCAGATAGGCGTACACGGTCTTTCGCTCTTGTTCATCTGATGCCGTCGTCACCACGCCACGCGGCTTATTAAGCATGAGGTAGACCTTCGCCTGAGCAGTGAGTTTCTCGCCGTCTATTTCGATCCGATCGCGCTCCGAGCGAATGGGAGCTTCTGGATCGCGACAGACCCTGCCTCTCAGCGTAACCCGCCCGGCGCGAATAAGATCAAACGCTTTCGAGCGCGAGCAATAACCCAGCTTGGAAAGGGCACGCGCTAAACCGACTCGCCGGGATGAATCCGTGTGGGTCACGCTTTCATGCTAAACGATGACCACTACATTCCTCATTATTTGCCCGGGTAAGAAGACAAAGCAGCACACAGCGCCAATGTTTCGTTTCTGAGCTTTTCTTCTCACGACCATGGCTAACTTTCAGGCTCTATTCGCGGTTGGCGCGATCTGTTAACGTCTCAATTCGTCCAATCCCCCGGAAGGAGTTGAATCAATGTTCAATCGTATGGGCGCAGTTACCAAAATGCTGGCCACGGCGGTATTGACACTGGCCACTGTGGCATCGGCTTTCATTCCCCATGCTGAGGCGCAGGTAACCTGGAAACGGCTATCCCTGCCCAAATCCCCGTCGGCTCGGGCCTTTTCGGCGATGGCTTACGACCCGGTCAGCAAGAAAATAGTGCTTTTCAGCGGCTACGATGGAAAGACCTATCCGAAAGACACTTGGACGTTTGACGGAACTACGTGGACGCGGTTGAAAACGACTGCCTCGCCCTCTGGGCGCGCCGGGGCGTCGATGGCTTTCGACCGCGTCACTCACAAACTGGTGTTGTTCGGAGGATTCGACGGCGCCAACTACCTCGGTGACACTTGGCAGTGGGACGGCTCGACATCCAGCTGGATACACGCGCATCCGAAGTCGTCGCCCACAGCGGTGACTGGACCGATGCTGTTCACCGATCCGAAAAACGGTCATGCGGACCAATTTGGCGGCTTCGATGGCAGGTTCTATCAATTCATGACCTGGCGTTGGAACGGTAGCAACTGGGTCCAACTGCATCCGACAAACACGCCCGGGGCACGGTCGATCGCAGTGGCTGCCCTCGACAGCGCGAGAAAGAATGTTGTTCTCTTTGGCGGATTGGGCGATGTGAGAACAGATAACACGTGGACTTGGGACGGCACCGATTGGATGCAGCAGTCCCCCAGCGCGCAGCCGCCGACTCGTTATGGAGCAGGCAGTGTGTTCGATCCTAAACTACAGATGGTCGTCATCTTCGGTGGCGGCGTCGGCGGCGTGGATCAGAATCAGACTTGGGCCTGGACGGGAACCGACTGGATTCAATTGACCACCGCAAAGTCTCCTGCCGCACGCGAGTCTATGGGTATGGCTTACGATGGTTCCAGCCACGAACTCCTGATCTTTGGCGGTCTCGGCGGCAATACGCTCTTCCGAGACAACTGGAAGTTGATCGGGCATTGAGGCATAACCGTAATTCAGAAAGAGGCGGGGCTGCCCCCGCCGTTTTCTTTGGCCTTCCGTCCGACGCGCGCTCGGTTTCTGTCCGCCTGGGGTCTGTGATACTCTCGGCCTTCCATGTCCGACTCCAAGTCCGACCGCCGCTCCCGTCAGCGCATACCCGTGCGCCTGGGTGTCTCCATCCGGTCTCCACAAGGCGAACCGGCAACAGGATACACACGTGACTGGAGTACGACTGGCATTTTCCTATATGCAGATTCCGAAATTCTCGCGGGAAGCCAGTTGGAGTTGGTGCTGATGCTCCCGAGCCAATTGACTGACGGCGAGAAGCGTTGGGTGTGTTGTCAGGCCACGGTGGTCCGCGTTGAACCTGGCGGTGAAGACGGCTGCTTCGGCGTGGCGGCCTGTATCCGGAGCATCGCTGCGTTGCCAGAGATAGCGGGTTGACCGTACCTCCCAGGGCCGTGCGACATTAGCCAGCGCTCAGAAATGTAGCGTTGCGAGGTGCCTAATGCCAGCTGACAAAAAGATTTATTAGGAAAACTTAGGATTCCACTTCCCTTTGCATAACATTTGGTGCAATAATGCTGGCCCTTGGATTGCTCTGGTCCAAGATAACGACATTAAACGTTGCAGATGTTAGGTGATCCGGTCATGTGGATGGAAAAACTGTCCCAAGGTGTGCTGCGCGTGCTGACTCCGCTGGGACCACGGTATCTTAATCCCTCGTTCGTACAACGCCTTTATCTGTTGTGGATTTTCCGCAACTTCGAGACTTTGCCCGTGAAGGTGCTTAGCCCGCGACAACAGAGACGCATTGATGCCATGTGCGCTCGCCACGGGTTTGTCTCCGTGCTCGAACCCAATGGACTAGTTGACACACCGCTGATCGGCACCTTGGAGCAACGTCCGCCGGTTGCACCGCCCCGGTGTCCCACTCGAAGCGTTTCCGACGCCGTCGCTCCGTTCGCGGCGGATCTTCGGCAGCGCTCCTGAAACACGTCGAACCTTGTCAAGGGACGGCTCTCCTAGGTTACGCCGCGAATTCGCGTTGCCGCGACGATGTGAAATTACTAGGTTCTGGCGTTTTCGGTGGTTAGGGCTTATTGCCTGGTGATGTCATCTCTACACATGGACCGCCACCATGTGCAGCACCCACATGTGGACCTCCTCCCCGGCTCTCCCGGCATGACTTGAGCGCAGCCTCTTGTTGGGGTGTGATCAGCCCGTTCACCTGTTGTTGTGCTTCCTGGTGGAGTTGGTGAATTTTCTGTTGCTTCTGCTGCGGGGTCAGGGAAGAATCGCTGCACACGGACTGAACTTGGCTGCGGGTGTTTTCTTCAACTTGTTTGCGTTGCTGCATGGCGGACTGCGAGACGCCTGCCTGCTGCCAGCAAGGTTTTTGACGAGTGGGGTGCGTGGTGGTGGGAGCAGTCCCCCGCGGTGAAACCGGGGTTGAAGTTGTCTGTGCCGCCAGGGGATACGCCCCGAGCAGTGCCAGTACGGCCATAAAGCCAAACAGCCTCGTTTGTGTCATGAAGGCCTCCGCGTTGGCCAAACCCGAGGTTACCAAGAAAGTTGCTGGGAAAAGATGGCCAGCTCCAGCCATTGGTTCACGTCTCGCCAGGACCCGTCAGACCTCTTGCCGGACGACGAGATGGGTGTACACTGGGCCGCGCTTTCGAACTTGGCTGCCGCTCGAAAAGTAGAGGATGTAAACATTTTGAAAATCACTCGCCTCAAGACTGCGGTTGTGGAAGGAAATTTCGATTGGACCTTCGCGCGCGTCGAAACCGATGAGAGCATCTCCGGGTTAGGTGAGTGCTTTTTCGCTCCCGGACTCACTTCCATTCTGCGTTCGCTCGAACCGCTACTTCTTGGCGAAGACCCACGCGACATTCATCGCCTGTTCCGCAAATTGCAGCTTGCGACTTCTGGCGCGGGTTCGGTGGCGGGCATCGTCTACAACGCCATTAGCGGCATCGAAGCGGCCCTCTGGGATGTGCTTGGGCAATGGCTTGGTGTCCCGATTTACCGCCTGCTAGGAGGAAAGTTTCGAGATAAGATCCGCGTCTATGCCGATTGCCACGGTGGCGAAGCCCTCGAGAGCCTGGATGAGGTTTTACGCTCCCGCTCGGCATCGTGGGCGAAGGACCCTAAACACACCGCAAGAGATTATTACGGAGAAGCTGGCGAAGCCCCCCCCGCTTCGCCGAATGACTATCGCCGCCAGGCTCTCGCAATGAGAGCAGAGGGGTTTACCGCCCTGAAGTTTGATCTGGATGTACCCGGCACACACGGCTCCGATCCTCACAACCGGGTGCTGACCAACCGGGCCATCGATCAGATGGTGAGTTTGATTGACGCGGTGCACGATGCCGTGGGCAAGGACGCCGACATCGCTGTGGATTGCCACTGGCGCTATAACGCCAGTGACGTGGTGAAGGTCGCGCGCGAACTCGAACCGTTCCGGTTGCTATGGCTCGAGGACCCAGTTCCGCCCAACAACACGGCAGCGCTCAAGGAAGTGAGCTCGAAGGTGCGCGTTCCGATTGCGACCGGGGAGAATCTTTTCCTATTCGAAGGCTTCCAGGAAATCATCGCGCAACATGCGCTCAGCATCGTTACCCCCGATCTTCAAAAAGTCGGAGGCTTCTCAGTAGTCCAGAGCATTGCCCAGTTTGCCGACGTCCACACCATGCCCATCGCTCCGCACAATATCAGCAGTCCGGTCGGCACTCTAGCTTCGGCCCACTTCTGTGCGGCGATCCCAAACTTCCTTGCTCTCGAGTTTCATGCATCCGACGTTCCCTTCTGGAATGACCTGGTCGATGGATTGCCCAAGCCAATTATTCAGAATGGATTCATTTCGATCCCAGAGAAACCCGGCCTCGGGGCCACTTTGAATGAGGACGTCGCCCGTCGCTACGCGCGCAAGGGCGAGCCGTTTTTCGAATAAGCGCGTGCAACCAATAGCGGCGGCAGGTTATGCTAAGGCTGCCAGCACTGTTGAATTCGTTTCCATCCAGCCTGAAGCCGAAAGCGCTAATGAGTACTTCGAAGTTGTGGAAATCCGACGACGAACTGTTCGCCATCGTGCAGCGCGAGCTCTTCACCTGCGTCGTAGGCGATGTGATGGATAAGCTGTCCCTTCAGCACCAGTTCCTCCCGCCGCAGATTCATCCTCTGCGCCAGGATATGGTTGTGATCGGACGAGCGATGCCGGTTCTCTCGGTGGATGTGTTCGCCGAGAAGATCGCCGGCAGCGCCAACACGTTGATGGAGAAATCGTTTGGCCTGATGCTGGAAGCGCTCGACGACCTCCACAATAACGAAGTTTATGTCAACACGGGTTCCTCGCCCCGCAACGCGCTTTGGGGAGAGCTGATGAGCACGCGAGCCCGCAAACTGGGCAGTCGTGGGGCGGTCTTGAATGGCTACGTGAGAGATACCAAGGCCATTCTGAATATGAGTTTCCCTACTTTTAGTTTCGGTCCTTACGGGCAAGATTCGGCCCCGCGCTACAAGGTCGTCGACTTCCGTATTCCAGTTGAGATCGGATCGGTTCGCCTAAGTCCCGGCGACATCCTTTTCGGCGATATTGACGGCGTCTTGGTCGTTCCCGCCCAAGCTGAAACTGAAGTCTTCACGCTGGCGCTCGAAAAGGCTCGCGGCGAAAAACTGGTGCGCAAGGCCATCGAAGAAGGAAGCAGTGCGGTCGAAGCGTTCCAAAAGTACGGAATCATGTAAAAGGGGATATTGATTGACTGCAAGCCCTCCGTCTCGCGCTCAACAAGTCAGCAGATTTCTCCGGCAAAATCGCTTGCAAGCCTGGGTTGCGTGGAGGCCCGACGAACTCCTTATGCTGTCGGGGTATTTTCCATTCTGGGGAGCTTCGCTGCTGGTTTATTTTGCCGAAGCGGAGCCCGTTCTTTTCGTGCCGCAAATCGAACCCAGGGACCATATTCCAAGCGGCTTGCGAGTTCAGGAGTATCCATGGGGCGATCTGAAATGCACTGATCCATATTCAGTCCTGGTTGCCGCCGTTGGCAATGAACTGGTGAGAGCAAGAGTACAAACTGAACAGGTTGGAATGAATCCGAGCGCCTCCCGAATTTCTCTGCCGATTCAGGCCGGCGAGCAAATTCCCATCCCTGAAGGTTTTGCCACCCAGTTGTCATCGGTCGCGACCAAGCCGGACCCGCAGTGTCGGGCGGCGTTCGCGGATCTCTACCTGAAGAAAACTCCGGAGGAAGTCGACGCAATCCGTCGCGCAAATCGGGTTGCGAATATTGGCCTGCAGGCCTTCGTCGATAATTCCCAACCGGGCACGACGGAAGCAGAGGTTGGGGCGGCGGTTGAGTCGGCCATTTACCGGCAAATTGGGCACGACGGCATCTTTCATTCCAGAGGGTGGGCCATGGTTCAATGCGGCCCAAACAGCGCCCTGGCGGGGCGATTCAATCGCTCGACCGGGCGGCGCTTGGAGAACGGTGATCTGGTCTTGATCGAACTGGCAACGTGCGTGAATGGCTATTGGAGCGACCTCACGCGCACGATCGCGCTGGGCTCTCCGAAGCCTGAAGTGGAAAGGATACTTTCGATCGCTAAGGACGCGCAACAAGCCGCGGTCGATGGGGTCCGGCCCGGTGTTTCTGCCGGCGACATTGACGCGTTAGCGAGAAACAAAATAGCAGCGCAAGGGCTGGCATCGTTCTTTACCCATCATACCGGCCACCACGTTGGCTTTCGCTATCACGACCCGGGATTCGTGATCCTTCCCGGAGAAACCGCCAAGCTGGAGCCTGGCATGGTGATCACGATCGAACCAGGAGTGTATGTGCCCGAACACGGTGCGGGAGCACGCATCGAGGACAACCTGCTGGTCACCGAATCAGGCCACGAAACGCTTTCCAGAGTTGAAAGAAGCGCGCCATGATCAGCATTGATCTCTCCGGCAAAGCAATTCTGATCACTGGAGCTTTGGGTGCGATCGCCGAGCACATGGTGCGGAGACTAGGGGAAAGCGGCGCGAGGCTGGTGCTGACTGACATAAAACCGGAAGATGAGGCACAGCGCACGCTCAACGATTGGCAGATTCCATTTTCGTCTTACCACTATTTGCCCGCTGACGTTACCGACTCCCGCCAGGTGGAACGCTTAGTAAACACTGCATTCGAAAAATTCCCAGGCATGGATACAGTGATCGGCCACGCCGGCGGCTGCGGCCTGCATCCGTTCGCCAGCACGTCCGAGGCTGACTACGAGCGCATCTTCCGCTTCAACTACTTTGGCCAAACCTATCTGGCGCGATCCATACTCGGGCGATGGGTGCAGCGCAACATTCCCGGTCACTTGATATTTACATCCTCTTACGTTGCTCGAATGCCGCATTCGCGAATCTCCGCTTACGCCTCAGCGAAAGCCGCGCTCGAAAACTTCGCCCGCAGCCTGGCCCTCGAATATGCCCTCACCGGCATTCGTGTGAATGTGGTTTCGCCAGGCAATGTCGCCGCCGGCAGCTCCCTAAAAGTTTTCGAAGAAGACCCAGCCTACCGGGAGTTTGTGCTGCGAGTTTCGCTGGGCAGAAGAAACAGCCCAGAATCCGTTGCGGACACATTCGTGTTTCTTTGCTCACCGCTGGCCAGCGAGATCAACGGACAAATTCTCAGCCCCGACTATGGCGGAGGCATCGGGAATCGCCTATGAAGATTGGCCTCGGCCTCTACCGCCACATGCTGACCCGCGAATATTACGACTTCGCGCGCCAGGCAGGCTGTACGCACGTTGTGGTTCATCTGGTTGATTATTTCAACCAAGGGCCTTCAAACCCGCGTAACAATCAGCCCACGGGATCGAAATACGAACCTTGGGGAATCGCTGGCGATCCCGACAAGATTTGGACGAGAAAAGAACTCATCACCATTCGCGGAGAAATTGAAGACGCCGGACTGGTTCTAGCCGCGATCGAGAATCTCGATCCCGCCCACTGGCACGATGTCCTGCTGGATGGCCCCCAGCGTCCGCAACAGATCGAAAAGGTGAAGACCATTATTCGCGGCCTCGGCGAAGCCGGCATTCCGGTACTCGGCTACAACTTCAGTTTGGCCGGAGTATGCGGCCGCGTAGCCGCCCCACTCGGGCGCGGCCACGCGATCACCCTCGGCATGGACGGTCCCGCCGAAGACGTCGCGATCCCGAACGGGATGGTCTGGAACATGATCTACGACCCCAAAGCACCCGCTGGCATTCTGCCCTCGATTTCGCACGAAGAACTTTGGCGACGCCTGCAACGATTTCTCGAAGAAGTGATTCCCGTCGCCGAGCAATCAGGTGTGCAGCTCGCCGCCCATCCCGACGATCCCCCCATGCCGACCATGCGACAACAGCCCCGCCTTGTCTACCAGCCGCACATGTACCAAACTCTGATCGATTTGGCTCCAAGTCGCAGCAACGCGCTTGAGCTTTGCGTCGGAACTTTGGCCGAGATGACCGAAGGCAATATCTACAACGCGGTCGATCAATACAGCAAGCAAGGGAAAATTGCATACATTCATCTTCGCAACGTTGCAGGCAAGGTGCCGCACTATCACGAAACTTTCATCGACGAAGGCGATGTCGATATGATTCGCATTCTCACCATTTTGCACCGCAACAAGTTTGACGGCGTGCTCATTCCCGATCACACTCCACAAATGACTTGCCCGGCGCCTTGGCATGCTGGTATGGCTCACACGCTCGGCTTCATGCTGGCGGCGAAATCCGTCGTTGAAGCTTCGCAACAAAGCGGCGCTCTACCCGCGCCCAAAGGCTGGTAATCTGAACCCTTCATCCAGCCCGGCGCATTCTCGTGCTCCCCTCATTATTGCAGCCAGTGTCGCCACTCTAGGCGGTTTTCTATTCGGCTACGACAACATTGTGATCAGCGGCGCAATCGGATTCTTGAGCCAACTGTTTCATCTCGATGCCGCTGGCGTAGGATGGGCCGCGGGCTGCGCATTGATAGGATGCATTGCGGGCTGCATGGCCGCGGGAACCGTCGCCGACTATCTGGGCAAGAAAAAGGGGCTCGGACTTTGCGCCTTCTGTTTCGCTCTTTCGTCTTTGGGCATGCTCTTTGCCACGAATCTCCACCAGTTCGTTCTTTGGCGGCTGATCGGCGGAGTAGGGATCGGGGCAGCGTCGGTGATTTCCCCAAACTACATCGCCGAAATTGCTCCCACGCGGGTCCGCGGCCGTTGCGTGACACTTTACCAGCTTGGCATCGTGGTCGGCATTCTCGCAGCCGTCTTCATCAACATGCTCATTGAGCGCATGGGGAATGAAGCCTGGAATATCTCCGCCGGCTGGCGCTGGATGTTTTTCGCCGGCGTCGTGCCAGCAATCCTGTTCGTGTTAATGATTTTTCCAGCCGTTGAGAGTCCGCGCTGGCTGATGAAAATGGGACGGCGCGATCAAGCCATCGAAGTGCTGACTAAAATCAATGGTGCCGAGGCTGCATCCCGCGAAGCCGCTGAAATCGAGAATTCGCTGACGATTGAAGAGGGCCACATTTCGGAGCTCTTCACCACCTTCCGACGCCCCCTGCTGCTCGGCGTCATGCTGGCGGGATTGCAGCAGATCAGTGGGATTACGCCTCTCTTCTCCTTTTTGCCGGAGATTTTTCGCACTGCAGGAACCGCAACCAGCGACGCATTCTTCCAGTCCGTCCTGGTGAGCCTCGTCAATCTTGTGTTTACCCTGTTCGCTCTCTGGCTCGTCGACCGCGCCGGGCGTAAAACCCTGATCCTCGCCGGCACCGGCCTGCAGTTCATCTCTTTTGCACTGGTCGGATGGCTCTATCACATCCACGGCAGCGGTCTAGCAGTCCTGATCTTTGTCATGAGCTTCGTCGCCGGCCACGCCTTCGGCAATGGAGTCGCTTGCTGGGTGATCATCTCGGAAATTTATCCTACCAAGGTTCGCGGGCGAGGCATGTCCATTGCCACGACTGCGCTCTGGCTGGTCGGCTATTTGGGAAATCAGCTCTTTCCGATCATGCAGAAACATCTGGGATCAGACGGCACGTTCTGGTTTTTCAGCGCTGGTGCGTTATTGACGATCATTTTAGTTGGCTGGCTGGTTCCTGAGACAAAAGGCCGCTCACTGGAAGAGATCACAAAGCTATGGACCGAAGAGAGAACAGTCACGGTGGCATAGAGTCTTTCCGCCACATGCTGCTGGGCGTGACTGGTTAGAGAGCATGCTGACGGAATGTCGAGCGGCAACAGTCGCAGTTTCTCTCGCCGAGGAAACAACGGGGCCCTCAGCAGAGCGGGCGCGACCAGCAGTGTGGATTACGGTCGCCGGTCGACAGGGAGGACGAGAACACCGACCCGTGATATAAATATGAAGGGTTCGTCGTTCGGTCTCCACCGTCCGGAGCCTCGGGAATATCGCCATCGGCGGCATAAAGCAACGAAGAGATGCGCCCCGCCGAGTCAAAACGCAACACCGATGAAAGTGTGCCGAAAGTTCCAGAAAGTTAGCCCACCGCGACTTCCCGCAAGTCGCCGAAAGCAAAAAAGTTCGGGCGCGTAGCTCAATTGGCAGAGCAACTGACTCTTAATCAGTAGGTTGAAGGTTCGATTCCTTCCGCGCTCACCATCTTCAACAACTTAGCTAGTTCGGCAACCCACTTAATAGCACGTTTGGTAGCAACTGCTTGCCTACCACACCGAGTGCAGCACGAATTTCGCTCTGGTTCGCACGGTCGTACACTTCGGGCGCAAGCTCGACACGCTTGTGACCGACTGTTCCGCTTACGACCACCGGATGCACGCCTGCCTTGCGCATCTTCCTAATGAGCGTGTGCCGGAAGTCGTGCCAGCCGCCAATCTTGACCCCGACTGCCTTTGCAGCAGGATGCAGATACCGACGGCGGGCGTTGCCGGGATCGAGAGGTGTTCCTTTGCGCGAGCGGAACACCCATTTGTGATTCCCGCCGAGAGTGCGGAGCCGACGAACAAGTTCGGCGTGCTCCGGCTGGTCGAGTGGCAATACTTGGATTTGGTCTTCCTCCAGTTCCTCCACGCGACCTTTGTAAATCACCCGGCGAATGTGGAGCACATTGTTGTCGTCAAGGTCGGTTGGCTTGATTCCAATCGCCTCTTCGATACGGCGACCGCACAGACTCAAGAACAGCACCAGCGTTGAGTAGGGTTCTTTCAACCGCTGGATGATGCCAAGGGTCTGCGACGGCTCCAACTCCGTGCGCACCACCTTACGACCGCCAGTCTTCCGTGGCAACTTGATCCCGTCTAACCATCCGTTGGGACGCTTGATGTAGCTGTTACGTTCAGCCCAAGCGAGCGTCATCGTAACCACCAGCCGCATGCTCTTCAGCGAAGATCGACTGTACTTCTCCGCTTGCGAGTTCAACAGGTTCATGATGTCCTCGCGTTGGATGCTGTCGATGCTGCGATCTTTCCAGCGGGGAAGAACGAGGGAGCGCAAGGCATTGGAGTAATGATCCAGCGTTGGCTCACTCATACCGGCTCCTTCACTCCGCTTCCACTTTTCGACCAGGTCGGAAAACTTCATCGAACTGGCAGTTTGTGGGATAGCGTCAGACGAGGTCATTTCAGCGATCTTCTCTCGTAGCCTGTCCCGAGCGCTGACTTTCGTGGGCAGTTCTTGCAACGTACCGAGGGGAATGTTGATCGCATGGCGTCCTTCAGGTGTGTCGAGTCTGTAGGTGCCGTACCACATCTTCTTCTTCCCTCGCAAATACACTCCTCCGCGCTGATACCGATTATTTGGCATAAGCCTCCTAGTCGGTTCCAGCGACTTCCGGGTGTCTACTTTACGCTTCAATTCGTCGGGATCAAAGCGGATCAGCCGACCGTGGCGGCTGTTGGGCAACTCGGAAAGGTGCCGCCGAACCCACGATTCGGAGACCTTTAGATACTCGGCGGTTTGTTTAATATCCCAGAGCGGGTGACTTGCTGCTTCTGGTCTGCCGGAGTCCGGCAGCAAATTGGGGCGATCCACGAACAAACAACTCCTCGGTGATGCAGCAATCCGGCATCACCAAGGGGGAACACGCCGCCCTTATTGAATTCGATTCCTGCTGTTCGTACCGTCGAGCGCTGTCGAGTTTTGAGACGGCCTACAGATCTCCATCGGCACATAGAGGAATACTGCGTTTCTCGTTATTCGGGGCTGATGTTGCTTTCTGAGAGTGAGCAAACCGCAGAAATGAGTGCTTGCTCTATAACAGGGGCTCAGAACTCATCAAGCTATATAACTGCGGGTCAAAAGCCCCTCAAATTAGCTGCCCCCGTGAAAAGCCGCGTCTCGACGCGGCAAACATTGCGGCGAAGTCCAACGGTCCCTCTCGATGGTGTGCTGGCCCTCGTCGTGTTCCACATACACCGCAGCCTCTTTTTTTCTTGTGATGGTTGCCATGCCCCTCAAACCAGCGTGGATCAAGACGTTGCGGGCGGTTACCAAAGAGTTTCTCAGAAAATGGGACGAAACGAATCGCACGTGACATCAAAGAAACATCAGCGCAACCAGCCCAAAGGAGAGCAGCTAATGAAGAGCAGAGAGAAAGGACGGAAGCAAGCGAAGGTACAGATCAAGCGCAAAAATCAGACAGCACCCCGGTGCTGCGAATGCAAGAAGCTCCTCAAGGGCGTTATGGACCACGCCAACCATCCTCATTGAAGCCAACTGCCTGAATTTCAGGTTTCTGGCCCGAGGAGTTTTCTTCCGGGTGATGATGGGCTATCGCATGCCGGATATGTTTCGGGAAATGTCGTGTCGTTCCAGGCGAAAATGCCTCTTTTACGGAAGTGCCGAGCACCGGATGGATGAGATATTGGCGGTGTTTGAGCCTGCGCGGCCGGAATGATCGCCTGGTGGGATGGCGAAACAGAATTGAGGTAACAGCTCGGTCGAGCCAACCCACAACCCAACCCACAGAGTGATGTCTTAAGCGCTCTGCGTGACCCTTGGCGGTCCTCGCGGTTCGTGTGAGTTGTTGCAAAGCCTAAAAGCGCTGGACTGTCACGGCAGCGTCCTGTTCCCTCGGTTACGACTTACTGTCGGCAAGCAGAGACCCCAGTTGTTTACCGTTTCTTGATGCAGTCGGCGTTCCGCGAGTGTGTGGTCTTGAGGCTTGTTCAGTTGCCCGATGTCCACGATCAAGGTCGACTGACTGCCAATCACTCGAAAACGGCAGTTCTCCTGAGCTCTCGGGTAAATCCGGTGTGCCCGTGGTGTGCCAGATGTCGACTGGAAGCTTGTCCCAAAATCGTTACTTTCAAGCATTTCCACGGGGATTGAAAGTATGCGCCTTAACGCCGCGGAAACGGTGAAAACGCTTTGTGCCGAAATCTACAGATTCTGGTGGCCTCACTGGAGACTCCCACGCCAATTCGCACCGTGATGCACGTAGCATTCTACTGACCGGAGTTATCGAATTGCGGCCTTGAATTCTGGAGATACACTGGTTTTCCTCAGACTCCTCCGTAGCCGGCCGAATGTATTGCTGCTTGCAACCTCGCCCAACATGGAGAGAAGGGATTCTTCCTCGCGTTGCAACACCAGCAGGGTTTCATCGTCGTTGCGAGATCTCCCTCGAAACAACTCCAGTCGCTGAAGCAAGGCTTCTCCCAACCCTTTCGCAGAGTCCACGGGAGCCCGACGCGCCCAGTCTAGGAGCTGTTCTCGCCCCAGTTCCTGCTTCGTCCTGTTCTCGGCTTCGGTAATGCCATCTGTGTAGAGCACAAGAAGATCGGATGGCTTCAAGGTGACAACCGTCTGACTGTAGTCCGTTCCGGGAATTAACCCGACAGGTAAGCCGGTGATCTTTTTGAATCGCGGGTCATTTCCTTCCTCCAGCCACCCCCAACTTCGTTCCGTAGCGTGATACCAGAGCGGAGGCAGGTGCCCCGCGTTGCTGAACGCCAGCCGGTCCTTGAGTCGATGGAAACTCAACACGATTGCCGTAGCATATTTATCACTGCCGCTCTGGCCAAACGCGTCATTGAGCCCTCGCATGAAATCGGACTGATCCCAGGCGTTGATGTTCTTGCGCATGAGCTTACGCAGAGTCGGGGTCACAGCATTCACATCATGGCCATGCCCGCTCACGTCGGCCAGGGCCACACGTGAGATCAGGTCGTGATCGCAGACGGACATATAGTGAAGGTCGCCTCCTTCTCTCTCATTGATGGGAACTGAGGCTACCCATGCGACCAGGCTAGCGAGCTTTATTGTGCGAATGACTTTTCGATTGCCGCCCCAAACCTCGTTGCACACCAAAGCATGAGGCTTTACTAGTTCATCGTACATAGAAGGTCCTTAATACTGTGCCGTCAACAAACAAATCCATCGGCGAAATCGGTGCTAATTCCGATTAATCCGTCCTTCATTCCGGCTCGCCACGCCCAATGCCATTTGCTTCCAGGAATTCTTGCATGGCAGACGCAATTTCTACGACGTGTGTCTCTATCGCAAAATGTCCGGTATCGAGGAATTGAACCTTTGCTTCCGGCAAGTCTTTTCGAAACGCCTCTGCTCCCGGGGGAATGAAAAACGGATCATTCTTGCCCCAGATCGCAAGCAGAGATGGCTTCGATCGACGAAAATATTGCTGAAATTTGGGGTAGAGCTTCACATTCGACGCGTAATCCAGAAACAAATCCAGCTGAATTTCCTTGTTCCCCGGATGTTCGAGCAGCGCCGCATCCAATGTGTACGACTCTGGCGCAATGCTGTCTGGATTGGCTACGCCGTGCGTGTACTGCCACCGTGTTGCTTCCAGTGTCAAAACGTTTGTCCGGAGTACCTCCCGGTTTTCTGCCGTGGGCGCGGCCCAGTATTTCCGGATCGGACCCCAGGCATCGCCAAGGCCCTCCTCATAGGCATTTCCGTTTTGCGAAACGATCGCTGTAACTCGGTCAGGGTGGGCTATCGCCAAACGGAAGCCGGTCGGGGCGCCATAATCGAACACATACAATGCATAACGATCGATCTTGAGTGCTTCCGTGAAGGCCTCGATTGTCGTGGCCAATCCGTCGAACGAGTAAACATACTTTCGTTCGGCCGGGACCTCCGTAAATCCAAAGCCAGGGAGATCCGGCGCGATGACGCGGTAACGATTGGCCAGGCGTGGAATCAGTTCGCGGAACATGAACGATGAGGCCGGGAATCCATGTAGCAAGAGAATTACAGGCGCCGTAGGATCGCCGGCAGCCCGATAAAACACTCGGACGCCATCGGCTTCGACCTTGTGGATAGAAGTAGTAGGCACGCTAAACTTGGCTTTAGCTGCACGGGACGATACATCGAGTGGCTCCGCCTTCAGCGTGACGCGCTTTGTCGCTTGCGATGAAATTGCTTTACTCATAAAGATTAGTCCTCATTTCCTCGGGGTTGATTTGCGGATTCAAATTCCGTCATAGCGTGAATACCCGTGCTTTGCCCAATAGTCCGCTGGTTCGTCCCCTCTATAGGAAATCCGTGTAATCGCTTTGATGTTCTTCAGGCCGAGTTTCACAGGTGCAACCAAGCGAAGCGGAGCTCCGTGCTCCACTGTGAGGGGCTTTCCGTTCAGGTGAGTCGCGAGCAGGGTCTGCGGATGACGAGCTGTCGACAGATCGAGCGATACGAAGTATGGGTCGGGATTTCCCCAAGGACCGAGATTGACCGATGATTCGATTCGGACCCATTTCGCCTGGGACATTGGCGGATAAGCACCCAGCAGATCATCGAACCGAAGCCCGGCCCACCAGGCAATTGCGCTCCAGCCTTCGACGCACACCAGTCGGGTGATTTGCTCATGCACCTCGAAGGAGGCGAGCAGGTTCCGGATGTTCA
This sequence comes from uncultured Acidobacteriota bacterium, assembly GCA_963788645.1. Classification (GTDB taxonomy): domain Bacteria; phylum Acidobacteriota; class Terriglobia; order Terriglobales; family Acidobacteriaceae; genus JABDBE01. Next base: position 260,623 of record CAWBHF010000015.1, read on the forward strand.
AAGAAACGCTTAAGCCGGAAGCGAGCCCGTCGAGAGTCAAACGCCATTCTGGAATATAGCTGGGGTCGGGGGTGGCTCCGTTGTAATTGTTTCTGAGCGGGGTAATCTGCGATTTGGTGTAGGTGGGCACCAGGCGATTTTTTGAATACAGAGCCTCTGCAACATCGTCATCGATGCGCAGGGATCTATTCAGAAGCCATTCCTTTTTCGGCCAATTCTTGTTTTCGTGGATGATACCCAGCCGTTCGAGTGTAGCCTGAGGCAAGAGAGAGCCACCACCTGCGACTGCGGCTATCGCGCCCGCTCCAAAGAGCAGAAGATCGCGGCGAGTCCAACGACGCAAAAGCTGGGGAGCCACTTCCATCACCTGCGGAGGCCGTTCCTGGAAGAAGCTTGCGGGCTTTCGTGGAGACACGGATTCAGTCGAGGATGTGTTGTCCGCCTCTGGCGCAGAATGTTCGTCTTCAAGATTCATTGTCAAAAGTCCTCCGGTCTCTCCGCTCTCGTCGACCAACCTACGATCATGCTGCGCAGCGTGTCCCACCCATCAGCGAGAACGAGAACCACGTGCGGCACGACAAAGAGGATGAAAACCCACATCAGCCAGAAGTGCCAGATACGCGATCTGTCGTAACCGCCGAAGATCGCAGTCAACCAATGGAGCTGCATGGGTTTGTGAATCGCCCAGCCCGTGGAGACCGATAGGAGCCCGGCGACCGGAACGGAGAAATAAGCGACGCGTTGAAGTGCGTTGTATTTTGTGTTGAAGCGGGGATGCGGCCAACTGCGACGCGTTAGTTTGGCGACAGGAACGCCTATGTAGTGCCAGAACATCCTCGTCGCATCGCGCAGGTCGGTCCGGCGCGGCAACAGAGAGCGCCAGCCACCTCCCATGGCCGACCCTATGACGAGAACAAGGCCGTTCAGCATGAATAGATAAGCACAGAGCCAATGAAGGCGCAGTGCCACGGCGAGCATACCCGGACCGAGGCTTATGTGGTTGTAGACCCAGTCAGGCGGACTGCTGTATTGGTGCAGCCCCGGTACATGCGCGCATATCCAGATGCCGATGTCCGCCAGAGGATCGACATTCCCGGTCAGTGGATTTGGTTTGTGCTGATAGACCGGAGATGCCCAGTAAATGGACAGGCCACTAACGATGAGGCCTAGAAGGATTGGCACGTTCAGCCAGTGGCTGCACCGCACCAGCAGGTGGTGCCTGCGAACTACAAGCACGCCGGCTTCAGACTCCGGCGTGCTTCTAGCGATTCGTTCCTTATCGACCTGCGTGGAAAGTGGCACAAGTATTCTCCACGTCAGTTGTGAGCGGCCATGTGATCGGTCATCCCATGATCAGCCATCGCATGATCGGTCATGCCATTAGGCGGCGCGGGTGCGAAATGCGCGCGCCCATCCTCGATCAGCCATTGACCCCCGTGGCGGACGGCCACGTAGAAAAAGTTGACCGGGATCACGGGAATGACCGCCCCGTCCGGACCGTTGACATTGTGCAAGGTAAGGAGCGCGTCGGCGACCGCGACGTCGGGATTGATGAAGCGGATCCGATAGTTGGAGAACGCCGCTTGCGTGTTGCCGCTGACGGCTTGCGCCTCTTGACCGAAGTCGTTCACCATTGCGACCCGCCCTTGCAGAAAGGCACCCTGCGGCGTTACGAAGGTTCCATTTTCGATGAATAGCGATGCTCGTTGTTCGGGATTTTTCTGAAGAAAAGCCTTAGCAAAGTTATCTCCGAGCGCACGAACTGCTGCTTCGTCTTGAGGCCCGCTGGCACTTGCAGAACCAGTCACACCGAGGACGAGCGCACACGCGAGAAGGGTTAATCCGAGATGTTGAATCGTGCCTCGGAGCGCTGACTTGCGCGCCTGGGGCGCGGAAGCAGCTCGGTATATTTGTGAGGTTGTTATTTCTTTCTCCTTAATGGTCATTTTTTTCTCCTTGGTTGTTGTTTCTTTCTCCTTACTACTTACTGACTCGGAACCCCGCATTCAGCCCTTTACGGGTGTGCTTGCGAGGACCTCCAGTTTTTCAATTTGCGGGGGAACCGCCAGCAATTCGTTGGCTCGCGCCCCCAATGCCTTCGCAATGTCGCCACTCAAGTGGGCATTGCGGCCCGCTTCATTTGCAAAGGTGTCGAAGATGCCGAACTTCCCCGGCCCGAGCTTGATTGCATACCATTTCAAAGTCCCTTTTTAATCCAGCGCGAGTGGCTGAGCTGACTTTAGAAATGCCTCGGCATCGGCTTCCTTGCCTCGGCGGGCTTTTAGCGTGACTAACAATCCAATTGCTTCCATTGAGTTATCCTCCTGTATTGAATTAGTTCCGACCTCTTCCTTGCCTCGGACGATTCCTCGTACGTCAGTGAGAGGATGTCCTTGCCTTATTCCCCAAATTCTGAGCGATGCTTTTCGACAAACTGTTCAACCGTCATCGGAGGACGACCGCCAATCTCTTGGACGTAGTTATTCATCCCACTAAAAATCCCATTTTGGTGGTCGATAGCGATCTCTTTTAAATGTTGGAGAACGAAATCCGAGCCTGGGCCTCCAGCTTTGTCTGCTTCGGCGTACGCTGTAGCGGCGGTATTTCGAGCCGGGCCACGGGGCCGGCTGCGTAGGATCTCGCCATACTTCTCAATTGAAATCTGCTCGAAGTAAATTTTCTTTCTGAGCACGCTTCCAATGATCTGAGAAATTTCTTTATGGTTATGTTCCACCGGTCCAACAAGAGGATACGTTTTTCCCGCATGTGCTTTCGGGTTTTCCAAGATTCCGACAATCACTCTGGCTTGATCTTCTCCCGCGATGGGAGCGTGGCGGCCAGCGCCGAATGGTACGAGCCAGGTCCCCTGACGGATCATGGCGGCCCCATAGAGCATCCACTCCGAAAAGAGCGTCGGTCTGATGTGGCTGACGGGCACGCCGGACCAGTCGAACACACGCTCCGATAGCCAGTGTGCTAGTGCTGCATGGCTTTGAGAGTCTCCCCGTGCCGACTTTTGTGACATGTTGACGATGATTTTGACGCCAGCCTCCTTTGCAGCCTGAGCAAATCGAACACTTGCATCCACGATCCCCGGTCGAATGGGATAAACGAAATACGCTCCGCAGATTCCACGAAGGGCGGAACGTACTGATTCCATGTCGAGAAGGTCGCCAAAAACGACCTCTGCGCCCAATTTGCCGAGTCGTTCCGATCTTTCATCCTCTCGGTGAGCAAGCGCTCGAACGGCGTGTCCCTTTTCAAGTAGCTGTTTAACCGTTTCACCACCGGTTGCGCCGGTCGGTCCCGTTACAAGAAATGTCTTTTCTGATGTCATTTGATTCTCCTTTTTCGGTTGCTGTTTCGCTCATAACTCTGCTTTCCTTCCTACTTTTGCTCCACGCCTCAACCCTGTGCGCTCAGGCGGCTCGAAGAATGGGAGCTCCCCATGGCGCCCCCGTGGCTCCGCCATCCACCACCAGCTCGACTGCGTTGACGTAGGAGGAGTCGTCCGAGGCGAGGAAGAGTGCGGCTTTAGCAACGTCTTCCGGCTCACCCCAACGGCCCAGCGGAATTGCAGAAGAGACGAACTTCGCGAGCCTAGCGGAGTCATCCGGCGAAATAGAGGCGCGGGGCCCGCGCTTCCAAATGGGAGTCTTGGTAGCGCCCGGTGCGACGACATTCACGCGAATGTTGCGCGGTGCGAGGTCGGCGGCGATGGAACGAGCCATCGAGACGAGGCCGCCCTTGGTGGCTGCATATGCGGCGACGCCCGGTTGGCCGAGATAGTTATGTACGGACCCATTAAAGATGATGCTGGCGTTGTCGTTCAGCAGAGGTGCCGCTGAATTCACCGTAAAGAAAGCGCCATTGAGGTTGGTGTGGATCACGTTCTCAAAAATGGCCTCGTCGGTTGAGCCAGTAGGCGTCCGGCCGGAGATGCCGGCATTGGCAAAGACAATGTCGAGATTCCCGAAATCCTTGGCCAGGGCTGCGAAGAGCCGCTTGCGGTCTTCCGCTACGGTAACGTCAGCGCGGTAGCCACGCGTGTTGGGTCCGAGTTCTGCAACTGCCTCATCCAGCGTCTTCTGATCGCGTCCGGTAATGGCGACCTGTGCGCCCTCCGCAATGAAAAGCCGCGCTGTCGCAAGACCGATGCCACTGTTACCGCCGGTAATCAGAGCCTTTTTCCCAGTGAGCTTCATAAAGCCTCCTTAATTTGTATGACCAGCATCAAACATGATGACCGTCATATATGTGATATGATGACTATCATAGATGGAGGATGCAGAAAAAAATTATGCGCTATCCCGTCGAAGAGACCGCCGCGAAACATGAACGGATTGTGAAGGAGGCTTCCCGCCTGTTCCGTGAACGGGGATTTGAGAACGTAAGCGTGGGCGAAGTGATGAAGGCCGCCGGCCTGACGCATGGGGCGTTCTATGCCCATTTCGATTCGAAGGAAGAACTGCAGGCGGCTGCGGTTGCCTACGGCCAAAAGGTTTCGTTAGCTCGTCTGCAGAGCAGCAAAAGGAAGAAGAGCAAAGGATCGTTCACCGATGCGTATCTAAGCCGGAGGCACCGAGATAATCCAGGCGACGGCTGCACCATGGCCGCGCTGGCCCAGGAGGTGGCTCGCTCGAACCCTGAGCTCAGAGCCGCGTTCGAGCTGGGACTTGAGAACATTCTCTCCGGTAAGGGTGGAGACCGGAAAGAAGCCATCCTTTGGACAGCGGCGATGATGGGTGGCGTGGTACTGGCTCGTGCCGTGCAGGACCCGCGACTTTCTGACGAAATCCTTGAGAGCGTCCGACAAAAGCTCGTCTAATGATGCCCTCGCGAATGCTAGTGTGTTCTTGTGATCTGGAAGGAAACAAGTTCCTGGATGGTACGCAACTGGAAGAGTTTTAGGGGCGGCGTTCATTCTGTGGGGAAGTGAAGCAGACGGTCGACTGACTACGACTCACTCGAAAAGTGCAGTTTTATTGGGATTTTCGGGCTGTCGGTGTGCCAAATGTGTGCCAAAACTCCACACTTTAGCGTGAGAAACCGACCACTGCCCTGTCACGGCACGGCCAAACGGTACGGCAGGGAATCAGAGGGTGTCGGAGGCAACCGGACGGAATCGCGCGATCTTTAGTATGCGGGGGCGTAGTTCAGTTGGTTAGAACGCCTGCCTGTCACGCAGGAGGCCGCGGGTTCGAGTCCCGCTGCTCCCGCCATTTCTGTTTTGAACAGAGAGAGAGAAATAGAAGATTGCCATCATCTTCCCTTGGGCTTGGGAGAGGCGATCCACTGCGAAGGGGGAAAAGTTCCACGTGCTGGCAAGGAAGTCTCCCGGCGTTGGGTAGTCGATGTTCGGCTTGTTCGTCATACGTTCCAGGTGACCAATCCGAATAAAGAAGAGGCAGCCGCAGCCCTTCAGTTTAGATTTCAAGCGAGTCGCGATCAGCGGTTCGATACGCGGCCATAGCAAGCCCAGCATCAAAATGACCCCTGCCAAAGTAATAGCGGGGATCGCTAGTGGGAGAACGCAGCACACCCCATACACCAGCACTCCCGATGGACAGGCCCAGAATCGTGCAAATAGAATCGGTGCCGAACACAGAGGATTCTATATATAAAGCTGCCGGGTGAAGGAGTTCACCCTTTAACCGCTGTCTTTTGCTGGGGTTGAACGAGCACTGTAGTGCACCCGACTGACGTCTCGGTCCCGATCTCCGGGATGGAAACCTCAGCGCATGTGACCATCCGCATGGATCTTCGGGGGTCCAAAGCGTGGATCTTTCAGACACTGCCATTCTGTCGCTCGATCGGATTTGAGCTAATGCTCTCGCCTTTAAATCAGCGATTAGGCTGATTTCGGTGGGAAGATTTAAATCGCGAGTATCATGTCAGACAGACAATGTTGGCTCTTGGGTTGACCAGTGGCGCGAGCGAATCCAGCGATCCCCTCATCAGTAAACGACAATAAGGTCTCCGCAGGTGATCCCATCCCGCCGAAGTGTTCTGTGATTGAGGTACACGTCGGTGAACTGAAACAGCTGTTCAATTCCATCGACCCGTCTCCCTTTCGCAATAGGGACCTGGACCGAGAGGCTGAGGAGTTCATAGTGGGCTGGGCCAAGGATTTGCCGCGCGATGTGGCCCTTGCTCTGGTTGTCGATCTTGACCGCGATGCTGGTTTACCGGATGAGGCAGCCGTTCTGCGCGATGCGATCCACGAGTTTTTTGGGCAACGCGCAGAAGGTTACCGGCGGCGACTACGCGAACTGCTTCGCCGCGGCAGGACTAGCCTCCTGATCGGCCTCACTGCGTTGGCCGCCGCCATTGCGTTAGGCGATTTTCTGGCTATGCTCCTGAAGAGCAGCCGCGTCGGCGAGATCCTGCGCGAAAGCCTCACCATCGGAGGCTGGGTGTCGATGTGGCGGCCGCTTGAGATTTTCTTGTATGACTGGTGGCCCATTCGCAGTGAAGCTCAACTGTCGGACCGGCTGGCAACGATGCCCGTTCGCATCCGATACCTGAACGTGACATCTCCTGACGCCTGGAAGGCTGATTGGCCTGTAGTGACACCACCTCGCGAGCATCCCAAAACCGAACGGCCAGCCGAGGCAGCCACATAGCCGAAAGGCTGCTGTGTCGCCTACGTGACAGCTAACTCCAGAGCCAGATGGGAAGGGCGATAGTTGACGAAAGGGCCCGAGTTCCCGAAGAGAGGCGCTCCGGACATGACGGAACAGATTCGATTACGCCTGGCTCAGATTGAATCGAAGAAAACGGATCCAAATCCTTTCAAGAAGCCAGGACGCAAGGAACCGACCAGCTGTGAAAGGAAACCCCAAAAGGTACGCGCCTGAGTCTGGGACACTGCCTATGAGTGGATTCGGCACACCGCGGCTGGCAAAGGATGGCACCACAGCGTTCGCCGTCTCTGATGTCGTTCCTGTCCCGATCCGTTTCCAAGCGAGACCCGAATGTCAGTCGTTAGCGGGTGGCTTGCGCACTTCGATCTGACCGCTTCGCACCCGAACCTCCAGGCACGGCTGTCGATGCACGGCTGGCCCATTAGTCACATGGCCATCGTCAAGGGCAAATCGAGAGGCGTGATATGGACATTCAATACTGTCCCCGACCAATTTACCTTCAGAAAGCGGCCCACTGAAATGCGAGCACGTTTCTGCCAACGCGAAGATTCTCTGTCCACGGCGAACAAGTAGAATTGGCACGCCCTCGTGCATTGCACGGGTTGGCGTGCTCTCCGCCAGTTTTGACTCCGCAAGGATGGCCGTAAAGTCGTCTGGAAATGATTCACCAGCCGTGCGATCAACACCTACTCTCTGCTCATACACCATCTTTCCACCGAGATGAGCAGACAGTGACATCAGGCCATAGCCGAGTGCCGCGGAGACCCGACCACCGGTGCGCGAGTTTCTCTTTCGCAAGAAGAAAGACGTTGCAAAAAGCGCAGTAACACCTACGTTCAGCAGCCCGTGAATTAGTCCAAGCCGGCGAGCTGGAGGATCAACGTCGGACCAATCAGTGATTCCGGTAAAGGCTGCGCCGACTGCACCCAAGAGTCCTACTGCAAGCGACGTGTCCGCGGCCAGCGAAAACTCGCGTCTCTTGCGAATCAAATCCAATGCATCAAATATGATTGTGACTGTCCACGCCCCTATCGGCACATCCGTGAGAACAACATGCAGTGGCTCGCCTAGCCAGGTGCCATTCAAGAAGTTCCTGATCTTTTGTGCGCTAGAGCTTCCGTTAGCATAGAGAGCCTTGTCCAGCAACTTCTGTAGTTTCTCCTCCACGGGTTTGCTTGCCGGTGTTTCCGCTCTATCCGAAGCAAAATCACCGATAATTCTCTGAGGTCCGGTAATAGCTGGGTTCGTCATCTGCTTTTCCTTAATAGGCAACTGCTCCGCTTAGATGCCAAAGATGTCAGGTTGGCACGTTATATGTTGCGGGAATGCAAAGTTGCCGAGCCCGAGGAAGCGCAGGAACATGCGAACAGCACCCTGGCGTTGTGCGCTCCAAACAAAACTCCGGAGGATCTCTGGCTAACAAGCCTAAGATCTCCCGGATACGTCCGGCAAGAACCCGCAACCCTTCACCATAAATTCCGCGCTGGCCAATTTCATCAGTCGACTTTCACTGCGAGCATCGAAACTGACCCTCCATCTACGCCCTCAACGGGAAACGTGACTAGTTCGGATGACGTGCGGGTGCCGGCAACGTAGAGCAGAGGCAGATAATGATCTGGTGTGGGCACCGCCAATTCCGCTTCGCTGCCGAGCTGGTGCTCGTAATTTACTAGCGGCTTGTGCTCTCCGGCTAGAAGCAGTTCGCGGACTCGACTCTCAAAAGACACAGCCCAATCGTACGGTTCCGGTACATGCCTTCCCCAAGCATAGGCGTGCAAATTGTGCACGAGGTTGCCGCTTCCCAGGATGAGAATACCTTCTTCCCGCAAAAGCGCTAGACGCTTGCCAATCTCATGATGAAATGAAGGTGGTTGCGTCTCATCAATGCTGAGCTGAACCACTGGGATATTAGCTTGTGGATAGACGTGGAGCAGAACCGACCAGGTGCCGTGGTCGAGACCCCAACGATCGTCGCGTCGCACCGGCGTAGGTGCAAGCAATTTCTGGACCCGCGCAGCAAGGTCGGGATCACCTGGCGCGGGGTAGTGCAATTGATACAGCTCGCGCGGAAAGCCGCCGAAGTCGTGAATCGTCCTCGGAACAGTGCTCACAGTGACCGCTGCGTCTTCGATGTACCAGTGCGCGGACACCGAGAGTATCGCCTTGGGCCTCGGCAGGGTCGCGCCGATGGCTGCCCACCGCTGTGTGTAAGGGTTTGCCAGCAGCGCATTCATGGGATTCCCGTGCCCTATGAACAACGCCGGCATCCGCCCGCTCATTTTCGAATCGCTCTTCGTCACGCCGCCTTTTGCGCTTGGCCGGAATCACGCCGATTTGCTTCAGCATGCCCATGAGATCGTAGAAGAGATTCTCTTCCACGATCTGGTCCTGTTCGTTCCAGTGTGCGACTGGTAATCAGCCGAAAACCACGGTTTGCTGGCCTTTGAGGTCCCCGTGTGCCAACAGTGCGCCAGATTTAGATTTTATTGGGCCTGCGAACGCGCTTGCCTCACCATTTCTACCAAGATCTTTCTAGTCTCGGTAACATCGCGTACTTCCTGCAGGAAGGCGATGCGGACGCCACGCATGCCCTCAGCAGTTTTCAAGCGGACATGAAAGCCCAGCCGATCCACTGCGGTCATCGTTGCTTCCGTTGAGTCGATGTGAGCAAATGTCCGGGCAAGCATGACGAGCGCATCCTTGTGGTCGGCGTTCATGTGCTGAATGATTTCAGCCATGGAGTCCGCAAGAGGGTCGGGCTGACTGTCGTCATAATCGGATGCGGATACCCAGCCCATTACTCCGAAGCCTCCTACGTAATAAACATCAACGACGTCCATGCGGTAAAAAGAGAAGTCTTCAAAATCTACCCAATATTTGCTGTTGGCATGACGCTGTAGATAGAGCTCGCGAGCCTCGGCCAATTCGGGCTTCGGTACTGGCAGAACATTCCCTAGCAGCGTTCCCCTCGATGCTCCAAGTGGTTCGCCATCGGCGTCCTGCTGCGTGACGAGCAGACTGGCATGCGGATCAGCTTGCAGGTTTTGCGTGTGCATGGCCATGGTGCTGATCAGAAAGATGGGACGGCCGTGATCATCCGACCCATAGGGCATCACAGACCCGAACGGGAACCCGGGCTGTTTTCGCGACAGAGTGGATAGGCTGCCCATCCGAGCCAAGTACACCAACGTGTGGGCACGCTCAGCGAAGGTGGGCTCGGGCACCGGCGGGAGGTCAGTCGCCGGTCCGGGCCCCGCGTGTTTTCTGGCTGATGAGGTAGTCATTCGTGATCATCTCTCTCCTACGTTTCGTCATCGAGCGGACCCGCCGCGCCAGCGAGATCCTGAGGCCTTATCTTCTCGACATTGAACTTCGCGACGCGCTCGCGCATTGTTTTCAGAACATCTTCGAGAGGTGGAGGTTCGCCCTTGATCCATCGCAGCGGATTGATGCGAGCTACGACAAACGATCGCAAATACGGGCTCACCAGTCCGCGCTCTTTCAACTTCTTGACTACGGCACCGACTTTTTCCTCAAGTTCGAGGACCATGGTGGCCCGCTTCTCGTGCTGCTTAAGCGCAGAGCGCAAGGATTCATCGCTAAAGTCCTCAAGGCGGCGAAGAATGGGATGGTAAGCACCACCGCCGAACCGCGGGACTCGTTCGTAGCAGACTCCCAAAGTGACGTATGCAGCCTGGTCAAGATAGAAGGCGAATCCGGATTCGGGCCGCGAGCCATCCTCGTCGACCAAGCCACGGTAGATCCGTATCACTTCTAGCGAGCGCTCTTTGAGGTTGTGTGCTTTCTCCGTATTCAGAGCCAGGATTTGCCATGCGATCTCGCGTTCCGGGATGACCAGTGCCGTAATCGATTTAGCTCCGAGGCGACGCATGGCCTCGAGACGATGGCGCCCGTTGGGCGTCCAGAAGCCACCACCGGGCGCGAGGACTGCGATCAGCGGATCGAGAAAATATCCTGTCTTATTAATGACGTCCGCTAGATGTTTGTGGTGGGTGTCGGAGAGATCCCGTTGAAACGGTGTGGGCTCGATCTTGTCGATGGGCAGAATGGAAACTAGGGTGGGATGACCGCCGAGAGGTTCCTTGTACTGACCCACCACACAGCCCCCAGCCTTCTCGACTGCTTCTGCGGCGTCCGCGGCAGATCCTTCTGACTGCTCTAACCTGCACTGTGCCGGATCCAGGCCCTTGGTACCAGGCTTGGCTTTGCGAGGACGTCGTCGGGCCGGTGCGCGCTTTGCCATCTAGAGACTCTACCTCATTGTTGCAGCGGATTTCTGGACGCCAGGGTCGCTTTTTGATAACCCGGCACTGCCCTTGGCAAAACGCGGCGCATTCGGGGTGCCAAACCACAAAACGCCTGTTGCATTCGCGCTGATGATTGATATTCCGCGTTTTATTGATCACTCAAAAGGGTGCCCACACTTTGGGCGCGTGAGGAATTGTCAAAATAACGACGGCAGTCCAATCACCGACAGGGTCGCCTACCGGTAGCTGACGCAATACCATCAACTTGCCATCAGCCAGTCACTTCGGAATTCCACAGTTTGAGCCTGTCAGTTGTGCATCGCGCGCTGGCACTTGGGTTTACACGGATCAAGGTCCTCACCGGAGGTGTGGCGGCCTGGAAAGGGAAAGGGTATCGTGTGGAACCTTACCGCGAGTCCCTTCGGCTCTCGATTCCAACTGTGGCTCCGCCCGCGCGATGGTCATCGAGGACTCTCGGTTGACGTAATCAAGCAGGCGTGACAATGGCCGTGATTGGTTATTAAGAACGTTGTCAAGCTAGCGAGGCTCGCGAGCAATCAGACAAGTCTCACTGAACGCCTCTGTCAGTGGCCAGGTCTCCTGAACCTCCATCAGGCGCTGCGGCGCTTCGGACCGCTGTTCGAACAGGTCCTCCGCCGTAGCGCAACTCCGGACGCGTGATCCCGAGCCTCCACATCTTCGCGATCAGGGTCGTCCGCTTTAATCCCAACTTCTCTGCTGCTCCTTTGGGACCACCGACGACCCAATTCACCTCCTGCAATGCCGCAATTATGTGCCTGGTTTCCGCTTCCTCCAGGGTAAGTGGTGCTCCGGGTACTGCGGGTCTTGAACGGTTAAGCGAAAGACTCTCGAGAGGTGCCTGCAATGTCGGTCCTGAGGACAGGATAACCGAGCGCTCAAGGAAGTTTTGCAGTTCGCGGATATTCCCGGGCCAGTCGTATTGTCTGAGCGCTTCCAAGATCGCATCTGGTATCACCTCGATTCGCCGGTTCATGCGTGTTGCAAAGCGACTCACAAATGCTTTCGCCAGTTGGGCTATATCCTCAGGACGCTCGCGCAGAGGAGGGATTCTGATAGGAAAAACATTCAAGCGAAAATAGAGATCATTGCGGAACTGCTTCTCAGCCATCATTGTTTTCAAGTCGCAATTTGTTGCAGCGACAATGCGCACGTTTACATGTAGTGTTTGCGTGCTCCCAAGCCGCTCGAACTCTTGTTCCTGCAAAACACGCAACAGCTTCGCCTGGAGATCCAACGGCATATCTCCGATCTCATCGAGAAAGAGAGTTCCCTTGTTGGCGACTTCAAAGCGGCCTAGTTTGCGGGTCAGTGCTCCAGTAAACGCGCCTCTTTCGTGGCCGAACAGGTCGCTCTCCAGCAGGCCTGCCGGCACAGCTGCGCAATTGAATTTGATGAAGTTGTTTCTGCGGCGGGAGCTTAGGTTGTGAATAGCGCTCGCGATCAGCTCTTTACCGGTACCTGTCTCTCCCTGGATGAGTACCGTAGAATCTAACGGTGCAACGGTTTTTACCTGCTCGAGAATTTGCTTGATCGCAGCACTGGCACCGATGATCCCATTCACCCCAGGGCAGCCGGCCTCCTGTATCTCGTCGCCACCAGCGAAAACGTGCTCATACACCGGCGAGGGCGGTTCTTGAACTATGTTAGAGAGAGAATTCATTATGTACTCCTACGAAGGTTGGCCCTCGAATACCGCCAGCACTCGTACATAAGCATGGAGGTTAACTGATCTGCTGACAACCTCATGACACCTAGGGTTGACCCTATATTTTTCAACAGGGAACCTGAACACCTGCGCGATTTCTCTGAACTGGTTTCAAGACCGTCGTATTGATCGCGCTGCTCCCCCAACTCTATCTTTGGTGCGTGCTCTGTCCAGATGGGCAGGCTCCGTCATCAGCGAGAACTGCTCCCCAAGGCGTAAAATGTCGCTCATCGATGAAGGGTGATCAGCATGTCTGAATCGAAGCGAATTCGGATCCTGAGCGTAGAGGATCACCCCGTTTTCCGCGAAGGCTTGGCCACTATCATTTCGTCCCAGAGCGACATGGAACTGACGGCACAGGCAAGCAATGCAGTGGAGGCGATTGCCGAGTTTCGCAAACACAGACCGGACATCACGCTTATGGATCTTCGGCTGCCTGGCTCGAGTGGTACGGACGCACTCGTCGCGATCCGGGGAGAGTTTCCGCAGGCGCGCATTGTCATTCTAACGTCATCCGGCAGCGATGCAGAACTGCAGAAAGCGATGCGATCGGGCGCAGTCGCTTACGTCTTGAAGACCACACCAAAGAATGAGCTGCTTGCGATTATTCGATCCGTGCATCGTGGTAACAAATATGTTTCCGGGGAAGTAGCGGCTCGGCTCGCCGAGAACATGGGCGAAGAGTCGCTGACGGATCGCGAACTACAAGTGCTTCAACTCATTCGGGATGGGCACCGCAACAAGCAAATAGCGGATCGGCTTTCAATCTCCGAGACGACAGTGAATTTCCATATAAAAAACCTGGTCGGGAAACTTGGTGCCAACGACAGAGCTCACGCCGTGACAATCGCATTCCGACGAGGTCTCCTGGAGGTCTGACATCCGAAATCAGCTGGGCACACAATACCTATAGAAAACTACGGTCACTCGCCCGTGGTTTCCTATGGTGCGCTGGTCTGCCAGGGCGAGTACTGTCTCTATTCGGGGCGACGTACTCTTGCTGAGTCCTGATATGCGGGAACCCGACGTCTAAGGTGCTTTGATTGTAGGTCAGCTTGTGCTTACCATGACAATGTCGATGAACGCCGAACGATTGCTTTCGTTCTGGTTCCTGATCTTCTTCTCTGCCTATGCCTTCGCCGTCGATCCGCATAGGACAATCACCCAGTACGCCCACACTGCATGGAGAACACAGGACGGATTCTTCACTGGAACACCGCGTGCCATCACCCAAACAGCGGACGGTTATATCTGGATTGCAACTCGGAATGATCTGTTCCAATTTGATGGTGTTCGTCTCATCAAATGGGCTCCTCCCGCCGGCAGTCAACTTCCATCTTCCAGGATCAATTCGTTGTTGGGATCCAGCGACGGAAGCTTATGGATTGGCACCGATTCCGGTCTCGCACAGTTTAGCCATGGGCAACTGTCGATTACGACGAACTCACAGGGCCGGGTTACTTCCATCATCGAAAGAGCAAATGGAGAAACTTGGTTTTCACGCATACAGCACTTCCAGCAGGCTGGACCAGTGTGTCGGGTCTCCGGCGACCGAGCGCAGTGCTTTGGACAGCCTGAGGGCATTCCGCTGACTTCAGCCGGTGTGCTGGCTGAAGATCGTTCCGGAAACCTGTGGTTCGGCGATCAGAGTACGGCGGTGCGGTGGAACGGAAAGTGGGCGCGCAGCTTTGCTCCTGCAGCACTTAGGGGAAACCAGTCTGACGGACTCCAGGGCGTCGTCCCGGCCCCCGACGGTTCCATTTGGCTGGGATTCGCAAAGTCAGGGCCTGGAGCAGGACTCCAGAGAGTAGTGAACGAATCATTAAAGCCATTTGTTAGTCGTGATCTCGACAGCAGCACTTTGGAAGTTACCGTTCTGTTGCTGGACAACGAGAATAGTCTCTGGATAGGCACGATATCCCAAGGAATATTTCGAATACATGAGGGCGTGGTCGATCACTTTGGGACAGCAGACGGTCTCTCTAGCGACTTCATACAGCGTTTGTACGAGGATCGCGAGGGAGATCTCTGGGTAGCGACGAGCCGCGGCGTCGACTGTTTTCGGGACCTTCGCGTCACGAGCTATGGCCGACGCGAAGGACTGCCCAGCGAGGAGGTCGACTCTGTCTTAACATCTCGCGGCGGCACCATTTGGGCAGGAGGCCCTGGAGGCTTATCCGCGATTCGCGGACGAGATGTCACTACAGTCAAGCCGCGCCATGCCGCCGGAAGTTTGATTACATCGGTTCTGGAGGATCACGCCGGTCGCCTCTGGGTAGGTGTGGAGGATTCACTTTACATCTACGAAAACAATCTGTTCCGGCCGATTACCAGGCGAGGCGGCCGCCCGTTTGGGTTCGTCGTCGGCATGGCCGAAGATCGTGAGCACAACATTTGGGCGGAGACCATCGGTCCACCCCGAACGCTGATACGCATTAGCAACTTTGTGGTTGATCGAGAGTTTCCCGAGCCCGAGATGCCTGCCGCTCGCAAGCTCGCTGTTGCACCGGACGGCAGCCTTTGGTTGGGTCTTATAACCGGGGATCTGGCCCGTTACAAAGATAAAAAAACCGATATCTTTCGATTCAAAAACAGCCCCACTCCTACGCTGGATTCGATGGTGAATGAAGTCGCTATAGGTCCAGATGGTTCCGTGCTAGGTGCAACCTCCTTTGGACTCATCGCTTGGAACAATGGTAGAGGACAGGTCCTGACCACAAGGAATGGTCTTCCATGCGACGAGGTCTACGCATTAGTTGTAGGTGACCGTGGCACGCTGTGGTTGTACGCCCGCTGCGGGATTGTGGAAATCTCCAACAGCGAATTTCAGGAATGGTGGTCGAATCCCGATCGCATTCTGCACGTACGAACGATAAATTCACTTGATGGCGCACAACCGGGCCAGGTTCCATTTGAAGGCGCAGCCTTGGCGCCCGACGGGCGACTGTGGTTCGCTAATGGAACCGCGTTGCAAGTCCTCGATTCTTCCAAAGCGTCGTCTAGGTCTTTACCGCCGCCGGTACAAATTCAGGACGTTGTGGGCGAACACAAGACCTATAGCGCGGGGGGAGATATTCGCCTCCCCGCGAAAACGCGTGACTTACAAATTGACTATACTGCGCTGAGCTTCAGGAACCCACCGAAGGTTAGCTTCCGCTACAAGTTAGATGGCCGTGACAACGATTGGAAAAATGCCGGCACGCGTCGCCAAGCCTTTTACACGGATCTTCCACCCGGTCAATACCGGTTTCGAGTAATTGCGTCCAATGACGATGACCTTTGGAACGAACAAGGCGCGACGCTGATGTTCAGCATCGCTCCGGCATGGTATCAAACCACGTTTTTCAAAGTTGCTTGCGTTATTTGTGCTCTTCTGTTTGTTTGGCTAGTCCATCGCGCTCGTATTCAAGAACTTGCCAAGACAATGGGGGCGCGCTTTGATGAGCGACTCGCAGAACGTACTCGAATTGCGCGGGACCTGCATGACACGCTTTTGCAGACCATTCAGGGAAGCAAACTCGTTGCCGACGACGCTCTGGAAATGCCATCTGAGCCAGCCCGGATGCGGAAAGCACTGGAACAACTTTCCGAGTGGCTTCAACAAGCTTCTCAGGAAGGCCGTGCGGCACTCAACTCGCTCCGTGTCTCCGGGGCAAATACAGACAATTTGGCTGAAGCGTTCAAGCGAGCACTTCAAACGACACCTCTCCACTCACTTTCGACTACGGTTTCCGTTTCCGGCGAGATCCGCGAGATCCATCCCATTGTGCGAGATGAGGTGTATCGCGTTGGGTATGAGGCGATACGCAATGCTCATGCGCATTCAGGCGGAACCCACCTCAAGGTTCAATTGCAATATACAGACGACCTTATACTGCGGATAGCAGATGATGGTATAGGGGCGGATGCGTCCATATTCAGCGACGGCAAAGAAGGCCGTTATGGTCTGAAAGGAATGCGTGAGCGGGCCGGTCGAATCGGTGCAAAACTCAATATCGTAAGTGATGCCACGAAGGGCACCGAAGTCTGTCTCATGGTTCCGGGGAAACTAGCTTTTCACAATGGAAAAAAACAACGTTCGTGGACCATTCGGGGTTTGCTGAGGCGGGGCAGGTCGGACTGAGAATACCTAAACACAGTTTTGTGATTGATCTTCGTAGTCGCAGAAGCTTAGGTTTAAGAGACTCTCGACCGGCTGCGATTTGAGGAATTCATCGCTAGTCATAGCGGCAAGTGACGGAGGAGCTGCGCGTTCAGCGCCACAATCACAGTGGATAGGTTCATCGCTAGGGCCCCTACGCTCATGGGGAGTCCGATTCCCCAGTGGACAAAGACTCCCGCCGCTGCGGGAATGGCAATTACATTGTAGGCGGTCGCCCAGCCTAGATTTTGGACCATTTTTCGATATGTGGCCCGCGACAGCTTGATGGCACGCACGACGTCGCGAGGGTCGCTGCGCACGAGGACGATTCCGGCCGACTCCACTGCGACATCTGTACCAGCGCCGATCGCAATTCCGACGTCCGCTGTAGCAAGTGCAGGTGCATCATTCACGCCGTCGCCGACCATCGCCACTTTCTGGGCGCCGGACTGAAACTGTTTGATCGCCGATGCCTTGTCGGCAGGCAACACCTGCGCCGCGACATCATCGATCTCAAGCCGCCTCGCGACCGAATCGGCAACCATTTGTGAGTCCCCGGTAATCATCGCCACGCGGACGCCTAGGTCGTGTAGTGCCTTGACCGCCTCAACGGACTCGGGCCGAATCTCGTCTTCGACTGCAATTAAGCCGATCACGGCGCCGTCTTGGAGGACATAGAGGACTGTTCGTCCTTCGGACGACCAAGTCTTTAATGGATGCTCGAGTTCGGATGGAACAGTAGCGCCGGTGCCCACCAGCAGTCTTGGCCCACCGACCTCTACACTCCGTCCATTTACGCTGGCGCGCGCTCCAAGTCCCGGCAACGCATCGAAGCCCACCGCTGGTGCAGGTTTGAGGCCACGGCGAGCTGCGCCTTTCACGATAGCTTTGGCAAGCAGGTGTTCAGAGTCTGCCTCCACAGCTGCCGCGAGTCCCAACATTTCTTCTTCAGCTATATGCGGGGCCACGGCAACTCCAGAAAGAACAGGTGCACCACGCGTAAGCGTTCCGGTCTTGTCGAAGATCACCACATCTAAATCGCGGGCTCGTTCCAATGCCAAGCGGTCTTTCACGAGCAAACCATTGCGTGCGCCGATGGTTGTTGAAATCGCAATCGCCAGCGGGATTGCAAGCCCAAGCGCGTGCGGGCAAGCAATGACGAGTACGGTGGCCGATCGGATGAGGGCGTGTTGTCTATCACCCGCCAGCCACCAATAAGCAAACGTAAGCGTGCCCGTTCCAACTGCAATGTAGAAAAGAAGTGCTGCTGCGCGGTCAGCCAGGGCTTGAGCGCGCGAGCCGGAAGCCTGCGCGGCGGCGACCAGCCGCATGATGCCCGAAAGTTTCGTCTCCTCCCCGATAGCTCTCACGCGTACCCGGAGGCTTCCGTCTGCGGCAACCGTTCCGCCCACTACTGCCGAGCCGGTTGTTTTGGGAATCGCTCGCGATTCGCCGGTGATCAACGACTCATCGACCTCAGCCGTGCCCTCCACCACGACGCCATCAGCAGGCACACGCGATCCAGGGCGAACGAGGATCACGTCGTTTACGCGCAGCGCTGCGAGAGGCACTTTTTCGATTCCTGACTCGGTTATCCGCTCGGCGTTATCCGGCAGCAATGCAGCCAGCGCGCTGAGAGCTCCCCGAGCTTGGGTGACCGCCCTGATCTCCAGCCAGTGGCCCAACAACATCACGCTGATTAATGTGGAGAGCTCCCACCAGATGTCAACTTGGAATAAACCGAGAGTCGCAGCGAGCGAAGCGGCAAAAGAGACCACGATTGCCAGGCTGATCAGGGTCATCATGCCCGGCTGGCGGGCGGAAAGTTCTCCGCGTGCACCCTGAATAAAAATCCTTCCGCCGTACACGAAAATGATCGTGCCCAGAATAGCAGGTACAAATCGCGATCCGGGGAAGACCGGAGCGTGGTAACCAAGCCACTGCTGTACTTCAGCTGACCAAAAGACCACCGGGAGCGTAAGGACCAGACTCAGCCAAAATTTGTCGCGAAACATCATCGCGGAGTGTCCAGCGTGTTGATTGTGGCTCGAATGTACCACCGCATTCGTGGGGGGCGGCCCCGACATTCCGTGCCTCTCGTGCACAACGGCGCTCCCCTTTTGGCCAGCCGTGGAATTGCCTTTCATCTTCAGTCTCCTCGAATGAGTTCAATCCATCTACTCCGTATTTGTCGGCACCAACGCTCGCGGAACATGGCACGGCTAAATTGCTAATTCATGCTCTATTCCCACAGATGGGTGATCTCACCTGCGTAACCCGCCTGAGGCCGCGGATTCGAGCCCTGTTGAGGAAAGAGGTAGTGATAGGTCGGCGTAAAGCCGAACTGAAAGGGGCTCCAGAACGCTGGGTCGGAAAAACTCGAATTCATCTACCACCTCTTGTTCTCTCTTCTTTTTGCCCACGACATTTCCTCGTCGAATGTCTTAAACACTTCTCCTACGCTCGATCCGGCACAAGCAGGGTTCGCGCCTTCTTTGAAGATGACGTGGCGTTTTCAGTTGAAACGGCCCAGGAACATCCAGGTAGCCCACGCCCCACCCGCACAACCGAGTCGATACCGCTAGTCAGACACGTCCCTATCCTGTTACTGCAGTGCCCATCCAACTCAAACTGCGTACTCCTCACCTTGCCTCGCGCCTCTCAGTTAAGCGGAAAAGCCCAACTATCTGTTCAGCGTCGTGATCGCAGGCACATTCTGTGCATCAGTTCCGATCACGGTAGTTCGGACCAGTCTGAATAGCGGTGCGGGATAAACTCCAAACCATATCAAAAGAACCGAAAGTGCGACTACAACCGCGGCACCACTGCGGGATACCGCCTGTACGGGAGCATGCTCTGATGGTGAGTACAGTGCCACCACGAGGCGCAGATAGTAGAAAAGGCCAGCGACGCTGGTGATAACGAGGATTAGAATTAACGGCCAGGCAGCGGCGTCTGCTCCGGCCGCGAGCACATAGAACTTGCTGAGAAACCCCATGGTTGCGGGAATGCCGGCGAGCGAGAGCAGCGCGACCGTTAAAACAGCCGCGATTACCGGTCGCCGCCAGAAGAGGCCGCGGTAGTCTTCGATATCGTCAGCCTCGCGCTCAGGACCGGAGAGCACTGTCAGAATTCCGAACGCGGTAAGGATGGTCGCCGAGTAAGCCACCAGGTAGAAGCTCACCGCTTCGATGGCCATGGCTCCGCCCGCCAGAAACCCTACCAAGATGTATCCGAAGTGAGCAATCGAAGAGTAAGCGAGAATTCGCTTAATATTTCTCTGTTGAAGCGCGAGCAGATTGCCGGCGCACATGGAGGTAATCGCGATGAGAGTGAACACCAGGAACACGCCGCGATACTCTAGAGCACCAGACAAAAACGCATAGCGCAGCAACAGCGCCACCATCGCGCTCTTGGATGTTGTAGCCACGAATGCCGCCACCGGCGCGGGTGCGCCTTCGTAGACATCAGGAGTCCAGAGATGAAAGGGCACCACGCCGAGTTTGAAGCCGATCCCTGTGACGATAAGCCCAACTCCGGGCGCGAGCAACGCGAAGCTCGATCCTCCGAGCGAGACTTCCCGGATGCGCGCAAACTCCATCGTCCCGACATCCGCGTAGATGAGGGCCATGCCGAAAAGGAGGAATGCGGCGGAAGCGGAAGCCAGAATCAGGTACTTGATTCCCGCTTCGAGCGCCTGATTTCGACCTTTCAAATACGCAATAAGGGCATACAGCGAGACGCTCAAGATCTCGAGTCCGAGAAGGAAGGAAACAAAGTGAGTGCTCGCCACCAAGACCGCACACCCTGCAGTCGCGATCAAGAGCAGCACATATAGCTCCTCGCGATGCTCGTCGCGATTCTTGAAGTAGTCGTAGGACAACGCTGCCACTACCAAGGCTGAGGCAATGATCAGGCCCATGTAGAACATTGCGAACCGGTCCACGAGCAAGAGGGATGTCACTTGCCGGGGAGCGAGCGGTACTGCCGCAAAGATCGAGAGGAAAGCCCCTGCCAGTCCGACGAGGGTTAGCCCTGCTGCGAGAACGTCACTCCGCTTCCAAGCAATACCCATCATTACAAGCACCGCAGTTGCCGAGATCAAGAGGATTGGAAGTAAGGCAATGATGTCCCGAGCGTTTATCATGAATGTTCACCTCCGCAAGGACGCAATTGGCAACCGCATCTGGAAATTATCCAAAGCCTGGGCGGAAGCGTTGAGTACCGGTTGCGGATAAAGTCCCAGTCCGAGAAGGCCCACAATCATTACAGCCATCATGAGCGCTTCCCGCGGGTTCAGGTCGGGAACTTGCCAGGCATGGGTATTTGGCCCCTGCAAGGCCCGCTGTACCATCCGCAGCGCATAAAAGGTGGAGGCGAGAACACCGATGCTGGCAACCACCGTGATCGTGATACTGACTCGGTAAGATCCCAGCAATACGAGAAACTCTCCCACGAAGTCACCGAGTCCGGGCAGACCCAGCGAGGCCAGACTGAAGAAGAGTGCGGCGCCGCTTAACCTCGGCATCGTGGCCCAAAGACCTCCCATCTGATCGAGATCACGAGTGTGGAGGCGCTCCTGTAAGCTTCCGACCAGAACGAAGAGTGCTCCCGTGCTCAGGCCGTGACTGATCATCGTCATAACCGCACCCTGGAGCCCAAGCGGATTCCGAGAGAAAATTCCGAGCAGCACAATTCCAAGGTGACTGACGCTGGTGTAAGCGACCAGGCGCTTGAGATCGGTCTGCGAGTACGCCATGACCGCGCCGTAAACGATCCCGATCGCGGCCAAAGCGAGAGCTATGGGAGTGAAATCAGAAACCGCGTCGGGAAACAGCGGAATAACAAACCGGATCAGGCCGTAAGCCCCGGTTTTTAAGAGTAACCCGGCGAGGATTACGCTTCCCGCGGTGGGAGCCTGAGTGTGTGCATCCGGCAGCCAGGTATGCATCGGAACGACCGGCAACTTCACGGCGAACGCGACAAAAAAGCCGAGCATGATCCAGAACTCGGCGCGGCGATTTAGGTGCGTGGTCAACAGTTCCGAATATTCGAAG
>CAWBHF010000016.1:0-253514 GCA_963788645.1 uncultured Acidobacteriota bacterium
GGGAAGGCTTCCTTTCGTAGTGCCCAACCCAACGATTTGTGGCTACGGAATTGAAGCACTCACCTGGTTCGAGTACGCGCTTTCCACGTTGCGCGAATCGACCGCGGTGGTGACATAGTAATAGGTTTGTCCGTTTTGAACAGAGTTGTCCGTGTAGGCGGTACTGGCATCTACTGACGTGTTGAGCTTGGTGTAGGGTCCGCCCGACGCAATACCGCGATAGACATTATAGCCGACTACTTGCGACGTGCTGGCGTCCCAAGAAAGTGCGACGCTGTGCTGGGATTGTTGTGTGCCATTCCGGTCAGAGTTTCCGTGGTCGGAGAATCAGTTGCGTTACTGTTAAACGCGATGCTGCCAGGCGTGCTCCCCGCAGTCTGCGGAGCAAAGGTTACCGTGAAGGGGACACTTTGTCCGGCTGGCACGGTCACCGGGAAGCCGATGCCACCAAGCGAATATCCCTGACCGTTCCAAGTCGCGGAGACAACTTGAATGTCGGAACTACCTGCGGTCAGCGACCCTTGCTGGACCGAGTTACTGCCTACAGCCACGTTCCCAAAACTCATGGTGGTCGGCGCCACTGCGAGCTGACCGGCAGCCGTACCGCCACCCTGTTGCGTGCCGCTCCCGGTCAACGTTTCCGTAGTCGGAGCGTTAGTCGCATTACTATCGAAGGCGATGCTGCCAGGCGTGTTTCCGGCAGTCTGCGGAGCAAAGGTGACCGTAAAGGGAACCCTCTGTCCGGCCGGCACGGTCACAGGGAAGCTGATCCCACTAAGCGAATATCCCTGACCGTTCCAAACCGCGGAGAGAACCTTAATGTCGGAACTGCCTGCAGTCAACGTCCCTGGCTGGGCCGAGTTACTGCCTACAGCCACGTTCCCAAAACTCATGGTGGTAGGCGCTACTAACAGCTGACCAGCAACCGTACCGCCGCTCTGTTGCGAACCACTCCCGATCAGAGTTTCCGTGGTCGGAGAGTTAGTTGCGTTACTGTCAAACGCGATGCTACCAGGCGCACTTCCTGGGGTTTGCGGAGCGAAGGTGACCGTAAACGGCACACTCTGTCCAGCTGGCACCGTCACCGGGAAGCTGATCCCGCTAAGCGAATATCCATGACCCTTCCCAGCCGCCGAAGACACCGTAATATCGGAGACACCTGCCGTTAACGTCCCTCTCTGGATTGTGTTGCCGCCAACCGACACGTTTCCAAAACTCATGGTGGAAGGAGCCACTGCGAGCTGACCAACAGCCGAACCGCCACCCGAAGTCTGTTTTGGGGCAGAGGAGATACCTTGGCATCCGACAATAATAATGAGGATCGCAGGCACTGCCACAAGACAGGGCGATTGATGCAACCGGAATATGGATGATCGCTTCTGCACTTAACGATTATCCGAGTTCAAGTCTGTTTGGTTCTGCGTTCCCAGGGGATTTTGGCTTTAAACTGCCGCATCCGCGCAGGCCCACCCAGCGCGTTTCTAACAATGCTAACTCACAGCGGCAATGAAAGGTAACTGATGAATGTCTAGCAAGTGGCTATATTTTTCCAGGGCCCGAGTCGCGCTGGACGACCCCGTTGGTGGCCGATGTGCGCAAAACACTATGGGGATGAGCGCATCGGCTTTTGCTCCACACTCTCGATCGAAGACATCGCCGAGGATCACATGAGCCAATTCGTGCGCAACAACGGCGACGATTACCCGTTTGTCCTGATCCTCGAGTTCGGGAGCCAAGTATATCCACCCGAACTGAACATGTGTCCATCCCTCGGGCGAGTCGAGCCCCCGAGATCGGCGAGTCGGGCGGGAAATGACATGGGCCGAGCGAGTCCCTCGATACGTTCTCTTGACTGGATCTGCGGCTGGGCAGATACTTGTGTGGGGCTGTTTCATGTTTCACGGTCGCGCGTTTGCGGTTTGGACCCTTGGTGCAGTTACCCTTGCTGTAGTCATCGTGCTGCCGCCTCCCGCTGACGGACAATCGGTGATCTCCACTCGTTCAGGCATAGTCCATTTTTTCGAAGGAGCCGTTTACCTGAGCGAACCAGCCATTGGAATCTCATCCGGGAAAATTTTCAAGCGTGCCCCAGGGTGCCGAACTACGCACGGCGGAAGGCCGTGCGGAGGTGCTGCTTACACCTGATGTCTTCGTCCGTATAGGCGAGAGGAGTACGATTCGCATGGTTGCGAACGACCTCTCGGATACCCGTGTCGAATTGCTGGCGGGATCGGCAGTCGTGGATTCGGCGGAGCCAAGCTCCGGCACATCGGTCACGTTAATTTACAGAAATTGGAATGTGCGCTTCTTCGAGCGGGGCGTCTACCGAATCGATTCCGCTCCCCCGCGCTTGTGGGTGCTCCAGGGTAAGGCGGAAGTATCCGCAAACGGCAATCAGGGGGCGCTATTGGTTGGGCAAGGGATGTATGTGCCATTCGCGCCTGTGCTCGTGCCGGAGCGATCGATCGACGAGCCCCGCGATGCGCTTAGCGCTTGGGCTGAAGGCCGCCAACAATCGATTTCCACGGACAATGCCATAGCGGCGAACATCCAGGACCCCGCTTCGATGAACACCTCCGGCATTAACAGTTTTACTTACTTTCCGATGCTCGGTCTTCCTGCACCGGTGCCGGGCTTGTCCAGCACGTACAGCTCTTTAAGCCCGGATCAGCCGGGGTTCAACTCCATCTACCTGCCCGGCTACACTTATCTGCCTTTGTCTCTGGGACTGGGGCAGGGTGGATTTCGAACGCCTCTTCGTTTACCACCATACGCCGGAATTTCACCTTTTCCACGTGCTCCCGGTCCGTACCCGATGCCGGTACACCCCTATCCACCGGTGCGGCCTATTTCACCGGTACGGCCTACCTCACCGCTGCGCCCTGTTTCACCGGTTGGAACGCACGTGGGTGTTCACCGCTAATCGCAAGCAAATTACTGAGCAGGTGCGTAGTACCCGAGGCGCCAGTGCACTTTGAGGCGAGAACCAAGACCGAGGGGCGGCGAAACCCTGACCTCCACGTTGCGGTACTTTCCATCCCTGGCTTTGTTCCTCGGGTAGTAGCCAAGGACGTACTGATTGCGCAACTCTACCGCAATCCGGGTTGCGACGCTCGGCATATCGCTCGGGACCGCTGCTGCGAAAGCCCTCCCACCTGTTTGTGCAGCAACTTCGGACAGCAAGCGCGGCCCGGTGATTTCCTCAGGAGTCAACCCTAAAGAGAAGACCGGTTCGAAAACACCCATGGCATAGATTTGCACGTCGGCTTCGCGAACGAGCGACTCGATCTGGGCCGCGGTGTAGTGGCTGCGGTTATCCCCTCCATCAGAAACGACCACGATTGCCTTCCTGGAATTCTTCGCCTTTTTCATCTCGCGTAGCCCGGTATCGATAGCGTCAAGCATCGCGGTCAGACCGCCCGCCTGAGCGTTCTTCAGCGCACTTTGAATCTCATCCGTGTGGCCCGTGAATCCGATCGATACTTTGGCAAGGTCCGCGAACTCTACAAGAAACGCCTCATCTTCTTTGGTTAACGTGTTCAGCAACTGTGTGACGGCGTCGCGAGAAGTCCGAAGCTTATAGTCCATGCTACCGCTCTCATCAAACAGCACGCCAACCGAGAGAGGCGCATCCTCGCCGGAGAAATGTGCCACGTTCTGCTCCACGTCATCTTCGAACAAATGGAAATCTTCTTTTTGAAGCCCGAGAACGAACCGGTTCAGCGTGTCGGTGACTGTCACCGGAATGACAACTAGGTCGGTATACGCTCGGAAGGTTGCCTCTGGACTTTGCTGTGAGTCGGCCGCCGGAAAAGTCGACCGCGGGGACTTTTGTTCGGGGTTTGTCTGGGCGAGTGCCAAACCCGAAATCAACGCAACTGCGGCTGCGGCGCACCCCACGCTATGGGTGTAGGCCCACACTCTCCGCTTCACAATCCTGCTCCCAACCACCAACGAGTCTATCATGGTGCTCTTCCGAAAGGGATCACGTTGGGAGTGTGCGGTATCGGTGCTGCATCAAAGGTTGAAACGTTTATACGTTTCAGCCTGCGTCCACAATGTGCAGGAGAATGGATCGCAAGCCGATCAACAATTGCTGCGATACGTGTTTGACGAACTGTTTTTACCCGACTGACGGAGATCAAGGCTGTGTGCGCCATGCCAGAGGACCGAACATCGAGAGGGGATATTGCGCTGTGGAGTTTGGCCGGTGTCATGGCTCTCGTGTTCTTTCTAATGGCTCGGCAGCTAAGCGCTGATAACGCTGGCAGGGTGATCACCGTGGCGATATCAGTGGCCATCTTTGCATGTAGCATCCATCCGACGCTGCATTCGCCTTGGCTGCACAGCAATATCAGTCGCAGAATTGTTTTGTGTTTCGTTGCAGTTGGAGTAGCAGCATTTGGCTGGATACTTTGGCCGTATTCGTTGAATGTTAGTCCGACCAACGTCAGATTTGCAGACAGAGGTGCTTCTGGTCAGACTTACGGTTTTCGGTTCACTAATCGATCTGACAAAGACCTTTATGCTTCTCAACTAAAGTTTCGTATCCATAGTCGGACGCTGTCCGGCATGGATTTTCTGATAAATATACCGACTGCAAGTCGTAAAGCATACGGTGAGGGTGGTGTCGGGGCGCGACGTTTCGCCGACATTCAGGGTCTTCTTTGCCGCGACAGTTATCAGCGTCCTGTGTTTTCGATATTTGTGTTTCACTTGGCTCCTCATGAGTCACGAGAGATCACGATTACTAACGGCAGGGCGGGAAGCGCAAAAGTGGGGGCAACCACAGGTTTCTTTTCGACTACCCCTCAGCCGCTCCATGTAAATGGAAACGTAGATTCAACTCCGTTTCGTAGCGACGAGGCCCTTAGTGATTGTCAGTCTTTCGGGTTCTTGGTAGATGCGCATGAACACGAGGGAATGTACTGGTTTAACCATGAAGGTGGAAAGCTTGACACGGAATGATCGTGCCGCCGCAGAGCTAGGCCGCTCGCGTCCAATCGCCCTTAGCACCCCACCAGAGGCTGACAAGGGCGAGGGTGAGTTTCGCAAGCCACGGTCCAGTCCGGCGAAACCCCGCTGGTCACGCAGACAAAAGAATTATTTGCATTTGCGGGTGACGTTTCAACACAGTTCCTTCGAATGGATGGAGGTCGTTATGGCTCATCGGGTCTGCCCCTGGTGGCTCGGCTACTTTCTGGCCAGCCCGCTGCGACGCCTTATGCTCGAACCGGAGAAGGTGGTGCTACCCTTGGTCCGCGAAGGAATGACGGTGCTTGAGCCCGGACCGGGGATGGGGTTCTTCACTGTCGAACTGGCGCGCCTGGTTGGAGCATCGGGTCGGGTAGTGGCGGTGGAGATCCAGCCCAAGATGCTGGCGGGACTCAAACGGCGTGTTTCCAAGGCTGGACTTCTCAACCGAGTGGACGCCCGTTTGGTTTCTCCCGGCTCCCTGGGAGTCACAGACTTGAGGGGAAGTGTGGACTTTACGCTCGCTTGCGCAGTAGTACACGAACTGTCGGACGCAGGCCGCTTCTTTGCCGAGGTCGTCCAAGCTTCGAAACCGGAAGCCACCTTGTTGCTCGTTGAACCTGCCGGTCACGTGAAAGAAGCGGAATTCCAATCCGAACTGGAAGCTGCGTCCCGGGCCGGCCTCTCTGTGGCAGATCATCCGTCCGTTCGCCGGAGTCATGCCGCACTTCTGACAAAGGATTCGTAACGCCCCCGGATTTGTTTAACGGGGTGATGCTAATGTGCAAGCGGATCTTCGTTCGATCAACTTCTGCTCATTTTGGTTCGACGGCGTGAAGTCCTTTGACCTTCCCGAAGTGACGTTTGTTGAAGGTGGCCAAGTGGCTTCCGCGTTCGAGGGCGGTCGCGGCTACGATCAGGTCGTAAGCTCCGATCATTTTGCCGGCCGACTGCAACTCCGCCCACAGACGCGCGTGTCCGTAGGCGGTCTGCTCGGTATAAGGGATGATGGGCAGCGCTGCCACAATGGCCTCAAGGTATTTTCGGCGCTGGGACTTGTGCGGCTCGGTCCCACGTTCTACTCCATGCCACAACTCCGCTACGGTGATGGCCGCTACTGCAAACCGATCGTTCGGCCGCGACGTTGCCCAGGCTGCGAGGTCGAAGATGCCCCTTTCCCCGCGGATGATGACGTCGGCATCGAGAATTATCTCCATTTGTCGCCCGGCAGCTTGGTGGTCTTACGTGCAATTTGGAGATCACGGCGCCAGGCTCTGGCCTCATCCGGTGATAATTTGGTTTCGGCCAACACTGCGGCGAGATCTCGACCTGAGCAGACTTTTTCGCTGTCTGGCACCAAGCGAGCGAATGGAGCTCCGTTCTTGAGGAGAACAAAAGTGACGTTTTGATAGTGGGAGCGATTGAGGCAATCGGCGAAATTGCGGGCCGCTTCCGTAACGCTGATAGTGGTCATCTTCACAAAATCAGATTATCAGATATTCTGTAGACCGTCAAAACACAGCGTTCCGGTTCGTTGATTGCGGATTGAACCTCGATAAAAAACGGGGCTGAACCGGACTCGAAGCAGCGGCAGGTACAGCGCGCAAGGGCAAGCCGGGGAAAGGAAGCGGATTAATCCAGTACGGTCGCAACTACGGCTGTGTGATCTGGCCGTCAAAGCCGAGATAGACTTTCGGGCGCTCCCCGGCAAGAACTCAGATGGCCCGGCTATTACAAAAATTCAAATCTGTGCAGATGCGGCGTAGGATTGTATTGAGTTTGTACGGAGGTGCGAATATGATCGATTTTCTTCGCAGGCTCTGGTCGCAGCAAGAGGGCCAAGATATCGCTGAGTATGCGGTGATGCTGGCCGTCATTTTGGTGTTGGTAGTGGGCACGATCCGACTGATTGGTAGCAGTGCAAACAACGTGTTTTCTGCCACCGCTAGTTCGATTGGGCAATGACGATTAAGCAGTTTGCGTTCCAGCGTGTTGACGCGTCTGTTTCTATTTATCGTTCTGAGGAAAACCGTGTCCCTCGTCACTCTCGACGACCTTTGCGCTGCTTTCATCCATCCTACAGTGACAAGATCGTAGCGCTAGATAATGCAGACGTTTCGTCTCCTCTCTGCCGCGAGAGAGATTGTCTACTTCAAGGCTCTACGCCGGATGTATCCTTTCACTCATGGCATCCACAGTGACGTTTCGCGAATCGCGACGGAGTACTCGTGTCCCTCTCAAGGTGGTAATTGCTATCGAGGGTGGCGCAGAGAGTCGCACATGCGAGGGCGAGACCATCGTAGTCAACCTTCATGGAGCATTGATCGCAACTGCGATTGGGTTGAGTAGCGGGATGAGAATCTCGATTCGCGTCTACTTGACGGATAAGCGCGCAGCGGCTCGGGTGGTTTATATCGATCCCAAGAACCCGCTGCTCTGCGGGGTCGAACTGGATGAGCCGCGAAACATTTGGGGAGTATTGTTGCCGCCCGGGGACTGGGAAGAGACAGGGGCCTTCGAGATCGGGCAGTAAAAGGGAAAGGCCCAGTAAGGATTCCAGTCCCGGGATGGCTGCGCCCTCGAGAAACGATTGGTGTTCCGACGTTGTTAGAAAAACGTTCTCAAAATCGAGCTCCGAGGACCCGTATAAACATTGGTCCCCACGCATCGAATCCCAAGCTTTAGAAACGGGTAGTTTTCTAACACGAGCCCCGAGCGGGGATTTGCTGGTCATTGAGTGAAATAGATTTGTCGCCAGCGAAGTGTTGGCTGGAATTAGCCTGACTTTTAGAGCTATGCAATAAGGTAGATGATTTAAATCATTGTTGTTCTCGTCGCGTGCACAGAGTACGAGTTTCGTGCCTACGTCTGCTGAACGGCGGCGTCCCTATTCTCCAACCAGGCGAGAAACAGTCTGTAGCCCACCGAAAGAACGATCGCACCAATGAACAAGCCGATAAGCCCCATTGCCACGAATCCGCCGATTGCGCCTAGGAAAATGACTGCCACGGGAACCGCCGCACCCCGCCCCAGCAACATCGGCTTCAGTACGTTGTCCATTAACGCAACCACGGCACACCAAACCAGAAAGATCACGGCTTTGGTCGTACTCGCCACCGCAAACATGTAGATTACTGCAGGGACAAGAACCACGACGCCCAGTTGCAGCACTGCGGCAATGAGAAACACAATCGCCCACACTCCCGCACCCGGCAAGCCTCCGAACACAAAACCCAAGGTCGCGAAGAACGACTGGATAACTGCCACGCCGAGAATGCCAGTGGTCACACTCCGAATCGTAGACCCCGTCAATTCCTCGAACTCGGACCCCTTATTGCCAAACAGGCGGTTGAAGAGTGAACTGGCAGCGGCGGCGCCTGCTTTAGCCTTGGCGAGCAACACTCCGGCCACCAGGATGGACAGTACAAACTGCAGGGCGGTTAAACCAAGGTCAGCAGACACAGAAACCAACAGAGGAACAATTGCCTTGATCTGAGGCATAAACCGGTCGAGCGCGGCAGTCAAGTTGGTAGCGGCCAGGCTCCAAATGCTGGTTAATGGTGATCCAATAATAGGCCACGTCCCGATACTTTGCGGTGGCGGCGGGATGGTCAATTTGCCTTCCTTGATGGAGGCAATTAGGGTCTGCATGCTGTCCACCAGCGTCCCACCCAGCAAGACTAGCGGAACAATCAAAATGGCCAGCATGAGAAGCGTGCAGATGACAGCAGCCAGCCCGTCACGTCCGCCGAGAGCCCGCTGCAGTTTCCGGTACCATGGATAGACCGATATGCTGACGATTACGCCCCAGGCAATCAGAAGAACAAAGGGTCGCAGAATCACGAGACAAACACCAAGCAGCAGAGCGACCAGGCCAATATGGATGGAAGCTTCGACGGCTCGGGCCAGGTAGTCTTTGTGGTCTGCAATTTGTTTGAGAGTCACTTGGGGACCTCCGGAAGCATGCTGATCCGCCAGAAAACGACCAGCACTCAGTCATTAGGCCGGACTAGTCATTCAGGCCGGACCTGGATTCAAGGAGACGCGCGCCGACCCGCACAATTGCCGGCAGGTCGGCGCGACTCAATTCACTTCAATCCAACCGATACGCGAGAGTATTGCTAGGCGGCTCTCTCCACGATCTTCTTGGCCACCTTGGCCTCGATCACGTTGCGAATCAGACGCCGCGTTCGTTCGACGAATGCAAGTTTGTCCGCCAGGCAACTTTCAAGTAGCACACCGACGCCATAGTGGCCGGTTACATCCGCCGCCGCGACCAACGCTGCGTATTCTGCAATACGAAGGTGAGTCAGGTGGATGGCCTTCACCAGTACGAACAGGTGCCTTGCGGCCGGGTTTTGTATCTCGGACACCTCCCGGCGAAAGTCTTCGACAAAGACGTCATGGAGGCGCGAGTCGATTTTCGCGGGCTGTTCGCCGATGAGTTTGAAGCACTGGTCGAGGGTGGCAAGCACTTTCTCTGAAACAAACGCCCGCGCTTCCAGAGCCTCTTTTACGTCCGGATCCTCGGCAAGCTTGCTAATTTCCTGATAGATCTTTGTACTTCGCTCTGTGCCTTGGCGGAGGCCGCTAAGCAACTGGACAAAGAGCTCCCTCGGGTTGTTAACTGGCATGGCTAATCTCCTCTTTCTTGATTTGAGTTAGGTTGGTTGATTGACCGTTGCGGGTGAATGAATGCGGTGAAAATTTCGGTCTGAACGCATTCGACGTCGATCATAGCGAACGAAGTCGAAGTCATTTACTATGCAGCCAGACCTTTATTGACCAACACCTTGACGTTTACGCGCCGGTTTTCGGCTCGGCCCGATGCCGTCTCGTTGCTCGCCATGGGATCAGCCTTGCCCATTGCTCCCGGTGCCACAATGTGTCGCACCGGAATGTTGCACTTCTCGGTCAGGTAGGCAATCACCGCCTGAGCGCGATCCATGCTCAACTTCTGATCCATGGCAGCGGTGCCCGAGGAGTCAGCGAAACCCTTCACCTGGATGATGTAGCCAGTCATATTGACTGCATCGTGTGCCAACTTGGATAACGCGGCTTTGCCATCCGCCGAGATGACTGATTTTCCGACGGCGAAATCGATGTTCAGATCACCTTTGGTGTCGTACTCAGTCAGCTCAGAGAATCTCTTGGTGTTTGCTTCGATCTGCTGCTGGTTGGCTGCAATCGCCTGTTGGTTGGCCTGATTAGCCGCCTTGTTCGCAGCAATATCTTGCGAGTTCTTTTGAATCGCTTGCGCGTTGGTCTGAGTTGCTTGTTTGTTGGCTGCGATATCCTGAGTGTTGGCCTCAACGGCGTGCTTGGTCGGGGTCAGCCCAGCCTGAATGGCTTCAGCCGTTTCCAGATCGTCCGCGTCGAACGTAATGGACTTGGCCACCACTCTGTTCTGTTCGTCGCCAACACCTTCGGCCGTAATCCTGAGGCCCGGGATCAGAACCGTGACCGACATCTGCTTCTTGCGCAGGCCGAGTCCTTTTGGCTGTTGCACCTTGGTGTCATCGTTCAGAACGACGGTGACGTTTGCGCCATCGGAGTTCATGGTCAGAGTCTCTCCGGTTCGAGTGGCAATCACGCCCTTGACCTTGGCCTTTTCGCCGTTCGACACGCCGAATGCCGACCCTACCAACAGACAGCACATCACTGCGCTGCATACCACTATCGATTTCGGTGTTCGCATCATGTTAGTTGTTCCTCCCTTCCATCAGTTTGGGCACAGCTCAGCGGAGCGAAACTCTACCCACCGCGTTCCCTTTCTTTCGATTTGAGCTACGTTGGTTGATTGACTGTTGCGGGTGAATCAATGTGGGTGAAATTTGGATCTGAACCTTTAGCTTGGGACCGTTTTCTTACATCCGCGATGGAATTCATGCGGTACTCTCAGCGGTCCTTGCTTTTCGCTCCAGGTTTGCTTCTGTCGACTCTGAGCTGCTCCGCGCGCTGGCCGCCAAGTCCTGGCGAAGGAATTGCCTCAACCTTGGGAAACTCACTTCTTAAAGAGAACCCTAGGACTGACTTGAGGTCTGCGCAACTAGGGGAATCCCTAGGTACGATCCCGAGCGGAAAATAGACCAAAGCGGCTCAAGTGATGACATCAGACGTGGGTGTTGAAAAAGTCACTTCGATTAGCAGGATGAGATTCAGCAGAAGCATGTTAGAAGGAAGTGATCCTGACCATGCTCTGTTGGATTCTCATCGTCGGAGGACTGCTGATCATGATGGGGCAACACGACCGCTCCGAAGCGCTGTTCTACTACTTCCGCCTGGAAGATCAGGTTCCAGAGACTCATCTGCTGCGGCTCATTGAAAAGCACATCAGCTTTGCCTTTGTGCGCGAGAGGTTGAAGCAGAGTTACAGCGAGACCGGTCGTCCGTCGATTGATCCCGAGCTTCTGCTGCGCATCCTATTGATCGGCTACTTATATGGCATCACCAGCGAACGGAAGCTGGTGGAGGAACTGCGCATGCACTTGGCGTGGCGCTGGTTCACCGGTCTGGGCTTCGATCAGGAGATTCCACATCACTCCACGTTCTCCAAGAACCGGCACGGACGGTTTCAAGAGTCGAAGCTGTTTGAGCAGTTGTTTGAGCAGATCGTGCGGCAGTGTGTGGAAGTGGGGCTGGTGCAAGGGACGCATTTATCAGTGGACGGCAGCTTCATCGAAGCGAATGCAGCCAAAGAGAGCCGGATTCCACGCGAGCAGTTAGCGGAAGCGGCCCAAGTTCATCACACCGTGCGGCAGTATCTGCGGGAAGTGGAAGAGCAAAATCCGGTGGAGGAGCCGGTGCAAGGTTTGGTCGCTGCGCCTTCCCGCCCACCTGCCGCCAGACTTTCTATCTTGTGATCCGTGGGCGTCCGTTCGTTCTGACCCATCGCGCTCTGCGCATCGCCTGTAGTCTGGCTTTCGGAATTGTGAAGCGATGCTCCCTGCGGTCCTTCAACACTAGATAGCCCTGCAGGCGGATTCGCTCTGCCGACCCCAGTGGGCGCGACCGCGCTCGCTCGTACGGTGCCGCTCGCATGCTCATACCTGTCGCGCCGAGGCATGCTTGTGCCGGCGTCGGTCGGTAAAGCGCCGGAAATGCCATGCACGTATTGCCGCGCTGCCATGGTCACAGAGTCGAACGGTATGTACGCAGAAGGCTTGGTCGCCGTCTTTTCCCAAACACCATCCGCCAGGCTTTGTATCTTGTGACTCGTTGACGTCCGCTTATTCCGATCCATCATGCTCTGCGCATCGCGTGTCGTCTGGTTTTCGGAATTGTGAAGCGATGCTCCTTGCGGTCCCATAACCGCAGATAACCCTGCAGGCGGATTCGCGCTGACCTGTCGGCGCCAATGCCAGACGGCACAGGCGATGCTCCCCAATAACACAACCAGAACCAACACGCGTCCCCAATGGAAGCTGCTCACGTCGTGTCCCAATAGATAGGCAAAGGTGCCGTCCGCCTTATCGGCTAAACCCTGCACATCGACCCCGTGAAGGCGCTGTTCTGGGCAGCAATTCTGAACGGACTCGTCGCGGCACCCTTGATAGCGGTGATTATGGTGATGGCCTCCAGCCGCAAGGTTATGGGAAAGCTGGTCATCCCGCCGTATGCGAAGGGAATGGGCTGGATTGCGACGGCAGTGATGTTTTGTGCGTCTATCGGCATCCTTTTCCCATGGAAATAAAGTAGCCGCACGAGATGACAACTGGCGAGGCCCCGCCGTGAACTCCTCTGAAGACCGGTTAACGAATCCAACATGGAGGCCGCCGGGAACAACAAAGCAGGAAGTTGCGGGTTTGATTCTGAGAGCGAGAAGATATGCGTCTATCTCTCATTATTTTGTTGGCCCTTTCCCTGGAAGGCCCAGCTTCTCCGCAACAGCAGGCAGTAAATCCTTGGGCCACGATTCCCCGGCCACCGCGCCGGGTTTCAGCTCAATACGATTCCCAGGCTGAGCGCGAGCTTCTTGATCTGGCGAATCGTGCCCGCACCGATGTCGGTCTCGTAGCGTTACAAAAGGACGAAGGATTAACGCAGGCAGCCCGGAAGCACTCGGTGCTCATGGCTGCGCAGAAGCATCTTTCGCATGACTTGCCAGGTGAGCCGGGGCTGCCACAACGGTTGGCGGCCACGAGTACCTTGCAGTTCAGTGCGGAGGGAGAAAACGTCGGTCTCGCCCCAAGCGTAGCGGACGTGCACCGAGGCTTTATGCATTCTCCGCGTCACCGCGAGAATTTGCTTAATCCCGATTACAATCTGGCCGGATTCGCGGTGGTTCACACAGGAAACACAATTTACGTGACGGAGGATTTCGGGCGGGTTATACCCGGCAATAAGAGTGTTCCAGAGTAATTCGGAAGTCCCATTTTCTGATGGGAACAAAGAAGGACAGAATCCCAAGAATCATCGATGACAAGCTGTCTTCTTTCATCGAATTTAACGAAATCCCCAGCAACCTCCACGGCGATGACTCCGAGCCAATCTCCATCCCCACGACGGCGTTTGAACTAAACGGCTACAGCGGTAGCAACCGCGGCACTTAACAACGAGAACAACGGGCCGACAGTGCTACCGATTAGGGCGAGCTGCATGTACGCAAGTCGATTCGTTGCCCAGAGTCGGTGAAGAAAGCGTACCCGGCCACACCAATGTCGTTCCCGCGAGAGCCGCCATGCAGGCTCCGAAGACCAAGAAGACGCCGACTGTGTTGATTGCGCGTTTTGAGTCTGTTCTGATCCGGGCGCAGTGTACACGCAAAAGCGGAAGAGTATAAAAAGGCCGGGAGGTGCCAGTTTCCGGCCTGAGTGGGAGATGGGCAGTAAGGAGATAGGCAATAAATAGAAGGCGGTCGTGAGGGTCGGAATGTCGAAATCGGCTTCGACGCTAACCCATGACCGCCAAGGTTCGCCCAGAACCTTGATTGCACGATACCGTGAGCGCCAATCGGGGCCAAGACTGTCGGTACTGTATCGAACAGCTCTGAGTACCTTATCGATTTTGCTTATAACCTGGTTATGGTCTAGGACAGAAGAGAAAGTTGGATTGTGATTCGTGGAGCGTCAGCCATAGAGAACCCCCTCAGGGGCCTCCCCATTCGCTGCGACTGCGTTAGACGAGCAAATGGCGTGACGCCATTCCCGCTCACCTTCATCCAGTGCCCTGATCAATTCCTGAACGAGAGAATCAAGCTTCTCGGAGTCGGTCTCGTTCGTTACTGCAGCACATAGTTCGCGCCAATCCCTTCGCATATGTCCGGTCATTCTGCGCCTCCGCTCTTCAAGAATGAGCGCCCTTTGCCGCATAAGCAGCATCTCATTTGCCAAAACGCTAAGTACTTGGAATAGCGGCTGCTGGCGAGAGCCTACGTGTAATTTCGACCTGCGTCACGGAGCAAATACACGGATCTGCGACCCGCCGACGGTGCTGCGGCCCAACTGCTTAGATTTCGACGTTAGCGTCTGCATGGGCTCACGCAGCGGAGGCATGCTCATAGTCTATCGCTTGGCCAGCTTTTTCTCTTCCGGGCTCATTTGGTTCCAAAGAACTCTCACGTCTTCCTCAATGATTCGGTTGCGGAGGTTTTGGCGCTGGGCCCGACCGAACCAGCGATACGCGAGACGCAAATCACTGATCGTGCAATGACCGGTTGCGTACCGAGGAAGCCTAAGCACCTAACGAATAGAACACGCTGCGAATGAAGGGCATAGTGAACACAAACCAGTTAATGCACCCGATTGGGCGAACGCCCGCGACGCACGCTCAAGGCGTTTGTGCGACGCCTCTGGAAACTTACATTTCGCGGGATTTACAATGCGCCCATCCAGGTACGGCACAAAGGCGAAAAAGAAAATGAAGACGAAAAATGAGAAGGTCATGCGCAAATTCCAGATTATCGCTTTTGCGGTAATCATCGTATTGCAGTCGCAAGCACAAACAGGAGACGCAATTTTCCCAAAGGGTGAACTATCCACCACTAAAAATCACACGGGGAATATTTGGCTCAAAGAGTTAAATGTAGGTGACAGCACGTTCGATTCCAGTATCGCTGTAGCAACCTACGATGCCGGTGCCAAACTGGATTGGCATATTCATCCGGGCGGTCAAGTTCTACTTATTACGGAGGGCACTGGCTATTATCAGGAGAGGGGAAAACCACCACAGGTGGTTCACAAGGGGGATGTAATAAAGTGTCCTCCGGGCGTAGAGCATTGGCACGGTGCCTCACCGAAAAGTAGCTTTGCCTATATAGCAGTTACGCCGACTCAAAAAGGAAAAACAATTTGGTTAGAGCCTGTTACCGATAAAGACTATAACAGCGCCAAATAAACCGGAACGATACCAATAGCCTCAGTGAAAAGCCGCGTACACCGGGTTAGCACATGGAAACTATGGCGTTAGAAGGTCTTCTAAGTGCAGTTACAAGTGAAGGGAACGTTGTGGCCGGAAAAGGATGCCTCTGGCCTATTGTTGAGGCCGCCGGGAGGCCCCCAGAGTCCCATCCGTGCGGCAGGGCCTAAGGTTACAGGAACCGCTACTCACCGCAAGATATTGATTCCACTTAGCTATTTCTGGCAAGCGCACACCCAGAGCACAATAACAACCAACCCAGCAGCAAACCATCGCATCGGACGGTGAGCGGCGGGCGGACAGGATCGTGCGTTGCCGAGACGCGCGGCAGCACACCCCCTGGGAGCAAACCGCCCTCGCCGCTCTTCGCGGAGACGGCCAATCCACGGCTAGCAGTGGCATCTGAAGCTCTGCATTTGAGCGGCAGGCGGGTCCAAGACGCGCCTTAATAGGGTTGCCCACCTTGGGATACCCCGCCTCGCCGCCTTAATCAACAGCGACCCTCAACAAATAAAGCCCGTTGCTTGCAAAAGTCGCAGTTTACTTTTCGTCGCTGTCGGCGTAAGTGTCCCCAAAACACGCTTGGGCGGGCTCGGGATGTGGGCCAACCTGGCCCCCCACTCGCTGGGAGAAACCCGTCCCTTTTCGCCCATGGCCCCGGAAAAATAAAGCTGGTTACTCGCAAATGCGCCAGTTTACTTTCGCCGGTGTGGGTGTAATGCTTCACATTGGCGGGGCGGGCCATTGCGCAGAATCGCGGCCCCCTCTGTTCACTCGGGCCGTCCCTTCGCTCCTCTTAAACGCGAGACCCGCCCATCGCCATCTTCCGTCGGCATTCATACCCCCCAAAAGAATTTCGGGCCAGCTCGATCTCCCGTTGCCCTACATCGGAAAATCTAACTGGCCCGTCCCTCCGAAAAGGGAACGTCGAAATGTTGGCAGGTAGGGCCTACCGTTTAGAAAGAGTCCCAATCGGGCCAGCTCAATTCCCCGATATTGCTATCGGAAAATCTTCGCCAGCCCGTTCCCCCCAACGAAGGAGGAGTCCAAACTCTAGTTCACCGCACCGATGATTTGGAATGGCTCCAAGGGCGTGGCCTACCAGTACCCAAAGCCTTGGTTACCTCCACCGCTCGATGAGAGGGCCCACAGTTTCCGCCCGATTGCGCTTCAGTTAACGAAGTCCTACGCTCATCTTGGAAGCCCGAAGCAAGACCCGTAGGGATGACGGCCCCTTATACCTTTCCTCTCTCGGCGTCGTCCCTCCCCTACAGCACCAGTCCGATTGAGTCCTTGCACCTCGCTGACGCTCGAAAAATAAAGCCGATTACTCGCAAATGCGCCAGTTTACTTAAATCGTTGTCGGCAGTAGTGTTCCTGCAACACGCATGAGCCGGCGGGCTTCGTGTGTCTGGAAACACTACTCTGCCGAGAGAAACCCGCCCACTCTCTACCTGCCCGGTCACCAACTGCGCATCTTGGGCCATCCTGACGCTCGCACAGGCCATCCTGGGCGATGCTTCGATGAGCGAACAATTAACGAAAGTCATTCCAGGGACCCGTTGCCTACTCCCCCGTGGAACCACCCGGCCACCCGCTTAGCCAGGCGCTTGACCCCACAGCTGACTCGAAACTCAAAAAAGGGATTTTTGCACTGTCCGGGCGGTGACTCAGCCCGCATCAAACCTTGCGGATTGGTTGTACGGGGGCGTGTTTGCATTCGTGACTATTGAATTTGTGCCAGAGGTTTTGTTCGGCCTTTGTTGGCAGGAGGAATAGCTCGCGCGGGGTGAAAAACTTAATCTGGCATCTCTCGCACATTCCGAGAACCGGGGTTTTGCCTACACGCTTTAAGATTACTAATCGCCGTTCTGCCATGGCGTCCCCGTGTTTCAAAGTCGCACGTTGTTCTAGAGTCGGGCGTCACGAGGTTTTGGGCGGCTTCTTCTTAGCATCCTCCTGCCGCACCTTGAGAACATAGCACTCCTCGTGGACCGCTTTTCCGTTTCGATCAATCAGGGCGATCAGAAGGTCCACGGGTTTTTTGCAGATGCTGCAGGTTGGCAATCGCGGCTTGCGAATGAATTGCAGGACCTTTGACATTTGGGCAGCCTCCGAAATGGAATCCATCGGATTGCACAAGAGACCGGGGGCCGAAGGGCACGGCGGAGAGATGTGGAACGGGACTCCCCATAGTTTAGCAAGTTCGGGGCAAAACTGTTGCGCGCGTGTTTGCCATACGCGAACATCTCATGATGATGAGAGCCCAGACACAACCGAGGAAGTAACCCAAGCGGATTTGGGCGATTTGCCCGCGTTTGGTCACTGAAAACTAGACGCTGCTCGACTACACTCCTGATGAAGTGGTGCGGCTTGGAATGGATCGGCCATGGACAAAGCAGATTAAGCGTCGAGGCGAAAAAGAGGATCAATTGCGCGATGAAGTTGGTCTACGTCTGCATTCAGTTCTAGCATCTTTTCGGTCACTTGAGACTGCAGTTTTGTCCATCTGTCAACTTGTTCGGGAGTTGGCTTCCGGTCCGCAATCAAGCAGCCCTCTATCTCCATCAATACCGGGAGAACAGTTTTTAGCAGTTCCTGCTGACAGAGTGCCCAATCCCAAGCGAGCTTGAGAAGTTCACGATCTTTCATAGCGTCAAGAATTATACGCGGTCAGCACGCCCCCTAAATCATCTATTCATACCAAAGCGTTGCAGGAAGTACGGCAAATCGCCAGAATAGTACCGATATTTGAAAACGTAAAAGCAGAACGCAGCGCAACCCAGCGCGACAAGCCCCTGAATAATCCCGCTCTTCCACTTTGGGTGAGCACCCAAGCCATCGCTCAAGAGGTTTCCGCCTACCCCTCCAAATACGAGAGATAGGCCAAGAAAGCTCAGGGCAGAGTCTCTAGCTATGAGAGTGACAACAAAGACCACGGCCCCTATGGCAAAAATCACCCGCGGAAAAAGATGCAATTCTCTGAAGTGCCAAGGCGAACGAACGTCTTCAGATCCCATACTGAAACTCGTTTCAAATGTTACCACCACTACACCCCTCTTTTCCTGTTTTGCAATCCTCTGCCGCAAAGGGGACTAGGATGACCAAACCATGCCAAGTTCGCGGAAGATCAATCTTGAAAGAGTGCTGGCGTCACTCGATGCTGTATGCCCAAAATGTGGAGGCTTAATTTCACCTGCCCAGGTGCGGCGCATCGACTTTGAGCGTATCGAGTGCCCAGTATGCGGAGAACAGTTTGCGCCTAGCCCTAGGAGTTGAGTGGGCTCTGCCAAGAGGAAAGCAGCGCTTACTGAGTGACAAAACGGCGTACGGCATTCACTGTATTGTCTTCACTAAATTCTCGCAGTATTTTTGCCACGCTCACAACTGCATCGGGGCGGTCATGGGTTAGCGTCGGTATCCTCCGACATTCGAACCCTCACGATCGCCCCCTTTCTTTTTGGCGCGTAGCTGCAATTTATCCGAGCCTGGAAACCCTGGCGGAGCGCAAAAACGGCCCAACGGTCAGTTGGGCCAAGGAAGGAATTTTCTCGAATGAAGCTGGACCCTTGAATTGTAGACCCAGGGAACCTACCCGAACCTCTTGCGCTTGTAGTGTGCCGGTCAGGTCGCATCATAAGCTGCGGGTGGGTGGCCCACGTTTACGGAACTGCCGTCCCCACCCTGCCGAGACCGGCAGAGGTGGGAACAGCTCGAAAGGACGAACGCCAATCAGACTATCTACTCCGACGGACCAGCTCCAACTGTCAATATCACTAGTTCTGCCCTAATTTTCCCTTGCTTCTTGGTGCCTACGATCCCGCCAGACCTTTGTTTACCAGGACCTTGACTTCCACGCGCCGGTTTTCGGCTCGCCCTTGCGCCGTCTCGTTGGTTGCCGCGGGATTAGCCTCGCCCATGGCTCCCGGCGCGATCACGTGCCGCACTGGGATCTTGCAGTCCTGGATCAGGTAGGCAATGACCGCCTGGGCGCGATCCATGCTCAACTGCTGATTCATGGCCGCAGCGCCCGAGGAGTCGGCATAGCCCATTACGTCAATGATGTAACCCTTCAGACCCACCGCATCACTGGCCAGCTTCGAGAGCGCGGCTTTATCGGTAGCCGAGATTACTGAGCTTCCGACTGCAAAGTTGACGCTAATGTCGGCCTTTGTGTCGTACTCGCTCAACTCGGAGAAGCGCTTGGTGGCTGCC
Organism: uncultured Acidobacteriota bacterium; assembly: GCA_963788645.1. Classification (GTDB taxonomy): domain Bacteria; phylum Acidobacteriota; class Terriglobia; order Terriglobales; family Acidobacteriaceae; genus JABDBE01. Next base: position 19,546 of record CAWBHF010000016.1, read on the forward strand.
TCGATCTGCTTCTGATTGGCCTCGGTCTGTTCCTGGTTGTTTGCAATCTGCTGCTGGTTCGCCGCAGTCTGCCCCTTATTGGCTGCAATTGCGTCGGCATTGGCTTCAGTGGCCTTTTTATTCGCCGAAATGTCTTGCTGATTGGTCGCAACGGCGTGCTTAGTCGGGGTCAAACCAGCTTGAATGGCTTCGGCCGTTTCTAGATCGTCCGCGGTGAAGTCAATGGTCTTGGCCGTCACCTGGCCCTGCGCATCGCCAATGCCATCCACCGAGATCCTGAGCCCGGGGACGAGGACGGTGGCAGACATCTCCTTCTTGCGGAGACCGAGACCTTTTGGCTGTTGCACTTTGGTGTCATCGGTAAGAACGACGGTGACGTTCCCGGAATCGGTGCTCACGACCAGAGTCTCTCCGGTTCGTGTCGCAATGACTCCCTTCACCTTGGTCTTCTCGCCGTTCGATGCGCCGTACATCAATCCGACCAACAAAAAGCATAGCAACGCGGTATAAGCCACCATCGGTTTCCATGTCCGCTTCATAATAAGGTATTCCTCCTTTCTCGAGTTATGCGCAAGCTGCTCGGCGCCAGGCTACCCTGCGGGTTCGTACTCTTTCCGAGCTACACACTTCCGCAATCAATATCGTGTCCAGGTTCTAAACAAAATCATGCGTAGCCTCACTCTATGTAATTGATGCCAGGGAAGGGTACAACTAGCAGAATTAGCAGTCCTGCCCGTGGCCATGTAAGCCTGCGACAAAACCATTGCCCCGACCGACGACCGCACTCGATATCGAGCCGCTGCTGCCCGTTCTAGCTCAGGCGGAGAAGCAGGCCTTCTCCGCCACGCTACTGTCCTCTGCAGATCTCGATGATCCAAGTCATCTAACGTTGTTGTCAATCGAGGCATCACGCTGCGTAAATCCAACGCTGAACATTTACCCACACGCCGCCCCGTCTTTCCTCAAACCGGGTCACCCCCCGACGATGGAAATTCCTTGGCCATCCGGGCAATGCCGAATGATGAGCGGAGTGGAGCGACGCGAATCGTCTGACTCTGCTTCGAAATCAATCCGGCATCCACGTCACGGGAACTGCAATGGAAAAACTCTGTTCCCTTCATGGCTCATTGTAGCTCGCGGGACATGCCATTAGTCTGTATCCGCAAGAAGACTGACACAAAACCATTCTTCAAGTTCAGGATTCCATCGGATTTCCGAATGTTTCATGAAGTACGTTTTTCCAACCCCGTCCGCAACACTTGCAAGATACGAAGCGCATTTGTGATAGCCCGCAGTTCTTCCGGTGAACTATCGTGCTCTACCTGTATCTCCGTCAATCGGCGGTCAATGGCAGCTTTTGCCTCCTCAAGACAACTTGGCAACTTCTTGTCGTCGATTTCAAAGAGGGCGGCTTCGTACAGCCCCGTCCGAACATAGTTTTTCACGGTCGCGCCTCTTTTTGTACCACCATAAGGACGAACGCAACGCGCAGCAACGGCCACGTCACTGCAATCTTATATAATGTCCCCCCTGTCAAATACTGAGGGGGGATCAATGGGAAACCTAAGCAGTGCGCTTCAGCAGCTTCGTGCTGAGCGCAAGCAAGCGCAGTCACATGTGGAGAAGTTGGATCAAGCAATCTCAGTGATCGAGTCATTAAACGGCTTCGGAACATTCGGGGCAACAAACCAACCGGGCCGAATAATATCAGCCGCATCACGGCGCAAGATGGCGCGGGCACAACGGGCACGATGGGCGAAGGCCCGTACAGAACAACCAGCGGAGACATCGAAGACAATGGGCTCGGTCCCGGTGAAGCACACCATGTCAGCCGCAGCCCGCAGGAAGATCGCTGCGTTTCAACGTGCGAGGTGGGCGAAGGTGAAGGCGCAGCAGAAAAAGGCTGCGTAGGCGGTTTGCGACTCTCACTCGTAACCAGCAGAGTTCGGGGGAGGGCTGTTCCACGGGCGTCTTTGACTCTTAATCACGAGTCGGAGGCGCTTTCGCTTTTCCTAGCCATCTACCCGCCTAGCCACTGACCAGCCAAAGAGGACACCCAACTCCGCTCTCTAGGCACGAGAAGCTGCCTGACGACTGAGATCAACGTTTAGCCGTTTAGCTTCCAATACCCGTTCAGAGGAGCCCTTTGGACTTTTTGTTCGCCCAAGAGAAGGTTTAGTGCGGTGGCAACAGCGTCAGAGGGCTTGCGAAGTTGCTCTGCTAAGTCGCGCTCGCAGACGACTACGTCTCCGGTTGGGTAGCGTTGATGGACATTGCGTCCATAGTTCGAAATCTTATCAGCGAGTGCGCGAAGTTCTTTTTTCTGCTTACGCCGCGCTCGTCGGTCACGGGCCTCAGCGGTTTCAAAGCACGATCTGCACGTAGCCGCAGTTCCGACAGCACAAGCGATCAACACGATCCACCAGTTCAGTGCTATCCACGAAAATCCAGGCGCGAAGTAATTCGTCATCAGACTATGTAGCACCTTGAAATTGAATGGGTACAGAATACCCGCGTTACTGCGGGGCACGAACGGTTACAGAAGTCTCATATCGCCGTGGAACCAGAATATGGGCAATACAGACGGGAAATCGCAGAAAGCGCTAGCAGGTCGCAGGCGACGAGACGTTGGCGCCGCCTTCTTTCAGTGTTCCGCCCATTGTCGCTCTGCCACGGAGTACGAAGGCGTACGATTGGGAATGACTAGGATACATCCAGAACGTTCTGACTCCGACCTTTCTGATCACTCGCTGGCTGCCGATGTCCTCCTTCGACAAGAACCAGACGAGGAAGAAGACGAAGAGGAAGACGAAGGCGACGACAAAGAAGATGACGACGACGAGGGAGACGACGACGGCTACTCGGAGTGAGCACGCAAGCCGACCATTACATTTTCTACGCCGGTCGATAAACCCCAGAGCACCCCGTGAGGGCGGCAGATGGAATATTTGATTGGCTTGATACTGTCTTTGGCTGTGGCTGGTGTTGCAGTCGTCATTGGTTTTGACCGCGAGCTAGTATCCGTCAGCATCTCGGCCTCGGTGGTTCATGAATCATCTTAGAAAAGGATCTCGTCGGTAGGCTTAACCCTAACCACGTGATCTCCCGCACCGAAATCATCCAGCACGAAGTTGTGGTGGGCGATGATATTTGCGGCGGTCAACACTTTGTTGTCCCGCGTAAGGTGGGCGTCGCTCGCCAGCGTAACGTCGAAGCCTAGACTCGTGGCACGTCGGCAAGTGGTGTCCACACAATATTCCGTCATGCCTCCCCCAATGATTAGGCGCGTGATCCCTCTCTTTTCTAGTTCCTGCCGAAGGGTGGTTTCGAAGAAGGAATCCGATTCCCGCTTCCTGACGAGGGACTCGCTGTCCAATGGTTTTATTGACGGATGAATCTCCCAGCCTTTGGTATACGTCTCCAGCGGATGACCCCTTGGCCCGTCATGCTGAATGTAAATCACGGGTGTCCCGGAAGCGCGGGCTCTGGATAGCAGAGTCTCGATTCTGGATATGACTCCACCCCGAATTTCGGCGGGTATCAGTTCCACCAGACCGACTTGAACATCAATGATGAGCAGCGCGTTGTGAGACCGCTCAGCTTTTCCGGCGACAGTTTCCATGCCGCCATTCTAAGCCTGCATGAGTTTTCCCCGGCGCTAACTTAACTCATATACCATCCGCCATTCACCGAAAGTGTCTGTCCGGTCATGTAATCATTCATCGCCAACATCACCGCCACCGATGCGACATCGTCCACTGAGCCAAAATGCCCCATCGGAATCAGATCGGGACTTGCATTCGGGTTGCTGGTCACCATGTCCGTCTCGATCAACGCCGGAGCAATCACGTTCACCGTAATCCCGTCTTTAACGAACGCCGAGGCGCAGGAGTGAGTCAGACCGATAATCCCTGCTTTGGGCGCGGCGTAGTGCGCCCCGACAGCCCCGCCCGTCTGTGCAGCGACCGAAGACAAGTTGATGATCCGTCCCCACTTTCTTTGTCGCATACCACCAATCACAGCTTGCGTGACCAAAAAAACCGACTTCAGATTGACGGTGAGGACTTCGTCCCATTCGGCTTCCGTAATCTCCTCTAATTTGCGCGGATGAGCGATAGCCGCGTTGTTGACGAGGATGTCGATGCCACCAAGGTGCGCCTCAATTCCCGCGACCATACCCCTGACCTTGGCGGCGACTGATACGTCCGCCTGAACCGCGATTGCCTTCCGTCCCATCCCAGTGATTTCGCCACAGACAGCATTGGCAGCATCAGCTCGTTTACGGTAGTTCACAGCAACATGGGCACCAGCCGTAGCCAACTCAACTGCGACTGCGGCTCCGATCCCGCGACTGCCACCAGTCACGAGAGCAACTCGATTGTTCAGGTCTTTCATGCCGTCATTGTATGCGCCGGGCAGACTGAAGACTCCCTGCTCGCGCCCCACTTGGACTGGTATACGAACCCTGAGCACGCCGACGCTTATGAGGCCATGCTGAAGCCCCAACTTCCGCACACTACGAAAGTGCGTCGCTGCAGAAGCCAGCCGAACTCGCCTCGGTCATAGATTGACGCTGGGACGCTCCGTCTAAAATACGGAATCGGATCGGCGATCTCTTCGTGTAGCCACCACGGGCGGCGTGACGGAGACCCGTTGCAGGTAGTTGTAGAATATCAATGTCTGTGATTCGAACATGCAAAACCTGTGGGAGAAAGAACCGCATTCCAGCGGCTCACCTCGCTGACACCGGTCGCTGCGGTGCCTGCAAAGCGCCCTTGCCGCCTGTGGATGAGCCCCTGGAAGTTGATGGTGAATCGTTCGACGAAATCGTCCAAAATGCCCGTGTTCCGGTGCTCGCGGACTTTTGGGCTGAATGGTGCGGACCCTGCCGGGTGACGGCGCCCGAGGTGGCGCGCACGGCTGCCGATATGGCTGGGCAAGCGATCGTTGTAAAGGTCGACACGGAACACTATCCGGAACTGGCGGCTCGGTTCAACGTGCGTGGCATCCCAAACTTTGTTGTCTTCAGCGCTGGGCGACCCGTGATGCAACAGGCGGGCGCAGTTAACCATGAACAAATAGAGAACTGGTTGCGATCCGCTAGATCAACATCCGCGCCTGATGCAAGGCCAGCTCCTTAGGTTCACGAGTGTTCTAGGCTCCAGATTTGGATTTTGGAGTAACGTGGGCTAGGCGGCAACATTTGGATCTACGGTGATGTGCCACTTCTCCAGCAGCCATTCGGGGATGTAGAACCGATTCCTGTTCTCCCAGCACCACCGGCGCAGTTCAATTGAAGCGGCATACGCGTCTGCGGCGAGCTGTAGGTGCCGGACTTGCAATTCGAATTCGGTGGCGACGGCGGGGCCGAGCGGCAGGGCATGCCCCCACTAGGGATTGCCGCGTTTGCGCGCTGCAACAGGGATGGAGGCTGCTCTTGTCATAGCCCCAGATGATACTCCGTCTATCCTCACTCCGCGGCCTAAATCGGCCAGGGTAGCGTGAAGGTTTGCTGCACATCGTGCACAGATGGTATGTTCGCCGACATGGCGGCGATGGTACAGAAGATCTCCGCGGTCACGTTTCGGGTTGCGAACATCACGGAGTCCGTGCGATTTTACAGAGATGTTCTGGGCATGGAGATAATCTATGGAGGCGAAGGTCAATGTTTTTCTTCGCTTCGCGCCGAAGACGCACCGTATCCAATCCTGAATCTGGAACAGGGTGAATCGGTAACTCGATGGGGGCGGCTGATTTTCCATGTGGCCGACGTGGATGCATGCTGGGCATACCTGCGCGGCAAGGGATTTCATCCGGAAAGTCCGCGAGACGCCTCCTGGGGAGAACGCTATTTCCACATGCCTGATCCGGACGGCCACGAGTTGTCGTTTGCGCGCCCGCTCTAGCATTCGTCCAGTAGCCGGATGAACTCAGCGGAGGAGAGGAGGAAGCTTGCGCAGGTATTCGTGCAACATCCGCTGGCGCATGTTTTGCCCGGGATGGGGTTCCCGGAAGGAGACGATATTCGGGATGCGGCTCGGGTTAAAGAACAATCGCGCGGAACCCGCTTTCCCTTTTTGCGGCGCATAGCCGAGCTTCCGGAGAAGGCCGACGAAACGCCTCCACGGGACCTGAGGTGGCAGGGCAGGCATCGCTCAGAATCTAGACCTCCGTTTTGGGCAACGCAAGTACATCAGTGTTCGGCCAATTTGTTCACGTTTGGAGCTGACGGGTCGAGGCCTCCCACCTGAAGCCGTTGCCGGAGAACAGGCCAGCGGCTTCGCAGTTACCTTGCCCGTCAGCACTCCAAAATGCTAGGTCTACTGCCTAAGAGAAGAAATGGCCCGGCTGTACCTCTTGATGGCACGCGAGTGGAAGTGTCGCACGAGCCTGAGATGGTGGCGCAAGGCGGAGAGCCGGGGAACATCGGCCGGAGGTGATTCGGGCTATTGTCGGGAAGATGGTGCCGGGTAATATGTAAGGAGTTGAAGTATTGACGTGACGGCCCTTGGCGAGATGCCAAGGGCCGACGTGTTTGGGGGAGGGCTCTTGTTAAGCCGATTTCTTCATCGGTGGAGCGAACTCGATAATCTTCCCGCGCTCTGCAGGGGAAACCCAGTTCACCCTTTTTCGGAAATTGTTCGGTATGTAGAACTCGATTACCTTTGCCACAGTCATCCTGCCTTCTCTTCTAACCCTGCCACTCCCACCCGCACTGACAGCGAACCGCATCGCTTAATCTCAGCTTTTTCATTAGAGCCTTACAGATAGCGCATGACCTCATCCACATAGCTTTTCTCCACCGAAGCGACTTTCCAACAAAGACCGGTTTCGGTCGTATGGAACATTTGAGTAGCGCAGGTCGAGTTGGGATGCGTCACAGTTGTCTCAAAATTGTCAAATGATTGTTTACAAAGTTAGCGTAGCGAATGTGGGATGACGTGAGGTGATTGGGGTGGGCGTTGTCTTACTCCGTCAGGGTTTCGGGGAGGGGGATGTCAAAGTGGACGCCTGTCTTTTTTTTCGCATGTAGGCGCCGAGAACGGTACGGTTACTTAATACGCCAGGCCAAGACTCGACAGTTGCGCATCGCTCAATTCCATCGCTTCGGCAAAAAGAATCCCGGTTGCTTCGCTCGTTTCCAGGAGGTATACCTCGTCGAAGCCCGGTATCGCCGCACACAGCCGTTCCAACAGCTCATGGTGCGAGGAAAATCTCGCATGGAGAGGAGTGCCTCTAGGCCCCGGATATACAGCCACGCGATAGTGCGGTGTAGTGTCGCCTTGAACACGTTGGATGACCAGTCTGACAGAGTTAGTTTGCGGGGATGACATGGCGTCCATCCGGGATGCCGTTCTCACTTTTCCTGACCCGGGTCCTGGGAAAGAGCTATTTTACCCCCGCCTCGATCTGCTTGCGCAGCCAGCAGGCAAGCGCCCCTTCGAGCTCCATCTGCGTGCCGGTCCGGTAGAAGTAGTCCACGGATTCCCCGGCTTCAGTAAGCGGAACGAACCGGCAGGGCGCAGACTCTTCTCGAAACTGAGGAGGCACCAACTCCATCAGGGGGCATTCCTTGCACGGGTGGGGCCGGGCGGCGTCCCGGAACTTGGGGCAGGTCGGGGAATCCTCGAAGACGTAGGGAGCCCGCCATGACGTGCGCGGCGGCCGGTACCCGCCATCCTCCAAAAATTTCAGCTCGGCTTGAAACAGCTTGAAGATCTCGCCATCGCTCTGCATGGCCACACTCCACAGCACTTAGGCTTAAACGAATGTCATTTCGTTCGCCATGACGGTCGTCACACATGCGTGTGACGTGAGACACATTCGGTCTCTTTCCTCGTTGCACCGCACGATGGTGACATAGCGTCTCCCCTTAAAGAAATGAGCCCTCCGAAAGGCGCGCCTTGTCCTTTCGTAAGGTGTCGAACCCGGCACTGCTAAATCCGGATATTCTTGTGGCAGGATGGGTGCGCCAGCACTCGCACATGACGACAACCTCCAAACCGTTTGTCGTAGCTCGCAACAAGCACATCGCGCCGAAAGAAAGGCGGATCGAGCGTTTGCCGTCGGGGTATGCGGTCCGGGAGTTACGAGACGACTCGGGAGGTCGTTACTGGTATGTGGTCGTGGCTCTCGACGTCATACCAACCAAGAGACGCGGACGTAATCGTATTTGACCATCCGCGATGTTCTCGAGACAGCAGTCAGCGCTGCTAGTTCCAGACGGGATTCCCTCTGTCGTCTCGCAGGACGAATGTGTCGTCCCCTTTCACCACTTCCCGCGCAAGGACAAGGTCTGCCTCGCCCTGTTTCACTTTCGAGCCGGTGAGGGTGACCTCGTCTCCCTTGCTGAAGCTCATGCCCATGTCGTCGAAAAAGGACTTGGGGCATAAGTACACGTCGACGGAGTCTGATCCGCTTTTCACCAGCAGGTAGGCAACTTGTTTCCCGCTGCCCGTTGGAGAAAGCCTCACCTCATCCACGGTTACTTTCATCTTCGTCTCGGTATGCAGGTCGTATTTGGGAGGGCTGGGCTCTTTGCTCTTTTGCGCGGTTACCGTTAGAAGGCACAGGCATGCAAGAAAGACCGCAAAGAAAGGAATCCTGCAAGAATGGACCTCACGTGCATCACGCATGGCTCCAAGGAATGCGCCAGGAGCGGGTGCGCGGGCCACTTGAGATGGACCGCTTGGGTCTCCTTATTATTCGCGACGTAGGATGAAGCCAGCGTTCTCGGCACCATGGTACTCCACTTTTAATGGGAAGGCAGGGGAGATAGCGTGGTCCGGCCTGACACCGTTGCGCTTCGGCCAGCCCCGAGACAGGGGAAACGGTGAAAACCCTTGTGCCGCCCCTCACCCTGCCAGCGCAACAGCATAGTGCGGGGCTGTGCTGGATGCAAATGGACGCGGGTTAAGGGTCTTGGTGAGGTGTCGAACACGACACTCCTATAGGTTTTAGACTTTCTTCTGAGACGATGGGTGCGCTATCTTCTCGCAATGAGAGCGCCCTCCAGACCGTTCGTCGTAGCGCGTAACAGGCACATCGCGCCGAAAGAAAGGCGCATCGAGCGTTTGCCGTCGGGATATGCCGTCCGAGAATTTCGCGACGATTCGCAAGGCCGCTACTGGTACGTGGTCGTGGCTCTCGACCTGTTGCCGATGGATAGACGCTCTCCTCAACGCGCCTGATCGTTCTTACGCGGTGAGGTCTCGAATTCTGCGTTGCGGGGTGGCGGAGATCACGAGGGCTCTGAAGGCAAGAGGCGCGGGGGGAGCGCGCCTTTGGGCTGGTGATACACGTGAACGCCGGGATCTAGGCTGCGGCGGCGAGCGGTTGTATGTGCTCAAGCTGGGTCAAGAGCATGTATTGATCGTAGTAGCAGCCGCCCGACACGATCTGCCCTTGTTTGTCGAAGTGGCAGATTTCGCAAAACGGCAAAGATATCCGCCGGCCGGTGGGCTGGAACGAACCAAAGATCCCGTCGTTGGTGCCTACGGTGATAAACCGTGCGACGACAATGTCTCCCGCATCAATGTATTCGGGGTTCACGATTCGGGCATCCGAGAAGGCCTTGGCCCATGCCTCGGTCCATTCCCGGAACTTGTCCCGACCATTCAGATTAAGACCCCGCGCGTTATCGGTGTAGACGAACCCCTCCGCCGTATCGCGGATGACGCCTGCGAAATCACGGCGGTTCCAATTATCGTGTGCAGCCCGGAGCGTTTCCACATTTTTTGAAGCCGTAGTGTCTCCTTTCGGGAGAAGTTGAAAGCGGGCGAGTCGTTACACCCGCTCGTGTTTCATTGCGAAAGCATCCACATCATGCCTCAGGCGGCTTTGCCTGCTGTGATTTTGTGGGTGGTTGACGTGTGCACGTTGAATGTCCGGACGACCGGGGCACCCTCCAGGAGGGGAGAGAGTATCTCGTTGACTTTGGGATACGCTTCCTGGTGATACCTCATCGCATCCTCTTTGCTGTTCCAGAAGCTGAGACCGATGATGCGATTCGGCTCAGTGTCGGAGGTTAGGACGGCCTCGTCTACGAAGCCTGCCTGTTTTTTCAGGATCGGCAGTACTTTGTTATTGATGGTGTTAGCGAGTTCGCTTACTTTGCCGGATTTGGCGTTGATCTCTACTATCCGTGTGAACATCGTACGCTCCTTTCGTTCGGTTAGAGGTTGAAAGGAACCTTCGCCGCAGGGCGCGGCGACGGACTTGTTCTTGTCTATGTCAACCACCATACGCCTTTTTTGGGGCGGATGGGGCAATTGCCCATATAAGCCGAGTGCTCAGACACGGAGAAACTCCAACGTTTCTTTTCACGCGCTCTTCTTTGACGTGATGACGGAGAAGGCGGACCAGCGTTGTTCGACCTCGTAGCTACCGCAGTGCGGGCAGGTAACTCCGCCTTCCTCATAATCGACGAGAGCCAGAATCTTCGAGAAATTTTTCTTGCAAGCGCGGCAGAAGAACTCGTAGTGAGGCATACGCACCTCCCGAAGTTTTAGAAGGCTTCTGAGAGAATTTTAGACCCCGAGTAGCGGTGCATTCAATCTGAGACGTGACAGGGGTCACAGCGCACTCCCAGCAACGATGCTACGATTCGTGCCGTCTTGAAAACTGAGGAGGTCCTGTCATGTCAATCAGCGAAACCGCAGAGAGCTTCGCGGAAGAATTCGTTTCCGCGATGCGAGCGCGAATGGGCGAGGAAAAGGCACCCTGCGCGAACGGGAGCCGGGAGAACTGGACCTGCGAAGTGAAGTCCGCTTTGCACGAAATGGGGAGGAAGCGCGGATACGACGGCTATCCGTGGCTGCTCGACTTCATCTGGTGGGCCAAGGATCAACGCATGATGCTGGCTGCGGAATCTGAATTTGGGAATGTTGACGAGGTCGAAGACGACTTCGAGAAGCTCCCGTCTTTCAAATGCCCGCGGAAATTGCTCGTGTTCACTGGTGATGAGAGAAAGGCCGAACAGACGAAGAGAAACGCTGAAACATATTTGCGGCAGTTTGGCGAGCACGCATCGGGTGAAGAATATTTGCTGATCGGGATTACTGAGTTTGGAGTCAGGTGCTTCTGTTTCAAAGTTCCTGAAGGCCGCAACGGGCATTTGAAATATGAAGAGGTCAACTTCATTCCGATCCAGCTCGCTAACCCGATCTTGCACGCTACCGCAGCTGCCTGAAGGACTTCTAAGCAAGATGCCGAGCAAAAAGAAAAGAGAGCGGGCCCCAGAGGCCCACTCTCTTTTTGGTTAGCGGAGGATGGAGGCGAATTCCTCCGCCCGCTCGTACCAGGCGGGGATGGTCGCCCGGGTGTTGTCGCAGTTGAGCCACTGGTCGATCTCCTCCCAGGCGGGTTCCTGGAGGGCCCGTTCCATCCCGCTCATGATCTCGGCCATGACCTCGGCCGGGATATCCTGGAAGTAGTACTTCGGAAGATTAGACATACAGTTAATTATCTTTTTCCAGCCGTTAGTTTCTTAGGTGGTCTGTCGGGCTGGACGACTCGCCACGCTTCACGGGAAGCGAGCGGGGTTCCCCGCCGGCTCAAGGTGGAGCGCCGCAGGCAGAAACAACAAAGCAAAGCCCGCCGGATGGCGGGCATGTTGGTTATGGGACCTTGAACTGGGGGGTGCTTGCTACCCTGAAGAGAAGGCAAGGAGACGTGTGGGAATCATGTTTTGTCCTGTATTGACGGTGCGCAAGTTTCGGGTTCTGGAGGGTAACGAGTTCTGCGAGGGTCAGGTCGCGGATTTTTCAGGGGGTCAGGTCACGGATCCTGCGGGATGGCGGAAGGGAAAAGGCGCGCGGAGCGCGCCTTTTTGTCGAGCGTGCCTACGTTACGCGGCTTCGTCCCGGATGGCGCCCTGAAGCTTTGCGGCGACGTCCGGTGGAATTTCAGCCATATTGTGCACCGTACGTGCGTGTTCCGCGGCCTGCTGCAGAACGTCCTCTGCGGTCTCACCTCGCATTACAAAGTCGCAGTCCACACCAGCGTCTTTACAGCTAACCATCTTTGCCATGCTTGACCTCCTTCTCTGCGGTCCTTCGCAGGAAGTGAAGGCGGAAGTATAGCACCAAGTCGGGTCACCGCTCTGGCGTGGTCAGGACGCGGTTTTTGCGTGGAGTGCTTGAGGCAGCGCTCAACAGGTCACATGGAGGATCGCGTTGGTGCCTTTAGGGTCTTTCTTTAGTACTTCTATAGCATCGACCGTCGGCAGGATCAGCAATTTGACGTTGTGACGCTTCGCCTCGCGTTTCACTTCTTTCATCACCGGCAGGCTGCCATATGCTCCAGTGCCGATGACGAGGCGAGCGCACTTCCAGGGTATGTCTTCTTCAACGGACAGGGGCGTGTGCCCGAACTCATCGCGGAATTTCTTCGACGGCTTTTTATTGCGGTCGCGGATCTCCCCGCGGTCGATGACCACATCATGCTCGTAGGTGCTGGCTTCGATCCGGAGGGAGCCAAAGGAGAAATTATCGAAGCGCATCGGAGGCCTCCTCGCGCCGGTGGTGTAAATAAATTCTAGTCCCCGGCGCGGGCTGGTTCAATCGCAACGGGACTTGAGTTCTGGGGTCGCTGCGTGGAAGAAGTACTGGTTTCGGACACCATCACGTGTACTCGGTCCTCGCCAACCGGAAACCCTGCCAGGCAAGATACCCGGTTATTGCGAGCCCTATCCAACTTTCCCAGAGGGGCACGACTGCGCCTTCGATGGTGATCTGCCAACCGCGGAGAAGGCGGACGGCGTGAAGCAGAGCTATCAGAAGGAAGAGCATTGCCGTGACGAGAGAGAAGGTTCGTTGCGTCATGGTCACGGTTCAGCTTCCGCAGTGCTGCCATTACATTCGGCGTGCTGATGGAAATGCGCCTCATCACTGGCAAACTGAACCAGTCCGGATCCTGGAAGGGAGTCCAAGCGCACGATGCAAGATCCATTTCCAGCCTTCCTTTATCCAGAGGGCCACGTCACATTCTTTGTCGCGCCCTTCCTTTGGTCTGTAATACAAGCCCAACCCGTGCTCACTGGGTTTGATCAGCTTCAATCGCGAGCCCTCGTGCGTGTAAAGGGCATATCTCTTGGCGGAGATTCCGTAGCCATACACTTGGCGCTGGTGGCCGTTTGCATCGAGATTTATGTCTTTTACGATGTTCAAGATCGAACCCGGCACAATTTTCTTGTGGTAGGGATTCAGCGTTTTAAACCTATCCACGATCTGGCCAGTCTCTTTCCATGACAATGCATTTACCGCGTCAGTTCCGTCCGGCGTGCGATGCATTCCACCTTTGCAAGAAACTAATCCACCGTGCTCGGAAGAAACGATTGCCATCGAATCGGTATCACACATCAGATAAGGGAGTTGTAGTCAGCAGGGACGGGAGAACGACGATTGCCACAAAGCCGAGTCCGTCGGTCGCGCGAGAGGCATCCTCTGACGCTGGCCTGGTCACGATTTTTAACAATATCGGCTCGGCATATCCAAAAGGAACATATTGGTGCTGTGAAGGTTACACAATCACGGGGCCGACTGCCTTGTCAGGCTTCCCTGAATTCTGGGAGGCAGGTGCTTTCACGTCCAAAGCCGATCGCATCGTCACCAAGGTCAAGGTCGCCGTCGGTTGGGTGGAAGGGACCAACGGACTTGTCCTTGGCCTCTATAACGACGCCAACGGTGTTCCGGGCACAGCGATTAAGGCCTACAGCGTGACAAATCTGCCCACCTTCGGAAGCTGCTGCTCGGTTGAGGCGAAGATGGATAGCGCTGGCATTCCAGTCAAAGCCCATACACAATACTGGATCGTCCTAAAGACCAACAGTAAGGAGTCCACCACCTGGGCCGCCTTTAATGTAAACGACACCGATCAGATCGACCCGGCCCCGACCGCCTTCTATTGTTCTCAGGATAAGGGAGGCTCGTGCTCGACCAACGACGCGTGGACGGCGGGGAATTCCGTACCGGGACTCCGCCTTTGCGGTTCTGGGAAAGTAAGTTCCTGCAAAAGCCTGGCTTCACTTTGAACTGCGGTTCCAACTAGCTGACAGACTCAATCCCGCCGGCGGCTCCCTTTGCAAGCTCGTACCAGCTAAAAGAAATCTCAGGAACTCGCCGATTTTTAAAGTTGAATCGGCGATTGGGTCAACGCCGGTTTTTCGGGGGTGCCGGGGGATGCGCCCGAGGGGACGCGCAACGGGACTCCACGATTCCTTTCACGTAAGAAAGCTGAGTAAAAGGCCTGCTAAGCCGTTATCCACCTATCCAAATGGTAGACCGTTGCAAAGGGCGGCGAGGCGGGCACCCCAAGGTGGGCAACCCTAGTAAGGAGCGTCTTGGACCCGCGCCACCCAAATTCAGAGCTTCAGATGCCAATGCCAGCTTTGGGTTGGCTGTCGCCGAAGAGCGGCGAGTCAGATTGCTCTCTAGGGACTCTCTGAATAAGTAAGTCTCTGACCGCGCAAGCCTAGTACCTCAGCAATGGTGGGTCGATGACCTAGCTTTCCACTTGGATTTTGTCTCCGTCTTCGCCCATCGAACCGGCTTTCATCTATGCGCTCGCTGTCAGCAGCTTCTGACGACTGAGAAACAGATTGACCAACCCGCAGATCACGAACAACTGATGCGCGTTCTTCTTCAGTCCTCTGTAACGCAGCTTCACAAATCCAAATTTCAACTTCATCACCTGAAATACGTGCTCGACCTTTGACCGCACGCTCGATTTCGTCCGATTCTTCGCCCGCTCCTCCTCGTCAATCCCGTTCTTATAGCGGTAGCGACGGTGCGTGTGGTCCTGCGCCCGGGGTGCGCATTCCTGGATAACCTCCGTTTGTCCGCGATAAGCCTGGTCCCCCCATACCCGGGTTTCTTCCCCGTGCAACAGATCGGGCAGCACCCTCGAGTCGGCCACATGGGCCGGCGTGGCTACCGCCGTATGGATGATCTTGGTCTTGCTGTCCACTCCTACATGGGCCTTCATCCCGAAAAACCACTGCTTGCCTTTCTTGGTCTGGTGCATCTCCGGATCGCGCTGCTGCTCCCGGTTCTTGGTCGACGTGGGCGCGTGCAGGATGGTTGCGTCCACGATCGTGCCGGTGGTGATGCGCACTCCCCGGGCTTGCAAGTGCAGATTGACCGTACCCAGAATCTTGGCCCCAAGTCGATGTTCTTCCAGCAAATGCCGAAACTTGCACACCGTGGTTTCGTCCGGCGCCGGCTCCTGCCCCAAATCGATCCCCACGAACTGCCGCATCACCGGCGAGTCATACAGGGCCTCTTCCACCGCCGGGTCCGACAGGTTAAACCACTGCTGCAGAAAATAAATCCGCAGCATCCGCTCCACTCCCACCGGCGGGCGCCCATTCCCCGGCTTGGGATAATGGGGTTCGATTAGCGCGCACACTTCTCGCCACGGGACCACTTGTTCCATTTCTTCCAGAAATACCTGTCGTCGTGTCTTTTTTGTATACCGCTCAAAACCATTCATCGTCGCCAGACTCCTCTGTTGTTTGTTCGTCGATCTCATCTGGCGGCAACCTACTCTATATTCCTGTGGAAAGGGAGACCTTATTCAGAGTCTCCCTAGGCTATGTGGCACAGTCGCTTCGTCCTTTCGGCCGCCACACCCAACCTAGCCCGCTCGCCGCGCGCGGTTTGATGCGAACGTTTGCTGCTGGGTTGGTTATTATTGTGCGCTGGGTGGCCGTAAGTCTTTGTACGCGCTACAGTCCACCACCAGAGAGTCGCAGCCAGTCGGGTGACGATTCCGAGAAGAACCTGATTACCCTTTGTTGTGCGTGTCATGCCACAGTGCATCACGGTTGAGCAGTCGGACTTGGCCGACGCGACCTACACTCTTACCACGGTGAGATGGGGGAAAACTGTGCGATAGAGATGATCGTCGAGGGTGAGCAGGGAGTGACCTCCTTCTAGAGCATGGGCGCCGATCAAGAAGTCCGCGAGAATGCGCCGCGGACCAGCGTCGCGTTGCTTCCTTCGCCGAGCTGCGTAACCCTGGAAGCCTCGCCCCGCGGTCCGCCAAACTGATTCCTCCAACGCCCAGTCGATGTTGATCCCAGTTTCTCTGAAGAACGAATCCAAGAAGGATTCGCTGCGGCCAGGGGCAGCCATTAATTCAGCGAAGACCACGGCCGTAGTGACTAGGGTTCCGCGCCCCAGCGCGACATCCAAGGCCGACTGCGCAGCGGAGCTAAGGCCCGGGTCTCGATCCCAGAGAGCAACAATCACATTGGTGTCGATGGCTGTCGTCATCGGCCACGCAGCTTTCGAACCCACCGAATGATTTCCTTCCTGCTGGAACCAATTCCTGGGTTCCCGATTCCCTTAAATTTCGCGAATGGGCTCGTGGTCCTGACGGGTCGCACGCGGATCCCCCTTCTATCACTTTCAAACAGCAGGCGGTCGCCAGGACCAACGCCCAGAACGCGGCGAACCTCGCGCGGCACCGTAATCTGGCCCTTACTCGTGATTCTCGCCTGTCTCTCCAACAACTCACCTCCAAGATTCCTTACCTTATCATAGATGCTCCTTACTTTGGAACACCCAGGGATCGGTCCCCGTTAAACCTCCGCGTCAATTTTATGTCGATTTTCTCGAGTGGCCTGGTTGCGTACTGATTCAGTGTTTCCTGCGGCGTAGTCGTCGGTTAACTTCATCTGCAGAGAAGGATTCAGGGACAAAATTGCCAAGCCACTCGCCTGCCTCATCGTGACTCGGGTGATTGGCGTCCTGGAGTGCTTGGAGAAGCTCTGCAAATCCTTGCGGCCCTCCACAGTCTTCGGGCGGACAACATCGTTTACCCGCCACGCATGTCGGCCGAAACGATTCGTCTCCAAGCAAGACTTTTTCAAGAAGCTCGTGCTGCTAGGCGTCCCCGAGATCGTACTCGTACAGGAGTTGCGAGTGCGCCTGTTACCCGGCTAGTTGGCATAACGGTTCAGAACTGACTGGTGAACTTGAAAACCGCTGTACGGGAAACAATAATTTCGCCCCCACAGTCCCGATCAATTCCCCGAGCTTAGTTCGGTTCTCATCTGCGATCTTGCTCCCCACTCTAGATCTCGGGTCAGATAAACTTGGTCTCTGGCAAACAAATTGACGAAGGTGGGAATTGGTTTACCCCATCACCGTCTGCAAGGTCCGGTGCAGATTGCGCAGCGTAATCTCACGAGGAACTAGAATGCGCCTCCAGACCGGCGGGCTTGTGCCGAGGAGCCCTGAAAAGCTCACGCTCCAAAAAACAAATCATTCTTTGAGGCTCAAAATGTCGAGATCAGACCCTCATTTTTCGCGCCTTTGGGATGGTACTCGGGAACCAGGTTATTTGGAGGGTGGCAAAATGCATGATCCAATCTGCGCGGTTATGAACATAGAACTACTACCTTTCAAATGTTCTCTCTGATATCGCCTGCATGGGCATGGCATCTCTGCACCAGTCCGCAACTGGCGCAACCGATCATCCATACGGAAATATTCGTACTCTGATACCTCGAGCCTGCGCGCAGCATCGTCGTGACTTGCAGTCTCGGATTGGAGGCATGCGCAGCAAGATAATCGGCATCAGTGACCGGCAGATGTGCCCCTGGCGGGCGCGCTATAACCCTTGATACGGTGTGCCGGTGGTGATGCGCACTCCCCGGGCTTGCAAGTGCAGATGCCGGCGGTCCGTTGACTGCGATCTGGGCCATCTGCCCAAGCTTTTCGGACAGTGTCATTCTGCTCATCAGCCCTTCGACGAAGCGGTCAGCCGTTGGGTCGTCTGGAATAGAGACAGGACTCAAGAGTGCTGCGGTTTGAGTAGCCGCGCCGGGCAGAATTCTGAAACTAAATGGCACGGCTATTGTGATTACTAGGGCACTAAGTTGGACGCGACAAGGGAGAGACATCGATAACTCCACGACAATATATAACAACATTTTGGGACCGTCGCGAGACTAAACGATTTTGGCCAGAAGTCGGCTTGGGGGAGATTGGCCGGTGCGCCTCATTCTCTCCGAGCTCTTTTCCTGAGGCCTTCACCATCGTGAGTTCACGGAACGTGTCTTGCCAATTCATACGCAGTTCCAGAGGCGGATGCAATAACGGCCTGGGGAATGGTCGACCAATCCGGGAGGGGCTGGGATTTTCGCCAGGTCGAGACTCAGCTCCACGGAAAATCGCGTAAACACGGCGGCAAGAGCGGCAACGTCGCCTCGGAGCGATCCGTCGTCTTCCGCTAGATTCCCGCTCTCGTCGAAGCGGAAGCAATTCTGCGGCGCGTGCCGGTAGAGGGCGCTTTCGGGTGGAACGTGCGCTACGGAATCGTTCAGGTTTACGAACCGGAACGTCTTCTTGCGCGGGTCCGCAAGGACACGGTCGCAGAACTCCTGATTGCCACCCCGTGGACACCCATACGTGTATAGCGAAATGCTTCCGTTCGCGAACCTGCTGGACGCAAGCAAAGCCAGAGCCGCACCCAGGCTGTGACCGGTAAAACAGATCTCCGCGTGGGGATGACTCCGGCGGTAATCCGTTACGCACCTGCGCACGTCGTCCCATACTCGATCCAGGGCGCGCTTGAATCCCTGGTGCACTAGTGTAGGAATCCCCAGGACAAAACGCGGCGCGCCCCCGTCGGGACGATGGTCCAGCTCCGGGACCAGTACCAGATCGACATCGTCAATCACGTCCACCGGATCGTCCGCTTCGGTGCCTCGAAACGCAAGAATCGCGAACTGATCGTTAGCGGCGAAATAGCCCTGCGTTCCGTGAGCGTTCCAATCGCCGATTTGGTTCAAACAGCGGAGACCGCCGCGGGCCAGATTTTCTTGGAAATCCGCTGCAGGCATGCGCTTCGCTCCGTGCCGCGCATACGCCAGCATGGACGCGTCCGCCGCCCAGGCCCCTTTGACTACCGAGTCGCCGCTGGCAAACGGACAATCCTTGGCGCGGGCGAAATATGTGTATTCTTCTTTCTCGGGTGGAAAGAATAGGTTCTTCAACGAACCTGGCAGTAACGGAGTATTTCCGGTGGGCTGTCGCATTGGGCTTCCCGCCTTTCAGTGCGCTTTCAAACTGGATCAGGGCGCGTCTTTCCCACGTCGCTGAACCCGGTCCTCCGGCCGTTGATGGCTTAAACCCGCAATCTAACCATAAAAGTCCACGGCCGCCAAATCTTGGCTGGAAGCCATTGGACATTGAGGCCCATTCAGTAGAGGAACCGCCGAACTCCCTGTGCGCTAACTCCATTTCGCCGAAGGTCGGTTTGCATCCGTTTTGCCGTGATCCATGAGCAGCATATATTTTCTGATGTCCGAAGTTCGAATGCATTGACATAGTTCGGAGTACAAACGCTCGCCTGCAGCACGAGTGTTTTGTTTCGACTGCAGTTAACCACAGAAACGTGCGCCGAGCTGAAGGTACCTATGCTGAAGGTACCTATTGCGGACCGCTGAAAATGAGAATATTATTTCCTTCGCTTTTTGAGATCACCAAGCAAATTCAAGGAACTAACTCCATGAGTTTTCGTAATCATGTAACAAGGTACTTACTCGCTGCCATAGCTGTATTCGCATTTGCGACAGCACAACCGGTTCTCATCCACGCCTCCAATTGGAAGAAGCTTTCCACAGCCACAACCCCACAGGCCCGTTCCTACTGCGCGATGGCGTACGACCCTGTCAGCAAGAAAGTAGTGCTCTTCGGGGGCCTCGGCAAAACTGGAAATCTCAACGATACCTGGGCATTCGACGGAACCAATTGGACCCAATTGAGAACCGCCGTCGCCCCGAAGGTGCGTAACGGTGCCACCATGGCATTTGACCGCAGCACAAAACAGCTGGTGATGTTCGGTGGATTCGACAAGAACAAGTACCTCCAGGACACATGGGTGTGGAACGGCGCAACCTCGACCTGGACCCAGGTGCAAATGCCGTCCCCGCCACCCAGGGCGACGGGAGCCATGTTGTTTACCGATCCGCTCTCCGGCAGGGCGATGATGTTCGGTGGCTACAACGGAACTCATAAGGTTCCTCCCTACAGCGACACTTGGCGCTTTACGGGAACCGCCTGGAAGAAAGTGCATCCCAAAACCATTCCCATCCCGAGGGGCTGGGGAATTACAACCCTCGATCTGTTGAGACACAACGTTGTTCTCACGGGAGGCAACGGTGACACAATTCGCACCGACAACACTTGGACGTGGGACGGCACCAACTGGACGCTGCTTGCTCCCGCGACCCAGGTATCTGCGTTCATCGGTGCAGGCAGCGCTTTCGATCCAGCCGCGCAGGCCGTGGTAGTGTTCGGCGGAATCGCTGAAACCTGGTCATGGACTGGGACTAATTGGGTTCAACTTGTTCCAACGAACTCGCCGTCAGCTCGTGAAGGTGTCGGGATGGCTTATGATCCCACAACGCGTCAAACAATTATATTCGGCGGCCTGATCGCAAACGGCCCCTTGACGAACGAAACCTGGCAGTTAGTTGGGCGGTGAAAGCTCCCTCGGTCGGCCAGCGATCCGATGTTTCAGCGCCAGCCCGTCCATAAACTCCATTGCGATGAACGCTTCGCTGTGCTGATCGTCTATTTCGTAGATCGTGCAGATGTTCGGATGGTTCAGTGCAGAAAGCCCGATGTTTCGTCCTTTAGGTTCCAGTCCCTGGCAATCTGCGTCGCGTACTGCTCGCTAAGAACGGGATAGAAAATAGGTTGGTGTGGCAAACGAGGAGGGAAGCTCCGAAAGCCTGATGCGCGAACAAGCTCAAATTCAGCCTGCCCAACCGGTCTGTACAGAGTAGAGAGTTCTGCCATCTTCTTCCAGAATATGACGTCAACTGACGAGAACAGGCGTAGCTGTTGAAAAACTCCATCTTTTGAAAAAACTGTCCCGGCGAAGGGATGGGAAATGTCCACCAAAATCGAGAACGTCGTTTATAGAGCATCCCTGCGCGATGAAATTTCTGCGGATTTCTCGCGAGTGAGTTTTTCAACAGCCACTCCCGATTACGCTCATTGAGGGGTTGGAGGGCTATGGCCGGTTTCTTGATTGCGACATCTATGTGCCGATTGACTCTTAACCCGAGCCGACTGATAATGGTTCACTCTTAGGAGGCCTTTATGAAACAGCCTCTCAGGCCCCGTCCGGTAATCGGTCTTTCCGTGTCGCTCCAGAAGCAACTCAACATGTATGCTCTCGCAGCCGGTGCGGGTGCGAGCGTGCTGGCCTTGGTCCAGCCGACGTACGCGAAAATTGTGTACACTCCTACTCATAGACACATTGGTCCGAACCAAACGCTTCCTCTCGATCTTAATCACGATGGGATTAGAGATTTCAGTTTTCAAGACCCATATTCAACTAATGGAAATAGCGGCGGCGGCACGCTGAAAATCGTCCCCGCCAAATCCGCGAATCAGGTCTGGGTAAAGGCAGGATATGCCGCGGCTCTCGCAGCTGGAGTCCGGATTGGAGCCGCACGTCCTTTTGCTCCTGGTACTAAGCCAATGGCTCGTGTGTTTTTTACTCCTTCAAGTACTCCGAATACCAGAGGCTACGGTCCGTGGCAGAACGCGACGAATCGTTATCTCGGGCTGAGGTTCCGCATCGACGGGGAGACACATTTCGGATGGGCTCGCCTTACGGTCAAGGCGCAGGCTCGTGGGGTGGTTGCTACTTTGACGGGCTATGCATACGAGACGGTCCCCAACAAGCCCATCATCGCGGGCAAGACCAAGCGCTCAGACGATAACAGCATCGTCGAAGAACCGAATGCATCTCTTGTGGCACCTGCGCCCCAATCTGCACAGCTCGGGATATTAGCTCTGGGGGCACCCGCGCTTTCAATCTGGCGGCGTGAGGAGCCTGTGGGAACAACGCAGTAAGTTTTGGAAATGTAGTCCAAGGCCCTCTCGTCCCTAGCAGGCCGTGGCGGAACTGCTCATGTTTCGTGACCTGTGACGAAGCATGCAGCAACGGAAAGATGATACGAGGGGCCGACCAACAGCGGCAGTAAGTCGCCGGGCAGACGAAACGGTCGTCATTCGGCACAGCAGAAAGCGCAAAAGTCGCGAAACCGCCTGGCCCGCGCGATTTTTCAGCTCCCGCGGCGTGCCCGCTCCCAGCAGCTTTCGCAGAATCAGACTCAGGTTGAACGCTCCCACGTGCACCAACTGCCGTTTCAGAATGTTCTCCCGCCCCCGCAGATGACAGCGTCGCATCCCCCCCGTCTCGTAGCAGTGCGCGAAGCTGCGTTCGATGAACTCCCCGCGCCGTCGCAGTAAACTCTTTCCGTACGCGCACCGCACCCGCCGCCGGTTCTCGTACACCGCCTGCTGCTCGGCGCGTTTGCCTTCCCATTGCCGCCGCCCCTTCTGCTTCTTCTCCGGAATGTAGCTGCGCACCGCATAACTCTTCACCCGCTGCACCACCGCCCCGCTGTGGTAGCCCTTGTCCGTCACCAGTTCTTCGATCCCTTGCAAGTGGACCTTCGGTTTGTCCTGGGGCCGCAACTCGGCCTCGCGCCCAATCTGTTCCGCCACCTGCTCACCGGCCTCGCATAGCGTTTCATCCAAGGTCGTCGTATCTCCCTGGTCGGCCGCCTGCAGCGTCACGGCCACGATGGCGCCCGTGTCCATATCCACGGCGTGCTCCGCCTTGTACGCCAGGTGCGTCCGCCCGTCTTTCATCTTCGCGATCCGCGCGTCCTCGTCCACCGGACTCTTCCACTCTTTGTTCGACGTCCGCTTCTTGCGCTTCCGATCCAGCCGCGCCAGATCCTCCCGCGTCGGCGTCTCGATCCCAGACGCCTTGGCCAACCCCCGCAAGAACTCTTCATACGTCTCGCCCGTATCGCGGCGCACAATCGACCGCATCGCCGCGTTCGCCTCCAAGGTCGTCGCGTCGATGCCCATCCGCTGCCCCTGCAGCAGTCCCCGTTCTGCCAATAGCCCCAGCACCCACGAGAACACCTCACGATGCGTGTCCATGTCGATCAAGCGCCGGCTCCGCGAGATCGTCGAGTGGTCCGGGGTTCGCTCGTCGAGTCCGATGAGCAGAAACCGTCGCAGCGCCAGGGAATCTGCCACCCGCCACGCGATTCCACGCTCGCTATCGATCCCCTCGAAATACCCCACCAACAGCGCTCGAAAGTAAACTCCGGGCTGCAGCGAGGGCCGTCCTAGTCGCGCATGATAGAAGCGCACACATAATCCTTCCACAAACTCGTCGAACCCGGCACCCTCCAGTAATTCATTCAACCGCTTATAGAAAGGATGTCCCGGCGCCACCGCCAACTCCGTGTGCGCGATCCAGATGTCCTCTTGCTTCTCCCCGCCACTCCGCTTGCTCATCGCCATCCGCGTATTCTACGAACCATCCCTGTGGATCACACCATCTTTTGTTTCAGGTACCCAGACTTGCACCACAGGCTGCTAGCGAAGCAGACTTATCACAGAAAGCCCTTGCTCAGCGGGGGTATAAATGCCTCTCGCACGGTGGGAGGATTTTATGGAACGGTCTCCGCGTCCACCTATGCTTTCCAGCCTGTTTGAGTCGTTCAGCTTGGTGTTCGTTTGCCCGCCGTGAAGCTCATGTCAGCAACTTGGGATCAAAGATTTTAGACGGTCTCGTATCACTTACTGGACGGAGTATCTCGTCGCCTTCATCCGCATTGCGTAGCAGTCTCCATGAATCGCTTTCCCGTTTTCGTCGGTCTTGGCAGTTCTAAGGTCCACGGGCTTATTGCATAGAGGACATTTTGGGGGGCGGGACTCCGTCATGGTTGTTATGGAGCGGTCTTCCATCGCTAGAAGATCGAACCGCATATGGTTAAACTGCTAGTGTAGTGCGTCACAACTAACAACCTTTATGAATCCGCGCGCGTCTTAGGAAGTAAGGAGACGGTTGCGGATGCGCAGAGCCCCAGTCATTACGTTGAGTCCGGAGCAGCGGAGGGTGTTGGAATCCCAAGCCCGGAGCCGGTCGCTTTCGCTGCGAGTGGTGGAACGCGCTCGCATCGTGTTGTTTGCCGCCGCAGGCCGACAGGACAAGGAGATTGCTGTCCTCCTGTCCATGACGCCGAAAAAAGTTTCGCGCTGGCGCAAGCGTTTTATCGCGCTGGGGGTGGCGGGGTTGCTGAAAGACGCCCCCCGGCCCGGACGCAAACCCACGATCAGTGCACGCCTGACGCAACGCGTCGTGACCTTGACCACGCGCCAGCAGCCCAGCAACGCCACGCACTGGAGCACGCGCACCATGGCGGCGGTGGTCGGCATCAGCGAAGCCAGCGTGCGCCGCATCTGGCGCGCCCACGGTTTGAAACCGCATCGCGTGGAAACCTTTAAGATCAGCAACGATCCCGCGTTCGCCGAGAAACTGGAAGACATCGTCGGTCTGTACCTGAACCCGCCCGAGCACGCGCTGGTGCTGTGCGTGGACGAGAAGAGCCAGATTCAAGCTCTGGACCGTACTCAACCTGGCTTGCCCTTGAAACGCGGACGCGGTGCGACCATGACGCACGACTACAAACGCAACGGCACAGCTACTCTGTTCGCCGCTCTGAATGCGGCGAACGGCGAGGTCTATGGCCTCTGTCAAGAGCGGCACCGGCATCAGGAATGGCTCAAGTTTTTGCGCCTGCTCGATCAAACTATGCCGGCGCATCTCGCACTCCACCTGATTGGCGACAACTACGCTACTCACAAACACCCCAAGGTCCAACGCTGGCTGGCGCGGCACCCGCGGGTTCATATGCACTTCACCCCTACCAGCGCGTCGTGGCTCAACATGGTGGAGCGCTTCTTCCGCGATCTCACGCAGAACCGCCTGCGGCGTGGCGTCTTTCGCGATCTGGAAGAGCTGATCATGGCTATCGGCACTTATATCGACCGTCACAACGAAAGCCCCAAACCATTTATCTGGACCGCCCGTGCCTCCGATATCTTGGAGAAGGTCAAACGCGCCCGCCGAACCCTCAATACACGTCGATCTGTTTGACGCACTACACTAGCACCAGCTATGCCAAACCACGTCATATCCACTCTCGTAAGCAAAGGTAGTTAGCGGCAAGCAGGTCTTTTGGCTTTCACGCTAATGTAACGATTGCCAAAGAGGCCGTCCGATTTTTCCTACAGCAAAGACCGTATGGAACAATCGGCGTGACTCGCTATTCTAGTTATGTCCTCTCTGCGCCACTTCGTGACTGCAAAACCGGCCGACCCTGGGGCAGCCCCCAGCTCCGTCCCCGTCTGAGCGTGCTCCATGGAACATAGTCCACAACAAGTCCGGCGTGAACTAACTCAGTTCATTCAGAAACAGATCGACACGGTAGAACTTGAGACCTCCGGCGGGGCGACAGAGAGAGAGCGTCGAGAATATGAGGAGAGGCGGAAACGCATTGACGAGTTGCACCGTGAACTCCAGCGGCTGAACCGTGCGGCAGCGCAGCTCCGCTGTCGCGCTAGTCGGGACAGCGAAGACGCAACTACACAGCACCGCAATGACACAGACGATGTGCCACCGCGTCGTCAATCCACCTAACTGCGGAGCCGTCTCCCGCACTCCAGGACACGTGCGGTAACTCAGCGAAAGCACCGCCATGAATCAATTTCACTTTTTGCAGTCGCCAGATGCTGGCTGCACTTTCACGACCTTGAAGTGAGGCGTCTGTTGTCCCATCCCATTATCAGTGCTCGGCGTCGCGTCTTTCTCTCCAGTGAGGGTGACAGACTTTCCGACATAGGAATCAAGGTGAACCGTCGCGCTATAGACCAGGTTCGTGATCCGTTTTTCATCTACGAGTCGGTATTCGTTAGGCTGGCCGGTGCTGGTCAGGCAACCGGTAATTGTGCTGAGAGTCTTTGTTCTTGGAGACTAACTGAAAGTGAGAGCTGGCGCAACCACCAGGATCGCAAACACAAATAACCTTCCTCTCATGATTCACCTCCGCCGCCGAATTTTACAACAAAGGAAAAGGAGAGGAACTGGCAAAACTAACAGGAACTGCCAGGGCGTCAAAAACGCTTTCGCCACCCGCCGGCCGCCCTGACTGTCGTAATATTCTGATAGCATCAGTTGACATTGACTTCCGAGTTGCCCGTCAGAACGAAGCCGCTGGCGCGGCGGACGCTGCCGCGTAGGTAGAGCCGCCGTTCGTGATTGTTGCGCTCAGATAAATTGTGGGTTCACAAGGAGGTCCCTGTGACCCATCTACGAAAAATCATGCTGGAAGAACTCCAGCGACGTCATTACTCTGAGGCTACCACACAGCGTTACATTCGCTTCATCGAGCGCTTCGCCCAGCACTTCCACTGCTCGCCCGATCGCCTGGGACCGCAGCATATCCGCGAGTTTTCAGCCTTCAGCACTCATCCCGGCGTCGCGTCCGAAAAAGCACTAGCGTCATCCGCTCAGGCCTGAAAGATGACGAAATCCGCGGCGAAACATCGCTCCAGCGGTCTGAGAATTACGCCCAACCGAGGTCCTTTAGCGCCAGACCAGCGTTCCATACTTTGGTCATGTGGGCGATCCTGTCGCTGTCGAACTGCATTATGTAGACATAATCCGTGCTGACCTTTCGACCGGTGGGAGGAACGGGCCCACCTTGCCCGGTATGCGTTCCATAGAAAATTCCGTAGGCGGTGACATTGTTCCGAGAGCTGTCAGTCGCGAAGGATTTCACCTCGTACCGGGCGTCCGGCAGGACGGTTAACATGCCTTTCATCCAGTCTGTGTACTGCGCGAGCGTTTTTAGATCCAGCAATGGTTCGGCCTGTGCCGAGAATGTCGCATTGGGCGTGCAATGCGCGCGGCAGACTTCCCATCCCTTGCCTGTCTCGCATGCGTCGAAGAAGGCTTCCGCGACGTCCGTGATCGATGTTGTTCCTGGCTTCATGATGGTCTCCTCCGTTTCTGAGTGACACTCGTTTCTGAGTGACACTTCGGACCGGCATGTGTTCTCTGGAGGCTAACACAACTCGCCCGCATCGATTACGAGAAGATGGTCGGCAACCCGGAAGCCATGTCCTGTTGGTCAATTGGTATTAAATCGCCATCAGCGCGATCAAGCGGGCGGCTCGAATCGGACCGATGCAGGGAATCTGGCGCAGCAGTTTCGCGGCCTTATGTTTCCGGCTCTCGGCCAAGAACTCCGGCCGCAGGGTGCACCGCAAGGACTGGAAGCCATCCAGTTGCTGATAGAGCAACTCCGCGCGACGGCGCACGCCGGCTTGCGCAATCTTGCTCAACCATTCCTCGCGATAGCGCGGAGCATAGACCTGGGTGCCGGCACAGGGGATGCCCCACCCTCGATACAGTGCCTTCAGCCGGTTCATCACTCGGGTCAAATCTTTGCTGATGGTCTGATAACTGCGCCCCAACTCACGCAAGGTTCGTAGTCCGTTTTCTCCGTGGTAGACCGGTCGCAGGATCGACCATCGGCATCAGAAGAAAGTTGTATGGACGGGCGACTTCCCAGTCGCCGAGATCGTGGCTATGCCTCATCGACCCCAGCATCCTGCTAAGATCGACCCGAGGAGGGCCCACATACCCAATCCTTTCAGCTGTAGTGACGAACCCTATTCCGCGTCGTCCTCTTATAGACGTGGGCGAGAGGAGAAGAGTTAATATTGAAACGAGTCAGGAAGCTTTTGACATGTGAATGCGGTCTTCCGGGTGCAGGCCGTAGTCATCGTTACCATCGGCTTTCCGTCTACCACCGTCAGCACCGGAGAATTAGGGACCTGCTGTCCAACAACTCGCTGTCGTTTGCCGATATTGGAGATAAGCTTGGAATAACCCGGGAAAGAGTACGCCAGCTCGCTAGGCAGCTTGGGTTGGAATCAGGACGCCAGCGCCACGAACAACGTGTGCTGCATAAACGGATGCCTGCTTGGCAAGAGCGAAAGGGCTATCGTGAGCTGATCGCCAAGGGCAAGAAGTTTGGATACACGGTGTCACCCAGTAGGGTGGACAGTCCTGATGGATGGCGGTTCCAGGCCAGAATTGTTGTCATCAACGGATGGCGGGTGCAGATTGTTTATATGGGGACTAGGGGCCGCTATCTTGCCTTCAGCCGTTCTGACGTTCGGGCCGATTTTTATGTGGGTATTTCCCCAATTGGTTTCTTCATTTTTCCATCAAGGATATGGAAGACATTTCCGCAGCGGACAACTTTCTCTCCGATCCGTTGCCCTATTGGTCACCGCGGTTTCACTCAGTCGGGTCGTCACGACTACTTGAATTATCTGGAAGCATGGGAGTTGTTGGGAAGGCGGTAAAGTTGGGCGTCCGCTGAAAGTCTTCCGCTGAGTGAGAAAAACTGAACCTCGGACGAGGGGCCCTTGTTTAATTCCTCGCCACAAAACGGGGTTAGCGGCCAGCACGAGTTCTTTCACCCACATCCGTTGCAATCGTCGCACTTCCCGAATACAACGACGCCTATAACCGGAATCAAGAAAAACGTGTTACAGAGCTGCTTGGGTACAGACTGGGCAAACAGCAAATCGCTCGGCCCTGAAGTACACGACATGGAGTTTGTCAGCCCAGGGCTTGTCTGGATAATAAGGTTGTCCGCAGCACTTGCAGAGCAACTGCAACTCTTGCGTGCAGATGGGTTGGGCTTCTAGCCTTAGTGCGCGACTTTGAGCAGGTTGTTAATCTCAGAGATGATCGCAAGCCGTCTCATTTGTCGCGCCTCAATGCCCACCCGAGTAATTTCGTCCTCGGGAGTAAACTTTTCTGCTGCCTGATCCCATGCCTCAAGTGCGCACAGCTCCGCCATCAGAGCGTCCAGTTTGTTAAACACGCGTTTTGCCTCCTGATGTACGTCTTAATGTCCGGCCCGAGAAGCATTCGCACAATGGTTGCCACAGCCAACGCCAACATTTTCATACGCTTATTCATGTCGAGCCTGCCGAGAATTAGTCACGACTGCCGAACTCTCGGCAGGTGAGTGGCGAATCTCTTACTCCAAGGAACGGAGAGGAGAGTCTCTTATGTTTGCTCGCATCGTTAAGTGCATTCCCAGGCTACGGAAGAAAGAAGAATTCCTAAAGAAGGGGCGCCCGGCCACTCGAACGCACCAAGTCACGGCCATCAACGGCATGACCCACGACGAGGCGATGCTGGAATGGGCACGGGGATTGGCGATTATCTTAATTCCTCGTGTTGGTAGTACTCGTGATTTCGATTGCTGGCAGATAGCAGCGATGGCCACTCTCCTGCGAGCCCGTGGTCGCAGAAACGTCGGAATGAGATGGAACTCAATCACCGAAATTTGGTCTCGGCTGTCCTAGAGCTCTTGATCGTGCTCGGTATCGCATTTCTCGGTGCATACGCCGTGTATTGCTTTATGGCAAGATTCGGAGAGTGAGCCGAGGCCTCGCTAGTCCACAAAGCTCGGCCTTGAAGCAGCGCATTCTCCGTGGCTTGGGAACATCATGCGAATCGGGGAGGGGGCCTGTGTGCCTACCTGTTCTTCCCTTTGAAAAAGACTTAACACATGTGAAACAGTCGTGGATACACGGGCGGGATCAAACGAACTGTCGGACTGGCGAATGATGAGGATCATTGTTGCCCGGCGTCCGCTGCGCCCTTGTGTTGCATCAACGCCTTCCTCATCTTCAGCGAAACCGCTTTGCTTCTACTGTCGGCAGGTAACGTCGGGTTGGCTCGTTGCGAGCTGGAAGACTTGTACCCGCGCATTTTCAGTGTCTTCGACGTAGATGTGGTTATTGGCATCAATCCACAATCCGCTCGGGGCGAGAAACTCTCCAGTTCTGCTGCCGGGGGCAGCCTCTGCAATCTGTCCGAGTTTGCCAATGATCCTAACGTCCCGAAGCGTCCCGACTGTAATGAAATTGTAACGATGGAAGGATCAGAACCAGTCAAATCGAATACAGAATGGACAAAACCGGTGACGTAAATTCGATTGTGTAAAAGCGAGAGGGTGTAAGTTGGCTTTGCCTAGCAAGCAAAAGCCTTTCCCGGAAAGGAGACCTACACCCGATGGCGAAGATAATCCCGATCACCGAGCATTACCAACATTTTTTGGCCGAGATGAAGGAAAGTTTTTGGGGCGACCTGTACGGCCACACCAGACTGGCATGGAAGCGGGCGCTGGAGGCGGAGTCGGAATGGGAGCGAGATCGTTTTACGGCGCGGAAGTTCTATCAGCGGCGCTCCCAGCGGCGGCGCCTTACCGCAACGGCTACTACGAGCAGGATTTTGTGACTCGGATGGGCATCCTCCGGCTGCGCATTGCGCACCCGGGGAAAAAGTTTTCTGCCGCGGGCGTTGGAACCGTTTCAGCGGCGCGCCGAGGACGTGGCCATGTTGATCCGCGAGGCATTTCTGCGCGGCATCTCCACCCGGCAAGTGGGGCGGGTGGTGGCCACGCTGGCCGGGGAAGTGGTGAGTCCGCAGACGGTATCGAAGCTGACCCGCGATCTGGACGAGGCGGTGAAACAGTTTCATCAGGCGCGGTTGAGCGACGACTATGCGTATTTGTTTTTGGATGGAGTGAGCCTGCGGGTGCGGCGTCCGGCGGGGCGCAAGCGGGTGCACATGCTGGTGGCCTACGGAGTGCGGCGCGACGGCACGCGCCACCTGCTGGCTTTTATGCGCAGCCAGGGCGAGAGCCAGGCGGACTGGGAAGGCTTGCTCGGCGATCTCTACCGGAGGGGGTTGGAAGGCAGGCAGCTCGACCTGATCGTCACTGACGGCTGCGCCGGCTTGGCAGCGGCGATTCCGACGGTGTATCCGCGGGTGCGGCATCAGCGCTGCTGGGTTCATAGGATGCGCAATATTCTGGAGAAAGTGCGGAAGCGCGACTACGACGCAGTGAAGCGCGGGGGCCCAGGCGACTTATCTGGCCGAGAGCCGCGCCCATGCCGAAACCGCCTTCCGCCGCTTCCGCCCCCGCTGGCTGCGGGAGTATGGGCCGGTGGTGCGCCGCCTGCAACGCGACTTGCCGGAACTGCTCTCGGCGTTCGCTTTTCCCCGGCACCTGTGGCGCAAACTGCGCACCACCAATGTGATCGAGCGCTGCTTCGTCGAAGTGCGGCGGAGAACCCGCCCCATGGTGTGCTTTGTGAATGTAGAAAGCGTGGACCGAATCATCTACTCCATCTTCCAGAGATTTGACCTGGAATGGAAAACCCGCACCCTCTCGCTATTTGCACAGGCAGCTTGACATCACCCCCTGAAGATCCTGGCATAAGAGCCTCTGTGTCGTGGTGTATACTCGTCAATCTACGGGGATTACAATGCGTTTTCAATTTTTGGCGGCAGCCATTCTCGGACTCACCTTAAGCCCCAGGACTGCTTTTGGTTGCACATGCGCTCCACGGCCACCGGACATCAAGACTAGGTCAGAACTGGCGGCACGGACTAAGGCCGACGCAATATTCGAAGGTAAAGTCGAAAGTGTTGAGTTGGGATGGAAGTTGAAGCAGGCACAAGTTGGAGATGTCATACCTACCATAGCTACCGACCTCGACCACGATGGTCCCATAATCCTGGTCTCGTTGGAGATATTGCACTCCTATCGCGGTGATCAGCGGAAGTCTACGCGGCTTAGTACGGGCCTCGGCGGCGGTGACTGTGGATTCGATTTTGAAGTTGGGAAGCAGTACCTGGTCTATGCTTTCAAAGACGAGGCCGGCGAACTGTCGACAAGCACCTGCGCTGGAACAGCACGGCTGGAAAAGGGGCGCACGAGTTTACCTTATCGTCGCGGGAATCGCGTGGCGCCAGCGGCGATCAAAGAAACATCGACTACGACAAGCGAGCTATGTGGCCGAGTGGTCCCGATTGACGCAAGTGATTCCATTGATGGCCTGGTCTTGGTTCTCGGTGCAGGGAGTAAGTCCCCGGTTCCATATAATGAAGCCAAACCTTCGAGTGATGGCTCCTTTTGTGTCACAGACCTCAGTCCGGGCAAGTATCATCTTCTCTTCGTGAATACGATCGAGCAATCCCTGACCTCATTTGTCTACTTCCCGGGTGTAACCGACTTATCTGAGGCAACTGCGATAGAGATCATGCCAGGTGACATCCCGTCCGATCTCGTATTCAACATACCGGCTCAAGCAACATTTTCAGTCAGCGGAACAGTCTCCAGCTCCGACAACCCCCAGTTGCCGGCCGAGGTCAAGGTTTTGTTGATAAGCGCGAGTCAACCCTTGCTCGCCTACACAGCAGACGCAGTGACTAGCGGCTCCTTTGTGTTTAATCAGGTCTTGCCCGGGGAGTACTGGGCCATCGTGACTGTCGATGCCAATGTCAAATCGAAATGGTCGACAAGAAAGGCTTGGGTAGAGGTCGACGGGAACATCGCTCACCTGTCTTTGGAGCTAATTGCAAATTAGCTGCCTGGCACAGTCCTGCAGTGGGGCTGATTCGGTCTTAATGCGGCAGTCCTAGCCCGTAGTAAGAACCCCGAACTGAATGTGGACGGAAGGTTTTGGTGGGTCAGCGAAATGGGCTGCATACCACGGCTCGAGAATCACTACCCGTCGCCCAGGACGAGCGCCATAGGGGCTTTGACTGTATACATAGCTATGACCTTGCTGCGCACCGTCGTAATGCTCTCTCGCAGCCGCAAGTTTGGCCGGTATCCAGAGGCCAGATGGGCGAATTGCGCCTTTGGGACGATGCAAGTGTCCATCGCTTTGTTAGTGCTGTTGTCGCTGGTGCATCCATCGCGGACCTTCGCGGCGAATCCTGATCTGGAGACTGTGCTGACTGGCTCGCGCCAGCGTATTGAGAAATTGGACTACCGCGCGACCGGGAGACTCACGCGGGTGGAAGGCGACGGCAAGCGCACGAGCTATAAGTTTGTCGCCAAGGCTCACTGGTTTCCCGATGGTCTGCGTCTGTTATTTGAGATCTCGGGGCCTGGCTCGGAGAAGACGAGCCTTCTTCTGCAAATGGGCGCGAGTGGGCGCGTGACCATCGAGGCGGTACTTCCTGGCGAGAAGGCCGCCAGCGTGTTGCCATTCGAACGTTGGAAAGACCCACTCGTGGGAACAGACTTCTCCTATGAAGACATGGTAGAGAGCTATTTTTTCTGGAAGAATCAGGAACTCCTGGCGCCGGAGAAATACGGCGCACGGGATTGCTTTGTCCTTAAGAGCATCTCCGGCCCTCAGGACCGGACTTACTACGACTCGGTAACATCGTGGGTTGACCGCGGCATTTTGTTCCCTGTGCATGTGGTGAAGACGCTTCGTGGGACGGGACAGCAGAAGGAATTCGTTTACTATGGGCTGCGGCAGGTCGGCGGCGCCTGGTCTGCATCGCAGGTGGAGGCGAGCCTGAGGGGCAAGCCCGGCTCCTCGATTCTTGTAATCGAAGGGGGCTCGGGAAGGGCAAATCTTGGGCGCAAGGACTTTGCTATCAGCCAGCCCAACGCTAGAGCAGAGAAAGTGAAATAATTCGCATCGCTTAATTACGCTGTTGCAAGGCTCTGTGCTGTCACTGGAGCATGCACGGTGTTCGCCGTCATGGGACAAGCTCCTTTTCAGGCGTCGCAGGAGCTCCATATAAGCCAAAGGGCCACCAATTCCAGTCGCCGGCAAGTTGCAGTAGTGCCGGACCCACGACCATCCGCACCACGGTGGCATCAATGAACACCGCCACAGCGAGCGTAAAGCCCAGCATTTGGACGACCAGGAAGCTCCCCACGGTGAATGCGGCGAACACGGCAATCATAATTGCCGCGGCGCTCGTGATGAGCCCGGCCGTCCGTGCCAGGCCCTCGATCACCGCTGATCTCTCGGATAGCCCGCGCCGCCGTTCTTCGAGAACTCGGGCGACCAGGAAGACTTCATAGTCCATGCTCAATCCGAAGACGATGGCAAACGAGAGAATCGGCACGATCGGGTAGACGTCGCCGGTCGGTCCGTCGAGCCCAAAAAGTTTGCCACCGTGGCCTTCCTGAAAAAAGAAAACTAGCGCACCGAATGAAGCACCAACGGAGAGCAGATTGAGCAGAATTGCTTTGACAGCCGCGAATAGAGAACGTAACCCGATCAGGAGCGCCAGCAAGCTCCCCAAGATGACGCCAAGGACCACCCTTGGCAACTGCTCTTTTACTACCGAGTCATAATCTGCTTCGAGTGCGGGAACGCCGCCGACGCGCAGCACGGTGCCGGGCACGCCGGTTATCGCCGCGACATCGGAGGAACGCACCTCTCGTACCCACTGTATCTGGTTGTTGGGCGAAAGAGCGGCGGTGGGCAGCAACTCAATCAAAGTAGCTTGGCCATCGCTGCGAAGAAAACTTTTGCGGATTGCCTCGGGCACTTCGTCGACAGCATCCGCAGTGTCGGACATTCCCGTGAGGGTCGGAAGAGACAATACCTCTTCCGCTCTAGGATCGCTCTGGAAGCGCTTCGTCAAGCGACTGACGGCAAGCCAGCCAGTTGGCGAGAGCGGCGGCGACGCCGACGGCAACTCCAGGACCACTCGGAGAGACTGCACAATACCCGACCGCCCCATGTCTTGAAGCCTGTGCAGTGCTTGCACCGACTCGGCTGCGGCTGGAAGCGAGTTGTGGTCAGGAACGCCGGGAGAGATTCTCCGTGCGTGGTATGCAAAGATCAGTAGCGGAATCCCGGCGACCAGCAGAGCTGTCCAGGGCCGGCCGGTTATGATGCTGCCCCACCGAACCCACCGCTCATTCGCCGCGCATCGACTCTCCCGCGTTTTGAATCGTCTGGCTGGAAGACGCACTCTGACGACATCGATGCGATGCCCTAGCAGGCCAAGCACCCAAGGCAGAATGAATGTACACAGCATGACACTCAAAACGGTTACCAGCAGGCCAGCGATCCCGATGGAGCGCAATTCGCTGATGGGCACAGTGAGCAGGGCTGAAAATCCGATTGCAACTGTCGTGGCCGAGATCATCAGGGTCCGCCCTGCGCACCCCGCAGCAATATCGGCAGCCTGGCCGGGATCATATCCCTCGGCCAATGCTTCGCGAAACCGGCTCACCATCAGCAATGCATAGTCGATGCCCAAGCCAAGGCCGAGCATCGTGGCCAGATTCTGCACCAGAATCGACAGTTGCAGATAATGAGCGAGTAGCGCAGCCGCACCCAGCGCCATCGAGATTGATAGTAGTCCAACTCCTAGCGGCAAGAGCGCGGCCACAAGACTGCCGAAAGCCAGCAACAGCAGCACGAGAGTTACCGGCATGGCTCGTTCCTCGGCACGGGTGACGTCATCTGCACTGACCTTGCGAAGATCGAAGTTCAGTGGCGTTTCACCCGTAATCTCTAGTTTGATATTGGGGTATTGCGATCTGAGCTGACCTTCCATCCAGTCTGCTTTTGCCCTTAGTCTGGGGACCAGCGCCTCGACAGTTTCGTTGTGCGGGTCTAACCCGACGATGATCAAGGCCCCGCCATTGTTCCCAGTGAAGAGAGAATCTGGCCAATCCAGACTCGAGACGGCACCCGACACTCCTAGCATGCTACGCAATGAACTGGTTAAGAAGCCCAATGCATCAGCGCCTTTGGCTGAATCCGGATCGGGAATACCGCTGATCACCAGAACCAGGCGGTGGGCGTACGGAGACTGGAAACGCAGCGCCAGTTCCAGGTCGACTTTTTCGGATTCTCCGCCCTTGATGTGAACAACGGTCTCCAGGCGACGTTCGACTTTGTAGGAAAAGGGCAGCAGCACAAGCGCCATGACAAACCCCGACATCGCCAACCAGAATCGGCGGCGAGCGGCAACATGGCCTCTCTTCAAGCTTGGCCTTACCATGGAAGATCCACGGCGTTTCCTGGTTCGTCTGAGAGCAATGATACTGCGCCAGTGATCGGGTCAAACTGGATATTCATTGGGCTTCGGCCTTGAGCTCAGTTAAGGATAAACGATTGATGTGGGAACTGCGCGTTAAACCCTTGTCAATCGAGGGACGTGGCTGACCAAGACTTCGCTGTATGATTACCCGTCAATCACTCATCGGGGAACGAATTGGTACCGGGCAATCTCAGCGGATGCTACCCAGCCACAATATAAGTACGTCTACTATTGGCTAGTGAAGACGTTTTTGTCATCATGCCGAAATGTACGACAAGCGGGCAAATTGGACCGCGAACTTTATGCCTCGGGGCTCAAGAAAGCCTCCGGCATCTCATCGAGGAGGTTAAGTTCAATCAGCATCTCGATGAGATACTCTTCGCGCCAGCCACTAGACACTAAGCCACTCTAGAGACTACGCTCTAAACGTCTACTGAAATCTGAATTCGACGCCAGAATTGGGCTCGCAACCCTTCCATTCGATCCCCTATCGGTTTTGCCAGTTCCCTAGGAGTCGCCGATAGCCTAGAACTACTTACGCGTGATAGCCGAGCATTGTTTGGGATTCACTTAGTTGCTTACTTGCAACCTACAGGAGAAATTCCGTGTCTGAAAAACTCACTCCCAGCACGATACGATTAGCTGTCCTTTGTCTCCTGGCGTCCGCTATGTTTCCGTCATTAAGTCGAGCCCAGGTTCCTGTCTTCAAGATTACGACGGAAGACAGCGCGGTTAAGTTCGCCGTGAAGGCATCGGTGGCCATCAACGGTACTTTCGACAAGTGGGACGCCACTCTAACCTTTGCGTCTACTGACCCGACGTCTGGCGTTTTGGACATCAAGATTCAGGCAGACAGCGTCAATACCGGGAGCGGCATGAAGGACGGCAAGCTGAAGAGCAAAGACTTCTTCAACGCCGATCAGGATCCGTTGATCACGTTTCTGTCAAAGAAGATTGTACAGACCGGCCTCCACACCTGGGATGTGCAAGGCGACTTCACGATCCGTGGAGCGTCTAAACCCCAGACGCTAACGCTAACGGTTTCCGGTGAGGGAACAGGCACAGGCAAGATTCATGGGACCATGGTCTTCGACCGTAAGGACTACGGGATGAATAAAGGAATTCCATTTGTCCACATCGGCGACAGCGTCGATGTGACTGTCGATCTAACAGGCAAGCGGGTCAGCGGGCCTCCATTAGCGATTAAGCAATAGCCAGCTTTGATTCTGTCTTTCACTGCGCCGCGCCTTTACCCGAGGGCGGGCGATACATCCTCCGGGATGGTAAGCTGGGTCTGGCCTGCGTTGCTTCGCATGCCAGGCTGTTTATGCTCAGCACCATATTCGATCCGGATCGTTGGTTTGCCTCACGCTATATTGGACTCTTTGAAAATCGAGCCCCATTATGACCGGTCGCTTTGTTTTGAAAATCGGCAATCATCTCGAGAACCCGGAGAGCAAGAAATACTATAACGAAAGAGTTTTTTCCGAGATCGCGCCGCGATACGATTTCATTACTAGGGTCCTTTCTTTCGGACGCGATGCAGCGTGGAAGCGCACGCTGATTTCATCGCTTCCCCCTTACGAATCCCCTGCTTGCGTTGATCTCGCCTGCGGGACCGGCGACATCTCGTTTTTGCTTGCCGGCAAATACGCGCGTGGCCGCATCGCCGGACTGGACATCACCGAGCTGATGCTGGATATCGCCCGTCACCGTAATACTCATCCGAATGTCAATTTCGTCAACCAGGACATGGGATCGCTTGACATCGTTTCCGAGTCCGTGGACATCGTTACCGGTGGATACGCCCTGCGGAATGCACCGAATCTCGGAACAGTTATTGACGAAATCAGCCGCGTTCTGAAACCGGGCGGCGTGGCGGGCTTTCTCGATTTCTCCAAACCGGACGCTAATATCCCGCAGAAAATGGAATACTGGGGTCTAAAGATATGGACAGGACTGTGGGGCGTGCTTCTTCACCGGAATCATGAGGTGTATAGCTACATAGCCGAAAGCCTCCAACGCTTTCCCGACCGGCGTCACTTGCGGAATATTTTCCGAGAAAAGGGATTTTCTGTCATCGATTCCCGTCTTTTTTTTGGAGGGATCACCGAACTGCTAGTGGTCCAAAAATTGCCGCGTCCACCGTACCAAAGCCGAAGATGGTGACATTCTCGATTAAAGCCGAGTCTCCCGCGTCATAGATGCCGGAGGAAAAGCCATAGCGCCCCCCGATGCGTGCTCCACCTCCGAGAATGTGAGCGCCGCTCGTGCTAAACGGCACGTCGTCACAACCCGCAACTAGAGCAGCCATCGCGACCGTCATCGAAAGTTGGAAAGCGGACTCGCTGCATTTCGCCCTTTCTCAGTCGTTCTGACGGGGCACGCAGCGAGGCGTTGTTCAGGGAGGAAATTGCGTTAGGAGCCCAGGTTCTGGATCCACCCCTGGCCATCGGCGATGAGCCGCGACCGGGGACTTGGAGAGATTCGGACATTCGCCAAACGGGGTCCGTTGGCCCACCAAAGATGGCGTCGTTGGCCTCAGTTCACCGTTTGCGGCAGCGCTGTGGAAGTACTCGCGGCCAGGACCGTGTCTCCACCGTAGGTCGCGGTAATATTGTGTGCCCCGCGCTTCAGGGTCGAAGTGGTGTACGTGGCCATGCCTCCACTTAGAGTTCCCGTCCCCAGCTTTGTGGTTCCGTCCTTGAAGGTCACTACTTCACCGTCTGGAGGGTTGCCGCTTGCGGAACTGACCGCTGCTGTAAGGGTAACCAACTGGCTGAAGCTCGACGGATTCTGGCTCGACGTGACCACGGTGGTCGTCGGCACCTTGTTGACAGTTTGTTGCACAGGTGTGGAGGCGCTCGTGAGGAAGTTTGGGTCTCCGGAATAAGTGGCGATGACTGATCGCACGCCGGAAGTCTTGAACGCAAAGTTGAGAGTCGCCTGTCCGTTGTTGATTGTGCTCGTGCCCAGAAATGTGGCCCCGCCCTTGAACGTAACCGTTCCGGTCGGTGTTCCCCCGAATTGTCCTGCAACCGTCGCCACCAGCAGTACCGATTGACCTATGGTCGAAGGGTTGGGTGAGGCAGTCAGAATCGTCGTGCAGGTCGCTTGTTGGACGGTTTGCGGCAGCGCTGTGGAAGTACTCGCGGCCAGGATAGTGTCTCCACCGTAGGTCGCGGTAATATTGTGTGCCCCGCGCTTCAGGGTCGAAGTGGTGTACGTGGCCATGCCTCCACTTAGAGTTCCCGTCCCCAGCTTTGTGGTTCCGTCCTTGAAGGTCACTACTTCACCGTCTGGAGGGTTGCCGCTTGCGGAACTGACCGCTGCTGTAAAGGTAACCAACTGGCTGAAGCTCGACGGATTCTGGCTCGACGTGACCACGGTGGTCGTCGGCACCTTGTTGACGGTTTGTTGCACAGGTGTGGAGGCGCTCGTGAGGAAGTTTGGGTCTCCGGAATAAGTGGCGATGACTGATCGCTCGCCCGAAGTCTTGAACGCAAAGTTGAGAGTCGCCTGTCCGTTGTTGATTGTGCTCGTGCCCAGAAATGTGGCCCCGCCCTTGAACGTAACCGTTCCGGTCGGTGTTCCCCCGAATTGTCCTGCGACCGTCGCCACCAGCAGTACCGATTGACCTATGGTCGAAGGGTTGGGCGAGGCAGTCAGCGTGCTGGTTGTCGCCGCCTGATTTACGGCCTGGCGCAGACCTGGGGATGTATTGCCCGTAAAATTGGAATCTCCGGAGTAGGAAGCGGTGATCGTGTGGTTCCCAACAGCCAGCGTGCTAGCGCTCATGGCCGCAACGTTGTCACTTACCCCCGCATTGCCGAGCAGCGTTGTTCCATCCATGAAGCTCACTGTGCCGGTGGCCTGCCCGCCGAACTGTGGTGTGATCGTGGCAGTAAAGCCCACGTTCTGATCGAATACCGATGGGTTTACACTCGCGCTCAGCGACACCGTGCTGCTGGCCTGAATCCCTGTGCCACTCAGCGAGACAGTTTGCTGACCGCCGCTGGCGTTGTCATTGACGGCAAGCGTGGCGCTACGGCTGCCGGTGGCCGTGGGTCCGAACGTCACCGCTATCGTGCAATAACCACCAGGGGCGATGATTCCACTACAGCTGTTGGTCTGGCTGAAGTCTCCCGCGTTGTTCCCGAGAATTCCCACGCTCGTTATGCTCAAGGGAGCGCTTCCATTGTTGGTGAGGGTCACATTCTGTGGTGTGCTGGTCGAATCTACAATCTGGTTGGCGAAGGTCAGACTAGGGGTAGAAAGTGTGGGCACGGGAATCTGGGCCAAAACAGACACCGTGCCGTCCCCATAATTGGCCACGACCATGTCCAGCCTACCATCCCCATTGAAATCCCCCGCCGCGATGGAATTCGGGTTCGCACCTACGCCGTTGTTAACCGCATTCTGGAAAGTACCGTCCCCGTATCCGAGCAGGAGGCCTACATTGTTGCTGTTCGTATTCGCGACTACGAGGTCCAGCTTGCCATCTCCGTCGAAGTCTCCCGATGCGACCAAACTGGGACCAACGCCTACGCCGTAGTTGACCGGAGTCTGGAACGCACCGTTGCTGTTGGCCAGTAGTACGCCGACGTTGTTACCGGCGTTGCTCGCGGTCACCAGGTCCAGCATCCCATCGCCGTTGAAGTCCGCCACAGTCACGGAATTCGGAGTGCTGCCCGCGCTATAGTTGATCGCCGCCTGGAAAGTGCCGTCGCCATTGCCTAGCAAGATGCTTACATTGTTGTTGCCCTGGTTGGCCACCACCAGGTCCGCCATGCCATCCTGGTTGAAATCCCCCAGTCCCACAGAACCTGGAGTGCTCCCCGTAGCATAGTTCACAGCAGTCTGGAAGGTACCGTCCCCGTTGCCCAGCAGTATGCTCATATCGTTACTGTTCGCGTTTGTCACCGCCAAGTCCAGTGTGCCATCGCCGTTGAAATCTCCCGCGACGACCGAATTGGGCGCTGCGTCCACACCATAAGCGACTGCGTTTTGGAAGGTGCCGTCGCCGTTGCCGAGCAGCACCATCACGCTGTTGCTAGAAGTCGTCATCGCCAGGTCCAGCTTGCCGTCACGGTTGAAGTCGGCGACGGCAAGGGACGTAGGTGTACTGCCCACGCCATAACTCGTGGCATCCAGAAAAGTGCCGTCGCCGTTGCCGAGCAACACGCTTGCGTTATTGCTCCCGCTGTTTGCCACCACCAGATCCAGCTTGCCGTCACGGTTGAAGTCGCCTGCGACGACGGCCAAGGGGTTTGTTCCCACGCCCAGATCTGATCTGCCGAAAGACACCGTCGCAATTGGGTCAGTAATTTCGAAGAATGCAACGTTGGACGTTCCGCCCCCCGGCGACGGGCTGACAACCGTTACTAATGCCGTACCTGCGCCGGCGATGTCCGAAGCAGAGATTGTTGCGGTCAATCGCGAACTGCTAACGTAGTTTGTCGTCTTTGGGTTGCCATTCCAATTGACGGCGGACCCCGGCACGAAGTTGACTCCTGTAACTGCCAAGAGAAAGGCCGCACTTCCCGGCGCTGCTGCGGCGGGGCTCAGCGGTTGGCTCAGCAGCGGCACCGGATTGACTCCTTGTACTCCAGCCCCGGTCAGGCCGACTGTCTCCGGACTATCGGGAGCATCATCCGTAACCGCGATCGATCCCGCCCGGTTGCCGCCCTGGCTCGGGGTAAAAGTAAAGTCGATGGTGCAACTGGCGCCAATATTCACTGCGCCCCCGGCGTACGGGCAGGATGTAGAGGTCCCGACCAGGGCAAAATCGCCGCTGGAGACAATGCTGGAAATCGTAAGCGTGCCCGTTCCCGTGTTGATCAAGGTTGAAGTACGAATAGAACTCGTCGTGGCCACCTTTTGGTTACCGAAATCCAGGTGGTCCGGAGATAGGCTGGCCATCGGAACTTGAGAAACGATGCCTCTGCCCGTCAGACTCACGGTCTGGGGACTGTTGCCGGCGTTATCGGCAATTGATACCGCACCGGAACGCACACCGGTCGCCGTGGGTGAAAAAGTAACATTGATGGTGCAATAGGTCCCCGGCGCGATATTCGTTCCGCAATCATTAGTCTGGTCAAAGTCCCCGGCGGTCGGGCCAGTTATCAGAACGCTGCTAACCGCGAGCGTCGCGCTGCCGGTGTTCGTCAACGTAATGGTCTGAGGAGCACTTGTTGTGCCCAGGTTCTGGCTCGTGAAGCTGAGACTGGTTGGGGTTGGCGTAGCGATGGGGGTTAGCCCTTGCAGGCCGTAGATTACTAACTGAGTCTGCGTGCCAACGTACACCTTGCCGTTCGCGATCGTCGGTGTGGCCCAATGTGCCGTTGGACTCAGAGTATCTCGCGTGCCAACCTGGTCGCTGTCGTAGAATTCGGTGGCCAGGTTCGTTGGGTCGAACGCGCGCAGCGTGGACATCGTTGAAATGGTGTTGCCGGTGACAAGCCACAGGATGCCGGCGGTGTTGCCGTTGGCCGAGATGGAGGAAGGATTATTGCGCTGGTAGGCTATCGGTGTCTGCGCAACTGGCGCCGTGGAGAGCAGCCCGTTGCTGAGAGAATAGGCGATGACCGGTGAGCTGAATTGTTCAAAATACACCATCCCGTTCCAAAAAGTTGGCACGCCATCGCGTTGGCGAGTGAAAGCGGCCGGCACCTCTTGCACGATTTGGTCTTGGATCGGGTTGTAGGCTCCCATATTGTCGCGGTTTACTAGGTAGATCGTTTCATCTTTTCCCGATCCAATCAGCAAATGAGGATAAGGTCCCGGCTGATCTGGCAAAACCAGAGGTCCCACAGAGCCGAGATCAAGGTCGTTGAGGTTATCTAACGCTTGGCTCATGGGTGTGAAGTAATCGGCCATCGATAATCCGTTGTTGCCCGGCGTCAGCTTGAGGATCGAGTCGCCGAAATCTGTGCCCCCGATATTGGCGTCGAAGAGCGCATCGGCTGTTTCAAAGTAGATGTTGCCGCTGCTGTCCACTGCAGGACCCGAACCAGCTTGCCAGGATCCTCCGTTGCTGTCATTGGGCGTGGTGTTGAAGACTGCTGTCTGCTGAAGTGTCTGGGCATCATAGGCCAATACCCATCCGTGATTGTGAACCCCTTTGCAACCATTCGCAGCGAAGAGGGCGTAAATCGTGTTGTTGAGCAACAGCAACCCTGGCCGCGACATCTGGTTCAGGGGACTAAAGATTACGGTTGATGAGCCGTCACCAGTTCCAGGTGCCGAAGCCGAGATCACCACCGGACCACCGAATTTTTCCTGTCCCGTGCCGACGTCCAAGGCATGCAACCTCTGTACGTAAGTTCCGTTCTCGTTGGTCTTGGCGATCACGTACAACGTTCCTGAACTAGGATCGATTACGGGGGTTCCCACTATCCCGTGCTCAGTGAATTTCGTGACATTCGTGCAGCCTGCGTCAGCCCCGCTGACCGTCGTGACGCCCATCGCCGGATTAATAAAGCTGACCTGCCAGAGCGGGGCTGCTTTCTGGTCTGTGTTGTCGGCGTCGAAGGCGTAAACGCTGTCGTGCAAGGTCGCGACATAGACCACGTTGTGCGAGCCTAAGTTCGGGATGGAGATGTTTTGCAGGTATAGAGGCTGGGCAACCACAAATCCGTCCACATTGTAGGAGATAAGCTTTCCAAATTGATTTTGGTTTACGTTAGTAGGGGTGAGAATGGTCTCGTTGAGGTTTTGCCCGGTGCGCGAGACATCATTGTGGTAGGTCAACACGCTCACCTGAGCGTAGCCGATTCCCGACTGGCACCACCAGAAGCAAAGGGCCGCCGCTGTCAAAGCCCAGTGCGGGACCCACACACGCCCCATGCGCTGCAATGCTCTGGCAGACCAAGTGACTCGGTATGACGTCTGAGCTGTGGATGTGCTCACAACGACTGACCAATTGCAGCGCTTGAGACGGAACGTGAAGGCACCCTCCCCAAAATGCAACCAATAGGAATCGGCTTGGGGGATCGACTTATTGTAATTGCGAGAGGGACCAAAGAGAAGAAAAAAGACCACCGGACGGGGGCCTGGGCTCCCCGGAGACACATAGAGCGCCCTAGCTCCCGTGCTCGTTGATAAGGCCGAACTTGCGGGGGGAGACTCGCGAAAGTGCTTTATTTTGATGGCTCAAAGCCTCTTCTCAGCTGAATTTTCAAACAAGACTGCCCATTTTTGCCTCTGGCGGACCGAGGCGCCCCAGTTCGACGGTTTTCCAGGGAGTCGCCACTTTTTTGTTGACCGTGCCCGAAGCCTTGTGCGTCATCGTCGGGACACCGTGCCCTGGGGGCACCGCGCGAACGATCA
Source organism: uncultured Acidobacteriota bacterium (assembly GCA_963788645.1). Taxonomy (GTDB): domain Bacteria; phylum Acidobacteriota; class Terriglobia; order Terriglobales; family Acidobacteriaceae; genus JABDBE01. The sequence continues at coordinate 63,694 of CAWBHF010000016.1, forward strand.
TTGCCCTGATCTGTGCTCAGGAGATTGGCATTGCCATTGATCAATAGGCCGGAATTGATCAGCGTGGCCTGCGTGGGGCTCCGCCGTCGCCTGCGAAACCCTTTTTGCCGGACACAGGCCGTTGCCCGCAACCGTAGTAATAATAATGTATCTGCTGCTGGTGGTATCCACCTGGCACATCACCTGATCTGCGCCTCTTCCTTGCGGGAATCCGCGGGGCGAGGAGGCGCAGTCAAGGTTTGAGCAGCAATCCCTGACCAATTCGAATCAGTGAATGCGCTTGGAGTTGATTTGGTGGAAGTTCCAGTTGTGCGCAAGGACAATTCCTAGCGCATTGTTGGTTCCGGGTTCAGCAGCTACTGCTAATGCAACACCACTTTTGAGAAAGTCTCTGCGCTGCATCGAAGTCGTTTTCTCCTCGCGTAACACGCGATTTCGATTTCGCTGCGCTACCCATGAGCCCCTTGTCGACGGTCCCTGCCGTGGTAAGTTCTCCGTCGGCTAGAAGTGCCATTTCATGGCAAACTGGAGCTGAAATTGTGGTGCCACCGTGGACGCGATCACGCCCGTAGTTCCCGGACCATCCTTACTGTCGCTGAAAAAGCCGGTCCGCAGTTTCTTATGATTGCCCCGGCGGTCTGTCCGTTTAGGCGTACATCATTTGTCAGTCGGCTGCTCAAAACGCCGGTTGTCGCGGAGTTCGGGAGTCGGCTTCAGTTCGCCGCTTACTCCGATGGAAAAGCTCTGTTCATAGGGCGCGTCGTCCGTCCCGTCGACTGTGAGCCGAACTATGAAATCGGCCGCCCTTGTATAGCAGTGAGAAACCTTGGACCCTTCCGAGATCGTCCCGTCGCCGAAGTCCCAGTGATAGCGGAGCGCTGGTACGCCGTCAGGGTCGGCCTGAGCCGAGAAGGCTATCGCCTCCCCAACCTTCGACTGAGAAGGAACTCGGGCCGTAACCCCTGGAGCGGTTTTGGCGACGGCAGTGTCCACCAGTTTGATTACTACTGCCGATTGCGGCGACTGATTCTCAAGCCGAATCGCGCCTCCTTTGAGCACAAAAGCCGCGTTTGAATCCAAGACCCCAGTCGCCACCATCGTGGAGCTAGCTGGGAGCCCGAGGTCTGTAAGGCGCAACGAGCGCGAGCGCGGCCGGTCGGTCCAGTTGAAAACCGTCAACATGCTTTGGCGTGGACTTTGCCGGAGAAAGAAGAGACTCGGTTGTCCATCCTCCGGGTCATAGGTCATCAGATCTACGGGCGTCGAGGCTCGCCCAGCTTGGGCCATGTTTAGCAAGTCCCGGTCTTCCACCAATGCTAGTCGATCCTTCTCACTGTTGAGCACCAGTAGGTCATCGCCGATTTCGTACATGCCACCTGCGACCGCAGAGAGTGCGATCGAAGCCTGTGCTGCCGCCAGCGAATGTGAGGAACGCTCGTCCCCATGCTCCACTAAGTATGTATCGGTCACGTTAAAAGCGTCCGGGTCATTGATGAAGAAGTTGCCGTTCATGTAGAAGCGGGCCGCGATGCCGGGGGCGGCAGTTTTCGACCTCAGAAAACTGTGTCCCGTGTCCGCAGAGACGCGGCCGGTGTCCACCAACCCAACCGGGTTGAGCATGGGGCTGCCGTCTTTGTCCAGGATCACATCGTCGCCGACGGCGTCGCGAATTACCTGCAAACCGATACGCTGGGCTTCGAGCGCAGTGGTCGCCGGGCGGTAGTAGTAGCCTTCAATTGTCGTCGTATCCATGAAGTCCAATTTGATGAAACGAACTCCCCATTCCCGGACCAGCGTCTGGTAGGTCTGGCGCAAGTATTCCTGCGCCCCGGGATGTGTCGTATCAAGCGCGTAAAGCGTGTCAAAACCCTGCTTCCACAAATCCTCCAGGGGAATCGGCTGGCCCTTAGCGTTGTGGACTAACCAATCCTTGTGATGTTCGTAGACCCACGCGCGGCTACTGACCTCGAACGGCGCTGTCCACAGGCCAACGGTGAGGCCATCTCTCAAAATACGATGAGCCACAACTCGCATGCCGTCCGGGAATTGGGTTGCATTGGTGGTGGCGTACTCTCCGCGAGCGTACTGATAGCCATCGTCGATCTGGAGATATTTGTAACCGAGCGATTTCAAATGCTGCGACAGCCAATCGGCTGTTGTTAGCGTCTCGCCTTCGTTGATCGCGCCATAGTAAGCGGTCCAGCTCCACCATCCCATTGGAATCTCACTCGAAACACGAGCGTGATGCAGCCGCCGAATGGCGGAACCATAAGCGCGAAGCTGCCCGAGGTAGTCGGGCCCGGCCTCGAACATCAATCGCTCAGAGCTCATCTCTTCGCCCGGATTGAGTGGAAGACTTAGCTCGATCCGGTCGCTTTGCAGAGACTTCGCTTCCAGAGACTTTGCCTCGCTGTAATCCTTCTGAATCTCAGTGGTCCCAGTAGACTCGACGGTATACGATCCGATCTTAGCTCCGGCGCCTTTGCCCTCGGTTTTCAGTCGCAAAAGAGTCAGGAAACGGTCCGATGTAAGTGCGCCGAGAAATAAGCTCTGCTTTGTTTTGCGGTTATAGATGAGCTGGCTTCCGACCCCGCGATGCATTCCGCCGGGAGCGTCCCCGAGATCGTAGATCACCAGGTCGGGCCAATCCTCGCTGAAGGTATCGGAAAGAATTCGCTCATCCGCTGGATGCCCACCCAGGTTAAGAATTGGGTTTCCCATAGCCTCAACACTGCGGATTGCCTGCACCGACGTCGCCTTGGTAGATTTATTCCGGACCCGTACTTGAACGGCGCCATAGGGATTGTTGTTATAAAGCTGCACGACTAAAGCAAGATCGGGACTGTCGCGCAGCCCGCTGTACGTCACCGTCAGCTGTCGACCGGACCCTAGGGAGTCACTGAATTGCGACTCGGAGACGGAGTGCGAGCGATAGCTCGCCGGACGCAGCCACATGTGATCGACGAGCGCGCCTATGCTTGCCTGCAGGGTTGACTGGCTACCAACGGGTCCAAATTGATACGATCCGTCCTGACCGTTGACCGTCACGGACAGAGCGTCGTTCGTCAGTTGTTGAGCGCGACACGGCACTGCGCCAATCGTCAAGGCAGCAATAGTCGCGCTCGTCATGCTGTATTGCAAGACTGCAAACGCCTTTCGGATCAGACACCGTGCGTGGGTCATGAGTTCGCTCCGGAGCGCAGAATTTCCCGCTTGACCAAATACCAATCCGACACAGCAGTCTTCTTTAGGCGCGCCAATGGCGGTCCCACTAGAAAGAGAACTTCAGAGCAAACTGTATCTGTCGCGGTGCGCGAGCCGCCGTCAAGGCGCCGAATTGTGTGGTTCCAAGAATGGTGGCGTTGTTTCCATTTTGCGGGCCGGTATTCGCGAACAGGAAGTTGGTGTGGTTCGGTAGGTTAAAAAATTCAGCGCGAAACTCCAGATTCGTCTTCTCCGAAGTCGGGAAGGTCTTGAATACTGAGAAGTCCCAGTCTATGTATCCCGGCGACTCAATGGTGTTACGGCCGACGTTGCCGAAGGATCCCAGCGGAGGATCGGCAAATGCACAGGTGTTGAACCACGCGGTTGGCGTGTGAATTCTGTCGGGAGCAAGCCCCCCCTGCGACACCAGGATCTGGCACTGCGGATTGGGGTTGCCCGGCACAATGCCTGCCCGGCTCGGATCCCCGACTTGGTCAGGACGTTGCGACACTCCACCAGCGCCGCCGTCAGAATTCGCGAAATTGCCGTTCGCATCCAGCACCGTGTACCAGTTGCCGCTGGAGATCGACAAGATATTCGCAATCTGCCAGCCTCCGACCACCTGGTTCGTAAATCCGGACGCATTCCCCATAAAGTGTTTGCCGTGACCGAAGGGTAGTTCGTAGATCGAACTCAACACGAAGCGGTTGCGCACGTCGAAATCAGAATTGCCGTATTCTGCCTGCGGAACGCGGAAGTAGCGGAAGTCGCTGTTGTTCTGCGTAGGACCAAGGTTCGCGTTGGAGGCGATATCCAGCGAGTGCGCGTAAGTGTAGGATGCCTGAAACTGCAGACCTTTCGCGAAGCGCCGTTCGAAACTTGCCTGCAGCGAGTTGTAATTGGAGGATCCAGTCGAGCGGAACCAATCAATTCCCGTGTCGAAAACCGGCGTGCAGTACTGGGATGTCGCCAGGGAACAGGGACCGGGAGCTCCGATTAGCGGCGCAGAAACTGGGCGCCGTGGCGCAGTCGCGTCATTCGGATTTGGGTCAGGCGATGCCTGGTTGCCGTTAAAGAACGTATACAACTTTGTGCCTTTGGAACCCGCATAGGTCAGAGTGAACACACTGTTCGCGGGTAGTTCGCGTTGAACACCCAAGTGCCACTGCTGCATATAGGGCGTGCGCAGATTCTTATCGACGGAGAAAAAAATAGGGGTGTTGGGATCGACCAGCGAGTTGGCGGGGAAGCCATCAGCTAGAGCCGGAATCTGAGTCACTCGGCAATCTCCTGCCGAAGCGTTCGCCGTCGGCGCGCTGCAGGGCGCAACGAACGATTGGTTCACGAAGAACGGAGGATTGAATCCGGGACTGGGATTCGAGTACGGCCCGTTCTCCTGCCCACCGTAGAATATGCCATAGCCCGTGCGCAATACCGTTTTCGGAGTTAACTGCCATGCCATGCCGAAGCGCGGAGCGAAGTTATTCAGGTCCGAGTTGATCAGCCCACGGCTGGCGGTGGCGCTGATCTTGACGTACTGCGCGATGTAGGGCGTGAGCGTTGCCGTTTGTCCAGTCGGCACAAAGACAGTGGGATTGGCCGGATCGCTGAGGTCAAAGTTCCCCACCTCGTTGAAGCGGTCCGACACGGTGCCAAATAATTCGTAGCGCAGTCCCAGGTTCAACACCAGCGTCGGCGTCAACTTCCAGTCATCCTGCGCGTAAAACGCATAGGTGTTGCGAAAATAGTCTACATTGTGAAGGTTGTTAATACTGCCACCGTTGGTAAACCCTGCCATGAAGGAAGCGAACCCGGTGCCTCCAGTCCCGATGGCCGCCGGATTGTCCGTCAGTGTGCTGTCGAAACCCAGCGTCCCACGCGCTGCAGCCGGTTGAAAGATGGTGAATTCTTCGCGGCGTATCTCTGTGCCAAACTTCCAGGTACTGCGCCCACGCACCCAGGTCAGGTTCTCCGAGAGGGTATAGGAATTCTGGATTTCCACCGAAGGCAGGAACGTGGGACTGCCCAACGTGGCGACGTCGCTAAAAGTCAGTTGTGGCAGCCCGCCGATGCCGGGCGAAAAAGGAACTCCGGGAAAATCGATATTGGGCTCGGCCGATACGTTGGTGTTCGCGTTGAGTTCCAGGCGATGCGCGTTCACCCGGTTGTAGCCCAGCCGGAATTCGTTGATCAACTCGGGCTTGAAAATGTGCGTCCAACTGGCGGCAAAACTACGGTAAGAGAAATCCTCGTCGCCGCTGAAGAAGCCACCGCCATCGGCCAACCCGCCGAAGGTTCCGGGAATGAAGCTGGGCTGATTTTCGAAACTGAAGCGGAAGAAGGTGTTGTCCTTGTCGGAGAATTTCTGGTCCACTCGAACGTCAAAGTTGTTGCGCGTTTCTTGGCGCACAGGATTAGCGAGGAAGTTGTTCCCACTCGAGTTGATCGGCCCCGCCGCCGGATATAAAGCTGCCAGCCTCAGCGCCAATGGATCCAGGGAACCACCACCCGCCACCACGGGCGTCGCTGGGATTATGTTCAGAGGTTTCCCTGATGCGCCGTATTGAAAGGGCACACCGCAAGTCGCTTGGGCCAGCTTGGCATCGAAAATCTCGCCCGCATAGGTCGGCGCCCCGTTACAATCCGTGCCGGTCACCGTCGTATAGTCAATCAGGCTCGAAAAATCTCCTGTCCGCCACGCCGTCGGCGGCACAAATGCGGTCTGGGTCTGTGCCTGGCGCACGCGGAATCCCTCGTAGTCGACAAAGAAGAACGTGCGATTCTTTCCGTCGTATAAGTGCGGCAGCACCACCGGCCCGCCGAATGTTGCGCCAAACTGGTTCTGCTGGTACTGAGGCACGGGTCCCACTGCATCAAAATAGTTCCGCCCGTCCAGTTTGTTGTTGCGAAGAAATTCCCACGCCGAGCCGTGAAATTGGTTGGTCCCCGACTTGATGACCGCATTCACGATGGCTCCATTGCCACGTCCGAATTCCGCGCCGTAGGCGTTAGTTTGTACCTTGAATTCTTGCAGAGCCTCTACGGGGGGCTGAATCACGTAGTTCGTTTCGTTGAGCAAGTCGGGGAGGTTCGAGTTGTTGTCTACTCCGTCAAGCAAGAAATTATTCTGTAGCGACCGTGCTCCGTTGGAACTGAAACCGTATCCCCCTTCATCGCGTGCGCCCGGTTCGCTCGGCGCGGTGCCCGGGCTGAGCAGCGCCAACTGGGCAAAGTTTCGCCCGTTAAGTGGCAGGTTGCTCACCCGCTTCGGGTCAACGACCTGTCCCAACTCCGAAGTTTCGGTTTCGAGCAGCGGCGCTGCTCCCGTGACCACCACCACTTCGGAGATTTGCCCGACCTGCAGGGTCATGTTGATGGCGATGCGTCCCTGCACGTTCAACTCCACAACCTCTGACACCTCCTTTTTGAACCCCATTTTCTCCACCGTGACCTTGTAGCTTCCGATGTGCAGTGGACTCGCGACATACTCTCCCTGATCGTTGGTGGAGAGAGTCATTTGGACGCCGCGATCCACATCCTCCACCGTGACCTTAGCGCCCTGAACCACCGCACCGCTCGGGTCGCGCACCACTCCGACAATGGTGCCGGCATCCTTTTGTGCCCATAACGGTGTAGCCAAGCCAACGGCTACCAAAAGAAACAGCGCCACAAGAGTTTGGCGGGCGTGAAAAAAAACGGGCATGGCAAGCCTCCCTAAGTTCCATCCAAGAAGCGGTGGAACCCTTACTTCGAATGCAGTTTCGTAATGTTACGAACGATTACTTTTACTTCCGTTTTGTGGCCTTGTCAACCGGAATATTCTTCCTCCCGAGTCGTGTCATCGCGCTGTTTGGCGGAAGACCGCAAATCCTAGCTCCGTTTTCGACGTCGGAAACAGTCATTGCTGTTCGCAGCTCGAGCGACTTCGCCCTGAGTGCAAACCGCGGGGAACGTGTGTCGGCCGTTTTTTGGCGCCGCTAAGCGACTGCTCCTGACGGGCAAGTAGGGCAATTTGCGCAAGGACGTCTCCATCCATCGCCATCTTCAACGCTACCTACACGAACGAAGGGCTTCTCGACCCGAATGCCCCGGGGTGAGCCGCATTTTCAGCCGCGAGCGAGCGATTCCCTGTGTGTCCCTGCGAACCTGATTGGGAGAACCCAATCGGGACATTTCCCTAGACAACGGAATGCTGTGCGGGATAAAAGAGAAATGCCGACAAAATCTTCTATGGGCAAGTGTGTCGTAGATCGGCTCAAAGTTTCTGACATGCTAAACGAAGAGCGGCAAAGAGCAATCCTCGATCTGCTGCGTCGGGATGGCCGGGTGTTGGTCGTGGACTTGGCCAGACAGTTCCGCACTTCCCAGGTCACCATCCGCAAAGACCTGGAGATCTTGCATGTAAAAGGCGAGATTCACCGCGCCCATGGTGGTGCACTTCCAGCGCGCCACGGCGCCTTGGAAGATCCTTCTTTGCGAGAAAAAGAGAAGCTGCATCGCAAGGAGAAGCTGCAGATTGCATTGGCTGCGGCGAGAATGGTATCGGAAGGGCAAGTCGTCGTCCTCGATTCCGGCACTACGACCACCGCCATCGCCCGCGCCCTTCGGAATTTTCATAATCTGACGATCATTACCAACGCGGTGAATATCGCAGCTGAACTCTCCGGATCGGTGCTGGAAGTGATTTTGACCGGGGGCAGTCTGAGGAAAAACTCTTTTTCTTTGGTCGGGCCGCTCGCCGAGGAGACGCTCCATAAGTTGCATGCCGACATCCTTTTTCTTGGAGTCGATGGATTCGACGTTCACTATGGGCTCAGCACACCCAATCTTCTGGAAGCGAAAGTGAATCGCGCTATGATACCGATTTCCAAAGTGGCGGTGGCCGTCTGTGATTCCAGCAAATTCGGGAAACGCAGCCTCTCGTTGATTGCTGCCACTTCTTGTCTACAACATGTCATCACTGATACCGGGATCCCCAAGGGAGACCTGAACGCACTAAAGAAATCCGGGGTTCGAGTCACGGTTGTCTAATTGCAAAGTGGCCGATTGGGAAGGTGAGAAATCAAGTAGAGTTGACGGCTGTCGGTACGTAATAGTATTTATGGCCAGCGGCGACCGTTAGGTCTGTGAGTTTTGTATATGAATCCAAATCGCCGTTGATCTTCTTGTAAGGCCCGCCTGAGTGGTTGCTGCGATACGTTGTATCCGAGGATGTGTTTAGAAGTGCTCGCCCTCCACGACAGCTGAACCTTGTGCGGAGCCGGGCGGACCCATGCGGATCGTCACAGTTTGTTCGGCGGAAGAGTTCTTGGCATCGCTGGCGAGCAGACTCTAACGATACAGCTAGCCGGGACCGGCAGGGCGACCGGACAGCTGCAAGTTACTCCGGTGGCGATTGATTTCGGAGATGCGAGCGCGGGATCAACCGTGCGGCATGAGCGCCCAGTGTCTGGTTTTCCGCGAGCGCGATCGCCCGCAGCGAGCAGATGGTTGTGATGCAGATTGCCAGACAGAGAAGTGCCCGAGAGTTGCATTGGGGGAGGAGCAACATTCACAGATTTTGCAAGTCGGTGCGTTTTGGCGGAAGATCTCGGTAGTACATCGCTGGAGTGATTTCAAGTAAACCGATTCCGAATGAGCGAGCGATGGGTTCGAGTTTCACACTCGCCGGCAGATCGTCAGAACCGGATTGTGAGTGCTATGGTCACCAAGTATTCTTGCCGATGCTTTCGAAAAGAGACAGGGATCGCAGCACGATCCTGCCGCGGTGCTTTTTGAGAATACCCAGATCTTGCCATTTGCTAAACCGCGCCTCAACGCATCTATCTTTTGTGTCTGAACAGCATCATTTCGATTCTGAACCTCGGTCATGTTGCCAACGCTTCGCACGCACAGAACAAAGCGAAGCCCGTCGCCCTATGACCCTTAGGGATTTCCCTAGTTGTGTCGGACATCAGACAGACCTAAGCTAGTTTCGAAACAAGCCTTCGGGCCGGGCGGAGAACTACCGTTGGGACGAGATGAAAGTGTTTCCGCGTCCAGCAGAGTGTAGCCTCTCGTCGCCCGATGTTGCCAGCCTTACAGCAAGGAGTCGCAAAGGGTTGAGTATTTGGAGTTGAATTATGCCCTCCTCCGATGTTAATGCGCTCCCAAAAGCCGCGCTGCTTTGTATCGACGACGACCAAGCTGTGCTGGAATGCGAAAAGGCTTTTCTCGAAAACTTTGGGTATACCGTCGTGACCGCATCCAGTGGCCGCGAAGGACTGGAACTAGTCGGCCTCCATTCGTTTGAGGTTGTAATCGTAGACTGCTGCATGCCCGAGATGAACGGACAAGAGTTCGCAATTGCGATGAGACGACTTAGGCCGCTAGCGCCAATAATCATGCTCTCCGGAGCGGTGGATGTTCCTGGTGAAGCTTTAAAGGTGGTCGACGCTTTTGTACCTAAGGACTGTTTAGCCAGCCGACTACTGCCAGCCGTCGCACGATTGCGTGGATCTGAATTGTTGCCGTCATATTCGTATGACGCATGACAGAGGAAAACTCGGTTCACAGCAGGCATCAAACTATGAGCACACCAAACGAAACAATGAGGATACCAGCAGCAGCCAAGCAAGACGGGTCGTTCCCGGCGTTGCCCGAGGAATCAGCGATTCCATCAAAGATCGACCGCCGGTCTTTCATCATGCGCAATGCCGTCATCGGGGCGGCGGCAGTAATGACCGGTCGTGTCTGGACGCCCGAAGCGCGCGCCCAGCAGGCCGAAAAGGAAGCGGCGGCGAGGTCTCCGTTGCCTCCGCTAGATTCCACCTCGATGTCGCAAGACTTGGACGTCGTGAAAAGATCCAACGGTCCAGTGATGACAGTGATCGAGGAATTCTATAAGGTGGGTCCGGGTCCATCGAGTTCGCACACGATTGGGCCGATGCGTATCACGTACGACTTCTATCAGCGATGCACGAAGCTGCCGGCCGATCAGCTCGCGCAGGCGACTGGCCTCAAGGTTCACCTGTTTGGCAGCTTGAGCGCCACGGGCAAGGGCCACGGCACCGAGCGCGCCTCGTTGGCGGGCCTGCTGGGTAAGGAGCCGGCCACCGTTGACCCGCTGTTTCTCGACGAGATGAAAGCGAAGCCGGGCCAATCGTATTCGGTAAAGCTCGGCGATAAGACCTTCACTCTATCGCTGGCCGACATCGTCTACGACACACCCAAAGGCGATTTCCCGCACCCCAACACCATGATCTGTAAGCTCATAGGCAGAGACAAGTCCGTCTACGAACTGGAGTACTACTCGCCGGGCGGCGGATTCTACGAGTGGAAGGGCTACACGCCGCCGAAAAAGGGGCAGCCGAAATATCCGTACGGGACGATGAAGGAACTGCGGCAGCACGCGGAGAAAAACAATCTCTCGATCGCGCAAGTCATCCTGGCGAATGAGATTGCTGTGTCAGGCAAGACGGAAGAGCAAATCAATGCGTTTTTGGACAAAATCGCAAATGCGATGCTCGCGACCGTGAAGGCCGGGCTAGCGGTGAAGGAAGGCGTTTTGCCCGGTCCGATCGAACTACAATCGAAGGCGGCGACCGTTTGGCAGCGCGCCCAGGATGACAAATACGAGGCTGATCGCGCAGTGGCGCTCATGTCCGCGTGTGCGCTGGCCGCTTCGGAAGAAAATGCGCGCGGCCATTTGGTCATTACTGCCCCGACAGGTGGTTCGGCTGGTGTGATGCCCGCAATTGTTTATGGCTTGACCCAAACCAAACGAGCCCTGCCCCAGGAAAAGGTTCGGCAAGGTTTGCTCGGCGGCGCCGCCATTGGCTATTTGTGCAAACACAATGCTACTCTTTCCGGCGCCGAAGGTGGTTGTCAGTCCGAAATTGGCGTCGCTTCAGCGATGTCGGCTGCCTTTATTGCTTCAGCAATGGACGCCTCACCTCTAGTGACGGAGAACGCTGCCGAATCAGCGCTGGAACATCACCTGGGCATGACGTGCGATCCGGTCGCTGGCTATGTGCAGGTCCCGTGCATCGAACGTTGCGCGTTCGGCGCGGTCAAGGCCTGGACCGCCTACATGATTGCGACGAACGAGATCGCATTGCGGCATCGTGTTGACCTCGACACGACGATCAAGACCCTCGCCGATACCGGCAAGGACATGAGCACAAAGTACAAGGAGACGAGCGAAGCCGGGCTGGCCGCAAACCTTGTGCTCTGCTGAAGCCTCGGAAGGCCGGTCTGGCGGTTTCTGTAGTGCTTTGTTAGTTCGCCGCGATGCAGAGATCAACGTGCGCAAACCGATCATAGTGTGGCGATGGTATCCGTAACTTCAGTTCCCCGTGGCAACATCGATGCCCGCAAAAGGACGCGGTTGGCTACTGTCTCGTGGGTACTCGTGGCGGTTTATTATTTCTATCAGTACGTGCTCCGTTCGGCGCCTTCCGTCATGATGCCAGAGTTGACGGAAGCGTTCGGACTCAGCGCGCTCGGTGTGGCGTCACTGGTCGGGCTGTTTTACTACGGATATTCCCCGTTCAGTCTGGTCGCAGGCGCCGCCATGGACCGTTTAGGACCGAGCAAGGTACTGCCGATGTCCGCCGCTTTGGTTGGCATTGGGGCTCTGCTATTTGGTTCGGGCAACACAGCAGCGGCGAGTGTGGGAAGACTGTTGCAGGGGGCGGGAGGAGTCTTCGCGCTCGTAGGGGCCGTCTTTATCGCGACGAAAAACTTCCCGGCGTCTCGTGCCGCCACGTTGATTGGTGCAACACAGATGTTTGGTATGGCGGGCGGGTCGGCTGGACAATTTGCCGTCGGGCCGCTGATCAGCAGCGGCGTGTCGTGGAAAGTTTTTTGGATTGGAATGGGCTTGATTGGCTTGGCAATCGGCGCGCTTCTCTTTTTTCTATTGCCGAGGGAACCGAGGACGGAGGAGCCGGTCGGCAGCCTGAAAGCGACGATTCAAGCACTCCTCACTGTGTTCAAGAATCCGCAATCAATCTTGTGTGGCTTAATCGCGGGGTTTCTCTTCATCCCTACAACCATCTTCGACATGATTTGGGGTGTGCGCTACCTGCAGGAGGCGCACGGATTCAGCTTCGCTTCCGCAGTCATGCGATCGGCTACCGTTCCTTTTGGATGGATCATTGGATGCCCATTGCTTGGGTTCATTTCAGACCGGATAGGAAGGCGGAAGCCAGTAATCATCGGAGGCGCAGTAGTGCTTCTGGGCTGCCTAGGCTGGATCCTCTTCGGTCAGCCTGGCGTCTTTCCTCCCTACCTAGTTGGCCTAGTGGCCGGATTGGCATCGGGCGCAGCAATGCTGCCTTACACCGTAATCAAGGAAGCCAATCCGCCACAGTTCGGCGGCACCGCGACAGGTGTGATTAATTTCCTGAATTTTACCTTCAGTGCTTTATTGGGGCCGGTTTTTGGCGGTCTTCTTCAACACATATCCGGTGGCGCCGAGCGCGAACTGCCACATTACCAGGCGGCTTTTCTGCCGCTCCTGTTTGGTGTTGCGGCCGCCATCGTTCTCTCTTTTCTGCTGAAAGAAACGGGACCTGGGGTTCAACCCAGCCTTGCAAAGCCATGAGGTGACGGCGATGAGTGTACAAACGGCGGACGCAACGATTTTGGAAACTGGAACAGGAAAATACGAACGATTGCTGGACCGGTGCAAAAGCCTGGAGCCGGTCCTAACCGCAGTCGCACACCCTTGTGATGCCTCTTCTCTTAGCGGAGCCATCGAAGCAGCGGAACACGGATTAATCGTGCCAATCCTGGTTGGTCCCTCAGGCAAGATAACTGCGACCGCGAAAGCTTCAGGAATCGATCTCAGCAAGTTCCGAATCGTCGACGCTCCTCACAGTCATGCCTCCGCAGCAAAAGCCGTAGAGCTTATCCGCGAAGGCACCGCAGAAGTCCTGATGAAGGGCAGCTTGCATACTGACGAGCTGATGTCGGCAATTGTTGCTCGCGATGGCGGCCTGCGCACGAGTCGCCGGATCAGTCATGCATTCATCATGGATGTACCTACCTATCACAAGGTGCTGATCGTTACAGACGGCGCGATCAATATTGCCCCTGGGCTCGAAGACAAAGTGGACATCTGTCAGAACGCGATTGATCTGGCCATCGCGCTGGGTTGCGAAAGGCCGAAGGTGGCCATCCTTGCGGCAGTCGAAACGGTAACTTCGAAAATGCCTGCCACTATTGATGCTGCCGCGCTTTGCAAGATGGCGGAGCGCGGACAGATCACTGGTGGCATCCTCGATGGGCCGCTGGCCTTCGATAACGCCATCAGCAAACAGGCTGCGATCACCAAAGGTATCCGCTCCGATGTCGCCGGTGACCCGGACATCCTCCTGGTTCCAGATCTCGAGGCCGGCAACATCCTGGCGAAGCAACTCACTTTTCTTGCCAAAGCGGACAGCGCGGGTATGGTTCTAGGTGCAAGGGTGCCAGTGATTCTGACCAGCCGAGCCGATAGTGTGCGTTCCCGGATCGCCAGTTGCGCGGTTGCCACGTTAGTGGCTCATGCCCGAAGAATGGGAAGGTGAAGACAACCCGTGACTGCCGACTTCGCTCTCGTGCTCAATGCTGGGTCATCCAGCTTGAAGTTTTGTGTGTTCCGACGGCCAGAAACCCGGCAATGGCAACTGGATGCGAAGGGACAGATTGAGGGTATCGGGACTTCACCGCGGTTATCGGTAAAAGATCGCGCCGGCGCGCGGATCGCGGATGACAGATTGGGTGTGGCGGTAAGCGATGGTCGCAAGGCCGTCGACGCGCTGGCTGCCTGGCTCCATTCCAAATATCACGGTGGGAAAGTGTTGGGCGTCGGCCATCGCGTCGTTCATGGGGGCTCCCGTTTTGTAGGCCCAACGGTTGTGACTGAGGAGACGCTGGCTCAATTAAACGAACTGATTCCTCTTGCACCCTTGCATCAACCGTACAATTTGGCAGCGATCGAGGAAGTGTTTGAACGGTTGCCAGGTGTGCCTCAAGTTGCTTGCTTCGATACGAGCTTCCATTCCAGCCATTCGGCGGTGGCCGCACTCGTACCTTTGCCTAGAGATCTTTGCAAATCTGGTCTGCAACGCTATGGATTCCACGGCCTATCTTACGAATATATAGCTTCGGTCCTGCCGGAAGTGGCGCCAGAAATTGCGGGGGGACGCGTCATCGTTGCTCATCTCGGGAGCGGCGCCAGTCTCTGCGCACTAAAAGAGGGGAAAAGCGTCGACAACTCCTTGGGCTTCACGGCACTGGACGGACTTTGCATGGGTACCAGGCCGGGCGCCCTTGATCCCGGTGTCGTGCTGTATTTGTTTCAATGCTTAGGGCTCTCCGCAAAAGAGGTTGAAACCATCCTCTATAAGAAATCGGGTTTGCTCGGAATTTCCGGAATCAGTAACGACATGCGTGACCTGCTGGCCGGGGACGAACCAGACGCCCAATTGGCGGTCGACTACTTTGTTTACCGCGCCGCCAAAGAGATCGGAGCTCTGGCCGCGGTGTTGGGTGGTATTGATGGACTGGTGTTCACCGCCGGCATTGGAGAAAACTCGGCAGAAATTCGCCGTCGAATCTGCGAATCTGCTGCCTGGCTCGGATTGGAACTCGACGCGGATGCCAACGCTAGTCGAGGGCCACGCATTTCAACTCCGCAAAGTAAAGTCGCGACGTGGGTCATTCCGACCAACGAGGAAATCATGATCGCGCGGCATACCGGAACTCTGCTCGGATTGAGATAGACCTGCACCGTTGAACACCAAAGGAGGATTGCCATGGCTGCTACAGCATCGGAGAATATGGCCCAAGTGAACACAACGTCGGCGTGGGCGGGATTTACACCGGGTCTTTGGCAGAAAGAAATCAATGTTCGTGATTTCATTCAGCAAAACTATGAACCATACGAGGGGGATGGCTCCTTCCTGGCGCCTGCAACGGAGCGCACAAAGAAACTGTGGGCGGGGTTGAACGAACTCTTTGTCGAAGAGCGCAAGAAAGGTGTGCTCGATATCTCTCAGGTTCCCAGTTCAATCACATCGCACGCACCCGGTTACATCGATCGTCCGAATGAAATCGTTGTTGGTCTTCAAACTGAGGCACCTCTGAAGCGGGCAATCATGCCGAACGGCGGCTTTCGAATGGTTCTGAGCGCTTTAAAGGCATACGGGTACGATCCGGATCCAAAGGTAGTCGAGATATTCTCGAAGTATCGGAAGACCCACAATCAGGCAGTGTTCGATGCCTACACCGCCGACGTAAGGCGATGCCGCAGCTCGCACATCCTGACTGGCCTCCCCGACTCCTACGGACGGGGCCGCATTATCGGCGACTACCGGCGGGTCGCGCTGTACGGGGTCTCCCGGCTCATCGAGCAAAAGCAGGTAGAAAAGCGCAGCCTTGATGCGGCGATGTCAACTGAAGATGTTATTCGCGACCGCGAGGAGCTGAGCGAACAGATTCGTGCTCTCCAGGAGTTGCAGCTGATGGCCTCCACCTACGGTTTCGACATCTCGGGCCCGGCCCGGGATGCGCGAGAAGCCGTGCAGTGGCTTTATCTCGCCTACCTGGGGGCGGTGAAAGAACAAAACGGTGCAGCCATGTCCCTCGGGCGGACCTCGACGTTTCTTGACATTTACTTCGCTCGTGATCTTGCCGCTCAGACGATTACCGAACAACAGGCGCAAGAGATTATCGATGACTTCGTCATCAAACTCAGGATCGTGCGATTCTTGCGAACACCGGAATACGACGAGCTCTTCGCCGGCGACCCCACTTGGATCACAGAATCGATTGCCGGTGTTGGAGACGACGGGCGACCTCTAGTAACCAAGAGCAGCTTTCGGTTTCTTCAGACGCTCTACAACCTCGGTCCAGCGCCCGAACCGAATCTAACGATCTGGTATTCGCCCCGGCTGCCCGACGGATTCCGCAATTTTGCCACGAAGGTGGCAATCGACACGAGTTCCATTCAATTTGAAAGCGACGAAATCATGCGGCGCGCGTTGGGAGATGACGGAGCCATCGCGTGTTGCGTATCCCCGATGCTGCTGGGCAAACAGATGCAGTTCTTTGGAGCACGAGCCAACCTCGCCAAGTGCCTCCTCTATGCCATCAACGGAGGCCGGGACGAGATCACCGGGGAGCAAGTAGGTCCGACTGGTGGCATCAAAGGTGAATACCTGGATTTCAACGAGGTAATAGACAAGTTCGAAAGAATGATGGAGTGGCTCGCCGGTGTGTACGTCAATGCCATGAACATCATTCACTATATGCATGACAAGTACGCTTACGAGCGTCTTGAGATGGCGTTACACGACTACGCTCCCTTGCGGACGATGGCTTTTGGCATCGCGGGCATGTCCGTAGTCGCCGACAGCCTTTCGGCAATGCGCTACGCAAAAGTTCGAGCGATGCGCGATGATACCGGGCTGGTGTTCGACTATCAGACCGAAGGCGATTTCCCCAGATTTGGCAATAACGATAATCGGGTTGACCACGTCGCCTCTTGGGTCGTCAGCACGTTCATGGGCAAGCTGAGAAAATACCCCACTTATCGCAACGCGGTTCACACCCAATCGATTCTGACCATCACTTCGAACGTGGTCTACGGCAAGAACACGGGCAATACTCCCGATGGAAGGCGCCGCGGGGAACCATTTGCTCCTGGCGCCAACCCGATGCACGGCCGTGACACGCACGGCATCCACGCCTCAGCTGCTTCAGTCGCCAAAATCCCATATCGCGATGCGGCCGACGGCATTTCGCTGACGGCCACCTTTCTTCCGGAAGGCCTTGGGAGAGTCGCCGAGGATCGGATCACAAACCTGAGAAGCATGCTTGACGCATTCTTCGGCGTCACCGGTTATCATATGAACGTAAATGTATTAAATCGCGAGACGCTTCTGGATGCGATGGACCATCCGGAAAACTATCCCCACCTGACGATTCGAGTCTCTGGATACGCAGTCAACTTCGTGCGCCTGACTCGCGAGCAGCAGATGGATGTGATTAACCGCACGTTCCACGGAGAGCAGGTAACGTTGTGAATCAAACGGAGCATGCCCTTCCGCTGGAGGCGACAAGCCCTTTTGAACTACGCGTCAACCTAAGCGCGGGCATGCCGGAGACGGATGTGCGGACTGCTCTGGCCACGGGAGACATGGGCTTCCTTCATTCCTTCACTACCGGCTCGACCGTCGACGGACCGGGAGTGCGCGTGGTTGGTTGGACGACCGGCTGCCAGTTCCGCTGCCTGTATTGCCATAACCCCGACACTTGGACTATGAGCAATGGCATCCCTGTAAGCTTAACTCGCGCAACCGAGGAGCTGCGGAAATATCGTCACGGGTTAGCGGCTATGTCGGGTGGCTTCACATTGAGCGGCGGCGAACCGCTCATGCAGGATCGGTTCGTCGTTAAACTGCTGGCCGCCGCGAAAGGGATGGGAATCCATACTGCGCTGGATACCAACGGCGCTTTTGGGGCCCGACTTTCCGATGCGGACCTGGAGAACATTGATCTCGTGCTGCTCGATCTCAAAGGCTGGGACCCGGAGCTTCACCGCAGGCTTACTGGCATGGAGGTTGGGGCAGTTCTGAGTTTTGCCCGGCGCTTGGCTGCTCGCAGAATACCGATCTGGGTGCGCTTCGTGCTGGTTCCTGGACTGACAGACGACACCGAGAACATTGTCCAGATTGCAAGGTTTTCCGCCAACCTGGGAAACGTGCAACGAGTCGACGTCTTGCCCTTCCATCAAATGGGACGATTCAAATGGAAGGAGCTTAAACTGGCCTACACCCTTCAGGACGTTCAGCCTCCGGGTACCGAAGCGGTCGAACATGCCTGCGCGCAGTTTCGCGCAGTTGGGCTGAAGGCGTATTGACCAATACCCGCAAGGCGCTCCTGCTACGGTCAGTACCTCTCGGGAACGAAGTGCTTCCCCTTCAACGGTGCCTGATCGTCGTATTGACCGTGCTTCTTTCGTGGGAGCAGTTTCACTTTCTCTCGTGGAGTTTTTCGATAAGGGATCAGACTCAAGAGATGCGAAATGCAGTTAAGCCTTGCGGTCTTCTTATCGTCGGAACGCACGATGAACCAGGGAGCATATTTGGTGTCCGTCGCCTTCATCATGAGGTCTCGCGCTTTGGAGTATTCGTACCAGCGACCGTAAGATTCAAGATCCATCGGGCTCAGCTTCCATTGTCGGACTGGGTCCTTGATGCGTGACTCGAAGCGTCGCTCCTGCTCTTTCTGGCCCGACATCGTCACCCAAACATCCGAGTACTTTATCGTTAGGAATGGGAGAACCTGGGCGGTCACCGGCCTGTTCACGAATAACTTCTTTTTTTCGATCCCAGTTTTTGATCCTGCGATCAGCCTTTATGAAATCCGTAAGGGTATTCCCGCGGCGAGTGGCCATGGCGGAACGCGAGTCTGCCTTGACATAAAGCCTGCACCCTGACCTTTGCCGTACCAGGAGATTGGTTTCCTCCGGTCTACGCAACGAGAGTAAGAAACATCAAGGGTTGCCGCTCGCGGCCCGATAAGCACTGGAATATCAGTTATTCCGTGTTGCACCAATATGGATGACAGTTACTGCAACAACTATGGTGCCTTTCTGTTCAACGATGATGTATTCGTTCCTAAACTCTATGCTCTATAGAGCGAACTGGGACCCGACTTCAAAATGGCTGTCCAGCTCTTCACGCGGGTCGGCGGCCGGGATCTGAATATTGGAGTGAGGTGATTCCAGCTATCAATAAGAAGTACGCCGGTTCCTGTTCATCGCCGAGGCCGACTGGGACATGGAGTGGGAACTCCAGCAGCAAGGCCTCGACTTTTGCTACGACAAGAAAATTTATGACCAGCTCGAGCGTGGCACTACAGAGAGCATCCCCCAACATCTATGTGCGGATCTTCCCTACCAACCTGGGGATTTCATATGTTGTCGGCCTCGGTCGAACTGCGCCGAGCGACCGGCGCCTTCTCGCCCCATTTCCAGCCGAGCACCAACGGATGGTCCTCTCCGCGTTCGTTGATGTAGTGGCGATGCTCGATGAGGGCGTTGCGAATAGCCTGCTTGGGATAGGCGGCACGCGAACCGAGTTGCGGCAGGCGATCAATCACGTCCAGCACCAGATGAAAGCGGTCCATCTCGTTCAAAACAACCATGTCAAACGGCGTCGTGGTCGTTCCTTCTTCTTTGTAGCCGCGCACGTGTAGGTTCTCGTGGTTTGTGCGGCGGTAGGTGAGGCGATGGATGAGCCACGGATAGCCGTGGAAGGCGAAGACGATGGGCCTGTCCTTCGTGAACAGCGTGTCGAAGTCCCGGTGACTCAGGCCGTGTGGGTGTTCGCTCGCCGGCTGGAGCTTCATGAGGTTCACGACGTTGATGACGCGCACCCTCAGTTCCGGCATGTGGTGGCGGATTAGGTCGACCGCCGCGAGGGTTTCCAACGTGGGCACATCGCCGCAACAGGCCATCACAACGTCAGGCTCGCCGCCCTTGTCATTACTCGCCCATTCCCAGATGCCGATACCAGCAGTGCAATGTTTGATCGCTTCGTCCATGGTCAGCCATGCGGGCGCGGGCTGTTTGCCAGCGACGACGACGTTGATGTAGTTGCGGCTGCGCAAGCAGTGGTCGGTGACGGAGAGGAGGCAGTTCGCATCGGGCGGTAAATAAACGCGCACGACCTCGGCCTTCTTGTTCACGACGTGGTCAATGAAACCGGGGTCCTGATGCGAGAAGCCGTTGTGGTCCTGCCGCCACACGTGCGAGCTAAGGAGGTAATTGAGCGACGCAATGGGTCGCCGCCACGGAATGTGATTGCACACCTTTAACCATTTCGCGTGCTGGTTGAACATCGAATCAATGATATGAATGAACGCCTCATAGCAGGAGAAGAAGCCGTGGCGCCCGGTGAGAAGATAGCCTTCAAGCCAGCCCTGGCACTGGTGCTCGCTCAGCATCTCCATCACGCGGCCGTCGGGCTCTAGATGGTCGTCGTAGGGAAACTTCTCCGCCATCCAGGCCCGATTCGTCACTTCGAGCACGTCCTGCCAGCGGTTCGAGTTGTTTTCGTCGGGGCTGAACAGGCGGAAGTTTTTGCTTTCCATATTCAGCTTCATCACGTCCCGCAAGAATTTACCCATCACCCGCGTGGCCTCCGCGTCGGTGGCGCCGGGCTTCTTGACTTCGACGGCGTATTTGCGGAAGTCGGGCATTCGCAGATCGCGCAGGAGGAGGCCGCCGTTGCTGTGCGGATTGGCGCTCATGCGGCGCTCGCCCCTAGGCGCCATTTCGGCGAACTCAGGTTTAAAGCGGCCATTTGAGTCGAAGAGTTCCTCCGGCCGGTAGCTCTTCATCCATTGCTCGAGAATTTGGATGTGCCCGGGCTTGTCGTGCATCTCACCCATCGGCACCTGGTGCGAGCGCCACGAATCCTCGGCACGTTTGCCGTCAATTTCCTTAGGGCAAGTCCAGCCCTTGGGCGAACGCAGAATAATCATCGGCCAGCGCGGGCGTCCCGTGCTTCCGTCCCTGCGCGCGGCGTTTTGGATACGCTCAATCTCAGCGATCGCTTGGTCGAGTGCCGCCGCCATCAATTGGTGCATCTTGGCTGGCTCGCTGCCTTCGACGAAGATCGGTGTGTAACCGTAGCCGCGGAAAAGCTGATCCACTTCTTCGTGACTGATCCGTGCAAGCACACACGGATTGGCAATCTTGTAGCCATTAAGATGAAGGATGGGCAGTACTGCGCCGTCGGTGGCCGGGTTGAGAAACTTGTTCGAGTGCCAACTGGTGGCTAGCGGCCCAGTCTCCGCTTCGCCGTCGCCAACAACAGCGGCCACGACGAGATCGGGGTTGTCGAAAGCCGCCCCGTAGGCGTGGCTCAGCGCGTAGCCCAATTCACCGCCTTCGTGAATGGAGCCAGGCGTTTCCGGCGCGACGTGACTGGGAATGCCGCCCGGGAACGAGAATTGTTTGAACAGTTTTCTCATCCCGTCCTCGTCCTGCGGGATGTTCGGGTAAAACTCGCTGTAGGTGCCTTCGAGCCAGGTATTGGCCACGATGCCCGGCCCGCCGTGCCCAGGACCAATGATATAGATCATGTTCACGTCGCGCTGCTTGATGACCCGATTGAGGTGAACGTAGATGAAGTTCAAACCCGGCGTCGTGCCCCAATGGCCGACCAGGCGCGGCTTCACGTGCTCCTTCTTCAAGGGCTCCGTAAGGAGAGGGTTGTCGTAGAGATAGGTCTGTCCAACGGACAGATAATTGGCCGCGCGCCACCAGGCATCCATCTTGCGAAGGAGGTCGGCATCGAGCGGACCGCCCTTGGGCGTCGGGGTGCGGCGGGGGGTGACGAGTTTTGTTGCTACCGAGTCGTTGTGGCGGCCGGGTTTTGTCAGTGTATTAGTCATGGCGATGTGTCCTTTTGGCGCGCCGACAAGGCGGACTAGCGCAGTGAGTGGCATCGATTCCGCTCAAGACCGGCATCGTAGTATCGGCCGCCATCACGTCGGGACAGAGGCGGGGCTTCCGACACTAAAATGGCGCCATCCGCTGCCGTTCCCACTACGTCGAACTGGTGCTTTAGAAACGCAGTTGTGGCTTCGAGTAACGCCGGATGATCATCCGCCAGTAGTACGGGTCATCGGATCAAAGTTCGCCTCCGTTCAGAGCAGAGGGATATCCGCGGTCGTGGTGGTTGACCCCCAGGGGTGCAGTTTTTCAAAGCTCGCAATTATTCTTAAGGCAGGTCACGGGGTTTTGCTACTGGGGAAATCCCTAGCAGCCTGTGGTGCAAGTCTGGGTACCTGAAACAAAAGATGGTGTGATCCACAGGGATGGTTCGTAGAATACGCGGATGGCGATGAGCAAGCGGAGTGGCGGGGAGAAGCAAGAGGACATCTGGATCGCGCACACGGAGTTGGCGGTGGCGCCGGGACATCCTTTCTATAAGCGGTTGAATGAATTACTGGAGGGTGCCGGGTTCGACGAGTTTGTGGAAGGATTATGTGTGCGCTTCTATCATGCGCGACTAGGACGGCCCTCGCTGCAGCCCGGAGTTTACTTTCGAGCGCTGTTGGTGGGGTATTTCGAGGGGATCGATAGCGAGCGTGGAATCGCGTGGCGGGTGGCAGATTCCCTGGCGCTGCGACGGTTTCTGCTCATCGGACTCGACGAGCGAACCCCGGACCACTCGACGATCTCGCGGAGCCGGCGCTTGATCGACATGGACACGCATCGTGAGGTGTTCTCGTGGGTGCTGGGGCTATTGGCAGAACGGGGACTGCTGCAGGGGCAGCGGATGGGCATCGACGCGACGACCTTGGAGGCGAACGCGGCGATGCGGTCGATTGTGCGCCGCGATACGGGCGAGACGTATGAAGAGTTCTTGCGGGGGTTGGCCAAGGCGTCTGGGATCGAGACGCCGACGCGGGAGGATCTGGCGCGGCTGGATCGGAAGCGCAAGAAGCGGACGTCGAACAAAGAGTGGAAGAGTCCGGTGGACGAGGACGCGCGGATCGCGAAGATGAAAGACGGGCGGACGCACCTGGCGTACAAGGCGGAGCACGCCGTGGATATGGACACGGGCGCCATCGTGGCCGTGACGCTGCAGGCGGCCGACCAGGGAGATACGACGACCTTGGATGAAACGCTATGCGAGGCCGGTGAGCAGGTGGCGGAACAGATTGGGCGCGAGGCCGAGTTGCGGCCCCAGGACAAACCGAAGGTCCACTTGCAAGGGATCGAAGAACTGGTGACGGACAAGGGCTACCACAGCGGGGCGGTGGTGCAGCGGGTGAAGAGTTATGCGGTGCGCAGCTACATTCCGGAGAAGAAGCAGAAGGGGCGGCGGCAATGGGAAGGCAAACGCGCCGAGCAGCAGGCGGTGTACGAGAACCGGCGGCGGGTGCGGTGCGCGTACGGAAAGAGTTTACTGCGACGGCGCGGGGAGTTCATCGAACGCAGCTTCGCGCACTGCTACGAGACGGGGGGGATGCGACGCTGTCATCTGCGGGGGCGGGAGAACATTCTGAAACGGCAGTTGGTGCACGTGGGAGCGTTCAACCTGAGTCTGATTCTGCGAAAGCTGCTGGGAGCGGGCACGCCGCGGGAGCTGAAAAATCGCGCGGGCCAGGCGGTTTCGCGACTTTTGCGCTTTCTGCTGTGCCGAATGACGACCGTTTCGTCTGCCCGGCGACTTACTGCCGCTGTTGGTCGGCCCCTCGTATCATCTTTCCGTTGCTGCATGCTTCGTCACAGGTCACGAAACATGAGCAGTTCCGCCACGGCCTGCTAGGGTGCTAGGAGCCGCTGACGAGGTGCGGAATCGGCTGCGATCAAGCCGCGCTTCACTCCAAATAAAACCAGATCAGCGTTGCTCTTGAGATTGAACGCCACATGAGATGGTGCTTGTGGAATTCCACCGTCTTTTCGTTCAGTTTGAGGACCGCCGCAATCTCTTTCATCGGCCGTCCCTCGGCAAAGAGCTGCACGAAGTCGCGCTGTCGCTTGGTCAATTCCTTAGAAAACTGGCGCGTTCTGGCCTTCGCGGCGACCCAATCTTCAGCTCTCAGCTTGGGGGTTAAGTAGGAACGGCCATGCAAGATCTCCCCAATCGCCTTGAGAAGTTCCAGTCCGCCTGAATTTTTCAGAACAAAAGCCACTTGTCCGAGTTCAACTGCCGCGGCAGCAAGATTCGCATCGTCGTGCATCTTCAGAAATACGAACTTCGCTGCCCTCTGATTCTCCGGGCGGTGACCATCGCAACCGTTGTCTCTCCAGCCCATGATCGTAGCCCATGAGTCCTCGGGCTTGCACGTATTTGTAGGTACATACGAACGAGTTCGGCGAGGCGAGGGTCGGAAGGCACAGGATCGAGCCGGAAGTAGGTTCTCATGCCCTCCATCTGGTAGTTGCTCTCCTCGTAAGCGGCGTTGAGCCAGCGAAAGACTTCGTCTTTTTCTCTCCATAAGGATGATTCAGCTTAGCTTGGTTGGCTGGAATATCATCGCCGTTGTAACCGCTACTCTGCTTCTGCGCAAAAGCCAGGTCAGCTGTTAAGGAATGAGATAGACTTCTGGAATTTTTCGGTCTAGATGAGTCAACAACTTCGACGGCGGACGAAGGCGAGAATGACGAGTCCGAAATGGCGCCTTCCTCCGCGGCTAATTGTGCGCTTGCTGTAGAATCCAGAGCATCGGGGATGGGGCCCACTTATGAATGCGAGTCTGCCGATTGCTGATCGCGGGGCGCGCCAGTTGTCTTCTTCGGCTAAGCTTGGTTCCGCAGTGCCGGCCGCGCACCAGAAGCGCCACTCCGCGCTGGTGCGCGTGACCCATTGGACTATCGCGGTCGCGTTTCTCGCCCTGCTGGTCAGCGGAGGAGAGATCGTGCTTTCGCATCCACGGTTTTACTGGGGTGAGACCGGCAACGTAAACATGCGCCCGTGGCTCAATCTGCACCTGCCATCCTCCAGGGATACCGTCCCCACCGGCTATGGGTACGTGCTCCCTGATCAGAACGGCTGGAGCCGCTATCTCCATTTTCAGGCGGCATGGGTTGCGGTTGGGACGGGTTTGCTCTACGTGCTGTTCGGCTTCTTCGCAGGGCATTTCCGGCGCAATCTGTTGCCCGCGGCTTCTGACCTTTCCCTCAAGGAGCTTGGCGGTTCGCTGGTTCGACATTTGCGCTTTGAGCGGCCGGGCAGGGAAGAAGCGTGGTCGTATAACGTGCTGCAGCGGCTCACGTATGTGCTCGTGATCTTCGTGTTGTTTCCGTTGATGATCTGGACGGGTCTGGCCATGTCGTTCGGATTCACGTCGGAATTCCCTCTGGCCGTTCGGCTCTTGGGGGGCCAGCAGACGGCGCGCAGCCTGCACTTCCTGGTGACGATATTCCTCGTGCTGTTTCTGTTGATTCACGTGTTGATGGTCTTTGTTGCGGGATTTCGAAATCGTATGCGCGCCATGATCACCGGCCGCGCTACCCCGCCGACGGAGTGAAGTTATGAGCAATATGTCTCGACGCAAATTCGTGACCACGGGGCTTGCTTTGGCGGCCGGTGCATCTGGGATTGCCGTCGCCGCCAAAGTCGCGCAGCATCATGGGCTCATCCCCCCGGATGCGGGAGGACTCTACGGCCCGGGAGAAACGCTGACCTACGCCGCGCAGCGACTCTTGACCCGCCATTCCATGGCCCGTGAATTTTCCCGCACCGAGATTTCGAAGAATCCGTTCGCCAATGAAGTCGATCCGTTGGGCGATGAATTCAAACGACTCCAGGCAGGCAGTTTCGTCGACTGGCGGGTGACCGTGGACGGGATGGCGGCGTGGCCGGCCTCGTTCTCGCTGGCAGAGATCAGGAGTTTCCCCACCAGTACGCAGGTCACTATGATCGGCTGTGAAGAAGGATGGACGTACGTCGCCGAATGGACCGGGGTGCCGCTCTCCTACGTCCTGGACCGCGTTGGCGCGCTGCCCCAGGCGCGTTACGTTGTATACCGCTCGACCCAACCTGACTGGTGGGAGAGCATCGACATGGCGGACGCGTTGCACCCGCAAACGCTTCTCGCCCACCGCATGAACGGAAACGAACTTCCCGTGCCGTTCGGAGGCCCCGTCCGCGTACGAGTCCCGCGGCAGCTCGGTTATAAGAACGTGAAATACATCAATCGCTTGACTCTGACGGACAACCTCAAACCGTTCGGCAAGGGTCTGGGGGGTGCTAACGCTGATGGTGGCTACGCCTGGTACGCGGGCATCTGAGAACGACAATCCCGGCGTCTTCTTGCAATCGGCCCTGCGTTTCTTCCAGTTCCTTCCAGGTGAAGAAAGAAAGTGTTCTTGGACTCTGTGGCCCGGAAGGCGGTATGAACTGGGTCCGACCGAAGCAGCCTTGCCGCCAGCTCATCCCCGAGTTATACGAGCAGCTGCGCAACGAAGTGCCGCCCGCAACGGCTGGAGGTGTCAAGCGTGCGGCGCCGTATCGAATCGTGAAGTCCATCACCTGGAATTCCGCAGCCAGTCCGCCGACAATTGCGAGGAGAATTTGATTGTCCTCTGCGCCGCATGCCATGCGAGCGCACATGAGGGCGAGGGCCGCTTTGACCCAGTCGGCGACCCGCACTGCAGCAGATTCCCCAGGCTTTCTTACGGCTGCACGTTCGTTCCGAGGTTGAAAAGATCATTCACAGGATGGCCGAGATTCCGATAACTGGGAAGCGCCGGCTGGCGACGACAATACGAAGTTGGCCTAGTCCCGAACGCAACCTCAACAACTACGGGGCAAGATTCTGGTGAGCCGCCGCATCTTGCCTATTTTCTTGGGGGAGAATCTCACCTCGCGGACTCAGTGTCAGGAACGGTCTATTACTTAATGCTCGTGTGTTTGCCGTCGGCCGCTTCTCGTGGCGGAGGATCAGATCGTCTGACGTCACATCCTAATGTTCGAGGTTACAAATCCATTCCCGCATTTGCCACGAGCACTAGAAAATAGCCACGCACCCCTGGACGCGGCCCGCAGTCCGCTCCTTCTCACCTGTCCAGCGGGTCCTGATGCAGCGAGGAAATCCGATACGTTTGGATGTTGCGTCCCGACAATCGGGTCACAGTTACCAAAGATCAACCCCTGATTACCCCCCCAAAGTGGCCATTTTTTCCGTCTGCCCTGTAAACTTAAGTCGGAAGGTTAACAAAGAATGCTCAAGAAGCACTATGTTCGCGACGGAAAGCGCAAATTGATCGGCTCAATCACCAACGGCTTCAGCGACACCTCTGCCGTGGTTCGAGATGAAGTCAATAGAATCACGGGTCGTACCAGCGAGCGATTCCACACGACACGCGAAGGACAAGGGAACTTGGTCTCCGTTGATGCCTCCGATCCCGGTCTCCTGATCGGGCGCAAGAAGTAGCACGCACCGCGCACCATCTCCCCCAAGAACTTCGGCGCTCTCCCCTACTTGAGTCAGACTGCGCCCAGTGTGATCCGTGACTTCGCCAAACCGCCTCGGAGCAATTACTGCAAGACCCTTAGGAGGAACGCATCTACGCGAGCGTCGCCGCTATGAGCCGGGCGCTCACGGTCACTTGAAAGAGATTGGTTTTATGGTGATCGGGTTCGTTGTGTTGATTGTCATGCTACACATGGTTCGGTTCTGCACGCCACGAGTCCAACGCACCCTGGGCTCTTAACTCGTCCTGTGTCATGGTCGGTCCCATTAATCCTGGTGCAGGCAGAATGCAAGCGGAGATCGCAAACGACGAAGAGTATTCGACCGAATGTGAGCTGAATGTTTTCCAGAGGAGGTGGATTGATGGACTATGTCAACGTGTACGTCCTCACATCTTTGGCCATCGACGCTGAAGGGAATGTTACAACCCGGAATGTCGGTACGACCTTCGATGTCTTCAAAGCCGATGCCCACCGAGCAAACGGTGTAGAGAACGCGTATGAGACGTTCCCTGTGCCCGGCGACTGGCGCGAGGATGCCGCGCAGTCGGAGTTGATCGCTTCAATGCGCGATTTCCGCGATATGGTCAAAGCCATGCAAGATGAGGCGCTGCGGTGAAAGCACAGTCATCAAGATTGAGCTAGGAGGACGAGAATCGCGGACCGTACTGCCCAGCCTGCAGATGACCGGTTTAAGCAAACATGACTAGGGAATAGGAGGAAAATCATGTCCCATTGTGATCCTTGCCTTGCGACAAACCGAACAGATCGGACTGGCAAGGTGTTCATCGTCAATAACGGTACGCGCGCGTGCCTTATTTGCGAGCAAGAATTTAGTCCGCGAGCCTCGGCTGAACATGCTAAGGCGCCTTGCTATCCAGCAGTTCCTGACATGCGACCCATAAGGAGCCAAAATGCGAATCGGTGAGCTGCGTCGAACAATTATCGTGGAACCTCTGGAGCTTCCCGTGAGTGATCCGCGAGACGATTCCCGTCCTCAGCCGGCAACACCCAAAACAGAGCTCGCGCCTGAGCCGGGGCAGGTGCCGGCCACCTGATGACCACTCCCGATTACATCTCTGCGATCGTCGGATATCGCGTGTGGCAGTGGACCGCCGACGGGCTCCAGTCGCTCAATGGCGAGCCGTGGTTTCCCAATCGACCACTCGTAGCTCGTTGCCGGTCTCTTCCTCTTGGAACCATAGCTGGTCGCGACGACCCGGCACATAATGCCAACCCTGCCCCACGAGAGAATTGCACCTGCGGCGTGTACGCGGCGAAGAGCCTTGAACATCTACGGGGGACGCGATACTGGCAGTACGGAATCCACGGTGAAGTAAGTCTGTGGGGCACCGTCGTGGAGCACGAGCAAGGATGGCGGGCTCAGTTCGCCTACCCAAGGTCCTTGTTTGTGCCCCACGACACATTCCTCACTTTTGCTACAACACTGTCCGGTTTGAAGGGCCTGATAGCCTATCGCGCTGACATTTTCGTTGCGGACCCAAACGGGAACATCCCGCTCTGGACAAACGATTCAGGATACGATTCTGGAGGATTGGAGTACCTGATCGAAAAGAGCAAGCAATATTACGACCGACGCCGGCACGAGCGAACCTTGAAGAAGGGCGATCGCGTGGGGCTGCTCGGTGTCGGAATCGCTGTGGTCGAGAGGGTTGACAACCAACACGTCCACGCTGTGCTTGGGAACAGGTATGCGCTCAAGATTCTCCGCAACGATATGGCTTGGAATGAGCAGAATATACGTTGGGAGACGAGCCTACGCGGCCTTCTTCAAACCAAGAGCGAGAAATTTGCAAGGCGACCACCACAAACTACTGACGCACATTAAGAAAAGCACCGATGCCATCGCTATGCCGAGGCTTCTTTGTGTATGGCTTTGGAGAGTGGAGTCCAGGCAGTTTGGGTTGCTATCGGTGCACTTCGTTTTCTGAAGAAAGCACCTGGAATACCGGTCTCATAGTTCCAGAATACTGCGCAAAATAATCTGCCGCTCGAATGCGGAAACGCACACATGAAAGTGCTCCCGTTTATTGTACCAATCAGAATGAGAGCTTCCGGTTAAGTGACCCGCCCGACATTTCTGGGCGTTGGGTCAATCCTATTATCGCGCATCCGACGCCGGTCTCGAGGTCCCCCGCATCGCTGCTCCACGGACCTCGCTGCATCCTGAGGGCGTGACTTTCGTCATCGCGGATTACCGGTGGTATCTCGACCCGACGAGAGTCTTCGGCAATGCTGCTTAAGCGCGGTTGATTTTTAAACTGGAGACCAACAGATTTATGCCGCCGGTCGAGACGCTCGATCAATCCAACGAGATGCCCACACTAGGGGAGCTTTTCCCGGACGGCACTGCCTTGGACAGGCTGCGGAACAACCAACTCGTGTTGTGGCGTGAGGGTCAGGAAGAGATCGCATCCGGCCATCGCTATAATGGAAACTACTACGTGGCGGCGGCGCTCGATCCTAAGCTCGAAGAGCTACTGCGACTGCCCGCCGGAACCCAGGACTTCGGAAGCGTCGAGAGTCTGATTGCAGACTTGTCCCATTTGGTTGGCAGTATCGTGGAACTGGATAAGGAGGCAGCCTGGTTGCTCGCCGCCTACATCTTGAGCACCTGGGTGGCAGATTGCGTTCCGAGTTCTCCATGCCTGAATGTTTGGGGGCCAAGCGGTAGCGAGACTGCCCTCGTCGAATTGCTGTCTACTGTCTGTCGCCAGCCCCTGCGGCTGGCAGAACCCTCAATTCGAGACCTGCTGAGTCTCCCGCGGGGACTGGTCTTTACCTTGATCCTGAAGGCCCCCAGCGAACAAGCTCTCCGACGCTTACTGGCGGTGGCCAGTGATCCCGAGGCCCAGTTGCTGCGCGGTGGTCGAGTAAGGAATGTGCGATATGCGACGGTTGTGCTTACGACGGAACCGATCGTTGGCGTAGCCCTATGCATTCCGTTGCTCCCGGCAGCGGCTCCGTACCGCCGCGTTGACCGATCGGAAGCCCAACAGGTGGCCGATGAGTTTCAGCCACGGTTGATGCGTTATCGCCTTGCCCAACATCGGCAGGTCAGCAGCTCGCAATTTGATTTGCCCCGATTCGCACCCGAGTCTCGAATGCTGGCTCGCATTCTCGGGGCCACTCTTGAAGGATCTCCTCATCTCCAAGATCAAATTTCTGCAATTTTGCGGAGCATCGATGAGCAAACGAAAGCCGAGGAGTCACTCGGCCTCGGCGCAGTCGTGGCAGAAGCGCTACTCGCACTGTGTCACGAGAACAAGCCAGAAGCCTACGTACGCGAAATCACCGAGCTCGCAAACGGAATACTTTTGGGCAGGCATGAGACCGTAGAGCTAACCCCCAAGGCTGTAGGCGCCATGTTGCGTCGGAAACTGGGCTTGGTAACCGAACGGAGGAGCTCCGGCTATCGATTACTTCTCACCCAAGATACGCACACGCGCATCCATCGGCTGGCGGCTGCGCACCATGTACTTTCGATGCTGCAGCCAGCCTCGGATTGTCGTCTTTGTCTCGAGACTCGAGGTTCCACCTTGATCCGACAAAAATTGCAAGTGCATGACGTTCAGCAAGTACATCAAGTTCATGATGCAGGCGAAGAATAAGTGTTGAAACGAGTAGCAAATTCAGAGCAGTTACGGCTGTTGCGACGACTGCGTTTCGCCGGTTGCCCAGTCGATCCTGAGCACTTGCCTCAACCGCGTTGTCCCTTGCGAGATTTTCGGCAGGCGGGCGTAAAAGGGACAAATATAATCCCAATCGCTGACGGCTACGGAATTATCTTCGGTATCAAAGCGCTCGCCTGTGCAGCGTTGACGGTTTGCCGGTTCGACTTGCGGGCGAACTGGTTCAAGCAGCCGATCTCCTGGATTAAACCTTGCGATCAACATCCCAACCGCTACTGTTTTCAGCAGCGTTCTGGAGATCACACGGTGTGGTCTTCAGATGATGTTCTGACTGGAAGGACCCACTTGCTCAAGCGCGGCGAGTATCTCCAGGGGCGCTTGTTTGGAGGACTTCATGAATCCCTGTCCGCACCGCTTGGAAAAGCGCTTGAGGCGACACTCTCGATTGCAGACCTTGCAGGGAACGAATATCAGTTTTCAGTAACGCTCCTCAACGGAATGCCCGAAACAGTCGTGAACCAGCCGGGCGACCAAACCTGAGAAATCATTCCTCAATGCTTTCACCAACCTCTCGCTGTTGCAACGACGAGAGAGCGTAGTCAATCATCTCCGAAGTCCCAGATGGGTTCGGCTCCCGGGAGAGTTTCTTGCGAGTGCAAATGCAGAATTAACCGGTACCAGGGTTATTGTCGGGCGAGCGAGGGAGCGACATCATAGGCTCCGCGCCATACCCGGCGAAACTGGCGTGCATCAGCAAAGCCACATTCGTCGGCGATCGCTTCCAGCGTAAGTTTCGGATTGCTCATGAGCGTACGCGCGTGCTCCAGCCGAAGACGCGTGCGGTAATCTTGAATCGAGATGCCGGTGACTTCACGAAACGCTCGGGTGAGATTGCGCGGACTCATATGCGCAATCTTCGCGAGTTCTGTAAGGTTCGCCTTTTGGGAAGGATGAGAGATGAGCCAGTCCTGTACCGAGTGCACGCCCGGATGCAAGTGCGTGCGATAGTCAAGATAGACACTCTGTTGCTGGTGATGAGAATCGCGTCGCATGTAGACGACCATTTCGCGCGCGACCTTACCTGCGATCAGTGGACCGTGATCGCGCTCGATGAGAGCCAGGGCCATGTCGATTCCAGCAGCGATTCCCGCGCTGCTGATGATGCGTCCGTCCTCCACGAAGAGGCGGTCCGCAAGAACCTGCGCGGACGAACAGACTTTCCGCAAATCTCCGATGCACTTCCAATGGGTTGTGCAACGACGGTCCTTCAAAAGCCCTGCCTGCGCCAGAGCGAAGGATCCAGTGCAAACCGAGCAGAGCTGCGCACCGTTGTCGTAGGACGTTTTGAGCCAACGGATCAAAGGTGGGGGAAGATGCACTTTTGCCACGGTGAACCCGGGCACGATAACCAAATCACCGGTAGCGATGGGGGGCAGCGGCTCCAAACCAGTGAGCTTCAGCCCCTGACTGGTTGTTGCTCCGGGAACAACTGCGCAATGCTCGGCGCGGTAGTCAGCGCCGAACGCGTTCGCCTCAACGAAGGCCTGCAGAGGACCAGCGAAGTCGAGGACTTCACATCCATCGAAGTAGACAAAGATTACGCGACGGCTTGCCAACGAACTCCCTTCAATTCCTCCGTAAAGTGCGAGGCTGGTCAAGATATCAGCAAATCGGCAGCGCACCTGACACGTATTAGACACTTGTCGGGCAACTTGTGTTCCAAAGTGTTTTCTTTTTTGTCCACATAACTCGACTAGTTAGGCAGATGATTTGTTCTCTCTATCAGAAGCAGAAGAAATGATCGGGAGTAAGATATGAAATCTCATAGAAGTTAACTGCGAAGGTTTGCAGGGCAAACGGAGGCGGCTCCGGGAAAAGATGGGGCGAGGATCGGCTGCGCTGGTAGGCACGCCGCGGGAACCAGGTGCTGAGATCGTGAGAGAACTCGCTCGCCAAGCGCTCAGCGTAAGGAGCGCTGAACAGCGCTTCGGGTAGTCGGTTTCCCGCGCGGAACGTATGCCGACCACTCAGTTCGATGCAGTTACTGTCGCGTGGAGTAGCGTCCTGAAAGAAATATGGAGGAGGATAGCTTGCAACCTCCGTGCCGACTTCTCAGTACCTATCCATAATAATCCCACCAAACTGGGTTTGCTGTTTCGTGCCACCCGCGTATTGGACGAGGACGGCTGTCTCGCCATGCTTAAAAGGCGGCTTCTTTCGAAGCCGCCTTGGAAATGGTTGCTGCCTGAAGCTTAGAGTTAGAACTCAAGCTTGGCATGCAACTGAACCACCCGGCCCGAAACCGCGGAGCCGACGAACGCTCCGTAGATACTGGTGGGTGGTGTAACGGTTGAGGTGGTGGTTCCAAACGGAGCCGCGAAAACGTTATTCACGTCACCGTTCGGAGGAGCAAAGTTGGGATGGTTGAACACGTTGTAGAAGTTTGCCCCGACCGCGAAGGTCACCCTCTCCGCAACCTTGAAATTCTTCAACACGTCGAAGTCGGAGTTGAAGTAGTTCGGGCCACGGAAGAAGTTCCGGCGAGTGGTAGCGAAACCGGTCTCGGTCCCGTTGAAGTTGTCAGGGAACTGAGTTGCCGCATCCAGGCACGCGGCCAATACGCCGGGTGCTGACTGCGTGGGATGTCCGCAACTCGATGGACCGACGCCATTCCACTGTGCGGGAATCTGGGTTACGTTGGCAGCATTCTGGAAGACGAGACCCGGAAGTCCATCCCCGGCCGTGAATGGATAGCCGGTTCGGGCGAAGAAGGTTCCGGAGAGGACCCATCCACCGATGACCTGGTTCAAGACTTTGTTCGAAGACTTGACGGGCAGATCCCAAACGTAACTGGCGCTGAGGTTGTGGCGGACATCGTAGTCCGCATTGCTGTAATTGCTGCTATGCAGGTTCGTCGGGTTAAGTTGTCCGAGGAAGCTGTCGTTGATGCTGTAGGGGCTGACTCCACCATTCGAAACGTCGTCAGTGGCGTGGGAATAGGTGTAGTTGATCGAGCCCGTGAAGCCCTTATACGCGTGCAGGGTAAAGGTTCCGGTCAGGCCATTGTAGTAGGAGTTTCCGTTGTTGGTCAGGTCGAGGACGTTGTTGACGCGGGTATCAGGAGCTGTCGCGGGCAATCCTGAGAAGGCTCCGAAGCCGCCTGCAGCGGCGTTTACCCACGGATTGCTGACAAAGATGTTCGATCCGCGATTGCCTACGTAGTTGAGTGATGCCGACATCCTCTGCCCGAAGGAATGCTGGACTTCCAAATTCCACTCGGTGTAACGCGGATTCATCACTGTGTCGGGAAGAATCGAGTTGTAGTCTGGCGTGGCGCAACCTGGAGCGGCCGCCTGGTACTGGGCGAGATTCTGTCCACCGAAGAACGCCGCGTTGAAGGCCGTATTGCACGCTGCGACCTGCGCTGTGGCCGGTGGGCCAATAGGATTGGCGGTGTCCTGGTACGAGAAGGGCATCGGCCCCGGCCTATAGACGAAGCGGTTGGAAGTGGGTGACTGTATCGCGTAACTGTCTGCCAGGAGTGCGGGATACAGGTCGGTGAACAGCCCGACTCCGCCGCGGATCACTGTGTCGGACTTGCCCCACGGATTCCAGGCGAATCCAATGCGTGGCTGGAATGCCACTTTCTCGATGTTGGGGAACAGCGAGTGGTAGGTGTTAAACATCTGGTTGAACGGAACCGATGGATCGTGGTTCAGCTGGGTGAATGGCCCAGCCATGCGGCCGATGCAATTGGTCTGGCAAACCAGGTTGGAGTTCCGATCCGCACGCATGGTCAGGGTCAACTTGAGGTTGGACTTTACCCGCCAGGAATCCTGGAAGTAAGCTCCAAGGCTGTAAATTGCCATGGGCTGTTCCAGTGACTGAGGAAAGTACTGGCGAATGCGGCTGGTCTCCCCTTGAATAAAGAGATCCTGGCTGGTGAGGTAGACCTGTGGAATGGAGCGACGGCCGAACAATCCGTCGGTGATGTCGTTGCGACGGAAATTGAACCCTGTTTTGAGGTCGTGGTTGCCGCGGCTCATCGACAGGTCGTCGACGAACTGGTACTGGGTAACCTTCCTGCCCTGGGGGAATGCGGAGCTGGGACCCAAGCCGCCGAAGTTCCACCAGCCAGAACCGCTGATGTCGGCGGTGAAATACGGGTATGCGGCCTTTGCGGCTGAGTAATCGGTGATATTAAAGATAGCGCTGTACCAGATCCCTGACGCGATGAACGAGTTGACGGTTGTCGGGTTGATGGTGCGCGTGTAGTTGATCTGCCCTTCATACTGAGGCTGGGTGCTTCTTGCGTTGAACAGAGGGCTAACCGGATCGGTAGCGGTTGCCTGCGCACCGCGGTCCATCCGATAGCGGAGGAACAACTTGTCGACGTTCGAGAGATTGACGTCGGCGCGCGTAGCCAGGATCCATTCCGTCGAGGGCTGGCCAACGTTGGAGCGGAGGCTGACGGCGCAAGGTACGCCGCCGCCGCCATTCGAAGGACTCCCAAACTGGGTGAATCCTGGCTGACCTAGAGTCAAGTCCCCGCAACCCAGGGCCGGATCTAACGCTGCCGAAACAGGAGTCGCTCTGGCGATCCCGGGAGCGTTAGCGTTGAGATCACGAATGACGGTGTACAGCGGTACAGCTGCCGGATCCACCACATTCAGGTTGGCTATAACAGAGTTCAGGTAGTTAGCGCTCGGAAGGATGGCATTCTGGCTGGTGGACAAAATGTAACGCAATCCCTCGTAATCCACAAAGAAGAACGCCTTATCCTTTTTTATGGGTCCGCCGATGCGCGCCGCGTACTGGTTGTTGTTTACGAATCCCTTCGGAGTGACGGGTATCGTCTCGTTCTGGAACCAGTCGTTGGCGTTCATGGAGACGCCGTTCCACCAGTAGTTGGCATTGCCGTGAAATTGATTGCTCCCGGAAATGGTCGCGTAATCGACCTGCGCGCCAGCCTGGCGGCCATATTGGCCGGTGTAGCCGTTGCTCACTACGGCCGCTTCCTCAACCTCGTTCTTGCCCAGCAAGAGGTTGCTGGCACCAGAGGCGTTAAGGTTAAGGTAGGGGTCCATCTCGTCGTTACCATTCACCGTGAACAGGTTTGAGGTTGCGGGCAATCCGAATGCGGTAAAGTTGCCGTAACCGCCGCCGCTGGCCGAACTCATTTGCACGCCGGGTGCGACCTGCGCGATGGCAGTCAAGTCATTCCCAGAGTTCGGGAGATTGTCAATCTGATGCGCACTCATAGTGGTTTGGAGGTTCGCATTTTCCGTCTGGATCAACGGAGCTGCGCTAGTTACCTCGACGGTCTCGGAACCTTGGCCGACTTGCAATTGAATATTCGCGGTTGTGACTGCTCCGACAGCAACGGTCACCGATTTCTCGGAGGTGCGAAATCCGGATTGGCTAATGATAAGTTTGTAATTGGCGGGTTTGAGCAGGGAAAACCGGTATAACCCCGTAGAGGTGGTCTGGGTTGACTGGCTGTACCCAATCTCCGGGCTCGACAGTGTTACGGTCGCGTCAACTACGACGGCGTTGGACAGATCTGTAACCGTACCCGAGATTTCGCCGGTTACGACCGTCTGCGCCAGCGCCTGGAAGGCAAACAAACCTGCCACCAACAGCGTGGCCAGTTTGAGCAGCGAACTAGATCGCATAATATTCTCCTGACAAAATGAGTTCGTAGAACAAAATCCCTCGACTTCAACAACTGGGTCGACTCAAGCTCGAGACCTAGACATAACCAACCGTAACGATACCTAGTGCTCGAACGTCAATCAGGAGTAGGTCGGATTGTGCGAGCAATACATGGTCGAAATCGAGCATAAGTTCTCTTGACTTACACGAATGCTAAACACTTCGGGAGAGCGCTACGAGGTCCGCTGAGGACAAATACCGGACATTTTGAGCCATACTGGAGAGGAACAAATCAACAGGAGGTGAGCATTTTAAGAGCGAGCCTGGCTTTCGGATATTGCAGAGCGCGAATTGCAGAGCAAGCCGTAAGAAAACCAGGGCTTGGTTTTCTCGGTTGGCCTAAACAACCGTGGCTGTTGAAAGAGTCGGTGATCGGAATGTCTTTTTGGAAGCGATCATCGTTGCGACTTTTTTTCTCACCTCAGCTACGTGGCAGCTTCCACGCGAAGGCAATGCCGATGTGCTTCTGGAACTGTCTTGCTAGCCAAACGCCTGGCCCCAACGTCTAATTCCCTTACGTTTCGGGAGGAGCGTGCTGCTATGAAAACCATTTTTGCGTTTCTAATTCTGTCCATGTCTTTTAGCTCCTACGCTCAAAATGCTGCGCCAGTGACGCTGCGGAGCATACTGCTGGAGCAGTTGCGCACTACCCACAATTCGAAAGACTGGTTCGTGCCCATCAACGTAGCTGTGGAAGGCCTTACGGCCGAGCAGGCCAGCTGGAAGGATCCCAGCGGGAACCACTCCGTCGGACAGCTGACCTATCATTTGCTGTTCTGGAACGAGCGGGAGCTGGCCAAGTTCAAGGGGGAGCCCGAGAAGAAATTCAGCGGTGACAACGACGAAACCTTCAATAACTTTGATAGCAAAAAGTGGAACGATACGGTCAAACAGCTCGACCAGGTCATGACCGAATTGGAAAAATTTGTCGAAACCACGGATGAGAAGACGCTACAGGCCAGGGCTTCAGACATCGCTCACATAGGCACGCACAACGCGTATCACGTGGGGCAGATCGTCCTTGTCCGGAAGCTACAGGGCTCGTGGAATCCCGAGAAGGGCGTCAAGTAGAGATTGCCAGGTGGGTCAGATAGTTGGCGTAGCAGTACGCTGTCAATGGCAAAGACAGTGTGGGAGCGTATTAGTAGCAAGAGGAGGGAATTACGGCGCACACTTCGGAGGGTCTGCACTGAGCCCATTCAGGAGCTTTTTCGCCGCTCCAAGATCAGGGTTAAATTGCAGCACCCGCAGTGTGTACGCACGCGCCTCCTCAAATTGTCGCGCGTTACAAAAGGTCCGTGCCAGGTTCATCCCGATACTGCTCCGTCCGGGCGCCCGCTGAAACGATCCCTGCCACAGCGTTACGGCTTCGTGGATGTGTCCGCTCTTGGCTTCGAGAACTCCAAGGTTGGTCGCCGCATCGATCAAATTTGGATTGAGAGCGAGCGCCCTCTGATACAGCTCACGTGCGCGATCCGTAGCTCCGCGCTTCTGTTCGACGTAGCCCATCGCTGACAGCAATGCGGGGTCAGAAGATTTCAGCAGGGCTAATCGCAGCAGCCGTTCAGCTTCCGCTTCAGCAGACTTCAACCCCGATGCCGCAATATACTCCCATGCCAGTGCGTCATCACGCAGATCGCTCTCACCTTGGTGAGGCTGCGGGAACGGCACGAGCTTCGGCGCCGCAGGTTGTGCAATCGCGTTTTCCAGCATCGGCATGGAGGAAGGCCGGCGCAGGATACGGTGATCCGTCACCTCGGTGTGTGCAACGTCTGTGCTAAGCGATGCTGGCATGTGACACGAGGTGCAGTCCGGTCGATCAGCATGATGCTTAGCACCAAAAGGTTTTCCGTGACAGGTGAGACACTTTGCGCGATAGAAAGAAACCCGCTCTTCGGGCTTCACCTGCAGATGCGGATCGTGGCAAGTGGTGCACGCCATCGCATCCCCCGATTTCTTTTGGCACATGCTTTGCGAGAGCGCTTCAAACTGACTGGTAGCGCGTAGTCCCGTACCTTTGCTGTCGGCCAGTATGTAGTAGCGGACATAGTTCGAAAGATTGTCGCCCGGCCGGTACTCGTAGAGGTGCTTGCCCGCCCTTTCGATA
Source organism: uncultured Acidobacteriota bacterium (assembly GCA_963788645.1). Lineage (GTDB taxonomy): Bacteria > Acidobacteriota > Terriglobia > Terriglobales > Acidobacteriaceae > JABDBE01. The sequence continues at coordinate 102,348 of CAWBHF010000016.1, forward strand.
GCGGCATTACCTTCGAGATGGCACTGCATGCACACGGCATTGCGGCGCTCCGCCGGCAGTTTCGTGGGATTCACAATCGCTCCGCCGCCGTTCGCATGCGCAGCACCTGGCCCGTGACAGCGTTCACAGCTTACGCCCGCAAATGCAAAAAAGGGTGTGTTGTAGCGGTTCTCAGTTCCATCAATCGGCGGCTGGATTCCGCTCACATGGCACTCCAGGCAACTCACCAGTGCTGGCAGGTTCAGAGGCATCTCGCGGGTGCCACCGTACGCGGGAGCCATGTCCCAGATGCGACGGTCGGCATACCAGTTCACTGGGGATTCGAAGACGAACCCATCGACTGAGAAAAGGTAGGTGCGACCGCGTCGGCCCTGTCCTATGTAGTAGAGGAGTTGCCGCTTGCCGCTTACGCTGGGATCGCCGGGGCGCTGGAAGGCCAGCCACACCTTGCCATCCTCTGAGTAGATACGGTAATTTATCCCCGATTGTTGGTGATGAAGTTCGCCGACGATCAGGTTTTCCGTGGCAGGGCCGCTGGCATTTGCCATAGCAGTGCGTGCATAGGATTCGTAGATTGAGGCGTGGCATTTCGCGCAAGCTTCGTTGCCCACGTATCCGGAAACATCAGCCATGGCGGGATCGCCGGAATGCTGGCTCGCGGATGCGTTCAAAATGCACACCAGCATGACTGCTACTAGCGCCGCGATCAGTCCCGTAAGCGGGGGTTTTCGTATCATGTCCGCAGGAGCATCGCCGCCATGCCCTGACGTAAGCCAGCGATCATTTCGAAATTGCACCGATGTAAACGGAAAACGGCTCCAGAGACAAATGCGAAACTGAGCCCGTTTTCGATCCCGTCGGCATGGTTGTCAACAAAGTACGCGCGGTCTTTCCATCGAAGCCTTGAGGTGCGAGATCGAAGCTCACCTGCTGCGGCTGCGAGGACATGTTCAGCACGACCAGCACTGCCTCATTCTTATAACGTCTTAAGTAGGAGAGCACGTTCGGGTCATTCTCGTTAAGCGCGACGTAGTCGCCGTCCAGCAGAGCGCGATTTTGATGCCTCAGGGCGAGCAGGCTACGGTAGACATTCAGGATCGAAGACGGATCTTTGAGTTCGGTGGCGACGTTGACGGTCTTGTAGATCAGCGGAACAGGCAGCCAGGGAGTGCCGCGCGTGAAACCGGCGTTGGGGCTATCGTCCCACTGCATGGGGGTGCGTTCTCCATCGCGTCCTTTCTCCTGCGGCCAGCCCACGCGCCCGATCGGATCCTTCACATCTTCCTTCCGCACTGGGTCGGTGTTTTGCATTCCAATCTCTTCGCCGTAGTACATGATTGGGGTCCCGCGCAGAGTCAAATAGAGTGACGCCATCAATTTTGCGATGGCCTGGTTGTTCTGCCCATCTCCGTAACGCGCGTACGACCGCACGATGTCATGATTGCTGAGGACAAATACCGGCCAGCCGCCAGCTGAGTCGACCGCGGCAATTTGCCGGCGGAATTCCGGGGGCGAAAGTCTATCGACCTTGGTGAACAGGAAGTCCATCGGCATTTGCAGTTCATCACTGTGTTCGCCGTAATATTGCTTGAGTTCACTCACGTTTTTCGTCCAGGTTTCACCAATGAGTACGGCGTTGTTTTCATCGGCTACCTTTCGCAGGTCGCGGAGAACGACGTGCACTTCCGGCAGCTTGGTGTTGTAAAGATTCTCTTCGTTGGGATCGCCATATTTGTTCAATCCGGGAAGTACAGGATTGTCGCGGAGTGCGGGGTCTTCAAAAAGAGTATCCACGGCATCAAGCCGGAAGCCCGCCACGCCGCGCTTGTACCACCAGCGGGTGACATCGAACATGGCATCGTGCACCGCGGGATTTCGCCAGTTAAGATCGGGCTGTTGCGGATAGAAGTAGTGGTAATAATATTGCCCCGTCTTAAAATCCATCGTCCAAGCTGATCCACCAAATTCTGAAACCCAGTTGTTCGGCTCAGCCTTGCCTTTGGGGTCGTGCCACATGTACCAATCGCGCTTCGCCGCAGTACGGGAGGATCGGGAATCGACGAACCATGGATGCTGATCGGAACTATGATTCATCACGAAATCCATAATGATGCGGATGCCGTGTTTCTTCGACTCGTCCTGGAGTCGACCGAAGTCTGCGAGCGTTCCGTACATGGGATCGATATTTTCGTAATCGGAGACGTCATAGCCAAAATCAACCTGCGGCGAGGGATAGCAGGGGGTGATCCAGATGGCATCGATGCCGAGACTCTTGAGATAGTCCAGCTTGGAGGAAATCCCGTTCAGGTCCCCAATGCCGTCGTTGTTGCTGTCCATGAAACTACGTGGGTAGATCTCGTAAAAGACCGCGTGTTGCCACCATTGATGACCTTCGGAGTCAACGGCCTGGGTTTGGGAGCAGACCGTAGAAGAGAAACCAGCTATGAATAGAAGCCAAGCCAGGAATTTGCGGAGCATGCGGGACATTCTCCTTGAGAGGGTTTTCGTGAATCGGCTGTCAGGCGATAGTAGGAAGTTTACCTTAGCTCGCGACCGCGGGCCAGTAAGACCGGAGGGGCTTCTTGCACGTTTAGCGAGTTTTTCTCTTTGTGTCGGGTCCGCCGCCTTCCGCCGCAAATTGGATCAAAATCCTGCCATGAACATAGGAGGAAGAATCGGTTCCCGGCAACTCGACGCGGATCCGCCTTTGACCATTATCGTCCTGGATGAGCTTGCCTCCTTCCACACTTGCGATCTGTCCTGAATTCCATAGGATGAGTTCATATTGTTTGCCGGGGATGCCGGAAACATTCACAGTCAAGCTTGCGTATTTCGGACCCCAGGACTCGGAAAGCACTCTCAATCCTTGACTGCGTTCTCCCAGCTGGGGAAGATTCGACGAAATGTCATACCCAAAATCGTCGCGTAAGCGGATATGGAGCGTACTTGGCCCACTGTAAACAGGGAAGCGCACCACCACATGTTGATCCTCGCGATTGCGTTCCACGTCGGAATGAGACAGGACGACCGTTGATTTTCGCGGCGGCTACTTGCGCGCGAGCGGCAAGGGCTGGTGAGAATTCCATGGCACAGTCGCCCGAGCCGGTGCGCCGCATCTCCAGTGTGATGCCGTCCTCTGTGCGTTTGTACTTAAGATCAAGCATGGCGGCTGCGATATGGATGTTATGGACCTCGAAGGATTCCCATTCGGCGGGTATATGCGGAGCGAAGGTCAGTTGATGCGATGTGGCGTCAGTTTCCAACCCAAGCAAACCGCGCAGAAGAGAGCTGACCACCATTGCTGACGACCATATCTGGTGAGGTGAACTGGTCGAGAGAGCCTGGTAGTAATCACCGGAGAGAACTTCCGTGACATGCCCGAGCGCTCCATCGAGGGCCAGTAGAGAGTTGGAGCGCAAGTTAGAGTAAGCGGGAACGGCCCGATGGTAGCGATATTCGCCCACCGTAGCCCATCCCGTGAACAGCGGCCAGACCGAACCGAAGTGATAGCCGGCGGGATCGTACAGAGAATTCTGCGAGGAGATGATCCGCATGCCCCAGTCGGTCTGCTGATCTGAATCGACTAACTGATCGATCATCTGCTGTGAATGATCTTGGTCAAGAAGCCCGAACCAGAGGGGAACGGTGGCCAGGACGCTGGCCGACTCCATGCGGTGGCCATTCGGGTCGAGGGCGTAGGCATAGAGCTTTTTGTCGGGCGACCAGAATGTTTGATCTACCAATTGTTTCTGGTGCACAAATTCCTGGGTCACTTGCTGGCTTAGGTCGTCTTTGCCGGTCAGGTGGGCAAGATTCGCAAGGGCGTGCAGGGCTTGGGCGCCGAGCGCGCTTTGGTATAACTCGGTCTGCACCGGCAAGAGTGGTCCACCCTCGATCCAGCCGTGGCCGAAGCCAAGGTTTTGCGGCAGACCTTGCGGGCTATACGTGGACTTCAGAAACTCGTAGGCCTTCCATAGGCTATCCCACTTGTCGCGGGCAAAGTTGACATCTCCACTTTCGCGGACGTAGTCGTCTGTAGCCACAATGTACAGGGGAGTAGCGTCGACCGAGGCATAGGGGTATGGATAATCAGTGAACCACGGAACGAAGGTTGCGGACTGCGAGATCTCGTGCGGGACCTTTCCGTCGGCGCGCTGGTAGTGAGTCAGGAAATCCAGCGCGGTGCGGGTATCGGCGAATTCGCCTTCGGCGTTGAGTGCGAATGAGGTCCAAAATGCGTCGCGGCCAAAGAACCAGGCATAGCCTGGCCTCGCCGATTCACCCGAAGTTCGATAGCCCGCAATCAGGCCAGTGCCCAGGTAGGGGTTGTTGACCATGCCCTGAATCATGCTGACGCGAGCCCAGTCGTACGCTTGCTGCAGTTGCGTATCGGGCAACTACCACGCGCACGGTTTCATTCAGATACTGCTTGTAGAAATCGGAAGAAGTCCGCCGTAGTTCGCGATAGGTGGCGAGACGGCGATACGAGTTTTCAGCTTCTTTGCCGCCATTGACTGATGCTGCGATCACGACCACTTTCGTGTCTCCGCCTTTTGCGGTCGGGCCCAGTAGGAAAGAGCTCTGCGACGATGAAGAGTAGTTGGTGGAATACTCCTCGCCAGAAAGTGCGGCCGTTGGCGATCCCACCAGCGCGGCGAACTTTTTCTGTTCTTCGCCAAGCGCAAAGGCGCGAAGGTCTGGATTCCAGTTGAGGTATGTTCCACCCAGGCCCGCAGGCCATTCCAACTGGAAATCGCGCTGAAAGACGGCCTCAACCTCGAGCGGGTGAACGGTCTCGACCTCGATCAGAATTACAGCCCCGGTTTCATGCACGGGCACAAACAACGTCTCCCGGACCTGGAACGTGTCCCCTGCGTAAAGGATGGAGCACGCTTCCGGCTGGACAGAAACTCTGCGTGCTAGTGACTCCGCCGGAAGCGCGCGGCCTTCGGTATGAAATACGAGGTGGAAATCGCGCAGAATTTTCAGCGGATACACCCAGGCTTCGAAGGTTCCGGCTTCATTGCCGAAAATCCCCGCCCGCGTACCGACAGCTGAAAGAAATTCCCAGGGGCGCACGGGCCGCGAAAGAGACAGACCGCTCTGTTGAGCAAACGCCGAGGCGGAAAGAAGGACCAGGAGTAGCGCCGTAAGCAATCGGCGGGATCGTTTGCTCCGCCTGTAAACAACGCTGCTAGTGCTACGATATGCCGTTCGAAACTCCGTCGCTATCGACCCGTCGAAGTGTGGACGCTTGCAAATCGGGCGGCTGTCCTACAGAATTAAGGGCGAATTCTAGCACGAGCTAAGGCATACAGGTACTTCGTTTTGCAGTTCTCACGCCGCCAGTTCCTCCGATCGCTGAGCCGGTCTGCTCTGGTACTTTCCTTGGAAAATGTGCTCTCTCTGGCTCGGCCCCTTCGCGTGCGGGCTCTGTCCTCCGCTTCAGAAAAGGACGCAAGGCCGGATATTGATTTAGGCGTCAGCTTTGTGAATGTCGGCAACGAAGCGCGTTTGAACATCGAAACCATCTTTGGCAGCGAGCACAAGAACAAGTACCTGCTGGAGACTACCGGCTGCGGCGTGGCTTTCTATGACTATGACAATGACGGCTGGCTCGATATTTTCCTGGTAAATGGGTGGCGTCTGGAGGGTTTTCCTGCGGGGCATGAACCGGCATGCCATCTGTTCAGGAATAATCGCGATGGCACATTTACCGACGTCACCGCCAAAGCTGGATTGAGTCATAGCGGCTGGGGGCAAGGTGTATGCGTCGGAGATTATGACAACGATGGCTTTGAGGATTTGTTCGTGACCTACTATGGCAAGAACGTTCTCTACCACAACAATGGAGATGGAACGTTTACGGACGTGAGCGAGAAGGCGGGGATTGCCGGGAAAAAGACTCGCTGGGGAACAGGCTGCGCGTTTGTCGATTACGACCGTGACGGGCGGCTCGATCTATTCGTAGCCAACTACATTGACCTTGATCTGGCCACGGCGCCAGTGCCGGAGTCCGGGCCATGTCTTTATAAAAGCGTAATGGTCGCCTGCGGGCCGCCGGGCTTGAATGGCGGGAAGAACATTCTCTATCACAACAACGGAGACGGGACCTTCACCGATGTTTCCGAGGCTGCCGGAATCACGCGGGCCAATGGCACCTACGGCCTCGGCGTGCTGGTCGCTGATTTTGATAATGATGGATGGCCGGACATTTATGTAGCCAACGACTCGACTGCCAGCGCTCTTTACCAGAACAAGAAGAACGGCAAGTTTGAGGATATCGCCATCGAAGCGGGCTGCGCTCTGAGCGCTGACGGCAAGCCGCAAGCGGGGATGGGAGTGTCCGCGGCCGACTATGATTTGGACGGCAATCTGGACATCGTCAAGACAAACTTCGCGGGAGACACGCCGTCGCTCTATCACAATCGCGGTGGAGCAGAGTTTGACGACGCCACCTTCACCGGTGGATTGGGGATGCACACCCAGTTTCTAGGCTGGGGCTGCGGGTTTTTTGACTTCGATAATGACGGCTGGCCTGACATTTTGATTTGCAACGGCCATGTTTATCCCGAGGTCGAACAATTGCGGACCGAAGCCGGTTACGCCCAGCGGAAGTTGCTGTATCGCAATCAGCGCAACGGCCATTTTGAGGATGTTTCGCTGAATGCCGGGGCTGGCATTTCGACGCCCAGCGCCTCGCGCGGGTGTGCGTTCGGCGACTTCGATAACGATGGCGATATCGATGTCGTGGTCAATACAATCAACGGACCGCCGCAGCTCTTGCGCTGCGATTCTCGTCTAAACCACAACTGGATCAAGGTCCGCACGATCGGAACCAAATCGAACCGCAGCGGCATCGGGGCTCGTCTGAAATGCGTCACGCACCCGCCGGATGAGATCAAACCTCATCAGCAGATCGACGAAGTGCGCAGCGGCGGCAGTTACATATCGCAGAACGATCTGCGAATCCATTTTGGCCTGGGCAAAGCTGAAAAAGTGGACCTGCTCGAGATCCACTGGCCCAGCGGACAAGTGGACATGATGAAGGACATAAAGGCCAATCAGTTGGTGTATGTGAAGGAAGGCGAGGGGATTGTACGCACAATGGAGTTCGACCGCACAAAGGCAAAGGCATCGAAATAAGCGCCGCGCAGCTGACACGACTCCGCATTTCCTTTTTTGGGACAGAGACATCCCGAGGTCTTCTGACATCGCGCTTTCAAGAGTATTCAAGCAGCCGACCAAAAGGCCCGCGCAACCGACCCGTTGGAAATGTGTCGGGAACATGACGATTCGACAATGACCACTCGATTCGGATCGTCTACAGCGGTTATAGAAGTTCGACTTCACATGCGATTTCGTTTGCCTTGGGGAGGCATTTCTGCTAACGTGCGCCCGTTCTGTGCATCGGAGTCGAAACGAGTGACTGAGGGAGATACGTTATGGCTTTTTGCACGGTGTGCGGTACGCAAACTGCGGATGGTTCTACGGTTTGTCCGGCGTGCCGGTCTGCAGGCTCGGCCACAAAACCTGCTGGCGGCACGACGGGTGGCCTCGCGGACAACGTCGCCGGCATGCTGGCGTATGTGACCATCATTCCCGCTATCATCTTCCTGGTGATTGAGCCCTACAACCGAAGCCGGTTTGTTCGCTTCCACGCGTTTCAATGCATCTTTTTCCATATCGCGTGGACCGCCTTGTGGATTGTGCTGAGCATCATCGCTCACATTCCTTTGCTCGGTTGGCTGACCATCCTGATATGGCCGCTGGTCGGATTAGCTGGCTTCGTGATTTGGCTGATCTTGCTGCTGAAGGCTAATCAGGGTCAGATGTGGAAGTTGCCGTTTATCGGTGATCTGGCCGAGAAGCAAGCGGGCGCGTGATCTCTGAGATTTGAACAGAGCTCATCGAAGGTGAAGCTAACAGAGCGCACATTCGTTCTGACAACAGCCGTTCCTTGATCTCGAAACCGCAAGCAACAACACCGCGCCGAGGCTCCATCAGAATCTCATGATCTAGAGCCTCTCCAATCGATTAGCGAGTTCATCCCGACCGATTGACACTTTTTCGCTTGACATCGAGATGGACCTACAGCAGTATTAACACGTTTTAATAGGCTGGTTTGTGCGATTTCATCCCCGAGAGCCGGCCCGGTTTCGAGAATTAGGGAGTTGCCTATGAAGACCCGTCTCTTGTGGCTTTGCGTTTTCGCACTCGTGTCCTGCCTTTCGGCTGCCCTCTTCGCACAGGATACTGCTTCAATTACGGGCACGGTAACTGATTCCACGGGAGCAGCCATTTCTGGCGCTCAAGTCACCCTGACCAGCGTCGAGCATGGCATCAACCGCGCAGCTACATCCAATTCCACCGGCGACTACCTGTTCGCCGCTTTGCCGATCGGGCCGTATAACCTGACGGTCGCCGCCTCTGGCTTCAAGAAATACCAGGCGGCGGGCATTGTGGTGCGTGTGGCCCAGAAGGCCCGCGTCGATGTCACGATGCAAGTCGGTGCAGCCAGCACCGAGGTGACGGTTCAGGGAACTAGTGTTGCCCAAGTCGAAACCCAATCGTCTGACCTGGGAGGCACGGTTACCGGCAAAGAGATCAGCCAGTTGGAATTGAACGGCCGGAATTTTACTCAGCTCATCACCCTTGTCCCCGGGGTCAGCAATCAGACTGGGCAAGATGAAGCGGGAGTTGGGGTCTCAGGCAGCGTTTCTTTCAGCGTAAACGGAGGCCGGACGGAATATAACAACTGGGAAATGGATGGCGGCGATGCCATGGACAATGGCAGCAACAGCACGCTCAACGTCTATCCAAGCATCGACGCTATTGCCGAATTCAAGGTGCTCACCTCCAACTACGGCGCACAATATGGTCGAAATGGCTCCGGCACCGTCGAGGTCGAGACCAAGTCGGGCACCAGCAGCTTCCACGGCGATGTATACGAATTCGTCCGCAACGACGCTTTCAACGCCACGCCAGAGTTTCAGACCTCCCCTCCGCCTTACAAAAAGAACGATTTTGGTTTCACCATCGGCGGGCCAGTATTTATCCCCGGACACTACAACACCAACAAGCAGAAAACGTTCTTCTTCTGGTCGGAGGAGTGGCGCCGCGAGGTGGTGCCGGCAACGGGCTTTTTTAGCGTGACCACTGTTCCTACGTTGCCCGAGCGAGGTGGAAATTTCAGCGACGTGTGTCCGACAGCGGGTTCGCCAGTGGACACCACCAATTTCCCCAACTGCCCAGTCAGCCCTCAATCGGGTGCCTATTTTCCCGGGAACCAGGTACCGATCGGCGATCCGACTACGGTGAGCAGTCTCTTGGCGATGATTCCTAATCCGAATTCGGGTCCGAACGCCTGGTTTGCGACGCCCTCCCTGCCCACCAACTGGCGGGAAGAACTATTCCGCGTCGATCAGAACATTACCGACAAGGTGCGCGCTACCTTTCGATACATCCACGATTCGTGGGATCAAGACTATCCCGTACCCTTGTGGACGAGCGGAACTAGCTTTCCCACCATTCAAACCAACTTCAACGGCCCAGGCGTTAGCATGGTAGCGCGCGTTACGGCCGCAGTTTCGCCAACTCTGTTAAACGAATTCGTCGCCAGTTACACGACCGACCACATCACGACGAGTTTGATTGGCCCCTGGCAGCGCCCCTCGGGATTTCCCCCGATCGGGATCTATAGCAACGGCTTTGACGGCAAGGTGCCGGGCATTAGCCTCTCGGGCGGCCAATATAACTTCGCTGAAGATCCTGGCTACGTGCCGAATGGTCCACTGAATTCTAATCCGACGTTCACCTTCCGCGACAACGTCAGCAAGAGCGTTGGCGGGCACAACCTGCAGTTCGGAATTTACGTGGTGAATGCGCACAAGAACGAAATCCCGCAGCCGAGCTATGGCGTGAACGGCTTCCTGCAGTTCACTACCGGTAGCGCGGTTACCACCGGGAATCCGTTCGCCGATATGCTTCTCGGAAATGTCGATACCTTCACACAGGAACAAGCCGCGCTCAAGATGCACGAGCAATACAACGTCTTTGAACCCTATTTTCAGGACGATTGGCACGTCACCTCACGCCTGACGTTGAACTTGGGGCTACGGATGAGCTTTTTCGGAACGTATTCGGAGAAGAACAATCTGGCATGGAATTTTGATCCGGCACGCTACGTTCCCGGGGCCAGCAGCGTGGATCCAAGCACAGGCCTGGTCATAGGCAATCCGTTCAATGGATGGGTCGACTGTGGCGTTACACCCGGAGTTCCCAAAGGCTGCATGTCCAATCACTGGTGGAACCCAGCGCCTCGCATTGGTTTTGCGTTTGATCCCCTGGGGAATGGGAAGTGGGCCATTCGCGGCGGGTATGGCATTTTCTTCGAGCACACGAATGGTAACGAAGCCAATACGGAATCGCTCGAGCAATACAACATCAACACCCAGACCACCAGCGTGGTGAATGTGCCAGGGTATGCCAATCTCAATCCTGGTCTCCTCGGCGGTGGCACCACTCCCCTTTCTTTTGTATCGATTCCTAGCAAAGCCACCTGGCCGTACATGCAGCAATGGCATCTCGATGTGCAGCACGACTTGGGCAAGAACACGGTTGCAAACCTGGCTTACGTCGGAAGCGGTGGAGTGCATTTGACCCGTTCGTATGAGTACAACCAGATGCACTCGGTTGCCGCAAGCCAGAACCCCTACGCGCCCGGCCAGTTGATCGCGGCCTCCGACTGCAGTTGGGGTCCGGGCGGCAGTCAGCCCAATGTGGTCGTTGACGCCTATGGTGTTCCTACAAATGCCGTGACCTCCTACGGAACGCCCATCCCCTACAGCCCTCCCGCTCCCGGTGGGGTTCCGTCCGGCGCCGCTGTCAACCTTTTCGTAGCGTGCGGCAACAACGCCAATCCGTTTCTGCCCTACGCGGGAATCGGAAGCATTACGCGGAAAGATCAAACTGGATCGTCGAACTACAACGCGCTGCAGGCTTCCTTGCGCCATAGTATAGGCGGACTGCAACTGAACGCGGCGTACACTTACAGCCATTCGATTGACGACTCTTCCGACTGGAACGATAGCGGCTTTGTCGATAGTTACAACCTGAACGCTTATCGAGCTAGTTCTAACTTCGACGAGCGGCACATCATTAACATTGGCTACGTTTATGATTTGCCTTTTTTCAAGACAAAGGGTCCAGCCAACAGGTTCCTGGGAGGATGGCAATGGTCTGGCATTACCGACATAGAAAGTGGGACGCCGTTCTCGCTTTACAACCAGGGCTGCAACCCGTGTAACAGCACGGTGAATGGTTCGCCGACCAATATTCCGACCGACAACGCCGGAGTCTCCAATTCGTTAGCGAGTGCCGGCTCGTACCCCGATCTCGCGGGGAATCCGAGCGTGGGGATACCGACACTGCCGCCTGGAAACGCGCCTTTGGTGTACAATCCCGCAGCCTTTGTCGCTCCCACAGGGCTGACTTTCGGGAACGCTGGTAGAAATAATCTGCGCAATCCATGGCGAACGAATTTTGACATGGCGCTCTTGAAGCATATCGCCGTGACCGAAAGCAAGTACTTCGAATTCCGGGCGGAAGCCTTCAACGTGTTCAACCACAGAGAATATTCATGGCTGGGCGGAGACGCTGGCTCGGCTGCGGACAACGCGAACGGATCGGGAATCACCACGGCAAACTCGGCGGGCTGCTATGGCGGGTCCAACAGCTCAGCTGGCGACGCGAGCTGCTTTGGCAGCGGGCTCCTTCAGCCTAACTCAGCTCATAACCCCCGCATCCTGCAGTTGGCAATGAAGTTCATTTTCTGAATGAATGTCGCGCAGTTCCTCCGGCCTGGCCTCCTCATGAGGCCAGGATTTTTTCTCTCAAGAGAGGGCCCTCACCCGACTTGCACATGCTGGCGAGACGAACTCATGGCGGCAAACGCATTTTCCAGGTCGGCAATCAAATCGTCCACATTTTCGATGCCCACCGACAGGCGAATTAACTGCTCGGTCACATTCATCTTCTGCCGCTGCTCCGCTGAAATCATGGCATGCGACGTCAGCACCGGAATCGAAACCAACGAATCCACCCCACCTAAGCTGGGAGCCAATGTGAAGAGACGCAGAGATTCCGTCAGCCGCCGCGCATCTTCTCCCGAGCCATCCACTTCAAAACTCAGCATACCGCCGCCACCGCGCATTTGCTCCATCGCGACCGACCGTTGCGGATGACCGTCGAGAAACGGATAGTACACTCGCCGGACTTTCGGATGTTCGGCCAGAAACTGTGCGATGCGCAGAGCGCTCTCATTCTGCCGTTGAACCCGTACCGCGAGCGTTTTGATGCCACGGAGCAGCAGCCACGCAGCGTGTGGGTCCATCACGCCACCCAGCGTGGTACGGGTTTCGTGAATCTTGTCGATTAGATCTTCACGCCCCGCAATAATGCCGGCACTCAGATCGGAATGTCCGCCGAAATACTTGGTGCCCGAATGCATCACCAGATCGATGCCAAATTCCACAGGGCGTTGGTTGATCGGCGTGGCAAACGTGCTGTCAATCATTGTGAAGAGTGCACGCTTTTTCGCCAGAGCTGCGATTTTATGCAAATCGACGATCCGCACCGTGGGATTGGTTGGAGATTCGAGGTACAGCAGCTTGGTATTGGCTTGGATAGCTCGCGCATGCTGATCGTACTCAATAGTATCGACAAGCGTGGTTTCAATGCCCAGCTTCGGAAGCCATTGGGTGAAGAATTTGGTCGCACCGCCGTAGATGTCTCGTTGAGCCACCACGTGATCGCCGCTTTTCAGCAGGGACAGGATAGAAGTCGTGATCGCCCCCATGCCCGAAGCAAACAACAGGGCCCCATCGGCGCCTTCGAGTTCCGCAACTGCCGACTCAACCACGGTGTTCGTCGGGTTCCCGTAGCGCGTGTAAAACACATCGGTATGAGTCGCGCGCAATTGCTGCTCGTTGTCGGTGACCTCGAAGGTTGAGGTCTGGTAGATGGGGGTAGCAAGTGGACCATTCTTCTTATCAAGGTTGGTCCCGCCGTGAACGGCTTCAGTTTCGGGACGGTGCTGATGTTTCTTCATGACAGACTCCAGGGGCTGATTTCGCCGAATCGCAGGGTGCCAATGATCCCATCAAGAGTATCGTTCACCGGCGAAGCGGACAATAGGTATAGGACGACGCTGCCTTTATAATTCCAACCTTATGGATACCGGTCTCAAAAATCGGGTCGCGGTGGTGGCTGCGTCCAGTCAGGGGATTGGTTTGGCCACAGCGGAGGCCTTCGCCTCTGAAGGTTGTCGCGTCGCAATGTGCGCCCGCAATGCTGAACGACTGAATGCAGCCGCAGAGCGTATCAAGAAACAGTACGGCGCCGAAGTGCTTGCCCAGGCGCTGGACGTAACCGACGCAGACGGCGTGCATCGCTTTGTGGATTCGGTAGTTTCAAAGTTTGGCAGCGCGGATATTTGCGTCACCAACGCGGGGGGACCACCGGCAAAAGGATTCCTTGCAGCCACCCTTGAAGAATGGCGAAAGGCGGTGGATGCCAACTTTCTCAGCACCGTCTATTTTGCCCGCGCAGTGATTCCTCACATGCAGCGCCAGCACTGGGGCCGGATCATTACAATTACTTCCATCACAACGAAACAGCCGGTAGCGGACCTGGTACTTTCGAACGCTGTGCGCGCGGCCGTTGTCGGTCTGGTTAAGAGTCTAGCCAACGAATTCGGCAAAGATGGCATACTCGCAAACAACGTCGGGCCGGGCTACACTGCGACCGATCGGCTCAAAGAACTGGCTAAGGCACGATCCGCAACATCGGGAAAGAGTGAAAGAGAAATCTCCGAGGGTTGGAGCGCGGACGCGCCGTTGAAACGTCTCGGCGAACCCCGCGAAGTGGCGGATGCAATTGTATGGCTGGCCTCCGAGCGCGCCTCGTATGTGACCGGGCAGACTGTCCTCGTCGATGGCGGCCTCTACAAGGGCTTGTAGATATGTAAATGGAGGACGGCTTCTGACCCGTCCAGGCCGGCGGGACGCCCGGCCTCCGAGCAACAGAACTTCTGGAAAGGCAAAGCATGCGACCGCTGGCTTCTCGAATCGCAGTGATGACGGGTGAGGGCGCGTTGTCCGTTTATGCGCGCGCGAAAGAACTCGAACGCGAAGGCCGATCCATCATCCATCTCGAACTCGGCGAGCCGGACTTCCATCCTTCCGCTTCGGTGAACGAGGCACTGAAGCGAGCCTTGGACGAAGGCAAAGACCGCTATTGTGCTGTAGCTGGAGTCCTGACTCTGCGAGAAGCCATTGCGAATTATCTTCACGAAACCCGCAATCTGAAAGTTTCAGCAGATAACATCGTCATTGCGCCCGGCTGCAAAGTCGCGCTCTTCATGGCCATGATGGCCCTGATCGATCCGGGAGACGAAGTGTTGTACCCCGATCCGGGTTTCCCCGGCTATCAGTCCATCACTCTCGGTTTGGGCGGGGTGGCAGCACCGTTTGAGCTGTCTGAACGCAACCACTTCCAGCCGGATCCCGACGAGCTCGCTGCGATGATTACGCCTCGCACTAAGATTCTCATCGCCAACTCTCCGGGCAATCCGACTGGCACCGTCTACAGCTACGACGTGCAGCGACGGCTCGCGGAACTCGCTGTAAAGCATGATCTACTCGTCCTCTCCGATGAAATCTATGCCCGGGTCATCTACGGCGGGCAGTATGTCTCGCTCATGAACTATCCGGGAATGGAAGAGCGCACTCTGATCATCGACGGCTTCTCCAAGAGCTTTGCGATGACCGGTTGGCGGCTTGGATATGCCATTGCTCCGGCGCGCATCGTCCCGGCGCTGAACATGCTGGCGGTCAACAGCTATACCTGTGTGGCCGAATTCAGCCAGTATGCGGCCATTGAAGCGCTCAAAGATCGCGAGGGGATGGCGCCTCGCATGGTTCGCGAGTTCGCCAGGCGGCGTGAGCAGTTTATTCGAGATCTGAATCGCGTTCCCGGTTTCCGCTGTTCGCCCCCAGAAGGTGCGTTCTATGCATGGGTGAACATCGTCGAGACGGGAATGAGTGCAGAAGAATTGTGTCGCATCATGCTCGAGGAGGCTGGTGTCGCTGCTATCCCCGGCGCTGCATTCGGGGCAAGTGGCGCTAATTTCATTCGCTTCTCGTTTGCGTCGTCAATCGCTACTTTGCAGGAGGCAGTCGATCGGATTCTTCAGATCTCCGCCGCTTGGCAAAGAACCGCGGCAGCGCGCTAGATTAACGAGACACGCGTGAGGAGTTACTAAACGGAGATTGCATGAGACAAACAGCTTGCTGCTGTCTTATCTTGCCGCTGATTTGTGCGCCGTCGCTGCTTGCTGGTGCTCAGGCGCGCCCGTTGCCCGGTCCCGACGTGCAGCAGATCTACCAGCGCCTGCTTCCTCAGATCGAGAAGATCCCTATCTTTGATCACCATGCGCATCCCGGTTACTCCGACGATCAGGACATCGACGCCATGGCTGCACCTCCCGGAGTTTACGCGTTGCGTTTACGCGACACGAATCCCGAACTCATCACGGCCGCCAAAGCGCTCTTCGGCTACCCTTACGACGATCTTTCGCCCGAACACGCCAAATGGCTGGTGCAGAAGAAAGCAGAGCTGAAGAAGCAACGTGGGCAGGCTTATTTTTCTGTCATTCTCGACCAATTGAACATCGAGCAAGGGGTTGCGAACCGTGCCTTGATGGCGGACTACCTTGATCCGAAAAGATTTGTCTGGGTCTTCTTTGCGGATTCGTTCATGTGGCCATTCGACAATCAGCGGGAGACCGCGCGCAATGTTGATGAGCAGGTTTACATACCGCTGCAGGAGAAAATGCTCCATCGCTGGATGCAGCAGGAGGGCTTCGACAAATTACCTAAAGATTTTGCCAGCTATCTCGCATTCGTGAGCCGGACCCTCGAAGACAATCAGAAAAAGGGCGCCGTTGCCATGAAGTTCGAAGTGGCGTATTTTCGCTCCACCAAGTTCACCGATCCCTCACGCGAAGACGCGCAGGATATCTATGAGCGATTCGTGGCTGGAGGAATTCCGAGCAACGATGAGTACCGCACTTTCCAGGATTTCATCTTCCGCTGCCTGATTCGTGAAGGTGGCCGGCTCCATCTTCCGGTTCACATCCACTCGGCGGTTGGCCCCGGCGGCTACTTTAGCCTCACCGAAAGCAACATCATGAATCTGGAAAACATACTGCGCGATCCGCGCTATTCGGATGTCACGTTTGTGATGATTCACGGCGGATTTCCTTACGATCGTCAAGCCATTTGGCTCGCCGCAGCGAAGAACGTTTATCTGGATTCGTCAGAAACCGAATTTCTGCTCTATCCTTCGGAGTTCAAGAAGGTGCTCAAGCTGTGGCTCGAGACCTTCCCTGAGAAAATTACCTTCGGCACCGACGCATTTCCGTACAACGACGTTCTAGGGGCCGAAGAGAGCTACTGGCTGGGAGTGCAGTCATCGCGCACATCATTGGCCGCCGCGCTGGCGGAGATGATTTCAATGGGTGAGGTCAGCGAGGCGCAGGCGCTACAGATGGCGCGTGGTTATTTGCATGACAATGCAGTCGGACTTTATGCAGGAAAGGTGCATTAATGGCGAAGGTAAAGAAAAAGAAGCAGGCAACCCCGAAGGCCACAAAGGCACGATGGACGACAGGCCAAGCCGTAACAAAAGCTGAACTCAAGCATATTCCGTGGGACTCGGTCGAACTGGAAGACCTGAATCCACTGCTCCAGCGCCACTTCGTCGTCGGGAAAAGCGTCATGTTGGCGCGTGTCCTTCTAAAGAAGGGCTGCATCGTTCCCGAGCACAGCCACCACAACGAACAGATTACTTATATTCTTGAAGGGGCGTTGAAGTTTTGGATCGACGGCAAAGAGATTGTAGTGAAAGCAGGCGAAGTGCTGACGATCCCTCCGGATATGCCGCACAAAGCCGAGGCGCTCGTAGATACGGTGGATCTGGACGTGTTCAATCCGCCGCGCGCTGACTGGATCAACAAGACCGACCAATATTTGCGTGGCGAGAAGTAGATCTACTGATTAATATTCCGCTGACTCAACCTGGATGACCGACCAAACTTCAACTCAGTTTAACCCTGTTCAGCTTCGATGCATTGGCTGCGGCGCCTTGTATGCAAAAGGAGAACTGAACTTCCGCTGTGCCGCTTGTGGCGATTTGCTGGAGGTCATATACGCCGGCTGGAATAAAGGCGGTGTGGTAGATGCCGCTGGCCTTAAACTTCTCTGGCGCCAGCGGCGTACTTCCGCACTCCCAGTCGACGAAAGCGGCGTCTGGCGTTTCCGCGAGTTGCTGCCCACCTTCGAGAACTGGCACGACGTCATTACTCTTCGCGAGGGAAACATTCCTCTCTATCAAATGCCTGGCTGCGCTCGCATTGCCGGGCTACAGCAACTCTATGCCAAGCACCAGGGGATGAATCCCACGGGATCGTTCAAGGACACGGGAATGACGGTGGCCGCATCGGTCGCGCGAAGGGAGGGTTTTCGCTGGGTAGCTTGCGCCTCCACCGGCAACACGTCCGCGTCGATGGCGGCCTATGCGGCCCGCGGCGGAATGCGAAGCCTAGTGTTGATTCCGGAGGGCAAGGTCTCTTGGGGCAAGCTGTCTCAGGCGCTCGACTACGGCGCAGTAACGTGTCAGTTGAAAACGGATTTTGATGGCTGCATGCGTGTGCTGAACGAGGTTGTGCAGCGGATGCCGGTCTATCTCCTGAACTCGGTCAATCCGTATCGTCTCGAAGGCCAGAAGACAGCGGCGATCGAACTGATGGAACAATTCGATTGGCAGCCGCCCGATCATGTTATCGTTCCCGGTGGAAATCTGGGAAACTCCTCGGCGTTGGGCAAGGCTTTTCTTGAGATGAAGCAACTCGGTTTCATTTCGACCTTGCCGAAAATTTCTATTATTCAGGCGGCGGGGGCAAACCCACTAGTGCGGACGATGCGCGAGAATGGTGGCAGGGAACTAATCTCTGTACGGGCCGAAACCGCGGCCAGCGCAATTCGCATCGGCAACCCCGCATCGTGGAAAAAGGCAGTCGGTGTTCTCAAGTCGACAAGCGGCGCCGTCGAGCAAGTCAGCGAGCTTGAAATCGCATTGGCGAAGGCGGAAATCGGGGCCGATGGCATTGGATGCGAGCCGGCTTCCGCTGTAACGCTTGCAGGACTGAAGAAGCTGGTAAAGCAAGGTTTCGTCAAGTCAGAGGAGAGCGTGGTCTTGATTCTGACTGGACATCTGTTGAAAGATCCCGAGTTCACCTTGAAATTTCATCGTGGAGATCTTTTCGCCGGAACTGAGAACGAAAAAGAAGCTGATATCCTTGCGCTGCAACAGCGAGCACCCATCGTATTAGACGCGACCGTGCACGCCGTCATTCAAACCTTGAAAGCAGCAGACGGTGGGTTGGAAACGTAGCAAGCTCCGTTTCTACAGTTGCACTGACTTGATCTCATGACGGATCGTAGTGACAAAAGCCGGGCGAAATCTCGAAAATCCTTGGAGATTGTTCTCCCCGCGACTTCCGCGAATCTTGGTCCGGCTTTCGATGCTGCGGCGCTGGCTTTTTCGATATTTCTTAAAGTTCAGGCGACGCCCGCCGATGGATTTTCGATCACGGCGAGCGGCCGCGATCGTGAAATCTGCAGTCGACTCGAAAATCACCTTATTCTGCAAACTTATCGCGAGGTACTACAGGCTGAGAAGAAAACGGTGCAGCCACTGGCTCTGCGCATCGACAATCAAATTCCCATCGGCAAAGGATGTGGCTCCTCCGCTGCTGCGCGGCTGGTGGGCATCGCCATGGCATTGCATTTCGGTCGATTACGCTGGACCGATAGCCGAATCGTATACGAGGCGGCCCAACGCGAGCATCATCCCGATAACGCAGCGGCTTGCTGGATGGGCGGTTTGGCAGTTGCACAAACTTCTGCGGCTGGTGAAATGCGAATGGCATGCGTACGGCCGAAAGGGAAGTGGCCGCTACTGCTCGCCGTCCCCAGCGAGAGCCTTTCCACGGAGGATGCGCGCCGCGTTCTGCCGAATCGGTATTCCCGTGGCGATGTAGTCGCTAACATCCAGAATTCGATGCTTCTACTGGCAGGGTTTCTTCAGAACCGGAAAGATCTGCTTAAGTCCGCACTCGAGGATCGCATTCACCAACCTTACCGCGCGTCCCTGTGCCCTCTACTGCCGGCGTTGCAGAAGCTCACTGCAACTCGCGGAGTTGTTGGTAGCGCATTGAGCGGTGCCGGACCCTCCGTATTGGTCTTTCTTGATCCGAAAGCAAGTATCAGTCAGACTCGGACGCGGGTGCGCGACCACCTGCGAAAACATGGGCTCAGTCCGGAACTAATTCTTACCGACATTACTCCGCGCGGGGCGCGGCAACAGATACGCTAAACATCTGGTGCGCAACAAACTACTATTTATCCGTCGCAGTCGAATCTGCTTCGGTCACGATGCTGCACAGATGTTGTTGAAAGCTTAGATAAGGTTCGCGGGCGAATCGGTCTGGGTAGGACTGGACCGCGTGAAGAAACTTTTCAATCTCCCGCTGGGCGTCGTTTTTGTGCTTGGTTGTGTGCCCGAGTGTGGCAGATCCGTATAACGTGGCGTGATGCTTCTTAGTCTTCACTTACATCTCCTGCTACTTGGGGCCGACTGCTGCTGCGGTCGCCTCTTGCACAAACGCTGCGGGGCGCACCTCTACCGTTCGAGAGTGTCATTCACCTCGCAACATCTTCAATCGGAAGGGGAGCCTGAGATTATTTCCCATTCCTGGACATGTAAATAGCACTTTCGTGCTACAGGGAATCCCCTATGCATGGAATGGGATGAATACCGACTCCTGCCGTCGTGTCTCGCCCTAACACTTCTTCCGATCAGCGGCTTGCGGGAGGAACGATGCTGTCCATGCGCAGGTAAACCACCATTTGCCCGTAATGGTCGAAACAATGCGCCACGATCAAAGTGGCCATGCCAAGGCGCGTGACGCTGTTTTCGCCAAAGGGGCTCTTGATCGGATTTAGAAGATTCCCCTCATTGATGGTGCCCACAGCTTTATGCACGTAAACGAAAGAGTCCTTAAGGAATTTCACCGCATCTGCCTTGGTCTTCACCGAGTCCGGGCCATTCTCGCCACCCAGTTCGACAGGCGGCTTCTCCTCGAGAATAGCTGCGCCGACCAGGTAGTTGACCGCCGCCACGTGCTTCACTTGTTGCGCGAAGGAGCGAACGCCTTTGAATTCGCCATTTGTGGGCGCAAAGGAATACTTATCCTCGGGCATGGCATCGGCGGCGGGAACGAATTCGTTCTCCACACCAGTTACGCTGCGATCCATCACCTGAGACACCGTTGGAGGCCCTGCGGTCTTGGCGTTCTGCCCGAGAACGAAACCGCTACCTGCCAGCAGAAGTACACACACCAGCAGCCATTTCATTTTGCTCATGAGAAATCTCCTGATTGGAATTGTCGAATCCGGTCTCGGAAGTTAGTCCCGCACCACCGACGGCGCGTACTCGAGCTCTTGCGACGTCAGGGGATAGCGTCGCACACTGAGGAGCCCAACCACAAGGGCGATTGCCGAACACAAGAATGTTGTAGGAATTCCAACACGGCTGGCCAGTCCACCCCACAACGCGCTGCCGATTGCCATCCCTCCTTGTAATACCAAAAGATACAAGGAGAGTGCCCGGGCTCGCAGGAACGGAGGAGACATGGTTTGCGCGGCGACGTTGAGACAGGCGAGGATTCCAATCCACGCCGTTCCGCTAACGAACAATACCAGTTGGAGCCAGCCGAAGGCTTGCAGTCGTCCCGCGGCGAACGTCATTGCGGCGAACACCAGAATTGCGATTGTGACGACCCGGTCCACCGAGAGGGTGCTCCGCAGCCGAGGCAAAACGGCAGCTCCGGCCAGCGCCCCCAACCCGAATGAGCCGAGCAGCAGGCCGTATCCCGTGGCGCCATGAGGGCGGGCAACGATCGGGAGAAGGGCGAGCAGGGAACTCGCCGCCAAGCTGAAAGCCCCAGTGCGGATCAGCACACAACGCACCACCGACGCATCACGTCCATAACGCAGGCCGGTGAGGATGGCATCGGTGACGCGTCCCGTTTCCACGTTTTCAAAATGCGGACGCTTCCAGCGATAAAGGAAGAAGATGACTCCGAAGAACGAAGCAGCGTTTAACAGGAACGCAACGCCTGAACCCGCAATGGAGATTACGATCCCACCAAGTGCCGGACCAACAGCGCGAGCCACGTTGAATCCGACCGAGTTCAAAGCCACGGCTGGCGCGTGTTGGCTGGGAGAAACAATCTCCGGCGTAATTGCCTGCCACGCGGGGTCATTCATTACCGCTCCCAGGCCGAGCACGAATGTGAACACTAGGAGAATCCATGGCGTGACAGTTCCGAGCAACGTAAAAATACCGAGCAGCGCGGCCGCCGCGACCATCCATCCTTGAGTGATGAGCAGAAATCGCCGTCGATCTACCATGTCCGCCAGCGCGCCCGCAGGCAGAATGACGAGAAAAACCGGAAGGGTTGAGGCAGCCTGCACCAGGCCCACCATCAATGGAGACATGGTCAGCTGCGTCATCAGCCAGCCAGCGCCCACGTTCTGCATCCAGGTTCCAGTGTAGGAGATTACCGCGGCCACCCAGAGGGAACGGAAGAGCGGCTCACCCAGCGGCGCCCATGCCGAACCGTTCATGGTTCTCGGCAGGCTTCCTGGCATCGGTGTCTTCAAGGCTTCAGCCATGGTTGTTCGCGAGCCCGTCCGCCGGCACCTGTCCATCGAATGGCCACTCACCGCGCCGCCAAGCGCGCAACAGATAGATTGCTACACCGCTGATCAGTATGAGCGCCGCATAGCGAATTTGGATGAGTGAGTTCGTCCGCGAAACAAGGACGAACAGAAATCCGATCGACGCTGCTAGAGCGGGCAGCGGGTAAAGCCACATGCGGAACGGCCGCGGCAGATCCGGACGGCGGACCCGCAACACAATTACTCCAATCGCCTGCATCAGGAACTGCAGGGTAATACGAATCACGACCAGCCCGGTGATAACATCCGCCAACGACAGAAAGCAAAACAAAGCCGCGACTGCGGCTAGAGCGAGCAGTGACACATACGGAAATCGGCCGTCCGGGTGTACTCGCGCGAACGCTTTGAAATAATTTCCGTCGAGAGCCGCCGCGTATGGTACCCGCGAGTATCCGAGCATCAAAGAAAAAACCGAGGCGAATGCCGTCCACATAACCAATCCCGTCGCGAGATTCGCGGCCCATGGCCCGTAAAGCTTCTGCATGAAAATTGAGACAACATACAAGCCACGGTTGTCTTGACCCGCTTGAATCTCCTGCCACGGCACTACGCCCAGGATACTGATGTTCATTACCACGTATAGACATCCCACCAAAAAAATGGATAGCAAGATCGCCCGTGGGATGGTTTTCTCCGGCTCTTTTATCTCATCACCCAAAAAAGCGACGTTGTAATATCCCCAATAATCGTAGGTGGCGACCAGCATGGCCGAGCCAAGGCCGAGGAAGAAGTTGTGCGACAACACAAACGCCCCAGGAGGAAAACTGAAGGCTCGGGAAGCATCGAAGTGGCCGAGGCCCGCGATAATGATCCAGAGCATGGTTCCGATCACGCCCGCCAGCAGTAGCTTCGAGATCCACCCGATGCTCGTGACCTTCCGATACAAGAGCACCGTGGCCAGAGCAACCATGCCGATCGCGACAAACGTCGCTCCTGACACCAGCCAGTGCAACTGCAGCCTTCCCAGCAGAGGCACGGGTACACTCCAGTGGCGAGCAGTGTATTGCTCTTCCAGTCCCGGCCAGAAGTAGGACGCATAGCCCGCCAGGCCAATTGAACCCGACGCGATCGAGAGCGGTGCACTGAAAGACAGTTGCCAGACAAAAAGAAACGAGATCAATCGGCCCAATCGATTCGGCCCATAGATCTCGCGCAAATAACCATACGAACCACCCGACTGCGGCATCGCCGCGCTCAGTTCCGCCCAAACCAAGCCATCGCACATGGCAAAAATCGCGCCCAGGATCCAGCCGAGCATGGCTTGTGGCCCACCCATCGCACTGACCATGAGCGGGATGGTGATGAACGGTCCTACGCCGATCATGTCGATCATGTTGAGCGCAGTCGCACTACCCAGCCCAACCCCGCGAATCAATCGCGGAGGAGTCTGACCGGTCTGGGAGGAAATCTGCATTCGGACGCGAACCCAAAATCGTGAAGGGAGCTAGAAGCAGATCACGAACGGCCGCCGTTGTCGTGCCCCGCACTCAACAAGTTCACATACAATCGGATCGCCCCCGGAACTCCCGCCGGAAGCTGCCGGAAGAAGGCATATCCCGTATAGATATATGTTCCCTTGCCATACTGCGCGCGCAACAGGCCGCCCTTCTGCGGCGACTCGCCAGGATCATGAGAGGCGAGCAGCGGCTTGAAGCTGTTGTCCCATTGGTCCATGAAATACAGCCCGCGCTCCTGCACCCACCCATCGAAATCGCGCTCGGTGATCTGATTGGGATAGTGAAAGACCCCATCCTCCGGCGCGAGAATCTCTACCGGAGCCTCCTCGACCGAGACACGCGCCCGGCTCAGCTGCGCAGGAAAAGGCGTAAATGATCTTTTGTTGAAATCAGCGACTCCGGTTTCATACTGTCCGACCAGCGTGCCGCCATCGTGAACAAAATCCATCAGCTTCTTATTGTTGGCGGCGAGATCCTTCTGCGTATCGTAAGCACGAATTCCCAGGACAATCGTCTGGTACTGGCTTAGGTTCTCGCTGGCGAGTTTGTCGGCTGGAATCAGGGTAAGCTTCATTCCGAGTTGTGTAAGCACCGTCGGAATATCGTCGCCCGCCCCCATGACATAGCCCACTCTCAAATCCTTAGGCACTTTCACATCGACGATGCTGATACGCTGCAGGGCAGGCTGGTAGTAGTAAAAGGTGTCGAGGTCCTGTCTCGTCACCAGGCTGTAACCCTCGCTGTAGCTCACACCACCCGATTCGAAAACCACGCGGATTTTCGCTCGTCCTTCCTTCAGGCTGGCGGGAATGATCTTAAACTCAACCTCTTGTTTCTCGCCGCGCTTCTGGAACTCCATAGCCACTTTCGCGGGCTCGACGTTCCAGCCCGTCGGCACCTCCAGGTGAAGACCCCCCTTGTTAGCGCCAGACAAATTCGTCGAAATGCCAACTTTCACCCGGCTTTCTCCTCCGTCATTTGTCGGAATTATCTGCTGCCCAGGTTCCACCATCACAGAAAACGCGGGGACGATTGTTAGCGTTCGCCTGCGCTCTACACCTTGGTCATCTAAGAACGACACGACCACCGGAGTCTTGATCTCTGTCTCCGGTCCGTCCGATCCTCCCAACTTGTGCGTTCCACCAAAGAGAGTCAAGTCGTGCGCGGCGTGATGAGTGTGGTACTGGACCACGGCATGGAACGGCGGCGGCGGGAAAGGCAGAGTAAGGTATCGTTCATCATCAATCGTATTGATGCTTTCGGTTTCCGGATCGGAGCGATGCCAGTAGGGACGCGTGTAAATGCGGGCCTCAGCAGCGTCAACAGGAATCTGCACGACGAAGTTTGCGTACTGATCCGCGCCAGGAGCAACCACCAGAACGCCTTCCTCGTCCACCCGCTTGGCCCATCCTTGCAGCGGAGCATCGAGTTGCACCCGGTCCATAACTAGCTTGAACTTCGAGCCGTTGTGAAATTTAAATCTCACCAGGAATTTCTGGCCCGGAGATACAACGGTCAACGCTTCAGGCTCCTTCGGCAATTCCGCGCTCTGTCGTGGAGCAACCGTCGCTTCCAACGAAATCTGCATGGCCAGGTTGAGCGCGGTCTGCATTTGTTCCTGTTTCTCACGAAGTCCTCCCAGTAACTCGTCCTTTAACGCCGGGCTAATGTCACTGCTTTGCGCGCGAGTTGTGACCGAGTCCAGGTCGTGCAACGCAACCAGCAGCGGCCCGGTCGCATCGCTCGGTTCTTTGTCGCCGCGTTGGGTTGCATCCTGGACGCGACTTGCGATGTCTATCAATGCTGGTCGCAACCACGGCACCTTAGTCTCATCGTCTCCCAGTCTCGAGGCCAGCCCCGGCAGACTCGTGTCAATTCCGTCAAAGAAATCTCGCTCGTGACCATCCTTGTCCGTCGTGGGATGAAGAACCGAATCCACCAGTTTGTAGAATGTGAAGCGAGGGCCAGGGTCTATCGAAAAGGCTCCCACACCCTGGGAACGCTGATGCCGCAATCCCTCGAGAGCGAATTGGGCGTACGACATTCCCAGGCTTGGACTGGGCTCTCCCGTATTCAACCTGACGGTATAGTTCTCCGCCGGACAAGTTTGAGCCCCAAATCCACAAACATTTCCGACGTAGAGTTTTTTCGCCTGCCAGGGCAGGAGACCTTCCTTGACCTGCTCTGAAAATCGATTCGGATCAGCGGCCGCGCGAAAGGCTTCGCGCGCAAGAATCGAAGATGCCTGGTGATGACCGTGCCCATCACGGTCAGTGCCAGAAAAGCGTGCAACCAGGACATCAGGCCGGAAAGTGCGAATTACTCGCACCATGTCCCCCAAAGGGATATCGTGACCCTGCCATTTCTGGAAGGTCTCAGCGGCATTTTTGGAAAACCCAAAATCCGCCACTCGCGTGAAGCGCTGCTGCACGCCGTAATAACGATCCGCCCCCAGTAGTTCGAGAGTGCGGAGCACACCCAGCACGTCGAATAGATTGCTGCCCACCTTATTCTGCCCGCCTTCACCACGATTCAGGGTCAACAATAAGACAGTCGCACCTTTTCCCCGCGATTCGAGCGTCAGCATTCCGCCGTCTTCGTCGTCGGGATGCGCCACGGTCTGCATCAAGCGCGCCGTCGTCTTCAGCCGCAACAGCATCTCCTGTAAACCGGCCGCGCCCGTATCCTGCGGTAAGGGATCCACATATCGGGAATCCGTTGGGGATGCCGCTTGTGGCGCGGCCTGCCAAATGGCAGCGAGCGTCAGAAACAGAATCGGAAGAAGTAAAAGAAGAAATTGCAGAGAGCCAGGCCGAACGCGTTGGAGCCCGACCCCACGATCATTTCCGATCATAGATAGAGGATTGTTTTTCTCGCGGACAGGAGCCAATATTTTTACCGAAATCCCGCCTTAATCATCGACCACTTGCGGCAGAAAAAGGTAGCTGCAACCCCCACTGACAATCCTACCTTATTCACTGTGTTTGCGGGTTGCTGACGGCTTCCTGGCATTGGTGGGCGGCGGTCAGCACTTCATCAAATTCCTTGCTGGTGCGCAGCTTCGCCAGCAACGGATCGGAGAGTAAAGCCGAATAGGAGCAATAATTCTGCTCCACTGCAGCCTTAATCATGTGAAGAGCAATCTCAGGCTTCCCGCAGTACGCCATGATCGATCCTTCGTAATACCAGCGCTCAGGATCAGGCTCGGCCAGCACGGAAGCTTCCGCCTCAGCTGTAATTTTGTCCAGTTCGGAAGGCGGCCTCATCCCCAGGCACACCTCCAACAGATCCCGATGATAATGTGCCGCCGGCGATACTTTCTTCACGCTGTCTCGCGCTTCTGCCACCTTCCCTTCACGCAACAGAACTAGGGGGGTCGCGAATGCGGCCCATTCCGAGCCATCATCGAGGCGCACAAAATCCATCGCGCGCTTAGTTTGGCCCAACTCCATAAATCCCCAAGCGCACGATCGCCACTGGTAGTTTCCGGGAGATATTTCCAGCGCTACCTCACACTCGCGAGCGGATTCCTCTTGCATTCCGGCATAACGGAAAACATAAGCCAGCGTGAAGTGAGCCGTGCCACTGTCCGGACGGCTCTTGACCAGGGCCTGAGCTGCTTCGTAAGCCTTGGTTAACTCACCGCGCTCCACCCGGTTTGTTATCAGCTGGCTTGCCGCCGTCAGGCGGTTTGGATCGAGCGCAACTGCCCGCTCCGAGGCTTGATTCGATCGCTGAAACATCTTCTCTCCGCCGTTAGAATAGTCGGCGTCATAGTAGGCACGAACGCCGAGTTCCTCCCAGGCAGGAGCATAGTTCGGATCGCTTTCTACAACATGCTCCAGCACCGCGATCGCATCCTTGTTCGGTCCGGCATCATGGGGCAGGGCGAGGCTGTGCAGGTAGAGGTCGTAAGCCTCCTGGCTCTTTGGCCGAGTGCCGGTATCGAGATAGCTGCCTGCGGCACCCAGAATCGGCAACAGCCCCTGGCGGACCTGGCCGGCGAGCTTGTCTTGTAAGGCGATCAAATCCTCGCTGGAAGCAGTGAAGTTTGTCTGCCACAACATCTTGTTGCTCTTGGTTTCCGTGGCTTCCAGCGTCACCAGGAGATGGTCCCCTTGGCGCAGGAAATGCCCGGTCAGGACGCTACCCACGTGCAATGCGCGCCCCACCTGCTGCGGGTCAATGTCCGGACTCACATATTTTCGCGTGACTCCGGAAGGCCGCACGTCCAGTTGCCGGCTATGAGTCAGGACGTTCGAAATCTCGTCGGCCAACGCAAACCGAAGGTAATCCACGCTGAAGTCGCCGTTCAGATTCTGCAGCGGCAACACCGCTATCGCACTCTCGCCAGCGCTCGCAGTCGCGCTGCGATGTTTGAACCACCATGCTCCCACAGCAGCCAGAATCGCGATCAGCAATCCCGACATTGCCAGCAGCAGATATTTCTGCCATGCACTGGAAGTCTCGAAAGCATTTGTGGCCACACGCAAGGGCGCTTCCCGCGAATTCGTCTGGACCGCCCCTGATTCTGTCAGCTTCTTAAGACGCTGCAGGTCCGCCTTCATCTGGGCCGCGGTCGCGTAGCGTTTGTCGCGGTCCTTCTCCATCGCCTTCCCGATGATGCCCTCAATTTGCGGCGGGAGTGCGGGGTTCAGGCTTCGCGGCGGAGCCGGCTTGTGATGCAACATCGCATCCAGCGTGGTCACGACATTTGCTCCCTGAAATGGCTTCTTACCCGTGGCCATTTCGTAGAGCACCACGCCAAAAGAGAAGAGATCACTTCGCGGGTCGAGTTCTTCACTCCGCGCCTGTTCCGGAGACATGTAAACTGCCGTTCCAGGGACGACTCCGATCGCTGTCAACGAATCCTCATACGGCGTGTCTTCATT
The DNA here is from genome assembly GCA_963788645.1 of uncultured Acidobacteriota bacterium. Lineage (GTDB taxonomy): Bacteria > Acidobacteriota > Terriglobia > Terriglobales > Acidobacteriaceae > JABDBE01. Next base: position 130,626 of record CAWBHF010000016.1, read on the forward strand.
GGCTGCCACGCCCTGATCGCGCGACAATTTCGCCAGGCCAAAGTCCAGAATCTTCACTTGCCGGGTATTGGTAAGGAACAGGTTGGCAGGCTTGATGTCGCGGTGAATGATTCCCTTGGCGTGAAACGCCTCCAGTGCCTCCGCCACCTGCACCGCAATGTCAAGCAGTTCCTCAAACTCCACCGGCTTCCCGTGAATACGCTGCTTCAGGCTCTCCCCTTCCAGCCTCTCCATGACAATGAAGGGATGGCCGCCGTTATCCTCGATGTCGTGAATCGTGCAGACGTTGGGGTGATTGAGCCGCGAAGCGGCCCGGGCCTCGCGCTCGAACCGATCCAGAGATTTGCGGTCGCCGAGCAGATTGTCGGGAACGAACTTCAGGGCAACGTGGCGGCCGAGGCGCACGTCTTCCGCCTCATAGACGACGCCCATGCCTCCACCGCCGATTTTTCCCAGGATGCGATAGTGGGAGACTGTCTGGCCGACCATGGAGGAAACACCGTTCGCGGTAATGTTAGGCCGCTCTCGGGCGCAGGTCAACCACCGCGTGGGGGATAGCTATCACCAACGGCGACGAGCTGAGCATGGATTCTTAGCGGTCAACGAAACGTCACTTCCAAATTGGTTTCCACGGCCACGGTCTTGTCGTCTTTCCGCCCAGGTTCAAATCTCCACTTCTTCACCCACACGATCGCCATGCCGTCCAGCCTCGCATCGACACGACGAACTATTCGGGTGGCACGGACTAGTCCATCGCTTCCAACAACCGCCCAAACGACGACAGTACATGGGCATCCGAGATTTGATGAATTGGCAAGCAGGGTTGGCGTCTGGTGATCCCGTTGCTCTGGCACAATCAATCCGGGGGCGGACACTTCCCCTCCCACTCGACAAACAACGCCTTCCTTGAATTGGCGACACTTCTGTGACCTGGCCCTAGCCCTGATGGTCCGTTTCCCGAACTGTCACCAGTGCCTGAAGGATGTGTTGTACCGCTCTGCTGCAGTGCAGCCGCCCAAATTGTGGTGACGGCAGCCAGCGCAGCAAACGAGAGAGCCGAACAAAGAAAATTCTTCATTTATTTGCTCTAGCGTAGCCCATGTCAACTCGGTTCGTGCCGAACTATCACCCCTGATAAAACCCAGCCGACGACCCCACCCACTGCATGTTCTTGTTGTGGTCCACACCCATCATTAGCCCCCGTCCCATGCGGACGATGGTCATCACTGGGAGCAGTTCGTCGAGCCAGATGTACATAATGCGGATCTCCGCCTTGGTCGCTCCCAGGGGTGTTTCGATCACCGGCTCAAATTGCATTCGCTCCTGCAGAATGTACTGCGACCGCTTCGACTTGGGAATGTTCGCCAGATCTTCTTTTGTGGGCTGAAGAATTACACCTAACCCGGCAAACGAAAACAGCGGCTTCACCACATAATTTTCGAGGTCATTGGGCAGTGGCTCGACGCGATCAAGAAAAGAAGTCTTGGGCACGCACTCGTGCCGAAGGAACGGCAGCGAAAATTTGCTCATGCGGAAGTACCAATTGGGATGCCCCGCCCACTCCACATCCAGCTCATCGGTGAAGTTAAAAGAAAGCTTCAATTTCTTGCGTACCAATTCGTCCACGATCGCACGGTTGTAAATTCGCCGGACAGGAACGCGCTTGCCAGCGCTCTCATAAAACAACTCATTGCCTCTTTTTTCGATGTCGGTAATCGATACGGTCGCAATTCCAAGCAGTTTTTCTGTGAGCAGAAAATCCGGCAGGGTCTTCTGGTGCTTCGGATCAATCTCCATCAGGATCACATTTTGCGGATCCTGATCCCCCAGAACGGCTCGCCGCAAGAGCTTCTTGTATCCTTCCCAGTCCAGCCCACTCAGCAGATATTTCAAATTCTCATCGAGTCCGAACACTTCCATATACACCTGCGACAGCATGGCCTGATATGCATAAAGAGAAGGGAAGCCCTGCAACTCAACCAGCTTGGGCTGCAGCTTGCCCGCAGCGTCGCGCACCAAGCCAAAATCCACCTGGATGAACATGGGATGCGGCGCTTCCCGCGGCACATTGAAGTCAGGCGGAATCGCGTCAAATGAAGCTTTGCGGTATTCCAATCCGCCCAACTGCTGGATCAGTTCTTTGCCGTACTGTGACATCTGGTCCAGCAGTGGTTTGGGAAAGAAGCAAGGCGTCTCGGAGATCTGGAACGGCACCGGTGCGCCGCAGCGTTCGTGCATCAACTTAAGAAAAGCCTGGTATTTTTCCGGCGTGAAGTTCGAGTTGAACTGCTGTCGCAGGGCAGGAATCATGATTTTTCAAGAGCGCCGCCGTCGAGCGCCAGCAGCTCATGGCAAAACAAACTGTCATCCTGAGCGGAGTAGCTGATGAGCAAAGCGAATCAGCTACGGAGTCGAAGGACCCCTACTCGCTCAATGTTGCCGATACTGCTTCTAGGCATTCTCCGAAGGCGCCGTCGGTAGATTCCCTGACTCACTATTGCCAACCGAATCCGCGTTTGGTCCTTCGACTCCCGCGGTCTATCCGCGAGCGGACAAACTGCCTCCGCTCAGGATGACAATTTTCCTAGGCTTCCAGCAAGAACTTCCCATCCCGCATGATCTGCTCGTCATCCACCCAGATATCGAACTTCCTCCCCACCACATCGATATGGGTCGACGAATACCACTCCGCCCCGGTATGCGCGCCATAAGGATTGCCGAAAGCAATGTGCACGCCCGGATATTTTTCGTCCTGCAGAATCTGCCCGATCACGTCCTTCAATTCGATATTCGTGCCAATGGCAAATTCGCCTACGCGATCGCTGTTCTCGTCGGTGTGGGTGTAGCTCCAGAAATCGCTCTCGAGATCATGATTCGAAGAACGCGCCTCGACTACCCGATTCCCCTTTACCCGAATGGTTAATGGACACTCCCGCAAACTGCCAAACTTGGCGCAAAGCCAATCGCCCACGACGCCATCGATCACAAATGTTCCGTTGACCTCGCCCGGAGTAGTGAAAACCTCTCCGCCGGGCAGGTTCCCCCACTTGTCCGGGCTGATAATCCCGCTGGTCTTCACCCAGCGATAGTTCGGATTCAAATCCGCAACCAGATCGGTCCCCGCGGCCGTCTTGGCCCGCACGTGCTTTGCTTTCCGCACCATGTCAACGACCTTCACGCTGATGCGATCCACCTTGAGAAAATCCGCGCGCATTCCCTCCAGCATGATCTGCCGGTTGACGTTCACCATGTGGGCGTGGCGAATCTTGCGCCGGTTCACCACGTCCGTCATCTGCATGCGCGACTTCAATTCATTGGCTTGCGCCTGCACCGCAAAGATGCTCACCTGGCTGCTCTCGAGGTCGTCCACAATTTCTCGTGGAAGATCGCCCAACGGCCGCGGTGCCAAGTCTTCCAGCACCCACGCGTGGTACGGAGCCCCCACCGTTTCCAACTCTCGGACCATGCTGGCCGCGATTTCCTTGGTGGCTTCGTCGGTGATGACCGTGACCTTCTCGCCCGGTTGCACCCGCAAACAAACCTTGACCGCGTTGCGTGCGCCGGGAGTGAGTTCAGGGTCGAAGGGGATCGTATTAAAATTGCGGTTGGCAGTACTGACAGGAACGCTCATTACCCTACTTTTCTAGCGGAAGCCGTGACCGGCGATTCGGTCAATCCCACTTCCGTCTCATCAATGATGTAATCCACTACCTTTTTCAGATCACCGGTCTCCTCAAACACGCGCAGCTGGCGGTCGGCGCCGGTTCCCATCTCCATAATCTCGTGAATGTAGTTCAACTCTTCGCGCGAATCCAGTTCGTCCACCACGTCATCCACAAAATCCAGATACTCCAGAATCAGATCGCGCGCAGAAACCTCTTGCTGTTTGCCGAAATCAACCAGCTTTCCGTCCAGACCATAACGCGAGGCCCGCCACTTGTTTTCCATCACCAGCGCCCGGCGATACAGACGAAATCCCTGATTGGCCGAGTGCAGCTTATAAAGCTTGGCAATCGTTGCTTGGATGAGGGCAGCCAAGGCAATAGTTTCATCCACCCGCATCGGAATGTCGCAAATCCGGAATTCCAGAGTGTTAAAGAACGGATGCGGCCGAATATCCCACCAGATCTTTTTCGCGTTGTCGATGCAATTGGTCTTGATCAGCAACTTGATGAAGTTCTCGTATTCCCCCCAACTGGGAAAGTAATCCGGAATGTTGGTCCGCGGGAACTTGTCGAATACCTTGCACCGGTAAGACTTCAACCCTGTGTTCATTCCCAGCCAGAAAGGCGAGTTGGTTGAAAGCGCCAGAATGTGCGGCAGAAAGTAGCGCGCATGATTCATCAACTGGATGGCAGTCTCGCGATCCTCGACTCCGATGTGAACATGCAAACCAAAAATCAGGTTCGCCCGCGCCACCAACTGCATGTCCTCAACGATGTTCTTGTAGCGCTCGTCGGGGGTAATCTCCTGCACTCGCCAGTCGGCAAAGGGATGCGTCGCCGCCGAGGCCAACCTGAGTCCATTGTCCCGCGCCAGTTTGATCATGTCCCGCCGCAGGGTTTTCACCTCAGTCTTTGCGTCTTTAATACCAGTGCAAACCGAAGTCCCGACCTCGACGACTGCCTGGTGCATCTCCGCCTTCACCCGCTCCTGGAGGCGCATCCGGCCCTGCTCCATCATTTCCGTATGGATGTGCGAGCGTAGATCGCGGGTAGCCGGATCGACGGTTTGATATTCCTCTTCGATCCCGATAGTAAAAGTAGGTCGCATCGTCAGAAGGCTAACTCAATTCAACAGTATAACAATCCGACCCTAAATTAAGCCCGATGTTTCTACCGATTTCCTTTGTGAACCTTCGTGTCCTTAGTGCTTGACGCCGTTGACTTTGGCGTCAAGCCCGAATGCGCTTTTTCGCCGCGGGCTTCGCCGCAGGAACAGCCACCGGCCCTTCCCCCGCCAAGAAAGAAGCCCACCGCAACTCCCGCCCGGGGTTCTCATCACTGAGCGCCTTCTTCACAGCCATTTCCGCCACCGCATTCACCACCCACTCAAAGTTCTCCTGTCCCACCGACGTAGCTTCCGCATCCGGCGCCGGATTCATAAAATCAATCGCGTAGGGAATCCCGTCCTCGACCGCAAACTCGACTGTATTCAGGTCATACCCGAGAGCCCGGCACAAGGTCAGCGCGTCCCGCTCCACACGTTCGAGCAATTTGGCATCCGCAGGCACCGGATTCCGCACATAGCGCTCATGGAATGGCACCCGCGGGTCGTAATACATGATCCGCACCTTCTCTTGGCCGACAACATAGCAGCGGAAATATTCTTTGAACTCGACGCCATGCTGCAAAGTCATGCACAAGTCGCCAGTCTGGTTGTAATGGTGAAAGAACTCCTCTGGCGAATGCACCTTATAAACATGCTTCCAGCCTCCGCCCGAGTAGGGCTTCAGGAAAGCGGGGAAGCCGACATACTCAAAAATCTCATCCCAGTTCAACGGAAAAATCAAATTGCGCATCGACTGATCGGTAGTTCCCTCGGGATGTTTGTTATGAGGCAATAGCACCGTCGGCGGAATCGCCACGCCCAGCTTGCTAGCCAGCGCATAATTAAAGAACTTGTCATCCGCCGTCCACCAGAACGGGTTGTTAACCACGATCGTTCCGTTCAGCACCGCGTTCTTCAAATAAGCACGGTAAAAAGGAATGTCCTGCGAAATCCGGTCCACGATCACCCGATAGCCGCTGGGGCCAGCCATCTTCACCCCACCAAGTTTGACGAACTCGGCCGTGACTCCATCGACCTTCATACCGTTGACCTTCTCCACGAAAGCCGGCGGAAAAGTATTCTCCATGCCAAACAAAATCCCAATCTTCTTCATAACGATCTCCTGTTGCTCGCAACGTCTCAAGCCCGCACAAACAACCCGTTGTCACACAAAACTACCATTGTCATTCCGAGGAGCGAAGCGACGAGGAATCTGCTGTTGCCCGGCCGCACGAAGAAACTAACCCCCCGTTGCGGGCCAACTAAAATACTTCGCCGCCATCCTCTGCCACAACGGCCAATCATGCTTCGAATGATCCCCCCAGATATCCAGCCAATTGGGCACGCCCTTCTCATTCAGCATCGCCGACATCTTCACATTCTGATCCAGACACATATCCCAATCCGCCGACCCCAATACAATCTTCATCCGCCGCCAGTGGCTGAGAAACCATTCGTCGCCCATTTTCGGCACGTAATCCGGAGGGCAATTGAAATAACAATCGTCGTCATAGTACCCGTCCAGAAACTGGTGAATGTCATAAGCCCCGCTCATGGGAACGCAATGCGTGACCACATCTGGATGCTTTAACGAAAAGTTGACCGCATGATACCCGCCGAAACTGCATCCGGTCACCGCCAGCGTCGGCGTCTGATTCTTCCAGCGCACAAAAGGAAGAAATTCATGCAGGATGTACCGCTCATACTGCAAGTGCCGCATCACCCGCACCCGCGGATGAACGCTCTTGTTGTACCAACTCTCGCCATCGACCGAGTCCGGACAAAACACCTGCAATTGCCCGGCTTCGAGCTTGGGCGCCAGCGTTCGGATCATTCCCGCGTCTTCATACTCATAAAACCTTCCTTGAGACGAAGGAAACACGACCACCGGCGGCCCGCTGTGTCCGTAGACCAGCGCTTCCATATCGCGATGAAGTTCATGGCTATAAGCTTTGTGGTATTCGCGGTTCATTTTATGAGCAGTCCGAACGACGAAGTATCTTACCTGATTCCACAATGCTTGTGTGTGACAGGCGCTTCGCCCGTCTGGGGTTGGCAAAACTCCGATTTATGAAAAAGAAAAAGCCCGCTTCCCGAGAAGCGGGCCACGCAAAAACAGATCAAATCCACCTAGCTGCCATTCTGACAAACGGTCAACGACTCACCCTGGAAGGTGAAAAAGCCGTTAACCGACGTACTCGCCGGCGCCCCGAAATAGGGCAACGTAACCAGATCCTGCAGGTTGTAAGTAAACCCGTTCAGCACATATGGAAAGCCGCCGAAGTTGGCGTTACCTTCCAGCGGGTCCCCATTCTCCAGAATTCCGCAAGGCGTATTGTTTCCGTTGGTATTGACCACCAGCGGATCATCCGCCCACTCGCCCACTTCATGCGACAGGGCCGAAACATCCTGGGCAAACTCGCCCGGATGATCCACGTAGGTAGCATGCGCATAAGCTTGCGGATTGCTGATGCTGCCTTCCGAGCTGTGATAACCGCCAATACAGCACTGCCCGCCCTGCGTGAGGTAAACGTCGTAGGTGAGAAAGATGGGGAACGTGTTCGGCTGAATCTGGCTGAAGCGGCTGATGATGCCCTGCAACTGCGCGTCAAACCAGTTGATATCCACCAACCCTGCCTTGAAGCCGAAAACCGTGCCCGTCGTTCCGTCGCGTGATGGCGGACTTAGCGTCTGCTCGGCCAAAACGGTCGGTCCACCAAGCAGGAGGTGGTAGTTAGAATTGCTCTGCACCGTGCCCCAGAAATTGGCGCGCTGGTAAGCATCAATGTACTGGGTTGTGCCCACGTTCACTCCGCCTTGATCGTAAGTCGTGCTCGAATTGAAAATGGGCGACCCTACCGTGTTGTTCGTTACCGTCTTCCCATTCGAAAGCACGTGCGCGGGATCATACGTAGTCTTCGATCCCCTCCGCGGCGTGATTACGACCTTGAGCGGAATAACATAAACCTGAACCGTGGTCGACGCATTGGTCGAAGGCGCCGTCCCCACCATATTGTAGGTATAGTTTTTTCCCTGATAAGTGAACGAACCATTCCAGGTCTGTAGCGCAGTGGCTGGCGTCGCCACGTCATAGCGAAGGTGCGGCGGCATCACCACGTATGTCCCCTTTGGCTGGACCTTAATATCCTGAGCGGAGGCCATGCCAGCCAGGCCAATGCAGGCCAGCAGCGTAACCCCTACCATTAATCGGACGCAGGCAAAACGTGTTTTCATAGTCTTTCTTTCTCCTTGAGAAATTGGCTCAGTGGCGGATCAACAGCTCCAAGCGCTCCCAAGCGTTCCTAATCGCCCAGGGGGAACTGGACGTTATTGGAACAACCGGCCACGATTCTGAATCTGCGTGTTATGGATGTCAATGTTAATCCGCGCTCCCACCCAATCTCGATTTCAAATCAGGACACTTAGCAGCTTTTCGCCGACTCCGAATGTCCAAATTCCAGACAGAAACCGATCCTGTGCGACAGAAACCCACGTAACCCCGGACGCCCCGTCCGGAGGAACGACGACAAGTCACAACTGCCCAACATATTTCAAACCGACTAAAATCAATTCATGCGCGCGATGATCCTCGAACGTCCGCGACCTGTGGGAGAAGCCCCGCTTCATCTCAATGAACTCCGCACACCAACTCCGGGCCCGGGAGAAATCCTCGTACGCATCCGCTGCTGCGGAATCTGCCACACCGATCTGCACACGGTAGAAGGCGATCTCCAACTACCAAAACTGCCGGTCGTCCCCGGTCACCAGATTGTGGGAATTGTGGACGCCGTCGGTAGCGGCACCCAGATTTTCAAGAAAGGAGACCGCGTTGGCATCCCCTGGCTGCACTCCACCGACAACCAGTGCGACTATTGCCGTCGCGGCCTGGAGAACCTTTGCGACCACGCCCAGTTCACCGGATTCCACGTCAACGGAGGCTTTGCCGACTACACCGTGGTCCATGAGAATTACGCGTATCGCATGCCGGAGGTATTCTCCGACGAAAACGCCGCCCCGCTGCTCTGCGCCGGAATCATCGGGTACCGTTCCTACCGCCTGAGCGGCATTCAGCCAGGCCAGCGCCTCGGACTCTACGGCTTCGGAGCCTCGGCCCACCTCGTCTTACAATTTGCGCGCCACCAGGGATGCGAAGTCTATGTATTCACTCGCACCCCAATCCATCGTGATCTAGCCGAACGCCTCGGCGCCGCATGGATCGGGAGCGCCGAAGACACGCCCCCTCATCCACTCGATGCCTCCATAATCTTCGCACCCGCCGGAGCTCTTGTCCCGCAAGCCTTGCGCGTCCTCCGCAAGGCTGGCACCCTCACTCTCGCCGGCATCACCATGAGCACAATTCCACCCATGGACTATTCGCTTCTCTACCAGGAACGCGTAATCCGCAGCGTAGCCAACAGCACCCGCCAGGACGCCCGCGAATTCCTCCAACTAGCCGCCGAGGTCCCACTACAAACCGACGTCGAGCTCTTCGACCTCGAACAAGCCAACCAAGCACTGCAAGCCCTGAACAAAAGCGAAATCAAAGGCGCCGCCGTCCTGCGAATGTAGACAGGAGCGGCCGGCCCCTCAGTCCTTCCCCGAATCGAACCGCCGCAAAAACTCCGCCGGCTGAAACTTGAAATAAGCGGGCGGCACATGAACTTCCTTGCCATTCACCGATAACACATTGAACGATGGTCCCAGCGCCTTAGCCGCCTTATTCAGCCCGGCCGACCCAAGCCCAGGCCAGGTGCCCGTCTCCAAACGGCTGATCAGCGCCTCGAATGCGACCACCGTCTCCGCCGGAGTAAATTCGCAATGCCCCGCGCGATGCACAAACACCTGCCGCAAGGCCGCGCCGTCGTGCTCCTCGTCAACCACATCTTTGTAAGCGCTCTCGTCTTCCACCACCACCAGCCCATCGCCCTTGGTATGCAAGGTCAGCACGGGGATCGAAATCTGCCCATCGAAAATAATGTTGCGCTTCAAATAACCCAGCGCCGACGCCTTCGCCTTGATCCGCGCCGCGTCATTCAAAGCCTGAAGGTCAGCATCCAGACTAAGCCCAGCCGCTGTATAGAGAGCCTGAACCTCGGCATAATCTACAGAATTCTGCAGCTGCTTTTTGTAGTCCACACCGTTGTTCCACGACGGATTTCCGCCCGCGCGCCCCTCCAGTTCCGCCCGAAAATCGAAGCCGAAAAGAAAGTCAACGTTCGCTAACCACAGATACTGGTTCGCTTCCTGCGTGACATAATCCGTCGAAGCCGGTTCCGGCGACAGCGGATCGTACCAGCCGGGCGTATCATCCAGGGCCGCCGTCAGCGCAATCCGCGCCTGCCCTTTCGCCGTCTTCTGCGCCGCTGCCAGCAGCGTCTCGGCGATCGTAATATTTTTATTCGGGTCGGCGATATTCACCACCTGCAATCCCGAGCCCGACCCGACAAGCACGTCAAAAGCAAAAGCCGAGTCCAGAACCTGACTCCACGCGCCCACGCCTCCCGCCACCACGCCGCACATAGGCAGCGCCGCGTCAAAGCGCGTGGGATATCTCTGCACCAACCCCGCCGTCACCATGCCTCCGAGCGAGTGTCCCCACGCAATAGTTCGCGTAGGCGTTCCGACCCGCGTCTTGAAAGTGTCCAGCACTTTGATCTGATCCGGCAGCGCCTGCTGGATGGCCCACCCCGTGGTGGCATACGAAGACCCGGCCAGCGCATAACCGTTCGCCAGAAGATAACCCCCGGTAATCGGATCGCCCACATCCTCCGCCGGATTCGAGAACCCGGGGACCACATACCCGTGGCTGTACAAAACCAGCGTCCCATTCCAGTTCGAAGGAACCTGAATCAGGTAAGTCGCCCCATCCGGAAACGTCCCCGTATAAGTCTTGACCGCCGCGGAAGCGAGTCCGGCGGAAAGCAAAAACACAATCGCCGAAAACACTGTCGGCCTTACGGACCTGCGCATGGACAACCTCCGGGGCGGGAAAGTAGGAGACGAATTCGGAGCCAAACTTTATTACCGACGTGGAGGTTTGTCAACGCGAGGAAACCTCGCGCTCTGTCCCGAAACGGGATGCGAGTTTACTGTTTGGTCATGGGTACCCCCCTCCCCCCTTTGAACCGCAACATCTAGAGAACAAAGGGAGATAGAATTTGACTATGTGCTAGATCTTTGAGTTCATGGGAGTTACACGCAAAATCTAGAGAACATTGGAGTTAGGCTGCGGGTGACCGATTCGCCCGTTCCGTTTTGGATTTGCACAGCCGCGATGGGTTGACATTTTGTTGTCCGTGAGAGGCTGTCTCTCGGCTCTTTTTTTGGCCGCGCTAGGGGACTGTCTTCTTAAATTCTTACGGCGTTGTGCAGCTGCAGGAAAGTCAACAAGAAGTGCGCTCCGCGCAGTCGGCCCGCCGGCGCCGCAGGTCCGCAAATGTGATCGAGCCGCCAAGAGGGACAAGATTTTTGGGTGGCGCAGCGCTTCCAGCGCCGCGATAAAGCCAAGGTGTCGATCCAGGCCTCGCGAAGATCGACCGCTCTCACCCATTCGGCTACACGGTTCCTGCTTGACAGTCGGAACTCCCGGGTGTACTGTCCTGTGGCTTGTGGCGCAAGGCCAGTGCGCATGGTGCCTGGTCGAGCGATCAATACGACATTCAACGTACTCTGAGGGGGGCACGGGATATGATCCCGTGCCTTTCTCTTTCCATCGGCAGGGTACAGATGGCGAAAGACGGAAAGTCACACTGCGTTGTGGAGAACTTTATGAGCCTGCATATTCGCAAGTCCCTTCTGTCTGTGTCGGTCGTGGCGATGTTTTCGCTGTCATCCCTGATGAGCCATGCCCAAAACATAATCACCACAGTGGCAGGTGGTGGAACATTCGGTCGATACCCACTCTCGGCGGATATAGCCCGGCCCAGCGGGGTGGTGAAGGACGCTCGGGGCAACGTTTACATCACGGGGACCCCAGAACAATATGTCTTCAAGATAGACGCATCCGGCAATCTCACCGTCTTCGCCGGCACCGGTCATGGGGGTATCGGCGGCGCGGGCGGACCAGCGACTAAAGCCATCCTGGATGGTCCAGCGGGCTTGGGACTCGATAAGAACGGAAATCTGTTTATCGCAGACTCCGGAGCGAACCACGTGTGGGTGGTCAACGTCTCAACCGGAATTCTGAACAACGTTGCTGGAAATACCACGGCGGCCAACGATTTTGGCGGTTACAGCGGTGACAATGGCCCCGCCGTCAACGCCCAGCTGAACGGACCGGGAGCGGTCGCCGTCGACTCAAACGGTAATGTCTTCATTGCCGACACATTGAACAACGTCATCCGCATGGTCAACACCAAAGGGATAATTTCGACCTTTGCGGGCAGCGGGACTCCTTGTGCTAATCCGACCACGGCTTGCGGCGACGGCGGTCCAGCTCGTCAAGCCAACTTGAATAACCCGTCCGGTGTTGCGCTTGATGCATCCGGCAATGTTTTCATTGCCGACTTTCAGGATAATCGCATTCGGCGGGTAGATCGCAAGACCAAGATCATCACCACGGTCGCAGGAAATGGAACCCCGTGTTCTCCGCCCACCGGAACTTGCGGCGATGGGGGTCTCGCCACACAAGCTAACCTCAGCACCCCGGCCGGGGTTTTCGTGGACGCTGCCGGCAATCTGTACATCGCCGACCGCAGAGACTCCCGAATCCGCTTCGTGGATGCCAGCACTCAAATCATCACCACAGTAGCCGGTACTGGCAATTCCGGCTTCGGCGGCGACCATGGAAAAGCCACCAAGGCTTGGCTGAATCGCCCGCTCGGAGTGTTCGTGGACGCTGCCGGCAACATTCTAATCGCCGACACTTTCAATGAGCGCGTCCGACAGGTAACCGGCGGCAAGATCAGAACAATTGCTGGCGGTGGCTCCGGAGGTGACAACCAACTGGCCACCAACGCTATTCTTGCTCTCCCGATTAACCTGGCCTTGGACTCGTCCAGCAACCAGTTTATCGTTGACTTTTCCGATCAGCGAATCCGCCGCGTCGACAGCACTACCCAAGACATTACAACCGTCGCCGGCAACGGCATTGCAGGCTACTCCGGCGACAACGGGTTGGCTACTCAGGCTTCCCTGCGCACTCCCGAAGGGGTTGCTGTTGACTCGTCAGCAGATTTTTTTATTGCCGACACCGGTAACAATCTAGTAAGGCGGGTTGATGGCGCGACTGGGGTCATCACAACCTATGCCGGGACTCCAGGCTTGTTTTGCAGTTCTTCTACCGATCCTTGCGGCGACGGCGGACCAGCGACCAGCGCCACCTTGAATCTTCCAACCGGTGTCTCGGTGGACAAGACTGGCAATCTGTTTATCGTCGATGGCGGCGATAACCGGATTCGCCGCGTCGATGCCGCAACACAAATCATCACTACTGTGGCTGGCGACGGCAACCTATGCTCTTCCAGCACGGATCCGTGCGGCGATGGTGGTCCAGCCACAATTGCAAATTTGAATGGTCCGGTCGGAGTTGCCGTGGATGGCTCTGGTAACGTCTTCATCGTGGATTCCGGGGACAACCGCATCCGGCGCGTCGACGTCGCAACGCAGAATATATCGACCGTCGCCCTTGACGGACTCCCGACCTTCGGTGGCGACGGCGGCCCCGCAACAAGTGCCAGCATGGAGGACCCACTGGAAGTTGCCGTAGATCCGGCGGGTAATCTCTTTATCGGCGGCGGATACGACAATGTCGTTCGAAGGGTGGACGCAGCAACGCAAACGATCACAACCGTGGCGGGGGATGCGACGCAACCCCTCACGCTTGGCTTCAGCGGCGACGGTGGCCTCGCGACTAAGGCAATCATCGGAAATATCGGGTTGGCCATCGACGGCGCAGGCGATCTTTTTATCGCCGATTTTGGCAACAATCGTATCCGGCATGTCCACCTCACACCAACCGGCATTCTGTCACCGTCCAGTATTGACTTTGGAAACGTGGCTCTCGGGCAGACGAGTTTCCCTACCCCAGTCACGCTGTCGAACACCGGTGGAGATGACCTGCAGATCACAAGCATTGCCGCGAACGGCGACTTCGCTCAACAGAATGACTGTGGGAAGCTGCTTGCGCCCGATGAGAGCTGCACCATCACGGTCACGTTTACTCCAACGAAGCTTGGGCAGCGCAGCGGGAACTTGACGATTACCGATAACGGGCCGAACGGCTCACAGAAAGCGAAGCTGACTGGGACAGGAATAAGGTGACCGGGTCGGTGGGTGGCCCGACACAATAAAACCGAAATCTAAATCACACACAAATGATAGGCGCCCCATTCTTCCGCGTTCTTTGCGGAAGGGTGGGAGGCGAGAAGGCGAACACCAAACGACCGCCTGGGCGCCATTCCGAAATGAATCCCCCCACAGTTTCTGAGGTAGTATAATAGTAGGATGAAAGAGAAGACCTCTATCACACTATCGGGCGACGTCCTGGCTGCCATTGATCGCATCGCGGGCTCGAAGCAGTCCCGCTCCGCCTTCGTCGAGCGCGTCCTCCGAGAGTTCCTGCGCGAGCGTGCCCGGGCGGCGGTGCAGGCTCGCGATCTGGAACGGATCAACGCCGCGGCCCAGCGCCTCAACGCCGAGGCCTCCGACGTGATGGAATACCAGGCGCCGAGCGAAGCCGAATGACGATTCGTTTGGAGTTCGCATGAAGCGCGGAGAACTGTATCGTGTTTACAAGCCGGGGGGTGATCCCAAGCAATATCGAACCTTTGTGATCTGCAGCCGCCAGATCCTGCTCGATTCCCGGTTCTCTACCGTCGTTTGTGCGCCCGTGTTTACCCACGGCGACGGCCTCTCCACGCAGGTGCCGGTCGGACCCGACGAAGGATTGAAACATCTCAGTTGGATCATGTGCGACAACCTGGTAAGTCTCCGCAAAACCGACCTCACGCAGTTTCTGGGATCATTGGCAGGCCAGAGACTCGGCGAGCTGGATCAAGCCCTGAAGATGGCCCTGGACCTTTCCTAGCCAGAAAGCAGACCATTCATCAGCAAAATCTAAATTACATACAAAGTGGGGTGCCCCATTCTTCCGCGTTCTGTGCGGAAGGGTGGGAGGCCAGAAAGCGTCGGAAAACCGGGCGCAATTCTCCCATTGAACCACACACTACAATGTGTAATACTTCACACATGGCAACCAACCTCGCACTCGACGACAACTTGATCGAGGAAGCCCGGCGCGCCGGAGGTCACAAGACCAAAAAGGACGCAGTCACCGCCGCGCTTGCCGAATACGTGCAGCGCCGCAAGCAGCTGCGCATCCTCAAGGCATTTGGCTCTTTCGACTTCGATCCCAAGTACGACTACAAAGCAGAGCGCCGCAGAAAGCGCTCCTGACCAATGCTGGTTCTGGTGGACACGCCCGTCTGGTCGCTGGCCCTGCGCCGTCAAGACGCAGACCTGAACCCTCGCGAGCAGCATCTGACCACTGAGTTGCGGGAACTTATCGAGGATGGAAGGGCTCAGCTTATAGACCCGGTTCGGCAGGAATTGCTTTCTGGCATACGCGAAGAAACCACCTTCAAGAAACTGCGCGACGGGCTTCGAGCCTTTGAGCAGGCTTCCCTCGAAATCGCCGATTACGAAGAGGCGGCTCGGCTGAACAATCAGTGTCGGGCTAGAGGCATCGCGGGATCGGTGATCGACTTCCTCATTTGCGCCATCGCTCTGCGCCGCAACTGGCAGGTCTTCACCACCGACCGCGATTTCCCCCGGTACGCCTCGGTTTTGCCTCTAAAGCTCTATGACGCAAAGTAGAGCGGTTCTCGAGTCGGATTAAGGTGCACGGCTCACCGGCTGAAGCCGAAAATTTGTGCAGCTCATACGGCATGGCTGAAGCCATGCCCTTCCACGGATTCATCAACGCCGGCGGGCAGGTGTTGCCGACAAAATGCAGAGATCCTTCACTTCGTTCAGGATGACGGCGGGGTTGTGTCAGGATGACGGCGGGGTTGTGTGGATGGACAGCATTGATGATCGGGACGGCTGGATTTTGACGGCCTGGCTGAGCTCTGGACGAATCGGCGAAGTCAAGGGCGGCGGACAGGAGTGTCCGCCCTGCACCGCTATCCGAGCGTTGCACACTGGGGCAGGCGGTGGCTGGCGGATCGACCGGAGGAAGACCAATCCCTCAGTCAGGGTCTTTGGAGATGTTGCCCCAGATTGACCTTCGCGCCGTTCTGTTAGATATTGTGGAGGGATGGACGCCGAAAAGACCATTGCCGAGATCGAGTGGCTAGAGCGCGTCTACGCGGTACCGGACATCAGACCGCTGAACGCAGGCGACATCTCGGCTGCGAATCAAAGGCACGACGACATGCTCGCGCATAGCCCGTGGTTCCGGCTTTGGCAGCAGTATGGGGTTTGCTGCCGACCGTGAGCGGGCTACCGCACATACCATTCGGAAGTCTAAGAGGTTCTCCTCAAACCCTAATCTCCTCAATCACTTACATCCGTCCAATGCACCGTTCCACCGCTAAACCCCGATTTTGCCCCTTTCATTGGGTTGCGCGTGCCATCCCGGCATTGCTTTCAATAGGATAGTCACAACCGGAAATCCAGGGAGAGGTCCATCGAGAGGCACTCTTCTTGTTGAGTAATACGCCGTAGGTTACGGAGTGAAGGTCAGACGGGGGTAGGGCTCTACAGGTTCAACCGTTTTCAGAGTTTGGTTGTGAAGCCTCACCCAGGGAAAAATGGCAGATGCCTGACTTGCCATAATCCCAAGCAGTGGAAAGCGAGAGGACATGCACAAGCCAGTAAAGTATGTGGAGAAAGCAGTGACCGTTGCCGCCAAGGGTGTGTGGGCGGTATTCGAGCGCGCCAACCGGATCAAACAGAACCCTTCGCCCAAGCCCAAGTGGTCCGACAAGCCCCTGCTCAAGTCCTATGAGAAGACCAAGCCTCCACTGGGCTGGCCGCGTACTACGGACTCGCTTTGCCCGAAGTGTGTCCCCGAGATCCGCCAGCAGATCCTTGATGGCCAGTTGCCCGTAGAAATTCTCTCCAACGAAAAAGTCGGCGAAATCAAGGCACAGATCATTGAGCGCGACGGCAAGATACTCATGGTTAAGGATTGCGAGAAACATGGTCACTTCGAAGATGTGATGTCGATTGACACCGAGTTCTCGCGCCACCTCGAAGAAGTGTTCCCTGGCCGCGACATCGTTGCGCATAACGATGAAAAGCTGCACCATCACGGATCGAGCACGGTGAAGTACGGACGCGGCTCGGTGCTCACCATCGACCTCACCAACCGTTGCAACATGATGTGCGATCCCTGCTTCATGGACGCCAATCAGGTCGGCTTTGTCCACGAGTTGAGCTGGGAAGACATCAAGACCATGCTCGACAACGCCATCACGATCAAGCCGCGGCGCCAGATGTCGGTACAGTTCTCCGGCGGCGAGCCAACTTTATCGCCGTATTTTTTGGACGCCGTTCGCTATGCCCGCAAAGTTGGATACAACAGCGTGCAAGCGGCAACCAACGGAATCGAATTCGCCAAGAGCTTGGAGTTCGCCCAGCAAGCCGCCGAAGCTGGCATGCGCTACGCCTATCTGCAATTCGACGGAATCGGCAACGCCGCGAATGCCCACAGGAAAGTCGGCAACCTGTTCGACGTGAAATTGAAAGCAATCGAGAACCTGCACAAAGCCGGAGTAGAAATCGTTCCGGTGGTCACTATTGTAAACGGCATCAACAATGAGCAGGTTGGAAGAATAATCAAGTTCGCCCTCGATAACCCGAAGCGAATCGGATTCCTGTCCTTCCAGCCAGTAAGCTTCACCGGCCGCGACGAAGCCGTGACCGACGACCGCCGCGACGCCCAGCGCTATACGCTCTCGCATCTAGCCCACGACGTAAAAAACCAAACCGGCCTGGGCGAACCAAGCCGCGATTGGTTCCCAATCTCCTTCATGGGAACCTTCTCCGACTGGGCCGACCTAATGCACGTGGACGACCCCAAAAACAACTGGGGCCAGCTCTCCTGTGGTTGCCATCCGAATTGTGGGACGGGGATGGCTGTGATGATCGATAAGGAAACCAAGGAGGCGGTTCCGGTTACGGCTTTCTTGAAGGGCGATCAACTCGCCAAGGATATTCAGAAGGTCAATGATGCGGCTCGGGGAAAGTTTCTTACGATTGTGGGGATGGCTTTGTGTTTGATGAAGAATTACGATCCGTTCCAGTCGCCTACGCATTTCAAGTTGATGGATCTTTTGAAGAAGTTTGATAAAAACTTTAATGCTACCGGAAAGAATTACGGGAAGGTTGGTCCGGACCGGACGATTGACGACGTGATGAAGCGGCGGCAGGACCGGTGGAATTTCCTGTTTATCGCGGGGATGTGGTTTCAGGATCTGTTCAATTACGATTTCCGGCGGACGGAGCAGTGCATTATTCCTTATGCCACGCAGGAAGGTGAGATTTCCTTCTGCGCTTACAACACTGGGGTGGGATGGCGGAACATCATCGAGAAGATGCACATGACGGCTACGCTCACCAAGTGGTACGAGGAGCACGGGCGGCATGAGATCTTCGCGGGCGGGAAGAACGTGAAGATGGAATCCACCGAGCACTCTCTGCTGCTTAAGGATGAGTTGGTGACGAACGAAGAGCAGCGCGATCTCGATAAGCTGGGAATTGCCAAGAACTCTGGGGAAGAAAAGAAGCGCGCGCGCGATGCGAAGCAGGCGGCTGCGCGGGGTCCGCAGAAGGACGATGCGGCTTACAATGCACGCATGGCGGCACTGTATCGCGAAGTCGTGCTGCAGGAGAAGCCGGTTGTCGCGGAGAACGGGTTTATTCCTTTGGGGGCTTTGACGGCGTCGAAGCCTAAGCCGGAGGTTGGTGAGCCGGTTTTGGGGGATTAGGTTCTCGAGCAGTTTGGATTACAGAAGGCCGCTGAGGTTCGGCGGCCTTTTTCGTTTGGGCGCCGTACTCCCCACGTTTCGAAAGCGCGACACGTGGGCACCCGCGCCAAGCCAGAGCCGGGTTAAAAGGTCTCATTCATTCGGGAGCGGTTACCGCCCACACTGGAAGGGCTGTGCCACCCGAATCGACCTTTTTCTCGCGAGCTCTCAGGTATACCCAGAAGCGAATCGACAATGTTTCTGCGGGCTGCTAGTCGACGTGTTCGCCTTCCTCGAGGAAGCGGCCTTCTGGCGGTGGGAGGTGGTCGCCGGGGCGGGCGAAGAAGCAGTACAGGGTGGGCAGGAGGAATACGCCGATCAGCAGTTCAAAGGTGAGTCCTCCTACGATCACGATGGCGAAGGGTCTTTGCGAGTCGGAGCCGATGTCGTGAGACATGGCTGCGGGCAGCAGGCCAAGCGTCGCCACCAGCATGGTCATCATGATCGGACGGAGCCGGAGAGAGGCTCCCTCGCGGGCCGCATCCTGGACGGTGCGGCCGCGCACTCTCAGCTGGTTGATGTATTCGACCATGATGACTCCAGTCTGCACGGAGACGCCGATCAGCGCCAGAAATCCCAGACCGGAGGAGACGCTGAAGTGAGTTCCAGTTATGAGGAGAGACATGAATCCGCCCAAGGGTGAAAGCAGAACTACGGAGAGGATGAGCCCGGTCCACTTCCAGGAAGAAAACGCGGAGTAGAGAATCAGAGAGATGAGAAGGATGGTGATGGGGACGACGATTGCGAGCCGGCGGTTGGCGCGCTGCTGGCTCTCGTATTCTCCCGTCCAGTCGAGGTGGTAGCCTTCGGGCAATTGGACTTTGTCGTGCACCTCGGCGATGGCCTGGCGAACCGTGCTGCCGAGGTCTCGTCCGCGCACGCTGTACTTGATGGCGATATAGCGGGCGTTGCCTTCGCGATAGATGGTGGAAGCGCCGTCTTCCAGTTTGATATGGCACAGCTGGGCCAGAGAAACTCTTTCTCCCGAGGGCGCCATGATTCGGATGTCGGCGATGGATTCCACGTTCTGGCGAAATTGTGGCTGGTAGCGAACGGTCAAGTCGTAGCGCTGTTCGCCGACGAGAATCTGAGTGACAGCTTTTCCGCCGACTGCAGTCTCGATCGCATCCTGCACGTCGCTGACGTTGATTCCGAAGCGGTCGGCGGCGGCACGATCGACAATCAGGTTTACGTTGGGCTGGCCCCGAACTTCGAAGGTGCCGAGATCGGCGACGCCGGGGATTTTGCTCATCACATCCTGCATTTCATTGGCTTTTTGTTCCAGAGTCTTCAGATCAGTGCCGAACAGCTTGACCGCAAGCTCTCCCTTGACCCCGCTGACGGCTTCTTCGACGTTGTCGGAGATGGGCTGAGAAAAGTTCCAGATGACGCCTGGGGCCTGGTTCAAGGCGTGATCCATGGCGGCGATCAAGTCTTCCTTGGTGCGGAACTGGTCGCGCCACTGGGCTCGGGGGCGCAGGTCGACGAAATATTCGGTGTTGTAAAAGCCGCTGGCATCGCTGCCGTCATCGGGCCGGCCGACCTGACTGACGACTTGTGTGACCTCGGGAAATTCGGACAAGATCAACCGCGCTTTTTTGGCCAAGTCGATACTGCTTGAAGGGCCGGTGCTGGGGGGCAATGTGCCTCGCACCCAGATGGCTCCTTCATCGAGATGGGGAAGGAATTCGGAGCCGATCAGTCCGCTCATGCTGATAAACAACATGATCAGGAACAAGCCGACTGCTCCAGCGACAACGGTTTTCTGATGGCCAAGGCACCAATCAAGGTCGTGTTGGTAGCGGCGGACTACGAATTCCAGCACGGGATTGCGCCACTCCTTGATCTTTCCGCGGAAGAGAAAACTGCAGAGCACAGGAGCGACCAAGAGGGAAAAAATAAGGGCGCCGAGGAGGGCAAAGGCGACCGTCCATGCCATGGGATGGAAGAGCCGGCCTTCCACCCGCTGCAAAGTGAAGATGGGAAGGTAGGCAGTAATAATGACGAAGATGGCGAAGAAAACGGGGCGCTGCACTTCGTGGGCGGCATCGCCAATAATCTCGACCAAAGTGCGATGTTCGCCGATGTGACTTTCAGTGTGGCGAAGGATGTTCTCAACCATGACTACGGCGCCATCGACGATCATTCCGAAGTCGAGGGCCCCGAGGGACAACAGATTTGCGGGGATGTGGCTCAGGTCGAGCAGAATCGAAGCGAAGAGTAATGAAAAGGGAATGGTTATGGCGACGATGAGCGCGCCGCGGGCGTTGCCGAGAAACAGAAAGAGAATCAAGGTGACGAGCAGGACGCCATGCGTCAAGTTGCGGAGGACGGTGTGGCTGGTGTAGCGCACGAGATCGCTGCGATCGAGGTGGGGGACGAGTTTTACTCCAGCCGGCAGGAGGCCGTTATTGAGTTGTTTGATCTTCTCGTGGAGGGCGTCGAGGGTGGTGTCGGCTTCGGCGCCTTTGCGTAAGAGGACGATGCCTTCAACGACGTCATCGTCGTTGATCAGGGTGCCGTCTTCATGACGAATGGTCTTGCCCAGTTGTCCTAGCCGCACTTTTGGGGCCTGAACGATTGTTCCGAGATCACGGCCTCGCACCGGCGTTCCATTGACGACCTTGATCACGGTGGCGCTGATGTCGTCGGTGTTTTCCATCAGTCCGACTTCGCGGACGTTCAGCGCTTGCTGACCAGGTTCGATAAAGCCGCCTCCGGCGTTGTTGTTGTTGTTGGCCAGCGCTTGCTCGACCTGGCCAAGGGTCAGGCCGTAGGAGACAAGTTTTCCGGGATCCAGCTGTACCTGGTATTCGCGCGTGGGCCCGCCAAATATGTTGACGTCCACCACGTTGGGGACGGACTTCAGTTGGTTGAGGACGTACCAGTCCTGCAGCGCCTTCAGTTCCATGGTGTCGTAGCGCGGATTGGTGCTGGTGAGGGTGTAAAACATGATCTGCCCGGTGGGGCTGTAGTCGGGACCGAGGCCGGGGTTGACTCCGGCGGGCATGGTGGCCTGGGCGAGGCGATCGAGCACTTCCTGGCGGGCGGCAAAGGTGGTGATCTCATCGTCGTAAATCATGGTGATCACGGACAAACCCGCGAGGGAGACAGACCGTAAGTGCGTAAGGTGAGGAACGCCGTTGAGCTGAACTTCAAGCGGGACGGTGACTTGTTGTTCCACTTCCTCGGCCGCGCGGCCCGGCCACTGAGAAATGATCTGCACGTAGGTGTCGGCTACGTCGGGGTAGGCTTCGATGGGAAGGTTGTGGAACGAGAAGACTCCCCAAATGAAAAGCAGTACTGCGAGGCTCAACACCATGATCCGGTTGTTGAGGGCGAAATCAACTAAGTAACGAATCATCTTCGCACTCCGTCAAGCCTGCTCGAGACGTCGGTGTTGATAGCGAGCGGTTTCAACCGGACGGCACGAGACGCAACCGGAGTGAACCTCGGGTGCGCAATCGCGACAATCCGTCAGCTTCTACACGGCAGTTGAATTAGAGATAGAACCGCTCGCCGGGAAAACCGGCGGTTGGCTAAGCGAGGATGGAAGAGGGCGGTGCGCGACCGGGAGAAAAAGTTGTGCAGACGCTTAGAGAGGTTCGTAACGGCGGGGTTTGGATGTATCCGCAGATCTCACCGCAGGACGGAATGCGGGCGGTGGAGGCCAGATGGGCGGGTTGAGCGTGGACAACTCCTGTTCCCAGGGGATGAGGCCCGGCGTGCTTGAGCATTCGCTTGCTGGAGCTGGACTCTTCCATCTCCTGGCGCATGGCGTGCAAGTCGTCGGTTACGGAGATGACGGGGAAGAGGAGAGCCAACAGACAGACGAGCGTAACGACGGATTGCAGAGAGCTGGAGCGACGACGGAACCAGAGGCAGAGAGCTGGCGCGAACAGGAGAAGCCAGCACAGGTTGAGCAAGAGTTCTAACATTTTGCTGCAGAAAGCAAGAGATTACCACTATGGGTTGCGGTTTTCCAAGTATCTGGACTGTTTGGCCCGGATGGAGGCGTATGCCTGTGGAGGCTGAAGAAACACTGTTGTTCGCCTGAGCCGGGTTAAAACCTCTCAATCGTTCGGGAGGAGTTACCGCAGCGCGGAAGCACTGCTCCACCCAATGCAGATTGTATTAGGGATGGGACTTCGTTCGTTGTCGCCTCCCATCCTCCGCGGAGAACGCGGAAGGATGGGGTACCCTCATTCTTGTTTGGACTTGTCTTTACAAGGCCGAGCTTACATTGACTTTTCGGAGATGCAGTCTTCGCGCTTCCTGATCGAGAGGCCGCGCGATCCCATCGCCAGGGCGCCCAGGGTGGGGTGAGTTGCGGGAGTTGGTGCCTGCTGGCGGCTCTGGTCGCCTGTGCTTTCATCCTGTCCTTTGGTCTTGCCGGTGATGATCGGGCGGTTGGGGACAGTTTCGTAGGCGTAGCCGGTTAAGACGCCGCTGACCTGATGGTTACCGTACATCGTGATGCACGAGACGTTCAGGCGGGCCCAGCCGTAGTGGGTTTGTCCGTTGATGCTGAACTTGAGACCGAGATAGCGGTTCTTGACGTTATTCCAGTTGCCGGCGCAGGTGCCGCTGCCTCCGGTACCGTCGGCGTAGTAATCGACGGCCATGGTTTTCTTGCCGAGGAAGAATCGGTCTTTGGGACCGACCTGGACTCCGGCGGCGAGGGCGGAGGCGTGGTGGGCCTTGCCCACAATTTCGTTACCCTTGTGGGCGGGCAGAACGGACAGGATCAGCGAGTGATCTTCTCCGACGCTGCTGGTGGTCAGGAAGGTCTCGTGGAAATTGAAATCTCTCTTCCCGTCGTTATTTAGGTCTAGAGCGACTGCATGAGTGCGGGTGATGTACTTGTGGGTCGGAGTGTAGACGATTTTGGCTCCGGCTGGCTGGGTTATGGAAAGCATTCCGACTCCAGCTGCGCTGGCGGCGAGCGTATAGGCGTTGAGGCGTTGGTGGAGCGGTTCAGGAAGGTTGCGGAACGGGCGCGATGCGTTCTTCATCGAATTTCTCCTTTTGGCAGGTGCGGCGAGCGCCGGTGGGGATTTTGCCGCCAACACTCTACACCCATCTGGGTTGGGCGGTTGTCAAAACTTTGTTAAATGGGCTGGTAGGAACGGGCGAAGTTGGGATGTCGTTTCAAGCAGCGAATGAACTCACAACATAACAATCAAGGACGGTAAAGAGAAATGCGGTTTGCGCGGAGAACGTCGAATCCCAGCGGCTTAAGCCGAACCCATTTTCAACGACTCAGGGTATGCCTGAACAGAGTGCGGAAAAAAGGGCAGTTTTCCTGTCTGGGTTGTTTCCCAGTGTGCTTTCAGTTCGAGTGCTTTCAAAATTGCCGCTTGCGCTGGGCCGTTTTGCCCGAGCCCATATCCTCGGCTACCCAGTGGCTGGCAGCAGGCGCTGCATGCGTCGCAGATTCAGTGCTGCCACCGCTAGTTGGAACATCCACTCCACCCGTTTTCTGCCGCGAAACTTGGTCTGACGCAACCCCGCCGTGTGTTTCAACCACCCGAACACCTGCTCCACCTGCTTGCGCTTCTTCTGACTCTGGGCAAACCCCGGATCATCCCGCTCTTGGCTGCGCAATCCTTTCTGCCAGGTTTTCGTGGCCACGGCGTACTCCGCCACATGGGGTACGACCTGCTGGATCCGTAACCGCTGCAGAAACTCCCTCTCCTGATATCCCCTGTCTGCCCCCAGCGTGATCCGCCGGCGACCATCGCTGACCCGCTCCAGCATCGCCAACGCCGCCTCCCTTTCTGCCCGGGCGCTCGACTGGGTTACACAGGCCGCTACTGCCAGCCCGTTCCGATTCTCCGTGATCACGTGCCCCAAATAACTGGGACATGACTCGGCCACTTGACTCCGCCGATACAGCCGCGCCTCCGGGTCCGTCGTCGACTCGTGCGTATCCCGCAACAGCTTCCGCCCCCGAGCTCCCGTCCCGCGTGGCGGCGGCTCCTTCTTCTCTACAAAGCTACGCCGGCTCGCCCAGGCCTCGATCAGCGTCCCATCCACCGTGAAGTGTTCGTCGCTCAGCAATCCTGCTCCCCGCGCTTGCTTCACCACCGCCTGCAGAAACTTC
Source organism: uncultured Acidobacteriota bacterium (assembly GCA_963788645.1). Classification (GTDB taxonomy): domain Bacteria; phylum Acidobacteriota; class Terriglobia; order Terriglobales; family Acidobacteriaceae; genus JABDBE01. The sequence continues at coordinate 155,475 of CAWBHF010000016.1, forward strand.
TGCGCCGCCTCGCCCGCAATCAGACGCTCCCGGTTCTTGGTGAACACCGTTACGTCCCACACCTCATCATCCATCTCCAGTCCTACAAACCAGCGGAACAGCAAGTTGTAATCCATCTCTTCCATCAGCAGCCACTCGCTCCGCCGCGAATACAGCACCTGCAACAACAGCGCCAGCAGCAGCTTCTCCGGCGCGATCGACGGCCGTCCCCCCGCCGCATATAATCGGTCAAACTCCGCCGACAGCTCTCGCAACGCCGCATCCGTCATCGCCCGAATCCGCCGCAGTGGATGATCGGCCGCAATCCGTCGTTCCGCGCTTACATAGCTGAATACCATTCCCTGCTGCTCGTCGTTTCCTCGCATCTCTGCTTCTTAACAGCTTTGGCTGTGGATCGTCAGCCCCTCGATTCCCACCCCTTTTTCTCCGCAGCCTGTTCAGGCATACCTTGATACGAATCAGAAGTTCGCGAGCGCCTGTAAGGGCATCGCCCCTTCACAAATCTTGGGCACAATGAAACCCAGTCAGAGTTGCTCCAGTGTGGAACCTGGACTCGCGGCCGCTCTTGATCTTGCGAAGCGGTAGGTTGGGCACAATAGAAGGATGTCGACCGCTGGCGCATGTTTGTCCTCGATGGGTTTTGATCTGTCCCTGAAGATGTCCGCTGACAATACGCTTCCGCAGACAACCAGGAGCAACGGCCATGACGATGCGAGCAAATGCTCGAAGAGACCCTGCAAGAACTTATGGTGATCTACGGCATAAGCCTGCACGGGTTGCGAGGCTGCAAGGACAACAGCGGGTAAAACTCCAAGCGTCTCGGAGCCTCTTTGGAGGGTTTGGCTCAACTGGGCCACTGCCCCGGCAAGATTCTCGTACAGAATGAACGTCCCGAGCACGAGGAGGGCGGTTCCCGCGACTGATTTAGCACTCCGAAAGACTGTCCTCTGGGCCGCCATCTCCGCCTCCTGGGGCTGTTTCTTGTTGCTCTACTTACAAGTCGAACGAGGGGCGGCGAAATCGACAAGTGTCGGAACTTTTTTTGGGAAAGACCGGAGAAGAATTTTCGAGGGGAACCGCTCTCGGAAATCTCCCACCGAAACAGGGGTGCACACTACCGTCGCCCAGGCCAGGTTCTCCGCCGTGGAGATCCTGGGCTAAATCTACGGAGGATAACAATCATGAACAGGAAACTGTGGAGGGTTTTCGCAGGGTTGTGCGCAGTCGCGATATCCACCGTCTGGGCGTTGCCAGCGTGCGCGCAGATGGCACAGGCAAAGTGTAGTCACTTTCCGATTTGTGAAGTGTTTAGCGGAGTAAAAAGCCCCGCCCAAGCAAACGGCTTGGACGGGGCACCCTGCAGAGCGATAATAATACCGTAAGGTGGGCCACTCTTTGGCATCGCTGGGACCTAAATTGTGCTGGCACCTTGCGGAGTTCTAAATCTTAGTCTTTGCCGATATCGCAGCACTGAAGTGTGTGCGTGAAAACTCATCTTTCGCTTGCTGGGGCTTGTAAGCTTCACTTTTTACCCGCGGCTTGCGCTGTGGGCGCCGGTTCGCGGTTAGAAAGAAGCGGCGCTGTGCGGACAGATTGTGTTTGCGCGGGCAGAAAGCAGATTCCTCGCTACGCTCGGAATGACAAATGGGGGGAGGGAATGACACATGGGGGAATGGAATGACAATCGGGAGTGGGGATGGCAGTCAGGTGTGGGGATGGCAGTCAGGTGTGGGGATGGCAGTCAGGTGTGAGGATGGTAGTTAGGTGTGGGGATGGTAGTCAGGTATGGGGATGACAATCGGGTGTGGCATGGCGATCGGGCGTTGGGAATGACAATAGGTGGTTTCGGCGGCGGGCGCGGGACTGGGTCTATATTCAAAAGCGCTTATGCAGCTCTTGAGTGCTGCGCCACCCGAAAGCTGAACAGATAGCCAGTGCACGAGCGGGGACACTCGCGCCTGTATTATCACTCGCCGAACATGGGGACTTGACCGGTATCGACGGGGATGCCGCGTCGCTGGCGGCGGGTGGCTCCGATCACGGCTAGCACAGTCAGGGAATCCAGTGCACTGCGGGGCACAAAGATGCGCTGGGTGTTCGAGCGCAGATCCGGGGGATTGATCAGGAAACCCTCGGCTGCGGTCAGGGAGAGGTCGTTGGGCATCATGCCTTCGAGGACTTCGTTGTCTTTGAAGCGGAGCCGGACCCAGAGTCCCTCGGTGCGCGGGCGGGTGGTGAAGGTCTTGCGGCTGGGAGAGTCGGCATCTCCGAATTCCCGGACGAAATAGACGACCTTGATATCCTTGAGTTCGATTGTAACGACGTTGCCGGCAGTGTTGAGCAATTCCAGCTTGCCTTCGCGCACAAAATTGGCGGGAGCGACGTAGCCGTTGATGGAATCGCGATCCATCTTGCGGATCACGACCTTCTTGTGTGTGGAAGGCATGGATTGGCGAAAGTGGCTCAGGCTGCGGCTTTTCCGCGAATGAGCTTAATCAGATTCTCGCACTTTTACCTCGAACATAGTGAGTCATCGCATTCACAGTAGCCAAATTGTTAACATTGTGTTATTTTCTACAGTTTGCTGCCATCCATTTCAAGTTGTCTAAGTCTAGTCTACAGAGCAGTTTACGATAGAACTTGCGTGGCCTACGGGGCAGGAAGGACTGAGCCCTGTGGAAATCTTGCTCTGGCCGACCCTGGGGAATTGCAGCCTGGTAACTCTGAATTCTGAATAAAGCATGGCTGATTACATTTACACCATGGAAATCCGGCTGACCCCGGACCAGCAGCGAGGGGTCACGCTGGTCCAGGACATCGCTCGCGATGCGGGCATGAACATTTACCTGACCGGCGGGGCGGTTCGGGACATCATTAGCGGATTTCCTATTCGCGACCTGGATTTTACGGTTCAGGGCAACCCCCTCAAGCTGCAAAAACAACTCGAACATGCCGGGGCTGTGGTCGCGTCGGCTGACGATGACCTGAAAACGTTGTATCTGGTGTTGCCGGGCAATGTCCGCGCCGAGATCAGCACCGCCCGGACCGAGCGTTACGAGAAGACGGGAAAGCCTCCTATCATTGCGCCGGGAACGATCATCGAAGACCTGCGGCGGCGGGATTTCACGATTAATGCGATGGCGTTGTCGTTGAATCCTGGGTCGCGCGGTTTGCTGATGGATCCCTTCAACGGTGCGGCGGATATTGAAGCCAAGCTGATCCGTATTCTGCATAACTACTCGTTTATGGAGGACCCGTCGCGGCTGATTCGCGCCGCCCGCTTTGCGGCGCGCTTTCATTGGCCGATCGAGGAGCGCACTCAGGCCCGGATCCTGTCGGCCAAGGAAAACAACTACATCGAGTACATCACCGACAGGGCCATCGGGCAGGAGCTTGAGCAGTTGGCGTACGAAGACGACCCGCTGCATATAGTCCGCGTGCTGGAGAAAGAAGACTTGCTTAAGGTGCTCAACCCGCATTGGTCCACAGCGAAGATGGATGCGGCTGGCCTCGGGCAGTTGATAAAAACCCGGCAGCAGATGAATCAGCTGGGTTACACGCCAGACCCATCGCCTGCGGTGTTGTATTTCCTGACTGCGAGGCTAGGCGACAAAGACATTGCGGACATGCGCAAGCTGATTCCGCGCAAGGATCTGGTCGCGGCATGGAAAGACCTGGAGGACAATGCCAAGAGTTTGGCGAAGCGCTTGACCGGGAAAGAGGCGGCGACGCCTTCCCGCACCTGGAAGCTGCTGTCAGAAGCGCGGCCGGAGATGGTTCTATTCCTTGAGGTCACGGCGAAGCAGCAGGCGGTAGCCCAGAAGATCAAGAACTTCTTTGGCAAGTGGCGTCAAGTGCAGCAGAAGATTCCGCTGCTGGAGATGACGGAGCTGCGGATTACGCCGCAGATGCCGGAGTATCCGAAGATTGCGCACGATGTATTCATGCTTTTACTGGACGGGAAACTGCATTCGCGGACGGAAATTCTGAAATTCCTGAAACCGCTGGCTCCGCCACCACCGCCTCCACCACCGCCTCCACCGAAGCGGGGGCGAGCTGCGAAAGCGGCTGCCGCCGCAGTTCAACCTGCCGCAGTTGCTGCTGCGATCGCGGGCAAGAAAAAAGGAAAGGGAGCGGTACCGGCGCCGGCACCCGCTCCACCAACGCCTCCGACGAAACCTGATAGTGCGAAGGCGCCTGGGCCACCAAAGGTCGAGAAGCATACTCCACCGAAGAAGTCCGCAAAACCTAAGAAACCGGCCAAGAAGGCTGCGAGCACGACCAAAAAGCCAAAAGGGAAGAAGAAGCGGTAAGAACACTTCCCGATTGGGGGGCGTGGAATTGCGCTCGGGTGTGTCGCCGCGACAGCCTGGCAGTCAAACGCTTCGCCTGCGCTCGATAGGTGACTTTTCGCGTCCTCATGGAACATACTAACCACAAAGCTAATCCACGTGGGGGCGTGCAATGAAAAGGCTCGGGAAGATACTTTTCTTCACAGGGATTGTGGTGGCGGTTCTCGTTATCGGCGCCATCAGTGTGACTATCGGCTGGCGGCCGTTCATCGGTCCGAAGACTCGGCCGCTGACCTCGCGGAAATTCGAAGTGACTCCTCAGCGGCTGGAGCGCGGGCGATATCTTGCGGTCGGGTTGACGGGATGCCGGGAATGCCATTCGCAGCATGACTGGAGTGCCCATGGGGCGCCAGTGATTCCGGGCACGGAAGGCGGCGGACAATGGCTGAATATGCCCGACCTGCCGGGGCACGTCGTGGCTCCGAACCTCACACCTGATGTGGAAACTGGGACAGGTGCGTGGACCGACGATCAACTTGCCCGAGCGATTCGGGAAGGTATCGGGCACGACGGTCGGGCTCTTTTTCCGATGATGCCCTACCAAGATTTCCGGCACATGTCGGACGAGGATCTCGCTTCTGTGGTGGTTTATCTGCGGTCGTTAGCTCCGGTCCACAGTCAATTGTCGAAGACCGAAATCATCTTTCCGGTGAAGTATTTGATTCGCAGCGTCCCTGAGCCGATCACTTCGCCGATCATGGGTCCGGATCCGGCCGATCGTTTGAAATATGGGCAATACCTGGTAAGGATGGGAGGTTGCGCAGACTGTCACACGCCAATGGACCGCGGCCAGCCCCTTGCCGGTTTCGATTATGCGGGCGGATGGCTGATGAGAGGGCCGTGGGGAGAAGTCACAACCGCCAACATCACGCCGGATCCGTCGGGGATCAGCTACTACGACGAAGCTTTGTTCATGCAAGTCCTTCGCACCGGCTACGTGAAGGCAAGGAAGCTGAACTCGATCATGCCCTTCGGCGCATTTAAGAATCTCAGTGATGACGATCTGAAGGCGATCTTTGCGTACCTGCGGACGGTGAAGCCGGTGAAACATCACGTGGATAACAGCGAGCCGCCGACGTATTGTAGACTTTGCCGGTTTAAACACGGCGGCGGGGATCAAAACTAGTGTCCGTCAGGTCGCGACGTGATTTAGTGGGGTGCTAACCGAAGGGAGATCCTCAAGTCTATTTTGGTCGGCGGCGAGAGTTCCCGCAAAGAGGAATTCTCGCGCGGAGGCGACCCATGGACCGCGCGCTTTTGGCCGGTGTGCTTCTCGGAATAAAGCTCACCGCATTCTCGCAGACAGACATGCCGAAAGCCGCCTATGACTTTTCCTTGCCACGAGAAGAGCGAGTTAAATTAGCTGAGAGTGCTGCTCCTCCGGAAATCTCAGGAAAGTCAACCGTGTATGTTCTCGAACGAACCGGGTATGTGAAAGTTCGCGACGGCACAAATGGTTTCACCTGCTTTGTCGATCGTCAAAACCCGCTGAACCTCGAACCCACCTGTTTTGAGGCGGAGGGAAGCGCCACCACGTTGCTGAGCAGAATTTATGCGGAGGAGCAGCGTGCGAGAGGCAAAAGTGAAGAACAAATCAAGTCGGAAATCGAGGCCGGCTACAAGAGCGGAAAGTTCCGGGCGCCGCAAAAGCCTGGGATCGTGTACATGCTCTCGGAACAGGGCTACCTGCTGGTTCCAGGAACTAATCGATTGGTCCAAATTCCGCCCCACCTGATGTTTTATGCCCCCTATGCGACCGATCAGGACATTGGTTCGCCCCCGCCCGGCACCAACATGCCGCACCTGATCAGAGCCGGGCAACCGGATGCGGTTGTGATTGTGCTCCCTCGATCGCCGCACTAAAGAATTGGCGATAGCATTCGGTGCGGCGCTATAATGCTGTCATGCGTCGCTGGCTGGCAGTTGCGGCCTTGGGCGCGGCTTTCCTCGCGTTACCGGCGTGGGGACAACGTCGCGGTGGAGGAGTCTCGGGAGGCTTCGCGGGACATGCCGGGTTCGCCGCACACGGCCCCATGGTTGGCGCCCGTGGGCCGATGACGATGAGTCGCGGTCCAGCTTTCGCAGGCGTGCAACGCGGCGGCGTGCATTTCGTGATGGGAGGCTTCGGCCATCCGGGTTCGTCGCCATTTTTCTTCCATCACCACCATCGCTTCTTCGGGGCGTGGCCCTACGGCGGATATTACGGATATCCCTATTACGGTTATTCGGGATATTACGGGAACGATTCTTATTCCGCTGATTCTCATCAAGACTATTCAGCGTCGGATTATTCGACTGCTTATGAGAGTGGCCGGCAACAAGCCGAGGTCGATCGCCTGGAGAATGAAGTCGAGCGTCTACGTGAGGAGCGGGAGGAGCGTCCGTCTCAAGCCAGCGCTCCGCCAAGCCGTCCAAAGGCGGAGCTGCAGCCGACTGAGCTGGTTTTCCGCGACAAGCATATTGAGCAAGTCCAGAACTACGCCATCGTCGGACAAACATTCTGGATTCTGGGCGAGCAGCGGGCCAGGAAGATTCCTCTTGCCCAACTGGACATCCCCGCCACCAAGAAGGCCAATGACGATCGCGGTGTGGATTTTCAGTTGCCCGACTAACCGTCTATTCCAGAGCGCTCTGGCTCGACTGTAGAAACATCGATAGCGGCCCACGACCTATCCCTTTGTCATTCCGAGGAACGAAGGCGACGAGGAATCTGCAGCTCTGCATCGGATACCCAGGAAACAACAGATCCCTCGCTTTGCTCGGAATGACAAAAGGCGGACGATCTGTGGATAACTTGTCGTCCTCTTCTAGCAATCTCCAATTAGAATGCCCATGATTTAAAATCAACTTCGAGCCCCCATGTCCCAATTCGTTCATCTTCATCTCCATACTGACTATTCAATGCTCGATGGTGCTTGTGATGTTGACAAACTCTGCGAGCGCGCGAAAGAGCTGGGTATGCCCGCGGTCGCCATGACCGATCACGGCAATATTTTTGGGGCGGTGCATTTCGTGAATGCCGCCAAGCAAGCGGGCATCAAGCCGATCATTGGCTGCGAACTGTATATCTGCAAGAAGGACGATCACAACATCTCACGCACGCCGCCTGACGGAGACACCTACAACCATCTTCTGGTGCTGGCCGAGAACGAAGAAGGCTATCGCAATCTGGTAAAGATCACTTCCGAAGCTTCGCTGCATGGCTTCTATTACAAACCGCGCGTCAGCAAGAAGTTTCTGGCGGAACACTCCAAAGGATTGATTGGACTTTCCGGTTGCCTCAAGGGCGAGGTTGCCGAGAGATTGATGGAAGAGAAGTACGACGCGGCGCGGGATGCGGCGGTGTTTTATCGCGAAATCTTCGGCAAAGACAATTTTTTTCTGGAGATTCAGGATCAGGGTTTGGAGATGGAGCACCGCATTCATCCGCACCTGTTCCAGTTGGAAAAAGACCTGGGCCTGCCGATGGTAGCCACGAACGACAGCCACTACCTGTGCGAAGACGATGCCCACGCTCAGGACGTGATGCTCTGCATTCAGACTGGCAAGTCGATCCAGGATACCAATCGGATGAAGTTCCACGGTACCGACTTCTACGTCAAGAGTCACGAAGAGATGTTTCGCGTCTTCAAGGATGCGCCCGATGTGCTGTCACGCACTCTGGCCATTGCCGAGCGATGCAGCACGAGGCTCGAGAAAGTCAGCAATCCCTTTCCGCATTTCGACGTTCCTGCCGGTTACACGCTGGATAGTTACTTCGAACACGTCACGCGGGAGGGCTTCGGGCGGCGACTCGAACTGTTGCGAAGTTTGCAGGCGCAGGGACGTGTCAAGCACAGCATTGCTGAATACGAGCAGCGTCTGGCGCGGGAACTGGCGATCATCCAGCAGATGCAGTTCTCGGGGTATTTCCTGATCGTCTGGGACTTTATCCGTTACGCCAAAGAAAACAACATTCCGGTAGGGCCGGGCCGTGGTTCGGCGGCGGGGTCATTAGTGTCGTACTCGATGAACATCACCGATCTTGATCCCTTGCAGCATGAGTTGTTTTTTGAGCGCTTTCTGAATCCCGAGCGGATCTCGATGCCTGATATCGACATCGACTTCTGCATGAATCGTCGCGACGAAGTGATTGATTACGTGACCCGGAAATACGGGCGGGAGAATGTGGCCCAGATCATCACTTTTGGCACTATGGCAGCGAAGGCGGCTATCAAAGACGTGGGCCGTGCCATGGATATTCCATATACAGATGTGGACCGGATCGCCAAGATGGTTCCGACCACGCTCAACATCAAGCTCGAACAAGCGATCAAAGATTCTCCCGCGCTGCAGCAGGCGTATGAGAGCGAGCCGCAGGTGCGCCAGTTGCTCGATACCGCGCGCAAGCTGGAAGGCCTGGTGCGCAACGCCGGTGTTCATGCGGCCGGCGTGGTGATTTCGCCGCGACCACTTACCGAGTTGGTGCCGCTGTTCAAGACCAAGAACGACGAAATCGTTACCGCCTTCGACATGGTGGCCATCGAAAAGATGGGCCTGTTAAAAATGGACTTTCTCGGGCTGACCACGCTGACGATTCTTGATGACACCCTTAAGCTGATCGAGCAGACGCGCAACCAGAAGCTTACGCTCGACCAAATTCCTCTTGAAGATAACAAGACCTACGAAAGTGTTTTTCATAAAGGACTGACGTCCGGCATTTTTCAGTTTGAATCCCACGGCATGCGTGACGTGCTGCGGCGCTACCAGCCGAACTCGATCGACGACCTCACCGCTTTGAACGCGCTCTATCGACCGGGTCCGATCCAGGGCGGAATGATCGATCATTTCATCGATCGCAAGCACGGGCGCAAGAGCATCGAGTACGAATTGCCGGAGTTGAAGGAAATCCTCGAAGGCACCTGGGGCGTGATCGTTTACCAGGAGCAGGTGATGCAGATCGCGAACCGCCTGGCCGGCTATTCGCTAGGTGAGGCCGACCTATTGCGGCGCGCCATGGGAAAGAAAAAGCCAGAGGAAATGGCCAAGCAGCGCGAGCGCTTCGTCGAGGGCGCGGTGCAGCGGGGATACCCGTCCAAGAAGATCGAAAGAATTTTCGACCTGCTGTCCAAGTTTGCCGAATACGGATTCCCCAAAGCCCACTCTGCCGCATACGCACTGCTGGCTTATCACACCGCGTATCTCAAGACGCATTTCGCGGTTGAGTTCATGGGGGCGCTACTGACTTCGGTAACCGGAAATACTGATGACGTAGTGAAATACATCAACGAATGTCGTGAAATGGGAATAGCCGTCGAACCGCCCGACATTAACGTGAGCGACGCCAACTTCACTCCGCATGGCAGCGCGATACGTTTTGGTTTAGCGGCCGTGAAGAACGTGGGCCACAACGCCATCCAGTCGATCGTGGCTGGGCGGAAAGAACTGGGACGGTATTGTTCCATCTACGAATTTTGCGAAAAGGTGGATTTGCGGCTGCTGAACAAACGTGTGTTGGAGTCGCTTATCAAGAGCGGGGCCATGGATTCTCTCGGCCGGCGCGGCCAGTTGATGGCGGTCCTCGAGAAGGCCATGGACCGGGCTCTGAAGACGCAGCGCGACGCCGAATCTGGCCAGCATGGGTTGTTCGGGGTTTTCCAGCAGGAGGAGACGAACGTCAACAACGACAGGCTGCCCGCTACCCCGGACTGGGATGAGCACACGCGATTGGCAGCGGAAAAGGAAATTCTGGGGTTCTTCATTACTGGCCATCCGCTCGAAAAGTACAAAGACAAGCTGGAAGACCTGCGCGCTTTGAGTACAGCCGATATCGCGGGCATCAAGGCTTCCACCGGGAAGGACGAGAACATCTGCACCGCCGGTATTATCACGAACCTCCGCGTTTTGAAGTCGAAGAAAGGAGACTTCTACGCGCAGGGCGCTTTGGAAGACATGCTGGGTTCGGTCGAGATGATCGTGTTTCCCGAAGCCTACCGGAAGTTGCAAGAGAAGGTGAAGCTCGAAGTCCCGGTTCTGGTGCGCGGCGGCTTGCGTATTGAAGAAGGCGTGAATCCCAAGCTGACAGCCAACGACATTATTCCGCTTGAAGACGCGAAGGTTCCGGTGCCGCGTTCGCTGCGCATTCGCATTCCGGTTGAGACCGCGAATGAATCGGTGGTCGACGAGTTGCATGCGCTTTGCGCCCAGCGCAAAGGCGAAGCGAAAGTGCTGTTCGATGTAGAACGCCAGGGCGATTTCATGGTGGTGATGGAGGCGGAGGGCTATAATGTCCATCCAGACCGCAACTTCGTGGCCCGCGTCGAGGAGTTGTGCGGCCGCGGGGCTGTACGGGTTATTGATTAGGATGTGCCTGCAGAAACATAGCTAGCTATGTTTTCTACAAATGGACTGGACGTGCGGCGGATGAGAGTTTCCACTCACAGGAGGGCTGTATTGCAATCGGCAACGTCTCCAGCGACGACAAATGCGATGCTGGTAGTAACGGGCACGGAGTTTCTCTTATCCATGGTGGAGGCCCGGTGGGCCGCCAGGAACGGTGATGGCAGAAAGATGGAGTCTCAACTGAGGGCGCAACAAGAGCTGGGCAAAATTGAGCAGCAACTCGAACGGCTGCAGGCTTTGCCGGGGCAAGACGACGATATTCGCAGCCAGATCGAACAGCTTCACGATCGCATTCAGGCTCTGCAAGCCCAGGTGACGGCGCATTTCAGTGCGTGGCAGAAGGCGGAGCTGGCGAGGAATCCGCAACGACCGCTCATGCTCGAATATGTGGAGCGAATCTTCACCAATTGGAGCGAGATTCACGGTGACCGCGGTTTTGCCGACGATCACGCCATGGTTTGCGGGATGGCCCGGTTTCACGGACATGAGGTCATAGTCCTCGGGCACCAGAAAGCGCGCGATACCAAGCAGAATGTTTACCGCAACTGGGGTATGACCAACCCGGAAGGCTACCGCAAGGCGCTGCGGGTAATGAAGATCGCCGAAAAGTTCAGGCGTCCGGTCTTCACTTTTGTGGACACGGTTGGTGCTTATCCGGGATTGAGCGCCGAAGAACATGGCCAGGCCGAAGCCATCGCCAGGAATCTGCGGGAAATGGCGCGCTTGCAAGTTCCAATTATTACGACCATCACCGGGGAAGGCGGCAGCGGAGGCGCGCTGGCAATCGCGGTTGCGGATCGCGTGTTGATGATGGAGAACGCCATTTATTCCGTCATCTCTCCCGAGTCGTGTGCCGCTATCATGTGGCGGGATGCCAGCAAGAAAGAGCTTGCCGCGCAGGCGCTGCGCATCACGGCCACGGACCTGGCCGAGTTTGGTTGCATCGATGGCATCGTGCCCGAGCCCCAGGGAGGGGCGCACACCGATCATGAAGCTGCGGCGTCTTTGCTGGATGCTTCGCTAAGGAAGCATTTCGACGAGCTGACAAAAATGCCCGCCCAGGAATTGGTCGCATCTCGATATAACAAGTTTCGTAAGATGGCGCAGTTCCTCCGGGTCGACTAAAGGGCACAGACGGACGGATCCCTCACGTCCGGCCCAAGTTCCAAGTGTGCTGCTGAACCGGCTTTTGTGCGACGTTGTGTCAAAAGCCTTCCTCTGATCGCCGTATTGTTGGGCGCGGCAACGTTGGGAATCGACAAGGTCTGAACACCGAATACACGTGATCGTTGCCGGCAAAATACGTTGGCTCGCCGTCGCCACGGGATGTTTTACCGGAGTCGCTGGCTCCGTCGCTTTCACATGGGGTTTCGCGATTGTTCCCAGTGTTTTGATTGTGGGCGCGATTGTCCAACCACTTTTCCCCCGTGCCGGAAGAGTGCTGATGTGTGCGGGCGCTCTTGCCTCGAGCTTCTGGGTGCTCATTTTTTGGGCCCTCATTCTGCCCGAGAGTCGCTTCGCTAATCGCCCAGGTGCGGTCGTTGTCACTCTGGCTTCGGTCTTGCTCGTTGCTTTGTGTGATGTCGGGATCGTGGTCGAAGACCTGAGATTAAGGCGCACCCAGGACCGTCAGAAAACGCCGATCATTTCATTTTCCAACCAGGTCCGCTGGATTGCTGGCGTAACAGGGTGTCTTACAGCTGCAGGTTTCGCCATGGTTCAAGGCCTGGGATTGCTCTCCGGTTTCTTGATCGTGGGTGTGCTGGTGGCGGGACGTTTTCCACGTAACGGAAGGGATCTCATCTGGTTTGGAGCTGGTGTTGTAAGCCTAACCGAGCTTCCCATAGGTGCCGCGATGCTGCGGAATTCGTTTCGCGGCGGCACGGACCCGAGAGTGACCGCGGTTGTGGCAGCGGCTGTTTTCCTGATAATTTCATGCGACGCGGCTCTGGTCACGGCGGCGTTCAAAGCGAGACGTGCCGGCGGAATAGCAAGGGCAGTCTAGGAAAACGGACAGACATAAGGAAACGGGTCAACGCGGGTGGGCGTTATTCAATAAATTGCTCGTGTCACGATATAATACATTTCGCGGCATGGCCCAGTACCAGGGCGTAGGGCAGAGAGGCCACAGGTTCCAAGACAGATACCTTCGTGACTGATTTCCACTTCCCTCGTCTGTTCGCAACCACCCTCCTGCCGTATAATTAAAAGTTCGCCTCATTATTCCACCAGCACGCCGAGCGGTCGAAAACCCGCTCCAGTCAAAGGAAGGACTAGGAATGGCCACCACGGATGTAGCGCTCCACGAAGCCTTAGGGCAACGAGAGCCAAAGCGCGTCGTCAACAACATGAGTATTCAGGTTGCGACCGTGAACGGGTCGGGTTCGCAAAGTTCCAATACCGTGCTTTTGCGCAGTATTTTTCAGATGGGCGTTCCCGTCTCGGGGAAGAACCTTTTTCCCTCGAACATCGCAGGTCTGCCGACCTGGTACACCATCCGCGCTAATAAAGACGGTTACATCGCGCGCAAGAAAGAAATCGACTTCGTCATTGCCATGAACGCAGAGACGGCGCAGGAAGATGTCATGTCCCTGGCACCCGGCGCGGCCGTGCTTTACGACGAGCCCCTAAAACTGAATGCGCTGCGCAATGATTTGATTTTCTATCCTGTTCCTTACGACAAGTTGGTGGCCCCGGTTTGTCCCGAGGCCAAGCTGCGCAAGCTGGTCAAGAACATGATTTACGTGGGCGTGGCGGCCCAGTTGCTTGGCATTGACATGGCTGAAGTGGAGAAGGCCCTACGCAAGCAGTTCGCCACGAAAGTGAAGGCGGCGAATTTGAACCTGGCTGCGGTGCGGGCCGGGTTTGAATACGCGGCTGCCAACCTGACCAAGCAGGATCCTTACTTCATCCAGCGCATGGATAAGACCCATGGCATGATCATTATTGACGGCAACTCGGCCGCCGCTCTGGGCTGCATGTTTGCCGGGGTCACGGTGGTTACGTGGTACCCGATCACGCCTTCGTCATCGCTGGTCGAAACTTTGATTGACTACATGAAAGAGTATCGGGTCGGTCCTGACGGCAAGGCGACGTTCGCCATCGTACAGGCCGAAGATGAACTGGCTGCGATCGGGATGGTGTTGGGCGCGGGCTGGGCCGGTGCGCGGTCTATGACCGCAACTGCCGGGCCAGGCATTTCTCTTATGGCGGAATTCGCCGGCCTTTCCTACTATGCGGAAGTTCCTGGCGTCGTCTGGGACATTCAACGCGTCGGCCCGTCCACCGGTTTGCCCACGCGCACCTCGCAGGGCGACATTCTCTCCACCGCTTTCCTTTCGCACGGCGATACCAAGAACATTCTTCTGCTTCCGAGTTCTGTGGCCGAGTGCTTCAGCATGGCGCAGGACGCCTTCAATCTGGCTGAGCAGTTTCAGACTCTGGTGTTCGTAATGTCGGATCTCGACCTCGGAATGAACAACTGGATGTCGGCCCCGTTCGAGTATCCCAAGGAGTCAATCAATCGCGGCAAGGTATTGAGCAAAGAAGATCTGGATCGTCTTGGAGGCTTCGCTCGCTACAAGGACGTCGACAACGACGGCATTGGCTACCGCACTCTGCCCGGCACTGAGCATCCGGCGGCTGCGTACTTTACTCGCGGCACCGGACACAACGAAAAATCGGGCTACAGCGAGCGCCCCGATGACTTCGAAAAGAACATGGAGCGCATTAACAAGAAATTCGAGACGGCGCGAGCGTTTGTTCCGCGACCCGAACTGATCAATGCCAAATCCAAGGCGAAGATCGGCATCATTGCTTACGGGACTTCGCACTGGGCCATCGTCGAATCGCGTGATCAGTTGCGCGATGAGTACAACCTCGATACCGATTATCTGCGCCTCAAGGCTTATCCATTCTCACGCGAGGTTCACGAATTCATCGAACAGCACGACCGGGTCTATGTGGTCGAACAAAACCGCGATGCCCAGATGCTCTGCATGATCAAACTGGACATCAAGCCGGAGTTGGTGACCAGGCTTCGCAGCATCGCGCACATTCACGGGTTGCCGCTCGACGCGCGCTCCGTAACCGACGAACTTACGAGCATGGAGGGCAAATAACATGGCGACTACGACGGCAACACCGACGCCGGCACCAAAGGTCAACCGCATCGGCCTGACCGTTCTCGACTACCGCGGCGGGAAGACTACGCTCTGCGCCGGTTGCGGACACAACGCGATTTCCGAGCGAATTATCGATGCTATGTACGAAATGGGTGTGCCGCCCGAACGTGTCATTAAGCCGAGCGGCATCGGATGCTCCTCGAAGAGTCCGGCTTATTTCATGAGCCGGTCCCACAGCTTCAACGCTGTGCATGGCCGCATGCCGTCGGTTGCCACCGGCGCAGTGCTGGCCAATCAAAGGCTGATTGCGCTTGGCGTCAGCGGTGATGGCGATACGGCTTCCATCGGCATTGGACAGTTTATGCATTTGATGCGCCGCAACCTGCCGATTATTTACATCATCGAGGATAACGGCGTATACGGACTGACCAAAGGCCAGTTCTCGGCCACTGCCGACCTCGGCTCCAAGCTGAAGACCGGCGTCGTCAACGACCTTCCGCCGATTGATACTTGCGCCATGGCCATCACGCTCGGCGCGACTCTAGTCGGTCGCTCGTTCTCCGGTGACAAGCGGCAGTTGCATAGCATGCTGAAAGCTGCGATCGCCCACAAGGGCACTGTCATGCTCGACGTGGTTTCGCCCTGCGTTACCTTCAACGATCACGAAGGTTCGACAAAATCCTACAAGTACATGAAAGACCACGAAGAGCCCCTGCAGGACATCAGCTTTGTTCCGGCGTTCGAGGAAATTAACGTGGAGTACGATCCCGGCACCACCGTCGAAGTCACCATGCACGACGGATCCCGTCTACGCCTCAGCAAGCTCGAAGAGGACTACGACGCCACCAACCGGATCAAAGCGATCAGCCGCTTACACGAAGCCCACGAAAAGGGCGAAGTGCTGACCGGGCTTTTCTATGTCAACCCAGACGCGCCGACTTTCATCGACATGCTCAACATGACTGACGCGCCGTTGGCCACGCTGCCGGAGTCAGTGACGCGCCCGGGCAGGGAAGTGCTCGAGCAAGCGATGGAGGATCTGCGTTAGCAGAGCCCAGATTCGGCTGAATGGCTTGAAGAAGACGTCAAACTTGTGGTGCAGGTCGGATTGCGTCAATCAGAACTGCTCAGCCGTCAGTCGATCACCTTCGCCCGCGAAGTACTTCTGTAACGCATCCTTGAAGGCTTGATTTTCGGATGTGGCGCTGGCAAACAAAGTCATCGAAGATCGAAACTTCAAATAATCAGGGTATCCGAAAATCTCTTTGATCGATCGCCCCTCCACAAGATTCACAAGCCGCGTGCACTCCCTCAGCCGGGGCCCGAGAACCGGATGTTTCAAATACGCTTCGGCTTCCTCGCGTGAAGAAATGGCGAACGTGATTGCCATGGGGCTTTGCCCCAATCCTCTAAGCTGGGGGAAGATGAACCACATCCAATGACTCCGTTTCTGGCCCTCGCGTAATTCTGCGCACGCCTGTTCGAACACTGGGTTCTGGGCGTCCACGAAACGGTGCAATCCGTAAGGATCCGCCGAATCTGTCATCTGTCAATTCCACGCAAGCGTTACAGCATCAGGTCGTAGCAATTTTTCTGGCCGAAGTAGATGTGCACATCCAGTCCGCTTCGTCCCCGCCGGCGTTTGCCGAAATGCTTGAATCCGGCAGAGGCACCGAGCACCGAATCCTTTCGCAACGTGGATGGCTCAAGACCGAGGGCTGATCTCGGTTCCGAACGAGTACTCGTTCAGCGGCCCGAAGCGCTTCTTCTCGGCGTAGAGGCGCCAACGCCGCCATACGATGCGCAAGCTCGCCATGACCGGAATGGAAAGATACACGCCAAGCACCCCTGCGATTTCGCCGCCTGCCAGCACGCCAAAAATCGCCGCCAGCGGATGCAGTTCCATGCTGGTTCCCATGATGCGAGGCGAGACTACATAATCCTGAACCATGCGCCACGCGATGAGGAAAGCGAGCAGCAGGAGCCAGTGTTTATAACTCATCAGTAACGCGACACTCAAAATCACGACCCCGGCCACCAAGGGTCCCACCACGGGGATGAATTCCATCATTCCGCCCGCTGTCCCCAGTACCAAGGCATAGGGCACCCGCGAGGCTTCCATAAAGGAGATGTACACCACCAGCGACAGGGCGGCGAGCTCAAGCTGGGCGCGGATGAACTGTGCCAGCATCTGGTTCAGGTCGGCGAGCACGTCTTTCAGAAATTCGCGTTGCGGGCGGCTCTGCACAAACGACAAGCCGACTTCGCTGAACACGCGGCCATCCTTGAGAAAAAATATCGCCAGGATCGGTACGACGATCAGAAGCCACGACTGCTTTGCCAGTTCTGCGGCGCGCAATCCGGCCTGTTGTGCCACGCTGGCAAATCGGGGATCGGACAACACCCTCTGTAGCAGTTGGGTGGTTTCACCGCTCCATCCCCGTTCTCTCCCGATCTCATGCGCCAGATCTCCGGTGTTGACCCGATCCGTCAAACTCGGCCAAGCCTCACCCAGATGTCGCGCTTCATGTACAGTCCGCGGCCCAATAAAGAAGAAAAGGGTTCCCAACAGGACGACAAACAAAAGATAGATAAGGGCAATCGCCCAACCCCGCCGCCGCGTCCACTTTTCCAGCCGTGACACCGCCGGATCGACCAGATACGCGAAGAAGATTGCAAAGAGGAAAGCAATCAGGGTGCGGCGTGCGATGTACAAAAAGCCCAACCCCAACGCAAAAAACAGCGTTGTCGCCAGCACGCGCACCGTGCGTGAGTCAATTAGAGCCAATGAGAACCTAGTCTCGCAATACTTCCGTGTTCTGGCCCAGGATCAGAATCCGCTGCAGCTTAAACTGGTCGTCGAGCCATAGTGACCAGGTGCCCGATTCGCCTTTCAAGTCCAGACGGTTCAGATCGACTTCCGCGCCTCGAAGCGTAACCTTTTCCCGTCCGGCAAACTCCAGAGTCACCGACATCGAAGCCCGGGCATGCGGATTCAGTGCTCCGAACTGAACGTGTTGCTTCAAGGGACATTGCAACGCGCCCTTATCCTGCTTGCAACTGCTGGCAAGATACTTCCACGCCAGGACCTCTCGTTGCACGAAGAAATAATCATCCAACAGGCTGGTGGACGCCGGCATCATGAATGGCTGCTCGACTTCTTTATCCTGAGGACCAGCCTTGAAGCGCTCGGTCAGGAATTCCTGATTGGGCAGCACCACCGCCTGCGCTTGTCCCGGGCTGACTTCTTTCCATTCATACTTACGCAAGTCGCCGTTGGGGCTCATTTGCCACTCAGATCTTTGTTCGGCCTTGTCAGCTCCCGCCTCGCTCTTGAACTCCGACACGATCGAGCTGCCGCTGCTGCTTTGATGAATGGAGAAGGTTTCAGTCGCCACCCGGTGTCCATTCATGAACACTCCAAAGGATCCCGAGTCGACCATTTGCGCCGCCGCTGGCTTCTCATCCTTGTCCGCAGAGGTCGCGCCGGACGACACGGCGCAAAGCCCCAGCGCAAGGATGGTTCCTACGAACAAGCCAAGATGCTTCGAAATCCACTTCCTCAACTTAAGCCGAGACTGCATGCCACCTCCGACGCAACTGTGTCTACGTCCTTGCCACTGGTTTCAATGCGGACATCTGCCCGCTGATACGACTCCCGCCTCTTCTCGTACAGTTCGCGAAATTGTTCAGGACCATGCCCCAGCGGACGCTGTGTTCCTTGCTCCTCACAACGTCGCAGCAATTCATCCACCGGCGCATCGAGGAAAACCGAACGTACCTCCGCCGCTCTAATCAGCGCGGCGTTATCAGGCTGCACGAAAGCGCCTCCCCCTAGGGCCACCACGCGGACCGACGACCCAAGCTCTCCGAGCAACTCGCGCAATGCCGCCGTTTCAGCTTTGCGGAACTCGCATTCCCCCGACTCTCGAAAGATCTGCTCGATGCTCTTTCCTTCCCGCTGTTGAATCCGGTCGTCCAAATCCTCGAAAGGCAAACTCAGGCGGCGGCTCAGAGCCCGGCCTACCGAAGTCTTGCCGGCGCCCATGAAACCCACCAGAAACACTGCCTTAGCCTCGCGCGCACGCGCAGCCCGATCGAACGCCCGGCGCGAATCGGGCCTGGCTTTCATTGAACTCGATCCACTGAAACGGTTCTGCGCCCGTCCAGTCCAATTGTTCTGCGCTGATTGTTCAACGTTTCTTGAGGTGAATTTTACCACTGAAGGAAAGCAACTTAACCGAAGATGCGGCCTCGCCGTTGGTGCCTGCGAAGGCACTCCCTGCCTGAGGCACAAACGTGGTGTGTTCGGGTTGCAAAAGGAAGTCACTTACCACTTTCCCCTGCACCGATCGGGCGACTACATCGATGGAAGCCAATGCCGGAGCGATCGCCTCAATGTCGCCGCTGTGGCTGGTCAAAGCGTAGTCGCCGGAGTCGCCGAAATCTCCGTCGTAGTGAATCTTGCCGCTCCCCGAGTTCACGTGGATGACCGAGCCGTTCACCGCATGCAACGTCACATCTCCACTGACCGAAGTGATCTCCACGTGTCCATCGCTCATATTCGTTAGGGTCACCGGCCCGTTCAGGGTTTTGATGCGAACGTGCCCGCCGCTCAAATCGCGCATGTCCACCACGGCAGTACTGCCCTCTGCCATCACGTCGCCCTGCAGTTTTTCAACATGCAACGGCCCGGTGGTGGAATGTAAAGTTACACTCGCGTCCGCCGGCACCAGAACTTCGTATTCAACTCGCCCTGTATCCGCGTCCGACCCTTCCAGAAGATGGGAAACCACAGAAATCCGATTCTTGATTTTGCTCTGATCCACTTCGACCTTGCCGGAGGACAGAACAGCAGTAATCGCGACCCGCTTGCTCGGGCCCGCCTTCACAGAGATGGGCCCATAGGCGTTGATAATCGAAACACTGGCGTGGTGGCCGACTTTGAATTGCATCTCCTTGCGGGTGCTCTCGGCCGCAGCCAGAGCCACCAGCAACAAGATCACCACGGCAAACATTGCGGCGCGCTGTTTCCGGCACATAATCAACATCTCCCCATTGCCCAGCTTTTACGGCGTCCGACGGCCCCGAAATTCAACTGCTCTATTATGGCAGAGAACGGTCCAAAGCCATCTCATAAACCATGGCTTTTTCCTCGTATGCGTTCCTTAAGTACTGTTGCGCGACCTCGTCATTAGGATTACTATTCGCCGATTGCTCCGCGTCCCGGATATACGCATTGACCGACTGCAGATCGGCTTCATAGGCCGCCCGCGCGGATGGCGTACGCTCCCCAACCGTCTTCAGCAGCTGCACATCGTCGCTGCCCATCGCGATCACCGAGTTTGGCGGAGGGTCAGCAGTGACCACGCCCGTGGGCCGAAAATGTGAATCGGCCACATGTGAAGGCGTACCACGCTGAAACACCAGCACTCCGAACACGACTAGAAAGCCAGCCGCAGCCGGTACCAGCCAACGCAGCTTCCAGCCCAGCATGGGAGCAACATGTTGCGGGTGGCCCGGCTGTGCCGGGTGAATCAACCCTTCTTGCCGTAAAGCGACTTCAAGCGAGTTCCATACCCATGGGCTGGGCTCCTCGGAACTCTGCAATAGCCGCGCCTGTTGCGAGATGGCGTTCAGATCCGCGATCAGATCCGAACATGCGGAGCAGGACTTCAAATGCTCTTCCTGCTCAATATTATGGCCGCTCCCAAGCTCTGGCAGGACCCGTTCAAACTCTTCACAGGTCATACTACCTCTCCCGATCCCTCTGTAAGTTAGGTCCTCACGGCTTTGTGGCTTTTTCAGCTCTGCTCGTTCTGAGGATCTCTCGTAACTTCATTCGTGCCTTATGTAATTGCGACTTGCTGTTGCCGATCGAACATCCCACCATCGCGGCAATCTCATTGTGCTCGTAACCCTCGACATCGTGCAGCAAAAAAATCATTCGGTAACCCGGCGGCAAACCCTCGATCGACTTCTGCAACTGCATCCGGTCGACCGATCCCGCCAGCCTGGGGTCTTCCGCGCCCGGCTCTTTCCTGGGCGATTCCTCTTCGGTCTCCATGGTTTCCTCGAGCGGAACCACCGGTAGACTCTTCTTGCGCAGCTGCATCAGGACCACGTTCACCGCCATCCGATGCAACCAGGTCGAAAACGCCGATTCACCGCGAAAAGTTCCGATCTTGCGGAACAACTGCAGAAAGGCTTCCTGGGTCAGATCCTCGGCTGCCGCCGTATTGGCGGTCATCCGGAGGCATAACGAGTATACCCGCCGCTTATGCAGGTTATACAGCGCCTCAAAGGCGTCTGCATCCCCTTGCTTGGCCCGCTCGATTGCCTCTGCTTCTGAGAGCCCGCCGCCCTGCTGTTTTTTCGCGTCCGTCAAAGTCGTCTTTTCCGGCCGCACTCAGTCAGATGCGGCGTAAGTCTCTATTCGTTGTACTGCTTGCAGGTAAGTATCAGGCTGATCTACCGCGCAAACCGATTGCAGCCAATAGGCTTGCTGCACCGGAAGGCTCGTGTGACCTTGGTTACCCGGCTTCATCATCCCATGCCAACTTCCGCCCGTCCAATTACAAGCCTTTAGATTCAGCACTTGCCGGAAAAGACCCAAAGAACCGCTGCAGAATGTACCGTGAGAGACATTTAGCCTGGATCTACCACTAACCCGGGATTTAGCCCCGGACTTGCATGCTGGATTTGGAATTTTCGATTCGTGTCAGGATATGCCTCTAGCCATATCGGGAAGGGCCTAGCCTTAATGCGCCTTCAGCCGCTGGGGGCTCGAAAGCAAGCGGACCTAGCCGGCCGCCGATTTCGTCGTTATCGTCTCCAACCCATGACCATGCGGCCCAATTTCCCGTTCATGCAACAGGAATGAGAAAAGCACTCCCAGAAAACCTAAAATAGAAAAAATCCACATTCCCAGATGGTATCCCGCAGGGTTCTCCGCGCTCGCGTGGCCGAAATCGTTAGCCCAGCCAATCAGCAGGTTAAATCCGAACAACCCAATGTTCTGAATCATCGTCATCAACCCATAAGCCGTCCCCAGCTTCGACTGGTCGACGATATAGGCGACCGAGGGCCACATCACCGCCGGAATCAGCGAAAACGCCACTCCCATCATTGCCAGGGGTACATACAGGCTGATGTGCGTGTAGGCCATCATCAAATAGACGGGAATCAGCAACAAGGACCCGAACATCATCAGGATCGCCCGCCTGCCTACCCGATCGACCATCAGGCCAAACATCGGGGTCGCCACCATGGCAAATAGAGTCAGGACACTCGAGAGGAATCCTCCAAGCTCACGCGAAGTCCCGTGCGCCTCCATAAAGAATTTCACCGCGAAGGTCTGGAACGGAAAAATGCCCGAGTAGAAGGTAACGCACAGGGCGACGATGTACCAATAGCTCACGCCGAACTTGAACAAATCGGCGAAAACCACTTTGTCAGTCGAGACTTCGCCAAGCCGGTAAGTCTTCTCGGCATACACTTCCAACATCCAGTAAACGATGGCGCCAAATACGCACAGAGAAGATACCGCAAATGCGATCAGGAATGGCCCGCGCCAAGTCGCGTAGGCCCAGCGCGCCCAAGTGGGGGAGTTCAGGGCGGCAAACGTGCCGAGCCGGGCGATGGTAAGGTTGATGCCGAAAGCGAAGCTCAACTCTTTCCCCTTGAACCATCGCGCCAGAGCAGC
The DNA here is from genome assembly GCA_963788645.1 of uncultured Acidobacteriota bacterium. Taxonomy (GTDB): domain Bacteria; phylum Acidobacteriota; class Terriglobia; order Terriglobales; family Acidobacteriaceae; genus JABDBE01. The sequence goes on from CAWBHF010000016.1 coordinate 178,037, forward strand.
TGTGGCCGCGACGGTCAGCGATTCCGCCCCCATGCCAAAAATGAGCCGGCCGATCGCCATAAGCCAAAGGTGCCCTGATGCCATGGTGATTGCGGGCCCAATAAAGCAAAGAACTCCAAAGATCATCAGAGACCGTCTCAGCCCAATTCGGTCAATCAGGACTCCGCCGATCACCACCGTGAATATGTTTGGGAAGCTATAAATGGCCTGCAGCAGCCCGATGTTCGAATCGGAAAGGCCAAGCTGTTGCTTGAGCACGTCAGCCAGGGGGCTCAACGCGTCATAGACATAGTAATTTCCGAACATCGCGATGCTCGCAAAGATGAGCACCATCCAGCGGTAAAATCGCGACGGCTCCGGACGCACAGACTCCGCCATCAAGTCTCCTTTATGAAGGCAACCAACAAGAATCCAAGAAGATACCAGATGCCAGCCGACTTAGCACGGCCAATCCAACTCCGAGAACCAGCCCGATGCGTCTGGATGCTCTCAAGAATCTGGGTGTTCTTAAGAAAAAAGAAGTCATCCCGAAGCTCCCGCGCTCTCCAGCGGGGCGAGGATCTCGCGCGCAGTATTTCGAACTCTGAGACGGGACCGACCCCGCTTAGCAAGGAGCCTGTAGGCTGGCACGCTCCCGTCGGGCCGAGCAAAGCTCGACAGGCTGCCCGCCGAAACCGCTTTTCCCTCGCACCCCGCTCCGTGATAAAGTGTTCCATCTAGCGGCTCCCCAGAAGCCGCGCCCAAGGAGTCTTCTATGGGGCAGGTTTACGATATCGTGAAAGACCGCCGCGTCTATTCCATTGACGCCGAGAGCACTGTTCTCGAAGCAGCACGGTTCATGATGGAACACAGCATCGGCGCCTTGCCTGTACTGCGCGACGGCGAGATCGTAGGCATCTTCTCCGAGCGCGATGTGATGAATCGCGTGGTAGCGGCCGCGCGCCTCCCCGGAACCACAAAAGTTTCCGAAGTGATGACCGCCAATCCGAAAGCCATTGGCGTGGACGAAACCATCGATAATTGCCTCTTCCTGATGCGCGAGTTCGGCTTCCGCCATCTCCCCATCACGGACGGTAAACAGTTAAAAGGGCTGGTCTCGCTGCGCGACATTCTCTTGCGCTACGTCTCCCAAAAAGAAGCCGAAGCCCGTCGCGCCGCCAGTTGAATCAATTTCGCCCACGTAGCTCCGGACGCTCGTCCGGGCGGTTCTCCTTTGTGAACCTCAGTCTCCGGAGCCTGCCCTGAGCGAAGCCGAAGGGTGGTTAGCGCTTTTGATTTGATCTCGTGGCTATAGAGAACCCAGCCATCGAACGGGAAGATGCGCCGCCAGCGCATTTGCCAGGCGCTCGTCAGCCGTAACGAACTCGGATTTGGACGTGATCGCAAGTGCGACGTAGAGCGCGTCATACACAGCACGGTCAAAAGCGGTCGCAATCGCAAAGGACTCTTCCAGCAAAGCATGAGAAGAAATCGTAGGAAAGTTGCGCTCCCGCATGGCGCGAAGCGCAGTCTCTGCCGTAGACGTTCTGATTCTGCGGTGACGTATTGCTTTCCACAAAATATTGGCAAGCTCGGCCCAGAACAAATCTGGTACCAGGAAGCGCACCTCACCCGCCGCATAGCTTTTCAGCAACTCCAGCGCTTCCTGAGAAAGCGTTTCTCGGTGGGCGGGAAGAATCCACTTTGCCGCGACACTGGCATCGATCACATACGTCTTCACCGCTCGCGATCCTCGCGTTGCATTTCTTCGCTAGGGGGAAAAGCTCCAGTCGAACGGGGCCGGTGCGACCGCAATCGCTGCGCCTGACGCAAGAACAGTTGTCGGGCCTTGCGCTCCGTCGCCGTCACCACATTTTCCGCCAACAAAGACAGAACCTCAGCTGTAATCGACTTGCGGTGCTGTCGTGCCCGCTCCCGCAGAGCCTCATAAAGATCGTCAGGCACATTTTCAACATAAAGTGTAGCCATTGGCATTACCTAGCATAAGTCTAGCATATGCCTAGAACAACGAAGAATGCCATCCTGAGCGAAGTGGCTGATTCGCGAAGCGAATCAGCCACGGAGTCGAAGGACCCCTGCAATGTCCGTGTCGTTCAGACGCCTCAAGGCGTTCTGCTGTGAAACCGGTGAGTAAGCCGCCTGGGAGGTCGGCGCCCGTTGAACAAGACATCGTCCCTGCTCCATAATCTTTCGTAACAATTGACACCATCCCTCGCCTGCACAACAATAAGAACAACACCATTCACAACAAGCGGAGAAAATCATGGCCGACGAGGACGAACAAATCGCCGAGGTCCACACCGGTTCCGAGGGCAGCGCAGGGAAGTGGATCCTCCTGTTGCTCGCAGTCATCTACGTTGCAGGCTCGCTTTACTTCCTGTTTAACTTGCGGGAGCGCATCGATCAATTGGGCAAGGGTCAAGCCGCCAGCAACGCGCAAATTGCGGACTTGGGTAAGCGCATGCAGTCCGCCGAGGCCGACTCCGAGACTCTGGCCACGCAGTTAGGAATGACCAAGAAAGAGCTCGCCTCGCGCTCTACCGAATTGCAGCGCGAGCAGGCGGCCCAGCGTGCCTCGCAACAACGCCTCGCTGATGAGCAGAAGCAGCAATTCACTCAGGTGAATGGCGAAGTTGCCAACGTGAAAACAGATGTCGGCGGCGTCAAGACCGACGTTGCCTCCACCAAAGCCGATTTGGCCGCTACGCAAGCCAAGCTGCAGAGCACCATTGGCGACCTGGGAGTGCAAAGCGGTTTGATCGCAAACACCCGTGGCGATCTCGAAGTGCTCAAGCACAAAGGTGATCGCAATTACTACGAATTCACTCTGCTCAAGGGCGCCCAGCCGCAGGCTGTCTCGACTGTCAGTCTGCAGCTCAAGAAAACTGACGTTAAGAAAGGTAAGTTCACGATCAATGTCACCGCTGACGACAAGACTATCGAGAAGAAAGATCGCAACGTCAGCGAGCCCATCCAGTTCTACACCGGGCGCGATCACCTGCTATACGAAATGGTGATCTGGTCGGTGGACAAGAAACAGGCGGTGGGTTACTTGAGCACTCCGAAGAGCGCTCCCGTGCCGGTGACGGCGGGCCAGTAACGCGCGATGGTTCCGAGCGCGCACGCTCTCGGCGCAATCTTCCTGCGGACGACAGTGATCTACGCTGTCGTCCTTGCCGGTGTTCGCCTCAGTGGCAAGCGGGAAGTCGGGCAGATGACGCCCTTCGATCTCACGCTTTTACTTCTCCTCAGCAATGCAGTGCAGAACGCGATGACCGGGCCGGACACGTCGCTCATGGGCGGCGTGGTCGCGGCCGCGACGCTGCTGGTGCTGAATTATTTCATCGCGGAAGTTTCGGGCGGCAATCGTCGCTTCCGAAAATTCATTCAGGGTGAACCCAGCTTGCTGGTGCACGATGGCGAAGTCATCACTTCGCACATGACCAGAGAACACGTCAGCATGGACGAGTTGCAACGCGCACTGCGCGAGCATGGCATCGTAAGTTTTCATGATGTCGCGCTGGCTGTTCTCGAAGTGGATGGCTCGATCAGTTGCCTCAAGTATGACGACCTCAATCCCAAGGCCAACAATCACTTGGCGAAGCGGCGTAAGATTCTGCAGAAGCATCAGTGAAATTCTCGTTGTGTTCCACGTGGAACACTCCATAAATAGCTATTAGCTATTGTTTAAATAGGAGCGTAGTGGAACTACGTTCTACGGGGGATTGCTACTTGGTTAGGACCAGCGGGACGGGTTGGAAGTAGGGTTGGATTGTGACCTTTAGCGACTTGCGGGAGGCGAAGGCGTCCGGCGTTACCGGGAAGGCTACGATGATTGTTCCCTGAGTGTGACCGCCGGGATCGATCTTGGCCTCACGTTCAAGTGGCGTGATCGCGTGTTGCTTGAGGGCGGGGAAGGCCTGGAAGTAACGGTCGAAGTCGGCTGGGGAAGCGGCGTCGTTGCTGAAGTTGCCAGTGGCGGTCTCGAGGTCTGCTTTGATGGTACGGATCTGATACGGTTTCTGGCCATTATTCTGGAATGAAACATTGATAGCGACCATGGTCAGATTTTGATTGGGAACTTCGACCGAGACGACGTCGTCGATCGAGCCGGTGGCTGCGGATTGCGGACGTTGAACGAACGCGATGACACCTGCAACGACTGCGATAATCGCGGCTCCAATGAGCACGATCTTCACTGGCGGCAGGTTCTTCTTCGCAGTGCCGAATTCTTCGCCGATGTTAAATCGGGTTCGGGGTGTGGACGGGGGCTGCGGCGATTGAATTTCGTCGGGCATATGTTGATTTTGATTGTAGTCGCTTGCTGGGCAAAAATCCTGAGGCACACAATCAGCGGTTTCTCGACTGATGCGCTGCCCTGACGAACGCTAGCACGAGTGCCGTCCCTGCCGGGCTTTCACATGCCGCCGCTACACGCCTTGAACCTGCGCTGTGCAATTGGTGAGTGCGGGTTCGAGTAGCGGAGAGAATGCACGGATACTCTTCGCTCAGGGTGATAGCGTGATTTGAGGATGACGGCAATGCAAGCTGGTGCCGATCATTGTTTCGAGTGAGCGACGGCGCGGTCGATGAACGTTTGCTGGCTGTTGACCGCGCCGGGAGCGGTGCGATTAGAGCTTCGGGAATACGTTCCGTTGGCGTGCATATGGCGCGCCTTGACTTCGTCGGAGAGGTAGGTGTCAAGGACGTCGTAGCGAAGATCGTGGATCAGTTTGGGGTCGCGCACGGGAAAAACTACCTCGACTCTCCGGTTGAGATTTCGCGGCATCAGATCGGCGCTGCCGAGATAGACCTCTTCTTGGCCGGCATTCCTGAAATAGTAGATTCGACTGTGTTCGAGGAAGCGGCCCACGATGCTGGTCACTTTGATGTTTTCGCTTACGCCCTTGATGCCGGGACGCAGACAGCAGATCCCTCGCACTAACAGATCAACCTGTACGCCGGCCTGGGACGCTTCGTAGAGCAGGCGGATGGAGCGCTTGTCGACCAGGGCGTTCATCTTGAAGATCAGGTGTCCACGCTCGCCACGGTGCTGATGTTCGATTTCGCGCCGGATCATTCTTTCCAAATGCTCTCGCAGATCGACAGGCGCGACGAGCAGCTTTTTGTATTCGGCTTTGGCGGAATATCCGGTGAGATAGTTGAACAGGTCGGTGCAGTCCGCGCCAATTTCTTCATCGCAGGTGAACATACCGAAATCGGTGTAAAGCTGCGAGGTCACGCTGTTGTAGTTGCCGGTCGAAAGGTGCACGTAGCGGCGAATGACGTTGCCTTCCTGACGCACGACCAGCGCGGCCTTGCAGTGGACCTTCAGGTTCTGCAATCCGTAGACGACATGGACGCCGTCACGCTCCAGCTTTCGCGCCCACTCGATGTTGCTCTCCTCGTCGAAGCGTGCTTTGAGCTCCACCAAGGCTGCGACTTGCTTGTCGTTTTCAATCGCTTCGAGCAGAGCCTCGACTACCGGGGCATTCCGGCCGACGCGGTAAAGCGTGATCTTGATGGCCAAAACAGCGGGGTCCTTAGCAGCTTTCTGCAACAAGGAAACGACCGGCTGGAAGGAATCGAAAGGGGGGTGAAGGAGAATATCTTGTCGGCGGATAGCGGCGAAAATGTCTTCGGTGTCTTCTGCCGGCTCCAAGGAGGAGGGGATTGCCGCCACAAAGGGCGGGTCCTTCAGTTCGGGGCGATCCACCGCCGCGAGGTGGCGGAGTCGGCTGAGGGCCAGGGGGCCCCTGATTAGATATACATCGTCGCGATTGACTTCAAGATTCTCGATCAGGATCTTGAGCACGGCTGGGGGCATGGCTTCGTTTACTTCCAGGCGGATCACGTCGGCAAAACGCCTTTGCCAGACGCCTTCTTCGACCGACTCAAGCAAGTCTCCGGCCTCCAGTTCCTGGATGGCGGTATCCGCGTCGCGGGTAACGTGGAAAGGATGCGCTTCGAGGACTTTCATGCCAGGGAACAGAAGCTTGAGGTTGGCGGCGACCAACTGTTCCAGCCAAACGAAACATTGCCGGACGGCCGATTTTTCGCCGATGCCTTTTTCCTTCAGCGGCGCAACTGCCACCAATTGGGGAATGGAATTTGGAATTTTGACGCGGGCAAAATGTTCCACACCTTGCTTGTCGCAGATCAGCACGGCCAGATTCAGGCTCAAGTTCGAGATGTGCGGAAAAGGACGACCGGGATCGAAGGCCAACGGGGTCAGGGTGGGGAAAACCGTTTTGTGGAAATACTTGTTTGCCGCTGAGCGCTGCGCGCTGCTCAATTCAAAATAGTCAGCGATCTGGATTCCGGCGTTGAGGAGAGAAGGCGCCAGCTCCAGATGCCAGCATTCGTGGGCGTCTCGAAACAACTTGGCGACACGCTCTCGTATGGCGGCCAGCTGGGCCGCGGGAGTCATGCCATCCGGACCGCACTCGAGGACACCTTTTTCGACCTGCCGCTTCAGACCCGCAACGCGCACCATGAAGAACTCTTCAAGATTGGACCCGACGATGGAGAGAAACTTGACGCGCTCCAGCAAGGGGACGGTCTCGTCTTCCGCTTCTTCCAGCACACGCCTCTGGAATTCCAGGAGACTTACCTCGCGATTCACGTAGAGGTCGGGGTTGTCGAGAGGAGCGACGCCTGGGGTGGTGGAGATGGCAATTCGTTCGCGACCGTTTCGGCGATCGGATTTCTCGCGGGTGGTTTTGGATTCGGCGGTGTGGGTCGTTTTCGCCATTGGGATTTTGGTCTAAGGGGCAGGGCAATTGTAATTTGGAGGGCTTGGTTTCGTCAGGGTTTCTGGGCGTTGGGGTGGGTTTTAACCGGGTTGTAACAATTGTGCGGTTATAGTTCGCGGTGGGGCTGGTTGGATTCATTGTTTCGCGTCGCGCCGGGTATCGCCTCTGGGCTGGATTCGGTGCGGCGATCAAATGCACAGATCCTTCGCTTCGCTCAGGATGACAAGGCCGGAGTGCACCTTCGCTTCGCTCGGGATGACAGGCGATCAGTGAGCGGCTTACATGGGCAAGGCGTGTTTCATGGCTTTGCTGAACTTTTGGGCTGGGAGGGTATTCAGCACGTCTTCTTTCGTGAGCCAGGCGCGGCGGGCCTGCAGGATGCCGTAGCGGATCTTGTCGAGGTGCGAGGTGTGATGGGAGTCGGTGTTGATTACGATCTTGACGCCGTACTGTTTCGCTAAGCGAAGATGGCGGTCGCAGAGATCGAGACGGTCGGGATAGGCGTTCAGTTCCATTCCTACTTTTCGTTTGGCGGCGGCTTTCAGGATGGCGTCAACGTCGAACTGATAAGCGTCGCGGCGGAGGAGCAGGCGGCCGGTGGGATGTCCCAGGAATGAGGTGTTGGGATTTGCGACTGCTTTCAGCAGGCGGTCGGTCATCTCGCTGGGACTTTGGTTGAAGTGGGAGTGGACGCTCGCGATCACCAAGTCCATTTGTTCGAGTACGGAATCAGAGAGATCGAGGGTGCCATCGGAGAGAATGTCGACTTCGATTCCGGCGAAGATCCGGATGCCGTCCATTTTTCCATTCGCCGCACGGATGCGTTTGATGTGTTCGACCGCGCGCTGGTCATCGAGGCCGTTGGCGAAGGCGAGGTTCTTGGAGTGATCGGTGATGGCCATGTATTGGTATCCGTGGGCGCGGGCGGCTTCCGCCATTTCTTCGATAGTATTGCGGCCGTCGGTTTCGACGGTGTGCATGTGGACGTCGCCTTGCAGGTCGGGTTGCGAGATGAGTGCGGGGAGAGCGTGTTTTTCGGCGGCGTCGATCTCCCCTAGGTTCTCGCGTAGTTCTGGGGGAATGTAGTCGAGCTTTAGTTTGGAGTAAATTTCCTCTTCGGTTTTTCCAGCGACGGGCTTCTCGCCGTCGAGTTGCGCGAGGCTGTATTCGCTCAGGGTGTAGCCCATCTTTAAGGCGCGCTGGCGGAGCGCGACGTTGTGGGCTTTGCTGCCGGTGAAATATTGCATGGCAGCGCCAAAGGAATCGGGCGAGAGCAGGCGGACATCCACCTGCATGCCACCGCGCATGCGGAAGCTGATTTTATTTTCACCACGCGCGATGATGTCCATCAATCCCGGCAGCTTGATGATGTGGTCGATCAATTTTTGTCGCTCTTCGTCATCGCAGCAGACTTTGCCGGTGACAAGAATGTCGAGATCGCCCACCGTTTCACGTCCCCTGCGGAGGGAGCCGGCGGGTGTGATTTTTTCAATGCCGGGATACTCGCGGAGATGGTCGGTGATCTTTGCGGCTTGGGCTTCGGCGGCGTCGAGGAGGAAGCGTCCGGCGATGCGGCGGTAATCCTGAATTGCTTTCAGCAGCTTTTGCTCGTGCTTTTCGCCCATGCGGGGGAGAGTGCGAATCTTGCCTTCCTGGGCTAGCTTTTCTACGCCTTCGGGGTCGCAGACGTGATAGGCGCTCCAGATCAAGGCGATGGTCTTCGGGCCCAGGCCTTGAATCTTTAGCAGGTCCAACATCGACGGGTGATATTTCTTGAGGAGTTCCGCATGCAGAGAGAGGCGTCCTTCTTTAAACATTTCTTGCAGGTTTACCAGCATTCCTTTGCCGATGCCGGGGATGGCGAGCACTTGCTTGGGCTCGCTGATTAGATCGACAATCTGCTGCGGCTGGGCTTCGATCGCTTCCGCGGCATTTCGATAAGAGCGGATGCGGAAGGAATCCTGGCCGTCGATTTCGAGCAGGTCGGCGGTTTCGTAGAGGATGCCGGCGATGGCTTTGTTGTCCATGCGAAGCTAAGATTCTATCGCGGAAGAGTCGGGTGTGGAGTTTCTGGGTGGCCTAGCAAGAAAGAGGCAGCTAGTCAGTGCCAACCGTTTGGTTGTAATTTGATGCTGGGGTTTGAAGATCCGATGAGTACACCAATTGCGGACAGGCTTCGGGACGCGGTTTCGGACGCGCGATGGAATGAAGCTGTGGCGCTGCTACAGACTTCCGACGCGGGCTTGGCGGCTGCGGCCTTGGGTGATCTGGCGTTCGAGCAGCAGCAAACCCTGTTCCGCCGTTTGCCCACGGATCTGGCTGCGGCTGTTATCGCTCACTTTCCTTACTACCACCAATATGTTTTGCTGCACTCGCTGCCCGCGGAAGAAATGCGGACGCTGATCGACAAAATTAGTCCGGACGACCGGGTGCGCCTATTCGACGAGCTGCCGGAAGAGGCCTGGCAACGGCTCATGGACGAACTATCGGGCGAAGTCCCTGTTCAGACTACAGCGCCAAGTGAACCTGCGGGTGAGCCTGAGGCAGAGCCGCAGCTTCCGGAGCCGGGGGAAACGCTGATCGAAGGACGCCAGATCGAGAAGCGTTACAGACAGCCGGACGGCAGGGACATTCAGATCATTGCTCCGTTGGATTTGTCGGTTGAGTCGGGCACGATCTGCGCGCTGCTGGGGCCTTCCGGGTCAGGGAAATCGACGCTGCTCAGGATTCTTTCGGGATTGACGGAGCCTTCAAGCGGCACGGTTCTGGTACACGGCAAACCGATGAATGGACGGATTCCGAATATCGGCATGGTGTTCCAGAGTTTTGCTTTATTTCCCTGGCTGACGGTGCTGGAAAATGTTGAGGCTCCGCTGGTGGCACGAGGAATGGAGCATCCGGAGCGGCATCGGCAGGCATCGCAGGCGCTTGCCGTCGTGGGACTCAAGGGGTTTGAGAACGCCTATCCAAAGGAACTCTCGGGAGGGATGAAGCAGCGCGTCGGATTTGCGCGTGCGCTCGCCGTCGAGCCGGAAGTGTTATTCATGGATGAGCCGTTCTCCGCGTTGGATGTGCTGACCGCTGAGAGCCTGCGCCGAGAGTTGCTGGAGTTGTGGACGAATGATCAGATTCCCACGAAAAGTATCTTCCTGGTCACGCACAACATTGAAGAGGCGGTTCTTTTGGCAGATCGAGTGGTTGTGCTGGGGACACACCCGGCGAAGATTCGGGCGGACTTCCGCATCTCGCTGCCGCAACCGCGCGACCGGAAGTCGGCCGAATTTCTCATCTATGTGGATTACATCTACAAGGTCATGACTCGGCCCGAACAGGAGTTTGGACCGGTTACTCAGTTGCCTGCGCTGCGCAAGCCTTCGTTCCAGGTGCTGCCGCATGCGACTGCCGGTGGCATGGTGGGGCTGCTTGAATTTCTGAACGATCGCGGGGGCAGGGAAGATTTGTACCATCTCGCCGAAGAGTTGCTGATGGAAGTGGACGATCTGTTTCCTATCGTTGACGAGGCGGTGATGCTGGGGTTCGCGGAGTCGACTCAGGGCGATGTGCAGATTACTGAGGCGGGGAAGGAATTTGCCGAGGCGGATATCGCTACACGAAAAAAACTCTTTCGCGATGCAGTTCTAAGCCACGTCAAGCTGATTCAGCAGATTCGGAATGCTCTGGAGCGGAAATCGGATCGGGCTGTTCCGCTGGAGTTTTTCCGGGATGTTCTGGATGAGCACCTCTCGCAAGAAGACGTTCAACGGCAGATCGATACGGCATTGAATTGGGGTCGATATGCCGAGATTTTCACCTACGATTCTCAGTCTGATCGGCTCTTGCTGGACGAAGCGTCGAATGCGGCTAAAAGCGCCGAAGAGGCGCCTCTTCATTGAGTCTGCTGCTTCGTCTCGTATGCTTGAGACGCTCCGACCTATTCGTTTTGCTCGATGATGGGGAGGTGGGAAGCGATTTGCAAATCCAGAATCAGCTGGAGCTGATTCTCCACTTGAAAGAATCGAACCGCCAAGACCGTCGGAAGCGCCTTCTTTAGCAGTTCGTAGTATTTCTTCTTGAGGGCCAGTCTCTGCTCATCGAGCGCCATGACTCTCTGAGCAAGTTGATCGGCCTTCGGGTCCGTCATAGTCAGAAAATTCTGGGCGTAGTCGTGAACGATGGCGAGCTTCTCGTCGCCCAGTTTTGTCTGGTCGGTGTCGTAATTGCGATAGATCGGCCAGAAAGCCGCTGCCTGCTGATCGTTCAACTGCATGGCTTCCTTGATGATCTGTTCCTTCCTGGCTTTTAGATCGGTGCGAAGAAGCCGGATATAGGCTTGATCGTTGAGTTCAGCGCTCTCCGCCGGATCCTGAATCTTTTTTTCCTGGGTCCAAAGTCCAGTTGTCGCCATTAGAGCCAGGGCCGCGACCATCAGTCGAATTCTCATGAGTTCCTCCGAAATTCTTTCTTAATATCTGTGACGGATCTTATTGCGCGACTGGAAGCATGACAGGTTGCGTCAGGTGAAATTCCAACTGCGCTTCGCTGGGAATCTGGACTTGGTCACCTTTCTGTACGACGGAGCCCACACCACCGGCGACGGCGCCAATCGCCGCACCCATACCTGCGTTCCCCGCAATGGCGCCAATGGCCGCACCCAACCCGGCTCCGCCCAATAGCCGGAACGCGGATCGTTTTCCCGAGCTCTTGCCCTTTTGCGAATCGAAAACGTCGGTCATGATCGGAATGGCGTGTCCGCCGATTACGATTTGAGTCAGCTGGAGTTTCAACTGCGAGGAGCCCGTGGCACGCCCGGCTGAGTTTGCCTGGACCACTTCGCCATAGACCGTTGTGCCGCCGTATGCGACAACATAACCGTTAGCAGCGAGGTTCGTAGACAGCGTGGCCGTGAACAGCTGGCCGGTATAGGCCGTACTTGTGTCTAGGCCATCCACCATACGGACAAGGAGGATGGTTCCGGCCGGAACCTGGACTTGCTGGGGGCTCGGTGCTGGCGGGGGTGGCGGCGGAGTTGGGACGGGTCCAAATGAAAGAGATTGGACTTGCTGGGCGGGATAGATCTGGCTGGTTCCATCCGGCCCAACGAACTGGATCCCCGCTGAGCTTCGACCCATGAACACTCCGGTGATAACTTGGCCGTTGGTTAGAACGAGTGTGTCGGCTACGGCTATGCACGCTAGGCCTAGGCAGACTGCGCAAAGCACCACAATTCTCAGTTTCATGCGCCCTCTTTCTTTCTCCCTTTAGCACCCACTGACGTTTGAATGGGCGAACCGGTCCTGGGGAGACTCTGCATCTTACATTTTCTGAAGCTTGCAGAGAATAGGTACGACCAGCGAAATTTGTATTAGCGTCCGCTAGAAAATGACTTTCCCTGCGAGTTGCATATTGAATGGCTCGCCCGGGCCGATGCCGGGACCACCAAAGAAATCGCCGATCGTATCGGTCACAAAGCCGCTGGAGCCGACGGATCCGCCTCCAGTTGCGAGGTTGATGCGGTTGAAAACGTTAAACATCTCGGCGCGCAGCTGTAGCGTGAAGCGCTCTTTGATGGGAATATTCTTGATTACCGAAACATCTATATCGGCAAAACCGGGACCGTAGAATTTATTCCGTGAGAGGTCGCCGTTCGAGTTATCCGGGAGACACGTTGGCGAAGGCGTGCAGAAAGCGGTGGGGTTCACCCATTGCTCGCCACTCGATGCGTTGAACGCATGCGACACTCCGGCAAACGGATCGCCAACCAGATTCAAGCCGGGTCGTTGACTTCCGGAGGCGCCTGTACCGGGGAAGTTGAAAGGCTGCCCCGAGTGAAACGACAACAGCCCGTTCAACTCCCATCCATGCGTAAGGATTTTGGGACCATGCGAGGAGCCGGGAATGTCATAGGTCCAATAACCGGTGAAGTTTTGGCGCGTGTCGAAATCACTGTTCCCGTATTCCTGGTTTAGATTTGTGCTTTCAAGCGGAATCACGCCACGGAACTCAGTGGCCGCATCCAGAGCATGAGCCCAGGTGTACGCGAACTGGGACGTAAAGCCATGCCACGAACGTATTTTGAGAATACTCTGCAGAGAGTTGTAATTGGAGGTGACGGCGTTATTAAACTGGTTGATCGAGCCAACATTTGGATACTGCGCGTCAAAACTTCCGCTCTGATTAATATTCTCAGTGATCGTTAACTTGCGCCCCAAACTTCCGACGTAGCCCACTTGCAAAACTGCGAGCCTCCCGAAACCTTTCTCCACTTGCAGGTCGTAATTGAAGTAGTAAGGAGTGCGGAAGTTTTGCCCGACAGAGAAAACGTTATAGATATTGGCGCCCGTAACCGGATTCGGAATGCCGCAGCCCGGTTCGACCGCGTAGTTCAAGCTCGCGCAAGTCACGACGCCCGGAAATATTGACTGGCCGCCTTGTTGGACCGCTTGCCAGTTGTACGAATTCCGGCTGTAGTTGTCCACCGCGTCCGGTCCGGCAGGATTATTTTCCAATCCATTGGCGGCCGCGTTCGGCGGACGATTGTCCAGAAATGGACTGATCGCAGTCTGCTCATAGAACACGCCGAATCCCCCTCGCACCACCAGGTCGACCGTGTGCCCTGGCTGATAGGCAAAGCCGATTCTCGGGGCAAAGTTGTTTCCGTCTGCCGGGTAAACCGAACTGATGCCATTTCCCTGGATAACCAAGCCCCTGCCCGCAATGAAGACTGGAAGATCCCTATCGCCACTATGTAGCGGTCCGCTGTATTCGTAGCGAAGCCCAAAATTTAAACTCAATTGCGGTATTGCGCGCCAGCTATCCTGTCCGAAGAATGCGGATGAATTGACCAGCACGTGCCGCTCCGCGTTTCCCACCGCAATCGAGGATGCGCTCACATCACCCGCCAGGAAATCCGCGAGAGCCAGCGTGTTCGAGCACGAGGCGTTCGCTGGGGGGCACGTTCCAGCCCATGGTCCTTGCGTGCCGTCGAAAGTGAAGCTTCCAAGGGAGCGTCGAAAATAAAATTCGTCCACTCGCCCCTGCCGTATTTCTCCGCCAAAACGCAATTCGTGCTTGCCGGTGACGTAGGAAACGATGTCTGTAAGATGGCCAGTGATGTCGTTCCGGCCCTCCGGCGGCGTGATTCCCACCTGGTCGAAGCCAGAGATAACAATGTTCGGCGCGCCGAGAATCGGCTGTCCGTTAATAAGCGAGTCCGGACTCAGATACAGGCCGAGAGCCTTCGTATTGAAACTGTTGTTGGCATCGTGAAAAAACTGATTGAAGTAGCTGACTCCAAACAGCACTTGGTTGGTCAATTTCGGTGTGAACTGCGAGTTCAAGACCGCTGAGTAATTCTCCACACGGATAGGCGCAGCTTCGAAGTAGTACCCGAGATTAGAGCTTGCCTCGATCAGAACCAACGCTGCTCCGGGTGGTTGGATCTGGTTGCCTTGCCCCATAAACCAGTGCCCTGACAGATGGTGCTTGTCGTTGAAGTGGTAATCGAGCTTGGCCACGCCGTTGTAGCTGTACCCGGTTGCGGGGACGTTGCCGAAGAAGTTGCTGATGGTTCCCGGAAGCGTGCTGATCGAACTGGGCCAGAGAGCTGAAAATAGAGTGCTGGAGAGGGTGCTCTGCGGAACATTGTATTTCGCGAGCAGGGTCTGGGCGTTCGCGATCCACGCCGCCGACGGTTCGGTAGCCAGGCCGCTGAGTCCGAAGATGTAGTTCTGCTTTTCAAAGCCGAGAAAAAAGAACGCTTTGTCCTTGACAATCGGTCCGCCCAGGGTGAATCCATAATTTTCGTTGCGCAGTCTGGGCGCTCTCGGAAACTCCGCCGACGGCACAAAGAAAGGCGAGTGTGCCGCATAGAATTCATTACGGTTGAAGTAATACGCCGAGCCGTGCAGTCGATTGGTTCCGGACTTGAGAATCACGTTGACGGTGCCTCCGGCGTCCCGTCCGCTCTCCGCCGTTGACTCCGTCTGCGTAGAGAACTCGTCAATGGCGTCAATCGGCATAATCACGCCCGCGATCCCCGAAACTCCACCTTGGTTGATGGCAGGAATGTTGTACCAGAAATCATTGTTGTCCGTTCCGTCGAGTTGCCAATTCACCCCGTTGTTCCGAGCGCCGTTAATCGTGCCACCGCCGTTGATCGAATAACCTCCGTAGCCCGGCGCGATGGCGATCAGTTGGGTGAAGTCCCGGCCGTTCAGCGGCATATTCTGCACCGCTTCTTGCGGAATTGTGTTGCTTTGAGTGGCCGTCGTGGTATCCACGGTGAGTGCAGCGGCGGGCACCTCGACCAATCTGCTTTCCTGTGCAAGGGAAAGTTTAATCGCCAAGGTGTAAACCGAGCCGGCGGTTACCCGGACGCGATGCGCGGTGTACGCTGCGAATCCAGCGGCGGCGACGTTAATCTCATAGGTTCCAAGGGGAAGATCTTGAATGGAAAATTGTCCGTCGACAGTTGTGACGGTATTGTGACTTACGCCTGTGGCGCTCTCTTTAGCCTCTACTCTGACGTTCGGAACAACCGCACCGGACGGGTCGGTTACCGAGCCGTCAATGGCGCCACGAAATGTTTGCGCGCCGAGAAATGTGACTTCTACCAGGGACAGAAATAAAAAGGCGAGAAGGCGCTTCATAGGGTCTTGGCTTACTCAAACATCAGGCTCACGCCGACAAATCGATTCGATTGATTGTGCTTTCCGCACGGACTGGAACGCGAACCCGTATCTCGGTGCCGCGCATCAATTTTGACGTGATCGAGATCGCGCCGTTCACCAGCCTGATTCGCTCCTGCATGCTGACCAGCCCAAGCCCTCGGCCCTTCATCGCCGCTTCGACGTCGAAGCCAGCGCCCGCATCGCTGACCATCAAATGAATTTCACCCGGCGTTCCCCACAAATGCACCGCGAAGCGAGATGCGCCGCTGTGCTTTGCTGCGTTGTGCAAAGCTTCCTGTAGAACCCGGAACAGAGAAAGTGAGATGTCTGGCGGCACTGGACGCGGCAGGTCGTGGTTCTTGAAGTCAATCTCCAGTTTCTGCTTCTCTCCGAACTCCTGGCAAAAGCCCTTCATGGCCGCCACGAGTCCCAGGTATTCCAGCCTGGGTGAA
Organism: uncultured Acidobacteriota bacterium; assembly: GCA_963788645.1. Taxonomy (GTDB): domain Bacteria; phylum Acidobacteriota; class Terriglobia; order Terriglobales; family Acidobacteriaceae; genus JABDBE01. Next base: position 193,913 of record CAWBHF010000016.1, read on the forward strand.
TGCAACTGATGAGACAGGGCCTGAATATCGCTGGCGATTTCCGAGGTGCGCGTCCGCAGTTCGTCCATGCGGTTCAGGACTTCAACGTTGGCATCGGGAACTTCCATCTTGACTCGCTCCATCTCAATCGCGAGCAATGCCAGTCGTTGATTGATGTCGTCATGAAGATCTCGGGCAATCCGAGTCCGTTCCTGTTCTTGCGCCTCGATCAACCTACTGCTTACGCTCGAAAGGGCTTCTTCCGCAAGCTTGCGCTCGGTAACGTCCATGCACGATCCAATGTAACCGGCGAACGAGCCATCTGGGCTGAATCTGGGTACTCCGATGTCGAGAACCCAACGATATTCGCCGTCGTGCCGCCGAAGCCGATACTCCATCCGGAAGTCTTTGTGGCCATCAAAAGCATGGGTGTAGGTTTCCAAACACCTTTGCTGGTCCTCGGAGTAGATCCCCTCCACCCAACCGTTACCGAGTTGGGCCGACAACGATCTTCCGGTAAAGTCGAGCCAGGGCTTATTGAAGTAGGTGCACAGTTTGTCGGCCCCCGACATCCAGATCAGCACTGGAGCCGTGTTCGCGACTAGCCGGAAGCGCTCCTCGCTCTCTCGCACCGCATCTTCTGCTTGCTTGCGGTCGGTGACGTCCACTCCGATGCCCAACCCGCGCTGGGGATCGCCGTTGGTTGCATAGTAGAACTTGCCCCGGTCTGTGACCCAGCGGATCGTCCCGTCGGCTCGTACTACGCGAAATTCTGCCGTATAAGGCGTTCGGCTTTGCATTGCATCTGCAAGGGCCTTCGAAACTCGCTCCCGGTCGTCCGGATGCATGCGTTCGTAGAATTCCTGATCGCCTGGCAAATAGGTGTCGGAGCCGATACCGAAAGTCGTCTCTAGGTCACCGAACCAGAAGCTGTGTCCGCTTAACAGATCCCAATCCCAGCCGGTTGATTTGCTGGATTCCATCGCCAGGCGGAGGCGGTCGTGGGCTACGCTGACATCGGAAGTGAATTCGCGGTTGGCAAGGTAGTCCTGCACGAAGACTGCGACCGCCAAAAGCACACCGGCGATCATTACCAGCAGCAGCCGAATTTCGTGCGTCCCAAAGGGTTCATCGGTGCGAAACAATTCCCACACGCCGACGATCGGAATCGCCAGTACAGCCAGCATAGCCAGAACCGAACTGTACCTGGTGTCTGAGGTGTCCAACTGGACGGTTTGTGCCAGTTGCTGGGCCAGCTTCCGACCTTGCAGGCCGATCCACACCAGCCAGGAGATCGAGGCAGTGAAAAACATCCCAATCAAGCCTCTGGCGGCAGGGAAAGACGTTCCGGTCAAATCGCCCGAAGGATCTTTCAAGGCCCAGACGACGTTCGCCGCCAGGGAACCGAATGCGTACAAGGCAGACGCGCCGAGCAGATGCCAATAGATGGATTTCCAGGGAGGCTGAGATCGAAAAATCAGCGTGCCCAGAACTACTAGAAGCAAGACATTCTCCGCGAAGTACAGACCCTCGAAGCGCAGGATCATGGCCGACGCCTGATTCCCGTAGTCGTACGGAAACAGGAGGTAAGCGTAGGCAAACACCCAAACGAAAAGCAAAACCAGAAAGTTGAACGTAGACCGATACGGCCTGTGAGTAGGCAGTCTGAGGTGAGGGCGAGACGCCACCGCCGCAACCATCAACACGATGTGTAAAAACAACGGAGGATTGTCGAACAGGAAGGCCGGAATCCTGCCATGCAGAACTACGCTGTAAAACCACGAGCACGGAACAAGTGCCCAGAGCCCATAGGCCCCGGCGAGGAATAACCAAAACAGCCGGATAGTTTGCCTGCTCTGCAGCGCATTCCACGCGGCAACCCCGTTGGCTGCGAGAAGCAAGACGAGGTAGGTGATTTCGCAGAATGCAACCAGGCCCGGGCCTTGCTTCAGCGTGAGCGAGAGGACTGCCTGGGCGACGAGCAGGGCAACGGCGATAGTCGGCCAAGAATAAAGCCGCGATCCTAGTCCAATTCCGAGACCCGGCGACCGACGTAGTTCTGACCCGGTGGAAATTTGAGGATTGGCAACGATGGTAAACCGTCCGAGCGGTGTCCCCCCTCTGCTGCCGTCATTCAAGGGCCCGCAACTAGCATTTTTACTAGCCCCAAAGAGATATACCGTTGGACGTCCAGACACAACTGGTAAATTCACTAGTCACGAAGAGAGCCCGTTGCGGCAACACGTTGGCGAGCAATGTACTTATGGGCCCTCACAACCGCGTTTGAGCCGAACCAGGCGGGAGATTGTGCCGGGACACGGTGAGGTGTATATTACCGCTCTGTCGGATCGCCAAGTATGGACGTTCCGACGGTTGATTGTCTGCTGCAGGTCAGTTCGCCGTTTCCTGAACGGACTCGATTGCTGCACTCGTTTTGAATTACCCATTAATCTTTCTCTACTAGTGGTGCTGGAATGAAACGCCAGGAACGACGCCGAACTTCGCGGACGATTATGGAGCGGCACGCCTATATCAACATCGAGCCGAACAATGGTGGCATTGTGTTGAACGTTTCGGACGGAGGACTTTGTTTTCACTCTTTTGATCCGGTTAAGCCCAACGGCACTGTTCGTTTCTGGTTCTCCGACCAGAACCAGCGAATCGAAGCCGGCGGTATGGTGGCGTGGACCGATGAGACGCAGAAGGGAGGTCTGCAATTCACAGAGATGCCTGCGGAGGCTCGCGAGAAAATCCGCGAGTGGATCAGCCACCCTGCAGCGGCGCTCCCGGCTAATCCGGGGACCGTGCCAGTCAGTTCGCTGCGCGGAGGTGCTGCGTCCCGCGATCCAAAAGATTTGTCCAATGCGACGGTTTTTTTTGCGCCGGTTCCAGCAGAGTCAATGCCGCGTCAGTTGAGCGGGTTCTCGCGGGGTTTGGCTACCGGGCTGGTGATTTCGGCGCTCGTGGTTTGCGTGTTCTCGTTTTATGGCTATCGCCGCGAGTTCGGGGAGTGGCTCATCCAGTTGGGAGAACGATTCGCGGCGAAGCCGCAAACGCAAACCCTCGTCGTGTCGGCAGCGCCCCCGATGGTTGCGCCAGCGGCACAGACGGTGCAGGCAACAACTCCACCGGTGCCATCGCCCGCGCCGCTTGTGCCCGCCGTGGCGCAGACGGTCTTATCAGCGCCGCAGAAGGTTACGTCCGCGACCGCCCCGACTCCGGTTTTGCAGTCCGAGAAAGTTGCACCGCAACCGGAAAAGGTTGTGCCGCAGCCACTACCAAGTCAACCTAAACCACAGGTGGCGAAACTTGATCCTCCGGTTTCCGCCACCCCGACCGCTGTTTCCGAGTCGGCTCCAAAGGCTGCACCGGTGGTCGCTACGCCGGCCACGATAAAACCTCAGCCGGCTCCGGTTTCGCCGCCTCCTCCAACGTCTGCACTCGCGGCCGTCTCCAATCCTGTTCCGGCTTCGTCAAGCCCGGCTCCGACGCCCGAGCCGGCGAGCCAGCCTGGCGTCCACACCGAAGCCTCCACAACCGCGAATCCTACTACGACTACGGAACTGTATTTTGAGGTTGGAAAATTCAAGAATCCGTTGCAGGCTCACGACGAGACCGACAAGCTGGCACAACTCGGGTTTCCCGCAACTGCGGTGAAAAAAAACTTCCTTTGGACGAATTCCTATCACATTCTCGTGGGCCCCTACGGCGATGAGGAGCACGCCAGAACCACGCACCAAGGATTGGTTTCTAGCGGTTTCAAACCGCGAACTTTCGAACGGGGTTCGCGTGATTTCACGCTAAGTTCTTCGGTAAAGCTAGGCGGTGCGCGCACGCCCGAGGGAGATTACACAATTCGTTGGGAATCGTACATTGGGGACGCGAGCGTGAAATTTATGCGCAACAATTCCGTGATTGCGGAAGCCGATGGGAAATGGGTGAAACACGAACCCAAATATCAGCGTGACGCCTACGTGTACCGAAGAAATCCGGACGGATCGCGAACTCTCCTCGAGATTCACTTCGAGGGCATGCACGAGTCGCTCGTCTTTTAGCACATCATCAGTCGAAATCAACCTACTATTCTCCTTCATTCCGGTGGGAGCGCACCGACGAGGAATCTGGGATTTCGTCCCTCGTACGAAGGGCCCAGATCGGGGCCGGGTCCTTCGAAAACAAAGAGTGTGCACTTCCTATTTACTGAGTTCAATAGAGAAAATCTGGCCCTCGGCAGATTTGCCCGAGACGTCGAAAAACTCTACATTCCCCTTCATGCCATCCAATTCGGAGCATGGGTTTAGTTCGGGTTCCGGGGTGAAGTTGATGGCAGTGAACCGGATTTTGAAGTAGTTGTTGCTGTGCAGGGAAACCGTTTTTCCGTCGCCCTCGACCTTTAGCTCCATAACTGCAGGGAGGGAGCACTGCACATCCTTAATCGTACCCCGGACCCCATGGCGCGGACCATGCGGCTCCTCTGGCGCGGATTGCTGTGCAGGGCCCACCATTGCCTGCGTTGAAGATTGCTTTGGCGAAACAGTGGATTGAACTCCCTCGCCGGTTGCTCGTGATTGCTGGGCTTGCTCGCGTGCCGCCTGATATTGCTGGGCTGCCTCCAACAGATTCTCAACCGAGTTGACCTCATCGGGCGTTTTGGCCAAGCTTGCGGCATTCTTCAGCACGGCAATTGCATCCGTGGGGCGCTGCATCTGCATTAAGACGTTAGCCGTAGTCAAACGGTAGTGAAGATTGCCAGGATCCAATTGCACGGCATTGAGAACCAGTGTGTGCGCTTCGTCCAGATTCTCGCGCCGCATTCCATAAGAAACCGCCAACTGATCGTAGGCAGGGGCAAAGGAAGGATTGAGCTTGATGGCGGTTCTCAGACTGTTTTCCACCTGCGACTTCTTATCTGAATCGAGTTGGCCGCCGTTCATCGTAATGGCGGCGAAATAATAGTAGGCCAGAAAACTTTGCGAATTCAGCTTTATCGCTTGCTCGTACCATTTCCGGGCTTCGGCGAGGTTGCCTTGGCGGAACTCGATATATCCCATCGTTTCGTGCGCCGAAGCGTTGCTGGGGTCGTCGCGCAGCACGCGTTCAAGCAGAGGTTTCGCATCATTTACGCGTTGGTTGTAGACCAGAAAGTCCGCGCGCACGGCATCCGCCTGGGCTAGGCTGAGGGCTTTGACGTTGAAGGTTGTGTCGTCAATCTGTATCGAGGCAGCTTTCTTGGAATAATAGTATTTTCCCAGCTGTATATATTTCTGGAGCTCGTTCTGAAGTAGTTTCAGATCGCCGAATGCGCGGGTACCAGCGGTGACCGCGTCCACTTTTTCACTCACCAGCTTCATATAGTCATTCAAGAGGTGGGTATTCTCATGATCGTCTTTGATCATGAGGTAGTGCGTAAGGGCCCAGGACTCGGCGTAGAAGATCGACCCTTTGTGCTCTTCGTGGTAGTAAGGCGAATTGGTGTCGACAGCCAAAAGAGTCGTTAGCGGCAAGAGCTGATTTTGCAGGAGGACTGCGCGGTCTTCCTCGCTGGGTTCCCCGACCAATACTTCTTTATCGCGAATTTCAGTGGTTTGGTAAAACTCGGCGAAGCCTTCATTAAGCCAGAGCGGGAGCCAACTCGCAGCCTTCTGGTTGAGCAGATGTGTGTACTCGTGATAGACGATGGAGTAGGGATGCTCCCCGGGTGCGTCGAGTCTCATCAAAACATAGTTCTTGTCGGGTGCGCGCAAGAAAAGCCCGCCCAGGTGCAAGGTGCCTTTTCCCAAGTAAGCTTCGGGTTCGAGGGCGCGAAAGCCTTTTTCATCCCGGATGGCCAGCACCACGATGGGCGCCCCGGTGTCGATTGATGCTTTTGGAAAGCGGTCCTGAAAGACGGCCCGCATCCGCTCGAATTGGTCGGCGACCTGTCGGGCCTGCTTTTCGCTGGCATTACTCACAACGACGAAATGGGGGCTACGGACCTCCAGCCAATTGTCGTCCTTGCCATGTGCAGGGGCGACCACTGCGGCGAACGCGGTCAAAAGCAAAAAGATCTGTTTGGGCATGTAGCGCGCCCATACAGATACACCGAAAAGCCAGTTGCGTCAAATTACCGAAGCGGGAGTGAGGACGGAACAGACAACCTATTTGGCGGTTAGATCGAGGTCGCAATCGAGCCGGAGATAATCGATGAGCTTCGGCACAAATAAAACCCCACAGCCGAAGTAGTAGGACGACTGGGCCCGCGACTATGTCGCGAGAGCTCAGAATCAAATGTTAATGGTCTACTTTAAGCAGCTTTTGTAACATTAGAAGCCTGCGGACCTTTTGGTCCCTGGGTGATCTCAAATTCGACTTGATCTCCCTCCTGCAGGCTCTTATATCCTTCCGAGGCGATTGCGCTATAGTGCACAAACACGTCCGCCCCATCTTCCCGGCCGATAAAACCATACCCCTTGGCATTGTTGAACCACTTAACCGTACCTTTCAAACGTTCCACTTACGCCCCCTAAAGGCACGAAATTTGTATTACCAGGCGTGCCTTCCGATTTCTGTCATTTTCCGGCTACGCGGAGAGGCTGTCAAGAGGACAAGTCAGCTGCGAATCACAAGAACGGAACGTTATTTTTGTTTCGTCCGATCGCTCCATGCACGACTGAGCCAGAGCACACCAGCGATGGTCTTGCCATCGTGAATGCGTCCCGCCATGACCATCCGAACGGCGGCACTGAGAGGGAAGAATTTGGTTTCGATCACTTCATCTTCTTCGGGTTGTGCGGCGCCGGAACGCAAGCCCGTCGCCATGTAGATGGACATAGTCTCGGCAACAAATCCTGGACTCGCATAAAACTTCAAAATTCGTTTCCAGCGCGTGGCGGTGTAGCCGGTTTCCTCGATCAGTTCGCGCTTGGCAGCAGCCGACTCGTTTTCGCCTTTGTCGATGCGCCCCGCACAGAGTTCCCAAAGATACTGTTGAGCGGCGTGACGATATTGGCGAACGAGAAGCACGTGAGGCTCCGAACGAGTCTCGTCAACCGCGAGAATCACGACCGAACCGGTGTGGCGCACGATATCGCGACGGCCACGTACACCAGAAGGCTCGAGCACCTGATCAGTGGTCACCCAAAAGGCGGGGCCGCGGTAGACCTCGATAGAAGAAAGCACACGGGCTTTAGTTTTGGAACGAGGTGATTTCGGCATACCAACAATATAAGCGATGACGTCGCCGACAAACTGCCGACTCGATTTGCGTCAAATGGGCGTAGCCCTGGCCGCCTCGTCCGTGCAGATGAGCGAACCTCATCCATCGAATTGATTTTGCCGACGGCGGAAGCACCCTGATATGCTGCCCGCGATGGCAACGAAGCCAAGAATTGCGATTGTCGGCGCGGGGCGACTGGGCACCGCGTTGACCTTGGAGCTGAAGCGAGCGGGATACTCGATTTCTGAAATTATCTCTCGCAACTCAGCCGCATCAAAACGGAAGGCCCTACGCCTGGCCCGGAAAGTTGGGGCGCGCTCCTACGTCGCGGACCACGCGCGTCTCGATGCCGATCTCGTCTGGTTCTGTGTGCCTGATCGAGAGATCTCGCGGGTTTCATTACAGCTTGCTGCGGGTGTGGGCTGGAAGAAGAAGATTGCGCTCCACTCCAGCGGGGCACTGGCCAGCGACGAACTCAGGGCTTTGCGGCGGCGTGGAGCATCTGTGGCGTCAGTTCATCCGATGATGACGTTTGTCAGCGGATCGATCCCCTCGCTCAAGGGAGTGCCGTTTGCCGTCGAGGGGGATGCGCCTGCGGTTCTCATGGCGCGGCAAGTCGTAAGGAAATTGGGCGGAGAAGCCTTCACCATTCGCAAACAACACAAGCCTGCGTATCACGCCTGGGGAGGGTTTACTTCGCCACTTTTGGTGGCGGCGCTGGTGACCGGAGAACAGTTGGCACGCACCGCCGGGCAGTCCACGGCGGAGGCTCGCAGAAAGATGCTACCCATCGTAAGACAAACGATTGCGAATTATGCAGCGCTTGGTCCGGCCGGAGCTTTCAGCGGACCCATCGTGCGGGGTGATGCGGAAATCGTGCGCAAGCATTTGCGGGTGCTCAAGAACTTTCCGGAAGCGCGCGAGGTTTACGTGGCATTGGCAAGGGCAGCGCTGCGCTATTTGCCGGCGCGGAATCAAGCAAAGTTGAAGCGAGCCCTCGCCGGAGCGAAACGCGGGCGACGATAACGGATCAAGGGTGGGAGTTGCTTGCTAACAGCTCAGCGCACGACGCTACGCAGGCGTCAGGTTCATGAGCCGCCAGTTCGTCAGCCCTGAAAATTCCGGTACACACCGCGATGATCTTGGACTCGGCTAGACGCGCGGCCTTGATATCTTCCGGAGTATCGCCGACGAAATAGACGTTCGCCAACTCGCCCAGCCTGCGGCGCACTTCAGCCACACCCTGGCGAAAGATATCCGCCCGGCTCTCGTGGATGTCACTGAAGCACCCAAAGCTGAAAAAGTCGCGCAGGCCAGCCGCTTCGACTTTGAGCCAGCCAACCGATTCGAGATTGCCCGAGGCCAAGCCCAGCAATTTGCCGGCTGCCTTTAGCTCGACGAGCACATCGGGAATTGCAGGGCACATCGTCGGAGTGACGCGGTTGGCATTCGCTGCTACATCCAGGCAGACAATTTCGAGCGCCGCAGGGAGACTTTCTTCAAAGCGATTGCCACAGATACCAACACGCTCCAGAGCCGAACGCAAGATTCCCAAGTCCGTTTTGCCGTGATAGGCAATGCCATCGATGGTGGTGTCGACGTTATACGCCTCGCGCATCGCGCGGTGCAGGGCGTTGCGATGGACTCCATCGCGGGTAATGAGCAAGGTCCCATCGATGTCGAAAAGATAAGCGTCCGCATCCATCCAGCGGAAGCCATTCAGTTTTGCTGGTTGTGTCTGAACCTGGAATTCGTTCATGATTGTCTTGCGGTTCCTGAAGACTGTCTTCCTTATTTCACCATAACGCGCGTGATTTCTCTCGCCTGGCCGGTTCGCTCATCGCAATCCACCACCACCGCGCACAGGCGCACATCTCCGGTTGCAGCCTCGAATCGGGTAGGCATGTTGCTCAGAAACTTGCCCACGATCAATTCCTTCTTTACCCCGATAACGCTGTCGTACGGCCCGGTCATGCCGACATCGGTAATATAGGCTGTGCCACCCGGAAGCACGCGCTCATCGGCGGTGGGCACGTGTGTGTGGGTGCCGACGACTACGGTGACTCTGCCATCGAGATACCAGCCTAGCGAAATCTTTTCTGAGGTCGCTTCCGCGTGGATGTCGACAAAAATAACTTTGGCCTTGATTTCCTTCAGCAACTGGTCAGCAACTCGAAACGGATCATCGTTCGAAGCCATGAAGACGCGGCCTTGCAAATTGATTACTGCGTAAGGAACGTCTCTCTTGCGACCTTCATAGACACCCCATCCGGGCATTCCGGGCGGGTAGTTGGCGGGGCGCAACACACGGCGAGCCGGGCTGTGCAGATTTCCGTCGGCGGAGTTGAAGTAATCGATGATCTCGCGTTTGTCCCAGATATGGTTGCCGGTGGTCAGAACATCAATACCCATCTCAAAGAGATCTTCGGCTAAAGGGGGGGTGATACCGAAACCAGCAGCCGCGTTCTCTCCATTGGCAAGCACGAGATCGATGGCATGCTCTTGTACTAGAGATGGAAGGCGGTCTTTGACCACGGTTCTCCCCGGCCGCCCAAAGATGTCACCAATAAAAAGAATTCGCAATGAATTTACCTAAACTTCGATGGTAACACGGGGTCGGAAGCGACCTGGATTGAGCCTGTGTGGTGGTTGTCCCTAGTCGGTCAGGTCATGGAACGCTCGACACGCTCACTTTCGGTAGGAGAGTGTGATCGGTTATGTCGCGTTCTTACGCGGTCAAGGTGCCAACTCCGCGGTCTTCAGAAAGTCGTAATTCCCCGGCGGGTTCAACGTCAGATTTTTCACTCTCCGGTTGTGCACCATCACGTTCTCGTAATACCAGAGATCGATGTAAGGCAACTCCTCAGCCAGAATTCGCTGGATTTCCGCATAAATCTGTTTTCGCGCGTTGTGTTCCGGTTCACTGCGGGCTTGATCGATCAAGGCATCCACGCGTGGGTTCGCGTAAAAGGTGCGATTGCCGCCCTTCGGAGAAAACTTGGCCGAATGGAAAACATACTCGAAGATGTCTGGATCTTCATTGCCTCCGACCCAGCGCAACGTATGGAGTTGATAGCTGCCTCGGATGACATCGGAAAGGAAAGTAGCGAACTCAAACGTGCGAATATCCAGGGCAATGCCAACATCTCGCAGTTGCTGCTGCAGAACTGCTCCAATTAGCCGCGGGGTCTCGTCGGTCGACGTTTTCATGGTGAGGTGAAAGCGCACGCCATTCACAGCCGGATATCCCGCTTGATCGAGCATTTGCCGGGCTCGATCAGGATTATGCTCGTAGCGCGGAACATCGCCGTTATATGCCCAACTCTCTGGAGGAAGCAGGCTATACGCAGGCCGCCCGAAATCACGCAACAAATAACGAATAATTGTGGCTCGGTCGATGGCATAAGCAATGGCCTGCCGCACCCGTACATCGTTCAGAACCGGATCCCGAGTGTTGAATGCCAGATACCCCAGCACCGTGCCCGGAGCGTGAAGGACCTCCAGACTGGGCTCGCGTTCAAGGGCAAGAACCATGTCTCCGGTTAGTGAGGTGACGGCAATGTCGGCGCTGCCTTTTCGCAATTCGAGCGCGCGCGTATTGACGTCTGGAGTCACCGCGAATCGCACCCGCTTAAGCTTCGCCTTCTCGCCCCAATAGCCGTCGTTGCGTTCTATGACGACTTCTTTATCGGGCTCGGCGCTTACGAAACGAAACGGACCCGAGCCGATGGGATGACGGCTGAGTTCTTCGCCGCTCCCGTAGGGCACAATTCCCATCGCACCGTCGGAGATGTTCCACAACAGCGTAGCGAACGGAGCTTTGAGATGAAAAACAACGGTCGCATCGTCGGGAGCGTCGATGTGATCGACGGGCCGGTATGCGGCGGCCTTGGTGCTGCGAATCTTCCCTTGCAGCAGGGAATCGAAGGTCCACTTTACGTCGCGCGAAGTCAGCGGCCTGCCATTGTGAAAGGTCACGCTTTGGTGTAAATGAAAAACATAAGTGAGGGGATCGGGAGTGTCCCAGCGATCCGCAAGCCCCGGACGAACGTTCAAATGGTCGTCGCGTGTGCAAAGGTCATCGAAAAGCAGTTCATCAATTCGCTCGGACTGCGCATCCAAGCCAACCCGCGGGTCCAAATTCGTCGGGCTGTTCTCGATGACCATCACCAGCGTGTTCGGATCAGGTTTGCCGGAGCAGGACAACAGAGGAACGAGAAGCACAAGAACTACCAAGAAACCTGTGGGCACAGATGCCCTGGGCTGTGCATTCGCCGCCGAGCGGTGAAAGAATTTCCGCTCACGCATACGAAATCTTCCCCAGAATTGCGGACCTCTTTGCTCCGGTAGCGGAAGGCACATTCGAAGGCTGTCGATTCCAGGTCTGAAAAGCCAGTAGGGCGAAGGCTGCGGCTTCTTTCGCCTCTGACGGCAATCCGAACTCATCCGAGGACCGAATGGTTAGACCGAGCGGCAGCAATTCATTTGCCAGCATCGCCATAAGAGTTGGGTTGCTTGCTCCACCACCGGAAACGACGAAATCCCGATAGGTGTGTGTTCCTCGCAGGACGAATCGCCGAAGTGCATCCATGATCGACTTGGCAGTCAGTGCCGTAGCCGTCGCGACGATATCGCATTTATCGACTCGCCCGCACCGCCGGATGAACTCCCGAGTAAACTCGCGTCCGAATTCCTCGCGTCCGGCTGTCTTCGGCGGATTGCGTCTAAAAAATGGCATCCTCAACACATCGTTGATTACGTCGTTGAACACCGCGCCAGAGCTTGCAATTCGCCCATTGCGATCATACGGTTTGCCAAACAGCCGCTCAGTAACCGCGTCAATGAGCATGTTTCCCGGGCCGGTATCGAATGCTAGCACCTGATCCGAAGAGGCGCCTGCGGGAATGGCGGTGAAGTTGCCGATTCCGCCGATGTTCTGCACAATCCGGCCAACACGTTTGTCGCGATAGAGAAGAAAGTCGAGAAATGGAACCAGCGGTGCCCCTTTGCCGCCGACCGCCATGTCGGCCGGCCGGAAGTCTGAGATGACGGGAACACCAATACGCCCAGCGATGATTGCGCTCTCGCCCGTTTGCCAAGTCACGGCAAGTTTGCGTCCGAGAAAGACGGCAGGTTCGCCCTGGTGATAGAGGGTCTGACCGTGACAGCCCACGAGTTCGGCCTTGAGACGAAACCGGCGCTGTGTAGCCAGCACGGCATCCACGTAGAGTTCCGCGAGGAGGAAATTCAACCTTGCAAGGTCAGCAACGCGAGCAGTGTTTGAATTCATCGCTGCCAGAACAGCCCGCCGAACCTGTTTCGGATAAGGGTACTCTGCGTGTGCCAGAAAATGGAGGCGTGGCGTTCCTGCTCGGCGCCGCGAAGACGTTATCCGTACCAGCGCGACATTAATCCCATCCGCGGAGGTCCCGCTCATTACTCCAGCAACGATCATTCGCGGTCCTTCCGTTTTATCGTTGCCAACCGCACCTGTTCACTGAACTCCCACAACTGGCGCGAGAGCTTCTCCAGTCTTGCCGCACTCGGGGTAGGCGTCAGACGCTTTACCGCCCTGGATTTATTCTTGAATCTAAGCACACGCGCCACCGACTCTTTCGCTCGGCGGGCAAACCTGGAATCTCGCTCCACCTCCTTCACCAGCGCTTCATATGAACGCGTGATGTTTTCCTCGACGTGGCAGATCAGGCACAGATCACCGCCGGCCCGGATGAACTCAACCGCAGCCTGGTCAATTGGCGCGGCTTTCAGCACGCCGCCCATTTCGAGGTCGTCCGAAACTACGAGTCCTCGGTATCCGATCTCTTTACGCAAAATGTCAGCAATCCATTTCTTTGAAAGAGATGCAGGTGCGGAATCATAAGTCACCGCCGGGTAGTTCGCATGGCCGACCAGCACGAACGGTGATACACGCTTCAACGCACGGTAGGGAGCAATGTCTTCACTCCACAGTTCCTTCCACGGTTTCGCCACGGTGGGAAGTTCGTGATGAGTATCGAGATTCGCCTCGCCAAGGCCGGGGAAATGTTTGATCGCTCCCAAGACTCCCCCCGACCGCAGCCCGGCCAGGAATTCACGGGCATAAAGCGTGGTTTGCTTCGGGTCCGCGGAAACCGCACGTGAGCTCATAACATTCTGCGACACTCCAAACGCCAGGTCGACAACCGGTGCAAAGTCCGTGTTGAAACCCAAGGCTCGACAAGACTCGCCAATCGTCTTCCCATGTTTCCGATAGAGTTTGCGATTGCCACTGGTGAAAACATCCGCAGCCGAAGGAGTCGGTCCTGTAACGTTGCGAAACCGATCCACGCTGCCGCCCTCCATATCCACGCAGGTGAACAAACGCGTGGAGACGCAGGACTGGCATTGTTGCAGCAGCCCATGGGTTTGCTCTCCACTCGTGATATTGCGTGCGAAGAGAATCACTCCCGCAGGCTGCAATCGCGTGAGCAGCGAGCGAAGCCGTGGCGTAATCTCGGTACCGTCGAAGCCGACGATGAGCAGCTGGCCAATTTTTCCGGAAATTGAGCTGATGTTCTTCAATCCACCTGCTTCTTCAATTCCGCCAACAGAATCAGTGCTTCAAGCGGCGTCAGGCGATTCAAATCCAACTCGCGCAGCTTGTCCAGAACCGGCTGCGACAATGGCGTGAAGATCGTAAGCTGAGCCGGCGGGCGTGGACGTGACTCGTCATTAGCCAGTTGTTCCGTCACGCGTCGTTCGGCACTCTCGTGTTCCGCCAACACTTCGCGCGCCCGCTCGATGACCTCATTCGGCAATCCCGCCAGCTTCGCGACTTCGATTCCGTAACTGCGATCTGCTGCTCCCGGCTCCACTTTCCGCAGAAACACTATCCCACCGGTAGTCTCTTTCACTGAGACGTGATAATTCTTCACTCCCAAAAGTCGTTCCGCGAGTTCGGTAAGCTCGAAATAATGGGTGGCAAAAAGGGTTTTGGCCCGGGTGCGGGCATGAAGGTATTCGACCGCCGCCCAGGCAATAGCCAACCCGTCGTAGGTGGCCGTTCCTCGGCCCACTTCGTCAAGAAGAATAAGCGACCGCGGCGTTGCGGTGTGGAGGATCGCCGCAGTCTCGGTCATTTCAACCATGAAAGTGGAACGTCCGCGCGCCAGGTTGTCGGTTGCGCCGATGCGCGTGAACACGCGGTCGACCACTCCCAGGCGCGCCGAGGCCGCCGGCACGAACGACCCCATCTGCGCTAGAATCACCGTCAACGCTGTCTGGCGGAGATAGGTTGATTTCCCGCCCATGTTTGGACCGGTGAGAACGAGCACCGCATGCGTCGTCGAGTTGAGATAGAGGTCGTTGGGCACGAAGCGCTCATTGCCACCTGACATTTCCTGTTGCTCGATCACGGGATGCCGCCCCGCCACGATTTCAATATCCGGAGAGTTGTCAAATATTGGGCGGCAATAGTTGCGGAGTGCCGCTACTTGCGCCAACGCCAAAAGCACATCCACCTCAGCTAACGCCAGTGCCGTTTGGCGGATGCGTCGCGCTTCGCCTGCAATTCCCGAACGCAACTCCGCAAACAGCCGGCGCTCGATCTCCACAATCTTTTCCTGAGCATCGAGGATCTTCGACTCGTACTCTTTCAGTTCAGGCGTAGTGAAGCGCTCGGCGTTGACCAAAGTCTGCTTGCGTTCGTAATCCGGCGGGACCAGATGCAGGTTAGGCCTAGAAACCTCAAAATAGTAGCCAAAGATGGAATTGAACTTGACCTTCAGGGAGTTGATTCCGGTGCGCTGCCGTTCCCGCTGCTCGATCTGCGCCAGGAATTGTTTGCTATTGCGGCTCAGATTGCGCAATTCATCGAGTTCGTTGTCGACGCCGTCCTGAACCGCACCTCCGTCGACCAGCGAAATCGGAGGCTCGGGCACAATTGTTTTGTCGATTCGTTCCCGTAGATCACTGAGCTCATCGAGCGACCCGTGCAACTGCTTTAACCGTTCCGTTGGAAATGTTGCCAGGGCGGCTCGCAATCCTGGAATCTTTCTTAGTGACGCTGACAGAGCGAGCACATCTCTCGGATTCGCGGTTTCCAGCGTTACCCGGCTCAGTAAACGCTCTAAATCGAGGATTCCATCCAAAGCTTGCCGCAGCTCTTCGCGCGCGATGGTCTTACTGACTTGCGCCTCGACCGCATCCAACCGTGCATTGATCTCGGTCAGTTCGATGGATGGCCGCAGCATCCAGGAGCGCAATAGACGTTTGCCCATGGGTGTGACCGTCGCGTCAATTGAGCGGAAGAGAGTCACTCCGGCGTCGGTCCCTGCAAACAATGGCTCGATCAGCTCCAGATTTCGCACGGTCACGGCATCGAGCACCAAATAGTTCTGCCGCTCGTAAAACCACACCCGGTCTACGTGGTCCAACGTTCCGCGTTGAGTAGAACGAACGTAGTAGAGGATCGCGCCTGCCGCGGACGCAGCTGCCGGTTTGCCCGCGAGCCCAAATCCTTCGAGAGACAACACTCCAAAATGATTTTCGAGTAGAGGAATTGCGTGGTCAGGCGCGAACACCCAGTCATCGAGCGGAGTCTCGGCGAAGCCGCTGGCGCTGTGTGACTGGCCGGACGGTCGAGGGCGGCCGTCCCCGCGTACTCCTTCTTCAAATAACGGCGTTGCCGATCCGTACAGCAGTTCTTTCGGCCTGAGTTGCTGCAGTTCTTCCTGAATTCGTTTTCCGGCGTCGTCTCCGGAAAATTCGGTGGCACGGAACTCGCCGGTCGACAGATCTAGAGCCGCGAATCCGACCCGATCCCCGATCTGCGCCACCGCCGCCAGAAAGTTGTTCTCCTCTGAACTCAGTGACGAATCGGCAGCCGTGCCGGGCGTAACTACGCGCGTGACCTCGCGTCGCACCAGCTTCTTGGCGAGAGTTGCATTCTCCATCTGCTCGCAGATGGCGACCTTGAATCCCTTGCGGATGAGTTTCGATATGTAGCCTTCCGCGGCGTGATAAGGCACGCCACACATGGGAACCGCCACACCTTTCTCTTTGTTGCGGGAAGTCAGCGTGATCTGTAGTTCGCGCGATGCCAGGACGGCATCGTCAAAGAAAAGCTCGTAGAAGTCACCTAGACGAAAGAACAGTAAGGCGCTGGGATGTTCCTTCTTGATAGCGGCATACTGCCGCATCAACGGCGTGGACGGCTCAGTCATCACAGGCGGCTTCGTGCGCGGATTATAACAAACTGGCTATCCCGTAAATGCTTCTGTCCAAATTCGGATGTTCAACAGGGTTGACGCAACTGCATTGAGGTGCTTTCCTTATGCATGGAACTGCGCAAAGATCCGATCACCCGTTCTTGGGTTATTACTGGCGACGACGTTCCCGAAAATACGCCACGTCTGGAACCATTTTGCCGGTTCTGCCCGGACGCCCGCGAAGCCCCCCAGCTCATCGCCAGCATGTCGGGAACACCCGGCGCCCCATGGTCGGCGCGTTCTGTCGTGCATCCCACAGCTCTGTACCATATCGAAGGCGAAGCAACCCGACGTGGGGACGGAATTTACGACCGAATGCGTCCGGTCGGAGCGCACGAAGTGCTCGCGGAAAACCACGCGCACGACCGCCACCTATGGAAGGCAAGTGATGCCGAGATTGAACAATTTCTTTTGCTGGCATCTCAACGCATTCAGGATCTGAAAGGCGATGGACGCTTCAAGTACATCAGCATCTTTAAGGATCACGGCATCAGCGCGGGACAAGAGTTCGAGCACCCTACTTCGCAGCTGACCGCGACCACATTCGTGCCCCGCCGCGTTTTGTACGAGCTGCGTGCGGCCCGCGAATATTTCCAGCAAAAGGAGCGTTGTGTTTTCTGCGACATCATTTCGCAGGAAATGAGACAGGACCTGCGTGTGATCGAGCTTCGCGGCGACTTCATTGCACTGTGCCCGTACGCGCCGCGTGTGCCGTACGAGAGCTGGATCATGCCGTGCACTCACGAGGCCTCGTTCGAACGCTTCGGGCTGAATCGTCCGGGAACGATGCGCGATCTCGGGGCTCTGTTGCGCCGCACCTTGCAGCGCATCCGCACCATCACCGAAGATTTTCACCTCGTGCTACACACCTCTCCTAACAGCTTGCACCGGTCGGGCAACCTAGGTTATTGGAAGACGATCGACGAAGACTATCATTGGCACATCGAAATCATGCCCGTCCTCGCAGCGAAGGCAAAATCGTATACGTTTAAAGAGGTTTACTATTCGCCTCTGGCCTCGGAGACGGCCGTCAAACGCCTTCGGGATGCGAGAATTGAACCCTAGATTTCTATGTAGGCGCGAGCGTCCACGCTCGTGCCGCCGCCAATATGGAAACACAAAGGCCAACGCCGCTCCGCCGCATGAAAACCTACGCTGGCGGCCAAGGATACGTGTACCAGTACTATTTTGTAGGAAAGCGCCCAGTTACTCGGCCGAGCCGTGTCGCCACCGAGTTCGTTTTCGATGTGACCTCCGACCGCAAGACTACCTTTGCAGTAAGCATTTTCCTCGAGGACGAAGCCACGAAAACGTGGGCGGCAAACCATAGCCGCAGCCTCACCGACGCCGAACAATACGGTGCAGTCAAGATGCGACTATTCCAGGCGTTCGACGAGATCGAGAGCATGATGACCGACGGACGGCAGTTGACCATCAATGCCGAAGCTCTGGAAAACCTTCTCAGCCAGCTCGGCGTCGATTGAAGGGAAGACGCGTGCCTGACACAAAGCCTGTTGTGATCTACGTCACAATGACCTGTGATCTCCCCGACTGCCTTCTGCCTCGTCCACAGGGCAGACTATAATCACTCTGGCGGATCGGAAGGGGATGCCGAGCCGCTCGGGGCGGTAAATCAAGCTATGCCTATACTTTGGCTGCGAGTCGCGCTGGGTTGCTATGCCGTGGGGTTACTGTATGCGTTGGTTGCGCTCACCCGCTCTAGTGACCTTTTAAACAAGATTGCCCTCCACGCTGCGTATCTCGGCATGGTTTTCCACTTCGTCTCACTTACCGATTCCGTAGTGCTAACGGGCCAGATTACCTTCACATCCGTGCACAACGCCGAATCCGTGCTGGGTTTTCTCATCATGGTCGTATTTCTGGTTGTGTACCTGCTGTATCAGACCACGTCTCCCGGCATTGTGGTTTTTCCGCTGGTTTTTCTACTGACTTTCGTGGCCGCAACCGGCCAGCAGCCGTTCCTGCTCACGTCGCCAGGATTGGCGCGCAAGTGGCTGTTCGCCCACATTGCCCTGATCTTTACCGGTTACGCCGCCCTCGTGCTGAGTTTTGGCGCCAGCCTGCTATACCTCATCCAGGAGCGTTCCTTGAAATCGAAGAAGCCAGGCGGACTTCTTTCGCGCTTGCCCGCTCTCGAAGTGATCGACGAAATCGGATTTCGGTCGTTGCTCCTGGGCTTCCCCTTTATGACGCTGGGTTTGATCGCCGGCACGGTTGTAGCGCAAGCGACCTATGGACGAGTGGACCTGCTCGATCCTAAAATCCTGCTCTCGATTCTGATGTGGGTCGTTTACCTGATCCTCCTTTACACTCGCTGGACTGCGGGATGGCGAGGCCGCCGTGCCGCCTATCTCGCCGCTGGCGCGTTTGTTGCGGCCGTGGTCGCGTGGGCGGCTAACTACTTCAGCACGATTCACAGGTTCGCACAGTCATGAACTTTCAGCTCATCGGCGTCAATCACAATAGTGCGCCGGTGGAAGTGCGTGAACGCCTGGCGATCCCTGAATCCCGACTGCCCGAAGCTCTGAAATGCTTTACTCAGCATCCCGGTGTCGACGAGGGACTGATCCTGAGCACCTGCAATCGAGTAGAACTGCTGGCCCAGACCAAGAATGGCAGCGCTGACCTGCGAGCATTCCTCGGCGAGTTTTTCCACCTGGCGCAGGCTGATCTCGAGCCGCATCTCTACGAATATCGTGAACACGATGCCATCCGTCACTTGTTCCGGGTTACATCGAGCCTGGACTCGATGATCGTTGGGGAGGCGCAAATCCTCGGGCAGGTAAAGGAAGCTTACGCCACTGCGCGGGCTGTGGGCGCAATCCATTCCCAACTGGACTTGTTGCTTACCAGGGCCTTTGCCGTCGCGAAGCGGGTGCGCTCGGAAACTGCCGTGGGTTCGTCCGCGGTATCGGTAGCGTCGGTCGCCGTGGAGCTCGCGAAGAAGATCTTCGGCTCACTCAACGGCAAGCATGTGTATCTGGTGGGCGCAGGAAAGATGAGCGAATTGGCCGCGCGCCACCTGCTCGCTCATGGCGCGGGCTCGATCTTTGTCGCCAATCGCACTTATGACCGCGCCATTCGCCTTGCACAGAAATTCGACGGCCAAGCCATTGAATTCAGCCGCCTCTACGATACCTGCGACAAAGGCGACATCGTCATTACTTCGACCGGTGCTCCGCATGCCATTTTCCGCCGTGAGCACGGCGAACTTTTCCTAAGCCGCCGCAAGAATCGTCCCATGTTCTTCATCGACATCGCGGTCCCGCGTGACGTCGATCCGGAAATGAACAAGCTGGACGGCATCTTCGTCTACGATATCGACGACCTGCAGCAGGCGGTATCATCGCACGTCGCAGATCGCAAGAAAGAAGCCGAACGCGCTACCGCCATCATTGAGAGCGAGGTCGAGCGCTTTGAGGCCCGCCTGCACACTCTCGACGTCGTTCCCACGATCGTTTCGCTGCAGGACCACCTGGAGACCATCCGCCAAGCCGAAATCGACCGGGTTCGCGGACGCCTCGGCTCGCTGTCCCCCGAGCAAGAGCTAGCAATCGACACGCTCACCCATGGCATCGTGAACAAGATCATGCACACCCCCATTAGCACTCTAAAAACCGCGGCCCGAGAATCCGAAGCCACTACCGTGGTCGAGATAGTCCGCCGGCTGTTCAACCTCCAGGAAAAGGAAAAAGACAAGAAGGCGGCCCAATCCGGCCGCGGCTCTGGAGGACATGCCTGATGGCCCGTCTTCGCATCGGCTCCCGAGGTTCTCAACTCGCGCTCTGGCAAGCCAATCACATCAGCGCACTGCTCCGTGAACGCGGTCACGAGGTAGAGCTAGAGATTATCAAAACCACCGGCGACAAGATTCAAGACGTTGCCCTCGCCAAGGTTGGTACCAAGGGAATGTTTACTAAGGAGATTGAAGAAGCGCTGGCCGAGGGACGCGTTGATCTCGCGGTTCACAGTTTGAAAGACTTACCCACCGAGCTTTCCCAGGGTTTTGAGATCGCGGCGGTGACGACGCGAGAGAATCCGCGGGACGTCTTCTGCTCCCTGAAGTTCAAGAGCATTGAAGATCTGCCTCAAAGAGCGCGTGTCGGTACCAGCAGCCTGCGACGCCAGGCGCAATTGAAAGCCGTGCGTGCAGACCTCGCCATTCACCCCCTACGCGGAAACGTTGACACTCGCCTGCGCAAGCTGGAAGCTCAAGAATACGACGCTATCATTCTGGCAGCGGCAGGGTTGAATCGGCTGGGCAAAACAGAAATGATTAAACAAGTCATTCCCGCGGAAACGATGTGTCCGGCGGCCGGGCAAGGCGCGCTGGGAATCGAGATTCGTGCCGGCGACTCAGTGACGCGCCAGCATCTCGCGTTTCTGGACAACACCGCCGCACGAATCACGACGACGTGCGAGCGAGCTTTACTCAACAAGCTCGGCGGTGGCTGCCAGGTTCCGATCGGCGCGTTCGCCGAAGTTCGCGACGGAAAGCTGCATCTCGAAGCGATCGTAGCGGATCCCGATGGTTCCAAGGTCTTGCGCGAATCGCGCGAAGGCAGCGATCCAGTTCAGTTGGGAGAGTCAGTAGGCGAAACCTTGTTGCAGCGTGGGGGAGATGCGATCCTCGAAGCGGTTTACGGGCAGGGAATTGCAGTGCCGCAGCAACCCTGAACGTGCGGCGCGGGCGCCCTCGCCAGCATTCCCCTGGGCCAATCGTCGGATAGCCTTGGAGCACCGAAATTGTACATACCCGAATTGAATCGTCAGGGAGATCGCGCCGCCATACTCAGTTTCATGAGAGCGAACCCATTCGCCATCCTGGTTTCGAACGCGGACGGTATTCCGTTCGCCACTCACCTGCCGCTTCTCGTAGACGAAGCCGGTGATCAGGTCGTCGTGCAGGGCCATATGGCGAAAGCGAATGCACACTGGAAGTCGATGCAGGGAGGCGGAGAAGCGCTGGTGATCTTTCATGGCCCGCACGCCTACGTTTCTCCTAGCCTGTATGAGATTCGCGAAAGCGTCCCGACCTGGAACTATGCAGCGGTTCACATTTATGGAGAACCCACGCTGTTCATTGATGAAGGGACCCTGAAGGAAACCCTACACCGCATGATCAACACCTTCGAAGCGTCCTACATGAAGCAATGGTCCGAACTCGGCGAACAATATCAAAGCCGGATGATGAAGCACATCGTAGGCTTCGAGATAACAGCCAAAAGAATCGAGGCAAAGTTCAAGCTCAGCCAGAATCGCACCAAAGGAGAACAAGCGCGAGTCATTCAGTCCCTGGCCCAGAGCAAAGACTCAAACGCTTCCGGAGTCGCCGACCTAATGCTCCATGAAGGTCTGGGTCGTTGATGTCGAGAAAGTCGCGAGCCCCGAAAAACAAACTGCCGCTCGCCGGCGTTCGCGTAGTGGTAGGCCGCGCGCGTCACCAGGCCAGTGCTCTCTCTTCCGGCTTGCGAGAACTCGGCGCCACGGTCCTCGAGATTCCATTTATTGAAATTCGCAAGCCACGCTCCCACAAACCTTTGGACTCAGCCCTCAAGAATCTACGCGACTATGACTGGCTGATTCTGACCAGCGTGAATGGAGTCGATGCCGTTTGGCAGCGCCTTCACAGGCTCGGCCTGACCAACAAGCAACTGAAGCACCTTAAAGTCGCCGCCATCGGACCGGCCACGGAAAAGGCGATCGAAAAGCAGGGAATCAAGGTCAACGTTGTTCCGAAAGAATACGTAGCCGAATCGGTTGTTGAGAGCTTACACGATCGAGTAGCAAACAAGCGCCTGCTGCTAGCGCGCGCCCGAATCGCCCGCGACGTAATCCCCCGAGAATTACGCAAGCTAGGCGCCGAAGTAGATGTCGTCGAAGCTTACGAAACGGTTACCCCCAAGTCTTCACGTGGCCGACTCCGAGCCATGTTGAAACACTCGAAGCATCGCCCGCATGTGATCACGTTCACCAGTTCGTCAACGGTGAGAAATTTTGTGACGTTGTTAGGAAAGAACATGTGGCGTCGCCCGCGAAAGGCAAGCCCGCTCGATGGCATTCGCCTAGCATCGATCGGACCCATCACATCGTCGACACTCCGCGAACTCGGCCTTCCAGTCGATATCGAAGCAAACGAGTACACAATCCCCGGCCTAATCAAGGCCCTGGAAAGTGTGAATCCTACTCCGTCAGCGTGCAACTGCAATCCGCCGGCGGCACATGAGCCTTCAAAAAACCAGACACGCGCTGATAGGCGTCGATCTGATTCTCCACCCGCGCGAATCCGTGGCCTTCATTCGCGTAAATCTTAAACTCGACCACTCCTCCGCGCTTCTTGATCGCATCGATCACTTGCTTCGATTCCTCTTCCGGACAACGGGGATCATTTCCTCCCGCCAGCAAGAACAGCGGCGCCTTGATCTGGTCCACAAAAAAGATCGGCGACCGATCTTCAAACAATGCCTTGTTCTTCTCCGGATCGCCCATGGTCGCAATATCCGACTGTTGCAAAACCGGATCCTCGTTTTGAATTTCCGTAAACCAATTGACAAAAGGCACAATCGGAACCCCGGCAGCCCAAACTTCCGGCGCCTTGGTCACGCCCATCATCGTGAGATAGCCGCCGTAGCTGCCGCCCATCAGAACGATTTTCTTGGGATCAAGAAATCCCGTCTGCTTGATAAAGTCCGCCGCAGCCAACACGTCCTGCAGATCGCCGCCGCCCATGTCAAACAGATTCGCGTGCTGGAATTCTTTGCCATATCCAGTTGAGCCGCGATAGTTCGGCGCAATTACCATGTAGCCCTGGTTGACCATGTGCTGGATAAACCGGTTGAAAGAATTTACGCTCTGCGACGTCGGTCCGCCATGCACGTAAACAATCGCCGCATTCAAACCATTGCGCACCATGTTGAACGGCACATACACGAACGCGGAAATAGTCCACTTGCCGTCGCGGCTCGGAAAATGCACCAGAAACGGCTCGACCATGTCTTCCGATTTCACTCCCGCAACCAGCGATTGCGTCACCTGCTGAGACTTCCCCGTCGCCAGCTGGTAGACCCAAAGATCGCCCGGTGCCCCCGCCCCCTCGTGCTTGTAGAGCAAGCGCGATCCATCTTTCGTAAACGCAGACTGCTCCCCAGCCAGGTCATTCACACCTTTGGGCAACGCCAACGCCGCAGTTTTGCCGGCGCCGAGGTCGTGCAGATAGATGTCGGTATTGCCCTCGACGTTCGCCATCCAGCTCACATGTTTTCCGTCGGGCGAAAAATTCCCGCCGTGCATCTCCCACTTGTCTTTCGTGAGCCACGCGATCTTCTTGGAAGCAATATCCAGCAACCCAACATTGTCGTATCCATTCGCGGCATTGGACGTGATCAGCAGCTTCTTCCCATCGGGAGAAAAATCATCGGCGCGGTAGAGTTGTTCGCCGTCGTGCGGAGTCAGCAGGGAACTCTCGCCCGTCTTAACCTCTGCGACGAAGATATTCGAATCCGTTCCTTTCGCCTGTTCCTGGGTATAAGCGATCCAATTGCCATCACGCGACCAGATCGGATTGTCATTCAATCGGTCAGCCGGCGTCCCCGTAGTAATGTGCTTCACATCGCGCATCACCATGTCGAAAACGTCGATCTCATACACCGACGACGTCTTCGGCTTGACCGTATACGCCAGATAGCGCCCATCCGGCGACCAGCGCGGATACTCTTCCGCGATCTCCCGCGTATGCGTCAGGTTCACAACCTGTCCTGTTCTTGGCGAAACAATAAAAATGTCCCACTGCTCGTCGCCGTCATAGTCGGACATGTAAGCGATCCACTTGCCGTCGGGCGACCACGCAGGCGCCGTCTGCCGCTGATCGCTAACGGTCAGCTGCGTAGGCCAGCCGCCCTCCGCCGACACAATCCAAAGATTATTCCGGCCGCTGATGTTGCTGACGAACACAATGCTCTTGCCATCGGGCGACCACGACGAGCGCCCCACATTCCGGGTCATGTAGAGCTTCTCGATCGAAAGACTCTGCTGGTTCTGCTCCACCTGTGCGCTCGGCTTGCTCGTAATCAGCTTGGGATCGGTAATGGCCTGAGGCAAAGGCAGAGTCTGGGCCGGGGCAAAAGTAGTCATAAGCATGAAGATAGCAACCGGGATAAAAGAGCGCATTCGAATCCTGAAGAGTCGTTAGACGAAAGTCAGAATAAAAAGTCTAGCAGAGAAAACTTCGCTGCAACCAGCCATCCCTACCAACTGTCATCTTGAGCGAAGTAGCTGCTTCGCGAAGCGAAGAAGCTACGCAGTCGAAAGACCCCGCGCTGCCGCTGCGAAATGCAATGCAGCAGGGAATTCCAACCAAGAATTCATGAGAATGTGCCCAGAAGCGTTCCGCTCAAGATGACATGTACGAGCTTGGACTCGACCTTACGGACAGCGCTGCCGAGTTTCTACGTATCGGACACAGATTGGTATCCGACGGGGCGATTCTAAGTGTAATCACGATGTTACGCCAATCTGCCTATGAATCACTGTCCTCGGCTGGCCGAATCGGTGTAGGGTAAAAACATCACAGGTGGAGTAAATGTTTAGAACCTTGTCCGCCGGGTTGCTCCTGGTCGCTTTCTGTGCTGCGCGGGCCCAGGGTCCAGCTGCGGATTTCGCCCTGACTCACGTCACGGTCATCGATACCCGCAATGGTTCGCTCCACCCGGACATGACGGTCGTGGTTACGGTCGGGCGAATTT
Source organism: uncultured Acidobacteriota bacterium (assembly GCA_963788645.1). GTDB lineage: Bacteria > Acidobacteriota > Terriglobia > Terriglobales > Acidobacteriaceae > JABDBE01. The sequence continues at coordinate 219,097 of CAWBHF010000016.1, forward strand.
CGGCCGTCAAGAAAACCAGTGGCACAAAACTTCCCGCAACCATTCGCGAGGTAAACGCGTCGGGCAAATTCCTGATTCCAGGCCTGTGGGACATGCACGTGCACATTGCCCAGGATGACAAGATCCGGTGGACTCGCCCGATCATGCTGCCGCTTCTCATGGCCAATGGCGTCACCGGAGTGCGCGACATGGGCGGCAACTTCGATCTCATCCAGCAACTCCGGTCAGAGATCGATCAGCGGAAGTTGCTAGGCCCGCACATCGTGGCCGCCGGCCCGCAATTGATCGGGACGGGCTCTGAGAAGATCTGGCCGTTGTCGGACTGGCCAGCCGAGGGATATGCTCGAGTAGGCACAGCAGCGGAAGGTGAACGGCTCGTGCGCTCGCTGAAGAGCCGCGGTGTGGATTTCATCAAAGTCCAGTCGGAAGGCCCTCCGATTCCACGCGAAGCCTATTTTGCATCGCCGACACGGCCCGGAAGGTGGGTATACCGTTAGTCGGCCACGTGCCCGACGCGATCAGCGCCGAGGAAGCTTCTAACGCCGGCCAGAAGAGCATCGAGCACCTCACCGGCATTTACCTGGCATGCTCCACGAACGAACAGCAGTTGAGAAAGGATGCCGTCCAGGCCGATCTCGACCCCGCCGGATTTCACGTGTTCGCGGTGCGCGGGAGCTTCGACATGCCTCCGCGGGGAACATTCGAAACCTACAGCCCCGACAAGGCGGCAAAGCTCTTTGCGTTGTTCGCGAAGAACCATACCTGGCAGGTTCCGACTCTGTCGATCAAGCAAAGCTATGTGCTCTCGGCAAAGGGCACTTTCTTCGACGACGAGCGGCGTGCATTCATTCCCGCGTCGCTCCGGAAAGCTGTGCTCGGTTCTCCTGCCTATTTCAAACGTATGGACCCGCACGAGAAGGCAGATCTCTCGATCGCGCTTGAAAAGAGTCTTGCCGTGGTCCGCGACATGCGTCGCACGAGCGTGGAATTCCTGGCTGGCACCGATATTCCTTATCCGCCACTTCCGGGCTCAGGCCTGCACGATGAGATGAGCCTGCTGGTGCGAGCCGGCCTCACGCCGCTCGAGGCCCTGCAGACGGCCACTCTGAATCCAGCCAGGTTTCTCGGCAAACTGGAACAATTCGGAACCGTCGAGGAAGGCAAGGCCGCCGATCTGGTGCTGCTCGATGGCAATCCACTGACTGACATCGAGAACGTGCGCAAGATTCGGGCGGTAGTTGTAAATGGTAGGTATCTCAGCCGCGCAGACCTCGATCGAATCCTGCAACAAACGAAAGCCGCCGCCGCATTACCTGACGCGCAATAGGCCGTCGCTCCGCTGGAGTTCATCCTACAACTCATCAATGCGTCTCCACCGCTCTTCTTATTCTCGACGCTCCACCTCTGTTCCGCCGCCGAGGGTTTCCCGTTCTACGGTGTCGATCTGCTTCTCCCCGAGAATTTTTGGTCAAGCCTTGCCTATCGCAGATGACAAGATTCGCACCGACCCTGCCCTACAACTTCGCATTCTTATGAATCTCAACCGTGCTCCAAGTCTTATCCCCGGCATGGCAAATATTCTCCAGCGCGCAATCCACGCACTTCGGTCCGCGCGCAAAGCACAACTTCCGCCCATGCCAGATCAGCTGATGCGCAAACAGGATCCACTTTTCTCGCGGGATCACCTTCATCAGGTCCTGCTCGATCTTTGGCGCGTCCGTGTTCTTGGTAAGCTCAAGCCGCCGCGAAATGCGGGTAACGTGCGTATCCACCACGACGCCCTCCGCCTTGTGGAACCACGTACCCAGCACGACATTGGCAGTCTTGCGCGCTACTCCCGGCAGCGTAAGAAGGCTCTCCATATCGCTCGGAACCTGCCCGCCAAACTCGGCCACGATTTTCTTCGCCGCTCCCACCACCGATTTCGATTTATTGCGAAAGAATCCGGTCGAATGAACGTCAGGTTCCAGTTGCTCGGGCATAAGCGCCGCGAAGTCCGCGACCGTGGGATATTTCCGAAACAATTCAGGAGTCACACGATTCACGTTGACGTCAGTCGACTGCGCCGACAAGATGGTCGCCACCAGCAACTCCCAAGCGCTCTTGTGACTCAGCGCGCACGTCACCTCCGGATAAAGCTGGTCAAGCCGCTTGAGAATCTCAGCAATGCGCTCCGGCGCAACCGGGTTGTAACCTTTTCGCCTTCCCTCGGGCGCCGATTTCGTTTTGGCCCGTGCGGCCCCGGGTCTCTGACTCGGGCGGACGGGGCGCGGCACGTCAGCTTTCTGCGATGTCTTAACCGGGCGCCCGATCCGCGCCCCTTCATGACGCCCAGTCTTCGCCGGTTGGCGGGGAACGATGCCGCGTGCCATATGCCTTCCTTCAGTAAATGAAATCGAGAATGAAATGTTAGCAGAAGCAAATCTTCTATGGAGCACACGCGCTCCTGCCCGCGCCCGTCCGCGACAAGCCTGCTTTCACCGACCCTTTCGTAATCGCCAGACTCAACCCGTCCAATTGACGGAGACCGACCCGCTAGGTACTCTAAAAGTGCTCCAACAAAGTTTGAGGAATCCCTCGTGGCCGTGAAGTCCATCCAACTCGGGCAAGTCTGGCGCAAAGATGACGACGGACGGGACTACCTGGTCACCAAAGTTTACAGCGAGGTGTTCTCCCAGTACGCGGTCCTGCGTCCGGCCGAGGTCACCGCTCCAGACGCGCCCACGGTGCGGGTGAAAGTAGCCAAAGGCGCACAGGGAGCATCTCTGCCCGGATTCACCTTCACCCAGGAAGGCTCATTCTAAAATCTCTGTACCGACGTTGCTTGCAACGTGTCTCTGTCGCCTAGAGAAGCAAGCTGCGGTTCTAGAATCTTCATCCGCAATTTCCTTATGACTGAAAAAATCCTCGCAGTTCTTTTTATCTTCATCAAATCGGTAATCGCCTCCACTGGCTATGCCGGCCTCGCCATCCTGATGGCGATCGAGTCCGCCTGCATTCCGCTACCTTCCGAACTGATCATGCCCTTTGCCGGCTATCTGGTATTCGAAGGCACGATGAAGTTGTTCTGGGTGGCTACCGCCGGAGCCATCGGCTGCAACCTTGGTTCGCTCGTCGCCTACGAGATCGGATGCTACGGCGGCCGTCCCCTGGTCGAAAAATACGGCCGCTGGATCTTAATGGGCCGGCGCGAACTGGATTGGGCCGACCGCTTTTTCGCCCACTGGGGATATCTCGCAGTTTTCTTCGCACGATTGCTGCCGGTGGTACGCACTTTCATCGCCTTGCCCGCCGGAATTGCCCGCATGCCCCGCGGCCGCTTTCACCTCTACACCTTTCTCGGCTCCTGGCCCTGGTGCTTCGCGCTGGCGTGGCTGGGCATGAAGCTCGGAGAAAACTGGCGTGGCCTGGGCAAATACTTCCACCAGTTCGACGCCGTCATCGGCGTAGTCTTGGTCGCCGCGATAATCTGGTTCGCATGGTCGCACTGGCAAAACCGGATGAGCGCCTCAGAGTAATATTCGTAGCGCGCCGATGAGGAGATTCACCATGAAGCACCTGCTGATCGCGTTAACCGCATTGTTCCTATCCACAAGCTCCGGCTTCTCGCAAACCGCCCCCGGAGCGCCGGGTCAACCCTTCGTGATCGAGTATTACTACAAAGCAAAATGGGGACACGCGGACGAATTCCTGCGTCTATTCAAGAAGAATCATTACCCATTGCTCAAGAAACAAGTCGAGATGGGACGCATGCTCAAAGTCTGGATGGACCAGCCGCGCTACCATACGACGGAAGACGGCCGCTGGGATTACCGCGTAACCATCGTATTCAAGAATGCCACCGTCGCCAACGAACCCTTCGACGAAGACGCTCTAAAAAAGCAACTATTCCCCGACAAAGAAAGCTACGATCGCGAAGAGCAGCAGCGCTTCGAAATCCTCGAAGCCCACTGGGACCTGCCAGTAAAGACGGTTGACCTGGAAGGAAAATAAGCAAGAAGGCGAGTGAAACGAGTCATTGGTGAAGGACCAACGACCAACGACTATCGTTATCCTCACTCTAAAGAATCGGGTTTTGGATGGAGCAGCGCTTCCAGGCCTGCATAAAAGGCCGCTAAGAGGCGTGGGCTTTAGCCCCTGAGATACTTCCGCAATCTTGGCCTACTCTTACTCCCCGGCTCCAACCATCACAATCGGCAATGTCGGCGCAGCCGACCCACTCTCCGGCTCCACGGTAATCGCAAAAGCCTTAGCCTGCACACCCGCCGGAAGGGGCGGATTGACCACAACTGCGCTGCCGTGCGCATCCGGCTTGAAGACTCCAGCCGGAATCGGCGCACCGCTCGTCGGAATCAGCCATAATTCATACGCCCTCTGCGGCGGCAATGCCTGGAGGTTGCTGGCCAGAAAAATCAGACTCGACCGATCGCGAACATAAATCGCCTTGCCTTGCGGCCTGGGACGAGTGTTCGCCTCAACCAGCGTGACGCGCATCGCATCCGTTGCGGTCAACGTCGACACCACTTCGCGAGCCCGCTGCAGCTCCGCCAGTTGCCGAACGGATTTCTCCTGCATGCCAGCGATCCGTTGCTCCAAATCCGAGTTCTCCAGCCACAGGACTACCAGTCCGACGGCTAAGGCCGCAGCCGCCACCCATGGAACAAGGGTCCACCAGCCCCGCCGCACCGGCGCCGCCGCAACTCGCGGCTCACGAGCTACCGCGTCGAGCAAGCGCTGCCGCGCCCGCAGCGGCGGCACCGGCCCCGCCGCTGACAAAGCCATCAACGCCATGTCGCCGCGCAACTGCTCCAGCTCACGTCGGCAACCAGCGCATTCTTCCAAGTGTTTCTCCAGCGCCGCCCTTTCCTCGCCCTGCAAATTACCGAGGGCGTGGAGAGCCAGATCTTCCGCGAATTGTTCGTGCACACTCATGTTGCAAAGGCCTTGCGCAATGCCAGTAACCCGGATCGAATGCGAGTCTTGATCGTTCCCAGAGGCTCTCCTGTCTTAGCCGAAATCTCGCTGTGGGAGAGTCCCTCAAAGTAAGCCATCTCGAGAGCCTGTCGCTGTGCCGAAGGCATCGAACCCAACGTTCCCCGCACCTTCTCCATCGCCCGCGCCCGCTCCGCATCTCCCGCCATGTCGGGTTCGACCGAAACCACCACATCCGCAATATCGGTCTCGGGACGCCGCTTCCTCAACCCATCAATCGCCCGATTTCTCGCAATCACCGCCAGCCACGGCCCCAGGCTGCCCCGGCTCGAATCGAACAACCCCGGGTTGCGCCACAGCTGCATAAACACTTCTTGCAACACGTCCTCGGCCGCCCCAGTGTCGCCCAGCACACGAAGGGCGACCGAGTAGACGACGGCCGAGTAACGGTCGTACAGAGCCGCCATCCCCTTCTCGTCACCCGAGCGGATCGCCGACAATACCGCAGCATCGGTCCGATCTCCTTGTAGCTCAGCGCTGGACAAGCAGTTGATCTCTTTCTACTTGAAGTACGAATCGGAAGTCATGGATGGATTGCTCGGTAACCACCGGCCCGAATCCGCTTTCGTTCCCTTCACGCATCAGCGCGAAGAAAGCCCCAAAAAGCGACCCGCGAAACCATACCAGCATTGCGAATCCCGGACAAGCCAGAACGTCCGCGTGCCGAAAACCGGCGCGAAGTGGAGGACGGGCGTCCCGCCGGCCAGGCGGAGCAAAGCTTCGCTGTGTCTCTACGTCAAATTTTGGGTGGCGCAGTGCTTCAGCACTGCGATAAAAGCCAGAGATTTTGATTCACGCCCCGCAGGGATGAAGAAGAACGATGCCGCAGAGGACGCGTATTCTCACCGCTCAGTCTTTAACGCCAGCTGCCGTTCTTCCGGCGTCATCTGGTTCCACAGAACCTTGAGGTCTTGTTCGATGCGTGTGTTGTTCGGGTCCTTGCGCAGGGAACGCGAGAACCAGCGATAAGCTGTGGGCAGATCGCGAGTGGCGCAGTGACCCGTCGCGTACATGGTGCCCAGCACGTTCTGAGCCTGGGCGTTCGAGTGCTCGGCCGCAGCTAGCAAGTTTGTCCTGGCCCGGGTGCAGTTCTCCGCTACGCCGTTTCCGTAGAGATATTTTTCGCCTTCCGCCTCAAGAGCCGCTGATTGAGTGGCGGATGGCGTCGCTGGCTGAGTTCGTGCCTTGGTCCCTTTGTGGACAGGTGCAGGCGGGCTGGCTCCGTCTCCGGAGTCGTCGGACTTGGCAGACGAAGAATCGCCGGCTTGGGACTGATCGCCTTGTGATTGATCCGCCTGAGGCGGCTGAGTTGAATCGGTTCCTGCTTGTGCCGCCGCCGGAGTAGAAGGCGAAGCTCCCTGCGTCGCGGGCGCTCGTGCGTCGGGTTGCCCCGGTCCCGAATTGGCTGGCTCGACCGGAGCGTTTGCGTTCGCTGGCGTGGGCTCCGAGCTGGACGTCTGCCCGGCTGATGTAGATGAATTCGTCTGCGCCTTGCCTCCCAGTATCAACGACAACCTCGAGACTATGTCCTCCCGCCAGTGCCAGCCCACGATCGCCAGCGCAACCAACAACAGCAAGAGCGCAAACACGTACTTGCCGCGGTGACTTGGAGGTTCATCCTCCAACAGGTAGCTGACGCTTCGAGTCTCGGTCGGTTCATTCCCCAGGCCAAGAAACGAAGGCCCGCTCACCGGCGGCTCGGCGGCATCTTTCACCCTCGGGGGAGTGACTGTCTGCGCGGGAACTCGACGCGGCGTAGGCGCCGCCATCGGAGCCGGCGGTGGGCCAGGCTGAGTTCCGGCCGGACCCGGAAGACGCAGTTCGGCGGCGCACATCCCGCAAAAGCGATGTTGCGGGAAATTTTCGTAGCCACAGTTTTCACATTTTACGAGCATTGATACTGGCATAAGAATATACCGACTTTGGATGGCCCGTCGCTGATTTCGGGTTGGTTGACGATGGACTGGAACTTCTCAGATCTTGAAAACTGCTTGTAGTGAGTTGCTTAGCTCTACAAAAAAACGCAACGCAAAATCGGCAAAGCGCGAACCGCCGCTGTCCCCCCAGACAATCACTCCTCGCACCGATTACCGGACGCACATGACCTTCCGTGACCTATGGAGAATCCATGCGAGACCGAATAATGGGGGTGCTGCACATTAAGTTGTTCTAATCCCGAGGTCGCACTCGGAGTCAGGATGAGGTGCAGCGGCTCTTCAATCCCCCGCCGTGCGCGAGCACGGGCAAGAGAGGCGGTACCGTGAGCTCCCTCACGCCGAAGTCGAAATTAATCGCTAGCCTGACTCTTCTGTTCTTTTTCATCCCAGCCCTGGCCGCAGCTCACACCGTCAACCTGTCGTGGGATGCCAGCAACTCCCAGCATATCGTCGGATACAACGTCTACCGCGGTGGCAACCCCAACGGACCATATACAAAAATCAATTCCACCCTCGACCCCAACACCAACTATTCCGACTCCACCATCCAAGGCGGCCAGACCTACTATTACGTAACGACTGCGGTAGACAATCAGGGAGTGGAGAGCGCTTATTCGAATCAGACTGAGGCTGTGATTCCGAGTGGGGGATCGGGGTCGGAGAATGCGTTGTACAGTTTTTCCGGCGGCAGTGATCCCAAGTTTCCCTATGCGGGATTGATTTTCGACAAAGCCGGGAACCTCTACGGCACAACCGAATTTGGCGGAGCGAATAACCAGGGCACGGTCTTCGAGGTAATTCCCAACTCGAATGGCAGTTGGAATGAAACCGTACTGTACAGCTTCACCGGAAGTACCGACGGAGGTCAGCCTTACGGCAGCCTGGTGCTCGACGCCGCGGGGAACCTTTATGGCACGACGAACTTCGGCGGCAGCTCGAACTGCAATCTCGGATGCGGCACCGTATTTGAACTGGCGCCCAGTTCCGGAGGCTGGAAGGAAACTGTTCTCTACACTTTCACCGGAGGCAGCGATGGCCGCGAACCCTATGCGCGCCTGCTTTCTGACGCGAGTGGCAATTTGTACGGCACAACCATGCTTGGAGGAAACATCGGCTCGGTCTGCAGCACGGGTTGCGGCACCGTCTTCAAGTTGACGCATGGTTCGAGCGGCTGGACTGAGAGCGTGCTTTACGCCTTCCAGGGAGGAGCCGATGGAGCTTCGCCCTACGATGGCCTGGCCTTTGATGCAGCGGGAAATCTCTACGGCACGACGAACTCCGGCGGCACTTCCGGATACGGTGTGGTTTTCAAGCTCGCGCCCGGTTCCGGTGGATGGACCGCAAACGTGCTTCATGCCTTCACCGGCCAGCACGACGGACAAAAGCCTTACGGTGACTTGATCCTCGACTCCGCCGGCAACCTCTACGGCACGGCGTATCAAGGCGGCGGCTCCGGTTACGGCGTGGTATACAAACTGCAGCCCAACTCGAATGGCCGCTGGGTGGAAAGGGTGATTCACAGTTTCGCGAACGCGCCATCTGCCAATCCGGTTTCCGGACTGGTCATGGACGCGGCGGGTAATCTGTACGGAACCACGGTGCTCGGGGCCACCCAGAGCTCGTGCGGGGGAGGATGCGGCACCCTCTTCAAGCTGACTCCCACTTCGGGAGGCGGCTGGACCTTCACGCCTGTCCACGTCTTCGGCAAGGGCACCGACGGATACCATCCTACCGGCGACCTGGTCCTGGACGCGGCGGGAAATATGTACGGAACTACACAAGCAGGAGGAGCTCAGGGCTCCGGCCTGGTATTTGAAATCATGCACTAACCCCCTGCATGAGCTTATGTGGTGACGGGCGACTCGCCCGTCACCCACACGAGCTGAGGCAGAGTCCAGCCAAGCCTTGGCATGAGCTTTTTTTCACCTCGGCACGCGGACAGGAGTTTCCGAAGTACACGTTTGACTCCTCTTGACTCCCCGAAACCTCCGGAGTATGTTTCTCTTTTCCACGGATATAGCACGCTCCCCCCAAAGCAAGATCCGAGGCGCAGAGAAATCTCTGCGTCGCCCGATGTAGGAGGAAACTCCATGACACGCCTCATGATCGCGGTGTTGTTTCTCGCATCGCTTCTCGTCACGCAGTCCTTCGCGCAATCCGGAGCCGCCATTCCCGAAAACGGCGTTGGTCATGCTTCCCAACCCAGTTGCGTGCTGCTCAAGCGTATGGGACCTGCCGATCAGGTTACCAGCCACCTGTACTCGTTCGGCATCCGCGGGAAGCAGTTTCAATACATCGAAGGCAGGCTGCCGGATGGATTCCCCTTCCACGGCAGAATGACCGACCATGACGTTCGCAATCTGCAGGTGCTCGGCGCGGAAGTCATCGTGCTCAACCAGAACTACACGCCCGACGAACTCAAGCAGGGCATAGCGGACTGCGAAGCTGTAACCGGCAAGACTCCACTGCAGGAGGGAACGAAAGTCACGCCGCCGCCTGCGTCGATAAGTCCCTTTGCCACACCACCTGCGGCGGCAAGCCCCGTCGCGACTGCATCTCCGGCGCCGACGGCCAAGACCTCACCAGCCCCAGCTCCGACTGCGGGAAAAGCGGACGACCTAAGTGTTTCCTCGACTCCATCCGGCGCCGACATTGAGGTCGACGGAAAGTTTGTCGGCAACACGCCATCCACCATAACCTTGGCTCCCGGAGACCACGACGTCGCCGTCAAAAAGAACGGCTTCGCACTCTGGACCAGAAAAATCACCATCTCCGGCGGACATGTCACGCTAAACGCCGAGCTTTCGCCCACGCCGAAATAGGCTAACCAAGGCCGCAGATTCGACTCAGCAGGGATTGTCATCCTGAGACTCCCAACGAAGGATCTCTGTACCTGCCTTGGATAAACGCTGACAAGCGCAACCCTTCAAGAATTGTCATTCCGAGCAAAGCGAGGAATCTGCTGTTCGCCGCCCGTGCGAGAGTCCCCCCAAAGCCGCAAAGCATGAAAGGGAAAGGCACGGCTGCAGCCACGCCAGAAAGCCGGCCAAGCCCCAAAATCTTGTCAAGCCCCCTGACATGAGCTTTTACCCGCAAACCCCTGAAACCATTACGAAAATAAATCCGAAAACCATGTCATGTTTACCCTCTGGACCTGCTATTCTAGAAATAGGTCATAAATCTGTAAGAGAAATAAGCGATCAACAAAAGGCGCAAGCTCCCCGCTTGCGCCTTTTGTTTTGCACCATCCATGCCAAAACCCAGCTCTTCGCCGCGACGCCTCTCAGCGCCGGAGCGAAAGACTGGGCGTCGGCGCTGGAACACGACGAAGTGCCGGGGAGAGCTGTCCGAATACGCCTTCGTTTATAAAGCCGCAAGTCTGGGCTTTGGAGTGGCGAGGCCTTACAGCGAGGGGGAGCAGTTCGACTTCATTCTGATTAGCCGGGGCTGGCCGGAAGGGGACAAGCTGTGGCGTATCCAGGTTAAATCGACGAGCTCGAAGCTGGGCGCGCTGTACCGCGCGATGGCACAGAGGCGCCGCCGGGGCCGGTGGGTAACTTATCTTCCGACGGAAATCGATTTTATCGTGGTCCACGTTGTGCCGGAGGACAGCTGGTTCGTGCTGCCAATCGGGTCCATCACCGGGCGGATGAACTTGCTGTTCACGCCGAAGGAAAAGCCGCAGAACGGAAAGCTGGACGGGTATCGCGAAGCCTGGCACCTGCTGCGCCCACCAAAAACCGTGTAGCACAGACACTTCTGTCCGCGTGCCGGCCTTCAACTACAACATATTTGTCATCCGGGTGGAGACCAACCCCGATCCAAGAATTGTCATTCCGAGCAAAGCGAGGAATCTGCTGTTTGCCGTCCGTACCAGAATCCCCGCCCACAGCCGGCGACGTGAAAGGGAGGGGCATGCCTTCGGCTGTGCCCCAAAGCCGCAAGCTCGATCCAGACCCCGCAGAGCCTGCCCTGAGCGAAGTCGAAGGGGGCCAACACCGGCGCCAGAGCCCTTGACGCCCCGAACTCCCCGGAGTATGTTTCTCCTTCCCCCAGATGTAGGGCCCCGAAGTTTCCCCCAAGGAAGTAGTTTCGCGTCCCAGAATCTTTGCGTTGCAGAATCAGGAGACCAATGAGACTTGTCTTCGCCGCGCCCTCAGGCAGTTCAAGGAAGCTCTTAATGTAATCGGAGGATCGCCATGGCCCCGCTCACGACAAATCAGAAGGTGACGATCTGGGCAGCTGTAATTGTTGCAATTGGTTCCGTTCTAGGTTCCACAATTCCAGGATTGGTACCGCCTCTATACGACTGGATACATGACGGCCACCTGAAAAGATACATCAACGGCGCTGTCTCCGACGCCGTAACGAGGACGCCAATGACGGGGGTTGTGGTTCAGCTAGAGACAAACGAGGGTAAGTTGTTAACGCAAGACACTACCGACCGCGATGGAAAATTCAATCTGGCAATCCCCGACGGCGTTGAAGGCGTCAGGGTAGCTGCAGCGGTGGGTGGCTATGTGCCGTACGACGAAAAACTGCCGGCCCGGGAGACCCGAAACGATATACAGCTTGCGCGACAACCTCTCAGCGAGGGAATCCCGGATGGCACACCCCTGAATGATGCGCTGCGAATAATCGGAGGCAAACTCAACATCACGGCTGTGTTCTCGAAGGGCTGTAGCAAGAAGGCCACGACTGCGGTGCTTAACGGCGGCGAGATCGAGGGGGACGCCAGAAAGCCAGGCGAGATGCTGAAGGGGCTAATCACTCGCGTCAAGGACAATAAGCAGGACTATGACGTCATCACAATTGAGGAGGGTAAGCGTTATGAAATCCGTTGCTTTTAGCAAGGCTGCTGCTTGCATTGTGGGAATCATCTGCAGCCTTGCGCCGGGAACGTCTACCGCTCAGAGCTGCAAGTGCCCGAGGAATCCAGGACCTGGAGGCGGGGTTCAGTGCTCGAAGGATCAGATTGCAACCTGCGATCCCTCGTCGGGTGAGTGCAATTGCACGTGCGATTCGGTGCAGCCGGGCAAGACGAAGGCGGACTACGAAGCTCAGATATTCTCCAAAGTGCTGCACACCAAGGTAGACCCCTCAGATCTATCCACTGGGCAATACAGCGTGCCTGTGTCGTCCTTTCGCAAGAGCTTGGAAGGCAAAGATACTTTCAGCTTCGACAAAGAAGAAGGTCCAGCAGGAAGGCAGGAACGAAAAGGCCAGATCAAGGTGGGAGTTCCAGAGTGGCTTGAGGAAGTGCTGAACAATAAGGGCGGGGTGTCACTTGGACCCGGAGCCTCCCTCCAAAACTGCCCTAATGGCATTTGCATCGGGGGCGAGAATAGCGGTACGGCGACCGTCAACAACTATGCCCCACCGACTCGGTTGCTTGATTCCGGGCACAGAGAGAAATTCAAGGCTGCGCTCCGTGGAACTCCCAAGGACGTCGTCTATATATTCCCCGATGGTACAGACACAGATGTCATCCCACTTGCGAAGCAACTTTGCGATCTATTTAACGACAGTTGGACTGCCGACTGCCCGCCGGGGATCAGCCCCCTAACATTGCCAACTGACCTGGTTGGAATACATTGCTATTCTGCGAAAAATGCAGCGATGCAGGCATTTCACGAAGGTGGGCTGGACTGTATCGTCGAAGATCGACCCTTCATCGCAGGTGGAACCACGATTTACACAATGACCATTTTAATCGGGAATGCCAAGAGGTGATAAGGGCGGGTGGCCCATTCAAGCCGTTCTTTGGCCTAAGTGGGGCGGTTCCACTCCTAGCTTTAATCTAAAAACGCACAAAACTGGGTGCCCCACCCTTTCCGTGTTCTGTGCGGAAGGGTGGGAGGCGAGTAGGTCAGCAGCGTAACTAGGCCGCGAGATCTCGGGCCATCTCCCTGCGCCACATCTCTTCTACGAACCGCCGTAGAGTCGGGTCGTCAAGGATGTCCCTGCTTGGGCGGGTGGCCCAGCTCTTCGCGCTCTTTGCGTAGGCTGGGGCAGTTCAGCCTTACAATCTCTAATCAGCCCCGGCGGCTTTCTTGAGCTTGCGGAATTGATTTATCTCCACCTTGCCCTCGGGGAACACGGCTTCAACCTTCAACTGGCCTCCCATGGTTCGAATCATGGATTGCAGAGTGCTGATGTACATGTCGGCGCGGCGCTCCATCCTGAAGTCTGCGGGCTGATTGATGCCGAGCAGGTTGGGGAGTTGGCTCAGCCTGAAAGGCAGCCGGATTGGATTCCCGTCTCCCACCTTTCCGCACAGAACGCGGAAAGATGGGGCACCCTTATTCTTTGGATGGTTTAAGTTTTCTGAGACCAGACTGCTCGGTGAGGATGCCGCTCTCCCGCGTCTCGAAAGGCGCGAGACGCGGGGCACCCAGTTCCTAAGAATTCGAGGCCTGTGGGAAGCCCTACTAGGCCGCGAGATCTCGGGCCATCTCCCACTCCAGCTCCCTGCGCCACATCTCTTCTACGAACCGCCGTAGAGTCGGGTCGTCAAGGATGTCCCTGCTTGCCGGTGGCGGATCGAAGTCATGCTCGACCTTTTTCCCACGCCACTAACTGCTCCAGAGTCCAATCCTTCTGAGCCATGAGGTGGTAGTCGAAGAGGTGGGCGATGATGTCCTTGATTCGCATCTTGCGCGGTATCCGGAGACGCCAGCAGTCGCAGGGGCGTACGACGTTCCGCAGCACCCAGACTCCCCAGACTTCTTCCACGCCGAGGGTGCGCCGGTCCCGGTCGTCGGAGCGGCAGAACACCCGCTGAAACGAGCATCCCAGGGCGACGGCCGCCATGCCCAGAGCGCAGCCGGACTGAGTCTCAGCCGAATACTGCCGACCGGCCTGGGGTGTGAGTATCGTGCTGCCTAGCAGAATCGCATCGCTGAGTTTCATTGCGATTTTCCCGTGTTCCCGGTCTTCGTTCGGCACAGAATATCACTGTGCGCCCTCTCCCGCGTCTCGAGCGCGAGACGCGGGCACCCGGCGAGATCCTTCGCTCCGCTGAAGCGCGGAGCATCAGGATGACGGCTTTATTTATTGAGGCAGGATGACAGCGTTAGGTCAGGATAATCAGAATGATGGCATCAGGTTCCAGTTTGTGCCTCTGTGGTGAAGTGGTTTTTGCAGTGGTTGGTTCACGGGTACTGCACGCGAGATCCTTCGCCCCGCTGAAAAGCGCGGGGCATCAGGATGACGGCTTTATTTATTGAGGCAGGATGACAGCGTTAGGTCAGGACAATCAGAATGATGGCATCAGGTTCCGTTGTGCTTCTGTGGTGAAGTGGTTTTTGCAGTGGTTGGTTCACGGGTACTGCGCGCGAGATCCTTCGCCCCGCTGAAAAGTGCGGGGCATCAGGATGACGGCTTTATTTCCAGAATAGCGGCTTTATTTATTGAGGCAGGATGACAGCGTTCGGTCAGGATAATCAGAATGATGGCATCAGGTTCCGTTGTGCTTCTGTGGTGAAGTGGTTTTTCGCAGTGGTTGGTTCACGGGTACTGCGCGCGAGATCCTTCGCCCCGCTGAAGAGCGCGGAGCATCAGGATGACGGCTTTATTTATTGAGGCAGGATGACAGCGTTAGGTCAGGATAATCAGAATGATGGCATCAGGTTCCGTTGTGCTTCTGTGGTGAAGTGGTTTTTCGCAGTGGTTGGTTCACGGGTACTGCGCGCGAGATCCTTCGCCCCGCTGAAGAGCGCGGGGCATCAGGATGACGGCTTTATTTCCAGGATGGCGGCTTTATTTCCAGGATGGCGGCTTATTTATTGAGACAGGTGCCGCAAAACGCGAGCAGTCCATCGTGGTGCGCCTTTACACTCGTCCCACCCCCGTGTTAACCTCATAAACGTTACAAAACAATTGAAAAATTAGACAGGAGTGCACCAGGTTAGTGCTAGCCAGAGAACAAAAGAAATCCCTCATCGACCAGTACGGCACCCATGCTACCGATACCGGTAGTCCGGAAGTTCAGATCGCTCTGCTGAGCGAACGCATTGGTTCATTGACGGAACACTTCAAGATGCACCAGAAGGACCACGGCTCGCGCCGCGGTCTTCTCATGCTGGTCAGCAAGCGGCGTCGCCTGCTCGACTATCTCAAAACCTACAATTCCGATCGCTATAAGACTGTGGTCCAGAAACTCGGTCTCCGCAAGTAGTTGCGGCCGGACCCGTTGCTGGTTTCGTGTATTTAAACAGCCCATACCAGCGGAATTGTTCTGCCGTCCTTCGGATCGTGCTTCGTTCATGCGAGGGATCGCAGCGGTTCAAAGAGAAAAGCAGAGCAAGGTGCGTCTCCAAGTAAATCCCGAGTCCCCACTGGCACCGGGTGCCCCGCGTCTCGCGGTTTTCGAGACGTGGGAGAGCGCTAATCCATTGTGCAACCTCCGACCGGCACCGGCGTGCCCTCCTGCCCAGAAGGAAAATAAAACATGAAGCATGACGTATCCGTACAACTCACCGGAGGCAAGAGCCTCTCCTTTGAAACCGGAAAATTAGCGAAACAGGCCCACGGTTCGGTCGTGGTGCGCATCGGAGAGAGCGTAGTCCTCGCCACCGCTGTGGCGAATCCCGACCCCCGCGAAGGCATCGATTTCTTTCCCCTAACAGTCGATTATCGCGAGTACACCTACGCCGGCGGACGCATTCCCGGCGGCTTTATCAAACGCGAAGGCCGTCCCAGTGAACGCGAGATTTTGACCAGCCGGCAGATCGACCGCCCGATCCGTCCGCTGTTCCCTGAAGGCTTCAAGTGCGAAACCCAAGTCATCGCCTTTGTGCTCTCGGCTGACACGGAGAACGATCCCGACGTAGCTGGCATCAATGGTGCCTCGGCCGCGTTGACGATTTCGGATATTCCATTCAACGGCCCCATCGGAGCCGTCCGCGTAGGCTTGGTCAGCGGCCAGTTCATCATTAATCCGACCTACAGCGAGATGCGTGACAGCCTGCTGAACATCATGGTCGTCGGCACCGCCGACGGGATCGTGATGATTGAGTCCGGCGCCAAAGAAGTGAAAGAAGAAACAGTCGTGGACGCGATTGAATTCGGCCACGCCGAAATAAAGAAGATCTGCGCCGCCATCAACGATCTGAAAGCAAAAGCAGGCAAGCCTAAGCGCGCAGTCACTGCGCCAGAATTCGACGAAGCCTACTACAACCAGCTCAGAGCAAAGGTAGGCGCCGAACTGGCCGAAGGCCTCGACACGCAGAAGCACCCAAAGGCAGAAAGCTACAACCTGGTCCGCGACCTGAAGAAAAAACTGCAGGCGGAGATCCCCAAAGAAGACGAAGCGGCGCAAGCCAAACTGAAAACCTACTTCGAAGCCCTGCGCGAAAGAATCTTCCGCGAAGAAGTATTAAACAAAAAGCGCAGACCAGACGGCCGCCCCTTCGACAAAGTGCGCGACATCTGGGTAGAAGTAGGAGTGTTACCAAGAACCCACGGCTCAGCAATTTTTACCCGCGGCGAAACCCAAGCCCTGGTAACAACAACGCTAGGCACCAGCGATGACAAACAACGCCTCGAAACCTTCGAAGGCGAAGCCAAGAAGCGCTTCCTTCTGCACTACAATTTTCCGCCGTTCTCGGTGGGAGAGGTTTCGTTTTTGCGGGGGGCTGGGCGGCGGGAGATTGGGCACGGGGCGCTTGCGGAGCGGGCTATTTCGGCGATGCTTCCTACCGAGGAGAATTGGCCTTACACCATGCGCGTGGTCTCGGACATTTTGGAGTCCAACGGGTCTTCTTCGATGGCCACGGTTTGTGGGGCTTCGCTTTCGCTGATGGATGCGGGTGTGCCTCTGCGGTCTCCGGTGGCTGGGGTGGCTATGGGGTTGGTGAAGGAAGGCAACGACTATGCCATCCTGACCGACATCGCCGGGGCGGAAGATCACTACGGTGACATGGATTTCAAAGTCGCCGGCACGAAGGACGGCATTACCGCGCTGCAGATGGATATCAAGGTCGGGGGCATTACCGCTCAGATCATGCGGGAGGCACTGGCTCAGGCGCAGCTCGGGCGGTTGCACATCCTCGAGAGGATGAGCGAGGGGATTGTCAGCCATCGCGAGAAAGTATCGGCTTATGCTCCGCGAATTTACACCTTGCAGATTCCCGTCGATAAGATTCGCGACGTGATTGGGCCCGGCGGCAAGATGATTCGCTCGATCATCGAACAGACCGGAGTCAAGATCGACGTCGAGGACACCGGTAAGGTCAACGTAGCTTCGAATGACGAGGCTTCGGCGAATAAGGCGCTGCAGATTATTCGCGATCTGACGGCTACCGCCGAGGTAGGGAAGACTTACCTGGGAACTGTGACGCGCTTGGCCGATTTCGGTGCGTTCGTTGAAATTATTCCCGGGACTGATGGCTTGCTCCACATCAGCGAAGTGGCTGAACATCGCATTAAGGACGTGCGCGATGAACTGAAGGAAGGCGATCAGGTGCTGGTGAAAGTGCTTGCGGTCGAAGGTAACCGCATCCGGCTTTCACGCAAGGCGATCCTCAAGGAGCAGCGGGCGAAGATGGGTGGTGGCGAAGCCGCACCTGAGGGCGGCGAGCCGAGCAATGGCGAAGTTAGTGGCGCCCCTGCGCTGACTATCGAAGGGGGAGGAGATTTCCCCGATGACGAACCGAACTTCAACCGGGATGCGGTTGCGGGTGTGACCAGCGACCGTCCTGCGGGAGATCGCCCTGATCGTGGCGGAGATCGCGGCGGACGTGGTGGCCGACCGGGCGGCGGAGGCGGCAGAGGTCGTGGCCGCGGACGTGGACCGGGCGGCGGCGGACGTGGTGGCCACGGCGGCGGTCATGGTGGATCGCGTCACTGAGAACTAGCCACCGATCCTCACGAATTCGTTTAACAAGAACCAGGCCGCGACGCGAGTCGCGGTCTTTTTTCTTGCGCTTATGGCCTTCGAGAATTGACCGATTTTCGGCGCCAAATGTTTGGTGATAGCCGCGGGCGAGGGCACCCGCGCCGCACAATTTCTTGCGCATGTTATTCTGACGGGCGCTGAGGGGGATTGATGACCGTTTCGCGTCGCGATTTTCTTGCCACGGCTGTTGCGGGTTCTTTATCGGTAGGGTTGGCTGATCTTCCGGGTAACGCGCAGGACTCGTCGACCTCGAAGGGAAGCCCGGCTTCTGGTAAACGTCCCATCATCGTTTGCGCCCACAACGGGTTCAACTACGTGGACGCTGCCTACGCATTCCTTGCCGGCGGAGGAGACACACTGGACGCCGCGCTTAAAGTGGTCAAAGGGCCGGAAGACGATCCCAACGATACCAGTGTTGGGTTTGGCGGTTTGCCGAACGAAGAGGGCGTCGTCGAACTCGACGCCTGCTGCATGCATGGACCGACGCGGCGCGCGGGCTCAGTTGGAGGAGTGCGCAACATCAAGAATGTCTCGCTGGTTGCGAAAGCTGTCATGGGTCACACCGGCCACGTGATGTTGGTGGGTGAGGGTGCGGAACGCTTTGCCGTGGCCATGGGCTTTCCGCGCGAGAATTTGCTGACCGACCATTCGCGGAAAATCTGGCTGCTGTGGAAGGAGTATCACTCGAACGAAGATTGGTGGGGGCCTGGGCTGGATGATCCTCATTGGCAGGCTCCGGATATCAAACCTCAGGCTGACTTGATGGAGGAGCGGGTGCGGCGTCTGGAAGAGCGGGCGGCCGATCTCGGCATTGCGCCCGAGCTGCGAAGAGATGCCGTCCACAAAGTTCTGTTTCCGCCGACGGGCACCATCCATTGCTCTGCCCTGAACGAGAAAGGAGAGATTTCCGGCTGCACTACCACCAGCGGGCTGGCCTACAAACTGCCGGGACGGGTCGGAGATTCTCCGATTATTGGAGCGGGCTGCTATACCGATCAGGACGTGGGCTCGGCGGGTGCGACCGGCAGTGGGGAAGAGAATATTAAAGTGGTGGGCGCGCACACGATCGTTGAGAATATGCGCAACAAAATGTCTCCGCTCGATGCCGGCATGGACGCGCTCAAGCGTATCGTCCGCAATTACAACGGTGACATGGCCAAGCTGCGCTTCGTGGACATGACTTATTACATCCTGCGCAAAGATGGTGCCTACGCAGGGGTTTCGCTGTGGGAGGGTTACGAGCCCGGCAAGCCGCATATGATCGTGGTGCACGATGGGAGCAAGCGATCCGAACCGACGGTCGCTATGTTCAAGGGTTCTTCGTTGGATTTTCCTCCTCCGCCTAGGGTTTCGGCGGACGTGATGAAGGAGTTTAAATAGAGGAGTCGGCAGTTTCGTGGTGCTAGCGAAAGCAGATTCCTCGCTTTGCTCGGAATGACAATCGGGTGGGGTGTTTGGATTGGTACAGCAGATTCCTCGCTTTGCTCGGAATGACAATGGGTTGGGGTGTTTGGATTGGTACAGCGGATTCCTCGCTTCGCTCGGAATGACAATGGGTTGGGTGTTTGGATTTGGGTACAGCAGATTCCTCGCTTTGCGCGGAATGACAAGAGATTGAGGGACAATTGGGCTGGGAGTTTGTGGCGCTACGAAGCTTCGGCCAGCTTGCGCTGCAGGAATCTTCGTTCAGGTTTGGAGCATGGGCGCTGCAGCGCCTGGCGTAAAAAGTCAGATGCTGCTGCCTTATCCCCGATTTCGAGCAACAGTTGCCCTTGGACCGCGGGAAGCAGGTAGTAGTTCCGCAAGGACCGATTGCCTTCCAGTTGCCGCAGGACTGCCAGGGCCGCCTCCGGTCCGTTGACTTTGGCAACGACCACTGCACGATTGAGTTCGACCACCGGCGATGGGCTCAGCTCGACTAATTGGTCATAGAGTTCGAGGATCTGCTTCCAGTCGGTGGCGCGACCTCTTTGGGCGCGGGCGTGGGTTGCGGCAATCGCGGCTTGGACGTGGTAGGAAGTGACCTCGATTCCTTCGGCGCACATTTCGAAGTGATGAAAGCCGAGTGCGATCAAGCCGCGGTCCCACTGACTGCGGTCCTGGTCTTCGAGCAGAACTAGCTCTCCGGCTGCGTCGGCGCGCGCGGGAAGCCGGGCCGCCTGGAAAGCCATGAGCGCGACCAGGGCATGCGCCTTGGGAGTACCGACCGATGAAGTCGCCAGCAGCCTTCCGAGACGCAAGGCCTCTCCGCAGAGGTCTTGGCGCACCAGGTCTTCGCCGGATTGCGCCGCGTAACCTTCATTGAACATTAGGTAGATGACCTCGAGAGCGGAATCGAGGCGCTGAGGCAGGTCATCTCCGGCCGGGAGTTCGAACCGGATGCCCGACTCCCGAATCTGCCGCTTGGCCCGCACCAGCCGCTGCGCTATCGTTGCCTCGTCCGCCAGAAATGCGCGGGCGATCTCACTCACGCTGAAGCCGCCGATGGTTTTCAGGCTCAGAGCCACGCGGGCGTCCTGCGGCAGACTGGGATGGCAGCACATCAACACCATCCGCAGTTCGTCGTCGCGGAGTTGCTCTTCGAGTTCGGCGTCGTCCGGGGTCGTCGACTGTCGTAAATGTTCGGCGGCAAGCTCCGCCGATTTTCCTCCGGCTAGAGTGCGATGGCGTAAGGCATCCAACGCCGAGTTGCGAGCTACGCGGAACAGCCAGCCGGCAGGATTGTTAGGGATGCCGGTATAGGGCCAGTTTTGCAACGCTTTGAGCAGCGCTTCCTGAGTAACCTCTTCGGCCAGGTCGAGATGCTCGGGACCGAGCACACGGGTTAAATAGGCGACCATCTGTCCCGCACGGCTGCGGAAAAGATGGTCCACCATTATGCAAGTGTCGCTTGCGCCAATCGTCTCGTTGGTTTCGGCCCCGGTCACGTGCGATCCTTAGGCGCTACCGACCATTGGGTCAACCTGGCGCACTTCGATGGTGCCTCCGTACTCCAGATGCGGACAGTCGCGACTATGGCCGACGGCGTCGTCGTAGCTGGGAGCCTCGATCATGAAGTAGCCGCCCAGAACTTCCTTGGTCTCGCTGTAAGGTCCGTCGATGACCCGCGGACTGCTGCGCCCGCGAAGGACCTTGCCGGCGTCGTCGGCCAGTTTGTGGCTCGAAACGTAGATCCCGAGCTTCTTCAGTTTGTCGCCCCACGCCTTGTACTTTTGAATGGCTTTCTGCATTTCGTCGGGGCTGACGTCGGTCCACTTCGCAGGGCTATCGTAGAGTAGCAACATATATTTCGCCATCATCGTCTCCTATCGCACTCGAGTGTACTGCATGGATTCGGTCATTTTCGGTTTGCCGCCTTCAAAGAACTGCCAGTCGGCGGTGAAGTGATCGGCATCAACGAAGCGAAAAGTTGCGTCGTGCATGTGGCCGGTTTCCGGACCCGATAGACCGGTTGCGTCCAGGAATGTGAAGCGTAGTTCACCGGTTGACTTGTCGAACGACTCGGTCTGCATGCGCGGCTGGTTGTGCGCCATACAATAGTGCGTCAGCCGCAGGCGGTTGCCGTCGAGGTAGTAGACGGTGACCATGGCGTTGGCGGGCCCCATGGCGTCGCTCTCGAAGCCCTCGACTACGGCGGAATCGCCGGAGATGACCTCGTAGCGGGCGTGGGACTTCTTTCCGTCAGAGGCTTTGCTTTCCCAATCACCCGCCAGGCTCTTGAGTTGCGCGAAAGCGGCCGCGGAGTCGGTAGCGTTGGGTGTGTCGGTAGCCCATATTGACGCTGTCATGCCGAGCAATACGATTGTTACGGACAATGCGTGTAACTTCATAGTCTCTCCTTCATCTGGGGGGTGATTTTTGATTGATTCCCCCTGTTCGCTGAATAGACGAATGGGTGAGGCGAAAATCGACGGGAAGGAAAGCAGAAATGCGAGACTTTAGTAGCGGCCTTCCTCGGGGATGAGGGTTTTCACATTCGAACTCTGGGGTTTCTCGATCTGCCTGCGGATTTGCTCGATTTCGTCGAAGATTCGTTTCAACTTAGCGCGCGATTTCACCGAGGCACCGGTCCGACACCTACCGGGAGGTGTTTTGACACCGTTTTGTCGGGTGTTTCTCAAGGACAAGCTCTCCTGAAAAGTTGGTATTCAAGGTACCATTGTAGACGTCCGAGGGCGCGCCTAGGGCGCAATATCGACGCATGAGACGAAACACACTAAATGGAATAGTCGATCTGTTTGGCAAATGGGTTGCCGGCGCACGCTCTGCGGTCAGAAAATTGGCTGCGGCGTTCTGCGAACTTGAGCGTCTCCCTGCCGCAGGGATCGTTCTGCCTTTGGAGTCGCTTGTTTCGTCCCTCAAGCACGTGCGCTCGACTGGCTCGTACACTCGGGATGAAGTGAATCAACGGTAAGTGCCTACCAGAGCCGGTAAACAGGCGGCGCTAGCGCCAAGCGTTACCACGGTTTGTCGTTACGCGAACCTCACCTTCACATCCGGGCCTTTCTCCAAATGGATGCTGTCAATGAAGCGTACCTTTCCGGTGCGGTAGGTCAGGATTACGGAAGAAGTTCGGGTGCCTTCTCCGAAGAAGCGGACGGCTTTCAACAGTGCGCCCTCGGTGACGCCGGTGGCGGCGAAGATCAGTTGCTTGCCCGGAGCCAGATCCTCGGCTTCGTAGATTTTATTTTTGTCCTTGATGCCCATGCGGGCGATGCGCTCTTCCAACTCGGGCTTATCGATGACCAGGCGGCCGAGCATATAGCCGTTCAGGCAACGGATGGCTGCGGCCGTGATCACGCCTTCGGGAGCGCCGCCTGAGCCCATGACCGCGTGCACACCGGTGCCGATGACGGCGGCGGCAATGCCGGCAGAAAGATCGCCGTCCCCAATGAGCCGAATGCGCGCGCCGGCGGCCCGGATATCGGCGATCAGCTTCTCATGGCGCGGACGGTCGAGTACGATGACGACGAGGTCTTCGACGTCGCGGTCCAGACGTTTGGCGATGTTCTTCAAATTGTGGGCGACGGGCGCGTCGAGCTCCACAGCGTCCTTGCAGGAAGGGCCGACTACGATTTTTTCCATGTAGCAGTCGGGAGCGTTCAGCAGACCGCCGCGCTCGGAGGCGGCTAAGACAGTGATTGAGCCCGGCGCTCCGGTGGCGCAGAGGTTGGTTCCTTCGAGGGGGTCCACGGCGATGTCGACCTCGGGCACTTCGGTCCCATCGGGAAATTCTGCGCCCACTTTCTCGCCGATGTAGAGCATGGGAGCTTCGTCACGCTCGCCTTCGCCGATCACGATGGTTCCGCGCATGGGGATGCTGTCCATAGTGCGACGCATGGCCTCGGTGGCTACTTGGTCTGAGAGTTTGCGCTCACCCTGGCCCATGGTGCGGGCCGAGGCGATGGCCGCAGTTTCGACCACGCGTAGAAATCTCGAAGCGAGATCGCTCTCGATATTTTGACCGAAGCTTCTGACTTTGCCTTCAGGTTTGGCATGAGTCGCCATGAATGCCTCCAAAAGAAACCGGACAGAGACTATAACGCGAGGCGAGGGGGAAGGGAAAGGGCGCCGCGCAACGTCGAGCCAAGGGAGACATGTGGCCCAGCCAGGCGAACACTGATAAAATCGGTGTGTACCTTCCTATACGAGGGGCTATAGCTCAGCTGGGAGAGCGCATCGTTCGCAACGATGAGGTCGTCGGTTCGATCCCGACTAGCTCCACCAAATTCTGGCTCAATGTTTTCAATGGTTGAGGCTGATTTAGCGCGTGCCTCGGCTTTTTTCCGTTGCTCCGTTTGAGGCTTTCGCGCTTGCCATCACCGCACATCAAGATGTGACCTGGGTTACTGACATGACGCGCTCAGTCGTGTCTGATTAGTATGTCTCACCTTTCCGAAGAGCGATTCCTACCACGGGACGCAGCACCCCCTGAGGCGAACGACCAGAATTCCCGGAAAACATAATCTCGTCAGACCAATTTGGCCTTTGGAGGTGAGTCATGAAACGAATCAGCATCCCGGCTTTGATCCTCTGTGTATGCTTCGTGTCCGTGGCATGGGGCCAGCGGGACGGCTGGAGCGAGTTCCACAGGCGGGACATGTGGCGCTGGAACGTGTATGAGAATCTGCTTAACGTCAACAGTGTTGGGAAACTCAGCTTGAAATGGAGCTACACCACCGGTGGCGAGGTGTACTCTTCACCTGCCGTGGCGAACGGGGTGGTGTATGTCGGCTCGGTCAACGGCACGGTGTATGCACTGGATGCTAAGACAGGCGCAAAGGTCTGGAATTATGCCACTGGCGATCAGATCTACTCCTCACCCGCCGTTGCGAATGGCGTAGTTTATATCGGCTCCTGGGACAACAACGTCTACGCGCTCAATGCTAAGACCGGCGCAAAGTTGTGGAGCTACGCCACCGGTGCCCGCGTAGATTCTTCGCCCGCCGTGGTGAACGGGATGGTTACGTCGGGTCAGATGACGGCAAGGTTTACGCCTTTGGCCTGAAGTAAAGGAAGGTCGAGGGTTAGGCAAAAGGGCAGCTTCCAAAACTCTCCGTGAGCCGGGAGTTGGGATCCAATGTCCTCTACGAAAGTCGTGACTTGGCGCAGAGTCCTTGAGCCGCGCCCGAGGATTGACCAGAAAACAAACTGTTCTCCAGGTAGGGTCCCGGATAGCCGCTATCGCGAAACTACTTCACTTTTTGATCTTCTGCTTTTTCAGGCATAGGTCGCCAGCAAAATCTCTCGCGATTGTGTAGCGGCGCGCAGCCCTCTTTAAAATTCTCATCTGGTTGCGTTTGTAGTGACTTAACTTTTCCACACTCTCACGGAGTAACGACTAGTACCGACCTGTCACTAACTAATTGGCAGAGTTTTGGCATGATTGAGCGGCGTATAGTGTTGGACCAGTTTATCTGGTGGAGGTTCGTCATGAAACACATCCGTATCTTGGCATTAATTCTCTGTGCGTGCTTCGTGCCCATGGCATGGGCTCAGCAGCCAGCGAGTATGAACAGCAACAACTGGAGCGAGTTCCACCGGACCAACATGATGCGCGGGAACCCGTGGGAAAAGGTGCTGAACGTTAAGAATGTTCGGAACCTCAACTTGAAGTGGAGCTACACCACCGGCAGCCATGTGGTTTCCTCGCCCGCCGTGGCGAATGGGGTGGTTTACATCGGCTCGGAAGACCACAACGTGTACGCCCTGAACGCCAGCACCGGCGCCAAGCTGTGGAGCTACAACGCTGGCAACTGCATGGTTTCCTCGCCCGCCGTGGCAAATGGGATAGTTTATGTCGGCTCGAATAGCAACGTGTTCGCACTGAACGCCAGCACGGGTACCCTGCTGTGGATCTACAAAACCAGCAACCTTGTGACTTCCTCACCCGCCGTGGCGAATGGAGTGGTTTATGTCGGATCGGGGGACTACAACGTGTACGCCCTGAACGCCAAGACCGGGGCCAAACTGTGGAGCTACGCCACTGGCAGTCTAGTGGAGTCCTCGCCCGCCGTGGCGAATGGGGTGGTTTATGTCGGCTCGGGGGACTACAACGTGTACGCGCTGAACGCCAGCACCGGCGTCCTGCTGTGGCGCTACCTCACCGGCGACGGCGTGACATCCTCGCCCGCGGTGGCGAATGGGGTCGTTTATGTCGGCTCGAACGACGACAACGTGTACGCGCTGAATGCCAGCACTGGCGCGAAGCTGTGGAGCTACGCCACCGGTAGCTATGTGTATTCCTCGCCCGCCGTGGCAAATGGGGTGGTTTATGTCGGCTCAACGGTCGACCAACACGTGTCCGCCCTGAACGCCAAGACCGGCGCTAAGCTGTGGAGCTACCGCACACGCTACTATGTGGACTCCTCGCCCGCCGTGGCCAATGGGGTGGTTTATGTCGGCTCCGCCTTCAAAGTTTACGCCTTCGGCCTGAAGTGAGGGATGGTGGAGCTATCTCTGCCCCTCAGGCAAGCCCTGAACTACGTGGGGATGAACAAACGGAACCGCGTGCACCGCTACTACTCGACGGCCCAGCGCTGTCGAGGATGTGAGCAGAAGCCGCAGTGTGCACGGGGCCAGTTTCGCACGATCGGGATCCATATCTGTGACGTGGCGAGACAGAAGGCCTATGAGGTAGCCAAAGACCCCGGAGGTTCGCCGTGGCGCTACGCAAGCGACGGAAAGTGGAGGCACTGTTCTCAGAACTAAAGAACCGGATTGGATTGCGTCGTTTGCGCCTGCGCAGAATCAAGTTCGTGCGTGAAGAGTTCTACCTGGCTGACGTGGCACAGAACCTTGAAACGACTGGTGCGGTTCCTCAACCTGAGAGCGCGGCAAGGTGGGAGCGGCTGTCGTGATTCAGGGAACGGATCTGACCGGCGCAACTAGCGTTGCGTTTAACGGCACAGCGGCGGTCTTCAAAGTGGTCTCGGCTTCCTCGATCACGACCAACGTACCAACTGGTGCGACTACTGGCAAAGTCGAAGTGACGACACCCAAGGGAACGGTCAAGAGCAATGTGGCGTTCCGGGTGACGAAGTAACACTCGAGCCGCTCGGAATTAAATAACATAGGCCGCCCGATTGTCTGGGCGGCTTTTCTTTTGCATCAAATCGACGTGGCGTGCGGGTAACTGTCGTTGTCAGGCCATAGCACTCAAAACCCGTCAATGAGCGTTATCGGGTTTGTCGCCAACTCACAAAAGCTCTACTCGGCATTGAACTAAAAAAATGTAGTGGCACCCGAGGTGTAGAACACGTCACTGAGCCATTGTGACGAGGCTGCCCACGAGATTGCTGGCTAAGGCTGCCCTAGTCTTTCGACCACGGCGGGGTTACGCCTGTCATGCGCGCATAAGCGACAAGCTGACCCATGTGCTCGTTGCAGTGAATGATCAGGCGAAGATAGACGGCGTCGGCCGTAGTGCTTCGCGTCAGAAACTCAACCTTTCTCTCCAGCTCTTTGGGGGTTTCCCTAGCCCGTGCGTCGCGTGCGGCATCTAACGAACGCTTCAGCCAGGACATCACGTCGGCCTTAGCGGTCACCGATTTCTCAAATCCCGGTTTGATCTCAGTTGGCATTGTCTGTTTTCCGGCAACGCTCAGATAGTAGAAATTGGCGGTGACGATGTGCATGTACACTTCACTCGTAGAGCGCACACCGGCCGATGGCCGCCACGCGAACTTATCTGTGGGGGTGGCCTCCGCCAAGGCCAGCAGCTGACTGGTTACATGCTTTAACTCGCCATCGTAGCCCTGTCCAATTCCCTCTGGAATGGTCTGGGCAATTGCTGGCGAAATGAGACAAACCAGTAACAGCAACAATTTCCCCATACAAGCTCCTCGCTGCATCCAGCCTCGGATTGTACTTGAACGGCCGAGCAGTACGCATCAGGCTCGAGACTCAGGTATTGATAACAGGGTCGAAAGCCGCGATCCCGGCGCTAAAAACAAAACAGTTACTGGCACGCCTTTCATGAGGTTTCGCGGGCCGACGGCCCTAACTGACAGGTCAGCATGACCGGACTTCGGTCACAACGAAGCATGAAAAGAGGCTCTACGCAAACCCCTGTTTGCAGTGATTTACGGCTCTTTTCAAGGGAGGCCATTTGGCTCATTGAGGGGGTTTTGAGCGTAATCGGGGGTGGCTGTTGAAAAAGTCACAGATTGCGCGGCTGTGTTGCGGCGTGATGTAGGGGACTGGCAGGTTCTTCACGGGTTTCTAGTTGCTGGCAGCCAGCGGTGCTGCTTGCTGGCTGAGGAAGCGGACCAGTCGCTTGATGTTCTGGGCCACGGCTGCCAGGAAGAACTGCTCTCGCGCGAACTTCAGTCTGCGCAGGCGTAAGCGCCGCAATCCGATCTGATTCTTGAGTTGCGCGAAGAGGGCTTCCACCTTCTTTCTCTGTCGTTGTGCCTTCGCGAACTCGGGCGTTTGCGCCAACTCCCGCGCCCGTTGTCGTACCGACTCATGCATGTGAATGGCGAGATACTTGTATCGTCCAGTCGTGCATTGTGCTTTTTGTGAGCATGCCCCGCAGCGTTTCGCGCTGCCGATATAGGCATGGGCTCGATTGCGAACGTTGAGCCCCACGTAGTTCAGTTGCTCTCCTGCAGGACAACGGTAGGTATTGCTCTCGGGCTGATAAGTAAATCGCTCCGGGCCATAGCCGGGATTGTTCTTTCTCAGAGCACTGTCGCGGGTTCGCATATAGGGAGTGATGCTTCGATCGGCCAACCATTGCAAGAACTCCCCGTTCCCGTAGGTCGTGTCGGCTGCTACCGATTCTGGCTCTCGTCCTTGCCATTGCGTGAAGCGAGTGAGCATGTCTTGTGCAGCGACGGTCTCCTGGCTCATGCGCGCCGCCGTTGCTTGTACCCCCACGATCACGCAACTGTGATTGTCCACCAGATAGTTGTCGTAGTACCCCAGTCGGGCTGGAGTCCCGCCCTTGGTGGCGTAGGTGGAATCGGGATCCGTGGTCGACACTTGGTCTTGCTGATGCACCGGCTCTTCGGTGGGGTTCTGCTGCTCCAGTTCCACCAAGTACTGGCACGCAGTTTGGTTCACTTGCGCCGCTTCCCTGAGTTGCTCACGCGGGATGCGGCTCTCTTTGGCCGCATTCGCTTCGATGAAGCTGCCGTCTACTGATAAATGCGTCCCTTGCACCAGCCCCACTTCCACACACTGCCGCACGATCTGCTCAAACAACTGCTCAAACAGCTTCGACTCTTGAAACCGTCCGTGCCGGTTCTTGGAGAACGTGGAGTGATGTGGAATCTCCTGATCGAAGCCCAGACCGGTGAACCAGCGCCACGCCAAGTGCATGCGCAGTTCCTCCACCAGCTTCCGTTCGCTGGTGATGCCATATAAGTAGCCGATCAATAGGATGCGCAGCAGAAGCTCGGGATCAATCGACGGACGACCGGTCTCGCTGTAACTCTGCTTCAACCTCTCGCGCACAAAGGCAAAGCTGATGTGCTTTTCAATGAGCCGCAGCAGATGAGTCTCTGGAACCTGATCTTCCAGGCGGAAGTAGTAGAACAGCGCTTCGGAGCGGTCGTGTTGCCCCATCATGATCAGCAGTCCTCCGACGATGAGAATCCAACAGAGCATGGTCAGGATCACTTCCTTCTAACATGCTTCTGCTGAATCTCATCCTGCTAATCGAAGTGACTTTTTCAACACCCACGGGGTTTTTCAACAGTTGACCAGATTGCCTAGCAGTTGGCGGCTCGGATTACTTCCCGTTTGCCGACTAACCGGAACTCTGTTCAGATGTAACTCGATCCAAACCAGCTTTACGTAGACAATCAACAGAATTTCACTTGAAGTCAGAGCAGGCCTATGCGCCGGAGAAGCTCTTGAAAACGCTGATCGGAGCGGTACCGGTCGAATGCTGGATCCAGGGCTAAATATCCCATCCAGACGGCATGATCGTCATAGGTGGCTTGCAGCCACTTGAACGCATCGTCTTTCCTCCCAAGGGATGCGTAGATCTGCGCCAATCCGTAAGGAGAAACGTAACGTTTTCCCGATGCCGTTTGCAGCTCGTGCGCGATTCGGAGTGCCTCACTCCTGCGGCCTGTTGCTGCAAGAGCAACGGCCAACTGCGCGGTGTAAAGCGGGCTGTCCCCAGACAGAGTTGCCGCCCTCCTCAGTTCATTAACGCCTTCGCCGTAAATGCCTGCCTGAATGTAGTCCTCGCCAAGCAGAAGGTGCGCGGCTGCGAAGTTCGGATCCAGCTCAACAGATTCTCGATTCTGTTTGATTGCGGCAGAGTAGTCACGTGCCATGTAGTAGCGGAGTCCAACCCATGTACTGATCATCAGGTTCAGGGGATCTAGTTCCAGTGCGCGTCTGGCCTCGGAAATTGCCTCCTCATGTCGACCCTTGATGGACAGATAGTCCCCGTACCAGTGGTGCGCATTCGCGTATTGTGGATCCAATTCCAGAGCCCGCTTGAACTCGACTTCCGCGCCGGCCCAATCCCAACGATGGCTAAGCACTAGGCCCAGCGAGGCGTGGGCTTCAGCCGATTGGGGATCGATTTCGACCGCCTTTCGGGCCGCTAAGTAGGCCTTCGGGAGCGCTTCGGCCGGGGCTTTGAACCCGTGCCACGCAAGTGCGCTGTTGCAGTCCGCCAAACCGGAATATGCCGCGGCGTAGGTCGGATCGCCATCAATCGCTTGCTGAAAGTATGGTTCTGCCTTCTGTATGCTGTCACCGGTTCGCTTGTTCCAGTAGTAGCGACCTTTCAGATACGCCAAGTACGCTTCAGGCGGTATCTGCCGGGAATTTGACAGACGGGTCTTCTGCTCTTCAGTCAGAGCGATGTGAATTTGGCTGGCGATGCTTCGTACAACTGAATCCTGCACGGCTATAACGTCGTTGAGTTCTCGGTCGTAGCTTTCCGTCCAGAGGTCCGTTTGATCGTGAGCGTGGATCAGTTGAACGGTGATGCGTACACGGTCCGACCAGCGTCGAACACTGCCTTGGACCAGATAGTCAGCGTTCAGTTCTCTACCCATCTCTTGCGCGGTCAGCTTGCTCCCTTTGAACTTCTCGATAGAACTGCGACTTATTACCGCTAGCCGGTCCCGATTCAGTTTTCCCACCTGGGCGATCATTTCTTCGGTTAGCCCATCACTGAAGAACTCCTGGTCAGGATCGCGGCTCAAATTCTCGAACGGCAGGACAGCCAGGACTGTTTTCCTCTTGGCATCAATCGGCACACTCGATGGTCGTCGCCATGCCCAAACCGCGAGTAGAACCACAACGCAGGCGAGCGCTAGCGAAGCTACGCCTGCAACGACAAACCACCTGCGAGCACTCCGGATCCCCTGTCCATGGCCAGTTTCGGCAGGCGCCGCCTTGTCCCACTGAGGATCCTGATCTTGGTCGATTAAACGACGTTTTCGAGCTTGCAACCAGGCATTGAGTTCCGACGCGAAATTCCGGTCGCTGGTAGTGACGACCGACGGATCCGGCTCGGGAGCCTCCCCGCCGCTTGCTTCCGTGGGATTTATAACGGGTGCGATGAAGCGATATCCCTGCCCGGTTATTGTCTCTATGAATCGCGGGGCTTCGGCATCATCCTTCAGCACCTGACGCAGTTTGCGCACAGCACCCCGGATGCTGTTGTCCGTATCCAGGAAAACTCCGTGGCCCCAAATTCTTGCAACAATTTGGTCCCGAGTGACAACCTCGTCTCTGCGCTCAAGGAGAAGGACAAGCAGTTCTAAGGGGATGCGCTCCAGTTTCAGGACACGAGTCCCCCGGCGCAGCCTTCGGGGACGAAACTCAAGCTCGTAGTCTTCGCCGAAACGGATTGATTGCTGCAATCCAACTGGTTGGGACGCCATGGAACGCCTGGTGGAAGTAGAACGATTCTACACCGAGAGACAGACGTAAGCGCAAATAGTGCTTGCACTTGCGCCGACACAAACCATAACGCTGCGACACACGCATCGCTATGGACAATCAAGTCGTTTCGCCGCAATCATGCCTCTCCCATACGCCACCGGGAGCCGGGGTGGACAACAATAAATTAAGGAGGATCACAGAGTCATGTGACGGTTGCTGGCGAGCACCGGAGGCGGAGCGAGTAGAAAGTCACCGGTTCAAGACCACGCGCAACTTTTGGCGGGACGACAAACGGCAAGCCCAATTTCGGGCCGAGCCCACAAAGCAATGGTCAAAGGAGACCGCTATGAAAAATCAATCAGCAAAGTCGTTAGCCATAATCCTCGCGCTTGTTTTGGGGATGGCTTGCACGCAATTTGCGCCAGCACAAACGTTCAAGAAGGTAAAAGTCGCCGGAAGCGCCCCGATCGTTCAAGTCGCCTCCGGAGGCGCCAGCGCCTGGGCGCTCGCCAGCAATGGCAACCCCTACCGTTTCAACGGCAAAAGTTTCGCGTTGGCGAACACTATCTCGCTAAGCCAGATCGCTGTCGGCGGAGGCAATGCGGCGCAAGCGGATGCGGTTTGGGGCCTCAATTCTTCAGGCAGTATTTTCCGCGCCAGCAAAAGCGGAACATCCTGGACATTCTCACAAGTTCCGGGTGCTCTTGATCTCATCGAGGTGGGTCCGGGCTACCAGGATAGTTGTCACCCGTATGAAGTATGGGGACTCAACACTGGTTCCCAGATCTATCGTTACAACTTTTGCGGGAACAGTTTCGTGCAGCAGCCCGGATTCCTTTGCGACATACATGTGGGCGGCGGAGAAATATGGGGGGCAGAATGCGGCCCCAAACGTCTTTCGCTTCGATTTTGGTACTGGTGTTTTCGACAAAATCGCTGATCCATTTGGATCTTTTCCCGCGCTTACGGTGGGCACGAGTGGGGTGTTCGCCATTGACACCGGCAATTCTGTGGTTTATCAGTACGACAACTTCTTGGGATTCGAGAATATTGGCTGTTGCTTTACCCAGTTCCAATCAGGCGGGAACGGAGTCTGGGGACTCTCCGGAAATCAAATCTTCCGTTTCGTGCCACCCGCGTTGAACTTTGTGCAGGTTCCGGGCTCGCTTGTTTCCATCAGCGTGGGCAGCGGCGGCGGTGTCTGGGGGACCAACAGCTCCCACCAAGTATTCGCATTCTCCATGCCGTAGGTTGGGCGCCCCCAGTTCTCGATTTTCTGAGGTCTGGGGCTTTTTCCTACCAGGCGTGGCGTTTTCTCTTCTGCCTGCCGTTTATCCCAGCAGAGCCCGTGTGGGGAACCGCGGCATGACGGGCAATCCAAAGCAGTGGATCTCAGCCTTCTCGAAATCACTCGCGGCAGCAGCCGCACAAGGAGAAACTTATGTTCCGCACTCTACTGAAAGCAACCGCCATAATCGTGCTCGGGACCCTGTCGCTGAGTGCACAAAACTCAACCAGTGCCGCAAGCAGTGTCCCTCGTCTCGTCAATTACTCGGGCAAGACCATCGATGCCCAAAACAAACCAATCTCCGGCATCGTTGGCGTCACCTTCGCGATCTACAAAGACGAGGAGGGCGGCGCCGCTCTCTGGATGGAAACGCAGAACGTCACCGCGGACGCCAAAGGCAGTTACACCACCCACCTCGGCGCAACCAAGCCCGATGGCCTTGCGCTCGATTTGTTCAGTCCGGGAGAGGCGCGCTGGCTCGGAGTGAGCGTGAATGGCGCGCCCGAGCAGCCGCGCGTCCTCCTGCTCAGCGTTCCCTATGCCCTGAAAGCCGCCGATGCCGAAACCATCGGAGGTCTGCCGCCTTCGGCCTTCCTTCGCGCGGACGCAACAGCAAGCCTGAAAGCGCCCGCGAAGTTTGATTCTTCGCTGCGTTCGGGCCAGACGAAGCAGAGCCCTCAGGCCAATCCAAACGTCACCGGCAAGGGCACGGTAAGTTTCGTGCCGCTCTGGGACTCGACCAGCGACATCGTGAACTCTTCTATCTTCCAGAAGAACGCCAACGTCGGCATCGGTACCACAACTCCCGCCGCCACGCTCGATGTCAGGGGCGAAGGAGACATTCGCGACACACTGAATCTTTTTCCGAAGGGAACCGATCCTACTCTGGCTGTCAACGGCACCGCGTTCAAAGTTGACTCGACGGGCAGAGGTCACATTCGTCCCCGGGCAGACGTTTCCCGGGAAAGGCACGGTGACGAGTGTCGCGATGAGCGCGCCGACTGCAGATTTCACCGTAAGTGGCTCTCCGATCACCAAGTCCGGCACACTGGGTTTGAGCTGGAACGTCGCGCCCACCTCCGCGAACACTCCCAACGCGATTGTCAAGCGGGATGGCAATGGGAACTTCAGCGCGGGAGTTGTCCTGACGCAGCGGGCTTCTGGCCAGTAGCGTATTCGTTGCCAATCGAAACCCTGGTTCTACCGCGATGACGGGTGAGGTCACAGCAACGGGTACCAGTCAAAGCATTGGTGTAAATGGAACCGTCGCAGACAGCGGTTACGGAGTCAGGGGATACAACTCGAGCAACGGCTGGGGCGTCTATGGCGAAAGCGTTGGCCAAGATGGGGTTCACGGACTCAGCCACAGCGTTGCGTCCGGCGTGGCGGGCGTGAACGATGGTGACAGGGGCACCGGAGTTTTCGGTTCTGCCCCGAAAGGCTGGGCATTCACCAGCAACGGAAATACATTCCAGGACCGAACCGCCGGTGGCTGGGTCAAGGCCACGTTGTTCGTAAGTGGGGTTACCGGCAAAATAGTAAGTTGCTTCAACTCTACGCTGGGGGGGCGCGTCCGCAACCACGCCGCCCTGCGGTTTTGGTCTTGATAAGACGGGCACCGTGAGACTACATCCTCGACTTAGGCTTTGAGGTGGACGACCGTTTTTACTCGGCGACAGGAACTGTTGGGTCAGTAATAGTCACGGTCTGCTCGAATTTCGTAGGTGTATGCAATAACACCATAACGGCGAATCAAGTGGAAGTGGTTAGCTCGGACGGCCAAGACTTCTACGATAACAAATTCTATTTGATTATCTACTGAGTACCAAGTCTGCACCAGGGCGCCCGGCTCAACGCCTGATTGGCGATCTGTCGGGTGCCCGGTCTTTCGCGCGTCGATACAAGTTCGACTTGGGGAAGTAGGAAGATTCGTCGT
>CAWBHF010000017.1:0-154312 GCA_963788645.1 uncultured Acidobacteriota bacterium
GCCTCGATCTTCAATCGGCTCAGGCTGTCGCTGGCACAGATCAAACAGCAGCTTTTCTTACAGCGGCGCTGCCGAATCTGAAAGGCTTACTCATAACAACAGAGCTAGATGCGTCCAAAATAAAATCAATGGCATCCACGCTGAGCCTAGGTGCCGACGCCGAGCGACCCACCCGAAGTACGAAAGTACAAAGAAGATATCGCACGACTAAAACTTCAGATGGATCAGTTGTTTCCTCTCATAGATAAATTTTATACAAACGCTATCACCATCTACGAGCAGCTCAACGAGGTGCTTGGAACTATACCTCCGGAGGTTCTTCAAAATAACAAGCGGCTACCCGGTTCAAAGGTGTCGCAAGGTTTCCCTCGGCCCTGGGTCTACGACGAGTATCCCAAATGGCGTGATTGGATGACCTGTGAAATCGCAGGGCAGGCCTGTCCGACACAGACCGAGCCTTCGCTGAGGGACTTGATGGCTGACGGAACAGCGTTGGCCGCTACTTGGGTCCATGCCCGAGTCCGGGTTAATCTCCAGATCATTTCATGCCAAATAACTCAGCTCAAACGCAGATTAGCAACATCACGGACAAGAAACAGCAGGATTTTCTTCGCTTCTTTCGGGCGTTGAATGACGAGAGCGCAACCTTGAATGCGGATGCCGCGGCAATTACCAGCGTTAACAAAGACCTGGGCAATTATTTTGTCAACATCAGCAATTCTCAAGTTATCTCCGTCATTGAACCTCTAGGCAATATTTTTGATCCCCTCGACAAGCGCAGTGGCAGGAACTCGCAAATACCTAAAGTGCTAGGTCGTCAGGCCGTATTTGCACAGTCGGTGGGCGGCGAACGAAAGTCGGGGCTTTCCTTTTGTTGCCTCAGTGCCAACAGCAACACAGAAGAAATCGATCATAACAATTACCGTCCTTTACGCCGACCCGATCTTCGAGGTCTCAGCGGGTGCTTTCTACTCAACGTACCCGACCGCTCTTTCGCAAACCAGACGTTAGTTACCCAAAATCCCCATGCTTCACCAACACAGGGGGATGTGATCATCACTCAGTCGATTACGCGTCCGACCATTGTGCCATTTGTGGCGGCGAACTGGAGACTGGGGCATGATTTCAGCTGGCCAGATCAGAGGCGCGGAGCGTTTTATTTCACAGGTGCTCTCGGTTTCAATCCGTACAACACGACCTTGGAGTTTGGAGTGGGGCCCTCTCTGTCCTGGCGATCAGTGATGTTCAGCGCGCTGTTTCATGCGGGTCACGATGTCCGGCTGACCCAAGGGGAGCAGCTCGGAGAGGTCTGGTGCAACCAATCCGCTGCGAGTCCCTCGACACCAAAGTGCAGCGGCAGCCCACCCAGCCCTTCGACAGAGAAGTTTTGGACAGGTGCCTTTGCTTTTGGCATTAGTGTCAGAGTGCCGTCCGTGTTTGGTGGTGGAGGCGGCTCTTCTGGAGCGGCGGGCAGTGCGGAGTCATTAAGATTTTGTAACATACGAGGGAATCTGCCGACGGTCAAGGTCTTCACATTCAAGCCGAATGCCAAACGATAGAGCCAATATCAGGACCTTGTAGGCCGAAATTTTATTGGCCGATGTCGGGCGGTGTCTCAACTTTGGGTTGGGTTACCCAACAGCACCTAGGGACCATTGGGCGTAGGGCGTAGTTTTCAAAATGAATGTTCGCGACACCGGCAAGCCTAAAATTGGACGCAAACTTGGACACAACTTGTAAACCTCGTTAGGATTAATGGATGGTGAGGAATCTCACTTGCTTGGGTCGAGGCCAATGCTGTCAATTCTGTGCCGCTGTAGCCACCGCTTGTGGCTGTCCCCGAATGAAGTTATCGCCCCACTGAAGCAATTTGTAGGCCCGGCAGCCCGAGAATAGTCTTCATTCCGCCGAAGAGACTCCCGTTTTCGACCCAGAGGATGCAAAACCCCAGAATCTCTTCCACATAGGTGATTAGTGCCGTCCCCGGACTCCCGTCTAGCAGAATGCATAGTTCGGCGTCGTGTGGACCTAGAAAGTGTCGATATTCCATCTAGCTCCCTACGGCTTCGCGTATCGCGAAACCGGGATGCCTGAACCAGTATCTTAGCTCGATTATTAGCTGTGTCGGGGCTGACATGACCAAGTCGCGCGGATGGGGAGTGGTAACGATAGCACCACCGCCGTGTTCAGCAGCTCTCCCGCCACTCGAACTAGCGTCTCGTGCGCCCTTGACCGGCGCTGGATTCCTGACTGGATGACCGCAATGTAATCGCTGTCGGCTTTTGGCCTGAATTCGGCTGATGTCCATCTGGCACTCACTGCAGGTGGCACATAAGCTTCGGCTACAGTAGTAAGTGTTTCCTGCGTAGCTCCAAGGGCCTCCACCAGGGCACCCAGTGGCTCCCATCTTTTGACAAAATCGGATGGCATCTTGGTGAGATAGCCTTGAGCTCCCCTTATCTTGCCAGGATACATCTGAAATGGTAGTGCCAATCCATCAGTCGCCCGGCGCTCCTTCCACTGTTGAATCCAGGCTTGTTCTGTTGGAACCTGTAGAGCCCGCAGCGTCAATGGCTGGCTACTGGGCCTGTAGTGGTAAACAGGAAGCCACCACCCCGGTCGCGGTTTGGGGTCACTAGTCTTCGCACGTCCCACGGTTCCGTGTGGGACCCAAACTGTGGGTCTCTCTTCAAGCGGAGCACCCGCCACCGAAGCACCAACAATTGCTTTAGCGACGGTTGAATAGTGGAAAACGACATCCCCTGCCCAGATCTCCCTAATTAGTGCATACGACCAATAAAATGCGCCACGGTCATCTGCTTGTGGACAGTTCAGATCAGCTCCGATGTCCGCGCGAGCCGTTATTTCGCACCAAAAGCTCTCTTCGGCTATCCCGGTTCACCAGTGCTTTTTCGTCATGGATGATGTTTTGGGCAATCGTTCTCCGCCGCGTGGAATTCTCAATACAGTTTTTAATGGGTGCCTGTACAGATGGGGAATTGTACTCTGCGGCAAGCATCTGTATCCGCTGGAGAGTTTGACTGCCCATTCAATCTCCCAGGGGGAACTCGTTGGTGTTGTGGTAACCTGCCTCGGGCTTATACTCAGCCAATCCTGCGGAGGTGTGCCGATGTCGGTCATTCCCTTGGTGACAGAAGGACCGAATCCAACGGTTGTAGCCGAAGAAATTAAGTTCAAATACGACGGCAGCGCCGTGTTAATCCTCAATCTCGACAAGAACCAGCTACAACGGAATCAGTCCAATGCGAGCTATGATCTGCGAATAGGCCGGGCGTACAAAGATCACCACAAGCAGGAACGATGGACGTTGCGTAAGGATGAAGAATTTACCCTGTTACCTGGTGGGGCAATCCTGATCGAGACAGAGGAAGAGGTGTGGCTTCCTCACTCGATGTTCGGGTACATCGTGCCTAAGGTAAAACTTCTTCAGGATGGCGTTTCTAACACACTCTCTAAGGTAGATCCTGGGTATCACGATCATCTTGTGGTTACTGTGTTCAATTTGGGAAAGAAGGAAATCCCGCTGACACAGGGGCAGCCATTCTGTGCCCTTGTCCTGCATGACGTTGGGTCGGGAGTTGTGCCCTTCACGGGTTCTGGGAAGAAGATTGACGGCCGAATAGGTGCTGGGGCCTTTCCCAGACTATGGGATCGAATAGAAGCCAGACCGGGTCTCGTGGCGTTCATGTCGGCGCTGTTAGCTCTTGCACTCGGACTCGGCCAACTGGCGGTTTACACTTGGACCTACACTCATCCTCGCCCTTCCGGGCAAGACAAATCGAAGATCGAAGTTAAAGACCGATGAGATACCGAACCTTTGCACTGAAAGTCAGGGGTTGAGGGCGAACCACCTGGCGAATCCATCATGCCGAAGATTTCTATTTTCTCAACTAACATTCCTGACCATTGAGGGTCTATCAAAGGAGCTGCAATAAGTCCGCTTTGTGAGACACAGAGGGGCTTCCTTTGCTGATACAATTCAGCCCGGACAGTACGAGACGGGTTTACGATGTTTGCCTTCGCCGATGAGCTTCATGAGACCTCTGGATTTAGTGAATCTCACTCCGTTGATGGAGCGCACGATCGGTCGAGCCGCAATTATGGTGGGCCTAATAGATGGCCCCGTGGCCATTGACCATCCCGATCTTGCCGGACGAAGCATCCAGGAGGTTGCGGGGAAGTTCGGAGGGGCTTGTTCCAGAGCAAGCAGTGTGGCGTGTATGCACGGGACGTTCGTGGCTGGCATGTTGAGTGCGAAGCGGAGTTCGGCGGCACCTGCGATTTGTCCGGGTTGCACCTTACTTGTTCGGCCCATATTTGCAGAGACGGCATCGGCCAACGGAGACATGCCGAGTGCGATGCCTGGAGAACTGGTTTTGGCAATTATTGAGACCGTCAACGCCGGAGCGCGACTGATTAACTTGAGTGCTGCGGTTGAGCGCCCGGCTGCGGAAGGCGAGCGCGAGATTGGAGAGGCTTTGAGTTATGCCGCTAGGCACGGCGTGATAGTCGTGGCTGCGGCAGGAAATCAGGGAACCGTGGGCAGTTCAGCGATAACTCGTCACCCTTGGGTTATCCCTGTTGTTGCATGCGACCTGCAAGGCAGTCCGACGGCGCAATCCAATCTCGGCATGTCAGTTGGCAGGCACGGATTAAGTGCACCGGGCGAGAACATTGCCAGCCTAAGGCCGGGCGGCAAGTCGGGTATGTTCGGTGGAACAAGCGCTTCTGCGCCTTTTGTAACCGGCGCAATTGCGTTGCTCTGGTCGGAGTTTCCATCCGCCTCCTCGACGGAGATCAAAATGGCGGTATCAGCCCCCAGCCATAACCGACGAAACAGCATCGTACCGCCCCTGCTGAATGCCTGGGCGGCGTATCAGGTGTTGACTTTGCAGCATGGGAGAAGGCTGTCGTGAGCATAGAGAAACCAACCAAGGCTCAGGATGAGAAGAGCACGTCGCACCCCCATCGCTTGCGTCTTCCAGGCTTCATTGTTGACGAGGAAATCGGCGTAGGCGATGTCATCAAGCGGACCACCTACGCCATAGGAATCAAACCCTGCAGCGGTTGCGAGCAGCGGGCGGCCGCTCTGAATAGCTGGATGGTGTTTACTCCCCGGACGAACCGGTGAGAAGCGAAAACCGATATAGATTAAGGAGGGATTTATGGAGCCAACCGAAACACGGGAACTACCGGGCATATCTCCGAACGACGCGGTGCCCTCTTCGTCCACGATCGAGAGCAGACCCTCCTTCGCTGTGACCCCGCAGACCGCAGCCGGAAGCTGTCCCAGTTGCGCGGCAGCCCAAGCAGGTGGGGGCCAATTAAGACCGCAGCCAAACGTTCCACAACTATACGTATACGTCATTGGACATATTGAGCCCCGCTTCCCTTTGGTTTCGGTGGAGAAGGAGGCATGGCAGGCGATCAAGCGAGAACCCGGCGCCAAGGACACCGAGCGTCACGCCATGCTCAAAGTCCTCAAAGAACCTGCTAACCGGTATCTTGTCCGCCAACTCTGCTGGGTATTATCAGTCCACGGTATCGAGACCTACATCCTTTTACCACGTGATCCAGCGGACTACCAACTTCTCGTGGATGCATATCGCGCCGAGCCGAACCCTGGCGATCTGGAACTCGTGATCGGGCTGCGCGGCCAGAACGCGCCCCCAAGTATGTGCAACGGGCTGACCGTGCCAATTGTGATGTTTGACCAGATCTATCCCTTTGATCGCAAATCGTTAATCGAGGCCGTGCCTAAACATGAGGACCATCCACCGAACTTTACTCACGTAGCGGAAGAGATGTTCGACCGGGTCATGCAGCAGAGCGACAACGCTGGGGCAACGGATAAAGACCGGGCGTTGAACTACCTCGCCGTGAGATATGGCCGTATCTACGAAACGGGAGCGCGCGAGTTCGAGAGGAATGCTTC
Source organism: uncultured Acidobacteriota bacterium (assembly GCA_963788645.1). Taxonomy (GTDB): domain Bacteria; phylum Acidobacteriota; class Terriglobia; order Terriglobales; family Acidobacteriaceae; genus JABDBE01. The sequence goes on from CAWBHF010000017.1 coordinate 5,957, forward strand.
GTTCACCTCCATCGATGTCCTTCCATCGCCGCTAAGTGGTACGCGCAGGATTGTGGATGTAGTCTTTGCTTTTACCTCACGCGATACGGACGTAGTCACAAAACATTTCGTGCGCGTGGACGTGAGCGATGAATTTCCGTTCCTCGTCACGCCGATGTCGCCGTATTATGACCGTTATTGAACGTACATGAGAGGTTAGTCTCGCCTGCCAGGAGGGTCGAAAATGTCGCTGCCTGGTTTTAGCGCCGAGTACGGTCTTTACAAGTCGTCCGCGCACTATCGCACAATAGCCTATTCGACGACGCCCCCGGCCCTTGGTCAGTTCGATGTTGTCACTCAAGCTGCCTGTGGCTCGACGGCGGGCCTAGAGCAATGCCTCGTGTGGAACGCGGAAGCAGAACAGGTTACGCGGTGTGGCCCCGACGCGCAGATCTACCGTGCTAGTGTCTTGCCGGCATCTTCGTGCGGCCCAGGCTGTCGCCATGACTATGATACGGGGGGGTGTGACTGTCCAATTTCAACTGACTGTCCTATCGGCTCTTATTGGAACAACTTAGCGGGTGCTTGCGTTTGCAGGAGATGCCCCTCGAACCAGCGCCAAGCAGGCTCGGCTCAAAGCAGCGCCGGCTGCTCATGCGTAACCTGTCCGCAAGGAGAAATCGGTTGCGGCTATGAGTGCGTTGATCCGAGTTCAGACCCCTACAGTTGCGGGAAATGCGGTAATATCTGCCCGGAGAGCGCGACCTGTATCCAAAGCGTCTGCGTTTGCCCGAGCGGCCAGACACTTAGCAATGGCTTCTGTTGCCCGGAAGGCTACTGGGCCAATTCTGGAGGTGGTTGTTGCCCAATCCCACAGACTAATTGCTGGCCGACAGGCTGCACAGACATGAACACGGACAACAAAAACTGTGGAAGCTGCGGAAACGTCTGCAGCGGGGGGGATACATGCGTGGGAGGTCAATGTACATCCCCGTGCGATACTTGTACTAACTGTCACTTCGACTCATATAACTTTTGCTGGCTTTGGGGTAACTGCTACTTGTGCCGTTGCAACGGCCAGAGTTGTGGGCTGAACGGATCCTGTTGCACTCAATGTCCCCCCGGCCAAACATTCTGCGATAACTGGCCGTTCAGTAAGGGATGCATCGATATACTATCCGACAATTCCAATTGCGGAAGCTGCGGCAACAGTTGTAACACTTTTGGCATCAACGGCCCAAAAACAAACTGCGTAAACGGCAGGTGTGTGGGCACCGGCACTACCACCACCGCCCCTCCCCGGCCGCAGTGCCCGACGGGACAGACGCTTTGCGGGAATCGATGTACGGGACTTCTATGTTGCGCATCAGGAGCCGGGGACGGGTCAACGTATCTCTGCAACTGGACTGATGCAGCGGGCAACGATGTTGCTTGTTGTGGTAGTGGACTGTGTTGCCCTCTAAATTGTTGCCCTATTGGAGTTGACGATGACCCCAATAAATGCACGTGTTAGGTTGCAAGCGCAACGGTCGGGTTAGCTCCCTGTTGGTTCAGGAGTAGGTTAGATGCATTTACCTGGTTTTAGTGCAGAGGCGTCGCTATACAAAACAACTGGGGTTTACCGGACGGTTATTAGAGACTCTTCAGCGGCCTTTGAGCACCGCAATAGCGGTACCGCGCATCCCAGCTCGGGAGATATTGGAGATATTACGGAATGTGTCCGCAAGCTGGACGGATGCTTTCAGGGGTGCTATGGCGACTCCATTTGTAGAGACGTAGCGTTTGGGCGGTCCGTGTTATGCATAATAAAGGCTACATTCGAGGCTCTCGAGCACTGCGGAGCAGCTGAAGTAGTGCCATTTGAGTACTTTAACTGCTTCAAGGACATTCTTGAGGGGTTGCACTGCCTTCAGGAATACGACGAAGCGCTGAAGGACTGCAATCCGCAGTTTTTGAAATGCTTAGATGATTGCATTGAAAAGTACCACGAATGCATCCCGTGCCCGTCTGGCCAAACGAACTGTTCAGGAATCTGTGTCGATACCAGTACCAACTCGAACAACTGCGGGGGCTGCAACACCCTATGTCTCCCAGGACAGGACTGCTGCGGCGGTTTCTGCTGTGATCCTACGACGAGTACCTGCTGCCCCGACGGTTGCCACGACGGCGCGAATGACGTGTGCTGTCCCGGAGGTGGCTCCTGCTCCGAGGGACAGACCTGCTGCCCTGACGGTTGCTACGACGTCGGACCGAACGGCAACTGCTGCGGAGATGGCAATGCCTGTCCTTTTGGACAGAACTGCTGCCCGAACGCGTATGGTTCGTCTGATTGCTGTGATCCGACGACGGATACGTGCTGCCCTGGCGACGGGTGTTACCAAGGTATATCCAACGGTAAGTGCTGTTCCGCAGTCGGCGTTTGTCAGGAGGGAGAGACCTGTTGCCCCTCAGACGGTTGCTATGACATCGGGCAAAACGGCACCTGCTGCGAAGATGGCAATGCCTGTCCTTTTGGACAGAACTGCTGCCCGAACGCGTATGGTTCGTCTGATTGCTGTGATCCGACGACGGATACGTGCTGCCCTTGCGACGGGTGTTACCAAGGTATATCCAACGGTAGGTGCTGTTCCGGAGTCGGCGTTTGTCAGGAGGGAGAGACCTGTTGCCCCACAGACGGTTGCTATCCAGCGAATCATACGTGTTCTTCCAATTGAACTTTTTCTGGGTCCGGTTGCGGATCGAGCCTTCTCAGGTCGCCCTCGACAATCAGTTTGACAACTGAATCACTTTGCTTTTTCGAGACTCTCAACTTTTATGGTCTCGCGCGTATTGTCGGACTATCAAATTGCCAGCAGTAATTAGCGAACCTCCGAAACTGAGATCGATGAACGCGCTAAATCTGAAACCTGCTGAAACCTGCCATCTGGTTTTTCATGAACTTACAATGCGTAAGAATCGTCATCCGTGCGCGTGAAGTTCTTTGTTTGTTGTTTCGTTGTGCTTTCGAATCCCACTCTCTCCGCCATACCTAAGTGGCAATATTTGCAGCATGTTACTAAAGACATCTAGGATTATGTGCTAAAACCGTGCTAGCTTGCTAGCATGACCGCTCCAATAGTCACAATCTTTGTTCGGCATAAGCCCGGTTGCAAATACGCCGGCGAGGAATTCTGCAAAAGCTGCAAGTGCCGCAAGCACCTGCGCTGGAGCCAAGACGGGAAGCAGTACCGCAAGCAGGCAGGCACCCGGTCATGGGCCGAAGCGGAAGAAAAAAAGCGTGACTTGGAGAATCAGTTAAGCGGGGCAGCGCCGTCCAAGACGATGGCAGAGGCGGGCCAGTCCATCACAGCGGCAATCGAGGTTTTCCTCCAGGACAAGAAGAACCAAGGCATCACGGACAAGGTCATCGGCAAGTACACCCGCGAGCTAGCCCGGCTCCGGGAGTTTTGCGAGTCCCGTTTTGTCTTCACCGTCCGGGGGCTCAACCGGGAATTGTTGACGCACTACGTTGCAACGTGGTCCGAGCACTACCCGGCCTCGCTCACACGATCCAAGGTCCGCGAGCGGCTACGGTCTTTCCTCCGCTACTGCTACCAATCAGAATGGCTCACGCGCATCCCGCAAATCTCAAAGATTGAAGTGGACCAAGCCCCCACACTCCCGTTGACCGCGAAGGAATACGAAAAGCTGTTGGACGCCACGTATGCGACCTTTGCAGATGACCCGGACAAGGCTGCCCGGCTCCATGCGCTCATTCAGCTTATGCGGTGGTCCGGGCTCGCTATCCGGGACGCCCTTACCATTCGGCGCGATGAGCTAATCCACGACAAGGTCAAGGGCCTCTACCGGATAGTCACCGCCCGGCAGAAGACCGGCACCCATGTGTCAGTACCCATACCGGCAGATGTGGCCCGAGAACTTTTGACCGTGCTCAAAGGCAACTCGGTGCATCTGTTTTGGTCCGGGAACGGCGAGGAGGAATCGGCCACAAAGAATTGGGCAAAGTTCATTGCGAAGTTGTTTGCGGACGCGGGGATTCAGAAGTCCGGGCACATGATGAGCCACCGGCTCCGTGATACGTTTGCCGTAGACCTCTTGGAAAAGGGCGTCCCACTGGAGGAAGTCAGTAAGCTGCTAGGCCACGAGAGTATCAAGACCACCGAGAAGCATTACAGCGGCGCTCGTCTTCAAGGTATTCGGGGATCGTTTTGGTTGTCATAGCAACCAGTGTGCCAGACTTGTTCCTTTCGAAGATGTCCTCTTTTGGCCACTCGGATCGTTGATGAAAATGCCGAGCCTCCGAAGCAGCGTATTCTATCGAAAGAGGCTTTGATCATGACGGAGCATTCGAAGCACGCTGAAGCGCACATCGATTCTATTGTGAGACAAGAGGAAGAAGCGCTGGAAAAGAGATCATATTCAGAACGGCTCGCCGATCGGGTTGGAACGTTCGCAGGAAGTTTTGCCTTCGTTGCATTTCATCTGGTGCTTGTGACCGCATGGCTAACGGTAAACACCCGGCACATTTCTGGAATTAGACCGTTCGATCCGCGTCCATTTTCATTGCTTGGGGTCGTTGTTGCCGTCGAGGCGGTCATTCTTTCCAGCTTCATCCTGATGCGTCAGAATCGGATGCTGCGCTGAGGAGAGCGTCGGGACCATCTAAATCTGCAAATTGACTTGTTGGCAGAGAAAGAAATCACGACGCTATTGCAAATGGTGCGTGCAATTTGCGGACACACGGGACTGCAAAGCATTGTCGCAGACAAAGATATTCGAGAACTTAGCAAAAACACTTCAATTGAATCGCTCAGTCGGACACTGGAGGACAGGCTCCCGGGAGCGTAACTTGCTTCACGCGCGACGCACAAGCCACACAACCACCAGAATCACAATAACTGTTCCGAGCACACCCATACCTAACATAGTCCCTCCAGTCGAACGTTTGGGGTAATGAAGTCACCCAATGCAGACATCATAGGGCTAGATTCCGCTCTCGTCTGAGCAAAACTGAACACTATACAGTCGAGTTCTCGTCTGCGGGTACGCTGAAGTCCTCGGCGGAGAACGCCACAACACCCAGGTGGAGAGCCAGGTGTTGGCGAAAAATCGCCGACACACTTATATGGGGTAAAAGTTTGACGGCAAACTCTCCTTCAACGCAGTACATTCCCTGGGACACTGCGCTGCTTGTGTTCAGAGCCCGAATAATGACCCGGGAGGGTTCTTCCCGAAACAACCAAGTCCCCGAATTTGGCGTGGCGGATCTGCTGGGGACCTCGATTTCTTAAGCGTGGCGCGCTTTTAATACCTGCTCATAGATGTACAGCTACAGGATTGCCTGCATGTACATTGCTGCGGCGCTACCGTAAGGTCGAAAACTGAAGTGACGGCTCAGTGTAAAAGGAGAAATTATGAGAATGAGTATATGGACGATTCTATTCTTTGTGTTGCTGGTGGCTTGGATTGGCGGCTTCACCGTGTTCCACGTGGCCGGAGGCTTAATTCACTTACTGCTGTTATTCGCGGTCATTTCTTTGGTCCTGCACTTTGTGATTGGGACCCGCACCGCTTAGGAAAGACCTCGAATTAACATGAGCAATCTTAGGTTGGTGTTGCTTAAATACGTAGGCAAAACGCCATCCATGGCGGGTTGCGCTAACTGTGGCCTGAAGTTTTTTATTCCTCAGCACTTCTTAAAGAACCCGGAAGCCGCGGCTGAGTATCTGAGGCTGAAGTTCTCCTCGCACGACTGTAAGTGGGACATTTTCGAGGAAACAAGGGGTATTGTTCCAGCACGCAGGATGCGAGTGGTGAAATCTGCCGACGCTACGTTGCTTCTGGGAGTATGCGAAGCCTGTAGCACGCGGTTCAGGGCGCATGTATACCTTCCGAACTACGTGAGGCAGGCAGAGATCGATATTCAGCAAAAATTTGTCCATCACCAGTGCAAGCGTCAAAACCGAAATGTATCGCGCGTCCCAGAATTGGAACGGGAGCGGACTCTCCACCTCAATAAGCGTGTTGCTCGGCCATCACTTCGCTCCACTTCTTCGGTGGCCTGCTAATTTCAAACAAGGTACCTGCAAGTCACGCGCCACCTCTGCATGTAGCCTTACAAAGCGCGAGGCGCTGTTTGCTAAGCGAAAACATCACGCGTCCGGTCGTGGAACGATTCACCTGGAGAGCAAAATAACTTTGCATCGAAATCCCCACTGCCTTCTCAGAGTAAGGTCTTGCATTGTGGTTTCTACATCTCCTGCCCGATGGTCCTTAACCCCGATGCGACTAGGATCGCCGTTATTACTCGGCCTATTCCGATGATTTCCTCGATGCTCTCTCCGCACAGGTGACAAGTCTCGCACTCAGGGCACGGGTTTGGTGCGTGTTCGACAATACGGCCTCGGGAGCAGCAATTCAAAATGCGCTCGTGTTGTCGGCCAAGCTGCAGCAAGAAGTGGTTCGGTGAGACAGTCGGCAATGTTTCAGCAATCGCCGCGATGAATGTGAGCTAGCGAAGATTTTCTCCACCGAAATACGCGGTTCACCTGATTGCAGGTTGAAGTCCAGAGGCAGACGATGGAGTGAGGCTGGGCGGCATTGCAACAAAGTTTCTGAGGTCCTCAGCTTTGCCAATCAAATCGTTTTATGGAGGAAAAAATGTCAGAAGGTTTAAAAGAGCTTTACATCGATGAACTGAAGGATCTTTACAGCGCGGAGACCCAACTGGTCAAGGCGCTGCCAAAAATGGCCAAGGCGGCATCGTCTGATGAGTTACGGCAGGGCTTCGAAGAACACCTCGAACAGACCAGAGGCCACGTGGAACGTCTGGAGAAGATCTTCAAGACTCTCGGTGAAAGTCCCAAAGGCAAAACGTGCAAAGGCATGCAAGGCCTGATTGAGGAAGGCGCTGAGGTCATGGCGGAGGACTTTGAAGGCAGTCTTATGGATGCCGCGCTAATTGGGGCAGCGCAGCGGGTCGAGCACTATGAGATCGCGGCTTACGGAACGGTTTGCGCCTTCGCCAAGGAGCTCGGGGAGTCCGATCAGGCCGATTTATTGAGTGAGACTCTCGACGAAGAGAAGGAAACGAACGAGAAATTGACCGAACTCGCCGAACAGATCAATACGGAAGCAAAGGATGAGGAAGGCGCAGAAGAAGGCGAGAAAAAAGGAGTGTTCCAGGCATACAAGAAGAAGTCCCGCCGCGTGGCCTAATCCTTCACATCATGAAAGCGTCCGTATTCTCCGCGACGCTTTCATTTTTTCGTGTGGTTCTCGTAAACAGCAGATGTCGGCAACGCGTCACCACTACACCCATATAGTTCACTGTCTACAGTGTGGACGTTACAGACGGTGATCGCGGGCGGGTATACGGTTGTCTGTGGTCATAGTACGTGCGTGGAAAAGGAACTTATGAAAAATGTTTTCAGAAGCGTTCTTAGCATGGCCGCGATTGCGTGCCTCTTAACCGTAGGATCGGCGCTGGCGACAGTACAAGAAGGTGGTGCCCCAGCCCCGGATAACACCAAGGTCAACCAGCGGGATCAGAATCAGGCAGCAGCGACGGCGGATCAACAAAAAGCAAATAAGGCCGATCAGGAAACAACTCGGCAGATCCGGCGTGCTGTGGTGCAGGACAAATCTCTCTCGACCTATGCCCATAACGTAAAAATCATTTCGCAGAATGGCATGGTGACGCTCAATGGGCCGGTGCGTTCAGATCAGGAAAAGAGTGCCATTGAGGCCAAGGCGGCGGAAATCGCCGGCAAGAACAACGTCACCAGCGAACTGGAAGTTAAACCCAAGCAATAGAAATATTAACCACTGAATAATAAGGAGATCATCCATGGCGGGAAAGAATACAGCGGTATTTGGTATCTATGCGGACCGGTCGGACGTCGACCGCGCCGTCGAAGCTCTAAAGGCGGCCGGATTTTCCAACAATGACGTTTCGGCATTGTTTCCTGAAAACAAGGGCACAAAGGATTTCGCGCACGAGAAAAGCACTAAGGCACCCGAGGGCGCAACGACCGGTGCCGGAACGGGAGTGTTACTGGGTGGAGGACTGGGTTGGCTCGTGGGCATCGGCGCGCTGGCAATCCCCGGACTTGGACCTTTCATAGCCGCGGGACCGATCATGGCAGCCTTGGCAGGCGCGGGCGTGGGAGGTGCCGTTGGTGGCTTGACGGGCGCCCTCATTGGGATGGGAATTCCCGAGTACGAGGCTAAGCGCTACGAAGGTCGCGTCAAAGATGGTGGCATCCTGCTTTCCGTTCATTCGGACAGCTCCGACGAGACTAAGCGGGCAAAAGAAATACTCGAACGCACAGGCGCTCAGGATATTTCTTCGACCGGCGAGGCTAGTGGCGCAAAAACGGAGACCGCTCGAGTCGCTTAACAACGGCACGGAAGAGCTTACCCGGCGAGTGAGTTCGCCGGGTATGACCTTCCTGAGATGTTCGCAAATGTGCATGTCAGAGGAAGGATTCATATGGCACAAGTAGTCTTGGAACAACCCGCAGTTTCGCGCCCGAGTGTAGAACGACGATCTTTTGCGGCCGAGGTTTCCAGTAAGAACGAATCCTATTCGTCCGGCGTGTCTTGGGCAGCGGTGATTGGCGGCGCTTTCGTGTCCGCTTCGCTCGCGTTAATCTTGCTATCGCTAGGCACCGGCCTTGGACTTTCCTCGGTCTCGCCGTGGTCGAATGTTGGCGCATCGGCCACCACTATCGGCAAGGCCGCGATTGCATGGCTCATTCTGACGCAAATCTTGGCTTCCGCCATGGGCGGTTATTTGGCGGGCCGCCTGCGTACGAAGTGGACGAATGTCCATACCGATGAAGTGTATTTTCGCGATACGGCGCATGGATTTCTAGTGTGGGCCGTGGGACTCGTTCTGGCCGCGACTTTCTTGGCGTCAGCCGCCACTTCCCTTGCAGGCGGAGCCGTACAACGCGGTCCTAGCGGGGCGACGGTTGCACCGGCAGAACCAGGAATGCTCAATCCCAACGCTTACTTTGTAGACACTTTGTTGCGGTCGAACAACCCAAACCAGGACCGAAACGACCTGTCGGTGCGCGGAGATGTCGAGCGCATTTTCTCGCATGCCCTGGCTCAGGGAGCGATGCCTCCTAGTGATAAGACCTATCTCGGGCAACTTGTTTCGGCGAGAACGGCTCTCACCCAATCCGATGCTGAGAACCGAGTATCCGACGTATTCGGGGAGGCCCAGCAATCAGCAGATCGCACTCGGAAAGCGCTCGCTCATCTCTCCTTGTGGATATTCATCGCCCTGTTGAGCGGAGCGTTCTGCGCGAGCTTTGCCGGGACCATCGGAGGCAGGCAACGCGATTACGTGAGGACATAGAAGGTTTATGAAGATGTTCGGCATATTTTAAGGCTGTGTGTCCAAACTAGAGGAGGCTTACCATGCGTTCAATCTTACTGTTGCTACTCGGCGTGCCGATCCCGATCGTTATATTAATCGCTTTATTTAGCCATTGAGGCCTCGTTGTGAGGTTCGTGAAATGAGAATCAATCCGCCACAGATGAGGTTTAAGCATTCCTTGACTCAAGATTCTTGCGAGGTGCACGGCATCGCCTCGCGCTTAACCAAGTGCACGGTCAACCGATTAATGAGGCTCAATATGAAAACGAAGATCATTACATTTCTCATCGCCGCGGCAGTGATGTCGTCAATCGCGTCAGCGGAAAGCTACGAGGAGCGGCTGGCCGACTCGACAACGGTGCTGCGCGAGATGTCCCATGCTTCGGACAAGGGGATACCACAGGACCTGCTTGAGAAAGCTAGGTGCGTAGTTGTGGTACCTGGCTTGAAGAAGGTCGCCTTTATTGGCGGGGGCAAGTATGGCCGTGGTTACGCTGCTTGTATGACCCGGAAGGGCTGGAGCCCACCAGCGGCAGTCAGAATCGAAGGTGGCAGTTTTGGCCTCCAACTGGGCGGGTCTTCCACTGATGTCATCATGCTAGTGCTTAACGAGGGCGGCATGAAGAAACTCTTGTCCGATAAATTTACGTTGGGCGGAGAAGCCGCAGCCGCGGCCGGGCCTGTGGGACGCAACACCAGCGCGAACACCGACGTTCTAATGAAGGCAGAGATCTTGTCATGGTCGAGATCGCATGGTGTTTTCGCCGGTTTGTCCCTGGAGGGAGCTACTCTCCGCCAGGACCAGGACGAGAACGCGAAACTTTACGGAAAACCGCTGACCAACGAGGAAATTCTCACCGGCACGGTGAAACGGCCTGCAACCGCTGCCGCATTTCTAGCGCAGCTCCAAGGATTCTCTGGCAAGGGTACCCCGCCCGCGGTTGTTACTGCTAAAAGCCAACAGCGGAAGCCCGTACAAAATAACCCAAATGAAACGGCTTCCGTATCTGCTCAGGACAGTTCGAGCCAAAGGGACTCGGACGCTGACAACACAGTCAACAATAAACCCGACCATGCCGGATCTGGAACTACGGCCGACCAGCAGAAAAATAGCAATAGCGACCTTAAATTAACCGCAAGTATTCGGCAGAGCATTGTTGCCGACAGCTCGCTTTCAACCTACGCCCACAATGTCAAGATTGTTGTGGAGGATGGAGAGGTTACGCTCAAAGGACCCGTCCGAACCCAAGAGGAAAAGTCCACGGTTGCTGCGAAAGCAGCCACCATCGCCGGTCAGGATAACGTAGTGGACGAAATGAGTGTAGTCCCGCAGTGACATGATGCTACGAGGTGGCGACATCAATCGAAGGCTTAGATTGTTATCGCACGTCGCCACCCGGTGCGTCTCGATCAGTTCCTAACTTCCGAAGACGCTGCACGTCCAGGCCAACTCGAACGGGCCTATCGTGCAACTAACAATCGCAGCACAATAAACCAGTCGCACTTCTAAGCGCGATGCTCAAAGGAGAATCACATGCCAGATGATATGAAGAAGGATCAGGGTCAGAATCCGGGACAATCCGGGCAACCGCAACAGAAACAAGATGACCCGTCAAAGAAGAATCCTACGCAAGACACCAATCAGCAGGATGACAAACAGAAGCAACAGGACCAAGGCGGCCAGCGCCGCGCTTCCTAACGGTCTCATCCGGGTCCCGGCCTCCGAGGGCGGGACCCACTTTGTACCACCTCGAGTCTGGTCACGAAATCTCGCCTGAAATATGTCAAGTCAACGGCAGAAGAATCTTTAACCCCATTCACCCCCCCGGAAAAGAGGACTCATGTACCACCATATTAAAAAGCTGATGTATACCGTCAACGTAGGAACACCGGACCCGCGATTCGGAAATATGCTTCTGGAGCAATTCGGCGGCGCAAATGGAGAGCTTGCGGCAGCAATGCAATACTCGATTCAGGGCCTCAACTGCGATGACCCCGACCGAAAAGACATGCTGATGGATATCGGCACGGAGGAACTCAGTCATTTGGAAATCGTCGGCACACTCGCACGGATGCACCTGAAGCCCATGAAGAAAGATCGCGATTCAGCGGAAGTCGACCCGCTCATTGCCATCGCCGGCGGCGGCGGGGTTGGCTTGTTTAACTCAATGGGAGACGCCTGGACGGCCGACTACCTTAAAATTACGGGCGAACTTGACGTCGATCTCCGCAGCAACATCGCGGCTGAGGCGCGCGCCAAGATCGTCTACGAGCGTCTGATCGACTTCTGTGAGGATCCGGGATCGAAGGATGCCCTCCAATTTCTGATGACGCGCGAGATTACCCACATGAAGGCCTTCACTGCAGCTCTAGAAAGCATGGGGAAAGCGCCGTTTTCGATCGGCAACATTCCACCCACGCCCGTCCTGGTCGATCAATATTTTAACGACTCCACCGGCAACGGCGACGAAGGTGAAACGGACGCGCGCGGTCCATGGAACGAGGGCGGAGACTGGGAGATTGTCGAAGCTCCCGAGCTCGAACGCGGCGTTGAGAATCTGGAAGGATCAAACGCTGGAGGTTTGAATAAGCGCTCGGATAAGCGTTCATCTCAGAAGGAAGAGGTCAAAACACGAAAACGAGCCTAACCAGCCCAAGCCGTCTAGATTCCATTCGAGCCACAGGATACTCGGACCTGCGGTCAATGAGTCTATTGATTCAAGGAAACGGAATAACTCACCCCGTTTCCTTATCCTTTACTCAAGCATATCGCCAAGGCTTGGTCTGCGCGGACGCCGGGGCCGGTCGATCGTCTGAATAATGAGGACCAGCATTCATGAATAGCCAAGTCGCGAAGCCCTGCCGAGGCGCACGAGAAAATTCCTGAAATCGCTCCCGCTGGTGGAGCCGGATCCTTGAGCCGGCGAAGCCGGGGGTGGCGGTCGACACCAGGTGATCGCGAGCGCCGATCCCGGCATCCTAATCATTATGCAATTTGACCTACGCCAATTCCCTGATCCTTCGCCTCCTCCTATAAAGGAGCCACCATGCGGTCCCGAAAACCCCGGCGTTCCGGTGCAAGAGCCTGATCCGGCAGAACCCTTTGAAATGCGCGTAGCTCGCCACTCTCTGAGTTACTTATTGAAGCGGTCGTGTGAGGCTGCGCATGCAGCGGTAAAATACTGTGGAGGCATTGTTCGATGGAGGGGTTGTGTTTCACAAGGGCGATTATGTTCGCATGAAGCTGTCTCCCCATACCCGCATGGGGACAGTCGAGGATAACAACTTGGAGCGCGGGTGCGTTCAGTATCTCTTCCGCTCTGATCCGCGATTCTCCCAGCGGCTCCCGGATGTTTATCTCGCGGAAGACGAGCTGGAGCATTCGGAGAGACCTTCTGATACAGAAATAGCAAAGATAGATTCACTGATCAGAAGGGGCTGAAAAAACCGTATCAATTCCAGTCGGGGATTTGCGATTCTTCGGATTCGGCGGGCGGACAATAGCCGAGAGACGAGTGCAGGCGTTTCTGGTTGTAGACCTTTCCAGGAACTCGCCGATGGGAGCGTGCGCTTCGCCAGCGACAGGGAACCGATGGCTAGCTTGTCTATTCGCATCCTGCTCGGCAAAAAGAAAGCGCCCCGGACTGATCGAAATCCAGGACGCTCTCCCTAGCAGCTCTCCCCCAAGAACTGCTCGCCGACACGATAGAACCGGCGGTGGAGGTTGTAAATGGCACCGGCGAGGTAAAGGGCCTGGCACAAGTTGGGTAAGGGAGTATGCCAATACCCTGAGCAAGCCAGAGGAAGTGGATGCTGAGACCAGACCGAGTCAGGTCAGCTTCCTTTAAACCTGCGAGCAAATAAGAAAGGCCAGCGGTCTTGCTGGCCCCAAAACAAAAGTGACGGGTGATTCACTTTGCCATACCATCCTTCGCCATCTTGAGGGACACGACATGAACCGCGTTCTTGTCCGCGTCCACCTGGGCTAGCAGGATGACGTGGTGCCCTTCATGTCCTTTACCGCATCGGGGTTGCTTATGGCCCAACTCTTACCGTCTTTGTCATTCACGAACATTTTGCCATCATCGCTAATTGTCCCCGTGATGCTGACAGCCTTTGTTGACATGCTGGATTTGCTGTTATCCGGCTGCTGCGCCCCATATTGAGCCACGGCGACTGCGGACATCAGCAGAGCCAGGAGGAATGAAACGATCATCAGCTTTTTCATCTTGTTCTCCTTTCGCAGAACTACTCTGAGGTGGTATCGATCTAATTGGGAAGGATCGACACCTGGAGACGAGTCACGCGCGGGGCTTTCATCTTCACTGATTCCAACAACTGTGCTCCCTTGCCGCGTTCTCCGTCAAGGTATCAGTACCCTACATATCTGGGTTTGGCTTGGCACAACACTTTTGTTGTTTCAGATAGTCATCCAAGGCAAAAACCAGCGAGGATGAATCCAAATCTTCACCGTATTCTTCCAGGTGAATCGAAGACACGCCATTATCCCATGTTAGCAATTCTCCGACAAAGTGGTGTACTCGTCCAGTGGATGAGTGACACTTTTTCATTCCTTTCGAGGGGATGCGATTTGCCGCAGGAATTGCTGCGGAGTTAAGTAGCCAAGGGCCTGGTGAGGACGGACGGTGTTGTAGATCTTTTCCCACTGGCGGAGTTCGCGATTGAGTTTTTTCATTTCCAGGGAACAAGCCGTGACCTGGTAGAACTCCTCGGTATGGGTACGATTGGCGCGTTCGACGGCGCCGTTGAGTTTGGGAGAACGCGGGGGCAGCACGAACAGATGGAGGCGGCGCTGCTTACAGGCGAGTTCGAATTCGGCGGCGAACTCGGAACCGCCGTCGACTTGTACCGCACGGATGGGGAAGGGCATGCGATGCTGCAGGGTGTCGAGGAACTGGGTGGCGGTTTGAGCGGTGGCGCGGGTGTGAGCTTGAATCACGTCCCAGCGGGAGATGACGTCGCGGGCGGTGAACTGTTTAAAGATCACGCCGGGCACGGGACGTACGTCCAAGGTATCGACTTCGACCAGGTCGCCGGGCTGGGACACAGCGTACTGCTTGGGTTTGCGCACGGCGTAGGGCCGGGGCCGCAGGGCGCGGCGCGATCCCGGAACCCCGGAACGGGGCGGTTCCAGCAAGCGTGCCTGGCGTTTCAGTTGGGCGAGAATGCGGCCTACCATGGAAGTAGAAACCTGCAACTGCTGACGGCGCAGCAGTACGGCGAGCTTATCCTTTCCCCAGCGGGGAAACTGCAAGCGTAAAGTCAAAACCTTTTCCTCTAAAGGAAAAGTCCAAGTCGGCTGGCGTTGGCGATGGGGACGATGGGAGCGAGATTCCAGCCTGCTCAGCTCATAGGGATCATAGCGGCTCTGCCAGCGATAGAAAGTCTGGCGGCTAATGCCGAAGTGACGGCAAGTACGGGCCACGTTCTGGCTTGCACGATAAAAATCCATCCAGGCTAAGCGAACCCGGGCTTCCCGGCTGAGCTCCACGCAGGTTCGAGCCAGTCGGCTCGAACCACGTGCTTTCCCACTGTGAATTTGCATATCGACACTCTATGCGAGTGTCACTAATCATTCTGAACGGGAACAAGTGGCCTCCCTTCTTGTTGTGAACGTCCTCGGCGGCTCGGCTAGTCGACTCACCAAACTTTTTTATCACTGTGTTCCGCACGACATCGTAATCAGGATGCTTTGTCGTAAAAATGAGCAACACCAAACGATCTTCAGAAAAGGTCGCAACTTTCATCTTCATGGGGATATCAGCGTAGGTGATTCGCGCAGACTTACCGGGAAGCAGGTTTGGATCGAAGCTTAGTGCCGCGCATGTGCCGCCCCATTTTCCCGTAGTTTTCGTTTGGTAAAAATTGGCTGATCCAGTGACCGGGTCTTTGTCGGAACACTCTGGATTATTTTTACGATAAACAGAGAGCGGTTCGCCTAGGACATCATTCTGAATTTGATACGGCTCTGGTGGCTGTGCCGTGGGCGCTGGATGCTGGGCCAAGATCACTGATGGCGCGGAAAGAATCAAGATGTAAAAAAGACTCTGCATGTAATCCGCAAAGCGTTCTTGGAGGCGCTTACGCTAAGAACCACGGCCTCCAGCTAGAAATTCACGTTGGGTCCCCGCTAATTGTCATCTCCCGGACCTACTTTATGCCCACGTAAAAGATGCCTATACACGCACACAACATCACCGCCGTCGCAATCCATCCTATTCCCTTCAAATAGGGAGGGATAACCAGCCTTCCCATGACCTCGCGGCTGGAGGCCATAACCACGACGACCGCCATGAGTGGCGCGGCAACCACTCCGTTCAGAATCGCCGCCCAGAACAGCGCTTTCACGGGATCGATATGCATGAAGTTCAATGACAGACCGATTAAAGTTGCGACCGAAATGGCTACGTAAAACCTAGTGGCTTCTCCAGGCTTGCGTTCAAGGCTGGTTTTCCATCGGCACGCCTCGCCAATTCCGTAGCACGCGGATGCTGCCAGCACCGGGACGGCCAGCAAACCAGTACCCACAATGCCGCACACAAAGAGCAGAAAGGCAAAGCGGCCTGCCATGGGCTCTAATGCTTTGGCCGCCTGAGAGGAGGTAGAAATCTCCGTAATTCCGTGAATGTGCAGGGTAGCGGCGGCCGTCAGAATGATGAAAAAGGCAACCACGTTGGAAAATGCCATGCCGAGGTAAGTATCGACGCGAATTCGCGCCAGTTGCTCCTGCGCCTGCGACGGGCGCGCTTTAGGGGTTTCTCGCCGTGATTGGCTCTCACCTCTTCTACTTCCTGTGATGCTTGCCAGAAAAAAAGATAGGGGCTGATGGTTGTGCCGAGCACGGCAACCAGAGCGGTTAGATAGTCCTTGGACAGCTCAATGTGCGGCAGAAATGTCGCTTTCAGGACAGCAGGCCACGATAAGTGCACACAAAACACGACTCCGACATAAGCAAAGAGAGACAGGGTTAGCCATTTCAGGTATTTCGCGTAGGTCGAATAGGGCACCAACAAGACACCGGCCAGCGATCCAACGCCAAAGATCACAATGAACACGCCAACGTTTCCGGCAAAACGAGTTTTGTCGCCGCTCCCATAGCGCCGATATCGGCTCCCAGATTGAAGATGTTGGCGACTGACACAACGAAGAGCACGCTGTAGAGAAGAGGTCTCGGGTAGTTCTTCCGAAGGTTTGCCGCAATGCCAACTCCGGTCACCCTTCCAATCCGCGCACTGATTTCCTGAATCGCGGCCATGAGCGGGTAGGACAAGACCATCGTCCAGAGCAGGCCATAGCCAAACTGTGCACCCACTTGCGAATAGGTTCCGATTCCGCTGGGATCGTCATCCGACGCACCTGTTACAAGTCCGGGGCCCAGCTTCTGAAAGAGCTGTCCGGCAGCTCCGGCTAAATGCCTCCCACCCGCCGTGGAGTGGGGGTCTTTGAGTTCGGATTTCAGCTTGGCAGCTTGAGTTCCCATGGGCGTTCGCTTGGCATTATTCTCAAGCGGCAATGAACGGGCCGGCTTGTCAAGTAGACGACAATTAGTTGCTCCCTGGTTTTGTTAGGTTGGATAGTAGCCCGGTGAATTATGCGACTGTCGACTCGCGAGTGGCCAGAACCGTCGGCCGCATACGGGGTATGAAGTATCTGCGGTTACGGCACTGCCATCGCGGCTGGAACCATCACTGTCACCGAGCCGCAATCATTAACGGACCCGCTGGCTACACACGCAATCGATCCGAGTTTTCATGGTCGAAGATTCCCAGGCAACGTAGACCTCTGATTTTGCAGGGAACCGTCTCGTGGATGGTATGTCCGAAAGATGCTGGGTGAGACATCGAGAGCAGACCTAGATGAGCTAGGGGAATATTTACCAGATCTTCACCAGACGATAACAAACCTCCAGGTTAGTCTGCGCATCAATTCATGGTTGTTTGATGGGGGTGAAATGAGCAACAAAAACGGGCTTGCCGACCCAACCCGTCTCAAACCTTTCGATTCCGAAGACAAACGATTGCTCCGGGTCGTTATCGAGACTCCAAAGGGCAGCCGCAATAAGTTTGCGTTCGATCCCGACGACCAGATCTTCAAACTGAAGAAGGTCTTGCCCGCTGGAATGGCATTCCCGTATGACTTCGGGTTTGTTCCCTCGACCAAAGCCGATGATGGCGATCCGGTGGACGTGTTGGTCCTGATGGACGAACCGGCATTTCCCGGATGCATGTTGACGTGCCGCCCCATCGGCGTGATCCAAGGCGAGCAGGGCGACAAGAAAGACAAAGTGCGAAACGACCGGATAGTGGCAGTGGAGCAGGACGCCCACAGTTGGGCGGATATAAAAACTATTAATGATCTGGGGAAGGAGTTCTGTCAAGAACTGGAGAAGTTCTTTGTGAACTACCACAGCCTTTCCGGCGAACGGTACAGGGTGCTGGGTGTGAAAGGGCGGGATCAATCTCGAAAACTGGTGAAATCTGGGATGCGATGAGGATGGAAAGCGATGAGCCAGATTCTCATCCGGTTCCTGATCGGCGGTGCGGTCGTTTCTGTCTTCGCAATCCTAGGCGATCTGTTAAAACCAAAAAGCTTTGCCGGGTTGTTTGGTGCTGCGCCGTCAGTCGCACTTGCTACTTTGGGGCTGACGGCAGCGAGTGAAGGTGTATCCTACGCCGCCAAAGAGACCCGCTCCATGGTGGCAGGGACGGTCGCGTTGTTTGCGTACGCTTCTTTCGTCAGTTGGGTAATGATGCATTACAAGCTGAAAGCTCTTTTTGTAACGATCTGCTCGATCCCTATGTGGCTTGGGGTAGCTTTTGGACTCTGGTATCTCTGGCTGAAATAGTGATGCAGATCAAAGTCGATCTTTCGGTTCTTGGGCAAACAAAGTGGTACGAGTATGCGCTTCGATTCCTTTTCGGAGGGCTAATCACGGCCTTCGCGGGCATCATCGCCAAGAAGTTTGGACCCGGCATCGGCGGTCTATTCTTGGCGTTCCCGGCGATCTTTCCGGCCAGTGCAACGCTGATCGAGAAACATGAGAAGCAAAAGAAAGAGAAGAAAGGCCTGCAAGGAACGCAGCGCGGACGAAAGGCAGCTAGCATTGATGCCGCAGGCTCCGCAATGGGGAGCATCGGACTGTGGGTCTTTGCCCTGTTGGTCTGGCAATTCTTGCCCCGCCACAGCACATGGATTGTGCTCATGGCGGCTACCGCTGCTTGGCTAACAGTTTCCGTGCTGATCTGGCACATTCGAAAGCGAGCATAGCGAGCATCGCCGACCCCCCGCGCTCCCACGAATCTGCCATAATCTCCAAATGTGCGGTCGCTAGCTACCACAAGCGGCCTGACGGTGACCCCGTTGCAGGTGCGTAGTTGTAAAATATGTATGTCTGTGATTCGAACATGCAAAACCTGTCGGAGAAAGAACCGCATTCCAGCGGCCCACCTCGCTGACATCGGTCGCTGCGGCGCCTGCAAAGCGCCCTTGCCACCAGTTGATGAGCCCCTGGAAGTTGATGGTGAATCGTTCGACGAAATCGTCCAAAATGCCCGTGTTCCGGTGCTCGCGGACTTTTGGGCTGAATGGTGCGGACCTTGCCGGGTGGCGGCACCGGAAGTGGCGCGTGCGGCTGCCGATATGGCTGGGAAAGCGATCGTTGTGAAGGTCGATACAGAGCACTGTCCAGAACTGGCGGCTCGGTTCAACGTGCGTGGCATCCCAAACTTCGTTGTCTTCAGCGCTGGGCGACCCGTGATGCAACAAGCGGGCGCAGTTAACCATGAACAGATAGAGAATTGGTTGCAATCCGCGCGATCAACATCCGCGCCCTATCCAAGGCCAGTTCCTTAGTTTCTCTGATGTTCTGGCTCAGTTCTGCTGCCAAAGTCGTACACACCCCTCCCACGCTATTAGGGTTTGTTGTCGTTTGGCGGGGGCCCGCCCATCGGCCCCATCGACTCCATGTGCTGCAGCATCCCGTCCATGTGGCCGACCAACGTTTCCCACATATCCACGTTGTTCCGCCAGCGTGCCAGCTCGTTTGTATCCTTGATCGTGAAAAGATTAGCCTTCATCTCGGCGATTTCGACAGTTATTTGTTTGCGGCTACAGCTTGGGCATCCTGTCGTAGACTCTAGCACCTGAGAACAAATCGTCAACAAGGCCGCGCATCGAGTATGGCGTCATTACAGATGTCGTTTGAGAACGGCGCGGGCATGATGGACAAAGTGTTCGACATGGACGGGCTCAAGGCCTATGTGGATGCGACCTCGCTGATGTATTTGAACAACTGCATTGTGGACTACGTCGAGACACTCGAAGGCGCTGGCTTCAAATTCGAGAACCCGAATGTGAAAAGTACCTGCGGCTGCGGTTCTTCGTTCAGCGTTCAATCAGTCGGATTTTGGATTTAAAAAGCCTCATCGCAAGTGGTGAGGCTTTTTTGTTCTTGTAAATCTAGTAGATGGCCTTGAATCCTCGCTCAAGATTGTTCACGGGTTGGCAAGATCCCACCGCTAGATCCTTATCGTTGAGTCCGGCACCGGCGGTGCTCATACTGTTGTGGCAATCGAACTTGTAGTACTTGCCGTCATGGAGCAGCGCCCCGTGCGAATGGAAGTCGTCCGGCAACCATTGATAGATAACGTCGCCTGCCGTATTGATGTCCCGGGCAATCGAGTGCAGTGCGCCGGGAACGTTAATTGTCTTGTAGGTTTTGCCGTTGTACAGCGAAGATTCAGAATTGCCCGATGTGTCCACCCAACTCAGAACGATATCGCCCTCGTTGTTAATGCCAGTAGCGACCGTGGCAGTGGCGCCGGGCACGTTCAAAGTCTTGTAGGTCTTGCCCTTCAGGAGGAATCCCTGCGACGAACCGCTGGAAGTGGTGTAGCCGCCGACGATCCACCCCTTGTCGTTGATCCCGTTAGCCTGTGAACCGAGCGCTCCAGCGGGACCAGGAATGTTGGTGAACTTGCCCTTCCGGTACACGAATCCTTTTTCGCCTTTGGAGGTCCCGTAGTAGCCCACAATCGCGTTATTGGAATTGATGTGTACGCAAACGGTATTGCTACCGTGGGGATGGTTGATGCGAGTCACTTTAGTGCCATTCAGCATGAAGCCATGCATGTCTCCCGGCTTGTCCTGGTAATCTCCAACCATAACGCCTGCGTTGTTAACTCCCCAAACCTCCGTGGTCAGCTTTCCCACCTTGACCGGGCTGAATTTGAAAGTCAAAGTTGGCGCATTGGCAGCAGTCGCCGCCAGCAAGAACGCTAATACAAATCCCGGTATCAGCAATAGCGATTTCCAGGTTCTCATCATTTTTCTCCTTGATCGACGGCCTGCTTTTTTGGAAGTACCTCAAGCGGCAGCGATTGTACACCCATTCTGGCCCGGAACCCCAGGTCAATAACCGGGTTGTGGCGTCGGAAGATTTTGACGAGATGAGCGGCACAATAGGCAGTTCGATCGCGCCGGGAAAGTCCTTGTCCTATCGCGAGGGCGTTTTCAGTTTGTACTTCCATGGTGGTCCGTGTCAAAGTCCGCGAGTGGCTACCTGGGATTGAAGTTTTTCACCTGAAGGTGTCCAAGCCGGTCGCAACACTGTCAGGCGCGGAAGCTCTGAGGTTTGCAGGGATTAACTGGAGATGCGGTCAAACTGTCGATTGTCCTGAGCGATCTGCTGGGCACCAGCGATATTCGTATTCTGCTGGCTTTCGCTGAAGGCGAGACGTTCAGTCGTTATTGCCCGATCGAACTAGCAGTGGCAGAAAACACGTTGTTTGCACTCCCTCCAATCAATCGGAGTGTTGGAAGAGTTAACCGCGCAATCATTGCTCGCGTCGCTCCGCAAGATTGACGCCGCTACTTTGACAGAAGAAAGGGTTCGCGCTGCTCAAGGCTCGGCTGGCGTCACCGATCTTTACAAGGAGATGAGGAAACAGGTTTTCGAATAAATGCGTCTCTTCGATATCACGCAAGCTCAGCATTTCTGTCGACCAGTGCAAGCGCACGTGCCAGGTCTTGGTCAGTCGCTAGCAGCATTTCACGCTAATCTACACTTGACTCGCCTGCCAGAGACGCACGCGTATTTCAATGTTCACCGAGTCAGCCTTTTGCATGCGGTCGAACGTTGGATCTTGTTTGGAGTGGCGGACTATCGGCGCGCACTCGATATGCTAATTCCTAGCAACGCACCGTGGGCTCATGTCACCCTTTATTATTCATCCTTTTTCGCCGCAAACGCCATTCTTGGAATGTTTGGCGTGTGGGTTCATTTTCAGCGTTTGGTGGACGTTGAACAAGGAACTCCAAACGACCAAGTACTGCGAATAACGAGGCGCATCCAGTCTCCGTCCGGTTATTCTGGCAGTCACAAAGTCTTCTGGGATCTTTTCTACGAAGGCCGAAACATAATATCACCATGGGTGCCTGACGAATTGCAATCTGCGACTGCTCCGGTGAATAATGACCGTGTGTGGCAGATTACTGCTCGAAACGAAGTGAATTATGACATGTTCAACGCGTTCGACGGGGCAATGCTGCTCGAGAATACCTTTAATCCGAAGAGACTTCGGTCTTTGACGGGGCCACTGAGCCAACAGCTAGAGGTAACTGAAGGCATGCTGAAGCTAGCACTATATTTTGCGGACCTTTTCGGAGTTAGTAGCTTTGGTTACGAGGGGCTTGCTACTGGCGCACGCGCGAAGATGTTACGAGCCCTTGTCACCAAAGTGCCTCCCGGTCTCGTCACACAATCGGTTCTGCAGGACCTCTTTCAATAGGTACAAAATGGCAGAAGCGTTGCGGTCTGAGCTTGCAGACCTACTTTCTCAGTTGGAAGAGAGTAAATTCCTACAACTGTTTCGATTCCTGAGCAATCTGCAGGATCGCCAACGGAGCACTGTCCAACCACTCGACCTGCCGAATTCGGAGCTTCACCTGCAAGCAGTTGCCGGTAGCCGTTTTCATGATGCGTGTGGCTGGTTTTTTCAGCTAGCTCATCTCCCCGTCTCGCTTTGGCATCCCGATAATACAAAGGTCTTTGTAGAAAGAATGCGGCCTTCAGCGACCTCAAGTCGAGGGACGATTTGGTAAGGGCTCTTCAAGGCGAGAGAACTTTTGACATTACTGGACAACACGGATGGCCGCCCCACTGGTGCAAGTATTCGCCCACCTACTACTTTTTCACTAACATCTGTGATCATGCGTTTACGGATAACGGATATCAAGAGGTCGCCCGTGGGCTCTTCCGCCAGTTTATTGGCACCGATCCAGCTGAAAACTTGGATTTTGGCATAGGAACTCCCGAAAGTGTTGTTGCGTACGACAGTTTGGAGGTTAAGAAGTTCATCGTTGAGTTGTTAAACATGCCGAGCGCGTACTATTTCGTCGCTCGTGAAGGTCGCGTCTCTATCCTTCCGGTGACGGAGCATGGTTCGTTTTTCGCATCCGGTTTTTCCAAAAACAGCACTGCTGACCCCTCGTCCGCCGTTATTACTACTGCCCTCTCTCGCGTGAGTCCGATGATTCAGACAATGGTCTTAGAATTCGAGGACTTACTCAATCAAAAGACCACCAAAGAGCAAGACATTCAACGCTTTCTCAGCGACAATCCAGGGATCCTTTTAGCGCTAGATGACCGATATTGCGAGATCAAGGCACACGTTTGTCTGTACGATGCAAGCAAGGAACGCCTGATACCGGATTTTATGATTCGACTTCAGGATTCCAACATCTGGCATGCGATTGAATTGAAATTGCCCCATCATGCGGTCACGGTTCGCTCCGGCGACGATGTTCGGCTGTCGGCCAAGGCCGCACGAGGAATTGCCGAGTTGCTGACCTATCGCGATTTCTTTGGCCAACACGCGAACAGAGTACGGGTTTCCGACCGCTTCGGGGCAGCCCCGTACGAGCCGTGCCTTATTCTCGTTATCGGACGAGGTCGCTCAACTCAAAAGTACGAATGGCAGAACGTCAAGGGGGCTTTCCAAGGGTTGAGATCGTTTCTTATGATTACCTTTTTGAACGTGCTCTCAAGTGCCATGCGGCCCTCAACTCTGGAAAGTAGTGAGCTCTTTCTCGAAACTCAGTCCCCTCTCCAGAGTTTCTCTCCAGCATTTACCTTTCTCTCCAAAAACAGCATTCGTGAAAAGTCGCTAGCCGCCAGCAGGTTCGCATTCTGGAGCGGCTGGTATACCAGCCACTGTGTAGTATGCAGGATGCGATCAGGCGACAGCAGGTTCTGAATTCTGTGAACTGAGAGTTCCTTTCCCACTCTCTCCGCCAGATTTCTAATCCCCTGGGAAATAGGAGTCTAGCGCGTCCGGCTACCTATTTCCGCCAAATTCCGGCTACCTAAAACTCGCTGCCTTTGTAAGACCTTCGTATTCGGCTCTCAAGATGAGAGCGGTGAAGACTGCGATCAGTCAGCCTACGCCTTCATCGTCTCAGGCATTCTCGCGATCAACATGTCGTCTCCCGCTTTAGCGTCATCTGCCGATCCTGTTGTTGGTGTGCGTCTACCTTCCCTCGCTCGATTTGCTGGCAACGTGATCTAGACCGTCTCTAATGAAAATTGTTGATTGGACGATAGATGCCTAGAGAAGGTCGAACGACGACCGTTGCCTGCGCCAACGAGCCTCCTGCACACGAAGCCGCTCGCGCCCAGCGAAGCCAGACGTCGGCGCGGAAGTCGGGTGCACCCGGAGATTCCTCCGGTCTGGAAGGGAACGTAACGATGAGTGACGACGATATCGTCCAGGATTTTCTGGTCGAGAGTTACGAAAACCTGGATCGGTTGGACCGGGAACTTGTTGGTCTGGAGAAAGACCCTTCCAATCGCGACGCCCTAGCCAGCGTGTTCCGAACCATTCATACCATCAAGGGGACCTGCGGATTCCTGGGTTTCGCCAAGCTGGAAAAGGTGGCTCACGTCGGGGAGAACCTGCTGACTCGACTCCGCGAGGGGCAGCTCACGCTCAACCGGGAACTTACCACGGCATTGCTCGGAATGGTGGACGCAGTGCGTCAAATGTTGAGCAGTATTGAAGCGAGCGGCGAGGAGGGAGAGCGCGACGATACTGAATTAATCGCCACCTTGACCCGTCTGCAGCAGCCGTCCGAATCGTCCGCCAAGGGCAAGATTGCTCCAGTTCCAGAGGGCGCTTCTGATGCATCCGCCTCGCCGTCTTCGATCGGCGATATTCTGATGCAAACCGCCGGGGTTACGCAGGCAGAGATTCAGTTCGCGACCGAGAAGCAGAACGAGGGCGACCCGCGGCGCCTGGGCGAGATTTTGGTGGAACAGGGTGCGGTGCAACCGGCCGATATTGTGGATGCACTGCGTATTCAGGGGTCTTCGCGGGCGCGCGGCGCGGCCTCGGACAGCACCATCCGCGTCGATGTTGGATTACTGGACAAGGTAATGAACCTTGTTGGAGAACTTGTGCTTGCGCGTAACCAGGTCGTGCAATTCGCCAGCCGAATGAAGGATACCGGCTTTCTGGCCGCGTCCCAGCGGCTGAACTTGATCACTACCGAACTGCAGGAAGGAGTCATGAAGACCCGCATGCAGCCGATTGGAAACATATGGGGGCAGTTCCCGCGTACGGTGCGGGACGTCGCGCTCGGTTGCGGCAAGGAAGTGGCCATCGAGATGGAGGGCAGGGAAACCGAGCTCGATAAAACCATCATCGAGGCGATCAAAGATCCGCTTATGCACTTGGTCCGAAATTCCGTCGACCATGGCATCGAGCTTCCAGAAGAACGGGCTAAGGCAGGCAAGTCTCGGATCGGGCGCCTGATTCTGCGAGCCTTTCATGAAGGGGGCCAGGTCATTATCGAGATCAGCGACGATGGCGCGGGCTTGAACGTCGAGCGCCTCCGCAAAAAGGCCGTCGAACGCGCTGTAGTCACCCCCGAACAAGCCGCCCGCATGAGCGAGCGGGAGATCTTCAACTTGGTATTCCTGCCTGGATTTTCTACCGCGGAAAAAGTGACTAACGTGTCCGGTCGCGGCGTCGGCATGGATGTGGTGAAGACCAACGTCGAAAAGATCGGCGGAACGGTGGACATTCAGTCCAGCCTGGGCCGGGGCACGACGGTCCGAGTGAAGATTCCTTTGACCCTGGCCATCATTCCGGCGCTGGTTGTCACCTGCGGCGGCGATCGCTATGCGATCCCCCAGGTGAACCTGCTCGAACTGGTACGCATCAAGGCTGACCAGGTCACCAAAGCCATCGAAGCGGTCCATGGCGCGCCGGTTTACCGGCTGCGCGGACAGCTTCTCCCCTTGGTGTATCTCAATTGTGAGTTGGACCTCATCGCAAACGCGCGTTCAAAGACGGAGAGCGACGGTGCGGTCAACATCGTTGTTGTTCAAGCTGACGAGCGACGATTCGGGCTAGTGGTCGATCATATCAACGACACCGAAGAGATTGTCGTGAAGCCGCTGCGCAAGCAGCTCAAGACGGTCAGGACTTTCGCTGGCTCCAGTATCATGGGCGACGGCAAAGTCGCTCTTATTCTGGATGTCCTCGGCCTGGCGCAGCGTTCCGGCGTAGTTACGGAAACCCGCGACCGCGCGCTCGCCGAAAAAGCCGTCGAAACCTCCGCCAGCGCGGGCGAGAAGCAAACCTTTCTGCTGTTCGCCGGGCCGGGCGATTCCCGCATGGCCATCCCGCTCAGCATCCTGGCGCGCCTCGAAGAATTTCCCGTGGCGCAAGTGGAGATGTCGGGCAGCCAATGGGTGACCCAGTATCGCGGCCAGATCCTTCCCTTAGTGCGGCTCAACGTGGTGCTGGAAGAGCGGCGCAATAAATTGCGCGCCTTGCAGACCCCGCCGGCGCCCGATGCAGGGCCGATTCAGGTGCTGGTGCTGAATCACAACGACCGCTCCTTCGGACTGGTAGTGGAACGGATTCTGGACATTGTCGAAGATCGAGCCGAGGTGAGATCGGTCGCGACTCGAGCTTCGGTTCTTTATTCCGTCGTAATCGGGGACCGGGTCACGGAGCTACTCGATATTCCGGCCATTCTGCGGAGCGTGGATTCGAATCCGGCGCGGCCAACTCCTGCAACGAGAGCGGCGGAGGCGGTCAACTAAACCATGGCCCACAGTTCCCAGTTCTGCACGTTCTATCTGGACACGCTGCTGTTCGGGGTGGAATTGAAGGGCGTGCAGGAAGTCATCCGCTCGCTGGAGATGACGAAAGTTCCGCTGGCGCCGGAGGTGGTGAGCGGGCTGATCAACCTGCGCGGCCAGATCGTGACCGCGGTCGATCTGCGGCGGCGGTTGGAGTTGGAGCCCAGCCCGCCGGGCCTGCAGGCGATGAACGTGGTGGTGCGCTCCGAGGATGGTGCGGTCAGCCTGCTGGTGGACGAGATCGGCGATGTGGTCGAGGTGGAAGAGACGAGCTTCGAACCTCCGCCCGAAACCCTGCGGGGCAGCGTCCGGACGGTGATCGTAGGAGTTCACAAACTGAACGACCGCCTGATGCACGTGCTCGACATTGAAAAAGCATGCCACATGGCGGACGCGGCGGAAAGCGTCACGGCCCCAAGAAGATCGTGACTTGTGTACGGATTGGGAGACTTAGAGGGGATGAAGAAACTGAGTTTGAAGATAAAACTGGGCCTGGGGTTTGGCGTGCTCCTGTTACTCCTCGTAGCGATGGCGTTTGTGGCCATCAGTTCAGTCAGCCAGCTTGGGGAGATATCGAACCGCACCGATGACATTATGACGAAGAAAGACATGTCTTCCCAGATCGATGCTGCGCTTGAAAAGCAGAGCACTGGGATTCGCGGCTTTTTGATCACTGGAAAAGAGGATCAGATCAAACATAATGAGGACGGAAGGCGGGAGTTCGCCGACAACATGGACCGGCTCGGAAAGGTGCTGACCACGGAGGAGGGCAAGAGATTACATGCTGAGATCCGCCGAACGTATGACCAATTTCGTGCGCTTGCGGACCAAGAAATCGAGCTGCGGCGCGCGGGTAAAGGAAAGGAGGCGGAAGAAATGGCGTTTGACCCGAGGACCAACGAGATCCGTAACCAGTTGCGCCAGGCGATCGCAGACCTCGTCGCTTTGGAGAACAAGCTGAAAGAAGACGTTGTAAACGAGCAAGCCGCTTCAGAATCCCGCACACGCTCTGTGGTGCTGATGCTTGCCCTGGCAGGCGTTGCGATGGGATCGTTCGTAGCAATCTCCATGACGCGCTCCATCACTGCTCCGCTTGCGCGAATGCTCATTCTCATTCGAGAGGTCGCGGAAAATAACCTGACCGCGCAGGACCTCGAAATTACCTCTCAAGACGAGATTGGTCAAGCCGGCATCGCGCTGAACCGCATGAAAAACGGTCTTCACGAGGTAATTCAGTCCATTGCGGGTTCAGCACTTCAAGTGGGCAGTGCGAGTGAGGAGTTGAACACGACCAGCCAGCAGATCACAGCCAACTCTGAAGAAACATCGGCCCAGGCCGACGTGGTTTCCAAGGCGGCGCTCGCGGTCAGTCAGAACTTGCAGACCGTCGCCACCGGGGCCGAAGAGATGGGAGCGAGCATCAAGGAGATCGCGAAGAACGCAACGGAAGCCGCCAAGGTTGCAACCTCGGCGGTTAAAGTGGCCGAAACAACAACCGCCACCGTATCCAAGCTGGGGGATTCCTCGACCGAGATTGGGCAGGTGATCAAGGTCATTACTTCGATCGCGCAGCAGACCAACTTGCTCGCCCTGAACGCGACCATTGAAGCCGCGAGGGCAGGCGAGGCGGGCAAAGGCTTTGCCGTAGTGGCCAACGAAGTGAAGGAATTGGCCAAGGAAACGGCGAAGGCCACCGAAGACATCAGCCGCAAGATCGAGGCGATCCAGACCGACACCAAGGCAGCAGTGGATGCCATCGCGTCGATCAGCGGAGTGATCAACCAGATCAACGATATCTCGGGCACGATCGCCACCGCGGTCGAGGAGCAGAACGCGACCACCAATGAGATGTCACGCAACGTGAGCGAGGCGGCGCACGGCAGCGCCGAAATCACCAGCAACATTGCCGGGGTGGCGGAGGCAGCGCAGAGCACTACGCGTGGCGCCACCGATACCCAAAAAGCGTCCCAACAGTTGGTAGAAACCTCGGCGCAGCTTCGGCAGTTGGTCGAGCAGTTCACGCTTAATGTTCGCGATCATGCAGCGGATGCGACTTCCAGCAAACCCAAGCGGAGCAAGGCGGCCCATGCCAGCTCCTAGAGCGCGCACGATCGATTGCCTGGGTCGCGAAGCGGAGAGGCGCGGCTCGCTATGATGCCCGTTCGCATATTAGTCGTCGATGATTCGATCGTGATTCGCAAGTTGCTCGCCGACACTTTGTCGGGCGACCGCGCCCTGGAAGTGATTGGTACAGCCAGTGACGGACGAATTGCCCTGGCGAAGATTCCTCAACTCAAGCCTGACCTGATTACGCTCGACATCGAGATGCCGGTGATGAACGGCCTGGAGACGCTGACCGCCGTACGCAAGTTGTACCCGAAGTTGCCGGTCATCATGTTCAGCACGCTGACTGAGCACGGGGCGGCAGCGACCTTGGATGCCCTCTCGCTGGGCGCATCGGACTACGCCACCAAACCCAGCAACAGCGGCAGTCCCGCGGTAGCGATCGAACGAATTCGCGCCGAGCTCATCCCCAAGATAAAGGCGCTCTGTGGCGTGGCGACGCTGCAACTTGCGCCTTTGCCCCTCGTCCGTTTGGCGGTGAAAGTTCGTGTCTCGGTCCGGAATATCGAAATCGTGGCACTCGGTACCTCGACGGGAGGCCCGAACGCCCTGGCGGAAGTCTTGCCGCGGATTCCGAACGACTTTCCCGTTCCCATCGTCGTGGTGCAGCATATGCCACCTATTTTCACGCGGCTTTTAGCGGAACGGCTGGCTAGCCGTTCTGCGATTCCGGTGGACGAAGGCAGCGCGGGCGTAGTTCTTAAACCGGGGCATGCCTGGATTGCTCCCGGAAACTTTCATATGAATGTGGTTCGCGCGGGCCTGCATCGGCGTCTGAGCCTGACTCAGGCACCTCCGGAAAATTCGTGCCGTCCGGCGGTCGATGTGCTGTTTCGCTCGGTGGCGGCCGCCTACGGCGCAAACGTTCTCGGAGTGGTCATGACAGGAATGGGTTCGGACGGAGTGCTCGGCGCGCGAGATATTCGCGAGGCGGGTGGAGAAGTCATCATCCAGGACGAGGCTTCGTCGGTGGTGTGGGGAATGCCCGGACTGGTGCACGCTTCCGGACTGGACGATGCTGCATATCCTCTCGATCAGTTGGCAGCGCAGATCACGCTCCGGGTGCTGCAGAGCCGCGGCTCTCGTATCCGCGTTGGCTTGAAAAGTTATGCGACTTTGGAGCGTCCGGCAAAATGATGATCGTCAACCAACCCGTTACGCCGTCGGTTGCCCCCAGCAAGGTTGTCGAGGCCGTTGACCCCGTGTACCGGCAAATCCGCGATTTGGTGTACAAGGTCTCGGGCATCTACAAAGCGGAGGAGAAGCTTTATCTTTTGGCCGATGGCTGCGGGCGGAGGATGAAACTTCTGGGATCGCGAAGTCCGCGCGACTACTGGGACCATCTGACCGCCCATCCCAGCCGCGACGGCGAGCTTCGGCAGCTGTTGAACGAAATTACCATCGGAGAGACTTGCTTGTTCCGCAGCCAGCCGCAGCTCGATGCGCTGCGGAAAGTGATCCTCCCGGAAATCGTAGCGGAAAAGGCCAAACAGATCACCAAGAGAATACGTATCTGGAGCGCAGGTTGTTCTACTGGGGAGGAGTCTTATACCTTGGCCATGAACATGCTTGAGGAAAACGAGCACTTACTCAAAGGCTGGACGGTAGAGATTCTGGCCACCGACTTGAATGACCGCTCTGTCGAAACCGCCAAGGCGGGCATTTATGGCGATTACGCGCTACGTAACACCAGCGACTACTACAAGCGGAAATATTTGTTGCCGGTTGACGAGAGGAAACTGCAGGTGCGCCCGGAAGTGAAGAAACTGATTAGCTTCAGCCGGCTAAATCTGCAGGACGATTCCAAGATGCTTTTTATGAAAGGGATGGATCTGATTTTATGCTGCAACGTACTGATCTATTTCGACGGCGCGTCGAAGGCGAAGGTGATCAGCCATTTTTTTAGCAATCTGAATTTTGGTGGCTATTTTTTTCTCGGGACTTCGGAATCGCTGATGAAGTTGAATGATCAATTTCACCTGGTTCATTTTCCGGGAACGATCGCGTACTGGAAACCATCCCTCAAGAGCGGCAAGCTATGACCACGTCCTTGGCTACGACCATTCGCGAGCGCGTAGAACGAATCGAAACCATGCCCGCCATCCCCGCAGTTTTTCTGCCACTGCTGAAGTTGCTGAGTGGTTCGGCGGAAGAAGCGAAGGTCGAGGAAGTGGTGCGACTGGTGTCCTACGACAACACCATTGCTGCGCAGTGCCTGCGCATGGCTGCCTCGCCCTTGTTCGGGCTGGCACAGCCGCCTAAGTCCATTAAAGGAGCGGTCCTTACATTGGGACTACGCCGGATGGAAACCATTCTTCTCACCTGTTGCCTGGGGCAGGCTTTCCCGGCGAAGAAGTGGGTGCTGGATCCGTCGGTTTTCTGGAGACATTCGCTCGGATGCGCCATGGTCTGCCGGAAGTTCAGCGAAAAGTTGATCTCCGCAGACGGTGAGAAGGCTTACATGGCAGGCCTGCTGCATGACATAGGATTCATGGTGAACTGCCTGGTTTTTTCCCAGCAGTTTGCTGGGGCGATGAAGCGCGCCTGCGACCAGGAGGTACCGCTGGACGAGGCGGAGCGTGCCACCATGGGGTTCACGCATTGCGAGACCGGGAAGGCGCTGGCTGAAAAATGGAAACTGGCCGATGACGTTATCGAAGTGATTGCGCATCATCACGCTGTCGAAGAAAGTCAAAGGGCTCAGCCACTCGTGGCCCTGGTGCACTTAAGCGACGTGCTCTGCCGTATGCGTGGTCTGGGTTACGGATATTACGAACGCCACAAAGTGGACTTAGTCTCGGATCCGGCGTGGGGCATTCTCTTGCGGGAACACCGCGAACTGGAAGGCATGGACCTGGTGCGATTCACGTTCGAGCTGGATGAGGCGGTAGAGGAGATTCACGCGCTGGTGGCTAGTATATTCGGCCCAGCGCCGGCGCGGGCATGACCCGAGCGAAATACGCTCTCGATCCCGGCCCAGTGGCGTAACCACGAGTACCGTAATGGTTGTCCTTCGTCCGAGCTTTCTAGCTTTGGATCCGCAGGGAAATCACAATGGGCATGGCTTCGAACGATAGCCTGACTTCGAGGGCTGCAGTGTCGGCCAGGGAGTGCATACTATAGTTCTTGCCGG
This sequence comes from uncultured Acidobacteriota bacterium, assembly GCA_963788645.1. Lineage (GTDB taxonomy): Bacteria > Acidobacteriota > Terriglobia > Terriglobales > Acidobacteriaceae > JABDBE01. Next base: position 37,757 of record CAWBHF010000017.1, read on the forward strand.
TGATTACAGTGGGCACGGAGAGCATGCAGCCTTCGCCCATGCTAGGAACTTTGTTTTTGAAGTTGCCGGCCACCATGTTACAGACTTCCCCGAGTGCGTCCAGCACCTCTCGGGTGACCTCGGTGGCGGGTGCGGCGAGCATCTTGGAAGCCATGAGCATAGCTGCCTTCGCGCCACAAGAAAACGTCAGGATTCCGCGCACCTTTCCCGCTAACCCAATCATGGAAGTTGTATCGAACGATCCGTACACGGGAGTTTCCGGCGCAGTCAGCTTGGTACCCAGCATCGTGTCAAACACTTCGCGTACGGCCAGGTCCATCACCGGAGCCCACTCTTCACGGCTGAATCCGACCGCGGGAAATTCGTTTGCCGACTTCATGGTTGCCGCGCTCCGCCCATCAGCGAGGAATAAGCTGATGCGCCCAAGGGCATTACATCGAGCTAGGGCCCCTTAAGCGTATATCGGCGAGGGCTGCGGGGACTTTAGGCTCGGACACAAAGCGTGAATCGGTCAGCGCACCCAGTTTGAATCACGCTCCGCTTGCACCTGGCGAATGAGTGTGGATGGAGACTAAAGCGCTACTTGATTCAGCCACGTGCAATCCGCACTCGGTTTTGTTGAACCCGGACCAGCGGCCTGCCCGTGCGTCTTCCCCCGGCTGCACGCTCCGCGTGCAATGGGTGCAGCCGATACTGGGATAGCCGCGATCATGCAGCGCATTGTAGGGAAGATTGTGGTCGCGGATATATCGCCAGACTTTTCCCGCGGTCCAATCGGCGAGTGGATTGATCTTTACGAGATGAAACTTCGCATCCCATTCCACCTTGAGCGCACTCGCCCGGGACGCGGTCTGGTCGCGGCGGATGCTGGTTACCCACGCACGCAATTGTGAGAGCTTTCTGCGCAGCGGCTCGACTTTTCTAAGATTGCAGCAGGCATCGGGGTCACGGAGCCAGAGCGACGCTCCATGCAGACGTTCCTGATCATCCGGCGACTGCGCTGGCTTGAGCCTCTCCACTCCGATCCCATAACGCTTCTCAACTTGTCGCATGAGTTCGTAGGTTTCGGGAAACAAGAACTCGGTGTCGAGAGTGAAGATCCGGAATTCCGGCTGCACTCGAGCGGCAATGTCGATGAGCACCATTCCCTCCGGCCCGAAGCCCGATGCAATTTCGACATAGCCCCCAAAGGTTACGTAGGCCCAGCGCAACAAATCTTCAGGACTCCATTGATCGAGCAATAGATGGATTTTGTCGACCGTCTGCTTCATACTCCCCGCTCCTCGCTTCTCAACCTAGCTATCGAACCGCGTGAAAACTCCAGTCCCGTGCGCATCCCACGGGCAGCCTCGCTCGAAGGCCAACACTTCCAGGCACCGAGTTCCGCCGTTGAAAAGCGTTCGCCGGCATGGCGCAGAACGTCTCCAATGATAAGCAGCGTCGGCGCGGGGCAGTGAGGAGCATTGCCCAGATTGTCGATGCTGATTGGAACCACTTGCTCGTCGGAGGTCGTGGCCCGCGAAATAATCGCGCAAGGTGTTTCATTCGATAGGCCGGCCGACCGGAGCTTGCGCGCAATTTGGGAATAATCATGGCCGGGCATGTAGATCACAAGGGTGGCCCCCAGCGCGACCAGCGCATTCCAATTGGTTGGGTCGGCTCCGCTGGCCGAATGCCCCACAAGAAAAACCAACGCGTGGGAAGATTGGCGATGAGTCAAGGAAAGTTGCGCGCTCGATGCAGCTCCGAGCGCGGCCGTAATGCCGGGGACAATCTCGAAGTCGATGTTCGCCTCGCGCAGAGCTGTGATCTCTTCGCCGATGCGCCCGAAGATAAGCGGGTCGCCGCCTTTGAGCCGCACTACCTGAAGTCCGGATGCAGCCAGAGTGACCATGAGAAAGTTGATCTCCTCCTGGCTGATATTCTTTTTTCCGCAACGCTTGCCGACGTTACGAATCTGCGCGCCAGCCGGCGCAAGCCGAAGGATCGGTTCCCCGACGAGATCGTCATGCAGCACGACATCCGCGCGCCTGAGGACGCGGACGGCTTTGAGCGTTAGCAATTCGGGATCGCCAGGTCCGCCGCCGACCAGATAAACTTTGCCCGTCATACGGCAGCGCTCTTTCGATTCGGCTTCGAGTCGGCCGCAACGGCGGCCTCGAATGCATCGACACTTGCCAGCGATTGCAGCAGAAACTGTTTTCGCTCCGGGTCGAGATCACTGGCGAGAATTCTTCGTCGAGTCTCGCCCAGTTCTGCCACCCAATGGGCGTAGCCGGGGCCGTACTGCCGTTCCAGTTGTTGCCGGATTTTCTGGGCGAGCGACGGACTCTGCCCTGAAGTCGAAATTGCAATTTGCAGATCACCACGCTGAACCACGGCCGGATAGTAGAAATCGCACTGCTCGGGAACATCCACAACGTTGCAGAGGATGCGACGGGATTGTGCCTCGAGAAAAATAAGCTCATTCACCTCACGCGAGGATGTCGTCACCACAACGAGGAAGACGTCGTCCAGATCTGACAAGATAAAGCTTCGCTCCTCAAGTGCGATCTGTTTACCAAGGCCCCAGCGTCGTACCACATCGCTGGCTTCTTGTGCGACGACGCGAATCTGTGCTCCAGTCGACAGCAAACCCCGGATCTTCGCTTCGCCGAGTCGTCCGGCGCCGACGACCAGAACGTGGCGTCCTTCCAGCTTCACAAACATCGGGAATAGGTTCTTCACGCCAACACCTCTCTTCATCAACCTACGTTTCGATTCCGTGTGGCACACGCCCGGGCGACAGATCTCGAGATACAGGTTCCACTGCTTCTCCAGCTAGAAACCCTCTCAACTCGGCATCGCTGTGGCGGCCAAAAAACTGCCGTAAGTTTTCATAGCCTGAGCGGTCGATCAAATAGTGTCGCAGCAGGCGTTCGATCGCGTCGGGTACTTCCGTCGCCGGGCAGCGATAGCCGACCGGCCTTGCGATCGACTGGTGTAGCCCGACCGCTCCGCCCAGGCAGAAGTAATATGCGTCGAGCATTCGGTCGCCGACTTTCAGCTTTTTCCCCTCGATCCCAATGTCCGCGATCCAGTGCTGGCCGCAACTGTTGGGGCATCCAGTAACGTGTAGCTTCAGGTGTTGCTCGAACCCGGGGAGCCGTTCTTCCAGTTCCTCGACCAGCCATCGCGAAAAGCTTTTAGTCTCGGTGATTGCGAGCTTGCAGAACTCCGTACCGCTACAAGCGACGGCGCCGCGCCAGAAGGGCGATCCACCCACGCGCAGTCCGATCGCTTCCAGTTCTTTCGCCAACGATTCCGCCTGCAACCGCGGCACGTTCACAACCAGCAGATTCTGCATATTCGTGGTTCGCAGTTCGCCGCTGGCAAAACGATCAGCAAGATCCGCGGCGCCGTGCATTTGTTCGGCAGTGATTCGCCCTCGCAATACCGCCGCTCCCACGTAGCAATAGCCGGATTGTTTCTGAGCGTGGACTCCGATGTGATCCCGGTACACATCTTCGGGCACAGTTTCGTGTTCGGCGGGATCCAAATGGAATCCAATCCGCTGCTCGATCTCCTTCTGGAACTCCGCGGCGGTCCAACCGTGGCGCAGGAACAGGAACTTGAGCCGGGCACGCTCACGATGCTCCCGCAATTGACTTGACTCGCGAAACAGTTCAGCGATGCCTTTGATGACCGGCTCGACCTGGTTCCACCGGACAAACGCATTCAAGCGGGCCGCGAGGTGAGGTTCGGCCGAGAGCCCTCCGCCAACTCTTAACGAGAAGCCGGTTTCAGCTGTCCCGTTCACCCTGCGCGTGATCGCGGTCAGGCCGACATCATTGATCTCGGGGTATGCGCACCAAACGCGGCAGCCCGTAATCGAGATCTTGAACTTGCGGGGCAGATTGTAGAAGCTGGGATTGCCTGCAAGCATCTGCGTCGTGGCCAGCGCGAGCGGTGACGCATCGCAGACTTCGTCGGCCTCCACTCCTGCGACTGGGCAGCCGGTAACGTTTCGTGTAACGTCACCGCACGCGCCCATCGTGTTCAGCCCGCTTTGCCATAGCGCTTCGAGAATCTCCGGAAGCGCTTCGATGGTTATCCAATGAAGTTGAATGTTCTGCCGCACAGTGAGATCGGCAATCCCGCGAGCATGTCGCCGGGTCAGCTTAGAGATGGTCCGCAGTTGAGAGGAATTCAGAATGCCGTTAGGGATACGAATGCGGAGCATAAAGCAGGGCAAGGCCTTGCCCTCGCCACCTTTTCCGCCGACAACGCCGGCTCCGTCTCCCTGGGTGTAAACGCCCCACCAGCGGAAATAGGTGCCGAGCCACTCGGGCGGAATAGAATCGAAGCCTGTTCGCGCGAAGGCCTTAATTTCGTCGAGAGCTTCCCATGGATTTTTCTCCCGCTTCAGGCGTTCGACTCGTTGTGCTCGGGTCTCGGTTTCGTTTGCCATAAAAAAGAAAAACCCACCGCCAGCTTTCTACTGGCGGTGGGTTTGATAAGTGCTGAAACTAAAAGCTTTCTAAGTCAGCAACCTCCCGGCGCCAGAAGACACGACCGCGCAACAACAAGTACAACAGCACGTGCAGTCGGAGTTCTTCTGGTACTGGCCTAACATTATGTCGTCGATTCTAGGGGCTCGCCCCAAAACTGTCAAACTTCTCTTACTGAGATGCCACCCGCTGATCACGGGGTGCAAATATTATTGTGCTGCCTCGGATTGCCGCGCTTTCTTTTTGCAGGTGATTATTTGCTTGCGTGCTATGTCGGCTCGTGCAGTCTCTTCTCGTACAACACATCATGCGACAGGATATGTTTCAATTTGCTTGTTGTCTGAGTCATGATTCGGGTCTGACAATTCACTCACTGTTAGGCTGTTGAATGTGAAGGGGCACAACCGATTGGCTACGAGCGTGGGGAATTCCGGCAGAAGAGAAATCTTTAGTCCTTGATCTGCCGTGACCTACGATTTGTGTTATGTATTTTGATAACATTTACAATTACAGCAAGACTATCCCTTCCTCTCCCCCTTTATTTCGCGGTTTAATCTAGATTGACATCTTGGATATCGTGAACGAACTCGAAAAATCGCGGCCCGGTTTGCAGGAGATGCTGAACAAACCCATTCGTGACCTTGGTCTGACCATTGAAGGTTCGCAATTGCAGCGTCTGGTGCAACAGTTATATCGGGAGCTTGAACAAAAGAGGTTGATGAGGTTTCGGCCGCTCTGCTACCTCACCGATGAGTGGGGATGTCCTTCGGGAGAGCCGGTGATCGGAATCCCTTTCTATCTCGCCAATGTGGACCTGGCTCATCTCGAAAGAGAAATGAATGACCTGGAGGATACTCGTGAGGTCATGATGTATCTCAGGCATGAAGCCGGACACGCATTTAACTACGCCTATAAGCTCCACCGTACGCCAGAGTGGAAGCAACTCTTTGGTCCTTTCCGTCGCCCTTATCACGACAACTATCGCCCCATCCCGTTCTCGCGAAACTTTGTGCGTCACCTGGCGGGATGGTATGCCCAGAAACACCCGGACGAAGATTTCGCCGAGACCTTTGCGGTCTGGCTGACTCCCCGTTCTGCATGGCGCAAGCGCTACCGCGGCTGGGGTGCGATGGCGAAGCTGCAGTACATGAATCGCATCGCTAGGATGCTTGGCAACGTTGATCCGGTTCGCCGCCGCGGGCGCACGGATATCACAGTCGATGAGATGGAAGCTACTGTTGCCGAGTTCTACCAGCGCACCAACGACGATATTCCACTTGCAGACCTGGCACTGGATACTGACTTGCGAGATATTTTTGACGCATCCAAACGGCGCAAGACGGCCACGCCCGCGCACGAATTTTTGCATGCGCAACGCAAAGCAGTAGTGGACAAGGTTGCCTATTGGACCGGAGCGCAGCGCCCATTGATCAAGAAATTGATTGAAGTCATCGAGAACAGGATCGAGGAACTCGGGCTCTTTGCCGATACCGCTCGCGAGTCCGAACACCTGATCCAGATCACCGTCTATGTGACGGCGCTGGCGATGAACTATATGGCGCGAGGAAAGTTTGTGCACCCATGATTTTGCAAGATCAAGATAAGGACGAGAATGAAGAATTATGATTCTATGAAAAGCTGGAGGCCGCAATGACCAGCGCAAAGCTGAGGGTCGCCGTTCTCTATGACGTCTGGGAAGACGAGACGGCGGCCGTCGAGGTCACGGAGGAGGAAAAGGCCACGGCACGCAAGTCCAAGCCAAAGCGCAAGGCGCGGACCGAAAAGGAAGATCGCGAAGAGATCTTCGAAGCTCTAGAAAAGCTCGGGCATGAGGCGTTCTATCAGGTCCTGGACGGTCGTCCGCAGTGTCTGACTGCGTTGGCCAAGTGTGATGCGGATTTGGTATTCAACCTGACCGAGTCTTTCGCCGGCGACGACACCAAGGAGATGAACGTCGCGGCGTATATGGACCTACTGGAAATTCCATATACCGGCGGCGGTCCGCACGCTCATTTCCTGGCACAGGACAAAGGAACCGCCAAGAAGATGTTCGAGTTCCACGGAATCAAGACGCCGTTTTTCGCAACTTCCTATCGCGGCCGGATCGAACATGCGCATGACATCTCATTCCCGTTAATCGTAAAGCCAGTCTCGGAGGACGGTTCCATCGGCATCAGCGCCGACGCCGTTGTGGACAGCGTGAAGGAACTTATGGAACGTGTGGAATACATTCAGAACGAGTTTGACTCGCCGGCTTTGATCGAAGAATACATCGAAGGCCGCGAGATCTATGCCGCGATACTCGGCAGCTACGAGCACGCTCAGACCCTGCCACTGGTCGAACTCGATCTTTCACGCCTGCCGAAAGGCACTCCGAAGATTGCCAGCTACGACGTCAAGTTCGAGAAGGACACTCAGGCCCACAAGCTAACCAAATCGCACTTGGCCACCGATCTCGACGAAGAGACAGTTGCCCGGCTGCAGGAAACGGCTTTGGCGGCTTATCACGCGGTAAAGCTGCGCGACTATGGTCGCATCGACATGCGCCTCACCCCGAAAGGCGAGGTGTACGTGATCGAGGCCAACCCCAATCCCTGGCTTTCAAGCAAGCAGGAATTTGCCATGGCGGCGAAGGCCTCCGGTCGATCCTACACACAGCTGATCGGCGAAATCGTCGACATGGCTATGCAGAGATACGCTCCTCGCAGTGGTTCTGAAACCATCGCTTGAGAGCTGTTAAGCGATTTTCTTCCGCTTTTGTCGGGTTACCATTTGCACAACCGGCAGCGGGAGCTGCAAGATCCGGGCTTGCGTTTCCCGCTTCGAAAACGCTCGGATCGCGATTCCCTCCCCATTCGGGAACGGGTTCGAAACCGCTTCAAATTCTTGGCCGTAAATGCGGATCCGTTTGGATTGCGCGTATCCCATTTTCTGGAGCTGATCGCAGACTTCGTGGAGTTCGACTGAGGGCTGGCTGGGGATTAAGGTATTGATATTCACAGTCATTAAATTGTATCGGATAAGCTTGCCGACGTCTTGCACAGGGATCACAGACCCGTGTGACGTTGTTAAAGCATTTATGTGCAGCCACTTATGCGACAAATGACCTGGTTGCTATCGCGCAATGTCCCGGTTTGAGCCTAAGCCGACTTTGCCAGACCTGCCTCAACGCAACCAGGAGATCGCCTTTTCAGCAGTTCGGCAATCCGATGTTTGACGTATCCATCTTCGGTGAGGTGGGCTGCGGCCGTGTCATCCAACTGCGACAGTACTAAGCGATCCATGGGGTCACGCCTAGCGAAGTCAGGATCAGCGCGGTAACAGAACTGGCAGTCGCGGCCAGTGGGTGTGTCCTTACCCTTGCCTTCTAATTTGCGATGAAAGATATCCATAGTGGCCATCTCCTCGCCCGAGGCACTGGGCTGTGATTTAGCGGCACACATATATACCACAAACGATGGGTCAGGAAGCAAGGGGCAATTTGTCGGGTCGAAGTCGTGGCAGACTGCACCCCGCGATTGCGTTTTCCGGTGGATGTGGCTTACGGTGCCGGCCCAATTTCTCGGATCTCCAGCAGTTTCAAAAAATGTGTCGAAACCCCCAGAACAGGAGCCCGGAAAGCAGCATCGCCACGGGAAGAGTTAGCACCCACGCCATCAGGAGATTCCGCACGGTGGCCCACTGCAGACCCGAGTGGTTCGCATACATGGTGCCAGGGACACCGGAAGAAAGGACGTGCGTTGTGCTCACTGGCATACGGAACCAATCCGCGGCACCGATCGTGAACATTGCAGTAATCTCGGCAGCGGCGCCTTGGGCATAGGTCAAGTGTTCCTTGCCGATCTTTTCTCCCACCGTGATCACGATCCTCTTCCAGCCAACCATGGTTCCCAGACCTAAGGCCATTGCGACTGCGACTTCGACCCATCCCGGGATGAACCGCGTAGCCAAATCCAGATGCTTCTTGTAGTTCACGAGCACGGCGTCATCCGCCGCAGAGATCTGTGGCTGGCCGCTCTTTTCATCAGGCGGAGAGCTTCGCTGACGATGTACATATCATTGCGGAAGTTGCGAACGCGGTCCGCCGGTACATTCCTGAGTTGTTTGAACAGCGCCATCTCATTTCCGATGTCGGTCACCAGATCACGCATGGCCAGCATGGTATTAGGAGTGAAGCTCCTGGTGCGAATGTAATCCGTAACATCGTCGCGGGGGTCAGCAATCACCGCATCGGAGGAAACATAATGGCTCAGCGTAGCCGCGGTTTGTTGGGATACGGCAATGAAATCCTCCGATTGCTTGGCAGTCACAGCGTGATTCAACGCGTATGCGGTAGGAACTGTGCCAATCAGAATCAGCATGATCAGTCCCATGCCCTTCTGTCCGTCATTCGATCCGTGGGCAAAACTCACGCCTGTGCAAGTCAGAACCAGCAGAGCCCGAATCCAGAACGGAGGCGGTTCTGTACCTTCCGGGGCTTCGTATAGCTTCTTGTTTTTCAGTAAGGCCTTGGAAAGTAAAGGGAGTAACGCGGCCATGGTGAAACCGACCAGGGGCGAAAGCAGCAGGGACTTACCAATATTGGTGGCCTGGCCCCAATCGACACCGCTGGTGCCGGTCTTCGGCGAGAGCAACTGGTTGGCAATGCCGACTCCAATGATTGAGCCGATCAGTGTATGAGAGCTGGATGCGGGCAAACCGAAATACCAAGTTCCGAGGTTCCAGATGATGGCGGCCACCAGCAACGCAAAAACCATCGCAAAGCCGCCTTTACTGCCCACTTGCAGAATCAGTTCCACCGGCAGTAGGGAGACGATGGCGAAGGCGACTGCGCCGCTCGAAGTCAGCACGCCTAGAAAATTCCAGAATCCAGACCACACGACTGCGATGTGAGGCTGCAACGAATGGGTGTAGATTACTGTGGCCACGGCGTTGGCGGTGTCATGGAAGCCGTTTACGAATTCAAAGCCCAAGGCAACCAACAATGCGAGTACCAGAAGAAGGTAGGGCATGATTGAAGTGCTATGGAAGCCTGAGAGATCGGAGACCAAATTGACAGCGGCATAGGAGACGCCAATGAGTAGCACGCCTCCGAAGATGGCTGTTCCCAATTTTCCCGGAGATTTTTGCAGTTTTGAATCCAGTACTGATGTTGCCGCAGTGGACATAGTCTCCTTCAGGGTGCGGAATGAGTCTTGGCCGAGGATGAACGACCCGAAGGTCGCAACTAGACGCAACGATTGTTACGGGATTGTGAAAACTGCTGTGAAAAATCAACCGCAGTTCTGGGGGTTGACCGTTCCAATTGCCGCTGGTTCTATGTGCGCCGCCGGACGGTACATTCCCACAAGTGAACAGGCGTCCCACTCTCGCAACTTGCGACTCCATGTTTCTGAACCAGTTATCACGACCCAGTTGGCACTAGAGTTGCGGGACCAAGTCAAGTGCTAGCCGGTTGTTCCGAGAGACCAGATTAAATGCAAACGCTGCTGCAGGACTTTCGCTACGGGCTCCGCATTCTGTGGAAATCGCCGGGGTTCGCCATCGTCGCCGTGCTGACCCTCGCGCTGGGAATCGGAGCGAATACCGCGATCTTCAGCATCGTGAACGGAGTTTTACTGCGTCCGCTGCCTTTTAATAATCCCGGACAATTGATTTCGATCGGCGGGTTTGATACCCGCCGCGCTCCTGTGGTTCCGAACCAGAGCGTTTCTTATCCCAACTTTGCCGACGTCCGTGCCCGCAATCATTCCTTCAGCGACGTCGCGGCCTACCAGGACAATGAATACACACTAACTGGCGCGGGGCCGTCTTTGCATGTGAATGCCGAGATCGTTTCCGCGAGCCTGTTTCGCTTGCTCGGAACACACCCTGCGGTGGGTCGGGGTTTTCTGGACTCGGAAGATGAACCGGGGCACCCGGTTGCGGTGCTCAGTGACGTCTTCTGGCGGCGGCACTTCGACGCCAACCCCAACGTGGTCGGCCGGGCGGTTGGTCTCAATGGCCGGGCATACACGATTATTGGAGTCATGCCCGCGGGTTTTCAGTTCCCAGTACGAGCTCAGGCTCGCGATATCTGGGTGACGTTCTCCCGCCTAGCTACAGCCGACGATCCCAAAGACACGCCTATGACCGCGCAACGCGGCAATGATTCGATAAATGCGATCGCCAGGCTCAAACCCGACGTGACCCTTGGCCAGGCGAACGCAGAACTCTCTTCGATCACCCATGCATTGGCAACGGAGTACCCGACTACCAACTCTTCGGCCGGAATTGCTGCGCGTTCTCACTTGGAGGATCTGGTCGGAGACACCCGAACTCCATTGCTGGTTCTGTTTGGGGCTGTCGGGTTGGTGCTTCTGATCGCGTGCACCAATGTCGCAAATCTCTTGCTTGCGCGTGCCAGCGTCCGGGCACGAGAGATCGCCGTCCGCGCCGCTCTAGGTGCATCTCGGGGGCGCGTGATACGCCAACTAGTCGCGGAGTCTTTGGTGCTGTCGCTCTCGGGCGCGGCTTTGGGTATTGCCGCGGCCAGTTCAAGCCTTACGGCAATTCTTAGCTTGTATCCCAGCAACCTGCCGCGAGCACAGGAAGTGAGCGTGGATTACCGCGTGCTGCTGTTCACTGTCGGACTGGCGATTGTGACGGGCATTATCTTTGGCTTGGTTCCCGCGGTGCAGGTTGCGAAACCGAACCTCTCCGAGGCGATGCGAGAAGGCCGCAGCAGCACTACCGGCCGCGCCCACAATCGCCTGCGTTCCAGCTTGGTGATTGCCGAAACTGCGTTCGGAGTAATGCTGCTGATCGGCGCTGGGTTGCTGATCCGGAGCTTCAACCGTCTGTCCCATGCCGATCTCGGCTTCAACCCTGGGCACCTGCTTACCGCGAGTTTCGATTTGTCCGAGACTCGCTATAGCCCTGACCAGCAGGACCGATTTGTGCAGGAGTTGTTGAACCGGATTCGGGCGCTGCCCGGCGTTACCGCTGCCGCCGGCGCAATTCCATTGCCGCTCGGCGACGATCAATTCAATATCTCCTTTAATCTGCTCGACCACCCCGTGCCGAAAGAAAACGAACCAAGTTCAGGTTTCTATGTGGTGGTTCCCGGCTTTTTTGAGACTATGCAGATACCGCTTGCGCGCGGCCGAACTTTTGACGGCCGTGACCAGCGCAATTCTCCGCCGGTCATGATCGTGACTCAGGAGTTTGCGAAGAAGTATTTCCCGAACGAAGACCCGATTGGCAGACGCGTGAGGATCGGCGCCGGCGATGGCGCCGCACGCGTCAGTTACAAAATTCGGGAAATTGTGGGAATTGTAGGGGACATCCGCAATAGCGATCTGGTCAAGCCGCCGGCAGCGGCTTACTACGTGCCCCTTCCACAATTGATGTGGGGCCCGCCGACGCTGATTGTGCGCACTCCGGGTGATCCGAATGCGATCGGTGGGGAAATCCGTAAAATACTTGCCTCCATGGATCCGGATGCGCCTCTTTATGACGTGCGCACGATGGAGGACTACCTCGCTCTTGATCTCGGCCGCGCCCGCTTCCAGACCGTGCTCCTGGGGCTGTTTGCCGGCATTGCCCTGCTGCTGACTGCCGTCGGACTGTACGGAGTAATGTCGTACACGGTGGTACAGCGGACACCGGAGATCGGGGTTCGCATGGCGCTCGGCGCGAATAAAAATGATGTGCTGGGAATGATTTTGGCTAGGAGCTTCCGCATGATCGGCTTCGGTCTGCTATTTGGAATTGTGGGAGCATTGGCACTGACCCGGCTGCTCTCGAGCTTGTTGTATGAAGTTAAACCGGCTGACCCGACAACCTTCATTATCGTCGCCCTGCTGCTCGGGGCGGTGAGCTTGGTCGCCAGCTACGTGCCGGCGTGGCGTGCGGCACGCGTCGATCCGATGGTCGCGCTGCGTTACGAATAGCTAGTCGAAGACAACGGTCTTGTTCCCATACAGCAGGACCCGGTTGTCGATGTGCCAGCGTACGGCGCGCGAGAGCACAACCTTTTCCAGGTCGCGGCCTTTCTGCAGCAGGTCGTCGAGGGAATCACGATGCGAGATTCGAACCACATCCTGTTCGATGATCGGACCATCGTCGAGGACTTCGGTGACGTAATGGCTGGTCGCGCCAATCAGCTTTACGCCTCGTGTAAACGCTTGATGATAAGGCTTGGCGCCGACGAAAGCCGGCAAAAACGAGTGATGGATGTTGATAATACGTTGCGGATACTGGTTTACGAATTCATCGGAGAGGATCTGCATGTAGCGAGCCAGCACCATGAAATCAGGATTGCGCTGCTGCAGAAGGCCCAGGATTTTTTCCTCTGCCTGGCGCTTATTATCTTTGGGAACCGGAATCGTGATGTAGGGGATTCTGTAGAAATCCGCGATCGGCTGGTTGTCCGGATGGTTCGAAATAATTAGCGGGATTTCGCACCGCAACTCGCCACTCTTGTGGCGATAAAGCAGATCTACGAGGCAGTGGTCGTACTTTGAAACCAGAATAATCATCTTCGGCCGGTAATTTGACCGGGCAAGACGCCACTGCATTTCGAACTTCTCGGCGATCGGGGTGAAATGCAGCGAGAAGTCCGCCAGGTCGATATCAAACGCGGCGGGGTCAAACTCCACGCGCATTAGAAAAAGACTTGATTCTTCGTCCGCGTGTTCATCGGCATGCAGGATGTTGCCATTGTGACGAAAGACGAAGTCTGAAATCGTTGCGACGACGCCCTTGCGGTCGGGACAGCTAATCAAAATTACGGCGGAGTTCTTCATTCTGTAGCGCCGCCGTCCCGGCGGCTGATTAGACCCGGTTTCCTTGTGTACCCTCGTGTTCTTTGTGGTTGATGCCTTCAAAAGCCTTAGTCACAAAGGACACGAAGGCACACAAGGAAATCCATCTGTCCCGGGCTTAGCCAGTTGCGAGGATTATTTGTTCAGATCCTTCAGTATCTCCCGCGCGGCGTTTGCGCCCGAACCTCCCGTCAACCCGGCACCTGGATGCGTGCCTGAGCCGCACAAATACAAATTCTGAATGGGCGTGCGATACCGGGCCCAATCGAGCAGCGGGCGCATGGTAAAGAACTGATCGAGTGCCAGTTCGCCGTGGAAAATGTGCCCCCCGGTGAGTCCGTAAGTATCCTCCAAATCCTGCGGCGTGATGATCTGGTGCGTCAGAATCAATTCCGGCAGTTTCGGAGCGTATTGCGCCAGCGTCCTGACAACTGTGTCCCCCAGCGCCACCCTCTGGCTGTCCCAATCGCTGCCCTTCAGCTTGTAAGGTGCGTATTGCATGTAGATGGACATCACATGCTTGCCAGCTGGGGCAAGCGACGGATCGGTCACCGAAGGAATCGCAATCTCCAGATAGGGCTGCTTGGAGAAGTTGCCATACTTCGATTCATCGAAAGCGCGCTCCAGGTAGTCGATCTCCGGCCCAATGTGGATGCGTCCAGCAAGAACGCCAGTATCGCTTGCCCCTTTCAGCGCTGTGAACTCGGGAAGACCGGAAAGGGCAAGGTTCACCTTCGCAACCGTTCCCGGCATGCGATAGTGCTGCAGCTTCATCACGAAATCGGGTGAGAGGTGAATAGGATCGACCAACTTCAACAACGTCCGCTTAGGGTCGGCGTTCGAGATAATCGCTTTCGCGTTAATTTCCTCCCCAGTCGAAAGCACGACGCTGGTGGCCACGCCGTCCTTCACGCGAACCTCAATGACCTCTGCGCCACTGCGAATTTCAGCGCCCGCGTGTGTAGCCGCCGAGGCCATGGCCTCGGCTATGGATCCCATGCCCCCTTGCGCGAAGCACGCCGAACCCGCAGGGTGTGCGTCGCCCGCGCTGCGAATCAGCAGAACCAGGCTAGTGCCCGCCGACCACGGACCGAGGAAGGTTCCGAAGATGCCGCGGGCTGCGATGGTGGCGCGAAGTAATTCAGTATCAAAATATTCCGCGACAAGGTCGGCGACCGCCATCGGTCCCCAGCGCAGGAGCCGATACATATCCTTCTTGCCGAGTTTGCGGATCGATCGACCGGTCTGCAGAATTCCCCACAAATCGCTTCGGTTGGGATGGTCGATGTTTGGTGGCGCCAGCGCCAGCGCCTCGCCAATTACTTTGCCTACCTTCGCGAGCGAGACCTGGAATTCGGGGTATTTGACGGCATCCTTCTGGGAAAACTTGGCGATCTCCTGCGCAGCCTTCTGAACATCGTTATGGAGAATCAAAGCGCGACCGTCAGGCGACAGCGAGACCACACCTACATCCGGCTTGATCAGCCTGAGACCGTGCTTCTCCAACCGCATGTCACGGACAATATCCGGCCGAAGCGGACCCGCCGCATGTGCGAGAATGGAGCAGCGGAAGCCAGGATGAAATTCCTCCGTGATTGCGGCGCCACCTGGCTCGGCACGCCGCTCGAGCACGAGCGGTTTGCATCCCGCTTTGGCAAGGTAAAATGCAGTGACTAGGCCGTTGTGGCCCCCTCCGATGATGACGATATCGCGCGCGTCACCCATCGGCTATGCCGCTCCTTTAAAGTCTTTGAGAATTTCGAGCGCCGCCAGCCGACCTGGCCCACCCATAATTCCTCCACCAGGATGCGTAGCGGAGCCGCACATGTAGAGATTCTTGATCGGAGTTCGGAACTGCGCGTAGCCCGGTACCGGGCGCAGAAAGAACAGCTGTTCAAGCGACAACTCGCCCTGAAAGATGTTGCCTTCCGTCAGCCCCCACTCGCGCTCCAGATCCAGTGGTGTTACCACCTGCTTGTACAAGATGATGTCCTTGATGTTGGGCGCGTACTCGGCAATGGTGTTGATCACGTTGTTTCCGAAAGCTTCTTTTTGATCGTCCCAGTTGAGCCCGGGCCGCAACTTGTAAGGCGCATACTGCACGAAGCAGGAGAGGATGTGCTTTCCCGGCGGCGCAACCGAGGGATCGGTAAGCGTGGGAATGACCATGTCAATGTATGGGCGGCGGGAGAAATTGCCGTACTTCGCATCGTCGTAAGCCCGCTCCATGTATTCGACGCTGGGCGAAATTGAAATCGCGCCTCGCAAATGAGCACCCGGTCCGGGCATCGCCTTGAAATTCGGCAGGGCATCCAACGCGAGATTTACTTTGCCGGAAGATCCTCGGAATTTATAGCGATTGATCTCTTCGAGAAAATCGTCTGGCAAATTGCCTTTCTCAATCATCTTTACAAATGTCAGCCGCGGATCAACGCTCGACGAAACGATGTCAGCGTAAATCTCATCTCCGCTGGCCAGCACTATGCCCTTTGCTTTGCCATTCTTCACGATGATCTGGGCAATCGCAGACTCAGTGCGGATTTCAACACCCACCTCGCGTGCGGCATCCGCAATGGCGTTGGAAATCGCGCCAGTGCCGCCGCGAGCAAATCCCCACGAGCGGAACGCTCCGTCGATTTCTCCCATGTAGTGATGGAGCAGCACATAGGCCGTTCCCGGCGAGCGCACGCCTAGGAATGTGCCGATGATCCCGGACGCCGACATGGTCGCTTTCAGCACGTCGGTTTCAAACCACTGATCAAGGAAGTCGATGGCGCTCATGGTCATCAACTGGACCTGGTTGTACTTGTCTTCGCTGGTGAGGCCCTGAAAGCGACGCCCGAGGAAAAGCAGTTTCATCAATTCCTTCGGATTCAGCGTGGCCGGGTCGGGCGGCACCATGCTGAGGATCGGCTTCACGAAGCGGCACATCGCCTGCATCGCCTTGCCGAACTCGTCATAGGCTTCGGCATCCGTCTTCGAGTGACGGGCGATCTCGCGATGTGTCTTTCCGTGGTCGTTCACCCGCCACAAATGGTCGCCATTCGGCATCGGGGTGAACGTGCCGTCGAGTGGCAGAATTTCCAATCCATGACGCGGAAGATCGAGGTCGCGAATGATTTCCGGGCGCAGCAATGAAACCACGTAAGAGCACACCGAGAACCTAAAACCGGGAAAGACCTCTTCGGTACAGGCCGCTCCGCCGAGCACGTAGCGACGTTCGAGCACCAGAACTTTCTTGCCCGCTCGCGCGAGATAAGCCGCGTTGACCAGGCCGTTGTGGCCTCCGCCAATCACAATCACGTCGTATTTCGAGTTGCCCATATATTTATTCAACTATTTATTCAACCGACGTCATCCTGAAGGACTCCAGGCCTGAAGGATCTCGCGTGCACGGGCAGGACCTCAAGTGCTCGCGCAGAAGCTTGCTGGTTCGCTCCAGATCCTTCGCGGCCGACACCGCTCAGGATGACGTCATCATTTGGGAACCACCATAGGAATAAGGACTCCACATTCTACCGGGCGAGCGTGTCTCTTGTCTGCAAGACAAGACCCGAATGCTTGACTTGCAGTCACACCCGAAACCACGTCAGTTTGCCACGAACCTTCACCGCTGCATATAATCCACGTGCGAGAGACGTTGCCAGCAACGTCTCTACAACGACTGTAGAAACGTAGTTTGCTACGTTTCTGGTGGACCCGAAAAATATCGAGGGAGCCAAGTGCCCGTAGGAACCGCATTCCACGAAAGAACCTTTCCGCTCTGTCAGAGCCTCAACTACCGCGAGTGGTCGGGATACTACACGGTCAGCGTTTACGAAGTGCACCACGAGCATGAATACAACGCCATCCGCAATGCCGCCGCTCTGATTGACATCTCGCCGCTCTACAAATATCTGATCACCGGCAAAGACGCGACCAAACTGGTAAACCGCGTGATCACTCGCGATATCAAAAAAGTCTCCGTCGGCCAGGTGATTTACTGCTGTTGGTGCGATGAGCAGGGCAAGGTCATCGACGATGGCACCATTACTCGCCTCGAAGAGAACAAATATCGCTGGACCGCCGCCGATCCCAGCCTGCGCTGGTTTCGCCAGAACGGCACCAACATGGATGTCCAGATCGAAGACATTTCGGAAAAAGTTGCGGCGCTGGCTTTGCAGGGACCGACTTCGGGAAGGCTTTTGAAAGCAGCGGCAGAAGCAGACATTGCCAATCTGAAATACTTTCGCGTGACTCACGGCAAAATTGCGGGCGTTCCCGTCGACATCTCGCGCACTGGATACACCGGCGACCTGGGCTACGAAATCTGGGTGCCTTGGAGCGAAGCGGTGAAAGTCTGGGACGCGGTCATGGAAACAGGAAAGCGCTTCGACATTCACGCCGCCGGCATGCTGGCCCTTGACGTGGCTCGTGTCGAAGCCGGATTGCTGCTGATCGAGGTCGACTATACCAGTAGCAAAAAGGCTCTGATCGCATCACAAGAATATTCTCCTTACGAGTTGGGCTTCGCCAAGATGGTGCATCTGAACAAAGAGAATTTCATCGGCAAAGCAGCTCTGGAGCAGGATCAGAAGCAGGGAGTCGCAAGACAGTTCGTCGGCCTTGAAATCGATTGGACAGAAGTCGAAGAGCGCTACGAAAAATTCGGGCTCACGCCCGCCGCGCCCAGCCAGGCCTCGCGCGTTGCGGTTCCCGTGTACTGCGGCGAGAAACAGGTAGGCAAGGCGACTTCGACAACGTGGTCACCGGTTTTAAAGAAGATGATTGCGCTGGCCAGTGTCGAAACTTCGCACTCTAAGCTAGCCACCCGGCTGCAACTGGAGATCACCATCGAGGCCATCCGCCAGAAAGTTACGGCGAAAATTGTGAAGACGCCCTTCTTCAACCCCGCAAGGAAGACGGCTGTCCCGGTGTAGGTCGCGGTAATGGAGGACAGACGTCTCGCCCGTCCCAGCCGAGCGAAGCTCGGACTGCAGCCATTCGACTACGCTGCCAGAGCGAACTTTCTTCGTATTGCGTCTCCAATACAAGTATCCTGGCACGCCGATTAAGATAATAATCGTGCCCGCCAGCGATTCCGTCGGACGCGCAAAAATCGTATTCAAGGTCCAGGCGGCTCCGATCAGCACATAGATGGCGGGAAGCCACGGATACCCAGTGCAGCGATACGCCCTCGGAATATCCGGGCGCTTCCGCCGCAACACGAACAATCCCACCACGGTCAGCGTATACGACAGCACCATGCCGAACATCACATAGGTGTAAAGCTGGTCGTAGCGTCCGCTGAGAGTCAGAATTCCCGCCCAAACTCCTTGTCCGATCAGGGCAAACACCGGAGTGCGCCATTTGGGATGCACATCCGCCATACGCCGGAAGAAGACGCCGTCCACCGCCATGGCGTAGTAGACTCGCGCGCTGCTGAGTATGGCGCAGGCTGCCGCGCCAAAGCAGGAGATCGCAATCATCGCTGAGAGCCAAACGGCGGCTGCCGGCGAGAACAGCGCCACGGCAGCGGCGTGGGCGATGGTCTCATGCTTGGCGATTTCGGTGAGCGGCAGCGCATACACATATGTCATGTTCATGGCCACGTAGACCACGCCGACGATCAGCACCCCAAGCACCATCGCCAGCGGAACATTTCGGCGCGGTTCCTTTACCTCGCCCGCCACCCAAGTGATATAAACCCATCCGTCGTAGGCCCAGAAGACGGCGATCAGAGCCACTCCGAACGCTGAAAGGAGCTGACCAGAGCTCATCCCCATGGTCAGACCGCTTAGCGTATCCCACTTGCGGGTGGTGAAGTGATGCCAATCGCCCTTGCCGATGGCGAAACCAAGAATTACGAACGCCGCTATCGCGCCAAATTTCGCCCAGGTGGCGACGTTTTGCAGCAGCGCGCCCCGGCGCAGCCCAATCACATTAATCCAAGTCACAAACGCAATCATGATCAAGGCCACGACGTGTGCTCGAGTAACAACCACGCCCATGACCGATAGAACCAAGTGCTCCTGAGAAATGCTCGGCACGATCCCGCCGAGATACGCGGCTGAGCCCACCGCTAGCGCCGCGATCGAACCGCCATTGGCCACGCTGAACAGCATCCAGCCGTAGAGAAACGCGGGCAAGTCCCCATAAGCTTCGCGCAAGTAAACATATTGGCCGCCGGAGTCGGGGAACATCGAACCCAGTTCGGCGAAGGCGAAGCATGCGCACATGGAAATCACGCCGCCGAGCACCCACACCAGCAGAAAAAGCACAGGGTGGGGAAGAGGTCCTGCAATGTCTTTTGCAGTCAGAAAAATAGACGAGCCGATAATTCCGCCGACCAACAACAGGACCGAGTCCAGCAAAGTGAGACCACGCACCAGCGTGGGTTTTGATTCAGCTTGGGTTGTAGAAGGCGGCGAAGTAGTCGCAATCGCCATGAACTATCCCATTCCCAGTTCGTCAGGGGATTCGAGCGGCGTCCCACAGCGGCGGCAGATGACCGCGGAGCAATCGCCGCAACTCAGAGGATCAGAGACCTCTATGGCGCACTTTGGGCAGTAGAGAAGCTCGTGCTCAGGCTCGCCGGGAGGTTGCGGATTTGAAGCCATGAGGAAAGCAAATGTAGCATAG
Source organism: uncultured Acidobacteriota bacterium (assembly GCA_963788645.1). Lineage (GTDB taxonomy): Bacteria > Acidobacteriota > Terriglobia > Terriglobales > Acidobacteriaceae > JABDBE01. The sequence continues at coordinate 57,675 of CAWBHF010000017.1, forward strand.
ACGTAGCGCCGCCGTCCCGGCGGCCTGAAAGCGGGACGAGACACCCGCGAGACAGCCGGCAAGATGCCGTCGATAGAGGAACCAATGTCCGAGACGAAGCCAACTTCCGACGAGATCCTTCAGCACGAGTTCAACCGCTGGGCCGAGGCAGGCGAAGGCGAGAAGATGGAAGGCCATCACCTCGATATCACCGGTAAGACCATCCGGCTCATGGACCTCCGCCCTGGCGAACGCGTGCTCGATCTTGGCTGCGGCTCCGGATGGGCCACCCGACTGCTAGCGCGACTCGTTACCGACGGGCCTGAAGGATTTGGGCAAGTCGTTGGCGTCGATGTTTCCGACGAAATGATTCGTCAGGCCCGCGCCGCCTCGAGGGAATTCGAGAACATTTTGTATGTCTGGGGATCGGCTCAGCAAATTCCTTGGGAAGAGAACTTCTTCGACAAGATGCTTTCAGTCGAATCGTTTTACTACTATCCCGATCAGGAGTTGGCGTTGGCCGAGTTATTCCGAGTGATGGCTCCGCGAGGGCGCATGTTCATTCTGATCAACTTGTACAAAGACAATCCCTATTCACTGCAATGGGTCGACAAGCTCAAACTACCGGTACACGTTCGCTCGGAAGCGGAATACGTCACGATGCTACAGAAACATGGCTTTGACGATGTCGAGGCCCGGAGAATTCCAGATGACACGCCCACTCCGGATGACTATCAGACGAAGTCATTTCACAGTCTGGAAGATCTACGGGCATTCAAGCGGATTGGGGCCTTGTTGCTGATGGGATCAAAACCAGATGTGCGAAGTCAGGCGCCGGGGCACGCGATCTACTAGATCGCATCCGTAGAAACGTTGCTTGCAACGTTTCTACGCGGAATGGCTCATTCGATGCCTAACTGCGTTCTCGCCTCGGGGCTTAAGCGCTCCGGGGTCCACGGCGGAGTCCACACCACATTCACAGTTGCAGTGCGGATTCCCGGCAACTGCTCCAGTCTGGCTTTCACCTGGTCGCCGATCATGACATGCGACGGGCAGCCCGGAGAAGTAAGTGTCAGATCCACGGAGACATCTTGACGGGCTTCTTGATCGCCATCGGCGACGGATTCCAAGCGCACGGCATAAATCAAACCCAGGTCCACGATGTTTACGGGGATCTCCGGGTCGTAACACTGCTTTAGAGCGCTTCGAACTTCATCTTCAGTCACAGCAGCCATGGTCTTCTCCTCGAAATGGGCGCGGAGAGCTCGTCTCACCCTAATGTCAGTCTACCGCATCAGAGTGAACGTTCGCGATGCGTACGGTCGAATTATGATCGGAGGCATGGCCGGGCATAGTCTGGTAAGGTTACGGTTTATGCAGATCAGTCCTGAAATCAAGCAAAGGATTCAACTCGTGCTGGGTGTGGCCATTCTTGTCTCCGGCACCAGGCTGGCCTACGTACTGTACGAGCGGCATGAGAGCGCCATCGACCAAGCCAGGAAGCAGGCGCCTCCGCTAAATCCCGACTACTATGTAATTCCCAAGAAGCTTTATCCCTATGATTTGAAGTCCGCCCGCCAGCTCACTGAGCAGCCGGTGTGGGTCAAAGTCGGTTACGCTTACACATACTATCTGTACGACGCCGGTCGCCATCGCGTCGACTTCTCGCATGAGGCTGGGAAACTCCTGCCCCTCGAAAAGCTGCAGATTAAAGACGTGATCAGTGCCGACGCGCCGCAATCTCCGGATGAGCAGCAGATATTGGCTGTGTTTGAAAACAATGGCAAGACGTATGCTTTTCCTGTGGGATCAATCAAAGGCGGCGTCTACAAGTTTTACTCCGACGACATGCTCTTCATCCAGGATCCCCATGAGCTTTACAAGCATTGGCCGACTGAGATATGGGACGCCATCGACAAGCATCAGGTCAAACCGGGGATGAACGAACTGCAAACCGATTTTGCTATTGGCTTGGGGATTCCCGAAAACAACGGCCAGCCAGGGAATCGAACCGTGAATTATCCAAACGGCGGCAACCCCCTCAGCGTCACCTATCAAGAAGACAGAGCCGCAGAGATCAAGCCCGGCCCCGCCAGTTAATGGAGGACGGGCGTCCACGCCCGACGCAGCGCGCAGGCGTCGTTACTTGACGCTCGGCGAATTCTCATCGGCCGCCTTCGTCTCATCAGCGTGAATCACCCCATCCTCATTGGCGTAAAACGCGCGATGTTCCGCGTCCAACTGCTTCGGAGTCATTGTCAGTTCGTAGCCGTCTTTGCGAGGGTGGAAGCTCACGGTGTAATCCCCCCGATCGGTCTGGGTCATGCGTTTGGTGAAGGATCCGGTATGAACCAGGTCCGCCAGGGTCGGGGCGTATTTGTTATCTTTTTTGTAGTATTGCTGCTGCGCCCGGATAACGGTGCGCATGTAACCCAAGGCGTTAGCTTCAGACTCCGACCGCGCCGGGTCCCCCTTGAACTTTGGCTGATACGTAGTTTGCGCCGCCGCGAGTAACGTTCCGGCAACCAGCAGGCCGGCAATGCACCCCCGCCTCGGGGATAATAATCGGAAAGGCAATCTCATGAGACTTTCACCCTCTTTTCATCGATGATTTCTATGTTACCGCCGTAATTACAAAACCGTTACTGCGCTTTCCATCCGCCACGATTGCAGCTATGCTAGCCCCTACTAACCCGAGTAGGAAAGCTATGAAATCTGCAATGGCCACGAAAGCAGCACCGGTAAAGAAAGCGCCGATCCGTATTGCCGTGGTGGAAAGCGATCCACTGCGGTTCGTGGGATTTAGGGCCCTGTTCGATAATGAGTCGGATTTCGAGCTGATCTCTGCCTCGCTTCCCGATATTAGCAACCTGCAGGGCATCGATCTGATCCTGCTGGGCAACCGCAACGGCCAGAACCTGTTCGATCTGATGGCAACTATGAAGGCCACGCGCCCCGACCTGCGCATTATTGTGACAGGTTCGGGCATCGATGAAGAGACCATTCTGAAGGCCATCGCGTCAGGCGCCAAGGGCTATGTGGACGAAGCCGCTTCGCCAACCGAGTTCGTACAAGCGATCCGGGTCGTCAATGAGGGCTCGGTATGGGCGCCCAGGCGGGTGCTTTCGATGTTTATCGAACGCGTGTCGTCGTCGCCGGGACGCATTTTCCCCGCCGGACGAGTGACCTTTACCGACCGCGAGAAGGAAGTCCTGGAAATGCTCGTGGCAGGGCGCTCCAACAAAGAGATCGGATCCGCACTGGGCATCGAAGAGCGTACTGTGAAGGCGCACGTTGCCAAGCTGATGCGAAAAGTAGGGGTGCAGAACCGGATTGCCCTTTCCGTGCACGCCATTACGCACAACCTGGTGGCGGCGAAGTAGGGTGCTCTTCAAGGTTACTAAAGGACAATGACCCTCGTAATCTTGCCGGTTTCCTGGCCCTAACGCATACTCGGTTCACCTACCACAGAACCTGGGAGACGGGGTTGGGAGCGGAGATTAGGGTCACCGTTGCCAACCTCGCATTTTTTTGTCTGCCCAAATCATTCATAGACTTCTGCTTAACCACCAGAGCACCTGGGGCTTCCCCCTGTGCTTGATTCGTTTGACGTAGCATTTTCCCGGTGCTACCGTCACCATTTCCCCCAAGATGCGGCAGAGACTCGAGTATGCCCTAGCCTGGCTGATTATCAAGTTTATCGGAGCGCTGCCTCGTCCGCTGGCCCGCGCTGCCGGGATCACCCTCGGTTGGATCGTCTATGCGCTTCATGTGCGGCTTAGGCGAGTGGGCATGCACAACCTGGCCTTGGCATTTCCTGAGAAAAGTCGGCACCATCGTGCGAAAATCCTGCGAGGAGTCTTTATTTCCTTTGGACGGCAGGCCGCCGAAGTCTGCCTTTTCCCTAAGTTCACCCGTGAAAACGTCGGCAAGGTCGTGGTCTACGACGGATTCGAGAACTTTGAACGCGCCTTGGCGCGAGGCAAAGGGGTGCTGTTTCTGACCGCACACCTGGGGGCGTGGGAACTTTCAGCCTTTACCCATTCTCTTCACGGACATCCCCTGCACGTCGTGATGCGTCCGCTCGACAACGTGTATCTCGATCGCCTGACCCGCCAGTATCGCACTATGCACGGCAACTCCATGGTCGACAAAGACGACTTCGTGCGGGGTCTGCTCTCCGCCATGAAGGCCGGAGAAACCGTGGGCATCCTCATGGACACGAACATGACGCCGCCGCAGGGCGTGTTCGTCCCGTTTTTCGGGATTCCGGCATGCACGGCAAGCGGCCTGGCGAGAATTGCATTGCGCACCGATGCGGCGGTCGTTCCCGGCTTCACCATCTGGGATCCCGCGCTGCGAAAATACCGTCTGCGCTTTGATCCAGCGATAAACCTTATACGCACCGGCGACGACGATGCCGACGCGGTAGCCAGTACCGCTTTGTTCACGAAAGTGATTGAAGATTACGTGCGGCGCTATCCAGATCAATGGCTGTGGGTGCATCGCCGCTGGAAGACGCGTCCCGAGGGCCAAGCGCCGCTGTATTAATTCGGCAGAAGGCAGAGTGTCCTTTGATCTCCTTGGGTAGTTAGTGATGCGTCTTTTGCTCCCCAAGAATTTGCGACGGCAAAGCCCGATTTCCGCCATCTAGTCCGCCGACGCATACCGACCCGTGCCACGGGCGTCCGGGATAATGTGTCTGAAGAGATACACGAGTTTGAACCAGCCCGTGGTCTCTATCAAGATCAGCCCGCCCCACAGGTCGCTGTGTTTCCCTCGATACCGCTCTTTCCAGTGCCAGATCGTCACCAGAAATAAGTACACCGCACCCGGAATAAATAGCGCAATATCGATGAGGGCAAGCGGGCGAGGATCCGTTCGTGTCATAAATACGCACGGCAGCAGGGCCAAACCGAGCAGCGATACCGTGCCGAGTCTTAGCAGCCATCGAAATCTTGATTGCCAAATCGTGGAGTGCATGCTGCTCACTTTATTGCAGATTCGCTGAACCCGGCCGGATTCCACTGGACTACGGCAAAGCCCGCGGGGTAGATGACCGAGCCGCGGAATTCTAGCCAAACCAATCACTCCGGTACGCGATCCACCAGCTCACATAAACAATCGGAATCGTTGCTCCCAAAGCCCACCACAGCGGCAAAATGAAATCCGCCGCCAAGCCCAGCACAGTGAAGCTGATCCAGAAGATCTTCCGCTCCATGCGATGATTCTATCCCCAGCTTTCCTTTCCTGCGGCAAACGTATAAAAAGGTGCCATGACTTTGGTCAGGTCGCGGTCCGTCAAAGAGGTCGCTGAGTTTGTAAAGGCCCGCGTGCTCGGAGATGAAACCGTCCCCCTGACGGGCATCTCGAGCGTCCAGTCGGCGGAACTGGGCGATTTGATTTTTGTGGACGATGACAAGAATCTCCACGCAGCCCTCGAATCGCGTGCCTCCGCCGTCATTGCCGGAAATTTTGCTTCCGGAACTACGAACTCGAAGCCGCTGCTTCTCGCCGCTCAACCGCGCTTGGCATTTGCCCGCGCCGCCCAATTTCTTTGTCCGGGCCCAGAGCGGCAACCCGGAATTCACTCCAGCGCGATCGTGGATGCGACGGCGCGACTAGCGAACAGCGTGACAATTGAAGAACGAGTCGTCATCGGCGAAGGCGTCCACATCGAAGAGAACACGCGGATCGGGGCCGGAAGCGTAATCGGGGCAAAAACAGGGATCGGGCACGACTGTGACTTGTATCCGAACGTGACTATCTATCCGGGTGTGCAGCTAGGGAACCGGGTGATCGTACATTCAGGAGCGGTGCTAGGCAGCGACGGCTTCGGTTACGTGTGCGATCAGGCGACTGGCCACTATGAAAAGTTTCCCCAAGTCGGCCGACTAGAAATCGAAGACGATGTCGAGATTGGCGCCAACACCACCATCGATCGCGGAGCCCTGGATGTAACTCGCATCGCCCGAGGCGCGAAAATCGACAACCTTGTTCACATCGGCCACAACTGCCAGATCGGAGAAGACGTCGCGATCGCCGCGCAAACCGGTCTCTCCGGCAGCATTACGATTGAAAAGAATGTTGTTCTCGGCGGTCAGGTCGGCATCGGCGAACACGCCCGCATCGAAGAAGGAGTAATGCTCGGAGGACAAGGCGGTGTTCTCCCGAACAAAGTTCTCCGAGGGAAGGGAATCGCCTTCTGGGGAACTCCGGCAAAGCCGGTGCGCGAATACTTGCGAGGCTTAGCGGCGCTCGCACGTTTAGCCAGAAAAGAGTAGCGCCGCCGTCCCGGCGGCTGTCGCGACGGCACCCTGCCGTCGCCCCGGGCAAGAATCAAACCATGGCAATCGTTGTGATCGGCGGACATTCTCGCAGCGTTGGCAAAACCAGTGTAGTAGCTGGCCTGATCGCCGCTCTGCTCGAATACCATTGGACCGCCCTGAAGATCACACAATACGGCCACGGAGTGTGTTCGCTCAACGGCGAGTCATGCCACTGCGCCACCGACGATCACACTTGGGCTATCTCAGAAGAGAAAGATCGTTCCGGAGATTCCGATACTTCGCGCTTTCTCGTGGCGGGCGCGGTTCGCGCACTCTGGGTGCGCACCGAACAAGGCCGTCTGGCAGAAGCGATCCCGACTATTCGCCGCAGATTCGCCGAATCAGAGAATGTAATTCTTGAGTCCAACAGCATCCTGAAGTTTGTCCGTCCCGATGTCTACCTGACGGTTCTTGATCCGGCGACAGCGGATTTCAAACGCTCAGCCCAGGAATTTCTCGACCAAGCCGACGCCGTCATCCTGCACACACCGAAGCGCCCGAGCGACAAGGCCGCATGGACCGGGATCTCGCTGAAGCCAGTTGCAGACCGTCCGATCTTCCAAATTGATCCGCCCAATTACGTGACCACCGAAATCGTGGAGTTCGTCAAAAAGAACCTGACTCCAGTCAGCGCCAGCCGATTGTCATCCTGAGCGCAGCGGACTCTCCGCGAAGCGGAGAGTCCGCGGAGTCGAAGGACCCCGAGTTCGCCGCTCGGTGCACCGAAGTTGCAGGGAGTTCTGTTTGTCATCGCATGAAAAGCAAGGTGAGAATGCCTTGCCGCCTAGATACTGAAAGCTCGCCTTAGGGGTCCTTCGACTCCGCATTCCACTTCGCTTCGCGACGCGGAATTCTCCGCTCAGGATGACACTCCGGCCCTACAGCGAACTGCAAGAGAGAAACGACACGGCCCGGTATCTTACGGGCACTTTGCTATCCTGTCATGTGTCCCAGATTCACAAAAGTGCCTGGTTGCTGGTCTGGCTCTCGGCCGCTTTGCAGATTCTGATCTTCCCCCTTCCCAACCTTTACATGCTGAGTTGGGTCGCGATCACGCCGCTGTTGATCGCAATCTTGCGCGCGCGTCCACCGAAAACCCTGCAACTTCAAGCCGGAATCAAGCTTCTTCCAGCCACCCCGCTGCAAGCTTTCGGGTTGGCATATGCGTGCGGGGTTCTTTGGTACGCCGGCACCTGCTATTGGATTTATAGCGTTATGCACCAATATGGAGGGGTCGGCGCACCGCTCGGGATCGTCATTCTGATTCTGTTCTGCCTCTACCTGGCGATTTACCACGGCGTCTTCGGGCTTCTCGTCAGTCTGCTGGTAGGGAACAGCCCCTCCAATTTGCGAGCTCTTCTGCTGGCGCCCGTCGTGTGGGTCGCAGTCGAACTCGCTCGCACCCGCATCACCGGATTCCCCTGGGGCCTCCTGGGCACGACGCAAGTCGATAACATTCCCTTGGCTCGCATCGCCTCGGTAACTGGCGTCTACGGACTGTCATTCGAGATCATGCTGGTGAACGCCGCGTTCGCGGCTGCATATCTAATACAACGTGAAAAACGCAAGCAGTTGTTGCTCGCAACCGTTATCGCCGCGCTCATCCTGCAGGCTGGAAGCCTGGTACCGGCGCCCACCCTCACCACCGATCGTGCTGCCATTCTGGTCCAGGCCAATGTGCCCATTCTCGAAAGTGCGGATTGGACCAAGGCCTATTTCAACGACACTCTCCGCGACTTGACGGCAATCAGTTTCGATACCCATAGCGGCCCGCATCCCGACTTGATCGTTTGGCCGGAGTCTCCTGCTCCGTTTTACAATAATGATCCGCTTTTTCGCGATGCCGTCAGCAACGTCGCGCGCCAGGCGAACGCGTGGCTGCTCACCGGCAGCATTGGAATCCGCAATGCCAGCGAAACGCCCGACCTGAAGACGCAAATCTATAATTCCGCCTCCTTGGTGAGCCCGAGCGGCGAGTGGGTCTCGCGTTACGACAAAATTCATCTCGTTCCGTTTGGTGAATATGTTCCCTTTGAACGATTGTTTTCCTTCGCTGCGGGGCTGACGAAGGAAGTCGGAGATTTTTCTCGCGGCACATCCAGCGCCCCACTCGACGCCGGCGGCAGCAAGTTAGGTGTTTTCATCTGCTACGAATCGATCTTCCCTGACGACATCCGGCAATTCGCCAACAACGGCGCGCAAGTGCTGGTGAACATCTCGAACGACGGCTGGTACGGTGACAGTGGCGCCTACGCCCAGCATCTCAAGCAATCGCGCATGCGCGCTGTCGAAAACAATCGTTGGCTTCTCCTCGACACAAATACTGGTCGCACCGCGGTAATCGATCCCAATGGGCGAATCGTGGCCAGTGCGCCACGCAAGACCCGCACCGCGTTGCATGCTCCGTATGCGCTCGTGAACGCAACCACGTTCTACTCCCGTCACGGAGACTGGTTCGCCTGCCAGTGTGCGATAATTTCAGTAGCAGCACTGTTCGCGCGGCTGCTTGCGCGCAAGAAAAAAGAAATTTAGCAGGCTACGTTTCTACGGCCTGTACAGACGTTGCTTGCAACGTCTTCCGCGATGATGTTCAAGAGGAAAAATCATGGTCGAAGAGTTAGAAAAAGAATACGCTCCCTTAAAAGATAAAGTTCACGAACTTCGGGAGTATCTTTGACGCCGGCAAGCTGCGCACACAACTGACCGAGATCGAAAAGCAAGCTTCCGATCCCAATCTCTGGTCGAATCCGCAAAAATCCCAGCAGGTCATGCGCGAGAAAAAGCGCCTGGAAGATATGTTGGCCAACGAAACCAACCTCATCCGCCACAGCGACGACATTTCCGCCTACTTTGACTTAGCCCGCGAGGGCGAAAGCGTCGAGGCCGACCTGCGCCGAGAAATCGACTCGCTTCGCCAAATGGTCGACCGCCTCGAAACTGAGACGCTGCTCTCGGGCGAGAACGACGCACGCAACGCCATCGTCACCATCCATCCCGGCGCCGGGGGAACGGAGTCGCAGGATTGGGCCGACATGCTGCTGCGAATGTACTTGCGATGGGCCGAGCGCCAGGGCTTCGAAACGGTGCTCTACGACTACCAACCGGGTGAAGAGGCCGGCCTCAAGTCCGCGACTTTCGCGGTCAATGGGGAATATGCCTTCGGCCTGCTGACCAGCGAGATCGGCGTGCATCGTTTAGTGCGCATTTCGCCATTCGATCAAGCCAAGCGCCGGCATACGTCTTTTGCCAGCGTGTTCGTTTCCCCGGAAATCGATGACAGCATCGATATCGTCATCAAGCCTGAGGATTTGCGCATCGACACCTACCGCTCCAGCGGCAAAGGCGGGCAGCATGTCAACACCACTGACTCGGCCGTGCGCATCACCCACATTCCTACCGGAATTGTGGCCGCCTGTCAGAATGAACGTTCGCAGCACAAAAATAAAGACCGCGCCATGAGCATGCTTCGTTCAAAGCTTTATGAAAACGAACTGGAAAAGAAGCGCGCAGCCACGAAGAAGATCGAAGACTCAAAACTCGATATCGATTTCGGTTCGCAGATTCGCTCGTACATTCTGCAACCCTATCGCCTGATCAAAGATCACAGAACGAAGATGGAAGTCGGCGACGTGGACCGCGTAATCGACGGCGATCTACAGCCCTTCATCCGCGCCTACCTGCAAATGCGTCGCAGCGAGAAGCAACCATGATCACGTGGGGACCGAAAGTGAAGGTCAATCCTGGCCAATCGACCATACAAAATCGGGCTAATCGCTCCATAGGGTCGCGTTTCTCACCGCCTGCTGCTAACATTCCATCGTCGAGGTAAGGACCAACTGCTCAACCAAACCATTTCGCACTATCGCATCCTCGAGAAATTGGGCGGCGGAGGCATGGGTGTCGTCTACAAAGCCGAGGACATTAAGCTCGGCCGCTTCGTGGCCCTCAAGTTCCTGCCCGACGATGTCGCGAAAGATCCTCAGGCCCTGAGCCGTTTCCAGCGCGAAGCCAAAGCCGCCTCGGCCCTAAATCATCCAAACATCTGCACCATTCATGAGATCGATGAACAGGACGGCCACACCTTCATCGTTATGGAATTTCTGGATGGCGTAACGCTGAAGCACCGTATCGCCGGGCAGCCTCTGGATACCGAGGTTCTGCTTTCGTTGGCAATCGAGATCGCAGACGCGCTCGACGCCGCCCACACCGAGGGCATCGTTCATCGCGACATCAAGCCGGCTAATCTTTTCGTAACCAAACGCGGCCACGCCAAGATTCTTGATTTCGGTCTGGCGAAACTGACGGCAGTCCCGAGCAAGCCAGCCGAGGGAGCGCCGACGGTCGCGGAAGCAACTGCGGCCGCCGTAAGTCTGGACTTCCTGACCAGCCCCGGAACCGCAGTGGGCACCGTCGCGTACATGTCGCCCGAGCAGGCGAAAGGCAAAGAGCTGGACTCGCGCACCGATTTGTTTTCGTTCGGAGCAGTTCTCTACGAAATGGCGACTGGCACGCTGCCCTTCCGCGGTGATACTTCAGCGATGGTTTTCGACGCCATTCTCAATCGCATGCCACCTGCGCCGGCTCGCCTCAATCCCGATCTCCCGCCGCGGCTGGAAGAGATCATCAACAAGGCGCTGGAGAAAGATCGCGATCTTCGTTATCAGCACGCCTCTGAACTGCGCGGTGATTTGAAGCGCTTGCAACGAGACAGCAGTTCCGGCCGGCGTGCGGCCTATCAAAGCGCAGACGAGGTTCCAAACACCCCAGCCCCAGCTCCAGTGGCGCCTCCGCCGAGCGGAAAGCATCCCACCGATCCCGCACAGCCTTCTGCGGCGAGCGCGCCGACGCAAATTGCTGCCAACGGTAGCAGAAAACTGCTGATCGCCGGCCTCGCAGTCGTGTTAGCGGCGGTTGCAGCTTTCGGCATTTACAAATTGACAGGACGCACTTCCAAGCCCGCGGCGGCCGCCTTCCAACATATCCACCTCACGCGGCTGACCAACACGGGCAAGTCCCGCATGGCTGCCATCTCTCCCGACGGCAAGTACGTCGTCCACGTGATCGAAGACGCAGGAAAGCAGAGTCTCTGGGTACGCCAGGTTACGACGGCAAACAACGTACAGATCGTTACTCCGGCGGAGACGACGTACTTTGGTATGACATTTTCTGCGGACGGCAACTACGTCTACTACGTCACCGCCGCGAAGAACGAAACGCAGGCTCTCCTCTACCAAGTCCCGGTGCTGGGAGGAACTCCGCGAAAGCTAGTTGAAGACGTCGACGATCCTATCGCCCTATCGCCCGACGGCGCCCAGATCGCCTTCGCCCGCTTCTATCCGCCGAAAGGTACGGACGATCTTACAGTCGCCAAGGCGGACGGCTCCGATCAACACGTCGTGGCCAGCCGCAAGCTCCCCTCAAGGTACGCTGCCTCCTGGTTCGGTCTCAGTGGCGGTCCCAGCTGGTCGCCCGACGGCCGCACCATCGCTACACTTGCCCTTGAAAGCACAGCCGCCGCTCAGTGGATCTTGGTGGGGGTGCCAGTCCCGGGCGGAGCGGAAAAAACAATTTCATCTCACAAATGGTCCGGCTCTGGCCGCGTTGCATGGCTGGGGGATGGCAGCGGGCTGGTCCTCGACGCCCCCGATCAAAGTTCCAGCCTTGCGCCTCAGCTTTGGTACGTTACTTACCCTGGCGGCGAGGCGCGCCGCATCACCAACGACTTGAACCGGTATTTCGGAGTCAGCCTTACAGCCGATTCCAGCGCCCTGGTCACAGTACAGAGCGAAGTCTCCTCGTCGATTTGGGCGGTTCCCCAAGGTGACGCTGCTTCTGCTCGACGGCTCACCTCCGGGAGCGGGACCAGCGAAGGTATAAATGGCGTTGTCTCCTTGCCGAACGGTGGCGTTCTCTACACTTCAAACGCTAATGGACATAGTGACATCTGGAGCATGAACGCCGACGGCAGCAGCCCAGCACAACTCACCGTGAATGCGGGCAACAACACCGGTCCCGCCGTTTCCGCCGATGGCCGAGCGGTAGTGTTTTCCTCCGATCGCAACGGTCACCAAAATATCTGGAGCATGAATATCGATGGCAGTAGCCCAAAACAACTTACCAACGGAAATGCCGACTTCACCCCGCTAATCACACCCGACGGAAAGTGGCTGCTGTACCAATCGATTTCAGCTGGGAAACTGCGGGTGTTGAAGCAGCCCTTCGACGGCGGTACGCCTCAGCCGCTCATCGATCGCACTGTCACCAATCCGACAGTCTCCCCCGACGGCAAGTGGATCGCGCTTAATGCTTTCGACGAGGTAGCAGGCAAGTTTGGGATCGCCTATATGCCGATTGAGGGCGGCGAGCTAACCAAGGTCTCCTACCTTGTCGAGTCTGCGTTTGCATGGTCTCCCGATAGTAAGGCTGTGTTGTACGTGGACAACAAAAATGGCGTTTCCAACCTGATGAGCCAGTCTCTCGATGGTCATCCGCCCAAGCAAGTGACAAACTTTACCGAGGGCACAATCTTCAATTTCGCCTGGTCCGCCGATGGCAAGCAGCTATTCCTGGCGCGCGGCGAAATCAACAGCGACGTCGTCCTGGTTAACGATGTGAAGTGAGCCGACCGCCCGATGAAACCCAAAAGGCAAAGAGTCACAACTTTGGGCCCACGCTTTGAACGGGCACTTGTTTTTGCGACACAAAAACATGCGGGCCAACACCGCGAGGGAACAACCGTCCCTTACGTTGCGCATCTGCTGGGTGTTGCCAACCTTGTGCTCGAAGCGGGAGGCGATGAAGACCTTGCCATCGCTGCGCTCTTGCACGACGTCGTCGAGGACTGCGGTGGCGCGCCCATGCTTCGCGAAGTCCGCCGCCGCTTCGGCAGTCGCGTCGCTCACATAGTGGACGGCTGCACAGATTCCGATCTTGAACCCAAACCGCCGTGGCTCGAACGCAAGAAAGCATACGTCGCGCATCTGCGAACGGCTGATGGCGACACGCGCCTGGTATCCGCTGCCGACAAACTCTACAACGTCCGCTCCATCGTCGCCGCCTATCGCGAGGTAGGCGACAGGGTCTGGGAACGATTTCGCGGCAAACGCGACGGCACCCTCTGGTACTACCGCGCATTGCTGGATGAATTTAAGCGCAAGAAATCCAACCCGCTGCTCCGCGAATTGGAACGAGCCGTCCGCGAACTTGAGGCGGTCGTGACTCCGCCCATTTGATCGCCGTACGTTGCAGGTGCCCTTCGTAACGTTATCCCGCACGAAAATACTGGCAAATCCGTCCGCTTCAGCCTGATCCTGTAATGTCCCGCTTTTTCGGGAGCACCCACATCTATGCCACGTATGCTCGACGTAATACGCTCCTCGGGAGCGTCCTCTAATGTAATGCAGACCGCCGCGCGCGGAGCGCTCTCCGTTCCCTCCGAGGAGATGCTCGAAATCCTCGTCTACCTGGCAACTCAGACCAAAATCTTCGCCGAGCGCGCCCGCCTCACTTTAGCGGGATGGGACGAGGCTTCTTCGCGCAAAGCCGCAGCCGATCCGCGCACGCCAAAAGAAGTGCTGGCTTACCTGATCACCCCGGGAAATCTTCGACCAACGCTGCTTCCCGCGTTGCTGGAAAACCCCTCGGTCTCCGAGGCATCGCTGGCGGAGCTAGCTGGCGCAGCTTCTCGCTATATGCTGGAAACTCTGCTCAAGAGTCCGCGCATCAGCCAGTCTCAGACAATCCTGACCGCTCTGAGTTCCAACCCGCACTTAAACCCTGCTCAATCGGCGGTCGTTGCGGAAAAGCTCGCCGCTTTCGGACCTACGGCGCCGAGCAGAACTGAATCCGCGCCCACTTCCCCGGAACCGGTGCCCGCTTCAAACCATGCCGGACCGGAGTCTCCCAGTCATCCCACTAGCGTCGAAACCGACGCGAACGAGGTCCCCGACCAAGCGGCCGCCGCATACCTGGCCGAGCACGCCAGCGAGATTGCCACTGAGGGTGACAAGCCTTTTCAGCCGATTGGTGGAATCGAGGAACTCCCGTCCAGTGCTCCCGCCCTGTCCGATCTAGCGCTCGCCGAGGCGACGACCGAAACGGTTGCCTCCAGCACGTCCCATGGTGCAGCCACGGCGGCCCGCAAAGCACCCGTTGGTGTAAAGAAGACTTACTTGAGTGCCGAAGAGCAGCGCGGCAGCGCTCTGCAGAAGATCTCCAAGCTGGGCATTACCGGACGAATTCAACTGGCCATGAAAGGGACCAAGGAAGAGCGATCGCTGCTGATTCGCGACGGCACAAAAATCGTAGCCCTGGCTGTTCTCGAATCACCCAAGATCACGGACGGCGAAGTCGAAAAATTTGCCAATCAAAAGAACGTGCTCGAGGCCGTCCTTCGCGGCATTTCGATGAAGCGGCGCTTTATCAAACAATACGCCATTATGCGGAATCTGACCTTCAATCCCCGCACCCCCATCGATGTTTCCCTTGGCTTGGTCAAGCATCTGCTGACGGCGGACCTCAGAAATCTGGCCGGCAACAAAGAAGTTTCCGATACGGTCCGTAAGATTGCGACCAGAATGTTCAGACAGAAGCTGGACGTGACCAAGGGAGAGTAAAGAAAAAACGCGTGGGCGGGGCGTCCCCTGCCCGTGCGATCTTCCCAGCTGCAATTGGCTTCCCATCGCGTCGTCGCTACAATGATCTACCATGTCCTCATCGCCGCAATCTGATCCCATCGCAGACCTGCTGAAGCGTTCGAAAATAATCGCGGTAGTCGGGCTCTCAAATAGTCCAATGCGGCCGAGCTACGGGGTTTCTGCCTACATGCAGACCAATGGCTACCGCATTATCCCGGTAAATCCAAATATCAAAGAGTCCCTCGGTGAAGTAGCGTACGACTCCCTGCTGAATGTTCCTGCCAAGATCGATATCGTGAATATCTTCCGCCGGCCCGAGTTCGTAGAAGTGGTCGTGGATCAGGCGATCCGGCTAAAGGTTCCCGCGATCTGGATGCAGGAGGAGGTCATCAACGAAAAAGCCGCGCGGAAGGCGCGGCAAGAAGGAATTTTAGTGATCATGGACCGCTGCATCCTGAAGGAGCACAAAACCCGCTTCGGATAGCGAGTCTGGCGCGGACTCACCCGTCCGCGGTAACAGACTTACCCCTTCACCAAAATGACAGTAGCGTCATCGTGCAGACCAGCCCCGTTGGCGAACACGCGCACGTCTTCAAGAATGCTCTCCGCCGACGCATCGCTCCGGCGAAAATGCTTTTCAAGACGCTCCGCGCCGTACTCTTCCCCTTCGGGATTCGTCGCTTCAGTAATACCGTCGCTGTAAAGCAACAAGCGTGAGCCCGGCGCCAACTCTACTTGCGCCTCAGAATAGCTTCCGGCCCCGATTCCGAGCGGCAAGCCCCGTTCCGTCTCCAGGAAGCGCGCGTGGGAATTCTCAATCAAAAGCGGACGCAAGTGTCCCGCGCTTGAGAAACTTAAAAACCGAGTCGCGGGATTGAGGATCGCGTAAATCATGGTCACGAACCGGCCTGAAGGAAAATCGTTGACCAATAATTCGTTCAGCTTGGTCAGCACTTCGCTGGGGCAGCACGCGGTTGCTAAAGAGCGAAGCATGCCGCGAGTTGCCGACATAAGCAGCGCAGCCGCCGTACCTTTACCCGACACATCGGCCAGCACCAATCCCCAGCGGCCGTCGTCGAAAGGAATGAAGTCGTACCAATCTCCCCCCACAGAGCCCGCCGGAGTCGAGAGGCCAGAAACGGCGAAGCCAGGAATAGAAGGTGAAGACCGAGGCAGCAAAGCCTCTTGGATCTTGCGTGCTTCATTAGCCTCGCGGCTCATTTTCTCGCGCTGGTACTGTGCTTCCTGAAAACGGCGCGCATTATGGACTGCGACCGCCACATAACCGCACAGCGCCTGCAAAAGCCGGAGCTGCTCCGGAGGAAAGGCATCCAACTCGGGGTGCGAAGCGGTGAATACGCCAATCAGCCTGCCATCCACATGCAGCGGAATGGCAACCTCAGAGCGGGTCGAGTCCTCACATCCGATGTAGTACGGATCCTTCCGCACATCGGGGGCATAGCGCATCTGGCCGGTGCCCGCGACGTATCCGACCATCCCTTCCTTCCCGATCTTCAGGCTGTGATCTTTGCCGCAGATGTCGCAGCCGGCGCAACCGTGCGCCGAAGTCAGGACCAGTTCCCCGCGCTCTTCGTCGTGAAGGTAGACATCGGCTTCGACGCACCCGAACGAACGCGCCACGTCGTTTACCACTTTGTCGATCAGTTGATCAAGGTCGAGGATCGAACTGATCTTCTGCGCTGCCTTTTGCAGCTTCAGCAAGTCCGTCACTTGATCCGAGGCTAGCGCATGCGCGGATTGGAACTCGACGGTAGTCACTCTCGGAGCCGTTACCATGGCTTTGCTCTCCTGCTCAATCTAAGTGTAAGCAAAAACGAATACTTACGATTGTTTATAAGATGTCAGGCGGTCTTGCTGCGATTCAATTTTCAGGCCCTTGATCTTACTTCCGGGGACGAAGATTCGTAGCGGATTGATATCGAATTGTGCCCTTCATCTGCCTGCTGCCGTGTGCACGGCATTAAGCAGGGCATCGGGACTCAGGAAGCGGAACGTGTTTGGGTCCATCTCGGAAAAGTTGAAAAGTTCGCCGTCATCCATGCGCACGTGAAACGCCAGGTTCATGGAGAAAACCAGGTTATTCTTCTTGATTTCCTTGATCCGATTGTAGGGAAAGTCAAAACTATGAATTTGATGGGTACCCTTGACGGCCCGGTAGCGCAGGTAACCGTCGTCCACAATCATCAAGCCGACGCAATAATCTTGGACCGTGGCGCCATAGTGTCCCACTACGAAGCGTTGCGCGTTCGGGTTGATGCCAGCGGCGTTCGGTGCTGGCATCGGCGTCGGAGAAATATTCGATGGGCTCACGGTCGCGGGAGCGCTTTGGGTGACCGCTGCTGGGGTACTCGGAGCACTCTTCGCGCTGTCCGTGGATGGGGTTTGAACGCTCCGGGTCTCCGAACCCGGCTGAGGTGACGCTGGCACAGCCGACGGCACCACAGCAGGCGCCGGGCTGGCGGCTTCGCGGGTTTGCGACGATGCGTTCTTCGTGGGCGAAGGTGTCGGCGGCGGCTCGGACTTGCGGACAATCCGACGAGCGCTGTTCGTCGTCGCTGGTTCGGGTTCAGGCGCTTGCGGCTGGGCTTCCTGCTCCGCTTGCTTCGGGGGCGGAGAGACCACAACCTGCTGGGGCGGGGATTGGGGCTGGGGTTGTGCCGGAGTCGTCGCGATCACGGCTGACTTGCTCGCGTCCGGCTGCGGAGAGCGATGCAGCCCCAGGTAAAGGCCGAGCCCAACCACCGCTGCTGCTATAAGCGCGACCGCCGTCAGAGTTACATGACTCTTCGCCGGAGGTGTTTGCGGTACGCTTGCGACCGGACCGGAACGCTGGACGGCAGAAGCTTTGGATGAGCTCTCTGCCACTTCAGCAGCCTCATCCTTGACGTGCCGCTGTAGAGCTTTGACCAGCACCTCCACATCGGAATCCCAGCGGGCGTGGGTAAGCTCGAGCCCGTTGCGGTAAGCGAGTTCGCCTAAGTCGGCGGGCAGTTGTTCCGACTTCGGCATCCTCGCGCCATGCACCAGGACGGGAACTACCGGGATATCCCGCTTCAGAGCCGAGGCGGTTTCGAGGCGCACGAAATCGGTGGGATTGTCGAGCCGGCGCTGACCGGTTTCATCTTTCGCATCCAGCCATCCCGGCCCGATCACCGCCAGCAGGACGCCGCACGAAGCCACATTATGATCGATGACTTTACGAAAATCGAGCCCAGGCTCGATCGCGGCAACATCCATGAAAACCGAGCTGTCCCCGAACCGGCGGCTCAGATCGTCATAGAGACGGCCCGCCTGGCCCTCGCTGTCATCCCTCCGGTAACTGATGAAAATCGCCCGCATGCACGTCAACTAGTCCGGCCTCGGATCCTGGAGCGCCGGGCTCTTGGTCAATCGGGGGAAATTAATTGGGAAATATCTCCCGAGCATAGACTCATGCTGCTCAAAATTCAATCCGCACCGCATTAACAGCGGGGGTTCGTCCCACCCCATTCTGTCTAATCCACCCGGACTCTCTCTGTCCGCGGGCATCATCCTGAACCTGGCTGTCCTTCGTCCAAACGCCAGTATCATTCTGATGTAGCCGTCCTTCGTCCATCCCATCCAACGGCGTCATCCTGAACGAAGTGAAGGATCTCGCGTGTACAACATCAAGGAATGGTGCGTTTTGGGTCTGCACCGTTGCACGCCAACTCTGGGGAGCCCGGTTTCGCTTTGCTTTTGCACGCTCACGAACTAGAATGGCGCAGTCTATGAGCCTCGACGATGCCCAGCCCTGCGCACCTGATCCGATCATCGAGCGCCTTGAGGAGGAAATCGCCTGGTACGATCGGAAAAGCCTGGTCAACCAGCGCACTTTCAAGCGCATCAAGATAATCGAAATCGTAGCCGCAGCCCTGATTCCCTTCATTGCATCGTTCCGGTTCCCGCAAGCTGCCTGGGTCACGGGCGGATTGGGAGTGCTCATTACCGTTCTCGAAGGAATGCTGCATTTGAATCAGTACCAGCAGAACTGGTCCGCGTATCGTTCGACCTGCGAGTCACTTGAAGCACGAGAAATATACATATCTGGGCAAGGCAGCACCTTACGCGGGCGCGGTCGATGCGCACGCTCTGCTTACTGAAAGGATTGAGTCGCTGGTCTCGCAGGAACATGCGAAGTGGGCCTCGATCCAGCAGCAGGTGCCAACCAATGCGAAGGCTTGATGTGAAGATGTAAGATTGAACTAGCGTCGGAGGTTGATTATGTCTCTTCGAAAGGCGTTACTCCTCACGCTGGTTCTTCTCGCAGGTCCACTGGCAGACGCTAAGGACAAGAAGAAAGTCGTCCTGCCCGGACTATGTTCTGAGAGCTCACACGGTTCTCATTGTCATCAATCCAGACGCAGGCATTTCGCCGCAGAATCCCAATGCCAACTTTGCAGCCCGGCAGGATGTCGAACGCGCCGTCATGAACTGGGGACGCTTTACTCTGGCGATGGAACCGCTCAGCGCGGATCTCGTCATTTCAGTTCGACGCGGCAACGGAAACGCCGTGACCCCGACTATCAACGCACCCGACAATCGTCCGGTGATCCTGGACCCGTCGGATCAAGGTGCACGCGTAGGGGTGCAGCATGGCACGCCTCCTCCACTCACCGATCCAGGCATGGGTGGGCCGATCAACACCAGACCTCACCCCGGCACACAGATCGGACCCTCTGAAGATATGTTCGAGGTGTATCGCGGCCGAGTCGAGTATCCCCTCGACAATGCCACCGCTTGGCGTTACATCGCCAAGGACTCGCTGAAGTCGCCGGACGTCCCCGCCGTGGCCGAGTTCCGCAAAGCCATCGAGGAATCCGAAAAGCAGCAACAACAAGCGCAGCAGAAGAAGCCCTGAAAATTCCTGGAAATTGATGGAGGACGGGCAGCGGCCACCCCTCCATTAGTACGGCGGACACTCGTGTCCATGGAGAATTCGCTCCACCCTGCTCTCCTCCAAAATCTTGTCAAGCCCCAAGTCAGTACGTTCGCGACTCCGCCTCCCAGCTGAGCGTTTGAGGCGATGGACAGCGTCGCCAATAGCAAAAGCAAAGAACAACCTGTGAAGACCGTATTCACGCAGTGACCGTTCATTTAGGTCCTCTCTTTCTCTTTCGATGAGTTGTCCCCTATTACTCTGAACTGATTCAACTAGAACTTCTCCACTCCACTGTTGCTAAACTCGGTCGTCCAAATGTTTGCGCCATCGAACGCGATGCCGGTAGTACCCGAGGTCGGCCAGCGCCCGAGCCCGGTGCCATCACTGGCCCGCAGCTCGACTGACGAAGGAATCCCCGGACACCCAGATGTTCGTCCCGTCGAAGGCCACGCCATACGGACCGCCGGGTGCGAAGAAGTTACCCAGGTTTTTGCCGTCGCTGGCCCGGAGCTTGGTCACGGTGTCGTTGCTGCGGTTAGCCACCCAGATATTCGCCCCGTCGAAGGCTATGCCGAGCGGTTGGAAGCCGGTTGTGAAGATTCCCAGATTCTTGCCGTCGCTAGCTCGGAGCTTATTCACGGTTTTGTCGCCGTTGTTGGTTACCCATATGTTGTTGCCGTCGAAGGCAATCGCCGTAGGGCTAAGGCCTACGACAAAGTTGCCCACGATCTTACCGTCGCTAGCCCGCAGCTTGCTCACGCTACCCGTCGTACTCGGAACAGTCGTCACCCAGATGTACGCTCCGTCGAATGCCATCCATCCTGGGAACGGCCCGACCGGGAATGTCCCGAGTGTTTTGCCATCACTGGCTCGGAGCTTACTAACCGTCCCATCACCCTGGTTGCTGACCACATATTGGCTCCGTCGAAGGTCACACCATAAGGCGCAGCGCCGACCTTGAGCGTCCCGAGGGCTTCGCCGTCGCTGCCTCTTAGCTTCGTGACCGTGCCCGCGCCGTAATTTGCGGTCCAGATGTTGGCACCATCGAACGCAACACCAATCGGCTGTTGTCCGGTTTTGAAGTGCGCGGTCAGGTTCGCCTGATACCACTTCAGCAGCGCAATCTTCAGCGGATTTTCCGCCGCCCAGTTGTGCGTAGGTGGCAACTCGGACGGGACCGCGGGAGCTGTCGCCGCCTCCTGCGCGCTCCCTGGCAACCAACTCGCCGCTGCCAACAGCAACACGAAAGAATCTCGCATCACAATCCGTTTCATGATTTACCTCCCCAGGGTTCGGCCCGAAAAACCTAGACCTTCCGACTGCAAGGTATGAAAACAAAACTGCGGGGTCCCGTCCGGCAGCCGGGGCTAGACGCCGCCAGTCCATCCCAAATCGCGGCCGATTGTAGTACGGTTTGCACTGCCGTCAACCACAAAATCTAATGGGTACTTTTCGTCGTTCGATAGGAACGTGTACTACGTGAACGCTATAAACGGCCCTAGCTTCCTAACAGTCCTGCCAAGTTGGACAAAGTGACTACCAGCACGCTCCATGCGGCGACTCGATAGCCGATTTTACGGTCGCTGGCGTTATCAGATGGGATGAGAAGGCCGGTCTCCGGCGGGATGCGATACGCTCCCAACTTATCGACGCGCTCGAAGCGCAAGAGATAAAGGAGACCGGCAATGAAGAAGATTAGCACTGCAGGGGCAAGGCAGAGGAGAGATTTTCGAGAGCAGAAGCTCACGATCGGTTTGGATCTGGGGATCGATCGAGCTGTTATAACCTGCTGCTGGAACAAAGCTGAGCACGACTCCGAAAGCGATGAAAGAAGTGTTTGGGAAGAAGCCGCGCAGCCGGATCGCGTTGGAGACGGGAATGCATTCACCGTGGGTGAGCCGGGTGTCGAGCGAGTTGGGACAGGAAGTGACAGTCGTGTCCCCGTTGCACTTGGCCTGAACATCATCGGAACTCATTGTTTCTCAAAGAGATAGCCGAATCCCGAGAAAAACTCAAAAAAGTGCTTGACAGTTGATCTAGTGTTATAGTTAACTATAACACTATGAGACAGGGATTCATTCTAGAGACTGCACGTGCCGAACGGACCTGCCATCTGGAAAGCCGATTGGCACCGAACCCCGCCCTAAAAGGCTTCCCTGACTCCACTGAACAGAGAAGGAGAATAAACATGAAATCCCGCATTGCATTTACCGTTGTATTTGTTCTGATCGCCGCCACCGCGTTCGCAGCGGATGTTGCCGTCGCAACCCAGTCAGACGCGCAAAAATCCTTCGACCAACTAAAAACCTTGGCGGGAGAGTGGGAAGGCCCCGTCACCGTCGCGGACATGCCGGAGATCTCGGGCTCTAAAATGCACCTCTCGCTGCGCGTGACCTCGAGAGGGCACGCGATCGTTCACGAGTTTCAGGAAGCAGGAACGCCATTGGATCCGACAAAGTACGACCATCCAGTCACAATGCTCTACGTGGACGGAGACCAACTCACGCTCATTCACTATTGCGATGCCGGGAACCGGCCGCGCATGACTGGGAAGATGTCCCCCGACGGCAAGAGCGTCGAGTTTGAACTCAAGGACATCAGCGGGAGCACCGAGTACCACATGCACCATTCGGTGTTCACCGTCATCGACGCCAACCATCACACCGAGGATTGGACGTTCATGATGAAGGACAAGCCGATCCACGCGCACTTCGACTTGCAGCGGACAAAATGATGCCGTTCCAGGCTCCCTGAACCAATGACGTCGTCCTCCGAATGACGTCATCCTGAGGAGAGCGTCAGCTCGACGAAGGATCTCGCGAGCACAACGATTAAGGCTACCGATATCAACTGGAAACCATGATGGACCGTGAGTGGAACGACAGTCAGCCGATTTACCGCCAGCTTCGCGATCGCGTCGTCGCCATGATTCTCGACGGCGTGCTCAAAGAGGGCGACCCATTGCCCTCGGTGCGGGTAGTGGCGGCAGAACTTCGGGTCAATCCGCTTACGGTTCTGAAGGGCTATCAGCAACTGGTCGACGAACAACTGGTCGAGAGCAGGCGAGGCCGCGGCATGTTCATCAATGCGGGTGCACGCAATCTGCTCCTGCAAGGCGAACGCCAGAAGTTTCTCGCCGAAGAATGGCCCCGGGTCCACGCCACTATTCAGCGGCTCGGACTGACGCCGGAAGAATTGCTGAATGCTACAGAGGAGAAGCCGAAGTCATGACAGTCATCGAAGCACGCAGCCTCCGCAAGGCCTTTGGCAAAACGATCGCACTGGATGGCGTTGATTTGCGCGTCGATGAGGGCCGCATCCTCGGACTGATCGGCCCGAACGGCGCCGGCAAAAGCACCGCGCTCAACGCAATTCTCGGTCTCACTCAATATCAGGGAGAGCTGAGGGTGCTCGGACGCCATCCCTGGGACGAGCGCGAGCAACTCATGCGCGATGTCTGCTTCATCGCCGATGTGGCTGTGCTGCCACGTTGGATGCGAGTTTCGCAGTCACTCGACTACGTGGCCGGCGTGCACCCGCGATTCGATCGCGCCAAGGCAGAAGGTTTTCTCGCCAAGACCGACATTAAGCGCGGAAGCAAGATCAGAGAGTTGTCGAAGGGCATGGTCACGCAGTTGCACCTCGCCCTGGTCATGGCGATTGATGCGAGATTGCTGGTGCTGGACGAACCCACGCTCGGCCTCGACATCCTCTATCGCAAGCAGTTCTACGATTCGCTTCTGAACGACTACTTCGATCGCACCCGCACAATATTAGTGACTACACATCAGGTGGAGGACGTGCAGAACGTTATTACCGATCTTATGTTCATCAACCACGGACGCATCGTTCTCAATTGCAGCATGGAAGAGTTTGAGTCGCGCTATCTGGAAGTTAGTGTGCGCCCCGAGCAGGTCGCTGCGGCCCGGACACTTAAGCCGATTCATGAGCGCCAGGTGCTTGGGCGCAGCATTCTGCTTTTTGATGGAGTCAAGCGCGACCAACTTGCCGCGCTGGGCGATATGCGCGCCCCGAGCATCGCTGATTTGTTCGTCGCCCTGATGGGCAGCAAATCTGGGAATCAAGCCGGCGAGGCATGAGGAAGATCGACATGAATACGCAATCGAGCGCAATGCCGGAATCTGCCAGCGGTTCGCAGGTAAACGAGTCGCGAATGACCGCGCCCGCCGCGATGAGGGCGGCTCGGCCGTTCTACTGGTCGGTGCGCCGCGAATTGTGGGAGAACCATTCGATCTATATTGCACCTCTGGCCGTCGCCGGCCTTACCCTGCTTGGCTACCTTATTGCCTCACTCGGTCGTGCGTTGTCGACGTCGGACCTGGCCCAGCGGCGCGCGGTGCTCGTAGAGCCTTATACCTTTGCTCACGATGTGATGACGTTGACAGCTTTTATCGTTGGGATCTTCTACTCGCTCGACGCGCTGCACGCCGAGCGGCGCGATCGCAGCATCCTGTTCTGGAAGTCGTTGCCGGTTTCCGATCTCACCGCCGTGCTGTCGAAAGCCAGCATTCCGCTGATCGTTCTGCCACTGATCAGTTTTGCCATCCTGACTGTCACGGAATTAATCATGCTGGCACTGGGCAGCACCGTACTGTCGTTGAGCGGTCTGAGTGTTGCGACCGTCTGGAGACCGTTGTTCCAGATGTTGCTGAGGCGCCTCTACACTCTGGTGACCCTGCAGGCGCTCTGGAATGCCCCCATCTACAGCTGGTTCTTGCTGGTCTCCGGCTGGGCGCGACGCGCAGGATTTCTATGGGCCACTTTGCCTTGGCTCGCGATTTGCGCCCTCGAGAAGATTGCGTTCAATACTGCGCATGTCGCCGTGATGCTAGGACACCGCTTCGAGGGTGGCGTCTGGATCTCCCCAACGATGCCGATTACTCCACCGATATTCCTGACGAGCCCGAGTGTGTGGATCGGCCTAATGGTCGCCGCGGCATTTCTTACCGCAGCGGTCCGGTTGCGCCGTTGTCAGGGACCGATCTGATTCGAATGCAGTTGGTCAAACGCCCGCATGAGGGGGCAGCCAAGTGAACATGGAATCAAACGCTGTGCCGGATTCTCCCCGCGATTCGCAGATAAACAACGCGCAGGCGATCGCGCCCGCGGCCTTGTCGCCGACTCGGCCGCTGTACTGGTCAGTCCGGCGCGAGTTGTGGGAGAACCGTTCCATCTACGTCGCGCCGCTGGCCGTTGGCGCCGTCTATCTGGTCGGCTTCATGATCAGCCTGTTTTGGCTGCCGCGCAGCGTGCATAATCTGATGACGCTCCACCCCGGACAGCACACCATGGTCGAGCTGGCCATGCCATATGCCCACGCCGGCATGCTGCTGATGCTGATCGGATTCCTAGTCGGGATTTTCTATTCGCTCGATGCACTGCATAGCGAGCGCCGCGATCGGAGCATTTTGTTCTGGAAGTCGCTCCCGGTGTCGGATTTTACGACGGTGCTTTCGAAAGCGGTTATTCCTCTCGTGATTCTGCCGGTGCTGGTTTTGGCCGTCACGATTCCGCTGCAAATCATGATGAGGCTGCTGAACGCCGCCGTCCTGCTGCTGAGCGGGGGGAATACCGCGACCGCGGGAGCGCCACCGTTGTTTGAAATGCAAGTGGTGCTGGTCTACGGAGTGATCGTACTAGTGCTGTGGCATGCGCCACTCTACATGTGGATGCTGCTGGTCTCCGGTTGGGCGCGCCGCGCGACATTTCTGTGGGCGGTGTTGCCGCCGCTGGCGATTGCAGCCCTCGAATTCATCGCATTTCACACTTCGTACATCGGCTCCATGCTGCAAGACCGGATGTTTGGATTCGCCGCGGGCGCGTTCGATCTCACGGACAAGAACGGAGTCCCGATCGATCCGCATTTTATTCCGCTGGAACAACTCGCTCCCGGAAAGTTTCTGACCAGCCCGAGTCTGTGGCTGGGGTTGCTGGTCGCCGGGATATTTTTCGTCGCCGCAGTTCGGCTGCGCCGCTATCGCGAACCGCTGTAATTCGAGTGCACTCGATTCACCGAGTCGCACCAGGAGGTAAAGACAATGACCACCGCAATAATCACGGAACGGATTGCACAACCATCGCCACGCTTCAAGGCTCAGGATTTCGAGGCCTCGGGTTTTCGAGCTCAGGGTTTCAGAACTTCAGGATTGAAAACAAAGAGTGCCGGGGTCATTTATCTGCTCAGCATCTTGGCGGTAGCATTCGCCACGACTATCGTTCGCGGCGGGTTGAGCATCGCGGGAGGCCTGTTCGCGGTTTCGGCCATGATCGCAGTGATGCGGCTGTTCTATGGCACCTTAAACTCGGTGAGTAGGAGCCTCGCTGTGCTCGCGGCATCCTTCAACCTCGTAGGGCTCGCAGTTGAGGTTCTTCGATTGCAACCGCACGGCGTGAACATCGCCGTTGTATTTGACGGGTTCTTTTGCATCCTGATCGGCTATCTCGCCTTCCGGTCGAGCTACGTGGCACGCCTCCTCGGCGCGTTCATCGTGCTGGGCGGTCTAGGTTGGCTGACTTTCTTGTCGTCACCGATTGCACACTCTCTATCTCCGTACAACCTGGCCCTCGGACTCCTCGGAGAAGCATCGGTGTGCCTGTGGCTGCTGTTAACGGGCGTGAGTGTCGGAGACCGGGTCTGATTCGTGCGCAGTCGTGATTTCAGTCTTGGCTGAAGGAGAAAAGAGTATGAGCACCGCAGTAATGACCAACCGACTGGAACTGGATTCTGTTGCCGACACCGCTTTGAAAGCAGCCGCGCGCCTTTGGTTTGCGGTAGTCGTCGCCGGCCAATTGATCTTCGCGTTTACGGTGGCGTCGTTCTACAGTCTCACAGCATTGCGAGGGGACTACCACAAGTGGAACTTCACCAACGGCTACGTCGCCGGCTTTTCCATGGGAAATGCTGCGGTCATCATGCATGTTGCTTCAGCCGTGATCATCATGCTGGCCGGGGCAGTTCAGTTGGCTCCGCAAATCCGCAACCGCTTTCCCGTCTTTCACCGCTGGAATGGTCGGATCTACATGCTGACCGCTGTCACTCTCAGCGTGGCCGGTGTTTACATGACCTGGTTCCGCGGAAGCGTTGGCGACCTTTCTGTGCACGTTGGTTCTACTCTGAACGCCATTCTGATCTGGCTTTGCGGCGGCATGGCGCTGCGCTATGCGCTGGCTCGTGATTTCAAGACTCATCGCCGTTGGGCTCTTCGCTTCTTCCTGGTGGTAAGTGCGTCGTGGTTTTTCCGGATCGGTTTTTTCTTGTCGCTGCTCATCTTTAAAGGCCCCTTTGGTTTCGATCCGACGATGTTCCGCGGACCGTTCCTCACCTTCATGACTTTCGCCCAATACCTGATTCCGCTCGCGGTTCTCGAAATCTATCTGCGGGCGCAGGACCGTCCGGGCGCGCTGCGGCGTATGGCTACGGCAGGCATGCTTTTTGTACTGACCCTGGTGATGGTCGCCGGGCTTTTTGCGGTCGGCATCGCTCAATGGGTCCCCCAGGTCAGAGCCGCGTATGACCCCCGCAAATCCACTGCCGAAACGCTCTCGGCCACCATCGCCTCTAGCAGCGTTGACGCCGCCGTGAAGCAATACCATGACCTGAAGGCCGCAGCGCCCTCTACCTACAACTTCGATGAAGCCGAGCTCAATACTCTGGGCTATCAGCTCATTCGCAATAACAAGCTCAAAGAAGCCGTCAGCATTTTCCAGTTGAACGTCGAGGCCTATCCCCAATCCGCCAATGTCTACGACAGTCTGGGTGAGGCTTACATGGACGCCGGCAACAAACCGCTGGCCATCGTCAACTATCAGAAATCTCTCGAGCTGAACCCGAAGAACCGCGGTGCCGTTGTGATGCTGCAGAAACTGAACGCGCCGGGTTTCGGCGCCAAGATCGATCGCACCGCTCGCTAAGGACGTAAAGAGTATGAGTACAGCGACGCAAGTTTTGGTTCGTGTGCTTCTCTTCGCCGGGTTGCTGCAATTTGTTCTGCTCGAGCGAGGCGCAGGAACCGCAAAACGCTCCCGGCGACGAGGTCATTCGCGTCAACGTCGAGTTGGTCCAGGTTGACGTGCAAGTGCTGCAGAAAAAAACTGGCCGCCCGGTGGGCTCATTGAACAAAGACGATTTCCAGCTGTATGAGGACGGAGTACAGCAACCGATCGCGGAATTGAGCCAGGGCCAGCTTCCGCTCTCCGTGGTACTGCTGTTTGATCTTACGGCGAGCGTTCAACCCGTGCTCAAGCCCCTGGCCGCCGGAGCGCTGGAGGCATTACAGCACCTCAAGCCCGAGGATGAAGTCGCGGTGATGGTCTACGCGGCGTCGGCGCAACTCTTGCAGGATTTCACCACTGACCGTGAGCAGGTGGTCGTAGCCATTGAAAAAGCCAGCCAGATGGAAAGCAGCGAGGCCGCTTTCTTCAATGAAGCGATCTTCCAGGCGTCTGAGCAACTGGGCAAAGCGAAAAATCCCCGGAGCCGAAGAACAATAATATGGCTCACGGACAACGTCCCCAACATTCCTTCTGAGCGCGAGCACAGCGAGAAAGACGCATTCCGCGAGGCCTTTGAAAGCGGGAACTGTGATTTCCGCACTGCTCGAGCGCAGCGCCTTTTCCGACCTGGCGATTGCGACGTTCAGCAAGAATCCCATGTTTGCCGTCGCCCGCAAGCACAATCCTCCGGGCGATGTTTACCAATATGCGGAGCGCACCGGAGGCGACGTGATGAAGTCCAGCAAAGATGAGGTCAGCACGAAGCTGGCGCAACTGATCGATGAGATTCGCAGCCGGTACACGCTCGGCTACTATCCCTCGGTCAAACAGCCGAAAGGCAAGTTCTGCGAAATCAAACTTCAGATCAGGGCAGAAACCCAGAAGCGCGAAGGCCGTCTCGTTGTACGAACCAAGCAGGGCTACTACAGATGACGGGTTACGAAACCTGGCTCAAATGTTGAAAGGGAGGACGTATGGAAACGCTGGTTGGTCTTGATTGTTCAACCGTTGAATGCACTTCGCCTAGCGCTCCGATTTGGCAGGACATCCTGGCCCAGGCCGTGACCGGAGAACTATTGGCCGCCATGAACTACGCTTCGCTGGCGGAGATCTGTGACGATCCCGCAGAAGTCGCCGATGCCTTGGAGCATGCTCAGATTGAAAGAGGACACGCCGCTCGCTTCGCTGCCGAGGGCCGCAAGATTGGCGTGCTGGTTCCGAATAACGTCGAGGCCAAACATTGGAAGCGGCTGCGAGAAGCTTTTCTGGGCTGTATCGCAGAGCGCGATTTTATTGCCTGTCTGATTGTCCAGGAAATCATGCTGGAATCATTCGCCGTCGCGAGCTACGCGCGCGTCGGCAAGGTTGCGCCGGGAACTCTTGGCATGACCTTCGCCTCGATCGCAGCCGAGGAAGAAGAGCACGTCGATCACGCCATGGCGATTCTCCGAGCGGAACGGGCGTTGGACCCGCAGCGTTTCGACGATAAGGTGCACCGGTTGCATCTGGATGTGATGACCACGCTTGCGAAGATGCTGGCGAAGGAATGCAAAGACGGACACTGCGAAGTGTGCCACGCCAGCTGCGTGAAGCCGGCACTGTTCGACGTCAGCCTGAGCGCCGCCGAGCTTCGCGGAGCGTCCCTGCGACAGTATTTGAAGACGCTCGACATGCTAGGGATACCCGGCGAAGTAACGCTCGCATGGGTCGCTCAGTTGCCGGTGTAACCGGGAGTAACAGTTCGGTCAATTTGTATCCGCGACGTCATCCTGAGCGGAGCCGTTTTTCAGGCGGAGCGAAGGATCTCGCACGCATCGCGACGCCGTCGACTCCCGCGAGATCCCTCAACCGGTTGAGCCGCGTGTCGGACTTCGGGATGACGTCTGTTTTGGAAGGAGATAGGGTGTCGCAATGTCACCAACTGCAGGACGGACCACGTCGAATGTCGATTTCGCCCTGATCGGACATCAGGAAAGTTGGCGAGCCGCCGCCGACGTACTCGCCGTCCTGCGCGGAACGCCTTTGCCCGACGACGAAATCAAAGACATTCTCCCCTGGATTCCGCCCCGACCAGTCTGCCACGTCGAAGTCGGATCGATTGAGGGCACAAAGGCCCGTGGCCTCTACATCGACTCCTTCATTCCTCCCGACCGCCTCGACGCCGCATATGTACACGAGAACATCGCGCGGGTTCGAGCCGCGGCGGCCTGCGCAATCAATGCCGGAGCGAAGATAGTGAGCCTCGGCGGATTCAGCTCCATTCTGATCGAAGGCAACTTCGATCACCTTCCCGAAAGACACAATACAGCATTCACGACCGGCAATACCTTGACTGTCGGTTTCATCGTTCAGGGCATTAAAAAAATGTGCGCGCTGGAGGGCCGCGACCTCCGCCGATCCATTCTGCTAATCGTGGGAGCAACCGGAGATGTCGGCTCTGGCTGCGCCCGTTGTTTAGGGCCTCTCGTAAAGCGCGTGTTGCTCAACGCCCGCAATGAAGTGCGACTGCGCAGGCTCGCCGCCGAGTTGCAAGCCGCTGGAGTCGAAGTGGAGATCGCAGCGGGTCAACCACAATTCTCCGCAAATCCCGACATTGTCATTTGCGCGGCGAGCTTGGCCTCGCCTTCGCTTCTGTTGGGCCGCATCACCCCGGACGCGATCATTTGCGATGCCGGATATCCGAAGAACCTTTCGCCAACCGCCGACATGCCCGGCGCCAAAATCTTCTTCGGCGGTCTGGGACAGATCACAGGGGGACTGAATTTCAATCCTGATTTCCACGGAGTTCTGAATCGCCATCCCTTCCCCGACGTTGTCCATGGATGCCTGCTTGAAGGCATGGCTCTAGCCCTCGAGCGCCGCTTCGAACCCTTCTCGCGGGGAAGAGGGTTCATTACTCCGCAGCGAGTCGCGGAGATCGAAGCAATCGCCGCCCGCCATGGCATCCATCTCGCTCCGCTTTACAACGCCGATGGGCCGGTGGAAGGTCAGGCGTCAAGTCTCGGTGAAGTTCGGTCTTGCCAGCGGACGAGCCTAATGGTCCCGATCGGAAGTCGTCCGAACCACGGCGCCTACAATATTTATCCTTCTCATTCGTCTACATAACTGAATGGACGTTGCGCTCAGAAATCGGTGGCCGTTGAGCGATCAGGATCGGAGGATCTCGGAAGCGATCGCACGCGACGAGCCACGACTGCGCAACTTCATTCGCCGGCGTGTGGCAGATCCGGGTGACGCGGAAGACATCCTGCAGGACGTTTTCTACGAACTCCTCGAAGCCTACCGCATGATGAAGCCGGTGGAGCAGGTCACCGCGTGGTTATTTCGCGTCGCTCGCAATCGCATCATCGACCTGTTCCGCAGGAAAAAGCGGGAGGCGCTAACCATCAAGCCAGATGTGCTCTCTGGCGACGAGGGACCTCGGTTATTGGAAGAGATGCTGCCCTCGCCTGACGCCGGACCGGATGCCGTCTACGTCAGCAATATCTTGCTGCAGGAGTTGGATGAAGCGCTCGACGAATTGCCGGCGGAACAGAGAGATGTATTTATCGCTCACGAAGTGATGGGTTTCACATTCAAGGAACTGGCCGAGCAGTACGGCGTGGGCGTGAACACCCTGCTTTCACGCAAGCACTATGCGGTCAAGTTTCTGCGGGAGCGGCTAAGAGAAATGTACAACGAATTCAGAGAACGATAGGACACAACTATGAGAAGAAACCGGTTCGTTCGGATATTGAAGTTCGCGACGTTTGGTGTGCTGTTTTTTGCACTGTTCACTTACGTGGTCATGAGCTTGTGGAACTGGCTCACGCCGGCTTTGTTTGGCTGGCATGCGATCAACTTCTGGCAAGCGCTCGGAATCCTGGTGCTGAGCAAAATCCTGTTCGGTGGATTCCGTGGCGGTCCACACCGCGACTGGAACTGGCGGCGCAGGATGTTCGATCGCTGGGAAAAGATGACCCCCGAGGAGCGCGAAAAGTTCCGGGAACGAATGCGAAGCCGCTGCGGTTCGTTTGGCACGCCAGAGGCCGCGTCCAAGGTCTGAGTGCTAGGAGACGATCAGGCGGCGGTGCCCCGGCCTTTCGCGTTCGTTGCGAAGGCTGGGGCTTTCAGCCAGACCGACGAACGCTCGCCTAGATTGCAACCGTTAGAATTTTGTCATTCCGAACGGACCCAGGAACCCGCTCAAACATCTGTCATTCCGAGCGGAGCGAGGAATCTGCTCAAACATTTTGTCATTCCGAGCGTAGCGAGGAATCCGCTGTCCTCGATTTCGCCATCTGCGCGTGACCCGGCCATTTCCCGACCACGAGATGCTCGATCCAAAACCGACGTATCCCCAGAATCAATTCACCCGTCCCCTGCGGCGCGGAACATTCTTCAATTCGGGCATGGTGCCTCCCAGGGACGACAATCTGCGAGCGCTCTCGCGCTCGATGAGGGCTTTGAGTGCTTCTCGAATCAATGCAGTCTTGTCCGCCATTCCGACAAACTCCTGAGCGATGCGCACGAGATCGTCATCTAGCGTAATGGTTTTCCTCACAGAAAGCTCCCGGCACCAATTATGGCATCGAAGGATGTCTTTTTCTGTGCTTGCTCGATATGCTCACGGAGGGACGAATCGCGGCATTCCCGATTTGGAACCCAAGTCACCAGCCCGCGCCCTTTTCTTGCGGTAGAGTTCTTGAAACTGCCTGGGGCCCCGGACTACGTGTGATCAACGACAAAGTGGACTGCTGCCGCAGCACTATCGTACGAGAGATCGCGGTTGTCAAGAGAATCTGGTGTTTATGCTCGTCGGCCGTAGCCCAACATCTGCTGGCGACTTGTCAGTCAGGCTCGTTCTCATCGTTATCAGGGGCGACAGGGTAATGGGGGGAAGCAACCACTGTCCAATGGATGATGGAAGCAGTCCTCCGGGTATTTCTTGTCAGTGATTGGCGATTCGCGATTGAGCGGCCATACTTACGGCGTAATTTCGAAGACCACGCCGCCGCCGTAGGTGCCGCCGAGGACGGTGCCGCCGTAGAGGTTGCCCTTGCTATCTATAACCAGATTGCCTTCGGGGACCCCGCCGTCGTTGCCGATCCCGAATTCGTGCAGAACCGTATACGTCCATTTGCCGTTGTGGCCGGGAGACAACTTGTAGATGATGCCGCAACCGCAATACGGATCCCCGCCATAGTCGGTGGTGCCGTACAGGTTACCCGCTTTGTCCATCACCACCCCAGCGTTGGGTTCGAAACCGTGCGTGCCTCCGGGAAACTCGTATAGGATCGTTTCTTTCCAGCGTCCGTCCGTCTGCGGCGCAAGCTTGAACACTACGCCCCCGCAGCACCCGCCACTAGCGGTGGTGCCGTAGAGGTTGCCCTTGGCATCCATGAACAGGGCTCCCCATCCCGGCACAGCGCCGTCCTTGCCGTCGTTGGTAAAATCGTGCACAATCTTTTCTTCCCAGCCGCTTTGCGTAGGCCGTAATTCGTACACGGTACCGCAGCCGTCGCCCCCGCACCTAGTGCCGATACCACCACCGCTCGTGGTGCCGTACAGGTTCCCGGAGGCGTCTAGAATCAGACCGGCGTAGGGTGCGACTCCGTCGACGCACGCGAGATTCGAGAGGCAAAACTGGTAAATCACGGTCTCTTTCCAACCGTTGGTGCTCGGAGAAAGCTCGAATACGCCGCCGGGCTTTGGCGTAGCGCCGTACAGGTTCCCCGCTTTGTCCCTGACCAGGCCGGCGGTGGGCCAGCCCCCGTCACTGCTTTGCTCACCGAAGGCGTAGAGGACATCGTCTGTCCAGCCATCCGCTCCGTGAGTCACATCGAAAGCTGTGCCACTATTATGCGTGCCCCCGAATTTGGTAGTGCCGTACAGGTTGCCGAATGCATCTAGAACCAGGTTTCCGTAGGACACGGCACCGTCGGTGCCGTCGGTGAAGCTGTATAGCATTGTTTCGCTCCAGCCGCCGCGATGCTGTGGTGCCAGTTCAAAGACAACCCCACAGCCGTACCCGTTACACTTTTGCATGTTCCCGCCGGAGGCAGTCGCTCCATACACGTTGCTCTTCTCGTCAAGGATCACGCCACCCCATGGACCAGTTCCGTCGGTGCCGTTGAAAGAATGCAGGACCTGATATTTTGACGCACTGAGCGCGGGCAAGCACAGGCTCAGGGCCACTGTTGCAAGCGCTAGAGCCCGCTTCAAACTCGATTTTCGAAGTTCGGTCTGCGTGGTCGTCTTAAACCTCCTAACTCTAGCAAATTTACGCCCATTACGCAGCAGGTGCCGGTTCGACCCGACACCCGCCGCCTTGGGTTGTTCTAATCGCTTTCGTTGGCATCGTTGTCCGGATCAAGCGGGTACGTGGAGAAGCAACCGCTATCGCCGGGATGATGAAAACAGTCGGGAGGATATTTCGCCCCCAGGATCGGTTGAAACGCGTGGAATGTGGTGAAATCGAAGAAGTCATAGAGAGAATACGGGTGCTGCTGGTTCGTGTCCATGACGAAAGCATCCGCGTAAGGGTAGTGCGGGTCGCCGATGCCTCCTTGGGGAAGACCGAAGGCGTACTCGATGAAGTTCAGGATGCTGCCGAAGTCGTGGCAGTAGGTGTTGTTCTTGCAATCTGGATTTGCCCCGCCGTTCGCCCCTGAAATGTAGCCCGACTTGGCGTACGCTCCAACCACCAGCAGCGGCACGCGGAAACCGTACACGTATTGCTCCCCCGTGCTGTTGGAGTACCCGCTGCAGGGTTGCCCTACGACAGCGCAATCCGGCGGCGCGACGTCATCGTAATATCCACCCCAATCGTCCCAGACGACCAAGATGACGGTGTCGGACCAGTAGCCGTTTCCCCCCTCGCAGGCGCTCGGGGTCACGCCGATGGCGTTGACGATGGCGGCGACCCACGACGGCCCGCCGTCGCCTGGGGGGCCGTCCACCGCCGCGTGGTCCGACCAATTACCGTCGGGAATCACCCAACTGACCTGTGGGAGCTTGCAGTTTGCAATGTCGGTCAGGATGGGGGCGTAGTCGTTCGAGTAGTTAGGACCGCCCGGGAGATAGTGTTGCACGTTGTTGACGTACTCGTCCTTGTTGCAGGTTCCGTTCCAGGGTAGGTTCGGATCGACGCAGAGATCATAGATAGCCGCGGGCGCGGTCCAGATAGCCAAGCCGCCACCCGTTTCCCTCAGGTAGTACCGCCAACTGATTCCCGCATTGTCGAGCAGCGTCGGCAGGCTGGGGTGGCTGTAGCAGGGAAAGCCCTCGGGTGCTTTTTTTTGAACTAGCAAAGCTGCTAGGTTTCTCCAGCTTTTCCTGTTTCGGGAACATTACGCTCGCCTTGCGACCGCCGCCGCTTGATCTCCTCCATGCGCTCGCGAATTCGCCTTTCGACGCCTTCGCTGGTGGGATGGTAGTAAGTGCGGTCGCGTAGATTGTCCGGCAGGCATTGCATGTCCGCGATCTTGCCCTCGACGTCGTGGGCATACTGATAGCCTTGACCGTATCCGAGGCCTTTCATCAATCCGGTGGGTGCGTTGCGAAGGTGGAGTGGGACGGATTCAGCCGCGGTCGCCTCGACATCTTGCTGAACTTCGGCGTAAGCGGTGTAAAGTGCGTTCGACTTGGGCGCGAGCGCAAGATACACAACGGCCTGGGCCAGCGCGAGATTGCCTTCGGGCATGCCGATGAAATCCACTGCATCGCGCGCCGCCATGCAGAGCGCCAGCGCATTCGGCTCGGCAAGGCCAATGTCTTCGACAGCCATGCGAACGACGCGCCGAGCGATGTACAGCGGATCTTCGCCGGCTTCGAGCATCCGGCCCAGCCAGTAGAGCGAAGCATCGGCGTCGCTATTGCGCACCGATTTATGTAGCGCGGAGATAAGATTGTAGTGCTCTTCGCCGGTTTTATCGTAAAGCAACACGCGTTTCTGCAACGCGTCGGTGACGATGTCGTCAGTGATCTCAGCGCCGACCTCGCTGGCAGCGCGAGCCAGAGTAGCGGCGACTTCGAGAACGTTGTAAGCGCTGCGCGCATCACCGCTGGAATAGGCCGCGATCTTTGCCAACACCGCATCGGAGGCTCGGAGCTTCATCGCTCCCAACCCGCGTTCTTCGTCGGCAAGCGCCCGCTTGAGCAGCAGCACGACTTGTTCTTCGGTCAGCGGCTTGAGCACATAGACGCGGCTGCGTGACAAGAGCGCCGAGATGATCTCGAATGAGGGATTTTCGGTAGTCGCGCCGATCAGGCGGATGTTGCCCTTCTCGACATGCGGAAGGAAGGCATCCTGCTGAGCCTTGTTGAAGCGGTGAATCTCATCGATGAAGACGATGGTCCGCGTGCCATACTGCCGGGCGCGCTCGGCATCGGCCATGACCTGCTTGATTTCCTTGATGCCGGTCAGCACGGCCGAAAACTCGATGAACTCGGCCTTGGTCATGCGTGCAATGATCTGGGCCAAGGTAGTCTTGCCGGTACCGGGAGGGCCCCAGAAGATCAGCGAGCCAATATCGTCGCGCTCAAGCTGAGTGCGCAGCGGCTTGCCGGGCGCAACCAAATGCTCCTGACCAACAAACTCATTGAGTGTCCGCGGCCGCATTCGATCGGCCAAGGGCCGGGTGCGATCTGTTGAACCGTCGCCACTCGGAATTGTCTGAAAGAGGCTCATACTTGGACTTCCGATTCAAGCTGCTTTCGTTGCTTCGCTGCTTCATACAGTACGATGCTCGCGGCTACGCCCGCGTTCAGCGACTCGACGGTTGGCGAGTGGGGGATGGCTACTGTCTCGCTCATCTCTGACAGCAGTTCGCGTGGCAGACCCGCGCCTTCGCTGCCGATGAAGATGGCCAACGGTCCGGTCAGCTTTGCTTGGTCGAGTGGAGTGTCTTTGTGCGACGAAGTTGCGACGAGGCGAAGGCCGAGTTCGCGCATCTGGTTCAGCGCCCCGGCCAACTTTGTCTGAACGATGGGAAGCCGGAATACGGATCCGGCGGAAGCGCGGATGACTTTGGAATTGAAAGGGCTGACCGTGCCTTCTCCCAGGAGCACGCCGCCGGCGCCAAAAGCTTCGGCCGAGCGCAGGATGGTGCCCAGATTTCCTGGGTCCTGAACTCCGGCAATTGCGAGCAGCGGTCCCGCTTTGGCCTTCGCCAGGACATCTTCCTGCTTGAATGGCTTGCATCGAACCAAAGCTGCAACACCTTGGGGGGTCTCGCTCGGGACAGCGCTGGCAAAGAGTTTGTCGGGAAGCAGTAGAGTCTCGACGTGGGCGGCGAGCTGAGGTAACAGGCGCTCGGCCCGGTTCTCGGCGGAGGTCCGGAAGAACACGGCTTTGAACTTCAGCCCGCTGCGGATCGCTTCTTCGAGAATGCGCATGCCTTCGATGGCGCAATAGCCGTCGGGCGTGAGTTCGCCATGGGCGAAAGCTGCGCGCAGCTCTTTGACGATGGCGTTGTGGCGGCCTTCGATCCGTCGCAGGCGGCCTAGGACAGCGGGGGCGTGAGTGGTCGCGGCTCTCTTCACGGCAGTGCTCGGCAGAATCATACGCGTTTATCTCTCCTTGCAGTGGAGGCTCGTGGTATGTTAGCTTTCGCGGATTCAGAACATTGCAAGGAAGGAAGCGTGTGCGCGCGGAAATCCTCAAGATCAACAGCGAGAAACCGGAGGCTTCGCTCATCCGGTATGCGGCCGACCAGATTCGTGCCGGCGAGGTGCTGGGCATGCCTACCGACACGTTTTACGGACTGGCTGCCGATCCCTTTAACCTGCGTGCAGTCGATCGTGTCTACGAGATCAAATCGCGCTCGCGGCACAAGCCTCTGTCGCTACTGATTGAGAGCGAAGATCAGGCTGAGGACCTGGCCCGTCCGCTGCCCGATGAGTTCTACAAACTGGCGCGCCGCTTCTGGCCCGGGCCGCTGACCATCATCGTCAAAGCTGCGTCGCGGCTTCCCCTGAAGGTGACAGCGAATACCGGCAACGTCGCCCTGCGCATCCCCAGCGCCAAGATTCCCCTGGCGGTGGTGCAGGCTGCGGGAATTCCGATCACCGCGACCTCGGCGAATCTGAGCGGAGAATTGGAGTGCACGACCGCGGAAGCGGTTCGCGATCAGCTGCAGGAGCGCATTGCCATTATCGTGGATGGAGGGACTTCGCCCCGCGAAACCGCTTCGACCATCGTGGACCTCACTGACGAAGAAGCTCGCTGGCGCATCATGCGGGAAGGCGCGATTTCCGCCCAGGACATCTCCGAGTTCTTCGCACAAGGATGAGCGAAGCAATTGCGAAACGGCCTTTGCGACGCGCTTGGATGTGGCTGGCGGCGCTGGCTGCTGCGGCCATTCTCACCTGGCTTGTGTCAATCTGTCTGGGCATCATCGCCGAAGCTTCACGACAGGAAATTCGCGCTGCGGACGCCATCGCAGTATTCGGCGCGGCGGAGTACGCCGGGCGGCCATCTCCGGTGTATCGTGCCCGTCTTGATCACGCCTTCGATCTGTTTCAACAAGCGATTGCGCCCGTGGTCATCTCCACCGGTGGAGCGGCGGCGGATCCCAGGTTCAGTGAAGGCGGGGTGGGCCACGATTATCTCATGCATCGCGGGATTCCCGACTCCGATCTGATCGCTGAAACCCAGGGTTCCGATACGGCTCAATCGGCCCAACGGATTGGCGTCATCATGCGGGCCAACCACATGCACAGCTGCGTGGCGGTCAGTGATGCGTATCACGTTTTCCGCATTCGCAAACTGCTGGAGCATGAAGGGTTGCAGGTGTATGTTTCGCCACGTCCCGATTCGCGTCCGCGATCGCTGTGGCAACGTGGGGAAGCGGTGCTGCGCGAGGCGGTCAGCTACATGGCATGGCGGCTGCACTTGCAGGGGTGAAACCCATTGGCATCGTTTGGGAGTCGAGAGAT
Organism: uncultured Acidobacteriota bacterium; assembly: GCA_963788645.1. GTDB lineage: Bacteria > Acidobacteriota > Terriglobia > Terriglobales > Acidobacteriaceae > JABDBE01. The sequence continues at coordinate 96,473 of CAWBHF010000017.1, forward strand.
CTTACTGCTTCTGGATTGAATGAACGTGAGAACGCCTTGAGACGCTTTAACCGGGCCAGATTCCGCGCGGTCCTTCGACTTCGTAACTACTTCGCTCTCGCGAAGTAGTTACTCCGCTCAGGATGACAACTCTGTGTGGGCTGAAAACTAATTACCATCCCATCCTTTTTCTCAACTCTGTGATGTGTGCTACATGATGTTTGCCGTGCCAGGAGTAGAGCGCCAGATTTCTATCCAGTGACACCAGCCCTAATTCTGGATGGCGGAAGGTTCGCTTCCAATCTTCTGGTTTCAGGCTGCGCAGTAGGCGTACCCATCGGTTGTGCAATGGCTCAAGCAGCGCCAATGACACTTCCACCGGCGTTGACTCGACTTCCGGTGTTCTTGCCCAGCGGTCTTCCATGTACGCCTTAATCGGGGGATCGTCCTCCGTGAGTGCCAGCTTGAAACGCATGTATGCGTTCATATGGCTCTCGGGCACGTGGTGGACAACCTGGCGAACGGTCCAGCCTCCGTCGCGATACGGGGTTTCGATCTGCTCCGGGGAGAGATTCTTGATTGCAGCGCGCAACGCCGCAGGGGCGTGCTCGATGTCGTCGATGAATTTGCTACGTTGGGCATCCGTGGGTGGGCCGTCGAAGGTGAATTTGCCAATGGGATAACGCGGGTCGCTCATTTTCGCCTCACGGTGAATTCGGTTATACGATTCAGATGAAGGATGATTGGCATTCGCTGCAAAAACTGCTAAGCGGCAAGTCTTAGAAAAGCGGCGGGTGCCGAGCTACCGCGCCAGCGCCAGGATTCGGACCGGGCCGCTAGAGCCGCTTTCCACCTTACTTGGGGCGACGACCACCATCCCACCGACCACAGGAGCACGGTCTAAGTTGGCTACGCTTTCCAGTTGGTAGACGCTATGTGCGAGTGTGTACTGGCGGACGGGGAAGTCTTTCGAAGGGCCATAGTCGATGTTCAGGGTATCAATGCCCAAGCCTAGCACGCTGCGTCCTTCAACCAGAAACCTGGCCGCATCCCCGGAATATCCGGGAAAGTGCATAGTGCCATTCTGATCGGCGTTGCGATAGTCGCTGGCCGAATGCCAACGGGAATCCCATCCGGTGCGCGCGAGCACCACTGAGCCCAGCGGAATCTGGCTGTGAGCCTGCTCCCACTTGATAATGTCCTCAACAGAAATCTGGTAGTCCGGATGGTTAGCGACATCCGCGCTCACGTCGAGCACAACCAGCGGCGCGATGAGCCGCTCCGCTGGGATCTGGTCCACGGTCCAGAGCCCTCGTGCAAGATGCGCGGGAGCATCAATCCGAGTGCTGAACAGGGCGGGAGACGAAGACGATTTCCCAGCAGCCTCGCTTGGCAGTGCCGGAGTACCGATTGAGTGCGTCAAATCTACGACGGTGTGGAATTCTGCGGGTGCCGACGAGTCTGGATGGCGTTGTCCAAACAGGAATAACGCGAGAGCCAGAACATAACCAACTATGAGAGTCCGCTTCATGGATGTGAATCCGTTCTAAAGGTGCTTCCCAGATTTTCTATGGCAAGAATCGAAGCTTCAAGGAACTGGGGGACATGAACTAGTGGGCGGTGTTGCGACGACATCTTGCCTCGCTGACAGACCCATGGGCTTGTCATTCTGAGGAGCGGAATCGGGGAGGAATCTGCGGTTCCCGTAGGATGCCAACGAAAAAGCAGATCCCTCGCTCCGCTCGGGATGACAAGAATTTTGTGGAAGTGTGGTTGCGCCGTACGATTTCAAGCTAGCAGCGATGCGGAGCACGCGGCGACTAAAGTGCCGAGGAAGTTTACGGCGTCGTTGTTCAGGAGTTTTCGACGTTCCAAAAGAGCGCCCAAATAGCTGTCCGCAATCACGCCTGCAACCGCGCCGGCGGTCGAGATGCCGAACCATCTGGAAGGGACCAGGCCGGTTAAAACGCACACCCAACTTATTGCCGCCGCGGCCGCGATGCCGCTCAAAGTTCCAGCCCAACTTATGCCGCCGTCCGTCCCCGCGGGTACTTGTTCCAAGGTGGTGATCAGGCGGGCTTTTTCGCTTCCAGCCTGTCCGAGTTCGCTCGAAACCGTGTCCGCCGCGGCTTCTGACAAGGCGGCCGAAACGGCCAGCAGAAAAGCCGCTTTTCCCGTCAGCGCCGATAACGCGGCGCAACCCGCGGCCACTGCAAGGTTGGCCAGAACCTGCCACGCGGTTCGGCCATCGAGCTTTTCCGCAGTTCCCAGCTTCTCCTTGCGGCGATAACCGTAGCGAGTAGAGATCCAGGTCAGGGCGAAGACTGCAACCAGCGCCGCAAATGCGCCCGGTCCCGCTCCCAGGTAGAGCAGAAAGCAGACCGCGGCTCCTGCGATGGCCCCGGAAAAACTTACTCCTCGCACCCATCGGGCCAGGGTCGTGAACGCCGCAGTGACGACGGCGGCAGTCCAGATTGGACGGGCCGAACTCAGTTCCGACAACGTCTCGACGGCTCGGGTCAGGGCAGACACTGAGAGATTCTCGCTCCGAATGCAAACTTGAAGTCCGGGGACCACAAGCGATACTACTATCTATGGGGTTGCGCCTGATTCTGCCCCAGTGTATCGTGCTTTGACACTGGGTTACCGGCGCCACCTTTGTGCATCAAACGGTTGGATGTAGTTTAAACTCACGATCGTGAGCTTGTGGAACCGGCGCGGCTTGGCGCGCGCTCTCTAATAAAGGTGAACTATGGCAGCCTCGGTCTGGTCTGGCTATCTGACCTTCGGATTGATTTCGATGCCGGTGAAACTGTTCTCCGGCGCACGGAGTTCGGGCATCTCCTTCAACATGCTGCACCGCGACGATTTGTCCCGTCTGAAGCAGCAATATGTTTGTCTCGCCGACGGCAAAGTGGTCGAACGCAGCGACATCGTGAAGGGGTACGAGTTCCGCAAGGACGAGTATGTCGTCGTGGAGCCTGAAGAGATCAAGAAAATCGAGCCGAAGACCGCCAAGACGATGGAGATTCTGGAATTTGTCAAAACCAGCGAGGTCGATCCGGTGTTCTTCGAATCGTCTTATTACATGGTTCCCGACGAGGCTGGCCGGCGTCCGTACGCCCTTCTGACTAAGGCGATGGAGGAGAGCGAGTATGTTGCCATCGCCCAGCTCACCATGCACAACCGCGAGTACACGGTTTTTCTGCGCCCGCATGAAGGCGGTATGATGTTGCACACAATGTACTATGCGGAGGAAGTCCGGAAGCTGGAGGGTTTTGGCGCACCCGACGTTGAGCTTAAGGATGCAGAAGTCAAAGTCGCGCATCAGTTGATCGAAGCGCTGGCCACCGATTGGGAGCCCGAAAAATATCACGACAGCTTCCAGGACAATCTCAAGAATCTGATTCAAACCAAGCTCGAAGGCGGCAAGATTGCCGAGATCGAGAAACCGAAGAAGCTTGCGCCCGTGGTTGACTTGATGTCGGCCCTCAAGCAAAGCCTGGCTGAGATGGAGGGCAAGAAGAAGCCAGCAGCGCACGCCGCCGGCGAAGCGGCCGCTTCGGGCAAGAAATCTCGCGGGCGGGCGTGAACCAGCAATTGGCTCATGGCAGTTAGCTTTTGGCCTGCTGCTTTTCGAGAGCAAGCCCGCCGTTTGCCATCTATCTAGTCCCGACTGATTTCACCTGCACTCTTCAAGCAACCTTGTCGCGCTCCGTCGTCACTAACCTTTCAGGGCTTAGGGCCAATTGCTTCCTGCTACCTCTCTGGCGCAGATCGCGGCTAGCCTTTAGAATAGAGAACTCTTCCAGGATTTATGCAGAAATGGATTTTGTGGCTGGGGTGTCGATGACGGCTGAGCGCGCGACGGGTGTTCTGGTTCTCATGCTGATCTGTATCAGTTGCGGGGAAACCTACCGCCCGGTTGCTACTCCGATTATTCCGAACCTGCCAAACCCTGCCTTCTCGCACTTTGCTGCGGTCATTAGCGGCAACGGCTCAAACAACCCCGGAGCCAGCACTTCAATCGATGTCTCCGGCGACACTGCGGAATCTCAGTCCACTATAGGACTGATGCCGGTACATGCGGCGGTAGTGCTGAGCGGCACTAGAGTGTATGTGGCGAATAGCGTTGATGACACTGTTTCCGCATTTTCGCCGACCAGCCCTACGCCGGTAATAACAATAAGTTTGCCTGCCGGCTCAGCTCCCAGTTTCGTAGCCACAGCCGAGAACGCCTCCGTCTACGTCGCGAACTTCGGAAATAATACGGTTTCCGCCATCGAGATGGGCAGTAATGTGATCGAGGCTCCGATTTATGGAATCCCGGTTGGCGTGCATCCGGTGGGACTGGCCGAGACCCCGAACCTGCAAAAGCTTTATGTGGCCAATCGGGGCAACGCTGGCGCCGGTGGTTCCGTAACCAGCATTAACCCAGTCGACCGAAGCATAAATCCGCCCATCGCGAATGCCACATGGGTTTCGCCGGTGTCAGTAGCGGCTCGATCGGATGGAAATCGAGCTTACGTGCTGGATCAGGGCAGCGGGCTGGTTTCGGCGATTGATAGCTCTAGCGACACGGTGGTGAACAGTGTTTCGGTCGGGGTGGGAGCGAACTTCATGCTTTACGATCCGTCGCGGAATCGACTTTACGTGTCGAACCCAGTTGCGAATACGGTGACATATTTGGAAGCATCGACGGATGCGCTGGCGGCGACCGTTCTCAGCGTGGCGAATCCCGTCTCGGTGGCGGCGTTGCCCGACGGAACGCGGGCCTATATATCCAGCGCTTCGGTTAGCGGAGGAAATGTGACTTCCCGCGTCACGGTGATTAACGCGTCGGGTGGAAGCGTCAAAAGCACAATTGCTTTAACCACGACTGTTCAAACGTGCGTGCCGAGTCCGTATGAGCTTTCAATGGCCGCAGCCGCGGACAGTACGAGAGTTTATGTGGGGAATTGCGATGCGGGGAATGTAGCTATTATTCAAACACTGAGTGACGCGGTGGTGCTGCAAATGCCTGCCCCGCAGAGTGCTACGATCAAGAACGGGACACCGCAGCCGCAGAACCCGGTGTTTGTGGTGGCTGGACCCTAGACTGATTTCTGCACGGCGATTTGGGTAGCGTCCCGGTTAACAATCAAAATTCCATTTCTTGCCGCTGCTTTCCAACCGCTGTCGCCCGTTCAGGCTGATGCGAGGCGTTATGTCGCAGAGCGATATTCAGAAATACGTTGCCGATGCGGGTTTCGAAACATATGACCAGCGCTTCAGTGTCTTCGGTGCTTTTCGGGCCATGCTCGGAAGTGTGCAGTACGGGTGGATGCACGCGAAAATGAAATCCCTGGTCGTTGAGCGATGTGACAGCGTTGCCAATCACCTGGTTGGCTAGCTCGCATACGGTTTCCCGCACCAATTCGTCCGACTCGGGCAACTCAGCTCCAGCAAAACGGCTGGCTACGCGCACGGCGGTGTCCGGGTCGAGGTCGATGACGATGCGCCCCTCGATGTCGCCCGTCACCCAAATGAGCGCGGCTACGCCCTTGCGCCGGTAAGCCTCTTGCTCCATGCTGAGGTTTCCGACGGATGTGGGACACTGCAGTCCCTGCGCCAACACGGCGTCCGCCGCGTTGATGAAAGGCTGGATCAACTCCATTTTCATTTCAGGCTCCCGCGCCTGCGGCCTGAGCCGCAGTTCCATCCTCACCCATGACGTACTTGATCACTTCGTACAGGACTTCCGGCTTCACCGGCTTCTGCACGAAATGACGCGCGCCCCGCTGCAAGGCAGCCACGATGTTCTCCTGATATCCCACCGAGGACACCATGACAATGCGCGCTTCGGGATTCTGCTGCACGATCTTCTCGGCAGCTTCGATCCCCTCCATCTGCGGCATGGTGATATCCATGAGCACGATGTCCGGCTTGAGCCGCCCATATTCGGTTATGGCGGTCACGCCGTCCCCGGCTTCGCCTGCTACCTGGCCCCCGAACGTTTCGATCATCCGGGCCAGATTCTTGCGCGCGAAGACGGAATCGTCCACTACCAGGTAGCGAACTGGCTGACCGTCCTTACTGCGTTTGACTGGCACAAACTGCTCCATATACAACCTCCCGCCGCTTCAAGTTCCGGCATCGTGTTCCTGCCTGCCGGATAAAAATCAGTTCTTGCCGACCCCAGCGGCTCTGCCGCCGGCTTCGGATTCTGCTTTGCTACCGATCTTCCGGTCCTGCATGCACTGTGCTTGCAAAGTGTTGGCGAGCGCCTCGAGAGCTACCACTCGCACCGCATAACCGCGCTCGATGGCCGCCTTCGGCATACCAAAAACTACGCAGGATTCCTCGCTCTGGGCGATCGTCATTCCTCCCGCCGCCTTTACCAGGCCCAGGCCTTGTGCCCCGTCCTCGCCCATTCCGGTCATAAGCACTCCGATGCTCTTGGGCCCGAATTCTTCCGCCACGCTTTTGAAGAGCACATCCACAGAGGGACGATGCCCGTTTACACGTGGTTCGTCGTTGAGCACGGCGACGTCACCGAGGGCGAGCCGCTTCACTTTCAAGTGACGGTTTCCGGGACAGATCAGCGCTCGTCCGGCCAGCAAAAGGTCACCTGACTGCACTTCCTTAACTGTGATGGCGCAGATTTCTTCGAGTCGCCGGGAGAACATTTCGGTGAATCCCTCGGGCATGTGCTGCACGATCAGGATGGTTCCGGGAAAATTCTTGGGCAGCTGCGGCAATACGTATTGCAGCGCCTGTGGCCCACCGGTGGACACGCCGATGGCTATGACCCGCGTGGCTTGGGTCTGGGTTTCGGGCGCAGTCTTGTGAGCCGCCCTTGAAGATGCGGGGAGCGGACCCACTATAACTCGCCGACTCTGCGCGGCCGCTTTGATCTTGGCAATGAGTTCGCGCGCAATTTCTGGCATGTTGGCCGAAACATCGCTGGGCTTCGCCACGAAATCGAATGCTCCCATGGAGAGCGCTTGCAGCGTCACCGACGCCCCTTGCGTGCTGTGAGAGCTGACCACGATCACTGGCAACGGGTGGCGGACCATGATCTCTTTCAGCATGTCCAGGCCGCCCATGCCTGGCATGTCGAGATCGAGCGTCACAACCTGGGGTTTCATTTCTTCGATCTTTTTCAGACCGAAGTTACCGTCCATGGCGGTACCCACGACCTGAATCGAGCTGTCGCTTTGAAGGATTTGCGGAATCAGCTTGCGCATGAGCGCTGAATCGTCGACTACCAATACGCGCACAGGAGAGCTCATGACTGGCCTCCTGCAGCGGTTTGTGTCACACGCGCCCGCTCGGAATGCGAGAGGAGCAGGCCCATAGAAGATCCGCCAATCGTATCCGGTCGTGACTTGGCGAAGCGTTCGACGATAGCGGCGAGATTCAGAATCAGAACCACATGGCCGTTGCCCAGAATCGACGCCCCGCTGACCAAGTCGGTCTCCGCGGTCTGTTCATCCAGAGCCTTGATGACCAGTTCTTCTTCGCCCTCGATCGCGTTCACGAGCAGCCCAAGTTTGCGTTCGCCGATGGCGATCACGAGCACAAAGACTTTTTCCGGCCGGCCGTCAGGCCGATCTTCCGGACGGCGCCCCAAGCGAGCTACCGGCAGAACACTATTGCGCAGTTGCAGTACTTCGCAGTTATCGACCTGATGGATGTCGGACTCATGAGCGCGGGCGATTTCAGCCACGGCGTTCAATGGAATGGCGTACAGACGCTGCTCTACGCGGAATAGCAAGGCCTTGATAATGGCAAGGGTCAACGGCAACTGCAGCCGGAAGGTTGAACCCTGCCCGGTGCGGCTTACCACATGTACCGTGCCCTTCAGGCGATGCAGGACGCTTTGCACTACGTCGAGGCCCACGCCGCGGCCAGAGATTTCGGTGATCTCGTCTGCTGTGCTGAATCCCGGGCGGAAGATAAAATCCAGGATGTCCGCTTCGTTGAGGCGGTTGGCTTCTTCCTTCTTGATTAGTCCGCGCTCGACGGCTCGGGTCTTGACTTTTTCCGCATCGATGCCCCGCCCGTCGTCGCTGATTTCAACGACGACCTGATTGCCCTGGTGATAGGCCTGCAGGCGAATGGTTCCCTGGGCAGGCTTGCCGCCGCGAGTACGCTCCTCTGCGCTTTCAATTCCGTGTCCTATGGCGTTTCGCACCAGATGAGTCAGAGGTTCCGCAATGGCATCCAGCAGGCTCTTATCCAGGGCCGTTTCTTGCCCATTCAGAACCAGGTTGACCTGCTTGTCACATTGCTTGGCGACGTCGCGAACCATGCGGGGGAAACGCCGGAATAATTGTTCAACCGGAACCATGCGGACTTTCATCACCGAGCGTTGCAGATCGTTTAGCACGCGGGACTGAAAGGCCATGGCGTCGGCAAAGCGGCCGCGCATGGCTTCCTTGGGATAGCGCACGGCAAATTCGTTAAGCGCCTGCTGCAGCATCGATTTTCCGATGATCAATTCGCCGACGAGATTGAGCACGGTGTCGATGCGCTCGGCATCGACGCGCAAGACATTCTCGGGAGTCGCCGGACTGGTCCGGGCTGTGATCTCGCGTTCGGAAGACGGAGGAAGAATGGTTTCGATTTCCTGCTGCGGTTCAGCGGAGGTTCCTACTTCGACCGTTTCTTTCGGCTGAGTTGCGGGCGCCAGGGTGGGAGCGGTCGGAGTTGCGGCGGGCCTTGCCGCAGCTTCGCCGGCCTTTGCTTTCTGAACAGACTCTTGTGCCAAAGTTCCGATGCTCTCGATCTTTACCTGCGAAATGACAGTGGGGATGCGGCACTTTGCGGCCAGATCCTCGGCGATCTTTTTGCTGGCCACCAGCAACTGGAACTGCATGGCGTTCTTGGCCGACCCTGTTTCCGGCCACGTTCCGAGCACTTCGCCACATTCCCCGAGCGCTTTCAGAATCAGTTGTTGCGCCGCGATTGGCATTGCGCAGTTGGGATCGACCTGCGCGATAACGTGATACACCTGCTTGCCTTCCTTCAGAGCCGATTGCGTGGCGAGCTTCTCGTATTCAGTCCATTCGACCTGCGGAGCCGAGGCGGACTGTGCCTTCGAGGCGCGCGGCTTGCGGGTCTTCGGATCTCGCGCCATTTTTCGAATCATCTTTCGCACTGGCTCTGGTGAAGGCAGTGTGGTCCCGTCGTGGTAGCAAGTCAGCATTGCGCTGAATGTATCCGCCGCAGCAAAAGCAACCTCTGCCAGAGCGGTGGGAGCACCGCTGGTCTCGAGGGCTAATGCGTCCTCGAATTCATGCGCCAGTTCGCTGAGTTCGTGATAACCAACCGCGGCAGAGTCGCCCTTGAGGGTATGGACGATTCTGCGAATGGTGCGCACGATCCCGAGATCGCCAGGCTGCTTTTCGAGCTTCAACGTCTCGTCGTTGAGCGACTGCAACAGCTCCATTGCAGTCTCAAAGAAGAGCTGCTTCAACTCCGCCACGCGTTCATCCGGGAACTGGCTCACGACGCCACCTCGATCTGTTGATACGCCGTGCCGGTCTCGCGGTAGACCATGTTGAATTTGTCGGTAAGACCCAGCAGGCTCTCCGCGTGTCCCACGAATAAGTAGCCTCCCGGATTCAAGCATCGGTAAAACTTCTCGATCAGGCGCTTCTGCTCGGCCTCATCGAAATACATCATGACGTTACGGCAGAAGATGACGTCGTTGCGCTGGGGCAGATATTCCGTTTTCAAATTGTGGAAGTCGAAGTGGACCAGTTCCTTGAGCGCCTTCTTGACCGCATAGCGGTCGCCGACCTTATCGAAATGACGGAGGCGGTAGCTGTAGTCCACCGAAGCCATTTGATTTTCTGAGTACGTTCCCTCCTGACCAGCCCGCAGAACGGAATAGCTGATGTCGCTGGCAAGAATTTCCACCCTCCACGGCGGCGGGATCAAAGGCTTGGGAAAAGGTGTGTCGTAGCTCGCAGGATTGCGCAGAGCGTGGTAAGAAAGCGCATCGGCAACCTGCATGGCCATGGTGTAGGCTTCCTGGCCGGTCGAGCAGCCGGCGCTCCAGAGACGCAAGGAAAAATCCCTGCGCTCCTGCTTACGGCGAAGGATGTCATCGAGTACGTGTTTATGGAAAAGATCCAGTTGCGCCTTGTTGCGGAAGAAGCTGGTTTCGTTCACCGTAAGGTTCTCCAGCAGCTTGCTTAATTCTTCTTTTCCTTCCTTGCTGATCAATAGGCGGTAATAGCTGTAAAAGGAGTCGAGCTTGCACTCTTTGAGGCGGCGTTGCAGACGATCTTGCAAGAAGTCGGCGCGGCGCGAGTCAAAGTGCATGCCGCATTCCTGGTAGACGAGCGTCTGCAGGAGCTTCAGTTCGGGTTCGGTGAGTTGCGCTTGTACGCCTGCTGTCCCCATGCGTTCCTTATGCCACCTGTTCGTGCCTACTTCGAAGCCGCCGCGGCTCGTGCGCTTGACGCGGAAGCCGGCTGACCTGCAGCGCTGGCCGCCTCGCTTCTGACTCTCGATCCGCTGAACTCGAGCACTTTGTCGATATCGAGCAAAACGATAAGCCGGCCCTGGTACTTGCCCAGCCCGGTTACGCAGTTCAGCCCGTCTTCTACAAATTCGGTTGGAGAGGGATCGATGTCTGCGGTGGGAATCTTTAGTACGTCGGACGCGGAGTCCACAATCAGCCCGCACAATCGCCCACGATGTTCGACCACCAGGATTCGATTACGCTTGCCGGGAGCAATCGTGGCTTCCCCGAGCCGCTTGCGCAGATCAAGAACCGAAACAATCTTTCCGCGCAGATTGATTACGCCCTCTACGTAGTCGGGCGCATCCGGTACGGCTGTGATTTCAGGGACGCGGACGATTTCGCGCAGCGCAGTGATAGGTACCCCGTAGGTCTCCCGCCCTACCTTGAAGCCGACAATGTGTAATTCACGGTTCATTTCGACTCCGGAGGTTAGTTGCGCGTGCCGGCTGCGGCCTGCCGGGCGTTGCCGCGAACGCCCGCCTTTTCTTCAATACGCGTTGCTACCGATTCCATCTGTTCCAGCATGAACCGGCCCATGGAGTCCAACAGATCGCGCGACATCTTCGACATCTGCTCCGCCGAAGCCGCTAGCTCAGTTGAGCCAGAGGTCGTGTGCTGGACTAGTTCGCGCATCCGTTCCATCGCTTTGACGACTGCGTGCGCCCCAGAAGCCTGCTCTTCTACCGCAGAATTGATTTCATGAGTTATTTCGTTCAAACGCGTCGTGGCCCGGGCAATCTGCGAAGAGCCGTGTGACTGCTCGTTGGTGGCTGCGCCAATCTCCTGCGCGAACTTGTAGACTTCGGTGACCACGTTCGAAATCTTGCGCAGCGCCGTGTTCAGTTCCTCTCCGTGACCCAGGCCTTCGTTCACGATCGAGGTGCTGCGGTTCATGTTCTCGACAGCCTTGCGGGATTCTTTCTGGATGCTTTGGATGAGTTCAGAAATTTCCTTGGTGGACTGGGCCGACTTCTCCGCCAGCTTTCTGACTTCGTCAGCGACCACGGCGAAACCCAATCCATGCTCTCCGGCGCGTGCTGCTTCGATGGCGGCATTCAATGCCAGCAGGTTGGTTTGTTCCGCCAGATCATCGATCACTTCAATGATCTTGCCGATGTCATCGGCTCTCTGACCGAGTACATCGATAATCTCTCCTGAGGATTGGATGGTCGTATTGATACGGTTCAAGCCGTCGGTGGCTTTCTCCATGGTGGCGATACCGTTGTGGACTTCTTCGCGCGAGCGGTTCGAGATGTCGAGCAGCACCTTGGCGGTGTCAGCCACGCGCTGGATCGAGGCCACCATCTGATCAATCGAGGCCGAGGTCTCGCTTACGCTCGAAGCTTGGACTTTGGTGCTCTTCACCATGTTCTGCACGTTGACGCTCATTTCGTGCATGGTGCTGGTGACTTCATCGATAGCCGACGAGGTTTGCAGGCTGATCTTGGCTGATTCGTCGGAGGCCCCAGCCACTTGATTGGACGCGCTGGCTACTTGCTGCGCGGCATCGCGTCCGTTACGCACCAACTTTCTCAAGCCTTCGATCATGCGCGCGAAAGCCTTACCCAAAGTGTCGTTTTTCGATCGAGGCTGGACATCGACTCCCAGGTTGCCCCCTGCGATGGCTTCTGAGACGGCAGCCATTTCCCGGAGGTAAGTGACCATGCTCGAAAATGTCCGGGCCAATTCGCCGATTTCATCGCTGCGATGGATGTCGATTTCATGATCGAGATCACCGGCCTCAGCGATCTGCCGCGCGATCCTCATTAAATCGTTTAGCGAGGAGGAGATGGATCTGGCAGTGGTGTAAGCGATGACGACTCCCAGTCCCAGCGCCAGCAATGTGCTAAGCAAGGCGATTACGAACGTTGCCGTTCCCGCAGTCTCGTCCGACTTTCTCCGCGCTTCCAGAACTTTCGTGTTTTCGACGTCTGCCACGTCGAGATATTCGGTGGCATTCTTTACCCAGGATGAGGCGTCTTTCTGCAGGTAGAAGATCTGAAGCTCAGCAACGGTAGCATTGCCGCTGTCCACTTCCTTGCGCTTGTCCATCAGCGGTGCGGCAAATTCGCGGGCCCAGTTCTGCTCGCTGGTCTGCACTTTTTCCAGCGCTGTTCGCTGTTGCTCGGAAGTCGTAAGACTCTGGCCGGTCTGAAGCTTTTCCTCGAGCACTCGCATGCCATCGTTCAACCGGTCAACCTCGCGGGTGTCGCCGCTGAGCAGGTAGTTGCTCAGAGATAGGCGGTTCTGCATCATCTGGAAGCGGATCTTGTCGGTGGTTGCCGCCATTTGCAGCGCCTGGGATGCTGCCGCTTTGGCGCTATGCTCCCGCTGCACCGCGATGAGGTTGATGAGAAACAGCACCACGACCATCGCAAGGACGGCTCCGAAGTTTAGGTAGAGTTTCTTGCCAATCGTCATTCGCTGTTCCTCCGCTGGTCTCGTTCCCACCCTGCCCCGACAACAGGGTTAAATCTGATCTACCGCGGGGTTGCACTGCTCTCTTCGTGAATCCAGGTTCAATCCGTCCACCCAACGTTCTCCGAGCTAATCCTGAGGTTGGAACTTGAACTCCACCGTTCCGGTGCTGTCGGAATCGGCCGGTTCAAATTTCCACTTCTTCAAAGCATCCATGGCGGCATTGACTAGGATTGGGTTCCCGCCGACGACCTTGGTGTCTTTCAGGTTCCCGCTGGGAGAAACTACGACCAGTACTTTGACCGTGCCGGTGATGTTCATCCGCCGCGCCAAGTCTGGATACGCGGGAGATACTTTGGTCTTTGTCTTTCTGGTCAATTCCCCTTGCGCCAGGGCTAGTGAGGGGTGGAACGTTGCAGCCCCCCCCGCCAACAAGAGCCCAGCCATTGCCCACCGCCGCATCTGTTGGAAAGACACTGCTCCTCCCTGGTGACGTATCCACTTTCTGCAAAGCAATGTCCTTGCCATGCTGCGGCGAGTCACCGACGCGTGGGAATATCGGGGCTAAACCGCTTTCAATGAACGGCTTAGATTAATTTTGAGCGGGGCGCACCTTACTGCGAAGCGGGTTAAATTCGTCTCACGAGGTCCTCCGCCTCTCACAGTGAGACAGTTTGCGACTTTTCCCGAAGATTTCACAGTTCGGCACTCCGAACGTTATTCCCTTGACTCAAATTGAGATAACGGTCTATTTTTCCTGTATATTCAATTACTTGTGCTGTGGGCTGTACCAAAGGCGGTGCCTTTCTGACCCTGCATGCCGGAGATAGCACGGTGCTGGAGAAATCCGGCGCTCGTTCGGACGATGCCTTCCAGAAATTGCTCCTGCGATTTTCTGAGGCGGCTTCCCAGGGAACTCCCGCCCCGGCGCTGATCCGGCTTTTCTGCCAGGCGACGCGTGCGTTCTTTCACGTAGATGGCGCGTATTTCTGGCGTATGGCCTCCCCGGAGGAACTCGTTGGCGCGGAGGCTGACGGTGTGATGGCTACCGAGTTTATTGGCCGGCGTCTCAAAGCGCGCGAGAGCGCGGTTGCCGTGGAAGCCATTCGCCAGCGCAGAACGTTGTACGTCAGTGATCCGGTTCCAAGCCGCTATCCCGTAGCCGCTGAATTCCACGCCAAGTCCCTGATGGCTGCGCCTCTGGTGGTATCGAATGAGGTCATAGGCGCCGCAGTCTTTTTGCGGGCCTCCGAGCCAGATTATTTCAATGACGATCTGGCCGCCAAGGCGACGATCCTCGCTGGGCAACTGGGCACTTTGCTCGAGGCCAACCGGTTGACCCAAGTATCGCGGGAAGGGCATCGCCGAGCCGAGATCCTAGCTGAGGTCGCCCAAACGGTGCATGCGGAGCCCGACTCTTCCACGGTCGCCCAAGCTGTAGCCGATCATTTACGGGCTCTATTGCGCACCCGGCTGGTCTGCATTCTCTTACGTCAAGGAAAGACTGTGGAGCTGCACGCCGTTGCTGCGGAATCTCCGCAACTGGCAACTTCAGCCCGCGCACGCTTTGACCGCAAAGGGCTGCAATTTGCGGCTGACCTAGCTTCCCGCGCGATCGCTGCCGATGCTCCCATCACGGTTGCTATTGATCCTTTCACCCACGCCCTCGGCGACTTGGTGCCCGCTGGCATGCTGCTGGCTGCTCCAATTCGTACTTCCCGTGCGGAAGGGGCTGTGCTGATTTATCCGCGGAAGGAAGGAACCTTCAGCGTTGAGGAAAGGTCGCTGCTCTCAGCTGTGGCCGGATTGGGAGCGGTCGCGATCGCCAGTGCCGAGCTCTACGGAACCGCTCGCGCCCAGGCTCACGAACTGCATCAACTCCTGAACCTTCTCGCGGAATTAAGCTCAGTCGGAGATCTCGACGAATTCTTGCGGCAATTGGTGGTTCGCGCTGCCGACTTCCTGGGTTTTGGCCGGGCCTTTGTCGGGCTGCTGGAGGGGGGAGCGCTCCGAGTGCGCTGGGGAGCGGAAAACGGCCAGCCCGGCCCAGTCGACGAGGTATTTCCGGATGGAGTCGCGAGCCGCGCTCTGTTGAACAAGGAGCCATTCTGGGCCAACGATCCCGCGAAGATCCCGGGCGCCAACCTTGAAATGATTCTCAAATTCAAGGTGCGTCAACTTCTTGCCGTGCCTCTCCTTGGAACTGGGGAAAGGGTATTGGGAGTTCTCGGGGTTCTCGACCGCATAGACCGCACGGGAATTTCGCAAGAGAACGTACGTTCCGCGCAAGCCCTGGCAGCTCAGGTTGCGGTAACACTCGAGGCAGCTCGGAATCTCCATCTTTCCGAGCAACACCGCTGCCGCGCCGAAGCCTTAAAGGGGCTCGCGTTGGAGTTGAACTCCCACCTCCGCCTGCCCGAGTGCGCCAGGAGTTTCGTGATCCGCGCTCTGGATCTGATGGGCGCTCGAGCGGCTGCATTCGCGGTCCAGCAGGGCCCGGATCTAGAAACTATCGTACTCAACGGAAGCCCGATTCCTGATCATCAACAGAACTCCTTGCTGCGGCGTATTGACCACGCACTGGTTGATGCCTTGGCGCAGCATCTCCCGCAGATTGTCTCCACGAGTGCCGACGAGTTGTTCGGTCCTGACCTGAGTTTGCTCCTAGGCTGGAAAGATTGCACCCTGATCCGACTGCTCGGTTCATCGGGGGATCTGGTCGGAGTTTTGTGTCTCGCGAACCGCAGCAAGCCCTTGCAGGAAGAGGACGAACAACTCCTGCAGGCCATCGCCGCCCAGGCCTCGGTCGCCCTGGAAAATGCGCGGCTCTTCACTCGCATGGACCAGGCGAACCGGCATTGGATTGAGATCTTCGACGCCATTACCGACTTCATCGTCGCCCACGATCAATCCGATCATGTTCTGCGGGTCAATCGCCCTCTGGCCGATTTCATTGGCGTTCAGCCGCATGAACTCATCGGCGTGAACATGGGTGCTCTGTTGGCGATGGGAAACGATGCGCCGCTGCAGGCATGTCCTTTCTGCCGCTCGATTACCGATGCAACCACCGATGAATACGTTCTCGCCGTTCTGGACCGAACTTATCTTGTATCCACATCGCGGGTGCATGGGGCGAGCAGCGAAGGCCTGCAGACGATTCACGTGCTTAAGGACATTACGGACCGCCGCGAAGCCGAGCGCCGCTATCGTGAACTCTTCGACAATATTCAGGAAGGAGTGTTTTTCTCGACGCCCGACGGTCGCTTCATCGAAGTCAACGATGCTTTAGTCCGCATGCTCGGCTATCGCAACCGAGAACACCTGCTGCAGGCTGATGTACGCACCCAAGTGTGCTTCTCCACGCAACAGTATCAGGAGCTCGCCGGGCAGATGCAGCAATATGGCGCGGTGCGGAATCATGAACAAACTCTGCGCCGCCATGACGGATCGCCGGTTCATGTCCTGATTAACGCTTTTGCTGTACGCGATGCCCGGCAACGTATCGTTCAGTTCCGCGGTGTGATGCTGGACATCAGCGGCCTGAAGACTTTCCAGTCCGAACTACAGCGTGAGCGCGATTTCTCCGGCAAGATTCTGAATAATACCCAGAGCCTGATCCTGGTGGCAGACACCGCTGGGCTCGTCAGCTATGCGAACCGCCGCTGGTATGACATGGGTTACCAGCAAAACCAGTTGCTGAGCCGGCCCCTGGAAGAACTCATCGTTCCCGCACGGCGTCAGGCGCTGCACGAGGCATTCGCCTCTACTTTGGCGGGCCAGCAGATCGACAACCTGGAAGTGCAGATCGTGCACGGTGAAGGCCGCGTCGGGCATTTCTCCATGAACCTGAGTCCGATGCGCGACGAACAGGGAAATGTCGCCAGCATTGTTGTCGTCATGAGTGACATCACCGATGCCGCCACGTTGCAGGCCAAACTGCTGCACGCGGAAAAAATGGCGGCGGTGGGGCAGTTAGTCTCCGGCGTCGCGCATGAGGTCAACAATCCGCTGACCGCGATTCTCGGTTTTTCCGATCTGCTCATGGAGAACCCTGAGATTCCGGAGAGCGCCCGTAAAGACTTGCACGTCATTCTAGAGCAAGCCCAACGTACAAAGCAGATCGTGCAGAACCTGCTGAGCTTCGCCCGTCAAGTGCCGCCGCAACGCAAACCGGTGCAACTCAACGGCATTCTCAGCCGCACGGTACAGTTGCGCGCCTACGACCTGCACAGCCGGGGAGTCGAAGTGGTCGAGCAACTCGATCCCGAGTTGCCCCAGGCAATTGGTGATGCCCACCAGTTACAACAGGTGTTTCTGAATATTCTTAACAACGCTTACGACGCGGTGCGCGATACAGGACGCCCCGCGCGCATCGAAATCAAGACTACGAACCGAGGCGGTTTTGTGGAGGTTCTATTTCGCGACAACGGTTATGGCATCTCTTTTCCCGAGCGCATCTTTGACCCATTCTTTACCACCAAGGAAATTGGCAAGGGCACGGGTTTGGGTCTGAGCATCTGCTACGGCATCGTGCGCGAACACGGAGGCGAGATTCTTTGCCATAACAATGCGGATGGCGATGGTGCGACCTTTATCGTGCGCTTGCCCGCAGTTCCGGAAGCGGCCTCAGCCAGCGCAGCCGCAGGAGTCATTCCAGCATGACCGCGACCCCACCTCTGGCGAATCCCACGCCTTTGCCCGTCCTGCTCATCGAAGATGAACCGGCCGTGATGGCATATGTACGCGCCACCCTCGAACGAAGTGGATACGCGGTCGTATGCACGGAATCCGGAGCCGAAGGTTTGCGGCTTCTCGAGTCCGAGAAATTTCTGGGCGTGGTCTCGGATATGCGGACGCCCGGTGGCGTCGACGGTGCCGATGTGCACGCGTGGTTGAGCCGCCACCGTCCTGATCTCGCCGCGCGCATTGTTTTTATTACTGGCGATATTGCCAACGAAGACACCGTCGCGACCCTGCGTAAGACCGGCGCGCCTTGCGTGGAGAAACCATTCCGGGTTCAACAGTTTATTTCAGTCATCGAAAAGACTATGGGGAAGGCACCGTGAGTGAAGATTTACGCATTCGTCTGTTGATCGTTGACGATGAGCAGAGCATCCGCCGTCTGTGCATGACTGTGGGGGAAGCCCTCGGCTATACCTGCATGGAAGCTAACAGCGGCGAGACCGCGCTCGCTCTGCTTGAAGAACAACCCGCGCACATGATTCTCACGGACATGGTTATGCCGAACATGTCCGGACTTGAGTTTCTGGAGAAAGTGAAGAAACTCCTGCCGCGCAGCGAGGTTGCGGTGATGACTGGCCATGGCTCCATTGAAACCGCTGTGCAGGCGATGAAGCTTGGCGCCTACGATTACATCGGCAAACCATTTTCTCCCTTGGAAGAACTGCGTCTTTTTTTGCGCCGAATGGCCGAAAAGGTCCACCTGGTGGAAGAGAACCAATTCTTGCGCGAGCGCGTAGATACGGAATCCGACCTCCACGGCATCGTCGGCTCTTCGGCCAAGATTCAGGACGTGCTACGCATGGTTTCTCGGTTGAAAGATACCCGCACTCCGGTGCTCATTTCCGGCGAAAGCGGCACCGGAAAGGAACTGGTTGCGCGCGCGATTCACTTCCGCGGCTCCTTCGCCAATCGCCCCTTCGTGGCCGTCGATTGCGGTTCGCTGGTTCCCACCCTGATCGAGAGCGAACTGTTCGGCTACGAAAAAGGCGCCTTCACCGGAGCGCTTCGATCGAAGACGGGATTATTCCAGTCGGCCAACGGGGGAACCATCTTCCTCGACGAGATCGGCGAGTTGCCACTGGAGATGCAAGCTAAGCTGCTGCGGGTTCTACAGGAAAAGGAAATTCGCCCCGTGGGCAGCAATCAAAAGGTCAAAGTGGATGTCCGCGTTGTCGCCGCCACCAACCGCGATCTTGAAGCCGAATATCGCAACGGCACTTTTCGCAAGGATCTTTACTTTCGCCTGAACGTGGTTACCGTTCACTTGCCGTCATTGCGCGAGCGCCGCTCCGACATTCCGATGCTGGCACACTGGTTTCTCGACCGCCACGCGCCCGACAACTCGATGCAGGTCACCAACGCCGCGATGAAGTGCCTGCTGCAATACGATTGGCCGGGAAACGTGCGCGAGTTGGAAAACTGCATCGAGCGCGCCGTGGCTCTGGGCGACGGCAAACTCATCGATCTCGGGGATTTGCCGCCCACAATTGCGTCGGCGGCGCCTTCCTCGGAAACCGCGACCGGGATGCTCACGAGTGTAGTTTCCTCTAATGACCTTGAGGACATTGAACGGGCAACCATTGAGCGTGTTTTCGAGCAGGTCAAGGGTGACAAGGCACTGGCCGGCAAGATGCTCGGGATCAGCCGCGCCACGCTGTATCGAAAGCTCAAACGTTATAACATTGGAGGACGTCAGGACATCGGCCAAAGTCAGGCCCTGCAATAGCAGAGATTCTGGTTGTATCTCACCCAGTTGCGAGCTGCGAATCAATATCCGAGATTACAGGCACGCTGGCGCTAATAGTAGTGCTGCCCGGCTTCGATCCAATTGAGATCGTACCCTTCATTAACCTTACCCGCTCCTGCATGCTGACTAGACCAAGCCCACTGCCTTTCATGGCCGCTTCGAGATCAAAGCCCACGCCGGTATCGCTAACCGTGAGATGAATCTCGCCTGTCGTTCCCCACAATTGGACAGCGAACCGCGATGCCCGGCTATGCTTTGCCGCATTGTGCAAGGCTTCCTGCAGAACGCGGAACAGGCAGAGAGACACGTCCGGCGGAACCGGCCCGGACAAATCGTGGCTTCTAAAATCGACCTCCGCTTTCTGCTGCGCCCCGAACTCCTGGCAAAAACCTCTCATTGCTGCAACGATGCCCAGATATTCCAGCCGCGGAGAATGCAACTGGTGGGACAGAGCCTGGATATCAGCGGCTATGTCCGCAGCCTGCTTTTGCAGTTCATCCATGCGCCCGAGCACCCCCGTGCTCGAGTCGGGAATGTCCATCTTGAGCCGCTCAAGTTCGATCGCGAGCAACCCCAGACGTTGATTGATGTCGTCGTGAAGATCTCTAGCAATGCGAGTACGCTCTTGCTCTTGTGCCTCAATCAACCTGCGGCTGACGTTGGAAAGCGCCTCGTCCGCAAGCTTGCGCTCCGTAATGTCCTCCACCAAAGCGACGACGAGCGGAGGCCCGCCGCTGCCGCGTTTCACCAGCGAGACATTGAGACGCCCCCAAATTCTGGAGCCATCCTTCCTGAGATAGCGTTTCTCCAGCGAATAGTGATCGATCGCGCCTGCTCGGAGCCGCTGAAACAAAGCCCAATCGTCCTGGGAATCTTCGGGATTGGCAAACTGGTCGCAACTCATGCCGCACAACTCTTCTTTCGTGTAGCCCAGCATGCGGCAGAGCGCCGGGTTGGCGAGCAACAGCTTTCCCTCCAAATCCTCCACCGCAATTCCCAACGACGCTTCCTCGAAGAGATGCCGGAATAGCTGTTCGCCCTCTTCTCGCGATTGTCTAAACTTCATGGCGTTTCTGTTTGCGGTAACCATGTCACCTCGACAAAGCGTTGCCTCGCTTCTAACCTGGTCAAGTTAAGCGCACACGTCCATTCGTTTCTATCTGCCTTTGAAAAACTCAACATAGACCAGAACCGACAAGGCCCATGCCACTACGACAATCGCGATCTTTTTCCACATAACGCGCTCGCGTTCCGGGAAGCGCCACCGCTGGATTATAGCCCACACACACTAGGTGCAATCCCCGCTTGTTTGAACCGCTGTCAACTATACGACTTCTTGCAGGTCAGGGATTGAAACTCTCGCCCTTGTTACAAAAGTAGAACAGGCACAAAATGGGACAGGCAGGAGATTGGCAGGCGTTTTGCTATGTTTTGACCACGTTCGCTTACGCACCGAAAATAGACTGTGTTTCCGATGTTCTCTGGCCAGCCGAAGGACCTATAATGCTGGGCAAGCCGATGTTAGGCCTGGAGACGAAACAATCTCCAGAGTTGCTTTGTACAGTGCGACAACCCTACTCGGTTCATTACCCATCTTATTGTCGATCCGCGCGCGCCCTATAAACTTTTGGTCTCATAACAGAAAGGTTCCATGCGCTGGCTGAGTGTTCGACTCATTGTCTCGCTGATTCTGGGGATCACGCTGGTCTCGCTGGCGTTTTCCTACAAAGAAGTGCAGCGGGAGAAGCTTGCTCTGCGCAAGGATCTGGAGCGACGAGCAGCCGTACTCGGGGAGAGCCTCGCCGGATATATTGAGCCTTACCTCGAAAAGCAGTCTCCACGTCAGCTTCAACGGATTGTCGATCGGTTCGGCAATCGCGAACGCCTGGAAGGGATGGCGATCTACGATAAGGCAGGTGCCGTGCTTGCAGCAACTCCTGGCCTGCCCGATCGCCTTGGTCAGCAACCGCCCCTGGTGGCTCAGGCAATCGCAACCAACCAAGGTTCAGGCCAGTTCAGTCGCCTCGGGCAAGCTTCGGTTCACATCTACGCCTATCCTTTGCGACAACACGACGAAGCTGTCGGTGGACTGGTGATCGTCCACGACGCTGGCTACATCAATACCCAGAGCACGCGCATGTGGCGCGAGGCCTTTGTGCGAGTCTTGGTGCAGGTCTTATTGATCACGCTGATTACTCTCCTGATTGTCCGTTGGAGCATTGTTGGGCCGATCGCAAAGGCCGCACAATGGATGAAAGCGTTAAGAACGGGCAAGGGGGCAATGCCCTCCCAAGCCCCGGACCTGGATCTGTTGCGCCCTCTGGCCCGTGAAATGCAGACCTTTGCAGCGAGCCTGATGGCTGCGCGTTCGGCGGCCGAAGCGGAAGCCCAGCTGCGCGAGACCGCAGAAAGCGTCTGGACCGCCGAGCGTCTCGGAGTCCATGTGCGCAGCAAACTTGCCAACAGCGCGTTGATCGTGGTGTCAAACCGCGAGCCTTATTCGCACACCCGAAAGGGAGAGAGGCTCGAGATAGTTGTTCCTCCCAGCGGCCTGGTGACGGCTCTGGAGCCGATTTTGTGCGCCTGCAATGGCAAATGGGTAGCCCACGGCAGTGGTGATGCGGACAGAGAAGCCGTGGACGCGAACGATCATTTGCGAGTTCCACCCGACGATCCGAAGTACACGCTGCGCAGAGTGTGGCTGACCAAGGAAGAGGAAGAAGGCTATTATTTCGGCTTCTCCAACGAGGGGCTATGGCCGCTTTGTCACATCGCGCACACTCGGCCTATCTTTCGCACATCCGACTGGGATGCCTATCGCGAGGTCAATCAGAAGTTCGCCGATGCTGTGCTGGAAGAAATGGCGGACGTCGAACAACCGCTGTTGCTGGTCCAGGACTATCACTTCGCGCTTTTGCCGCGCTTAGTAAAGAAACAGCGTCCGGACGCGCGGGTCGCAATCTTCTGGCACATTCCCTGGCCCAATGCAGAGGCATTCGGCATCTGCCCATGGCAGCGCGAATTGATTGAAGGAATGCTTGGAGCGGACTTGATCGGCTTTCACATCCAGTCGCATTGCAATAATTTTCTCCAAACCGTGGACCGTACGCTCGAATCGCGAATCGACTGGGAACACTTTGCCATCGATCGTGAAGACCATCGCACTGTCGTGAAGCCCTTCCCGATCAGCGTGGATTTCCAGCAGATCTCCAGCAGTCCCCGGTCGGGTGAATCTCCCTATACCGAACGGGTCAATTTGCTGCGAGGGTTGGGCGTAAGCGCGTCGTTTCTCGGAATGGGAGTTGATCGCGTGGACTACACCAAGGGAATCCTCGAGCGATTCCTTGCCATTGAACGATTGCTGGAAAAGTATCCAGCCTATCAAGGCAAGTTTACCTTCGTGCAAATCGGAGCGCCGAGCCGAACTCACATTAAGCGCTACCACGATCTGCTCGGCGAAGTAGAGGCAGAAGCCGACCGTATCAACTGGCGCTTTCAGAATGGATCCTGGAAGCCCATCGTATATCTTCAGCGGCACCTCAGCCATGAAGAGGTCGAGAAGTATTACCGGGCAGCCGACGTTTGCATGGTCACGTCGCTGCACGATGGAATGAACCTGGTGGCGAAGGAGTTCCTGGCTGCGCGTGACGACGAGCAAGGCGTGCTCATCCTGAGCCGCTTTACCGGGGCGGCCCGCGAACTAAATGACGCCCTGATCGTTAATCCTTACGACATCGAGCAGATGGCCGAGGCCATTCGCATCGCGCTCGAACTGCCCGCCGAGGAACGCCAAGCGCGAATGCGGCGCATGCGGCGGGTCGTGCAAGAACATAACGTCTACCGCTGGGCAGGCAATCTCATCGCCGAACTCAGCAACGTGCGCCTCGCGCCCGAGAGCATTGAAGCCATGGCAGGACTCAAGGGATTCAGCGCCGGCACCGGTCATTGATTCCTAGGGTGGAGCACGCCCAGAGAATCTTCCTCCGTAAGCAACCTCTGAAGGGCTTCAGCCACACCTGCCCCATCTTCGCCCGACGTGACTAGCTGAACTTGTTCTTTCAAACTTGGAATTGCGTTAGCAACAGCCACCGAGAGTCCGCAAAGACTCAAGAACGCGAAGTCGTTTTCTGCATCCCCGATTCCCACAACGCTGGCGCTCTCCACGTCCAACTCAGCCAATGCGGCCCGGAATCCCGCGCCTTTATCCGTTCCGGCAGGAAGAACCATCACGGACTCCCGATTGAGAATAATCTGCCAATCGAGTCCAAGTTCACGGATTGCCTGCTTCACCGCTGCATCGTGAGGTTTCACGGTGGCAACAATACAACGGCCCACCGAGAGAGGATTCACGCCCGATCGTCGAAGCATTTCCACGAACTTCGCCGGCGGAGTCTTGGCCAGAGGCTTTTCCTCTCCCGTGGACGGGTAATAAAGCAAGGCCCCGTTCTCCGCGACAATTAGATCAAACAGATGCAGTTCGCGGAACATACTCTGCAGGCTCTCGAGTTCGCGGCCGGTAATCAGCACGAGCTTGCGGCCGGACTTCCGTACGCGCTGCAACGCCTGCAAGGTATCTTTACTGACGCTCCCGTCGTTTGCCAACGTTCCGTCGTAGTCCGCCGCAACCATCCGAAATCGCATCCTTATCCTCCAACCCTCATATAGATCAGAGTGACATAGATGCGCTGGATACGGAAAGCAGCTTGTGGAGCACACTTAGTGCATCCTGTACTAGAGGAGCGGGCAACCCCCAGCGATAGTGTGGCTGAGCTCCGCTACAATCTAAATCGGGGATCGTGCAGTTACGCCTCCGGATTGCTGACGGAGCCCAGGGGGACAAGTTTCGATTGTCATTCGCAAGCAGACGAAAGTTTCTTCAAGTTGCGGCCGGTGTTGTCGCCACCGGCGCTGTGGTCCTCGCTGAAAACACCATAATTCTTGAGCCGAACCGCCCCATACTGAAGTCGATTGAGGTTGAGCTAACTCGTTTGCCGGCGGCCTTCGACGGATTCACTATCGTCCAGCTCAGCGACTTTCATTATGACGTTTTCTCGGCGGTGCCCATGAGAGCTGCGATCGAGATCGTCAACCGCCTGCGTCCGGATCTCATAGTGCTGACTGGCGACTTTGTTACAGTTCCGCCCCTTCATCGCCGCTTCCACACCGCGAAGCGAGCGGCGCGGGCTTCCGAACCCTGTGCCGCTCTTCTCTCCGAGTTACGTTCACGTCTCGGGATTGTTGCTGTTCTAGGAAATCACGATGTGGACGCGAATGCTCCGATGATTATCCACACGCTCGATTCCCATGGCATTCCGGTTCTCCGCAACCGCTCCATGCCCATTGAGAAGGATAGATCACGAATCTGGTTGTGCGGTTTGGATTCCGTCTGGGAAGGAGATCCGGACATGGATCTTGCGTTGCGTGGAGTCCCCAGCGACGAACTGGTTGTTCTACTAGTGCACGAGCCCGACTTCGCCGATGAGGCCGCTTACTACCCCGTGGATCTTCAGCTTTCCGGTCATTCGCACGGCGGGCAGATCTGGATTCCAGGCATTGGCGCTCCGTGGTTGCCGATGCTGGCTCACAAATATCCTCGCAGCCTGTACCGGATTGGCCCTCTGACTCTTTACACCAACATGGGCCTGGGCACGATTCGTCTACCCATTCGCCTGAACTGTCCTCCCGAAATAACGCTCTTCACCCTACGGTCGGGCGGGCGATGAATGAGCGCAGGCCCCGGCGTCCTATCAAGTCTGCTGTGCAAAAGATTCAGTCGGGTCCGAAGTAACCGGGAGGCCAAGATTTTCGACCGCGCTTTCTTCTTTATCTCCAACCAAATTGGCTAGTTGACGCTTGACTCCCGCGATTACTTACGAGCTATATCAGGCATTACTCTCCACCAAATTTCTATTACTAAAGTGACGTTTACAGAACCAGGAGGCGGGGCTACGATCCAATGGTAGTTTGGCAGTTCTGGGGGAGGGCTGCCGAGGCGTCCTAAACTGACAAGTTTAGGACGTTTTTATTTGCCGTCTCGTCGACCGAGACTAGGCCCGAGAAGTGAAGACATGAGATCCGGATCCTGGAATCTGTTGCTTGCGACTTCTCCCACCGCCGCTGCATCCAATGGAGTGTTAAGATTTAGTAGGCCCATCGATCGATGGGCTTTTATACTGTTTCGCTGGGCATGCCCAACGTGGATGCCCCGCTGGGGGAATCATGGCAGGCAACGGAATACTTGAAGTAACCGATTCGAACTTCGACCAGGATGTTCTCAAGTCAGAGACTCCCGTGCTGGTCGATTTCTGGGCTGTTTGGTGCGGACCCTGCCGCGCCATTGCTCCGATTGTGGAAGAGCTGGCCAAGGACTATCAGGGTCGAGTGAAAGTAGGCAAGATGGACGTTGACAACAACAGTGCCACTCCCATGCGTTATGGCGTACGTGGCATCCCCACCTTGCTGGTGTTCAAAGGTGGCCAGGTAAAAGAACAGATTGTCGGTTACGTCCCGAAGGAAACCATTCAGAAGGCGATCGATAAACACTTAGCATAACCCGTCGATCGTCGTTGGTCTTTGGTCGCTGGTCAGAAACTTGAGGCGCCTGGTTTTAAGCCAGGCGCTTTGTTTGTGTGAATCCTGCGCTCTCAGCTGCAACTTGAACTAATAGGTGAGAGCTGGTGGCTGGCGGCTAAACACCTCGGACTTCAATACTTCCTCAACACGCCAATCACACGTCCTTGCACCTCGACGGACGCAGCCGGCACAACGATTGGCCGCATGTTGGCATTAGAAGGCTGCAACCGAATGTTGTCGCCATCCCGATAGAAACGCTTCAGGGTGGCATCCGCTCCCCCGACGAGGGCGACCACGATGTCTCCGTTGTGGGCCGTCTTTGCCTTTTCGACCAGCACGTAGTCTCCGCTCATGATGTGTTCGTCCTGCATGGATTCGCCTCGTACCTCGAGCACGAATACCTCTTTCGAGCGGACGAAATCAGCCAGGGAAATCGTCTCCGGGTTCTCGACGGCTTCGATTGGCTGACCGGCAGCGATCCGCCCTAGGAGCGGGAGCACCATTGTGGTATTCACTGACATCGCTTGCTTGAGGCGGCCTTTGGGCGGAAGCAGATCGATGGAGCGGCTGCGGTTGTAATCGCGCGTGAGCAGCCCTTTCTTTTCGAGGTTCGAGATGTGCTTGTGCACGGTCGCCAAAGAACTCAGCCCGAGGCCCTCTCCAATTTCTTCAAACGATGGAGAGTAACCGTGCTTCTGTACGAACTCGGAGATGAAGTCGTAGACTTGTCGTTGCCTGCGTGTAATCGCCATGTCGCAATTGTAAGCGAATGAAAGGCGAAGTCAAGAACTTTGCGGATTCACCACGGAGTCAAGGGCCGTAACTTTTCGTGCCCTGTCGCAATCCAATGAAAGAGCTCATAAGGAGAATTTATGGCTGACAAAATCACGAAATCTGAAGAGGATTGGAAGAAGCAGCTATCGCCGGAGCAGTACGCCGTAACTCGCAAGGCGGGCACCGAACCGGCCTTTACCGGCAAGTACTGGAAGACCAAAGACGCGGGCACGTATGCATGCGTGTGCTGCGGAGAGCCGCTGTTCAGTTCGGAAACCAAGTTTGATTCCGGCACGGGCTGGCCAAGCTTCTTTAAGCCGATCGATCAGACCGCGATCGCGGAGGAGACTGACAACGCCTACGGGATGGTGCGCACTGAGGCTCGATGCGCTCGTTGCAACGCTCACCTGGGCCACGTATTTCCTGATGGTCCCGCCCCGACCGGTCTGCGCTATTGCATGAATTCGGCGGCGCTCGATTTGAAGCACGACGGAACCAAAAAGACGTAGCGACAGTATAAGATCTGTGGGAGAAGTCTAAAAGATGAGCATGACTACCCTCCAGAGCAGGCCTGAAGAACTGATTCGTTATCTCTTGGAAGGAACCTCCTCGAAAACCGGGCAGGATTTCTTCCGTGCTTTGGTGCGCTCCACTGCCATGGCGATGGACGTTGCCGGAGTTTGGGTCACGGAATATCTGGCCGATCGCAAGGTTCTGCGGTCGCTGGCGTTTTGGCTGAACGATCGCTACATCGAAGACTACGAGTACAAACTGGCTGGAACGCCCTGCGAGTTGGTGATCGAAAAAGGATCCTTTGTTCACTATCCCGATCGCATCATCGACCTGTTCCCGAACGACGCTGATCTGACGACGCTCAGCGCGGTCAGCTATGCAGGCGTTCCCTTGCTCAAGCCGAACGGTACGGTGCTTGGACACCTATCGGCATTGGACACGAAGCCCCTCAACCTCTCGCCAGAGGTTGAGTCCGTATTCCGGATCTTTGCCTCGCGGGCCGCAGCTGAACTCAACCGGATTCGCGCAGAATCCGCGATTCATGAAAGCGAAGATCGCTTCTCGAGGCTTTTCGAGAGTGCCATGGACGCTATCTTTGAACTGGACGAGCACTTCCGGATACAACGAGCCAACGAATCAGCCGCTTCGATCTTCGCTTTTCCTCCCGAATCCCTCGCAAATAAGAGGTTGACGGATCTCCTGAGCCTGAGCAGCGCGCAAAAGCTGAGTACCGTCGTCGACGAACTCAAAACGCAAGGCCAGCACTTCGCCTGGGTGCCTCGCGGTTTCGACGCGGTCCGCTCTGACGGGTCTCAGTTTCCGGCCGAGGCCAGCGTCTCGCGCTTTGATCTCTCTGGGCGGTCTCGTTACAGCGTGATTCTGCGTAACGTGGAGCACCAGTTAGCCTCCGAGAGCCGCCTTCGTCAGCTCGAACAAGAAACGGCTTACTTACAAAGTGAAATTGCCCAATGGCAACATGGCGGCGAGATCGTCGGAAACAGTCCGGCAATCCGGGCCGTGGTAACCGCTGTGCATCAAGTGGCGCCCACCTTGGCTACGGTTCTGATTGAGGGCGAAACTGGTACCGGGAAGGAACTCGTAGCCCGGGCGATTCATCAGCAGAGTCAGAGAGCGGGGAAGCCATTCATCCGGGTGAACTGTGCAGCCATTCCGGCGGCCCTCTGCGAAAGCGAGTTCTTTGGCCATGAGAAGGGTGCGTTCACGGGTGCTGCGAATCGGCGCACCGGGCGGTTCGAACTGGCGCAGAATGGAATGGTCTTCCTTGACGAGGTTGGCGACCTGCCTCTCGACCTGCAGCCCAAGCTTCTGCGCGTCCTTCAGGAGGGAGAATATGAGCCCGTCGGCAGTTCCCAAACACGGAGGGTCGACGTGCGGGTCATCGCGGCGACCAATCGAAGTCTGGAGGCCGAAGTGGCTGCCGGCCGCTTTCGCGAAGATCTCTACTACCGCCTGCACGTTTTTCCTATCACAGTTCCGCCCTTACGCGATAGGGAGGCCGATGTGGAGGTTCTCGCTCGGCTGTTCATCGACCGCTATTGCTCGCGCATGGGGAGACCGAGCCTTGAAATGACTCCTGACTGCTTGCGACGCCTTCGTTCCTATCACTGGCCGGGCAACGTGCGGGAACTGGAAAACGTCATCGAGAGGGCAGTTATCATCGCGCGAGACGGCCAGTTGGCACTGCGCGACGTACTGCCACTTGATTGTTTGCGCCCCGTTCGAGACAGCGGAAACCCCAGCGCCTCTCCGACACTTCGAACTAAGGCTGAACTTCGAGAGCTAGAACGTGAAACCTTGACCCGCGTGTTGGAACAGACCAACTGGAAAGTCGCGGGTGATCACGGAGCTGCTCGCGTCCTGGGCATTCCTCCGTCAACCCTCTCCTCGCGAATGAAGGCTCTCCGCATACAACGACCTAAATAAAATTCTTCATCGGGCGCCGCTTACGAAAATCGCTCACGAGAAATCGTAACTCGCGAGAAATCGTAAGCAGCCCTTCCTGTCCTATCCCCCGAAGTCATTGATGCCAATCACAATTGATGTAAAAGGTTCTGGCACTCCCTTTGCCTATATACAAAGCGATAAACAACACCGCAGTTCCCTGGGAGAAGGATTAACAATGAAACTCGAACTAATGCACAAAACGAACGGTGTAGACACGACCCGCCTGAAGGAAACGGTCGGCGCCGTCAAAACCACGCCAGATCTTGGCCGTTTCAAATTCCGGATCGAGAATCGCTGGATCGATGGCGGCGAGAACCGGTCTGAAGTGAACTCGTTCTACGGCTGCGGACAGGACCAGTCACGCAAGGCAGGCTTCACTCTCGAAGCGGATGAGCCGGAAATCTTGCTGGGCCGCGACAAAGGAGCCAATCCAGTTGAGCACCTGCTGCATGCTCTAGCGGCTTGCGTGACTACCTCCATGGTCTATCACGCGGCAGCGCGTGGTATCGCCATCGAACGGGTTGAAACCTCGCTCGAAGGTGATCTCGACTTGCAGGGCTTTTTGGGCCTCGATCCCACCGTTCGAAACGGCTATCAGCAGATCCGGCTGAAGCAGCGAATCAAAGCGAATGTAACCGACGCACAGTTGAAGGAACTCAGCAGCCTGGGTCCGACCTTTTCGCCTGTCTTCGATTCCATCGTAAAGGGAGTTCCTATTTCCGTCTCGGCCGAACGGATGAAGTAGCCAGGAGGCCCTCCCCTGTGTAGTGCATGGCTGGATCGCAACCAGAAATCAGACGCTTAGATTTTCTTGGTTCTAGATGGTCTCAAAAACACAAACTAAACTGAAAAGGACAAAACAAAATGACAATTTGCAGAAAATGGATGTTGGGTATTTTGATCTTCGCGGGCGCGACGTTCGCGCTTGCGCAAACGAATCCACCACTAGTGACTCCACCGAGTGTGGCCCAAGTCGTGGCCCTGGACGAATGCGATCCCACCACCTTCAATCAAGCCCTTGGCCCCGACTTCTGCAAGAACGTCTCACTGGGAGCGTTCACTACGTTGAACGACCTGTTTACAGAAGCACAATCGGGTCATCCCGACAAGAAATGGGACTTCGAACCGGACACGCTCCGCATCAAGCAAGGCACCACAGTAAGCATAGTTGACCAGGGCGGCGAGCCGCACACCTTCACTGAAGTCGCGCAGTTTGGCGGCGGCTTTATCCCACAACTCAATGGTCCGGGAGAAACTGTAATTCCCGAATGTGCCGGCGGCTTCGACAAAGTCAAGGTGGCCAGGACCCGAATGCTGCAAGGGAGCACCATCCAGATCCCCGGCCTGTCAAAAGGAGAACACGACTTTCAATGCTGCATCCATCCTTGGATGCGGGTGAAAGTCATAGTGAAGTAACTCTGGGGCTGCGAAATAAGAAGAAAGCCGTAGATTCGATCGGCAAATAAAAGGGGCACTGTGGATGCTTAATCCTCAGTGCCCGCAGACCTTGGTGTCTTGCTCAGTTCGACTCGTTGTACATGACTTTGCTGCCATGCGACAGGGTTGCGGATGTTCCTGCTCCGGCTGCGGCGGCCGCGACCTTCGGGGAGTCGGAGGACTTCACGGCTTCAGTCTGCTTCGACTGCGCTTTCTCATTCTGGTGTTGTTCGGCGCGAACTTCGACAGCGCCCTTAAGCACCGCACCGTCTTCGACGCAGATGCGTGGGGTTACGACGTCTCCGGTTAGCGAGCCTTCGCTGCGGATGTCCAGGCGATCGGTGCAATGGATATTGCCAGTCACCGTGCCCATGATTACTACTTCCTTGGCATTGATATTGGCAACGATGACGCCGCTGCGCCCAACGGTGACCCGGTTGTCGGCGAAATTGACCGTGCCCTCGATGCGGCCGTCGACATAAAGTGATTCGGCGCCGCTGACCTCGCCCTTGATGACTACCGAGCGTCCGATCGTAGCTTGTTCCATCGAGGAGGAAATGTTTTTGGGTGGTGTAAAGGAGTTGGGGCTCGGAGCAAACTTAGGAGCGTTGGATGGGTTCAGTGTGGACTGCAGCATCGAGTTCGGCCTTCCTTGTTCCGTGCGGCTTATTCGAGCGCAGCCGCATGCGGCGCGTGTGAGATGGTGGCCATGGGCCAAATTCACTATCGCACGGGCTTTGGTAATAGAGGAGGTTACGGAAGAACACGACCCTCGGTCGAGATGGTTTTCTGCTACAGCTCCGTGTACTCAGGGATGTAGTTCTTAAACAAACCTGTACCGGCGTACATGGTTCGTACCGGGACGCGATCCGCGTTGTTGCTGGTTCGGACCCACTCCCAGGCATGGACGATTTCCGCAGTTGTAAAATACCGGGTCTCGGCTTGAAGGGCGGCGGTTCCAGCGAGGACCACGGCGACTACTTCTTCCCATTTGTCTGCGCCCACCACGGCCATTCTCGCGATATGGTCAGTATATTTCTGGAGAAAACGCATTTCAACCCACCGCGCCTTCCAATCCGCAGCTTCCATTTGGGAGAGATCGGCTAGGATCCCGATTGGGCGCTGTTTTCTTTGTGCGATGACCAATTCAATCTGCGGCTCGAATGCTTTGACTTCGTCGCCTGAAATTTTTCCAACTACCTTGAAGCCGACCGTGGCTCCCCCACTCTCCTGTAGTCTTTCAATCATAGCTGCGCTTCTCCGTTTCTCTTGAAGTCTAATAGTTACACGAAAATTCTGATTACTTGTCGGCTCCTCAGCCGAGCCATTCGAGAGCCTGACTCCTAGACTTCCAAAGCCTGGGCCAACTCTTCCCACTCGGCCATGTGGTTTTGTAGTTGGGCGCGATGAGTGGCTAATTCGTGCGTGAGGCGGGCGGTCTCATCGGCGCTGACGAAGGTTTGCAGCCCGGCTTCGCATTCGGCGATGGCGGTTTCGGCGCGCGAAATGTCGGCCTCGAGTTCTTTCACTCGTTCTTCCATTTGCTTGCGCTTGATTGGATTCAGGCGCTTGGACTTGGCGTCATCAGAAACCACGGCTTCGTTCTTGTTGCCATTGACAGGCTGCGCAATAACCGCGGAGCGGCTCACGGTTTCTTGCAGTTTTTCCGCGCCGCCTTCTTTTCGCCAGCGATAGTCCTCGTAGTTGCCGGGGTAGACTTCCACTTTTCCATCGCCCACTTCAAATACTCGCGTGGCCAATTTGTCGATGAAATAGCGGTCATGCGAGACGAAGACCACTGTGCCCGTGTAATCCATCAAAGCCTTCAGCAGGACATCTTTGGCGCGCATGTCGAGGTGGTTCGTCGGTTCATCCAGCAAAAGAAAGTTTGCCGGATGCAGGAGCATGCGCAGGAGCGCATAGCGATTTCTCTCGCCACCTGAGAGAACGCCAATGCGCTTGAACACGTCGTCTGCGGAAAACAGGAAACAACCCAGCAGGCTGCGCAGTTCGGTTTGCGTTGAACGTGGCGAGAGTTCTCCGATATCGTCCAGAATTCGAGCGTCGGGATTGAGTTCTTTGTATTGGTCCTGCGCAAAATAGTCTGGCAGTACATTGTGGCCCAGGCGGAATTGGCCACCGCTCAGCGGTTCCGTTTCCGCCAGCAGCTTGATCAGAGTGGATTTGCCCGCCCCGTTCACGCCCACCAACGCAATGCGATCGCCTCGCTCGATCATGAAGCTGACATCACGGAATACCTCTTTGTCGCCGTACGATTTCGCTACGTCAATGAACTCGGCCACGATCCGGCCGCTCGGTTTCGGCTGCTGAAAGGAAAAATGAATGACCTTTTCTTCTTCCGGCAACTCAATGCGCTCGATCTTTTCCAGTTCCTTGATCCGGCTCTGCACCTGCTTGGCTTTGGTCGCCTGGTAGCGGAAGCGGTTGATGAATACCTCTAACTGCTCGATGCGCTCCCGCTGATTGCGATAGGCTGCTTCGAGTTGCTCCATGCGCTGCGTCTTCGACGCCAGAAACTTTTCGTAGTTGCCGGGGTAAAGATGAATGCGCTTGTTCCAGATCTCAGCAATTTTGTTGACCGTGACATCTAGAAAATAACGGTCGTGCGAAATCAAAACAAACGCGTTGGGATAATGCGTCAGATACTCTTCGAGCCAGTTGCGGGCTTCGAGATCGAGGTGGTTGGTGGGCTCGTCCAACAACAAAACATTCGGCTCCTGCAGCAGCAGCTTGGCCAAGGCGATGCGCATCT
The DNA here is from genome assembly GCA_963788645.1 of uncultured Acidobacteriota bacterium. Lineage (GTDB taxonomy): Bacteria > Acidobacteriota > Terriglobia > Terriglobales > Acidobacteriaceae > JABDBE01. The sequence continues at coordinate 129,917 of CAWBHF010000017.1, forward strand.
GCCAGCCCCCGGAGAATTCTTCGGTCCGGCGATGCCAATCTTCCTTGCCGAAACCCAGGCCCATGAGCACGCTGCCGACTTGGGCTTCGATGGCATATCCATCGCGAGTGCGAAATTCGTGTTCGAGGCGTTGATACCGTTGCGCGACTTGCTGATACTCGTCGGAAGAATGATCCAGCTCGGACATGCGCCCGGTCAGGTCTTCCATCTCCTGCTCCATCTCGCGCAACTCGGAAAAAACCGCCATGCACTCGGCGAACACGGTGCGCCCCGAGAGCGTGAGCCCGTCTTGCGGCAGGTAACCCGCGCTGATGCCCTTAGCCGTGCTGAACGACCCGTAATCGAGCGTCTCCATCCCAGCAAAAATCTTCATCAGCGTGGATTTTCCAGTGCCGTTCGCGCCCACCAGGCCGATGCGGTCCCGGGGCGTAACCATCCAGTCCGCTCCTTCGAACAGGAGCTTGTGACCGTAGCGTTTTCCGGCGGAGGACAACTGAATCATGGCGTCAGTTTAATCGTCTCATGAGCGGGGTGGTTTGATGAAGGTTGCTAAGCGCCTGCGAGCTTACCCACTGTTTTCTTGCGCTGAGGGATAGAATGAACCGTACCCTTTGCCGCTATGAAATCGTTGATTCTTATTGCATGTGTCGTCCTCGCCCAGCAGCCAGCGAAAGTGCCAGAAAGCGGAGGGATCAACGAAGAGAGCTCGAAGGTGGGCGAAAAAATCGCTAGCGGCAAACACCAAACCCGCGATTCCGCAGACTCTCCGTGTCCACCCCAGACGATGGTTAATATCAAACAAAGTCCCACCCCGAGCCCCCGCTCCAATGAATCTCCATCGAATGAAGATGAAGAGATACAGCGGGAAGTCAGGACGTTTACAGGGCTTCTTGTCGTGGTTGGTTTCCTGCAAGCTGGCATTCTGCTCATGCAGTGGTGGATATTTAAGCGCCAGACGGATCACTTTGGCAACGTCGATCGGGCTTGGATTCAGGTTGTAGTTCAGAAAATCCAAGGTCTTAAGCCGAGCTACAATGACTTCGACAATGTCTGGATTTGGCCAGATATTATGAACCGGGGGAAGACTCCCGCTCGCATTATGAAAATGGTCATGCGGGCCCATAGAATGCCCAAAGATCCAACGGTCCCCGCGCCGGCACCACCCAGATTACCCGCGAAGCCTGAATATCCACCAGATCAGACCGTCACCGTGGAAGTCAACAACTTGCAGTTTCCGGACACTGGCATCACTCCGTTTCCTGTCAACGTCTGGGGCACGTCTTTCGCAAAGGTTGAGGCTAGAGAGGAGTTTCTTTACGTTTATGGATATGTGGATTATCTGGATGTTGGCGGTAGCCATCGAATCACGAGATTCTGCGAACTTTATTGGGTGCCCTACGGCACTGACGACCCGCATCCGAAAGGTTTTGTGACCTCGATTGTGATACCGCGCGCCTACACAGAATCCACCTAGCAGAAACCATGAGAAACCACACTAGGACCACCTTCCACCCAAGCCCCTTGACAAGGGATGTGATATATCATAGTATATACCATGCCTCGGATCGCCAAACTCTTTCGCAACGGACGCAGCCAAGCTGTCCGCCTGCCTGCTGACCTGCGGTTTGAAGGTTCACAGGTTTACATCCGCCGCGACCAGGTTACCGGGGACGTCATTCTGTCCCGGCGGCCAGAATCCTGGCAGGACTTTTTCGCCCTGACTAAAACCGCCGCTGTGCCGAAGGATTTTCTCAGCGATCGCAAAGATGCGCCGCCGCAAGAGCGGGACTTGTTCTAAATGCCGGTCCGCTACCTACTCGACACCAACACCGTCAGCTACATCATCAGGGGGAATCACCCTCGCGTTCGCGAGAGGCTGCTACGGGTGGCCATGTCCGAGGTTGGAATCAGCGTGATCACTGAGGCCGAACTCTTATTTGGGTTGGCGCGCAGGCCCGACGCGACAAAACTGAAGATCGTGGTCGAGGAGTTCTTACTACGTGTGGAGGTGTTACCGTGGGACTCTGAGGCGGCCCGACAATATTCAAGGATACGCGCCGTGCTGGAGGGTGGCGGTGAACCGGTGGGCAATCTCGACCTAATGATCGCCGCACAGGCTCTTGCCTCAGATCTGGTGTTGGTGTCGAGCGACACCGTTTTCCGGCGAGTGAAGGGTTTGAAGATCGAGGATTGGACCAAGTAGTTAAACTGCGCGCTGATCAGAGCTACTGCGCGGTCACGGCCTTCGCCACGCCCAAGTGCTCGACGGCTCGATCAACAACCGCCTGCATTTCTTTCGCGTACTTTACTTCGCGGCCTTTTGCCAAAATCTTTCTGGCGTCATCGGGACTGAACCACGTGGGATTGCGCTCGGGCTCATGGGACCCCTCGATCTGCTCGACTTCCATCAAGAATGCCTTGATCACGAATTCGCGCACGCCCGGAGCCTTCCAGAAGACGCCTTTAGAATGTAAGTAAAGATGAAAGTGTCGCGGTTCGATATGCCCGCGGACTCCGGCTTCTTCCCACGCTTCGCGCTCCGCCGCCTGGCTGTGCGAGATCGCTGGTTCAGGGGCGCCTTTTGGAAACGTCCACTTGCCGCCGCCGTTGGTGTTTACCAGCAGGAACTCGATCGCCTGCCCCTGCCGCCGGTAGCAGACCGCGGCTACCTGCAGCGGAAGAGCGAATCGTGAAAGTCGGGGCGACGCCACTTGCCACTCCTCGATCGAATATCCTGACTTTCCCATGATAGTTGGAGAATATTGCAGGAATGTTAAATTGCAACCAAAAAGGTGCAGTAGTGAGTATTACTGAAGTACCGACTTGGGAATCGGGACAGCTTCAGAGCCCACCACCATACACCGGGATGACCGATCCATTCACAGCCTTCCCCGCGTCGCTGGCCAGCCAGGTAATCAGGGACGCGATCGAAGCTGGCTGCACCCACTTCGAGGTATCGGCGCCGGGCATCGCCTGGCGGTTGGCGAGAGTATCCATGGTTCCCGGAAGAATTACGTTCGCGGTAATGGCGAGATCTTTGTTTTCGCGGGCGACGGTTTGGATGAGTGAAACCAGCGCAGCTTTTGAAGCGCTGTAGGCGCCGACTCCGGGCCCGGGATCTTCGGCGGCGCGGCTGCCAATGGCAACGATGCGGCCGCTTCCGGCACGCCGCATGTGCGGGATTGCCGCTCGCAGCACATAAAACGCGCTGTTGAGATTCAGGTCGAGCATGCCCTGAAAGGTGGCGTTATCGGTCTCGACAATTGTCTTGCCGCCGGCGAATCCGCCGACCAGGTGAGCCAGAATGTCGATCCGGCTGAATCGGGCTGCGATTTCCTCCACCGTACTCTTCGCCGTTTCCGGGCTGGAAAGATCCGCGGCAAGGGCGATGAAGGAATCCATATCGGAGCCAGACGGCCGAGCGCTTCTCGAAATGCCGACTACGGTTGCTCCGCTATCGAGCAGGGCCCGGGTGACGTGAGTTCCGAGACCGCCATCTGCGCCCGTGACTACCGCAATCTTACCTTGCCAGAGATTTGTCCATTGGATCCAGTTGTTAAGCGCTTACCGGCGAACGTTCCAGGGTGCGCATGGTATTCAGTATTGTTGAGATAACACTTTCGTTGCCAACCGCAGTATTGATCATCATGTGATAGAGGCAGCGCGTTGGCCAGTCGGCGTCGAAGTAACGCTTCACGAATGTCATTCGATCGCGGTCGATCGTATCCAATAACTCTCCTGCTTCTCTCTCGCTCTTGCCCAGTTTTAGCAACCGGCTGAGCTTTTCCCCGTGGGACGCATATAGAAAAACGTGAAATGCGTCTCCGCGACGACGCAGAAAATATGGAGCGCCTCGGCCTACGATCACGCAATTGCCGGCCTCGGCAACCTTTTCCATGACCTGCTCTCCCACTGCCACGAAGCGGTCCGTGTCAAAAGGCTCCGCGCCGGGCAATGGTATGCTGCGCTCTTGACTACCACGCCAGAAAACTTTAACCAGCCGCTGAAACGTGCTGTCCACACGTTCCTCGCAGCGCTCGACGGTCGAACACTCCACATTTGCAACCTTGGCAATTTCCTGCGTGAGAGCATGGTCCCACACCTTCCACCCGAGTCGCTGGGCAAGCTCGCAAGCGATTTGGCCGCCTCCGCTTCCGTATTCGCGTTCGACTGTAATGATGCGGAACATCAACTCTCCCTGACGGTCATTTTACCCAGACTTTGGGTTCAACTGACATTCCGGGACGCAAGACATGTTCTTTGGTCTCGCCGGGATCGAAAGTGATTTTCACTGGGATGCGTTGTACGACTTTCACGTAATTGCCAGTTGCATTTTCCGGAGGCAGCAGGCTAGTCACGGCGCCACTTGCTCCGGCAATGCTCTGCACGTGCCCTTTGTAGTCCTTGCCATTAGTGTCCACACGAATGGTGGCCTTCTGGCCGACCTGCATGCGCTTGAGTTGCGTTTCCTTGAAGTCTGCAGTCACCCAGATATCGTCGAGATTGATCACCCGCATTAGCTCCTGGCCGATCGAGACATTTTGCCCGACTTCGACTGTGCGGTTGGTTACGACTCCGTTCACGGGAGCCGCAATAATTGTGTACTGCAGATTTAATTCGGCTTGCTCCAGCGCGGCGCGCTTGAGGTCAGCTTGTGCCTGCGCGGATTGTGCTCGCGATCGAATCGTCTCAACTTGCTGCGGACCAGTTGCCGCCGCACGGAGATTCGCTCGCGCCTGAAGCAGCCGGCTTTGCGCCTGCCGTACTTGGTTTTCAGCAGCCGACGCCGAAGCTCGAGCCGCATCCACGGCCGCGGCCCCAGCGTTGGCCGCGGCAAGAGCCTGATCATACTGTTGTTGCGAAACTTCCTGCTTATCTACTAACTGTTTATAGCGCACCAGATCGTTCTGCGCCTTCACATTGTTGGCTTCGGCCTCTACCAATTGCGCTTTGGCTGCGGAGTACTGCTGGCGTGCAGCCGCGATTCCGGCGTTTGCGTTATCGACATCCGCCTGGGCGCTGGATGTCTGGCTGTTGGTGTTGACCGACGTGATGGGCACATTCACGCGGGCGGCATCTGCCAGGGCGGCAGCGTCAGCGTAGTCTGCTTTAGCTCGATCCACTGCGACTTGATAATCCTTAGGATCGATCTCAATCAGGGGAGTTCCAGCCGCCACGTATTGGTTATCTTCGACCAGGAGTTTCAACACGTGACCTGAAACGCGAGCACTGATCGAGTTCAGGTGACCGTCGACCTGCGCGTCGTCCGTGTCCTCATAGCTGTCGAAATAACGCCACAAAAAGAAACCAGCCACCAGCAGCACCACGATTCCCACAATCAGGAGCACGCGCAATCGAGGGTTGCCAGCTTGAAAGCTCTTCCATCTGAGATCTCTCTCGGAAGCGGGCAATGGAGCCGGTTGACTCGCCGGCCGCTGAGTTTGAGGCTGATTGTCCCGCACCGCAGTGTCTGTATTTTCTGCCATGGTTTACTTACCCGGATTGTTCTGGAGGTATTGCTTTACCCCCTCTTCGGCAAAGCCAATCGCCTTGGCTAAGGATATTTTGGCCAAGTTGTGTGCGTAGAGACTTGAAATATAGCTTTCCTTTGCCGATGCCAAAGAATCTTGTGCTTGCACTACCTCCAAGTTATCAGTGACGCCTGCGAAAAACCGGTCCTGTGCCTGTTGCAGCGTCTGGCCGGCAAGATCAACCGAACTGCGCGCCACCTCGACCTGATCCGCCGCTGAGGTTAAATCCAGACGCGCAGTGCGGACTTCGTAGTCCACCTGGCCCCGCAGGTTCTCCAGTTGCTGGCGGCTTTGGCGCAGCGTAGCTTCCGCTTCCAGGACATCCGCATGGGTTCTACCGCCGGCAAAGACCGGAATATTCAACGTAGCTCCCACTTCAAACACACCGTGCGAACTGCCCGGCCGGATTCCCGCCACTCCATAATTTCCCGCCATATCGAGGCTGGGATAATACTCCGCCGTCGCAGCTCTGCGAAATTCCTCCGCAGATCGCACCTGTTGCGCCGCCGCCAGATAGTCTGGCCGCGACGCATAGGCTCGCTGCAGATCTTCCTCCAGTGGCAAGGTGGCTAACGGCTCGTACGGGGCCGTGGTAGTCAGATTAAACTCCTGCCCCAGGGCCAAGCCGATGACGCGCGCCAGCGTCAGTTTCTGTTTCGCATAGTCATTGCGGGCAACAATCAACAGCTGTTGCCGGCTCTGTAGCTCCACGTGCGCCCGTAGGGTATCAATCGCCGGACTCACTCCCGCCTTCTGCTGGTCCGCGGCCTTGTCGTACAGGGCTTGAGCGGTTTGCACATCCGCCTGCGCTGTTTCCACCCGGGCTGCTCCAGAGACCGTCACAAGATATGCGTTCCCGACCGCGAGTATTACAAACTCACGCGCGTTCTTCAAAGAGGACTGCGCTGCTTTCTCGCTGTACGTGGCGCCGCGTTTACGCTCGATGGCATGATAATCGAACAGCGACTGGGTTAGGTATGTGCCCGCTTCGAAAACTCCGAGGGGGCCAACAACGGTGGGTATCCCCGGCGTCTTGAATCGGAACCCCAATGCCGCTAGGTCGATTTGCTCCGCCAGTTCGGTGACCGAGGCATTGACGTGGGGAAGGAGCGCGCTGAGTTCTTTCCACTTCTCACCCCGGGCGGTCAGAGTGCTGTCGCTCTGCAGAAGGATCCCCAGGTTGTTCCTCAATCCGCGATCAATCGCATCTCTGAAAGAAAGCGGCAAAACTCCAGGTATGGCTTTCCCTTCGGGAACGCTGCCGGAAAACGGGGTCTGGTTAAGGACCGCGCCGGGGTTGTTCGTGTGGCTGGAATTTCCGGTTGTGGTGCTGTACGAGGACGAACTGGATGGCGCGGGCGCTCCAATCGTTGGAGCCTGGCCGAGCGCAGGCCGGCAAATAATGAGAAAGTTAGCAAGAACGCATGGAACCGTGAGACAGGCAAAAGATATCCGCTTGCGCCGCCATTGGTTCCTCGGGCTCAGGTCGGTCATAGGTAATAAGCAGGGGCATAAGCAGCCCAATAATAACGCTATGTTGATTCAGGCTGCTGCACTATAGATGCAAACCATTGTAGTTGCGTGACGCAAGATCGCGATTGTTCCCAGGCCGTTTGAAAAGACCGCTCGGAAATCATACTTCGTACTCTTGTTCCGTACTCATTTTAGCGAAAGAGTGAGTACAATAGGGTGAGAAGGCTGTGGGGCCGATGTTCACGCAACTCCATCCCGGCATTCCGAAACATCAGGCGGCGTCTCTCGGCGTTTCCCTAGTTCTGCACTTGTTGTTCCTCGGTTGGCTTCTCCAGAGCCCGGCCCCGATCTTCGTCGCCCCATCTTCGGTGGCGAAAGGCGAATCCGGCGGTTCGGTGACTCCTATCTATTTCGGCGGCGACTCCGGAGTTTCGCAAGAGCAACCGAAGCAGCACCTTACTTGGCAGCCGCCCGCAAAAACCGCAAGAGCACATCGTTTGGAGCCTCCGGCGGCAAAACGCCAGGCGGGCAACGAGATTGCTTCCATCCAGACCAGCGGTCCTGCAGCGGGCTCTCTGTACGGTTCACTTTCTTACGGGACCTTAACCGGACCGGAAATTCGCCCGGCCCTGCCGATTGTTTCTCCCGATCCAGTTTTTGGATCCGACCTCGGCGGCAGCACCGCCGGGGACGTCATCGTCGAAATCACAATTGACGAAGCGGGAACTATTGTGCAAAAGATCGTGCTGCAAAGCCTTGGTCCCGCCATCGATCAGAAGGTGCTCGCGGCGCTCGAGAACTGGCGTTTCACCCCGGCATCCAAGAATGGTGCGCCCATCCCTTCCAAGCAGGACGTCTACTATCATTTCCCGCGTTGAAGTTCGTGTGGTTCCTCGCATCAAGAGAACGGGAACGGAACCGGCATGAATGGTTCTAAACGGCGTACCTTGATATCTAGCTGGCTGTGCGCTGGGTTGCTGTTTGTGGTAAGCCCCATTGCTCATGCGCAGGAGATGACGCTCGAACTCGATCCTGCCCAGACCAAGATCGAGTTCACCTTGGGAGCCACTCTGCATACCGTGCACGGAACTTTTGCACTAAAGAGCGGCACGATTCACTTCAACCCATCTACAGGCGCTGCCAGCGGCTTTGTGGTCGTCGACGCGACCAGCGGCGACAGCGGAAACCAGGGTCGCGACCGCAAAATGCACAAAGAAGTGCTGGAAAGCCTGCGTTATCCCGAGATCACCTTCACACCGAGCAAGATCTCAGGCAAGGTCGAGCTTCCAACCGACTCGAACGTGCAGGTGGACGGCATTCTGAGGCTGCACGGAGCAGATCATCCCATGACCCTCACCGTGCCTGTGCAGGTGAAAGGGAACACTCTCAGCGCGCGGACCCACCTGGTGATTCCATACATCGAATGGGGCCTGAAGAACCCGAGCACTCTTCTTCTTCATGTGAGCGAACAAGTGGAGATCGACATCACCACGACAGGCAAATTACCGGACCCGCGTCCCTGAAGGATAGGAATCGTGTAGGGCGGATATTCCTGTCCGCCGATGTTGATGATACTGCATTCTTCTCGATGCGATAAGGGCCGATGTTGAACTAAGATCGGCGGACAGGAGTGTCCGCCCTACACGAGCATCGATTCCACCACCCCGTAAGCGTCAGCTAAGGCCGCGTCGAGCGCGGCGGGGTCTTTGCCTCCGGCCTCTGCTAGATCGGGGCGTCCTCCGCCTTTGCCGCCGACTCTCTGCGCAACTGGGCCGATGACTTTGCCGGCTTGGATTTTCTGCGTAAGGTCTTTGGTGACGCCCACGATCAGCGCTACGTTGCCATTTGTGGCCGAACCCAACACCACCACGCCTGAGCCCAGTTTGTCGCGGAGTTGGTCGACCAGGGTACGCATCTGGGCGCGTTCGAGATTGTCTACGCGGTGAGCCAGGACTTTGACGCCTTGGATTTCTCTTATCTTGTCGGTGACCGAGGCGACGGTGGATGAGGCTGATTTCATGCGGGCCTGATCGAGTTCGCGCTGCAGGCGTTTGATCTCGGCGTCTTTCTTGTCGAGTTCAAGCTTTAATGCTTCGGCTGGAGAAGCCGCATCCGAATGCACAGCCAGGCTGGCGACAACGCCTTCCAGTTGGTGATCTTTTCTGAAGTGCTGCAGAGAGCCTTCACCGGTGACGGCTTCGATGCGGCGGACCCCGGAGGAAACGCTGCCTTCTTTCAAAACTTTGATCAGGCCGATTTCTCCGGTGGCGTTCGTGTGCGTGCCGCCGCAGAGTTCGGTGGAGAAGTCTCCGATTTTGATCACGCGGACTCGATCGCCATACTTTTCTCCGAACAGGGCCATGGCTTTGTATTCGTTGATGGCGACATCGATGGGGACATTTTCGATGACTTCGATCTTCTGGTTGCGGAGCACTTCTTTGTTGATCAGGTCTTCGATGTCTTGCAGTTCTTCATCGGCAACGCCCGCGAAGTGCGAAAAGTCAAAACGCAGATGATCGGGAGCGACCAGCGATCCCGCCTGCTTAACATGCTTGCCTAGAACCTCGCGCAGTCCGGCTTGAAGCAGGTGCGTGGCCGTGTGGTTGCGCATGGTGGACTCGCGGATTTCGGCGTTGACGACGGCATCGACTTTGTCGCCGATGCGGATCGGTTGTTTCGCGATGACTTGGTGCGCGCGCACGCCTTGAATTGGAGCGTAGCAGCCTTTCACTTCGGCGACGACGGTGTTGTGATCGTCGCCGTAAAGCCATCCGCGGTCGCCAACCTGGCCGCCGGATTCGGCGTAGAAGGGTGTATGGTCGAGGATGATTTCGCCTTCGTCTCCGGGCTTGAGTTGCTGTGCGCCTTGGCCGTTGTGGATGATGGCGAGGATTTCGCAGTTGTCGGAGCGAGTTTGGCGATAACCTTCGAAACTGGATTTCGGAAGTTGCTGATAGGCGGGGTTGGCAGTTTGCTTGGCTGCGCCCTTCCAGGAGGCGCGTGCGCGAGTCTGTTCCTCGGCTAGGGCAGCGTCAAATCCCTCCCCATCAAACTCGAGGCCGACATCCCTGCAGTAGTCTTCGATAAAGTCGCGTCGGAGGCCGTAGGTGGAAGAAAGCATGAATGCTTCTTTCCCGGGAAGCCTCTTGGCCCGGGCCCGTAGGTCGTCCACCTGGGCTTGGGATCCGGTGTCCCCAACTGCCTTTAAGAATCCACCGAGCACGTCGTCAGGAGTATTTGAAAGTCTCTCAGGGGATCGTCTAAACTCCTCAAGCTTCCGCAACCCAGCTTCCTGAATTTGCCGCAACCCGTCCAGCTTTTGCAGCCCAGTTTCGATCGTCCGAGCGAATCTAATTTCCTCTGCGAGAACAGTTTTCGACACCCGTTCCGCGCTGTCGATCAGCTCGGGGTATGCGTCCCGCATTGCATCCCGAACCGCGAAAACCATTTCATGCAAAAACGGCTCCTTCTGCCCTAGGCGCCGCCCATGCGTGATCGCGCGACGAATGATCTTCCGAAGTGTGTAGCCCCGCATTCCGTTGTCAGGTATCAGCCCGTCGGCAATCAAGAACGTCGCCGCGCGCGAGTGGTCGGCGATGACACGCAACGAAGCGGCGCCCTTTGCATGGGCCTCTTTATCCAATTCCTTCTTCACGGATGTATTTGTGAGCTTGCTGGCTCTTTGAATCAGCGGCGTGAACAGGTCTGTTTCGTAGTTTGAAATCACGCCCTGCAGCACCGCCGTCACCCTCTCCAGCCCCATGCCTGTGTCAATCGACGGCTTGGGCAGTGGATTCAACTTTCCGCTCGCGTCGCGGTCGAATTGCATGAAGACCAGGTTCCAGATTTCGACGTAGCGGCCGCAGTCGCAGGTGAAAGCGCAATCGCTGTGGCCCTGGTCAGACGCTGCCGGGCCCATGTCGTAGTGAATTTCGCTGCACGGACCGCAGGGGCCGGTGTCGCCCATTTGCCAGAAGTTGTCTTTCAGGCCCATCTCGAAGATTCGTTCTTTCGGCACGCCTTGAGCGGCCCACAGCTCGTAGGCTTCGGCGTCGCGCTGCATGCCGCCTTCGCCGTTAAAGACGGTCACGTAAAGTTTGTCTTTGTCGATCCCGAACCAGTCTTTCGACGTGATCAGCTCCCAGGCATAGGCGATAGCGTCTTTCTTGAAGTAGTCGCCGAAGGAAAAATTGCCCAGCATTTCGAAGAACGTGTGGTGACGGTTGGTGAAGCCGACGTTTTCGAGGTCGTTGTGTTTGCCGCCGGCGCGCACGCATTTTTGCGAAGTCGTGGCGCGTTTGTAGTCGCGAGTTTCTAGGCCGAGGAAGACATCTTTGAACTGGTTCATGCCTGCGTTGGTGAAGAGCAGCGTGGGATCGTTGGCCGGAACGAGCGAGGACGAATGAACCTCTTTATGTCCGCGCTGGACGAAATAATCCAGAAATTTGCGCCGAATTTCAGAGCCGGTCAGCATGCGATGGGATGAACAACGACAATTTGATTCTAGCATCCGGTCCGCCGGAAGGCAGTCCGTGTGTGATGAAGTCCGGGCGCCCGCTATGGGATTGCTCCTTATCCCATTCAGCGTGGAAACCCGCGGCCAACACCTGCCGGCTTAAGCCGTGTGCTCCGCCAAAACGAAACGCCCCAGCTCAGTGTCGAGTCGGAGCGTTCTTCGAAACAAAGCCGGCCGCTCTAAGTCTTGCCCTCGATCTTTGTGCCAATGGCCTCACCAGATACGATAATCTCAACCCGCCGGTTCTGTTGTCGGCCGGCAGCGGTGTCATTGCTGGCCACCGGATCAGCCGATCCCATCCCCATAGAAGTCACCGAGTCCGGGCTTAGACCTTGCTGGATGAGGAACAGACGCACCGCGCCCGCCCGTTGCTCTGAGAGTTTCAGATTCGTGGCGTCGCTGCCGGTGCTGTCGGTGTAGCCTTCAATCCTCAGCTTCAAACCAGGGTGAGCCAGAATCACACCCGATAATTTTGCCAGCGCCAGATTCGCGTCCGGTGCAAGTTCGTACTTGCCGGTGGCAAACAGTACGTCAGCCATGGTGGCAACCAGTCCTCGCGGAGTATCTCTGGTCTGGAGGACGGAGTTCAATTGAGCAAGAAGCTGCGCGCGCAACTGTCTCTGCGCCTCAATCGCTTGCGCAGCTTGCGCGTCAGCCTGCGCCTTGGCGGCTTCCGCCTGAGCGCGAGCCGCTGATTCTCTCTCTGCCAGAGCTTGCGCCTGTGCGCTACGCTGCGCCTCGGCTTCCTGCTCCGCCTTCATCTGGGCTTCGCGTTGCGCCGCGGCCGCCATTTTGTCGGCCTGCGCTTGTTTGGCTTGTGCCACTTTCTCCGCTGCCTCCGCCCTCACCGCAATCGAGCGCGCATCTTCCGCCTGCTGGGTTGCGCTTCGCGCTGCAGTCAGAATCGGATTCTTCTGCTTTCTGGCGAGATAGTCCTCCATCTGGGCTTCCGTCTGCTTCGCGGTGCTCCAGGCGCTGGTAGCGTACTTTTCCGCACCTTGCAGTTGCGCAATTCGCAAGGCATTCCGCGCCTCGTACACCGCCAAAGGAACTTTTGGATCCATCGTCATCGGCTGAAGCTGCGACTCGTGATAAGTTCCGCGGCTGAGAAGTTGCGCAACCACCGGCGTGGTCTGACCTTTGGTGTCCGCGCTCGGAGCTCCCTGCAGCACAACCTCCTCACTGGCGCTCGACACCGCAAAGTAAGGCTCAGCAGTAACAATCATGGCAAAATTCGGGAGCCGCGTAGTCACGCTCAACTTGCTTTTATCGCCGTTCAACTGGAACTCGCCCAGGTTGCTGGCGCGGCCTTCTGGAGTAATCGCCCACAGCACATAAGTTAGGAATTCCGGTCCCAGGGTGCTGGCCGGTGTCATCTTCTGCAGCTCGGCGTCGATATTAATGATGCCCTTTTTATTTTCTACTTTCGCCTGTCCCTTGGCGTACGGCAGCAACGGAGTGGGAGTGAAGTCAATGCGGCTCGTGGTGTTGGTCGGATAACTCACCGCCTGCACCGTCCGCGAGACGCTGATGTTGATATTAATGACCGACGACTGTGTTGCGCTCTGGTCTTGAGAAAATACGAGCACGCTGCACCAGCATAAAATCCCAATTACGAATGCTCTTTTCTTCATTCCGTTTCTCTCCTTGGCAACGCAGATTCAAACGCAACTTGCGTGGTTCTCTCTGGTCCGATTCGTGACGCGTACATCCTAACAGAGGAATACGCAGTCTCTATCGGGCAAAGCGTGGCGGCAGGCGCCGGCGGCAAGAATCCCGAATGCTAAGTCCGTGGTGCCGGGCGGTGAACCGCAGGATGACCTGGTCTGCACCACTTGGCGATTGCCCTAAGCTATGTCATGGTAATCTCGTCGCGTTAAAGATCGCACCGTGTCGACCGCCACCATCTCGCTTCAACGTGCCGCCCGCCACAACGTCTTGGCGTCCATCGGAGTGGTGTTGGTCGCAGTCTTCGTAATCTGCGCGGTATTCGCCCCGTGGATTGCTCCGCAAGACCCTGCCCACATCGACTTGCCCACCCGGCTCGCGGGGCCATCGCCAGCCCACTGGTGCGGCACCGATGAACTCGGACGCGACATCCTCTCCCGCCTCATCTATGGATCACGCATCTCCCTGCTGGTTGGCAGTTGCGTAGTCGGGGCCTCGCTGGGGTTAGGCCTGATCGTGGGCTCAATCGCGGGTTACTACGGCGGCCGCATCGATCGCTTCATCAACGTCGTAGTGATGAACGCGTTCTTATCTTTCCCCGGAATTCTGCTGGCGATCGCATTCGTGGCCTTTCGCGGACCGGGAATTTTCAACCTTGTCCTGGCGCTCTCGCTCGGAGGCTGGGTCGGCTACGCCCGCCTCGTGCGCGCTCAAGTGCTCGCTGCCCGCGAGCGCGAATTCGTCGAGGCCGCTCGCGCACTCGGAGCCAGCGATCTGCGCGTCATCACCCGCCACATTCTGCCCAACATCATTCAGCCCATCATCGTGCAAGCCGCCATCGGCATGGCAGGCGCAATCCTGGCCGAAGCCACGATGAGCTTTCTCGGTCTGGGAGTGCCGCCGCCCACGGCAAGCTGGGGCACCATGCTCAACGATGGCCGCGCCCATTTGTTCGACGCGCCTCACTTGGTAATCTTCCCAGCCATGGCTGTGATGCTGGCCGTTCTATCCTTCAACTTTATTGGCGACGCACTGCGCGACTATCTCGACCCGCGTTCCCGCATCGAAGCTGGCCTCTAAATCATCCAAAGCTGCAAGTGTGAACCGACTGAGGACAACGACCATGATTGCACGCATCTGGCGAGGCGCTACCCGAGAAGCCGACAAAGATACCTACTTCGAATATCTCCAAAAAACCGGTCTGAAAGAATACGCGGCGGTCGCCGGCAACCAAGGTGTGTGGGTTCTGCGGCGAATCTATGAAAGCAAATCCGAGTTCACCCTGATCTCGCTCTGGGATTCATGGGACGCCATCAAAGCCTTCGCTGGCCCTGACTACGAGAGCGCAGTCTACTATCCGGAAGATGAAAAGTTCCTGGTGGAACGCGGCCCGCAGGTTTTTCACTACGAGGTCCTGGCAGCCCCGAAGCGCTAAGCCCGTGTGGCGCGGACACTCCTGTCCGCGGACTGATCGTGCGTATTCGGGCCGCCTAAGTCGAACGAGTCAACGCATGCTGATCAGGCACTCTCCCACCCTTTACGGCAAATGGCCCAGCTCCGATCACGCGGTTCGTTTATTTCCTTAACGCTGCCGTAAAGTTCGTAACCACCGTCACGGATTGGCTGACCTGCTGCGGCACTCGGTCAAGAAGAATTTTCTTGCCGTCGGGCGACACGTCATAAATGGGCACGCTCGGTACGGTCCAATTAGTGACGAGCGTCTGCGAAGCACCGAATTGCACGGCGCTGCCGGCAGCGTTCACCGGCACCGCAAAGAGACTGAAGGTCGGGTCGAAATAATAGAGCTCTTTGCCGTCGTTACTCCAGCGCGGCAGGACTCCGCCGTTGGCTGAGATCTGCCACTTGCCCTGACCTCCGCCAAAGGCCACTACATACACTTGAGCCGTGCCGGATTCGCCGGACACGTAGGCGAGCCAATGACCATCCGGGGAGAGCTTTGCATTTCCTCCCCGCTCCAGGACCAGCGAAGGCTTGCGGTCGCCCTCCAGCGGCAATGACCAGGTCTGGTGAATGGGGCCTAACCCCGAGAGGGGACGCGAATAGAGCAGGAATTTGCCGTCGCGCGACCAATCGGTGGGCACGATCGTGAGCTCGTCGCTGACCAGGAGTTCCTCTGCACCGCTGCCGTCGGAGTGCTTGCGGTAGATGCCATAACGGCCATTCCGAGCGGACTCGTACGCGACCCATACGCCATCGGGCGACCATTGGGGAGAAGTATTCCCGACCGGCCCAAAGGTCAGCCGGGTGCGAACCCCGCGCGCCAGATCGAGCACCCAGATGTCAGTCTCGCCAGCGTTAATCTGCATCGCGACCCGGTCTGCTTGCGGCGAAAGGACGGCACTTTGCAAGTCTGTAAGCTTGTCCGCGATGGTGCTGATCTGTTTTGTGTTGCGGTCCACCCAGACCAACTGCACATCGCCGGACGCACCGCTGGCAAAAATGAGTAATCCATCTTCCGATGCAGAGGCGTCCATGTGCCAGGTTGCGGCGTCGTTCATCACACCCGTGAGCACGCTTTGCGGGCTGCCGCTCAATTTTCCGGAGGAGGGATTGAAAGCTTGCGCCATCAACTGGTCGCCACGGCCGAACAAAAGAAAGCCATCGGCATAAATGGCATTCGTTTGCGAACGAAGCAGCGGACGATTATCTTTGCCGTCGAGCGAGGCGTAATAAATCATGTTGTTCGCCGATTTCGTGGGATCGTGGTGCATAGCGAGATAGAGAACATGCTGGCCATCGGGAAGGAAAAATGGCCAGCGATGCGAGGTGTGTTGCGCCGCATCGATGGAGGTGAAGGCGGTTGGAGTTCCCCCGCTGGCGTTGACGCGCATTAAAGGCGAAATCGGACCGGCAGAGAACAGGATTACGTCGCCCGGCCCCCATGCGGCGCCGCGCCCGAGCGTCGCGTCACAAACTACCTGTGCTGTGCCGCCACTGAGATCAATCGTCTTCAGCTTGCTCTCGGCAAAGAATCCCACGGAATGGCTGTCCGGCGACCAGAACGGAAACATCGCACCAGCGGTGCCGGGGAGCGTCCGTGCCTCCAATGTATTCGTGGAACGGACCCAGAGAGCCGTCTTGCCATCCGCAGCGGTGGCGGCAAAAGCGATCGACGCGCCATCGGGCGAAAGCACCGGCGGCCCGGCAGAATCGCCGGTGAGATTGAGACTGGTTTTCTCAGGAGGATCAATGACTGCGCGGATGGAGCGAGTGGACTGGGCCGGATGGTAGAAGAGGATCGCAGCAGCCGCACCCAGCACAATCGCCGCCACGACGGCCGCAGCCCAACCAATGCGCTCTTTCTTTTTCGACGATGCAGGGGTCGGCGTCGCAACCGCTGGTGTCGACTTATCCGCCGCAATCCACTGCAGCTCCAGTTTGATGTCTTGCGCTGACTGGTAGCGTTCTTCCGGGTTCTTCTGCAGGCAGGTTGTCACCACGCGTTCAAACGCCGCCGGCGTGTTCGGCTTGAGCGCAGTGATCGGCGCCGGATCGGACTCTAGAATCGAAGATGCCATCGAGATTTGACTCTTCCCTGAAAACGGACGCTTGCCCGCCACCATCTCGTAAAGCACAGCTCCGAACGCAAAGATGTCGCTGCGAGCATCCGCTTCTTTCCCTTCAATCTGCTCTGGAGCCATGTACTGAATGGTGCCGACGATGCTGCCTGCCGTGGTCAGCGGACTCAATGGACTCGGCCCACTCAATGTGGCCACCGCCGTGAAGGAGGGCGGCACAGTTCCCGATCCCGATGCCGGAGGCTGCATTCCCAGCGGTTTCGCCAGGCCAAAGTCCATCAGCTTCGCACCCACCGCCGTCAGCATGATGTTCCCCGGCTTCAGATCGCGGTGCACGATGCCGCTGCGGTGCGCCACCGCCAGCGCTTCCGCGACGTCAATCCCAATCCTGAAAACCTCGGCCAGCGGCAACGCGCCATTCCGGAGTTTTTCAGCGAGAGTATCTCCTTCCAGAAACTCCATCACCAGATAATCGGTTCCGTCCTGCGAGCCGATGTCGTAAAGCTGGCAGATATGAGAATGGTTCAGGGAAGAAATAGCTCGCGCCTCGCGCTCCATGCGCTGCTTCAATTCTGGGGAAGAAGAAAGATGCGAGGCCAAAACCTTTACCGCCACGACGCGATCAAGGCGCGTATCACGAGCGCGATACACCTCTCCCATCCCGCCCGCGCCCAGCGGCGATTGGATTTCGTACGGCCCTAGTTTGGTGCCTGCGATGAGAGCCATTCGTGCGCGCAATTATAGCCTGAGCAAGTCGCTGCCGATCCAACGATTCACGTGGTTGATCGACCACGCAGGAAATTGCGACGATTGTTCTCAATTGCCTAGGGGCCCGTGATCCGCCAAGATGCGTAAGTGCGACCCCAACAACGTATAGCGCGGAGTTGTTCTCAATTGACAACGACTGATACGGTCGCCGATACTGCGATCTGCGCATGTAGGATGCAACGGCACGTCGCCGAAGGGCAATGCCCACCTACGATCTCATCGTGGAGGTCTACATGCCCAATCTAGAGAACCTTAAGAAGCAAGCCAAGCTCATATTGCGGTGGCATCGCGAACGCCACTATCCGGTCGCCGCACAAATCCGAGGGCATTTGCCTCGTTTCCTGAATCTGTCCGACTCCGAGATTCTCGCGGCGAGCTTTAAGCTCAGCGATGCGCAAGAAATGGTCGCAAGACAGCAAGGCTTCGATAGTTGGCAAGCCCTGAAAACTGGAATGTCGACCACGTCGCTCAAGGTGAAATCACCGCCATCCAAAGCAACGATTGTCAGTGCAGAGCCGCAGCTGTTCGTCACCGATATCAAGAGATCATGCGAATTTTTCCGGGAGAACTTAGGGTTTTCACTTGTATTCAGTTACGGCAAACCTCCCTACTACGCACAGGTGGGCCGCGACGCGGCGCGGCTCAATCTAAGGTGTGTCGAGCGACCAGTAATCGAGTCGACGGTCCGTGATCGGGAGGAACTGTTGTCGGCATCGATGACCGTAGCTACAGCGGACGAGATTAAGTTGCTGTTTCTTGAGTTTCAATCCGCTGGTGTTGCCTTTCACCAGACGCTGAAGAAGCAGCCTTGGGGCGCCAGGAATTTTGTCGTCAAGGATCCTGATGGGAATCTCCTGCTGTTTGCTGGACCCGCAAATTAACCGCCACCAAGCCGAAGCGTGCTGATCGAGCATGATAATCGGCAAACCGTAATCGATCCAGATCGGAATATGCGGATCGACAACTGACTGCACTTGGCTTGTCCAACGTGACCGTGACCGGTGTTCTTAATCGAACTGCCCCCTGGACGAAGGTCTATCCGAAATTAGCCCGGCATCGGAATTTGATGGCGGGATTGCCCGCCAGTCCCCCCAACCGCATGGAAACACGCCAAATCCATTTCTTGACATAAATCACATATTGCAATATAAATATTGCGATTATTGATATGACGTTGGGCGAGAAAATCCGCTACCTGCGCGAGGTCGAAGGCTCCTTGCGCGGCCTGGATCGTCCTATGACTCAACTCGAATTGGTGCGCGCCATACGCAAACAGCTCGGCAAAACCATCAGCCAGTCATACGTGTCGCAGATCGAAAGTGGAACCCGTCCGCACATGACTCAATCCACGCGCACTTTGCTGGCAAAATTTTTCAAGGTGCATCCGGGATTCCTGGTCGACGACCCCGTGGGCTATCACACTGAGCTGGTCTCGGACCTGCGTACCACGGAAGGGAAGCTCGACGTCTGGCTTCTGCAGGGCTCGGAGCGCTTCGTCAGCGATCCGGAAGTAAGCGATGTCATGATCAAGGCAGCCCGCGAGAAAGACACCCGGCGGTGCCTCATCCTGCTGGGCGCGATCCTTGATACGCCCGGTCTCGCTGACCGTCTGCTGGAAGCCTTGAAGCCGCAAGCAGCACGGGCAACGGCGAGTCGCATGAGCGGCGGGAGGTGTGCGCAATGACCTGGGCCAATTTCTATCTCATTTGTTTCGCGGTGGGCCTGGCCTTCAGCTTGCTTTCGTTCTTGGCAGGGGGTGTGCGCTGGCATCTGCATCTGCCTCATTTGCCCCATGCAATGCATGGCCCGATCGCTCACGGTCCGGTAGCGGGCGGACATTCGGGCATGGCAAAGGGTGGGGCACGGGGCCAGGCCGGCCAAGTGTCGCCCTTCAACTTCGTGAGCCTCGCCGCGTTCCTGGCTTGGTTCGGCGGCACCGGCTATCTGCTCATGCGTTTCTGGACGGTATGGTTCGCCATGGGGCTTGCGATCGCGCTGCTGAGCGGAGTGACCGGGGCCGGAATCATCTACCTCTTTCTCAGCAAGGTGTTGGTGTCGGAAGAGGAGAATCTCGATCCCGCCGATTATGAAATGACGGGCGTCCTCGGGCGTACATCCGTTCCTATCCGCCAGGGCGGCACGGGAGAAATTATCTATTCACAGGCAGGCACCCGCAAAACCTGCGGCGCGCGCGCCGAAGACGGCACCGCCATCGCAAAGGGAAGCGAAGTAATCGTAACCCGCTACGAAAAAGGACTGGCGTACGTCCGTTTGTGGACCGAGATGACGGAAGACCGTTGACATCAATGGAGGACGGGCGTCTCTCGCCCGTCCCAGGCGGAGCAGGCGAGGCTGCAGTAGAGGGTAACGCGATGAAGACCAAAGCGTTTCAGATATTGACGTGGTTGATGTGGCTGGCATTGCCCTTAACGGCATTGCGCTTCTGGCTGGTGTGGGATCGCCTCCCGCTTCGGATGGCGACACACTTCAACGTCAACGGGCAGCCGAACGGTTGGACGCCCCGCGAATCAGCTTTTTACCTGGCTCTGGGCATTACTGCAGTGATGGTCGCAGTCTTCACCGCAATATCTTATGTCGCCCACAAGACCCACGCTCCCGATGCTTTCTCCTGGTCGCTTTTGGGTTTCTTCTACTTGGTGACTGGTTTCGTCTACTCCGGGAATAGTGGAGTCGTTCAGTACAACGTGGATGGGCAACGTTCCGGAATACATTTTGGGATCGTCCTGGTTCCGGTGGCGACCATCGCGCTGATTGCAATCTTTCTTGGCACAAAGCGCGGCGCCGGTTTGCCGGTTGCGGGTGTCATCGCAGAAGAGTCGCACGGTTCGCGAGCCTGGAGCCTTTTGTTCATCGCCTTGCTCCTGGTGCAGTTCTTCGCTGCCATGGCAATGCCCGCCCCGCCGGTTCGCCTCGCATCCGCGCTGTTGTGCTTGCTCTTCGCGGTGATCGCCGCACATGTGTGGACTGGCTTCCATTACCTCTTCACCAGCGCCGGAGTTGAAGTCAGCACCCTGGGATTTCGCCTGCGGTCGATCCCGCGAGCAGAAATCAAGCAATACGCGGTGCAAACCTGGAACCCGCTCCGCGGCTACGGAATTCGCGGCATCGGCAATCGCCGTGCCTACGTGTGGGGTAACCAAGGAGTTCGAATCGAGACTACTAACGGCGAAGTTTTCTTGGGACACAGTGACCCCCATCGCATCGTCCGCGATTTGGACGCGATAAAACAGTTCGCGCATTAAACGTTTCTGGAGTTGGAAAGAGGAGGCAATATGTTCGGCATGGCAATCGAAGTATGGGTGATTGTTGGCTTGATGGTGTTAGCCGTCATGCTCCTCACCAGCATGTTGGCAAAACTTTACCGGAAAGCGGGCCCGCACGAAGCGCTCGTGGTCTACGGCTTCCGCGGCACCCGCGTGGTCAAAGGACACGGCACGATCATTTTTCCCATGATCGAAAACTGCCGTGGCCTCTCGCTGGAACTGATGTCTTTCGACGTGGCCCCGCAACAGGATCTCTACACCAGGCAAGGCGTAGCGGTAACCGTCGAAGCGGTGGCGCAGATCAAGGTAAAGTCCGACACCGAATCAATCCTGACCGCGTCGGAACAATTCCTGACCAAAACCGATCAGCAGCGTGAAGGCCTGATCCGCCTGGTCATGGAAGGCCACCTGCGCGGCATCATCGGCCAACTAACCGTCGAAGAGATCGTAAAACAACCAGAAATGGTGTCCGACCGCATGCGCTCAACCTGCGCCGATGACATTTCTAAGATGGGGCTTGAGGTCATTTCCTTCACCATTAAGGAAGTGCGGGACAAGAACGAGTACATCACCAACATGGGCCGTCCGGATGTGGCACGGATCAAGCGCGATGCCGATGTAGCGGCCGCGGAAGCGGATCGCGATACGGCGATTAAACGGGCGCTGGCACAGCGGGAATCCGCGGTGGCTAAAGCGCAGGCTGATCAGGAGCGAGTCCTGGCCGAAACATTGTCGATGGCGAAACAGGCCGAGTCGCAACGCGATCTCGAAGTCAAGAAAGCGCAGTATCTCGAAATCACCAAACGGCAGCAGGCGCAGGCTGACAAAGCATACGACATCCAGACCAACATCATGCAGCAGCAGGTTGTAGCGGAGCAGGTGAAGGTGCAGCAGGTCGAGAAGGAGCAGCAGGTCAAAGTGCAAGAAGCGGAGATCAACCGGCGCGAGAAGGAACTGATCGCAACGGTCTTGAAGGGCGCGGAGATCGAGCGTCAACGTATCGAAACCCTGGCGGCGGCCGAGAAGCAGCGTCTGACGGCCGAAGCCGAAGGGCAGGCGGCGTCGATTCGGGCGCAGGGTGAGGCCGAAGCCGAGATCATTTTCAAGAAAGGCGAATCCGAAGCCAAAGCCATGAACGTCAAAGCTGAGGCTTATCAGGAGTACAACCAGGCGGCGGTGATCGACAAGCTGTTCACCAGTTTGCCGGAAATCGTTCGAGCGTTGGCCAGTCCGTTGGCGAACGTAGACAAAATCACCGTGGTCTCAACCGGTAACGGCGACGCCGCGGGATTGAACAAGATCACCGGCGACCTCACCAAGATGGCGGCGCAAGTTCCGGCGTTGTTTGAAACGCTCTCCGGAATGAGTATGAGCGATCTGCTGTCGAAGGTGCGAATGATCGGTGACAAACCGGCGAAGCCCGACGTGCTTCCGCCAGCGCCCAGCCCAGCGAAGTGAGCGAACGATGGGGGGCGGGCGTCGGTGCCCCGTCCCCCGCAAGGAGACCAACGACTAAGCAAAGGAGTTCACATGGCATTACTAGAGAGAGTTTCGACATTAGTCCGGGCCAATCTCAACGACCTGATCGACAAGGCTGAGCATCCGGAAAAGATGATCAAGCAAGTCATCCTCGACATGCACAATCAGCTTCTGCAGGTGAAGACGCAGGTTGCGATTGCCATCGCCGATCAGCATCTGCTGGAAAAAAAACGCAAAGAGAACGAAGATAAAGTCGCAGAGTGGATGCGCAAAGCCGAGTTGGCTGTCGACAAGAAGCAGGACGATCTGGCGCGCGTCGCTCTCGAAAGAGTTGAAAGCTATCGCGATCTGACCGACGGATTTGCCCAGCAGATTACCGATCAGAAAGCGCAAGTGGAGAACCTGAAGACAGCGTTGCGGCAACTGGAGCAGAAGCTCACCGAAGCCCAGGCCAAGGCGGATCTGCTGATCGCGCAGCATCGCCGCGCACGGGCGGTGGGCAAAGCCAGTGACGCGAAGATGGCTGCGGGCAACGGATCGAACGCTGCGGCTTTCGACCGCATGAAACGCAAGGTCGCACATAGCGAGGCGCTGAGTCAGGCGAAGTCCGAGATCGCCGCCGACAACATGGAAGAGCGCCTGGCCGCACTTGAGAAAGAAGATCGCATCGAGCAGTTGCTGGTGGAGTTGAAGACGAAGCGGGGGGCGTAGATTTGGAAGAGACTGAAGCGGGCACCCTCGTTCCGGGCGAAGGACAGACCTCAATCTGTGCTGTGTGGCAGTGTGCCGAAACTGAATGAAAGTATGGGGGAAAAGGCTAACAGAGCGAGAGCGATCGGCATCATGATTGGCATTTTCGTCCTTGTGATTGCACTGCTGTGGAAGCGACTTTTGCGTTGAGGGGTAGCGCCTCACACCGTCCGGCCAACAGCTGAGGGTTTGGGTGTACGGTGAGAGTGCCTTGACACTTTGTTGCCGACCTTGCCAGACACAGATCCTTCGACTTCGCGGGCACTTCGCTTTGCGAAATGTATGCTGCGCTCAGGAAGGCACTGGAGATCGTTTGGGTGGGGCGTGCGTTTACCATCTTTTGCAGCACAGAACGCGCAAAGATGGGGCACCTAGCGCTTTGAGCTGATCTAGGGCTGCGGTTGTTGAGTTGGCGGCTGGGCGCTTGTGGAGGGACTTGGTTTCTGAGTTGTTGCGGGCGTGGTTGGCTTTGTGGATGTGGGTTTGGGGGTTATCTTTTTTTTCGTTGTCTTTTTGGGTGGCTCAGTGTCGTCCACAACTACTTTCTTTGGCGGGGCGGCCGGTGGGGCTGCGGCGGCTTGAAGATCGCGAACTTGAGTGCGCAGTTGCGTCAGTTCGCCTTCTTTCGCGGTCGCCAACGTTTCCATCCGCTCGGCCAGCTCCCGGCGTGATCGTTCGAGGGCGCTGAGATCGTTCTGCACGGATTGGAATTCATCTCTCGATCCGAAGGCTCCCGCCGATTCGACAACTGGTCCGAAAACATCGTAGAGGGCGTCGAGATTGTGGTAGAGCTTGAACGTTGCCGCAATGTTCTCGGGGGATGCCTTCACTTCAGCGATGATCTCGGGAAGCGCCATTTGCAGGTTGCGCATGAGGGATTCGACGTCTGCCTGGGTGCCGCGTTTGGTGTTTGAATCGGTCTTCCATTTTTCGACCCGCAGCTTGGCCAGATCAACCTGGGTCGTTTGCGAGACCTGCTCGAGTTGTGACAACAGGAGATTCAGTTGACTGACGGATGCATATGGAACGGGCGTCGTCGAGGCCGGCGGGGCGGGCGCGACCTGCGCCGTCGCGACAGCGACTAGAAAAGGCAATACCCAGTGCCGCCTAGCTGAGGCAGGGAGAAATTTCATGAGGTCGTCACTCGCCCCTCAGCATACCCATTTTCGAGGTTTTCGTAAAATTACCGCAAAGCATAAAGAAGGCGACAATTTGGTTTCTCTCGCGCAGGGTTTGACTAAGCGTTGCGGGTAGGCGAGAATTGTTATGTCTGGTCCGTAGTTCTTCCCCGGATCATTAGGTTCTTCCTCAGTGGGCCTGTGGCGCAGTTGGGAGCGCGCTTCCATGGCATGGAAGAGGTCGTCGGTTCGAACCCGACCAGGTCCACC
>CAWBHF010000018.1:0-375216 GCA_963788645.1 uncultured Acidobacteriota bacterium
GGGGGCAAGCTCAGCGATAGAAGAAATCGCGCCCCCGACTAGTTCTTGCTTTTTGGGCGCGCTTGGCTGGGGGATAGGAAAAACGAATTACCGTCCTACACGAACGAAAATTCCAGTTGAGTGGGAGTTCAGTGATTTGATCTGATTTCGGCGGGACAGGCATGCTGGCGTAACTGTCGCAATCAGGCCTTAGCAAAAGCTTGCGCCGTCTGTTCGCCCGTCAGCCGGCTTAACGGCGGAAGCGGTGCGAAGGCACGATTGTGACGTTATGCGGACGAGCGTGAGGCCGCAAGCCTGGCGCCGGCGCCCGCCCCTTGCGAAACAACAACCGCGAGGAGCGGGGGCATCCCGCGTGCCTGTGATGAGTTAAACAACCCTAGATTTTCTCCTCGGGGAACTCCACTTCCAGACCTAGCGGGTCGGTGAAGCGGTTGGTCAGGTTGGCCAGGCCGACCAGCAGGTGCAGGTCGACAATCTCCGCGTCGGAAAAATGCTTCTTCAGCTTTTCGAAGTCTGCGTCGTTGACGTCTCGCGAAGCGCTTGTCAGCTTTTCCGCGTAGGCTAGGGCTGTTTGTTCTTTCTCGGTGAAACGGGCGTAGTTGCCATCTTTCAGCGCCTTCCAGTCTTCTGCCGTCAATCCTACCCGCTTCGACGAGGCTACATGATGCTGCTCGCAATAATGGCATCCGTTGATGAACGACACGCGGAGATAAATCATCTCGTAGAGCTTGCGATCGAGTGATCGGCCTACGCTGGCATAGAAGGGCAGAAACGCTTTCAGCATCTCTGGACGATGAGCCAGGGCTTTCTGGGCATTGCCTGGTTTGCCGCGCAGCGTTTTTTCGTAAATCTCTTTCACTTCGGGAGTTGCGTTTTCGGGTTCGATTAATGCGATGCGTGCCATTTAGAACCTCGCGAAAGAATCAAATTGCTGTCCGTATAATAAAACAGCGTGGTGCGAGAACCCACCGTGTATTCCTCCAAGGGCCTTTATTCCGTTGTCATTCCGAGGAGCGGATGCGACGAGGAATCCGCGGTTTGTCTTGAATACCAAGGAATGCAGATCCCTCGCTTCGCTCGGGATGACAACAACTGACATCGGGATGACAGCAACTGAGATCGGATGACAAAGTCGGGAGCTTGTGACAGATGCGGCTTTTGTCGGCAATCCGAGACGTTGCGAGCAACGGCTCTACCGGAGTGGTGATCGCTGCATGAGCCAGCAGGTCAAAATCATCGGCGCGGGGCTGGCGGGATCGGAAGCGGCGTGGCAGTGTGCGCGGCGGGGAGTTGCGGTTGAGCTCTTCGAGATGCGTCCGGTGCGCTCGACCGCGGCGCACCAGACTGCGGATTTTGCGGAACTCGTTTGCTCCAATTCCTTGAAGTCTGATACGGAGAACACAGCGCCTTGGTTGTTGAAAGAAGAGTTGCGACGGGTCGGATCGCTGCTGATCGGGATAGCGCGGGAATGTGCGGTTCCCGCCGGGCATGCGCTGGCTGTGGATCGTACGGCGTTTGCCCCGCGAGTGACTGAAGCCATCACAAGTGAGCCGCTGATCACGATATGCCGCGAAGAGGTTGCGGAGATTGACGAAGCTCAGATCACGGTTATCGCTACCGGCCCGCTGACTTCCGACGCGCTTTCGCGGGAAATCGGACGGCTCTCTGCATCGATCCCGACGCCTGCAGATGGTGCAGTATCGGCCTCTCCGCGGGCGGGGGCGCCCGCGCCACATGGACACAGTCTGTTTTTCTATGATTCGATCAGCCCGATCGTTGAGGCTGACTCGATTGACATGGCGAAGGTTTATCTGGCGGCGCGCTATGACAAAGGCTCGGCCGACTATATCAATTGTCCGATGTCGCGGGAAGAGTACGACTGCTTCTATGATGCGTTGCTGGCGGCGCAGTCGGTTGAGGAGCGCGAATGGGAGAAGCTGAATTATTTCGAGAGCTGCCTGCCGATCGAAGAGATTGCCCGGCGAGGCCGCGACACGCTGCGTTTCGGCCCCATGAAGCCGGTTGGACTGAAAGATCCGCGCACCGGGCGCATTCCTTATGCCGCGGTGCAATTGCGGCAGGAGAATCTGCGGGCAGATTCCTACAACCTGGTCGGATTTCAGAACCATTTGAAATTTGGCGAGCAGGCGCGTGTGCTGCGATTGATTCCTGGACTTGAGAATGCTCGATTCTTGCGCTATGGGCAGATTCATCGCAACACGTACATCAACGCGCCGAAGTTGCTGTCGCCGACTCTGCAGATGAAGGCACATCCCAACGTGTTGTTTGCGGGACAGATTTGCGGGGTCGAGGGGTATGTGGAATCGATCGCCGCTGGGCTGATGGCGGGTATTCAGGCCGCAGCGCTGGCCACGGGCCGGGAACCTGTCGCGCCTCCTCGGGCAACCGCATTTGGGTCGCTGGTGAACTACATCACACAAGCGGACGCCAGGAAATTTCAGCCGGCTAACATAACATTTGATCTTCTGCCATCACTGGATCGGAAAGTCCGCGATCGCCACGAGCGCCACCGTTTGCAGTGCGAGTTGGCGCTAAAGCACTTTGAAGGTTGGTTGGAAGAAGTTGGACCCGCGCGAAGCGCGGCGCTGTAAGGACGTAGCTAGCTAAGTCCCGACGCGGTTCCCCTCTAAGGCAAGGCGCAGTGAGCTGCGTTTCCAGAGACCGCTGAACAAATACCTCTCCTGGTCCGTATCACCTATCAGGACTGGCTTACGTTCGCCGAGTCAGCGCGTCCAATGAAGCAGTATGGTCCTCAGCGATCTTATTGGCGATGTGCTTCGCACGCTGTGGTCACACAAGCTGCGCACGTTCCTCACCATGTTTGGCATCGCCTGGGGGATTGTGTCGATTGTGCTCATGGTCGCGGCGGGAGAAGGCTTGCGCAAGGGCCAGGAAGACCAGGCCAAGACTCTGGGCAAAGACGTGATGATCGTTTTTCACGGCCGCACCAGCTTGCAAGCGGGAGGGGCGCGGGCCGGGCGAGTAGTGCACTGGGAAGATCCCGATGTGGCCGCGGTGCAGGCCGACGCGCCGGATTGCCAGTATGCCATTCCCGAACTGGAGCAGGAGGATGTCCGCGCCCACAGCAACTACAACAACGCTGCGTTTCTGATCACCGGTTCGCAACCGCCCTTTCAGGAGATTCGCAGCCTTGATGTGGGGCAGGGGCGATTTTACGACTGGGAAGATACTCGCGAAGGCCGCAGGTTTGCGTTCCTGGGTAGTGACGCCTCCAAGCAACTCTTTCCCGGCCGCAATCCCGTCGGTGAGAACGTCTATCTGAACGATTTTCCTTACGTCGTCATCGGGGTAATGGCGAAAAAGAAGCAAGACTCCAGCTACGACGGCTGGGACGTGAACAAGATTTTCATCCCCTTCGGAGCCATGCGGCGCGATTTTCCGGACAAGCCTCCGGGCACACCCACAACCTTCGATCAGTTGCTGGTCACTCCCAAGTCAGTCGAGCAACACGAGAGTTGTAAACGTGAAGTGCGGGCGGCACTGGGGCGTATGCACAACTTCGATCCGCATGATAAAGAAGCATGCCCCATCTGGGATACGGTGCAGGAGGCGCAGGCGTTCCGGCAGATGACCGATGGTATGAAGTACTTTCTCGGCGCGGTCGGGGTGGTGACGCTGTTTCTGGGCGGGCTGGGAGTCATGAACGTGATGATGGTGGCGGTGCGTGAGCGTACGCGCGAGATTGGCGTCCGCAAGGCGCTTGGAGCGCCGGCTAACACCATCTTGAGGCAATTTTTTCTCGAGGCCTTGCTGATCGCGGTTCTCAGCGGTGGGGTTGGGTTGGGCGTGGCTTACGGAATTTGCTCGCTGGTCGATTTGTTGCCGATGCCCGATTTCTTCGCTGGACTGCTGCCAACATGGAAGTCGGGGCTGATGGCTTGTGGACTGCTCGGAGCGATCGCAGTGTTGTCAGCGTTATATCCCGCGCGTAAGGCGGCATCGATTGATCCCATTGAAGCTCTGAGATTTGAGGCGGGTGGATAGAAAAGCATTCACCGCAAAGGGCCCGAAGGAGCTGGTGTGCCACCTTTGTGGAGCTTCGCGTCCTTCGTGGTTAGTGCTCTTGCTCGCACAAGCTAATGCTGATCGAAATCATTCGCGAAGCCTGGATTGCCCTCAAGCGCAATACGACGCGCAGCTTGCTGACGATGCTGGGCATCGTGTGGGGCATCACGACCGTCACCTTGCTGATCGCTTACGGCAGCAGCTTTCGCAGGATTCTGGTGGGCGGCTTCGACGCGTTTGGAAAGAGCGCCGTGATCTGCTGGCCGCAGCAGACCAGCGAGCAGCCCGGCGGACAGCGGGCAGGCAAGAAAGTCGTGTTCGAGCAGGCCGATGTCGATATGGTGAAAGAGACGGCGCCTTTGGTGAAGCATGTTTGCCTGGAGACCGTGCACCGGCCTGGCATCGCCTATGGGGACCGGATGGTGGGAACGGCGGCCGTCCGCGGTGTTTGCCCGGAGTATGGCGAGATGCGCAACGAAGTGCCCGCCGAGGGACGCTGGATCAATGCCAGCGACGAAATGGAGCGGCGGCGCGTAGCATTTCTCGGTGGACGGATTCGAGAACAGCTGTTCAGCGGACGTCCCGCCGTAGGTGAGACGGTGACGATCGGCGGGGTGCGCTTTATCGTAATTGGCGTCATGGCGCGCAAGATTCAGCTCAGTAATTACTTCAGCAGCGACGACGAATCGGTTTGGATTCCCTATTCCGCAGCGGGCGATCTCTGGAATACGCGAGACGCAGCGGTCCTGATTTTTGCGCCCGTGGCGCCGCAGTTTGAGAAGAAAGCGATGGCGCAGGTGCTGGCGGCGGTAGCAACACGACAGCAGTTCTCTCCGACCGACCCCAAGGCGATTCAGATGTTCGGGCGCGACGAATTCCGTCCGGTTATTGACGCGCTGACTATCGGACTGCAGGTTCTGCTTACGTTTATTGGCACTCTAACGCTTGGTATTGGCGGCGTCGGAGTGATGAACATCATGCTGGTTTCCGTGGACGAGCGTATCCGCGAGATTGGTCTTCGTCGTGCCTTGGGAGCCCGGAAACGGCACATTAAATTTCAGTTTCTGGCAGAGACGTTGCTGATCATGATGCTGGGCGGTGCAATCGGCGTGTTACTGTCGTATGCAATCGCCGCTGCTGTGGGAACTTTGCCGCTGATGGGGCCGCTTTTTGAAGACACTTCGGGCAAGGGTGACATTCATCTGCAAATCTCGGTGATGACGGTCACACTCTCGACACTAGTGTTGCTGGTGGTCGGCGTGATCAGCGGGCTGGTCCCGGCGCTGCGGGCCTCAAAGCTGGACCCGGTAGAAGCTCTGCGCTACGAATAGGAAAGCCACCACGAATTTCTCCGAGTAAAACATCAAGAAAGAATGATCAGTGCTCATCCGTGAAAATTCGTGGCAGTTTCTGTGTCACCAATAAATTCATTTGACCGCACTCGCGGTTAGCGGTACCTTGCTGCCAGTTCCTGAGCCTTCTGCGAGGTGTACGCTTGCCGATTTCCGCCGTCGATGCCATTGATCCCGCGTTTCGGCACACCAGGGAGCAACTTCTGCATCCGTTCCGCGCGGCGCAGTGGGCGAAGCTGGCGTTCGTGGGCTTTATTGCCGGGGAACTGAGTTCCGGCGGATGCAACACGGGAAGCTTTCGGTCGCCATCAGGTCCCAGTGGCGGGCAGCCCTTCCCGGTGCCCCACCCCAATCTCATGTTGTATGCAGGGTTGATTGCAGTTTTGATCGGGCTGGCAGCAGTCCTCTGGATCGTGTTCCTTTACGTAAGCAGCGTGATGCGGTTCATCTTGTTCGACAGCGTGATCGCGAAGCGCTGCGAAATCCGGCGCGGATGGGCTCGCCGCCAAGAGGCCGGGCTGCGCTACTTTGTGTGGCAAATTCTCTTTCTCCTGGCGATGGTCGTCGGCCTGATCCTTTTGGTTGGAATTCCGGCTGCGTTCGCCTTAGCCGCAGGCTGGATCAAAGATCCCCGGCATCACATGATTCCACTTGTCCTGGGCGGCATGCTTTTGTTCTTTATTGTGATTGGCTTCGTTTTGCTTTCTGGGATCGTTCACGTTCTGACCAAGGATTTCGTGGTACCAGAGATGGCTTTGGAGAATATTAGCGCGTTCGAGGGGTGGCGGCGCCTGTTGCCCATGTTGAAATCGGAGAAAGGCAGCTACGCCGGATACATCGGCATGAAGGTTGTGATGGCAGTCGCCGCGTCAGTAGCGGTGGGTATTGTTACGGTTATCGTATTCCTCCTTTTGCTGATTCCGGTTGGTGGCTTTGGCGTTGTCGCAATCATCCTTGGAAAGACCGCCGGCCTCACTTGGAACCTGTACACGATCACGCTCGCAGTCGTGGTCGGATGCATCGTGCTCGCGGTACTTCTTTACGTGATGGCTCTGATCTCCGTACCGGCGATTGTGTTCTTCCCAGCTTATTCCATCTACTTCTTCGCATCGCGGTATCCGGCGCTGGGCGCACTGCTGCATCCACCGGCCACTGCTCCGCCGATTCCTCCCTCCCAACCGCCGTTGCTGCCGCCGGAGCCGATAGGCTAGGGCGGCTGTGGAGAAGTCGTGGTCGCAAGCTCAGGGCATGCAAGGCGCATGCTGCTTGACTTGCGAGCAGCTCACGGGCCTATATTGCGCAGGGGTTACTGCTTGTCGTGAGTCCAGGAGAAGCGCCGGCCGAGGATGCATTTAATAATCAGGTGATCGGTAGACGCAGTTGCGCCGATGCCGACTCCGAAGTTGAACTCCCACTCTGGACCCAGATCGAGGTCAATAGCAGGGACGAACTGCTGTTGCTGTTCGTGGAGTGGACTGAAGTCCGTGATCGGTCCCCAGGAACCGTAATATTCCAGCCCACCGGCAATTCTCTTCGTGATGTCGTAACTGAATTTGAAGTTGGGAGAAAATACCACGCCCTGATTAACGCCGGGGCCGTGAAACGAACGATCGAGCGTAGGATTAAAGCTCAAATACCAGGGTCCGATTTTTTTGTCTACGATAGGACGGATTTCCCAGGTCCAGGTATCGGCAGAGTACGAGGGCCGCTGGTATCCGATTTCGTTCGACAAACTCACTCCTACTTTCCAGTGCCACGACTCAGGAATACGGACTCGAGGCCGGATGTGATCGCCCACCCATTGCCAGCCTTCGTTCGGCTGAATGCTGGTGAAGATATAAAAACCGGTCTCGAACCAATCGTTGATGCCCTGCGTGATTTCTACGGTCTCGTGCTCGGCATGGTTGGTCGGCAGGACGCCATCGATCACCGTCGTGCTGCCTTCTACGGTGAAGTTAGAATGCAGTTCCACCATGGTGTGCTTCGGTGGAACCAGATCCGAGCCATAGACTTGGATTTCATAGTTGTCTTGCGCTCTGGCCTGAAGGGTCATCGCAAAACCGAGTATCAAACCGAGGGTGATTGGCGCGAAGAACGAAAGTCGTCGATTCAGCATGCTTGCCGGGGGCAGTGGGGAACGCGATCTTATGTCCTTCATCATGCATGGATGAAGCGACCCGGTGCAAGAGGACGATAGCTTGGCCAACAGGAGCGGCTACGACATCGGTCCGGCGTATTATGGTTTAACCGCACATAACCCACGATCTTGGACAAACTCTCTGATTCCGTCATCATGAAGAAGATCGAACGGCAGCCCAAGGGCACCGCTGGCTTCAAGCAACTGGTGCGTGAACTGGGACTCCGTGGTGACGCGCGGCGCGCACTCTCCGACCGTCTGCAGCGCCTGGTGAACGGCGGTCAACTGATTCAGGTCGATTCTGACCGCTATGCGATTCCGAAGGCCGCTACGACCAAAAACGCTCTCGTCGGTCGGTTGAGCATGCATCGCGATGGTTACGGATTCGTTGCTCCCGATGCTTCCACGCTCAATCCGCAGCTGAAGGCGCAGCTGGCCGGAGACATTTTCATTCCGCCGCCCGCGGTAGGTTCGGCGATGCACGGGGACCGTGTGCTGGTAGAGGTCGGCGCGATCCGCCCCGACGGCCGCGCCGAGGGTCGCATCATTCGCCCAGTCGTCCGCGCCCACACCACTGTGGTCGGAATCTTTCATCATGGCAATCGCGGCAATTACGTCACGCCGATTGACCAGAAGATCTCGCAGGAAATCGTGATACCACCGGGCATGGAGTATTTGAAAGAACAGAGCAGCGCTGGCGTCGAGCCGGCTGTAGCAAAGGCGTCTCGCCGTCGCAAATCTGTCGATCGGGTTTTGGGCGAGGAAGCCGCTCGCCGCACCGAATGGGATGACCTCGAAGGCGTGGTCGTAGATGTCGAAATCACGGATTGGCCGTCAGCCACTCAAAATCCGCGGGGCAGAGTGGTAGAGATCCTGGGCTACGAAGACGATTTCGGTGTCGATGTCGAAGTCGTCATTCGCAAATTCCACCTGCCGCATCGCTTCCCGCCGGAAGTCCTCGATCAGGCGCAGCGCATTGAACCCATAATGCCGGCGCCTGAGATTCGCAAGCGACGGGATTTCCGCGATCTTCCTATCGTCACGATCGACGGCGAGACCGCGCGTGACTTCGACGACGCTGTTAGTGTGCGGCAAATCGAAGACGGCAATTATGAACTTCAGGTGCACATCGCCGATGTGGCCCACTACGTCACGCCCGACTCTGCCCTCGATCAGGAGGCGCGGCTACGTGGCACCAGCGTTTACTTCCCTGATCGCGCCGTACCCATGTTGCCGCTGGAGCTTTCGACAGACATCTGCAGCCTGCGCCCCCACCTGGACCGGTTAGTGCTTTCGTGCGTGATGAAGATTGACCATCGGGGCGAAATTCTTGGCTATGAGTTGAGCGAGGGGATCATCCGTTCATCCGAGCGCATGACTTATACCGACGTAAGCGCGGTGCTCGAAGGCGATGACGGCACGCGAAAACGTTATTCGAGTCTGGTCGGAACATTCGAAATGATGCGCGATCTGGCACTGATCCTGAATCGCAAACGCGAGCGTCGCGGTTCCATCGACTTCGATTTGCCCGAGCCCGTGATCGAATTCGACGAATTCGGATTAATGAAAAGCATTACCCGCTCGGAGCGCAATATTGCTCACCGGCTGATCGAAGAGTTTATGCTCTCGGCGAACGAATGTGTGGCCGGATATCTTGAGAGCAAACGGGTTGCCTCGATTTACCGCATTCACGAAAAGCCCGACGCCAAGCGGGTCTATGACTTCGAAGTCATCGCCGCGGCATTCGGTTATTCGCTCGGCGTAGGTGCGCTGCCCATTCAGCGGGTGCAGTTCAAGTCTGAGCGTCGCGCGAGTCACGGAACGGGTAAACGTCCGCGTGAAATCGAGATCCCGAAAGAAGTTCACATTACTCCGCGCATGTATCAGAAGTTGACCGAGAAAATCGCCGGCAAGCCCGAGGAACGAATTCTCTCTTACTTGATGTTGCGTTCATTGAAGCAAGCTCGCTATTCGGAAGAGAATCTGGGACACTTCGCGCTGGCAGCGCCAACCTACACTCATTTCACTTCACCAATTCGCCGCTATCCCGACCTGATCGTCCACCGTATTTTGAAGGAAGTATTACGGGGTTCATTGAGCGATCATGTGGCCCGGACACCTTCGCCCACGAGTGCCGAGAAGACCGAAAACGCATCCCCATGGTCCAAGCGTCGCGACCATGCGGCGCACCGCCAATCGCTTGAACCCGTTACTGGCCCGATTCCTCTCGAAGAATTGCACGAGATCGCCGAGGAATCCAGTCGAACGGAGCGTCGCGCCGACGAAGCCGAGCGCGACCTGATGGAATGGAAAAAGGTTAAGTTCATGGAGAAGCGGGTTGGCGAGGACTTCGACGGCCTGATCATCAGCGTGACCAAGTTCGGATTCTTCGTGGAACTTACCGATCTGTTTATCGAAGGTCTGGTCCCATTGGACTCGTTAGCCGACGACCGTTACGTCTACCACGAAAACACTCGTGAGATTATCGGCCAGCGCAACGGAACGATCTACAGTCTGGGACAGAAGATACGAGTGATTGTGGATCGCATTGATCCGGTCGAAAAGAAGATTCAGTTCGCAGTGTTCGAAGAAAAACCCCAAAGAGCTCCAAAACGAAAACGCAGATAACATCCCGCCCAGCCCGGGGCCTCTCCGATCCCGCGCCCCTCAGATTCAAAACGTGATAGACTTTCGTCCCCAGCGGGGCTGCCCTCCCCGCTCTCACGTGCTGTTTTATGCCTGAACCGCTCACCAAGAAAGTCCTGCTGATCGGCTGGGACGCAGCCGACTGGAAGGTGATCAATCCTCTGCTCGATCAGGGATTAATGCCCACGCTAGACGATTTCATCAACCACGGAGTGATGGGGAATTTGGCGACCTTGCGGCCCATCCTTTCTCCCATGTTGTGGAATTCGATCGCCACTGGCAAACGGGCCAACAAGCACGGCATTCACGGATTCATGGAGCCTGATACGCAGAACGGCGGGATCCGACCAGTCTCGAGCACCTCGCGCAAGGTCAAAGCGATCTGGAACATGCTCACCCAGCGCGGCTTCAAAACCCACGTCCTAGGCTGGTTTGCGGGGCATCCAGCAGAACCTATCAATGGCATCTCGGTCTCTGATCTTTATCCGTACGCCACGGCCCCGAAGGATGAGCCCTGGCCCCTTCCGCCGGGCGCGGTTCATCCCGAAAGGATGCGCGATACGTTTGCGGAATTGCGCATGCATCCTGCAGATGTGAGTGAGGCCGCTATCCTTCCCTGGATTCCCCGCGCGGACTTGATCGATCAGGAGAAGGACAAGGGACTGATGTCATTCGCGAAGATCCTGTCCGAGAACTGTTCCATCCACAATGCCGCCACTTGGATTCTGCAGAATGAGCCCTGGGATTTCCTTGCAGTTTATTACAACGGCATCGATCACTTCTGCCACGGGTTTATGCACTACCATCCGCCGCGTATGGAAGGGATTCCAGAAGACCGGTTCGAGATTTACAAAGATGTGGTTAATGGCGCCTATCGCTTTCACGACATGATGCTCGAAACACTGTTGACGCTCGCCGGTCCTGACGCGACCGTGCTCCTGGTATCTGATCACGGCTTCCACTCCGATCACCTGCGGCCGCGGGGCATCCCGGCGGAACCGGCGGGTCCAGCGGTTCAGCATCGGCCATTTGGAATTTTTTGCATGAAGGGAGTACACGTCCAGCAAGACGAGCGCATCTACGGAGCGACTTTGCTGGATGTGACGCCAACCATCTTGACTCTCTTTGGCCTTCCGGTCGGTGCCGATATGGATGGTCGTGTTTTGGTGCAAGCCTTCGACGAGCCGCCGCAGATCACTCGCATCCCCAGTTGGGAGCAGGAGCCCGGGGAATGCGGAATGCACCCCTCCGATCTGCGCATGGATCCTGCCGCCGCCCAGGCCGTCCTGCAACAATTTGTGGCGCTCGGGTATATACAGCCGCCCAGTGAAGATCAAAGTAAAGCCGTAGCCAGCGCGGTGCGCGAAGCCCATTACAACCTGGCCCGCGACTATCTCGATTGCGGTCGACCCGATGACGCTCTGCCGCTGCTGGAGGACCTGGCGAAGAATGATCCCAAGCAGACTCGCTTCCAGATGCATCTTGCGCAGTGTTATCTCGCGCTCAACCGGCGCGAGGCCGCGAAGCAAATTCTGGAGACAGTCATAACCGCGGACTTGAATCCTCCTGAGGTGGCTGAGACTGAAGGCAAGGAGCCAGAAGCAGACACGGAAGGACAAGCTGAAGAACCGCAAGCCGCGACGCCGGAAGCGCCCACGCCCGAAGCAACAGCTCCCGAAGGCGCAGCCACGCCGGACAAGAAGTCCAACCCGCGCCCGTGGGCGGACTTGCTGATGGGCGTCATAAACTTCGAAGAAGGAAACATGGACGCAGCGCTGGCCAGCCTGCTCAAAGCCGAACAGTCCGATCCGCGCCTGCCTAACTTACATTTGCGCATCGGAGAAACTTACCTGCGGCAGAAGCGCACCGACGATGCCGACCGTGCCTTCCAGCAAGCTCTCGACATCGATGGTGACAGCCCGGAAGCCCACCTTGGTCTGGCTATGGTGCGGCTGCGTCAGCGACGGAACGAAGAGGCCGCTGAACAGGCTCTGCTGGCAGTGGGATTACAGCACTTCCTGCCTCTAGGCCATTTCTATCTCGGCGTCGCCCTCGCGCGCTTAGGGCATCGTCAGCGTGCCATGCTGGCATTTGAAACTTGCCTGAGCATGCTGCCCGGGTTGGTCGCCGCGCACCGCTGGCTGGCCGCTTTGCATAGTCAACCCGGCGGAGATCTCGACAAAGCCATCCGGCACCGCAGCCTCTACGCTCAACTCATGCAGCAGAGAAAGACGAGAGCGCGAGCGTGATCACAGTTGTCTCCGGTCTGCCGCGCTCCGGCACCTCACTTATGATGCAGATGCTCGTTGCAGGCGGGATGCCAGTCCTCTTCGACGGTGAACGCCAAGCCGACGCCGATAATCCTCGCGGCTACTTCGAGTGGGAACGAATCAAGTTGCTGTCTAAGGAGCCGGACTGCATCGCAGATGCGGAAGGCAGAGTGGTGAAAGTGATCTCGCAACTTCTCTTCGCGCTACCCGCAAGCCACGAGTATCGAATTATCTTCATGCAACGTCCGCTCACCGAGGTGGTCGCTTCCCAGGCTGAAATGATTCGCCGTCGTGGAACCACGGGCGCGGCGTTGCCGCCGGCAGCGTTGATCACTGGACTGACCGCCCATTTGAATCAAGTCAATGCGTGGCTTCGAGATAAGGGCAACATTTTTGTCTATCGCGTGGAGCATCATGACGTTTTGCGTGAGCCGCTCCGGATCTCTCAATCCATCCAACAGTTTCTGAACTGCCTGCTGGATGTGATCGCGATGTCGCAGCAGATCGACCAGTCGCTCTACCGCCAGAGATCCCCATCTAAAAGCACGTAGTGCCGGACGCCTCGTCCAGGATCAACTCAAAACTCGAAGTATCCTCCAGACGCCGTTCGACGAGACCCGCCATCGGTTCCGGTCGCTGGCAGCAAGCCCGTAATTCCGCGCAAGCTTTCCCATGCCGCGTGGTTGAGTGCCGGGTCTGAGCCGACCAGGTCGCGGATCATGTTCCACGCCGCAATGTTTAGCGCGCCCTCCGGCGGAGGTCCCATGGCCAACGAAACCGAGCACTGCGGACAAAAACAGATTCGCTGAGCCGCAGATTTCTGCCGCGGTCTTATCCCCACGGTCTGCGCGAACATATATACCGCAACGGATTTGTGTCCAGCCTCTAGTTCCCGATTACAGCGAAGACAATATAAGTTTTCCAATCGTCCTCCCGGCAGCCAGCTGTGGCCAACTGAAAATACTGTCGCCACTCCTCGATGGCAACAAGTATGCAGAGGGATTCCCGCAGGGTGAACTCGTTGTGATAGAGACTTCGCTTCCTGACAACCAACACTCGAAACTTCCCCCCGAACCAAGCTGTGCTCTAGTCAGAACCGGAGGCCATCGTGCACTCTGCTGCTATGCGCGTTGACGCTATCGATAGAGACGAGTCGCGTTTGATCCGCCACTGGTCACCTTCGCAGGTATCTCGGCCTTCAGCCAAATTCTTTCGCTTGTCGCAACTGCGCAAGCTTCGCGGATGCGAGCTGGTCGCCGCGGTGTGCTATCGGGTCAAGAGCAGCGGCATAGAATTCCTGTTGGTTCGCACCAATAGTGGACACTGGACGTTCCCCAAGGGCAAAGCCGAGCCGGGGTTGACACATGCGCAGGCGGCCGCCCTTGAGGCCTATGAGGAAGCAGGAGTTCACGGCCGAATGGAGGAAGCCTCGTTTGCCCGGTACGTTCGGCGCAAGCGTCGCGACCAGCGCGACTCGCCAAAAACAACCGCGCGACCCGCCAAAGAAGAGATCGTCGTGCAGGCGCATCTTTGTGAAGTTTCACGGCTCGAGCCTCCGCAGGAGGCTAATCGAAATCCCGCCTGGTTTTCCGCAGCGAAAGCGAAGCGCCGCTTGGGAGAGGACCGCGCGCCTGACTTCGGAGCTGAATTGGCTCGGGTGGTCGACCGTGCTGTATCCCGTATTAGCCGGCAGCACGGCAAAATTAATACGCGCAATGAGAATACCCAAAGATATGCGCTGCGGAATGTACAATTCATTCACGCCGTTCGCAGGAAAACCTTCACGGCCAAAGCTTCAGGATGAACAGCAAACGCCGGTGAAGGCGGAGTTAACCAGCTTTGCGGAATGTGAGATTCATGCGGTGTGCGCCTAACAACGGATGGTGGCCTTCCTTCAGCGGCATTACTCCGTGATAGCGAAGTCTCGCGGGCCCACCCCAAACCACCACATCCCCGTGACTTAGTGGCACGGGATGCGCCTTGTCGCCTCGCTTCAACCCCCCGAAGAGGAAGACTGCCGGAATACCGAGCGATACGGAAACGATCGGCGCTCCAAAATCACGCTCGTCCTTGTCCTGATGCAATGAAAGCTTTGTTCCTGCTTCATAGCGATTGACGAGGCAGGAGTCAGGAATGAATCCAGGAAAGCCCGCCTCTGCCGCCGCATTTCTGGCGAGCTTCAAAAAAGAATCCGCCATCGGAGGCCACGGCAGCCCGCTCTCCGGGTCGCTAGCATCGTATCTGTAGCCCGATCTATCCGTCACCCAACCCAGTGAGCCGCAATTCGTCATTGCCACCGACATGCGGAAGCCCCCAGGCGTCAGCATGTGACGAAAAGGTGCTCTTACTGACACTTCGCGCAGCGCTTCCAAGAGAGCGGTTTCTTCGGGCAGCGCGAAGTTGCGTAGAACGAACGCGCCTGGGCACAAGTCCTCCTTGTAAAATTCCAAGCTGGTCGTGTGATCGAACAGACTCATAGTCACTACATTTCTATTTTGCATCATGACTGGCGAGTCTACGCTTCGATTTAGGAGCGCGCGGCTGGCCGTGAATGGGACGGTAAAGGATGAGAAGGAGCAGATCAGAATCGAGCCTTCATACAGACCCGCTCCCGGTCTCCTTAGTTGCTCATGACGTACAAAAGAAAGTACGGATGGCTCCCGGTGTAGCCAGAGGGAATGGGGTTGCCAACTTTCAGTTGGGTTTGGTCGCCACTTTCGAACCAGCCAGTAAGACTAGTAATTGGATATTGCGAATTGGCGGCCCCAACGGTCTCATTGTTTGTGTTGCTAGCTAGATACATCACAAAGTAATAGTCAGACAGGGTCGATGGTGTGAGTGTTATTGGATCAAGCCGAATAACGCAGGGATTGCTGGTGCTCAGGGGTTGTGTAGGACAGACTTTCTTGTTGGTCAACGAAATGATCGGATTGGACACGCTTTTTAACTTCACCGGCGTAACCGCTGTGATTTTAGACCCCCCCCGCTTGGTGGTGTAAAGCACCATGTTGCCAATATCTGCCTCGGTACCCGCCGTAAAGCCGATGTACAAGACCGTGGTTTTGACCTGAGCGACAGCCGGGAAGATGAAGGCGCCAGCGATGAGATTGAGCGCGGAATAGTTTTCCCATTGGTTTGAGCTCGACACCGGCCCGCCAACCCCAGCCACGATGTTGATGGGAGCTGCGGCGGGTGCTTGTTGTGCGACGACGTCATTGGCAAGGCTGGCGAAAACGAGAGCGAACATCAGCAATATTGGCGTTCTGGGTTTCGGGTTTTTCATGGATTTCTCTCCTGGAAGAATCGGGACATTCTGGCCCCTAATGATAGAAGCGCAGAATTTCGGGAAATCAGCTCACGACGTCAGAGTTATTTCAACGCTTGCCGGCGATGGTGGAGGCACAATTAAAGAAGCGGTAAAGCAACTTTTCATAGCCAATTAGGTGTTAGGCCATCGGCCCTTTCTGCTGAACCAGCGTCCGGCACAAACCTTCTTCGTAAGAGATGTGTTCGGCATAACCCAATTCTGACCGAATGCGGGTCGTGTCGTATGCAATGTCTTGGGCGAAGTTGTATGGTGCGTATTCGTCAGCCGGTATGCTCGAAGGGGGCAACCCGGCAAGTCGTTCCCCTACTGTCGGCGTTGAAGTCTCGCCGACGTTGTAGATTTTTCCCGACGCGGCTCGATGGGTTGTGGCCAGCACCACGGCCGCCGCCACGTTTTCGACATAGCCATGAGTCCAACGCCACTGCGGTTGATGGCGAAAAGCGTAAACGGTCCTTAGATCGGCGTTGTTGCCCGGTCCGTAAACCTTGGGCATTCGGAGAATGACGCCGGGCAATTCGTGATCGCCCAGAATCTCTCGCTCCACCAAAATTTTCTCGTAGTCATAAACCCACTCCGCAGTTGATTTTGTTTGCCCCCGATAGGGGTACAGGACACTGCGAAGAGGCGAATCTTCAAGGAGACTTCCATCTTCGAGTGGGCCGGGTTCGAGATCGGTCAGACGGCCGTAGGCGCGATAAACGTCCCCGCTGCTCAATGCTAAAACCCGTCCAGCACGGCCGCGAAAGGCCTCCATCGCCGCTCGCGAATCAGCCTCGCCCATGGCAATCATGTGGACGATTGCGTCGAACCATTCGGCCAAGAGTTCATGCGGAAAGTGCAGCACCGGCATTGCGGCCTGAGGGCTGCGGATGTGCCGGATGCTTCCGGGCAGGTTGGCTTCTGTCTCTCCGCGGTGGTAGAGAAGGACATCGTCGCCTCGCTGTACAAACTGACGCGCAACGTGGGGGCCGATGAACTTGGTACCGCCAATGATCAGAACGCGCATACAGTCAAGATTTCCCGGGTTCATCACCCGCTTGAGAACTGGTGGCTCAGTCCGCCGTCGACCAGATATTTTTCCATGCGGCGAACGAGCTTCGTGACGAATTTCAGCAGATCAGCGAAATGAGTCGACCTCATCATCCTCGCGTTCCGGACCGTGTCGTTGATGCGACGCGGCTGGTGCCGAATCACCAAAGTTTTCGTCAAATCGAACTGGCTCGCTATCGTCTTCGTCGAGCCGTGCGCAACATGCAGAAGCCGCATAGAGTCGTACATACGGGCAGTGTTCGCATTTTCGGGTTTAGAATCACGAACTGATGACCTTGTCCACGAAGTATCGCGAGTTCGTCGAGCAGCAAATCAAGCAACTGGGCTCGCTGGACTTCGATGGTGAGGCAATACTGTGGCATTATACGAATGGCGGTGGGCTGTTGGGAATTTTGGAAAGCGAAACATGTTTTCCACTCAAGTCTCCGGCGTGAATGACAGCACGGAGTGTCGTTTCTGGCTGACAATTGCGCTGGCGATTCCGATGGCCACGCTACAGCTTCCACGTTAGGTTCGCGCTATGTCCCAGTCTCCAAATCCAGCCGCGCCGCAGCAGGTGGAGGCTCTGCTTGTGCTGGCCTCTCAGTCGCTCAGGGCCGGACGACCAGCAGATGCCATCGCGCCCTTGCGGGATGCGGCGCTGCTGCAGCCCTCCAATGCCATCATCCAGCACGATCTCGGCCTCGCCTGCCTCGAGGTCGGCCGCGTACCGGATGCCATCGCGGCCTTGCACCGGGCCGTCGCCAGCAACCCGCGCTACACCGATGCACATTTCCGTTTGGGAATTGCCTTGGAGAAGTTGGGCGACATCGGCGGGGCACTTACTGCGTACGACCGCGCCACTCAGCTGCTCCCATCCTTGACCGAAGCGTGGTTCCGCGCCGGCGCGCTGGTCTACACGCTGGGCCACGTCGGCGAGGCGATCGGCTGTTTCCGGCGCGCTGCGGCGACCGGAGGCAGGAGCAGCTTCGGCCGCCTTGGTAAGGCGCAGGCGCTGGTGATCGAGGATCGCAATCAGGAAGCTGAACAGGTATTGCGAGAGATGCTGGTGGCTGATCCGACGAATGCCATGGCGTACGATCTGCTGGGCGGCGTGCTCTCTGAGCTCGGCCGTTTCGACGAAGCCCGCGCATGCTTCGAACGGACGGTCGCGATCGCGCCGATGCTGGCGGGGAGCTACTACGATCTGGTCCGGTGCCGCCCTGTCACGAACGGTGACAAGGGTCTCTTGCAAGAGATGCAAGCCGCTCTGGCCACGCCGGGACTGGAATTGGGGCAGAGCCAGCGGCTTCATCTCGCGATTGGCAAGGCGGCGGAGGATCTTGGCGACTACGCGTTGGCCATGCAGCATTTCGACGCTGCAGACGCTGTGAGGAGAGGCGCTTCGTCGTTCGACTCGGCCGCGTTCTCCATCATGCTCGACCGGCTGATTGCCCGCTGCACACCCCAGTTCATCGCGCAGGCTTCCGAACTCGGCAGCTCCGATGCGACGCCGGTACTGATCGTCGGCATGCCGCGGTCCGGGACGACTCTGGTCGAGCAGATCGTCTCCATGCATCCCGCGGTCAGGGCCGGCGGCGAGTTGAATTTCTGGAACGAGCGCGGCGCGGCGTGGCACAGCTCCGGCGCGACCGAGGACGAGAACTCGTTTCTCGTTAAGGCTGCGGCAGATTACCTTGGCGTGTTGCGCGCGATTGCGCCGACGGCGGCGCGAGTGACCGACAAGATGCCGTTCAACTTCCTCTGGGCCGGGCTGATCCACGTGGCATTCCCGCGCGCCATCATCATCCATTGCCGCCGCGCTGCCGTCGACACGGCGCTGTCGATCCATCAAACTCATTTCCATCCGAGCATGCCGTTTCCGACTGGAGGCGCCGAGCTGGTTGCCTATTTCCGCAGCTACCAGCGGCTCATCGACCATTGGCGGAGCGTGCTGCCGGCGGATCGCTTCATCGAAGTCGATTACGAAGAGCTGACCCGCGCGCCCGAACCAGTCATCCGGCGGATCATCGCGGCTTGCGGCCTGGCGTGGGACGATTCGTGCCTGCGTCCCGAATCCAATCCGCGGGCGGTGAAGACTCCCAGCAAGTGGCAAACCCGGCAGCCGATCTATCGCACCTCCGTCGAGCGCTGGCGACGCTACGAACCCTGGCTGGGTCCGCTGCGCGCGCTCGTCGAAGTTTAGCAAAATCTATGACGGGGTACCCCCCTCCCCTCTTTAAGTTGCAAAATCTAGAGCGCAAACGACTTATTTTGCGACTATGTGCTAGATCTTTGAGTTTACAGGACTTACACGCAAAATCTAGATAACATAGGAGTTACGCGCGGACGGTGTCCTATTCTGGGAAGGCTTTTGAGTACGTCGGCCCATCTGCCAGAACTTCTCTCAAAAAAACACTCGATTCCGCCCAAAATCCAGAAAACAAAGGACCGGGAAAAATTCGGCCTTGCAGATCTATGGTTCTTAAGGTAGTTACAGGCACAATATTCTAAACATTGGGGTTAGCCGCGTTTTTCCCAGGACGGTCTGTCGGAGCCGGTTCGCGCCTTCGCTTGGACAACAGCCGCCGGACGAAGATTTTCGCCTTCGTCTGGTTGGTCGGACTCAGCGGTTGGTAGTGACCAGGAGCTGCGACCTTGTCAGGCTGTCAAAGAACTCGGTTATCTTACAGATAACCTGTGTCGTTCTATAATATCGCGGCGAGGGAATGAGATCAAGAGGAAAGTGGATGGTCCCTGAAGACAATTCCCGAAATGGGAAATGCACAGTGCGCGAGCTCTGTGGGCCTGATGGCGCAGGGCGATCTGCGGCTGTCTCTTCGGAATAAGGCGGAAACTTCGACCCTATTCAGCACGACGAATCGCTTTGGGGAAATCAAAAACCCCGCCCTGTCCCTGCAAAGAACGCAGGGACAAGGGCAGGGCACCCGCTTTTTTGTGCGGTGAAAGCCTGGGGCCAGCCGCCCGAGCGAACTGTGTGGGTCTGATGCGCCGGATCATCTATAGCTGTGCATCGAGGGCTGTCTCCTTCCGAATGTGACGAAATCCAGGTTAGCGCCCGAAGAACGGATGTTAGGAGCGTGAATGCGCAAGGAACGGGCGCGAATCTAGGCCACTGGGTGCTCGAAATACATAAATGTTACAGTTGCTAACACAAAAGGTTCGATCTGGAGAGCGAGGCTAATGCCGGTTTTTATCAGCTATTCTCACGCGGACAAAACGTTTGTCGACAAACTCGGCGCAAACCTTGTTAAGCACGATGCCCATGTTTGGCTTGACAGATGGGAGCTCAATGTGGGTGATTCGATACTTAATCGCGTACAGCAGGCGATTCAAGAATCCGACGCCTTACTGATCGTCCTCTCTAAAACATCTGTAGCCTCCGAGTGGTGCAAGAAGGAGTTGAATGCTGGCCTCATGCGGGAGCTGGACGAGAAGAGAGTCTTAGTTTTGCCAGTTCTTGTGGAGGACTGCGA
Organism: uncultured Acidobacteriota bacterium; assembly: GCA_963788645.1. Lineage (GTDB taxonomy): Bacteria > Acidobacteriota > Terriglobia > Terriglobales > Acidobacteriaceae > JABDBE01. The sequence goes on from CAWBHF010000018.1 coordinate 20,307, forward strand.
CATACCAATGTTCCTCCGAGAAAAGGTGTACGCCGACTTTCGAGGCAAATTTGCTGATGGTCTCAAGCCACTCGTCGAAGCGCTGGCAAGGGTGACCAATCCTGATCAAGGAAGAATCCGGTCGGACGAGTGGAATATTGATTGGGCAGAGACATGGGGTTATGACGGTGAGGGGTTATTTCACGTGGACTATACGTTGGTCGAAACCGGACCAAATCGGCCCTTCGCCTTGCTTACGGAGATCCTAGTAACGTGCAACAAGGAAGCCACGCTAAGATACCGGGCGTATGAACAGGCGGGGCTGGATTGGATCAGTCGTCTCATCATCGCGGAGGTCTTAACCGAATTTGCGGCAAAGGAAAAAGTGGACCTACTCATAGAGGATCAGCGTCCGAAGGGGCTGAACATACGCATGCAAGACAAGAGTAGCCCAATGTCTTACGACCTGAGGATTCGGACGCGGCGTTTGGGTGAAGACAACGGTAAGGATCAGCTTATACACATTTCAAACTACCTGCGCCAAATACGCGACTACGTGCGACAGCGGGTTCGAAAGCCCACTCGTGAGGAAGCAGCGCGGATGATCAAGATCGCAGCGAACAGATAATTCCGGTCCCCTGATCCAGGGGCCACCAGGCTAGTAGGGAACGTCTACTCGTCCACACATGAGCAGTTGACCCCCGCACTTGGGGCATTCTTCAACATCGCAGCCCTCACAGTGATATTGGCCCTTCAGGGCAAAGCAGTCGTGGCAAGGATGTAATGCAAAATCCTCCGATCGAATACCTGGGGCGGCCTTCTTCGGCCATGTCTCGTCGCCGTATCTGATGCGCTCGTGGTCGCGTCGATGCACTCGGACACTTTGAATCATCTGGGAAAAAGAGAAGACGTCAAAATACTCAAAGTACAAGTACAGCCTTGTGGCCATCGGCTTGAGCTGCTCATGAGTGAATGAGGCTTGAAGACGATGTAGTCCACCAGCCCTGGCGCCATGGATTTGCTCCATCGTTTTTCTAACCTCTCTGTGCCAACCAATTCCCGCTACGTTCGCCTGAGCCAACAGCAACGGAAAGTTCGGGCTCTTGGTTCCGGGCACGTGCGATATCTGTTGCAGTAGAAACTTAGTCAAGATGGCATCCGCGTCTTTGACGAAGTTCCAGTCGTCCGTAATTCCTATGTCCCAACGCCTAAAAAGAACCTCAAACTCATGAGCTGTTTCTTCGCCCACTTCGCCCGGCACGAACGAACCTTGTGGAATCCTGCCGAGGATGTGTCGTCGTAAGAACCCGCTGTATGGGACGCGGAAACACGATTCCACCAGCGTTTGGGAGATGGGCAGAATCACCTCGTTTAGTATCCTGATCCGGGTGCCAGGCTTCCGGGACAGGAAGTAATAATTGAGGCCTCTGTTCAAAATCAGCTCCTGCAGGAGCGCTCCGACACGTGCAACGGTCTGCTGATCGAAAGCGACGTGGAATCTCCCATGCCGGCTGTTCCGGTAAGAGAAATTGACCGGGTACTTCCGGCCAACAGCCTTCAAAAATTCGAGAAAGTTTTTCGCCTCATGCTTGTACGCGTTCTTCACGCGCAAGTTTAATTCGTAGGCCATCGGACATTAGAAAGAAACAAGTATTTCATTCTAAGACACCGCTGAGCCGAACGAAGAACCGGTGAATGTCCTGTCGTCCCCGCATTCCCCCGAAAAACTAGACCGCCGCGGTCTTCCCCCGCTTATTCCCTCGAGCGCAACCAGTTTTGCAGTCGCAGCCCCTCGACGCGGGAGAATTCTCTTTCGTTGTCTGTGACTATCACGTAACCAAGCGCCAGCGCCTGGGCGGCAATCAGCGAGTCATTCTTCAGCAAAGCATGATTCAGCAAATCATTGGCGCCGATTGGTGTGTCCCGCTTCTCCAGGCGGGTACGCAGCGATTCGTAGGTCGCGTCCGCCGGAGTCTCGAAGGGTAGGACTTCCAGCGCCCCGAGCACCGCGTCTAACTGGGATGAGAGCCGCGGCGAGCCTTTCTTCTCGGCTCCGTAACGCAACTCCGCAGCGACGATCGGGCTGGCCCACCTTTACGCTCCTTGTTGAGGACCGGCGTTGCTGGTTGAGAGTTTCGTCTCCCACCCTTTCCGACAAGAACGCGGAAAGGATGGGGCACCCGGCGCTTAGGTTGTGCGCGCGAGATCCTTCGCGGACTTGCGTCCGTTCAGGATGACGGATGGGTTTGGGAGGGTCGGCGCGCGGGTACGGTGCAACGCGTGCTTTGTGGGACTTTCGCATGATGGCGTCCTCACCGGGAAACTCAGGCTTACGGGGAATGCGCACGGCCTTGTTCCGGCCATTCTTAAAGACTCTGACGTGGCGTTCGGGGCTGGTTTTGGCGGGCTTCGATGGCATATGTCAAGCACTTGCTAAAGGAAGTCATTTGTCCACTTCCCAAGGAAACGGAGGGACTCACGCACGCCGGTAATGCCTCTCGGTCCATCATTGGTTGACATGCAGTCAGGCCAGTCAGACCATGTCCTCAGAACATGCAAGACCAGGGAAATCTATGAGCAAATCAAAAAAACGGATTACAGCAATGACCTTGATTCTTTGGTCCTATCGATGATGGGGGCGGGAGGGTATAAAGACCCGATGAGTTTTTGGTTTGTAGGAGCCATCGCCATTTTATGGAGCATACCAACGACTCTTGCGATTATCGGATTCCAGGCTCTGGAACGCGTATTGGGGCAACGAGGGCCTTATATCATTTCTGCGACAGGCTTGGCTCCGCTCATGCTTGTCATAGGCTTCGGCGGCCGCGGTGACCCCGTATACATGGCAGTAATAGTTTTTTCTGGTTTGGTATGGTCGGCGGCGTGGATCGGAACGTTTTTTCACTTCTTGAAACAGCCTCAATAGCTGGGAATCGGAAAACGCGATATGTCTCGTCTGTCCCCGGTTTCGTCCCCACTTAAGCCGGAAGCGGAATTTGAGTTGGCTACCCGTCCCTTGTAGTGCTCAAGAGTCAACATCCCCACCCTAACGTCGCAAGACCGGAGCGAGGTTTGGTGTCGGATCATTTCCGCGACGTTAGGATGGGGCACCCTGCGATCGAGATTTTGTAACTATGAGAGGAGAGGCTATTTTCTTCCGGCCGCCAGATCGCCTAGCGTGTCAGGGTAAAACATGATCACATCTTCGCCCTTCGTCTTTCCCGTGATGATGGCTTTGTTGGGGATGGTCTCGTAGGCGTAGCCAGTCAGGGTGGCGCTCACATCGCCGTATTGCCAATGGTGCCCAAGCGTGACGCTGAGTCTGGCCCAGCCGTAGTGAACTTTGCCGTGAATGACGAACTTTAGTCCCAGATATCGATTCCCAACACCGTTACCTTTGCCGACCCACGGGCCCAGATCGGAATCCTGGCCGGTCCCGACGCCGCTGAACAACTCCACTGCCATAAATGGGAAACGAACGGGGAATTTGCGTTCCGGTCCGATGCGGGCGCCTGCGGGCAAAGCGTAGGCGGCAGAAAAAAAATAGCCGCCGCTCGACTTAAAACGTTTCCCGGCGACTGCGTTTTTGCGGTATCCGAATGCGTCGAGCCCTACCTCGAAGTATGAGCCCCGATAATACGTCGTGCGCAATACAAAATCCCTGATGCCGTCATGGTTGAGATCAATGTATAGGGGAAAGTGTGCGTGCGTCACTTGATGCGTTTCCGTATAGACAACTTTCGCCTCGGAGGCCCTGGCCAGCGCCAGCACACTCACTCCGGCTGCGCTTGCCACCAGCGCATACGTATTGAGTTGCCGGTTAAGGGAATCGGAAATTTTGAATGTCTTACGGGACTGGGGGGCGCTGGGCATGAGTCTTCCTCCGAAGGCGTTTCATTATCCGTCCGGCGCAACCATTTGCGAGGAAAAGTTCAGTCCATTTAACGAAAATTTCACCTGATCGTAACAAGGCCGTCACATGGCGTCTGTTAAGGTTTGCTTCTACCACTCTCTGTCCGTTTTGTGTTCTGAGCTGTTTCACCGCGATCGCGACCGTATGAGAATTCTAGTTATCGAAGACGAAAGCAAGACCGCCAAGTTCCTTCAGAAGGGATTTGGGGAAGCCGGCTACGTTGTCGACCTGGCTGGTGACGGGCTGGACGGGCTCCACATGGCGCAAGAAATGGAGTTCGATCTCATTATTCTGGATGTCATGATTCCCAACCTGGATGGCTGGCAGGTGCTCACCCGATTGCGAAAGTCTGGCCGTCAGATGCCAGTACTTTTTCTGACCGCCCGCGACGCGGTTCACGAGCGGGTTCGTGGATTCGAGCTGGGCGCAGACGATTACCTGGTGAAACCATTCGCCTTTTCTGAACTGCTGGCGCGCGTACGTTCCCTGCTGCGCCGCAGCCCACCTCGAACGCAGGAGGCCATCCGGCTGGCCGACCTGGAGATCGATCTGCTGCGTCAGCGTGCCACGCGAGCCGGCCAACGACTGGAGTTGACCGCCAAAGAATTCCTTCTTCTCTCGGTGCTGGCGCGCCGTGCGGGCGAAGTTCTATCGCGCACTTTGATCGCCGAGTCCGTCTGGGACATGAATTTTGACAGCGACACCAACGTCGTTGATGTCAACGTGCGAAGGCTGCGCAGCAAAGTGGATGATCCCTTTCCTCTCAAGCTGATCCATACGGTTCGGGGCGCCGGCTATGTCATGGAATCTCAGGCATAGGTTTGAGCAGGCGTCGCGTTTCTGGGGTACTCTCGCCTTTCGCCTGACCGCTTGGTATGTGCTCGCCGGCTTGGCTCTGGTTTTCTTCACTACAGCCAGTCTCTATTTTCTGCTGGTCGCCGAATTGCAGAAAAGCACGGACTTGTTTCTGGCCGACAAGGTGAACGTGCTGCGCACCATGCTGCGCGAGCGTCCGGAGGACTGGGATGCGCTGCGCGAGGAGATTGAACTGGAGTCGGCGGCGAGGAGATACCAGCAATTTTATATCCGTCTTCTGGACCAACGAAACGTTCCGCTCTTGACCACTCCGGAAATGGAAGACCAGCTAGATCTGACACAGTTGACCGCTCAAACCCAACGCAGCCCGGAGCGCGCCACAGGTATGAAGGGGAAAAACGACCGGTTGTTTTTTGTGATGAGCGCCCCAGTAGCTGTCGGAGGCTCTTCTCACACTGACACTGTGCAGATCGCCATCGATGTTTCTCAAGAAGAAGCATTGTTGGCGCGGTATCGGCAGAGGTTTTGGCTCATCCTGCTCGGCACGCTGGCCATCTTTCCGCTGATCGGATATCAGATTGCACGCCGTGGGATTCGTCCCGTGAAAGAAGTCGCAACGACAGCCCGCCACATCAGTTCAACGAATCTGCACGAACGCATCCAGCCGGAAGGATATCCTTCCGAGCTTGCGTCTCTGGCCGCCACTTTCAACGAAATGCTGGATGGCCTGGAAGAGTCCTTCGACCGGATCTCCAGATTTTCCGCCGATATTGCCCACGACCTGCGAACTCCCGTGAACAACATCCGCGGCGAGGCGGAAGTAGCCCTGGCTCGTGCGCGAACGGTCGATGAATACCGCGAAGTTTTGGGCTCGTGTCTGGAAGAGGCCGTGCGGCTTTCAGACCTCATTGGCGATCTCCTGTTCCTCGCCCGCGCAGAAAGTCCGCTTGCCCACCTGCACCGCGAGAGCATCAACGTCGGCGAATTGCTTTCGGGTATCCGCGAATATTACGAAGCTCCAGCAGCCGAGCGGGGAGTCGCTCTTTCCACGGCGGTGCCTGATGAGCCGCTGATTGCGCAATTGGACCGCACGCTTCTGCAGAGGGCCGTGGGCAACCTTGTTTCGAACGCTTTAGTGCACACGCCTCCGGGCAAATCCGTGGTGCTCGGCGCCTCCGCCGAACCTGCGGGCGTCCGCATCGAGGTCTCTGACGCCGGGGTGGGCATTCCTCCGGAGGCGTTGCCGCGTGTGTTCGATCGCTTTTTCCGAGTGGATGCGTCGCGCTCCCAGGCTTCGGGGGGAACTGGGCTGGGATTGGCCATCGTTCAAAGCATCATGCAGCTGCACGGCGGGAAGGTGGAAATCGCGAGCGAGGTTGGACATGGGACGCAGGTAACTCTCCGCGTTCCCGTGTCCCCCGCTGCATGACGCTGATCCAACATGACAAAAATGTAATCTCCGCGTCATGGTGCCGTTACAGGTCGGCTGTTAAGGTTCGCAAATACGACGTGCGGGGCCAGTTGTATTTCCACCCCGGTGTCCCACAACCAATCCCAGTTGCGTGATGAAAAAAATCCAAAGAGGAGAACGGTACATGTCTCGAAAAACGTCTAAGTTTCGAAAAATGTTTCGAGTTAAGTCTCGAAACGAGTCGCGGATCAACCGTTTGCGTCCGCTCGCCGGACTGTTGGCGGCGGGGCTAAGCCTTCCGGGGCTCGCCGCTGCTCAGTCCAAGGAGTTCCCGACCTACGTCACCGGGCCGCAGAAAAACGGCTCGTGGGTCGTCAGCGATGGCGCGGTCATCACGCCAGCTGGCACCCAAGTCGACCTCGGCATCCGGGTCCGCGCGAAGGCAATCGCGCTGAACCCCAATGTCCGCAGTCACAGCGCTGCCGTCCTCGTCCTGGGCGCGACGCAGGCCGTCGAGATTTTTGACACCAACACCGGCAATGTCCTGCAGAACTACGCCACGTTCGGACAGGATGCGCAAGGCAGCTATAACGGCATAGCCTATTCGGCGGACGGCAAGCACCTGGCGTTCAGCCAGGACAGCAGCAATGTCACCATCGCCAACGTCACTGCAGAGGGCCTGTTGGAGGACAACGCACAGGTCAGCGTGCCCCCGAACAATTCCTTCATCAGCTGCTTTAAGAACAGCCCTCCGGGATCTTATGCGGTACCCTGCGGCACGTTCTATACTCCGAGCACTTCTTATCCCGGCGGCCTCGCGATCTCAGAGGATGGCAAGAGCGCTTACGCCCTGCTGAACCAGAACGATACGCTCGCCCAGATCGACCTGAACACGGCTAAGCAGGGGGAGCAGATCCGCGTCGGCAACGCGCCGCACAGCGTCTTGATCGATAGCAAGGGCACGACCGCCTACGTCAGCAACGAGGGTGGCCGGGCCGCTACGGAGGGGGACTTCCAGATCTGGTCCGCCGGCACTGAAATCGTCGCCGACCCACTGGTTGGCGCCGCAGTTACCGGTACCGTTTCTGTGGTGGATCTGCCCTCGATGACGGTCAAGGCCAACATCTCGACGGGTCTGCATCCGACCGGGATGGCGTTCTTTGGGCAGTGGCTGTTGGTCGCCAATACCTATAGCGACACTATCTCGGTTATCGACACGGCCACCAACGTGGTAGCGCGGACTATCAACCTTGCACTTCCGATCGGAGTGCCCGGCCAAGGTCCCGCCTATGGCGCCGCGCCAAACTCGATTGCCGTCGACGCCCAGAATGGCGTTGCCTATGTCGCGCTGTACAATGCCAACGCGATCGCGGTAGTCAACCTCGCCAAGGGCGCGACGAATCCCGTCATGGGCATGATTCCGGTAGCCTATGCGCCAAGCTCGGTGGTGCTGAACAGGGCCAATAACACGCTCATCGTCGCTAATGACAAGGGCATCGGCACCCGACTTTCGTACGAATGCGACTACGAGGTCTGCGACTACAACACCCACCAGGACAATGGCACCGTCAGCATCGTCTCCGTGCCACTTCCTGGGACCTTGCAGGCGATGACGCAGCAGGTTATCTACAACAACCACTGGGATTTGACGGAAAATATCAAGTCTGCTTCCGGTGGCAACCCGAAGACCAAGCCAGTCGCAATCCCGGCCAAGATCGGCGATCCGTCGCTGATCAAGCATGTATTCCTGATCGTCCGTGAAAACCGCACCTATGATCAAGTCCTGGGCGACGTGGCCGCCGGCGATGGCGACCCCAGGTTGGCAGTGTTCGGCTACGACGGCAAGACCCGCCTGGACACGCCGAATGTGCACAAGCTGGTGAAGCGCTTCCCTCTCTTCGACAACTTCTACGACCCGGCCCGCCAGTCGGCTGATGGTCACCAGTGGATCACCGAGGGCATGGCGCCCTACGCCGACGACGTCCAGTCGCCCGACTGGGTCCGCAGCTATCCCGGCGGGAACGCCGGCGATGCACTTGCCTATCAGAAGAAGGGCTTCCTGTTCTCGGAAGCGACCGCCGCTGGCCTCCCGCTGAAGCTCTACGGCGAATACGTCGAGAACGATACGTTCGCAACGAAGGACGGGGTTGAGCCTACCTGGAGCCAGTTTTTCCACGACGCGGAGCGTTTCCTGTCTGGGAAAGAGCAGACGCTGCACTACCAGAACGTGGTCCAGGCGGAGTCCTCCATCCCGGCCGTGTATAACCACCTCATCAAGAATTTCCCACAGTTCGATCTGAACATCCCCGACCAGTTCCGCTACGCCCTGTGGATACAGGACTTCAATAATGACGTGAAGGCCGGTACCGTGCCCGCGTTGAGCATCCTGTGGATCATGTGCGACCACACGGGCGGCCCGCCGACCGCGGACGCCGAACAAGCCGATAATGACTTGGCGGTTGGGCGCATTATCGACTCCATCAGCCACAGCCCGGTCTGGTCTTCGTCGGCGATCTTCATCGAGGAGGACGACGCGCAGAACGGCGTCGACCACGTCGACGGTCATCGGAGTCCAGGCTATGTCGTCAGCCCGTATGCCGTGCAGTACGGGCCCACGCAAGCCTACTACTACACGCAGGTCAACATGACTCGGACGATGGAGCAAATCCTCGGTCTGACGCCGATGAACCAGTATGACCTCATTGCGTCGCCGATGAGGACGGCTTTCGTCAACAATCCACCCAAGAAGAACTTCGCCCCGTGGACGCACTTGCCGAACCGGGTCCCTCTGGACCAAGGCGTTACCGTGGGGGCAGACAACCCAAAGGACAGCCCGAAGGTCAAGGCCCTGAGGGCAGGTTGGCTCCAGAAGAAGTCGGAGATCTTCGCCGGCAAACTGACCAGGCCCGACGCGGAAGACCCGGACACCGTCAACCATCTGAACTGGTACGAGGCCACCGGGTTTACGCGGCCTTATCCCGGCGAGAAAACGGTTCGCCCACCGAGCGAATTCAACAACCCGGCACCCGCTGGTGACGGGGACGACGACGGGGACGAATAAAACGCGTTCCGATTGCAATGGCCCTCTCCCCGATGATCGGGGGGAGGGTTTTTTATTAGGGCCTCAAACGCAACGTCAGGTTTCGGCCGCCAGCTCACGGAGCTGGACGTATGAAGCGCTGGAATGAGGTTGGGTCATTTCCGCGGCTTCTGAGGTGCTTGTACCTTTCCGGTAGTCGGTCGATTCACTCGTTGACCCGTTGGGAGGGGTTTTGAGTGACATGGCTGGTTACAGTAGCGACCCCATGGTTTAAGCAAATGCCGCCGTTTTATTCGCCGTGAAGAGGGGTTACCAACGAGGCGGAACATGCCGCGCCGCGTTTACGAGTACGCCATCGACTCACGAGCATTGCCTGGCCTGAAGAAGCACTCCGTAGATATCAAAATCCGTCTGCGTGCCGATAAATACATACCCATTGGCGATCGTGGGCACGGAGAACTTGGTCGCCGAGCCCGGCACATCCGCTGTTCCGCACTGGCCGCTGTTGTACAGCTCAGCCATGCTCGACGCGTTGAAGGCGTGCAGAACCGCAGCGGCCCCACCTTGGGCGGAGCCGTCGCTATCGACCGCCCACACGATGCCGTTACTAGTGCCGCTGGATGAAACCGACGGTGTTGCGGGCTCGTGAACAATAACGTCTTGCAAAGCAGGCCAAAACTTGCCTTGTTGACGTTGGAGATTTTCAGTATGGTTTCGCTCGTGTTTTGGCCGGTTCGCCAATTGTCGTTGTGCCAGGTTGTTACATTGACCTGACCGGTCGCTAGCCCCACACCGGTGGTGACGGTCAGTAGAAAGAGAACCCAACGTGCGGCTTGTCCTTTCATTCCAAATCCTCCTATCAAATAAGGTCGCCTTACCCCCCTGCTGAAAAGATTTCACTTCCACTTAACCCGAATCAGAATTTCAGAACGACGTTATAGAGGCCCAATGCGACCCAGATATCGGCGCCATCGAAGGCAACGCCGGTTGACCCACCATTGGCGTTGAAGTATCCCAAAAGTTTGCCGTCGCTAGCTCTCAGATCAGCAAGCGCCACACCGTTCGATACCCAAATGTTCACTCCGTCGAACGCCACCCCGTAAGGAGAAGCCCCGGCTTTGAACGTGCCCAGGGTGGCGCCGTCACTCGCCCTAAGCTTGGTCACCGTGCCGTCGGCGTTATTTGCTACCCAGATATTGGTGCCGTCAAACGCGATCCCGTACGGACCCCGACCCACTGTGAACTGCCCGGCGTTTGAGCCATCTTGCCTTAGACGGGTCACCAGTTGGTTTGCGCCTGTTACCCAAATGTAAGTGCCGTCGAAGGCCACTGCGAAACCGCCTCCTCCGCCCGCGACGTTAAATGTGCCAAGGTTCTTGCCGTCGCTGGCCCGCAGCTTACTCACACCCGGACCGTTCACTATCCACATGTTCTCCCCATCAAAGGCCAGCCAAAACGGATAGCTGCCCAGCGGGTACGTGCCCAGAATTGTTCCGTCGCTGGCCCGCAGCTTGATCACACGGCCAACGGAGGAGTTGTCCGTGACCCAGAGATCGGCCCCGTCAAAGGCGATGCCGGTGGGCAGTCCGCCGACCTCGTAGTTGCCCAAGGTCGCACCGTCGCTGGCCCGCAGCTTCGTTACCGTGCCTTCGCTATTGGCGGTCCAGATATTCGCCCCGTCGAAGGCGATGCCGTACGGATTGCTATTTTGTGTTTTACCCACAGTAAAGCTAGTGGGGACCAAGTTCGCCTGATACCACTTCAACAGCCCGATCTTCAGCGGATTGCCAGCCGCCCAGTTCTTGGTTGGTGCTTGTGCTTCCTGCGCTCGTCCCGGGATTAAACTCACACCCGCGATAATGACCAGCGCCAGACAGATTCCAATCACTGTACGTTTCATGTTCTGTGACCCCCATGGGTGGGTCCGGCACAGCTCCTAATTGATATGCTGATGGCCAAGCGCAATGTTCATCCCCTACATCTTGGAGACTGTGCCGTCACCATCGCCCGTTACCCAGACATTTGCCCCGTCAAATGCAATTCCCGTAAGGAACATTGATGCCGCCGAACTTCCCAATTACAGCCCCGTCGCTGGTCCGTACCTCTTCGACAATGGGATCCGTCGTCACCCAGATGTTAGCCCCGTCAAATGCCACGAACCACGGTTCGTCTCCGATGCTAAATGTTCCTAAGTGCTTGCCGTCGCTCGCCCTCAGCTTATCGAGAGCACCGTGGCTCGTCTGTCGACTAGTCACCCAGATGTTTGCCCCGTCGAACGCGAGGCCGAGTGGCTGGCCGTCTAGCGGAAAACTGCCCGCAACAGTCCCGTCGAGCGCGAGTCGGGTTACGGTATAAGCGCCCCCGGGGCCGCCGGGCACCCACATGTAAGTTCCATCGAAGGCGATACTTACAGCCCCATTTACCGGGAATGTGCCCAACGTCTGACCGTCGCTGACTCGCAACTTTGTCACCGAACTGCTTTGCGCATTCACCACCCACATATTCGATCCGTCAAAAGCCAGTTGCCACGGCGCTTTACCTACACCAAAGGTGCCCAAGGTCTTGCCATCACTCGCCCTCAACTTGCTGACTGTGTTGTCACCTGGATTCGCCACCCAGATGTTTGCCCCATCGAATGCAATCCCAAAGGGAAACGTACCGACATTGAAAGTTCCCAGATTTGTGCCGTCGCTCGCATGGATTTTGGTCACGGTGCCATCGGTGTAGTTGGCTACCCACATGTTTTCACCATCGAAAGCAATGCCGTCCGGCGCGTTGCCCACTTTGAAGCTGGTTGTCAAGTTGGCCTCGTACCATCTCAGCAGCGCTACTCGCAGCGGATTCGGGGACCGTGTGCCGTTGCTCGGCGGTTGTTGCTGTCGCGACCCTGCTTCCTGTGCCCGCCCCGGAAACAAATTCGCGGTCGCGACAATCGCCAGCGCTAATCCGACTCCGATCACCACGCGCTTCATATTCTGTTACCTCCCCATCGGGTCGGTCCGGAAATGCGGAATGTAGATTTGAACCTTGGAAACCACGACCGCCCCGTGTTCGGGCTTACATTTTGTTAACGCCGTTCTTGAAGGTCACCGCCACCCACATGTTGGCGCCGTCGAAGGCCGCGCCCGTAGAGGTCGGGCTGCCGACATCAAACAAGCCGAGTTGAACGCCATCGGAAGCGCGCAGCTCAACCACATACGTGCCAGTGACCCAGATATTTGCGCCGTCGAAGGCAACCCCGTAGGGCGAGCCGGGTGCGCTGAATGTTCCCAAGTTAGTGCCATCGCTGGCACGCAGTTTGCTCACATTCCCGGCTGTATTGTTGGCCACCCAGATATTCGATCCGTCGAAAGCTACTCCGATGGGATTGTGGCCAACGCTGTAGCTCCCGACTATCTTTCCATCCTTGGCCCGCATCTTTGTCACTGTCCCAAAGCCATAGTCTGCAACCCAAACATTCTGGCCATCGAAAGCGACCGCTATAGCGCCGGGCACGGCGAACGTCCCTAGGTTCTTACCGTCGCTGGCCCGCAGCTTGGTCACTCCGTCGCTGGTAGGCACCCAGATGTTTTCCCCGTCAAAAGCCGGCCACCACGGCGCTCCGCCCACATTGAAACTGCCCAGGACCTTGCCGTCGCTCGCCCTGAGCTTGCTCACCGTGTTCGGACTCACCGTTACCCAGACGTTGGCTCCGTCGAACACAACACCGTGGGGTGTTCCGCCCACCGTGAACGTGCCCAGGGCCGCGCCATCGCTGGCCCTGAGCTTGCTCACCGTCCCCTCGCTGCTGTTCGCGGTCCAGATATTAGCTCCGTCGAAGGCGACGCCGTACGGTTGGCTGTTCTTGCTCTTGCCCACGGCGAAGGTCGTGGGAACTCGATTGGCTTGATACCAGTTCAGTAGCGCGATCTTCAGCGGATTGCCAGCCGCCCAGTTCTTGGTTGGTGCTTGTGCTTCCTGCGCTCGTCCCGGGATTAAGCTCACACACGCAACGATCACCAGCGCCAGACACATTCCAATCACTGTCCGTTTCATGATTTACCTCCTGGGGTTCGGCCCGAGAGCAACAACTGAGGGAAGATCTAAATGATTCCAAGGGCCGCAACCGGGGAACTAGACAAGCGACCCTAACCACGATGCTGCTGATGTTGTCCCGAGCCGGGAGGACTGTCAAGAACAAAGCGCGAATAGGCGGGGGTGTCCGTCCTTGTCAACTGGCGATAAATCCCAATTACACTTCGTCGAAAATCCTCCCCTAGATCTGGTGGCTGGCCCACCTTTGCGGTTTTGGCAAAGGTGGGGGCTCATGCCGCCATCGTCGGGATTCTTAATTTTGCCTCGTCATGGACTGATTCGCGCGACGCAAAGAAAAGCCGTGATCGCCGACCTCGTCGCCCCCACCTTTACAAAAAACGTAAAGGTGGGCCAGCCACGGAAAAGTTCTTCGACTTGCGCTTATCCGGCTAGAATTTGAGCACGATGTGATCCAGACCAATAGCCACCCAGACGTTGGCTCCGTCGAACGCCACGCCGGTGGAACCGCCATTTGCGTTGAAATAGCCCAAGAGCTTGCCATCACGAGCCTGTAGTTCGGCTAGCGCCACGCCATTAGTTACCCATATGTTCATTCCATCAAACGCTACTCCATAGGGTGAGGCCCCGGCCTTGAATGTGCCGAGCGTTGTACCATCGCTGACCCGCAGCTTGCTTACCGTCCCGTCGCCGTCGTTCGCCACCCAGATGCTCGCCCCGTCAAATGCCACCCCAATCGGATTCCCACCCACCTTGTAGACCGCTAGGACATTTCCTCCCTTACTCATCTTGGTGACCGTATCTGCGCCATAGCCCGTGACCCAAATATTCTCCCCGTCAAAAGCGACCGCAATCGCCCCGGGCACAGAAAACGTTCCCAGGTTCTTGCCATCGCTAGCCCGCAGCTTGCTTACCGTGCCGTTGCTGAAGTTGGGTACCCAGATGTTTTCCCCGTCAAATGCAGGCCACCAGGGCGCTCCCCCAACCGTGAAGCTGCCCAGGATCTTGCCATCACTAGCCCGCAGTTTAGTCACGCTGCGTGGACTCACCGTTACCCAGACGTTGGCTCCGTCGAAAACGACGCCATTGGGTTGGCCGCCCACCGTGAACGTGCCAAGGTTCGCACCGTCGCTGGTGCGTAGCTTAGTGACAGTCCCGTCGCCGCTGTTGGCCGTCCAGATGTTCGCCCCGTCGAAGGCTACACCATAAGGATCGCTATTCTGTGTTTTACCAACGGTGAAACTAGTGGGGACCAAGTTCGCCTGATACCACTTCAGCAGAGCGATCTTTAGCGGATTGCCGGCCGCCCAGTTCTTGGTTGGTGTTTGTGCTTCCTGTGCTCGTCCCGGAGTCAAGCTCATACCCGCGATAATCAGCAGCGCCAGACAGATTCCAATCACTGTCCGTTTCATGATTTACCTCCTGGGGTTCGGCCCGAGAGCAACAACTGAGGGAAGATCTAAATGATTCCAAGGACCGCAACCGGGGAACTAGACAAGCGACCCTAACCACGATGCTGCTGATGTTGTCCCGAGCCGGGAGGACTGTCAAGAACAAAGCGCGAATAGGCGGGGGTGTCCGTCCTTGTCAACTGGCGATAAATCCCCAATTACACTCATATGGCCTCTAGACAGGCTGCGGGAAAAACCGGCCAGAGGCATAAAAAAACGTCTCAGGCGCTAAAGCGCCGACACATTTACAACGACTTAGCGGGCCGTCTGAAGTCGGGCCCTCCCCAAAACCAGAGTGAATCAGAGTTTTTCAGCAGCCTGCTAGAACGTGAAGCGAGCTGAAAACTGGAGCACGCGGGGAAGGCCGTTTGGGCTGATTTCCTGCAGCGTGCCAAAATTGCCCGGGCCGGAGTTGGGCACCAGGTAGCAGGTTTGATGCAGGGTTGCACCGTCACCGCAATTCGTCCCGATGGGGTTGTATTGCAGTTGGTTGATCCCGTTGCCGTTCTGCACGTAGTAGTTGGCGTGGTTGAACAGATTGAACGCTTGCGCCTCCAGCTGCAGTGCCTTGCGTTCCCCGAGTGAAAAGCTGCGGGCCAGTCCAACATCGATCCTCTCCAGCCACGGGCCGTAGAAAGAATTTAATCCAATTCCTGGCGTAGGGCCCGCGCCATCGATCCCCCCCGCGGTGTTCGCGGTGTCCTGGTTAAAGGCGGTATCGTTCAAGTTTCCGTTGGCACCGTCGCAATTGCTAAATGACTGGGTCGAACTGGTGCAGGCGGGACTCAACAACCCAGCATACGGACGGCCAGAAGAGAACTCCATGACACTGCTTAACATCCAACCGGAAAGCAAAGCGCGACCAGTCTCTGAACCCGTTAGTCTCTCCAGCCTGGGCTGGTAGACGCCGGCGAAGCTAATTCGGTGCCGTTGGTCTAACAACGAAGGAGCATGCGTATTGCTGAAGTCGAACTGATTGTTGAAGTCCATCCCATTCAGCATGATGCCCTTGGCGAAGGTATAAGAGAATTGCAGCGAAATGCCTCGCGACATGTGGCGCTGCAACTGTATGAAGAAGGAATTGTAATAGTTTTGCGCGGGGCTGATCAGTTCGTTGATCTGGCCCAGGTTGGGATTGATGCGGCCCTCTGTCAGCAGATCATTATCCATATTCGGCAGGGTGATGTTCGGCCCACTGCAGGGCGCTGTGGTTGCACCGGGAGGACACGTGATGTATGTCGTCGTTCCTTGCAACGGATTCAGATTCGCGTCGTAAGCGCTGCCCGAAAGAAGGTGCACTCCGTGATTCCACATGGTGCCGATACTCAGAGTTGTATTCGAGAAAATCTCGCGTTCAATCTGCAAACTCGCCTGCAATATATAGGGCACCCGAAACCGCGGAGAAACCAGGGAAATGTCCGGGGAAGCGGCGAACAGAGGAGAATTTCCCGGGAGAACATTTGGAAAGGTTGGCTCCTGCTGGTTCGGCGGTCCGCCGATGTAACTGACACTCGCCGAAGACTGCTGGGATGCCAGGCCATTTGACACCACGGCGTTCCGATAATTCAGCCCGTTCATGTTGGTGTAGAAGTCCCCGAATCCTCCGCGCACCACGGTCTTCGGAACGGGCTGCCAGGAAAATCCGAGGCGCGGTGCCAGACGTTGAAACTGGTTGGGATACTGTCCAGTCAGTGGGAACGCGGGATTTGCCGCCGGCTGGGGGTAGACCTGGAAGTCCTCGCGCAGGCCCATTTCTATAGTCAACTGTGGCAGGGCCCGAAAGGTATCCTGCACATAGAATCCGTAGTACGGCACAGCAAAATGAAAAGTTGGGTTTCCCGCAGACTGACTGAAGACGTTGTATTGGCCGAGCGCAAAATCCTCCAGATTGGAAAATTCATAACTGCCGAGGAATGACCCGCGGTCGACGGCCTCGTTCGGATCAGCACCACCATCGTTGTTGTCGGAATCCCATGCACGATTGAAATCGAAGCCGAATTGCAACGTGTGTTTGCCAATCACGTAGTCGACCCGGTCGGCGAGAGAGTACTGTCTTTCGAAAACCCTTCCCACCGAAAACGGAGCGTTGCCAAAAACGAAAGCGGCCGGGCTATCCAGAATCAATGTTGGGGTATTGGGAGCCAGCCCGGTCGGCGTCGCGATTTCGTTGTCTTGTGAAGTGCCGGCGTGAAATTCGTTTAGCAGGGTTGGGGAGAACGTGTGCGTCCATCCCAGGCCCGCCTGGAAGGTATGCACGTAGGCGTTCGCCAGGGTTTGCGTCCCATAATTGCCCACGGTAGGGTCGGTGATGACGCCTCCCGGCGAACTGAACCGATTAAAATTCAAGCTGAGGAACAGGCTATCGTGGGGACCAGCCTGAAAGTCCAGCCGGGGCGTAAGCACCCAGTCATTGCGCTCTCTTCCTTTGGTGCCGAGATTGGAATTCAGCGCGTTCACGGTATTTGACACTTGCTGGAGGTATATCGGATTGCTCGGATCAGGCGCGATATCGCTGCCCGGTATTGGCAAGGGCCCGTTGGGAGGGGGTAGCGTCGTGCCGGCAGGAATCCCAAAATTATCACTCAAGAAAGCAGGCAAGTTCGCCGGCGTCGTCGCTAACGCCGGGTTGATGACAGAAATCGGATTGTTCCGCAGTTGCTGCTCATAATCCACGAAGAACCATAAACGGTTTCGCAGAATCGGCCCGCCCACTCCGGCGCCGAATTGCTGCAAAGCATCCAACGGTTTAGGGAAGCCGGCGGCTTTATCGATGGCGTCGTTAGCTCCGGTCGCCGAGTTCCGGTTGTAGTAAAACACGCCGCCGTGGAACGCGTTGCTTCCCGACCGCGTCACAGTATTCACGAAACCCGCTCCACCTCCGTAGACCGCCGAGTACGGACTCACTGAGACCTGAAACTCCTGGATCGCGTCCTCGCCATAAAGGTACGGGACGCGGTAACGGCCTATGATGTCGGCGAAGTAGTTGTTGGTGGCGTTGCTTCCGTCAACGGTGAACGCATTCGAGCCATTTCCATTGGCGTATCCAGTGTCCTCTCCGCCCTGTTGTCCGGCCATGCTCACGAGGTCGGTGTCCCCGTCGTAGCTGGTATTCGGTGAGAGCACCGTAAACTCGGTGTATTTTCGTCCGTTGAGTGGCAAGTCCTGAATGAACGACCGATCGAACACGATGCTGGCGGACGATTCCTCCGGTCGCAGCAGCGGTGTCGTCCCGCTCACCTTAACCGTGTCTGCGCTGGCTCCCACCTGCAGCTTGATGTCCTGGGAAGTGGTGTTACCTACAAGCACTTGAACTAAAATCTGGGCATCGCGAAAACCCTTGAGACTCGCCGCGATGGAATAAGTGCCCGGCATGATGACCGGAAACCGGTAAAGTCCCGCACGATTTGTCGCGCCGGTGAGCTCCACTCCGGTCTCGAGGTTCCGCACCACCACCGCCGCGCCCGGCACCACCGCCCCGCTCTGGTCTGTAATTCGACCGCCGAGCCCTCCGGTTAATACCACATTCTGAGCGGGTAATTGGAGCGTATTCGCTAACACGAACAACGCGGCGAGGAGCAAGCGGGTTGCGAGCAGGCTTGGCGTTGCGAAGAATGCAAAGAGGGTTTTCGTTTGCGAATTGATTTTCATTCAACTGATCTCGTGTTGCTGCCGCCTGAACGTTGGCAAGGACTTCAAAAGATCTCAAGCGGCGAACGTAACCAGTGATCTTAATGTGCACACGCTACGGGAAGTTGATGCGGATGTTAATTTTGGGTGAAAACCAGCTAGCGTCATCGCCCTGTCCCCGAAACTGTAGATGTTCAAGTGAAAAACAGCGGTCGAGCGGGAACTGCTGGAGCACAATCCGCTCACCGGGGGAGGGCGACTATTCTACCTTTTGAAAACAAAACTCAAAATTTGGTGGCGGCGGGAGGACTCGAACCTCCGACCTACGGATTATGAGTCGCCAATCCGCAACTGATTCTACACAAGTTCAACAAGATGGCTCGGCAGATTCCGGCAAAGTCCTGCAAAATCCGCAACCCCCGCGCAACAAGAAAGGCGGTGAGTGATGGCCTTTCCTGTTCTCTTGCGTCATCGGCACAAACATCGAATAAAACGTAGTACTGGCCGACGAAAAAGCGATGGGGGAGTCTCAAGCCTTGGAGGCTTGGCGATCAAGCAATTTAGCCGGATACTCCGAATGACGCATTTTCCGGACACAGGAGAGGTGCGTGACGCATGAGACGTACTAGCGAGTGGCGAAACGAAACTCGAACCTGTAGGGGCTGCAGAAAAGAATTCAAGCCCGCAAGGTCGTGGCAGAGGCAATGTAGCCAGCGATGTCGCCAGCAGGCCTATGTTCAAAGGCGGGAAGCTACGACGCTGTTTTATTGGGGAGCGTGAGGGGTGATTAGACCAAAATCGACTATCTTGCCGCCGGTGGAGCTACCGCTTCACGGCAAATTAAAACGTAACAAGGGTAATCCCCATCCGAATACCCTGGGCCTCCAGCGTGGTGGCAGGAAGAAAGGGTCTGGGCGGCAAATCACTAGCCAACAGGAAGACATCTTCTGTCTCCTTCTGAAGCTCGGTCGAGGCAAGAGTGCCAGGGCCGCTGCCATGGGTGCTGGTTTTGCCCCAAGCGCAGCCTATAGCCTCCTCCGCCAGCCCAGAATCCAAGAACGCCTCGCACAGATCGACGAGGAGCTGTCCCAAGAAGCACGGGAGTATTTCGCAAAAGAATACGAATTGGAGGTTTCCATGTGTGATGAGAACGCCGCTCGAATCATGTGCGTAGAGAAACCGCACAAGTTCAGGGGATTCGCCGACCAGGTAAAGATGATCGAAGCCGGGTGGAAACGCTTGAAGTTAATCGACCCACCTCGGATTGTGAACAACGCGACTGCGGGCGCCGTCGCTGGGGGAAGCACGATGGCTGAGATTTACAAGTCCCAATGGCTGCGTGACAAGGAAGCAAAGTTGGCAGCAGACCTCGAAGCCGAATACGATTCGAAGAAGCTCAAGTGACCCATAGAAAAGGAGTCAATGTTGTCGAAGCATTGTCGATGAGTGCAACATAGTCAGGGCGAGGGAATCACTACCGTGAGGAGATACTTCCTCGACCTGGTTTGGAGTGGTGCTGAGGTGGTCGTGGGGGGCGACGCCAGTTCGGCCTCACGTAGTGGAGGGATTCGCGCGGTCTTGTGGACCGAAGATCATCGCATACGAGATTTGGGTACCCTGGGCGCTTGCTGTGCCATCGGAGGCACTATTAACGAGCGCGGCCAGATATTGCTGCCGCTTTTCCAAATCGGCCCTTCGATGCGTATCTCTGGAAGAATGGTGTAGCCACTGACCTCGGCACTTTGAATGGTGATTGCTTCAGTGAGGCGGTTGCACTGAATTCCGGAGGTCAGGTGGTCGGCTATTCGGTTGCATGCGACTTTAGCTCTCAGCGCTCATTCCTGTGGGAAAACGGCTCGATGGTTGACTTGAACACCCTGATTCCCCCCAACTCTGGTTTGGAATTGGTAGAGACAATTGCAATCAACGATCATGGTGAGATTGCCGGTGATGCAGATCATCCGGGTTGCGGAATATCCGATGCTTTGTGTGGGCACGCTTACGTGCTGATTCCCAACGGCGATCCCGGTAGCCTTGAACTTTGCGAAACCGTTGCGCCGCTTGTGCACCTGACAACGCTGGATGAAAGCCGCCTCACCGGCATGACGCCGCACCGCCGCCGCCAACGCCTTGCCTCCGTCCAGCACGTACAACCGCGGCACGCTGAAGTCCAGCCCGCGCGCCGCCAGATCACTGAGTAGCTCACTGACCACGGCCGCATTCTCGGTGGCTCCTTCGCGCAGGCCCAACACGGTTTTGCGCCCGTCGATGTTGATGCCCAAGGCCACGATCATCTGCCGATCCCGGAACGGCGTGCCGTCGATCAGCACCGTACACAGTCGCAACGCACCCAGCGGCCGCTCCATCAATTCCTGCAACTTCTCCCGGCTGGAGGCGATGAAGTTGTCGCTCACCGCCGACTTTTCCACCCCGTAGGCTTCGTGAAAGTCTTTCACCACCGCCCCATAGTTGCGCGTCGACAGCCCGCGCATCATCTTGTCCCATACCGCGTGTTCCATCGGTCCACGGCGTTGGAACAGTTCGTAACTGCCCAGCCGTTGCTCGCGATTTTCCGGGCTACGCAGACGCGTTCTCTGGATCGGCACCTTCTGCCCGTCCACCACGCAGTAACCGGCTTCTTTTCCCCAGCGGTGAGCGCGCCGCGCGGGATGCTGCTCATGCCGCTCCCCGGCCAGGTGCCGTACTTCTTCCTCCATCACCAGGCTCATCAACGCCAACCCGGCTTCGCGCATGAGATGGCCCACTCCTTCTTGCAGCAGACCAACGACCTCGGTCATCGGAAAAATCATCTGCAGGTTGGGATTCTCTTCGCGGGCCAACTGTCGGAATTCTTGCACCGCTCGTTGCTGCTCGATCTGGTATCGTTTCTTCATAGCGACTCTCTCCTTTTTCTTGGCAGAAAAACTACCCTCGGTCATTATGACCAGGGTTGAGAGTCGCTACTTTCTACGAATTAACGGGCATCCTCCGGTTCAGCAGGCCTCCGACGATGAGAATCACACAGAGCATGGGTGGATCTATTTCTTCTAACATGCTTCTGCTGAATTCCATCCCGCTAATCGACGTGACTTTTTCAACACCCACGCCTGTTAACGTAAATTGAGTTGTTGCTTGGCTGGACTCGTCTCGCATATGTCACTATCTTGGTTGGAACACCCCTGGAGGGTCAACTGCCAAGGAGCGAACAAGTGATGCAGATTGCATCCGATGCGTTGGTATTCTTCGGAGCCACTGGCGATCTGGCACACAAGAAGATTTTTCCCGCGCTGCAGAAGCTGGCTAAGCGCGGGAAATTGGAGGTCCCGGTCATCGGTGTCGCCAAATCCGGATGGAATCTGCAGCAGCTCCAGGAGCGCGCGAAGAACAGCGTCGAAAACTATGGCGGATTAGACGCCGAAGGTTTTCCTAAACTGATTTCAAAACTGAAATACATCGATGGCGACTACAGCGATCCTGCGACTTTCTCCAAGTTGCGTCAGGAGCTCGGGGCGTCTCAGCATCCTTTGCATTATCTGGCCATTCCTCCGTTCTTGTTTTCGGAAGTTCTGAAGCAGCTAAAAGCGTCGGGATGCGCGGTTGGCGGACGCGTCGTCATCGAGAAACCATTTGGCCATGACCTGGCCTCAGCTCACGCCTTGACGGAGGTGGTCCACACCGCCTTCACGGAAGAAAACGTATATCGCATCGATCACTTCCTCGGCAAGAATGCCGTTCAGAATGTCCTCTATTTTCGCTTTGCGAATTCCTTTCTCGAACCAATTTGGAACCGACATTTTGTGCAGGGTGTTCAAATCACAATGGCGGAAGATTTCGGGGTACAGGGTCGCGGCGGGTTCTACGACCGCACAGGTGCGATCAGGGACGTAGTGCAGAATCACCTTTTGCAGCTTCTGAGCAACATCGCGATGGAACCGCCGCCTGGCTTATCGGTCGAAACCGTTCGAGACGAGCGCGTGCAGGTGCTTAGGGGAATTCGGCCTCTGCAGTCAGAAGATGTCGTTCGCGGCCAGTTCAAGGGCTACCGCAGTGAAGCTGGGGTGAAGACGGATTCGCAGGTGGAGACATACGTCGCCCTGCGGTTGTACATCAATTCCTGGCGATGGAAGGGCGTGCCGTTCTACGTTCGTGCCGGCAAGTCTCTGCCAATAACCGCCACTGAGGTAATCGTCACGCTACGGCCGCCGCCGGACATTTTTCTCGAGAATCCGCTTCCCGCCAATCACGTGCGATTTCGAGTGACTCCTGATCTTACGATTGCCATCGGCTCTCACGTCAAAGTACCGGGCGACGGGTTGCTAGGGCGGCAGGTCGAGCTTGTCGTTTCTAGTAGCTCGGATCCACATGAGATGCAAGCTTATGAGGAACTGCTGGGAGATGCGCTGGCGGGAAACTCGTCACGTTTCGCGCGCCAGGATTATGTGGAAGAGGCGTGGCGAATCGTAGACCCTGTGCTAGATAATGCAACTCCGGTTTACGAGTATATTCCGGGAACGTGGGGACCAGTCGAGGCGGACGCGTTATCGCCACCTGAGGGGTGGATCAATCCCACGTAAGATCAAGGTGAGCGGTCTGTGGTCGCTCCGGGCTGTTCGAAACCCCAGTACTAGCGGAGGCCTGACTCCGTAAGCCCGGCAGTCTTGTCGAAAAAGAAGATAGCGAAGACAAGAACAATAAGTCTTTCTCTCTCTTTAAGTACACGATAACAAAGGATCGGAAAATAGTTACTGGCATCAAGACAGTCGAAAACATCCTTTCTTCTTCCGTTCTTCTTGTTTTGCTTCGTCTTTTAGGAGGAAGAAGACGCCGTTTCTAGCCGACCCGCCGAGCAGATCTGAGCAGATCTGCGGGGATCGGCGCGTTGCCTTTCTCTTCGGGCTCTCGGCTATACTGTCGCCAATGCTTCGTGAATTATCTGGCCATCGAACTCAGACCGCTCGCGATCGATGATGATCTGTAAACGCGTTCGGAGGGCAAGGCTGTGACCTCTGAAAAGATGGGGCCGGGCAGACTGTATCTGAGCCGTGCCCTGGCAGTGTCCATCCACCTTGGCCTGATCCTCGTGCTAGCAGTCGCCTGCCTTGCCATCCTGCGACCCTTCGTGGCTTTAATTACCTGGGCCATCATCATCGCCGTCGCGAGCCATCCCACCTATTGCAAGCTGCAGAGAATCCTAGGCGGGCGTAGCCGGCTGGCCGCTGTTCTGTTCACCGTCTTTCTCATGGCCGTGTTGATCGTCCCGATCATCTTGCTAGCGCAAACACTGGTCGAGGGTTATCAAACTCTCGCGGAGCACCTTCACGATGGAACCTTCGCCATTCCGCCTCCACCGCCGAACATTGAGTCTTGGCCTCTCATCGGGAGGCCTTTGAACGGCATCTGGAGCCTGGCTTCGACCAATCTCGCCGCTGCGCTCAAAAGCCTCGCTCCGCAGGTTAAGGCGCTTGCCAGCGGCCTGCTGTCGGCTTCTGCCGGAATCGGGATTGGCGTCGTGCAGTTCTTCTTTTCGATTGTCATTGCAGGGATACTTCTTTCTAAAGCAAGCGGCTGCGCTGCAGTCTCACGATCACTCGCCAACGCTTTTTTCGGAAACAAGGGCGCCGAGTTTGAGGAACTCGCAACCGCCACCATCCGCAGTGTCACCACGGGAATCCTCGGCGTCGCGCTTATTCAGTCCCTGTTCGCCAGTGTCGGTTTTTTGGTGGTAGGACTACCGGGAGTAGGTCTGTGGACCCTTGTTTTCCTGATCGGCGCTATGCTACAGATAGGCGGAATTGTGCTTATTCCAGCAGTCGTTTACGCGTTTGCCACGGTTAGCACCACCAAGGCGGTACTCTTCCTGATTTGGTGCATAGTCGTGGGCCTGATGGACAATGTGCTGAAGCCGTTGTTGCTGGGACGCGGTGTTGCAGTACCCATCGTTGTGATCTTCCTCGGCGCGATCGGCGGTTTCATTGCCATGGGCCTGATCGGCCTGTTCGTGGGTGCCGTTGTCTTGTCGGTGGGATATAAGCTGTTCCAAGCTTGGCTGGATGATGTCGCGGCTACCACGGAGACACTCTGAAACTGGCTCAGGGCAAGACTCCTTTAGCACTTCGCGAGACGGCCATAACAAGAATGCAGTAATAATGCAGTGATATAGATTACTGTTGTAAACAGATTACACTCAAACCCCTGCTGGCTGGGATCAATGAGGCGATTTTGCAATAGGCGCACGAGCGGCGCAGAAATCCTGCGGAACACTGTTGCAATTGATAGTTGACAGGGCTCCTCACGGGAAAGAAACTGCTGCAGAGGAAGTGTCCATCAACGTTGACGTATGTCGAACCTCAGGATTCTATTCGCCGCTATTTCTGCGATCGTATTGTTCCTGTACGGCCTAGAGGCGTTCAGTCGCGAGATCCAAGCGGTTGGCGGTGAGACGCTCCGGAACTGGCTAGGCCGCCTCACCGAAAGTCGCTGGCGGGGAGTGGTACTGGGTGCTGTTGCAACCGCGATCATTCAATCCAGCAGTGCTGTTACCTCACTGACTGTGGCGCTGGTGGATGCCGGCACTATGACGCTCCGCTCCAGCCTGGGCGTCCTGCTTGGAGCGAACATTGGAACGACTTCCACGGCGTGGCTGGTTTCGCTGAAGTTGACTGGGATCGGACCGTTCTTCATCGTCCTCGGTACTGTGCTGAGTGCAATTCCGACGCGATTCAAGGTGCTGGGCAAAGCTGCCTTCTATTTTGGGTTCATCCTTTTCAGTCTTGATTTAGTAGGCTTCACCCTGAAGCCGCTGGCCCAAAGTCCGCTATTCGCGGAGGTACTGAGTCGATCGAGCACACCGCTGATGGGAGTGCTGGCAGGGATGGTCGTTACTGGCATCGTTCAGTCGAGTAGTATCACGACCGGACTTTGCATCCTACTCGTGCAGCAAACAATTCTGCCGGCAACGGCGGCGATTCCCATCGTGATCGGCGCGAACATCGGGACAACGGCTACCGCGCTGGTGGCCAGCATCAAGATGCAGAAGACGGCGCGGCAGGTAGCATTGGCCAACCTCTGCTTCAACACGTTCGGAGTCGTGCTGTTCCTTCCGTTTCTTGGATGGTTTGCGATAAAGGTGGTCGACTTCGCGGGCGAACCCGGCCTGGCAGTGGCATGGGCGCAACTGATCTTCAATCTAGTGATGACATTGGCAGTGCTGATCTTGCTGCGCATCTTTCAGCGTCGTGTGGAACTCTTCGATTCCACGCAGGCGCGTGGCGCAGCATCAACGGTTTCACGTTGACACTGGCCAAACGGGCCGATTTCTCGGTAACTGTCATGTAGGGCGTGCGGCCCGCGAAACCACATGAAAATTTCTCAGAGCCAAGGCAACTCCAACCAACCGATTCGCTAATCACAGTGACTTTTTCAACACCCACGCCTGATTTCGTTTCAACAATTACTTCCGGTTGCGTCTTACACAAAGATCCCCATCCCGAATGACGTTTTGGAAGGATTTTCACCTGACTCCCTTGCACGGGAATCGCTGGAAACGAAATTTATATGACAGGAAATCCACGCAAGCGAGCGGAGGTCAATCTGGCAACTCGATGACGCGAGCCACTTTCCACGAGGCGTCTGACTGCTGGGCGAACACGAACACGGCCTCAAAGTGAGTATGCATTGGCGCACCCGCGCCGGCGAGTGGAGCCCGTGTGCTCTGCACTTCATCGATCTCAATCGCCCACTTCTCGCGAACCATGACTTCCGAGGATGATACCGTTCCTTCTAGGTCCCACCGTTCAAAAGCGTGCAGAAAGAAACTCTCGAACTCACTTTTTCCGCTCATACACCGCCCGTTATGGAGGACGATTACAACATCGTCGGTCGCCAAAGCTACCAGTCGGCTGGCGTCACTATCTTTCACGGCTTGATTCAAAGCTTGCCGTACGGCGGCAATTTTGGACTTATCAGACTCGATGCCCGACTTCCGAGAGCTACTCACGATGAACCTCCTTGGTGAGGCGAACCGGCCTCGCGTGACAGTTTATCGCAAGGACGCCGCTGCGAAGGGTGTCAAGTTAACTGTAGTTGACGATAAATCGCGTGGGTGTCGAAAAAGTCACTGTGATTTCAACGATCGGAATGGCGGCAGAAGCATGGTAAATAAGAAGTGCTGACCATCTCGCAGTGCGTGGACATTGTGTCCAATCTGAACGACATGTACCGCGTGCTAGTTCTAGCCGATGCGGCAACGGGGCTTCGCATTAGCGAAATTTTGCCGTTGCGTTGGTTGGACATCGGTAGCGGTTGAGCTGTCCAAGTTGTAGAAGGTTATTCCAGACCTTCCCCAGCGTGCCGTGGCCGCCTCCATTCAGGCCCAGCATGCCGGTGATCTCAGCACCCCCTGGAGGACGGGGAAGCGCACGCGGTGTGATCGTGTGCTGACGTCATAGCTGTCCCCCCATTTGAAGCGGCTTCATTTGCGCTGCCGGCGCTTGACGCGCAACTGGACCAACGAGCGAGCCAGCGAGGCGTTGATGGAAGCGACTTCTTCGTCGGAGAGTTTTTCTTTGAGCCGGGCCTCGGCGCGTTGCCGGGCCTCTTCGGCCTTGGCTTCGTCAATCTTGTCGGCTTGAACTGCCAGATCGGTAAGGATCGCGACGTGGGTAGCCGTGACTTCGATGAGTCCCCCACCGGCCGCGAAGAAGGTGTCGCGGCCGTCTTTACGCACGATGATTTCGCCGGGTAGCATCTGTGTCACAAGGGTGACGTGTTGTGGGTACACCCCGAACTGGCCGGCCACGCCCGGCAAGGTGACCATCTCTACGTCTTCGGAGTACACTGAGCCTTCCGCAGTGACGATTTCAAGTTTTAGCGTGTTGGCCATGTTTCAACTCGGTTTGACTTCGTCAATCCCGCCCTTCATGTAGAAGTCGCCTTCCGCCACGGCGTCGTGTTTGCCGTCGAGAATCTCCTTGAAGCCGCGCACCGTTTCGGCCACTGGGACTTGTTTGCCCTCCAACCCGGAAAACACGGTCGCCACGCTGAAGGGCTGGCTCAGGAAGCGTTGAATCTTGCGGGCGCGCAACACCGAGGTCTTGTCCTCGGGTGAAAGTTCGTCCATTCCTAGAATCGAGATGATGTCTTGCAGATCCTTGTAGCGCTGGAGCACACCCTGCACGCCGCGCGCGACGTCATAGTGTTCCTGGCCGACGATTTCCGGCGCGAGCGCCCGGGAGGTCGAGGCAAGCGGATCAACCGCCGGGTAGATCCCCAACTCGGCAATCGACCGTTCCAAAACGAGGGTTGCGTCCAAGTGCGCGAACGTGGTGGCCGGCGCCGGATCGGTCAGGTCGTCGGCCGGTACGTACACCGCCTGGAACGAGGTGATCGAGCCCTTCTTGGTCGAGGTAATACGTTCCTGGAGCGTGCCCATTTCAGCAGCCAGAGTCGGCTGGTAACCGACGGCGCTCGCGGTGCGACCGAGCAAGGCCGACACTTCCGAGCCGGCCTGAGAGAACCGGAAGATGTTGTCGATGAACAGCAGCACGTCCTGATTCTTCTCGTCGCGGAAATACTCGGTCATGGCGAGGGCCGACAAGGCGACGCGGAGGCGTGCGCCGGGCGGCTCATTCATCTGGCCGTACACAAGAGCGATTTTCGATGCCCCGAGGTCGTCCTGCTTGATGACGCCAGCCTCCGACATTTCGTGGTAGAGATCGTTGCCTTCCCGGGTGCGTTCGCCGACGCCAGCGAACACCGATACGCCGCCATGAAGCTTGGCAATGTTGTTGATGAGTTCCATGATGACGACTGTCTTGCCCACGCCGGCACCGCCGAACGCTCCCACCTTCCCGCCTTTCAGGAAGGGACAAATCAAGTCGATGACCTTGATCCCGGTGGTGAGGACTTGCGCCGAGGTCGATTGGTCCACGAGTCTGGGAGACGGGCGATGGATGGGATAATATTTCTCCGCCTTGACCGGCCCGCGCTCGTCAACCGGGTTGCCGCACACATCGAATATCCGGCCCATCACCCCATCCCCGACGGGCATGGAAATGGGCGCGCCGCTGTCGATGACTTCGTAGCCGCGTTTCAAACCATCGGTATTGGACATGGAGATGGCCCGGACCCAGTTATCCCCGAGGTGCTGCTGCACTTCGAGGGTCAGTTTGACCATCTCGTTCTCTCGCATAAGTTCGACTGTCAATGCGTTGTAGATGGCCGGCAGGTTTTCCGCGAATTCGACATCCACGATCGGACCGGTAAGTTGAACAATTGTTCCCTTATTCATTTTGCGACCTTCCGTTACTCATTGCCGAGCTGGCCGCCGGCAATTTCGAGCAGTTCCGTAGTGATATTGCCCTGCCGCAGCTTGTTGTATTCCAGGGTCAAATCTTTGATCAGAGCGCTGGCATTGTCTGTGGCGTTCTTCATGGCCACCATGCGGGCGCTTTGTTCACTGGCTTTAGCTTCCAACAAAACCTTGTAGACGAAAATGTTGAGGTAATGCCCAAAGAGATACGACAGAACCGCCTCCGGATTGAGCTCAAAGAGGACCTCGGTGGTGTCGGCGGCCAAGTCCGCTTCGGATTCCGCGCCAGGAATCTTCAGTCCCTTGATTTCGCCAATCGGCAGAAACTCCCACGAAGCGGCGCTCTGGGTCATCGTGTTGATGAATTGCGTCACGACGACCTTCACCTCATCCACCTCGCCCTTCAAGAACAGGTCGCGTGCAAAGTTAGCGATCGGCCGGGCGTCGGCCATTTTCGGCGAGTCCGTGAAGGTAAACTCCGCCGCTAAATGCCGGCGCGTGCGCGCGATGAACTGCGCCGCCCGCTTGCCGGCCGTGATGAACACGGTCGTCGCCGGATCAAACTGTGCGGCCAGACGAAAAAGGTTGGTATTGAGCGCCCCGCACAACCCTTTGTCCGTGCCGACGAGGATCACGGCTCGCTTGCGAACTGCACGCACTTCGAGCAGCGGATGGGTGAACTCGTGGATGTGAGTCGTGGTCGCGCCGCTGAATGCGATACAGCAGTTGCGCGAACGGCCGCGTCATCAGCGCATTCTGTTGCGCCTTGCGCATCTTCGACGCCGCCACCATTTCCATCGCGCGGGTGATCTGCGCGGTGCTGGTAATCGACTTGATGCGTCGGCGAAGTTCACGGGGGCTGAGCATATCTCACCGGTCAGTGTTTATTTCCAGGTCTGCTTGAATTCATCTGCGGCCGCCTTCAAATCAGCCTTCAACGCGTCGCTGATGGCCTTTTCCTTCCCGATCCTGGCGAGCAACTCGCCTTTTCGCGTAGTGAAGTATTCCGTCAGCTTGTTTTGGAACTCCTTGACCCGCGCGACGGGCACTTGATCCAGGTAACCGTTTTGGGCCGTCCAGATCACGAGCACCTGGACCTCGACGGGAATCGGGTTGTACTGACCCTGCTTGAAAATCTCCATGATGCGTTTGCCGCGATCGATCTGCGCCTGCGTCTTGGCGTCGAGGTCCGAGCCGAACTGTGCGAACGCCGCCAGTTCCCGGAATTGGGCAAGCTCGCCCTTGAGATGTCCGGCCACTTGCTTCATGGCCTTGAGTTGCGCCGCCGAGCCGACGCGCGAGACCGAGATGCCGACATTGATCGCCGGCCGCTGACCTTGGTAGAACAGATCGGTTTCCAGAAAGATCTGTCCGTCCGTAATCGAGATGACGTTGGTCGGGATGTATGCCGAAACGTCGCCGGCCTGCGTTTCGATGATGGGCATCGCCGTGAGCGAGCCGTTGCCATACTTCTCTCCGACCCGCGCCGCGCGTTCGAGCAACCGGCTGTGCAGGTAAAACACATCGCCGGGAAATGCCTCGCGACCCGACGGCCGCTTCAATAGCAGTGATACCTGCCGGTAGGCCACCGCCTGCTTCGACAGGTCGTCGTAAACAATCAACGCGTCCATGCCGTTATCCATGAACCACTCGCCCATCGCTGCGCCAGCGAACGGCACGAGATACTGGTTGGCGGCGGACTCCGAGGCCGGCGCCGCCAGGATGATCGTGTAGGGCATCGCGCCGGCTGCTTCGAGAGCCGCGATGAACCGCGCGATGGTCGACTGCTTCTGGCCGATCGCGACGTAGATGCAGTACAGCGGCCGGTAGTCCTTGTCGCCGGTCGTCTCGGCGGCTTTATTGAGCCGCGCCTGGCTGATGATGGTGTCGATGCAGATCGTTGTTTTACCGGTTGCACGGTCGCCGATGATCAATTCGCGTTGGCCGCGGCCAATCGGAATCATCGCATCAATCGCCATGGTCCCAGTCTGCACCGGCTGGTCTGACGGAGCGGCGGCGGATAATTCCGGGCGCAGTTTTTTCCACCGGATAGGTCTTGTCGTATTTGATGGGCCCTTTACCATCGACAGGTTCGCCCAGCACGTTCACGACTCGACCCAGCAGACCCTTGCCGACAGGCACTTGCAACACCTTGCCGGTGGTACGGACTTCGTCGCCCTGTTTGAGTTGCGTGTAATCGCCGAGAACGACGACGCCGACTTCGGTCGCGTCGAGATTCAACGCCAGACCGGTAACGCCGTGCCCGAGGTCGATCATCTCGTTGAGCATGGCATCGGACAGGCCTTCAATCTTGGCGACGCCGTCGCCAACCTCGCGGATGACGCCCACATTTTGTTTCGCAGTGGTCTTCGCGCCCGCGATTTGCGCTTCAATTTCTTCAATCAGCTTTGCCATAGTTACCTTCGATCAAAAGCTTTTTGCCAACGCTTCCAGCCCGGCCCGCACACTGCCGTCATAAACATCACATCCCACCTGAATCCGCATCCCGCCAATCAACTCCGGGCGCTGGGCGAACACGGTGGTCAACCCCGGCCCATACCGGTGCGTCAACTCCGTTTGGACGACAGTCTGCAAATCCGCCGTTAACGGGGTAGCGCTCTCGATCGTGGCCGTGTGCTCGGCACAGTCGAGTTTCACCAACCGCAGAAAATGCGCGAGGATGGACGAGCAATCCCGTTCACCGGTCGCGACCACGCGCGGCACGACTTGCCGGACACGATTCTCGTCGAGTAAGCCTTTCACCACACATAGGCGGTAGAGTTGTTTGGCTTCGCGTTTCGCTTGTTTGGTGATCTTCATCGTTATGCCATGATCAGTTTGGAAGTTTCCTCGGCCAGACGTCGCTGGTCATCCGCGGTCAGAATCTTGCCGGTGACCGCGGTCGTGGCCTGCACCACCAACTTGCCGACCTCGCGTTTGAGTTCGACGAGCATTCGGTCGTGGTCCTGCGCGGCGGCTTCGCGCGCCTTGGCCATGATCTGTTCGGCAGCGGCAATCGCTTTGTTGGTTTCCTCTTGCTGCACGCGGGCCGCCGCAGCCCGGGCTTCCTCGATGAATTTCGCGCCCTGGGTGTGGGCCTGCGCCATCACTTCCTGGCGTTGGGTTTCGGTCTTGTCTAACTCCGTCTTGATCTTCTCGGCGTTGGCGATACCCTGCCTGATTTGTTCACGCCGCAGTTCCAGCATCGCGAGGATACGCTTGTAGGCGAACTTGTAGAGCACGGCGCACACGATCGAGAAGCTGATAATCTGCGCCACCAAATGCGGCCAGTCCACGCCGAACGTCCGGGCGATCTGCGCGACCTGGCCATCACCCTGGGCGACGGCCAATAAAGTTAAGGCATTCATGGTTCTGCGCCCTCCCGGTAATTACTGTTTCACGAGGAACAAGGCGTAGAACACGATCGCTTCTGCGAAGGCGATGGCCAGAATTGCCTGGACCATAATCTTCGTGGAGGCGCCGGGATTACGTCCCACCGCATCTGAAGCTCTCCCGCCAATCAGTCCCACGCCTATCGCCGCGCCCAACGCGGCCAAACCAACGTGGAGGTTGCCGACCACTTCCGCTGCCAGTATGGGTATTGACATCTGTTTCACCTTTCTTTGATTTCTCGCTGGCTCCCGCGATTGAACACGGTCAAGCTGGCGAAATTCATTGTTCAGTCTGAAGTTCTGCCCCAGGCGCCACTTCCTCATGTTGACAAATCAGCAGTGTGAACACGGCGCACAACAACATAAAAACCAGCGCCTGCACCAAGCCCACTAGCAGTTCCAGGAAATAAAACGGAATGGGCAGCAACCAGCCGAAGCCGGGCGCAAGCCGGGCCATGGCTTCCAGCATGTTCTCCCCGGCAAAGACGTTGCCGTAGAGACGAAAACTCAGGGAGATGGGCCGAAACAGGATGGAGACGATCTCCAGGCAGCCGGACGCGAAAAACACGACGATCATCAGCACTCTCAAAAGCCCGGTTGTGTCACCCTTCGGCCCAAACAACTCTTTTGCGAATCCGATCGGACCAAGGTCCTGCAGCGCCCAGACGATCCAACAAGCGAAGAAGATAAGCGCCATGGCGAATGTCAGGTTCAGATCGGCATTCGCACCGCGGAACAGCGGTTGGTCAACCACGAAACCCTGCGGAGTCTGGTGTCCCCATCCAATCGTGCCAACCCCGGGGATCAGGCCCAACCAATTTGCTGACAAAATGAAAATGAAAATTGTCGCCAGAAACCAAAAGGTTCGCTTGACCAGCTGCGGACCAATGATACTTTCCAAGAAGCTGTACAGACCCTCGACCAGCCATTCCATGAGGTTCTGCGCTCCGCCAGGAATTCCCTTCATGTCCCGCGTCGCGGCTCTGGCGAAGATGATCAAGCCGATGGCGACAATCCAACTGACGACCATCGAATTGGTGATGAAGCTGCCCCAACGGTCGATTTTAACGGCGTATTGCGGCAAACCCTGTTCCGGCTCAGCGGCAAACACGGTGCCAGCACTGGACAAGATCACCAACCA
Source organism: uncultured Acidobacteriota bacterium (assembly GCA_963788645.1). Lineage (GTDB taxonomy): Bacteria > Acidobacteriota > Terriglobia > Terriglobales > Acidobacteriaceae > JABDBE01. The sequence goes on from CAWBHF010000018.1 coordinate 53,418, forward strand.
CAACCATCGCTGGAGTGCAGTTCTCATTAATCAATACTTCTCCGCCACGAATTTCCGACCTGCGAGCGACGCCTGGTCATCGTAAGACCTTTTCATCGAGCGCTTTGGCATCTTCACCTTCTCGTGCTTCACTTTCTTGTACGGGATCAGACTAAGAATGTGCGCGAGACAGTTCAGCCGAGCGCGCTTCTTGTCGTCGGAACGCAGGATGTACCACGGCGCTTCCTTGGTGTCGGTGGCTTTGAGCATCAAGTCGCGGGCCCGAGAGTAGTCAAACCACCGCGAACGCGAAAGCAGATCCACCGGGCTGAGTTTCCACTGACGGAGCGGATCCTCGATGCGCGCTTCGAACCGGCGCTTCTGCTCCTTGTCACTGGACTCAAGCCAGATTTTGATGAGCCGGATGCCGTTGTTCACGACGTGCCTCTCCACGCCTGGGCAGAGTTCGAGGAAGTGTTCGTGTTCCTCAGGGGTGCAGAAGCCCAGCACATGCTCTACGCCGGCGCGGTTGTACCAACTCCGGTCAAAAATTACGACTTCACCTTTGGCCGGGAAATGCTGAATGTAGCGCTGTATGTACAATTGCGACTTCTCGCGGTCGGACGGCGCCGGTAACGCCACCACCCGGAAAACGCGCGGGCTGACGCGTTCGGTGAGCGTTCTGATCGCCCCGCCCTTGCCAGCAGCGTCTCGTCCTTCAAAGACGATGACGACGCGTAGTCCCTTGAACTTTACCCAATCCTGAAGATTGCACAACTTCTCCTGGAGTTTCCGCAACTTCTTCATGTAATCTTTGTTCTTCAATTTTGGCTTGGCGTCGGCTTGCAATCTGGGCTCGCCGTCGGCTTTCGATTTCTTGCTCATTGTCAACCTCATCAAGACGTTTGTGTTGAGTCCAACCAGTCGCAGACCTCGGCTGCCAGAACACTTCCATTCGACAGAGCCTGTTCTCGTATGACTATGCAAATCGATCACCACACCCAAGAATCCCTGGATGTTCCCAATTCGCTGAAAACGCATCCCGTTTGGGTGTTTGCGATCTCGATAGTCACGAAACCACGCCCGACATTTCGGAGCATCTCCGAAATGTCGTAGCTAGCCGAATCACGGTCAGTACTGCGGATTTTGATCGGGATCACAAAAACAAGAGCCTGGCGGCGCCACCACAACTACCGTTCAGCTTTCGGAGCCAGCAGCGGAGAGTGCCAGAAAAGAAGAAAGAACCCAGCGTTCGTTGTGAAGAATCACCCCCATCGGCGGGCGTGGGTACAGAGTTGATCCAGACTTTCGTCGCACGGACGTTGGCTCGTCAGGAACTAACGACCGCATCTCAGGTGGACGGTATGGATGGACAAGAGTGCTCAACATTGCTCAGACACGATTCGTGACAGAGGAAGTAGGTTCATGCCTCATGAGCCAAGATAATCCAATGCTCCCAGCGCCGCCTGCCCGTGGACATTCGGCAAGCTTTCCTTTAATTGGACCATGTAAGGGTTGCCCGTGAGACGGGAGGACTCTCGGAAGCCTCCAACGATTTCCTGTATGTTTTACCAGTTATCGTGGGCGGAGCGGCCCTAATAGACTAATCAGTGTTCAGGTATACGTCTGGCTAAGGCACGGGAGCCCGATAAGTCACATATCTCTGTGACTTAAATCACATTGACGAGGTGACTACGCGGTTACGCTTTCTTATCGATGAAAGTCGTTACAGGAGATGTCGAACAGAAGCAATTCCTGTCCGATAACATGTTGCGCGCCGCTCCCGAAGCGCAACACAAGGAGAAAGTAATGGCCTCGAACGCTCAGTACCAGCCAAGAGGACTCACTGCCTCACAGGCTCAAGCTGTTTCTCAGTGCCCCCAAATTTCTGGGACCGAAGGGGAACTGCGCTGGACGATCGCGACCAGCCACGAGGTGCTGCGAACCGTAGATGCTGCGTCGCTTCTTGAGTCTGCGCCCGACGCGATGGTACTTGTCGACCGACATGGCCGAATCGCGGTTGTGAATACTCAAACCGAAAAACTATTCGGATATGGGCGCGAGGAGTTGGTTGGCGAGCCGGTTGAGAAGTTGATGCCCGAACGGTTTCGGAATGGCCACCTCGCGCATCGCTCCCGATACAGTATGGCTCCGCATACGCGGCCCATGGGGGCAGGTCTGGAGCTGTTCGGACTACACCGGGACGGCCACGAGTTCTCCATAGAAATCAGCTTGGCTCCGCTGGAAACCGCAGATGGAGTGTTGATTTCGACCGCCATTCGTGATGTTACTGATCTCAAACGCACAACGGAACTGAACACGGCTTCTGGCTTGGTCCGAATGTCCGGCGCCGATAACCAGTGCGTCCTTTTCAATCAGAGCTGGCTAGCGTTTGCTGGCCGTACGCTGGAGGAGGAGTTAGGGAATGGCTGGATCTCGAGAGTCCATCCTGAGGACCTGAACCGTTGTATGGAAACCTACTCGACGCAAATCGACGCGCGATCAGAGTTCACTCTGGACTACCGCTTGCAGCGTCACGACGGTGATTACCGCTGGATAAGTGACCACGCCGTGCCGAGGTTTGACTCCGAAGGAAGATTTCTCGGCTATATCGACTCATGCTTTGACATACACGACCGAAAACTTTCAGAGCAGGCGCTCGAAGAGCAGTTGAAGTTTGAAACAGTGCTGGCCGGACTATTGACCGCATTCATCAACCTTCCCCTAAGCGAATTGGACGTCCAGATTGTAGAAGCCCAGAAACGGATTTGTGAAACACTCGGCTTCGACCGCAGCACACTGGGCCAGGTAACTGTTGAAGGCGACGATTTGGTCATCACTCATTCGTGGGCGGCCGAGGCATTTAAGGTTGGTCGCCGTTTGTCGAAGCGGGAATTTCCGTGGGTGATGCAGATGCTGCTGGATGGGCGACCGTTGAAGTTTGCGCGGATTGATGATTTGCCAGCGGAGGCGGCAAAAGACAAGGAGACTTTCGGCCAAAATGGTATGAGATCATTTGTGGCGTTTCCGCTCTCTGCACGGGGAGAAGTTATAGGGGGCGTGGCTTTTATATCGTGTCGGGCCGAGCGCGAATGGCCCGCTCCATTGGTACAGCAGTTGGCTGTTGCAGCACAGGTTTTCGCCAACGCACTCTCTCGGGCGCAGGCCGATGAGAAGTTGCGCCAGGCCTACAATAAGATCGAAGAGCTCAAGCAGCAGCTCGAGAAAGAGAACCTATACCTCCGGGAAGAAGTGAAGCTGGAATACCACCACAGAGACTTGGTGGGCGATAGCCTGGGCATTCGGCGCGTGCTCAAGAAGGTCGAACAAGTGGCGCCCACCGACTCTAACGTACTCGTGCTCGGTGAAACCGGAACTGGCAAGGAGTTGATTGCCCGCACCATTCACGAACACAGTCGCCGTCAAGACCGTGTCATGGTGAAAGTAAACTGCGCGACATTGCCCGCTAGCCTGATCGAAAGCGAACTATTTGGGCGCGAAAAAGGCGCATTCACTGGCGCACTCACCAGGGGTGTAGGCCGCTTTGAGCTGGCCAATGGCTCAACGATCCTTCTGGATGAAGTTGGGGAGTTGCCCCTCGAACTACAATCCAAACTGCTGCGGGTCCTCCAAGAGGGGGAATTCGAGCGACTAGGCAGCGCCAAGACCATCAAGGTAGATGTGCGCGTGATCGCGGCCACCAGCAAGAATTTGCAGCAGGCAGTCCGGGAAGGCAAGTTCCGCGATGACCTTTTCTTTCGTCTCAACGTCTTTCCCATCACGATTCCGCCACTGCGCGAGCGGCGAGGAGACATTCCGCCGCTAGTTTGGCATTTCGTGAACGAACTTAGCCAGCGAATGGGACGCTCCATCGAGAGCATTCAGGGTTCAACGATGGATGCGTTCAAGAGCTACTACTGGCCAGGAAATGTCCGCGAACTTCGTAACTTGATCGAACGCTTCCTGATCACAAGCACGAGCAAAGTGTTCCGAGCGACTTTGCCGACTCTTGATACCGCCGCAAGTGCCAACTGTCAGACCTGCGAAGAGGCAGAGCGAGACCACATTCTGCACGTCATGGAGGTGGTCGGCTGGCGGGTTCGAGGTGAGGGTGGCGCAGCCCAGATTCTGAAGCTGAAGCCGACCACGCTGGAGTCTCGAATGCAAAAACTCGGCATCTCGCGCCAGAGATAGTCTCCGAGATTTCGGAGTCTCCCCGAAATCTCGGATTGAAAACCCACACGCCGGCCTTCTCCTCATCGAACCGGGCGCTGCAAGACGCTGCTGGCTAGAACCTTAGCTCCACGCATCCTTCCCGCACCGTTCGGCAGTCTTCTTGCTTGCAAGTCTAGTGGACAGCCAGCCCTTGTTTGTCTCGTAGCCCGCCAAGGGCGGTGCGCCGGCTTCCCGAGGTAAATCAGGTGATCATCGAGAGCATACGCATTGTAGTGGCACCGACAAAACGTGAACAGGTCCAGCGGGCCCTTGCTGCCTGGGCAGGGCCGACCGCGGTAGAGTCCGGCTGTTTAAGTTGCCGGATTCTTCAGGAAGGCAGCAACCTTGACGCGTTTTGCTACGAAGCGCAGTGGAGAAACCGGGATGACTTGTTGAGGCACCTCCGCTCAGAGCACTATAAACGCCTGCTCATCCTGATGGATCTTGGCAGAGAGCCGCCACTCGTCGAGTTTCATACGGTAGCCGAAACCAAAGGTTTGGATTTGATCGAGTACGCGCGAAAGGCTCTTTGAACAGCAAGGCCACGCTCACACTCGGTCGGAGACGAGACCAGTATGTTCGATGTTCATATGATCGAGAGTGAGGGCATTCTAGGTTAATTGTCGATGTTCGGCGCCCAAGGGTGTGTATTTTCAGGAACCCAGGAAATTCTGGTTTCGGGCCCGGTCGATCCTCTCGGGCTTCTGTCGGACGAACTTTGATCGGAAGGGGGGTAATCACTCTGAAATGTTCCTCTACTTTTTGCGCCACGCCAGTGCCGGGCAAAAGTTGAGCGCTGCGAAGAAGGATGAAAAGCGCGGCCTCGATAAAGACGGCATTAGCCAATGCGGATATATCGGCCGCGCCTTGGCCGCACTGGGCGTGGAGGTGGAAATCATTGTCTCCAGCCCGCTAAAGCGATCCACGCAAACCGCAGCTTCAGTGGGAAACGAAATGGGGCACGACGGGAAACTCGTGATCGAGAACGGGCTGCGTCCAGAGGCGACCTTCTCGGATTTTCAGAAAATCCTGAAAAAATATGCCCGCAAGGATTCCGTGCTACTGGTGGGACACGATCCGAGCCTGTGCGAATTCCTCGGACGGGTGATCGCCGACGACGGATGCGAAGCCGTGGTTGAGCTCAAGAAGGGGGCCGTGGCCAAAGTCGAAATGAGTGGCAATTCTGGGTCCCTGAGTTGGTGCATTACTCCCCGTATACTGCGCACGCTTCATGCCGCGGCCAAAGAGAGTTCGCGCCGGAAAACTTCGCGGAAGTAGGATTGGTCCTTCTCTATCTATGCCAGAGGACGACGCCAAACCGTGGCAGCATTTTGCGGAAGAATCACCATGTCACAAGTAACCCAGACCACTGGCGACGTGGCCTGTTCGCGAAAGTCGACCGCCTACCTGCCTTGTCCAACCCCGTCTAAGGCTCATCACAGAAAAGGCTTGCTACCGGACTTATAATGCGTGGTGTTCGGCGGGATATATATGAAATCGTCTTCGCGTCAGCCTCGAACGTCCTTCCCGGGTGCAGCGCAACCTTCGATTGGTGCGAGTGTGGCCCTTGGGGACACCACGCCTGAAAACCCAGAGAAGCCCGCTAAGCGCGTTCTTGATCCCATCGAAAGGATTTTGGAAGTCCTCTTCGGACTCATCATGGTGATGACGGTTACCTGCTCGTTCAGTGTAGCTGGTTCCGGCCACGCGGATGTACGAAATATGCTGATCGGCGCTCTCGGCTGCAATCTGGCTTGGGGAACCATCGACGGAGTCATGTACTTGATGTCGTGCTTCAGCGCACGAGGACGGAGCATCTTGGCCTTGCGAGCGGCCCGCGCTGCTGTCGATCCCGTACTGGCGCGCGGCGTCATCGCCGATTGGATGCCGCCGCTGTTTGCCTCCGTCCTGTCGCCGTCACAGTTCGAGCAGATGCGCCTGCAGTTGATGGAGTTGCCGGAACCGCCGTCCCGCCCGCATCTCGTCAAAGATGATTGGCTGGGCGCACTTGGAGTGTTCCTGCTGGTTCTACTTGCTACACTGCCGGTTGTGCTTCCCTTCGTTTTTTTCCGACAGCCCATGCTGGCGCTACGTATCTCCAATGTCGTTGCCGTCGCAATGCTGTTTTTGACAGGCTATGCGTTTGGACGGCAAGCCGGGTTTCATCCTTGGGGGATGGCACTGACAATGGTTCTCGTTGGCGGCGCAATGGTGGGGTTGACAATCGCCCTTGGAGGATAAGAGTGGTGCGCCCTCTAAGTACCGTGGTCGTGGCTCTCCTCCTCCTCGCTGAGATACAAGCTCAGACTACGGCCCACAGTTCCGCAACAGACTCGGAAGATGCCGTCTCGAATCAATGGGCATATTCCGTCTCTGCCTGGGGTTATCTCGTCCCGAACGACCAATCGTACGGGGCTCCAACATTAACGGCTGACCGAAAGTGGCTGCATCTGGAAGCGCGATACAACTACGAAAACAAAGAAACCGGATCCTTGTGGGCGGGGTACAACTGGAGCGTCGGACAGAAGCTGGTACTGGAGGTCACGCCCATGCTGGGTGCAGTCTTCGGAAAGACGACAGGAATCGCACCCGGCTGCAATGTGACCCTCACCTACAAGCGGGTCGAACTCTCTAGCCAGTGTGAATACGTCATCGATTTGAAAGACAAGGAAGGTAACTTCTTCTACAGCTGGGATGAACTGAGCTATTCTCCGACGGACTGGTTCCGCGCCGGTTTGGCTGCTCAACGTACCCGGGCTTATCAGACTCCTCTCGACGTCCAGCGCGGTTTCCTGGTTGGCTTCTCCCACAAGAAGTTCGGTTTCACAACCTACGTCCTGAACGCTGGTTGGACCGAGCCGACGGTGATTCTGGCACTTGGCTTTGACTTCTGACGAGCTATATCGCTCGTTCACCTTTGACGCGACTTTCGACGGAGACTGAAAAAGGACTTTGTCGTATCCTCGGGTGAACGAAAGATTGGGCAACTTACTGCAGACAGCATCCTTGAGCAAATGTACCCGTCCGAACGGTGAGTACATAAGCACCAGGCGACCTTGTAACTGGCAGTTCTGCCAGTTACCGGGGCGGCACGGCGCTCATACACTACACGGTTCGCGTGGCTGCGCTGGCGCTGCTGGCTCGCTCGCCAGTCCTAGTACAGAGGGCAACCCTGAAAACAAAACTGCTGAACCTCCTAACCGCCGCGCTGCTTGGAGCCCTGGCTGTGATGGCACACGCTGCCGATCCAAAGGTCGAAAAGAAACAGCAAGATATCCGCACCATGGCGCAGAGTACCCTTCAGCGCCTCTACAAAGCACAGCCAAAGGCCAAGGCTGCAGTCGAAGGAGCCGCGGGGTATGCTGTATTCAGCAACATGGGCGTAAAGATTCTGGTCGCCGGTTCCGGCAACGGGAAAGGCGTTGCTGTGAACAACAAGACCAAGCGTGAGACCTTCATGAAGATGCTCGAACTCCAGGCCGGCCTCGGCATGGGAGTGAAGAAATTCAGCGTGATCTTTGTTTTCGACAACGAAAGAGTATTCAACAACTTCGTGAACTCCGGCTGGCAGTTCGGCGGGCAAACCACAGCCGCTGCCAAGAACGGAGACAAGGGCGCAGCGCTGGCGGGTGCGGCGTCGGTCTCGGATGGTGTTTGGATGTATCAACTCACTGACAAGGGCCTCGCTCTCGAAATCACCGCTAAGAGCACCAAGTACTACAAAGACGATGACCTGAATCAAGGCGCCGGTTCCGGCGGAGGTACAGAGTGACCGAGAGTCCCGAAGTCGATCCGAGAAGCGCCTTACCAGCACCACTCGCGCGAAGTCGTGACAGGGGGAATCGTGATCCGCATCGAATCTGCTGTCGTTTGTGGGGATCACGTTCCTGTGGTTCATCGGCGGGCTGGGCTACCGGATTGCTGAGAAAAGCGTGCTGATTCCGCCGTTGCTATTGCTGAACGTGTTCGTTGTGATCGTCATGTTCTCCATCGGGCTGCGTGTCAGCAGCGGAGAACTGCTTGATATCGTGCGCAAGCGCGCCCTGTTTGTCCGTACCCTAATGGCGAATTGCGTCCTCATACCGGCCATAGGCTTCCTGCTGGTTCGCATCTTCCCGCTGAGTCCCGACGCCAGTGTCGGCATCCTGCTTCTGGCCGCAATACCGGGAACGCCGATCGCATTGCAGTTCACGCGCCAGGCGAAGACCCGACTGCCTTTCGCTGCCGCGATGACTTTTGTGCTCTCACTGGTAAGCATTGCGATGACCCCCCTGGCCGTCGAGTTGATGCCGCAGGCGGCGCAGCGCAATCAGCGACCGATCCTCCTCCTGATCGCAAGCATCGTCCTGTACATCGCGCTGCCATTGTGCGCTGGTTTGTGGGCGGCGCGACACGCGCCGACAATTGCTCCCAGGCTGGTATTGCCGATGGGCCTTCTGGCCTCGATTGTCTTCGTCTTTACTATGTGGGAGACGCGTCTGGCGCGCCGCGAAGCCTTTAATGCAATCCGCGGCCGCGGGACCATCCTGGCCATGCTCTTGTTGCTGCTTCTATCCATGTTGATCGGCTGGCTGATCGGCGGACCCGACCTTGAGTCACGCCGGGTGTTGGCGACCTCGACCGGCATGCGCAGCGTGATTGTCGTGCTGTATGTGGCGCGCTACTGCTTTCCCGGCACCAACGTCTACATGATCCCGATTGTCTATCTGTCGCTGATGGTGCCCACGAACCTGCTTTTCCATCTCGCGTTCACCGGATGGCACAAACTGTGGCCAGCGGCGGAGGCGTAGAGTGCATTGAGGTAAGGTGCTCCCGTTTGCTGTACCAATTCGAATGAGAGTTTCCGGGTTAGGGCGCCGAACTAGGGCGCGGATGTTGCACCGCAAAGAACAGCCGCCTGGCGAATGGCGTCCGCAACTTTTGCGGCGGTCTGCTCATCCGCGAATCGAATCTTTGCCTCATGATCGTTCGGTAAGCTCGCTTTAGACTTCAACTTATCCTTTTGATACGATTGGCGCTGTCCGTGAATTGCTGCACCCGTTTTTATCTCGACCAGGTAGGTTTCCGGCGAAACCCGGCCTTTCCACTCGCTTTGAGATGCCATAATCCGTGAATAAGACTTAACCTCTACACCGGAAACAGCTTGGAGTTGCACTAGGTAAGTGTCCACCGTCTTATCGTGAGATTCTATCTTAATGTTTGTCCAAGCGAGTGAACAGGTCGACGGATCTGCATTTACGTCTGCCAGGCTATTGGTGGTCGTGTATTTGGCACCCGCCATATCGGCAACAGTAGTATCCCAAGAAACGGTTCCACGGCTATTCAACGTATTTGCAATGAAGGTCATGGTGGGTTCGAGAGTCGGCTGTGTGTTCTGTGCAGAGACATGAAACGCAAGCAACAGTGTCAGCCAAAGGAGGATACCGAATCTCTCAGTTGTTCTCATTATCGTTCAAAGCTCCTTGTTGGCTGGCAGTTCACTTCTTGCTACTTGCCCCAGAGATGCACGAACTGGGTGAAGACCGATCAAGAGTAGCCTTTGTACGGTATCCGACCCTATTTGACCGGTTAAGAGGCCAATTGTCAGTGACGGCTATCACAATCACTGAGCCCAAACAGAGGCAACGCGCCGATCCGCAGATCTGCTCGGCGGGTCGGCGCGAATCAATTCACTTACACACCTAGGCAGCTACTCTCTCGGCGATCTTCTTGGCGACCTTAGCCTCGACGACCTTCCGAATCATGCGCCGCGTTCGTTCCACAAACGCGAGTTTGTCCGCCAGGCAGCTTTCAAGCAGCACGCCGACGCCATAGTGGCCGGTTACATCCGCTGCCGCGACCAACGCTGCGTATTCTGCAATGCGAAGGTGAGTCAGGTGGATGGCCTTTACCATAATGAACAGGTGCTTTGCGGCGGGGTTTTGGATTTCGGCGAGTTCTTTGCGAAAATCTTCGACAAAGATGTCATGGAGGCGGGAGCTGACCTTTGTCGGTTGTTCGCCGATGAGCTTGAAGCACTGGTCTTGCGTGGCAAGGACTTTCTGTGAGACGAAAGCCCGCGCTTCCAGGGCCTCTTTGATGTCCGGATCCTCAGCTAACTGGCTGAGTTCCTGATAGAACTTTGTACTCCGCTCTGTGCCCTGGCGGAGGCCGCTAAGCAACTGTACGAACAGTTCTTTCGGGTTTTGAACTGACATGAGTAATCTCCTTATGATTGGGGTTGCTAAGAAGAAAAAACTTCAGATGAGCTGACTTAGTTCAGGAGACCTGAAATGAGGAGAAGGTGGAAACTACCTCAACTACGACCCTAGTCTTATGCGGGGGGGCTGTCAACCTGCTCGCTTTCAGATTTCGCTCCCCAATTTACAGACTCATGGAAAGATATTGCCGTACTCTTCGCACGAGATCAGAGACTGCGCGGCATCGGGAAAATGAAACCCAGTAGCAGGAGCGGCGGATTCCGAATAAGGCCTGTCCGGCGTGGAGGAAGTTTAATCCCGGCAGATTGAGGCCAGCTCCGCGCCAAAGGTAGCAAAGGCACCATTCATTCAAGCCCACCAACCCCCCCGTAGAGAAAGTGAGCAATTTTGACCAGACAGACTTTTCTTATTGTGTGAACATTTTCGACTTATGTCTTGTCTGCTGTGTGCGTCGGACAACCAAGCGGAATTTGGTACTGAGATCTTGGTCCATTTCCCAGGCCTCAAGAACCTGGACAAACCGCCTGTTTGGGTATTCCCCAAGCTTTTGGTCTGTCTCGATTGTGGCTTTTCGCGGTTTACCACTCCGCAAAGAGAATTGGAAATACTTGCAGGAGGTGCTCCGACAATTGAACTTCAAACGCCGGAGGGATCGACTGTGTCGTGCTACATCGCAGGAGCGAAGTTTGAGAGTGAGGTTGTGTCATAGCTCGCCAATGCGCTGACAAACTGCTTTCGCAAGCTCACGGCGTCCACGGCATCTAATAGACCTGTACATATAGAGTATGCAGTCTGAAGAGTACCTGGTTTCGAAAACAATGGAACGTGTAAGGAAGCAGAGTCCCTTCCTGCTAAGGCTGTATGAGGCAGAAGCTGCCAGGGACCCAGCCAGTTTCGCGGCCGAATCTTCTCATAGCAACCTGATGGCTCTGCGTCACACGATTGCGTTGATGTACGGAGATGCCTAAGCCGCGCTGTTGGACCGTCAAAAGGAGATTGAATGACCTTCAGCGCAAATACACAACGTAACCTTCCTCTGAGCTTTCGGCTCCGCAAATCAGAAACTGTGAAATGCGCGCCCTTGTCGATTTGTTGGCGACAAAAATCGCCATGTCACTCCATCGATTAGTACTAGTTGCTTCCAAACGATTCAACCGGCTTCGCGGGCTCGTACCCTGCTCCTGCCCCGCGCGGAGTGATACCAGAAATCGCGCTGGACAAGTACTGTTACACAACGCACATCTCAATGTGATGGGCGTCACACGAAAAACTTTCCTCGGAAGTTAACCTCGATGAGAACCGCCGCGCGGAATTCCTCGAACGCTCTTGCGCAGACGAGGAAGAACTTCGACGCGAAATGGAGTTGCTGCTGACAAACGAGAAAAAAATCGAGGATTTCATCGATTCGCCCGCGCTGGACATGATGGGCAAACTGATGGCCAACGAACCAGCCGTAACGGACAGCGCGGCGAAACTGGTTGGCAGTAAAGTTTCCCATTATCGCGTTCTGGAGAAGCTGGGTAGCGGTGGCATGGGCGTCGTCTATAAGGCCGAGGACACCTTGCTCGGTCGCTTCGTCGCCCTGAAATTTCTGCCTGAAGACGTTTCGAGAGACCCGCAAACCCTGGAACGTTTCCGCCGCGAGGCCCGTGCCACTTCGGCCCTGAACCATCCCAACATCTGTACGATTCATGAGATCGCGCAGCATGACCGGCAATGGTTCATCGTCATGGAGTTTCTGGACGGCATTACGCTGAAACAGCGTATCGGCGAAAGGCCAATCGAGATTGAGGCGTTGCTTAGTTTGGCAATTGAGATTGCCGACGCATTGGATGCCGCGCACTCCGAAGGAATCGTCCATCGCGACGTCAAGCCCGCCAACATTTTTGTTACCAAGCGAGGACACACGAAGATTCTTGACTTCGGTCTTGCCAAGGTCAGTCTTCCGCGCAGTACCGGCTCGCAGATTGCCGCGCAGGCAACGCAAACGGCCTCCGGTATCAACAGGGAAAACCTGACCAGCCCGGGGACGGCGATGGGAACCATCGCGTACATGTCGCCGGAACAGGCGCGGGCGAAGGAGTTGGACGCCCGCACCGACCTGTTCTCGTTTGGCGCCGTGCTGTATGAGATGGCGACTGGCACACTGCCTTTTCACGGAGACAGCACTGCGATTATCTTTGATGCCATTTTGAATCGCGCTCCGGTCGCTCCTGTGCGCTTGAATCCTGATCTCCCACCCGAACTGGAAAGGATCATCAACCGCGCGCTGGAGAAAGACCGGGAGCTGCGATATCAGAGCGCGGCGGAAATGCGTTCCGAGTTATTGCGCCTGAAACGGCACACCGAGACTGGACAGGTTGCGGCCACAAGTTCGGGAACGGTGGCAATGGCGCAGGAGACCGGGTCTCAAGGCCAACAGCTGCCGCCATCATCTGGTTCTTCGCCTCAGGTTGGCCCACATCCGCCTCCCAGCACCGCGAAAGTAGTCGACATTCAGGTTGCTGGCAGGAAGCTCTGGGTTCTTCTTCCGATCGCCTTGATTCTGGTCGCTGTTGTAATCGCGGCTGTGGCCTACTTTCATTCGCTCTCGACCGCGGCTCGTCTCACCGACAAAGACACCATCGTGCTGGCCGATTTCTCGAATTCCACTGGCGACGCAGTCTTCGATGACACGCTCAAACAGGCGCTGGCCACCGATTTTCAACAATCGCCATTCCTTAGCGTTCTCTCTGATCGGAGAGTGCGCAATACGCTCAAGCTCATGGGGCACTCTCTCGAAGAGCGCTTGACACCGGAAGTGGCACAAGAAGTCTGCCAGCGCACGGAAAGCAAACTCGTGGTGACGGGCTCGGTTGCAAGTCTTGGCACCAAGTACGTACTCGGCCTCAACGCAGTGGATTGCCAGACTGGAGGTTCGGTTACAAGGCAACAAGTGCAGGTCGCGAAGAAAGAGGATGTGCTGGATGCCCTCGACGACCTGGCGACGACTTTGCGCAAGAAAGTCGGCGAATCGCTCAGCACGATTGCCAAATACGATACCCCGATTAAGGAAGCCACCACGCCTTCGCTGGAGGCGTTGAAGGCGTACTCTTTGGGAATCAAGACCCGGTCCTTGCAAGGCGATGCTGCCGCAATCCCGCTTTTCAAGCGTGCCATCGAACTCGATCCCAGTTTCGCCATGGCCTTCGCCCGTTTGGGAATCTCTTATTTGAACTTAGCTCAGTTCGGCTTGGCCAGCGAAAACTTCCAAACCGCATACGGCTTACGCGAGCGCGTGAGCGAGCGAGAGAGACTGACGATCTCCGCTTACTACTTTACTTGGGTAACGGGGGAACTGGACAAGGCCAACCAGACCTATGAACTGTGGACGCAGGCATATCCCAGGGATGACGTACCGCACAATAATCTGGGGCTAAACTACGAGTATCTAGGACAATACGAAAAGGCGCTTGCGGAAACCGCAGAAAGTATCCGGCTGAACCCCGAGGAAAGTACCATATCCCGCAGCAATCTCGTGGGTTTCTATTGCCTCACGAACCGCCTAGAGGAAGCCAAGCTTACCTACCAGCAGACGCTCGCGCGCAGAGCGGAAACTGGGTACCTGCACGAGTGCCGATTTGCGGTTGCCTTCATGGAGGGCGACGCCGCAGAGATGGATCGCCAATTGAGCTGGGCGGCTGGCAAGCCCGGCATGGAGGATGCTCTTCTCGCCCATCAGGCCGAGGTCGAGGCCTTTTCCGGGCATCTCGCAAAGGCGCGGGAATTCTCGCGACGCGCGGTCGATTCCGCCGAGCATGCTGACGATAGGGAAGATGCAGCCAAGAACCAAATGAACGCGGCCCTTCGGGAGGTGGAATTCGGAAACGGCGCACTGGTTCGCAGCGAGGCGGTTTCAGCACTCGCTAGGTCGTCGACTACGGACATCCGCGTGCTGGTGGCGCTAGCACTAGCCAGGGCTGGTGATTCAGACCGTGCGCAAAAGATGGTCGACGAGTTACAAAAGGAAAACCCACTCAACACAATGATCAACGGCTACTGGCTCCCGACCATCCGCGCTGCGGTTGAGATCAACCGCAAGAACCCCGGGAAGGCCATCCAGATTCTCGAGACTGCAGCTCCCTACGAACTAGGCGATCCGGCCCCCACCGGATTTGGGAGCTCGCTTTACCCTGTCTATCTGCGGGGTCAGGCGTATCTGCTGTTGCGGCAGGGCAGCGCGGCAGCTGCCGAGTTCCAGAAATATGTGGACCACAGGAGCGTCGTGAACAGTTACCCGCTGGGTGCGCTGGCACACCTCGGCCTCGCCCGCGCTTACACGCTGCAGAAAGATACGATCAGAGCGCGTGGCGCGTATCAAGACTTCCTCACGCTCTGGAAAGACGCCGACCCAGATATCCCAATCCTAAGAGAAGCCAAGGCGGAGTACGCGAGGCTGCAATGAATCATCGAGCGAATCGCTCGGTCCCGGAAGTAGTACCACGTATTCGATTGGAAACCACATCTGATAACTCATTGATGGTCACCCAGTGAGATGCAAGATATCGCGTAAGGCAATCCAGTGAAATCAGAACAGAATTGTGACATCGATGCAGACCTGTCCCCGGTGCGTGGTACTCCATATACCAGTTGTGACGCTGCGGGCCGAGCTACAGCGAAGAATAGCGGGCGCGCTAGTACAATTGCACCCATGAAATTGGCCATAAACACAATCGCTTCGGCGTTGTTCGTCATTCTCGCTTCTCTGATTCCTCTATTCGCCCAAGCGCCTGCCCAGCAGCAACAACCTCAGTTCGACAAACAGGGCCAGAAGTTAGCTCAAGGCGAGGTCCCGGAGCTCCGGGTCGCCGTTCTCGTTGCTCCGCCGATGGTTGTGGAACAAAACGGGTCGCTGACCGGGTTCAGCATCGATCTTTGGAATGCGATTGCCACGCGGTTGAAGGTAAAGACGAGCTATCAGGTCATGCCTGACGTAAGCGCGGTGGACGAGGCGCTGCGATCCAAAGGCGCAGACCTCAGCCCCGCGATGTTCATAACGTTGGCACGTGATGAGGATTTCGATTTTTCGTATCCAACATTTGAGACAGGCCTGCAAATTATGGTGCGAGAGACGGGCGCAACGGAGCGCGCCCCAAGCCGCATAAGTCCCGTATTGGACATGCTCCGCCTGCTGTTTTCGCGAACGACGATTGAATGGGTGGGAGTAGCCCTGTTGCTAGTCCTCATCCCGGCTCATCTTTTCTGGTGGCTCGACCGGCGACAGCAAGACGGCATCATTTCGAACCGGAACTATTTCCCAGGCATCTTTGAGGCATATTTTTGGGGGCTATCGAGTCTGGCGTGTCAGGCGCAGGAAATGCCTCGTCAATGGCTCGCGCGCTCTGTGGCAATTTTCTGGCTGTTCGCCAGTGTGGTGTTCATTGCGTCCTATACCGCCCAGCTAACCACGACCTTGACAGTCGAGCAGATTCGCGGGGCTATCGAGGGTCCGGGTGATTTGCCGGGTAAACAGATCGCCACGTTAGCATCCTCGCCTGCAGTTGATTATCTTCGGGAGCAGCATGCACAGGTACAGGAGTTCCCGACTCCTGATCAACTGTTTAAGGCCCTCCTGGACGGGAAGGTGGATGCCGTGGTGTCCCCCGCACCCGTGCTCCTTTATTATGCGGCGCATGAGGGAAAGGGACGGGTAAAGGTGGTCGGTCCCGAATTTGACCGTAGGCCGCTCGCCATCTTAGTGCAGTTGGACAGCCCCCTGCGCAAGAAGATTGACCGTGCGTTGGTCGCTCTTCGCGAGGACGGCACATATCGGCAAATCTTTGAGAAGTGGTTCGGCGACACGGCCCCATGAGCCCAGCCGTTCAGCGGTGCTTCGCGATGCCTATCTCCGCTGCCTGCCTCGCACCCGCTGGCCCTGCAAATGGACAAGCGTCGATTCGGCAGGACGCGACACAATCTCCCCCCCAGCGCACCGGTGAGTCCGGCTCAAACCGAGGAACATCTGGCGAAAAGAAGTGCGGAATCCCCTGGCCGCTTGACTCAGGTTCAGTTTTCTAACGATTTCGATTTCGGCCCCTGCGGTAGGCAGCGGTTTTCTATACACCTTCGCGCCCCAGCGGATCATCCCGTTCACAATTTTTACGCCATTCTGACGGGCTACGCTTACGAAACACCCAATCTTTGCCGCTCACCAGCTCTAGATTGCCAGCCCTATCGATTTCCATAGTTGAAAGCATGCGAGACAAGACGTAGCATCCTCGCGAAGAGAGATTTATCGCAGTGTGAACACCGAAAGCGCAACGGGACTCAGGCGCAACCGAGGGGAGAGAGGAATGAGCCAACCGGCGCTTTGGCCCTTGGGAAGTAACGGCAGCGAAAGCCGCCTGTCATCTGGTAGCCGCGTTTATGAAGAAAAGAGCGAGTGGCGTTTCCTTTGGCATTGCACTTTGGCTTCTTCTGCACTCCGCCTGTCTCTTATCCGCAATTGCACAGCAAAACCCAGTCACTCTTGCACCCACACAAACACAACCAGCCAGCGGCAGCCAGGAGTCTCCGAAGGAAGATATCAATGCACCTGGCCAAGTCGTAATCGAAGGTCGCCCGATTTTGACTGTTTATGAGACAGTGGGCGGCTTGACACCACAAGACCGCACCAGCGGTATCGAAAAACGCATCCTGGCCGTCGCCCAAGAAAGTAGCTCCTCACCAGAATCAATACGCGTTGAAAGCCGTAGTACGTGGACCGAGATCTTCAGCGACAAGCAATTGCTCCTTGCGGTTACCGACGTCGATGCGAAGATGGCGGGCAAGCCTCGGCCGCAGCTTACATCGGAATACGCGGAGAACATTCGCCAAGCCATCCGTAACTATCACGAGGAACACAGCTGGCGGATTATATTTAGCGGCGTCGTCAAAACCTTGCTTGCCACCCTGGCGCTCGTACCCCTTTGCTGGCTTATCCGCAGAATCCGGTTTGCCATACGGGACCGCATTGAGAAGCAGATTCAGACCAGTGCGCGTATCGAACCAAAGTCAGCCTGGCATATTTCTGTCGCCTACCTGGGTCCTATATCTCTGGGCCTAGGCGCAATTCTGCGATGGCTGTTGATCCTTGCATTTGTCGAAGCTTACTTGACAGTCACCCTGGGCTTCTTTTCTTCGACACGTGAAATATCACACACGGTGTCGAGCTGGGTTCTTTCGCAACTAGAATCCTTAGGCCAGTCTGCACTGAATTACCTGCCGGACTTGCTGGTGGTCGTGGTAATCGCTTTGGCCACGAACTACCTGGTTCGCCTGCTCCGGTTAGTGTTCGGCGAGATACGGAAGGGAAACCTGAAGATCCGTGGGTTCTATCCCGATTGGGCCGAACCGACCGAAAAGCTGATACGGCTTCTGGTGCTTTGTCTGGCCGTCATTGTCGCATTCCCCTATCTGCCAGGGGCCAAGAGCCCAGCATTCCAGGGAATTTCCATATTTCTCGGGGTGCTGCTGTCTCTGGGTTCCTCTTCGGCTGTAGCCAACGCGATCGCGGGGGTCATCCTGACTTACATGCGTTCGTACCTGGTCGGCGATTGGATCCAGATCGGCGAGACTACCGGGGAGGTGACTGAGAAGAATCTGTTGGTGACCCGGATTCTTACGCCGAAAGCAGAGATTATTACGATTCCGAACGCGACGGTCATGAGCGGTTCAGTGAAAAACTACAGCGTCGAGGCCAAAAAGAATGGAGTGATATTTCATACTACAGCAACTATTGGGTACGACGCTCCATGGCGAACCGTTCATCAACTGCTGATCAGCGCAGCGCTCGCTACCAAGCATGTGCTGCAACAGCCTGCGCCATTCATCTTGCAGACAAGGTTAGATGATTTTTATGTCGCTTACGAACTGAATGCCTACACGGATGTTCCCCGGGAGATGCTAAACATCTTTTCGGACCTGCATCAGAACATCCAGGACAAATTCAATGAAGCGGGCGTGGAAATCTGTTCGCCCCACTATTCCTCGTTGCGGGATGGGAACGTCATTGCGATTCCGGAGCAATACATCAGACCGGACTACAAAGCGCCCGGATTCCGAGTTCTTCCGGCGGAAGGCGACAGAGAAAGTGTGTCGAAATGAGCGGGCATAGGAGCAGTCAGATGAGTTCTTCTACGGACAAACGAATGTCGGCAAAGCGAGCAATATCGCGATTCATTCCCATCACCACTTGGCTGTCTGAGTGCTCGCCTCGGGCGGATATCGTGGCGGGCATCGCGCTGGCTGGACTGCTTGTACCCGAGGCAATGGCATACGCGGGGATTGCAGGAGTACCACCGCAAATGGGTTTGTACGCTGCCATGGTGGGGATGTTTGTCTACGCGATCTTTGGCACCTCCCGACAACTAGCGGTCACTTCGACGTCTTCTTCCGCAGCCATGCTGGCGGCCCTGGTGGCTCCGATTGCCTTGGGGGATTCAGCACACTACGTCATGCTGGCTACCGCCACCACGATCGCAGCAGGCGTTATCTTCCTGACAGGAGGCTTGCTTAAACTGGGTTCGGTATCGGAGTTCATCTCCAAACCCGTTCTCAAAGGCTTTGTCTTCGGCCTGGCGCTGACCATCATGGTGAAACAAGGACACAAGCTGATGGGAATCTCCGCCGGCCAAGGCAGTTTCTTTCACGAGGCATGGCATGTGCTTACTTCGCTACGCCAGGTAAATCCCTGGACATTCGCTGTTGGAGCAATTGCGATTGGCATCATGTTTCTGCTAGGAGCGGTCGCTCCGCGCGTGCCATCGGCATTGGTTGTGCTCGTGCTCGGGACCCTGGCGGTGCCATGGTTGGGCCTTACTCAACGTGGCGTCGAGGTAGTTGGCACCATCCACGCGGGACTTCCCTCCCTGAGTTGGCCAGCAATCGGGGAAGATGAATTTGCGGATGTGTTCGTGGGGGCATTCGGAATCGTGCTGGTGCTTATGGCTGAAGCGCTAGCAGCCGCCCGCACATTCGCCGCGAAACATAAATACGAAATCGATCCCAATCAGGAACTGTGCGCCATCGGTGTGGCAAATATCGCATCCGGTCTGGCAGGAGGCATCATCGTCGGTGGGGGCATGTCGGGCACGGCGGCCAACGATGCTGGTGGCGCGCGTACCCAACTTTCGACCATTACCGCGTCGCTGTCCATAGGCCTCACTCTGGCATTTTTGTTGCCTCTGATTCGTAATCTGCCCGAGGCCGTTCTGGGAGCGATTGTGGTCCACGCTGTCGCGCATTTGGCCGATGTCGGCACGCTCAAGTATTACGCGAAACTCCATAGTGGAAGTATTTGGATGGCACTTACCGCCTTGTTTGGCGTGCTCCAGATGGGAATTCTCAAGGGTCTGATCTTCGCGGTTGGCCTGACTTTGATCGTATTGGTGCGGAGACTCAGCGTGCCTCAGCATTCCGTGCTGGGCAGGATTCCAGGTACCGGGAATTTTGAGGATGTCAGGCACCACCCTGAGACTGAACAGATCCCGGGTCTGCTGATCTTCCGTCCGAATGGCATGCTGTTTTTTGCTAATGCGAATCACGTTCGCAACGAACTGCGTGAACAGGTTAAGAAAGCAGGTAAGCTATTACAAGCAGTCCTGCTTAATCTCGAGGCTTGCCCGGAGATGGATGTAACCAGTCTCGAGATGCTGCAGGAGTTGCAGAACGAGCTTCACGACTCCAGTATCGACCTCTATTTCGTTCGAGTGGCGGATCCAGTTCGTGATCTTTTCGGCCGCAGCGGATTTCTCGACCGTCTGGGCGAAAGGCGGATATTCCCAGGGGTCGATGTCGCGGTCGATGCATTCCTTGATACAAAAAAACTGCCGGCTCATTCGCACAGCACGTAAATCTGCATACCGGAAGCTCGGGATTGTAGCCATAAATGGGTGTCATGGACCGGAGACCGACAATTTGATTCTGCTCCTGATTTCCTTATACTTGGCTCTGAATTTCCGGTTCATAAGGATTGCCCGTGTCAGAGATTAAGCCACGATACGAATTTCGTGTCTGGGCGGAGACGCTTACGCGCATGCGAGAAGAACTCGAGCGTCTGGCTTCGCCGAAGAAGACGGTCAGCCAGGAAACCTATCTGCTTTCCGCTACAACTGACAAATGCA
Organism: uncultured Acidobacteriota bacterium; assembly: GCA_963788645.1. Lineage (GTDB taxonomy): Bacteria > Acidobacteriota > Terriglobia > Terriglobales > Acidobacteriaceae > JABDBE01. Next base: position 73,954 of record CAWBHF010000018.1, read on the forward strand.
ATGCCAAGATCCGCGCCGATCTCATGGACATCAAGGTACTCGTCGCTGAAGACCGCGGACTAGAACAATGGAACCCGATCTTGAAAGCTACTTTTCCGCTGGGAAGTTCTGTCGTAGCCACCCAGATTTTCCTTAGTCTTGAGCTTCCACCGCCTGTCCTGGAAAACTCTAAATACACCTTGGAAGAATTTCTGCGCGATGTGATGCGACCGGAGCCAAGAATCAGCATTGTAGATGTTTCCAAAACGCGATATCAATTCACCATAGGGGCTTGTGCGGCCGAGTACGCTCAGATCACGTTCAACGGTATACCGCGAGACACCGTGGCTGTGGAATCGGTCGATCCTGATGCTGTACTGAAATTGGTTGGGGAGCTGGGCGTCAGCGAGGCCAACACCAGCTACATACGGGAGATTAAGCGTGCACTCGGCTTGACGGGACACCCGTCTGGCTCACGATAGTCAGGAGAGGATCGCATGGGAAAAGAGATCGAGCGCAAGTTCCTCGTTAAGGACGATAGCTGGCGAGCACAAGACGCGGGAAAACGCTACCGTCAGGGATATCTCAGCACCGTGAAAGAGCGGACGGTTCGCGTGCGAAGTGTGGGTGACAAGGCGTACCTTACGATCAAGGGCATTACGGTTGGGGCGAGCCGGCCTGAATATGAGTATGAGATTCCGGTGGCGGACGCCAACGAAATGCTTGACCAGCTCTGCGAACGCCCACTGATTGAGAAGACTCGGTATCGAATTCAACACGACGGCCTGGTGTGGGAAATCGACGAGTTTGAGGGGGAGAACCGCGGTCTGATCACCGCGGAAGTTGAGCTCAAGGACGAGCGTCAATCCGTGGCGGTTCCTGCCTGGGTTGGTGAGGAAGTCACCGGCGATCCACGATATTTCAACGCGAATCTCGTAGCGACGCCGTTCACCAAATGGTGACGGCCAGGCTGCGCGGCGGGTGTAGTGATGACTTTCATTTCCTCCCAGTCGTACGGAAGCTCCTTGCTACAGTCCAGACACACCACATAGGTTCCGGCGAGGGAGGCCGCCGTGTTTCGACGGGAGCGGGTACGAACTGTAATCGGAAAACTGTAGCGGTTGTGCCAGCAGCCGCCAAAGAGAGCATCGAAGAATTTTGGAATCATGTTCTCTCCCTCCACTCGGGCCGTATCGGACAAAGCGACTCGTACCGACGGAGCGAGTTAGACATCCTGATACTTCATGGGCACAGCTTAGTCTCCGACGACTCCTCACGCTGTGCTAAGGCTCACAAGAGGCTGTGATCTACCCCGCGGAAGCCACCCTTGAGTAACTTCCCCCAAAGTATCAGGAAAGCGCAAACCGGTGGACTCCGGGTAGCGAAGAGAGGAGCGTTTGACGCGGGTAGTCACGTTTGCCGTTGCACAAAGTTCTTCGCAAGGAACTCTTTGAATGCCAGAGTCATCGGGATCGCGATAACCGCGCCTGGCAGACCCAAGAGGAACCCCCAGCCGACTAACGACAGCGTGATTTCGAGGAAAGAGATACTCAGCTCATGTTTCGCGAACATCGGCATGACAATGTTGTCTACGATTAGGTTCGTCAGAACTAAGCCGCAACCCACCAGCACTGCTCTCTTCCAGCCCTGCATCAGAAGCGTTATGAAAGTGGGCGGGATGAGTGCAATTGAGAAGCCTAGGGTGGGGATAAAGTCGAGGAAGAAATACAGGAATACCCAAAGCACTGCTTCGTCTACGCCCATTGCGAGCAGAAAGACCAGGTTAATCAGTGCGTTAATCCCTGCGGTCCTGCCAGTGACGGCGACGTACCTTCTCGTATAAAACCCGTGCTTCGTCAGGATCTCTCCGAGCGGGTCCTGTTTTCCGTCAGCACCGTGCAACATTTCCATGATCAAGAGAAATGCCACCAGCAGAATCAGCGCGCCCTTGACGACAATCGCACCGGCGGCGGGGAGGACAAAAACAGTGATTTCGCTCAGCCGCTCAGGTGTGAGCACATTCTTGAGGGCCAAGCTCGTGGGCTCAACGCCGTGGGCACTCAAGAAGACCGTTACCTGTTCGCAGAGGCCAGCTAGACGTTGGCCGTAGATCGGAAGTCTTATCGTTAGTCGCGCAACGCCCAATTCCAAGGCCAATACCGCCAAAAGTCCAGTGGCGGATAGCACGACGGCTATGATGCCGGTGGCCCCCGCTTTCGAGAGCTTGAATCGGTGCATGAGCCATTTGGGAAATGGGGCTACGGCATAGGCGAGCAATAGACCAAGCAGCAAAGGCGCGAGGATGTCGGATAGAACTCTAACGCCCCACAGGATAATGACGATGCACGCTGTCCCCTGCAGTAAAGGTAATAACGGCAATTGCGAGTTGTCCTTCATGTGCGAGAACACATTCTGTTACTGAGAAATCCTGACATCTTCAACCAACTTGAACTCGGTACTGCCGGCCGAGCGACTGGACGAAATTGCAAAACGGGGCGATATTGGCACCGCGCGCGAGCCCCCTACTGATAGATGGGGTACACCTTCCGGCCGGAGCGGCCCTCGCGGGAGAGGTGCCGGGTAATATCGAGGTCGCGCTTCGCGCCGGCGGCCGACTTAAGAAACAATCCTAGGTTTGACCAGAATGTCGTCGCAACTAGGAAAATCCATAGGTGTTCGGGTCCAGGGTGGAGGACAAGATGGGCGGGGTGCCCGGGCCAATGAATCGCAGATCCGCCCAGGAGGGTGTGGATAGAGCTCAGAGCAACGATTCGCGCCGATCACGATGGGAATCGCCGCCGGTGCCGGCAGAATTGTCCGCCGCACCAGTAGGATGCAGAGTCCGGTCGTGATACTACTCGACTGAACGATCCCAGTGACGACCATCCCTGCCCCACCACTGGTGAGGATAGCGCCATTCCCGAATAGCCCAAAAAGATTGCTCGAACTCGGCGCGAGGCTTCGGGGCTGTCGTCGAATTGAAGGCAGGAAAGAGGTGATGCAGCCGCAGAAAAGCGGCCTGCAGAATGCTCTAACTGGCTGAGCAAAAGTCGGTTACGGAGCCTACCAGTCATCTAACCCAAAGCTGATGATTTTGGTAGTTCTTATCTGATCGTGCATCTCATAAACTGATCGTTCAGAGGACCCATCCGATCAGCATCGCTCGGCGACTGATCGCGGGCTTGCTAGCTTAAGCGAGATTCGAGGCAATGATGGCGGGGCGAAGATTAATCAATCGATCTGTAGTTGTCGTACCCAAAAAGTAAGCGCTATTGAGGAGCGACCATGCCAACCGCCACATCAGCTGCACCAAGCCGCACCAAAGACACGAAACCAATGCCAAAGAGGGAGGCTGTGACCCCCAGTTGGGTGGGCCGCGTCCCCCAACTCAAGCCTGGCCGGTATGCCGACGGCATGCCCATCCATTCGCCTGAGTACATATGCTGCAAACTCATTCTGCGGCCCAACAAGTTCCATTCACGCGAAAGCTTCTTTGAATTCGGCAAGGTTATGCGCGAGCCCGCAAAAGAGCACGGCGTGAAGTACACGACGGAAGGCTTCGTGTCCCAGCCAGTCAAGATCCGAGAAGTGCTGTTCATTGACACGGATGATTTCCGCCTCTACAACAACGCCTTTATCATGCGCCGCCGCATCCCCTACAAGGACGGCTTCCCCATCGGCGAGCCCGAAATCGTTTTCAAGTTCAGGCATCCCGATTTGCAGGTAGCGGCCGAGACTGACGTGCGACCGAATATCCTCGGCGATCATCGCGTCAAGTTCAAGGTTCAGGCCCTGCCGCTGAAGGAGAAGCTGGGAGGCATTCGTCTGCTGTTCTCTCACAACGTCCAATTCACCCGCGGAGCCATCGGACTAGGCCACGAAAATATCCGCGATTTGGATGCTTTGATCGATATGCTCCCGGTTCTTGGCCGGGTCCGTAAGACGCCTAAAGAAGAGATCCATTTGGTCAGCAACACTATAGTCGAGGAGGTCCTGCAAGACATCGGCATGCTCGATTTCGGTGATGGCCTGACCTGTAAAGCCAACGTGGCAATCTGGCGTACTCGCGGCGAACACCGTCCGCTCATTGGCGAGTTCGCCTACCAGTTCCGTTTCCGAGACCGCGATCGACTCAGCAAGGACGCACTGCGCCGTACCGAAGCATTCTTCATCTCGCTGCAGTACGCCGCCGAAGATTACATCACGCTGAATGCCACTAAAACGGCCACCGTGTATCGGCTGCTAGGGAATCCGCCTAAATCACACGAATGACGGTCGCCCCAAAACGTGGGCCTTTCGTACGATCATCTGCTGGGATTTCGCTTCGTCGTGAACATCCAACTGCGGACTACCGTTGGCTAACATCAGCTCAGCACCGTGAGCTCTTCGATGTCAGCACGCGTTTTTGTTGTCAGGTGCGGACGCCTCGTGCCTATTTACCTTGGCCCTGCGTAAGATGAGAACTGTCACATTCGTCAGGTATTCATGTCGGTATTGCCAGTAGCATAGGTCCTAAAAACAACCTACAATTCAACTCCGGCAGCAAAGCGTTAGGAACAAGTCGCATCTGCCCACTTGAAGGGTTCGCATGTCAAAAAAAGAGAATGGCAAGGACAAGAAGAACAAGAAAACCAAGAATGATAAGTTGGCCCAGTCGCCACAGACAGTGGTAGCCAAGTCCGCTCAAGGGGAACGAGCCCCAAAGCCATGAGTGAGACCAGCGTGAAACTCGTTTTGCAACCAGGAACCGAACGCGCAGTGGCACCGGCTGAAGTCTCGATTGGCCAAATCTTCCTGGAGTTTCTGATCATCGGAGCCAGTAGCTTCGGCGGTGTAGTTCCGTACCTTCGTGGCAGCCTCGTAACCAAACGGCATTGGGTCGATGACAAGGAATTTGTCGAGATGCTTTCCATCAGCCAAAGTCTTCCGGGTTTGAACGCCACGAATATGGCGGTGGTGGTCGGCGAGAAGTTGCGAGGTTGGATGGGCTCCGTCGCCGCCATCGTCGGCATTTGCTTGCCGGGTGGCCTGCTTATGTACGCCGTCGGTATCTTCTACCGAAGTCACGGAGACCACGACTTTGTCACGGCCGGGCTGAAAGGGGTGGCGGCGGCAGCAGTTGGCCTGATCCTGTTCACGGTGGTGAGCCTCAGCAAGAAGTCGCTTTCGGGAAAATTTGACTTCGTTTTCATGGCGCTCACGGTGATTGCGGTGAACCGGTTGCACCAGTCGGTTCCGCGCACGCTGGTGGGGGTCGGGCTCCTGGCGATTCTGTTCCATCGGCCTCGCAAAAAAGAGAAAGAGACTGCAGCCTTATGAACGAGATTCCGGCGCTGGTTCGCGTGTTTGCCTATCTGTCGATCCTCACCGTTGGGGGCGGTATGGCCGCATTTCCAGAAATGAAGGTTTTAACCGTCGAGGTCCACAAGTGGCTTACGTTTCCGCAGTTGATCCACCTGTACAGCGTAGGGCAGATGGCTCCCGGTCCCAACATGATGATGATCGTCGTGATCGGACAATGGGCGGGTGGAATGCTGGGCGCGGCCGCGGTATTAGTTGCTTTCTTCGGGCCTACGGGCGTGCTCGCGTATATTGTCGCCCGTTTGTGGAAGAAGCTTGAGAAATGGCCGTGGAGGACTTCCATTCAACAGGGGCTGGCACCGGTATCGATCGGGCTTCTGCTCGCCGGGTGTTTCACCATGGCCAAAGGTGCGATCTTCGGCGTGGAAACAGCAGCGATTGCGGTTGGCGTGCTGCTGATTCTGATGCAGTACAAAGTCAATCCCACCTTGCTGGTGCTCGGCGGCGCGGTGATCGGCGTGCTCTCGTTTTCCCCTAAATGATTTTCCATCTGGGATGTACATTCTGCCGGCGATTACGAACCCAAAAGAGAGGCTTAGCTATCACGGGTAGCCCTAGCAATTCTCGCTGCCTTAATCGTGGTCCGACTAGCCGATCTGCGCATACTTTGCCGGGATGAAACTTCATATCATTTCAAGCGCCGTATCAAGCCCTGCCAGGCGCCACCAACACGCAGGTCATGCGGCGCATAAACGCTCTCGTCGCAGACCTGACGCGAGCTGTGTTGCCGTATCCGGCGTACTATTGGGGCGTAAGCATAAACCTGAAGTGAGCGTGTCCCCTTTCGCAGCCGCGGCCGGTTTCGCAATACCGGAACTCGTGACCTACGTCACAGACCAGGACCTAACACCTTGTTACTCTCACCGGTTATGGTGAGCCATCCTTCGCATCATGCGATCGTGGCAAATTCAGAATGAATCACGGGGAGACAAGACCTTGACGAACATGAGACCGACGATCATGATTGCTGACGATCATGCCCTTGTGGCCGATGCGTGCAGGAAGCTGCTCGAACCGGAATTCGACGTAGTGGCTACGGTGGGTGACGGGCGCGCGCTGGTGCGCGTCGCTGCTAACCTAAAACCGCAGGTCATCATCGTAGACATCGGCATGCCGCTGCTGAACGGTCTCGATGCCGCCTACCAAGTAAAGCAACTGCTGGATTCAGTGAAGCTGGTGTTCCTCACCATGAATACGGATCCCGCTTTGGCCGCCGAGGCATTCCGCCGCGGAGCCTTGGGGTATCTGCTAAAGAGTTCGTCGGCTTCTGAACTCATAGTTGCCATTCGCGAGGTTCTGAGGGGTAAGTCCTATCTCTCCCCTGCAATCGCCAAAGAAACAATCGATTTCTTGTTGCACGAGGACAAGGAATCTATCGAGGAAGAAGACCAGCTTACCGAACGCCAGCGCGAAGTATTGCAGTTGCTAACTGAAGGCAAGTCGACGAAGCAAGTCGCATCCGTGTTGGATGTGACAACTGCCACGGTCGTCTTTCATAAGGTCCGGATCAAGGACGCCCTGCACGCGAGGAATGATTCCGATCTGGTGAAATATGCAGTCAAGAATCACCTGATTGCTGTCTGAACATGCCGTAGCTTCCTTTGGGCAGCCGCATGGGTTTGTGGGAGAGCCGCATACAGCGGCGTCAGGGCGAATGGCACGGCTGTACACGCCGGTCCGTGATGGCGATGTTGCCGCGGCGATCTGGATTTTGCATCATGACTATCGCGGAGCAATTCCGTCGAATTCGTTGGTAGAGGGCTGGCGTTTCCGTTGCGGTGATATTCAGGTTGGGGACAAAGCCCCGATGCATGGTTTGATCTCGGAATCCAGGTTCAATGGTTGGTGCGTAGCGGAAACGCATGTCCTCGATCCGCGCATATCCCCAAACGGTCGAATGGACCATTTTGAGCAGAATGCATACTATTTCGATCTTATAAACCACCAACACCGCTGTCCGAGACATCGCGCAACGCTGTCGAACTAGTTCAATCGCTCGGAATTCGATTCGATTGATCGAAGAGCGCCTGACCCAATGCCAACAAAACCTACCCATTATTGACAAAATGGAGTGGGTTTATTAGGATCGCTGGGCTACATGCGTTCGCTTTGCCACCGACGCATCGGTTAATACGACTTCAAGGACGGCATTTGGCGAAAGGGTCTCCATGCGGTTGCGACTGGCACTGCCCGCGCTTCTCGCCGTATTGATTTGACATCCTCCTCAACCTATGCGCAAACTCAGCACGCCCCAGCGAGCCTGGACGTACTGTTGGAGCAAAAGCACTATGTTGAGCTAGAGCGCGCTCTTGCAACCAGCACATTGGTACTGCCGCCACCTAGTCTCGATTTTTTCCAAGGTGTAATGGCGAACCGGATCAATGACGTGCAGAAATCCGTTCGTTTACTGGAACCCCTGATACCCACTCTTCTGGCGACCAGTCCCGTTCGCGCCGAATTCGCCTTGTGCACGCTTGCGGATGATTACGCAAAGACCTTCCGTTACGGGCAGGCCGCTGCGCTTTATACCCAAGCAAATAGCGTTGCAGATAAACTGGGAAAAACCTCACAGTGTCGTGCAGACACGGAAGCCTCGCAATGGGGTTTGCTAAGCAATGCACCAGCCCAGACTGTCACGGCTCCTGGGGTGTTCAACATTGAAGGAAAGCGGGATACTCTTGGGTTCTTCCAGGTTCCAATCACGTCGGACAAATATACTGGTTCTTGGGTTGTTAGTAGTGGAACCAAGTTATCGTTAGTTACCCGTTCTGTGGCGAACAAGCTCGGTCTTAAAATTTCAACTGGCAACGCGAGTGCGCAGGCGGCGACCGGTCTCCTTGTGTCTATCCATATAGCAGTCATTCCGGAGATCCGACTTGGACCAGCGCTTCTCCGCAATGTGCCCGTGCTGGTCATGGAGAACTCGGATTTGAGTTTTCCCCGGTACAACTATCAAATGGAAGGGTGTTTGGGGCTCCCCGTGCTGGCAGCTCTGGGCAAAGTCACCTTTTATCGCGAGGGACGAATCAACTTCAGTTTCGGAGAGACCGTGCCTAACACAGGGACGAGCCCACACAACTTGTTTCTGGAAAAATTTATCCCGTTGATTACGGCTGACTTTGGACACGGAGAGCAGTTATTCACATTCGGTACTGGTTCGATGGTAACTGTATTGTCTGCCGCATTCTATAAAGAGGACAGCAAAATAGTTGATGTTGCCGGGGTGGTTAAGTTGGAGCTCTCGGGAGTTGGAGGACCAGCAGCCCTTCCCGCATATCGGATCCCCAGCATGGTGGTGACATTTGGGAAATCATGCGCGAAGGTAAAAGATATCTCACTTCTGACAGGATCCACCGGCGAACCTGATGAGTTCTACGGCATTATCGGCGAAAGCGCGCTCGATTCATTTTCGAGCTTCACCTTGGATCTCCATGGCATGAATTTCATCGTGAACGGAGGCAATCCTGGCGATTGCATCGGCACCCGTACTCTTGCCTCAAAGCTGAGCCCGAGGAAATCAAGCTACTCTGACTAGGTGCTGGTCTGTAGATGTCCAAGGTGCCTTCCGAGCAGTGCTACCGGTTCATCCTTTGCATTCACGAGAGAAAGCTTCAACGGGCGGGTTGCAGACCGTTGACACCGCTGCGACAGCCTCCAATTGAATGAAAGATGGCGGAGTGCATATTTGCACTCCGCCAGAAGCTTAGGGTCATTGGCTTCACGCCGCCGTTTTGCGGTCCTTCGGATTTGCTGTGTTCTTTGTCTTGTTGTCTCGTTTCGCGGCGAATTCCTTAGCCACGGCTTTCTGGACGTTTTCAGTATCCACTCGGTAGCGCTTGGCGGCGTCCGTAAGAACGTCGTCGCCGGTCGCGGTGCCTCGCTGATAAGCCGAATCCAGCAGGCTGATTTCCAGAACCAGTTTGCAGAGTTCGGACTCATCGTACGTGCTCACTTGCTTGACGAGAAGTTCCTGTGCGGACGCGGAGTCCTTCTTCGCCGCTACCTTGTGCCGCTTCGCCAGAGCCGGGACCTGGCTATAGGAAAGGTGGCCGATCAGGTAGTCGGCGACTGCCAGCAAGTCCGCCTTCTTTAACGGGGCCGACACGCGTTGGAGGATCGTAGCCAAGACACGATGGCGAGTGGTAATGGCCAGTTTCTCCTTTTCGATGCGCTTCCGCTCCTCTGCCCGCTCCCGCTCGACCTGCTGCGGAGAAGGCGTGTTGGGATGATGGACACGACAGGCGGGGTCAACGCAAACCTTGACAACCTGTCCACGCTTTCCGCCATCCATGACAATCGCCTCTGCCATCTTCTCGCACGGCTTCTGTACGGCTGAAAGCTTGCCGCTTGCGCCGTTCGGCTTGGGCTTCCTGATCTCCAACTCCACGTACTGATTCCTTCCCAAGGGAGCGCCTTCGCGGGAATTCCACGCCGCCGAAATCTGGATTAGCTGCGGCTTGGTTTCCAGAGTCTTTCTCACGGAAGCGTCTATCTTGGCCCGGAAACAGTCGGGCGAAGTGCAGGAATCTTTGCGCACGTCGGGGAAAAGTAGCTTGTTGAAGCCAGTTCGCTTCGGACAGTTGACGCACGAACCTGCTTCGGGAACGAGTGTCTCATCCTGTTTATCAAATGGTGCGGAGGCTAGTTGTAGCAAGATGTTCGATTCAATCCACGCGGCCAACTCCCGCACTGGAATTAGCACCTGGCTGTTGCCTTCGCTTGTCCACAAGCCCCGAAACGCAGCCGAGAATGCTTCCTGCTGTTGCGAAGCCGGGAGCTTGGCGATCAGCAAAGCGTGACCGATGGTGATCTGGTCTTTCAGAAATGCCTCGGCCACGGGCGCTATGAGGTCGGCGAGTCGAATGCGACCGTAGACATACGCCTCGCTCTTGCGAGCACGTTAGGCAATGGTAGCGATAGTGTAGGCAGGCTCTCCAAGTTCCAAGAGTGACTTGAAACCCAGAGCTTCCTCAAGCGGGTGGATGTCTTCGCGTTGCAGATTCTCCACGCACTGTGCCTCGATTGCCTCCGCATCCGTCAGCTTGACCACGCGGACGGGAAGCTTTTCTAGTTCCGCCAGTTTCGCCGCTCTGAGGCGACGTGCCCCAGCGACTACTTCGTACTTGCTTTCCGCAGGACTACATCCAGCTTTGGCACGGAGACGCAAGCCTTCTGCGTGAGAGCTTGGAAGCCGTTCAGCAAACCGCTGCCGTGATCCTCGGGGGCATTGCCCCCGAGCCAGCAGCACTTGCGGCAGCCGCATAACACGCAAACACCTTGTGTCTTTGGTTAGGTATAGGTGGACTCAGCGCACACGTCGGGCCTAAAAACCAAAACGGTGCATCGGAAAGTCTTTTTGGCCGCGATCATCGCTGTGCCGAGTTATTCCTCTCCCTCCGCTAGGCGGTGGCTTCCACACTGGGTGTTATCGGCTGACTGAGGAAGCGCACCAGTCGCTTGAGGTTCTGCGCGGCCGCCGCCAGGAAGAACTGCTCCCGCACGAACTTCAGTCTCCGCAGGCGCAGGCGGCGCAGTCCGATCTGATTTTTCAGTTCCGCAAACAGCGCCTCGACTTTCTTGCGCTGTCGTTGTGCGCTGGCAAATGCCGGTGTGTTGACCAACTCGCGCGCACGTTGCCGGGCACAAACAAGTCCGCGAGACCGAGGCCGAAGCCGTGGCCTTTGTGGTCTGCCAATCGGTCGGGCTTCAGAACGGAACTTCATCCCAATGAGAGGAGAAAAGATCATGCCGAGTACGCAAAAATGCAGTCAACAACCATGAATATCGCAGTGTTCCCGTCACCGCGCTGGCGGAGTCAGCAACCAATCCGCGCAAACGCTTTGATGCCAAGAGCCTCGAAGAACTGGCGGCCAGCTTGCCAGTTCTCGTACCAGAAGAGGGGCCAGAATCCCTTGCGTTTTCATCAGGGACTTTTTCAACACCCACGTGATATTGCGACAGTTATGCCCTCCGTTCGATTGTTAAAGGAAGAAGCCGCGCCACTGGATAGTTTCTGGTTTGCGGACGACTCACCCAGAGATTCGGTCAGCAAGTCACATTGCGGTGTGTCCTCAATCACTGCACGCTGCTGCTCGAGCTGACAGAATTTGGTGGTCACTCTCCCACTGGTTCGTTGGTAGCCTTCGACGACCCGGCAGCAGTTGGTAAGCCGCACTGCCACCCGCCAGCAGGAAACCAGGAGAAACAATATGAGAAAACATGCGATATGCCTCGCTGCGGTTTTGTTGGGCTTTGCATCGGCGCTGAGTTACGCGCAAGCCCCAGTACCTATCATCAACCAGCCTCTCATCCCTGACGCTACGGCGCCGGGCGGGCCGCAATTCACTCTCAACGTCAATGGCACAGGCTTCGTTTCGAACTCGGTAGTGAACTGGAATGGCAGCGCGCGGGCTACCACTTTTGTGAACAGCTCGCGCTTGATCGCGACTATTCTGGCCTCAGACATCGCCAAGAACGGCTCCGGTCAGATAACCGTAGTCAGTCCTAGCTCTGGTGGAGGGATCTCGAATGCAATCCCGTTTGAGGTTACCAAACCAATCCCTCGGTTCGTGAGTTTTCGGCAGGTGTGCGCGACTCGGGATCTTCGAGGGGGCCTGCAACTTGCGGCCGGTCAACGGGAACGCTTGGTGTATTTGGCCAGGAGGTAGTCCATATCATCACCGACGCCATAGCCAAACCCGTGACTGATTTCCCGCACATGGTCGAGTCGGGCGATGTGGGTGTCCTGACCGTCGGCGGGTAGGGTATTTGCCGACTTGAGGGCCTGCTCGAACATGCGCACTAGCGCATCGAAAAATCCCTCCTCTTGATAGCCGATATCCCGACAGTATCCGGCCGCTTGCTCACAGTAGAAAACCATCAACTCCGTGAGTCCCGCAGGGTCACCCACGGCCTTTTTGTAATCGGAGATGGCCTGTTTGGCTTTGGAGACGGAAGTGTCCTGGTTGCGAAACGGGTCGGGCCAAACCCAGCGATCGATAGTTTTCTTGTACGGCTCCAACACGTCCTCACCCAAGCCAAAGCGGGCATGCAGGAACGCCTGGTTGTCTTTGTGCGCGGCGTAGAGATGGTGAAGCAAGTGCAGCAGCGCTGGCCGGTCAAGAACGGCGAGCTTGGCTTTAACATCTGTCCAGGTGGGTTGCGTTTTCAACTGCGGTTTCGTCATAGGTATCTTCGGATGGGCCGCATGTGACCAGGCCGACTCAGAAACGGTAGCCTTGCGCCAGCCAGTAGTGCCAGTCGCCGATGGCTTCAATGGTGGATTCGTCCGCATCGATGGCGACCAACTGGGAGAGCGGCGCGGTCACATTGCGGTTGTGCCAGCGAATCAACACCAGCATGTCGTGAGCACAGGAATCTTCCGGTGCCAGGCCGCGGACTTCGACCGTTTCTCCCTTTCGGAGCGGAGAGACCACCTTGGATGCGATGCACCGGGCCGTGAAGGGAAACTTGATTTTGTTTTCCAGGTAGTAGTACCAGCCGAGAGCCTGTTCTTCCGGCCCGTAGGCGTCGACGATGATTTCGTTGTGGATTCGCTCTTCGCGAATGCGATTCTTTCTGGGCTTGGGCAAGAGGTGCTCGATTCGATGACCAATCAGTCTGCCGGTCCGACATCATCTTGGTCCGTGTAAGATTCCAGCACCGTTTCCATCCGGGCGAACAACTGATCCAACTCCTTCTGAAGTTTCTTATCCTTGGCATGGTTAGCTTCGGCTGCAACATAGCCGGCGAGTTCTTCCAGATCATCCAACGTGAAGGCATAGACTGCCGCCTTGGCAGAGGTGGGTGCGGTGCGCAAAGGGACCGTTAGTTCGTCGTCGGCGAAAGTGTGTTCGAGAATCAGCTCGCGTTCCCGAGTGCTCAGGCTCAGAGGAATCTTCTGGCCGGGAGTTACGGGCTTGCGGATGCGATTTTCGTAGCGAGAGACTTTGTTGAGCTTAGCCATGTTTTTTCCGTCCACGGTACTAGGGCTGAAGCAGTTGCCGGATACGGGAGAAACGCAAGAGTTCCTGCGCCCCCAGCACGGGGTTGGCTGGCCAGGGTTCTTCCTCGTCTCCCTCCTCGATCTCTGACTCAGAGTGAGCCAAGAACTTCGTGCGTTCCAGGTGGTCGAGATAGGCGCGAATCTCCTCGGCAGGAAACAGCCGTTGGATGGCGGTGACGAATGCCGGCAGCTCCGCGGCAAACTCGGAGTCCTGCTCAGCCGCTTCCACGAAGGTAAAGATCTTCTCCCCAATCAGATAGTCCAACGCACTTTTCGTCCCGAACTGCTCGCGGATATCTTCGGTGGCGGCGCACTGTTCTATCCAGATCTTGTGGAACTCTGTGGACGAATGGCTCATGAGCGAATCCTCTCTTTCAGAATACGCCGCACTGAGGTGCGACCGATGTGGAGGCGGAGGGCGATGGCCGACTTGCTGAGTCCGGAGCGGCGGAGTTGGTGGACGCGGTCGGCGTGCAGGGCCGCTGTGAGGGGCCGACCCAATCGTTTACCGTTCTGCCGGGCGTGAGCCAAACCGGCGCGCACCCGCTCGCGCAAAATCTCGCGTTCAAACTCGGCAAATACGGCCAGCAGTCCCGCCATAGCCCGACCGGCCGGCGTGGTCAGGTCCAGCGCTTCAGTCAACGAGACGAAACCGACGCCCAGGTGTTCCAGTTCTTGTAGCGTGGTGAGCAGGTCGGTGACCGACCGGCCCCAGCGGTCCAGTCGCCACACCAGCACGGTGTCGATCTCTCGGCGACGTGCGGCGTCCAGCAGTTGCTCGCGAGCTTCGCGTTGTGCCGCGCCGGAGCAACTTCTTTCACCTGCATGACGACACTCCAACCGCGCCGCGCGGCGTACTCGCGTAGGGCGCGATTCTGCATGGGGAGAGTCTGCTGGTCGTGAGTGGACACGCGGGCGTACAGGCCCGCGCGGAACGAAGTTTTCCTCCGGCCAGCACCCTGGCCAAAAACCCTGTGCGATCCTGTTCGCGGAGAGGCCCGTTTGGCGGGCATTTTTCAGGAGCCTTCCCATCTGGCCAGAATTGAGTGGTTCCGGCCAGGGCGGGAATCATTCTACTCTAGCCGGAGTCGAGACTAGCGCCGGCCGGCTCCAGCGCGGTTTGGTAGTTCCAGGGCATCCACTCGGATGGGTTCTGTGCTAACTCGCCAGCGTGCCGTTGTAACTGGGTCAGGTAGTCGAAGGGGTTGGCGCTGCAGAGTTCGCAGGTGTGAATCAGGCTCATGAACAGATCGCCGACACGAGCCCCATTCTCGGTCTTGTAGAACAGAGAGTTCTTGCGATGCAGGATGGCTTTCTTCAGCGCCCGCTCGCAAATGTTGTTATCGAGCGGTGCTCCCGGCTGCCGCAGAAATAGGGTGAGCCGCTCCCAGTGCTTGAGCAGATACCGCATGGCCACTCCCAGACCAGAGTTCGGTTCCACTTTCCTTTCCTCGAACTGGGTGTTGAGCCAGGCGCGAAGTTCTCCCATGACCGGGGCGCTATGCAGTTGGTGGAAACGCAACCGCTCTTCCGGCGTCATGGATTGCGCCAGCGCATCGTTGCCGTAGATCTCGCCCAGTTGTTCCAGTACATGCTGGCACGGCACGGGAAAGTTGGGCGTCACCTCCACAAAACGACGCCGCGCATGAGCCAGACAATGGCCCACGATGACCTCCAACTTCTCCGGCAGCTTGGGCAGGTTGCGCGACAGCGCGTCGCACATCTGCATGGGCGGAGCGAGTTCGACCGCCCGCCACTGGAGCACATCCGCCAGGTTCTCGCCGGCATGCTGGCGTCCGGTGAAGAATAACGCGATGGTGTGCTTCTGCGCGGTCGAGACAATCCCGCTAGTGAACACTCCCGTGCGCTCCGCGGTATCACGCTCGTCATGATCCATGCCCCCGTCCTCGCGCAGCGCCAGCACAGGCATGGAGGTATCGTCGTTGTGCAGTACCTCGCCTTGTGCCGCCTGGCGAATCAACTCCTCCATCGCAGGTCGGACCGCGGCGGCGGTTTCGGTTACGATCTCGCATTGGGTCGCGACGGGAAGTGGAATGCCGAGACTTTGTTCCAGATCAGCCAATCGATTCCAAGGAACCCCACTCCCATAGCGGAGCAAGGCGATCATGCTGGCCGCCGTCGCGTCGTACTTCTCCTCGCCCACGCCTGCGGGAACTTCGGCCGTGAACACTTCCCCACACAGATTGCAGCGCAGCTTCTCCAACTCGTACACGGTGGCTGCGATCGGCGCCTGACCTTGCATCCGCACCAGCAGGCCCGGATCGTGCAGCGGGTACACTTTACCCCGCTGGCACTCCGGGCATCGGTCCCCTTGGTGCAACGACAGATGCGGAACCGCGATGCGGCGCGCTCCACGATATGCTTGGGCACCGTTGCGACCGTGGCCGGCAGCAGGTTTCTTGGAAGCCGCAGCCGGTCTGCGCTGGGTCGGGCTGCCTTGGATGCCTGCCTGTTCCAGTACCGCCTCGGTCTTCTCGCTACGCGCGTGGCACAACAGTCGGCGCAGAGCCTGGAGTGTCGTTTCGCGATTCTCCAGCAACTCGGTCACGTAGCTCAGCGTGCGGATCGCCGCTTTCAGTTTCTGATATCCGGTCTCGCCCAGCGCTTCCCGCACACTCTCCAACAACGCCTCCAACTCTTCGGTCGTAACGTCGAGGGGCGCGTCCGCCGATCGCATCTAGACCTCCTGCAGTAACTCGCGAAGTAAGCGAGGCGTTCTTGCCGACGCTTACGGCCCCGAAGTCAAGGGTGTCGGGCTGGAATTCCACCACCGTTCCCAACATAACGGAAATCTCATTGGTGCCCTGATCCGCAATCACCAAGTCCATTTAATCAGTCCGATTATGCGGTGGGAGATTCCTGCCCTTCCGTGGTTGCAGCCGACTTCAACGGGGATGGCAACCTGGACGTAGCGGCGATAGCTTCATACACCATCTCAGCGTGTATCCCTGCGGGTAGGAACCTCCGGGCCTTTCCGGGACTCCCCGGTTCCACCAGCCGCCAGCTTGCCGGACTCCAAGGCAGGAGATGGTCCGTTGACCAACGCCTGTCCAGTGACTCATTGGTGGTCGGAGCCCACAGTGGGGATCGGCAAGCGACCTCCCGGGTGTATCGTCTGCGGGCAATGGCGATGGCTCTCCGCCTTCCTGGGGAATACCCTGCCGGCAACTCGTCGTATGTGGCCGTAGGCGACTTCAATGGAGACGGCAAACTCGACATTGCCTCTGCCAGCGACGAACACCTAGTCTATATTCTGCTGGGCAACGGTGACGGTACGTTCCAGAAGCCCGTGTCCTATGAGGCTGGCTCCGGCCCGTTCGGAATCGCCGTGGGAGACTTCAATGGGGACGGCAAGTTAGATTTGGCCGTTGCGGATAACCCGGGGGTGTCCATACTGTTGGGCAACGGCGACGGATCGTTCCAGCCGCCAGTCAAGTATGCGACCGCCGGCGCGCCGGGATTGGTATTCGCCGCCGACCTGAATGGCGATGGCGTGCTGGACTTGGTCGTACCGAGCCAATCTGTGCCAAAAGTCTCGATCCTGCTAGGCAAGGGCGACGGCACATTCCAGTCCCGCGTGGACTATCCGACAGGAGTACGTGTTTTCAGGGGCGGAGTCGCAGACGTCAATGGCGATGGCAAGCTCGACCTCGTCGTAACAACTTGGTTTTCCGACAACAGTGAGTTCTTCATACTCCTGGGCAATGGTGACGGGACGTTTCAGAAACGACGCGCCTACACAAGCGGAACGTTGCCCTTGGGAACCGCCTTCGGAGATTTTAACCACGACGGAATACTGGACTTGGTGATTGCGGATCAGGGCACCAATGAGATTTCCGTTATGTTGGGAACGGTGGTGGAATTCCAGCCCGACACCCTTGACTTCGGGGCCGTAAGCGTCGGCAAGAACGCCTCGCTTACTACGCAACTGACCAACATCCGCAACTCAACGCTGGAGATTTCCAGCATCACGACCCCATGGGGCAAGGGTGCCTTCTCCCAAACGAACAATTGCGGGAACCGTGTGGCCCCAGGCCAGTCCTGCACCATCACCGTGACCTTCACCCCGCCAACAGCGGGGCGCTTCACCGCGCCAGTCATGGTCAGGGACAAAGCCCCAGGAAGTCCCCAGCGGGTCTTCCTCTCCGGAAGGGGCTCGGCTGCAGCCCTGGCAAGGAAGAAGTGAGGGATGGAAAACCGACTGGGCCACGCCGCATGGGACAGGTGACGTAATCAGGCGTGGGTGTTGAAAAAGTCACTTCGATTAGCAGGATGAGATTCAGCAGAAGCATGTTAGAAGGAAGTGATCCTGACCATGCTCTGTTGGATTCTCATCGTCGGAGGACTGCTGATCATGATGGGGCAACACGACCGCTCCGAAGCGCTGTTCTACTACTTCCGCCTGGAAGATCAGGTTCCAGAGACTCATCTGCTGCGGCTCATTGAAAAGCACATCAGCTTTGCCTTTGTGCGCGAGAGGTTGAAGCAGAGTTACAGCGAGACCGGTCGTCCGTCGATTGATCCCGAGCTTCTGCTGCGCATCCTATTGATCGGCTACTTATATGGCATCACCAGCGAACGGAAGCTGGTGGAGGAACTGCGCATGCACTTGGCGTGGCGCTGGTTCACCGGTCTGGGCTTCGATCAGGAGATTCCACATCACTCCACGTTCTCCAAGAACCGGCACGGACGGTTTCAAGAGTCGAAGCTGTTTGAGCAGTTGTTTGAGCAGATCGTGCGGCAGTGTGTGGAAGTGGGGCTGGTGCAAGGGACGCATTTATCAGTAGACGGCAGCTTCATCGAAGCGAATGCGGCCAAAGAGAGCCGCATCCCGCGTGAGCAACTCAGGGAAGCGGCGCAAGTGAACCAAACTGCGCGCCAGTACTTGGTGGAACTGGAGCAGCAGAACCCCACCGAAGAGCCGGTGCATCAGCAAGACCAAGTGTCGACCACGGATCCCGATTCCACCTACGCCACCAAGGGCGGGACTCCAGCCCGACTGGGGTACTACGACAACTATCTGGTGGACAATCACAGTTGCGTGATCGTGGGGGTACAAGCAACGGCGGCGCGCATGAGCCAGGAGACCGTCGCTGCACAAGACATGCTCACTCGCTTCACGCAATGGCAAGGACGAGAGCCAGAATCGGTAGCAGCCGACACGACCTACGGGAACGGGGAGTTCTTGCAATGGTTGGCCGATCGAAGCATCACTCCCTATATGCGAACCCGCGACAGTGCTCTGAGAAAGAACAATCCCGGCTATGGCCCGGAGCGATTTACTTATCAGCCCGAGAGCAATACCTACCGTTGTCCTGCAGGAGAGCAACTGAACTACGTGGGGCTCAACGTTCGCAATCGAGCCCATGCCTATATCGGCAGCGCGAAACGCTGCGGGGCATGCTCACAAAAAGCACAATGCACGACTGGACGATACAAGTATCTCGCCATTCACATGCATGAGTCGGTACGACAACGGGCGCGGGAGTTGGCGCAAACGCCCGAGTTCGCGAAGGCACAACGACAGAGAAAGAAGGTGGAAGCCCTCTTCGCGCAACTCAAGAATCAGATCGGATTGCGGCGCTTACGCCTGCGCAGACTGAAGTTCGCGCGAGAGCAGTTCTTCCTGGCAGCCGTGGCCCAGAACATCAAGCGACTGGTCCGCTTCCTCAGCCAGCAAGCAGCACCGCTGGCTGCCAGCAACTAGAAACCCGTGAAGAACCTGCCAGTCCCCTACATCACGCCGCAACACAGCCGCGCAATCTGTGACTTTTTCAACAGCCACTCACGATTACACCAACAACGGGGTTTGGAAGCGAAATCGCTGTTTGCAAAAGCAGTCACATTTTCGATTCAAGCCACTTCGCGATCAAATCTCTCAGGAACTCTCCGGCTTGGATGACATTCATCGGATTGTTGCTGGGAGCGCGCCTGAATTTAGAGTGTGCTCCCAACGACCTTGGGTCACCGTGATTGACGGTATCCCAAAAACGTCCGCAATCTGTTCTTGATGCCCAACCTCGATTTACTACCTCCTGCACTCCTTTACGAATATTTCCCTGACCAAGGTCAAGCAGCATGGTTTCTCCGACCCTTCGCAGTCGCGGGAAGTCCCACTCACCGAGAAAATCATTGAGGTTCCCTCGAACTAGGTCGTTCTCTAGAGCTAGCTCAACGCAGCGCTCAAAGATGCCAGACGCTGTTAGGCTGATGGTATGGCCGTAGACGATTATGGCTTCGGATGCCGTTAACATTCGATACCAGGTTCCGTTTAAATCCTTCCATCGGATGTTGGCAACACCAATCGGTTTCGCTATTGATCGTCGAACTCTCGCCACACTTGAAATCGTCTGAAGAAGCTCGCGTACCCCGTTCGGTAGAGTGGCTGGATCCCTGATTTCATCGAGGATTTCCGATTCCAGGAAGAACACCCCGTCCTGTTGGAAGACGCGAGTTCGCCCACTCCTCAGGCAACTTGCAAGGTCTTTGAGGTCCGCGTCGGAGCCTTGGAGATGAACACGCCACGGCGGAACTGGTTTAGAACTCTCCGACATATCAGGAAAATTCTAGCTCTTTTGCGAGCCGTTATCTCACTTCACTGGACCAACTTCCGATCCAGCGGCAACTGGAGCTGCTTGACCAGTTCATTTTCAAGATCTCTATCCCAAGAGGGATAGAAAGGCCTGAGGTACGCGAAGAACGCGTCCACGCGCATCCAGTCGGGCAAATGCTGATTTTCCGAAATGTACCCGATCGATGTGAAGGCTCGTCCAGCGAGCTTGTTGGAGTCCGTACCCAGCACCTCGGCGCGTCCGCTCGTCGCCGGGAAAATATTCATTAGAATCTTGATCGTGGTTGTCTTGCC
Source organism: uncultured Acidobacteriota bacterium (assembly GCA_963788645.1). Classification (GTDB taxonomy): domain Bacteria; phylum Acidobacteriota; class Terriglobia; order Terriglobales; family Acidobacteriaceae; genus JABDBE01. The sequence continues at coordinate 94,185 of CAWBHF010000018.1, forward strand.
GGCGCCGTTCGGCCCCACTAGGGCGTAGATGGCGCCCGTCGGGACATCGAGGTTAAGGTCACGCACAGCCTCTACCCGATGGAACCTTTTCTCCAGGTGCTCAGTTCGTATCGCGCTATTCATGATTTGCTGCGCCCTCCTCGGCCAGACTCGGTTGCCGACCCGACTCCGCCGCCCAGTCGCTTCCAATGTGTCGAGATGGAGTCGATCATGTCGTCCAGGCCGATCCCAAGTTTTTTCGCTTCGACCACGAGTTGTTCAATTTCGTTGCCCAGCAACCGGGTTCGTTCCTTCGGACTAGATTCAGGCAGCACGGCGACTACGGTGCCAATGCCCGGCCGCGTCTCGATCAGACCCGCCGTAGCCAGATGCATAACTACCTTGTGGGCTGTGTTGGGATTGATTTTGAGTTCCTTGCTCAACGTGCGAACGGAGGGAAACGGGTCGCCGGGACGCAATTGACCAGAAATGACGGCCTTCTTTGCGGCGTAGACTACCTGCTCGTAAAGGGAGACTCCCGGCCGAAAGTGGACCCGGAACGGAATCACGTGTGTACTATAACAGATAGTACAGATAAGAAAAGGTCAAAATTATGAGAAGGCCGACCGTCTGCCTTTTTCGCTCTGGTTCTGGGGGGGCTTCTTTTTCGAGTTGCTCAGCTTTTCGATTTGTAGCTTTCGAGCGCCCTAACCATCGACAAGCGCCTCGTCCGCTCCTTGCTCCAACCAAGTAAACGCAGGACCCTTCTCCTCGATGTCATAGTTCAGAATTTGGTCGGCGCTCTGCTCGCAATTATTGCAACCCTCGACTCCGAAGTCGCAGTCCTTGGACTCATGGTCCTTGTTGCTGTTCCATAACGCCACGAGGAGACTGCTGGTGTTGCCGTATGCGTTGACGAGGGCGCCAAAGACTTCCTGGCGTTCGGACCTGACCAGCTTTCGTAGGACCTCCTGAAATAACGTCTCTTCGTCTTCTTCGGTACTCAGTTCAGCGTCACTACCAATCAATTGTCCAACAAGAACTTTGCTAATCTCGAGCAGTTCTGCCCACAAGTCATAGGTGGGATAAGCCGCTAGGTCCCAAGCCAAATAACAGAAGTCACGATAGAAGGCGGCCAACGCCATCAGCCTGATCTTGGTTCGACATTTTTCGAAGTCGTTTGAGTAAGATGCCAAGCCTCTCGAGGTTAGATGAGTCCATGCCTGTTTGGCCCATCGAAGTTCGGGTTGGCCCTCCCACACGTCGAACAAGGGTTTCACGACCTCGCTCAACTCATCCCAGGTAAGAGTTGCAACGCTCATGGAATTCCAGGTCAGCTTATCCTATTTTGGGATATTTGCTCCCGGCTGGCAATAATCCAGCCGTCTTGAAGGACGCCAGCTACCGTCGTCGCTATACGCAATTCCTTGGGAGACTTAGGCAAGCCAGGTTGGAGGCTGGGCTGACCCAGGTCGAAGTTGCTGACAGGCTCAACCGCCCACAGTCATTCGTCTCAAAGATTGAATCAGGCGAGCGACGGGTAGACGCGGTGGAGCTGAGTGAGCTGGCAAAAGTCTATCGAAGGCCGTTGGACTTCTTCCTCCTCTAACGAGTTTGTCGGCACGGCGGTTCTCGCGTTGAGCAAACGCATCCTCCTTATCTGATGGCTCCTTATCTGAAGGCTCCTTCTTCACTGAGGAATACCCAACAACCTTCAGCCGCCGATTTTGGGCAAGCCTACGAGCGCCCGCTGGGCTGTACCCTTGCTGGACCCGGTTTCCGCCACGATTTGAGCCCAAGATCGTCCTTGGGCACGCAAAGCGGCAATCCTGGAGGCGTCCACAATCACGCGCGGTCTCCCGAGTCGCGTTCCTTTGTTCCGTGCGTTGCGTAGCCCAGCACGGACCCGCTCCTGGATCAAGGCGCGTTCAAATTCAGCCATCGCACCAATAATCTGGAACATGAGCCTGCCCGAGGGAGTGCTGAGGTCCAGATCGTCCCTCAGGCTGATGAAGGCGACTCCCAAAGCAGCGAGCTCGGCCAACGCGTTGACCAAGTGCTTCAGCGATCTCCCGAAGCGGTCGATCTTCCAGACCAGAACCGCGTCAAAACGTCGGCGGCAAGCGTCTGACATCAGCCGATTGAGCGCTGGCCGTGACTCCCGACAGCCTGACACTCCTTGGTCTGTAAATTCCTCAACGATCTGCCAACCGCGGCGTCCCGCGTATTCCCGTAGTTCGGCGAGCTGCATTTCGGGATCCTGATTGTTTAGAGTGCTGACTCGAGCGTAGAGCGCGACCCGAGTAATTGGACGAGTGGATTCTTGAGTGAAAGTGGTGTTACGTTTCTGTCTAGCCATGGTTGCCTCCTCGTTAGGTGACAGTGGTTAGCGCCGTGTCGGTGCTCTAACACCGGCATGGCGCGTAATTGGCTTATGTTATCTTTTTTCGACCTCTTCCTTTGCGGTAGTTTGCTTCTTTGAAAAGGCGCACCCTCTGCAAATCATGATCGGTCCAAATTCGCACGTCCTGACCACCGTTGGTTTGGTGTTTGGGTTCGGAGATTTTTCCCGCCCACAACCAACGCAGTAACGTCTTCTTGTCGACGCCCACCGTTTTAGCTACTTCTGCCGTAGAATATCCTCGCATTACGCCCATAGTATGGGCGTATTTGGACGTTGTCAAGCAGGCGCTCGACGCCGCTAGCACTCATGTACGATGGGACTGATTGTATTGAGACACCACGCGGGCTGCTTCAGCTTGTCCACCCGTGGGGCAAGGAATCCACTTGGTAGATTCACGGCTCTCGCTAGAATCGCTAACAGGACCGAATAACAGGGAGATCACCGGCACTGACAAGGGGTGCTAACTTCTCGACGCCCCAAGCTATTCCGCAGCTGCGAGAAGGTCATAGAGGTTGACGATGCTAACTGCCGACGAATTGAAAACAGCCCGTCAGGCGGCCATGGAGCGCGTCAGAGTTCGTGCCAAGGAGTCCGTTGAGATCTGCCGGCAGTTGGACTTGCGAATTCCCACCAAATTGACGAAGTTTGTCCAGATAAGTGTCCTTGCAGCCCAAGGTAAACAACGTGTTGCAATCAAGGAAGAAGCGCGAAAGATATACGGCCGAAACGTGGGCAACTTTAATCGTGATGGGGTTCAACGGCAGATTATCGAGATGAGGCAGCGCCTAGTCAACGAGAACGCAGCCGACGTATTTTCGATCTATTGCGAGGCGTGGAATTTAGCTGGCAAGAAGAAATCAGCCGCCTTCATAAGATTCGTTCGCGACGCAAAGATTCTGCCACTTATCGCTTCGCAGACTAATGGTGTGCTGCGCTACTTGCGAAGTAGTGCCCTTAGGGCTGGCACCAAACAAGGCAGCCTGCCTTCTTCATTCGGAAACCTCCGAAAAGAATGGCACGACAAGCTCGAGACGGAAGCGTTGAAAATGGAACTGCAGGACTCCGCTCAATCCAAGGAGCAGACGCCTCCTGCCATTACCCTCCCAGGACGGACGGTTCCATTCAGCGCTGATGACGGTGGCGACGCGGAGCAATCGCTGACAAACGGCAGAGGTCCACATACTCGCTGGCGCGGCAATGAGGAGGATGCGGACCGAAGGCAGCAATCTAACACGCAGCCCAAGACCGCGCGCGCCACCATAGGCAGACCACGGAAGGACGATGACCGCAAGAGAGTGACCGAGTTGAGGGCTGAAAAAAAATCGTGGGGTGAAATTGCGATCATCGTAAATCGAGAAACCGGCCAAAACAAAACCAAGGACGCTTACCGCCGCCTCTGTCAGCACAAGACAAAGCAGTCCCCACCGTCTCGGGCTGCGCATACTATCCCTGCACAAAACTAGTTTTCGCCATGGAATAAACCCTTGACAGTTTTTTCCATCTTCCACGGTTCCGACAGATGCGCTAGTTTGCCTTTGCAAGCTGCAACGCTGCGGCTTGAGGAGATGAGTCATGAGCACCCTGAAGGCGATTCGTAGAGCTGCCGGAATCAGCCAGATCCAATTAGCGCAAAGAGCGAACATTTCTCGGTTTCGTCTGTCTCTGGCGGAGATGGGATCGACCGAACTGCGTCCCGACGAATTGGCCGCTATTAGCACCGCGATCAACCCTGAGATGGAAAAGACCGCACGGATCGCTGCTGGTTTCAAGGAGTCACTTAAGCACCAAGCGCAAACGGAGTGTGTAGTCGCATAGACAAACAATGGTGAAAACGTCGCGATTCAACCTCGCTGAGGATGAAACCTCCTCGGCCACTGACGGGAGAACACTGCCTTGGGAAAACACACAAATAGAGCAACGCTGTATGACATCAACGGGAACTTTCTGACCAGCATGCCAATCGCGGGAGCAGAATTGTTGGCTGATCGCGGTAGTGCACAAAGAGTTAGTAGGCCGAGGGAATTCCCACTGCGGCGAATAAGACTCTTAGTTGCGAGAACGTGGCAGCGCCTAAGCTGATGACGCCCACTTCTGGCTGTACTGCTCGGGCCTGTATCACGCACCGGGAATCAGAAGTCAATGCGTTGAGCGCGGTTGGTCTAGCAGTTGGCGAACAGCGAAGTATCATGAGACGAGCAAAAGCCAAAATACGAGGGTGGGCACAGACCGCCGGCACGGCAGAACCTTTCCCGGAGTTCGGTAGCTTCGCCAAAGCAACCTACGTGGTGACTAATGAATGACCGCGCGCCTGCTTTCCAGTTTTACCCGCGTCAGTTCGCCGGCGACGACCAGGTCATGGGGATGGACCTCGAAGCGATCGGGGCCCACATCCTGCTCATGTGTACGGCGGCGGCATCGCCGGAACAGTCCCGGATCGATGCCGAAGAATATGCCATTCGTATGCGGCTCCGTAATCCATCAGATGAAGCATGGCATAGGATAAAAAAGCAGCTCCTGGCTGGTGCTTGGAAGATGAGCCCCGACGGCCGATGGTGGATCCAAAGCGGTCTCGAACGCACGTTTCAGAAACAAAAGAACTTCAGCGAGCACCAACGAGGGAAAGCAAACTTGCGATGGAACCGAAGGAAAGCCGGGGCCGTGCCGGACTCATCCCAAAGCGATGCCAAGGAGATGCCGACGGGTATGCCCGACATATGCTCTTCATCTTCTTCTTCATCTTCACATCTAGAACCCCGGTCAAGCAATTCGAACGAATGCCAAAGTAACGCCGGATCGATTCCGGAAGGGTTCAATTCCACTGAAGTCGCACAAGTGCTTTGCTCCACCAACGGTTGGTCTAGCCATGGGATGATTTGGACTTTGAAAGACGCCATCGAGTTCCAATCAAAACAAATGCCAAAAGACACTTTGGAGCAAGTAGGAGAGTGGCTGGTTCAAGCTTATCGGGACCACCGGGCTTCTAAAGGCAAATTCGCCGTTGGTCCGCAGAAGTTTTTCGGTGAGGGACTATATCAGTCTTCAAAACCCTCGTCGATCCAGAACACTGACCTTTTCACGAACAACCCGGCAACTCGATCGCTGGCCCAGATGGAGGGCGACTGAGATGAGCGTCGATGCCCTTGCTCACGTGGACGCTGAGCGCACCGTACTCGGTTGCGCGATGCTAGATCCCACGGCCCTCTATCGCATTCTGCCGCTGCTCGGGTCCGAGGACTTTTCCGTAGATTCTCATCGTAGGATCTACCACGCCATCGCGAAACTCGCCGAAGCAGGTAAACCCGTGGACGTACTGACCGTGACCGACGTGTTAACGGAGCAAGGGCAGCTTGAATCCGTTGGGGGTGTCGGCTATCTCGCAAGCCTGGATGACCAGGTGACATCGTCGCTGGCGAGCGTCACAAACGTCGAGCACTATGCCGAAAAGATTCTCGACAAATCCCGTCGGCGTCAGGCACGGGCGGCGGGTGCACGCCTGACCAGCGCGACAGAAGATCCATCGGTTAGCACGGACGAATGCCTTCAACTCGTTCAGGAGTCCCTGCTGCAGATCGAGGCCTCCTCCGGTCGGACTACAGCCCGCCACGTGCGGGACTTCATGCCGGAGGTCCTACGGGAACTTGAAACGCAGTCCCAAAATCAGGGTCTGGTGGGAATGACTACGGGAATCCGCTCGCTCGACATTGCAACCGGTGGGATCCGCTCGTGCGAACTGTGGACGATCGGTGCCTTACCCGGGAAGGGTAAGACCGCTTTAGGCGTACAGATTGTCTTGGCTAGCGGCGGCGCTCGGACGCCGGCCCTTGTCTTCTCGCTCGAGATGCAAAATCTAGAGATTGGCAAACGGTTCTTGGCGGCTAAGTCTGCATGTCCTGCAATGCAGATCCGAAATCCACAAACCATCAAGCGAGATCGTTGGCCTGAACTACTCGAGACCGCGGCGGTGATTGGAGAGTGCCCGATCTACGTGGACGACCGCGGCTCCCTGAAGATTCAGGAACTGCTCGCCAGCGCTCGGCTCTACATTCGGCGCCACGGTGTGAAGCTGGTCGTCGTCGACTACCTCCGCCTCGTGGACGCGCCGGGGCGCGATTTGCGTGATCGGGTGGGTTATGTTGCCAATGCGTTGCGGCAGTTGGCAAAGAGCGAGCGTATCGGCGTGGTGTTGCTGTCCCAATTACGAAGACCAGAGGGCGGGATTAACGCTCGGCCAACGATGTTGGACTTGAAGGAGAGCGGTGACATCGAGGCCAACAGCCATGTCGTGTTGCTGCCCTACTTGCCCGTGGGAGATGACGGAAGACCAATTTCCGAGGACGGGCTGCTTATCATCGGCAAGAACCGAAATGGGGGCGTCGGTTCATTGCCGGTGTTTTTCGATGAAAAGAGGCTGCAATTTTTCGATAGAACTGCTTCGGAGTGAGTGTGATTTCAAAACGGCCACAACCCGAATGGTTAGACATCAGGACGTTGCGGAACTACGCTTGTGTGTCGGAACGAACCTTGCGGGAGTGGATCCACCGGTGCGTCGATGCTCTGCCGGCCGTACGCGTGGGTGGCAAGATTCTGGTTCGTCGTAGCCAGTTCGATCGTTGGCTCGAAACTCACCAGGTATCGCATATCGACGTAGGTGGTATTGTGGATGAAATGATCGCGGGGATTAAAGGAATCGGCTAATGGGTGTGAAGATTCGCAAACGCGGCGGCAAGTGGTACGTGTTCGTGAATTATCACGGACGCCGCAGGGCGAAGTGCGTGGGGACAAGCCGGGAATTGGCTGAGCAAGTGAGACGCCAGCTCGAAGCGAAGTTCGTGCTTGGTGACCTCAGCGTTATCGAGAGCCCGGACAACAAGAAACCGAACTTCAATACATATGCGGACGGCTGGCTGAAGGACTACGCCAGGATCGAGTGCAAGACCTCAACCGCGGACGGTTACGAGGGTGTTCTCAACCAGTATCTACGACCGAGATTCGGCAAGAAGCTACTCGATGAAATCAGACGCGATGACGTCAAGGCGTTGATCAATGACCTGATCGGTAATGAGCTTTCACGCAACACCATCCGCAACGCACTGTGCGTCATCCGTAGCCTTTTCAATTATGCCATCGAGGAAGGACTCATCGAGTCCAACCCGGCCGCGCGTTTGGGCCGTTTCACGCGCTCGGCAAAGACAGCCGAGACTAAGGGTATCGCCCTCACATCCTACGAGGTTCAGCAGTTTCTGAAAGCCGCTCAGGAGATTTGCCCGGAGTACTATCCCCTGTTGCTAATGGCAGTGCGTGCCGGGCTACGTCGCGGAGAGCTCGTGGCGCTCCTATGGGGCGACATCCAACTGAGCGGAGATGACAATGATTCCGAACGCTTCATCCTGGTGCAACACAACTACGTGCGACGCGAGTACACGACGACCAAAAGCAAGAAATCGAGACGGGTGGATCTGTCTCGTGAACTGCGAAAGGTACTCCTCGAACTTCGAGACAAGCGATTGTTGGAGGCTTACTTGAACGGCAAGAACGACATCTCCGACGAACTCGTTTTTCCGTCACCCGAGGGAACGATTCTCGACCCGGACAACCTCTACCACCGCGTATTCCTCCCCGTGCTGGCCAAGGCTCGCATCCGCAAGATTCGCCTCCACGATCTTCGGCATACCTTCGGGTCGCTACTCCTTCAAAATGGCGCCTCGATCGTCTACGTCAAAGAACAAATGGGACACAGCTCCATCCAGGTGACGGTCGATACATACGGTCACCTAATTCCCGGCGCCAACGTGTGCTTCGTAGACCGGCTTGACGACATCTCGCCCGAAAAGGTGGGGACAATTCCGCAACAATCCGCAACCCCCGCGCAACAACGCGAAACGGAGGTTCCGCCTGATCTCATGCAAGTTGCTGATTTATTTGGTGGCGGCGGGAGGACTCGAACCTCCGACCTACGGATTATGAGACCGTCGCTCTAACCACCTGAGCTACACCGCCACGGCGTACAGACTTTTGAGGGAATGGGAGTGGAATAAGCTTTCAGCTTGATCGGCTTTCCCATAAGGACCAACGACCGAACACCGTCTTGGGCCTGTTGATTTGATTCTAAGAGGCGGCGCGAAAGAGTGTCAAACCAGTTGGTCGAGGGTGCGGGTTGGCTTCCGTGTGCTTTGAGGCCTCAGTTGCTAGAATAGAGACTTCCCAATGGCGCAATTCACCGAACATTTCGATGTAGTCGTCGTCGGCGCCGGGCATGCCGGATGCGAAGCCGCCATGGCCGCGGCCCGCATGGGCCTGGAGACGGCTCTCTATACGCTGAACGTCGACCTGATCGCACAGATGTCGTGCAACCCCGCTGTAGGCGGGATCGCCAAGGGACATCTGGTCCGCGAAGTCGATGCCCTCGGCGGCATTATGGGTGAGATCACGGACGCAGTCGGCATTCAGTTTCGTCTGCTGAACACATCTCGCGGCCCGGCCGTCTGGTCTCCTCGCGCGCAGTGCGACAAGCAAGCCTACCGGCTGAAGATGCGCGAGGTACTGGAGTCACAGCCTAATCTGAAGATCAAACAAGCCGAAGTCGCGGAGCTGATTGTAGAGAGCCGTCAGCCGTCTGCCGTCGGCCATCAGCCAGAACCCTGTCATCCCGAGCGGAGTGAGGCGAAGCCGAAGGAAGTCGAGGGACCTGGTGTTTCTCCCTCAGATCAAGCTGCTCGCATCTGTCGTGGCATCAAACTTCGCGACGGGCGCACCGTAAGTGCGAACGCCGTTATCGTCACCACTGGAACCTTCCTGAATGGTCTTATTCACTGCGGCGAGCAACAATATCCCGCCGGCCGCTCCGGCGAGCCTGCCGCCGTTCTCCTCGGTGAATCGCTCAAGCAACTCGGCCTGCGCGGCTGCCGGCTCAAGACGGGCACGCCCCCACGTCTCGACGGCCGCAGCATCGACTGGTCGCAGTTCCAGCTTCAGCTCGGCGACGCCGATCCGACGCCGTTCAGCTTTCGCACCAAACGGGTCGCGCATCACGATTCGCAAGTCCCCTGCTACGTGGCGTGGACGACGCCGGAAACGCAACGCATCATCCGCGAAAACGTGCACCGTTCGCCCATGTACAGCGGACAGATTCAATCCATCGGCCCGCGATATTGCCCTTCGATCGAAGACAAGATCGTGAAGTTCCCGGACAAAACGACGCACCAGCTCTTCCTCGAACCCGAGGGACTGAACACCCACGAAATCTACGTCAACGGCATGAGCACTTCGCTGCCGGTCGAGGTTCAGCTGGCGATTCTCAAGTCCATCCCTGGGCTTGAGACCGCGGAAATGCTGCGTCCCGGCTATGCCATCGAGTACGACTCAATTGATCCCACGGAGCTCGAACGAACGCTCGAAACCAAGAAGATCAAGGGATTATTCCTCGCTGGCCAAATCAACGGCACCAGCGGATACGAAGAAGCTGCGTGTCAGGGCTTGATGGCTGGTATTAATGCCGCGCTGAAAGTAAAGAACGAAGACCCGCTCATCCTCGATCGCACCGAAGCCTACACTGCGATTCTCATCGACGATCTGATCTCGAAGGGCACCAACGAACCCTACCGCATGTTCACCTCGCGCGCCGAGTTCCGCCTGCACCTGCGCATCGACAACGCCGACCGCCGCCTAACGCCGCACGGCCGCCGAATCGGATTAATTAATGACGCAGCCTGGACCGACTTCCTCGCAAAGCAAGAGCGCCTTGCATCAATGAAACAACTGCTGGAAAAAACCAGAATAACCAGCACAATGCTGGAGAAGATTGCGACCGCCGAAGTGCCAACCCCGTGTCATCCCGAGCGAAGTGAGGCGCAGCCGAACGCAGTCGAGGGACCTTGTGTTACTCTGCCGAGTCCTAATCACGCTTCTGCTGTCCTCGGCCAAACCTGCGCCCAACTTCTCAAGCGCCCAGAGATCACGATCGAGAACCTCGTCCCGATCCTCCGCGAACTGGCCCCCGCATTCTTTGGAAGAGAACAAATCCGTACCAATCTGCGCGAATCCGCGGCCGCTCTTTCTTCCGAAGTACGCAATGAACTCAAGTCCGTCGAGACCGAAATAAAATATGAAGGCTACCTGCTCCAGCAACAGCGCTCGATCGATCGTCTGAAAAAAGCCGAACAGCGCGCCATTCCCGACTGGTTCGACTACCACTCCGTAAGCGGCCTTTCCCGCGAAGTACAGGAAACGCTGCTAAAGATACGTCCTCGCACGTTAGCCCACGCCTCACGGATTCCCGGCGTCACCCCTGCGGCAGTGTCGCTAGTCCACGTCTACATCGAGATTCAGGCCAAACGCCGCCAGCAAGTCGCAGCGCTCTAGGCTAAGGTGAGGCACTCTGCCCTGGCTGTCCAGCAGAGCAAAACTCGGCACCTTCGCACACGATGATGTCCGAAAACAGCCAGACATTTTCCTTCCGAAAGCTTATCTTGGTGACACGGCGATGACCCCGACGTTTTACGCGGAAATCGAAAGCCCGCTGGGACCACTGTTGCTTGCTGCGGACGAAGCCGGTCTGCGGCAAATCCTCTTCGTGAGAGGCAGGCACGAGGCGCACCCGGAACCTTCCTGGCAAGAAGATCGTGCTCCGCTCAGCGAGACAATCCGCCAGCTCCAAGCGTACTTCGGCGGAGATCTCGAAAACTTCGATCTCAAGCTCGCGCCCGAGGGCACGAAGTTCCAGCAGGAGGTCTGGCGCCACCTTTGCGACATACCCTATGGCGAGACCATTTCGTATGGCGAACTGGCTGGCCGAATCGGAAATCCGAAAGCCTCGCGAGCGGTCGGTCTTGCCAATGGATCGAACCCAATCCCCATCGTGATTCCCTGCCATCGCGTGATCGGCAGCAACGGCAAGCTCACCGGATACGGCGGCGGTCTCCCAATCAAAGAAAAACTGCTGGCCTTGGAGCGCCGCCAGCTGCGTTTGCTCTGAGACACGTGCCTCCGACGACATTGAATTCGAGCCGCATCGCCGCCCAGCAAGCCAACCTAGAGTAAAATATGATTGTTTTTCAAACTCTACGAGGGAATCCCAGCCTAATGCGGTACGTCCTGGTTTCATTGACACTTCTTGGCTTCATAGCATCCGGCCTCGCGCTCCGCGAACACTACCGGACGGATAGCTCTCCCTGCAGCATCAACGAACGCTGGGACTGCGGAATCGTCAACCACAGCCCGTTCGCGATGCTCGCTGGCGTCCCGGTCGCTGCGATCGGCATGGCTGGTTACGTCTTTCTGGCTGCGCTTGCCCTTAAGCGAGCCTACCGGCTTTTTCTGGCTGCGGCTTTGGTGGGTCTGGCGTTTTCGCTGTATCTGGCGCACGTGGAGGCCGACATTCTGGGAGTGTGGTGCGTGTACTGTGTCGCCTCGCTTACGGTGATTTCGTTGCTAACTTTGCTGAGCTTTGGAACAATTGTAGTTTCGCGTACCCGCAGTGCCGGTGCGCTACATCAGGAAGGTCTGCGCTGATTCTATGAAGAGAACCTTGACCCTATTCGCTTTCGTCGCAGTTCTGCAGTTTTCCGCCGCTTTCGCTCAGGAAGCCGTCAATCCAGCTCTGCGCCCGCCGAAAGGCTCCCAGGTCGCGATCGTAGTCTTCGAGGATCTGCAATGCCCGCAATGCCGGCGTGAGGCTCCCCTCGTCGCGCAAGCAGGCAAGACTTACAAGATTCCCGTGGTGCGCCACGACTTCCCACTGCCCATGCACAACTGGTCGTTCGAGGCCGCGGTCATGGCTCACTATTTCGACAGCCATTCCAAACAGCTCGGCTTGGATTTCCGCGACTACATTTTCGAGCACCAGCCCGAGATCTTTCCCAGCAACCTGCGCCAGTTTGCGGAGAAGTTTGCCGCCGACCACAAAGTGGATTTGCCCTTCGTGGTCGACCCACAGGGTAAATTTGCTGCCGAGGTGAACGCCGACCGTGAGCTGGGGAAAGAGCTTCACCTGGAACATACTCCGACTATCTATGTGGTTAGCAGCAAGCCCAACGGCCATCCGTTTGTTGAAGTCAAGGAGCCAAGCTCCCAGCTTTTCCAGTCGATCGATGCCATGAAGGCTGAGTAATAGGGACGACCCGTGGTTCGCGAGGGCTCCGTCGAGAGAGGTATTGAATGGCTCTAAGCTTTGCCAAAGACATTCGCCCATTGTTCCGCGACACGCCCGACGTGGATACGATGAAGGATTTTGGCCTCGACCTTTCCTCGTATGCCGACGTGACGGCGCAAGCGGAAGGGATTTATGCGCGTCTGCTCGACGGCACCATGCCCTGCGACGAACCTTGGCCTAAAGATGAGATTGCGCGATTTAAACAGTGGATGACCGAAGGCATGGCTCCTTAGCGGGAGATTCATCCGCGTTCAAACGCATGCTTCTTTTCCAACTCTTCGAGCGCTGCTCGCATATCAGCTTCAAACTTCGTCGCCTGTTCCATCAATGAAGGAGTTGCGGTGGCCCACTCCCTGTCAATTTTGATCAACCCCTCAGCCTCCATCTTCTTGCCAACCGCAAGAAGATGCTCAGCCGAAGTCTCAACATAAAGCGCCTCGGTCGGATCAGCGATCCAGCCCCTTCCACCCACTGAACGCGTCTGCCAGTAAACTTTTCGTGACAGCAGCAATGCGATCTCTTCATCGCTGGCCTTACCGAATATCCATTTATCGCGCTTGAAGTCGTAGTGGCGGCTCGAAAACTGAACCGGCACGAGTTTGCCCGACTTCACAAACTCCAACTGCCTTCGGTCGACTTCTTTGCGCAATGCATTGATGACCGGGGCCTCCACATCCTTCGGCTCGAGCGACGGCAACACTTCGCGCACCGTCGCCGACAGATTCACCGCTACCGGCGCATGCAAACCAGCCGAGTTCTCCAGCCGGATGTCAGCATGCAGGAAGAAAAAATCCGCTCCCGACGTTGACTTGCGAAACGGCCACTCGAAATGAAATGAAAGCGGCAACCCGGTGAGGGTCACATAGATTCGCTTCTGTCCGTCTCTATTACCCGTTGCGTGATCGCTCATATCCGCGTGCTCTCTCGCCGATATTCTACCGCGATGAAGCGCGCATTGTTTAGCCCGTGAAGGACGGGTCTCCGACCCGTCCAAGACCGAGCAAAGTTCGGCAGCCCAAGGCATCGGGCTCCCACAAACGGTGCCCCAGAAGTAGTAACCAAAGCCGAGCCTCATGAAACCATCCTTGGAAATCCCGCTCTTACTGTCTTGATTCGTACTCAACGAGATCCTGCGCTCAATAAGAAAGGCGGCCTCAAGGCCGCCTCGCGCCGAACTGATAACTGATAACTGATAACGGAGAACTGGGATCTGACGAGAAACTATTTTCCGGCCGCCGCTCCTTTGGCCAGCCCATGCGAAGCGATTTCACCAGCAGCCGTCATCGAAGCGATCTTGGCCACGACGTCCGCCATGCTCCTGCCGGTGTCAGTATTCGCATCCACCGCAGGGTGTCCTTCGCCATCGGTGTGCATAACCAAGATCCGCGTCGCCGCCTGTGCCTTCTTGATCACATAAGGCAGATGATGACGGTCGTTCCGGGTCAATGTGGGACCAAGAATCACTAGGTCGAACCCACCCCGGCGCGCTACTTCATCAATCGCTTTACGACCCACCGCCGTCTCCACTTGATGACCCGCCTTTTGGATTGAAACTGCCTGTGAGGCAAGGACTTCCGCATCGCCCTCACCATAAAGAATTTTCAGTTGAAATGACGATTTCTCACTCTTTGCCATGATGGAATCAGAGCCAGCCTTTCTTCCCGCTGACCCATCACGGTAGCAACGCTTGGGAGATAAGAGAACGTCACCGAAGACCAAGCCCGAATAGCACCTGTTCTTGCCTTTTAGGGTTGGACGATGCATACGTTAAGCCCTACTCCCAGTCCGGCCAACGAGCAGCAACAAAACCAGTCAAAGTAATGACACCGAAGAAACACGCTCCTGCGCGGATTTCACCTGCAATTGCAACCTCTCACGACGTACAATGTTCCCGCGCGTTGGCTGTTTGACGTCCGATAAAGTCTAGTCCGCGGAGGAACACTTCATGCGTGCGCTAGCTGTCTGCTTCGTTTTGATCAACTTGTCTTTTCTGGCCCCTGCCGCTGTTGCCCAGCAAGCGGATGCGACCGATCAAACCGCAACCGCCTCCTGCGATTTCGCCGACGGCAAAGAAATGTCAGTGGAATACTACGCCGCCGTTATGAGTGACAAGGACCAGCCCCACGCCGGCAGAGTATGGCTGCCGGGCGGTTCGCCTCTGACTCTGTTCACGCAGGTCCCGCTCATCTTGAATCATCAGGAACTCGCCGTGGGCGCGTACTCCATGTATGTGATCCCCAACAAGAAAGACTGGACTCTAATCGTGAGCCGGAATGTCACCAATCCCAAAACCTACGACGAGAAACAGGATCTGGTCCGCGCCCCCATGGAAATCGGCGGAGTGGATTCCCCACCCAAGCGGCTGCAGATTTCCTTTGCTCATATCGCGCCCAAGGTATGCAGCATCCGGCTCTACTACGGGACAACGGGAGCGTTCGTGGAATTCAACGAGAAGTAAGCATATAGAAAATCAAAAATTGTCATTCCGAGGAGCGAAGCGACGAGGAATCTGCTTTCCCTGGGAGTGGCACTAACTCCTCAGAATCTCTGAAAGCTGCCGCACCAACTTCGCATCCGTTACCGGATAACGATCTTCTGGCGGATACAAAGCTCCACCAAACGTAATCCCCGGCCGCGCTTGCGTTGAAGTATCAGAGGCCGTTCTCCACGCAGTCAGATGTACCTGTCGACACGCGGTCCGCTCCACAATCTCTTTCACATTCCAAACCTGAATCCCCCCGCCCGGAAGGATCTCAATGCGATCCCCCGCCCGCTCGATCAACTTTTTGATGAGCTCCACTCCCTCGGGCACGCTGTCTTTCTGCCCGCTGGTGAGAATGCGCGTGAATCCCATGTCCACCAGCTGTTCCAACGCCTCGAAGGGATCCGGAGTCACGTCGAACGCCCGATGAAACACCGCCTGTCGCTTCCCGATCAATTGGCGAATCCGCTTGCATCGCGAAATATCGAGCTCTCCATCGGATCGCAGAATGCCAAACACCACGCCGTCCGCACCATTCTCAACCGACGCCTCCACATCGCGTTCCATGCTCGCCATCTCGGCCTCAGAGTAAGAGAACCCTCCGCTTCGCGGCCGAACCATGACCATGGCCGGAATCTTCAGCCGCCGCTTTGCCTCCTGAATCGTCCCCAAGGAGGGCGTCAGCCCGCCAAGAAACAGCGCCGAGCAAAGCTCGACGCGATCTGCCCCACCCTTTTCCGCCTCAATCGCATCATCAATCGATCCGCAGCAAATCTCCAAGAGAACATGTGCCATGGGATTCCTTTTTCTTGAACATCGGCTCGACAATATAAATGGTTCAAACCCAACCCAGAACTTCTGGCACAATCATCGCATGCGCTGTCATTTTCTCATCTTGCTTCTAGCCCCTTCTGTCGTCGCGCAGATCCTCACTACCCAGAAGTCAAACACTACCGAAAATCTTCGCGGCATCAGTGTGCTCACCGACAAAATCGCATGGGCCAGCGGCACTCATGGAACCTATCTCCGCACCACCGACGGCGGAAACTCCTGGCAAGCCGCCCAGGTCCGCGACGCTGAAGCCCTCGACTTTCGCGATGTCGAAGCCTTCAGCGCCGACTTCGCTTACCTGCTGAGCGCCGGACCCGGCGAGCAATCGCGCATCTACAAAACCATCGATGCCGGCAAAACTTGGACGCTCCAATTTATCAATAAAAATCCCAAAGGCTTTTTCGATTGCATGGCTTTCTGGGATCGCGATCACGGCATCGCAGTCGGCGATCCCATCGCAGACAATTCCGGCAGACTCAAATTTGAATTGATCGTGACCGAAGACGGCGGCAACAACTGGAATCCGCTCCCGCCCGACTCGCTCCCGCCAGCCATCGAGGGCGAAGGTGCGTTCGCCGCCAGCGGGACCTGCATCGCCGTTCAGGGCAACACCAACGTCTGGTTCGCCAGCGGAGGAAAAGCCGCGCGCGTTTTCCATTCCACCAACGCCGCCAGGACCTGGACTGTCGCCGACACTCCAATCATCCGTGGCGAGGATTCTACCGGCATCTTCTCCATCGCCTTCCGCGACGCCACGCACGGAGTAATCGCCGGCGGAGACTACAAGCATCCCGAGCAAGATGGCCCCCATCTTGCCTTCACCGGCGACGGCGGCCTCACCTGGAAGCTGTCGCCGCTTTCACCGCAAGCCTACTTCTCCGCCGTCGCTTTTGCCCGTCCTGATTCCGACGCCGTGCTCGTCGTGGGATCAGCCAGCTCCGCATACGCGGTCGCGAAGACGCAGAAAGCATGGCCCACGAATCTGAACGCGGTGAGCGTGAGCCCAACCGGTGAGGCCATCGCCGTCGGCCCCAAAGGCACGATCCTTAGGATTGCACCGGCCAGATGACCAATCCCAGAGGGTTGCCCTGAAGCTGGTCGTCCTGGGCGCTACTCTCGACCAAAGTTACACTCACATCCTCCCCGAGCTCGACGCTCGGTACAATAACTTCCTCTTGTCGAACGTGGGGCTATAATCGCGCATACAAAACTCTGTCAGGTTCCTCAAATGATGAAGGCGGAGGGGTGGAGCCAGGCAAAAGCAATCTTTCACCGCGTCCTCGAAATTCCCCTGGAGAGGCGGACGGATTTTCTCGCTGAAGCGTGCGCAGGAGATTCCGCCCTGCAAATACAAGTACAGGAGCTTCTCGACCACGCCGAGGATACAACGTCGTTGCCCGCCACCGAGCCCAGAGGTGATGTTTCGCCGCGGCCACCGCACTCCCCGCCGATTTTCGCTGCAGGGAATGTCGTTGCCCAGCGATACGAAGTCATTCGTTTTATCGCCAGGGGCGGGATGGGAGAAGTCTATGAGGTTGAAGATGGCGAGCTTAAAGCCAGAGTTGCGCTCAAGACCATTGCCCTTTCCCTCGTGCTGTCTCCCCAGCAGCTCACCAGCTTCAAACGGGAGATTCAGCTATCCAGGAAGGTAACCCACCGGAATGTGTGCCGGGTATACGACATTGGTCATCACAGCCATCCGGCCTACGGCGATGTACTTTTCCTGACCATGGAATTGCTCCAGGGGATCACCTTGGCTGGACAGCTTCAGCAGCACGGAGCGATGACGTGTGATCAAGCTCTTCCCCTGATTGGCCAAATGGTCTCCGCGCTTTCAGCGGCGCACCAGTTGGGAATTGTTCACCGCGATTTCAAACCTGGGAACGTGATCTTGGTCGAGGAAACCGGCCACAAGCTGGTCAAGGTTACCGATTTTGGCCTGGCAAGAAGTGTGCAACCCGAGGAAAATTCTACCCGCTCCTTTGCCGATGTCGCGGGCACTCCTTCCTATATGGCCCCGGAGCAGTTTCGTGGACAATACGGGCGAGAGAGTGATGTTTATGCACTCGGCTTGACCATCTTAGAAATGCTCACCGGCAGGCTGCCGACGTCCCGGGACGCGCCGTTCAAAGATGTTCACAACGGCAAAGCGCGACGAATTGGCGCGCGCTGGAAGACTGTCATCACCAAGTGTGTCGCAGCCGACCCGGCGAACCGCTTCCATGAAGTTGAAGATGTTTGGCGATCTTTGTCCGCAGGCAGCTCGGCCACATACTTCGGATTGGATCCTCTAGTCTCCGCCGGCAGGCGTTACGCAATCGTGTTCAGCGGGTTCGCGCTTCTTCTGGTCGCGTGGCTGGGGCTTGTCTGGGCCGGCATCCTTCCCAACCCTCTCCGCCGGCTCCCGCAGCAGAAGCACATCGCCGTGCTTCCCTTCCAAACCATCGGCACCAACGCCGCAGATCAGGCCTTCGGCGACGGTGTCGTCGAGAGCCTGACCAGTAAGCTCTCCCAACTGGAGCGTTTTCAGAAGTCGTTTTGGGTGGTTCCGACGACCGACACCCGGCAAATCAAGAGTCTGGACGAAGCCTATCGCAAGCTGAACGTCACCTTGGCTGTGACAGGAAGTATCCAGCACACGGGAACGGGCGTCATTCTCACCACTAATCTCGTGGACGCAAAGAATCACCGACAATTAGCCTCCCGAACCATTTACGCAACCTCTTCGGCGCTCGATGGACTGCAGGGCAATGTGTGGGAATCTGTCGCCGACATGGTGGACTTGCAGATCAGTCCCGAGGCGGTGCGCACCGTCAACTCAGGAGGTACCAATCTGCCCGGAGCCTATGAACTCTACGAACAAGGAGTCGGTTATTCCGAACGATACGACAAGGACAGCCTGGACCGCGCCATTGATTTGTTTACCAGTGCCTTATCCAAAGATCCTGATTACGCTCTTGCCTACGCCGGGTTGGGCAGCGCCTACGCCAGCAAATACGACCTAACGAAGGATCCTCAATGGATCAAGAAAGCCGCATGGAACGGCCAGCACGCGCTTCAGTTAAACGATCGGCTGGTACCGGTTCACGTTGCCCTCGGCCGAATCTATGAGCAGACTGGAGAGCTCGACAAGGCTCTATCAGAGTATCGCCGCGCTCTCGACGAAGATCCCTCTGCAATTGATGCCGCCTATCTCATCGGAGGAATTTACGAGGCGCAAGGGAAGCTCGCCGAGGCCGAAGCGGCTCTGACTTCCGTCGTGAACCGCAGACCAGGGTATTGGGTCGGATACAGCGGCTTAGGCGCCTTTTACTACGAACATGGAGAGTTCTCCAAGGCCGCTGCGCAGTTCCAGGCCATGATCGATCTGCAACCCGACAATTCCATGGGATACCACCTGCTCGGCGGAGCGTACATTGCCATGGCCCGCTACGACGACGCCATCGAAATCTTGAAAAAAGGTCTGGCTTTGAAAAAAACCTCCAGCGCCTGGAGCAATCTGGGGTCCGCCTACATGTACCTCAACCGCTATCCGGAAGCGGCGGATGCCATGAAGCGGGCAACTGAACTGGACCCCCACGACGATATCTTGTGGCGCAATTTAGGAGACAGCTATCGCCAGCTTCCGTCCCGCGCATCCGACGCCTCGGCGGCCTACCAGAAAGCTTTGGAAGCCGCCATGGATGAGCTCAGCGTCAACCCGAACAGCACCGAGGTGTTGAGCGGAATCGCTCTCTACGATGCCCATCTCGGCCGAAGGAAAGACGCAGAGACTTTTATCGGCAAAGCGTTAAAACTGGCTCCGAAGGATAGCGATGTGTTGTTTACATCGGCCTTGGTTTATGAGATCATCGGCAACCGTAATCGGGCCCTTGAAGCGATCGACCTGGCTGTAAAGTCTGGCTATTCGGTTGAAGACGTTGAGCATGAACCGGAGCTTCGGGCATTACGCTCCGATTCCAGCTACCAGAAATGGTTGCAGCTGCAAAAGGGAACGTCCCAAGCTTCATCCAGACAGTAAATCCAGACAACTGAACAATTAAGGAGTGCCATGAAACCTGGTCGCTTGGTTTGCACAAAGGCGGGTTCCACTCTCTTGGCTCTTGCAGCGTTGGTCGGCTCAGCGAATGCGGGCAAGCCGGGCGCATGTAAGCAACCGCCGCCCGCGGACGTCTGTGACCAGGTAGGAATATGTGGGCATGCGGGTCCTGACCCCGGCAGCGTGCCTTGCTTCGTAAGGATTTCAGAAACCGGCGGGGCCGCCACGGTCACTGCCGACAACGTGTCGGGTGCAGCCGGAAGTCCTGAATATATCTGCGTCGATTCGCAAACTGAAATACTGTGGTTTACGTTGGAAGAAAAATCGAGTTTCAAACTTAAGTTTGGAGTACCGCATCCTTTTGTCGGTACACCCGCAACAGCGGCTCCGACGTTCAAAGGGAAAAAGGGCCACCCGTTCAGCGACTTGGCAGAGGCTGTACAGGACACCTGTTACCAATATTCCGCTCAACATTGCATCGGTCGCAAGTGCACCCCTGTCCTGGATCCAAAAGTGATCGTCAAGGGTGCGCACTTGAAACCTCCTGAAAGAAACAAGTGAGGCAAGTTTGTGCAGGACGCCGGGGCCGTTGGCGCCGAATCAGAATTCCTTACACACCATTCCTCGCGTTGTTGACCCCTACTTATACGTCGCCGAGAACCCCAGCAACACCCCGCTGTCCGTCGTGTATGCCCCAACGATCGTGTTGTGATCGTTGATCCCGTACCCGAACGTCCGATCGCCCTTGGGTACATGAAACTTGTAGATCTTGCCGGCGTGCCGCAGCGCCCCGCCGTAAGTGTCGGTGGCGCCTTCCCACGAATAAACAATGTCGCCCACATTATTGATTCCGGCAGCATCCGAGTCCGGCTCGCCAGGCACGTTAATCGTCTTGTACGTCTTGCCGTTGTACAGCGACGATTCCGAATCAAAGTTCGAATCCAGCCACACCTCGGTCATCAAGCCTGCATTGTTGATTCCCCCTCCCAGCGTGTACGCAGCGCCGGGCACGTCGAGCGTAGTGTACTTGCCACCCTTCAACAGAAAACCGTGCGATCCGTTCGAGTCCCCAAAGTTCCCGTTGACATCTCCATGATCATTGATCCCGAGAGCTTGCGATCCCATCGAGCCCGCCGGACCAATGTCGCTGAACTTTCCTTTCTGATAAAGGAAGGCCTGCGCAGCCTGGCTGGAGGTCGTGTAGTAGCCCACAATCGCCCCCGCTTTATTGATCCCGAAACAATAAGTATTGCTGCCACTCGGATCGTCAATCTTCTTCACCTTCCCCGCGGAGAGTATGAACCCGTGGCGCACCCCGCCCTTATCCACATACGACCCCACCATTACTCCGGCATTGTTGATAGCGAAGACTGCCGTACTCTGCACCCCCGCAACTTTGATGGTCGTGTAGGTAAAGGTTAACTTCGGCGACTCCGCCACTGCCGCCACCGACAGCAATGCCAACAACACTACCAACCGTCCCAGACGAGCGCTGTGTCTCATGGATTCTCCTCACCGCAGGAATATTTGACCGCCGACTACGATGCTCCAAAACCCGACGCAATCAATAAGTAGCTTTGAAACCCTCCGCCACCGATCCGCCGCTGGTGTGATAAACGCCTACCACTTCCCGGTGATCCGTGATGCCGTCCCCGTAAGTGCCATCCGTCCCCTTCGGATCATTAAACTTGTAATACTTCCCGCCCGTTCGCAACGCTCCGTGGAAAATGCCGGAGGAGTCCGTCCAGGAATAAACCACATCGCCCGCCAGATTAATGCTATGCGCGTAGCTTCCCGTCGCACCCGGCACATCGATCGTTGTGTACTTCTTCGCCTTGTAAATGGCAGCCATGACTCACGCCCGTCGAGTCAATCCACTGCACCGAAATCACTCCGTTGTCATTGATCCCCCACGCCAGAGTCGAAATCGCCTTCGGCACATCCAGTTGGGTGTACTTCTTCCCATTCCAAACGAATCCGTGCGTGGCTCCATCCGTGCCCACAAAATATCCGGTAATGTTTCCTGCAGTGTTGATATTGACCGCCTCGGAGCTGGTGCTTCCCTTCGGCCCGATGTCGGTAAACTTCGTGCCATGACGCAAAAAGCCCTGCGACGCCCCAAGGGTGTTGAGATAGTAGCCCACCACATCGCCCGCCGTATTGACGCCAAGGCAATTCGTAGTCGTCCCCTTGGGATCGTCGATCTTTGTCACCTTCCCGGCCTTCAGCATGAAACCATGGTCCACCCCAGCACTATCGACGTACGCACCCACCATGACGCCGGCGTTATTCGTGCCAAACACGCGCGTGTCCTGCGCTCCCTTTAGTTGGATGGTAGTGAACTTGAACGTAAGCTTCGGTGCGTCGGCCGCGATGGCGACGAAAATCAGGGTTAGAATCACCATCAACACGCGTGCGATTGCTGAACCATATTTCATTGTCTGCTCCCAAAAGGAAAGAATTAATTCCGGACGGCCAGAGTTAACCAAAGCACACGAACCCAAGACCACGGAATTTTCGGCGTCAGAAACTATAAGTGATCCCAAGCCCCTGTCAATAGAGCCTAACTTCCCTACCTCACCAAAAAACCACCAGCAATCCCACCCGAGTGGCAAGATGCCTGGTGAAAAGGCGCATCAACCCACCCAAATGCTCCAATCATCCCACGGATTAACGACCCTGATTCCTGCCTGAAAAGATTCCCCACCCGCTGTCATCCGCCCGGCCCGCGCCGCCATCCTGCCCATCCTGCTGCCATTTTAAGGAAGCGGATCCCCACCCCCGATTGTCATTCCGAGCGCAGCGAGGAATCTGCTTTCTGCCCGCACTAAAACAATCGATCCGCACCGCGCAAAGAAGATTCCAGCCGCGCACGATCGCCACGGCCCGCTGTCATCCTGAGGAAGCGGCACCTTCGCAAAGCGAAGGTGCCCAACGAAGGACCTCTGCATTAGATTCAGGGAAGCGCGACCAGTCGTGCCACAAGCGCAAAGGGTCGATTTTGGGTGGAGCAGCGCTTCAGCATTGCATAACGACTTCAAAGAAAGACTCAGGCCCCGCACGGGTGCAATGCTCTCATCACCACATGAATCGCAACACCGACGATCAACTCCTCCCGTACTCCGTAATCTCCCCATCCACCGCGACCGCCACATACTTGTGAGTCACCACATCCCGAAACTGCACCACTTGATGCTTCTCTCGTGCCAGCTTGCCCCACCGGCTGGGCTTCTCACGATTCTGCTCAATCGCCTCAAACATTCGCCCATTCAACTTGAACTGCACCATCCGCAACCGCCCGCTCCCTACCCGTTTCACCCGCAGCTTCTGTCCATCCTCATCCAGCGCGACTTCCGCCCCATTCATGAGCTGCATGGCCACCGACTGCAACACTTTTTGTTCCATCGTAGCGAACATTTCCCACTTCCCGCTAAACAAGTGTGGAACGGGCGCCCTCGCCCGCCTGCTGCATGAAACCCAAAGCCACCACGGTCCCACAGTTTACTCCGCTGATCCGTAACAGCCCGGATTCTTCTGATCGCAGTGTCGAGTTACTGTGTCGCGAGCATTTCCCACTCCAAGCTCTTGTGGAGCAAGAGGACACGCGTATCGAGACTTCGGCCTAATTCCTTTCCCACCAAGTGACTCCTCAGGTTCGTATCAAGATAAATCCCCAATCCATGAAAAAAGGCGGCAAGAGCCGCCATGCCCAACGACGAAGACCAACAACCAGAGACTAACGACTAAGTACCACCCTTCAACATCCCCACCACCCGATCAAAATCCTCGAGCGTCGCATACTCGATCTCAATCTTCCCCTTGCCCTTCCGATCGCGAATCCGCACCCGCACGCCCAGGGTCCGCTCCAGCTCCGTCTGTACATGACGCACATTCGGATCTACCCACCGCGCCGTCCCCGGCTGCTTCTCGTTTTGCAGTGGCACATTGGTGTTGAACACCAGGTCTTCCAATTGCTCCACCGACAAATGCTTGCGCACCGCCTCGTCCGCAATCTTCGGAATCATGTTCGGATCGAGCAACGTCAACAGCACCCGCGCCTCGCTGAATCCCAACCTTCCGTCCTGCAGATACTGCATCACCGACCCCGGCAGTCGCAGCAGTCGCATGTAATTCGAAACCGACTCTCGCGAGATCCCCACCCGCTGCCCAATCTGCTCCTGGGTCAGCTTGAAATCCTGGCTCAACCTCGAGAACGCGGCCGCCTGCTCCATGCAATTCAGATCCTGCCGCTGCAGGTTCTCAACCACCGTCATCTCCGCCGCTTGCTGGTCGGAGACTTTGCGTACAATCGCCGGAATCGCCGTCCGCCCCGCGATCTTCGAAGCCCGGCAGCGCCGCTCCCCCAGGATCAGGACATAACGCCCATTCGCCCCCGGCCGCACCGAGATCGGCTGGATTACTCCGTTAGCCCGGATCGAGGCCGCCAATTCCTCCAGCGTAGTCGCAACAAAGTCTTCCGAAGCCGGCTCACCCGCGGCAAAATACCGCGTCTGGTAAGGATTCTCGTCAATCAACGCCAGCGGAATCTCAACCACAGAATCCGCCCGCGCCGCCGAGGCCTGCACCTCCGGCAAAACCGCAGACTGCGCCGAGTGCCCAGCCTCTACCACCCGCGGCCCCGAAGGCAGCAACGAATCCAACCCCCGCCCCAAAGCCCGCCGTTTATCGACCACTTTCTCTGCGGCCTTGTCCGTACCAGTCATCGCCGTCGTCGTCATTTGTTGTTCATCCCCTATCCTCTGTCATCCCGAGCGTAGTCGAGGGACCCTGCGTTTGACTCCGCCAACACATCGACGCCAATCGATCTACGAGCGGCCGTTCCCTCATCAAAATCAAAACAGAACCCAACCAAAACCCAACCAGACGTCATCCTGAGAGACCGTAAGGTCTCGAAGGATCTCGCGCGCAGTACGTCAACGTCCCGGACGCCACTCATCGATCCAATATATTGATGGTCGTCAATTTATTCCGTTCCTTGATCCACCGCTTCCAGCGCGGAGCATTCACCACCTGCTTCTCCTCAATCGACGACTCGGCAGGCGCGGGCATCTCCACTGGAAGGCTGTGCCCAATGATTTCCTTAGCCAACTGGATGTAACTCTCCGCCCCCCGCGAACGAACGTCGTAAAGCAGCGCAGGCTTGCCATGGCTAGGAGCCTCCGCCAGCCGCACGTTGCGCGGGATGGTCGTCTTGCAAAGCTTCTCGCCGAAGTATCGACTCAACTCCGCCGTCACCTGCTGAGCCAGGTTGGTGCGGTCATCGAACATGGTGAGTACCACGCCCTCGATCGAGAGCTCAGGATTCAGCGACGCCCGGATGCGCTCGATGGTGTCCAGCAACTCGGACACGCCTTCGAGCGCAAAGTATTCCGCCTGCATAGGAATCAAAATCGAGTCAGCCGCGACGAGCGCATTGAGCGTGAGCAGATCCAGCGCCGGTGGACAGTCCAGCACAATGTACTTGAAGCGCTCCCGCAGAGGCGCAAGCGCATCCCGCAAACGAAACTCACGTCGTTCCGCGTCGATCAGCTCAAGGTTCGCCCCGATCATGTTTTTGTGCGCCGGGATGAGCCACAGCTGATCGAGCTCAGTCCGCTGCAAGGCCTGCTCGGCGTTGGCCTCGCCCATAAGCAGATGATAGGTATTGATTCGTGCAGGATCTTTGACCAAGCCAAGCCCGCTGGTCGTGTTTGATTGCGGATCACAATCGACCAGCAGCGTATCGACCTCAGCTGCGGCAATGGACGAGGCCAGATTGATGGCGGTCGTAGTCTTGCCCACGCCGCCCTTCTGGTTGGCAACCGCGATAACGCGTCCCATTTTAATTTTCGGAGAAGCGAGAGACAAATGCAGAATAGGCCGAATCGTTGTGCATTTGCAATGACGGATTTCAGTGCAAGTAAGTCAGGAGGACATCTTGTTAAGGATTTAGCCAGTTACCGACGCAGCACCCAATCTTTCCACAGGAATGTTCCACGTGGAACATTTCAGCTGAGTGAATTTCGCTCAAGTGTTCCACGTGGAACACTTCGCTGGGAACCAGTATCCAATCTCGACGTAGCTGAACAATCTGCAGCTGCCGGTTGTTTCTCACTTCGCTTGCGCCATTGCTGGCGCATTTTCTGGAAAAGATCCGCTAGAAATCATTCGCTGCTAAGTGAGCGGTCCCACTTCTTGCTTTTTTCGTCCCTTAGGGCGGGGCATTGTTATCGACCTTGGTGCGTGCGGCTCATGGTTCCTTTGTGGCGATTGTGAGGACGCGGTTTGACGAGAGAGGGATTGGAATTGGGGGCGACCAGGCGAACTGCGGGGTAAGATCTCGTGCGCGGGCGAGTTGGGATTCGCCGATCAGGAGGACCAGCCGGCCTGTGGGTGCGACCAGGCGCGTGGCTACTGGCAGAGCGGTGTCGAATTGCTCCATGGCGCGTAGGGTTACTACATCGGCTGGGGGGCCCGGGTAGTTTTCGGCGCGTCCCGGAAATACATTGATGTTCGTCAATATAAGAGTTCGGGCTACCTCACGGAGGAAGGTTGCTTTCTTTTGGTTGGATTCGATCAGGGTCAGGTGGATCTGCTGAGCCCAGATTTTTATGGGTATGCCGGGGAAGCCAGCGCCTGAGCCGACGTCGATTGCGCTGGTCGAGCTTTTCCCGACTTCGCTTATGGCGGGCTCGGGGGCCTGTCCCGGCGCGGATCTTGCGGGGAAGAGGTGGCGGGCGGCGAACAGGGATTCGCCGAAGTGGCGGGTTACGATTTCTTCTGGTTCGCGGATGGCAGTGAGGTTGATGCGGGCGTTCCAGCGAAGGAGTAGATCGATGTATATCGATATGATCTGCAGTTCGGCTAGGCTGAGGACAGCAGATTCCTCGCTTCGCTCGGAATGACAAGGTGGGGGGGGATCGGGCTGACGCGGCATGCGGAGCGGTGAGGCGTTGAGGAAGGGTTTCAGTAGTTCGGCGATGCGAGTGGTGTTCATGAAGAGTGAGATTGTAGATGGCCCGCAGGGAATATCAAATGGCTCAAGGGGGTAACCTGGGGGTGCGCTGGCTAATGGCACGGTTGGAGTTGACCTTCTGGTATCTCAGTGGAGCAAGGGATGGCTGCTAGACTCGCGAGTTATGGCGGTAATGAGCGACGAAACCCCGATCGTTGGCGCGGATAAGGTGCATGCGCTGGTGCAGTTGTTGCGGACACGGTCTTACGAGGAGATCCGGCAGCGGATGTATGACAATCCGCCGGGGAGTCCTTGGTGGTCGGCGTGCAAGATCGAGCTCGATATTCGCAACGGGGAGCAGATCGCGGCGGCGTTATCGGCGACCTCGCACGTGCTTGAACGGTTGCGGGGGTCGACGCAGCATTTTGAGCAGTTGGCTGAAACGTTGCACGAGAGCACCAAAGAAGTGATGGATATGCTGGCCGGGACTAAAGAGGCTGGGCGACGGTTGGAGATTGCGGTTTATGTGACCATCGGGATTACGCTGGTGCAGCTTTTCAATTTGATTTTTGAGGTGTTTCGAAAGCGGTGAGTGTCGTCCCTGACGGGACTTGGCCGGATTTTTCCACTTCTACCCGACGCTTCCGCGCCGGGCTTTCCTGTTCCGCCGCCTCGGCGGCCGCGTACGCGCTACACCCGGTTGGGTGCGCGGCCTGGTTGAAAGTTCTCGTGCTGCGCGCAAGATCCATCGCTTCGCTCAGGCTGACGTCGGGGGTGGCACGGAGTACGTGTATTTATCCTGATGCTCTGCGGCAGGGTTTCAACCATTCCGATCGGGTTGGCAGGACGCTGGTGCCAGGCGTCTCGTCGTTTGGGTGTGTGGCCTAGCTGAGAGTTTTCGTACTGCTCGCGAGATCCTTCGCTTTGCTCAGGATGACGTCGGTGATTGGGGATCGACGAGCTTGAGCCGGTACGGCGCGCAATACCACCGGTCTATCTGGCTAGGGCGGCCAGGGTGTTTCTGAATAGGGCTTCGAAGGTGTTGTTCTTTTCATTCTTCATGGCTGAGGCCAAGGCCCGTTCTGCGGTTGGGCGCTGATAGCCTAGATTTGTCAGGGCGGAAAGTACGTCTTCTTCTATTGCGGTGATCGGCGGGATTGCGGGGGCTTCGATGCCTGCAGGTGGGAGTTTGTCGCGGAGTTCGAGGATCATGCGCTCGGCGGTTTTTTTGCCGATGCCGGGGATGCGGGTGAGGCGGGCGATGTCGTTGCCGCGGATGGCTCCTACCATTTCGTCGGCGGGCATGCCGCTCAGGATGGTGATGGCCAGCTTCGGGCCAATGCCGCTTACGGTGATCAGTTTTTCGAAGAGTGTTTTCTCTGCAGGCTTTAGGAATCCGTAGAGGGCGATTTGATCTTCGCGGACGTGGGTGTGGATGTGGAGGGCGACCTCGCTGCCGGGGCCGGGCAGGTCGGAGAAGGTTGGGATGGTGATGGTGACGTCGTAGCCTACGCCAGCGGTTTCGAGTATCGCCTGGTTGGGGTGCTTGGCCAGCAGTTTTCCGCGGAGATGAGCGATCATGTTGGGGTTATTGTAGCTGGATTGCCGATGTGCCGGGATAGGCGGGAGGCCTCTTTTCCCCCTTTAGGTTTGATTAATTGGATTTCATGGCGGTCAGGCGGGCTTCGGTTGCGTCGAGGTTGCGGCGGCGGGCGAGCAGAACCTGTTGCAGGAGTTGCCAGTCGTTTTCGGCGTCAGATTTCGAGACCTTGGGTGGGCCACTCTTTAATTCTTCGCGGAGCCGGAGCAGGATAACCCGCTCGGTCAACTCGGGCGGCGCGGAAGTGTTCAGGAGGTTGTCTCGGGTGAGCGCGAGGTCAACGGTTTCATCGCCCACCTTCACTTGCAACTGGGGATTTCCGGAGTCATCGACTTGCGGGACAGCACCGGCTTGTAGCTGTTGCCAGCGGGTTCCGGCCCAAGGGTTGCCTTCGTCGAGGGCGCCATTCATCGCGTCCAAGCGGTTCTGGTAGTCGCGCCTCTGGGCCGATGTCGCGGGTGGTTCCAACGGCCGGTTAGGATCAAAGACCATGGCATCGCGGGCGGGATTGAAATGCCCAACACCAAAGGCTCCGACGACGAAGCAAGTAGCCATCACCGGATGGAATACGAGCAACGGCACCATGTACTTTTTGGCGAGGAATGCGGATTCGACGATGCCGTGAACGGGCCCGCTGCGCCGAATGCTGCCCGGGACCTGGGGGATGACGAAGCTCGTGAAGTGCAACTCGGGGTGGCGTTCGCCGAAGCGCACAAATAACCTGGCGTCTTGTTTGGGCGTATTGACGCCGAGGTCGGCTACGATGCTGCGATGAAGAACTTTCGGATAATAGAAATTAACCAGGTCGCGGGCGAAGTCGGCGCAATTGTGGGACAACATCTTGAACTGATTCTTGTTCGGCTGCGAGTTGTAGTGGCGAATCAGGGCGTCGTCCTGGGCCGGGGTGGTATCGATCTGGAAAGCGTAGACAGTGCGGCGATAGGCGACCCCGAGCGGCTCTACCCAGCGTCCGGCGGGCGGTTCGCCATTGGCATCGTCCGGCGCGATGGACTGAAAGTGATGGCGGCGATATTGGTCGCGAAGATAGTCAGCTAACTTTTCGTCCACGGACAGGGGAACATTCTCCGGTTTTTCGACGGCGTAGAGATAGGGAATTAAGGGCACGGCGATCCAGTCATGTCCGGCGATGTTCTGGTAGCGGCTGATGACTGCGCCCAATTCTCCGGGGGCGCAACGGCGCAAGACTAGCGGAGAGTCGGCGCAAATGTTCGTGAGATACACGGCGGTGTGGCCGGTACCGGCGAAGGCTCCATCGTAGCTGTAGGGCTCTTCGAGAAGCAGGGTGACGCCGGCGTGCGCCTGCGATACCGCAGCGAGCAGGCAAAGAAGCAGCAATTTGAGCCGGGTAGGCATTGGCATTTTGATGCTACTTGTGATGGTCGCAGTATACAGAGCATTCCGGGTTGGGGAACCGGTACTAAAGAGGTTGCACTTTCTGGATGTTACGGGGGGTGGGCTGGGGTCTGGGGTCGTTGGCCGGAAGGTCATGATCGATTTGGGTCGTCCCTAGGAGAGCGTTTTCTTTATGCCTTTGCCAACCTGCACGTGCAGGGCTCTCCTTCCGCCGGCTTGCGGCTGCGATCAGGTGGTGTCGCGCCAAACCGTTTGGGAGCAAGGCAAAGGCCGGGGTGAGAATTTTCGTAATGCGCGCGAGATCCTTCGCTTCGCTCAGGATGACGTCGGAAAAGGGGCTTGGCGGAAGTGGGGTTGGTGGAAGTGGGGTTGGCGGAAATGTGTCTGTCGGAAATGGGCCGGGTGGAATTGTGTCTCTCGCGAATGGGACCGGCTGAATTGTGTCTCAAAGATAGATTTGGTTTTTAACGTGGCTTTAATGAATTTTGATTATTCTTGGTTTGGGGTTTGACACTGTTTGCGAGCGGTTGCTATAGTCGAGAGGTTCCCTTTTGGACGCGGGTTCGCTATTTGGCAACGTCCGACCGCTGGGATTGTTCAGGTCCGTCCGCCAGGGCGGGCTCCACACAACCTAAGACTCACGCCAGCAGTCCGCTAACAGATCCCGCATCCTTCGCGCACGCGCGAGTACACCAGAGAGGCGATAAACCTTGCTCGAAGACAACACTCCCCACAACGATTCAGCCACGTCAACCTTAACCGAGAACCTCGAGAGTTCTCCGGAGAGCACGATCCCACCGGCTTCTGTTGCTGAGACGCCCCAACCCGCCCAGGCGCAGGACGAAAAAACGGGCAGCACCGAGGACTTTGCTTCGGCGCTGGAAAGTTTCACCACGGAAAGCGAAGAGGCGGTCCGCGAGGACAAGGTCCTCAAAGGCACCGTGTTGAAGCTGACCGGCACGCACGTGGTGGTCGATATCGGCGCCAAGTCCGAAGGCATGCTGCCTTTGTCGGAAGTGCTGGATTTCGAGGGCAAGCCCCGGTTTCAGCCAGGCGACGAAATCGACGTCATGCGGGATAAGGGCGAGACCGAGGAAGGCTACATCAATCTCTCGCACCAGAAAGCACAGAAGCTGCGGGCGTGGGATGAGATTGAAAAGGCCTACAACGAGAAGAAGCCGATTCAGGCAACCGTGGTGGAACGGATCAAGGGCGGGCTGACCGTCGATATTATGGGCGCGAATGCGTTTCTTCCGGGGTCGCAGGCGGATTTACGTCCGGCTCGGAACCTGGATGCGGTGAAGGGGCAGACGCTCGAAGTTGCGATTATCAAGCTGAACAAGAAGCGCGGGAACATTGTGGTTTCGCGCAAGCAGGTGCTCGAAGGCGAGCAGAGTGAAAAGCGATCGAAGACGCTGGAGCATCTGGAAGAAGGTTCGATTCTGACCGGCGTAGTGAAGAACCTTACCGACTACGGCGCGTTTGTGGATCTGGGCGGGATCGACGGTCTGCTGCACATTACGGATATGTCGTGGGGACGGCTAACGCATCCGCGCGATCTGGTGAATGTGGGCGATCAGATCCAGGTTAAGGTTTTGAAGTTTGATAAAGATAAGCAGCGGGTGTCGCTGGGATTCAAGCAGCTGACGCCTGATCCGTGGCTGGATGCAGAGCATCGGTATCCGGTGGGCGCGCATGTGGGCGGACGGGTGATCAGCGTTACCGATTACGGTGCGTTTGTCGAGCTGGAGCAGGGCATCGAAGGGCTGGTGCACGTCAGCGAGATGACGTGGTCGAAGCGGATGAAACATCCGTCCAAGTTGGTGAATGTGGGCGACCATGTGGATTGCGTGGTGCTGAATGTGCATCCGCAGGAGCGGAGGATTTCGTTGGGCATGCGGCAACTGGCGACGAATCCTTGGGACGCTTTGCATGAGAAGTATCCGGTGGGCGCTACCGTTGAAGGCCGGGTGCGAAACCTGACGGACTTTGGCGCGTTCATTGAGATTGAGGATGGAATTGATGGGCTGGTGCACGTCAGCAATTTGAGTTGGACGAAGCGGGTTAAGCATCCTTCGGAGATTTTGAAGAAGGGTGATCGGCTTAAGGCTGTGGTGCTCGCGATCGAGCCGGATAAGCGGCGGCTGTCGCTGGGGGTGAAGCAGCTTCAGCCGGATGTTTGGGAAAGCTTCTTCAGCCAGCACAAAGTTGGCGACGTTCTGCACGGGAAAGTGCTGCGGGTGGCGAGCTTTGGTGCGTTTGTGGAGATCGCGGAAGGCGTCGAGGGGCTCTGCCATAACTCGGAAGCGGTGGATGCCAATGGGCAGCAGCTGACCTTGGAGCCGGGACATGAGCACGACTTCAAGATTATCAAGATGAATCAGGAAGAAAAGAAGGTCGGGCTCAGTATCAAGGCGGTGGGTGAGGAAGCTTCGCGCACGGAAGTGGAGGCTTATAAGCATCCGGTATCGAGCACCGGCGGTTCAACGATTGGAGAGTTGATGTCGTGGAAGCGATCGGGAAGCGATAACAATTAACTTCGTTTGCGTGGAGCGGACAGTCTTGTCCGCTCTTTTTCATCTTGCCAGATACTTCTAATGGGGCGGACAGGAGTGTCCGTCCTGCACTTACTGCAACAGGCCGAATACTCCTACGCCGTTGGTTGTTCCCACGTAGACTTTTCCGTTTGTGATCATCGGAGTGACGAACTTGTTGCCTGCGCCGAACTGATCTCTTCCTCCTGACGCCTGGTTGCTGTTGTAGAGCTCATGCGAAAGATTGGTTGCGTCGTAGGCGTGCAGCACGGCGTTGCTATTGTTCTCCGCGGCCCAGAGGATCGCGTTGCTGGTTCCGTTGGCGGAGACGCTGGGAGTTACGCCGGGATAGCCGAAGGCGTTGCCGGTTTGCGAGGCAGGCGTGCTCGCGAGCTTCGCGCTGCTGATGGCGAACGCTTTGATCCTGTCGCCGACTGCGCCGTAGTAAACCGTGTTGTTGAAGTAGGCGGGCATGGAAAAAACGGAACTCGACAAAGAACCCTGCAGCTGCTGATAGATGTTGTTCGAGTTGGGATTAAATTTTCCCATGGCGTCGCGATCGACAACGTAGATGTTCGAGTCTTTGCCGGCACCGACGGCGAGGTGCCGGGTGCGGCCCGAGCTGTCGGTGAGATCGGGGAGCACGAGCGCCCCACCGGAGCCGAGGTCTTCGTCAGAGCCGTTCTCCGCGCCCTGATTGGACATTTCGAAGTAATCGGCGACGGACAATTTGCCGGCGGTAGAAATTTTGAGGAAGGCGTTTCCGAAGTCGCCCTGACTAGGAAAGCCATTTGAGTCGAGCGTGGTGTCAAAGGTACCATTCGCGTCCAACAGGAAAATGTTGCCGGAGGTGTCGGCGGCAAGGCCTGCGCCGCTCATCCAGACGGAGCCTTCGTTGCCGTTCGGGGTGACATTCAGCACGCTGACTTGCGCCAGAGTTGACTGGTTGAAGCCCATGAGCCAGCCGGTGTAGGGACGAAAGTCGCAGTGGGAGGTCCATGCCGTGTACACGACTCCGTTCAGCAGGAGCAGGCCAGCCCGTTCCGCGTACTGCCCCGGGGCGAAGATCACGCTGCCTCCTGTGCTGTTGTCACCGTTTCCGGGGAACGAAGCCTGAATATTCTGAGGACCGCCAAACTCTTCTGCGCCCGTGGTCACGTCCAGGGCGTGCAGGCGCTGGTGATAATTTCCGGAGCCGTCCTTCGACATTGCGACCACGTAGATCGTGCCGTGCGGACCGGCTTTGGGGTCGATGATCGGGGTCGAGGTGACGGCGATCTCGGGAGTTATTTGGCCGCAGCCGTGATCGTCGCTTGGGGATTCGCCGGAGGCCAGCATCGAGACTTGCCACAGAAGCGTTCCGGTGTCGGCGTCAAATGCATAGACGCTGCCATGCTCGGTTTCCACGTACACAATGTTGTGCGTCCCTTGGTTGGGGGTGCTTAGTTGCGTGAGATAAAGCGGCTGGGCGTCGACCTTTCCGTCGACACTGATGACAAAGAGCTTGCCGAAACTGGACGAGTTGACGTTCGCGGGGGTAAGAATCGTTTCTGTCAGATTCTGTCCCGTGCGCGCATTGTCATAGTGGTATGTCATGACGTTGGTTCCGGACGTGCCGGGAGGTGGTGGACGCGGGGTGGTTTGCTTTGCTGGCGAACTGTTGTTGCAGCTGACCAAATGCAGGCTGAGGATGGCCGTGAGGAGTATTGCGGCAAAGGTGCCGAAACGTGCGATCAGAGATTTTCTTGCCGGAGTTATTGCTTGAAGTCCTTTTGAAATCATCGGGTCGCCCAGAATTGCGCTATGAACTCGAATGGTAAACCTCGACGGCCCATAGCCGGACCAGGCCGCACTATGATTGTCGCAGGAAAACCAGTTGGATGCTTCCGCCCGCATACGCGACTTGAACTGTGTTGTCGGATCCGTCTGGCACGATGAGTCCAACCGGAGTCAGCGGTTGCGGCGTTTGTTGATGGCGGGAGGTTGGCAGATTTGGAAACGATTAGCCCGAACTCCGGTTGGGGTCCCGCTCTTTAACGGTTTCCAGTTTCGAGCGTATCCCAACTGTCAGGCATCATCGGCGGTGCTATACACGCGAATCCCCAATTTCATTTGTTTGTCATTCCTCAGAAGACACATCCAACGAGGAACGCTGCTCGATATCGGAGCTAATGTCGGCCTGATCAGCCTTCTGTTGGCCGACGTGATTCAGCACGCAATCCTCTTCGAGCCGAATCCGGTCGCGGCCGCCCGTGCCCGCGAGAACCTTGCGCTCAACCACCTCAGTTTTGAAGTTCGTGAGCTGGCCCTGTCGGACCTGGCTGGAATTGTCGAAGTCGAGAACGCCGGTGGCGTGGATTCGTGCAACCGAACCGTGGTCGGTTTTAGCACATCCGTTCCGACCATTTCCGTACGACGCAACACACTCGACGCTTTTCTAGCGGAGGGCGGAGCTTTGCCAGCTCCCATTTCAGCCATCAAGATCGACGTGGAGGGGCATGAGAACTCCGTGCTGCGCGGAATGCTTAATTTGCTGCGAATGGATCGCCCAAAGCTGGTAATGTTCGAGTATCTGCGGCGAACGAATCTGGTGGAAACATTCGAACTTTTTTCCCGCGTGGGTTACCGGGTCATGGAACTCAAGGCGGGAAGGCCAACGTGGGCGACTGTGCAAGTGTCACCGTTGCAAGATCTCTTTGCTTGTCCGGAAGAGCTGGGGGCCGAATTTGTTCCTGGTTTGCGGGGCTGATCGGACTCGTTAAGAGCGCCTTACTTCAGATCAATTCGCAGAATGATGTTCACTATCTTTCGGTCGTCGAATTGGCTCACCGTCTTGGTGTCGCTCTTGTGGCCCTTGTACTGGGCGTAGACGTCGTAGTCGATGTTGGGAGACAGCTCCGGGAAGTGGTACGCGCCATCAGCTCCGACGATGTAGCTTTTCACAGCGCGGGTGCGAGTATTGGCGAGATAGACGATCGAATCTGGCAGGGGATTATCGTGCCGATCGAGCACCTTGCCCGTAAGCGTGCGGCCAACCGTGTCCTTGTCTTTGTCTTTCGAGTAAGCAGAAGCCGCCGCAGCGAAGGCGAGCAGCACTACCACCCCGACGACAATAACCTGGCGCCTTCTCATGTCACCTCTTCCCTAGCTTACCGGGCTGCTTGCTTCGGACGTGTTGCTATTTTAGATGCAAGCCGGTGTCGACACGCTCATCCCCATCCACGTGTACCTTGACCTCGTCTCCCTGAAGCTGCTTGCCACTTTTAGATTTAAGGCCTTTGGTGTCGGCCCAGATCACGTAGTCCTGCTTTCCTGCGGGGACGCGCTCGGCGAACTCGCCATTGTGGTCCGACATCGCTTCCCAGCGGTTTTTCTTTTCACCCTCGCGGCGAATCTTGATTTTTACTGCGTAGACAGGATGATCGTCCGGACCCCAGACGGTGCCGAAGATTAAGGCGTAGGGAATTTCGTGCTTGGTGTCCTCCGGCGACGAATTACCACCAGCCGCGGCTCGTCCGGCGAGACAAAGTGCCATCGAGACGCACAACCCGAGAAGCACCATTCGGAAAGCATCGCGTAAGACGAACTGTAACCGGCAAGGCGAAGGAGTGCGTGACCTAAGAGAGATCACCGTCTTCGGCTTCCTCTTCGTCGTCCTCCTCGTATTTCTCCTCATCCACGGGCTTCAACTCAATGGGACTCACCGTGATGATTTCGAAATCTGTACCGCATTCGGGGCAGGAGACGATTTCTCCCTCATCGACCTCGTCTTCTTCGATATCGAGGTTGGTTTCGCATTCCGGGCAATGAACCACAATGGCCTCCATCGTATTAAGACTCCTTGATAATATTTAGTGACTCTTGAGCCGAAGGTCAAGTCTGGATATGCGAAAATCCGGGTAACGGCCCGGAAACCCCTTGGCTGGCGGCTATTCTGAGAATGCTTGTGAAACTCCAACGCTATGCTTGCGGGAATTCTTCTGACACGCGACGAGTGCGTTTCTTAGGACCTCACGGTCTGTGCATTGCTCTCGGACTGATGACGATCGTTGCGTTTGCACAGGACCCACTTCCCACACTTCCAGCCGATCCACAGATTTCCGCAGCCGCGCGGCAGATTTCCGCGTCGCGAATTCAATCGAACATCGAGAAACTGGTGAGCTTCCAGACTCGTTCCACGCTGTCCGAACAAGATGCAGCTTCGATCGCATCGGGACATGGCATTGGGGCTGCGCGGGAATGGATCAGGTCTGAATTCGAACGTTACTCGCGCGATTGCGGCGGATGCCTTGAAGTCAAACTCGACAGTTTCACCGAAGCGCCCGGCGGAAGAATTCCCAAACCCACCGAAATCACCAATGTTTATGCGGTTCTGAAGGGCTCCGATCCGGCGAGTTCCGCTCGCATTGTGCTGGTTACCGGTCACTACGATTCTCGGAATAGTGAAAACCTCAACATTACCGATCCTGCTCCGGGCGCCAACGACGATGCCAGCGGCGCGGCTGTGAGTCTGGAGTGTGCTCGCGTTCTCAGCCAGATGAAGTTCCCCGCGACGATCATCTTTCTAGCCGTAGCTGGCGAAGAACAAGGTCTGAACGGCAGCACCCATTTCGCGAAAATGGCTAAGTCCGCTGGATGGGACATTGAAGCAGTGCTGAACAACGACATCGTGGGCGGCGATCGCAGCCCGCAGCAGGATGCCAGCGTGGTGCGTGTGTTTTCAGAAGGCGTGTCACTCGCTGCTTCCGATGCCGAGCTGCACCAGATCCGCAGTCTTGCAGAGGAAAACGATCCCGCTTCCCGGCAGCTTGCCCGCTACATCGCCGAGACTGCCCGCACTTATGACGCTGGCGTTAAACCGATGCTGGTGTTCCGTCTGGATCGTTACTTGCGCGGAGGCGACCACAGCTCGTTCAACGAACAGGGCTACGCTGCGGTGCGCTTCACCGAGTTTCACGAAGACTACAACCATCAGCATCAGAATGTTCGCACCGAAAACGGAGTCGAATTCGGCGATCTGCTTAAGTTCGTCAACTTCGACTACGTAGCGAATGTCGCGCGCCTGAATGCGGCCACGCTGGCATCTTTGGCTTTCGCTCCCACGCCTCCGGCTAAGGTTCGGCTGCTGACGACGAAACTGGAGAACGATTCCACCCTGATCTGGGAACCATCCCCGGGTGGTCGAGCCGCAGGTTATGAAGTGCTTTGGCGGGCAACGACCAGTCCCGAATGGGAACACGAACGGGCCGTGGGAAATGTAACCCGGGTTACGCTTGCTATGTCGAAGGATAATGTGATTTTTGCCGTGCGCGCAGTAGATAATCAAAACCACCGGAGCCTGGCGGTTGCGCCCCTGCCAGAGCGGTGAACGACAAACCTGCTAAAATGACTTGCTCCTGGTTGAGACCAAAAGTTGTCGGCTCTCCACTGGCAACGTGCTGTTGAGAACTGGCAACTGTTTTTATGTATCGCGGAAGAACCTTCTCGTTGAGTTTGCCTCCCTTCACCAAGGCAGTGAAGTGGCTCATCATCATCAATGCCGCGGTCTACCTGCTCGCCGCACTGTTGACGTTTACGCCGAATCTGGCGGTCGCGTTCCGGGACGTATTCAGCCTGACTCCCCTGATGGTCATGCACGGCTGGATATTCCAGATCGTGACATATTCATTCCTGCACGCTGGAATCCTGCACATTCTTTTCAATATGCTCGGGCTTTGGATGTTCGGCGCGCAGCTGGAATCCGATTGGGGACAAAGACGATTTCTGGAATTCTATTTCTTCTGCGTGGTCGGAGCCGCGCTGACCACGATTGCAATCTCCTACACTGGCGTCGGTAACGTGTCACCTAGAACAGAGACCCTGGGTGCCTCTGGAGGAGTGCTGGGAATTCTGATGGCGTTTGGCCTTCTTTACGGCGATCGGGAAATCATGCTGTTTCCCATTCCGTTCAGCATTCGCGCCAAGTATTTCGTAGCGGGAGTTGCATTCATTACCTTGGTCGAAGCGATCAGCGCCTCTGGAACGGGCGGCGGCTCGAACGTCGCATACTTCGCTCACTTGGGCGGACTGCTATTCGGATTTGTTTACGTGAAGTTCATGCCCCGGCGCGGGCTGGCCTTCGGCGCCACGGAACACCACTTCAGCATAAGGAATTCGTATTACCGCTGGAAGCGGCGCCGGGCGGCGCGCAAGTTCGAAGTGTTCATGCGCAAGCAGAATCGCACCGTCAGCGGGACCTTCGACGAAAACGGCAACTACATCCCGCCGGATGATATCGACAAGAAAAATGGCGGTTCGAAATCTGGCTGGGTAAATTAAAGCGCCGTAGATTTCCGCAGATTCTCAAGGATACAACTTAAAACTCAACCAAAGAACTTCTGAAACTCCGCGAGCAGCAGTGCCGGCAAATCCATCTGCGTTGCCTTCCCCTTGAAGCCGAGGTCGTGACCTGCGCCCTCGATCTTCAAAAGCTGCGTCTTCGCCGGAATCATACTCAGGGCTGATTCCATCTCCTCCGGCGAGCCGAACGGATCGCGCGTTCCGTGCACGAACAGCGCGGGCGTCTGCAACTTGGGCAAGTGCTGCACGCGGAGCTGCTCAGGCTTCCGCGGCGGATGCAGGGGATAGGACAGGAGCAGCAATCCTTCGGCCAGGCCCGGTTCGTCGGCGCAGAGCATCGTAGACTGGCGTCCTCCATAGGAATGCCCGCCAAGAAAATGGCGCCCCGAGGCCAGTTTGTGAAGAACACTAACGCTGTTCTTCAGACCTTCGCGGTCGTGAGCGGCGTCTCCGGGTCGGGGCGGACCGAAGGACCGGGATTGGCGGTATGGCAGATCGCAACGCAAGACGGCAAAACCCGCTGCAGCGAAAGCTTCGGCCAACGCCACTAGGAGTGGGGCACGTGAGTTCGATCCCACGCCATGAGTTAAGACCAGGCCGTCTCCCGACGGCGCGGAGGGACGATGAAGAAATCCGCTGACCTGGGGATCGAGCGATGTATCGGCGAACGTCTCGTAACTCGAGTAGCCGGGCATAATTAAGAGGCGATCTCCAATGGGCAGTATGACATGGAACAACTTTTCATTGCTGGGCGCAGGCTGTTAGCATCTTTTACATTTTTTTTCTTGCGGAAATTTTGAAGTCATGTCATCTTGAATATCTTCTTAAGAAAGGACGCCCAATTGGCAAGACAGATAACCACATCGCCAAGCATGCGCCTGCGGCCCGTATTCGGCCTCAGTTGCCTTACGGGCGTCGTCGATTGCGCTAACTGATCTGCGGCGCTCTTCAACGCAAAACCAACTAAAACCATAAGCTGCGCTGGGTGGCGCAGGCTGCGGTTCCTTCGACTGGTAATCGACACGACCGCTGCCGCTTATTCCCCCAGCCCTAACTTGAGGTGCCTACGCGGAGTGAGCGAAGCGGGAGCCGCGTGCCGAAATCCTGAGCGTTCTTTGCGACGGATCACATACTCAGGCGTTACGCGGATCTAGAACCCGCTAGTAAATCCCGAGCGTTGTTTGCGAGGGATCACACAGGGTCAGTGGTGAAGGCACGGTTACTTCATTGAGAGACGAAACCGTGTCCGCATGTTCCCTGACCAGTATTTTGTCTGATGCTGACTTGGTAAAACTCCGGTCATCGAACCGGTTAGAAAGCGCGAAGTATGTGGCAACTCATAAGGAGCGTGTTGACCGGCCAGAATCAGTTCGCTTCTGGAGGGATGCTGCTCATGTTTATCGGCGGCTTGGGCGTCTACCTGAGAGCGGTGCCCAAAGCCGTCTGGCAATGGTTCGTCGAGCAAACCACGATGACGATCACCGTGACTGACGACGACGCGGCGTTCGTGTGGGCGAAGGAATGGTTTCTGGCGCAGACTTTTCTCACGCGAATTCGGCGCCTTGACCTCGACACAACGATGCGCGCGGAACGGGTCACCCTCATCCCCGCTCCCGGCAGGCACTGGTTCTGGTATGGAGGAAGGCCGTTCGTTGTCTACTTCTACCGTACTGAAAGCTCACTGGAGCGCATACACAGGCGGATCGAGTCCCTGACCTTCAGGACAGTCGGACGTCGACGTGCCATGCTGCAACGTTTCGTGGACGATGTTGTGCAATGTCATATCAAGGGGCTGGGCGTTCAGTCGTCTTTGTTTACGTACAACGACGGGTGGGATTTTGTGGAGGGCTACGCGCCGCGGTTGCTGGATTCTGTGATCTTGCAGCCGGGTCAAAAGGAACATCTGGTGCGAGATATTGAGAACTTCCAGAAATCACGGCCACGGTACGAACGATTGGGCGTTCCCTACCATCGCGGCTATTTGCTGTACGGGCCACCCGGGACGGGCAAGACATCTCTTGTATCCGCGGTGGCAGCGCATTTCGGGCTGTCGATCTATTCGATCAATCTTGCCGATTTCAACGATCGCACCCTAATGAACGCAGTCAACCAAGTAATGTGCAACTCGGTGCTGCTGTTTGAAGACATCGATTGCAAAGCGCTAACGCCCGCGTGCCTTCGAACCCATGCACGAACGATGGGACGCAGACACGAAACGAGAAAGACAATACTGCCGAAAAGAATGGCGTAACGCTTTCGGGATTGCTGAATGTGCTGGACGGCTTCTATGCCCGACGAATGTCTTGTTCATGATGACGACAAACCGGATTGAAGCTCTGGACGAAGCTCTACTGAGGCCGGGCCGGATTGACTACAAGCTGTATCTGGGGAAGGCCGCTGACCGCCAGAAGATCGAGCTGTACTGCAGATTCTTCCCGGAAGCCTCGGGACTTGAGGCGCAGGAGTTCGTGGAAAGCTGTCGTTCAGCAGAAACGATGGCGGAGTTCCAAGGCTTGCTGTTGACGAGGTCAGAACGGGAGCGTGAAGGCTGGGAGCTCGCAGTCCCTGCGAGATTAGCCTGCTAGCCCAACTTCATGCTCGGTTGGGCGGCGGCATAGTGCGAACTTTGAGCGCCTTGTTGTGGCTCTTGGCAGATCCTGAAGGGACTTCGAAGCCGATGCGGCCGCGGTCTGGCTGAGGAGAATCCATCAGCTCGCGAATTGCGTCCATGAGATCTTGAATATCGGCGTCATGGCTTTCGAGGTGGCGCTCCATTTCAGCCAGCTTCGCGAGAATCTGACGATTTGCAGCAATGGCGCGGCGCATCCGCACAAAAGCGAGCACTACAAACACGCTCATTTCGATGGCGCGTTCAGAGTTCAACACCGTTGCCGCCATGATTGCCCCGTGTTCAGTAAAGGCGTAAGGCCGG
The DNA here is from genome assembly GCA_963788645.1 of uncultured Acidobacteriota bacterium. Lineage (GTDB taxonomy): Bacteria > Acidobacteriota > Terriglobia > Terriglobales > Acidobacteriaceae > JABDBE01. Next base: position 135,801 of record CAWBHF010000018.1, read on the forward strand.
TAACGTGCGCCGCCGTGGCCCGCGCTTGAGATCACATTTTGTGATCTCAAGATTGTGAATTCTTGCTCGGAGACTTGAAATCGGAAGGCAAGGGGAAATCGCTTAGCATTGCGCTTGACCTGCTGGTTCAGGTGCCTTGCTTTTACCCCGTAGAGTTCTGCCAGGTCGGCGTCGAGTATCACTCTGTGGCCGCGAAGGATCAGTATCTTCGAATCAACTCTTCGGGCAACGGCGATCGCTGGTTTCGTCATCGTTCAAACTCGAGATCACAATTTGTGATCTCAAAATCGTAGGACGATAGCAGAATAGCAAACGGAGGGGCGTGAGAGAACTACGAACATTCGCGTTCTCAAGACCGCGTACTAATTTGGGAAACGCGCCTCGGAACCACGATTCAATCAAGGAACCAGTGTAGGGAGAAAACATCATGGCTCGACTCAACATGCTGAATCTAAACTTCGGCCCGCGCACTCACGAAGGCGCACCAGTTCGTCACATCTCGCCCGAGCTGCAGCTGCGGCGTTCCGTGCTCGCCTGCCTGCTTTGGGAAAAGCAGTTCTACGAGGACGGAGTCGAGATCGCGGGGCGCGTAGCCGAACTCGTGCCGAGAGTTGCGGCCGAGAAGGTGGCGGCTCTTGCCCTCGAAGCTCGCGCACAGATGAAGCTGCGCCACGCACCGCTGTTGCTGGTGCGCGAGATGGCACGTCACAAGAAGCATCGTGGTCTTGTGGCCGACACGCTCGCAAGCGTCATCCAGCGTGCCGATGAACTGGGAGAGTTTGTCGCGATCTACTGGAAGGATGGTCGCGTCCCGCTCTCCGGGCAGGTGAAGAAGGGCCTGGCTGCGGCTTTCCCCAAGTTTGATGAGTACGCCCTGGCCAAGTACGACCGTGGCGGCCCCGTCAAACTGAGGGACGTCCTCTTCCTCTCTCACGCGAAGCCGCGCGATGCGGCGCAGGCTGGAGTATGGAAGAAGCTGATCTGGGGACGCCTCAGCCCGCCCGACACTTGGGAGGTTGCACTCTCCTCGGGTGCCGACAAGCGCGAGGCGTGGCAGCGTCTGCTCGCAGAGAACAAGCTGGGCGCCCTGGCCCTGCTTCGCAACCTGCGCAACCTGCGCGAGACCGGCGTGGAGGACGAGCTGGTGCTTTCAGCTCTGCGCTCTATTGAATACGGCGCGCGTGCTCCCGTTTCGCTTCCTCGCTGCGGCTCGCTACGCACCGCAGTGGGAGGAGGCGCTCGAAACAGGCGATGCTGAACTGCGTTGCCGGGCAGGAGAAGCTCGCAGGAAAAACCGTCGTGCTGGTGGACGTGTCCGGCTCGATGAACGCGCCGCTCTCCCGCCGCTCCCAGACGCAGCGCACCGACGCCGCCTACGGACTCGCTGTATTGCTGCGCGAGATCGGCGAGAAGGTCAGCGTGTTTTCGTTCTCCGATGATCTCGTCGAGGTGCCGGCGCGTCGTGGATTCGCCTTGCGCGACGCCATCGGCGCCAGCCAGCGCCACAACAGCACCCAACTGGGCAAGGCCGTCGAAAGCCTGAACCGGATGGAAAGCTACGATCGCCTGATCGTGATCTCCGATGAGCAGGCGCACGATTCCGTCCCTGGGCCGACGGTCAAGGGCTACATGATCAACGTGGCCAGCCATAAAAACGGCGTCGGGTACGGCAAGTGGACGCACATCGACGGCTGGAGTGAGTCGGTCGTCGACTACATCCGCATGTTAGAACAGACCGAGAGCAAGTGAGTGAACTGAACGGTTGGGCCCGGGCGCAAACCCGGGCCTGATTTCACGCAATTGCGGGATCGACCACCCGGGCTACTGGCGCAGCGCTTCTTCAAGGGTTTCGTAAATCTTCAGCGTGCGGATCTCATGGGCGAGTTTAGCCCAGCAACGCAATACTTCAGGATCCTCCAAAGCGGCTCGCCGCGCCGCTTCGGACGTCCAGTGGCGCAGCAAGACATATTCGTTGTGTGACTTGGCATCGCGATAAAGCACGTCACGGCTATACCCACCGGCGGAGAGCGCTGCGATTAAGGCGCGCATGGTCGTGAGAGACGCTTCTTCGTGTCCAGCCAGCGGCTGAAAGATGGCGACCGAAAGTATTTCGTCCGACATGAGAATTATTTCGTTTGACGCTTCGAGCCCGGCTTAGTTTCCGGCAACGTCGCACGCGTGTTGGCACGTTCGCCTGGATCTTCAACCACATGCAACCGCATCAGATTGGTCGAGCCGGACGCCATCTGTGTCCCAGCGACAACTCCCAGGACGTCACCAACTTTGATGCTTCCCTGCCGCAAAAGCTCCCGCTCCGCGGTCTCAACCATGTCCTCGGCGTTGCGTGCCTGCGCTGTCCGAACCGGGCTCACGCCCCAGAGAAGATTCATCCGATTACAGACCGGTACGATCTGGCTGAAGGCATAAATCGCGGTCTTGGGACGATACTTCGAAATCATCCGCGCTGTGTTGCCGGTCTCGGTGAACACCGCGATGGCACCCATGCGCAAATCCTCCGCGGCATGGGAGATGGATTCGCAAATGGCTTCCGCAACGGTGATCGAGTGTTTCTCCCGCCGCCGCCGCGACGGAGCAAAATCCCCGGTATTGCCTTCGGCTTCAACCACGATCCTCGCCATCATGCTCACCGCTTCCCGTGGATAGAGGCCGTTTGCGGTTTCCGCGGAGAGCATTACGGCGTCGGTGCCGTCGAAAATCGCGTTGGCGACATCGCTGGCTTCGGCGCGCGTAGGACGCGGGTTCTCGATCATCGACTCCAGCATTTGAGTTGCGATAATCACTGGCTTGCGCCACTCGGCAGAGCGGCGGATTACATGCTTCTGGATGACCGGAACTTTTTCCGGCGGCATTTCTACGCCCAGGTCTCCGCGCGCGACCATCACGCCATTGGACGCTTCGAAAATCTCTTCCAGGTGTTCCAGAGCTTGAGGTTTTTCCAGCTTGGCGATTACGGGAAGATCGCTGCCACGGCTGGCGATAATTTGCTTTACTTCTCGTACATCCGCCCCGGAGCGCACGAACGAGATTGCCAGTACGTCAACCCCGTGTTCGAGGCCAAAATCGAGGTCAGCGCGATCTTTGTCGGTAAGGGCGGGGATCGAGAGCGCAACTCCGGGAAGGTTGATGCCCTGATGCTGGCCGAGTTGGCCGCCATTGATGACTTCGCACTCCACGTCTCCACTGCGGACGCGGATGACACGCAGCTCGATCAGGCCATCCATGAGCAGAATGCGTGCTCCAGGCCTGACTTCCCGCGCCAGCCCCTGAAAGGTAGTCGAGATCACGGTCGAAGTGCCTTCGATATCGCGCGGCGTAATAGTGACGTGTGACCCGGCCTTTAGCATGACCGGGACACCGTCCTTCAGACGGCCGGTTCGAATCTTGGGGCCCTGCAGGTCCTGCAGAATACAAATGGTTCGATTCTCCTGCTCAGCCACACGGCGCAAGCGCTCGATGTTCTGGGCATGCTCTTCGTGCGATCCGTGGGAGAAGTTCAGCCTAGCCACATCCATGCCGAGCCGCATGAGATCGCACAGCATCGCTTCGGTATTGCACGCGGGACCGACCGTGCAGATGATCTTAGCCCGACGGATGGTGGAAGCGGCGGACGATGGACTCGCGTGGGCACTGCCGAGCCGCTTGGGAGATTTGCCTGATTTCAAAATCGTTTCCGATCACAGTAATGGATAGGGATTTCCTATTGTATACGGTGCGTTGGTGACTTGCGGGCAACGCGATGTTCCGGCGGAAAGGAGGGCACGGTGCCGATTCGGGAAGATTACCAATTAGTACCGGGCACCCCCCTCCCCCCTGATCTTGTGGAATGATGGAGTTAGGGTGAGACTACCCTCAAAATCTTTGAGGAATAAGGGCTTACACGTAAAATATTCCGGAATAAAGACTTAGCCGTCGTAATTCCTGAAATGGTCCTTCGGGACGGCGTCTGGACTTAAAGCTATTTGGTTGTCAATGAGCTAATATTGCGATGAGAAATAATATCATCCTGGCAAGGCCGCCGTCAACGAGGAATTGCAACGAGGTATGGACTTGGAAGCTCCGCTTGCGAATGTGGAGGAGACTTTCGCGTTATCCAAGCACCCGCCCCTTGCGAAAAAAAAGCAAGGAGCGGGACACGCAAACCTAGTTTAGTCTGCTTGGTCTCGGGCCACCCGGCGGTCGAAATCAAGGCGTAAGTTCGAAGACCACGCCGCCGCCGTAGGTGCCGCCGAGGGCGGTGCCGCCGTAGAGGTTGCCCTTGCTATCTATAACCAGATTGCCTTCGGGGACCCCGCCGTCGTTGCCGATCCCGAATTCGTGCAGAACCGTATACGTCCATTTGCCTTTGGGGCCGGGAGCCAACTTGTAGATGACGCCGCAACCGCAATACGGATCCCCGCCATAGTCGGTCGTGCCGTAAAGGTTCCCAGCTTTGTCCATCACCACCCCAGCGTTGGGGCTGTGGCCGGTCGCGCCCTTTTGAAAGTTGTACAGAATCGCCTCCCTCCACCCGCCGTCGGCGTTCTTGGTCAGCTTAAATACGGTCCCGCAATTGCCTATAGCGGCACCGAAGGCTGGTTCAGGCTCCGGCCAGTCCGCGATGCGATTGGCGTCGCCTTCGGAGCACAAGTTGGTACCGCCGCCAGTTGTGGTGCCGTAAAAACTGCCGGAAGCGTCCATGAACAATGCCGCCCAGCCGGGGTTGACTCCGTCCTTACCGTTATTGTCGAAATGGTGCAGTATTTTCTCGCGCCATCCGGCCGCACTGCGCTCAATCTCGTACACGGTGCCGCAGCCCTCGCCAGCACATCCCTCGCCTCCTCCTGAGGTGGTGCCATAGAGATTTCCTGCGGGATCGAGGATCACGCCGGCATAGGGTGCAGTTCCGTCGACGCAAACGGGATTCGACATGCAGAACCGATAGAGCACGGTCTCCTTCCAGCCACCGGAGTCGGGCGTGAGCTCGAAGACCGTGCTCCAGGGGCTCCCGTTAGGGGTTGTGCCGTAGAGATTCCCGGCCTTGTCCATCGCCAGGCCGGCGGTGGGCCAGCTGTGGTCTTTCAACACGTTGTTCCCAAGAAGTGAATAGTCCATTCGAGCAAGACCGGAGAAGCTGATGGTGCTGACCAATCTGCTTCGAAGGAGTCGACCGAATGGACCTTCACCAGAATGCCCGACTTACGTTTCGTAGTCGAGAGGCTTTAGCCAAGAAGATCATGATCGAGAGGCTGACGGTGAACGCGGCTGCAGCCGCGTTCACCGTCAGCCGAAAAACCGCAGCCAAGTGGCTCGGCCGCTATCGCACCCTGGGCTTGCCCGGCTTGCGGGATCGTTCCTCGCGGCCACTCCATAGCCCACGCCGAACCTCATCGGATCGGGCCGCGCAGGTCATCGCACTGCGCCGCCAGTTGTGTCCCGCCTATCACATCGCGCAAGCCACCGGCCTCAGCCCCGCCACCGTCAGCCGCATCCTGCAGCGGGCTCAGTTGAACCGCTGGCGTCATCTCCATCCCGCTCCCCCGGTGGTGCGCTACGAGCATCCCGCTCCCGGCGATCTGCTGCATCTCGACATCAAGGCAATGACCCGCTATCAGCAGGTCTCCATCCGGGGCGACGGCCGTCGGCGCGGCCGCCCTCAGTTTGCCGGCTGGCAGGCTCTGCATGTCGCCATCGACGATCACTCCCGCCTGGCCTTCTCCCTCATGTTGCCCAACCAGCAAAGCCAAACCGCCATCGCCTTCCTGCGCGACGCCGTCGCTTTCTATGCCCAGCACGGCATCCCCATCCGTCGCCTGCTCACCGACAACGGCTCCTGCTATCGCTCCCGCCAGTTTCGCGCCGCCTGCCTCCAACTCGGCATCCTGCACCGCTTCACCCGCCCTTACACTCCCCGCACCAACGGCAAGGCGGAACGCTTCATTCAAACCGCCCTGCGAGAGTGGGCTTTACGTTCGCCATTACCTCAACTCCGAGCAACGCGATCAGCAGCTCTCGCCCTGGCTAGAGCATTACAACTTCCACCGTCCCCATGGTAGTCTCGGTTACGCTCCGCCCATCAGCCGGGCTGCTCCGCTGGGTACAACGTCTTGATAGATCACAGCCAGCCCCCGTCACTGCTTTGCTCACCGAAGGCGTAGAGGACATCGTCCGTCCAGCCATCCGCTCCGTGAGTCACTTCGAAAGCTGTGCCACCATTTTGCGTGCCCCCGAATTTGGTAGTGCCGTACAGGTTGCCGAATGCATCTAGAACCAGGTTTCCGTAGGACACGGCACCGTCGGTGCCGTCGGTGAAGCTGTATAGCATTGTTTCGCTCCAGCCGCCGCGATGCTGTGGTGCCAGTTCAAAGACAACCCCACAGCCGTACCCGTTACACTTTTGCATGTTCCCGCCGGAGGCAGTCGCTCCATACACGTTGCTCTTCTCGTCAAGGATCACGCCACCCCATGGACCAGTTCCGTCGGTGCCGTTGAAAGAATGCAGGACCTGATATTTTGACGCACTGAGCGCGGGCAAGCACAGGCTCAGGGCCACTGTTGCAAGCGCTAGAGCCCGCTTCAAACTCGATTTTCGAAGTTCGGTCTGCGTGGTCGTCTTAAACCTCCTAACTCTAGCAAATTTACGCCCGTTACGCAGCAGGTGCCGGTTCGACCCGACACCCGCCGCCTTGGGTTGTTCTAATCGCTTTCGTTGGCATCGTTGTCCGGATCAAGCGGGTACGTGGAGAAGCAACCGCTATCGCCGGGATGATGAAAACAGTCGGGAGGATATTTCGCCCCCAGGATCGGTTGAAACGCGTGGAATGTGGTGAAATCGAAGAAGTCATAGAGAGAATACGGGTGCTGCTGGTTCGTGTCCATGACGAAAGCATCCGCGTAAGGGTAGTGCGGGTCGCCGATGCCTCCTTGGGGAAGACCGAAGGCGTACTCAATGAAGTTGAAGGTATGCTGCCGAAGTCGTGGCAGTAGGTGTTGTTCTTGCAATCTGGACAAACCTGGGGACTGGAACATGTGAAAAAATTGATTTTCCGGAAGAGACGAATTCCTGCACGGAAAAACTTTGCGATTAAACGCCCTACAAGCGATCTTTGGTGATCGGCTATACATTTTCGATCAGCCAAACAAGTCCACAAAATCGGCAGAATCAATTTTTTCACATGTTCCAGACGGAACGTTCACTAGTTTTTTGCGATCAACATGGGAATGAGGGGTCATTCGCAAGCCGGAAACAAGCGACACCGAGTCACAGACCTACTCACTTTCTGATATTTTCTGCGAATGGCTCGATCGCCTGCGATTGCCTCGCGTAGTTGTCGGGATTTTCTCCCGCGCAGTTTTCAGGACGGGTGCCCCTCGATAAGAGCGAAGGCTCTGTCAAGGGCGGGTGGGCCATTCAAGCCCCCTTTGGCTTGAGTGGGATGCTCTCAGTTGCAGGATGAGCGCCGACGAGCATCTTCAGGACTGCTATAACTGAGCGGAAAAACACGGGGTGGTTACTTGGTTGCCGTCTGCGGGGCTGGCATGGCTTTCAGTTCTTTGCCGAGGAAGGCGCGGGGGAAGAGCATGGCGTTGAACTCGGCGCCTACCAAAATGACGAGCGAGATCATGTACATCCACACCAGCAGAGCGATGGCGGCGCCGAGCGAGCCGTAGATGATGCTGTAATCCGCGTAGTTCTGCAAATACCAGCCGAACAAGGCCGTGGAGACGAACCAGAGTACGGTGGCCAGAGTGGCGCCGGGCAAGACGCTATGCCAGGGTTGGGTGCGCGGTACGGCGTTGTGATAAATGAGCGCAATCACCGCGATGCTGGTGAGCGTGGCAATGAGCCAGCGGATCGCGGTCCACATCAGGAGGATATAAATTCCGAACTCGTGGTTCATGTGGAACAGGACGTTGCGCTCGATGCGGCTTCCGGAAGCCACCAGGATGGTCGCGAAGGTGAGCGGCGTTCCGGCGAGAATGACCAGGGAGAATGCAATCATCCGCTCCTTCACCAGGCCCCAGATTTTGGGCAGTTCGTAACAACGGCGAAACCCTTCCATCCAGGAAATCATGACGCCGGAGGCGGTCCACAGCGTCAGCACGGAAGCGCTGATCAACAGTCCGACCGAGCGCGGCGAATTTCCCTTCAGGAAAGAGAGGGCGGTACCGCTACCGGCGGGAAGGATTCTGTCCACGGCATAAGTAATTTCGCGCAGGTAGGCCGCGGTCTTGCGGGAGTTGGCCAGCACCGATCCGACCACCAGCAGTGCTGGGAAGAAAGTAAGAATCGAGGAGTAGGCGGACGCTTTCGCAATCGCGAACGCGTCATGCTGAAACGCGCGCCAGAAGGCAAGCCGTAGCAGCCTCAGGAATCGCAGAATCACTGGCCAAAGAGTAGCGCCCTCGGGAGCCTCGCACAACAAGGAAATCTCGAAGCGTTCCTGCTCTTGCAATCGGTGTGGGTTGGCAGCCATGGGGATGGGAGCGTAGAGCGAAAAAGAGAAAGGGCGGCTTACACCGCCCCTTCCACTGTTCGCACAATTACTCCGCCGTCAGTTCCTCGGTCTCGCCTTCGTGCCGCATGAGCTCGAGCGCGCGCTCGGCCTCCTCGTACGCTTGCGAAACTTCTTCCTGAACCTTCGCGGCCGCTTCTTCCATTTCTGGCGAGAGGCGGACGTTGCGGTAGTACTCCATGCCGGTGCCCGCCGGAATGAGACGTCCGACGATGACGTTCTCCTTCAGGCCGCGCAGATGATCAACCTTGCCGTTGATCGAAGCCTCGGTGAGCACGCGCGTCGTCTCCTGGAACGAAGCCGCAGAAATAAACGAGTCGGTCGAGAGCGATGCTTTGGTAATGCCGAGCAGCAGCGGCCGGCCGGTTGCTGGACGTCCACCTTGCGCAATCACCCGCTCGTTCTCTTCGGCGAAGGCGAACTTGTCCACCTGTTCTTCGAGGAGGAACTTGGTGTCGCCTACGTCTTCCACCTTGCGCCAACGCATCATCTGGCGGACGATGACTTCGATGTGCTTGTCGCTGATGTTCACGCCCTGCAAGCGGTAGACTTCCTGGATTTCGTTTACCAGGTAAGACTGCAGCTCTTTTTCACCGAGCACGGCCAGAATGTCGTGCGGGTTGAGCGGGCCGTCCATGAGCGGTTCGCCCGCCTTGACGCGCTCGCCTTCCTGCACGTTGATGTGAACGCCGCGCGGAACCGAGTATTCCTTTTCGGTGCCGTTGTCGGCGATCACATACATCTTGCGTTGGCCCTTTGAGACTTCACCGAACTTGACCGTGCCATCGATCTCGCTGATGACCGCGGTCTCATGCGGCTTGCGGGCCTCGAACAGCTCGACCACGCGGGGCAGACCACCGGTGATGTCTTTGGTTTTGGTAGTCTCGCGCGGAATCTTGGCCAACACATCGCCAGGGTGAACCACATCGCCGTCCTGAACCATTAAATGGGCGCGCGATGGCATCAGGTAGCGTTTGCTGGTCTTTCCCTTGATCACGATCGCAGGCTGGCGCTTCTCGTCGGGCGAATCGGCCACGACGTGACGCGACAATCCGGTCACTTCGTCGACTTCTTCGTGCAGCGTGACGCCTTCCTGGAGGTCCTTGAATTGGATAGTGCCGCCGATTTCGGTCAGGACCGAGAAGGTGTATGGATCCCACTCGACCATAACCTTACCGAGCTGCACCTGATCGCCTTCGTTGACTTTGACCTTGGCGCCGTAGACGACCGCGTAGTGCTCGCGTTCGCGGCCCTTCTCATCGACCACCGCGATCGAGCCCTGGCGATTCATGACCACCAGATCGCCGGATTTGGCTTTCACGGTTTGGATCCCGACAAAGCGCACGGTGCCGGTAGTCTTGGCTTCCAAACGCGATTGTTCGGAGACTCGCGATGCCGTACCGCCGATGTGGAAGGTACGCATGGTGAGCTGAGTTCCAGGTTCGCCGATGGACTGGGCAGCGATGACTCCGGTGGCTTCGCCGAGTTCGACGAGGCGGCCCGAAGCCAGGTTGCGGCCGTAGCACATGACGCAAACCCCGCGCTTGGATTCGCAAGTGAGCACGGAACGGATCTTCACCCGCTCGATGCCCGCAGCTTGAACCGTCCCGGCGAGTTCTTCCGTGATTTCCTGGTTGATGTCGACCACCACGTTGCCGTCGTAGTCTTTCAGTTTTTCGAGCGAAACGCGGCCCACAATGCGGTCGCGCAACGGTTCGATAACTTCGCCGGCTTCAACGATACCCGCGACGTAAATGCCGTCGACGGTGCCGCAGTCGTACTCGCTGATGATTACGTCCTGCGCTACGTCAACCAGCCGACGAGTCAGGTAGCCAGAGTCGGCGGTCTTGAGCGCCGTGTCAGCCAAGCCTTTACGCGCACCGTGCGTCGAGATGAAATATTCGAGCACGGTTAGTCCTTCGCGGAAGTTGGCCGTGATCGGAGACTCGATAATTTCGCCGGACGGTTTCGCCATCAATCCACGCATGCCGGAGAGCTGGCGGATCTGCTGTTTCGATCCGCGGGCGCCGGAGTCCGCCATGACGTAAATCGGGTTGATGAAGCCTTCCTTGTCGCGCTGCTGCATCTGGCCAAACATTTCGTCCGCGACTTTCTCGGTGATGCCGGACCAGATTTCGATGACCTTGTTGTAGCGCTCGCCGTTGGTGATGGCGCCGTCGAGATACTGCTGCTGGACCTGCACTGCCTGCTTTTCGCCGTCTTTCACCAGGCTCTTTTTGTTGTCCGGGATGACCATGTCGTCGATGCCGATCGACAGGCCAGCGCGGGTGGCGAAGCGGAAGCCCAGGTCTTTGACCTCGTCGAGCATTTTTACTGTGACTTCGAGGCCGAAGCGGAGATAGCCGTAACTGACCAACTGGCCGATGCCCTTCTTCTTCAGCAAGCCGTTAATGAACGGCATGCCCACGGGCAGGTGATCGTTCAAAATGGCGCGGCCAACGGTCGTGTTCAGGAAACTGCGTTCGTACTGCACGGGCTCGGTGTGGGTGATGTCCTGATCGTCGTAGGCGGCGGTCAGGTCGATTACTTCACCGGTATAGCGCAGACGGATTGGAGACAAGGTTTCGACTTCGCCGGATTCGAGCGCCATCAATACTTCCTCAATGTTGGCGAACGAGCGGCCTTCCCCTTTGGCGCCGGGCTTGGCCTTGGTCAGGTAATAGAGGCCCAAAACCATGTCCTGTGTTGGCACCGTAATCGGATGACCAGAGGCGGGCGAAAGAATGTTGTGCGATGACAGCATCAGCACACTGGCTTCGACCTGAGCTTCGGGCGAAAGCGGAATATGGACGGCCATCTGGTCGCCGTCAAAGTCGGCGTTGAATGCGGTGCAGACGAGCGGGTGAATCTTGATGGCCTTGCCTTCGACCAGCACCGGCTCAAATGCTTGAATACCGAGGCGGTGAAGGGTTGGCGCGCGGTTCAGGAGCACCGGGTGGTCTTTAATGACCTCTTCGAGGATGTCCCAGACAATCGGTTCCTGCTGCTCGACCATCTCTTTGGCTTGCTTGATGGTGGTGCAGTGTCCGGTCTGTTCGAGGCGGTGGTAGATGAACGGCTTGAACAGTTCAAGCGCCATCTTTTTCGGCAAACCGCACTGGTGAAGCTTGAGCTCCGGTCCAACCACGATCACGGAGCGGCCTGAGTAGTCGACGCGCTTGCCGAGCAGGTTCTGACGGAAGCGACCCTGCTTGCCCTTCAGCGTGTCGGAGAGCGATTTCAACGGGCGATTGTTGGCACCACGCAGCACGCGTCCGCGGCGTCCGTTGTCAAACAGCGCATCGACGGCTTCCTGCAGCATGCGCTTTTCGTTGCGTACAATGACTTCGGGCGCGTGCAGGTCCATCAGCTTCTTCAAACGGTTGTTGCGATTGATGACGCGGCGATACAGATCGTTGAGATCGGAGGTCGCAAAGCGTCCACCGTCCAATGGAACCAAGGGGCGAAGCTCGGGGGGGATGACCGGAATCACATCCAGGATCATCCAATGGGGCTTGTTCGCGCTCTTGCGGAACGCTTCCACGACCTTGAGGCGTTTGGTGTACTTCAGCCGCTTCTGCAGCGAATTTTCATGCTTCATCTTCTCGCGCAGTTCGGTGGAAAGTCCTTCCACGTCTACCCGCTTGAGAAGCTCTTTGATCGCCTCAGCGCCCATCATGGCTTTGAAGCCGGTGGGCCGGAACTGCTGATCGAGTTCGCGGTACTTGGTCTCATCCTTGATGACTTCGTGATCTTTTACCGGGGCTTCACCGGGCTCGACGACCACGTAAGCTTCGAAATAAAGTACGGACTCGAGATCACGCAATGAAATGTCGAGCAGGTGGCCGATACGGCTGGGCAGTCCCTTGAAAAACCATACGTGCGAACAGGGCGACGCCAGTTCGATGTGTCCCAGCCGCTCGCGGCGAACTTTCGACAATGTGACTTCCACACCGCACTTGTCACAAATGACGCCACGGTGCTTCATGCGCTTGTACTTGCCGCAGAGACACTCCCAATCGGTTACCGGGCCGAAGATACGGGCACAGAACAGGCCGTCGCGCTCCGGCTTGAAGGTACGATAGTTGATGGTCTCCGGTTTAGTGACTTCGCCGTGCGACCAGCTCCGGATTTTTTCCGGAGAAGCGAGGCTGATGCGAATCGCATCGAAATCGGCGATAGGGTTTGCCAGGTCAAAGGGGCTCGAACGAAACAAGGTAATCCTCGGCTTCCTGCGGTCTTACGCCACCGCGGGCGGCTCTCGAAAACAACTTTTGTACCCGTTTGCTCGAGAGCTCAACAACGGGTCTCGTTTTCCTACAATCTTTGAAGTCTCCGTAGAGACGTAGCAAGCTACGTCTCTACAGCTTGCGTCTTAATCCGCAGCTGCCAAGACGGGCTTCTTCTCCGTGGCCTTGATGAGTTCCACATCCAGACACAGCGACTGCAACTCGCGAATCAGCACGTTGAACGATTCGGGTACACCCGGCTCCATGGCGGCTTCGCCTTTGACGATGGCCTCGTAGATCTTGGTACGGCCATAAACGTCGTCAGATTTCGCCGTCAGCAGCTCCTGCAGGATGAACGCCGCTCCGTATGCTTCTAGCGCCCAGACTTCCATTTCTCCGAAGCGCTGGCCGCCGAACTGGGCTTTTCCACCCAACGGCTGTTGCGTAATAAGCGAGTACGGGCCGATCGAACGAGCGTGGATTTTGTCGTCCACCAGGTGCGAGAGCTTGAGCATGTAAATGTAGCCGACAGTGATCGGCTGCTCGAACTTATTGCCGGTCATGCCGTCGTACAAATAGGTCTTGCCGGACTCCGGCAGACCCGCGTGGTTGAGCAACGCCTTGATCTCGCTTTCTTTGGAGCCGTCGAACACCGGAGAACCGGTGAAGACGCCGCGCGTTAGCGTCGGCGCTACCGCCATCAGTTCCTCATCGCTGAGGTCGCTGATGGTGTCGGCCAAAACCGTATCTTTGAACAGAGCCTTGAGTTCGCGACGAATTGCGTCTTCGCGGGTGTTCTCGGCCAGCATCTGCGCGATCTTTGTGCCCAGCTCATGCCCTGCCCATCCGAGGTGGGTTTCAAGAATCTGCCCCACGTTCATACGGGAAGGAACACCGAGGGGATTAAGCACGATTTCAACCGGCGTGCCATTGTCGAGGTAAGGCATGTCTTCCTCGGGAAGAATTCGGGCAATTACACCCTTGTTCCCGTGACGGCCGGCCATTTTGTCCCCAACGCTCAGCTTGCGCTTCATGGCGATGTAGACTTTGACCAGCTTGATCACGCCCGGCGGCAGTTCATCGCCCTTGGTCAGCTTGTCTTTTCTCTCGTTAACGATCTTCTTGAGAACGTCGATCTGACGCGAGGTCATCTCTTCGATCTCGTCGATCTGCTCGTTGACCCGCGGGTCCTTGTCGGCGTATTTAATGCGCTTGAGGTTGCGGGTGGAGATGCGCTCGATGGTGTCGCGATCGAGAACCGTGTCTTTGGTCAGCAAGCGTTTGTTCGTGCGTTCGTCGTGCAGATCGGCTTGCACCACTTTACCGCCCAGGATGTTGTCCAGCCGCTTCAGGCGCTCGTCGGTCAGAATTCGGATTTCGTCCGAAAGGTTCCGTTCGAGTTTGCCAATTTGCGCCGCCTCGATCGCTTTCGCGCGTTCGTCTTTCTCCTGACCCTTGCGCGAGAAGATCTTCACGTCGACGATGACGCCCTCGATGCCGGGCGGGCAGTAAAGCGAAGCATCGCGCACGTCGCCGGCTTTTTCACCGAAGATGGCGCGCAGCAGCTTCTCTTCCGGCGTGAGCTGGGTTTCACCTTTGGGTGTTACCTTGCCCACGAGAATGTCGCCCTGCTTGATGGTAGCGCCGATGCGAATCACGCCCGCTTCGTCGAGATTTCGCAGCATGGATTCGCTGACGTTGGGAATGTCGCGCGTGACTTCTTCCGGTCCGAGCTTGGTATCGCGCGATTCGAGTTCATACTCCTCGATATGCACCGAGGTGTAATAGTCCTCTTTGACCAGTTTTTCGGAGACTAAAATTGCGTCTTCGAAGTTGTATCCGCGCCAGGCCATGAAGGCCACGAGCACGTTGCGGCCGAGCGCCAACTCGCCGTGATCAGTGCACGGACCGTCGGCGATGACTTGCCCTTTGGTTACGCGCTGACCTTTGATCACCACCGGCTTCTGGTTGATGCAGGTGTTTTGGTTGGAGCGCTTGAACTTCATGAGCTGGTAAATGTCGCTACCAACCTCGCGGGAGAGCTGCCCGGGATGGTGCTCGCCCTCGACGCGCACGATGATGCGTTCCGAATCGACCGAGTCTATAATGCCGTTTCGTTTTGCCAGAATGACGGCGCCGGAATCGCGCGCCGTAACTCCTTCCATTCCCGTGCCGACGATCGGAGCTTCCGCCCGGAGCAGAGGAACCGACTGACGTTGCATGTTCGCGCCCATCAGTGCACGGTTAGCGTCGTCGTGCTCGAGGAAGGGCACGAGCGACGCTGCGACCGAGACCAACTGCTTCGGGCTTACGTCGATGTAATCGACTTCGTCGCGACTGACCAGCACAAAGTTGCCAGCCTTGCGGGCGTTGACCAGATCGCCGACGATACGGCCCTTGTCGTCCAGTTCGACGTTAGCCTGGGCGATTACGTGACGATCTTCTTCCCAAGCTGAAAGATAGAAGGAGAACGGTTCGATCTCTGCCGGCTTCTTGCGACGATCCTTGATTTCGGCATTCACCTTCTCGATCTCGTGCTTCTCCACGTGATCGCCGACCTTGTGGTCGCTGTCTCCGGCATTGACCACGCTGATGTAGTCGACCACGCGGCCACCCTTTACGCGGCGGTAGGGCGACTCGATGAAACCGTAGTCATTGATCCGGGCGTAGCAACTCAACGACGAGATCAGTCCGATGTTCGGACCTTCGGGCGTCTCAATCGGGCAAATACGCCCGTAGTGCGTGGGGTGGACGTCGCGGACTTCGAATCCCGCGCGTTCGCGTGACAGACCGCCCGGCCCGAGAGCCGAGAGACGCCGCTTGTGAGTGATTTCCGAAAGCGGGTTGGTCTGATCCATGAACTGCGAAAGCTGCGAGGAACCGAAAAATTCGCGGATAGCCGCCATCACCGGCTTGGCATTGACCAAGTCATGCGGCATAGCGGTCGACATTTCCTGGTACACGCTCATCTTCTCCTTGATGGCGCGTTCCATGCGGACCAAGCCGATGCGGAACTGGTTCTCCATCAACTCGCCGACTGCACGCACGCGGCGGTTGCCGAGGTGATCGATGTCGTCTACCGATCCAATGTTCTTGCGCAGCTTGAGCAGATAAGAGATTGTGCCGTAAAAGTCTTGCGGTTCGAGCGTCCGGTTCTCCAGCTTCGTAGCATCCTGATTTTCGAACAGCTTGATGTTGAACTTCAGACGGCCCACGCGCGAGAAATCGTATTTGCGCGGATCGAAGAACATTCCGTGGAATAACGCCGTCGCTGTATCGAGCGTTGGCGGATCCCCGGGACGCAGCTTGCGGTAGATTTCAATCAACGCTTCCTGCGGAGTTTTCACCGAGTCGCGCTTCAGGGTCTGGCTGATGACAGTGCCAACATCATCGCGCTCGGGGAAGAACAAGCTGAGTTCGACCACACCAGAGTCCAGGATCTTGGCGACCTTGTCGGCTGCAAGCTCGGAATTGGCTTCGAGCAGTACTTCGCCAGTGGTGGTGTCCACCACGTCGGCGGCAACCCATGCGCCTTCGAGGTCGGAGATGTCGACCTCGATTTCGCTGATCTTCGCCTTCTGGATTTCCTTCAGAGTCGCAGCATTCAGTTTGCGTCCGGAGTGCGCGATCTCGTCACCCGATTTGTTCTTGATGCTGTGCGCCAGCTTCATGCCCAGCAGGTTGGTAGCTTTTTCGCTGTTGGGATCGAGCGTCCAGAAAAGCTTCTTGTCTCGAATGACCAGACGATCCACGGTGTAGAAGGTTCGCAGAATGTCTTCGCTGGAACGCAGGCCGAGGGCGCGCAGAAAAATCGTCCCCAGGAACTTGCGTTTGCGATCAATGCGCACGTAGAGCACGTTCTTCTGGTCGTATTCGAACTCGACCCATGAGCCGCGGTAAGGAATAATCTTGCCGAGGAAGTAAGTGCGATTGTTCGCGGTCTCAAAGAAGACGCCGGGCGAACGATGCAACTGGCTGACGATGACACGTTCCGTGCCATTAATAATGAAGGTCCCGTTCTGCGTCATCAGCGGGACATCGCCGAAGAACACTTCCTGCTCTTTGATGTCGCGAATGGAACGATTGCCGGTCTCCGCGTCTTTATCGAAAATCGTCAGACGCATGGTGACCTTGAGCGGAGCGGAATAAGTCATGCCGCGCTCTTCGCACTCGCTCACGTCATATTTCAGTTGCAGGCCGACCGGGTCGCCGCACTTGTTGCAGAAATCCGGCGTGTTCGCGTTATAAGTGCCGCACTTGCCGCAAAGCACGTCGCCCGGATGGAAGGGATCGGTAACGATGGTGTTGCCGCAGTTCTTGCAAGTGGAGCGCAGGTGATGCAGGCCCTTCAAGTGGCCGCACTTGCACTCCCAGTTGCCGATAGCGTAGTCAACGAACTCAAGCTGCGAGACGTTGCGGAAGTCGGTAATCGGAAACACCGACTGGAAAACCGCCTGCAAGCCGCCGTCGTCGCGCTCGCTGGGCAACCGATCCATCTGCAGGAAGCGATCGTAGGAGCGCTTCTGCACTTCGATCAGATTCGGGATCTGGATGGTTGCGGGAATCTTGGAAAAATCAAATCGTGTACGGAATCCATTGCTCTTTGACATTCGAGAAACTCCAAACTTTCATGCGCAGCATTGGCTGCGACAAAACTGCGGAATGTGAGGGCGCGCCGGGCGCGCGGTACACTTAAGAACAACTAAAATGGCAAAGACAGGTATGCGCCCACAGGGACATGACTCCCCGCAGGCGCCGATTGCAGCGCTTGGCCTTCTGTTGAAATGTGTCGTTTCCGCGCCAGTATCTAAAGGCCTGTTCCCGTTCCGCCCTGCCCGCGGAACAGTCTGCCAACTCATGTCCGCGACCACGCCCCCGCTTCCTGGGTTCGTTACATCGGATGGTCGCAGTCACTCTATGAAGCAGGAAGCGGCGTTATTGATATAGATGATACCACCGCTCCAAAAGCTTCACCAGAGACAATATGACAATAATGGAGGCCGGGCGTCCCCGGCCGGTGGGACGGGCAAGATGCCCGTCCTCCATCATTCAAACCTATTTCACCTCGACCGTCGCCCCAGCATCGGTGAATTTCTTCTTGATAGTTTCCGCCTCTTCCTTGGAAACACCCCCTTTAATCTCTTTCGGGGCGCCGTCGACCAAGTCCTTGGCTTCCTTCAAGCCCAGGCTGGTGACTTCGCGGACGGCCTTGATTACATTGATCTTATTGGCGCCCACTTCCTTCAGGACGACGCTAAACTCGGTCTTTTCTTCCGCCGGAGCCGCCGCTGCCGCTCCGCCACCGCCGGCCATCATCACCGGAGCCGCGGCCGCCGCCGAGACGCCGAGTTTCTCTTCTAGCCGCTTTACCAGGGCCGCCGCGTCAAGCAGCGACAAGCCTACAATTTGATCTTCCAACTGCTGCAGATCCGCCATGTTCGTTTTCTCCAATTTTTTCCGCAGAACCATAGCCAGCTATGTTTCCACCGTTATCAGTTACTGATTTCGTTATCCGCGGTCAAAGTTTCCAGTGCGGCCGGTTCTCCGAACTACCGCGCCAGACAACGCAGCAGAAAGAAAATGGCGCAACCCTCGACCACCGATAACTAAATCCTTTCGGACGGCTCTCGCCGCCCCGAAACCTTTTGTGGCACCAGCGTCCCCGCCAGCGTCCAGCCTAAGCTCCCGCAGCAGCGTCGGCGGTAAACTTGCCCTTCTCCACGCCCTGGTTGATGACGACCGCGATGTCTCGGCCTACGGCATTCATCACCGTTACCAGGCGTTGCGCCGGCGCGTTCATCAGAAACAGGAGCTTGGAGTAGATCTCCTCTTTCGACGGCATCGTGGCTAGGGCCTGGATCTGATTGATCGAGATTACGCGGCCTTCAACCACGCCGGACTTGAAGGTGAACTCCGGATTATCCTTGGCATACTTTGAAAGCGCCTTCGCCAAAGCGACCGGATCGCCCGAAGTGTACGCGATCGAGGTCACGCCGGTGAGGTTCTTCAGCGCCTCTTCGACCTTCGTGCCCTTGGCCGCGCGCTCCGCCAAAGTGTTTTTCACCACGAGGTACTTTGCGCCCGAAGATCGCAGAGTCTTGCGCAGCTCATAATCCTGGGCCACGGTAAGCCTGCTGTACGTGGTGACGATTAAGCTGGAGACGTTCTGCAACTCCTTGCCCAGCTTTTCAACCTGCTCGGTTTTCTTCGTTCTGGAGACCGCCATGTTATTAATCCCTCTTTGAATCACGTGGGGACAGCCGCCCTCAGCTGTCCGGCCGACCAAAGGCCGGCAGTCACGCCTTTGCCGCGGCTTCTACCGCGCTGGTGTCAATCGAAATTCCCGGGCCCATGCTGGAGCTCAAATAGCAGCCCTTCACATACTTCCCCTTGGCCACAGTCGGCTTGGCCTTAACGACGCTCGTAATCACAGTCGTGGCATTGTCGACCAGCTTCTCGGGAGGAAACGAAATCTTTCCCACGGGTACGTGAACTAAAGCCGTCTTGTCCGTCCGGAACTCCACCTTGCCCGCTTTGACTTCCTGTACGGCCTTGCCGACATCGAACGTGACAGTGCCGGTCTTCGGATTTGGCATCAGACCCTTGGGGCCGAGAACCTTACCCAGTCGGCCGACAGATTTCATTACGTCAGGCGTAGCAATCAGCGCGTCGAAGTCGGTCCAGTTCTCCTTGTTGATCTTCTCGACCATTTCCTCGCCGCCGACGAAGTCGGCGCCCGCCGCCTCGGCTTCTTTGATCTTGTCGCCGGTAGCGATGACCAGAACCTTCTTCGATTTGCCAAGGCCGTGCGGCAGCACGACCGTGCCGCGAACCATCTGGTCGGCGTGCTTGGGATCGA
The DNA here is from genome assembly GCA_963788645.1 of uncultured Acidobacteriota bacterium. Lineage (GTDB taxonomy): Bacteria > Acidobacteriota > Terriglobia > Terriglobales > Acidobacteriaceae > JABDBE01. The sequence goes on from CAWBHF010000018.1 coordinate 155,402, forward strand.
CACCGAGACGCATGGTGATTTCGACCGTCTCGTCAAACTTCGCGTATTTCACTTTTTGCAGAAGCGCGACCGCCTCCTGCATCGGATAGGGGCGTTTCTCGACTGCCTGCCGCGCCTTGGTGATATTTTTCCCTGACTTCTTCATTACCGTTTCCTCGTCTCCCACCGCTCGTCAATCTCCCGGCGAGCCGTAGTGTTGTTGACCGAGACGTAGCGAGCTACGTCTCTACAGAATTTATCCAACTACCTCAATCCCCATCGACCGCGCGGTCCCGCGAATGCTCTTGATCGCAGTTTCAACCGACGCGGCGTTCAAATCCGGCATCTTCTGCTTGGCAATATCTTCTACCTGCCGCGCCGTAACCTTGCCAACCTTATCCTTGTTAGGCGTTCCCGATCCTTTGGCAATCCCGGCCGCTCGCTTCAAAAGAATCGCAGCCGGCGGCGTCTTCGTAATAAAGGTGAAGGTGCGGTCGCTATAAACCGTCACTACCACCGGGATGATGAGTCCCTCCAGTTCCTTCGCGCTCGTCCGCGCATTGAACTGCTTGCAGAACTCCATGATGTTGATCTGCGCCTGGCCGAGTGCCGGACCCACCGGGGGCGCGGGCGTAGCCTTGCCCGCCGCAATCTGAAGCTTTACCGAACCTGTTGCTTTTTTTGCCATGATCTCTCTTCGCCTTGTCCAAGCCGCTAGCTACCAGTTCCTGGCTAAATGCCTTATGCCACTTTCTCTACCTGATTGAATTCCAACTCAACCGGCGTCGACCGCCCAAAGATCGTGACCATCACCTTCAGCGTCTCGCGGTCTTCGTTGACCTCATCCACAATGCCGGTAAAGCTGGCGAACGGACCCTCGGTGATGCGTACGGACTCGTTCTTCTCAAACTTGACCTTGAGCTTGGGCTTGTCTCTCGACTCTCCCACCCGGTACACGATGTGTTGCACTTCCTCTTCGGAGAGCGGCGTGGGTTGCTGGCCGGTGCCGACGAATCCGGTTACGCGCGGCGTCGACTTCACCACGTGCCAGACGTGGTCATCCATATCCATTTCGACCAGCACGTAGCCGGGATAGAACATGCGCTCGCTCGTGTACTTCTTGCCGCCGCGCACTTCCGTGACCGACTCGGTGGGAATGAGCACTTTGCCGATTCTTTCCTGCAGCCCGAAGGCCTGAATGCGCGACTCCAGCGACTCTTTCACCTTGCGCTCGAATCCCGAATACGAGTGGATGATGTACCACTTCATGTTGGGATTGCGCGGAGGCTCCGCCGCCACATTGGCGCCATCAGCAATCGTCTCTGCACCAGCCTGCACGGTCGGATCCTTTTCTTCTTCCTGCATATCGTATTCTAAGATTCCAGCTTCCTTCCTTGCCATCAACGACGAGTCAGGTACTTAAACATGTAATTGATGGCGCTGCCAATGGTGTTATCCACGACCCAGAAATACAATCCAAACAGGAAAACTGTAATAATGACCACGGCAGTCGTTGCCTGTACATCCTTGAGCGAAGGCGCCGTGACCTTCTTCATCTCCGAGCGCACGTCGTTGTAGAAGGTCTTGACTCGTTCGGGCCAAGACTTCAGCCGGCCTCCAAAACTATCGTCGTCTGCGGCGGCTGCGATTGACTTTGCCATCTTCTTTAGCTCGACTCCCATCACTCCACCCCAACTTCCGTTCTTATCCTTCGATCTCTGGCAGGGGCGGAGGGATTCGAACCCCCAAGTTCGGTTTTGGAGACCGACAGTTTAACCGTTGAGCTTACGCCCCTACTTGCCCTGTCATCCTGAACGGGGCGCCTTTTGCCTCGCGAAGGATCTGGGCGAGCCGCGCGGAACAATCGCGCGTTCGGCTCGCTTCCTTATTTCACTTCTTTATGCGGCGTATGCTTCCGGCAACGCTTGCAAAACTTCTTCTTCTCCAACCGGTCCGGAGTTGTCTTCCGGTTCTTGGTGCTCGAATAGTTCCGCTCTTTGCAATCGCCGCACTGCATCGTAATAATTTCTCGGGGCATAAAAAACCGCTCCTGGCTTCTGGCTCTTAAGCTTTTAGCTCAAGAACCTAACTGTCATCCTGAGGCGACGCTTTTTGTCGCCGAAGGATCTCTGTATTTCTTTTGCCTTTCCTTACTGCACAATCTCGCTGATCGTTCCAGCTCCCACCGTGTGTCCGCCTTCACGAATCGCGAAGCGCAAGCCTTTCTCCATCGCCACCGGCGTGATCAACTCGATCACCAGGCTCACGTTGTCGCCCGGCATCACCATCTCGGTTGCTTCCGGCAACTCCGCCACGCCCGTCACATCCGTCGTGCGCAGATAAAACTGCGGACGGTATCCCTTGAAGAAGGGTGTATGCCGCCCGCCTTCTTCTTTCGTCAAGATATAAACTTCCGCCTTGAACTTGGTATGCGGAGTGATCGATCCCGGCTTCGCCAGCACCATGCCGCGCTCGACATCGTCCTTGCCAATGCCGCGCAGCAACAGGCCCGCGTTGTCTCCCGCCAGGCCTTCGTCCAGCTGCTTCTTGAACATTTCGACGCCGGTCACCACCGTCTTGCGGGTGTCGCGGAAGCCTACAATCTCCACTTCCTCGCCCACCTTCACCTTGCCGCGTTCGATTCGTCCCGTCACCACCGTGCCGCGTCCCGAGATCGAGAAAATATCTTCAATCGGCATCAGGAACGGCTTGTCCAGCTCCCGCGCCGGCTGCGGAACGCTCTTGTCCACCGCCTCCATCAACGCGTCAATCTGCTTCTCCCACTTCTCTTCGCCGTTCAGCGCGCCCAGCGCCGACAGCCGCACCACCGGCACATCGTCGCCCGGAAACTTGTAGCTCTTCAGCAACTCGCGCACTTCGAGCTCGACCAGATCCAGCAACTCGGGATCATCGACAGCATCGCACTTGTTCAGCGCGACCACGATGTAAGGCACACCGACCTGACGCGCCAGCAGCACGTGTTCGCGCGTCTGTGGCATCGGACCATCCGTCGCCGCGACCACCAGAATCGCGCCATCCATCTGCGCCGCGCCCGTGATCATGTTCTTGATGTAGTCGGCGTGGCCCGGGCAATCGACGTGCGCGTAGTGCCGGTTCGCCGTCTCATACTCGACGTGCGCCGTGGCAATCGTGATCCCGCGTGCCTTTTCTTCCGGTGCGTTATCGATCGAGTCAAACGACCGGAACACGATCTTCGGGTTGTGCTTCTGCAACACCTTGGTGATGGCCGCCGTCAACGTGGTCTTGCCATGGTCAATGTGACCAATCGTCCCCACGTTGCAGTGCGGCTTATTGCGATCAAATTTCTCTTTCGCCATTGCCTAGCTCTCTCCGTATTCTCTGTAGCAACATATCTTCCTACGTCTCGACTACCAAACTCTGGAGCGGGAGACGGGAATCGAACCCGCGACCAACAGCTTGGAAGGCTGTGACTCTACCACTGAGTTACTCCCGCCGCCTCCACAACTCCGACACTCACTCAATCTCTGGAGCCGATGATCAGGATTGAACTGATGACCTCTCCCTTACCAAGGGAGTGCTCTACCAACTGAGCTACATCGGCGAAACCGCTGTACCAAGCGCAGACGTAACGAGCTACGTCTCTACATCTTTCTTATCCGGATGCAGAACATCTTTCCGCCGCACCCAGGTTTTCAGCGCGAACATTGCTAAAACTGCCAATGTTGCCAGTCGGACTCGCGAGTCACTCAGCGTCGTCCACGACAAAATTCCCAGTCCCACAAACCCGGCCATCGCCAATGCGAAACGAGTCACATCAATCCTGGTGCACAGGGAAGGATTCGAACCTTCGTACCTCGCTAGGAGGGACAGATTTACAGTCTGTTGGCTTTAACCACTCACCCACCTGTGCAAAATGCCGAGCCTCCCGGCCCTGCTAACCACTTCTTGATCGCCGGCCTTCGTCCGTTACACGGAGGTGATGCTGCAAACGGGGCGGTGCCCAGTAGAAGAACAGAGAGCGCGCGAAAATACTCGCACGCAAACACCACACTTGGAAAAATTCCTTATGGAGTGCCGTTGGGAAAAATCTGTTACGCCCGCCGCGCCGCGCAAAATGCCCTGTGTTCCGGAACCGACTCGACGCAAACGCCGGGTCAATCGAATACGACCAATCAAATGCTGGAGCTGGCGAAGGGATTTGAACCCCCGACCCTCTGATTACAAATCAGATGCTCTACCAACTGAGCTACGCCAGCAGTCGGAGACAAAGGCCCTCGCGGGCGCATATATCCCTCTGATCCCTTCCAGATGTCCGGGACAATTCTAAAAGGTACCATAACGGTAATCCGGGCGCAACTCTGAGTGGCAGCAGGCCGCAGGTCCGTCGGCTCTCTAGGTTCGGGAAGAAGTCTTGGACTTGTCTGCTGGCCAAGCCAATTGCACCGCAACGGTTGCAATTAGCGTGAGGAAAAAGCCGGCAAGCTGCGGATGTTCGGGCCAAACCATTCTGGTCAGGTCAAGTTTCCAGGCCCAGAAGCCGGTCGCCGTCCCGAGTAAACTGGCTATTAGCGTAATCTTCCAGGCTGGCATGATTGCCCCTTCAGGTCTTTGTACGAGGGGAGTCGTCTACTTGTTCCACAGACTACGGTTGTAAATTTACGCGCCCAGCACCTAGATCGCTCGAGACTCCTCGCCCCGCGGTGAAAGCACGGGCAGAATGCTGCTTTTAACCAGGAGTCAAATGCGCGCACCGTGTCCTTGCTGTGTTCTATTACTTCTACTTTGCGATTTTCCACACCGTCCCGTAGCCGATGGTGCCACCATTTAGCGCTGTTCCGAAGAGTGCGCCCTTGGCATTCTGCACGAAGCTCCCGTACGGATATTTCCCGTCCGTCCCATCGAAGCTGTGCAGAAGAATGAACTTACCGGCGCTGGTTATTTCGTATACGGTTCCAACGTTGGCCCCACCGCCGGTTTCAGTATTGCCGTACACGTTGCCGCTTGCATCCACAATCACGCCTGCAAGCGGATATTCGCCATCCGTCGTACCGCCGGCGAAGCTATGCAGCACTTTTTCCTTGCCCCCCTTACTGACCTTCCATACCGTTCCCAGCATGTGGGCGCCGCATGAAGAAGTCGTGCCATAAAAATTGCCTGCCGCGTCCATAAACGGCGTCCCCAAGACGTTGCAACCGTCGGTCGTTCCACCCTTAAAGCTGTGCAGGATGGTCAATTTGCCGGTCGCGCTCAGCTTGTATAAAATCCCGGCGTCGGCCGCTCCGCCCTCTTCCGTGACGCCGTAGAGGTTGCCCAGCGCGTCCGTTAGCAAACTGGTGTAGCTGGGGTATTTCCCATCTTTCGTGCTTCCCGTGAAGGTGTGCAGAATGGTTTCTTTGCCGCGAGGACTTATCTTGAACACCACTCCGTCGTTATAAGTGCCGCCCTGCGAAGTCGTGCCGTAGAGATTCCCCGCCTTGTCCCGCAGCAAACCTCCGGTGGGAATCACTCCGTCCGCACCTCCCTTGAAACTGTGCAGCACGGTCTCGGTCCCGCTGGGATCCACCTTGAACACCACCCCAACGTTGTCACCTCCACCTTGCGAAGTGGTGCCGTACAGATTGCCAGCCTTGTCTCGCACGACTGGTGAAAAGGGAAATGCCCCATCGGCGCCACCAGTGAAGCTGTACAGCACGGTCTCGGTGCCGTCAGGGGCGACCTTGAACACTCCCCCCGAAAAGGATGTGCCGCCGCCATAGCCAAAGGTGCTGTAGAGATTTCCTGCGGTGTCGCGGATCAGGCTTGCGTACGGATCTCCACCATCCGACGATCCCGCGAAGTTGTAAAGCACATGCAAGGTCTGCGCTCGCGCTGGCTGGGTTGCAACCAGGCCGATAACAAACGCCACGGCCACGATCCTCGCCGCTCCCAAACCTACTTTAGAAAACATGAGTCGTTGCTGCGTGCGTCCCATTTTTCATTTCTCCGCTGTCAGTGAACGAGTTTCCAAAGGCGACCTTTTTAACATTAAGTCCGGCGAGAGTCACGCCCCAATATCACGGCGCGCAGATTGTGAAAAGTCTTTCGAAGTAATTGCAAATGAATGCGGCGTCACGCAGAGAGAAAATAGAGCCTTCGTGGCCCATTGTTACTTAGGCTCCGATCCGAATCGTAGCACGTGCCCATCCGGGTCCTCGATCTTCATCTCGTACGCCCATGGATAGTTGGTCGGATGCTCCCGGAACTTCACGCCCTTGGACTTGTACTCCGCGCAGAGGGGTTCGATGTCCTCGACCCCGATCCACAGCCACATTCCCGGCTGCCCCTGTCCGCCCTGAGCCAACATGATCGCCCGGCCGTCGCGGGAAACCGACGCGAAGGTCGATTCAGCCTCTCCACCCCAATCCACTTTGAAGCCGAGGACATTCACGTAATAGCGGATGCTGGCCGCGACACTGTTAACCCGCAGGATTGGAATAATGCATTCCACTTCGGACTTTCTGTCAGACATATAGCATCTCCCAGCAAATGCGAAAGGCCGGCTTCGAGCCGGCCCTCACATTGAAGAAACCTGATAACTACTTCTTGGCCGGAGGCGCGATTGCGTCTTTCGTAGCCTTCGCAACGCGGAACTTTACAACGGTCTTGGCCTTGATCTGAATCGGTTCACCGGTCTGCGGGTTGCGTCCCATGCGAGCCTTGCGATGAGCCTTCACCAGCCGCCCGAGGCCGGGGATGACAAACAAGCCATTCTTCTTAGTTTCTTTTATGGCAGTGTCGGTTAGGTTCTCAAGAAACGCGGCCGCGGTCTTGTTGTTGCTCTCAAGTTTCTCGGCCAGATGCCGGACGAGCTGAGTCTTGGTCATGCCTGAAGCCATGAATCCTCCTCTAGGTGGAACGTTGATTTTCCTGCGATGGCAGCCATCTTATATCACGCTCCTGTGGAAAAATAGCGTTAGAGCCGCATTTTATGCGGTTTTTTTCATTTAGGAACCTCAAAAGCCCACAAAAATCGCGTTTTTTCACGCTTGACCTTCTCGGGCAGCCGTTCTCCACAGCTTTTCTGCGTATCCTTGCGGAGTGGCCTGCCGACCGAGAGAAGCGATTTTGCGTGTGATAATAAATTCAGGAGCCGATGTCTTGTGAGTTGTGCGATCTGCGAAAAGCGAAAAGAAAAGCGTTTTTGCCCCGCGGTTCATGGGCGCATCTGCCCGCAGTGCTGCGGCGAGCAGCGCGAGGTGACGCTCGATTGTCCCAGCACTTGCGCCTATCTCCAACAGGCGTGGGAACATGAAAAACCTCGTCCCATCCAGGATTTGGACCAGGCGGCTTTGTTTCCGCAAGTTGAAATCGGTGAGCAGTTCCTCTACGAGCACGAGCACCTGATAATGGGTTTGAGCTACGCATTGGCGAAGACGGCGCAGACCGATCGCGCAATCACCGATGCTGACTTGATCGCCGCGCTCGCAGCGATGGCAAAAAAGCAGGAAACCTTGGCGAACTCTGGCCTGCACTACGAGACTCCGATCACCAGCCTGAGCCGGCAAGCAGTTGTCGGCGAAGTGCAAAAGATGTTGAAAGAGTATCGCGAGGCGGAGCACAAGCACCTCGGTTTCACCCGGCTCCGTAAATCCGATGTGCTCCGGGCGTTAGTTTTTCTCACGCGTCTTGGCTACGCTCGCACTTCGGGAAGGCCGAAGTCGCGAGCATTCGTGGATTACCTCTTCTCGCAATTCCCGGAGAAACAATCAGCAGTGGCCGCGCCCGAACCAGCGGCCAGCCGGATCATTATTCCGTAAACGAAATCAGCTACCGAGCTTCACGAATTCGGCCCGGAGTGATCCGTATGGTTCGTGGCTAGCTCATCTTGCGCACTTCTTGTCCTGGTTTCAGCGCATCGTGCAAATCTCGAATTGTTCGTTTGAGCACTGAGTGATACGCGTCCGGAGCGATCTCGGCGAGCGGCTCGAGAACAAATCTCCGCTCGTGCATGGCGGGGTGAGGAATTTTCAGGCCAGGATTTTCGACGATCAAATCGTCAAACAGCACAATATCGATGTCGATGACGCGAGGACCTTTCTCCTGCCCCCGCCGCCGACCCAGTTGCTGCTCAATGTCGAGGATGCCGGCGAGAAGTTCCTGGGGCGTCTTTTCTGTGCTCAGGGCGACGGCGCAGTTTAGAAACCAGGCTTGCGCGGTGAACTCCACCGGCTCCGTTTCGTAGAAGGAGGAAACGGCAACTAACTTGCCGAAATCCCGCAAGCGATCGATAGCCAAATGTAAATTTCCGGCACGGTCGCCGATATTAGAGCCAAGCGAAAGATAGGCAAGTTCCAGCACGCGATGCGATTTCCGGTTTCTCGCTCTCAGTTTACAGACAAGCGTTTGGCGACAGGTATCCAGATAAAGACTTGCCGGACGTGGCCAATTCCCGGCACGCTTTAGGGATGACGGCGCCGTCCAACTTGAATTTTGACTGGCGCAGTATGCGCGAAGGCGCGCGCGCCGCACGTTGAACCCCGAGGACGAACAATGCTTTCGATTCACGCCAAGATCGGCCGCACTCAGCGGTTGCTGCGGATGCTGGAAGAAGATGCACCATTGCTCGCCGTGCGTGTTGCTCATCTGACGCCCGAGTGCCAGCAGTCCGCGAAAGACTACGCCGCCCAGTTAACTGCGCACGCTCGCGCCGAACTGGAAAGACTGATCGAACAAGGATCTTTCTGGGATTCCAACGATCCGACGCCGCAAGCCGCCGATTAAGGCATTTTCGCGGGCGAAAAAACTCCTGTGTGAGTTGACGCTTGCGCTAACCCGAAATCTAGGCGGCGCGCAAATCAGCTCGACGTCCGGCAATCAGCCACCCAATCCAGCAGCTCACTGGCCAGGTGAACAGCCACGACAACCAGTACCAGTGCGGCCAGCCCTTGCTCCAGTTAGGAATAATCGCCCCGACGCCCATCACTTCCCCGAGGACAAAGAACCACAGCACATGCCGCGCCGCGCGGACAGGCGCGAAGCGAGCGCAGAGCCAGGCGCAAAGAATCGATACGACGACGAAAAGCGCCGTGCTCGCGATGAGAGCAGCGTCAGAGGGAACCCGCCCTTGAACGAAATCGCCCGGAAATAACCGCGAGAGCAACGGGTCCGACGCCATGACAAGAACAACCGAGAGCAGGTAGCTGCCGACCACGACCGCCACAGATTTGAGCATCGGTTACACCTCCGTGGCCACGAGAGTACAACGTCGATGCACAGGAATCAAAGCGGAAGACGACTAGGCCATCTGCCCCGCCATCGCGGGAACCGACAGAGAAACCGGCTCGTGCTCGTCCTCGACGGTCGTTTCTTCCCACAGAGTACGATCACGCAGCAGGCGGGAGACTAGCGCCGTGTGCATCGCGTGGCCAGCGCGATCGGCAACCACGTTCCCCAGAATCTGTTTTCCCAGAAGTGCGAGGTCGCCGATCAAGTCCAACACTTTGTGCCGGACGAATTCATCGTCAAAGCGAAGGGGTGGATTCTCGATGCCGTCTTTCGTCAGCACAACGCAGTTCTCTCGCGACGCCCCGCGGATCAGGCCCATATTGCGCAGCGTCGTCTCGTCCTGGCGGGAGCCGAACGTCCTCGCCGAAGCAATCTCGCGGAGGTAGCTGCCGTTCGCGAGGTGCACCCGAAACGTTTCCTTGCCGATGAGCGGGTGCGGGAAATTAATGGTGTAAGACACGGTGTAACGATCCGCCGGATAAACCGCGATGAACTTATCGCCTTCCCGAAGCTCCAGAGCATGCCGAATGCGAAGATAGGTCCGCGGCCGGGGCTGCCTCCGGATTCCCGCCTTTCGAATCAAATCCACAAACGGCCGCGCGCTTCCATCCAGAATGGGCAACTCCAGATTGTCCAGCTCGACGACGGCATTATCGATTCCGGTTCCGATAAACGCCGAAAGCAAATGCTCGGTCGTCGAAATGAGCACTCCCTTCTTCATCAGGCTGGTGGCATAGCTGACTCGCGCCACATTCCGGCTGACGGCCTCGACCTCAAAACTGTCAAGGTCGACGCGGCGAAACACGATGCCCGACCCCGCAGTCGCGGGAAGGATTCGCAAATGAACCGGAGCGCCGCTGTGCAGACCGACGCCGGCGCACTCCACTGCCTCACGAATTGTTTGCTCGTGTCTCAGCTTTTTAGTTCTCTTATCTGTTGTTCGATGAAGAGATTACCGCCTGCGGCCCCAAGTCCGGCTGTGGCAGTTTAGCCACAGTTAGTGGATATTTTTCGACTCTGAGCAGCCAAGTGGATGTAAGTCCAAATCCAGCAGTCATTTAGCCGCGAAAAGCCAACCGGTTCACTGCTTAGGTACACCCTTGAAAGGATCATAGGTAACGTCGGCGGCGAACATTGAGTCGCTCAGGCCTTTATTGTAGCTCACCGAGTTCAGGAAGCGCTGGTTGGACATATCCCCGTTATAGAAGCGGGTGACACTGAATGGAGTCATGACGCCTTGCACGGGGCGGTAGTTGTCATAGACTTCGTCTTCGATGTTACGTTGCTTATCGGTGGGATCGCGCCAGGAGAAACTCTTCTTCACTGGCAAATGCGTACTGGTTTCGATGTACAGAGTCACGCTCTGATCGTTCGCGTTCATGATCGTGACTTGTTCGGCGTCTTTTTGAGCGGCGATGGTGTGTCCTTCGTAAAATAGCGCGATGCCCGGTTGCGGCAGCCATTTCCGTATGACCCAATCCAGCGAATATTCGCGTCGCCGCAGATAGTCAGTCACCGTCTTGGGATCATCGTAACGCGTGCCTTTGTACGTGATTTCAAAGCCCTTGTCGCCCCGGTACACGTACACCACGTCGCGCTTTTTGGTGAGTTCAACCCGGTCTTTGTCGGGAAATTTGTAGAAGCGCCAGAACAAGGCACCCACGCCCTCCGATTCTCCCAGATGAAAACCGTAGCTTCGGCCTTCCTGGCTAACGTCTTCGACATTCAGATAAGCGTTTCCGCCCAGGGCCTGGAGCATTTGATCCAGCAGAGTTTTGGCTTTGCGGACGTTCTCCTGGTCAACCGGAATCCCGTGCGCGGTAGCAACAGACGTCGAGTTGCTCGCTTGCCCAAAGGCCAACGCGCTCAGGAAAAGGGCCGATAAAAGATACTTCATGCTTCCACCAGGTTAGACGCCAAAACACTCATTGTAGCTGCCCGAGTAGGGCGGACACTCTTGTCCGCCGCGTTTGACGTTGATTTCGCGGTTGAATCTGCCTTTGACCTAAACCAGCGGACAGGTGTCCGCTCTACACGAGCTGAGTGATGCGCCGCTATCCCACCAGCACCGCCCCGCCGTTCACATTCAAAACTTCTCCGGTAATAAAGCCAGCCGCAGGCGTACACAAGAACAGGATCGGAGCCGCGATCTCTTCCGGCGTCGCCACCCGTCCCAAAGGTATCGTCGCAAAGATCGCCGCCCTGCTCTTCAGATCTTTCAAAGCCGGCGCCGACATATCCGTATGCACCCAGCCCGGGGCCACGCAATTCACATAAATGCCGTCGCGAGCGAGCTCGGTGGAGAGTCCCTTGACGATGCTGATGAGGGCTCCTTTGGTCGCAGCGTAGTCGCAGTGAAAAGCCTCGCCGCGCTGTCCGGCGGTAGAGCTGACCAGCACGATGTGACCTGCCGTGCCCCCTGACTTCTCCTGCTTCTTCATCTGCGCGACAGAATGTTTGATGAGTGCGAAGACGCTGTCCAGGTTGATCGCGACCGTCCGGCGCCACTGCGCGTCGTCCATTCGATCGATGGGAACGTCGTCCGCCGGCCAGACCCCATGATTCGCAACCAGAATGTCGAGCCGTCCGAAACGGTCTACCGTGGCGGCCACGAGTTCGCGCGCTGTCGCTGTTCCCGAAAGATTGCAGGCAATCGTAGAAACGTTGCCCGCAAACTCTCCGCCAGACAACTCCTTCACCAGTGCGTCAGCCTGCGTTTTCGACTTCTCGTAGTTGAACAACACCCGCGCGCCCGCAGCCACAAACATTCGCACGGCAGCCTCGCCAATACCCCGCGACCCGCCGGTAATGAGCGCAACCTTGCCTGAGAGGGAGAGTTGCATAGCCGATAGTCTCAGATTTCACCCCGTAAGACGCAATAGCGTAGAAAGGGCAGCCGGATCATCCAATGGGACGTCCGTTTAGCGCGGCGCTGCAAGTGTCTTCCCCATAAATTGTCTCCGCCGATTGATGCTGCTTCCACCATTGCTTCCATCTCTGAATTGGATCGCTTCCATCTCCGTTGCACCACGACCGATGAGTCAGTTCCTCCAGGGCGCCACATATGGAATTCTGAGACTCTAGAGTCCAACGCTCGATTAACACCGAAACAGCTTCCTTTGATCTCGAATTTCCAAGGGCATAACTGAGTTCGTCCTCTAATCTTTGGTCCGGCGGTTGAATGTGGGCAAGCACGTCCGCCGCCTTTGCCCCTCCAATTCGTCCCAGCCCACGCAGAGCCCACATCCGAATCTCTTCATCAACTCCAGTCTGGCCGCCTGGCAACAAGCTGGCAAAGAACTCAAGCTGCTCAGGGTTGCCGAGTTCGGCCAATGCCTAGACCACAGATTGTCTGACGTAGACGTCGGCAGACTTTTCGTAAAGCTGCACCAGAGCTCTTCGAGACGAAGTTGTATTCAGATGACTGAGACCGATTACTGCGTACTGCTTTCCGTAGGGTTCATCACCGAAACTGGTGATCAAGTCCTCAAGGAATCCGGGTGCCATTTCGGCGATAGCCTGTTGGGCATCGTGCCTATCGACCGGATATCTGTCGTTCGCCGCTGCGATCAGTGGTGCGTACGCTCCCTTCAACTCTTCTTCACTTCCCGATCGCACTTCGACCGGCACAGCATGCGCAAATTCACGTCCCGGAACCGGGCTGTGCAGGTCATGTTTTTGTTCCTCCGAAGCGTAATACTTCCAATAGACAGGCACCTTTCCAGAAGCTTCGATCGTGTAATTGCCTGGAGCCAACCGGTACCCCTTCAGCAGCAGCCTCAAAGAAGTGGATTCGCCGACCTTGAGACGGGGTGGGTGATCTATGCCGACACAGACTCCGCCGCCCACCCCCGAGCATCCAAATCGGGGAGACGTCCGCGGACTCATCCCGGCGACGCTTATTTTAATGTCCGAATCGCAACCACCTCCATATGCGACCAGATCATCGCCAACGTTCTTGATCTCGAGCAGAACCACAATAGGTTCACCAACTAGGCATCGTGATTTCGTACTGCGCACTGAAACAGACACTTGTGCCATTGCGGCGGGAACCAGGAATCCCATCAGCACCCATGAGATCAAGAATCGGCACGCGGGAGAATATGGCGCTAGTCGCATCTTCATTGGTCAGAAAATTCGTGGACGGCTAAAGCGGGTGGTAGGCAATGGCACTCTTGCACCGAGCTTGAGCTCGCATTCTCGAGCCATACGTCCTCTCAACTCCCGAAGCTCGACGACGCTCTTTCCGTTTTCAGTTGCCGCAGGAGCAGCCGCACCAGCATTCCGTCGTAGCGCACGCCGCTCAGACGCTCCAGCTCCGCCAGCGCCTGGCCGCTGCTCTTGGCGGGAGCAAACGAACGTTCGGTGGTCATGTTGACATAGGCGTCTGCTACCGACAAAATCCGCGCCCACAAAGGAATCTGCTCGCCGTGAAGGCCCCCGGGGTAGCCCGCTCCGTCGAAAGATTCATGGTGATGCTCGACTGCCTTTTGCAGCCGCTCGCTCGATGGCAAGGTGCCAACAATTTCCCCTCCCACACGAGCGTGCATTTTCACCAGATAAAATTCCTCGTCGGTAAGCGGTCCGTTCTTGTTGAGAACGCGCTCCGGGACAAAGATTTTTCCTACGTCGTGCACGCGCGCGGCATAAGCGAGATCGTCGACCTCTTCTGGCGACAAGCCCAGGGCGCGTGCCATGAGCTCGGAGTAGCGGGCGACCATTTCACCGTGTCCCGAGCCGTTCACTTCGCGTAGTTCCGCGGCCCGGGTCAGCGCTTCAATCGCCTCCCGCAGGATCTGGATGCAGCCCTCTTCGTCGTCGCCTTCCTCGCTGCTGAGCTTCCGCAACGTGCCCAGGAGTTCGTCAAGATGTTCAGGCCCGGTGTGCTCGCGATGCAGAAAGCCCTCGATGTATCCGGCGATCAGCTGCCGCTGCACCGCGCCATGCTCGCTGACTTCCGTTTGGTCGGTGGTGGAAACCCGGTCGCCCCCCGCGTGTTTCGAAACATACATGCCCGCGTCCGCGACGCGAATGATCTCTTCCGCGGTGAAACCGTGCACCGGGAAGCTGGCCACGCCGAAGCTGCCGGTGATGAGATGCTCTTGCAGCATGGGGTCGGTGGACAGCCAGAGGCGCAAACGCTCGGCCAGAGCCTGGGCCTGCTCAACCCCGGTCTCCGGCATGAGAATAATGAACTCATCGCCGCCGTAGCGCGCCACCACATTCGACTGCCGGCATTTCTGTTCCAGCAACCGGCCAACCCGGGCCAGCACCAGATCGCCCTCAAGATGTCCGAGCGTGTCGTTGACTTCTTTGAACTTGTCGAGGTCGATCAGCACGACAGAAAAAGGACGCCCGGAACGCGAGGCTCGCTTCCACTCCGAACTGAGCGCTTCCCAGAAAAACCGGCGGGTCTTGATGCCGGTAAGACCATCGGTGATGGCGGTTTGTTGCAGCTTCTGAAATACGAACGAATTGTGCAGCGCCGTGGCCAGCAAGTCGGCCAGCGTATTCATGATCAACACATCTTCGGGCGAGAACGCGTCTTCCTGACGGCTCTCTACGTTGAGCACACCCAGCAGGGTTTCGCCGTAGGTGATGGGGATGCACAGCACCGATCGCGAGTCGGGCAGCACTCCTTGTAGCGGATCTTCCCGGGTAGTTTGCACTAACGCCCACTCGCCGGTTCGCGCCACCCGGCCGAGAATTCCCACGCCCAGCGGGATCCGCATGCCAAGCGCTTTTGCCGTGACGCCGGCTTCGGCTTTGATTTCGATGTCTTTGCGAACGTAATCAAAAATGCCGATGCCGATGTGGTCAAAACGGAAAGTCTTCTGGATGTGGCCCACAATCTCGAGCAGCATCTGTTCCGCATCTTCGCTCGAGATGGCGGTCTTCGAAATACTGTTGAGAAAAGCGAACTGCCGGGAGCGGCGCTGCTCCTCGGCAAAGAGCCGCGCGTTCTCGACTGCTACTGAGACCTGGCCGGCCGCCGTCTCGATCACTTCGAGGTCGCGTTGCTCGAACACATATTCGCGCTCCGCACTCATCACCGCCATGACTCCAGCAGGTTTGCCGCCCTGCATAATGGGCGCGCCGCAGAAGCACTTGGAGGGGCGTGCCGGAATGTAGGTCGTGCCCAGGCGTTCGCGCGCCTTTTCCAGGTCGGCGCGGATGAGCAGCGGTTGCCCGGTCCGCAGGATGTATTCGGTCAGACCATTGTCGACCTTGCGCGATCGCTTGGACAGGACCTGTCCCTTCTCCACTTCGAATTCGAAGCGGATATGCTCGCCCTCCTGGAATGCCACGTAGAAATCGCGGGTATCAAAGATTTGCCCAAGCTCGTTGTAAACCGTGCGTAGGATTTCATCCTGATCGAGGCGCGAACTAATGGCCTGCCCAATTTGCGTCAGAAGCTCATATTCCTTGGTGCGCCGCTGCGCGTTGTGCATGACCACGTAGTTTTCCAGCGTCAGCCCAATCTGCAGTGCCAGCCCAATTAACAGGCGCAGGTTCGAGGAGCCAAATACGCGACGCTCAGCGTGGGGAAAAATGATCACGCCAAAGTTGTGCTCCCGAGTCTGCAGGCTGACGGCGGTAATGTTGCGGATATTTTCTTCCGCCATCACCTGGCGAAACTGCTCAAAGCGCGCTCCCGGAAAGGCCGGCAGCGGTTCGGACATCTCGGCGAAGTTGTGAAAGGTCACAAAGCCGCCCCGCCGGTAGGCCAGCTCAGCTACGTACTCTCCGGCCCCGCGCTTTTCCATTTTGCTGACCAACTCCGGAGAGAATCCCTGTTGCACCGAGGGCAGAACCGCGCGCCAGCGTTCAGAAACATAGATCATGGCCCGGCCCGTCGGCAACGGCGCCACCAGCCGGTCCAGGATGCTTTGCAGGCTGGGCACCAGCTCTTCCGCCGAAAGCAGGCGCATGGGATCCACGCCCAAAGTAGAAAATGCCAGCGCATTCTCCTGCACCGCATTGCGCTCGTTCTCGAACAGCACCATCACCATCGCGATGCCCAGCAGCATCTGCGGAATCGGAAAATCTCCTGAAACTCCGAAGATAGCCAGAACGGAGTTGTGGGTCCCGCCAAAAATCCGCAGCACCGCCCACAGCGCCAGCGAAATCGCCAGGAACGAAAACGCCACCGAATTCTTTCGATGTGCATAGTGATAAAAATAGAAAGAGCAATACAGCAGCACCGCGCCCAGACCGATATCCAGCGGCAGGTGTGCATTGGTTGCGCCCGCGGAGGCAAATCCGCCCGCTGCCGGCCGCAACCGCATATCCCACCAGGCGAGCCCGATTCCTGCAACCCCAATCAGCACGTCATACCATCGCAGGACGAACTTCTGCCTCCCCATCAGCCGCGTCGAGACGAAGATGCACAACGCCATCGCCATCAGCAAAACCGAGCTCAGGAACGAAATGAGGGCCGACGGCTCGTGGTAAGACGCCCACGCCTTCAACGCATAATGCAGGGTGTAGGCAGCCCAACCCAGTTGCCAGGCGCGAAAATATTGGTGCCGGCTCTGCTCGTAAAGGTAGGTGAACAACAGGAACAGCAGCAGCGCGACGAGCGCCGGCAGGATGACTCCGTTGGTGGGGAAGGTACTCTCCATATTTTTGGGAACAGTTCTCCGCCGCTCCCCTCAATCATTTCTAATCAGAAATTCTGCGCACCATGTTTTCATACCATCCTAGACAAAACAATAGTCTTTAGATGAGAACGCATTCTTTTCGGCCACCTCAAAGTAACCACTCCAGGTTACTCGCGATACTTGACGTCTCCTCATCTCCCTGTCTGCGATAAACCCTTGAATCGTTTCATGGAATGCTTCTAATGCCCCCGCGGACCAACCCTCGCCCCAGATGAGTTATATTGTTATTTCCGCATAGAATCCGGCTCCCAAGGGCGCCGGCTCGGAACTCCGGGCGTTCAGCTTGCGTTAAAGACCCAGTTTGCGCCCGTATAAAGCCTATGGCTACCTCGAATCCCCAGACCGAAGCCGCCGCCGACGCGCCCGCCGACTCTCGTCCGTCCAACTTCATTCGCGATATCATTCTCGACGACCTCAAAACCAACAAATACAACGGCCGCGTCCAGACCCGCTTCCCTCCCGAGCCCAACGGATACCTGCACATCGGCCACGCCAAAGCCATCTGCCTCGACTTCGGCCTCCCCAACGAATTCGGAGGCCACACCAATCTCCGCTTCGACGACACCAATCCCGAGAAGGAAGAAACCGAATACGTCGACTCCATCAAAGAAGACGTCAAATGGCTCGGCTTTCAGTGGGACGAGCTCCACTACGCCTCCGACTACTTCGACCAGCTCTACACCTGGGCCGTGCAGCTCATCCAAGCTGGCAAGGCCTACGTCGACGATCTCAGCGCCGATGAAATCAGAAAATACCGCGGCACTCTGACCGAGCCCGGCAAAGACAGCCCATTCCGCAACCGTTCCGTCGAAGAAAATCTCGCGCTCTTCGAGCGCATGCGCGCCGGCGAATTCCCCGACGGCTCCCGCACCCTGCGTGCCAAGATCGACATGGCCTCGCCCAACTTCAACCTGCGCGATCCCGTCATGTACCGCATCCTCCACGCCGACCACCACCGCACCGGCAACAAATGGCCGATCTACCCCCTCTATGACTATGCACATGGCCAGTCGGACTCGCTCGAGCGGGTCACACATTCCATGTGCACGCTGGAGTTCGAAGACCATCGCCCGCTCTACAACTGGTTCATAAAAGAGTTGGGAATCTTCCCATCGCAGCAGATCGAGTTCGATCGCCTCAACCTGACCTACACGCTGCTGAGCAAACGCAAGCTTCTGCAGCTCGTGCGCGAGGGGCGCGTTAGCGGTTGGGACGATCCCCGGATGCCCACGATCTCCGGCATTCGACGGCGCGGGTATACAGCTGAGGCTGTTCGCAATTTCTGCGGTGCAATCGGCGTTTCCAAAACGACCGGCTCGATCGAGTTAGCCATGCTCGAGCACTTCGTTCGCGAGGACCTCAACAAGCGGGCACCCCGCGCCATGGCCGTGCTGCATCCGCTGAAGGTCGTGATCGATAACTATCCCGAGAGCCAAACCGAAGAAATGGACGCGGTCAACAATCCCGAAGACCCGAACGCCGGGACGCGTAAAATTCCGTTTTCCCGCGTGCTCTACATCGAGCAGGATGACTTCCGCGAGATCCCGCCGCCGAAGTATTTTCGCCTGTCTCCGGGACGCGAAGTCCGCCTGCGCTACGGCTATTTCGTCACCTGCACCAGCGTCGTGAAGAACGACAAAGGGGAAGTGATCGAAGTCCACTGCACGTACGATCCCGCAACCCGCGGCGGAAACAATCCTCCCGACGGACGCAAAGTGAAATCCACCATTCACTGGGTTTCGGCGGCGCACGCCATCGACGCCGAAGTGCGCATCTACGAAAACCTCTTCAGCAAAGAAGACCCCAATCAAACCGCCGGGGGCGAAGATTTCACCGCAAACCTAAACCCAAATTCGCTCGAAGTGCTGACCGACGCGAAGCTCGAGCCATCGCTAGCAAGCCCCGCCATCGGCAGCCGCTACCAGTTCGAGCGCCTGGGATACTTCTGCGCCGACCCCGACTCCACTCCCAACAAACCAGTCTTCAACCGCACCGTCGCGCTGAAAGACACCTGGGCAAAAATCGAAAAGAAACAGTAGAGCGGGTTGCTCCTGTCCGCTGCCGCTACCGCTTGCTTGCTCGGCTCGGCATATGCTATTGCGCCATAGACGAATATTGAGGAATCGAGGGATTCAATCTGGAGGCGAAGGATCGGGGCGATTAGCACTGTGCTTGGTTTCCTCTTGTTCGCAGCCGTATGCTTCGAGTACCTGCGGTACGCATCCAATCCCTCAAGCTTGCATGTAGAAGGAAGTCTTCGGTATGCGCGAGCGTTGGGACTGATCTGGAGGGTCAGTTTCTACGGGTCACTAGTTCTGTTTATGGTCTCGTTGTCTGGGCTCGGGTGGAGTCGCTGGAGCGGCCTCTTGGTTGATGGGGGTGCGTTCCTCTGCGCTCTGATGACATTAGGGGCAATGTGTGGCCCTTTCGGATGCAGTTAGCACCCATCGTCAAAAATGGTGCTTCCCCTTTTTCTCACTCTCCAGTTCAAACTGACCCACTACCCGACTACGCGCTCCCCGCGCAAGCATATGTTCTGGCGAGAATGCCCCGAACCATCAGGATCACGATTGGTAACGCAGGGTCCTTCGACTTCGTTCAGGATGACGGGTTGAGGCGGGTTCGTTCCTACGAAGCGAAGCATTTACCACGCACATGGGCCACTCTTACAGCAAAGGCGGCGGACAAGAGTGTCCGCCCTACATACAACCAGCGCACGTCTTACCTGTCGATGGACAGTAGCTGCAGGGCAGGCGAGGTGACGATGCCGTCTTTAGGCTCTCCGTTCCGCCGGCAAGCCATAAGAAACCAGGCTTCGCGGAATTGCTCATATTTTCTGCCATATGTTCCATAGTTCTCTGGAGTATCCGGAAGGAAGGCTAACGAGGTGGAGGGAGTGAAGGCGAGTACCGGGATAATGTACCAGACACCGAGGGGCACGATGTACACCGCAAGAATATCGATTTGCTTTGCCGTGTATGCCTTTTGTTTTGGTTTCGTGTTCGATAGATGAGAGGCACCCACACGGTAGGCGCTGCCGGTTTTGTACGAGCCGGATTTCACTTGGACCCGCCAGAGCCGACTGCCTGAATCGACGATGAAATCGTAGGGCTCGCTGTCGCCGTATGGTTTGGTTACGGCGAATCCCATGCTTGCGGCTTTGGCGAGAAAGGCGACTTCGATGATTTCTCCACGCCACTTCACGTTGCGCAAGAAGGGCTTCTTGGGCTTCGCAGATCGGGGCAAGGCGTTCATTCCAGATGTTCTCTTCATGGCCAATAAAAAAAGCGCAGGGTCACCCCGCGCCTGATTCTCCTTTGTTTTCTAGTTGTTACCCTAAGCGAAGGATCTCGCGCGCGGTACCACCGCGGCCATTCCTTCCCATGGACGTCCACTCGCAATGCGGAGCAGACGAACAAAAAGGCGCAAGCCGTGAAGCCTGCGCCTTTCATTTAGTTCGCTAGATATAGTATGACACATCGGATATAGCAAACATGACATGCTTTTCAACTTTATTTTATGTTTGGAATGAACCACTTAACAGAAATTCGACCCCGAAGGGGGCTTGACAAGATTTTCGCCAAAACGCCGTTTTCCCCCACTGCAACCCACACCGTACGCTCTGGCTGAAAAGCCCAATCAGCAGAAGCATAACTGGCCATGCTTTCCGGCATGCCCTAAGCTGCCGAAATAATCTGGCTTTACCCGCAGCCTTGATGTCCATCTCCGGTCTGTGGCCCAGACTAACCCTTCAATTTATTCTGGAGGGTGCCCCACCCTTGATATCCTGAGGGCGGCAAGTATTCGTCAAAATCTGTGCGACAATCTCCAGGGAAAACCATGCCACCCATAGGCGACCGACAAGCTCGCGCAAAGGAAATGCAAATCGCCTATGCGATGGCCGCCATGGCCGTCCTGCTGCAACTCCTGACCAACAACCGCTACGGCTACTTCCGCGATGAGCTCTACTATCTGGCGGCGAGCGACCATCTGGCCGTCGGTTATGTCGACTTCGCTCCGCTGATCGCCTGGCTCACGCACGCCGGCCGTGTGGTCTTCGGCGACTCGCTCCGCGCCATTCGCCTGCTGCCCGCGCTCGCCTTCGGAGCCGAAGTCCTGCTCACCAGTTTCATTACGCGGGAACTCGGCGGGAAACGCTGGGCGGTGTTGCTCGGGTCCGGCTCGGTGCTGCTGGCTCCGGTGATCGTTGGCAACGCGGGCCGTCTCTCGATGAATCCCCTCGAACCCTTGTTCTGGATGGGCTGCGTATATGTCTTGCTCCTCGCCATAAACCGGCAACAGCGTAAGCTGTTGTTGTGGTGCGGAGTGCTGCTGGGCTTCGCCCTCGAAAACAAGCATTCGACTGTGTTCTTCATAGGCGCGCTGGTTGCGGGACTGCTCGCAAGTTCGGAGCGCCGCTTGCTGGCCAGCAAATGGTTCTGGATCGCGGCCGCCATCGCGTTTGTCATCGCGCTTCCGAACGTCGTCTGGCAATATCAGCATCACTTTCCCACGCTGGAAGACTTGCACAACGTAAAGGCCATCCACAAAAACGTCGAGTTGCCGCCGCTCCCGTTTCTCGGCCAGCAAATTCTGATGCTGGCTCCCGTCAGCGCTCTGGTCTGGATCGCCGGACTCGGGTTCCTCCTCTTCCACCCCGATGGAAAACGTTACCGCTTCTTGGGATTTACCTATCTCGTTTTCCTGGCCGTGATGATGGCGCTGCACGGGAAAGATTATTATCTGGCGCCGATTTATCCCATGTTGTACGCCGCCGGTGGTGTGCTCTGGGAGAAGCTCGCGGAATCGCGTACCCGGTTGCGCTGGTTGCGCATCGCCGTGCCTGCCCTCGTGTTCGCGCTCGGCCCGCTCGCGGTGCCAATCGTTCTCCCGGTGCTTCCCCCGGAAAAGGTCGTCCCTTACATGGAAGCGCTGGGCATCAAGCTGCCTAAAACCGAGACGCACATGCAAAGCCTGCTCCCCCAATACTTCGCAGACGAGTTCGGTTGGCCCGAGATGGTCGAAACGGTTGCGGGCGTCTATAACTCGTTGCCGCCGGAGCAGCGCGCCAAGACCGCGATTCTCGCGGGCGACTACGGCGGCGCCGGTGCGATCGATTTCTTCGGATCGCGTTACGGATTGCCGAAGTCAATCAGCACTCATCAGAATTATTACTATTGGGGTCCGCGACAGTACACCGGCGAAAGCGTCATCCTGCTGGAGTGGGACCTCGAAGATGCCAAGCATTGGTGCCGCAGCGTGGATCAGGGACCAGCGATCGCTCCGTACTACGGCATGCAATGGGAGCACTACACCATCCTGATCTGCCACGACTTCAACCCGCCGCTCGCAGAAGCCTGGCCGCAGCTCAAGCACTGGGATTAAACAATGTAGCGGCTAGAGTCCTCGCTCGTGTGCGCCAGTTAAATTATTGCCGCAGTGGCCTGTTCGGCTCTGGTCATCACTTCATTACGAGTTTGAACACGGTGCCGCAACCATTGGTCTCACCCCCATCATTGCAATTCAGCTTCGACCCACCGGATCGCGTCGTTCCGTACAGGGCGCCTTTCGCATCCGAGATCAGGGCGCTCCATTCCGGATCCGATCCGCCACTGGGCCGCCGAAAGCCGTAGAGGAGCTTGAATGCATAGGATGACCCGGAGGTTGTCAGCTGGAAAACCGTCCCTAGGCCTTTTGGGTACTTGCTACCCGGCCCCCGCGCAGTCGTACCAAATAGGACACCGTCAGTACGGAGCAGCAATTGCGCTTCGGGGTACGCACCGTCCGAGCTGCCGTTGAATTGGTAAATGATGCTCTCGGTGTAGCCGGAACCTGAAGGAGTGAGTTTGAAAACGGTCCCGTAAAAGTCAGTGTCCCCGTATTGCGTTGTGCCGTAGATCGCGCCGGTTCGGTCATCCACCCTGAGCGCCGCAAATGGAGACTCGCCATCGGGTTCGCCGAGGAAGCTATAAAGAACACTTTCGGTGTAGCCTGGACCCGATCGGGTCAGCTTGAATACGGTGCCACAATCGCAGCTGGCATTGCCGCCGAACATCGTCGTCCCGTAGAGGTTTCCCTCGCGGTCGATTGTGAGTCCCGCCTGAGGCAACGTGCCCCCCACGCCCCCGGGAAAGCTGTAGAGCACGCTCTCCGTGTAACCGGACTTTGTCGGGGTCAATTTGAACACGGCACCGAAATTGGAGGATCCGCCGAACTGGGTAACGCCATAGATAGATCCGTTCTTGCCGAGCACCGGCGCGCCCAGCGGTTGGTTCGCGTCGGGGCCGGGGCGGAAACGATAGAGCACGCTGAATCTGTAGCCTGATTTCTTGGGCATCAGTCGAAATACCGTGCCACATCCCGCACCGCAGCCATCGTTTCCCCCGGCAATCGTGGCACCGTACAGGACGCCATTTTTGTCCGCGACCAGTCCGTCGGGGCCGTAGCTATCGGAGCCGCCACTGAAACTGTACAGTTCCGCTTCGCTATAGCCCGACTTGGTCGGGGTAAGTCTGAAGACGGTTCCATGGCCAGCCTTGCCTCCGAACACGGTCGTGCCGTAGAGAGCTCCATTCACGTCCGCGATCACGCCAAGCAGTGGGCCCGCTCCATCCGGGCCACCGAAGCTATGCAGAATAGTATGTTTAGTATTGCTGGCGGGCCATGTCTGCGCCATCGCTTCGAGGGTCCATGCGGCAAGGGAGCCAAGAAGAAAGAGTGCGGACAGTATCTTGGCAGACCTCAGGTTCGATCGCATTCCTGCCTCACAAAAGCACCGGATGCTCCAGCCTGCTGCCAAAGTCAAGGCAGCTGACTCAGGGCAAGCGGATTGCTGACAAGCCCTTTCCGTAGCCAACCAGCCCAGTCATGGCGACCACAAGCTGAGGGTGCCCCACCCCGCAACGAAGTCTAGCTAAGTGTGCGCGTGCGGGCTCTGCGCAGGATTTTTCTTGGGTGCGGGTGGAGCCTTGACCACTTTGACTTCGAAATCAACCGGCAGCTGCTTGGGCGGAAAGCACGCTGCCTTGTCACACGCCTGGTATTTCAACTTGCCGCGAATCTCATACTTGCCAGGCAGCACGCTCGACAACGGACGCACCTGGACGGACAGGTTGAACTCCCCGCTGTAGACGCTAAGCTTCTCATCCGGGGCAAAAGCAAAACTCATCTCTTCGCCCTCCGGATAAGTGACCCTCCCCACCACAATGTCAGTCGGCACATCCAATTTTAAAGTCGTGGGAATAAGGTAATCTGCTGCCGGTGTGTTGGAGTTGATGTGGAAGCCCGAACCAATGTGAAACCGCAGCTCCACGTCAGTGGCCTTGCCACGAACCACGGTTGCGACCGGCGGCGGAGACAACGTAACCGACGGTGTTTTCCTAGCCGGCAAATCCTGCGCCACGAGCGCCGAGGAAGAAAGCAAAAGCAGAAGTGCGGTTTTGTTCATTAGGTTCAATGTCTATTTTTGTGTCTGCGCCACGGAACTGGGCCCGAGAATTTTTTTGATGTCGTCCTCGATCTCTCCGCGGCCCTTCAAACCGAAAGCCTTATCGACAACTTTCCCATTGCGGTCAATATAAAACGTCTCCGGCAGAAACTGCACTCCGCCGTAATCGTCCCCCACCGACTCCTTGCCAATAAGAATGGGATAGTTCACCTTCATGCTCTCCGCAAATTCCCGAATCTCCTTGGGACTCGCATCATCCATCGCCACCCCAAGAAACTGCACCCCAGCCGGCCCATACTGCTTCTGAAAATCAACAAACCACGGCATCTCAATCTTGCACGGCCCACACCAAGTTGCCCAGAAGTTCAGGACTACTGGTTTTCCGCGGAAATCGGAGAGGCGGATGGTTTTGTTATCGAGGGATTGGAGGGCGAAGTCGGGGGCTTGCGATTGTGTTCCGCCGGTCGCGATATCGCGGGTGGAGTGGCGGGCGAGTTTGAATCCGAAGACGAGCATCAGCGCGACTACCATGGCTATTACGATGAGGACGACTGGATCACGTTTCACAGACAAACTCCCGTCAGAGGGCAAACCGATTCAGAAACGATAGGTAATTCGAAATGATGGTGAAGCGTCCTAATACTAACAGCGTGCCCAAAACTACCAGCAATGCGCCGCTGGCTACCTCGATGGCATGCATGTGGGTGCGGAAGCGAGCGTAAAACTTCAGGAAGCGCTCGACGCCGAGAGCGGTCAGCAGAAAGGGCACGGCCAATCCCATGGAGTAGAGCGCCAGAAGCATGATGCCCTTTGTGATCGAGTCCTGGGCGGCGGCGAAAGTCAGGATGACGGTCAGGACCGGCCCTACGCATGGGGTCCAGCCGAAGGCGAAGGCGAAGCCGATGACGAAAGCGCCCCAGGCAGTGCTTCCGCCTTTTACGCTGTGCAGACGGGCGTCGGTGTAGAGAGCTTTGATTTTGAAGACTCCGGTAAGATGCAGTCCGAACAGAATAATGACGACGCCGGCGATTTGCGCGAGGGTTGAGCGGTAGCGCGATAGCATCTGGCTGACTTCGGTCGCGACCGCTCCCAGGGTGATGAAGACGACGCTGAATCCGAAAATGAAGGCGACCGAATTCAGCATGACTTTTCTGAGGAGTTGGGATTCCTGCGCCTTCAGTTGCTCGACGCCTACGCCGGAAATCAGGGATACGTATCCCGGCACCAGCGGCAACACACAGGGCGAGAGGAACGACACCAGGCCGGCGAGGAAAGCTGCGATTGGAAGAGGAAGACTCGTCATTACAGGGTTATTCTACCTGCAGGCGGCACTTGTCGGGAACTAATGGCCTCGCGGTTCTCGAAAGGTCAATTCCAGTGTAGTTATTGGACTTCGGCGAAGCGAAAAAGTTTCGTTTTTGTTTCATGTCCGATCAACATTTTCGCCTTCCGCCCTTTCGGCAAAGAACACGGAAAGGATGGGGCACCGGGCGGAGAGAGGGTTGAGGTTGTGCGCGAGATCCTTCGCGGACTTGCGTCCGCTCAGGATGACGGATGGGGTTGGGAGGGTTGGCGCGCTACAGTGCAACGCGAGCTTTGTGGGACCGGCGTTTCTGATTGAGGGTTTCGGCACTCACCTTTTCGCACAGAACATGGAAAGGATGGGGCACTCTCATTTTAGTTGGGATTGCGGGGTTATGGAGGTGGGAGCTTCGGACAGGGCTTTGCGGATCAGGCCCGGGGGGACGATTGCGGTCAGAACCGCGTTGGTCTTTTCCGGTTGAATTTTCAGGCTATCGAGGAAGGCTTTTATGTCGGGATCGAGCCCCGGTTGGGAGACTGTGCTTTCGGCGGTGCGGAAGACGTTCATAAAAGTATCGATTCTTCCGGCTAGCTGGCTAGCCTCATCCTGACTTGCGGTAAATGCCTGCGCCTTGAAATGGACGGCTCCGAGATAACGTACTGAGGCCACGATGGTGGCCGGGTTCTGGAAGAGAAAGGACCATCCGGCCGCGCCGGGAGTGGAGATCGCCCCTGACGGTTGAACCTTGAAGATGGCCCAGCCGAGGCTGGCGAAAGGGACCTCCTTGTAAAACTGACGCAGCAGAGCTGGCCCGCCGAAGGGCGAGGCAAGCTTGCGGGAGCGGTCGATGATTCCGCGGATAACGAGAGGGTCATCGAGATTGGAGGCAGCGACCGTATCCACGCCCAGAACGGCAACCCGCACGGTTCGGCCTTCGAGCGGGATGCTGAAGACGTCGCGGGTCTGGTAAGTTTCGACGGAACTGGCGATCTGGCGCAGGTAGGCCCGCAGGCGTTCACCGTCGACTTTGCCGACAAAGACTTCCGAAAAGCGGGGAGGCGCGGTGTCTGAACCGGCGACTGAAGACTTTGCGGGATAGTGGATAGCGAGGGCAGCCTCGTCGAGATCGCGCTCGAACTGAAATCCGGTGGCCTGGATGAACTGCTCGTACTCCGGCTCATGGGGTACGGGCGGTAGTTGGCCGGTAACGTTGGCGCGGCGCATCCATTGCAGGTCCAGGTAGACGAAGCCATCGGCTGCAGGGAGGAGGCGCGCGGGCTCGGGTGGGGCATGTTTGCGGAGGACGACGGCCAGAGCAACCGCTGCTGCAACCAGCAGGACGGCCAGAACGATGGGGAGGCGTCGTCGTATTCGCATGTAAGCGCGGCGGTTCCGGCGAAGGCCCTACTAGTGACGCCGAGGTGCCGAGGATTCGATCATGATAGCACTTGCGGGGCGGGGGCCTGGGATGCAGCGGTACGTTTCGGAGAACGCGGTTGTCGTACTGCGCGCGGGATCCTTCGCTTTGCTCAGGATGACGTCAACACCTAGGGAAGGGCTCTTCAATCGTAGCCGGCGCCAACGACAAAGGTGCTCCGTCGGGAAACTTCAGAGGTCCTTCGTTGAGTCGCCCGCGAGCGGGCGACTCCGCTGCCTCAGGATGACATGATAGAAGGGTTCCGCTGTCCTTGGAGATACGGTGAGCCCAGGTTATCGTTCCACAGAACGGATGCTAGTCCTCGACCAGTTTGCACTCGACTTTTAATTCGCCGCAGACTTTCATTACACCTTGGAGAACCAGGGAAGTTGCGCTAGGCTGCGACGCGGTGAGGGTGGAGGCGATGACAAGTTGGGTCAGCTTGTCGCCCAACGGGGTTGCCTGTAGGCTGGCGTCCTGCTGTCCGTTGGTGAAGTCGATCTTGCGCTGCTGGTCGTTGTTCTTGGTGACGGTGATGCCGGGGTGGGTCTTCAGCGCGCTTAACGCGGTGGCGTAGACTTTATCGGCCTTGGCTTCGAGTACGACCGTGGCCACGTCATAGCCGGGACCGTTCGCGGGCTTGTGATTCATCTGCTGCACCCTGCCGGACACGGCCTTGGCCACCATGACCCACTGCGCGGATGCCGAGGTTGCAACCAGGAGCATCGCAAAGCCACTCACTTTACAGAATTGCCACATACGACTGGTCATTTTCTGTTCCTCCTAAGAAATTCTGGGTGAAGGGTTCCCGCCTGCGAGGTTCGGGAAGGCAAATCAGGGAATCATTCCGCATTCGAACATCTTGTTGACGATGGGGCCGGCGATCCGGTTGAGGAAGTGTTGGCGCATGGGTGGATTCTGCTTGAGAAGGTCGATCACTTTGGTTTCCATCTCCTCATGCTGGGCATTCGCGGGCGCTTGTTTCTGGGCTGCGAGTTGAGCGCAGGAGGAGGTCTGGTATTTCGCAATGATTTTGTCGGCGAGCTTGTCGGCGATTGGATATTGTGGCTGGGGCGCAGAAGGCGCCTGGGCTTGCATCAAGGTGGAACCGGCAAGGCATGCGAAGAGTGCGAGCAACGGCAGGAACGGTCTCGACATTCGGAGTCTCCTTCAAGATGTGATTTGAACGTTTGGTACCTGTGTCAACCGCTATTTTTGCGGGGCTAAGTATGAACGAGGCGGGTCGAGGCGTCAACCCGAATAACTTCTAGTTCCGGCTTATTGTTGGCGGCGTGCATCCAGTCCCCACTGGCGGCCGGCATCGGAAACGAAGAAGATGATGAAGAGAAAGAGTACGGGAAGATGATCGAGTTCATTGCCAAAATAACGCCATACCGGCACACCATGGCCAGGATCCCACCAGGTGGCTAGGGTCAAGCTCAGCATGTGGAGCGCGCCCAGCACAGATGCGGCGCGGACGTATAGTCCCAGGAGCAGCGCCAGGCCGATGAACATTTCGACTGCGCCGATGACGTATCCGAGGAACACGGCGTTAGGGAGAACGAGGTTGGCGAGAATGGGGCGGTAGAAGGTGACGGCGGTGCTGTCGATGTAGCCGCGCAGGTATTGCTGAAATCCACCGTGGGCGAAGCCGGGGCCTGCAAGTTTGTATTCGCCGAAGAGGATGAAGAAGATTGACGTGGCTATGCGGATTACGGCGATGGTTTTGGGAAAGTTCGCGGACGTGGACATTCGCCGGTGATCTTCTCACATCTAGGTTTTCTTGCGAAAACTATAACCTTTGACCACTGAGGACACTAAGGTTCACGAAGAAAAGCTTTGATGCTTTCATATATTAGTCTCCGCCGGGGGCGTCGTTGCTGACGTATTGTTCGAGGGAGCCGAGTTCGCGGCTCAAGTCTTCGATGCGCCACTCCAGCACGTTTCGAATGGAGAGCATGCCGAGGAGCTTGCCGTTGTTGTCCACTACGGGAAGATGGCGGAAGTGGCGTTCGACCATGGTGACGAGAGCTTCTCCTGGGCCAGTTTGCGAGGTGGCCAGCTCTACAGGCGTGGTCATGAGCTCACGGACGGGAGTTTGAGCGGGATCGCGTCCGCTTAAGGAGAACTTGCGTAGGACGTCGCGCTCGGTGAAGATGCCGGCGACGCGGCGCTGGCCGTCGATAATGGCCACGGCGCCGACGTGAAAGTCGAGCATCTTCTGGATGGCGTCGGCCACACTGGCTTCTACTGGGACTGCCGCTGCTTCGGGATCGCACAGTTCAAGAACAGTCATACTCGCCTCCCGGGAGTACCCGCGCTGCCCCTGCGAGTTCAGGGAATAAAAACGATTGGGGCATTATGACGCGTGCGGGGTCGGTGTCAAGTAGATAAATTGCTAGTGCGGCGGTGGGAAGCCGTATTGGGAATTTGGGGGCCTCGATCTTCCTCGCCCGGATGTAGGCTTGTGATGTCCGCTGAAAGGCCGTCGGAGAGAGGTTAAAAACCCGCATTCATTCGGGAGCGGTTTACCGCAGCGCTGGAATCGCTGCGCCACCCAAGATCGGAATTTCTCCTACTTGATTTCGTTCTTGAAGACCTTGCCGTCTTTCATTACGAACTGGACGTTTTGCAGGATTTTGATATCGCCTAGTGGGTCGCCGTTTACTGCGATTACATCGGCATACGCTCCGGGGGCGATCGTGCCCAGTTGGCCGGGCATGTCTAGCATCTCGGCGGGGCGTGAGGTGGCGCTCTGGATCGCGGCCATGGGCGCCATACCGAGTTCGACCATGTGGGGAAATTCCTGGGCCATGGGCTCGCCCCAGGAAATGCCTCCGATGTCGGTGCCGAAGACGATCTTTACACCGGCATGGAGCGCTTTTGGAAACGAGACTTCATGGACTGCGGCGCGCTTGCGATCGCGCTGACCGTCCGGGGTATCTGCGGGTGCCCAATCGTGGTAATAGGCGCTGATGGTCGGACAGTACCAGGTGCCTTGTTTCAGCATTTGGGCGATGGCGGCGTCATCGAGGTCGAGGCCGTGTTCGATGGAGTCGCAACCGCCGTCGAGGGCGCGATGCAAGCCGATTCCGCCGTAGGCGTGACAGGCGACTTTCTTTCCCCAGCCGTGAGTTTCGTCGACGATGGCTTTCAGTTCCTCGACTGTCAGCGTGGGTTGAGAGACCAGTTCACCGTTCTTTCCGACCCACGAGCGATGCGTCATGTAGACCTTGATCCAGTCGGCGCCGTGCGACAGTTGTTCGCGGGCAGCTTTGCGGGCCTCGACCGGTCCGTCGATGAGTTGGGCCCCGGTGGGCATGTCGAGCTCGGGGGCATAGCCTTCGAGTTGATAGCCTCCGGTGGTTGAGATCGCGCGGGTGGAGATGAAGAGGCGCGGACCGGGAATGTAGCCACCCTCGATTGCTTGCTTGATGCCGACGTCGCCGTAGCCCGCGCCTTCGGTCTCCAGGTCGCGTAGCGTCGTGAAGCCTTGCTCCAAGGCGCGCCGCACGGAAACGGTTGCGCGAGCGGCACGCAATGCCAGCGGATATTTCAGAATGTTGATGTCGTATCCGCCCTGCGCGGGGTCTTCTCCTTGCAGGAAGATGTGGGTGTGGGAATCGATCATGCCTGGAAGTACGGTGGCGCGAGAGAGATCGATCACGTCGGCGCCGGCAGGAATCTTCGCTGACGCGGCGTCCGAGATGCTTTCGACGCGGTCGCCGCGCATGACGATTAGCTGATTGCGACGAACGGAATCGGACTTGCCGTCGATGACTGCACCGGCGCGGATGACCGTGAAAGGGTGCAGGGTTGGATTGCTGTTGTTCTCCTGGGCTACGACGAGTACTGCTGCTATACCAAGAAACAGAAGAGATCGGTAGATCTTCATGCGCACTCTCCAGACCTTTGTGTTGGGTTGTCATTAGAACCCAAGGCTCTCAAGGATACCCCTTGAGCCATGAATAAAGTGCAAGGACCGCTTTCCAGTTAATCAAGCTCCAATGACAGGGCCTTTGTAGCAGCACCTGCGAAGGAAGGGACTCGCCTGGGTCGGAATCGTAAATCACTGAATCATCGAAGGCTTTTCGGGGGTGGATCTGTGGTCCGAGCCTGACACCTTTGAGTCACGCCTGAGACGTTACCGAAGTTTGGGAAGAAAGTCTGTAAATCATTGTTCCTAAACACATTAGATGCTATTCCTAGGTATCGATTCTGCTCTGCTCCCCCGAGACCGACAGGACCTGAATGGGCGCTCAGTCACAGTCGTGGAGAAGCCTGACGCTGCAGGCCAAGCTGTTTGTTGGCCTGATTGTGGCGACGGGGATGAGTGTGCTCCTTTACGGGGCTATCCACCAGACGAGCAAGAACATTGCCGAATTCATCTGCTATCTGGGGATTGCGGTTCTGGCCTCCCGGATGAAGGTAAATCTGCCCGGAATTACGGGCACGATGTCAGTGAATTTTCTATTTGTGCTGTTGGGCGTGCTGGAACTGAGCTTTTCAGAGACTCTGACCTTGGGATGTGTCTCCATCCTGGTGCAGTCTTTGTATCCGGATCGTCCCAATGCGATCCAGGTCACGTTCAACGCATGCGCGGGTGCGCTCTCGACTGCCCTGGCCTACTTTGTCTATCACCACCCATTCTTCAATCTCCTTGTCGATAGCCGGCCACTACTGCTGGGGGTCGCGGCTTGCACGTATTTCGTAGCCAACACCGGTTCGATTGCCACTGTTATCTCGCTCACCGAAGGGAAGCGGCTTACTAAAATCCTGGTGGAGTGCTATTTCTGGTCGTTCCCCTATTACCTGGTGGGCGCTGGAATTGCCGGCGTAATTGGCTGGTTTAATCAGACTTTCTATTGGGAAACGTCTCTCCTGCTGGTGCCGGCGATCTATGTGATTTACCGCTCTTATCGTCTGTATCTGGGAAAGCTGGAGGATGAGAAGCGGCACGTCGAGGAGATGGCGAGCCTGCACTTGCGCACCATCGAAGCCCTGGCGCTGGCCATCGAAGCCAAAGATCAAACCACGCACGACCACCTGCAACGCGTGCGGATTTACGCCGTCGAGGTGGCCAAAGAACTGGGCGTGAGCGCGGATGAGATGCAAGCCCTGCACGCCGCCGCCCTGTTGCACGATATTGGCAAACTGGCCGTGCCCGAACACATCATCTCGAAGCCTGGACGGCTCACGCTCGAAGAATTCGAGAAGATGAAGATTCACCCTGTCGTGGGAGCCGAGATTCTACAGCGGGTTCGATTTCCGTATCCGGTTGTGCCCATTGTGCGCGCCCATCACGAGAAGTGGGATGGTTCTGGATACCCGGCGGGGTTGAAAGGTCAAGAGATCCCGATCGGCGCCCGGATTCTGTCAGCCGTGGATTTCCTGGACGCTTTGGCTTCCGATCGGCAATACCGGCGAGCGCTGCCATTGAACGAAGTCATGCAGCGCCTGGCGGCAGAGTCGGGCAAGGCTTTCGATCCGAAGGTCGTCGATATTCTCAAGAAGCGATATCTCAGCCTGGAAAAGATGGCGCTGGCGCAGTTTGGGCGGGAAGAAAATCCGCTGCTTTCAACCGAGGTCAAGGTCGAGCGCGGCTCAGCACCGGCAGCTGGCTTCGAAAATATTTCGGTCAAGGATGGTTCCGGTCACGAAGCGACGTTCCTCTCTTCAATTGCTGCCGCTCGTCAAGAAGCGCAGACGCTTTTCGAGCTCAGTCAGGACTTGGGGGCTTCGCTTAGTCTGGTTGAGACCCTATCAGTGTTCTCGGTGAAACTTAGATCGCTTGTGCCTTATGATGCCATTGCCATTTACGTTCGACGGAATGACGAGCTGATTCCCGGCTACGTGAACGGGGACAACTTCCGTCTCTTCTCCTCTTTGCGGATTCCGCTCGGGCAGGGGCTCTCGGGATGGGTGGCGCATAACCGCAAGCCGATCGTCAATGGCAATCCGTCGGTTGAGCCCGGATATCTGAACGATCCGACCAAGTTCAGCACTCTGCGCTCGGCATTGGCGATTCCGCTCGAAGGCGTTTCCGGTGTTATTGGGGTTCTCGCGCTCTATCGTGGGGAACGAGACGCGTTCACCTCGGACAACCTGCGCATACTTCTGGCGATCAGCTCAAAAATGGCGCTGGCGATTGAGAACGCGGAGAAATATCAGCAAGCGGAAAATTCCGCCACAACTGACTATTTGACCGGTCTGCCCAATGCCCGATCGCTGTTCTTGCAACTCGACCGCGAGTTGGCCCGCTGCAAACGCGACAACTCAACCCTGACCGTGATGGTCGGCGACATGGACGGCTTCAAGCAAATCAACGATCGCTTTGGCCATTTGGAAGGCAACCGGGTGTTGCGACTGTTTGCCCAGGCTTTGAAAGAGAGTTGCCGAGAGTACGACTACGTGGCCCGCATGGGAGGGGATGAATTTGTAGTTATCGCTCCCGGCCTGCCTGCGGACGCCGCGGCGAAAAAAGCCTATCAGCTTCGAGAACTGGCCAAGCAGGCCGGATTCGAAGTGTGCGCCGAAGAGATTCTCTCCCTTAGCGTGGGGCAAGCCGTATACCCGCAAGATGGAAAAGATGCGGAAGAGCTTCTGGCCGAGGCCGACCGCCGCATGTATCTTGAGAAGCAGCAACAGCCATCCCGCAAAAACCGGCGTCTCTATGCCCGCTTGAAATGCCGCATCACCATCGAATTGCATCCGGAAGAGGAAGCAGGTCCGATCTTCGGGAATCTGATTGATATCAGCATGGGGGGCTGTTACGTGGAGACCAGCGCCATCCTTACTCCCGGCACCAATCTTAAGCTCGTGTTCTCCATCGACGATGGCAAGCTGCACGCCGAGGGGACGGTAGCGAGAATCCATCCCGGGTCTGGCATTGCCGTGCAGTTCAAGGAATTAAATCGTGAAGACAAAGTCCGGATGCATCGCATCCTGGAATTTGTGCAGAACTCGACGACGCTCTACGATAATCGTTACTACGAAAAACTAAATCGCTGAGAATTTAATTTGGGCGAGAGAGTCTGCGCTATCAGCCACGGAGAGTAAGCAGTTCAAAGGCGTGAACTCTAGGGTCTGGCTACTTCCTGCCGGGGTGTGCTTCTCCCTTAGTCGAAAACACCGAATAAGGCCATTCGTTCTCCTTTTTCGGAGGAGCGACCGCAGCTTTCAGGGACTTCTCTGCGATTCCCCAGTCTGCTGGCGCGGGCTGGATGCACCATATATTCGCTGGCTGGTCGAGCGCAAGTCCTACCAACCAGTATTTGCCTTCAGTGCCGAGCGGAACACAGTTCGCGACAGAGGCTGCAGCGCTTGTGCCCCCCGGAAGCTCATCGAGCGAAACGGACAACCCTGGTTCCAGCGGCTGGGTAAGACGCACACCGCAACCTTCTGTGTTTACGACCAGGGTGTGACATTGCTCGCTGAAAGGAGCAGCAGGATTCAGGCTGGTAAGACGAAAATATATCTGCGCGCGGATTCGGGTGCTGCGCCGGGATGCTTCGAAGGATGTAGCAGCCGAGTTCATAAGCAGATTCTCTGTTAATTGTACGTCGGGCGCGAATGCTCACTCGCCCGCCACAGTGGTAGCCCGAAACCAAAGTAACCTCAAAACTGAGGTGATCCTGTGCCTGGATCCGGCAAGGGCAATGGATGCGGCGCGCAACATTCGAACCCACTCACGGCTGGAGCATCGCTCTTCTAACTGGTTTTGTCGATGCGCAGAGGTTATGGTTCTCTCCAGCATGGCTGCTATTGCTGGGCTGCGACCAGCTCGCACCGAAGCTTTGGACTTAGCGGTACGAGCATCCGCCGCAGATGCCGAATTCGATCTGTTGGTCGCCTGCTGCGCCGGTCGCGAACAAAACGACTGCATCCGCAAACTTCTCTCCCGTCCACTGGATTGGGAACGCTTGTTCCGTCTCGTGGATCACCATCGGGTAGTCCCGCAAGTGTTTGGTGAGCTTTCGGCGTTCTCGCATTGGATACCGGCCCAAGCCTTCCACGTGCTCCGGTCGCGTTACCAAGACAACGCACGGAAGGCACTCTGGTTCAGCGCTGAACTGGTTCGCATCGCCAGCCATCTTGAATCAGCCGGAATCAGGGCTGTGCCTTACAAAGGTCCGATTCTCGCGCAGGCTCTCTACGGCGAAGTCACCGAAAGGCAATTCGGTGACCTGGATTTCCTGATCCTCCCCGCGGATGTTCTCAAGGCAAAAGCTGCTTTGCTAAGCCTGGGATACGAACCTGCAATCGACCTCTTACCGGGGCAGGAGCGCGCCTACATCGCAGCGGGGTATGAGATTCCTTTTCGGGCCGTGAGCGGAGCAAGTATGGTGGAGGTGCAATGGCAAGTCCTGCCGCGCTTTTACTCCATCGACTTCAGTGTGGCTGACTTTTTTGAGCGAGCCGGAAAGATCAACATCGGCGAATATCCCTTGCGCACATTGCGCGCTGAAGATCTCATGCTTGTGCTCTGCGTTCACGCCGCGAAGCACGTGTGGGTTCAGCTATCGTGGCTATGCGACATTGCCCAGCTAGCGACGTCATCGAAACTTGATTGGAACGTCATTCAGGACGAAGCCAGACGCCTCGGAATTGAGAGGATCGTAACCGTGAATTTGCTGCTGGCCAACAGGTTGTTAGGGATGGCGGTGCCTCGAGCGATGGAATCTGTTGTTTTCTCGGAACACAGCAGCGGACATTCGCGTTCGCGGCGAATCGCCCGAAGGATGTTTCCAGCTGAAGATCCGACAACCGCCGGCCTTGTTGATGAGGTCCTCCCCATCATCGAAAGCAGCGCTCACTACGATACGGAATCCTTAACGTACTTTCGCCTGATGAGGCGTCTAAGGGAACGTCGGCAAGATCAAGTCCGTTTTCTCTGGCACCTCGCCGTCACCCCGAGCATAAGCGAATGGTCGGCTGTTCAACTTCCACAACGGTTGCACCCGATCTATCGCGTGGTGCGCCTATTGCGCTTAGCCAAGAGACTAACTTCTAGACGACGCTTTACTCCTGAATCTCGGCCCGCACAATGATTCGGGTTCCGGGGTCCAGTTTCACGTGCTTTCCATCAGAGGTGAGAACACCATCCGATCCCAGTTGGAGGCCACGAAACCCCTGTACTCCAGTCGACTTCGGGTTAAGCAGCGGCGACGACGTGTTGACTGTTTCCATACTTGAACCGGACTTGATGTCGGTGGTCGGAGTCCATCCCGCGGCGCCGGGTCCTCCGGTCTTCGCCATAGTTGGACCACTGGCTCCGGTTGGGTTGTCATCGTCCGGATTCGACCCCACTGCCTGGATTGTCCCTTTAACGGTCAGTTGCTTACCGTTGCCGAGAGTGATCTGGTCAAAAGCAATGGACAGATCCGATTGGGGGTCGCCCTTGGAGCGCGCCTTCGCTTCCGTGATGTGTCCGGTCACCTTAGCTCCGTCAGGCACGCGCGTGCCGCTGGGAAGGGCAAATATTCCGGCGGTCTTGAATTCAACCACGTCTCCCGGTTTCAGTCTGCTGGAATCCAGCGTCTTGGTGACCTTCACCGAGAAAGCTCCATGGCCAAGTCGTTGCGGGGCTGCTGAGTCCGCAGATACCGGGGAAGCCTGGGTTGGGGTTGGGTTCGATGGTTGCGATGGAGCGGCGGTTTGAGCCGCAATCGCTGTTCCAATCAGCATCAACGATGCCACCACGGCAATGCCAGAGATTGTTTTCATGTGCGCCTCCTGTTTTCTTTCTCGCGGGGGAAGACGCGTTGCGACCATTGTACGCGACTCCGCCGTTAAATCAGATATAAATTGAACTTGGAATCCATCCTCTTCAGTTGGTTCCCTTGACCGCAAATCCAAGTCCCGGCGTCGTCTGAAAGACTTCCCACTTGTTGCTGTTGCCCGGGTAAGTCGCGACGGTTGCCGAATCGACCTGATCGGTGTCGATGACATTCCACGCATCCACCGTGTCTACCTCGTGGCTGTTGGTGCTGAGGACGACCCAGTACTGTTTTCCGGCGCTGACCGGTATGCCAGCGCTGTCGCACTTCACCACCAGCGTGCAACATGTCCCGAAGATTGGCAGGCCCGATGCATTCCACATCTTCAGCGCGTTGCCGGGCACGCCGTTCTCGTCGGAGTTAAGACTGATGACAACGCCATTGGTTGCTCCCTGTGAGAAGCCGACGGCCACTTCGATTGTGGTCAGGGTGTGATCGGCGGCGGGCGTGAAGGCGGCTGCCATCCATTGCTCGCCCTGAGACGGGCCCATGACGTTGTAGCCGGAGCAGCACCAATATTCTCCCTTGGGATATTTGGCAGCAAGGTTGTTGAAGATCGTGACCAGGCCTGAATCCTTCAGCTTGGTTTTCGTATGGGTCGGGGCTGGTTCGGGCACAAGCGTCATTTTCGCGTGTTTGCCCCAAACCGTTGTGCCGTTGCTCTTCGCGGTGGGGTTATTCTGGCCGACAGTTATGGCCGTCATGCCAGCCAACGACAGCAATATTGAAATCATCAATTTCTTTGAGAACATGGATCCCCCTGGGTTGAACAATTTTGGGCCCGGTCGGGCGAGGCATGGATCCTCCACTCCACTGGCGACCCAGCGCATGATATCGAAGCCGCGCGTGGCGGGCAACCGCAAGCCGCAGCTTGAGCTGTTCATTGGCTAGGCTCGCTTCGCGTTCTTATTAGCTCGGGCCATTGCCGCCCGCAGCCCCTGCCGGATGCTCCGTTCGTATCCGGAAGAGTCCATCGCCTGCATCGCCGCTGCTGCCGTGCCACCGGGCGTGGTAGCTTCGTGAAGAAGGCGATCTAATGGAATGTTGCCTTCACGCCAGGAGAGAATCCCGTCCGCGAGGGCGTGAACTGCTGCCGTCATTGCGGTCTTTCGGTTTAGCCCCAGCGTTTGGGCGGATGCTGCCAGCGCGGACAGGGCGTGGTATCCGTGGCTGCTGGAAAAAGTCGCGGTGAAAACGTCGAACTGGCTTTCGGGAATTTCGAGAACGCCGCCGACCTTCTTGAACAAGCCCGTAACTTCGTATTTCGCATTGCGAGGAAACTTTCGGTCGAATGTGAGTGCCGTAAGCCCGCGCCCGCTGCGGCATACCGGACTCGGCATGGCACGTGCCCAACGGGCAGGCGATGGTAATCGTGTTCGCAGTCTTGAGAGTGGGACGCCGGCGGCAAGGCTGACGACCGCGATCGGACGATCAATCGGTCCGATTTCGCCCAGCAGATCGCTCAGGGAATCCGGCCGCACCGCGATGATGAGAACTCCTGCTCGGTCGATGGCGTGCTGCAGATTCGGCTCGACCGCGACGCTATATCGTTTCTTGAGCTGTAAGAGCTTACCCGGATTGCGGTCATGCACCACGATTGGCCTGTCGTATTTCGCAAGACGCAATCCGGCGACGAGCGCGCTGGTGATGCGTCCTCCGCCAAGAAAGACCGTCGCTTTCAAGTGAGTCCCTATTTTCACGTCAGATCCGCACAAGCCAAATCGGCGGCTTCGATGAGCACTGCGACATCTTCTTTGGTGTGGGCCGTGGAAATGATCCAGTGCAAGCCGTTTGATGGAGTCATGTAAATGCCACGTTCGAGAAGTCGATGAACAAACCGGGAATAGCGCGCGGTATCAACGTATACGCAATAGTCGCGATAGTCGTGAACGGCATCGCGCTCGGTGAAATAGATCTGGAACATCGGCCCGAATCCTTGCACGATGGCAGTGACTTTTCGTCTTTCGAACACTTCTCGCAAGCCTCGAATGGCCTCGTCTCCGATCGCGTGCAGATTGCGATAAGTGTCGCTGCGTGAAAGCAGATCCAGGTTCGCGGCGACTACTCTCATGGTGAGCCGGTGTCCGTTGAAAGTGCCGTAATGCAGAACCACGTGATCGCCCCAGCGCATGCGGTCGAGGATGTCACGCGGACCGGCAACGGCACCGACCGGGAAACCTGCTCCGAGGGCTTTTCCAAATGTACTGATGTCGGGCCGGATTCCGTAGTATTGCTGGCAGCCGCCGGCTGAGTAGCGAAAGCCGGTGACGACTTCGTCGAGGATGAGCAGCACGCCGTAGTGCTGTGTGAGTTCCCGCAACTTCTGAAGATAACCCTCGCGCGGCGGGATGCAGCCCATGTTCGCCATAATGGGTTCGGTGATGATGGCAGCCAATTCGGGTCCGTGCTTTTGCATGACCCGTTCAAGAACGGCCACATCGTTCCAGGGA
The DNA here is from genome assembly GCA_963788645.1 of uncultured Acidobacteriota bacterium. Taxonomy (GTDB): domain Bacteria; phylum Acidobacteriota; class Terriglobia; order Terriglobales; family Acidobacteriaceae; genus JABDBE01. Next base: position 194,687 of record CAWBHF010000018.1, read on the forward strand.
GCGAGGATTACATCGTCAAAAGTAGCGGGTGGAATGCCCTCGGAGTCGGGAATGCGAGCAGGCTTTTCCGGCGTCCCTAACTGTTGCGGTGAATGTCCGTGGGCGTTCAAAAGAAAAGGATCGTACCAGCCATGGTAGTGGCCTTCGAACTTAAGAAATTTGTTTCGTCCAGTGTGGGCACGCGCCAGGCGGAGCGCGAGCATGGTTGCCTCGCTGCCGGTATTGGTGAAACGCACGACTTCTGCGGAAGGAACCATGCGGCGGAAGCGCTCCGCGGCTTCGACCTCGGCCGACGTCGCGGCGGCAAAGTGTGACCCTTCCGCCATGGCTTCGGAAACTACAGAAACGAGCGTTGGATGAGCGTGGCCGTGAATGAGCGCGCCGAAGGACATCATGAAGTCCACGTACTCATTGCCGTCGGCATCCCAAACATGAGGACCTCGGCCGCGTTCGAGGAACACTGGCCCGGGAGAATAGGTGGCTCTGCCGCGCGACGGCGAGTTCACACCCTCGACTAAAGACTTTTGCGCGCGCTCGAACAACTCCTGGGAGCGGCCTCTGGTTTTGGTGATCTGTGTCATTCGGCTGTGAGTTGCTCTTAGTCTGCCGTGCCGCCGCCGTCTACAACCAGCGCCGTGCCGGTCATGAACGATGAATCGTCCGAGGCTAGAAATAATACCGCTTTGGCGATCTCGTTTACGGTGCCGATTCTTCCCAGTGGACGGGTGGCGCAACCTGCAAGATAGTCTTCCCACTTCATGCCCCTCATACGGGCATCTTCGGGCAACATGGGCGTGTCGACGTCGCCGGGGCAGATGCAGTTCACGCGAATGCCCTGCCGTCCATGATCGATCGCCATGGCTTTCGTTAACAGCACAACCCCGCCCTTCGATGCGCAATACGCGACCGCTTTGTCGCCGCCAACGATGCCCCATCCGGAGCTGTTGTTGACGATCACACCCCTGCCTTGCCGAATCATGGGAGGCAGCGCGAACTTCGACATGAGGAACGTGCCCTTCAGGTTGATGTCGATCTGCAGGTCCCATTCTTCTTCGCTGCACTCCAGCGTGGTGTGGGGATAGAAGACGCCGGCATTGTTGAACAAGATATCGAGGTTGCCGAAAGAGTTCAGAGTTTCGTCCACGGCGCGACTGCACTCCGCTGCTTTGCGAACATCAGTCCGCATGAAGATCGCCTTGCCGCCGTCTTCCAGGATTTGTGCCACGATGGCGTGTCCTCGGCTTTCATTGCGTCCCGTGATGGCGACACTAGCACCTTCCTTGGCGAACATGACCGCGGTGGCCTCACCGATACCGGAGGTGCCACCGGTAATCAGGGCGACTTTGCTTTGCAAGCGCATGATGCTTTCTATGATCCAGCCAAACCGCCGCCGTCCACGACCAGCGCGGTTCCGGTGACGAACGAGGATGTGTCGCTCGCGAGATACAGCGCGGCCTGCGCGATCTCTTCTGGTTTGCCAATTCGCCCCAAGGGGCGGCACGCCGACTCTGCGAGGAACGCGTCTTCCCGCTGTCCAAGTTGCTGGGCTTCATTGCGCAGCATAGCGGTGTCAGTGTCGCCGGGACAAATGCAGTTGACTCGAATATTTAGCAAACCGTGGTCTATCGCCATGGCTTTCGTCAGGAGCACCACCGCGCCCTTCGAAGCGCAATAGGCGGCGGCGCGGGGTCCTCCGACCATGCCCCAGCCAGACGCCGTCTTGATGATAGATCCGCCACCCGCCTTTGCCATGATCGGGATGACTTGGCGTGACATCAGGAAAATCGATTTCACATTAACCGACATGACCCGATCCCAATTTTCTTCACTGAGTTCAACCACGGATGCGCGGCGCATGATTCCGGCGTTATTGAATAGAACGTGAATCCCGCCATATTCACGCAGCGTCCGTTCCACGACACGCTGGCAGTCCGCGGCTTGGGTTACATCCGCCAATTCAAAAGTGGCCCGGCCTCCAGTTTGAATAATCTCTTGGGCAACGACCTGGCCAGCCTGGTTCAAGTCCGCGATCGCGACTACGGCGCCCTCGCGGGCAAAAAGCAGAGCTGCCGCGCGTCCGATACCGGAGGCAGCGCCGGTAATCAGTGCGACTTTACCGGCCAGGGACGCGGGTTTGCTGATCATGGAAATTAATTCAGTCCAGTTCCATCGACCACGGTACTACCGGCTGGCGAGACCACCTGCGGTTTCCGCGCCATCGATCGTGAACACCTGGCCGGTAACGTAGGCGGCGTCGTCCGATGCGAGGAATGCAAACAGCGCTGCGATCTCTTCCGGCTTTGCGTGCCGTCGCAGAGGGATCTTGCGATTCACCTCGTCAAGCATCGCGTCTGTGTATTCGGCGCGCTGCATGGGGGTGAGCACATAGCCGGGCGCGACCGCGCACACTCTCACTTTGGGCGCAAGCTCCAGAGCCATGGTCCGAGTCAACTCGATCACCCCGGCCTTAGTGGCGTTGTAATCGGCGTAATATGGTTGCCCTACAATTCCGTTGGTCGAAGCAGTTTGCAGAATCACGCCGCCCTCGTGCTCCCACATATAGCGGGCCGCCGTTTGCGCCACGTAAAACACTCCCGTCAGGTTTACCGCGATCACTTTGTCCCATTCATCGGGGGTGATCTTCAGAAAGTCATGCCGAATGCTGATGCCAGCATTGTTGATCAGGACGTCGATTCCGCCCATGATGCGAACGGCCTCGTTGCATGCAGACTGAACTTGTTTGAGGTTGGAAACATCGGCGTCGAGGATCGCGGCTAAATTTGGTAGCTGCTTGCGGACTTGATCGCGACCTTTGGCATCACGGTCGAGCACACATACTGCTGAGCATTCTTCCAGGAAACGCGCCGCGGTGGCGGCGCCGATGCCGCTGGCGCCACCGGTAATCAAGACACGTTTGCCTTTCAGACCTCGCATCGTTCTTCAGAATAATACGGGTGGAAATCAAATCAGATCACGGATTCTAATTCCCAGATCTCAGATCGGTTTCCCGCGGAAGAAGTAGACCAGTTCGATAATTAGAATGATCACGACCATGAGCTCCAGCACAAACGCGCGGCTCTGGTTGAACTGATCGACCATGAAACGATAGAGCTCTTCGGCGGTTTGGACTTTCTGCGTGACCAGATCTTTATAGTCGGGCACGCCGACCTTTGAGGCGGCGAGCTTGTACAGGCGCGCGGAAAACATGTCGCTGAGAAACTTGATGGCGTTGTCGGCGTGCTCAGTGAGTTCATTTACGTCGAGCAGGACGGTGTGCAGTTTGGTCGCGGCACGTGCCATCCGCCAACGCGCCCACGCTCCTGTGCCCTCGTCGAAAGAGGCGTAGACGCTTTCCAGTTCGCGGGTGAGGAACTCATCGTAGTGACGGAACTCGAGCAACTGAGAGTTGGCGTACTCGAGCAACTGAATCGCGGTTTCAGCGCCGGTCGCGCTGTCATAAAGAAAGGCGGCGTTCCAGCTGATTACCGTCAGATCATTGGGATAGTACGAGATTCGTGATTGCAGGATTTCGTTCTGTTCGCCCTCGGAGAGCTGCGCCGTTTCTCCCCGAACAATTTGGGCGATGCGTGCACCATGAGATGAGACCAGTTCGTTGGCCGAAGGACAGCCGTTGATTTCTCGCACGTGAAAAATGAAGTAGTCCTCGCTGAGCCAGTCGGGATATGGCTTCACTAGCGCGGGAGCGGCGCGATCAATTTTCTGGCGCGCGATGCGTGATGCGTGGCCGGCGAAATCCACGTCCCACACCCAGCGGCTCCCGAGGCGAACCAATTTGTCCCAGTCGCCGGAGAACGGCAGCTCCAGCACCACGCTCACTACTCCGTAATCGTAAAACTTGATCTGGCCTTCGAGGCGCTCACCGCTTTCGAGGATCAGCGGGTCGATAGGTTCCACGACTGGCGGACGCTGGTAGCGGACGTATCCGGGCGCTGGATGTTTCAGTGTCGGTTGTTCGAGAGTGCGTGCGCCGAAGATCTCGCGTAGTTTGTCGAGACGGATTTCCTCGCAGACGTCGAACTGAATCAGCACCAGGACCGAGCCTTGCAGCGGGGCTTCGATCGCGGGCTGGACTTTGGTCTGGCCCGACGTGTCGGCGACGGTAAGTGCGGATTCGCTGTCCCGAATCATAGGTCAGGGCCCATTCGCAGGTCGGCCAAGGAGGCTCGGAACCTCCATGGATAGCACTATTCTCCCAGAAATCAAGGCGGCCTGCCGAGATGTGTAGCAAGATGTGTGATATCAACAACTTACATGTATTGAGAGGCGATTGGAGAGCCGAATGCACGAATCAACGGTCGTCGAGCGCCGAGTCGAGCTGTTGTAGCACGTCCTGGAGGTCCGCGCGCTCTTTGTCGTTCAGAACACCAGCTTCCTCCCGCAAGATTCGTCGTAGCGCAATCCGTGATTCGCCTAGGAACTCAGTGCCCATGCGCGCTGCGAAGCGACTTGCTGCGGTTGCGACTGTACCTAAGTCCCGGTTGCCGCGGTTTCCCAATTCTGTGCTCAGAGAAACCAAGAAATCGTAGAGTTCGCGATTGCTGGAGAGGTTCATAACGCTGACGGCTCCACGGTTGTCGTTCTATCGAGGGGCGAACACGTAGTAGGCGAAGTAGGACTGTCAGGAGCTCGGTGACCTCATCGCCATCTGAATGACTTCGGCTAGATGCAGGGCGCGGCGATTAGTACACTGCGCGATCTGCTCGCGGCAACTGAATCCGTTCGCGATGATGAGAGAATCGGGCGCAGCATTTCGCACCGCAGGTAAGAGTTCCAGTTCGCCGATGGCACGCGAGATTTCGTATTTGTCTCGTTCGAAGCCGAATGATCCGGCCATACCGCAGCAACCCGGCGCTGGAGTCTGAAAATCGATTCCCATCTTGCGCAGAACCGATTCTTCGGCCGTCATTTTCATTACCGATTTGTGGTGGCAGTGCCCGTGGACCAGAGCTTTTCGGGGCAGTTTCGGCAACTGAAAATGGGTTGCCTTTTGTTCGAGGAACTCGCTCAGCAGGAATGTCTGCTGTGATAAGTGACGCGCTCTCTCGTCATTCGGAAACAGATTGAGAAGTTCGTCCCGAAACACGGCGGCGCAGCTTGGCTCTAATACAACGATTGGAATGCCTTGTTTGATTTCCGATTTGAGGGTGGCAAGAATTCTGAGGAGAAGGTTCTTGGCGCGATCCAACATGCCCCAATCGTAGAGTGGCCGTCCGCAACACAGGGCAGTCTTCGGAAGAGTCACCTGGTAACCGGCCGACTCGAGAACATCGACGGCAGCTTTGGCGGTGTCCGGGAGAAAGTAGTTGTTGAATGTGTCCGGCCAAAGAAGCACTGGGGTACGGTCAAGATTCGTGGGCTTGCGATGGTTGAACCAATGGTGAAACGTTTGTGGTGAAAATACAGGTATGCTGCGCTCACGCGGAATGCCGGCGACAAGTTTTGCGATATCGCGCAGAAGAGGGACTTGCGTCACTAGATTGACCAGGGGAGGCGCCTTCGAAGCAAGGCGGGCCCAGATGTCGATATTTCCGAACGCATACGCGCAGCTGGGACGGCGCCGGTTTTCGTAGTAGTGCGACAAGAACTCGGCTTTGTAGGTGGCCACGTCGACGCCGACGGGGCAGTCGCTTTTGCATCCTTTGCAGGCGAGACACAAATCAAGCGAGTCTTTTACATGCTGGTCGCGCCACTGATTTTGAATTACGTCGCCCCTGGTCATCTCCCAGAGCAGGTGAGCGCGTCCTCGGGTGGAATGTTCCTCCTCGCGAGTGACGCGAAAACTTGGACACATGACTCCGCCTTCGTCGCGGCGGCATTTGCCCACGCCTACGCAACGCAATGTGGCATTCGCCAAGCTGCCATGATCATCGGGAAACTGAAAGTGCGTTTGCGGCTGCCACGGCTTGTAGTTGGCGCCTAAGCGCAGATTCTCATCTAACTTGTAAGGCTCGACGACCTTGCCCGGATTCATCTTCCAGTTGGGGTCCCACAGGGCTTTGAATTCGCGAAAGGCCTGCACCAATTCTGGGCCGAACATCTTTGGTAACAATTCGGCACGCGATTGACCGTCGCCGTGCTCGCCGGAAAGCGACCCTCCATAACTGATGACCAAGTCAGCCGCCTCTTCGGCAAACTTGCGGTAGTCGGCTATGCCTTTGGCCGACTCGAGGTCGAAATTGATCTTCATGTGCACGCAAGCATGTCCGAAATGACCGTAGAGGGAGCTGCGATAGCCGTAGCCCCGCATCAGCTTTTGCAGATCGCGAAGGTAGACACCAAGCTTCTCGGGAGCGACAGCGGAGTCCTCCCAGCCTTCCCAGCCAGGCGGCTCACCCGGGACGTGGGAGGTGGCTCCCAAGGCCGATTCTCGCACTTCCCAGACTCGCTTGGCTTGCTGCTTGTCCACGAAGAGACACATCTGCGGCGGAGCAGAACCGCGGCTGAGAGTGCGCATCAGTTCACGAGCTTGATTCTCTGCTTCTGCCGCACTCGTGGCGCCAAACTCAGCGAACAGCCAACCACCGCCGGGAGGAAGAAGCGCAAGCCCCTCAAGGTTCAGATTCTGCCGCCGGCTGAATTCGACCAGTAAATTGTCGATACCTTCGAGACCAATGGGTCCACTCGCCATGATCTCGGGCACGCGATCAGCACACTGGAAAATATCGTTATAGGCGATCACGAGCAGCACACGTTCAGGCGGGCTTTCAACCAAGCGGCACGAAGCTTCCAGGACGGTAACGCAGGTGCCTTCCGATCCCACAAGGGCCCGAGCCACATGGAAACCGTTTTCAGCAAGCAAGTAATTCAGGTTGTAGCCGGAGACGCGGCGCGGAATATTGGGGTAGCGTTTCTGGATGAGCTCGGAATACGTGTTCCGCAGTTTTCTTAACCCTGCATAAATCTCACCTCGGCGACCACCGTCATCGATAATCTTCGCCAGTTCTGCGTTATTCGTCTGGCCCACTCTCATTCGCAGGCCGTCGTAGGTAAGAATTTCCAGCTCTTCAATGTTGTCGTCTGTTTTGCCGGCCATGACTGAATGGACGCCGCAAGAGTTGTTGCCGATCATGCCACCAAGGGTGCAACGGTCGTGGCTCGCTGGATCCGGACCAAACGTAAGGTGGTGTTTTTCGGCGGCGTTGCGCAAGCGATCGAGGACGACGCCAGGCTGTACTCGCGCGATCCGCCGCACCGGATCGACTTCGACGATGTGCCCCATGTATTTTGTAAAGTCGAGAACCACAGCGATGTTGCAGCACTGTCCGGCGAGTGAAGTGCCGCCGCCGCGGCAGAGAATGGGCGCGCCGTATTCGCGGGCGAGCGAGATTGTCGCGATGACGTCGTCGGCATCACGAGGAAGAACCACGCCGATTGGGACCTGGCGATAGTTGGATCCGTCGGTGGCGTACAAAGCACGGCTCTTGTCGTCGAAGCGGACATCGCCGCGCACATGCCGCTTCAAGGCGGAAGCGAGTCCGTTCGCGTCTACCACGGCAGACTTGGCAGCGCGGGCGAGCTCGGCGAAGTTGCTCTGCATGTAGGCGGAGGCTCTAATCCGATGAACTACTGCCGGTCACGCTCTTGCCGCTTACGGTTGCGATCTTAATCCGCGTTTTACCGTTTCCTGGCTCGATCGTGATCGTGACCAGATTTTTCTTATCCGTCGACACGATAGAGTAGTGATTACGATCCTTCGTCGTAACATTGGCCTTAGGGAATCGCGCGGCGTAGAACGCCATCACCTTATCGGCTGCATCGTCACTCTCAAATTCCGCAGCGACGGTGCGCATGTCAGGGACAGTCGCAGCAGTTCCTTTCAACACCCGGGCACCGGGATAGATGTCGATCCCGAGATTGCGAGCGGCTTCATCGGGGTTGTCCGTGCTCAGAACCGTGCCGAAGGGCGTGTCCACACGGACATTACCGTTTCTATCTTCTATATGCCGGTTGTGGGCAATGCGGTGAACTACGAACATCATTGTTCCTATTCCCAGAATTCCGAGCGCAACGATGACGCCTACGACAATCAAGATGATCTTGAGCGCGCTATTTGCCTGCGGTGAAGCTGCGGGTGCAGACGAAACGGGAGGCGAGATCGCCCCCGCCAGAGGTATGGCGGCGCCGCGCTTAGGACAGAATCTTGCCCCAGCTTCCAGGTTTGTACCGCAAGAATTGCAGAAGGCCATGAATCCATCCCGTCCGTTCACTCTTTAAGCAAAAGGCTATGCAGCGGAGTACATCCGAAATCAAGTCTGGCACAGGCACACTAACTCCAGTGGCGCGTTGCGTAGTCGGCCATGCTCAAAGCCAGCAGGAGAAAGAGCCAAAAGATCGCGGACGCTATGACAATCTTGGTCAGCTTTTCACTCGTGTACTTGACGTGCATGAAGAAGAGGACTACGAGCAGAGCCTTCACGGTAGCGATGACAAGTGCGACGACTGCGTTAAACGGTCCCAGGTCGACGAAGGAAACCGCCGCGGTAATTCCCGTCAAACACAACAGGGCGATCCAAATGGTGTAGTAAAACTTGCTGGACATTATGTGTTCAGACATGGCCAACCCTCATTTATGTCGATCGATCAAGTAGAGCAACGGGAAAAGATAAATCCAGACGATATCCACGAAGTGCCAGTAAAGACCGCCCATTTCGACGGGCGTGTAATACTTCGGCGTGTAGCGCCCTTTCCACGCGTAGAAAGTCAGGAAGGCGAACATTCCGACGCCGATGATCATGTGCAGAGCGTGAAGGCCGGTCATGGCGAAATACAGGGAAAAGAAAATCTGTTCGTGTTGCGGATCGATGTGGATGTTGGGGTAGGCTTTCACCAGATCATCCACGTTGAACAAGGGCCCAGGGATGTGATGCTCTTCGTACTTGTTGTACCACTCGACGCCTTTGATCCCCAGGAAGGCCAGGCCGAACACGATGGTGAGCAAGAGAAGAATGACGAGCAGTTTACGTTTACCCATCTGCGCGGCGCGCACGCCAAGAGCTACGGTCAAGCTGCTGCAGATCAGGACGGCGGTGTTAACGGTACCAAGCGTAATATCCAGACTACGACTACCGGCGGCGAACTCGCTGTAGTACCAGAAGCGATAGATCAGGTAGGCGCAGAACATGCCGCCAAAAAACATGATTTCGGTCGCCAGGAACAGCCACATTCCGAGAGTGGCGGCATCGCGCTGCTGCTCCGCATCGACGAAGTGATGCAGCAGTTCCGGGCCGTGTTGCTCGACCGCGATTGGGCTATCGCTCAACCTGCACCTCCGCGGGAGCGGGAATATCTTCGTAGTTGTAAGCTTCCCACGTCACTTCCGGCTCTTCTTCAAAATTGAAAGTGGGTGGCGGCGAAGAAGTCTTCCATTCGAGTCCAGCCGCGCCCCACGGATTGTCGGCGGCGATCTTTCCGTAACGCATGGACCACAGGAAATAGATCATGGGCAGAACATATCCCACCGCCAAAATGGTCGAACCCGCCGTCGAGAGCACATTCAAGACCTGGAACTCTGGAGGGTATTGCCAGTAGCGCCGCGGCATTCCCATGTAGCCGAGAATAAATTGCGGGAAGAACGTCAGGTTGAAGCCGGCGAAGACAAGCAACGCCGCTAATCTGCCCCAACCTTCCGGATACAAGCGTCCCGAGATTTTTGGCCACCAGAAGTGCAGCCCGCCAAGGTATCCCATCACCGCGCCGCCCACCATGATGTAGTGGAAGTGGGCGATGATGAAGTAGGTATCGTGCACGTGCACGTCAATTCCAAGGCATGCGAGGAAAAGGCCTGTCAGGCCGCCCATCGTAAAGAGACCGATGAAGCCAAAGGCATACAGCATGGGGGTAGTAAATGAAATCGAGCCTTTGTACATGGTCGCAGTCCAGTTGAAGACTTTAATCGCCGAAGGTACTGCAACCAGGTAGCTCAGGATCGAGAAAATAAGCGCCGAATAAAGAGAAATGCCAGCCACAAACATGTGGTGGGCCCAGACCAGGAATCCGAAGACCGCAATCGCAATGCTCGACATGGCGACGAAGTTATAGCCGAAAATTCGCTTCCGCGTGAAGCATGCGACGACTTCGCTTTCCACCGCCATCGCGGGCAGAATCATGATGTAGACCGCGGGGTGGGAATAGAACCAGAACAAATGCTGGAACAACAAGGGGTCGCCGCCGCGGGTTGGGTCGAAGATGCCCAGATTGAAAGCGCGTTCGAATACAACCAGCAGCAGAGTAATTGCCAGTACCGGCGTTCCGAGCAACTGGATAATGCTGGTTGCGTAATGTGCCCAAATAAATAGCGGCAAGCGCGACCATGTCATGCCGGGCGCTCGCATTCGGTGAATGGTGACGACAAAGTTGAGTCCCGTAAGGATGGAGGAGAATCCGGCGATGAAGATTGCGATTCCCGCTTCGATTACTCTGGTATTGCTGAAAGCGGTGCTGAAGGGCGTGTAGAAAGTCCAACCCGTGTCGACGCCGCCGGTGAGAATGCAATGGACATAGATGATTCCAGCAATTACGTAGAGATACCAGCTCAGCAGATTGATTCGCGGAAAGGCCAGATCTTTTGCGCCGATCATGAGGGGAACAAGAAAATTCCCCAACACGGCCGGAATGGAAGGAATCAGAAAGAAAAAGACCATCACCTGGCCGTGCATGGTGAAGAGCTTGTTGTAAGTGTCCGCCTGTACCAGGTCGCCCGCCGGGGTCAGCAATTCCAACCGGATCAGGAGCGCGAAAAACCCTCCGACGAAGAAGAAGAACGTGATGGATATCAGATACAGCAATGCGATTCGCTTGTGGTCTGTGGTCAACAGCCACGAGCGAATGCCGTATTCTTTATTCAGATAATGTTCGCGTTCGGCGATAACTGCCGTGGTTGCCATTGCCATTCCTTAAGGGTTCTGCGATTTCGTGCCGGACGGAGCCAAGGTGGTCGCTCCTGCCGCTCCCGCGGGAGCCGGACTCAACGACTTGACGTATGCCACCAAGGCGTTCAACTGTTCTTCGCCCACGAGCCCCTGAAAAACCGGCATGATGGGCTTGAATCCGCTGACGATTTTCGCGCTAGGACTCAGGATCGATTCACGAATATAGTTTTCGTCGGCCACCACGCTTCGTCCGTCTTCTAGTTGCACGGGCTTGCCGAAGATTCCCACCAAGTTAGGCCCGCGACCCTGGGTATCCGCACGGTGACAGGTGGAGCACCCCAATTGCTGAAACAGGCTCTCGCCACTGGCCGCAAGCGATCCGGTGGTTCCCCCTCCAGACAGCCATGCCTGGTATTGCGCCGGCTCCATAACGACCACTTGTCCAATCATGCCCGAGTGCATGGTGCCGCAATATTGCGAGCAAAAGAGGTGATAGACACCTGGCTTGGTGGCGCGGAACCACGCGGTTGTATAGCGTCCCGGCAGCACGTCCTGCTTAATCCGGAAAGCTGGAACGTAGAAGCTGTGGATCACGTCCTGCGAGGTCATGATCAGTTTGACATCGCGACCTACCGGCACGTGCAGTTCGTTGATCTCGCGCTGACCTTCCTGATGCTGGAGTTTCCACATCCACTGCTTGGCTACAACGTAAACTTCGGAGGCGCCCCGGGGGGGAGTCCGCTCGTGGAAATAAATGACCGCGCCCCAAAGGAAAATAACCATGAAGATTCCCAACGGAATGATCGACCAAGTGATTTCGAGTGCGCTCGAACCTTCAATCTGTTCTGCTTCGACTCCGCGGCGGCGACGATATTGAGTCGCAAAAACCAGGATCATAGTGAAAATAGCCATGCACATTAGCGCGGACAACGACACCAGAAAAATGTAGAGGGCGTCTACATTTCCGGCGCCAGCCGAGGCACGTACAGGCCAAAGTGGAAAGTTATCGAACATAGTTAGTCGTTGGTCGTTGCTTGCTGGTCGACCGCCGACTCTTCGTCGCTGCGGTCGGGCCCATTCGAAACATCGCTAGCAGGAATATCCCAAGAATCAACACGGTTGCCCCCGCCGCCAGTTGCAACACTCGACTGATGATGGCTCCGTACTTTCCGGTGCTTGGATCGTAGTGGTAGCAGTAGAGCAAAACTTGATCAACCACAGTGCCGATCTTGTTTTCTGACGCCTGAATCAGTCCCAGACGCAAATCCTTGGGCGCGAATTCGACTCCGTAATAGTATTGCGCGATTTTTCCCTCGGGCGTCAGCACCATAATCGCGGTTGCGTGAGCAAACTGGCCGCTCTGGGGATCGTACTGATACTGAAATCCAGCTGCTTTGGTGAGCGCATCAATCGAAGTCGCTGGACCGGTCAGAAAATGCCAGCCCTGCGACGCCCCTGGCCGTCCGTAGCGTTTCAAGTATTCCCCCTTTTTTGCCGCCGCCATTTCGGGCGTTTCTTTCGGGTCAAAACTTATGGTCAGAACATCGAACTCTTTTCCTACATCGAACTTCAAAACCCGCAGCGCGCTTTCGAGGCCGCTTAGCACTTCTCCGCACAACATCGGACATTGGTAGTACACGAGATTCAGGATCATCGGCTTCCTGCCGAAATAGTCTCCCAACTGGACCGACTTTCCGGTTTCATCGCGAAACGTCAGACCCGGCGGAATCTGCTCGTTCAGACGTTGTTCGATGCCCACATTCTTCAGACCCGGAGGACGCACATTCGCGGGTGGCGAAAGGATGCCCTGCGTCATTCCCTGGCCCCATGCGGGTGGCATAAGAACACACCCAGCCAACGCCGTCACTGTTATCAGCCTCGAAATGCGGGATCTGATTGCGCTGCTCACCGCTCCATCCCTTTCCATCATTTCGGCGATTGCGGCTTCTTCTGAGACGACATGCTGCTGGTGTCCGAACGTGCCGCCGCTTCATTCGCCGTATTCACTGCAGACGGTGGAAACTCGCCGGTTTTCGGTGTAGTCGGCAACCCGCGTTGCGCGATCAACTGCATGGCTCGCTCGATCGGGATGTGTACCACCCCTGCTTTTTCGTCGACCCAGCCGTAGCTACTTAAGGTTTGCTCTTCCTTCAACCGGAAGTCGTTGATCTCAATTCGCTCGTTGCGCTCCAGGCGCGGTTCGGGAAATTTCGTGATCTCGGTGGGGGAAACGATGCGCATGTCCGTTTCCGTCGAGTGCACCAGCGGGCTCAGTTGGGGCTGGCGTGCGCGCTGTCGTGCATCCATGAACTTATAAAGGCCCAGAACCACGAGATAAACCAGCACTCCTCCCACGACCAGGCTGATCAGGAAAGCGTAAATCCCCTGGGCGCTCAGGTCCTGCCGCTCAAAGCCCTCATCCTCGTGCACGTTTTTAAAGTTCTCAGTCATGCGCCGGTTCCAAAACCTCGTTCGCGTCAACGTCATACGCTGGCACAAGCGGCAGCGAACTCAGATTGCGGAAGAAGTAAGCCAGCCAAAATCCACCAATGGCCACGGGGACCACGACATCCGCTATCGTCAGGTTCAATGTTTGTGAAAAATTGGGCTCGATGATCCAGAAAAGATCCAGGTAGCGCATGAGCATAATCCAAACGGCGAGCCAGACCAACCGGCGTATGTCGCGTTTGAACGGGCGCGAAAGCAGGAGCACGAAAGGCACAGCGAATTGAAAGATCACGAGGAACAGGCCGACGAATCCCCACCCTCCATTCAGTCTCCGCATGTACCAAGTGATCTCTTCCGGCAGGTTCCCGGCCCAGATGATGAGCCACTGCGAGAACGAGAAGTAGGCCCAGACCATGATGAAGGTCAGCATCCACTTGCCGTGGTCGTGCACGAAATCGGGTTTCAACAACTCCGACATCGGCTTGTAGTTCACCAGAATTCGCTCGACGACGACTGCGAAACACATCGCTGAGAGCAATTCGCCGATTAGAATCAAGAGACCATAGATGGTCGAGATCCAGCTGGGATCGATGGACATGACCCAGTCGATGGCAGCAAACGAAATGGTGAAGGCGTAGAGGATCAGTCCCGGTCCGCTTACGGCTTTGAAACGCGCAGCGTTGTCCCGCGACGATGGGTTGTCCTGCTCCTTGGACCACTTCGTCAGCAAGAATGAGCACAGATTCCAGATGGCCAGGTAAATCGCGGCCCGGATGATGAATCCGTGAACGTTAAGGTAGGAACTGGCAAGCTCCTGCAAGTGTTCGCGGAGATGTTTATCGGTAATGGAATCCAGAGGCCGCGCCCACACATACATCTTCGGAAATCCAAACAAGATTGGAACAAAGAGGACGGCCATCAAGGGCAAGCATCGCATGGCCGCGCCCAGTACCCGCCGGATCACCGTGCCCCACCCTCCGCCGGTGAGGTGCCGGATCATGAGAATCGCCATGGAACCGAGCGTCACGCCGAGCCAAGCCATGTAGCCGAGGAGGTAGGCGCGGAAGAACTCGTCCGGGCGAAGGAAGGCGAGAAGCAAAGAGATCGCCGCGAAAATCAGACCGAAGACAAGCGATCGCTTCTGGATGGTTTTCACCACCGGCGGCGGCATCAGATCGAGATGGTTCGCCTGTGCCGCGCTCATTTCGACTCCTCCCCGGTTTGCTCATGCGAAGCGGGATGGAGCTCGGGCAATGTCGCACCCGAACCCGGGTCACCGCGGAACTCCGGAGCCTCCGACGGCACTTTCTGTCCCGCCGGAACATCGTTCATGGTTGCTCCCTGACTCAACTGTAGGGCCCGGATATAAGCCACGATGGACCAGCGATCGCCTGGTGGAATTTGCGATGCGTACTCCGGCATGGCGCCAAATCCGTTCGTCATTACGTCAAAGAAATAGCCCAGCGGCGCTTTCCGTAAGCGTTCGGTGTGATAAGAGGGCGGAGCTCGAAAGCCGCGCTGGACGATCATCCCATTGCCATCGCCGAGGCGCGAGTGGCAGGGAGAACAGTAAATATTGAAGCGCTCGCGGCCGTGAGCCAGTACATCGGCGGTCACCGCGAAGGGCATATAGTCGCCGGGATTGTTTCCAACCTTGCCGGTGTAGAAGTACGAATCTTCTTGCAATTGCCCGCGAGCTACGGTGCCTTCGACCGGAGGCCGCGCCGAGCGCAAATCCGAATAGAAGTCGCTCTTGGCCAACGGCTTGAAGCGGGGTTGGTCCTGCATGTCTTGACGGCAGCCCGCCAAGGCCAGCGTGGCCAACGCGATGGAGTACAGGCTTCTCGCCCGCGCTAATACGCGATGACGGACTCTCTGCGGCGAAATTGTGCGGAGGCTCAGCATTGGTTCAGCTGGGGACCTCCGAAATTGATCGCGGACCCAGGCTCTCCAGGAACCGGCGAGTTTCGCTTGCGCTGTATTTGGGATCGGAAGAGAACACGATCAGGAAAAATCGGTCTTTGGTCGCGAAGGCGAAGCGCGGCACGTTGAACACCGGATGGTATGGCATCGGAAGCCCATTCAGCGCCAGCATTCCAAACACGGCCGAGATTCCGCCGAACAGAATCGTCATTTCGAAGGTCACCACGATGAACGCCGGCCACGAATGATAGGGCTTGCCACCAACGTTGATGGGATAGCTCACTGCCGAAATCCAGTACTGCAGCAGATAGCCGGACAAACCCCCTATCAATCCACCGATCAATACAACGAGCGGGACGCTGTTCTTGTGAAAACCCATTGCCTCTGCCAGGCCTTCCACCGGAAACGGGCTGTACGCATCGATCTTCATATACCCGGCTTCGTGCGTATGATGAGCCGCGTCCACCAGGCTTTGCGCCGAATCGAACTCGGCCATCATTCCGTAAATCGGAGTGTGCTTCATTCCTTTACCTCCGCTTCAGGAAGCAAGGTGCGCATTTCGAAGATCGAAATCATGGGCAGGATGCGCACAAAAAGGAACATGGCAGCCAGGAACATGCCGATGGTGCCGATGTACGTCATCCAGTCCCAGCGCGTCGGGTAATACATTCCCCAGGAAGAAGTCAGGAAATCACGATGCAAACTGACCACTACGATGATGAATCGCTCCAGCCACATGCCCACCAGGATGACTCCGGAAATCAGGAACAATGCAACCGGGCTGGTCCGCAGTTTCCGAATCCACAGCACCTGGGGGACAAAGATGTTGCAAGCCAAAAGCGCCAGGTACCACGGCGCATAGGGTCCGTGCAAGCGGTTCCAAAGCAGAAACGCATCGTAGCGGTTTCCGCTGTACCAGCCCATAAATGCCTCAATGCCATATCCGTAAGCTACGATCAGGCCGGTCGCCAACATAACCTTCGCCGAATTCTGCAGGTGGCGCTCGGTGATGAAGTCCTCGAGGCCGTAGAACTTGCGGATGGGAATGGCCAGCATCAATACCATGGCGAAACCGGAATAGATTGCTCCCGCTACGAAGTAAGGCGGAAAGATCGTGGTATGCCATCCCGGCACAATCGCAATGGCGAAGTCGAAACTGACCACGGTGTGCACCGACAACACCAGTGGAGTTGCAAGGCCGGCAAGCAGCAGGTAGGCCGTCTCGTAACGATGCCAATGCCTCGCGGAACCGCGCCATCCCAGCGCCAGCATTCCGTAAATGATCTGCGCTGTCCGGTTGGTAGAGCGATCACGCAAGGTGGCTAAGTCAGGAACCAGGCCAATGAACCAGAACAACAGGGAAATCGTGGCGTACGTGGAAACAGCGAAAACGTCCCACACCAGCGGGCTGCGAAACTGAGGCCACACTTTCATGGTGTTGGGGTAGGGAAACAACCAATAGGCCAGCCAGGGGCGGCCCACGTGAATCAGAGGAAAGATGCCGGCTGCGGACACGGCAAACAGCGTCATGGCTTCCGCAAACCGGTTAATCGAATTGCGCCAGGATTGTCGCAGCAAGAGCAGGATGGCCGAGATTAATGTGCCCGCGTGACCGATGCCAATCCACCAAACGAAGTTGACGATGGCGAAGCCCCAGCCAATCGGAATGGTCACGCCCCAGATGCCGACGCCGCGGACAAACAAATATCCGATGGCAAACAGCATCATCATGGTCAGGAGGAAAGCGATGCCGAAACCAAGAAACCAACCATTGGACGTAGGGCGGGTCAGCACGATTGAGCTGATCTTGTCGGTTACCGTCCCGAAGGTGTACCCCGGTTCGATGACCGGAGCTCCTTCGCCGAGCGTCACGGGTTGTCTTTGCTCGTCCATTTAGCTTTCCATCCCAGGATTGGGATTGCGAATCTCGGCCAAATAAGTGGTTCGGGGCCGCGTGTTCAGATCGGCCAATAAACCATAGTTGCGTGGGCTCGCCTTGAGCTTCGACACCCGGCTGTTGGGATCGTTGATATTGCCAAACGAAATCGCATCGGCTGGGCAGGATTGCTGACAGGCGGTCTGCAACTCGCCGTCCTGGATTTTGCGATCTTCACGCTCGGAATCAATCCGCAGCTGCGTGATCCGCTGGATGCAATAAGTGCATTTTTCCATGACCCCGCGGCTGCGTACCGTCACGTCCGGATTGCGCATCATCTTGTACTGCGGCGTCTCCCAATCCTGAAACAGCAGGAAATTAAATCGCCGCACTTTGTAGGGGCAGTTGTTGGAACAGTAACGCGTGCCCACGCAGCGGTTGTAGACCATGTCATTCAGGCCCTCGGTACTGTGTACGGTCGCGCCCACGGGACAGACCACCTCGCATGGAGCGTTCTCACACTGCATACAAGGGACAGGCTGGAAGTAGGCTTTGGGATTGTCGCGGTCGCCCTGATAATAGGCGTCAACCCGCAACCAGTGCATGTGGCGGCCGATCACGACTTGCTCTTTGCCAACCACCGCAATGTTGTTTTCAGACTGGCAAGCGAGCATGCAATTGTTGCAGCCAACGCAGGAATTCAAGTCGATGGCCATGCCCCACACGTATGGTTCTTTTTCGTACGGGTAGGGCTTGTAGAGCGTCAATTCCGCTGGAGGCTCTTCCTCTCTGGCGAAGTCTGGCTCCTTGCGGTACTCTTCGAGGCTTGCGGACCGTACCTGCGGCCTCGCGCCCTCGGGTGTGTCCATCGTTTGGTAACCCTGGGTCGTCGCCAGTTTGTATGTTCCACCAGCCTGGGAAACGGTTACGCCCGTGGTGAACCACGGCGTCGCGCTGTACCGGAGTTGGTACATGTCGAAGCCTGCGCCCGTTCCCGCCCGGCCTGCGCGCTTGCGTCCGTAACCCAGGAATGCTGTGATCGAATTGTCAGGATGACCGGCTTGAATCCAGATTGGAGCCGTCACTTTCTTGCCGTTTAATTCCAGCGTGACGAGATCTTCCGACTTCAAACCCATTCGCTCGGCCATGGCGGGACCGATGAGTATGGGATTATCCCAGGTCATCTTGGACATCGGTTTGGGCAATTCCTGCAGCCAGCCGTTGTTTGAGAAGCAGCCGTCGTAAACGCAGGGATCGCGGCGGAAGTTGATCTCAATGGCTTTCAGATCCTGAACTGAAGACACCAGGAAGGCGGCTGATTTCAAGCTGACGGATTTCGCCGCAAAAGCCGTGCCCTCGATCCATCCATCGTGCAGTGATTTCCGCCAGAAGGCATCAAAGTCCGTGCCGGGATGTTGCTTCTTCCAGTAGCTCTGAACCACCTCGTGACCGGTGGCTTCGGCCTGACCTGCAAGGAGGGCGCTAAGCTCATAAGCGCTCTTGCCACTGTAGAGCGGAGCGATCAGGGGCTGCACAATGCTCACCGTACCGTCGTAAGCGCGCGTATCGCCCCATGATTCGAGATAATGCGCCTCGTTCACGTGCCACTGGCAAAGTTCTGCGGTCTCGTCCTGATAGAGACCGAGATGCACGCGCATCGGAATACTTGTATTCTTCAGCGCGTCTGCGAATCCCAAGTCCGCGGGCGCATCGTAGGCTGGATTTCCACCCATGATGAACAGCATGTCCACTTTGCCGGCGCGCATATCGGCGACGAGGTCCTTGATGGAATCAGTTTGGTTCACCGGATTGGCGTCGACTGGATCCGTATAGAAAACTGTCTTGCCTGCGTTGCCGAGCGCTTGGTTCATGGCATGAGCCAAAGCATGAACCGCAGGTGGTTGATGGTCGCCAACGATAATGACGCTGGAACCACGATGGTTCTGCAGGTCCTGGGCGATCACAGCGACGTACTTCGACTGTTCTCCGTCCGGCATCCCATCGCCGCCGGAATTCATTCCGAGAGCGGACCCCAGCGCCCTCGCAAACACCTCGATGCTGACCGATCGCAGTGGAAGGCGATGATCTGCCTTTGCGCCGGTCGAACTCATTGTGCTCTCGGCAACGTACAACCGGTTCATCGTTGAGTCTCTTGGAAGGTCTTGTATGACGCCCTGTTTAGGCTCGATGTCCGGATGACGGCGCTTGGCGAAATCGCGGATGTATCGCGTCGAACCCGGAAATCCCGCGTAAAGAAAATCGGCGTCGAGCGAGAGAATTACATCCGCATGCTCCAGTTTGTACTGCGTCTCGACTGGCTGGCCGAAGGCCAATTTCGCGCCTTCGAGCACGTTGTCGCGGTTTGCGGGCTCGTACACATGCCATTTCGCTTGCGGGTACAGCTTGAGCACGGAACGCCACTGATCGGCCAGCGCAGGCGACGAAATTGTTCTAGTCAAGATTCGGATGCCCGCTCCCTGCACCGCTTTTTCCGCGTTGAGCGGCCCGCGCAACGCTTCGAGAAATCCTCCCCACGTGCGCACTTCACCCAAACATGCAATCGTCTGTGACCGGTCGGGATCGTACATTCCAAGGATTGACGCCTGAGCAAATATATCGGTTCCGCCCAGGCTCGCGGGATGCTGTGCGTTGCCTTCAATTTTGGTCGGACGATAGAGATGACTCTCAACGAGGATCGGACTGGCGTATCCGCCAAGTGTGAAAGCGGTGGCAAAGAACATCGGAATGCCCGGGATCACGGCCTCCGGTTGCCGAACGTAAGGAACAATCGGCTCGAGCGGCTGCTTGGTGCAGGCAGTCATACCCGCCAGGGCCAGCGAGGCGCCCATCAGTTTCAGGAATCCGCGGCGCGACACCGAGTCGAGCCATTCCGACGCGCCCTTCGGAAACTCGCGATGGAGCATCTCCTGAAATTCAGCGCTTCCGGCGAGCTCTTCCAGGCTGCGCCAATACTCCGGACCTTTCGCCTGGGCGATTTGAGCACGAGCTGTTTGCAGGTCGAGCTTGTTCCTCTTGCTCGGGCAAACTTGCTCTCCATGGTGCTTGCCGTCTTGGTCTGCACGCTTCATATCAAAATCTTAGCTCTCACCGGTGACAGGTTGAACAACTCGTAATATCCGTCACCGTGCGTAACTTGTATTTCCTCACCAGGTCCGTGCCCAGCGAAAGCTGGTCGGTATAGACTTTGCCGTCCATCACAACCGGTTGGTCGCTTGACGGCTGTTGGTAACGCATATTAAATACCTGATCACGCGGTCGCAGATTTTTTTCCGGCGCGCGATGGCACTCCAGGCACCATTCCATTTGCAGTGAAGCATAGTTGAACATCAGCGGCATCCGGTCGACCGGACCGTGACAGGTGTTGCAGCCCACACCCTTATTGATGTGAATGCTGTGATCAAAGTAAACGAAATCGGGCAAATCGTTGACCCGGGTCCAAACCAGAGATTTGCCGGTGCGGAAGCTCTCGCGCACGGGCTCAAGTAGCGGCGCACCCGTCCAGATTTGTGAATGGCAGTTCATGCAGGTCTTCGTGGGAGGAATCCCGGCAAAAGGAGATTTCTCAACCGAAGTATGGCAATAGCGGCAATCAATGCCTAACCCGCCGACGTGGTGCTGATGGCTGAAGGGAACCGGCTGGGGACGCACGACTTTGGCGTAAGTGATGTACGGCGACCTTTGCAGCTCGAGCACCGCCCACAACAATGCCGCGACCAGAAAGGCGGCCCCGTAGATCGTGGCGCGGGAGATGGTATTCGTACTGCGATGAAAAATCTGCATCGATCAGAACTTTCAGTGCAGCAGGGACGGTGACCGCCCCAATTCAGTGCGAGCATTGGAACAAAACGTCACAGATGGCAGTGATGTCGCACACGGAAACTCGTGATTATAGCAGTTTAAGCCTTTGCCTAATTACCACCGACAATTCAAGTTGAAAAAATTGCCGCAACTTACCGAACCGGGAAAAGCTTTGGATAAGAATTCTAACAAAATCGTGCCGCTCGTCGAACGACGGGCGCGATTTTTCAGCCGGCCTCACCTCAGATTCATCACCAGCAGCTTCGGCTCCGTCATCTCTTCGATGGCATAGCGCAGGCCCTCACGTCCTAATCCCGAGTCTTTAATACCACCATAGGGCATGTGATCAATGCGAAACGTCGGCACATCCCCGGCCATCAAGGCGCCCACTTCGAGGTCTTCATATGCACTGAAAAGCAGCTTGGCATCACGCGTGAAGATGCCTGCCTGCAATCCGTAAGGAGAATTATTGAGTTGCTTCAATGCATCGGAAAAGTGGTCGTAGGGCTCGACGGTGACCACCGGTGCAAAAATTTCCTGGCAATTTACTTTCATGTCCACCCTAGTCGCGGTCAGAACGGTAGGCTCGATGACCGAGCCCTTGCGTTGTCCACCAGAAAGCAATCGGGCTCCGCCACGCACGGCCTCCTGAATCCACTCACTGGCGCGGATGGCGTCGCTTTCGCGAATCAGTGGGCCAACATCGGTCAACTCCTCCAGCGGATCTCCGGTTCTTAGTTTCTTGACTCCCGCGACAAAAAGATTGGTGAATCTTTCTAAAACCGAACTCTCCACGAGAATTCGCTGTACCGAAATACACGATTGCCCGGCGTAGGCGAAACCACCGGTTACGCATCGTTCGGCTGCGTAGGTCAGGTCGGCATCGTTATGAATGATGACCCCGGCGTTCCCGCCCAACTCCAGAGCGACCTTCTTCTTGCCCGCACGCCGCTTGATCTCCCAGCCGACCGCAGAACTGCCCGTGAAGCTGATCAGCTTCAAACGCTCGTCGGTTACGAGCAATCCAGCATCCTCGTTGGAAAGCGGAAGGACATTCAGGGCCCCGTCCGGCCAGCCTGCCTGCTGGACGGCCTCAGCCATGAGCAGTGCGGTTAGCGGAGTTTGAGGCGCGGGCTTCAGCACCATGGTGCAGCCACAGGCGATTGCCGGGGCCACTTTATGGGCCACCAAATTGAGGGGAAAATTAAACGGCGTAATCCCGGCGATCGGGCCCAGAGGAAAACGGCGCACGATTCCCCAGCGTCCCACGGTAAATTCCTGCCAGTCCAACGGTAGAACTTCACCGTGAATGCGCGTACTCTCTTCGGCGGCTACTGTGAATGTGAAGATGGATCGTTCGACTTCGCTCCGCGCCGCCTTAATCGGTTTTCCCGCTTCCTGCGCCAGAGTATGGGCAAACTCTTCCTTGCGTTGAGCCATGCTTTCCGCGACCCGGCGCAGGACACGCTGCCGTTCAAACGCCGGCAGGCGTCGCGTCGTGCCGAAAGCTTTCACGGCAGCCGCTATGGCGGCTTCGACGTGCTCCCGTTTTCCCTGGAATACGCGGCCCACCACGCTGCCATCGTATGGCGCGCGGATTTCGACGGGATCGCCTGCCTCAATCCATTTCCCATCGAGGAGAAAACCCTGTGTAGTGACGGCCGCCGCAGTCATCTCTGCCATGGATTTGTCTTGCACCTCCCCGAAGAAGCAAAAAAGATTATAGGCTTTTCGCGCAATGCAAGAGTGGGCTCAGGCGATAATTGTTTTCGCAATACTTGTCGATCCGGAATGAGCGAACTCACATCCATTGTGGAAGCCAGCGCGTTGCTCCGCAAACGGAAGCTGTCACCCGTGGAGTTGACCAATAACTGCCTCGCGCAAATAGAAAAGCTCAACCCGGCGTTGAATGCCTTCATCACCGTAACCAGCGAATCAGCTCTGGCGCAGGCGCGTGCCGCGGAAGCTGAGATCTTTTCCGGAAATTGGCGAGGGCCATTGCACGGGATTCCGCTGGGGTTGAAGGACCTGATCGACATCTCCGGCGTTCGCACCACGGCGGCCAGCGAATTGTTCAGGGATCGGGTCCCGGCGGAAGATGCGGACGTGGTTCGGCGTTTAAAAGATGCCGGAGCGGTGCTGCTAGGCAAGCAGAACCTGCATGAATTTGCCTACGGCGGCAGTTCGATGATCAGCTACTACGGCGAGGTTCGCAACCCCTGGGATCCGGCGTGCATGCCCGGCGGATCGTCGGGAGGGTCAGCGGCATCCGTGGCCGCCGGGCTTTGTTATGGTGCGGTCGGTACCGATACGGCCGGCTCGGTGCGCGAGCCTGCCGCGTTGTGCGGGATCGTCGGGCTTAAACCGACCTACGGCCGCGTCAGCGTTCGTGGCGTAATCCCGCTCTCGCTCTCCCTCGATCACGCCGGCCCAATTACGCGCACGGTTTCAGATGCGGCGGCGATGCTGCAGGTGATCGCGGGCTACGACGCGAAGGATGCGAACAGCGCCGACATGCCAGTTCCTAACTACCTTGAGGGTCTCGCTGAGAAATTGAGGCCGGTTCGGGTCGGCGTTCCGCGAAAATTCTTCTTCGAAGATCTTGATCGGGAGGTTGCTCCGGCCATAGAGGAGGCGCTTGGTGTGTTGAGAAGCCTCGGAGGCAATGTGTCCGAGATTGAGATTGATGTTCCCACCGACCGCAAACTGCAAGCCGCAGAGTCTTATGCCGTTCACGCCGAATTCGTCGCGCGGAGTGCCGAGCTCTACCAGCCGGAAACGTTACGACGCATCCGCACAGGCAAGGACATTAGCCCCGCCGAGATCGATCAGCTGCGCCGTGAGCTGAAGCAAATCCGGAGCGAGATCGACAAAGTGTTTGAAGACGTGGACGTGCTCGTGACTCCGACCACACCAATCCCTGCGCCCTCGATCGACGAACTTAAGCAGAACCCAGACGTGATTCGCCCACGCGAGCTACTGCTGCTGCGAGATACTCGCCCTGCAAACGTATGGGGACTTCCTGCGATCTCGATTCCTTGCGGATTCACTCAGGCAGGTCTGCCCATCGGGCTGCAGATCATCGGCCCGCGCTGGGGAGAAGAGAGGATTTTACGACTCGCTTACGCCTATGAACAGGCGACGGACTGGCACAAGCGCAGACCAGTGTTGATTTAATGCGGGTCGACTATTGACCTGCCTGCTGTCCAGCGTGAAAGAGCGTCCATGGGCCGGATTTCATGTCACGAAGCGCAGGCGCTTGCCATGAATAGTCCGGATGCGCGTCGAGGAAATCCTTGGCAATAAAATCCTGGCCACAAGGGTGCCCGGCGCGCGCCTGGAAGCTCATTTGTTCAGCCATTCTGCTGTCGGTCGCCTTGCCCTGGACCGCGCCTCCGGGATAGTAGGCTCCCCACTCCCAGATTTTCACGCCTCGCGGCGAGGTGTCTGCGTGACCGCACAAGGTGCGCTCGTTCGGCTGCTCTTTCTTTTCGAAGCTGTCCAGATGGTCGGCCATAAATGTCTCCGCCATGTTCACATCGATTTGTCCCTTAGACTGCTTCATAAGCTGCTCCCAGCGCACTCGACGAGCGTTCGGCGAAGTAGACGCGTCTTTGGGATCGAAGCCAGAGGTCTCGTCTCGGATCACCGCTGGATCGCGAGCGAAGTTTGAGCTGATGAAATATCCGTCTTTTGTTCGCCACATTGGGGTGTGCTTGAGGCCTAACTCCAGATAGGCAATCTCGCCGGTCTTGCGATCGCCGATCAGCCAGTCGTTAGCATAGCCGCCGTTGTTCCCTTCCTTAATGATGCGGGCGTAATCTTCAATGGAATTCGCATACTGCAAGGCCTTGCGCGAGCGCGCAAATTCCGGCTTGCCTTTTGGATCCCAGCCCACAAATTGGGTAATGGTGGTTTCGGTAATCATGATTCCGTTAGAGTTCACGCCGAAGTCGTCGTCGCTGGTAATGACGCCAGGGAAGCCGTCCATCAGAATGCGGTTGCCGTGTTCCGGAACAATGTCGAAGACGATCACCCAGCGGGAGCCGACCAGATAGCTTGTCCAATTGTTGTGTGCGATGACGATCTGGTGATCGCGGGTATAGCCGCCGGTGGCGATGAAGGCGCTGCAGTTGCCCGGACTCGTCAGCCGCGGCGCGCCGGCAACATGCTGCTGCTGGTCATACCATGGCACGTAATATCCAGGGAGTTCCTCAAAGGCGTTGAGCGCAACCAGATCGTCAATATCCATGGCGACGCCCTGGGCCTTGAGTCCTTCGACGATACCAGTAAGCTCCTGCTGATATTCCGCATCGATTTTCGGCCAGAGCATTTCACGCGCGGCTTTCCGAAAAAACTGCCAATCGCGCTCGGCGATATGCGTGTCCTCGAGTTTGATCGTCTCGAAAGCATCAGAAATCTCGCGCGCCAGCAGGTATCCGTGCTGAAAACCGATGCGCTCAGGAGATCCCTCTAGATGAACGTAGGTCCAGCCGCCCTTTTGGAACCGGTAAGCATTCTGCAATCGGGGATCTGCCGAAGACGCCGCGGCTGCACTATGAGGCTGAGGCGACGCAGCCGAGCGATCGAGAAGCAGCATGAACGCGCCTAGGCAAACAGCAATGAGAGCAAAAGCGATTCCGCTGACGTTTTGTACGGGGCGACTCATATCGTCCTCCTGATTCAGGGCAAGCTCGTTGTGATTGCAAGCGATTATACGCGCAGCAGTGCTTCTAGCCTTGAATGGCCGTGTGAGGTAGCGGCGCACCTACACGTTTATGCTGGTTGGAATTACCCTCGGGGTGGCTCGTTCGGAAACCGAGTTAGTATGTTCTCGTGCCGATCAAGTCTGCCGCACAATCTCGACTGACCATTCTTCATTCCGAAGCCCTCACTCGCATTCCCTGGCCGGTTCATGGATTCAGCACCCGACTGGGCGGTTCTTCGCGCGTTTATGGTGGAGGCACTCTCAATCTTGGATTCACGAAACAGGATTCGCGCGCCTCAGTCGAACGGAACCGGTCGGCCTTTATGCTCCGGCTCGGCGCTGCCACCGGCAAGAAGCCGTGGCCGCTGGTTACGCTGCGTCAGATTCATTCCGATCTCGTCCATTGCGTTTCCGGCCTGCCCAACGAACCTTTGGTCGGCGACGGGTTCATCACCCGCGCGCCTGGCGTTTTGCTGGGTATCCAGACTGCCGACTGTCTTCCCGTCATTCTGGTAGATACAAAGCAGCGAGCCGTGGGAGTTCTCCATGCTGGATGGCGGGGCACGGTCAAGCGCATTGTTGAAAAAGGCGTCGGAGAAATGCGCCGCTACTTTGGCACGCTGCCTAAAAATATTAAAGCGGCGATCGGCCCCGGGATTCACTCCTGCTGCTACGACGTTGGCCCCGAAGTGCGCCAGCAGTTCGAATCGCAATTCACTTACGCCGAGGATTTGTTTCGCGAGATCAAAGAGTCGGACCCGGTTCGCGAAAAATATCCGCTGCTGTTTCTGACGGCCCGCGCCCCCGGCCACAGCGAGTTGCCGACAAAGATCTTCCTCGACCTGGTCGAAGCCAACCGCCGCCAGTTGATCGACGCCGGAGTCCCGCCGAAAAACATCAGCGCATTCACGCAGTGCACAGCGTGCCACCCAGAGCTGCTGTTTTCTCACCGGGCGGAAAAGGGAGTTACGGGACGAATGATGGCAGTCATCGGCATCAAGCCCTAGAAGGCCTGCGAAATCGTCGGCGGCATGTGCGATTGGTGATACAGTTTCAGCCTTACTCACGCTCGCCTGACCGCACCTAAATCTGCACTCCCGGAGGCAACTATGTTCCTCGGAGGCCTGCTTTACGTCATCATCGTCGGACTGATCGCCGGTTGGGCGACAGGCAAAATCATGAAGGGCGCGGGCTTTGGCGTCTTGGTGGACACCCTACTCGGAATTGCAGGCGCGATTATTGGCAGCAGGATTCTGGTAATGCTGGGCTTTTTCACGACCGGCGGATTGATCGCGAACATTCTGGTCGCAATCTTCGGAGCGGTGATCCTCGTCGCGATCGTTCGCGCGATCAAGAAACCCTGACGACAGTTACCGCTTCGCCGACTTCAGCCGCTGTTCCAGCCCCCCAACCTCGTCTTGCAATCCTTTCGGCAGGCGATCGCCGAACTTGGCGAAGTGTTCTTTGATCAGCGGAACTTCGGCAAGCCAGCCGTCAATGTCGACTCCGAGCAGTTCGTCGAGGTGAGCGCCTTTGAGGTCTAGGCCCTTGGTGTCGAGATCGGCGACGTCGGGAATCCGCCCGATCGCGGTTTCCTTTGCGTGCACCTTGCCATCGCAGCGTTCGAAAATCCATTTCAACACGCGGCTGTTTTCGCCGTAACCGGGCCAAAGGTATTTGCCGTTTTTGTCCTGGCGAAACCAGTTAACGTAGCAGATCTTCGGCAGCTTGGACGCGTCGGAACTGGCGCCAATCTTGAGCCAATGAGCGAAGTAGTCGCCCATGTGGTAGCCGCAGAACGGAAGCATGGCCATGGGATCGCGACGCAGTTGGCCAACTTTGCCAGTGATCGCCGCCGTGGTCTCGCTGCTTGCGGTCGCTCCAAGAAAAGTCCCATGCTGCCAGTTGAACGCTTCCGTCACCAGGGGAACGATTCCGGCCCGGCGTCCGCCGAAGAGAATAGCGTCGATGGGCACACCCTTCGGATCCTCCCACTCCGGGGCGATCACGGGGCATTGCTTCGCCGCGGCCGTAAACCGCGCATTGGGATGGGCTGCCTTCCTACTTGAATCCGGTGTCCACGGCCGCCGCAGCCAGTCGATTAGCTGCGCAGGCTTCTCTTCGGTCATGCCTTCCCACCACACGTCGCCGTCGAGCGTCATGGCGCAATTGGTAAAGACGGAATCGTGAGCCACCGTGAGCATGGCGTTCGGATTCGATTTCACGCCCGTTCCCGGCGCCACGCCAAAAAAACCGAACTCGGGATTGATGGCGTACAACCGGCCATCAGAGCCGAACTTCATCCAGGCGATGTCATCGCCGATCGTCTCGACCTTCCAGCCAGGAATTGTGGGAATCAGCATGGCCAGGTTGGTCTTTCCACAGGCCGAAGGAAATGCACCCGTGAAATATTTCGCTTTGCCCGCCGGGTTGATGAGTTTGAGGATGAGCATGTGCTCGGCCATCCAACCTTCATCGCGCGCCTGCACCGAGGCGATGCGCAGGGCGTGGCATTTCTTGCCCAGTAAGGCGTTGCCGCCGTAGCCCGAGCCGTAAGACCAGATCTCGCGGGTCTCGGGAAAATGGCAGATGTACTTGTGCTCGGCGTTGCAGCGCCAGGTCGCGTCGGGTTGATTGGGGCCGAGCGGCATTCCGACCGAGTGCAGCCCGCGGACAAAATCGGCATCCTGTCCGAGAGCTTTCAGCACGCTGCTGCCGACTCTAGACATGAGGTGCATGCTCGCTACTACGTAGGAGGAGTCGGTGATTTCCACTCCAATCTTTGCGATGGGCGATCCGATCGGGCCCATGCTGTAGGGAACCACGTACATGGTGCGTCCCACCATGGACCCGGAGAAAAGCTCGGTGAGCTTTTGCTTCATCTTGGCAGGATCTTCCCAGTTGTTGGTGGGGCCGGCTTCGTCTTTGGTTTGGGAGCAGATAAAAGTTCGATCTTCGACCCGGGCCACGTCCGCGGGGTCCGACCGCACCAGCACGCTGTTCGGGCGCTTCACCGGATCCAACGGGATGGCAGTGCCGGTGAGGATCATGAGGCGAAGCATCACCTGATACTCATCGTGCGAGCCGTCGCACCAGTGGACCCGATCGGGCTTGCATAACTGTGCAACCTCTTCGACCCATCGCTCCAGCTTAGGATGTTTGTGATTGGGGACGGCGGTTTCAACTTCTACCGTGATACTGGCCATGGTGATCTCTCCGGTGCTGCGAACTGCGGCCACACGCTGGAACCCGTAACCAGGGCAGAAGCTGTGGAGTTTGCCTACCCAACGGGCTGAGAACCGACTTTTTCTTCCACCGCCGCATCCAGATGCTCAAGTGTCTGGGCAACAGTTAGCGAATACATTTCCTGGCCGACGCCTTCGCCGGACTCCAGCGCGGTCTTGAGATAGTGTCCGGCGATTTCCACGGCGAGCGGGTCGGTTATCAATTTTCCCGTGCGTTTCTGGTACTCGACCCATGCTGGGTGGGGGAGCGCGATCCAGACGGGATTCCCGTCAACCAGAAACTTGATGTCCACTGCATCGGCGTGCCGGGTGGCGATAGCCACGATCAACGCCTGATAGATGCAGTGCACTTCCTTCCTGGTCCAGCGGTCCACAGCATGGAAGTCTTTGTACATGCCAACCAGAAACTATATCGAACCGGGTGGATTGCGGGCAAACGGCAAGCTGCTTTCCGGCTTGAATTATGATGAAACCTGGTTCGAAGATTGATGGCTGGCGAGTTGAATCTCCCATGAAGAATCTCGGCATTTTGCTCTCCGGACGCGGTTCGAATTTTGAGGCCATCGCCGCCAATGTCGCCTCGGGCCGGATTCCCAATGCACGCATTGCTGTCGTCATCTCGAATAAGGAGGGCGCTCGCGGGATCGCGACCGCCCGCGATCTCGGGCTGGCTGCGCTGCTAATCCCGTCCAAAGGCAAGAATCGCGCCCAGCATGACCGTGAAGTCGTGGCTGCGTTGGAGGAATACAAAGTTGATTTGGTCTGCCTTGCCGGATACATGCGGCTGCTGTCGCCCTGGTTTGTGCAACAGTTCCCGCGACGGATTCTTAACATCCATCCGTCGTTATTGCCGGCTTTCCCCGCCCTCGAAGCTCAAGCGCAGGCTTTCGCCTATGGGGTAAAAGTTTCCGGCTGCACCGTGCACTTCGTGGATGAAGAACTCGACCATGGCGCCATTATTCTGCAGAAGACGGTTCCCGTACTGGACACAGATGACGAGCGAACGTTGGCCGCTCGAATCCTTGAGCAGGAACACATTGCGTACTCAGAGGCGATCAATATTGTTCTGGAGGGGAAGTTTGAAATAGTAGGGCGGCGATTGAAGCCGCGCTAGACTCACGCGGACAGCCGCCCCGGCTGTACGGCCGAGCGATCGGCAGCTCTGGGGCGATGAACGTCTCGCTATAATCAAGTGGCATGCCAACCTTCGCACCAACCGACGAGCAACTGGCTTACCTCAAGAAAGGCGCCGCCGAAATCGTAAAAGAGTCTGAGCTGCGCGAGAAGATCGAGAAGTCGCGAGCCTCCGGCAAACCTCTGCGAGTGAAGCTCGGCATGGATCCAACCGCGCCCGATCTCCACCTTGGACACACGGTCGTGCTTCGCAAGCTGAAACACTTTCAGGATCTCGGGCACACGGTGATCTTTCTGATCGGCGATTTCACCGGCATGATCGGCGATCCGACAGGGCGCTCGGCCACCCGCCCGCCGCTCTCCCGCGAACAGATTGAGCAGAATGCGGAAACTTACAAGGCGCAGGTCTTCAAGATTCTTGATCCGCAAAAGACAGTAGTCGATTTCAATCGCCGCTGGTTTGCGAAATTCACCGCCGACGACTTTATCCGCCTCGCAGCCAAATACACGGTTTCCCAGATGCTCGAGCGCGAGGACTTCCACAAGCGGTTCCGCGAAGAGAAGCCAATCGCCGTACACGAACTGCTCTATCCTCTGGCTCAGGGCTACGACTCGGTGGCGCTCGAAGCCGACGTCGAACTCGGTGGGACTGATCAGAAGTTCAACCTGCTAGTGGGACGCGAGCTACAGCGGGCTTACGGCCAGGAGCCGCAAGTCGTGCTCACCACGCCGATTTTAGAGGGTTGGCGTGCTGGCGAAGAGAAAATGTCGAAGTCGCTCGATAATGCTATCGGAATCCACGAGCCTCCGTTGGAAATGTACGGCAAGGTGATGGCGCTATCGGACGAAAAAATGTGGAGGTATTACGAGTTGCTCACGGATGTGCAGATCGCCGAGATCGAGAGCCTGAAGAAGCCGGGGATGCATCCCATGGACGCGAAAAAGGCGCTGGCCCAGTACATCGTCAAGGACTTTCATTCCGCCGCAGAGGCGAGCAAAGCCGGAGGAGAGTGGGTCAGCCAGTTCCAGAAACACGGCGTGCCAGAAGATCTGGAGTGCGTCGATGTCCAACTCGGCACAATCATGGTGGACGGTGTACGTCAGGTTGCCGGGGGGAATTTAAGTCAAGAAAATAAACGGCTGATTCGTTTACAAAAGCTCATTCCGGCAGTCGGCCTCGCAGCGTCTAACACTGAAGCTGCAGCCAAATTTAAACAGGGCGCAGTTGATTTGTTTGATATCCATGGACGACCTTTTGTCACGAATGCGCTGGTCGCAATGTTACCCCTCAACGAGTTTTTTGTGTTGCGGGTTGGCAGGCGGATGAAAAAAGTACGCATCCTGGATTCCACCGGTGTCCAATGAGCAGTGACCGAGGGGGACAGCCGAGAGCGGCTGTCCGTGTGGTTCGCGGTTGTATACTTTTCTAGCTCAGAGGAGCAAACTGAAATCGAGATCACACATCTAATCCGCTAACCGAAACACTCTCATCTTGTCTAACTGTTGAGTCGGACTACCGACACCGTTCGGAGATTATAAATGCACGACGATCCACTGAAAGACGAGCCCAAAGCAAAAGCTGACGACAATCCCGGCGTTTCCCGCCGTGACTTCTTGAAAATTTCTACGATTTCAGCGGCAGCAGTGCCGATTCTTGGGACCAAAGTGGTGCAGGGGGCGGGGGAACCGGTGAAGGTTTATGGGCCAGGGAAAGTGCCGGTCGAGCTCACCATCAATGGCCAGAAACACACTCTCCAGCTCGAACCGCGCGTCACTTTGCTCGACACGCTTCGCGACCAGCTTGAGATCACCGGCGCC
Organism: uncultured Acidobacteriota bacterium; assembly: GCA_963788645.1. Classification (GTDB taxonomy): domain Bacteria; phylum Acidobacteriota; class Terriglobia; order Terriglobales; family Acidobacteriaceae; genus JABDBE01. The sequence goes on from CAWBHF010000018.1 coordinate 226,547, forward strand.
AAGCGGGTATGCGATCGTGCCGAGTGCGGCGCTTGCACCGTGCTCCTCGACAACAAGCCGGTTTACGCGTGCTCGATTCTGGCCATCGAAGCACAGGGGAAGGCGATCACAACGATCGAGGCTCTGACGCAGGGCGAAACTCTCCATCCCATCCAGCAGGCATTTGTCGATAACGATGCTTCGCAATGCGGTTTCTGCACTCCCGGATTCGTAGTCGCTTTCAAGGCAGTGCTCGATCAACATCCCAATGCAACGCCTGAAGAGATTCGCCACGGCCTCAGCGGGAATGTTTGCCGATGCGGCACTTACCACGGCATTCACCTTGCCATTGCGCAGATGGCGCAGAAAGGAGCGTGAGCCATGCCTGACTACAATTGGCCTGATCCTTCGCGCAGCAACCTGATCGGCAAGCGCATTTCACGCGTGGACTCGCCCGTCAAAGTTTCCGGCCGCGCCAAGTACACCTACGACTATCACGGCACGAACATGCTGTACGGTAAAGTTCTGCGTTCGCCATACGCCAAGGCGAAAATCATCAGCATCGATACCAGCGCCGCCGAAAAGCTGCCCGGCGTCAAAGCTGTGGAGATTATTCAGAAGGTCGGAACGACCACACAGTGGGGCGGGGACGAAATCGTTGCTGTCGCCGCCGTCGATGAGTCGACGGCGGAAGACGCGGTTCGCCTCATCAAGGTGAACTATCAACCATTGTCATATTTGGTCAGCGATGCGGAGCCTCCTGCCGGCGCTGGCGAAGCCGCCGGCCCGATGAGCGAAGACGATATCGACGATGCCATCAGCAACCAGATGCCGGATGCACAGCTCACTCAATATCTTCAGGAGCATGGCGTCAGCTTCAAAGTCGACGATGACTTCTTGAAAGATATGAAGGGCGAGGGCGCGTCTGACGCGGTGCTGGCGGCGATCCAGAAGGCTTCGTATCACGAAGCGAAGAGCAGCGGCCATTCCGCCTATCAGAAAACTGCGGCGCAAACGAGCGGAGATCCCGACAAAGCTTTTGCCGAGGCCGAGGTTGTTTCGGAAGGCCTCTATGGCGCCTCGGTGATCGCTCACTGTTGCCTCGAGCCGCACGGTTCGGTCTCCGAGTGGACTGACAAAGATCATCTGTTCACTCACATCTCCACGCAAAATGTTTCGGGGATCGCCGCGCAAATGGCAGAGCCGATGGGGGTCTCTGCGGCGAATATTCGAATTCATCAGGACAACATCGGAGGAGGCTTCGGCAGCAAGTTTGCCGCCGACCGCTGGGACATAACGGCAGCCAAGCTTTCCAAGAAAGCTGGCGGCAGGCCGGTGCGGATCATGCTGGAGCGCGACTCGGAGCTGGAAGTCGCGGGCGCGCGTCCTTCGGCTTACGCTCGGGTGAAGGTGGCGGCAAAAAAAGACGGGACTCTCACCGGATGGCAGTCGCAATCGTGGGGAACAGGGGGGCCGGGTGGAGGAGGCGCGCCGCCGATTCCGTACGTTTTCGCCATTCCCAACCTGCGCAAGGAACATACCGCAATTCGTAACAATATTGGCCCCGCTCGCGCCTGGAGAGCGCCGAACCATCCGCAGGCTGCGACGATCACCATGGGAGCACTTGACGATCTTGCCGCCAAACTCAACATGGATCCTCTCGATCTTTGGTTAAAGAACCTGGAAATCACGGGGCCGCGACGCGACGTCTATCGCGAAGAGCTACCTATCGCCGCCGACCTGATGGGTTGGAAAGACAAATGGCGTCCGCGAGGCCAGAACATTTCCGGGAATATCGCTCGCGGCCTCGGGCTCTCGATACACACCTGGGGCGGGCGTGGTCACGAGAGCGATTGCGATCTCACGATTCATCCTGATGGATCGGTCGACATAAAGATGGGTACACAAGATATCGGCACTGGCACTCGAACGACAATTGTCATCGTCGCAGCCGATGCTCTCGGCATTTCGATCGAAGCGATCAATCTTTACATTGGCGACACTCTGTATCCACCGTCAGGCGGTTCCGGTGGTTCGACCACTCCGGGCGGAGTTAGTTCATCCACTCGGCGGGCCGCTGTGGATGCCCGCGAAGCCCTATTCGCGAAAGTTGCTCCGGCTCTCAATGCTCAACCCGCGGATCTAGAGTGTGTAAATAGCACGGTCCGAGTCAAGAGTGATCCGAACCGTTCATTGAACTGGAAGCAGGCTTGCGCAAAGATCGGCGCTATGCCGCTTACGATTCGCGGCAAGAATCCTGACAAGAGCAAACCGCCGGATCTCACCAACAGCGGGGTTGGCGGGGTAGGAATGGCTGACGTTGAAGTCGACACCGAGACTGGCATCGTAAGAGCGAAGAAGATGGTAGCGGTGCAAGATTGTGGTCTCATCATCGATCTCAAGACCGCCGAAAGCAGTTGCTACGGCGCGCTTGCCATGGGCATCAGTTATGCACTGTTCGAAGAAAAAATAATGGACCAGGCGACTGGCCGCATGCTCAATCCGAATATGGAGTTTTACCGCCTGGCCGGGCTCAATGACATTCCTGAACTCGTTGTGCACATGATGACCGGCAAGGGCTATGACGAGCGCGGTGTGATCGGCTTGGGTGAGCCTCCGGTGATTTCGCCGGGAGCGGCGATTGCGAACGCGGTGGCGAATGCGATCGGTGTACGGGTTTCATTCTTGCCGCTCACTCCTGACAAAGTGCTTGCGGCCCTGAGCCAAACTCAAAAGGCAGGTGCATAATGCGATCGTTTGAATACGCCAGTCCGAACACCAAAGAACAGGCGGTTGCGCTGCTGGGTGTCACCTGGGGACAAGCAGAAGTCCTTGCCGGAGGCACTGATCTTTTGGCCTTGATGAAGGATGACGTGGTCCGCCCGAAGCGCCTCGTGAACATCAAGCAGATCAAGGAAATGAACGGCGTGAACGCCACGTCGCAGGGCTTACGAATCGGTGCAATCACAACCCTGGGTGAACTGGCCGACAACGTGAATGTGATCAAGGACTATCCTGCGTTGGCGGAAGCGATCAACGACGCGGCCAGCCCGCAGCTTCGCAACATGGCCACGCTCGGGGGGAACCTCTGCCAGCGGCCGCGCTGCTGGTACTTTCGCGGTGGGTTTGGACTTTTGCCCAAAGATCAGTCGGGCAAAGAACTTGTCGCCGGCGGAGAAAACCGCTACCACGCGATTCTCGGCAACGATGGCCTCGCCAAGTTCGTGAGCCCATCGACCATCGTTCCCGTGCTGGTCGCATATGGCGCTTCGGTTCGACTGGCCGGACCCAAGGGCCCACGCGAACTCCCGCTGGAACGGTTTTACGTGATTCCAAAAACCGAAACCGAACGCGAACACGACCTCAAGCCTAACGAGATACTTAGCGAAGTAGCCTTGCCTTCGCCGCGGGGATTGAAGGTCGCTCACTACGAAATCAGACAGAAGCAGGCCTTTGACTGGCCCCTGGCCGTTGCCGCTGTTGCGTTGAAGATGAATGGCTCGTCGGTCGAATCGGCGCGAGTCGTTGTCGGATATGTTGCGCCCATTCCGTGGCGCTCCGCCGAAGCGGAGCGCGTGTTGACGGGGAAGGTCGTCTCCGAGGATACTGCCAAGGCTGCCGCCGACGCCGCGCTGCAGAACGCCACGCCGCTCAGCCGCAATGCTTACAAAGTTCAACTGGCGAAAGTTGCCGTGAAACGAGCCATCCTCAAAGCCGCCTCGGGAGGTGCAGCTTGATTGGACAATCACCCCGTCCGGAATCCGATCGCTTCAACACCAACCATCCTGACCTTTGCTCGTCTTTGCGTTGGAAAGCACAATTCATCCTCACTGAGCCGGATCCGACCGTGCCTCCTTCGAATGAAGGCCTATTCTGGTGCATCCACACTCAGACCTGCATCGGGCCGGACGGCAAGTTGGCCGAGCCGGGCAATTGCTCGTCCTCCCGCCGAAAATGTCACGGGACGGGGAAATGCTGACAGTTAACTAGACGCAAAGTGCCTGTGCAGAGCGCCATCCCGCTGTTGCATAATAGAAGCACAGCTCGGCCCTCGAACCCGACGGTCCGCACGCATGTAGGGGGATGGCTATGACACGCCGGATTTGGATTCTCAACCTTTTGACAATCGCATTTCTTGTAGTTTGCCAGGGTCTCGCGCAAACTACACCCGCCGCCCCTGCGACCGGGAACGACTATTCTTTCAACGTCTCGACGACTCAGCCGTGGACGGACACCGGCTTGGATCTTCAAACGGGGGATGTTCTCGAAATTACCGCAGCCAGTTCGCAAGGCTGTGATCCGCTTGGTGTAGGCGGCGCTTCCGCCCAAAATCTTGCCGTGGCGAGTGCGCTGCCCGGCGCTCTGATCGCAAAACTGCAGGCGCAAGGGGTTCCAGTTCTGATTGGAAGCAGCAAAGAGGTCAAGGTTGATGCCCCCGGCCATCTTTTTCTTGGGATCAATGCAGCGGACAAATCGCCCTGCGTGGGAAGCTTTGCGGTCAAAGTCCATCGCCAGGCGCAGGGCGCTCAAAGCCGCGGAGACGTCCTCAAGCAACAGGTGGGAACCGCAGCCGGGATCTTTCTTGCCGGCCAGTTGGGGATCGGTTCTGCGAACGCGACCACTCCGGCCCTGAAAGTCTCGAGCGCTCCCCTGGATGCGGGACTTCGGAAGGATATCGACGGTCTGCCACGTCGCGTTAATGACCAGTTCAAGAATCTGGGAGACATGGTGAATTTCGTCATTATCGGCTCGCAGCAGCAGGTCCAGAGCGCGCTCGACGCCGCCAACTTTCACGTAGCCGATACCGACAACCAGAAGGCCGTTCTTCAGGCCGCCATGCTGACCTATGAAAACAAGGACTATCTGGCGATGCCGATGAGCACGCTTTACTTGTTTAACCGCCCCCAGGATTTCGGTTACGAGCAAGCGGAACCCATCGCCATGGTCGCCAGCCGGCATCACTTCCGTCTATGGAAGGCGCCATTCACCTGGAACGGGCAAACTGTGTGGGTCGGTGCCGGGACTCACGATATCGGATTCGCCAAGGACAAGCGCAACGGCAGTGTCACGCACAAGATCGACCCCAACGTCGACGGCGAACGAGAAAATATTGGCGCCAGTCTCGAAAAGGGAGGGAAAGTGAAGAGCATGTCCTACTATCTACCGCCGAATCCTGTGCAGGATGCGAAGAACGCCACCGGCGATGGCTACCACTCAGATGGACGAATTCTTGTCATCTTCGCGCAGTGAATGTCGAGCTCAAGCGATCGAGGCACTTCGGTATGAGATAATTTTTAGATCGAGTCTTGAGGAAACCTATGCCTGAGCGTACGGTGTTCTGTGTCAAGTTGCAAAAAGAACTTCCTGGCTTGGATGAGCCACCCTTTGACACGGAATTTGGAAAGAAGATTTACGAGAACGTCTCGCAACAAGCCTGGCAGGGATGGACTGAGTTCTGCAAGATGCTGCTGAACGAATATCGCCTCAACCCCGCTCGCCGGGAAGATCAGGAGGCCATCGTTAAGCAGATGGAGCAGTATTTCTTCGGCGAAGGCGCTGCCCCACCCAAGGAATATGTACCGCCCGTTCAGAAATAGACTCATCTGGCCCACGCAGTAACCAAACGATAGTTACCTTGGCGGATACTGTTTACCGCATTGTTACCAGTATTTCATCATCCCGTAACATTGCCGTACTAGAAATGGAATATGGATCCGCCCGTCTACGATACGCTGATCCTTTCCGACGTCCACCTGGGCTCGGAATGCAGCCGTGCCCGCGACGCGACGCAGATACTGAAGGACAATCGCTTCCGGCGGTTAATCCTCCTCGGCGACATTTTCGCTGACCTCAACTTCGGCCGCTTGACTAAGGAACACTGGAAATTTCTCGGCTACATCCGCAAGCTTTCGAATCCCAAACGCAATGTAGAGGTCATCTGGGTGGAAGGAAACCACGACCAGGGTTTGACCGACATTATGTCGCACCTGGTGGGGGTGCGGGTTTATCAGCAGTATGTTTGGAACTATGCCGGAGTGCGCCACTTGGCTATTCATGGCCACCAGTTCGATCGCCTAGTTGCCAATAACCTGCGACTCAACTATCTGGGGACCCTGCTCTATTTGCAGCTGGAAAAACTGGATTTGAAAGGCAAGCCGGTAGCACGTTTTTTTGATCGCCTGAATACCCGCTGGCTCAGGATGTCAGCGAAAGTGGCTTCAGGAGCGCTGTTTCACGCGCGCCAGCATAAAGCTGACCGCATTTTCTGCGGACACACCCACGTTGCCATGCACAAGGAGCGCGACGGATTGCACTATTACAACGCTGGCGGATGGATTGATTCTAAGCCCACGTTCATCACCATCGACGAGGAGGGAGTGCAGATTCATGAATACCAACCGCGAACTGACCATCGTGATTCCGGCGAAGAACGAGGCGGAACTAATCCCGCGATTGCTGAGTTCGCTGGCGACTCAGGACTACCCGAGGATGCGGAATACGAAAATATTGGTGGCTGACGCCGGCTCGACCGACGGCACACCCGAGATCGTGATGGGATTTCGCGATCGCCTGCAAGTGGCAGTGATTCCCGGCGGCTTGCCCTCGATCGGCCGCAACGCCGGTGCGGCGGTGGCCGACAGCCAATACGTCCTCTTTATCGATGCCGATGTCGAACCATCCTCAAATTCTCTCATTCGGCGCGCTGTGGAACTGGCGCAGCGCAAGCACCTGCATTGCGTCACCACAAATATCATCTGCCGCGAAGGCAACTGGTTCGATAAAGCAATCTATCTGGGCAACGACTTTTTCCAGCATCTGTCGCGCCTGCACCAGCCTTTCAGCACCGGCATGTTCATGCTTTTCGACAAGCGGCGCTTTGACGAGTTGGAAGGTTTCCACGAACAGGTCCACTTCGCGGAGGACTACCTCTTAAGCAAGCAGGTGGCTAGAAGCAAGTTCGGTATTGTCGGGGGAGGCGTTTATACCACGAACCGTCGGTTTCAAAAAATGGGACGCCTTCGGGTGATCTGGCTCTTCCTGTTTACCGCGATGAATTTCTGGAACCCCAGCCATTTCCTGCGCGATCACAAATACTGGCAGACCTAGGACGTTGCGTTACCTCGGCCACGTGCAATTACTCGCCAAGTAAGACGTACTTGTGGGAGTCTCAAACAATTAACTAGATTTTCACAGTCTTGCAGCCAACCCGCAAGCGTCTAATCGCTATCATTAACATCACACGAAAAACATAAAAGGATGAGGCTGCGGCATGCCGCGCTCTCGCAGGCCGGATTGGAGTTGCAATTTGAAGTTAGATCTGGAAACCCGCGTCATCGACGACATCACGGTTCTCTACTGCAAAGGCCGCTTTACCTATCGCGACGAAGCCACAGCGTTCTCTCAAAAAATAGCCGAACTTTTACCGTATACACGCCAGGTCGTAGTCGAACTTAGTGGACTGGAAATTATCGACAGCGCCGGTCTCGGCGAATTGGTGGTAGTGCACATGTGGATTAGAGCCAGCGGATGCGCCCTCAAACTCGCCGGCGCCAATCCTCGGATTCACCAGCTACTCGAGCTTACCAACTTGCTGTCGGTTTTCGATGTGCATCCGACACTGGACGATGCCGTGCTCTCTTTTCGTCAGAATATTGAAAGAAGAAGGGCTGTCCACGCTGCCTGACGTCGGCGGGCTAGCTGAGTTCAAGACGGCGTTTCAAGTTCAGGCGTTTCGGGAATTTCCGGCGCGACCATCAATCGAGACAGGCCCACTGCCGGTCAGAAGTAAAAATGACAACCCAAGAACCATACAGTAGTCAGTCCGTGCCTCATGCGCCGTGGCCCAAAACCCCGCCGTAGACAGCATAGGAGCCTTCGTCATAAGTATGGCAACGCTGATATCGATGATCAGCGGAATTGTGGCCAATCGCGTAAGTAAACCGACGATCAAAAGCATTCCGCACAATATTTCAACAGCGCCCACAAAAGGCGCGAAGAATTGGGGAGCAGGAATGCCGATTTTCGTAAACCGCCCCACACCCAATGCTGCCGGGAAAAGGAACTTCTGAATGCCCTCCGATAGGAAAACGCCGCCTACCATCAGGCGAATGAGAATCGTGGCCCGCGAAATCCTCGTGCTGGACAAAAACTTTGGCATCAACACCTCAGGCGTACTTCATCAGAGCCATAAAACCAAAGTCCATGTGTAGCTGCTGGTGACAGTGAAAGAGCGTGTTCCCCGGATTATCTGCCATGAAGTCCACCTCGACGATCTTATTCGCGTTCACGACTACCGTATCTTTCAAAATGCCCGAGGTGGCTTTGCCATACACGTTAGTCAATTCGAAGCTGTGCCTGTGCAGGTGCAGAGGATGAGCATCGTCGCTCTCATTACGGAAGATCAGGCGGTACCGTTTTCCGGAGTGAACTATCAGAGGATTGGTATCCGGATAAGATTTGCCGTTGATTGTCCAGCGGTTGAAGCCTCCGTGACCGCCGGGAATCTTCTTGAAGACCAGATCGAACTGCCCGTCGGGCGCAACGACACGACTGGTCTCTCGCCCAAAGAGTGTGTAATCCCAAGGCTGCTTCTCGGGCTTCGTCCACTGCGCAGCGCCCTTACGATTGGCATACTCAACTACTACGCCGAAGCCGTGCTTGCGATCATCATCGTCTGTCGTACCCAGAATCCAAATTCCGGGGGAATCCATGCTCACCACGGCATCCACCCGCTCAGCCGCGCCAACTTGGAGTACTCTCACCTTCTCCGGCCTCGGTACCGGATTGCCATCGAGAGTCAAAACTTCAAATTGGTGTGAGGGCATCGCCACATTCACGGTTTCGGTCGCGCTTGAGTTCAGAAAATGAAACAGCACGCGATCGCCCCGCCGCACGCTGATCGGATCTCCATATCCGAGAGCTTTATCATTGAACGAGAAGGCGCGATAACCGACCTCCAATCCGTTGTTCGGAGGCGGAGGTGCGCTGCCCTCATCTGATTCTTCCATCGAAGCGCTGTAATAGGGTTCCCACTGATGCATTGCTAGAAAGACCTCGCGGTCATACCGCCCGGGATCAGCCTTCGGCTCGATATAAACAAAACCGAACTGCCCGGTGTAGAGGCTGCGATGAAGGTCTTTCCCGGCAAACGCGTGGCTGTGATACCAGCGCGTGCCGGCCGGCTTCGGAGTGAAGTTATATCGTCGATGCCCGTGCTGAGGAACCGCCGGGCTGCCTTCTTCCGTCGCTCCGTCTGCTTCTACGGAAATCATTTGCCCGTGCCAGTGGACAATCTCTTCGTGATCAGTGTCATTGAAAACATCCACCGTGACCGGAACACCCTCCTTCATCCGCAGGAGAGGGCCGGGAACCTGACCGTTGTAGCCAAGTGTAAGAATGGTTTTTCCGGGAGCAATTTCAAATGACACAGGCGCGATGCGGAGAGTGAAATCAGCTTTCGGTTGGGGCACCTGATTCTTAGGGGCGCCAAAAAGCTTGCGAGAACCGAGGCCCGCGAAAAGCATGCCCGCATTCTTTAGAAAGTCCCGACGTTCCATGTCTTCGCACTTTCCCGCTGAACCATTGCGACTCGGGCTAGAGCGGATGAGAAATACGCCCTGAAATAGCGTAATTCCCACTCATCGCGTACCAGCGGACCTTGAGCAGTTCACTAAACATACGGATGCCGTCGCGCAATGGATGAATGCGGGTTCCTTCCCGGTGCGCCCATGCGACCGGGACCTCGCTGACGGTGAATCCGAACTTCTTAGCCAGGTAGAGAAGCTCGGGATCGAATCCCCAGCGCTCGATTTTCTGCAGCGGAAAAATAGCCTGCGCGCTGCGCCGAGTGAAAGCCTTGAAGCCACACTGAGTGTCTTTGTATTGCAAGCCCAGAATTATGCGCAACGCCAGATTAAAAATTCGCCCGAAGAGGCGGCGATGCAGCGGTTGCCTGCGAATTTGTAATCGGCGATCTACCCAGCGTGAGCCGATCGCGATATCTGCGCCCTTAGCAATTGCCGAAAAGAGTTTATCTGCCTCTTCAATCGGTGAAGATAAGTCGGCATCGCTAAAAAGCAAAATGTCGCCAGTCGCGCGCAGCATTCCGTTGCGAACGCTGTACCCCTTGCCCCGGTTCCCCGGATTCTCCAGCAGTCGCAATACCGCATGCTTGATCGCATAGGCGCGAACAATCGCCGCCGTGTCGTCGCTGGAGCCGTCATTTACCACGATGACTTCGACGTTCCAGCCTCGTTCCGCGGCGTGGGCAAGAATTTTGTCCAGCGTGGCCGAGATGCGCGCGCTTTCATTGTAGGCCGGGAGAATGATGCTGTAGGAGGCAGGTTCCAAATGTAAGCCGTCAGCTTTCAGCGATCAGCTACGAGAAGCACATCCAAGGATTACGGTGGCGGAATCAACACCAAGAAATCAAGCGCCGAGCTGCGAGCCAGGAGCGCGAGCTAGAAGCTTCCTATGCTACTCTCCTCTGCTTCTCGAGCATCGAGAAGAACTCCCCAACCAGTTCTTCATCCCACAGCCCGCCGCGAGCCTCCTGACGCATCGTAAAAGCAGCATGCTCATGGCTCAGCGCCGCTTTGTAGGGCCGCGCCGTTCGCAACGCATCATAGACATCCACCACCTGCAGGACCCGCGGCAGCAAAGGGATATCGCTTTTCTGCAACCCATCGGGATAGCCGCTGCCGTCCGAGTGCTCATGATGGTTGCGGATAATGGGCAGCACGAGCCGCAGCGACTTCAATGGCCGGCAGATGTTCTCGCCAGTGATCGGATGCTGCTTCATGATCGCCCATTCTTCCTCGGTCAGATTCGTTCCCTTCTTCAAAATGTCGTCCGGAACCGCGATCTTCCCCAGGTCATGCAGGTAACCGCCTCGCCGCAACGCCACGATCGACTCTTCACTCAGGCCGAGGTGACTCCCCAGGCTGCTGGCATTCTCCGCCAACCGTTCACAATGGCCCTCGGTATAGGGGTCGCGGCTCTCTACGCTCAAGCCCAGCGTGCACAGCACCGACTCTGCCGTTTCCAGTTCGTCGGTGAACTCTTTGATTTTAAGCAGCGACTTGACCCGGGCAAACAATTCCTCCGAGAAAATCGGCTTGTTTAGGAAGTCGTCCGCGCCCGCCTCGATTCCCCTCAGCTTGTCCTCACGATCACTCAACCCGGTAATCAGCACAAACGGAATCAGCCGGGTAGCTGGGTCTTCCTTGACCTCCCGGCACAGCTCATAACCCGACTTGCCGGGCATAACCACATCGGAAAGAATCAGATCGGGAAGCTCGCGGCGAATCTCCATTTCCGCCCGGGCCGCGTCCGCAACCGCGACCACTTCATACCCCCGGGTGGATAGCAACTCGCGCATCAACACCATCGTGTCCGGATTGTCATCCACTACCAGCACCCGCGGGGCGCGGCGCGGCGCACCTTCTCCCATCTCTTTGTAAGACGAGGAACGGCTGGATGGAGATGTCCGGAATTTATGGGGAGGGCTCATGAACCGGCTGAACAACGCTTCAGTAATTGTAACGGATTTGATGCCGACTCACAGATCTGTCGTGTTATCCGCGCGAGTACCAGTCCAATTCTTGGACAGCCAGAGAGTCACGTACACATCTGTCCCATTTAGGGAAAATATCGATCTTAAATGTGCGATCTAACCTTGCCCAAACAACCAACGCCTGATTAGCCTCGGTGCATGCGCTCCCCTTTTTGTGTCGCTTTGTATTGTTTCCTCAGCGCTACGGCTGTGGCTGCCTCCAAGCCGCACGTAATCACATTCGGCAAATGGACCGTTGTCAAATCCTCCGTCGCGCTCGACGAAAGCCCGCCCGACTTGAAAGTCAGGCCACTGTACGTGGATGGCCGCTTGAAAGAATTCACCTTCGGCGTTCCGCATGAGGTCACTGAGCAACTCTTCGTGGTGCGGCGCGTTGTGCGCGTAAACGACACTTTACCCCAGGAAACGGCAACCACTCGCTGGACATGGGAACGCGGCGGATGGCTTGAAGTCAACCGCGTCACCGGACATATCGCCCAAGCCAGCCTGCCTGAATTTGATCCGGACTCTTCCTCAGCCAGTTGGTACCGCGATTACATCGCCTACTGCGGAACCTCCGACGACGGCCGCAAGAGCTCCGCCGTCGTGATGCAACTGGGCCGCCGCAAGCCTATCCTGAAAAAGCCCCTGGGTGAAGCTGCCGGCGACGAAACTGCCGCTTGCGCCCCGCCGGGCTGGCAACGCGGTCCCACGCGAGTAAGCTTTGTCTCCGCAGCAGATCAAAAGTTCACCTTCGCGGTCCACGGCCACGCGGTAGAAGCAATCACCGACGACGACTCCGAAGAAGGAACCCAATAGCCCGTGTGGCGCGGGCTCCCTCGCCCGCGGCCTTTCCGAACCTGACACGAGCGGACGGCTCGTCGTTCATATTGACAAACTAGCGCAAAGGCAGGCTCCCGCTGGTATGCCTCACAAATATGAACGCTCCCAAAAGCACGATTAGAGCCGCTACGAAAACCCCGCGTCGCCACCCATCACGAACTTCAGGAGGCGCCGTAAGGTGTTTTGCCAAAACCGCTCCCAGTGCCAAACCCGCCAATAACCCTCCAATGTGAGCCGAGTTATCGATTCCCGGAATTGCCGCACCAAAAAACAAATTGTAGCCGGCGAAGATCAGCAGGCTCTTCAGCGTGCCCTGAATCGCTTGTTTGGAAATCGGCAAATGGCCAAGATAGAGTGCCGCGATCAAAGCCCCAGCCAATCCAAAAATCGCTCCCGAGGCCCCCACCCCGACCGCCATCGGATGCCACCACAGGCTCGCTAGGCTGCCAGCCAGTCCGCAGAAGGTGTAAGTCAGCACGTAGGTCCACGGATCGAAAACTCGCTCCGCCAGATATCCAAGGTTCCACAAGCACCACATATTAAGCGCGATGTGAATGATTCCACCGTGGACGTAGTTGGACGCCAGCATCCTCCACGGCTCCGACCCCAGCGAAAGTGGACCGGCGTTCGCTCCCCATTTCAACAACTGCGGGATCGTGGGCGCAACCGGATTTACTCCGGTCAGCACCATCACCACGTACACAGCAACGTTCATCCCAACCAGCGTAGTGGTAATGGGTTCTTTTTCGCCAATCATAGGTAAGCTCAGAACTGAATTCGGTTCACTGCCCCCAAACACACTATCAGAAGGATGCAAGAAACGAAGTGTACGGGGAAGGCGTTACGAAATCGCAAAGGAACTAAATGTCTAATATGCCGTCCCGCAAATTCGCGAAATAACTCTGTCATCCCGACCGAAGCGAAGCGGAGTGGAGGGACCTTGCGTTTTCAGCGGCTTTTATTTTTGATCCGGCCGTTTCAATACCAACTGCCAACTGCTGCCCTTCTTAATCTCCAGTCGTCTCCACCATCGCCATTTCTTCCACTGCCGGCTTCTTCGTAACCTGAGCGCTGGTCACGAGAATCACCGAAGCAACCACGATCGCACTGCCCGCCAGAATGTAACCGTCCACCCGCTCGTGCAGCACCAGCCATCCCAGAAAAACCGCGACCACGGGATTCACATACGCATAGGTGGAAACCTTTGCCGTCGGAACGTGGTTTAAAAGCCAGATGTACGCCGTATAACCAATCCACGACCCGCAAACCACCAGGTACAGCGTGGCGCCGATCCCGCGAGGCGTCCACACAACTCGCGAAAGATCTCCCACAGCAATCGCGAACAGCAGATTCGCCATCCCTGCCGCGATCATCTGCCACGCCGTAGCCGAAAACGGATCCACATCGGCAGACTTCCAGCGCTTGGCCAGCACCGAGCCCAAAGCCCAGCTAAACGAACCGCCCAGCAGGCTGATCGAAGACCACAACTGCACCCGCCCAAACGAAGTGGTGGTCGTCAGGTCCGGCCACAACAATACAAACAACCCCGCAACGCCCAGCGCCAGCCCGGCTTTGCCGCGCGACGAAACGTGATGGTCGCCCAACAGCAGCGTATCCAGCACCAGGAACCACAGCGGCGTGACCGCAATGATTAAGGCCGCAAGCCCCGACGCCACATACTTCTCCGCGTACGAGAGCGTTAGGTTGCCGCCCATGAGCAGGAGCACGCCGACCATCGCCATCTGCCCCAACTGTCGCGCGTTGTACCGGATGTTTCGCCCCCGCAGCCCGCAGAATGCCAGCATGAACCCACCGGCAATCAGAAAGCGCACTCCGCACATCAGCGCCGGAGGAATGCGCTCCACCGCGATGTCAATCGCCAGATAAGTCGATCCCCAAAAGAAATACACCAGCCCGAAGGCCAGCATCACAGCAAATCGGCTCTGGCGCTGGGCATTAGTCATGAGATCGTCGAATCACAAATTTTGGGAAGGGCAAGGCTTCAGCCGTGCCACACAAACCCCAAAAAAACACGGGCTTCAGCCCCTGAGGCAAAGATTCAATTGGGAGTCAACCTGAAACCAGCCTAGCTATCAGACATACGAACAGCCAACAAAGATGCGAGTTTTTTCCAGAAGCATCGAACGATGAACCACAAGCGCGACCAATGAACAATGACCAACGGCCAACGACCGAATGGACCCCCCAAGAGCTGAATGGGGGTTACGGAATGACTCGCGGCAGGCTATAATAGTCTTGGAATGTTCCCCGATGCGCCGCGAAAATCCCAACTCGAATCTGCCCGCGTGCTGGCTCCATTTTCTGGTGTGCCCGCGCCGCTATCTGGCAGTGTTACCCTCGCAGGCGCGTCCCAGCCTATTCGGTAGCGACTAACGTTTCCATCCTCCTCGTCCGATTCTGGCTTAAGGGCGGAAGTCCGCTCAAAAGCTAACTACCAAAGACGAACGACCACGACCATTTTTTGGAGGATGCCATGCCAACTCAAACTCTTATCGGCCCCAAGATTAAGACGGCCTTGCCCGGCCCGAACGCAAAACGTGTTCTCGAGGGCGACAGCAAGTACATTTCACCTTCCTACACCCGCTCCTATCCGCTCGTCGCCCAACGGGGACACGGAATTACGGTCACCGACGTCGACGGAAATGAATTCTTCGATTTCTCCGCTGGCATCGCCGTCACCTCGACCGGCCACTGCCATCCCCAGGTGGTCGCTGCCATTCAGAAGCAGGCAGCCGAACTGATCCATATGTCCGGCACCGACTTCTATTATGAAAACATGGTGACACTCGCCGAGCGCCTCTCGAAGATTGCGCCCATGCCCGGCCCGCACAAGATCTACTACGGCAACTCGGGCGCGGAGGCCATCGAGTGCGCCCTCAAACTCGCCCGCTATCACACCAAGCGGCAAAACGTGATCGCATTTTATGGCGCGTTCCACGGACGCACTATGGGAGCGCTTTCGCTGACTGCTTCCAAGCCGCAACAGAAACGGCGTTTCGGTGCGATGCTTCCAGGCGTAACCCACGTTCGCTATCCCGACGTCTATCGCGGATGCGAAGGCGGTCCGCAGGATGCCGAAGCTTTCGCGCTGGGTTGCGCCCGCTTCATCGAAGACAAGCTGTTCAAAACCACGCTTGCCCCCGAGGAAGTAGCCGCGATCTTCGTGGAGCCTGTCCAGGGTGAAGGTGGATATGTAATCGCTCCCACCTTGTTCATGCAGGAACTCCGCAATATCTGCGATCGTCACGGCATCCTTCTGGTAGCCGATGAAGTCCAGAGTGGTATTGGACGCACCGGCAAATGGTGGGCCATCCAGCACACGGGAGTTCAGCCCGACATCGTCTGCTCCGCCAAAGGCATCGCCTCCGGCATGCCGCTCGGCGTGACTATCAGCAAGGCGGAAATCATGGACTGGGTTCCCGGTTCCCATGCTTCAACCTTCGGTGGCAACCCGGTCTGCAACGCGGCAGCCATGGCAACATTAGACGTAATCGAGCACGACGGCCTGCTGCAGAACGCAACCGAAGTCGGCAATCACATGCTGAAACGCATGGCAGCCTGGTCCTCGAAACACAAACTGGTCGGAGACGTTCGCGGACGCGGCCTGATGATTGGCGTCGAGATCGTCAAAGACAAGAAGACCAAAGAGTATGGCGCAGCCGAACGCGACCGCATCATCCAACTGGCCTTCGAGCGCGGCATTCTTTTCCTAGGCGCGGGCCCAAGCACGATTCGCATTTCTCCGCCGCTCGTCGTAAGCAAAGACGAAGCCGATGTCGCAATGGATGTGCTCGAAGAGTCCATTTCGATAGTGAGTCAAGCCGTTTAACAGCCGGGAGGTTTCCTCCTTTCCTGGCTGCATGGGGCGGATCACTGGCCTGATCCGCCCATCTTTATTGACATCATCACCCCAAGCGATTGCATTGCTCGAAAGCCTTGCCCCGACAATTGTCATTCCGAGCAAAGCGAGGAATCGGCTTTACCCCAACCTGATTGTCATTCCGAGCAAAGCGAGGAATCGGCTTTACCCAACCTGATTGTGATTCCGAGCAAAGCGAGGAATCTGCTTTATCCCAACCTGATTGTCATTCCGAGCAAAGCGAGGAATCTGCTTTACCCCAACCCGATCGTCATTCCGAGCAAAGCGAGGAATCTGCTTTACCCCAATCTGATTGTCATTCCGAGCAAAGCGAGGAATCTGCTTTATCCCAACCTGATTGTCATTCCGAGCAAAGCGAGGAATCTGCTTTTATCTGCGAAGGCGAACAATTAGCGAAATAACTGAGAAGTGTTCCACATGGAACAATACCGATGAGTCTTGTTTTCTATGTGATGCGCATCACATCGAAAGATCTTGGCACCCTTTAGCATTGTTGGATCGTGCCCAACACCTTCTCGCTCTCAGCGCTTTCCGGGCGATTCACGCAGGCCACGGTTCGCGCCCTCGACTGGATGGCACAGCGGACGCTCCCAGCGGAAGATATTCCCCCGCATCAGCGAACCGGCAGGCGTGGGGAAGAAGATGCTTACTTTTATTTGCGGCGCCTGGGATACGTGATGGTGGCTCGTAATTTTCGTTCGTCGCGGCGGCGGGGAGAGATCGATCTGATTGGTTGGGACAAAAGTGTGTTGTGCTTTATCGAAGTTAAGACTCGCACAACACGCGACGTGAAGCCCGCCGAGGCCGCGGTCGACCGCGACAAGCAGCGCGGATTGGCGGCGGTGGCCGACGAGTACCTTCGTCATTCGGCGCCCGCGTGCGAGTGGCGCTTCGACGTGGTGACCGTGTATTATGAACCTCAGTCCAGCCAGCCGCTGATCGAACTATTTCGCAATGCCTTCCCCGTGGCGTAAAATGCAGGTTTGGTTTCCATGCAGCTTGATATGCCTTTATTGAAAGGATTTAGTCTTTGCCTGAGCTTAGAAAAGACCCGATTGTAGGCCGGTGGGTAATTATCTCGACAGACCGCGCCAAGCGTCCAACTGACTTTGCTCGTGACGGAGTGAAACTGAAAGGAGGCTTTTGCCCGTTCTGCTATGGCAACGAGAGCAAAACGCCGCCGGAGATTCAGGCGTACCGTCCAAACGCGAACGGCGGACCTCCTCCGCAGCGCGATGCGCCGGGATGGACGGTGCGAGTGGTTCCCAACAAGTTTCCCGCTCTGGGGATTGAGGGAAGCCTGAGCCGCCAGGCTGAGGGCATGTTCGACCGCATGAATGGGGTCGGAGCGCACGAAGTCATTATTGAAACGCCAGATCACAGTGCCAGCCTCGCTACGCTGCCTCCCAAACGAATTGAAGACGTGCTTTGGACTTTCCGCGACCGCATTCTTGATCTGAAAAAGGATCGACGCTTCAAGTACATCCTGATTTTCAAGAATCACGGAGAAGCTGCGGGAGCGTCGTTGGAACATGCGCACTCGCAGTTGATCGCGCTTCCGATTCTTCCGATCTATGTTGTCGAGGAGATCGAAGGTGCGAAGCAATATTTTATTTACAAAGAGCGTTGCGTATTTTGCGATGTGATTCGGCAGGAAACAGAGTCGGGAATTCGTGTGGTCGCGGAGAATCAGGACTTCCTCACCTTAGCTCCCTACGCGCCGCGGTTTCCGTTCGAGACGTGGATCTTGCCGAAGCAGCACGAATCGGCGTTTGAAAATTCCTCGTCGCAGTTGTTTGAGAATCTGGCGAAGGCGCTTAAGACTCTCTTGTTGAAAGCCGACAGGGTGCTGGATAATCCGCCGTACAACCTGGTGATTCACACTTCTCCCGTGCAGGATCCAACCAACGATCACTATCACTGGCACATCGAATTCATGCCCAAGCTCACGAAGACGGCAGGATTCGAGTGGGGAACGGGATTCTACATCAACCCGACGCCGCCGGAAGAAGCGGCGAAGTTTCTGCGCGAGGCCAGTGTTGAGGAACCGGTGCCTGCGACGGTGGGCTAAACAGCTTGGTCAAAGCCCGATGTGGTGAGGCTTCACGTCGGCAGCAGAAAACGCAAGGTCCCTCGACTTCGCTCGGAATGACAGGCATAAAAAATGGGGCACGGCAAACGCCGTGCCCTTTTCACATAAGGAGAGAGACATCGCATCCCTGTTCCAGTGAAAACTCAGGAGGAGTTCGTAGCTTAGAATAATTAAAACGAGGGGTTGTCACACCGAGGTAAAAAGCTTGTCAACGGCGGATATTCGTGAAGATCAGGCTTGCGTTCTGTCCAGAAACTCGTCGTGCCATGCCATCTGGATGGCTTCCAGCTTGCCCTCGGTAGATTTTGTGGGATCGTCTTTGAACTCGGGCAACTCGGTCACATAACGGTGGAGGTCTGTGAAGCGGACGCTCAGAGGCTCCAGTTGGGGGTGCTTCTCCGATAACAGGATTCCGATGTCTTCCGCGTTATCCCAGGTTAGGTCTCTTGGCATGTGGCGCTCCTTACTGATTCGGGGTGGTCGTTCTGCCGATTCCAGCGGTCTCGTTTCGCTAACTGCAGATCCCTCGCTTTGCTCGGGATGACAATACAGGGGCGCGACAACACAAGGGCATTTGTCAACCGCTCAGTGTTCTTCCGAAACGTAATTACGATTCCAGGCCGGGATTTCGACCACGACTTTGCCGGGCTTGGTGATGACGGCCTGGCACCCGAGACGGGAGTTTAACTGTAAATCGGCGGCCATGTCCAGACGGTCGGCTTCGTCGTCATCCATTTCGGAGAGATTCTCCGCGCCTTCCTTCACCCATACGTGGCAAGTGGTGCAGGCGCAGTTGCCGCCGCAGGCGTGATCGAGGCGCACGCCGTAGTTCAAGGCCACGTCGAGGATCGACTGCTCTTTGCCGTGATCTTTGTAGGGAAGTTTGTCGTGCTCGAACTCGACGGTCTTGCCCTCGGGCAAGAAAGTTAGCTGAACAGTGTTTTCACCGGGCGCTTCTGCCGTTGCGGTTCCTGCGCTTTGTATCTTTTCCTCAGACATATTGCTTCCACCCCTTCCTTAGCTTGCCCCCACACTCACATGCGCGCCTTCTGAATCCTCAAATTGCGCCAGCGTTCCGCCAAAGTCTTGTTTGGTTGGAGGCATGGGGAACTTCACACCTTTGGCTCGCATATCTTCGTAAAACTTCGGCAGGTCCGCTACGTTGAAACCGAGCTCAACTTTTCCCGGGGGATTCTTTTGCGAAGCGGGATGCAGAGCCAGGGTCGTTTCACCGGTAGAGAACTCGCTCCAGCCAGGGGATTCAAACTTCAGCGGAAGCCCGACTACGTCACGGTAAAACTTTACGGCGCGATTCATGTCCGCAACGAACTCGATTGCGTAGTGGAGTTTAGTCTGCATAGTTGTTATCCCCTACAGATGAACGGATCATTCGAAATCTGCTTTGGCCACGGGATGCCCCGCCACCGGCGCTTCGCCCATGTCGGCTTCATCCATATTTTTGCCCTTGAGCGCGGTGCTTACGGCGGTATCCATCATCAATTCTGCGAGGCGCATTGTGCCTTGATTCAAGAGATCAATGGCCTTGCGAATTGCTTGATAGTCATCTTCAGCTTTGACTTCGATTAATGCTTTTTCCAGCCTGGCGATTTTCTTCTTTTCGTCACTGGTGAGGTTTCCCCACGCCGGAGATTTCTTGCCTTTTTCCAGCGCTGCCAGAATCGTTTCCGCCTCGTTGCGGGCTTCGATTAGCTGGCGCTGGCGGAAGTCTTCTTCGGCGTAGTCGAAAGAGTCGAGAATCATGCTCTCGACTTGATCGTCGGTCAGGCCGTAGCTGGGCTGCACTTCGATCTCGGATTCTTTTCCACTGCGCTGCTCGCGTGCGGAGACGTGCAGGATGCCGTTGGCATCGATCAAGAACTTGACCTCGATGCGCGGCATCCCCGCGGTCATCGGCGGAATTCCTTTCAGGTCGAAGCGGGCGAGGGAGCGGCAGTCCTTCGCCAGTTCTCGTTCGCCCTGCAACACGTGAATGGCGACGTTAGCTTGACCGTCAATCTGCGTCGTGTAGTACTGCGTGGCCGAGGCCGGGATGGTCGAGTTGCGCAGAATAATTTTGTCAGTGACACCGCCCGCGACTTCAATACCCAGCGACAAAGGCGTGACATCGAGCAGCAGCATGTTCTCGGTGGCTTCGGAGCCGCCGCCCAAAATGTTGGCTTGGACCGCCGCGCCCAGAGCCACGACTTCGTCGGGATTCAAGTCGGTATGCGGCGTGCGCTGGAATAATTCTTCGACCAGGGCGCGCACTTTCGGGATGCGCGTCGAGCCGCCGACGAGGACGA
This sequence comes from uncultured Acidobacteriota bacterium, assembly GCA_963788645.1. Taxonomy (GTDB): domain Bacteria; phylum Acidobacteriota; class Terriglobia; order Terriglobales; family Acidobacteriaceae; genus JABDBE01. The sequence continues at coordinate 247,219 of CAWBHF010000018.1, forward strand.
CTTCGTCAATCTGCTCCGGCTTTAGTCGGGCATCTTTTAGCGCTTGCTTACACGGTCCCACCGTGCGTTCGATGATTGGCTGGATGAGTTGCTCGAACTGCTCGCGAGTGATCTCGCGCTGGTAGCGCTTGCCGCCCGGCAGCTCAATATCCAAAGTCGTTTCCGGCAAGGAGGACAACGCAATCTTGGCCTCGATGACTGCCTTGCGGATAGTCGCGATCGCTTCACTGTTGCGCGAGAAATCGAGATTGGCATCGCCGCGAATGTCGTCGATGGCAATGTTGATCAGAAGATTGTCGATGTCGTCGCCGCCGAGGTGAGTATCTCCGTTGGTGGCGATGACTTCGAAGATGCCGTCGTGTAGCTTGAGGATGGATACATCGAAGGTTCCACCGCCCAGGTCGTAGACGGCGACGATGCCGTTCTGCTTCTTGTCCAGGCCATAGGCGAGCGAAGCGGCCGTGGGTTCGTTCACCAGGCGCAGCACTTCGAGGCCGGCGATGCGGCCGGCATCTTTCGTGGCCTGGCGCTGGGCGTCGTTGAAGTACGCCGGTACGGTGATCACAGCTTTGGTGATGGGCGCGTTGAAGAAGCGCTCGGCGTTGCGTTTGAGCTGGCGCAAAATGAACGCAGAAATTTCCGGAGGGGTGAAGGTCTTCTCGCCGAGAGTGATGCGCAGTACCTCTCCGGCTTGGAGATCTTCCGCAAGCCGAAATGGAAACAGCTTGAGCTCTTCGCGGATGTCCTCGATGCCACGTCCCATCAGGCGTTTGATCGAGTAGACGGAACGCTCCGGGGTCTCGATCAGATACTTGCGGGCGGCGTTGCCGACGATGATTTGATCGCGTTCATCGAGCGCGACGACGGAGGGAACGAGGTTCAGACCATCCTCACCGGGGATGACGACAGGACTCTCCCCCTGCATAAACGCCACGAGAGAATTCGTGGTTCCGAGATCGATGCCGACGATGCGGTCAGAAGTCATTGAATCATTGAGTCATTGAGTCATTGAGCCATTTGTGCAAGAACCTTTGCAATGAGTCAATGCTTCAATCACTCAATCGCTCAATTCTCTAATACTTCATTCACGTCCCGAACCAAGTTCCTGATATACGAGCGGCGATTCAACAGGTCTACCATCTTGTCGCGGACCTTGCCGCGCGCTTCTTCGGAGTCGCTTTCTGCCAGGCGGTCCCAATCTTCCCAGTAGGTTTTCAGTTCCTCGGACAGTGACTCATGCTTCTCTTCCAGTTCGAGCTTTTGTTTTCCGATTTCCTCAATCAGTGCGGGATCGTCTTCGCCGATTTTCTTCTGGGCGCGCAGCTCTTCGAGTTGCATGTTCAGTTCAAAGACCTCTTCCAGCAAATCTGGGGGCACAACCTGCTTCTTGACTTCGCCTGTCGCGCGCGCCTTGTCGGTCGCCGTCTTCGATTGCTCTTCGAGTTCGACGCCCTCCAATCGCAAAAAGTATTCCGTGCGCTTGATCGGATCTTTTAACGTGCGATACGCGTCGTTCAGCAGCGAACTTTGTTCCAGGCTCCATTCCTGCTCCCGCTTATCGGCGCGGGCGGCGAGATCGGGATGAAGTTTCCGGCTCAGTTCGTAAAAATCGCGCTCGAGTTGCACAGTATCCACATTGAGTTTGCGGGGCAGCGCGAAGAAGGTGAAGTAGTCGACTGGCCTTGGAGGCTGCACCTTGCCACACGAACTGCAGAAGTGGACGGCGCGCATGGTGCCGCACGACCAACAGCTGGCGGTCGCTTCGGCGGGATTCGCCAGAGAAGAAGTCGTGTTGGATTCGGTCGTCATGGATAAATTTGTCGCGCTTTTCGCTTGGGCTTTTCGGCTGCACGCAAAGCTGCACAAACCCTCGCGGGCAAGGCCGTTCGACTGGGCTCACGGCAGGTCCGCGCCACACACTACCACCATCAGCCCGAGAACGACGTGCCGCAGCCGCAGGACTTCGATGAATTTGGATTCACGAATACGAAGCCTTGCTGCATGAGCGTCTCCTGGTAATCGAGAGTCATGCCGTGCAGGTAGATGAACGATTTCGGATCGACGAAAACCCGCACGTCCCCGAACTGGAAGATGCGGTCGCGCTCGCGCGGTTGGGTGTCGAAGCGAACGTTGTAGCTCAAGCCGGAGCAGCCTCCGCCCTGCACGCCGAGGCGCAATCCGCCCTGCTCGGGCGAGATGCCCTCTTTGACGATAGCGGTGCGGATCCTGGCCAAGGCCTTGTCCGTCACCTGGACGCCTTTAGCCGGCGCCTTTGGCGCCTCCGGTTTGGTTTCGGTTTCGATCATGGTTCTACCGACTCACATCAACGGGAGAGACGCCCGTTCTCGATCGGCCACTACTGCGCGGCTACGGCAGTCGGCTTCGCTACGTCCTGCTTCTTCTTCCAGTCGTGGATCGCGGCGCGGATGGCGTCTTCCGCCAGCACCGAGCAGTGAATCTTCACCGGCGGTAGCGAGAGCTCTTTCACGATTTCGGTGTTCTTGATCTGCAGAGCTTCGTCTACCGTCTTGCCCTTCACCCACTCGGTCGCGAGTGACGAAGATGCGATGGCCGAGCCGCATCCGAAGGTCTTGAATTTCGCGTCTTCAATGATGTTGGTTTGCGGGTTGACCTTGATCTGCAGCTTCATCACGTCGCCGCACTCGGGCGCGCCGACCAGACCGGTCCCAACTTCAGTGCTGTTCTTGTCCATGGATCCCACATTGCGGGGATTGGAATAATGGTCCAGAACTTTATCGCTGTATGCCATGTTTGATTTCTCCTTAAATATCTGTCAATCAGCGGCTGAAGCCGCATTCTTTCTGAAGCATTTGCGATATGGCTGAAGCCATATCCTGATACGAACCTGCCAACAGTTAGAAACATTGCCAGCAATGTTTCTACAGTTCAATTACTCCGCTGCCCACTTCACACTTTTCAAATCCACGCCTTCTTTCGCCATTTCGTAAAGCGGCGAAAGTTCGCGCAGGCGCGACACCGTCTCGACTACGCGATCGGCTACGTAGTCGACCTCGGCTTCGGTGTTGAAACGTCCCAGGCCAAAGCGAATCGAGCTGTGTGCCAAATCGTCGCCCGTGCCCAGAGCCTTCAATACATAAGATGGCTCAAGCGTCGCTGAGGTGCAGGCCGAACCGCTTGAAACTGCGATGTCGTTGATGCCCATCAGCAGCGATTCGCCCTCGACGTAGGCAAAGCTGATGTTCAGGTTGCCGGGCAGGCGATGTTCCATGGAGCCGTTGATATAGACTTCGTCGAGCTGACCCATGATTTTGTCGCGAAGCCGGTTGCGAAGGCCTGCGAGTTTGCAGGATTCCTTGGCCATATCTTCCGAGGCGATTGCGCAGGCCTTGCCCAGACCAACGATTCCGGGAACGTTGAGTGTTCCGGAACGCATTCCGCGTTCGTGACCGCCGCCGTCGATGATGGCGGAAATCTGCACCCGAGGATTCTTGCGCCGAACGTACAACGCGCCAACGCCCTTCGGCCCGTACATTTTGTGAGCCGAAATCGACATTACGTCGATGTTGTTCTTGTTCACGTCGACCGGAATCTTGCCGACTGCCTGCGTAGCGTCGGTGTGGAAGATGATGCCGCGTTCGCGACACAGCTTGCCGATTTCCGCTACCGGCTGCAAGACGCCGATCTCATTGTTTGCCCACATGATCGTTACCAGGATCGTCTTGTCGTCCATGGCACGCTTCAGTTCGTCGAGGTCGACCAGACCGTCTTTTTGAACCGGCAGATAGGTGACGCGATAGCCATATTTTTCGAGGCGCTTGCAGGTGTCGAGCACGGCCTTGTGCTCGGTCACGGCGGTAATAATGTGATTGCCTTTTTCCCGGTACATCTCGGCAACGCCTTTGATCGCGAGGTTGTCGCTTTCGGTCGCGCCTGAGGTGAAGATGATTTCCTTGGTGGTTGCGCCTACCAGCTTGGCAACCCGCTCGCGCGCGGTTTCCACGCCTTCCTCGCCGGCCCAGCCGAACGAGTGGTTGCGGCTGGCGGCGTTGCCGAACTTCTCCATGAAAAAGGGCAGCATCTCTTCCAGCACCCGCGGATCCATGGGCGTGGTGGCATGGTTGTCCATATAAACCGGCAGCTTGACTCCTTCGGGAGCCACGTGTTCTGCCTGGGGGATCGTCTTTACATCTGTGCTCATAATTGCTCTCCTACCTTTATGTTATCGTGACCAGCTCAGCCGACTTCCTGGGATCGGTTTCTTCGTGCTGATGCGTCTCTTCGTTCATCTCTGAGATACTGATGCGCCGCAGTACTTGTTCGATGCTCTCGTTGACCCGGCGCAGCGGCTCGCGAATGGTACAACGATCGGTCTGATCGCACTCGCCGCGGACGGTGATGCAAGAGGTAATGAACAGCGGACCATCGATCGCTCGAATCACCTCGAAGGCGCTGATGGTTCCCGGATCGCGCGCCAGCGTGTAGCCACCGTTCATTCCGTGCTGCGAATGCAGCAAGCCGGCTTTGACCAGGCGCTGCAGAATTTTCGCCAGAGCTTCCTGCGGAATGCCATAGGCGTCGGCAACATCTTTGGCGCTGCATGCACCGTGAGGCGCACGTTCGGCCAAGTGCTTCATCGCCATCAAACCGTAATCCGCTTTCTTGGTTAGCTTCAGCATCCGGGTCCGATCGGCAAATCCGACCTTTTCAGTCGGATATCGTTATTATAGGGGGCAAGGGTCCGAGATTGCAACCCCGGGCAGGGAATGGGAGGATTCGCAGTTTAATCGTAACTATATTGTACTTAGTGGCTTATAGGATGGCGATCTTTTCGGTCGTATTCTTGTTCGCCGGAACTTCAGCCAGCCGAATTCGAGCGCCTTATCTAGCACGGTCTACCCGAGGCGGTCGCGGAGTCGCAAGCGAGTTTTCTAACAAAAAGACTTGACAAGCCAACCAGTCAGGCTAAAATACCGCCAATTTCCGGCAAACTTCACGTAAGCCTCGCGAGGCCGACTGTGATCGTCCGGGTTTATGACTCCAATCCCGCCGTCGCAACCCCCCGATAAGAGCAGCACCATGAACGAGTGTAAGCACCCGCGCGTGCAGATCGTGGCTCGTGAGGAAGATGCCGAATTTGTCGAATGCCTGGAGTGTGGCGACATCTTCGAGTCCAGCGAGTTTAAAGACATGATGATCGAAGACACCCGGCCGGATAACGAATCCTGAACCTCCCCTTTGCATCGTGACGAAGGTAACCATCCGACAGCCCTTTCCCTTGTTTGGACGATTTACAGTTTGTTAGTGTCAACCTGGGAACAATTGCCCGCTCGGAGAGGTCATGTCAGTGGTGGCTCTGGTCGTCGATGACTCCATGCTCATCCGGCACACCGTGTGCCGATTCCTTGAGGAGCGCGGCTTTACCGTGGAGTCAGCCACCAACGGACTGGAGGCTCTCGATGCAGTGAAGAGAGTGCGACCGGACATCATCATCACCGATATCCAGATGCCCAAGATGGACGGGAGTGAACTCATCACAGCCGTGAAAAAAGAGCCTGCTCTCGCGAGTATTCCAATCGTGATCGTGGCTGGCCGGCAGAGCGGTTTCGAGCACAAGGAAAAGCGCGCCAACTACACAATATTCAAAGACATCGATATCGAAGATCAGCTGGCTAAGGCGGTACAGGCAGTCCTTGGCGCGAAGGCACAGGCGGCGAAAGGGAGTGTTTAGCAGGCATCAACCAGCATTTAGCGCTTTGAGATTTTCGGGCTTGCGAGTAGCAATTAGCACTCTAGCGGTCAGCCATAGCACTTCACTTCAGCACCATTCCCGCTTCCGCGGAGAAATCCATGAGCGCAAAATCGCCAGCCAGAAACTTCGGATAGGCCGCCGCTGCAATCATGGCGGCGTTGTCGGTTGACAGCGGACGCGATGGAAAATACACGGACAGGCCTTGTCTCCCCGCGTCTTTTTCAAACTGGCTGCGCAACTCCTGATTCGCGGCTACGCCTCCGGTGACAAACAACGTATTGACGTCGTACGCTCGCGCGGCAGCTAGAGTTTTTCCCACCAAGTCCTCTACCATCGCCCGCTGGAAAGAAGCAACCAGATTGAGCGTTTCCTTGTCGCAAAGAGATAGGTAGTCTTCGAGCTTTGGTTGCGCGACGGCCAAAAGCGCTTTGCGACGCTCGTTAATCGACCTTTGCAGGTCGTGAGTTTCGACGAAGCGCAGGACGGCGGTCTTAATGCCACTATAAGAAAAATCAAAGCGCGGGCCATCCTCAGTTCGTGAGATGTTTCGATCGTTCCGGTCTGGATGCTTGAGCTGCGAAGCGGCAAACTTCACGGCGTAGGGATCGCCGTGAAGCGAAAGCTTGTCGATGATCGGTCCCCCCGGATATCCCAGCCCCAACAACTTCGCGACTTTGTCGAACCCTTCTCCGGCAGCGTCGTCGCGGGTGTGGCCAATGTTCTGATAGGACCAGCTGTTGCCTTCCTGCTTTGTTAAATAAAGATGCGTGTGGCCTCCCGAGACGACCAGCGCCAGAACGGGGAAACGCAACCCATGATTTCCCTTACGACGTTCCTCCAACAGAACCGCGTGAATATGGCCTTCAAGATGGTTCACCGCGATGAGCGGTTTGTCGAGAGCAAATGCGAGCGCTTTGGCATAGCTGATGCCTACTAGCAATGCGCCCGCGAGCCCAGGTCCCTGGGTGACTGCCACAGCGTCGATGGATTGATAAGTCTGTCCTGCATCCGCCAGCGCCTTGCGGACCACAGGTACGATTGCGCGCAAATGTTCCCGGGACGCCAGCTCAGGAACAACTCCGCCATAAGGCTGGTGCGTGGCAATTTGCGAGAACACAACGTTGGACGCGATCTCCTCCCCTGAGCGCACCACAGCCGCCGCGGTCTCATCGCACGAGGTCTCAATCCCGAGGATGTAGGCGTCAGGCATAAGCCATATATTATCTGCTAGAGCCTATCGATGGCTGCCATGCTCAAAGACTTTGCCATCTCGATCGTTAGCACGCTGCGGGAGCACGGCCACAAAGCCTTCCTGGTCGGCGGATGCGTGCGAGACCTGCTCCTCGGCCGCGAACCAGCCGATTACGATGTCGCGACCGACGCAACTCCTAATGAAGTTATGCGTATTTTTCCCGACACCTACGCCGTAGGCGCGCAGTTCGGGGTGGTATTGGTGCCGGTACCGGAAAGAGAAGTTGTTCGCAACACGGAGATATCTGACTGTAGAGACGTACCTAGCTACCTATCGGAGAAGGTCAATGTGGTTGAAGTTGCCACTTTTCGCAGTGACATCGGATACAGCGACGGCCGTCATCCCGACCAAGTGCGCTTCAGCAAAGATCCGCGAGAAGATGTGGAGCGCCGCGATTTCACAATCAACGGGCTGCTGCTCGATCCGCTGACGAACGACGTTTTGGATTATGTCGGGGGACGCAACGATCTCGAAGCCGGGATCATTCGAACCGTCGGCGATCCAGACCGTCGCTTCGCTGAGGACAAACTGCGGATGCTGCGCGCCGTCCGCTTTGCCGCGCGCTTTGGCTATGCCATCGAGCCCAAGACGTTTCAGGCGACTCAAAAGCTGGCATCGCAGATTCATCAGGTATCGCGCGAGCGAGTTCGAGATGAGCTTAGCAAGATGCTGACGGAGGGCCACGCGCGCCAGGCTTTTCTGTTGCTTGACGAAACTGGATTGCTGCACGAGATACTGCCTGAAATCGAACGGATGAAAGGTGTTGAGCAGCCGCCGCAATTTCATCCGGAAGGCGACGTGTTTGTTCACACCCTGCTGTTGCTCGATAAGTTGCCCCACCCCAGTCCCATCACACTGGCCTGGGGCGCTCTGCTGCACGATGTGGGCAAGCCGGCCACATTTCGCATTGCACCTGACCGCATTCGCTTTGATGGACACGTCGACGTTGGGGTCAAGATTGCCGAAGAAATCTGCCACCGTCTGCGCTTCTCGAATAACGACACGGAGCAAATTCTCGCTCTCGTCAAAAACCACATGCGCTTCGCCCAAGTGCAGCAAATGAACGAATCAACATTCAAGAGATTTGTGCGAATGCCGCATTTTGACGAGCATTTGCAGTTACACCATTTGGACTGTCAGTCCAGTCATGGAGATCTGGCTTCCTACCATTTCACCCGCGAGAAGATCGCCTCCATCCCTGCAAGAGCCATTCGGCCCGTACCGCTAATCACCGGGGACGACTTGATCGCGGCGGGTTACCAACCCGGGCCGCAGTTCAAGAAAATTCTTTCAGCGGTGGAGGATGGACAACTCGAAGGACACCTGCGAAATAAGGACCAAGCCATGGCGCTTGTAGTGAGCGAGTTTCCACATCCTCAATAGCCCCCGGGGATAAGAAACTCAGCCATCGCTACCCAAGTTGTGCATTGCACCATAAATGGTGCAATCGGCATTTATTGCCAAAATCTTGTCAAGCCCCCGCGAGGCCTCTAAAAGATGTAAGTCTCTGAAATCATTGGAAATATATTGTTCAAAAGCATGGCATGTTTACCTCTCCAACCTGCTATTCTGGAAATAGGGGCAAAAAGCGAAAGAATCGCCCACATTGTCAGATCCGATGCAAACAAGCCGCGCCCTTTCCAGTTAAAGAATGAAAGTCACTGAAAAAGACGTTTCCTACGTCGCTGACCTCGCAAATCTGGAATTGACAGAGGGCGAACGCCGCCTCATCCTGCGCGATCTGAATTCGATTCTCGATTACATCGATCGCTTGAACCAGTTGAACACGACTGACGTGCCGCCGATGGCGCAGGTCTCGGACAGATACGGCGTTGACCAGTCGAAAGCCGGAAGCGAGCGCTTTGCGTACGCTTCTCGTGAGGACATTCTCGAAGGTTTGCGACAATCGCTGCCTCACGACGCAGCGCTGCAAAATGCTCCCGACTCGGACGGAACCTTCTTCAAAGTGCCCAAGGTGATCGAGAGATAGCCAGCGGTTCGCTTCCGGCAGGAGGGCATGGCTCCTGAGTCTGCTAGAACAGCTTCGACTTTGGGTCGCAGCGCTGCGGTAACCGTTCCCGAATGAACGAGAGGTTTTACCCCGGTTCTGGCAAACAAGATTTTTTTCGCAACATCTTGAGCCGTACCGGGGATTTGAAAATCGCAGGGAGCTATCCCTAAATATTTCTATGGACTTGAATTCGCTCACAATCGATGCCGCCCGCTCCGCCGTGCAAGAGCGCAGGACGACGGCCACGTCGATGGCGGAATCGTTCTACTCGAAGATTGAAAAAGACGATCCGCAGATCGGCGCGTACCTCACGCTCTCGACAGATCGTGCTCTCGCGCAGGCAAAGCGGATGGATTCACTGGCTGCCAAAGGCGATCAACTTCCGCCGCTGGGTGGAGTTCCGGTTGGCATCAAGGACGTGATGGTTACGAACGGCGTGAGGACTACAGCCGGCTCGAAGATTCTGTCCAACTACATTCCACCGTATGACTGCACGGCCGTGGCTCGGATGGAAGCTGCGGGCGCAGTGGTGCTGGGCAAACTCAACTGCGATGAGTTCGCCATGGGATCGTCGAACGAGAACTCAGCCTGGCATCCGGTTCACAATCCCCGCGACCTCAGCCGCGTACCCGGAGGTTCCTCCGGGGGATCTGCCGCGGCGGTGGCGGCCGATATGGCTGTGGCGACGCTGGGATCAGACACCGGCGGCTCGATCCGCCAGCCCGCGTCTTTTTGCGGCGTCGTCGGCCTGATGCCGACATACGGCCGAGTATCGCGCTACGGACTGATCGCGTTCGCATCGTCACTCGATCGCATCGGGCCGCTAACAAAAACCGTGAAAGATGCAGCCATCGTGCTGCGGACGATCGCGGGCCGCGATCCCATGGATCCGACTTCCGCAGAAGTAGAAGTTCCCGACTTCGTTGCGGAACTGGAGAAGCCAGTGCGCGGCCTCAAACTGGGCGTCGCAAGAGAGTATTTCGGAGGAGGCCTCGACTCCGAAGTTCGCAAATCGGTCGAGGCCGCAATTCAAAAGCTGGCGGAATCAGGCTGCGAAATCGTTCCAGTCTCGCTGCCACATACAGAATATGCAATCCCGACTTACTACATCGTGGCCACGGCAGAAGCGTCGTCGAACCTTGCCCGCTTCGATGGCGTTCGCTACGGTTATCGGGCTCGCGATGCGCGCACGCTCTCCGAAATGTACCGCCGCACTCGCGATCAAGGTTTCGGCGCCGAGGTGAAGCGTCGTATCACGCTCGGAACATACGCGTTGAGCGCGGGATATTACGACGCCTACTATCTGAAAGCGCAGAAAGTACGGACCCTGCTCGCCCGTGACTTCGATGAAGCTTTCAAGAAAGTGGATGCGATTGTGACTCCGACCAGCCCCACGGCTGCATTCAAGTTGGGAGAGAAGGTCGACGATCCGCTTTCGATGTATCTCGCCGATATTTTTACGGTGACGGCAGACTTGGCGGGGATCCCGGGAATTTCCGTTCCCTGCGGAGAGACTAAACTGAAGCTGCCCGTCGGATTGCAAATTCTGGGCAAGCATTTCGACGAAGCGACGATCTTGCGAGTGGCCCATGCCTGCGAGCAAGCGGCGTAGCTAGCTCGGTGGCGCCGGCTTACAGGGGCTCGTAATATTGCTCGCCAGCGCAGGCGCGGCAGAAGAGTTTTCCATCACGGCGCACTTCACGGCGAAAACTAATTCCTTCGCCGCAGACTTCGCAAACAATACGTTCACCTTTGTATCCGGGAAACTCTTCCGGAGGTAGGTGGACCTTCACCCATTGCGTGGTGAATAAATCGTCGTCCGGCATTTCTCGATAAGCCAGCATCTGCTGGCTATTTTTATTTTCGAGCTCGGGATGCATCTGCCGCGCCAGCGCTTTGGATGATTCTTTGGCGGCGATGCGCACGCCTTTGCCAGTATTCGCGTCGACAAAGGTCGCGGCCATTTTTCCCCAGTCGCGGAACTTCAGCGCGCGCTTGCCGAGTCGGCAGCCCGTGACCACGGCGACAGCATCCGTCGCGCAACGGTCGATTTCTACGAACGTGACCAGGCGCTTTCGATCCTTGCCATGGGGATCGTCGATGCCTAGCTTCGTCAGCCCGAGCATGGCCAGGCGGACCCCAAGCACCTGACCGGCGCAGAGATGACCATGCGCCCGTTCCGCTTCCACCAGATATTCGTCGAGAGATTTCATTTCAGCTACTAGTCGCCGGTTGCCGGCTGCAATTCATTGTAGTCCGCGAACCGACAGGGAGTCAGAACTCGATACCAATACCAACCAACACCAAGGAGAAGTCTCATCATGAAGTCAAATGCAAATCCAATTCTGCGCTCAATCTCGAAATCCAAACCGGTGCTCGCGATTGTGTTATCCATTTCGCTGCTCGCCACCGGCTGCAGTGCCCAATGGATCAGCATCGCTCTCGCCGATCTGCCGGTGCTCATTCAGATGGCTCTGAACATCGGCACCATCGTCGCCACGCTGCAGTCCGGCAAGCAGGTCAGCCCGGCCGAGGCCGCTGCCATCCAGAACATTTCTGATCAGGCCAGCAAGGATCTGAATCTGCTGGCAACGCTCTACAACGACTACAAGGCAAATCCCAGTGCAAGTGCCCTGCAGAAGATCCAGAGCGTTATCGCGGACATCGATCAGAACCTGCCCGCACTCTTGCAGGCGGCGCACATTGGCGATCCGGTTCTATCAGATCGAGTCGCAGCCGGAGTCAATCTTATTTTGACCACGGTCGCCAGTTTCGCTTCCCTGATCCCGCAAACCTCAACCCAGCTAACGGCGCATAAGGCCAATCAAAAGCCTGTGTCCATTCCCAGAGCGAGCGACTTGAAAAAGCAATGGAATGAGCAGGTCTGCGGACCAACGAGTAACTCTGCATTGGACTTCAGCAGCGCCGGCTGCGTCGTCAGATAAACAGCGCCCCACCGATGCCTCTACCTGTGGTCTACGAGACACGCAGGTAGAGGCGATCTATTTCCGTTTCCAGCGAGCGCCATCTTTCGTGATTTCCACAATGATGCCAAGCGCCCCGAGTTCAGCCCGAATCGCATCGGATGCCTTGAAATTCCGCGACCGTCGCGCCGCTTCCATCTCCGCAAGTTTCTTTTCAATCTCGGCGTCGCCGAACTGATGGGCTCCAACCGTTTCAAGCAACTCCTTGCTGATCTCGCCCTCGCGACCCTCCGCTTTCGCCCACTCCACGATGCCGCGACTTTTCTCCGCATCGTCGTCCTTCAACACCGCGAATAATTCATCAAAGCTTTGCAAGGCGGCAACCAGACCCGGCACGTCATCTTTCCTGAATTGCCCCGCATCCATCGCGGCATTGGCTTTCCGCACCATATCGAAGATCGCCGCCTGAGCCTGCGCTGTATTAAGATCGTCGTCCATTCCTGCCCGCATCCGCTCGGCGGCCTCACGCGCCAGTTCCGCCATGCCCTCGCTGGCCCCCGCTGGGAATTGCGCCGTGGTCAAACGCAACTGAAAATTGCGCAACCGCTCCACCGACACCGCCGCCTGCTTCAGTCCATCGAAAGTAAAGTTAAGCTGATTGCGATAAGGAACCGAAGCCAGCAGAAAGCGAATCGACGACGGCTTGTGTCCTTTAAGCACCAGGTCGCGCAGGGTATAGAAGTTGCCCAGGCTCTTGGACATCTTCTCGCCCTCGACCAAGAGAAACCGCACGTGAAACCAGAAGTGGGCAAACGGCTTTCCAGTCAGCGCCTCGGACTGCGCAATTTCATTTTCATGGTGAGGAAAGATCAGGTCTTCCCCACCCGCATGCAGATCGAAAGTCTCGCCCAATTCCTCCATCGCCATCACCGAGCATTCAATGTGCCACCCCGGCCGTCCCGGCCCAATCGATGTCTCCCACGACGTCTCGCCCGGTTTCGGCGCCTTCCACAAAGCGAAATCGCGCGCGCTGTCTTTCTCGTATTCGTCCACATCCACCCGCGCCCCGTCTTCCATCCCGGCAAAATCTTTCTTCGAAAGTTTTCCGTACCCAGGAAACTTCGCGATCCTGAAATAGTAAGACCCATCCTCAGTCCGGTAAGCGAATCCTTTCTCCCCGAGCTCCGCGATAAATTCCGCCATCTCCGGGATATGCTCCGTCGCCCGCACCAGAATCGGCTGCTCAATATTCAGAGCCGCAATATCCTCCAGAAACGCCCGCTCATACTTCGCCGTGTATTGCTGGACGCTCACCCCATCCCGCGCCGAGTTACGGATAATCTTGTCATCGACATCGGTAATATTCATCACGTGACGAATCTTGTAACCGCTCTGCCGCAGAAAACGACGCAGAATATCCACCGCCACGAATGTTCGCAGATTTCCGATGTGGCCATAGTCATAAACCGTAGGCCCGCAAGCATACATGCGAACCTCGCCGTCGTCGATCGGCCGAAAATCTTCCACCTTGCCCGAGAGTGTGTTGTAAAGACGAAGCGCCATACGATAAGCCGAAACAGAAAGCAGAACCGTTCATTCTAGGGGCACGAAAGAAAGAGGGTCAAATCGGATGGGGGCGAGAATACAACGGTATCGAGTATGCACCCCTGCCTGCGCGATCGCGCTCACCGGGAGTTCTCAAAGAGTGTAACGACATTGTCCTTGCCGAACTCCCGTTGGCAGAATAGTGATACAGTTGAGGCTTTGTTTGGCGTTCACAGCCTCGAGGTTATCCTCACCCTAAGCGGAATCGACTTACCTCAACAGGTACTTAGTTTGGCGGAATTCAGCCAAGCAACTCATGCGTAAGACTGGCACCAGGAGATCAAACAAATGAGAAATTCGACGAAACTGTCGCAGGGCCGGAGTCTGCTTTATGTTGTCTCACTGTTCACGGTGGTGCTCTTCGCGGCGGCCAGCGCCACGGCCCAGCAGACCACGGGAGTACCCTGTTCGCCATCCGCGACCCAGACACTTGATGGCAGACATCTGCCTCCCGAAGAAAAACCGTTCGGCGGTGTCATCAAACGCAATGCGCTTGACTCAAAGCCATGTTGGGACCCCCAGGTGGTCCCACCCAAAGGCGCACCGAACGTTTTGCTCATCCTCACAGATGACGTGGGGTTCGGAGCGCCGAGCACTTTCGGGGGCGTCATCCCGACGCCCACCCTCGATCGCCTGGCATCGATGGGGCTGCGCTACACGCAGTTTCATACCACGGCGCTCTGCTCACCAACACGCGCGGCGCTGATCACCGGGCGCAATCATCATTCGGCGGGCTTTGGAGTGATTTCGGAATTGGCCACCGGCTATCCGGGCTACAACAGTGTCATCAGCAAAGACAAAGCCACCATCGCCGAAATCTTAAAGGAGAATGGCTACGCCACCTCCTGGTTCGGCAAGGAACACAACACACCTTCTTACGAAACAAGTCAGGTCGGTCCATTCGATCAGTGGCCCATCGGCATGGGTTTTGAGTATTTCTACGGATTTGTGGGCGGCGAAACGAATCAATGGCAACCCGATCTCTATCGCAACACGACGCGGGTTTACCCCTACGTTGGGAGATCAGACTACAACCTGACCACGGACATGGCCGATGACGCTATAGCCTACCTTCATCAAATCAACGAGCTTGATCCGAACAAACCGTTCTTCATGCACTACGCCCCCGGCGGCACACACGCTCCGCATCATCCCACCCAGGAATGGATAGACAAGTTCAAAGGCAAGTTCGACATGGGTTGGAATCAGTTGCGTCAGGAAATTTTCACGAATCAGAAGAAGCTCGGCGTAATTCCGCAAAACGCCGAACTCACTCCCTGGCCAGACGATCTGCTCAAGAAGTGGTCAGATCTTTCCCCCGATGACAAGAAGCTCTTTGCACGTCAAATGGAAGTCTATGCCGCATATTTGGCCTACACCGACTACGAGATTGGCCGCGTTGTTCAGGCCATCGAGGACATGGGCAAGCTCGACAATACGCTGATCATCTACATCAGTGGTGACAACGGCAGCAGCGCCGAAGGTTCTCCTGTCGGCACGCCGAATGAGATGACTTTTTTCAATGGGGTTGATGTACCGGTCGGGGTGCAGCTGAAGAAATATTACGACGTGTGGGGCTCGGATAAGACCTACCCGCACATGGCGGTCGGCTGGACATGGGCCATGGACACGCCGTACAAGTGGACCAAGCAGATCGCATCGTATTTTGGCGGCACCCGAAATGGCATGGTTGTAGCCTGGCCCGGCCATATCAAAGATGCCGGCGGTCTCCGCAACCAGTTCCATCATGTCATAGATGTTGTTCCGACAATTCTGGAAGTCACAGGAATCTCCGCCCCCGAGTCGATCAATGGTATCTACCAGACGCCGATCGAAGGCGTCAGCCTTGCCTACACTTTTGACAAGCAGAATGCCACCGAAAGTTCCCGTCACCACACCCAGTATTTCGAAATGTTTGGCATCCGCGCGCTTTATCACGACGGATGGATTGCCAGCACCCTGCCCTATCGCGCGCCCTGGGATGCCACCAAGCCAGCGCCCAAAGACGTCGTCAACGATGTGACCTGGGAGTTGTTCGACCTGACAAAAGACTGGACACAGAACCACAATCTTGCTGCTTCCAATCCGGCCAAGCTGAAAGAACTGCAGGACATGTTTTGGGTCGAGGCGGAGAAATATCAAGTGCTACCGCTCGACGCTTCCGGGCTCGAGCGGCTCATCTCCCCCAAGCCGAGTATCGTGGCGGGGCGTACGGAGTTCGTTTACCGCAACCCGATTGTGGGCATTCCGCAAGGAACCGCGCCAAGTATTCTCAACCGATCCTTCACAATAACAGCGGATGTTGAGGTACCTGCCGGTGGCGGGGAAGGGATGCTGGCAACCGCGGGTGGACGCTTCGCCGGATGGGGATTCTACCTGCTAAAAGGGAAACCCGTGTTCGTTTACAACCTGCTGGACTTGAACCGTGAACGGATCGAGGGTCGACAGCCATTATCGGCTGGGAAGCACACGGTCACCATTGATTTCAAGTATGACGGACCGGGCCTTGCCAAAGGTGGCAACGCGGTGCTGCTGGTCGATGGTGCGGAAGTCGCTCGGCAAACTTTTCCAAAAACTCTCCCGTTTGCTTTTGAAGCCAGCGAGACATTCGACGTTGGCTCGGACACGGGAACCGGCGTCGACGATGGCGATTACCAGCCTCCATTTGCGTTCACCGGAAAACTGAACAGGTTAACCCTGCGACTCGGACCTTCCGGCTTGTCACCGGCAGAGTGGCAAGCTGTCAAGGAGAGCGCTGTAAAACGTGATTGACACTGACCGTCTTCGACGATGGAGGCGGACGTACTCTTGCGCCCGTTGCAAGGGTGAGTGCCTTGTTCGCTCGCCATATCATCAGCGCTCGCGACAACCCCGCGACGCGAGAGCCCTAAAGGCGGTGAGCAAAACTCTTCCACCTTGCCCGAGAGTGTGTCACCTGCAAAGACGAAGCGCCATAGTGAGAGCCGAACAGAAAGCAGAACGGTTCATTCTAGGGGCACAAAAGCAAAGAGGGCAAATCCCGACGGCGTTTCTCCGGGAAAAATCGGCCACATCCTTCACTCGGATCCCGTTCCGATGTGCGCGACTGTGGGACATAGCGGATCAATAATTCTGAACAAGTTCCAGGATCTGATTCGCGTGAACAACGAAGGGAAAGGTAAACACCTTCATGAAAAAGGGGCGCGCCAGTTCGCACCCCTCAAGATCAGTCTGACTTCTGAAGTTGTGAGCTTTCCGCTTGTTCGTATCTCGGTTGTGGTTAGGCCGCGAGCTTCTGGCCCAGAAACTCCTTCGCCTTCGTCGCTTCAGCATCCCATTTGGTGAGTTGCTCAGGCGTCAGGAAGCTGACCAGGCGCTGCCGAATCGTCGCCCGGTTGTCGGCCACTTTCTTGATCAAATCCTCTTTGGTGACGCCGGGGTTCTGTTGCTTGTATTCCTGCACTTTGTCGTAGGCCTCCGACAGAAAGCCGTGTAGCTTCTGCTTCTGGTCTTCGGAGAGATTCAAGTCGGTTGCAAACCTCTTCAGTTCGCCGGCGACCATCTCGCGTTGTTCTGGAGTAATAGGCATAATTCGCTCCTTTGCGATAAGGCTGGGATCGCGTCGAGCGTTTCGCATCCAGATGAATCTTTTTGGAACTCATCCAGATACCGCGATCGGGTTGCGAAATCGCAGCCGGCCACAACCCACGGGCCGCTGCGCTGAGTGTCCGAAGTGGGAGCTCAATTCTACAATCGGCCTAGCCGCCAGAAACCTGCCACTTTTGCTAGTTTGTCACAGAAAATCTTCAGCCTAAGATCGTTAGCGTTGAGGATTGACGGGAGGAGGTGTACATTTTCAGCGAAGCTCGACCAATGCGGAATCAAGGAGGCTCACCATGGGATTTATCGCGTGGATTGTGGTTGGACTGATCGCAGGTTGGCTCGCTGGCCAGGTGATGAAGGGTGGCGGCTACGGCATAGTCGTCGACATCATTCTCGGAATTCTCGGTGGCCTGTTAGGCGGCTGGATCTTCGGGCTTTTGGGAATCTGGCAAGGCGGCGGAATGATTGGTTCCATCATCGTGGCATTTATTGGCGCTGTAATTCTGGTCTGGATCACCCGCTTGCTGAAAAAAGCCTGAGGAGAATCGCACGCTCTCTTCACGCCGAGAAACAGCAAAATCGCAACGGGCTCGGGGCTGCCCCAACCCGTCCGTCAGATTTTACAAAAGGGCAGTGTCTGCTCGATCCGTCTCTGCCCCGCCCATGAAACGGTTGCCCCACTCTTTTCCGCGTCCTTCGCGGAAAGGTTGGGTGCGGGATTCCCAATTTGGAACTGCATCGGCAGCCGGCCCGCTTTCTGCTTGACTCTCACTCCTTTAAGCACGATAATATAAGCACACATAGATTATCTACAAGATAACTATCGATCTTTGACAATGAGACTCGTGGGGCACCCTGAAGCGGTCCAAACCTGATCGAAGGATAAGCGTTAGGCTAAAACGCTTGGCGCTGGTCCTGTTCATACGCAATTCCAAAACGGAACCGCAGGCAGGAAGACATAGCCTAACTCCAATGTTTGGAATATTTTGCCTCTAACCACCTTAAGAACCATAGATCTAGAAGGCAAGAAAAATTCCAGTCCTTTGTTTTCTAGATTTTGCGGAAAAGAGAGAGTTTTTTTTCGACGACTGATTGCACCGGAAAATGTGCACCGAGACTAGGAGGAAAAGCAATCCCCATCAAGCGTTAGGGGCTCGCCGAGGGCTCGCTCACAACATGATGCGAGGCCCGCAGCCGCTGTCCCACGACCAGCACGTAGTGCATTGCCGAAATTATGGTGAAGGCAAACGTCGCCCGCAGAAATGAAAGGCGAGCGATTGCAACCCATCGCGACCGGTTGACTTCAAGCAGCAGCACAAAGAAGACGGCCGCAACCTGAGCGAATGTATTCGCCTTGCCAAAGATGCTGGGGCTAAAGTCGCGGAGTCCGGCGATCGCATAGAGCACGGCGCTCGCAAGCAGGATGGAAATGTCGCGGCTGAACACCACGACCGTAAATTTCCACGGAATTTTGTGCAGGATCGACAGCACCATAAACATGGTGCTGAGTAGCAGCTTATCCGCGATGGGATCGAGATACTGGCCCAAGACAGTTTGCTGCTTGAGCGTGCGTGCCAATAGCCCGTCAAGCCCGTCGCTGAGCCCGGCCAGCACAAACAGAGTCAAAGCAACGGTGTAGTGACCTTCGACCAGTTTGATCACGACGAAGGGCAGAAACATCATCCGCAGCAGCGTGAGCTGGTTGGGAGCAGTCAGAAGTTGGGAGAGCTTCACTTCTGCTCCCCCGATGTTTGTGGATTGTCCGCAATGTGGCGGATGAGCACCGTAGCAGGATCAAGGCCGGTTTTGCTGGCGAAGCGTTGCGACAACGAAGGGATGTTGCCGTCGGGCAAGTCGAGCTCCATGCGCTCTACCCGGTGCATCGGAACAAAGACCACGCCGGGAGAAAATGGATCGCCCTCCTTGACCAGCGATACCAGATCGTCGAACGATGCCAGCTCAACTCCGCAAAGACTCAACCCCTCCGGAGTGAGAGAAAGGATGGCCCCCCAAAACTTCTCCGGGGGATTGCCCAGAGTGACCAACACCATGATGCCAGGCCGAAAAGGATTGCCGCCGAGCGGCGCAGGAACATTGCTCTGATTCACATTCTCCACCCCAGCGATTGTCTCCGGGAGATGGACCACTTTGCAACTCGCGCCCAGGCGGATTCCCGTGACTCAACGATGCGAGCTCACACGGACGAGTGATCTGAATCACTGACGCAAAGCGCAAGTCCGGGCGATAACCAATTCTGTCCATCCGGGATTGCTCGGAGGAAACGCTGGGTAGCGTCAGCGACACAGGGGAAGAGACAGCCGGCAAGCGCCTGATGCATTAATTCTTAGTCTTAAATTAGTTGGAAGCGCCTCAACCGCCGGCTTTGTTAGTCAGCTCCTTCCTGATTCACTGGTGTTGCCAGTCCTTCCCCCCGCCACTTCGCGGACAGACACAAACTCAGGTTCGCGTCAGGATCAAGGTTCTCGACGGGTCGGCCAGACTACGGGCGCCTGCAGAGCGACGCGTAATGCCGCACACAGGAAGGCGCTCATGTCCAAACAACCGACCATTGCAGAACACTTGGAGGCCTGTGGAGTCTCCCGAAGAAGCTTCCTCCAGTTATGCAGCATGCTGATGGTCAGTGCTCCCATGGGATTGGCGCTTACCGGCAAGAACTCGGTCTTGCAGATTGCGGAGGTAATCGGCAAGAGCAAGCGGCCGTCAGTAATCTGGCTCCACTTCCAGGACTGCACGGGATGCACTGAGACTTTGTTACGCACTTCCGCACCCGATGTCGCTCACTTGATCCTCGACGTGATCTCCCTCGACTACCACGAGACCTTGATGGCGGCCTCGGGCGCGCAGGCCGAAGCGGCGTTGCGCTCGGCAATCGCCGATAACGCCGGCAAGTATGTTCTGGTAGTGGAAGGCGCCATTCCGACCAGGGACGACGGCGTCTACATGGAGATGGGCGGCAGGCCGGCGGTTCAAGTGGTGAGAGAAGTCGCGGCCCAGGCGGCGGCGGTGATTGCCATCGGTTCCTGCGCATCGTGGGGCGGCGTGCCGTCAGCAGATCCGAATCCTACCGGTGCGGTCGGCGTGGATTCTGTCGTGTCGGGCAAACCGATCGTGAACTTGCCCGGATGCCCGCCGAATCCTTACAACCTGCTCGCAGTTGTCCTCGAATACGTAACCATGGGCAAGCTTCCGCAACTGGATGAATTCAGCCGTCCAAAGTTCGCCTACGACCGCGTGATCCACGAGAATTGCCCGCGGCGAGCCCACTTTGACGCCGGCCGCTTTGCGGCTGCATTCGGCGACGAAGGGCATCGCAAGGGCTGGTGTCTTTACAAACTTGGATGCAAAGGGCCGGTCACTCATGCGGCCTGTTCGACGCGCCATTTCAATGAGATCCCAGGGGTGTGGCCGATCGGAATCGGAGCTCCCTGCCTGGGCTGCACGGAAAAAGGTGTGGTTTGGCGGATGGGCACGTTTGAGACGGTTGCGATTCATCAGGCGACGCCTCCCGATACTTACCCACCCATTTACAGTCCCGCCGGACAAATCAAAGTGGGGGCAGCGGTATTGGTGGGCGCGGTAGCCGGGGCAATCGGCGGCGCCACCTGGGTCGCCACCCAGCGTTTCCAGAGTAGCCAGGAGGCCGGCGTTACACGAGTCAATGTCGACCGGGCTTACGCGGACGGACTTAAAGCGCCAACTGAAAAGCAAGCCGATAAGAAAGAGGACTGATGTGGCCATCACTCGGCGAGAACTATTCAGCACCATCGCCAAGACCGGCGTGCCGGCGGCCGTAGCCATCACCGTCGGCGCCGAAGCACTGCAGGCGGAGAGCATTCCCGTTCCCAGTGCCGCTGTTGGACTGCTCTACGACGCCAGCATCTGCATCGGGTGCAAGGCCTGCGTAGCTGCATGTGCCGAGGCCAATGACACGCCGCCCGATACCCGCGGCGACGCACTGCATCAGGCGCCGTCCGACCTCAACGATCTCACCCGCAACGTGATCAAGCTCTATAAGCCCGAGGATGGCTCCGCTTATTCTTTTGTGAAGCGCCAATGCATGCACTGTCTCGATCCAGCGTGCGCTGCGGGATGCCCTTTTCAGGCGCTGCACAAGGACCCGGAAACTGGTGTGGTTACCTGGGAAGCGGAGAAGTGCATAGGCTGCCGCTACTGCACGATCACCTGCCCCTACCACGTACCGCGCTTCCAGTGGCAGGGCTTCAACCCGCGGGTGACGAAGTGCGAACTGTGTCACCACCGGCTGGAGAAAGGGCTGAGGCCGGGATGCACCAGCGTGTGTCCCACCGGCGCCGTGATCTTTGGTCCGCGCACCGTCCTGCTGTCGGAGGCCAAGCAACGCATCAAGAATCATCCCGGACGCTACTATCAGAGCCGGGTGTACGGCGAAACCGACAACGGTGGCACCCAATGTCTGTATCTCTCTCGCGTCCCCTTCGAAAAGCTCGGCCTGCCAGAACTGGGACCCGAGTCCGTGCCCGCCAGAACTCTGCGCTGGCAGCGACGCCTCTATCAGTACTTCGCGTTGCCCGCAGTGTTGTATGTCGGCTTGGTGCAAGTCATCCGCAAGAGTTTGAAAGGTCATGAGGAAGAAGCCCATGAACGCGAAAAAGAGACCGGATTGAGGGCGCAACTATGAGCTCCGCAACCATGAGTAATGCGCCGATTAATAAGACTCGCTGGGAGCGGGCCGTTCCCGTATACGGTTTTCCGGTCGTAAACCGGTTCTTCCTGGTGCTCTGTGGCATGACATTGCTGGCGTTCGTGCTGACCGCGTACCGCGAACTGGCTGGGTTGGGCCCGGTCAGCGGCATGAACGATGCCTATGGGTGGGGCATCTGGAAGACCTTCAACGTAATGGTCCTGACCGCTCTGGGTTCGGGCGCATTCGCAGTGGGAATCGCCGCCTGGGTGTTCCGTCGCAAGCGCCTGCATGCGTTGATGAGAATGGCACTGCTGACCAGCTTTCTGGCGTACGCGTGCGGTCTTCTCTTGCTTGGTATCGACGCCGGCCGCCCGTGGAATTTCTATTGGATCGTCTTCCCATGGAAGTGGAACATGCACTCGCCGCTAGCGGAGGTGGCAATCTGCATGTCGATTTACGCCATGATCCCGCTGGCCCTGGAAAATATTCCGCCAGTGCTGGAGCGGCTCTGGTACTTTGACTCCCGCCTGCGGCCGGGAGTGGAGCGTTTCGAACGCCGGTTGCACTCATTCTTCCCATGGATCATTGCGGCGGCCTACTTGTTACCGGGCATGCACCAATCATCATTAGGCGCGTTGATGCTGCTGGCGGGGGAACGAGTTCATCCTTTGTGGCAGACGCCGTGGCTACCCTTGCTCTATCTGGGCGCGGCTACCTTCATGTCGTTCGGGTGCGTCGCTGGAACCACCATGTTGTGTTGCCTGGTGTGGAAGCGAGCCATGGACATGGAGGTCCTCGATGAAGCCGCCCGCATTACCGCGTGGTTGATTTTCGGCTGGCTTTCTCTCCGATTGCTGGACATTATCTTCCGGGGAGTGCTGGGCACCGCTTTCCACTTTGATCGCTTTGCGGGCGTGTTCTGGCTGGAGATATTCCTGACGTCACTCGGTGCTTGGCTGCTGCGCCGCTCGCTCACGACCCACGAAACCCGCTCGATGTTTCTGGGGTACATTCTCAGTTCTCTCGGCGGCATGATTTACCGCTTCAGCCCCACGACGCTGGCCTTTCGGCCCAATCCCGAGTCGCTGTATTTTCCGACCACCATCGAAGTCCTGGTGGCGCTCGGTTTTGTTTGCATGGGCATCGCGGGATTTCTTTTCGTAGTAAAGCGGCTGGGTATTCTTCCCGCTCCACTCCAGGAGTGGCACGACATGGCAAGCTACTTCCGGTTCCGCAGACCGTACATTCGCTGGACGGGATATTTCAAATACGGATATTTCGGCGAGAACGAACCTGAAACAACACACTCTGACTAACAGCAGGCAATATGGCAAAGCGAATTACGATCGACCCCATCACCAGAATTGAAGGCCACCTTCGCATCGACGTCGAAGTGGATAACAACGCGGTCAGCAATGCATGGGCTTCCTGTACCATGTGGCGCGGCATCGAGAAGATTCTCCGCGGACGCGACCCACGCGATGCCTGGCTATTCACCCAGCGCTTTTGCGGCGTTTGCACCACCGTCCATGCCATGGCCAGCGTGCGCGCGGTGGAAGACGCGCTGAAGCTCGAAATACCGCTCAACGCGCAGTACATCCGCAATCTCATCCTGATTGCGCACGCGTTGCACGATCACATCGTTCACTTCTATCAGCTGTCTGCACTCGATTGGGTCGACATTCTGCAGATTCCCAAGGCCGATCCGACGGCGACGGCAAAATTGGCGGAAAGCCTGTCGCCCTGGACGCGCAATTCCCGCAATGAGTTCAAGGCTGCACAGGACCGGGTAAACGCCGTCGCGAACAGCGGCCAGCTGGGGATTTTCATGAACGGCTATTGGGGCCACCCTGCAATGCGGCTCTCGCCTGAGGTGAACCTGCTGGCCTTCGCGCACTATGTGCAGGCATTGGAATATCAGCGCAAAGCTCTGCAAGTGGTCGGAATGCTGGGATCGAAAACGCCGCACATTCAAAACCTGACGGTTGGAGGCGTGGCCAACGCCATCGACCTGGACAGCCCCAGCGCTCTGGGCATGGCTGGCCTGGAGGCCATCCGCATACTTCTGGATGAGGTCGTGAGATTTATCAACGAGGTGTACTTCGTCGACGTCTGCGCCGTCGCCGCCATGTATGCCGACTGGTTCAAGATCGGCAGTGGCGTGCGCAACTACATGGCGGTTCCTGATCTTCCCCTGGATTCCGCCGGCACGGCCTACGATCTTCCCGGCGGTTACATCATGAATGGAAATATCGCTGGCGTACATCCGTTCAAGACGGCATCGGACAAAGAGTTTCGCGATGGGGTCAGCGAAGACGTAACCCACGCCTACTATCAAGGAGGAAAGCCTCTCCATCCCTGGGTGGGTGAAACCGATCCCGCCTTTACTGGCTGGGATGGCGAGCAGAAGTACTCCTGGGTGAAGGCGCCACGCTTCAGGGGTGACCCCATGCAGGTTGGGCCGCTGGCGCAGGTATTGATCGGTTATGCCCAAGGCCATCCGCTGACCCGCAAATATACGGATCTGGCGATCGGGAAGGTCCAAGCCATTGGAGGGATTCATGTGACGCCCGACATGTTGCATTCCACTCTGGGCCGTCACGCTGCGCGCGCGATTCGTGCTGCCATGCTGGCGGAACTGGCACAGAAGCACTGGCAACTATTGGTGGACAACATCGCCAAGGGCGATTACTCCGTGCATAACCAGCCAGTGTTTTCGGGAGGCGAAGTCGAAGGAGTTGGAACCCACGAGGCGCCGCGCGGTACCTTGTCCCACTGGGTCGTGATCGAGGACGAAAAGATAAAGAACTACCAGGCAGTTGTACCCTCGACCTGGAATGCCAGCCCGCGCGACGCCAAAGGGGCGCACGGCCCTTATGAAGCCTCGCTGCTGCACACGCCGCTTGCACGGCCTGAGGAACCCCTGGAAGTTTTGCGGACCGTGCACTCCTTCGATCCCTGCATGGCCTGCGCCTGCCACGCGTTCGATCCATCGGGTCGGCAGATCGCCAAGGTGAAGGTGCTATGAAGAAAGTGTTGATCGGCGGGATCGGGAACGTCTTGTTGGGGGATGACGGCGTCGGACCGTACGTCGCGCGGCTTCTCGCCGCTCGTTATGAGTTCGATGATGGCGTCGAAGTGGCCGACCTGGGGACCCCGGCCCTTGATCTGGTCGATCAGATCTCCGGTAAGGATGCCGTCATCCTGATCGATTCCATCGACACTGACGCAGCTCCGGGAACGGTGCTGCTCTACCGCAAGGCAGATATCATTCGCCATTCTCCCGGTGTGCGAATGGATACCCACTCGCCCGCACTGGTCGACACACTGCTCGGCGCCGACTTTTTCGGAATTGCACCCCCGGACGTGTTGCTTGTCGGAATCAACGCTGAAGCGTATGAAGCAGGCTGCAGTCTGAGCGAATCCGTCACAGCATCTCTGGATCAGGCGATGGCGGAAGTCTTGGGCGAGTTGGAGCGCTTGGGTGTCGGGCATCGACGACGAGAACACGAAGCTCAACTCCGTCTCTGGTGGACCAACGAAGAAAGGATGGAATCTGCGCTGACCAGGTAGGCCTAGCGCGTCCTAAACGTGAAGTTTCCTCGCCGCCACCAGCGCCTGTCCCAGGCTCAAACCGCCGTCTCCGCAAGGTACTTCTTTCTGCGTGAACACTTCAAATCCAGAGTTTGACAGGTGTGCTTCGAGTCGTTGCGACAGATAGATATTGTGAAAGGTCCCGCCACTCAGGCAGATGCGGTTGAGAAGAGTTTTCGTTCGCAGGAGGATTGCTAGCTGGACGAGTCCTGCAACCAACCCATTGTGAAAACGCCGGCTGATGGTTGCCACGGGAAGGTTTTGCCCCAGGTCATGGAGCAACGCCTCAAACAGCAGCCGAGTGCCGATGATCCAGTGATCACCGTCCGGCGCCAATTCCAGAGGATATCCAGTTTCGTCTTCTGAGGACGCTATCGCCATCTCCAGCTCGATCGCGGCCTGGGCCTCGTAATTCACCTGCTGACGGATTCCGATTAACGCGGCCACGGCATCGAACAGACGTCCGCAGCTGGAGGTGAGAGGTGAATTCACACCTTGTTTCATCATGTGCAGAAGGACGTCCACCTTCGGCCGGTTAAGCTGCCGCACGAACGGAACATCCAGCTTCAGAAAGTCGCGTCCGAAATAATGGGCGAGATAGCTTACCGCCATTCGCCAAGGTTCGCGAATCGCGGCCGCTCCGCCGGGCATAGGCACATATTCGAAATGAGCGGCGCGTTCAAAGTCTTGGTAGCCGGCGATGAGCACTTCTCCGCCCCAGATATGTCCGTCGGTGCCGTAACCGGTGCCATCCAGCGCAAAGCCGATTACACGACCTTCGAGGTGGTTCTCCGCCATACAACCCGCAATGTGGGCGTGGTGGTGCTGGACGGCAACCAACTGCGCTCCGTTTTGTTGCCGCGCCCATCTCGTGGGGAAGTAGTCGGGATGCAGGTCGCAGGCAATGATTTTCGGTTTGATTTCGAGAATCCGTTCAAGGTGCCGGATAGCTTCGTGGAAAAAATTACAACTTTCGACATTTTCTAAATCCCCGATGTGCTGGCTTAAGAAAGCGTGCTTTCCTTTCGTGAGACAGACGGTGTTCTTGAGTTCGCCTCCTACGGCCAGCACTGAAGGCTGATCTTTCTTAGGTCGATCGTCTTTCAGAAAAACGGGCACCGGGACAAAGCCGCGGGAACGCCGTAAATGCCGCGTAACTCCGCCTGCAACTCGGACCACAGAATCGTCACAACGCAGAAGAATGTCGCGGTTGTGCACGAGGAAATAGTCCGCCAAGCCGTTCAAGCGATGGATCGCTTCTCGATTGTCGATCACGATTGGCTCCTCGCTCAGATTGCCGCTGGTCATGACCAGAGCCTTGAAGCCACCTTCGGCCAGCAACAGATAATGAAGGGGCGTGTACGGGAGAAAAATTCCCAGGTAACGGTTGAAGGGTGCGACTGTGTCGGGAATCGGGCTGGGCGCCTTTTTCGGAAGGAGAACAATCGGCCGCTGAATCGATTGCAGAACAGTAGCCGCCGCAGCTTCTAATTCGCAGATTTCTTCCGCAGCGTGTAGATCCGGAACCATCACGGCGAACGGCCTTTCAACTCGGCGCTTCCGCCGACGCAGCAGAGCTACCGCCGCAGAGTTGGTTGCATCCACGGCTAGATGAAATCCGCCCAAGCCCTTTACGGCTACGACTAGCCCGGCTTGCAATCCCGAGATCGCTTCGCCAATTGGATCGCGGCATTCGATCCGCCGTCCCGACTTATCCCAGAGCTCTACCCGAGGTCCGCACTCCCAGCAGGCATTGGGCTGGGCGTGAAAGCGGCGATCCAGCGGGTTTTCGTACTCCGCACGACATGACGGGCACATGGGAAACACTGCCATCGATGTGCTCGGCCGGTCGTAAGGAATATCGCGAATGATAGTGAAGCGCGGGCCGCAGTTGGTGCAATTGATGAACGGATAGCGATAACGCCGGTCCTTCGGATCGAACAATTCGCGCAGGCAGTCCGGACAGATCGCGACGTCGGGCGAAATCAATGTGCGGACTTCCTGCCCCTCGTGGCTATTCACAATGCGGAAGTCCTGATCGTCATTGCATGGGACGTCAAGGACCGCAAAACTCGTGATCCGCGCCAGAGGCGGCGCTCCGGCAGGCAAGTGTTCAACGAAATCCTGAACGATTTCTGCAGGACCCTGTATTTCGATGGTCACTCCGGCAGATGTGTTGTGAATCGTGCCGCTAAGATGCCGGCCGGTGGCGAGACGATAGACATACGGCCGGAATCCAACTCCCTGCACGATACCTGAAACTTCGATCTGGCGTCGAACTTCCATACATCGTCAGCTCACAGTCTCCTGCAGCAGTTTTTTGTGTGCCCCGCGTCGCTGTTCCAGCCAGCTCATCCACTCACCCAAACCATTGCCGCTAAGGCAAGACACCTTCACAATCTCCATGCCAGGATGCACCTTGCGCGCATTTTCCGCCGCTGCATCGATGTCGAAAGGGACGTAGGGCAGCAGATCAATTTTGCTCAGCACGAGCAAATCAGACTTGAAAAATATGGAAGGATATTTTAAGGGCTTATCTTCGCCCTCGGTGACGCTGAGCACAACGATCTTGGCCGCCTCGCCGAGATCGTAACTGGCGGGACAAACCAGATTGCCTACATTTTCGATCAGCAACAGATCCAGATCTTCGAGGTTCCAGTCCGCCAAATGCCGTTCGATCATGCGCGCATCCAGGTGACAGGTTCCGCCAGTGGTGATTTGCTTTACCGGAAAGCCAAATCGCTTCAGCCGGTTGGCATCGTTCTCCGTCTGAATGTCACCCGTGAGTACAGCCGCGCGATCCTGCCGCGGCAGCGATTCCAAAGTGCGCTCCAGAAGGCTGGTTTTGCCGGAACCGGGGGAACTGATGAGGTTCAAGCACAAAATACCGTGCTCTTGAAATCGAACACGCAGATCAGCCGCGATGCGGTCGTTCTCACTGAGTACTTTTCGCTCCAGCGGTACTCGCTCCATACTCTTCCACCTCCAGATAGGCCAACTCCAATTCGTCTCCACTGATGCAAGTAGTTTCGAAGGTCGCGCATCGCGGACAACGGGAGTCGTAATCGCGCACATTGAATTCATGTCCGCAGATTAGACAGCGATGGCGGCGAGGACAGACTTCGATTCCCAGTTCAAGCGACGCCAGATCGGTCTCGAGAATGATGGCTTCAAAACAGAAGCGCAACGCTTCCTGATCGATGGCTGCCATTTCGCCAATCCTGACGCCGACTTTGCACGGGTAGGTTCCGGGATGCAGACCCATCTCGGTTCTGACTGCTTCCAGCACCGAATTCGCGATTCCCATCTCGTGCATATTTCCTTAACAGATGCGCGGCAATTGATCCCCCACCAGCATGTCCACGATGCGGGTCGTACCCAGCGGCGTTCTCATGGTTACCAGTGCCGGGTGCTCATTCTTTACAGTGCCGATAATTTGCGCCTCGACTCCCAGCGGGTGGCGTTTCATCGCCTGCAACACCGATTCGGCGGCTTCGGGTGCGACAATTGCGATCAGCTTGCCTTCGTTGGCCACATATAGCGGATCAAGGCCAAGCAACTCGCACGCGCCTCGAACCTCTTCGTGGATCGGAAGAGTACATTCCTCGATTTCGATCCCCACCCCCGAACGCTCAGCGATTTCGTTCAGCGTGCTGGAAACACCACCTCGAGTCGGATCACGCATACAACGAATGTCGCGCGATGCGCTGAGCATCTCCGTCACCAGCGGGTGCAAAGACGCGCTATCGCTTTGGATCTGGGTCTCGAATTCGAGCCCTTCACGTTGCGCCAGAATCGCGATGCCGTGATCACCGATCGAACCGCTTAGGATGACTTTGTCGCCAGGACGAGCGCGGTCGGCAGAAAGGTCCACTCCTTCCCCCACAATTCCAATCCCTGTGGTGTTGATGAAGAGCCCGTCACCCTTGCCCTTCTCGACCACCTTGGTATCGCCGGTAACGACCTGCACGCCCGCCTCCGCCGCCGCCTGTCGCAGCGAGTTCACAACGCGGCGAAGCTCCTCCATGGAGAAGCCTTCTTCGATGATGAAGGCTGCGCTCAAGAACAGCGGGGTTGCACCGCCCATCGCCAAGTCGTTCACCGTGCCGTGAATTGCGAGCGAGCCAATGTCACCGCCGGGAAAGAACAGTGGCTTCACTACGAAAGAATCCGTGGTAATGGCCAGGCGCTGGCCGTTCACGTTTACGATTCCTTGGTCATCCAGTCGCGATAATACGGGATTCTTCAGCGCAGGCAGGAAAACATCGCGAATCAATTCGCCGCTCAGCTTGCCGCCGCTGCCGTGCCCTAACAGAATTGTGTCTTTGGCTGGTAGCGGCACGGGGCAGCTTAAGTCCAGGTTTATTGTGACGCCGGTTTTGGTTGCCAACTGCCCTCCTAACTCGCGACCGAATGGCGCCGATAGTGATAGTAGGCGGCGCATGCTCCCTCGGTAGAGACCATGGGCGCTCCCAACGGATTCTCTGGCGTGCAGCGCATGCCAAACGCGGGACAATCCGTCGGCTTCTTCAATCCCTGCAAAACCTGGGCGCTGATGCATTCGACCGGCTCGTCCACCGAGACTTCGGCTAAATCAAAGATTCGGTCGGCGTCATAGTCCGCGTATTCTGCGCGCAAACGCAGACCACTGTGCGGAATGGGACCGATACCTCGCCACTTCTGATCTGCGACCTCAAACACTTCGGCCATGATCTGCTGTGCCGGCAGGTTCCCTTGGTAGCTCACCGAGCGCACATATTGGTTTTCCAGCTTTGCCTCTCCCGCCTCTAGCTGGCGGATCAGCATAAGGACTGCTTCGAGGATATCTACGGGTTCGAATCCTCCGACCACGATCGGTACGTGAAAGTCTCGGACCAGGTCCTCGTAATCCTTGCAGCCCACGACGGTGCATACGTGTCCTGGCGCGATGAACGCCTGCACGCGGTTCGTCTGGGACACCATCAGAGTGCGGATTGCCGGCGGTACCAGCACATGGGAAACCAACATGGAAAAGTTAGTGAGATCCTCGCGTTTAGCCTGCCATGCGGCCATCGCGTTGGCGGGAGCTGTGGTTTCAAAACCAATGGCCAGAAACACTACCTTGCGATCGGGATTCGATCGCGCGATCTTCACCGCCTCAGTCGAAGAGTATGCAATGCGAACATCCGCACCCTGGGCCTTGGCGCGAAGCAAATCGGAGTGCGAGCCTGGCACGCGCAGCATGTCTCCGTAGGAAACGAGAATTACGTCGGGGCGCAGCGCTAACCCAATCGCTTTGTCGACGGTCTCAAGCGGCGTAACGCAGACGGGGCATCCCGGGCCATGCACGAGTTCGATACCGCGAGGTAGCAGTTCGTCGATCCCATAGCGCATGATGGTGTGGGTCTGGCCACCACAAATCTCCATTAGGACCCAGGGGCGGGTTGTACATTCGACGATTTCTGCCGCCAGGGCTCGAGCAATGCGCTGATCACGGTATTCATCAAGATATTTCATAACAGCTAAGCGCAAGTTAGAACTAGGTTTCGTTTCGCGGAAATTCTGCTTCCAGCGCTCCCATTTCTTGCAGAAGTTTGTACGTCCGCTCGGCTTCGGACGAATCCACGCGGCTTATGGCGAAGCCGACATGAACCATTACGTAGTCACCCAGGACAGCTTCCGGGACAAAGTCCAGGGAAACCTGACGCACGATCCCGCCGAACTGCACGCGGGCAGCTCGCATCATTCCCTGCTCTTGTATCTCAAGAATCTTCCCCGGTACTGCGAGGCACACGGCATTTTCCCCCGGCAGCCAGTACACCACTGCGGCGTTAGAGTGGGCTGTGACAAGCGTCACACCAAAATGTGATTCAGCGCAGTGCCGCGATCAGGTGGTTGCTCAGCAGCCCGTGATTCAGCAAACATCGGCCAAGAGCCAAACGTTTGCCGTAATCGCCCGCCGCCGTTAGAATTGATACTGAGTCGTTCGCCTGTAGGCCCGTAGCTCAGTCTGGTTAGAGCGCTTCCTTGACACGGAAGAGGTCGATGGTTCGAGTCCATTCGGGCCTACCATGCAGAATCCACGGAATTCTCGAGTCGGTGATTTCCCGTGTAAGTAGTAAGTAAACAGACGCCTTGGGGAGCTCTGGTTCGAATCAGGATACAACCGCGATCAGGGGCTTGGTCGCCGGTGACACTTCTCCGATTTCTACGGCGGGAACGCCCGCTGCGTTGAGGGCGTGCAATAGTTCAGTCGCATCCTCGGAGGCGACCGAGATTAGCAATCCTCCGGCGGTTTGTGGGTCGAAGAGAATCGTCTTTACTTCCTCCCGGATTCCGTCTTCGTAGCCAACGACGCACTCGGCGAATTCGCGATTGGCTTTCAGGCCTCCGGGAATGTGGCCGGCTCGAACGCATTCGAGCGCACCCTCGAGCAGCGGAATGTGGCTGGCATGGAAGCGAAACGAGACGGTCGAAGCAAGAGCGATTTCGCGGGCATGTCCGATCAGTCCGAATCCGGTGACATCCGTCATCGCGTGAACTGCGAAAACGTCGTTGGCCGTTGGCCGTTGGCCGTTGGCCGCTTGCCCCGGTCGAAGACCCCGGGCAGTGCCTGTTATAACCTCCGCGGCTTTCTTGTTTAACGTGGTCATCGAGGCGATCGCGGCGTCGATCCAAGGCTGCTTCGCGGCTTTCTTCTTGATGGCGGTTGAGATTACGCCGGTCCCTAGCGCCTTTGTGAAAAGCAGCCTGTCTCCAGCCTTCGCCCCGCCGTTCGTGAGCACTCTGGCTGGATCGATCAGGCCGGTGACGGAGTATCCAAACTTCATCTCTTCGTCGCGAACGCTGTGCCCGCCAATCACCGAGCAGCTGGCTTCGATCATCTTACAGAGTCCGCCGGCGAGAATGCGCTCGAGAATGGCGAGATCTGCTTTTTCCGGAAAACACACCAGCGCCAGCGAAGTACGCGGTTGGCCGCCCATCGCATACACATCGCTCAGCGAGTTGGTGGCGGCGATCTGGCCAAAAGTGTAAGGATCGTCGACCATCGGGGTAAAGAAGTCGACGGTCTGCACCAGCGCGGCGTCGGGTCCGATGCGATACACTCCGGCGTCGTCGGCTTGATCGAAGCCGACCAGAACATTGGGGTCATGCTGCCGGGCTAATTTCCCAAGCACCGCGTCCAGCGCCGCCGGACTCAGCTTGGACGCTCAACCCGCAGCTTTCACCGACTCCGTAAGGCGAATTGGCTTTGCGTCAGCCATGAAAGCATTCTAAAGGATCGGAACCGAGCTACGGGCTTTGACGCATCCGCAGCGTGATGGAAACTTACTTGACCGAGACGTCGGTCACTTTCAGCTCGGGATAGGCGCGGTCCCAGTCGTTGCTGATGCGATCGAAGGTCAGGCGGAACGGCGCACTTTGACCGGGGGCGAGCGGCGCCACGCGGAGGTCGACGGTATCCGGGTATGGGCCGGCGGTTTTCAGGAGGTAGAGAGTGACGTCATCGGCTTGCGCGACTTCACCAAGAGAATTCTTGAAGGCGACATGGACGGTGGCATGAGTTACAGTTTTGTCGCCAGTGTTGGTTACGGTTCCCTCGATATAAGTAGTGCGCGCTCCCACGAAGTTTTCCGCGGCGCTCATTTTCACATCGGAGAG
The DNA here is from genome assembly GCA_963788645.1 of uncultured Acidobacteriota bacterium. GTDB lineage: Bacteria > Acidobacteriota > Terriglobia > Terriglobales > Acidobacteriaceae > JABDBE01. Next base: position 280,243 of record CAWBHF010000018.1, read on the forward strand.
ACCAACCTTCGCGGAATAAGGATTCGGCGGAGCGACTGGCTTAGGGCTGCTGCGGGATAGCACGGCAATCACGCCGACCACGATCAGCACGAACGCAACTCCCAGCACAATAGGAACCAGGTGAGATTCGCGCTGCTCCGCCAGTGGTGAGGGTTGGCTCAAACCGCCCATGGGGAGATTGTACTATCGCGTCGGCTACTCGCCGCCCACGGTCAAGCCGTCGATTCGTATGGTCGGACACGCGACCGAACCGCGGAACTCGAGGTCGTTTGCGATCTCCGAGATATGGAAAAACATTTCCTTCAGGTTTCCGGCCACCGTGATCTCTTCTACGGGGAAGGCGAGTTCCCCGCCAGAAATCCAGAGACCCGATGCGCCACGCGAATAGTCGCCGGTCACCAGGTTGGCACCGTGCCCGAGAAACTCCGTGACGTAAAGTCCGTCTTTGATCTCGGCAATGATCTGTTGTGGCGTCTTTGCGCCGGGCTGGAGGAAGTAATTTCCTGGACCGATTCCCGGCGTTCCCGCCAATCCGCGAGACGCGTTGGCTGTGGTCTGAAGGCCGAGTTTCTTCGCGGTGTACGTATTCAGGAGGTAAGACTTGAGCACGCCGTTCTCAATCACGATGGTGCGCCGCGAAGGTATGCCCTCACCGTCGAACGGGCTGGTTCCAAAGCCGCCGGGCATGGTGCCGTCGTCGATCACGTTGACGCCATCGCCCGCGACCTTCTGTCCCAGTTTGCCGGCGAGAAAGGATGCGCCACGATAGACGGAGTCTCCATTCACTCCCTCGAAAATATGTTCGAGGATCGAGTTGGACACCATGGGATCGAGAACTACGGGGACTCTGGCGGTCTTTGATTTTCGTGCGCCAAGACGACGCAGAGTGCGCTGAGCTGCGGTCTTTCCCACGTGTTCGGGAGACTCCAGCCGGCTCAGACTGCGAGCGACTGAAAACCAGTAATCGCGCTGCTTGGCGCCGTCGTCGGACTGGGCAATGGGCACGGCCGCGAGCGAGCAATAGGAGCGCTGGTATTCGCCGACGAATCCGTTGGAGTTGGCCAGAATCTTGTGTCCGGTGGCAGCTTCGAACGAGCCACCTTCGGAATTCTTGATGCGCGGATCGTAGTCGAGCGCGGCTTTTTCCGCGCGACGCGCGTAGCTGATGCGCTCTTCTCCGGGTAGCGAGTAAACGTCGGCGGAGTACAGATTGAGGTCGCCGGCGATCGCGCCAAGTTGTGAGGCTTCGGGTATTCCCGCGAAAGGATCTTCCGAGGTGATCTTTGCCAGTTCAAGCGCCGACTTCACCATGCGGTCGAGGCCGGCGCGGGAGAAGTCGCTGGAATAAGTGCTGGCGGCGCGCTTGCCATAAAAGACGCGCATGCCGATTGCTTTCGAGCCGGATTCTTTCAGGGTTTCGACTTGGCCCAAGCGGACGACGGTGGAGAATTCGTCGCCCTCTCGGATTACGCATTCCGCGGCGGTAGCTCCGCCGGACATCGCGCGGCGGACGATATCCCGAGCGAGTTCGCGGAGATTCATTTCGAGTTTCTGGTTTCGCGTTTCAAGTTGCGTTTGCGACATATGATTTCGTATTACAGAATTCCTTTGTGAACCTTCGTGTCCTTCGTGTTTAAGGATTTAAAGGCATCAACCACAAAGGACGCGAAGGTTCCCAATCTGCAGATTCCTCACTCGGAATTACTGCATGAAGCCGCCGGCGTCTTTCCTCGCCGTTCCGCCTACGGTCAGCCGATCGATCTTGATGGTCGGAATGCCCACGCCTACGGGCACGGCCTGTCCGTCCTTACCGCAGGTGCCAACGCCTTCATCGAGTTTCAGATCGTTGCCTACCATCGAAACGCGGGTCAGGACATCGGGTCCGTTCCCGATCAGGGTCGCGCCTTTGATGGGTGCGGTGATTTTGCCGTCTTCGATCAAGTAAGCTTCCGATGCTGAAAAAACAAACTTGCCATTCGTGATGTCGACTTGCCCGCCACCGAAGTTCACCGCGTAGAGGCCGCGCCGGACGGAACGGATAATGTCCTGCGGAGCATCTTCCCCGGCCAGCATGTAGGTGTTGGTCATGCGCGGCATGGGGATGTGCTCGTAGCTTTCACGCCGGCCGTTGCCGGTGTCGGCCATTCCCATCAGGCGCGCGGAGAGCTTGTCGCTCAGGTATCCCTTCAGGATTCCTTTTTCGATGAGCACGGTATTCTGCGTGGGCTCACCTTCATCGTCGACGTTAAGCGAGCCGCGGCGCCAGGGCATAGTGCCGTCGTCCACGACCGTGCACTTTTCGCTGGCCACTCTTTTTCCGATCAAGCCAGCGAACGCAGAGGTTTGTTTGCGATTGAAGTCAGCTTCCAAACCATGCCCTACAGCTTCGTGCAGAAGCACACCGGGCCAGCCGGGACCGAGGACCACTTCCATCTCGCCCGCCGGGGCCTCGCGAGCGTCGAGCTGCAGGATGGCCTGCCGCGAAGCCTCCTTGGCAAAAAACTCCGGAGTTTTTTCACCGAAGAAAAAGTCCAGTGCGACGCGGCCGCCACCGCCGGAACTGCCTCGCGCGGAATTACCTTCTGTCTTCGCTATGCAAGAGACGTTCACCCGCGCGAGGGGCTGAGAATCCTCGGCGAAGGTGCCGTCGGATCCGACTACAAGAATATTACGAAGCTCATCGGCGTAGCTGGCGCGCACTTCCTTAATACGAGGATCGTAAGCACGAGCGGCCTGATCGGCTCGCATTACCAGCTCGACCTTAGCAGTGATTTCCGCATCGACCGAAGGAAGTGTGACCGGGTACAGACTGCGAGCAGGTTTCTCCTGAAAGCCGACGGTGGGAGTTTTCGCCGGTCCGCTCGCGATCAACGCGGCGGTGCGGGCAGCGTGCAGAATCCGCTCCGGGGAAAGATCGTCGGTGTATGCATATCCCGTGCGCTCACCGGCAATCACGCGAATTCCGCAACCGGCTGAAATCCCTTGGGAAGCGGACTTCACCATGGACTCGTCAACCATCAACGAAGTCGAGGAAAGATATTCAAAGTACAGGTCTGCGTAGTCGCCGCCGGCCGACAGGGCGGCTGACAGATAATGTTCCAAATCGCGTTCCGTCAGGCCGTAGTGCTCAAAAAAGAATCTGCTTTTGTCCACGTTGATTAGATGCTCTCGAAGTCGGAAAAGCTCCTTAGGTTATTATCCCATACGGGATCGGGTGGCGCGGGCGCGCTTGTCCGTGTCGTTGCAAATGCGAGCGCCTAGTACGGGGATGTTCATTCGTCACAGACGAGACAACACATCGCCTGAAAGACTCGGGCGGTGACTCCTGAATCTCTTGTGCACACGGTCGAAGATTTTCTGCTAAGCGCGCGCGATGCTGTGATTGTTGAAGACGGTACGGTGGTTTTCGACCTCGCGCAATCCAAGTATTCCATTTCCGGGGAACGTAACAAATGCCTGCTGCACTTGTGGTCGCTGGAACGGAATTTTGTGCGGCGCGTGCTCGAAGCTGAGATTAAGAATGAAATCCTTCGGCTCTCGGTTCAGCGTCTCGGACAGGTAAAACCCACCAAGCTCGAGATCTGCCGCGAACGAGACCGGCGAACCCTGACCGCGAAACGAACTGCTCGCGTGGCGTACCAAAGGAAGCTTCAACGAGTGTTGCAGCGCTGCTCTCCCGGCTTTACCGTCGACCCACTCAGCACTTCCATGGATCTAGGGCGATCCTTTGGCCCGGTCTATGCGCGGGGCGTGGTGCGCAGGGGGCAATCTGCATTTGCCGTACTGGGCGTGAATGGACAGGAGACACAGGGTTCTATCGATGCGGCGCTAACGTTCGGCATTCTGTGGCTCGACGCCTGTCGGGTTGCGAAAGCTGGGAAGCTCGTTGTCGAAGGACTGAGACTCTTCATACCCACGGGATCTTCCGCTCTGGTTCGCGAACGAATGGCGCATTTGAATCCCGAAGCTGCGAAGTGGCACTTGTACGAATTTGAAGAGTGCGGAGATAGCCTGAAAGAGTTGGACATTTCTGACTGCGGAAACGTGGCAACCCGGCTGGTGCACTCGACCGACGAATCAGCAACCTTGGCCAGGTTTGCTCCTGCGATTGCGCACGTTCGAGCGCTGATGTCCGAGGTGGAAGTTGCGGCTTTGTCACCCGCGGAGATTGCCTTTCATCGTCATGGCCTGGAGTTCGCGCGGGCACGATTGGCCCATGAGCCGGGGTCGTTCCTCAGCACTCCGGAAATCGTTTTCGGCATCGGTGCGCAGGAAAGAGTCCTCAGCGAGAACAACTTCGCGGCATTCGCCCAGTTGGTGCGAAGCATCGGCGAGGTTCGCCACCCCGAGGGACCGCGCGATCATCCTCTATGGCGACTCCATCCGGAACGCTGGCTGGAATCGTTGGTAGTGCGAGAGGCTGCGGCGGTGGATGAGCGTCTGGATTCGACCTGCCTCTACTCGCAGGTACCGGCGTTCTCGGCTTCCGATCGCGCCATGATCGACGTGCTGACAGTCACCAAGGATGAACGTCTCGCGGTGGTCGAACTCAAAGCGGATGAGGATATTCACTTGCCATTACAAGGCCTCGACTACTGGGCGCGGGTGGCCTGGCACCATGCCCGCGGCGAATTCCAGCGCTTCGGATACTTTCCCGGACGCGAGCTGCGCGCGGACAAGCCGCTGCTCTTCCTGGTGGCTCCGGCCCTACATGTGCATCCTTCGACCGACACGCTGCTGCATCACATCTCGTCCGAAATTGATTGGGTGCTGCTGGGTATCGACGAGCGATGGCGGGATGGCGTGCGGGTTGTGTTTAGGAAGCGGGCCGCGCGAAAGCTTCAGATCGCAAAAGCTGGATGACAGGTCACTTACGTTCACTTCTCCGGCCATGCTCCCAGTAGCCGGCGTACGTCTAACATCTGCCCCAGGTGATACGCGTTGTGATCGGCCACCAGCAGGGCTTCGCGCAGGATTGTCTGGCCATCACCCCAGGGGATTTTCGCAAATAGATCGGTCTTGGGGTCTTTCAGCAGATCGCGCATGGCCTTAAGGTCCTGGTGGAATTTCTTAATACTCGCATCCCATGCGTCTGGTCTGGGCGGAGCTTCGGTTTTCGGCCAATATCCTTCTGGCCATTTTGGAGAGACATATTTCGGGTTGCGGCTGAATTCCAGAATGTCCCATTGCGCAATGCGCAGGTGCTCCAGAAGCATCCAGAGCGAATGGGGGATGCCGGCAGGCTTTTGCCCGCGCAGCTTAACCGGGACGCCAGCGGTCACTTCGTCGAATTTGACGTGAGCTCCGCCTCCCTGAAGCAGGTACTCAACATGCTCGCGGAGCGCTTTGTCGCTGCGATCTTCTTTCATGGTTGGTATGACTCCTCTATAAGATGACGGTCAGTTCAATTCGACAGAAAGGTTAATTGTCTGCTGTTCCGCCTCCGGCTTCTCGCCGCGATAAACCCTCGAAATGCCGCGCACGATGCGGCGCATTGGAAGTACACCTTTTTCGTCTGCAAAAAAGATTTCGCCGACGCGATTGCTGCGATAGAACCAGCGCTTCAGGAGTGCCAGATGCTCCATGGTTTCAAGCGCAGAACCGGCAGGCGTAGCTGAGACGGTGGCCAGTGCTTCCTGGATGCGTGATTCCATTGATTGCGACTTGGTGTGTTCGACCGCCTGAATAGGAAAGCCCAGCGGGCCGGAGATGCGGCCGGCGTCGATGCGGAAGAAGTTGACCGATTCCGTGCTGGCGTTGCCCTGCACCATCACGCCCGCGAGATGATCGATGCGGTGAACGATTTCCGGGAGTTGGCTGACTACGGGTTTGAGCTTGTCCAGGCGCGCATGCAGCGCGGAGGCGTTTTCAAATTCCAGATTGGCGGAAGCGGCATCGCGCTGCAGGGAGATTTCCCGTAGCAGGGATTCGCCGCCGGTATCGAAATACGCCTGCACCCGGGCCACTTCGGCCCGGTACTCCTCGTCGCTGCAGCCCTTGAAGCAGGGCGCGAGACACATCTTCATCTCGGAATAGATGCAGCCGGGGAACTTGGGATCGGGATGCAGATCGTCGACACAGCGGCGCATCTTGAAGAAGTCGAGCGAGTCGCTGGCAAATTTCTCCGCTGCAGTGCGAGAAGGAAACGGCCCGTAGTAAAGGTTGCGTCCGCCGAGACGGCCGAGACGCGTCGTGAGGGACGCCCGCGGAAATTCGTTCTCCATGTGCAGCTTGACCAGCGGGGCGAAGCGTAGCCGCAGACGATTGCTATAGGTCTTGGGAAACGTAGAACGGAGCAGGCGATAGAGCAGAAATCCGGACTCGAAGTCTGAACCGGTGGGTGTGTACTCGATCCAGCGGACGCGGTCGCGCAGGTTGAGTTTCTTGCTGTGTTCGGTAGGTGCTCCGAGCAAGCGCTGGAGGCGCCTGCGCAGGTTGGCAGTTTTGCTGACGTAAGGCTCGGATTGGGGATCGTCGCTGCGCAGGAGAAAGACTGCGGGGGCAACTGGAACCGTGGCCAAGAGTTCAGTATCGCCGGCAGGAACGAACTCGAGGCGGTTGTTAAGCACAACGCTATTCTAGTGTGGTTTAGAACGAAGGACCGATGGGAACTAACCTTTTCGGTCGTGAAACCCCGCGCCCGAGGTCGGATGCTCTATAAGGTTTTTCGGCATAGGTTGTTAACGGGTGGCGCGGCGGAAACTCTGGCGATAATCCTTTCCGTTTACCAGCACAAGGCGGCACATCTCGAATAGGCGTGAGCGCATGCGCTCGCCGATGCGATCACCAAGTGTCTCTTCGCGGGCCGCGCGCCGCGGCCCGTCTACCCTCTCTACGGCTGCGCTGGCGCCATCCAGGAAATTGCTTGTAATGATGGTTGTCAGCTTTTCGTTATAGCGAGCATTCAGGATCAGACTGACTGTATCCCACACCCATTCTGAGGGTTTTACCGCGCCCAAATCATCTAACAACACCACCTCGGTTTCAAAGACCGGTCGCAGGAGATCCAACTCGGTCGTCTGAACTGATGGGTTATAGGAATTTTGAATTTTCTTCAGAAGCTCACGGTAATCGCAGAAGAGGCAACGCACGCCTTTCTCGGTGAGTTGCTTCAATGCGGCGACTGATAGATGAGTCTTACCCACCCCGCTCGGTCCCACTAACAAAAGACCACTTCGATCCAAGGGATACTGGCGAGCCCAAGTCTCAATCTTGACTTTTGCGGTTGCGAGGCCGTCGTTCGCACCGGTGTCGTAGTTCAGAAACTCACAACTGACGTAACGCGCCGGGATCTCCGATACCGCCAACAGGTGCTTGGCTTGCATTTGCAAAAAGCAATCGCATCGCTTTACACGCTTCTCACCCGCGGAAACGACATCCTTCCAGCCAGTACCGCCGCATAGCGGACAAGGTTGTGGTTCTTCAGCTAGCTCGGCTGCTGCATTTTTCTGCATAGCACTCCCAGCATGTTCCCCATTGTGTGAGACCAGACTCCGGATGAAGCGCACACCGTTCTCTTCCATTTTCTTTTTTCTTAAGTGTACCTTCAAAATCTAGATAAGAGGTGTTGTTGTCATCTGTGAATTTTGAGGATTTACGTTTCCTCTTGTGGAATTTTAGGACCTGTTCGTCATAGATCTCAAGGAGCGTTCGGTTATAAATCCAGGCAGCACCGTCAGTCATCGGGCCCTCGCGCTCGAACATGCACAGGATCGGCTCACATTCTTTTTCAAAGAATTGCCGAGTGCGCGCATTCGCGAGGCGCCATAACTGCCCGTCGTCTGGCAAATATCCCGGTCGTTCCGAGACCCATGATGCAAACAGCATATTCAAATACCACGCCTGCTGATAATCCTTCAGCGCCCTGTACCGTACGTCCCCGACCAGGCGGTGGACATAGAAGGGAAACCACTCCAAGAATTGATTTCGTCGAGAAGTCACAGGTACTGAAGCCATGATTTAAGGGTGCGTTCCGAAGGTTGCCCTATTGTCTTGGCGCGCGCAACAGGGAAAATCTCTCAAGCTGTGCACATGCTGTGGAGATGTGGTCCAGGCTGTGGACGGTGGCGGAAAAAGATGAGATAAGCGAAATCTGCCAAGGTAACTAATGGAGGCGATTCGTTTCAATGCCTTCGTTTATTCCCAGCGCCATTTCCATTCGACACGTTCTCGTTTGCCGCCTCTCGCACCATCTGGAGAAACGCACGCACTTCTGTCCTCAGCGGACGATGCCGGGGATGAATGACATCAAGACTTCTTCGCAGCGGCTCGGCGTCCAGCAGTTTCACGGTGGTGAGCTTGTGGGTACGAATTTCTTTGCCAACCGCCAATTGGGGAAGAAACGACAGACCGAGTCCTCGCTCCACCATGCGCTTTGCGGTCTCGATCGAGTCGACCTCTAAGGCAACGTTTGGAACTAATCCCGCAGTGCGAAACAGGCTATGGGTCAGCGTCCAGTCGCTCGATCCCCGTTCGTAGAAAATCAGCGGCCAGCTCGCTACCTGCTCCAAACGAGCCCGGCGGGAGTGTTTTGGACCGCGCTTCGGATGAGCAACCAGCAGCAGTGGATCATCCCGGAGGCTTATGGTTTCTACCTCGGGATGCTGCAGCGAACGAGCCAGGCCGATTTCCGCCTCTTCACTCAACACCATATCGAGCACTTCCTTCGAATGCCCCGGTCGAATGCTGATAATGACATTCGGGTGAGCCCGCTGGAAGCGCTTCAAGACGTCCGGCAGAAAGTAGACGGAGATCGATAACGCGGCTGCAATCTGAAGAGGCATGCCGCTGGCCGGCTGCGAATTGTGAACCGCCTGACGGGCTACGGCCGCCGTTCGCAACAGTAGTTCGGCATGAGGGCGAAAGGTGCGCCCGGCGTCGGAAACGATCAACCCGCCCCGGGAACGTGAAAATAATTTCACACCAAGGGAGTTCTCGAGCGCCTTGATACGTGCGCTCACCGCCGGCTGGCTGATGCGAAGCGCTTCGGCAGCGCGATGAAAGCCGGCGAAAGTTGCTACCGCAAGAAACGTTTCAACTTGATCGATTTCCATTTCTGGCCTGCCAGCGATGTGACTCTAACAACGCCCCATTATCACAAAGATGGGCCTTGATAACAATCTTTTATCACGATGATAGAAACGTTCAGTTTGACCAACGTTGGTCCCTGCTCCACAATCCCCAGAGATGTTGGCCACTTAAGGGGTTCGAGTCTCCCATCGAAGTTACGTACTCTCAGAAATGAGACAACCAAGCGCACGGGCTGCAAAGGAGAATATGTCAAGCAACGGAAACGGAAAGACATCAAAGATCGGGATGGATTGGAAGTCTAGCGCCCGCTGGGCAGGAATTACCCGCCCTTACACCGTGCAAGATGTCGAGCGTCTGCGCGGATCTCTGCACATTGAACACACCCTGGCCCGGCAAGGCGCGGAGCGGCTATGGGACCTCTTACACAGCGACTCTTACGTTCCGGCCCTCGGTGCTATGACCGGAAACCAGGCTGTCCAACAGGTGAAAGCTGGGTTGAAAGCGATCTACGTGAGCGGCTGGCAGGTGGCTGCCGATGCTAATGATTCCGGGCAGATGTATCCCGACCAGAGCCTGTATCCCGCCGACAGCGTGCCCAATCTTTGCCGGCGCATCAATCAGGCACTGACTCGCTCAGACCAACTTCATCATGCTGAAGGCGAGAATGGAGTTCACTGGTTTGCTCCGCTCGTCGCCGATGCCGAAGCTGGTTTCGGCGGCAACCTGAACGCATTTGAATTGATGAAGGCGATGATCGAGGCCGGCGCGGCATGCGTTCATTTTGAAGATCAGCTTTCTTCCGCGAAGAAGTGCGGGCACCTGGGCGGGAAAGTCCTGGTGCCGACTGTCGAGGCGATCCAGAAGCTCGTAGCGGCGCGGCTAGCGGCCGACGTTTTGGGTGTTCCCACGCTGATAATGGCGCGAACCGATGCCGACAGCGCCCACCTGCTGACCAGCGATGTGGATCCGCGTGACCGTGAATTCCTGACCGGAGAGCGAACTCCAGAAGGCTTCTTCGGAATCCGCGGTGGTATCGAGTCCGCCATCGCCCGCGCCCTTGCCTACGCACCCTACGTCGAACTTATCTGGTGCGAGACTTCGCATCCCGATCTCGAAGAAGCACGCCAGTTCGCCGAAGCCGTGCATGCAAAATTTCCGGGCAAGATGCTGGCCTACAACTGCTCGCCGTCATTCAACTGGAAGAAGAAGCTGGACGACGCCACCATCGCCCGTTTCCAGACCGAACTCGCGGCTATGGGATACAAGTTCCAGTTCATTACCCTGGCCGGCTTCCATGCCTTGAACCTGAGCATGTTTGAACTGGCCCGCGGATACAAGCTCACAGGCATGACTGCGTACTCGCGACTTCAAGAAAAGGAATTCAGCCGCGAATACCAGCATGGCTATGAGGCCGTGAAGCATCAGCGCTTCGTCGGTACCGGCTACTTCGATGCCGTCACGCAGGTGATTTCCGGGGGAACGTCATCGGTGACGGCACTGGCCGGTTCGACCGAGACCGAGCAATTCGCCGAGATGAAACCCCAGGTGCACCCGAAAAGTGGCCCCGACGCAGCCTGTCAGCCCATTCTGGGGGACTGTCCCTCGAACTCTATTGTTCAACTGCAAGGCATAGAACCCGGTCCCGAGGAGAGCCTGATGCCTTCCGGGGATTAGCTCAACGAGTCGTCACGATTTCACGCCGAGACAGCCACTCTCCTGCAATCGCCAACCGGCGAGGAGAGTGGCCTTTTTTTCTGAGCAGAAATTCCAAACCTTGGACATCTTTTCCACCGAACCGACCCAAACGTGGCATCCAGAGCCGATTTTCACAGTTGACATTCGCCGTTGCCGGGCGCTAAATAAGGCCGCCGGGTTTCTCACTCAGGGAGTGCTCCCTCCCCTGCGCCCTTTGAGGACAAAGAGACCTGCCAGGAGAGACGATGAACAAAGCCGATCTCATTGACCGAATCGCATCTGGTAGCGGCATCAGTAAGGCGCAAGCGGCTACCGCAATCGACACAACCGTGGACAGCATTACCGCTGCCCTGAAAAAAGGCGATCGAGTAGCGTTGATTGGTTTCGGCACTTTCTCTGTATCGCAGAGAAAGGCTCGCAATGGGCGCAACCCACAGACGGGCGCCACCATCAAGATCGCTGCCCGGAAGGTAGCAAAGTTTTCGGCCGGGGCCGAACTCAAGAAAGCGGTCAACCGCAGTAAGTAAGGGGCCAGATTTCACATCGAATACGGCAGGGGGTCGGCCCTGCCGTTTTTCTTTGTCACAAACAATAGAGGACGGGCGTCCTCGCCCATCGGGGATGAAAGAGGCCAAGAGAGTAAAGGGCGACTCGCGCGTCCACGCCGTCCAAACCCCATTCATCGTGGATTACCGGAAGCGCGGCGTCAGAAATCCGGCTTGCTTGCGGTACTCCCTGTAATCTGCATCGAATTCCGTCGCCAGCAAGGCTTCTTCCTTCCTTGCTTTACGGGAGAATTCCGCGAGTGCCACCAAAACGCCGATCAACGCGCGCCATTCTCCAACCACGAGAGCCGTACCAGCCATCGCCAATAGCAGTCCCGAATATAGCGGATGCCGTACCCAGGCATACGGGCCGGAGCGAATCAGCTGATGATCTATCTTGAGCGTGACTCGGGCGCTCCAGTACTGACCTAAGCTGCGTCGCGCCCACATCGCGATTCCAGCTCCAATGAACGTTAGGACAATGCCTGACATTCGGAGCCACGGGCTCTCCGGCGAAAAGCGCCAGCCTAAAAGCCCGAGGTCCAGCCGATGGGAAAACAGGAGAAAGAATGCCAAAGCCATCACGCCGATGTGGAGCAGGCGCCCGCCCGGATCCTCCTGCACCTTTGTCTGCTTTACGCGCAGCGCGCTGATCGCCCAATAAATGCAAAGCACATACCACGGAATCAATTCCACTCTCGGTGGATTCAGGACGTTCATACTTTTTTCTCCTCCGTCTCGCGGTGGTTGCCTGCTGAGGCGGTGCCGAGTCGGGGCAGGCGGCGGATCCAGCCCAACTCAGAATGGATCTGCTCAAGCAGATAGCGCACCACTTCTCCACCGTAGATTCCCAGGTCCATGCTCTTCCGCAGCCCGGCCAGCTTCTCTTCCCGTTCTTGCAGGTATTTTTCCCGTTGTTTGAGAATGCGCGCCCGGACCGGCGCTTCGAGCACCTCGAACATTCCCACTCGCGTGATGAACCGCGCGAACGAGGACGCATCCGATTCGCCGAACTCACTTAAACGAGCGACTAATTCCCGCCGGCCGAGCGCGGTGATCGCGTATTGCAAGCGCGTCTGTCCACGTTCTCCTGGCACACTCTTCTTGTTTACCCAGCCCTCGCTCGTGAACCGGCGCAGCAACGGGTAGACCAGATTGTTATGCATCGCACCGTGTCCGAGAATGAATCCAGCCTCGCGCTTCAACTGGTAACCGTGCTTCGGGCCATCGAGGAGGGTCGCCAAGAGTATTAGATCATTCATGACAGTGTCAATATTGATCTAATAGGAATTGTTTGTCAAGCCAATCAACCAACCCGGAAAAGCACGACCTTTTGTGACACCTCGTGTCCTTTGTGGTTCATTGTTCTTGTCTGATCTACGAGTAACCAGCCAGGCCACTCCATTTGCTGAATCCTGCGGCCATCCTTTAGAATCGAATAGTTCGCTGAGGGGTTCGGTACAGAGGTTAGGAGATATATGAAGGCAGCCATACATCCCGCTTACAACGAAATCCGCGTCATGTGCGCGTGCGGAAACAGCTTTTCCACTCGCTCGACGCACAAGGGCGACGTCCACGTAGAAATCTGCTCCAATTGCCACCCTTTCTTCACTGGCAAGCAGAAGCTGATGGACACGGCCGGCCGAGTGGAGCGCTTCCGCCGCAAGTACGCCAAGAAGGAAGCTCCAAAGGCGTAACGTCGTCAGGGAATCAGCAGGAACTGAGAAGAGCCTCCGTTGACGGAGGCTTTTCTATTGCTCCTAGACCAATCTATGGGCGACGCGCCCATCGCCCATCCAACGCGGGCGCTAATCAGTCGTCTTCCGTTGGATTGATTGGTTCTCCAACGATGTTGTAGTAAATCTCTTTCGGTGGTTTCGGCTTTTGCGGCTTCGTCGGCGCCTTCGGGGTTGCGGGAGGTGCCGCTGCCTTGGGCGAGGGCGCTGGTGCAGGCGGCGACAAGGATTGGCTTGGGACCGGCGACCCTGCTGGTGGGGCCGGCAATGGCTCCGGAGGCTCGGGCGCTGAATAGGTCACAACTGGCGGGATGGGACTTGGTGCCGAAGGCGCGGCCTTAACAGGTATAACCGCTGGTTGCGAGGGCGCCGGAGCGGTCGGCTGCGTTGGCGTGATTGATAGCGCTGCAACTGGACTCACCCTCGCAGGCTTGCTTCGTACCTTCGGTTTCTTTTGCAGAAAGGAATTCAGGATCACGGCAGTGATCCCGGCAAAACAAAGCTCAAGAACCGAGGCAAACAGAGCCGGAACGTTAACGTCGCCTTTGCCAAGATATAGCGGGGACTGAACATCGCCGCCCATGGTCCTCGCCAGCAGCGGCAGGATGAGGTTATTGGTGAGGGAAGCGATAAATCCCCAGATCCCCTCCGCGAGGATCACGGCAATCACCACGCGGACGATCCATTTACCGGTATCGGCAGCTGACGATTCGGGAGAGGACATTCTGTTACCTTCATCCATAAATTGTGTGATGCAAATTGTGCCACAGCCGCATAACTTGGGGAAGGCAGTAAAATAACCAGGTGCGCAAGTTCTGGGACAATTCGGCAAACGCAGGCGCGGGCGTCCTCGTCCGTGCTGGCGCATCCGTGCCGGATCGAGTGACAATCGGCAATCTCGAGATCGCTCCGGCAACGGTCCTCGCTCCCATGGCTGGTGTGACGGACACCGTGTTTCGGCGCTTCATTCGCAATCTCGGCGGGTGCGGCCTGATCATGACCGAGTTCACCTCGGCCGACGGTGTGCTTCGCGCGAAAGACCAGAAAGCTAAACGCTACCTGCACTTCTACGAAGACGAGCATCCCATCTCGGCGCAGCTTTTTGGCAGCGATCCCAAAGTCATGGCGGACGCCGCCCGCATGGTCGAAGATCTCGGCTTTGACCTCGTCGATCTCAACTTGGGATGTCCAGCGAAGAAGGTGGTCAAGTGCAACGGCGGCTCGGGCCTGTTGCGGGATTTGCCAGTGATCGGAAAGATCTTTGAAGCGGTTCGCGCGGCCATCAAGATTCCGTTCACGGTAAAGTTTCGCGCGGGATGGGACGACGAGAACATTGTCTGCGTGGAGCTGGCGAAAATGGCTGAAAATTGCGGCCTCTGTGCGGTCGCGCTGCACGCCCGTACGCGCGAGCAGGGATACAGCGGCCAGGCACGCTGGGAGTGGATTGCCGCAGTGAAACAGGCAGTCAAAATTCCGGTGATCGGCAATGGCGATGTTCGCACGCCCGAAGATGCGTGCGCCATTGTTGCCCAGACCGGCTGCGACGCAGTAATGATCGGGAGAACGGCGCCGGCAAACCCCTGGATCTTCCGACAGATCGCGCAGTACAACGCATGGCTCAGCAATGACCGCATGGCGGCGGAGCAAAGCTCCGCAGTCGCCTACGAAGAGCCAACCGAGTCCGATCGCTATCGAATGATTCGCACTTACTTCCGGATGTTGATCGAGGAAGAACTGCCGGACGCAGTCGGCAAGATGAAGCAGTTCGCCTCATGGTTCACGCACGGCGTCCCGGGAGGAGCCTCGCTACGCAAGGCCATCTACGACTCGAAGAGCGCACCCGAGATTCTGGTGAAGGTGGAAGAATTTTTTGAAGAAAGACTGTGCAGCGCGGGCGCTCTCGCCCGCGAGCCATGACGCCCACACCATAACGAGTGCAATAATTTGCCTATTGACACACCCGCAACCGGCGCACATAATTCTGGGCGCGCCGGTCGTCAATGGAGCGCTTCGAGCTTCTCTGATTAGAAGTTCCTTTCTGCCTCTTGCAATAGCTGTCTCGCTGAGTTTCTCGAGGCAGCGCCTCGCTATCGGAGGTCAATTCTTTGGTTACTAACACGTCAGGAGAAAACCATGAAAAACTGGAAGTCAATGATTTGCCTGCTAGCGTTCACGGTCGTCGCCGCAACCGCTGCCGATGCGCCGCCGCTAACGTTCAAGTTCAGCAAGGCCAGTGTGCCTGGAGCTACGTCGACCAGTGCCGGTGGAATCAACAATGCCGGTATGTCAGTCGGCTTATACACAGACAGCGCCGGCGTCGGGCATGGTTACATTCTAAAAGGCAAGAGTCTCACCACACTAGACGACCCGAAGGCCGCTTCTGGAACGACTGGTGCCAGCAACATCCAATATAACGGCACAGGCGTTGTCGGAACCTACACGAACTCCGCTGGCGTATTGGTGGGATTTCTGTACAAGGGTGGGAAATACAAAGATATCCCTGGCCCTAAAGGGAACCTCGGCTCGGCAGCCAACGCGATCAACGATCTAGGAGACATCGTTGGCAATTACACAGACTCAGGTGGCGTAGTCCACGGGTATCTGTTAAAGGCTGGGAAATACAAAACTCTGACTGTGCCCGGTGCCGTTTATACAGTCGCGACCGGCGTCAGCAACAAAGACGTTATTGTCTTCTATTGGGAAAACTCGAGCAGCGTTTTTGAAGCGTCGATGTTGACTGGCACAAAGTATAAGACCATTAATGTCCCCGGGGCAACAAACTCGTACGCCTTGGACCTTGATAACGAGGGCGACGTTACCTACGAATGGCAGGATTCCGCTGGGCTCATACACGCCGCTCTGCTTCATGGTGGGAAGTATTTCAAGTACAGCTTTCCCAAGGCGTATGAAACCTACGGTGGCGGCCTCAACGACAAGAGCATGACAGCAGGAGGTTACATACCTACTCAGGGCGCGACTTTCCAGGCTTTCAATGCGACTTTCAAATAGGTTGTGAACAACTGAGCGTTCTCGGGACGCGTGTTTCAGCGAGGTTCAGTGCGAACAAGCTAGCACGCGTTCTCGAACGCTGTATTCCAAGATTGTGGGCTTTCCTGGTCATCCTGCAGCTCTCGCGACCATCTTTCCTCTCTCATCTTTTGCCACGTAGGCCCACGGCACACTTGGGTCGTGGGTAAATATGGTCAGCCACTTTTCGGGAATTGACTGCGCGTAGTAGCGCTTACGGCTTTCGATAGTCTGCAAGGGCAGCAGGTCGAACGCCATCACCCAGGTCAAATCAATGTGCGCACTGGTTGGAATCAGGTCGGAGACGTAGCAGGCTGTCTGGCCTCGACTCTCGATGATTACCGCTTGCATGTGTTCGGTGTGGCCGGGGAAAACTTTGACGCTCACTCCTGGAGCGATCTCTCGACCTCCTTGCAGTAACTCCATTTGACCGGTTTTGATCAGCGGGTCGTAATTGTCGGACATGTAGCTGATCGCGTCGCGCTCGAGTTGAAGGCGGCCGTGTTGCCACTCACCTTCCGGAGCATAATATTTCGCTTTTGGAAACGTGGGCACGACCTTGGTGCCTTGCCGCACCGTGTTCCAGCCGCAGTGATCGAAGTGCAAGTGGGTATTGATCACGATGTCGATCTCTTCCGGTGAAATGCCGGCTGTTGCCAGATTGTCCAGCAGCTTCGCAGGTTGGCCGAAGATACTGATCAATCGCTCCGGCATTTTGTTGCCTATGCCGGTTTCAATCAGAATCGTTTGCTGGCCGGTTCGCACCACGACCGAATTCAATCCGACGGGGACGTAGTTCTCGGCGTCGGCCTTCACCTTCTTCTCCCACATCACCTTGGGGACGACGCCAAAGAACGCTCCGCCATCGAGGCGATACGTGCCGTCTGAGACCGCCGTGAGTTCGAAGTCGCCAAGCGTCAAGCGGTGCATGAATCTCCCTCGTCCACAGATTTATTTTGCACTACGCGACGCGAGGAAACCTGGTTTCCATTTTGGCAGGGGTACCCCCCTCCCCCCTGATCTTTGGAATCATGGGATTAGGGACGCACTACCACCAAGATCTTTGAGGAATAAGGACTTATATGCAAAATCTTCCGGACAAAGGAGTTAGCGGTTCCTCGCATTATCTATAGGCTGACTATACAGTTACAGGATTAACTGGAATGGTGCATGAAAGTCAAGGTCGAAATGAGAGAAATCGAGAGGTAATTCCCAGTTTGGGAAGCGGCTATCGTTTGCCTTTGCTTGGCCTCTCTATTTGGTCTTCGTCGAGAGCGGCTGCCAGGTATTCCGCACACAGATCTTTCAAATCGATTTCCCGCTCTGCCGCCTTCATTTTCAGACGCTTCCGGAGGGACTTCGGAAATTTCTGGAGGCTGAGCACGCACACTTCTTGAGAATCGTCGGGCACAGTTTCGAAAACCTCTGACGCTTCGAAAACCACAAGCACGCACTACGCACATAGTGTATGCTACTTATATCGCTTATATTATTTAAGTAGTGTTAATAATATACAAAATGTTAACACTGAAAGCTATTGACAATATGCACGTGCTGTATGTAATCTGCAATACGTATATATTGTATGCGGTAGATTGCATGCACATGATGTTGGACTTCCCACTCTGGTGTGGGACTCAAAAAAAGGCGGGACAAGCAACGGTTCGTACTGGAACTTTCCTCGTCCTCGCTGTAAGATTCGTCGTTCATTCTTAGAGCTTCCAAAGCTCAGCCATGAAAGGTAGGGTCCCATGGCCACAGCAACTGCTCCCCGAAATGATGTATACCTGTCCATCCTTGCTGGTAAAGCTCTGACCGCGCTCGCGGACCTGGCGGCGGACTCCTCTGCGTGGAGCGACCGCATTCAGAGGGAATTGGAGAGCGGCGTAGAGTATTGCGAGGCTATTCGTACGTGCCGAACCGTTCCGCCCGCGGGTGGGCGTGTCGAGGGGCAGTCGGCGTTGAGACGCTTGGCGACCGAGGATAGTCGAGAGGCGTCGACGGAGCGCCCGACGTCGGATTGCGAAGCCGTCGAAACGCTCTTGCGGGAGTTGCTTGCCAAGTCACGCAAGGCGGAGGCTGCGGAACTGCTTGCTGCGATAAAATTCTTCACGAGAGATGTGGGGTGCCAGGGGTCCTGATCTGACTGTTTTCATGATGGAGAATCTCGACCCGAGCGAGGACACCTAAGCCCTAGAGCGGCGCTGGACTCTTTATCTCTTGGGGGAAGCAGTCGAAAAACTAGCTCGTCTTCGCCGGATTCTCACTCGTCAGCGGCTTTTTGTCGATGCTGGCCACGAGAGGTCTGAATACGCGGGTGTAATTGAGCCTCTTTTCAGTCAACTGGAAGATCAAGAAGGGCGTTTGGTCCTAAATTCCGTGCGGATCTCCTCGTTGCTCCGCAAAGAGTTCCTGGACGAAGCGCAGCTGACCGCCCTACAGGCCATCCTTCAGACTGTGATCGCCGTCGTCCTGAGCGTGCATGAGCTTCTGATCTTGCTCCCGCGAGAGGCGGTGGAGCCTCAGGTCTTCCTGGTGCTTCGAGAATGCTTCGGCAAGGCTTGGCGACCTACCTCGGTGGTCATGGCCAACGCTCTCAGTTCCTACGAATATCGTATCGACGACTTGCTGGACGAGTTGGAGGGCATTGGGCAGGACCAACTCAAGCAGTGGAGGGCGATGCTCAAGGGATTTACTCGCTCCGGGAGTGTTCTCGCCCAAGCGTTCGTCGATAGGGACAACCCCTTGGCATGGGCTGTGCTAACGCACGAATATGGGCATGCTTTGGACGAGGGGCAGCGAATCTGTGAGCAGATTATTGTTGGTGATCAGGTTCTATCGGAAAAACCCCAGCGAGACCCTAAAATCAGGTGGGTGTCAGAGGTGTTCGCCGACTTCGTCGCTGCCCGAGTTTTGGGCCCAGCTTCCCAGGTTCCGGTTCTGCTGCTTGAGATGAGTCGACCGTTGATGAAAGCCTCCGACGAGGCACCGAGTCACCCTCCCACTGTTGTGCGGCTTCGTCTCGTTCGTGACTACCTGAAAGACCTTGGGGTGGACGCGGATGGCTTCGAGGAAGTTTTTGAGATATACAATTTCGACTACAGACGAAAGATGTCGGCTTTGGCGGAGGCCGAACGCTCAAAGCGGGAGAGCCTCGAAAGGATGGTGCATGAGTTTTTGCAGGCTCACTTCGGGGCGGTTGCCTTAAGGGTAGACTCACTGGATCTGGCCTCATTTAGCGACAAGCGGGTGCGTAACGCTAGGGAGCTGCAGGAAAAGCTGCATTCAGACCTTCCCATTTCTTCCCTGCGACTTACCCCTCGCGACGATATCCGTGCGAGCTTGACCTTGCTTACGGATAAGGCGACTCGCGACCAGGTCTACGAGATTCTATCAGAGTTTAATGAGGTTCCGGCGGCCAGCTCGGAGATTCTGACGGCTGGCTGGCTGTACAAATTATCTAGCTTCGAGGAAGCTTTGAGGAAGGCCTTCCCCGCGACCGCGTCCGGGGATACGCCGGAGTTGGGGGTCTACGGTCGGTATCTGGCCAGGACCGACGAGTTGTTGATTAAGTCTGTCGGATTGGCCGATGTTCAGCGGAATAGCTGAGTGAGTGGTGCTGGCAATGCTCCTTTCGGAAATTGACATTGCGCTGCGGCTAGTTGAGGTGGACGAGAAAAAGCGTCTGGTTATAACGCCGATCATTAATGCCAAGGAGCAATTCGGGCCGTCGTCCTTCGACGTCCACTTGGGCACTGACTTTAGCCAGCTTGAGAATGTAAACCTGCCCAGCATGCTTTTGAAGGAGGACCTCCCAGCCGAGGAGGAGGCCTCCTACATGAAGAAGGTCCTGCTTTCAGCAGGGAAAACCTTCTTCCTTCATCCCGGAGAATTCGTCCTAGCGTCAACCCTCGAGTATTTCCGGTTCCCGAACGATCTCGCTGGCAGAATCGAAGGAAGGAGTTCTTGGGGAAGACTTGGGCTCCTAGTGCATGCGACGGCGGGATTCGTCGACCCAGGGTATGCTGGTGCGCTCACCCTTGAGCTCAGCAATGTAGGGAGGCTTCCTATCCAACTGAAGCCTGGCCTGCGGCTTGCGCAGGTCTGTTTTTTCCAAATGTCTCGACCGAGTCTAATCCCATACGGGAAGAAGCATCGTGCGAAGTATTTGGGCGCCACGGGGGTTCAGGGTAGCCGTGCACATGCCGACCCCGAGATGAAGAAAAACCCGCCTAAATTTTGAGCAAAAGAGTCAATAATACACTAAAACTACCTTGACAATAAGTATATTTGGTGTATATTTGAAACATATTCTAGGGGGTCCAGAGCACCATGCCAAAGCTTACGGTTGAGTTTAACGACAAGATGAACGATATCTTGGAGCAACTCGCGGACGAAAAAGGAACCACCAAGGTGGACGTTTTAAGGCGAGCGGTTGCGTTGTACAAGTATCTCGACGGAGAGAAGAAGGACGGTAAGATAACCCTTGCGCAGGACGACAAGACTAAGGACGTTGTCTTGCCATGAACAGCGCGCAAGGAAGCAGCGGGGCTGGCGGCAAGAGGGAGGAAGCTAACCCTCTGCCGAGTGATATTTTGAAGAAGCTCAGCATGCGAAAGTTAGAACCGCTGCAATGGGTCGGCCTTTGGCTGGCCCTTGCGTTTTTTGGTTATATCATTCTAGCCTCGGGCGCGATTTTCTTTGTGTCCTTCCACTGCTTGCAGCTCCCGTCCGCTCCGACACCGCCGTCGAACTCCGGCGATAGTGAGCAATACAAGCGGCTCGTGGATGTCTACAAGCAGTCATCCGACATTTATCAGCAGATGGCAAAAATTCAAGTAGAGCGCGCCACACAGCTTTTTCAACTTGTTGTGGCATCTTCCATCCTGCCGGTTTTCAGCGCCATACTTGGATACATCTTCGGCTCGAAACGATCCGGCGAGTAACGGGCCACAGCATTTCAGTTTGGACGACTCACGGGCGGCGGACGCCTACGCTTGGGGACAGCCGACTGCTTCAGGGTCGCAAGAACGAAGACCAGGAACACGCCATAGTCAAATGTAAATGTTGGCGCGTGGATGACCTCATAGCTCTCGAAATCTATAATTAAGGATTCTTGCGCGAGTACTCGCCGCGGAAAACGGTTGTCCAAGCTGCGCCTTTGTCGGTTGATTTCTCCCAGGTTTGCTCGACTTTATTTGGACTCATACGGACTATCCTGATTCGGTTGAGAACGGCCTGTCCGTCGGGGCCGGTGCTTGGCCCGAAGAACTCGGCGGAGCCCGGTGCCACTTTGCCTTCGAATATGTGCACGCGTCCTTCGTTATCTGCGAACATGCCGTGCCAGCTCTTATCGTCTGAGCTGTAGGCAAACATGTTCATGCCGCTGTGGGCCTTGCCTCCGTTCCAGCTTTCGGTGAGCAGGCACTGGCCGAGCGCCAGAGAGACATTGCTGGTGGCGCTGCCGGGCATGCCGGGATATGTCACAGTCCAATCGCCGATCCAGAAATCCAGTTGGCGACTTTCGGAGTTTTTGGAACATGGTCCAGAATCCGCTGCAGCCATGGCGAATGTTGCCCCCAGCGAAAACGATGCTCCGATCAGGACAAACAAAAGAACGCTTCTGAACCACTTCGAGTCTCGCACCATTCTCTCTTTTTCCATTGAGGAACTCCTTTGCTCGCGTGCGGCTGGACCTACTTACCCGGCGTATCGTTTGGAAGCTGATGGATAGCGCTGATTTCGATGGCATGCCCGCCGTTCCGCTCGAACACCTTCCCCGTTGCCTGCACGTGTTCGCCAACGAAAGGCTTTAGCGCATCCTGTCCTGTGTCCGGCATGGTTTCAGTGATCGGTAGATATACCGAACCATCATTCGTCAGAATCCCCAACGGGGAACCAGCCTTCTGGCACATGGTGATGCAATCCTTGCTGTAACTGGTCGCGGTAGACTTCCTGTTTTGCAGAGGGCAGGCGATGTCACGCACCAGTCCCTCCACTGTCTGGGTTCCAACGGCGGTGGAGTCGGCGTTGTCGGCCGCAACCATCAACATTGGGACGGCTAGGCAGACGAGTGCCGCAAAAAGTGTCAGCTCGATTCGCGAGCGGCTTTTCTCAACAGGGGAAAGAACGCCTCTGAACCACTTCCAAACTTGAACAACAATTTCCTGCTTCATGACCGTGTTCCTTTCTTTTTATCTACGAACGAGCTGCGGGGCGTCGAGCGTGAAAGCGAAATGCGCGAGAGTTCTTCTCGACTTCCAAAACCTCGAATCCGGCGTTCTGAAGCCGGAGAGCGAATGTATCCGGATCAACCGGTACCAGCGTGTCTCCGATGTGGACGAAGCGCATGAACATACTTTGCCTGCTGTCACTGCCTACGAAAACCCCACCTGGCACCAAGACCCGCCGCACCTCGCGTAGCAGTTTGTCCTGCAATTCAGGGGAGGGAACATGATGCAACATGGTGAATGAAACAACCCCCGAAAACTGCGCGTCCGGTAGGGGCATTGCAGTAGCATCGCCGTTGACGACGTTTACATTGCAGCCACGCAGGCGCGAACTCAGTGACTCCGCCAGTTGGGGGTCCAGTTCGATCGCGGTGAGGCGTTGTGCCATGGGCCGCAACAAATCCGTGGTCAGGCCGGGACCCGGCCCAAGCTCAAGCACGTTCGGTCCGAGGTCAGCGTCAGAGAGGCCCCACGGCACCCGTTGCTGGACGGTTTCTTGCCAACCAGCAGAGCGACAGAGCCAATGGTGCAAGCGGTTCACGTTTTTCCTTCCTAACCGAGCTCAACGAACTCAGGTTAACGTTTACTGGCGTAGCGTACTTCCGATATTCTGACATTGAATGTCGCAAAAACGACAACGTGCGATTTTCGATCAACTGGGGGAGAAGCGGTCCCAGATTGCCACGTTCATGCACGACTACCCTGCCGGGCACGTGATCCCGTTGCATTTTCACGATCGTGACCAAATTGTTTATGCCTCCCGCGGAGTGATGACGGTGCGCACTAGGAGTGGAACCTGGGTGGTACCGACTCACCGGGCGGTTTGGATACCTGCAGCCGTTCCGCACAGCATTACGATGTCTGGCCCTGTAGCGATGCGCACTCTCTACCTCAAGCCACACCTCGCCAGGGCTCTGCCACGAGAATGTCGTGTAATAAACGTGCGTTCTTTGCTGAGGGAGCTCATTCTGCACGCTTGCGGCTGCCGTGTCCTGAAGAAGCGAATTAATTGGCAACGTCACTTGATCGACGTCATCCTCGACCAGCTGGAAGCCATTCAGATGGTTCCTTTGCAGCTTCCTAATCTCTCCGATCCGAGAGCGGTGCGAGTTGCCGAAGTACTCGTCGCCGACCCCAGCGACAGACGACCGCTTGAACAAATCTGCAAAATGGCCGGTGCGAGCAAGAGGACGGTGGAACGACTCTTCCAGGAAGAGGCGGGAATGTCGTTTGGGAAATGGCGGCAACAGCTGCGGCTGATGCAAGGGATGCGGTTCTTGGCGGAGGGAGCGAAGGTCACGCACGCCGCTCTGGAAGCGGGTTACAGCACACCGAGTGCGTTCATCTCGATGTTCAGGAGAGCGCTGGGGACCACGCCAACGTTGTATTTTGGAATGGGTGCGAAGGGCAACTAGATCCCTTAATTTGCAGCTGGGAATGCACAGATCTTCGTCGGGAGCCTTCGCTTTGCAAAGGTTCCGCTTCCTCAGAATGACAGCGTCTTTTATCGGCTATTTCAGTTCGCGTTCGAAATGGTCTTCGATCTGATGGAAGAGGTGGTCGCGATCGGCGGCGCCGCGGATGCTGTGCGTTTTGTTGGGGTAGAGCATGAAGCGGAATTGCTTGCCGGCTTTGATTAAACCTTCGACCATCTGGACGCTGTTTTGGAAATGGACATTGTCGTCGCCCGTTCCGTGCGCCAGCAGCAGCGCACCTTGCAGCTTGTCGGCTACGCTCGGAAGATCCATATCGACGTAGCTCGTGGATTCTTTGTCGTTGGGCAGCCCGTTGTAACGTTCGGTGTAGATGGAGTCGTAATTGTGCCAGTTGGTAACCGGGGCGACCGCGGCACCGGCCTTGAACGCGGTTGAATGAGTCATGGCATAGAGAGTCATCGATGCACCGTTGCTCCATCCCCAGATACCTACGCGGCTGCGATCAAGCTGGGGATACTGAGCGAAAAGCTGATCGAGCGCAGTGAGTTGGTCTTTCAGTTCGATTCCGCCGAACTGATGTCGGACCGCGGTCATGAACTTGCGGTCGCGGCCCGGAGTGCCGTGATTGTCGACGGTAAAGATGGCGAAGCCTCGCTGCGCCATCAGCTGATGGAAAAGGCCGTCAGAGCCCGCCCAGTCTTCGATCCAGCTGTTCGTGACTAGTTGCGCAGCAGGGCCTCCATAGATGTTTACGATCAGCGGGACCTTGGCGTTCCCCATGCTTTCAGGTGGAAGCAGGAGTTCGCCGTGGAGAACGGTTCCGTCGTCGGCTTTGAATTCGAGAAATTTGGGCGCGATCAGGCCAAAGTCCTCCACGCTGCGCGAATCCCAAACTTGCTTGCAGCTCCCGCTGGCACTGCAGGTTGATACACGCGGAGGCGTCATGAGCGCCGAGAATTCGTCCACGTAGTGTTTGCCGTCGTCGGCGAATGTGGAGTGATGGGTTCCATCTTCCGGCGAGATACGCTCGAAGCCGGAGCCGTCCAACTTCACTGCGTAGAGCTGGCGCTGGCGGGGATCGTTCTTGTTGCAGTTGAAATAAACCACGCCGGCGGCTTCATCGAGTCCAGCGACGCCGAGCATTTCAAAGTTGCCCTTCGTCAGCGGGCGCTCTAGTTTGGCGTCGGCCGCCAGGGGATTCGCTTTGTCGAAGCTGTAGAGATAAAGCTGGGTGGTTCCGTCACGCCAGCTTGACCAGAGAAAATGGTCTCCCGACTTCAGGATAGTCATGTCGTCGTTCACGTTGACCCAAGCATTCGGGGTGGATTCGGTCAGCACCTTATGGGAGCGTCCGGAGTGGGCCTCGATGAAGTACAAATCCAGGTTGTCCTGGGCGCGATTCAACACTTCAGCCCAGAGGACACCCTCGTTTACCCAACCGAAGCGCGGGATATAGATGTCGTGGTCGTCGGTCAGCGAAATCCACTTCGTGTCGCCACCGGATGCGCTGACCACCCCCAGGCGCACCACTGGATTGGGGTCACCTGCCTGGGGATACTTTTGCTTGTCCACGGTGGGATGGATGGGCATCCAGTCGGTGATTGGATAGGTGGGTACGCGGGTCTCGTCCATATGCAGAAAGGCGATGCTTTTGCCCTCAGGGGACCAGAAGTAGTTGCTGCGCACTCCCAGTTCTTCGGCATAGACCCAGTCGACCTCGCCGTTCAGCAGATTGCCATCTTTCTTCTTGTCGTCTTTGTCCTTGTCGTCCTTCTCGCGAGTCAGCTGCTTTTCGGTGTCGCCCGGAAACGCGCGCACATACAGATTGTGTTTGCGAACATACGCCAGGTGGGTGCCGTCCGGAGAAAACTTGGGATCGCCGTTGGGATCGGAGGACGCGCTGGTTTGGACGGCGGTGCCGGTTTCGAGCGAGTAGAGCCAGAGCTGGCCTTGCGGAACGAAAAGCAAATGCTTGCCATCCGGCGCCCAGTGGTAGGGATCAACGTGATAGCGAGTGATGCGCTCGATTTCGCGCTCGTCTTTAACTTTCTCAAGGGGCGGAGCGAGCGTGGCCAGTTTGGTTTCGTTGATCAGGAGCGTTTTTTGCCCCGTGGTCGCGTCTACCGACCACAGCTCACCGTGTTCACCTGCATCGTCGCGTTGGATGAAAGTGAATTTCGCGTAATCGGGAGTCCATTCGATGGTTTCCGGGGGCCGTCCGGTAATGCCGCCACCGGCGAAGATGGCTTCAATAGTGAGAGGCTTTTTGGCCGAACTGCTGGGAGTGGCTGACTGGGCGCCCGCAATGGGGATGAGCAACCAGCAGATCAAAATCCGACGAATGAGCTGCATCAAAGGCATCTCCCGTATAAATTCCGCCTTAAAAGCAAGGCTAAAAAGTTTACACCGGGGGAGCAGGTTCGTGCAGGCTAGCCACCGGCGACGTTGGCAGAGACGTTGCGAGCAACGTATATGCAGACGCATGATAAAATCAATGGCAGTGCCACTCTTAAAGATGCTTCCAGACGTGCAAAACCTGATCGCACTGCAACAGGCGGATCGGGAAATCCTGCGCTTGAAGGAAGAAGTTGCGGCGCTGCCCAAGCGGGTGGCGGCCATCGAAGAGCGGCTCGCAGGCACCAGGGCGGTTCTCGAGAAAGCCAAAAGCGCAATAAAGGCTGACGAAGCGTCCCGCCGCAAGTACGAGAGCGCGATTTCGGACCAGCAACAGAAAATCTCCAAGTACCGCGACCAATCCCTCGCCGTCAAGACCAATGAACAATATAAGGCTCTCTTGCACGAGATCCAGTTCGCCGAGCAGGATATTCGGGCCAACGAAGACAAGATTCTTGAGTTGATGGTGAATGCCGAGATCCGCGAGAAGGATGTGAAGGCGGCCGAAGTGACACTGAAGGCGGAGATGGCGGAGATCGAAAGGGAGAAGGTCGAGGCCCGGCAGCGCACTGCCGAAGACGAGAAGCAGTTGGCCGAGTGGAACGCCAAACGCGATACGGCGCGAGCCGGTGTGGATGCCGATCTGCTGCGCCAGTATGACCGCGTTGCAAAGCATCGAGGGACGGGCCTTTCCGAAGCCCGCGATCACAAATGTCTGGCCTGCCAGGTGATGCTACGTCCGCAGACCTACAATGAAGTGCGGGCGGGAGCTCAAGTAGTCATTTGCGAATCTTGCCAGCGAATTCTTTACCACGACCCGTCCCATGACGAGGAACCAGACCCAGCGGTGATCGCAAGACGCCGGAGAGCCCATCCGAAGTTTGAATCCAGCCAAGCCTGGTATTACCGGAGCAACTTCGAGGAACATGGGGAAGTATTTCTGGTTTATCTCAACAGCAAAGGGATGTCGAGCCGCCATATATACGACGGTTCTTCGGGGCGCGGAATTGGCGATGTCCTGGTTCGTGAAGGCGAATATCGTCTGGCGTTTCCCGAAGACCTCACTGACGATGCCATCCGTTTGAATGGTAGTTGGTCCGAGTCGGAGCTCGAGGAGTGGGGAAACGAACTTCCGACGGCAACGCTTGACGCTTTGCACCGGGACCTTGACTTGGCGCGGGCGGAGTCGCGTACTCGGAGTCACGCCCGGAGCCAGGCCGCAGTTTCAGAGCATCCCGCCGCCAGCTGAACGTACCAGGTATTTCTGTCCTTCCCAAGGAGCGCAAGTGGCGTGGAATCGGGGTTTTCCTAAAGGAACTTGCGTTTCAACTTGTCATTCCGAGCGTAGCGAGGAATCTGCTTTTCGCAAGCTTCCGACAGAAAGCAGATTCCTCGCTATGCTCGGAATGACCATGGGCTGGCGAGGTGTCGCGGCAAATGCGATTCTCAGAGAATGCCTCGCGGTTCTGGACTTGACCGCGTGCGGCTTTTGTCCGCATGCAACCCTGTGGGGGTAAGATTCCCTCATGCCCCCAAGAACATTAAACCTTCACGGGTTGCCTGTCGTGAGAATTTCACGTCGTGGAGCGAATCGCCTCAAGGACGGACACGTGTGGGTCTATCGCTCGGACATCGTTGGAGCGAACGGTATTGCTCCCGGCGTGCTGGTCGGAGTAACCGACGAGCGAGAAAAATTCCTGGGCACAGCTCTATACAGCAGCGCTTCTCAGATTGCGATCCGCATGATTTCCCGGGATGCGGTTAAGAACCCCGACGCCCTTCTGCGGAACCGTATCCAGGAATCGATCGCGTATCGCGAGCGAGTGGTGCGCGGCACCGATGCTTACCGCATCGTCTTCAGTGAGGCTGATTTCCTGCCCGGGCTGATCGTTGATCGCTACAACGATCTGCTTTCGCTGCAGGTGCTGACCCAGGCGATGGACGCGGACGGCGTGCGCCAAATTGTTGTTTCCGAATTATTTGAGAGGCTGAAACCCGTGGCGATGGCCGAGCGTGTCGATCCCCGAGTGCGGGAGTTAGAGCAATTGCCCGCGCGGTCATCCGCACTGCTGCAAGGAGAGAAAAAAAGCACCGTGTTTTCCATGAACGGCGTTCGCTTTTACTACGAGGCGTTTGAAGGCCAGAAGACGGGGGCGTTCCTCGACCAGCGGGAAAACTACGCCGCAACGGCCCAGTATGCCCGAGGCGAGGCGCTTGACGTCTTCTGTTACCACGGTGGCTTTGCTCTGCATCTGGCGGAGCACTGTTCTAAGGTCACAGGCGTCGATAGCTCACGCCCGGCCTTGGAGTCAGCCGACCGCAACGCTGCTTTGAACGGGCGCGAGATTGAATGGATTGAAGCCAACGCTTTCGACCTGCTCCGTGACTATGCCAGCGCGGGCCAGCAATACGACACCATCGTCCTCGATCCCCCAGCCTTCGCCAAGGGCAAGAGCAACGTGGAAACGGCCCTTCGCGGCTATAAAGAGCTCAATCTACGAGCGCTAAAGATGCTCCGGCCCGGCGGGGTCCTGGTGACCTGCTCTTGTTCTTACCATGTTAGCGCGCTACAGTTTGCAGAAGTGGTGACGGAGGCCGCCCGGGATATGCACAGAAATCTTCGTGTATTGGAAAACCGGACGCAAGCGAAGGATCATCCGATTCTGTTGACTGTTCCCGAAACTGCGTACTTGAAGTGTATGATATTGGCTGTAAGCTTATGAAAAAGAAGCCAACAATCATATTGACAATTAGACGCTCATATTTTATGCTTCCTTTACGCTAATTAGGCATCCAAGTCAGTGTAGGAAGCCATAAAACCAAGCCAAAAGATTTTGAAGGAGGATTTAGCCATGACCGTTTTAACCCGTTGGGAGCCTTTCCGTGAGTTCAGCACCCTGCAGGACCGGATGAACCGTTTGTTCCGTGACTCGTTCAGCGCCGACTCGCAGGATCAGTCGTTAACCACCAGCGCTTTCGCTCCAGCCGTCGATGTTTACGAAGATGAGCACAACATCACGCTGAAGATCGAAGTCGCGGGCATTGACGAGAAGGACATCGATGTTCGCATCGAGAACAACACCCTCACCGTGCACGGCGAGCGCAAGTTCGAAAAGGAAGAGAAAGAAGAAAATTTCCGCCGTGTCGAGCGGCAGTATGGAAGCTTCACTCGTTCCTTCACTTTGCCCACGACCGTGGATCCAGAGAAAGTCTCGGCCAACTATGATAAGGGAATCCTGAAGATCAGCCTGGCGAAAAAGGCGGAAGCCAAGCCCAAGCAGATCAAGGTCAACATTGGTGGCGAGAAAACTCTCGAAGCCAAGGCCCCGGGCAAAGCCGCATAAGGCGGCAATTGCTTATATAGCGACGGGTCTCTGACCCGTCCGGGCCAGATGACAGTTTTGACGGGAGGCGGCAGAGGTAACCGTCTCCCGTTTTCTATGCGCTGTTATTCTGAGCGAAGCGAAAAATTCTGTGTATTTTTAGGCGCGAACAAATGCATGGACCCTTCGCTCGGCTCAGGGTGACAATAGGTATAGGTAAAGGAAAAGATTATGGCAATTCGATGGGACAAGTTCACAGTGAAAGCACAGGAGGCAGTCCAGCGCGCCAATAGCCTGGCATCCGAGCACGGCAACCCCGAGCTCATGCCCGTCCATCTGCTGGCCGCGCTGGTCGAGGACAAGGAAGGCATCGTCCCTCCCGTACTGGAAAAGATCGGGATTGGTCCGCAGGCGGTGTTGCATGATGCCCACAAGGCCATTGAGAGCTTACCAAAAGTCTCAGGCGCCGCTCAGCCGACGATCTCAAACTCGGCAAATCAACTGCTGGAACTCGCATTCAAAGAAGCGGGCAACTTCAAAGACGAGTACGTCTCGACTGAGCATCTGCTGCTGGCGGCAACCGAACTCAAGCGGGATGCTGCGCGGGAAATCCTGACAAGCCACGGCGCAACCCATGACTCCATTCTGAAAGCGCTGACCTCAGTGCGTGGCTCACAGAAAGTCACGGACCAGAATCCCGAAGACAAGTATCAAGCGCTCGAGCGCTACGCTCGTGACCTGACCGAGCAGGCTCGCCGGGGAAAACTCGATCCCGTGATTGGTCGCGACGAAGAGATCCGCCGCGTGGTGCAGGTGCTTTCCCGCCGTACCAAGAATAATCCGGTGCTGATCGGGGAACCCGGTGTGGGCAAGACGGCTATTGTGGAGGGCCTGGCGCAGCGCATCATCTCCGGGGATGTGCCGGAAGGGCTGAAGAACAAAAGGGTAGTTGCGCTGGATTTAGGTTCGATGTTGGCGGGCGCGAAATATCGCGGTGAGTTTGAAGACAGACTGAAAGCCGTGCTCAAAGAGATTGAAGAATCTTCGGGACAGATCATTCTGTTCATCGACGAGTTGCACACGCTGATTGGCGCGGGCGCGGCTGAGGGCGCGATGGACGCCTCCAACATGCTTAAGCCGGCCCTGGCGCGCGGACAGCTGCGCGCGATTGGTGCGACTACGCTCAACGAATACCGCAAGCACATTGAGAAAGATCCGGCGCTGGAGCGCCGTTTCCAGATTGTTTTCGTGGGCGAGCCCAATGTCGAGGACACAATCGCCATCCTGCGTGGGCTGAAAGAGCGGTACGAAGTCCATCACGGCGTCCGCATAAAGGATTCGGCGATTGTCGCAGCCGCGACTTTGTCGCATCGCTACATCTCGGACCGCTTTTTGCCTGACAAAGCAATCGACCTGATCGATGAGGCGGCAGCATCGTTGCGAATTCAGATTGACTCTTTGCCTACCGATATCGACCAGCTTGAGCGACGGGCAACGCAACTGGAGATCGAGCGGCAAGCGTTGAAAAAAGAAAGCGATCCGAACTCGAAAGAACGGCTCTCGCTGATCGACAAAGAACTGGCCGAGATTCGGGAGAGAGCCAATACGCTGAAGGCCAACTGGAAGCGGGAAAAGGACCTGATTGTCCGCTCCCGCGCTCTCAAGGAAAAGATTGAGCAACTGAAGACGGAAGAGCAAGCCGAGGAGCGCAAGGGAAACTTACAGCGGGTTGCTGAAATCCGTTACAGCCTTCTGCGCCAAGCCGAAGAAGAACTCAATAAGCTGACTGCCCAGATGGAAGTTAAGGGCAAGGCGCGGATGCTAAAGGAAGAGGTCGACGAAGAAGACGTTGCCCGTATTGTTTCCAAGTGGACCGGCATCCCGGTGTCGAAGATGCTGGAGGGCGAGGTCAAGAAACTGGTCAGCATGGAAGACCGTCTGCGCCAACGCGTGATCGGGCAGGACGAAGCTCTGGAGCGGGTTGCGAACGCCATCCGTCGCTCCCGCGCCGGCTTGAGCGATCCCAAACGTCCGATAGGTTCCTTCATTTTCTTGGGCCCTACTGGTGTGGGCAAAACCGAACTGGCGCGCGCTCTGGCTGAGTTTCTCTTTGACGATGAGCACGCCATGGTGAGGATCGACATGTCCGAATACATGGAGAAGCACGCGGTCTCACGGCTCATCGGCGCGCCTCCGGGATACGTTGGCTATGAAGAGGGTGGGCAACTCACCGAGCAGGTGCGGCGGCGTCCTTACGCGGTCATTCTTTTCGATGAGATCGAGAAAGCGCATCCCGATGTCTTCAACGTTTTGCTGCAGATGATGGACGATGGCCGGCTTACCGACGGGAAAGGCCGTACGGTGGATTTCCGCAACACCGTGATCATTATGACTTCGAACATCGGATCTTCTTTCCTACAGGCCGAAGGCCTGCGCTCTGAAAAGGAGTTCGATGAGGCTTCGAAGCATGTGATGAACGCTCTGCATGGGCACTTCAAGCCGGAGTTCCTGAATCGCGTGGACGACATCATCATCTTCAGACCCCTGGGCAAAGAGCAGTTGGTAAAAATTATCGAGCTGCGTCTGGAGGATGTGCGGGCGTTACTAGCCGAGCGCAAGATTTCGCTTGAACTGACCGACGCGGCAAAGGACCTGCTGTTCAACCAAGGCTTCGATCCGAATTTTGGAGCCCGTCCGCTGAAGCGGGCGATACAGAAGCTCATTCAGGACCCGCTCGCGATGAAGATTCTTGACGGCGAAGTGCTGCACGGCGATCATGTGATCGTCGACGCCGACAAGAAAGCTGGAAAGATGAAGTTCGAAGT
The DNA here is from genome assembly GCA_963788645.1 of uncultured Acidobacteriota bacterium. Taxonomy (GTDB): domain Bacteria; phylum Acidobacteriota; class Terriglobia; order Terriglobales; family Acidobacteriaceae; genus JABDBE01. Next base: position 312,484 of record CAWBHF010000018.1, read on the forward strand.
CAGCAAGCGCGTGGGCGAAGAAGAGCCAGTGAAGTCAAAGAAATAGCGAAGCGAGCCACGGACTTGAACCGATTTTCACGCATCTTGAGAGAGGCTAAAGCTTCAAATACGTGTCGGTTCGTGTAATCTGTGGCTAGTCTTTCGTGAAAACTGTTCTTACTCGCCCCTGATACAGATACCAGAGGATCATCACTCGAACGATGATTCCAAGGCCTCCCCAAATCAGTGACACGCGCAAATCCACCGCTGCGGCCGAAACGCCAGGGACGAGCATTACTACTCCGATGAATGCTACAGCAATGGCTGCCCTCCGCACCCAGTTGTTCAGCCGCAACAAGCCCCATCCAATGAGCCCGCCAACTCCCGCCATCAGCAAAAACATGTAAGGCCCAGCCAGTTCCAGGCCGGTGAGGAGCGGAGCACCCAACGACATGAAAACCGCACCAGGAGACAGCAGCATGACGAGGCCGACCAAAGCGAGATAGGCCGCGGCGGCAAGGAAGAGAACTGCAATTGCCGCAACTCCTCTTGGGATCGAAGAAGACATTGCTCGGTTCGAGCTACCCAGCCACTGCCGCATTGCCCTGCCGCAGCAGGCGCTCCAGAGTTACCGACGGGCAAATGTTTTGGTGAATGTAGCTCATGACATTGGTTGCGAGAGTGCGTACCAGGTTTTCGACCGCCGGGTCGAGCACGTGGCCGGAAGAGTCAAACACCTTCTGCACGTTCGGAATGGAAACTAGCAAGGGGAGAACGAAAGCGCCGATGTGAGAAGCGATGCTCCGCAGCTGTTCCAGCGATTTGATGGCTCCGATCGAGCCGGCTGCCACACCCAACAGCGCAACCGGTTTACCGGCGAGCACCGAGGGAAAGCCCAGATTCTCGATGACCAGCTTCATCACGCTGCTCAGGCTGCCGTGATACTCCGGCGTCGCCAGGATCACGAGCGTCGCGTTCTTCACTGCTTCTTGGAGCTTGCGGGTTCCCTCGGCGCGAGGATTGATTCCTGGTAGCGGCAGGTCAAGTTCCAATGGGTTGATCACCTCAACGCTAACCTTCGGATCTTTTCGCAGCTCATCCACCACCAGGGCTGATGCCATGCTGGTGTAGTTTCCTGGGCGCACGCTGCCGTTGATCAAAACAATGCGAATCGGTTTCGACTCATCTGCCATGGGGTTACCTCAGTGCACCATTGAATCACAAACTCCACCGTCGAAGCGTAGCTAGCTACGTTTCTACAGCGGTGGGATGCGAATTACGCCAGATCGAACAGCAGAACCTCGGCGTTCTCTGTGCCTTTGATCGTCAGTTTAGGCTCGTCGGTCACGGCGGCCCCGTCGCCCTGTTTGAGAGCCCTCCCGTTTAACTCCACCGCTCCCTTGGCGACCTGGAGCCAGGCGTAGCGGCCCTTGACCAATTCATGTGCGACTTCCTGTCCGGGAGAAAGGAGAGTCACAAAAAGGCGCGCGTCCTGGTGGATGGTCACCGAGCCATCTTTACCATCGGGGCCCGCAATCTGGCGCAGCTTGCCGCGCTTTTCTTCGTCCGGAAACGCTTTCTGCTCGTAGCTGGGCTCATAACCCGGGCGGTCGGGCATGATCCAGATCTGCAGCAGATGGGCAGGTTCGGTCGATGAAGCATTCATCTCGCTATGACGGATACCGCGCCCCGCGCTCATGCGCTGTCCGTCGCCGGGACGAATGACCGATCCGGTGCCCAGGCTGTCCTTGTGCTCAAGCGCTCCTTTCAGGAGATAGGTGATGATTTCCATGTCCCGGTGCGGATGGGTCGGAAAGCCCTCGCCGGGGGCGACCCGGTCTTCATTAATCACGCGCAGGGAGCGAAATCCCATGAACCGCGGATCGTGATACTGATCGAAGGAAAACGTGTGGCGGGTATTGAGCCAGCCGTGATCGCCGCCGCCCCGTTCGTTGCTGTGCCGAATGTTAATCATAGTTAAAATCCTCGTTATAACGACTATTTACACCGGTTTAGATGAGCCAAAGTACAAAGAGATTCAGCCCTGGCTCAGAGCCGCAACCATCTGAAACATAGCGCGAAAGACGTATGTCGTTCGGGCCGGTCCCCGGGAGTTCGCAGAGAAGCTTTCTGCCGATGTCCTCAACAGGGATTCCGGGAAAACGATGAGGCTCAACGGGCTGACGCTTGTTTTGACGGTGGTTCTCCTGGGATGCGCGAGAAATCCCAGCGGCCCCGCAACCGCGGGTTTCATCAATCAGACGCAGCATTCGGACGCGGACCTGGGGGTGATTTGGGAGGAGGCGCAGCGGAGCGTGGCACAAAAGATCGACCTCAACCCGCTACAGCGAGCCTCTAATAATGTCCCTGCAGACATGCGCCCCGGAGATCCGCGCGCCTTCGACGTCGAACCCAACCTGCTATCAGTAAGCCCTGTGCCGGATGTTTCGCCAGAGGTCTTATTCGACGCGACCGGCGAACAGCATGCCGACCCGACCGGACTGATTGCCTGCCCGCAGCCCTGCAATGTGCGGTATTCGGCAGCGTATTCGTTCTACCAACCTGAACTTACCCGGTATGCTGCGTCGTGGGAGTTCGCCGGGGACAACTTCAACGTCATCCTGGAGTATGAGTTCGAAAACCACATCCTGAACGCGCTAGGCTACAACATGAAGTGGAGGTGAGGCGATTGGAGCAAGGCGTGAAGTCATCCTGAGAGACCGAAGGTGTCGAAGGATCGCGCGCGCAGTACCGCACGCTATTCCTGGCGTATTACTTCTTTTCGGCTTTCTTGCTGGAGGTCTCCACCTTCGACTTATCACTCGACTTCGAAGATTTTTCTTCCTTCTTCGAAGCCGACTCGTCCTTTGAGGACTCCTTCTTGGAGGCAGCCTCGTCCTTCGACTTGGAATCTCCATTGGAAGAAGATGCGGCGGCAGACTTTTTGGCGTAGTCGGTAACGTACCAACCAGAGCCCTTAAACTGCACTGCGGGAGCGGTGATGGTCTGCTCGACCGGACCGCCGCAATCCGGACACTTCTTCATAGGGCGGTCGGAAAATTTCACGATCCGTTCGAAGCGGTGATGGCACTTCTGGCACTCGTATTCGTAAAGTGGCATGGACTCCTGATCGCCCTGCGGGTGCAGGCCAGGGCCGTAGGTATCTCGCTACTCTTGATTCTAGGGTTCACCCTGGTTTTCCGTCAATTTACGGGGCAGGTGCAGGCCTTAGAATCAGTGATAGACTCCGGTCGAAGGCGAACCGACGAAAGTGGAACCGAGAATGAGCCCGGACGAAATCAAGTCGGCTGCTGACTCGGACAGTAGCCTCGCGCCCGGGCTCTATTTGGTGGCAACCCCGATCGGCAATCTGGATGACATCACTCTGCGGGCGTTGCGCGTGCTGAAACAAGCTGACCTGATTGCCTGCGAAGACACGCGCCAGACCCAGAAATTGCTGAACCATTACGGCATCGGCACCCGCACTACCAGCTATCACGAACATAACGAGATGACCCGCGCCGCGGAACTGGTGGTTGACCTTGAACAGGGGGCGCGAGTCGCTCTGGTCACGGATGCCGGAATGCCGGGCATTTCCGATCCTGGCTTCCGTTTGATCTCGCTGGCGATTCGACATCACGTGCCGGTTGTGCCGATTCCGGGCGCATCAGCGTTTCTGGCTGCGCTGGTGGCGAGCGGCTTGCCCACAGACTCATTTCGCTTCAGTGGATTCTTGCCGGCAAAACGCGGCCAGCGGCGGCAGATCCTGGAGAGCATTAGGGAGGCGGCGCGTACCCAGGTATTTTATGAAGCCCCACATCGGGTAACGGAAGCGCTGGAAGACATCGTTGAAATCCTGGGAAGCGAGCGCCATGTGGTGATCGCGCGCGAAGTGACCAAGATTCATGAAGAGTTCCTGCGTGGGCACGCGGGCGAAGTTCTGGAAACACTGAGAGCCCGAGGCGACGTCAAGGGCGAGATCACTTTGCTGATCGGCAAAATGGAAGTGACAGATAAGAGAACTCTGCCCTCACGCGTGAGCATCGGTGAGCGGCTAAAGCAGATCATGGTTGATGAGAAATTGGACGAGAAGACGGCGCTGAAGAGGATTGCGAAAGAGATGGGCGTCTCGAAGAGCGAAGCCTACCGAGAATTGCAGAGGAGCAAGTAAGTGATGTCGTTCTTATCCGTCGACGCTCGAAGTGTCTAACGGTCTGATCCACTATTTCGGCGGGGGAAAACCCTTCATGCAGACCACGCTGCGGTCCGCTTCCTCGGGTGTGGCGTGGGTAAAGCCCAGATTGGCTGTACAAAGAACATCCCCTCTTACGAGCAGGCGGGTGTTATTGTCAAGCGGCGCGTTCGCCTTGGTCGCGATCAGGATGCGCTGGTGGCCATCGGGCGAAAGCACCCATATCTGGTTTAGTAAAAGCTCGGATACGTAGATGTTGCCTTTGCCGTGCAGTTCGATCCCGTCGAAATGCCGAAAACCCGGAAGGCAGAGCCACGGGTACGCCGGCCGTTCCATCGTCCATAACAAGGTTAGCGGTGGAAGTCTTGCGTAACAGCTATCCGCCCTCTTTCAATTGTTTCAATGTTTTCTCATACGTCGGAACGTCAGAGTAAGCATTTGGCGGGACACTGAGGAGTGCAATCTCCCAGTTTTTGATTGCGTTGCTCTTGTCACCTACCGCGGTATAGCCCTGCGCAAGACCCAGATAGGTCCAGAATTTTTCCTCAGGATGGTGTTGCTGATTGGCTTTAAAGATCTCTAACGCTCTCTCGTTTCTCCCGGCTGCGAGCAGACTCGCGGCGTACCCATAAATTCGAATAACGTCCGTTTCCGGAAGGCGAAGCGCTTTGTCAATAGTAGCGTCCGCATCGGCGTCTCGTCCCATCGCCTGAAGTACTGCCGCTTTGGTCGCCAGCGTGGAAGAATCCTCTCGTCCTCGAGACGGTCCTTTGAACGGTTCGTTGATAGCTTTATCGGCCCAGATCAACGCTTCGTCCAGGTTGGTCTTGTGATTGGCGCAAAACTGGGCCGCAATCTGCCAGTTTTGATATTTGAATCCCGGCCAGCCCTTGAGTTCCTTCCGCATCTCCTCGACGTAAAGCTCATTCACGTTGGGCCCTTCAATTTTGAAAGGGATGCGCTTGTTTTCCCATTGCAGAAAGGCCAAAGTCGAACTCGGGCGCCGCTCATCGAATCCAAAGGTGAGGAATTCGGTGTAGGGAGCCACCAGAGGATTTACTGGAACTCGCAGTACGTCATCTTTTGGATCGTATTGATAACTGCCCCATCCGGTGGAGTTGTTGGAAAAAATCCATACCCAGGGTCCGCTCTGCTGCAGTTCCAGAAACAGCCCGTAGGTTCCGGCCTTAAGTTTTTTGCCTTCTATTTCTACATCGTGCGAGACGGTGATGGTGGTGGTTTCATTGGCGCCAGCCCTCCAGGGAGTTGCTCGCGATGGACCCAAGCCTTGGTCAAAAAAACCATATTGCACCAGTTCGCCCCAAATATGCCCAGTCCGATCTGCTCCCGTGCCTCCGTGGACATTAGGGCTGTGGTAGGCGATGGTGACGTTCACAAGACCAATCCACTGAGAGACTTCCGCCCTCTCGTTTGCCCCATTGGGAGGGAGGGACAGCTCGGACAGAACTTGAGCGTGGCCAGATCGCAGGATCCCGAAGAAACTCAGGAAGGCTATTGCAGTGCATATCGTTTTCATCAAATCATCTCCATCCCTCCGCGAGTTGCCTCCTACACGGGCAGCATTGCTAAATGAGGTCTCGCCGACGGTCGGTACAAGCCATCATGGCGGTTTGACGTATTTCGCCGCCTGAGGACACCCGTTTTGATTTTTCCTGATTGTTGAGTACGATGTCTGTCCATATCCTGGAGCTCCGCAAACATGGCAGCCATCACTCTTCGTGTTAACGGCAGGGAGCGGAAAGTGGACGTTGCGCCAGAGACCCCTCTGCTTTGGGTTCTGCGCGATACCCTCGAATTGACAGGCACAAAATTTGGCTGTGGGGCGGGTCTCTGCGGCGCATGCACAGTCCATGTGGATGGAGAGCCCGTGCGCTCGTGTTCGACGCCTGTCTCGCAAGCTGCAACAAAGAACATTACGACGATTGAGGGCTTGTCCGCGAAGGGTGCGCATCCTTTGCAGCAGGCATGGATCGACGAACAAGTCCCGCAATGCGGGTACTGTCAGACCGGTCAGATCATGGCTGCAGCGGCCCTGCTGGCAAGAACTCCTCAACCGTCCGATGACCAGATTACGCAGGCGATGTCCAGCAACTTATGCCGCTGCGGGACCTATGACCGGATTCGGCGTGCGATCCATCGTGCTGTTGGCACGGGAGGTGCGCGATGAATCCGCTTTCTCGCCGCGAGTTTGTAACTGCCGGGGTGGCTGCCGGGGCTGGACTGGTGATTGGGTTCTACCTGCCTCATGGGAATTCGACTCCCGCGGGAAGCACGTTCACTCCCAATGCCTATCTGAAAATAACGCCCGACGGAAAGATCACAATCGTGGTTGCGCGGTCTGAGATGGGCCAGGGGGTGCGCACTTCACTTCCTATGATTCTCGCGGAAGAACTTGAGGCAGACTGGAAGCAGATAACGATCGAACAGGCCGGCGCCAGCACCCTCTATGGCGACCAGACAACCGGCGGCAGCGCCAGCGTACGAACGACCTGGGATCCCATGCGAAAAGCCGGAGCAGCCGCTCGCGAAATGCTAATCAGCGCCGCAGCTCTGGAGTGGGGCGTTCCCCGCTCAGGCTGCAAAGCCCAAAACAGTGCAGTGGTTCACGCGGCGTCCAATCGCCGTCTCACGTACGGACAGTTGGCGAGCAGAGTGAGCGCGCAACAAATTCCGTCCGATGTGCCGCTGAAGCAGGCTAAGGACTATCAAATCGTCGGCAAGCCCGTGGCCAGATTCGATATACCTTCGAAGGTCGACGGCACGGCGGTGTTTGGCATCGATTTTCGCGTTCCTGGCATGAAGTACGCCGCACTGGCCCGCTGCCCGGTGATCGGCGGCAAAGTCGCAAGCTTCGACGCCAAGGAATCCAAGAAGATTTCGGGCGTTGGTTATGTAGGGAAGATCAGCGATGCGGCCGTCGCTGTCGTGGCCGACAGTGTGTGGAGTGCCCTCGAAGGCAGGCGAGTGCTGAATGTCCAATGGGACGAGGGTCCAAACAAAGATCTAAACACGGCTGCGATCTTCGAGTCGTTGAAGAAGGCAGCTTCCAACAAAGCTGTGACTCTTTATGCCACGGGCGACGCTTCAAAAGGGTCGGGACGCCGCGTCGAGGCGGAATATCAACTTCCTCTCATGGCTCACGCTGCGATGGAACCTGGTAATTGCACGGCGCACTTCCGCGGATCGAATTGCGAACTGTGGGCGCCGACGCAGGTGCCCCAGGATGTGCGTGACTCGGTGGCGCAGGCGGTCGGACTGGATCCTGACCAAGTGAAGGTGAATGTCACGCTGATGGGCGGAGGGTTTGGCCGGCGCCTGGAGCACGACTACGGCGTCGAGGCCGCGTTGGTTTCGAAGGCGGCGAACGCGCCGGTCAAGGTGCTGTGGACTCGCGAAGACGATATGCGGAACTCGACCTACCGGCCGGCGAGCTATCACAAACTGAGCGCAGTGCTCGATGCCCAGGGCTGGCCGATGGCATTCACCCACTGCATTGTCGCGCCCTCGATCAGCGGGCAGAAAGGGCTGCTCACCCCGAACGGAGTCGATCCAGACCTGCCGGACGAAGCCGCGCTGATCTATTCTTTCCCCTCTGCAATGGTCGAATTCGTGATGACGGAGACTCCGGTCCCTTTGGGCTGGATGCGGTCGGTATATGCGCTGCAGGCTGGGTTCGCCAGCGAATCGTTTATTGATGAACTTGCGGCGACCGCGAAGAAAGATCCGCTTGAATATCGGCTACACCTATTGTCCAAAGACGAAGACATCAAGTATTTCGACACCGTTTGGCACACCGCACGAATGCGCGGCGTGTTGCAGCTAGCGGCAGAAAAAGCTGGCTGGGGAAAACCGCTGCCGGCGGGGCACTTTCAGGGAATTGCCTGTTTCGGTTGCTTCAGCACATACATGGCAGAAGTCGTAGAAATTACGATGGAGAACGATCAGCCCCGCGTGCACCGCGTGGTGGCGGCAATGGATTGCGGCCAAGTAGTGAACCCCGGCATCCTCGAACAACAAATCAAGGGCGGGGTGATTTATGCCCTCACCAATGCTTTACGCGCACTGATCACCATCGACAAGGGACGCGTGGTGCAGGGCAACTTCGATGACTATGCGCCCATCCGCATGAGCGAAGCTCCGCTGATTGAGGCATACTCGGTCTCGAGCACCGAGGCCCCGACCGGTGCGGGCGAACCACCCGTGCCGCCGCTAGCGCCGGCTTTATGCAATGCCATTTACGCGGCGACGAAGAAGCGCATACGAGTATTGCCCATTTTGAGCTAACGTCGCACTGTAAATTCATTCGACTTGGGCAGAAATCACAGGTGGAGGTTGCACGACTGCCAACCGGAAGATCGTTATATTTCTTCCAAACGATTGAGGGTTGAGTCCGGGAAGCTCCGGAAATTTGCTCTGAAGTTCGTGCGCTAGCCCAACTTCCCAACCCGCTTGAACGACCCAAACCGCCTGACCAGACTTCAACGGAAACGAGCGCGACAGTTGACTCCACCTGGGCAAGAAATTGTCGGCGGTGAATGTGTAAAGATCCGGACCCGCCGCGACAACCTGATAGCCGTTACACTGAAACTGCTCGAAGCTCCCGACCGGGGCAGAAAACGAAACCGGTTGATCCGGGCACAGATAGTAACCGAGCAAGAGACGAGTCTGGTAGTCGACGAAGATCATGTCCGATTGCGGAACCTGCGCATGAATGAATCCGATGGCGCGAACCATCTGCATGCGACTTTGATCTTCGCGAAGCATGTAGGGCCGATGCGGCTGCGCCCAGACGTTACAGATCGTAACAATCAGGATGGCCGAGGCAATTCCTCGACCGATCCCTTGCTTCACCAACTTGGCCACGAAAAGGCTGACTCCGGCCACGGCAAACATGATGAGAAACGCTGAATGCCGTGTTCCGCCATAGGGATAGATTCTGGCAATCGCGGCTGCCGCGCCCAGCGCAAACGGCAAGACGAGAAGAATTCCCAACTGGCGGAGAGTGACGTCTGCGCTTCCGCGCGAAATCTTATGTCTACAAAGCCAGACCACGCCCGCAATAAAGGCCAGGAAGGCAACGTCTCCCACCGCAAGCTGGCCAAAAACATACTGGAAAACTCCCCCCGTTCTGGCGACCGCAAACAGAAGCGGATTGTCATTTCCCGGACGAAAAAAGGAGTTGGCCAGCCACGTGTTGATGGTGCCGGCCGCGTATTCTCCCTTCAGCTTTGAAATGTGTGTGAGGTACAAAACCGTAAGCAGTCCCAGCGCACCGGCCTGCCCGCCGACCCATGCTACGACGATCTTGGCTGGAGGACGGCGAGCGATCAGTCGAAGCAGGGAATAAATTCCGATTGCCGCTGCAAACAGGATCGCTGAGTAATGAGAGAGCATGGCCAGATAAAGAAACATCGCCGAAAGCAGCATCATGGCGGAGGAATTCTCCGCTAGAGCGCGCTCGAGCAGATAAGCGGAACCGGCTAAAAAGAAGAGCAGCAAGGCATACTGCCGGACTTCGGCGGCGAGTGCGATCACGGGTGGGAGAAAGCTCACGAAGATCAAACCAATGAAACCCGCGACCGGCCCAAGGACACGCGTGAGCCATTTGAAGAAAATCCAGCAAAATGCCGCGCCCGCCAGCACAGAGGGGAGGCGTAGAGCGAACTCCGAAGTACCCACTCCGCGCCAAAGATAGAGTACGAACGTCAGGAGCGGAGGATGGGCGTTGGTCAGACTCGCGTGATAAGCCAGCCACAATGAGGGTTGAGTGGCCAGAAGGTAGTGAAGCGCTTCGTCCGGATTCAAGAATGTTCCCGACGTAGCCCGCAGCCGTACCACGAGGGCCGCGGCCAGAATGAAAGTCGCACTCAGGTCGGAGTGAGCTCCGAACCAGGTGTCGAAATTGCCTCGCCGTCTTGACGACTGAATTTCATCCTGCAAGCGGTGTGGTGTGTGATTCATCAGATGGTGCGCGAATCAGACGTTGGGCGTGGTTCGCCGGCTCGTCGTACCTTGCCGGGATCGGTCGCCGCCCTCGACCTCCGATATGACATAAAGCATCAGGATTCCCAGCTCCGGTTCGATTGGGTGCCGGTAACGCGGATGAGGAAAGACAAAGTAATATACCAGCGGGTAGGATAGAACCAGCCAAAAGAAAAGCCACGCGCCCGGCTTGCGCTGACGCAGAGCGCGCCCTAGTCCCCAAACAGCCAAGACCGAAGAAGCAAGGAATAGAGAATTTCGCAAGAACCCGAGCACGGGACTCTCCGAAGTTTTCGGCAACCCGCCCCAGTAGTAGATGAAACGCTTCAGACTCAATCCGGCGAATCGCGCATAATCTTCATGAATGTAGGCTGTTGCTTCTCGTTTGCGTTCGGCCACATAAGCAAGTTCCCCCAGATCGAGGTAGCGGCGCATCTCAGCAACATTCTTTGTGGGGTGAAGATAATCCATCCAAGTACCATCAGCCCCGGGTCCGTTTCCCAGTCGAAGTTCGGCGCCGAAGTTCGAACGAATGAAAACTACCTGTCCGAATGTGCGGTAGTTGCGGACCAGCCACGGCGTGATACACGCCGCGAAGATTAAAGACGCAACAGCCACTCCGCCGAGTGAATGCTTGTCGGCTTTGGAGCGCCGGTACCAAATCCATACTCCGGAGACCGGCAGGAATGATAAGAGAGCTGTGTTGACCAGCGCCGCAACACCCCAAAGCAGGCCAAATTGCAGCCAGGGCCTCAACCCGTCTTTTTCGTCCATCGTAAACGTGAGCCAGAAAATAATCGTCAGCAGCAGTGCAGCAAGGCTGGTCTCCCACACCCAGCGGGTGCACCAGAAAATAACCGACGGTAGCAGCGCCCACGTCCAGGCGCTCCACACCGCAACTCGTTCGTCAAAGCACTTTTTCGCAAGCAGAAAAATGGGAATGCAGGTAAGCGCGGAAAAAATGCTGTTGAGGCCAAGCAGGACCACCGCCGAGGCGCGACTGTAGACTCCGAACACCCGGAAGATGAACGCGATCAGAAAAGGATAGAGCGGCGGTTCCCAAGCCGTCGGACCCGTGGCGCCGTTGAAGGGATTGCTGAATCCCTGGCCTTGTGCGAGCGACCGCCCAATGCGGCCCATCTCAAAGCCAAAGTCGAAATCTCTTTCATTTACCGGAGCCGCGAGGGTTTTCTTATCGGAGCGGAATCTATAGGTGTGTCCGATGAAGATGTACCCGAAGCGCACGCTGAAAGCAACGATCAACATCCAGAAAAAAGACGTGCGCGCCCTTGACCACCAGCGACAGCGGGTGCTCAAAGTTGCCAGCGTGGGAGTCGTTGTCGAGGCATCCGTCATGCAGTGCTCCCCGCTTCAGCTTAAGCTGAGGATGATTCAGTTGTAGTCCATGGATTCGTCCTCAGCAACTCTTTCGGATGTTCAAACTACTTGATGGCGTGAACGCGGAGTTGTCATTTCGCGGCGGCGGGCCCAATGGGGTGGGCTGCATCAACAGGCAACCTGGGCGCTGCGGCTCGCATCCGCGTTGATTGGCGGTGCAATATCAAAACCCTACTGATGATCGTTCTTCTGGCGTCCGCTGCCTTAGCGCAGGACCAGGCGGCGATGACTCATGCGAAGGCGGCCTGCGGCCCGACCGCTGCGGAATTCGACGTCACGGCGGACAAGGAGCAGCATCCCCTGGCTCAACCTCAGGCCGGCAAAGCGCTAGTCTATGTGGTCGCCGATGAGCACCGAAATTTGGCTTTGCTTGGGGAGCTGCGGCAGCGTCACAAGGGTCGGATTAGACGGGGCGTGGATGGGGGCGAACCGGGGCAGTTCATACCTGTTTTTTTCCGTCGAGCCAGGAGAGCACCATCTGTGCACGACTTGGCAAAACGCCAACAAGCGGTTTCGCGACCAAACTTCCCTCACGAGTTTCACTGCTGAGCCGGGACGTACCTATTACTTCAGCACGACAGTTATCGACCTCGCGGGCAACTTGCTGCTGTTCAACTCGATCGACTTGGAGTCGGTGAACAATGACGAGGGGCAGCTCCTCGTCGCCTCCTCCCCGTTCAGTTCCTTTCATCCAAGAAAATAGGTAACTTCCCGAGACCATTGGCATAACGAGTCGTGCGACATCGACAATGCCCGATTGTGGGGAAATCCCGGAACGAGCCGACTGGCACGCATCGGAGCAGAAATCGGCTGGGAAAGCCGCGGTATTCTAGCGCGGCCAGAGCCAGCCAAAAGTGCCGGCGGTCAGCAAGCCGTAGACAAGTCCATCGACAACTTCCTTGATGGTCATCGACCAGGGCTGACCCTTCCAGACTCCGTCACTCACGTGGCCCAAACCGTAGGCAAGGAAGGCGCCCGTCCCGACAATGCGGAATACCATCAGATAGTTCGCGCCGAACGGAACCGTGTGCGCGGCGAGATAAGCGACGAAGAAACCGATCAACAGACAATAAACGAACCACTGAATCAGAAACTTCGGCATGGCGGGCGGGCCGCTGGGCATGATGGTCATGAATCCCACCGGTCCCTGTTTATACTTTTCGATCGCGGCTGGCGTCTTCATGTCCTTCGGCAGAGTGTAAGGGAAAAAATAGAAGCCACGCTTCAAGTTGGCGAGACGCAGCAAGGCCAGGAACTTGTCCTCGTCAGGGATCTGGTGGCAGTCGCTCTGGTGGTATTTCAGCAACACGTGCATGATGGAACTGGCCACGAACACGATAACGGCCGACAAAACGATTGGAAGCCAGAGAGCTGCGAGAGAAACCATGAACAACCTCCTCAAGCGAAGGTGAATGCCGGAATTCGCAGGCGACGTTACGCTGCTCTGGAGGGGAAGTCAAGCGAAAGACCGCAGCTTGTCAACATCCTGGTAGTGGGCCAGTTTGCCTGCGGATAAATCAGCGCTTTGGGGCAGCGCGCCTCGCTCTACGGTTTCCGACTGCGATGAACGCCCCGATTGCCCCAATTACCAAGATAAATACTCCGTAACCATCAATCACCTTTTGCCATCAAGGAGCCTGTCCTTCTGGCCACATATTCCAGAGGACAGAAACTAGCCCACCCCCAAGAAACACAAACAGAACTATTACGCCAACCCATTGTGCAGGGTTCAAAGAGTCTTTGCCCGTCCAGACATTTCTCCAAAATCGACCCTCATTCTGGACCGTGTCGGGGAACACTATACTCCGCTGCCGCGAATCAACATCACGCAACCAAGCGTTTTTACCCTGCTCACTCATCTTGGGAAGGATAGCCGAGACAACGGCTAGTTTGCTAGAGAACGATTTCGTTCTGATACGACAGCTCCCCTCGGCTCCTTGACACTCCACTCCCGCGGCCTTTATCCTTAACCTTCGCTCCCTGGAGAAGTTACGCCTCTGAGCGTGCTTCCGCGTTCCTTCGCGGTGTGAGTTGGGGGCGCGGGGGACCTCGATGCTCATCGAAATCAAAGAGTTGGAACTCCATCCCATCGATTTTGAGGAGGAGTATCGTCCAGGCGTGCTCGATCTAGGGCCGGATCTTCAGCAGAGCGCCCCGCTGTACGCAGCCGGGCGCGCCCAACTGATCGAGGAGCATCACGGAAAGCATCAGCGGATCAAGGATATACGGGTAAACGGAGAGCTTACCACAAAACTTGAAGTGCCGTGTGCTCGTTGCCTGGAGCCGGTAATTCAGGATGTACGGCGCAAGTTTGATCTGCTGTACCGGCCTCTCGGCGCGGACGCTGGCCGGGAGGAGCTTTCGGTTACCGGCGCCGAAGCCGAAGTCAGTTATTATCAGGGTGAGGGTTTGCTGCTCGAAGATGCGGTACGGGAACAGGTATTTCTAGCAGTCCCTTTGAAAGTCATCTGCCGCGAGGACTGCAAGGGACTTTGCCCGCACTGCGGAGCGAATCTGAATCTGGAACAATGTTCTTGCTCAGAGCCGGCGGAAGATCCGCGTTGGACGGCACTGAAGGATCTGCGCAGCAAGTTGGAAAATTGATTTACCAAAAAGTGCACGAGCGTGGACGCCCGCGCCTGCATAAAAAGGAATCTAAATATGCCAAATCCAAAACGACGACACTCCAAAGCCCGCACCGGAAGCCGGCGCGCTCATGATTCGCTCAAGAGTCATGCACTCTCTGAATGTCCGAACTGCCACGAGCGCAAGATGCCGCATCGGGCCTGCCCCAAGTGCGGCTACTACAAGGGCCGCGAAGTCTTGGAAGTCAAAGAAGCCAGCTAGCGTCGCCACCTCATGCCAAGCGTCATAGCCTTGGACGCGATGGGCTCGGACCGCAGGCCAAAACCTGAGATCGAAGGAGCAATCCAGGCGGCGCGGCACTACGACGTCCATGTCCTTCTAGTTGGCCCGGAACCCACTCTCCGGGCCGAGTTGGCCCGCTATCCCACCGCCGCCGGGCTCCCCATTGATGTCGTGCATGCCAGCGAAGTCATCGACATGGAGGACAAAGCGGTGCAGGCGGTACGCGCCAAACGCGATTCGTCTATGCGGGTTGGCATTCGACTTGTGCGCGACAAGCGGGCCTCGGGCTTCATCACGGCAGGCAACACTGGCGCCGCGATGGCCACGGCGAAGATGGTGCTGGGCGCAATCCCCGGCGTGGATCGCCCCGCGCTCGCGGCGGTCTTTCCCACCGCGATCGGTACAGTTGCCAGCCTCCTGGACGTCGGCGCCAATGTCGACAGCAAGCCGCACAATCTGGAGCAATTCGCGGTTATGGGCGAAATCTATTTCCGCACTTTGTTTGGAACCAGGCGTCCGCGAGTGGGACTGCTTTCCATTGGAGAGGAAGAGACCAAGGGGAACGAACTGACCCGCGAGGCGTTTCAGCTTCTCCAAAGGCTTCCCCTGAATTTCGTAGGCAACGTGGAAGGCCGCGACCTATACAACGGCAAAGTGGACGTGATTGTCGCCGACGGTTTCGTCGGCAACGTTGCGCTGAAGATTTCAGAAGGCGTGGCCAACCTCGTTCGCTCCACGCTGAAGGAATCGTTGAAGGCGACCATTACGCGGCAGGTTGGCGCTTTGCTCTCGCGCAGCGCATTCGCCGATTTCAAGAAACGTCTGGATCATACGGAATACGGCGGCGCGCCGCTGCTGGGCGTAAAGGGCGTTTGCTTCATCACTCACGGCTCCTCGAACGCCAATGCGATCAAGAATGCGATTCGCGTGGCGGCGGAATTTGCCGAGCACCCGATCAACGCAGAAATCGAAAGAACATTGATTGGGATTCGAGCGGCGCGGGCGACACGTAACGGAATGGAAGATGTTCCAAGCAACGTTTCTACAACCACCGCTTAACAATGACAACTGTCTCCCCTAACAACGGACTCATCGGATTTCTTTTCCCCGGCCAGGGATCGCAAGCCGTCAGCATGGGCAAAGAGCTTGCGGAAAATTACCCCATAGCCCGGCAAACCTTTGAAGAAGCGGACGAGACCCTTGGGTATAAGCTTTCCGAGCTTTGCTTCGAAGGTCCCGAGGACCAGCTTCGCCTAACCGAAATCACGCAGCCGGCGATTCTGAGCGCGTCCGTGGCGGCCTGGCGAATCATAAACGAGAGAGGCCTCAAGCCCAATTTCGTCGCTGGACACAGTTTGGGCGAATACTCCGCCCACGTTGCTGCCGGAACCCTCAGCTTCGCAGACGCGGTCCGCACGGTTCGCCATCGCGGCAAGTACATGCAGGAAGCCGTTCCCGTAGGAGTGGGCACGATGGCGGCGATTCTGGGCATGGAATTCGAGAAGGTCGCCGCAGCCTGTGGTGATGCGGCTCAGGGCGAGGTTTGCGAACCTGCCAACATCAATTCCCCGGAGCAGATCGTGATTTCCGGACACACCGCAGCCGTGGAACGCGCCACCAATCTGGCCGACCAACGCGGCGCCAAGCGCGCCAAGGTCCTGCCGGTAAGCGCCCCATTTCATTGCTCATTGATGAAGCCAGCGCAAGATCGCCTGGCCGTGGATCTCTCGTCCATCACCTTCAATACGCCTGCGGCCGGAGTCGTATGCAATGTCGATGCTGCGCTTCTAAAAGATGGAGATGCCAGCCGCGACGCACTAATCCGTCAAGTCACGGGCGCAGTTAAGTGGGAGCAATCGATGCGCGCGCTGATTGCCAAAGGCGTGCAGACTTTCATTGAGATAGGTCCGGGGAAAGTCCTCTGCGGCCTGATGCGACAGATCGACCGCTCACAGAAATGTCTCAACGTAGCGGACGAGGCATCCCTGCAAAAAACCTTGGAGCAGCTCAGCGTCAGGGTTTGAAGCCAACGCTCCCCCACAACGGCGCGCTTTCGTACAGCACGCCGTTCGCGACCACCTCGCGAACGCTGCGAATGTTGTGAATGTTCTCCAGCGGGTTGGCGTCGAGGATATCGAAATCCGCCCGTTTGCCAACTTCGATCGAGCCGCTCTCCCGGTCCACGTTCATCACCCGCGCAGGCACGATGGTCGCAGCCTGCAACGCTTCCATTGGCGTGAACCCAGCTTCGTTATACAACTCGATCTCGCGGTAAATCGAATAACCCGGTACGGCCTGATCGGTCCCGGCCACAATGCGCACTCCGGCGCGATGCAGCGCGCCAATGATCGCGAGTTCTTCTTGCACGATTCTCTGGCCGGTAGCGGCGCGCTCCGGCGGCAAGCCTCCATTAATCAATTGCTCGCGGAGTTCAGGAGCCACGTGGTCCACGCCGGGCTCGAACTTGTCCACCGGCATATCCGCCGGACGCTCCACGAATTCCATCAACGCCATTGTCGGATCGATTACCGTATTGTGTTTTTGTAAGAACGCAACCGCCTCTCTGCCTGCGTCCGAATTCACATCGAGCGACGACATCATCTTCGCAACTTCCTCTCGCGTCGCCTTCTTTGAATCAAAATCTTTTGGCTTGAGCAGATTGAGGACGTACTGAATGTGGTTGATCTGGTCCATTCCATCATTCACGCCGTCATATGCGTTCATGCCTTCTGGAATGTGGCCGGTAACCGTCATCCCCAGCCGGTGCGCGTCGGTGCAGACGGCTTTCACATTCTCGGACTTCATCGAGCTGTAAATCTTCATCTGCTGGAACCCGGCGTCATGGTAGCGTTGCACCCACGTTTCGGCGTCGGCGGGAGAGTTCACGCGGGCGACGCCGATCGCGTACGAGCTGTCCCCGTCCACCACCCCGGCGAGCAGCATGTGCGGACCAAGTCCCCTTCCGCTGTTCACTGCGTCTCGCACGGCCGCGATGAACTCGAACTCATTACCCACGTCGCGCACCGTGGTGACGCCCGCTGCCAGGTAGATCGGCCCCCACTCCACCTGCTCATAGTGCGCATGCATATCCCACAAACCCGGGATGATGTACTTTCCCGCAACGTCAATCCGCCGCACCCCTGGCGGCACTTTCACTTCATTGCTTGGCCCGACGGCAATAATCTTGCTATCGCGAATCACGACCGTGGCGTTAGCAATGGGCGGTTCGCCCGTTCCCTTGATCACGGTGGCGCCGACAAATGCGAGTAAACCGTTGCGGGCTCCTGCAAGCCCGTGGCTGAGTTCGGAAAGCGCAGCCATCTGGTCACGCGCCGCGCTGGCAACGAACTTCGAGAGTGCCGGCTCATATTCTTCGCGCACCGCTTCGAAGTGATCGAACTCCGCATCGGTGGATACCAACGCCACCAAATTGTCCTTGCCATCCAACCAGAGCGTTTCCATCCCCCAGATGAGCCCGCGGATGCTGTAGCGCTCCAATGCCACGCTGCGCCCCTCGACCTCGACGGTTTCAGAGCCACGATCCTGGATCTTGACTTCGCCAGAAGGAAGAGTCGGCAACTTCGCCGGCGAACCGTGGGCTCGCCAGTAGCGAACGAGCGCCATCTGCACAGCCACTGGCGCATAGCCAGCTATGGTGAAAAAACTCTCCGGCGTGCCGATGGTATGTGTGTCCTTACCTTGTCGGATCGTCGCGTTTGAGGCGCTAACTTCGACCTCCGAATCGATGTCCGAGATCCGCGATGTGTTGCCTTTTATAATGAAGCTCTGCGGCGTGTAGTCGTTTGCCGCCTTGAGCGTGACGGAGAGGGGAACCTTCGTTCCGCGGTCGGTGAACAAGAAATCGGATTTCAGTGTGAGCGTGTTGCCGTCGTGGGTGATCGTGTAACTCTCTTCCCCGATGGGCTGCTCGAACTTGTGCAGCCGGAATTTGCCCGACTCGTCAGAGGAAGAAGCCGTCTGCGCAAAGAGAGCAAGCGATGAAAACCCAACCAAGACAAGGCAGAGAACAATAACCGACGGGCGAGCACCGTTCACGCGGACAGATCCTCCTGAATAATAGTTAAATCGCGAGCAAGGCTCGATCGCTTGGATCCGGCTTCATCAGCTTCCTTTTTCGGGAGAAGGCCATGACCCATTGAGCTGTACCCATCAAGGGCTTCAGCCGCTGAGGTAATCGTCCCTACTCCGTGACCCAGGTCCACCAGTTGCCGCATTCAATTTCATTGGGAGAGAAAGATAACGTCTTGTTGGATTTCTCCACCCAGACGTACGCGTGTTCAGCGCGAGAGTTTACCGTTACTTGAACAATCACGCCGCTACCTCCGCCCGGGCTCAACGAACAATCAACCGCATAAGACTTCACCAGCCCCCACTCCCCACCCGGGCCCCAGTCGCGATAGAAGTCGTTAAATTGGTACGCAGAATATTTATTCGCGTGCTGTTTCCAATCAGGATCGCGGAACCACGCTGCGTACGCGGCCTCGTAGTTCTGGCTTTGCAATGCCGCAAAGAACTGGCTCGCCGCTCTCCGCTCGGGATAGTCACGATAGTGATAAACCACCCACGCAGCGATGAGAACGACAATAATCACACCGACGATCCATCTCCGGCGTCTTCGGTCCCGCGTTGGATCGTACTGTTGCGCATCCATCAGCGTCATGGCAGCTATAAGCATAACGGAAACCAGCAGAGAACAAAAAGTTCCCGGCTGAATCGGGCAATTGTGTAATCGGATGACTGTTTATTGTTAACGCGCAGGAAATGAGAGTTCTTGAATTCCCAAATCACACCATTACCACAATTACGCAATTGTTAGAGAGTTCTCTTGAACAACGGCGTGGCCACGGCCAGCGTGATGAACGCAAAGATGGAGAGGTAAACCATATCCGGCAGGATGGCTGACATCCCTGTTTCCTTGAGCAGTATCGACTTGAACCCGTGTACTGCAAAAGTGAAGGGGTCCACTGCCGCGATGCCTCGCAACCATTTGGGAAACGCTTGGATAGGATAGATTGCCCCGCTCGGGAAAAAAAGCAGTGTATTAAGAATTCCAAAAATCGCACGCGGCACCAGTGGATCCTCCACCCGGACCATCAGCAGAAACATCATGGTATTAAATGCGACTGAGGTGAGCACAATCAGGATCAGCAATTGCAGAGCGGTGGCGGGATTAAACACTGTGCCCACACCCGCGAGCAGCGAACCAATCACGGTAATTACGACTCCCGTCATTACTGCCTTGATCGCTCCTGCGGCGTTGAGCCCGAAAACCAGTTCGGTCTTGGTGATAGGCGTGACCAAATATCCTTCATGCACGCCGCGCGCCTTGTCGTCGATGTAGAGCATACCCCCGCCAATCATCACGGAAACAAACATCGCCAGCGTGATCGATCCCGGCAGAAGATACTTCATGTATTCGATATAAGGATAAAGCTCCACAATCTGCAGTACTGTCTGCTGTAGAATTCGGGGCTCGATCGTGGGTTGGTTGAGCGCGTTGGTAATGCTCGTGAGTTCGTCCTCGAGCGTCGAACTCATGAAGTTGTCGCTGTTGTCGACGACCAGGGCGATGCGCGGCTGATCCTGTTCATACACTCGTCGCGAATACTGCGGCGGGATAATGACAGCGCCCTGGATCTTGCCGTTGCGGACATCGTCCATCGCGGTTTTTGGGTCGTTGTAATAGACCGGTTCGAAGGTCCGCATGTTGGCGCGAACGGAATCAAAAGCCTGTCGAATCTTGAGCGCTTGCGTGCCTCCGTCCTGATCGACGAGCCCCAGCTTCGCATCCTTGATTTTCCCACCGAAGGCATTGCCCAGCACGATGAGCTGCACCAGCGGAAAAATCATCGACGCCATCATCAGGGCCGGAGAGCGAAAAAACTTGCGCATTTCACGTTCGACAATCGCGAGAATGTGATTCATGGCTGCAACCCCGGTCTGGGTGGCATCACGAAGGCGTGCGCCTTCACCAGCTCATCACGCAACTGCCGCCCGGTGTAGTGAACAAAAACATCGTCCAGTGTGGTGTTTTGTACGGAGAGCGACCGGATTTTGACCCCAGCGTGCACCGCCGCTTCCACAAGCTGTGTCGTAGTCCTCGATCCATCTGCAGTCAGCACGCGGTACATGCCGGCACCCTCATGCTGCACCGAGGTCACGTCCGTCATTTTCTTCATCTGCTCCTCCCAATCCGGAGGAGCGTTGTCGAACTGGGCTTCAATAACGTTTGATCCCGGAACGCTTGCTTTCAACGCCGGCGGCGTATCGAGGGCAACCAACTTGCCATGGTCCACGATGGCAATGCGATCGCACAGACGATCGGCCTCGTCCATGTAGTGAGTCGTGATTAGGATAGTCAGCTGCCGGTGGCTCTTGATGTTGGTCAACATTTCCCAAACCGCCACGCGAGACACGGGATCCAACCCGGTAGTGGGCTCGTCCAAAAAGAAGATTCGCGGACTGTGTACCAGGCCACGGGCAATCTCGAGCCGCCGCCGCATGCCGCCAGACAGCGTCTTGGTCTGCGCCGAACGCCACTTCGTCAGATCGACGAGTTCCAGCAACTCGTCAATCGCGGCTTTGCGCTTTTTCGCAGGTACGTCATAGAGCTTGGCGTAAATATTGAGATTTTCTTCGATGGTGAGGTCCAGATCGCTGGTCAGCGCCTGCGGAATTACGCCAATCGCCCGCCGCGCCGCATCCGGATCCTTCTGCACATCGTGACCGGCAATGCGAGCCGTCCCCGCGGTGATGGGGATCAGCGTGGTCATCATCCGTATCAGCGTGGACTTGCCCGCGCCATTCGGCCCCAGCAGACCGAAAATCTCTTCCTCCTTCACATTGAAGGAAACGTCATCCACTGCCGTGAAATCGCCATATTTCTTGACGATGTGCTCCACTTGGATCGCGTTAAACGCAGCTGGATCCCCGCCCGGTCCATGGCCGTTCGTAGGAGCGTCTCCGCTCGTTCCACCGCGAGCCTCAAGATCCGTAATCATGGATGCTCTTCCGCTGACACGTTCTCTCGTGCCGTACCCTTCAACTGATCCGGCGAAACCAGAACCTCCGCGGTCATCCCCGGAACGTACGCACCTTTTGGATTCTCCAGCCGAACTTTGAGCACAATGGTTCTGATATCTCGCTTGCGACGGCCCACATCGCGCTGTGTCGCAAAATCCGCTTCCGCTGATTTGAAAAACACCTTGCCGGAGGTAACCGTCCCGCCCGGCAATCGAATCCGTAACGCGTCTCCCAATCCGATGTGATCGGCATCCGTCTCAGGAATCGCGGCACGCACCCAGGTATCGCCGAGGTCGACAATGGTCACGATCGGCTGCCCCGCATTCAACACTTCGCCTTCGCGAGCCGCGCGCACCGAAACCGTGCCCGTCACCGGAGCATAAATCTTGGTGTAGCCCAAACGAACTTCCGCTTGCTTCAACATGCTTTCTGCATTGGAGACTTGTGCGCGTGTGGATTCAACCGTGCTCTGCGCCGCGTGCGCCTGATGGGTGTTGGCGACCGCCATATTCAGATCGGCCTCGGCAGCACTGACTTGATCCTTTAGCGACTGCACCAGCGCCTTTTGCGCCGCAAGATTGGTTTGAGCCTGCACTCGCTCTTGATCAGAAGCGACTCCCTGGTTTGCCAGTTCAATCATGCGGCGGCTGTCACTCTCGGTGCGCTCCAGAGTCGCTTCGGCCTGCAGCAATTGCGCGCGCGTCGACTGCAACCGTGCTTGGGCGTTTACCACGCTGCTCGAAGTCGATCCCTGCGTTGCCTGCAAGGTCGACTGCGTTTCAGCCACCTTGGATTTCAAACTGTCGATGGTCGCCGCCGCCGCGCGCTCTTGCGCCTCCAACTCCGAAGGGTCCAGCACCGCTATCAGATCGCCCTGCTTGACCTGGGTTCCCTCATCGACCAGCAACTTCGCCAGCCGCCCTTCGATCTGGGGGCTCACAATCACCTGGTTGGAATCCACCGTGCCGATCAGAATCAGGTCACGGTTGCGCGGCGTGGATAACAGATAGTAAGCCAGCGATATGCTGAAGATGACGCCGAGAATGATCAGGAATTTATTGCGAACACTCACCGTCGTGCTCCTCGCTGCGTTGTTTCGGAAGCCTGGAACAACGCGGCCGAAACAAAGTCCAGCACTGCCTTTCGCCGCGCGGAGATCCGTTCCGGAGAGAGCGGATCTTTCCCCGTCATAACCCGCATCACCGGCGCGCTCGTGAAGTAGAAGACAATCACCGCGATCATCGAAGGAACAAAATGCAGCGGATCCACTATCCTGAACTCGCCGGCGGCCTGTCCCATCCTGAGAACTTCCGCGATCCGGCCAAACAGCGGGCGAAAATACTTTTTTACGATTTTCTCAAGGTGGTTCGCCCGCCCCCGGCCGGCCCCCATCATTTCTCCCTGCACGATTCGCGGGTACAGTGGATGAGTCGCCACGTAATCGAAATGTGCCCCCGCGTAAGCGAGGATCTTTTCCCGAGGAGGCAGATCGCGAGACAAAACCTCTCCCACGCAAGCGATCAGGCCTCCAAACACCTGATCGAGCACCGCTCCGTACAAAGCCTCTTTATCTTTGAAGTAGTAATAAAGAAGCGCCTTGTTCACCCGGGCGGCGCGGGCGATGGCGTCCGTTCTCGCCCCGGCAACGCCCTCCTGGGCAAATTCGCGTACTGCCGCCTGCAAGATCGCAGCCCGGCTCTGCTCCGGACGCCCCCGGGACCCCAGACGCGATTTTGTGGCTACCGTTTTCACGATTGTTAATTAACCAGTTAGTTAGATTATATCAAAGTGAAGACCGATGCACAAGAACGAAGGTGGTGGGACGAAAGAACCAAGACAGCGATCCGCAACGGTCGATAAAGCCTTTCGAGTCACCGCTAACGCAGCGTGGGAGTCTAATCTGCAACTCGCAAAACCGTGCTCTTCTCCTTCGAAAAGCCCGCTCCCGCAATGTCGCGCAGCGACGCCTCCACCGCCCTCCGCGGCGCCGAATGGGTAAGCACCCGAACCTGATGTTTCGCGGAATCGCTCCGTGCCCATACCGCCGCAGCCCGCCCCACTCCAACCCGGTTTCGCTCAAGCATAGCGGTAATCGGACCAATGTTGCTCGGACTCCCCACCGTGAAGCGAAGATAGTGCCGCGCGTCACCATCGCAAGCCGCAGCCGCAACTCTTTCGCCCCGACTCACGGAAAATCCGCCTTTATGGCACGCAATGTCCACCACGTCAGAAAGCACCGCACTCGCGCTTGGCAGCGAGCCCGCGCCCTTGCCCGAAAACAACATCTCGCCCACCGCGTCTCCCCGAACCAGCACCGCGTTATTCTCATCCCGAATGCCAGCCAGTTGATGCGACGCGGGCAGCAAAACCGGCGCACAACTCAGCGCTACGGCATGCCCAGTCAATTCCGCAGTCGCTAGATGCTTGATCACAAAACCCAATTCCCGCGCCGCTCGTACGTCATCCGCGACAATGTCACGAATCCCCTCCACCTGCACCGCCTCGGCATCCACCTGCGCGCTAAAGGCCAGCTCGGTCAAGATCTTCAACTTCTGCGCCGCATCGTGGCCGTCAATATCGAGCGCCGGATCGGCCTCCGCGAAACCTTTGGCCTGCGCCTCGCGCAGCGCATCCGCAAACTCAAACCCATCCTCCGTCATGCGCGTGAGAATGTAATTGCAGGTACCATTCAGAATTCCACTCAGCTTCTGAATATTATTTCCGACGAGACCATCCCTAAGAGCACGAATGATGGGAATGCCGCCGCACACGCTGGCTTCAAATCCTAAACGGACTTTCCGCAGCTCCGCCGCCCGCATCAGGCTGAACCCATCCAACGCCAGCAGAGCCTTGTTCGCGGTTACCACGTGCTTTCCGCGCGCCAGCGATCGCTCAATAAAACTGCGCGCCGGCTCGATCCCTCCCACCAGCTCCACCACCAGATCGCAACCGTTATCGAGCACCTTTTCCGCCTGCGTGGTCAAGAGCTCGCGGTCGACCCCATGCCGCACCTTCTCGAGATCGCGCACCAGAATCTTCGTAATTCGCAACTCGATCCCCGCCCGCTGCCGGATCAGCGCATCACTGCGCCCCACAAGCTCCACCAGCCCGCGGCCCACGGTCCCGCAACCCAGCAACCCGATTTTCATCTTACGAACAGCCATATTTCTTCCACTTCATAGGACTTATCATTCCGAGCTACTAGCGATGATTGTCATTCCGAGCGAAGCGAGGAATCTGCTTTCTTACAATTGCCATTCCACCGCTACGACGCACCCCCAGCAATCGAAGGCACCAGCAAAACCTCATCCCCATCCTGAAACGCATAAGCATTCCCGCCCAGAAATCGGATGTCCTCCTCGTTCACATAAACATTCAGAAACCGCCGAACCTCCCCAGCCTCATCCCGGAGATGCTGCTTCAACTCCGGAAACTGCTGGTCCAGCGCGGAAAAAAGTTCACCCAGGTTCGCCGCCGAGCACTCAACCTTCCCCGTCCCCGATGTCAGGCGCCGCAGCGCCGTCGGAATCTGCACCGTAACTGTCATCTCAAGCCTCCACCGTTTCTCGAAATTCAGCCGTCTCCAGCGTCCTCTGCAAAAAAGTTTCAAACTCCGCCAGCTTGGGTCGGATTGGTCCCTGCACTTCATACTTGCCGGCAAGCACGTCGGTTGTCTTCAATCCGTTGCCCGTGATGCACAACACGGTCGTCTCTTCCGGCGCGATCCGTCCTTGCCCATAAAGTTTTCGCGCGCATCCGGTCGTAACCCCGCCAGCCGTCTCGGTGAAGACGCCCTCCGTCTCGGCCAGAAGTTGAATCGATTCGATCATTTCAGGATCGGAAACATCTTCCGCCCAACCTCCGCTCTTTGTGATGGCCTTGATCGCATAGTGCCCATCCGCAGGATTGCCGATCGCCAGCGATCGCGCCAGCGTCGCCGGCTTCTGAGGTTCTATATCGGCGTTTCCGCTCTTTACTGCAGTCGAAATCGGAGAGCATCCGGTCGCCTGCGCCCCAAAGAATTTCACGGCCTTCGCTTCGACCAGCTCCAGCCGAATCAATTCGTCAAACGCCTTTTTGATCTTGGTGATCAGCGACCCGCCCGCCATCGGCACAACCACGTTCTCCGGCAGCCGCCATCCCAACTGCTCGGCGATTTCAAATCCCACTGTCTTCGAGCCTTCCGCGTAGTAAGGACGCAGATTCACATTCACGAATCCCCAGCGATGCTCGTCCGCAATCTGCGAGCACAGCCGGTTCACCTGGTCGTAGCTGCCTGCAATCCGAACCAACTTTGCGCCAAAAACCTGCGTGCCCAGAATTTTTGCCGGCTCCAGATCCGCCGGAATAAAAATCCACGCTTTGAATCCGTTGCGCGCCGCTTGCGCCGCCACCGAATTCGCCAGGTTCCCGGTCGAAGAGCACGCCACCGTATCAAATCCGAAACTTCGCGCTTGTGCCAACGCCACCGCAACCACCCGGTCCTTGAAACTGAGCGTAGGCAGGCAAACCGCGTCGTTCTTGATAAAAAGATTCGCGGCTCCGAGCCGCGCCCCCAGCTGCGGCGTCCGTAGCAGTGGCGTAAAGCCTACCGGCAAACTGGGCTGATAATTCGGTGGCAGTGGCAGCAACTCCGCATATCGCCAAATGTTCGGAGCCCGCGCCGCAATGCGCTCGCGCGTAAACTTGCCGCGTAAAGCGTCGTAGTCGTAGAAAACTTCCAGCGGAGAAAAACACTCGTCGCAAATCGACCGGGGCTGGTTCCCCCAGCTCTTGTGGCACTCCCGGCAACGCAATTCGTAGTTTCCCGAAAGACTAGCAACCCCGCTGATACTGCCCGTCGAAACGCTCGCAGCAACGCTCATAAAGCTACTCGCTTTCTGTAGCCGCGGGACGAGCCGTAAGAAAACTATCCCAGGAACCGCATACCGGAAAATTTAAGGAGGGAAAAGAAGAAAACGAGATGCTGAAATGCGGGCACCCCGAATCTCATGTCCCCCGTTTCCGGGTGAGAGTTGACACCAGACGACCGGGAGATGACTCCCGATCCGGTTGTCGTGGCTTCTTAGGGCTCGTCCCTCAGCCACTCTTCATGAAATCCAAGGTCTGCTCCGAAGAGCAAACTTGTCTCAAATACTACTCGCTTCGAATTATTTCCGTCAAGCTAGGCCAACAAGAAATGTCATTCCAAGGAAGCAAATAAAAAACAACGTTGTCATTCCGAGCGAAGCGAGGAATCTGCTGTCGCTGGTACCCGCAAGAATGCCCTCACTCACTTCGAACCCAAACCCAATGCCGTCGGATGGCGCGGCTGATAAAGCCCAACCCGCCCACCACCAGGAAGACTCATCCGAGTGATCGAACCCCATCGAGCCTCCTGAACCTCCGAACACGCCACACCCTTCTTCTGCAGCCCAGCCACCTCGGCCCGAAGATCGTCACACATGAAATAAAGTTCCTGCCGGTCACCCCCTTCTTCGGGATGAAACGCAGCCTCCGTCGGAGGCAAGGCAAAAATAAGCCACCCATGCCCCGCATCCACCGCCGCAAATCCCAGCACCTCCCGAAAGAAGGCCCGGTCCGCCTCCGCGTCCCTGCTATACAAAATCACATGCGCTCCAAAAATCATGACCCAATCCTCCGAAACTCACGTGGGGACAGCCGCCCGCGGCTGTCCGGCCGCAAAGCTCGGCTGATGCTCGCCAAACCCTCGTCGTCGGTGAAAAACACAAAACCGCTATCGCACCTTCCGCCAAACCACATCCTCATTATTTCGTCGGTCAATCACCGCATCCACTTTCCCGTTCTCGCCGTAACGAAAAAGAATACGCCCCTCAACTCCTTTGCGAAAAAATACGCCCGCCGCCTCCGGCACCAACTCTTCCTTGGGATGCTCCCCACTCTGCCGGTACAACAACTTCCCATCGCTGGAAATGGTCAGAGTATTCCCCGCAGCAAGCTCATAGGTTCCGACATACTCCGCGAACTTCGCGGTTTCTGCCTTCCCCGTCGCAGGATCTTCGTAATACCGCAGCACCTGCCCCGCAACAATTTGCCACTGCCCATTGCGGCGCATCCAGGTGTCGGTCTCGTGATAACGCGCGGTCATCGCCTGGCCATAGACGGTTTCCGTCTCATCCAGGTCATAGCTCAGGATGGCCACATGGCGCTGAATGTTGCTTTGCACTTTGCCTATCTTGATCGTGCCCGAATAACCCGCCGGCAGGGGAGTCACATCGGCGATCAGAGCCGCTTTGTTCATGTTCCTGCCCTTCTCGTCAAAGAACATGCAGTCTTCGGCAAAGTACTTTTTCCACGGAGTCTGGTCGCCCGCCGCCACAGAATCAAAAAGCTCCTGCGTCCGCCGAACAAGTTCCTCCTGCGTGATAGAACTCTTCGGCTTGCAGGACGTAAGGGTCAGCAACGCTAGCCCAATCGCAAACGAAACAAATGAATTCCGCACGATTACCTCCAACTCCTCAGCCCGCCGGCGGCTTCCCCGTCCGTAGCTTCCATAAAATCTGCCGCAAAATCCCCAGCCAGGCCACCGCATCGCGAACCGGCAGGTTGAGCCTGAGGACTAGCCTCCGTATTCTTTCCTCTACATCGGCGATCGGCCGGCGTTCCATGTAACCGCTGGCGCGCATTGCCTCGAGCAGCGCCTGGGTAATCCGCTCCAGTTCCGCCGCCGTCGCCCGCTTCACTCGCTCCGTCTGCCGCGCGGCCTTCGCATCGCGCACCAGCTCGTACAGGCAAACGGCCACCGCCTGCCCCAGGTTCATCGAAATGTTTTCGTCAGATGTTGGGATGCGCATCAGCCAGTGACAGTGACTCAGCGCCACGTTCGAGAGCCCGAACTTTTCCGACCCAAAAAGAAGCGCGACTTTCCCCGATCCCACTTGCTTGCGGATGAGCCGCGCACCATACTCCAAGCGCCGCAGCGGATGCTGCAACTCGCGGTGACGCACCGCCGTGGTCCCAACCACCAGCGTGCAATCCGCGACGGCATCCGCTACGGTTTTGAATTCCTCCGCATTCGCCAGCAGTTCCGATGCTCCGACCGCCGAACGAGCCTCGCGAAACGCCGCTTCATAAGGATTCACCACCCGCAGATGATGGAATCCGAAATTGCTCATGGCGCGCGCCGCCGCGCCAATATTAAGCGGGTTGCGCGCCGCCACCAAAATCACATGCAGGCGATCGAGCTCATTGCGACCCTCTAACATAGGATTGTCATTCCGAGCGTAACGAGGAATCTGCTTTGGTTGGAGGGAAGACGCAGGCCCACACAGCCAGGAGCGCCAGGGTAACAACCCTCACCGGCTGTACTGATTCTTCCTCTTCTCCTCATGCCGGTCTAGCCCCAACTGAATGAGTCGCCCAATTAGATCGTGATACGATACACCTGAAGCGGCCCACAATTTGGGATACATGCTGATCGCGGTAAATCCCGGCATGGTATTGATCTCGTTCAAATAAATCTTCCGCGACTTCGGCTCCATCAGAAAATCCACTCGCGCCAGTCCCGCGCAATCCACCGCTCTAAACGCCCCGATCGCCAGCCGCTGCACCTCTTTCGTCTCGCTCTTGTTGAGCTTGGCGGGAATGATCAACTGCGACCCTTCATCAAGATACTTCGCCTTGTAATCGTAGAACTCTGTGCTGGGCACGATCTCTCCCGGCAATGAAGCCTCGGGCTTGTCATTCCCCAGCACTGAGCACTCGATCTCTCGCGCCTTCGCCTTGCGCCCGCCCACGCCCTGCTCAATGACAATCTTCCGATCAAACTTCGCCGCCTCTTCAATCGCGGGGCCGAGTTCCTTGCGGTCATGCGCCTTCGAAATTCCTACAGACGAGCCCAGGTTCGCCGGCTTCACGAAGACTGGATACTTCAGTTTGCTCTCGGCAAGCTTCTCGACCTTTTTCGCGTTCGCTTCCCAATCGCTGCGCAGAAACGTGACGTGCTTCACGATCGGCAAGCCCGCGGCGCGAAAAAGCGCCTTCATAATGTCCTTGTCCATGCCCGCCGCCGAGCCCAGCACGCCCGCGCCCACATAGGGCATGTCCGCGAGTTCGAGCAAGCCCTGGATGGTTCCGT
This sequence comes from uncultured Acidobacteriota bacterium, assembly GCA_963788645.1. GTDB lineage: Bacteria > Acidobacteriota > Terriglobia > Terriglobales > Acidobacteriaceae > JABDBE01. The sequence continues at coordinate 342,066 of CAWBHF010000018.1, forward strand.
CTTCGCCGAACGTCCCATGCAGCACGGGAAAGATAACATCCACGTCGATGGCGCGGTCGGCTGCGCGGCGAGTCATCGCGTGCGAAGATGCATCCGTTTCGAAAGCAGCCATCGAACCATGCCGATGCGGCTCGGGCGGCACAACGACGGCCTCGCCCTTGGCCAGCACGGCCGCGCCTGGAGTTGCATCGGGATCGCCGGCGCGCAGATGCTTTTGATCCTCAAATTTTCCGTGCAGCAAGCGCTCCGCGTCCGCGGCCGTGACCCAGCGGCCTTCTTTGGTGATGCCGATGGGCACGACTTCATATTTCGCTTTGTCAATGGCGTCGAAAACAGATGCGGCCGAGAGCAGCGAGACCTCATGCTCGCCACTGCGTCCGCCAAAGAGAATGCCTACTCGAATTTTTTTCATGACCCTTCAGTCTGGACGCGGCGCGGGTTCGCCGTCAACCGCCGAGAGATGATGGTCTGGATTCCTGAGATATGTTCCACATGGAACATCCCATAAATGCCAACACATTGATTCGGAATGGTTTAACGCATGCCGCGGTAGGTTGAGCGGGACACACTAATACCCGCGAAAGTAGACTTGACAATAGCTGATACTTTTACGGCGTAGGCACGGGTGATGTCATGAAGCATCACTTCAGCAGGCTTCAAGTTTTTGGGCCAGGTTTCGGCGACTTAGCCCACCTCTTCGCTCCAGTTCTCGAGCGTCTTTTTCACGAAAGCCATGAACTGATCTGCAACTGCGCCGTCGATCAGACGGTGATCGTAGCCCAGCGTCAGGTGAACGACAGAGCGTATGGCAATGGAGTCGTTGCCGTCGTTGTCAGTGACCACCAGAGGAGTCTTGGTGATCCCGCCGACACCCAGAATCGCTGAGTTTGGCTGATTGATGATGGGCAAGCCAAAAACAGCCCCGAACTGTCCCGGGTTTGTGACCGTGAAAGTTGAGCCTTCCACTTCGTCGGGCTTGAGTTTTTTCGAGCGGGCCCGCTCGCCCAGATCAGAGATCGCGCGTTGCAGGCCGAGAAAATTCAGCTCGTCCGCACTTTTCAGCACAGGAACGATAAGCCCCCAATCGAGAGCGACCGCAATGCCCACGTTGACGTGCCGGTGATAGCGGATGTTTTCGCCTTCCATCGACGCGTTAACGATCGGAAACTGCTGCAGACCGATAATCACGGCACGGACGAAGAATGGCATGAATGTGAGCCGCGCGCCATGGCGCTGCTCAAAGGCGGACTTGGTCTTGTTGCGCAGTTGCACGATGCGTGTAATGTCCACCTCAAACATGCAATGGACGTGAGCACTGGTGCGGCGGGATTCGATCATCCGCTGCGCAATGATCTTGCGCATCTGGGTCATGGGAACCAGATCTCCGGGAATTGCCGCTGGAGTCGGCGTGGGCCGAGGCGAAGGTGCGGACGAGGAAGCTGCGGGCGCGCTCGCGGAAGCGGAAACCGTCGGAGTGGCAGCGCTTTCCGGCTTCTCCAGGAATGCCATGATGTCTTGCTTGGTAATGCGGCCACCCATGCCTGTGCCCGGTACTTGCGAGAGACTTACGTTGTTCTCGCGTGCGATCTTGCGGACCAAGGGTGACGAGCGGGCGTGATCGTCGTCTTCCTCTTGCGCAGGCGCGGCCGCCTGCTGTTGAACCGGAGAAACGGGCGCTGGGGCAGCGGCCTCTGTCTTCGCCGGTGCCGGAGATGGCTTTGCAGGAGAGGGGGAGGCGGCCACAGCTTCGCCGTCACCGGCTATCGTGCCCACCACCGTGTTTACCTGCACGGTGTTTCCCTCGACGACCTTGATATCCTGCAGAATGCCTGAGGCGGGCGCGGGAATTTCAGCATCCACTTTATCGGTAGAGATCTCGAACAAAGGCTCGTCGCGCTGCACTTTGTCGCCGGGCTTCTTCAGCCACTTGGTGATAGTTCCCTCAAAAATAGACTCGCCCATCTGGGGCATGACGATATCAGTAGGCATAAGTTCCTTCCACGCGGTCCCGATAGTAAATCCCAGGGCCGGACGCAATCTCTTAATTATATCCAACGTTAAAGATTGGACTACGGTCAGTGCTTGACTTCATCGGTCTCCGACCCAGCAGCCAGCGGACCGACCCCGAACGACTTTTTCCAGTAGTCCTGCACGCCCGGTGGCAATTTTTGTATGCGCGAAAGAAATGCCGTCACTTTCCAAATGTCCTGGTCGCTGAGAGCCTTACTCCAGGCCGGCATTCCGGTGTAGCGCACGCCGGTGCGGACGGAATAGTAGATATGCCATTCGGGATCGTCCAGCGGATCAAGGATCAACTGCGGCGCCGGCGGGTACAGCGACTTCTCGAGCGGACTGGGCTTGTTGTCGAGCGTGCCATGGCACATGGAACAGTTCATGGTGTAGACCTTCATGCCATCGATTAAGTTTTCGTCGGTAGGCGGAATAGGACTGCTTACACGCGGCGCATGGCGCTCCATGGAAGCGTCCATTGCGCTGGTGGCGATACGGCGCTCAAGCCGGGACGGTGTCGCATCAGCGTTTGTCGGCATCAATCCCAGGGTTGCCACCGCCAGCCCACCCAGACCGAGCACCAGCAACGTAACAATAATTCCGAGAATAAAATTGCGCATTTCTCCTCCAGCCCTCTTGCGATTACAAATTAAAGTCTGATTAATACGCTCTCAGCCGGCGCGCTTCCCGCACAATGTCGCTTACCTTGGGCAGGAAATATTCTTCCTGGGGGGGAGAGAAAGGCACCGGAGAATCCTGCGCAGTAATGCGGACAATGGGGCCATCGAGATCGTCGAAAGCGTCTTCGTTGATGATGGCTGCGATCTCGCCCGCGATCCCACCGGTACGAACGTCTTCATGCAACACGATTACTTTACTCGTTTTGCGCACGGTTTGGGCAATCGCTTCGCGATCGAGTGGCGAAAGGGTCCGCAGGTCGATCACTTCCAATTCTATTCCCTCGTTCGCCAGAATCTCAGCCGCTTCGAGCGCGGTGTGCACCATTGCGGCATAAGTAATGATGCTAAGGTCATGACCTTCGCGTGCGACTCGTGCCTTGCCAAGGGGCACGATGTAATCGTCAACTGGCACTTCTTCCTTGATACGCCGATAAAGATACTTATGCTCGAAAAAGATTACTGGATTGTTGTCGCGAATCGCCGCCTTGATCAGACCCTTCGCATCGTAGGCGCTTGCCGGGCAAACCACTTTCAGCCCCGGCGCGTGCACAAACCACATCTCTGGATTCTGCGAGTGGAACGGGCCTCCGTGGACATTGCCGCCACTGGGCCCGCGAATCACCAGAGGCGCGGGCGCACCCCAGCGGTAGTGAGCCTTCGCGACCATGTTCACGATCTGATTGAAGGCACAGCCGATGAAATCCATGAACTGAAACTCGGCAACCGGGCGCATGCCGGTCAGCGAGGCTCCGAAAGCGGCGCCCACGATGGCGGATTCCGCGATGGGAGTATCAATCACACGCTCGGGCCCGAAGCGGTCAATGAAGCCATCGGTGACTTTGAAAGCGCCGCCATAGATGCCGATGTCCTCGCCGATGCAAAAGACGCTGGGGTCGCGTTCCATTTCTTCCCAGATTCCCTGGCGGATGGCTTCGAGATAGGTGAGTTGTGGCATACGGTTCGTCCTGCTACTTGATTTCCCTGGAACTTACTCAAGAGCCTGTAGATTGTTAATTGTACGAAATCGTGCTACTGTACCAATTGTACATTACGTAACTTGGAGTCTAAAACTTATGGCGCCAAAGCTAACCGCCAGCACCGCCCGACAAAACTTTTCAGAGATCGTAAATCGCGCAGCATATGGGGGCGAAAGAATTGTAGTGCATCGACGTAAAAGGCCGATAGCCGCAGTTGTGCCGCTCGAGGACCTGGAGCTTCTGGAGAAACTGGAGGACGAACTCGACATCAAAGCGGTGCACGAGGCTATGAAAGAGCCTGGCACGATTCCCTGGGAAACCATCAAGAAGAAACTCCGGCTCTAATTAGGCATCTTGCTTGAGCTATACGATTCAATTCAAGCCTGCCGCGCTACGGCAGTTAGAGAAGGTGCCCCGGAATCTTCAAAAGCGCATAGCGTCCAAAATCGAAGCGCTTCGCGATGAGCCGTTTCCCACTGGGTGCAAGAAGTTGTTCGGCGAACCCGATACTTGGCGCGTACCCATCGGCCACTATCGCGCGATTTACCGAGTACATCGTAAGGTGCTGCTGATTCTCGTGATAACCATCGGCCATCGGCGGGACGTGTATCGGTAATCTTCCGTCTCGCCTTTGACACGTTCCCAGATTCGCCATCACTTGAAGTGCAGTGCCGCTTCGGTTCGTTTATTCGTTACGGGTCTCCGCGCCTTGATCATGGGCGCCCCGTATTTCGGCTTAATCTCGTGGCAGCCCTCTTCGCAATACACTCCTCCCGCGGCGGATTCCGATTGCGGCATCGGCGAGGCCACGGCGAAGTTGCGATCGGCTTCAAGTTCGCGCTCCACATCGGCGATGACCTTTTCGTTTTCCTGGGGAGTCAACCACTTCTTACCTAACAAATACTTTTCAAATCGAGCGATCGGGTCGCGTTTGCGCCAGTACTCGAACAGTGGCCTGGGAACGTACTCGGCAGCATCGTGGATGGCGTGGCCTTTCATGCGCATCATCTTGGCTTCGATCAGGGTGGGCCCATCGCCGCGGCGGGCGCGCTCACAGGCCTCATGAGCCGCGTCGTAAACCTGGCAGGGGTCGGTGCCATCGACGATCACTCCTGGAATTCCGTAGGCTATTGCGCGTTCGGCAAGGTCCTTCACGCGAAATTGCATGTCGGCGGGCGTCGAGTATCCCCAGAGATTGTTTTCAACGAACAGCACCAGGCCGAGATCCTGTACGGCGGCGAAGTTCAGGCCTTCATAGGTGACGCCGGTCGACTGGCCGCCATCTCCGATGTACGTCATGACCGCGATGTGGCGGCCTTGCAGGCGAGCGCCTAAAGCGACTCCTGCGAGCACGGGAATCAGGTCGCCAAGGGTTGAGATGGGCGCCACCACATTACGTTTTTCGATGTCGCCGAAGTGCGACGATGCATCCCGACCTTTGGTAGGCGATCCCGCTTTGGCCATGTATTGCATCATGATGTCGCGGGCGGAAAAGCCGCGGACCAGGAGCGATCCCTGGTTGCGGATCATGGGGCCGAGCCAATCGTCTTTCTGAAGAGCATAAGCGGAGGCGCAAGAGCAGGCCTCTTGCCCCAGACCGAAGTAAACACCGCCCACGACTTTGCCTTGCTTGTACAGATTCTCAAGCGCGGCTTCCATCTTGCGATTCAGCAGCATCCATCGATAAATGTCGAGACACTTGCTCTTGTCGAGATATTTCGATTCGCGGATGGGGGGAACCGGTGCGCTCAAATCGCCCGTTACCTCGTAGCGGACTTCGTCGCCCTTGCGGATCTGACGAATGCTGAAGCTGGGCTGTTCGAGCCGGTAGTCGAGGATGGTGTAGGTGCGTTGCGAGGGACTGGGCATTCGGGATTGCGAGAGGGATTGTCCGCGGCCGTTTGAAGCTAACCGACCGGGAGGTTTCGGGACAATCCTTTTCTTCTTAGCCATTCGTTTGATGATCAGTGATCGGGTTTTGAGCTCAGAAGAATCCTAACTCGGGCTGCCTGAATTGACCAATCTCGATGGCGAGACACAGCAAGCAAACCTCTATGCCCAGAATGTATCTTCTTCGCCGTGTAGTTTCCGCAATTCAGCCGGAGGTTTCATTGGAACACCGACGGCATGATTAACGAGCGAGTCCAAGGTTTCTAGCCAAAGCATCTGACTCTGAAAGACCACACCGAAATTGCGCGACACGGAATGCGCGACGTCCTGCAGCGAGACCTGTTGATCTAACTCCTTTGCCATCGAAGTCACTGGCTTCGACCGGATCCCGCACGGAATAATCAAGTCGAAGTAGTCGAGTTCGGTGTTCACGTTCAAAGCAAACCCATGCGAGCTGACGCCACGGGAAATGTGAACTCCAAGCGCAGCAATCTTGGCTTCCCCACGGTCCGATGTCGTCCAAACGCCAGGCAATCCCGCTACGCGCCCAGCCGGGATACGAAAGTCGGCGCAGGTGCGAATTAGAACTTCTTCCAGCCGGCGAACATACTCGATGGCGCCCAGCGTCTTTCGCTTGCCCTCAGCCGAGTCGAGACCGCGCAGATCGAAGATGGGATAACCGACCAGTTGGCCCAACCCGTGGAAAGTGACATCGCCGCCGCGGTCGCATTCGAAAAGCTCCACCCCGCGTTCGGCGAGTTGCGCGGACGAAGCAATCACATTCGCGGCTTTCGCGTTCCGCCCGAGAGTGATAACGGGAGTGTGCTCGAGTAAGAGAAGCACATCCCCGACAAGTCCGTCCTTGCGAAGTTGAACGAGTTTCTGTTGCAGACGCAGCCCGGTTGCGTAATCGATGGTTCCGACTTGGAGAACGGAGATCAAAAGCTTTCGCCGAGGATTAACATCTGAGCCTATCCGCCACAGCGGACGTAGAGGAATTGCACGGACCCTTCGCTTCGCTCAAGATGACACCGCTTGTTTTATCGGTGTCCATCCGTGTGATTCTTGGCTAAGAGGTTTCATGCATTGACCGCCATTCCGTATACGCTGTTCGACGCATCCAGCATGGCCTCAGCCAGCGTCGGATGGGCATGGATGGTCCACATCAGATCCTCCACTGTGGCTTCGAGTTCTATTGCCACTACCGCTTCTGCGATCAGTTCCGTCGCCTGCGGACCGATAATATGGACACCCAGAATCTCGCCGTAGTCCGCATCGGAGACGATCTTGATGAAGCCCTCGTGCTGGCCGACGATCGAGGCACGTGAGTTCGCGGTGAAGGGAAACTTGCCGATCTTCAGGTTGTAGCCGGCCTCGTGGGCTTTCTCCTCGGTCAGACCGACGCTGCCAATTTCTGGATGGCAATAAGTCGCATTCGGAATATGTTCCGGGTTGATCGGCTTGCCAGGCTTGCCTGCAATCTTGGTCACAGCCACGATGCCTTCCATGGCGCCGACGTGCGCCAGTTGCGGTGTTCCCAGCACGATGTCTCCAATGGCATAGACGCCGGGTTCGTTGGTCTGCATCCAGCTATCGGTCTTGATAAAACCGCGGTCGGGCTTGATGTGCGTCTTTTCCAAGCCAACATTCTCAGTGCGCGGCTTACGGCCAACTGCGATCAGGATCTTCTCGGCTTCGATTTTCTGCTCTTTGCCGCTTACTGTGAACGTGACGGCAATTCCAGATTTGGTCTTCTCGACTTTATCGACTTTGGCTCCCGTATGAAAGTTGATGGAGCGCTTCCGGTACACGCGCGCCAGTTCCTTGGAAACATCTTCATCTTCAACCGGAACCAGACGCGGCAGCATTTCGAGGATGGTGACTTCGGTATCGAAGGAGCGGAAGATTGAAGCGAACTCCACGCCCACGGCGCCGGCGCCCACGATCACCAACGACTTCGGAACCTCTTTCAAACTGAGAATCTCAATGTTAGAGAGCACACGTGCGTCCGGTTCCAAGCCCGGAATCATGCGCGCTTCGGAGCCGGTGGCCAGAATGACATTTTTCGTTTTGATGAGACTGCTCTTTCCTCCATCGGTGACTTCGACCGTCAGCACTCCGTTCTGAGCCGGGCCGGTCAACTTGCCGTAGCCCTTGATCGTTTCCACCTTGTTCTTGCGCATCAGGAATTCAAGGCCCTTAGCGTGCTTACTGACGATTTTTGACTTGCGTTCCTGGATCGCGGCCCAATTCAGTTTTCGCGAGTCGACACCTTCGATGCCGAACTCCTTTGCGTCTTTCAGGTGATCCCAGATTTCGGCATTGAACAAAAGGGCCTTGGTTGGAATGCACCCCACGTGCAGGCAGGTTCCACCAAGAAATCCATCTTTTTCAATTAACGCCGTCTTCAGTCCGTATTGACCGGCGCGGATCGCGGCAGTGTAACCCGCAGGGCCACTGCCGATGATAGCGATGTCATAAATGGTTTCAGGCAAAGGATTGCTCCCTACGAAGAATAATGACGAGTATTCAAATAGCTGATTCTACGACAGGGCATAAGGATTCGAGAAACGACTCTGCACCGTCCCGAATCCGGCATTAGGAGAGCTTGTCACTCTTGGGATTTCCCTCGGGCCTCGAGCAAGAGGACATTGTGTCCTTCCGTATCGTGCAGAACAGCCCAAGGTTGGCCTGTGCCTTCAGTCCCGCGCTCAACGTGGACGAAACGTTCCTGGCCGATCGCGTCGACCGCGGCTTGAACGTTTTGAACTTCCAAGAAGATCACTGCCTTGTCGCGCGAAGGGTAGTCTTCCGCACCCTTTTTCTCGAGACACAGGAAAGCGCGTCCGACATTAAATTGCGCATGATGGCCGGGTTGTTCGCCGGAGATGCTTAGACCCAGGGTTTCTTCATAAAACTGCTTCGCGGCCGGCAAATCGCTGAAGTACAGCTCGACGCCGACCAGGCGAGCACTGATCTTCGACACGGGACCATCCAAACCCTGTTCAGACATTGGTCAGACCACTCCTGAAGTCATCGATTGTTAGAGCGAAATTGTGAACATCGTGAAGTTTGCCGAACCCGCACCGGAACGCATTCCTGTGGAGCCCTTCGTGTTTAAAACCGAGCTTGTTCGCAAGCGAAACGCTTTCCGCGTTCGCTGGAATGATCCGAACGAACACTCTGTTGAAATCCACTTGTTTGAACGCGACGCTTAGTATGGTCGAGACTGCCTCGGTAGCGAAGCCCTGTCTTTGTGATGCATTGTCAATGAAATACGAGAGTTCAGCGGAAGGCACATCCCACGTAATGTTCTTTACCTGAAGTTGACCTATTTGCTGCTTTGAAGTATTAGCCCAGATGCCGTAGCAAAAAGTCTGCCTGGCATTCCATTGTTCTGCTTTGTCTTCCACAAAGAATTCGACATCCTCTCGTGTAGACACGCCGTTTGCCATCGAGGAGAAGTTCTGGATGAGATGAGCTCTGTTCTTATCAACTAGCTCCAGGATGCCCGGACCATCAGCACTACGATATCGACGCAATACAAGCCGTTGTGTATCGATCAGTTCGGGAAAAGTGACTTCGCCAGGCATGATTGGCTTACAAGTTTTCGGGATACGCCACAGAAAGTCGGGCCAGTAAGGAACACCTTACGCCAGGAGACGCGCCGCTTCTTTGGCGTAGTAAGTAAGGATGATGGCAGCACCAGCCCGGCGGATGGACTGAAGCGACTCCATCATCACCCGTTCGCGGTCGATCCAGTTGTTTCGGGCGGCGGCCTCAATCATGGCATATTCGCCAGAGACCTGATATGCAGCCAATGGCAGGTCGAAACGTTCGCGCGCCGCGGCAATCACATCCAGGTACGGCATCGCCGGTTTTACCATAATCATGTCCGCGCCTTCGTCGATGTCGAGTTCGATCTCGCGCATTGCCTCCCGCAGGTTTGCTCCGTCCATTTGGTAAGACCGGCGATCACCGAACTGCGGTGTCGAGTCAGCTGCCTCTCGAAACGGGCCGTAAAAGCCCGAAGCAAACTTGGCCGCATAGGAAAGAATGGGCGTGTTGGCCAAACCCGCATGATCGAGCGCGTTACGAATGGCACCCACGCGGCCGTCCATCATGTCGGAAGGGGCAATAATGTCTACGCCCGCACGCGCAAGGGAAACACTGGTGCGGGCCAGCAGTTCCAGAGTGGCATCATTGACAATTTCGTAATCCGCGTCGACCGCGGGCGGCGCCGCAACGGCAGCGCCGAGCGACTGGGGATGCGCAGCGCGCACAATTCCGCAGTGGCCGTGCGACATGTACTCGCACAGGCAGACATCGCCCATGATCACAAGCTTCGGAACTTCGCGTTTAATCGCGCGGGCAGCCTGTTGCACGATACCGTCGTCCGACCAGGCGCCGGTCGCCAGTTCATCTTTCTTTTCCGGGAGCCCGAACAGGATGATCGCGGGCACTCCCAGGGAGTTCGTTTCTCGCGCGTCTTTTACCGCCTCGTCTACCGATAGGTTGAAGACACCCGGCATGGAGCGCACTTCTTTGCGCACACCTTCGCCCGGACAAACGAACATCGGATAGACCAACGAGGCTGGAGAAAGCCGGGTTTCGCGGACCATGGATCGCAACTGTTCGTTGCGACGAAGGCGGCGAAGGCGTGTAATCGGAAAGGCCATGACAGCAGGTCCAGGGCGATTGGCGCTCATCCCCTATGGCACGATTCTATCAGAGCTTCCCCTCGCCTTCTTGTAACATTGAATTCCGATGTCTCCGCAGCCGCTTTCCCAAACCAGCGCCCGGGTTCTCGAATTCGGCGCTCTTCTCGACTTGCTGAGTGGGTACGCGTCTTCTCCTTTGGGGCAAGGACTGATCGCCCGCCTCGCGCCTTCGGCGGACCGCGAGTGGATCGAGGACCAGCAGCAACTCACTGCCGAGCTTCGCGAGTTCCGCCGCGTGGGCGGACGCTTCGATTTTTCCGGATTGCTCGACGTCACGACGCAAGTTGAGAAATCTCGAATCACGGGTGCCGCGCTTGAAACTACGGATATTCGGGATGTGGTGCTCATGGTGGATCGCGCCGCCGAGTGGCGCGAAATCGCGCTGAGCCCACCTGCGGCGATGAAGCTGGAATGGAAGGCGGTGGCGCAGCTTTCCTCGGGAATCGCAGACTTTACCGAATTCCTGCGAGCGTTCCGCAACAAGATCCTGCCCGATGGGACGCTTGACGACAAGGCGTCGCCGGAGCTCGCCCGCATCCGCCGCGAGATTGAAAAGCAGCGACGCTCGATTCAGGATTCCTTGCGAGGTTATCTTCGTCGTTTATCCGAGGGTGGCGCTGTGCAGGACGAACTCGTCACGATTCGCGGCGAGCGCTTTGTTATCCCCGTGAAGGTTGAGCAGAAACGGCGGGTGCAAGGCGTGGTCCATGGCGCCAGTTCAAGCGGGCAGACCGTCTTCGTCGAGCCCCTCGAAACTATCGAACAGAACAACGAACTGGTGCGATTGCTCGATGACGAGCAAGCGGAGATTCACCGCATTCTGGTTGAGATGACGCGACGCATCGGGGAGAACGCGGGTCCCATCCTCGCCGCGGTTCAGACGCTGGCAGAACTGGAGCTGCAGTTTGCCAAGGCGCGTTTTGCGGAAGAATACAACTGCGTCGAGGTAGTTCTGTCCACGCAGGAGTCGCGTGAGGGCAACCACCCCGTGCCGTCCATGTCCTCACGACTGATTCTTACTAAAGCTCGCCACCCTCTGCTGGAACGCAACTTGAAGGCAAAGGGGGGCCACGTTGTTCCCACCACGATTGAACTCGACGACGAAGGACACGAACTTGTCATCACCGGCCCGAATACGGGAGGCAAGACCGTCGTCCTGAAAACTGTCGGATTGCTGGCGCTGATAGCGCAATCCGGAATACCTGTTCCCGCTGACCGCGCCGAGCTGCCCGTCTTTGATGCGGTGCTCGCCGACATTGGCGATTACCAGTCGATCGAACAGAATCTTTCAACGTTCTCCGCGCATGTCACCAACATCGATTTCATCTCGCGAACCGCGACCCCGCAATCCTTGGTGTTGCTCGACGAACTCGGTTCCGCCACCGATCCCGAAGAAGGCGCAGCCTTGGCCGTCGCCATTGCCGAGCACTTCCGCGGCATCGGATGCACCACCATTATTTCCACCCATCACACGTCGCTGAAAGTCTTCGGCGCGAACACAGCCGGGGTGGTCAACGCTTCCGTGGGATTCGACGAAGCCACGCTGCAGCCCACCTATGAACTGAAAATCGGAGTGCCGGGGGCGTCCGCCGGCATCAACATCGCGCAGCGCCTCGGACTCAATCCAACCATCATCGAAGCGGCCCGGGCGCGACTGGGTTCGCAGGCGCGGGATGTCGGCCAATTCCTGGACCGCCTGCATTTCGAAGTGGGCGAGGCGGAAGCGGAACGCTTACGCTTGCGCGCTCGTGAAGAAGAAATTCAGCGAGAGAAGGCGTATCTGGCCCTGGAGGGCAGGAAAGAACAGCAGGCGAAGATCAAAGAAATGGAGAAGAAACTGGACAGCTTGCTGCGTGATTTTGAATATCACGCGCGCGAGATGGTCAATGCCGTTCAGGATCGGGCGGCGGCGCAAAAGCTGTCCAAAGACGCGGAAAAGCGCATTTCCATGCTACGCCGTGAATTTCGCGAACAGTTTGATTCAACCGTCGTCGCGCACACGACCGGAGCCGATCAGGGCGATCCACATGCCCAGCCACAAGTGGTAAAGCATGTGTCGGAGGGCGATACGGTGAAGCTGAAGTCTGTCGGTCGCCCTGCAGTGGTAGCGCGTCGAATCGACGATAACCACTTTGAGGTTGAGATCGGCGCGATGAAGATGAAGATCGCGCGCGATGACATTGCGGAGGTGCTCGCGAGCACCTCCGAGTCTCCAGTCAAAGCCGCGCGCGCCCGCGGAATCTCGGTTTCATTAGAAAATGAAAACAAGAGTGTCCCGTCGGAAATCAACGTGATCGGCCAAACCGTGGACGACGCCACCCGGGAAGTAGAGAAATTTGTAGATCGCGCCTTCCTTGCCGGGTTAGCTCGCGTCCGGGTCGTTCACGGCAGTGGCATGGGCATTCTTCGAAAGGCATTGCGTCAATACTTGCAGAAGCATCCCCACGTGGAATCCGTAACCGAACCTCCGCAAAATGAAGGCGGCGGAGGCGCAACCGTCATCGAGTTGCGAGTCTAATCCACCGAACTGTTCAACTGAAAAAGATTGTCATTCCGAGCAGAGCGAGGAATCTGCATTCTCGCGGCTCCGAGCAACAGCAGATTCCTCGCTCTGCTCGGAATGACAATCTAGGGAATCTCTGAATAAGTAAGTTTCTGACGGCGCAAGTCTAGTACCTCAGCAATGGTGGGTCGATGACCTAGCCTTCCACTTAGATTTCTTGCCTCCGCCTTCGTCCGTCGGGCCGGCCTTCATCTATGCGCTCGCTGTCAGCAGCTTCTGACGACTGAGAAACAGATTGATCAACCCGCAGATCACGAACAGCTGATGCGCGTTCTTCTTCAGTCCTCGGTAGCGCAGCTTCACAAATCCAAATTTCAACTTCATCACCTGAAATACGTGCTCGACCTTGGACCGCACGCTCGATTTCGTCCGATTCTTCGCCCGCTCCTCCTCGTCAATCCCGTTCTTGTAGCGGTAGCGACGGTGCGTGTGGTCCTGCGCCCGGGGTGCGCATTCCTGGATAACCTCCGTTTGTCCGCGATAAGCCTGATCACCCCATACCCGAGTTTCTTCCCCATGCAACAGATCGGGCAGCACTCGCGAGTCGGCCACATGGGCGGGCGTGGCTACCGCCGTATGGATGATCTTGGTCTTGCTGTCCACTCCTACATGGGCCTTCATCCCGAAGTACCACTGGTTGCCTTTCTTGGTCTGGTGCATCTCCGGATCGCGCTGCTGCTCTCGGTTCTTGGTCGACGTGGGCGCGTGCAGGATGGTTGCGTCCACGATCGTGCCGGTGGTGATGCGCACTCCCCGGGCCTGCAAGTGCAGATTGACCGTGCCCAGAATCTTTTCTCCAAGTCGATGTTCTTCCAGCAAATGCCGAAACTTGCACACCGTGGTTTCGTCCGGCGCCGGCTCCTGCCCCAGATCGATCCCCACGAACTGCCGCATCACCGGCGAGTCATACAGGGCCTCTTCCACGGCTGGGTCCGACAGGTTAAACCACTGCTGCAGAAAATAAATCCGCAGCATCCGCTCCACTCCCACCGGCGGGCGCCCATTCCCCGGCTTGGGATAATGGGGTTCGATTAGCGCGCACAACTCTCGCCACGGGACCACTTGTCCCATTTCTTCCAGAAATACCTGCCGTCGTGTCTTTTTCGTGTACCGCTCAAAACCATTCATCGTCGCCAGACTCCTCTGTTTTTTGTTCCTCGATCTCATCTGGCGCAACTTACTCTATATCCCTGTGGAAAGGGGAGACCTTATTCAGAGTCTCCCTAATCGAGATACAGCTCATCGCATCCTCTCGCAAGAAATCCACACCCTTTTGATGTCCACACGTCACATCCAGCCTCCAAAAGTGGGTAATACGATCAAGCCTTTTGGATAGTTTCGAGGACTTGCCATTTGGCAGTGCTTGCTGTGCAACATGTGCGACGAATGCGAGGCGGTGCACAGGGGCACATGATGCGCTGCTCCGATGGAAACTTTTATGTGGTGAAATTCCGTAACAATCCCCAGCACTTGCGCGTGCTGGCCAACGAATTACTGGCCACGCGACTCGCCGAGGCTGCCGGATTGCCGGTCCCGCCCACAGAGGTCGTCGAAGTGGGGGACTGGCTGGTCGAGAATTCTTCTGATCTCAACATTCAGCTTTCCGGCAGTGTGATCCGTTGCCAACCCGGGTTACAGTTTGGTTCCAAATATGTAGTCGATCCCCTGCAAGGGCAGATCTTCGATTACTTTCCCACAGCAATGCTCGATCGAGTGCGAAACCTTGAAAGCTTTGCTGGCATGCTGGCGCTCGACAAATGGACCGCGAATTCAAACGGCAGGCAGGCGGCGTTCTGGCGGAAGATGCGAGAGAAAAAGTACACCGTCACCTTCATCGATCAGGGATACTGTTTTAACGCAGGCGAATGGACGTTTCCCGATTATCCGCTCCGTGGCGTCTATGCTCAGAACGAAGTGTATTCGAGCGTGCGGGGTTGGGAGTCCTTTCAGCCCTGGCTCTCGACCATCGAGGGCATGAGCGAAAGCCTTATCTGGAACTGCGCCGCTGGAATTCCACCAGAATGGTATGCCAGCGACTGGGGCGCGCTCGAAGAACTAATCCGCTGCCTGCTTGATCGACGATCAAAAATACGCGAGCTCATTATGGCATTTCGCACGTGCGCGAGACAGCCATTTCCGAACTGGAGAGAAGATTCATGAGTGCTCAGGCGATGGATGGCAATGGACCACAATTTCAAAAATCAAGATCCCAAGTTCCGGGTTAGAACCACGATGGCTGATCTGAAGCAGTTCGAGTTCCACGTGTTGCGGTACGTCCCTTACGTGGTGAGAGGAGACTTCATAAGCATCGGAGTGTTGTTGGTCGAACCACGCCCTAACGGGTTCGGGTTTGCGGACGTCGCCATGACCAGCGATTGGCGTCGCGTGCAATGCCTGGACAGAGAGGTCGACATTGAAGTTTTGCAAAGTCTCGAACCCTATATTCGGACGCTATTGAAGCATCCGCAGGAGGCAGGCACGCTGTTGCACAAATTAGGAGACTCATTTGCTAACGTGATCCAGATGTCCCCTGGAAACGTCTGCCTGGCGGAAGACCCGGTCCGAGAACTAAAGACGTTGTTCTCAATCTATGTAGAAGAACCGCAGTTGGAGTCATTGCCCGCCGCAGCCCGCCCAAAGAATGAGCACGCAATGATTCTTGCTGGAATCGAAGACGCCTTGACCCGAGCCGGAATATGGGGATTGCGCATAGAGAAAATTTCTGCAGCACATTACACGAAAAAAAAGGGGGACCCGCTAGTTTTTGATTTTGGATATGTGGTCGGCACCGAGGTCCGATTTTTTCAAGCCGTACCTCTAAGAACAAAGACCAATCAGTCGGTAGCGGCCAATATCGCCTACCGCTTCCCGAAGGTTGCGGAATGCATCTACGCGGAGAATGGTACACGCGGCCTCCTCACGGCGGTTGTCGCCGACGACCTTGATCGCACAAATCTCGACATCGAGTTCGCGCTGGATGCATTTAAGGACCATGGCGTGCATGTGGCCACGGTAACTGATATGCCGTCGATTGCGGATCGGATAAGGCAGGACCTGAATGCGTTGGGCGATAGAAATAAATGAAGAGCTGAATAAATCGGGGTTTTCCTCTCGCGTCAACCAGTAACCTTCGAAATTCACAGGTTTTCCGCCGCCATAAGGCTGCTGCTATATTCCTTTTAGCTCGTCTCTCCTTCAAAATTCCCGCGGAGAGTTCTCGTCATCTATGACTGACGCCACAGATCTTAAGGAGATCGTCAAGCAGCAGGCGGACATCGTCCGGGTCGTCGGCGATTACGTCAAGCTGAAAAAAGCTGGCGCGCAGAACTATTCGGGACTCTGCCCATTCCACGATGAAAAGACACCGTCGTTTTCGGTTCATGCTACCCGGCAGTTCTATCACTGCTTCGGATGCGGAGTGTCGGGCGATGTATTCAACTTCGTCCAGAAAATCGAAAACGTCACGTTCGTGGAAGCTGTGCGGGCTGTGGCGCAAAAGTTCGGGATCGCTCTTCCAAAGCTTAGCTTCAGCAGTCCTGCAGAAGCTCAAGAAGCCAGTCTGCGCAACCTGTTGCTCGAGATTCACGAACGCGCCACCGGGTTCTTCCAGGAATATCTCAGACGACCCGAGGGGGCCCGTGCCCGCGAATACCTGACTGGACGCGGGTTGACCGAGGAAGTCATCAAGGCGTTCCGCATCGGCTACGCCCCGGACTCAGGCTTTTTCTTAAAAGATCGGCTTAAGGGAGATTTTGACGAGGAGGCCCTGCGAAAAAGTGGTCTGTTCTCCTGGAAAGAAAGCTCTCAGCCATCAGCCGACAGCTCTCAGCAAGGAAAGCGTATCGAGTCCAACGAACAACCTGCAACCGATTTCGCGCCAGAAGACAAGCCAGCGACCAGCGACCAACGATCAACGACAATTTACTCAAAGTTTCGCAATCGGGTCATGTTCCCCATCACCAACGAGACCGGGCGAGTCATTGCTTTTACTGGACGCGCGCTTGCAACCGACGAAAAGGCCGGGCCGAAATATTTCAATTCACCCGAGACCGCGATTTATTCCAAGTCGCGTGTTCTTTTCAACCTTGATCGCGCGAAAGATGCCGTTCGCAAGCTGGATTACGCCGTCCTGGTCGAGGGCCAGATGGATTGTATTTCGGTCTACGCCGCCGGCTTTCATAACGTGATCGCCAGTTCCGGCACTGCCTTCACCGAGCTTCAGGCCAGGCTGCTGGGCCGCTTCAGCAAGAACGTCGTTGTGAATTTCGACCCTGACACCGCCGGCGCCAAAGCCACGGAACGGACTCTTGGTCTCCTGGTCGAAGAAGAATTCCAAATCAAAGTGCTGACCCTGGAAACCGGGTTCGATCCGGATCTCTTCATCCGACGCAAAGGTAAGGACGAGTACGGCGAGGCGCTCAAGCACTCCCAACGCTACTTTGACTACCTGATCGAGCGCGCCCAGCGCCAGTTTCCGATTCGAAGCGCGGAGGGGAAAGTTAAAGCGCTGAATTATCTGCTGCCGCATATCCAGCGGGTGCCCAGCCGGATCGTACGCGACGAATTGGCCCGCGAGATCACGCAGAAACTCGGCATCGATTCTGGCGTTTTGCGGCAGGAACTCAAGCATGCGGCCGCTAACCGCTCGACCGCCAGCCTGAAAGCACCGGTTGAAGCGCAAGTCACCGATGCGGAAAAGCTTTTGATCCGAGCCCTAACCTCGGCCGGCGAAATGCTGATGTTGGAGGAGCGTCAGTCAACCCGTGACGGCGCAGACGAAGAGTTTGATCCCGCTCGTCAGGCACACTTTGCCCTCAAGTTAGAGCGTCTGCATATTGGATTGGCCACAGAATCGTTGATCGAAACCTTGTTGAACTCCGGGCCACAAGTGTCCCACATAATGGAATTGCCCTTGGCCGATGCCGATCGCAATCTGCTTGCGGCGATCCTGATGAAAGGGGACGAGGAACTGAGCGCCGAGCGGCTGGAAGGAGCGGTGCGAGCCCTGCGTCGCATTCACCTTAGGCGCAAGCTGGAGCGAGTACAGCACCAGCTCCAGGCCACAAGGAGCCAGGAACCAGGCCAGTTGCAGGCGTTGCTCGAGGAAAAGATACGCCTGAAGCGGGCATTAATGGACCCCGGCCTGGCCGAAGCCGGAGCTGCTCCTCCCGCGGCATAATTGCCCCGGAAAGCTTGAAACTAAATGATGTGTTTGGCCATCTAACTTATTAACGGCGGGCAACATAGGCGGCGGGTGTATCCCCTTGCGTTGAAGTTTACGACCGGCGGGGGTCTGTGTCTGTGCTATACTTTTAAGGTTTGTGTCGGCGCTAATCCCGCCACTTCACGATCCCACCTATAAACGACGTTTCGACGTCCTTCCATGGGACGACTTGAGGATAATCCGTCTTGGCTCTTGACGACAAGTACGACGACATTAAAAAGCTGATTGATACAGGCAAGGAAAAGGGATATCTCACTTATGACCAAGTGAACGATCTCATCCCGCACGATGTGCACTCTCCTGAAGACCTGGACGATCTGCTCACGACCATTGGTACGCAAGGAATCGATGTGCTGGAAGGGCCGAAGCTTCCTTCCTCTGCGCTCGATAAGAAGTTCGACGAAGACGAAGCTGGCGAGGACGTCGAACTCGATTTAACTCCCGGCGCTTTAGAAAAAACTAACGACCCCGTCCGCATGTATTTGCGCGAGATGGGCACTGTTCCCCTGCTTACCCGCGAAGGCGAAGTGGAAATCGCCAAGCGCATCGAGCGCGGACAATTGCGCGTTCTGAAGGCTCTTTCCCGCTCTCCGATCGTCATCAACGAACTATTGGCGATGGGAGAGGACCTCAAAAAGGGTGTCCGGTCCATCAAGGAAGTGGTTACCTTCGATGAGGAGGAAATCACCGACGAGATTCTGCAGAACCGGCTGAAGGAATTTACCGGGAAGATCGACGACCTCGCGAAAGCCTACAAGAAGGCCAATCACCTTCTGGAAAAGTTCGCGGCCGTCTCGCAGAAGAAACGCCCCAAAGACTATCGCCGCTATCGCATCGCGTTGGCCCGCTCCATCGTGGGCGTTTCTCTGTGCGTCCGCAAGCTGGGCTTCACCAACACCGAACGCAAACGCCTCATCGACCGGGCCAACAAAACCGTCGACATGATGCGCTCGCTTGACCGCCAGTCCACGAATCTGGAAAAAAAAGCCGACGCGACTCGCAGTGAAGAGCAACGTAAAGAATATCGTCGCCAGTCGCGGGCCATCCGCTCCGAACTCGAAAAGCTCGAAATTGAAGCCGGCGTGTCGTTCCAGGAACTCAAGCGCACCCAGCGCGAGATCATCCAGGGCGACATGGATGCGGAGCAGGCCAAGCGCGAGCTGATCGAAGCCAACCTCCGCCTGGTGGTTTCGATTGCGAAGAAGTACACGAACCGCGGCCTGCAGTTTCTCGACCTGATTCAGGAAGGCAACATCGGCCTGATGAAGGCCGTGGATAAATTCGAATACCGGCGCGGTTATAAGTTCTCGACGTATGCCACTTGGTGGATTCGGCAGGCGATTACTCGTGCAATTGCCGATCAGGCGCGTACGATTCGCATCCCGGTCCACATGATCGAAACCATCAACAAGTTGATTCGCACCTCGCGGCAACTGGTGCAGGAGCTGGGACGCGAGCCTACATCAGAAGAAATCGCCAAGCGCATGGACATCCCGGTGGCCAAGGTGCGCAAGGTGCTGAAGATCGCGCAGGAACCGATCTCCCTCGAAACGCCGATTGGCGAAGAGGAAGATTCGCATCTGGGCGACTTCATCGAAGACCGCGCGGTGGTCTCGCCAGCCGAGGCCGTGATCAACGTCAACCTAAAAGACCAAACCTCGCAGGTGCTGCGCACGCTTACGCCGCGCGAGGAGAAAGTCATCAAGATGCGCTTCGGCCTCGAAGACGGCAGCGAGCACACGCTGGAGGAAGTGGGCCAGTCGTTCGCAGTGACTCGCGAACGCATCCGCCAGATCGAAGCCAAGGCCTTACGCAAGCTGCGTCATCCATCGCGCTCGCGAAAGCTGCGCGCATTTATGGATGGGGTGAGAGACTAACCCTAACCACGGAAAGATTGAGGCACGGCTTCGGTCGTGCCTTTTCATTTGGTCCGTCAGATTCTGTCTGCGCCCGGCTTAGAGCCCATCCACCCAGCGTACAAGTCCTTGCGTTTACATTGACTTGTATCCGATATTTTGCAAGACTTAGCTGCGAAGCATTAATCTGAAATCTACTCCGATTCCCCTGTTCGGTTTCGTTACCCCGGCGCACGATGGAATTGCTGCTTAATCTGTTTTGGCTTACCTTGACGTTGCCCGCCATTTGGATGTGGCGTCGCGAATCGGTCTGTGCGAAGGATTGCGGGGGTTTCGAGCGGATTCGTCCGTTCTTGCTCTTCGGTTGTCTGCTGATCTTGCTATTCCCTGTGGTTTCGGCTACGGACGACTTACACGCCATGCGTCAGGTAATGGAAGAATCCAGCGCGTCAAAGCGGATGGTTAAGCAGGGGGCTGGTGATAAGTCGATTGCGGCGCTAAGCCACTCGGGCGCTTTGCTGGCTTTGGTTCTCCTGCTTGTTTCGTTTCGGCCGAGCCACAAAGTTTGCGGACACGTCTCCATGGCGGATGTCGCCCTGCCCCAACTGCTGCACTCCAACGAGACCGCCTCTCGTGCGCCACCGCTTTTGCCCCTCGGCCATGGCGTTGCATTCGCTGCCTGAGTCTGCAGCGACATTTTCCCGGTTCGCGAAGTGAGCCCCTTGTGTTTCTGCTGTAGACGATGTTCAGGGAGTGGCCTACCCCGAACGCGACCTCGTTCGGCGTCGACTGATGATGGACTATCAGATGTACAAAACGCTTTGGCGTTATTCCGCGCTTTTTCTGCTGCTCGGTTGCGGCCTGAAGGCGGGCGCGCAGCAGCCTTTGACCTGGGAGCAAGTGCGCGATCGCTTCGAGGCGAACAATCCTACACTGCTGGCGGATAAATTGAGTATAGAAGAGTCAAAGGCGCAGGAGATCACTGCGTACCTGCGTCCCAATCCGGATCTCACGCTGACCGTGGACGGGACACAAATTGCTCCGGATCGAGGAGTGTGGCAGCCGTTCGTTGGGACGTTTGAGTCTCCGGGCATCAGCTATCTCCATGAGCGGCGGCACAAGCGGGAACTGCGCCAGGAGAGTGCACAGAAAGCGACTCTGATTGCAGAATCGAGCCACCTTGATCTGGAGAGAACTCTGCTCTTCAACCTGCGCGGCGCATTTGTGTCAACGCTGCAGGCGAAAGCGGTGCTCCAGTTGGCGAGAGACAATCTTGCCTACTACGACAAGGTGCTCGACATCAGCCGCAATCGTTTCGACGCAGGCGACATTGCACGGATCGATCTCGATCGGTTGGAACTGCAGCGGGTCCAATATCAATCGGATGTGCAGGCTGCGGAGGAGAGCCTGGAAACCACGAAGATCCAACTGCTCACGTTGTTGAACGACCGGAGGCCGATTCAGCAATTCGATGTGAGCGGGTCCTTCGATTTTAACGACCAACTACTGCCACAGGATGAGGTCCGGAAGATTGCTCTGGACACGCGGCCAGATCTAAAAGCGGCAGTTGAAGCCGTGGGTAAAGCACAGACCGATCACAAACTGGCGGTAGCGAACGGTTCCACGGATCCGACTTTCGCCGCATGGTACACGCATAATTCATCCACCAATAATCCGTTCGGCATAAATACGCTCGGCGTTAGTGTGAACGTCCCACTGCGCATTTTCGACCGTAACCAGGGTGAGAAATTGCGCACGCAATTGGATATCACGCGCAATGAGCGATTGCGCGACGCGGCCGAAGCGGGCGTGCTGAGCGACGTAGATTCCAGCTACGCCACGGTCGAAAGCAACTTGATTCTGCTGCGGCCGTACAAGGCGAAGTACCTGCAAATGTCTCTACGGGTGCGGGACACAATTACGTTTTCCTACCAGCAGGGCGGAGCGGCCCTGCTGGATTTCCTGAACGCACAGGCGGAGTATCGCAGCGTGCAGTTGAACTACGTGAACTTGGTAGGTTCTTACTTGACAGCTGCAGCCCAATTGAATATGGCCGTGGGCCGCGAGGTGATCCCATGACAAGCAAGCGGTACGGCCCACCGGCGGCAGCATTTGCAATCTTATTTCTGGTCGTTTCTCTGATCGTTTTAGCCGCCTCTTGCTCGAATGACGCCAAACCTGCGCCTACGAAGGCGGAAGTCACGCTTGACCCCAACCTCTACACAGCCGACCATCCCGAACTGTTCAAGCTGGTTAAAGTGGAGACGCGCGACTTGCCCACGGTGCTGACCGCTACCGGCGCTGTTACTCCTGATGTGAACCGCAACATTCACGTCACCTCGCAAGGCTCGGGCCGGGTGGTCGATTTAAAGGTGAAGCTGGGCGATTTCGTGAACAAGGGTCAAGTACTGATTTCGATTTATAGCGCCGACCTGGCAGGGGCATTTTCGGATTACGAGAAAGCGGTCGCGGACGAGCGGTTAGCGAAGAAGTCGCTGGACCGGGCACAGTTGCTGTACTCTCACGGCGCGCTCGCTGAAAAAGATTTGCAGCAGGCCGAGGATGCTGAAGAGAAAGCCAAGCTGGACGTGCAGAATACCGAACAGCATGTTCGGATCCTTGGCGGAGACCCTGCCCATCCGAGCACGTTGATTGAGTTGCGGGCACCGGTTTCCGGGACGATTGTGGAGCAAAACATCTCGGGATTTGAAGGAATCAAGAGTTTAGACAACAGCCCTAACCTGTTTACCATCGCCGACCTCACGCAGGTGTGGGTGGTTTGCGATGTTTATGAGAACGATCTGAGCCAGATTCAGGTGGGCGATTCCGCGGAGATTCGACTGAACGCCTACCCGGATAAGACTTATAAGGGCACGGTGGCCGATATCTCGCGCGTCCTTGATCCCAACCTGCGGTCGGCCAAAGTGCGAATTGTGTTGCCCAATCCTGACGGGTCCTTGCGGCCGAACATGTACGCGGTCGCGACGTTTCGGTCGCGGAAAATGCAACCGCGTCTCGTTGCCCCGACCACTGCGATCATGAGGCTTCAAGATAAAGATTGGGTATTCCGCCAAGAGGGACAAAATCAATTCCGGAAGACCGAAGTGCATACGCAGGGTGTCACCGAAGACGGGCTCCAGCAATTGCGAGATGGTCCGCTGAAAGCGGGTGATGAGATCGTGGCCAACGCACTCGCATTCTCGAGCAGCGTAGCGGGGCAAGGGAAATGATTCGGCTCCTCATCGATTTCGCTCTGCGCAACCGAATCCTGGTGCTCAGCCTGGCGGTCGTTCTGTTTATCTGGGGCATGATTTCTTTTCACAACCTGCCCATCGAGGCCTACCCCGATGTCGCCGACACCTACACTCAGATCATTTCGCAGTGGCCCGGACACGCGGCGGAAGAAGTCGAACAGCAAATTACGGTTCCCCTCGAAGTGCAACTGAACGGCGTTCCGCACATGACGCATCTGCGCTCCGTCTCGCTGGCTGGGCTGTCGATGATCACCATTATTTACGACGATGAAATCACCACCTTCACGGCGCGGCAGGAAGTACTCGATCGTCTGGCCCAAGCCACCTTGCCTCAGGGCGTGAACCCAGGCCTGGGTCCCGATTACAGCCCGACCGGGCAGATCATGTTCTACACGCTAACCAGCACTAATCCAAAGTATGACGTGATGGAGTTGAAGACGCTGCAAGACTGGTTTGTGCTGAACCAGTTGAAGTCAGTACCCAACGTGGTGGACGTAAACATTTTTGGCGGACCCACTCGCGAATATCAGGTTCAGATCGATCCCGGCAAACTGGTCTCTTACGGGCTCTCCATCGCGCAGGTGGAACAGGCGCTCACCAACAATAACCTTAACGCTGGCGGCGGCTTCATCGAGCGTGGAGAGCAAGCGCTTAACGTGCGTGCCGTGGGATTGATGACCAACACCGACGACATTGGCGCGACCGTGGTGAAGTCCGTTAATGGAACACCGGTGCGGGTTCGTGATCTGGGTGTGGTCGTGCAGGCACCCAAAGTGCGGCTGGGACAACTGGGCAAGAGCATCCGTCATGAAGATGGTACGGTCATCAACGACGACGATGTGGTCGAAGGCATCGTATTGTTACGTAAAGGCGCCGAGGCCGATACGACTCTCGATGCGCTTCACCAAAAGATCAAAGAGCTAAACAATGGCCTACTGCCCAAAGGCGTTAAGTTGGTGCCGCACCTGGATCGCAGCGACCTGGTGCATTACACGACTCACACCGTGCTCCGGAACCTGACGGATGGAGTACTGCTGGTCACTCTCATCCTGTTCCTCTTCCTGGGAAACGTGCGCAGCGCGCTGATCGTAACCATCACCATTCCGTTCTCGCTTTTGTTTGCCGCGATTCTGCTTGACCTCAATCACATTCCTGCGAACCTGCTTTCGCTCGGAGCACTCGACTTTGGCATGGTGGTGGACGGCTCAGTCGTCATGGTGGAAAATATCTTGCGCCACACCGAACTGGGCAAAGGCAAGAAGACATTCATTGAAATGATCGGGACGGCGGCCCACGAAGTACAAAAGCCGGTTTTCTTCGCCCGAATCATCATCATCGTTTCCTATCTTCCGATCTTCACCTTGCAACGCGTGGAGGGACGCTTGTTCAGGCCGATGGCTTGGACTGTGGCGTTCGCCCTCTTGGGAGCACTGCTGTTTGCCCTCCTTATCGCGCCGGTGCTGTGCACTTTTTTGTTCAAGGACGACATAAAAGAGTGGCGCAACCCCGCGCTCCATTTCCTGCGAGAGCGCTACGCCGGAACGCTGGACTGGTGCTTCGACCACCTGAAGATCACGCTCGGCCTGGGTCTGGCCGCTCTCGCTCTGATGTTGTTCCTGGCTTTCAGCGGCGTGATCGGCTCCGAGTTTTTGCCGCACCTGGACGAGGGTGCGATTTGGATTCGCGGCACGCTGGCGCCGAGCACGGGGCCATCGTCGAGCATCGCGATGTCAAAACGCGCACGGCTTATGCTGGCCAATTTTCCCGAGGTCAAGCAGGTGGTGAGTCAGGTGGGGCGCCCGGACGACGGCAGCGACGCCAGCGGCTTCTACAATACTGAGTTCTTTGTCGATCTGCTGCCGCGCTCCGAATGGCGATCACAATTCAAGACGAAGGACGATCTCATCGCAGCGATGGATGTCGAGCTGAACAAGTTCCCGGGCGTCGACTGGAATTTCTCGCAGCCGATTTCCGACAACGTGGAAGAGGCGGTCAGTGGCGTCAAGGGAGAGCTCGCGGTGAAGCTCTTCGGCACTGACTTGAAAACGCTCGAACAAAAGGCCAACGAGATTCAAGACCTGATGGCGAAGATTCCCGGCGTCGCCGACCTAGGAACCTTCCAGGTGCGGGGACAGCCCAATGTGAATCTGGTGGTGGACCGTGCAGCAACCAATCGCTTCGGAATCAATGTCAGCGATGTGCAGGATGCGGTTGAGACGGCGGTCGGCGGCAAGGCGGTAAGCCAGATCCTGGTCGGGGAGCAGCGCTACGATTTGACCGTACGTTACCAGCAGCCATTCCGCAAAAGCGTGGATGACATCGCCAACATCCGCATTCTGGCTCCGTCGGGCGAGCGAGTCTCGCTCGTCCAATTGAGCCAAGTCAAACTCGAAGACGGCGCCTCCACCATCTACCGCGAAGGCAATCGGCGCTACATCGCCATCAAGTACAGCGTGCGCGGTCGCGACCTGGGCAGCACGGTTCGGCAGGCGATTGAAGAAGTCCGAAAGAATGTGCCGCTGCCGGAAGGATATTATCTGGATTGGACCGGTGAATACGAGAGCCAGCAGCGGGCCAATCGTCGGCTAGCGATTATCGTGCCGATCACAATTCTGCTGATGTCGTTCATCCTTTATTCCGCGTTCGATTCATGGAAATGGGTCGCGTTAATTCTAGCCGTGGTCGCGCTATCGCCGTTGGGCGGATTTTTCAGCCTCTTGTTGACTCACACCCATTTTTCCGTTTCCTCCGGTCTAGGCTTTCTTGCGTTGATTGGTGTCTCCGTCGAGATCGGAGTCATCATGGTCGAGTACATCAACCAGCTTCGCACCCGCGGAATGAATCCTCGGGAAGCCGCGAAGGAAGGCGCAGCTCTTCGTCTGCGGCCGATCATGATGACCATGCTGGTCGCGACTCTTGGACTTCTGCCTGCCGCGTTGTCGCACGACATCGGATCCGATTCGCAGCGGCCCTTCGCCATCGTAATTGTCGGCGGGCTGATTGTTGAGCTGTTCATCAGCGTGGTCATGCTCCCTTCGTTATATGTCTTCTGGGCGCAGCCGGGCGACCAACTGCCACCGCCGGAACTTGGATTTATCGAGGAAGGCGAGCACGTGGATTAGTCCTGATGTAGGTGCGAGCGCCCCGTGCGCCACTAACTAAAATTTGCATGCGATTGCAGAGGATTTTTGCGGTTTTTCCGGCAGTTTCCACAAAGAAATCCCGTCCTCCACAGTTTGTGCACAACGGGCGATGAAATTTCTATTGCGGACGCATCGCTAATTCAAGCAGAGTACCGCCAGCGCGGATGTGCGATGTCTTGAGAGCACTGTAAGATTGCAGCAGAGCTGGCGTTTCCGGCGGTTCTCGAGGGTGAACCGCTGGCGTGTTCCCTCGACTTGTCATGGCGAAAGCTGAATGACACGTTGTCCAGAGCACCGGGCGTTGCGGCCTCCTCGAAAAATCCTCCCGTAAGGAAGGATTGAGCTGCCAGCTTTAGCAATCGCTACGAGTCATGAGTTTGGACTCAGGTCCGCATTTCGTGACTCGAAGAGTGCGCCCAGAAACGAGCGTTCCTCTGCGAATGCGGTTTCGGGAAGGCGCCTCACTGCAATAAGCGGTGACAGTGGGAGCGAGACATCCACAGAGCAATGCGGCCCGGGTGGCTGGCCTGGGCCGCATTTTTGTTTTCGAGGAGGTGTTCCACGGATCAACGCTGATTCTTGAGATTCGCTTTTTATTCACCTATACTTCGATTGATGAAGACGCCAGAGACAATTCGTTTTTCGCCACGCAACGGGATCACCGCAAAGATTGGATTTGTTCTTCGTTTTCCGAAGCTCTTACTTCACATTCACAACTCTTTTCCGCGTAGTATCGCTTTCGCGTTTCCAGACAATTCACCCGGACAACGAGAAGACTTTGGCAACTGCTGATTACAGTCCCGCGCACACTCTGCCGGCAAACGTTGAAGCCGAGCGCTCCATCCTGGGCGCGATCTTGCTGGACAACCTTGCCTACAACGAAGCCGCCGAGCATCTGAAGCCGGAGGACTTCTCGCTCGATTCTCATCGCCGCATTTTCACCCGCATGGTCGACTTGTCGGAGTCCTCGCGCCCGATCGACATGATTACCCTGGTCGAGGAGCTGGATCGGCGTAAAGAATTGGAAGCCATCGGCGACGTCGGTTATATCTCAGGCCTCGTCGACGGCGTTCCCGACCGCCCGAGTATTGAGCACTACATCAAAATCGTTCGCGATAAGGCCCTGCTGCGCGGTCTGATTCACGCGGCCAATGCTGCTATTGCACGAGCATCCGATCAAAGCGATCCTGCCGAAGAAATCCTGAACGACGCCGAAGCTGCAATTTTCCAGCTCTCCGAAAAGCGCATCGGCCGCGGCTTCATGGGCATTCAGGACATTGTCAAAGATTCGTTCGGCTCAGTGGATGCCCTTTTGCAGCGCGGCCAACGCATCACCGGCCTCGCCACGCACTACACCGATCTCGACGAGATGACCAGCGGCTTCCAGCGCTCCGACCTGATCATCATCGCTGCCCGCCCTTCGATGGGAAAAACTGCATTCGCCATGAACATCGCCGAGAACGCGTCCATCGAGGATCAAAAAGTGGTCGGCATGTTTTCGCTGGAAATGTCGCGCGAAGCTTTGCTGCTGCGTCTATTGTGTTCGCGAGCCCGGGTGGATTCGCACAAGATGCGAACCGGCTCACTCTGGCGCGACGACATGACCAAAGTTGTCCACGCTATGGAGCAATTGGCGCACGCGCCGATATTCATCGATGACACGCCCGGCATCGCGCTCAGCGAAATGCGGGCCAAGGCGCGCCGCCTGCAGCAATCGCAAGGCAGACTCGACCTGCTGATCGTCGACTATCTGCAACTTATGTCGGGCGGCGGCAGGCGTTATGAGAATCGCACGCAGGAAGTTTCCGCCATCTCGCGTGGTCTGAAAGCGTTGGCCAAGGAATTGACAGTGCCCGTCATCGCACTCTCGCAGTTAAGCCGCGCACCTGAAAGCCGGGGCGGCGACCATCGTCCGCAACTCTCCGATTTGCGCGAATCAGGGTCAATCGAGCAGGACGCCGACGTCGTAGCCTTCATCTTCCGCGAAGAAGTTTACAAGCAGGACGATCCCGACCTTCAGGGCAAAGCGGAGTTGATTATCGCCAAACAGCGTAACGGCCCCACTGGCCGCGTGAACCTGGCCTTCCTCAAGAATTCAACCCGTTTCGAGTCCATGCTCGGGGACGGAATGGCCCCACCGGAATAGCGTGGTTGCTCGTCACAATCTACGGGATACAGCGAGAAGAGGGCTGTGGAAAGGCTGTGGAACGGTACATGGTGGCGTTCATCACATGTGCGAGTGACCTCTGCACCATTTTAGGTCTGGCGACAAGTTCCACCATAAGCCATTGAATTAGAATACGTTAGTAGTTTTTGAAAATGTTAATGTTGACAATTTGGACGCGCATTGAAGATTCCAGGCAACCTTCAAGATTTGCACATTTAAGCCTCGCAGCAGTTACAACCATGAAGGTCACAGGTCCGCTCCGCTACCGACGATCACGGTACTTCGCGAGCCAAAGGAGCCGCGCAAAAAAGGGCGGAGGAAGAGGGATTCGAACCCCCGGGCACGGTTTCCTAGACGCCGGTTTTCAAGTTCACAGGTGGGTTCTACCCTTATGAAAATTCTCCACTCTGATTGATCGAACCTTGCCCGCAACTCGATTTGCTCCGTTTCGATCCATTCCGCTCGTGTATGAACATAGAACTACTAACAGCCTTCCAACTAGAGTCACGGTGGGAGATCTATCTCCATTTTCCCCGCTTCAACGACAATCGAGCGCATACACCGGACAGTCAGTTGTCAACAAGATTAGACCAAAATGCGACGGAATCGTCACATTTTGTTTTCTTCCTTCCCCTATTCTGACACCGTCGTGCGGCCCTTCTCCGCAGACAATCTCAATAAATACAAGGGTAAATCAGATATGAATTCGCGAAGGTCTCGTGCAGTTTCCACTCTGATGTCTCTTGCCGTCGCATTGGTGCTCTTCTCGCCCATTGCCGGCGCAGCTCAAACCCAGGATTTTGCGAACCCAAGCGCGTCTTCAGTAGCCAAACGACTGTTGCCCCGAGGCGGAAGTGGTGACCGTTCCGTCCGTGTGACCACCGACGTCGCAGGAAGGAAAGGCCGGAGTTTCGCTGAGATGCTGACCGCAGTCTCCGCCAGCACCCCTTCCCAGAAACTGCCCCGCTTCGTCGCTCACCGCGACTACCTGGCAGCCGACGGCCCGCAAAATATCGCAGTGGGCGACCTCAACGGCGATGGCATTGCAGACCTCATAGTGAACGATGGGAATGCCAGCAACATCAGCCTACTTCTCGGAAATCGCAATGGCAGTTTCCAACCGCTGAAGTTGATTGACGCGGGCGGAGCCAACCCTTTTGACGCTGTGATTGCCGACTTCAATGGCGATGGCAAGAATGACGTCGCTGTAACTACAATTTCCGGAGTTTTCATATTGCTCGGCGACGGCAAGGGGAATCTGGGTGCGCCGAGGTTCTTCCCTGCGGGAACGAATCCCGGGCATATCGTGCTCGCCGACTTCAATGGCGACCATAAACTAGACTTAGCGGTTACCAACATTGGTTCCAATGATGTCTCGATCTTGTTGGGCAAGGGCGACGGTACTTTCGCCCCGGCGGTGAGTGTACCGGTTGGCATGGGGCCTCTGGGAATCGCGGTAGGGGATTTCAATCATGACGGAAAGTCGGACTTGGCGGTGGCCAATACTGGCATTGTCGCCGGTAGTAACAAGGGACCTCACGGCAATACCTTGGCAATCCTGCTGGGGAACGGCAACGGCGGTTTTCGGCCTGCAACCTTCATTCCGGTGGAGAAGAGGCCGCTCATCGTGGTGGCGGGCGACTTTAACAACGATGAGAAACTTGATCTAGCTGTAAGCAATAACGGCAAGGGAGATGTCTCTGAACTACTGGGCAACGGAAACGGCACCTTCCAAGCGCCACGCCTGTTCCAGGTCAAAGGCGCTGCCAGCCTGAGCGTGGCCGACTTCAATGGGGACGGCAATCAAGACCTGGCAGTGACCAACCTGACAGCAACCCTTGGCGCCGGCTCCAACATCGCCATCCTGTTCGGCGATGGCAAAGGGAATTTCAAACCCCCAGTTACCGCTCCGTCCGGCCGCACTGCGGTTGGCGTCTTCGCGGGCGATTTCAACCACGATGGTAAAACCGACTACATCACGGCCGATTCCGACTCCAATAGCGTCTCTGTCGTATTAGGTAAGGGTGACGGAACGTTCTTCGACAACGGACCAGGCGTCAACTCAAACGGCAAGTTTTCGCAGCAAATGGTCACGGCGGATTTCAACCACGACGGCCTTCCAGACTTGGCTATCGCGAACACAGGAGTAATCCGGGCGTTTGGCCACACCGTCTCGGTCCTGTTAGGCAAGAAGGGCGGCGGCTTTATGTCAGGAAAGCTGTTTACCGTCGGCCAACAGCCTACAGGATTGGCGGTGACGGATTTTAATCACGATGGGCATCTGGATCTGGTAGTTGCCAACTTTGGAAATTTTCCCAAGAATGGTGGCGTGTCCCTGTTGTTGGGCAATGGGGACGGCAGTTTTCAATCTCCGCGCAACTTCGCCGCTGGGGACTTCCCTGATGCGATCGCCGCCGCCGACTTCAACGGCGATGGCAATCCAGACGCAGTAGTCGCCAATTTCGGCACGAGTCTCGGCACTCCCAGTATTTCCGTGATGATGGGCGATGGTAAGAATAAATTCGGAAAATCGAAGAACATCGCTACCTTTCCTAACCTTACCCAGTTGTCTCACGTCACCACCAGGGACTTCAACGGGGATGGGAAAGCCGACATTACATATATCAATGTTCTTAACGATAACCGGGTCTCAATACAACTTGGCAACGGCGATGGCACTTTCCAGTCTGCTCAGGCCGTCACGATCAAAGATGTATTCACGACCATATTTTTCACCTACTCGGTCGGCGACTTCAACAACGATGGCATCCCCGATTTTGCCATCGAGGAAGGAGGGACAGTCGAGATCCTTTTGGGCGATGGGAAAGGGAATTTCACTTCGGCCGGAGTGTTTTCTGAAGGGGAAGGCGGACTTTTCTTCGATCCCGACAACGTTCTGTTGGCGGACTTCAACGGAGACGGATTCCTGGATGTTGCCGTTACCGAAGGGTTCGACGACAACGTGTCCCTGTTGCTGGGCAACGGTGATGGCACTCTGGGCACTGCCCACTTGTTTGCTGGTGGCTTTGCCGGCGGAGCGGTGGTCATCGACTCCGGCAAAACCCAGCCCAGTATTGCCATCGCCACCGAGAATGCTGAGGTCGTCGTCGTAAAAAACGCCACATCTTCGAAGTAACGAGTGCGTGGAGAGTGGGCGGGGGGCTTTGATTCCGACAAGGGATTCACGTCACCGCCCTTTCATTGAAAATGTACGAGCCGACAAAATCATAGAATAGAGGACTTAGTTGTTATGAACTGCCACGCCCTTAATACTCTCTCTCGATGGTCGCCGGTCGCTGCCGTATTGCTGGTGCTCTTAACCCTCAACCCCGCAGTTCGAGCTCAACAGTTGCCGGACGGGAGCGCGGCAGCCTCTAGTCCCACGCGATCGATCTGGAAGAGAATGAAGACGCCAAATCCAAGCGGCAGCAATGAACTGCTCGCACTTTCCGCAGATTCGGAAAACGATGTCTGGTCCGTCGGCGATTTCCTTTCTATTCGTTTCGATGGTAAAAGCTGGACCGCATTTTCTCTGGCGCAACCGCAGGGATCGCCACATGTTCCCGGAATTGCCGCGGTCTCTCCGACCAACGTCTGGGCGGTAGGGGAAACCGTGTCTGGCAGCCACTTCGCGTCGCTGATCGAACACTTCGACGGCACAAAGTGGACGATCGTACCCAGCCCGCAGTTCACCAGCGGCTCCGAACTAGTTAAGGTACTTGCCATCTCAGCCAACGATATTTTCGCCGTAGGTGACTTCAATACTGACAAACTGCAGTCGGCCCCCCTAGTCGAACACTACGACGGAACCAAGTGGACCGTAGTGGCTAAGCCCCGGCTAAGGAAAGGTGAGACTGGAATTCTCACCGGGATTGCCGCAATCTCGGACACGGACATCTGGGCAACTGGTACCGGACTCCTCGGCGGAGCGGTGGTCTTTCATTTTGACGGCCAGAGCTGGAGCCGGATACCGTTCCCGCTGCCGAAGAAGGTGAACCAGCTTTCTCGGCCGACGGTGATTTCCACCAACGATATATGGGTGGTAGGCGACTTTACTGGCAACGACCTCGTTAATCACACCCTGACCGCGCACTGGGATGGGAAGGCATGGAAGGTAGTGCCGAGTCCAGACGGCGGGGGCCCAGGCAGCGGAAACCTGCTGACTGGAGTATCGGCCATCTCCACCACCGACGTTTGGGCTTCGGGTTTCGCCAGCGATCCTCAGTTGGGCTTTCTTAATCTCGTGGAACACTGGGACGGAACTCGTTGGAAGATCAGCCCGATTCCTTCCCACGACCCCGCCCTGGAACTTCTGACCGACATACTCGCGTTTCCGTCGGGCAGCGTGTTTACCGCGGGTTGGGAATCTCCTAATCCTTCTCAAGTCAATTCGGTCATCTTTCATACAACGCAAGGGAAGTAACAGGCCGCCCGCCATTTCTGCCCGACCGGAGAGTCTCGCCCTCTCAAGACGACTTCGTTGGAAAGATCGCACGCAGAGCGGAATTCACGCACCACCCTATGTTGCCACTACAACGTACATATGTCGTACCGCAACATAGTGAAGATGCATATTTTTATGAGGTCTAGGGACTTGCAGAAAATGCAAGTACTCACTGCGCCTGGATCACGACCGCGCAGCATGATGGCGGAGAGTGAGGGATTC
>CAWBHF010000019.1:0-91053 GCA_963788645.1 uncultured Acidobacteriota bacterium
CGTCTTCTTTTCGTTCACCGTCAACTTCAGCTTCGTCATCATGTCCCGCATCGCACCTAGCGCCTCTTCGGCCTGGTAGCGACAGCAGATCACGAGGTCATCCGCATAGTTCACGATGTACGCTTTCCAACGCTTCTCGTATCCCAGCCGTTTCCAGCCAAGTACGAACCGGCGCATGTACAGATTGCTCAGCAACGGGCTGATCGGAGAACCTTGCGGACTTCCCCGCCCTTCATCCCGATTGCGCATACTGCGATGCTTCTTTCCACGCTCGTCCGTTTCCTCGACGGGTGCTTCCAGCCACATCTTGATCAGATGAAGCATCGCGCCATCGACAACTCGGCGAGCTACCGACTTCAAAAGTTCGGCGTGTGGAAGGGTATCGAAGTAGCTGCTGAGATCTGCGTCTACAACTTCTCCATGGCCGTGGTTGATCAGCTTATGGACGTGTTGCACGGCGTCCAATGCGCTGCGGTCTTGCCGATAGGCGTACTGTTCCAACGGCAGATCAGCCTCGAAGATGGGCTCGAGGACCAACACCGCCGCCGTTTCCGCCACCCGATCCCGGATAGCGGGCACTCCTAACGGCCGCTGCTTCCCGTCCGGCTTCGGTATATACACCCGCCGCACAGGAAGCGGTTGATACGTTCGTCTTTTCAGCTCTTGCACCAGTTCGTCCAACCATCGCTCTACTCCATATGCCGCGATGTCCTCGAACGTTTGGCTATCTACTCCTGCCGCTCCACCATTAGCTTTGCAGCATTCGTAGGCGAAGGCCAGAACGTCTTTTCGGTACACCTTGTCATACAGTGCATGGAAACGAAAGTCGGGCGATCCCTTCGCTTTGTCGTGCAACGCCGTCTGCAACTTCTGAACACTGGCTGGGGTTGTTAGGTTCGACACCAATCCCTCCGTCTTCGTCGCTTCTTGCGTTTCCTTTCAACTGAGGCCCCTTCCCTCCACCGGCATTACCCGGTTTCGTCAGTACTGCGAGCCTCTCCGTCACCCCACACGGCCCGGCCTGTCTCTCACGAGTTGCCAGTTGATCGCGACTGCGATCACCGCTGGGGCTTCCCGTGTTGCGTCTGATCCCCTGTGTCTGCATGCTGTCGCCACTACCCCGGCAGGTCCGAGAGACTAACTCGCTCATGACTACTCCCTCGACGTCGGCCTTCCCCAAATTTCGGATGGGTCGGCTCCTGCATTATCGTTTTCGGGGCCTGCTCAGCGTTCACTCGCGTTACGGCCTGCAGACTCGCCAAGTCGCCTAGCGACCCTCTACACCGGAGGCTTCGGCGGCTTTGTTACCTCCACCGCCGCTCCGATTGCTACCGGGTGGAGCGATCCAGTTCCCGGGCGGGTCTTCTTCCCGCTGTGGACCAGCGCCTTTTCACGGCGCACCGATAAATCGCGATTACACCCAAAATCCCCCAATCGGATACCAATCTGTGTCCGATGCCTAGAGACTGCGCAACGCCGTCGGTGAGGTCGAGTCCAAGCTATTACCACTAAACCAACTACCGCATATACCCGCTAACCTCGGCATGAGAGATCGCCACTGCCGCATAACCAAACGTCCCTTTCTCCTTCACTTCCCGCGCCGCCCGCACAAACGCCCCCAACGCCGCCCGCGCCAACGATCCACCCACACTAATCCGCTTCACTCCCGCGGCCGCCAACTCCTCCACAGAAAACGTCGCCCCCTTCAAACCCATCAACACATTCACCGGCTTCGAAATCGAACCACAAACCCGCCGGATCGCCTCCATCCCCGGAATCGCTGGAGCATACACAACATCCGCCCCCGCCTCGGCAAACGCCTGCAATCGCCGGATGGTGTCATCGAGATCCTCCCGTCCGTGCAGAAAGTTCTCCGCTCGAGCCGTCAGCACGAACTTGCACTCCCGGGCCGCCTTCGCCGCAGCCGCCACCCGCTCCACCGCCAGCCCAAACTCATAGATCGGATTCTTCCCATCCCCGCTCGCGTCCTCAATCGATCCTCCCGCCAGCCCGATCTTCGCAGCCATTCGTATAGTCTCCGCGCACACCTCGGGCGAATGTCCGAACCCATTTTCCAGATCAGCCGAAACCGGCAAATGTGTCGCCTCAACCATTTCCTTGGCGTTCGCCAGAATCTGATCGCGAGTAAGCCCGTCCGGTGAGTCGCGGAGTCCGGCTGCGAAGGCAGCACCACCGCTCGTTGTAGCCAGCGCCTCAAAGCCCAGCGCCGTCAGAATTCTCGCCGTTCCCGCATCCCACGGATTCGGAATCACAAACGCCCCTGCTCGTTCATGGAGCGCCCGAAAAGTCTCGTATTTTTGCTCACGCGTCGCCATCGGAATCCTCGCTTCCATCGTCGATACGATCTTAAGCTTAACAATTCCCGGAACGGGAATTTTCCGGGCCGCAATTCCCAAAACGGGAACAATTACTTCCGTTCGGGTTTCTTCAGTACCTTCTAGCCATTGGCGGCCCGCCCACTGCCCTTTACCATCACAACATCCATGAGCCGGGAGACAACACCAACCAACTTCGCCGGAAGCCTCGATCGCCGTCGCATCGCGCGCTATTCCTGTCGCGGTCTTGCACAAATCACTTGTCTTCCCGCAGTGGGCTCCCTGTTCAAGGGTAGGCTGCGCGATTTGGGTCTGGGCGGATGCTGCGTCGAAAACGTTGAAACGACCACCCCATTCGACCTCGGAGCCAAAACCGAGATTCTCATCGAAGTGGACTCATGGATCTTCCGCGCCATGGCGATGGTGAAAGCGCTCCGCGATCGCTCCGGAATCTCCATGGAGTTCGTGCGCCTGAGTGCCGGAGGATACAACCGGCTAGCCGACCTCATAGCCGACCTGGAAAGGCCACGACCGGCTCAGCATGCGCGGCGGTCTCCGCAGCCCACTGTGTGGAACAGGCTCGAAACCGGTCTTGAGCGAACGAACTCGGCCGGGCTCCCCGTAATTACCCCAGTGTCGAACCAGAGCATGGCGATCGTCGGAACCGTCATGCCTCTGCAGCCCAGAGAGGAAGCCATGTCCGCCGTCCGCCGAAGATGGCTGCAGCGTTTGCACCCAGGGGCAACCTCAGTGGACGTTTTCATGTGATTCCTGCCAAAATCTTGTCAAGCCCCCTGGTGCCCTCAATTTCCCTCAACCGGCTCATTCGATTGGAAATATATTTCTCGAAAGTCTGCGTATTTACCCTCTTCAACCTGTCATACTAGTATTAGAGAGGAAAATCGTAGCCCGGACGCCCGTCCGTGCTGGTTCCAGACAAAACATATATCCCATCCGTAAGTCCTTTAGAAGGGATATTTTAGCTGGGTATCTCCTAAACTTGCCTTTTGTTGTCATAGATCTACGAGAAAAACGCAAAAATTGGGATATATACCCGATATCAGGAAGTAATCATGCTGTCGGACGATTTTATATATGAGTAAACAGTGCCGAAAGCTGAAACTCCCATTCGTTCATCGTCCTCCGTACCGTAGGAACCGTACAACGTCAGGCGCAGAATAGAGCCTCACAGAGCAAGCCAGCCGGATGCGAGACTTCTCCCTTAGTCGCAACGGCGGCCAGCTATCCTCATGGCCGAAAACGATTCGCCAACTCGAGAAGAGCCAGTCTGCACTCTTTGGCAACGCATGCTCGAAGGCGTACTGGGCGTGTGCCTGCTCGTAGGCGTCACCGCGATGGTTCGCTACTTCCCGGCCGCCAGGCTGGACGGTCTCCAGCAAGATCCCCAGAAAACTGAACTCGAACGCCAGGTACAGCAACTGGGACACGAAGTCCAGCAGCTCCAGCGCGAGCAGGCCATGCCCGCCGTGGTCCTGCACCGTTACCGCAATTCCATTTGTTACATCTTCGGCATCTATCACGTCGGATACCCCGGCCGTCAGCCCGAGTTCCGCGCCCGTATTTCCGGCACCGGCTTTGTGGTCGCCGACGGACTGCTTGCCACCAATCGTCATGTTGCCGAGCCCTGGTATGAAGATTCCGAGTCTGGGGTCTTGATCCGCAAGGGCGCAACCCCTCGCCTCGAAAAACTCTTGGCATTCTTTCCCGGGCTGCCTACGCCGGTGAACATCACCCCGGTGGTGCTCTCGTCGCAAGGAGACCTGGCGGTTCTCCGCATGGATGACTCCATCGCTGTGCATCAGCTTCGAGCGTTGCCACTGGCAGCTGACATCCCGAATCCCGGAGAACTGGTGGCCGTAGTCGGATATCCCATGGGAGTGCTCGGCATGGTGGCGAAATCACCGCCCGCCGTCTACGATCGATTAGCTTACCGTCGCGATGACCAGGGCGCCGCCAGCGAACTAGCCGCACTCTCGCTGATTCGCCCATCCTCGACCTGCGGGCACCTCGGCGATATGGTCGGCGACAAACTCATCTACGACGCCCCCACCGCCCACGGCGGCAGTGGCGGCCCCGTCTTCAACTCGCAAGGCGAAGTAATCGGAGTAAACGCTGCCTACATCGACGGCTTCTCCGGAGGTACCCTGGGCGTCTCAGTCCGCGCCCTGAAACCCCTGATCGACACCGCCAAACAAGAAACAAGCAAACCGAACGAATCACAGCGGACAAACACGCCAATGTCCACAGATCACTGACACCAAAATTTTCAACGACTAAACCTTTAAGAACGACTAAACCTTTAAAAAAAAGACGTCATCCTGAGAGACCGTAAGGTCTCGAAGGATCTCGCGCGCAGTACGTAAATTCATGCGAAAGCCAAACCAGTTCTGCGTCTACATAATGACGAACAACCAGCGAGCCCACGTGCTCTACACGGGAATCACCGGCGACTTACCCCGCCGTATACACGAGCACAAGAACAAGCTCACGCCCGGCTTCACCAGCCGCTACGACTTGACGCGGCTAGTTTATTGCGAAATGTTCAGCTACCCAGGCGACGCAATCAAAGAGAAAAAGAAATCAAAAGCTGGGTCCGCAGCAAGAAAATCAAGTTGATCGAGAGCACGAATCCCCACTGGCACGACCTCGCCGCCGACTGGGAAAACCTGTACAAGCCCGTCGACCGCACGCCTGCCAACCCGCGCCAGATCCTTCTCGGCCTACCGGCCACTCAGGATGACGTCAAATTAAAAAATGACCCCACAAGAAAGACGTCGTCCTGAACCGGCGCAGCCGGTGAAGGATCTCGCGCGCAGTGCTTCAATCCAGACTGATCGATACAGCTGGCACAGCCCGGATGACCTCTAGAATCTTCGAATCCAGCCCGGCTCGCGAACGTGCTCCTCGTCCAGACGCCGCAAGCGCGCCGCCATGATCCCGGGCCGGCCCAGATAGCCGACCACGCGACGCGGATCCTTGCGATCGACGACCGGCAGCCGGCCGATATTGTTGCGCAGCATCTTTGCGGAAGCATCGTGCAGCGTCTCGTCCGCATACGCGACCACGACTTCGCGCGAGCCCGCATCGAGCACGGTCAACGCCCCGCTCGGGTCCGCGTCGAGCGCGCGCATGACATCGCCTCGGGTGATCACACCAGCCAGCTTGCCATTCGAGTCCAGAATCACCAGGCCTTGATGCCGGCTGACTGCGGGATCGCGACGGACGATCAGATCCGACAGCTCGCCGACCTTCATCGCAGCAGGAAGGGTGGGCACATCTTGATCCATGGTCTCGGCAACTCGCACCTGCTGCAACACATCGGCCTCATAATCCTGGTGGATGTGCAACCCGCGCCGTGCCAGCTTCTCGGTCATGATCGAGGCGCGCGGCATAAGCCACATCGCAACGCCGTCCGCGATCACGCTGACCAGCATCAACGGCAAGACCGAGTTGTAATCGCGAGTGATTTCGAAGGCAAAAATAATGAACGAAAACGTAGCCCGCGACGCCGCCCCGAAAACCGCTCCCATGGCAACCAGCGCGAAGGCTCCCGCCGACAGGTTCGCCGCGGGAAGCATTCGGTTCACCCCCATGGCGAAAACTCCGCCCATGGCGGCGCTCGACATAAACATGGGCGCCAGCAGTCCGCCCGATGTTCCCGAGCCCAGCGAGATGACGAGCGCTGCAGCTTTCGCCACCATGACCACCAGCAACAGCTTCCACGCCAGATTCGCATTCAGAATGTCGCCGATGGTGTCATACCCTACGCCCAGAATTCGGGGCACGAAGTACCCGATGATCCCGAGCCCTAAGGCTCCGATCGCCGGCCACCAGAGTTCGTCCACCGGCAATTTCTCGAACTGGTCTTCGGTCCAGTACAGCAACTTGCTGAACCCGACCGCGGCCAATCCGCAAACCAACCCGAGCAAAAGATAGAAAGGCAGCGCATGCGGAATACCGAAGTCCATCGCGGTGACCTTGAACATCGGACCCGCACCCAACAGTTGCATGTGGACCGCAGTGGCGAGCGTGCTGGCAACGACCAGCGGTATGAACGACCGCGCCTTGAATTCAAACAGCAGCAATTCGATCGCAAGAATTACGCCCGCGATGGGAGTGTTGAAAGTCGCCGCCATACCTGCAGCCGCGCCGCATGCCAGCAGCACCTTGCGTTCCGACGCAGTAGTGTGAAGCACCTGCCCGACCAGCGAGCCGACTGCGCCGCCGGTTTGAATGATTGGGCCTTCGGCGCCGAACGGGCCGCCGGTTCCGATCGCAATTGCCGCCGAAAGCGGTTTCAAGATGGCGACTCGCGGCTCGATTCGGCTGCGGTTCACCATCACGGCTTCCATGGCTTCGGGAATGCCGTGCCCTTTAATCTTCGACGATCCGTACTTCGCCATGAAGCCGACGATGATTCCGCCGATCACCGGGACCGGAATCACCCACAGTCCCAGCTGGTTGTGGCGGGCGCTGATGAAGTCGGCGACAAAGCGATGGTAAAAGAAAATGTTGGTGAACAGGCCTATCAACTTGTACAGGACGAAAGCGATCAGACCTGCGAGCAGACCAACTCCTGCCGCGAGGAATGACATGAGCACCATGCGGAATTGCGCCGGCTCAGCGAGCCTGATGTCCCCGACCTGTTCTCCGGTCGCAGCAATTGTGGCGGGTGAGCTACCGTTGCTACTTTCTGACATTCGCGCTTTTTTCTCCTGGTTGATGAAGTTTAGGCCGCACGCCATTTGATCCTTTGCCGGCCTGCATGACCCGTTTGAGAGCGGCGACCAGCGCCGGGCCTTGCATGCGCAACTCGTCCTGGTGATGCAGCGATAGTTCGCGCAGGATCCTTTCCCCCTTCGGAGTGAGCGTCAGCAGCACCTCGCGCCGGTCCTCGCCTCCGCGATGCCGCCGGACGTAGCCGCCCGCAGCGAGCCGGTTGACCAGTTCGACCGTGCTGTGATGCTGGATCTGCAGCCGCTCTGCGAGTTCTCCGATTCGCGGCCGGGTTCCCGCCGGCAAGCCTTTCAGTGTCAGCATCAATTGATGCTGACGAGGTTCCAGCCCCGATTCCCGGGCGGCTTGCTCGCTGAAATGAATGAAGCAGCGGATCTGATAGCGCAACTGCGCCAGCGCTTCGTAATCGGATGAGGTCAGGGATTTGTCCATGGTAATATATCGTATCACGATATACATCGTCCTGAAAAGAATGTCGTGCGATGGACATTATTCACTGCCGCTGGCCACCAGGCTTCGCCAGCATTTAGAATCCCTAGTCCTTTAATTTTCAGCAGCAAAGCGATCGAATGAGGTGAGCCGCCGTGATCCCGCGCTATACCCGCCCTGACATGGGCCGCATCTGGAGCGATGAAAACCGATTCCGTACCTGGCTGACCGTGGAAGTCGCCGCCACCGAGACTCTGGCCGAAGCTGGCATGGTTCCGAAGGATGCCGCCAAGGCCATTCGCAAGCGCGCCGACTTCGATCTGCAGCGCATCCACGAAATCGAAGCGGAAGTGCGCCACGATGTGATCGCCTTCACCACCGCGGTGGCGGAGATCGTCGGCCCGGAGGCTCGCTGGTTTCACTATGGCCTGACCTCGAACGACGTGGTCGACACCGCACAAGCCCTGTTGGTTGGCCAGGCGTCTGCCATCATCGCTGCCGATCTCGAGCGGCTTTCCGAGGTTCTCGGACGCCGTGCCTGGGAGTTCAAAGACACGCCTATGGTCGGCCGTACGCACGGTATTCACGCCGAGCCGATTACCTTCGGCTTCAAACTCGCGAACTGGTATTCCGAGACGCAGCGGAACATTGAACGCTTCCGGCGAGCGGCTGAGGACATGCGCGTAGGCAAGTTTTCCGGCGCCGTGGGAACCTTGGCCCACCTCAGTCCTGAGATCGAAGAAAAGATCTGCGCTCGCCTAGGTTTGAAAGCGGCTGCAATTTCTTCCCAGGTCATCCAGCGCGACCGCCATGCCAATTATCTGGCCACGCTCGCGGTAATCGCCAGCACTCTGGATAAGATCGCTACCGAAATCCGTCATCTGCAACGCACCGAGGTCCGCGAAGCCGAAGAGTTCTTCAGCGAGAAGCAGAAGGGTTCGTCCGCCATGCCGCACAAGCGCAATCCAGTGACGTGTGAGCAGATCAGCGGTCTGGCGCGCGTGGTGCGTTCCAATGCGCAGGCTGGTTTTGAAAATGTCACGCTCTGGCACGAGCGCGACATCTCCCACTCCTCGGCTGAGCGCGTCATCATTCCTGATTCCACGACCCTGGTCGATTATTTACTGCAGAAGACGGCGAACCTTATCGACACAATGTTTGTTTATCCGGAACGCATGAGGCACAACCTGGAGAGCACGGGTGGTCTGGTTTTCAGTGGGCAACTTTTGCTCGATCTGGTGGAGCATGGAGTCTCGCGGGAAGACGCGTATCGCATGGTGCAACATCACGCCATGCGCGCCTGGAAAGAAGATCTGAACTTCCGCGACCTGGTGCTCAGAGACAAGGAAATCACGCGACGGGTTCCGCGACGGCAGATCGAACACGCTTTCGATCTGAGGCGCCAACTGAGGAACATCGACAAGATTTTCGCCCGAGTTTTCGAGAAGAGTCGCACGCCATTGAAATCAGGCCGACAGCGGAAACGCGAAAGCGCTTGATGTCGGCTACCTT
Source organism: uncultured Acidobacteriota bacterium (assembly GCA_963788645.1). GTDB lineage: Bacteria > Acidobacteriota > Terriglobia > Terriglobales > Acidobacteriaceae > JABDBE01. The sequence goes on from CAWBHF010000019.1 coordinate 9,036, forward strand.
CTGAACGCCCGAGGCGTCTCAGGTCTCGCGTGCTTCTTCGAGCAGCTTGATCAACGCTTGCAGCCGCTGATCGCCCAAGCGGCCGAGCAGCCCGCGGTGAAACTGCTCCACTTCCCGGTTCATCGTCTTCAGGAGAGCCAATCCGGTAGTAGTGATGCGAGCTTTGATCACCCGGCGATCTTTCTCCCCCCGGCTTCGTTCAATCATCCCCCGGCGTTCCAACCGATCCAGCAGGCGGGTGATGTCTGGGTCGCGGTTAATCATTCGCTTCCCGACTTCAGTGCATGGCAGCCCTTCCGGCCCGGCGCCACGCAAAATCCGCAGAGCATTGTACTGGGTGGGGGAAAGCCCGTGCCGTTTGAACACCTCGGCGGCGCGCCACTGCAGTTGATCGGCGGTGCGCAGTAAGGCGACGAATGCCTCTTCGGCGAGGCTAGGGATGGGCTTGGGCACTCTTTCCGCCACGCTGATCGTGGGCATTTGTTCAATATAGTTGTTACAACAACCATCTTACAAATCTCTGACAAATCTTTACATGCAGGCGTCATCTCGCTGCATCTCATTATTTAACTAACCGGTTAAAAAAGAGGAAAGAGAGGACATGAAAATGAAAACTTTTCGCCGGGCTCTGGGTTCATTTCTAGCAGGGGATCGGAGGGTCCATGTTATGAAGGCGTTTCTTCGAAGCTTTGGCTGGTTTGTTGGGATTGGCGTTCTGAGCGTAGGGATGGTCGCGCAGAGTACGAGTGCGAATCGCTACGACTCCGCCATCCAGGCCAAGGTCTCGCAACAGCTCGCAAGCAAGAAAGAATTCCGCAGCGTTCGGTCCACGGTTGAGGATGGCATCGTCACGCTCCGCGGCAACGTCGATCTTTATCAGCAGAAACTGGATGCAGCTAAGAAAATCCGTAAAACGGCAAACGTGCAGGGAGTGCGGAATCTGATCGCGGTGGACGGCAAGAGCGTTTCCGATGCCGAGCTCACGGCGCAACTTGACCGCAAGCTCTATTACGACCGCATGGGCTACGACAACGCGTTCAACTTCGTTACCGTGTCCGTCGAGAATGGCGTGGTTACGCTGAACGGCGAGACTCGCACGGATGTTGATCGCGACTCGGCTCTGTGGCTGGTGAACAACACTCCGGGCGTGAAAGATGTGGTGAACGAAGCCAAAGTCGCCCCTGCGTCGTTTTTTGACGACGACATCCGGGTTCGCGCTTTGCGCGCCATCTATCGCGACCCGGTGTTGAGCCGCTACGCGATTGACCCAGCGAAGCCGATCCGCATCGTGGTGGACAACGGTAAGTTGAGCCTGTATGGCGTCGTCGGCAGTTCGATGGATAAGCAGGTCGCGGGCACCCGAGCGAGCCAGGTGTTCGGCGCGTTCAGTGTGCAGAATAACCTGGAAGTGGCGGGCAAGTCCTAGCGATTGAAGGACGGGCGGCAACGCCCGTCCTTGTCCGTCGGAGGGTTCTTCTTGTGTGCCCCGTGAAGCGCCGGTCTTACAACCGGTTGATCAGCGAAGCTACGTAGCCCGCGCCGAATCCATTATCAATATTCACGACGCTAACATTCGATGCGCAGGAGTTCATCATCCCTAGAAGCGCGGCCACGCCTTTGAAGGCGGCGCCGTAGCCGACGCTGGTCGGAACTGCGATCACGGGAACGCCGACCAGGCCGCCGACCACACTGGGTAAAGCGCCTTCCATCCCAGCACAGACGATGACCACGCGCGCCCGCATCAGAGTGCCGCGATTCGCCAGCAGGCGATGAATGCCGGCTACGCCAACGTCATAAAGATGCTCAACATCGTTGCCCATTATTTCGGCCGTGACCAGGGCTTCTTCCGCCACTGGAATATCGCTCGTCCCGGCCGAAACGATTGCGATCTTCCCCTTGCCGTATTTGTTCTCATCGCGCTGCAGAACAATTGCCCGCGCCAATTCCCTGTACTGGGCCCGGCGTACTTCCTTTTTGACTGCGGCGAACTGCTGCTTGCTGGCTCGCGTGGCGAGAATATTGCCATCGTGCTGCGCCAGCCGTGAAAAAATTCCCGCTAATTGTGCCGGTGTTTTGCCCTCCCCAAAGACGACCTCGGGCATTCCTGCGCGCAGCGCGCGATGATGATCGATCTTGGCAAATCCCAGGTCTTCAAACGGCAAATGTCGTAGCCGCTGAACGGCGTCGTCAGGCGAAAGTTTGCCCACACGCACTTGCTCGAAGAGTTTGCGAATGGATTCAGGGGTCAAGGGAGCACTCAGTTGTCAGCATTCGGCACTCAGCGTTTAGCACTTGGCACTTCGTCAATCTAGATTAGCATTCCGTTAACCGATGATGTTCGACGGCAGGATTACGGCTGAAGAAGGATTTTCTGGTAGTGCTGGCTTCACTCCTGCGTGGAGGCGCAGGGTTTCTTGCGGCTGGTGCGAATCTTCTTCGCGACCTCCCGGCAGGTTCTTCGAGCCTTGCCCGGCTCCTCAATGCGCGCGAGGAATAGATGACGCAGGACGCTTCGGCTTACGCAGCCGCGGAGGTACGCGTCGTACAGCTGGCTGCCCAGGGTGTAGCCCAACCTCTGAGCAATCGCATCGAACTTGTGGCGATCGCTGTGCAGTGCGTCCTGCATGAGTCTTTCGCAGGCCGTGCGGGAAAATTCGCACGCCTCTTCATCGCTGATCGCAGGCCTGGCCGGGTACAGAACCCGCGAGCCGAAGTAGGCCAGCGCGTGTTCGAGAGTTCGCGCATAGAAGCGATCCGCAGCTTCGCCGGCGGCGACGGCGTGACCGTTGCGGCGCAGCGGCAGTCCCCGGCATGCGTGATGCAGAAACCGGGACGCTTCTTCGGCCGCACAGGTCATCTGAAATTCGCGGACGTAAAACGCATTCAGCGCGGGCAGATAGACCGTGCCTCGTGCCTCGACGTTTTGCAGCATGGCGTCGATCTTCTCTGGCTCGGCGGTTACCCGGGAGAGCAGTCGCCGCAAGCGGGCATCGGACGAACCGCAGTGCACTTCGGGCAACAGATCGATCAGGAACTTTGGCTGCGTCCCATTGTGCGAGGAGTAGCGGTTCACATCGAGGAAACGCAGCAAGCTGTCGATGAGGTTATAGATGGTGGGCCCGACATCGGGTTGCTGCTCGCCCTCCTGCGACCACCGAGACAGGCAGAGGCGGTAGCTTTCATATTTCTCCAGCGGAGTGGAGTTGAAGACGCAGACCACGTCATCGCTTACCCGGACGGCTTCGACGCGCTCTTGTTGGGTCCCGGTCGCCTGCCAGTAGAGCGCGTCCACATTCTGCAATACCGTGAGTGTGCGTTGTTCCGGCAATCGTTGGCGCAGCACGCGAGGAAGATGTTGGGGTGCGAGGTGCGACTCGCCGAATAGCACAAGAATCACGGCATTGGGATGACGATCGCGGATCTCAGCGATTTTGTCAGCCGCGTGGCGATCGCGGGCACCGATTTTCCGCAGGTCTTCCCGAGGCATGCAATCCAGACCATAGACTGCGTCCGCATGTTCACGGGCGGTGACCAGCAGTTCATAAAAGGGCACCCAGTCATAATTCCAATCGAGGTCAAAGCGCATGCGCTGACGCAACTCTTCTTCATCGATTTCGCGTCGCCACCATTCTTCGACAATGTGTTGATGCCGGGAAAAAATAGTTTCGACTCCGAGGACAACCGGGCGATCTCCGGGTTGTGCGCGTTGCTCAAGCAGAGTTGCTGCAAACCGCTGCGCCGACGGCAAAGCGTGATAATCGCCGATCAGGATCACGTCGGCGGCTCTGACCGTGTCCGTCAACTGTTGTTCATCGATCACCGACTCGTAAGAACGAAAAGCATTGCTGAAGTCCCGCAGATATTTACGGCGGCCACTGGAGTCGTTGGCGCGAACCTCGCGTTCGACGCAGGCCAGGGCGTGCATCTGCGCGGCGTTGCGGCGGGATCCAAGATTGGTTTGTGTCGCCATTAAATCGTCGCTGGTCTTGGGTCATTGGTCGTTGGCTAAAATCGGTCGTTAGGGTTTTTTGGCCAACGACCAACGAAGAACGACCAACGACTGCTCCTTGACTTGCTTGCTATCTGCTCCCTATGCTCAGAACTCAAGCTGCGTCTTGACTGTAGAAAAGTTCGGAGGAGCGATTCTTGCCCAACCTTCCGCCGCAGAACCTGATCCTCGCTACCACCGGGGCCAGCGGGTCGTTATTTCTAAAGCACCTGTTAGCCACAGTCGAACGCGATAAGCGGATCCGCACCGTGAACTTCATTGCCTCCGACAGCGCTCTGCGCGTTATGGCCGAGGAGCTCGGGCTCCGCGGCCGCAGTAACCTGGTCGGCCAGATTCTGGGCAAAGCTTCCCGGAAGATTCAGCAGCAATCGAACGCTGACATCGGAGCCAACGTCGCCAGCGGTTCCTATCCCGCCGATGCGATGGTCGTGATCCCATGCAGCGTGGGCACACTTGCTCGCATTGCTAATGGCATTGCCTCGCAACTGATCGAGCGCACCGCTGACGTTTGCCTCAAAGAAAAGCGTCCGCTGGTGCTCTGCGTGCGCGAAACTCCGCTCAACAAAATCCACATCCGCAACCTGTACCGTGCTGCCGATGCCGGAGCTACGGTCTTCCCCCTAATCCCAACCTTCTACAACCGCCCGGCAAGCTTGGATGCCATGGCGAACGAATTCGCTTTCCGCGTGTTGGCCCACATCGGACTGCCCCAACCCAAGGCCTACCGCTGGAAGGGCTGAGCTCTTAAATTCACGGCCTTCACTTAACGATCCTCACTGCGAGAGATCGGTTACTTTCGGGGAGACTTCAAGTGTAGAAACACGGAGGTGCCGGGACGAGATTCCCGTGGGACATGTCCTTGCGAGGCATGATGTTTGGACAAGGATGCGTCTCTTGGGTCGGGTCGAGTTGGGCGGTGGAGTTCTAAGCGCCCACCTTTTGCGCGAAAGATGGTGCACCCTGCGTCTTCGTGGGCGTCAAGAACAGCAGATTCCTCGCTTCGCTCGGAATGACAAGCGTCTGAGGTTCGTTGGATCAGCGAAAGTCGTTGTTGGAATGACATTCTGCGAGAAACGTTCGGTCGTTCGAATGTTACGCCCCGATTAACAAGCGGTGAAAATGTCATCGCCTGTGGCCACGTCGGTGGCCGTTTGCCTTTTTTGATCCTATAAACTGCCAAGCTGGAGTAAGATGTATCCCTTCTCGATATGGAGACCCTTGGGTCCAACCCGGTGGAGGCTGGCCGGGAATTGCCTCCTTCGTTGCGTAGCCGCCGGCAGCGGGTACGGCAGAAAGTTCACACTCCCGCCTACGCCAGCCTGAATGGAACGTCGAGTGGCCAGGTGCTCGATCTCAGCGAGATCGTCGACATCAGCGAGGGTGGCATGGCCATTCAGACTTCGTTCCCTCTGCAGGTTCGGCGGAACGTAAATCTGTGCATCGATCTGACGGCGACCCGGGCCTGTATTCACACCACGGGCGAAGTTGTGTGGTCGGACCCGTCGGGACGCGTGGGTATACGCTTTCCGCAGATGCCCGACGACGCTGTCCGCCAGCTCAAAGAGTGGCTTTTCGTGAATATCATGGTGGCGTGCGTCAATCACCGGGCCGATCTGCTCTCTGCCGTGTCCAGCGATCGGTTATCGGACCGGCTCTCTCCTAATCAGTTATTCATCAATCCGCTGGTTCCGGCGCCGGTGGTTGAGAAACCGACGGAGAACAGTGCCCTTGCCAACTGGATGCGACAACAACTCGAGCCCACGGCTCCGGCGGACTATACCTCCATCCTGACGGCGCTGGCTGCGGTCAAGCGGGAGGTTGATGCTCTCGGCCCCGATCTGGATGGAGCCTTGGGACTGCTGGCGCAAAGAGCGCAGACGTTCACGCGCGCCACCGGTGCGGCGATTGCGCTGACTGAAGGGTCAAGCATGATCTGCCGAGCCAGCGCCGGGCAAGATGCTCCCGGGTTGGGCGCGCGATTCAGCATTGGCTCAGGTTTTTCTGGCGAGTGCGTACGCACCGGTCAGACGCTGCGCTGTGAAGACTCCGAAACCGATCCCGTGGTCGATCGCGAGAGCTGCCGCCAACTCGGTATTCGCTCGATGATCGCGGTGCCGATTCGCTGGGATGACGCAGTCATTGGGATCCTTGAAGTCTTTTCGCCCGAGCCATATGCCTTCAGCACGAATGATCCGCTCGCGCTCAAGCGCTTAGCTGGAATCGTTTCCTCTGCAGTCCATCGCGCAGGTATGCCGGCGCCGGATTCAACCGGAGGAGGTGAGCACGTGGAACCAGCAAAATCGGCTGCTTCGATTGCCGGTTCTACGGCAGCGCTGGGAACGAGCGAAGACGACGAATTTCCCGTAGAAACTGCGGCAGACTTACCCCTCCCCCGCTTTTCCCGGTCGCGCAAAATTCTGCTGGCCGCGGCCGCAGCCACGGTCCTATTCGCCGCATCCTGGCTGGTTTCGCCACGCGACTTCACTCACTTCATTCGAAGCACATCTGCCTCCACATCGCAGCCGGCGGCCAAACCTGCTTCAACTGTGCCTACGCCAACCGTCATTGCGACCAACAGTCTTGAAGGCATACGCAAACTGGCCGAACAGGGCGATGCCACAGCCCAATTCTCGATGGGCGCGAGATACGCGACCGGCGAAGATGTTCCTCAGGACTATGCTGAAGCGGTGCGCTGGTTCTCGCTGGCAGCCGAACAAGGGCATGTTGTCTCGCAGGCGACTCTCGGGGCGTACTATTGGGCCGGACGTGGCGTTCCGCTGGATCTGGGCAAAGCCTACTTCTGGTCAGTTTTGGCGCAGGCGGGCGGAGACGAGGCCAGCAAATACCGGGTGTCCGTCCTTGCGTCACGGATGACCCGGGCTCAGGTTGCGGCGGCCCAGCAGCAGGCCAACGACTGGATTAAGGAGCATCACTCGCTCAGCCAGAACTCCCCCACCCTGCGTTGAACTCCTCGCTGTTGTAGTAGTTTCATCATTCGAGTAGACTCCGTGCGCGTCATTTCGTTGAAGTCTTACGATGCCCGCCGGTTGCGGTGGTCAAAAAAGGGGGAGTTATGTTGTCTGGAAAGTTGCGTTTCGCGGTCACTATACTTGCGATTGTTATCTATGTGTCTGGCGCCTCAATGGCGCAGAAACTGCAGAACCTCGTACACCAACCACCGGATGGCGCGGGAATAGGATTTTTGCTGACCGATGGTACTGCGGTTTTTCAAGGGAACAGCCAGTCGGACTGGTGGAAGCTCACGCCCGATGCCTTCGGCAGCTACGTCAAGGGAACGTGGTCGCAAATTGCCAGTCTGCCCTCCGGATACGTCCCGCTCTATTTCGCCTCTGCGGTTTTAGCCGATGGACGGCTGGTGATCGTAGGTGGCGAATATAACAGCCTCAACTTCGTGCTTACCAACAAAGCCGCGATTTACGATCCCGCAAAAAACACATGGAAACCTTTGGGTCACCCGAAGGGTTGGGGCTACATCGGAGATTCACCGTCTGTGGTGCTTCCGGATGGCAAATTCATGGTGGGAAGAAAACTTGATAAGCGGATGGCCGTATTGGATCCTGCGACTCTCACCTGGACAGAGGTAGGCTCTGCCGGAAAGAGCGATTTTAATGCCGAGGAAGGTTGGACCCTCATGCCCGACGGGTCGGTCTTAACCTACGATGTGAAAAATGCCCCGCACTCGGAGAGATATGACCCCACTGGGCAAAAGTGGGTCTCTGCAGGCAGCACGATCGTCGACTTGCACTCCCCGCATCAAGGGGGTTGTATTCCCTATCCCGGCGGTTGTTATCAAGCACCGGGGGAAGTAGGGCCCGGCATACTTCGACCCGACGGAACGGTTTTCGCTACCGGTTCGGGATCAAGTGGAGGTAGCGGTCCGGGACACACGGCGGTTTATCATCCGGGGAATCCGGGCAAATGGACAGCGGGCCCCGATTTTCCAAATGGTGACAACGCAGGCGATTCGTTCGCTGCATTGCTGACGAATGGTCGAGTGCTGGTGCTGGGCAACTCCGGAACTCTTTATGAGTTCGATGGGACGAAGCTGACACCCGGGCCGATTGCAGGTTTCGGCTCGAGTTTGATGGTGCTGCCTACCGGGCAGGTGATTGTCAGTGGCAGCGCAGTCTACACTTCCTCGGGCAAGTCTTTGCCGGCGTGGGCGCCGAGTATCACAACTTATCCGCAATCGGTAACGCGCGGTTCCACTTACAAAATCTCCGGCAAGCAGTTCAATGGTTTGTCGCAAGCTGCCGCATTTGGCGACGAGGATGAGACAGCCACGAACTATCCCTTGGTGCGGATCACGAATTCTGCCACTGGACATGTTTTTTACGCCAAGACGCATGACCATAGCACCATGGCGGTCGCCACCGGCAATGCAATCGTTTCGACAAACTTTGATGTCCCTACAGGGATGGAGACCGGAGCCAGTTCGCTCGTGGTAGCGGCGAATGGCATTCCGTCGAAGGCGGTGAGCGTAACCGTCCAGTAGGTTGTGGGTTCGCGGCATGTGCTCGGAAATCAGAATTCTTACAGTTCTGATTTCCGGGCGCAGTCGTGGAAACAGCTCGATGGAAGAGTCTAGCTTTTGGGCCGGCCGGTTTGCATCAGCCCAGCTTTTTTTCTTAGCTTCTCATAGACTTCAGGCAGATTTTTTCTAAGCCATTTGTAACACTCTCGACGCAGCAAGGTGTGCTTCCGGTTATGCTCCCGGCGTCGTTCCATGGTGCGTTTCTCTTGAGCTGTGAGTCGTTTTTTCATCTGTAGTTCTCTCTTTCTTTAAGAGATCAGGAATAAGAACGACGGCATCTGTGTCTTGGTAACCGATCTGAGTGCCCGCATTGCATTGATGCCAACCACTTCGATGATACCCTGTTCATCGAACTTCGCGAGCGGCCCGAGAATAAAAATACAAAAAGGAAGGGCCACCTTGAGTACGAACCTGTGGATATTTAATCAAAAGTCGGGGCCACCCGCTGGGAGACTGGGAGAATGACACGTGTTCGCATGGTTTGGTTTACGGGAATTGTTTTGGGATTCGCTTCGACGATGGCATGGCTCTCCGCGCCAGTTTGCGCGCAGGCTGCGCCAGCACCGCAGCAAGGCGACATCGTCATCGAGCGAGATGTGCCGATGAAGACGCGGGACGGCGTAACCCTGTACGCCGATATTTACCGTCCGAGGTCGGCTGGGAAGTTTCCCGTCATTCTTATGCGCACGCCTTACGACAAGAACGTCGACTGGGCGGTGTCGCCAGTCTTCAAAATGGTCCCGCGGGGATATGTTGTCGTTATTCAGGACGTCCGTGGCCGTTACACTTCGCAGGGCGAATGGTATCCCTTTCGCCACGAGCAAGGCGACGGCTTCGACGCTGTCGAATGGGCTGCCGCTCTGCCCTTTTGCGACGGCAAAGTCGGGATGATGGGCGCGTCGTACGTGGGCGCGACGCAAATGCTTGCCGCCATTGCCCGGCCCCCCCATCTCATCGCGATCGCGCCCAATATGACGGCGAGCAATTACCACGACGGTTGGACGTACCAGAGCGGGGCCCTGGAGCAATGGTTCGACCAGAATTGGACCTCCCAGATTGCGCAGAATACGCTGGAGCGCCTGATCCACGCGAACACGGATGCGCGGGTCGGCGTGCCCACACTTCCGCTCGCCAACTATCCCATCTTTAATTTTGGCCAACTGCCGGCTGACGCTCAGTTGACCGCCGCTATCGCGCCTTATTATCTCGATTGGCTGGCCCACCCCGACTACGACGAATATTGGAAGCAGTGGTCGATCGAGGAACATTTTTCGGATATCTCCATTCCCATGCTTCAAGTTGGCGCCTGGTATGACATCTTCAATGGCGGCACTCTGCGCAATTACATGGGCGTGAAGGCCCACGGTGCCACCGACGCGGCGCGCACCCAGCAACACTTGCTGGTCGAGATCGGCGGACACGCCGGCTTCGGCCGCCACATCGGTGACGTTGAGTTCGGCCCTCATGCCGTTGAAAACGAATACACGGATGTGATTCTCGATTGGTACGATTTTCTCTTCAAAGGAATTCGCAACGAATTCGCCACTGACAAGCCGGTCAAAGTCTTCGTGATGGGAGTGAACGAGTACCGCCAGGAGGACGATTGGCCGCCGCCCCAAGCTCAACTTACAAAGTATTTTCTGCACTCGGGTGGAAAAGCGAATTCGCTGCGCGGCGACGGCTCTCTTTCCACGCAGACACCAAAGTCTGAGGTCGCTGACAGCTACAGCTACAATCCCGCCAACCCGGCGCCGACAATTGGTGGACCGCTCTGCTGCGACGCTGAACACATGGAACCCGGTCCCCGCGACCAGCGCCCGGTAGAGAATCGCGATGATGTTTTGATCTACTCGCTGGGTCCGCTCGAACACGATCTGGAAGTCACAGGCCCAGTTACTGCGACGCTTTTCGTCAAGTCCTCAGCGGTAGATACCGACTTTACTGGCAAGCTGGTGGACGTTGCACCCGACGGATTTGCTCAGGACCTGACCGAGGGCATCCTACGCATGCGCTACCGAGTTTCCCAGGAACACGCTGGGTTAATGAACCCCGGCCAGATCTACGAAATCTCACTCGATCTCTGGGCGACCAGCAATGTTTTTCTGAAGGGGCACACCCTGCGTCTGGAAATATCCAGCAGCAATTTCCCGCGCTTCGACCGTAATTTGAACACCGGTGAAGAAATCAAATTCGCGCGGACTTTCGTCGCAGCTACCAACACAATTCTTCACGACGCACAGCATCCTTCCGCGCTTGTTCTTCCTGTCATGCCATCGAAGTGATCGCGCAGAGCGGGTTTCAATGGGCGACCGGCCAGGTTTTGACCTGGCCGGGGAATTTTTGCATTCTTGGCGTAGCGGTTGAAATCAGCTGCGCCCGGCGCCGGCTCCCATGGCAAAAGCTTTCTGCTGCTCCATGCTATCGCGCAAGGTTTGGAAATAGAGCGCGAAGGAACGCTGCACCAGAAACATCAACGGCAAAATGACCAGAGGGACGTACCAGTCGAACGCATGCGCGGCTAGCTTCGCCAAGCCGGCAACGCCCGCGGCCAGAAGATAATAAGGAAACGTGAGTTGCAGCATCCGTTTCCAGGTTGCGAACAGGCGGGCGTTTTCTGTGAATACGATAATCGCTGCGACCGGGATGGTATTCACGAGCAAGTAAGCCAGCGCTCCCAAGGCGAGGCCAAGTCCTGAATTCTCTGTTGCCTGAAGGGTGAGCCATGCGGCCTCAGTTGCCATTAGCATGACGCTCACATTAAACATGATTTTGACCGGCCTCTGCTGACTGCTTTCGGACCAAAGGCACTGTACCAACGTTGACGCACCCGCGATCAGAAGCGCCTCAGCGAGGTTGAGCTCGCCGACCGCGAGAAGGATGAACGGCAGATTCACCGACATCGATCCTGTGATTCTCGGAAGCGAAACTTTCAAGCGGGCCGCGAAAAGAGCGACTAACAAGGTTCCCGTGAGCCGACCGTATGCCGGATGTCCCCACGTCAGCGGCACCTGAAGGAGAATCCCAGCGCCGAACGCAACCACCAGCGCGACAAACATTTTGGTCTTTGTCGAAAGGAGTGTCATGGCTAGTTCTCTCCGTCCTGGCCGTCACTGAAGGCCGAAGTTGCGGTCGAGCTACCCCAGACGATGCTGTTACCCCAGACCACGCTGAAACCCTGGTCTACGGTGTTGCCCCACACTACGGAGTTCCCCCAAACCACCGAATTCGCACTTAACACCGAGTTCCCCCAGATGATGGAGGTGCCCCAAACGATCGAGCTTCCCCAAACCACCGAGGTGCCCCAGGTAATGGAGTTGGTGTTGACGATGGTGACGGTGTTATTCGCGGCATTGTAGGTTGCCGTCGGAGACAGAGCCACGCCGTTGGCAACATCAGTGCTAGCTAATGCCGCATCGATGTCGAGATATCCGGCGCCGTAAGTGAAGAGGTCATACTCGTTGCTGTAGAGATTGTTGTAGACGTCGTATGAGTTGCAATAGACGCCAAACCCCTTCCACGCCGTCTTCATGATACGAGCCTTGACCGTGTCCGGCGTCAGGGTTGGATCACTCTGCAGCATTAGCGCCACTGCGCCGCTCACGACGGGCGTCGCCATGCTCGTCCCGCTTAATCGAAAATATTGAGTAGAGCAGCTCGAGGTACCGCAAGTTCCGGTCGGAGTGATCTCGAGACTTGGGTTGGCGAGGTCGAGAGTGCTGTTCTTCACCAGCAGGGACCCAACGCGGTTGCCCGGAGCCACGATGTCCGGCTTCACAATGTGGTCGATTAGAGTCGGCCCCTTGGAGCTGTAACTTGCAATCGCGTCGTCGACCCGGGTGGCAGTGCCCATCGTCCTGGTTGCGCCGACCGTGATCACCGCAGGATCGTTGCCCGGCGCGCCGATGGTGGCGAAACCGTGGGTGTGCAGCGAATTATCTCTACCGCTATTTCCCGCAGCCACGACTACCACGATGCCAGCGCTCCATGCTTGCTCCACTGCCTGGCAAAGAGGATCGAGGGTGTAGCTTTCAAAAACCGGCCGCCCCAGCGAGAGATTAATGACACGAATGTTGTATTGAGTTTTAAGCTGAATGGCTCGCTGAATCGCAGCGATTACCTGGCTGTCAGTTCCCGCGCCGTTCTGGTCAAGCACACGAAAGTTGATGATGTTGACATTCGGAGCCATGCCCACGATGTGTTTCGAATATCCGGTGCCCGGGCCAGAGGCTGAACCGTTGCCACCGATGATGCCGCTGACGTGCGTCCCGTGGCCGTAGGCATCCACCGCTGAATTGATCCCCGGAATAAAGCTTTCGCTATGAACCACGCGGGTTCCGTTCGCATTACGGAAGTCGGCATGATCAGCGACGCCGCTGTCGATCACCGCGACCCCGACTCCGGTGCCGTCGAATCCGTACTGCTGCGCCGCTACGTCCGCGAGCACTGCCGGAGCGAAGCTCTCGTAATCGTTCAAATGAACCGTGCGATCCGGTGAGACGTACAGAACATCAGGGTCTTGCTCCAGCGCGGCAAGCGCGGAGACCGGAATTCTGAAAGCCGCCGCATTAATGCTGTGCAGCTTGGTCTTCAACGCAGCGCCCCGGTCCGACATTCTCTGGTAGTGCGCTGCCCGAGGAGTTACCTTGAACTGCACGATCACGTCGACCATGGCATTGGGATTGCGCCGGTTAATGTCGCGCGCAAACTTCCCGCCGTACTGGGATTGGCCAGACTGATTACGCAGTTGTGTCGGTGCTGCGGCAAAGCTGGCGGTTGCGAAAAGCGCCGGAATCACGAGGCGCAAAAGCGCCGTTCCGATGCCCTTCCATTTATCGTTATGTTTTCCTGGCTTCATTGCTGGGTCGCTCCAATTACTCCCGTACCTGCCATTCGTCAGCTGCCCCAAACTGCGGACGCGACGAACGAGACAACGTGGTTGAAAGCTCTTGGGGGAATGAGTTGGATCACTTCGTACACCAGAACGGTCAGCACGGCTAGCCGTCCAATTTGATTCTGCAATGCCACTTGAACGCCCCTCATAACCGGAATCTTCCTCGGTGCTTCTAGGGCAGGCCGGGTACCAAAGGGATAAGGCTAGAACTGCTTTAATATCAGTCTGTTAACTTTGAGGTTGAGATCGTTTCGTGAGGACAAACTGTCCTCCACGTGGAAGCGGGAACAGCATAAGGGACTGAAACTAAGCGAGATAAAGGGTTCGCCCACCGAACGGGACAACATGTCCCCAAAGCCCTGGCCTGATCAAGCGAAGCTTGAACTCGTGAGGTCCCGATGGAGTTGGTCCGGGTGCGAATGGATCCGCAATTTCAGCAGCGTACCCTGCGCTCGAAGAGGCATGGTAGGCGCGGCAGGAATCGAACCTGCAACCCTCGGATTAGAAATCCGATGCTCTATCCGTTTGAGCTACGCGCCCGCAGTCATGCGACAGAAGCCAGATCAAATGATCTGAGAGGCGACGCTCACATCTGGTCCCAGTTCAGCTCTGCAGACGGTGTCACTTCTGTTGTCAGTTGCCCGCCTCTCTGTGCAGAGCAAGTATCGCACAGCCTCTGCACCGCCTGCGAGACGATGCTGGGGGAGCTGATGGGCATACTTGGCGGTCATCTGAATGTAAATGGTTTTATGCCCATCAATTCTTGCACACTCCGCAGATCAATTCCTGCCATCACCGGCCTGCTCGGGAAAGTGGGACGGAAAGGTGCCCGGTGAAATCCGGCAGCTTTGTTTTTCTTACTGCGAGTTCAAACCAGAACCGTGAGGAGCACAAACTGTGCACTGTGATGATTGTGCAATCGAAGGACCGTCACATTCAGCGTGCAACGGGCGGCCCGGATTATAATTACGCGCACAGGGTGGCTCTGACTTCTAGATCCAAACTCGGTCTCTAAGACATCCAGCCGCCGCCGGCGCTGGCGGAGTAGACGAGGTGGACGGCGACTTGGCACGCGGCTCGGATGCGACTTCGCCAATAGAGCGATTGGATTGGGGAATGACTTCGTTCGAGGATCGCATGAAAATCCCTGCGAAGGCTGACAGCGAACGCTTCCAGAACGGGGCCGACAAGTATGCCGCCTACCTCGAGACGCCAGCGGGCCAGTTGCGCTCCGATTTAGTCTTCGCCAACTTGCAGGAGTTTCTTCCTCTGCGGGCCAAACCTTCATTGTCCGCACTTGATCTCGGCTGCGGCACGGGAGCAACTGCCGTTCGCCTGGCGAGACTAGGCGTTCACGCCACGCTGGTGGATTCCTCTCCGGCGATGCTGGATATCGCCAGAAACGCGGCAGGGGAAGCAGGAGTTGCGGACAAAGTCGTACTGCAACTTGGGGACGTTATGGAGTTGGCGAATCTGCTTCGCAATGCATCGTTCGACGTAATTCTGTGTCACAACATACTGGAATATCTCGACGACCCGATGGCTGCGTTGTGCAGTGCGGCTCGCACCTTGCGGGATTCATTCGCGATACTGTCAGTCCTGGTGCGGAACCGGGCCGGCGAAGTATTCAAGGCCGCCATCCAGGCAGGCGATTTGGCGCTTGCGGAAAATGACCTCACCGCTGAGTGGGGACAAGAGTCTCTGTACGGAGGCCCGGTACGACTGTTTGCGCCGGATAGCCTGCGCGCCATGCTGAGAGCGGCGTCGCTTGAAGTGATTGCCGAACGGGGCGTTCGCGTCCTTGCGGATTACCTGCCGTCGCGGATTTCTTGCAGCGCAGACTACGAACGGATTTTCGAACTGGAGCGAAAGCTCAGCAGCCAGCCAGAGTATGCCGCCGTCGCGCGCTACACACAATGCTTCGCACGTTTGCCCTGACGGTCGAAGGGCGGTTGACGGAGAATGGTCCATGAATAACGTCGCCGACAAATCTTCATCCATCTCATCCGGCGCGGAAGCAACTTCCGCTGCGATTTCGCTCGGGCTCGGGCTCACCAACGAATGTAATCTTTCCTGTTCGTTCTGCTATCGGGATCCAGCCCGCACTGATCGCCTCTCACTGGATCAGGTGAAGTCCGTCATGGAACGACTGCCCATACGTTCGGTGAATCTGGGGACCGGCGAGAACGGCATGCACCCAGACTTCAAGGCAATACTGGCCTACCTGCAAACGAAACCCATCAAGCTTACGATCACCTCGAACGGGCATAGTGTTGCTGCATTAGAAGACGATGAGTTGCGCGCCTTCCATGACATCGAGTTTTCGCTCGATTACCCAACGCAAGCCGAACAGGATGCGCAGCGGGGACATGGCAACTGGGAACTCATTCATGAGCAGGCAAAACGCTGTGTAAGGCTGGGCATCCCGGTAACAATCATCGCTGTCATGATGAAGTCGAACCATTTGCGCTTGGCGGAGGTGGCGCGAGTAGCCAAACAGTTTGACGCGCCCCTGCGCGTGAACGTGTACCAGGCGGTGCGATCAGACATCTATTCGCTGTCCTACGAAGAATATTGGGAAGGGTTCCGGCATCTCTTTGCGGAAACGGACGTGATCGCCATTGGCGAGCCGCTAGTGCGGGCGATGGCGGGGCTTCCACCGCTCCGGGGAGGATGCGGCGTAAGTACCGTTCGCGTGACGCCGCGCGCCACCACCCAACCCTGCGTTTATTGGCCGGGATCGGGCGAACCGCTCGCGGATTTGATTTCTGCCGGGCCTGAGATTCTGAACTCACCCGCCTTTCAGCAAGCGCGTATACTTCCACAAGCCTGCGAGCCTTGCGAGTTTCGTGAGTCCTGCCACGGCGGCTGTGCCGGACGCCGGCTT
This sequence comes from uncultured Acidobacteriota bacterium, assembly GCA_963788645.1. Lineage (GTDB taxonomy): Bacteria > Acidobacteriota > Terriglobia > Terriglobales > Acidobacteriaceae > JABDBE01. Next base: position 25,378 of record CAWBHF010000019.1, read on the forward strand.
CTGCAAGGAGCGCTGCACGAGCCGGACTATTATTGTCCAATCATTCGCGGTGAGCGACTGAGCCTCGAGATTCAGATGGCCGCCACCCGCGATCTGCCCAAATTCAGCAGTTCCTGCACTACCGTAGTGATTGCGAGAAGCTGATTCGGATTGCAATCTACGGAGATTACCGCGTCGGGGCCGGAGGAAACAGGGGCTTTAGCGGGTGCTTGCATTCTGTGCCTGCACTGCCTATGATGTGTGCATGCAATACACAATCCGCAATGTACCGCAGACCTTGGACGAAGCTCTTCGCAGGGCTGCGCGTGAGCGGGGCAAAAGCTTGAACGAAGTAGCGATTGAAGCCCTGGCCCGGGGGGCTGGCATCGCTGGGGAGCAAAGCCGGCAACGCGATCTCGGCGACATCGCAGGCACCTGGCGCAAAGACGCCGCTTTCGATCGCGCATTTGCCGCGCAGGATGCGATCGATAAAGAGATGTGGCGGTGAAACTGGCGCTCGACACAAATCGTTATACCGACCTGTGCCGGGGAGATGTATCGGTTGTCGAAACCATCGAACTCGCCGAAGAAGTCTGGCTACCCTTCATCGTGCTTGGAGAATTGCGGACCGGATTTGCCGTGGGCAGTCAAGGATCGCGCAACGAAGCTGTCTTGCGACGCTTTCTGCTGAAACCCGGCATTGGTGTGCTCTATCCTGACGAACAGACCACACATCATTATGGCGCTGTTTACCGGCAGCTGCGAAAGCAAGGCACTCCCATCCCGACGAATGACATGTGGATCGCGGCCCTCGTCTTGCAACATTCGCTGATTTTGTTCGCCCGCGACGTGCATTTTGATGCGCTTCCCCAGCTTCCGCGTGCGTAGGCGCGATGGTTCATTTATCGCCTCCCGTTCGCGAACTAAGTGTTCTGTAGTTCCGACCACGAACTTACCGGCGGGCCCGTTATAATCACGCCGATGGCCAGCGACACCTTTCTCTCGTGGGCGAATCGGACCGTGCTTCGCCCGGGCCGCGAAGAGCCCTACCTGTCAATCCAGGACATCGTCGTTTTCGTCCGCGATCTGGAAGTGAGTAAGCGGTTCTACCTGCAACAATTGGGCTTCGAACTCCTCACTGAACAGCGCCTTCCCACCGGCGAACGCTGGATCGAGGTGGCGCCTCCTGACGGTAGCGCGAATCTCGCGCTGGTGGAACCAAAGCTTGACGCGCCGGAATACAAACTGATTGGCGGCTACCGCTGGGTCCTATTCATGACCGAAGATGTCCACGCCAAGTACAAAGAGTGGAGCGAACGCGGTGTTCGTTTCCAAACTGCTCCGGAGACGCCGGGGTGGGGCGGCACCTATGCGCGTTTCGAGGATCCGGACGGGAACGCGTTTGGCCTGGAAGGCTTCGATGAGGTGAGGCAAAGCCTGGAGTTGCGCCATCGGGCGCACGCCGAGAAACTCGAATCCGAACGCCGCACCGCTCAGGAACTGGAAATAGCGCGGCAGGTGCAGGCGCGGTTGTTTCCGCAGATTCAGCCAGAGCTGAAAACGGTCGAGTACGCGGGTATCTGCCTGCAGGCGCGACAGGTAGGAGGGGATTATTTCGATTTCCTGAATCTCGGGCCGCAGCGGCTGGGGTGGATCATCGGCGATGTTTCCGGCAAGGGGATCGCCGCCGCTCTGCTGATGGCGAACTTGCAGGCTAGCTTGCGGAGCCAGTCGGCGATGGCTTTCGATCAGCCCGAGGCGTTGCTCCAGTCGGTGAACCGCGTGTTCTATGACAACACCGGCGACAGTGCCTATGCCTCGCTTTTCTTCGCCGATTACGACGATGCGGCGCGGCGACTGCGCTACGTCAATTGCGGACATTTGTCAGGTCTCTTGGTAAGAAGCGACGGCAGGGTCGATCGGCTCGAGTCCACCAGCACGCTGATCGGGCTGTTCAGAGAGTGGAATTGCTCGATGCGGGAGCAAGAGCTTTCTCCCGGAGACGTGCTTGCGCTTTACACGGATGGCATCACCGAAGCCAGTAACGAGCAAGGAGAGGAATTTGGCGAGCGGTGCCTGATTGAATCGCTTCAGCAACATCGGGACCTGCCGTGCCAGGCTTTGTTGACCGCAATCGTGGATGGAGTTCGGCAATTCAGTTTTCAGGAACAACACGACGACATCACGGCCATCGTCGCGAAGTTCAAGGCTAGTAGCTGACGTGTCGTCCGGCTGGATTGCTGTTTTCCGACTCTTAATTCACCCGATGCAGCGTGGTCATTGTGAGTGCACTTCTTATCCGGCGGGTGGCCCACCCCATTCCAGTCTATGCCCACTGGACAACGGCTTGAGTGGGCCCTCTTTCCAATCCTTTCGCTTATTTCGCCTCCACCCACTTATCCGACCCCGTCAGCTTGACCGCCACATCCGAAATAAAGATATGCAGGGGCTTGCCATCTGCGGTGCCGCGGTGCTCGGTCGAGATAAGCAGCGGTCCCGCCTTCTTGTAACCTGTCCAGGTTGCCTTGACAAGGCTTGGCTTTTTGTCGCCGCCGTGTTGGAACACAAGGTACTCGACTCGGTGGTCTTTGTCGACGTAAAGGTCCCACGTGTCGCCGGGCGTATAGCCGCCGAGTTCCGCTCCATACTTCACCGAGACCAGCGTCGCGGAACCGGCCCCCGCCGGCAGTTTCTTCATACCTTCGTCGGTCACAGTGGCGCTCTTGTCCCAATAAGCATGGAACGGGAACAGGAGCCAATAATTATCGTTGGTGAAACCGGCATCAGTTTGTTTCTTCGTGTCGTCGTTGATCTCGGAGCGCATGTAGGTAACCTTGACCGGCTTACCGTCTTTATCGGTCCCTTCGTAACTGATTTTGCCGGTCTTGGGTTCCCACTCCCACGCGCGAGAAGCTTTAAAAAGCCCGGTAACCTCCCCGTTCCACGTGTAGCGGATCGCCTCAACCTTATCCCACGAATCGATACCGTAGGTTTTGGCGATCTGTTCGAGAATGGGCGCGCGCTCTTGCGCCCAAGCGTTTGCTGCAAGGACCAGCACTCCTAAAACCAAAAGACCCATCATGGTTAAACGGCGGGCATTTCTCATAGAGTTGACTCCTCGGTGAATTGAACGAATGCAATGTTGGATGACAGTGTAAGGCTTCCGGATACAAGCGTCGACCGTGCGCACCGCTGCCGAAAGCACGCTAATGTTCTTCACGCGCCGTGCAAATCGGCAATCACCTTGAACGTTCGAACTTCGAGCTTCCCGTCCAGAAGTGTCGCGGCATCCGCAACGAAGCGGCGGAGGACGGGATTCTCCCGATGCTTGTTGAAATGTTCTTGCGATTCGTAGCGCTCGTAGAGGAACCACGAGGCGGGATCTGTTGCGGAGCGGTGCAGATCGTAGATCATTACGCCGGCGTCCAAACGGGACGCTAGAACAAGCTCCTCAAGCCGACCCGCAAGCTCTTCTTCCTTTCCAGCGCTGCTGCGCACGAACACCGCGTTAGCAATGGCCTCTGTCATGCTCGTTCTCCTCGTCAGTGATCAGTTTCGATACGGATACCCGAATCATGCTGCGTCTTTCTTTCTCGCCGAACCGTTCCGGGCTTCGATGGCCCTGACTGAGTTTACAAACGCCTTTTCCAACACGCTCTTGCCGATCGTCCCGACCACCAAGCCGAGCAACCGTCCCTTGAGGTTCTTGCCCTCGCGTACGACGACCACATCAATGTCGGTCATGCCGTCGGGCCGTCGCGTGAAGGTGTAAGTGTGGCTCGACGCGCCTCCCCAGGTGTTTGAGTCGGTCGTCGTGAGGACGACGCGGTTGGGATCGGACCAGTCGTAGTGCAGGCGTTCCCAAATGCCGCCCGAGCCTTCCGTGACATCGGCCTCCGACGGGCCACGGCTATGCACCTTGAGGTATTGGTCGGCGCTGTTGCCAAAAAGCTTCGAGCGGCCCGGCCCGAAGTCGGTGAGCCCGGCGATGTACTGCTCGGGCGTCAAGGTGGTTGTCTGGTGCAGATGGATCGTGGACATGTGTGCTCCTTTCTCTCCCGGAGACATCCGGGATTCTGGGTCTAGTTTTGATTATTCGGTCGATGCTGCTCGTACTAGCTCTTCAGCCAGACGGCCACAAACTGCTGTCCGTCGATGCCCCCCATGAAGATTCGCGTTTCTCACGGTCTCACTCTATTGATAGCGTTGCGGGCGACGTAAAGTGCCTTTAAAAAGTGCCTTTAAGAGGTGCTGCCCGACGAGGTCGCGTAGCTTAGGGCGTGTTCCAACGCGAGATCGAGCCCACGGGCAACGACATTGACCTGTGAATCCCCGAATTGTCCGAACAGAGAAGACGGTCGATCGTACTCGAAAACCGAACTACCTTCTTGGTCTTCATACAGGACGACCCGTAAGGGCGCATACAATCCGGCGGCCAATTGACGACGAGTCATCCTGGATGCAGTAAGTGGGTTTCCAATATCGTACTGCACAGCCTTGCGCGCGTGACCCGTGATTCGCAACAAGCTGCCGTGATCACGGGAGAGGAAGATCGCAAGCTCTGGTCCGGCTTCGAGTCTCTCCTGCAACTGCTTTGTGTCTCCCGAAGCAATTAAGGAGGTGATTTCCGGGTTGAGCTTTGGCAGCGAGTATTCGAGTGTTGCTCGCACTTCTGCAAAGCTCTTCGTGGATCGGATGATGACGTGTTCGACCTGGATGGTACTCGTGGTAGTAGTCATAGGCGTTAGCTCCTTGGGTGCGGCCAGTTTTCCAATGCATAGCGGAACCCAGCTCGCGAACACAATGCCGAATGCAAATCCGCACATTATCTAGGCGGCGACGAATTGCTGCCCGCCGTCGATGTCGCTAGGTTGCGCCCGTGAGGGCGGTGTTGGTCATGATGTGCACGGCGAGCGCGGCGACGTCGGCCGGGCCCACGACGCGCCGGATAGGCAGCGTGGTGCGAAGCTGATTGCGGCGGTTTTCCAGTGCATCGCCGAGCAGCGATGCCGACAACGGTGTGTCGACGAAACCGGCTGCGATGAGGTTCACGCGGACGGGCGCGAGTTCAAGCGCCAGGCTGGCGGTGAGGGCCGGGAGTGCGGCCGTGACGGTCGGCACGATCCCCAGTCCGATGCTGGGGCGACGGCCGCCGGTACCTCCCATGAACACCAGCGTGCCTCCCGCTCTTACCTTATGGGCGGCGTTACGGGCTACCTGGAGCATCAGCAAGAGGTGCTCGTCAAGGGCGCGACGCGCCTGCTCAAAGTCCATCTCGAGAAGGCGCCCGTAGTGCGGCCCCCCGGCGGTCACCATCACATGGTCGATCGTGGCCGGCAGGTCCCGGAAGAACCGCTCGAGGGAAGCAGTGTCCGTGGCGTCGAAGGCCGCGGTGCTCAGCGCTTCGAGCTCGTTTGCGGCGCGCTGGAGCGGCTCGGGATTGCGGCCGGTGAGAATCACCATGGCTCCCTCAGCGCGCGCGCGCCGTGCTGTTTCCAGCCCGATGCCGGCGCTACCGCCGATCACCACGACAGTCTGCCCAAGGAGTTCTGGTTCGCGCTGAATTGGAAAAGTGATGCTTGCCGTGCTCATGATTCCTCCAAGAATCCGTAATCGAGAGCCTCGACGGCCCGCCACCAACGATGCCGGGTCGCGTACCCGCCTCTACGCCGGCACGCGATCCCTGGCACCCTCTATGTTGAGCGCGGCATCTTTGGCGGCCTCATCGGGAGTTTTCCCGTTTTCTCGCGCGACGATATAGGCTGCATACCAGCCCGACCAGTGGTGCTTCGGAGCGGTCGGTTCGTACTGGCCATGGCGCTGCTCTGTCTCTCGCAGAAGCTCAGTCAGAGTCGGGAGATCAATGCTGAGGCCTCGTCCGGGAAGGCGCGTCGTGACCTCCTGGAACAGCCAGCCGTTGCCGTCCGGATCACGGAACGAGGCGAACGAGTGGTAACTGCCATGCTGGGGATCCGGACCGCTGACCCGGAACCGCCCAAACAGATAGGGTTCGTCCGATCCAGCGTACACGCTGCCGCCGTGGAACACCTCGCTGACCTCAACACCGCGACCAAGCAACTCAGCGCGGGCGGCGGCGATGTCGGAAACGATCAGGTACAGCCCCTGGGCGGAACCGGGCGCCGCGGCAGTGACATTCTTGCCGAAGATGATCGAGCCCCCGGAGCCAGACGGTGTGAACTGGATCACGCGGTAGTCGTCACCGTTGGCGAAGTCGGAGTCCAGCCTCCACCCGAGCTTCGTGTAGAACTCCTTCGCGCGGTCGACATCTGAGACGGGGATGACGACGAGTTCGAACTTCATGTCGACTCTCACGGCGCTTGCGTCGCTGGTCGGGTTGTTACTACGAATTTCATACGTCGTATTTGCCATGTTCTTTCCCCCCATTCGTTCACTGAGCGACAGGTTTGGTCTTAACGGTGGCACCACGTTGATGGAACTGAGAACTTCACGTGCAGGCGTCCGTCGGAGGTTCGCAATGCTCCTCGGTTCTGTCTACGCGTGGTGTGGGCGTTGGGCGGTGTAGAGGGTCTTTTCGACTTGCGTGATGCCATTGTCATCGGCGGCCTCCTCGGCGAATTCAACAATGGACGTTGTGGCGGACAGGACCTTCAGATTCGGAGAGGTATGTTAGCAAAACTCTTGGTTGCTTATCCAGACCCCATGCGACTAATCGGTTGAGCCCTGTGGCGCGGCCGGTCGTGTAATTCGGCGCAACAGGATGATTGCAGCAGTCATCGCGACACATCCATATTCCAGCAGCATGACCCAGCCAGGAAGCAACCACGGCCGCCCAAGCATGCGCAAATGCCAAACGTAGTAAGTAGGGATAATGCTCACCGTCCAGATGATGATCGGCAGCGTCGAGGCCGACCGCACGAACGGCAGCATCCAGAGCAGGTACCACGGATACACGACCGGTGCACAGAGAAGCGATGCTGCCATCGGCCATGCAAATGCGTCCGATGACAATGCTGCGGATTTTCTTCTCATCCAGACAGCCGTAAGAATACCGACGAGCACTACCAGTGCGGCTATCAGTTCGGGAGTTGCTACATGCTCAAGCACTGCAAAGACAGGATCATTAAACCAAAAACTATGGATATACGTACCCAGCGAGCCGATCGGAATGCTGCCATGATTGAGAAATGGCACGTATAGAAGCCCGACCACGATTGCAGCCAGCCCCGCGTCGCGAATGCGAACCCGCCTCCAGTAGAGTGGCAGCAATACAATCGGTAGCAATTTTACGGAAACAGCCAGCCCAAATGTCAGGGCGGCAAAGGCACGCCAGCGCCGCTCCAGCGCGGCGAAAGATACCAACAGCAACAGCACGCCGACAATATCGATGTGACCGCTGCCCGCCACCTCAATGGCCAACAATGGGTTCCAGGCATAAGCCAGAACCCAGTGCGCTCCTTGCCCACTGCGACGCAGGATATCGAGCAAGATGAAAACAATCGCGAAATCGCAGACTACAAACGCTACTTTCAGCGCAAAGACAGACTCGTGAATCGCCGCTACGGCGCGAAAAAAAAGCTCAGCGCCCGCTGGATACGGGCTCGGCAAATCCGGGTGGTTCAACGAGCGGGTCTCGGGTGTGTGCAACGCGGCGAGCGCCGGATGGCTGGGAACAACAAGATAGGGGTTGTAGCCGAGCCTCTGCAGGCGTCCATCCCAAACGTAGCGATGGATATCATCATCGGCGCCCGGGGGCACCCGAAGAAATGCAATGTGCCACACAGCAGCCAGGACGAGCCCAATGACAACAACGCGCCGGGGAAATTCTTGTGTGGCGCGGGCGCCCCCGCCCGCGAAAAATTCACGGATCGCCAAGAGGTACACGATCCCCGCCAGCGTCAAAGCGGCCATGAAGTACGGCCCACCCCGGTCGCCGAAATTGCGCGAGCAAATCGATAGCGCCGCGCACAACGCGGTGCCGAGTATGTACACTCTCGACGCGGGGCTGACCTTCACTATTCTCCTGTGCCCATCCGGAACTGTGCCGCCACAAGCTCCCACTTCCGGCACCGGCCCCTTCAAGGCTTTGGTATTCACGGCACGCGGGGTGCGATAACAACGAAGAAGCCAATTCCAAGCAGCGTAAAGACAGCGAGAAACGTTCCCGTCATTGTGAGGAGGTCCACCACCACCGTTGCGATTGCTTCGCCATTGATTCTCTTTCATGCTCTGTCATCCGCGGTGAAGAACACATCCACAAAAGCACAGTAACGATCATGAGGGTGACTGAGAAATGAGACGCAGCAGTGGACTCGTGCCCATACTCGCCAATGCCGACCATTAGGAAGCCACCAATGATTCCAAACCAACTGATCCACCACAATCCCAGCCGACGCCGTAGTGACTTCATTTTTCCCTCGGGCAGCAGCCCTTCTGAACGGTATTTTAGGGCATACCTGTCGAAATCAGGCCGGCGTCGCTCATTGAGAATTGGCCGACCGTCCTTCCGGGTCAACGAGCGGTGGAATCCCACGCTTTAAGCCACGCCGCCGTGCGTGGCGCCCTTGACGGAGCCAGCCGCAACTCCTCTGCCAAGCGAGTCAGGTCGTCAGCGACATCAATATCGTAAAAACGATCTGCGAAACCTACGGATAGCTCAAGCGCTCGTGCGCGCGTCAGGAGTCTCTCCAGCGCGCTGCTGGTGCCCATTCCGTCGCCCGCGAAAAGCGTAGGATGAGAAGCCTTTGCCCCGACGAGATAGTAGCCTCCGTCGTGCGTTGGTCCAACGACTACGTCATGCGCGGCCAGCGTTTCGAACGCGTCTTCGAGAACAGAACGCGGCAGGTGTGGGCTGTCGCTGTTGAAGGCAATGATGCGTCGTCGGTGACCTTCCGCGAAGTGCGCAAACACCGAAGTGAGGCCTGCCGCAAGACCTTCGCCTTTCTGCGCAACTACGCTTGCTTGGTTGCCCGCCAACCGCACCAGTTCGTCGACGTCCGAGTCCGGGCACATGATCGCAATTTCCACGTCGCCCAATGACCGCGCCAGCGCCAGCGTGTCGTCCAAAAGGCAGCAATAGAAATCAGTGACAGCCGCAGGAGAAAGGCTGGAAGCCAGGCGGGTCTTCACCGCGCCCGGCCTCGGTGCCTTCGCCATAATTACCAGCGCCCGGTCACTCCCGGACGAGCGCACCACCGTTTCGCTTGCGGATTTCATAAAATAGCTTCAGAAGTATGCACTTTACGCAAAGGCGCCAACAGTAATCAATAGGCTCTAGGCAGGACGGTCGCCCACTCAAGCCCGATTTTGGCTTGAGCGGGAATGTTCAGATCTCCCCAACTCTGTCATCCCGACTCAGGTGTGTCATCCCGACCGGAACAGATCATCGCAAAGCGATGATCTGTGGAGTGGAGGGACCTTGCGTTGTGATGTCAACCGGCTATGAGAAACGGTGGGGCTCGAGTCGGAATAGACGTCCGGGTGCCCCATCCTAACGTCGCGGAAATAGTCCGATCCCAACCCTCACTTTTGTTCTGCGACGTTAGGGTGGAAATGTTGACCTTCCCCTTTTGGCTCGTGACCGTGGATGGCCCACCCTTGCGGGTTTGCAAAGGCGGGGACCAATGCAGTCTGCCTCCCGATTTTTCACCCGTGACCGCCGACGTCATCGTCCGTGCGATCCTTACTGCTGCTGGTGACTCGCTACTGTCATCTCCTGGCTAGTTCCGTTTCGTAGGCTGCCTGAAGCTTCTGCATTGTGGAGATACGAGTAGATTTCGTCCGAGAGCGGACCTTTTTCTTGGCGCCTGACTTCGGAAGATGCGTTTCGCGAAGTTCAGACATAAATTCTGCCCTCAGCCTTGGTCCTCCTTCTTCCAGGATCTGAGCGAGACCCCTTAGCCTGGAGGCCGGCAAACACTTGTGCCCCCATGCAACCATCTCCATCAGAAGAGGGAGCAATTCGATGCCTCTTTCGGTGAGACTGTAAATGGCCTTCTGTTTATGGCTGGCGTCCTGAGACTTGACGATGATCCCTTGCTGGACAAGCCTTTGAAGACGATCGGCCAGAATATTCGACGCAATCCCTTCCACAGACTTGGTCAGGAGCTCGCGAAAATGCCTTCGGTTCATGAAAATGATGTCGCGGATGACCAGCAGACTCCACTGGTCGCCAAATATCTCGACCGTCAGGTTGATAACGCACTCTGACCTGTGATCCCTGTGCACTCTGCCTCCACTCCGGTGGGCGTTGCCTGCCCAATGATTGTACAACCGGTTGCATATGATAACTAGTTGTGTTGCGGGTGTAGGGGCGTAGTTTCCGCCCACTTCTTCCATTTCAGAGGCCGGCGCAGCCAGAACCTGGAGGCCATCAGCCTTCTCGTCAGTAACTAGCTACTAGGAGCTTGTTATATGCAACCGGTTGCATAATACTATCAGTATCCTTTTCTCCATAGCATCGTCGTTGCAAAAGTCCCGTTTCTTGTAGATTTGCGTCGGCTCCGCAATCAGAACTTCGAACCAATGTGATTTCAAATATCTGATTTCATTAATGCCGTAACTAAAGCTGAGGTTACGCGGCCTGTAGCGGAAGTTGATGGCAGCTCAAATGCATTCTTATATGCCATGGACTGAACACCGCAAGCTTCTGCTCTGAATTGCACATTAACTAGTCGGCTGCACCGAAGAAGCGACGAATCTGATGTCAACAGCTCTGGGCTAAAACAAGAAACTTCTCCTGCCTGGCTGGAAGGCCAACGCGGGAGAGACTCAACGGTGTCGCAAAGTAAGCGGAGCTGGCAGCCGTAATGTCTTCCGTCTCCAAGGCAGTAACAGAACGACTAAACACTAGCAATGCTTTTAAGAGATTCCAGCATGACCACTCACTTCAAATCAACCCAGGAGGAGTTATGAATCGACTGCAGCTTTGGAAGGTAGCATGTGTCGTACTTCTTGCATGTGGTTTAGCAAGCGCTCAAAAGATCACCACATTTAGTGCTCCGGGCGCGGGCACAGGCGCCGGCCAGGGCACCGGGGGCTTTGGCATCAACCCGCAGGGGACTGTCGTGGGATCCTACCTTGACTCAGGCAACGTGTTTCACGGCTTCCAGTGCGTTTCGGGCTGTGCTTCGCGCCGCACCTTCACCACATTTAATGCTCCGGGCGCGGGCGCAAGCGCGGGCCAGGGCACTATCACTTTCAGCATCAACCTGTTCGGAGTGATTACAGGGTACTACATTGACTCAAGCAACGTGGCTCACGGCTTCGTGACTACCGCTCCGTTCAAGACGTTCATCACTTTGGACGAGCCGGACGCCGGACAAGGCCCCGGCCAGGGCACTTTCGCGGGCAACGTCAAGCCCGAGGGAGGGGAGATCGCCGGATCCTACGTTGACGCAAGCGGTGTATCTCACGGCTTCGTCACCGCTCCGCCTTACAGCACCTTCACCTCATTCGATCCCACGGGCTCCGTATCCACGATTACCCCAGTGGCAAGCGCTCTCAACCAGGAGGGGGAGCTCACGGGAGAGTACTTTGACGCGAGCGGCGCGCTTCACGGCTACGTGCGCGCTGCCAACGGCACCATCACCGAATACGACGTCAAGGGCGCAGGCACGGGCTCCGGCCAGGGTACCGAAGGCTCAAGCATCAACGACCAGGGGGTGACAACGGGAAACTACATCGACTCGAGCGGCGTGAATCACGGCTTCCTGCGCCGTCGGTCCGGCGCCATCATCAGATTCAACGTTTCGGCCGCGGGCAAAGGCTCCGGCCAAGGCACCGTACCTGAGGGCATCGACCTGCTCGGGGAGATTACGGGACAATACGTTGACTCGAACGGTGCGAATCACGGCTTCGTGCGGAGTCCGCTCGGCGCCATCACCACCTTCGACGCTCCGGGGGCGGGAACGGCCTCTGGTCAGGGCACCCTTCCGGCGACCCCCAACCTGTTTGGGGCGATCACTGGACAGTATATTGACGCAAAGAACGTGCATCACGGCTTCCTGCGGAACCCGTAAGCCGGCTCTGGGGTAACCAGGCATCACCAGTTGACGGTTAATTCTGCGACACCGGGCCGCAGGAAACCTGGATGTCCGGTTGGAGGAGGGAGGGGTGCCGTATCACTGCCTCTCCCGACCTCAACACGCTGTTTCCTGCCAGCGCCAACCTCTTCGCAACCATAGCTAACATCGATAAGAGCGAAGGCTCTGTCAAGGGCATCGTTGTCCTGGGCGGTGCGTTAGCACCGCCGGGTTTGCCAGAGAGGTTGAGGACCAAGACTCTGGAAATCTCACGTTGAATCACTTCTCGGTGGCCCGCACAGCTCGCGCACTTTAGCTTTCCCATTTCGGGAACTGTCTTCAGGGCCCGTCCACTTTCCCCTTGATCTCATTCTCTCACTTGCGATATTATATAACAGCACAGGTTATCTACAAGATAACCGAGTTCTTTGACAACTTGACAAGGATGCAGCTTTGCTGTCGTCCAGAGCGTAGACGCAACCGGCCCGACCGACCCTCTAACCCCAACGTTTAGAATATTTTTCCTGTAACTACCTTAAGAACCATAGATCTACAAGGCAAGAAAAAACCGGCCCTTTGTTTTCTAGATTTTGGGCGAAATCGAGCGCTTTTTTTTGATGGAAATGTGCACCAGAATAGGTGCAGTCCCGGAAAGGGGGCATTACAGGAGTGACGACAAACCAGCTCTGCGATGCCGGAAATAATAGCGCACGATCAAGCTGAGAATGAACCAACCGGCGCCGATCGTGCCCTTCAGCGTACCGCTGATCTTCGATTTTCCGATACGCGGGTGGTAGCTTACCGGGACTTCAACCACGCGGAACCCGGCGATGGCGCCTTTGAGGATCATCTCAACCGCCCAGCCATAGGTGGTCTCTTCGAGGGCGAGCGCGCGCAGTACATCGGCGCGGCCGGCGCGGAACGGGCCGAGGTCGTTTATCTTTAAACCATAAAAGCGCCTAATTAGGCCGGCGGCGAGACGATTCCCAAACGCCTGATGCCAAGGTAACGCCCCGGCAGAACCCAGGCGGGAACCGAGCGTGATGTCCGCACGCCCCTCGATGATTGGCGCTAAGAGAATTGGCAGTTCGGAGGGCCGATCGCTGTAGTCGCCATCGAGGAACACAACCACGTCAGGGGAATTTGCCGCGGCCAGCCCGGTGAGGCAAGCTCGCCCATAACCGCGGCGCGGTTCCTGAACCACGCGGGCTCCCATTCTTGCGGCGATCTCGGGAGTCCCGTCATTCGAGTTGCTGTCGACAACGATGACCTCCGTCGTGAGATCGGACGGAAGATCCGCTAAAACGCGCGCAATCGCCTGCGCTTCATTATGGGTAGGAATGATGACGGACACGCGCACAGGGCATCAGCTTAAATCAACCACCACGGAGCTGATGGCCAGCGTTGCGCCAGCCAAGCGTCAACGCCCCATCTGCGGCCGGCGCGCCCGATCACGAGCCCGAGCGATGCCATCACTGGAACCAGCAGCTCCCAGATCCACGCCGTGCCCCACTCCGAAACCCAAAGGCTGCCGAGATACAGAAAAGCCACGAATGCGGCTGGCCGGGTAAGCAGACCCATCACGAGCAGGATCCCGAGAGAGATCTCAGTCAGAGCTTGCATGGGAGCCGCCATCGCGGCGTGACTCGCGGCCAGTGCCATGACCGACTTCCATATGGCCGGCGAATGACTGTTCTTGATGTAGTAGTTGATCAGGCCCGCGTAACCTGCCGGCGTGTAGAGGCCCTTCCCGAGATTTTCGAAGAAGACCCACACAAGCATTGCGCCGATCGTAAGACGGACGATTGCCAACCCATTTGCCGCGGGCGGTTGGTTGGCCAAATTTTGCGGTGAGCTCGCGTTTGTCATCATCGTGAACCTCGGACCAATGGATGCCGTCCAGCGCGACGAGAAGAGAAGGAGCGAACATCTTAATCGGTTCTTCTTTTTCTTGCTAGTGGCCTCTCCTGGGTCAATGCGAGTTACAGTCGTTAGCCACAAACGCAATCGCGACGGCTACTGGTTGACAGATCTCTTCGCTCGGTTTGAGAAAAGGTGAACAAAAGAATAAATTCTTGACAACGAGAACCTTAGGTGTAGATTAGCGGCACATTCTGTGAAAACGACTGACATGCATTCTCGGTGCAGACGGAAGCCAAAGCCTAGTTCATGTCCGGTCGTCGGGTTGTCACGAGGGGGAGAATGGCTTCGCAACAATGCCAGCATTCCAATAGGGTCAGCGGTCTGGTCAAGTTGGATTTTGCCCGTCAAGACGCTCCCGACGGTTCTACATATTCAGGGACGATTTTGGCGGGTGTATGTGAAGACTGCGGACATATTGAACTGTACGCGAAGCTCCACCATTTGCTGTCTGATTGGCTGCTGAAGACCTGAGCGTTGACACGCCAGTGCCACTCGGACAGCGAATGTTGGAGTGTGCCTGGCGGTAGGAGGCCGTATGTCAACGCCCGCAACCACCCCTGGATGGTTTGAATCGCCGCACTTTCCCACACGTAAAGTTTTTTTCGGAATGGCCATATTGTTCGCAATCGTGGCCGTTCCGTTCCTCATCTGGCCGGCTCTGGCTGGCCGTCTTCTGGCAACGAATTTCCTGCCTCACTTGTATTGCTACCTTGGCAAACCGGCATTGGTGTGGACACATGTAATTGCCGACTTCCTTATCGGACTATCGTACGTCGCGATTTCCGGAACCCTGGTTTATCTGGTCCACAAAGGACAGCGTCACATCCCATTTCACTGGATGTTCCTGGCATCCGGCTCCTTCATCGTTGCCTGCGGCGGCACGCATTTCATGGAGGTGATTACCGTCTGGATTCCGCTTTATGTGCTTTCCGCAAGCGTCAAAGTTTTCACCGCGCTGGTATCGATGGCAACGGCGGTATTGCTTCCCTTCACCGTCCCACAAATCCTCTCTCTGATTCAGACCGCGAAGGCTTCGGAAGCGGCGGAAGGCAGGTTCCGAGGATTGCTGGAGGCGGCACCGGACGCAGTCGTGGTCGTAAATGGAGAGGGCAAGATTGTACTCGTCAACGCACAAGTCGAGAGGATGTTCGGGTATCGGCGGGAAGAGCTGTTGGAACGAGAGATTGAGATGCTGGTGCCGCGGCGCTTTCGGGGCCAGCACCCGGACCACAGAACGGACTTCTTCACCGAGCCCCGAGTACGGCCGATGGGAGCCGGTCTGGAACTATACGGTTTGCATAAAAACGGGCACGAGTTCCCGGTAGAGATCAGCCTGAGTCCGCTGGAGACGGAAGAAGGGGTGCTGGTTTCGAGCGCGATCCGTGACATCACCGCTCGCAAGCGCGCAGAGCTTGAGCTGCGCGAAAGTGAAGATCGTTACCGCGACCTGGTGGAAGCGCTTCCTGACGCGATTTTTGTTGCTGTCGAAGAGCAGGTTGTTTTCGTCAATCCCGCCGCCGTCAGATTGATGAGAGCACAGGGGCCGGAGCAACTCATCGGCAAGCATCTATCCGAGATCATTCATCCTGGTTCCCTGTCATTCATCAGGAGTCGGGTGCGGGAGTGCTACCAGAGCGGAGCTGCGACTGCTCCAATGGAGCACGTTCTCCTTGCGCTCGATGGTTCGTCGGTTGAAATGGAGTCAGCATCGATTCCCATTACTTGGAAAGGACTGCCTGCTGTTGAAGCGATTGTCCGCGACATCCGAGAGCGGAAGAGGGCGGAGGCCCGGCTACGAGAATACGAGAAGGTTGTAGAAGGTGTGGAAGAGATGATCGTGGTGGTAGACCGGGAGTACCGCTACGTGCTCGCGAACCGCGCATTCTTGAGCTATCGAGGTCTGGAGAGAGATCAGCTGATCGGCCGTCTCTCTCGAGAGATGTTGAACGAGGGCGTCTTTGATACGGTGATCAAGGAAAAATTGGATGAGTGCCTTCAAGGCAAAGTAGTCAAATATGAGCTGAAGTACAAGTATCCCAAGATTGGCGAAAGGGATGTATCCATCTCATATTTTCCCATCGAAGGCGTGAGGGGAGTCGACCGAGTCGCCTGTGTGGTGCTGGACATCACCGAGCGCAAACAGGCGGAAGCAATGCGGTCCCGGCTCGCCGCCATCGTCGAATCGTCGGATGACGCAATCGTTTCAAAGGATCTGAATGGAGTGATATTGAGCTGGAATGCCGGTGCCCAGCGCATTTTCGGCTACACGGAAGCAGAGGTTTTGGGACGGTCGATAACACTCATTATTCCTCCCGAGCTGCACGATGAGGAGGTCGGGATTCTGCGGCGATTACGCGCGGGTGAGCACATTCAGCATTACGAAACCGTCCGCCTCACCAAGCAAGGAAAGAGTGTCGACGTGTCGCTCACGATTTCGCCGATGCGAGATCCGGACGGAAAGATCGTGGGCGCCTCGAAAATTGCCCGAGATATCACTGGACGCAAGCGGGCGGAAGAAGCTTTGCAGCGAAGCGAAGCGGAGTCCAGAGCCCGGGCCGAAGAATTGGCGGTCATTCTGGACGCCGTGCCCGGCATGACTCTGATTGCCCGAGATCCCGCATGCGAAATCATCACCGGCGGCCGGGTCGCTTACGAATTGCTGCAGTTGCCCTATGGCGCCAACATTTCCAAATCGGCCCCTGAAAAAGACGCGCCTACGAAGTTCCGAGTGTTCAAAGATGGGAAGGAAGTCTCTCCCGATGAATTGCCGGTGCAGAAGGCTGCGGCTACGGGGCGCGAGGTTCGCGAATCCGAAATCACTTTGTTGTTCGACGATGGGACCTCTCGTGATGCTTTCGGCAACGCGGCGCCACTCCTGGATCGCGAAGGCAAGGTCCGGGGAGCCATCGGCGTTTTCGTCGACATCACTCACCGCAAGAGAGCGGAAGAAGCGCTTCGGGAAAGCGAAGATCGCTACCGCGACCTGGTCGAACACAGCCAGGACCTGCTGTGCACCCATGATCTGAAAGGGAATCTGCTGTCGGCGAATCCGGCTCCGGCGCGGATTCTGGGGTATGAAGTTGCCGAACTCCTCAAAATCCCCATGCGAGGGTTGGTCGCGCCCGAATTTCGCGAACAATTTGACGCCTACCTCGAGAGAATCAGAACAACCGGGATGGACAAGGGAGTAATGGCAGTCATGACCCGGGCGGGGGAGCGAAGGATCTGGGAGTACAACAACACGCTTCGCACGGAGGGCGTGCCATTCCCCATCGTCCGCGGGATGGCTCACGATATCACCCAGCGCAAGCGAGCTGAAAAGTCGGCGCAGCTCTTCCGAATGTTGATTGACCAATCCAATGATGCCATCGAGGTGGTTGATCCGGAAACGCTTCGCTTTATCGATGTCAATGGGAGAGCCTGCATAGACCTGGGCTACTCTCGCGACGAACTACTGTCGAAGAGCGTTTACGATATCGATCCCAATGTCGACGAATCCGCGTACCTCAAGGTTAACGACGCATTGCGGGATTCAGGATTCGCGATCCTTGAGAGTTTTCACCGGCGGAAGGACGGATCTACGTTTCCGGTGGAGGTCAGCATTAAGCACGTTCGCCTTGACCGAGTGTACAGAGTCACTGTGGCGCGAGACATCACCGAGCGCAAAAGGACCGAACAGGCGCTGCAGGAGTCGCAGGCCGCACTGGCTCGCGTAGCGCGCATCGCGAGCATGGGTGAGTTAACCGCGTCAATTGCGCACGAGATCAACCAACCCCTTGCAGCGGTGGCAACAAATGCAAGCGCTTCGTTGCACTGGCTCGCCATTCAACCGCCCAACCTGACGGAGGCGCGGGAAGCTATGGCCAACGCCATGAAGGAAGCGAATCGAGCTAGCGGCGTAATCGAGAGGATTCGAACGCTCTTGAGAAAGGCGTCTCCTGAACAGCGGCCAGTCGATGTGAACGAAGTAATTCGGGAATCGCTGGCTCTGGTTCGCAGTGAACTGATAAGAGGCGGGGTTACCGCAAAGACGAGACTTGCTGCCAGCGTGCCTGCTGTCCTCGGCGACCGGATTCAATTGCAGCAGGTAATGCTGAACTTGATCATGAACGCCATCGACGCCATGGTTGCGATCACCGACCGGCCAAAGACGCTGCTCATCAAGTCGGCGAAGGACGCGGAGGGCGTGCTGATCCAAGTTCAGGACTCGGGCAAAGGGCTTGATCCCGAACACAGCGACCGCATCTTTGAATCGTTCTTCACCACCAAGCCGCAGGGTATCGGAATAGGGCTGTCGCTCAGCACTTCGATCGTGGAATCGCATGGAGGCCGGTTGTGGGCAACGCCCGGATCGCCGTATGGGGCGGTTTCACTTGAGCTTGCCAAAGGCGGATGTGGGCGCATGATTGAACCGCATTCCATTGTGTTTGTAGTCGACGATGACGCTTCACTCCGCGAGGCACTGAAGAGCCTCATCCGCTCGGTCGGTTTGCAGGTTGCAGTTTTCGGGTCAGTACCAGAGTTTATGCAGAGGAAGGGGCCCGATGTAACCAGCTGCCTAGTTCTTGATGTGCGGTTGCCTGGAATCAGTGGCCTGGACTTCCAGCGCAAGCTGATTGAGGCAGGCATTCTTATCCCGATCATCTTTATTACCGGGCATGGCGACATTCAAATGTCGGTCCGGGCTATGAAGGCGGGCGCCATCGAGTTTTTGACCAAGCCGTTCCGCGATCAGGACCTGCTGGATGCGATTCAACACGCGCTGGAGCGTGATCGGGCCAGACGCCGACAGGATGCGGATGTCGCCATTTTGCGAGAGCGCTTTGAAGGGCTGACACCTCGGGAGCGAGAAGTACTGCCGTTGGTCGTGTCCGGCCTGCCCAACAAGCAAATCGCCGCAGAAATCGGAACCAGCGAAACCACGGTGAAGGTCCATCGTAGCCAACTTATGCGGAAAATGGGAGCTGACTCTTTACCTGAGTTGGTAAGGATCGCCGAAAAAATAGGAATTTCTACGAAGTTCTAAACTTTCGTCAAGTTAACCTGTACGAAGGTAAAGGCGGCCTGTACTTCGGAGTAATAAATTTGTTAACTGTTCAATTTACCTTTTTTACAGCGGACGGGCAGAATGCTTGCAAGCCGAATTTAGGTTGCTGAGAAAAGCGCCATGTTCGTCTTTCCAGCCCGCCGCGAACCCCTCGGCGGCGGGCTGTTTTTCAATCCTGGAAATAATCCCTCCGGCGTAGACAAAGTAAGAACACCGGAGCGCTAGGTTAAGGCGAGGGTGAGAGTTGTGCCTTTAGGTCAATTCCAATTCAATCTTTTTCTCGGTTGGATCCAGCTTCGTGATTCGGAAACTGCGAATCTGCCCGGCGTGGACAGCTTCCGCTTTGGGTTCACCCGCACCCGCGCCACCCTTCCAACGTGCTTTCAACATGGAACTCAGCGATCCTAAGTCGACTTTCGATTCGACCGGAGTCGCCTTTTCTCCTGCCTGACTCTCCGCAACGACCCGGCATGTCGCGTGAATGCCTTCTCCCAATTCGACCCGCGCTCGTTCGCCAGAAATTTCGATGACGCGGCCTGAGACCACATTGCCTGGTCGCCTTTCGGCAATGTATTCCTCGATGCTGGTCGGAACCAGTTGTTTAATGCCCAGCTTCAGCCGTCTCTTTTCGCTGTCGACTTCAAGCACCTGTGCCTTCACCGATTGTCCAACTTTCAGCATGTCCTGCGGGTGATTGATACGCTTCTCCGCGCTCAGGTCGCTGACGTGAATCATGCCTTCGACGCCTTCGGAAAGCTGCACGAAGGCTCCGAACTTGGTCAGGCTCGTGACCGGGCCTTCGATCACCGAGCCGACGGCAAACTTCTGCGCCACGTCGGCCCAAGGGTCTCCGAGGGCTTGCTTCAGGCCTAGAGAGATGCGGCGCTCGCCCGGGCTTACGCCAAGAATCACGGCTTCCACCGTGTCGCCCGGCTTCACCACGTCGCCGGGCGTCCTCACCTTCTTCGCCCACGACATTTCTGAAACGTGGATCAAACCTTCAATTCCAGGCTCGAGTTCCACAAACGCTCCGAAATCAAGTACGCGGGTTACTGTGCCGCGGGCGCGCTCACCCGGCTTGTACTTTGAGGTCACCGATTCCCATGGATCTGGCTCAAGCTGCTTCATGCCGACGGAAATGCGCCGCTTCTCGGCATCAATCTTTAGAACCTTGACGTCGATCTCCTGCCCGACGGAGAGTACGTCCGCGGGCTTGCCGACGCGGCTCCTCGAAATATCGCTGACATGCAACAGCGCGTCCACGCCGCCGATATCAATGAAGGCACCGTAGTCGGTCAGGCTTCGGACAGTGCCGTGCACGATTGCTCCCTCCGCGACCTCCGAATATCGGCGCCCTTTGGCCGCGCGCTCTTCCTCTTCAAGAACAATGCGGCGGTCCACGACGACGTCTTCTTCTACCTCATCGAGCTTGGTAATCCGGCAGCGGATTTCCTGGTCTACAAGCTTTTGCATCTCAGCTGCGTCGCGCACTCCACTACGTGAAGCGGGCATGAACGCTCGGACGCCGACGTCCACGCTCAAGCCCCCCTTGATCACTGCCGTCACCGTGCCCACGATTGTAGTTTTATCGGCAAACGCTTTCTGAAGTGCTGCCCAGTCCTTTGGCCGTTCGATCTTGCCGAGAGTGAGTTCGTAGTAACCTTCCGGATCGCGACCCTTAATCGAGACCACGAGCTTGTCGCCAGCTTTCACCGGCTCTTTGGCAGCTTGAAACGCTGACAGTGGCAGAATGCCTTCGGTTTTGAAACCGATATCGACGAGGACGGAATCAACGGTCACGGCGATCACAGTGCCTTCGCGGCCTTTTCCGGCCTCTACGGATTTGCGCGATTTGTTCTGTTCAAATTGCGAGAGGATGTCTTTGAAGGACTCGTCAGGTTCGTTGATGTTTGCGGATTCTGGACTGCCGGGAGTTGACATGAAAGGTTACAGCCTCACTCTGGAATCGTTCCAACTAGGATAACACCGCACCATCCGGCAAACGAAAAGGGCTGGCATTTGCCGCCAGCCCTTCTGCTTTAAGTCTTAGTCCGCCTAACGGCGTCCTCCTCCGTGGAAGACACCCCCAACCGGGCCATGTGCATAGCCATGGGCGTAACCGAACCCACCACCCCGGTTGTATGCATAAGCACCTGGTCGGTAGTAGCCGCGTCCGTAATAGCCATAGCCAGGTCGATAGTAACCGTAGCCACGTCCGTAGAAACCGTGGCCGTAGTAGCCGTGAAACCACGGGCCGGCGCCGATGAACACGCCGCCTGCGAACCATTGCGGGCCATAGTAGCCGTAAGGCGCGCAAGCGTAGGGATAATACGCGTAGTATCCATAGGCGCAGACTGGGGCTGGTCCGGCGTAGCCATAACCCGGGCCGACCCGAATGCCAACAGCTACCTGTGCTTGCGAATAAGCGGCTGGCAGCATGAAAATGCTCAGCAGAGCTAGATACCTTAGATAACGCATTTTGACCCCCTTTTCGACCTGCGATCCAGATGGAGATTCGGCAGATCTGAAGGCCTTCAGGCACCTTGGTTTCGTCTGAAGCGCCCTACTGTCTTTATAAACACTGATCTGCCACAAAAGTTCCTTGACCTTGCGCGTCTATGGGTAGCAGAGAGACTCAAGCGCTTGCGACTCACTGAAAATTGGGACCTGTCCGACAATACGCATTGTATTGTGCCAAAGCTTTGTTTTGTATACTGCCCCGGTGCCCAATGGCTCTGGCACTGCGATGACTCCTTCGTCTCCATCGCGGCTCGCGTACATCGACTGGATGCGTGGCCTAGCATGCGTGCTGATGTTTCAGACGCATTGCTACGACTCCTGGTTGGGAGGGGACGCGCGCAAGAGTACTTTTTTCATGTGGTCCCAGCTTGGCGGAACTCTGCCCGCGCCGCTGTTTCTTTTCCTCGCGGGAATCTCTTTCGCGATGGTTACCGACAAACTTAGGCAGAAAGGCGTGCCCGCGGGTCAGATTGCGCGGACTACGATTCGCCGCGGGGCGGAGATTTTTGGACTGGGACTTTTGTTTCGGCTGCAGGAATATTTGATTGCGTGGGGCTGGGCGCCGTGGAGCGATTTGTTGCGAGTCGATATTCTCAACACCATCGGCCTCTCGATGATGCTGATGGGAGTGGTCTGTTGGGTCGTCCTACGGCTCAACTCCGGACCGCATACGCGGTCCACACTGGGCCTGACCGCGTCGAGCGTTGGGATGACCATTTCCCTCCTGTCGCCATTGGCGTGGACGAGTTGGCGTCCGCGCTGGCTTCCCTGGCCGCTTGAGTCTTATATCGATGGCGTGCACAATCTTGGTGAGCCTCAGGCGTGGCTGTTTCCGGTGTTTCCATGGACTGGGTTTGCGTTCATGGGTCTCGCAATAGGTTTTGTTCTGTTGAGCGATGAAGCTCGAAAACGCGGGGCGGAGACTTTCGTGCTGACCGGGCTAAGCGGAATAGCGCTAATTTACCTGGCGCGTTGGCTCGACGCGCGTCCAGAGCAGCTTTATGCGACTGACGACTTCTGGCACACCAGCCCGAACTTCTTTTTGATTCGCATCGGGATGCTGCTGGCGATTCTGGCAGCAGCTTATCTGTGGTGCAGATGGGGAGCGGGACAGTGGGGGTTCAGCCCTTTGATACAACTGGGGCAGACTTCCCTGCTGGTGTATTGGGTGCACATTGAGTTTGTGTACGGGCGGCTTTCCATTCTGCCGAAGCGCGCCGTCGACATTCGCACCGCTTCTTTCGGATTGCTGACGATTTTCCTTTCCATGGTGCTATTGTCAGTCTTGCGCACCCGGCTCAAAGGGCGCGGTGCAGAATTGCTAGCCTGGCTCCGGAAGCCGCTTAAGGCCAGCTCACCCTCAATCTGAGGACAATTGCCGAATCGCATTCCCAATCAGATTCAATCCAATCGCCCAATTTTGGCGGGATCGAACTTCGTCTTTGCCGTACCCGAACAGGTAGAACGTAATGTAGAAGCCATCGCGAATCTCTTCTTGTCCGGGTATTTCCTCTTGCTCGAGGAAGTAGCAGCGGCGGATTAGAAACTCGGCGGCTGCCGCAATTTCGGGAGCTCGGTGCAAGAGCATGACGAGCTGTTTTGCCAGGTGTTCGTGCTCGGGGAATGAGAAGCGTCTTGGCACATCGGAAAAGAATAAATCGACATAGGAACCAAATTTGTGAGTCGCCTCGAAGATCTCCTCTTCAGGACTAATTTCTGTGCTGGCCCACGCATCGCACTTGGCGGTCTCAAGCGGACTTTGGGGTGAATTGGCCTTGGAGAGGAACTCGCCCAACTCAGGCGTTTGTGCTGCTTCCTCGATAGAGGACAAGAGCTCGGGATGGCTCTTCAGATCATAGTAACGTGGGCCACCTTCTTCGGCGGCCCACGGTATCTCAAGCGTTTCGTCCTCGGCGCCGAGTTCGACGGCGAAGTCGGCTTGCACGCTACTTCGCAGGCGCAGGCTCCGGGGTTGCCTGCGGAGTTGCACTTGGAGTCGAGAAATTCACCTTCGGGACCTGACGCGATTCCTCGGTGGCAGTGAAATATGCTTCGTTGGGCTTGAACCCAGCCCATCCCGCGTAAATGTTATTCGGAAAGTGCTGCGCGTAGGTGTTGTAGTCTTGCAGCGCGTCGTTGTAGCGCTTGCGCTCGACGGCAATACGATTTTCCGTTCCCGCCAACTCATCTTGCAAGCGCAGGAAATTCTCGTTCGATTTCAACTGCGGATAGTTCTCGACGACGGCAAGCAGTCGCCCGATGGCGCCGTCCAGTTGTTGATTGGCGGCAATCTTGTCCGCGGGCGCGTTGGCTGAGAGCAGCCTGGAACGGGCAGCTGCAATATCGCCGAACACTTTTTGCTCTTGCCCTGCGATTCCCTTCACGGTTTCGACAAGATTAGGAATAAGGTCGGCGCGGCGCTGCAGCACAATATCGACCTGCGACCACGCCGCCTTGACCGCTTCATTCTTGGTCACCAGAGTGTTGCGGACGCCGACGTACTGTCCGAACGCGACCAGCGCGATCAGCACCAGGACAACAATCACAATCAAACCTGTTTTCATCGTTATTCTCCTTTAAGAAAGCTTTCCAAGCTATGCACTGCGCGGTCCCGTGGAGTCTAGCATTTTATCCACCGCGGCAGTGACTTGCTGTACCGCAGCCAGGTAGCGACTGAATACGTCAGCTACGTCAAAATGCGTGGTCTCAGCTTTGTGTTCGCGAATGTCAAGTAGTTGCAAGACGGCAGAAGCATCGAATGGAATGCGCGCGGCCAGCGCCTTCACCACGTCTCGCTTGGCTTTGGGAGGCTGCTCGCCCAGCGCAACTAGCCCGTGGCGGAAAAGAGTAGTAAATGCCGATAACGAGCCCAGCAGCAACTCCCACAGTTGCTTTTTGTTGCCAGCCGCCAGCAGCAGGCGCTCGCGCAGCAGGATCAGTTTCTCGCGCAATTCGTACTCCAGTTGGGCGCGGTGCAAGTTTATGGGAATCTGCAGTCCGCTCAGCACATCCTCGCCGAAGAGCACGCGATGGCGTTGCTGCATGTCGAGAAACTCGATGGAAAAAACATCCGTGGAACGCTCCAGTTCCTCGCGAGTGAGCACCAGCGGCGCATTGTGTTTCTGCCGCGTCCACCACTCAACCGCTGGTGCCATTGCTATGAGAGTCGCGAACGAGGTCTCGCGCAAGATGCAAAGCAGGTTGACGTTGGAGAAGTCAGGATGAAATTCCCCGTCCGCAGCAGAACCGTAAAGGATCACGCTCTGCAGATTTTCTCCCGACTCCACGCGCAACCGGCTGATGAATTCGTTGATTTGTTTCTCTGCAACCATAAATCCCTCTTCTGTTCGAGCTACCAGCTTCCACTCGCTCCGCCACCGCCCGAACTGCCCCCGCCAAAGCCTCCGAAACCGCCGCCCCCGCCGCCGAAGCCTCCCCCGCCGCTATACCCACCACCGCCACGACCCCCCAATAACATGCTGAATAGGAGCAATCGCCCGAAAGGCGTGGAAACCAAAATCAGAAAAACAACAATGAGGAAAATGATGCCAACGATGGACAATCCCTTATTCGGTTCTTGCTGCGCCGTAGGGGCGCGAGGACGTGAGCCGGTCAATTGAATGCCGGCGTCCTGAGCAATCACATCTGCCACCCGCATGGTCAGCAATGCCACCGCGCCGTCATAGTCATTCTGCTTGAGCAGTGGGACGGCTTCGCGTCCGAAGCCGCCGACTTTGCCGTCGGGCAGAATCGGCTCGAGGCCATAGCCGACTTCTACTCGGTAGCGGCGGTCTTGCGTGGCCAACAGGATCAGCACCCCGTGGTCGGTAGCCTTGCTACCGATACCCCATTGCTTGTACAACGCGACCGCATAACTTTCGATATCGGATCCATCCAGCGACTTTATGGTGACCACAGCGATCTGTGCGTGCGCCTTCTCGTCGATTTGCTGGCAGATGCTATTGAGTTGCGCCACGGTGCTCGGGTTGAGAACACCTGCAAAATCGTTGACGTAATTGGTCGGCTTCAGTTGCGATACGGGTTCGGCGTGCAGAAAAAACGGCAGCGAAACGATTAGTGCCGTCGCTAATACGATTTTCGCGACCGGTTTCATACGCGAAGAAGATTGTATAGGAGAGGAGTCGAGCTTGCGTCGACGAACAGCCGAAGCGGCTGTCCCCGCGCGGTCAGAACGTTCGCAGAAATTCCACGATCTGCCGCTCGGCCCAGCGCCCGTCGTCACCGTCAGGCTGAGCGAGAAAGGAGCAGTGGCCACCGTCCTCGGTCTCGACGAAGGTAATGTTGGGATTGGAAAGAATCTTCTGCCTCGTTTCCGGGAGAATGCGGATGAAGGGATCGTTGGCTGCATGCAGGATCAAGGTCGGCACGGCAATACGCTCGATAACGTTGGCTGCGGCAGATCGCTCGTAATAATCCGCAGCACCACCAAAACCGCAATAGTAAGCCGTGACCTTGTCGTCGAAATCGCGAAGGCTGGTCACCCCGCGTGCCCGCGAGACGTCGAAGACCCCTGGAAACAAACGGGCTTTGAGCCGCAGGCGACGGCGAAGCTGCCACATGAAGTAATACTCGTAAAGGCGATTGCCCCGCTCATGGAGGGCGTCGGCGGAGGCTGCAAGATTCAGCGACGGGCACACAGTCGCGACGGCGCAGAACTGGTGCGGCGCTTCCCCTCCCCATTCGCCCGCAAGCTTGAGTACGAGATTGCCGCCCATGGAAAATCCTGCGAGAGCAAAGCGGCTGACCCGATCCTGACGCAGCAGGTTTTCGGCTACAGCGGCTATGTCCCGGGAACGCCCCGAATGATAGAGCGTGGATGATAACGCGTCCGTACCGCCGCAATTGCGTTGATTCATCCGCACGACGTTCATGCCCACAGCCATGCCCTTCGCAGCGATGCCCAGCATGTATTGCGATTCGCTGGAACCTTCCAAGCCATGCACGATAATCACGGTCAGCGCATTTTTCCGGTCTTGCTGCCAATGACAGTGGCACAGCACTTCGACGCCGGGTTCGACTTCGACCAAGCGCTTTTCGGATGGAGGGAGCGCAATACGTCGGGGCAGAAAGAAACTGGCAAGAGTTTGACGATGCCCGCCGCGCAAGCCGCGTCGGGGCACAAATTCTCTTGGCGCGGTTTGCGTAGTTCCCACACTTTGATTTTAAATGGAGATGGTTGTAAAACCGTCAGGAGTTGTCCATGCCCATCTTTGAGTACGTTTGCCAGGAATGCGATCATCCATTTGAAGCGCTGGTCTACGGCAACAAGAAAGCCGAATGCCCCAAGTGCCAGAGCAAGAAGCTGGCACAACAACTCTCGGTTTTTGCCATGTCAGCCAAGAGTTCCGCGACTGCATCCCCTTCGGTGGGAGCATGCGGGAGTTGTGGCGATCCGCGCGGGCCGGGCGCCTGCTCGATGCCTGACATGGATTGATCCCCCAAAACGTCATTCTGACAAAGCCTGAGGTGACTTCCGGCACCGGCAGCGGGTGACCCCGGTAAGTTTCGATCGCTATGGATATCTCGTACCTTCTAAAGAGTCGGACTGAAAGAGGTCCTATGGATCGTCGTCGCAATCGACGTGTCGCTGCGTTGCTTACTGTACGCATCTGGGGCGTTGACGCGAGGTCCATGCCCTTCACGCAGCATGCGCAAGTCAGAAACATCAGCGATCGGGGAGCCGTCTTGCAAGGAATTGTCCGGCCAGTCCGGGCAGGCGAGATCCTCCACATTCAGCACGATGAGGATCAAGCCCAGTTCCGCGTAGTGTGGGTCGGCAAACCGCGCACACGGAGGCAGGGTGAAATTGGCGTCGAAAGCCTGTCTTCCGAGCCTTTCATCTGGGATGTAAATTTGCTTCAGTGCGCTCAGGTCGTGGGAAAAGGCTAATGTATTCCTGTTCTCGTCGTTGGTTCTGAGCCTTCCAAAGAATCCTGATTGCGCACAGCTCCCGATTCCACTATTCTGCCCCTTCCACATGCAATCCCAGGAGCAATCTTCGTGCGCATAATTTTCATCGTTTTGATGCTGAGCTCGGTATTTGCGTTTTCTTCCGCAACCGAGCCGAGGCAGTTGAATCTCATGCCGGTGCCGGCCAGCATGCAGATGAAGACTGGCCAGCTCTTAATTGATTCCTCGTTCTCGGTCGGAATCCGGGGCTCTTCCGATGTACTCGTGCAGCGTGCGGTCGCACGCTTTCTTGATGATCTTCGACGCCAGATGGGCATGCCTCCGCTCGATATGAAGGTTACGGATGCAACTCAAGCCAAACTGGTCGTTCATAGTGAAGGTGCCAGCAAGGCCGTGCAGGAACTCGGGGAAGACGAATCCTATTCGCTTGAGGTCAGTCCCGCTGGCGCGAAGCTTGATGCAGCGACGACGCTCGGAATCATGCGCGGGTTGGAAACATTTCTGCAGCTGGTGCAAACCACTTCCGACGGCTTCGCCGTGCCAGCGATCACGATTCAGGACAAACCGCGCTTCCCCTGGCGCGGATTGATGATCGACGTGGGCCGCCACTTCATTCCCATCGATGTTCTGAAACGCAATTTGGATGGCATGGCCGCGGTAAAGCTGAATGTGTTTCACTGGCACTTGTCGGAGAATCAGGGTTTTCGCGTCGAGAGCAAGAAATTCCCCAAGCTGACAGAGATGGGCTCGGACGGCCTCTACTACACCCAAGACGAAGTACGCGATCTGATCGCCTACGCACGAGATCGCGGCATTCGAGTGGTTCCCGAGTTTGATATGCCCGGGCATAGCACCGCGTGGTTTGTAGGTTATCCCGAACTGGCGAGCGCCCCGGGCCTGTATCAGATCGAGCGCAAGTGGGGCGTCTTCGATCCGGCGATGGATCCGACTCAGGAGCGCACCTACAAGTTTCTCGACGGCTTCATTGGCGAGATGGCAAGACTTTTTCCTGATCAGTTCTTCCACATCGGAGGCGACGAGGTCAACGGCAAGCAGTGGGACGCAAGTCCGCAAATTCAGGCGTTCATGCGCGCCCACGGGCTCAAGACCAATCAGGACCTTCAAGCGTACTTCAATACCAGAGTGCAGAAGATCGTGAGCAAGCACGGAAAGACAATGGTCGGATGGGATGAAATTCTGCGGCCGGATTTGCCGAAAGACATCGTAGTCCAATCGTGGCGGGGGCAGGATTCGCTTGCGGCAGCAGCCAAACAAGGATATCGCGGGATTCTGTCGTTTGGATATTACGTTGACCTGAACTGGCCGGCATGGAGGCACTACGCGGTTGATCCGATGAGCGATGGAGCGGCTGGACTAACTTCTGAAGAAAAGAAACTCATACTGGGCGGCGAGGCCTGCATGTGGTCGGAATATGTGTCGCCGGAGAACATCGACTCGCGCATCTGGCCTAGAACCGCGGCAATCGCTGACCGCCTCTGGTCGCCGCAGGGCGTGACCGACGTCAACTCGATGTATCAGCGTTTGCAGCAAGTCAGCCGCTGGCTGGACTGGCTTGGCCTCACGCATAACTCTGCGTATAGCCCGATGTTGCGCCGCATCGCTGGTTCTGATGATATTTCGGCGCTGCGCATGTTCACCGACGTTGTGGAACCGGTCAAGGACTACAACCGGGAAGAACTCGCCGTTGTCGAGGCCACAAGTCTATCGCCGCTGAACCGCGTAATCGATGCAGCTCGTCCAGAGAGTGTAACTGCTCGACAATTCGCAGATCTCGTGGATGCGATCATCGCTGGGAAGGCAACCGCCGAGGAAAAACGACAAGCCCGAACAATGCTCACGTTGTGGCGCGACAATCAGAACAATCTGCAGACGCTCGAGGCTCAATCGTTTATGTTGAAGGAGATTGCCCCGCTTTCGCAGGATCTTTCCGCGGTATCCGCAACCGGCTTGCAGGCGCTGGACTACATTGATCGCGGAGAACGGGCGCCGGAGGCGTGGGCGACGCAACGGTTCGCCCTGTTGGAGCAAGCGCAGAAACCGAAGGCGCAACTGCTGCTCGTGGTTGTGCCATTCATGCAAAAACTGGTCGAAACCAGCAGCGGGCTCAAAGCGCCGACGCCGCAGAAGTAGAATCATCACCCTGCCAATTCTCCGACCGCGCGATACGCCTGGTCAATCGCGACGTCCGTGTAAGCACTCGCGCCTGCGTCCGAGTTCGCGATCGCGATCCGGCCAAATGGCTTTCGTCCCACAACCCATGGTTGTTCATCCTCTGGCCAGTCAGGATCGAACAGAGAGTTTCGGCTATAGGCATAGCCGTGCGCCCACCGGTTTACGGTGATGCCCTGGACATCGCGCGCCGGATCAAAGCCTGCAGAGCCCAGCATGCGGACTAGTTGATCACGAATGTTTCGTTCGAAAGTCGAAAACTGCGTTCGCATCAGCTCCGCCCGGCCCGCACGAAATTGATCGCGCTGTGGCAATCCCGGTTTGCAGGGCGTGCGTAGCATGAACAACACCATTGGCTCGTCGGGTTTGCTGGGAAATTCATATTGGCCGAGGCTGACAGGGAAATCGAGTGCCGTATAAGTGTGGTAAGCGCCGGGAGCAACGATCTGATGAATGCCCAGGCTCTGGAATGCAGTCCAGTTGCGGATAGCCACGTGCGTGTACACCAGCGGAACTTTCACCAGGGAGTGAAGCGCGTCCTGCTGCTTTTGGGGAAGGTCGGGACAGAGATACGGAATCATCATGTTGTAGCAAGCCAGAACGCACACACTTGCCTGTACCCTTTGCAACTTGCCGTCGCGCATGTACGCGACTTCGACTTCCTTTGCCGACGCAGGAGATCCATTGTGGCGAACTTGCACGACCGTAGAGTTCAAGCGAATCCGAACCGAAGTCTTGGCATCGTCCAATCGGCTGTAATCGGCGCGAGCGGCGACCACATCGTCCATACTGTTGCCGGGAATCGATCCCGGGATCAAGGACCGCACCAGCAGACGCGCGATTGACGCGTTGCCGTCCGGAAAATGAAAGATATAAGGCTCCTCTTTTTCCGACTCGCCCAGGTTCAAACCGTCAAAGCCAGGATAGGTAAACGATTGGTAGTCGTCGGGATTTTCGAAACAGGCGAGAGCGGAAACAGCATCAATGCCGACACCCAACAAGTCATGCGGGTAAGTCTGGAAAAAGGGTAACGCCTCTGGATTGAGCTTGCAGACCTTGGTCAGATAGTCGGCATAGCTCATTTTGTTGAGTTGTGCAATCTTCTGTTCTTTCGACAAGCCCGGCAAGTAGTCGACCTTCTCCGCGTAGACACGAGCAATGTCGTGACGAACAGGTTCCGAAAGCGGCGTTTTGCTGAGAAACTGTGGCCAAGGCGTCGATCCCATCCCCAACACAAGCCGATCTTCGCCAAAAGTCTCACGGTCGAAGAAACAGGCCGTATTCAGCTTCGAATACAGTTGCTGGTCGTAGGCTTTGTAAAAGCGTTGAGTGTCGATGCCCAACTCGGTGATCAAACCCTTGGCAACTTTGCTATATCGCCCGGGGCTCTCGATCGACTGCGTGCCGCCGTAGCTTAATAGCAGCCGATTCCCGGCGCGAAATTCGTTGCGCTTGGCGTGGCCACCGAAGTCGTCGTGGTTGTCGAGGATGAGAATCCGCGCATTGGCTCCCGCTCGTTGGCGATAAAAGTATGCTGCCGCGAGTCCACTGATCCCGCCTCCCACGATGACCAGATCGTATTTCTCGCCGGTGCTCTCAGGTTTACCCGCGGAATCCCAGAACTCTCCGTCACGGAGGCTATGCGCGGACGTATAGGTGCCGTCATGATTTCCCCGCATTCCCATCAAAGCTGGCGGATAATAATTTGGTTCCTTCTCGGGAGCGAAAGTAGAATCTGCGAATCCCAGGCCATGCAGCCACGGAGTACTTGAGGCCAAGATTGAGCCGCCCACGGCAAGCGCGACTCCATCCAGGAAATCACGCCGGGTGATTTTCCGGATCATCCCCAGATCGCGGTCGCGCGAATCATCGCTCATGGAATTTTCCAGCTTTTTTTGAAAGTCGAATCACGCAGAAGCTTACTATAATCACGCAAGGTTAAAAAAGCGGATAGATACAAGGGTCTGCCAAAACTTCACGTTCATTTCCACCAGAGAGAAGTGCCAATTAGCGTGAGCACCTCGAGAACCGCGAGTGAAACCCACAAGCGCTGGCGGAAAATAGAACGTCTCAAGTCCCGCTTCAAATCGGCTTCGAGGACGTGCACAAATTCGACTTCCGCAGGATTCGGTTTGGGCAGTGGCGCAGGGACCCGAGCGACCGGCGCAAAGGCTGGCTTTTGCTTGTCAGGATAAAACACTTTCGGCGTGCTGATGACGGACGACCAGCGCGGGAGCTGCATCGATCCCTCAGTGAAACTAGGATCGTCCACAGGCGCCGAAGTCAATTGCAATGCAGGCAGACGCTCCGGAGCAGCAGCGTCAGCCAGACTTCGCAAAAGCGAAGTCCACCACATGTGGCTCATCTGATCGCCAATCAACTCGCCCACATCGACGGGGCGTGATTCGAGTTGCAAAGGCGGCAGGGTCTCCGGGGAAATGACATCGCCCAGGTTGGTGAACACGGTGCGATACCAAGGCAAACTCAAAATGTCGCCCGCCAGCATGCCGACGTCGACTGGTCGTGAAGTCAGGCGCAGTGGGGGCAGCTTCTCAGGCGATATCGTGTCGCGCAGGTTGTCAAGCAAACGCCTCGGCAGAGTCCGGTTCCAAGAATCGGACAATAAGATATCAAGATCGGAACCGTCGGTTGATTTGGTCGACTCGGGCTTCTTTGGTTCAGAAGACTCGGGGTTGGTGGGTTGAGAAAACATTCGTCGTGTTCTTTGCGTCAGACTTCGGTTGCTGTTACCGCGACTTACAGTTTAAACCGGCTTGCCTGCATTCAGGAAGCGGTTTGTAGAAGGCCTCTGGAACGGTATCATGGCTTGGTCATCAATACCCCTGTAACACGGTCGTTCATCGACTCGGCGAGTTTTCTTGCCTGGTCCTGTGTAGTTCCGTTGAGCAACTCAAAATCGACGGTCGCGTCCGCCAATAGCGACACGGTTTTGTGAAACATTTCCATGCGGACCACGAATTTGCCATCCGGCCCTTGGATCGCCTTGAAACGGCAGCTGTCACGCTCAATGTTTGCCATAAGATTTTGTTGATCGACCGCGATATTATCACAACGCTCACCGCTTGAGAGTTCGACAAAATGAACCCCGCTCGCGGCAAATAGTGTCTAATGCAAGCAGTGGATTCCGACCGTAAACCTGCCCCTCCGAAGCGGCCTGCCCGAGAAAGGCTAATCGCTGTTCTTCCCCAGGTCTGGGAACTCATTCGCCCGCGCCGCGGATTGCTGGCGCTGGGCTTTGTGCTGATGGTGATCAATCGGGTTGCGGGGTTGGTGCTTCCCTATTCCACCAAATATCTAATCGACAGCGTCATCATCAAGCACAACACGCAACTTCTCAAGCCACTGGTCCTGGGCGTGCTGGGTGCAACAGTGATTCAGGGCATCACTTCGTTTTCTTTGACTCAGCTCCTGTCGAAGGCGGCACAGCGGTTGATTACGGAACTGCGTCAAAAGGTTCAGGCACATATTGGCTGGCTACCCATCTCGTTCCACGATTCGACAAAGAGCGGCGTGCTGGTATCGCGCATCATGAGCGACGTTGAAGGCGTTCGGAATTTGATCGGAACGGGATTGGTCGATCTGGTCGGGGGTTTGATGACCGCGGGAATCGCGCTCGTAGTGTTGTTCCGCATCAGCGCTCTCATGACCGCGGTTGCGTTTGGATTCCTGCTGCTCTTTGCGCTGGCACTGTACAAAGCATTCGGAACGATTCGTCCGATTTTTCGAGAGCGCAGCAAGATCAACGCGGAAGTTACCGGCCGGCTTGCCGAGTCGCTCGGAGGGGTTCGTGTTGTCAAGGGTTATCACGCTGAGGAGCGGGAAGAGAATGTTTTCGCCCACGGTGTGCAGCGTTTGCTCGACAATGTTCTGCGAACTCTAACCGCGACATCGGTCATGAGCCTATCAGCCAGTCTGCTGCTCGGAGTGGTCGGAGCCGTGATCATGTATGTTGGCGCCCGCCAGATCGCGGCTGGGATGTTGACTATCGGCGGATTCTTTACCTACACGCTTTTCCTTGGTTTCCTGGTAGCGCCGATCATGCAGATCGTGCAAATCGGCACCCAGCTCACCGAAGCGTTGGCCGGACTGGAACGCACCCGTGAAATCATGAGCGTCAGGCGGGAAGATCACGACCCCAAACGTACGGTCGTTTTGGACGAGATTCATGGCGACGTTGAGTTTGACCACGTCAGCTTCAGCTACGACGGCAACCGCATGGTTCTGACGGACGTTTCATTCCACGCGGCGCCGGGAACAGTCACCGCGCTGGTTGGGTCGTCTGGTTCCGGTAAGTCGACCACCATCGGACTGATCACGGCCTTCCACGTTCCCACACAGGGAAAGGTGTTGGTTGATGGAGTCGACCTAAGCACGGTACGGCTTGATTCGTATCGCACTCGACTGGGTGTGGTCTTACAGGAATCGTTTCTTTTCGACGGGACCATCCAGGAAAATGTCGCCTTCTCGCGGCCAGATGCCAGCGAAGAAGAAATTCTGCGAGCCTGCCGCATCGCGCGCGTGGATGAGTTCGCGGAAAGTTTTCCCGATAAGTACAACACCGTAGTTGGCGAACGCGGAGTAAAGCTCTCCGGGGGGCAGCGCCAACGGATTTCGATTGCGCGAGCTATTCTGGCGGAGCCGCGCATCCTGATTCTCGACGAAGCGACGTCCAGCCTTGACTCTGAATCCGAGCAACTCATCCAGCAAGGGCTTTCCTACTTGATGCAAGGCCGCACGACTTTCGTCATTGCACACCGCCTGTCCACCATCCGTCGCGCCGATCAGATCCTGGTCATCGAACAGGGGCGAATTGTCGAACATGGCACCCACGAACAACTGTATGCCCTGCATGGCCGCTATTACGATCTCTACACCAAGCAGCACGGCGTCGAGACGAATCTGTTCCTGGCTCCCGGCGAGGGCGATTCGGTGCCGGTTTTGGCGGGGGATGGGAAACCAGGAAGCAACGGCGACCCCAACCTCGCCGACACCTTGCGTCTCGTCAGGGGAGAAACGCGTTAACCCATGCCCAGCGGCCAAGGCGATTCAAGTTTGAATGGCTCCGTCGCAATCCGCGCGGAGAATGTGTGCAGACACTACCGGATGGGTGAGGCCCTGATTCGCGCCGTCGATGGCATCTCGGTTGACGTCGCTTCCGGGGAGTTTGTGGCGCTGCTTGGCACTTCGGGTTCCGGCAAATCGTCGTTGCTGAATCTGATCGCTGGACTTGATCGTCCCACCTCTGGAAGCGTGATCGTTCAAGAGAACGACCTGGCAAAGCTTTCTCGCGAAGAACTTGCCAAGTATCGCTTGCGCACCGTCGGCATGGTATTTCAATCCTTCAACTTGATTCCCAGCATGACCCTGCTGGAAAACGTAGAGTTGCCGTTGCGCTTCGCCGAAGTCGATCGTGGTCAACGCGAAGGATTGGCGAGGCAAGCATTGGACCGAGTTGGCCTGAGCCCAAGGCTGCAGCATCGTCCCACCGAGCTTTCCGGCGGCGAACAGCAGCGGGCTTCGCTGGCTCGGGCATTGATCAATCAGCCGCAGTTTTTGCTGGCGGACGAACCCACCGGCAACCTCGACAGCCAGACCGGCACCGAAATCATGAACTTCATTCGGGAGTTCAATGAAACGCTGGGCATGACCGTAATTATGGTGACACATGAACGCGCTCTCGCCGAGCGCTACGTCAGCCGCATGATCTTCCTCGCGGACGGCAAGCTAATCGGCGATCAATCGAACGCGATTTCCACCGCGCCTCAGCAAACACGAGGAGACAGCTTGTGAAGACGTACGATATGGCCGAGCTCGCAGTGCGGAATCTCCGGGAATCCATCCTGCGCAATTCGCTCACTACCGTTGGCATTTCAGTCGGCGTGGCTTCGCTCGTCGCCATGCTTTCGTTGGGCATCGGTTTGCAGCAGTTGGCAGGACGACGTCTGCAGAAATCCGGATTGTTTGACACGGTAGTCGTGACTTCGCGACGCGACCTGCGCGGCTTCAACCGCGAACAGGAAGAGAACGGTCCGGCTCCGGCCGAGAGTCCCACGCTCAATGAAGACGCGCGACAAAAGATTGCGCAACTGCCAAACGTGCTTGAGGCTTATCCAGACATCCGCTTCATTACCGAACTCCGATACGAGGACAAGCCTTACTTGACGATGGTGGCGGGCCTGCCATTTTCGGCGAAAAATAGCGACGCCTTCGATGGCATGCAGGGCAGTTTCTTCTCATCTGAGACAGCGCCAGAAGTCATCTTGCAGAAATCCTTCGCCGCCCAGTTACTGGGGAAGACACCGAAAGCGGGTGCCGAAGAGCTGAGCGTCGGCGAACTGGCGAGGCCTCTGCTGGGAAAGCAACTGACCATGCGCTACGCGGAGCGAACCGCGACGCCCGCGACACGTGCCGCATTGACTAAGTCTTCGGATTCCAGCAATCCGGCCGGTACAGCGTATTCGGTAGTTTCGCGAGAAGTGACGCTGAAGATCGTTGGCGTGTCGGATCTTGATCCCGACAGCATGCGTGGCCAGGCCAGAGCGCGTGTCTTTCTCCCTCTCAAGCTGGCGCAGGACTTGCACGTAATGCAGCCTTCCGACCTGCGCGACACGACAAACATGGCCAACAGTACGCCAGCCTACACAACCATTGAAGTGCACGTAAAAAGCCCAACCCAGGTTCAGGCTGTCGAGGACGCAATCAAGAAGATGGGTTTCAACACCTTTTCGATTGTCGACGCCACGCGTAGCCTGCGTCAGTTTTTCGCCGTGCTCGACCTGTTTCTCGGAATCTTCGGCAGCCTGGCTCTGGCGGTTGCTTCCATCGGAATCGTCAACACCCTGGTGATGGCAATCCTCGAGCGCCGTCGCGAGATCGGTATCATGAAAGCCATCGGCGCCAGTGACGGCGATGTAAAAGGATTGTTCTTTGCCGAGGCTGGCGTAATGGGCATCTTCGGGGGCGTCGTGGGAGTCGGGCTGGGCTGGACTATCGGAAGGGTAATCAATCTCGGCACGAATGTGTATTTGAAGCGCCAGCATTTTCCGCCAGAACAAATTTGGTTCGTACCCTGGTGGTTGGTTCTTGGCGCCATCGGATTTGCGATTGTGGTCAGTCTGCTGTCTGGTTTGTATCCCGCAAGCCGTGCCGCACGTCTGGATCCGGTGCAAGCCCTTCGCTACGAGTAAACTGGACTTCATGCGTTGGCTTTTGCGATTTTTTATTTTCTCCGTCGCCGTCTCCGCCTCGGCGCAGAGCCGCATCGATTGCAACGTCCTGAAGAGCCACGTCCTCGGAGACACCGTCCACTATTGCGTACTGCTCCCGCCCGGCTACGATTCCGCACCCGCGAAGCGTTACCCGGTTCTTTATTTTCTGCATGGCCTCGGTGAGAATGAGCAGACCCTGTTTAAAACCGGCGGATGGAACCTGATTGAGGATCTGCGGCAACAGCACAAGATTGGTGACTTTCTGATCGTCACGCCCGAAGCCAAAGCCAGCTTCTACGTGAACTCGGCCGAAGGCAAAGTCCGCTATAGCGATTTCTTCCTGCAAGAATTCATACCCTACGTCGAAGGCAAGTTCCGGATCCAGAAGGAGCGCAAGGCCAGAGCGGTTACCGGTATTTCCATGGGAGGCTACGGAGCGCTGCGCTTCGCGTTTGCTCATCCCGAGATGTTTTCTGCCGTGAGCGCACAAAGCGCAGCTATCATGACCGAGTCGCCGCAGGAGCTCGACGCCGCTCTACGGGCTGGTACTCCGCTCGGCAAGTTGCTGGGATCGGTCTTCGGCAATCCCATCAATGTTCCTCACTGGATGGAAAACGATCCGTTTTTTCTGGCCAAAAAGAACAAAATCGGCATCGCCAGACTCGCCATCTATTTCAACTGCGGGCGGGACGACGAATATGATTTTGAAGCGGGAGCCACAGCTCTCGACCGGCAGCTTCAAGAAGAGCACATCAAGCACGAATTCCATCTCTATCCCGGCAATCACAGCGCATCATATTTTGCTGCGCACATCGGCGAGGTGATGGAATTCCACTCCAAAATGTTTGGGGCCGAGAAGTAGCTTCTCGGCCCCGATATGGAAGTGCTTCTAGCTTCTAGCTAGAAGCCAGCAGCTGGAAGCTACTTCTCTCTTGCGTCCTTCTCTTCCACTTCCACAGCACCAGGCATCACCTTCTTAAGGGGCGCCTTGCGCTGTTCCTCGAGTTCGGGATGCGGCAGTGGTTTCCGTGGCAGCATCTGATCCCGCATTGCAGTGTTGTAGACGAAGATAGCCTCGACCGTCGCTGCCTGCGCGAGGTCGGCCGGCTGGAGCCGCTCGTAGGTATCCATGTTGGAGTGGTGCGAACGCGTGGAGTAGTCGAGTTTGTCCTGGATAAACTGAAATCCGGGAATGCCCACGGCATCGAAGGACTCGTGATCTGTACCGCCGGTATCGCGCACACTGATCGCGGTCACGCCCAGATCCTTCAATGGCTCGATCCATTGCGCAAAGATCGGGGCTTCCGCAATATTTTCCTGCAGATAAATGCCGAGGATCTTACCGCTGCCGTTGTCGACGTTGAAGTACGCAGAAATTTTCTGCTGATCGGGCTTTAGTTCAAGCGGCCCAGCAGGCTTGCGCAGCCACTCCGGCAATTTAAGCTGGTCAGGCGCGGTCGAGAGGGGCACAAATCCAAAATGCTGTTTCACGTAATAGAGCGAGCCGAACTCGCCCTGCTCTTCCCCGGTCCACAGCCCGATGCGAATCGTGCGCCGCGGTTTTACCTTGAGCGTGTTCAGGATGCGCATAACTTCCATCGAGACCACGGTACCCGCTCCATTGTCGGTCGCGCCGGTCGCCGCCGCCCAGGAATCCAGATGCCCTCCGAGCATGACAACTTCGTCCTTCAGCTTGGGATCGGTCCCTGGAATTTCGGCGATGGTGTCGAAACCATGTTCGTGATCCCCAGTGAACTTTACGTCAACGTTCAGCTCGATAGTGACTGGGACGTTGGCTTTCAGCAGCCGGTAGACACGTCCGTAGTTCTCGATCGCAGCGATGACCACGGGAACCGGCTGAATGTGCTCGCGCTGATAGCTGAACCATCCGAGGCCGCCGCTGCTGTCCACAAAGATAGTTCCTCCGGAACCGCCATTATTCCTGCCATCTCGGCTCGGGAGCATCACGGCAAGCGCATGCTCTGAGGCGAGGAATGCCGACACCTTCTGCCGCAGCTCAAATCTTTTCATCAGCTCTGGCGTAAAAAATTCAGGCTCGGGACTCAGCGGATGTTCGACGATCTTGGCCAGTTCCTTCTCGTCCTCCCTCTCGAACAGCGGCTTGTCCACCGGC
Organism: uncultured Acidobacteriota bacterium; assembly: GCA_963788645.1. Classification (GTDB taxonomy): domain Bacteria; phylum Acidobacteriota; class Terriglobia; order Terriglobales; family Acidobacteriaceae; genus JABDBE01. The sequence goes on from CAWBHF010000019.1 coordinate 64,333, forward strand.
TTGACTTCGCGCATGTCACCCAGCAGAACGACCTTGCCGGCAAGCTTCCCTTTGTACTTCTCGAGATCTTCTTCCTTCTTCACATCCATCCATATCGCTTGCCCACTCACAGCCCCGTTGCTCGAAGGCGACCAGGGCGCGGCCTGCGTGATGAAGACCGCGGTGTCGGGCGACGCCATGCGCGTCCAGGTGTTGAGCTGCTGCCAGCCCATGCCGAATTCTCCCCAATCTTCGAGGTGAGCATTGCTGCAGCCCATGGCCGCAAGCTGATCGCGAGTCCATTCATTGGCGTGCTTCACATTTGGCGAGCCCGTGAGCCGCGGCCCGATTCCATCCATCAGCGCGGAGGCATATTCCATTACATGCGAGTGGGTCAAACCCTCGATCCGAATCTGGTCGTACATGCTGTAGTCGATAGTTTCTTTTGCCGGTTGCGGCAATTCATACGACGGCTTGTTGGCGTCGGAGGTGTTTGTGCTGGTTTTGCTTTTGTCGGCCGCCGAGAGTGGAAGGCCGAAACAGAGTGACAACGTGATCGTGACATTAAGCAGCTTGCGGTATCGCATCTTTTGAAGATTTCCTCGTTTTAAGAAAGTGATAGCAGAGTAGCAGAGTTTTATTCGCCTCACCAACCGAAACTGTTTGGTTCGAACACGAGCGGTGCTCACCAAATCCGACGTTCGTAAGTCTATCCTGAGAGATATGTCCGGAGACTAATCCATGTTCCAGCGTCGCGCTTTGCTGCTTCTGTTCCTTCTTCTCTTACTGAGTTCGGTTTTCACTCAAGCCCAAGGCGCGCCCGCAGCTTCGACCGACCAGACCGCGCCCCGCAAGACGAGCAAGCCTTACACCGGGGATCTGTCGGTTTTTGATTCGCCCGGCCGGGACGAGAAACTGCAGATCAACCGTGTGATGGACATACTCGCGATCACTCCGGGCAAGAGTGTAGCCGACATCGGCGCTGGCTCGGGATGGTTCACGGTGAGAGCCGCTCGACGGGTCACTGAGACCGGCAGCGTCTATGCGGTTGATATCAATCCGGAGGCTGTTCGCTATGTCGACAAGAGAGCTCGGAAAGAGGGTCTGCACAACGTAAAGACAATCCTTAGCAAGAGCGATGACCCGCAACTGCCCGCGAACCAGGTTGACTCTGTTCTGATGCTGAAGACTTACCATGAGATTGATAAACCCGTTGATCTGCTGCGAAACCTGCGCGCCTCGCTTCGCCCCGGAGCCAAGGTTGGAATCATCGACCGCAACGGAAACGGTGAAAACCATGGTGTCGCGCGCGATGTGGTTATTAAAGAAGCCTCCGAAGCGGGTTACGTTCTGCAGTCACAATATGACTTTGTGAAGGGCGATGGGATGGACTATTTTCTGGTGTTCGCGGCTAAGGATTAGTTTCGGATCGCGATTTCCGAAATTCCCGCTTTGGCACGGAGTTTACTGTTCAGTACTGGGCACCCCCCCTCCCCCCTTTTGTGTGCAAAATCCAGAAAATAAAGGATTTAATTTTCCACTATGGGCTAGATCTTTGAGTTTTAAGGAGTTACACGCAAAATCTAGACAACATGGGAGTTACGGACGCGACGCTCGACAACTCTGTTCCAGTTTGGAACTCAAGCGTCGCAGAAAGGAACGCCCCTCACATAAGGTTCGATTGTCAAAGACCGTCCATTATCTTGCAGATAATGTATTCTGGATAATCTTATCGGAAAAGGCGACTGCGGTCAACATGAAAAGATACCTCAACGTTCCTCGGGCCGAGTGAGCATAGGAACTGTAACCGCTATACAGAAGCTCCGACCGGTTCGCCGACAGTCGCGAGGGCTTGCGGGGTTCATGGTAGAAATTCCCTGTGACGGTTTGGGTAAGCTGGGCATTGCATGGGTCCCTCACTTTGTTCGGGATGACAACCTCGATATTTTTGTAACCTCAGCGGAGGCGTTATAAACGGCCGAGTGATGATGAAACATACTTTGATGCTTTTGTGGTTGAGCGTCTTGGTGACGTCCGTGGTGGCGCAGTCGGCCCGTGACAGCAAGATGCTGGTGATCACGCACGTGACCGTGATCGACGCCACGGGCGCTGCGGGAAAATCAGATATGACAGTTACGGTTCTTGGGGACCGCATCGCCGGGATCGAACAATCCTCGGCCAAAATATTCAAAGACGCGCAGGTGGTCGACGGACGCGGTAAGTTTCTCATCCCTGGTCTCTGGGACATGCACGTCCACACGAATTTTGGTGACTGGCTGCCGGGCGGCGAGGAAATCATTCTTCCGCTTTTCGTCGCTAACGGAGTCATCGGGGTTCGCGACATGGGTGGCGACCTTCATCAACTGCTCAAGTGGCGCGATCAGATCAACGCCGGGACGATTCTCGGACCACGCATGGTAATCTCCGGGCCCATGATCGATGGGGCTCCGCCGCATTTCCCGGCATCTGTCCCGGTCACTACGGCGGCGGAGGGACGCAAGGCTGTCGACGACCTGAAGGAAGGCGGCGCCGATTTCATCAAAGTGCAATCCTATATTCCACGCGATGCTTACTTCGCGGTCGCCGAGGAATCGAAAAAGCAGGGCATGACTTTTGTTGGTCACGTCCCGGATGCGATTCGAGCCTCCGAAGCCAGCAACGCCGGGCAGAAAAGTATCGAGCACTACACTGGAATCTTCGAAGGCTGTTCGACCATCGAGGACGCGTTGCTAAAGGGTCCGAAGGGACCTCGCCGGGTGCTTGAAACTTACAGCGAACCCAAGTGCGCGGCACTGATTGCTTTGCTGGCGAAAAACGGCACATGGCAGGTGCCGACACTCACCTGGGAACGAGGCCAGTGGCTGATCGACGACATGGACCTCAGCCAGAGTCCGGGAGCGAAATACGCGGCAGCATCGTGGCGCAACAAAACCTACAAGCAGTTCACGGAAAGTATTCTGAAAGAACTGGACACAGATCCGGTCGCTTTCCGCCGCCAATTCGTGGCCAAGGAACTGGAGATGACGCTGGCCATGCATCGTGCCGGGGTTCCGCTGATGGCTGGGACGGATACCGCCGCTGGTGTCTACGTGATTCCGGGATTCAGCCTGCATCAGGAATTGGAACTGTTCGTGAAGGCGGGTCTGACGCCGATGGAGGCTCTGCAGACAGCCACACTTAATCCCGCGAAGTTTCTCGGTCGCACGCGTGATTCGGGCACAGTGGAAACAGGGAAACTTGCAGACCTTGTACTGCTGGACGCCAATCCAGTCGACGATATTCGTAATACGCAGAAAATCTCAGGGGTGATACTAGGCGGACGTTATTTCTCGCGCGCTGATCTGGATAAGATCTTGAAAAACGTGGAAGCGGCGGCGCAGCAGAAATAGCAGCGCGGCGGTTGCCATCCCGAGCAAAGCGATCAGCAGTCCAGAGTGGTCCTGGAAAAGAGCAGATTCCTCGTCGCTTTCGCTCCTCGGAATGACAAAGTGAGGCTTGAGGGCCTTTCGAACCGCTCTCACGTCGGAATGACAAAGTGAGGATTGAGGGCCTTTCGAACCGCTCTCACGGCTCGGAATGACAAAGTGGGGCTTGAGGGCCTTTCGAACCGCTCTCACTGCTCGGAATGACAAGGTGGGGCTTGAGGACCTTTCGAACCGCTCTCACGGCTCGGAATGACAAGGTGGGGCTTGAGGGCCTTTCGAACCGCTCTCACTGCTCGGAATGACAAGGTGAGGCTTGGGGCTATCGAACCCGCTTTCGCTCCTCGGAATGACAAAGTGAGGCTTGAGGCCCTTCGAACCGCTCTCACTGCTCGGAATGACAAGGTGAGGCTTGGGGGCTATCGAACCCGCTTTCGCTCCTCGGAATGACAAGAGAAACTGGGGTCTCGTCGAAGAAACACGGACGCATTCAGTGGCACGATCCATCGTCTTCAAACTGGCCGCTACTTGCCATCGACGCCAAGGAGTGCGCGCAGTTCAGGATTTTCTGGAATAACGGGTCGTTATTGAGCGCGTCGGGAGACATGTATTTTGCCGCATCCATATTTTTGCGCGCTTCGAGAACCTTGTTGCTCCACTTGTCCATGTTTTGCAGTTCGTAGGTGAGCAGTTGCAGAGCCTGTTGATCAGAGTCGGTCGAGGCTGCGACCGATGCCAGACTCAGGTTCTGCTGGGCCTGGCTGCGGTAGTTCGCGACCCAGGCCGCGGTAACCGGATAGCCATTCTGCAGCGCATTGGCCTGCGCACTCCTCCACTCGCGGATCACGGACATGAATTCAATGCCCGCCTTCATGAAGCTTTTGGAAAAGGAGGAACCGCCAGATGGGAGCGGGGAAGAATTTGCTGGCGGAGTACCCGCGGATGCAGCGGGTAGAGTTAAGGTGATCCGATTGCCTTGGAAACCAAGCGATCCATTGGCTATTTGCGCCAGGGCGGCAAGGTCAACGAAGGATCGACCCTCGATTTGCAGAACAGCGACTTGCCCGGATTGTCCATTCACGATCAAGGTGCGGTTCTGCGCGGTTTGCGACACCGAGGAACCGGCCATCAACAAGAGCACCACGAGCAGCGATGTGCTTAACAATCCCCTTCGCATAAGGCAACTCCTCGAAAAACGGGCGGCCCTGGCAGGCCGCCCGCCGTAAAGATCGTTCTGGTTAGTTGCTGGGGCCTTTGGCGGCGGCTGCCGCCTGCGCCATCCTTGACGCCATCTCGGCTTTGAGTGCGTCGAGGTTGAAGCTCGCGCCCCGCTGCATCGGCGGATAGTCGAGGAAGGTTTGAATTTCCTTGCCCATTAGCTGCTGGACGAACACAAAGCGCCAGAACTGGTATTTGAACCAATCGAAGTATTGCTGCGCCCCCTCTTTTGTCCCGTCGTTGGGCCAACCCGTGCGCTCGAAGGGATCGAGGCGCAGGTTGGTGATGTAAGGGACGTCGGGATGGGTCTTCTCGCCGAGCCAGCCAGCGGGTTGGTCGATGAAGCGGAATTTGTAATCGTCAATCCGCACCGCACCGACCGTACTTTCGCCGAGGTAGAAGATTTCATGACGCGCCGACGGGCCTTTGCCGGTGATGGCGGCCATCTGGTTGTAGCCATCCAGATGGTTCTTGTAGGTCCGGTCCCCGATGGTTTTGCCCTTCAGCAATTCTTCGGTGACGTTGGGATTGCCGGCGGCAGCCACGAAAGTGGGCAGCCAATCCAAGCCGGAGAAGATGCCGTTCTGCACTGAGTCCGCGGGCACATGACCGGGCCAGCGCATGAGGCAAGGAACGCGGAAGCCGCCCTCGAGGACAGTTCCCTTGGACTGCGCGAACGGCGTCTGACCGCCATCGGGCCAGGTGAAGACTTCGGTGCCGTTGTCGGTAGTGAACACCACGATGGTGTTGTTGTCCTCACCGATGTCCTTCAGTTTCTGCATCACGAGGCCGATGTCGTCGTCCAGTTGCGCCATGCCAGCTTCTTCTTCCGACCAGCCATTGTCGGAGTTGCGCGTCGCCTCATACTTCGGGGAGAGGTGCGTGACGATGTGCATGCGGGTCGGGTTGAGCCAGACGAAGAACGGCTTGTTATCGGCCTTGGCTTTGTCGATGAACTTGAGCGAAAGGTCGCGAATCTCGTCGTCCACCGTCTCCATGCGCTTGGGATAGAGCGCGCCAGCGTCCTCAATCTTCTGTTTGCCGATTGGGCCCCAGCGGGGCATATCCGTCGGGTCATTCGTGCCGGTGGCCCAACAGTGAACCATGTTGCGCGGTCCGACCACGTTCAAGAGATTCTGCGGATAGTTGGGATGAGCCGGGTCTTCCATGGCATCGAGGTGGTACAGGTAGCCAAAGAACTCGTCGAAGCCGTGAACACAGGGCAGGAATTCATTGAGGTCGCCAAGATGGTTCTTGCCGAACTGGCCGGTGGCGTAACCCATGGACTTGAGAACCGTGGCGATGGTCACCGCTTCGGCGGGTATGCCAATTTTTGCTCCCGCCTGGCCCACTGTGGTCATGCCGGTGCGGATGGGCAATTCACCAGTGATGAAGTTTGCGCGACCCGCCGTGCAACTCGCCTCTGCATAATAGTCGGTGAACAACATGCCTTCCTTGGCAAGTTTGTCGAGGTTTGGTGTCTTGCCGGCCATCATTCCACGGTGGTAAGCGCCGATGTTCCACATCCCAATGTCGTCGCCCATGATGACCAGAATGTTAGGTTTCTTCGCGCTGTCTTGCGCGTGCGCAGGCGCACTGCCGCCTGCAAAAAGACCCGAAACCGCTAGAGTTCCGAGTATCAGTTTTGCAAAACTCTCTCCCAGCCTCATTTGCTTCTCCCTTCAAATCTTTCGGATGTCGAAAATAGCTCTCTTTGCGGCGCAATTCACCGGAAGCCATTATTGACAGTTCCACGCGTCGCGCAACTGTCGCTTACGACAGGTACCGCAAAAAATTGTGGCAGCCCGGTTCAGGGCTGGGCCGTTACGGAAGCGCATTCCCCGAGTGCGGAATTCTGATGCATTCCACTAGAAGAAGAGGCTAAGTATAAGGCCCAACTGGTTAAACTGCTGATTCGGGCTTTTTCCGGTACTGTTCTGGTGCTCGTAGTAAGGATTAAGCTCGACGTGCTTGCCAAGCGGGAACATGCACCCGGCGTAGATTGCGGTGTCACTCCATTTGCTGTATTGGCTCTCGTAAAAGGGCTCGACGCTAGCGTACGGCGCAGGGTGATAGGAGTGAAGCGTAAGCCGTTTTTCGATTTGCAGGCGGTTGCGATAGCGCCAGGAAAACTTTCCGCTCTTCCAATCGAGGTCGGCCCGATTCCGGTCGGAGAGTAACAACCCCGCCTTCAGCGGAAAGTTGAATGTTGCGACTGGCTCGAGCCGGTTTTCTGCTGGCGCGTTCGGCGAAGGCAGATAGCGGTAGCCAATCGAAAGCACCAGGGGCCGGGATTTTGAGTCGTCCAGATCGAACACGGTAGTCTTCTTTAGCCTGACCAGCGGTTTCAGATAGAACTCGACGCTGGGGCCGATCTCGGCTTGGGTCGGATCGCTGCTCTCTCTGGTCTCTTTGGCCTGGAAGCTCACGCGCACATCGGAAGAGACTTTGTAGTAGGCATCGATCTCAGGGAGGAATTCGTCGACCTGCGCATTCGCACGCTGTCCCAGCATCGGGACCAGCAGGGCCAATCCAATCCACAAGGCTCGAACGTTCGTCAGTTTTCCAGTCACCGAATATTTGTCCGCTGCGAAGGAAAGCTACCTAGGAGTGCGCCGAAGCCGTTGTAAGAAGCTGCGACAGCAACAAAGCCGCGATGACGACATGCAGTATGGCACCAGGCCAGAGTAGAAAACCATGAAGCGGGGTGGCGATGCCTACCCACAAGAGCAAGATAACAATCCCGGCGTTGAAAGCAAACAGACCCAGCACGACACTGCGGTGTGGTCCTGTTCCTGAAGGCAGACAAGCAATGCCCAGGGCGACAAGCGCAATCCCGGCCCAGCGGGCAAAGGGTTCGCCTGCCGCTTCAGGTTTTGACGCGAACAGCAGGAGACTTGGAACATCCGGGACAATAATCAAGATGACGCCAACGACGATTTCGAACCAGGCGGCCATCCTAACGATGGATTTCTGACTCATACTTTCTCCTGCGCTGTCGCTGTTGGCATCTTTGGATACTCGACACCGAAGGTAGCCGCACGCTCAAGCGGCCAATTTCCCTGCAGCGTATAGCCCAACCCCACCCCCGCCGAAGATTTGGCGAGGGCAGAGCTGGTGCGAAAGGACGAACAGAAACAACCTATCCATTCCGGCAACTCAATTCAACTGCCAAAACTGCCAGTTTTGCGCTGGTATTCCTTTGCAGCTGGTTCTATTACGGCATTCGTTTGACTTCGCAGGCGAACGAAGACGTCGCTTACGATCCCGAGACACCCTTGTTAACCAGAACCTTGACTTCCACACGGCGATTCTCGGCTCGACCCGCCGCGGTCTCGTTGGGCGCTGCGGGATCAGCCGTACCCATCGCTCCAGGTGCGATGATGTGCCGCACCGGAACCTTGCAGTCCTGGATCAAGTAGGCAATCACCGCCTGGGCGCGATCCATGCTCAACTGCTGATTCATGGCGGCGGAGCCTGAGGAGTCGGCGAAACCCTTCACGTCGATGATGTAGCCAGTCGTACCTACGGCATCTTTCGCCAGCTTCGCCAACGCAGCCTTGTCGCTCGCCGAGATGACCGATTTCCCGACCGCAAAGTTGACGCTGATGTCAGCTTTGGTGTCATATTCGCTCAGCTCGGAGAAACGCTTGGTGGTGTCCGCGATTTGCTGCTGACTGGCCGAAATGGCCTGTGCATTGGCGGAAGTAGCCGATTGATTCGCCGCGATGTCCTGTGAATTGGTTTGGATGGCCTGCGAATTGGCCTGGTTAGCTTGCTTGTTCGTTGCGATATTCCCGGCGTTGGCCTGGACGGCTGCCTTGGTTGGCGTTAAGCCGGCTTGAATGGCTTCCGCCATTTCCAGATCGTCTTTGTCGAAGGTAATGCTTTTCGCTACCAACCTGTTCTGCGCATCACCCACGCCTTCGGCCGTGATCCTGAGGCCCGGGACTAGAACTGTGACGGACATCTGCTTCTTGCGGAGGCCGAGACCTTTTGGCTGTTGCACTTTGGTGTCATCGGCAAGAACAACGGTGACGTTTCCGCCATCGGCGCTGACAAGCAGAGTTTCTCCTGTTCGGGTAGCGATCACACCCTTCACCTTGGCCTTCTCGCCATTGGTCACGCCGAACGCGAGGCTAACTAACGAACTGCACAACACTGCGACGCAAAAAATCTTCGTTTTCATATAGGGTTGTTCATCCTTTCCATCGGTTAGGCGCAGGTGGCCCGGAGCGAAGCTAGCCTACGCGTTTGTGCCCAAGCATCGGGCAAAAGCGCCCACAATCAATCTTGGGTGCGGATTACTCCGAGACGCATTATCAATAGTTTCCTTCGGCGCACAACTAGAACTTTTAACAGGTGCAGCACAAAATCTTAGAACCCGAAAATGCCGTTCGACTGGTCGATTCGAGAGTTTTCGTCTCCCAGTGATTTAAGCATGCAGACTGGGAGATATAAACGTATGCCCTTGCAGCACTTCACGGATAGCTGGCACTAAATCAGTTCCCAGATGTCGTTTCGCAACATAGGCGCTGGCTCCTGCCGCAAATGCAGCCGAAATGAAATCACTTTGTTCATGAATCGTGAGGAAAACTATCTTCGTCCTGCACCGGGCATCGCGCAGACGGCTCGCGGCCTGGAGTCCATCGAGGATCGGCATTGATATGTCAATCACGAGTATATCCGGGTCCAGGCGGTGAACAGCTGCAATTGCATCTTCCCCGTTGGCCGCGGTGTCGACAATTTCGAACTCCGTGCTCAATTCCCCCTGAACTTCGCGGAGAAAGTCCCTGTGATCATCAGCCAGCAACACTCGGACCACACCCACAAGAACTCCGTTAAGCGAACGTCCTGACAGATCACAATTCTTCAAGCCTTGAATTTACTCAGGGAGCGGGAGTTGTCTACTGTCGCCTGCGACAGGTTTTTGAGGATATTTTGCCGCCGGACTGCCGAGGTCTCTAGACGCACGAGATCATGCCGTGCTTCACGGCGTAATGCACGAGTTCGGCGTTGGTGGTGATCCGCAATTCCTCCATAATCTGGCACTTGTGGAACCGGACCGTGCGATGGGTAATGTGAAGAATGTCGGCGATCTCTTGCAGCGTACGGCCCTCGGCCAGCATTTGCAGGACTTCCGTCTGCCGGTCGGTAAGATGCTTGGGGCTAATCACCGCCATGGGGTCACGAATGAATATCTCGTCCATGGCGAGGCGAATCTGCGGGCTCACATACGATATGCCTCTTAATGCGTCATCAATCGCCTGCAATAGTTCCGAGGATTTTGAGTTCTTGAGCACATAGGCCGACGCCCCGGTGCGCAGGGCCTCGCCCGCGAACGCCGAGTTGGTATTCATGGTGAGGTAGATGAGCTTGATGTTGGGCATCATCTTCTTCAGTTCCCGCCCGGCGTCCAGACCATTCAAGAGCGGCATGGTGATGTCCAAGAGCACAACGTCGGGCCGCAGTTCGGCAGCGGCTGTCAACAGCGCCCGTCCATCTCCGACGATGCCTACGACGTCGTATTGAGGTTCGAGCAATTTCGCAAATGCCGAGCAGACCAGAGTGTGATCGTCAGCCAGTAGAATTCGGATGCGCTTCATAATTTTTCAGTTGAGTCCGTGGTCTTCAGCTTTTCGCGATACGAAGTTTGCCAGCGTTGCACCAATGTAACGACTATCAACGCGGCCCCACGCGAAGAAAATCATAGGCATCTGCGCTTTTCTTGATCATCAGTCATGCCTGGAAGGCCCGAATCTTCACCAATCGCAACCTAGGGTACAGCTGAGAGGAACCCATGCCTACTATCAAAACTAGCAGGCATGGGCACGAATCGTGCCTAAGTAGCAGCAGCCTGAATTGGCCGCCATTCGCATTCGTCTCATGCCGTGCTGCCGGCCTTCCGCCGGGCTTTCTGGGAGGGGTTGTGCCTTGCAGCGCTAAAATCCTGAGCTAATGGAACACTGGCTCGTATCGTCGTCCCCACGTTCGCTTTGGAGTCGACGACAAACTTGCCTTTCAACAGATGTATTCGCTCCTGCATACTGATGAGCCCCAACCCCCCATTTTTCTGCACTTTCTCGACGTTAAAGCCTCCGCCGGCATCTCGCACCTCAAGGTCGATTCCGTCGGGCGTTCCCTGCAAATGCACCTGGAAATAACTCACTCCGCTGTGCTTCACCGCGTTGTGCAAGGCTTCCTGGACGACCCGGAAGAGGCAAAGTGAAACATCTTGAGGCAAAGAATTCGGCATGTCTTCGTGAGTAAACTCAACCACTACGCCCTGCTGTCGCGAGAATTCACTGCTGAAGTTCCTCACGGCGGCAATCATGCCTAGATGGTCGAGTATCGAAGAGTGAAGTTCATGGGAGAGCGCCTGGACATCTCCGGCGATTTCCGAGCAGTGTTCCCAGACCTCCTGCAGGCGCGCTGACTGAGCGGGCGTAACATCCAGGTTTCTCGCCGAGTGTTCGATTTCGAGCGAGAGAATCGCAAGCCTTTGGCAGATGTCATCGTGAAGCTCGCGTGCGATGCGGCTGCGTTCTTTTTCCTGGGCTTCGAGAAGTTTACCGCTCAGTCTGTCCAGCGTCTCCTGCGCCAATCTTTGCGCCGAAACGTCTATGGCCGAGCCTATATACCCGGCGAAAGAACCGTCTGCGTTGAACCTGGGGACACCGATGTCGAGAATCCAACGGTATTCTCCGTCGTAACGGCGCAGGCGATACTCCGTCCTGAATGACTCGCGCTGATCGAAAGCCCGGGTATAAGTGGTCAGGCACTCCTCCAAGTCCTCGGCATGAATTCCATGTACCCAGCCATTCCCGAGCTCCGACGCCAGGGAACGCCCGGTGAAGTCCAGCCACGGCTTATTGAAGTAAGTGCAGAGTCTGCTGGTATCGGCCATCCAGATCAATACAGGAGCATCGTTGGCGACGAGGCGGAAGCGCGCCTCACTTTCACGCAAAGCCTGCTCGGTGCCATCGGAGGATTCGACACTCGCCGCGTCATTTCGCCTTTTCTTGCGTTGCCACAGCAGCCGGACAATAAGCAGGGTCTGCACCAGGCAAACGACGATCAGCCCCACAATGTACGGTTCATAGCTTTGCCCGACGGTTGGCTGTTGATACAGAACGGCACTGATCGTCGAAAGCGAACCCTCGAAGATAGGTGGAAGCGCCATTGCTTGACAGTATTCGTGCCTGACTCAGTCTACTCGCACACGACCGCGAGGGTAGGGTAGCTCCGGAGGATGGCCATGGTGAACTAAACAGACTGCTAGTCTTGACGGAAAACTTTACTATAGGGGACAACGGTCTTTGGCCCCGTCCTAGATCGGTACAGGGGTGCTGTCGACGATTTCCTGGATGACCTGTTCTGCCTGTTCGGACTTCTTCAGGGTTGATGAATAAAGCCCGTTTACGACCACACGATGGGCAAATACGGGCACGACCAGCGGCTTGATGTCCTCCGGAGTGCAAAAGCTGCGGCCGTCCAAAAACGCCATGGCCTGGGCAGCGCGATAGAGCATTTGCGAGCCGCGGGGCGAAACTCCCAGCGAGAACTGCTCGGACTCACGCGTCTTTCTAACAATGGTCAGAGCATAGTTGACCAGCGACTCATCCACGCGGATTTGCGTAACCGCCTGCTGCATCTCCAGCACATCAGCGCCGCTCAGAACTGGCCGCATGGCTTCCAATTGCGCCGTGCCCGCCTCGGACCGCAGAATTTCGCGCTCGGCATTGCTATCGGGATAGCCCATCCTTACCCGCATCAGGAATCGATCCAGCTGGGATTCTGGCAAAGGATAGGTACCGTGGTGCTCGACCGGGTTCTGCGTGGCGATTACGAGGAACGGCTGCGGCAGCGGGTAGGAATGCGCGTCCACGGTGACTTGGCTCTCGTTCATGGCTTCGAGGAGTGCTGACTGAGTTTTGGGCGTGGTGCGATTGATTTCGTCAGCCAGCAAGACGTTGGTGAACACCGGGCCACGTTTGAACTCAAATTGCTGCTCGACGGCTGAGTAAATCGAAATCCCCAGAACGTCCGAAGGTAGCATGTCGCTGGTGAACTGCACGCGCTGAAAAGTGCAATCGAGCGCCCGGGCAAGGGCCTGCCCCAGAGTTGTCTTACCTACGCCGGGCACGCCCTCGATGAGCAGATGGCCGCGGGCGATGAGCGAAACTACCGCCAGCCGGACGATGTCGTCCTTGCCCCGGATTACCTTGCGGAGGGCGTTTTCCAGTTGCGCCGCACGATGAGAAACGGCACTGGCGGTCTCAGGGGACATTATTGGGATTCTACTATGCGGCTGGATGGGCACGGCAGTTACTGAAGTCAGCCTTCAGCCTTCAGCTTGAACACTCTACCCTCCAGTGTTCGGGTGCAGCTGAAAGCTGATAGCCGACGGCTGATAGCTTTACTGGATAAACTCGGCTGGCCGTCCCGTCAGTCGCTCGATTCGCTTTGCGATCGGGGGATGAGTCGAGAACAAGCTGCCGAAGTTCATCCCGAGAAACGGCTGAATAATGAACAAGTGTGCGGTCGAGGGCGTAGCCTGCATGGGAATGCGGCGCGAGTAAGCGTCGAGTTTGCCAAGTGCACTCGCCAGCGCATACGGATTCCCGGTGAAATGCGCGCCGGTGGCATCAGCCTGATACTCGCGCGATCTCGATACGGCTAGCTGAATGAGCGATGCCGCGATGGGCGCGAGGATCAGCATAAGCAGCGCTCCGAGTCCGCCGCCTCGGCGGTCGTCGCGGTCGCCGCCCATGCCTCCGAAGATCATGGCGAAACGTCCCATGCTGGCCAGCATGGTAATAGCTCCGGCTACAGTCGCGGCAACAGAACTGATCAGGATGTCGCGGTTATTTACGTGGCCCAATTCGTGGGCCAGGACGCCTTCCAGTTCTTCGTCATTCAGCAGGTTGAGGATGCCCTGTGTCACGGCTACGGACGCGTGTTGCGGGTTGCGTCCCGTGGCGAAAGCGTTGGGGGATTCATTCGGAATCACATAGATCTTCGGCATGGGGATGCCAATTTTCTGCGTCAGCCTCTCGACGGCTGCATAGGCACGCGGCAACTGCTCTCGCGTAACCGGCTGGGCGCGGTACATCGCAAGTGCGATCTTGTCCGAGTAGAAATACGAGACGAAGTTCATGACTGCGGCAAAGACCAGTGCCAGCAGCATGCCATCCTGCCCGCCAAAGTAACGCCCGATAGACATCAGCAACAGGGTCAGAAGGGTAAGCAGAAAAGCAGTTTTGAATGTGTTTCCCATAGAAGGCTCACCACATTAGATGGTACGCCGAGCCGGTGGATTCAACCAGCGCAGCATCCTGGTTGAGAGGTGAGGTTGGACGGGCAGAGACACTCGTCCTCCATCCGCCAGTTCTTCGCGGCTTGGCAATCTTCCTGGCTTTGCTATTTTCCGGTCAGCCTCCAGGTGTCCCCGTAAAATTTGGTGGTGTTGAAGACGTCTCCGCCGAAGATCAGGAACTGGTGGCTGGCTGGATCCCAAACCGTTCCTAACTCCTCGCGAATCGAAGGATGCTGTGCGGGTGAAAGTCGCGTCCAGTTGGAGCCATCCCACGCCCAGGTTTTATTCTGGTCGGCGCCGACACTGCCGCCACCAAAGACCACCACCTCTTTCAAGGCTGGATCAAAGGCTCCGGTGGTGAAGTACAGCGGCGGAGGCTGTTTCGCGGGATTCTGTTCCGTCCAATTGGTGCCATCCCAGGTCCAGGTGTTCTGCACAACCCAGTTGTCGGAAATTCCGCCGAACAGCACGACATTTTTCCTGACTGGATCATAGGCATGGACAGCGGCCATTCGAGGGTACGGTGAGGTCGACGGATTGAGCAGCGTCCAGTCGCTTCCGGTCCACTGAAACGTATCGCGGGAGTAAAAGCGACCGCGGTATCCACCAAACATATCAGCGTGCCCGTTGGCCGGATCCGTGAATAGTATCGGTCCGGAAGCTGCCGCAGGCACGGTCTTCGGCTTGGCTTGCGTCCAAGTGGAAGTTGCGCCGTCCCACAGCCAAGTGTCGCTGAAAAGAGTGAAGCCGGACGCTCCGCCAAACAAGACCAGTTTGTGAATCTTGCTGTCGTAGGTCATCGAGGCCGAGGCGCGTGCGGCGGGAGCTAAGCTCGTCTTGATCCTGGTCCAGGTAGTGCCATCGAAGGTCCAGGTTTCATTGAGCACCTTGGTTGCGTTGAAGCCGCCGAAGATCACAACCTTCTTGCTGATGGGATCGTATGCGGTCGCGAAAGACGCCCGTGGCGGAAGAGACTTGGTGGGCGCTAACTTCTGCCAGGTGAGAGTGGAAGGATCGGCCGCGAGTGAGAGGGTGGTAATTGCGAGCACGAACAGGACCGTGACGGCTGTTGCGCGCAGGATGAGGGAGATGCGATTGTTTGAAACCATTATTTGGATTTTCTCCTGATGAAACCGGCAAATGTATCAGACCCCATTGGACGCGGGATAGAGTCGGATGTTTCATTTCACACAGGAGAAGAAACTCTCTGGCACAATAACAAGAGGGTTGTGTTTAGCGGGGCGATTTTCTACACCAAGCAGGCCACGGCGACCGTCCTTCCAGCGTCGGTCAGCTTACCTTGACTGCGCCTCGTTTAACCGCGCGCTCTAGCGTCTGGTCCAGCGCGGCTTTGGCCTTTTCATATTCCTGCTGCGAGATTCGGCCTTGCTTGTGTTCGACTTCGAGTTGGAAGATCTCTTCTTTCAGGGCCTCGAGTAGCAGGGCGGAGCGGTCGGCGGGCTTGGCTTTCGGAGTAGGGGGAAAGTCGGCCAATTCCACATCGGTCGGGCCATAATCGAGGACAGTGGAAGTCTTGGAGCGGCTCGCAATGTAGATGGCGCCTCCCGCCAGTACAATTCCGAAGCCTCCGAGAATGTACCAGCGATATTTTTCCAGCGGGTCGGGAGCGTCGATCGGCGGGCCGAGTCCGCCGCCGGGCCGGGAATCGCGGCCAGCGACTGCGCCGCTGGCCTGCGCGCCGCCGACGGGGTTGCCGCCTCCTTTGGTTTCCTCGGGTTCGTCGGACATTGTACCGGTCCCAGAGATCTTGAAGCCAAGAGCTTGGCCGGGCATGGTGTTCGAAGCCACTTGTACGACCGAATCTGCCTGTCGCGGATCTTGCATTGATTGGAAGGTCGCTTCGGGGCTGGCGGAGAATTGCATGGTCTTGGGCAGCACCACGACAAAGTGCTGAGCACCATAGAGAGTCTTGGGATTGAAGCTGGCTTCGCCGCTATACGGCATGTGATAGCTGACCTGGAACTGAGTTTCGCCGGGGCGCAGGGGGAACAGGAAAGCGTAGCGATTTTTTTCTTTCTGCGGCACCGGAGCAGAGTTGATGGGTTGCCCTCCCGCGGTCATAGCCATGCTTTGGTCAACCTGGGCGCCATCAGGTAAATAGAACTCGAAGCTCTGATCGCTCATCTGCGTGCGCGGCGGCTCAGACGTGTTGTTCACTGCGAAAAGGCGGATACCTTGCAACTCGCTGCCTTGCGCCTGAAAACGCATCACGTCCGCGGTCACGCTGATGCCTTCAACTTTCTTTGCGACGTCGTAAACCTGGACTTCGACCGAAGTCGTTCCCGGAGGCGCCATACGGTGGTAGGTGACGCCCTGGTGGATGACACGGACCAGATGGGGACTGGTAGCGTTGTCGAGCTTCAGACTGAAGTTGCCCTTGGCGTCGGTTTGGGTGCGGCCGGACTCTTCCATCCCCTGGCCGAGACTGAGAAGCACCACATCATCGCCCGCGGCGGGCTTCTTGGTTGTGCCATTCGTAACAGTGCCAGTCAGATTTTGCGCTGAGGCGGACGCGAGAAGCAGCGTGCCTAGGAGCAGCATATTTAACAGAACGTTGGAAAGTCCCCACTTCTCGCAAAGTGCGCGAGAAATGGGGCACCCGATTTTTGGCTCACGGCTTCGATACGTGGTCGGTGGCGAGAGTCTCAAACTCTAGCTCCTTTTCGGGGGCGGAGTGACGGACTGGCTGCGGCTTCTTCCAGATGAGCAATCTCGGCCAGAACCGCGGCTGCTTCTTCTTCGAGAGAAGTCTTCATCGTCTGGTAGTCGGACTCTGGAAACTTGCCGGCTTTGAATTCGAAATTCAGATCGCGAAGATTCTCGTAGATCGCTTCCTTACGCTCACGCAAGTAGATTACGCGCGTCTTCTCCGGGCCCATATACAGCTTGCCGGGCAGATAAAAGACATAGACGAGCGCGCCGATGGTGATAAGGATACAAGTCAGCAATTCGATGCTCATATTTCAGTATCCTTCCGGGCTTGATCGCGGAAATGCTCAAGCTCCGCGCCATGAACCGCGGCAACGGCGCCGGCAGGCAGCACCAGCGGACGGGATTTCCAGGCGCGCACAATTAGAGTAACCATGACCAGTCCGAGCACCAACACAAGATACGGCATGATCCAGGCGACGCGATTGAAGCCGGTTTTGGTCGGCGCGGCCATCACGGTTGTGCCGTATTTCTGTACGAATCCTTGCAGGGTGAGATCATCATTGTCGCCGCGATCCACCGCCGCGATTAGTTCCGATCGCATGCGTTCGGAGTAGGCGCATCCCACGTGATTGCATTCAAGCAGAATCTGGTTGCAGCCGCAAACGCACATCATGCGATGGCCAAGATCGTTGACGCGGGCCGATTCGTCCCCGGCACCGAGCAGGGTGAAGAGGGCGAGGGTTAGCAGGGCCAGTTGAGCGCCGCGACTCAGAAAAGAAGTTGTCATCCTGAGCGGAGGCGTCGTTCGCGAAGCGAACGACGCTGAAGTCGAAGGACCCGGGAGGGCCTGATACGACCAACAGCGTGTCAGGGAATTCTTCCAACGAAATCCCGCGGAAAGCCCGGCTGGAATGCCTTTCCGATTTCTCGTGGCGCAATCGGTCACGGGGTCCTTCGACTCCGCAAATTCTCCGCTTCGCGGAGAATTTGCTCCGCTCAGGATGACAGTGTCTGGCATCAGTCCCCCGCTCCTACCGGTTCTGCTCGCATTCGAGCCGGGACTGGCACGCGCGCCGGAGCGGCATTGGGAATCAATGCCACAACCGTGCCAACGATCATGATCCACACACCCACCCAAATCCACATCACCAGAGGATTCAAATGAACCTTGATGATCGGCTTGCCGGTCTCCGGATTCTGTCCTTCGTACACTACGTACAGATCTTCTTGCGGGGTCGAGCGGTTGGCGACCATGGTGGAAGTCTGCTGGCTCGCCTTGTAGAAGCGTCGCTCAGGGTTAAGCGTGGCAATCTGCTTTCCGCCCTTGAAGACGTTCATCACCGCCCACTCGCTGCCATAATTCGGATTGTCATCCTGAGTGTAAGACTGGCAGACCAGAGTGTACGGACCGATTGTCAACTTGTCGCCAAAACCCATCTCCAGCTCTTTGTCCTGATTGAACACCGATCCGGCGAATCCGATCATGATGACGATCACGCCGAAGTGAACGATGTATCCGCCGTAACGGCGAGTATTGCGATGCGCGAGCTGCACCATCGAGGCAAAAAGATTCTGCCCGGTATGGCGGCCAATCACGCGGCCCCCGCGCACAAATTCGGAAATCACAGTCAGCGCCACCAGCACCGACAACATGATGGTCATCAGCGAGTAGAAGTAGGAAACGTCGTTCCACGGTCTTACGCCGAGCGCGACCAGCAGCACGCCGGTAGCGAGGGCACCGATTGCCGGCCAGAGGAAGTTGCGTTTCAGGCTTTCGACCGACGTCCTGCGCCATGCGAGCAGCGGGCCAACTGCGGTCAGCAGCAGAAGCAGCAACGCCACCGGAACGTTTACGCGATTAAAGAATGGCGGTCCGACGGTTACCTTGGTTCCCTGCACCCACTCCGAAAGGACCGGGAAGAGCGTTCCCCACAGCACCGTAAAGCAGGCAACCAGCAGCAGCAGGTTGTTGAACAGGAAACTGGATTCGCGCGAGACCAGCGATTCCAACTTATGTTCGGTGCGCAGGTGCGAGCGGTTCTTTACATAAAAGAAGAGACAGGTTGCGAAGATAATCGCAAGAAACGCCACGAACCAGTCGCCGATCGAAGATTGCGCAAAAGCGTGCACCGAACTGACCACGCCGCTGCGGGTCAGGAAAGTGCCGAAGATCGAGAGCATGAATGTGGAAAAAATCAACCACATGTTCCAGGTTTTTAGCATGCCGCGCTTTTCCTGCATCATGACGGAGTGCAGGAAGGCAGTGCCTGTTAACCATGGCATGAGCGAGGCATTCTCGACCGGATCCCATCCCCAGTAGCCGCCCCAGCCAAGCACCGAATAGGCCCAGTGCGCGCCGAGAAAGACCCCGCAGGTGAGAAATCCCCAGGTCACCATGGTCCAGCGGCGGGTGATCTGGATCCACTTTTCGCCGGGATAGCGCATGATCAATGCTGCCAGCGCAAAAGCAAATGGAACCGTGAAACCGACGTAGCCCAGATAAAGCATGGGCGGATGAATCACCATCTCGGGATACTGGAGCAGCGGATTGAGCCCAGTCCCATCCGCTGGTAATGAACCTTGCATCACGCCAAAAGGATTCGCTGCGAAGTTCAGCAACAATAAAAAGAAGACCTGAACCGCCGCAATGATGACCGATGCGTAGGCGAACAATCGGACGTCAGTCTTATACCTCAGCCTGAGGACAAGTCCGTAAGCCGAGAGTAACAACGCCCAGAACAGGAGCGATCCTTCTTGTCCAGACCAAAGCGTGGCGAACTTGTAAGGCGCGGGTAAATCACGATTGCTGTGATGGAAAATGTAGGCGATGGAGAAGTCGTTCTGAAAGGCTGCCACTACCAGAACCACGGCCGCGAGGAGAACTACCGTGAAGCTTGCAATGCCGGCGCGACGCGCGGTTTCGCCCAACCGTCCCGATCCGGATCCCTGGATGACAAGCGCCAACAGACCTGCCAGGAAAGAGTAGGCGCATAGGGCCAGCGCGAGGAGCAGGGCAAAACTGCCTATCTGCGACATGGGGGAATCCTACAGTATTTTTTCAGAAACTACCCACCGAAGCAACCGCGAAGCCGGGCAGAGCTACTGAAGTTTCAGAGCTTTGCCCGAGCTTCGGAGTAAGCCGAGGCGGATTCAACGACGAAGGGTTAAGCAATTCTAGTGCCAGCGCGTTGAACTCTACTGCGCGCTATGGCGAGTATATACACAAGCGCCCGGAGCAACATACTCGATTGTTCTGTGCAAGTTGCGGTCGGATCTGAACTTGAGTGTCCCCGCAGGGCAATCCGTAGCTAACGGATTGCGCCCTTGGGCACAATAGGGCTGTCCAAGAAACTTGACGTCAGCGACTCGTTCTCCGCGTCTAGCAAGCCAATCGTCAGCACCGCTTCGTCGCCTTGCGAGCAGATTTCAGCATACGTAGTCCAAGATACATCCGAACACACGTATGCGTACGGTCAACTCAGGCCGGCAGAACTTCTTAAGCTACGCGGTTTGCTGGTGGCTTTGACGGGCGGTAATTTCGCGCTCGGCCCTGAGCCAATCTTCATTCTCGTGGCCAGGGATGCTTCCCCGTTCCACATACAACTGGTAGGCGCGCTCGCGGATCTTCGCGTCCAGGTCAACTGGCGGAACATTCAGAGGCGAGGCCTTGCGAACCAAAGGAATGGAGCCAGCTTCGGGCATGGTGATGACCTGGTTATTGGTTACCTTGCTGGCGCGGGGAGTCTTTGCTTTTGCCATGTTCTGATACTCCTTCGGACTGATAAGTCCATGAATTAAATTTATGATCGACCGCGTACCCTGCGGTCCCTGCTGCTGCACATCTATTGATGAGTATGTAGTAATGATAAACCGAAGGCCGGTAGATTTGTACCGAACGCGAAAAGAATTAATCTCTCTGAAACATTAATTTTTTTGATCGCTGTCAGTAGAAATCGTGCGAACTGGTTTCGGCGCGGGTGATGGAGAGCGGCAAAACACGCTCGGCTTTCACGGAGATGACATTGTCTTGATTCTGCAAGATTCCTTCCACCATGAGGAATTGCTCGGAACTCAGCAGCAGCCGGTTCTTCTGAAACAGATCGGGAGTGACGATCGCGTTGGCCACTCCGGTCTCGTCTTCGATACTGAGAAAAACGAAACCCTTGGCGGTGCCGGGACGCTGGCGGCAAATCACGCATCCTCCAATGCGCAAATATTGTCCGTCGGGAATGCGGCTGAGTTCGCTGGCTCTGTGGATGCCCATCGCTTCCATCCGCGCGCGGTGATAAGCCATGGGATGAGGCCCGACCGTCATGCCGGTACCGCGGAAGTCTGCGACCAGGCGTTCTTCAGGATTCATGGGGCGCAGCGGGGAGTTGGCGTCGGGCTCGGATAATTCGTCGAGCAACGGGCCGGAATGACGGACGGCGCGTTCGACTTGCCAGAGGGCATCGCGACGATGAAGCTTCTTAGAGACGTAGCTAGCTATGTTTCTACAGTTGATTTCATTCAGCGCGCCGATTTCCGCTAAGGTGTTCAACTCATCTTTTTGTAATTCGGGGACACGATGAATCAAGTCACGAATAGAAGTAAATGGAGCCAAGCTACGTTGACGAACTAGCGCCTGGGCGGCTTCTTCACGCAATCCGCGAGCGTAGCGGAGACCTAGACGCAGAGCTGGCGGGGGTTGATCAGCCGTAGAAAACGCGGGCGTGGGCGCCCGCGCCACACAGTTTTGTTCTAAGGTACATTGCCACTCTGATTTCACGATATCGATCGGCAGCACTTTTAGCCCGTGCCGTTGCGCATCTTTCACGATCGTGGCCGGACGATAAAAGCCCATGGGCTGATTGTTGAGCAGGGCAGCAGTGAAGGCTGCGAGGTAATGGCATTTCAGATAAGCGCTAGCATAGGCAATGAGCGCAAAACTGGCGGCATGAGACTCGGGGAATCCGTATAGAGCGAACGAAGAAATCGAAAGAACGATCTGCTCCTGGGCCTCGCGCGAAATACCGTTTTTCTCCATCCCGGCGCGAAGCCTGGCCTCGATATCTTTCATGCGGGCTTGTGAACGCTTGAATCCCATAGCGCGGCGCAGTTCTTCGGCTTCGCCTCCCGTAAAATTCGCAGCGACCATGGCAATGCGCAGCAATTGCTCCTGAAACAGAGGCACACCCAAAGTACGCGTCAGCACAGGCTCAAGCGACGGATGCAGGTGATTGACGGGTTCGCGTCCCATGCGCCGCTGCAAATAAGGATTCACCATCTGCCCCACGATTGGTCCGGGGCGAATGATGGCGACTTGCACCACGATGTCGTAAAAACATTTTGGACGCAGGCGCGGCAGGCACGACATCTGCGCCCGGCTCTCGATCTGAAACATGCCAATGGTGTCCGCCTTCTGCAGAGTGGAATAAACTGCGGAATCGTCGGACGGTAAGTGCGCGAGGTCCACTTCTTCGTGGTGGTGGTTGCGAATAAGTTGCAGGGAATCTTCGAGCACTGCCATCATCCCCAAGCCGAGCAGGTCCACCTTGATGATGCCTAAGTCGGCGCAATCTTCTTTATCCCACTGCACCACGACGCGGCCTGGCATCGATGCGGGTTCGAGCGGCACAACAGAGTCAAGTTGTCCCTGACAGATCACCATGCCGCCGGAATGCTGGCCGAGGTGACGCGGCAAATCCTGCACCGCGACACACAGCTCAAAATATTTGCGTAGCCGAGGATGATTCAAATCCAATCCCGCATCGTGGAAGCGATGATCGAAGGTGTCGTTGGCGTCGCGATATTCCCAGGTGGAAACAGCGGCCGATACTTTGTCGAGGGTCTCGGGATCGAAACCAAGAGCCTTGCCCATTTCGCGCGAAGCCATGCGGCTGCGATAGGTGATGACGTTTGCAGTCATGGCAGCCCCGCGCTCGCCGTAGCGTTTGTATAAATACTGAATCACGCGCTCGCGCTGGTCGCCGCTGGGAAGATCGAGATCGATGTCGGGCCATTCGCCGCGTTCTTCCGACAGAAAGCGCTCGAAAAGCAATTCCATGCTGACGGCATCGACCGCGGTGATGCCCAGCGAATAACAGACCGCACTGTTGGCAGCGGAACCGCGTCCCTGCACTAGAATGTTTTCTTCGCGGCAGAAGCGGACCAGATCCCAGACAATCAGGAAGTAGCCAGCAAGAGCGAGCTTTTCAATGAGCTTTAGTTCGCGCTCAATTTGGCGGCGCGCGCGGGTCTGGAGATCTGAAGTGCACCGGCCGTAGCGCTGCTGAAAGCCTTCTCGGGTGCGCTCCCGCAGGAATGACATCATGGTTTCACCCTCGGGAACGGGATATTTAGGAAATTCATATCCCAGATCTTTGAAAGTGAATGTGAGCCGGGAAGACAGTTCTAACGTGTTCGCAATCGCCTCGGGCAAATCGGCGAAGAATGATTGCATCTCCTCGGGCGATTTCAGATGGCGCTCGGAATTGCGCGTCAAAAGACGGCCCGCGGTAGCCAGCGTGCGATGGTGGCGAATGGCGGTGAACACATCGCACAGTTCACGCTCCTGAGCGGTGGCGTAACAGACGCCATTGGTCGCAAGTAAAGGAAGATGGAGCGAGCGGGCAATTTCGATGGCGGCGCGATTGCGGGCTTCCTGCTCGCGATGAAAATGGCGCTGTGATTCCACATAGACGTTGTCGCGGCCAAAAATGTTTACCAGTCGTTCGACGCAACTGCGTGCGTCGTCGAGGCCACCGTGCGCGAGAGCACCAGCCAGTGGGCCGTCGTCATCGCCGGTCAGGCAGATGAGTCCAGCGGCATGTTCTCGCAGCTCCTCTTCTTGTACTGCGCCTTCGCCTTTCGCCGCACGCAGCTTCATTTTTGTGATCAGGCGGCAGAGATTCTGATACCCCAAGCGGGAAGAAACGAGGAGGGGAAGACTGAATTCACCACAGAGACACCCTTCGACTTCGCTCAGGGCAGGCTCCGACACGTAGGAATCTTTTGATTTGTGATTCTTGATTTTCTCTGTATTTCTGTGGCTCTGGGGTGAAAAGTATTCGCATGTTACCTCCGCTCCAATGTGCGCCTTAATCCGTGCTTTTTTTGCCGCCATGTGAAAACGCGGAGAGCCATAGACGCCGTCGCGATCAAGCAGCGCCATCGCCGGCATATTCAGATTGGCGCAAGCCGCTATCAAGCTCTCGGGCAGGGAAGCACCTTCGAGAAAACTGAAAGCAGAACGGGAGTGAAGCTCGATGTACATTGAAAGTAACTCACGTGGGGAAAGCCCCCTCGGCTGTCCCCACGCAATTCTTAGTCATACGTTCCTTCGACGAACCATCGTCCGCCGAGCAGATCGCGGACCATGCGATACAAAGCAATGCCAATTTCTCTCTGCACTGCAATATCCCATTCGTCGCGCGCCCATCCTTCCCGCTCCCACCAGTCTCCGGACGAGCGCCATGGCCCAGCGGCCCAGAGAATTTCTCCCTGCATCTCTTTGTTTTTCGAGGTGATGCTCGCTGGCTTGCCATCCCGCATGGCGACCACAACATCAATTGGCGGACGGAAGATGCGCAGCGCAGTCACCAGATCATCAGAATTGTTTCTCTCTGTGACTCTGTGTCTCTGTGGTAAAAACGGTTCGGGCGCGAAGCGCTGCATGCGGAATCCTCCGGGACGATGCGTGTCCAGCAGTTCGAACGATCCCACTTTGTCTTCTCCTACAATGCCCGCAATCCTGGCTAGCGTAAGCTCAAGTTTTTCCGGTTCGGGCGCAGGCGGAAGAAAAAGTCCATTCTGCACCGCCCGCGGACGCACCGGTTCTGCCGCCAGTTGAATTCTGACGATGGGAGCGCCCGGAGGATGCGCCTTCAAATCCAGTTGCAACAGCTTGAGAAAAGTTCTGGCATCCAGCAGAGGAACGGGGAGCCGGAGAGTGCGCTGAAATAGTCGAGCTTGTGCTGGACGGGCGAGGACACCCATCTCTCTATTATTTGTATTTGTGGAGAAATCTTCCGTCTGCCATCCGTTCGCCAACTCCAAACGTAGATGAAGTTCCTGAGTCGCCAACGCACGCGCTTCCAGGCGAGCACACAGTTGCTCCAATAACCGACCCAGCAAAAATGCCAGCGGCTCCAGCAATACCAGGGGATATTCCAAATCGATCGCTTCCTCAAAAACCAGCAGCGGTTCGACTGGAACCAAGGTGCGGGAAGTGGCGCCACGTGCCAGTTTTTGCAGATGAACTCCAGCCTGCCCCAGGCGCTCACTCAGCGCGATGTCAGGCAATGCCGCCAGATCTCGCAGCTTGCGAATCCCCCAGCGTCTGAAGGTTGCCAAAAGCTGCCCAGATTCCTGATCTAAGTCCTCAAACAATGCTTCCACCGGCAAACTGCTAAATTGTTCCGCTTCTTTCCCTTCAGGAATCACAGTCACGCCAGAAAATCCTCGAGCCGCCAGCATAGCCGCATCCGGATTGCCGGCCACGGCCACATTGGTCTCGAGTCCAAGACTGGAAGCGCGGCGTGACAATGCGCGCACAATTTTGGGAGGAGGGCCAAAAAGCGGCTGCAGCCCGGCGAGATCCAAAATAACCGTGTCGCACCCCGCGTCTTCCACTCGCGGCGAAAACGACTGCGCGGAATCCAGCAAAGCTGCATGGGCTGCGGCTTCCTGGGAAAGAGAGCGCGCCCGCAACACCAAGTCGGTACAGGCCTCGATCTGCAGCTTGCTCATTCCCGGAACTACTCCAGCTCGCCGTGCGTTTTCATTCATGGCAAAAACTTTTTGCAGCGGAGCTTTGCCTTCGAGCACAGCCAGCGCCTGCGAACGCAACTCCGGCTCCGCGCGCAACAGCGCCTCCACGGGAAAATCGGGAACGAAGATGCAGGCAAAAGGCATAGTGAAAAGCTGTCAGCTTTCAGCCATCAACTCACAGCTTGGAACTTTCGAACGCTACAAAGCTCGCACTCTCGTTGTAAACATGTTCGTGACCGATCCCACTGGTTTGCGCTCCAGTCGCGACCGCAAAAGTTCTCCCTGAACTTGAAGTCCATCCAAAAGCTGAGCATGGGCAGGAGCCGGAGAAGTTTCTACTGAGCGCTGAGAGCTGACAGCTGATAGCTTCTTTCCCGAAACTTTCAGCAGCAACGAGGCGCAGGTCTGGGCACACGATACTTGGCTAATGACGAATAAGACTGTAGCTGTGTGCTCTACCGCACGTTGAAAACGAAACCATGAGGTCAACGGAATGCGACGAGCCATCTTCCATGGAGTATCGCCGAGATCGATAATTACCAGCCCAAATCCTCCGCTTTGCAAGAGCAAATCCGTAACCCGCAACGCCTGCTCCACTGGCTTCTCGATTTTTTCATTCTTCTCTGTGACTCTGTCACTCTGTGGTGCACCGGGCTTTTGCAAACGCATCCCGCACCGGACCCAAAGCAATCTTTCAAAATTCACGCCTGCCGCCGCCGCCGAATGAGGATTGAAAGCGTCGCTGGTGTCCACCAGCGCACACGTCTCCTGCCTTTTCGTCGCCGCCGCTAATGCGGCCAGCAATATGCTGGTGCGTCCGGACGATGGCGGCCCGCAAATCTCAGTCAGACATCCGCGCGGCAGTCCGCCAGTAAGTGTGTCGATCTCGCGAACGCCGCTCGAAACCATCTGCGGAGCCGGCCGCACTTCCAGTCGCGAGGCAGCCATCACCCCGGCGAGCTTGGGCATGGTCGACAAGCGATTGAAAACCGGCGTAGGCCACGTCGGGGAAACGGCATCAAAGCGGCCCGGTGCCGCAGAAGAAACCAGCGGTAACGACGACATGAAGACCTCAGGATTTCAGGGAACGTCAGGGCCGCGATCCGGCTCTGGGCGGATCAATATTCGCCTTTTATTCGCTGTTGATTGTTCTACTGCCAAACGAGAATGTCAAGTGCCAAAAAATTAATTGCAGCTCAGGATCCATCAAAGAGGCTCTGGAACGCCACTTACCCAGAAGTTAGACTTCGTCTTCTAGAATCGAAAGCCAAATCAATGCTCCAGCTCACGCGCTTTGTTATAATCAGCCTCGACTCATTGGCGCTATCGTCTAGGGGTTAGGACGGAAGATTCTCAATC
>CAWBHF010000020.1:0-69878 GCA_963788645.1 uncultured Acidobacteriota bacterium
AAAGCATCGCCAATGGCATCTCCGACAATGGACGAGTCGTGGGCTGGAGCGGCGATCCCTTCGGTTCCGGGATCCAAGCTTTTACCTGGACTTCCTCTTCTCCCCACATGAAGAGACTCTTGAGCGTACTCAACCAACTGGGTGCCAAGATTCCGGCAGGCACCACCCTGACCACCGCCGTCTGCATCTCCGCCGACGGTTCTACCATGGCCGGCCAGTACGTCAACGGCCAGACGTTTGGCAACTGGATCGCGCACATCACCAAATAGGTACTTAGGATCTACGCGTGTTACGGGAAGGACTGGGAGCGTCGGTGTTCAGTATCGACGCTCCCCAGCCCTCTTCGAGCCTGACAACTGTCATAATCGGTCGTTTAGCTCGGAACTCTTTCTAGAGGAACAGCCACGGCGTTCAAAACGCCCGACTGCTCTAAGTCCGGGAGCCGAAGTATTGTTTTAGGTTTGTAGCGTTTTGATGTCTTCCGATGCCTCCTACGCCGCGCGGTTAGTATGGTCGTTCAACTGGAGACTTATGGTCTCGAAGTCCGTCTATGGATAGTTCGTGGGTGGGCGACCTGGACTTATCGCGGAGCGGGCTCGAATCGAAAGCGGAATGAAGCCATTGGAAAGGTCGAGCCCTTGAGCTCGGGTTAACGGGACTGCATTGCTTTCTTCTCGCTAAATCCTTGCCCGGTTGGTCAGTCTGAACCATAAAAGCGCGGCCTTCTCGACTCGGCCGTCAAATGACGACGCTGACCAAACTGCCGCCCGCGATTACGAAAAAACTGACCGCATTAGTTATGATGCATACGAGCTGCTGGGATTTAATCTCCGTCCTCGGCGAGCTCCACTGGAAGTGAATTATTCTAACTCAGTAGATTTCCGATCATTAGGGAGTGGCTATGAACGGATTCTGGGAACGCGTGGCTTTTGCCTTTAGGTGTTTCTTTTCACTCCTATTCCACGCTGAGATTCCGCACGAGATAGCACAGAAGCTGGCCAAGCCCGCTGCTCCGGTTCTGCAGGCGGCGAGGAGCTCTGCACCTTCCCTCTCCCGTCTGCAGGAAGTTGAGCAGCCGGCCGCGGATGCGTTCGATCGCGCTGTGCAAATGCTTGCGCTGTTGCAACGTGATGGCCGACTCATCGATTTCCTGGCGGAGAACATCTCCGCCTACCCCGACGCGCAGATTGGGGCCGCGGTCCGCACCATCCACGACACTTGCCAACAGGTGCTTGAGCAGTATGTAAAGCTGGAGCCGATTCTGAACTCCGAAGAGGATCAACCGGTGACGGTGCCGGCGGGTTTTGACCTGGCGGCTATCAAACTGATTGGCAACGTGGCGGGACAGCCGCCCGTTCGGGGTGTGCTGCGACACAAAGGCTGGCGCGTCAAGCGAGTGAATCTTCCCCCGTTGCCGCAGGGCGCCGGTCGGATGGTGGTTGCGCCGGCTGAGGTCGAGCTTTCATAAGGGCTGATTCCCTCTGCGCAACAAATGTTGAGTTGAAAAGGAGATTCTCGTTGGAGGCCAAATACATCGTTGGCATCGATCTCGGGACCACAAACTCGGCCCTTGCGCGCTGTGACGCCGGTGCTGCCGAAGAGGTAAGCCGCATCGAGGTCCGCAGCATTCCACAATTGGTGAATCCGAACGAAGTGGCGGAACGCACGTTGCTGCCGTCGTCTCTATACATTCCGGGCGAATTTGATTTTCCCAAGGGCAGCCTCGCCTTGCCGTGGGAACCCGAGCCGAAGGTTGTAATCGGCGAACTGGCACGCAAACGCGGCGCGGAGAGTCCAAACCGCCTGGTCGCCTCGGCCAAATCCTGGCTCTCTTACGCGGGGGTGGACCGCACTGCGCCGATCTTGCCTTGGCAAGCGCCCGAGGAGGTGCCCAAACTATCGCCGGTCGAAGCATCGTCGCAGTTCTTGCAGTACTTGCGAACCGTGTGGGACAGCGGGGAGGCAGGGCAGCAAGGAGAACACGCTTTTGCGGAGCAAGACGTGTTGCTCACGGTTCCCGCTTCCTTCGACGAAGAAGCCCGCGAGTTGACCAGGCGCGCCGCCGAACAGGCCGGTTATCCGCACGTCACATTGCTGGAAGAGCCCCAGGCAGCCTTTTACGCGTGGCTTGAAAGCCAAGGTGAAGCTTGGCGCCGCCGCATCAAGGTTGGCGACCTCGTTCTGGTGTGCGACGTCGGCGGCGGCACCACGGATTTCAGCCTCATCTTAGTTTCCGAAGAGAACGGCGACCTGACCCTGAAACGCGTCGCCGTTGGTGACCACATCCTGCTGGGCGGCGACAACATGGACTTGGCGCTGGCGCGGGTTCTGCAGCAGCGCCTGGAGGCCTTGGGCAACCGCATCGATACCTGGCAGTTGCACGGCCTTTGGCATCAGTGCCGCATCGCAAAGGAAAAGCTGTTCGAATCGCCCAAGACACAGAAGCGCCCAATCACGTTGCTGGGCAAGGGGACGAAGCTCATCGGCGCTACCATTAAGACGGAACTGGCGCGAGAAGATCTCGATCAGGTCATGGTCGAAGGATTCTTTCCCAAAGTCGCGAGCGGCGAGTTACCTGTGCGGCAACGCCGTGTGGGCTTTCAGGAGTTGGGCCTGCCGTATGCGGCCGATCCAGCTATTACGAAGCACCTCGCGCGGTTTCTCGCGGAGCAAGTTCGCAACAGTCCAGAGGCCGCGGGCATACGGCGCGGCCGCAGCGGATTGGCGTGTCCCACGCACATCCTGTTCAACGGCGGAGTGATGAAAGCGGCTGTGCTTCGCGACCGCGTTGTCGAAGTGCTGAACAGTTGGTTGCGGCAAGAGGAATTCGATGCGCTCGGAGCAGAGCAAATCCTCGAAGCTCCCGATTTGGAGCACGCCGTTGCGCGCGGCGCGGCCTATTATGGGAAGGCGCGTCGCGGTCGCGGGGTGCGTATTCGCAGCGGCGCCTCGCGCACCTACTACATCGGAATTGAGAGCGCAATGCCAGCAGTGCCCGGCATGGAAGCTCCGCTCAAGGCGCTCTGCGTCGTTCCCTTTGGTATGGAGGAGGGCACCGAAGCCGCGATTCCCGGCCGAGAGTTTGGCCTCGTCGTCGGCGAACCAGCCGAGTTTCGTTTCCTGAGTTCCAGCGTCCGTAAGCAGGACCAGGTCGGCAGCCTGCTGGAAGATTGGGGTACCGATATCGAAGAACTCAGCCCGCTGGAGGTCACGCTCAGACTGGATGGCCAGCAGGGAACGGTGGTACCGGTGCGGATCGAAACCCGCGTTACCGAACTCGGCACCCTCGAGGTCTGGTGCGTATCCCGCGACGGTGCGCAGCGCTGGAAGTTGGAGCTGAACATTCGCGAAAAGGCCGGGAAGTGAGGTCGTCGGTGCCTGCTCGTTATCTGATCGGCATCGATCTGGGCACGACAAACTCTGTCCTGGCGTACATCGATACTCAGGAAATCGCTGGTGCGGGCTCTCCGATTCGTGTGTTCCCCATACCGCAGTTGGTGGCGCATGGGGAAGTCCTCACGCTTCCCGCACTTCCTTCTTTTCTTTACTTCCCCACCGCGGATGAGTTGTCTGCCGGAGCCGTGAGCGCCACGTGGGATGAGGATCCACCCATGGTCACAGGTGTGCTGGCGCGCGAACAGGGAGCGCTTGTACCGAGCCGCCAAGTATCATCAGCCAAGTCGTGGCTTTCGTATCCTGGCGTGGATCGCCACGCCAAAATTTTGCCGGTCCAAGCGGAATCGCCGCAGGCCCTGATTTCCCAACCCAAGATCTCCCCGGTCGAAGCGTCAGCGCGCTATCTCATGCATCTGCGCGACGCCTGGAATGGCGCCATTGGGACCGGTTCCGAAACACGTTTCGAGCACCAGGAAATCGTTCTCACCGTGCCCGCTTCCTTCGATGAAGAAGCGCGTGAGTTGACAGTCGAAGCTGCCCGCCGTGCCCGACTCGACAATCTGACTCTGCTCGAAGAGCCGTTGGCCGCGTTTTATGCATGGATCGCGACGAATCGACACGTACTGGAAGGTGGAAGATCCTCGCGCCCATATGCTCTGCGCGACGGAAACGGTGAAGGCCTCCGCGATGGCGAACTGATTCTGATCTGCGACATCGGCGGTGGCACGACCGACTTCAGCCTGGTGCGCGCTCGCTTAGTCGACGGCGAGTTGCAGTTTGAGCGCGTTGCCATCGGCGAGCATCTCCTGCTCGGCGGCGACAATCTCGATTTCGCCTTGGCCCACCACGTGGAAGACAAACTCGTGGAAGACAAGCCCAAAGACATCCGGCTCACGTTACAACAGCGTTTTGCGTTACGACGGTCCTGCTGTGCCGCGAAAGAGCGGCTGCTGAGTGATTCGTCATCGGAGCTGTTGCGCGTGCCGGTTACAGTCTTGGGCAGCGGTCGCGCCGTCGTTGGACAGGCGCTCAGTGTGGACCTGACGCGCGACGAAGTCCTGCAAATTCTCACCGCCGGGTTTCTGCCAATCACCACTCCGGATGAGATGCCGGAGCATGGCCGGTCTACAGCGTTGCGCGAACTTGGTCTGCCTTACGCCAGTGACCCCGCCATGACCAGGCACCTGGCCGCATTCCTGAAGCAAGCGGCTGTCTCCATGAACGGTTCGTTTTCGAATCACCGAATGGCTAAACCCGACGCCGTGCTCTTCAATGGAGGCTTCTGTGTTCCGGCGGTGACTCGCGAGAGAATCATCGAGGCAATCTCTATCTGGTTCGGCGGGAGCCGAACGGGCTGGCGGCCCAAGCTCCTCAACAGCGAAGCGGTAGAGAGTGCGGTGGCTCGCGGTGCTGCATATTACGGCCGCGTACGGCGTGGCACTGGTTTGCGCGTCAAAGCCGGCAGCGCACGCACGTACTACATTGGGTGGAGCTCGGACGATGGTCTGCAGGGCATTTGTGTTTTACCTGCCGGGGTCGAAGAGGGTGCAACACTTCCTCTACTAGACCGAGAATTTTCGGTGCTCGCGAACCGTCCAGTGTCGTTCACGCTGTACAGTTCGCGCACACGGCACGATGCGCACGGAGAAGTGGCTACATTGGATGAGGCCAATGTAGATCGTCACGCTCCCCTGGTAACACTCTTGCGCTACGGCAAGAAAATGCGCGACGTTTACCTGATTGTGCGGATCAGAGCCAGTTTCACGGAGGTTGGCACGCTCGAGCTCTGGTGCGAATCGCGGGATACGCCCCATCGCTGGCGGCTGCAGTTCGAACTGCGCGCCGAAGAAGCACAAGCGCAGCAACTCCATACGGCGAAACCACAACCCGTGCCGACACGTCCATCGGCCGTCGCGACTTCCGACGCGGCGGTCGAGTCCGCTGCGCAACTGATCCGTGGTGTTTTTGGCGGCTCTGCTAGCGGCGACGCTCTGGCACCCGAGACGCTTGTTAGCCAAATGGAGGCAACGCTCGGCGCGAAGAGAGACTCGTGGCCCATCTCAGCCATTCGCGGGTTCGCCGATGTGCTCCTCGAAGTTGCCGCCGGACGCAAGCACTCTTCGCGCCATGAGGTACGTTGGCTCAATCTATCTGGCTTCTGTTTGCGGCCGGGATTCGGTGCACCGGGCGATGATGCGCGCGTTAGCGATTTGCGGACAGTTGTGTCAAACGAACTCGTTTTCGCCGACGATCTGCAATGTCAGGTCGAAATGCTGGGGCTGTTGCGTCGAATCGCCGGCGGCATCCCTGCCAGCGAGCAGCAGGTGCTCTGCCGCAAACATGCTCGTCGTGCCGGTGGTAAGAGGAAGGCCCGCGTGAACCGGCAACTCGACTACGAGGAGTGGCGGTTGGTTGCAAGCCTCGAGCACCTGCCAGCCAGTACCCGTGCCTCACTTGGACAGGAACTGGTGGCGAAGATCAGAAAAGAACCTGGAGATGCAATTTGGCTGTGGTCGCTCGGCCGGCTGGGTGCCCGCATTCCGCTGTACGGGCCATTGCACTCTGTAGTGGCGGCTGAAATTATCGGCGAGTGGCTGAAGGCCCTACTGGATTTATCTACGTTCACTTCGATGACAACTTCCGCCATCGCACTGATGGCGCGGCGCATCGACGATGGCTCGCGTGACATCGATGAGGCAATTCGCAAGCAGGTAATCTCCCGCTTTATGACGCTTGGGATCGCCGAAGAGACCATCCAACTTCTGTCAACGTACGTCCCGCCCGAACGGGCGGACGCAGTCCGCAGCTTCGGAGAATCGCTACCGTCTGGTCTGCAACTTGTCAGCTCGGCGAACTGCTTGCTGTCGGTATCCGCGTTACATAGCTCTGGTCCGACTATTTCGAAACCGGCGTGAACAGCATGAACCAATCGAAGCAGAAGATCGCCAAGACGCGAATCCGCCACACCCAACATGCCCTCGATCATCATATTCGCGAGCATCGGCGCAAGCAGGTTTGGGCGATTGTTGTCGGATAACGGGCAACGCTTCCCTAATCTTGTAAGGGAAGAGTAGCCGACCACACGCCCAGTGACGAGCCGATTCTGGCATCGTGAGTGATAAGGCGATATCGCCAGTTGCCGAAATCGTTGCATCTTCTGCGAGGGGCTTCCAGGAGACTATAATTGCGCGCACGCATGACGCTAACGTCTGGCACAAAACTCGGCCCCTACGAAATCCAGTCGCAACTGGGCGCAGGCGGTATGGGAGAAGTTTATCGCGCCCGCGACACCCGCCTTGACCGCACCGTGGCGGTGAAAGTTCTGGTTTCTCATCTTTCCTCCTCCCCGGAATTGAAGCAGCGGATGGAGCGCGAGGGGCGAGCCATCTCTTCGCTGAACCATCCCAACATCTGCCAGCTTTATGACATCGGCTCGCAAAATGGCGCCGACTACCTGGTGATGGAGTTTCTGGAAGGTGAAACGCTGGCGGAAAAATTGCGCAAAGGTGCGATGCCGCTCAACGAAATCTTCAAAGTTGGGATCGCCGTGGCGGAAGCTTTGGCGGTCGCGCACCGCAACGGCATCGTGCACCGCGACCTGAAGCCGGGGAACATCATGCTGACCCAGGGCGGTGCGAAGTTGATGGACTTCGGCTTGGCCAAACCGCTGGGCATACAGGCGGCGGCACCGGGATCAGGAACAACGCCGCCTTCATTCACTGCCGCAGCCACCTTGAGCGGGCCAAGCCCGTTGACCCCACTTACGACGGCGGGCAGCATCGTCGGCACGATTCAATACATGTCTCCGGAACAGATCGAGGGCAAAGAAGCGGATGCGCGCAGCGACATTTTTGCATTCGGCGCGGTGCTCTATGAGATGGTCGCGGGAAAACGACCGTTCTCGGGGAAAAGTCAGATCTCGCTGGCTTCGTCCATTCTGGAGAGTGATCCGCCGTCGATCAGCACGGTCAAGCCACAAACACCGCCCGCCTTCGAACACGTCGTAACGACTTGCCTGCAGAAAAATCCCGAAGAGCGTTATCAGACGGCGCACGATATCAGGCTGGAACTGCAGTGGATTGCGGCTGACAAATCGTCTCCGGTCGCTGCGCCGGCGACGCCCGCACCGTCTCGTATCCGCGAGCGCGTCGGCTGGTCCGCAGCTTTGCTAGCCGCGATTGTTCTCACCGCGGCTGCCGCCATGTTCTTCTACCATCCGGCTCAGCCTGCGCGCACTATCCGCGCCGTCATTGATCCTCCCGAGAAGACCACATTCAACCTGACTGGCGATTCGGCAGGCCCGCCAGTGCTTTCGCCCGATGGTTCATCCATCGCGTTTGCGACCACCGGCGCGGACGGAAGGACTGCACTCTGGGTGCGTCCTACGAACGCGCTGGAAGCACATGCGCTGCCCGGCACCGAGGGCGCGATTTTTCCTTTCTGGTCGCCCGACAGCCGTTCCCTCGGGTTCTTCGCCGAGAGCAAGCTCAAAACCATCGACCTCGACGTCGGCTCGGCGCAAGTAGTTTGTGACGTACCGCTCGGTCGCGGGGGCGCCTGGGGTGCGGGTGGAGTGATCTTGTTTTCTCCGGCTCCCTCAGCGCCTCTCATGCGCGTAAGCGCCAGCGGTGGAACTCCGGTTGCGATCACGAAGGTCGACACCGCTCTGCACACCTCGCATCGCTGGCCGTACTTCCTTCCCGACGGTAAGCATTTCCTCTATGTCGCGCTTCACCACGATCCTTCCAAGTCGGCGAACAACACGCTCTACTACGCATCGCTCGACGGCCGGGAAAATCGTCCGCTGTTTCGCTCTCAATCCAATGCCGTTTACGCCAGCGGTTTTCTTTTGTTCGGGCGTGGCGACCAATTAATGGCGCAACCTTTCAACCCTTCCTCTGGAACGCTGAGTGGGGAACCCCAGAATGTGGCCAAGGGTGTAATGAACGACTCCAGCACCTGGCACATGGATGCCTCGGCTTCCGACGACGGGATGCTGGTTTTCGGAAGCGGCGCGTCCGGGGACTTGCAGTTGGTCTGGCTGGATCGCAGCGGGAAACAGGTCAGCGCCATCGCCGACAACCTCCCCGACTTGCAAGCGGCGATCCTTTCCCCGCAAGGCGACCGGGTCGCTCTCCAGCTTAACGCCGGTGAGACCGACATCTGGGTGCTCGATCTGGCGCGTGGAGTCCGCACTAGACTGACGTTTGGACCAATTGGGAATGTTTCCCCCGCTTGGTCGCCCGATGGCAAATGGATCGCCTACTCCTCCGCTCGCAACGGTCACTTCAGCCTCTGCCGCAAACCCTCCGACGGCAGCGGCGCGGAAGAGACTTTGCTCACAGAAGTTGATCAGCCCGCACTCGACGATTGGTCGCGCGACGGCAAGTACCTGCTCTATTCGCGGCCCATATCGACTGGCCCAGGGCGGCAGATCTGGTCCTTGCCGCTGGAGGGAGAGCGCAAACCATCGCTGATCCTGGAGCGGGGTGCGAATGGAAAACTTTCTCCAGACGGCCATTGGCTCGCCTACATGTCGAGTGAATCCGGCAGGCTCGAGGTTTATGTGATGCCTTTTGGCGGCGGGCAGGGCAAGTGGCAAGTCTCGGCTAACGGAGGACACCACCCGCGGTGGGGCCAGGACGGCAAAGAACTCTACTACATGGACCTGGCGTTCAATCTTCTTGTGGTCCCGGTAACGAGTGTCGGCGGCTCACTGCAGTTCGGCGCTGCTGAGAAGCTCGTCACAAATTGGTCCGCTCCGCAAGTCTTCTACGATGTCTCGCCCGACGGCAAGAAATTTCTTCTGGACCGGGTTGAGCAACAGGTCAGCCAATCGGTCACTGTGGTTATGAACTTTACGGCGGGATTGAAGAAGTAGTTTCCAATTTGCCGACGATTCACCCCGCGGACTTATTTCAAGCCCAGCTCGCCATTGTATTGTTGGGTAATTCCGTAGCACTCACAGGCGGAGTCCTCAAGTTTCTTGCGGTTCACGATCTTCACTGCGCCACGGGTGTATTCGATGAGCTTCTTCTTCTGCAAAACGCCAGCTGCTGAGCTCACGCTAGGCCGATCTGTCCCTAGCATGGTTGCGAGAAAATCGTGGGTGATGGGCAGAGACTCCAAATCCACTCTGTCCTGGGTCATTAGCAACCACCGTGCAAGACGCTGCCCTATCTCGTGCAGCCGATTACACGCGGCTGTTTGTGCAACCTGCATTCCCTGAACGACGGCATAGCGACTCAACATCAATTGCAGGTGTGGAGTTGATTCCAAAGTGTATTGCAAGGCTGCGACGTCTACCCGAAACCCATCTCCCGTGATTTGTACCACCGCTTGAAGCGGGCTTCTGCTTAGGCCAACCGCCGCCGGTGTTCCTACAAAACCCTCATTGCCGACTATGCCGGCTTCGGCGGTCTTCCCATCTTTCATTACGACTACAAGAGAAATCAAACCTCGATTCGGGAAATACGCGAATTCTACCTTTCCACTTCCCTCGTGAATGACTAGATGGTTTGGCAGGCTGACGTATTCGAGATGAGGACGAAGTGAGCCGTAGTCACTATCGGAGGCCGATAGGAGTATTAGATTGCTGACTGGTTTCCCGTCGGCATTCGTACGCTCGCCAGACTGCACGACCTGGAGCCCCTTGTTTTCCATAAACCGTCTTCGGCGGGCATGGCCTCTGTAAGACCTATCAAGGCTAGCCTGGATACGACCGTGATACTGAGCAATACTGACCGCTTCAAGACGCACCAAACCTGAACCAACCCTCACGCGGTTGCGCCACTTCAAGCGAGGCCCAGAAATCGGGCCTGCGCAGGGACAAATCTTCAATGGTATGTCGGATGCCCGACAGACCGTCCGACTTGGTGCATGTAGACTGTCTCGCTTTACGCATCTTCCGCCGCACCCAGACTGGGTGACGGTTTTCTGCTGCAAGGCAGTAGGTCATGCGAAAGGGAAACGCTGCGGCCTTCGACGGCAAGCGCATAGTACGCATGCGGTCAGACAAGTTAGGCGCAGCGACATGGGCAGACCATGAATCGGAGGATGGTATGGATTGAACAAGCGCATTTTCGGTGTTGGGGTTGCTCCGAATGCGCCTGGGTGTTCAACCCTTCCAGTGTGCCCGTTGGCACATCCTTGGATGAAATGATCCGGAACTTTGAGTTGCAGCGCGACCAAGCGTTTACGTCGCATGTTTGCGCTGATCACCCAAGAGCCAAGAGCACAAGGAACAAGAACGCTGAATAATTCAAACTGCCGTACGTCCCTCCCCGGAGGTCAATATGCGCCCTGTTCAGTGGGACCACACCAATCACGCCCGGTCTGCTCGTTATGTCAGACAAGACTGGGAAAAACTTTACCGCGCCGCAATCCTCGAATCTAACCGGAACATGTTGCTGCGGCGAATCGAGGACGCCGAGGCCGCGATTCTCAAGCGATCCCGAGGTCTATCAAAGCCGCCAGGTAATAATCGAAAAGAGCAGGACGCTATCACTCGGGCGCTGCACGTCTTGAGCTTGCTGCGTTAAGGCTGGGCTAGAGCCGTAGTCTCACGGAATTGCTGCTGAAACAGATCACTTTGCCGATTGTGCCCAAGTGAAGGACCAACTTTACACGACATTAACTCCGGACTTCTTTCTCTTGCGCCGCTTTGGATTTCGAGCAGCCTTTGCATCAATTCTACGTACCGGTCCATGGCAGTCCTCCGACGCTCTAGAGATGATAGGAAACCCCACGGCTAATGAGAGAGTTCAAAAGCGATCACTTTATGGGAAACTCGCGCTGCCGACACTGCATCCTCAAGGTGCGGTTGGCAGGCCCCGCAGGGCGAAGACCCCTCGGAGCGGTTTAACGTTTCTGTTAAATTAGGGAGTCGGCTGGGTAGAGTGCTCAATGACGATTTCCAAATCTTCCCTCCCCAAGTGGTCAAGAGACATCAAGTCGCTTCGGGCGAGTCTGAAACTCTCCCAATCTGAGTTCGGCAAGAGCCTTAGGTTTTCGGCGATGGCGGTGTCGCGGTGGGAGCGCGGGAGACAGCCGCCTTCTTCCGAGTGTTATTTGGCCATGGCGAAGATCGCGGATCCATCGTTTGGATGGAAATTCTGGAGTCTGGCCGGGATTTCTGAGGATGACGTTGAACGGATGCACGCTCAGAGGATGAGGACCAAGAACGAGCAGCATGATCTTTCAGCAGCCGTGACCATCCTGGAGATCGAGGTCGCGCGAAGTGAAGCCCGAGCCACACAACGGGACACTCTGTTCCAAGATCTTCCGACTCAAACGCTGCGGCGAGAATACCAGGCTATCGCCAGGGCGGAGGCGAATTTCGCCCGCATCGTTGCGCTCCACGTGAAAACCTTGAAGAGCGCGATTAGATGAGCATGCGGCGCATCGAGTACCCTACAAGCGGGTCTCCTCAGTTGATGGCTTAGGAAGAAAGTGACACCGCACGTGCTGCGCCACACCATGGCCATGGAACTGCTTCAGGCTGGAGTCGATCGCGCGGTGATCGCACTCTGGCTTGGACACGAGTCCGTGGAAACTACACAAGTCTACCTCGATGCCAACCTTGCTCTTAAGGAGGAGATCCTTGCAAAGATGAGATCACCAAATGGTACTAACTCCGGCCGCTACAAACCGCCCGATAGCCTCCTCGCCTTTCTGAACGGCCTGTAGCATCGCAAAACTATGTCGAGCAACAAGGGGGAGTCAAACCTGGCGGTCTCCAGTCTGAGGCAGACTTGTGGAACGGCTTCCTCTCCTCTCGACATAGTCCGGAAGGCCACATGGTATTGGCCTATCTGGCTCTCGAGATAGCCAATATACTTGATGTCGCGACTCATTTCCGTTGCCTCCTTGGGGGAAAGATCATTCGTGCCAACGCTTATCTTTCCCCTAAGGTAAAGTGCCATTCTCCAACCGATTTGCCTATGCCTTTGCACTTCCTTCTCACCCCACATACTCACTCTCTCGCCGCCGTAGCTGAGCGCAGCCCTGCACGGCGTAGCGGAGCGCAGGCGGCGCCATCCATCCCACCCTCTCAATCGGGGCGCTCTTTCATAATGCATTGAGGGGTTTTGAGTTCCCATGGGCCTGCGGCCCACCCATAGGGATGAAAGTTAATTTCTAAGGCTCATTGATTCCAAACAGGTTACCCGTGACTTTCGACGGAGCGTAATCGGGAGTTGGTGTTTCGGGGCCTGCTCAGCGTTCACTCACGTTATGGCCTGCAGACTCGCGGAGTCGCCATGCGACCCTTTCCATCGAAAGCTCCGACAGCTTCGTTGTCTCCGCTGCCGCTTCGATTGCTACCGGGTGGAGCGAACCAGTTCCCGGGCGGGAGTTGCACCCGCTGAAGTCCACCGCCTTTTCACGGCGCACTGTTTCGCCAGTTGAGAACAGACCCCCCTCTGCTCTGGCACGCTATTTTCAGTAGCAAGTTAGATCTAAGTAACCTCGGACGCGAGACTTTCGTAGGGCAAAAAGAAGTGGCCGTGTCATCGTTCGTGACAGCTGCTACCATCTCCCTGGTCGGAGGAGCCTGTGCTCTTGCAGTTCGCATCAGCATTGTGAGCAATATTGAACAGCGGGCATGCATCCTCTTATGCACAATTGACGTTGGCGACAAGCGTTTGAGATTAAGGAACCTGAGTGCCGTTCTGTTGTTATGCTTGTGCTCGATTTCCCGGGCACGGGCCGCGGCAACTCTGTTCTTGGGAGAGCCCTACGGTTACGATGGCTGGCTCCTCGGGACAGGCCATGCTGCGGTCTACCTCAGCGGCGTCTGCGGCGCATCTCCGGTCGTCCTGCGTCTCTGTGCAGTGGGCGAAACCGGAGTTGTTATCAGCCGTTATCGCAGCGTCGCCGGATACGATTGGGTCGCGATTCCCCTCATCCCTTACCTGTACGCCGTGGAAAAACAGGAAGACGTCCCGCTCTTTGCGGACACCAAGCTGATTGCGTTTCTGCGCGACCGCTACCGACGCACGAAGTTGGAAGTGCTCGCTCCCGATCTTCCCGATGGAAGAATGCCGGCTGGCGGCTGGCACGAGTTGACCGGGGCCTCGTACATCCGCACCATCTACGCGTTTGAGATTGAGACCAGCCCGGAGCAGGATGCCATGCTCATCCACGAATTAAACAACCGACCCAACCGCCAACGCTGGAACCTGGTTACAGCGAACTGTGCGGACTTCGTGCGTGAGGTTATCAATTTCTACTACCCGCACGCGGTGCATCGCAGCATCATCCGCGACCTGGGCATCACCACGCCAAAACAGTCGGCCAGAATGCTCTCCTCCTACAGCCGACATCATTCCGAGTTGCAGACGTCGACTTTCGTGATTCCGCAAGTTCCAGGGACGGTTGCACGTTCCAGGACCGTCCACGGTATCTTGGAGAGTGCGCTGACGGCGAAGAAATACATGCTTCCTCTGTTCGTGTTGCACCCTTATATCGCCAGCAGCCTTCTCGCTGGTTATCTGGTGCGCGGGCACTTCAACCCGGCGAAGAACGCGCTGATTCTCGATTCAAAACATCAGTTGGAGGCAGCTTTGGGCCCCACGGATCGCCGCGCGTTTCAGGACCGATTAGAGGGACTGGTTCAGTCCGCGTCTCTGGCGGATGCTGCCGCGGACGAGCGCCGCTGGGCGTCTTTGTACGCCGCGGCAGAACCAACCGTCGATGCTTCCGGAGTGCCGGCCCTGCACTTGAACGTGGATGCTAAGGTCACGCCCGTGGGTATTGCGCGAACCAATATTTTGAGCGTCCCGGACGGTTGCGAGTTTGCCGCCGGTCTCGTGGAAGCACGCTTGCGCGAGGAGTTGAAACCCACCGCATCCCGAAAGACGGCTCCGGCTGATTTCGAAAACGATTTGGCGCTTCTGAAGCAACTGCTAGCGCAGCAACCCAGGGGATCTGCAAGCGCTGCCGGTTCCCTTGAGACCGGTACTCAATCCGCAGTGGCCGCACAGTAACCTCGCGCGGCAGCCCATCGCATTTCACTCGACGAGATTCTTGACGCAACCACCATAGCGCTCAACACCCCCTCAATGAGTTACTGCAAAAGTCGCTTTCATCAGGCAGCAGAGCCGGGTGGGACAGTCGCTTTCGGAGGATACGGAAACGTGTATTCATGGACCTTACCGCAAGTTGGACAGGTCACCTTGGTGTTCAGTTCCATCTGTTCTTTGTTTTGGTCGGCCATCCCTTCGAGGAAGGCCGTCAACGCAGGACCGCAGTCCTTGCAGAGGTCGTCAGTGTTCTCGTCGGCCATAGTTGTTCTCTCAGAGTAGACGCCAAACCCGGTTTAGTGCAACACGCAGCACTACGCGCGGTGGGAATCCCTGGCTGCGCCGAGCCTTGTGCGAAGCTGCTTGGGCCGCCTCCAAAAGCAAAGGGACGTACCTGCAGGCGCAGTTCCGCCGCCTGTCGGCGTTGCGCGGTCCCAAGCGGGCGCTGATCGCTGTGGCCAGTTCCATCCTTACCGCCGGCTACTATATGCTGCAACGGGGCACCACCTACCAAGATCTCGGCCCTGACTACTTCGACAAACGCAACACCGTTCGGGCCACCCATCGCTTGGTTAAACGCCTCGAAGCACTCGGGCACAGAGTTATCCTCGAACCCCGCTTCGCTGCTGCTCCAAGCAGTTAAAAGAATTTCTAGGGGAGAATTTTCTAGGGAGGCCATTACACGTTTTGACCGCTGGTCGAGCGCTGCGGCGATATTTCAACTGCTATCCGCGCCAGGCTGCCTGATTGGGCTGACGAGTGGTTAGAAAAAGCTCTCCAATTGACAGCTTGACCAGCGTCTCAGGGAGTAGGACGATGTCGCCAGAGGGCTATATGCTGAAACTCATCGCACTAGCGCTCCTTTTGGTCTGGCAACTCGATCCGCTTTGCGCGATCGAAGATTACGGCGGTAGCCCCAGCAAAGTTTCGTGTCAGAAGGAGGCGGTGCCACCCGGTTTCACTTGTGCGATTGTTTTCAACCTTGATCCCCCGCTTCCGGATGGCATCAACAGCATCGTTGGCGGGAACTACGCCGCGATTCGCGGAGTTGCGCTGATACTCAACGGTACGCTGTACACAGCCGTGTTCGATCTTCCCTTAAAGCACAACGATAGATTTCCAAACCTGAGCAGAAACCAGCGCATTCCTGCGAGAGTCGAGGGTGACGACCTATTCGTTAGATTGCCTGATGGAAAAAAAGCAAAGGCTAAGATCCTTCGTCGCGAAAGCCTCCATCCCAATCAGCCGCAACCCGCGTAAAGATCCGCCATCAATAGCTGTCGAAACCAGGTCAGCATGACCGAACTCCGGTCACAACGAAGCATGAAAGGAGGCTCTACGCCAACCTCCTGTTTGCAGTGAGTTACAGCTCTTTTCACGGGAGGCCATTACACTCTTTGAGGAATTGGCGGACCGCAGGGTCAATAAGTGCTATAGGGATTTCAACAGTTGACTGCAAAGCAGCTAAATGGCGTACTCAAGCTGAGGTGCCGTGGCCTCACTAGTCGCAGTGCCCGTGGCAAGCAATGCCAGTTCGTTTCTTGGGACGGCAAACTGAGAAAAGCCGCAATCCAAGCACACCAAAAGCTTGGGAAATACCCAGATTGGGGGGTTGTCCAGATTCTCGAGGCCACGGAAATGGATGAGTATCTCGCTACCAAATTCCGCCTGGTGAGCCGACCCGCACAAGAGACAAGACATAACAATCGCCTCCTTGTCCGCACGAGGACATTTTAAATTACACTTCCGACTGATTATTCGTCTGTATCGTCCCTCACCTAGGGATGTGATTTCTTCCCTAACCTCTGAAACAGTCGGAACCGGCCATTGCACGTCTTGACTACTGGTCAATGAGGGAAATCGCAATGTTACGTCCACATACGTATTCACAATAAAACTTGTGGTTTCTGATCGCCGGTGAGCAGATCACCCAAGCCAAGAACCACGTCAACCAATCGATGACCATGGAGCAACTGCTCGAAGCTGAACAATGAGCCGCCGAGCGGATGAGAAAGAGCAAGAAGATTCCCGCTTCGTCAATCGAAAATCCTCCCAACGCATCTA
The DNA here is from genome assembly GCA_963788645.1 of uncultured Acidobacteriota bacterium. Classification (GTDB taxonomy): domain Bacteria; phylum Acidobacteriota; class Terriglobia; order Terriglobales; family Acidobacteriaceae; genus JABDBE01. The sequence goes on from CAWBHF010000020.1 coordinate 16,485, forward strand.
CTGCTTAATTTGGGGGAAGGATCTCGCACTAAAGCGAGCTACCGAAGCAGAACCTGCCCGTCATCCGCCCACGATCCAAGAGCTAATCTGCCGCTCCCAGCCGCTGCGAACGTTTTTCGCAAACTGCCTGATGGCGAGGCTGCGAAGTTGGAAGAAGGTCAGGAACAGCCGAAGAACGAAGATAAAGATGGCGCGTTCCATCAGGACCGGCGCTCAGCGATTGATCTCGCGTTTGGAGTTGCTGATAACCCTAACCCCAGCCATCCGACGGTTACTCGGAGAGCAGCGCTTGCATAACATCGATGCGTGCAGCGGGGAGCACTGACGCGATAACCGCGACCGTCATCAGCACGAACGCAGAGCCGGCCACAGGCAATGCGCCCGGCACACCCCGAACCAACGCGTGTATCTATCAACGCGCCAGCAACCAACCTGGATTCGACTTGAAGGGGGAGCTGTTTCGCCGACTTCTAGCCAAGAAACTTGCGGCATGTCCGTCATCCGATTCCAACGCTCGGCTAGGCCCGGGTCCACACTTCGACTATCGCTGTGACGTAATCGCATCTGATGCTAAGCATCTGCGATTCTGGAGCCGGCTTCGTCGTGCTCCCACGCCTCTGCGGGCTCACTCTCAGGAACCGGTCGGACGTCCGGATTCTGCATGATCACGCGCGCACAGGTGTTCCATCGCAAAATAGCATCGTCGTTCCCGGGTATCGCAAAATTCATGGCCTTCTCATAGTGATCCATTGCCTCCCGCAACGCGTGATACGCGGATGCGCCGGCACCAGTGCCGCCGTGACGAATGCGCGCATTTCCGAAACGCTCCCAGATGATGCCCTGGTAGTAGGCCAGTTCGTAGTCGCCATTGATCTGTGCAAGAACCTCTTGTGCGGCTTTCACATGCACACCAGAATCGAATTGGTCGGTTCGTGCGAGCAGAAGCGAAATCAGCGCCTGCTGGTGAGTGGGCGCGATGGCCAGAATATCGAGGCAAATACTTTCCGCCAGGCTGGGTTCATTCAATAGTCTGTAGCGCTCGACCTTCGCTAGCGCTTCAGGAATACTCTGCTCGGAAATGGATTTCAGTTCGAAGTGCATAACGTCTCCTATCTTTTCGAATTGCTGAATACTCGAAAAAGTTTCGACAGCGGATCGAAGAAGCGGTCCACGACGCGTTCCTTGAGCGGGATGATGGCGTTGTCGGTGATCGTGATGCTTTCAGGACAAACTTTGGTGCAGCACTTGGTGATGTTGCAGAGACCGACGCCGAATTGCTCTCTCAGATCTTCCACGCGATCCCCCACGTCCAACGGATGCATTTCGAGCGCGGCCGCATACACCAGAAATCGGGGACCAATGAATTGCTCGTGCATGTGATGGTCGCGCAAGACGTGGCAGACATCCTGACAGAGATAGCACTCGATGCACTTTCGAAACTCCTGTACCCGTTCGACATCCTCTTGGGCAATGCGCCAGGTGCCATCGGGCGCGTCGGGCTGCCGCGGCTGGAACTTCGGGATGCGCCTCTTTACCTCGTAATTCCACGATACGTCCGTGACCAGATCCCTCATGTGCGGAAATGCCTTCATGGGTTCGACGGTCACAGGCCTATCGAGTGGGAGCGTGTTAAGCCGCGTCATGCACATCAATTTCGGCATACCATTGATTTCGGCCGAGCACGAGCCGCATTTTCCCGCCTTGCAGTTCCAGCGAACCGCAAGATCGCCGGCCTGTTCCGCCTGTATTTGATGCACGGCATCGAGGACTACCATGCCCGCTGAGACTTCTGTAGGGTAGTCTTGGAACTTTCCCTGGCCTTTTTCCCCACGCCATATCCGAAACGTGGCCGTCGCCATTACTTCATCTCCTGGATGATTTGCTGCAGATCCTCTCGCATCGGGGGAATGGGCTCGCGCGTGAGCTGCACTTCTCCACCGGCGTTTTTTCGCACCACGATGTTGAAGCCGTCGTACTGCTTGTCCTTGGTGGGAAAATCATCGCGGAAATGCGCCCCACGGCTCTCTTTCCGTTCCAGCGCCGCCCGAGTAACAATTTCCGAGACGGTCAGCAGGCTGTGCAGGTCAAGCGCCGTGTGCCAGCCTGCATTGTATTCCCGGTTTCCAACCACGCTGACTCGCTCGCTGGCGCCTTTCAACTCTCGAAGGCGCTCGAGCGCTTGCAGCATCTCCTTTTCCTGACGTACGATCCCGACCAGTTCCTGCATCAAGTCCTGCAATGTATGTTGTACGGTGTACGGATTGTCGGACCCCTCACGCTCGAAGGCCTGCAGCGCCCACTTTTCCGCGGATCCGAGTTCATCCGTTTTCACCGCGCCCAGCGAGTTCTCTTTTGCATAGGCCGCGGCGTACTCACCGGCCCGCTTGCCGAAGACTAATAAATCGGAAAGTGAATTCCCGCCGAGCCGGTTGGCGCCATGCAGACCAGCCGCGCACTCTCCGGCTGCAAACAGGCCTGCCACGTCCGACATTTGGGAATCAGCGTTCACCTTGACACCTCCCATCATGTAGTGGGTCGTGGGACCAACTTCCATCGGCTCCTGGGTAATGTCAATGTCGGCAAGCTGCTTGAACTGGTGATACATACTGGGCAGCTTCTTCTTTATATGCTCGGCCGCGTTCGGAATTCTCTCCTTGATCCACGCAATGTCCAGGAACACACCGCCGTGAGGACTGCCCCGCCCTTCCCTAACCTCCTGCCGGATGCAGCGGGCCACGTGGTCGCGGGTCAGCAATTCGGGCGGGCGTTTTGCGTTCTTATCTCCCTGCGTGTACCGCCAGCCTTCTTCTTCCGTATCGGCGGTCTGGTTGGTGTACAACGGCGGAATATCTTTGAACATGAATCTCTCGCTATTCCGATTGCGCAGTACCCCTCCCTCACCGCGCACTCCTTCCGTGACCAGAATACCGCGCACGCTGGGTGGCCAAATCATTCCCGTAGGGTGGAACTGCACAAATTCCATGTCCATCAGCGCCGCACCAGCATGGTAGGCGAGCGAATGGCCGTCGCCCGTATATTCCCAACTGTTGCTGGTGATTTTGTAAGCCCTTCCGATTCCTCCCGTCGCCAGCACTACGGCTTTGGCGCGGAACAGGTGAAATCGGCCGCGCTCGCGGTCGTATCCAAACGCGCCTGCGATACGGCCGCCGTCCTTCAACAGCGTAACGACTGTGTGTTCCATGAAAACGTCTAGCCCCAGATGGATTCCATGGTCCTGAAGAGTGCGGATCATTTCCAGGCCGGTACGGTCGCCCACATGGGCAAGCCGAGGATACCGATGGCCACCGAAATTCCGCTGGAGAATTCGGCCGTCGCCCGTGCGATCAAAAAGTGCGCCCCACGCCTCCAGTTCACGCACGCATGCCGGAGCCTCCTTGGCATGCAGTTCCGCCATCCGCCAGTTACTCAGGTATTGACCGCCGCGCATCGTGTCGGCAAAGTGAACGCGCCAGCTGTCCCGGTCGTCCACATTCCCCATCGCCGCGGCTATGCCGCCCTCGGCCATGACGGTGTGTGCTTTGCCAAGAAGAGATTTCGAAATGACCGCGACCTTTCCGCCAGCGGCCGAGACCTCGATGGCAGCCCGCAGGCCGGCGCCCCCGGCTCCAATGATCAGAACGTCGTGCTCATGCGTGATGTACTCGCTCACTAGACGATCCTCCAATCGGTCCAGATACCCATCGAGCACATCCGCACATACAAATCGGAAAACGCAACCGAGAAGAGGCTGCACCACGCAAACAGCATATGGCGGCGGTTCAGGCAACTCACGCAATCGTAAACTCGCTTGCGGGTAGGCGCCCCCGCCAACCGATCGCGAAAGCCGCCGACTAAATGTCGAAAGGAGTGGCATCCGGCGGTGTAGGAACTCAGCAGCCCGAGGTTAGTCAACAAGACGAGAGTGCCGACGCCTATACCAAACCGGCCGCCGAACCAGAACGCATCCCATACGTCCCGCGCCAGAATTACAAGAAACACGAGGGCCAGATATAGAAAATACCGGTGGACGTTTTGCAGGATCAGAGGAAACGATCGTTCGCCGAGATATGTCTTCCGTGGCTCACCCACGGAGCAGGAAGGCGGATCGGCCCAAAAAGCCTTGTAATATGCCCCGCGATAGTAGTAGCACGTCACTCGAAATCCGCCCGGCGCCCACAGAATCAGCACTGCTCCTGTGACCCAAACAGGCATCCATCTTGGATTCGGACCAAACCAACTTTCGTGGGCGGGGCCGAACAATTCGGGCGAATAAAACGGTGAGAGATAAGGTCCGAACCTGAAATGCTGTCCCTGTAGCGCGGCCCACGTGGAGTAAACGACGAATGCCGACAAACCAAGAAACACAACCAGAGGTTGTACCCACCAATTGTCGGCTCGCCGCGTCTGTCCGAAGCCCGTGGGCAACAACGGGACGTCAATCTGAGACATCGAGCCTCCTCACGCGTCGATGCGGACCTTGCGTCCGCGATCAACCGCTAGCCTGATGCGATTGAATTCAGGCGGTAGCCATGATACAGCGAAATTCACTGTCATTGTTTCGGAAACGATGCCCCGAGTAAAAAGGTGGAGCAACAATGAACCGAAAGCACGGACGCCGCACGCAATCGAACTCGGTGCAATCGCGCTATGGTACAGTTTTCGTGACCACCAGTTTGATTGCGGTCCGGCTGGACGGAACGATGAGTACAAGACGCGAGATTCGCAGCTACGACTATGTGAACCGTCCCTACGAGCGCGTCCGCGATGCGTTGAGGCAGAACGCACTCGCTGTATTCCAGTCGGCTACGAAGGCGGCTGCGTCCCGGGCGCAATCGATCGCGGCTGAACTGCACGTCGATTTTGGCGGTATTGGCGTTAAGACCGACATCAATATTTCTGTGAGAAACATTGAGGAAAAGGTCGTTGACGCCACTTCAACTCCTACCACGCGGTTGCTGCTGGAGTGGGAGGCAGCGACCATGCCGAGATTGTTTCCGCTCATGAAGGGCGAGCTTTCCGTGTATCCGCTGACCTCGACCGAAACGCAATTGGATTTCTCCGGGATTTACGAACCACCTTTCGGCGCCGTGGGGAAAACCATGAACGCGATCGTCGGCCACCGCATCGCGGAAGTGTCGGTGCATCGGTTCGTTAGCGACGTGGCAGGATATCTCCGGCAGGCCCTTGCCTAGATAATTCCGTCGCTCGACTCGCAGCGCTCAAAAATGGGCCTCATGTTGACCGCTGTCGGCGCGAATGTAGGTTGTGGGCGAATAGGAAGAATGGGCCGACACGATAGGGGTCCGTCGTGTCGGTCGGCCCACCCTAGCAGCAACTGATAGTCTGTCCCGGTTATGGCCTAGCCTCATAGACCAGATTGAATGGCGTCTGCGCGGCCCGCCGGAAGCGACTGAAGCCGGCGGAAGTGATGACGCTGAGCCAAGCCAGTCCCGGACAATCGCTGCTCGCTTCTCTGTTTGCGAATCCTGCTAAAGCGATCGCCATGGTCAGGCGACGCTAGCCGTGTGTGAAAAAGCCGCCGAGCAGGGCCTGCCCGCCGCACAACTGGCGCTGGCACAGCTCTACGCGGCTCGCCGAGCAGGACCGAAGGATCTGGTTAACCCGTATATGTGGCTTCTCATCGCGAGCGAGCAGATCACCCAAGCCAAGAATCATGTCAACCAGTCGATGACCATGGAGCAACTGCTCGAAGCCGAACAACGAGCCGGCCGAGTGGATGAGAAAGAGCAAAAAGATTCCGCCTTCGTCCATCGAAAATCCTCCCAACGCATCTACTGCATGATTCGAAGGAAGAAGAGGTTCGTGTTGGGACCTGTCAGCCCTGTCGTGCTAGCGCTTGCAGTCCGTGCGATAACTCGACGTGCGGAGTGGAAAGGCTAGGTCTTTCTAGTCGGAGCCGGCCACAGACACCGGCAACATCACGCCCTCGCTCGACTCGGCCACTTGACCAGCGAGAGTATAGACGTATTGACAAGTTTGAGAAGCGGTGTCGCGTTTGGCTTAGCATGTCTTAGCCGCTCACCGCTTCCCGAGAAGGCGCAACAAGGGACGGCCGACCGTTAGCGTTTGGGAAAACGTCTTTTTCCGATGCTGCCGGTGGCGAGTATTCCCTGGTTCCCGCCCGCACTGATCACTACGGTGTCGATTTCGTCACCATTCGCGACCACGACGAAGTTCGTGACCACCGTGGGCCGTCCATCGGTGAAATTGATGGTGAAGGTGCCGGTGCAATCCGAGTTGACCGTGTAATTGCCAGTGGCTGGAGTATGGGTGAAATCGGCGACGACCAAGCCAGCAATGGTTACGGTATCGAGTTGTGTGAGCCCGCCCTTGCCGTCAAATTGGGTCATGGCTACTCCCACCTGTGGGCCAGTGGGTCCCGCTCCCGCCAGCTTGGTACCCTGGACGGTGAATCCATAGTTGCCCCAGATGAGTTTGTTATTGCAGGCAGCGGAGTCACTCTGTGCGTATCCTGACCCCAGAGCCGCAACCATTAGCAGAACCAACGCGACCGAATTTACGACTAGCTTCTTCGTCATAATCTCTCCTTAATCTTTAAATGTGCTGCTCTTTCCACGTGCATCCCCGCGACATTACGGAGGAACCGGCGAAGTGTGTGCTGTTCCTCTGGAATGCCTGTTTCTTGGCCTCTTACCTTCTATAGCGAGAAATGCGGGCAAAGATGGTAATCCTTTATGGGAGATCACTGAAGTTAGCTGGCACGCAAAGCACCATTCAGTTGTGCTAATGTTCCGGTTAAGCGTCTTGAACCTTCCCGTAACTTAAGGCCTTTCAATGACTAAAGAGGTCGAACACGAGATTACGTCCCTGCTGAAGGCATGGCGCCAAGGGGACGACCAGGCACTAGAGCGGCTAACCCCTCAGGTTTACCGGGAACTCCATCGAGCCGCAAAGGGTTGCATGAAGGGCGAGAAGGATGGGCATACCCTGCAGACCACTGCCTTGATCAACGAACTCTACCTGCGTCTGACTGACTTGAAAAGAATCGACTGGCAGAATCGGGCTCATTTTTTTGCCGTGTGTGCGCGTCAGATGAGGCGCATTCTCACGGATCAGGCCCGCGCCCGGCAGTCCCATAAGCGCGGCAACGGAGCGCAACCGATCTCGCTGGACGTTGCTCCTATGGTTTGTCCGGATTCGCGTGAAGACTTGCTCGCGGTCGATGATGCTCTCAACGAATTGGCGAAAACCGACGAGCGCAAAAGCAAAGTAGTCGAGCTGAAGTTCTATGGGGGACTCACCGTGGAAGAAACCGCTGAGGTCTTGAAAGTTTCCCCGGAAACGGTCGTGCGCGACTGGAGGCTCGCCAAGGCTTGGCTGTTGCGTGAACTGAGCCAGGAGAAGCTCGGTGGATCCTAAGCGTTGGGACAAGGTCGAGCGGATTTTCAACGACGTGCTGGAGGCGGAGGAAAGCCGCCGCGCCTCGATTCTGGATAATTCATGCGCCGGGGATGAGTCCCTCCGTAAGGAGATCGAATCCTTGCTCGCCCACCACCACCATGACGGAAGCTTCATCGAGACGCCAGCATTTGAGGCGGAGGGGGAATTGGGTTTTGGTGCGAGCGGTGCTTCCGGATCCGCAAGCGGGAAGCCAAACCTTGCGGGCGCGGTGATTGAGCAATACTGTGTGCTGGAAGAGATCGGCGCCGGGGGCATGGGAGTGGTTTACAAGGCTGAGGACACCAAACTTGGCCGCCTAGTCGCTCTGAAGTTTTTGCCGAGGGAAGCCGCAACCGATCGGCTGGCGCTGGCGCGGTTCTGGCGCGAGGCGCGCGCAACTTCCGCGCTCAATCACCCGAATATCTGCACGATTTATGACATCGAGGAGTACCAGGGCGGTCAGTTCATCGCCATGGAATTGCTCGAGGGAAAGACTCTGCACAATCGAATCAGCGGAAAGCCTTTGCCTACCAATGTCTTACTTGATCTGGCCGTGCAAATCGCCGATGCGCTCGACGCCGCTCATTCCCAAGGCATCATCCATCGTGATATCAAGCCGGGAAACATCTTCGTCACCGGACGAGACCAGGCCAAGATCCTAGATTTCGGGTTGGCGAAGAAGATTCTTGGGAAGGTAGCCGTGCGTTCGACAGCATTGGTCACGGCCAGTTTGACTGATGAGGAACTCACGAGCGAAGGGGCTGCATTGGGGACGATCTCCTATATGTCACCCGAGCAGGCGCGGGCCGAGGAACTTGACTCCCGGACCGACCTGTTCTCATTGGGAGCGGTATTGTACGAGATGGTGACAGGCCGGCCTCCGTTTACCGGAAATAGTTCAGCGGTCATTTTTGAGGCGATCCTGAACAAGACTCCAGTTCCTGCACAACGATTGAACCCCGAGGTACCGGAGAAACTTGTAGAGATTATTGACAAGGCCTTGGAAAAAGACCGCAAGCTGCGGTACCAATCAGCTGCGGAGGTGCGCGCTGATCTAATGCGGCTCAGGCGCGATTCCGAGTCGCGTAGGCCGAGGGTGGGTGTGCTGATCGAACGCCCTGTTCTGAGAAAGCGCATCTTCTTCGTGGCCCTGATTATTTTCCTGGCCGCGGTTGTCGGTGGCGCCTTCTACCATTTTGCTCGACGCGGCGTAGCCACAAGCGCGGGTTGGCAGCAGCTGACGTTTTTTGCCGACTCGGCAATCTATCCCGCTCTTTCACCCGACGGACATATGCTGGCGTTCATCCGGGGAGAAGACACGTTGTTCGGCCCGGGTGACGTGTATCTCAAGCTGCTTCCCGACGGCGAGCCAGTGCAGCTAACCCACGACAAGCGGTGGAAAATGAGTCCGACGTTCTCTCATGATGGCTCGCGCATCGCCTACGGTACCTTCGACCCTTGGGACACGTGGGAGGTGCCGGTGCTCGGCGGCGAACCTCGGGTGCTTCTCCCTAATGCTTCCTCGTTGACTTGGATTCAGGATGGCGAGCGCGTATTGTTCTCCGAAATCAAGCAAGGACTGCACATGGCCGTGGTGACTTCCGATGAAGCGCGTGGCCACGGGCGAGATGTGTACATCCCAGCCGATCAACGAAGCATGGCCCACCATTCGTATCTCTCTCCCGATGGCAAATGGGTCCTGGTCGTAGAAATGAACCGCCAAGGTGAGCTGGGACCATGTCGAGTGGTTCCGTTTGAAGGAAACAGCAACTTACGAGTCGTAGGTCCGCCTGATGCGACCTGCACTTCCGGTGCATGGTCCCCAGACGGTAAATGGCTCTATGTGAGCTCGAATAAAGGTGGGAAATTCCATATTTGGCGACAACGATTCCCAGATGGCACGCCTGAGCAGGTAACTTCCGGGCCGACGGAAGAAGAAGGAATTGCAATCGCATCGGATGGAAAATCGCTTGTCACGTCAGCGGGGATTCAAGACAGCACCGTATGGGTTCACGACCTTCAAGGTGAGCATCAGATTTCTTCAGAAGGCAACGCCGGAGTGCTACAGTTCTCTCCAGATGCACGCCAACTCTACTACCTGCTCTCATACCGACAGAATGCAAGCGCTGAACTGTGGGTTGCAGATCTGGCGAGCGCTAAGAGCAAGCCGGTGCTATCAGGCTATTCGCTCCAAGGGTGTGGGGTCGGTCTACAGCACTACGCGGTCTCACGCGACGGGAAAGCGATTGCTTTTTCCATGCTGGACAAAACCGGCCATCCTCAACTGTGGATTGCGCCGACGGATCGCAGGTCAACACCCCGACTGATCGAATCAAATGCAAGCGGGGATTGTCCTTACTTTCTTCCCGACGGCGACGTGATTTTCCGGGCAGTCGAAGGAGGCTCAAATTTTCTGTACCGTATGAAACGCGATGGCACGGAGAGACGCAAGATCAGCGGCAGAGCAATTTTCGACCCGTATGGGGTATCCGCTGATGGACGCTGGATACTCGCGCAGACCCGCGGCCCGGATGCAGAGCATCCGTATTTTGTGGCGGCGTACCCGATCGACGGAGGCCCGGCCGTCACCGTTTGTCTGGCCCTCTGTTGGGCCACGTGGGATCGGACTGGAGACTCCTTGTATGTTGGTCTTCCCAACGCTGGCGACAACAATACCTACTCGCTACCTCTCCAACGCACAGGTCTTCCCGCCTTACCCTCGAGTGGCATATCCGGGAAAGACGACCTGAAGAGAATGAAAGCATCTATTGTTCCTCCGGGGGTCGTTGAATCCGCAGGGACTTCTTCCTTGTATGCCTACACTCGCGGAAATGTCCAGCGTAACCTTTATCGAATTCCCCTTCCTTGATCCAGCTCCGAATGGGGCGGAGATACACGCATTCCCGGCGACCCTGCCCCGGTTTTTTTGCGGTTGCGGATCTCCCCAGGTTGATGACTACATGATGCTCGCGCGTGCTGTCATCGATCTGGAGGGGGCCAAAGGAGAAACTATCAAACCGCATCTCAGCTTGCTCGCGATGATGGTGTAGCTCCGTATCAGGCAAACCGTGATTTCGATCCTGCCGGATTGGCAGCTTATTTGTTGGTACACGCTGTCGGCTGAGTCTACCGGTAGCCCAGAAAGCAGCGCATTATCAGAACTGCTCGACCTGAGTATGCCTGCTGATGCTGAAGCGATGGCAACCGTGGTTGACGCCATATCTGAAACTTTGGCTCAGTTGAACGTCCCCGAACAGAAGCGATTTGAGGTTGCTTTGGCAGTTCAGGAGGCCTTGGCTAATGCGGTTGTGCACGGATGCGGTCATGACCCCTCAAAAGAGGTCCGGTGCCAACTCAGGTCTGACCCGAAGGGCCGAATCGTGATCATCGTGACCGATCCAGGAAAAGGGTTCAGTCCGGATTCTGTATCCGATCCGAACCGGCATGAGAACCTGTACGTCGACCACGGGCGCGGCGTTTACCTGATCCGCCAACTCATGGACGAAGTTCATTTTGAGCATGGTGGAAACGAAATCAGGATGTGGAAGTACTAATTAAGAAGACTCCCTCACCAGTCATTGCTAATCCTGATTGCCCTCGGTGGACAAACCGCAGATAATAGTCCAGCTAGATCAGCGTCTTACGAAATAGAATTGTTTTTGCACCAGGATGCGATAACTCCAGAGTCGCGGACAGGAGAGGCACTGTTTCGAGTGCTCGACAAGCTAGACGTCTCCGGCCGTGTCGAACTGCTCTTTGGAACACATCACCCAAGCCAAGGATCATGTCAACAAGTCGATGACCATGGAGCAACTGCTCGAGGCCGAACAACGAGCCGGCGAGTGGATGAGAAAGAGCAAGAAGATTCCGCCTTCGTCGATCGAAAATCCTCCCAATGCATCTACCGCCTGATCTAAGGAAGACTTGGGTGTTGAGGGCTGCACGCTTCGCCGACCATCTTCTAAGGACACTTGTGAAACGCATTCCGCCGAATAATCGGCTAGTGCTACTTTCCGCGATTCTACTTACCACTCTGGCGATGCCTCGGGTGTTCGGCCAGGCCGTCGCGCAGGATGCCTCCGCGATCACACCACCCCCAATTGCACGAGTTCGACCAGTGGTGAACGACTATTTCGGCACAAAGGTCACGGACCCTTACCGCTACATGGAAAGTCTGGATAATCCCGAAGTGGCGAGATGGATGAAAGCCCAGAACGATTACACGCGCTACGTTTTGGACCGCATTCCGGGCCGCGACGAATTGCTGGTGCGCATCCAGCAGCTCGATGAATCCATCCCGGCTCGGGTCGGCTCAGTAATACGCTTAGCGACGGGACGCTACTTTTACCTGAAGTCGCTCAGCAAAGAATCTGTCTTCAAGCTGTACATGCGCGACGGAACTAGCGGGCCAGAAGAGTTACTCGTGGATCCACAAAGGCCCAGCGGGGCCGGTCCTCCCACCGCTATCAATTACTTCTCGCCTTCGAACGACGGCCGCTACGTTGCCTATGGTATCTCCCAGGGAGGCTCAGAAAAGGCGGTCCTGCATATTGTGGACACCACTACCTTACGCGACACCCGCGAAATCATTGATCGCGTCCAATTCGGGGACATCATTGGCTGGCTCCCCGGCGGGCGTTCGTTCATCTACAACCGGTTGCAGAAATTACGGTCGAACGCGCCAGAAGAGGAAAAGGAAATCAAGAGCCGCGCGTATCTGCACGTAATCGGGAAAAGTCCGGAACACGACACGGTCGTCTTCGGCTACGGCGTATCGCCTCTCGTCAAGGTGGAACCGGCAGACATTTCCTTCGTAACGACGACCCCAGGCGTTCCTTTTGCCTTTGGGATGGTGCAGCACGGTTCTAATGAATTCACGCTCTATGTAGCGCCCCTGGACTCAGTGGACAAGCGAAACACTCCATGGCGCAAGGTCTGCGACGTTGACGATGCCGTGACGAACATGGCAGTCCGCGGAGATGGCCTCTGGCTGCTCACCCACAAGGATGCCTCGCATTTCAAGATAATTCACACTCGTCTCTCCAAGCCTGATCTCCGCCATGCAGACGTCGTTGTCCCACCTAGCGAGGCGGTAATCACTAACTTAGCCGCAGCGCAGGACGCGTTGTATGTTCAACTGCGGGATGGAGCCGTGGAGCGTCTACTGCGAGTCCGCTACGAGGAGGGTTCGAAGCCTGAGCCGGTTGCGCTGCCGTTCGATGGCTCATTTGAACTCTACTCAACGGATGTTCGTGCGCCGGGCGTTATCTTTGAACTCACCGGATGGATAAGAGCAGGGCGCATTTACACATACGATCCGAAAACGAAAAGTGTCGCGGACACGAAACTGCAGCCCACTGGGACCTTTGACACTCCGGAGGACATCGAGTCAGAAGCGGTGAAAGTGCAGACCCAAGATGGCGCGCTGGTGCCGCTTTCGATCATCTACAGGCGTGGACTCAGACTCGACGGCTCCAACCCGGTCTTGCTGAATGGCTACGGAGCCTACGGCAGCTCGCTCGATCCGTTCTTTGACGCGATCAACCTGGCTTGGCTGGAACGAGGCGGCGTGCTGGCGTTCGCTCATGTGCGCGGCGGCGGCGAGTACGGGGATGACTGGCACAAGGCCGGGCAAAAACTCACCAAGCCGAATACTTGGCACGACTTCATCGCATGTGCTGAGTATTTGATCGAGCAAAAATACACCTCACCCGCCCACCTGGCCGGCGAGGGTGAAAGCGCCGGAGGTATCCTTATCGGCCGAGCGATCACCGAACGACCGGACTTGTTTGGGGCCGCACTGATCGAGGTGGGCTTTACCGACGCGCTACGCGGCGAACTGGAAGAGAGCGGTCCCGGCGATATCCCGGAATGGGGAACCGTGAAGGATCCTGACGGATTCAAGGGCCTGTACGAAATGAGTGCGTACGCCCACGTAAAGGATGGCACTCGCTATCCCGCGGTGCTGTTGATCGCGGGGCGCAACGACCCGCGCGTGGCGCCATGGGAGTCTGCCAAGATGACGGCGCGTCTGCAGGCCGCTACAACGAGCGGCAAGCCCATTTTGCTGCGTTTGGACTACGAAGCAGGTCACGGTATCGGCTCAACGAAAACGCAGGTGGCGGAGCAACTGGCAGACGAATGGAGTTTTCTGTTTTGGCAGCTCGGGGTTGCTCGATTCCAGATGTCTGCCGGCAATAAGCACTAGAACGTGGCTTCTCTAACCTCGGATCCCGGGACTTCGCCGAGATAGTTGACGTATGCGGCGTCCGCCAGAAAAGGCCTCATCGCCTCCCAGAACTCGCGCGTCCAGCCAATCATAGATTGCACCAAACCAAACAACGCCCGTAACAGTCAGAGCAATAACAGACCACTGGCACTCGAAAAATGAAGCTGATTACTCGCTAATAGCTCAGTTTACTTTTCGTCGGCATTGACGTAGTGTGAATTTGCTTGGGCGGGCCCATCGAAAAAAAAATGGCGGCCGCCCTGCGAAACGACCGCCACTATCTCCTCCTGACACGTATACCCGCCCTAGCACCATTGATCCCCCTCGCGGAAATCCTGAATGAGTTGAAGTCGTGACTGACTGGAAGAAAACCTAAAGCATTCAACCTGTCGCGATTGATTGCGTCCCAGGTTTAGGTGTATTCGGGTATTGGTCGGCTATCTGCTCTATTCGATAGCGAACGTTATTTCATTACTAGGAGATTACCGTGGTTATCTTCTGTTGAGATAGTGAGCAGCTTACCTTCATCTCATGACTTCTGGATGGAGGAGGGCGGCGGTATTAGTTCTATGTGTTTTCGGGTGCCGCTTCTCCCTCGCGCAGGAAGCAGAAGGTAACCGCCAAGTTGTAATCCGCGTCACTCCGCAGTACCCGAGCCTCGCCCGTGGTATGAAGCTCCAAGGAAGCGTGAAAGTGGAAGCAGTGGTCGCTCCAGACGGCTCCGCAACGACGGTCGAAATCAAGGGAGGGCATCCGCTACTAGCACAGGCAGCTCATGATGCCGTTCAAAAATGGAAGTGGGTACCAGCACCCAAACAGACGCGTGAGCTAATCGAGGTCAAGTTCAACCCTTAGCGGTTCGTCTGAGTGGACAAAAAAGGCCACCGCTAGTACATCCTGAGCCACTCGCAATCTCGTCCATAGGTAAGCGCGATCAGAAATCCGTCGGCCTCTCGAAAAACATTCACTGGCGGCCGGTAGAATCTGCCTGACTTTCGCCCTATGCGCGTGAGGATGCCGAAGGTGGGCAATCGTGCGGCGAATCAGCTGGTGATGCGAGGAAGTTGGTGTTCGCAAGCCTGGGCAACGATCACTGTTGTAGCCCCATCGACATAAATAACAGAGCAAAGGGACAGGTGTACAATGGCCGCGCTTTTCATATTTAAGGAGGGAACATGCGGAAAACGATCGCGGTCGTTGTGTTTCTTGTTGCCGTCCTGAGTTCAAGTTTAGAGTTTGCGCAGAATCCAAACTATGATGTCGGACCGGTGTGGCGAGTGAATTACATGCACCTCAAGCCCGGCATGGGCGATGTTTTCTGGAACGACTTCCGACAAAACATAAAGCCAGTGCTTGATGAGCAGAAGAAACAGGGGTTGATTTCCGACTACAAGACGTTTATCAACCCGACTTCCAATCAGCCTAACGACTGGGACGTTGCCGTCGCGATACTCTATCCAAGTTGGGCGTCTCTTGACCAGATCGATGCAAAAGCTGCGACCATTGTGGTGAAACACTATGGATCACGCGAAGCGGCCTTTGAGGCGGCGCGCAAACGAAGCGATATTCGCGACGTCATTGCAAGCCATTTGGCTCGGGAGGTCACACCAAAGTAAACGCGAGGCGGTTCGCGCGTCCATAGCTCAATCCCCGAATCCAAAGCAAAGGCCCGGCCCGAAAATGGTCGGGCTTGGGCGCGGGTCGGTCATTCGACCACGTTGGTGATTTCGGAACATGTGCTCGCTGTAGCTGGTACCGAAGCCAACAATGAACTCGCAAGCGCAGAGCTTCCCACCGTAACAATTCAGTGTGACGAAGCACATTCCGGTTTCCGTTCGCATTGACCTTTCTGGCTGACCGGATCGGTGACCGACCAACTGAGGATCTCTAGAGTTTCCAGCAATACCCCGCTCGCTACGCATGCTGCGCACCGGTACAGTCTGATAATTCTCGTGACAATCGAGAACGCCGGGAGTAACATCTGGTCGCCTATCAAGGAGGCCTTATGAAACATTCCTCCGGGGCCCGTAAGACAGCTTCCAACCTTTCCGAGTCAATCCACCATCACCTCAACATGTACGCACTTGCCGCGAGCGCAGCCGGAATGAGTGTACTGGCGTTGACGCCGGCCGAGGCGAAGATCGTTTACACCCCGACTCATCACGTCGTCGGGAAGAATGGGCGCTATAAGTTGGACCTCAATAACGACAAGATGGCCGACTTCATCTTGGTGAACACTCACTACTGCAATACGGACTACTGCGTTGATGTGCTTTCCGCGATTCCGGCCGGTGCCAACGGAGTGGAAGGAGCGAGGGGGTTCCTATCGATACCATATGCTTCCGCCTTGAAACGTGGAGCGCGGATCGGCCCGAACGCGCACTTCTCCGGAAAATTGATGGCGAGCTCCCAAAGTAGCCAGGGCCTCATCGGTCGATGGGTTAACGTGACCCATGGTTACTTGGGGTTGAAGTTCACCATTAAGGGCAAAACTCACTATGGGTGGGCCCGGCTCACCGTGCAAGTGTTGGGTAGCGCTTTCATCAAGGCAACGCTAACGGGTTACGCTTACGAGACCATCCCCGACAAGACAATTGTCGCGGGTCGGACTAAAGCTTTAGATGATTTCGACAGAATCATCGACCAACCAAACCCAGCAAGTCTGAGCATACCCACTCCCAAACCTGCCGCGCTGGGCGCATTAGCACTGGGTACGCCCGGATTGTCCATCTGGCGGCGGAAGGAATGCGGTTTGCGAACTTGACGCTTTATGGACTCGGCCCAATGAAAACGGTTTCCATGATTTTCGGCCTTTTGCTTTTACATTTACCTGGTGCGGCACAGGAAATCCGCTCCCACGGTCATCCTCCGCTTCAGCTTGCGTCGCATCGCCCGACAATCTGGCATCCGCCTCTGAAAACGAGTTGGCAATGGCAGCTCACCACCCCCGTCGATGAAAACGTGAAAGTGCAGATGTATGACATAGACATGTTCGACAATAACGCCAGCGTGGGTGCCGGCATAATGGCACTTTCCGTCAGTAAAGAAAGAAGAACAGGCTTAGCGCCTTTTCAGACGGAATGCGTTTTGTCCAAAATCACAGTTTCGGGATGTCCCAACACTCCGCAACGCTCACCGGTCTAATTGGCTGGACATTCTGAGAAAAACGCGCCCAACACCCATCGGGCGCGCGCTGCGAATGTGGGGTCTGGATGGTAGCGACGCGCGCACGATGGATTTTGATCTAAGCTAAGCGCCGACCTGGTCTGCGTCAGTGACGCACGTCACAGATCAATCACCAGCCCGTCTGCTAGTAGTTCGATCGGACAATTTGGGAGAAGAACAGCCGCCTGCTTAACTGGTCGAGGGGCGTAAGAGCAGCCCGCAGCGGGGCGCTAAAGTCGCCTATGATTTGCCCTCGCGGATCTCCCGCCTCAAAAACGGGCGAGGGCGCTCCGACCGTCATAAAAAGCGGTGCTCTCGCCAGGATGTTGTGCTCTTTTCCCTGCTAAAGAGAATCGATGATTTTGCGATATTCCGCTTCGGTAAAGGCCTTCAGTGTTTGGGTGGTCACGTTGCCCGCGGCTCCCGTCAACAGCATGAATTTCGCGCTCGCCTCATCGTTGGGAAACTCAGAAACAATCACGGCGTCGTACTTTCCCATCGTCAAGTACCAGGCGTGGATCTTTCCGCCGGCTGCCTCGGCGGCTTTCTTGGCCTTGTCCAGTCGCGCCGGGCTTTCCTTAATTTTGGCAGCGCCCTGCTGCGTGTATCGGATCAGCGTAATGTAATGTCCCATTTTCGATATTCCTCCAAGTTGAGATTGGATTAACCGCTAATGAACTGGATTTCGAAGGTTCTTCCGGATTTTCCGAACTTCTTCTAACAGTGCCTGCGCTTCTCCATGAGCCAAGCCCTGAGTTGCATATTCATACAACGTAACAAATTCGAAATCCTGTATTTCGCTCATGGAAGGATCGGCCTGAAGGCGCTGACATATTTCTTCCCAATCCTGACCCGGAATGAACCGATGCTCTGCTGCTGATTGAAGGTAAGCCTTATAAGACTCTTTTTCCTTGTACACTTCGTTAAAATCGCAGACTACCTGCAGGAATTGTATTCGTTCCTCGCGAGTCACAGTGGGTTCCTCCCTACCGGATACGTCTTGGTTCCGGTTCCCGGTCCACAACCAGTTCGGGATAGAGGCGTCGAAATATCTCGGTCACATGGCAATCCCAGCAAACTGGGTGATGGGTGGCAAACACCTCGGGAAGTTGTTCAGGCCGCAATTCTCTCCACTCAACCGTCTTGTGCTCTGGACCAAGCAGCCCTGGCGCGTGATCCAGGTGGTGAAGCTTGCCGATAGTCTTGTGGCAAATCACGCACTTCTTTCCTTCATACCACTGCGAAACAATATTCCAGACCAGGCAGTTCTCCGGATCTGCTTCGATCTGCTGTAGGCATTCCTGGCCACAGTCTTGCCGCTCCGGCCAACGCGAGCATTGCTTCAGGCGCAGAGTGGGTTCGGATAGAAAGGCGTTTGCAGCAGCCTTGCCGGCCGCTAAATCAACAGCTTCAGCTCTGTGGGTCTCTGGGCAGGTGACAAGGCGCTTGCCACGGTATCCAAAATAAGCCTGCATGCCAAGGATGGCGCGAGATACGAACAGGGCTGCCCCGATCCCTAGAATGAGGATGGCGATCCACAGCGTTCCGCTCATACTTCACCTCGCAGGCGGTAAGCCTCCCGTCCGACTTTCCCTGTCAGCCTGCCGCACTTCCGAGCACACTCAGTGTGAGCCGAAACGCGCTGCGCTGCCGTGGCTCCCGTCACATCAAGTTGTGACTAGGGTCACTCCACTCTCAGCGTCTTAGCGCTGCGCCAAGTTTGCAAACCATCATTTGACAATTTCGAGACACCTGCGTCGCATCCCAACTTGACTTGCGCAACTCCAATATTACATGCGACCGAAAGCGGCTTAGACGAGAAGGCAGGGATGACGATGGCAAAGATAATCGAGTTTTACATACCGAACAACTTCCGAAATAGGGTGAAATGGGTTTCCCCTGAACAGCGTGGAAAGATTATCGAGTTCCCTTCACAGATAAAGAAATCGGCTTAACAAGAGCCACTAGCCGGCACCATCTTCCCCACAATAGCCCGAATCACCTCCGGCTCGTGCTGCCCAAGTGAACCCTCCAACGTATACGACCGCTCAAAGCCCTTGGGCCCTGCGATTTTCATTTCCCAGCGGTCATTTGCCTGGGAGCCAATAATCGAAACCTTCCAATCTCCAGAACGATCAGCAAGCACATGCTCAATGGCGGCCACAACCTCCGCCCGCAGCCCCGAGTCCCCCGTGAGATGCATCTCCACCAAAACCGCCATATGTCCCTCGCCCGCCGTTTACACGCTGCCCGTGCCTTGAACACACTCGCCAAACGCTGATGCACTTGCTTTGCCTAGAGCGGGGCTCTAGATTCTGAACGATGCCTGCCCTTCCACCTCAGGTCCCTTGGAGGCGCTTCCTCGGCGTTCTCCGGAAGCTCGGCTATACGGCGCAAAAGGGGAAAGCGGGTTCGGCACGGTCGTTCTGTAACCTGAGCCGTAGCCCACAGGTTGTCTTGTTCCGGGAACCCCATCCCGGGCACAACATGAGCCAGCGGATGTTGCACGAATACCTTCGTAAGCTCCCCCTCACCTCCGATGAGTTCATCCGGCTACTGGACGAATGCTAAAGCGGGCGCGCAAACGACAGCTCGTGACCGTCCGGATCGGGCATGTGGAAATAGCGTTCTCCCCAGGAGGCGTCTCGCGGACTCTCCGGATGAAATCCCTCTCCCCGCAGGTATGCCCAGCATGCGTCCACGTCCTCGACGTGAAAAATTAGCCGCCCCCACCGGCTTACCGGATCACCCTGTTCCAGATTCAGGATTGGATACGGTGCGTTTTCGGTGCGAAGCGAAGAGAAACATCCGCCTTCGCCTCCGTAGATAATCTCCAGGCCGAGAACATCTCTGTAAAATCGCACGGACTCCGCCATGTTCGCAACCCGAAACGTCACCGCGGAAATCTTCTGCACCATCGTCGCCATATCGGCGAACATACCATCCGCGCACGTCGAGCAGCAAACCCGCCAAGCGGCACTTTCGGAGCCGTAGGTTTGAATGCTAGTCCTACCGCGAAGTGTTCAATTGGACTCATTGAGCCCCTCCAAAGAAACAATCCGCCAGCACTCAGAACGCCCGCGGTTACTTCCCGCCGTGCAACTGCTGGGCTAGGTAGTTGGCGACGCCCATTTCCTTGATCGAGTGAAGTTGAACTTCCAAGAAGTCGGCATGACGTTCTTCGTCCTGAATCATGCGGTCGAATAAAGCCTTGGAGCCTTCGTCCCCTGCCCCGACGCAAATCTTAACGGCTCCGTTGTACTGACGCACCGCATCCTGCTCGTCTTTAAGGTTAATCTCGATTTGCTCCTGCACCTTGCTGCCAAGTTGAGGCTTCAATCCGACCTCGACAGTGGGTATGCTGTCCAAGAAGATAATGCGCTCAATGAGTCCTTCCGCGTGCCGCATCTCCTCGATGGCCCGCACCTTCGTGCTCTCGCCAAGCCGCTGGTAGCCCCAGTTCTGGCACATCTCGGCTTGAGTCATGTACTGCACGATGGCGGTCAACTCCGAGCTTAAAGCCGAGTTCAATTGCTGAATCACCTTTTCGTTACCATGCATAGTGTGCCCTCCGTTCTTCTTCATTTTGCGATCTTGGGCAGCGGTGGCGATGTGATCCGGCGCACAAGGACTCGGCAGGGGGCATCACAACCGCTGCTCAAGACTTTGCGCAGGGCTTAGGCTAAGTAATCGAGTCTGAGAGTCTTCCTCGCCCAGCGTGCTCCGATTTGAGCTTGTAACAAAATGCGGCCGTTCGTTTGCGTTTATGGGGCTCGCCATCGGCGCGACCATCGCATGACGCAAACTTGCGCGTACATTTTGCCTGAACCTGATAGACTTTGGCTCCCGTCTCCTGTGCGATCCGATGATTCGCATCCGGAGGTTGCCAAATGGGGAAGCTGCTGCGATTTATCCAGAAACTGCGACTACCGAAGTGCAGCATCTGCAACGAACCCGTAGAACTTGAACGCGCGAAGACGGATGAGGATGGCAAAGCTGTTCACGAAGACTGCTATGTTCGAAGGATGATGCGGCTTAGGGAGATCACACCCCCGTCCAAAGCCTTGTAATGCACTTGAAGAAATTCTGGTGAGAATCGAGAACGCCGCGAAGATAATTGGCCCACCCTTTCAAGGAGGCTTTATGAAAGGCTCCTCCGGCCCGGCAATACAACCCACCTCTTCGATTCGGCCGATCAACATCCCAAGTTGTACAGGCTCGCTGCAGTTACTGACTTTCGTGCAAACGCATCACGCAAGCTGCAAGATGTCGGCTCAGAGAAGGCTCGGGACGATCTAGCGGAAATGGGGTGGGGTTGGGTCGGTATGGTGCGCTGGGAGGGGAGATTGGGCCGCGTTCCCAGGGGATTTTGGCTCTAAATTGCCGCGTCCGCGCAGGCCCACCCAGCGCGATTCTCACGACGCTACTCCCAGCGACAATGAAAGTTAACTGGTAAATGTCTAGTAAGTCGCTATATTTTTCCACCTACCAATTGTTGGCAAGTGTTGCCGGCTGGGACGTGCTGGGGGTGCAGGTGAGCAAGGTTATGGTGCGAGGGCGGGTAAACGTCTCAGGAGGAGATAGTTGCGGTCGTTTCGCAGGGCGGCCGCCATTTTTTTCGACGGCCCGCCCAAGCGATATCAACACTACTCCCAACGCCGACGAAAAGTAAACTCAGGCGCGGAAAACTCCGCGCCGGGTGGACCTGGGGGAGTCTTGGCTATGCCGCGTCCGGCAACCGCAGATCTCGCGAATGGCCCGCCCCAGCGCACTTCAGATGCTACAGCCGTTAGAAATCAGAAGTGAACCGGGGAAATTACTACGGAATAAATCAGGGTACGTACTACAACCGGTCTCATAAATGTGGTTGAACCTACTTAGCTATTTCCAGTGCGTGGGAAAGTAGGCAGACGGAGGGCAGCGAGGGCGATGGGAACTCAGCGATGCCCAGTGGGAAGTGGTCGAACCAATCTTGCGTCCCAGGCGGCGTGCCGACGGTCGTGGTCGTCCGTGGCAGGACACACGAGCGTTGCTCAACGGGCTTCTGTGGGTCTTGGGCACAGGGGCGCAGTGGCGCGAATCGCGTGCTGGCCAAGGAGTTGCACGCCCGAGGAAAACTGGAACTGGAGGAGGCCTTCATCGACGCCTCCTTCATTGGGGAGAAAAAGGGGGGCTTGCGGTCGGGCCCACCAAGCGTGGCAAAGGCACGAAAATCCTCGCTCTCGCCGATCATCAGAGTCTTCCTCTCGCCGTTAGTATCGAAAGCGCTTCGCCCCACGAAAGCCAGCTCGTTGAAGGCGTCCTCGGGCACAGCTTCCTCGACAACCTCCCAGCGCGACTGATTGGCGATAAAGCTTACGACAGCGACCGCCTGGATTGTGATTTGTCCGACCGTTATGGAATCGAGATGATTGCACCTCATCGTAGCGAACGCCAGAACCCGACGCAGGAAGGCCGTGCCTTGCGGCGCTACCGCCGACGTTGGCGAGTGGAACGGCTCTTTGCCTGGCTGCACCACGTTCGTCGGCTGGAGATCCGCTGGGAGTACCACGTCGAGAACTTCTTTGGCTTGGTGCGCCTCGGTTGCATGCAAATTCTCTTTAGATCTATGTGAGGGTGCCTGCGTGAATTACTGAATCTACAACTCAGCACGCGTAAACAGGAAGTTTGCTGCTAACGCTCTTGCCAGTTTAAAGTCCTCTTAGGTAGTTGCCATCGTCGTGCGACACCGCGAGCAGCAACCAGCCGTAGGCTTCACCCACTGGCAGAGGAAAAACGTTGAGAAACAAAGCTTCGCTACTTGCGGTGGCCAGGATTCTCTGCTTGCTTCCTGCTGGGATCGTACTTCCCGCTGTTGCTCAGACAACCTTTTACGCTGTAGCCAGCGGCGTCGCGACAAGTGGGGATCTTGTGAAGGTAACGCGCTACGAGTTGCGCGTGCGCATCAATCCCGCCGAGGAGCATTTGACGGCGAACGCCCAGATCACACTCACCAATCCGACCACCGAGCCACATCGCGAGATTCCGTTTCTTCTGTACCGCTTGCTAGCCGTGGACGCGGCCCAGGATGAAAAAGGGGCGGTGCTCGCGTTCCGCCAAGCGGTCGTTTCCATGTCCGACGAGCAAAACTGGCAGGTGAATTTAGTGACTCTCACGTTGCGTGAACCGCTACCGCCCGGCGGTACGACGCGCATCACGTTGAAGTATAGCGGCGCGATCTTCGGGTACCGCGAGGTCATGGGTTACGTGTTGGACCATATTGGGGAAGATTACACGCTGCTTCGCCCGGACTCGCTGGCCTACCCGATGCTCGCGGGGCCGTCGTCCCAGAGCCTTTTCGCCGCGTACGATACGCTCTTCACCTACGAATTAGAGATCACAGCCCCGACCGGCATGATCGTGGCGTGCGGGGGGCTGCCGGTTGAGGTATCCGCGGGCAATGGTACGGGAACGTTCCGGTTCGCGAGCCGCGTGCCGACGTGGCGGATGGACATCGCCGCAGCAAAGTTCAAAGTGCTGAAAAATGACGCGGGAAGCC
This sequence comes from uncultured Acidobacteriota bacterium, assembly GCA_963788645.1. Lineage (GTDB taxonomy): Bacteria > Acidobacteriota > Terriglobia > Terriglobales > Acidobacteriaceae > JABDBE01. The sequence continues at coordinate 39,839 of CAWBHF010000020.1, forward strand.
TCGTTGTCTATACGCTACCGGAGGATGAAGCCGGTGCCGGAAATCTCCTGAAGGAGATGCAGCGCGTAACGGAGTTCTACACGCTTCGGTTCGGGCCTTCGAAGAGGGCGACCGCCTACACGGTGATCGAAATCCCAGAAGGCTGGGGTTCGCAGGCGTCCGATTTCTACATCCTGCAAGACGCTGGGGCTTTCAAGGACCCCAAGCGCACGCACGAGCTTTATCACGAAATCGGGCACTCCTGGAACATGAAAGCAAAACCCGAGGTGCAGCGTACGCGCTGGTTCGACGAGGCTTTTGCCTCCTATTTCGAAGCAATCGCCCTGCGCGAATTCGCAGGGCAGAAGGCCTTCGACGATCGCATGGCGGGATACCGCGAGCGTTTTCGGAGCGAGGCGAAGAAGAATTCGCGCAACGCGACGACCCCAATCGCGGAGTGCGGAAAAGAAGAACTTGGCGACAATTCCTATACGAAAGGTGCGTGGTCACTATATGTCCTGAACCAGATGGTCGGCGACGAAAGATTCAACCAGATTGTTAGAACATCTATGGCCGACTTTTCTGAACGCCCGGCCGGCTTCAGTGATTTCCAGATCGTTGCCGAGAACGTCTCGAAGCGCGATCTATCTCGCTTCTTCAAAGAATGGATCTTCGGCGCCGAATCCTCTGACCTTCTACTGGGCGATGCCTCAATTCAGGAAATCGTCGAAAGGTACCGCGAAGCCGCAGCGAAGAACTGAGATTCCGATTGCAGAGTTGAAGTGACGAGGATTGTTCCAAGAACCTCTAGAAACACCGCACGACGCGATTGAAGCTCTTTCTTGGCTGTGCAATGTCCTGGGTATGGGAAGCCACGGTCACTGCACCGGCTAATCAAAACGGAAAATCCGGCTACTGGGTCGCTGGCGTGGTTGCAAAGGTGAGAGCACTCGCCTGGGGGGCCACAGCGAACCCATTTATGAGACCGCTTGTAGTGAGAGCGCAATGAACCCTCGCTGTGCCGCGTCACGAAGGGCCCCTCACGGTAAATTTCCGGCAGGCAAGTTAACAGCCCACGTACCTGGAGGACCTACCCGATTTGGAAAATGATGGTTGACGAAATCAGGCAGGCCATCTCGAACTGCCGTTCGTGACACTAAGCCAAGCCAGTCGCGGACAATCGCTACTCGCATCTTTGTTCGCGGATGCCACGAATGGCGCTCGGCACGATAAGGCGACCATAGAGGCCTGTGAAAAAGCTGCCGAGCAGGGCCTGCCCACCGCGCAACTCGCCGTGGCTCAGCTTTATGCGGCTCGGCGCGCTGGCCCGAAGGACCTGGTGCAGGCTTATATGTGGTTTCTGATCGCTGGTGAGCAGATCACCCAAGCCAAGAATCATCTCAATCAGTCAATGACCATGGAACAACTGCTCGAAGCCGAACAACGAGCGGCCGAGTGGATGAGAAAGAACAAGAAGATTCCGCCTTCGTCAGTCGAAAATCCTCCCAACGCGTCTACCGCCTGATGTAGAGGACGACTTGGGTGTTGAAACCAGGCGGCCAAAGGTGCTAGTTCTCATCGATCTGCCTGAAGACACGCGTCGTGGTTTTTGGGGGTCTGACGACACTCATTGAGGCCGGGGCGGATTCGAGGAAACGCGCGCCGATCCGCACAGATTGCTGGCAGATCGGCGCGAGTCAATTCACTTCAATCGACCGTTACTGGCTGTAAGAGTGAGCACCGCTATGCGGCCACTCTCTCGGCGATCTTCTCGGCCACCTTGGCCTCGACGACCTTCCTTTGCGTTCCAGTCGCTCAGGTCGTGTGGGGATGGGCTAGGTAGTGTTGCCGCAGCAGGTCCTTGCCGTAGTCATTTCCATTCGGTGTTCGCACAACGCAGTGAATGTGCTGCTGAGTCGGCTTCATAGGGTCAGTGGCAAACTTTCTCAGGTTTGCGGGCAGCTGGTGATCAAATTCGATCAGGACCACGGGACTCTGCACGCGGTAATAAAACGTGCTGTCCGGCTGGGTGCCACCGATCCATGTGAACCAAGTCTGGTCGAGGTACCGGTCGACATCGTCCATCTTCACGCGGGCGTGGCCTTCGTCCATGTTCTTTATATAGAGGTGAATCAAATCGCGAAAGTGTTGTCGTCCGGGGCCTGACAGATCGTTGGTGCGCAATCCCGCATGATCGATTACGACATTGTCCTTGAATGCTTCGGTCAGATTATTGTTGCCCGTCTTCGAGAAGTTCAGAATCGCCTGTTTTCTCTGTGCCTCCGGGAGTGCGTTCAACATCGCGAGGCCATCGTTCTGTTCCCTTTGCAGGATCTCGAGACCTTTGTATTTGCCGGACGGCGCCTTTACTGGCTCGGAGCCGATAAACAAAGGAGTCATCACCACTTGGTCCCCGAGCACAAAGTAGTTGACGATGGCGTGATGGCCCTCGAGTTTCCAGCCCCACGGCTCGGTTGCCGACGGCTTGCCGTAAATCTGGATATAGTACAACCACTCGCCCAGGAACGCGTGATCCTCGGCCAGCTCGGCGAGCGTTTCGTTGAGGCGCATGATGTTGCGCGTCAGCTCAAAACCTTCTGTGCTGAGGGAAGCGTGCATCAATCCGAAGGCGGCCTGCCGCTGGGCATCGGTCATCTCCGCGAAGCAGACTCCCTGCCGCGCGTAAAAATGTTGATTCATCCATTTGCGCCACTCGACGTCGTCCACGGGATACATGGTTCTGGCGAGTTGGAGGGGCGTGAGAGTGGCGATGAAGGCCTCCGCGGCATTGCGCACTGGTTCGGTTGAAACCCCGCTCGGCTTGATTTCGAACAGACCCGGCACGACCTCACCATTGGTCGTGATCCCCTTGAACGGCGTCGCCAATCCTTTGCTCTCGTATTCCTCGGACATCTGGCGAAAACGCTCCGCCATGTCGGATGCGCTCTGAGTTTGTGTCTGACCGAGGGCCCATGGAGCAAGAACGGCAGCGGAAACCAAGGATGAAATAAAGTCGCGACGCGTCGGCTTGCCCGTCACAGGATGGGTGTGACTGCCATGGGAATGATGATGGTTATGATGCAGGTTGTGCGCCACGCTGGCCTCCGCCCGGTTGGGTGGCGGGAGTATAGCACGAGGAAGGAATCCGGCAATTACCGAGATCAGCATCATCGCCTGGGGATTTGTTCACGCCAGTGCTTTTTTGGAGGCGCGCCCAGGTGTGAGCATGGGGTGGAGAGGAAGGCGGTTGAAGTCGCCACCACACTAACGACTAGGGTAGAAGAGGTAGAATTAGCTCCTCACCCGCCGGTGACAGCGAAAACGTGGGCACAGGCCGGTCCGCTTGCCTGGCAGGAGAGCTGGATCGCTAACGAGAATCGATTCGCTGGTGGGAACGATACTTGTCGGTTGCCTGCTCGCCCGCAGTAGCTAACAGCGACATTGTGGAAGCGGACAGGGCGAAGGCCAGAGTGATATTCAGCAAATTAAGGCACCTGGCCAGAGACTAGAATAGGAGACTCATGATACCGACCTCACCGTGCGTTACAAATTGACCACCCCTCACGACGGTCGCGTTGCACCTGAGTTACAAGTGAATATGGACGAATCATTGATTTCGTAATAGATCGAGTGCTATGACACAAACCGCAAAACTGGTGCAGTTGAAGCCTCAAACCGTTGGGGCTTTTGATGAATATGTCAGTGAGGCCGAGGCGGGGATGGAGCCGAAGCCGCACAGGACTAGTCCATTCCTCTGGTCCGACATCAGTTCATCGAGGGCCGAGTTGGTCCGCGGAGGACAACTCGTAGCCCAATTCTGGACCGGCCGAGGGCCGGTCAAGGTGTCCAGTGGTTTGATCCATGACTGGATCGGCGCTGCATTCATTCCTGCCACGAACCTCAAAAGGACCTTGACGCTGGTCCAGGACTACGATAACCACAAGAACATCTATAAGCCCGAGGTGATTGCCTCAAGGCTAATAAGCCATCGGGGCAACGATTTCCAAATCTACCTGCGACTTCTCAAGAAGAAAATCATGACGGTGGTCCTCGATACCGATCATGACGTCCATTATCGTGCCCTGGACCGAACGCGCTGGACTTGTCGCTCGTACACGACGCGGATTGCTGAAGTAGAGAATGCCGGAAGCCCGCAAGAGACAGTGCTGCCGCCCGATACAGGTTACGGGTTCCTATGGCGCCTGTATTCCTACTGGAGATTCCAGGAACGAGAGGGTGGTGTGTTCATTGAGTGTCGAGCCATTTCGCTGACGCGAGACGTGCCATTGGGGCTGGGATGGATTATCGAACCGATCATCCAGAAGCTTCCTAAAGAGTCGCTGACTAACACTCTTGAGGCTACACGCCAAGCGCTGCATGTCGAGGCGAAATAGTTCCTGCTGTCCCTTGTCAACTGTCGGCGGTCGGCGAGAGCGGCGGCCGGGCTCGCACCCTGGTAGCTTCTTACGACGGTGGAGGCGTTTCGCCTGAGCGACATGGGTTTCGGACGCACCGGTCAAACTCTGTTGCGCCTCGATATAGTCACTTGAGCATGTGAGCTAGATCACTGAAACCGGTTGGGTTCGAGGCTATATATAGAGATAGCGACCGGGCGGTCGAAGTCGAATGCCAGCTGTTGGAGGCACGTATGCCCGGACACAACGTACTCGATATTCTAAGACTCGAACTCAGGTTCCTCGAGCTGGGTCTATACCGTGCTCCAACTCCGGGCCGACCGCTTTTGATATTTCAAGATTCACCAGCCTGCCCGCGGTATAGAGCCGCCACTTGCCCGAATTGCGCACTCATGCAGTTTGTGCCCTCTGAGTGCCGCTCCGAGGCAACGCCATGCCAGTACATCCGATTGAATGAGTCGAGAGAGACGCTAGACACCCTGTATCGAACCGGCACGCAGGACGAACTGGAAGAAACTGTGGACAAGTGGTTGAGGGCAACTATCGAGAAACTTGAGGCGCAGCAAGCCCAAAGCGGAGATCCGAGCAATGTTGAGACATCTGCACGAAAGCTGGCAGCTTAGTACCAGTGAAGGAGGCCACTATGACAACTCTGGCTGAAGTTCCGCCTCCACGCCGCCGGAAGTCTTCGCCATTCGAAACCCGGGTTCGCCCCCTAACGGGCCGGGGTGGTCCGTGCGCGTGGTCCCCAACATCGCTCCACGACTACGGATCGAGGGGGAATTAGGACAGCGCGCAGAAGGCTTCCACGATCTGATGAACGGCGTGGGCGCACACGAGATAATCGCCGAGACGCCTCGCCACGATTGCAGCATCCACGAACTTGAAATCCACGAAATCTCTGACGTAATTCGAGCCTATATAGCGCGGATGGTCGATCTGGAGGGCGACAAGCGGATGCGCTACGTGCTGATCTTCAAGAACCATGGCGAGGAGGCTGGCGCCCACACCATTAGCCATTCAATTTCATACTTGATGGCCCTTCCGGTTACTCCGCGCGCAGTTAAGAGCAAGCTCATAATCGCTCGCGATTATTTCGCTTTGAAGGAACGATGCCTCTACTGTGATGTGCTCCAGCGGGAGCAAAAGGAGCGAAAGCGGTTGATTGCCGAGAATGAGGACTTTGTGGCACTTGCTCCTTTCGCCTCGCGCTTTCCCTTCGAGATGGCAGTATTTCCAAAATCTCACAACAGCGCATTCAGCCGCATCAGTTCCGGCCAGGTGGACAGCCTGGCTCGCATCCTGCGCGGTATCTTACGGAAGTTGGACCATACTCTGGGCGGACCGCCCTACAATCTATCGCTCCAGGACAGACCATTCCTGCGACCAAGAGCCGGGTATTGGAGCACCATCGAAGACGACTTCCACTGGCACCTGGAGATTCTGCCGCAGATTGCCCGTATTACCGGATTCGAGTGGGCGTCTAGCTTTTTCTACAACCCGGTATCGCCGGAAATCGCTGCACGACACCTTTCGCCTGTTGCAGAAGCTTGACTGCCGGACGGGGTCTTATTTCTACGGATTTGTCCAATGTCGTTTTTTCAACAGCTCCATTCGGTCTTCGGGGCGAAGTACTTCATTCAGATCGATGAGGCATCCGATGCCAGCGGCTCTACTTGTAGTGTCTTCGGCTGCTCTTCCCCACTGAGCACGCGGAACACTCCATCGGAGAGCGACTGCAGTTCATCCTCTCCTGGGTATACTTCGATGGGCGCAATCCAGTCCAGATAACCATGCAGTAGCGACACGATTCTCTTCGAATGTGCCATTCCGCCAGTGAGAAGGACGGCATCCACCTTCCCCCGTAGCACCGCCGCCATGGCTGCAGCTTCTTTCGCTATCTGATAAACCATTGCTCCAAAAACTGTGGTGGCTTGCTCCTCACCCGCATCGACGCGGCGTTCCACCTCGATCAAATCCTTTGTGCCCAAGTAAGACGAGAGGCCCCCGCCCCCGAACACCAAATAGTTGAGCTGGCTCTGCGTATAGATGCCGCTGAAACAGATTTTTATCAGCTGTTGTACCGGAAGGGACCCAGACCGATCCATGCCAAAGGGGCCTTCTTCGCCGCTATTGTTGTCGATCATTCGCCCCTCTTGGTGCGCCGAGACAGAAATCCCGCTGCCCATGTGTATAACGATCAATCGCATCTGTTTGTACTCGCGACCATTTTCCCGCGCAAAACGTCTAGCCACAGCCTTCGTGTTCAGTGCATGACACAGACACGAGCGCTGCACCAGGACGGACCCGGAAATCCGCGCGCACTCCTGCCATTCGTCCACACTTACCGGGTCGACAACGTACGCGTTCACGCCAGCTGCGTTGGCGAACAAGTGCGCCAGCACGGCCCCCAGGTTCGAAGCGTGCTCTCCTCTGTGCGCAAGCCGAAGTTGTTCGAGCATCACGTCATCAACGAGGTACGTGCCGCTAGCGACCGGTGGTAGCAATCCACCTCGCCCGACAATCGCAACAAACTCATCAGCACCATACCCCGCTTTTCGTAATTCACTTTTGATCTGCCCTGCTCGATAGTCCAACTGATCCAGCATCGGATGCCCGCGGAACTGCGCCAGGTCTTCATCTGTATGACGGACTACGTGCACGAGTTCCACGCCATCCTTCGTAAAAACCCCGAACTTCGTGGATGTTGAACCTGGATTGATCGCCAGGATACGGCCGCTACCGTGTGGCATAGATCACTCCAAGCGCGATAGCATTTACTTTGTCGTCTACACTTTCTACACGTGACGGAATCAGAATCGGCACCCTCGCTCCCACCACTACGTGCGCACATTGCGACCCACCGAAATACTTCACGGCCTTCCCCAGTAGATTTCCGGCCTCAATGTTTGGCACCACCATGCAGTCCGCATATCCGGCGGCCTCGTGCTGGATTCCCTTGGCATCCGCTGCAGATCTCAACAGCGCGCAATCGAGCGCTACCGGACCGAAAACTTCCACGTTTCCGAACTCCCCAGCAGCACACATATCAACGAGAGCCTGGGCATCGATAGTGGATGGCAAGGAGGGCGAAACCACTTCGGTTGCGCTCATGATCGCCATCTTCGGACACTCCAGTCCAATGCTTTGCATGACTTCGATTGCGTTGTGCAGGATTTGTTTCTTCTTTCCAAGATCTGGTAAAACATTCAAACCACCGTCGGTAATGCCAACCAGTCTGTGCTGGCCCGACAAGGCATCTTGGTAAAGAAGCACGTCGCTGAGCAGACGTCCCGTGCGCAGGCCATTTTCCGTGTGCAGAACGGCGCTCAACAATTCATCGGTTCGAAGATGTCCTTTGAGCAAAACATCCACGTTCCCATCGCGTGCCATCTGCACCGCTTTCCCTGCGGGATCCCTGGCTGCAACGAAACTCGCCTCCCGAAGTAATGCGTCAAGCTTTAGCTGCTTGGCCCTGTGCCGGATATTGCGCTCGTTGCCGATCAACACGGGATGAGCAATGCCGAGATTCAAAGCCGCTTCGGCGGCCGTCAAGGCAACGTCGTCATCCGCGACTACCACCGCCACGTACTTCGGTCCTGCCGATTGCGCAAGCTGACGTAGTTCAATGAAGGTGCCGATCATCTGCGACTCCGACGACCTGTTTGACCCAGGCGTTCGATTGCTCATTTTGCCGAGCACTTCTAACCGTAACCTGCCGCCGGCTCAGTTTTAGCCTCAGCAAGGCAGGCTTTCGAGACATCGGCACATCTTCGTAGCTTACTTCCACATTTCGAGTTGTTGGCACCGTCACCGGCACCACGGATGGAGATCAATGCGCTGGATCCAAGTCGCAATCCTCAATCCCAGGCAAAATCTGACTGTGTCACGAGCCGCAGTTCTTGTGCCAGCTTCTTGTAAGGCAAAGGTCGATATCGAATCGTCTCATGAGCTAGCCCGCTTCTGTATTCTCTCAGGCGGCAAAACTGAAATCAGGACAGATCGCGGCCAACTCGTGTCAGCCGAGGAATCAGAATCAAAATCAGGCCGTAGAACAAGAGCGATGCCACCAGCGACGCAGCGTTGCCGAAACGAAGGTCCTCGAACAGGAGTTTAAGCGCGCCCAATGCTATGGCACCATACGCAATCCACAGTAGTTCCGCACGTTTCAGACGCGAACCGCTGATGCTGAGAATGAGAGCGACCGCGCATATTACCACCGTCCGGAAAACCGATAGATGCGAAGCACTCCGCAAGCCGCTCGCCGAACCTAGCCTAACGCTCGCCATAACTGCGACAGCCGCTCCCATGGCAGCAACCAGCACAGAGGGGACAATCCAAAGCAGCCGCTGTTTCCATTGATCGGTCGAAGCACGCCATCCGATTGCGCAGCAGAGTAAGGCTGAGACTGCAACCGTAATTTCGCTTGCGTCCAGGGTGGAGGGCACGGTTCCAGCCAGGGCGTTACCCGCGAGATTCAGCAGGCCCGAGAGGATAGCTGCCGCAGTCAGATAGAAAGACACGTGCATGCCGAGGCTCAGCTTTCCGGTGCGCATGTACCAGAAAGCCGTAGTCACGGCAGCTAGGCACAAGAAGAACACCTGGAAGGTCGGGGAAAAGAGCAGCAGGCTTCCAGCCAACAGAAGCGCAACCGCGTAGGTCGCACACACCCGGCGATTTCGATGTTGGTCGTCGTTGGTGAACCGGGTCAGCGCGCCCCAATAGCACAGCGTCGCAACCAGCAGGAAAAAGAAGCCTAGCGCTGAGGCAGAGCCGGGACGCGCACGTAACGTCCCGAAACTCGCAAGCACAAACGCCACAATCCCCTGCACGATTTCAAAAATCGTCAGCCGGTGGCGCAGTCCAAAGCTGCGAATGCCGATGCAGCCACCGTAGATCGCAAGCAGCGCCAGGCAAAGCAGCGTTATCGTAGTTGCGCTCGTCGGCCGATACTCGGCTGGCACGCCGTCGGGAGAAGTCATCACATAGACGAGCAGCCATACAGCGAAATCCGCCGCAACAGCGGAGACGACTCCCATACCGAGCTTTTTTCCAAAGCAACCAACCACTTCGGTAACTAGGGCCACGACCAACAATCCAGCCGTAAACGGCACAAGCTCGTGCGTCGCGATGATGAGCGCCAGCGCCGTGGTCACCGCCGCCGTAGTCGCGATCGACGGAATCGCCTGCAGGTCTTGCCGCCATGCCAGCGCCAAGGCAAGCACAACGAACGCGACCAGCACCGCGGCGGTGAAAACAGGCGACAGTACGTGAAAACGTACGGTGGATTCCCACAGCAGAGGCGAGAGGATCAGTGCCGCCGTGATTGCATAAGTGAAGCTGGCGAAGTGATTCGCAGCATGCGTCCTGACCGCCCAAAGCAGCCACATACCCGCGTAGACGATAGCGAGCATCAGCACAGGCAACTTAGGAATCGCTCCCGACTCAGCAATGGCACGCAGTAGGTATGCACCCGCAATCGCCAGAACCGCCTTACCGAACACGGTCACACCGGCAGGCAGGTTCGGTGACGGGAAACCTCGCCACGTCTCTGGAGGCCGTGATCGGGGCTGAGCAACGCCGTCAGATGCAGGGAGTTTAGGAGTCGCATTCGCCGACTGGCCCTCCAACGTGGAGACGCGGCGTTCCAACTCCCCCAGGCGTTCCCTGAGTTGCTCCACGTCCGATGCGATTCCATCGAGAGCTTGTGCCATTCGCTTCTCCGCATCTACCCCGATCAGGCGGGCCCTAGCTGGTTCCGCCTGCTGGAGCGGTGCTGGAATCGGGCAACGAGGCTGACTCCGGCCAAGGGGGCAGAAGTTTCACCAGAGCCCACAGAATGACGAAAGGAAGGATCATGAGCGCGATCGCGGTCAACAACCCCTCCCGTGTGGCGAACGCCATCTTGTACGTCGTGTAGCCAAGGAAGCTCTTCGAAAAAAGCTGGCCGCCTATCACCACGTTCCAGCGCATCGCAAAAATGCCGATCATAGTCAAACATCCGGCCAGCCCGTAAACCCGTTTCCGCACAATGTCGCTGAACTTCGAAACCTGGGTCACGCCCAAGAGCGCGATCGGCGCCACCGTTCCCAGCAGGATCTGGACGATTACCTGGGATGTCCACAGGCGCGTATGCACCATGAAATCCAGGCTGCGGAACGATTCATCGGCTTCGTAAATTCGCTGCAGCAGGTCCAGCATCTCCAGGCTGAAATCGATGATGAAAGTGTAGAGAAGATACCGTGCGATTGTGTCCAGGCAGCACATGTCGATTTCTTTTCCGCGCAGCCAAGTCGAGAGCATATATAGCAACATCACCGCGGAGATCCCCGACACCATTGCCGAGAACACGAAAACGATGGGCATCAGTGGCGACGACCACCAGGGGTTTGCCTTTATCGAGCCAAAGATGAAGCCGACATATCCGTGCAGAAGAAACGCGGAAGGAATTCCAATCAACGTGATGAAGTACCCGAGTCTCTCATCGATGCGCAGGGAGCGTTCACTGATATTGCTGGATCCGAGCGTGAGCGCGCGGTACACCAGGCGCAGTGAGCCGCTTGCGGTTTGGGACAACACCACGATTTCGCGCCGGTAGTCGAGCCAGATCTCCAGGAGCAGCACGCCCATCAGGTACCAAAGATAGACAAAACCGAACATCGCCATGGCGGACGAACGGTGTGGCGTCAGATACATCTCGAGCGAGCGCTCCGGATGTCCCAAGTGCAATTGCAGCGGCAGCGGAGCCACCAGCAGGAAGGCGAGCGCCGTCAGCAGGGCCAGCCGATACGTCGGCTTCACTGCCTGCACCCGGAACACGCGCTCGAGCGAAGCTAGAATGAAGGCCCCTGCCACCAGTCCTGTGATGAACGGATAAAGAACGATCAGGATGCTCCACTGGAGCTCCACTTCGTTCGGGTACATGAAGCCTTCGACCGGTATCTGCACGTGCCTCCTTAGCGCACCGAACCGTCCATGCCGTTATAAAAGACCTTCGCCCCAGTCGCCATGTGGGGTTTCAGAACCTGAATCGTGTGTGTCCTTAAGAATTCATGAATCGGATCTTTGGGGTTCTTCAAGTCGGCGAGCTGCCGCGCGCCTGTGGGACAGACCTCGCAACAGGCGGTCGTCAGTCCCTTGGTAATGCGGTGATAACACAGCGAACACTTCTCTGCAGTGCTCGTCTTAGGATTGATGAACCGGCACCCGTAGGGACACGCCTGCACGCAATAACGGCAGCCCAAGCAATAACTCTTGTCCACGAGTACGACCCCATCCGGCGTGATGAACGTCGCGCCCACCGGACAAACCTGGGTGCAGGGCGATTCCGCGCAGTGGTTACAGAGCTTCGGAACGAAAAAGTTCTTCCCACCCTCGTCGGTATGGGGTGGGAACCCTTGTTTACCGCCCTCGGGCGATACCACCTCCGGCCTTTCGATCTTCCAGTCATCCACGTGGTAGCGTTCGATCCAGGTTCTGTAATAGCCTTCCGGAACGTCATTTTCCTCTGCGCACGCTCGCACACAACTGCCACAACCGATGCACTTGGGAATGTCGATCAGCATGCCCCACCAGTGCTCAGTCAGCTTGTAGTTAGGAGAAGCCTCCGGGGTTCCCGCGAGAACGTACTTCCACGCCACTGCAGCAGCGGGCAGCAACACCAGCAATCGTCGGCGGGTGATGTCCATTATTTCTTCCCCTGCGTCTCAATCCTCGGATGGTGCGGCTGATGACAAGTGTCGCAGGCAAGCCCTCCGGAGTGATCCGCCGTGGCAACTTGTGGAAAGCCTTTCGGTTTGGCACTGTTGGCCTCATGACAGCGGGCACACACAACGGCTGTGTTTAGCTTCGTGGGTTGCACCGAACCGGGATCGCCCGCGTGCCTGGCCAAGGCACCGTGGCAGGCCTCACAAGCAACTACCACATGCTTGCCTAGTTTCTTCTGATCCACGACGTCGGTATGGCAGGCCTCGCAGGCATCGTGTCCGGCAAACGCCACCGGCCGGGACGCGATCTCGGCGATCGCCGCCCCTCGATAGTGGCCATACTGCCCAAAGCTTTGAGGTACGACCGCGGCCCGCAAGAGCACGAAAACCACTAGCGCAACTGCGATGACGGCTGCTAGGCGAACGAGATGTTCGATGTCCTTAAACAAGCTTGCATTCCTATCAACACGCCGTGATCTGTACCAACAATTGCGCAATGTACTTCAATACCAAGGATTCTTCTAGGCCGCGATGATCGAACTCACAAGAGGCTGTGATGTCGGTCACTTTCAGTGGAGGACGGTTCCGGGAGTAGGACCGATTACCGAGTTGACGTTGAGCGCTTTGGTGCTTCCGTCCACCAATGATTAGGAGCTTAGCCATCTGTCGAAAAGCTGCCGAGCAGGACCTGCCCCACCGCGCAACTCGCCTGGGCGGAACTCTACGCTGCCTGTCAAGCGGTCCTAAGGACCTGGTCCATGCCTATGTGGTTCCTGGTTGCCAGTGAACAGATCACCCAAGCCAAGAATCATGTCAACCAGTCGATGACGATGGAGCAACTGCTCGAAGCCGAACAACGCGCCGCCGAATGGATGAGGAAGGCCAAAAAGATTCCGCCTTTCGTCCATCGAAAATCCTCCCAACGCGTCTACCGCCTGATGTAGAGGACGACGTGGGTGTTGAAACCGGGCGGCCAAAGGTGCTAGTTCTCATCGATCTGCCTGAAGACACGCGTCGTGGCTTTTGGGGGTCTGACGATACTCATTGCGGCCGGGGCGGATTCGAGGAAACGCGCGCCGGTCCGTACAGATTGCTGGCAGATCGGCGCGACTCAATTCACTTCAATCGACCGTTACTGGCTGTAAGAGTGAGCACCGCTATGCGGCCACTCTCTCGGCGATCTTCTTGGCCACCTTGGCCTCGACGACCTTCCGAATCATGCGCCGCGTTCGTTCCACAAACGCTAGTTTGTCCGCCAGGCAGCTCTCAAGTAACACACCGACGCCATAGTGGCCGGTTACATCCGCTGCCGCGACCAACGCTGCGTACTCTGCAATGCGAAGGTGAGTCAGGTGGATGGCCTTTACCATAATGAACAGGTGCTTTGCGGCGGGGTTTTGGATTTCGGCGAGTTCTTTGCGAAAATCTTCGACAAAGATGTCATGGAGGCGCGAGCTGACCTTCATGGGTTGTTCGCCGATGAGTTTGAAGCACTGGTCTTGAGTGGCAAGAACTTTCTGTGAGACGAAAGCCCGCGCTTCCAGGGCCTCTTTTATGTCTGGGTCCTCGGCAAACTGGCTAAGTTCCTGATAGAACTTCGTACTCCGCTCTGTGCCCTGGCGGAGGCCGCTAAGTAACTGGACAAAGAGTTCCTTTGGGTTGTTAACTGGCATGACTAAATCTCCTTTTGGTGATTTTCGTTAAGTTGGTTGATTGACTGATGCGGGTGAATGAATCCCAGTGAATTCGAACTAAAGCTTCAACCTAGCCTGCTCAAGCCACGCCTTGCAATGACCGCCGTCACGGTTCGCTGTGATGGGATGGCAGGAATTCGGTTTTGCCAGCCGGAGATTCAGGGCTCTTCTGAGACGGTCACGGCACTCTCCGCAACACTGTCAGGCCTGGAACTCGGAGGCTCAGAGGGATCACTGTCCCAACGAGGGAGTTTGTACGACGGTAACTCAAGATTTGGGTAGTGCTGCAAGAGCATTGCCACGAAAGAAGGAAAATATCTTCCACACTCGGGAGTCCGGGAACGAATCCAAGTTGCCACTCTGGCGCAAACAGCTTTCTGATTGCAGGGTCGGGAAGTCCTCGTCACTTCCAATCGGGAGCAATCGCCAAGTACTCGCGACTATGGATGCGCAAGCGGGACCCGCACCAGGATCGAGTCGTCGACGCGCACAATTAGCCTCGAAAACTTCTCCTTCCCGACATTCTGCATGGCTTCGTAGCGCGGGTTCAGCGCCTCTACGTCCACGCGCAAAGGCGTCTTGGCATCTCTTGGTACGTCAAAGCTCACACAGATATCAGGCTGCCCGTCGCCATCCACGTCTACTACGTCGGATACGTGAGGTGGTAACGCGCCAACAGGCTTCCAATCTAGCTGCACAAACGGCCCTTCGCTTTGCAGCAGGTGTGGAAATACAGGCCGATGAATGTCGATCGAATAGGCGCGGGTCTGAACCGTGCGTACCTTCGGTCCACCGGAGTACACTTCGTCCACGTGCAGGTCCAGAGCAGCAAATCCTTTTGTGAAGAGTCCAAACACCAGAAAAGGCACCAGCATTGCCGCGAATACTGTCATTCCTGCCGCCGTGTAACCCAGTTTTGTCCGCAGTTTCATTCGTTCTTCCTAAACGAAGACGCGCAGTATGGTCGCAAGGCCTTGAGCGATGATGCTGCCGCCGAACATGACCGCCATCGCCCAGGCAGCGTACAGAAACATGAGTCGCGCTCGTTCGGGCTTCCTTGCGACTTCCGTTCCCCTGATATGCCAAACCACGGCGTGTTTCGGACACACATCCACGCACGCGCCGCACTTCATGCAAGACATCAGCGTCTCGCCCCGGGCGATGGATTCGTCCGTCAGCGACATGGTCGGGCAAGCGGTCTTACAGAGTGCGCAGGGCGAGCAGCGCGTCTGGTCAATCTTCACATCGAACACGCTCGTCTTATTAAAGATCGATTGGAATGCCCCAAACGGACAGAAGAATGCACATTGGGTTCTCTTCTTTGTCAGCAATGGCAGAACGATCACCAGTCCCGCAAAAAGCATGACGAAGATTCCGTTTTGGATCATTCCCACGGTGTTACGGGCAGCTACGTATTCCGATACTGCCTTGAAAGGACAAAGCCACATACAGTAGGCGGGTTCGAATAGAGCCAGCGACAGCAATACCATCGCGAGCAGGACGGCCCAAGGCCCGTAACGCCAGCGCGGGTCGATCTTCCGCAGCTTGGCACGCGTGGGAACCGATGCCATGCCTTCTTCAATGCCCCCGAAGAAACACGCATAACTGCACCAGCCTTTACCGACTATGATAGTGATCGCCAGCCACAAGGCCGCCATGGCTGCCATTCCCGCCCCAGACATGCCTCCGCCGGGCAAGATCGAACCAGGAAACACTAGCGTTTTTGTGAACGCTGCCGGCAAGATGAGGAGTGGAATGGGTAGGTAGCAGAATGGTGTTCGGCCCGCAATCATCTCCTCGATCGGGATGCCCATCGTTCCCCGCATCACCATGACGTTGTGGATGAAGCCCACCGGGAACAGGAGGCCCAGCGCCACGAAGAACCAGCGGCGCCATCGATACGTGCTCCACGTTCGCATCATCATGAAAAACAGAACAATCATGAAAATTCCGGTAAGGACGCTGGCGGCTTTCCCCGACAAGCCGGGTTGTCCTGAATGGGAAAACATGAGGAACGACCAGAGTGCGATCGGCAGCGTGAGCAGCAGGGATCGGCCTAACGTCCGCTGCGCCGTCTCACCCGGCTTTAGGACTCGAGCCTCAGTAGCCATAAACCTTTCTCCCAAGCAGTATCGTCATTCCCAGATAGCCGTAATAGAAGGCGATGAGCACCATGGCCATGCGTGCAACTGTGGTTACGGCTTCGTTGCGCGCTACGCAACCCAAGCTCACGAAGGGCACAAACCAGATGGAAGTTCCGACAAAAAACACCGCAAAAAATAGAAGAGCTGCAGCCACACTCCCCAACTCAGCCGCTCTCACACCGGCCGCCACAAACGGAGGACAGAGACTCAATCCAGTCAGGAAGCCTAACGCTGCCGCGCCGGGCACGCCGCGTTTCCTTGTCACGCCGATGCTCACTAGTTCTGAACCCGAGCATGACGGGGCACAAGTGTGCCCGGCTGAGTATGCGTACCAAAGCAGCACACAAGCGAGCAACACGTGAATCACAGCAATCAAGACCATGCGCGGCGCTGGCGGAAGCGATACCAGGACGCCAAGTTCCCAGGCCGCGGCGGCGAACAGCAGGTAGCCCAGGAAGCGCGCTCCCAGAAAAGTAAAGAGGTAGCGCGTGTTCAGCCGCAAACCCGCGCTCTCGGCAAGCAAAGAAGGAACCACTACGGGTCCACAAGAAGCCACGCACGCAGGTCCAGACGCCAGCCCCAAGACTAACGCCTCGCCCAATATGAAAGATCCGGCCATAACTAGAAACCTAGCATCACTTAGCTTCCCGGTCTGTGACGGGCGACACTTGGTTAGGCACGGCCTTGTTCCGGGTTGCCGAGGCTTAACCGTGCAAAGGGTGCCAGCGAGGTGTAGTTGGGGTGTTGTCGGCAAACGGGAAGTAATAAGACAAGCCGTGTCGAACTGCTATTCATGACGGCTGAGCCAAGCCGCTCACGGACAATCGCTGCTCGCCTCCCTGTTTGCGAATCCCGCCAATGGCGCTCGCCACGATACGGCGACGCTAGCCGTCTGTGAAAAAGCTGCTGAGCGGGGCCTGCAGACGGCGCCACTGGCGCTGGCACAACTCTACGCGGCCCGCCGAGCAGGACCGAAGAATCTGGTGTCGTATATGTGGTTTCTGATCGTGAGTGAACAAATCACCCAGACCAAGAATCATGTCAACGAGTTGATGACGATGGAGCAACTCCTCGAAGCCGAACAAAGAGCCGCCGAATGGATCCGAAACACGAGAAAGATTCCCCCTTCGTCAATCGAAAACCCTCCCAACGCATCTACCGCCTGATTCAAAGTAGTGGTTGGTGTTGAGACCGGCACACTTTGTCCTGCTAACACGTGCGATCCGTTTGATGGACTCGACGTGCTGGTTTTAGATGGCTGATCCTCGCGGAAGGCTGATGAACACCATTCTTCCCTGCTTACAACCTCCCGAGCTGAGAAATTACTTCAACTTCGCGTATTCGGTTTGGGCTCAAATGCAACCAAAGCTCGCCAAAGTTCGATGCGGTATCACCTCGGCCTGTGATTCCGGACACTGCAGATCGCGAGCCAACGGGCCCAAAATCAAAGGGGCGTGACAGGGATTCGCCCTACGTCTGAAAGCAACAGTCCCAGGATATGAATTTCTTCGGCAGAAACAAGAACCAGGTGGACATTTGCGGGTCGGTCGCGCGCGGGTTCGAAGAGGTCGCAACGCAGTTTCGCGAAAATTTCGAACGGCGAGGCGAGTTGGGCGCAGCTTGTGCCATTTACCATCAAGGAGCGAAGGTCGTCGACTTGTGGGGTGGCTGGCGCGATACAAAGACGCGTGCTCCCTGGGAGGAAGACACTCTCATCCTGGTGTTCTCCGCCACCAAGGGTCTTGCATCTATGACCCTCGCCGTGGCGCACTCGCGCGGTCTCGTCGACTACGAGGAGAGAGTCTCCAGCTATTGGCCCGAATTTGCCCAGCAAGGCAAAGAAAAGATCACGGTGCGCCAACTTCTATCCCACCAGGCGGGACTGTGCGTGACGGATGAGCCGGTGGACGCCGCCATGCTGGCGCAGCCGGATTGCCTGGCGCAAGTCCTCGCGAGGCAAGAACCTCTGTGGGAAGCCGGAACAAGATATGCCTATCACGCGTTCACGCTGGGTTGGTACGAAGGTGAGTTGATTCGCCGCGTGGATCCTCAGCACCGGACTCTTGGAAGATTCTTTCAGGACGAAATCGCGAAGCCGCTTGGCCTCGAGTTTTACATTGGTCTCCCGGTCGAAATACCTCAATCGCGGATCGCACAATTGAAGTTCCCTTCGCCCCTCGACTACTTTTTCCGGACGAACAAGATGTCGCGACCGTTCCTGAAGTCCATGGTCCGGCGGAAGTCGCTGGCGGCTAGCGCCTTCACCCACACCAAGGATTTCGATCCGAGAGACCGTGCGTTCCTGGCTCTCGAAAATCCCGCCTTCACGGGTATAGGTCAAGTCCGCTCGATGGCGCGCGCCTACAGTGCCTTTGCCACGGGCGGGTGCGAACTCGGGATTACGTCGCGCACGTTGGCGGCGCTGACCGGCCCTCCCGTACCACCCACCTGCGGGATGTACGACGAGATGCTCCGCCTCGACGTCGCCTATTCGCTGGGCTACATTCGCCCGTGCCCGAATCTTAGGTTTGGCATCACTGACAAGGCCTTTGGAACACCCGGCGCCGGAGGCAGTTTTGCATTTGCTGACTCCGAAGCACAGGTTGGCTTTGCCTACGCGCCCAACCGTATGGGCTTGTGCCTATTCGATGACCCACGGGAGAAAGCTCTTCGGGAAAGCTTTTACCATTGCCTGGAGAGACTTCCAGATACTGAAGGAAAGCTGGCCGCCTGAAAAAACTCCACCGTTCTCTTCCCGTTCAGCATCTCTCACATTCTGTTGTTCGGCGTCCCGCTTTCTCGGTTTTCGCCATGCCTTGGAATTCCAACAGCAGCTGCGTTAACCCGATCGGCGTGCCCGCGGTCACAGACAAGCAGCAGTCATCCACGTACACTGCTCTCGCAAGGAGCCGCACGCAATGACAAAATGGTTTGTGGGCGTCGGAATTACGCTTCTGGCCGTCTTGGCGACTGCTGGGCTGACCTACCACTTTGGCCTGCGTGACTGGTGTTTGCGATGGGGCACAACCCCGACCGAGGTCCACGCCACGCTGCCTGGAGACGATTTGTTCCCGGTCTATGCCGGGGAGGCAACGCATGCGATTACAATTCAGGCATCCCCGCAGCAAGTGTGGCCTTGGCTAATGCAGATTGGACAGGATCGCAGCGGCTTCTACAGCTACACGTTTCTCGAAAATATAGCCGGATGCGAAATGCCCAGAGTCGAGCGCCTTGTGCCGGAATGGAAGCCACGAAGAGTGGGGGAGACGGTATGGTTTGCCACGCCTAAGCGGTTTGGCGGGCAGGGCCGAATGATCGCTGCAGTTGTTAAGCCACAGCGATCATTCGTGATGGTCGGCGCGAACGATTGGGAAAGACTGCAGGCAGGAAGGCCCGCTCGGGAAGGTTTTTGGAGCTTCACCCTGGAGCCCCTGGGAGACGGGCGAAGCCGTCTGATTGCGCGCGTGCGTAACGGACCGCCGCCGACGCTCGCGTCCCGCGAAGTGGGCAGGCTGTTCTGGGAGCCGATGCATTTCGTTATGGAGCAGAAGATGCTGCGTACAATCAGAGATCTGTCGGAGCGCGGCCAGGCCGACAATCCCTCTTAACACCAGGCGGCAGCATCGCAGCGGCAATGACCTTAGGCCCTCCCTCCCGGCGCCTCGACCGGCGCTCCTTCGCCGCCTCAAGAGCCTCGGATTTTTTTTCGTTGGGCAGACTGTGATCGCTATTACGGAGGCTGAAAACCCAGCTAGAAAAATCGGCGACGTGCCAGTAATCGAGGTCCAATAACATCAAAGATGAAAGATCTGGATAAAAGGGCATTTGATGGAGTTGTGCGCCTTGTTATCGGGCTCGCGGCTCACTGTTCCTTACTGCGAGGACTGGCGGCTTTGGCAAGCCTCGATGAAAGCAGCGGGCCCATTCTTGATCAGGCCTACGAGCGCAGATCGTCCCGATGCCTGCTCGATGGTTTGAGCCATTCTCGCACCGACTCGATACCACAGACGATCCCGGGACGACATGCGGTCGATTACTGACCATGCATCGTTATCCGCCGCTTCTTTGGAGCGCCTCTCCAAGTAATGGAGGTCTTTAAAATAGCGCGCTTCATCGAGCAGCATGGTTTGCTCATCCTGTAGTGCTACGTAGTCAGCGTCGTCCCACAGCGCATGTTCCTCACGCCGACGCTGGTAGACGGACCACACTGCCATGCCTTCCAACTGCGTGGAGTACTCCACGAGTCTGAGAAGATCACCGCAGGTCTTCAGGTCGGACAACTTGGGAGGAGGCTGATAAGCCATGAAACCGACATGATGCAACTTTGGATTGCATAATAGATCAGTTCGTGCGGGTGCTCTTTGAAATGTGGGTGCGCGCAGTTTAGCGAGGCAGTTGAACCGAATGCTACGCCGATGTCGTAGCCGAAGGTCAAGAACAGGGTGCCATGGAACCGGAAATCATCCGGAAGGTAACGCAAGCTATCACCAACCCAGTAGAGGAAGCAACGAAGGTATTAGTGTTCTGATCGGCGAGTCGCAGTCTGCGCGCCCCAAGACATCAAACATGCACAATTCCTCGCTCCGACGTCACGCTGACACCTTGCACGCCGTGTCGTCAGACGAACAGGCGTGAAAACATAAAGTCCTTTCCGTGAGCACGGACATTCTGGGCGGATTGCCAGCCAACCGCAAGTAATCCGGGAGCCGTTCAGAGCTTCGGCTCACGGTCCAGAAACGCTCTTGGGTGTTGCGGTCAGACTCTGTATTCTGATGCTGTAGCCGATGCATGACAAACCTTTCAGCCAATCCGATCTGGCATTCGCTCTCGACCCGCCACACAGACCTGGCACAGGGGAATCACCTCGCGAAGCGGTACCCGGAAGCTATCGGTCCGCTGTCAAGAATTCCCGAACAGTCTGCGGAATGCTGGATGCAGCGCCACTCCGTTTACCATGAGAGTGCAGCCAATCTCGCACAAACACAAATCTTCTGTGTAACGCGATACTGATGTTTAGAAATCATGCGTGAGCGCACGTCGTTGCGGAAACCGGTACTGGCAACATTGGCGATACTGTTTGCACTGGTCGCAACGATCTACGGTTGCCTCTGGATGTACGAGGTGCGTCGATCGGGCCCGGCGGTTGAACTCGGCTTCAATAACCACCACAACCCTCAATATGACGAGCGCACGCACTCGCAATCAGTTGAAGACGTGACGCCGGGAAGCCCGGCAGAGCGCGCCGGCCTGCGGATTGGCGACCACGTTATCGCCGTAAACGGGCGAGCGCTCGACACCGATATTGCTTCCACCGAAGCCTACGTTCATGGCCGCCCGGGCGACCATGTGGAATTGACAGTAGAGCGCGCCGGCGAGCCCCAGCCGCTCACGCTCCATGGCGTGTTCCGGGCTGTCGCAGTGGCTGGAGCGTCTGACAGCCTGGCCAGATCGTACGCGCAGCAAATCACGGAATCGTTCCCGATTCCTTTTCTTCTCGTGGGATTCGCCGTTCTTTTTCTACGGCTGGAGGAACCGAATGCATGGCTTCTGGCTTTGCTGTTCTGTGCGTTTGCCGCGGCCCCAAGCGTTCCCAATTCTGCGGGCATCCCTCCTCCGCTCCGCACCTTCATGTTTGCTTTTCGCGCGGTGTTTGCGGGAATGATAGCTCCGCTTTTCTACCTTTTTTTCGCAGTGTTCCCGGTGCAATCGCATCTGGACAGGCGCTTACCGTGGTTGAAATGGGTCGGGCTTTTGTACGGAGCTTGCATTGTCATTCCTGGCTTGCGGACTGGGTCTCCAAACCTCCCACACGTGGTCGAGCACTTGTTCGGCAGCCGCAACGCCAATTTCATCGACCGTGGCTTGAACTACGACTTACTAGCGTTGGGCATGATCTCTCTGGCGCAAAATTCATTCGTGGCGGCAGTCCCGCCAGAAGCGCGGCGCAAGTCACGCGTGATTCTATGGGGAACATTGGCCGGGGTCCTGCCTATCGCGCTCGGACGCGCGTTCTCGGATTTCACTGGGTATCGCCCCTCTTTCTGGCTCGATACCGGGCTGGTGCTGGTGTTGTTGCTGTATCCGCTCTCCTTCGCATATGCGGTGGTGAAGCATCGCGTGCTGGAGATTCCGGTGCTGCTGCGCCGCAGTGCGCGCTACGTTCTGGTGCAGAGGGGCTTTATCGTCCTGATGCTCGTGGTTGCGACTTGCACCATCATTCTGTTCACTCAGGTTTTCTCTCGATTGGTCCGGGCGGACCCGAAGACCGGGATGGCTCTGAGCGCCTTATTTGGAGTTGTCCTGGCGGGGACGGCGGCGCCTTTACTGAAGCGGGGAACGGTGCGCATCGACCGGGCCTTCTTTCGCAGCGCTTATGACTCTCGCATCATTCTGCACGACCTGGCGGAGAAAACACGGACAGTAGGCGACCGGCGCCAATTGGCTATGCTCCTTGAACGCCATGTTAGCGAGGCGCTGCACCCGAAAACTTTTGCGTGTTACTTCGAATCAGGCAATGGCCGGCTGGAGGCGATCTCCGGAACGCTCCCAGCAAAACTCGAAATGCTCTCGACCAGCGCACCGGGTGCCCTCGAACTTGCACGGCGCGGAAAAGCGTGGGAATGGGCCCCCCCATCGGAGTCCCCCTGGGCCGAAGAGTTAGCGGCGCTCGCGCCACTCGCACCGGAATGCCTGGTGCCGATCCTCGGGCGCGATAACAACCTCATTGGCATGCTCGTTCTGGGGCAGCGACTTTCTGAAGAACCTTATTCCCGTGAAGACAGGCGCCTGCTGGAATCGGTGGCGAACCAAGCCGGCTTCGCTTTGGAGAACATACGGCTCGCGGAGAAGATGGCGGAGCGAATCGAGGCCGACCGACGCATCGCCCAAGAAATGGAATTTGCCCGGCAAGTGCAGGCAAGATTGTTTCCGCAAAAGATGCCAGCCATGAAAACACTGGAATATACGGGAGCGTGCATCCAGGCTCGAAAAGTGGGCGGGGACTACTATGACTTTTTGGAGCTTCGTCCCGGCCGCCTGGCGCTGGTGTTGGCAGACATCGCAGGCAAAGGCGTGTCAGGCGCCCTGCTGATGGCTAATCTGCAAGCCAACTTGCGCAGCCAATACGCGATGGCGGTCAATGAGCTGCCGCGACTGCTCGTCTCGGTCAACCGGTTGTTCTACGAGAGTACTGACGATGCCAGTTACGCTACCTTATTCTTTGCGGATTACGATGACACTAGCCGTAAACTCCGCTACGCAAATTGTGGACATCTTCCCCCACTCCTGCTGCGCGGAAGCTCGCAGGATCAGGCTTTGGAGGCGCCGAAAGTGGAGCATCTACGCTCCACCTGCACCGTGATGGGATTGTTTGAAACCTGGGACTGCGAGATTACTGAAGTAGAGCTTGCTCCTGGTGACACGCTGGTACTCTACACGGATGGAGTCACCGAAGCCGAGAATGCCCAACGGGAAGAATTTGGCGAGCACCGCTTGCTAGGCACTCTTCGGAGCCATTCTCACCTTCCGGTGATACCTCTTCTGCAGGCCGTGGTTTCTGCAGTCCAGCAATTCAGCAGCGGCAGCGAACAGCAGGATGACATAACGCTGGTGATTGCGCGCTCCCTAGCGTGATCGGATCCACGCCGCAGACGTCGGGCCACCATGCGATAGCTCCCCGATTGTCGGCAAACGGGAACTAATGAGGCAAGCCGTGTCGAACTGCTGTTTATGACGCTGAGCCAACCCAGTCATGGACAATCGCTGCTCGCTGCTCTGTTTGCGAATCCCGCTAACGGCGCTCGCCACGATAAGGCGACGCTCGCCGTCTGTGAAAAAGCTGCCGAGCAAGGTCTGCCCACTGGGCAATTGGCGCTGGCTCAACTCTACGCCGCGCGTTCCGCTGGACCGAAGGACCTAGTCCAGGCGTATATGTGGTTTCTCATCGCCGGTGAACAGATCACCCAGGCCAAGAATCATGTCAACCAGTCGATGACCATGGAGCAACTGCTCGAAACCGAACAACGTGCCGCCGAATGGATCAGAAAAACAGAAAGATTCCGCCTTCATCGATCGAAAATCTCCCCATGAGTCGGGCTATGTAGAACGGGTAACGCCCCAAAGGATAAGAGGGGAACACCTGACCACAAGCTTGCCAGAACTTCGCTGTCACCGCCCCCAGCTTTCTTTTATGCAGCCGGGTGCAGGTAGCGTAGCTGGCCGCACAGTTCGTCAATGCGGATCTGCCTTTCCTCGTATTCGCGACGTTCCCTCTCGGTCACACCTTCGGATGTTTCTTTTTCTAGGCTCTCGATTTGCTTCTCCATGAGGTGGACGATTTCGCGTGGTTTTTGGGGATCATGACATTGCATCAACGCACGTCCTTAAAGGACGAAGTAGCGTGGTTTGATGAGATTGGCGCTGTAAAGCTCTACTATGTGTTTCAGGATTTCCTCGACTCATCGGTGCCGGTTTCCCTTCTTTTTCTTAATATTTCGTTGTCACGAATCATGACACGCATCGAGGAATTGTCCATACCCTTGATACCGTATTGCTCATACTCGATTCTATTATTCTTATCACCGTTCCCCGTGATTCCAATGAGATCCGTCGTGGGGGCTAAGCATCTCGAAGTAGGTTGAGTTTCTGTTATGCGAGCTTACCGCTACCCCGGAGATGATGGAACCACAGGAGGACCTGCTGTCCTGTGGCCGCATCCACTGGATCGGCCCGAAGGTGATGAAGCAAGCGGCTGCCAAGCTTGGGATTGTGCTCGAGAGGCTTGTCCATCCAAACAACGGAGGCACACGAACCTATTGGAGACTTCCGGGGAAAGCAGCGTAGCAATCAGGTGCGAAGAAAGCCGCCCTGGATTCACCGTATCTTCCCACAACCGTGCGGGACTCTACATATCTGTGCCATTTACAACTTCCAGCGGCGAATCAATTGTAGCGCGAGCAGGCGGGGAGAGCTGCTAGATAGCGTCCTTGACCGAGACGGGGTCTGGGGCTGTTTTTTTGCGCGGGAGCAGTCGTACCGGAACTGTCCTCTCAATCTGCCGTTCGGTCGCGCTTCATTCCCAGTGTCGCGCAAGACAAAAGCGGTAATGGAGCAGCAGGTTTCAGCATGTCGGGTATTGGAAGTCACCCCGGCATCAGGATGGCGTGGTGGAATCTGCGGGCACAGACGAGCCCGAAGAATCTTCTGATCTGGCAAGGAAAGGGAGATGAGGAAAACTTGGGCCGCTGGGGCGATTACACCTCTATGATAGTTGATCCGGTGGACGACTGCACTTTCTGGTATGTGAACGAGTATTTTGCTTCGAACCGGACGGGGAGTTCAATTAAATGGAAAACCGGGATCGCAAATTTCAAAGTATCAACCTGCCAATAAAGCACGCTTGAGGTTGATGGCCAGAGGTCCTACAATGCTATTAGGTAGCTAATTGAAATTAGAAGCATAGCAGTCGCCGCTTCGCATGCCACGCATTAGGCCGGTATCCAAATGCACCTCGTACGGCTGTTCTTGACGGCATGGTTTGAACTCGGAACTGTAACGGTCTTCTTCCTGTTCTGGCTATGTAAGCGGACCGCCCAACGCATCCATACGCTCGACAAGCCTGCTCTGGACCCGGATACGTTCCAGCAACTCCTGGCTGCTGCTTATACGCTGCAGGAGCAAAATCGCCACCCAATCAAGAAAACTGAAGCAGACTCCTCTAAGACAGTATCGCTACCGCCAGAATCGTTCGGGATAGCTCAATGTGATGTTGAGCTATTGCCGTCGGTCAATGATTCGGCTGTTCCAAGTTCCCGTGAGAGACGAATCCCTCGCAGAGACGAATTCTTCGAGAGGATTGCGGCAGTGACAGGTATCGCAGCGGTTCTCGGTCTACTGCTGATCGGTTGGACCGATCACTTCTCGCCCTTACCTACCGGGCCGGTGGTCCAGCAACGAGGGACGTTGCGAATCGTAGTCGCCACGAAGTCGATCGTGATGGAACCACAGGCGACGAAGGCCGGACCGAACCAACGGACAGTTGATGCTGGCAAATCTGGAAAAAGCACACCTTCCCCGAGCCACAAGACGAACCCGACCCGGCATTCCATTTATGAGAGCGAAGCCGACATGGTCGCTCCGGACACCGTGATGCGTTACGGCAAGGCCCTTCGGTAGCTCGTTGAGAATGAAACGACTCGCAGTACCCGCAAAAGAATCGCTACTAGGACGCACATCTCATCGAGCGTTGTCGCCAGAAATGTCTACAGTGGTCACTGTATCTCGTACGCTTCTCCTTGATTTCTCAGCGAAACGCAGCAAACTATCGAAGGTATTCGTGAGAGGAACGCTGTAACACAAAAAATACAAGGGCGTTCGCCACGCAGGCTTCCTCGCTTGTTGGGGAGCCGTGTAAATTGTCATCAGTGATGACAAAACTATTACCAAGCAATCCACATGCACCCTTGACTTTCGCAGCGATCCCTTTTTAGGGTGGGGTAGATCAACGAATCGAACCAAAATGAAGGCACCCGATCAAACACTCGGCTTCGACAAGCGGGATCTCCAGATGCACGTTGAGATCAATCCTTGGCCGTTCCTCTGGACGGTGGTTGGCGCATGGATGTGGTTCGGGGTTCTACATCTTGCGCACGTAGTGTGAAACTGGCCTACGCAGCCTTCCTCAGCTGTCTCACCTTTGCCCACCTGGCCCGCTGAAACGCACGGAGCCCAGCATATTCGATGGCCATGCCAATGAGCGTGCATTCGTTCTCTTGATAGTCACCAGCAAACGCGTCTTGATGAAGTAAGATCCGTGTCATCCGCGCATGTTTTCGCGAAACTCATGAAGGTTCTTTCTGACGGTCGCGATCAGGCCAGACTCTCGTTACATCCGTTCGTCATCGATCATGCTATGAGAATAGCCGATTCTGAGTCGGTGCGAATTATCCAGGTCTAGAACATTCCTCGTCGTCATTATCACCGTGACTGATCCGGGTGCTCATCGGATATTCGGTTCACCAGAATATCTTACTAATGCATCATGCTTACACTTTTTCTCGCACTTGTTTGGTTGTTCTCACAGCGCGACTCGTTCCGTCGATTCATAACCTGCTTTTTGCAGGTACCCTGGAGTTTTCGGACGAGACCGAGAAAATCTGCGCTACAGCGAATGCTGTACCTGTCGAAGGAGGGACTAAGGATTCACCTGAAGAAAGAAGGAGGCAGACCTGAGGGAAGGCTCAGCTACTATGGCGCTGGGAATACGATTACAGCTCACCCGTGCCAAAGTCTTCCCGGTAACTCCAAAGAACTGAGGGCTATGCGTATTGGAGACACTCGATAAGCTATGACTTGGCTCTCGCCATGGGCTGTCCTAGTTCGCGACCATCGATTATTTGGTACGCGACGTGCATTGCAAATAACAGTCGGCTTAGACGAACTTAGGAGCGATGAATATGACATACGTGATGACCAAACCTTGCCCGGTCTGCAGACAGCAACTCACCAAGCCACGGCCTACCGAGACCATCCATTGCACCTGCGGCAAACATGTTTGGCAGGGTTAACACCGAGGGTGTGCACCACAGTGTTCAAGCCTCCGAAGCAGAAGTATCAATCTTTTACGACAGCGCAAGCTATTGTTTTCAGACTGCGAACGAACTGTGTCACAGTTGTATATGCGCAAACGCTTGATTTCTCCGACTCCGCACGTCCGCGAACCTTTTGATCGGGGCTGGCTAGACCTGGCCAAATTAGGCATGGTAGAGATCACATCGGAAGATGAAGCCCATCCTATTGAATGTGCGCTGCAGCTCGGCGAAACACGGAGCTGGCGCGCTGCCGAGGCGGGACCTCAGATTATCCGATTCCTGTTCGACCAGCCACAAAAGCTCAAACGTATTTGGCTGGTTTTCGAGGAAACCGAAACCAAACGCACACAGGAGTTCGCCCTGCGATGGTCGCTGGATCACGGGCGTTCCTTCCGAGAAATTGTTCGCCAGCAGTGGAATTTTAGCCCGCCAGGGACCACACGGGAGATTGAAAAGTACGATGTGGACCTGCGCGACGTGACGCTGCTTGAGTTGAGGATTTTGCCTGACCAAGATGGCGGCACAGCCCGCGCATCGCTCGCCAGTTTGCGTTTGGCCTGAGAAGCGGCGAATCGCGGAGCCAAAGAGGAAGCAGAAAGGGTACCAGTAATAATGGCTGACGAGATCGTTAGTTGTCCGTACTGCACGCTAGGCAATGAGCACAAGCCGATGTTACAGCGGCCGGGCTGGTATGTTTGCGAGCAGTGCGGCCACACGGTGATTCCTGAAGATGAAGATTTCAAATGCTCCTGCCGCAACTGCTCGATGGTGGGGCGGGTAGCTTGATTGCAGAGTCATGATGGGTTTGAGAATGACGAGCGCATAAGGAGCGGACTTTCAACTTCGTCAATAAGCGTTATCGAGAGTGGGTGTTGAATGACTCCTCTCGCCCACAATTCGATTCCCCTGGCGGAGACCTCACAATTAGAATTCCCCTTGTTTTCTCATTTTGAAGGCGGATACAGTAAACACTGTCGACCCAACGCGTGAATGGCAGCAATGGCGCAAAAGGAAAGCAGAAAAAGAAGAAAAAGAAAGATCGGCAGCTGGCGCAGGCTTAGCGACCGGAGGAAAAAATCGCTTCCAGCTCCTGCGGCGGAACGACTTCGAGCTGGGCGTATGTGCAGTCGCTGGGTTTTTTGTCCGGCCGCCATCTGCGGAACTGCGCCGTATGACGGAAGCGGCTTCCTTGCATGTGGTCGTAAGCGACCTCCACCACGAGTTCGGGTCGTAGTGGTTCCCACGATAAGTCCTTGCCTTGACTCCAGCGGCTCTGACCTCCCGGTATTCGTTTGACGTCTTCATCGGTCGCGTTTCCTTGGTCCGCCCAATGCTTCCACGGGTGACTGGCGAGCGCGTCTGTGCGGTAAGGCCTGATGAATTCTGCGACCTCCTGGCGCTTCTCTGTGCTGAAGCTCGCAGAAACTCCGACGTGTTGCAAAGCACCGGCGTTGTCGAAGAGGCCTAGCAACAATGAGCCGACGAGGGTGCGCTCACCTTTCTTGTGCCAACGAAATCCTGCAACCACACAGTCGCAGTCGCGCTCATGCTTGACCTTGAGCATCACCCGTTTGTTCGGCTCGTAGGTTCCTGAGATGGGCTTGGCGATGACGCCGTCAAGACCTGCGCCCTCAAAGCGGCGAAACCAGTCGGAGGCAACGCTGCGGTCCTCAGTTGCGGGTGTTAGATGGATGGGTGGCGGCGCCGATGAAATCAGTAATTCCAACTCGCGGCGCCGGATTTGGAATGGCTTGCCGCGAAGATCCCGATCTTCCCGACAAAGCAGGTCGAAGAAAACGAATGACGATGGAGTTTGTCGGGACAGAAGATTAACGCGCGATGCAGCTGGATGCAGGCGCAGCTGCAATGCGTCGAAGTCCAATTCGTTATTCTTAACGATGACAATCTCTCCGTCGAGGACGCAGCGGGGAGGCAATGCTGAGCGTAACGGCTCCAGCAGCTCAGGAAAGTAGCGGTTTAGCGACTTTTCGTCGCGGCTTTGGATCAGGATTTCATCGCCATCGCGAAAGACGAGAGCGCGAAACCCATCCCACTTCGGTTCGAAAAGCGAATCGCCATCGGCTGGTAATTCACCGACTCGCTTGGCGAGCATCGGCAATAGCGGCGGGTTCACGGGAAGTTGCACCCTTCATGGTATACCGCACACTTCATTTGTGATTGCCAGTACGCGTTTTTACTCGAACGTACGGGCAACGAGCCGCGCATAAACAGAAGAGCCAAACCAGGAGAAAGGGGGTTCGGCTCTTCCAACTTCGGCCCTTCAAAGAAAGAGGATCGTCATCACTCAACGTCCTTTTATACCAGTCTGGTCGGTCTTGTCTGTGACGCACATCACGCTCGACGTGCGGCAACGGTCACGCCAAGCAGAAAAAGCCGAACCGGGTCGGACGGTTCGGCATTTGCGGTCGGGATCAACTGGCAACTCGCCGAGAGGCAGGCCGGGCGGTGTGGGGTGGCGGAGAGGTCCGTAGTACCGAGGAAGCCGGGTAATGC
>CAWBHF010000021.1:0-74540 GCA_963788645.1 uncultured Acidobacteriota bacterium
TAACCCGTGACTGCAGCCCGCCCTGTCTTCCGCCCAAATTGTCGTCCACTTCCAGAAGCTGCAGTAGTTCTTAGCAGCCATTCATTTTTGGCCGTCATCCGTTTCCACCTCTGCACTTGGAATTCGTAACTGTTGTTATCAGGCGTGGCTGTTGAAAAACTCACACTCTAGAAGTTCGCGGAAATTTCATCGCCCTAGGATGCCCTATAAACGACATTCTCGATTTTGGTGGACATTTTCTATCCTTCCGACGAGACGGTTTTTTCAAAAGAGGGGGGTTTTTCAACAGCCACAGGCCATTACACTTCTCCTATGAAAGAGGATGTCAAGAAAAAAGACTTCTCCCCGCCCCTCGGAGAGATGCGGGTGTCGTGACTTACGTCCAGCCCCGTCTCATTCTCGCAAGGGTGATTGTCCGGCCGCTTCGGCTCGTCGCAGATTGCAGCGGCGATGCCAGCCCCAGTTGCTTGTCCCTACTCCACGGTTTCATGAAGTCGTGGTGCTCGACGCCATTCGGTTCCGAAGCTACGCAAGCGAAGGGTTGGCTCAAGTGCCAACCATGATCCTATGTGAGACTCGAGGCCTACAGCTTTTTTGGGTTATCCGAGGGGGCATAGGATTGACCCGGAGACGCGGTGCGAAACTGCAGCACACGGAGCGCCTAATAAGTGTATCGATACTCTCCCTCGAACCCGAGCATCGCAAGAACCGCTTGGCCACCACCGAGGCATGAAAACCTGGGAGATCACCTGGGGTCTGTTCGATGCTCAAGCTGCTTGCGTCTTCAGTTGTTCTGCGTCGAAACCTTCTCCTCTCTTCCAAAGGGTCAAAGTAATGGCCGCGATCTTGCGCGCCAGCGTCAGCCGAGCCATCTCCGGCTTCATCCCCTTGCCCAGCAAAGCCGCGTAAAAATCGTGGAACGGTCCCGTGCTACAGCTGGCCCGGGTAGCCGTACTCTTGAAGATCTCTTTCATCTCATGGTTGTGGTTTTGATTGAGACCACGCAGCTGCTGGGGTTTCTTGGAGCATTGCAATTGTCCGCGGACAAAGCGGTATTGCGCGCTGTCGTGGGTCTCAATCCCCAGACCACTGTAGGTCCACAGTTGCCGCTTGCTACGGAACCGGTGCGGGGTTTGCATCAGCGCGATCAAGCGGGCGGCTCGAATCGGACCGATGCAGGGAATCTGGCGCAGCAGTTTCGCGGCCTTATGTTTCCGGCTCTCGGCCAAAAACTCCGGCCGCAGGGTGCGCCGCAAGGCCTGCAAGCCATCCAGTTGCTGATAGAGCAACTCCGCGCGACGGCGCACGCCGGCTTGCGCAATCTTGCTCAACCATTCCTCGCGATAGCGCGGAGCATAGACCTGGGTGCCGGCACAGGCGATGCCCCACCCTCGATACAGTGCCTTCAGCCGGTTCATCACTCGGGTCAAATCTTTGCTGATGGTCTGATAACTGCGCCCCAACTCACGCAAGGTTCGTAGTCCGTTTTCTCCGTGGTAGACCGGTCGCAGCATTCCCGTGCGCAGCAGTTCGGCCAGCTTGCGCGCATCCACCTTGTCGCTCTTACTGCCCTCCTTTAATAAGGCATTGCGCCGCGGATTGCAGACCAGAACCTGCTTCACCTGCGGCTGCAGCAGATCGTACAGCCAGGCCGCCCAGGTTCCTTCTTCCCAGGTCACATGCAGCTCGCCCCGGAGACCGTGAATGAACTGCAGAATGCTGCTGGCTTTGGTCTCCAGGATGGTCTCCATGACCAGCTTCCCACTGCCATTCAGGACAGCGATCACAATCGCTTCCTTGTGCACGTCCATGCCGATATACTTGATGTCGCGACTCATTTCCGTTGCCTCCTTGGGGGAAAGATCATTCGTGCCAACGCTTATCTTTCCCCTAAGCTAAAGTGCCATTCTCCCGCCGATTTGCCTATGCCTTGCTGCACTTCTTTCCCACCACGCATAAACTCTCTAGCCGCCGTAGCGGAGCGAAGCCCTGCATAGCGTAGCGGAGCGCAGGCGGCCGCCATCCATCCAACCTTCTCAATCGGGGCGCTCTTTCATAATGCATTGAGGGCTGTTGCGACTAAAATCACACCCGCTCTGTTTCGCGGTCGCAGGAACCGACCCGAGTCGCGCAATCCCGATAGTCCCTCTCGGAAGGCGGGACCGGCGCTGGGCCGGGACGGCTGAGTAAGTGCGGATGGGCGGCCTGCCTTCGACTCGGCGCGGCTGTTTTCAATTTTCACAGGAAAGCGTACTCTTCCACGGTTAAGAGAAGGGGCAACTCTTGACTATGCGGAGGCGTAAGCAATGGGAACGCATTTGTGGAGATTCTTGGGAGCCGCATGGAAGTTGCTACGGAATTCTCTCAGTACGAGCAACTTGTCAATCATCATTTTTTCAGTATGCGCCCCGATCGCTCTTTTTCTGGCGCTCGTAGTTCTTGAATGGTCAAAAGGCAGCCGCACATCGAGCAGCTTCGTAGCCGCGCTCGGGGAATCTACGAAGACTGCCTTGCTCACCGCCGGAATTACGATATTTCTGTGGCTCAGTTTGTTTTCGTGGGCTGTCTATAAGTCTGTATATAACGACCACCAGAATCTGGCTGGACGATTGCGAGCGGTCGTCAATGAAAAAGATGAACTCAAGCAAGGACTAGAAACGAGAGATAACACAATCCGATACCTTTCCGGGAAAGTTGCAACCCAATCGAAGGGCTGTACGTCCAACAAACAGGGATGCCCAGCACTCGCAGCTCAATCACAGTTACCTGTCGAGAAAAGATGTTGGCAGGCAAACCACTTCGAAGAACCAAATCTTCACATTAAAGGAGCTGTTACGGCCACAACGGTTATTCTTCACTGCAACTATCGAATCGAGGCTCCTTTCCAGGTCGCAGTTGAATTTGAAAAAGATAATTTTTTTAACGGTGGAACCTACCTGCCGAATGGAAGTGTAGTGTCCATAGGCGGAGCTAGCAAGCAAGGGAAAGTGTTTATCGGAGAGGTTGAATCACCTTCGGTGCCAGCTAATGACCTAATCGTGGTTACTGTTGAAGGGAGCACCGATCAGTTTCCTAAAACGGTAAGAGCGGAAGTAGCATCAAGGTGAACTTACGCAGTTCCATCCCTATTCGAGTAGAGCAAAGGGCCCCGAAAGGGCCCCGAATCAGCGAAATAGTGAGGAATATTCCCCCGGGGTCCTACGTTGTCCCGCGTAAACTGGCCTCTAAGTTGTTGGAATTGCTAAGCCGTAGAAAACTAACGGCCATCGGACGATAGACCCCCATGCCTTGAAAATCCCCGCCCCGAAGGGGCGGAATCTACACTAACGGAGAACGCCTGTTCTCCATTTCACGGAGCCAAGCACCATCCTTTCAATCAGTTGCAGACTTATGCTGTCGCGGTGCCGAGAACGCTTCCCTGCTTTGGTGCCAGCAGCGGTGCCAGTTTAGAAACCACCAAACGCTCCACGGCCTCGGCCTGATGAGCCGGTGCAAGATGTGCATAGCGCATGGTGGTGGTGATCGTGCGGTGTCCCATCAACTCCTGCACCGTGCGCAAATCGACCCCAGCCATGACCAGACGGCTGGCAAAGGTGTGACGCAAAGAATGCCACGTGAAATTCTTGATCTCGACTTCCTTGCAGGCAGCGGTGAACCAACGGCTGGGAATCTCGCCAGGAAAAACATGGTCTGAAGCGGCGCTCTTTCTGAGACCGGCGAGCGTGCTGCGCAGGACGCTGTTCATCGGGAGATGACGGACGCCGCCGTGCTTGCTGCGTGGAATAGTCAATAGTCCATTGCGGAAATCGACGTTGCCCCACTTGAGTCCACCCTCGGGACATTCCGACGTCAGGTACTGCTCGGAGCGGCGCATGCCGGAATGCAAAGCTACCAGCACCTCAGGCTCTCGCTCGGGGAAGTTGGCCTGGAGATAAGCGAATAGTCGCTTTTCCTCCTCTTCGCTCAGAAAGCCCACCCGCGCATTGTTCTCGATACGGTGGCGGACGCCACGCACTGGATTGTCAGCGGCCTTCCCGTTGCGGATGGCCAGCGAAAGGGTGGCCGATGCCAAGGCGCGATAGCGGTTGTAGGTGGCTGGCAGCCACTTCTCGTCAATCGCGGCCTGCCCCAAATCGCGCTCGATGCGGCCCGCATTCAGCTCAGTGACCAGACACTCGCGCCAGAGTCGTAGCAACAGAATCATGCGCGCAGCATCATGTCCGTAGCTGCGCTTGTTACGTTTCGAGTAGTCAAGGAAATCTTTCGAGAGCTCGCCGAAAACGATGGGACGCTGTCGCTCGCCAGGCGAGAAGAACTTCCCTTCGTAGATTTCGGACTTGCGCTTGTTATAGGCCGCCATCGCCTTTTTCAGAAAAGGTCCGACCTTTTCGCGGTGCATGCGCCCAGCCAGGTCGGCGTAGCGTATCCAATACGCGTTGTCTCTCCAGAAAATGCCTCTGGGTAGCTTCTGCGGAATCATTGTCGCTTCCTCCTTGTACGATCTCGTTTTTGCTTTGCTCTGATGGCGCGCTTGTACTCGCGGGAGCTGACACGATTTGCACACTTCGTCCCGCAGTAACGTCGGCGATGGCGTGTTTCCGACCGGAACAGACGTCCACACTCGTCGCACTGATGCAATGAGTTGCCGCTCCAGGCATCCAAAAGGATCAGGTATTCCATGGCCCTTTCGAGCTGATCCGCCTTGGGTCGAGGAATGATGGTCCGTCGCTGCCCCGATCGCTTCGGACGTATCGGCTGTGGAAAGGTAGTCACTTCAAAACAGTGCGAAATGGTGACATCCATCAGTCGACGGACGTAGGCAAGATGTGCGGTTTCCAGGATCTTTGTAATTTGTCCTTCTTCACGGGTTCGCACGCCAATCCAGTCCGTCTCTTTCGGTAAACCATGGACTGCCTCGACGAACCCGCTCAACCAAACCAGGTATTCCCGGTCTTCGGGGATCTGCCAGCTCTGAATCTTGGCCGAGATTTCAAGGAAGCCGAGCCGATCGGTTTTGAGCTCCAGATATCCCCCGATGCCTTCCACCTCGCGCGACCCGGATTGAAAACTGGAAAGCAAATCGACGATTCGTCGCAAGTACCGATGTGTGAGCCAATACCGGCTAAGCGCGAGAATCGATTTCCCCGCCGCTATGTGCTCTGGAGTTAGGAAAATCGGACCCCAGCGTCTGACAAATCCCACCAACCCTTTATCATCTTCTACCTTCAGGAACTGCAGATGAGGCCGTCCTGAGTCAAAAGGGGATTCGAGGAAGCCCGCTGATTCTCTGACTAGCGGGTACGCATGTTCGAAATCCAGCAGGCAGACGATCGCGCCGTCTTGGATAATGACGTCTTTGCCTGGAGCCCACATTCCCAGCTCGAGTATGCGTCCATGTGGTTTCATAGTTTCACATGGACGTCAGTTTAGGCCAGAATTGGCTGATTAGTCAAGGGCGTTCCCATGTATCCACCCAAACTGAGTTACACCCTCAAAGAAGCCGCCCAGGCGACCGGCTTGTCACAGCGATTCCTGTGCTACGCGATTGCAGACGGCCGATTGAAGAGCGTAAAGGTTGGCGGCCGCCGTCTCATTCTCGCCCGTCACCTTGAAAATTTCATCATTCACGGGGGTAAGAGCGCCGAAGATCCTATGCCGGTCCGCTGAATCAGGAGCGGTGACTGTGTTCACTCTCAAATCTCAAACCGATCTTTCACGATTCTCGCGCGTAGTTTGGACAGTTTCTGGTCGATTTTCACGGGTGCTTGATGGATCTTTAACGGTCCGGAAACGATTTGGCGAACTTGGAACGATCTCGGTGCAATACGCAGCCAAAGTTCTCCCGAGCCTTCCTTGGGCAACTCGTTCGGGTGGGCAGCCAAGCGATTTGCTGAGTGGAGGATGACATGCCCCAGATCTATTACAGAATCGGACAAGCCGCAGCCCGACTCAGGAGATCGAAATATCACCTGCGCCGGCTCGCCAAAGAAGGTTTGATCCACTACAAAACCACAAGCAGCGGACAATTGCTGTTCCCCGCCTCAGAGATCGACCGACTGGAAGAGGAAGGCGTTCCTCCAGTCCCGGCAACCGCGGAGCCTGAAGACGCAGCGGAAGAGGTTGACGACGAACCCACGGCTTACCGCGCACATTCTGTGAAGGGTCAGTTGGTCCCCGCTTCTTCCCGAGGCATGATCTCCCCCGCCGAGAGGGTTCTATCCAGTTGGCACGAAACCGCCGCCCTGAAAGCCGCCCAGCAAGCTGAACGACGGCGGATTATAAAAACCCAAAGAGAGTTGTGGGCTAGGGCTGACGGAGAACGAGAACGCCAGGAATGGGTGGATTCGTGGGTCCAGTCTGCAATCAATTGGCTGCCTTACGGGGTTCCCCAACAATATCAGCTGGAGGTTCGACGGCAGGTTGAGGGGGTCCTTCAGGAACTACACCCCTCTCAGAGTTACTCTCTGGTGTCATCCCTCGTCAACGCTGCGTCCGCCAGGGCTCTTGAACCGTTGGAGCGCCAACGGGAAACGGAAAAGGCCGTGGAAAAGGCACTCGCGAACCTAGACATCTCCGCGAAAGATTTTTATAAGCCTACAGAATGGCAGATTAGAAGCGAACACGATGCCAGGGCAGCACTGCGCGCTCTGCCCCAAGGCGCCTCATTTCACGAAAAGAAAGCCGCGGCTAGATCCGCCGTGCACAAGATCAATGCTGAACTTGAACACGCGCGCACCTTCAACCGACTGGTCGAACAGGTCAGTTTGTGGAGTGGAAGCGACGAAGAGAGACGACGGGCCAAACTATCAGTTGAGAAAGCACTGAAAGCTTTGCCAGTGGGTTCATCTTTGACAGAGATGGAAGAGGTCAAGAACCGTATCGTGAAGCCCTTTGAGGAAGCAATCGAGAAACGAAAAAAACAAAAGGAAAAACAGGCGCGAATAGAAGAACGTCTCGCTCAGGCTCAAGGGTACGTAGAAACTTATCTAAAAGAGTTGGAGTCCGAAGATGAGTTTGAGTTTGACGACGTGCAGGACCTGAGAAATTTCTCGTCTGAGCTGCGGGATTCAATCGCACCGAAGCTGCGTGAAGAACTGGCGGACGGAGATCTGACCGATGCGCAATTTAAGCGGCTCGTCGAAGAGTTAGTCGATGAAGAAATCTAGAACTGATCCCTCGAGGATTCTACTGACATCCCCAGGAGTTGAACCTAATGTCTGCGATCCCAACTGGAAACTCAATTTGTCAACGGCGCGGGCCCCTCGCGAACCGAGAACCAAGAGCGAATCGGCGACCAATGTTGCCCGGCGACGCCGGTGGCCATCGTTTCCCCGAAACGAGGCCGGATCGGCCTGACGCATGTTTGCCACCAACAACGAGCGGCATTTATGTGACCACAAATGCAACGCCGAAGATGCCAGCCAAGCCGCTATGGAGACTGTGCAAAGAAGCTGCCAGGGATTGAGAAATAAACATTAGCGAATTTTCCGCCTGCATTGCATTGTCACGTTTCGTGCGCCCTCCTGCTCAGGTGTAGGATTCTGCACATGGCCCGCCGCAAAGAAACTACCATCGAACGCATCTACCGGGAAGTCACCGGCGGCAAAATGCCCGCTGCAGTGAAACGCGTTCTTCTACCCGAGCGAAAGGTCAAGCGACATTGATGCTCTCGCGCGTGGAGGAACCTGAGGAGCGCCAAGCGAGTGGATTAAAACACCTAGAGATCGCAGAGAAGTGAAATTCAAGTACCGGGAACTGCGGGACGAACAAGCGCTCATCACCGCTCGGGCTGGGTGCAAAGTCGTCTATTCGATTCGTATTGAACGACGCGAGAAACCCGCTTAGTGGTGAAGAAGTTGCAAGTCGTTTCGAGGGCGCGACTTCTAAAGAAGGAGCAAGCCAGCCAGGACACTACCCAAGAGTTCGGATTCGTCCATCTAACCTAGACATTGTGAAGTTTGACAATCGTAGGGCACAAGCCTAGCATTGGAATTGAGCAAGCTACCTCTTCTTACTCTTTCAGGTCCCCTGAACTAAGTCAGCCAATCTGAAGTTCTCCCTCTTAGCTTCCCTCTGAAGGAGGAATCACGTTATGACAATATTGACCCGTTGGGATCCTGCCCGCGAGTACTCGACCCTTCAAGACCGTATGAACCGTCTTTTCCGTGAGTCGTACAGCCCCGAAGCCCCGGAGGAGGCGTTAACCACCACTGGTTTTGCCCCGCCGGTAGACATCTATGAAGATGAGCACACCATTACTCTGAAGCTTGAAATCCCCGGCATCGATGAAAAAGACATTGATGTCCGTATCCAGAACAACACTCTTACCGTTCATGGCGAGCGCAAAATTGAGAAGGAAGAGAAGGAGGAGAACTTCCGTCGTGTCGAGAGGCAATATGGAAGCTTTACCCGTTCGTTCACTCTGCCGAGCTCCGTGGATCCGGGGCAAGTGAGCGCCGACTATGCCAAGGGCGTGCTGAACATCAAGCTCGCCAAGAAGGCCGAAGCCAAGCCCAAGCAGATCAAGATTAATGTTGGCGCCGAGAAGATCCTCGAAGCCAAGCCTGTCGCCAAGGCCGCGTAGAACCAGCAGGCGCAGGGAAACGGGAGGCGGTTTATGTCGCCTCTCCCTCATCGTAGTTTGGACTGCTTCTTTGTCCAGGAGTGGTTATGATCACTGGCAAAGTTTGGCCGCAACTCTACAAGGCTGCGCTCTTTGAGTTGGACGCGGACAAAGTTTCAGAACGAATTGCTGAGGCGGAAACGGCACTGGTGACCCGTGCGCGCGAACTGTTTCACTCCGCGGGAGACAATATCGAGGAAGAGCAGGATGTAGATGACGCGATGTATGCCTTGCACGCCCTTCGGAGCGCGTTGAAGTGCGGGCCAAATGCGAAAGACGCCTCCCAAGAACTGGCTGCTTGAAAATCAACTGGAGGTCAGGCTGATGATGGATGCGAATTACATTTCGGAACGTCTCGGCAGCATGAGACAAGAAATAAGCGATCTAAGAATCACAACCGCGCGGTATTGGAGCAAGGACCAGCACACTGCGCTGGAGAAATCCGCTTTCGCCTTACGAAAGGGACGTTTGTTGGAGATCAAACGAGAAGTGTCGGACATGATGAAACGCTGTGCCTGAAGCTCGGTTGACTTCCGAAGTTACAACGTCAGATCAACCCAGCGGTATGGAGGGTCCGAGCGGCAAAAAAATGCCGCCCACAACAATACCCTCAAAGAATGAGCCAATATGGTTCGTGACCCCCGGAAAACATGGCAGTACTTTGCTCAAGCCGTCATTCAGGAAGAAGACCCGGAAAAGCTTACCTACCTGATGCGACAACTTTACCGCGCGCTGAAAGATACTGAGGAACGGCCCACTCGAAACATCTGAGGTTCAAAAGCGCGGCGTGGGAAAGACTGCCATCTGAGTCGATACGCCAGACTTGCCGCAGGGGGAGCACACTCGGGCCGAAACTATTGCTGCATAGCTTCAGGAGCGGTATGCAGAGTCTCAGGAGCTGCGATTGGCATGATTCGGGAACTTGTGAGCTGGTTCGCCTGCGAGAGGCTGAGATTATCGGGAACCGCGCGGAAGTCTGACCGGATCTCGTATTCCTGTTTGCTGATGGTTTTGAATAGAACGAGACGCCCTGACAATTGAACGTCAATCAGTGCGGTTTTCCATTGGGAAGGTCCGACCTCCACGCGCCCAATCTCAACTGTACCGCCGTTGTCGATGTGCCCCAGGAGTCCATAGCCAAATTCCACGGGGCTGATGATTCGTCCTGAGATCCTGGCAAGGCGTTTCTGGCGCGAGTCGATCAGAATAGTGCCAGCAAGGCTATGTACCACTCGGGCTTCGTAAGTCGGAGGATTGTAGTTTTCCTTGGGGCGGAATTTGACCCTCACTAGATTTCCCTCGAGGCCATCGTAGTCGTAGAGAAAGGCTTTCGCCATCAGGTGCATGAGCGTCTCAAGTTTCTGTTCGTCTTCGTCGTGGGCACGCTTGACCTTCAACTGCTCACTGGGGTTAGTCAAAAGACGGTCGATGCGCGCCTCGTCCTGCTGGCGCTGGTCCGGCGGAAGCGGCCGGCCGTCAATAGCGACCAGCCGATAAAGTGGGCCATTTCTGGTTTCCACCTGCTCCTCCGTGAGAATCTGCTTTCCGTCTTGTTTTTTGATCGTGTACATCCATTTCCGCTGCTCTGCGCGGTCTGCCAGTTCGTTGGCTACGACCACATTGACGAGGTCAGCGGCCAGCGGCGGGAAGCTCTGTGCTGCCACTGGTGCTATACAGGAGACCGTCAAAAGAAATGCCCCCGCGAAGCGCTGCGCCTCCGTCAGTCTTGCCAGAGTACCGTTGCACATAGTTCGCCACCGTTCCGCCAGGCGCCTTCCATTCATCCCCGCAAAAGAGTGGGCATCGATCACGGATTTGAACCCGAATTTGGCGCTCCGTGCGCATTGTTCAGATGCATGCGAGAGAGCAAGGAGTGAGGCCCGCCAAAGAAAAACTCCAGGGCGATGTTCCCGCCCAAATATCCCAGCAAGCTGTAGTTGCCAATTCGGAAGGCATCCTTGTAGTTGTAACGGTCCGGATACCAGGCATAGACGGCGGTCATCGATCCGGCATACGGAGCGACGAGATCGGGAACTGAAAAGACGCGGCGGCCATCATCGCCACGCCGTGCTGTGATGGTCGAAATCACGGCGTGGCCCAGCCGAGGGAAAAGGCCCCTGCACTCACACCGGTAATACAGAGTGTCTTCTTTGAAAGCCTCCGCAAGCGCATAGCGCGCGGTCGTACTTACGGCCGCGATGCCGAAGTCGGACGCGAATCGCTTGCCATAGCCCTCCGCCCCTTGTTTCCACTCCGGCACGGTGTTGTCGGCTTGGCCAATGCCAGCCGCGAGCGCCGCGCCGACGATCGGATAAGGACCGACCGTCTCGAAGAAGTAGTTGCGAAGCTTCATTTCATGGGTGGGGCGCGTGTATGTCAGATCTGGCAGCTCGCGTCTTGCCCCTCCTGTGGCGGTACTGGAGGAGTCTCCAGAATCAACCACGGTTTGCGCCTTTGCCAGGGGTGACCCCGCGACGCACATAAGCAACGACAGCAAAATCATAATCCGACGTATGTTCAAGTCACGAGTCTCCTGGTCCAATCTCAGATGCACCTGCAGTTCAAGGGTTGGTTTCGATTCGTCATACGGTGAGCGGGCAAGATCCGTGGTCGCACTGGCACGCAATCTCCACCTCCTTGGATCCTGCTTCGCCACAGGCTTGACCGCAGTATTTGTCGCCACTTTGCACCAGGCACCGGCAGGGCAGATGCGCACAGTTGTTTTTTTGATTTGTCGTCATCATTTTCTCCTTTTGTGGTATGTATTTTGTGAATAGATCCGGGGGCTTGCTGTTCCGTCGACGTCCTATTGGGAAACAGGTTTTTGACCGACCGGAATCGCTTTTGCTTCTGAGGGCGTGAGGCGAGACCGATCACAATAACCGTAGCCCTTTAGGCAGGCCGTGTAGTTCCGTTGTTGCTCAGCCTCGGCCAGCATTTTGGATTCGGTCGCCGTCAGTTTTGAGTAGTCGCAGGTTTCCTGACCGCTCCTGCACTCGGAGATGTTACGCCGGTGGTCGGCGACGGTTGCTTGATTGGCTTCCAACGGCGTGAGCTTGGAGCGGTCGCACTCGTCCCAGCCATTCACACAATTCTGCGCGTTGCGTTGGTGTTCCGCCGCGACCACCTCACTTGTTTCCGAATCAGTGAGTTTGGAATGGTCGCAAAGTCCGACTCCGTTCTTGCAGTCGGATACATTGAGTTGGCGCCTGGCTATATCCACAGCCCCGGCTTCCGATGCGCTCAGGTTGGAGCGATCGCAGGCACCTACTCCATCCTTGCAGTCGACGAGGTTGCGCTGATGTGCCGCGACCGAGGATTCACGAGCCTCGGACTGAGTCAATCGTGAAGGGTCACACGAAGCTATGCCGTCTTTGCAATCGGTCACGTTACGCTGGTGATCGGCTACGGCCAGCGCATTCGCTTGCGGTTGCGTGAGTTTCGAATGGTCACAGGGATCGAAGCCGTTTCTGCAATTCGAAACGTTGCGCTCGCGATTGGTGACGTCCACTTCGGCCATTTGCGACGGGCTCAACTTCGAGCGATCGCAAGCCTCTCGGCCAGCCTGGCAGGCCGCCAGGTTTTGCGCGAGATCGGACGACTGTGCCAATGAAAAAGCTGGCCAGAAAACCAGACAGGCTAATAGCACCCGAAGACACCTACGTAATTTGACTGACATATGAACTTCACCTTTCAGGAGCTTTGCAATGCCGACCGAGACCGCGTCAGAGTCCCGGTCAGCCTGAAAACAACTTTCCCCCAAGCTCACAACCCTCTTACTTCTTGTCTGCTTTGTCTTCCTTAGCTTCGGCGATACGTGCCTGTTGGCCCGCTTCAGACACGGCCTTCAAGAAGGCTTCCACACTTTTCGGAGTTGGCCCCTTGCCTGAAAGGATGGTTCGAAATTCAACATGCTTGCCGTAAATCGCGCGAGTCGAGTCGTTGTCCTGCTCCACAACAGCACCTTCCAGCGTCAAGCCGGCGAATACGCCTTTTGAACGCGAGTAGGTCAGCACTTCCGTGTTCATCTTCCAGTCAGTCCCGGCGGACGCATGACGGCCCACTGGGCCTGCCGCACCCGATGCTTCACCGGTGAGTTCGAACTTGCTGGACAACAGATGCTGGAAACCCTGCTCATTCATGACCAGCATGATCAGATCCACGCCTTCGACGCCGATCTGCAATCCCCAGCTACCACCGCCAACGGACACGAAGGCGGGCGCGCTCCAACCGGTCGATGTACGGCACGAGGCCACTCCGCGGCCGTGCTTGGCGCCAAAAATGAAGCCACCTTTAATCAAGTTCGGCACCACGAGGATGCACTTGGCGTCGTTCAGCACTTCTTCGGGAATACCCTTGTCCGGGGTCGACATAATCTCGCTAATAACGTCCACCGACTTTTGCATACGCTCAACCGTATCGTCACGATTCGAGTCTGCAAATGCATAAGTTCCAACCAAACCCATCAAGCTCATCAGCAGCAGTGAAATTGTCTTTTTCATGAATTCATTCCTTTAAGAGTTGCGGATCTAAGAAAGAGAACTTCAGATGGGCTGACTTAGCTCAGAGAACCTGAAAGAGAGAGAGAAAGTGCTCGTCTCTGGTTTTATGATCGCCCAGGTCCGAAACAATAGCTGATCTGAATTGCTCACTTTGGATTTTGCAGCCCAATCCCAAGATCGGCTTGACTGTCACCTTGCGGACGGACAGCTTTGGTGTAAGTTGAGCAATCTTGCACAGAATCGCTGCCCTGGATGTGTCATCGTGAGCCTGTCGAAAACGCGAAAGAGAAGGCCCCATCTTGCATGCTTTTCTGGTCCATCTTCGTACCTTGCGAGCCTTCCTTGCTGACTCGCTGGAGAACCTCTTGTCGACGAAAACATCCCGCGGCGAAGTCGGACCCGCGAGGATGTGCCCGTTCTGCGGGTTAATCACTCCACGGTCCAAGCCATTCTGTTTGGAGTGCGGAAAGTCGTTCAGGGGAGCTCAACTGGCGCGGAGAGACGCAAGGCAAGGATAAATTCGACAAATGAACCGAGGGAGATAAATATGCTTTGGACGATTTTCGTAGTGATTCTGATTCTATGGCTTCTAGGTTTCAGCCTACACGTGGCCGGTGGTCTGATTCACCTGCTACTGGTTGTGGCATTGGTGGTCTTAGTCATTAACCTGATGAGCGGCCGCCGTATAGCGTGAAGACGGCTCGTAGCATCTGCGAGGAGCCGCGTTCACGTGGAAGGTGCTTCTTCTGAGTTTGAAGTCCTTTTCTTGTGGGACCGATCTCGTTCCAGCGGCAATCTCGTGAGGCTACTGCTTTTGCCCAGCCTCACGTAGCAAGCTCAAGATGTGCCGCGCCCGAGCGATAGCGTCCCGCTCTCTTCCATGATTGCTAGGCGGCTTTGACAAAATTCGCGATCGAATGAGAATCGCGGCCTCTGCTTCCTCAATTCGCTGCAGCGACCTGCTCCGGTCACTCGAGGACGGCAGCCCGGTACAGCTTTTCCCAATCTTGCCTGACATAACGCGAAGACTGGGCGTGATCGGCGTGGTCCCAATGAACCGGGTGCATAATTTAACCTCCGCGCTGGGCCGGTACGACAGAATGAATTACTTAGCGTCTTTGCTCTTCGTGCT
This sequence comes from uncultured Acidobacteriota bacterium, assembly GCA_963788645.1. Classification (GTDB taxonomy): domain Bacteria; phylum Acidobacteriota; class Terriglobia; order Terriglobales; family Acidobacteriaceae; genus JABDBE01. The sequence goes on from CAWBHF010000021.1 coordinate 14,258, forward strand.
CTCGCCTCTTGGGTGATGGGCGCAAACATGCGATTTAAATTCCCGGTCGCGCCGCAGCTCAAAGTTCCGGATCATTTCACCGAAAGACGCGCCGGGGGCAGGGCCAGAAGGGTTGAAGACCCAGGCGCATTCGGAGCAACCCCAACCTCGAAAATGCTCTTGTTCAATCCATACCAGCTCCCGATTCATGGGCCGCAGTTTCGCTGCGCCACAGCGTTGCCTGGCCGCATGCCGAGTAGGCGCTTGCGGTCAAAGGACGCAGCGTTCTCCTTTCGCGTGGCGTACTGCCTCACTGCAGAAGAAAACCGTCACCCAGTCCGGGCGCGGCAGAAGCATAAAGGCACGGATTGTACATGCGCCGAGTAGGATGGTCTGTCGGGCAGACTACACATCGATTGAAGATTTTCGTTATTGCGGCGCGCCGGATTTCAGGGATTCGTTCGAAGCAGCGGAACCGCTTAACTGTTGGTTCAGGTCTGGTACATCTTGAAGCGGTCCGTATTGCTCAGTATCAGGGTCGTATCCTGAGTAGTCTTTATAAGTCTTCGAAAGGGGTTTCACCATGCCCTGCGAGAGTCCTACCCGGTTTTGTGCAGCATGACAGGCGAGTTCATCCCGCACTGGAGGGCGGTTCTGATCCTCGTCTCTTAAGGACGGCTTATGGAAAACAAAGGGCTCCAAGTCGTGCAGTCTGGCGAGCGGACGAATAGCGAAGGAAAACCAGTCAGCAATCTGATTCTTCTATCGCTCTCCGATAGTGACTACAGCTCACTGCGTCCTCATCTCGAATACGTCAGTTTGCCTAACCATCTGGTTCTTCACGAGGGGAGTGGAAAGGTGGAATTCGCGTATTTCCCGAATCGAGGTTTGATTTCTCTTGTTGTCGTAATGAAAGACGGGAGGACCGCCGAAGCCGGCATAGTCGGCAATGAGGGCTTTATCGGAACCCCGGCGGCTGTTGGCTTGAGCAGGAGCCCGCTTCAAGCGGTGGTACAAATCACGGGGGACGGGTTTCGGGTAGAGGTTGCAGCTTTGCAAGACACGTTGGAATCCACTCCACCCCTGCAATTGATGTTGAGCCGCTATGCAGTGGTTCAGGGAATGCAGGTTGCACAAACAGCCGCGTGTAATCGGCTGCACGATATTCAGCAACGCCTTGCACGGTGGTTGCTAATGACACAAGACAGAGTGGATTCAGAGTCGCTGCCGATTACCCATGACTTTCTCGCAACCATGCTAGGGACAGATAGGCCTACCGTGAGCTTGGCAGCTGGTGCTTTGCAGAAGAAGAAGCTCATCGCGTACGCCCGTGGCGCGGTGAAGATCGTGAACCGCAAGAAACTTGAAGACTCCGCCTGCGAGTGCTACGGGATTACCCAACAGTACAACGGCGAGCTGGGATTGAAATAAGTCCGCAGCTGAAGCCACCACCAATAAAACTCTACGTGCACCCTGTGGTTCGGCGGAGTCACAGAGCATCGCTTCTGGTCACGAACCGTGCCACTCTCGACCGCGATTTTCTTCAAAAGCAAAAGTGTGCACTTTTGAACAGTCGTTCTGCTTTTGCCAATGTATTATTCGACCCGTTCGACAGAGCAGTCATGGGTTGGTGTCGATTGACAGTGTCGACGTCGGACCCTCACGACGGCTCTACTTTCTGTCCCCAAACGCGCGCGTCATCAGGCCGGACTCCCAAAGTCCGGCCCTTTTCTTCGGTTTGATGCTGCTTTCAGCTACCTGCTTACAAAACGGAAATCCTGAATTAGCGAATGTGATCAATACTGCGCAGACCGTGACGTATGCGCTTGTATAGAGTGCCGAGTGAACGTTGCACACTCAGGAATCAAAACGAAGAAGGGACAATCTATGAAACTGCTTACGATTTCTTTGCTGGCTCTGTCGTTGTCGGGAATCGGCGCTTATGCCCAAACAGATATGGACGCTGTGAAGATCACTCTTGGGACCGCGGACAAATTTGCGTTGCTGGGTGGCTCCGGCATCACCAACGTCAGCGCCCACACCTTCATAATCGGCGACGTTGGCAGCGCTCCGACGCCCACAGTGAAAGGAATCAAGCCGTCCCAGGTGAAGGGCCAGCTATTCCTCAAGTCCAGTTCGGTAACGGCTGCGGCTCAGAGGGGTCTCACAACGGCATACAATGAAGCCGCGGGCGCGTCTTGTGGCACAGTCCTTACCGGCGTGAATCTGGGCGGAAAGAAGCTCATTCCCGGGGTTTACTGCTTTGCGACAGCCGCGCAATTGACTGGCACTCTGAAGCTGGACGCTCAGGGGAATTCCAACGCGCAATGGATCTTCCAGATCGGCACCACGCTGACCACCGCACCGAATTCCAAAGTTGTCGTGAATCTCGGCGGCAAGGGCGCAAGAGGATGCAATGTGTACTGGCAGGTTGGTTCCTCGGCGACGGTCGGAAAGGGTAGCATTTTCGTAGGAAAGATGATGGCCCTTACCAGCGTCACGCTGAACGGGGGCGTCCTTCGAGGCAAGGCACTGGCACGCAACGGTGCGATCTCAATTTCTGCCCAGGAGACGGTTGACGGTCCTCCGTGTGGTAATGTGAGTGCCGCGGATAATGACGATATGGCTGCCTTAGAGAACTAAGGCGATTGATTATCAGTTTGGGCTGCCGCTCATCGGAGTGGGCTGTCGGTCAGAATTGAATAATCCCATCCCTAATGCTACTCCACACTCTCGGGGAATAATGTGCGTTCGTTTTGTCAATTTCGAGTAGAGGAGCATTGGCCGACGGCCGCCCATTCCCTGCCCGTGATCTGCCGTTGCGACGGAAGTGCACCGGAGCGCGCAGCTTTTCTGGTTGGCTCAGGGATGGCTTTACGTTCAGCACGAAGTGTAGGGTCGCCAGCAGGAAGTGAGCCCCATCTGACTTGGTCACGAGCGCGTCAACTGACCTGAAGGCATCATCCGGAACATCACTATTCTCGGCAAGCATCACGATCGGGACCTGGGGGTTGACCTGCTTGATCTCAGCCGCGACGACCGATCCATCCGAGAGGCCCGGGTGATACTCGATCACGATTGCATCCACCGGACGCGACATGAAAAGCTGCAGGCCATCGCGACCGTTGGTCGCGGTTACCAGCTCATACCCATTTTCCCGCAACAAATTGAGTTGGGCCGGCTCTGGGTGAATGCAGAGGACAGTGTTGTTGCTAGCCATGTCGGTTAGGTATACAGGCCAGGCCGCACGCGGTTCTGTTCACAATTGCTCATATCTCGCAAAGCGATGCTGGTCAGACCTCGCATCAGCCTCTCGACGTTCCCGCACGCGCACCGGCAATGGTAAGCGCAATCCCGCCGGCAATCAGCACCGCGCTGATGATTGGCGACACGCGTTCACTGTGACTGGTTTGCACGCCGATGTTCACATCGCCAGCTTTGATGCCATGCGTCTCGGTTTGGGGAACGGGCACGATCAGGGATGCAATACCTAGGACAACCACGAGCAACCCGGCGAATAGCAGGATTTTCATAAATGGTTCCTTCACAGCAGTAATTACGCCGCTGACTTCCGCATGGCTTTCATGTAGCTGTCCATTGACTGGGTCAACTGGGCGTCCACCTCGTCCGCGATTGTCATGACGTCAGGTAACACCAGGCTGAAGTCCAGAGATTCCAGATTGATCTGCAATGTTCCGAAGATCGTCACCTGGAGTATTCGCGATTCATGCACCAGCATCGCTGGAGTGTAGCCTTGCAGATATCGCAGCTTTCCATGAGCCACGGCCGCGGCGGAAAAGACAGCATCGCTGTCCTTGTCCGTCGCCCGGGGCTTGCCCAGGCGGAGCGCCAGGTCTTCAACCAGCTTGGGAAGATGTCCCGTGCGATCTTCATCGCTAAGCGAAATGCGGTTGAGTTCACTGCTCTGTTTTGCCCGCTTCAACCAGGTCTGAACGATTCCGGCACTGCACCGCAGCAGGATCGCGCCCACGCTCTCCTTGTCCACTCGTTTACCGGGTTTGCGATGTACCACCTTCTCTCGGACCAGATCGATGAACCGCCCGATTTCGAATGGCTTTACGACGATTTCGTCCGCCTCTAATAGGATGGCTGCCATTGCGCTTTGCACGTCAGGGTAGCCGCTGACCAGCATGGTCAACGCATTCGGTTGGGAGTGGCGCATGGCTGAGACTACAGTAAATCCGTCGCCCGGGTTGGGCATGTGGAGGTCCGTGATGAGCACGTCAAAACTCTCAGTCGCGATTCTTCTCAGAGCTTCTGTCACGCTGGAGGCAGCAACTACTTCAAATCCCTTGCGTTCAAGCCCTTGGCTCATCATCGCAAGTACCGCGCTATCGTCATCTACCAGCAGCACTCTATGCGCAGTGGGTGGATCGGTCGAAGTCATAGAGCACGCCTCTGGTCACGGATAGTGCCAGTCTAAAAGATCTTTGTTTTCAAAACTGTGCAATTTTGAACAGTCGTCCTATTTTGGGCAACGTACCATTCCGCATGTTCGATCGAGCGGTCATGGGTTAGTGTCGGATCAATAGTGGCGACGTTCGGACCCTCACGACTGCTCTACTTTCTGTACCCTGAACGCACGTTTGTTGTCAGGCCGGGCCTCCCTCAGGTCCGGCTTTTTTGAGAACTCAACGCGACCCCGCCGTCCGACACTGACGGCGTCAAGCCGACTTCGCCTCTCGAAGTTCAGATCGTACGTCTCAATGGAAGTATGCGAGAGCTAGTCGTGGAGAACAACGTTGAGCAGTGAACTGTGGACTTGCAATCCGCCTTCAATACCGCCGGCGTATTGAATGAAACCCAGTTTTCTGAATCGATTCATGAAAAAGCTAACCCGCGAACGCGTGGTTCCAACCATGTCTGCCAGCGTTTCCTGACTTATCTTGGGGACGACGGTCTCGGGCACACCTTCCTTGCCAAAATGAGCCAGCAATAGGAGAACGCGGGCCAGTCGTTTTTCACTAGAATTGAACAATTGATCAACCAGATCTTCTTCATAGCGGATGTTCCGCGACAGCAAATACGCCACGAACATATCGGAAAACGCATGTTCGCGATGGAGGGCTTCCATCATTGCCTTCTTGTCGATACGCAGAAGCGCGCAATCGGTCATTGCAGCCGCGGAACCCATGCGCAGCGCCTGGCCTGCCAGCGCACCCTCCCCAAAGAAGTTTCCCTCACTCAGCATTCCTATGGTAGCTTCTCGGCCGGTCTGGGATACGACGGTGAGCTTCACCTTGCCGGCCTGGATGTAGAAGACGGCGTCCGCCCCATCTCCCTGGGCGAAGATCGTTTGCTTCTTGCCGACAGCCACATTTTTCCTGCCATCGCCAATCGTTGCGAGAAAGGTGGTGGGATCGAACTCTCGCCTATTCTTGCCGTTCGTTGCTTTAGGAGGGCTCATGTTAGTCGTAATTCTAGTCCAAAGGAACCGTTAATTGGCATAAATCGTGCCTAAAGCCAGAGGCAATCTCTTTTTGGTCCGGGGTTCCAAAGTGAGCCATTCTGCTCAGTATTTCGCGAACAGATGGACGATTCTCAAGAGTTCGGGATCAAGTGGAGGCTTCTATGGCACACGAAGTTCAAGTCGGAACGATTCTGATTAAGGAAAATCCGGGCATGGCGCAGGCGATTGGGTTCCAAAGTGAGCCCTACTCATCCAACTGGGGAGTAGTCAAGACGCTCGATGGCTTGGCTCTCGATCGCGAGATCCATGCCGCGGGATGGAACTTCTTCTTCATGGCTGCACAGGTGAAGGTAACGTTCTTCGGTGCAATCGAGACGAAGAGTATCCAGAACGCGGTGGGGCGAATATTGGGAAAACTGAAGCCAATGAATTTTAATTGTCTTGAGGTCACCGGAATCGTAGCCAAACGATTTCTGGGTGTGCCGTATACAGTCATTTCGGCGCATTCGCGCCATATCCAACAAGGTTGCTGCCTCGACGGCGTCGATGAACGAGGGCGATTTCACTACGATCCCGAGCAAGCCCGAGGTTGAGCGTGTTCTGCGCTCTGGCACTTCCGTTCATGAAACTTAACCGGAATCTAGACTTCGACCCGACTCCTTGAAGGGCGACCCGGAAGAGAACTCCAGTTACTTTTCCGCACGCGCCAGACGCCGATCTCTATGCGGATCTGTGCGGGGTTGGCCAGTGCTGAGTTCACACTTTTCTCCTGGCTTCGCTCCGCAAGTAGGACAACGAACCGCGAGGGCTCGCTTACATTTGGCTGTCATGGCTACATAATGCAACCGCGCTCGGCAACAAGATGTGCAATTTTGATCAGTTCATTCATTTCAGCCTCGCTATTCTTGTAGCTCCGTATCAGTTAAGTCCGTCCGCGAAATCGTTGTGAGCGTTATTGACCAGACGTGACGAGCCGCGAAGTGAGAATGTCATAGCAGAACTGTTTGCGAGCGAGACAAAACTTGCACTACGTTTCGTTCGGCAATCGCGCCTCTCCATCCACGCAACCCGCAGCAGCAGAGCATCACCGGGCAAGCCAAGGATGACCAGGCAAAAGGAAGCACAATGCGTTTCATCCCTTCTATTCGTTCGTTGTTGTTCGCGCTCGTAATGCTAGCCGTCTCGGCTGCGGCGTTCGCGCAAATCGGCATATCCATTACCATCGCCCCTCCAGCGCTGCCCGTGTATGAGCAGCCACCCCTCCCCGCGCAGGGCTATATCTGGACACCTGGCTACTGGGCCTACAGCCAGGGCGATTATTACTGGGTGCCAGGCACGTGGGTGATGGCCCCGCAAGTCGGCTTCCTCTGGACTCCGGGCTATTGGGGTTGGAACAATGGCGGATACGCTTTCAATGAAGGCTACTGGGGTCCTCACGTGGGTTTCTATGGCGGAATCAATTATGGCTACGGCTATACCGGTGAAGGTTACCAGGGCGGGCGCTGGGACCACGGGCAGTTTGCCTACAACCGTTCGGTGAACAACGTGAATGTCACCAACATTCACAACACCTATAACACCACAGTGATCAACAATACGACCGTAAACCGGGTGAGCTACAACGGCGGCAACGGGGGACTCACTGCCCGTCCCAACTCGGAACAAGAGGCTGCAGCGCACGAGAAACATATCGCGCCGGTCGCGGTTCAGACTCAACATGCCCAGGCTGCACGCGCGAACCCGCAGCAGCGGGCTTCCGTGAACCAGGGCAAGCCGGCCATCGCAGCTACTCCCAAACCGGGAGCATTTAGCGCCGGCGTACCGGCCAAGGAAGCAGGAGCGCCGTATAAACCTGAAGGCAAGAGTGCGGTCGCTCAGCCCTCGGCAAAGACGCCACCTGCTCGGTCGGCGAACAACGTTCCTCGACCTGGCACTGCGGAGCGCAGTACTCCAGAACCGAGCAATGAAGCGCCTCGTCCAACGACTGCACCGGAGAAGGCAACTGCGCCGCGTCCGGAGAACACGCCGCGTCCGGTAGAGAACGCCTCTCGGAATGAAAGCAAGCCTCAACCGCAAGGCGCTCCACACCCAGAAGCCGCTCCTCGTCCAGAGACCGCTTCGCGTCCGGAGAATGCTCCTCATCCAGAAGCCGCGGCCAAGCCCGAGAATACGCCGCGTGCTGAAGGCCAGGCTCATCCGGAGGCTGCTCCCAGGGCTGAAGCCCGTCCAGAGAATGCTCCTAAGCCAGAAAAAGAGGCTGCTCCAGAAGAACGGCGACAACAGCAGTAAACCCGACTGCTTCCATGAGACGGCTCGCAGCACATGCTGCGAGCCGCTCTGTTGCGGATACTGGCGTTTGTTCCTAGACTCAGGTTCCCGCGATTATTGCAATGCCAAGCGCATCGCTTTTCCCTGGCGCTCAAAGTTGATCTGCAGCATTGCTGGATGATCCCTGGTGAAACTCCCCAAGATAGACGCTGACTGTTCGTACTTGTCAGGTGTGGAACGCACCCGAACAAGGATGCGGTGTTTACCTGAAGGCAGCCGGACTGTTTCGGTTTCCCGGACATCCATTCGAAATGGATCCCAGTGCTTCTTGATCTGACCGCGCAATGGGCGATCGTAAGTCAACTTGCCGTCGATCCATAGCGAAAGGTCTGCCGCAGAGAAGCGATGTTCAATGCGTATGTTCAGCGTGGAATCTGCAACCGCTTTAGAGAGTTCCTTGGAACTGGGCAATTTTTCTGCGCTGTGGTCGATGGCATTACTCAACATCGGAGCCGGTGTCCCACTCGCGCCCACCATTGCCGATGGACCGGCCTGACTTGAATTTCGCGACAGCAGATTTTTGTGATACGCAAAGAAGCTGAGAACGATCGTCGCAACCGAGAACACGAGCCCGATGCGTACCGCCGGCCGCCGCCACCAGGACAGGAGCTGCCGCCGAGTGAATGCTGGTGCTTGTCTCGCCGCGAGCCTCAACACTTGGAAGAGGCCAATTAGTGCAAAGTTCGCTGAGGGAAGGTGAATCGTAACGTCGCCGGGTGACCGAGCGAGGACTTCTCTCGCTCCCGCGAACCGCGATGCACCAGTGGCACCTTTTGAGATTGTCTGGCCGCGCTCGCGAAGCTCACGCAGATCGAGAGCAAATTCCAATCCACGCTGGTAACGTTGCGCCGGATCCTTCGCCATAGCTCTAGCGATTACGAAATCCAGTTCAGGGGGAAGGTCGGGGTCAAACGCGGTTGCCCGGAGGGGCTCGCGGTTGGCGACCTTAAAGCAGACGGTGGTAGCACTGTTACCTTGGAAAGGGCCGTAGCCAGTCACCATGTGGTAGAGAATCGCACCTAACGAAAATAGGTCGGAGCGTTTGTCCACTGGCTCACCCTCCAACTGTTCCGGCGACATGTACGCCGGTGTGCCCAGCGCCCGGCCGGGAATCGTGAGACGCGCGAGGTTCACTTTCGCAATACCGAAATCTGCGATCTTGCCATGGCCGTCGGGCGTCACGAGGATGTTGGCAGGTTTCATGTCACGATGCACGACGCCTTGCCCGTGAGCGTGATCCAGCGCCTCCGCAAGTTCTTCCGACAACCGAAGAGCTGTATCGATCGATAGTTTCTTGCTTTTTTCTGAAAGGAGTCGGTCCAGCGATTGGCCCGGAATGAACTCCATAACAATGAAGGCAATGTGGCTTTCTGGGTCCTCGCCGGTATCGAAGATGGTGACAATGCCGGGATGTAGCAAACGACCGGCCGCCTGAGCCTCGTGAAAGAACCGCTCCCGGTATTCGCGTTCCTCCTCTGGATTCTGACCGGAGAGCGAGATCGTTTTGACAGCAACAAACCGGTCGATTTTGGGATCACGAGCCTTATACACCACTCCCATAGCGCCGCGCCCGACCTCAGCAATGACCTCGTATCGTCCGAAACATCTACCCCAGCGAGTTTCCATTTGGATCGCAGATTCTTGGTCTGCCAGAAAACACCCGACGCTAGTTTAGGGTTTCGTCCCCAAGAAAGAGTGTTCGTCACAATACCAGCATGGTTACGGTGGTAATCGTTTCTCGAACCGATGGTCATTGCGGATCCCCAGAGCGCTCGGATTCCCCACTCGAGGCATATGTGGTCAATTTTGACCAGTTCTCAACTCCACTTCCGTTGAATACTGAGAGAGGCAAACTCTACTGATGGACGAAATCACGCGCCGGTAACCGATGACGTCCGACCGAGTCGGGTGGCACGTCAGGTTTATCGGGACTCTGACGTTATTTCAGCAGCCTTTCTCGGCAGATTTAGGAGCTCATGTCGCTAGCGAACACAGTGCTCCCCAAGGGAATGTTAGACGTCGTCGGGCCGCGCCCCGTGGTACGGGAGAAAATTTCCGCAACCCGACGGCGATCGCAATCAAAACCATCTTTGCCTAGCCGTATCGCAGTAATTGGGAACTATCTGCCCCGACAGTGCGGAATTGCTACGTTTACCACCGACTTATGCGCGGCCATATCCGCCGAGTACGGGATCGCTCGATTGTTGGCGCTACCCGTAAACGACACCGAACAAGGATATGACTATCCTGCGCGCGTGAGATGGTCGCTCGCCCAGGACGACTTGAAATCGTATGAAGAGGCCGCTGCGTTCCTAAACTTCAACAATATCGACATGGTCTGCCTACAGCACGAATATGGGATTTTCGGCGGACCCGCGGGCAGCCACATCTTGCAGCTGTTGCGTGGCCTGAAGATGCCGGTTGTGACCACTCTGCACACTGTCCTCCGCGAGCCTAATCCTGACCAGCTTGCGGTCATGGAGGAGATCGCAGAGCTTTCGGATCGCCTCATTGTCATGAGCCAGCTCTCATCCCAGTTCTTGCAAGAAATCTTCAAAGTGCCCGGCAGCAAGATCGACATGGTTCCTCACGGCGTTCCCGACCTGCCATTCCTCGATCCCAATTTCTACAAGGACCGCTTCGGCGTGGAGGGGAAAGCCGTGCTACTCACATTCGGCCTGCTCTCACCAAACAAGGGAATCGAAAACGTCATTCAAGCACTGCCGCAAATTTTGTCCAGGCACAAGAATGTTGTGTACGTGGTCGCGGGCGCAACCCACCCTCACATTCTCCGCCGCGAGGGCGACTTGTATCGAGATCATTTGCGAACCTTGGCGAAGGAAGTGGGAGTGGAGGCGAATGTTATCTTCCACAACCGATTCGTCAGCCCAGATGAGATGGTCGAGTTCATTGGCGCCGCAGACATTTATATCACTCCCTACCGCCATGAGGCGCAGGTGGTTTCCGGAACGCTTGCTTATGCACTGGGTGCGGGCAAGGCAATCATTTCAACGCCGTACTGGCACGCGATCGAGTTGCTGGATGACCGCCGCGGCGCGCTGGTTCCCTTCCAGGATCCTGATGCTATCGCAAGGAAAACGGTCGAGCTTTTGGATACTCCAGCGATACGCCACGCTATGCGTAAACGTGCTTATTTGTTCGCGCGCGAGATGGTCTGGAAAAGAGTGGCGCAGGGCTACATGGAAAGTTTTATACATGTCCGCAGCGACCGCATGGAGAGTCCACAAGTGCGGTTCTCCGCCCGCATTGCACAAAAAACATTGAATCAGCTGCCGAAGCTGAAGCTGAAGCACTTCGACAGGCTGACGGATGACACCGGAATGCTGCAGCACGCAATCTTCACCATCCCCAACTACGCAGAGGGATACACCGCCGACGACAATGCTCGGGCACTCATTTTCGCAGTACTGCTCGAGCAACTGGGTAACGGACAGTACCGTAATTCCACCCCAGATCCGTCCTTCCGATATTTGGCGTTTTTGCAACACGCGTTCGATGCAGAGAGAGGCAGATTCAGAAACTTTCTCGGCTACGATCGCCGGTGGAACGAAGCTGCGGGCTCTGAGGATTGTCATGGGCGCGCTCTATGGGGGCTGGGAACGGTTCTAGGCCGCTCCAAAAATCAGGGGTTGAGGTGTGCTGCCGGGCGTTTGTTCGAGCTCTCCCTTCCCGCGGTAATGGAATTCAATAGTCCTCGCGCCTGGGCCTACGCACTGCTCGGGATTCAGGAATATCTCGATTCGTATCCAGGAGATCGGGACGCGCAGAAAATAAGATCGGTTCTCAGCACGCGGTTGCTTGAAATGTACCGCTCCGTCCAAACATCGGATTGGAAGTGGTTCGAAAACATTCTGGCCTACGGAAACGCGAGATTGCCGCAAGCGCTGCTGCTCGTGGGCTCTGCCTGCTCAAATGATCGTATGGTATCCGCTGGCCTGGAAGCACTGGATTGGCTCCTGAAAACGCAGCATTGCGAAGCCAACGGCCACTTTGTGCCAATCGGATCGGACGGCTTCTATCGCTACGACGGTGAAAAGGCCCGTTTCGATCAGCAGCCGCTCGAGGCAGCCGGCGCGGTCTCAGCCTGTTTGCAAGCCTACCGTGTAACCGGGAATGCGCGCTGGCGCAATGAGGCTTGGTCGGCCTTCAACTGGTTTCTTGGTGACAACGATCTGCAACTTCCTCTTTATGATTCCGTCACCGGCGGTTGCCGAGACGGCTTGCACCCTGACCGAGCCAACGAAAACCAGGGAGCAGAATCTACACTATCGTTCCTGATGGCACTGCTCGAAATGAGCTCACTGCCAGAACCTGATAGTTCGGGAACAAGCGGTGAGTTACTTGTTGCTTCCACCAAATAGGCTTTGATTAGGACCACTGAGCGAACACCTATGAGCGTTGCCACAACAATTCGTCACGAGCCGCTGCTTCTTCGGCACCCTGCCAACCCAATTTTGACGGCTAAGGACTGGCCATACTCCATTAATAGTGTGTTCAACGCGGGCGCGACCCTACTGGCCGATGGATCGACCCTCCTACTTTGCCGTGTCGAAGATCGACGGGGCTTGTCCCACCTTTGCGCCGCTCGCTCTCACAACGGAGTGGACAATTGGCAAATTGATAAGGAACCGACCTTGATGCCAAGCCCCAAGGAGCATCCCGAAGAAATCTGGGGCATTGAGGATCCGCGTATCACTTTCGTACCCGAGTTGCAGCAATACGTAGTCACCTACACCTCGTATTCGCGTGGCGGCCCCGGAGTGTCCCTGGCTCTCACCAAAGACTTCCGCAGTTTCGAACGGTATGGGGTCATCATGCCACCTGATGATAAAGACTCAGCGTTGCTGCCTCGGAGAATTGATGGATGCTGGGCCCTTATTCATCGGCCGATGACGCCGCTGGGTTCGCACATGTGGATTTCCTACTCTCCTGACCTGCGTTATTGGGGCAGGCACAGGCTCATGCTCGAGGCGCGCCGCGGCGCCTGGTGGGATGCAAACAAGATTGGTTTGTCGCCGCCGCCCATCGAGACTTCCAGAGGCTGGCTGGTGTTCTATCACGGAGTGCGACACACGCCTTCGGGCTGTCTGTATCGATTGGGCTTGGCGCTGTTTGACCTTGAGAATCCGGCAAAGTGCCTATTGCGAGGAGATTCGTGGATCTTTGGGCCAGAAGCTGACTACGAGCGTCACGGCGACGTCGATGATGTTGTGTTCCCCTGTGGATACACGATCGACGCCGATGGTGACACCATGAATCTTTACTACGGAGCCGCCGACTGCTCGATCGCTCTCGCACGAACGAGCGTTCGCTCTCTACTCGATTGGCTGGATGCCAATGGAAGTTCCGAGCGGAGACGAGCGCAGGACTTATGAAACCACTGCTTTGGATCTTGCACTCGGCGTTTGGGTGCCATCACCAGGAAATGAGTCGCGTGTTCACCATCAAGAAAAGAACCTACCGCGTCTGCTTCCAATGTGGGCAAGAATTCGAGTATTCCTGGGCTTCGATGCATCCGGTACGGTTGAGTGCTCCCGTCAACCGTTGTGCACTACTAGATCAGGCTGGCCGAGCCGAGGTCGCCGCGACTTGAGCCCATTGGGCGCAGGTCCCGCACTCCTAATTCTTCACATGTGAGCTATCTTGCTCAGACACGAGGGCCCACACCTGTCATTCTTTATTCTCCTGAGTGTGTCGAGAGGGCGACGACCGCCAATTCGCAGCTCTCACTCTTAGGCCGCTGTGGGTAAGGTCCCACCTAGTCAAATCGATGCGGCCACATCCAGCCGATTGGCATTCGTGACCCGTGTGTATGCCGTGGAACCTCCGGCGAACACGATTAGACCCTAAAAGCTTTCGAAGCAGAGATTCAGGCGACACCTCGGCGCGGATGCGAGGCGCTAGTCCTCGAAATAAGAAAGGTCAAAGATTATGCCGTTAATTCAGCTCCTGGAAGTTCTCATCGTGGTGGGTGTTCTGTTGTGGCTGGTCAATCGCTTCATTCCAATGCAGTCGTCCATCAAGTCCATCTTGAATGGTGTGGTGGTCATCGCCGTGGTGCTTTGGCTGCTCAATGTATTCGGACTGTTTAACTCCCTTTCCGCTATCCACATCGGCAAAGGATGATGAACTGGAAAGGGACGCCCTAGGAACATTTTGTCACCAGGGCAAGATCGAGACCACGTAACCCGGCAGAGGTCTGCCCAAGGAGAGACTATGAAGATGAAGCTGTTGTTAGCCGGCGGAATCGCACTGAGCTTGAGTGCATTGGCTCAAACCAATCCTCAAACGACAGTCGCCGTCGAGCCCATGGCGCAGACGCCCACGTTTCGGGTGGTCGTAACTAGCCGTACCACGCAGGCGGTCAATTATAAGCATCGCAGCGGCGCGACGAAGGTGGATTTCGCGGGTACGGACCTTATGCCTGCTGCGAACGGACAAGCCAAAGTAGAAAGCAAGAAGGGATACATCGAAATCGAGGTGGAATTTGGCAACCTGCGAAAACCTACGACTTTCGGCGGTGAGTATCTGACCTATGTCCTCTGGGCAGTCTCGCCCGAGGGACGGGCGGTGAACTTGGGAGAAATTCTTGTGGGCGACAACCATCGCAGCAAGGTGGATGTCACCACTGATCTTCAGGCCTTCGCTTTGGTCGTCACAGCCGAACCCTATTATGCGGTGCGACAGCCCAGTAATGTGGTCGTGCTCGAAAACGTAATCCGCGCCGATGTCAAAGGGACGACCGAGGTAGTGAATGCGAAATACGAACTCATGGAGCGGGGCGGCTACATTCCGACTGGCTACAAGTTCGATCCAGTGGTTCTGAATGCCAAGTTGCCGTTGGAATTCTTTGAGGCCCGCAATGCTCTGCGTATCGCGCAATCTGAAGGCGCTGAGCAGTACGCCCCCGATACCTATCAGCATGCGGTTCAGTTGATGAACAACACGGACGAATACGCGACCAGCAAGAACATCCAGAAAAAGCCGCTGATCACGGTCGCCCGAGAGGCTGTCCAAACTGCCGAAGACGCTCGCGCCATCGCAGTGAAGAAGATGGATGACGAACGTCAAGCCAACGAACGCCAAGCTTCGACCGACGCGCAGGCACAGTCGCAAGCCCAAGCCGACGATGCGAACCGGCAGAAAGAGCAGGCTCAGTCGGACACTGCTCAGGCCAAGTCAGATATGGCGGCAAGTCAGGCAGCATCAGCAGCGGCGGTCGCCGCGGCCCAGGCCGATGCCGACCGATCTCGCCTGAGTGCACAGCAAGCGGAAACCGACAAAGTCGCCATGCGCGCACGTTTGTCTGAACAGTTGAATTCCATTCTCGAGACTCGCGACAGCGCACGGGGACTCATCGTCAGCATGTCCGACGTATTGTTTGATACGGGACAGTATTCCTTGAAGCCGGGAGCACGGGAGAAGCTGGCGAAGGTCGCCGGTATTCTGCTTGCCTATCCTGGACTCAACATTGAAGTCGGCGGCTACACGGATAACGTCGGCGGCGATGACATGAACCAGAAGCTGTCCGAGAACCGTGCCGGTTCCGTGCGCGACTATCTGGTGCAAGAAGGCGTAACGACGAATTCGGTCAGCGCAAGAGGTTTCGGCAACACTATGCCTGTGGCCTCAAACGATAGCTCCGCCGGCCGTCAGCAAAACCGGAGAGTTGAACTTCTCGTATCCGGCGACGCCATCGGCAACCCGGCCAACGTAACGACCGGAAGTTTGCAGTAAAGCAAGAATGTCCAGTTTTGTAATGGAGGCAATATCTATGAAACTAGCAGGAATTATCGGCACGGCCGTTCTGTCTTTGACCCTGGGAGCCTCCACAGCTCCCGTTTACGCGCAACAAGAGGAACACGCCCAACAGGAAGATAAAAAGGTGCAGCAGGACAAGCCTGCCCAACAAGAAGAAAAGCACGCGCAGCAAGAGGAGAAAAAGGCAGAGCAGGCCAAGCCCGCGCAGCAAGAAGAGAAACACGCACAGCAGGAAGAGAAGAAATCAGAACAGGGAAAGCCTGCCGCGCAACACGAACAGGAGGCACAGCACTCCGATGTCAACCACGGCCGCATTCCTGAGGACCGTTTTCACGCCAATTTTGGTCGCGAGCACGTGTTCGTCATTAATCGTCCCGTAATTGTCGAAGGGCAACCTCGCTTCCAATACGGAGGCTATTGGTTTGGATTCCGTCAGCCGTGGCCAGTGGGCTGGCTTTACACCGACAACGTGTATGTTGACTACGTCGACGGAGGGTACTTTTTGTATAACCCGTTCCATCCCGGCATTCGGGTCGTGATTATCGTGATCTAGCGTTCGACGTTCGGGAAAATATTGAATTTGAACAGAGAACATAAGGAGAAAACATGCTTGGAACTATACTGATCGTGATTTTGGTTTTTGCACTCTTTGGTGCACTACCACGGTGGTCGCACAGCCGGGATTGGGGATATGCCCCGACCGGTGGAGTGGGACTGGTCCTTTTCATCGTGGTCATTCTCCTGGTCCTTGGCCGCATTTAGGCTGCCATGCACCAGCCCAAAATATCGACGGGCGCCATGACTAAAGGGTGGCGCCTATTTTTTATTCGGCTTGCGGCATCTCTTCTTGTGGTGCTGATGTGCAGCGGTGGCTCGTCTGCATACTCCGTTTTGACCCACGAGGAGATTGTAGATCTGCTATGGTCGGATGAAATTCGCCCGCTGCTGCTCAGGCGATATCCGGGATTGTCTGAGGATCAGATCAAAGAGGCACACGCTTACGCCTACGGGGGCGCGGTCATCCAGGATCTGGGTTACTACCCGTTTGGCAGCACGGAATTCAGCAACCTGGTGCATTACGTTCGCAGCGGAGACTTCGTTCACGAGTTGCTAATCGAGAGTCAGGATGTGAATGAGTATGCCTTCGCCCTGGGCGCCTTGGCACATTACGCGTCCGATATCGCCGGGCATCCCGCCGTCAACCAGGCGGTCGCAATCGAGTATCCAAAGCTACGAGCGAAGTTTGGCGCTTCGGTCAAGTATGCGCAGGATAAAACGGCACACTTGAAAACCGAGTTCGGCTTCGACATGGTGCAGGTCGCGAAGAATCGATACGCGTCGCAGCAGTACCACGATTTCATCGGCTTCAAAGTATCCAAATTTTTGCTGGAGCGGGTCTTCCCCGTTGTGTACGGGGTGGAGTTGAAGGACGTGCTGGCCCACGAGGATCTCGCGATCGGCTCGTATCGCTACTCGGTTAGTCGAATGATTCCGGAGATGACCCAAGTCGCGCTGCAGACCCATAAGAAAGACATGATGCGCGAGCAACCCGACTTCGCGAAACAGAAATTCTTGTACCGTCTTTCCCGCTCGGATTATGAGAAGGATTGGGGAAAAGACTATGTGAGGCCGGGATTTGGCACGCGGGTTCTGTCAACCCTCTTGCGATGCGTGCCGAAGGTCGGACCTTTCAAGGCGTTGGCCTTCAATAACCCGACTCCGCAAACTGAGGATTTGTATTTCAAGAGCATCAATACGACTGTCGATCAATACCGAGTCTTTCTCGAACACGTCCGCACGAGTTCACTCGTGCTTCCGGATCGTGATCTAGATAGCGGCAAGTTGACCAAGGCAGGGGAATACTCCCTGACCGACAACACCTATGCAAGGTTGCTGTCGCAATTGTCAGAGCGGAAATTCAACCAGACGCCACCGGAGCTGCGCGCCAACATCCTCGGCTTTTATTCCGATCTCACTGCTCCCATCGAGACAAAAAAGGACCCGGCTCGCTGGCACAGCGTATTGACATCACTGGACCAATTAAGGCTGGCCACTCCGGCTCCGGTTGTCGCAGGCACCTCTGCATATTGATCTGCACCCTCAAGACAATTATGCACCGGCTGGACTTGAGTCGTGTTTGCTGAGACTGCCCGAGCTTGTCCGCCGTACGCCGACGCTGATTCGCTCCCAAATCAGGTCACGTGCTGCCGAATTAGATGGCTATCGAACGATTTCCGCCAACACCAAGAAGAAACGGTTCCTGCAGCGATGAAGCGGAGCAAAACGCCACATTCCCCCGAATTGAGAGGGTGGTGCTTTACTGTGCATCCGCATATTTCGAATCACTTGTTTTTCCCTGATTAAGGCATATCCCTCTTTCCCGTTTGGGGTTTAGCACAAGCCGCGGCGCACTGATTTCCATCAGCATTTTGCAGTCTCGGATGGCCCTCGACTGATCGGCCGTGAGTCGGAGCAAAACTCCCACCGACTTGCTACGTTATCGCCGGATGCCCGGGCACAGAAAGCTAGGCTCGACTCCTATAACTTGGCCGATAGTAAGGCACAGACATCGCCCGTGTCCTGAGTCCGCTGCTGAGGAAACCAGTACCGAAAACACGCGTCAACTTCCACATCGGGGCCGACCTTCCACTCAAGAATCCAAGATGGCTAGAGGAAGGCTGGTGCTCGTAGCAGTGCCAGTTGGCGATCCTCAGCGGTGCGCTCCCGTGCGGCGGCATGCAGAGATACCCAGCGCGACAAGCATTTTGAAATGAGATGATTAGCTTCAAAATGCAGTCCGTTGCAGCTTCCGGCTCCCGGATGCAAAGTACTCCCAGCGGGACTTAAAATCCCGAGTTCCGAAAGGAACGTACCGGTTCGATTCCGGTCCCGGGCACCACGAACTCTAGCCGTTCCCTAGGTTCACTGCACAGTCGCGTCGCCGGGTTTAAGATCGGCCCGGATAGGGTAGCGGAGTGAACGGTAAGTCCGATCAACTGTTCTTCACTGCAGGCCTGAACGAATGCCAACGGTTTGTTCGGCGTGATCAACTTCAAACAGAGATAGTCGGCGTTCCCAAGATTCGGAGTCCGGCCAGATAACGCTGAATCGAATGCGAGATTCGGTTTAGACGGCCGGAGCTCAAACTTTCTGAAACTGACCCCGGGATGCGGCGTCAGGACGGATCGGTTCGTGCGACTGGGGAAGTTTGTTCAGTTTTCGCCAACGTGGCGTTTCCCACAAGTATCGGGAACTCGACCCCAGATGAAAATTCAACCTCTGCAATACAAACTGCCATTGCAGACGACTTGCTTTCAGAACGCTCACAGCGGTCCCGTCGGAAGGAACCGCAATCTGTACCGGCTGCTTCCAGGGAAACAACCTTTGGTGAGTAATTTCTGCCCGAACTTCGGCGTCGGGAATAAACTCCCGATGCAGGAAGAAGGCGAGCTTGGCTGGTGAAAACAGACTCAAGTCATGACGCGGATGATCTTGAATCGCCCAGGTCCACGCATAATTCTCGAGCCATATTCTGGCCGGGGAACGGAGAGACCGCGTCCATTTCTCTACTATTGCTGGCATTGGAGCACCGAAGACCCTTTTAACCAATCCCATGACGACCGCTGCGAATTCGGCGAGACCAGGAAACTCCTGCATGCGAACATCGAGCCGATCCCAGAATTGGGTGTCGAGCGACTGTGCACGGAGGAAGTACCCGATTTCCAGCAGCCAGCATAATTTCACCCAGCATTCCAACGCGTGCTGGAATACGTGAAGTATCTGCAGCACAAAAGCATCTTCCGCTCTCAATACAGGAAAGCTCAGCCCCCGCCACTCGTGACTAACTGTATGGTCCAAGCGAAATTCTGACTCATTTACTGGCACACGATGCGCTTTCTGGTTCCAGAACGCAAGGTGCAGTTCCACCAGCGGCTCTGTCGCACGCGAGTACTGGTCATCTGAGAGTGTCGGAATTCTGGAGGATGGCTTGAGAAACTTGAATTCGAGGTCAGAGAACCGCTGCAGGCGGTAACCCGATTCCTCAAGTACAGCCCGCGCCAGCGGCAAGGACGGTTTGTCCACCAAGTAATCCAAATCGCTCGGCGAGCGCAGAACTGCATCCGGACAGAATGACGGCACCAGAGAAAAACCTTTAATCGCAGCATAATTCACGCCCGCCCGTTCAAATCTTTGGTTCAGCGAACCAAACTCGGCGGCAAGATAATCGACACGCCGCTGGTTATCGGCAAGATTCTGTTTAAAACGAGCCAATACTTCAAGCGGGATTAGCTCGGCAGCGCCTATACTCTTCTGCCGCTGCAACAAGTAGAGAGTCAGGCCCGCCCTGTCGAGCCAATTAAACGTACGTTCCCAATCACGAAGGCGAAACTTCTTGAGTCCCTCGCATGTTCCTGCGGACAAACTCAAGCAGCTGACGATGGCTTCGGCTAGGCTTCGGTTCACGATGTTCTCTCGACACATTCTGTCATTAGTCAGATTAGCGCGGGTGTTGGCCAAACTGCTTTTTGTCCGCTTACCAACTTTTGCGAGATAAAACAAATTTCGGGGCGGGCTTGCCCGTCCCGTGCAACGATACTCCGCCGCCCCAAGTCCATAAAGGGAAGCCCATCGTGGCTCAGATGATTGATATGCGATCGATGTCTGACTTCGAGGAGGTCTTCGGATTCGGCCACAACTCTTCGAACAAAATCGACAACGTCGGGAGCACCCGCCACGCGGCTCGCAGCCAGTCGGAATAAGAGGTTCGCGACCGCGTAGCGGTTTGTCCGCACACGAATGCTTACCGCGGAGACTCGCAACCTAGTTTCGATCAATGCTTCGGTAAATCTCTTGATGAGATCTGCTGGTGACATCCACAACTCCGGCGAAATCGTGGATGTTATAGGAACCGGGGCTTACGATTCGTCACCGAATCGTAAAATCTTAGTAATTTTTTATGCCGAGGGAAGACCGAAAGTCCCGTCCACCACTTCCACAAAATTTCTCTCTTCGCGGAGAATAATGCGCCGCCTCTGCGCCATGGCAAAATTCTCACGCGCTTCCGGATCTGACTTCAGCCGTGCCCGATAGGCTTCATAGTCGGCGAGACTTTCGAATGCGATCAAGCCCCACGCCACATCGTTGGTGCCTTCGTGGGGAAGAAAATATCCGACCAGATGGCCGCCGCAGCGGGGAATGATGCGGCCCCAATTCTCGGCGTACGTCTTAAACTCGTCTCGCTGAAACGGATCAATCTGGTAGCGGATAACGCAGGTTATCATTGCCATCCTCCCGTGGAAGTTTGGGGCTCGCGTTATCGAGTTTGCATCTTGCCCAACATCAACGCTTCGTTTAGTATCAAACTATGAATGTGGGACGCAATGCTGACGCTGCGGTCTCCAGTATTGCGGCAGCCATCGGCGAGCCGGCGCGAGCTCGCATGCTTTACTCCCTCATGGATGGTCATGCACGAACCGGCATCGAGCTCGCCGTGGTGGCGGGTGTGACTGCGTCAACCGCGAGCGTGCACCTGCACCGGCTGGAGTCAGCACAACTGGTTAAGGTTCTGGCCCAGGGAAAACATCGTTTCTACAGTTTGGAAGGACCGAACGTGGCCAGTGCGCTGGAAGGACTCAGTGTCCTTGCCGGCGGCTCTACCAAATTCATGCCGACCACCCCGAGCAGGCTGCGCTCTGCGCGAACTTGCTACGATCACCTGGCGGGCGCGGTCGGAGTGTCGCTTCATGACCGTTTCCAGGCATTGGGATGGCTGTCGACTATCTCGGGAGGCCGCGATAATTCCTACGATGTCACCCCATCCGGAACGAAGGCGTTTGAAGCGCTTGGCATCGACCTTCAGGCAACCCGCGCTCTGCGCCGACGGTTCGCGTACGCATGTCTGGATTGGAGCGAACGGCGGCCTCATCTCGGTGGGGCGTTGGGAGCAGCAATCCTGAAAGTCGCGCTGAGCAAAAAGTGGGTAGTCAAGGATCTTGATAGTCGAGCATTGGGTGTCACGAGCCTGGGGCGGCGTGAAATACAGGCGCGACTCGGCATTCCGACGTAAGGGAAACCAGCGGGCCCCAGATCGCTGGCCACGCAGCAAAGGTCTTTTTACACGGAAGCTACAGCCTGGGCCGCGAGAGGAGAGGGATTTCTCTGCTTGCGAAGTTCGCTCATGAAGCTTTCAGAAGTAAATTCAGTGCTTCTCTGAAAAAGTTCGAGTAACGGATCTTCGATGTCGTCCAAAACTCCCTGCTGAGCTAGTGCAGGTTCGACATCAATCATGCCTTCAGGTTCTACCACCAGTTCGGGTTGAACGCCATGGCTGTTCTTAAGCGCGTGGATAAATTTTTCCAAGTGTTTGCGTTGCTGATTGGTAGTTCGCGTAAACTCCACTCCCATTCCGATCTCGGGGTGCATCACGCGGACTACGCCTTCGGCCCGGCTTTCGAGCTTTGCCATCCTCATGGTCAGTACAATTCTTGTATTTGTGGGAAGGGGCGCAACCATCTCCAGGTAGCAACCACCTGAACTAAGGTCGGTGAGTTTGCAGGGAGCCGGCGGATCGTCGGGCTCCATCTCCGGTGAATGGCGGGCTAACCACGCCTTGAGCAGGTCACGCTGTTCGGCAGCCAGATTTACAAAGCGAATACCTGCCTGGGCACCGCCGCTGTCCCACGCCAGTTCTGCCGCGCATTCGAGGTTGTCGTCGGACCCTGGCAGTGTGAACTTCACACGCATAGGCTCGGATTCCTTGGCGCGACGCGAGAGTTTGAGAGACATGCCGCCCTGACTGATGTCCGAAGTGACTGCCTTTCTCTGGCCTGCCCCTTTCTCGCTGATCAAAGCTACCGGAATCTGAACAGGAACACGAGTGTTGCGGCGGCGTTCGCACTTCATCAGAGCGCGAGCTGCGCGAAAACTGGTTCGGGCACGTTCCGCGGAGATGGGTTTGTAGAGAACAAAATGAGCACCCAGTGCGAAAGCGCTGCGCACGGCTTTTTGACCGTCGATCATTGCTACCGCGATGGAACGCTTGTTGCAAGGAGCAGAACGGACACTCTTCAAAGCCTGAGCTGCCATGTCTTCGTCGTTGCAGTCAACGACCACAGCTTCGAATCTTCCCCGAGTCAGTTTGCGGACAGCCGAATCTGCATCGATGCAAAGTTCCACGCCAATTTCCAGGTCGCTGAGGACACGCCGCAGCACCCGTATGATCTTGTCGTCAGAACACAGAACCAGAGCTTGCAGATTCATCGCGGACGAACTCCGTTAACCACGTTCAGCCACCAATGGCGGCTGCTTCTCCGTGAGCTTCTTCCTCGCTGAGTAAATGGGCTACGCTGCGAAGCTGTTCCGCGGCGGTTTGCAGGGCTTCGATTTGCTTGCCCAACTGAGCCTGTTCGGCTTGCTTCTTTCGGAGTACTTCATAAATATCCTTCACGATTCGGCCTCCTTATTGAAATGTAGGTGCGTCCGGTTTAGCGGTCAATGAATCGGGACCGGGACCGGGTTACGGTAGTAACCTGCCGGGAGACACCGAGGCCCGAAACGGCAACCTGAAGGAAGCAAGAGCGGGCGACCGAATATACTGTTGCGCATGAGGGCACAAGGAAAGCTCTGGTGGCTCGCGGCGATTCTGCTTTGTGTTGCCGCCTTGCCAGCCCAAGAACCAGCGAAATGGGAGATCGGCCCTTTCACCCGTCCCCCGAACGGCAATCCGGTCATCGCTCCCCGGCCCGAATCAATCTTTACTGATCCCATCCTTAAGAAACCGGTGCACTGGGAGATCCTGCACACGTTCAATCCAGCGGCGATCGTGCGCGATGAAAAGGTCTACGTGCTTTATCGAGCCGAGGACGACTCGGGAGCCATGGAGATCGGAGGACACACCTCGCGTCTTGGGCTGGCCGAGAGCAAGGATGGCATCTCCTTCGTGCGCCGCCCTGATCCTGTGTTTTACCCGGCTGACGATGCGCAGCAATCTCGCGAATGGCCGGGCGGGGTCGAAGATCCGCGCATCATCGAAGCCGAAGATGGTACGTACGTCCTTACCTACACGCAGTGGAACCACAAAACATTTTCGGTAGGAATCGCAACGTCATCCGATCTGACGCACTGGACCAAGCATGGCACGGCTTTTGCAGAGGCCAGCGGCGGGAAGTACGCGGAACTGAAGTACAAGTCAGCGGGGATCGTGACCCAGCTTGTCAAAGGCCGCCTGATCGCGACGAAGATCAATGGGCGATACTGGATGTACTGGGGCGAGGGCGCCATCCACCTGGCCACCTCGAACGATCTGATCCACTGGAACCCGGTTGAGGATGCAAAAGGCTCGCCGATCGAAGTCTTAAGTCCGCGTCCAGGCCACTTTGACAGTACCTTCCCGGAGACGGGACCGCCCCCGGTTCTGACCTCGGCGGGAATCGTCGTCCTCTATAACGGCAAGAATGCCGTCAAAGACGGGGATCCGGACTTAGGCCCCAATGCGTATGCCGCCGGGGAAGCTCTTTTCGACACAGGCGATCCCACCCGGCTCCTACGGCAGACACAGCGTCCGGTTCTCAAGCCCGAAATGCCCTATGAAAAGACTGGCCAATATGCCGCCGGAACCACCTTCGCCGAAGGCTTGGTCTACTTCCATGGCCAATGGCTGCTTTACTACGGATGTGCCGATTCGCTCGTGGCGTTAGTTGCGGCTTCCGAAAAGTAAGGCCATCGGATTATTCCCTTGTTTTCTGTAGGTTGTGAACATTCCATCACGCGATAGCTTAGTCCGCCTTGAGATTCTATGATCCCGTGGACCTAACTGCCTATAGTTTTTGGAATATTTCGACGATTTCTGTTGACTTTTCCACAGAAAACCCATAGAATCAGAGCCTTCCGGTTAGCCTAACGGTTCAGCTGTACGGGCCGAAGTGCTATATGTACGCCAACAGGGTGAACCCTCTTGGCACGGAACGAATCTAACTTTCTACCGGTGTAAGTTTATCTCACGCACGAGGCGTTATATTTATGGCAAAACGACGCGGCAATCCTAACTGGGGCAAGCCCGAACCCATCGGACCCATTACTCCCACCGTCACCGAGTTCGAGCAAGTGGTCCGCGAATACAAGCTTTCTCCGGATCAGTATCTGCGCTCCACCCGGCTACGCGAATGGGCTCGACGCAACAAGAACTCGAAGTACATTCCCGAACCTTTGCTTGAAGCCTGGGGATTCGAGATCGAATCCACTCTTTAACGAAACATGGAATAACAACTGAGGGTCGCCCGAGCGGCGGCCCTTTATTCTTGCCCGGAACTTTCCGGACCAAGGTCGCAAGTGTTAGCCCTCACCATCACGAGCATTCCGCGCAGTGAACTCGTGGCGCTGCTGATAGCCACCAGCTTCGCCGCCGGACTCAATGTTTATGCTACGGTGGCCACGCTTGGATTACTGGCGCACGCCGGGGTTCTCCCGATGCCACCCACGCTACAACTTCTATCGAGCTGGTACGTCATCGGGGCCAGCGGCGTGATGTTCTCCATCGAGTTCTTCGCCGACAAGATTCCCGCCTTCGACTTGATCTGGAACGCGCTGCATACTTTTATTCGGATCCCGGTCGCCGCTCTGCTCGCCTACCGAGCTACCGCGACACTCTCGCCCTGGGAGCAACTGGCGGCCACGGTTGCCGGCGGCGCCATCGCCCTCGCTGCCCACGGAGGCAAGACCGCACTCCGAGCTGCCGTCACGCCTTCCCCAGAGCCATTTTCAAACGCGGCCCTAAGCCTCGGCGAAGATGGCCTCGCCATCTTCCTTACCTGGTTCGCTACCCAGCATCCGTACGGAGCGATCGCCATCGTCGGCCTGTTTCTCATCGTGATCGTGGTACTGACCCGCTGGGTAGTACGCTCCCTCAAGACGCTGTTCCGCGGAGCCGAGCATGAACTGGCACCAAGGCATTAACGTCGAGCGTACTGTCTTTTTAGAGGACGTCATTCCGAAGCCTCGCGTTTTCACCCGCGGCGAGGAATCTGCGCGGTCCATTTCAAACTGAGCCACCACTACGTCGTCGCAAAGTTGACAATTCTCTGACAATCGCCTTTTAAGCCTCTTTGTTACAATCGTGCTGTTATGGTGCCGCAATCGGCCTTCACCGACGTTCCGACCGCCATCGAGGAAATCCGCGCCGGCCGCATGGTCGTTGTCGTCGATGACGAGGATCGCGAGAACGAAGGCGACCTCACCCTCGCCGCCGAGAAAGTCACCCCCGAACTCATCAACTTCATGGCCAAGTACGGACGCGGCCTGGTCTGCCTGGCCATGACTGAGGAGCGGCTGGACCATTTGCGTATCGGTCCCATGACCACCGAGAACACTTCGAACTACGGCACCGCGTTTTGCGAAGCGATTGACGCCCGCGACGGAGTGACCACCGGAATTTCCGCTTATGATCGCTCCCGTACCATCAAGGTCGCGATCGATCCCGCCACGCGCCCTTCCGATCTGGCTCGTCCCGGACACGTCTTCCCGCTGCAGGCTCGCAAAGGCGGCGTGCTGGTCCGCGCCGGCCAGACCGAAGCCTCGGTCGATCTCGCCCGCATGGCCGGACTGATTCCCGCGGGCGTGATCTGCGAAATCATGCGCGACGACGGAACCATGGCGCGCGTTCCCGACCTCATCGAGTTCTGCAAAACCCACAGCATGAAGATGCTGACCGTCGCCGAACTCATCCGCTATCGCATGCAGCACGAGCGCTACGTGCACCGCGTTGGCGAAGCGCTGATTGGCACACGTCACGGCGAGTTCCGCCTGATTGCCTACGAGAGCGAAGTGGACGGCGGCGAATCCCACGTGGCGTTGGTACGTGGTGACATTGAACACGACGACGAGCCGGTTCTCGTCCGCATGCATTCGCATTGCGTGA
This sequence comes from uncultured Acidobacteriota bacterium, assembly GCA_963788645.1. Lineage (GTDB taxonomy): Bacteria > Acidobacteriota > Terriglobia > Terriglobales > Acidobacteriaceae > JABDBE01. Next base: position 40,690 of record CAWBHF010000021.1, read on the forward strand.
TGGGCGACGTCTTCGGATCGACCGCCTGCGATTGTCACGCGACCATTGAAGGCTCGATGAAAGCCATCGCCCGCGAAGGCCGCGGCGCGCTCATCTATCTGCATCAAACGTCGAAAGGCTTTTCGGTCGAGAGCATCGGAGAGCGCAAAATGCTCACCTTCCATCGCGACAAGCGCCTTCCGTCGCTACCCGAGAGCGAGCGCAAGACCCAGCGCGAAATCGGCATCGGCGCCCAGATTTTGTCGGACTTGAATCTGCGCCGCATTCGTCTGCTCACCAACCATCCAAGAAAAGTTCCAGCCCTCGAAGGCTTCGACATCGAGATCGTAGAACAAGTCCCGGTGCTGCTGGACAAGGTGAAAACTCGTTCTTGAAGTTATGCTCGGATTCCCCAGCGAGACGTCACGTCATAAAAAATTCAACTGTCATCCTGAGCGAAGCGAAGGATCTATGCATTGTCTTTGCAGCGTATATCCAGCGTGGGTGCCCCATCCTGACGTCGCAGAATAGCCCGATCCAACCCGAAAAGGTCAGTCATCCTGAGCGGAGGCGTCGTTCGCGAAGCGAATGACGCCGCAGTCGAAGGATCCCGCTGCGGCCAGTTCAATCGACAGGCCTCAGGGAATTCTCACAGTCAGAGCTAGCGGCAATCTGGTGGGAACGCCTTTTCACATCATCGCGCGCGGGTGCCCCATCCTAACGTCGCGGAAATAGTCCGATCTTAACCTCACTCTAGTTCTGCGACGTTTAGGGTGGGGATTTTGACCTTCTGATCGCTGGAGGTACTCCGCCGGGTGCCCCGCTCCTTGCGTTTTTTGCAAGGGGCGGGTGACCCACTTAAGCCCGGTTTTGGCTCACCGCGATATTCAGCTCTCCCCAACTCTGTCATCCCGACCGAAACAGATCATCGCAAAGCGATGATCTGTGGAGTGGAGGGACCTTGTGTTGAAATGTGCATCGGACAGCGGCCATCCGGGTGCCCCATCCTAACGTCACAGAATAGTCCGATCCAACCCGAAAAGGTCAGTCATCCTGAGCGGAGGCGTCGTTCGCGAAGCGAATGACGCCGCAGTCGAAGGACCCCGCTGCGGCCAGTTCAACCGACAGGCCTCAGGGAATTCTCACAGTCAGAGCGAGCGGCAATCTGGCGGGAACGCCTTTCACATCATCGCGCGGGTGCGCCATCCTAACGTCGCCGGAAATAATCCGATGCCAATCTCACTCTGGTTCTGCGACGTTAGGGTGGGGATTTTGACCTTCCCCTTTTTGGCATGTGACCGTGGCTGGCCCACCTTTGCGGGTTTTGAAAAAAGCGGGACGAATGCAGCCTGCGTCCCGATTTTCCACCCGTGACTGCCGACCTCATCGTTCCCACCCTCACAACGAACGTAAAGGTGAGCCAGCCCCCGAAAGGCCAACGAACGGACGGAAGGCTTCGTCCAGGTGTAGAACCGCCCACCCAAGCAGAACGAGCTTGAGTGGGCCACCGGCCTAATTTCGGTGTACGATATCCGCGTGTAGAGCATTAGAGGATACCTTCATGAGTCAAGCGGAGATCACGTTCGCGGTTATCGTCGGCATAATCTCGGCGCTGGGCGTCGTGGGAGGCGCTATCCTTACCGCATACGCGGGCGATAGGGCAGCGAGGCTCGCGCTTAAGGGCGTGGAACGGCAGATCGCATTGAATTATGCGGTCAAGATGTCTGAATTGCGACAGCTCTGGATCAACGATCTTCGTGACGCAATGGCTGGGTTTCACTCAGTCGCGATCCTGCCCGGGTCGCTCGATAAGCGCGAGTTCTTTAGGCTTGGTACGAAGATCGAATTGCTGATGAATCGCAAGGACCCACGCTATTCGGAGCTAAACGAATGCATGTATGAATTCCTGGCGGCCGAGTCGAGAGAGGAAAAGTGGTCATGCAACGCCCCGTTTGTAACGATTTGCCAAGACATCTTGAAGACTGAATGGGGGCTTCTAAAAACGGAACTTGCAAGCGCCAACCTCCCACGCTGAAGACTGACACGGCCGGCCCACCTTTGCGGGTTTTGCAAAGCCGGGGACTAACGCAGCCTGCGTCCCAGTTTTCCATCCGTGACGCCGACCTCATCGTTCTCACCTTTACAAAGAACTTAAAGGCTAGCCAGCACCCCATCAACAGAGCCAGCCACAAGGTGTATCATTTCAGCCGTCTATGGACTGGTCGAAGTATCCTCTAGAGAAACTCAGCTACTATGTCGCGGGAGTGATCCCCGGCTTCGTGGCGCTGCTGATATACCACCTCGCCGCCCCAGGTTCTTTCGCTTGGTTCTTCTCGCTCTGTTTTCTCGGGTATCGGATGAAGCTCACTCTCATCATCTTGGCGGCCTTTGTGATTGGGAACAGCATGACGAGGTTCTTGTACGGAGGCTTTGCGATGGTGGGTGGCGTGATCGGTTCTGTCGTCGGAAGGCGTCCGTACAAACCGCCGCACACAGTCTCAGGCGCTCCCTGGCGAGACACTCGATGGCGCGTCGCTCTCAAGAAGTACCTGGGAGATGACGCACCCAAAGACACTATTCTCATCTCACAAGACCTTTACAATCTCAAGCTACAGATGGCGAATCAGCAACCACCCGCGCAGATTCAGCGAGCAATCGCGGAGGCCGAGAACGAGAAACTGAGTGCCGAAATAGATGACTTGAACTGGTCTCGATGGTACGACCATTTCCATTGGCTCGTTCTGACCTCGATGGAGCGAGACTTTGCCTTCTACGTAGAGAGAGGTCTTCATTACAATCTGCAAACCGCTTCGGTATACATTCTCATCAGCGCCTGTTTCGTTCCCGCCCTCCGCCACTGGTGGGTTTTGGCGCCCACATCACTGTGGACCCTCTTTTTGCTGGCGGAAGAGTATGCCGGTCTCATGCAATGGCTCAACAAGTACTCGACTACCTCCAAACAGATCACCTATCTATCCAAACTTAGTTCTAAGGGTTGATCCTCTTCCCCGACCGGGCCCGGTGCCCCAGGTTCGCGCACTTTACGTTTCCCATTTCGGGAATCGTCTTCAGCCCCCATCCACTTTTTTCTTGATCTCATTCCCTTGCCATCGATATAATAGAACAACACAGGTTATCTACAAGATAACCGCGTTCTTTGACAACTTGACAAGGCGATTGCCAAAGGCTGAATCCGACGAACAAGGCAGACACGCTAACCCCAATGTTTAGAATATTTTGCCTGTAACTGCCTTTAGAACCATAGATCTACAAGGCAAGAAAAATTCCGGCTCTTTGTTTTCTAGATTTTGGGCGAAATTGAGTGTTTTTTTTGAGAGCGATTCTGCACCAGAATAGGTGCAGTCTGCGAACTAAGTCGAAGGACGCGCAGGGACCACATCCAGTCGGCAGCATCCGCATGCTGGCGGCGTCAGAACGGCTTTCGACTCACCACCTGGCTGTCGTTGATGAAGAACTGCGCCGGGCACTGGTTGGAGCCGCAGATGACGGGCAGCAGTCCGGCGAGCTGCTTGCGCGTGATCAGGCCCAGAGTCCCGCATTCCGGGCAGGAGAGCACGGCCCAGTAGGGGTCGTCTTTTTCTCCGACGCGGCCGGCGTTCTCCAGCACAAAAATCGTGCCGGGCAGCATCTGTTCAGGGATCCATTGGCTTAGGACGTCGAGTTCTCCAACCATTTCGCCTCCTTGAATTCACTCAAACAAATTTGGGGCCGCTATGTGGAACTGAACTTCCCTGCTTATGAAGCCTGCCTTACTTTGCGCGATGAACGAGATGGATTCGCCGCGCTGCTGTTCTTGGCGCGTATGTCGGCTCGCACCTGCCGTACGGCGTCGGTCAGACACACCGTCAACATGGGCTGGCGCGCGTTTTTCAAGATGTCCACAATCTGCCGGGGCGACGTTTCGAGATACAGAGTCTTGCCGTCGGTCAGCAGATGGTATTCAGAAGCGCCGCTGACAGTCTCGGCCAGCCGCTTACCAAATTCCCGCTGCAGGAAGCGCATAACTTTACGCACCCGCTGCAGAGAGAATCCGCGGCGCCGCAACTGGCAAATCACGGCGACCTCGGCGAGGTCTTCCATGGAATACAAGCGGCGACGGCCTTCGCGAGCCGGAACCACGATGCGGCGCTCATCCCACCACTGCAGTTGCCGGGGCGTGATGCCGGTGAGCGAAACCACGTCGCGAGATGTAAAAGGTTGCTGCATGCAAAGCCAGAAAATGTTTCAAACAATTACGGAGCCAAATGTTTGGAACATTTTAGGCGCGGATGGGCAGGTGTCAACTGTGGATTTCACCAAAGAGGGGTTGACTAGGCGAGTTCCTCAAGAAGGTTGGGGGTCGCGGCCGCCGCCTACGAAGTGAACAATCTCTAAGCGGTCACCGTCGGCGAGATTAGTTCCCTGCCATTGCTCGCGGGGAACGATGCTGCGATTCAGCTCCACGGCGACGCGATCCGCTTTCATGTCCAATTGTTCGACAAGGCCGGCAAGAGTGAGGGGAGGGTTGAAATCGCAGGCTTCGCCATTGATCTGCAGCTTCATATGATTTGGATTTTCGCAGCTCGCGGAAAAACTGTCGAGCTTTGCTCGGCCGGGCAGTCCGGGGCTTGCCGCTTCCGCCCGATTTACGCTTCTACTTTGCGGAGGTGGAATTTGCGGGTCGCAGTGCGGCCGGAGTAACTGGCCTGAACGAGAACGGCAGAGTCCGGCAGCGCGGATTCGTCGACGTCGATTTTCATCTCGGCGTCGCCGCCCGCGCCGGTGACCACCTGGGTGTAGAACGGGGCTGCGTTGGGGCGAGCGAAGCGAACCGTCAGCCGGGCTCCCTCGACAGCCGCGCCTCCTTCAGTGACGCGCAAGCGCAAGAGCAGATTGCGATCCGAATGCACCGAGCCGGCATTGAGCCAGTGCACATCGAGTTCCTTGATCGCGGCCAGCACTTCCGGGGAAACGCTTTTATCGAGAACGTTGTCCACACGGCCGTCGCGGATGGAGTCAAGCACGAGACGATGCTGGTCGCGCAGGATTTGCTCTTTCTGCTGGTCGGTGAAGCCGGACTCGGCGGCCTTGTCCGCATAGGAAGTGGCCCGCTTGCCGATGCAACGTCCGCGCACGAAGACCTGAGTCTGCAGCAGCAACTCGTTTTCGCGCGCTTCGCTTTGCACGTGATAAACCGTGTCGTCGTGCTTCACGTCGGTGTTGAATCCAAAGATCATGCCGTTTTATTCAATCGATCCTACCCAACCATTGCCGCAAGTTCCCAAACATGTTAAAAGCTCGTCACAAAATGGCTCTGTCGCTTGACACTCGCATCCCGCGAAATCTACTCTAGAATGTTTAGTTAATACTTGGCTGCGAATTATATATAGCTCCCCTATGCCGGACAATTACTTCGCTCGCTACCTGCCTTTATTGATTCACCTCATCGTAGCAGGTGGGTTGGCATCTGCCATTGTGCTGCTTTCCTGGTTTGTTGGCTACCGGCGGCCCACGCGAGCCAAACTCTCTCCTTACGAATGCGGCATGACCCCAGTCGGAGATGCTCGGCAGCGCTTCTCAGTGAAGTTCTACCTGGTGGCCATGCTCTTTATTCTGTTCGACGTGGAAGCGATATTCCTGTATCCCTGGGCAGTGATTCTGCGTGAACTTAAGATGTTTGGTTTCTGGGAGATGCTGGTTTATATCGGCATCGTTTTAGTGGGCTTCTTCTATGTCTGGAAGAAGGGTGTTCTTGACTGGGGCACGGTGTCGACGAGAAGGGGCGAAGTCTAATGCCTTTGATCCCGGCCATTACCGACCTTGAAGCGCTGAAGGATCACCCGGCGGTGGCGAGGCTGCGGTCCTGGAATTCGGCGGCGGTCGAAGGCGCGAAGTATGATCGCGACGAGATGACGATTTACATCGAGCGCTCCTGCATACGCGAAGCCTGCGTGATTTTGCGAGACGATCCGGGCTGTCCCTTTAACTATCTTTCAGATGTGACCTGCGTCGACTGGTATCCTTCGCAGCCGCGATTCGAAGTCGTGTACGAACTGCTGTCGATTCCGAAGAAGGAACGAGTGCGGCTGAAAGTGCGTTTAGACAACGATAGTCCGGCGCTGGAATCAGTGACCTCGGTTTGGCCGTCGGCGAATTATTTTGAACGAGAAGTTTTCGATCTGTTCGGGATCCGCTTTGTGGGTCATCCCTATTTGCGGCGAATCCAGATGCCGGAAGATTGGGAAGGCCATCCGCTGCGCAAAGACTACCCCGTGGAGGGCTATCGCTAGACTTCGCTATGGCCCACATGACATCCACGCCCGTGTTGGAACCCGGTCAGGATCGGACGATGATCCTGAATATGGGACCGCAGCATCCCTCCACTCACGGCGTGTTGCGGCTGATTCTCGAAATCGACGGCGAGACCGTGGTGCGGCTTATGCCCGACATCGGGTATCTGCATACCGGGATCGAAAAGACTTGTGAAGCAAAGTTTTACCAGCAGGTAGTGCCGCTCACTGACCGCATCGATTACCTCTGCCCGATGACCAACAACCTTTGCTACGTGTTGGCGGTCGAGAAGTTGCTGGGGCTGGAGATTCCTCCCAAGGCGCAGTGGCTGCGCGTGATGATGAATGAGTTGACGCGCATCAACTCGCATCTGGTGTGGCTGGGAACGCATGCCATGGATATTGGCGCCCTCACGGTTTTCCTTTATTGCTTCCGCGAGCGTGAGGATGTTCTGCGTTTGTTTGAGGCGGTGAGCGGACAGCGCATGATGACTTCGTATTTTCGCATCGGGGGTGTGGCTCTGGAGCCGCCGCTTGGGTTCTTCGACCGAGTGCGGGATTTCGCCAATCGCTTCCCTTCCAAAGTGGATGAGTATGAAAACCTGCTGACGGGGAATCCGATCTGGGCGATGCGGACGAAGGGCGTGGCGCGGCTCACGGCTGAAGATGCGATCGCATTGGGCGCCAGTGGACCGACGCTGCGAGGAAGCGGGGTTGATTTCGATTTGCGGCGGGATATGCCTTACTCGGGTTATGAGAATTTCAAGTTCAAAGTTCCGGTAGCGCAGGAGGGCGATGTGTTCGCGCGGTACATTTGCCGCGTGCAGGAATTACGCGAATCGATTGCCATGGTGCAGCAAGCACTCGACGGCATGCCTGAAGGGCCGATCAAAGCGGATGCGCCGAAAGTTGTGTTGCCGGACCGGGAAAAGATGAAGACGCAGATGGAAGCGCTCATCTATCACTTCAAGATCATCACCGAGGGCTTTGCGGTTCCGGCTGGCGAAGTTTATCAGGCAGTCGAGTCGCCGCGCGGCGAAATGGGATACTACGTCGTTAGTGACGGAACGGCGAAGCCATATCGCGTGCACATGCGGGCGGCTTGCCTCGCGAATCTGCAGTTGCTGCCGAAGATGTGCGAGGGGCGATTGCTGGCCGATGTGGTCGCGGCAATTGGATCGATCGACATCGTTCTCGGAGAAATCGATCGGTAGACAATGAAATTTTCGGAACAGTTCGAATCTCGCTTCTCGGAGATGCTGACCCATTATCCGACGAAGCGGTCTGTGCTGGTGCCGACGCTGCTTTATGCGCAGGATGAGGTTGGGTATTTGAGCCACGAAGTGATTCACGAGATCGCCCAGCGGCTGGATTTGGCTGATCTCGATGTGAGCAACGTGATCAGCTACTACTCCATGCTCACGACCAAGCCTCACGGCAGGTTCAACGTGCAGGTTTGCACCAACATTGCGTGCATGTTGCGCGGCGGCGAAGAGCTTCTGGATCACTGCAAGACGAAGTTGGGCATTGGACACAAAGGCACGACTCCGGATGGGGCTTTCTCGCTGGAAGAAGTCGAGTGCATAGGCGCGTGCAGTTGGGCTCCGGCGGCACAAGTGAATTATGACTTCCACGAGAACTTGACCGTGGAAAAGATGGACAAGGTTCTGGACGAATACAAGAGAAATTTAGCAATTGAGTAATCGGGTAATGTTCTACCTACCCGATTTCCCAATTACCCATTCACGAAATGGCTGACTTGGTTTCCCATCCCGACGAAGTAAAGCTTGTCTCCAAGCGCTTTGGCAAGGGCGCGACGGATATCGATCGCTACCTGGAGCTCGACGGCTATAAGGCCGTCCAAAAAGCACTGGGGATGCAGCCAGATGCTATCGTAAATCTGGTGAAGGATTCTGGTTTGCGCGGGCGCGGCGGGGCGGGATTCAACACTGGGATGAAGTGGTCGTTCGTTCCCAAGCAGTCGTCGAAACCAAAATATATTTTGTGCAACGGCGATGAGAGCGAACCTGGCACCTGCAAGGACCGTCTGATTTTCGAACACGATCCACACGCGGTGATTGAAGGAGTCGTGATCGCTGGTATTGCCACGGGCGCGCATGCGGGATACATCTACATCCGCGGCGAGTACCGATACTTGCTGGAGATCATGCAAAAGGCGATCAAGGACGCCTACGCGCGTGGATTTCTGGGCAAGAACATTTTCGGCAGCGGCTACGACTTCGAGGCGTACTGGCATGGCGGTGCGGGTGCGTATGAAGTCGGCGAAGAGTCGGCGCTGATGGAATCGCTCGAGGGCAAGCGCGGGATTCCACGAATCCGGCCTCCCTTCCCAGCCGTTGTCGGGCTGTGGGGCGGGCCGACGGTCATCAATAATGCGGAAACGCTGGCCAGCGTGCCACATATTTTGCTCGGTGGGGCGGAGTGGTTTGCGAAGCTCGGGCCACCCAAGAATGGCGGCACTCGCCTGTTTTGTTTGAGCGGGCACTTGAATCGTCCTGGGGTTTACGAACTGCCCATGGGCTACAACCTCAAGAAGATGATTTACGAGGTAGGCGGCGGCATCCCGAATGGCCACAAGTTGAAAGCTGTAGTGCCGGGGGGATCAAGCTGTCCGCTGTTGACTGCGGATGAGATTGACGTCGCGATGGATTTCGATTCGATGATGAAAGCGGGATCGATGCTAGGCTCGGGCGGTCTGGTGGTTGTCGATGACACGACCTGCATGGTGAAATTTGCCTTGCGGATCATGAAGTTTTATCAACATGAGAGTTGCGGGTGGTGCATCCCATGCCGCGAGGGAACGGACTGGCTAAAGAAGACTTTGACTCGATTTCACGCTAGTGGCGGGGTAAAGAAGGACATCGACAACATCCAGTACCTCTCGGAAAACATGCTGGGACGCACATTCTGTCCACTCGGCGACGCAGCGGCGATGCCGACGATCTCCATCGTAAAGAAATTCCGGAAAGAATTTGAAGATCATTTGGAAGGCAGGCCGTGTCCGTTCGAGAAGGCTGCCGAGCGCGTAGCAGTTTTGGCTTAAAAGAGCGTCGTTGGTCATTGTCCAGGCTTTCCGGCATCGACGATTTGCGAACGACTAACGACTAACGACGGACGACCAACGACATTTATGGCTGACGTAAACATCACGGTGGACGGCAAGAAGGTCACGGCTCCGGCTGGGACGTTGCTCATCGAGGCCTGCAAGAGCGCGGGCATCGAGGTGCCCTCATTTTGTTACTACCCCAATCTGTCTCTGCAGGGCGCTTGCCGGATGTGCCTGGTCAAAGTCGAGAAAATGCCCAAGCTGCAAACGGCTTGCACGACGGTGATCAGCGAAGGCATGGCGGTCACGACGGAGAGCGATGAGATTCGGCAGGCGCGCAAGAGCATGGTCGAGATGCTACTCGGAAATCATCCACTCGACTGCCCGGTTTGCGATGCGGGTGGTGAATGTGAACTGCAGGACATGACTTTCTCCTACGGCGCCGCGGAATCCAAATACATCGACGCCAAAAATCATAAGGAAGAGCAGCAGTGGTCTCCGGTAGTTTTCTTCGATCGTCCGCGCTGCATTCTCTGCTATCGCTGCGTGCGGGTTTGCGGCGAGGGCATGGATGTTTGGGCTTTGGGAGTCCAGAACCGGGGTGTGAGTTCGCTTATTGCGCCCAATCAAAGCGACCATCTCGAATGCGAAGAGTGCGGCATGTGCATCGACATCTGCCCGGTGGGGGCGCTGACTTCGGGCGCATATCGCTACAAGACGCGACCCTGGGAAATGAAGCACGTGGGCACAACTTGCACGCACTGCGCCGATGGTTGCAAAACGACGCTGGGCGTGCGCCGATCTGATACCGGCATGGAGATTGTGCGCGGAGACAATCGCGACAAAAGCGGCATCAACGGTGATTTTCTTTGCATCAAGGGGCGTTATGCTTTCGATTTCGCGCATCATGAAGACCGACTGACGCAGCCATTGATTCGGAAGGATGGCAGGCTTACGCCATCGACGTGGGAAGAGGCGTTTGAGTTGATTGGGAAACGCTTCCGGGAAATTTGCGACCATGCCGGTGGACGGGCGATCGGAGTTTTCGGTTCGAACCGAACCACCAACGAAGAAACTTACCTGCTGCAGAAGTTTGCCCGCGTCGTGCTCGGGACCAATAACATCGATCACCATCGCACCGCCGACTTCCCTGCCCTGGCGGCGGCGCTCACAGGAAAACCCGAGGCAACGGCCAGCATGCGGGACGTATTCAGCGCGTCGGCGATTCTGCTGATCGGCAACGATCCCACCGAGCAGCATCCGCTACTGGCGTGGCAGATTCGGAACAACGTTCGACTGCACCGATCGCGCTTGTACGTGGTCAATTCGCAACCCATCAAGCTGCGCCGGCAAGCGGCGAGTTTCGCGCAGATTCCGGCGGGATCGGAAGGCAAAGTGGCTGAGTTTCTGGCCGGCGATAACGCTGCTGTCGATGCGCTCACTAGTGAAGGCGTCAACCGTGATGCCTGGATCGCTTTGCGCGAAAAACTGCGCGCGGAAACAAACTTGGTGATTATTTTTGGATCGGAGATTCGGGGTGAGGATGTCGCCTCGATGGTGAAGTTTGCGACGGGCATGCAAGGCGCCAAGCTCGTCTGCCTGAGCGACTACGCCAACTCGCGAGGCGCGGCGGACATGGGACTTTATCCCGACTTGCTTCCCGGTTATCGGCAAGCTGCGGATCCGGTCGAGTTTCACGAAGAATGGGGCAGCGCACCGCCTCCTCCCGGCTTGAGTTTTCCGGAGATGGTCGAGAGTGCCAAGGCTGGCAATTTGAAGGCGCTATACGTGGTCGGGTCGAATCCCATCGACCAGTTTGCTATCGATCCCTTCGCATTTTCGAACACCTTTGTGGTGGTGCAGGACATGTTCCTGACGGAGACGGCGGTGATTGCGGATGTGGTCTTGCCGGCAGCAAACGCGTATGAGAAGTCCGGTACATTCACCAACACCTGCGGTGACCTGCAACTGGTGAAGAAAGCGGGCGAGGTTACGGGCACGAAATCGGACTTCGAAGTGATTGTGCGAATCGCGAGCGCTATGGGCTTCGATGTTCGGGGACTGGTGCCGTTTGGGCGAGGAGTTGGCACGGACATGGGACAATCGCGCGGGGCTCAATCCGGCGAAGCCGATCGCCATGCGGTGTGGCTTGAGGCTCACGGGCTCGAGCCGAAGATGAACCCGTTCGATCCGATGGCGATTCTGGATGAAATTCAGCGGCTGGTGCCAGGCTACGATGTCCCGCGGATGAATATCCTGGCTGGCAACGATCAGCACACGACTTTGTCCGGGAGCGGGCCAGGAGCTTTGCAAAATCCAGAATTGATTGTTCCCGCGCAGGATAATCTTTTCAGCTCGGGCACATTGGGCCGTTATTCCCGCACGTTGAATTCGGTGATTGAGAACCGTCACAAACAACCGGCGGAGGCGGAAGTCGCCGCCGACTAGATTTTGTTAGACCGTTCTTTCGGGAGTTAAGTCCGGACGAGATGTTCGCGCCAACCGAGGGACGCTAACGCTGCAGCCGTAAAATCAGATTTCTAAAGAGTCAGGAAACCTACTTCGTTGAGCCTGGGCGTATTCATTCTCGTTTCCGTTATTAAGATCGTCCTCGCGTTAGTCGTGTTGCTGACTGCAGTCGCGTATACGGTCTGGCTGGAGCGCAAGGTTGTGGGCCATATCCAGAATCGTTGGGGACCCACCCGAGTGGGCCCGTTCGGGCTGCTGCAGCCGCTGGCGGACGGGATGAAGTTTATCTTCAAAGAAGACTTGATACCGCCGCACGTTTACAAGCCTCTGTATATTGCGGCGCCGATGATCGCATTGATTTTTGCTCTCACCTCGATCGCGGTAATTCCTGTCGGAAACTGGATTACGGTCTTCGGAATCCATACGCCACTCGAGATTACCGACGTCAACATCGGCTTGTTAATTGTGCTGGGCATCACTTCGCTGGGCGTGTACGGAGTTGCGCTGGCAGGCTGGTCGTCGAACAGCAAATATTCCCTGCTGGGCGGATTACGCGCCAGCGCTCAGATGGTGAGCTATGAGATTTCCCTAGGTCTTTCGATAGTGGGCGTGCTGATTATGGCAGGCAGTTTCAGTTTGCGGGACATCGTCGATGCGCAAGCGGGAACGTTCTGGGGATTCATCCCACGCTGGAACATTTTCCAAGGGCAATTCGTCGCCTTCTTTATTTATCTGATGGCGGCTTACGCGGAAACCAATCGAATTCCGTTCGATTTGCCGGAGGCAGAAACGGAACTGGTGGCTGGATACCATACTGAGTACAGCGCCATGAAATTCGCCATGTTCTTCATGGCGGAATACGCCAACATGATCACGGTGGCGTGTTTGGCGACCTTGCTGTTTCTCGGCGGATGGCATGGGCCGCACCGCTTTGGACCGCCGATTGTGCAGGCGATTCTTCCAGTGTTCTGGTTTGTGATTAAGATATTTGCCTTTCTGTTTCTTTATATATGGGTGCGCGGGACGTTACCGCGCTTTCGCTATGACCAGTTGATGGCATTCGGATGGAAGTTTCTGCTGCCGCTGGCGATTGCGAATCTTGTGATCACAGCCTTGATCGTGGCGTTGAGAGCATAGCGCAACATAACAAGATGCTTCATCTGCTCGTATTTTCGGTGTTTGGGTTGGTGTGCGTGGCCGGCGCGGTGAATCTGCTGGTGCAGCGGCACCCGATCAACAGCGCGTTGTCGCTGGTCGTCGTGATGGGTTCGCTCGCCGTTGAATATTTGCTCCTGGGTGCAGAGTTTGTGGCCGCTGTGCAGGTGATCGTCTACGCTGGCGCGATTATGGTGCTTTTCGTCTTCGTCATTATGCTTCTGAACGCCGGAGAGGAAGAGCGCAGCAAAGGCAGCAGAGTGGCAATGCTGTTTGGAATTCCCGGCATGTTGATTGGCAGCGTGCTCGTGGCCTGGGTTCTGCTTACGCGGTCGGGTACGGGAAACGTCGCGACCGGTGCGCTTCCCGGCCCCCCGAAGGTCATCGGATGGCTTCTCTTTCACGATTTTCTGCTGCCGTTTGAAGTTACGTCAGTGCTGGTGTTGATCGCCATCATGGGCGCCGTAGTATTGGCCAGCCATCCTGGATCAAATCAGCCAGACAAGAGGGGGGGCTGATGGTACCGCTTTCCTATTACCTGGTGCTGAGCGGAATTCTGTTCGCCTGCGGCGTGACTGGCTTTCTGATCAAACGCAACATCATCACCATTTTTATGTCGATTGAGCTGATGCTCAACGGCGTCAATTTGTCTTTTGTCGCGTTCGCGGCTCAGTGGCATGCGCTCAGTGGGCAGGTATTTGTGTTCTTTGTGATGGTCGTGGCAGCCGCGGAATCCGCTGTGGGACTGGCCATCATTATCGCGGTATACCGGACGCGAGAGACGCTCAATGTGGACCGGATAAACCTACTCAAATTATGACGCCGAACCTTTATCTTTGGGTGATTCCGGTGCTGCCGCTCGTCGGCGCTGCCATCAACGGTCTGTTCGGGAAGCGCTTTTCCCGGCGGACGGTTTCGGCGACCGCGCTTGGATTCTGCGGGGCAGCGTTTCTCATGGTCCTGTGGATCTTGGCTCAGTTTTCTACGTTGACTTTGCCACACTTGGAAAGCCTGGCACCGTGGATTCGCGCCGGCGATTTCCAGGTGGACTTTGGCTTTTACGTTGATCAACTCTCTCTGGTGATGCTGCTAGTCGTTACCGGGGTCGGCTTCCTTATTCACATTTACTCGGTTGGCTACATGTGGGAGGAGGACGGATTCTACCGGTTCTTCGCATACCTCAACCTCTTCATGTTCTTCATGCTGACGCTGGTGCTGGCCAGCAATTATCTGTTGATGTTTGTCGGATGGGAAGGTGTGGGGCTAGCGTCTTATCTGCTGATCGGATTCTGGTTCACCAAAGATTCCGCCGCTTCTGCGGGCAAGAAGGCGTTCATCGTTAATCGCATTGGCGACTTCGGATTCCTGATCGCGTTGTTTTTGATGATCAAGCATTTTGGCTCGCTCAACTTTGCGCAGGTCTTTCGGATCGTTGACGCAATGCCCGTGGAAACTGCTGGGGCTGGTTTGTTGACCGCGATCGGATTGCTGCTGATGGTGGGCGCTGCCGGAAAATCCGCCCAGCTTCCGCTTTATGTCTGGCTGCCGGACGCGATGGAAGGTCCGACGCCGGTTTCCGCGCTGATCCACGCGGCGACCATGGTGACCGCGGGGGTCTACATGGTCGCGCGCTCGCACATGGTTTTCGATCGCGCGCCGCAGGCTCTGATGGTGGTCGCAATCGTCGGGACATTGACTGCGTTATTTGCAGCGACGATTGGCGTTTGCCAGACTGACATTAAGAAAGTTCTCGCGTACTCTACGATTTCGCAGTTGGGCTACATGTTTATGGCTTGTGGCGTGGCCGCGTATTCGGCGGGAATTTTTCACTTGATGACTCACGCGTTCTTCAAAGGATTGTTGTTTTTGGCGGCTGGTTCAGTAATCCATGCGATTGGCGGCGAGCAGGACATGCGCCGCATGGGCGGTTTGCGGCGTTACATTCCATGGACATTCTGGACCATGACGACAGCGACGTTTGCGATCTCCGGATTTCCGCCATTCGCGGGCTTCTTCAGCAAAGACAGAATTCTGTGGAAGGCGTTCTCAAGTCCATACGGAAGCTGGGTTTTCTGGGCGATCGGTGTGTTCACAGCTTTCTTAACTTCCTTCTATATGTTTCGGCTCTGGTTCCTGACATTTTTTGGTGAATACCGCGGTGAAGACGCTGGTCATGGCGACGAGCATGTTCATGCACTTGGCAGTTCGCGTGCGGGAGCGCCCGCGTCACACGGGCATGGCGGTATTCACGAGAGCCCGCGAATCATGCTTGTCCCTCTTGTGATTCTGGCATTGCTTTCGATTTGCGGTGGCTGGGCCGGAGGCGAGCGCTTCGACAGGTTCCTTTCGCCGGTGCTTCATGCTGGCGTGACCGCTTCTTCGCAAGAGGAGGCGACTGGGACTCCCGCACCGGAACAGAAGGAGCATGGCGGTTTGGAAACCTTGTTGGAGGGCATTTCGGTCCTTGCTGCTGCCTCGGGATTCGCTCTTGCTTGGCTCCTATATTACCTGCGGCCTCAGTTGCCGCATGAAATTGCTCACGCGTTAGGTGGTTTCTACGAAACGGTGGTCCACAAGTATTACGTGGATGAGATTTATGCAGCAGTCTTTGTGAAGCCTCTCATCGATGGTTCGACGCGGATTCTCTGGCACGGCATCGATCAGGATGTGATCGACGCGACGCTCGATAACAGCGCCGAAGGGGCTCGCGAGGTCTCTGATGCCGTGCGACACATGCAGTCTGGCAATCTTCGTTCTTACGCGGGATGGATCGCTGCGGGCGCGGCCGTGGTGATCGCGTACATGGTCTGGATGGGAACACGATGAACTCCGCTCTGGATAACTCAATACTGACGCTGGTCACGTTTATTCCGTTGGCCGGTGCACTTTTGCTGTTGCTGTTTCCACGGCGTGACCGCGATATCCGTTTGTTTGCTCTTGTAGTCTCATTGCTGGATTTTGTTCTTTCTTTGCACTTGCCAGTTCATTTCCAGCGAGGACAGCCCGGCTTTCAGTACGAAGTCAACAATCAATGGATTTCGAATCCCAATATTCATTACCACATGGGGCTGGATGGGGTCTCGATGTGGCTGGTGGTCTTGACCACATTTCTTACACCCCTTTGCGTGCTCATCTCGTGGAAGTCGATTCATGAGCGGGTGAAAGAGTTCTTCATCTTGTTGTTGGTTCTACAGACTGCTCTAATCGGCGTTTTCGTTGCGCTCGACCTATTCCTGTTTTATTTTTTCTGGGAAGCCACGTTGATCCCGATGGCTTTGCTGATTGGCATTTACGGGCACGGACGACGCGTCTATGCGGCGGTGAAATTCTTTCTGTACACCATGGTCGCGTCCATGTTCATGCTGGCAGCAATTCTGTGGCTTTACGCGAAGACCGGGACGTTTGATTTCGTCAGCATTCAGAATGCGATTCACAGCGGTCAGGTCGATAATTTCGCTGGCGCTGCGATCTGGCTTTTTCTGGGATTCTTCGTCGCGTTTGCCGTAAAAGTCCCCGTCTTCCCTTTTCATACCTGGCTGCCGGACGCCCACGTAGAAGCGCCAACTGCGGGTTCGGTTCTGCTGGCCGGCGTCCTGCTCAAGATGGGCACTTACGGTATGTTCCGCTTCAATCTCGGACTGTTTCCCGAGCAGTCGCGGAGCAACGCTTCGTGGATCATGGTGCTGGCGCTGATTGGCATTGTGTACGGTGCGCTAGTCGCGATGGTGCAGCCGAATATGAAGAAGCTGATCGCGTACTCTTCGATCAGCCACCTTGGATTCGTGGTGCTGGGGATTTTCAGCTTCACGCAGGCCGGGCTTGATGGCGCGACTTTCGTCATGCTGGCCCATGGCGTTTCCACGGGCGCGCTGTTCATGCTGGCGGGTATTCTCTATGAGCGACGCCACACCTATGAGATCGCCGAGTTCGGCGGCCTCGCCACTCCGATGCCGGTCTATGCGACTTTTTTTCTGTTCATTGTGCTTGCCTCCGTGGGATTGCCTCTGCTGAATGGCTTTGTCGGTGAGTTTCTAGTGTTGAGCGGTGCATTCCGCGATCGCGCCGTTTATGGAATCCTGGGGGCAACCGGCGTGATCTGGAGCGCCTGTTATTTGCTCTGGATGTACCAGCGAGTCTTCTACGGAAAAGTGACGCACCCGGTGAATCAGACATTGCCCGACCTGAGCGGACGCGAACGGGCGGCTCTGTGGCCGGCCGCGGCTGCTGCTTTGGTGATGGGCGCTGCACCTCTGCTCTGGCTGAACTCCATTGATCCCGCTGTGCAGAACGCGTTGGCTCCGTTTGCGCAAGTTGCCAGCAAGGTGGTGGGCCGTTGAGCGGCGCCAACGAGTTGACGCAAGCGATTCCCCAGGCGGCTGATTACATCCGCATTCTGCCTGAAATTGTGCTGGCGATCTTTGGCATGATCGTGATGGTGCTCGATCCCCTGATGGACGAGCGCCGCAGTCAAAAGACATTCGGAATGATTGCGCTGATTGGATCACTGGCAGCGGTGGCCGCGACTTTGTTTCAGTCGCAATATCCGGGGCTGGGCTTCTGGAACATGGTTCGAGTCGACAGCTTCAGCGTCTTTTTCCATTTTCTGGTCACAGCCGTAACCGCGGTTGTAATACTCAGTTCTTTCGAGTACATGGAAGTGCAGGGGATTCGCGCTGGAGAATATTATGCGCTGGTCTTGTTTGGCGCGCTCGGGATGAGCCTGATGTCCTCGGCAGTGGAGCTGGTGCTAATCTTTATTGCGCTCGAAATCTCCTCGATCTCCACGTACATCCTGGCGGGGTTTCGCCGCCGTGCCGCCATCAGCAGTGAATCCTCGGTCAAGTACTTCCTGCTCGGCTCGTTCGCGACGGCATTCTTTCTTTATGGTGTCGCGTTGATGTTCGGCGCCACGGGTTCGACCAGCATCAGCGTAATTGGCGATGCCCTCCACCTGGGAGCCGCCCCCATCCTCGCCTATGTGGGGGTTGCGTTGATGTTCGTGGGGCTCGGTTTCAAAGTGGCAGCGGCCCCGTTCCACATATGGACTCCTGACGTATATGAAGGCGCACCTGCGCCGGTGGTTGGATTCATGTCTACCGCTCCCAAGGCGGCGGTGTTTGCTGTG
This sequence comes from uncultured Acidobacteriota bacterium, assembly GCA_963788645.1. Lineage (GTDB taxonomy): Bacteria > Acidobacteriota > Terriglobia > Terriglobales > Acidobacteriaceae > JABDBE01. The sequence continues at coordinate 58,775 of CAWBHF010000021.1, forward strand.
CTGTTGCGAATTATGTTCGAGGCGAACGCCCCGGGGCGGCTGTGGTTGATTTGGGTCGCGGCGGCGCTGTCGATGACCATCGGTAACCTTGGGGCTCTGGTTCAAGATAACGTCAAGCGGCTGTTGGCCTATTCTTCCATCGCTCACGCCGGGTATCTGCTGGTTGCCTTCGCGGCTTTGCCGAACAACGGGATTCCGGCAGCCATGTTTTATGCCGCCTCTTATGCCGCGATGAACCTAGGAGCCTTTGCCGTGATCAGCCACATCGGCGGCGAGGGCGAACGTTATGTGACGTTCGAAGATTACGAGGGCCTGGGGCGCCGCAGTCCGCTACTGGCGGCAATTCTGACAATTTTTCTTTTATCCCTGATCGGCATTCCGATTACAGGTGGGTTTTTCGCCAAGTTCTATGTATTCAGCGCGGCGTTGCAGGCGAATCTTGTTGGCCTTGTGATTATCGGCGTCCTCAATAGTGCGGTTGCGTCTTATTATTACTTGCGGTTGATTGTCGTGATGTATATGCGCGAAGCGCGAGAGGAAGTGCCGGTCTCGCCGGTTCCACTTGGGCTCGGAGCGGCTCTAGCAATCAGCCTGGTGGCAACAATCTATCTCGGTGTGCTCCCCGGACGGGTGCTGGACTATGCCGCCCGCACCGCGGCTGAATGGTCACGTTAGCCGGACCAGCCATTCATTCCACGGCGACCGCGATATCCACGTGCGCGAAAATGCGGGCTGAGAGCAGCCAGAATGCCAGCGTTTCTGCCCCCGCCAATAAGATAGGAAACCAGGAGACCGCTCCTGGGGAATCAAAAGAAGAATTCACCACGGTCGCTCCGAGTTGCCAGACTGGAATTACATATCCCCACCGCGGTCCAAGAATTTGGCCAGCGAGAGCTGGAATGCCCAAGACCATCGCGGTGGCGCCGGCGGCAAAGAAAGGGTTGAGGAACGTGGAAAACATCAGAGCGACCGTGCCGGCCAACGCGCAGGCGGCAACCAGGCAAGTCATGAGGAACCAGACGTGCGAGATGGGAAAGCCCGCCTCCCCTAATGTCCAGCTTCCGGTCATGCCGAGAGCGAAACAATAGACCACGCACGCAATGGTTACCCCTAACACCAGCCCCGAAAGATATTGTTGGCGTCCCACAGCCTTCGAGAGTACGGCTAGAATCCGGCGGGACCTGCGCTCGTTGTAGATGGCGGAACCGCCAAAGAATATACTGAACGCGGAGACGTACACCGCATCGAGTTTGAAAACGAACAGCAAGTCCTCGCGCTGGCGATGAATATCGGAAATCAGCCCGAGAAACGCCAGCAGCAAAACCCACAGCAGCAGAGTAAGCATGGGCCAGCGCTGTTCGCGGGCGAAATTGATTGCGATCAACAGAACTGGCTTCACTGAATGCCTTTCGGGACGCCAGGTTGCGGATCAGCCGTTACTTCCAGAAAAATCTCTTCCAGCGTGCGTCGCACCGGATTAACGCTGACCACTTCACCGCCCAGGTTCCAGACTCTTTCGAGGGCTGCGCGTTGGTCGTTAATGGGCACGGAAAAGCTCACAACTCCATCCCGGGCCACTCCACCTTGAAATTGCGATGCGGCAATGGCGCGCACCACAATTTTAGTTTGCTCACCAGCTTGAAGAAGATCCGATGTCCGCCCGATGCGCGCCAGTCTACCCCGATGCAGCACTGCGACTCGATCACACACCAACTCCACTTCAGAAAGCAAATGGGAGCTCAAAAATACGGTTTTGCCAGCATTGCGTGCGCCCAGTAGCAACTCACGGACCATCACACGCGACAAGGGATCGAGGGCTGAAGTGGGCTCGTCCAGAATCAATAAGTCGGGATCATTGACTATAGCCTGTGCTAACCCAATGCGTTGGAGCATGCCGCGGGAAAACTTGCCGGCGTTGCGATTCGCATGATCCTGCAGACCTACAATTTCCAGGACCTGCCGGGCCCGGTTCTCGAGATGAGTTCCGCTCATCCCGTTGAGGGCACCGTAGAACCGGATCAAGCGTTCAGCACGGCGGTGGTAGAGGGCGACGTTCTCGGCGAGAAAGCCCACGCGCCGGCGGGTGCCCGCGTGACCAAAAGGTTGTCCGAGCAAGCGACCACTGCCGCTCGTGGGCCGCATAAAGCCCATGGCCAGGTGAATCGCGGTGCTCTTGCCCGCACCGTTGGGTCCTAGGAACCCGAAAATTTCTCCTGCCTCCACGGTAAGGCTGAAACTCTCCAAAGCGCGAAGGCGACGCTTACTGGCAAAGCTGCGATACTCTTTCGTAATATTGTCGAACTCGAGCACAAACTGCATCGCCGTTTATTCTAAATGGCTTGCGGGACCAACGCTGGCCGGATACCATGAATTCAGGGCGGGGATACAAGTTGGAATTGACAATCGGGTCTCCCCCCTGCATGATAGTCGCGCGCAACAACACTAACAGTGGAGGGGCAATATGTCGAAGTGGATGAAACGGCTGTGGTTTGACGACGAGGGCCAGGATATTGCGGAGTATGCGGTCATGTTGGCAGTGATTCTGGTTCTGGTAGTCGGAACGGTGAGGTTAATCGGCAGCAGTTCGAATAACGTTTTCTCTTCAGTCGCGAGCTCGATCGGTCAGTAGGCCGCGCGGGAAGGTCGGCAGCCGATGACCTTCACCGCTTGGAGTTCCGACGCAAGTTCCGGATCGAAGTGGGTCAGGAAACCGATTGGAGCCCGGACTGGTCTGCCCTGTACTGCTTTAGCTTGTGATAAAGAGAACTGCGCGGAATGCCAAGCTTCCTCGCAGCCAATTGGACCCGCCCACGCTCTTTGCGCAGCACCTGCTGAATGTAATTACGCTCCATCTCTTCTAAGGTCTTGAACTGGCCAATGCCCGATAGGTATTGCTCGATCTGGGCGTCAAAACGAAAGTCCAGATCGGTCGAGACATCTTTTCCAGCAACAAGGACAACACGTTCCAAAACATTTCTGAGTTCCCTAATGTTTCCCGGCCAGGAGTACCCTTGCAAGGCTCGTAGTGCCACTCCACTCAGTTCCAAAGATCCGATTGCGATATCGGCCGTCAATTCGCCAAGGATGTGGGCGCTTAGCATGGGTATGTCCTCGGCTCGCTCCCGCAGAGGTGGTACGGAAAGAGAAATCCAGCTGATGCGATCATACAAATCGCCGCGAAATTGTTTGCGGAGTACCGCAGATGCGATGGCCTGTTGAGTGGCTGCGATCAATCGAATGTCCACTCGTCGATCAGAAACTTCTCCGAGCCTGCGAAATTGTTTCTCCTCCACGACCTTCACCAGTTTCGACTGAACGGGGAGTTCCACGTTTTCAATCTCGTCGAGGAAAATCGTTCCCCTGTGGGCGATTTCCAGCAGCCCGGCTCTACTCGGCAACACCTCTCCGAGAGCATCGTGATCGCCGCCAAACAGATTCGTTTCCAGAAGGTTATCGTCTAATTTGCTACAATTCAGATTCACAAAAGGCTCGGAAGCTCTTGGACCATTTCGATGCAGCCAAGATGCGATCGTCCCCTTGCCGGTACCGGTTTCGCCCTGGACTAAGGCAGGAGTGTCACTCAATGCAACCTTATGGGCGAGATCTGCGAGTCTTTTTATGCTGTCGCTCTTCCCCAGGAAGGGATCAGTAGTTCGGCGACCGTTGATGTCTTCCGCCAATTGCTGACGACGATTTCGCTGATTCTCCAAACTGCGCTGGATGAGCACATGGAGAGTGGACAATACCGCGGGTTTCGGCAAAAAGAGTTCTGCTCCCAGCTTGACTGCTTCAACCGCGAGATCAATCGAGCCATATCCGGTCAGAATAATGATGGGAATGGACGCATCGATCGCCTTTAGACGAGGTACGAGCGCAAGCGCGTCTCCGTCGGACAGAGAGTAGTCGAGGATAGCGACATCGGGCCGGGTTGTCCGCCAGATTTGCTCCGCAAGAGTGCAGGTCCCAGCCACCGCAATCTCGTAGCCTTTGTCCTCGAGATAGTCCCGCAATATTCCGCGAGTCTGTTTATCCTCTTCAACGATCAATATCCTTTGTCTGGGTGCTTTACTTCCTCGAGGGAAGGCCGATATTGTTCGTGAAGCGGAACTCGGTGTGAGCATGCCCAAGTCGTTCCTCCCTTCGCGTATGTTCTTTGCGGACACATGCTGAGCGGCCTGAGGGAGTGCCCCCGGCCGCGATGCGAAATCGCAACCCCTTCATAACACGCTGCGAGCAGATTACGAGCCAGTCTGCTCCGCTGTTACAAAAACGGAACAAGTACGAAGACAGTGGCGTCCCGGCGGTTCTGGCTTGTTCTGTTCGCATGGAACCTGCGGACGAATCAAATGTGGGAATAAGAGTCACCCAAACAAGGGTCCTTTGCCCGGTCAGGAATTTCGGGTTCTCGGGATTTCGGATTCTTGGGCGTAAAGATTTCAAATTCACAAATCTTTAACAACCGCGTCACGCGGACGACATATGAACCGTCTAGCCTTTTGATTCCTCGGCAACGAACTCTTGCAGAATAGTAGTGACAGTGGCCGGAGGATGGAGGAGAAATATGTTCAACCGTATCAGAGCATCAGCCACCCCCAGGAAAATGCTAGCTTTGCTGACAGCATTGACCACTGCCCTGGGACCGAGTGTTGTCCCCGCCTATGGAGCTTCACCGGCGCATAGGGAGAAAATGCCTATCCAGCACCTCGTAGTGATTTTCAACGAGAATGTTTCGTTCGACCATTATTTTGGAACCTACCCGGTCGCGCTGAACCCTAAGGGAGAACCGCCGTTCCATGCGAGACGTGGAACACCCACGGTAAACGGCCTCAATAATGCCTTGCTGAATTTCAATCCCAATCTAAATCCAGCCAACGGCAATGCGGCCTCGAACCCGTTCCGTCTCGATCGGTCTCAAGCGGTAACCAGCGATCAGGATCACGATTACACGGCGGAACAGCAAGCTTTCGACGCCGGCCTGATGGATCTGTTCCCTGCCAATACCGGGGGAGGCAGCAACGAGGAAATGGGCTATTTCGACGGGAACACAGTGACCGCTCTGTGGCACTACGCCCAGTCTTTCGCGATGAGCGACAATTCCTTCGGCACAACCTTCGGTCCTTCGACCCCGGGAGTGCTTAACCTGGTATCGGGCCAGACCAATGGCGTTACCAGTACGTTGAACGGCACCGGCGATGAAGTGAACGGGGGCAGCGACGGATCACTCACCATGATCGGCGATGCGGACCCCATCGGGGATGTTTGCTCCAACCCGACTCGAGCCCAGGGACAAATGGGAGGAACCAACATTGGTGACCTATTGAGCGCCGCAGGTGTCACTTGGGGAGGGTTCATGGGTGGTTTCAATCTGTCCATTGTCAACTCCAACGGCACTACTGGTTGCGCGAGAAGCTCGGCTGGACTCGCGGGGACAACGGCCGATTACATTCCGCATCACTCGCTTTTCGGCTACTACGCGTCGACCGGCAATCCGCAACACACGCGGCCAAAATCAATCGTTGAAATCGGACACGATGGTCCCGCTAATCATCAGTACGATACCGATGACTTTTTCGCTGCTGTCAAGGAAGGCAATTTCCCTGCCGTCAGCTTCTTGAAACCACCCGCTTATCAGGACGGCCACGCTGGTTACTCGGACCCGATCGATGAGCAGAACTTCCTGGTCAGAGTCATCAACTTCCTGCAGGACCAGAGAGAATGGGACAGCACCGCCGTAGTCATTATGTATGACGATTCCGACGGATGGTATGACCACCAGATGGGGCCCATCGTCAACACCTCCACCGGGCCAGCCGATGCTCTTACCGGACCTAACGCTTGCGGTACGGCCGCCACTTCTCTCCCCGGCATTAACTCAAGTAACACGCATGCGCTTGGTCGTTGCGGTTACGGTCCACGGTTGCCCCTCGTGGTCATCTCCCCGTGGGCGAAGGAAAATTTCGTGGATCACACCGTAACCGACCAAACTTCGATCATTCGCTTTATCGAGGATAACTGGCTGGGTGGGCAGCGCATCGGTCAGGGATCTTTCGATGGGATCGCAAGCTCGATCGATCAAATGTTCGACTTCCGCGACAAGCGGAACGATGGTCGCTTGTTTCTCGATCCAAACACGGGTCAGCCGGCTCGATAGAGTTGGCAGTCTGCATCACCCACCGAATTTCGTGGGCGAAGCCAAACGGGCATGCGAGCCTACTCCTCACATGCCCGTTGCTTTTTATGAGCTAGTCGTCGTGCAAAACCTCGCAGCGGCCGGCGGTAGGACTTATGCGAGGGCTCCGCAAGGTATATTCTTCAACTCTTCGGCGAGCTGCGCGACTGTCACAATGCGAGCGAAGCGGCGGCGGAGAACATACTCAGTCCGATCACGAATGGCATCGACGCCCAGCTCTTCTGTTGGGTTATCCCAGTTCGGAATCGGAAAGGTCATGGTCGCTTCCGTGACGAAATCCACGGCATAACCTAGATCCGCCGCAACTCTGGTGGTTGTTTCGCAGCACTGCTCCATTTGGATGCCGGTAATCGTTACCCGTCGGACCGCCTTTTCCAGCAAGTAAGGTTGCAGCGGGGTGCTGGTGAAACAATTGCGCGTGTTCTTGATCAAGACGACCTCACCGGGACGCGGCTTGATGAAGTCCATCAGCTTGAAGAAGGGGCTGTCCGTGGCAAAGCCCTCATCACTGTCGGTATGAAGAAAGAAAATGACTGGTAACTGCGCGGCCCGATATGCTTCGATCAATGCGGTAACATTTTGTTCAAACGCAAGATTGTTGCGGCGCTCCCAGCTTGGCCTCGCTTTGAAAGAATCCTGGACATCAATTACGAGCAGAGCGGATTGCGCGATCGGTACATGGTTGGAATCGAGCATGAGTCCTCCTTCGCTAAATATGATGCTACACAATAAATAGACAAATGATGAGCAGGAGGGTTAACGCGAAGCAAGTAATTGCAGCGCGATTCTGGCCTCGCGATTTCTGTGAGCTGCTGCTTTGCGCAGCCATTTCTCGGACTCATGCAGATCGGCGGTGACACCGTCGCCATCCCGGTAGCGCAGCCCGAGGTTGTATTGCGCAGCTGGATTCCCAGCTTCCGCCGCCATTCTAACCCAACGCGCGGCTTCGGCGCAGCTCTGACGAACGTGGCGTCCTATCTCGTAGACCATCCCTAGAGTGAAAGCCGCGGAGTCATCCCCGTATTTGGCCTGGCGGCGCAGGCCGTTAATTTCATAGCGGCTTAATTGCTGCACGATGGACTGGGTTCCCGGGTCAGTGATCTCCTCATGGGTTGCGCGCAGGGGAATCGGTGAAGTCCGCTGGGGCACGGTCTGTTCGATCCTTTTGGCGGGCTGGGATGAAGATTGATTCGACGCTGTTGTCACCGGCGCATTGACGGTTACCGCAGCTTCCGCGGTAGAAGGACTCGGTGCTGACATTGCCTGCCCGCCTTGAAAGGGCTGATGAAGCCAGGTTTCGAGAAGCAGCAAGTTGGCGATCACCACCAGCAGCCAAACGGGAGTTGCGATCGCCACAGCGCGAAGAGATCGCAGGGTGAAATTGATGTGGAAGTTCGAGGCATGCCGGGTGGTAGCACTGCTGAGACGCTTAAGAGTGGTTGCAAGATTGAATGACGAGGCGCGTGCAGCGAGCTTTTTTCCAGTTCGATTGCGGAAGGCAAGCCGATAACCGGCGAGGGCGTCCTGAGTACGTTTGAGGGTCGTTTGAAAATGCCTAGAAGTCACAGCCGCGGCAGACCGGAGCGCTTGCGTGGATTTGGCGCCAAGGGCCGACGCGTTCTTGCTGAGAGCTGTACTGAAACCATCCAGTCTGATTCCGATATTGAACGACGATGACTGCGTCGCGGAGTCTTGGTTATTGAGCGGCTTCTGCAAGGTCGGGGACGGCTTGAGGCTTGGTGCCTTGGCTATAGATGGCGCCGGCTGTATCGGAACGAGTTCAGCCGGCGGCGTGTATGACGTTCCGTCGTGGGCCGTTAGTTCAGGAGCGAGTTTGGGTGAGAGCGATACCAAGCGCCTCATGGTGGCGTCCAAACCCAAGATGCCACTCTCGATTGCCTCTTGCGTTTTGACCAGTTCAGCGACGGTCTCATCGTCAGCAGAGTGAGCGCTCAACGAGTCAAGTTTTTTTGCAGCCTCGATCACCATGGATGAGAGCTGGATCGCCGGCATAGCGATCTCCGGCTCACGGATCTTCGTGTAACTGCTCTCCGAGTGATTGATCTCCGGTTTACAGGTCTCCGCGATGGGAATCTCAAACTTGATCGTCTCTTGCGAGATCGAACTAGCGGTCTCCATTTTCCTTAGGGATGAGGCCGGTTGAGCAATGGCTTCGCCGTTGACGACCTGAGGATGCAATTGGTCGTGAAGGCATTGGAGCACCCAGGCGGCTGCCAGCAATTTCTCGAAAGAGGGGTCATCAAGCGTGAGTCGCTGGTCTGTACCAGAGCTCGCAGCCGGAGCCATCGGGGAGAAACCTCTCACAAAAGGTAATTACTAACTGGGAGCGGAATCCTCGCGCCGCTACCCACCGAGCGATCATACACCCGTTTGGTCATCCTCGAACTGCGGAATTGGCGGTCAGCGGCTCGCAGCGGACAAAAACTGGTTAGAGTGGGGCACCGGGTTACGTCTTTTGTTTGCCACCACCGCGATTCACAACGGATCCAACACGACCCGAGAAGAAAGACCCCACACTGCTGTATTCTTTCACTATGCATGATGCTTTACCGCGAAGAGACCAGGAGTTGATCCAAATTGTGGATTCGGCTCTGGCCGATGCCGCGCGCATCAGCGGCAAGTGGCTCGTCTGCCGTCCCGGTTGCACACAGTGCTGCATCGGAGTCTTCCCCATCAATCAGCTCGACGCCGCTCGGCTTCGCCAAGGACTTGCGGAGTTGGCCAACTCCGAACCAGAGAGGGCGCAGCGCTTGCGAGAACGCGCTCGGGAAGCGGTTTCCCGGCTGTCAGGAGAATTTCCCGGAGATCCAGTGACCGGCCGGCTCGATGAAGACGAGGAGGCGGAGCGCCGTTTCGCTGATTTCGGCAATGATGAAAGATGCCCGGCTCTCGATCCAGCGACAGGACTTTGCGACCTTTACGAAGCGCGTCCCATGACTTGCCGCACCTTCGGACCACCGGTGCGCACAGAAGATGGCCTCGGAGCTTGCGAACTCTGTTTTCAGGGTGCCACCGACGAAGAAATTGTCGCGTGCGAAATGAGACCCGACCCTGACGATTTGGAGTCGACGTTGCTTCACGAGCTCGAAGAAACTACCGCAGCACGCGGAGAGACGATCGTGGCGTTTTGTTTAACATTTTGATTCCTGCGATCGATTCCCGTCAGAGCATTCGACTCAATGGCTCTTCACTTTGATAGCTCCTGAATTTCATGATCCAGCAATTTGACGCATTGGTCCTCGGCGCGGGCGCTGCAGGGTTAATGTGCGCACTGGAGGCAGGCAAGCGCGGACGCCGGGTTGCGGTGCTCGAGCGTGGGGAACGTGTCGGCAAGAAAATTCTCATCTCCGGTGGTGGCCGGTGTAACTTCACGAACGTTCACTGCCGCCCGGAAAACTTTCTCTCGGCGAATCCCCACTTCGCGAAATCAGCTCTGGCCCGCTATACGCCTTCAGACTTCATTGCGCTTGTCGAGAAGCATCATATTCCCTACCACGAGAAGACTCTCGGTCAACTGTTCTGTGATCGCTCGGCCCGCGATATCACGGACATGCTCGAAATCGAATGCCGCAACGCCGGGGTTCGTCTTTTTCTAAATACGTCCGTTCAAGAGGTGTCGAAGACGACAGACTTCGTCGTGCGCGCCGGAGAACTCGAATTTCGCGCTCCGGTTCTGGTGATCGCAACCGGAGGTCTGTCGATCCCCAAGATGGGTGCGACCGGCTTCGGATACGACCTGGCTCGCCAATTCGGGTTGGCCATTCACGAACCTCGCCCAGCGCTGGTGCCGTTTGTGTTCAACGCCGAAGACCGCAGCCGGTATTGCGACTTGGCGGGAGTGTCGGCGGACGTCGCCGTTTCGATCGGTAGTCAACAGTTCCGCGAGAAAATGCTCATCACGCACCGAGGATTGAGTGGGCCAGCGATTCTGCAAATCTCGTCGTACTGGGAACCGGCACAACCAGTTGCCATCGACCTGGCACCCGGCTGCGACGTGACGGCGGCGCTTCGTGAACCGAACGCTCCGAGAAACGTCACGACGTTGAAGAATGCCCTGCATAAGAGTCTGCCGAATCGCTTTTCAAACCGATGGCTCGATCTGTACCCACCCGCCGCCTGGACGACCTCCGGACTCGCGGAACTAGAACACTCCGTGCATCAGTGGACGTTGTTCCCTGCCGGCACCGAGGGCTTCGCTAAGGCCGAAGTTACCGAGGGCGGCGTGGACACGAATGAACTATCGGCGAAGACAATGGAAAGTCGAAGAGTGTCCGGCCTGTTTTTCGTCGGCGAGGTAGTCGACGTAACTGGCCACCTCGGCGGCTTCAATTTTCAGTGGGCATGGGCCTCGGGCGCATGCGCCGGAAGGGCGCTATAGGAGACAACATGTTTCAAGCAAGAACCGCCTGGTACTCCTCGTACGCACCTTTGAAGTCGGTGAGCTTGTGGTCCGACTCGAAATGCCAAATCCTGGTAGCGACTTCATCAATCAGATCGTGATCGTGAGTTACCAAAAGCACGGTTCCGTGATAGCGCTGCAAAGCAATGTTGAGAGCGTTAATCGATTCCAGATCCAGGTGGTTGGTCGGTTCGTCGAAAACCAGAACATTCGGCTTTTGCAGCATGAGCTTGCAAAAAAGCAGCCGGGCGGCTTCGCCGCCAGAGAGAACATCAGTACGCTTTAGCGCATCTTCACGCGGGAACAGCATCTGTCCCAGCAAGCCGCGAATTTCTTCGTGTGCTGCGGAAGGATCCCACTGATGCAGCCATTCGAACGCCGTCATGTCTCCCTGAATCAAAGCCCTGTGATCCTGGGCGAAATATCCGACCGCGGCCTCGTGTCCCCAGATCACTTTTCCGGATGTGAGGAACGGCCCATCGTAACCGCTGGTCTTGCGCAGTTCTGCATCCGGGATGGTCGGAGAGTTCGCCAGCAGCGCATTGAGCAAAGTCGTTTTGCCCGCGCCGTTCCGGCCCATTAATGCGATTTTCTCTCCCCTCGTTACGCTGGCCGTGAAACTCCGTATGACTTCAGTCTCGCCGTACGACTTCGTAACACCTTCGAGCTCAAGAATGTGTTTCCCGGAAGGACGCCTCTGCTCGAACTTCAAAAACGGACGCTGGATGTTCGACTTGGCAAGCTCTGTCACCTGCAGGCGCTCGACTTCTTTGCGCCGTGACTGCACTTGGCTCGAGCGGGTGCCGGCAGAGAAACGGGCGATGAACTCGTTGAGCTGCGCGATCTTCTTTTCCCGCTGGGCGTTTTGCCCTTCGATCTGCGAGCGGATCTGTGTCTTGGCCACGACCATATCGTCATACGTGCCGGTATAAGTAATGATCGTCTGATAGTCGATGTCGGCGATGTGAGTGCAAATGCTGTTGAGAAAATGGCGGTCGTGCGAGATCACGATCAGCACGCCGTCATAGTTATTCAGGAACCCTTGTAGCCAATGGATGGAGTCGAGGTCGAGGTGGTTCGTAGGTTCGTCAAGTAACAACGCGAGCGGATGTCCAAACAAGGCTTGAGCCAGCAGCACGCGGACCTTTTGTCCGCCTTGTAGCTCGCCCATTTTTCGTTCATGCAGTGCGTCGGGAATGTCGAGCCCCTGCAGGAGAATCGCGGCGTCGCTTTCTGCGGTATAGCCATCCTCTTCGCCGACGATGCCTTCCAACTCGCCGAGCTTCATTCCGTCTTCATCCGTGAGTTCCGCCTTGGCGTGGATGCGATCGCGCTCTTCCATCGCCGCCCACAAGCGTTTGTTGCCCATCATCACGGTGTCGATCACGCGATATGCATCGAAGGCAAACTGATCCTGGTTCAGCACACCGAACTTCTTCGGGCGCACCACGGTTCCCTTCTGCGGATCAAGCTCGCCGGTCAGCAGCCGCATGAACGTCGTCTTGCCGGCGCCGTTCGGACCGGTAAGGCCGTAGCGCTTGCCCGGCGTGAAGGCGGTTGACACATCTTCAAATAGAACTTTGGCGCCGTAGCGCATGGAAACATTGCTTACTGAAATCATGATTTCTCAAGGGAACTGCGGAAAATTTGCCCAAAGGCGGGGACGCAGCTACTGGAATTAGGATATCACGAGCTAACCTCCATTTCGTCGATTTGCCCGTCTCAACCGCAATCGAAGGTCACATGTTAGCCTTTCTAGGCTCGGCAGAAACACCCTGCTCATTGTCATTCCGGGCGACGAGGAATCTGCTGTTGCGAGGAATTCATGAACGACGTTCGCCCTTCTCATCTCGATCTTCAGGGCACCGCTAAACAAGTCATGCTGGCACACGGCTTCGAGCCAGATTTCTCTCCGCAGGTCACGCAACAGCTGACGGAACTGAAAGCGCACCTGCCCCAAGTCGCATCCGGCAGCGATATTCGTGACCTGCGGAATTTACTCTGGTCCTCGATCGACAACGACACTTCGCGCGACCTTGATCAGATCGAAGTAGCTGGGCGCTTGCCCACCGGAAACATCAAAGTGTTGATCGGAATCGCGGACGTGGATGCCTTCGTGCCGAAGCACTCTCCCATCGATGAGCATGCAGCAAAAGAAACCACCTCGGTCTACACCGGTGTGCGGATTTTCCCCATGCTTCCGGAAGAGCTCTCCACCGGCGCAACATCGATTCTCGAAAACGCAGACAAACTGAGCGTCGTGACCGAGTTCACTGTAGACGCAGCAGGCACTGTGAGTTCGAGTGACGTTTACCGGGCGGTCGTTCGCAACAAAGCTCAGCTTGCGTACAACTCTGTGGGGGCGTGGCTCGAGGACACGGGCCCGGCTCCGGCGAAAGTAGCCGCATCAGCAGCCTTGCAGGCGCAGCTCAAGCTGCAGGATGAAGCCGCCCGAGCGCTCAGGAAGCAGCGTTATCAGAACGGCGCGCTTAATATCGAGACTGACGAAGTACATCCCGTTCTACTTAATCAGCAGGTCGTCGATGTTGCGAAGCAGGAGAAGAACCGCGCCACTGACTTGATTGAGGATTTCATGATTGCGGCCAACGGAGTCGTGGCGCGCATGCTGGACAAAGTATCGTCCCTGCGCCGCATCGTAAAGACTCCTGATCGTTGGGAACGCATTGTGCAACTCGCAGCTGAACACGGCGGCAACCTCCCTCCAGATTCCCGACTCCAAAGCGCTTAATGACTTTTTACTCAGGCGCAAGGCTGCAGATCCCGATCATTTTGCAGACGTCTCTCTCGCAGTAATCAAGTTGATTGGCCCGGGTGAATACGTTCTGGAGCGACCCGGAGATCCTGAGCAGGGACACTTCGGGTTAGCGGTCCAGGACTATACGCACTCGACGGCCCCCAACCGGCGATTCGCCGATGTAGTCACGCAGAGGCTGATAAAGGCTCTCCTGGCGAGCTGCCCGGCTCCTTATTCTGATGCCGAGTTAGCGGACATCGCAAGGAACTGCACAGAAAAAGGAGATGCTGCGCGCAAAGTCGAGCGCGAGATGGCTAAGCGGCTGGCGGCGATTGCGATGAGCACCCGTATTGGTCAGACCTTCGACGCGCTGGTCACCGGCGCAACCCCGAAGGGAACGTTCGTTCGCGTGCTCCAGCCGCACGTCGAGGGACGGTTGGCTCAAGGCCAGCAGGGGGTAGATGTGGGAGACAGATTGCGCGTGAAGCTTATCCGGACTGACATCCAGCGAGGGTACATCGACTTCGCACGCGCCTAGGGCGCGGCTCAGCCTTTTTTCTGTTCGAGCTCGGCCCAGCGTGAATACAGCTCATCCACTAGCTTCTGGGCTTCGTCCATCTCAGCGTGTGCGCGCAGCAGACAAGGGCCATCGCTTGCGATCGCGGGGTCTTCGAGCTGCCCACGCTTCTCCTGCAACACCTGCTCGGCTTCAGCAACACGCTCTTCGATGGTCGCGTATTCTCGTGCCTCGAGATACGATAGCTTCTTCTTACCTGAAGATGGGCTCGCGGCGCTTGTCACCCTCCGAGGTTGATTGTCGTCCGAATCAGCGGCCTTCGCCGCGCGCATCCGTTCCGCCTGCCAGGCCTCCCATTGCGAATAGTCCGCAAAACTGTCTGCGCCGCCCTGACCGTCGAGGCCGAGTACGATGGTCGAAACGCGATCGAGCATATATCGGTCATGCGTGACCAGCACCAGCGCGCCACGATAGTCGAGCAAACTCTCTTCGAGTATGTCGAGGGTCGGAATATCGAGATCGTTTGTGGGCTCATCGAGCAGAAGCACATCGGCAGGCTGAAGCATCAATTGCGCAATCAGCACACGGGCGCGCTCGCCTCCCGACAGCCGGCCGACGGGCTGATTCAGTTGCTCGCCGGTGAACAGGAACCTCGCTGCCCATGAGGCAACGTGAATCACGCGGTCCTGATAGACCACAGAATCGCTATCGGGAGCAAGCGCGCGGCGCAAGCTTACATCCGGATCGAGCTGGCGAGTTTGATCGAAGTACACGATCCGCAACCAGTCAGCCTGATGAATTTCTCCGGCGACCGCAGCCAACTCTCCCCGCAACAGTCGAAGTAGTGTAGTTTTCCCGCTGCCATTCGGTCCGACCAGTCCGACGCGCATTCCGGCGGTGACCACGAAATTAAGACGGTCAAACAGGGTCCGCTCTCCAATCTCATAGGCAACGTCTTTCAGTTCGATCAGCCGCTTCGTCTTTCGATCGGTCGCCGAAAAATCGATGTTCGCCTTTGCGGTGCGAGTCCTCAAATTCAAGTCTGCGAGTTCATTCATCAACTCGCCAGCCTTGTCGATTCGGGCTTTCGACTTACGTGTCCGCGCCTTGGCTCCGCGACGCAGCCAGGCGACTTCATTGTGTACGAGATTTTCCAGAGCCTCCTGGCGCTTCGATTGCGAGTGCAGAAATTCTCCCTTCTTTTCAAGAAACGTACTGTAATTTCCGCGCACCCGCAGCAGTCCATCCGGGTAAGTGCGATTGAGTTCCGCCATCTCCGTGGCAACATTCTCAAGGAAGTAGCGGTCGTGGCTCACAACAACGCAGGCAAAACTCGCATCTTGAAGAAGCGTTTCGAGCCACTCGATCCCCGCAAGGTCGAGGTGGTTTGTGGGTTCATCCAGCAACAAAATGTCCGGCGACTGAACCAAAGCTTCAACGATTGCCAAACGCTTCTGCCAGCCTCCTGACAACGTGGTCGCCTGAACTTCAAATTGCTCAAAGCCCGCGCGTCCAAGGGTTTCCGCGAAGCGAGTTCCGCGCTCGGTCGCAGCCACTGCCGCGCCGTCCAAAGCCCGCTCAACTACCAATCGAACCGTGTCTCCGGATGCGAACTTTGACTCTTGCAGCACACACGCTAGGCGAAGGCGCTTCCGTGCCGCGACTTCACCGGTATCCACACCTTCGTTGCCAGCCAGAATTCGTAGTAGCGTCGACTTGCCCGAACCGTTTGGACCGATTAGTCCGATGCGATCGCCATCAGAAACTGTGAAGGAAACATTTTGAAAGAGCAGCGTCGACCCGAAGGATTTCGAGATGCCCTGTGCGTTGATGATCGGCGCCAACGACTTAAGCTCAACTTCCTTTTGAATTGTTGGAAATGAT
>CAWBHF010000022.1:0-58969 GCA_963788645.1 uncultured Acidobacteriota bacterium
GACTTGCAGGTCCAGGACGCGGAACAATTCGTTTCCGTTCGCTTCGACAACCTCGTCTGGTTCTCGGATCGGGAACTGCTCGACCAGATTCATGCCCAGGTTCCGTTATTTCAAGGGCAACTCCCGGCTGGCGGTGACCTTGCAGACGAGGTGTCGAACGCCCTGCAAGGGTTGTTGATCGAACACAATGTACAAGGCAAGGTCGACTATCTTCGCGCGGCCCACCAGGATGGCCCCATCGAAGCATTCGTTTTCACCGTGACCGGGACCGAGATTCACATCCGCAACATCGCTTTTGCCGGAGCCGGTGAGGCTGAATTGCCTTTGCTTGAATCTGCGGCGAAAAAGCTGGAAGGCGCCGATTTCTTGCGCTCCATACTTCGTGCTCAAGAGGACAAGAATTTTCTCCCGCTCTATCTCCGGCAGGGATATTTGAAAGCGACGTTCGGCGACGCTCAGGCCACTGTGGTTCAGAACAGCCCCCAGGAGACCACCGTCGATGTGACTTTCCCGGTTGATCCCGGACGCCAATACAAACTGACCGCGGTCGATTTCGCGGGCAACAAGGCCTGCCCAACCGATGTTCTGCGACCATTAATCCACGCAAAACTCGAGCAGCCGGCAAATGCCGTGCAGTTCGATACCGATATCGAAGCCATGAACAAACTCTACGGCAGCCACGGATACATGGCGGTGAATATCCGGCCGGACCGTGAAATGGACGACGCGAACTCCAGCGTCAAATATGTGCTGCGCATCCAGGAGGGAGACGTCTATTCTATGGGCGATCTGGACATCCGCGGGCTCGACTCGCGCACTACCGCCCGCTTGCAGGATGACTGGAAGCTGCGCGGAGGAGACACTTATGACTCAAGCTATCCCAAGCGGTTTCTGGAAAAAGAAGACAAAGAGATTTCGATCATGAGCGACTGGAAGACCAGCATCCGAGAATCACTCAATCGTGGTGAGAAAACGGTAGACGTGACTCTGCGCTTCGATCCAAAATCGTAATCGCCGTTGGCGAAATCCTTGACGCGTGCTGCTATCGCCTTTCAAATAGACACATCTAACTGCCAGGGTGCATATTTAAATAGAGAGAGGACTTCATGAAATTTACGCGGAAGTTAGCTGTTTCCCTGTTTAGCGCTTTAATACTCGCGGCCTTGGTTCCAACCGCATTCGCCGGCAAGGCCCAAACCTTCACCGGCACAGTCAGCGACGCCATGTGCGGGGCGAAGCACATGATGGCCGGTGACGACGCCTCCTGCCTGCGCGCCTGCATCCAAAAAGGCTCAAAGTACGCCCTCGTCGTGGGAGATAAAGTGTACACATTGGATGTGAAGGACAAGGCCACGCTCGACAAGCTCGACAAGCTGGCCGCTGCGAAGGCCACGGTGCAGGGCGAAGCTGACGGCGACACCATCGAAGTCAGCTCAGTCGCCCCGGCCAAATAGGCTGGCTTCTTGAGGACGGTAATCCGAATTCGAGGTTCGTAAGATTTTTTGTCTTGCGAACCAATTTTCATATTCCCTTTACAATTCGCTATGTTAGATTTGACCCTCATCTGACTATCGGAGGAACAACGAATTGGGAAAGGACATGGTCCCGAAGAAGATTTTCTTCACCAAGGGGGTCGGCAAACATCGGGAGCGCCTTACTTCCTTTGAGCTGGCGCTGCGGGACGCCGGCATCGCCGCGCAAAACCTGGTTCGCGTTTCATCCATCTTCCCGCCACAGTGCAAGCTGGTACCGCGTTCCCAGGGATTGAAGTATTTGAGTCCTGGAGAAGTGGTTTTCGCGGTGGTTGCGGAGAACTCGACGCGCGAGCCGCATCGCCTGCTCGCGGCCAGTATCGGCGTGGCGATTCCGGCCGACCGCAATACCTATGGCTACTTGAGCGAGCACCATTCGTTTGGTGAAACTGACGACTCGGCGGGCGAGTATGCCGAGGAGCTTGCCGCGGAAATGCTGGCTACAACGCTAAATGTGGAATTTGATCCGGACCGCTCCTGGGACGAGAAGAAAGAGATTTACCGGATTTCGAACAAGATCGTGCGCACGGCTAACATTACTCAATCCGCGGTTGGTGATAAGCGCGGGCTGTGGAGCACGGTGATTGCTTCAGCAGTTTTAATTTTCGACTGAAAACGCGATAGCGTTACGCGGTCGCGGCGTCCAAGCACAAAAAACGGGCAGGCGTCGCTTGTCACCGCACAGATTACGATTTATTTACATTCTCCTTACAAGTATGGCCCGCAGTTTCCTTAACATGCGATCCGGAGGCCACAATGATCCGGTTTACCGGCACGCGGGATCCCCGCATTCACTATCTGCTATTTTTGCTACTTTGCCTATTCATGACGGGCAGCGTCGCGATTACTTCATCTGCCCAAAGTTCCGTTTTTAAGATTCAGAAGAGTCCCAGCCGAAATGCTCAAGGCAACACACTCAACGCGGTTGCCGCTTTTTCGACGTCGGATGCCTGGGCCGTCGGCTTTCAGAATGATAACAATATTAATTTCTCTCGTACTTTAACGCTGCATTGGGACGGAGTTAAATGGACCGATGTCCCCAGCCCGAATCCGGGCTCCCCTCGGTCTTGCCAGGGCTTCAACACTGGGAACGATCTCACCAGCGTAGCTGAAGTATCTGCGAACGATGTTTGGGCGACCGGTTTCTCGTTCACGTGCACAACCGTCAACCTGCAGCCGATGATGATTCATTGGGATAGTCAACGATGGACGGTGGTTCCTACACCCCTGCTGGGCACAAATGGCAATTCCTCCTTAAATGGCCTTGTCGCACTGGCGGCGGACAATATTTATGCTGTGGGATATCAACCAGCTTCCAATGGAGCTGTGTTGACGCTGATCGAACACTGGGACGGAAAGAAATGGACTGTAGTTCCCAGCCCTAATCGGAGTGCGACCGGTAATCTACTTTCGGCGGTGTCAGCAAATTCGCCGACGGATATCTGGGCGGTTGGCGTTTCCGTGGATCAGCCTACGACTTCTGTCCAAACCCTGGTGGAACATTTCGACGGCAAACGGTGGCGGGTTGTGCCTAGCCCAAACCCCTTGCCCAAGGCCGCTTTGAACCAGAACGTACTACTTAGTGTGCAGGCGGTGTCCGCGAACGACGTGACTGCTGTCGGCCTACTTCGCGATGCAGGACACCAAAGAGAGTTGGCCCTAATCGAACACTGGAACGGGAAGAAGTGGTCGGTAACTCCAAGTCCGAATCAGAGCGACGCGGCTGGATCTCTCAACGCGCTGACAAGCGTGACGGCGGTCTCCGCTACTAACCTTTACGCCGTCGGTTTCTTCGGGGACGCGGCTACGGCTGGCCAGGATGAAACTTTGGTAGAGCATTTCGACGGCAAACAATGGAGCATTATCGCCAGTCCGACCAAAGGACTGGCTCAGCAGTTGAATGGCGCGTTTGCGGTTCACGGAACCTCGGATTTGTGGACCGTGGGCGCGTATTCGCTCCCGGGCATTGATTTTGAAACTGGGTTCCTGCAATTGCCGAAGACTCTGGTGCTGTTTTCCGGAAATGCGGCCCGGTGAATGAGTCACGGTTAAGGAGCAGACGAAACGCGGAGGTGACGAGCGGGGGTGCGGGCACCTCCGCTCTCAATCAATCCGAAAAGCCATTGTGCTTCCAGGGTGAGTCCCGGAAGTAAGCGGCATTATTGAAACGGCCTGATCAAAAATGAAAGCCGCTGAAAACACAAGGTCCCTCCACTCCGCTTCGCTCCGGTCGGGATGACAGAATTATTTCGCGAATTTGTGCTGAAGCCGTGCCCTTCCCCAACTGAGCTAGAACAGAACTTAACCAGAGTTTCCCTAATGGGAGAGATACTCGAGCAGATTTATTTCCGTGCTTTCGCTTTCTTCCCCGCGGTCGACGCCTTCTTTCCCAAGCGCTCCAGCACTGCTGCGACAACCAGCGGCAACCCGACCGTGGCGTCGACGAACAGCTCGCCGAATTTTCCTCCCTCTGCCGGAGGCACAAACTTTCCCCACGAAATGGCCTCGCTGTATGGGCTGCCTGAGAGCCCGCCCCAATACACCGGCTCCGGACAAATTCGTACTCCGTAGTGATAGCGCTTCAAGGGAACATTCTCTCCCAGCCTCCGATGGCGTAATTCGCAGAAAGGACCAAACTGCTGCGCCCAGTTGCGGGGAACGCCTCCACCGATGGTGAAGATCCCAAGCCTGGTCTGGCGCAAAAGTGTGGCAGCAAAATGCTCCAGGTCTTCGAAGGGATCAAAGCGCAGCTTGTGCCTGCCGGTCGACTCGCGCAGCCGGTTATTCAGCGCAACATCGAGACCCAACTCCGAGTCGGTAAAGGCGGGTACAAATACCGGCACGCCCTTTTCATACGCTGATTTCAGAATTCCCCGCTGCCCTTTGGCATGCTTGGCCAAGTGTTCTCCAATGGCATGATTCAATTTGTACGAGCAAAGCACTTCGCTGTGATCCCAGCCTTCCAGTATCTGGGACATCACTTCTTCCACATCATCAAGATTCTGTTCTGGCTCGAGAGTGTCGTAAACCCGGTTGTAACCTTGTTCATAAAGCTCAGTGTCGGAAACATCAGGGTTGTAGCGGAAATGGGCCCGGCCGGTTGCTTCGACGAGTCCGTGCGCCATAAGCGCTCCGGTGGAAACAATGGCATTCACGATTCCCTGATCGATCAGATCGGCGATGATCAAACTCTGCTTGGCCACGGTCATGGCGCCGGCGAGCGTCATCACCACGAAGCATTCTTCGTCGCGAGCCATGGCTTCGAGCACATCGGCCGCCTCACCTACCTGGCGACCGGTGAACGCAGTCTTGCCCATCGCCCGCACCAGATCGTCAACCGAGCGCACGGAACTGAGGTCCAGCGATTCCAGCGGAGTCAAGCGGTCTTCAATCGGATTGTGCAGCTTGCGGTCGATTCCCGCGCCATCGTGATTGCCGTTTTTCAAGGTCCACCCCCAACTTTATGCCGAAGCAATACTCTACTAGAACGCAGCAGGCTCCTGCTACCACCGTAGTCGTGGAAAACGCAGTCGTGGAAAACAAGAACCGGCAAGTCGCAACCGGGAACTGATATCCTATTCGTCCGAAAAGGAGTCTTCGTTTTGCCGCCAGAGAAATTTCGCGTCGGACTCGTCCAGATGTCGATGACTTCCGACCCCGACAAAAATCAGCAGCACGCCATCGAACTCACCAGGGATGCGGCGGGGCGGGGCGCGCAGATCGTCTGCCTGCCCGAACTGTTTCAGACCCAGTATTTCTGCCAGCGGGAAGATGCCGCGCTATTCGATCTCGCTGAACCGATCCCCGGCCCCACAACGGCAAAACTCGGAGAAGTAGCTAAGCAATTGCGGATCGTCCTCATCGCGTCGCTATTCGAAAAGCGTGCCGCGGGCGTTTACCACAACACCGCCGCCATGTTCGACGCCGATGGAACGTTGCGCGGGCTCTATCGCAAGATGCACATTCCCGACGACCCGCTTTATTACGAAAAATATTACTTCACCCCCGGCGATCTCGGCTTTCGAGCCTTCGATACCAACGTTGGTCGAGTGGGCACGTTGGTCTGCTGGGACCAGTGGTATCCCGAGGGCGCTCGTCTTACTGCCTTGCAAGGAGCGAATGTTCTCTTTTATCCGACGGCGATCGGTTGGCATCCTGCCGAGAAAGCCGAGGTCGGCGTGGCCCAACACGATGCTTGGCGCACGATTCAGCGGGCGCATGCCATCGCCAATGGAGTTTATGTGGCCGTGGTCAACCGCGTCGGCTTTGAAACCGGAGACGTTCGTGGCAACGCCGCTCCGGGAGCTGGGCTGGAATTCTGGGGTGGGTCGTTTTTGTGTGATCCATTTGGTCGAGTCATTGCCGGAGGCTCGCATGATAAAGAAGAGATTCTTGTGGGTGAAGTCGATTTGAAAACACTGGAAGACACCCGGCGCAACTGGCCGTTTTTACGTGACCGGAGAATCGACAGTTATGCTCCAATCACGAGCCGACTGATCGATTGAGGGACCGGGAGGTCTCACATGATTCCACGTCCGTATCGAAGCCATCTCTCATTGCTTGCAATGGCAACATTGGTGTTTGTCCCGTCACTTCTTGCTCAAACTCATGAGCTAGCCGGATATATGTTTGCCTATGACGAGGTGCGCCATATTGAGAAGAGTATGTTTGGCGAGAATACCGAAATTGTGATCCTTCAGACGAACCAAGTCGATAGCGAAAAATATTTAGAGCTCGTGTTCAAGAGTCTCGGGCAGGACCAACTGGACAAAAAGTTCTTTGAAGGGGACATACTCCTGACAGTGCGAGCCGTTCGGGATCAAACGTGCGATCTCAATTCGCCAGAGTTCTTGGATAGCGCTGCCCTGTTCAGCTATTTGAATGGACCGGTTCGCCGGCAGCCGAGAAAGTTGTCGCTTACAGCTCACTTCAACAAGCCCACCCCGCCAACCGTTGCGCTCCTCAAGTGTTATGTCGCTAAAGATGGAAAGAGCTCAGACCAGCATCTGCTGTTGCACCCATACGGAACGAGTTCGGCCCAGCATTGGCCGTGGCGCCCATGAGGACTTAGCCGATGTCAGGGGCTTCAACCATGGACTCAACTGAAACGTTGAATTCTGCGGATACCGGTCAGTCTCCGCGGCTCCGCATGCCTGCCGAATGGGAGCCGCACGATGCCACCTGGCTGGCTTGGCCTCACTATCGCGATGACTGGCCGGGAAAGTTTGAACCCGTCCCTTGGGTTTTCGCCGAAATCATCCGCCATTTGGCTCGGCGTGAACGGGTTGAGCTGATCATCAACGATGTGGCGTCTGAAAAACGTGCGCGCAAAGTCCTCGACCGCGCTAACGGGCTCAGCGACAACGTTCGCTTTCACCGCTGGCAAACGGATCGTGTCTGGACGCGCGACTCCGGCTGCACGTTTCTAACGCAGCCGAACTTCGCTCGGCCGGACAGCCGAGGGCGGCTGGCCCCACGTGTTTCTGGCGGCGGGCTCCTCGCCGTTAAGTGGCGTTTCAACGCGTGGGCAAAATACTCGAACTACGGGAGCGACGAAAAAATCGGCAGTCTTATGGCAAGGGCTGCCAACGCCCGCGAACTGCGTGCCGTCTTCGGCAAGCGCCACGTTGTGCTCGAAGGCGGCTCCATCGACGTCAACGGTCGCGGCACATTGCTCACGACGGAAGAATGCTTGCTCAGCAAAGTGCAGCGACGCAATCCGACAATGAAGCGGAAAGACTACGAAAGAGTGTTTGCCGATTATCTGGGAATCAAGAACGTGATTTGGCTGGGTTCAGGCGTCTCTGGCGACGACACTCATGGCCATGTGGACGACATCACGCGCTTCGTCGCTGCTGACACGGTCGTGACCGCGGTCGAGTCCAATCCCGACGATCTCAACTATGAACCTTTGCGCGAAAACATACGCCGCCTGCGGACGGCCACCGATCAGGACGGAAAGCCACTCGCGATCATTGAGCTTCCCATGCCTGCGCCCGTGATCTTCGAAGGACGCCGCCTGCCTGCCAGCTACGCGAACTTTTACATCGCCAACGGCGTGGTTCTCGTCCCGGTATTCAACGATCCTAACGACCGCATCGCTCTGGATATCCTCGCCGACCTCTTCCCCGACCGCAATGTCATCGGAATCTATTCGGGGGACTTGATCTGGGGATTCGGCGCGATGCATTGCATGACGCAGCAGCAGCCAGCCGTTGGTCGATAGTCGTTGGTCGTTCGCTCGTGGGGTTTGACCAGTGACGGACGACGAGGGACCAACGACTACTTTCTATACTGCGTCGGCTGCGGGCCCTTCTCCAGCATTTCGCGATTCCAAATCGCGCCCTCGCGGGTGTAGCTGGCGAGCTCGAAGTCCTGGGTCAGTTCCAGAGCGTCCACGGGACAGGCATCCTCGCAGAGTCCACAGAACATGCAGCGGCTCAGGTCGTAGGTGAAGTTGGTAAGTTCCTTGCGGCGGGTCGTTTCGTTACGGGCGCTGGTGACCACGATCAAGTTTTCGGGACACGCCAGCGCGCACAAGTCGCAGGCGATGCACATGGTTTCGTTGGTATCAGGATTGACATTCAGCCGCGGCGCTCCCCGATAGCGCTCAGCTACTTGCGGCCGCTGCAAAGGATATTGTTCGGTATAGATTTCCCTGGGGTCCTGATAACGGAAGGTGACTTTCAGCCCCCGCAGCAGGTCCAGCAGGAAAACTTTGCGAAGCAGCTTGGGAATCCCCATAACGAAGCAAGCATACCATCAAAGCACAAAATCGCAGAAGGCCTGTCCCGCTACAATGGTTTGGCCTCCGCGGCAGGCCGAAGACCAATGACGGATGACCAACAATCCGCGGTTGCCTCCGACGAATTCTGGATGGAGGAAGCCCTACGTGCCGCCCAGCGCGCCTTGGAAGCGGGTGAAGTTCCGGTGGGCGCAGTCGTGGTCTGTGGTGGCGAGATTGTCGGTCGTGGGTGGAATCGTAACCTGACCGACTCCGATCCCAGCGCTCACGCCGAAATCATCGCTCTGCGCCAAGCCGGTGCAAACCTCGGTAACCACCGCCTGGGAGACTGCGAGCTCTTTGCTACAATTGAACCGTGCCCCATGTGCGCTGGCGCCCTGGTGCACGCGAGACTGAAACGCCTGGTTTACGGCGCGGACGACCCGAAAGCAGGAGCGGTACATTCGGTGATGGAGGTGTTGAACCACCACAAACTGAATCACCAGATGGAAGTCCGAGGAGGCGTATTGGCAGGCCGCAGCGCCGAGCTGTTGCAATCGTTTTTTAGAAGCCGGCGCGCGGAAGGGCATTAGTCGATACTCGCTAGCCGTCAGATGTCGATGCGGGCGACCGCCCCAAGTAAGTGCATATTTGAATCTTGTCATTCCGAGCGAGCGAGGAATCTGCTGTTTGCTGTAACCACATTCGAAGTCACTGGCAACTAACCGCTGCCACTGACCAATTTCTAATACGGAGAGGTGCGTGAGCGGTTGAAACGATCCGCCTCGAAAGCGGACATACCTTAACGGGTATCGGGGGTTCGAATCCCCCCCTCTCCGCCATTGCTTTTGGTATCTAGCACTTGCAAGCCGGTGATACCTACACTGATTCCGAGTTGAATCGGGCTATCATCCGTGGCGAACACCGACAGTAAGTAAACCTCACCAAGCGAGTCCAAACCAGCAAGGGGCTACGCTACTGCCCTGTGGCCCCTGGCTGCGAATGGCCGCGTCAAACCCGATCTGGTCATTGTGAACGGCCCGCAGGAACGACAAGCCGAAGGTGCGTACTATCTGGAATGGCGTGAGAATGGCAGACGGGTGCCTCTGTCGGTCGGGAACGATGCAGCCGACGCCAGTGCGCGACGCCAGCGAAAGGCAGCTGAACTCCATGCAACCAACAACGGTATAGCTGTGATGCCGGACAACGGCCGGAACGCCTACCGATCACTAGCAGCAACGATCGACGCGTTCCTCGATCCTCAACTTCGTGGTTTTCAATTCTCTGAGTCTGATACCACGGAAGCTTCAACAATTCAGGAAAGGACCGAGGAAGCTGGAAGCTTGTCCGAACGCCGCTAGGACGGCCTTTCACGCCGGGAAAGCCGTCAACGAAAAATGAAACCCGCCTTCGCAGCTGACTATAGAGTACTCCTATATAGTATTGCCAGTCGGGAGGGGACGATGGTCCACACAATCAAGAAAAAGAAAAAGCTCATTTTGCGGGTACGGCGAATCCGCGGCCAAGTCGAAGCTGTGGAGAGGGCTCTGACGAATGAACAAAGCTGTGCCGATGTCTTGCGGCTCATCGCTGCTGCACGAGGTGCGATGAATGGGTTGATGGCCGAACTTCTTGAGGATCACGTTCGCTTTCATGTTCTCGATCCGAAGCGGAGACCAACCTCCGACCAAGCCGTGGCCGCCGAAGAGTTGGTCGACGTTGTCAAAGCCTACTTGAAGTGAAGCGACCCGCAGGTTCACCGGGGATGTCACTTTGGCATCGGGGACTTTGCGGCAGGAGGTGTGATTCAGCAGACTGCGGCAAATTTCATTTTGTCGGGAGCGACAGCAATCGGGGTTGGTACGGAATTGATTCCAACCGAGGCGATAGAGAGAAGACAATCGCAGCGCATTCACGAATTGGCCCGGCGGTTCGCGAAGCTCGTGAAAGACGCACGCGACCAGATCGAAGCCTGGAAAAAGAGTCAGGTCATAAAGGAATATACCGGAGCCGAGAAGTGCGAGAAGCAAGGAATGTGTGATCGGCACACAGGGAAGCCAATTCTGGCGGGATTTTGGGTCCTGGAGAGGCTCGGGTCAGCTCGCGCGTTTAAGAGGGGTCGGCAGCATAAGAGGATTCAGTCGCGACTCGCTGGAATCATGTGCTCGGCAATAGTGTGCCTCTCGGTATTTTCAAATCCGGCGCCGCTGACATCCGCGCGGGCCGACACCGTCCGCATCCCCGGCACTGGCAGACTCTGGCGAAACTAGTTGACGTTTTACCGGTTGTGTAGAACAACCAATTCGTAGAATTATTTATCGCAATCTCGGTCGATGAGTGCAAATAGATTTTTCGCCAACGATAGTCCACGCCGGGACATAATCAACTCTATGGCATCGATAGTTCACATTCCGACGCAGTATGTCCTGACGCAGATTCGGCGGATTCAAACAATCACTATCGCTTGGATGTGCGTCGAAACTGGCTTATCACTGTGGGCAGCGTTCACGGCCCGCAGTCCTGCTTTGTCTGCCTTTGGGGGAGACAGCGCCGTCGAATTGATGTCAGCAGCGGTCGTACTGTGGCGCTTTCGCTGTCATGCGTCAGAGCATGCGGAGCAGCAGGCTACGCGTATCGCGGGCGGTTTGCTGTTCGCGCTGATTGTATGTGTAGTTGTCGCTTCGGCAGTGTCCCTATCCGGGTACAGTGAACCAAAACCCAGCTACTTAGGGATGGTGGTTTTGGTGGGGGCGGCGATTATCATGCCCGTGCTTGCCAAAGAGAAACGACGTCTATCAGCCCTGACGGGGAGCACGGCTCTGAGGGCCGACGCTGCCGAGAGTGCCTTGTGCGCGTACCTTTCAATCATTGCTCTTGTGGGTCTTGTGGTTCACGCGATTTGGCACATTGCGTGGGCCGACCCGGTGGCAGCTTTGATAATTACACCACTCATTGCGCGGGAGGCTCGGGAGGCTTTGCGTGGCAAGGCTTGTCGTTGTTGTTAGCCCGACGAATCCCCCCATAACGCTTTAAATGGCGGAAATCGTATCATTACGAGGGCGCACCTACCCGCCATCAGTAATTCGTGTTACAGGAGGCTAGTGCTCGTGGTAATGGGAAGAGGTTATGCCCGCATAGAGACCCATTATCACAGCAACGATAGAGCCCAAAATGATAAGGAGCAGTTGGATCATCTCCGTTCTAGAGGTACGTCTCCGCTGATGGTGTTTCGCCGAGAGAGGTCCTGCCAGCATCGTACGCATACCCAGAAATCGTGATAGACGGTGATACCTCAGCCTTGATTGCGTTGCTCTCTGCATTGTGAGGATCCCCGTTGAGGGTTCGGAGAACTTCTCGGCAACGTTTCTTCTGCCTTTTTGAAGAGGCGAGTAATTCGAAGTGGTCCTTTTTGATCCATAACTTGAAAGAGGAGGACCCCGGAGTTCGTTTTACCGGAGTCCCTTCTCTCGCACGACTAGAAGTGAAACCCGATCTCAGCTGCCAGCGAACGTGGCGTGACATAGTGGGTTCCGCTGAAGGTCGAAAGGAAGTTGTATAGGGCTACTTTGTTGGTTAGGTTAACGGCAGTCAACTGCAGGCTCCACTTGAACCTGTCACCACGGAAAAGATTGTCATCACCTACCGCAAGGTCAAACAAGTTACGCGAGGCAATGCGCGGCGGATTCTTGTCATCGTTTTCCGTGTTCGGAGCCGGCACGTTTAACAGCGTCGATCCGAATTGCGATACCAGACAAGGATTGGGGAGAGGCGTAAACGGCGTTGCCCGCTGCGTGCCGCAAAACAGACCTGACTCGAACTCTTGATCGGCTGTTAAAGGAGTCCCGAAAGAATCCGTCATCGCAATAGCTGGCTGGCCGTTGAGGGTTGTAGTCTGGGCGCAGTTTCCGCCGTAGCAGGGTGTTTGTCCGGCTACCAGGCCACTGTCATACCGCCAGTTGAAGCCGAGCCATGCCCCGGTTTTACCCAGCTGATATTGCAAGTGGGTTGTCAGATTGAACTTCTCGTCGTGATCGATCCGGAAGGCCGTGGAAGGACCCGCCAGAGCCGCTGAAGGTACCGCACCAGCTCCACCAATCTGGGGTGTGAAAAAACGGGCTGCGACGCTAGAGAACACTGCCAGGGCCGAGAATCCGTGGTAGTTAGGCACGCTCACCCGGCCAGCGTAACCGGGAATCTTGGATCTTTCCCACTCGATGGGAAATGTAATCGGCGTGTTACCAAGGACGCTGAAGTCATAAGCATTGTGGGTGTATTTCCAAATGTACTCGCCCGAGAATACAACATACTTTCCGAACGCTTGCTGCAAACCGGCGTGGAATTCGTTCCGCCAGCCCGGAACAAATGGCGTTATACCTGACACCGTACAACCAAGCAGCGGGTTCAAAACAGGATTGGCGCAACCGTTATTGGAGAGCACAAGGTTTTCGTTGAAGGGAGTTTCTAACAATCGAGCATAGGAAACACGAAGAACGGTGTTCGTCCTCTTGATGTTGTAGGAGATACCGAGGCGTGGCTCGGCTTCTTTGTGGGTCGTCAAACCGTTATAGAAATCGCCGCGCAAACCGAGGTTGAAAGCCCAATTCTTTACGGTGATCGTGTCCTGGAGGTAAAGAGCAAGTTCCTTCACATCAGTGTGGCCGTTGAAGGTGTACAGGGTGCTCGTAGATGTTGGGCAGCCATCAGTGCTGGATGGCGTCGTCCGTGTCAGGTCATAGCAGCCCAGCAACGCATCGAAGCCCGGGTTTGCTGTGAATGGTGTCGGATAAAGCCCCTGGTTGGTCGTGGTTGCTCCCGCACAGTTGGCCGGATTGTTCAGCCCCGGATTTCCGACGAAGACCGGGATGCCGTTGGCATCGAGGCAGGGAACGTTCAGGGTCGGATCAACTATGCCGAGAGGGTCGTGTTCGTCAAGAAACGTCTGCTCATAGACGGCCCCCGCCTTCAGGCTGTGGATTCCCTTCACATAGGAAATATCGGACCGAACACCCGCGTTCGTCAGAGTTCGGTTCTGCGACACCGTTTCCCTTTGAAGATTGATTGGTCCCAGATCGGCGAATGGATTGCCGCTAGGGTAGTAATTGAACTGGTCCCTGCGCACGAAAGCACCCAGAGTGAACACGGCGGTGTTGCCGAGTAATCGATTCCACGAGGGCGCGATATTGAAGGTCTTGATCTGAGAACGTTGGTCCGCAGGCCCTACCGGGACACCGTTCGGGCCGAGCCCGCCGTTTTTGACAACTACGCCGCTCCACGGTGTGGCAAATTCGGAATCGAATGTATTCGGAGTCTGGAACCAGGAACGCGTAAAGCCAAAATTCAGGTGAATTGTATCAACATTGGAAATTTGATAGTCCACACGGTCGAAGAAATTTTCTTCATTGCCCTTGTCGTGCATAACCGCAAATTCCGGGGGATCAAGAAATCGCCCGCTGTTCAGGCCAGTGGCGGAAAGGAAATTTCCCCAGTTCTTGCCTCCATAGGAAAGGTTGAAACCTATGCCGGAAGTGCCAAACGATCCGTACGAAGCCGTGAGACTGCCGTGAGGCGTCGTAACCCCTTGCCCGGAACGTGTCGTCACGTTGATGACGATGCTCGTTTTGTCACCGTATTCCGCGGGCGGTGCGCCGGAAATGACCTCCATCGACTGGACCGAATCAAGAGGAATTTGGTTGGAAAAAACCTTGCTCTGCTGGTCAGTAATGGGCTGGCCATCGACGGAAAACGAATTTTCCGCGTGATCACCCAACCCGTGAAAGAGGCCGTTTGAATCCGCTGCAATTCCCGGCGAAGCGAGCGTAACCAGCGAACTCAAGGACGATGACTGGCTTTCCAGAGGCAGTTTGTCGAACAAGCCACGATCCACATCGGTATGAAATGTCGGATCGTTTTCGAGTAGATCAGCTCCTGAAGATTCGACCGTCACACTCTCGGAAGATCCGGCCACTTGGAGGTTGATCTTGACCTCCAAAGGCACCGCGGAGCGGAGTTCGACATCTTCGGCGTAAGGAGCAAACCCAGCGCCAGTCACACTCAGATGGTAGGGATTGAATGGAACGTTCGCGAAACTGAATCTTCCGCTGCTATCTGTCGTCGTCGATCGGTCAAAGTGGCTGACTGGATTGTGCATCTCAACCGTCACATTCGGAACTACGGCAACGGACGGATCAAGGACCGTGCCGCTAAGAGCTGCCGAGTTGGACTGCGCATAAGTGTTAAGACTGATCGCCAAATACAGACCCACCATAAAAGCCGCATGAAGCGACTTCTTGTAAGAAGCCAGCATGAATTCCTCCAATAGAGTTGGTCCAAGATCCAAGCCACGCGGTTCACGGGATGCGAACCGGAGAACATATATGTATGGCTGAAATCTGATCTTTAGGCGCTAGGAGGAGGGCGGACACTCAGGGCAAACGCTATCAGGCGCTGCTTGGCGGAAACGGGCTTTGGCCGAAAGGTGGCTAACGGGATGAAAGTCGCATTCGGCAGTGTGGAAGTTTTCTGAGGCGACGCCGAATGCGCAGCAACACAGACCGTACACTTTGCCGCTTCGGTCCCACTCGAATGGTGATGCGCAGCAAGCGCAAACGCTGACCAGAGTGTCAGCAGCAGACACATCCAAGCTATCGGTTTCGAGATCGACCGCATGCTATGAATATTTTATTTGAATCTACACCGAAACAGGGAGCAGATGCAATTGAGATGCTTGATTCTGCAATTCCGGTTGTTCGCGAAGGGTCGAGCACTCTGGTAAAACGTAGTATTTGCGGTGGTTCCGAGCGGACCGACCCAAGGCCAATCTGCGGTCACACGCCACGAGTGTTTCTGTTATGGAAGGCTAATGCTCATGGTGGTGGGAACAGGTAACGCCTGCGTAGATACCCACTATCGCAGCAACGATGGCGCCCAACACCATCAGGAGGAGTTGGATCATCTCTCTTCGACCCTGCCTACTTTTTCTCCGATTGTGGGTTTTCGCGAAGATTGCCGCCAAAATCGCGCCACCTGCGAGAGCCATCGCCCAAGAAGGAAGAAGCCATGGTTCCACAGCCACTGATTGATGCGGTAGAACCAGACCGCGTGCAAACCCGCGAATTAAACCCGCAAGATGAGTCACGAATCAAGCCGCAATCGCGGTGGTTGGAATCTGTAACGCCTCGTCACGTAACCCTTGAAATAGAACGCTGGTCAAGTAACGTTCTCCGAAATCCGGCAGAACCGCGACAGGCAGCTTGCCTACATTCTCCTTTCGACTCGCGACTTTGATTGCGGCGGCTATGGCAGCTCCCGACGAAATCCCCACTAGCAGACCTTCTTCCTTCGCAAGGCGTCGTGCCATGTTGATCGCTTCGTCGTTGGTGACCGTAACCACTTCATCGATGTAGTCCCGGCGTAGAATGCTGGGCACAAATCCGGCGCCAATGCCCTGGATCTTGTGCGGAGAAGGCTTGCCATCCGAGAGCACCGGGCTCTCCGCCGGCTCGACCGCAACGGCCTTAAACGACGGTTTCTTCGGCTTGATGCATTGGCAAACGCCAGTGATCGTTCCGCCCGTGCCCACGCCGGAGAATTAGAGAAACTATAGAACTCTAGCCTAAGATCGAATTCGCTGGCAACCCGCATAAACACAGGCTATTATCGTCGAAGTGTAGTGTTTCATCAGCGCTTGCGCTAGAGGGCGGTAATCGAATCCCCCCTCGCCGCCGGTACTTTTGATTTTTCAAGAGGAGTAGAATTCGTCTTAATGGGGCAGGACCGCCGGTGGTGCAACTTTTCCTGAATCGTCGCCAAGGCGTTCGTCGGCAATTGATTCGCATCTGGAGTCTGTCATTGGCGTAGCGTTTCGGGATCGGGGAGGGAGCTATGAAGAAGAATTGGATTTTGCCTGTTTCCTTGGCATTCGCCCTTGTCACTTGCCAAGCTGTGTGCGCGGCGCAAACCCAATCGTCTAGCAGTTCGAAGGTTGCTTCGCCAAGTCCCAGCGCGACTGCTGTCGATGGGGATTCTAAAGACAAGCCGGGGGGCACAACTCCGAGTGCGGCTGCTGCTCCACCCTCCACGGGATCCGTCACAGCGCCGCAGTTCCAACAGCGCGATCCGCGTTACAGGATCGCCGCCAGCGATTCCTTCGACCTGACCTTTCCATTGAGTCCCGAATACAATCAACTCGCGGTAACCGTCCAGCCCGATGGTTTTGTAACTCTGTATGGAGTTGGTGACGTCAAGGTCCAGGGTCTGACGATTCCTGAGCTTACGGATACTGTTCGCAAGGCTTACGGCGGCATCCTGCACGATCCAATCATTTCAATCGTGCTCAAGGACTTCAATAAGCCGTATTTCATCGCTGACGGCCAGGTGGGCCATCCCGGCAAGTATGATCTCCGCGCGGAAACCACGCTGACTCAAGCCATCGCGATCGCGGGAGGTTTTACGGACAGTTCCAAGCATTCGCAGGTTTTGCTGTTCCGGAGAGTGTCTGACGCGTGGGTTTCAACTCAGGTTTTTGATGTGAAGAAGATGGAAGCGAAAGGGGATCTTCGCGAAGATCCCTACATGCACCCCGGAGACACCATCTTCATACCGAAGAACAAGATCTCCAAGATCATGCCCTTCCTGCCCAGCGCGAACATGGGTGCTTTCGTTCCAATCCAATAAACGGAAGGCGATTTGACGGCAGTGGGGCTGGCAGGCTCACCCTGGTTTTCGGCGAGTTAAGAACTACCAATCTTTAGTTGCCTCATGTCGGGCGCGAACACTTTCGGTGCGGAACACGGCTTCCCATTGCCCGCCGTAGCGGGCGAGCAGAAATCGACCATCGAACTCCGAATGTGCCTTTTATGGTTAACTAAGGGTTTTCCTAGTCGACAGTACAGCTGCAAGAACTAAAATTTAGCTACAAGCAAGCAGGCTTGGGGTGCGTCTTCGAACTTCAGGAGACGCGTCGAATGGATTTTGGTCGCAGTTATGAACGTCTGACCGTTACCGATAGGAGAAACGATGACGCGCAACAATGCAGATAAATCCAACATTCGCAAATTCATTTACGGCGGGCTGCTAGTCACTACGCTGCTGATAACGACCACGCTCGCCTTTTCCCAGGATGACAGAAAAATAGAGACCATCGATTCCACAGCAATGGGCACCAGCACGCAGATGGGCAAAACAATTGGTGTGAAGGTGACTATTTATCAGTACTCCACAGACGAAGATAGACAACTTCTCGTTGATGCCTTCAAGAAAGGCCAGAATCAAGGTTTGGTAGATGCACTTAGCAAGATGAAGTCCGTCGGACGCATCGCCATTACCGGCACCGTGGGATACGACCTCAGTTACATTCGCGTTATTCCCACTCCTACGGGTCGCAAGATTCGCTTTGTCACGAACCGCCTGATCAGATTTGGCGAGGCTTATAACAACACCCGAAGTATTGCCTACAACTTGACAGTGGGCGAGTTTGACATTGTCGATGCTGACACGGATAAGAGTTCTGGTGTTCTCTACCCGGCTTCCCAGCTCATCATCAATAAAGATGGGCAACTGGAGTTCCAGCTCAATCAAAATCCCTGGAAGCTGGTTAATATTATCGATTGGCACAAGGCCGGCACTGCCAAGTAGAAATGCTTGAGGCTCAGACAGGCCCGGCATACCGCCTGTATTCTAGGATCAAGAAAGCGAGGCATCACCAGTCTTCCATATCAGGCGTCTTCTTTGGCTTGCTGGAGAGTTCCTCGTCGGGTAATCGAACTCCCCGGCCTGCTGGAACTCTTAGCTTCAAAAACCCGTCACTTCACAAACGTCAAACCGTGCGGCACTGCCCAGTGGAACACATAAGCGTAGAGCATCACGATAATTCCGACGATGGCGCCCAGGGCCACGGAGTGCCAGACCACAAAACGAAAAATGATGCCCTCGTTTCCGACTTGCTCGGTGGCGGCGGTCGCAATGGTGATGGACTGCGCGTCCACCATCTTGCCCATGACTCCGCCGGCGCTATTTGCTGCGCACATCAAAACAGGATCGATACCGAGTTGCTGGGAGGTTATCCGCTGCAAGCTTCCGAAGAGGGCGTTCGAGGAAGTATCGCTCCCAGTGAGGGCAACTCCGAGCCAGCCCAGGAACGTGCCAAAAAAAGGATAGAGCCAACCCGTGCGGGTAAAGGCAAGGCCGAGCACTGCGTCGAGGCCGGAGTAGCGGGTCACGTAACCCAGACCCAGCATGAACGAGATTGCGATCATGGCCAACCGCATACGCACCAGAGTTCGCCAGAAAACTTTCACGAGCCGAACCGGGCTAAGCCCGAGCAAGAGTCCGGAAACAATGGCGGCAAAGAAACAACCGGTTCCGGTGGCGGAGAGCCAATTGAAGTCGTAGCGCGCGGCTTCGGCGGTCGGCTTGGCTACGACCGGGCGCAGCGCGATAGACGGCGCCGTGTAAGTAAGGCACGTCCCATCCCGGCGGACCTGGTCGAGGTTTGCCATCTGGCAGCACAACCCTAAAGCCAGGCGTCGTGGCCTGGTTCATAGCGAGTTTGACTTTTGGAAGGCCCCATAGGAGAACAAAGATTGACAGGATCGCGAAAGGCATCCACGCTCTCAAAACCTGCCCAACGGTGTACGGACGCACTTTTACGTAGCCGTCAAATTTCTCTGCCGACCACTCCCCGCCAAACTGATCCACGACTTCCGCAGTGGGCGGCGGCAGAGGGGTTGCGTCTTTGTCGTAGTCGAAGCGCCAGATCTTTTTCGGTTTCCAGAAACGCAGGAAGGTCACAACGGCAATGATCGAAACCACGCCGCCCATAATGTCCACGAGGTTGCTGTCGACGTAGTTCGACCAGAAGAACTGGGTCAGCGCGAACGAAAATCCGACTACCAGGATGGCGGGTAACACCTCAAAGGTTTCCTGCCACCCGACCATGGTTCGCACCAGCCAGAACGGAACGATCACGGCGGTGAAAGGAAGGATCCGGCCAATCATAGCGTTGAGATCGGACTCGGGAAGAGCGGTGACGGCCGCGAGCGTGTGAACTGGAGTCCCGATCGCGCCCCAAGCCACGGGTGCGGTGTTGGCAATCAAATTCAGTGCAGCAGCATGAAACGGCCTGAACCCAAGACCGATCATGAAAGCCCCGGCAATCGCGACCGGCGCGCCGAAGCCGGCCGCTCCCTCGATGAACGCCCCGAAACAAAACGCGACCAGCAGAACCTGCAAGCGACGATCGGCCGTGATTCCCGCAATCGATTCTTTCATGATTTCGAACTGTCCGGTCTCGACCGAGATGTCATATAGATAAACCGCGGCGAGAACGATCCAGGCGATTTTAAGCAGGCCGAAAGCAGCGCCATATCCAAAACTCATCGCGGCCAAGATCAGCGGCATCTTGAAAAACAGAATCGCGACCGTCATGGCTGTAAGAGCCCCGGCAATGGCGCACCAGTGTGGTTTTACCTTCAGGCCGGCTAAGAGCCCGAAAAGCACAATGATCGGAAGCCCTGCCACCATCGTTGAGAGCCACCAATGACCAAATGGATCGTAGACTTGAGTCCAATGCATATCCTGCTCCCGTCAAAATAGAGTCCAGTGCTCAACCGAATTTGCTGCAAGAATCAACTCCACTCCCAGCTTTTTGGAACATTGACGTAAGAACGGTCGAGTGCGGTGACGGATGGACATCCGAGTAGCCTGAGCGTACGCTCCACATCGGTTCGCAAGATTTCAATTGCCCGCGCGACTCCTGCTTCACCTGCGGCCGCAAGACCATAGGCATAGGCGCGGCCGCACAGGACAGCGCGCGCGCCCAGGCAAATGGCTTTGACGACGTCGGTGCCGCGGCGAATCCCGCCGTCCATGAGGATTTCGGCTTGACCGTTCACCGCTTGCACGACTTCAGGCAAAGCTCGCAGCGAAGCCGGAACGCAATCCAGCTGACGGCCGCCGTGATTCGAAACCCCCACCGCCGCCGCGCCCTCGTCGACGGCGCGGCGAGCATCATCGCTTGTAAGAACGCCCTTAACCACAATCGGTCCGCCCCAGTGCTCGCGAATCCAACGCAGGTCCGCCCAGGTTATCGCTGCTTTGGCCAGGGCCGCGCCGATGTCCACCAATGTCATCGGTCCTTCACCCGGAACGACGACATTCGGCAGTCCGGGCAGACCGCCGTCACGGAGGAAGTTGATCAGCCATCCAGAATGTTTCAACAATTCTGGAATAAACGGAATTTTCTCCAGCAGGCCGCCGCTGACCAGTTCCTTCATGCCATTGCGAAAATCTCGCTCACGCATCCCGGCGACGGGCGTGTCGATGGTCACTACTAGCGCTGAGAATCCCGCTGCGCGCGCTCTGTCGATCGCGGCCTCGGCCGCCCCGCGACCACCCATCAGATAAAGCTGGTAAAAGACGGGGCCGCGGGAGCCCGCTTTCACATCTTCCAGCTTGTGCCCGGAGATCGTGGACAGAATATAAGCGGTACCTGCAGCACCGGCGGCCCGAGCTGCCGCGACTTCGCCACCAGGATGCATGAGACGGCTGTACCCAACGGGAGCTAGCAAGAACGGGAGGGAGAGATCAAAGCCCAGCACGCGCGTACATAGCTCGCAATTCGCAAGCGCAACTGCATGACGTGGGCGAAAGGTGACGTCTTCAAATACCCGGCAGTTTTCGCGGAGTGTGACCTCTCCCTCGGCGCCCCCGTCTAGATAGTCGAAAACCGCCCTCGGCAAGCGGCGACGTGCCAGAGGCCGAAGATCTTCGATGCTGACGACGCGGGGAAAAGCGACTGTGCGGGCTGATCCAGTCATCTGCGATTCCAGTATCCGTAACCCCTGAAAACAGCTAGATGGTACTTGAAAACCAATAGAAGGCAAACGGGAAATCTGAGTCTATATGTCGATCCGTTTGTCGGTATGGCGGTTCACATACCAGCACGGAGCGTACCCGAAGTGGGGAAACAGGGAGTGAATGCATACCTGCGTCTGCGGCTGGGCAAAATCGTACTCGGTCCTGCCGTTTTTTTCGTGGATCGCGTAATAAGGCTGGATGGTCACGGTAGAAAACGGATCGCGGCGGTTGGGAATTTTGTAGCGAACCGAAAGATAGTCTCCGGCATAAGTGAGCAATGCCAATAAAGCGAAAGCGGCGATGACACGGAGGAGTATTCCTTTCAACTGTTTTCCTCTTCTGCCAAGCTACTAACTCAACGCCGTTCTTGATCCGAGCGAATCCGTGCAGATCTGTGGCGAAAGGTTTTGACTTTCTTACACCACAAAGTACTTTGCTTGCGGATGATGCACCACGATGGCGGAGGTCGATTGCTCAGGGTCCAGCAGAAATCCTGTAGTCAGCTTCACACCAACATTCTCTTCAGGATGCAGCAACGCGAACAGCTTGGTCTGATCTTCCAAGTTAGGGCACGCCGGGTAGCCGAACGAATAACGCGACCCCTGGTACTTCTGATGGAACAGGTCGCGAATGTGGGGCGAGTCTTCACGTGCAATGCCCAGTTCCTCGCGCATCTTCTTGTGTAGATATTCCGCCAGCGCCTCTGCCGTTTCCACACTGAGCCCGTGAAGATAGAGATAGCGCGTGTATTCCCCGCCTTC
Organism: uncultured Acidobacteriota bacterium; assembly: GCA_963788645.1. Taxonomy (GTDB): domain Bacteria; phylum Acidobacteriota; class Terriglobia; order Terriglobales; family Acidobacteriaceae; genus JABDBE01. The sequence continues at coordinate 21,873 of CAWBHF010000022.1, forward strand.
GAACAGACGCTGGGTCTCCTCCGAAGCCTTCGATCCTATCGTCACCAAAGACAACCCAAGCACGTCCATCTTCCCCGAGCTTGTGGGCGCAAAGAAGTCGGAAATGCAAAGTTTACGGCCCTCTCGCTGCCGCGGGAACGTAAAACGCAACAACTCGTGGGGCACGGGCAATCCGGCCTGCGTCTCTTCATACACAATCACATCATTTCCGTAAGCCTGAGCCGGGAAATATCCGTACACGACCTTGGGTTCGAAAATCCCGCTTGCAATGATCTCTTCCTGGAGCTGCAGCTTGATGGGGCGAAACTTCTGTTCCACCAGCCGCACGTAGTCTTCCTGCGACGCCGTCTTCAACTGCCATTGATTCTTGAACAGGGCGGTGTCGTTGATGTACTGAAAAACTTCGTGCAAATCGAAATCCTTGCGCACCCGGACTCCCCAAAATGGAGGCGTGGGAATACTGGGGGCATCACTCACCACCGCGCTTCGCTCCGCAAAAACCGGTCCCGTCTCTTCGTCTACTGCGGCCGCCTTCGCATACTCCTTTACCGTGCATCCCTCTTGCAGGCGGGCTTGTTTCTTGCCGTTTGCCGTGGCCAGGTCTTCCATGATGTGCAGTCCGGCAAATGCGTCATCGGCGTAGAACACGGCGTTCGAGTACTCGCGCCGCAGGTCATCTTCTACGTACTTTCTAGTTAGAGCCGCGCCGCCGCAGATCACCGGGAATTCCAGCTTCTGCCGTTCCAGATCCTGAATGACGTACTTCATCTCCAGCGTGGATTTCACCAGCAATCCGCTGAGTCCGATCGCATCCGCTTTGTGGTCCTGCGCCGATTTGATGATCGTATCGCCCGGTTGCTTAATCCCAAGATTGACCACCTTGAAGCCGTTGTTGGTCAGAATAATGTCGACCAGGTTCTTCCCGATATCGTGGACGTCGCCCTTCACCGTTGCAAGGACAATGGTGCCCTTCTGCTGCGAGCCCGTCTTCTTCTCCATCTTGGGCTCGAGATACGCCACAGCCTGCTTCATCACGCCCGCCGAATCGAGTACCGACGGCAACTGCATCTTGCGCGCGCCAAACAATTCTCCAACCGTTCTCATTCCGTCCAGCAGCACAGTGTTGATCAACTCCAGTGGCGAGTAATCGTGCAGCGCATCCTCCAGAAGTTCTTCCAGAGTCTTCTTGTGCGCGCCTTCGCCCACGGACTTTTCGCCATTGATAATGGCAAACTTCAACTTGTCGTCGACCGAGAGCGTTTCCACATGCGCCGTGGTGGACCCTTGAACCTTGCCCTTGGTCCCGGCAAAATGCTGCATGTATTTCTGCAGGGGGTCGCCGTCCGAGCGGTCCTGATAGATCAGCTTGCGGGCGAGTTCAGCCTCTTCATGAGGAATTTTGTATAACGGATAGATTTTTGTGTAGTTGACGATGGCCATGTCGAGGCCGTAGTCAACCGCTTCGTGCATGAAAACTGAATTCAACACCCGCCGCGGATAAGCATCCAGGCCGAACGAAATATTGCTGACTCCTAGGATCGTTTTCACGTCGGGCAATTCGTGTTTGATACGCTTGATCGCGTTCAGCGTCTCCATGCCGGCCGAGCGATATTCCTCTTGCCCGGTAGAAATTGGCAGAGTGAGCGCATCGAAAATAATGTCCACCGGACGAATGCCATACTTCGTCGTTGCCAACTCGTAAATGCGCTTGGCGATTGCGGCCTTTTTCCCCGCCGTCAGCGCCATGCCGTCTTCATCAATGGTGAGAGCGATCACGGCCGCACCGTAGCGCTTCGCCATGGGCAGCACCTTCGACGTGCGCTTCTCCCCATCTTCCAGATTGATCGAGTTGATGATGGCCTTCCCCGGAATACGCTTGAGCGCCTCTTCGACAACATCCGCTTCGGTCGAATCGACGAGGATGGGTGCAGGCACTCGAGTCGCGACTTTTTCCAGAATCGCGGTGATGTAGCCCTTTTCGTCCTCACCAACGATGGCGCAGCACAGATCGAGCATGTGCGAGCCTTCGTTCACCAGTTTCTTGGCCAGCGCCAGAATGTCGTCGTACTTTTTGCCCCGCACCAGGTTGCGAAAGTGCTCAACCCGCGTCGTGGTATTCATTTCTTCGGCCACGACCAGCGGCTTGGGATCGAGATCGAGAGGAACTGATGTGTAAGCACTCGACGCAGCCGCAGTGGGCTTCACATCTCGTGTGGCCGGCTCGATTCCAGAGACTGAATCCACCACGGCTTTCAGGTGGTCTGGTGTTGTGCCGCAACATCCGCCCACAATGCGCACGCCGTAGTCCTGAACGAAATGCTTGTGATACTTTGCCAACTCTTCTGGCGTCAGCTTGTAGACGGCGTGTCCGCCTTCGTTTTGCGGAAGCCCGGCGTTGGGCAACACGGACACATACTTGGTCGAATTCGCCCCTAGAAAGCGGACCGCATCGTTCATTTCTACCGGCCCCGTTGCGCAGTTGAGCCCGATGACGTCTACATCGAATGGCTCGAGCGCAGTCAGCGCCGCGCCGATTTCCGTGCCCAGCAGCATTGTCCCGCTCTCCTGCAACGTCACCTGCACCGTAACGGGCAAACGCTTCCCTGCTTTTTGCATCGCCTCGAAGACAGCCACAACCGCTGCCTTCGCCTGTCCAAGGTCCTGGGCGGTCTCAATCAACAAGACGTCGACGCCGCCTTCGATCAAGGCGAGAGTCTGCTCCACGTAACTTGCCACCATGTCGTCGAACCTGATGTGGCCGAGGGATGGAAGCTTGGTCGTGGGTCCAATCGATCCGGCGACGAAGCGGGGCCGGGCCTTGGTGGAGAATTGTTGCGCGACTTCCTTGGCTATCTTGACCGCTGCGAGATTTATTTCCGCGACCCGGTCAGCGAGACCAAATTCGCCCAGCACGATGCTGGTGCCTCCGAACGTGTCGGTCTCGACCACGTCACAACCGACCATAAAGAAGTCGGCGTGAATGTCACGAATAATGTCGGGCCGGCTCAGCACCAGGACTTCGCTGCAGTTCTCCTTGCCCCAATAATCATCCAGGGTGGGATTGCGCTTCTGGATATTGGTGCCCATGGCGCCGTCGTAGATAACGACGCGCTCGCGAACGGTTTGGAGAAAATCGCTCATTTCCAACTCTCAGTTGTCAGCCTGCAGCTCTCAGCAAATCGATATCGATTACCCCAAACCACACACTTCAAACTCCCTGGTCCGACGCGACACCCACATATTACAAACGCCGGTCCTCGGTTGGGGGACCGGCGTCATCATCTTTCAACTACCGAAAAACCCTAGCTCCCTGGTACCGGAACCGCCGGCGCGCCGCCCGCCACTTCAGCTTGATTGAATACCGCGTTTGCTCCCATGTGCGCTGGCCGGGAGGCCAGCATTTGCTCTTTGCGGTAGACCAAGTTGCTGGCGTTGAAACTCGCGATTTCGAAGCCGTGCCCGTGGGTGATCGCATCCGTTGGACAGGCCTCGACGCAGTATCCGCAGAAAATACAGCGGTTGTAGTCGATGTTATAAACCTTGGCGTAGCGCTCCGCGCCGCTCACTCGATGCTCGGCCGTGTTCTCCGCCGCTTCGATATAAATGCAGTTCGAGGGACACGCCGCCGCGCACAGGAAACAGGCGACGCACTTTTCCAATCCATTCTCATCGCGCTGCAGGACGTGCACGCCCCGGAAACGCTCCTGGAACTTGGCGCCGCGGAGCGGTCCCGGCCCATCGGGATAGTTCTCCACCTGCGTGGGTTGGAACATCTCCATGAAGGTAATGCTCATCCCCTTGGCGATGGCGGCAATGTTCTTAAGCACCGGCATACCTGATTAGTATAACGGATGGAACGCGAAGGCCACAGGATGAGGCACCGAATGGGGCCGTGGGAAAGGCGGAAGGTCGAAACGGCAGCGCGAGTGCAATCTCGGCTAAAGCTAAAGGCAGTCTAGTGTCGAGGGTTCAGGTCCAGGTAGAGGCTGAAACTTGCTAAGGCAAGCTGATCGTTGCCAGGAATGTAGAAGCCGAACTTTCCTGCGGCTAGATTTGTTCCTGGAGCAGTCCACTTGTCCAGAATTACCCACGCATCACCCTCCTTGACCTGGTGCACGATTTCGTTGGGCGCCACACGAATCTGCATAAAGCGAAAACTCTTCTTGTCGCTCTTGTGGGGAACCTTGAATTCGTCGGACCTCTGCCCGTTGTGCATAACGGTGCGATAGAAATTGTTTTCGTCCAACTGAAACAGAATGTAATTGTTGGCATCGAGATAGTCCAGGACCCATTGCAGACGATGCCCTTTCTGCAGCATCACCGAAAAAGCAAAAGTCCCCGATACTGGGGAAACACCATACAAAACGAACTCGCCGCCTTTGTGCACAAAACCGTTCTTCTCAGGCTTCCAACCGGACGGATCATCCCACTTGGTCATTCCGCTGGGAGCGAGAGGCAAATCGAGACTCTTTGATTGTCCGGCGACGACTTCAACAGTTGACGACCGAGTGAAACTGTCAGCGATTCGTGCTGTTAGTGTGTACGGCCCCGGCGGCAGACTTAGCGGGCTGCCATTGGTCACTTTCACTGGCGCCTCTCCAGCTCTGGCAAGATTAACTACGGCTTCCGGGGGAGAAAAAGTGATGCGCAACTCGCCCGTGCCCGCCTGCAAAACCGCATCGGCGCCAGTTAACGCAATGTTCGGGCCGACGACGAAGTGCTTCTGAATTCGTTTCGAAATATACCGATCCTTGCGCAGTTCAACGACGTGGTCGCCTGGCGTTATGGTCGCGAGGGCGAAGGTTCCGTCTGGTTGTACCAATCCCACCGCCGCCTGGTCGATCAAGACTTGCGCCCCTGGTGTCCCACCCTGGATGGAGAGAGAAGCCAGATGCGGAATCGGCTGCAAGCTGAAGGACAATTTGGTTTGTTCCCCTTTGCGCACGCGAACCTTCTGCGGAGGCAGATCCTGAAAGCCCGTCTTGCTGACGGTGACCACGTAATCCTTAGGTTCAAGATTCGGAATCCGCAGTTGGCCGCCTTGCGTCGTCGCCTTCTGAAGTTGGCCGTTAAGATACACTCGTGCTTTATCCTCACCGGCAACAACCACAAGACTTCCAATGTTTTGCCCTGACTGCATGAAGGTGGCAAGGGTTGGCGCAGCCGCAACGTCGATATCCAGCTTGTACAGATCTGAGCCGTGAATCAGAGTCAGTTCATGAGCGCCAGGGGAGACTTGGGGAAACTCCCATCCGTTTTCTCCCATGGCGGCCGCTGGCTGTCCGTCAAGGCTGAGCCTGGCTCCGGAATCGCTGCAATAAACATGCACTTTGCTGCCGAGATTGCTGACCACGACAGCCACGAGACTAGTAGCAAGGATCTGTCCTTTAACCGCAGGTGAAGCGCCGGTTTGGCTTGAGAAAGTAAAGGAAGCGGTGCCTTGCTTGCCGTCAAACTTCAACTTGTGCTCTCCGGGCGCCAGATTATCGAGCGTCCACTGCGCCCCTTCAAGTTCGACCGGGGGATGGTCGTCAAACGAGACTTTGCCGGTGCCTGTGTCAGAAGAAAGCTTCACGATCGGCAAAACGGGGTCGAGAGTCAAGCTGATCACACTAGGTGAGCCAGCGTTGACGTCAATCGAGCTACTCTTGGATTGGTAGCCGTCCAAGTCGGCCTCGATCTGATAGTTTCCCTCGGGTAAATCGACCTGGAGATCGGAGGTACCGCGGACCTCATGGTTAATCCGAATGGTGGCCCCTGGTGGCGAAGTGCGGACGGTAAACCGCGCGGCCGTTGCTACCGGGACAGACGGATGACGATGTCTGACCAAAACCAACGCTAATATCAGCACAGCAGAGATAACGCCAGCAGCGATCACGCCCCGCGGAAGTTGAGAAGGATCTTTGGGTGGAGTTGGCACTGGCGATACCGGCTGATCGAGTGGAGATGACAGTTTGGGCTCTACAGGCGAAGGCGCAGATGCGACCGGCAGAGCCGGGTCTTCAGTAAGGTTCGGCCGCGGGGACACGGGCGCGCTGATTTTCTCAGAAGCTGGTGAAGGCGGAACGTCCATTGTAGTCGGAGGAAAAATCGAGGCGGTTGCGCCTGGGGAAGAGGGAGACGCGGCCGTTCCCGGAATCTTCGATTTTTCTCCACCGGCGTCGCGGCCCTGCATGGTCGCCATGTTCAATCGCCCAAGCAGACCGTTTGCCACTGCGAGAATTTCTCCGTCCTCCAAATATTTTCCGGCGATGCCCTGAACGCGTTCCCCGAAAACTTGCTTCACAGCGGGGTCCGTCATGGTTTTAACTTCGCGCTCCATCCGTCGCAACTCTTCCAAGTCCCTTCGGCGCGCCTGGCGTTGTTGGGACAGCAGTTCTCGTTGAACAGTCTCCTGAATCTGCATGAGCCGAAGTTCGCGGGGATAAGCCGCCAGTGCTTCCTCAATGCGAGACAACGAGCCCGCCAAATCACCCGCAGCTTGCTGCTTGCGCGCCCCCGAAAGGCATTCCCCGACCATCTGTTCCCGCTTCTGGTCCAAAATCAAGGTGCGCACTGTTTTCGAAAGAGGATGACTCGGATTGAGCTCGAAAGCCTGCCGAGCCAGCTGATCCGCTTCTTGCCAGCTGCTCTCCGCCACGGCACGCGCCCGCTCCACCAAAGCATTCGAGAATACCGCCCGCGTGAGCGTGTTGTGTTCATCGAGCTCGTAGGCTTCTCTCAGCAACTTGATCCCGTCTGCGAAACGGTCTTCCGCGCACAGCTTCTGGCCTTCCGACATGAGCTGCTGGGCTTCCGTGGCGCGCTGCAGTCCATCGTTTGCGAGTTTTCCAAGCTGTGCCAGCTCAACATCGTTCGGAAACTCACCGGCCGCTTGTTCGAGAATCCCGAGAGCTCGAGAGTAGTCGCTGGAATGTAGACAGGCATCAATCTGCTCGACCAGCCGGGTTTTAGCTTCGATCCGGGATTGCTGCTCGCGCCGCTTTTGCAACCGTTCGACTTCAAACTTCAAACCGGGATATTGGCTGTAAATCGTGCGCAGAATTTCCCAATCATTGAGGGCATCGCCAAACGCGCCCTCCTCCTCGTGATGGTGCGCCTTTGCCACGATGGAGTTCACCAGATCGCGCTTGTCTTTGACCAGTCGCAGGGCGCGCTCGAAGTGAATCTCATCGGGATGCTGCTGCAGTGCTTCTTTGAGGATGTTCACCCGTTTGTCCAGATCGGGCTCAGCCTCCACCTGCCGGTCTACCGAGGCCACAAAGGCGGACAGTTCCTGCCTCTGCAGCTCTTCGATGTCATACTTAAGCGCTTGAAAAATCGCGTTGGTCGGATACTTGGCTAGGTAGGTTTCGCAGACCGTTAGAGCTTTGCCGAAGTTACGTTCGCCGAGTTGTTTGCGCGCCTCCGCGTAAGCCGTGTTCATCGCGTCATGCTCGGAACGAACTTCGTTGTAAAAGCCCTGATACGTGGCGCTGCCCTCGGGAGTGGAAATGTCGGGAGCGCGGCGGTCCAACTCCAGAACCACCGCCAACTTGGTAAGAGCGCTGCTGACGTCCCCTTTCTGCCAAGCGTCCATCGCCGCACGATGAATCTGCGCTTTCTCCTGACGAAGCTTGTTGTATTCCTGTTCCTGGCGATCGACTTCAGCAATCAGTTGCAGCGCACGCGCCTCGTTTGGTCTAAGTTGCAGAACATTCTGCAAGGCTTCCCGGGCGTGAGCATACGCATGATTATCCGTGTGCTGCCGAGCCAGCCTATACCAGTTTTCAATCTGCTTTTCGCTGCGCCGGCTCTCGATCTTGCTTTTCATCGACAGCGCCGAAACATTGTCCGGCTCCATTTCCAGAATTTCCTGAAGTTTCTGCAGGGCTAAGGGATCTTCTTCCTCCTCGAAGCGTGCCTTGGCGGCATCCAGTAACTGGGTGATGTTTCTTCTTCGGACCGTCGTATCCAGTTGATGGCGCAGCGAAGTAATCGACGAATCGAGATGGCCCTCGGCCTCCAATTCTCCCAGGATCTCTCCAGCGAACTGGTAATCTCCGGTTTCCATCGCCTTGGTTGCGCGCTCCAGTCGGGGCCGCGTACGTGAAGGATCGAAGAATTCGATGGGTTCGTTGCGCAACGCCTTGTTGAGCGCATCGCTAAACTCTCGCGCGCTGGAAAAGCGATGCCAGGACTGTTTCGCCATTCCTTTGTGTACGACCCGGCCAATCGATTGACTGACCGCCGGGTTGATGTCGGAAGCGGGAGGGGGAATCTGATGGAGGATGGCCTCGACGATCTCATCGGCTCGTGCGCGCTGGAACGGATGCCGTCCCGTAAGCGCCTCGTAGGCGACAACACTCAACGAAAAAATGTCAGAGAGCGCCGACAGCGGCTTCATCTCAATCTGTTCTGGGGACATATAGAGCAACGTCCCCTTTTGCGCTCGTGTGGAATGAGTGTCGGTCATGTGGGCGACACCGAAGTCGATAATCTTGACCGAATCGTCTTCCATTACAAAAATGTTGCTTGGCTTCAGGTCCCGATGAACCAAGCCGCGCTCGTGCGCTGCCTGCAGGCCGCGGCAGGTCTGGGAAATAATACCGACCGTCCGGTCAACCGTCAGGTGGTGGCTGGCCTTGCGGATGAAGGCTTCGAGTGTCGTCCCGGGCAGAAGCGGCATCACGAAGTAAGGCTTTTTCTTGCCCTCTTCCTCGAACTCGCCGATGTCAAAGATCTCAATGATGTTGGGATGGCTCATGGACGCGAGCACGTCGCATTCCTTGTAAAACAACTGCAGCGACGCCGGATCGGGGATATCGAGAATCGTCTTAACCGCGACTTCGCGGCGAATCACGGTGTCGTAGGCTCGATATACGAGGCCCATGCCGCCCTGCCCGAGGACCTCCCGCACCTCGTAGCGGCCAGCCAATTTTCGCGGTGTGACGGAGCCTTCCATGGACCTCCCCTTTTGGGGCAGGCTTAGCATGTTAATGCTTTTGTGGGAAAAATAAAGCGGGTTTCTTCGGGAACGGTGGCTGCGAACAAGGCATACATAGCCCCAGACTCCGCGTCCCGGCGGCCGAGCGAAGAAAATCAGAGCTATTGATTCACATTTCGACCGCCCTCAACGGCTCGGCCAGGCTGCGCATGAGGCGATCGAATCCTGGGAGATCCAATGATTGAGGTCCGTCCGAAAGGGCTCGCTCGGGGCAGGGATGCACCTCGACCATGAGCCCGTCGGCGCCGAGTGCCGCCGCCGCACGAGACATCGGTGCAATCAGGCTGGGACGGCCGGTTCCGTGTGACGGGTCAGCGATCACCGGCAGGTGAGTCAACTCGCGTGCCAGCGCAATCGATGCTAGGTCGAGCGTATTCCGCGTCTCCGTCTCAAAAGTCTTGATCCCACGCTCGCACAGCACAACGTTAGGGTTCCCGCCAGCTACGAGATATTCTGCAGCCAGCAGCCACTCCTTAACGCTGGCCGACGGTCCGCGCTTCAGCAGCACTGGCTTGTCAACTTTTGCGAGCCGCCGGAGCAGTGCGAAGTTCTGCATGTTGCGAGCGCCCACTTGCAGGAAATCCGCATGTTCGCAGATCACGTCGACGTCTTCCGTGCTCATCACCTCAGTGACCACTGGCAGCCCAGTTTCCTGCCGCGCTTCACTCAACAGTCGCAACGCCTCCACGCCCAGCCCTTGAAATTCGTAAGGGGACGTACGTGGTTTATAAGCACCGCCTCGGAGCAATCGAGCGCCCGCGGCCTTCACCGCCCGAGCAGTCGAAAACAGCTGCTCCCGCGACTCGACGGAACATGGGCCCGCGATCACGACGAAGCTTCCGTTTCCGATCTGCACGCCGCCAATGCTGACGACGGTACGATGCGGCTTGACCTGACGGCTTACCAGTTTGAAAGGCTGCGCGATCGCAACCACGCCGTCCACGCCCGGCGCCGCTGCCAGCGCTTCCAATTCGTGCCGGCGCCCGCCACTGCCGACCGCAGCCACAATAGTGCGCTCTTCTCCACGCGTGATGTGCGCCTGATATCCCGCTTCCTTCACCCGGTCGATGACATGTTGTATCTCCGCTTCAGTGGCCCGTTCCCGCATGTTCACGATCATGATTTCGGTATCCCCGCTCGATGAACTGACCTCAACCTGCTAAACGCCCCACAAACACTGGTCGGGATCGTTGTGAAGAGTGTGATCGGCGCCCGTGAGCCAATCTTCCCGCGTGGGGCTGCACACGTCGATCGCTACCACATCTTCCAGCACTTCGGACGAGTGCTCCGCCCCTGGCGTAATGGTGAGCATTTGATTCGGCTGCAGCATGACGTCGCGGGTTGAAAAGTGAAACCGCCAACGCCCTTTTAGGAGAATGATGACTTCCTCATTCTCGTGGCGATGGGCGCGAGTGGACGATCCCTTGGCAACCTCGAGCCGAGCCACGCTCATCTTCTCTCCCTGCGCCAAGGTGCGCCGGTACAATTCGGTCACCGCCTCCGGCTGCATTGAATTCCAGTCGTATACCTGCATGGGTTCGACCTCTTCTTCTCTCAGTCGGCGCTGCTCGAGACAAACTCGGCGTCCGGATGTGACGCTTTCTCCGGACTTCCGTCCGCCGCAATTCGCACCGGGTCCAGGAAAGTCATGAGCTCACGCAATCGCGCGCCCACCTGCTCAATGGGATGAATTTGCTCACTCTTTCGTGTGGCGTTGAACCACGGACGTCCGGCTTCGTTTTCCGCAATCCACCTGCGAGCGTATTCACCGCGCTGAATTTCGCCCAGCATCCGGCGCATGGTTTTTCGGGTTTCATCGGTGATCAACTGCGGCCCGCCGGTGTAATCGCCGTGTTCTGCGGTATCGCTGATCGAGTACCGCATGTAGTTCAGGCCGCCGCGGTACATCAAGTCGACGATCAGCTTCAGTTCGTGCATGCACTCGAAGTAGGCAATCTCGGGCTGGTATCCCGCTTCGACCAGGGTTTCAAAACCGGCTTTGACCAGCGCGCTCACGCCGCCGCAAAGAACGGCCTGCTCTCCGAAGAGGTCGGTTTCCGTTTCTTCACCGAAAGTAGTCTCGATGACGCCGGCTCGTGTGCACCCGAGCGCCTTGGCGTAGGAGAGAGCCAGAGCTTTCGCCGATCCAGTAGCATCCTGATAAACAGCCAACAATGCCGGGGTTCCGCCTCCGTCAACGAAGACCTCGCGCACGCGATGGCCAGGAGACTTGGGGGCAATCATGATTACATCCACATCGGCAGGCGGCTGGATGGTTGCGAAATGGATGTTAAAGCCGTGGGCGAAGAACAGAGTTTTCCCCGCAGTGAGATTGGGCGCGACCGCTTCCCGATAAATTGCTGGTTGCGCTGTGTCGGGCGCGAGGAATGCGATGACATCTCCCCAAGCCGCGGCTTCGGCGGGGGAAAGCACGCGCAGCCCCTCAGCCTCGGCGCGAATACGCGACTTGCTCGTCTTGGGCAGCGCGATCGCGACTTGGACTCCGCTGTCGCGAAGATTCAAAGCGTGGGCATGACCCTGCGAACCGTAACCGATCACCGCAACTTTCTTGCCGCGAATGAGTGCCAAGTCGGCGTGGTTGTCGTAGTACATGTTTGCCATTTTTCTTCTCCTTGAACTGTCTTGGATCGATCGTTGATCCCGTTGCTGACTCTGTCGATCAGTTATTGACAACATCGGCCGTCTTCGTCCGATGGGACGTGATTCGCACTTCCCGCATCATGCGTTGGCGAGTCCAGCACTTTCAGCAGCCGTGCCACGAGTCGCTCACGGCCTCCGATCATGTGCAAACCACTCTCCCGTTGATGTTCCTCCAGCGTCTTTTCTAGTTTCTCTTTTAAGTTGTCCATACTCACCTCCACAAATGATTACTAAACCGAATACGACACCGATTCGTCCTCCAACGAATCGTCTCGACCAGCGGCCCCCGCCGAAGCCTCGGGCCTGGGCCCGCGGGTCATCGCAACGCGGCCAGTTCGCGCCATCTCAAGAATCCCGTAGCCGCGCAGTATCTCAACCAGGCCGTCGATCTTGTCCTCAGCGCCAGTAGTTTCAATCACCATCGATTCGCTGTTCACGTCGACGATACGGGCGCGAAAGACATGGGCCAGTTGCATGATTTCTGCGCGTGTCTCCGGAGTCGCGGCAACTTTGATCATGGCCAGATCGCGAAACACAGTCGCAGTCGAGGTCACGTTTTCGACCCGCAGAACGTGGACCAACTTATAAAGGTTGGCTTCGATCCGCAGCGCGCCACCTTCGTCGGTATCGACCACGATCGTCATGCGCGAGATACCAGGCTTCTCCGTGTGCCCGACGGTCAGCGACTCGATATTGAAACCGCGCCGGCGAAACAGCGATGCCACCCGGTTCAGAACGCCGGGTTTGTTCTCTACCTGGACCACCAGTGTCATCAGCATGTTTTCCTCACAAGTCCTGCGCCGTTTCAACCAGCGGACTGGGACGACGAATCATCGCTTGAAGGTCGGCGCCCGCCGGCACCATCGGGAAGACCGAGTCTTCCTCCTCCACGCAGAAGTTGATCACATACGTACCGCGATGCTCTCGTGCCTCGCGGATGGCGGGCACGACCTCGGCACGCTTCCTAACCGCGGCACCGGGCAGATCGAACGCTTCCGCGAGCTTCACAAAGTCTGGACTGTACAGAGGCGTGGCTTTGTACCGGCGTTCGTAAAAAAACTCCTGCCACTGGCGCACCATGCCCAAATATCCGTTATTGATAATCGCAACTTTAATGTCCAGCCCCTCTTGCGCGACCGTGGCTAGCTCGGCCATCGTCATCTGAAAGCCGCCATCGCCGGCAACAACCCAGATTTCCGCGTCGGGCCGCGCAAACTTGGCGCCGATAGCGGCGGGCAGAGCGAAACCCATCGTCCCCAAACCACCAGAAGTAATCAGGGTTCGAGGCTTGTCGTGTTTGTAATATTGGGCCTCCCACATCTGGTGCTGGCCAACGTCAGTAACCACGACTGCATCGCCTGCCGTCTCACGCCACAGGTCGTTCACTACATGGGCGGCATAGAGATGACCGTCGTCCGGCAGATTTTGGATGTCTCGTACCGCTGAATCGCCCTTCAATTCCTGAATTCGTGACAACCATGCTTCGCGATTGCCCGCGTCCACATGCGGCAGCAGTTCGGACAACACTTCACGCAAATCTCCAATGAGTGCTACGTCAACCTTCACGTTCTTGTTCACTTCAGCCTGATCGATTTCGATGTGAATCTTCTTGGCCATGGGCGCGTAGGTCTTGAGATTGCCGGTAACACGATCGTCGAAGCGCATACCGAACGCGAGCAGCAGGTCCGCTTCCTGGATTGCCGTATTGACCCAGGCTTCACCGTGCATGCCCATCATTCCGAGATTCAGCGGATGCGATGCGGGGAACGAACCTATCCCGAGCAGGGTCATTGCCACTGGAACCTGAGCCCGTTCGGCGAAGTCGCACATTTCGCGCATCGCCCCGGAGAGCAGAATGCCGTGTCCCGCCAGTATCACGGGCCGTTTGGCGTGATTGATCAATTCGAGCGCATCGCCGTATTGAGGCGCCATGGAGCTTCCTGCCAGACAATTGCGCCGCTGGGGCTCGGCCGTCCCCCAGTCGAATTCGCAGCTCCCCTGCTGGGCATCTTTGGTGACATCGATCAGCACCGGTCCCGGGCGTCCCGACTGCGCTAACCAGAAAGCTTCGCGCATCGCAGGCGCAAGGTCTTCGGCTCGGGTGACGAGATAGTTGTGCTTGGTGATCGGCAGTGTGATGCCGGTAATGTCGGTCTCCTGAAACGCGTCGTAGCCGATCAGCTTGCTGCCGACTTGCCCCGTGATGCAGACGATCGGGGAAGAATCCATCATCGCCGTGGCTATGCCCGTAACCAAGTTAGTCGCGCCCGGGCCGGAAGTGGCGATGGCAACTCCAACACCGCCGCCAGCGCGCGCGTAACCATCGGCCATGTGCGCCGCACCCTGTTCATGGCGCACCAGCACGTGGTGGATTTCCGGATATTTACACAGCGCGTCGTAGGCGGGCAGAATCGCGCCACCCGGATAACCAAAGATGTGCTTCACACCTTCCTTCTTGAGACATTCCCAGATGATCTCCGCACCGGTTTTCTTCATAAACTCCTCGAACACGCAACGTTAGGCGCGGGCGTCCTCGCCCAGTGGACCCGCGACATTTCCTCCCCTTGTGCACATTCGTACGCAAGGGTTCATTCCCTAATTGGTAACCGCACCCAACGCCGCCGACGACACTTGCCGCGCATATTTCGCCATAACTCCGGTCCGGTAGCGTGCTTCCGGCGGTTGCCAAGAAGCGAGCCGTTTACTTATCTCACCGTCAGAAAGTTCCACGCGGAGTTCACGCCGTTCTATATCGAAAACCACGAGATCGCCATCCCGAATCGCGGCAAGCGGACCACCGCATGCGGCTTCCGGAGCGACATGACCCGCCATCAATCCACGCGTAGCGCCGGAGAAACGACCGTCGGTGAGTAACGCGACCGAATCGCCCAGACCCGCGCCCACCAGCGCCGCCGTCACGCCAAGCATCTCTCGCATGCCAGGTCCGCCGCGCGGACCCTCGTAGCGGATGACCACCACATCCCCGGCGCAAATCCGTCCCTCTTGCACAGCTGCGAACGCCGCTTCTTCGCTGTCGAAAACGCGTGCTGGTCCTCGATGATGAAGATATTCGTGTCCCGTTACCTTAACCACGCATCCTTCGGGAGCAAGATTGCCCTTCAAGATCACCAGGCCGCCGGTAGGCTTGATGGGATTGGCCAGCGGGCGCACAACTTCCTGCGCCGATGTCTCAGTCGCGGATTTTGCCTCGTCGCCAATATTCTTACCGCTGACGGTCAGCGCGTTTCCGTGCAACAGCCTCGCTTCATTAAGTCGTTTCGCGACCAGTCCAGTTCCTCCAGCGTGATACAGATCAGTAGCGACGAACCTCCCACCAGGTTTGAGATCGGCCAGCAGGGGCACGCGCTCCGAGATGCGATCAAAGTCATCCAAAGAGAGGCCCACCCCCGCTTCGTAGGCAATGGCCAGCAGATGCAAGACAGCGTTGGTTGACCCGCCCGTCGCCGCCACGCTCGCAATCGCATTTTCAAATGCTTCGCGAGTGAGAATCTGCTGCGGCCGAAGATCGCGCTTCAACAATTCCATCACTTTCGCACCCGCAGCTTGGGCCACCTCCGGCTTCTTCGCGTCTAGCGCGGGCACGCTGGCACTCCCCATTGTCGAAAGCCCGAGAAATTCGCAGACCATGGCCATAGTGTTTGCGGTGAACTGGCCGCCACACGCGCCCGACCCCGGACACGCGCTGTTTTCCATAGCCAGCAGGTCCGCGTCACTGATCCGCTTCTGCGCGTGCGCTCCCACGGCTTCGTACACATCCTGAATCGTGACGTCGTGCCCCTGGTAACTGCCCGGGGCAATCGATCCGCCATACAACACGAGGCCCGGAATATTCAACCGCGCCAGCGCCATAATTGCTCCCGGGATGGTTTTGTCACATCCCACCAGCGCGACGATGCCGTCAAACCGATTGCCGCGCGCGACCAACTCAATCGAGTCGGCGATCACTTCACGGCTGACCAGCGACATTTTCATGCCCTCGGTTCCCATCGTGATCCCGTCCGAGATGGAAACCGTGTTGAACTCCATCGGCGTGCCGCCAGCCGACCGGATGCCTTGCTTAACCGAGGCCGCGAGCTCGCGCAGGTGATAATTGCAAGGGCCGATTTCAATCCAGGTGTTGGCTACTCCGATCAGTGGCCGTTTCAGGTCCTGGTCAGTGAAACCCACGGCCTTCAACATGGCGCGGGCTCCCGCGCGGCTAGGACCTTGAGTCAGCACCGCACTGTTGAGTTTCGCTTCGTTCATCCCCGCTCCATTTTCGGCCGATCAAAAAGCCCGCAAAAAACTTAAGGCCATCATCTTTTCTGGATGATGGCCTCTGGTTTGAATCTTTTCTGGGCTACATCATCCGCTGGCTCCGGGTGTTACAGCTACACCCGTAATAGTAAAAAGGACCAGCAGAATGAGTACGCGAAACAGCTCCGCCCGCAACCAAATGACTGGCTTCGATGAAGGCAACGAAACTTGGGCGGAATTTGTCATTCTATACACTACTTCCAGTCAGATGCTCTTGGATTCCCAATACAATCGCATCTTTCTTGACAACTGTCAACGGTTTACAATGGGTTGTTTCCTGCCAGGCCAAGGCTGCCTCGGGTTTGTGTTCTGCCGCATCCGCGTCGTACAATAAATTGGCAGCGGAAGTGGGAGTTTGGTTTCCACCGACGGAAAGCGAACCAAGTTCTGTGTTATCAATGCAAGAAGATGATTCCAATTCTCTTCCGCGCCGTCGTGTTCATTACCGCGGATGACTATCCCCGGAAACACAGCCTGAAACCAAGACGAACGGCGGACATGCCGCTCGAGGAATTCTAAGCTCATGGTCATACTGATTACGATCGTCCACATTATAGTTTGTTTGTTTCTCATCATCGTGGTGCTGCTGCAGAGCGCCCAAAGCGGCGATATTGCCGCTGCCTTCGGAGGCATGGGCAGCCAGACCGCCTTCGGCCCGCGCGGTGCTGCCTCAGTTCTATCTAAGGCAACCACATGGTCTGCCATCATCTTTATGGTGACCTCGATCACGCTCTCGGTTATCGCGTCGCGCCATAGCGGCTCGAACTCGGTGCTGCAAGGAGTGAAAGTGGCACCAGCCAAGTCGCAGCCGGTGAAGCCTGTTACACCACCTGCTCCTGCACCACAGAAATAAATACACCCTTTGGCTCTTAGCGATCAGCTTTCAGAAAAAAGCTGAAAGCTGACGGCTGAAAGCTGAGAGCGCCCTTTCATGATCCACGAAATCCTTCCTGTTGGCCCGCTGCAGTGCAACTGTTCTGTCATTGGCGACGAGACCACGCATGAAGCGATGGTGATCGATCCCGGCGATGAAATCGAAAGCATCCTGGACTTGGTGCGCCAACATAATTTGCAGGTGAAGCAGATTGTCATTACGCACGCCCACATCGACCACGTGGGTGGCGCGATGAAGCTGCGAGGGGTGACCGGCGCACCGATTCTCCTTAATCAGAACGACTACGCATTGCTCAAGATGCTGGACGTTCAAGCCGCATGGATTCGGGTGCCATCTCCGGGCAAGGTGGAGATCGACCAGACCATCGGGCAGTCGGACACGGTGAAGGCCGGCTCACACACAGCCAATGTAATTTTCACACCGGGGCATACGGAAGGCAGCATCTGCCTTTACTTTCCTGCCGAGAAGACGCTGATCGCCGGGGACACGCTGTTTGCGGGAAGCATTGGCCGCACTGATTTGCCCGGCGGCTCCTTTGAGAAGATTATCGATTCCCTGAACGACAAACTGCTCGCACTGCCGGATGACACGCTAGTCATACCGGGCCACGGTCCGCAAACGACAATCGGCGAAGAGCGCGAGAACAATCCGTTCCTGAAAAGTTAGCCTTCAATGAAGTAGGTTCGTGAGAACCGGACGCCTGTGCCGCCCTTGAAACCGCAGCAGAGGGCGCGTATAACAACTTTGGCACGTCTTGCCCAAGGAGACGCGCTTTCTAGAGTTTGCATGATCGTTGTGGATCGGCTTGGTTTGGAGTTGACCAGCCGATTTGAGGCACTGCTGGCGGTCGCGATCGAACAACTCAAGCGAGAGCTCCCCAATCCGTCGCTTGAAATCTTGCGTCATGTGGAGAAACTGCGGAAGGACACATCAGAAATATCGAATGATATTCAGGCCTTGTCGCACGAATTGCATTCTCCCCGACTGGAACTTCTGGGCCTGGTTGCGGCGATGAGAGGCTTCTGCAAAGAATTCAGCGGCCATCAGAAGGTGGAAATTGATTTCCGAAGCCACGACTTGCCCGGTCCTCTGCCGCCGGACATCTCGCTATGTCTCTTCCGCGTCCTCCAGGAAGCATTGCACAACTCGGCGAAGCATAGCGGAGCGCAACGTTTCGAGGTGCAGTTGTGGGGAACGTCCGGCGAGATTCATCTGAGAGTTAGCGATTCAGGCGCCGGCTTTGATCTGGAAACCGCAATGAGGAGCCGCGGGCTTGGCCTTACCAGCATGCAAGAGCGCTTGCAATTGGTAAAAGGAAAATTCTCCATCGACTCACAACCGCAGCGTGGCACCACTATCCATGCTCGAGTGCCCCTTGGCTTTACAAATGATTCTGTTCGGGCCACGGGGTAAGTGGGAAAACACGAAACGAGTCCCTTCGTACCAACTCCGCCTTCTCGCTTTCCGGGCAACGTTCCCCATAGCTCGTACATCCTAATTGAGACGATTTGTGCCACCGGTTGCGAAACTTTCCCCCGTGAACCGGGTTCAAGTAGTCCGTCGATCACTGTAAGTTCCGAAGTCCTGCTACGAACTTAAGGTGAAATTTAGTGTTTACAAGGCCAGCGGAGGAAAAAGGCTTGCCTTTATTGGAGCCCAGTTTGACCAAACCGCGAATTCTGGTGGCCGATGATAACCCGGCAATGCTCGAAACCGTGGTATCCCTGTTAGCTCCCGACTTTGAGGTGGTCGGGACAGTGAATGACGGTCACGCCGCACTCGAAGCGACTGTCCGGCTCCGGCCGGAGGTTGCCGTTCTCGATATCTCGATGCCGGTCCTGAACGGAATCCAAACCGCGGAACGCATAAAGCACGAGGACAACTGTTCAACCGAGATAGTGTTTCTAACCGCAAACAACGACCCGGAGATTGTCGACGCTGCCCTCGCTACCGGCGCTCTGGGCTACGTTCTCAAGCTCCGCCTTTACCTCGACCTGATTCCCGCTATCAAGTTCGCTCTCATGGGCCGCTGCCTTGTTTCCCCGATCACCCTCTAACCACGTCCGTCAGGTTTGAGCCTTCTTACGTGCAAGCCGATCCACTAATACCCTAAGCGTGGTTTGCGCCTCGGGACTCCACCATGTCGCGTTGGCCTGCTCCAGCTCCAGATCGAATGGCTCGGCAAAAAGTTCGGCCAGGTCGGCCCGGGCGCGCCGCCGGGTCATAGCCATGGCGTCGACAGGCAGCGCCAGCATGCTGCGGCTCCATTCGATCGCCCGGTTCACCACCTGATCGAGCGGAACTACTTCGTCCACCAATCCGATTCTGACAGCCTCATCCGGAGCGATTAGAAGACCTCCCACGGCAAGTCTCTCCGCCTGATGTGCGCCGATCAACCACTTCAGTCCTGAAAAAATTACTGGCGGAAGAGGCAGCCCAACCTGCACTTCGTTGACTCCTAACCTCCAATCCCCCTGCGCTGCAATCCTGCAATCACAGAAGATGGGCAAAACCGTACCGCCGGCGGTAGCATGGCCGGTAATTGCAGCAGCGATAGGAATCGGTGCACGCGCGAGTGCGCCCAGCAACGCATAAAGCTCACGCCACAAATCAGCAATGGCCGGACGATCCAGAGTCAACAAGAGCGGAATGTCCAAACCCGCCGAGAATCTGCCCGGCATCCCAGAAAGCACCAGCGCCCTCGCGCCATCCTGCGGAGCCAACTCCACCGCCTGCTTCAGGGCGATGATCAATTCAGGCGACAACGCATTCGCCGGTGGGCGATTAAGCCGCAGCTCACGGACAGCTCCATGGTCAGCAGTGAGGATCATGGCTTCAGACGAATCTCGCTCTCATCGCGGGGCATGAGCGACAGTATAAGTTGGTCGAGGCGGGAAATCGAATCCGATTTTTCCACACCATTTTCCCAAACACCGGCGTGCTGTCTAGTCATTCACGCTATGGATTCAAGAGCTCCAGCACCTGCGAAATGCCCCGGCGAAAATCCCCCAGAGGCGTAATCAAGCTGACAATCAAATGTCCATCACTCGCGAAATCGTAAAAATGTCCCGGGTGCACGAGTACAGAAGCCTTGCGCAGAATCTCAATCGCTAGATCTTCATCCGACTGGGTCACCGGTACCCGCAGAACCGCGTTCCATCCTCCTTCGACGTCGAAGCGGCTGCAGGTTTTCTGTTTGGCCAAGCCGCGATCCAGTTCGCTCAAGTTCGCCCGCACCCGATCCAGCAACAACGGCTGAATGGAGTGGCGCTGATTGAGCAACGTGCCTGCAGCCAATTGAATGGGAGCGCTCATTGAGAGATATGTATCGGCAATCACCTCAAGCCGCGCCAGCGCCGCAGATTCTGTTTCACTAGGACCGCCAGTCACGATCCACGCCAGCTTCATCTGCGGAAGCCCGGAGATTTTTGACAAACCACTCAAGGTAAACGTGAGAACGTCGCGATTAGTAGCGAAGGTCGCGCGCGGCGCCCCGTCGTGCCCGTAGTCGAGGAAAACTTCGTCGGCCACCAGCGCCAGACCGTATTCGCGACAAAACTGATTCAGCGCGGCGCGTTCCTGATCTACCACGAACGATCCCGTGGGGTTATTAGGATGAACCACCACCACCGCGCGGGTGCGATGGTTCACAGCTTTATACAAAGATGGAAAGTCGATCTGCCAGCCGTGATCGTAGAGCAGCGGATACGGCACCAGCCTCACATCCTGCAAGTCGGCAAGAAACTCGAATAGCGGATAGCTGGGCTTTGGCACTAGGATTTCATCCCCCGCATTGCATAGCAGACGGAAGACGTAAGAATAAGCTTCGCTGGTGCTGGTAGTGAGCACAATCGATTCAGGATCAATTTCGTCGTGTTCTCTGCCGTAATAGCCAGCAACGGCCTCGCGCGCACTGCGCAAGCCTTTGGGCTGAGGATCGTAATCCAGGGCCTTCGGATTAATCAACGCATGCAGGATGCTCTCTGCGTCGTAATGCAACTCAGCCCGCGTAGGATTCGAGATCGTCAGGTCGAGCACTTCCCTGCCCTCAGCCCGCAACTCCTGCTGCACTTGGGTAAAGCGATTAGGCGCAAGTCTCCAATCAGTGCGTCGCGAAAACATACGCGAACTATCATACGCGGCAATAATGTCGTTTTTGCGTGAAGTCGCGCAAGCTGTAAGACAATCAATTGGGCTTAAAGTGGCATACTATTGTTGGGTAGGGGACACTGAGGTTCTGCCTCACAGACGCACTCTGCCACAGAGGAATATAATGACAACCTTTGCCACCATGGATAAAGCTACGCAATTCGAACTCCGTTTAGCCGAACGCATGTCGCGTCTGGGCACTGAGACTGCGTTTGAAGTGCTGAACAAAGCGCGCGCTCTGGAGCGTCAGGGCAAGGATATTGTCCACCTGGAAATTGGCGAGCCCGACTTCGATACGCCAAAGGATATCGTCGAAGCCGGCATCGAGGCGCTCAAAGCCGGATGGACTCACTACGGCCCATCCGCCGGACTGCCTGAGTTGCGTCAGGCCATAGCCGACGACGTCGAACGCAGCCGCGGGGTGAAGGTCACGAGCGATTGGGTAGTGGTAGTCCCCGGCGGCAAGCCAATTATTTTCTTTACCATGCTGGCGTTAGCCGATGTGGGCGACGAAGTCATTTATCCCAACCCTGGCTTCCCGATTTACGAGTCGATGATCCGCTACGTCGGCGCCAAGGCGGTCCCGATCCAATTGCACGAAGAAAAAGATTTCAGCCTGGATGTGGAAGAACTGGCTCAGCTGATCACGGATCGGACCAAGCTCATCATCTTGAATTCCCCTCACAACCCCACCGGCGGCACGCTCAGCAAACGCGACATCACCGGAATTACGAAAGCCATCGGCGATCGCAACATTATGGTCTTATCCGACGAAATCTACAGCCGCCTGATGTTCGACGGCGCCCGCCACCACTCGATCATGGCCGAACCCGGCTTCAAAGAACGCACCATTCTTCTAGACGGCTTCTCTAAGACGTACGCGATGACAGGATGGAGGATGGGTTATGGGGTTATGCGGCCGGATCTCGCGGCGCACATCGCGCGGCTTTCGACTAACTCTATTTCGTGCACGGCGAGCTTTACGCAGGTTGCGGGGATTGAGGCCCTTCGCGGGCATCAGGCTCCGGTGGATCGGATGCGCACGGAATTCCAGAAGCGGCGCGATGTTTTTGTAGCCGGGCTGAACCGGATCAAGGGCTTTTCCTGCCGTGTGCCCAAAGGTGCGTTTTATGTTTTCCCCAATATCACGAAGACGGGCTGGAAGTCGAAGAAGTTGGCGGATGCTTTGCTCGAAGAGGCGGGCGTGGCTTGCCTTTCGGGGACGGCATTTGGAGATTATGGGGAAGGCTATCTGCGATTCAGTGTGGCCAATTCGCTGGAGAACTTGAATAAAGCACTGGGGCGCGTCGATCAGTGGACGAAGCAGAATTTGTAGTGTCGCTAGCGGCATGCGCCGATGCGCTGGAGTAAGATGTTTGCTGGCTGACCTCGCACTTTTTGCGGGCAGCTTGTCTGCAAGACTTCCAACCAGAGAGCCAATCGAGAAAACGATGACTGCGAAATTCCGCGTGTTTGCCACTTGTGACATTGGGGAATCGATCGACTTGCTGCGCAAACGGGGATACGACGTAGAGGTCTATCCCAAACCCGAGGCGCCGCCGAAGACTCTGATTCTCGAGAAAGTGAAATCGGGTATCGATGGCCTGATTACCACTCTGCGCGATCCCATCGACGTTGAGGTTTTCGAGGCGGGCAAAGGGCATTTGAAAGTGGTGGCGCAGATTGCGGTCGGCTTCGACAACATCAACCGCGCAGATGCCAACCGCTACAAGATCCCCTTCACCCACACCGCCGACGTGCTCACCGAAGCTACCGCTGAATTCGCTTTTTTCATGCTGGGCGTGCTGGCTCGAAAGATGTGGACCGCGGAACATCTCACGCGTGACA
Source organism: uncultured Acidobacteriota bacterium (assembly GCA_963788645.1). GTDB lineage: Bacteria > Acidobacteriota > Terriglobia > Terriglobales > Acidobacteriaceae > JABDBE01. The sequence continues at coordinate 44,729 of CAWBHF010000022.1, forward strand.
ACCAGTGGGGATACTGGCATCCGTACTTGCCGTTTCTCGGTGACGAGGTAACAGGAAAAACGGTCGCGGTGATCGGCACGGGCCGCATCGGTCTGGCCATGATCAAGAAGTGCAGCGGCTTCGATATGAACATCCTGTGTTATGACCCGGCCTATCAAAACCATGACTACGTAAAGGCAATTCAGGCTGTGATGGATTTGCGGCACGCGCAAGGCATATCGCTGGAAAAGACTTGGATCAAGTACACGACGCTGGAAGACGCGCTGGCCCAGGCCGACTTCGTCAGCGTGCACGTGCCGCTGTTGCGTGCGGGCGAGAGTGCCACTCCTACTTACCATCTTTTCAACGAGCGCACTCTACGCGTAATGAAGTCCACGGCTTTCCTGGTGAACAATTCCCGTGGGCCTGTGGTGGACGAAGCTGCCTTGGCGAAAGCGCTGCGGGAGAAGTGGATTGCCGGGGCTGCGCTCGACGTGTACGAGAAAGAACCGTTGCCGGCGGATTCTCCGTTGCGCGATCCGGCGATTGAAGATCGTTGCCGGCTGTATCCGCATTTTGCCAGCGCGGCCCGCATCACTCGCTTGTCCACCGATCCTGGTAAAGGCATGGCGGGACGTTGCGTCCAAGGCCTGATCGACGTGCTAGAAGGAAATTACGGCGGGGATATTACCAAGATGCCCTACGTGGTGAATAAAGAAGCCTTCGGAAAAGCTTAAGATCGTCGCGGAGCTTTGTTCAGCTCAAACCGTCCAGGACGCCCGTCCTCGATTTCTTGTTACTTTGCGGGTTGGGGATGTTCGGCTTGGGCGGTGGCTTTGTCCAGGTCACTCCATGGGGTTGGTAGCACGTGCATCATGAAGAAGGTGTCAACCTGCAGCTTCTCTCTTGCTACGGCGTGCTTCACTTCCCAGACGGTCTGCGGATAAAAATACTGTCCCGACTCATCCTTTTGAAACGGATCGCTGCCGTAAAGGAGTTTGTGCTGCGGGAAGTAGACCATCATTTGTCGTTCAGAAGTTTCGCCGCGCAGAGGGTAGAGTTCCAGGCGATTCGGTCCATCGCCAAGCACGACCTTGTCCGATACCACGCGAAAGTCTGGTTTCCTCGGCGACTGGGCGAGGAGGTCGGGGTACGACGTTCGCGGCGCGTCTACCAGACGCTGAAGAATCGCAACATTCAGATCAAGAGCGTAAACCGGGATGCGACGCGCCACGTACTCACGAACCCCGGCGATGTGCGGCCAGGAATCGGAGGTAGAGATGACCGCCTTGACCGGCACTCCCGGCCAGCGGCGTTCGGCTTCAGCAATCACTTTCGCTGAGTATCCCGAAGCGATGGGTGCTTCGATCACCACGATGCCGTCGCTCTGCTTGACCAAAGTCGTGTTCCACGCACCGGGAATAAAAACCACGTCCTTCGCGAGCTCCACGGCCGGCTGATTAGGCAAACCGAGGGGACGATCGTCGACCGTGCTGTTTGCGCGCCTGGCAAAATTCGTGCGCACATCGGCGACGATGGCAAACTCGTCGCTGGCAAAGGTTGGATTCAGATCTAGGTCGGAAATGGTAACGACGCGTTCCGGCAAATTGTTGCGGAACGTGTCCCACTGGCGCGGGTAGTGAATGCCGCCGGGATACAGCCACCAAAGGGAATAGTAAACGCGTGTCGTAACCTCGCCCCAGGTACCCCAGAACGTATCGCTGGGGTAGGCTCTCTTCCACTCAACAGCCGTTGGCAGCGAAGCATACGCGTTGAGGAACATACGCACGGGAGAGCCTTTCCAGGTGAAGGCGACGACACGATTGGGAACCGATTGGAGCATGGTGTCCGACTCCAGGTGTAAGTCCGGCGCCGCGGATGCTGTTAGCAGTACCCGCTCCGGGCAAAGTTCCAGCGCTTCCTCAGCTTCTTGCAGTTGATCGCGGGATGCGGGAATCGTCTGACCGGAGAACGCTCGCGAGGCGGCCCCATCGGCGACAACCACTTTGAATTTCACCGCGGGTTGCACCTGGACGTTGATTTCCACTTCCTGTTTCCAACGTGCGTGCTCCAGGTCTCGCGATTCGGAGATTTCGTCGTACTCTACGATGTAGGGTCCTTCGGGACGCTCCGACTGTTCCAGGGCGTTCCGATAGCTTGCCGCCTTGAAACGCACACCCCGCAATGCCCTGAGCGTGTCTTCGCCGCCCATTTGACGAATGGCTTCGCGAACCACATCGATGGCTGACGTAGTCGAGGTTGCCGGATTTTGATTTGCCAGTAGCGGAGCCAGGAAGAAAAACGGCGACAGGAAACCGGCCGTGAGTTTTGCGCGTGTCATCTCTTGCGTCTTTCCCTTCGCCCGTCTCTTGTCGTTGGGTCTTCTTTCGAGCGGGACGTTTGCTCTTTCAAAAGCGGTTAGACGCAACCTTGCAGGGAGAGTTAGCTCCCGGGCGACGGGAAAACGGGCGAGACGCCCGGTCTCCATTAATTTGATTAATCTCGGATTACTCGGAGATGGTGTGTTCTTCGCTGCTTTGGGCACGAAGCAGTCGGTCCACTGAGTACGGTGCGCGCCGGGCAGGTTCGTGATAGTGCCGCACCTGCATCTCTCCGAGCAGGCCGACGGCAAGCATGTTCAAGCCGGCCAGCAGCAGAACTGCGGCGAAGATCATGAGTGGGCCATGCTGGGACATGGTATCCGAGTGATTGAGAAGCTTGTCGAGCATCAGCCAGCCCGCGACCCCACTTCCGCCAAGAATGCTCAGCATTCCGACGGTGCCGAAGAAGTGCAGGGGACGGGCCAGGTATCGCAGCAAAAAGCGAATCGTGATCAGGTCGAAAAACACGCGGAAGGTGCGCGAGATTCCGTAGTGTGAAGTGCCGCGCTCGCGGTTGACATTGCGAATTGGGACTTCGACGATGGAAGCTCCATACCAGGATGCCAGCGCCGGAATGAAGCGGTGCAGTTCTCCATAAAGCGGCACCTGCTCCAGCACCTCGCGGCGATACGCTTTGAAGGTCGTTCCAAAGTCATGAATGCTGACCCCGCTCAGTTTGGCCATCAGCCAGTTGGCGCATTTCGACGGAATGCGGCGCAGCCAGAGATTGTCCATGCGGCGCTTGCGCCATCCACTAACGATGTCGTAGCCTTCGGCGATCTTCTCGAGAAACAACGGAATATCGGCGGGGTCATGTTGCAGGTCGCCATCCATGGCGATAATGTAGTCGCCCCGCGAATGGTCGAAACCCGCGGCCAGCGCGGAGGTCTGGCCAAAGTTACGGCGGAGTTTCACCACGGTTACCCGGCTGTCGACAGCGGCAATTTCGCGGAGCAGGTTGAAAGTTCGATCCCGAGAACCATCGTCCACCAGCACAATCTCGAAACTCTCACCATGCACTTCCATGACCGCTTTCAGGCGGTCATAAAGATCGGTGACGTTCTCCTGCTCATCGTGCAGGGGCACAACGATGGAATATCTGGGCATGAAAACTTATTATAACGCGCGGTGGAGCAATTTGCGGCATTTCGCTTCAACCCGATAGGGCTGGTTGTGAAACTAGAATGGTAACAGTCAGCATAAGCCTTTTGCTGTATCTTTTCCTAATAGAGTAGTTTCGGTTGCTGTATAAGTCTGAAGCGGTCGCAGGACACAGGCGGGAGAGGAGCCCGCTCCAATGGACATGAAGGTGATTATCATGATGGGCTGCGTTCTTTGTACGACTTCGGGACTGTGTTTCATGGAGCTGCGGCGGATCAGAAAGAAGATAAACGCGAAGTAGCAGACGTGAACGCCCCTACCGGAAAACTCAGACCTGCCGCTCGGGCGCAGAGGCTCGCGTTGGCGCTCCGCTTTCTCGCCTAGTTCTGGTTTCATCCGTTTGTTTAGAACTGCCTCAGGATTCCCCACGCCACTGCGTCCGCGAACGGGTGCCCCACCTCATTGACAAGCCCGGTTGACCATTGGCCTATAATTCCGGTTCCGCTGGTATCGAAGATACATGACAGGAGAGACCGGTTGAGCCACACGAAAGAAACAGACTTGGATTTTACTTCCCTTCCGCGACGGCGTTTTCTGCAGACCAGCGCTTTGGCTGGCGTTGGTGCGGCAGTGTTGCCGGCCCGGGCTGCTAGTCGTGAAGACACGACTTGCCTCGCATCAATGCCCGAGATCAAGCCGTTCGAACTGGACGAGATCACCATCGCGGACCTGCAAGCTGGAATGGCCTCCGGGAAGTTCACTGCGCGATCCATTGTCGAAAAATATCTGGAGCGGATCGAGGAGATCGATAAACAAGGTCCGGCGATCAATAGCGTGCTCGAAGTCAATCCTGACGCAATGGCGATTGCCGAGGCCCTCGACCAGGAACGCAAAGATCATCATGTTCGCGGACCGATGCACGGAATTCCAGTTCTGATCAAAGACAATATTGATACCGCCGACCGCATGCAAACTACCGCGGGATCGCTGGCACTGCTCGGGTCGAAACCAACCAAAGATTCGTTCGTCGCGCAGAAACTGCGGGAGTCCGGTGCGGTAATATTGGGCAAAACGAATTTGAGCGAGTGGGCGAATATTCGCTCCAGCCATTCCAGCAGCGGATGGAGCGGGCGGGGCGGGCAGACTAATAATCCGTATGCGCTCGACCGCAATCCCTGCGGATCGAGTTCGGGTTCAGGCGCGGCCACCACCGCCAGTCTTTGTGCGGTCGCGGTGGGCACGGAAACCGATGGCTCGATCGTCTGTCCTTCTTCGGCCAACGGACTGGTTGGCATCAAGCCGACGCTTGGCCTTGTCAGCCGAGTTGGCATCATTCCTATTGCTCACAGTCAGGACACGGCTGGCCCGATGGCCCGCAGCGTACGCGACGCGGCTGTCTTGTTGAGCGCGCTTGCGGGCGTCGATCCTCGCGACGGCGCGACGGCGGCGAGCGCCGGTAATGGGGCGGCGGACTACACCAAATTTCTCGACCCCAACGGACTTCGCGGGGCTCGCATCGGCGTCGCGCGCAAATACTTCGGATCGAACGACGCTCAGGACGTGCTGATGAACACGCTGATCGCGGCCATGAAGCGCCAAGGCGCGGACATCGTCGATCCGGCCGATCTGCCTACGCACGGGAAATTCGATGACACCGAATTTCTGGTGCTGCTTTACGAGTTGAAGGCCGATCTTAATGCTTACCTGGCGGCTCGTCCGGGGGCGCCGGGTTCCTTGAAGGATCTCATTGCCTTCAACGATAACAACCGCGAAAAAGAGATGCCCTACTTCGGCCAGGATATTTTCATCAAAGCCGAAGCCAAGGGGCCGCTTACCAGCAAGGAATACATCGACGCCCTCGACGCGAATCACCGTCTGTCGCGCCAAGAGGGCATCGACGCAGTCATGGACCAGTTTCATCTCGATGCCATCATGGCTCCGACAGCCGGTCCGGCTTGGCTTACCGACCTCGCTAACGGAGATCACGCCGTGGGCGGCAGTTCGAACGCTGCGGCGGTCGCGGGGTACCCCGACATCACGGTGCCTGCCGGATTCGTCTTTGGCCTGCCGGTAGGGATCTCTCTTTTCGGCCGGGCATGGAGTGAACCGACTCTGCTGAAGATCGCGTATGGTTTTGAGCAAGCGATCCAGGCGCGAAGGCCGCCGCGATTTCGGCCTACGTTGAAGCTGTGAACGGGTGTCGTCGCGCGAATCGAGCTGAGATCGTCATTCCCACGAGCTGCTTCCCGGCTCCGTTGCACACATTTCGGTGCACAATGTCCATCAAAAAAAACTCTCTGTTTTGCGCAAAATCTTGAAAACAAAGGACTGGAATTTTTCTTGCCTTCCAGATCTTTGGTTCTAAAGGTAGTTACAGGCAAAATCTTGGAAACATTGGAGTTATGGCGAGCCCAACCGCCCCCCCTCGTTCCGTTTCGAAACTGCGTAACGAATCAGGTTGTCAAAGATCAAAGATTATCTTATAGATAACCTATTTATCCTTATGATATCGCAGATGACGGGATGAGATCAAGAAGAAAGTGTCATGGGCTTAAGACGCGGTTCCAAATTGGGAATTTGCCCCGCCGCGGAGCCGGTCGGCATAGCCTTACGCGTGAGCCTGTTCGAGGTGCTTTAGTGTGGGTAAGGCGCGGATGGACTTGCCCGACTTTTGCTCAGCCAGCCGGATTTCATAAAGACTTTGCAGATTCAGCCAGAATTCCGCACTGGTGCCGAAGAAGTGAGCAAGACGTAACGCGGTGTCACCGGTGACCGCCCGGCGCCGGTTCAGTATTTCGGTGATGCGGTTGGTTGGCACTCCTAGCTGCCGCGCCAGTTCCGCCGCGCTCATTCCCAACTCACTGAGCTCTTCCGCCAAGTGTTCCCCGGGATGAATTGCGGTCCGTGCCATGGCATTCTCCTAATGGCAATCGACAATCTCCACGTTCGAGGTAAGGGGATCAGTCGCGAAACTCCACAACCAGGTCAATCCCACTCGTCCCTATGGGGGCGAAACTTCAAACACGGTTCCGCAGCCGCCAACACCGCACCCCGAGCCGGTACCGCCGTACAGCGTCGTACTGTAAAGATTGCCATGGTCGTCGAAGAACAACTTGGCACCAGGCTGCGCTCCATCGGGGCTTCCGGTGAACGTGTACAAGACGCTGAACGCCCATTGCGCATCCTCACGTGTTGGCGCTCTCATGCGGAAAACATTACCCTGAGCGGATCGGTTTGTGGCAACGGCTGTTGTTCCAAACAGATTACCGTTCGGGTCGAACACGAGGCTCGCGGCTGGACCCGCGCCGTCTGTCCCATCGGCGAAAGCATGCAGCACCACCTCCGTCCAAAAACGGCCGTTTCCCGTGGGCTTCTTCAGTTCAAAAATCAGTCCTGACCCGTTTGGGGGCCAGCGAATGTCGTGCCGTAAAGGTTACCCTTTCCATCAAAAACAACGCCAGCCGCAGAATTGGCTCCGTCTTGGGCATCGAAGCGATGGATCGTCTGCTCGGTCCATGACCCGCCCCCTTGGGTCGGCGGATGGAGCGCGAACACGATACCGCAGCCCGTGCCTCCTACCCCGCCTTCGCATTTTCCTTTTTGGTTGTTGCCACCGTAGTAGGTCGTGCCGTAAATCGTGCCCATGCCGTCGAGCACCAAGCCGCCGTTGGGATTAGCGCCATCGCCGAACTGTTTTCCCGGCTTAACTCCTTCGAATGCATACAGCACTTTCTCCGTCCACTTGCCGCCCTTCGTCCTTGGCGGACTCAGCTCGAACACCGCCCCGCAATATTAATAAAAGCCATTACAGGTTGTCCCATGGCCCCCGCCGAATTCCGTTGCCCCGTAAAGGTTGCCCGCGCTGTCGAACACTAGATCTCCCTGGGGTAGAAACCCCTGCTTGGCGGTCGGGAAGCTGTACAGCAGTTTCTCTTTCCACCGGCCGGCCTGCTTCAGCGGTGGCGACATTTCGAATACTGCGCCACAGCCCGTTAATATCCCCAGCACCACGCAATTGCCCGTGCCACCATAGGCGGTTGTGCCATACAGATTGCCTGCACTGTCGATGATCAGGCCACCCGCAGGAGATGCGCCATCGTTATTGCTGTTGCCCCGGAATACGTGCAGAACGGCCTCCGTCCATGGGCCGCCCTTCTTGGTGGGTGGGACGAGCTGGAACACGATGCCACACTGAGCCACCGAATGGCAGGATGAGGAGCCTCCGTTGATGGTCGTACCGTAGAGATTGCCAGCTTTGTCAAGCACCACCCCGCCGAGCGGCGTGGCCCCGTCTGGGACGCTCTGGAAGCTGTGGAGAACCTTCTCCTTCCAGGCGGCGGAGGCGGACGAAATGAAAGCAAAGACAAGCGCGCATAACAGCAGCAGGGGACGAACCGCCAAGCGTTTCTTGCAAATCACAGCGAGGAACGATCTCCTAACCTCGAATTCCAGCGTGCCGGGGAAAAGCAGCAACGGCGCGGGTTCCGGCGATGTTATCGCCGATTGCCGCGAAAGTCCGCCGCGTGTTGGGGCGTCGAGTTGGGGCAACCGGGCGATGTCAGCTAGAAGGCCCGCAGATTTGCTGGCGGGAGTTGGCTTTGGTCCTAAAGAATGAGCCATCTATCAGGTCGAGCGACAGCCTCGCCCAAGCGAAGCTTGGACTGGGCATCTACGGAGCAAAATGAACGCCATAGTGAGCCACCCTCGCACGGCAGGTAAGTCCGGGCGTTCTCGCCTCCCACCCTTCCGCAAAGAACGCGGAAGAATGGGGCACCCCATTTTAAGTGTGATTTAGAGTTGCATTTGGAATAGGTGGGCCACCCTGCCAAGCAATGGTGAACACACCATGAATGTCGAACTTGCGGCGTATCTGTTGGTGCTCATGAATTCACTCCCTCATCGTCTGAACGGTTTCAACGAAATCACACACTTACCGGCTTAGGGTGTCACCTTGAACACCGTCCCACAACCGTTAGTGCAACCGCTTCCGGTTCCTCCCCCAAGAGTCGTGCTGTAGAGATCGCCTGATCGGTCGAAAACTAAGTTAGCTTGGGGCCAGTGACCATCGGTCGAACCGCTGAGGTTATGTAAGACGACGAATGGCCATGAGTTCCCTCGGACGCGCTTCAGCCGGAACACAACACCCCGGCCGCTCACTCCACCGAGAGACGTGCCGTATAGATTGCCAACGCCATCTGTGATCACGCCAGCCTGTGGGCTGCCCCCGTCGGTACCTCCCTGAAAGCTGTACAGCAGCGTTTCTAACCACTGATCGCCCCTTGTAGGGGCTAGTTTGAAGACAACACCCGATTCCCGTTCCGTGCCACCGATGGTAGTGCCATAGAGTCGTCCTTTTGTGTCCCAAATCAAGCTGCCATTGGGACCTCCCCCGTCATAGGGGCGACCTTTGAAACGGTAGAGGTCTGCTTTCGTCCAAAGCCCGCCTTGGTTGTCCGGCGGACGTAGCTTGAATACCGTGCCACAGCCCACAAAATAGTAGGGAGAGGAGGTGCAATAGATTGAGTTGATGCCCCCCACCGATGTCGTGCCGTAGATCGCACCTTTGCTGTCGAGCAACAAACCGCCGTTGGGGTTTGCGCCATCCCCAAGCACCGCCGCCGCACTAGTTCCCTTGAAGCTGTACAGCACCTGCTCCGTCCAAGCGCCACCCTTCGTCTGCGGCGGACTCAACTCGAACACCGTTCCACAGTTCGGATAGAACGGTGCGTTGCAGCTTCCGTATCCACCACCGTATTGGGTTGCGCCATAGAGATTCCCTTTGCTATCGAAGACCAGATCCCCGCTCGGCAAATATCCGTCCTTGCCGCCTTGAAAGCTGTAGAGCACGGTCTCGGTCCACGCACCACCCTTCTGGGCCCGTGGCGACAGTTCGAACACCGTGCCGCAACCTACCGTCTCGCCCACAAGAACGCAGTTTCCGGTCCCGCCATAAGCTGTCGTGCCGTAGAGGTTGCCGGAGCCGTCGATGACCACGCCGCCAGCCGGAGTGTTGCCGTCTCCACTGCTGTTGCCCTTGAAGACGTAGAGCACAGTCTCGGTCCAAGGCTCGCCGTTTTTCAGCGGTGGCGCGACCTGAAATACCGTACCGCATTGCGTCGGTGCGCAACCAAAAGCCCCTCCGTCCGTCGTGGCCCCGTACAGGTTACCCGCTGCGTCGAAAACCACTCCACCCGCCGGCGTCGCCCCATCCGGAGCGCCCTGGAAGCTGTGCAACAGCTTCTCCTTCCACTCGGCGGAGGCGGTCGGAATGAAAGCAAAGACAAGCAGGCACAGCAACAGCGGACGAGACGCCAAACGAGAACGCGTTTTGCGAGTCACAGGGAGGGACGATCTCCTAACCGCGAATTCCAGCGTGCCGGGGGAGCAACAACGGCGCGGGTTCCGGCGATGTTATCCCCGATTGCCGCGAAAGTCCATCAGGAGTTGGCTTTGGTCCTAAGGAATGAGCCATCTATCGGGTCGAGCAACAGCCCCGCCCAAGCGAAGCTTGGACTGGGCACCCTTCGGAGCAAGGTGCACGTCGTAGTGTGGGCCATCCGCCCTAGAAGCCCCACCCTCTCGCACAGAACGCGAGAAGGGTAGGGCACCCGCTTTTGACTGTGGTGAAGGGTTGTGGCCGTTTTTGTCGCTCGCTTACCGCATGTTCCGAGAGCTATCGGTCTTCAGCGGTCCTAAGGCATCCCACTTGGTCGGCAGACCGGTGATCCGAAGCAGGATCGCATCGAGGAGCCGGCCAGCCAAGATTCTCGGCAATGTGGTCAGAAGGTGTGCGTGCTTTCCTACCTGGTATCGAGTGCGGGGACGATGGGCGGTGAGCGCATGATGCACGGCCTGGGCGACGACTTCAGGCGGGCTGCCATTCATCTCGCGCGCGTAACCGCGGCGGGCAAAATTTCTGAGCATTTCTCCATATTGCTCTGCGCCGCGGGCTGGCAGATCGCCGATGACGGCTTCGATATTCCCGAGAGTTTTCTCTACCGCTGGCGTTTTGATTGCTCCCGGCTCTACTACGCAAACCCGGATGCCGAAGGGATGAAGTTCCAGCCGCAGCGTATCGCTGAACATGCCAAACGCGCTCTTGCTGGCGTTGATCAAACTACCAAACGGTATGGCAATGTGCGCGCCCACCGAACTGATATTGACGATTCGGCCGCGCGTTTTACGGAGCAAAGGAAGGAAGGCCTGGGTGACCGCGATCTGGCCAAACACGTTGACGTCGAATGCCTGTCGCAAATCGCTCGGCGTAATATATTCGACCGGCCGCACCATGCCGATCCCCGCCACGTTGACGAGCCCATCCAAGCCTCGCCCGCGCAGTTTCGATGTGACCTGTTCAGCGGCCGCAGTGACCGAGGCTCGATCGGTAACGTCCATGATTACAGCCGTGAGATCTGGGCCGACCTCGGACTGCAATCTGTCGCCATCTTGTGGCTTGCGAACAGTCGCGAAGACCTGCCATCCGGACGGCACCAGTCGGGAGACGCATGCCCGTCCGATGCCGCTCGAAGCGCCGGTGACAACGACCGTCTTTTTCTCGGTGGCGTTCATACACTGATCCTCCGGACGCCTTGGAGAGACTCATTCCGGGCCGAATCGATGAGGTCAAGATGCCCAACTGCCCGCGGACGTTGCCCTAACACGGGCCTCGGCGAATACCGAGTTCATAGACTCGGCATGTTATCTGAGATGGTACGATGAAACCCGCGGCGCCTATCAAGATCTTGAAACTTCGGGCTACAAGACTTTGAATAGACTGGGCTTTGTTCAGAATTGCTTTTGTCAGTCCAGCCGCTTGCAGTTTTTGCGAAAACATTTGCACCATTCCCAAGGCATAAATTTTTGCTTATAATCGGGCCCTCACGCTAGATGCTCCCCCCGCATCCTAGAAGGGGATCAAAAACATGCATTGGCTTCAGGTTTTCATATTAGGTTGGCTTTTCTTCGGACTCACAACGGTTTCTTTTCTCTTCTGGTTGTGCAAGCGAACTGCGGCCTCGGTCCAAGACGCGATCAAACCGTCTTCGCTTCCTCCTCAGCGAGCTGAGTTCGGCGGTGCGGAATTGTCGAGCGACCTGCGCTCGGCCTGATTTCGCTGCTTCGCATTTTCCTCTTCAGTTGCGGCTTGCGCCGTTCCATTGGCGGGAAGTGTAGAAACGTAGCTCGCTGCGTTTCTACGGCTTGAGTCAACGCCGCCGTTCGGGAGCAACCATTTCGCGCGGCAGTGCTAACATTGAAGATTCGTATTCGTGTTTCTTCCGATGAAGTCTGCGAATCTGAGGCAGTATTTCCGCCATTCTTTCCGCTTGCTGCGGACTTCGCCTGTATTTTCAACGGTTGTGGTGTTGATGCTCGCGCTGGGCATCGGAGCAAACACGGCGGTGTTCAGCGTAGTGGATGGAGTTCTGCTACGCAAACTTCCCTATCGCGATCCCGACCGTCTGGTCATGATCTGGGAAAAGAATGCCGCACTGGGAGCTGCGATTGGCGAGCGCCTTCCTGCCGCCTACACGAACTTCGCCGAATGGCTGCGCCAGTCGAGTGCCTTCGAGGGCATTGCGGGAATGGAAGACGCCAATCTGAATCGCACCGGCTCCGGAGAACCGGAGCGGGTGAGCGGCGCGCGAATTTCGCCGAACTTCTTTCAGGTGCTCGGAGTGTCACCGTCCATCGGGACGACGTTCGAGTCTGAACCCAGCAACACGCAGATCGCTATTCTGAGCGACGCATACTGGGAGAGCCATTTCGGCGCCAACCGCAACACTGTCGGTCAAAGCATAACGCTCAATGATGTTCCCTACACCGTTGTTGGCGTGCTTCCCTCGCACTTCTACTTGCCGTCGACGCGAGAAGGCACGGAGCAGCGAAAGCCAGACATCTGGATACCCTACGAGCCCGCTGCGCAACGGACTGCACAGGAATTAAACCGGCTCAAGGTGCAGGTCTACGCGCGGCTGCGTCCGGGCGTTTCGCTCGAGCAGGCTCGGGCTGAAATGGATGTGATCGGCAAGCGGCTTGAGGAGCAGAACCCAACGCTGAACGCCGGATTTGGAGTAAATATCTTCCCCGTGTACGTCGAGGACGTAGGCAAGGATCTCCGCCGCAATCTTCTGGTCCTGCTATCCGCGGTGGGATTGATTCTGCTGATTGCCTGCGCCAACCTGGCGAATCTCATGCTGACTCGTGCCATGGCGCGGCAGAAGGAACTCGCCATCCGCAAGGCTCTCGGAGCCAGCCGGGCCGATCTGATCGCGCAGATGGTTACGGAAAGCCTGGTTCTGAGTTTGATTGGAGGCGTCCTCGGTCTGGTGGTTGCGCACTGGGGAATCAAGGCCATTCTCGCGCTCAAGCCGGCGGACATTCTCCGGCCCGAACAAATCCACATTGGCATCCCGGTGCTGCTGTTTACCACTGCGGCCAGTCTGCTCGCGGGTGTGTTGTTCGGGATTTTTCCGGCGCTATATGTTTCGCGCACCGAGGTGATCACCGTCCTGAAAGAGGGAGCGCAATCCACCCGGTCTCATCCGCGCACTATGCGTGCTGCGCTTATCGTGATCGAAGTGAGCCTGGCCTCGGTGCTGTTGATCGGAGCCGGATTCATGATTCGCAGTCTGCTCTTGGTGCTCGACGTGGACCCGGGCTTCAGTCCCGATCACCTGCTGACCATGCACTTCAGCATGCCGCCCGATCGCTACTCGACCAATGAGCAGACAGCTGCATTTTGCCGTCAGGCGTTGGAGAGAATTTCTGCTCTGCCTGGTGTGAAGGCTGCAAGCTTCGCCGATGGCTTGCCGCTGACCCGCATTCGTCTCATGCGATTCACGGTTGAAGGTGAGCCAACGCCCAAACGCGGCAGTGAGCCGACGGCGGATATGCGCGGCATCAGTTCTCCGTCCTACTTCGAGACGCTCGGCATGTCGTTAGTGAGCGGCAGAAACTTCACCGCGGACGAGGTCAACCAGAATCTTCCAGTGATTGTGATCAACCAGAAGCTGGCCAGAAAGCTGTGGCCGGAGCAGGATGCGATTGGCAAACACATCTGGAGTGTTCCTGCGCGGGGAGAAAAGGAGCCGGTGCAGTTAAGCGTGATCGGGGTGGTACGCGATACGCGTCAGACCTCGCTTGAAGATGCCACGCGTCCGGAGATCACCCGGCCGATGCAGGACTACACCTACCTGACGCTTGCGGTTCGCAGCGCCTCGGATCCAACTGCGCTCACGGCCAGCATCAAGCGGCAGATCTGGACACTCGATAAAGACCTGCCCGTATTCGATGTACTGACCATGCAGGACGTTCTTGATGACAACCTCGGGCAGCGCCGCTTCGATTCGTTTCTCATGAGCATCTTTGGAGGGCTTGCGGTGCTGCTGGCCTGCGTTGGCATCTACGGCGTCCTGGCGACGACAGTGGTGCAGCAGACTCGCGAAATCGGAGTGCGCATGGCTCTCGGCGCGCACCGTGGCGACGTGCTCAAGATGATCATGGGTCAAGGGCTGCGATGGGTGTCGATCGGATTGCTGATCGGTTTGACCGCGGGATTTCTACTGACGCGAATGCTGGCGAGCCTGTTGTTTGGCGTCGGCCCGACGAACCTGCTGACTTACATTGCGGTTTGCGCCGTGATGCTCACAGTCGCAGCAGTCGCCTGTTATTTGCCGGCAATGCGCGCCATCCGGATCGATCCCATGCGTGCCCTGCGCTACGAATAGTTTGGCGATGGAGGCCCCGGGCGGAGTCGAACCGCCGACCAACGGTTTAGGAA